>CAVSVI010000001.1:0-3556595 GCA_963731455.1 uncultured Actinomycetota bacterium
CCGGTGGTGAAGGCGGGTTTCTGGGCCGATACTGACGCTGAGGAGCGAAAGCACGGGTAGCGAACAGGATTAGATACCCTGGTAGTCCATGCCGTAAACGTTGGGCGCTAGGTGTGGGGTCCATTCCAGGGTTCCGTGCCGCAGCTAACGCATTAAGCGCCCCGCCTGGGGAGTACGGCCGCAAGGCTAAAACTCAAAGGAATTGACGGGGGCCCGCACAAGCGGCGGAGCATGTGGATTAATTCGATGCAACGCGAAGAACCTTACCTGGGTTTGACATGCACCAGACAGGCGTAGAGATACGTCCTCCCTTGTGGTTGGTGTGCAGGTGGTGCATGGCTGTCGTCAGCTCGTGTCGTGAGATGTTGGGTTAAGTCCCGCAACGAGCGCAACCCTTGTCCCATGTTGCCAGCGGGTGATGCCGGGGACTCATGGGAGACTGCCGGGGTCAACTCGGAGGAAGGTGGGGATGACGTCAAGTCATCATGCCCCTTATGTCCAGGGCTTCACACATGCTACAATGGCCGGTACAGAGGGCTGCGAAGCCGTGAGGTGGAGCGAATCTCGTAAAGCCGGTCTCAGTTCGGATCGGGGTCTGCAACTCGACCCCGTGAAGTCGGAGTCGCTAGTAATCGCAGATCAGCAACGCTGCGGTGAATACGTTCCCGGGCCTTGTACACACCGCCCGTCACGTCACGAAAGTCGGTAACACCCGAAGCCCGTGGCCCAACCCGTAAGGGGGGGAGCGGTCGAAGGTGGGACTGGCGATTGGGACGAAGTCGTAACAAGGTAGCCGTACCGGAAGGTGCGGCTGGATCACCTCCTTTCTAAGGAGCTTTGCCTCGGATCACCGGGACTTCTCGGGTGACGGGCCATCGTGTGGTGGCCGGCCCGACAGGCCCTTCGGTGGGAGGACCACCCCACGTAGCTGTGGTGGTGGTTGCTTGCTTGTTTGAAGTGGAACAGGGCACACTGTCTTCGATGATGACAGCGAGACGTTGGCGCACTGTTGGTCCTGAGGGGACGACCGGTCTTCTCTGGGCACCCATTGATCTCCATTCGCGGGTCGGTTCGGGGTGGGGGTGGTGGTGTGCGGGTGTGGTTGTCAAGTGCAGAGTGGACGCGAGCATCTTTTTTCTTTGATCGAGCCGCGTGTGCCCCTTGGTGCGCGTGGTTGTGGTTTGTTTGATGACTGTGTGGCCGGTGTTGGTGTGTTGGTCAAGTTGTCAAGGGCGCACGGTGGATGCCTGGGCATCAGGAGCCGATGAAGGACGTGGGAGGCCGCGATAGTCCTCGGGGAGTTGTCAACCGAGCTGTGATCCGAGGGTGTCCGAATGGGGTAACCCGGCAGCCGTCATGGGCTGTCACCCCCGCTTGAATGTATAGGGCGGGTGGAGGGAACGCGGGGAAGTGAAACATCTCAGTACCCGCAGGAGAAGAAAACAACCGTGATTCCGTGAGTAGTGGCGAGCGAAAGCGGAGGAGGCTAAATCCGCCTGTGTGAGAGCCGGCAGGTGTTGCTGGTGGGGTGTCGTGGGGCGTCATGGCCTGGGTCTGCCGGCCCGGGGCGTGGTGGTGGATGGTTAGTCGAAGGCGTTGGGACGCGTCGGCGTAGAGGGTGAGACCCCCGTAGGCGAAAACCGTTCATGGCTGCGTGGTGGCGTGCCCGAGTAGCAGCGAGCCCGTGGAATTCGCTGTGAATCTGCCGGGACCACCCGGTAAGCCTGAATACTTCCTGGTGACCGATAGCGGACGAGTACCGTGAGGGAAAGGTGAAAAGTACCCCGGGAGGGGAGTGAAACAGTACCTGAAACCGTGTGCCTACAAGCCGTCAGAGCCCGTGACGTGTTGCGGGTGATGGCGTGCCTTTTGAAGAATGAGCTGCGAGTTAGCGGTGCGTGGCGAGGTTAACCCGGGTGGGGTAGCCGTAGCGAAAGCGAGTCCGAACAGGGCGGTGGTAGTCGCGTGCTCTAGACCCGAAGCGGGGTGATCTACCCATGGCCAGGGTGAAGCGCCGGTAAGACGGTGTGGAGGCCCAACCCACCAGGGTTGAAAACCTGGGGGATGAGCTGTGGGTAGGGGTGAAAGGCCAATCAAACTCCGTGATAGCTGGTTCTCCCCGAAATGCATTTAGGTGCAGCGTCGTGTGGTACTCACCGGAGGTAGAGCACTGGTTGGCCTAGGGGGCCTACAAGCTTACTGAAGTCAGCCAAACTCCGAATGCCGGTGAGCGTGCAGCGCGGCAGTGAGACTGCGGGGGATAAGCTTCGTAGTCGAGAGGGAAACAGCCCAGATCGCCGGCTAAGGCCCCTAAGCGTGCGCTAAGTGGGAAAGGATGTGGGATCGCCCAGACAACCAGGAGGTTGGCTTAGAAGCAGCCATCCTTGAAAGAGTGCGTAATAGCTCACTGGTCAAGTGGTCCTGCGCCGACAATGTAGCGGGGCTCAAGCGCACCGCCGAAGCCGCGGCAACACCACGAACGTTCACTCTCTCCCGTGTGGTGGGGGTGTGATGGTGGTGTTGGGTAGGGGAGCGTCATGCGGGTGGTGAAGCGGCGGAGTGATCCAGCCGTGGAACCCGTGTGAGTGAGAATGCAGGCATGAGTAGCGATAGCAGAGTGAGAAACTCTGCCGCCGGATGACCAAGGGTTCCTGGGCCAGGTTTTTCCGCCCAGGGTGAGCCGGGACCTAAGGCGAGGCCGACAGGCGTAGTCGATGGACAACGGGTTGATATTCCCGTGCTCGTGTAGGCGCGTCCCTGGCCAGGCCTGGTGTGCTAACCGCCCGAACCCTCGCAGTCTCCTTCGGGAGCTGGTGGTGGGGAGCGCGGGACCCCGCCTGGTGTAGCCAAGCGATGGGGTGACGCAGGAGGGCAGCTCCGCCAGTGAGTGGTAGTGACTGGTGCAAGCGTGTAGGCCGGTCCGTAGGCAAATCCGCGGGCCATGATGGCTCAGACGTGACGCATAGCCGTTGAGGCGAAGCAGAGTGATCCCATGCTGCCGAGAAAAGCCTCTAGCGAGTTCCTACGCGACCCGTACCCCAAACCAACACAGGTGGTCAGGTAGAGAATACCGAGGCGTTCGAGCGAACTGTGGTCAAGGAATTCGGCAAAATGCCCCCGTAACTTCGGGAGAAGGGGGGCCCTGGGGCCTGAAACCCCTTTGCGGGTTAGGGCTGTGGGCCGCAGAGACCAGGGGGAAGCGACTGTTTACTAAAAACACAGGTCCGTGCGAAGTCGCAAGACGAGGTATACGGACTGACTCCTGCCCGGTGCTGGAACGTTAAGGGGACCGGTTAGGCCTCGAGGCCGAAGCTGAGAACTTAAGCGCCAGTAAACGGCGGTGGTAACTATAACCATCCTAAGGTAGCGAAATTCCTTGTCGGGTAAGTTCCGACCTGCACGAATGGAGTAACGACTTCCCCGCTGTCTCGACCACAGACTCGGCGAAATTGCACTACGAGTAAAGATGCTCGTTACGCGCGGCAGGACGGAAAGACCCCGGGACCTTCACTACAGCTTGGTATTGGTGCTCGGTTCGGCTTGTGTAGGATAGGTGGGAGACTGCGAAGCCCGCACGCCAGTGCGGGTGGAGTCATCGTTGAAATACCACTCTGGTCGAATTGGGCATCTAACCTCGGGCCATGATCTGGTCCAGGGACAGTGCCTGGTGGGTAGTTTAACTGGGGCGGTTGCCTCCCAAAGAGTAACGGAGGCGCCCAAAGGTTCCCTCAGCCTGGTCGGCAACCAGGTGTCGAGTGCAAGTGCACAAGGGAGCTTGACTGTGAGACCGACGGGTCGAGCAGGGACGAAAGTCGGGACTAGTGATCCGGCACCACCACGTGGTTGGGGTGTCGCTCAACGGATAAAAGGTACCCCGGGGATAACAGGCTGATCTTGCCCAAGAGTCCATATCGACGGCATGGTTTGGCACCTCGATGTCGGCTCGTCGCATCCTGGGGCTGGAGTAGGTCCCAAGGGTTGGGCTGTTCGCCCATTAAAGCGGTACGCGAGCTGGGTTTAGAACGTCGTGAGACAGTTCGGTCCCTATCCGCCGCGCGCGCAGGAGACTTGAGGAAGGCTGTCCCTAGTACGAGAGGACCGGGACGGACGAACCTCTGGTGTGCCAGTTGTCCCGCCAGGGGCACGGCTGGTTGGCTACGTTCGGAAGGGATAACCGCTGAAGGCATCTAAGCGGGAAGCCCGTTCCAAGATGAGGTCTCCCACCCTTCGAGGGTTAAGGCCCCCACCAGACCAGTGGGTTGATAGGCCAGACATGCACGCACCGCAAGGTGTTCAGTGGACTGGTACTAATAGGCCGAGGACTTGCCCAACACACCACCACCGCCCACACAGCGGCGAACAACCAACAACCAAGCACCGCTCGCGTCCACCCACCGCACCCCCCACCACACCCCACCCCTGGTGGAGGTGGTTCGGTGTTCCGGTGGCCACAGCGGAGGGGAAACGCCCGGACCCATCCCGAACCCGGAAGCTAAGCCCTCCAGCGCCGATGGTACTGCGACCGCCAGGTCGTGGGAGAGTAGGACACCGCCGGAACACCCAACCACCCCCACCACCACGAACCCCCACCCCCACCAGGGCGGGGGTTTCGTGTGTCCGGGCTCGGAATCGAATGAGAAGGGTTCCCCTGGTCGGCGGAGCCCGATGGTCCCTCGTACCCTCGTTACAGTGGCGCCGTGTCGGTGTCGTGCTCGGTCCTGGTGGTCTTGCCGCTCGCGGTGGGGGCGGCGAGCCGATGACGGGCACCGAGGCGCGCACGGACTCCGCGATGGAGGCCCTCCGCCGGACCGCGATCGACCAGGCCGGTGACCCCGAGCTGGCCGAGCTCGCCATCCACTACTTCGACCGGGTCCCACCGGAGGAACGGGTCGACGATCCGTCGGAGGCGCTCGCGATCGTGCGGGCCCACCGCAGCCTGGCCCGTCTGCACGTGCCCGGCCAGCCGGTCACCGCGGTGCTCGGCGCCGGCGCCGAGCCCGCGCCGGACGGCACGATGCCCGACCCCGACCGGGTGTTCGTCCTCGTCGTCACCGACGACATGCCCTACCTCATCGACTCGGTGATGGCGGAGCTCGCGCGCACCGGCACCGTCGTGCACCGGGTGGTGCACCCGCTCGTCGTGGTCCGGCGCGACGCCGACGGCGCCCTGCAGGAGATACTCCCGGGCGCCGACCCCAGCGCCCCGCCGTCGGGCGCGGTGGTCGAGTCGTGGATGAACCTCGAGCTCGAGGCCGACGCCGGCTCGGAGTCGGTGCGCGAGCTCGCCGCCGATCTGCACGAGCGGCTCTCGTCGGTGCTCGCGGACGTGCGCGACGTCGTCGAGGACGCCGAGGCGATGCTGGCCAAGGCGAAGACCCTCGCCGACGGGCTCGAGTCGTCGCCGCCCCCGGTGGCCGAGCACCGGACCGACGACACGGTCGCGCTGCTGCGGTGGTTCGCCGACGGGAACCTCACCTTCCTCGGGTACCGCTACGAGGCGGTCGGCGACCTGGGCAGCCCGCCAACCGGGGGCGCGGGGACACCGGGCCTGGGCATCCTGCGCCGCGACAGCGCCGCGGCACGGGCCCTCACCGCCGGACCCGACCTCGCCGAGCGGGAGGCGCTCGCGCCGCAGGAGCTCGCCGAGGCGTCGGCGCCCGACCGCACCGGGACGGATGACCCGGCGCTGCTGGTGCTCACGCGGGCGAGCGCCCGCTCGACGGTGCACGAGCCGGTGCACCCGCTGTATGTGGGCGTGCGGGTGTTCGGCCCGGACGGCAGCGTCATCGGTGCGCACCGCTTCCTGGGTGTGCTCACCGTCGCGGCCCGGAGCACCGACGTCACCCGCATCCCCGTGGTGTCGCGTCGCGTGCGGGAGGTGATCCGCAAGACCGAGCTGCCCGTCGAGTCGTGGTCCGGCCAGCGGATGCTCGAGGTGCTCCAGACCTACCCGCGTGCCGAGCTGCTCTGCACCGACCGGGCGTCGCTGCTCGAGACCGTCACCGGCGTGCTCGCCCTCGCCGAGCGGCGCAAGGTACGACTCTTCCTGCGCCGCGACCGCTGGGGCCGCTACTTCTCGGCGATGGTCTACATGCCCCGCGACCGCTACACCACCGCGACCCGACTGCGGATGCAGGACCTGCTCCTCGAACGGCTCGAGGGCACCGACATCGAGTACACGGCGAGGGTCACCGAGGACCAGCTCGCGCTGTTGCACGTCACCGTCCACACCGGGCAGCGCGAACCGGTCCGTCCCGACGTCCCGGCGCTCACCGCGGAGCTCGCCGAGGCGGCCCTGACCTGGAACGACCGCCTCCGTGCCGCGGCCGGGCCCACCGAACGGGCCGCCCTGGCCGCCGCCGACGCCGACGCCGAGCCGTTCAGCCAGGCCTACCAGGAGGACTTCACCCCGGAGCAGGGACTCGAGGACCTTCTCGTCCTCGACGCCCTGGAGGGCCCCGACGACGTCACCGTCCGTCTCTACCGGCCCGCGGAGGCGCCCGCCGACGACGGGGCCGGGGACCATCGGCTCAAGCTCTTCCTCGTCGGCCGGCGGATCACGCTGTCCTCGGTCCTGCCGGTCCTGGGCTCGCTGGGCATCGAGGTCATCGACGAACGCCCCTACGAGGTGCGACGCAGCGACGGCGAGGTCGGGTGGGTCAACGACTTCGGGCTGCGCATGGACCTCCCCGACGACGGCGTCGGTGCCAGCACCACCGACGCCGCGGAGCGGGACCGGGAGGACGACCTCACCCGGCGCTTCGCCGACGCCTTCACCGCGGCGTGGCGGGGACGCATCGGCACCGACGACTTCAACACCCTGGTGCTCACGGCTGGACTGACCTGGCGTCAGACGGCCCTGCTGCGGGCCCTCGCCCGCTACCAGCGCCAGCTCGGCAGCCCCTACGGGCAGAGCTACATCACCGACGTCGTCGGCGCGCACGCGGAGGTCGCGGTCGGCCTCGTGCGGCTCTTCGAGGCCCGGTTCGACCCCGACCTCGCCCCCGATCCGCAGCGGTACCCGAACGGGCGTGACGACCTCGTCGCCGAGCTCGACGCGCAGGTCGAGGCGGCCATCGACGACGTCACCGGGCTCGACGCCGACCGGATCCTCCGCGCGATCCTCGGGCTCGTCCGCGCCACCCTGCGCACCAACGTGTTCCTGCGCGACGCCGAGGGCGGCCCACGCGACTACATGGCCTTCAAGGTCGACCCCTCGCGGGTGCCGGGGATGCCCGAGCCACGCCCGGCCATCGAGACGTTCGTGCACTCCCACCGGGTGGAGGGCGTGCACCTGCGCTTCGGCCCGATCGCGCGCGGCGGACTGCGCTGGTCGGACCGGCTCCAGGACTACCGCACCGAGATCCTGGGCCTGGTCAAGGCGCAGGCGGTCAAGAACGCCGTCATCGTGCCCGTCGGGGCCAAGGGCGGGTTCGTCGTCAAGCGCCCGCCGGCCCCGACCGGCGACGCCGCCGCGGACCGCGACGCCCAGCGCTCCGAGGGCGTCGCCTGCTACCGCATGTTCGTCTCCGGGCTGCTCGACCTCGTCGACGACCGGGACGGCCACGCCGCGGACTCGCCGACGCGCACCCCGGAGCGGATCGTGCGCTACGACGCCGACGACACCTACCTCGTCGTCGCCGCCGACAAGGGCACGGCCACGTTCTCCGACATCGCCAACGAGGTCGCGAAGGACCACGGCTTCTGGCTCGGCGACGCCTTCGCCTCGGGCGGTTCGGTGGGCTACGACCACAAGGCCATGGGGATCACCGCCCGGGGGACATGGGAGTCGGTGCGTCGCCACTTCCGCGAGCTGGGCCGCGACGTGGCGACCGACGAGATCACCGTCGTCGGGATCGGCGACATGTCCGGCGACGTGTTCGGCAACGGCATGCTGCTCTCCGAGCACCTGCGCATCGTCGCGGCGTTCGACCACCGCCACGTCTTCCTCGACCCCGACCCGGACCCGGCCGTGTCCTTCGCCGAGCGCCGCCGGCTCTTCGAGCTCCCCCGCTCGACGTGGGCCGACTACGACGAGTCCCTGATCAGCAAGGGCGGCGGGGTGTACTCGCGGGCCCTCAAGCGGATCCCGATCTCCGACGAGGTCGCCGCGGCGCTCGGTGTCGATCCCGACCCGGTGGGGGTCGACCCGGCCACGCTGATCCGCGCCGTGCTGCGGGCGCCGGTGGACCTGCTGTGGAACGGCGGCATCGGCACCTACGTCAAGGCCTCCGACGAGACCCACGCCGACGCCGGCGACAAGGGCAACGACCCGGTGCGCGTGGACGCCGACGAGCTGCGCGTGGCGGTCGTCGGTGAGGGCGGCAACCTCGGCCTCACCCAGCGCGGACGCATCCAGTACGCCCGCCGGGGCGGCCGGGTGAACACCGACGCTGTCGACAACTCCGCGGGCGTCGACTGCTCCGACCACGAGGTCAACATCAAGATCCTCCTGGACTCGCTGGTCGAGCGCGGCGAGCTCGCCGAGGAGCTGCGCGATGAGCAGATCGCCGCGACCACCGAGGACGTGGCCGCCCTCGTGCTCGCCGACAACGTCGCCCAGAACGACGTGCTCGGCGTGGCCCGCGCCCACGCCCCCGAGATGCTGGGCGTGCACGAGGCCGTGGTCCGCGACCTCGAGAGCCGGGGCGAGCTCGACCGGGAGCTCGACGTGCTGCCCGACACCGAGGGGTTCGAGGCCCGCCGCGCCGCCGGCGAGGGGCTGTCCTCCCCGGAGCTCGCCACGGTGATGGCGCACGTGAAGCTCGACCTCACCGAATCGCTCGCGGGCACCGAGCTCCCCGACGCCGAGGTCATCGGCCGCCGGCTCCCGTCCTACTTCCCGACGGTGCTCTCGGGCACCTATCCCGACGCGGTCGCCGCCCACCCGCTGCGCCGCCGCATCGTCACGACGATGCTGGCCAACGAGGTCGTCGACGGCGGTGGGCTCTCCTATGTGCACCGGCTCGTGACCGAGGTCGCGGCCACGCCGTCCGACGCCGTACGGGCCTACCAGGTCGCGACCCGGGTCTTCGGGCTCGACACCCTCGCCGTCGACATCGCGCGGGCCACCGCGGAGGGCCTGCCGACCGCGGTCGCGGACCGGCTCACGCTCGCCGCCCGCCGCCTGCTCGACCGGGCGTCGCGCTGGCTGCTCACCCACCGGCCCCAACCACTGGCCGTGGGCGCGGAGACCCAGCGCTTCTCGGCCACGGTCGCCGCCCTCGACCCGCAGGTGCCGGCGATGCTGCGCGGGATGGAGGCCGAGGGTCTGGCCGAGCGGGTGCAGGAGATGGTGGACCTCGGCGCCCCGATCGGGCTCGCGGACCGGGCGGCCGGGGGCCTCTACAGCTTCGGACTGCTCGACGTCGCCGAGATCGCCGAGATCGCCGAGGCCGACCACGGCGGCGACCCCGACGACGTCGCCGGGGTCGCGGCGCTCTACTACGCGCTGTCCGACCACCTCGGCCTCCACGGACTGCTGACCGCCGTCGCCGGGCTCCCCCGGGAGGACTGGTGGGACGCGCTCGCGCGGCTCACGCTGCGCGACGAGCTGTACTCCGCGTTGCGGGCGGTCACCCTCGACGTCCTGGCGCACACCGACGACACCGAGACCGCCGACGAGAAGATCGCCCACTGGGAACAGGCCAACGCCTCGCGGCTCACGCGGGCCCGCAGCGCGCTCGCCGAGATCGCCCGGTCCGGGCGCAGCGATCTCGCGACGGTGTCGGTCGCCGCCCGCCAGAATCCGCAGCATGGTCCGATGACGCCGATGACGAGGACGGAGCGTCCCGCGGCCACCTACGAGGTGACCGTGCCCCTGCGCTGGTCCGACCAGGACGCGTACCGGCACGTCAACCACGCCAAGGTCGTCACCCTGCTCGAGGACGCCCGGGCGGTGCTCCTGTTCGACGCCGCCGTGCGCGAGGGGGTCGCGGCGTTCGAGGCGGGCCTGCTGGTCGTGAAGGTCCAGGTCGCCTACCGCCGGCCCATCCCGTGGCACCCCCGCGGGGTGCGCGTACGCATGTGGTGCCACGAGGTGCGGGCGGCGTCGTTCACCGTCGGCTACGAGCTGCTGCTGCCCGACGAGCCGGACGACCCCGACGACGACGGGTGGGACGCCGCGAGGCCCGCGGTCACCGCCGACACCCAGCTCGTGCCCTACGACATGGCCTCCGAGCGGCCCCGGCGGCTCACGGCCGAGGAGCGGTCGTTCCTGGACCGCTACGTGCCCTCGTGACGGGCCCGGACGGCGTGGGCGCCGCGGTCCCGGGCGTACGGCCGGGGGCGCGTCGCCTCAGGGTGCCGGACCGGGCGCAACGTGAGGACCTCGCCGAGTTCGTCGGGCGTGCCGTGCGCCTCGACGGGGGTGTGGTGGTGCGGCTGCGGTCACGCCCGGGGGCGGACGGCGACGCGGACGCGGTCGAGGCCTGGGCGCCCACCCCGTTCGACGCGCTCGTCACGCGCACCGCGCCGGGCGCGGTGACACCGGAGGACCTCACCGTCGTCGGCTCCGACCTATTGGCCGCGCTCGCCGTCGCGGGCGGGGTCAGCGGCTCCGTGGAGCCGGGCACCCCGGTCGACGACCGCTGGCGGGGCCCGCTGCCCCCGCTGCGCGCCGACCGGAGCTGGGAGGTCGTGGGCGAGGTGCCCGCCGCGGAGCTCGGGGGGCTGGCCGAGCGCGGGGTCGCGGCGGCCCGGGCCGGCGATCCGAGCGGGCGCCCGAGCGCGGCCCTGCTCGACCAGGTCGTCCTCACCGTCACCGACGACGTCTCCGGCACCGAGGTCCGCGTCCCCATGCGGTGCGTGTTCGCCCTGTCGGGCATGGGATTCGTCGGCGCGGGCTCCGCCGACCCGGAGACCACGGTGCGGGTCTCCACCGACGGCGGCTGGCTCCGGCTGGACGCGCACGGCGGTGCGGTGGTGCGCCGCCGCCGCGCCCAGCTGCCTTGGGCCTGACGGCCTTGTGCGTGCGTTTCCGTGCGTGGACACGGAAACACACGCACACGCGCGCCAGCGCCAAGCGAGTCAGAAGCTCCGGTTCATCATGCTCATCGCCGCCATCTCCATGTACTCCCAGATCTGGCGGTGCCGCTCCGGGTCGAGCCCGGCCTCGTCGATGGCCACGCGCATGCAGCGCAGCCAGGCGTCGCGCTCGAGGGGACCGATCGCGAACGGCACGTGGCGCATGCGCAGCCGCGGGTGCCCGCGCTGCTGGGAGTAGGTCTGCGGACCGCCCCAGTACTGCTCGAGGAACATCCGCAGCCGGTTCTCGGCCGGGCCGAGGTCCTCCTCGGGGTACAGCGGGCGCAGGACCGGGTCGTCGGCGACCTGCTCGTAGAACCGGTGGACGATCTGCGAGAACGTCTCGTGGCCGCCGACCGCGTCGTAGAAGGTCTGGGGACTGCTCACACCCACCACCGTCTCACGTCAGCGGCCGCCGCCGACGGCGCCGAACGGGATGGGCGCGGGGACCCCGGCGTCGTCGAGGGCGGACTTGACCGCGCCGGCGACGGCGCGCTGCACCGCCCACTGCTCGCCGGGCCGGGTCCGCACCGTGAGCCGCAGCAGGATGCCCTCCGCGGTGACCGACTGCACACCCAGCATGTCCGGCGGCGCGAGGACCTTCGCGGCGAGCGTCGCGTCGGTGCACTCCTCGACCGCCGCCTGCCGGGCGAGCCGGGAGGTCTCGTCGACGTCGGCCGAGTGCCCCACCGGGATGTCGACCACTGCGACCGAGTAGCCCTGGCTGGAGTTCCCGACGCGCAGCACCTCACCGTTGCGCACGTACCAGACGGTCCCGGCGATGTCACGCAGCGTCGTGACCCGCAGCCCGACCGCCTCGACGGTGCCGCTGGCCTCGCCTAGGGCGTGTCTCCTGATTCATGCGCGGGTCCAGAGGATGAGGCTGGCCAGTAAGACGCCACCGCGGTAGTTGCGGGCGGTCTTGTCGTAGCGGGTGGCGATCCCGCGCCACTGCTTGAGTCGGTTGAAGCAGCGTTCGACGACGTTGCGCTGCTTGTAGAGCTCGGCGTCGAAGGCGTACGGGCGGCCGGGTCCCCGAGCGCGGCGGCGGGCGAGTTGGTCGTTGCGCTCGGGGATGGTGGCCTTGATCCCACGAGCTCGAAGCGCTCGACGGGTGCTGGGGTGGGAGTAGGCCTTGTCCGCGAGCAGCCGATCGGGCCGCTGGCGGGGCCGCCCGGGTCGGCCGGTGTGCACCGAGATGGCGTCGAGCACCGCGAGCAGTTGCGGGTTGTCCCCGGCCTGACCTGCGGTGATCGTGAAACTCAGCGGCAGTCCGCGCCCGTCGCAAGACAGATGCACCTTCGTCGACAGGCCGCCGCGGGAACGCCCGAGGGCGTGGTCAGCCGGCTCGACGAACCCCGCCGGCTCGGCCGGTTTCTTGTAATTCGGTTCGGCCCCCTGTGCCGGCTGGAGCGGTCTGGGAGACCTCCAGATCGGTCGTCGGGGCGATCTTCGGTGCGCCCGCGGCGTGCTGGTGGGCGCGGGCGATGGTGGAGTCCGCGCTGACCATCCATTCCAGCTCGCCGGCGATCTCGGCGTCGCCGTGGGCGGCGGCGAGCAGCGTGTCCAGCGTGCCATCGCCCGACCACCGGTTGAGCCGCTTCCAGGTCGTCTGCCACGGCCCGAACTCCGCCGGGAGGTCCCGCCACGGCGACCCGGTCCGATACCGCCACAGGATCGCCTCGAGGACCTGCCGGTGATCACGCCACTGCCCACCCCGGCGACCCGTTGAGCTGGGCAAAAGCGGCTCGATCAACGCCCACGCCTCGTCGGAAATCTGCTCCGTCCTAGCCACAATCGACATGCTCGCCGACCACCCGGCCAAGGTTCAGGAGACACGCCCTAGGTCGACGACGTCGCCCACCCCGTACTGGTCCTCGAGCATCATGAAGATGCCAGAGATGAAGTCCCGGACGAGGTTCTGCGCGCCGAAGCCGATGGCCACGCCGACCACGCCCGCCGAGGCGATGATCGGCGCGAGGTTCACCCCGAACTCGCCGAGGACGAGCACGAACGCCACGCCGTAGATCAGCAGCGTGGTGAGCGACCGCAGCACCGAGCCGATCGCCTGGGCCCGCTGGGTGCGGCGCTCCAGGATCTGCGGGGCGGCCTCGCGCAGGCTCGCCGCCGCGCGGTCGCGCAGCGGGCGCAGGATGCGGGGCACGCGGCCGGCGCTCGTCCCCGATGTCAGCCGTCGGACGGCGCGGTGCACGGCGTAGCGCAGCAGCACCGCGACCACGACGATGATCGCCACCGTCACCGCGTGCGGCACGATCGCGTCGGACCAGCGGGAGAGCCAGCTCGCGTGGGTGTACTGGAAGACCCGGGCGCACAGGGACCCGGCGTCGTTCGCGCAGGCCGGGGCGTCCACCGGCACCGGCGGCAGCAGCGGGGCGGTCCCGCCGGCCGGCGGCACCGGCGTCGGGGTGGGGGTCGGCGGGACCTGTGTGGGGACGTCCATGCCGGCGACTGGCAGCACGGCACCGCACGATACGAGGGGCGCGTCGACCCCGCGGTGGGAGGGCGCAGCACCGCCTCCCGCTCGCCGCCGGGGACGAGGAGGTGAACCCCGTCGTATCACGGGTGCACAACGACCCGTGATGTGGTCGACTGTGCCCACTCTCGGTGGGAGGTGGTCGTGTGGCCGAACGACAACCCAGGACCGTGACGCCGCTGGTCCGCGGGGTCGCACCGCGCGGGGGCCGTGATCCCGTCGCCGGTCCGGCCGAGACGATCCCGATCGCCGTCCGCACCGCCGTTGCCGATCCGCCCGCTGCCGAGCGGGGCGACGACGTCACGGTCACCGTCCGGGCCGAGCCCCTCGCGCACGCCTGGGGCCGACGGCGGGTCCTGCTCCTCAATGCGACCTACGAACCCCTCACCGCGCTCCCGCTGCGGCGGGCCATCGTCCTGCTCGTCTGCGGCAAGGCCGACATCGTGCACGGCGACACCTCCGGTCTGGTGCTCCACTCGGCTGCCGGTTCCGTCGAGGTCCCCTCCGTGATCCGGCTGCGGGTCTACGTCCGCGTGCCCTACCGGGCGCGCGTCCCGCTCACCCGCGCCGCCCTCATGCACCGCGACCGCTTCCGGTGCGCCTACTGCGCGGGCAAGGCCGAGACGATCGACCACGTGGTGCCACGCAGCCGCGGCGGCACGCACACCTGGGAGAACTGCGTCGCGTGCTGCGCGCGGTGCAACCACAAGAAGGCCGACAAGCTGCTCGCCGAGCTGGGCTGGCCGCTGCGCACCATGCCGACCGCGCCGCGCGGCCGGCACTGGCGCCTGCTGGCGGGACTCGTCGAGGCCGACCCGCAGTGGCTGCCCTACCTGGGGGAGAGCGCCGCCTGACCGGGCATGATCGTGCACCGTGGGTGAGCTGCACGAGCTGACCGCGCTCGAGACCGCGGCCGCGGTCCGGCGCGGCGAGGCGACCGTCCTCGACGTCGTCGACCACGCCCTGGACCGTGCGGCGACCCTCGGCGCCCGGCTCGGCGCCTTCGCCGTCCTGACCCCGGAGCGCGCCCGGCAGGCCGCCCGGTCGCTCGACGCCGCGCTTGCGGCCGGGGAGGTCTCCGGCCCGCTCGTCGGTGTGCCGACCGCGATCAAGGACCTCACGGCGACGGCGGGCGTCCCGACCGGACGCGGCTCGATCGTGACGCGCGGGTGGGTGCCCGAGTACGACGACGACCTGGTCGGGCTGCTGCGGGCGGCGGGCACGGTGAGCCTGGGGAAGACCGCGGTGCCGGAGTTCGGCCTGCCCTGCTACACCGAGCCCGCCGGGGCCCCGCCCGCCGTCTCGCCCTGGGACCCGACGCGCTCGGCCGGGGGCTCGTCGGGCGGGGCGGCGGCCGCCGTCGCCGCGGGGGTGCTGCCGGTCGCGCAGGGATCCGACGGTGGCGGCTCGATCCGCATCCCGGCGTCGGTGTGCGGGCTGGTCGGGATCAAGACGACGCGGGGCCGGGTGCCCGCGGGCCCGGCGGGCGGCGACCCCGCCGGGCTCTCGGTGGCCGGGCCGCTGGCCCGCACCGTGGCCGACGCCGCGGCACTGCTCGATGCCCTGTGCGGCAGGCGGACCTGGCCCGGCGAGCCGTTCGTGCCGGACGCGCCGCCCGAGGGGGGCTACCTCGGCGTGGCCCGCGGCGAGCCCGGACCGCGTCGTCGGGTCGGGCTGACCACGACGCCGCCCTTCGGGGACCTCTCGGACCTGCTCGGCCCGGCGTGGGCACCCGCCGTCGTCGACCCGGTGTGCGTGGCCGCGGCGCAGGACACCGCGACGGCACTGGCCTCCCTCGGGCACACCGTGGAGCCGGTCGACGCGCCGCTCTCCGCGGAGGCGATCGCCGCCTTCCTCACGGTGTGGGCCGTGCTCGCGCTCGCCGAGCCGGTCGCTCCGGAGGACGAGGAACGCCTGCAGCCGCTCACCCGCCTGCTGCGCGCCCGCGGCCGGCAGGCCGGTTCGGCGAGGGTGGTGGGTGCCCTGCACGTGGCCCAGACCGAGACCCGGCGCATCGTCGCGGCCCGCGCCCACCTCGACGCGGTGCTCACGCCGTCGGTGGCCCTGCCGCCGCGCCCGGTGGGCTGGTTCCGTGCGGACGGTCCGGAGACCGACTTCGCGCGGCAGGTCGCGTTCACCCCCTGGACGGCGATCGCCAACCTGACCGGGGAGCCCGCGATCGCGCTGCCGCTGGGCTGGCCCGATGTCGACGGCACGACGCTCCCGGTGGGGGTGACGCTGCGGGGGCGCCGCGGTGAGGAGGCGCTGCTGGTCGCGCTGGGCGCGGAGCTCGAGGCGGCCCGACCGTGGGCGGAGCGCCGTCCCCCGGTGTGGTGAGCCGGTCGCCGGACGAGACGTTCTACGACACGACGTAGCAGCGGCTTTCCACTACGGTTCGCCCCGTGAGACCGATCGACACGATCCTGATCTACGGCGTGATCCCGCTCGTCGTCCTGCTGCTCCTGGCCGCCGCCACCTTGCGGCGCCCGTCGGGGCGCAGGGGGGCGCGGTACCGCGTCGGGGACGACTGGCCCCACGAGCCGCTCTGGTGGATCGGCAACCCCAAGGGCACGCACCTGCCCGAGCCGACCGTCGAGGCTGTCGGCAGCACCGCGACCCGCACGGCTCGAGGAGGCGCACGTGGCACCTGGTGAGACCACGGGGCAGGTGGACCGCTCCCAGTCGGGCCCGGGGGAGACACCGACGGTGACCGGCCCGGGCGTCGCGACGGAGCCGGTCTCCGGCCACTCGCGCATCCCGACCGCGTCGGGCCGGATCTCCGAGGCCGCCGAGGTCCACTCCGAGGACGAGAAGGTTCCGTTCTCCTCGTCGCAGCTCTCGCGCATCGACGAGGCCCTGACGCGGACCTCGGCCGAGACGGGGCTGCAGTTCACGGTCTACGTCGGTGCGCTCGGCGCCCGCACCCGCGAGCGCGCCGAGGAGCTGCACGCGATGCTCGGGGACTCGGCGGCCGACGCGGTGCTGATCGCGGTGTCGCCGGGCGAGCGGGTGGTCGAGGTCGTCACCGGCGAGGAGTCGGTACGCCGGATCGACGACCACGGCACCAAGATCGCCGTCGGCTCGATGGTCTCCCGGTTCACCGAGAGCGACCTGGTCGGCGGCATAGTCGAGGGCCTCCGCGTGCTGGGCGACCACGCCGGGAGCAAGCACTAGCGTGCACGTGAACGGATTTGGTCGCTCCGACGACCAAATCCGTTCACATGGCGTCGAAGCCTCGGGCCGCGAGGGCTCGCACGATGCCCGCGCGCCCCTCGGAGACCAGGCGGCGCAGCGCGGCCGGGTGCTCGTCGGCCAGCCAGCGGTCGGCCGCGTCCACCGTCGCCTGCTCCACCGCCCACGACGGGAAGAGCCCCTGCACCATGGGCTGCGCCTGCTCGGACGAGCGCCGGCCCCACACCTCGTCCACCACGGCGAAGTATTTCTCGGTGTAGGGCGCCAGCAGCGCGCTCTGCGACGGGTGCGAGAAGCCCATGATGATCGCGGAGTTGATCGCGTTGGGCAGCGCGTCGTCGTGGACCGCGCGCTCCCACGCCGTGGCCTTGGCCTCCGGGGTCGGCACCAGCGCCCGCGCCCGCTCGGCCATCCGCAGCCCGGTCGCGGTGTTGTCCCGCGCCAGCTCCGCCTCGATGTCCACCGCGCTCGCGGCGCCGTGCGCGACGAGCGCGTGCAGCAGCCGCCAGCGCAGGTCGGTGTCGACGACGAGGCCCTCCAGCGGCGCGGTCCCCTCGCGCCAGCCGGCGATCGCCTCCAGCGCCTGCGGGGTGAGGACCGACCCGGCGAGCGCGTTGACCAGGGCGAGCTGGTGGTCCGAGCCGGGCTCGGTGCGCTTCGCGAGGTCGAGCAGCGTCGCGACGAACGAGGGCCACCCCTGCTCGACGGCCCACGTCGGCTCCGCGTAGGACGCGAGCGCGGTCTGGGCCTGCAGCAGCAGCCGCTGCACGACGCCGACCTCGGTCTCGGCCGCCAGCCCGCCCGTCACCAGCGCCACGAAGTCCCGGGCGCGCAGCTCGGCCTCGCGCGTCATCTCCCACGCCGCCGACCAGCACAGCGTGCGCGGCAGCGGCTCGGCGATGTCGCCGATGCGGTCGACCAGCGTGGTCAGCGAGCGCTCGTCGAGGCGCATCGTGCAGTAGGTCAGGTCGTCGTCGTTGACGAGCACCAGCGCGCCGGCGTCGACCCCGATCAGCTCGGGGACCTCGGTGCGCTCGCCGGAGACGTCCAGCTCGGTGCGGTGGCGGCGGACGAGGCGACCACTCCCGTCGTCGTGGTAGATGCCCACCGCCAGGCGGTGGGTGCGCGTCTCGCCCGCGCCGGGTCGCGCGCCGCTCTGGGTGACGTCGAAGGCGGTGTAGCGGCCGTCCTCGCCGACGGCGAAGGACGGGCTCAGGGAGTTGAGGCCAGTTGTGCGCAGCCACTGGGAGGACCACCCCGACAGGTCCCGGCCGGAGGCCTCCGTCAGCGCCGCCAGCAGGTCGTCGAAGGTGGCGTTGCCGTAGGCGTGCCGGGAGAAGTAGAGGCGCAGCCCGGCGAGGAACTCCTCCTGCCCGACGTAGGCCACGAGCTGCTTGAGCACCGACGCGCCCTTGGCGTAGGTGATGCCGTCGAAGTTGACCTCGACGGCCTCCAGGTCGGGGATGTCGGCGGCGATGGGGTGGGTGGAGGGCAGCTGGTCCTGGCGGTAGGCCCAGGACTTCTCGACGTTCGCGAACGTCGTCCAGGCATTGCGGTACTCGGTGGCCTCGGACTGGCTGACGACGCTGGCCCACGTCGCGAACGACTCGTTGAGCCACAGGTCGTCCCACCACCGCATGGTGACGAGGTCGCCGAACCACATGTGCGCCATCTCGTGCAGCACGGTCTCGGCGCGGCGCTCGTAGAGGTAGCGGGTGACGCGGCTGCGGAAGACGTAGTCCTCGAGGAAGGTGACCGCGCCGACGTTCTCCATCGCGCCCGCGTTGAACTCGGGGACGAAGAGCTGGTCGTACTTGGTGAAGGGGTACGGCACGCCGAAGTTGCGGTGGTAGAAGCCGAAGCCCTGCTTGGTCTCGGTGAACAGCCGCTCGGCGTCCATGTGCTCGGCGAGGCTCGCGCGGCAGTAGATGCCCAGCGGGATCGTGCCGTGCTCGTCGGAGTACTCGTCGGTCCATTTCGCATACGGACCGGCCACGAGGGCGACGAGGTAGGTCGAGATCCGGACGGTGGGCTCGAAGGCGTGGTGCACGGCGCCGGACTCGAGCGTCGTCGTCGTGTCCTTCGCGCCGTTGGAGATCACCTCCCAGCTCGGCGGCGCGAGCGCGGTGAGGGCGATCGTCGCCTTGAGGTCGGGCTGGTCGAAGCAGGCGAACATCCGCTTGGCGTCGGCGGTCTCGAACTGGCTGTAGAGGTAGACCCCGCCGTCGACGGGGTCCACGAAGCGGTGCAGGCCCTCGCCGGTGTTCATGTAGCGGCAGTCGGCGTCGACCACGAGCTCGTTCTCGGTGGCGAGGTCGGGCAGCGCGACGCCCTTCTCCTCGTCGTAGCCGGTGACGTCGAGCGCGACCCCGTTGAGGGTGGCGGAGCGCACGCCCGCCGCGACGATGTCGATCCAGCTCGCGGCGCCGGGGGCGGTGCAGCGGAACCGCACCGTCATCGTCGAGCGGAACGTCGTCTCACCCGGCCCCGCGGCGCCGTCGGTCAGGTCCAGCGAGACCGTGTACGAGTCGACGTCGAGCATCTCGGCGCGCGTGCGTGCGTCGGCCCGGGTGAGGTTGGGTGCAGCCACGCGGCCCACCCTATCCAGGCCGGGAACACGGTTGCCGCTTCCACTGTTCGCTCGGGTACAGACCCGTTGCTCGAGGGAAGCCTGGTGTCATGACCGCTGCTGGTGCCAAGACTGGTGACAAGACCCGCGTCGACTTCTGGTTCGACCCGCTGTGCCCGTTCGCCTGGATCACCTCGCGGTGGATCCTCGAGGTCGAGAAGGTCCGCGACATCCACCTGGCCTGGCACGTGATGAGCCTCTCGGTGCTCAACTCCGGGCGGGACCTCGACGAGAAGTACCAGTCGCTGATGGACGAGGGCTGGAAGCCCGTCCGCGTCTGCATCGCCGCGGCGCAGAAGCACGGCGACGAGATCCTCGCGCCCCTCTACACCGCGATGGGGACGAAGATCCACAACGAGGACAACAAGGACTTCGACGACGTGATCGCCAAGTCCCTGGGCGAGGTCGGGCTGGAGGCGGACCTCGCCGAGGCCGCCACCTCGACGGACTACGACGAGGCCCTGAAGAAGTCCCACCACGAGGGCATGGACCCGGTCGGCATGGACGTCGGCACCCCGACCATCCACGTGGACGGCTCGGCCTACTTCGGCCCGGTCATGACGCGCATCCCCCGCGGCGAGCAGGCCGGCACGATCTTCGACGGCGCCAAGCTGCTCGCGGGCTACGAGTACTTCTACGAGCTCAAGCGCACCCGCGACACCGAGCTGCAGTTCGACTGACGTCTCGTGCGTGCGTTTCCGTGTCTGGGCACGGCAGAGACACAGCACGCCGATAGGGCACGCACACTTCGTCACGCGGCCTCGACGCAGCGGCAGTTGGCGGTGCCGGTCGGGCCCGGCCAGCCGAGTTGACGTAGCCGGGCCGAGACGATCGCGGCGACGCCGCACGGGTCGCCGACCACCTCCTCCCAGCCGAAGGTGAGCCGGGCGCTGCCGGCGAGCTCGGCGGCGTTGTCGCGCGCTCGGTCGACCACGCCGACGTGCCGGTCGGAGTGCCACCGCCACCCGTCGAGCCGCACGATCAGCTCGGCGTCGGGCATGTCGTAGCGGCAGTCCTCATAGCGCTCGACGCCGTCCACGACGACCGGTGCCTGACGGGTGGCAATCGGGATGCCGTGGGCCTGCTCGACGTCGACGAGGTATCGCCCTTCGAGCACCGAGCCGACCCCGTCGGCCAGCATCCGCGCGGCGTGCCGGAGAGCTCTCGAGTAGCGACGCGGTCGGCGGCCCTCGAGCACCGCGAGCAGACGGTGCGCGGGCACCTTCATCGCGAGCGCGGCGTGGAGCAATGTCCGCATCGCCCGCCGGGCGTCGGGCTCCAGGACGGCGAGGTCGATGCACGTGTCGGCGGCCGACACCGTCGGCATGTCCTCGCGGTCGATGACGATGTGGGCGAATGCGCGGCTGCGGTGGATCACCACGCCCGGGTGCGGGTCCGCCGAGCGGCCGTAGGGGACCGTGATGTGCGCGAGGCCGCCGTCGGGGTCCCGCAGGCCGAACCGGTTGGCGGCGCTGCGGTGGCTGAGGGCGGCCTCCGGTCCCGCGCACAGCAGGGCGGCACGCTCCCGTTGCCGTCGAGTGGGTGCGCCCGTCGTCGTCTTGAACACCTTGCGGCCCATCTTGATCCAGCGTCCGCCGGCGATCTGGGCCTCGATCCATTCGTCCGTCCTGCCGCACCCGAGCACCTGGGCGCGAGTGATCATGTCGTCCTGCCCGTGGCGGAGGGCCTCGATGGCCGCGTCTTCTCTCATGTCGAGGCACGGTCGACGACCGACAGCCGCTACTGGGAGTGGGTGCTCGCGCCCTGTGGACAGCCCGGTGCTGGGCTGCCACCTGGGGATGGTCGCTGATCCGGACGGCGCAGCCGCGGTTGTGCGTGCGTTCCCGTCTTCAGCCGCGCCCAAGTGTGCGTGTGTTTCCGTGTCCTGACACGGGAACGCACGCACAAGCGCAGAGCGCCAACGCGGCCACGGCGAGCCCGTGCGCCACGCCGTCGACGAGGAAGACCTGCGACGCGAACGGCACCAGGAGCGCGGCCGTCGGCACGGTCCCGACGGCGAGGGCGGCGACGGCGGCAATCGGGTGTGGCGCCAGCAGCACCGCGGCGGTGAGTCCGAGCGCGAGGCCGAGCCCAGGGAGCGCGAGCAGGAACGACGCGCCCGGCACGACGACGGCGGTGGAGAGCCCCAGTACCGCGAGGAGCGCCGTCGCGCCCGCCGCCGTCGCGCACGGCCCGTACCACCGTCGGAGCAGCACGGCCCAGGCCAGCACCACGACGACCGCCAGCACGACATCGGCGACCTCGTAGGGCGGCAGGTCCCGCGAGAACGGTCCGACGTCGGGGCCCGCCGCGGCCACCAGCGCCCCGAGCGCCGCACCCAGGCCGAGCGCGACGACGAGGGCCACCGCCGCCGTGATCGCCGCGACGAGGGCTCCGCGCACGCGCAGCAGCCCTCGCCGACGCCCCAGGACGACCGCCCCGACGAGCGCCGCGACCCCCAGGAGCGCGATCGGCAGGGCCCACGACTGCGGGTAGGTGACCAGGGCGCCGAGGAACCGGAACCACACCTCCTCGGGCTGCGGGGGCAGGCCGCTCGCGAGCGGGTCGAGCGGGCGCAGGTCGGTGTCCCCGAGTGCCCGGACGAGGGCGAGCATCGTCGAGCCCTGGCTCTGCACGCTCGCCGCGCTCAGCGCCGCCGGGGTGTCGCCCGCCGTGTGGTACTCGCTCGGGCGCTCGATGAACGCGGAGTCGATCCCGGGACGCCCGGCGGCGAGGACCGCGGAGAGGTCGGTGTCGTTGGGCAGCAGGCGGAAGATCGCGGCCAGCGAGGAGTCGCCGCGAGGGTGGGGGACGGCGTCGGCGATCGCGCGGACGAGGCCGGCGTTGCCGGGGGAGGTCCGGAAGATCAGCGACGGCCCGGCGACGCCGCGAGCCTCGTGGTTGAGCACGACGGTCGGCCGGTTGGGGGGCAGGTCGCCGCGCACCCAGGCCGTCGCCCCGAGCAGGCCGGCCTCCTCGCCGTCGGTCAGCAGCACCTCGACGTCGTCGCGCAGCGGTGGGCCCGCCCGCAGGGCCCGCACCGTCTCCAGGATCGCCGCCACCGAGGAGATGTCGTCGGCGGCACCGGGGCCGGCCGGGACCGAGTCGGTGTGCGCGGCGAGCGTGACCGTCCCGGTGGGAGCGCTCCCCGGGAGGGTCGCGACGACGTTCGCCACGGCCACCCCGCGGACGGTGGAGGTCTCCACCCGGGCGGACAGGCCGAGCGCCCGCAGCCGCGCGAGGACGTCGTCGCGCACCCGTGCCGCCGCGGAGCTGCCGAGCGGGTGGGGCTCGCGGGCGAGGTCGTCGACGATCGGCAGCGCGCGCCCGGCGCTGAACTCCGTCGCCGGGGCGTCCGCCGGCGCCGGCGGGGGCGGCCGGTCCGACCACAGCGCGAGGCCCGCGACGACGGCGAGCAGCACGAGTGCCAGAACGCGTGCCGGCACGGCGACCTCCCGGGGCTCCGGATCAGTGTGCCGCCGGGCGGGTCGGTCAGCCCGCCGCGCCCGGGCTCGACCCGCGGCCCGGCGGCGACCCGGCCGCGTCCGGCAGAGTGGGGACGACGACGGACGAGGAGCGGAGGCGCTCGTGACGACCAGCACGGAGACGCTCACAGGTCACTGGATCGACGGCGAGGCGGTGGCCGGCTCCGGGGCGATCGCGGTGGTGAACCCGGCGACGGGCGAGACGGTCGCGGAGGTGCCGCGGGGCGGCCGGGCCGAGGTCGACGCGGCGGTCATGGCGGCGCGGCAGGCGTTCCCGGCGTGGTCGTCGACGCCGGTGGCCGACCGGGCCGCGGCCGTGCTGCGCATCCGCGAGGGGCTCAAGGCCCGGCACGAGGAGCTCGCGCAGTCGATGACCGCGGAGATGGGATCCCCGATCTCCTTCGCGCGGAGCGTGCAGCTGGGCATGCCGATGGCGACGTCGAAGGGTGTGGCCGGGCTCGCCGACGGCTTCGCCTGGAGCGAGGAGATCGGGAACTCGCTGGTGGTGCGCGAGCCGGTCGGCGTCGTCGGCGCCGTCACGCCGTGGAACTATCCGCTGCACCAGGTCGTCGCCAAGCTCGCGCCCGCCCTCGTCGCGGGGTGCACCGTCGTGCTGAAGCCCTCCGAGGTGGCCCCGCTGACGGCCGGCGCGCTCGCGAGGATCAGCGCCGAGGCCGGGCTGCCGGCCGGGGTGTTCAACGTCGTGCACGGCACCGGGCCCGAGGCGGGCGAGGCGCTCGCGGCGCATCCCGGGGTGGACATGATGTCGTTCACCGGCTCGGTCGCGGCGGGTCGGCGCGTGCAGGAGGTCGCCGCGGGCACCGTGAAGCGGGTGGCGCTGGAGCTCGGCGGGAAGTCGGCGAACATCGTGCTCGACGACGCCGACCTCACCCAGGCGGTCAAGGTCGGTCTCGGGAACTGCTTCATCAACGGCGGGCAGACGTGCACGGCGTGGACGCGGCTGCTGGTGCCGGAGTCGTTGCACGACGAGGTGGTGGAGATGGCGGTGTCGGCGTCGGCGAAGTACACCGTCGGCGACCCCACCGACGACGCCACGCGCATCGGCCCGATGTCCTCGGCGACCCAGCGGGACCGGGTGGAGTCCTACATCACCCGCGGGGTGCAGGAGGGTGCGGAGCTGGCGGTCGGGGGTCCGGGCGCCCCCGAGGGCGTCGCGACCGAGGGCGCGTACGTGCGCCCGACGATCTTCTCCGGGGTTCGCCCGGACATGGTGATCGCGCAGGAGGAGATCTTCGGGCCGGTGCTCGCGGTGATGCCCTACGGCGACGTCGACGAGGCGGTCGAGATCGCCAACGCCACCATCTACGGGCTCGCGGGCGCGGTGTTCGCCGGGTCGCAGGAGCGGGGCATCGAGATCGCGCGCCGGATGCGGACCGGCCAGGTCGACGTCAACGGCGGGCAGTTCAACCCGCTGGCGCCGTTCGGGGGCTACAAGCAGTCCGGCACCGGCCGTGAGCTGGGCCGCTACGGGCTCGAGGAGTTCCTCGAGGTCAAGTCCATCCAGCTGTAGGTGCTCCGCCCACCTGACTTCTCGCAAACCGCACCCACGGCGTGAGGGCCGCGTCTAGCGTCCGCTCGCGTATCGGGTCCCGACCCCTGGGGCCGGCGCGAGCGGGGAGCGCGGATGACGCGGACGGCGCGGGGCGCGCGACGGCGGGCGCTGCTCGTCGCGCTGTTCGCGGTCGTGGTGCTCGTGCTCGGCGTGGGGCTGCCGCTCGGGGCGGCCGGGGTGGTCCGGGCCGGGGCCGCGCGGGCGGCGACGGCCGTCGGGGACGTCCTGCTGGTCGGGAACGAGACCGACGACGGGAACTCGTCGAAGGACTCCGGCACCAACGGCAAGGGCTCCGAGCAGAGCGACGGGGACTCGAGCACGAAGTCCTCGGACAAGGACGGCGGCGGCAAGGACGGCGGCAAGGACTCCGGCGGGAACGAGAGCGGGGACGGCGCGAAGGACGCCGGCAAAGCCGGGGATGACCGGTTCGCGGGGCGGGACAAGATCGGCGAGGCGTCGGCCGACGAGTACGTCGACATCGGCGACGTGGCGGCGAAGGGCAACATCCTCGCCGGCGGCGACTTCTCGGGCGGCAGCTACTCCTTCACCTGCTCGCTGTCCGACCACAAGAACTCCGACAACCCGATCATCGCCCCGGGCAAGCGGAACGGGGCCCAGCACGTGCACGACTACGCGTGCAACGACAGCACCAACGCCGCCTCGAACCTGGCGCTGCTGAAGGAGTCCAGCACCACCTGCACCAACGGCGACCAGTCGCCGATCTTCTGGCCGGTGCTGCGCGACCTGCGCGGGGTCGGGCCCGACGTCGGGCAGGACGGCGGCAGTCTCGACGGCAACGTCGGGTCCTACGTCGAACCGACGTCGGTGGACTACACGTTCCACGGGCACGGCACCCGCTCCATGGATCCGATGCCGGTGAACATGACCATGGTCACCGGGTCGGCGAAGGCGGGCACCGCCGACGGAAAGGGCGCCAACGCCAAGTACACCTGCTCCGGCTTCGGGAACCGGATGACCGCCCGGTACCCGATCTGCCCGCAGGCCTCGGAGCTGCAGCGCGTCTTCGACTTCCCGAGCTGCTGGAACGGCGAGGATCTCGATTCGGAGGATCACACCGAGCACCTGAAGTACCCGGACGAGTCGGGGGAGTGCTCGGACGACGAGGTCCCGGTGCCCGCCCTGCGGATCACGGTGAGCTACGACGCGCCCGCCGGCCGGTCGTTCGCGATCGACAGCTTCCCGGAGCAGCAGCACGACCCGGTGACCGACCACGCGCTGCTCGAGTACCTGTCCACGAAGAGCCGCGCCCAGGCGGGCGCCGAGTGCATCAACGCTGCCCGCCGCTGCACCCAGGGCAGCGGGGACGACGCCTCGCGGGCGGGCCCGACCGGAACGAGTGACCAGGTGACGACCTCGAAGAACTTCGTGCACCTGATGGCGACGCACGCGCGGGCGCACGGGGGCGGGATGGCGATGGGCGGCATGTCGATGGGTGGCTCGCGGTGAGGGCGCTGGGCGCGGTGCCGCCGCGCGTGTCGGTGCACGTCGTGCTGGCGGCGCTGCCGCTGCTCTCGATCACCGCCCACGTCGCCGGGCTCGTCCCGATGCACGTCTCGGCGGGCCTGGTCGTCATCCCGACGGCGCTGGTCCTGATCGTGCTCGGGATCTTCGCCCCGATGCCCGAGGACCGGCTCGTGGTCGAGGGGCTGCGCTGGGGCATCCTCGCCACGGCCGTCTACGACGTGTTCCGCCTCGACACCGTGGCGTTCCTGGGCTGGTGGGGCGACTTCATCCCCACCATGGGCACATGGCTGATCGACGTCGACCCGTCGCAGCGGGTGCTCGGCGGGGTCGCCGGGTACGTGTGGCGCTACGCCGGCGACGGAGGCGGCCTGGGCGTCGTGTTCCTCGTGCTGGCGGCCTCGACGGGCCTGCGCCGGCTCGGCCCGCGGGTGACGGTGGCCGCGGCGGTGCTCTTCGCCGTCGGGCCGACCTGGGGCGGGCTGATGGTCACGGTGCTCCTGCCCCGCGGCCAGCAGCTGATGTTCCCGCTGACCCCGACGACGGTGACGCTCTCGTTCGTCGGTCACGTGATCTTCGGGATCGTGCTGGGCCTGGGTGCGCTGCGCTGCCGAGACCTCGAGGCACACTGGGCCGGGCCGCGGGTGGTGGACCTGGAGAAGCTGGCCCGCTGGGGCGAGCTGCCCGACCCGGTGCCGGTCCCGGCGCTGGCCGACGTCCCACCGTCGGCGTTGCCGAGGGGTACGCGGCGCACGGCCTTGCCGGGGGCCTCGACGTCGGGACGTGCGCTGCCGCGCGGGCGGGCGTCGGGCCTGGTCCCGGCGGTATCGCCTGGCGGGACGGGGGACGGGCGCCGGCCCTGGCTGCGTCCGGTGGGGCCGCCGTCGGTCCCCGTGCCGCGGGGCGAGGTCACCGTGGTGGACGCGACGGTCGTCGAGGGCTTGACGCCCGTAGCGGCCGCGGTCGGGTCACCGGGGGGCCGAATCGCGACGGGCCCGGTGAGCGGGCCGGTCGTCACGGGTCGCCGCAGCGAGCCCACCCCGCTGCCGTGGGGCGCGCGGCCGTCGTCGGCACCCAGCGGGGGACGGCCGGAGGCGGCGTCGGCCTTGCATCCCGCCGATTTCGGGCTCGGCTCGGGCCAGCGCGCCTGACCTTCCGGCCGGACGCCGTGATCACGGGCACGTGGGGCATCGTGCGAGCCCTTGCGGGATGCGTGGTGTGCCTCGCGCGCCGGGACGGGACGTCCCGGGGTGAGCCGATCGGCCGCTCCGCGAGGGGAGGATCCGGCCGCTCTAACCGCCCGAGGGCTCCCCTCGTGCGCGGGCTGCGCCGATCGGGTCGAGGCCGAAGTGCGTGGTGAGCCATTCGGTGACGGCGTGGATGAACGTGCGACGGTTCTCGAGCCGCTGGATCTCGTGGCCCTCGTCGTCGAAGAGCAGGTAACGGACCTCGACGCCCGCGTCCTTCGCGCCGTGCACCGCGAGCTCGGCCTCGTGGACCGGGACGTTCGTGTCGTAGCGGCCGTGCACCACCATCAGGGGAGCGCGGAGCCGGTCCATGCGGTGGACCGGGGAGAGCTCCCGGAGCAGGTTGCGGTCGTGGATGGGGTGGCCGTACTCCCCGACCGCGGCGTCGGCGATCCACGGCTCGGTGCGCGCGAAGAACGTCTCGAAGTCGGCCATGCCGCACACGTCGACGCCGACCGCGAAGAGCTCCGGGTGGTTGACCAGCGCGGCGAGGGTCAGGTAGCCGCCGTAGGAGCGGCCCATCACCCCGACCCGTTCGGGAGCGGTGATCCCGGCCGCGACGAGGTGCTCGGTGCACGTCGCGACGTCCCGGATCGCGGCGAAGCGGCCCGCGCCGTCGTCGGCGTTGACGAAGGAGCGCCCGAACCCCGTGGACCCACGCACGTTCGCGGCGTACACGGCGACGCCCCGGTCGAGGAGGGTCTGGTACAGCGGGGTGAAGACCGGGCGTTCCTGTGCCTCCGGGCCGCCGTGCAGGTAGATCACGGTCGGCAGCGGGCCCACGGCACCGTGCGGGCGGTAGAGCCATCCCGGGAGCTTGAGGCCGTCGGGGGTCGTCACGGTCTCGAGCGTCGGGTGGACCAGCGAGCCCGGCGACCACGCCGGGTCCCCCTGCGGGCAGATCAGCGCCGTGGTCCGCGAGGAGAGCTCGTGGCACCACACCGCGGCGGGCACGTCCGGCGACTGGATGCCCAGGACCAGCGAGTCGCCGTCGTGGCTGAACACCGCGGAGGTGACGACGTCGCCGGGCGGGCTGTAGTGCGCGGGCTTGCCGGTGCTGAGGTCGAGCAGGTCGACTTCGCTGCGCCCGGTGACGTTCCAGACGAGCGCGGCGAGCGCCCCGTCCTCGGTGAGCGCGAACCGCTCGAGATCGGCGTCCTCGCGCTCGGCGAGCACCTCGGGGTACATCGGGCGGGCGTCGGTGGCGACGTCGACGGCGACCAGCGCCGCCCGCTCCCGGCCCCCGTCGGTGAGGATGAGCATGCGGGTGCCGTCCTCGACGAAGCGCCCGGCGACGACGGACGAGTCCCGCGTGATCGCGACGGGGTGCTCCACCGCGCCGGGCGGGCCGCCCGGCCCCCGGCGCGAGTCGATCTCGTGCCAGCCCTCGGTGCCGTCGAGGTCGACGATCCCGGCGTGGCGCGAGCCCCGCCGGCCGCGGCGCAGCAGGACCCGCTTGCGGTCCGGCGACACGTCGAGGATTTGCAGTGCGTGCCCGGACCCGAGGCGCTGGCGCTGCGCGGACTCGACGTCGACGAGCCAGGCCGTCGTCGTCTCGCTGTCGGACTCGGTGACGGCGAGGACGTGGCCGCTGTGGGCCCAGCGGTCGAGCGAGACCGCACCGCGGTCGTCGTCACCGACGCCGCGGACCGGGTGCAGGTCGCTCCCGTCGGGCCGGACGACGAGCACCGTCGAGCGCTCGCCACCCTCGGGCGCTGCCTGCACGGCGAGCCAGGCGCCGTCGGGCGACCAGCGCACCGTCGAGACGAGGTCGGGGCCGGTGTCGAGCGACCACTCCTCGCCGGTCGCGCGCCGGTGCAGCCGCACCCTCGGTTCCCCGTCGCCGTCCCACACGAACGCGATGGTCGTGCCGTCGGGGGACGGGCTGGGCGACCAGCAACGGGTCGCACTGATCCACTCGTCCACCGGCTCCCCGACCTCCTCGCGCAACGTCTGGGAACCTACGTCAGCGGACGTCGTGGGCCTGCAGCCACATCTCCAGGAGTGCGACCTGCCACAGCGCGTTGGCGCCGAGGTTGGTGCGCCCGGAGTTGGGGTCGTCGAGCATGGTCGCGACGGCGTCGCGCCGGAAGAGGCCACGGCGCTCAGCCGCCGGGTCGGTGAGCGCGGCGGTCACCCGCTCGAGGACGGGCCCGGAGAGCTGGCGGATGGCCGGGACCGGGAAGTAGCCCTTCTTGCGGTCGATGATCTCGTCGGGGAGCAGTCCGCGGGCGGCCGCCTTGAGCACCCCCTTGCCACCGTCGGCCATCTTGAGCTCGGGCGGGCAGGCGCCCATGGCCTCGACGAAGTCGTGGTCGAGGAACGGCACGCGCGCCTCGAGCCCCCAGGCCATGGTCATGTTGTCGACGCGCTTCACCGGGTCGTCGACCAGCATCACCGTGGTGTCGAGGCGCAGCGCCGCGTCGACGGCGTCCTGCGCGCCGCGGCGGGCGAAGTGCTTGCCCACCAGGTCCAGCGACGGGTCCTCCGAGAGCAGGAACTCACGCGCCACCAGCTCGCCGATCTCGTCGTGCGACCGGTCGAAGAACGCCTGGTGATAGGCGTCCACCGCGCCCTCGCGCCCGACGCGGGCGATGGGCGGGTACCAGTCGTAGCCGCCGAGCACCTCGTCGGCACCCTGGCCGGACTGCACCACCTTGATCGACTTCGAGACCTCGCGGGAGAGCAGGTAGAAGGCGACGACGTCGTGGCTGGTCATCGGCTCGGACATCGCCGCGACGGCCCCGGGCAGGGCTTCGTCGGTCTCGGCCTTGGGGACGCGGAAGCGCGTGTGGTCGGTGTCGTAGGTCGTGGCGACGAGGTCGGAGTAGTCGAACTCGTCGCCCTGCTCGCCGCCCTCGGACTCGAAGCCGATCGAGTAGGTCTTGAGGTCCTTCTGGCCCATCTCGGCGAGCAGCGCCACCACGATCGAGGAGTCGATGCCGCCGGAGAGCAGCACCCCCACCGGCACGTCGGAGACCATGCGCCGCTCCACCGCGGTGCGCAGCGATTCCAGCGCGATCTCGGACCACTCGGCGTCGGAGTGCGTCTCGGTGCCGCGCACGAACTCCGGGGTCCAGTAGGTCCAGTCGCTCGACGAGCCGTCCGGCTCCACGGTGCGCACGACGGCGGGTGGGAGCTTGCGGACCCCGGAGAGGATGGTGTGCGGGGCCGGCACCACGGCGTGGAAGCTCATGTAGTGGTGCAGCGCCACCCGGTCGATCTCGGTGTCGACGCCGCCGGGGGCGAGCAGGGCGGGCAGCGACGAGGCGAAGCGCAGGGCGCCGGGCACCGACGCGAGGTACAGCGGCTTGATGCCCAGCCGGTCGCGCCCGAGCACCAGCCGGCCGGTGTCCCGGTCGGCGATCGCGAACGCGAACATCCCCTTGAAGTGCTCGACGCAGTGCTGGCCCCACCGGTGGAAGGCCTTGAGGACCACCTCGGTGTCGGAGGTGGAGAAGAAGCGGTAGCCCTCGCGGGCGAGCTCGTCACGCAGCTCCGGGTAGTTGTAGATGCACCCGTTGAAGACCGCGGTGAGGCCGAGCTCGTTGTCGACCATCGGCTGCGCACCGGTCTCGGTGAGGTCGATGATCTTCAAGCGCTGGTGCGCGAGCGCGAGCGGGCCGTGGCCGACGACGCCCCAGCCGTCCGGACCGCGCGGTTCGAGCACCTGCGCCATCGCCAGGACGGCGCCCACGTGGGCGGCGCTCCCGTCGTGGCGGAACTCGCCGGCGATGCCGCACACGGGTTCGTCTCCCTCCGGTCGACGTGTGCGTGCGTTTCCGTGCCCAGGCATGGAAACGCACGCACAAGCGCGTCAGCGCAAAATCCAGGTGTCCTTCGAGCCCCCACCCCGCGACGAGTTGACCACGAGGCTGTCGGCCGGCGCGACCCGAGTGAGCGGCGTCGGCAGCACCCCGGGACGCGGGCCGAGGACGACGAACGCGCGCAGGTCCACCACCCGGGGGGCCAGGCGGGTGCCGGTGAACGTCGGGTGGGTGGAGATCCGGATCGTCTCCTGCGCCACCCAGCTCGCCGGGTCCGCCCGCAGGTCTGCGGCGGCCGCCTCGAGCTCGGACTCGCTCGCCTGCGGCCCGATGACGATGCCGGCCCCGCCGTAGCCGTCGACGGGCTTGAGGACCAGCTCGCCGAGGTGGTCGAGCACGTGCTGCCGCTGGTCGTCGTCGGCGCAGAAGTACGTCGTGACGTCGTCGAGCAGCGGTTTCTCGCCGAAGTAGTACTCGGTGAGGGCGCGGATGTAGGGGTAGACGGCCTTGTCGTCGACCAGCCCGTTGCCCGGGGTGTTGGCGAGCGCGAACCGGCCCTCGCACGTCGCGGCCCGGAGCGGCTCGCCCAGCGTGCGGCCGTCGGCGTCGAGGGCGGCGAAGAGCTCCTCCTCGTCGATGCGCCGGTACGCCACGTCGATCCGCCGCCCCGACATCGCCACCGTGACCGACCCGTCGTCGGTGACCCGCAGCCCGGAGGGCTCGAGCAGCGGCACGCCCATCTCCTCGGCGAGCATGGCGTGCTCGAAGTAGGCCGAGTCGGCCGGGCCCTCGGTGAGCACGGCCAGAGCCGGGTCGTCGCCCGAGGCGGGCGGTGCGCACGAGAGCAGTGCGTCCCGCAGCATCGCCGGGCCCTCGTCGGAGTCCATGATGCCTTCGGGGGCCTGCAGCTCGGGCAGCACGCTGCGCACCACGCGTCGGTCGGCCATGGCGTAGGCGATGCCCGAGGGGATGCGCAGGTTGTCCTCGAGGACCTTCCAGCGCCCCTCGCCGTCGCACACCAGGTCCAGGCCCGCGATCAGTGCACGCGTCGTCCCGTCGGGGACCGTCGTCGACGCCTCGCCCTCGGCGGGCAGCCACCGCAGGGCCTCCCGCGGCAGGATGCCGTCGTGCAGGGCGGCCCGCTCGCCGTGGAGGTCCCCCAGCAGCGCCTCGAGGGTGTGGGCGCGCTGCACGAGGCCGTCGCAGAGCTCGTCCCACTCCGGCCGCGTGATCAGCCGGGGGACGAGGTCGAGCGGGAAGAGCCGCTCGGGGTCGCCGGGCTGGGGGAAGAACATCGAGTGCGCCCGCTGCTCGGCGTCGCGGCTCTTCTCGTGGGCGAGCAGCCCCCGGGGGCCGATCCGTTCGAGGGTGGCGACGAGCCAGCCGTAGGGGGGCCGGACGTGGCCGGTCTCGTCGACGGCCTCGTCGTAGGACGTCGGGTGGTAGTCCCCGAGCAGCACCGGCGCCGCCGACGCGGGCGTCGGCGTCTGCTCGACGACGGGCCGGTCGGGCTCGCCGCGGGTCTCGCCGACGAGCATGTCGACCACGCCCTCGAGCCCGCCGCCGCGGTTGGCCCGCCGGCGTTGGCGGGCCGCGGAGCTGCCGCGGGCCAGGGCGTCGAGGGCGAGCGCGGACACCTCGTCCCAGTCGCCGGCGTCCTCGAGGTCGTCGCGCAGGTGGTCGAGCACGAGCCGGATCGCCCGCGACGGAGGCACCAGCTCGCGCCCGGTGATGTCGAGGAGGTCGCCCTCCAGGCCCGACCGCGCGGCGCGCCAGCTCGCCGCGCGCAGCAGCTCGGGGCGGTACCGGGGCTGCGGGCGGCCCTCGAGATGCGCGCGGACGCCGTGCACGACGAGGGCCCGGGCGAGCCCGGCGACGAGCACGACGCCGTCGACGGTGGGGGAGGCGTCGCAGATCCCCACTTCGACCGTCTTCTGGTGCGCGGAGGGGTGCATGTCGAAGAAGACCGTTCCGGAGTCGGACATCGTCCCGGAGCGCAGCAGGTCGTCGATGAGGGCGTCGTAGTCCGCGGCGTCGCGCAGCGGGGCCGGCGGGCCCGCCGTGGGCCAGCGGTGCCGGGCCGGCGTGCGGGAGCTCGCGTACCCGGTGTCCTCGCTCCGCCGGAACGGGCTGGACGCGGAGAGGGCCAGCAGCACCGGCAGCCACGGTGCGGAGTGCGCCATGACGGCGACGGCGGCGTCGCGGTCGGGCACGTCGACGTGCACCTGCGTGCCGCAGAACCGCGGTTCGACGGCGAGCGGCACGCTGCCCGCCCCGACCACGCCGAGCCCGCGCTCCCGCGCCGTCGTCGAGAGCGTCCGACGCAGGCGCAGCAGGTCGGTGCGCAGGTCGGTGAGGCTCGACGTCGGGTCGGAGCTCGTCTCGATGATCGACGGCTCGAGCTCGGCGGCGGACGCGTAGGCGTCCAGGGCCGCGAGCTCGTCGAGCAGCTCGGGCGCGCGCGGCACGGCGCCGCGCGTCGCGAGAGCCACCAGGTGGAACTCCTCCTCGACCCCGAGGACGACGTCCCGGGCCGCGGCGATCCGCTGCTCCGCCATGGGTGCACGCTAGAAGCACGGGTGGGCGCCTGCGACACTGCGTCCTTGTGCGCGTCTACATCGGATCCGACCACGCCGGCTTCGACCTGAAGGCCCACCTGATGGGCGAGCTCACCGCGGACGGCCACGAGGTCGTCGACCTGGGCCCGGAGACCTACGACGCCGACGACGACTACCCGCCGTACTGCACCGCCACCGGTGAGCGCACGGTCGCGGATCCGGGGAGCCTGGGCATCGTCATCGGCGGCTCGGGCAACGGCGAGCAGATCGCGGCGAACAAGGTGCGGGGCGCTCGGGCGGCGCTGGCCTGGAGCGTCGAGACCGCGGAGCTCGCCCGTCGGCACAACGACGCGCAGATCGTCGCGGTCGGCGCGCGCATGCACACCCCCGAGGAGGCGACGTCCTTCGTCCGGACGTTCCTCGCGACCGAGTTCGAGGGCGGCCGCCACCAGCGCCGGATCGACATGCTCGACCGGTACGAGAAGGGCGAACCCATGTGAACGGATTTCGTCGTGGGGACGACCACATCCGTTCACGTGCATCCGCCGGCTCGCGCGGTCCCGGCGGCGCCGAGCTGGTCGACGGGCGCGTGCTGCGCGCGGTCGACGCGCACGGCAAGCACCTCTTCCACGTCTACGAGCCCGACCTCGTCGTCCACGTCCATCTCGGGCTCTACGGCACGTTCTCGCTCACCGCGATCCCCGACGGAGCCGGTCGGGCAGGTGCGGATGCGGATGGGCAGCACGCACTACGCCGACCTGCGGGGCGCGACGGCGTGCGAGGTCTGACCGAGGGCGAGGTCGAGGCGCTGCGCGCGGTTGGGCGCCGACCCGCTGCGGTCCGACGCGGATCCCGAGCAGGCGTGGCGGCGCATCTCCCGGTCCCGTTCGCCGATCGCGACGCTGCTCATGGACCAGTCGGTGATCGCCGGTATCGGGAACGTCTACCGCGCCGAGGTGCTCTTCCGGCTCGGCCTCGACCCCCTGGTCCCGGGGCGGGACCTGGGTCGCGAGCGGTTCGACGCGGTGTGGGCGGACCTGGTGGACCTCCTCGCCGACGGGGTGCGGCGCGGGTCGATCGACACCCTGCGTCCGGAGCACACCGACCTGCGCTGCGACCACCCCGGGCGGCGGCACGATCGCAGGTGCGAGCGGCCCGTCTACGTCTACCGGCGCGCGGGGCTGCCGTGCCTGCTGTGCGGCACGGAGATCTCGCGGCGTACCCACGCCGCACACAACCTCTGGGTGCCCGACCTGTCAGAGCGCGATCTGATCGAGGTGCTATAACGAGCAGGTCACTCGTCCGGGTGACAGACGAGGGAGGCGGCCGGTGCGTTCCGTGGTCCTGCTGCGTTCACGCCCGGGTCGACCCTGGTGGCAGCTGACGACGCGCCCGACGACGGCGGCCGTGCTCGGTCTGGTCTCGCTGGTCGCCGCGTGCGTGCAGCTCGTGCTGCTGTCCTCGCCGACGCCCTGGTACCAGCTCGCGGTGGCGGGATTCTGGGCGCTGGTCGGCGTCGCGTTCCTGGCCTCGGCCGCGTGGACGCGGGAGCGTCGTCGGCGCGCCGCGGCCCGGGCCCGCACCCGCGTCTCGGTCGACGGGATGCCGTTCGTCCCGGTACCGGTGCGGCCCGCGCGCCCGCGGCGGCGCGAGGAGCCGGCGCCGCGGGAGGGCGCGGTTCCGCTGGCGGGCGCGGGTCCGCGGGAGGGCGCGGGTCCGCGGGTGGAGCCGGCGTCGCGGGTGGAGTCGGCGTCGAGCGAGGTGGACACCGGGCAGCCGACGGACGACCTCGCCGACGCCGTGAAGACCGCCGCGAACCCGGTGATCACCGTTCCTCCTCCGGTGACGGCGTCCCGCCCGGTGCCCGACCCGCGGCCTGTGCCTGACCTGGCGCCGGTGCCCGATCCCGGTGAGCTCACGACGCGGCTGTCGCGCGAGCCCCGTGGCACCACCAACACGCCGGCCACCGACACCCGGAGCCGGTACGCCGTGCGGGCGGTGCAGTCCGCGGAGTTCGCCGCGCGGGAGCTGGCGCAGGAGGCGGAGCGCGTCGCGTCGGAGCGTGCGTCGGCCGTGGCCGAGACGGTCCCGCTGCGCGACGGCCGGGTCCGTGGCCGCCGGGGGGCCCACCGCGGCGGGCGCCGCGGCAGGACCGCCGGCGGGGCTGCCTCGCTCCCGGCCGCGGCGCCGGACGGCACGGTCCCGAGGCCACGCGGGGCGTCCGAGGAGCCGGCGCCGGAGGTGGCGCGGGTCCGGCACACGTCCGGGGGTGTCGACGAGAGCCTGCCCCGACCCCGACCCCGGCCGGCGTCGGAGGACACCGGTGCGGGCCGGGGTGGCGGCACCCGCACCACGGCCGACCCGACGTCGAGCGATGGGCGCCCGGCGAGCAACGTGAGCGCCCCGTCGACCGGGACCCGGCTGACCTTCGGCGGCGGCCCGCCGGGGCCCGAGGTTCGCCCTACCCCCGCCCGGGGTCGCGTCGAGACCGGGGCACCCGAGCCACGCGACCCGTCGTCGGGCGGGCGGGCGTCCCGGGCTTCGGACACCGGTCGGCACGCGAAGGTCGGGACGTCCGACCGGTCCGGGCCCACCGAGGCCGGGACCCGCCGGGCCCGCCACGCCGCGAGCGCCCCGGACGGCCTGCCCTAGCCCACCCGGTCACGGCCCTTCTGCCCTCCACCGGTGGCGTGGTCGAATCCGGCTCGTGCCCGACGTCGAGCGGATCCTCGCCGCGGTCCGGCGCGCGTGTCTGGCGCTGCCCGAGGTGGTCGAGCGGCCGAGCCACGGGGAGCCCGCGTGGTTCGTGCGCGGGAAGAAGACGTTCGTGATGTTCGCCGACCACCACCACGGCGATCCGCACACCGCGATCTGGGCGGCCGCACCGCCCGGGGTGACCGCCGAGCTGGTCGCCGCCGAGCCCGCGCGCTTCTTCGTCCCGCCCTACGTCGGGCACCGCGGATGGCTGGGCCTGCGCCTGGACCTCGACGGCGAGGACGCCCTCGACGAGACCGAGCTGCGCGGGATCGCCGAGGACGCCTTCCGCGCGGTCGCCCCGAGAAGCCTCGCGCGCCTGCTCGACGGGTGAGGCTCACCGCGGGGTCGCGGGCTCAGCGGTGGTCAACGGGCACATACCGGGGTGTCGGACGGCCCGTGACCCCGCCAGGTGCCAGTTGATCATAAGACCGGGCAAGCGGCGGGCCGTCGCCGTCGAGATCGGGATGAGGCTCAGAGTCCGAAGAGCGGCGCGAGGAGCCGCCCGGGGAAGACCTGCAGCAGCGGTGCGGGGGCGGTCGACGTGGTGGTGGCACCGCGCACGGGGGCCGGGACTGCGGTCGCCTGTCGCTGGACGGCGGCGGCGACCAGCCGGGCTATCGCGACCTGGCCGTCGGCGGTCGGGGCCCCGGCGCGCAGCGGGTCGGGACCGGCGAAGCGGGTGATCCAGGGCCGGGCGGCGCAGCCACTGTGCCCGACGAAGGCCGGCCGGACGTCGACGACGAGGGCCCCCGCAGCCCGGGCGCGGTCGGTGAGGATCCCGTCGAGCCGGCTGACCGCGGCGTCGACGCGGCGGGCGGCCGCGGCGTCGGCGGCCCCTGCGGCGCAGGCGAGGCCCTCGGAGAGCCGGGGATAGGTGGTGACGACGAGGCGTGCGGCGGGGGCGCGGCGGCGGATCTCGGCCAACGAGGTGTCGAGGGCCGGCCCGAGGGCGTCGAGCGCGTGGCCGGTGCGGGCCGCCGCGGCCTCGCAGCGACCCGCCGCCGCTGCCGGGGTGCCGCCCGTCGCGCACGCGCCGACCAGCGCGCCCAGGCCGGACGCGTCGGCGCCCACGGTGATCGTGACCCGGGTGACCGTCCTGGTGAGCGCGGCGAACTGGGTGTCGGGTCCGCCGGTGGTCGACGCGCACGCCCGGCTGGTCCAGGCCTGCGGAGCGAGACGCGGGCCGGTGCGGGCCGGGTACGAGGTGACGGTGCGCCGGCATGAGGTCCCGTCGGCGCCGGTCGGGTCGACGAGCGGATCGCCGCCCGCGGCGGTGCCCGCCGCCCAGGAGTCGCCGAGCGCCACCAGCGTCACCGGTCCGGCGGGCCGCGGTGCCGCGTGGGCCGTCCGGCTGGCGACGGTGCTCGTGAGGGTCGTGAGGGTGACGGCGGTGACGGTCAGGCGCAGCAGGACGGTGAGGACGCGGCGGGACGGTCGCACGATGACTCCTCGGACGATCGCTCGATGAGACGTCGAGTGTTGCCGTGTCAAAGGCGCCGCAGAAGATCGGTCCATCGACCGGATGACGGGCTGGAGGCGACGCTCGCCCCCGAGGTCGCTTCCGGCGAAGGGCGCCCCCGGCCCATCTATCCGACCGGAGGGGCCCTTCGTTCAGAACCAGCCCGGGGGCCGGGCTCAGCCGGCGGCCGCCGGGGCCACCGAGGGGAGGCGGGCGGCGTACCAGTCGAGGAAGGACGCCACCGACTCCTCGACCACCGGGGACAGCGGGCCCGGGCGGTAGCCCCGGGACGCGACCCCGGCGTACGTCGCCTCGCACAGCGCCCAGTCCTGCTCCGAGGTCGCCCGCCACACCGCGGTGAGGGCGTCCAGGTCGGCGTCGTCGAGCCGGGCGTCCGCGTGCACGAGGAAACAGACCTCGACGTCGGTGGTCCCGGCGTCGACGGGCGTGAGACGCGTGGTCATCGCGTAGTCGGCGTTGGCGTGCGCCCACAGGTTCGGCAGGCCGACGACGCGCAGGCTCCCGACGTCCTCGTCGGGCAGCGTCCCCATCAGCCGCCCGACCAGCCGACCGTCGAGGGTCTCCGTCGTGAAGCCCTCGCGCAGCGGCAGCCGCGTGAAGCGGTACCACGTGCCGCCCGGGAAGCTGACCTCGTCGGTGGCCAGGCCGCGGTCGTGCCAGCGGGCGCGGGCCTGCGCCAGGGCGGTGTCGTAGCGCGGGTTCGGCTGCACATCACCGTGGGTGCCCTGCTCGAAGTTCGACAGCGAGAACTCCGGGTGGCTGCCGCGGCAGTGGTAGCACTCGCGGTTGTTCTCCACGAGCGTCTTCCAGTTCGCTGCCACCCGGTAGTGGTCGCGGGCGACGACGCGGGCGTGCTCGAGGCCATGTGGGCCGAGGTGGCGGACGGCGGCGTGGGCGAACCCGTCGAACTCCGGCGCCTCGTCGGGGGTCGCCGCGAGACAGACGAACACCAGCCCGGCGGTCTCGCGCACCGCGACCGGGGCGAGCCGCACACCCCCTATCGGCGTGCTGTACCTATCCCAGAAGCTCTCGCCCATGAGCCGGGCCGAGCGCAGGCCGCCGTCGAGGCCGTAGACCCACTGGTGGTACGGGCAGACGAACGCCTTCGCGGTGCCCCGCTCCGCCGTGGTCACCCGGGAGCCGCGGTGGGCGCACACGTCGTGGTGGGCGTGCAGGGTGCCGTCGTGGTCGCGGACGACGATCACCTGGTCGCGCCCGAGGGTGATGCGGAACCAGTCGCCGGGGTCGAGCTCGCAGGAGTGCCCGGCGAAGGTCCAGTGGCGGGCGAAGACGTGCTCGAGGTCGGCGGCGAACACGTTCGTGTCGGTGTAGGCGATCTGGGGAAGGGTCCAGCGCAGATCAGACATGGAACTGTCGCCCGAAGTGCGGGTCGAGCAGGGCGGGGCGGTCGAGGGTGAAGGTGTCGATGGGATGCCTGCTGCGCCCGGCCGTCGCGAGCTCGGCCAGGATGCGCCCGATCAGCGACGCGAACTTGAACGCGTGGCCGGCCCCGACCGCCACGTGCACGTGCGGCGCCTCGGGCACGGTGTCGATGACGAAGTGCTGGTCCGGCGGGATCGTGTACAGGCAGGTCTTCGTGTACAGCTCGGGGCCGCCGAAGCCGGGCACGTGCTCGGCGAGGAACTCCTCCTGGCGCTTGCGGCGCAGCGGGTCGGCCTCGAAGGTGCGCGACTCGGCGGTGACCTCGTGCCCGCCCATGTGCTGGCCCAGCTTCGTCGCGACCTCGCCGTAGACCGGGAAGCCGTAGAAGTTCTCGGCGCCGTGCCACATGAACACCGGGAAGTTCTCGGGGGAGAAGTCGAGCAGGTTCGGGGTGGCGTAGTAGGTGACCTGCTCCTGCAGCACGGTGAGGGGGAGCTCGCGCCCGACGCCTTCGAGGACCTCGTTGGTGCGCGCGTCGGCGGTGACGACGACCTGCTCGGCGCGGTAGACCTCGTCGTCGGTGACGACCTCGACGCCCTCGCGCGTGGGGTGCAGGGCGCGGACGGGGGTGTTCGGCTCCACGTGGGCGCCGTGCCCGCGGGCGAGCGCGACGTGGGTGGCGTTCGCGCGGCGGGCGTCGACGATGCCGGAGCGCTCCTGGTAGAGCGCCTGCTCGGTGCCGGCGAGGCGGAACTGCGGCCAGCGCGCCGTGACGGCCTTCGCGTCCAGCTCCTCGAGCGCGGTGCCGTGGCGCGCGGCGACGGCGCGATAGCCGTCCATGTTCCGCGTGCCGGTGTCGGTGGCGGCGCGGGCCTCGACGTCCTCGATGACCAGGCCGCCGGTCTCGGTCACCAGCCGCTGGCCGGACACGCGCTCGACGTCGTGCCAGGCGTCGTACGCAGCGGGCGCGAGGGCGGCGTAGGCGTCCTGGTGCTGGGCGTAGCGGATGATGCGACTGTGGTCCTGGCTGGCGCCGCGGTCGTGGCCGAGGTGATGCGCCTCGAGGCCAAGCACGGCGCCCTCCCGGCTGCCCGCGGCGCGGGCGAGCCAGTAGAGGGCGGCGGACCCGAGGCCGCCGCATCCGACGACGACGTAGCGGTGGTCGCGATTCATATGAGCGGACGTGCTCCCTGATCGGGGTGTTCTCCGGCGGGCTCCACCTTGATCGGGGAGGGGGCGCCGTGGAGTGGATCCGCGATCGGGGCTGTCACTGCTGTGAGAAGCCGGTCCTTATCGAGCGCACCCGATCATGGGGCGACCCGGCTCCCGAGGTGTCACCAACGCCACGGTGCAGTGCTGCTCGCGCGTCACGGAGTCACTCCTGCCTCGGAGAGGGCAACATCGGGGGTATGGATCTGGAGCTCCGGCAGCTGCGGACGTTCCTCGCCGTGGCCGCCGAGCTGCACTTCAGCCGCGCCGCGCGCCGCCTGCACGTCAGTCAGCCCGCGCTCTCCCAGCAGATCCGCGCCCTCGAGCGCAGCCTCGGCGCGGCCTTGTTCGACCGCTCCAGCCGCGCCACCGAGCTCACCCCCGCCGGGCGGGTGCTGCTCGACGCCGCGCCCCGGGTGCTGTACGAGGCCGAGCGGGCACAGACGCTGGTCACACAGGCCGCGAACGGCGCCGTCGGCCTGCTCACCGTCGGCTCGGTCGGCACCGCGCTCGCCTCGATCACCCCGCGGATCCTCCGGGCGATGCGGGCCCGCTTCCCCGACCTCCAGCTCGAGGTCAGCCAACAGGACACCTCCGCCCAGCTCGTCGCGCTCGCCGACGGCCGCCTCGACGTCGGGCTGGTGCGCGCCGCGGCGCCCACCGAGGCGGTGGCGGTCGAGCACCTCGTCGCCGAGCCCCTGCTCGCCGCCCTGCCCGCCGACCACCCCCTCGCCGAGGGCACCGAGATCATCCCGGAGGACCTGGCCGACGAGCCGTTCGTGCTCTGGCCGCGCCCCCTCGGGCGCGCCTTCTTCGACATCATCGTCGGCTACTGCCTCGAGCACGGCTTCAGCCCTCGCATCGTGGCCGAGGGCGCGGACATCGAGACCCAGCTCGGTCTGGTCGCGGCCGGTCTCGGGGTGTCGCTGCAGCCCTCCTACTACGCGAACCTCCGCCCGCCCGGCGTGGTGTTCCTGCCCCTCACCGGCGAGGTGCCGGAAGTCGCGCTGCAGGTCGCGTGGCGGCGCACCGACCGTTCCCCGGCGGTGACGCACTTCGTCGAGGCGGCGAAGGAATGCGCGCAGCCCGCCTGAGTACCTCACCACTATCTGACAGCTCACTACCGTTTCCGGTGCTACCGTCGGAGGCGTCGGCCCACCCCGACGACCCGGAGGAGCCCCATGGCCAGCCCCACCGCGCAGGCGCCGGTGCTGCCCCTGCACATGCGCCGCGACCGATTCGACCCGCCGGCCGAGACCGCGCGGATCCGCGAGCAGCCGGGTCTGGCGGCCGTCACCACCCCCCTCGGCCGCCCGGCGTGGCTGGTCACCCGGTACGAGGACGCCCGCGAGGTCCTCGGCGACGCCACCCGGTTCTCCAGCGCTGGCCTGCCGGTGATCCCCGTGCCGGGGACGGCGCCCGAGGAGCAGCGGTCCGGCAACCTGCTCATGCTCGACCCGCCCGAGCACACCCGGCTGCGGCGCCTGCTCACCGGCGAGTTCACCGTCAAGCGCATCCGCCGCCTCCAGCCGCGCATCGTCGAGATCGTCGACGCCCACCTCGAGGCGATGGAGCAGGCGGGCCCGCCCGCCGACCTGGTCGCCGACTTCGCCCTCCCGGTCCCCAGCCTCGTCATCTGCGAGCTGCTCGGGGTGCCCTACTCCGACCGGGCGGAGTTCCACAGCCGGGCGGCGAAGCAACTGGACCTCACCCGTCCCCTCGAGGAGCGGGGGAAGGTCGCGGCGCAGTCGCGGGCCTACATGAGCGAGCTGGTCGACCGTGCGGTCGCCGACCCCGGCGACGACATGCTCGGCATGCTCGTCCGCGAGCACGGCGACGACCTCACGCGCACCGAGCTCGTCGGCATCGCCTCGCTGCTGCTCATCGCCGGGCACGAGACCACGGCGAACATGCTCGCGATCGGCACGCTCGCCCTGCTGCGCCACCCCGAGCAGGCCGCGCTCGTGCGCGACGACCCCGCGGCCACCGCACCCGCCGTCGAGGAACTGATGCGCTACCTCTCGGTGGTGCACACCGGGGTGCCGCGCGTGGTCACGGCGGACACCGAGGTCGGGGGGCAGGCCGTGGGCCGGGGCGACGTCCTCGTCGTCTCGCTGCCCGCCGCGGACCGCGACCGTGCGCTCGTCGAGGACCCGGACCGGCTCGACGTCGGGCGGGCCGCGAGCCACCACGTGGCGTTCGGGCACGGCGTGCACCACTGCCTCGGTGCCCCGCTCGCGCGCATGGAGATGGCCACCGCCTTCCCGGCGCTGCTGCGCCGCTTCCCGACGCTGGCCCCCGCGGTCCCGTTCGAGGAGGTGGACTTCCGCTCGGCGACGGTGGTGTACGGCCTGCGGAGCCTGCCCGTCACCTGGTGAGATCACCCTGTCCCCGCACCGACCCCGACCACCACCGGGAGAGGACCCCGCCCCATGAAGATCAAGGCCGACCGCGACGTCTGCATCGGCGCCGGCAACTGCGTGCTCGCCGCCGAGAACGTCTTCGACCAGGACGACGACGCGACCGTCGTGGTCCTCCAGGAGAGCCCGGTGGGCTCCGACGCCGACGCGGCGCGCAACGCCGTCGGGTCCTGCCCGTCGGGGGCTCTCTCGATCGAGGAATGAGGAGAAATCCCCGGTCAGGACCCCGACGCTGCTAGCGTCGCGGGCCGTGACCGGGTCGGGCCTCTCGTCGCGGCCGCTGCGTGCGGACGCGCTGCGCAACCACCGTGCGATCGTCGCGGCGGCGCGCGAGGCGTTCGAGCAGGTCGGTCCCGAGGTGCCGCTGGAGGAGGTCGCCCGGCGGGCGGGCGTGGGCCCGTCCACCCTGTACCGCCGCTTCGCCGGGCGTGACGAGCTCGTCGCGGCGGTGTTCGCCGAGTACTTCGAGGAGGCCGTCGAGCCGCTGCTGGCCGGGGCCGCCGTCGACGAGGATCCCTGGGCGGCGGTGGTCCGGGTGATCGAGGAGATCGCCCGTGCGCTGCTCCACCGACGGGGCATCCTGCGGGCCGCCAAGGACTCCGGTGCCTTCACCACCGAGGTGGCCCTGCGCTTCATCGGCCCGCTCTCGGACCTCGTCACGCGGGCCCGCGCGGCCGGCGTGCTGCGTCCCGACGCCGAGGCCCGCGACATCCCGGCCGCGGCCGTGATGATCGTCGCCACCGCGGCACCGTTCGGCGAGGACGTGCGGCCCGACCGGTGGGAGCGCTACCGCTGCTTCGTGCTCGACGCCCTCGCCGCCGAGGGCCACCGGTCCCCGCTGCCCCCGCTCGACCCTCCGCCGACCAGCGAGGTCGCCGAGCGCCTCGCCGGGGTCCTCGCCGCCACCGGCCCGTCCGACGCCGACCCGTCCCCGAACGCGGAGAGCTGAGTGGCCCGGTCGGCACGCCCGAACCCCCTGCGATGGACGCTGCGCGGTGACGGACGTGCACCGGGCCCCGGCGAGGTGGTACGCCCCGAGGAGCGGATGAGCTGGGGCCGCACGGTCGGGCTCGGCATGCAGCACGTCCTCGCCATGTTCGGGGCGACGTTCGTCTTCCCCGTGCTCATGGGCCTCGACCCCAACCTCGCGATCCTGCTCTCCGGGCTCGCGACGATGCTCTTCCTGCTGATGACGCGCGGGCGCGTACCGAGCTACCTCGGGACCAGCGCCTCGTTCGTCGGCGCCGTCGCCGCCGTGCGGGCCGGCGGTGGGACCAGCGCGGAGGTCACCGGCGCCATCGCGGTGACCGGGGTGGTGCTCGCCCTCGTCGGCCTCGCGGTGCACCTCGGTGGCGCGCGGGTGATCTCGGCGATCCTGCCGCCCGCGGTCACCGGCGCCGTCGTACTCCTCATCGGCCTCAACCTGGCCCCGGTGGTCGCGGGGACCTACTGGCCCCAGGACCAGGGCGTCGCGCTGGTGACGATGCTCGTCGTCATGGTCGTGGCCGTGGCCGGCCGGGGGATGCTCGGACGGCTGGCGGTGCTCGTGGGGCTGGTCGTGGGCTACGTGCTGTCTGCGGTCCTCGACGGGGTGCTGGGGCCGATCACCGCGGCGAACGCGTCCGGCGTCGTCTCCACCCACCCGCGGCTGGACCTCTCGAAGGTCGCCGACGCGCCGTGGGTCGGCCTGCCCTTCGGCACCCCCGCCGCGCCGGGGCTGCACCTACCGGCGTTCAGCGGCTCGGCGATCGTCCTCGTGGTCCCGGTCGTCGTCGCGCTCATCGCTGAGAACACCGGGCACGTCAAGGCGGTGGCGTCGATGACGCGCGAGGATCTCGACCCCTACCTCGGGCGCGCCCTCGCCGCGGACGGCATCGCGACCGCCGTCGCCGGGGCGCTCGGCGGCTCCCCGACCACGACCTACGCCGAGAACATCGGCGTCATGGCGGCGACGCGGGTGTACTCGACGGCGGCCTACTGGGTGGCGGCGCTCGTGGCCGTGCTCATCGGGTTCTGCCCGAAGTTCGGAGCGGTGGTCGCGGCGACCCCGGGTGGGGTCCTCGGCGGGATCACCGTCGTGCTCTACGGGATGATCGGCCTGCTCGGAGCCCGGATTTGGGTGGAGAACCGCGTCGACTTCTCCCGAGCGGAGGTGCTCGTCCCGCTCGCCGCGGGCACCGTCATCGGGGTCGGCGGGGTGGCGTACACGTTCTCCGGCGGGGAGTTCGGCGGGATCGCGCTGGGCACCGTCGTGGTCGTGCTCGGTTACCACGCGCTGCGCCGGCTCGCCCCCGGGCGCGGGGGTCCCGACGACGGGTGCGGTGCGGCGGGCACCGTCGCCGCCGACCCGACGCCCGCCGTCATGGGCCAGGACGTCAGCTCGGGGGAGTCCCGGTCGTCGGAGGCGGGGCCTCCAGGCCCCGCAACAGAGCGCTGAGGGTCCGCTCGAACAGGTCGTCCGGCACGCTCTCGCGCCTCAGCCGGCGCTCCTGCACGAGCCCCTGGTAGAGGGCGGACACGACGGCGGCCACCTCCGCATCGTCGAGTGACCACTGGACGCCGCGGTGCTCGCGCTCGGCGGCGACGAGGCCGGTGATGACCTCCTGGACGCGGGCCTGGTGCGCGGCGAGCCCCGCGCCGAACTCCGCGGAGCGCACCGCGTAGAGCCAGGCCTCGGCGCCGAGCAGCGCGAGGTGGTCGGAGTCGGCCTCCTCGCGGAGGCGGCGGTCCAGCGCCGGCAGCACCGCGTCGAAGCCGTCGACGAGCTCGGCCTCGGTGGCGGCGAACTCGCGGTCCGCGCGGCGCTCCAGCAGGGCGAGGAAGAGGTTCTCCTTGCTGGTGAAGTGCGCGTACACCGAGCCGACCGACACCCCCGCGCGGCGCGCGATCTCCTCGACGGAGGCGGCGCCGTAGCCGCGGTCGGCGAAGACCGCGAGGCCCGCGTCGAGGAGGTTCTCGTGGGTCCGGGCCTTCGCCGCCGCGCGCGAGCCGGTGCGCCGCGGTGGCTCGCCCTCGGGCGCGGCGTGGGACATGCGGTCATTGTCCCCGTCGGGCAGCCCGGGACGGTCCGGCCAGGCCGGTGACATCCGGGGCATGACCTGATGGTTGACTTCCCCTCTTCACTGGTCCTAGAGTCGTACTCAACCGGAACGTTGAATGTAGGTCGGTGATCGCGGTGGACGACTCGCTCTCGCGGGCCTTCGCCGCGCTGGCCGACCCGATCCGGCGCGACATCGTCGCCCGCCTGACGGCGGACGACGCGACCGTGACGGAGCTCGCGGCGCCTTACGACGTGAGCCTCCAGGCCGTCTCGAAGCACCTCGCCGTGCTCGAGGCGGCCGGCCTGATCAGCCGCCGCCGGGACGGCCAGCAGCGCTGGGCCCACCTGGAGGTCGACGTGTTCGACCTGCTCACCGGCTGGATCGACCACCACCGCCGCCGCGCCGAGCTGCGCTACCAGCGCCTCGACGCGGTCCTCGCCGACATGCCCGAGACCGCCGACACCAGGAGTGACCCGTGAACACCACGCTCGCCACGACCATCACCGCCGACCCGACCGTCCCCGCCATCCGGATCACCCGGGAGTTCGACGCGCCGCCCGCGGCCGTCTACCGCGCCCACGTCGATCCCGACCTCGTCGTCCGCTGGCTCGGCCCGCGCCGGCTCACCATGACGATCCAGCGGTGGGACGCGCAGACCGGTGGCGGCTACCGCTACACCCACGTCGGCGAGGACCGTACCGAGCACCGCTTCTTCGGCTCGTTCCACGAACTGCGTGAGGGCGAGCGCATCGTCCAGACCTTCACCTACGAGGGCTTTCCGGACGTCGTGGCACTGGAGACCGTGACGTTCACGGAGCTCCCGGGCGGCCGGACGCGTCTGGAGGGCTTCTCGATGGGCCCGTCCTTCGAGGCCCGCGACGCGATGCTCGCCAGCGGGATGGAGGAAGGCGTCGTGGAGGGCTACGGGCGCCTCGACGAGGTGCTTCACCCGTGAGCACGGGGCGCACATGGCTGTTGGGCCGGAAGGGTCTATCCGCGCGAGGTCGTGGTGAGGCACCGTCACAGTACGTGGCGGCGTGGTCAGCCTGCTGGCGGTGGTGACCCTGCGCCAGGACCTGGCGGGTGCCGGCGGGCCCTCGCTGGTCGCCGCGGCCGGAGCCCTCGTGGCCGTCTACGACGGGACGTTCCTCCTCGGGCAGGGGCTCATGCCCGTCGCCAACGCGGCCCTGCTCGGCACGTTGCTGTACCGGTCCGGCCTCGTGCCGCGCGTCATCCCGCTGCTCGGACTGATCGGCGCGCCGATCCTGCTCGTCGCCAAGCTGGCGACGATGTTCGGCCTCACCGATTCGCTCTCGGTCTGGTCGGCGGTCGCCACCGTCCCGATCGCCGCGTGGGAGCTGTCGTTGGGTCTCTGGCTGCTCGTCAAGGGATTCCGGCCGTGCCGGATCACCGCGGAGATCGAAGCCGCCGAGGCGCGAGGGGACGTCCGGCGGTGAGAACGAGCGATGCGAGAGTCCGGGCTGCGCCGAGTCGGCGCGGATGCCTTTTTCGCGATCGCCGTTCCGGCGGCCAACGAACTCGGCATCGCCAACGTCGCCCAGGTACGTGACGCCCTCGCCGGAAGAGGTCTCGTGACACCGAGCGAAGTCGACGCGCACCTGCAGGCGGTGACCGACGGGACCGTTGACGTCGGGACGATGCCTCTCATCTCGACGTGGGGCCAACGCGTGTCGGACGAGGCCGCTCGGTGACGACGACTCAGGGGGTGCCGTCGTTGCCCGCGGCGCTCGGCACGTACCGCACCGCCACCGCCCCAGAGCCGAACTCCAGCCGGCTCACCAGCGTCAGGTCGACGTACTTCGAGAGCCCCGCGAACAGCGTCGGTCCGTGGCCCGCCAATTGAGGATGCACGACGAATTCGTACTCATCGATCAGCCCCAGCTCCGCCAGGGCCAGCGGGAGCTGCATGCCTCCCACGAACAGCCCTTCGCCCGGCTCCCGTTTCAGTTGCCGGACCACCTTTTCCAGATCGCCGGCGGCCACCAGCTCGGCGTTCCAGTCGACCCGATCGAGGGTGCGGGACACGACGTACTTCTTCGCCGCGTCGATCTCCCGGGCGAACGGCTCCATCCATTCCGGCACCCCGCCGCGCGCCGGCAGCCGCCACGCCGCCTCCATCATCTCGTAGGTCACGCGACCGAACAGCAGGGCGTCGGACCGGGCGATGTTATCCGCCGCGTGACGATGCAGTTCTTCGTCCGGGAGGAATGCTCGGTGGTCGCAGCACCCGTCGAGGGTGACGTTGATCGAGTACCGGAGAGGTCGCATCGTGCGGAGCGTACAGCCGACCTCACAGCATGTCGATACTTCCTAGTCTTGTATCCATACTTTACGGTGGTACGTTGATACTATGCGACGGTCGGTCCGGCGACGCGACGCGGCCACCGCTCGTCACTTCACGGCGCGCACCCGGTGACAACTGAACTGACGGTGTCGCGGGACGCAGCTACCTGCTCAGAAGATCGGCCGCAAGTCCTCGGGCTTGCTTCAGGCGGTCGGTGCTGCCGTCCAGCCCGGCCCTGACCATGGCACCCTCGAGGAGCAGTGAGAGGTGCTCGGCGAGCTGCTCGGGGGCAGTCGATGGAGGCTCGCCTTCTCGTGGGGTCAGTGCGTCGCGGAGCATCTGCTCGACCTCGGCCTTGTGTCGGTTCACTGCGTCGCGGCCCGGGTCACCGCTCGGGAGTTCGCCCGCGACGTTGAGCAGTCCGCAGCCGCGGAAGTCGTCAGCCATGTCGGCGTGTTCGACGTACGCGTCGAACACGGCCAGCGCGCGCTCGCGGGCCCCGGCGTCGGAGGGGAGCGCATCGACCCGCCGCCGGTGCAGGTCGCGGAACTCCTGTTGTCGACGGTCGAGGTAGGCCCTGACCAGCGCGGACTTGGACGCGAAGTTGTTGTAGAGGCTCATCTTCGCCACGCCGGCGTCCGCGGTGATCACGTCGATCCCGGTGGCGCCGACCCCCTGACCGTAGAAGCGGGCAGATGCTGCGGCCAGCAGCTTGTCCCGCGCGGAGCCGCGGCGGGCGGTGCGGTGGCGCGCGCTGGCTTCGTCACCCATGCTAGGTAGACTAGCCTACCTAGTGTGAGGGTGGGGATATGGACTTCCTGGACAGGCACGTCCTCGTCGACGGTGTGCGGTTGGCGTACCGTGACCGCGGCGAAGGTGAACCGGTGGTCTTCGTGCACGGGACGCCGTCGCTCTCCTTCGAGTGGCGCGATGTCGTGCCGCGCGTAGAGCAGGCGGGATACCGCGTGATCACCTACGACCTGCTCGGTTTCGGCGACTCCGAGCGACCGGTGGACCGCGACACCTCCGTCGGTGCGCAGACCGAACTCCTGGCGGCGTTGCTGGACACCCTCGGAGTGGACCGCGCCAACTTGATCACCCACGACATCGGGGGCGCGATCGGCCAGCGCATGGCGATCCTGCATCCCGAGCAGGTCCGTCGTCTCATGCTCATCGACTCCGTCAGCTACGATTCGTGGCCTTCGGAGACCTGGCGCGAGATCATCCAGAACGGGCTCGATGATCTCGCGGCTCTGCCCGAAAAGGAATTCGAGAAGACGCTGACTCGACAGCTGTCGATGACCGTAGCGCGGTCCGGCCACATGACCGACGACATCCTCGATGCGTTCCTCGCCCCACACCGCTCCGCGGTCGGCCGAGCGTCGTTCGTCGAGCACCAGGTCCGGCACTACGACTCGACCTACACCGAAGAGATCGCCGGTCGACTCGGCGAGATCACCCAGCCGGTTCGCATCCTCTGGGGGCAGGAGGACCAGTGGCAGCCCACCAGCTACGCGGAGCGCCTCGCGAAGGACATCCCGCACTCCGAGCTGATCACTGTTTCCGGTGCCGGGCACTTCGTCATGGAAGATGACCCCGACCGCGTAGCTCACGAGGTGCTCGACTTCATGACCACCTCGCTCCGGGACGCTCCGGCGTAGCGCGAGGGGCGCACCCGTGCCGGATCCAGGGCGCCGGGCAGCAACGCTCATCGCACGACGAGGGTTCCGCGGCATACAAGACGATCATGGGCGGCGGACCGTTGACCCTGTGACCTGCGCAAACGGCGTGGAGCGGGCGACGGGAATCGAACCCGCGTAGCCAGTTTGGAAGACTGGGGCTCTACCATTGAGCTACGCCCGCGTGGCCCGCCTCCGGGCCGTTTCCACCGTATCCGATGCCCTGTCTCCGGCATCGGGGCGGGCGCGCCCGGACCCGGTTGCTCCGTTCGAGCGGCGACGGGAGCCGTCTTGACCGGTTACTGGATCGTTCAGTAGACGCTCTGTCACGGTCCAGTCCTCGACGGCGCCCTTGTGAACGGGTACACAACCAGGATCGCCGGCTGCCGGGAGTTCTCGGGGACTCGATCTGTGACCCTCACCTGGTACTTCACGGTAGGGGTCGTGCGACGCCGACGATGGATCAGGGGCTGACCAGCCGCCGGAGAGGAGCACAGGATGGACACGGAGCGCGACACGACGTTCGACACCGACGAGGACCACATCGTCCGCGGTCTGGACTGACGCGTCGGACGGGTGCGGACGGCGTCGTCCGCGCACCCGGCGACATCCTGCGATCTCTCCGAGCGGGCAGCCCTACACTCGACGGCAACGGGGTGTGGCGCAGCTTGGTAGCGCACTCGCTTTGGGAGCGAGGGGCCGTGGGTTCGAATCCCGCCACCCCGACCACGCACGACCTGCCCTGATGCGGTGCGGGACGAGCAGCAGGGGAGGAGCACGCTCCCGTACTGCACCTACGACTGCACCAACGGAGCTCCCGGAGCTTGTCCCAGGCGCGGTTCACCGCGCGAGGCTCGACGGGCGTGCCGATCTGGGTGCAGAACATCAGGTCCCTGCCAGCACTCGCGGGCCTTGTCGCGCGCGATCATCTGACGGTCGCGGTGCGCCAGCAGCGTGCGAAGCGATGCCCAGTGGGGCTGGGTCCTGGGCCTGGTGATCGCCGCTGTGGCGATCGGGCTGTACGTCAGCTCGCCCGGCCCCACGCGGCAGCGCAAGCACCGCCGGAGCCGGCGAAGACCAGCGGGTTCTCCGCGCCGCGGTCCCCGGAGTGGACCTCGGAGACCGCGTCGCGGGTCATGGTCATCCCGTTGCGGCAGACCGGACTCGCGCCCCACGGGGCGCCGTACCCGCACCCCCGCCCAGCACCCCGGCTCGGGAGGTGATCGCCGCGGCGGAGACGACCGCGTCGGCCTTGCGGGCGTGACGCTCGCGCGGCCGCGTGGCCAGGTCGCCGAGCTCGGCGTGGCGCAGCATCGTCTCGTTGGGCGCCTCGGCGCTCTCGCGGGCCGCGGCACGGTTGCTGTTTCGCGGCGCCCACCTCGGCGTCGGCCCGGGCCATCGACATCACCGCCCACGAAGTCACGAGCACGGCCCCGGACGGCCCCGAGGTGCGGTTCGTGCTCGCGCACATCGACACGCTTCACGACAACCCCGCCGACGTGCGCGGCGGCGACCACGACCCGGATCGGCTCGCCGAGCTCGCCGCCTCGATCCGCGCCGCCGGCGTCCTGCAGGCGCTGACCGTCGTCCCCCTCCCCGAACCGGTGGTCGGCCGAAGGCCACCGCGCCCAGCTGGCGACGGCGGCCTCATCGTCCGCGACGTCCACCACGAAGCGCTACCACGACGTGGCCGAGAACCTGCCGGGCTTCCAGGACCTCGACGAACACCGCTGCGAGGTGGTGCTGCCCGGGCTGGAGACCGCGCACACCGCCGCGCAGACGGTGATCGCCGCGCTGGTCGCGAGAGGCCATACCCGGCCCCGCCACCAGGCCGGATCGTCCGCTGGTGGCGGCGGGTCACCGTAGGAACAACCCGGCGGTGACCAGGGAGCCCGCTGCGGAGGCGCCGATGCCGGTGGGCCGGCTAGTTCTACAGTCACTATACTGGTAGTGTGCCTGTAAGACTGGAGGTGGGTGGCGTGGCACGCGGCGACGGTTTGATGCAGCGCAAGAAGCAGCGCACCCGCGAGCACATCGCGGCCACGGCGATCGCCCTGTTTCTCGCCGAGGGGTTCGAGCAAGTCAGCGTCACCGACGTCGCGGCGGCGGCTGAGGTGGCGGAGAAGACGGTCTATAACCACTTCCCCACTAAGGCCAGCCTGGTCTTCGACGAAGATCCAGAGGTGTTGTCCGGGCTGCTCGAGGCAGTGCGCGCCCGAGGGCCAGGCCAGTCGGCATGGGCAGCGGTGCGGACCTATCTACCCGAACGGGCCGCTCGGCTGGGGAGTCGACGACCCGGAATCGACCATGCCGCGTTCCGGGCCATGGTGCTGGGCAGCCCCAGTTTGCGGGAGCACCAGCGGAGCATGGCCGCGAGGTATGAGGCGGCGCTGGCCAAGGTCCTTGCCGAGCAGGCCGGCACCGACCCGGCAGCGCCCGAGCCCTACATCACCGCGGTCGCCCTGGTCGGGGCGCTACGCGCCGGGTTCGACACCGGCCCGCAGGCCGGAGGAGCGGCGCAGGCCGTCACCCGCGCCCTGGACCTGCTCGGTACCGGGCTGGCCACCGACCCCGCCGGTGTGGAACCCGGCGCCGGCCACCTCGGCCCCGCCGCGCCCACGACCGCCAAGAACCGTCCAAGGAGCCAATCATGACCACGCCGACCGTCCCGGCCACGGCCAGCTACCCAGCGGCCGCGATCCGGACCGCGATCTTGACCGCCCCGGCGGCCGGCGCGCTCAAGCTGCTCGGCAACCTGGGCACCTTCAACAGCGTGGGCTACGGCATTCCCCAAGCCAGCGAGGCCGCGACCGCGACCGGCCCGAGTTATCTGATCGGGCAACTGGCCGGCAGTGTGCTCCCGACCGTGCTGACCCCGTTCTGGGTGTTCGCGCTGGTCTTCTTCCTGGCACCGCGCATCCGAGCGCACAGGATGCTGACCGCCGCAACGGTGGCCTGGGTGCTCGGCGCAGGGTTCGCCCTGGCCGCGCTCGGCGTGGTCGGATACGCGATCCCGGCTCTGGGCCACGCCCACAACGCCGGCGACACCGCCGCGATGACCATCGCGGACAGCTTCTTCGCCTGGCCCCGGGTGGGCATGTTCCTGCCGGCCGTGCTCGTCCCCGTCGGCAGCGTGCTCCTCGTCGTCGCGGTCTGGTCGACGGCCGCGTTGCCCCGCACCTGCGTGGTGGGGCTGGCGATCGCTACCATATTGATCTCCGCGCCCGGGCCCATCCACAGCCTGCATCTGGCGGGGGGCGTGCTCACCCTCGCCACTGGCGCCTGGCTCGCCTACCTCGTCCGACGCAACACACCCATCCACGCCCGATCGGTAAGCGTGCCCTCCCCGACTCCGGTGTCGACGAAACCCCTGTAAGAGGCGCAGCTGGCCCGGTACCTTGCTTGATCAGCGTGTCCTCGAGCGCGCCGAGCTGTGCGCCACTGCTGGCAGTGGTCGTGTTTCTGGCGGGTACCGCGCTGCTAGACACCCCGGTGGTGGCGTCGTTCATCGCCGCCGACACCCGGGGTTCCCAGGCGCCGGGATGCCCCTGCTGGTATTGGCGTCGACCGCCTCTGTACGGGACTAGCCATGGCCCCGTTTCGAAGACCGCGGACCGTGTTCCTGGGGCTGCGGCGACGGTAATGACACCCGCAGGCCACGAGCCGGGGACGGGCTCACGGCCTCACCGAGGGCAACTGGCGATTGCTCGCCGAACAGCGCCGCGGCGCAGGGACCGCAGCTGGCGACCGGCGACTGCGATGAACAACGCCTGAATCATGACCGAGGCGATGCGGCTCGGCTCTACCCAGTCTTTCGGCAGCCCGGGCAGGCCGAGGGTCTGCTGGGTGACGTACAGCCCGATCGCCACAACGGCGATCACCAGGCCCAGGACCCAGCCCCACTGGGCATCGCGCCAGATACCGACGCCTGCCACGAGTGCCGCGAGCAGGTTAATCGCCAGGCCGACCTCCAGCACCGAAACCCCGGTGCCGCCTGCGTACCGGCCGACCTCGAGAAGAAAGTGAGGCGGGTGAAAGGTCAGCAGCCCGGTCACGACGATGAGCACGATCCCAACCGTCTTCACGACCTGCCTCCCGTCTGCCGAGCCCTGCTTCGGAGCCCGCTCACCACGAGCTTGCCCGGTCGGCAGCGGGCTCGCCATCAACGTCCCGTCGATCGGACTTCTCCGGACCGGAATCGGGACCGGTGGGTGCAGGACACGATGGTGGTGGCCTCAGGCCGGCGGGACGTTCGGCGCCGTGGTGACCCGCCGTCGGCACGTGGTGGGGTAGAAGGCGGGTAGGTGGGCCTGCAGCAGCATCGGCAGGCCGATGGTGGCCACCAGGCTGCGGGTCAGGATCGTGGCGTCGTGGGCGCCGAAGGTCAGGGTGTAGCCGAGGTTGGCGATTTGCAGCAGCCACAGGCTCCACCAGGCCCAGCGTTGGCGGTGGCGGAACGGGATGGCCACGATGACCAGGTAGAGCCCGGCGAAGGTCAGCTCGTGCAGCGCGTAGCCGCGCTCGAGCAGGGTGATGTAGTCCGCTACCCCGGGGCTCGCGGCGTGGGTCTGACCGAACCCGGCGCCGGTCAGGACGGTGTAGGTGCCGGTGTGGTCGACCGGCAGCCCGGTGTGGGCGTCGGCGATCAGGTCGCTGACCGCGCCGAAGACGTAGAACCCGCCAAGGACGAGCAGCAGCACCAGCCCGGCCGGCGCGAGTGTTCGGCCGGCCCGGGTGTGGCGCCGGGCAGGGGTGGTCGCCGACGTGGGGTCCATGGCGGCATCCCAGCACCCCTCGCTGTCATGTTTCGGCGGTTGTAAGCTTACTGCGGCTGTACCAGAGCAAGGTGATGGGAGCCTGGTGCCGGAGGAGGGGCTACGGGAGCGCCACCGGCGCCGCACCCGGGCGCGGATCGCGCAGGTGGCGATGGCGCTGTTCGCGGAACGGGGTTTCGAACGGGTCAGCGTGGCCGAGATCGCCGCGGCGGCGGAGGTCTCGGAGAAGACCGTGTTCAACTATTTCGGGTCCAAGGTGGGGCTGTTCTTCGACGAAGGTGACGACCTGCTCGCCGAGTTGCTGCACGCGGTGCGGACCCGGCCTGCGGGCGCCTCAGCACTCGAGTCGGTGGGCGGGTTCCTCGATAGTCTCGGCGAGTGGGCGGCGCATCGTCGCCCGCCTCGGCCCAGTGCCGGGTTCCGCCGCCTGGTCGCCGAGAGCCCGGCATTGCAGGCCGCGCGGCGCGAGATGTTCGCCCGCTACGAGGCCGCTCTCGCCGCCGTGCTGGCCGCCGAGACCGGCGCCGCGCACGACGCGGTCGAGTCGTTCGTGGCCGCGGCCGCGCTGATCGCCGTGCTGCGGGTGGCGTTCGAGGCCAGCACCGGGACCACGGCCGGAAACGACGGCGCCGCCCATGACACCGCCGCCGCGCTCGAATTGCTCGCTACCGGGCTCGGCCACTACGCCATCGCCCCGAGCCCGCCCACGGAGCCGACTTGCACCACCCACGACGGCAGTCAATGAGCTGCTTTCTGACACAGGCCCGATTGAGCTGATCGGGAAGCAAGCTCGGCAGGTCGGGTGAGCCCGTGCGCACAATCAGCCCGCATTGCTGGCCTGCGTGGCGCAGGCGGCGTCGGCCACTTCGGCGGGAGGGTGATCACTCCGGCGATCGCGGAGGCGGTGCCGGCAGTGCGGAGATGGCGGTGGCGTTGCCCGCGACCGTGGTGAACATGTGCCGGGCGACCTTGGCCCAGGATTGGCGGCGAACGAGCGGTTTGGCGTTCCGCCACTTGTGGCCGCCGCAACGGCACACCGGCATGCGCCCGTCGGCCGCCAGCGGTCCGTTCCGCAACCTTGCTTCTAGAACACCGTCGTCGTCTGCTCCCTCGAGCGCGTCCTGCACCGCAATCGGGGCGCCACCATTAACGAGTTCGTTATACGAGCCTGACGACCTGGGAGAACTGGTCGGCCCGCGACACCCTGCACCGAGCCATCGAGACCGCGCCCACCGAGCAGCAGGTCACGGCGTTGAACCTCTCGCTGGTCGGGACCCCGAACACGGCGCCGCTGGGCGCACTGCGAGACGCTACCGAGCTGATCACCCTGCTGTCGGCTGGCGGTGGTAGGCGGTGTACGCGGCCCGGGTCGAGCAGGGCGCCTCGTGGGCGGAGATCGGCCAGGCGACCGGAGTCACCGCCGAGCAGGCCCGGGCCGACTACCTCGCTGCCGACGAGCGCCAGGAGCGCTACGGACTCGCTGACGTCACCCCGCCGCGCGCTGCACCAGTCCCGCACCAGCACGTCGCCGACTCGCCCCGTCTGACGGCGTCCGGGGTCTCGTCGTGCCCCTACCGCGGGACCTGTTCGGACGACCTGAGCCCCGCTCCGAGGACGTTGGGAGCGAGGGGCCGTGGGTTCGAATCCCGCCACCCCGACCAGGCCGACCGGTCAGTGGAGAACCTTCAGACCGACGACGCCGGCGACGATCACCGCCAGGAAGACGACCTTGAGCGCCGAGATCGCCTCCTCGTCGGTCACCATCGCGTACGTGACCGTGAGGACGGCGCCGATCCCGACCCAGACGGCATAGGCAGTTCCGGTCGGCAGCGAACGCATCGCGTAGGCCAGACCGATCATGCTCAGGGCCAGCCCTGCGACGAAGACCACCGACGGGTAGGGCCGGGTGAAACCGGCGGCCTTGCCGAGGGCCGTCGCCCAGACGGCCTCCATCGCGCCGGAGAGGACGAGCACGACCCAGGCCATGGCGAACCCCGCAAGGTCGCCGTCTTGTCGCGGTCTGGGTACGGCGCCGCTCGTCCAGGTCGCCGTCCCGCTCGGACCGGCGCTCGGCCAGGGTGCCAACTCTCGCCACGACCGGCAACGTCGGCCGCGCTCGGAAGAGGACGGCTCAGCTCGTCCCGGCGGCGCGCCGGGCCTCGCGCTCGAGCCGGGCGCGGTGGCCGAGGAGCCGCGCGGCCACGTTGCCGCCCATGTTCGGGTTGTCCGGGCGCAGTCCCACCGCGCCGTCGACGAGCTCGCGGCAGATGTCGGCGTGGCCCGCGTGCCGGTGGGTCTCCGTCGCGACGTGCACGAGGATCTGCCCCAGGGTCACGTCGGCCCGCTCGTCCGGCCAGTGCGGCACCCGGCCCGGGGAGTCGAGGTCGAGCTCGTCGATCGTGGCGTCGGAGTGCTCGGCGGCGCGGGTGTAGAGGTCCAGGACGTCGTGGCGGGACTCCTCGGCGGTCGCCCACATGTCCGCGTCCGGCTCGGGGTGCGCCTCGAACCAGCCGGCCGTCTCGGCGAAGGGCCGACCGAAGACCTCGCCGAAGTAGCCCGAGTCGATGATCGCGAGGTGCTTGACCAGCCCGAGCAGGTTGGTGCCGGTGGGCGTCATCGGCCGGCGGACGTCGTACTCGCCGAGCCCCTGGAGCTTCCAGCGCACCACCTCGCGACCCTGGCGCAGGTAGCGGTGCAGGACGTCCTTCAGGTCGGGCGCGCTCACGGAGGCACCCTGTCACGACCGTCCCCACCGGCGGCGACGACGGCGCCGGTGCTCCGGCGACGGGTCCCCGCCGGTCGGGCGACCGGGCCGATGAGGCACGGTGGAGGCGTTCAGTCGAGAACCGGCACGACGACCGTGCCCGGAAGGGAGCAGGACCCGCGATGAGCGAGGGACGGACCAGCGCCGCGCAGGCGGCCGTCGAGGGCGAGGACCGCCCCGCCGACGCGCCGGCGTCGACCGGGACCACCGGGGCGGGCGCCGTCACCGGGTCCGGCGGCACCAACGGGCACGGCACCGAGGACACGACGAGCGACGCCACATCCACCGCGGCGACGACCACCGACGCGACGACGGGCGACGCGACGACGGGCGACGCGACGACGGGCGACGCGACGACGGGTGACGCGACGACGGGCGATGCGACGACGGGTGACGCGACGACGGTCGATGCGACGACCAGCGACGCGCCGGCGGCCGACGCGACGACCACGGACGAGAAGGCCGACGAGACCGCGCACGGGACGACCTCGGGTGCCGACGAGCCGGGTGGCGGCGACACCGTGGAGACGGTGCCCGCGGCCACGTTGCCCGGCGCGCCGTCGGCGCCCACGTCGTCGGCGCCCACGTCGTCCGCGGCCACGTCGTCCGCGGCCACGTCGGCCGCCGACGGCCACGAGGAGTGGGCCGACGCCGAGGACAAGGCTTACAAGCGGGAGATGCGCAAGGGCTTCGCGTTCGGCGCGGCCGGCGGCATCGTCATCGGCGCGATCGTGGCGCTGCTGCTCGGTGCGCTGGTGTGGCCCGGCTACCTGCTCGGTCCCGGCGACCCGCAGGACACCGCGAACCAGGTCACCCAGGCGCTCAGCGCGAAGGACGCCGGCGCGCTCGACGCGCTCTCCTGCAAGGGCCCCAACGGTCAGCCGGTCACCCAGCTCTCGCCGCAGGTGCTGCAATACATCACCAAGGTGGCCCCGGCCGGCCCGACCACGACCCTCATCGACACCGAGGCGCGCACCCCGATCGACCTGACGCTGTCGGTCCAGGGGCAGACCCAGACGCTGCCCTCCGAGCTCGTCCTCGGGGAGACCAAGGGCGACTGGTGCCTCAAGGGCCTCGCCCAGCGCCAGCAGTAGCCGCGCGGGTCAGCGCCGTCACCGGCGGCGGGCGGGCGCCGGCCACTCCTCGGGGACCTCGCGGGCGATCTCGTCCAGCCAGATGGTCGCCGAGGAGTCGGACGGGGCCCGCCAGTCGCCGCGGGGGGAGAGCGAGCCGCCGGCGGACACCTTCGGCCCGTTCGGGATCGCCGAGCGCTTGAACTGGGCGAACTGGAAGAAGCGCTGGACGAACACCTCGAGCCAGCGACGGATTCTCCGGCAGCTGGTAGGCGACCCGGTCGTGCTCGGGGAAGTTCGGCGGCCAGGGGCCCTCCTCGGCGTCGTGCCAGGCGTGCCAAGCGAGGAACGCGATCTTCGACGGCCGCGACCCGTGGCGCAGCACCTGGTAGAGGTTGAAGTCCTGCAGGTTGTACGGCCCGATCTTCTCCTCGCTGGACTGCACCGGGTCGTCCTCGGTGGCGGGGACGAGCTCCGGGGTGATCTCGGTGTCGAGCACCGACTGCAGGACCTCGCCGACGGCGTCGTCGAACTGTCCGGAGGAGATCACCCAGCGGATCAGGTGCTGGACGAGCGTCTTCGGCACGCCGCCGTTGACGTTGTAGTGGCTCATCTGGTCGCCGACGCCGTAGGTCGACCACCCGAGCGCGATCTCAGAGAGGTCGCCGGTACCGAGCACGATGCCGCCGCGCTGGTTGGCGGCGCGGAAGAGGTGGTCGGTGCGCAGGCCGGCCTGGACGTTCTCGAAGGTGACGTCGTAGTCCGGCTCGCCGTGGGAGAACGGGTGGTCGAGGTTGCGCAGCATGAGCCGCGCGCTCTGGGTGATGTCGATCTCGGTGAAGGTCGTCCCGAGCGCCTCGCACAGCCGCTGGGCGTTGCCCTTGGTGTGTTCGCCGGTCGCGAAGCCGGGCAGGGTGAAGGCGAGGATGTCGCTGCGCGGGCGCCCGGCGCGGTCCAGGGCCCGGGCCGCGACGATGAGCGCGTGGGTGGAGTCGAGCCCGCCGGAGACCCCGATGACGATCTTCGGCTGGTTCAGCGCCCGCATCCGCTGCTCGAGCCCCGACACCTGGATCGAGTAGGCCTCGTAGCAGTCCTGCTCCAGGCGCGCCGGGTCCGCGGGCACGAACGGGAACCGCTCCACCTCGCGGCGCAGCCCGAGGTCGCCCGACGGCGGGTCGAGGGTGAACGAGACCGTGCGCCACCGGTCGAGTCGCTCCTCGTGGTGGCGGCGGTTGTCGTCGAAGGTGCCCATCCGCAGTCGCTCGGCGCGCAGCACGTCGAGGTCGACGTCGGCGACGCTGTGCCGCTCGCCGGACGGGAAGCGCTCGGTCTCCGCGAGCAGCGAGCCGTTCTCGTGGATGCTCGTCTGGCCGTCCCAGGCCAGGTCGGTGGTCGACTCGCCCTCGCCCGCCGCGGCGTAGACGTAGGCGGCCGTGCAGCGTGCGGACGCCGAGCGCGCGAGCAGTTGGCGGTCCTCGGCGCGCCCCACCGTGATCGGGCTGCCGGAGAGGTTCGCCAGCACCGTCGCCCCGGCCAGCGCCGCCTCCGCGCTGGGCGGCACCGGCACGAACATGTCCTCGCAGATCTCGGCGTGCAGCACGAAGCCCGGGACGTCCTCGGCGGCGAAGAGCAGGTCCGGGCCGAAGGGGACGTCGGCGCCCAGCAGGCGGATCGTGCCGCCCTGGTCGTCCCCGGACGCAGCCTGCCGCCGCTCGTAGAACTCGCGGTAGGTGGGGAGGTAGGACTTCGGCGCGACCCCGAGGACGCGGCCGCGGTGCACGACGACCGCGCAGTTGTACATGCGGTGCCGACGCCGCAGCGGGGCGCCGACGACGAGCACCGGGAGCAGGTCCGCCGAGGCGGCCACCACGTCCCCGAGCGCGGTCTCGACCGTCTCGAGGAGGGTGTCCTGCAGCAGCAGGTCCTCGATCGAGTAGCCCGAGAGCGTCAGCTCGGGGAAGACGACCAGACCCACGGCCTCGTCGTGGCACTCACGGGCGACCGCGAGCAGCGACGCGGCGTTCGCCGGTGGGTCCGCCAGGGTGGTCTTGCACGTGGCGGCCGCGACGCGGACGAAGCCGTGGCGGTAGGCGTTGGTGAAGTCGTTCGTTCTCGGGGCGGGCACGGCGGGCACGGGCGGGTTCCCTCCGGTGATCACGGACTGACCCGCAGTGTGCCCGGGCGGGGCGCTCGGTACCCCTGGTCGCCGGCGCTCAGCGCCTGCGGCCCCCGACCGCCTTCGCCGCGGGACCACGGCCGCGCTTCGTGCCGTAGCCCGCCATCACGTCGAAGACCCCGAGGACCCGCTCGAACGCCCGTCCGGCCTTGCGCACCATGCCCATGGGGAGCTGCCCTTTCTCTCGTCACCGACCCGACGCCGGGGAACGGCGCTCACCGTCGCAAAACCACATCGGTGTCAGGTCACCGGGGGGTGTGGACGGAGCCTGGGTCGGGCGGGCCGGGCGGTCACACCCACGGGAGGGCTCCGCGGTGGGCCCAGTAGTCGTCCGGCGGCTCGGCGAGCCCGGCGAGGGCGGTGCGCTCGTCGTCGGTGAGCGCGGCACCCGTCGCGGCGAGGTTGGACCGCAGCTGCTCGGGCCCGGCCGCGCCGCAGAGCACGACGTCGGCCCAGGGCTGGTCGAGGATCGCGCGGAGGGCGACGGCGTCCGGCCCGACCCGCAGGCGGGCGGCGGCCGCGGCGAGGGCCGCCGGCGGCTCCACGACCAGCCGGCCGTTGGCGACCCCTTCCTTGACCAGCACGAGCGCGCCCTCGTCGTGGGCCTCGTGCAGCGCCGCGCCGACCGAGCGCTCGAGCAGGTTCCACGTCGACTGCACCGCGGTGAACACGCGCGTGCCGCCGACGGCGAGGGCGAGCCCGCGGTGCACCGCGTCGCCCTGGTCCGCGCCCGAGGTCGAGAACCCGAGCCGCACGCCGTGCTCGGCGCCGGTGGCGGCGAGGGCCTCGAGCAGGGCCCGATCGTCGAAGAGCGGCGAGTCGGTGGTCAGCGAGTGCACCTGGTAGAGGTCGGGCGGGCCGCCGAGGGCCTCGAGCGTCTCCGTCCACTGCGCCCGGAACCGGTCGAGCGTGTGCTCCTTGACCTCGTGGACCTCGGCATCGGGATCCCAGTCCGCGGTGTAGCGGTAGCCCCACTTGCTCGAGACCGTCGCGCCCGCGCGGCGTCCGGGCCGCGCGGCGAACCACGAGCCCAGGAACTCCTCCGCCCGGCCGTAGGAGCGGGCGACGTCGTACCAGCGCAACCCCGCGTCCCACGCGGCGTCGAGGGTCGCGTGGGCGAGGGCGCGCATCTCGTCGGGGGAGCGGTGGACCCCGTCGCGGCCGAGGTTGATGTAGGAGGGCCGCCCGAGCGCGGCCAGGCCCAGGGCCAGGCGGGCCAGGGGGAGTCGGCACGGCTCGTCGGTCACGGGCGCCCACCCTAGGCGCGGACCGGGGGTGTCCTCCCAGCTCAGGGCCGCCACGGCACGATGTCGGGACGCACGTCTAGACTCGCCGCCACGCCCGGGCGGGCGCGCCGACGTGCCGACGACACCACCGCGGTCCTGGAGGGATCCGGGTGTGGAGCACCTGTCGTCCCCGTCCCCGGGCCGCGTTGGCAATCCCGCCCTGGAGGAGAACGAGCTGTGAAGTCCACCGTCGAGCACCTGTCGCCGACGCGCGTCCGTCTCGCGGTCGAGGTGCCGTTCGACGAGCTCAAGCCGACCTTCGACCAGGCGTACAAGAAGATCGCCCAGCAGGTCCGCATCCCCGGGTTCCGCCCGGGCAAGGCTCCCGCGCGCATCCTCGACCAGCGCCTCGGGCGCGGTGTCGTCCTCGAGGAGGTCGTCAACACCGCGGTGCCGCAGAAGTACGGCGAGGCCGTCGGCGAGGCCCAGGTCACCCCGCTGGGGCAGCCCGAGATCGAGGTGACCTCGATCGACGACGGCGACAAGATCGCCTTCACCGCCGAGGTCGACGTCCGGCCGGAGATCGAGCTGCCGGACTACTCGTCGATCTCGGTGTCGGTGGACTCGGCCGAGGTCACCGACTCCGACGTGGACGACCAGCTGAAGGGCCTGCAGGCGCGCTTCGGCACGCTCACCGGCGTGCAGCGGCCCGCCGCGACGGACGACTTCGTGGTGATCGACCTGTCGGCCACGGTGAACGGCGAGGAGGTCGAGGAGGCCCAGACCTCCGGGATGAGCCACCAGGTCGGCTCCGGGCAGCTCATCGAGGGCCTCGACGAGGCCCTCGAGGGCATGTCGGCCGGCGAGACCAAGACCTTCACGACGACGCTCGTCGCCGGTGAGCACGCCGGCGAGGAGGCCGAGGTCACCGTCTCGGTGCAGACGGTCAAGGAGCGCCAGCTCCCCGAGGCCGACGACGAGTTCGCCCAGCTGGCCAGCGAGTTCGACACGCTCGACGAGCTGAAGGCCGACCTGCGCGAGCGCCAGGGCCGCGTCAAGAAGATGGAGCAGGCCGGCCAGGCGCGCGACAAGGTGCTCGAGGCGCTGCTCGAGGCCGCCGACGTCCCGGTCCCCGAGTCCGTCGTCGAGCAGGAGGTCGAGGTGCGCGCCCACGAGGCGGTGCACGAGTTCGACCACGACGAGGACCGCCTCACGCAGTACGTCGAGTCGCAGGGCCAGACCCGCGAGGAGTTCGACGCCGAGCTGCGCACCAACGCCGAGCAGGCGGTGAAGACCCAGCTGCTGCTGGACGAGATCGCCGAGAAGGCCGAGGTGCAGGTCGACCAGCAGGAGCTGATGGAGCGCATCTTCATGCAGGCGCAGCGCTTCGGGATCAGCCCCGAGGAGTACATCCAGCAGGCGCAGCAGGCCAACCAGCTCGGTGCCATCTTCGCCGACGTCCGTCGCGGCAAGGCCCTGGCCTCTGTCGTGCAGGCCGCCACGATCACCGGGCCCGACGGCGAGGAGGTCGACCTCTCCGAGCTGTTCGGTTCCGCGACGCCCGAGGACGACGAGATGGCCGCCGAGGTCGCCGACGAGACGGCGACCCTCGCGTCCGGGGAGGACGAGGCCGACGAGGACGCCGTCGTCGTGGCCGACGAGGAGGCCACCGCGGGTGCCTCCTCCGCCCCGCCGGCCTGACCCGGGCCCACCCTCCCGGGGTCGTCCGGTGAGCCGTGAGCGAACACGGCCCGGCGAGGGACGTCCGGGCCTTCCGCGGTCGTTAGTGTCGGTGGCGATCGACGCGGGCACCGCTCGGCGTCCGACCCCCAACGTCAGCAACCCATTCGAGGAAAGCAGGGACAGGTGAGTCAGCACCTCTCCGACCCGTCCGGGGCGGTCATGCGTTCCGCCGGCGGGTCGATGACGCTCAACGACTCGGTCTACGAGCGACTCCTGCGGGAGCGCATCATCGTCCTGGGCCAGCAGGTCGACGACGCGATCGCCAACCAGATCTCCGCGCAGCTGCTCCTCCTGGCCGCGGAGGACGACAGCTCCGACATCACGCTGTACATCAACTCGCCCGGCGGGTCGGTCTCGGCGGGCATGGCCATCTTCGACACGATGGAGCTCATCAAGCCCGACGTGTCCACCGTCGTCATGGGTCTCGCGGCGTCGATGGGGCAGTTCCTCGCGACCGCCGGGGCGCGCGGCAAGCGCTTCGCCCTGCCGCACTCGCAGATCATGATGCACCAGCCCCTCGGCGGCCTCGGCGGCACCGAAACCGACATCACGATCCGCGCGGAGTCGATGCGCAAGCTCAAGCGCCAGCTCGCCGAGCTGATCGCGGAGCGCAGCGGGCAGACGGTCGAGAAGATCACCGAGGACTCCGACCGCGACCGCTGGTTCGACCCCGACGAGGCCGTCGAGTACGGCCTCATCGACAGCGTCATCAACCGTGCTTCCGACGTCGGCAGCAGCGGTAACGGCACGAGCGCCTGAGGAGACGCCCCGTGAGTGAACTCCACGTCCCGGGCGGCCGTGCACCGGCCTCGCCCGAGTCGCGCTACATCCTGCCGTCGTTCGTCGAGCGGACGAGCTACGGCGTCAAGGAGTCCAACCCCTACAACAAGCTCTTCGAGGAACGGATCATCTTCCTCGGGGTGCAGATCGACGACGCGTCGGCGAACGACGTCATGGCCCAGTTGCTGTTCCTGGAGTCCAACGACCCGGACCGCGACATCACCATGTACATCAACTCGCCCGGCGGCTCGTTCACCGCGCTCATGGCGATCTACGACACCATGCAGTACGTCCGGCCCGACATCGCGACGGTCTGCCTCGGGCAGGCCGCGTCGGCCGCGGCGGTGGTGCTCGCCGCCGGGGCCCCGGGCAAGCGCCTGGCGGTCCCGAACGCCCGGGTGATGATCCACCAGCCCGCCACCGAGGGCTTCTACGGCCAGGCCTCCGACCTGGAGATCCAGGCCGCCGAGATCACCCGCATGCGCCGGCTGCTCGAGACCACGCTGGCGACCCACTCGAACCGGACCGCCGAGCAGGTCCGCCAGGACATCGAGCGCGACAAGATCCTCACCGCGGAGGAGGCCAAGGACTACGGCCTCATCGACGACGTCGTGGCGAGCCGGAAGCTCTCGGCCAACCGCTGACGCTCCCGGCGCGGTGGGCGGCGCACGCCGACCGCCCACCGCGTCCCCCGGCCGGGACGGCGAGTCGCCGAGGAGCGCCGGGCACCCGACCAGCACGATCGCCGGGCTCGTGGGAACTCCCGTCCTGACGGGGTCGACGGGTACGGTCAATCACGACAGCGCGCACCGTCCGGGTGCGCCGGATGGGACACGAGGTCTGCTGCGATGGCACGCATCGGTGACGGCGGGGACCTGCTGAAGTGCTCGTTCTGCGGAAAGAGCCAGAAGCAGGTCAAGAAGCTCATCGCCGGCCCCGGCGTGTACATCTGCGACGAGTGCATCGACCTCTGCAACGAGATCATCGAGGAGGAGCTCGCCGAGGCCGGTGAGGTCAAGCTCGACGAGCTCCCGAAGCCCACCGAGATCCACGAGTTCCTCGACCAGTACGTCATCGGCCAGGACGACACCAAGAAGACGCTCTCGGTCGCGGTCTACAACCACTACAAGCGCGTGCAGGCGGGCGAGAAGAACCGCGAGAGCTCCCGCAATGACGACACGGTCGAGCTCGCGAAGTCGAACATCCTCATGCTCGGCCCCACCGGCTGCGGCAAGACGTACCTCGCCCAGACGCTGGCGAAGCTGCTCAACGTCCCGTTCGCGATCGCCGACGCCACGGCGCTCACCGAGGCCGGCTACGTCGGCGAGGACGTCGAGAACATCCTGCTGAAGCTGATCCAGGCCGCGGACTACGACGTCAAGCGCGCCGAGACCGGCATCATCTACATCGACGAGGTCGACAAGATCGCGCGGAAGTCGGAGAACCCGTCGATCACGCGCGACGTCTCCGGCGAGGGCGTCCAGCAGGCCCTGCTGAAGATCCTCGAGGGCACCACCGCGTCGGTGCCACCGCAGGGCGGGCGTAAGCACCCGCACCAGGAGTTCATCCAGATCGACACGACGAACGTGCTGTTCATCGTGGCGGGGGCGTTCGCGGGCCTCGAGAAGATCATCGCCGAGCGCGTGGGCCGCGGCGGCCTCGGGTTCGGCGCGGACATCCGCTCCAAGGCCGAGATGGAGTCCGCGGAGTCGTTCGGGGACACCATGCCCGAGGATCTCATCAAGTTCGGCCTCATCCCCGAGTTCATCGGCCGCGTGCCGGTGATGGCCTCGGTGTCGAACCTCGACAAGCCGAGCCTCGTGCAGATCCTCACCGAGCCGCGCAACGCGCTGGTGAAGCAGTACCAGAAGCTCTTCGAGATGGACGGGGTCGAGCTCGAGTTCGACCAGGACGCGCTCGGGGCGATCGCCGACCAGGCCATCCTGCGCGGCACCGGCGCGCGTGGCCTGCGGGCGATCATGGAAGAGGTCCTCAACCCCGTCATGTACGACATCCCGAGCCGGGACGACGTCGCGAAGGTCGTCGTCACCGAGCAGACGGTGAGGGAGAACGTGAACCCGACGATCGTGCCGCGCCAGCCGGCCCGTCGGGAGCGGCGCGACAAGTCCGCCTGAGCGGCCCGGGCCGCCGGGCCGCGCGGTGGCCCCGCGCTAGAGGTGCGGGTAGGCCGTCTGCCGCACCGGCTGGGCGAGCGGGAGCGCCGGCGGCGCCGCGTGGGCGCCGAGGAAGGCGAACACCTGCGGCAGGATCGAGCCGATGTAGGTGCCGTCGTGGCGGCCCGGGCTGATCCGGGAGAACTCGGGGTGCGCGAGGGCGACGTAGCGGCGCACCGGGTCGGCGAACGCGTCCTTGTCGCCGCACCACATCCCCGTCGGGACGCCGGCGAGCTCGGGGTAGAAGCGCAGCGGGTCGTTGGCGCTCCAGTCGGAGATGCCGGCGAAGGGTCGCCTGGCGGCCACTCGCCAGTCGGTGAACAGCCCCGGCGACATCGCGGCCACCGCGCGCACCGGGTCGTGGCGGTGCACCCGTTCGCGGGCGTACATCAGCGCGCCGGCGCCGCCCATCGACACGCCCGCCGCGAGCACCGGCGTGCCCCGGGTGTCCCGCGCGACCCCGCGATGGGTCATCCAGACCGGCAGCTCGTCGAGCAGCATGCGCATCGGATCGTCCCCGGGGCGGAACGCGTGCCAGTAGCTGTCGCCGCCGTCGAGCGCCGCGACCGTGAAGCCCGGGACGCCGGAGGCCCAGGCGGCGCCGAGGGCGCTGCGCATGCCCGGGTCGCCCCACCACAGCGCGTTGCCCCCGAGCCCGTGCAGCCCGACGCAGAGCGGGAGCGCACCACGGTCCCGGCCGGCCGGGGAGCTGATGACGAGCCGCACGGAGCGGTTGCGCGCCACCGAGCGCACCCACTCCACCGTCGTGTCGGCCTGCGCGCCCCGGGCGGGACGTCCGGGCGCGCGAACCCGCTGCGGCAGCGGTGCGGGCGTCTCCACCGACCCGGCGAGGGAGACGGCCCCGGCCGCGAGGGCCCCGGCGCCGATGACGCCGGCGCCACCGACGAGGAGCTGCCGACGGGTCAGTCGCGGCATCGGCCCCCGCACCCCACCTGTCACACCGGTGCTCCCGAGCCGCCGGTCGCCGTGCTCGACCCCCTCATGGTGCCTCGTCGTCGAGGCCGACGACCCGGGACTCTCCCGTGTAGACGTTCATCGAGCGGCCGCGCAGGAAACCGACCAGCGTCATCCCCGCGTCGTCCGCCATCTCGACCGCGAGCGACGAGGGCGCCGACACCGCGGCCAGGGCGGGCACCCCCGCCATCACGGCCTTCTGGGTCAGTTCGAACGACGCCCGGCCCGAGACCATGAGGACCGTACCGGCGGCCGGGACCCCGCCGGTGAGCAGGGCGTGGCCGAGGACCTTGTCGACGGCGTTGTGCCGCCCGACGTCCTCCCGGACCGCGAGGAGGGTGCCGTCGGCGGTGAACAGGCCGGCGCCGTGCAGCCCGCCGGTGGAGTCGAACACCTTCTGGGCGGCGCGCAGGGCGTCTGGGAGCCCGAAGAGCACCTCGGCCGGGAACTCCACCTCGTCCTTCTCGGGCGGGAACGCGGTGCGGGTGCGCACGGCCTCGAGCGAGGCCTTGCCGCAGACCCCGCACGACGACGTCGTGTAGAAGCGCCGCTCGACGGAGTCGTCGGGCGGGGCGACGCCGGGGGCGAGGGCGAGGTCGAGCACGTTGTAGGTGTTCCGCCCGGTCTCGTCGAGCGAGTCGCAGTAGCGGGCGGTGTCGATGTCCTCGACGGAGGTGATCACGCCCTCGGTCAGCAGGAAGCCGTGGGCGAGCTCGACGTCGTGACCGGGCGTGCGCATCGTGACCGCGAGCGGACGGCCGTCCACCCGGATCTCCAGCGGCTCCTCGGCGGCCAGCGCGTCCGGACGACGGTGCACGCCCTGCTCGCGGACCCGCACCACCGGGCGCCGCACGGTTACCCGTCCCATCTGGCTACTCGTCCCATCTGCACTCCCACCTCACGGCTCGGCTCCATGGTCTCACCCACCCGTAGGATCGGCCGGTGATGCGGTACGAGCCCTGGGCCGTTCCCGACGGCGACGCCGCCGGCGACACCGACCCCGACGAGATCGCGCAGCTCCTGGCCGCGGCGGGTGGTGACGCGACGCCGGGCGGCGCGGCCATGGCGGACGCCCTGGTGCGCACCGGCCCCGACCCCGACGCGCTCGGTGAGGCCGAGCACGACGGCCCCGAGGACCTCGCCGCGCTGCGCGAGGTGGAGGCCGAGCTCGACCGGCGGTGGCCCGAGACCCGGATCGAGCCCTCGCTCGAGCGCATCCGCGCGCTGTGCGACGTCCTGGGCGAGCCGCAGCGGGCCTACCCCGTGATCCACGTCGCGGGGACCAACGGCAAGTCCTCGGTCACACGCATGGTCGACGCCCTGCTCACCCGCATCGGGCCGCGCACGGGGCGCTACACCAGCCCGCACCTGCAGCGGGTCACCGAGCGCATCGCCCTGGACGGCCGGCCGATCTCCGCGCGGCGTTACGTGGAGACCTGGCGGGAGATCGCGCCCTATGTGGGCGTGGTCGACAAGGCGCGGGACGCGCTCGACGGCGTGCACTGCTCGAAGTTCGAGGTGCTCACCGCGATGGCGTTCGCGGCCTTCGCCGACGCCCCGGTCGACGTCGCCGTCGTCGAGACCGGGCTGGGCGGCTCCTGGGACGCCACCAACGTCGCGGACGCGACCGTCGCCGCGATCACCCCGATCGGCCTGGACCACATGAACTACCTGGGGTCGGACATCCGGGGGATCGCGGGGGAGAAGGCCGGGATCATCAAGCCGGGCTCGGTGGCGCTGCTCGCCGCGCAGGCACCGGAGGTCGCGCAGGTGCTCCTCGAGCGCGCCGTCGAGGTCGACGCCGAGGTGGCCCGCGCGGGCGCCGAGTTCGGGGTGCTGGAGCGCTCGGTCGCCGTCGGCGGGCAGTCGCTGCGCCTGCAGGGGCTCGCGGGCGAGTACGACGACATCTACCTGCCGCTCTTCGGCGAGCACCAGGCGGGCAACGCCGCGCTCGCGCTCGCCGCGGTCGAGGCGTTCTTCGGGGCCGGGGCGTCGCGACGCCTCGACATCGACGCCGTCCGCGACGCGTTCGCCGCGGTGCGCGTCCCCGGCCGGCTGGAGCGGCTGCGCTCGGCACCGACCGTCGTCGTCGACGCCGCGCACAACCCGCACGGGGCCGCGGCGGTGGCCGGTGCGGTCCGCGAGGAGTTCTCCTTCCGCAAGCTGGTCGGCGTCGTCGCGATCATGGCCGACAAGGACGCCGACGGGATCCTCGCCGCCCTGGAACCGGTGCTCGACGAGATCGTCGTGACCGGCATGTCCTCCCGGCGTGCCCTCGACCCCGACGAGCTCGGCGGCCTCGCCGTCGGACGCTTCGGCGCCGAGCGGGTCGTCGTCGAGACCCGGATGGACGCCGCGCTCGAGACCGCGATCGGGATGGCCGAGGAGACCTCCGACGACGAGGAGCCGGTCGCCGGGGGCGGGGTGCTCGTCATCGGGTCGGTGGTCGCCGCCGGCGAGGCCCGGACGCTCCTGGGGCGGGAGCCGGCGTGAGCGAGCAGCAGTCCGTGGCGCGCCCGCCCGACGCCCGCCGCGCCTTCCGTGGGCCCGCCAGCGCCTGCCTCGTCCTCGAGGCGATCGCGGTGCCGCTGGTCCTGCCGGTCATGGCGCGGGTGGAGGGCGGGATCACCCCGCTCAAGCTGGCCCTGGTCCTCGTGCTGACCGTCGGGATGATCGTCGGCTGCGTGGTCATCCTGCGCCCGTGGGGCCTCGCGTTCGCGGTGGGGCTGCAGGTGCTCATGCTGCTGGGCTTCGTGCTCTCGGCCTCCCTCGGCATCATGGGCGTGATCTTCTGCCTGGTGTGGGCGCTGATGCTCTGGATGCGTCGCGAGGTGATCCGTCGCCAGGCGGCGTGGCCGACGGAGTGAGCGCCGGCGGCCCCGAGGCGGCGCGGTGCCGGTGCCGGTGACCACTCCGACGCGCGTCGCTAGGCAGTTGATCATGGAAATCGGCACAGCGCGGCTGTGCCTGATTCCATGGTCAACTGCCTAGTGGCCGCGGCGGCGATCCGGCCGGCGCCAGCGGCCGCCCCCGAGCGGCGCGTGCAGGCGGAGATCGCGGGGGAACGGACGCGCCTCGGGCGGCGTCGAAGCCCCGTGTTCACGAGACGTCCGTTCCGGCACGCCGACGCCATCGCCTCCCGCGCCCTCACGAGGCACCACATCGGGAACGGCGAGTACGTCCCGCTGTTCCCCGGCGTCTCGGTGGCCGCCGGGGCGTTCGTCACGATGGCTCCGCGTGCCGCCGGCGCTGTACTGGCGCGCCCGCGTGGCGTCGTCGCCGGCCTCGCCGCGGCGGCGGTCTGGGGCCTCGACGTCGCGCCGGCCGACGTCACGGTGGACCTCCTGGTCGACGAGCGCGGGGTGCGGTCCTGCCCCGGCGTGCGGCTTCGGCGGGGGCGCCTGCGGGACGGCGAGACGACCGTCGTCGACGGCACCCGCGTCACGACGCCGGCACGCACCGCCCTGGACCTGGCCCGATGGCTCCCGCAGGGCGAGGCCGTCGTCGTGGTCGACGCCCTGCTGCGGGCGACGGGGACGGACCTGGCGGCCGTCCGGGCGGCGGCCGCCGACCACGCGGGGGAGCGGGATGTGGGTCGGGCGGACGAGGCGCTCGCGTGGGTCGATCCGCGGAGTCCGTCGCCCCGGGGGTCGCGGCTGCGGGTCGGACTCCTCGCGCGGGGGCTGGAGGTGCCCCTGGTGGCGCAGCGGTTGCTGGACGGGGAGGGGAGGAGAGTCGCGGAGCTTGCGCTGGCGTGGCCCGGGGTACGGCTCGGTGCGGCGCACCGGCCGGGCGTCCGGGACGCGGCCGCGGTCGTCGGGTGGGAGGTGCTGGAGGTGCGCGAGGACGTCGCGGAGCTGTGGGGCACGCGGACCGCGCCCGCGCCCGTCGACATCCTCGCCACGGAGCTCCGTCGCGCCGCGGACCGGTGGGACCCGGCTCCGCGGGTCGGCGGCCGCACCCGGCGAAGCTGCCGCGCCCCCCGGGCCCGGACGGGGTGTGCGACGGAGGTCTCAGTAGGCTCCTGCCCGTCTGAACAGTGGAATCGAGGGGAGAGGAGCGCCGTGTCCGACGAGCGCACCCTGGTGCTGGTGAAGCCCGACGGCGTGCAGCGCGGCCTGATCGGTGAGGTGATCACGCGCATCGAGCGCAAGGGTCTGCGCCTGGCGTCGCTCGAGCTCAAGACCGTGGATCGCTCGCTGGCCGAGCAGCACTACGCCGAGCACGCCGAGCGCCCGTTCTTCGGCGAGCTGATCGAGTTCATCACCTCCGGCCAGGTCGCGGCCATGATCGTCGAGGGGCCGCGGGCGATCGCGGCGTTCCGGCAGATCGCGGGCGGCACCGACCCGGTGGAGAAGGCGGTACCCGGCTCGCTGCGGGGGGACCTCGCGCTGGAGACCGGGTCGAACATCGTGCACGGCTCGGACTCCGCCGAGTCGGCCGAGCGCGAGATCAAGCTCTGGTTCGGCTGACCCTTACCCTGGGTCGCATGTCCCTCGAAGCCCCGACCCGTGGCGCGCCCGAGCCGGTCTGGGACCGGCTCGAGCCGCTGCTGCCGCGGGTCCGCAAGCCCGTGCAGTACGTGGGTGGCGAGCGCAACGCGACGGTGACGCCGTGGGAGGACGCGCAGGTCCACTGGGCGCTCTGCTACCCCGACGCCTACGAGGTGGGGCTGCCCAACCAGGGCCTCATGATCCTCTACGAGGTCCTCAACGAGCGGCCCGACGCCCTCGCCGAGCGCACCTACGCGGTCTGGCCGGACCTCGCCGCGCTGATGCGCGAGCACGGGGTCCCGCAGTTCACCGTCGACGCGCACCGTCCTGTCGCCGCGTTCGACGTCCTCGGCGTCTCGTTCTCGACCGAGCTCGGCTACACGAACCTGCTCGACATCCTCGACCTCGCCGGCGTCCCGCTGCACGCGGCGCAGCGCACGGTCGAGCACCCGCTGGTGCTCGCCGGCGGGCACGCGGCGTTCAACCCGGAACCGATCGCGGACTTCGTCGACCTCGTCGCACTCGGCGACGGCGAGGAGGTCGTCGGGGAGATCACCGACACCGTCGCGGCCGCGAAGGCCGAGGGCCTCGACCGGCGGGCCACGCTGGAGCGTCTCGCCGCGGTGCCCGGGGTGTACGTGCCGGGCCTCTACGCGGTCGAGTACGGCGACGACGGGGCGATCGCCGCGGTGCGCCCCACGAGCCCGGCGGCGCCGGCCCGCGTCCACAAGCGCACGACGTCCGACCTCGACGACTGGCCCTACCCGAAGCAGCCGCTGGTCCCGATGGCCGAGACCGTGCACGAGCGGATGAGCGTCGAGATCTTCCGGGGCTGCACGCGGGGGTGCCGCTTCTGCCAGGCCGGCATGATCACCCGCCCGGTGCGCGAGCGCTCCAAGCGCGGCGTCAGCGAGATGGTCGAGCAGGGTCTGGCGGCCTCGGGCTACTCCGAGGTGGGCCTGCTGTCCCTCTCCTCGGCGGACCACTCCGAGATCGGCGAGATCGCCAAGGGGCTCGCGGACCGGTACGAGGGCACCGGGACCGGGCTCTCCCTGCCCTCGACGCGGGTGGACGCGTTCAACGTCGAGCTCGCCGAGGAGCTCACGCGCTCGGGGCGCCGGTCGGGCCTGACGTTCGCCCCGGAGGGCGGCTCCGAGCGGCTGCGGCGCGTCATCAACAAGATGGTCTCCGAGGAGGAGCTCATCCGGACCGTGTCGACCGCCTATGAGCACGGGTGGCGGCAGGTGAAGCTCTACTTCATGTGCGGTCTGCCGACCGAGACCGACGCCGACGTGCTGCAGATCGCGACGATGGCCCACGAGGTGATCCGCGCCGGGCGCACGGCCGCCGGGCGGGGCGACGTGCGGGCCACCGTCTCGATCGGCGCCTTCGTCCCCAAGCCGCACACGCCGTTCCAGTGGGCCGCGCAGGCCGCGCCCGACGTCGTCGACACCCGTCTGCGGAAGCTGCGTGAGGCGATCAACTCCGATCGCTCCCTCGGGCGCAACGTGGGCCTGCGCTACCACGACGGCCAGCCCTCGCTGATCGAGGGACTGCTCTCGCGGGGCGATCGCCGGGTGGGTCGGGTGGTCGAGGCCGTGTGGCGCGACGGCGGGCACTTCGACGGCTGGAGCGAGTACTTCTCCTTCGAGCGGTGGGAGGCGGCCGCGGCGAGCGAGCTCGTGCCGTACGGCGTCGACCTCGGCTGGTTCACGACGCGCGAGCGCGACCAGCACGAGATCCTGCCGTGGGACCACCTCGACTCCGGGCTCGACCGCGGCTGGCTGTGGGACGACTGGCAGGACGCGCTGGACTCCCGGGAGCAGGACGACTGCCGCTGGACGCCGTGCTTCGACTGCGGCGTCTGCCCGCAGATGGGGACCGAGATCCAGATCGGCCCGACCGGCGGCGAGATGGTCTCGGTCGGCCGGATGCTCCCGCTGACGCCGGTCGAGAGCCGGACGTCGACGCCCGTGCGCAACCCTGCGCTCTCCGGCGGAGCCGGCACGTGAGCCGGGGCGGCGCGGCGGCGCATCCCTCGGCACCCACGGTCGGACGGGTCCGCATGCGGTTCGCCAAACGGGGCCGGGCGCGGTTCAGCTCGCACCGCGACGTGGCGCGCGCGATGGAGTGGGCGCTGCGCCGGGCCGGGGTGCCGGTGTCGCTCTCGCACGGGTTCAGCCCGCACCCGCGGCTCTCCTGGATCGGCGCCGCGCCGACGGGAGCGGCCAGCGAGGCCGAGTTCGTCGAGATCGGGCTGACCGAGGATCTCGACCCGCTCGCGGTGGCCCGCGAGGTCGACGCGGTGCTGCCGGAGGGCCTGTCGGTGCTGGACGTGGTGCGTGCCGGACCCGGCGCGCTGGCGGACCGCATCGACACCTCCGTCTGGCGGATCGAGATGCCCGGGGTGGACCCGGCCCGTCTCGCGGAGGCCGCCGCGGCGCTCGAGGCGGCCCCGGCCGTCGAGGTCGAGCGGATGACCAAGAACGGCCCTCGCACGCTCGACGTCCGCGCGGCGCTGGTGCGGGTCGACGTCACCGACGTCACCGACGCTCTCGACGACCGTCGCCCGGCCGATGCACGATCGGGGAATGAAGCGTCGGGAGACGGCGCACGGCCGTCAGGTGACCCGATCGAGGACGCGGCGAGCGCCACGCCCGAGGTCACCGACCGCCGTGCCCGGCCGCGCACGCCGCGGTGTGGGACACTGTCGGCGGTCGTACGGCACACCACGCCGGCCGTGCGACCCGACGACGTGGTGAGCGCGCTGCGCACCGTCGCCGGGCTGGAGCCGCCTGTCCCCGTCACCGCGACGCGGACGGCGCAGGGCCGGCTCGGCGCGAGCGGAGAGCTGCTCGATCCACTCGAGGTGGACCGCGCGACGACCCGTCGCACGCCCGACCCCGAGCGGCACGCCGGCGAGGACCGCCCGGTCTGAGGACGGCGCGGGGCCCGACCGGGTCGCCGCCGCCCCCAGCGCGAGCGCCCGACGATTTCCGGTGGCCGTCGGTACCCCCCAGTACCGGAGGCCGCCAGGCGAGACCACGCGATGCCCTCGTGCGGCCGCGACCGGGAGGTCGCGCCCGGGGGCCGAAGGAGTTGCATGTCCGAGTACGAGGCTCTGCGCAGTGCTCCCCCTCTGGCCGGCTCATCGTCGTCGGGTCGTCCCGACGACGCGGCGCTGGCGGCGCTGCCCGACAAGCTGCGGGTGCACGCGCTCGCCCGCCTGGTCGGTTCGTCCAGCCGCGAGGTGCTGGCGGTGCTGGCGCGGCTCGACGTGGCCGCGCGCAGCGCCCAGTCCAGCGTCGATCGCACCACGGTGACCCGCGTCGTGGGCGAGTTCTTCCCGACGGAGGCGCCGCCCCCGGCCGAGCCGTCGCCCCGGGACACCTCGGAGCCCGAGGCCGTCCCGGAACCGCCCGCCGCGGCCTCCGAGCCGGACCCAGGGCAGGTTACCGGGGCGATCCCGGCCGCGCCCTCCGCGCCGGCGGCGCTCTTCCTGGCCCCGGACACGACCACGCCCGACGGCGAGTCGGGCGGGCGTCGACGTCGCCGCGGCAGCCGGTCCTCCGGCGTCGTGACCCCCGACGAGACCGCCGAATCCACCGGACCCACCGGGCCCGACGCGGAGGAGGCGACCGACGCCGGGTCCGGTGAGGCCGAGGAGGCCGAGGAGTCCTCGGCCGGGTCCGAGACGTCCGGCGCCGCCGATGCCGACGGCGACGAGGAGTCGGGACGCCGGCGCCGCCGCCGGGGACGCCGGGGTCGTGGCCGGGGCCGGGGCGGCGCGGACGACGAATCGGGCGAGGACTCGCCCGAGGGCGACGGGACCGACGACGACACCGAGGACTCGGACGCCTCGGACGCCTCGGACGCCTCGGACGACTCGGACGAGGGGGACGACGAGACCGACGCCGGCTCCGCGGAGGGGTCGGACGGCTCGGAGGACGGCGAAGCGGCCGACGGGTCGTCGTCCGCGTCCTCGCGGCGCCGCCGTCGCCGTCGCCGTCGCAGTTCGGACGACTCCGGGGACGCCTCGCCGGGCGACGACCCGCCGAACACCGTCACCCACGTCCGCGAGAAGGCCGAGGGTGAGCCCAGGAAGCGCTCGGGCGACGACGAGGTCAAGGGCGTCAAGGGCTCCACGCGTCTCGAAGCCAAGCGTCAGCGCCGCCGAGACGGCCGCGAGCAGGGCCGTCGTCGCCCGGCGATCCTCTCCGAGTCGGAGTTCCTGGCGCGCCGCGAAGCCGTCGAGCGGACCATGGTCGTACGCCAGCAGGCCGACCGCAACCAGATCGGCGTGCTCGAGGACGGCGTGCTCGTCGAGCACTTCGTCGCCGGCAGCGGCCAGAACTCGATGGTCGGCAACGTCTACCTCGGCCGGGTGCAGAACGTGCTGCCCTCGATGGAGGCGGCGTTCGTCGACATCGGGCGCGGGCGCAACGCGGTGCTCTACGCCGGCGAGGTCAACTGGGACGCCTCGGGCCTCGAGGGCAAGCAGCGCAAGATCGAGCAGGCGCTCTCCTCCGGCGACAGCGTGCTGGTCCAGGTCACCAAGGACCCGGTGGGGCACAAGGGCGCGCGACTGACCACCCAGATCAGCCTGCCCGGGCGGTTCCTCGTCTACGTGCCCGGCGGCGGTGCGACCGGCATCAGCCGCAAGCTGCCCGAGCCGGAGCGCAAGCGGCTCAAGGACATCCTCAAGCGGATCGTGCCCTCCGAGGCCGGCGTGATCATCCGGACCGCCGCCGAGGGCGTCGAGGAGGCCGAGCTCGAGCGCGACGTGCGCCGGCTGGCCGCCCAGTGGGAGGTCATCGAGAAGACCGGGCGCGAGGCGGCTGAAGGTGGCAAGGGCAAGCCGAAGCCGCCGACCCTGGTGCACGAGGAGCCCGACCTGCTGATCCGGGTCGTGCGCGACATGTTCAACGAGGACTTCTCCTCGCTCGTCGTCTCCGGCGAGCAGGCCTGGGAGACCCTCGAGGGCTACATCTCCCACGTCGCTCCGGAGCTGGCGCCGCGGCTGTCGCGCCACATCGGGCCCGAGGACGTGTTCGGTGCGTACCGGATCGACGAGCAGCTGGTGAAGGCGCTCGACCGCAAGGTGTGGCTGCCCTCGGGCGGCACGCTGGTGATCGACCGCACCGAGGCCATGACCGTGGTCGACGTCAACACCGGCAAGTTCACCGGCTCCGGGGGCAACCTCGAGGAGACGGTGACCCGCAACAACCTCGAGGCCGCCGAGGAGGTCGTGCGCCAGCTGCGGCTGCGCGACATCGGCGGCATGATCGTCATCGACTTCATCGACATGGTCCTGGAATCCAACCGCGACCTGGTGCTGCGCCGGCTCACCGAGTGCCTGGGGCGCGACCGCACGCGCCACCAGGTCGCGGAGGTCACCTCGCTCGGCCTCGTGCAGATGACCCGCAAGCGGGTGGGCCAGGGCCTGCTCGACGAGTTCTCCACGCCCTGCGAGCACTGCAAGGGTCGCGGGGTGATCGTCCACACCGAGCCGGTGTCGGGCGGGCACGACCACGGGCGCGGAGGCCAGAACGGGTCGGGCCTGGACGGGGCCGGGCAGGACGCCTCGAGGCAGGACGGTTCGGAGCAGGACGGCTCGGGGCAGAACGGGTCGGCCTCCGGGCGGCGCCGTGGTCGTGGCCGGCGCGGGGCGTCCTCCGAGGGCGGCATGCCGAGCACCGTGGCGGCCTCGGCGACCGCGGGCCCGGCCTCCCCGAACGGGCTCACCGGACCGGTCCCGAGCCCCGCCGAGCTCGCCCACACCCGCCGGCAGGCGGCCCAGGCCGAGGAGGAGCCGGACCAGCCGGCCACGCCCGCCGCACCCGTCAGCGAGGAGCCGGACCAACCGGACACGCCCGGCGTCGCACCCGAGGCGCCCGCACCCGCCGTCGGGACCTCCGAGGTCCCGGTCGACAGGTCGGACGGGCCGTCCGCGCCGCCGGTGGACCCCGCGGCGCCCGTGAGCGAGGAGCCCGACCAGCCGGACACGCCGGCCCCCGCCGCCGACGACGATGCCGCCCCGACGACACCCGGGCGACGCCGGCGCCGGGCCGCCTCCCGCCCTGCGGGGCCGCCGGTGGGGGTCGGCGGGAGCTGAGCCCGCCCGGCCGCGGCCACCCCGGCGCCCGGGGTGGCCGCGGCGGCGGGTATCGTGGTCGCCAGCAGCGCAGGGGTGTCGAGTCCCTGCGCGCGGTGAGGCGCCCGCTCCGCGTGAGCGTGGGCCCTCCCGTGAACCAGACAGACGTCCAGCACGACAGGAGCCTGCGTCCGAGATGTACGCGATCGTGAAGACCGGCGGCAAGCAGTACAAGGTCGCGGTCGGCGACGTCGTCGACGTGGAGCTCCTGGACGGCGACTCGGTCGACCTCCAGCCGATCCTGGTCGTCGACGGGTCGACCGTCCTCTCCTCGGCCGACGACCTCGCGAAGGTCTCGATCACCGGGAACATCGTCGGTGAAGCCAAGGGCCCGAAGATCAAGATTCTGAAGTACAAGAACAAGACCGGCTACAAGCGGCGCCTCGGCCACCGCCAGCGCTACAGCCAGGTCGAGATCACCGGCATCTCGAAGTAGGGGAGCGACACACCATGGCTCACAAGAAGGGTGCGTCCAGCTCCCGCAACGGTCGCGACTCGAACGCCCAGCGTCTCGGGGTCAAGCGCTACGGCGGCCAGGTCGTCAAGGCCGGCGAGATCCTGGTCCGCCAGCGTGGCACCAAGTTCCACCCGGGTGTCGGCGTCGGCCGCGGCGGGGACGACACGCTGTTCGCACTGGTCGCCGGCGCCGTGCAGTTCGGCCACAAGGCGGGGCGCAAGAACGTCAACATCGTGCCGGTCGAGGCCTGATCCTCGGCCGACACACCAGTTCCACCGGCGAGGGGCGGGCCCGATCGGGTCCGCCCCTCGTCGTCTGTTCCAGGAGAGGCTGTGTTCGTGGGGAAGGATGGGCCATGGCGCGGTTCGTCGACCGCGTGACGCTGCACGTGACCGCCGGAGCGGGCGGCCACGGCTGCACCTCCGTGCGCCGCGAGAAGTTCGTCCCGCTGGGCGGGCCGGACGGCGGCAACGGCGGGCGCGGGGGAGACGTCGTCCTCGTCGTCGACCCCGGCGTCCACACGCTGCTCGACTTCCACCACCGCCCGCACGCCGTCGCCGGGAACGGCCGCCCCGGGATGGGCAGTTTCCGCAACGGCGCGGGAGCCGAGGACGTCGAGCTCGCCGTCCCCGAGGGCACGGTCGTCCTCGACACGGACGGTGAGGTGCTCGGCGACCTCACCGGGCCCGGTGCCCGCTTCGTGGCCGCCCGCGGCGGGCGCGGCGGGCTGGGCAACGCCGCGCTGGCGAGCCCGAGCCGCAAGGCTCCCGGCTTCGCGCTGCTCGGCGAGCCCGGCGAGACCTTGGACCTGGTGCTCGAGCTGCGCTCGATGGCCGACGTCGGGCTGCTCGGGTTCCCCAGCGCGGGCAAGTCGTCGCTGGTCAGCGCGCTGTCCGCGGCGAAGCCGAAGGTCGCGGACTACCCGTTCACCACGCTCACCCCGCACCTGGGGGTGGTCAGCGCGGGGGAGGTCACGTTCACCGTCGCCGACGTCCCCGGGCTCGTCCCCGGCGCCTCCGACGGCAAGGGCCTCGGCCTGGACTTCCTGCGCCACATCGAGCGGTGCTCGGTGCTCGTGCACGTCGTCGACTGCGCCACCTTCGAGACCGACCGCGACCCGGTCTCGGACATCCGCGCGCTGGAGCACGAGCTGGCCTCGTACACCCCGGCGCTGCGTCATCCGGACCTGGGCACGGACCTGAGCGCGCGGCCCCGCATCGTCGCGCTGAACAAGGTCGACGTACCCGACGCCGCCGAGCTGGCCGATCTGGTGCGTCCCGACGTCGAGGCGTTCGGCTGGCCGGTCGTGGAGATCTCGACGGCGGCCCACACCGGCCTGCGCGAGCTGACGTTCCTCATGGCGAGCGCCGTGGAACAGACGCGGGCGAGCGCGGTGAGCACGGCCGCGCCGCATCGCACCGTGCTGCGCCCCACCGCCGTCGACGACTCGGGGTTCACCGTCGAGCCGGACACCGGCGAGGACATCGACCCCGCCGACGGTCCCGCGTGGCGCGTCCGCGGCGACAAGCCCGAGCGCTGGGTCCGCCAGACCGACTTCGCCAACGACGAGGCCGTGGGCTACCTCGCGGACCGGCTCGCGCGCCTCGGCGTCGAGGAGGCCCTCGCCGAGGCGGGCGCGCGGCCCGGGGACTTGGTCACCATCGGCGTCCACACCTTCGACTGGGAGCCGTCCACGCCGGCCGGAGTCGCCGCGCTGGGCGGCGGGGTGGTGCAGGGCAACCGCGGGACCGACGCGCGGGTCGACGGCGCCGGGTATGCCGAGCGCGCCAGCGCCGCCGAGCGCAAGGCCGCGAGGAAGGAGCGGCGCCGTCACCGCGACGACGTCGAGCTGGGCGTGCCGAGCTGGGCGGACGGCGGCGAGGGCTACCTCGACGACGACGCCGTGTGGGACGACGCGTGACCGCGCGGGAGACCGTCGCCGGGGCGCGGCGGCTGGTGGTGAAGGTCGGCTCGTCGTCGCTGTCGAGCGTGTCGGGCGGGCTCGACGTCTCGCGGCTGGACGCCCTGGTCGACGCGGTCGCCGGGCGGGTGGCAGCCGGGACCCAGGTGGTGCTGGTGTCCTCGGGTGCCATCGCGGCCGGGCTCGCCCCGCTCGGGCTCCCGCGCCGGCCCCGCGACCTCGCGACCCAGCAGGCGGCCGCGTCGGTCGGGCAGCTCCACCTGACCCGCGCCTACGCCGTTGCCTTCGCCCGCCACCACCGCGTCGTCGGGCAAGTGCTGCTGACCAGTCACGACGTCGTGCGTCGCGCCCCCTACCGCAACGCGCAGCGCACCTTCGAGCGCCTGCTCGGGCTCGGCGTCGTGCCCGTGGTGAACGAGAACGACACCACGGCGACCGACGAGATCCGCTTCGGCGACAACGACCGGCTCGCGGCCCTCGTCGCCCACATCATCGGCGCCGACGCCCTCGTGCTGCTCTCCGACGTCGACGGCGTGTACGACGACGACCCGCGCAGCCCGGGCGCCTTGATGCTCGACGAGGTGCACGGGGTCGCCGACCTCGAGCAGGTGCGGGTCGCGAAGCCGGGCGGCGCCGCCGTCGGGACCGGCGGCATGGCCTCGAAGCTGGCCGCCGCGGACCTCGCCTCGGGAGCGGGGGTCCCGGTGCTCGTGGCGGCCGCGTCCGCCGCTCCCGCCGCGCTCGCGACGCCGGCCGACGGGGGCGCCGAGGTCGGGACGGTGTTCGCCCCGACCGGCCCCCGGCTCTCCGCGCGCCGCTTCTGGCTGCGGCACATGGCGGGCTCGCGCGGCCGGCTGCACCTCGACGACGGCGCGGTGCGCGCGGTGACCTCCGGGCCGGCGAGCAAGCGGCGTTCGCTGCTCGCGGCGGGCATCACGGGCTCGGACGGCGACTTCGAGGCCGGCGACGTGGTGGAGCTCGTCGGGCCGCACGGGGAGACGGTGGCGCGCGGCGTCGTCGCGTTCGACGCCGAGGAGATGCCGGAGCTGGTGGGCCGCAAGACCCGCGACCTCGCCCCGGAGCACCGCCGGGAGGTCGTGCACGCCGACGACCTCGTCCCGGTCCGCGGGCGCGCGACCGAGGCGGCGGCGGCCCGCGACGGGCTGATCAGGAGCACGTGAGGCAGCCCCGGGGCGGCTTGCGCGGTGTGCCCCTCGTCGAGCCTGACCCCGGCTCGGGAAACCGGCCGAACCCGCCGTCGGGAATCCGCGTGCGCGACGTCGGCATACTGGACCGATGACCAGCGCGCCCGCCCGGACGACCCCGGCCGAGATCGTGACCGAGTGCGGGGAACGCGCGGCGGCCGCGGCCCCGGCGATGGCGGCCGCGACGGATGACCGGATCGCGGCGGCGCTGCGCGGGATGGCCGAACTGCTGCTGGCGAAGGCGCCGACCCTCGCGACCGCGAACGAGGCGGACGTCGCGGCCGCCCTCGACGCGGGGATGACGACGGCGCTGGTCGACCGCCTGCGCCTCGGCGAGGACCGCCTCGCGACGATGGCGCAGTCGCTGCGGGAGCTCGCCGAGGTGCCCTCGCCCCCGCGCGACACGGTGCTCGAGGAGCGTCCCGACGGGCTGCGGCTGGTGGAGCGGCGACGGCCGGTCGGCGTGATCGGCGCGAACTTCGAGGCGCGGCCCAACGTCGTCGTCGACGTCGCGTCCCAGCTGGTCAAGTCGCGCAACGCCGGGGTGCTGCGCACCGGCGGCGCCGCGCTCGCGTCCGCGACGGCGCTCATGGCCGACATGGTCTCCCCGGCGCTCGAGGCGGCGGGGCTGCCGGCGGACGCGGTGACTCTGGTCGGGGACCCGCGCCGGGAGTGCGCGGTCGAGCTGGTCCGTCGGCCCGGGCTGATCGGGCTGGTCATCCTGCGCGGGTCGGGCGAGACCACGCGCGCACTGGGCCTCGAGGCCGCCCAGCACGGGGTGCGCACCCTCGCGCACGCCGACGGGGGCGGCGTGCTCTACGTCGACCGCGCGGCCGACCCGGCGCTGACCAGGCGACTCGTCACGTCCTCGCTCGACCGCCTCGGCGTCTGCAACCGGCTCAACCTGCTGTTGGTGGACCGCCCGCAGTGGGACACGGTCACCCCGGTCCTCGTCGAGCTGCTCCGCGAGGCCGCCATCCGGGCGTCGCTGCCGCCCCACGAGCACGCGCTGGGGCACGAGTGGGCGCTCGACGACGGGCACGAGGCGACGGTGACCGTGGCGCCGGCGGACGGTCCGGCCGACGCGGCGGCGATCGCGAACCGGGAGACCTCGGGGCTCGCCGCGACCGTGGTGACCGCCGACGAGGCGGCCGCCCGGCTCTTCCTCGACACCTACGCCGGCACGGGCGCGTTCTGGAACGCCACGACGCGCCTGCTCGACGGGTTCAAGCTGCGCCGCGTGCCCGAGACCGGCATCAACGTCGACCACGTCCCGGGTCCGCGCGGCCCGGTCGTGTTCACCGACCTGTGCCTGCGCCAGTTCGTGGTGGTGCCGGCGTCGACGGCGGTCGGGTTGGGCTGACGCCTTGTGCGTGCCCTATCGGCGTGCTGTGTCTCTGCCGTGTCCCAGGACGGAAACGCACGCACAAGGCCGTCAGGCCGAACGCCGGCGGAACCGGGACGTCATGCCGGCGACAGCGGCCGCCACCCCGGAGAGGCCGGTGACCGCGAAGCAGTACGAGCCCAGCCACACGTGCTTGGACAGCTCGTAGTAGCCGTCGCCGAGCACCGCCAGCGTGACGATCCCGAGCCCGAGGAGCGCGGCGCCCGCCGCCACTCGTGCCAGCCCGATCGCCAGCGGGTCGGCGCGGCGCAGCCGCGGGAGCAGCGTGGCCGCGCCCGCCGTCAGGGCCAGCAGCACCGTCACCAGCGGCAGCCACCCGGCGCCGATACCTGCGAGCCAGCCCAGCAGCATCGCGGTCTGCGGCCCGGCCTCCGGGTAGGGGGTGCGGCCCTCGAAGTGCTCCGGCGCGGTGCCGCGCGGCGCCGACGGCAGGTAGGGGAGCTGCGGGCGCATCGTCGCGGTCAGACCCCGGTCGACCATCGTCGCGACCGCGGACGGGCGCTCCACGAGCAGTGTGCGGGCCGTGGCGCGGGCCTCGGCGGGCCGGTCGCCGATCGCGGGCGTCCAGCCCGGGATGTCGAACCCGCCCGCCCAGTAGAAGCCCTCCCCGGAGTGGGCCGCGGCGGCCGGGGGCAGCCCGACCGCGGACACCACGGTGTCCGGACCGATCGCGGGCATGAGCGCGGTGAAGATCAGGTTGTGGGCGTTGACCGCGCCGTAGCTGCGGTCCTGGCCCACGATGCCCTCGGCCACGGGGACGGCCGCGCCGGCGAGCAGGACGAGCGCCACCAGCGGTCCGGCGAGGCGGGTGAGGACGCGGCTCGGGCGCCGCGCCGACGTCGGCGCGCGCACCACCACCAGCGCGCAGCACAGCAGCGCCACCACGCCGACCGGGATGAACCCGGGCTTGGCGGTCGCGGCCACCAGGCCTCCGAGCGCGAGCAGGCCGAGCGCGACGACCCGCGGCACCCGGTCGGTGGGTCGGGTCGCCGCGACGACGAGCAGGCCGACGAGCACCCACACCGTGCCCACCAGCGCCGTCGGCTCCGCGTAGAGCGAGACGAGGAAGCGCGACCACCAGGAGACCACCAGGAGTGGCACCAGCGGGATCGCCACCAGCGCGGCGCGGGCCGGGCGCACCGAGGCGAGGGTCGCGGCACCGATCCCGACGCCCAGCGCGGCGACGCCACCGAGCAGCCACGCGTAGCTGGTCAGTGACCACAGCCCCGACCCGTTCGGCACGACGAGCCTGAGGAACGTCGCCGACGACGACGGGGCGGCAGTGCAGGGCTTCGCGCCGGTGGTGAACGCGGTGACGACGACGCCGCGCCAGAGCGCGAAACGGTCCGGCGTGTCGGGCGTCAGGCCCGCGGTGCAGAAGAGCCGGTAGGCGTCGCCGTTGTCGCCGACCCCGATCAGCCCGCCGCCGAGCAGTGGCAGCCGGAGCAACCCGATGCGCAGGGCGAGCCCCAGGACCGTGACGGCGGCGGCGAGGCCGCCCGCGGCGGCCGGGATCGCGACGCGGCGGGGGATCGCCAGGGCACGCAGGTCCTCGGCGGCGTTCGTGAGTGCTCCGGGCAGGCCGGCCACCGCGGCGAGCACGCGCTCCCGTCGCGCGGCGCCGCGCCGCGAACGGGTGAGGGAGGACAACGGATCGATCCAGCGACGTTAGCGTCCCCCGTGCGTAGTAGGCGTGACCGGGGGTGCGCTCGAGCAGGGTGGCTAGAGCACCACGCCGCGGTCGCGGACCCGGTCCCAGACCTCGACGGGGAGCTCGGCCCACGCGAAGACGTCCTCCAGGCAGGCGAAGCGGCCGGCGGCCTGCCGGGCGGTGAGGATGCCCGCGGCGTGGACCGGCGCGAGCCCGCAGACCGACGCGACGACGGGGGCGGGCGCGGAGTTGAGGTCGACGAGCCCGCCGTCGTCGTACTCGCGGGGCAGGTCGGGACGGCCGATCCGCAGGTCGCGGGCGAGCAGCGGGTCGGACACGACGAGCCGGCGCGCCTCGTCGCGGCGGGTGCGGGCCGCGAGCGCCCGGGCGAGCGCCGGCTGGGGCACCGACGAGGCCGGCTTCGCCCCGTAGACCTGCGCTCGGACGACGACGAGGCCGACGAGCCCGCCGAGCAGGACCAGCACCATGAGTGCGCCGCCGAGCCCTGAGATGAACCCCTCGGGCTGCCCGGCCGCGTCCGGGGCGCCGGCGCCGAGGAGCACGAAGGCCAGGAGTGTGGTCACGAGGACCGCGGCCGCGAGGACCCCGTGCCCGATGCGCCGCGACACCACCGCGGCGTGGGTGAACGGCACGGCCGCCAGGATCCCGAAGCTGGCCAGGTGCACCAGGAACCACCAGCCACCGCGGGTGAACCAGTTGCCCGGGGCCGTGGGGGCGGGCATGGCGGACACCACGGCCGTCCTCAGACCTTCTCGCGCAGCACGCGCTTGAGGAGCTTGCCGGACTGGTTGCGGGGCAGCTCCTCGATGAGGTGCACCGACTTCGGCACCTTGAACTTCGCGAGCCTGCCCGTCGCGTGGGTGATGAGCTCCCCGGTGTCGAACCCGCTCGCGTCCTGGCCCTCGCGGAGCACCACGAACGCCGTCACCGCCTCGATCCAGCGGTCGTCGGGTGTGCCGATGACGGCGACCTCGGCGACCGCCGGGTGGGTGTACAGCGCGTCCTCCACCTCGCGGGAGGCGACGAGGATGCCGCCGGTGTTGATGACGTCCTTGATGCGGTCGACGACGGTGATGAAGCCCTGCTCGTCGATGCGCACCAGGTCGCCGGAGTGGAACCAGCCGTCGCGGAACGCCTCGGCGGTCTCCTCGGGCTTGTCCCAGTAGCCCTCGCAGAGCTGCGGGGAGCGGTACACGACCTCGCCGGACCCGCCCGGCTCGACGTCGTTCCCCTGGTCGTCGATCACCCGCAGCTCGACGAACAGGACGGGGCGCCCGCAGGAGTCGGGGCGCTCGTCGTGCTCCTCGGGCGCCAGCACGGTGGCGAGCGGGCCGATCTCGGACTGGCCGAAGCAGTTGTAGACGCCGAGGGCGGGCAGGTGCTCGCGCAGCCGCACCAGGATCGGGCCGGGCATGATCGACGCGCCGTAGAAGGCCTTGCGCAGGCTCGTCAGGTCGCGGGTGGCGAAGTCCGGGTGGTTGACCGCCGGCACCCACACCGTCGGTGCCAGGAAGAGCGCCCCGATCCGGTCGGTCTCGATCCGGCGGAGGATCTCCGGGACGTCGGGGGTCTCCATGAGGTGGTTGGTCGCGCCGACGGTCAGGTAGGGGAGCATGAACAGCTGCATCCCCGCGGAGTGGTAGAGCGGCATCGCGTGCAGCGGCTCGTCGTCCTCGCTCATGCCCAGCGCGTGGATGCCCGAGACGTATTCGTGCACCAGCCCGCGGTGGGTCATCATCGCGCCCTTGGGTTTCGACGTGGTGCCGCTGGTGTAGAGCAGCTGGACCAGATCCGAGTCGGCGACGGTGATGTCGTCGAGGGCGGGGACCGCGCCGGTGCGGGCGGCCTCGAGCAGGCTGCCGGGCGCGTCGCGCATCGGGACGACCTGGGCGGGGCGGCGGGCGAGGGCCTCGACGTGCCCGGCGAGCATCGGATCGACGACGAGCACCGTGCTGCCGGACTGCTCGATCAGGTACGCGAGCTCCTCGCCGGTGAGCGCGTAGTTGATCGGGACGTGGATCGCGCCGAGGCGGGCCGCGCCGAGGAAGCTCAGCAGGTAGGCGTCGGAGTTGCGGCCGTAGGTGGCCACCCGGTCGCCCTGGGCCACGCCGAGGCTCCGCAGCCACCTGGCGGTCCGGCTCGTCGCCTCGTCGAGCTCGCGGTAGGTCCAGGACCGGTCCGCGAAGAGCAGGGCGGTGCGGTCGGGTGTGCGGCGGGCGCTGCGGCGTACGACGGCGTCCACGGTGTCGGCGCGGATGTCCACGGTCCTCCGGGCTCTTCAGCTCGTGGGGTCAGGTGCTGCGGTCACTCTCGCCGGTCGATGGGGCGACGTCCAGGTGTCCGAGGTCCGGAGGCGCGGTCGGAACTCGGCCGGCCGTTGATCAGGGGCACACAGGGCATGGTCGGGGGCGCTCGGGCTCTCAGGTCGTCGTCGCGAGGGTGAGGGGCAGGACGGCCGAGGCTCCCGCTCGCCGGAGCAGCATCGCCGCGACCGTGAGCGTCCAGCCGGAGTCGGTCACGTCGTCGACCAGTAGCACCGGGCCGGTCGGGGTGATCGACGACGGCACCGACAACCGGCGGTACACCTCGGCGAGCCGCTGGGCGGAGTTCGGCGGCTCGGGCTCGGAGTCGTCCTCGGGGTCGACGAAGAGGGGCGGGGCGGAGTCGGCGAGCGCCCCGAGCAGGGGCAGGCGCCCGATCGAGGCGATCCGCTGGGCGAAGCTCTCCACCAACGCCGGGCGGGCGCGGCTGGGGAGCCACACGACCGCGGTCGGCCGCTCCGCCCAGCCCCACCCCTTGAGGACCTCGACGGCCGCGTCGACCACCGGGTCGGGCACGAGGTCGTCGGAGCGCACCAGCGGACGGAGCCGAGGACCCCAGCCGACGTCGGTGAGCCGCCCGATCGCCCGGCCCTCCTCCGCTGCCTCCTCGGGCTTGATCTTCCCCTTGAGCGGCACATCGAGCGCGTCCATCCCGCTCGGCCACTGCTTGCGCGGCGTCAGGGGCACCCCGGGCCGGTCGAGCACCTCCTGGGCCCGTACCCGGACGTCCTCGCCGATCGCCGGGTCGGGGTGGCGGCCCGTGCAGTTGTCGCAACGCCCGCACGGTGCGGCCCCCGGGTCGTCGAGCTGGCGGCGCAGGAACTCCATGCGGCAGCCGTCGGTGGCGATGTAGTCGAGCATCGCCTGCTGCTCGGCCCGCCGGGCCTTCGCGAGGCCGGTGTAGCGGGCGCCGTCGTACTCCCAGGGCTCGCCGGTGGCCTCCCAGCCGCCCTTGACCCGGCGGACCGCGCCGTCGGTGTCGAGCACCTTGAGCATCATCTCCAGCCGTCCGCGGGAGAGCTCGACGCGCGGCTCGAGGGCCGCGGTCGACAGCGGGCGCCCGGCGTCGCCCAGCACCGAGAGCGCCACCCGCACCTGGGGCTCGGCCGGGAACGCGAGCGAGGCGAAGTACGCCCAGATGTCGCGGTCCTCCGGCCCCGGCAGCAGCAGGACCTCGGCGCGCTCCACGCCGCGGCCTGCACGCCCGATCTGCTGGTAGTACGCGACCGGCGACTGCGGCGCCCCGAGATGCACGACGAACCCGAGGTCGGGCTTGTCGAAGCCCATGCCGAGCGCGCTGGTGGCCACGAGGGCCTTGACGCGGTTGGCCAGCAGGTCGTCCTCGGCGCGCTCGCGCTCGGCCGGGTCCGTCCGGCCGGTGTAGGCCGCGACGGCGTGCCCGCGCTCGCGCAGGAACGCCGCGAGTTCGTCGGCCGCGGAGACGGTCAGCGTGTAGACGATGCCCGAGCCCGGCAGGTCGTCGAGGTGCTGCGCGAGCCAGGCGAACCGGTCAGCTCCCTTCGGCAGCGACAGCACGCCCAGGTGCAGCGAGTCGCGATCGAGCTCCCCGCGCAGGATCAGCGCCTCGCCGACCGCGGCGCTCACCCCCAGCTGGTCGGCGACGTCGGTGGTCACGCGGTCGTTCGAGGTGGCCGTCGTCGCCAGCACCGGCACGCCGTCGGGGAGCTCGGAGATCAGGGTGCGCAGCCGGCGGTAGTCGGGTCGGAAGTCGTGCCCCCAGTCGGAGATGCAGTGCGCCTCGTCGACCACGAGCAGCCCTGCGGTGCGGGAGAGCTCGGGGAGCACCTGGTCACGGAACTCGGGGTTGTTCAGCCGCTCCGGGCTGACGAGCAGCACGTCGACCTGCCCGGCCCGCACCTGGTCGTACACCTGCTGCCAGTCCTCGGTGTTCGCCGAGTTCACCGTGACCGCGTGGATTCCGGCGCGCTCGGCGGCCTCGATCTGGTTGCGCATCAGGGCCAGCAGCGGACTGACGATCACCGTCGGGCCCCTGCCGCGGGCGCGCAGGAGCGCGGTGGCGACGAAGTACACCGCCGACTTCCCCCACCCCGTGCGCTGGACGACGAGCGCGCGCCGCCCGTGGGCGACCAGCGCCTCGATCGCCCGCCACTGGTCCTCGCGCAGCGCCGCGTCCGGCCCCGCGAGGCTGCGCAGGGTCGCTTCGGCGTCCTGTCTGAGCTCCTCGGCGTCGGGCCCGGTGAGGGCGCCGGGATCGGTCACGGACGTCGTCATGGGGACCACGGTGGCACAGCGGCCCGACAGCGTGGGTGCCCTCGGGCGAGAACGGCGGCCGTGCGGACGCTTGTGAGCACGGTCACGACGGCCGCACGATGCTTCGATGGGTACGGAGGTCCTCACCACGGGATGGGAGCCCGGGGTGCCGGCCGGCGACACGATCACCCGGCGCTTCGTCCTCGCCTACGCCGACCGGATCACCGCGATGGCCACCCGGACCGGGGGCAGGCAGAAGTGGGTCGACGGCGCGCGCATGGCCGACCTGCGCTCGCCCTTCGGCTACGACAACGCCGTCGTCCTCACCCGCCCGCTCGCCGAGTCCGAATGGCCCGGCGTGGTCGAGGCGGCGGACGCGTTCTTCCCGCCCTCACGCTGGTGGGTCGTGCTCTCGGTCTTCCCGACCCCGGACCTCACCGGGCACGGCCTCGTCCGGGTCGGCCACCCGCCCCTCATGCTCCGCCCGCCCGGGCCCGTACCACCCTCGTCGGTCCCCGGCCTCGAGGTGCGGCGGGTGGACGACCCGGACACGCTGGCGGACTTCCGCACCGTGCTCGTCGCCGCCTACGGGCTGGCCGGGGTCGGCGCCCCCGCGGTCGCCGACCCCGCCCTCGCGGCGTCCCTGCTGCACCTGCGGGTGGGGTACGCGGACGGCGTCCCGGTCGCGACGGCGGGCGCGGCGGTGCACCACGGGATCGTCGAGGTCGACTGGGTGGCGACGATGCCCGGCGTGCGCCGCCGCGGCTACGGGGCCGCGGTCACCTCGGCCGTCGTGGACGTGGCCCCCGAGCTCCCGTCGGTGCTCATCGCCAGCGACGACGGGCACGGCGTCTACCGACGCCTGGGCTACCTCGACCTGTTCCGCACGACGATGTGGGAGCACCCGCCGTCGTGACAGCGCGCCACCGGAGACCTACCCGGCCTCCTCCAGGGCGCCCCCGAGCTCGCGTGCCGCACGGTTGCTGCGGTCCGCGGCCAGCAGGTGGCCGGCCCCGATGACGAGGGCGATGGGCCAGTCGAGCAGGCCGAGCGCGCCCAGCGCCGCGACGGCGCCCACGTACACGAGCTCGGGGCGCGACAGTTCGATGGTGCCCAGCCCGGGAACGGAGATGCGGGTGGTCGGGGTCGACTCGTCGTGGCGGGGACGGGGAGCGCTGTCGGTGGCGGTCATCCGCCGAGGATGCGCTGTCGGGGACCGTCGTGCTGCTCGACGACGGGGCTTTCCTGCCACTGGATGCAAGCGACGACGCTTCGCTTGCCCGAGGCGCCCGAGGCAGCCCGGGACAAGCGGACGGCCAGCGGGCAGGATGCGGTCCCGTGGGCAGTGACGCGACCAGCCGGGACTCGACCGGGCGGAAGACGTTGTTCGACACCGTCGACGACGTCGTCACCCGGCTCGCCGCTGTCGGCTACCTCGCCTCCACCGCCGTCGCGACCACCGTGTTCCTCGCCGACCGGCTCGGCAAGCCGCTGCTCGTGGAGGGGCCGGCGGGCGTCGGGAAGACCGAGCTCGCGCGGGCCGTCGCCGAGGCGACGGGCTCGGGACTGGTGCGCCTGCAGTGCTACGAGGGCATCGACGAGGCCCGCGCGCTCTACGAGTGGAACCACGCCAAGCAGCTGCTGCGCATCCAGGCCGCGGCATCGGACCCGTCCCACCCGTCGTGGGACGCCACCCGCGACGACGTCTTCTCCGAGGAGTTCCTGCTCACCCGCCCGCTGCTCACCGCGATCCGCCGCGACTCCCCGACGGTGCTGCTCGTCGACGAGACCGACAAGGCCGACGTCGAGGTGGAGGGGCTGCTGCTGGAGGTGCTCGGCGACTTCCAGGTCACCGTCCCCGAGCTGGGCACCATCACCGCCACCCAGCACCCGTTCACGCTGCTGACCTCCAACGCGACCCGCGAGCTCTCCGAGGCGCTCAAACGGCGCTGCCTGTTCCTGCACCTGGACTTCCCCGACGCCGAGCTGGAGCGCCGCATCGTCGCCGCGCGCGTGCCGCAGCTCCCCGAGGCCCTGGCCGAGGAGCTCGTGCGGATCATCGGGGTGCTGCGCGGACTGGAGCTGCGCAAGGCACCGTCGGTGTCGGAGACGATCGACTGGGCACGCACGCTGGTCGCACTCGGCCTCGACACCCTCGACGACGACGCCGTCCGCACCAGCCTCGGCGTCGTCCTCAAGCACCGCTCCGACCTGGTCAAGGCCTCCTCCGAGCTCCGCCTGAACTGATGAGCACCCCTGCTCGCGGTCTCCCCGCCCACCTCGTCGACTTCGTCGCGGCCCTGCGGACCTACCACGTCGACGTCGGCCCCGGCGAGACCGTCGACGCCGCAGCGGTCATGGCCGAGCTCGACCTGCTGCGCCGCGAGCAGCTGCGCGAGGGGCTCGCGGCCGCGCTGCTGCGCCGGTCCGGGCAGCGGGAGACCTTCGACGCGCTGTTCGACCTGTGGTTCCCGCTCGGGCAGGGCGCGGCGCTGGGCGAGGTGGCGCTGCCGTACAAGGAAGATGGAGTCGACGGGGTCGATATCCCTGCGCTGCGCGACCTGCTCGCCCAGTTGCTCGCCGACGGCGACACCGCCGCGCTCTCCGAGCTCGCCCGCGCCGTCGTCGACGGGCTCGGCGCGCTCGGCGTCGGGGGGCGCGGCACCGGGTCCGGTGGCTCGGGCGCCGGGCGGGACGGCTCCGGCGGGTCGGCCGGCACCCCGTCGGGGTTCTCCTCCTACCAGGCGCTGAACAGCGTGCGGCCGGAGACGCTGCTCGCGCGGGTCCTCGCCGACCTGCGGAGCCGTCGCGAGGGTGGTCCCGACGCGGCCGACAGCCCGTTCGCCGAGGAGATCGCGCGCCGGGAGACCCGCGCGCGGATCGCGGAGTTCCGGCGCATGGTGCAGGCCGAGACGGCGCGGCGCGGTTCGGAGATCCGCGGCCGGGAGGCGACGGCGCGGACCGGCGTGCGACGCCAGGCCGAGCAGACCGACTTCCTCTCCGCCGGCGCGGACACCCTGGCCGACCTGCGACGACGGGTCGCACCGCTGGGCCGCCACCTCGCGACGCGTCTCGCCGCCCGCCGTCGTCGCGCGCACCGCGGCCCGATCGACATGCGGCGCACGCTGCGCCGCTCGATGTCCACCGGCGGGGTCCCGGTCGACCTCGTGCACCGTCGCCCGCGGCCGGGCCGCCCCGAGCTCGTGCTGCTCTGCGACGTCTCCGGCTCGGTGGCCGGGTTCAGCCACTTCACGATGATGCTGGTGGCTGCGCTGCGTGAGCAGTTCTCCCGCATCCGGATCTTCTGCTTCGTCGACGGGTGCGTCGAGGTCACCGACCTGTTCACGCCGGGGGCGGACCTCGCCGAGGTGCTCACCGAGGTGCACTCGCGGCCGGGCCTGGTCGCCTGGAGCGGGCACTCCGACTACGGCCGGGCCCTCGAGCGGTTCGCCGAGCGGTGGCCCGAGGCCGTCACCGACCGCAGCTCGCTGCTCGTCCTCGGCGACGCGCGCACCAACCACCAGGACCCGGCGCTCGGTGTCCTCGCGGGCATCGTCGCGCGGGCGCGGCACGCCCACTGGCTCAACCCCGAACCGCGGCCGCAGTGGGGGACCGGGGACTCGGCGGCCCGTGAGTACGGGCGTGTCCTGCCGATGCACGAGTGCCGCACCGCGGCACAGCTGGCGGGCGTCGTCGGCGGGCTGCTGCCGGTCTGACGAGGAGGAGGACGATGACCACACGGCGTCGCCGGATCGGGGTGATGGGCGGGACCTTCGACCCGATCCACCACGGGCACCTCGTCGCGGCCAGCGAGGCCGCGAGCCGGTTCTCGCTCGACGAGGTGGTGTTCGTCCCGACCGGCCAGCCGTGGCAGAAGTCGAAGTCCGAGGTCACCGCGGCCGAGGACCGCTACCTGATGACGGTGATCGCGACGGCGTCGAACCCGCGGTTCGGGGTGAGCCGGGTCGACGTCGACCGCGACGGGCCGACCTACACCGTCGACACCCTGCACGACCTCGCCGCGATCTTCCCCGAGGCCGAGCTCTACTTCATCACCGGCGCGGACGCCCTCGAGCAGATCCTCTCCTGGCACCGGGCCTCCGAGATGTTCGACATCGCGCACTTCGTGGGGGTGACGAGGCCGGGCTTCACCCTCGACGGCGACCACCTGCCACGGGGCGCGGTCAGCCTCATCGAGGTCCCGGCGATGGCGATCTCCTCGACCGACTGCCGCGCGCGGGTCGCCGAGGGGGAGCCGGTCTGGTACCTGGTGCCCGACGGCGTCGTGCAGTACATCGCCAAGCGCGGCCTCTACCGCGACGGGATGAGCGCGTCGCGGCTGGAGCATTTGAGCTGACGCTCTCGTGCGTGTGTTTCCGTGCCAGGGCACGGAAACACACGCACACCTGATCGGAGGTTGAACCGTGCCGGAACAGCCCGAGCTCCTGGTGCGGGACGCCCTCGCCTGGCGGGACTGGCTGCGCGAGAACCACACCGACCCGACGGGGGTGTGGCTGGTGCTGGCGAAGAAGGCGGCGCTGGCCCATCCCGACCCGCCCACGGTGCTGACCTACGACGAGGCCCTCGACGAGGCCCTGTGCCACGGCTGGATCGACGGGCAGGCCCGCCGTCGGGACGAGCTGACGATGTTCCAGCGCTACACCCCGCGGCGGGCGCGCAGCCCGTGGTCGGCGCGCAACGTCGGGCACGTGGCGCGGCTGGTCGAGGAGGGCCGGATGCATCCGGCGGGGCTCGCGGAGGTGGAGCGGGCGCGCGCCGACGGGCGGTGGGACGCCGCGTACGCCGGGCCGGCCACGGCCGAGGTGCCGGAGGATCTCGCGGCGGCCCTGGCCGGCGCGCGGGACGCCGCCGCGATGTTCGAGCGCCTGACCAGCCAGAACCGCTACGCGATCCTGCACCGGCTCGGGCAGCTCAAGCGCGAGGCGACCCGCGCCCGGCGCATCGAGGAGTACGTCGCCATGCTCGCCCGCGGGGAGACGATCTACCCGCAGCGGAGCTGACTCAGGTGCTCGGAGCGCTCCCGGCGTGGTCCCGGGACTCCACGATCAGTCCGTCGCGCACCCGGACGACGAAGACGCAGGGGATGCTCGACGTCGTGCCGTCCCGGCGCAGCTCGTAGTGGAACTCGGCGACGACCACCTCCGGATCGGTCGTGTGGTGGACGACGACACCGGCCGGCCCGAACGCGTCCGGACGCCCGAGGTGCGACGGGGCCGCGGCGAAGTGGGCGCGCAGGTCGTCGCGGGTCCGCAGCGGCGGGATGGCCGGGTTCATCGGGTGCACGACGTGCGTCGGCTCCGCGTACAGGGCCACCAGGCGCTCGATCTGCGACTCGTCGCCGAGCACCAGGCGGCTCACGCCGTCCATGACCGCACGGACGACCGACTCGGGTGACGACGGCGAGGGTTGCAGGACCATCCGGGCCTCGATTCGTGGAGGATGAGCGGAGTATCGGCTCCGTTTCATCCACCGTAGCGGAGTAGACGCTCCGTTTCCAGGAGGTGCTGTGCGCGCGGACGCCGTCGCCAATCGCCGTCGTGTCCTCGCGGCCGCGCAGGAGGTGTTCGCCGAGCAGGGCGTCGAGGCCTCCACCGAGACGATCGCGCGCCGGGCGGGGGTCGGGGTGGGCACCGTCTTCCGGCACTTCCCGACCAAGCGCGACCTCGTCGAGCACGCCCTCGCCGCCCACCTCGACGAGCTCGCCGAGCACGCGCACGCCGCGGGGGACGGGGACGACGCCGTCGCGGCGCTGAACGCGCTCGTGGTCGAGATGGCCGAGCACGCCCCGACGAAGCTCGCGATGGCGGGGCACCTGCTCGACGGGGGCGGGTTCGGCGAGGCGGCGCGGGCCGCGTCGGAGCGGGTCGGCGTGGTCGTCGGGGAGGTGCTCGAGCGGGCGCAGGCCACCGGCCGCGTCCGGCGCGACGTCGGCCTCGAGGAGATCTACTTCCTGGTGCGCGGGGTCGCGCAGGCGCAGGCGTTCCTGCCGGTGGAGCCGGATGTGCGACGCCGGGCGATCCAGGTCCTGGTCGACGGCCTGAGGTGGGCGGAGCCCTCGTGAGCACTTTCCGGGGCTATAACCCCGGAAAGTGCTCACGAGGGCTGCGCCCACCTAATCCCCGAAGGCCAGCACCGAGGCGGTGAAGCCGTGCAGGTGGTTCTTGGAGGCCACCGGGCCGATCTCGCCGTCGGCGAAGAAGCCCGCGACCCGCGGGGCCAGGCCGCGCCGGACCGCGCGCACGTCGTGGCTCGCCCCGCCGTGGACGGAGTCCGGCCCGCCGAACAGGAGGCGGCCACGGCCGGTGCAGGTGAACAGCAGCGCCCCGCCGACCGGCCCGTCCTCTCCGGACGCCGCCATGAGCGCGTCGAGGTCCTCGCCCGCCGTCGTCGCGTCACGGACGTGGAACCGCACGGTGCGACCGACCTCGACCAGGTCGCCCACCGTCACGGTCTGCGTGTCCTCATCGGCGCCGACGACGCCGCGGATGAGGAAGTCGCCCCGCCCGTGGGAGTCGGCGTACTCGTCGATCGCGATCCCGAGGTGCAGACCCTGCAGCGCGAGCTCGCGGTCGTTCTCCCCGAGGTCGCGCAGGATCTCCTCCAGCTTGCGGTAGGCCGGGACCCCGGCGAGCGCGTGGAGCTCGGAGCCGCCGGCGGCGGTCACCGTCATCGTCGGGCCGATCGGGCGGCACCCCTGGCTGACCAGCGTCCGTACCGCGACGTTCCCGCCGAGCAGCACCCCGACCGCCCCGCGCTCGTGGACCTCGCCGTCGAGGAAGAGCCGGGCGCCCCCGGGTGCCGGGCGCGCCGGGCCGAACGCCGTGGTCCCGACGGGTGCGGTCGCCAGACCCCCGATGAGCGGCAGCCCGCCCAGCGCGGAGTCCGACTGCTCGACGAAGCCCTGCGCGGGGAAGGTGAACGGGTCCGCGAGCAGCACCGCCACCGCGTCGTCGTCGGCTGGCGCCGGCATCCCGCCGACGGAGATGCCTCCCTCGTGCCGCGCGGCCTGCAGGCGGAACGGGGTGACGCGCACGTCGGGCAGCCTCGCCGCCCAGACCGCGACGGCGGGGGCGTCCTCGACCCCGCGCCCGTCACCGATGACACCGGAGGCCCGGCAGCCGAACGCCGCCGTCGCGCCCGCGACCTCCATCGCGCGCCGGCCGGCGCCCGCCGCGACGTCGGGATCGGGGTGGGAGACGAAGACGCCGAGCAGGTCCGCACGGCGCCCGTGCAACGGGGCGGTGGCGGCGGCCACCGCGGTCTCGGCGGCCGCGAGGAGGTCGGGTCCCTGAGCGAGCCCGTCGCCGAAGTCGTACCCCCGCCGGGTCGAGCTCCGCTCCGCTTCGTCTCCCATGTGTCGAGTATGGCCACCCCGCCCGGCGGCGGAACCGACCAATCGCGCTCCGGGTAGACTCGAGGGCGATGGCCGCCACCGACAGTGCGCGGCGCCTGGCCGAGGTCGCGGCCCTGGCCGCCGCCGACAAGCTCGCTCAGGACGTGGTCGCCATCGATGTCTCCGAGCGCCTCCCGCTCACCGACTGCTTCGTCATCGCCTCGGCGCCCAACGAGCGCCAGGTGCAGGCCGTCGTCGACAACGTCGAGGAGAAGCTGCGCGCCACGGAGATCAAGGCGGTGCGCCGGGAGGGCAGGCAGGAGGCCCGCTGGGTGCTCCTGGACTTCGGTGACGTCGTGGTGCACGTCCTGCACACCGACGAGCGCGAGTTCTACGGGCTCGAGCGGCTCTGGAAGGACTGCCCGCGCCTCGAGCTGCCGGCCGAGGTCACGGCCCCGGTCGCCGCCGGCGACTGACCGCGGTGAGCGGGCTCGGGGTGGTCACGCGCGTCGTCCTGCTCCGCCACGGCCGCACGGCGTGGAACGCCGAGCGGCGCATGCAGGGCCGTCTGGACCCGCCGCTGGACGAGACGGGGCAGGCCGAGGCCGTCGCCGTGGCTCCCGCCGTCGCCGCGTTCGACCCCACGCTGCTGCTCTGCTCCGACCAGGCGCGCGCCCTGCAGACCGCGCTCGTCGTCGCGGAGGCCACCGGGCTGGAGCCCCGCAAGGAGCCCCGTCTGCGCGAGGCCGGCGTCGGGCAGTGGCAGGGCCTCGTCGACACCGAGGTCGAGGCCGGCTGGCCCGGTCAGCTCGACCGGTGGCACCTCGACCCCACCTTCGCCCCGCCGGGCGGCGAGTCGCGGGTCGATTCCGCGGAGCGGGCGCTCCCGGTGCTGCGCGAGCTGGTCGGCACGCCCGAGGCCGGGACCGTCGGCGACACCGCGGTCCTCGTCGCCCACGGCGCCGTGATCTCGGCGATGACGTGCGCCTTCCTCGGGTGGCCGGTGCGGCACTGGCCCTCCCTCGGGCCGCTGGGGAACTGCCGGTGGTCGATGCTGGAGTTCCGGCCGGACCGGTGGCGGCTCGTCCAGTGGGGCGCCGGGGCGTGACGGCGGACGGGTGCCTCACGTGAGCCGCACGGCGACGCGCCTGCTCGTGCTCGGCGACTCGCTGAGCTTCCACGGCCCGCGCACGGCCCACCCCGCCGACGAGCCCCGCCTGTGGCCCCACGTCGCCGCCGCGGCCGCGCACGGGACCGCCGACCTGCACGCGGGCCTGGGCTGGACGGCGCGCCACGCGTGGTCCGCGGTGCGGACCGACCCGCGGGTGTGGGCGTCGGTGATGCACACCGACGTGCTCGTCCTCGGCGTCGGCGGCATGGACTCGTTGCCCTCGCCGCTGCCCACCGCCGTGCGGGAGCTCGTCCCGGTGCTGCGTCCCGCGGGTCTGCGGGCCCGGGTGCGCGCGGGGTACCGGGCGGGGCACGCCGCCGCGGCGACGGCGGGGGCGCGGTGGACGGGCGGGTGGCCGACGGCGCTCGGCGTGGCGGAGACGGTGCGCTGCCTGGAGCGCTGCCGCGTCGCGGTGACGACGCTGCGGCCGGCCGCGCCGGTCGTCCTGCTGCTGCCCTCGGTGCACCGCTCGGCGCTCTACGGCGGGGTGCACCGGCGGCGCTCGGCCCACGTCGCCGCACTGCGGGCATGGGCGGCCGAGCACGGGGTGGTGACGGTGGACACCGCGGGGCTGGTGGCCGAGCACGTGCTCACCGGGCGCGGCAACCCAGATGGGATCCACTGGGGCTGGCCCGCGCACCGCGCGGTCGGCGATGCGGTCGCTCGGGCCGTCACGACGGCGCTCGATGCACCGTCCGGCGGCTCCCTGGCCGACCGGACGGAGCAGTCGTTCGTCCCCAGTGGCACCGCGGCCCCGAGTGATCCACAAGCCGGGCTCACGCGCTCGGAGGAAGCGCCCGCGCGTCCCTAGCGTCGCGCGGCGTGGTCCCCGACGACGCCCGCCTGCGGCTGCAGACCCTCGCCCCGCACCCGCCCGAGCCACCCGATCCGCGGTGGTGGCCCGCGGCGCCGGACGGCACGCCCGGGGCGCGGCTGCGGATGGGGTCCGACGTCCCGGAGGCGGACGACGACGTCGGGGCGGTGCGGGGGTACGAGGCGCCGTCGCGCAGTGCCTGGGACGCGCCGCGGACCGGGCCCGGGCGCTGGCTCCCGGCCTCGTGGCTCGCGGCCCGCTGGGACCCCGGTGGGTGGGGGGCGATCGGGCTGGCGGTGGTCGCCGCGGTGGCGGCGGTGGCGGCGGCCGTCGGGGTGTGGGCGGGGCGACCGGTGGCGGAACCGGTGCCCGCCCTGCCCGCGGTGTCGGCGGCCGGGACCGGTGCGGGGCCGGTCGCCGCGCCGCCGGGCGTGGTCCCCGGAGCGGCGGTGGCGGCGCCGGGCGGCCCGGTGGTGGTCAACGTCGCCGGGAAGGTGCGCCGTCCGGGGCTGGTGACGCTGCGGGAGGGCGGCCGGGTCGGCGATGCCGTCGAGGACGCCGGCGGGGCGCTCCCCGGGGTGGATCTGACGCCGCTCAACCTCGCGGCCCGGGTCGTCGACGGGCAGCAGAATCCTCGTGGGGGTCGCGGCGCCGGCCGGGGCCGTGCCCGGAGCGGCGCCAGCCGCGCCGTCCGCGCCCGCCGGAGCCGTGGCAGCCGGCGGGGGAGCGCCCGGCGGCAAGCTGGACCTCAACGCCGCCACGCTCGAGCAGCTCGACGGCCTGCCCGGCGTCGGGCCGGTGACCGCGAAGAAGATCCTGGACTGGCGCACGCAGAACGGTCGGTTCTCCGCGGTCGAGCAGCTGCGGGAGATCCCGGGGATCGGTGACGCCCGCTTCGGCACCCTGCGCGACCTGGTGCGGGTGTGACCGGCGCCCCCAGCGGTCCCCGCGCCGGCCGCGGCGGCCGAGCCCGGGCCGACGCCGGCGACGACGACCCGCGCCCGCCGCTGGACGCCCGGCTCGTGCCGCCGGCCCTGGCCGCGTGGGCGGGTGCGCTGGTGCCGCTGACGCTCGGGTGGGGTCCCGGGGCGCTGTTGACCGTCCTCGCCCTCGTCGCGGCGGCCCTCGGCGGGCGGCGGCTCCGAACCGCCCGGGCCGCGGGTGTGGCGGCTCCCCGCTGGGCGGCCGGCCTGCTGGCGGGCGGCGTCTGCGCCGCCGCGGTGGGCGGGCTCGCGACGGTGGCGGCGCACCAGGTGGCCGGGCACCCGCTGCGCGCGGCCGCGTCGGCCGGGTCGGCCGGCACCCTCGAGGTCGCCCTGACCGACGACCCGGCCCCGCTGCGCTCCAGCGGGCTCGGCGGGCCGCGGGTGGTGGTGCGGGCGGAGCTGGTGGCCGCGCAGGCCGCGGGCACGCGGTGGCGCGGCGAGGGGCGCGTGGTGCTGCTCGCCCCGGCCGCGGGATGGGCGGGGTTGCTGCCGGGGCAGCACGCCACCGCGAGTGGCACGCTCGGGCCCTCCACCCGGGGCGACCTCACCGTGGCGGTCCTGCGCACCCGGGGTCCGCCGCGGGACGTCGGCGCGCCGCCCGGCGTCCAGCTCGCCGCGGGTGCCCTGCGCACCGGGCTGAGGGACGCGGCCCGGGCCGTGCTCGACCAGGAGCCCGCCGCGCTGCTCCCCGGGCTCGTCGTCGGCGACACCTCCGGCATCGGGGCCGACCTCGACCACGACTTCCGCACCGCGGGGCTCACTCACCTGGTCGCGGTGAGCGGCTCGAACGTGGCGTTCGTGCTCGGCGCGGTGCTGCTCCTCGCCCGCGGCGCGCGGCTCGGTCCGCGCACCGTGGCGGTGCTCGCGCTCCTCGCCCTCGTCGGGTTCGTGGTGCTCGCGCGGCCCTCGCCGAGCGTCCTGCGGGCCGGTGTCATGGGTGCGGTCGCGGTCCTCGCGCTCGCCCTCGGGCGCACCCGCTCGGTGCTGCCCGCGCTCGCCGCGGCGGTGGTGGTCCTGCTGCTGGTCGACCCGGGGCTCGCGGTGGACGCCGGGTTCGCGCTCTCGGTGCTGGCCACCGGCGCACTCGTGCTGCTCGCGCCGGCGGTCGTCGCGGCGCTGCGGCGCCGGGGGGTGCCGCCCGGAATCGCCGAGGCGCTGGCGGTGCCCGTCGCCGCGCACGTGGTCACGGCACCGGTGGTGGCGGGGCTCTCCGGTGCGGTGAGCCTCGTCGCGGTGCTCGCGAACCTGCTCGCGGCACCCGTCGTCGCCCCCGCCACCGTGCTCGGGGTGCTCGCCGCGGTCCTCGCACCCTGGTGGACCCTCGGGGCTCACGCCGCGGTGTGGCTGTCCGGGCCGGAGGTGTCGTGGCTGGTGTGGGTGGCCCACCGGTGCGCGGCGGTGCCGGGGGCCACGCTCGGCTGGCCGGCCGGGGTGGCCGGCGGGCTGCTGCTGGCCGGCCTGGTGCTGCTCGGACTGGTGGCGCTGCGGTGGCGGCGGGTCCGGCTGCTGGCGCTCGCCGTCGTCGTGGGCCTGCTGCTCGTGCTCGTGCCGACACGCGTGGTCCCGGTGGGCTGGCCGCCGCCGAACTGGGCGTTCGTCATGTGCGACGTCGGGCAGGGCGACGCACTCGTCCTCGCCACCGGGGAGCCGGGGCGTGCGGTGCTGCTCGACGCGGGGCCGGACGGGAGCGCCGTCGACGGGTGCCTCACGCGGCTGGGCGTGCACTCGTTCGCCCTCGTCGTGCTCTCGCACCTGCACGCCGACCACGTGGACGGACTCGCGGGGGCGTTGCGGGGGCGACCGGCCGGGGCGGTGGCGATCGGTCCGGTGCACGAGCCGGTCGGCGCCCTCGCGCAGGTCACCGTGCGGGCACGGCAGGCGGGCGCGCCGGTGGTCGGGCTCGACCGGGGCCTCACGCTGCGCTGGCCCACGCTCGAGCTCGACGTCCTGGGCCCGCTGCACCCGCGCACCCACGTCGACCCAGGCGACGGCACCGAGGTCAACGACACCTCGCTCGTCCTGCGCGCGGTCACCCCGCTGGGGCGGATCCTGCTGCCCGGCGACGCCGAGGCCTCCTCCCAGGAGTCGCTGCTCGCGTCCGGGGCCGACCTGGGGGCCGACGTGCTCAAGGTGCCCCACCACGGCTCGCGGTCGTCGCTGCCGGCGTTCGTGACGGCGGCCCACGCCCGGCTCGCGCTGGTCAGCGTCGGGCAGGGCAACAGCTACCGGCACCCGAGCCCGGCGATGCTGAGCCTGCTCGCCGGCACCGGGGCGCTGGTGCGGCGCACCGACCAGAGCGGGGACCTCGCGCTCGTTCCCGCGGCGGACGGGGGCGCCGTGGTGGTCGCGCGCGGCGACCCCCGTCCCGACCCGAGGAGGCGGTAGGTGGGACCTACAGCCCCAGCGCCGCACGCACCGCCGTCGACGAGGCGGGCACGGTCGCCGTCGGGCCGACCTGGCCCTCGATGGCGTCGAGGGTCTTGAGGCCGTCGCCGGTGATCAGCAGCACGGTGTCGGCGTCGGGGTCGAGGCGGCCCTGCTCGACGAGCTTCCTCGCGTTCGCGACCGTGACCCCGCCCGCGGTCTCCGCGAAGATTCCCTCGGTGCGGGCGAGCAGGCGCATGCCGTCGCGGACCTCGTCGTCGGTCACGTCGGTGACCGCGCCGCCGCAGCGACGCACGGTGTCGAGCACGTACGGGCCGTCGGCGGGGTTCCCGATCGCGAGCGAGCGGGCGATCGTGTCCGGCTTCTGTGGCCGGACGACGTCGGTGCCCTCGGCGAACGCGGTCGAGACCGGGGAGCACCCGGCGGCCTGGGCCCCGAACACCCGCCAGTCCGCCTCGTCGACCAGGCCGAGGGACACCAGCTCGCCGTAGGCCTTGTCGACCTTGGTCAGCTGGGAGCCGGACGCCACGGGGATGACCGTCTGCGGGGGGATGCGCCAGCCGAGCTGCTCGGCGACCTCGTAGCCCAGCGACTTCGAGCCCTCGGCGTAGTAGGGCCGGACGTTGACGTTGACGAAGGCCCAGTCCTCCTGCTCGAAGGCCAGCTCGGTGGCCAGACGGTTGACGTCGTCGTAGGTGCCGTCGACGGCGAGCAGCGACGTCTCGTAGACCGCGGTCATCAGGATCTTCGCGCGCTCGAGGGAGGCGGGGATGAGCACCACCGAGTCCCACCCGGCTCGGGCCGCCGCGGCCGCGGTCGCGTTGGCGAGGTTGCCGGTCGAGGGGCAGGCGAGCACCGTGAAGCCCAGCTCGCGGGCGGCGGCCAGCGCGACGGCGACCACCCGGTCCTTGAAGGAGTGGGTCGGATTGCCCGTGTCGTCCTTGACCCACAGGTTGCGGATGCCCAGCTCGGCGCCCAGCCGGTCGGCCTTCACCAGGCGGGTGAAACCGGGCTCGGTGTTCGGGTGGGCCTCGACGGTGGTGGGCACCGGCAGCAGGTCCTTGTAGCGCCAGATCGACTTCGGACCGCGCTCGATCTGCTCGCGGGTGACCCGTCCGAAGTCGTAGGCGATCTCGAGGGGGCCGAAGCACTGCGGGCACGCGAACTCGGCCGCGAGTTCGAGGCGGTGCCCGCACGCCCGGCACGCCAGGGCGGCGGCGGGACCGAGGTCGAGGGAGGCGCCGGCGGTCCCGGAGGTGGTGCTCGACGGGCCGGAGGCAGTCAGCGTCATGGAAGGTTTCTCCTCATCTTCCCCGCGGGCTCGCGGGTCGGAATTGGCACCGGTCTTGCCTGCCGCGTGCGCTGGCCGCCGGTTGCCGGGGTGTCGTCGGGCCGGTCCCTCTACCCCTCTGGATGAGCCGTATTCGGTTGTCGCGGTGGCTCGGATCGCAGCTGCACCGATCCCGCCTGCACGCCACGGGCACGTTACGGCACGGCGTGGTCCTGCGGCCACTGCGCGAGGACGTTGCCCAGCTCACGGTGTCGGGGGGTGCTGGGAGGATGGCGGCGTGCCGCCCACAGCCCGCCCTGCCTCGAACCGATCGTCGGGCACGCCCGCCACGGTGGACGACGCGCCTGTGCGCCTCGTCGTCGGGGACGAGGCCCTGCTGGTCGAGCGTGCGATCACCACGGCCGTGGTCGCCGCCCGCCGTCGGGACCCCGACGTCGAGGTCCGCACCCTGCGGGCCTCGGAGATCACCGCGGGTCTGCTGGCCGAGCTGGTCAGCCCGTCGCTGTTCGCCGAAGGGCGCGTGGTGGTGCTCGAGGCGGCGCAGGATGCGAACGCCGAGGTCACCACGCTGCTCACCGACTACGCGAAGGGCCCCACCGAGGGGGTCTCGCTCGTCGTCGTGCACGCCGGCGGGGCGAAGGGCAAGGCGCTCGTCGACGGGCTGAAGAAGGCGGGCGCCGCGGTCACCGAGGCGGCGAAGCTGCAGAAGTACGACCAGCGGGCCGACTTCGTGCGCGCCGAGGTCCGCCAGGCCGGCGGCACGATGACCGGCGAGGCGCTGGGCCTGCTGCTCGATGCGGTGGGGTCCGACCTGCGCGAGCTCGCCGTGGCGGCGTCCCAGCTGGTGAGCGACTCGGCGGGGCAGGTCGACGCCGAGGCCGTCCGACGGTTCCACCGCGGGCGCGCCGAGGTCACCGGGTTCGCGGTGGCCGAGCGCGCGGTGACCGGGGACCGGGCCGGAGCCCTGGAGGCGCTGCGCTGGGCGCTCGACACCGGGGTGGCGCACGTGCTCGTGGCCGACGCGCTCGCCGACGCGGTGCGCACCATCGCCCGCGTCTCCGCCGCCGGCCGGGGCGACCCCTACCGGATGGCCTCCGAGCTCAAGATGCCGCCGTGGAAGGTCAAGAAGGCGCAGGGCCAGGCCCGGGGGTGGGACGGGCCCGGCCTCACCCGCGCCATGTCGCTCGTCGCCACTGTCAACGCCGACGTCAAGGGAGCCGCGGCCGACCCGTCCTACGCGCTCGAGCGGGCCACCGTGGAGCTCGCGGCCCTCGCGGGCCACGCCCGCCGTCGCTGACGCGGGGCGGCCGCATGATCATGAGCACGTGGGGCACCTCGTGGGGCGCCAGAGCCAGCCGGGCGTGCCCCTCGCCGCGTGGCCGCGCACCGCCCGGAACCGACGAAGGGCACCCCCGCACCACGCGAGGTGGCCGACGGTGCCCTTCGTGCGCGGGGGGCCGGCTCAGGCCGGGGTCTTGCCCGCCTTGGCGTCGACGGTGAAGCGGACCGCGCGGTGCGCCATGCGCGACTTCTTGTTCGCGGCCTGGTTCTTGTGGATGACGCCCTTGCTCACCGCCTTGTCGAGCAGGCGGGCGGCCTCGCGGCGGCGCTCGTCCGCCGCGGCCGTGTCACCGGCCTCGAGGGTCTCGCGGTAGCGGCGGATCGCGGTCTTGACCCGCGACTTGACCGCCTTGTTCCGCCGACGAGCCTCCTCGTTCTTGCGGTTGCGCTTGACCTGCTGCTTGATGTTCGCCACGGGGCCTTCGAACCTCTGGTCGTCGTTGAGTTCCTGCGTGCGGACGCGCCCGGGAGCAGACACAGGCGTCCGGCCCGCACGGCGCAGTGGCCCCAGATTACCAACGCCCCACATGGCCGGTCCCGCTCGGGGCCCGTGGGACCATGGGAAGCAGCACACGCCCGCGCGCGAGCAGGAACGAGGACCTCGTTGACCGAGACCACCACGACGCAGCAGTCGGCCCAGGCCCCCGGCCGACCCGGCACCGTGGGCTACGCCGACGAGACGTTCACGCCGCCGGAGCGGATCCGCAACTTCTGCATCATCGCCCACATCGACCACGGCAAGTCCACGCTGGCCGACCGGATGCTGCAGCTGACCGGGGTGCTGGGGGACCGGGCCTACCGCGCGCAGTACCTCGACCGCATGGACATCGAGCGCGAGCGCGGCATCACGATCAAGGCGCAGAACGTGCGCCTGCCCTGGTACTCGGCCGGGCCCGACGGCGAGCGGCGCGACCACGTCCTGCACCTGATCGACACCCCGGGCCACGTCGACTTCACCTACGAGGTCAGCCGATCGCTGGCCGCGTGCGAGGGCGCGATCCTGCTCGTCGACGCCGCGCAGGGGATCGAGGCGCAGACCCTGGCCAACCTCTACCTCGCGCTCGAGCACGACCTGGAGATCATCCCGGTCCTCAACAAGATCGACCTCCCGGCCGCCGAGCCCGAGAAGTACGCCGGCGAGATCGCCCACCTCATCGGCTGCGAGCCCGAGGACGTGCTGCGCATCTCGGCCAAGACCGGCGACGGCGTGGCCGCGGTGCTCGACGAGGTCGTGCGCCGGATCCCGGCCCCGGTCGGCGACCCCGACGCCCCCGCCCGGGCGATGATCTTCGACTCGGTCTACGACACCTACCGCGGCGTCGTGACCTACATCCGCGTGGTCGACGGGAAGATCACCCCGCGCGAGCGCATCCGGATGATGAGCACCAACGCGGTGCATGAACTGCTCGAGGTCGGGATCATCTCGCCGGACCAGAAGCCCTGCCAGGGTCTCGGGGTCGGCGAGGTCGGCTACCTGATGACCGGCGTCAAGGACGTCCGGCAGTCCCGCGTCGGCGACACCGTGACCACCGAGCGCAAGGGCGCCGAGACGCCCCTCGGCGGCTACCGGGACCCGCAGCCCATGGTGTTCTCGGGGCTCTACCCGATCGACGGCAGCGACTACCCGCTGCTGCGCGACGCGCTGGACCGGCTGCGGCTCAACGACGCGGCGCTGTCCTACGAGCCCGAGACCTCCGCCGCGCTGGGGTTCGGCTTCCGGTGCGGGTTCCTCGGGCTGCTGCATCTGGAGATCACCCGCGACCGCCTCGAGCGCGAGTACGGCCTCGACCTCATCTCCACCGCGCCGAACACCGTCTACCGCGTGGAGCTCGACTCCGCCGACGGATCTGGGGCAGGCGAGGCCGAGGTGACCAACCCGGCCGACTGGCCCCAGGGCAAGGTCTCGGCGGTCTACGAGCCCATCACCAAGGTGTCCGTGCTGGCCCCGGCGGAGTTCGTCGGCGCGATCATGGAGCTCTGCCAGTCGCGGCGCGGGCAGCTCGACGGCATGGACTACCTGTCCGACAGCCGCGTCGAGCTGCGCTACACGATGCCGCTCGCCGAGATCATCTTCGATTTCTTCGACGTCCTGAAGTCGCGCACCCGCGGCTACGCCTCGCTGAACTACGAGCCCGCCGGCGAGCAGGCGGCCGACCTGGTCAAGGTCGACATCCTGCTGCAGGGCGAGCCGGTCGACGCCTTCTCCGCGATCGTCCACAAGGACGCGGCCTACGCCTACGGCAACTCGATGGCCTCCAAGCTGCGCGAGCTCATCCCGCGCCAGCAGTACGAGGTGCCCATCCAGGCCGCGATCGGGTCGCGGATCATCGCCCGCGAGACCATCCGTGCGATCCGCAAGGACGTGCTCTCCAAGTGCTACGGCGGCGACATCACCCGCAAGCGCAAGCTGCTGGAGAAGCAGAAGGAGGGCAAGAAGCGGATGAAGACGATCGGCCGGGTCGACGTCCCGCAGGAGGCCTTCGTCGCCGCGCTCTCCACGGACCAGAACGCCGTGGACAAGGCCAGGTCCGGCAAGAAGTAGCCCACCGCATGATCCGCCGCGTCCGGCTCGCGTAGACTGGTTGCGCAGGTGCCGAGCTGTCGGCCTGGGAAGGACTCTCGTACGAGGAAGGTCCGCGGACAGCTCCAACCGTCCGCCGTACCCCACTCCTGAAAGAGTTCTGTGACCGACGCTGCTGTCCTGGCCGAACCCGATCTCCCGCTCGACCCCTTCCTCGAGGACGACCCCGAGACGTCCGACGAGGCCCCCAACGGCTTCGCCACGCTCGGTCTCGACGAGCGCGTCCTCGGCACCCTGATCGACCAGGGCTTCCACACGCCCACCCCGATCCAGACCGAGACGATCCCGCTGCTGCTCTCCGGCCGCGACGTCCTCGGCCTGGCCCAGACCGGCACCGGAAAGACCGCGGCGTTCGCGCTGCCGCTGCTCTCCCGCCTCGACGCGAGCGTCCGCGCCCCGCAGGCCCTGATCCTCACCCCGACCCGCGAGCTCGCGATCCAGGTGGCCGAGGCCATCGAGCAGTTCGCGACGGCGCTGCCGCACGTCCACGTCGTCCAGCTCTACGGGGGCGCGCCCTACGGCCCGCAGCTGTCCGCGCTGCGCCGCGGCGCCCAGATCGTCGTCGGAACGCCCGGTCGCGTGGCCGACCACCTCGAGAAGGGCACCCTCGACCTCACCGACGTCGGGTACTTCGTGCTCGACGAGGCCGACGAGATGCTGCAGATGGGCTTCCTCGACGAGGTCGAGCACATCTTCGGCCTGCTGCCGGCCGACCGTCAGGTGGCGCTGTTCTCCGCGACGATGCCCGCGGCGATCCGCGAGGTGAGCCGCAAGCACCTCGACGCGCCCGCCGAGGTGTCGATCAAGGGCAAGACGACCACGGTGGCGAGCACCCGCCAGCGCTACGTCGTGCTCCCCGAGCGGCTCAAGGCCGACGCGCTGGCCCGCATCCTGCAGGTCGAGGACTTCGACGCCGCCCTGGTGTTCGTCCGCACCCGGCAGAACACCACCGACGTCACCGACGCCCTCAACCGGCGCGGGTTCGCCGCCGTCGCGATCTCCGGCGACCTCTCGCAGGCCCAGCGCGAGAAGACGATCGCCGACCTGCGGTCGGGCAAGCTCGACGTCCTGGTCGCGACCGACGTCGCCGCGCGCGGCCTCGACGTCGAGCGCATCAGCCTCGTCGTCAACCACGACCTGCCGACCGATCCCGAGTCCTACGTGCACCGCGTCGGCCGCACCGGCCGCGCGGGGCGCTCCGGCGACGCGATCTCCTTCGTCACCCGCGGCCAGCTCCGGCTGCTGCGCGCGATCGAGAGCACCACGCGCCAGAAGGTCGAGGAGATGTCGGTGCCCGGCACCGAGGAGGTCAACGCCCGGCGCCGCGCCCGGTTCGCCGAGCGGATCACCGCGGCCCTCGAGGGCGTCGACGACGGGGGCGACCCCCTGGCCGTGTTCCGCGGGATCGTCGACGACTACGTCGCCGAGCACGACGTCGACCCGACGGCGCTCGCCGCGGCCCTGGCCAAGATGGTCCAGGGCGGCAAGCCGCTGCTGGTCGAGGACCTGCCCGCCCCGCCGCCGCGCGGGGAGAAGCGGGGCCGCAACGACCGCGACGACAAGCCTGGTCGAGGGCAGGGCCGCCGCCCGGCCGCCCCGTCGTGGACGGTCGGCTCGGGCACGGACACCTACCGCATCGACGTCGGGCACAACCAGCGGGTGAAGCCGGGCGCGATCGTCGGTGCCATCGCCAACGAGGCCGGACTGGACTCCGCGCACATCGGCCACATCGACATCCGGCCCGACCACACGCTGGTCGAGCTGCCCGCCGACGTCCCCGGCGCCGTGGTCAAGCGGCTCCAGCGCGCCCGCGTCGCCGGCCGGCCGATGGGTCTGCGCCGCGCGTCGGAGGCTCCGTCGGGTCCGCGTCCGGACAAGCGGGGTCCCCGTCCCGACCGTCGGGAGCGCGCGTCCCGCTAGTGACCGACCGAACGGCGCGTTCGCTGCTTCTATGGCAGCGAACGCGCCGTTCGCTCGTCCGGGGCGCGGACCGGCCCGCTCCACGGGAATGCCGCGGGCCCGGCACGCGTCACACCGGGTGGCCGGGTGTGCCGTGGCGCGCCTACCGTCGAGACGGCGATCGAAGGGGAGGGCGGCGGATGGCGCGCTCGATCGTGATCGTCGGCGGGGGTCCGCGGGGGACGGGGATCCTCGAACGCCTCGCCGCCTCCGCGCCCGACCACGGCGTCGACGCCGAGCACCCGCTCGACGTGCACCTGGTCGACCCCTACCCGCCCGGCGCGGGCCGCATCTGGCGCACCGCCCAGTCCGAGCTGCTCTGGATGAACTCCATGGCAGCCGACGTCACCATGTACACCGACGACACGGTGGTCTGCGAGGGGCCGATCGTCCCCGGGCCCAGCCTCATCGAGTGGGCCGAACAGGTCCGCGCCGGCGAGCTCGCGGGCGAGTCCGTGCCCGAGGGCCGCGTCGGCGACGAGGTGCGCGCCCTGCGCCCCGACACCTTCCCCACCCGCCAGCTGCAGAGCCACTACCTCGACTTCGTGCTGCGCCGCGTGCTCGACACGCTGCCCGACGGCCTGCGGGTGCACCTGCACCGGGGCTGCGCCGCGGACGTCGTCGACGGCGACGTGCGGCGGGTGCGCATCGACATGAACGACGCAGCGGACGGCTCCATCGAGGTGCACACCGACGCCCTCGTGCTCGCCTCCGGCCACCTCGACGCCGCGCCCTCCGTCGACGAGGCAGCGATCGTCGAGGCGTCCCGGCGGCTCGGTCTGCAGTACTTCCCGCCCGAGCAGACCACCGACTCCGACCTCGACGCGATCGCTCCCGGCCGCGCCGTGATCGCCCGCGGCATGGGCCTGGCGTTCATCGACCTCATGGTGCTGCTCTACGAGGGACGCGGCGGCCGGTTCGTCGAGGACCCCGAGGGTGACGACGGAGCAACTGAGCACCCCGACAGGGCGTCCGGCCGCGGCCGGTTGGAGTACGTGCCGTCGGGCCGCGAGGTGTACCTGCACGTCGGCTCCGGGCGCGGCGTGCCCTACCACGCGAAGACCGAGTACACCCTGCGCGGCCCGCGTCCGTCGCTGCCGCGGTTCTTCGGCCCGGACCAGGTCGAGGAGCTGCTGGCCCGAGGCGAGGTGAGCCTGCGCGAGCACGTGTGGCCGCTGATCGCCAAGGAGGTGGGCTGGGGCTGGTACCACGAGCTCCACCACGGCCATCCCGCCCGCGTCACCACGACGTGGGAAGACTTCGCCGAGCGCTACGCCGCGGTGGACTGGTACTCGGAGGAGCGGGAGGCACTGGTCGCCGAGGCGGTGCCCGTCGAGGCGGACCGGCTGGACTTCGAGCGCCTCGACCGACCGCTCGCCGGGGTCTGCGCCGACCCGGACACGCTGCAGAAACACCTGCGCGAGTACGTCGCCGAGGACCTGGCGCGCCACGTCGACCCCGCACACACCGCCGAGCTGGGCGCCTTCACCGCGCTGCTCTCGGCGTACATGACCTCGAGTGAGCTCTCCAGCCGGGGTGGCCTGACGCCCCGCTCCCGGGCCTACGACCTGTCGTGGTGGCAGAACCTGTTCTCGTCGATGGCGAGTGGCCCGCCCGGCCCGCGCCTGCGCCAGCTGCTCGCGCTCTCCCGCGCCGGCTACGTGACCTTCCTCGGCGCGGGGCTGCAGGTGGAGATCGACGAGTCCGGCCCCGTGCCGGAGTTCGTCGCGACCGGGGCGTCGCTGCAGGGCGAGGTCCGGGCGCCCACGTTCGTCGACGCCCGCCTCGCGTCACCGAGCGTGCGGCGCACCCTCGACCCGATGCTCGCCTCGCTCACCCACCACGGCGTGCTCGACGAGGAGACGCTGCGCTTCGAGGAGCGGGCCACCCCGTGCTCGCTCGACGCCGTGGCCGAGCGGGTGGAGGGGCGCGACACCCCCGTCGTCGTGCACTCGACGGGGTTGGTGCCGGTGCGCGCCCTCGACTTCCGCGTGCTCATCGGACCGGACGAGGAACCGCACCCGCGGCTCTTCGCGGTCGGCCCGCACACGACCGTGCGGCTGCCGGGCGCGTTCACCCGACCCCGCACCAACAGCCTGAGCTTCCGCGCGAACGACGCGTGCGCTCAGGCGCTCCTGGCGACCGCCATCGGCCGCTGAGCGGCGCTCGCCGCGTCGCGCACCCGCGCCCGCTCGCGGAGCCGCTCGAGGGTCTGGCTGAGCAGCCGGGAGACGTGCATCTGGGAGATGCCGAGCTGCCCGGCGATCTCGGACTGGGTCTGCTCGTGGACGAAGCGCAGGACGAGGATGCGTCGCTCCCGCTCCGGCAGGCTGCCGACGAGGTCCCGGACGAGGGCGCGGCTCTCGACGTGGTCGAGGTCGGGGTCGGTGGTCCCGAGGACGTCGGCCATCGTCGTCTCGGTGCTCTCGGTGAGCGTCGAGTCGAGCGAGTCCGGACGGTAGGAGTGGTGCGCCGCGATGGCCTCGATGACCTCCTCGCGGTCCACCCCGAGGTACTCCGAGATCTCGGACGCCGTGGGCGCGCGGCCCAGCTGCTGGCTCAGGGTGGTCGACGCGGTGCCGACCTGCAGGTAGCGGTCCTTGACGCCGCGCGGCGTGCGGACCGTCCAGGCGGCGTCGCGGAAGTGCCTCCGGACCTCGCCCATCATCGTGGGCACGGCGTAGGACAGGAAGTCGCGACCCTGCGTCGGGTCGTAGCGGCGCAGCGCGTGCAGCAGCCCGATGGCGGCGACCTGCTCGAGGTCGTCGACGGCCTCGCCGCGCCGGGAGAAGCGACGGGCGATGTTGTGGGCGACCGGCCGATAGGCGTCGACCAGCTGCGAGACGAGCGCGTCCCGCCGCGGGTCGGTGTCGGAGCAGGCGGCCAGTTCTTCGAGGAGGGGCGCGTACTGGTCGTACGCGCTCGTGCGCTCGCTCATGCAGACCTCCGAGGCGTGCCGGGAACGCGGCACAGGGATGGCCCGCGGTGGCTTGCCGGATGAACCACGTCGCGGTGGCGTGCGAATGGCGTGGCGCGACGGCGGTCCGCGGTCGGGGAGAGCTCGGAGGGGACGCGGACGCCTCGTGCCGGACGGGGACTGTGCGCTCAACCCTCGGACCATCGGCATGCCCTGCTCGCGGCAAGATCAAACATTTGCCTCCGGCTCGTGCGTGCGTTTCCGGGTCTGGACACGACTGACAACACAGCACGCCGATAGGGCACGCACACACGAGCGCTAGCGAGTAAAGACGATCTTGCCCGCGGTCTCGCCCTCGAGCATCGACCGGAAGCCCTTGGCTGCCTCGGTCATCGGCAGTTCCTCGCCGATCTCGGGGCTGATGCCGGTGGTGGCGACGAAGTCGAGCAGGTCGCGCAGCTCGTCGAGGGTGCCCATGGTGGAGCCGACGACGTTCTTCTGCAGGAAGAAGATCTGCGTGAGCTCGGCGGGCGGCTGGTTGCCGGAGGTGGCGCCGCAGCACACGATCGTGCCGCCGGGCACCAGCGAGCGCACCGAGTGCTTCCAGGTGGCCTCACCCACGGTCTCGAAGACCGCCTGGACCTTGCCGGGCAGCTTGGCGTTGGACTCGAAGACCTGGTGGGCGCCCAGGCGGACCGCCAGCTCGCGCTTCTCGTCGGTGCGCCCGGTCACCCAGACCTGCATGCCGGCCGCGCGCCCGAGCGCGATGAGCGCGGTGGACACGCCACCGGAGGCGCCCTGTATCAGCATCGTCTGGCCCCCGCGCAGCCCGGACTTCGTGAACAGCATCCGGTAGGCGGTCAGCCAGGCGGTGCCCATGACCGCGCCGGCCACCGCGCTCATGCCCTCGGGGCGGGCGAGGGCGTTGCGCTGCGGGACGACGACGTAGTCGGCGAAGCTGCCCTGCGCCCACTCGGTGAGCATCTTGCGCTTCGGGTCGAGGGTCTCGTCGCCCTTCCAGTCCGGGTCGCCCATGAGCGAGTGCAGGACGACCGGGGTGCCGTCGTCGAGCGTGCCCGCGCCGTCGCAGCCCAGGATCATGGGGAACTGGTCCTCCTTTATCCCCACCCCCCGCAGCGTCCACAGGTCGTGCATGTTGAGGCTGGCGGCCTCGACCTTGACGCGCACCCACCCGTCGGGGACCTCGGGGTCGGGGCGCTCACCCACCACCAGCGAGGCGAGGGGATCGTCGGCGTTGGGCTCGGACGCATAGACGGCGAACATGCGCCCGAACCTAACGCCGATCGATGGCCGCGGCGATCGTGCCGGGGCAGGGATCGCGGGGGGTCGTCAGGCGGCGACGACGACGAGACGGCCCGGCCGGTCGACCTCCTCCCGTCGGCTCCCCGCCCGCGGGTACCGTGGCTGGCGTGCTGCACGCGGTCGCGACCTGGTGGGACGGGGTCGAGCTGTGGTTGACCCAGCTCGACTTCACGCTCCAGGTGATCCTCGTCGTCGGCGTCCTCGGCCCGTCGTGCTGGGGGGTCGCCGCGGTCGTCGACTCGGCCGTGGAGCGGACCGTCGCCTGGCGCCTCGCGGCCCTCGAGCGGCGCCGCGCCGCCGGGGACTGACGCGATGGACCGCCGCTACGCCCGCCTCTGGGTGACCGGCACCCTCGTCGTGCTCATCGTGCTGGTGGTCGTGCTCAACCTGCACTGAGCCCGGCGACCCGTCCCGGGACCGGACGAGGCCGACGGGTGAACGGCGCCGTCCAGACATCTGACGCCAGCATCGTGCCGTTGCTGTCGCGGGAGCCGACGAGCTCCCTACCGCACGGCCCCGGCCCGCATCGCGAGGACGACCATGCGCGCCCGGTCCCCGGTCCCCAGCTTGCGCCCGATGCGCGAGAGGTGGCTCTTCACGGTCAGCGCGGACAGCCCGAGCGCCTCACCGATCTCGTGGTTGGACTGTCCGTCGGCCACCGACTGGAGCACCTGCACCTCGCGGGTGGACAGCTCGCAGGGGGTGTCGTCGACGCCGGTCACGCGCGCACCGCCCGGCACGCGGCCACCGACCGAGGGTTCCGGCTCGAGGAGCCGGCGGGCCACGCCGCCCAGCGCCGCCGAGGGCGACGTCAGCAGGTACGCCGCGGCGCCGGCGTGGAAGGCGGTGCGCGCGGCCGCGGGGTCGTCGGGACCGCCGAAGACGACGGTGCGCCAGCCCTGCGCGCGCAGTTCGCCGATCAGGGCGAGGGCCCCGCCGTCGGGCAGGTTGAGGTCGACGACCGCGAGCTCGCAGGGCGGCCCGGACAACGCGCGGGACCGCGCCTCCTCCGACGAGGCGGCCTCCATGACGTGGCCCGCTCCCGCACCGACGAGGGAGGCCGCCACGACCTCGCGACGCGCGGACTCGGCGTCCACCAGCAGCACCGAGATCGGCTCACCGGAGGTGCCCAGCCCGGAGACCGGCGTGAAGAGCGCGCCCGCGACCGGGCGCTCCGCGTGCGGGGCGCGGGCGGCCGGGACGGCGGGGGAGACCGCCGGCGCCACGCCGGCGGCGACGCTCCCTCGGGTGGCGCCGTGCCCCGAGCGAGTCGGGGCGTCCGGCCGAACGAACGACTGGCGGTCCATGAGCGGGAACACACCACTCCATCGGCGGACCCCCGATCAGGCTTGAGGCCCCGGGCGAGATTTTCGGGAACGGCGTGTCCTCAGCCCTCCGTCACCCACCGGGGCGGGCGCTTCTCGGCGAACGCCGCCATCCCCTCCTGACCCTCCTCGGAGGCGAAGAACTCGGCCGAGAGCCGCAGCATGGCGTCGAGGTCGGCGCTCATGTCGGCGGGCGGGGTGCGGCGCAGCATCGCCTTGGTCGCGGCCAGGGCCTGCGGGCCGCCCCGGGCGAGCATGTTGGCGTAGCGGTCGACCTCGGCGTCGAGGCTCGCCGGGTCGACGGCCCGGTTGACCAGGCCGATCGCAGCGGCCCGGTCCGCGTCGAAGGTCTCGCCGGTGAGCATGAGCTCCTCGGCGGCGCGGGGGAGCAGGCGCGGCACCACCGTCACCGAGATGACGGCGGGGACCACGCCGATCCGGACCTCGCTGAACGCGAAGGTGGCGCCCCGTGTGTCGTCGCCGGGGCGCGCCGCGATCGCGATGTCGCACGCGGCGACGAGGCCCACCCCGCCGGCGCGGGCCGGGCCGGCGAGCCGGGCGATGACGGGCTTGGGGGAGTGCCAGAGCGCCTGCAGGATGCCCGGGAACTCCTGCACGCCCTGGTTCCCGGCGCCCGCGCCCCGCGACTCCCGCAGATCCATCCCCGAGCAGAACACCGGGCCGGTGTGGGTGAGGACGACGATGCGCACCGCCTCGTCGCCGAGCGCGGTGTCGAGGGACTCGCGCAGCTCGCGGCGCAGCTGGGCGGACAACGCGTTGCGGTTGGTCGGCGAGTCGAGGGTGATGGTCGCGCGGCCGGACCGGACGTCGAGGTGCACCAGTTCGCTCATGGCCGTGGAGGGTAGGTGCGACGCGCACCGGCTTCCGTCCAACCCCACCGCCGCGCCACCTCCGGGTGCGAGCGCACCCAGCCGCGCACCGCGTTGTCGCCGTAGGCGGCGTGCAGCGGGTTGTCCGGGTCGTGCGCGGGGTCCCAGGCGTCGGGGTCGTAGGTGTCGCCGAGCTCGGCGACGAGGTGCGCCGGCAGCGTCAGCGGCTCGACGACCGCGTCGAGGCGCGGACCGAGGAAGAAGGCCACCGAGTAGCGGTCGACGCCCGCGGCCGGACTGATGACGCGGTGGCGGGTGGCGGTGAGGTAACCGCGCGTCGCGATCTCGAGCATCTCGCCGATGTTGACCACGTACCCGCCCGGCACCGGCCGGGCGTCGATCCACGCGCCGGGGGCGCCGTCGGGGGTGTCGGGCAGCTGGACCTGCAGCCCGCCGACGGTGTCCTGGTGGAGCAGCGCGAGGAAGCCGTAGTCCTTGTGCGCGCCGACGCCCTGCCGGCTCGCCGTCCCGCCCGGGTAGTGGATGACCTTGAGGTGCAGGTGGGACTCGTCGTCGAACCATCGGTCGAAGTGTTCCGGCGCCTGGCCGAGGGACTCGGCGAGCGCGCGCAGGATCTCCCGGCTCACCCGCAGCGCCTCGGCCTGCCACGCGAGCACCGCGGTCCGCAGCCCCGGCAGGGCCGTCGGCCACCGGTTGGGCCCGACGAGGCCGGCCCACGCGGGCTCCCCCTCGCGACGCGGCAGGGGCTCCCGCTCGGGCCCGACGTCGATCTGCTCGCGCTGGTCGGCCGCCCCGGCGGTGAGCTCGGTCCCGACACGGCTGTACCCGCGGAAGTGCGGCGAGCCCGTGTTCTCGACGGCGCGCCGCTCGGCGATCGGGAGGGCGAAGAAGCGGCGGACAGTGTCGTCGAGGGACGCCTCCAGCGCAGGGTCGACGCCGTGACCGGTGACGACGAAGAACCCGATGTCGCGGGCCGCCCGCCGCAGCTCACCGAGCAGGGCCGGCCGGTCCGGTCCGTGCAGCCGCCGCAGATCCAGGACGGGGAGTCCGGTGGGCCGCGCGTCAGCGGGGGAGAGGAGCTCGCTCATCGCTCCCGAGTCTGCGCCTGCGGGCCGCGCCTCGCGAGCCGTGATCACCAGGACACGGCGACGCCACCGTCCCGTTGATCACCGACGACCGCTGATCACGCGAGTCCGCCGAAGGAGCCCGACGACGTGTCGCGGTGCCGGTCACGTTGACCCCGCGGCCGGCGGCGGTCAGCTCCCGGCCACCGGCGTCCGCACCGACTGTCCCGTCGGCTCCAGCACGACGTCGTGGCGCACGCCGCCCGTGCCGACGGTCACCGCCTCCGCGCGGGGCCGGTGGCGGGGCGCGGAGCAGATGAGCAGCGCGGGACCGGGCCGGGCCCGCAGCGTGAACGAGCCCTCGGAGTCGGTGCGCGCCCGGCCGAGCTGGCGCCCGCTCGGGTCGGTCGCGGTGAGGGTCGCGCCCACCGACCGGCCCTCCGGGTCCGTGACGCGTCCGGTGACGAGCCCGCCGTCGTCGCCGGGCCCGGCAGCCGGGAGGGGCGCGGCCTGCCGCTGCGGGCGGGCACCGCCGTGCCCGTTGCCGTTCCCGTTGCCAACGCCGTGCCCGTTGCCGCCGCCGTGCCCGTTCCCGCCCGCGGCGACCGCCGGCCGGGACGACACCGGCGCCGGCTGCGATGCCGGGGCGGCGAGCTGGGCGAGGTGCCCGACCGTCGGGGCCGGGAGGGCCAGGCCGGCAGGGTCGCCCTCGGCGGGCTCGACCCGCTCGTCGGCGGGGACGTCCTGGTGGACGTACTTGCCGCCGCGGAAGAGCGAGGCGATGGCGCCGATCACACAGACCCCGATGGCCACGGCGAACACCACGACGAGGCCGTCGTGGAAGGCGCCGGTGACGAGGTTCGGGAAGAACTGCTTGCCGATCAGCGTCGCCGCGTTGTCCGGCGGCAGCGCGCCGAGCACCTGCGGGCCGAGGACCTCCTCCATCGGGTTGTAGCCCAGGAACGCCGCGAACAGTGTCCCGACCGGCGGCAGGTTGGCCACCTTCTGCGCGATGGTCGCGGGGACGTGCTGCGCGGTCAGCCCCGAGAACAGCGCGGTGGGCATCGACGAGGCCAGCCCGGCGATGAGCATCGAGAAGAAGATGCCGATCGAGAGGGCCATGCCCGAGTTCTGCAACGTCGACATCATGCCGCTGCCGGCGCCGCGCTGGTCGGCGGGCAGCGAGTTCATGATCCCCGTCATGTTCGGCGAGATGAACAGACCGGAGCCGATGCCGTTGACCAGCAGGATGACGGCGAACACCCAGTAGTTGAAGTCCGTCGGCAGCACGAGCAGCGCGCCGAACGTCAGGGCGACGATCACGAGGCCGCCGGTGGCGAAGAGGCGCGCGCCGAACCGGTCGGAGAGCACACCGGAGACCGGCGCGGACACCAGGAAGCCGATGGTCAGCGGCAGCATGTAGATCGCCGACCACAGCGGGGTCTGCTCGTATTCATAGCCGTGCAGCGGCAGCCAGATGCCCTGCAACCAGATGATCAGCATGAACTGCAGGCCGCCCCGGGACAGCGCGCTCATCAGCGTCGCGACCAGGCCCGAGGTGAACGCCCGGATGCGGAACAGCCTGAGGTTGAACATCGGCTGGTCCACGCGCGTCTCGACGAAGCAGAAGATCGCGAGGACGACGACGCCGGCGACGAGGCAGGTGAGGACGAACGGGTTCGTCCAGCCTTCCGGGTGCCCGCCGTAGGGCTGGATGGCGTAGATGACCCCGACGAGCAGCAGGATGAGGCCGATACCGAACGTCAGGTTGCCCCACCAGTCGATCCTGTGGGAGCGACGGACGGCGGGGTCGCGCAGCGTCTTGTAGGCCCAGAGGGTGCCGATCACGCCGAAGGGCACGCTGACCCAGAACACCAGGCGCCAGTCGACCTCGGAGAGCACGCCGCCGACGAGCAGGCCGATGAACGAGCCGCCGATCGCGGCCACCGAGTTGGTGCCGATGGCGAAGCCGCGGCGCTCGGGCGGGAAGGCGTCGGTGAGGATGGCGGTGGAGTTCGCCATGAGCATGGCGCCACCGATGCCCTGCAGGACCCGGATGAGGATCAGCCAGAGCGCCCCGCCGGCCCCGGAGAACGGGTCGAGCGCCAGGGCGATCGAGGCGATCGAGAAGACCGCGAAGCCCGCGTTGTAGATCTTCGCGCGACCGTACATGTCGCCGAAGCGGCCCAGCGTGACCACCAGCACCGCGGTGACCAGCATGTAGCCCATGATCATCCACAGCAGGTAGCTGATGTTGCCCGGCTGCAGCGGGTTGATGCCGATGCCGCGGAAGATCGCGGGGAGCGAGATGAGGACGATGGAGGAGTTCATCGTCGCCATCAGCACGCCGAGTGTCGTGTTCGACAGCGCGAGCCACTTGTACCCGGGGTGGTCCGGGTGGGCGCGCGAGACGGGCGCGGAGGCCGTCGCCGTCGTCGTCATGGGTGGTCCGATTCGTTAGTCAGGGCAACCAGCAGAACGATTGTAGTGTGCACCTATCTGCGGCTCGGGCCCATGTGACCCTCGTCCGACTTCCCGCGCGGGCCGTCAGCGGCGGGCCATGGAGGCGAGGAGCCGCGGGCCGTCCCAGGTCGACCCGACCAGCATCCGGCGCAGCGTGAGCAACGGCCGCGTCGGGTCCACCGCGCGCTCGGCGAGCTGGTATCCGGTGACGTAGCCGGCCTGGTCGAGGTGGGCGAAGTCGTCAGGGTCCCAGTCGCCGTAGGGGTAGGCGAAGTGTCGGACCGGCGCGCCGGTGATCGCTTCGAGCTCGAGGCGCGGGCGCACCAGCTGGACGTCCCAGTCGGTGCCGGTGTAGCGGTCGGCGCGGTGGTGGTCGTAGGTGTGCGCGCCGACGGTGTGCCCGGCCTCGTGCAGGCGCCTGACGTCGTCGCGGCTCATCCAGTTCGGCTTGTCCAGCGGCACCGTCTGGACGAAGAACGTGGCGTGCATGGCGCGCCGGGCCAGCTCCGGGACGCCGGTGGTGATCTGGCTGCCCTGCGAGTCGTCGAAGGTCAGCAGCACCGGCTTCGGCGGCAGCGGCGCTCCCGTCGTCAGGTGCGCGAGGTGCTCGTCGGGCGAGATCGTCGTGTATCCGCCGTCGTGCAGGGCGTCGAGCTGGGCGCGGAAGGCGGCGGGCGGGCAGATGAGCATGGCTCGCGCGGAGGGCGAGTCGTCCGGACGCCAGTCGCGCAGCTGGTGCCAGCACAGCACCGGGACGTCCGCGGTCCGCGCGAGGACCTGCGCCGCGGGCGCGGCGAGGTCGACGGCGGGTGGCGGGGGCGCGGACGGCGATGGTGACGGCGGGGGTGGTGACGTCGGGGGTGGTGACGGCGGAGCGGCGGGTCCCGGCGCGGAGGTGCCGCAGCCGGCCGCGACCAGGACGGCGGCGCCTGCCGCGCCGAGCAGCACCGAGCGGCGTGATGACCCCATGGGGAGAATCCTCGGCGATCCGCGGGCCGCCCCTGGCCTGCGACACGAGGCTCGGATGAGCGGTGAGTGAGAGGACGACGACGTCGTGGATTTGTTCGACCTGACCGGCAAGGTCGCCGTGGTCACCGGCGGCACGCGCGGCATCGGCCTGATGATCGCGCGCGGGTTGCTCGACGCCGGCGCCTCGGTCTACATCAGCTCCCGGAAGGCGGCCGCGGGTGACGACGCCGTCGCGGAGCTGGCGCCCCACGGCTCCGTCGTCTCGATCCCGGCCGACGTGTCCACCGAACAGGAGTGCTCGCGCCTCGCCGGGGAGGTCTCGGCGCGCGAGCCGCGGGTCCACGTGCTCGTCAACAACGCCGGCGCCACGTGGGGCGCTCCGTTCGAGGAGTTCCCGGCGTCGGCCTGGGACAAGGTGGTCGACCTCAACCTCAAGGCGCCGTTCTACCTCACCCGGGCGTTCCTGCCGCTGCTCGAGGCGTCGGCGACCGCGGACGACACGGCCAGTGTGATCAACGTCGGGAGCATCGACGGCCTGCGGGTCACTCCGCTGCCCACCTACTCCTACTCCGCGAGCAAGGCGGGCGTGCACCAGCTGACCCGCGTGCTGGCCGCCGAGCTCGGGCCGCGGAACATCCGCGTCAACGCCCTCGCGCCGGGGCCGTTCGAGTCGAAGATGATGGCCGCGACGCTGGCCGAGCGGGGCGACGAGATCGCGGCCTCGTCGGTGCTGGGACGGATCGGGCAGGCCGACGACATGGCGGGCGCGGCGGTCTTCCTCGCCTCACGGGCGAGTGCGTACGTCACCGGCGCGGTGCTGCCCGTCGACGGCGGGATCTGGGCGGCGCACTGAGCCAGATCTTCAGCGCGGTCCGCTGCGCGGCGAGCGCCTCGACGACGTTGCGCACGAACCCTCCGAGATCCTGCGTCAGCTCCGGACGACCACCCAGCCGTCAAGGACGAGGGCGTTCTGTCGAGCCCTGTCCCGCAGGAAGGCGCGCAGGTCGCGGTGGTAGGGCCCACCCGTCGATCTCGACCAGCACCCGCTCCTCGAGACGCCGTCCTGGTGGCGCCGCTGCCTCCCGGAAGCGCGCCGCTCTCTCGTCGATCCTCACGGGGCTCTGACGCGGCCGGCGGCCGATCCGCTCCCGCGCGAAAGAAGATCCCATTCCTGGTCGCGAGTCGTGGCGCCAGGAGTGAGAGGAGCACGCCGATAGGGTGTCGCACCCAGGATCGAGATCTCCGACCCCGGCGGCACCTCCGTCACCCGGATCACGAACGTGGCAACCGCACGCCCGACATGGCAGGCTCGACGACCATGACCCCCGGAGTCCGACTCGTGGCCCGTCGCCACGTCGACTTCGGCCGCATCTACAGCTGCGCCTGTCTGTTCTCCTGACCGCCCGCTCGCCCGACGTCGTCACCCGCCTGACGACGCGCGGTCGGACGCGTGCCGCGGACGCCCACCGTCCTCGTCCACGACCCCGCCCCACCCCGGGCGCGGGGCCGCCTCAGGAGATCACCGACCCGTGACCCGATCCCGTTCCCGACGCGCGCTCGCCGTCGTCGCCGCTGTGATCGCCGCCCTCGCCCTGGCCGCCGGGTGCACCCGCGCCCAGGAGTCGCCGTCGTCGGCACCGGCCGCCGACCAGGGCCCCGCGCAGCAGCTGCGCATCGGCTACTTCCCGAACATCACCCACGCCGGCGCGCTCATCGGGGTGCAGAACGGCCTGTTCGCGCAGAACCTCGGGCAGACCAAGCTCTCCATGCAGACGTTCAACGCGGGCCCCGCGGAGACCGCCGCCCTGCTCGGCAACTCCATCGACCTCGGGTTCATCGGCTCCGGCCCCGCGATCAACGCCTACAAGCAGAACCCCGAGGGCATCCGGGTGATCTCAGGCGCCACCTCGGGCGGCGCGCAGCTGGTCGTGCGGCCGGGCATCACCAGCCCGCAGCAGCTTCTGGGCAAGAAGATCGCCACGCCGCAGCTGGCGAACACCCAGGACATCGCGCTCAAGAAGTGGCTCAAGCAGAACAACCTGCCGGTCGGCAGCGGGCCGAACTCGGTCGAGGTCGTCAACATCGACAACGCCCGCGCGCTCGACGCCTACCGGACCGGCCAGCTCGACGGCGGGTGGCTGCCCGAGCCGTACGCTTCACAGCTCGTGCTGCAGGCCGGCGCCACCGCGCTGCTCGACGAGCGGACGCTGTGGCCCGCCGGCCAGTTCCCGACCACCGTCGTCATCGCCCGGACCGACTTCGTCGCGGCCCACCCCGCCACGGTCGCGGCGTTCCTCAGGGGCCTCGTGGCCGCCGAGGACCTCGGGACCTCCGACCCGAACGCCGCGAAGGCCGCAGCCAACGCCGGGCTCGGCGCCTCGGGCAGCAAGCCGCTGCCGCAGAACGTCCTGGACCGCGCGTGGGGCGAGGTCAGCCTCAACCCCGACCCGTTGGCCTCGACGTTCCCGCAGCTGGCCCAGGACGCGGTGACGGCGGGGACCGCGAAGTCCGCGACGGACGTCAAGGGCCTCATCGACGTCGGCCCGCTCGACCAGGCCCTCACCGCGGCCGGGCGTCCCACCGTGAGCGCCGCCGGCCTCGACCAGAAGTGACCACCCCCTCGGAGGGCTGCACCATGACCGCCACCCTGGACCGCCGGGATCCCGCGCCGCGCACCGGCCCGCCCGCCGTCGAGGTCACCGACGTCTCGAAGGTCTTCGGTTCCGGGCCCGACGCCGTCGTCGCGCTCGACGGGGTCGACCTCACGGTCGGCCCGGGCGAGTTCGTCTGCCTGCTCGGTGCCTCGGGCTGTGGCAAGTCGACGCTGCTCAACCTCGTCGCCGGGCTGGACACGCCGACGTCGGGCACCGTCGCGGCGAGCAGCTCGCGGCCCGCGGTGATGTTCCAGGAGGCGGCCCTGCTGCCGTGGCTCACCGCGGGACGCAACGTCGAGCTGCCGTTGCGCCTCGCGGGGGTCGGCCGCGGGCGGCGCAGGGAGCGTGCCCGCGAGCTGCTGGCCCTGGTCCGCCTCGAGGGCCAGGCGGACAAGCGCCCGCACGAGCTGTCGGGCGGCATGCGCCAGCGTGTGGCCCTCGCCCGGGCGCTCGCGGCGGCCACCGGGACGGAGGGCTCGGGCGCGACGGAGGTGCAGCCCGGCGTCCTGCTGATGGACGAGCCGTTCGGGGCGCTCGACGCCATCACCCGCGACTTCCTGCAGGCCGAGCTGCTGCGCGTCTGGGCGGCGACGGGCACGACGATCCTGTTCGTCACCCACGACGTGCGGGAGTCGGTACGGCTGGCCGAGCGCGTCGTCCTGCTCTCCTCGCGTCCAGGGCGCGTCGTGCGCGAGTGGGGCACGGGCCCGGACACCGACGCCGAGGGCCTGCACGACGACATCACCGACGAGCTGCGCGAGGTGATCTCCGCGCATGGCCGCTGAGGAGGACGTCCTCAGCGCGGAGCGCGAGGTCGACCGGTCGGTCGACGTCGGGCGGGGGCTCGACGCGCTCGGAACCCCGACCGAGCGGCGGGTGCCGTGGTGGCGCCGGTTCGCGACGAGCGTCGTGCCGCCGGTCGTCGCGGGGGTCCTCTTCGTCGTCGCCTGGCAGATCCTCTGGGCCTCGGCGATCTGGCCGGAGTTCAAACTGCCCTCGCCCCAGGCGGTGTTCGGGACGATCGGAGCGCAGTTCGCCGGTGGGCAGGCCCTGTCGATCATCTGGACCTCGATCAGCCGCGCCGTGCTCGGCTTCGGGTTCGCCCTGGCCGTCGGAACCCCGCTCGGGCTCCTGGTGGCCACGGTGCCGCTGGTCCGCTCGGCGATCGGACCGGCCCTGAGCGGTCTGCAGAGCCTGCCGTCGGTGGCGTGGGTGCCCGCGGCGGTCCTGTGGTTCGGGCTGACCGACGGGACGATCTACTTCGTCGTGCTCATGGGCGCGGTGCCCTCGATCGCGAACGGGCTCGTGTCCGGCATCGAGCAGGTCCCGCCGTTGCTGCCGCGGGTCGGCTACGCGATGGGCGCCACCCGGGCGCAGGCCGCGCGGCTGATCATGCTGCCGGCGGCCCTGCCGGGCTTCTTCGCCGGGCTGAAGCAGGGGTGGGCGTTCTCGTGGCGCTCGCTCATGGCCGCGGAGATCATCGCGACCTCGCCCAGCCTCGGGTTCGGCCTGGGCGCCTACCTCAACCAGGGGGAGTCGCTCTCGGACATGCCGTCGGTGATGGCGGCGATCCTGCTGATCCTCATCGTCGGCATCGGGGTGGAGCTGATCGCCTTCCGTCCCGCGGAGCGGCGGATCCTCCGGGCCCGCGGGCTGGCCACCGGGCCGTGAGCCGGGAACCGCGTCGCGCACGGAGCGAACGGCACCTTCGCTGCTTCTGGGCGTGCGAGCGGGCCGCTCGCTCCCCGGGATGAGGCCCGACGTCAGCGCCGGTACGCGCTCGGCGGCTCGCCGAGGCTCCGGTGGAACATCGTGGTGAAGGCGGCCGGTCCGGCGTAGCCGAGGTCGGCGGCGATCCGGGTGACGGACCGCCCGGCGGCGAGGTCGGGCAGGGCGTGGAGCACGCAGGCCCGGCGCCGCCAGTCCGCGAGGGTCGTGCCGGTCTCGGCGGTGAACCGGCGGTGCAGGGTGCGGACGCTGACGCCGAGGCGCTGCGCCCACTGCTGCGGGGTGACGTCGATGCGGGGCGCCGCGAGGAAGTCCTGGCAGGCGGCGCGCAGCATCGGCTCGGTCGGCAGGGGCAGGTCGAGGGGCAGCGGGGAGCAGCGCCGGATCTCCTGGAGGGTGAGCGCGAGCAGGGTCCGGTCGCGGCCCCGCGGCGGCCCGTCGTCGTCGAGGTCGACCGCCTCGCCGACCAGCTCGCGCAGGAGCGGGCTGACCTCGACGACCCGGCAGCGCGTCGGGAACCACGGCGCGGCGCGCGGGTCGAGGTAGAGGCTGTGGGTGCGCACGCCGTCCATCCGCACGGAGTGCTCGGTGTCGGGCGGGACCAGCACGGCCCGGTGCGGCGGGACGGTCCAGCTGCCGTCGGTGGTGCGGACCAGCATCGAGCCGGTGGCCCCGTACAGGAACTGGGCGCGACGGTGCCGGTGGGCCGGCAGCTCGCGTCCCGGTGGGTAGGTGGTGGCGATGGCGATGACCTCGCGGTCGAGGTGGTCGACCTCGTCGATGTGGACCCCGCGCACGGCGCGACCCTAGTACGGCCGGAACTCGCACGGTCACGTCCGACCTTCGGATGCAGGCCATGACCGCCGGGCCCTAATGTCGCCGCACGTGCTCACGACGGTGGTGGTGCTGGTCGGGTTCGGCGTGCTCAGCGGCCTGACCACGGTGCTGTTCGGGTTCGGCGGCGGGTTCGTCACCGTGCCGGTGATCTACGCCCTCTCGCGCGGCGGGCCGGACGCGATGCACGTCGCCGTGGCCACGTCGAACGCCGTCATGATCGTCAACGCCGCGGTGGCCGCCCTCGCCCACCACCGCGCGGGGCGGCTGCGCCGCGAGGACCTCTGGCCGCTCGCGGGCTGGATGGCGCTGGGGGCGGTGGGCGGGGCGGTCGCGGCCACCGCGGCGCCCGAGGGCGTCATCCGCGTGCTGTTCGCGGTCTACCTCGCGGTGACGGTCGTCGACAGCGTGCTGCGCGGCGGCTTCCTGCGCCCCGGCGCGTCGCGGCCGCTCGGCGCGGTGACCAGTTCCCTCGGCGGCGTCGGCATCGGCGCCGTGGCCGCCTTCCTCGGCGTGGGCGGCAGCGTCATGACCGTGCCGCTGCTGCGGCGCCGCGGTCGCCCGATGGCGCGCGCCGTCGCCGCCGCGAACCCCCTGACCCTGCCCGTCGCCGTCGCCGCCACCGCGGTCTACCTGACCCTGCCGGGCGCGGGGGCCGGCGGCACGGTCGACCTCCTGGCCGCGGCGGCCCTGCTCGCGGGGTCGTTGCCGACCATCCCGCTGGCACGGCGGGTGCTGCCGCGCATCCCGGACCGCGTGCACGCGGTCGCCTACGTCGCGCTGCTGCTCGTCGCCCTGGCCGCCGTCCTGGTGTGAGGGCGGGCGCGCCGGTCAGCCCGTCACTGCTGGCCGGGCTCGAGGGCGACGAAGAGGGCGTGGACCTCCGCGCACAGTCGGTCGCCGTCGTGCAGCGTGCCCCGGACGAAGCGCTTGCGACCCTCCTCGCGCTCGAACCAGGCCGCCACCCGCAGCTCGGCGTCGATCGGTGCCACCGACCGGTAGTCCGCGTGCAGGTACGCGGTGCGCGAGCGGGACCGCCCGCCGACGAGGGCCAACCGGCCGAGCACGTCGTCGAACAGCATCGGGATCGCCCCGCCGTGGACGACGCCGTTGCTGCCGAGGAAGTGCGCCCCGAACCGGACCCGGCCGGTCACGCGCTCGTCGTCGATGTCGTCGACGTGCAGCGGCGGCACCGCGAGCTGGGCCCGGCCGGGTGCGGTGAGCAGCCGTCCGGCGAACCGGTCGGGCTCGTCGACCTCGTACTCGGCCAGCCGGGCGTTGAGCTGGGCGACGAGCTTGGTGGTGTCGGCGACGACCTCGGCGCTCGGCGCGGCCGCGGCGGCGCGGTCGAGGAGCTCCCGCAGCTCGTCGACCATGTCGGTGTAGCCCGCGGGCACCGGCGTGCCCGTCCAGGTGCGCGACGCCGGGGTGTGGGGGTCGGTGCGGACCAGCGGTGCGGTCAGCACGTTCTCCGGCGCGGACCCCTCGGCCGGCCCGTCGTCCACCTGTTGCGCCTGCCCGTGTGCCGCCACCCCGTCACCGTGCTGCACCGCGCGCGGATCCGCAGGGGAGCGTGGACATCGTCACGTGAGCTGCGGCCTCGGCGGCTCCGGCGGGGAGTCGGCCCGGAGCAGGTCGCCCCGGCTGATGATCCCGACGACGCGGTCGTCGTCATCGAACACCGGGAAGACCCGACGACGGTGCTGGATCATCTTCTTCGCGACCTTCCGCAGGGGCACGTCGTACCGCACCGCCGTGACGCCGGTGGTCATCGCCTCGCCGACCTGAACCGCGACGGGGCCGCGCCGACCGGAGAGGTCGTCGGTCATCAGGTCGGCCTCGCTGACGATGCCCTGCAGGTGGTCGTCGTCGTCGAGGACTGGCAGGGCGGTGAGGCGGTTGGCCGCGAGCGCGGCGGCCGCATCGGCGCAGGAGGTGTCGGTGCGGGCCCACACGAGCTTGTTGCGGGGGGTCATCACCTGGCCGGCCACCGTGCCGATGCGGGCCTTGTCGGCCGGCGAGTCGTCCAGGTCGATCGGCTCGTTGCCCATCAGGCGGTCGAAGAACGAGGTCCGCTGCGGGGGCCGCAACAGGTCGCCGCGGGAGACGACCCCGACGAGGACGCCGCGCTCCACGATCGGCATCACCCGGCGCTCGCCGTACCGGCGCAGCCGGTGGGCCAGGATCGTCACGGGGGAGTCGGGGCTCATCGTCAGGACGTCGCGGGTCATGACGTCGGCGATGCGGGTGTCGGCCCAGCCGTCGACCTCTGCGCGCAGCACGTCGAAGGTCGTGACGATCCCGACCAGGCGGTAGCTGCGGTCGACCACCGGCAGGGCGCTGAAGCGGTTCTCGGTGAGCCTCGCGCGCGCCTTCTCGAGCGGGTCCTCGGGCGAGACCGTCACCACGCCCTGCGTCATCACCCGTCGCGCCCGCAGCACCATGCCTGCCGACCCTAGGTGGCCTCCGGCCTTGTGAGCACTAATCCGTGCCATAGGGCGGATTAGTGCTCACGAGCCGAAGGCACCAGCAACGTCGAGTCCCCGAACTCGTGCCACAGGTAGTCCCCGTGCTCGACCGCGGCCTCGTAGGCGCGGCCCACCAGCTCGGAGCCGGCCACCGCCTCGAGGAGCAGCAGGTGGCTGGCCTCCGGCGCGTGCAGGCCGGTGACCAGGCCCGTCACCACCCGGGCCGGGCGGTCCGGGCCGAGGACCAGGTCGGTCCAACCGCTCGACGGGTGCACGGTGCCGTCGGGGTCCGCGGCGCTCTCCAGGGCGCGCACGACGGTGGTCCCGACCGCCACGACCCGTCCCCCTGCGGCCCGCGTTGAGACCACCAGCCGCGCCGTCGGGGCCGGGACCGTGAACCGCTCGGGCATCGGCGGCTCGTACTTCTCCGGGCTCGAGACCCCGGCGTGCAGCACGATCGGCGTGACCACCACCCCCCGGGCCAGGAGCCGGACCAGCAGGTGCTCGGTGAACGGCCGGCCGGCGCTGGCCATCTCGGCGCTCCCGGGCTGGGTGGCGTAGACGGTCTGGTACGCGGCCAGTGGCTGGGCTCCGGCGAGGTAGCCGTAGCCGATGGGCCGGCCGTGGCGGGCGAGGAACTCCGTGGCGTCCCGCGGCGGGTCGGTCCGCGCCCGCCACAGCCGCGTCAGCGTCGCCGCCGCATCCGGGTAGGGCTCGAGGAGCCCGAGGCGCACGTCGTCGGCCAGCGTCAGGACCTCCCCGCCGGCGACGGTGCGGTCGGGTCCGTCGGGGTGGCGGGGCTCGACCACCCAGGTGCCGTCGTCGAGGGTGGTCGAGACGTGCACCACCGTCGGCTCCCCGCCGGAGCGGTGGGCGGCGAGGGCCGCGGGCAGCGTCGCCGACGTGTTGACCACCAGCAGGTCACCGGGCTCGAGGTACTCCTCGAGATCGGTGAAGCGCCGGTGGGCGATCCCGCTGGGTCCCGCCACCAGCAGCCGGACGCCGTCGCGGGTCAGCCCGCGCGCCTCCGGCGGGGCGGTGGCCTCGCGCTGCGGCGGCAGGACGAACCGCGTCACGGGCGCCGTCACGACGTCACCACCAGGTCCGCGGCGCGGTAGCGCCCGCTGGGCAGCTCGCCGGCGACCAGGGCCCGCAGCGCCGGGACGACCGACTCCGGCAGCGGCCGGTCGCTGATGTCCTCGCCCGGGAACGCCTCCTGGTGCATCGCGGTCCGCATGTCGCCGGGGTCGACGGAGTACACGCGCAGCTGCGGCTCCTCGACGGCGAGCACCGCGGTGAGGTGGTCCAGCGCCGCCTTCGACGCGCCGTAGCCGCCCCAGCCGTCCATGGCCTCGACGGCGGCGTCGGAGGACACGTCGATGACCCGCGCGTCCTGGCGGAAGAGGTGGTGCAGCGCTTGGACCAGGGCGAGCGGGGCGACGACGTTGACGGTGAGCACGTCGGACAGGACGTCGAGCGGGTAGTCGACGAGGCGCGGTTGCGGGCTGGGCCCGAGCAGGCTCGCGTTGTTGACCAGCAGGTCGAGCCCGCCGAGGTCGTCGACCGCCGCGGCGAGACGGCGGCGGTGCACGGCGTCGGCGACGCCGCCGGGCACGGCGGTGACACTCGGCGAGTCGAAGGCGAGGTCGGCCGCGTGGCGGGCGTCGACGACGACCCGCCAGCCGTCGCGGACGAGCTGGTCGGTCAGGGCGCGACCCAGCCCGCGGGAGGCACCCGTCACGACGGCGGTGGGGATGTGGTGCTCTGTCATGTCCGCCAGCCTCGGACCTCAACGGTTGTTCAGGTCAAGGAGGTGGGCGGAGCCCTCGTGAGCACTTTCGGGGGCTATGACCCCCGAAAGTGCTCACGAGCGCGAAGCGCACCATGGTGTCCGGCCCCACCGAGGCGAGCGCGTCGAGGAAGGCCGGGACGAACGTGCCGGGGCCGTGGGACACGCCCTCGGCGACCTCCGCGGCCACGGCGACGTGGACGTGGGCGGCGACCAGGCCGGTGAAGGCGTCGGGGGCGACGGCGAGGTAGGCCGCCGAGAGCCCGCCCAGCGAGCACCCGGAGGCGGTGACCTTCGGGAGCAGGGCGCTGCCCCCGTGCACGAGCACCGTCCCGACGTCGCCCTCGGCGGTGCGCCCGGTGACGTGGTCGACGGGGCCCGACGCCGAGACCGCCTCGCTGACCGTGAGCAGGGCCACCGAGGCCTCGACGGCGTCGGCGGCGTCGCTCCCGCTGTCCACCCCGCGCCCGGCGCCGCCCGCGGTGTCGCCGCGCAGACCCGCCGTCGCAAGGATCTCCCGAGGGGTTGCCGCGGATCGCGGTGGGGCGGTGCTCGAGCAGCCCGGCCGCCAGGTCGGTCCGCCAGGGCAGGCCGCCGACTCCGACGGGGTCGAGCACCCACGGCGTCCCGGCCTCCGCGGCGGCGCCCGCCGCCAGGAAGAACGCCTCGGCCTGCTGGTCGTGCGGCGTCCCGAGGTTGATCAGGACGGCGTCGGCGATCCGCGCGAACCCGGCCGCCTCGTGCGGGTTGTCGATCACGGCATTCGTCGCGCCGGCGGCGAGCAGGACGTTGGTCAGGAAGTTCGCGGAGACGATGTTGGTCAGCGACTGCACGAGCGGGGTGCGGGCCCGCAGGGCGTCGAGGGCGGCGGCGGAGGAGTCGACGTCGGGCAGGGGCACGGGAGATCCTCCGGTCGTCGGGAAGGGATGTCATCGGGGGGTGCCCGGACCGGCTCCGGGCCCACGCGCGGCACAGGGCACGCACGAACGCCCGGCCCTTGCTGAGGGGCCGGGCGTCCGGGTGTCGGGTCGTCGGGTCAGGTCACTTGTCGGAGCCTCCCTTCTCGTTGCTCTGCGAGCCGCCGGAGGAGGAGCCGCCGCTCGAGGAACCGGAGCCGCCGGTCGACGTGGTGCCGGTCGAGTCCTTCTGGTCGTCGGTGTCGGTGGTCGTGGTGCCCTTCTTGGTCTGGTCGGCCGACCCGGTGACCGGGCAGTTCGGGAAGGGGGCGTCGGCGGTGGCCTGCGTGCACGCCTGGAGCCCGGTCAGGACCGGCTTCGGGGCGACCTTGCCCTGGCCCTGCGCCTGCTGCCCCTCCTGGCCGGCCGGGGCCTGACCGTGCTGACCCTGCTGGCCGGCGGCGGTCTGGTCGTCGTCGGTCTTCGTCGCGTCCTTCTTGTCCTGGTCCTTGTCCTTCTTGTCCTGGTCCTTGTCCTTGTCGGCCGGGGCCTTCGCGGAGGCGTCGGCCTTGTCCTGGGCGTCCTTCGCGTTCTTCTCGGCCTGGTCGGCGGTGCCCTCGGCGCTGGTGGCCGCGGCGTCGGCGAACTTGGCCTGGTTCTGCTTGGTCTCCAGGTCCTGCTTGGCCTGGTCGCGGACCTTCGTCAGCTCGGCGATGACCACGGGGTTCGCGCCCTCCTGCACGGCCCGGGCCAGGTCGGCCTCGGCCTGGCTGAGGTTGGTCTGGGCGATGGTGGCGGCGTTCTTGGCCTCGTCCGCCTTCTGGCGGGCGGCGGCGGCCTCGACGCGGGCCTTCTCGGCGATCTCCTTCGCCTCCTGAGCCTGCTTCACCAGCTCCGGGTCGGGCTGCGGGGTGGTGGTGGGGTTGGGGCCGGGGTGCGGCTTGGGGTCGGGCTTGCCGGGAACGACGACGACCCGGGTGTTGTCGATGCTGGTGAACGAGTAGTTCGCGATCACGCGGGTGGTCGGGACGACGGTGATCGCGTCCGCGGTCTCGGGGCCGGCGGTGAGCGGGTTGCCGTTGAAACACTTCACGGTGGGCTCGCCGTAGCTGTTGACCAGCACCGCGGTGCCGGCGGCGAGGACGGCGGGCTGCTCGAGGAAGGCGCCGTCCTGGTAGGGGTGGTCGGTCACCGAGGTGTTCGCCCGGAGCACGACCGGCGAGAGGCTGTTCACGAAGGCGGGCACGTCGTGCGCCCCGAGCCCGAAGACGCCCCCGAAGGCCGCGAGCTTGGTGGGGTCGGCCTGCAGCTGGGAGAGGAAGTCGGCGTTGTTGCACGACGGCGGCGTCGTCGCGGCGTAGAGGCCGGCCGTGTCGCCCGTCTGGGGACCGGTGGCCGCGACGGCCGCGACCTGCGGGGCGTCGACGCCGAACGGGACGGTGGTGGGGTTGGCCCCGGCGAAGGACGTGGACTGCACGGCGGCCTCGGCGGGCGAGCCGGTCAGCGCGAACCAGGTGCCGGCGCCACCGACGACGAGGCCGGTGGCGACCATGCCGGCGACGATCTTCGCCGCGAGCGGGCGCTTGCTCGCCGACCGCAACGGCGGCGGTGGGGCCGCGGCCGGGAACTTCTGGCCGGGGACGGTCGGAGTGCCGAACGGCTGCGGGGCGCCGTAGTGGTCCGAGTGGGTCGTGCGGACGGTGCGGGGGTCGAACGTGCTCATCGCGGGCTCCTCGGCGGCGTTCCGGGGGCCTCGGTCCGGCCCGCTCGGTGATGGGAGAAGCCTGTCGCGATCACCGTCCTGGAACGATCGTGCTCACCCCCGAACAAGGCGGGAGGAACCCTCCACCGCGGCGGGGGTTCTCCCCAGGTGCGCTCCGCGCTCGTGAGCACTTTCGGGGGCTATAACCCCCGAAAGTGCTCACGAGCGCGGAGCGCACCGACCGACACCACACCCGCCAGCCGGCCGTCGCGCACCAGGTGCACCGCCTCGACGTCGGGACCCAGCCGCGCCAGCGCCTCGGCGGCGGTCTCCCCGGTGCCGATCCCCACCGGCGGCGTCTCCGAGACCGGTACCGACGGTGAGGGCTCGCCGCACAGGTCGTCGGAACCCAGGAGCGCCAGCACCTCCCCGGCCGCGGGCGGGAACCGGTTCGGGCGCCCGGCGAGCACCACCGGCAGCGCGGGCTGCCCCGAACTCTCCAGCAGCGAGCGTGCCGACCCCACCGAGGTCCCCGTCGGGACGCTGACCACCGGCCCGGCGAGGTCGACGAGCGTGTCCGGCCGGTCGTCGTCGAGGAAGCCCTGTCGGCGCAGCCAGGTCTCGGAGTGGTACTTCGAGAGGTACGCGCGCCCCGAGTCCGGGAGGATGGTGACGACGACGGCGTGGGGTCCGGCCTCCCGCGCGACCCGCAGCGCCGCGGCCGCCGCCGTCCCCGACGAGCCCCCCACCAGCAGCCCCTCGGTGCGGGCCAGCGCGCGGGCCGTCAGGATCGACTCGCGGTCACCGATGGTCAGGATCCGGTCGATGACGTCGCGCCGGTAGACCTCGGGGTACACGTCCTGCGCGGTCTCGGGATGGATGTAGTGCCCGGCCGCCTCGACCGCGAACGGGCTCCCGTCGCCCCCGCCGTAGCCGCTGGTCACGGGGTCGGCGCCCACGATCTCGACCCGCCCGCCCGAGACCTCGCGCAGGTACTCGCCGCTGCCCGTGATCGTCCCGCCGGTCCCGATCGTCGAGACGAGGTGGGTGAGCCGCCCGCCGGTGGCCTCCCAGATCTCGGGACCGGTGGTGCGACGGTGCACGGCGGGATTCGCGGGGTTGCCGTACTGGTCGGCGAGCCACCCGCCGTCGGTCTCCTCGGCCAGCCGGGTGGCGTAGGCGATGACGTGGTCGGGATGCTCGCGGGGGAGCGCGGACGGGGTGAGGACGACCTGCGCGCCGTACGCGCGCAGGGCGTCGAGCTTCTCCACCGCGGTCTTGTCCGGCAGCACGAACAGCGACCGGTACCCGCGCGCCGCCGCCACCTGGGCGAGCCCGAGCCCGGTGTTGCCCGAGGTGCCCTCGACGATCGTGCCGCCCGGGCGCAGCGCGCCGGACTCCTCGGCGGCGAGCACCATCGCCAGCGCCGCGCGGTCCTTCACCGACCCGCCCGGGTTGAGGTACTCCAGCTTCGCAAGGACCTGTGACTCGGGTGCCGAGCGCGCGAGCCGGACCAGCGGGGTGCCGCCGACCAGGCCCAGCAGCGAGTCGGCCGGACGGGTCGCGACAGCCCGACCGTCGGGTGCGGTCATCGCAGCGTCAACGCCCGGATCCGATCAACGCCCGGTTCCGATCACGACTGCGCCAGCACGTCGGAACGCAGCGGCGCCAGCCCCAGGTGCTCCCGCAGCGTCGTCCCGGTGTACTCGGTGCGGAACGAGCCCCTCTCCTGCAGCAGCGGCACCACCTGGTCGGCGAACACGTCCAGCCCGCCGGGGGTGATGTGCGGGACGAGGACGAAGCCGTCGGAGGCGTCGTTCTGCACGAAGTGGTCGATGGTGTCGGCGACGCGCTGCGGGGTCCCGACGAAGGTGTGCCGCCCGTTCTTGCGGATCACCACCTCGCGCAGCGAGAGGTTCTCCCGCTCGCCCAGCTCGCGCCACTCGTTCGCGGTCGCCACCGGGTCGCGGTAGCTCCGCACGCTCGCGCGGCCCTTGGAGATGTGGCCGCCCGAGTCGACGTCGTCGTCGGTCCTCGGGTCGAAGCTCGGGACCGGACCGTCGGGGTCGACGTCGGACAGGTCGCGGTTCCACACCTGCTCGGCGAACGCGATCGCCGTCGCCGGGCCGACCTGCTGGTACTGGACCTGCCGCGCGTTCTCGGCGGCCTCGGACTCGGTGTCGCCGAGGACGAACGTCGCCGCCGGGAGGATCTTGAGGTCCTCGTGACGGCGGCCGAACCTTGCCAGCCGGGACTTCACGTCGGCGTAGAACTCCTGGCCCGCGGCGAACTCGGCGTGCCGGGTGAAGATCGCGTCGGCGCTCTGCGCGGCGAACTCGCGGCCCTCCTCGGAGTCCCCGGCCTGGATGATCACCGGACGGCCCTGCGGGCTGCGCGGCAGCGGGAAGCGTCCGGAGATGTCGAACTGGTCGCTGTGCACCTCGAACGTGCCCTCATCGGGACGCCGCAGGAACTCACCGGACGCCGGGTCGGCGACGATCCCGTCGGAGTCCCACGAGTCCCACAGCGTCTGCGCCGTGGAGAGCATCTCCTGCGCGCGCAGGTAGCGCTTGTCCTTGGGCAGGTAGCCGCCGCGGCGGAAGTTCTCGCCGGTGAACTCGTCCCAGCTGGTCACGACGTTCCAGGCCGCGCGCCCGCCTGAGAGATGGTCGAGCGAGGCGAGCTTGCGGGCGACGTCGAGCGGCTCGTTGAACGTCGAGTTGACGGTGCCGGCGAGTCCGATCCGGTCGGTCACCGCGGCCATCGCCATGAGGATCGAGACGTTGTCGGGCCGGCCCATGACGTCGAGGTCGTAGATCTTCCCGCCCTGCTCGCGCAGGCGCAGGCCCTCGGCGAGGAAGAGGAAGTCGAACCGAGCGCGCTCGGCGGTCTGCGCGAAGTGTTGGAACGAGGAGAACTCGATGTGGCTGCCCGAGGCCGGGTCGCCCCAGACGGTCGTGTTGTTCACGCCGGGGAAGTGCGCGGCGAGGTGGATCTGCTTGCGGGGCTTGTCGGTCATCGTCGTCGAGCCCTCCTCTCAGGCGTGCGCATAGCGGTCGGCGGGGCGAGGCAGTCCGAGCAGGTCGCGCAGTGTCTGTCCTTCCCAGGCGCTGCGGGTCAGTCCCCGGCGGGCGAGCTCGGGCGCGAGCTCGCGGGTGATGCGCGGCAGGTCGTTGGCAGCGACGGCGGGCCGCAGGCGGGCGCCGGCCAGCCCCGCGGCAGCCCAGGACTCGAGGGTGTCGGCGACGTCGGCGACGGTGCCGGCGAGCACGGCCGCGTCGGTCCGCAGGGGAGCGACGGCGTCGAGCCGGTTCAGCTGGGCGCGGGCGGAGGCGGTGTCGTCGTCGAGGAGCACGAGCAGGTCCCCGAGGACGACCAGGGGGTCCCCGCTGCGGCCCACCTCGCGCTCGGCGGCGCGGGTTGCGGCCAGCGTCGTCGCGGCGTCGCCGGTGGGCCCGTCGCGTCCGGTGCCGTCGGGCGTGGTGAGCACGACGTCGGCGGCACGCGCGGCCAGCCGGTACGCGGTGTCGACGTGCGCGAGCGCGGTGACCACCGGCTGGCCCTGCGGCGGCCGCGGCGTGATCGAGGGGCCGCGCACGGCGAAGTGGGAGCCCACGAAGTCGATGTAGTGCAGCTTCTCGCGGTCGACGAAGCGGCCGGTGGCGACGTCGCGGATCTCGGCGTCGTCCTCCCAGGAGTCCCAGAGCCGCCGCTGGACCTCGACGTGATCGGCGGCCTCGTCGAAGAGCGACTGCCGGTTCTCGGACCGCGGGTCGCGGCGCCCGAACAGGGCGTACTCGGCGGGATCGGAGGACACCTTGATCCGCTGGCCGGCGCGCCCGGAGGTGACCCAGTCCAGCGTCGCGATCTGGGTGGAGACGTGGAAGGGCTCGGTGTGGGTGGCGACCACCGTCGGGACGATCCCGATGTGGCTCGTCGTCGGGCCGACCCGCTGGGCCACGAGCGTGGCGTCGAGCCGGCCCTGCGCGCGGTCGGTCCGGCCCTCGTCACCCGGGACGCGGGCGGCGGTGAAGCCGTCCTCGATCGTCACGAACGTCGCGAGCCCGTTCTCGGCCTCGCGGACCTGCTCCACCCAGAACTCGGCGCCGAACTGGTCGCCGGAACGCGCGCCGGGCTCGCGCCACGACGCCGGGTGCCACCCGGTCTGATCCAGGGCGATCGCCAGGTGGAACGGTGGGGTGCTCATGAGCGAGCCTCCTGGGGTGCTCGGACGGCGACGAAGTGCGGCTCGGCGCGCAGGGCGAACCCGAGCCGTTCGTAGAGCCCGATCGCGGTGGCGTTGGCGGCGGCGGCGTGCAGGAACGGGACCTCGCCGCGGGCACGGATCCGGGCGGCGAGGGTGAGGACGAGTCGCGACGCGAGCCCGTGGCCACGCGCGGACGGGTCGGTGCACACGGCGCTGATCTCGGTGGCCCCGTCGACGTGCATCCGCTCGCCGGCCATCGCGACGAGTCCGAGCAGGTCGTCGCGGACGCCGAGGTAGGTGCCCAGCTCGTGGGTGCGGCGGGCGAACGGGCCGGGCCGGGTGCGTCCGACCAGCGCGAGCATCGCGTCGACGTCGGGGGCCCCGAGCTCGACGACGGCGGGGTCCTCGGCGACCGGCGCGGGCGCGTCGACGATGGCGGGGTCCTCGGCGACCGGCGCGGGCGCGTCGTCGGCGAGCACCAGCTGCACACCGGGCAGGTCGCGGGCGACCTCCCACCCGGGCGGCGGGTCGAGCGACGGGACGGTGCGCACGACGAGCACCCCGTCGGGCCCGGCGAGCGCAGCGGCGTCGTCCCACTCGGCGTCATCCCGCGGCGGGGCGAGGAACGGCGCGACGTCGGGGTGGTAGCGCACGGCGGTCCCGTGGCGGGTCGCGAGGTGGGCCTGCGGGCCGTCGAGCGCGGCGCGCAGCGGCTCGTCGAGCGCGGTCGTGGTGGGGGCGTTCACCCGGGGTCAGGCGTTCTGGGCGGCCCGCTTCGGGAGCACCCAGTTCGGGCGCGGGAAGTGGCAGGTGTACCCGTAGGGGATCCGCTGCAGGTAGTCCTGGTGCTCCGGCTCGGCCTCCCAGAAGTCACCGGCCGGCTCCACCTCGGTGACGACCTTGCCGGGCCAGAGGCCCGAGGCGTCGACGTCGGCGATCGTGTCGAGGGCGACGCGACGCTGCTCGTCGGAGGTGTAGAAGATCGCCGAGCGGTAGCTGCGCCCGACGTCGTTGCCCTGACGGTTCTTCGTCGACGGGTCGTGGATCTGGAAGAAGAACTCCAGGATCTCGCGGAACGAGATCACGTCCGGGTCGAAGACGACCTCGACCGCCTCGGCGTGGTCGCCGTGATTGCGGTAGGTCGCGTTCGGGGTGTCCCCGCCGCTGTAACCGACACGGGTCGAGATGACGCCGGGCCGGGCGCGCAGCAGCTCCTGGGCGCCCCAGAAGCACCCACCGGCGAGGATCGCGGTTTCAGCCTGGATCTTGTTGGTCGGAGCCATCCTGTGTTCCTCCCTCGTGCTGGACGGACACCCGGACAACACGCGGATGGCGCCAGACGTTCCATGGTGCGCACTCACGGGCACGAAGCGCACCTCATGCCCGCCGCCAGGGTGTCCCCGGCCTGCGGGTCGATGACGAGGAACGAGCCGGTGGCCGCGACGCGCTCGTAGTCGTCGAGCGGCAGCGGCTCGGCCACGGTGACCGAGACGTGCCCGATGTCGTTGATCTCCAGATTCGCCGGGTCGGGCACGCGCTCGAGGGTCTGGACGTCGAGCCGGTCGCGCACGTCGGTGATCATGGCCTGCACGGTGTGCGTGCCGTGCTTGACCAGCAGCCGGCGTCCGGGCACCAGCGGCTTCTCGTGCAGCCAGGCCAGCGTCGCGGCGAACTCGGTGACCGGCTCCGGGGCGTCGCGGGCTGCCGCGATCACCGCGCCGCGGGCGACCCCGAGGTCGTCGGCCAGGCGCAGCACCACGCTCTCGCCGGCGCTCGCGGACTCCTGCGGGCCCTCGAAGCGGTCGATGGCCTCGATCGTGGTGCGCTGCCCGTCGGGCAGCACGACGACGTCGTCGCCCACCCGCACCGTGCCCGCCCCCACGAGGCCCGCGTAGCCGCGGTAGTCGGGGTACTCGGCGGTGCGCGGGCGGATCACGGTCTGCACCGGGAAGCGGAACGGTGCGGACGCGTCGGGCCCGTCGACCGGGACGGTCTCCAGGTGCTCGAGCAGCGTCGGCCCGTCGTACCAGGGGGTGTTCCTCGAGGCCAGCACGACGTTGTCGGCGCGCGTGGCCGAGACCGGGATCGCGACGACGGCCTCGTCGTCGTACCCCAGCGTCTCGACGATCTCGTGGAACTCCTTGGCGATCGTGGAGAACGTCGGCTCGTCGTAGTCGACCAGGTCGATCTTGTTGACGGCGAGGACGATCCGCGGCACCCGCAGCAGCGCCATCACCGCGGCATGACGACGGGTCTGCTCGACGACGCCGTGGCGCGCGTCCACCAGCAGCACGGCCAGCTGCGCGGTCGAGGCGCCGGTGACGGTGTTGCGGGTGTACTGGACGTGACCCGGGGTGTCGGCGAGGACGAACGACCGCCGCGGCGTCGCGAAGTAGCGGTAGGCCACGTCGATCGTGATGCCCTGCTCGCGCTCGCTGCGCAGCCCGTCGACCAGCAGCGACAGATCCGGCTCGCCGTCGAGCCCGAGGCCCGCGCTCGCCCTCTTGATGGCCTCGAGCTGATCGGCGAGCACCGATTTGGTCTCGTAGAGCAGGCGCCCGACGAGCGTGGACTTGCCGTCGTCGACCGAGCCCGCCGTCGCGAGCCGCAGGAGGTCCGTCGCCATCAGAAATAGCCTTCCTTCTTGCGGTCCTCCATGGCGGCCTCGGAGAGCCGGTCGTCCGCGCGCGTCGCGCCGCGTTCGGTCAGCCGGGACCCGCGGACCTCGACGAGCACCTCGTCCAGCGTCGACGCCGTCGACTCGACGGCGCCGGTGCAGGACCCGTCGCCGACGGTGCGGTAGCGCACGGTCTTCGTCACGACCTCCTCGCCGTCACGCGGGCCGCCCCACGGGCCGCTGGTGAGCCACATGCCATCGCGGGCGAAGACGTCGCGGGTGTGCGCGTAGTAGATCGAGGGCAGCTCGACCCCCTCACGGGCGACGTAGCGCCAGACGTCGAGCTCGGTCCAGTTCGACAGCGGGAAGACACGCACGTGCTCGCCCGGCTTGTGGCGCCCGTTGTAGAGGTTCCACAGCTCCGGCCGTTGCCGGCTCGGTTCCCAGGCGCCGAACGAGGTGCGCAGGCTGAAGATCCGCTCCTTGGCCCGGGCGCGTTCCTCGTCGCGGCGCCCGCCGCCGAAGACCGCGTCGTGGCGGTGCTCGGCGATCGCGTCGAGCAGGGGCGTGGTCTGCAGCGGGTTGCGGGTGCCGTCGGCGCGCTCCGAGAGCCGGCCGTCGTCGATGTAGTCCTGCACCCGCGCCACCTCGAGGGTCAGCCCGTCGCGCTCGACCACCGCGTCGCGGAACGCGATCACCTCGTCGAAGTTGTGCCCGGTGTCCACGTGCAGCACCGGGAACGGCACCGGTGCCGGCCAGAAGGCCTTGCGCGCGAGGTGCACCAGCAGCATCGAGTCCTTGCCACCGGAGAAGAGGATCACCGGGCGGTCGAACTCACCGGCGACCTCCCGCATGATGTGGATCGCCTCGGACTCGAGGGCGTCGAGCTGGTCGTGCTGGGACGTCAGGAAAGCCCCTTTCCTGACACTGGACGTCCGGAAACCGTCGTTCACGGTCGCGCTCATCCGTGCAGCCCGCACTCGGTCTTGGTGAAGCCCGCCCAGCGGCCGCTGCGCGGGTCGGCGCCCGGCGCCGGCTTGACGGTGCAGGGTCGGCAGCCGATCGAGGGGTAGCCCTCGGCGACCAGCGGGTTGACCAGCACCGCGTGCTCGGCGATGTAGGCGTCCATCTGCTCGTCGGACCAGTGCGCGATCGGGTTGACCTTGACCAGCCCGTGCCGCTCGTCCCAGGTGACCAGGGGAGTGGTGGCCCGCGTCGGGGCCTCCACCCGGCGCACCCCGGTGACCCATGCGTTATAGCCCGCGAGGGTCTGCTGCAGCGGCACGACCTTGCGCAGCTGACAGCACCGGCCCGGGTCGACGGCGAACAGGTCCTTGCCGAGCAACGCGTCCTGCTCGGCAACGCTGTTCTCGGGGTGGGCCTCGACGATCCGCACCCCGTAGGTCTGGGCGACCGCGTCCCGCGTCCCCAGCGTCTCCGGGAAGTGATAGCCGGTCTCGAGGAAGAGCACGTCGACGCCGGGTCGGGCGACGGCCGCGAGCTTCACCAGCACCGCGTCCTGCATGTTCGAGGCGACGATGAGCCCCTCGCCGTAGGTCTCCGCGGCCCACGCGAGGATCCGCTCGGTCAGGTCGCGGTGATCGGTCGTCGTCTCGAGCGCGGCGAACTGCTCGCCGGCCTCGAGGGCGTGCGCGCGGCGGCCATCGGTGGTTTCAGTGGTACCGGTGCCCTGGACGCTGGTCATGCTGGGCCTCCCACCGGGCTCGCGGCCCGGGTGACGACGAAGGTGCTGCGGCAGTCGGCGCACTCCCACGCGCCCTCCGGGGTCTCCCTCGGACGCAGGTCCTGCTCCCCGCAGTAGGGGCAGTACTGGACCGGGAAGGACCTCACGACAACCGGCCCTCGTCCGCACGCACGACCCACTGGGCGAAGCGCTCGCCGTCGTGGCGGTCCTCGACGAAGGCCCGCACGACCCGCTCGACGTAGGGCCCCAGGTCCTCTGAGAGCACCTTGTGGCCGCGGAGCTTGCGCCCGAAGCCGGAGTCGAGCCCGAGCCCGCCGCCGAGGTGGACCTGGAAGCCGGCGGCCGGGTTGCCCTCGGCGTCGTTGACGATCTGGCCCTTGAGCCCGATGTCGGCGACCTGCACCCGGGCGCACGAGTTGGGGCAGCCGTTGAGGTGGATCGAGATCGGCGTCTCGAGCTCCGGAGCGACCTCGGCGAGCCGCTTCTCGAGGTCCTCGACCAGGTCGCGGGCCCGCTCCTTGGTGTCGACGAACGCCAGCTTGCAGAACTCGATGCCGGTGCAGGCCATCGTCGCGCGACGGAAGACGCTGGGCCGCGCGGGCAGCCCCAGGTGGTCCAGCGCCGTCGTCAGGGACTCGAGCCTGTCCTCGGGCACGTCCAGCACGAGGATCTTCTGGTACGGCGTGAGCCGGACCCGCGCCGACCCGGCGTCCTCGGCGGCCTTCGCGATCCCCACCAGCGTCGAGCCGGACGTCCGGCCCGCCGACGGTGCGACGCCGACGTACTTCTTGCCGTCGACCTGGTCGTGGATGCCGACGTGGTCGATGGTCCCGGCGATCGGGTCGGGCGCCGGGCCGTCGACGAGCTTGCGACCCAGGTACTCGTCCTCGAGGACCTGGCGGAACTTCTCGGGGCCCCAGTCGGTGACGAGGAACTTCAGGCGGGCCCGGGTCCGCAGCCGGCGGTAGCCGTAGTCGCGGAACACCGAGGTCACCCCGACCCAGACCTCGGCGACCTCGTCCAGCGGCACCCACGCCCCGAGCCGCACCGCGAGCTTGGGGTTCGTGGAGAGGCCACCGCCCACGTGGAGGTCGAAGCCCGGGCCGTGCTCGGGGTGGACCACCCCGACGAACGCGATGTCGTTGACCTCGTGCGCGACGTCCTGCTGCCCGGAGATCGCGGTCTTGTACTTGCGGGGGAGGTTCGCGAACGAGGGGTCGCCGATGTAGCGCTCGACGATCTCCCGGAGCGCGGGCGTGCCGTCGATCACCTCGTCCGCGCTGATCCCCGCGACCGGCGAGCCGAGCATGACGCGCGGGCAGTCGCCACAGGCCTCCGTCGTCTGGAGGCCCACGGACTCGAGCCGACGCCAGATCTCCGGGACGTCCTCGATGCGGACCCAGTGGAGCTGGATGTTCTCGCGGTCGGTGACGTCGGCGGTGTCGCGGGCGAAGGTCTGGCTGATCTCGCCGATGACCCGCAGCTGCTCGGTGGACAGGGCCCCGCCGTCGATCCGCACCCGCAGCATGAAGTGCTGCGCGTCGAGGTCCTCCTCCTCGAGGTGCCCGGTGTCGGTGCCGGGGATGCCCTGGGCGCGCTGGGTGTAGAGGCCCATCCAGCGGAAGCGTCCGCGCAGGTCGGCCGGGTCGATCGAGTCGAACCCGCGGTGGGCGTAGATGTTCTCGATGCGTGCCCGGACGTTGAGCGGGTGGTCGTCCTTCTTGGACTGCTCGTTCTTGTTCAGCGGCTCGCGGTAGCCCAGGGCCCACTGGCCCTCGGCCTTGCCCTTGCGGGGCCTCGGCTTCTTCGGGGTCACCGGCTTGTCGTCGGACACGGCCTCGAGCGGAGCGCGGGTCATGGGTGTGCGTCCTCCCGTGAGCAGGGCGCACGGGAACCTGCCCGCGCGGCACCTGCTGACGATCGTGGTGGGGGGTGCCCGTCGCGCGGGCGGTCAGCGGCGCAGCTCAGCAGGCCGGGCAGAGTGCGCTGGAGACGCGAGCCAGGTCGACGTGGGGTCGACCGACGAGCATCGGGTCCGGAGCACGCACGTCAGTCAGCCTGCCACGTGTTCGCGCTTCGCGCTCGTGCGTGCGTTTCCGTGTCTGGACACGGAAACGCACGCACACGTGCCGGAGGCACAATCGAGACGTGCCCTCCGTGCCTCCCGGCGGCGAGCCCGCCCCGGCCGACGGCGCGCTCCCCGCCCCCGCGCTCGACGGGCTGGGGACGCGCCCGTTCGGCGTCTACGTCCACGTCCCGTTCTGCGCCACCCGCTGCGGCTACTGCGACTTCAACACCTACACCGCCGCCGACCTGGGGTTGTCGGGATCGAGTGCCGCCGACCCGGCCTCGCCCGCCTCCTGGCTCGAGGGCCTGCGCCGCGAGCTGGACCTGGCGGCCCGCGTGCTCGGCACGCCCCCGGCCGCCGACACCGTCTTCCTCGGCGGCGGCACCCCGTCGCTGCTCGGTGCGGACGGGTTGACGTCCGTGCTCGACGCGGTGCGCTCGTCCTTCGGACTGGTGCCCGGCGCGGAGGTCACCACCGAGGCCAACCCCGAGTCGACGACGCCGGGCATGCTCGCGGCCATCGCCGACGCCGGCTACACCCGGCTCTCGCTGGGCATGCAGTCCGACGTCGACCACGTGCTGGCCGTCCTCGACCGTCGCCACACGCCAGGCGCCGCCGTGCGCGTCGCCGAGGCGGCCCGGCAGGCGGGGCTGGCCCACGTCAACCTCGACCTCATCTACGGCACCCCCACCGAGACCGACGACGACCTGCGCCGCTCGCTCGACGCCGTGCTCTCCTCCGGCGCCGACCACGTCTCGGCCTACTCGCTGATCGTCGAGGACGGGACGGCGCTCGCGCGGCGCATCGCCCGGGGCGAGCTGCCGATCCCCGACGACGACGTCCTCGCCGACCGCTACGAGATCGTCGACGACGTCCTCGCCGCGGCCGGGTTCTCCTGGTACGAGGTGTCGAACTGGGCCTCGTCGGTGGCGGCGCGGTGCCGGCACAACCTCGGCTACTGGTCGGGCGGCGACTGGTGGGGCGCCGGGCCGGGCGCGCACTCCCACGTCGGCGGGGTGCGCTGGTGGAACGTCCGCCACCCGGCGCGGTACTCGAAGCTGCTGGCGACGGGGGAGTCGCCCGCCGAGGCACGCGAGCTGCTGGGGCCGGGGGAGCGCCACGTCGAGCAGGTGCTGCTGGAACTGCGGACGGTCGACGGGCTCGCGGTGTCGGCTCTCGACGACGACGGGCGCGCCGCCGCCGAGCAGGCGGCGGCGGACGGGCTGCTGTCGGGACCCGCCTGGCGCGACGGTCGCGCCGTGCTGACCCGACGCGGGCGGCTGCTCGCCGACGGCGTCGCGATCTCGCTGACGGGGGCGTGACGCCGTGACCTTGCCCGACCCGGTCCGGGTGGTGCTGCCCGGCATCACGCTCTCGGTGCTCGACGCAGGCTCCGGTCCGGCCGTGCTCCTGCTGCACGGCTTCCCGGACCGGGCGACCCTGTGGCGCGCGCAGATCGAGTACCTGACGGCGGCCGGGTACCGGGTGGTCGCCCCCGACCTGCGGGGATTCGGAGACAGCGACCGTCCCGACGACGTCGAGGCCTACCGGCTGCGGCACTCGGTGGTCGACATGGAGGCCCTCCTGCGCGAGCGGGGCGTCGAGCGGGTCGTGGTGGTCGGGCACGACTACGGGGCCGCGGTGGGGTGGGCGCTGGCGATGCGCAGCGACGCCGTGACCGGCTACGTGGCGCTCTCCGTCGGCCACCCCAACGCCTTCCGGGCGGCGGGTCTCGAGCAGCGGGCCCTCTCCTGGTACATGCTCTGGTTCCTGCACCCCGGCGTCGCCGAGGCGGTCCTGCCCGCCGACGACTGGGCGTTCTTCCGGCGCTGGGCCCATGCCGGCGTGGCCGACGAGCTCGTCGAGACCCAGATCCGCGACCTCTCCCGGCCGGGAGCCCTCACGGCCGGCCTGTCCTGGTACCGCGCCAACGTCGACCCCAGCACGTTCGTCGACGAGCAGCCGCTCGAGCTCCCGCCGGTGACGTGCCCGGTGCTGGGCCTGATCGGCGAGGACGACATGGCGCTCTGCGAGGCGCAGATGGCGGGCTCCGCCGCGCATGTCGCCGGCGCCTTCGAGTGCGTCACGGTGCCCGGCGCGGGCCACTGGCTCCCCGCTCGCGACGCCGAGGTCGTGAACCACCACCTCGGCGCGTTCCTCGACCGGGTCGTGTGACGTCTCGGTGCGGACCCTTCGTCGGCCTTGTCGCGGCGAATTCCCACTGCTGCCCAGCTTGTCGTGGTGAACCCGAACGACCTTGTCGTGGTGAACCCGAACGACATGGTGGTCACGGCGTCGCAGGAGCCCGCGACAAGACGCCCGCGTGCGGCCGCCGGAGGACCGGCGCCCCGTCGGTGGGCGAGGCGGTCAGCGGGTGATGCCGAACGACATGTACCGATGGCCGCGCAGCGCCAGGCTGAGCATGGCCCCCCCGAGGGCGAGCAGGATCAGCCCGACCACGGCGTAGCCCAGGACGAGGCTGGTGAGAGCGCCCGCGAGCACGGCCTCGATCAGGACATCCCGAATCACCCGCATCGGCCACGACCTCCCGTGATCAGCTGGCGTCGGACAGTACCCGCGGCGCTCGCGCCACGGCGTCAACCGATGAGGTCGTCCCCGTCACCGGATCAGGGCGGACGCAGGCCGCCCGCGAGACCCGCATCGCCGGAGGCGTAGTCACGGGCGGACCCGCGCAGCGCGTCGCCGAGCGAGCGCAGCCCACCGGCCTCACGATCGGTTGCGGCGAGCCCCTCGGTGGCCTTCGGCTCGTACGTCGCGGCGAACGCCCGGCCCTGCTCGTCGGTGCCGAGGTACTCGCCGAGGCTGCCGAGGCCCGTCCGCAGCGCGGCGACGGCGTCGGCGACGACGCCCGCGGCCTCGTCGAACCGCCCGGCCGCCGCGGCCAGGTCGCCCGGCTGCGTCCCGAACCCGTCGTCCACCCACGCCTCCTCTCAGGGGAACCAGATGTCGCGGTCGTCGAACACGAAGCGGACCGAGTCGGGTGGCTCGTGGCCCTGGCCCATCACGCGGGTGATCGCCGCGAGCAGGCCCTGCCCGGCGGTGTCGACGTCGAGATCGGTCCCGCGCGCGTCGATGACGATGTCGCCGCTGCCGTTGCGTGCGAGCCGGGCGTTGGCATCGAGGATCGCGTTCTCGACGGCGGTGCTGGTCGGTTCCCCGGGACGCACGAGCTCGGTGAGCCGACCGCCGTCGGTCGGGGACGAGCGGACGAGCGCAGCAGGGTCGGCCCGGGCGTGGACGCTGTGGCCCTCCGACTCGAGCAGTCGTGCCGCGGGCAGCTGCTCGGGGGCGAACGACGCCGTCGGGGTCTCGTGGACCCCGGGGCGGAAGAGCGGCCCGAGCGAGCCGCGGTTGCCCGGGTCGAGGGCGGCGCTGATGCGGCCGTCGAGCTCGCCGAGGTCGTCCGCCGCCGTCGTCGGCGCGGCCTCCGGGCTCGTCCTCGCCGAGCTCGGCAGCCGCAGCGCCAGGGGGAGCGCCGGTGCGATCCCGCCGAGGACCCCGCCGAGCACGCCGCCACCCGCCGCAGCGGTGCCCACCTCGGTCGCGGAGTACCCGCCGTCGTGAAACGCCTCCACGCGTAGCGGCTGGGCGACGGCCATGTCGACCACGGCGCCCTCCACCGCGCCGAACGCCACCCCGACGAGTGCCCCGCTGATGATCGTTGCCGCCGTCGCCGAGAGCTCGACCCCGATCGCGCTCGCCGCGGCGACCAGGCCGGCGCTCCCCCCCGCGGCCGCCGCGGCCGACGTCCCGAACGTCAGCCACGCGAGCCCGACCCCGGCGGCGATCGTGGCTCCCGCGGTGATCGCGAGCTCCTCGATGCGGCGCTTCGCGTCGGCGACGGCGTCGGCGTAGCGGACGAGCGCGTCGCTCAGCGCCCGGGCCCCGGCCGCGTCGTCCTGGAGCGCCTGCTCGTGCTGCTGCCAGGCCCCGGCGAACCGGTGCGACGCCTCGCCCGTCCAGCCGGAGGTCGCCTGAGCTCCGGCGCGGCCCACGTCGGCGGCGTGATCGAGCGCGCCCGCCAGCCGCGCCCACGCCTGGGACGCCGCGCGCAGCCCGTCCTCGTCCGCCGACGGCCACCACAGCCCGACCTCCGAGACGACCTCGTCGACCCCCACCGACTCAGCCGCCCTCGTCGCATCCGTCCATGCCGATCGACGGTAGGGGAGCGACGGGGGCGCCAGGTCCGGTTCGGGGAAACTGCTGGGCAGGAGCTTCGGTAAGTGCTAGCTTACGGTTCGTCATGACGAACGCTTCCGCGATGCTCACCGCCCTCGGCGACCCGACGAGGCAGTCGATCATCGACGCCCTCTCCCGGGAGCCGCTGGCGGTCGGCGAGCTCGCCCGCGTCCTGCCTGTCAGCCGTCCGGCCGTGTCCCAGCACCTGAAAGTGCTCAAGGACGTCGGCCTCGTCCGCGACCGTCAGGAGGGGACGCGGCGGCTCTACCAGGTGGACCCGGACGCCCTGGCCGAGGTGCGGCGACACCTCGACGCGTTCTGGGAGCGGTCGCTGGCGGCGTTCGAGCAGCGGACCCGATCTGAGGAGGACCACGATGACCCGCACGATCCCCGCGATCCGCCGTGAGGTGACCGTCGGCGTGCCCCGCGCCCGCGCCTTCGAGATCTTCACCGCGGACATGACGTCCTGGTGGCCGCCCGCCCACCACATCGGGTCGGCGCCGATCGCCGAGATCGTCGTCGAACCGTTCGTGGGCGGGCGCTGGTTCACCCGCCACGAGGACGGCACCGAGACCTCCACCGGCGCGGTGACGGCGTGGCGGCCTCCCGAGCGGCTCGCGGTGACCTGGCAGATCGGCGCGGACTGGCGCTACCACGACGACCTGGTGACCGTGGTCGAGGTCCGCTTCGTCGAGCTCGGTCCGGACCGGACGCGGGTGGAGCTCGAGCACCGCGACCTCGACGCGTTCGGCGAGGCCGCCGAGGCGATGTACGGGACGTTCGACTCGGACGGCGCGTGGACGGCGACCCTCGCGGCCTACGCCGCGGTGGCCGGGCCGGCGTCGTGAAGTACGTCCTGTTCTACGAGGCGTCGGCGGACGCCGCGACGACCGCACCAGCGCACTGGCCGGAGCACGAGAAGCTGCTCGGCGAGTTCCACGGGCGCGGCGAGCTGCTCATGGTCGGCACGTTCGCCGACATCGTGCGCCATGGCGCCATGGCGATCTTCACCACCGCCGAGGCGGCCGAGGAGTTCGTCGGGCGCGACCCGTTCGTGGCGCACGGCGTGGTGACCGGGCACGAGGTGCGCGCGTGGAACGAGGTGTTGGCCTGACGGCTCGTGCGTGCGTTTCCGTGCCATAGGGCGGAAACGCACGCACACGGCGTCAGCCCACCGTGACCAGCGTGGTGATCCGGACCCACGACGGCGTCGTCGGGGTGGACCCGAAGCCGAACCGGACCGGTGGGTCGACGGCGGTCATCGCGCCCTGGTCGTCGTCGCCGAGGTGGACGGTGGCGTCGGTGATGCGGTGCAGGTCGCGCGCGCCGTAGTACTCGGTGCGGTCGTGGCCCGCGGAGCCGACGGTGCGGACACCGGGGCAGGACGCGTCGCGCGACGGCGTCGATGGTGGCGATCCAGCGAGGGGCGGTGGCGAGTGGGCACGGCGCGCAGCAGGAGGCCGAGCGCGGGTCGGCGGCCGAGGTGGAGGGTCGCGGTGAGGCCGTCGGCGTCGAGGTGGGCGGTCGTGGCGTCGACGTGCATCGCGACGGGGACGAGGCGGACCTCGTCGAAGGTGTAGGTGCCGGCGACGAAGTCGGCGACCTGCTGGGTGGGGGCGAGCAGGACGCGGTGCCCGTCCGGGTGCTCGAGCATCACGTCGCTGGAGGCGCCGTAGGGCGAGCTCGGCCAATGACCGACGACGAGCCGCAGGCCCGAGGTGGTGCCGATCCCGCCGATCCAGCCGTCGAAGCGCTCCGTGGACGTGGTCATCGCCGGAGAGTGTCGGGGGTCGGGCGCATGCTCCGCGCGTCGGGGACGAAGGCCCCGAACGGGACGTGGAGGACGACATGTGCTGGATGTGTGACGACCCGACGATGACCAAGGGCGACGCGCTCGCCCGGATGGCCGGGATGGTCGAGGAGTACGGCTGGGCGATCCAGGGTGTGGAGGGCGACCGGGTGCACCCGCCGTGGGCCTACACGGTCGGGCTGACGCTGCGGGGCCTGCCGGAGCTGGTGGTCACGGGTGTGCGGCTCCTGGAGGCCCGTGACCTGCTGAACGAGTGGGCGTACGAGGCGGTCCACCGCGGGGAGAGGCTCGCTCCGGGGCAGCTGCTCCGGTGCCCGCACGGGAGCGAGGTGGAGATCGTCGAGCTCGCGCATCCGGACGCGCACCTGGCCACGGCCGTCGCGCTGTTCCAGGGCGCGACGCTCCGGGCGCTGCAGCTCGTCTGGCCCGACGACCGTGGCCACTGGCCCTGGGACGTCGGGTTCCGGAGCCGGCGCGGTGGTCAGCCCGTGCTGGGAGCGCGGTCGGAAGGAGGCCGGCCCTGACGGCGGGTGCTGCAGGTGGGTTCACCCGCCGTCGAGGAGGGCCTCCGGGATGTCGACGACGCGGCTGCGCAGGTACTCGCCGAGGCCCTTCGCTTGGGGGTCCGGCCGGGTGGAGGAGGCCACCCCGTCGCCGAGGATCCGGTGCACGACGACGTTGAGCGCCCGCAGGTTCGGCAGCTCGTAGAGGTCGATCTCCAGCTCCGCCGCCTCGGGACCGAGCAGTTCGCGGGCGCGCTCGACGGTCAGGAACGCCCGCAGCCACGCGTAGGCCTCGTCGCTGCGGGTCCAGAGCCCGATGTTGGCGTCGCCGCCCTTGTCGCCGGAGCGCGCGCCGACGACGGTGCCGAGCGGGGCCCGCGCCATCGGGCCCGGCGGCGGCTCCGACGACGGGGCTTTTCTCCCACCCGATGCAAGCAACGCCGCTCCGCTGGCATCGAGAGGGGGGTCCGCCACCACCCGGCGCTCCGCACCGGGCAGCACCACCGAGTGCGTCACGGCCTCCCGAGGCACTGCGGCGGGCCGGTAGACGCCGAACGCGGACTCGGCGCTGGGCGGCGTGGTGGTGTGGAAGCCCGCGTACCCGCCGAGGGCGAGCTCCATGGTGGCGTTGGAGAACGACCGGCCGACCACACGCGGGTCGGGGTCCTTCACGGTAATCCGCAGGTGGGCGGTGGCCTCCGCGTTCGACGACGCGTCCGGGTGGTCGAAGCGCAGCAGGCGCACGTCGACCTCGGCGAACCGGTCCCGCCCCCCGAGCACCTCGAACAGCAACGCCTCGGCGTGCGCGGCCTTCGCCTCGATGTCCAGCCCCGTCAGGACGAGGGTCATCGAGTTCCGGTAGCCGCCGGCGTCGTTGAGCGCGACCTTGAGCGTCGGCGGTGGCGCCGACCCGCGCACCCCGCTGATCCGCACCCGGTGCTCGCCCTCCTGGGACAGCGAGATGGTGTCGAAGTGAGTCGTGCAGTCGGGTCCCAGATAGGCCGGCGCGGCGATCTCGTAGAGCAGCTGCGCGGTGACGGTGCCGATCGAGACGAGCCCGCCGGTCCCCGGGTGCTTGGTGATCACCGACGAGCCGTCCGCTGCGACCTCGGCGATCGGGAAGCCGGGGTAGCGCCGGTCGGTGACCTCGGCGAGGAACGAGTAGTTCCCGCCCGTGGCCTGCGGGCCGCACTCGATGACGTGACCCGCGACGACGGCACCCGCCAGGACATCGAAGTCGTCACGCCCCCAGCCGTGCCACCACGCCGCCGGGCCCACCACCAGCGACGCGTCCGTGACCCGCCCGGTGACCACGACGTCCGCGCCCGCCGCCAGCGCCTCGGCGATGCCCCACCCGCCCAGGTAGGCGTTGGCCGACACCGGCTTGCCGGTCACCCGCGGCGTGATCGCGTCCAGCGACCCGCGCAGATCGTCGCCCTCGACGTACGCGACGCGCGCACCCGTCCCGAGCTCCGACAGCGCCGCAGCCAGCCCCGCCGGGTTGAGCCCGCCCGCATTCGACACGACCTTGACCCCGCGGGCGACGCAGTCGGCGAGCACATCGCGCATCTGGGTCAGGAAGGTCTTGGCGTACCCGGCGTCGGGGTCCTTGGCCTGCGCCTTCGCGAGGATGAGCATCGTCAGCTCGGCGAGGTAGTCCCCGCACAGGACATCGACCGGCCCGCCGTCGAGCATCTCCCGCGCGGCGTTGAGCCGATCCCCGTAGAAGCCCGAGATGTTCCCGATTCGCACGGCCCGCGTCCCGCGGTGGCGAGGGGAGGATCCGGTCGCTCTATCCGCACCGGGGTTCCCCTCGTGCTCGGGGGTGGCGGCCCGCGTCACGAGAACGCTCCCGCCGGCCGGCCGGTCCCGGGCTCTCCCGCGAACGCCTGCCCGATCTCGACCCACTCGGCGGCCGCGTCGCCCACCACCGTCAGGGAGAGGTCGTCGCGGTGGCGGCGTTGGGTGACGAGCAGGGCGAAGTCGAGCGCGGGCCCGGTGATCCGGTCGGGCGCGTCCTCGGGACCCCAGGCCCACGTCGACCCGTCCGGCGCGGTCAGCTCCACCCGGACCGGCGCGTCCGGCATCGCACGCCCGTGCGCGAGGTAGCTGAACGCCCGCGCCCCGACCCCGATGTGGGCGACGTGGCGCAGCCGCGCCGAGGGCTCGTGGACGGCGCCGACGGTGTCGTAGACGTCCTGCGTGTGCGCCCAGGTCTCCATGATCCGCGCGGTCAGCGACGACGCCGCGCTCATCGCCGGCCCGAACCACGGCACGCGGGTGGACGGGTCGAGCCCGCGGAACTCCGCGATCAGCCGCCCGCGGGCGTCGTCGAACCACGTGAGCAGCTCGGCGCCGGACAGGTCGCGGAAGCGCTCCGCGATCGTGTCCGGGCTGACGCCGCCCTCGGCGTCCATCTGCGCCTTCTCCGCGGCGAACGCCTCGGGATCGGTGGCGGAGCGCAGCGCGACGTCGTCGAAGTAGGCCAGGTGCGAGACCTGGTCGCCGATCGTCCACCCCGCGGCCGGGGTCGGCGCCCGCCACTCGTCCTCGGACAGCCCCGCCAGCACGCGCCGCAGCTCAGCGGACTCGGCGGCCAGGTCGTCGCACAGCGCCGTCATCGACACCGGCATCGCATCTACCTCCCCGTCCAGACCGGCGTGCGCTTGTCGCGGAACGCCGCCGGGCCCTCCTGTGCGTCCGCCGACCGGTACACCGGTGCCCAGATCTCCTCCGCCCGCGCGTACGCCTCCTCGCGCGACCCCTCCGCCGACAGGTACGCCGTGCGCTTGGCCGCCCGCACCGACAACGGCGCGTTCGCGGCGATCCTCCCGGCCAGCTCGCCGACGCGCGGGCGCAGGTCGCCGGCCGGCACGACGCGGTTGACCAGGCCCACCTGGAGGGCGCGCTGGGCGTCGACGGGGTCGCCCGTCAGCAGGATCTCCAGCGCCACCCGGGGCGGGACCAGCCACGACAGCGGCGCCGCCCAGGGCGAGCCGCGTCCGACCTTCACCTCCGACACCGCGAACCGGGCGTGCTCGGCGGCGACGACGAGGTCGCACTGCTGGGCGAGCAGGAACCCGCCCGCGTACGCGACGCCGTTGACCGCGGCGATGGTCGGCTTCTCGACCTCGACGTTGCGCCCGAACTGCGGCAGGAAGTCCGGCGGCGGGATCTCCAGCGAGGTCTCCGCCATCTCCTTGAGGTCTCCGCCTGCGCAGAACGCCTTGTCCCCGGCGCCGGTGAGGACGAGGACCGCGGCGGCGTCGTCGGCGACGAACCGGTGCGTGCCCTCCCACAGCCCGTCGCGGACGTCCTTGCTCAGCGCGTTCCGGGCCTCCGGGCGGTTGATCGTCAGCCATGCGACCCGGTTGACCACCTCGTAGAGCACCACATCACTCAAGGAAAGATCCTCCGCAGCTCGGGCCGGTTGAGCTTGCCGCTGCCCGTGCGGGGCAGCGCCTCGACGATCTCGATCCGCCGCGGCCGGTGCATCCCCCGCAGGTCGGGGTGCTGCGCGCACCACCGGTCGAGCGCCTCGACGGTGACGCCGGGCCGATTGGGGACGACGACCGCGGTCACCTGCTCCACCCACCGCTCGTGCGCCGTGCCGATGACCGCGACCTCGGCGAGGTCGGGATGGCCCGCGAGGTGCTCCTCGACCATCTGCGGGAACACGTTCTCCCCGCCGGAGACGATCATGTCGTCGATGCGGTCGACGTAGTAGAGGTAGCCGTCGGCGTCGCGGGACATGAGGTCGCCGGTCCGGAACCAGCGGCGCCCGTCGTCGTCGACCTCCCACTTCTCGGGCGCCTCGAGGTGCCAGTAGCCCGGCGTCACCGCGTCGCCGTGCACCCACAGCTCCCCGACGCCGGGGTCGCCCGGCTCGAGATCCGGGCTCGAGCCCGGATCTCGGCCGTCGACCGGCACCAGCCGTGTCGCGACGATCTGGTCCAGCGGCCGGCCCATCGAGTCCGGCCGCCGCGGCTCGCCGGGCCAATAGGTGACGACGAGGCCGTTCTGCTCGGTCTGCCCGTAGATCTCCGTGCCGGGGATGCCGGTGCCGCGCTCGAGTCGCTCGATCGCCGCCGTCGGGGTCCGGGAGCCGCCGAACATGCAGAACCGGAAGGAGTCCAACCGGACCGGATCGCGGGCGGTGCGGTTCACGACGTCGATCATCATCGTCGAGATGAGCCCGCCGACGGTGGGCCGCAGCCGCCGGACCAGCTCGAGCCAGACCTCGACGTCCCACCGCGGCATCAGCGTGATCTGCCCGCCGCGCAGCAGCAGCGGCAGCGAGGCGAGCTGCAGGCCGCCGACGTGGAAGATCGGCATGCAGTTGAGGACGTGGTCGTCGCCGGTGATGCCGTAGACGTCGACGGCGCCGTCGACCTGGGCGACGACGTTGCGGTGGGTCTGCCGCACGCCCTTGGGCACCCCGGTCGAGCCCGAGGTGTACATGAGCAGCGCGTCGTCGCCATCGAGCCGAGGGACGACCTCGTCGCTCGGTGCGTGCCCAGCCACTGCCCGCGCGAAAGAACTCCTATCGGCGTGCTCGTCTGATTGGCCCGAGGTCGTCAGCAGCTGCGGCGTCGCGCCCTCGAGCACGGACTCGACCCGCTCGACGTCGCCGGGCGGCAGGACGAGGATCCGCGCGCCGGAGTCGGTGACGGCGTGGCGCAGCGGCGCGTCGGGGAAGAGGGTGTTCAGCGGCACCCCGACGGCGCCCGCCTGCCACGTGCCGAGGAGCCCGACGAGGTACTCGACGACGTTGGGCAGCAGGAACCCGACCCGCTCGCCCGGGGTGACGCCGGAGGCACGCAGGTACGCGGCGAACCGGCCCGCCCGTGCGGCGAGCTCGGCGTAGGTGACCTCCTCGTCGTCGAGGCGCAGCGCGACGTCGGCGGCGTGGTCGGCCGCCGCGCGGCGCAGCAGCACGGCGATGTTCATGCTCGGGCTCCCTTCCGACGGAAGGCCTCGAACGCCTCGGTGGCAGGCCGCGCGCGCAGGGCGGCGGCCTGGGTGACGGCCTCGCGCTCGAGCGAGGCGCGCAGGTCGTCGGCACTGGAATGGTTGATCAGCTTCTTCGACAGCGCAACGGTGTAGGTCGGGAGCGCGGCGAGCTGCTCGGCGAGCACGACGGCCCGCTCCAGCGCGGTGCCGGCGTCCGGCTCGACGGCGTTGGCCAGGCCGAGCCGCTCGGCGTGCCGCGCGTCGATCTCCGGCGCGAGCAGCATGAGCTCCTTGGCCCGCTGCATCCCGACGAGCCGGGGCAGCAACCAGGCGCCCCCGACGTCGGGCACGACACCGCGGTGCACGAAGATCTGGCACAGGCGCGCGTCCTCGCTCATGACGACGAGGTCGCACGCCAGCGCGAGGTTCACCCCGCCGCCGTAGGCGATCCCGGACACCGCCGCGACCACCGGCAGCCGGGACTCCCGAGATCTCGACGACGAGCCGGTGGAAGGCCCGCATCAGGGCGAGCAGCTCCGAGTCGTCCCCGGCGACGTGCTCCAGGATCGAGTCGGCGTCACCGCCGGCGGAGAAGTGCCCGCCGGTGCCGGTGAGCACGACGGCGCGCACGGCGTCGTCGTCGGCGGCCGCGCGCAGCGCCAGCTCGAGCGCCTCGGCGGTGGCGGTGCCCATCGCGTTGCGCCGGGCCGGGCGGTCGATCGTCAGGACGCGCACCGGGCCGCGGTCGGTGGTGGCGATCCCGCAGGTCTCGCTCACCGGACCCGCTCCGACTCCTGGGCCCCGCGTGCGGCGAGGACGTGACGCTGCAGCTTGCCGGTGGTGCTGCGCGGGATCTCGGCGGCGTAGAGGAACGCGACGTAGCGGGGGCACTTGAACCCGGCGAGCCGCTCGCGGCAGCGCTCGACGATCTCGTCCGCCGTCACGGTCGCGCCGGGCGCGCGGACGACGGCGACCTTCACCGTCTCCCCCCACCGCTCGTCGGGTACGCCGTACGCGCACACCTCCTGCACCTCGGGGTGGCCCGCGATCGCGTGCTCGACCTCGGCCGGGTAGACGTTCTCCCCGCCGGTCTTGATGAGGTACTTGACGCGGTCGACGAACGAGAGCGTGCCGTCCTCGTGCCGGCGCAGGACGTCGCCGGTGTGCAGCCATCCGCCGTGGAAGGCCTCCTCGGTGGCCTTCGGGTCGTCGAGGTAGCCCGCCATGAGGCCCGGCCCGCGGACCACGCACTCACCCGGGGTGTCGTCGGGGACGTCGGACATGGCGGGGTCGGCCGGGTCGACGATGCGCACGTCCACCAGGGGAGTCGGGGTCTTGCGCAGGTGCGGGGTCTCGCCCGGCCCCGAGAAGCCGTGGGCGAGGACGTAGCTGGTCTCGGTCTGGCCGAACGCGTCACAGAAGGTGATGCCGTACTTCTTCGTGAGCTGTTCCACGACCGTCGGCATCATGTTCGCGTAACCGATGGCGAAACGGAACGAGTCCAGGTCCCGGAAGCCGACCGGTTCCGCCAGCACGTCGGTGATGACACCGGGCAGGAGCAGGGTCCAGGAGAGCCGGTCGCGCTCGACCAGATCCAGGATCCTGGCGGGATCCGCCCGGCGCAGGCAGGCGAACCGGCCGCCGGTGAGCAGTGTGCCGTAGAGCGACTCGTCACCGGCGCAGTGGAACATCGGCACCCAGCCGATGAACCCGTCGTCGGGATTGAGCCCGAACCACTGCGCGAGGCGCAGCCCGCGGATCGCGGCGGCCTGCTGAGTGATCATCGCCCCCTTGGGCGGGCCGGTGGTGCCGGAGGTGTAGAGGACGACATGGAGGTCGTCGGGCTGGGCGGCGGGGTCGGGGGCCGGCTCGTCGGACCGGGGGAGCGGCTCGTATCCGGGCCGCTCGTCGAGGCAGTACCAGGCCGTCACCGACGGGGCGCGGCCGCGGAGGGCGTCGGCACTGGCGGCGAGGGCACCGGAGGTGACCAGCGCGGACGGGGCCGCGGACGCGACGATCGCGGCGAGCTCGTCGGGGTGCAACCGCACGTTCAACGTGATCAGCGCGACGCCGAGGCGCGCGGCCGCGGTGTAGAGCTCGACGTAGGCGGGGCGGGTCTCGGAGAGCACCGCCAGCCGGTCGCCGCGCCGCAGCCCGGCCGCGCGCAGGCCGGCGGCGAGCCGGTCGGTGCGTTCGCCCAGGTCACGGTAGGTCCAGGGCTCCTCGTCGAGCTGGTCCGAGGTGATCGCGATGCGGTCGGCGAACACGCGGAACGCCCGGCGGAAGAGCGCGTCGACGGTGGTGCCGGTGGCCTCGTCGACCACGCCGGCGCTCACGACGCCGCCTCCGCGGGCTCCTCCACGACGGCGAGGACCTGCCGCGTCTCCACCTGGTCGCCCGGGGCGACGTGCAGCTCCCCGACGATGCCGTCGACCGGCGCCGCGACCGTGTGCTCCATCTTCATCGCCTCGAGCACGACGAGGGCCGCGCCGGCGGTCACGGTGTCCCCGGTCGACGCCAAGACGCGCACGACCGTCCCGGGCATGGGCGCGAGCAGCGACCCGGCGTGCGTGACGGCGTTGGGGTCGGCGAAGCGGGGGACGTCGCGGAACGCGCTCGACCCGTCGGATCCGTCGACGAACGTCCAGCCCGCAGCCCGGTGCACGCGGTAGGTGCGGCGGATTCCCCCGACTTCCAGAACTGTGTGGTCCGCCGCCGCACCATGTGAACGAATTTCGTCGCCATGACGACCACATCCGTTCACATGGGCCGCCAGGCCCTCCCGGCGGAACGCGTAGCTCACCTCGAGCGTCCGGTCGCCGACGGAGTACGCCACCGACTGCGGCGGCCCGCCGACGTTGCGCCACCCCGACGGCAGGCCCCGCAGCACCGGCGCGGCGGCGCGGTGCTCCGCCTGCAGCGCGAGCGCGGCCGCCACCGCGCGCGCCGCCTCGCCGTCGTCGGGCTCCGGGTGCACCAGCTCGGGGTGCCGCGGCAGGTAGCCGGTGTCGGTGCCGCCGGCGAGGAACTCCTCGTCGCGCAGGATGCCGACCAGCAGGTCCCGATTGGTGGTGACGCCGTGGATCGCCGCCTGTGCCAGCGCGCGGGCGAGGGTGCGGGCGGCCTCCGCGCGGGTGGCGCCGTGGGCGATGACCTTGGCGAGCATCGGGTCGTAGTGCGGGCTGACGACGGTGCCGTCGGTCACCCCGGCGTCGACGCGCACCCCGCGCAACGCCGGGATCGCGAACCGGTGCAGCGTCCCCGTGGCGGGCAGGTACCCGGCGGGCACGTCCTCGGCGTAGAGCCGGACCTCGATCGCGTGCCCGTCGATCCGGGCGCCCGTGACCTCGGCCGGCAGCGGGTGGTCCTCGGCGATCCGCAGCTGCAGCGCGACCAGATCCAGCCCGGTGATCAGCTCCGTCACCGGGTGCTCGACCTGCAGGCGCGTGTTGACCTCGAGGAAGAAGAACTCTCCCGTCTGGTCCAGGACGAACTCCACCGTCCCCGCGCCGGTGTAGCCGATCGCCTTCCCCGCCGCGACCGCGGCGGCCCCGAGCTCCGCGCGCAGCGCCTCGTCGACCGCCGGGGACGGGCTCTCCTCGACGATCTTCTGGTATCGGCGCTGGATGGAGCACTCGCGCTCGAAGAGGTGCACGACCTCCCCGGACGAGTCGCCGACGATCTGCACCTCGACGTGCCGCGGGTCCTCGACGAACCGCTCGAGGAACACCGTCCCGTCGCCGAACGCGGACGCGGCCTCGCGCCGGGCCCCGTCGACGGCGTCGCGGAGGTCGGCCACGGAGCGCACGATCCGCATCCCGCGCCCGCCGCCGCCGAACGCGGCCTTGACCAGCACCGGGAAGCCGATGCGTTCCGCCTCGGCGTCGAGGTCGGTCGCGTCGGTGACCGTCGCCCCCGGCAGCACCGGCACCCCAGCGGCTTCCATCAGCGCCTTGGCCTCGAGCTTCGAGCCCATCGACGCGATCGCCTCGGGCGTCGGCCCGACGAACGTCAGCCCGGCCGCCGCGCAGTCGCGGGCGAACCCGGCGTTCTCGGAGAGGAATCCGTAGCCGGGGTGGACCGCATCGGCCCCCGTCGCGCGCGCCGCCTCGATGACCAGGTCGGAGCGCAGGTAGGTCTCCGCCGGCGACGCGCCCGGCAACCGCACCGCCTCGTCGGCGAGCGCGACGAACGGCGCGTCGGCGTCGGGGTCCGAGTGGACCGCGACGGTGCCGATGCCCAGCGCGTGCGCGGTGCGCATGACGCGGGCGGCGATCTCGCCGCGGTTCGCGACCAGCAGCTTCTCGATCATGCTCACATCCGGAAGACGCCGAAGCCACGACGGCCGGCGACGGTGTTGGAGTGCACGGCCGAGAGCGACATGCCGAGCACGGTGCGGGTGTCGCGGGGGTCGACGATGCCGTCGTCGTAGAGCCGCCCCGAGATGAAGAAGCTGTGGGACTCCGCCTCGATCTGCGCCTCGATCGCGCGGGTCCGGGCGGCGTCGGCCTCCTCGTCGAACGGCCTGCCCTGCGACGACGCCGAGGCCCGCCCGACGATCGACATGACCCCGGCGAGCTGCGCCGCCCCCATGACGGCGAGTTTGGCCCCGGGCCAGGCGAACATCAGGCGCGGGTCGTACGCGCGCCCCGACATGCCGTAGTTCCCCGCGCCGAACGAGGACGCCATGTTGATCGTCACGTGCGGGACGGCGCTGTTGGTCACCGCGTTGATCATCTTGGCGCCGTCCTTGATGATCCCGCCCTGTTCGTAGTCGGTGCCGACCATGTACCCGGTGGTGTTCTGCAGGAAGACCAGCGGCGTGTCGGTCTGGTTGGCGAGCAGGATGAACTCGCTGGCCTTCTTGGCCTCCTCGCTGAAGAGCACGCCGCGGTGGTTGGCGAGCACCCCGATGGGAAAGCCGTGGATGCTCGCCCATCCCGTGACCAGCGACGTCCCGTAGAGCGGCTTGTACTCGTCGAACTCCGAGCCGTCGACGGTGCGGGCGAGGACCTCGCGGGGGTCGAACGGCACCTTGGTGTCCGGCGGGAGGATCCCGAGGATCTCCTCCGGGTCGTAGAGCGGTTCCGGCGCGTGCGACGACGGGGCCGGGCCCAGCTTGTGCCAGTGGAACCGGGACACGATCTCGCGGCCGAACCGGATGGCGTCGCGCTCGTCGGTGGCGAAGTAGTCCGAGAGGCCCGAGACACGGGAGTGCATGTCGGCGCCGCCGAGGGACTCGTCGTCGGCGGTCTCGCCGGTCGCCATCTTCACCAGCGGTGGGCCGCCGAGGAACACCTTGGCCTGCCGGTCCACGAGGACCGCGTAGTCGCACATGCCCGGGACGTAGGCGCCGCCGGCGGTGGAGTTGCCGAAGACCAGCGCGATCGTCGGGATCGCCATCGAGGAGAGCTCGGTGAGCTCGTGGAAGATGCGCCCGGCGGGGACGAACAGGTCGGCCTGCGTGGGGAGGTCGGCGCCGCCGGACTCCACCAGGTTGATCACCGGCAGCCGGTTGGTCCGCGCGATCTCGAGGGCCCGCAGCGTCTTGCGCAGCGAGTACGGGTTCATGGCGCCGCCGCGCACCGTCGGGTCGTGCCCGATGATCAGGCACTCGACGCCGGAGACGACGCCGATCCCGGTCAGGACCGAGGCCCCGACGGTGAAGTCGGTGCCCCAGGCGGCGAGCGGGCTGAGCTCGAGGAACGGCGAGTCCGGGTCGAGCAGCAGCGCGAGCCGCTCGCGGACGGGGAGCTTGCCGCGGTCGCGATGGCGCTGCATGTAGCGCTCGCCGCCGCCGGCGACGACGAGCTCGAGCTGCTCGTCGAGGGCGGCGACGAGCTCGAGCTGGGTCTTGCGGTTGCTGATGTAGGACTCGGAGCCGGTGTCGAGCAGGGATCGCAGGAGGGCCATGCCTAGCGGCCTCCGTAGTGGTCGACGTGGAGGTCCCGGACGACGTTCTTCTGGATCTTCCCGGTGGAGGTCCGCGGCAGCTCGTCGGCCACGATCACCGACTTCGGCACCTTGTAGCCGTCGAGCCGGTCCTTGAGCGCGGCGATCAACTTGTCCGGCTCGAGCGTCGCGCCGGGCTTGGGCACGACGACGGCCGTGATCGCCTCGCTCCACCGCGCGTGGGGGAGGCCGACCACGACGACCTCGGCGACGTCGGGCTCGGCGTCGTACACCGCCCGCTCCACCTCGATCGACGCGACGTTCTCGCCGCCGGTCTTGATCACGTCCTTGTAGCGGTCGGCGAACCAGAGGACGCCGTCGTCACCGAACCACCCGACGTCGCCGGAGTGGAACCAGCCGTGCGCGAAGGCGATGTCGGTGGCCTCGGGGTCGTGCAGGTACTCCTGCATCGTCGACGGCCCGCGGTAGACGATCTCGCCCTGCTCACCGGGCCCCAGCAGCTCGCCGTCCGGACCCATGATCCCGACCTGCACGCCGGTCAGCGGCGTGCCGACCGACCCGACGTGGGTGAGCTGGTGCTCGGGGCGGAAGAGCGTGGTGATCGGCGACATCTCGGTCTGGCCGAAGAGCAGCGCGAACTCGCAGCCGTACCCGTCGAGGCAGGCCTGGATCTGCGCCTCGGGCATCGGGGCCATGGCGTAGGTCGCGCGGCGCAGGCTGCTCAGGTCGCGGCCGGCGAACGACGGGTGGTCCAGCGCGGCCCGGTACATCACGGGCAGCCCGAAGACCTGCGTGATCCGCTCCCGCTCGATCGTCTCGAGGAACCGCGCCGGGTCGAACCCCCGGTGCACGACGATCGTCGCGCCGACGACGACGGCGGGCGTGCAGAACGCGTTGAGCTGCGCGGTGTGGAACATCGGCATCATCGCGATGAACCGGTCGTCGGCGTTCCACCCGTTGTCGAGCGCGGCGGACATCGACTCGAGGTGGATCGCGAGGTGGGTCCCGACGACGCCCTTGGGGAACGACGTGGTGCCGGAGGTGTAGAGGTAGGAGAGCGGCGCGCGGTCGTCGATGGCGATCTCGGGTGGGGTGTCGTCGCTGGTCGCGAGCTCCTCCAGCGTTGCCAGCAACGGCATGTTCCTGACATCTGACGTCAGAACGGCGCCGTTCACACCTCCGCCGGTCCCGGGAGCGACGACGACCTCGACGACGCCGGGCGCCTCGGCGAGCGCCTCGGAGATCGTCGCCACCAACTGGGACTCGACGACGACGCCGCGCGCCCCCGAGTGCCGCAGCACGTAGGCCACCTCGTGCGGGCGCCAGCCGAGGTTGACCGGCACGCAGACCACGCCGACCTTCGCGCAGGCGTAGTAGACGGCGAGGAACTCGGCGCTGTTGCCGGACACCAAGGCGAGCGCATCCCCGACCGCGTACCCCCGCCCTAGCAGCCCGTGGGCGAGACGGTTCACCCACGCGTCGAACTGCGCGTAGGTCAGCCGTCGGTCGCCGTCGACGACGGCGAGGCGGTCGGGCCGGTCGGCCGCCGAGCGGGTGAGGGCGTCGCCGACGTTGATCCGCTGGGCCAGGTTGCGCTGCAGGTCCATCGCGGGCTCCTCTCAGTAGCGACCGTCAGTAGGACCGCGGCAGGCCCAGGCCGTGCTGGGCGACGAAGTTGAGGATCATCTCCCGGTTCACCGGGGCGATGCGGAGCAGCCGGGCGAGGCCCCAGTAGGGGAGGAGCCCGAACTCGGACGCCACACCGTTCCCGCCGTGGGTCTGCATCGCGGCGTCGACGGCGGCGAGCGCGGCCTCGGCGGCGGCGTACTTCGCCATGTTCGACTCCTCCCCGGCAGGCAGCCCCCGATCGTGCAGCCACGCGGCCTTGCGCGTCATCAGCGCGGCCAGTTCGGTCTCGACGCGGGCCTTGGCCAGCGGGTGCGCGACGCCCTGGTGCGTGCCGATCGGGCGGCCCCACACCTCGCGCTCGTTCGCGTACCGGGCCGCGCGGGCCAGCGCATAGCGGGCGATCCCGACGCACAGCGCCGCCCCGGTGATCCGCTCCGGGTTCAACCCGTGGAACACCTGCCGGAACCCCTGGCCCTCGTCGCCGACCAGCGCCGTCGCCGGCAGCCGGACGTCGTCGAAGCGCAGCGTGAACTGCTTCTCGGGGAGCATGACGTCGACCGGCAGCGGCACCTTCTGCAGGCCCGGCGCGTCGGTGGGGACGAGGAAGAGCGAGAGCTGGGCGTTGCCGTTCGCGTCCCGCCCGGTCCGCGCGACGAGCAGCAGCGCCTCGGCGTCGTCGACCCCGGAGATGTAGTACTTCTCGCCGGTGACGACCCACCCCTCGCCCTCGCGGCGCGCGGTGGTCGCGAGCTGGTGGGTGTTGGAGCCGGCGCCGGGCTCGGTGATCGCGAAGACGACCTTCTCGCGGCCGCTCGCCAGCCCGGGCAGCCACTCCTTGCGCTGCTCCTCGGTGCCGTACTCCGCGATCACCGCGGCGGAGATGGCGTGGGTGACGAGCAGCAGCAGCATGGGGGCACCCTGAGCCGCCGTTTCTTCGCAGACCATCGCGAGCTCGACGAGCCCGCCGCCCCCGCCGCCGTAGGCCTCCGGGACCGACACCCCGACGTAGCCGGCGTCGCCGAGGGCGTGCCAGAGCTCGGTGCACTCCACGCCGCGGCGGGCGTGGTCGACGTAGTAGTCGCCGCCGAAGGGGGCCGCGATCCGGCCGACGGCCGCCCGCAGGTCGCGGTGCTCGTCGGTCTCCACGAAGTCCACACCGACTCCCTCACTGACGTGACCCGTCGTTCACTCGTGACGGGACCGTAGCGCCTGACCAGCTCAGTGACCAGAGGCACAACGGCGCGGATCGGCTACGCTTCCCGACGACGACGGGCGTCCCGACCTGCGCAGGTCGGGTCACGACGACGAGGTCGTGAGCCCGAGACGACGGCCCGGTCGCCGGTAGTGCACGTCATTCACGAGAGCGGGGCTCATGTGAGCGAAATTGTCCGCCTGGACGACCAGATTCATTCACCTGCGAAGCGTCGTCGGGATCCCGCCCGCAAGGACCGCATCCTCGCCGCGGCTGCCGAGCTCGTCGCCCGCCACGGCTACCACGCGGTCGGGATGGCCGACATCGGCGCGGCCGCCGGCATCGTCGGGTCCGGGATCTACCGGCACTTCGACTCCAAGGCGGCCCTGCTCTCCGCCCTGCTCGAGCAGCTCATGGACGAGATGACGCGGGCCGCGGCGGCCGCCGTGGCCGACGCCGCGGACGACCGACACGCCCTCGAGCGCCTGGTCGCGACCCACGTCCGGTTCGCGATCGAGGAGCGGCGGCTGCTGCAGGTGTACTACCGGGAGGCGCACCACCTGCCCGAGGAGGCCCTGCGCGGGCTGCGGCGAGCGCAGCGGCACTACATCGAGGAGTGGGTGATCGCGCTGGCGCCGTTGCGCCGGGAGCTCTCCGACGCCGAGCTCCGTGTCGTCGTGCACGCCGCGCTCGGCACCACCCAGGCCGTGCTCTTCCACCACAGCGGCCTGGCTCCCGACCGGCTCGCCGAGCTGCTCGAGACGATGGGCCGCCGGTGCCTCGGTCTGGAGCCGGCCGACACTGCGCAGTGAATCGTGGGTGACTGACTCTTGCGCCGAGCGCGCGCCGCTCGGAATGCTGCAGGTCACATCGCAGCGGGCAGGGAGGCACGCGTGGATCGTCTGGACACCGGCACCACGACCTTCGACGTCACCAGCCTGCGCGGGCGCCGCGCGGTGCACCGGTGGGAGCGCACGTCGGTCGGCGACGTGTTCGAGCGGCTGACCTGGAGCTACCCCGACCAGGTCGCGATCATCGGCCGCCCCGGCGCGTACTCCGAGGAGCGCTTCGCCCAAGTGACCTACCGCGAGGCCGACCGGATCGCCAACCAGGTCGCCCACGGCCTGCTCGCCCGCGGCCTCGAACCGGCCGCCCGCGTGCTGCTGTTCTGCGAGAACTCGGTCGAGGCCTACATTGCGAAGATCGGCATCGCGAAGGCGGGGCTGGTGGGGATGCCCCTCAACCCGAACCTCGCGCCCGACGTCATCGAGCACCTCATCCGCCACGCCGAGCCGTCGTTCGCGATCGTCGACGCCGAGACGTGGCCGAAGGCGGCCGAGGCGTTCGCGCGCGCCGGGCTGGCGGCCGAGGTGACCATCGAGATCGGCGGCGGCCCGGTGCCGGGGAGCCTCGGGTTCGGCGCGTTCGTCGACGGACAGGCCGACGACGAGCCCGACGTCGAGATCCACGGCGACGACATCTGGGAAATGCTGTTCACCTCCGGGACGACCGCGATGCCCAAGGGCGTCATGATCTCCCACTCGGCGAGCCACGTCGCCGCGATGAGCTTCGCGCTGTCGCTGACGCGCGGTACGAGGCTCGAGAACGAGCTGCGCGTCGGGACCTTCCTGCCGATGATCTACCACGTCGGAGAGCTGATCTTCGCGCTCGCCGCGTTCGTCTCCGGCGGCACGCTGGTGATCGGCCGACGACCGGCTCCTGCTGATGTGGCATTGATGGTCGCGGCAGAGCGGGTGACGGCGCTGTGGGCGGGGTCGCCGCAGTTCGTCACGGCGCTGACGAAGGAGTTCGAGTCGCTCGACGTCTCCTGCCTCGACGTCGTGGTCTACGGCTGGGGCGCGCTGCCGCCGGAGACGTACCGGCGGCTGCTCGAACAGGCCGGCGACTCGCTCGTCGCGCTGGGCATCTTCGGCCAGACCGAGGCGATCACGTGCTACCGCTTCTGGCCGCGGCGCTGGCCCGAGACCTACGAGGCCACGGCACCCGTCGTGAACTACGTCGGGCTGCCGAGCCCGCTGCTCGCGTCGGACGTGTTCGACGACGACGGGGTGTCGTTGCGTGACCGGCCCGGCGTCCCGGGGGAGGTCGTATACCGGACCCCGACGGTGACCGCCGGCTACTACAAGGACGAGGCCGCGACCCGCGAGGCGTTCCGCACCGGCTGGTTCCACTCCGGCGACAGCGCGGCGTTCGACGAGGACGGCCTGCGCGTGGTGGTCGACCGCATCAAGGACATCGTCAAGACCGGCGGCGAGAACGTGTCCAGCCTGCGGGTGGAGGCGGCGCTGTACGAGCACCCGGGCGTCGCGCGGGCCGCCGTCATCGGGTTGCCGCACGAGCGCTGGGGTGAGGCGGTGACGGCCGTCGTCGTCCCGGCTCCGGGCGCTGCGGTGGCGGCCGAGGAGCTGATCGCGCACTGCCGGGAGCGGCTCGGCGGGTACGAGACGCCCAAGGCGGTCGTGTTCACGGATGCGCTCCCGGAGACCGTCGGCGGCAAGGTGCTCAAGTACAAGCTGCGGACGGCCTACGCGGACCTGTACGCGGTGAAGGCGTGAGGATCGGGGTCAACGCCGGGCATTTCATCGGCTCGCCGCCTGCGGACTTCGCTGCTCGCGTGCGGGCCCTGGACGACGCCGGGTTCGCGTCGCTGTGGTTCGCGGAGGCGTACGGCTCGGACGTGTTCACGCCGCTGGCGTTCTGCGCGTCGGTGACCTCGCGGATGCGGCTGGGCTCGGCGGTCGCGCAGCTCCCGGCCCGGACCCCGACGGCGACCGCGATGGCGGCGATGACGCTGGACCACCTCTCGGGTGGGCGCGTGGTGCTCGGGCTCGGGGCGTCGGGGCCGCAGGTCTCGGAGGGCTGGCACGGGGTCCCGTACGCGCGACCGTTGGCGCGGACGCGGGAGTACGTGTCGATCGTGCGGTCGGCGCTGGCGCGTTCGGAGCCGGTGGAGTTCTCGGGGGAGTTCTTCTCGCTGCCGTCGGCCGGGTCGGAGCTGGGCAAGCCGCTGCGGTCGTCGTTGCACCCGCTGCGGCCCGACCTGCCGGTGTACCTGGGCGCGGAGGGGCCGAAGAACGTCGCGCTGGCCGCCGAGATCGCCGACGGCTGGCAGGCGATGTTCTTCGCGCCGGCGTTCGACTCGTTCTACCGGTCAGCTTTGGGCGAGGGCTTCGCGCGGCGGGCGGGTGGTCGGCCGGACGGGTTCGAGGTGGTGGCGACGGTGCCGGTGGTGCTGTCGTCCGACGTGGACGCGGCGGCCGACCGGCTGCGCCCGGAGCTGGCGCTGTACATGGGCGGGATGGGCGCGCGTGGGGCGAACTTCCACCACGACGTGTTCGTGCGGATGGGCTTCGCGTCGGTGGCCGAGCGGGTGCAGGAGCTGTACCTGTCCGGCCGGAAGGCCGAGGCCGCGGCGGCGATCCCGACGGAGCTGGTGGAGCAGGTCTCGTTGATCGGCCCGGTGGAGAAGGTGCGCCGGGAACTCGACGTGTGGGACGCGACGGTGGTGGACGAGATCGCGATCCAGGGGCTTCCCGTCGACGTCGAGTCGGTGGCGCGGGTGCTCTGAGGCCTGGAACGGTCTGCTGCGTGCTAGGCAATTGATCATGGAAAGTGGCACAGGCGGTGGCTTCACCCAGGCCGATAGACGTCGCGGCGATGCTCGATCCGGAGGACGATCACGTCGCGACGGTCCTCGTCGATGCGATAGAGGACCCGGTACGTGCCACGGGCGCCGACCACAGACCGGCGAGCTCCCCACGCAGAGGCTTGCCGGCGCGGTGCGGCTCCTCCACCAGTGCGCTGGTGACACGGTTCCGGCGACGCCGGTGTGCCGCGGCCGCCGATGAGGAACTCGCCGGGCATGACCGTGGAGCTGCGCCAGGAGCAGCGGACGATGCTATGGACCCTTGCCATGCACGCCCACGACGCCGCCTCCGCGCGGCCGATCCTCGGCGACCGCTTCGCCGCCGACCTGCTCGACCGCGTCGACGAGCCCCCGGACCTCGGGGTGAGCCTCGGCGGCAACACGCCGCTGATCTGCACCCGCGCGAAGCTCATCGACGACGCTGACCGCGCCTTCTTGGCCCGGCACGAGGCGGCCGTCGTCCTGCACCTCGGGTGCGGCCTCGACAGCCGCGTCCTGCGGCTCGGCCCCCGCCCGAGCGTGCGGTGGTTCGACGTGGACCAGGAGCCCGTGATCGAGCTCCGCCGACAGCTCTACGACGACCGCGAGGGCGCCACGACGATCGCCGCGTCCGTCACCGACCCCGGCTGGTGGTCGCAGCTTCCCGACGATCTTCCCCGGCTCGTCCTCGCCGAGGGTCTGCTGATGTATCTCGCCCCCGTCGGCGTCCGCACGGTGGTCACCCACGCGCTCTCCTCCGACGCCACTCTCCTCGCCGACACGGTGGCTCCGTGGGTCACCTGGATCGCGGGCTGGCAGCCGGCGATGTGGGCGGCCGACACCGACTTCCTCTCCTCCACCGCGGATTTGGCGGCAGCGGCCTCGTCGTCCAGGCAAAGCGATGAGGTCTCCCTGGTCGACGCCACGGCGACCCGGATCGGCGGGGTTCTCTCGACGGCCATCCGTCTCTTCGCGCTGGCCCCCGGAGGCCGCGACGCAATGGTGCTGAACACCTACCGGCAGAGCCGCGGTGGTTGACGGCCGTCCCCGCGAGCCCGGTGGCGCGGCTGCTCCGGTGGCCTGGAGGGGATGATCCACGTCGTGACTAGCGTCGGCGGTTCGGTCCCCAGTGCGGGTGGAGGGGCGGCAGGTCCTTCCAGCCGGGGTCCTTCCCGGGCCCGTCGTCTCCCTCGTAGTCGTCGAAGTCGCGGCCGTACTGGTCGGGAATCGAGCCCCAGCCCCAGTAGGGCAGTGGCTGCTCGGGCTCGAAGCCGAACTCCTCGAACGGGTCCACCCGGGAGGACCCGACGGTGCACAGGTGGGTCCAATTGTCGCCGAGGTCGAAGGTGTAGCTGAACTGTTCTCCGGCCTCGAGGGTCGAGAGTCGGACCTTGGAGCTCGGCTCGGAGTCTTCCGGGGCGTGTTCGTCATCGGTGGTCACGACCCGGTCGCCGGAGAGGTCGAACTGGTGGAGGTGCGCGCGGTCCCAGCGGCCGAAGGCGTCGTCGATCGCCTCCGCGAGGTCGGCGAAGGTGTGTCGGCGGGCGGCAGCGAAGACTCGCCCGGGGCGCGGCCAGAACCGGTCGGCGCGACCTTCGACGAGTTCCACCCGGATCGAGAGCCACGTGCGCGCCATCGGCTCATCGTGCCCGGAGGCCCGGCTGACCCCGGCCCGCGGGGTGCGGACTCAGCGGGTCGCCGCGAGTTCTGACAGCTCGATGCCGAACAACGCGGCGGCGTTGCCCGCCGTGAACCGGCCCCGGGCCTCGTCGTCGGGAAGCGCTGTGAGGAACTGCGCGATGGCGTCCTGCGTGGGGCGCTGGAAGGGGTAGTCGGTAGAGAAGAGGAGGCGGTCGGGGGTCGTCACCTCGAGCGCGTGACGCAGCAGCGTGGGGTTGAGCATCCCGGAGCACGTGATGTGGACGTTCGACCGGACGTAGTCGGTCACCGTCCGCTCGAGCCCCGAGACGCGGGCCACCATGTCGGCGCGGTCCAGCCAGAACAGCAGGAGCTCGCCCCAGTGCCCGAGGATCAGCTGCAGGTCGGGGTGGCGGTCGAACGTGCCGCGGATGATCAGGCGCAGGGCCGCGAGCGCGGCCTCGAGGTGCCAGCCCCAGCCGGCCGTCGCGAGCGCGAGGCTCGTCATCGGTTCGAACCCGCCGTAGGCGGCGTCGCGAACGACGCGGGGCGGGATTTGCGGGTGGATGAAGATCGGGAGCCCACGGGCGGCGGCGACGGCGAACACGTCGTCGTAGCGGGGGTCGTCCAGGGGCGTCTCGCCGGTGCGCCCGTAGACCATCGCGCCGACGTGGCCCAGGCCGGCGGCGCGTTCGAGCTCGTCGGCGGCGTGGGTCGGATCGGCGGTGGGGAGGGTCGCGAAGGCTCGGAAGCGGTCCGGGTGGCGGCGGACGGCGTCGGCGGCGAGGTTGTTGGCGCGGACGGCGAGCGGGAGGGCATCGGCCGCGTCGAGCGGTGAGGTGCCGGGCGGGGCCAGGGAGAGGATCTGCACGTCGACGCCCTGGGCGTCCATCAGGGCGAGCCGTCGGTCGGCGAGGTCGTCGAGGTGCTCGAGGTTGTCGCCCATCTCGTCGAACGCAACGCTCTCGTCGCCCCGCTCCTCCGGGAGGGCCTTCACCGCCGCGGTCAGCTCCGGCAGGTTCCAGTGCTCCTCGATCGCGATCAGCGGCATGGGTGGAACTCCTCGCTCAGTGCCTGTTGATCGCCGACGCTACCGAACCTCGCGGGACGCGAAGCGCGCCCGCACGGCGCAGCGCATCCTCGAGGCGGCCCGGCAGGAGTCCGCCACCACGAGCCGTCCCTGACGACGTTGAGCCGGCTCGCTCACAGACTCGGCATCGAGTTCCACATCGACATCACGCCCTCCAGCCTTGAGCTGCGCTTGGCCGAATGACGGCCAAGAACCCTCGCTCAAGCCCTGGCGCTGCGGACCGGCCCACCGGAGCGCCGCTCGACGGATCCAGGGCCCGGTCGTCCTCGCACGGCCGGGGTCGCGGAGCGGTTCCCGAGACTGTCGTACCCCCTCGCTACCGTGCGGCGCGGAGGACGGGAGGGCCTGCGATGCCGACACCGCACCGCGTTCCGGCGGAGATGTTCCGGTTCACCACCGGGGATCGCTCCGAGCTGTACACCGCCGTGCTGCACGCCTTCGGCGAGGCCAACGAGCGGCTGGAGACGGCCCTGGGGCTCGAGGAGGCCCGGGCCCACCTCCGCGTCGTCGGCTGGCTGGAGGACCTGGACGATGACGAGCTCACGGGCGTGCTGAAGGCGCTCGTCGGCTGGCAGCTGCTCGACGTCGTGCAGGACAACACCGGCAACTACCGCACCGCCGCCGAGTACGAGAAGCGCAACCTGCAGTATTCGCTGACCCGGCGCGGGGAAGCCGCGTTCGCCGGCGTCCAGCACGCGCTGGCCGTGCTCGGCTCGAGCGGCGCCCTGCAGACCGCCGTGCTCGACGCGATCGCCGACCGTCTCTCCGAGCTCGCCACGCTGCTCGCCGACGAGCACTCGTCGGATCGTCGCGTGTTCACCTCGCTCGTCGAGCTGGAGGGCCACCTCGACGCGCTGCGTAGCAACACGAAGGCCTTCAACGGGGAGCTGCAGCGGCTCCTGCGGGTCGACGGGGCCGACGCCGCGACATTCTCCGACGTCAAAGCGGCCACGGTCGCCTACCTGGAGGAGTTCCTCACCGACCTCGACCACCGCGCGCACCTCATCGCCTCCGGGATCGAACGCATCGAGTCGTTCGGGGTGGCCGTCTTGCACCATCGGGCGCTCTCGGGCGCGGAGCTGCCGACCCACCTCGGCGACGATCCGGTGCCGGCGTGGCTCGCGCTCCGCCGGTCCCGCTGGGAGGGGATGCAGGCCTGGTTCCGCCCGACGGGGGGCGGCGGCGACGGGGCGACGCCACGGGTCGAGCAGCTGCACAGCGTGGCGCGTCGCGCGGTGGTGACCCTCCTGCAGGCACTCGACCGGCTCACCGAGTCGCGCCGGCGGACGAGCAGCGCCGCCGCCGACTTCCGCGAGCTCGCCCGCTGGTTCGCCCTCGCACCCACCGATCACGACACCCATCGGTTGTGGGCGGCGGCGTTCGGGGCGACGCCGGCCCGGCACGCGCACCTGCACCACATCGACCCCGAGCTGGTGAGCCCGACGACGCCGTGGGGAGAGGCGCCGCCCGTGCCCGTGTCCGCCGTGCTGCGCACCTCCGGCCGCGCCGCCGCGCCGGGCGGGCGCGCCGGCCGGGTGCGTGACGTCTCGGAGATCAAGGCCGCCCGTGCGCGCCGGGCCGCGGAGGAGCGGGCCGAGCTGGAAGCAGCGTGGACGCAGCTGGACACCGGTGGCCCCGTCCGCCTGTCGTCCCTGGGTGCACTGGACCACGCGACGTTCGGTCGGCTCCTGGACCTGGTCGGGCGCGCCTTCGCCTCTCCACCGCTCGGTGGCCGCCGGCGCGCGGTCACCGCCGACGGGCGCATCGAGATCGTGCTGCGAGAGCCGGCGGAACCGTCGCGGGTGACCCTGACGACGCCGCGGGGCACCTTGACGGGCCCCGACCTGATCATCGACGTGACCAGCGGCGGCGTCCGCGCCGCGGATCGGCGGGCGACGCGGTGACGAACCCGGAGAAGCTCGGCAACCAGCTGGTCGGCGCCGAGGAGGCCGATGTCGCGCGCGGCATCCGCGCGCTGCTCGGCTCGCCGATCCTGCACGAACGGCTGGACCCGGAACTCTTCGCAGTGATCCGGGCGCGGCGGGACCCGATCGCGAAGTGGTTCGACCACACCTGCGGCTGGACGCTCACCATCGAGCCGCGCGCGGGGTACGCCCGGCTCGCCAAGGTTCGCGGGGAGTCCGAGGGGCTGCGACCCGCCCGGCGGGACCGCAGCGGACGAGCCGCGTTCGACCGGCGCCGCTACACCCTGCTGTGTGTGGTCGCCGCCGAGCTGCTCGCCGCCCCGGTGACCACCATCGGCCTGCTCGCCTCCCGGGTGGAGCGGGCCACGGCCGCGGACCCCGCGATCCCCGACTTCGACACCGCCCGCCGCGGCGAGCGGCTCGCCTATGTCGACGTGCTGCTCCTGCTCGAGCGTTGGCACGCCCTCGAGGCGCTCGACGGTGCCACCGAGGCCTTCGCTGACACCGCCGAGGCGAAGGTCCTCTACCGCGTCGACAGCACCCTCCTCGTCCGTCTGCTCGCCTCCCCGCAGGGGCCGTCGCGGTTCGCGACCGACCCCGAGCACGTGCCCGAGCGGTTCGACGGGCTGCTCGCGGCGCTCGTCGCCGAACCGCGCTACGGCGAACCAGGCGCCGCGACCGAGGTGCAGCGCAACCTGCGGGCCCGCCACTCGGTCTTCCGGCGGCTGCTCGACGACCCCGTCGTCCACCGCGACGAGCTCGACGACGCCGAGCTCGCCTACGTCACCTCACCGACCGGGCGGCGTCTGCTCCGCGACGCCGCCCGCCGCGCCGGGATGGTCCTCGAGGAACGCGACGAGGGCTGGATGCTGATCGACCCCGATGCCATCGCCACCGATCGGCGCTTCCCCGACGACACCCACACCGGCGCCGCCGGCCTGCTGCTCCTCGACGCGTTGCAGCGCGCGCCCGACGGGCTCACCCAGGAGCAGCTCGTCCGGGCCGCCACCGCGATCCTGGCCCGCGAGCCGCAGTGGGCCCGGGGGTACCGGACCGACGACGGTGCCGACCGCCTTGCCGCCGACGCGGTGGAGGCGCTGCTCGCCTTCGGACTTGTTCGTCAGGAGGGCGCGGTCGTCGTCGCTGGACCCGCCGCCGCCCGCTACGCCGTCACCGGGCCGGAAGGGAAGGCGTCATGACCGTCACCGCGCTGCCCGGTCTCGCGGGACACGTCGACGAGCAGGGGAGCGCCGGGGCGCCGGCCTGATGGGTGCCGTCGCGCGCCGGGCTGCTCAACGTCTGGCGCTACTACGACGAGATCCTCGAGTTCGCGGGCGGGCGCCTGCTGCTGCGTGGCCCGAACGGTTCGGGGAAGTCGAAGGCCCTCGAGCTGCTGCTGCCCTTCCTGCTCGACGCGAACCTGCGCGCGCAGCGCCTGTCGACCTTCGGCACGGCAGAGCGCACCATGCACTGGAACCTCATGGGCCAGGGCGCGACGGGGGTCACCCGCGTCGGGTACGTGTGGATCGAGTTCCACCGGCCGGGAAGGTCCCGACGACGAACCGTGCTGGTTCACGGCCGGGGCCCGGCTGCAGGCGAGCACCCGCACCACCGCTGTCACCGCCGACTACTTCACCACCGACCAGCGCGTCGGCGAGAACCTCCGGCTGACCACGGACGCCGGGGTGCCCTTGAGCCGCCCCGAGCTGACCGCGGTGCTGGGCGAGCACGGCACCCGACACGACCACGCGGCCGACTACCGGGCCGTGGTGCGGCAGACCCTGTTCCCCGGGATGAGCGAGCAGCGCTACGACGCGCTCATCCTCGCCCTGCTGCAGCTGCGCACCCCGAAGCTCTCCCAGCGGCTCGACCCGGCCCTGCTCTCGACACTGCTCTCCCGGGCGCTGCCGCCACTGGGGGAGGGCGAGGTTGCCGACCTCGCGGAGGGGTTCGAACGGCTGGACCGGCAGCGGGAGCGGCTCGCTCGCCTCGACGAGGAGGCCACCTCGGCCGCCGCGCTCGCCGACCGGCAGGCCGACTACGCCCGACGCGTCCTGCGCGCCGGCGCCGCCACGCTGATCTCGGCGACCTCGGAGATGGACCGGTGCACCCGTACGGCGCGCACCTCCGAGGAGCAGCAAGCCGACGCCGAGTCCGCCCGGGCCGCCGCCGAGGCCCGGGCCGAGGAGCTCCGGGTCGCGCGCACCGACGCGGGGGCGCGCCTGGAGGCGCTGCAGGACAGCGACGCCTACCGCGAGGGCTCCCAGCTCGACGACCTGCGCCGCCGCCTCGGCGACGCCCGCGAGAGAGCCCGGCGCGCGGACGAGGCCCGCGGAGGAGCGGAGCGCACCGCCGCCGCGGACGACGAGTCCGCCGACGCCGCTCGGCGCGCCTCCGATCGGGTCGACGCCCAATGCGCCGAGCGTCTCGAGGAGGCGCTGCGGGCGGGACGGGAGGCGGGACTCGACGCCGTGGTCGCGCAGGTCCGTGCCGGCGCCGACCGCGGACTCGTCCGGGCTGCGGTGCAGAGCCGGCGGACTCAGATCGACGAGGTACGCCGGCACGTCGCGGCGTGGGAGAACGCAGTCGTCCTGCGCACCTCCCGGGAAACCGACCTCGACCGGGACCGTGCCGCCTACGCCCGGGCAGCCACGACGCAGTCCGAGGCCGGCTCCACCTACGCCACGGCACGCGATTCCCAGCGCTTCCGGCTCGAGCAGTGGATCCGCGGCACCCGGGAGCTCGCGGCCGCACCCGGAGAGACGACTCTCGACGCGCTCGTCGACGCGCTGGTCGACGCCGCCGAGGCCGAACCCGCGGTGCTCCGCCTCCTCGCCGACGCGACGCGGGGCATCGATCGCGACCTCGACCTCACCGAGGCCGACGCCCGCCGCCGCGCCGCCGAAGCCGACACCCGCCGTGATGCGGTGGCGCTGGACCGGGACCGCGTGGCCCGCGAAACCGACCTGCCGCCCGAGCCACCCCGAACCCGCACGGCCGATCGCGCACGACGCACCCCGCGCGACGGCGCCCCCCTGTGGCGCCTGGTGTCGTTCGCGGCCGGGGTCGACCAGGCCCACCAGGCCGCGGTCGAGGCGGCGCTGCAGGCGTCGGGGCTGCTCGACGCGTGGGTCGGCCCAGACGGCGCGTGGCTCCCGGCGGACGGGCACGACACCGTGCTCCACCGTCTCGAGCCCGCTCCCGGCCCGTCGCTGCTCGAGGTGCTCGTGCCCGAGCCCGACACCCCGGTGCCGACCGCGCGACTTCAGGATCTGCTCGGCTCGATCGCCTACTCCGACGACCTGCAGGTCCACCCCGCGGTCGTCAGCGCCGACGGTCGGTTCCGCCTCGCCTCCCTCACCGGCAGCTGGGCGAAGCAGTCCGCGGCACACATCGGAGCGGCCGCACGGGAGCGCGCCCGCCGTGCCCGCCTGGCAGAACTGGACGCGGAGCTTGCCGAGCTCGACGCCGTCCGCGCCGCCGCGGAGGGTGACGCCGATCGAGCGGTGCGTCGCCGTGCCCGCCTGCGCGCCGAGCTCGACGCCCGCCCCGACCACCGCGAGCTCGACGAGGCCCGGGCGGCTCTCGGACGGGCCGACGCCGCGCTCGCCGCCGCCGACACCGCGGTGCGCGACGCCGTCGCGCGGCGAGGCGAGGCGGAGAGTGCGGTCGGCGCCGCGTTGCGCGCGCTCACCGCGCACGCGGGCGAGCACGGGCTGCCCGCCGACCGCGACGCTCTCGACATCCTGGATCAGGCCCTCACGACGTGCGACGGCGTCACACGCCTGTGGCTGGACGCCGACACCGCCGCGGCCCACGCCCGGGAGCGCGCGGAGAGCGCCACCGAGCAGGCGCGACGCTCCCGGGACGTCGCCGCGGAGCGGGCCGAGGAAGCCGGGGTAGCCGACGATGCCGCCCGAAGCCTGCACGCACGGCTGGAGACGGTCGAGCAGACGGTCGGCGCGGAGTACCGAGAGGTGCTCGCCGAGATCGGGCGGATGCGCGAGCGGATCGCGGCGGCCGACCGCGAGGCACACCGGGTCGCGAAGCAGCGCACCGAGCTGGCCGAGCGGATCGGTCGTCTCCAGGAGGCCCGCGACCGGGACCGGGCGAAGCGCGACGAGGCGGTCGCCGCCCGGGACACCGCCGCCGCGCGCTTCCGCGGCCTGTGGCGACTCGGGCTCGTCTCCGAGAGCGGCGTGAGCGAGGAGGAGCTCGTCGGGTCCGGCCACATCGGGACCGGGACCCGGGTGACGCTCGACCTCGCGCGCGCGATCGCCGCGGCGTCATCGGTGGCCCACGAACCCCGCCAAGTCACCGAGTCCCTCGGTCGGCTCCAGGAGACACTCCACACCTCGCGCGACACCCTGGGCACCCGGGCCGACCTCACGCTGGGCCCGGCGACGGAGGACCTCGCCGACCCGGCCGTCGTCGGGGACGTCCCGATCCTGCGCGTCGTGCTCGACGGGCGGACCCTCGGCGCTCGGGCCCTCGCCGAGGCGCTGGAGGCCGAGGCCCAGCGCAGCCGTCACGACATCACCGAGGCCGAGCGCGAGCTCTTCGACACCACGCTCACCGGAGAGACGCGTCGTCACCTCGCGTCCCGGCTGCGGGAGGCCGAGGCGCTCAAGGACACGATGAACGAGCGACTCGCGGGCGTGCGCACCGCGTCGAACGTCGCCGTGCGGCTGCGGTGGGAGATCGCCGACGACGCGCCGCCGGGCACGGCGGCCGCCCGCAGGCTGCTCCTGCGCGACCCGACACGGCTCGACGCCGACGACCGCGCCGCCCTGCACCGCTTCTTCCGAGACCGCATCGACACCGCCCGCGCAGAGGGCACGGCGGGCAGCTGGGAGGACCAGCTCACCGAGGTCTTCGACTACACCCGATGGCACCAGTTCACCGTCGAGCTCGACCGCGGCGAGGGGCACGACGGGCAGGGGTGGCAGAAACTCACGAAGCGGCTGCACGGCGCCCTCTCGGGCGGGGAGAAGGCGATCGCGCTGCACCTCCCGCTCTTCGCCGCCGTGGCCGCCTACTACGAGTCGGTCCCGAGCTCCCCGCGGCTGATCCTGCTCGACGAGGTGTTCGTCGGGGTCGACGAGATCAACCGCGGGCAGGTGTTCGGGCTGCTCGCCGCGTTGGGGCTCGACCTCGTGCTCACCTCCGACCACGAGTGGTGCCTCTACCGGGAGATCGACGCGATCGCCGTCCATCAATTGCTGACTGGTTCCGACGACGCCGACGACGCGGTCACCACCGCGCGCTGGGTGTGGAACGGTCGGACGTTGGAGGAGGCGTGACCGGGTCGCTCGACGGGCTGCGGCGGCCCGGGCTGGAACCGTTGTGGCGCGAGGCCCACCGCAGGCTCAGCAGCGGGAAACCGGTCACCACACTCACCGTCCCGCTGGACGGCCCCACCGAACGGGAGGCCTTGGCGGACCTGCTGGGGCTCGCGCGCCTCCCGTCCGGCCGTCACCCCGTCCGGGTCGCCGTGCTCGACGATGTGCTGCGCGAGGCCGTCGGGCGCGACACCCGCGAGGTGGTCACGGAGCTCGTCGGACCGGTCGGCGACGCCGCCAGGACCCGGGCGGCCGCGCGAGCGGAGCGCGACGAGCTGTGGGCATGGGTCCGCGGCCACCCGGTGGTCGAGGCTCAGCCGGCGCTGCTGGAGTGGGTCGACGCCCTGCGCATCGTCGAGTCGGTCGCGGTGACCCGTCGATTGCTGGCCGACGCCCTCGACGTCCTGTGGTGCCTGCCCGCAACCGGAGTCCCGCGCGCGGCCCTCGCCCAGCGGGCCGCCCGCGACCCGCACGCACTCGACGACGACACCCGCCTCGGCGGGCTCGTTGTCCGTGCGCTCGCCGCGATCCACGGCGTCGACCCCCCGACGAGCGCCACGGCCCGCCACGCGCTGTGGGAATGTGCCGGTGTCTCCAGCGACCAGCTCTCGGTCGGCGTGCTCGCCGCCGGGCTGCGCCCGCACGGCGACTCCCTGGTCGCCGCCCTGCTCGAGCAGTGCGCCGAGCACGGCCACGCCGCATCCCTCACCCTCGCCCAGCTGCGCGACGTCGAACACCTGGAAACCCGCGAGGGTGTCGTCCACGCCGTCGAGAACCCCTCCGTCCTCGCGCTCGCCCTTGACCGCTTCGGCGTCCACTGTCCGCCGCTGATCTGTACTGCGGGATGGCCCAACGGTGCGGCGACGACGCTGCTGGGCCTGCTCGGCGAGGACGGCGCCGAGGTCCGCTACCACGGAGATCTCGACGGCGAGGGCGTCCGGATCGCCGCGCATCTCGCGCTCGGCTTCGACCACGTCGTGCCCTGGCGGATGTCCGCCGCCGACTACCTCGGGGCCGTCCGGAGCGACGGCCCCGGCGTCGGACGGGTCACCGCTGCCCCGTGGGATCCGGAACTCGCCCCCGCGCTCGTCGATCACGGCGTGGCGGTGCCGGAGGAACAGGTGGCCGACGAACTGCTCACCGAGATGCGGCCCTGGCGAACAGTCGACCGGGACACGTGAGAGCGTCAGCCGGACGCCCCGTCCGCCCGATGTCAGCGTCCCTCGGTCCAGTAGCGCTCCAGTCGCGCGATGGCCTCGGCCCTACTCATTGCCGCCACGTCGTCCTCCCCCAGGCCGACGCGCGTGAGGAGCAGCGCGACCACCTCGGCGGGCAGCGCGTCGTCCGGCCGTGGGTGCACGCCGCGATCAGGCGCCGTGCCGTCCTTGACGCATGCCCAGAAGTCGGCCTCGTCGACGTCGAGCTGGTCGCGCAGGATGTGGGACCACAGCGCCCGCCCGTACGTCTGGCGACCGGGCGGACGGGAGATGCGAGTGCGGAGCACCCGGCCGTCGGGAAGCGCGAGCTCGTAGGTGATGTGGTGAGTGCCGGCCCGGCCGCGTGTGTCCCGGACCTGGTCCCACCCCTCGACGAGGCAGAACCGCTCGTGGTCCTGCCGCGTGGGCGGCGGGAAGGTCACGACGGGCCGGTGAGCCAGCCGCGGAGCTGCTCGTCGGAACTGAGGCCGATCATCTGGACGAGGCCCCAGTGTTGCGCGTGATTCGGCGCGTTGAGGAGGTGGTCCTGCCAGTCATCGGCGTACTCGCGCAAGGCCTGCACCATCTCGTCGATCGCTTCGGAGAACGTCGCGCCGTCGGCGGCAACCGGGACGCCTGGCACGAAGATCGACCAGCCCTCGGCCTCGGGCACGACCTGCGCTCGAGAGGGGACCAGCGCCGTCAGGAAGTGGCGCAGGCGTTCGACGTCGACGACCGCCGTCGTCGTCGAGTTTCGGCGCACCGTGGCGAGCTGTCCGCGTTCTGCCGCGTCCAAGAGCTCCTTGAGATGCGCGCGCGCGTCGGAGTAGCTGTCGCAGTGCACCTGTCCCACGGCTGCCTCCCGTGTCTCGAGCGCCACGTACGTCGCGTACTCAGCGTACGCCTTGGGCGACCGCCGCGGCTGCTCGTCATGGCCTGCTCACTGAGCTGCAGGCGCTGGCCGAACGGGACGGCCACTTCGAAGCCTTCGCCCTGCGCACGATGGATCCGCCAAGCACACGCGCGGCAGCCGACGTTCATCGAGCGCCACGACAGGGCCCGCCTCTGAGCAGAGGTCGAGAGCCGTTTTGAACCAGAGCCAGACGACCCCCGGTCGCTGTCCTCGTTCGACCCTCTACACCAGCTACATGCCGGCCTTCGCTCGAGTCAATGCAAAGGGTTCATCGGCCGGGACGGGCTCGCCGCGGTAGAAGGCGGCCACCCGACGAACCATCAGGCGGAAGGCCTCCGGGTCGGACTGCGCGATGGCCTGCCGACGCCAGTTCTCCAGGGTGGCATGCAGGGCAGCCAAGTCGTAGCCGCGCTTCGCTTGATCAAGTGCTTGCCCGTTGACCTCGTCGAACGCCGCCGTGTCCTCCAGGAGCAGCGCGGCACGGATCGCGGCAGGAGAGGCGCCGTCAGCCAGCGAGCCCGGTCGCTCGGGCCGAGGCGGCGACGAGGTGGTCACGAGGTCACCGTAGCTGCACCGACCGCCAGTCACGCCTCCTTCACCGACGCCGCGGCCCGGGCTGGTTCAGCCACCGTCCGGAGCGCGCGCTCCACCACAGCGAGACGGTCCCGAGCCTGCGCGGCGACGTCATCACCGACGAGTCGCTCCCGGATGCCCTCGACGGTGGGCGACGACAACGACCATTCCCGCGCCACACCCAGCAGGTGGTCGACCTCCAGGCTGTCGATCTCCCCGTCCTCGAGCACCCACCGCAGCGCGTCGGCGTAGGCAAGCTCGCCGGCCGAACCCCAGTCCACCGCATCGTCGGCGAGGCGTGGGGCCGGCAGCGATCGGGGCTGCGCGCGACCCGTCGTCGAGATCGAGGGCCAGTCGGACGGCAGATTCAGGACCCGCACGCCCAGCTCGGCGAAGTCGGTACCTCGCAGCTGGCTCTGCAGCAACGACGCCGTCGCCAGTGCGTCCTCGCGTGCGCTGTGCGCGTTCTCCAGCGCGATCCCGTGCGCAGCGCAGGCATCGGCGAGCCGAGACCCCGTCAGCGCGAGCGTGCAGAGCGTGGGTATCTCGGGCAGGACGTGACCGGCCCGGGCGAACTCGGCACGCAGGAACCCCAGGTCGAACGGCACGTTGTGGGCCACCAGGACCCGGCCTTCGAGTCGTGCGGCCACCTCGCCGGCGACGTCGGCGAAGCTCGGCGCGCCGATGACGTCGACCATGGACAGCCCGTGGACCCGTGTCGGCCCGACGTCGCGGCCAGGGTCGAGCAGCGTGTGCCAGAAGTCCTCGACGCTTCCGTCCGCGCGGCACCGCACCACGGCGATCTCCACGATCCGGTGTCCACGTCCCACTGCCAGACCCGTCGTCTCGACGTCGATCACCGCGAACGGCGTCGACCCGAGCTTGATCCGTGGGCCCGTCGCGACGTCGGCCTCGGGCACCTCGAGCGTCGGCACGTCCACGACAGAGCAACCGAGCACGCCGATAGGGACGGGTGCGGCTGCCGAACGCGTACCGCGGCTGCGGAGCCAGGCCCACGTGCCGTCGACGTCGAGCGCTCGTGCGGCGTAGGCCTCGTCGAGCAGGCGACCGGAGAGGACGCCGTCCCACTTCTCCTCGCGCTTGTCGGGGACGGTCGCGGCGAGGTCGAGCGGGTCTGGGGGAGTCGACGTAGCCAGCCGGTCGAGGACGCGCCTGACGGTCTCCTCGCTCGCTTTCGCGACGACCGCGACGCCCTCCCGGTCGGCCTCGACGCCGGCGTGGTGGAGCGCGACGCGGAGGGTGTCCAGAACTCGGTCTCCGCGCCAGGGGAAGATCATGGTCTCGCGTCCCCAGCCGACGAGGTCGCGCTCGTGCAGCTCGAGCTTGGCGAACATCGAGCGGCCTTCGGCCAGCAATGTCTTGGCGGGCTCGTCGAGGTAGTCCGGCACGACGTCGCTGAGGTAGAGCGCGTGCATCTCCTCGCGCACCCGGTCGTGCACGCGTGCCGAGCCCGTTACCGGGAAGCGGGGTGCCGTGCCGGCGACGTCGGCGACGACCTCGACCTCGCTCGCGTTCTCGTGGACCGCGATCACGCGCCAACGCCGACCGCCCAGGACCAGCCCCGACCCCGGCACGAGGGCGCTCCCGGCGTCGATCGTCCCGATCTCCTGGCCCTGCGCGAGGACGCGGAAGACCTCGGGTGACTCGAACGCGGCGAAGAAGGCCCAGCCCTCGATTTCCCGTTCACCACGAGGACCCGCGAGGAGCAGCCCGTCCGAGGAGCTCATCAATAGGTCGGCATCGTGCATGGCGTCGAGCAAGCGCGCGAAGGTCGGGGCGTCGACGGCGAAAGGGCCCCGAGAGCACAGGACGGACTCCGCTTGGTGCGGGTACACGCCGCCGTGCTGCGCGGTCAGCGAGAGCACCTGCTGGACGAGGGTCGAGAGGTGGAGTCCGCCGGTCTCGGGAGGCTCACACCAGTCGTGAACGCGGACCAGCTGGAGCATCGCGACGGCCTGGACCAGGTCCGCCCGGATGGCCTCGTGCGGCTTCGTGTCCGCGCTCAGGGCCTCTTCGCTGACGTAGGTGCGCAGTACCGACCGATCGCCGAGCTTGCGTCCTGATCGTCCCCAACGCTGGCGAAGAGCCGCCACGGAGGGAGGACACCGGATTCTGGGCGACCTCCTCGACCTGCCCGATGTTGATCCCCATCTCGAGCGTGGACGTGCAGATCGCGGTCGCGGGTTCAGCGCTCCTCAGACGGTCCTCGACGTCCTCACGCTCGGCCTTGGCGAGGCTCCCGTGGTGGGCGAAGAACTCGTTGGGAACCCGCACTCGCTCGCATTCCTGTCGGAGCCGGTCAGCGTAGAGCTCGACCTCACGGCGGGTGTTGGTGAACACGAGGTTGGTGTGGCCGCGCAGGCTCCGGTACACGCGGTTCGCTACGGCCGAGAGCCCGCCGGTCTCCCGGCTGCTGACGTGGCCACGAAGGATGGTGACCCTCGGACGCTTCTGGTCGACGCCCTTGATGACCTCGACGCGATCGCCACGCCCAGGGCGGAGGAACTCCGCGCCGATCGCCAGATCGCCCATCGTCGCCGAGAGCCCGATTCGGGGAACTCGCCGTCGGCACAGGAGGTCCAGGCGGTGGAGCCACGAGGCGAGCTGGGCGCCGCGGGCCGACCCGGGGAAAGCGTGCAGCTCGTCCACGACGACGTATCGCAGCGATCCGAGCAAGCTCTTCACGCTCTCCCCGCGCAGGCAGAGCAGCCCTTCGACCGACTCGGGGGTAATGAACAGGACGCCCGCGCGATCGCGCCACACCTTCTTCTTGCGGGAGGCGGTCACGTCTCCGTGCCAGGCGTGGACCGGCACGTCGAGCTCGGCGCACATCTCCTGCAGACGAGCGGTCTGGTCGTTGATGAGCGCCTTGAGCGGGGAGATCGCGAGGACCTCGACGCCGCGGGGCGTCTCGCCTCGCTCCCGGCTCTCGACGAGCGCCGAAAGGATCGGCAGGAACGCTGCCTCGGTCTTGCCGCCCGCTGTCGACGCCGTGACGAGGACGTCGGACTTGCTGGCGAGAATCGGCTCGACAGCCCGGGCCTGCGCGTCCTGCAAGCTCGTCCAGCCCTGGGCGTTGACCCACTTCTGGACGGGGCGAGCGAGCCGCTCGAAGGCGCTGTCAGAAAGAGACGAGGTCATCGTCGTCCAGCGGCGCCAGGTCCGGGTTCTCCTCCGCAGCGACCGTCGTGTGGCCGAGGACGTCGTGCCAGTCGCGGTCGGGGTTCTGCTCGAGCAGAGAGAGCAGGTCGCAGAACGCCTTGATCGTGGTGCGCGGCGTGCGGAAGTACGCGTCACCGATCTGCTGGCGACAGTGCGCCATGAAGGCATCGATGGCCTCGTCTGGAACGAGGTACTGCTCGGGGTCGCCCGAGGCGTAGACGTGGCGCAGGTTCTCGAGCAGGACGTGGAAGTCCTCGGGGCTGAGCTGGTCGAGACGCAGAACCGGGCCCGAGTAGTCGACGAGGCCGTTGGTCGCGAACCGGTTCTCCGAGAGCCGGCTCGCGAGCGCGCCGTAGGAGTAGAGGCCGCGCCGTGAATCGGTGAGGAAGTCCGGCGTGCCACCGAAGACGAAGCCGAGGCCCTCGGCGTTGCCCTGCGTGCAGTCGTTCACGATCCGCAGGATCTGCTCGTAGTTGGCCTCGCGGCTGTCCTTCCGCGCGATCTTGTAGAGGTTGACCATCTCGTCGAGGCACACGAGCAGCCCGCGGTAGCCGGCGAGTCGCACGAAGCGCGAGAGGAGCTTGAGCTGGTCGTAGAACGAGTCGTCGTCGACGATCGTGCGGACACCGAGGTCGGCGGGCGCTTCGGTCTTCGTCGAGTACTCGCCACGCATCCACCGGACGGCGTTCGCCTTCAGTGCATCGTCGTCAGTGTCGTAGCCGCGCCAGTACTTCTCGACGACGGTCGCGAAGTCGTAGCCCCCGACCAGCTCCTGCAGTTCCTCGAGCCGCGCCTTGATGACGCGGCTCGGGCTGGTGTCGTCCTTCTTGGCCTGGTCCATGGCCTGGGTGACGAAGCGTTCGACGACGCTCGCCAGCGCCCCGTCGGGACGAGCCTGCGTCCCGGCGTTGCGGACCATCTCGGTGTAGAGCCCGCGAGCCTGCCCTCCGGACGAGGCGAGCCGGCGACCGGGGTTGAGATCGGCGTGCAGGGTGACGAGCTTGCGTTGCGCGGCGATGGCGCGCACGAGGTTGAGGAAGAACGTCTTGCCCGACCCATAGTCGCCGATGACGAACCGCACCGCGGTCCCGCCGTCCCCGACCTGCTCGATGTCGGAGAGCAACGCCTGGACCTCGTTGGCGCGACCCACCTGGATGAGGTGCTGCCCGCTCCGCGGGACGACGCCCGCGCGCAGCGACTGGATGAGGGCACTGCGCTCGCGAGGCTTGATCTTCGCGGCGGGGCTCATGCGCACATCTCCTCGTAGACATCGGGATCGACGGTCACGGACTCGTCGTCGTGGATCTCGACCACCGGGTCCTCGGTGAGGTCGAGCGCAGCTTCGTTGATCACGTCGAGCGCCCCGTCGGGCAACACGCCGTGCTGGCTCGCGGCGACCTCCATGTCCCGACGGCTGGTGTGGCCGCGCTGGGCGAGCCCGCGCAGCAGGGCGGAGTGCGCCGCGTCGAGCGTGGCGATCGTGTCGCCGACCGCTGTAGGAGCCTCGTCGGGAACGGGCTCGTCGTCCTCATCGTCGTCGAAGATGGCGGTGAGGAGGGAGCGCACCACCTCGTTGTTGGCCTGCGTGGCGCTCAACCGCTCCTCGTCGACCTGCACGAGCCGTTCGGGCTCCTCGTCGGGCTCGACCACCGGCTCGGCGGGAGCGAGGACGAGCGTGGCCGGCTCGATCGTCTCGGTCTCCGCGTCCGCGGGATGCAGCTCGACGGGCTCGTCGGTCGGCGTCGCGGGAGCGAGCGGGACGACGCGGGGCCGGAGTCGGCGCTCCACCTCGTCCGGGTCGATGTCGAGCAGCTCGTGCACTGCACGGAGGACGTCGACCTCGTCGTCGGTGACGACCCCGTCGACGCGAGCGAGGTCGAGGAGGTACGACGCGAGCGAGTGCCGCTCCACCAGCGGGAGCCCGACCATGCGCGACGCGACGTCGTCGAGGCGGAGATCGCTCGCCGCGACGAGCACGCGGTGGGCGTCGAGCCTCGCCCGCTCGGCGTCGGTCAGGCCTTCGACGCGGTTGACCTGGTCGACGAGCATGGCCTGCTCGGCGTCGTCGACCACCCCGTCGGCGCTGGCCACGGCCGCGCACAGCTCGAGGGCGACCAGCGCGGCGGCGTATCCGTCGGACGGGCTCGTGACCGGGTTCCCGGCCTGGCGGAAGACGACGGCGGGGGAGCGGCGGGTGATGGGGCGGCCGCCGAAGCGCACGTCGGGCTCGACCCCGACGCCGAACCGCTCGAGGGTCTGGGCGATCTCGAGCGCATCGCGTCGGTCGGCACTCGCCTGGCCGGTCGCCTCGCCCCAGAGCTGGAGGATCGGGTCGCAGTCGGTGACGGCGTTGTCGCGATCGCCCAGCACGGACTCGACGAGGTCGACCAGCGGCCGGGCCGCCTCCGCGGCCGCGGAGCCGACCAGGAGGGGGTGGGGCAGCACGGCGGCGGCCCGGATCGCTGCGACCGCGGCATCGTCGGGATAGCGGGTTCGCCAGCGGACGTAGGGCGCGAGCTCCGCTTCGACCTGCTCGGTGATCTCGGCGAGGACCTGGGCCGGCCCCGCCGTCAGGAAGACGTCGGAGGCGTCGGAAACCGTGATCTCGAGCGGGGACGGGAGGCTCGGGTTCGCGGGCGTGTAGGCGAGGGCAAGGCGGCGTCGTCGCGGCCGGACCTCGAGGCCCTCGGGGAAGCGCTCGTCGAAACGCGTCGTCCAGAGACGGGCGAACTCGGCAGGGGTTCTCCGAGCAGCCTCGCGGCGCGGGATGTCGGGGTGGAACCAGGGCCAGGCGAGTGCCCACGGAGCATCGATCGGCTCCGACGCGAGGGCTCGTCGACCGAGCTCGATCTGGAGCTCGTCGGGAGCCGCGGTGTCGGTGAGCCCCGGTGGTTCGGTCCGAGGTCGTGGTCCGGAGAGAGCGGTGGCGACGCGGGCGACCTCGGGGTCCGAGCCATACACCTCGCCGAGGGCCTGCGCCTCCGCGCGCAGGGCGTCGTCGTCGTCGCCCTCGAGGAGCATCCGGCGTTCGAGGCCGTAGAGGTGCAGCAGCGCCCAGTCCGAAGGGGCCTGGGGAGCGCGCCGGCCGGTGCGGTGCCAGACGAGGAACGCCGCCCGGGCTTCGGGAGTCAGCTCGCCGTAATGCGGCGGGCGGGTGACGGATTGCCCGTGCCAGTCGGGGGCGGTGCCGTCGATGGGGAGTTCGGGGTCGACCACCTCGGGAGCCCCGGTGGGTCCGACGTAGAGGCCGGCGAGCTCGATGTCCGCCACGACGGCTGGGGTGGCGGGATCCACCCACTCACCCACCGTTGCCGTTGCCGTCACGCGCCCCCCTCAGCGGTCCGGTGGTCCCCGATTGTGCGCGAGCCCGGTTCGGTGCGTGCGACCGCCTCACTCGGTCGAGTGAGTGATCAGTATCCGGTCGAACTCGTCCGGGGAGTCGGAATCTCGGGCGAGGGCTGTTACGCAGGCGTCGGTCGTCAGCCGTCCGTGCGCCCCGCGAGTCGGCGTGCTTGGTCGAGCCGGCTCCAGGCGCCGTCGGTCAGCCGCTTGGCGCCGAAGACCGCGAGCGTGGCCCGCAGCAACTCATCGGAGTTCCAGTCCACGTCAGGATGCCGGGCCTGGGCCCCGCGCATGGCGTTCGCGATCTCGACGAGCGGGATCTCGGCCAGGGGCCGGCTCTGCGGATCGTCCGAGACGCGGTAGCCCTGCCAGCTGCGCCGGTGCCGGTGCGGCGGCCACGCGAAGCCGTCGGTCCGGTCGACCTGGACGTCCGCGGGGAGGAGATCGAGGATGGCGTCCTGTCGGGCCTGGCGGACGCGCGCGATGCCGAAGGCACCTCCCACCAGCCTGGTGAGCCGATGGAGCTCGATCGGAGCCTCGGCGTCCACCACCTCGGCGACGACCTCCTGCACTTGCCGGGCGGCCGCGGGCTCGTCGAGGCGGTCGAGCACGGAGCGATCGCCCACGACCCGAGCGGGCCACGGTGTGAACACCAATGGTCCGTCCTTGGGTACCGGCGGGTCGGGCTCGGTCGGCGCTGAGACCGGTTCGGGCCGGGCGACGGCGGCGGGTGGTTCGGGGTTGGGGGTCCATCCGCCGTAGGAGTCAGGCAGTGTCGCGAACGAGGTGACACCGCTCGGCGTCGACCCGGTGGGCTCGGGGTCGACGGGGTGGGGCTCGACGACGGCCGGCTCCACCTCGAGGAGGTCGGTGTCGGGGTCGTCGGGCTCGGCGAGCTCTGCCGCGGCTTTGGCGTCCCGTGCCGCGTCCACCGCGGCGACGAGGTCGTCGACGACGCCGTCGCGGTCGGAGAGCCACCGGGGCAGCCACACCCGGGCCACGTCGGGCCACCCCAGGACCTTCTCCAGCACCACGTGCGGCATCCCGTCGCGGTCGCCCACGGTGCGCCGACGTGCCCAGCCCGGACCGTCCAGGAGGACCGCGACGAGCGGCTCCCCGGGAGCCGACTTGTGGGCCAGCGTGAGGTCGAGCCGGAAGTCCGAGAGCCCGACGTCGGTACGGACGGCGAGGCCGCGCTCGCGGAGAGCGGCGGCCACGTCGTCGCGGTGCCGGTCCTTCTGCGAGGCCGTCGGGGCGACGTCGCCGGACGCGCCCACGCCGTAGGCCGCCATCTCCAGGTAGGCCCGCAGGTGCTTGATCCCCACGGCGGTCGAGTCGCGCAGATCGCCGGGGTCGAACGAGCAGAAGACCACGACCTGGCGTCGCGCACGGGTGACCGCGACGTTGAGCCGGCGCTCGCCCCCCGCGCGGTTGAGCGGACCGAAGTTGAGCGGGAGGACGCCCTTGTCGTTGCGGGAGAACGCGATCGAGAACAGCACGGTGTCCCGCTCGTCGCCCTGGACGTTCTCGAGGTTCTTGACGAACAGCCCGTTGTCGTCGTCCCGGTCGAGGGCTTCGACGACCCGCGGGTCCTCGGTGGCGCGCAGCAGTTCGTCGATGAGGTCGCGCTGCTGGACGTTGAACGTGACGACGCCCAGCGAGGGCGGCTCGACGCCGGCCATGGCGAAGCGTCGGAGGACGTCGTCGACGACGGCCTGAGCCTCGACGCGGTTGGTGCGCAACCCGTCACGCCCGCTGCGCTGGAAGAAGCCGTCGACCCGCCGGAAGGAGACGCCGGTGCCGTCCCGCGGCGGGGCGGGGAACGACGCGAGCCGACCGTCGTAGTAGAGCGCGTTCGAGAACGCGATCAACGACTCGTCTTGGCTGCGGTAGTGCCACGAGAGCCAGGACTGCGGGACGCGCGCCTGGACGCACTCAGAGAGGATGCTCTCCTCGTCGTCGGGCACGTCAGCGTCGTCGCTGTCGCCGGGCTCGCTGTCCTCGAGCCCGGCCCCGCCAAACGCGGTCGGCGGCATCTGGCGGCTGTCACCGACGACGACGGCGGAGCGCGCCCGCCCGAGCGCCCCGACGGCGTCGGCGACACGGATTTGCGAGGCCTCGTCGAAGACGACGACGTCGAACGGCGACGACGTCGGGTCGACGAACCGGGCGAGCGACTCCGGGCTGACGAGTACACACGGCGTGACGCGCAGTATCGCGTCGCCGTGCTGGCCCATGAGTCGCCGCACCGACGGCCCACGCTTCTTGTTGGCTTCGCGGCGCACGACGCCCATCGCAGTGGACGACGACGCGTCCCGCGCCTTGACGATCTCGTGCGGGACCACGGTGCGGAGGTGGTCACGGACCTCGGCGGCGGCGTTGTCGAAGCGTCGGATGGTCCGCTCGTGCGCTGTGGCGTCGAAGTCGGCGAGACCGGAGGCCGCGAGGCGCTCGTCGAAGGACGCGCCGGCGAGCCCGCGCTCGAACGCGTCGACCAGGTCGTCGGACGGCACGACGCCGGCGAGTATGGCGTCGGTTGTGTCGGGGCTCCCGTACTCGACGAACGGGCCCAGCAGCCCGGCCAGCTCGGTCCAGCTGCCGAGGATCTCGGGCCGGCGGTTGGCCGCGTCGGCGGACCACGCCTCGATCAGCGGCGCTCCGTCTCGCCACCGCTCGAGCGCCGCGGCGGGATCGCCGTCGCCGTTGTTGGACTCGGCGGCCACGGCGATCCCGGTGGCGAGCCGTTCGAGGGGGCCGACCCACCGCGGGTCCGCCACCGAAGGATCGGCGAGGTGGGCGCGCAGGGCGTCGCGGAACGGTCCGGCGGGGACGTCGTCGAGCCGGCGCGCCATCCGCCACAGCTCGTCGATGCGCCCGATCGGCAGCGCCCGGACCTCGTCGCGCAGCGGGTTCCAGGCCGGTGGCAGTCCGACCCCGGGCAGCGATGCAGCCCCCGACCCGGCGACACAGGCCTCCTCGCGCAGCGCCAGGAGATCGTCGAGGAAGCCGACCAGCACCCGGGGATCGAGCTGGGCGCCCGGCCACAACGCCGGACGCAGGCGCTCGATGATGCCCAGCTGCTTCTTCTTGCGTCCGAGGAAGGACCCGTCGCGGGCGGCGACCGCCTCGGCCCGCAGCTCTTCGAGGGGGAGCGTCAGGGCGTCGGGGGTCGCGGTGTTAAGGATGGGCCGCGACACCTGGGCGAAACGGATCAGTGCCTGCCGCGCCTCGGTCGAGGCCTGTTGCCAGCGGGCACTCGACACCTCGTCGAGCAGCCCCAGCGGCGGGCGACCGGGCCGAGCGAACTCGGCGATGAGGTGGAGCTCCTGGGTCGTGGTCGCGACGCCGATCAACGCCCGCAGCGTCGGTGGCGCCGCCATCAGCTCCTGTCGCGCGGTCTCCACCATCGACACGGCTGAGGTCAGCTGGTCGCGATCGATGGCACCCCGCACGAAGCCCCACGCATGGTGGCGACAGGGCCGCACCTGCCACTGGAGGTCGGCGATGTCGGGGAGTGAGCGCCGCACCGTCTCGATGACGGCTCGCGGCGCGGACCGTACGAACTCCTGCGTGACCGACAGGACGGGGCCGTCGCCGCGCGCGAGCACGGCGTCGTGGGCGCCATAGAGTGAGTGACCGACCGCGTTGGCCGCGTGCAGCGCACTCACGTAGCGAGTCAAGGCCTTGCCGCGGGAGGTGACGTCGTCGTGCGCGCGCCGATGGCCCTCGGCGTCAGGGGAGAACGTGGTGTCGAGGGCGCGGCGCAGGTGCTCGCGCACCGCGACCGGGCGGCTCGCCTTGTCGTGCAGGTCGAGGCACAGGTCGCCGAGCCCAATCGCGTCCAGGCGGGCCCGGACGACGTCGAGGGCCGCCCGTTTCTCGGCGACGAACAGCACCCGCCGCCCCTGCGCGAGGGTGCGGGCGAGCACGTTGGTGATCGTCTGGGACTTCCCCGTCCCGGGCGGCCCCTCCAGGACGAAGGTCCGGCCGGCCTCCGCGCGCGCCACGGCGTCGAGCTGCGAGGCGTCCGCCGTGACCGGGCACTGCGCCGCCAAAGCGTCGAGGTCGGTCGTGGTGTCCTCGAGCCCGTCGACGAACGCCTCGGTCGGCGACTCGACGAGGTGACGCACGAGGGGATTCGTCAGGAACCGTTCCCAGTGCTCGTCCAGGTCCTTCCAGAGCACGAACTTCGCGAACTGCAGGACGCCGAGGTCGAGGGTCTCCCGGACCGCGAACGGCACCTCGGCCGCTGCAAGCGCCTCCCGGACCCCCCGCAGCGTAGCGGCCACGTCGATCCCGTGCTCGTCGGCTGCCGGGGCGGCGAGCACGGGCAACTCCAGCGCGAGCTCCTGGCGCAGCTTCTCGAGCAGGCACAGGTTGGGCGTTGTCTCCGCGCCTTCGTCGAGGGTCAGGGTCGCGGGCTCGGAGCTGCGCCGGCCCGGCGTGATCGTGACCGGCAGCAGGAGGAGCGGCGAGCGCAGGGCCTTGTTCTGCAGTGACCACTCGAGAGTGCCGAGGGCGAGGTAGAGGTTGGCGCTGCCGGACTCCTCGCGCAGCGTCCGGGCTTTGCGCTGTAGACCGCGCATGCGGGCGCCGTGCGCGTCGCCGGACAGGTCGGAGTGCAGCTGCCGACGCCGGATGCCTTCGGCCAGCATCTCGTCGGGGAGCTGGGAGGCCGTCAGCGTCCCGCGGGCCCGGTGCACCTCGTCGATGTCGTCGGCTGCGCGCAGGGCGAGCCGCCCGCCGCCGTGCAGCACGTCCTCGACCTGCGCGAGCCCGCCCTCGGGGATGTTCAGACGGGTGACGCTCGCTCCGGGCGTCAAGCTGATCAGCTTGTTGCGCAGGCTCAGGTCGAGCAGCGCGTTCTTCCAGCGCTGCACGCGGGCCGGAACGGTCGATGACGTCGGTCGCGTCGTCGGGCGCGGACTCGATGGTGAGGGTGTGTCCGACGCTGAGGGCGGCGCGGTCGCCGGGGCCTGGACGGTGACGACGAGGGTGCCGTTCGCGTCCCGGTGCAGCGCGGGAAGCGGTCCGATGTTCGATCGACGGGCGAGATGGACGTCGACGATGCCGTCCGTCTCCAGGTGTCGGGCCTTCCGGGCCGCTTCGCGGACGGCCTCGTCGACGCTCACAGGTGCCGGCTGGCTGGTGAGCATCGTCGTCTCCACCAGGTCCAGGCGGCCGAGGTCGAGCTGATTGACCACCCCGCTGCCCTCGAGCACCACGGTCTGAGGCAGCCGGCGGTCCTCGTCGCGCCACCATCCGACGACGATGTGCCCGGGGAAGAGCCACAGCAGCGGGTGCAGTCCCACCTGCTCGATCGCCGCGGCGAGAAGCATCGTGGTGTCGAGACAAGTCCCGGCGTGGTCGGTCGTCAGGACCTGCCCCGGCGTGCGCACCTTCTGCCCAGCGCCCCAGCTGGCGGGCGGGTTGCTGTACGCGATGGACCGTGCCTGGAGCGCGCGGCAGATCGCGTGGACGATCTCGTCGACCCGATCCTCGCCGCTCTGGTACCCCTGAGTCGATGGGTCGCCCGTCGTCGCGCGCAAGATCTCGCGCGCACCGGTGAGCAACTCGGCCACCGCAGGGTGGTTGGGCTGCGCGAAGGCGGCGAGCAGCTCGAGGCTCAGCGACCCGTGCCCGGCCAGGAACAACCAGAAGTTATTGGCGAGGACCGTGATGTCCTCGTAGCGACGAGCCTCGCGCTCGTCGTCGACCACCTCGACGACGAGCCGGCCCGGCCGGTGCTCCTCGACGTCGAGCAGCGCCGAGGGATCGGGCTTCAGGTCGATCGTTTCGAAGGTCACCGACGTGCCCGCCGAGAGCTCGGCGAGGGTGCGCTCCCATGGCGTGGCGAGCGAGCGGCCGGTGACGTCGACGATGCCCACGCGGATCGTCACGTTCTCCAGGGACTCGTCGTGAGCGGTCACGACGAGCCGCCTGGCCGGGGAGATCCCGCTCTGCGCGAGGGCGTAGTTGACGAACCCGACGTGGTCAAGGGCGATGTCGACCGGGAGCGGCGGTGCTGACCGCGCGTGCCGTGACGGGGCCGGCGCTTCGCCGAGGCTCACGACCCATCAACCCCCCGTGCCGCGGATCTCGGCGGGGAGCGTACAGATCGCCTGGCCGCCAAGGCGGACGCCTACGATCATTGATGCTCTCAGGTGTTGGGTGCCGGGGCGCGCAGCGCCGTCGATGCCACGCAGGGGACGGCGTCTCCTAGATCCCCCCAAAGGCCGACGACTGTAGGCGTGTCACCTGATGGAGTGAACACCGCCCGTCCCACTCGTCCCTGGAGTCTCTCGTGACTCGCTCGTCGTCCGGTTACCTCGATCCAGAGCGCGCCCGCGCCGAGCGCGTGCAACGGCAGATCGAACGTGAGTTGGACGCGGAGGCGCGCAGAACGCGGGCTGAGGCCGATCGCGCCGCCCAACAGCGCGAACGGGAGGCCCGGGAGTCCGAGAAGGCCGCTCGAATCTCAGCGGCAGAGCGCCGCACAGCCGATCTGACCCGACAGGTGGAGGAACTCGACTCCATCCTGCGTCAGTCCGTCGTCGCCCCCGTCCTGACCTTCGCCGATCTGGTCCGGGTCGAGCCAGAAGCGTTCGACCCAGGCGACGACGGCGACCCGATCCCCGAGCCTGCCCGACCCGTCATGCCCGAGGGGAACTGGTTCGGCCGTCGGGCCCGACGGCAGTGGTTCGACCGGCAGATGGAGCATTTCGAGAAGGCCAGGGCTCGTCATCAAGTGCGGGAGCAGGCCCGACGGGAGCGCTTGGCGGCGCGAGAAGCGGAGCACGCTCACTGCGAGGCTCGCCGCCGATCGACTGCTCGTCGTCAGGCGGCGGAGATTTCCTCCGGCATCCGTGACGGCGAGCCGCGGGCAATCGAGGAGTTCGCACGGCTCGCCATCAGTGCACTACCGACTCCCCGGTCGATCGCCATGTCGCCGTCGATCGTATACCGGACGGATCCCCGCGAGCTCGTCGTCGATCTCCGTCTTCCCGACGATGACGTCGTCCCTCGCGAGAAGTCGGTCAAGTACGTTCACGCACGTGGCGCCGAGACGGTGAAGGAGCGTCCGAAGTCGGAGAGGGAGGCGATCTATCGCAAGGTGCTCGCCCAGCTTCCGTTGGCAGCGGCGGACACGGTGTTCCGCGCCCTCGATCCGACGACGGTGGGGTCAGTGTCGATCAATGGCCAGCTCACCTTCGTCGATCCGGCCACGGGTCGGCTCAAGGATGACTTCCTTGTCAGCCTCACCACCAGCCGTGAGGAATTCGCAAGCCTCGCCCTCGATGCCGAGCAGCTCGATCCCGTGCTGTGCATTCGTGAGCTGGGTGCGCGACTTTCCCCGCACCCACTCGCGCGCGAAGCCGTGCCGGCATTCCTTACCTTCGACGAAGCCAAGTACAAGCTCGGTTCTTCCGTCGACGTCGCCGGGGCCCTCGACGGACGGGCGAACTTAGCGACTATGCCCTGGTCGGACTTCGAGCAGCTCGTCCGGCAGCTCTTGCTGGCGATGTCGGGCAGCGACACCCGGGTCACGCGAGGCTCCCGCGACGACGGCATCGATGGCGTGATCTTCGATTGCGACGCCTCGCTGGGTGGCGAGTACGTCGTGCAGGCCAAGCGCTACAAGAATGTGGTACCCGCCGGCGACGTCCGGGCGCTCGCCGGGACGATGCACGACAAGCGCGCCAATCACGCCCTCTTCGTCACGACTGCCTGGTTTAGCCCCGACGGCCGGCGGTTCGCCAAGAACAACCGCGTCCGTCTGATTGAAGGACCGGAGCTTCGCAAGTTGCTTCTGGATCACCTGCAGTTGGACGTACTCATCCCGCCTCAGCGAGGCCGACCCACGAAGGATTAGGAACCGCGTGAGGCTGCGGTCGCACGAACTCCGCCCGAGCGTCGCTTGACGACGGCTCGTGCCGAGAAGTGAATGCTTTCGAGCGCCGACACCGACTTCGGTGGCCTGCTCGCTGCATCGCACTATGTGGTCCGTCGGTCGTGCTCATCCGACGCCTGGTCGGTCGGACCCGAGTTCCGCGTAATTCGGCTGTTCTGGAGACTCTGACGAGGTGAAGGTGCTGGTCAGCGCCGGACAGACGGGGCCTGGACCCTGGATTGCCTAGAGACACGGGTAAGTCTGTCTAAGCTGGACAGAGGGTGTCTAGGCGCTATGCTCTAGAGCGATGTACCTGAAGACGACCGCGCGGCGGGGCAAGCACGGCGAGGTGCGCTACCTGCAGCTGGCCCACAACCAGTGGGACGCGGAGCAGGGCCGGTCGGTCCCGAAGATCCTCTACCGGTTCGGCCGCGAGGACCAGCTCGACCGCGACGCGATCCGGCGACTGATCGCCTCGCTGTCGCGGCTGCTGACCCCGGGCGAGGCGCTGGCCGCCACCGCCGAGGGCCCGGAGCTGGTGTTCTGCGAGTCCCGGCCGATCGGCGGGACCTGGGTGCTGGATGCGTTGTGGCGCCGGCTGGGCATCGATACCGCGCTGCGCGAGGCGCGGCCCCGCCGAAGCCGGGGTCGGCCCCGCGACGACGAGGCCCTCGAGCGGGTGCTGTTCGCGATGGTGGCCAACCGGGCGCTGGCGCCGGCCTCGAAGCTGGCCGCCGCGGAGTGGGTCAACCACGACGTGCACATCGACGGGCTGGCCGAGACCAGCGACGACGCCTGTTACCGGGCCATGGACTGGCTCGGCGAGGTCGGCGACAAGCTCGCCCGGCAGGTGTTCTGGTCGACCGCCACGCTGCTCGACCTCGAGGTGGACCTGGTGTTCTTCGACTCCACCTCCACCTACTGGGAGCGGGACACCGCCGACGAGCCCACCAGCCGCGACACCCGCGGCGAGCCAGTCGCCGCCGACGACCCGGCCGCGGTCGGGCTGGGGTCGTTCCGCACCTTCGGGCACTCCAAGGATCACCGCGAAGACCGTCCGCAGGTGGTGGTCGGGATGGCGGTGACCCGCGGCGGGATCCCGATCCGCTGCTGGTCCTGGCCCGGGAACACCGCCGACGTGACCATGATCGACCAGGTGCGGGCGGACCTGCGGGACTGGTCGTTGGCGCGGATGGTGTGGGTGACCGACCGCGGGTTCGCCTCCGAGCACAACCGCCGGGTGCTGCGCACCGGCGCCGGGCACTACATCCAGGCCGAACGGCTGCGCCACCCCACCGCGGAGGCCGCCGCCGCGCTGGCCCGGCCCGGTCGCTACCGCACCGTGGCCGGGAACCTGCGCGTCAAGGACGTCAACCCGGCCCCCGACGACTCGCAGACCGTCGACCGGTTCATCGTCTGTCACAACCCCGAACGGGCCACCCGCGACGCCGCCGTGCGCGACGAGCTCGTCGCCCAGCTCACCGGGATGATCGAGGGCTCCGATGGCTGGAGCCAGCGCCGCCGCGACGAGTTCCTCGGCAGCCTGAAGGCCTCTCCGGGGTTGCGGCGCTACCTGCGCCGTGACCGCGGCGGGCGACTGCGGGTCGACCAGGCCGCGATCGCCACCGAGGCCAAGCTGGATGGGAAGTGGCTGCTGCGCTGCTCGGACCCGAAACTCCCGGCCGCCGACGTCGCCGCCGGCTACAAGCAGCTGCTCGAGGTCGAACGCGGCTGGCGCGACCTCAAGACCACCCTCGAGCTGCGCCCGGTGTTCCACCACCGCGAGGACCGCATCCGCGCCCACGTCCAGCTGTGCTGGCTGGCGCTGCTGCTCATCCGGGTCGCCGAGACCACCACCGGCCAGACCTGGCCGGTGATGCGCCGCGAGCTCGACCGGCTCCACGCCGGCACCTTCACCGGCCCGACCGGGACCTTCCGGCAGCGCACCGAGCTGACCAAGCCCCAACGCGACCTGTTCACCGCGCTCGAGATCACCCCACCCCCGCAGATGCTCGAACTCGCCGCCACGTCCGGCTGACCCCCGCTCCGCCCTCACCACTAGAGACACGCCCTACACGGGCGCGCACCCACATCTCCGCAGGTCAGCGCACCAAAACGGGCTCTAGACCGGGCGAATTATGCGGAACTCGGGTCGGAGGGCCGAGGACATCGCGGGCGTCCTCCTCGCCAACCCACCCGTCATGGCGGAGGATATGGCTTTCGAGTGCAGCCTCGTCCTAGGCGATGACTCGATACGTGTCCGCTCGTTGGCGATCTGATTGTGCGTAGCACGAGATCATCACGGCGGCGGACCGCCGACGTCCCCACCGCGTGAACACCCGCTCGTGCCGAGACCACGTTGTCCGCGTGGACGGCGGACATCGATCCGGACCGTCAGGACTCGTTCTCAGAACCTCCTCCTTCCGGAGGGGAATCATGAGAGAGACGTGACGTGAGACTGCTGAAGTAGCGCAGCCGCCCCCACCGCTCTCGGTCGCCGATCACGTAGAGCCGTCGTCGAGAGCGACTTGCGGCGACGTTCAGTAGGTTCGGCCGCTCTGCGGCCCAGTCGAGTGCCCCCGGCCGGGTCGGGTCACCGCCCAGGACGAGGAACACGATGTCGGCTTCCTTGCCCTGCGAGGTGTGCACCGTGCCGCTGGCCCCACAGGCGAATTCCTCTGCCAACTCCCTGAGCTGCTTGGCGACCTCGCGGAAGGCGCCGAGCAGCATGATCTGCTTCATGTCCTGGTCGTATGCACGGAACGCTCTTAAGTAGCGGGCCAGCTCCCTGCCCTCCGCCAGGACCCAGTGTCCGTCGGTCTCAGCCGCCCCAGTCTCGATGGCGATCCACTGCGAGGGCGGCGCCGCCCGGCCGTCAGGCATTCGGAACTCGCCTCGCGGTCCGACGCCGTGGACCATCGAATGGTCGTAGGCGATGGTGTTCACCAAGCCGAAGACGGGCTCGTCACATCGTCGGTGGACCACGAGGGGCGAGCCCACCCAGGTCTCGGCGATCCGGGTGCCGAAGGCACTGCGCTCGTCGGCACGAGTCTGCACGGAGGCCGGCCTGGTGGGCGAGTCGGGAGGGACGCGGTGCTGCTCGCGCAACGCCTCCCGACTCGGCCACGACAGGGAGTCGACCGGCTCGAGCTGGAGCGGATCACCGACGACTACGGCTCGTCGGCAACGCGAGGGGGCGCCCACGGCGACCTGCGGCGACGACTGGCCGGCCTCGTCGACGAACAGCCACCCCAGCCCTTGCTCGCCGACACCCGAGAAGAGTCGGCCGAACGAGGCGAAAGTGGTCGAGACGACCGGAACGGTGAGGAAAAGGCTCTGCCATGCGGCGAGCCGGAGGGCCGCGGGCAGATCCGGTGGTGCGGTGCCCTTCACCACGTCCACGGCCAGATTCAGGTTGTCGAGCATGGGTTGGGCCGCGTGGCGGAGGAAGTCCTTGTGGAGGCGGAGCGCGGCGAGGAAGAGCGCGGCACGGTCGGCGTTCCACTCCTCGTCGAGCCACGGCGACTGCTGTGCCTCTGGACCAACGTCGGACGGGATGTATCGGGGCCATCTCTGGCGGGCCGCCGTCACAGCGGCTTGGTTTGCCTGCTCGACCGCACGGGCGCGAGCGACACGGGACTCCGCCGCAGCGTCGCGAGCGCTGGTCTCGTCGGCCACCCAGACGGCGTGGTCGTACCGCTCGAGGGCTCGGATGAGGACATCCTCGGCGTCACCTCGTCGTCGATGGCTTTCGGCCAGCGACTCCCGCCATCGACGGCGCGTCCACGGTCTCCAGAAGGGGGGACGTCGGGCCTCGATCTCGTCCTCGCGAGCACGGGCACCGTCCCGGTTTACCGTAGCTCGGGTCAGGAGGCGTTCCTCGGCCTCCAGCATTGAGGTCGCCGTGTGGGCTTCGCGGTGGGCATCGCTGAGTTCTGATGTGGCCTCGTCGACCTCCCGCGTCGCGGCTTCGCGGTGCTCCAGAGCCAAGAACGTCTGCTGGCGATCTCTGCAACCCCGTTCGACACGGTCGGAAGCTTGGCGAAACCGGGACACCGCTGCACCCCAGGGTTCCGCGGGTGGTTCAGCAGTCCACGCCTTGAGGATCGGGAGCAGGCCCTCGGCGCGGCGAGGGCTCTCGTTCTCTTTCGGCTCGAACCAAAACATGTCGACGAAAGTCGACCGATTCTTCCGATTCCCCAGGCGCGCCGCCAGCAGAGCCCAGGCCTCCCGTGCCACGATCCCCTCGCTCGTGCCCTCCGCGGGCGCCTCGGCGTCGGCCATCAAGAGGTCCGTGGCGATGTCGGCGAAGTGATCGGTTTGATCCGCCCACTCTTCGGCGACGGCCCCGACCGCAGGGATCTCGTTCACCACGTTGTCCACCGCACCGTTGTTCGACGATGCCACGACGATCTCGTGGCCGGTCAGGCCCGGGTGCCATAGGTGGACGGCTTTCCTCCCCCGCCGTTCGGTGGAGTAGTGGTCGATGGCGACGAAGGCATCGCGTGCCTTGTCGAGATCAGCGAGTCGACGAGCACGCTCCACCACGATCCCGGCCACGAGGTCTCGGAGCAGGGTCGTCTTGCCGGTGCCCGGTGGTCCGTTGACGGCGACGATCCCACTGCCGTCGGTCAACGAGGCCAAGGCGTGGTTCGCCGCGAACTGCTGATGGGTGACCAGCGCCCGGTCCGCCTCCGCCGGCCACCGCGCCGGCGGCACCAGGTCTGGCGCGAGTCCCCTGCGCAGGGCGTGCGGGTCGCGAAGGATGTCTGTACGACCTGCATCGATGGGCGGCGCGAGGTAGGACGCCAGCGTCGGACCTACGTATCCGGTGGACGCTTGGCGGGCGACGGTGGCGAGGTCGTCGAGGAAGAAGCTGTTGAGGAAGTCGGTATCGGTCTCGGCGGCGGCCTTTTTCGGGACCTGCCCGACTTCGATGCGAACGCCGACCGGGCCAAGACACGCCTCGATGCCCAGATCGTTGGTGAGCCGGCCGAGCGTCTTGTCGAGCACCTTCCGACTGACAGGGTCACTGCTGTCGTTGTCGTCATCAAGGCGTAGGAGGTTCTGCAGGCGCGCCTCTGACTGCGCCTGGATGTGGTCTAGACCGATGAGGTTGTCGGGTGTCGGGGGCTTCTGCAGGCAGCGGCCGCAGGCCCACGCGCAACTGGAGACGACGAACGACCCGGCGACCAGCTGGCCCTGGTCGGTCACCTGGAGAGCGGCCACAGCGGTGGTACCGGGTCGACCGTCGCGGTACGCGAGCGGTGTCGGCCTGCCCCAGCGCTCGAGGATGGCGTCGACGCGGTCCTGCGTATAGAGGCCGAGGAAGAGGGTGTACCGCCAGACCTTGTCGCGGCCCAGCCGTTCGCTCGGGAAGTACCGCGCCCCCGCTTGCCACGGAAGCGGACCCTCGTCCCTGAGGTCCTTCACGGTGTGAGATAGCGACGGGACATCCTGGGGCGAGAACATCTCGATGGCATGCCAGTAGCGGAGGAGATCGACGTGCGCCGCGCGCGATCCATCCATGGCACCCCCAGCCATCACGACGACTGTAGATCCTCGACGGGTCCTGGAGGTGCGATTCCGAAGAGTTGACGACGGTCGATCGCCTGCGACAGGCGGAGGTGATCAACGGTCTGATCATCTTCCTCCTCGGGGTCGCGCTGGAAGCGCTGTCCGCTCGCGGCCACCCGGCAAGTAGCTTGACGGCGGGAGTCGGATCTTCAACGGTTCTCCGTCGGCCGGTCGCGCGGGGGTGGTCAGGCACGCATGGCAGGCTTTCGGCGTGCCTGGGGGAGTGGACGAGGGGCTGTACGAGTCGCTGCACACCACGAGCCTCGAGCGACGGCTCCGATCGCTTCCCGCTGGCGCTGCCGTCTTCGAGAAGCTCGACAAGGCGGCCGCGCCCGACGTCCTCGCCCGTCACGTCGCCGAGGTCGTCCGCCGAGCTCTCACCGAGCACGCCGATGACGACCGCCGCGAGGCTCTCGTCAACGACATCGTCAAGCTCCTCGAGGCACACGACGACGATGCCGTCGTCGCTCTCGAGCAACTTCTCGCCATCTCCATCGCCCCCGGTGTCCACCGCGTCATCCGCCCCGCGACGCCGCTCTCCGACACCGCGCTGCTGACCAATACCCCTGACGAGCCGTCACTCGGCGCCGAACTCCGCGCCGAGATGGCCAGCGCCGACCAGGTCGACCTGCTCTGCGCGTTCGTCAAGTTCCACGGGATGCGCCTGCTCGCCGACGAACTGACCGAGCTCCAAGCCCGCGGCGTCAAGCTCCGCGTCATCACCACGACCTACCTCGGCGGCACCGAACGGCGCGCCATCGACGAGCTCGTCCGCCGCTTCGGCGCCGAGGTTCGCATCCGCTTCGAGGAGCAGGCCACCCGGCTGCACGCCAAGGCCTGGCTCTTCCGGCGCCGCTCCGGCTTTGACACCGGCTACGTCGGCAGTTCGAACCTCTCGAAGTCCGCGCTCGTCGACGGTCTCGAGTGGAACGTTCGCATCTCCTCGGTCGCGACCCCGGCCCTCGTCAGGAAGTTCGAGGCCACCTTCGACACGTACTGGAACAACCCCGAGTTCCGGCCCTACGACCCCGACCGCGACGCCGACCTCCTCGACCGCGCCCTCGGCGCCCAGGCTGGCAACAACGGCGCGACGGTGCTCGAGCTCTCCGGCCTCGAGGTCCGTCCCCGCCCACACCAGGAACGCATTCTCGAAGCCCTCGAGGCCGAGCGCACAGTCCACGACCGCCACCGCAACCTCGTCGTCGCCGCGACCGGCACGGGCAAGACAGTCGTCGCCGCCCTGGACTACCGCGGCCTCGGCGGCGCGGAGAAGTCCCTGCTGTTCGTCGCGCATCGCAAGGAACTCCTCGAACAGGCTCGCCGTACCTACCGCGAGGTCCTCGGCGACGGCACGTTCGGCGAGCTCCTCGTCGCGGGCCAGCGCCCGACAGCGTGGAAGCACGTCTTCGCGTCCCTGCAGTCACTGCGCGAGGTCGATCTGCCCGCGTTCCACGTCGCCGTCATCGACGAGTTTCATCACGCCGAAGCACCGTCGTACCGCCGCCTGCTCGACCGACTGCGGGCCGACGAGTTGCTCGGACTCACCGCGACACCGGACCGCGCAGACGGCGTCGATGTCCGCGAGTTCTTCGACGGGCGGGTCGCCGTCGAGATCGGCCTCGCCGAAGCCCTCGAACAGGACCTGCTCTGCCCGTTCCATTACTTCGGGATCGCCGACAACACCGACCTCACGACGGTGGAGTGGAAGCGCGGCTCCTACGACGTCGACGCTCTCGACCGCCTCTACACCGGAAACGACGCCCGCACCCGCATCATCTTCAACGCCCTCATGGACCGCGTCACCGACGCCCGCCGCATGCGTGCCCTCGGGTTCTGCGTTTCGGTCGCACACGCCCGCTACATGGCCGAAAGGTTCACGACGGCAGGTATTCCGGCGCGGGCGGTCACCGGCGAAACGCCAACGCACGAGCGTGCTTCGGCGGCTGCCGCGCTGCGGGACCACGAGGTCGCGTGCCTCTTCACCGTCGACCTCTACAACGAGGGCGTGGACCTGCCCTTCGTCGACACCGTGCTGTTCCTGCGCCCTACCCAGAGCGCGACGATCTTCCTGCAGCAGCTCGGCCGCGGGCTGCGGCGCGCGCAGGACAAAGCCGTCCTGACGGTGCTCGACTTCATCGGGCAGCACCGCCGCGAGTTCCGCTTCGATGTCCGCTACCGGGCCCTGACCGGCTCGACTCGCGCCGGCCTCGCCCGCGACATCGAGCAGGGCTTCCCGTACCTGCCGTCGGGGTGCCGGCTGCTGCTGGACCGCGTGGCCCAGGAGGTCGTGCTCGCCAACGTTCGTGCTGGTCTGCGGGGCGAGCGGAAAGCGCTGGTCGACGACATCCTTTCCCATGGCGACATGTCGCTGGTCCGTTACCTCGAGGAGAGCGGGCACGAGCTGTCCGACATCTACGGGCGAACTCAGCCGGACAGTTGGACAGCGTTGCGTCGGGACGCCGGGTTCCCGACGCCGGATCGAGGGCCGCGGGAGGACGAGCTCCTGAAGCGCGTGGGGAGCCTCGTACACGTCGATGACATCGAGCGGGCGTTGACCTACATGCGCCTCATGCTGCCCGGCGGCGCACCTCTGGCCGAGCTGTCGCCGAGCGAGCGGGTGATGGCGCACATGCTCGTCTACACGATCTGGCCCGACCTCGGCGGTCACACGTCGGTCGACGACGGCCTTGAGACGCTGCGTGCACATCCTGCGTTTGTGGATGAGACGAGCGAGCTCATGGTGCTTGGCGCCGACGAGGCTCGAGTAGTGCCCGGCGACCTTGGCATCCCTGGTGTCGCGCTCCGCTCCCACTGCACCTACCGCCGCGACGAGATCCTCGCTGGCATCGGCTGGGCGGACGGCACCCGCAAGACCCGTGGCCAAGCAGCTGGTGTTGTCTATAGCGAGGCGACGAACGTCGACGCCCTCCTCGTCACGCTGCACAAGGAGGAAAAGGAATTCTCACCGTCGACGCGCTACCGCGACTATCCAATGTCAGCTGACCTCTTCCACTGGGAATCACAGAATTCGACGACGCTCAACTCAGCTGCCGGTCGTCGCTACGTCGACGGCGCCAGCCACGTCCTGCTCTTCACCCGCGCCGCCCGCAGCGATCAGTTCGGAGGAGGCGCGCCGTTCGTGTGCCTCGGCACGGCGAGCGCCGTCGAGCACCACGGCGAGCGTCCAATCTCGATCACGTGGCACCTCGATCGGTCCATGCCACGACCGGTGCTTCAGAGTGGCGCTCTCGACGCAGCCTAGGGCGTGTATAGGTCAGTCCCTCCAAGCTGGATGCCGCGATAACGGGGCTTGGGGCTATCCACTCAAGCGGAGTAGTTTGATGTTGTGGGCGGGCAGGGGTGCACTACCCGCGGTCGATGGGCGAGTTCGGGTGGTGATTCGCCACCGACGCGGACTGCCTGGACTACCTGAGTGGCTGCGCTGGCCGGGCGGGTTCTGCTGCCCGTCCTGTGGCCATGACCAGGGCTGGCGGCTGAGTGATCGTCGGTTCGAGTGCGCCGGCTGCCGGGCCCGGACCTCGACCACAGCCGGGACGATCTTCGATCGGACCCGGACCCCGCTGACGTTGTGGTTCGCCGCCTGCTGGGCCTTCGCCAGCGACAAGGGCGGGGTGTCCGCGCTTGCCCTGCAGCGCTCGTTGGAGATCGGCTCGTATCAGACCGCGTGGACGATGCTGCACCGGCTGCGCTCAGTGCTGGTGCGGCCCGACCGGGAGCGGCTGTTCGGAGTCGTGCAGGTCGACGAGACCTTCATCGGTGGCGACGAACCCGGGCTGTCCGGTGGCCGCGCGCGACAAGAAGGTGCTCATCGGGATCGCGGTGGAGGTCGGTCAGGGCCGTGGGCTGGGGCGCTGCCGGATGGCGCCGCTGAGCGATGCCTCCAGCGCGTCGCTGCACGCCTTCATCGCCGAGCACGTCGAGCTCGGGGCCACGGTGATCACCGACGCTTGGCAGGGCTACCGCGGCCTGGAGGCGGCCGGCTATGTCCATGAGCGGCGCAGCCAACGCGCCGCTCGCGCCGCCGGCGAGGACCCGCACGACCTGCTGCCCGCGGTCCACCGAGTCGCCTCCTTGCTCAAGCGCTGGCTACTGGGCACCCATCAGGGCGCCGTCGAGCCCAGCCACCCGCCGGTCTACCTCGACGAGTTCGTCTTCCGGTTCAACTGCCGCCGCTCGCACAGCCGCGGGGCTGCTGTTCTACCGGGTCCTCGAGCTCGCCGTGGCCGGCAAACCGCTGCGCTATGCGGACCTGATCGCCGCCCGACGCCCCCGCGGCCAGCCGCCGAGGGCTGCCGGGGGCTCCGGCCACCCCGCCAGCCTCGATCGAGCCCGCGCCAACCGCCCCTGGCGGACCGCTGACCAGCCAAGCTCCGCTTAAGTGGATAGCCCCAACCGGGCTTATCGCGACACGCAACTTCGCCGATCCTGGCTTCACCTTCATTCGATCTCGCGGCTGCGGAGGGGAGCGATGTGGGGGTCGACGTCGAGGTCGCCGCGCTCGAGGCCCAGGCTGAGGATCCGGGTCGGGTGGAGACGGATGATTGCGCTGTTCCCCATCTGGTCGGACCCGTCGGTGGGCTCCGCGATCGCCTCGGCGTGGCCCCGGATCTCCAGGAAGCGCACCCGCCATGGAGCGACCGAGTAGATGTCGTCGACGACGAAGGCCGCTCGCCCATTGTCGGCGACGTTGCGGAACTTGCGGCTGCGGGACATGTTGAAGCCGCCGATGTCGATCGTCCCGAGCTCGCGGTTCACCCCGAATCCCACCGGCTTGTTCTGCAGCGTGCCGTCGGGATGGCTGGTGGCCAGCCGCCCGATCCGTTGGCTGGCCAGGTAGTCGAGCTCCTCGTCGGTGAACACGCTGGAGACCGTAGGAGCTGAAGCGGACTCGAGGTCAACGGCCGTCGTCGCATCGTTGACCTGAAGAGCGGTCGAGGTCGTAGCGTCGGTTCCGTCGATGCGATCGAGGAGGACGACGATGACCGTCGAGCTCAACCACACCATCGTCCCGAGCCGTGATCAGCGGGCCGCCGCGAAGGACCTGGCCGACCTGCTCGGGTTGGAAGTGACGAAGGCCGGTCACTTCGACGCCGTGCATCTGGGCAACGGGGTGAGCCTGGACTTCATGGACGTCGACGAGGTCCCGGGGTCGATGCACCTCGCGTTCCTCGTCTCCGACGAGACGTTCGATGAGGTGTTTGGTCGGTTCCAGGAGCGCGACCTGCCGTACTGGGCGGACCCGATGCACAGCAGGGCGCAGCAGTTCAGCGCGTACTTCGGTGGTCGGGGCTTCTACTGGGACAGCCCCGACGGCCACAATCTCGAGATCCTGACCCGCTCGGGCTGATGAGCGAGGTGGCGAGTAGAGACACCATGTCGGCGTTGCAGCCACGTGTTGTGCCACCTTTGGATGATGGAGCGCATCGGTGTCCGCGAGCTTCGGCAGCACACCTCGCGGTACCTCGATCTCGTCAAGGCCGGCGAGACCGTCGAGGAGACCGAACGGGGGCAACTCATCGCTCTCCTGGTGCCCGCGTCAGGCGGTGATACCGCGAGGGATCGACTCATCGCGGCGGGGAGGCTGGTCCCCGCGTCCGCCCCAACGGAGCGCCTGCGGTCGTCGCGCTCGGTGCCGCCAGGAGCCGGTGAACCCACGAATGCCGAGCTGCTCGACGCCGAGCGCGAAGATCGCCTGTGATCTACCTGGACTCCTCGGCGCTCCTCAAGTTGGTGCGGGCGGAGGCGGGGAACGCGGCGCTGCGCGAGTGGCTCGCCCTCCACCACGAACAGCCGCTGGTGAGCAGCGTGGTGGGGCGGGCGGAGGTTCTGTGTGCGCCCGACGAGTCCGGGGTCCGGGTCCAAGCCGAGGCTCGCGTCCTGCTCGGTCAGCTCGACCTGATCCCTCTGGATCGGGCTGCCCAGGACCTCGCATCCGACATTGGCGGCCCGTTGCAGCGCATCCTGCCCTGCATCTCGCCTCGGCCGTACTCCTCAATGAGCACCTGACCGTGATCGTTGCCTCTCGTGCTCAGGAGCCACGTCTACTCCTCAGGCGTCCGGGCGGGAGGTCATCCCCGCATCGGCCAGCTGCTTCGCGAGGGCGTCACCAGCTGCCGTGTTCGCGAACCACACTCCGTGGAAGGGCGAGATGTCCTCGAACGGCTCCTTCCAGCGCCGGTCGATCTCCTTCACTGCGTCGTCCTCGGAGAGCGACCAGGGGCGAAATCCCCCCGACACGTCGCCGACGATCATCAGCTTCTCCTGGAGTAGACGGCTCAGCAACGCCAGCGTTTCGCGCTTCCACGCGGTCGGCTCGACTGGTTGGTCGTCGCGCACGATCCAAGCGGCCTCGGACAAGCTCACCCAGTCGTCGGTGGCGCTCCACAGGATCTCGGCTCGAGGGTCATAGCTATGGGGCTTCACGATGGACCTTCCTCGGCGGTTGTCCGGGAATGCGGACATCGACACTAGAACCTGGTGCGGTGGAGGACGAGTTGCGTAGGCCGACTCCCGTCCCGTCTGGGAACTCGACCACTTGCCCGTCGTAGTCGGGCCATTCCGCCGTGGTGCCGCCCTCCGAGAGTTCGTCGTAGAGAGCGAGTACTTCTTCCTCGGTCTCGACGACGCGGACTCGCTTGCTCTTTCCTGGCTTCCCGACGGTGCGAGCGCGCTCCTCGATGCGCGATCCGTCCGCCTCCTGGTTGACCTGGAACGGTGCGACGCGGCTGTCGGTGGCAGCGTGCGAGCCGAGGTCCACGAGGCCCGCGCCCGCGATCCCGGCGCCGGCCGCCACGCCCGCGGCCGACGCGCCTCCCAGCGGTAGCCCGGCGATAGCGCCGACGCCCGTGGCGTCGAGACCCAGGCTCCCGGCCACGCCCGCCGCGCTGACGGCGGCCAGTGCACCGCCGCCGAGCACCGCCAGCCCGTCCAGTCGGTGCTCGAGTGCTGCAGTACCGAGAGATGCGGCGAAGTTCCCCGCCTCGGCGAGCGGGGAGGGCGTCGCGGCGGCTGGCGGCGTCGACGGTGGCGCGATGCCCGCGAGCGACGACGTCGCCGCGTCGAGCGCACGTGCCGCGGTCTCGTTGGCGACCCGGGCGCGTTCCTCCGCGGCTCGCATCAGTGCAGTTCCATCGTTCATGGCCTGGTCGGCGCGGTCCCGCGCGGCGTCGGCGGCCGGGGCTACTTCTGGCCCGAGACCCGGCGCTGCCACCCGACCCTGAGCAACCATCTCCTCCCCGCGGGCGTAGTCCTGCTGCGCGGCGCGCAGCTCCTCGGCGTACCGCGCGAGCGGTCCGACTGAGCCGCCGACCGCCTCCGCGAGACGTTGCACGTTCGCCGCGTCCTGCTGCGTGCGCGCGAGCGCGAGCGGTGCGGCGAGGCCGGTCCAGTCGGCGGTGGTCGCGCGTCCGTGGCCGACCACCGACTCACTCGCGGCCTGCACCGCCGTCGCCGCGGCCGCGAGTTGCCGGCACGCGTCCTCGAGCGCGCTCGGGTCACCGGGGAGCGGCATCAGCGCGGACCGTCGAGCCCGGCCTCGGCCCGTGCGTCGCTCCTCAGGTACTGCGCGCTCGACACCTCGAGCGCGCCCGCGCACTCCGTCAGGCTCTCGCGGATCGCCTGGACAGCGCGGTCGAGCTGCGCGGCGAGCTCCGACGCAGCCCCGGCGAGCGGGCCCGGCCCGGCGGCCTCCGACACCTGGTCGACGGCCGCTCCGGCCACCAGCGCAGCATCGTCGAGGTCATCGGCATCAGCACGCAGGTCCGCGGCGCCACGGCGGAGCTGCCCGGGGTGCACGTCGAAGCCGTCCGGCACGTCAGGGATCCTGACGCAGAGCCCACGTCGGCGGGGCTGGTTTCGGAGAACTCGAAGAGGGAGGGCGCGGGTGGCGGTGCGGTCGGAGCCGGCGCGGGACGCGCGGCGGGTGGCGGCGGTCACCGACGACGCGCTGGGTGACGACGACGCCGTCGGGCTCGCCGCACGTCTGCAACGCCGCGGGGTGTCGGCCGACGAGGTTCGACGAGCCGCGGCCGAACGCACAGCTCGCGTCGACCCGGCCGTCAACGGCCTCACCCTCGATCGGTTCGACGAGCCGATCATCGGCGCTCAAGACGGGCCCCTCGCGAACGTCCCGATGCTGGTCAAGGAGAACACCGACGTCGCCGGCTGGCCGACCACCAACGGCAGCACCGCTTACGCCGCCGCGCCCGCGCCGGCCCACGCCGAGATCATCGGACAGCTCCTCGACCTCGGGTTCCAACTCCTCGGCAGCACCCGCATGCCCGAGTTCGGGCTCAACGCCAGCACCGAGTTCGTCGACGCCGAACCCACCCGCAATCCCTGGAACACCGACTACTCCGCCGGTGCCTCCTCCGGCGGATCAGCCGCCCTGGTCGCGGCCGGCGCCGTCCCGATCGCCCACGCCAACGACGGCGGAGGCTCCATCCGCATCCCGGCCGCCGCGTGCGGCCTCGTCGGGCTCAAGCCCACGCGAGGCCGCACCGCCCTGAACGCCCAGGGCCGCCAGATGCCGATCAACCTCGTCAGCGACGGCGTCATCACCCGCACCGTAAGAGACACCGCCGCCGTCCTCGGCGAGCTCGACCGCCGCCGTCGTAACCCAGCCCTCCCACCCCTCGGACTCGTCCACGGCCCCGCACCACGCAGACTCAGAATCGGCCTCGTCCTCGAGAGCCCGGCCGCCGGCACCATCGACGACGAGACACGACAGGCCATCCTCGCCACCGCCGCCACGCTGGAAGCCCACGGCCACCAGATCCAGCCGCACACCCTCGACGTCGGGAAGCAGTTCGTCGACGACTTCCTCGTCTACTGGGGCCTGCTCGCGGTCGGGATCGTGCTCGGCGGGCGGTTCGGGTTCCCGGAGTTCGACCCGTCGCGGCTCGACCCGCTCACCCACGGTCTGAACCGGCACTTCCTGACGACGGCGCCGCGGCGGCCCGGGTTCCTGCGGCGCCTCAAGCAGGTCGCGAACGCCTACGACGACGAGTTCGTCCACCACGACGTCCTGCTCTCACCGGTCCTCGCGCACCGCACGCCGAAGCTCGAGTGGCTGCACCCGGCGGTGCCCTTCGAGGAGCTCCGCGACCGACTGATCAACTACGTCGGGTTCACCCCGCTGCAGAACGTCGCGGGCGCGCCGGCCATCGCGGTGCCCGGAGGCCGGACCGCCGACGGGCTCCCGATCGGCGTCCAGCTCGCCGCCGCGAAGGGCGACGAGCGCACGCTGATCGAGCTCGCCTACCTCCTGGAGGCCGAGCGACCCTGGCCGCTCCTCGGCCACGCCTGAGCTGAGTCAGCCCTGGGCGGCTCACACGACGACGAGGTTCTCCGGGCTCGCGTGGGGTACGGCCTCCGTGGAGATGCGCTGATCGAAGGTGGCGAAGCGTCCCCGGCGGTTCGTCGCCAGGGCGAGCAGGTAGGCGTCGGTGAGCTGGCGAGGACCGTGGATGCGATTCGTCGTCAGGAACTCCGGGTCGAGGAGGCTGCTGTCGCACGGCCAGAATTCGTGGTCGGAGCCGTCGCGGGACGCGCGGAGGAGGCCGGCGGCGCGGTGAGGGCTGACCGGGCTCGGATACCGCGGCTGGCTGAGTATGCGGACGAACCCGTTCTCGGTGATCGGGCACGACGCCCAGCCGTGGACGAGTTCGGTGTCGGCCCACTGCCAGGCGCGTTCGTGGTCGAGGTGGTCGGCGTCGAGCAGGGCGAGTAGGACGTTGATGTCGAGCAGGGCCCTGGTCATGCGCCTTCCTCGTCACGCAGCTCGTCGACCAGCGAGTTCGAGACGGCGCGCCCGCGGCGGGGGAGGGGGTGGAATCCGTACCGTGACGAGCCCGGATCCCGCGGCGCTGGGACGTCTCCGGTCAGGGCCGCGCGCGCGAGCTCGGAGAGGACCTCGCCGACGGTGCGCTTCTCGCGCGCAGCGCGTTCCTTGGCCGCGAGCAGCACGTCGTCGTCGATCGTGAGCGTGGTGCGCATGCACGTGATGCTAGTGCATCAGGTACCGCTCGGCGGGATGCCGATGCTGGGCACGACGAGACATCTCCCGATGGGGCTCGCTCAGTTCGAGCTGGTGAGACCGGGCCGCCCACAGCACTTCTTGTACTTGACCCCCGAGCCGCACCAGCAAGGCGCGTTGCGCGCGGGCGGCCAGGCGATGCCGGACGTGGCGGCGATCCGGCCGCTGTAGCGGTTCTTCACAGCGGAGTCCGTCGGTGACTCCCCGATCTCCTCGGCGAACTCGACGAGCCCGCTCACCGTCATCGGGACGACGGTGATGCTGGTCGCGCCGGCGTCGCGCAGTTCGCGCCACCCGAGCTCGGTCGCGGGGAAGTACTCCTCGTCGGTGCCGTGGTACTCGTCCGGCCAGCGGCGCTGCGCCTCGGCCCGTTCCCCGCGCTGGAAGACCGCCAGGCGCACGCGGGCGTCCCCGCCGGCGTCGAGACGATCCAGGACGTCCTCGCGGGTGCGCGGTGCCAGCCAGGGGAAGGTCGGGAGCTCGGGGACGACCTCGTCCGTCCGGTCGGGCGGCAGGCCGAGGGCCTCACGGACCTCGCGACGCCCGCGGACGACGATCGACGCGTACGAGAACGCCCCCTCGGGACCGCGTAGTGCCTCGATCGCCTCGTCGTCCAGCCGGGCGACCGCACGGTCGTACCACGCCGCGGCCTGCTCGAGGTCCTCACGTTCGGCGAGGAGCTCGGCGACCATCTGGCAGGGGCCGTCGCCCAGCGCCGGATCCCGGGCCAAGGCCGCGAGCTCCGCGGCGGCGTCCTCGTCGCGGCCGTCCTCGTAGAGGAAGTCGATGCGCTGACTGCGTGCGTAGCATCCGTCCGGTCCGCCGTCGGCCACGAGCTGGTCGACGAGCTCGTACGCCCGGTCGGAACGGCCGCCGCGGCGCCAGGCGCCGATGGCCTCCAGGAGGATCTCGCCCCGGTCCTCGGGGAAGTCGACGGCGTCGGCTTCGAGGCTCTCGGCGAACTCGCACTCCTCTGACCGCTCCCGCTTCCCGGTCACGACGGGGACGGTAACCGGGCTGCCTGCGCCCTTCGGAGAGCGGGCTGCGATGTCGATACGGAGGGACCACGTTCGTCGTCGTCGTGAAGGTCCACCACATGAGCGAGAGGCATCCGCCATGACCCGCACCGCCCGCCGCATGTTCGAGCTGCTCGAGCCGATCTGCCTGGTCACCTACTTCGAGGACGAGAGCAACGAGGAGCTGGCCGCGCTCGGCCACCGCACCTACTGGGACGGCTACTTCGCCAGCCGCGCCGCGCCGCTGGGGCGGGTGCCGGCGCAGGTCGTCCACGCGGCGTTCTACAGCTTCGCCGACGGCGAGGTCGCCCGGCACATTCCGAGCGCCTGGGAGACGATCCCGCCCGAGGCGTCGTTCGCCGCCCGGGAGCGGGGTAGCGCGGCCTCGCTGCGGCGGATCCTCGGCGACGAGCTGGCGGGCTCGTCGGGCCTGGTGCGCGCCGCCGACCTGACCACGAAGGCCGCGACGAGCGTCCCGACGGCGGGCCGGGTGAACTTCGCCGGGATGCGCGCCATGCTGGTGCCGGGCGACCCGGTCGCCCGGCTGCGGCATTCCGCGACCATGCTGCGCGAGCACCGCGGTGACGGGCACGTCGCCGCCCTGCTCGCCGCGGGCATCGGCGGCACGGAGGCCCACGTGCTGTCGGCGCTGGACATGGGCATCCACCCGCCGGAGTCGTTCGGGCGCATCCATCACCTGCCGAAGAAGCGGCTGGCCGCGGTCATGGACGGCCTGCGCGAGCGCGGGCTCGTCGACGACGATGGCCGGTTCACCGACGCCGGCCGCGAGACCAAGCAGCGCATCGAGGACCTGACCGACGAGCTCGCCGCCCAGCCCTACGACGCCCTCACTCCCGCCGAGCTCGACGAGCTGGTCGCCGAGCTCGGACCCCTCACGACGACGGTGGTGGCTGCGGGGATACCCGCGCCGAGTCGCGGCTGACGGCGTGCTCGTCACCTCTGGCGACGCAGCGCGTCGAGCCGCGTCGTCTGCCGGACCAGTCCGACGCCACGAGCGAGACGCGGCTCACGCGCCCCTGCCGATCGACCCCGCACGCCGACCGCCCAGCGGCGTCGGGCCGCCGCACGGCGTGCTCGCCCGATTGCTCCGTGTCCGACGGGACGCGACTGCCCACACTCGGGGTCATGGACGGTCACGACGACCCGACCCTGACGGTGACACGGATGTGGTTCTCCCTGCTCCGTCGCCTCGGCAGGGGGATCGCGGGCCGGCGCATCGCCGTGCGCGACACGGCGTTCACGGTGGCGTCGCTGCACGGCAAGCCCGACGTGCGCGGCTGGTCCTTCGCGCGCGCCCGCGACGTGCAGGTGGTGCTCCGTGACGTCACCGCCCCGGAGCTCGCCGCGCAGGAGCTCGTCGTCGAGTGCGACACCCTCGCCGTCGGGACCACCATCACCGCCACCGGGGTCCGGGTCACCGCCACGATGACGACGGAGGCACTCGCCGCGTACGGCGACCAGGACGAGTCGAGCCCGCGGGTCGACGTCGTCGACGGCGAGTTCCGCAGCCCCTGGTGCCCGGGCATCGAGCTGGTGCTGCGTCCGGAGGTCACCGAGGACGGCCTCCGCTTCACGCCCACCGCCGTCATCACACCGCTCGGGCGCTGGTCGTCGTGGGGGATCCTGCCGTCCGGGACCGCGCCGTCACCCGACCTGCCCGGCGGACTGCGCATCACCGCGATCGCGACGACCGACGACGCCGTCGTGGTCCAGTCCACCATCGACCGGTGGGCCGCGAGCCCGAGCGAACGACCCCGGCTGAAGGAACTGCTCGCGGCCGCGACGCAGGACCGCCCGACGACGGAGCCCATGGCGTAGGCCGGTCGGTCAGGTCGACGGCGTCCCGTGACCAATGGTGGTCGGGTCAGGCGTGGGCGATCCCGGCGACCTGGGTGTTGAACGGGATGAACGGGGAGTGCAGCCGGTAGGGCTCGAGGTCGACGCGGGCGAACCCGGCGGCGCGCACCGCGGCGCCCAGGTCCCGTTCGCAGGAGCACCCCTCGAAGGTCCACGCCCACGGCCGGCGCAGCGCTCGCTGGAGCCGGCGCGTGGGGGTCCCCGTCGGTGCGGCGACGTGTTCGACGAAGCGGTAGGTGCCGCCGGGCCGCAGGATGCGACGGATTCTCGGCGAGCACCGCGGCCGGGTCGGGGACGGTGCAGAGGACGAGCGAGGAGATGACGGTGTCGACGCTCTGGTCAGCGAGCCCGGTGCGCTCGGCGACCTGCTCCCGGAGGTCGAGGTGCACCCCTCGACGTTCGGCGGCGGCCCGCAGCCGACGGTGCATGTGGGGGTTGGGTTCGACGGCGACGAGCGTCGAGCCCGGGGACAGGTGGCGGAGGTTGGCGCCCACCCCGGAGCCGAGCTCGACGACGGTCCGCGGCAGCTCGGCGAACACGCGCCGCTTGTGCCGGCCCACGCTCCACTCGATGTAGGGCCCCATCACGCTGAAGAACGCGGCGTTGAAGGGCCCGCGGGCCGCGTGCGCCTCGAAGCCAGTGGCGGGGGACATGTCAGCGCTCGTAATGGTACCGACATGCCGCGATGCGAACCTCGTCATCGACGATCTTGTAGACGAGCCGGTGCTCATCACTGATGCGCCGTGACCAGTAGCCGTGGAAGCCGTGCTTCAGGGGCTCGGGCTTCCCGATCCCTTCGTTGCCGTGGCGGACGACGTCGACGAGCAGCGCATTGATGCGCTTGAGAATCTTGCGGTCCTGAGCCTGCCACCACAGGTAGTCGGCCCAGGCGCTCTCGTCCCAGACGAGCTTCACGCGTCCGGATCGAGCAGCTCGTGCGTCTCCCCGTCGCCGTTCTCGAGCCGGTCGATCGAGGTCAGGAGTCGCCGGGCGTTCTCGGGGCTGCGTAGCAGGTAGGCGCTTTCCTTGAGCGACTCGTACTCGTCGAGGGCGACCATGACGACGGGTTCGTGGCCGGCCCGGGTGATGACGACCTCCTCGCGGTCGTCCACGACCGAACTCAGGACCTCGGCGTAGCGCGCGCGGCTCTCGGAGTACGACAGGGTTCGCATCACGACCACCTCCACGTACAACATACTGTACGCAAAGGTTCTCGACCTCGGACACCGAAACCTGCCGTCGGCCGCCGCCGGACGTACCGTGACGTGTGCTCGTCCAGCCCATGGCCTCGCTGACCGACCTCGCGCTGGGGCTGGTCACCCTCTACCTCGTCCCCCGGATGCCCCGGGACGTCGAGGGGTGGCGGTACTGGCGCGCCGCGTTCGCCTGGACCGCGGTGACCGCGCTGATCGGCGCGGCGTACCACGGCGTCCTCGTCGGGATGCCCCGGGCCGGCGAGGTCACCTGGGCGGTCATGAGCACCATGGTCGTCGTCGTCATGTCGTACCTGCTGGCAGCGACCGTGGTGGGGGTCCTCGGCCGGAGCCGCGCCCTGGTGTTCTGGCCGCTGCGCCTGCTGGGCTTCGTCGCGTACGCGGTCATCGCCGCCACCGGCCACCCCAGCATCATGGCGATCATGTGGTGCGAGAGCCTGACGATGGCCTGCGTCATCGGGCTGTGGGTCTGGGCGTGGCTGCGCGGGCATCCGTCCGCTCGCCCCGTGCTGGTGGCCGTGGGGGTGAGCATCGCGGCTGCGCTGCTGCGACTGGTGCCGGGCGCGGCGGCGCTGCTGCGACTGGACCCCGACTCCGCCTACCACATCGGCCAGATCATCGGGATGGTGCTGCTGTTCCGGGCCGTCGCCCACAGCGGACCGCGCCCCGAGGCCGTCGACGCCACCGCGCCCGCCGCGCCGGGCGGTGGCGGGAGGAGCGGGGTCGACGGGGGGTAACGGGGCCACGCCTCGTCACACGCGACCGGCCGCCGCTTGATCAAGGGCACACCAGGCAGTTCGGGGTCGACCAGGACTTGCCCCGTGTGCCCCTCGCCCACCCTCCCCGGCCCGCCGAGGCCGCGACCTCGAGCGACCTGAATCGACTCCGAACACCGCCCGCCCCACTGCCCTTGACGGCGAGCACGGGGGAGTCGGAGACTCGTTGCGTCTATCAAAACTAGTTGCGATAGACGCAACCAACGGCACCGGTCCACGACTCAGCCGGCCGCCGAACGTCGGCAGTGAGTGAGGTCGCCGATGACGGAAATCCTGCGTGCCCGGCCGGTGCCCGACACGCTTCCGGAGCCCACGACGAAGGCGCCCACCCCGGCCGTGCTGCTGTACACGCGCCTGCGGAAGTCGCCCTACTTCTGGAAGTCGCGCGCGCACGGCGTGGCGATGTACAGCGTCTACAACCACACCTACCACCCGCGGCACTACGGCGATCCGGTCGGCGAGTACTGGACGTTGCTGCAGGACGTGACGCTGTGGGACGTCGGCGTCGAGCGCCAGCTCGAGATCGCCGGTCCGGATGCGTTCGCGTTCACCAACATGCTCGTGCCCCGCGACCTGACCAAGTGCGCGGTGGGGCAGTGCAAGTACGTGTTCGTGACGGCACCCGACGGCGGGATCCTCAACGACCCCGTGCTCCTGCGCCTCGAGGAGAACCGGTTCTGGCTCTCGCTGGCCGACAGCGACATCGGCCTGTGGGCGATGGGTCTGGCCCATGCCGGCGGCTGGGACGTGCGCATCCGTGAGATCGACGTCGCGCCGGTGCAAATCCAGGGGCCGAAGGCCAAGGAGGTCGTCTCCGACCTGTTCGGGGACGAGGTCGCCGGGATGCCGTACTACCACCTGCGCCACGCCGTCCTCGACGGGATGGACGTGGTGGTCAGCCGCACCGGCTACAGCGGCGAGATCGGCTACGAGGTCTACCTGCACCAGGCCAGCCGCGACGCGGGACGGCTCTGGGACCGCGTGTGGGAGGCGGGCGTGCCCTACGGCATGCGGGCGATCGGTCCGTGCCACATCCGCCGCATCGAGGGGGGCATGCTCGCCTTCGGCTGCGACATCACCCCGGACACCAACCCGCTCGAGGTGGGCTACGACTACACCTGGATGGTCGACCTCGAGCAGGACGCGGACTTCGTCGGCAAGGACGCGCTGCGCCGGATCAAGGAGCAGGGGATCTCCCGGTCGATGGTCGGGGTGGAGATCGACGGGGAGCCGCTCGGCTCGTACAACGACGGGTCGATGATCGAGCCGTTCGGGGTGCGCGGAGTGGGCGGCAACGGCCACGGGCGACTGGTCGGGTCGGTCACCAGCGCGTGCTGGTCGCCGCGGCTCGAGCGCAACATCGGGCTCGCGATGCTGCCGATCGAGCTGGCCGGCCTCGGCAACGAGCTCGCCGTCGTGACCCCGGCCGGGACGCGCCGCGGGACGGTCGTCGAGAAGCCGTTCATCGACGCACGCAAGCTGACGCCGAAAGGCTGACGGGCGGGATCGGCCGTGGGCGCATCGGGTGCGGCAGAAAGGGAATCGCGGGCGGTGACGGCACTTCTCGCCCACCCGCGGTACGAGGTCGCGCCGGTCGCGGGGGTCCTCGACCGGGCCGCCGAGCTCCCGCACGGGGCCACGGTGGCCGTGACGGCCTCCCCGAGCCGGGGTGTCGGGGCCACCATCGAGGTGGTCGAGGAGCTGGCCGCCCAGGGGTTCCGGCCGGTGCCGCACCTGGCCGCGCGCAGCGTGCACGACGACGCCGAGCTCGCCGGGGTGCTCGAGCGGTGCGATGCCGCCGGGGTCGACGACGTGTTCGTGGTCGGCGGGGACGCGCGCGAGCCGGTCGGCCGCTTCGCCGACGGCGTGTCGCTGCTGGCGGCCATGGAGCGGGTCGGGCGACCGCGCCGCGTCGGGGTGCCGTCGTACCCCGACGGGCATCACCGGATCGCCACGGAGACGCTGTGGTCGGCCCTGCTGGCCAAGCAGGACCACGCCGACTACACCGTCACGCAGCTGTGCCTCGACGCCGACGCGATCTGCCGGTTCGTCGCGGAGGCCCGCGGGCGGGGGGTGCACCTGCCCGTCGTCGTCGGTATCCCCGGGGTGGTCGACACCCGCCGGCTGGTGCGGGTCGGCGTCCGGATCGGGGTCGGCGACTCGCTGCGATTCCTCACGGCGCACCGCTCGACGGCGACGACGTTGCTGCGCCCGGGGGCCTACCGGCCGTCGGCGCTGCTCGACGAGCTCGGCGCCGGGGTCGCCGAGGGTCGGTGCGCGTTCGACCAGGTGCACATCTACACGTTCAACCAGGTCGCCGACACCGTGCGGTGGGTGACCGAGACGCAGTGGAGGGCCGCGGCATGAACCTCCTTCCCGAGCGGGCCCAGGTCGTCGTCATCGGCGCGGGCATCGTCGGCAACTCCCTGGTCCACCACCTCGCCCGGCTGGGGTGGCGCGACATCGTGCTGCTCGACAAGGGGCCGTTGCCCGACCCGGGCGGCTCGACCGGCCACGCGTCGAACTTCGTGTTCCCGGTCGACCACTCCCAGGAGATCACCGCGCTGACCACGGACTCGATGCGGCAGTACGCGGAGCTCGCGACCCTCACGACCTGCGGCGGCATCGAGGTGGCCCGCGTCCCCGAACGGGTCCAGGAGCTCACCCGGCGCATGAGCTCGGCCCGCGCCTGGGGCATCGACGCCGAACTGATCAGCCCCGCCCGGGTGCACGAGCTGGTGCCGTTCCTCGACCGCACGCTCGTCCTCGCCGGGTTCTGGACCCCCTCGGTCGCCGTGGTCGACCCGCTGCGCGCCGGGGAGCTGATGCGGCAACGGGCGACCGAGGTGGGGGCGCTGCGGGTCTCGGCGAACACCGAGGTGCTGGGTATCGACACCGAGCGGGGCCGGGTCCGGCGGGTGCGCACCGACCGGGGGGACGTCGAGACCGAGCACGTGGTGATCGCGTCGGGCGTGTGGAGCCCGCGCCTCGCGCGGATGGCGGGCGCGAGCATCCCGCTGACCCCGGCCGTGCACCAGATGATCGACGTCGGGCCGATCGCGGAGCTCGAAGAAACCCGGTCCGAGATCGCGTTCCCCATCGTGCGGGACATGGACCCGTTGATGTACGAGCGGCAGAGCGGCGCCGACCTCGAGATCGGCTCGTACGCCCACCGCCCGATCCTGTACGACCCCGACGACATCCCCTCGTTGGCCGCCGCCGCCCTCTCGCCCACGCAGCTGCCGTTCACCGACGACGACTTCGATCCGCAGATGGAGCGCGCGCTCGAGCTGTTCGGCGCCGTCCTGGACCGGCCCGGGGCCGGGGTGCGGCACGCGATCAACGGCCTGCTCTCGCTCACCCCGGACGGTCACCCGCTGCTCGGGGAGACCCCCGAGGTGCGGGGGCTGTGGTCCGCCGCTGCAGTGTGGATCAAGGAAGCGCCCGGAGTGGGCCGTCTGGTGGCGGAGTGGATGACCGACGGCGTGCCCGAGATCGATCCGCACGCGGCCGACATCGCCCGCTTCTACCCCCACGAGCGCACCCGCGCCCACGTCCGCGCCCGCGCGGCCGAGGGGTTCAACAAGACCTACGGGATCGTGCACCCGCGCGAGCAGTGGGCCTCCGACCGGCCGGCCCGGCTGTCGCCGTTCCACGTCCGCGAGTGCGAGCTGGGCGCCGAGTTCTTCGAGGTGGGCGGCTGGGAACGGCCCCAGTGGTACGAGGCGAACCGGCCGCTGCTCAGCGAGTACGCCGTCGGGGACCGGTCGCACGAGTGGGACGCCCGCTGGTGGTCGCCGATCATCAACGCCGAGCACCGGGCGATGCGTGATCGCGCCGCGCTGATCGACCTGAGCGCCTTCGCCCAGTTCGACCTCACCGGCGAGGGTGCCCTCGACCTCGTGCAGCACCTCACGGTCGCGCAGATGGACCGGCCGGTGGGGCGGGTGATCTACACCCCCGTCCTGGCTGCGAACGGCGGCTTCCGCAGCGACCTCACCGTGGTGCGCCTGGGCGAGACGCACTTCAGGATCATCACCGGGGGCGCAGACGGGCCGCGCGACCTCCAGTGGTTCACCCGCCACCTTCCCGACGACGGGTCGGTGGCGCTGCACGACGTCACCTCGCAGGTGTGCACGCTCGGGCTCTGGGGACCGCGGGCGCGCGACGTGCTGTCCGCGGTGACCGAGGACGACGTGTCCGACGACGGGTTCCGGTTCGGCACCGCCCGACGGATCAGCGTCGGCTCCGTCCCGGTGCTGGCGTTGCGGCTGTCCTACGTCGGGGAGCTCGGCTGGGAGCTGCACGCGCCGTTCGAGCTCGGGCTGCGGTTGTGGGACACCCTGATCGCCGCCGGCCGCCCGCACGGCCTCATCCCGGCCGGGATTGGGGTGTACGGCACCACCGGGCGCCTCGAGAAGGGCTACCGCCTGATGGGGCACGAGCTGGACCTCGAGCACGGGCCGGTGGAGGCAGGTCTCGCGCTGCCCGGAGTGAAGTCGGCGGACTTCGTCGGCAAGGCGGCGTACCTCAAGGCGCGGGAGGGCGAGCCCGAGGCGACGTTGTGCACGCTGCGCCTCGACGACCGCGGCGCCGACGATCTGACCGACTCGCACGGGCCGCGGCGGTACCCGCAGGGCGGCGAGCCCCTGCTGACCCTCGACGGCGTCCCGGTCGTGGACCGGCGGGGCCGCACGTCGTTCGTGACCAGTGCGGGCTCGGCGCCCTCGCTCGGGGCCTACCTGCTGATGGCCTACCTGCCGCCGTGCTACGCGGTGGAGGGCACCGGCCTCGCGGTGGAGTACATGGGGGAGCGGTACCCGGTCACCGTCGCCCGGGCGGGTCGCAGCCCGCTGTTCGACCCCGACGACGCGCGGATGCGTGGCTGAGAGCGGAGGGCGGGATGGACGTCCTGGTGTGCGTCAAGCGGGTGCCCGCGGTGGGTGCCGAGATCCGGCTCACCGAGGACGCGACGGAGATCGACACGCGCCACCTCGGCTTCACGATCGGCCCGCACGAGGAGTGCGCGGTCGAGGAGGCGGTGCGGATCGCGGAGCGCACCGGGGGCAGGGCCGGGGTGCTGACCGTCGGCCCGGCGGAGGCCGAGGAGCAGTTGCGGTACGCGATGTCGATGGGCGCCGACCACGCGGTCCGGGTGGCCGCCCCCATCAGCGACCTCGACCCGGAGGAGACCGCCGCGGCGATCACGGCCGCCCTCGTCGAGCTCGACCCCTACGACCTCGTCCTGTTCGGCGTGGCCTCGGCCGACGCCGGTCACGGCCAGGTCGGCGTGCGCGTGGCGTGCGAGCTCGATCGGCCGATCGTCACGGGGGTCAAGGCCATCGACCTCGACGGCGACCGGGTGACGCTCCGCCGCGAGGTCCCCGACGGCGTCGAGGTCTACGAGGCCTCGCTCCCGGCGACGGTCGCGGTCGCGGAGGGCCTCAACCTGCCGCGGTACCCGACCATCAAGGGCCGGTTGCGGGCGAAGAAGGCGCCGGTGCGACTGCTCGAACCCCCGCTGCGGGCCGGCGGGCTGCGGACGCGCCGGTTGCGCAGGCCGGACCGGGCGACCGCCGAGACCGTCGTGCTGGGGCGCGGGGCCGACGCGGCCCCCGCGGTCGTCGACGTCCTCGACACCCTGGGGGTGCTGCAGCGATCATGGCCTTCGTCGAGATGCACGACGGCACGCCGACCCCCGACTCCGAGGGGGTGCTCGCCGCGGCCCGCGACCTGGCCGAGCGGTGGGGCGTCCCGGCCGCAGCGATCGCCGTCGGGGAGGCCGGCGAGCTGCCCGGACGGCTCGAGAAGCACGGCATCGCGCGGCTGTACCTCGTGCAGCACGCGGCGCTCGACGCCTCCTCCTCGCAGCTGTGCGGGGACGCCGTCGCCGAGTTGATCACCCAGGTCGGGCCGGAGGGCGTGCTGGCTCCCACCTCCCTGCACGCCACCGAGCTGCTGGCGCGAGCCGCCGCTCGACTGCGCTTACCGCTGGCGACCCAGTGCGTGGCGGTCCGCCCCGGCGACCCCTGGGAGGTCACCCGGGAGCGGGGTGGCGGGATCCTGCTCGAGGACGCGGAGCTGGACGCACCGGTCGCGCTGTGCACCCTGACCCCCGGCGCCGTCCCGGTCGTCGAGGAGGGCGCCCCGGCGGACGGGGAGGTGGAGGTCCAGCGGTTCACCCCGGCTCTCGACACCACGGCGCGCCACGCGTGCCTCGTCGACCGCCGTCGGCGCGCGGCCGGGATGACCCTGGCGACCGCGCCGGTGGTGGTGTCCGGGGGCCGTGGGGTCGGCAGCGCCGAGGGCTACGCGGTGCTCGAGGAGCTGGCCGGGCTCCTCGGCGGCGCGGTCGGCTGCTCGCGGGTCGCCACGAACAACGGCTGGCGCCCGCACCGCGACCAGGTCGGCCTCACCGGCACCCGGATCACCCCGGACCTCTACATCGCCTGCGGGATCAGCGGAGCCACCCAGCACTGGGTGGGGTGCATGGGGGCGAGGACGATCCTGGCGATCAACACCGATCCGGAGGCCCCGATGGTCACGCGGGCGCACTACGCGGTGATCGGCGATGTGCACGCCGTCCTGCCGGCGGTGATCGAGGAGCTCCGGAGCCGGACCGGGCGAGCCCCCGCCCAGCGAGCCTCCTGACGACTCCCTCGGGTGGCCCGCACCACGATCAGCTCCTCCGTCCGCTGGCCCCGCGCGATCAGCCCGCGCTCCTCGAGCATCGGCGCCCGTGCCGTGAACACGGGGCCGAACGGGTGGTGGCAGCGCGCCGCGACCTCGGCGTCGAGCCCGTGCGCCCGCAGCTGCCACAGCGTCCGCTCGACCCCGTTGATCGCGGAGTGCACCATCAGCAGCCGCCCCCCGGGCGCGAGCACGGTCGGGGCCTCGGCGCAGACCCGGTCGAGCACGACGCGCCCGTCCAGCCCGCCGTCGAACGCCCGCATCACCCCGCGCAGGGGCAGTGCCTCGTCGTCCGTCGGGACGTACGGCGGGTTCGCGACGACGAGATCGAACTGCGTCCCGACGACGGGTGCGGTCAGGTCGCCCCGACGGACGCGGACCCGCCGTCCGTGGCGCCGGGCGTTGATCCAGGCGCAGGCCAGGGCCTTGCGTGAGCAGTCCACCGCGGTCACGTCGGTCCCGGCGAACCCGGCCGCGACCAGCGACAACGCGCCGGCGCCCGAGCAGAGCTCCAGCACGCGCCGCGGCTCCTCGGGGGAGTCGAGCAGCTCGCTGCGCAGCACGTCGGCGAGCAGCCACGTGTCACGCTGCGCGGGGTAGACCCCGGGGCCGCACAGGACCTGCAGGTGCGCGCGGCGGCCGTCGGGCATCGGCACGGCGGGCACGACGACGTCGGGCGCGGGTGCGGCGGGGGAACGGGCAGGGGACGGCAGGCGATCGACGGACACGGCTGTGCTCCTCGGTTGGCACGAGAGGGGCCGACAGGGCACCGGTCGGGTGCCGTCCGTCCCCGAGAAGCAGCTGGACCCTCAACCGTGGGGACGACCTCGGGCGTGTTACCCGGAGGTTGCGGCATCCACGCGCTCGAGGCCCGGTGACGTGGCACTCGGGTCCGGGCAGTGTGGGACGGGTAACCGGACGGGCGCCGCGGCCCCGGACCGCCGCCGTCCCTGACCGGCCCCACGCCGAGGAGAGCACGTGCTCGACGTCCACACGCCCGCCCTGCCGCAGGCCCGCGGCCCCGTCTCCGGCGCCGTCCTCGAGGTGCTCGCCGGCGAGCGCGCCCCGAGCGACCTGCCGCACCCGTCGTCGGGACTCGACCCCTACGGCGACGACCTCCAGCTCGCGCTCTACCTGTGCTACGAGCTGCACTACCGCGGCTTCCCGGGCGTCGAGGAGGACCTGGAGTGGGACCCCGACCTGCTCGCGCTACGCCGTTCGCTGGAGCAGCCCTTCCTCGCCGCGCTGCAGGCCGACGTCGAGGGCGGCGACGACGTCGAGGCCGCGATCGACGCGCTGCTCGTCGAGCCGGTGGAGGGCTCCGGGCCGTCGTGGCGGCTCGCCGCGGACGGCGAGCTCTGGCAGCTGCGCGAGTACGTCGCCCAGCGCTCGATCTACCACCTCAAGGAGGCCGACCCGCAGGCCTGGGTGATCCCGCGCATCGACGGCCAGGCCAAGGCGTCGCTGGTGACGGTGGAGCACGACGAGTTCGGCGCGGGCCGCGGCGAGCGGGTCCACGCGACGATCTTCGCGAGGATGATGGACGAGCTGGGGCTGGACTCCTCGTACCACGCCTACCTGGACGTGGCGCCGGCCCTGACCCTGGCGACGGTGAACGTCATGTCGCTGTTCGGGCTGCACCGGCGCTGGCGCGGGGCGTCGGTGGGGCAGTTCGCGCTGGTCGAGGTGACGTCGTCGCCGGGATCGGCGCGACTGGTCAGGGCGATGGAGCGGCTCGGGACCTCCGCGGCGGCACGCGCCTTCTACGAGGAGCACGTCGAGGCGGACGCGGTGCACGAGCAGCTGGTGCGCCGGGGGCTGCTGGCCGACCTCCTGTCGCGGGAGCCGTCGTTGGCGCCGGACATCGTCTTCGGCATCCAGGCGTCGACCCTGCTCGAGGACCGGCTGGCGGATCACCTCGTGCGCTCCTGGGACTCCGGGTCGTCGTCGTTGCTGCGGGCCGCGGTCTGACGGACCTTGCGCCGGTGGCTGGTGTCGCAGAAGGGGTAGCGCTTGCTGCGACGGCAGGCGCACACGGCGACGACCGGCCGGTCGGAGCGGACCGTGGCGCCGTCGGGCGTCTCGAGCTCCACCGGACCCTCGACGAGGATCGGCCCGCCCTCGGTGAGCGTCACGCGGGGGGTGGGGGTGTGCGTCATGGGGCGGGCTACCCAGTTCGCCGGTCATCGTGTCCTCGGCGCTGGGATTGCCGCCCGGCGACGGAGCTCTGCGATGAGTACTGCGGACCAAGATCGCGGTTCCGACGAGGATATGGACGCGGAGACCTCAAATCCGCTTCAGATTCGTGATCTTGAGTCGGCGACCGAGGAGCGATGGGTCGCTGTGACGGATTCGTCACCCTTGTGACATCCTCCCGTGACGAGGGGCGGAGGCCTCTCGACTTCGAAGGGGGAGCAGTCACGTGATCTTGTCCCGCGTCGGCCCCGTGATCGTCGCCGCCGTCGCGAGTGCCCTGCTCGTCGCCGGCCCGGCCTTCGCGGCGGACGGAGGGCCGCCGGTCGGTACGCCGGACTGTGAGCAGAAGGTGAACGACGATCCGGCTGTGCAGGGGGCCGACCGGGGGTCGGCTGAAGCACTCTCCGCAGCGAAGGCGGACGCCGAGAGTCGGCTGTGCAGCCCAGCGTCTTCGGGAACCTCGACGACGACCACCACGACCACGTCCTCGAGCCCCACGAAGTCGTCGTCGGCGTCGAAGCCGCCGGGACCGTCGCCCCGGCCAGGACCCAGCGGTCCGCCTGCGAGCCACGGATCGCACGGCGGCGGCCCCGGACATGGTGCGGCGCCGCGGCACCCTGATCGGCCGGGAGACCGCGACTGCGCCGACTTCGCCACGCAGCAGGACGCTCAGCGGTACTTCGAGTCGATCGGCGGGTCGAGCACCAACGACGCCGACCGCCTCGACGAGAACCACAACGGCGTCGCCTGCGAGAGTCTGTCCGACGACGGCGACAACCAGGACGCCGCGGTCACCGCCACGGGCGACGACGGGTCCGAGGCGACGACGTCGGGCAAGCAGGTCACCGAGGTGCCCGAGGGCTCGGCCCAGACCGGGGGGAAATGAGATGACCCGCCTGCGCACCGCGGCGGCCCTCGTCGTCGCGGCCCTGCTCGCGCTCCTCGCCACCGCGTGCGGGTCGGGCTCCGACGGGGCGGCCTCCCTTGCCGCGACCCAGCAGAGCAACGCCGGACCGGTCTCCGGTTACACCCTGACGATCCCGAAGCTCAACGAGTCCTCGCAGCTGGTCGGGCTGGGGCTCAACCCGGACAGGTCGATCCAGGTCCCGCCGCTGGCCGACCCGATGCAGGCCGGCGTCTACACCAAGGGCCCCCTGCCCGGGCAGGTCGGACCCGCCGTCGTGCTCGCGCACATCAACGGGAACGGCAGGCCCGGCTTCGGCGCCGACTTCCACACCCTCGCCGCCGGAGACAAGATCGACGTCACGACGCCGACCGGTCCGGTGACCTTCGCGGTGACCCGCACCGAGACGGTCCCGAAGGCCGAGTTCCCGACCGCCGCGGTGTACTCCGACACCAAGGAGCCCGAGCTCCGGCTGATCACCTGCGGCGGCACCCTCGACCGCGGCGCGCACAACTACCTCGGCCAGACGATCGTGTACGCGTCCAAGGTCTGACCCGGACGTCAGCGGCTGGCGGCCCGGCGGTACTGGGCGGCGGCCAGCGGGGCGAACACCGCCACGACGAGCACCGACCAGAGCAGCGTGTAGAGCTGCGCGTGCTCGAGCGACCATGCCGTCGAGACGGCCGCCGACGGATTCGGCGACGGGTTGCCGAACAGCTCGCGAGCGGCCTGGGTGACCGAGGACACCGGGTTCCACTCCGCGAACACCCGCAACGGGCCCGGCAGCGTGTCGAGCGGGACGAAGGTGTTCGCCACGAAGGTCAACGGGAAGATCACGATGAACGAGGCGTTGTTGATCACCTCGGGGCTCGGGATGAGCAGACCGAGCCACGCCATGATCCACGAGATCGCGTAGGCGAAGATCAGCAGGAGCACGAAGCCCCACAGCGCCTCGAGCGGGCCGGTGTGGATGCGCCAGCCGACGAGCAGCCCCGTGATCGACATGACCACCAGGACGATGACGTTGTTGACGACGTCGGAGAGCGTTCGCCCGGTCAGCACCGCCGACGGCGCCATCGGCAGGGACCGGAAGCGGTCGACGATGCCCTTCTTGACGTCGTCCGCGAGCCCGGCGCCGGTGTTGGTCGCCCCGAACACCACGGTCTGGGCGAAGATCCCTGCGATGAGGAACTCGCGGTAGGCCGCGCCGCCACCGCTCGGGTCGATCGCGCCGCCGAACACGTACGCGAACAGCAGCACGAACATGATCGGTGAGAGCGTGGTGAAGACCAGGAGGTCGGGCACCCGCTTGATCTTGATGAGGTTGCGCTTGGCGACGACGGCGGCGTCGCTCACCACCTCGACGGTGGTCACGCGGCGCCCGCCTCCTCGGCGCGCTCGGCGTCGTCGTCGCCGGCGGTGCTGCCGGTGAGGGTGAGGAAGACGTCGTCGAGGGTCGGGCGGCGCACGCCGGCGTCGTCGACCTCCAGTCCGGCGGCCTCGAGGTGGTCGAGCGCCTGGCGCAACGCCTTCACCCCGCCGGTGACGGGCATCGTCAGGGACCTCCGGTGCTCGTCGGTCACGGGTGGCGCGACGCCGAGCGGGGTGACGACGTCGACCGCCTCGTCGAGACGCCCCGCGTCGCTGACCGTGAGCTCGAGGCGTTCGCCGCCGATCTGTGCCTTGAGCTGGTCGGACGTCCCGCGGGCGATGGCGCGGCCGTGGTCGATGACGACGATGTCGTCGGCGAGCACGTCGGCCTCCTCGAGGTACTGGGTGGTGAGCAGGAGCGTGGTGCCGCCCGAGACGAGCTGCTGGATGACGCCCCACATCTCAGTGCGGCTGCGCGGGTCGAGCCCCGTGGTGGGCTCGTCGAGGAAGAGCACCGGCGGAGCGGCGACGAGGGCGCCGGCGAGGTCGAGCCGGCGTCGCATGCCGCCGGAGTAGGTGCGGGTGGGCCGGTCGGCGGCGTCGACGAGGCTGAACTGCGCGAGCAGTTCGCGGGCTCGTTCCCGGCTGCGCCGACGGCCGAGGTGGTAGAGGCGGCCGATCATGTCGAGGTTCTCGAAGCCGGTGAGGTACTCGTCGACCGCGGCGTACTGACCGGAGAGCCCGAGGCGCCCTCGGACCTCGCGCGGATGCGCCACGACGTCGACACCGTCGATGCTCGCGCGGCCCGCGTCGGGCTGGAGCAGCGTGGTGAGGATGCGGACGATCGTCGTCTTGCCGGCACCGTTGGGGCCGAGGAGCCCGAGGACGGTGCCCCGAGGGACCTGGAGATCGACCCCGTCGAGGGCGGTGAGATCGCCGTAGCGCTTGACCAGCCCGGCGACCTCGATCGCCACGTCCATGCATGCTCCCGGCACTCGTGCGGAGGGACGGGCGCGAGGGTACTGACGGGGTCCGACAGCGTCCGGTCGATTTCGTCCGGTTCCACCGTTGCCGGCGCGGAGGGGCTGGCACGCTCGCCGCATGACCGCCGACGAGTCCCGGCGCGGGGTCCCGCCCCTGGCCGCCGAGGACCACGTCTGCCCGACCTGTCCGATGGACTTCGGGGAGACCACGACCGACGACGTCCGGCGCATCGTCACGGACGTCCCCCGGCAGGCCCGCGCCCTGCTCGAGGCCCACGACGACGGCGCCTGGCGCGTTCCCGGCGCGGACGGCTCGTGGTCCGCCGCGGAGTACCTCTGCCACGTCCGCGACGTGTACGCCGTGTTCACCATCCGGCTCCACCGCGCCCGCACCGAGGACGACCCGCCGCTCGAGCCGATGCTCAACGACCTTCGCGCCCGCCGCTTCGACTACGGTCACGCCGCCCTCCGCCCGGCCCTCGACCAGCTCGGCGACCACGTGCGCGGCTTCCTCGCCGAACTGGACCGGGTGGACGACGCCGGGTGGGGCCGGCCGGTGCACCGCTACCCCGGTGAGCAGCGCAGCACCCGGTGGCTGGCCCGGCAGGCCGCCCACGAGGGCCGCCACCACCTGCGCGACATCGCCGACCGGCTCGGCGCCGGCTGACCCGAGCCGTCAGCTCGCGGGCCTGCCGAGGACGAAGCGGGGCGCCGACCCGTCGTCGGAGGGAAGGGCGTCGAGGCTGTGGCCGGCGACGGCGGCGGCGAGCTCCCGGTCCATGAGGACCACGACGCCCTCGGAGGCGACCACGACGTCGCCCGGGCGATGGTCGGTGGCTGCCTCGACCCGGACGGGCAAGGGCCGACCGGCGCCGACCGTGCGGATGCGCACACTGGGCTGGAGGCCGGCGTTGTCGCACACCGTGCGGAGGGCGCGGGTGGCCTCCTCGGTCACGGAGATCATCGAGCTCCTTCCTCGCGGGGTTCTCGGGGGGACCGGCGCGACGACCCGCCGGCCACGCCGTCGCGAAGCCCTCGGGCCTCGTCACGCTCCTGCCGAGCGGTGTCGCGCTCCTCCCGGGCGGTGTCCCGCTCGTCGCGCGCGGTGTCGCGCTCGCGCCGGGCCTCGTCGCGCTCGTCGACGGTCTCGGCGAGGAGGGCCCGCTCGGAGTCGAGGTCGGCGCGCAGGTCGAGGATCTCGGACGCGCTGGCCAGGGTGTGGCCCTCGCCGGCGAGGGCGCGCAGGGCGGCGATCCGGTCGAGCTGGTTGCGCGAGTAGCGGCGGTGCCCACCCTCGGAGCGGGCCGGTGTCAGCAGCCCGGCCGCATCCAGGCTGCGCAGGAAGGCCTGCGGGACGTCGAGCAGCTCCGCGGCCTGGCCCATCCCGAAGGTCGGGTGGTCCGGGTCGTCGAGACGGTCCAGAGTCATGGTCCTCCTGCTCGTCCCGGGGGCCCTCGTTCGCCATCGTGCCGTGGGCACACCGAACGGGGCGGGTCCTCACGACCCGCCCCGCCCGATCCCTCCAGAGTGGTTCAGCACGAGCCGGCCACGGTGGGCACGGCCCCGGTCATGGTCATCGCGTGGTGGACGGGGACATCACCTCCTCGACTCCTGCAGCGGTCGGAGGTCGGGGGTCAGTCAGCGGATCCGGCGAGCTCCTGGTGGTCGGCCGTGTCGATGGAGCGGGGGGCACTGGTGTGCTCCACGGAGACTCGTCGCGGCTTGGCCTTCTCCGAGACCGGGATCGTCAACGACAGGACGCCGTCGACGTAGGAGGCGTGCAACTGGTCGAGGTCCAGGTCGCGGCCCATCGTCAAGCGGCGGCTGTAGTGCCCGCGGGGTCGCTCGGCGATCATCCACTCCCCGACATCGCCCGGGGCACTGCGCTCGGCGCCCACCGTCACGGTGTTGCCCTCGACGGAGATGTCGATCGAGCCGGGGTCCACGCCGGGAACGTCGAAGGTGGCGACGACGTGGTCGCCGGCCCGGTAGAGGTCCATCGGCATCCCGGTGCCGGGCTGGCCGTGCCACCCGGTGATCCTGTCGAGGGAGCGGAACGCGTCGAACGGGTCGTAGTTCAGCAGCACGATCGGTCACTCCTTCCACTACCGCACTGCTACCTCAAGGCGACTGACGTGGATAGTTGTAGCTCGACCTAGAGGTTCTCGTCAAGTCCGTCAGCAAGATTTCTTCACCGGCGGTCTGCCGACATCGCGACCCACTGGTTCCACGGCACCGTCCAGTCCGCGATGTCGCCGTCGGCCATCGTGAGCGGGATCGGGCTGTTGGTGACCTCGACGGGGTCGCCGAAGATCGCGGTGGCGAAGTACTGCTGGGCGTTCTCGGTGGAGAGGTTGACGCACCCGTGCGTGACGTTCTCCGAGCCCTGCACGCCGTCGGTCTCCGGGTTGGCGTGGATGAACTCGCCGTTGTTCTCGATGCGCACGGCCCAGTGCTCGGGCACGTTGTTGTAGCCGTACTTCGGGTTGGACATCAGCACCGTCTGGGCCTTGCTCATCACGACGTGGATGCCGTTGGTCGTGTTGCGGTTCGGGTCGGAGCCGAGTCCGTAGCTGGCCGGGAAGTCCATGACGACCTTCCCGTCCCGCACCACGACCATCTGGTGGCTGTTCACATCGGCCTTGACGATCTGGGCGCGTCCGATCGTGAAGTGGCTGGACACGTCCTGCGCGCCCCAGACGCCGTCGCCGTCGTCGACCCCGAACTGGTGCACGGTGACCGCGACCTGCGTGCCCGGCGTCCAGTAGCCCTGCGGCCGCCAGTGGGCACGTGAGCCGCCGTTGTCGTCGTCGAGCCAGGCCCACGCGCCCGTCGTCGGGATCGAGGTCCGGACGGTCATGGCCCGCTCGGCGGCGGCCTTGTCCGCGACGTGGTGGTCGAACTGCACGATGACGGGCGCCGCGATCCCGACGGTCTCTCCGTCGCCGATGTTGATCTGCGCCTGGGTGGTCTCGGCCGGGGCGACGGTGTGGAACGACCCGGCCAGCGGCACCGTCGCGCCATCGTCGCCGGCGGCCTGGCCGGACCAGGTGTAGGCGGTGTCGTACTGCAGCGGGGAGGCCGCGCGCCAGCTCCGCCCGTCGGGGCTCGTCGTGCCGGCGACGGGGCGTCCGTCGGCCTGCAGGGACACCGACGTCAGGCGGCCGTGCTCGACGGCGACCGTGGCGGGTTGTCCGGGGGCGACGTCGCTCGCGCCGCCGCCGGGGGAGAGGGTGACCGCCGGCCCCGGTGCGGGAGCCGCCTGCGACCCGCCGCCTCTCGCGCCCGAGGTCGCCGCGGCCGCGCCGTACACGCCGCACCCCACCAGGAACGCGAGCACCACCACCATCAGCCCCACGAAGCCGTGCTGCCAGATGCGCCGCATCGGCACCGGAACCCCACCTCTCGTCATCCGCTCTCGCGGGACAGAGACGGTCGGCGCCCGTCGGGGGTTGCCGCGCGAGCCGGGATCGACAGCCTAGCGGGGCCAGGGTGTCGCGCCCACCGAGAAGTCTCAGCCGGCGAGGGCGCCGCGGAGGTCGGCGAACAGGTCGGTGCGCGACTCGGACCCGAGCCGTTGCCGCATCCGGCCCACGTGGTGCTCGACCGTCTTGGCGGTGATGAAGAGCCGGTCGCCGATCTCCCGATAGGTCATGCCGTCGAGCAGCAGCTCGGCGACCTCCCGCTCGCGGTCGGAGAGCACGCAGGGTCGCGACGACGGGCGTGGTGCCGGCTCGGGTGCCGGCGCCCGGTCCGTCACGGGGCTCGGGGACGAGGGGGTTGACGACTGGGGTGACGACGTCGGGGGCGACGAGGGTGCGGGCGGCTCGTCCGCCGTCGGCGGGCCGGCCAGCAGCCCGCGGGCGAGGCCGAGCATGGCCGCGAGGACCCGCTTGTCGGTCGTGCGGACGGCGGCCTCCTTGGCGAGGCGGGCCCCGTCGTAGGCCATGCCGGCCCCGGCGAGAGCCGTCGCCGTGGCGGTGACCTCCTCGAGGTCGACGTCGCCGGCGAGCACGTGCAGCCACACCCGCGCGGCGCGGGAGAGGACGGTGGCGAGTGACCCGGCGTGGGCGGCGGGGTCGGACGCGGCGTCGGCCAGGTGCGTCGCGTGGCGCTGGGCGGCCGGTGGGTCGTCGGCGGCGACCGCGGCGAGGAAGGCGCACCAGTGCCACGGCGCGGCCCAGAGGACGGGCCGGTCGAGGACGGCGAGCAGCTCGTCCACCGCGTCGGCGTGCGGGGCGAGCCAGGCCTGCTGGCCGAGCCGGCCCGCGACGACCACCAGCTCGCCGATCGCGAGCAGCGACCACAGGTCGACCGCGTGGTGCAGCACGGCCTCGCGGGCGCGGGTCCACAGCGCGAGCAGGCCGCGGGTGTCGCCGGCCCGGCGGACGAGGCCCGCCTCGAGCGCGACGGCGACCAGCTCGTCGCGGGCGTGCACGGGCTCCGGCCGGCCGGCAGCCGTATCGAGCCCGGAGCGGGCGGCGGTGAGGTCGCCCCCGGCCATGTCGGCCCAGGCACGCAGCAGGAGGTGGCGGCGGCGGTAGGGGGCGCCGCCGAGGTCGGCGGCCACGGCGCGGTCGGCCAGGGACCGCGCCAGGTCGGGCTCCCCGCGGTGGAGGGCGACGAGGGCGCCCAGTGCGGCGGGGGAGTCGTCGAGGAGCACCGCTCCGCCGCGGCACTCGAGCATCGCGGCGGCGCGGGTGAGCTCGGAGAGCGCGGCGGCCGAGCCGCCCGGGCGCACGCTCGCGGAGACCGCGCGTCCGACGAGGCCCTCGGCCCCCGCGCGCAGGGTCGGCGGCGCGGGACGGGCCGCCGCCGAGGCCGGCTCGGCCGTCGCACGGCCGGTGCCGACCAGGGCGACCGCGGCCGCGGGGGAGGCCGAGCAGGGGGCGACGGCGGCGACCCACGCGTGGAGCTCGGCGGCGTCGCCGAGCATGCCGCGGTGGGCGTGGACCCCGGCGAGGACGTGGGCGGCGCGGACCAGGCGGTCCGGCTCGGCGTCGGGCTCGGCGAGGACGGCGTCCGCGCAGCGGGCGGCCTCCACCAGCTCGCCGGCAACCGCCGCGCGCTCCGCCTCATCGACCAGGTCGAGGTCGGCGGTGACGTCGAGTGTCGGGTACTCGTCGAGCACGGTCACGTTGCCAGGCCCGGCGCAGGAGCAGGGGCGGAGGACGACGGCGCACCGGCGGGCGGGTTCGTCGTCGAAGCCGGCGGGGGCGTGTTCGTCGTGTCGGTACCCGTTTTGCTCTCACCGCCCGGCGTGGTGCCGGTGTTGGTGGTCACCGGTGGCGTGCTGACCGGCTTCGGGGCGGCCGGCGCAGCGGGCGGGGCCGCCACGGGTGCCGGCGCGGCCGCCACGGGCGCCGGCACAGCCGCCACGGGCACCCCGGGCTTCGGCGCGGTGGCCGGCGCGACGGGCGGGGCTACCGGCGAGGCGGCGGCCCTGTTCGCGACCCGGCCGGTACCGGTCGAGGAGGTGGTCGCACCGGTCGTGGGGTCGGTGGTGGTGGGGAGGGTGCCCGCCGGGAGGGTGCCGGCGTCGGCGGCCGCGGGCTGCGCGGTGATGCCCGCGGGAGCGCCCGGCACCGGCGCGGCGACGGTGGCGCTCGAGGAGCTGGTGTTGCTGATCATCGGTACCGCCACGGCGACCGCGCCGCCGACGACGAGGACCGCCGCGGCGCCGGCGCCGATGGCGATCCGGCGCTTGCGGGTGTCGGGCTTGCTCGGCGGCTGCAGCGGGGCCGCCGGGGCGACCGCGGGGGCCGCGGAGACGGCGGTCGGGCGCACCGGCGGCACCGGGGAGGCGATCGGGGCGGTGACCGGCTCGGCGGTGCCGTGCGCGTTCTGCACGGCGCGGAGGTCGAGGCGCACCGGCGTGGTCATGGGGTCGCCGTGGCGGGCGTGGGCGAGCAGGGCCGCGTCGCGCCCGACGACCTCGGTGCGCGGCTCGTCGTCGCCGGGCCCGGCGGGACGGGGCACCGCGGCGAACGGCCCGGACCCGGGCGACGGGAAGGGGACCGAGCCCGGCGTCGGCAAGGGACCGGAGAGCGGGCCGGTGGGGCGGATCGCGCCGCTCGCGGCGGCGGCGGCCCAGGTGGCGCCGCGGGCGACGACGGTCGTCGGGTCCGGGTCGACCGCGACCGGCCGGCCCAGCTCGGCGGAGAGCATCCGCGCGACGAGCGGGATGCGCGAGGAACCGCCGACGAGCAGTACGCCGTCGAGGTCGCGGGCCGCGATGCGGGCGGAATCGAGCACCTCGCCGAGCACGTCCACGGTCTGGCGCAGCGCGGGCTCGATCATCTCCTCGAACTCGCCGCGGGTGACCCGGACGCGGGTGGTGACGTCGGGCAGCCGCACGTCGACGACCGCCTCGGTGTCGACCGAGAGCGTCTCCTTCGCGGCCACGCAGGCCCGCCGGAGGCCGGCGACGGCGCGGACGGCGTCCGGGTCGGCCGGGTCGAGCGCCGCGACGGCGCCGCCCAGCTCCGAGCACACGTGCCAGAAGAGGGCCTCGTCGAAGTCGATCCCGCCGAGGGTCTCGAGACCCTGGCCGCGGCCGAGGACTGTCAGGCCGACCGGGGCGACCGGGCCTGCCGGGACGCCCCGTACGACGGCGGCGTCGAAGGTGCCGCCGCCGAGGTCGTAGACGGCGACGGTGCGCCCGAGCGGCAGCCGGCCGGCGGCGGCGTGGGCGGCCGCGGCGGCCTCGGGCTCGGTGAGCAGGACGACGTCGTGCAGGCCGACCTCGGCGAGGGCCTCGGTGAACACCCGGCGACGGTAGGCGCCCCACCCGGCGGGGTGGGCGACGGCGATGCGGCGCGGCTCGGCGCCGTGGGTCTCGGCGACCCGATCGGCGGTCCAGCGCACCATCTCGGCGGCCACGCCGTCGGCCGAGAAGCCCTCGCCGCCGACGACGATCGGGGTGTCGTCGCCGAGGCGGCGCTTGAACTCGCGCACCACGCGCTGCGGGGCCCAGGGGGCGCGCTGCTCGGCGTCGGCGCCGACCCGCAGCGCGCCGTCGTCGTCGACGAGCAGGACCGAGGGCACCTGGACGGCGCCGCGCTCGAGGCCGACGACGCGGACGCCCGGCTCCGGGGACCCGGGGTGGGCCTCGCTGCGCACGGCGGCCGAGGTGAAGGTGGTGCCGAGGTCGATCCCCAGGTCGTACGGGGTGCCCAGCACGGTGGTGTCGGTGGGCGCGGGGGGCCACGGCGCCCATCCCTGGTGCGTTCCCGGCATCTGCTGCACTCCCAGCTCCCCCGTCCGAGGCGTCCCGAGGGACACCCTGCGCAACCGCTCCCGGCTCCCCCTCGCACGAGGCGGCGCACGTCGCTGATCCGTGGTCATCATCGGCCCCGCGGAGAACGTCGTTACACAGTTGTAGCTCGTTCGAGTGACGACACCGGACGCTTCGGGGAGTAGTGGCCACCGCCGGTGAGGGCCGACCCCGGGCACGGGGACCGGGGGTGGGCCCCCGACCCCCTAGGGGCCCCGATCTCGAACCCGGCGCGAGCCCCGATGGCCGGAAGGGCCCCGGACGGCAGGTTGGTGACCACGCCGCCCCGGCAGCACCGCCGAGGCGCAACCGACACCCACCAACGCCAGGGGGCACACGACATGAGCGAGCACAAGACCCTGCTGCAGTTCCTGCTGGACCTGCTCAACAACAAGGAGGCGCTGGCGGACTTCCAGCGCGACCCGCAGGGCGCGCTGCACGCCGCCGGCCTGCAGAACGTCTGCGTCGACGACATCAAGGACCTCATGCCCGTCGTCCTGGAGAAGGTCGACCCGCAGAAGTGCGCGCAGTACGAGGACGATTGCGACCGCGGCCGCGACCACGACGACCACCCGCGTCACCACGGGGACGAGGACCACCACCACGGCGGCCACCACTGGAACCCCGGCCCGGGGTGCGACGACGACCACCACCGCGAGCAGCACCACCAGGACAACGAGATCGACAAGGTCGTCACGCACCTCAACTACGTGACGAACAACTACTCGTTCGACTCGCACGACACGATCTACAACACCAACAACATCACCAAGATCTGGGCCGACCACGGCTCGAACGTCGAGGTCAACAACGACACCCACAACGTGGGCGCGGGCGGCGTGAGCGTCGAGGGCGACAACAACGCCCCCGTCGTCACGGGCGACCACAGCTTCGTCGGCGACCACAACCAGATCGCCGACAACGGTGCGAACGCGGCCTTCGGCGCCGGCAGCACGGCGCTCTCGCACGTCGGCACCGGCGACGGCGGCGCGATCAACACCGGCGCCGGGGGCTCGGCGATCGGCAACCACGCCGACACCACGCTCTCCAACTTCGGCCACGGCACCCTGCAGAACGGCACCGGGAACGTGGCGACCGACTCCCACAACCAGACCTCGACCGACTCGCACAACCAGACCTCGACCGAGTCGAACTCCCACAACGACAACTCGCAGCACGACGTCGGGAACACCAGCCAGCACGACGTGGGCAACATCGACACGGACACGTCGACCCACACCACCGACAGCAACAACACGGTGTCGCACGACGACCACGCGGTCGACAACTCCACGAACATCGACCACAACACGCTGGAGCTGCACCACTGAGGTCGACCATCCAGGGGGGAGTCACGGCCGCGTAACGTCGGCGGCGTGACGACACAGCCGGGGCACGGTGCACACGCGCCGTGCCCCGGCTGTCGAGTTCCCGGAGGCATCGAGCAGGGGGACCACCCATGACCGACCAGGGGACCGGCGGGGAGCTCACCGAGCTCGTCGCCCTGGCCCGCCGCGCGGCGACCGCGTACGAGCGGCCCGACCTGGAGCGCCGGCTCGCCGTCGTGGCCCGCGCGGTCGCCGACGACCGGGCCCGGGTCCTCGTCGTCGGCGAGTTCAAGGCGGGCAAGACCGAGCTCGTGAACGCCCTGCTCGGCGGCCGGGCGCTGCCCACCGACGCGCACCGCGCCACCACGGTCCCGACGGTGTGCGTGCACGGTGAGCAGGCCGGCGTCGTGCTGGTGCGCGGGGTGGCTGAGCAGGACGGGAGGGCGAGCACCGAGCAGCAGCCGATCTCCCCGGGCGCGCTCGCCGAGCACGTCACCGAGAAGGGCAACCCGGACAACGGGGCCGGCTGGTCGCACGCCGAGGCGACGCTGCCCCGCCCCGTCCTGGAGGGCCTGCGGCTCGTCGACACCCCGGGGGCGGGCGGGCTCGCGTCGCCGGCGGCGGTGTCGACGATGGCCGAGCTGCCCGGGGCGGACGCGGTGCTCGTGGTGGCGGACGCCGGGCGGGAGCTCACCGCCCCGGAGCTCGCGCTGGTCCGTACCGCCGCCGCGGTAAGCCCGACGGTCGCCGTCGTGCTGACCCGGACGGACCTGCACCCGCACTGGCGCCGCATCGCCGAGCTGGACCGGGGCCACCTGGACCGCGCCAGGGGCGAGCGGAGCGACGGGGGAGGAGGCAGGGGCGAGCGGAGCGACGGGGGAGGAGGCAGGGGCGAGCGGGGCGACGGGGGAGCGCACAGCGACGAGGCCGTGCGCGCGGTCCGGGTGCTGCCGACCTCGGCCGCGCTGGCCCTGCACGCCGCCGAGGAGGGGGATCTCCCCGCGGAGACGGCCCGGGCGCTGGTCGAGGAGTCCGGGATCGAGGAGCTGCGCCGGCTGCTCACCGCCGAGGTCGTCGAGGGGCGGCAGGCCCGGCGCGTCCGGATGGCCACCGACGAGGTGCTGGTGGCCTGCGAGCAGTTCGCGGCGACCTTCCGCGCCGAGCGCGACGCGCTCGCCGACCCGGCACGCGCCCAGCGGATCGCCGCCGAGATCGAGCGCTCCCGGGCACGGGCCGCGGCGCTGCGCGACCGGGTCGCCCGCTGGCAGCAGACCCTCAACGACGGCGTCGCCGACCTCGTCTCCGACATCGAGTACGACCTGCGCGACCGGCTGCGGGCCGTCGTCACCGACGCCGAGGCCGCGCTCGAGGACACCGATCCCGCGAAGACGTGGGAACAGTTCGCGCCGTGGCTGCACCAGCAGGTCTCGGCCGCGGTGTCGACCAACGTGGTGTGGGCCGAGGAACGCACGCGCTGGCTCGCCGAGAAGGTGGCCGCCCACTTCGCCGAGGACGGCGAGGGCGTCCTGCCGCCGGTCACCGTCGGGGCCTCGCCGGACGGGTCCGGGCTCGCGGCGGACCCGGTCGCGATGCTCGCGGCGCCGGACCACGAGAAGTTCGGGGTCACGCAGTCGTTGATGATCGGGATGCGGGGGTCCTACGGGGGCGTGCTGATGATCGGCATGCTGACCACCATCGCCGGGATGGCGCTGCTCAACCCGTTCTCGGTGGGTGCCGGGCTGCTGCTGGGGTCGAAGACGCTGGTCGACGAGCGCAAGCGCGCCCTGCGCCGCCGGCAGGCCGAGGCCAAGCAGGCGGTCCGCCGCCACGTCGACGACGTGACCTTCCAGGCCGGCAAGAACTCCCGCGACATGCTCCGCGAGGTCCAGCGCACCCTGCGCGACCACTTCACGACGACGGCCGAGGAGCTCGAGCGCTCGCTCGCCGCGACCGCCGACGCGGCCCGGGCGGTGGAGGCGGACGGCGCGAAGCGTGCGGCCCGGCTCGCCGATGTCGAGGCCGAGCTGGAGCGGGTGGAGCATCTCGCCGAGCGGGCGCGCCGGGAGCGCGCCCGGTCCCGTCCCGCTCGCCCCGTCTCGTCGTCGCGCGCGTCGCGGCTGGTCGGGGCGTGACCGCGTCCGACCCGAGCGGGCTCGTCGGCGCGGTCCGCCGCGTCGTCGACGGCGCGCTTCGCCTCTACGCCACCGGACCTGCCGACCCGGCCACCGCGTGGGCCCGCGCCGTGCTGCACGACGCCCGGGCCCGGCTGGACGAACCGCTGCGGGTCGCTCTGGCCGGCACGCTCAAGGCGGGGAAGTCGACGCTGCTCAACGCCCTGGTCGGGGAGCGGATCGCGGCCACCGATGCGGGGGAGTGCACCCGGTTGGTGACCTGGTACCGCGATGCGCCCACGGAGGCCGTCGTGCGCGAGGACGTCGACGGGCGGCGGGCGAGCGTGCCGTTCACCCGCGACGGCGAGGGCCTGCGGATCGACCTCGGCGGGATCGGGGACCCGGCCCGCGTCGGGCGCCTGCTCGTGGACTGGCCCTCGCGCGGGCTCGCCGACGCGACCCTCGTCGACACCCCCGGCCTCGACTCGATCCGCGAGACCAACTCGCGCCGGACGCTGTCGTTCGTCACCCCCGACGACCGGCCGAGCGGCGCGGACGCCGTCGTCTACCTGATGCGCCACGCCCACCGCTCCGACGTCGGCTTCCTCGAGGCGTTCGCCGACCTGGCGCAGGGCGGGGCGGGTGGGCTCGGCGCGGTCGGGGCCTCGGGGACGGTCGTGGTGCTCTCGCGCGCGGACGAGGTCGGCGGCGGAGGGCTCGACGCGGTGACGACGGCGGGTCAGGTCGCCCAGGCCTACCGCGAGGACCCGGCGCTGCGGCCGCTGTGCCAGACGGTGGTGGCGGTCGACGGGCTGCTGGCCGAGACCGCCCGGACGCTGCGGCAGTCGGAGTTCACCGCGCTGCGGGCGCTCGCGCGGGCGCCGCGCGCGGAGGTCGACGCGCTGCTGCTCTCCGCGGACCGGTTCACCGCCGCGGAGCCGCCCGCCGTCGTCGCGGAGGCCCTCGCGTCCGACCCGGACGGGGTGCGCCTGGACGAGCCGACCCGGCGTCGGCTGATGGAGCGGTTCGGGGTGTTCGGGATCCGGTCGGCGACGACCGTGCTGCGCCGGGGGGCGCGCACCGGGCGCGGGGTGGTCGACTCGCCGTCGCTGGCCGAGGAGCTGGTGCGGCGCAGCGGGCTCGGGGAGCTGCGGGAGGTGCTCGCCTCGCGGGTGGTGGGGCGTCGCGACGTGCACCAGGCGCGGTCGGCGCTGCTCGCGGTCGACCTCGTGCTCGGCCGCGCCCCGCGTCCCGACGCCGGGCCGGTGGCGGCCGAGCTCGAGCGGCTCCTGACGGGGGCGCACGCGTTCACCGAGCAGCGGCTGCTCGCGGCGCTGCGCCAGGGTCAGGTGACGATGCCCGAGGGGACGGCCCCGGAGGCGGAGCGGTTGTTGGGCGGCGACGGCCCGGACGTCGCGGAGCGGCTGGGGCTCCCGGTCGGTGGTGGTGACGTCCGGGCCGCCGCGCTCGAGGCGCTCGACCGGTGGCGGGTGCGCGCCGAGAGCCCCCTGACCTCACGGGCGGCGGCGGAGGTGGCCCGGGCGGTGGTGCGCTCGTGCGAGGGCATCCTCGGTGCGCCGAGGTCGTAGGCCACCTGGCTGCTGCGCGGCGTGCAGATGGCCTACACCTGGACGCTGACCTGCGGTAATCGTGCCGCAAAGGATGCGCGAATGGTGTGTTCGGCGTCATCATCACGGAATGTTGCGGGTGGTGGGCTGGATCATCGGAATCCTGATCCTCTATGCCATCATCACCCAGCCGACGCAGGCCGCCGCCACGACGAACAACCTCGGGTCGGGGCTGGCGAGCGCGGGTCACCAGGTCGTCGTCTTCGTCGACAACATCGTCTCGACGACGCGGTACTCGCAGGTGCACGGGGCGCCGACGGCGGGCGTGGAGACCGGGGACGGCAGCTACCCGTAGCGGTCGGCGAACGGCGCCCGTCACGCCGGGGAGGCCGTCGCGGCGTCGGTGGGGGTCTCGGCGCCGTCGGTGTGTGACGGTTCCCGGGTCACGAGGAGCATCGCCAGGGCTCCGATGACGGCGAGCACGCTCATGGTGATGAAGCCGCTGGTGAACGTCCCGGTGCCCGCGACGATGAACCCCATGACCAGCGGCGCGACGATCCCGGAGAGCGCGAACGCGGCGTCGGCGAACCCGGCGGCGGTCGCCGGCTGGGCCGGCTCGGCGTCGATCGAGGCGACCCACCAGATGCCGCCGGTGACGAAACCGAACCCGACGCCGGCCGAGATCGAGATGAGCGCGACGGTCAGCGTCGGCTGGAGGAACACCGGGATCAGCGACGCGCCGGAGAGCAGCAGCGCGATGCCCATGATCGTGAACCTGCTGCGGACGCTGCGGGTGCGGCGGTAGACCCGGTCCACCAGGACACCGCCGACGAGCGCGCCGACGATCCCGGTCGCCCAGGGCGCGACCGCGAACGCGCCGACGGCCTTGAGGCTCAGGCCGAACGCCGTGGAGAGGTACTGCGGGAGCCAGTACATGAATCCCCAGAACATGAAGCCCCAGGCGAAATAGCCGACGGCGACGATCCAGAGGTTCCGGTTGGTGAACAGCGACCGCCAGTCGGGGCGCCGCGGCTCCCGGTGCTGCTCGGCGGCGTCCTGACCGGTCGCGATGAGGGCACGCTCGGCGTCGTTGACCCGCCGGGAGTCGTCGGGGGTGCTGGCCAGCAGGCCCGCGGCGACGACCGCCCACAGCAGCCCGAGGGCACACATCGTCCAGAACATGCCGCGCCACCCGACGGCGCCGATGAGCTGGGTGAGCAGCGGACCGGCGATGAGCAGGCTCCCGGAGACCGCCACGCCGCCGATCAGCGCCAGGGCGAAGCCCCGCTCGGCCCGGGGCAGCCACCGGCTCGCGGTCCGGCTCGCCGCGGGGAAGGCCGGTGCCTCGGCGCCTCCGAGGACGAGACGGATGAGCAGCAGCCCGACGAAGCCGCCGGCGAGCGGGGTCAGGGCGGTGCACAGCGAGAACAGCAGGATCGCGGTCAGCAGGACCCGGCGGGACCCGAAGCGGTCCACCAGCGGGCCGGAGAGGAAGGCGAAGACCATGTAGCCGATCGCGAAGACGCTCGAGACGATGCCGTACTCCGCCGTCGAGATCCCGAATTCCCGCTGCAGCGGCGTGACCGCGTAGGAGATCGCGCTCCGGTCGATGTAGTTGATGACGATCAGGGCGACGATCAGTGTGATCGTGGCCCATCGGAAACGAGTCGGCATGGTCTTCACCTGTCGCGGCGTGTTCGTTCCGCTGTAAGAAACGAACGATCGATTATCGTTGCCTGGCAGAATGGCGAGTTCTCGGTGATCGGGTCAAGAGTGCAGGCCAGTGCGACCACGACGATTATGAGAATTGTTCCGCTGAGAGGGACAATGCGGCGTGGACCCGGGCGCCGAGCTCCCGCGGGCCCACGTCGCCGCGCAGATCCCGGACCAGGCGTGCCAGCTCGGTCGCGTCCTGCGCACGCAGCGATCGCGCGGCGTTGCCCGCGAACTTGGTCTCGTGCTCCGCGGCCGAGAGCGGCCACCCCGGGCCCCCGCGGTTCTCGCGGACCCGCTCGGTGACCGTCTCCCCGGAGCGCAGGTGCGCGGTGAGCACCGCGGGGAACTGGCGGGGGAAGCCCGCGGTGGCCTCGTCGTCGGCGACGACCTCGACGCGTGCCGCGAGGGCCAGCCGGTCGGGATCGGCCGCGGCGTCGTCGGAGAAGTCGGGGTGGAAGACCCCGAGCCCGGACGGCTCGCGTCCGCCGGAGAGGGCCGCCGCAACGGTGTAGGGCCCGCTGAACGCCGCGTGGTACCCGGACTGCGGACGGACCTTCTGCTCGCGCGGTTCGGCGATCGTGCGCAGCACCGGCGCGGGGGCGCCCAGCACGAGCCGCTCGACGTCGTCGGGACGGATCCCCCGCGCCCGCAGCGCGAGCGCGGCGTCGATGCCGGCGTGGGTGAAGTGGTTGCACGGGTAGGGCTTGAAGAAGATCCCCGGGGTCTCCCAGCGCTCGCCGAGCCCCTCGGTGACCGCGTCGATCCGCACCCGGTCGCCGCAGAAGGCGCGCAGGAACCCGAAGCCGCCCTCGAGCACCGTCGGCGGGCCGGTGAGCCCGTGGCGGGCGAGGTCGGCGGCCGCGACGCCGGCGTGCGCGGCCCAGCCACAGTGCACCCGCTTGATCGTCCCGCCGGTGCGGTTGGCCTCGATGACCCCGCTGCCCATGCTCGCCGCGATCCCGATCGCCGAGGTCAGCTCGTCGGCCGACAGCCTGCGCACCATCCCGGCCGCCAGGGCTGCACCGACCGCCCCGCAGATCGCGGTCGCGTGCTGGCCCCATTCGAAGAACACCGAGGTCCCCGCGGCCTCGTCGTACCCGGCCATCCCCAGCCGGCAGGTCAGCTCGACCCCGACGGTGGCCGCGTCGAGGAACGCGGGTCCGGTCGCCCCGGTCGCCTCGGCCACCGCGAACGCCGCCGGGAGCACCGCCGAGGACGGGTGCAGCACGGAGGGCAGGTGGGTGTCGTCGAAGTCCAGGCTGTGGGCGAGCGTGCCGTTGACCAGCGCGGCCGAGGGCGGGGGGAGCCGATCGCCGGTGGCGAACGAGGTCGCGGTGCCGTGCCCGCCCCACTCGTCGACCACCGCCGAGACGATCCGGCCGGGTTCCTCGGCGCGGGCCGCGAGGCAGTTGCCGAGCAGGTCGACGGTGCGGGCGGCCATGTCGTCGCGCAGCTCGCCCGGCAGGCCCTCGGCGACGACGCGGGCCGCGAGGTCGGCGACCTGCTGGGCGGGCGTGCGAGGGGAGGATCCGGTCGCTCTATCGGCACGAGGGTTCCCCTCGTGCTCGGAAGTGGCGGTCATGCCAGCACCGCCACCGGGCGCACGGGCGAGCCGGTGCCGCCGACGATGCGCAGCGGTGCCATGACGAACAGGAACTCGGTGAGGCCCTCCGCCGAGGCGTCCTCCAGCGCGAGGTGCTCGACGATGTGGACGCCGTGCTCGACGAGCAGGATCCGGTGCACGGGCAGCACCCGGTGCCCCGCGCCGGGTGGGATGCGCTCGAACGCCGTGGTGTCCGAGCCGGTCGCCACCACGCCGCGTTCCGTGAGCCAGCGCGCCCCGTCCTCGGTCACCCCGGGCACGCCGTCGGACTGGCCGAGATAGGTCGCGGCGTCGTCGAAGTGGCCGGCCCACCCGGTCCGCACCAGGGCGACGTCGCCGCGACCCGGCTCGACGCGGGCGCGCTCGGCCGCCGCGGCGAGGTCGTCCGCGGTCACACCCTCGCCCGGCTCGAGCACGGCGACGCCGCGGGTCGCGGCCACGTCGAGCAGCACCCCGCGCGTGATCATCGGCGGGATGCGCTCGGCGCCGTGCTCGGTGTGCACCCCGCCCACCTGGGCCTCGAGCGCGTCGACGCCGCCGTGCAGGCAGCCGTCGTGGCTGACGTGGGCGAGCGCGTCGACGTGGGTGCCGACGTGGCCGCCGGTCACGAGGATCTCGTTCGACGCGGACCCGCCGTCGGGACGGACCATGTCGCCGTGGCGGCGGATCAGCGTCATCCGGAAGCCGGGGTGGTTCGGCGAGCAGGGCATGCCGGTGAACAGCGGCTGGCCGAGCTCGATCGTGCGCAGGCCACCGGCGACCGCGTCGAGCAGGGCGCGGGTGCCCGGAGTCGGGGGGGCCGGCGCGGTGGTGGTGGTGCTCACGGGGTCTCCCTGGGATGGATGGAGGCACGGTCGAGGACGGCGCGGGCGCCGGCGACGACCGCCGGGTCGACGAAGCGGCCGTCGCCGTCGCGGTAGGCGCTCTCGCCGCGTGCACCGGCGGACTCGAGCGAGTCGAGCAGGGCGCGGGCGCGAGCGAGCTCGTTCGCGGTGGGGGTGAAGGCCTCGTGGACGACCGGGATCTGGCGCGGGTGGATCACCGATCGGCCCCAGAACCCGCGGTCGCGGGCGGCACGGCTGTCGGCGGCGAGCCCGTCGAGGTCGGGCAGGTCGGTCCACACCGGCGCCAGCGGTGAGGGCAGGCCCGCGGCGCGGCTCGCGACGACCACCCGCTGGCGCGCCCAGTCCAGCGCGGACCGGTCGGCCACGCGCAGGTCGGCGGCGAGGTCGGCCTCGCCGAGGGACAGGGCGGCCACCAGGGGGTGGGCGGTGGCGAGGGCGAACGCGTGCTCGAGGCCGAGGGCCGACTCGATCAGCAGGTGCAGCGGGTGGCCCAGCTGGTCCGCGAGGCGGGCCACGACGGCGGGATCGTCGGCCTTCGGCACGCGCACGCCGTCGATGCGGGCCCGGGCGAGCACGGCGACGTCGGCCGCGCCCCAGGGACCGGTGGGGGCGTTCATCCGCACCCACAGCGGCCGGTCGCGCCCGGCGTCGGCCAGGCCCGTGACGCCGGCCCGGGCGGTCTCCTTGGCGGCGGGTGCGACGGCGTCCTCGAGGTCCAGGACGACCGCCTCGGCCGTTCCGGTCAGGGCCTTGGCGGCGAGGTCGGCGCGGTGGCCGGGGACGTAGAGCCAGCTGCGCGCGACCCCCATCCCGGCAGCAGGCGGCGCAGCGCCGCCCGGCTCGGGGCTCACACCGCCCCGCTCGCGCGCAGCTCCGCGAGCCGGTCGGCGTCGACGCCGACCCGGGCCAGCACCTCGGCGGTGTGGGTCCCGAGCGGCGGGCCGGACGTGCGGACGCTCCCCGGGGTCTCCGAGAGCCGGAACGGGACGTTCTGCATCCGGACCGGTCCGAGCTCGTCGTCGTCGACGGAGACGACGCTCTCCAGGGCGGCGTACTGCGGGTCGGCGAGCACGTCGGCCGCGGTGTAGATCGGGGCGACGGCCGCCTCGGCCTTCTCGAACGCGTCGACCACGTCGTCGCGGTCGCGCTGCGCGATCCAGGCCCCGACGGCGTCGTCGAGCTCGTCGGCGTGCTGCGCGCGGGTGGACCCGGCGGCGAACCACGGCTCGTCGATGACCTCGGGGTGCCCGACCAGGCGCATCACGCGCTCGGCGATCGACTGCGCGCTCGTCGAGACCGCCACCCAGCGCCCGTCCGCGCACCGGTAGGTGTTGCGCGGCGCGTTGTTCGAGGAGCGGTTGCCGTGCCGCGGCTGCAGCTCGCCGAGCTGGTCGTAGGTGATCAGCTGGGGCCCGAGGACGGTGAGCAGCGGCTCGATGATCGCCATGTCGACGATCTGCCCGCGCCCCGTCTGGTCGCGGGTCCGCAGCGCCGTCATCACCGCGAACGCCGTGGTGAGTGCGGTGACGCCGTCCGCGAGCCCGAACGGCGGCAGGGTCGGGGGCCCGTCGGGCTCACCGGTGATCGCGGCGAACCCGCTCATCGCCTCGGCGAGCGTGCCGAAGCCGGGGCGGTTCGCGTAGGGCCCGTGCTGGCCGAAGCCCGTCACGCGGGCCATGACCAGGCCGGGGTTGCGCTCCGCGAGCACCTCGGGACCGATGCCCCACCGCTCGAGGGTGCCGGGGCGGAAGTTCTCGATGACCACGTCGGCGTCCGCGGCGAGCTCGCGGAAGATCTCCTGGCCCTCGCGGGTCGAGAGCACCAGCGTGATCGACTTCTTGTTGCGGCCGAGCATCTTCCACCAGAGCCCGACACCGTCGCGCTGGGCGCCGTGGGTGCGCGACGGGTCGCCGCGGGGGTGCTCCACCTTGATCACCTCGGCGCCGTGGTCGCCCAGGAGCATCGCGGCGAGCGGGCCGGCGAACAGCGTGGCGACGTCGAGGACCTTGAGCCCCGCGAGGGCGCCACCCGGGTGGGCCGTCGGGTCGGGGCGCTCGACCTGGGTCATCGAGCCGTCCTTCCTGCCGCCGCGGCGGCGGACGTGCGGCGCGGGTCGGCGCCGAGGCGGAGGGAGATGCGGTCGGCCACCGCGACCAGGCGCGGTGCGATCGCGGCGACGAACTCGTCGGTGACGCGGTAGCGGGGCCCGCAGACCGAGATCGCGCCCAGGACCTCGCCCGACACCCCGAACACCGGCGCCGCCACGGAACCCGCGTCGGCCTGGCGCTCACCGGCCGAGGCGGCGTAACGGCGCTCGGCGATGCGGTCGAGCTCCTCCCGGAGCACGTCGGGGTCGACGACGGTGCGCGGGGTCAGGGCGGCGAGGCCCGCGGTGAGGACCTCCTCGCGCTGCTCCGGGTCGAGGAACGCGAGCATGCACTTGCCCGAGCTCCCGGCGTGCAGCGGGAAGCGGCGACCCAGTTCCACGGTCATCTTGATCTCGTGGGTGCCGACGACCTGGTCGAGGTAGACGCGGCCGTGCGGCACCGGGGTGGACAGCGTGACGGTCTCGTGGGTGGCGTCGCGCAGCTCGCGCAGCAGGGGAAGTGCCGCCCCGCGCAGGTCGGAGTCCCGCAGCGCCCGCGCCCCGATCGCCGCCGCCGCGGGGCCGAGCCGGTACTCGCGACTCACCGGGTCGAGCGCGACCAGCCCGCGCCCGACGAGCGAGACCAGGATCCGGTGCACGACGGCCTTGGAGAGCCCGAGCTCGCGGGCGATGCGGGAGACACCGAGCGTCGAGGGGCCGTCGACGAAGAGCAGGAGCACGTCCGCCACCCGGGACGTCCCCTCGGTGCCACCACCGGTCTCGGTCACCCGCAGCCTCCGTGCTCGTACCGCTGATAGAAACGCAGCGTGACTCGCCAGGTGTTCGGAGGTCAAGCGTTCCGCGGTGGATCCGTTGCGCTCGCGGTGCTGAGCTGCTCAGATGTCGGAGGCGCGTTGTAGCGCGCTGTTTCGTCGAGCGGAACGACGACGGGAGTGGGCGGATGGCTGACGTCGACCTGCTCGTGGCGGGGGCGGGCGGCGGCCTGGCCGGCGCGCTGCGCGCGGCCGAGGCGGGGTGCGACGTCGTCGTCGCCGAGGCGAACCCGCACTACCGGCGCGGCAACAACACCGCGATGTCGACCGCGATGGTCCCGGGGCCGGGCAGCCGCTTCCAGCGCGCGGCCGGTGTCGAGGACTCCCCGGAGCGCTTCCTCGCCGACGTCACCGCGAAGACCCACGGCCAGGCCGACCCCGCCGTCGCCGGCACCCTGGCCCGGGTCGGGGCCGAGCTCGTCGAGTGGCTCGCCGATCGGGTCGGCCTCCCGATCGACCTCGCCGACGTCGACTATCCGGGCCACTCGGTCCGGCGGATGCACACGGTGCCCGGCCGGCACGGCTCGGCGCTGCTACGGGGTCTGGCCGACGCCGCCGAGGCCGACCCGCGGACCGACCTGCTGGTGCCGGCGCGGCTGGTGGAGCTCGAGCGGGGTCCCGACGAGGACTGGCGGGCGCGGCTGCGACGTCCCGACGGCGGCGAGGAGGAGCTCACCGCGCGGGCGGTGCTGCTCGCGACCAGCGGCTTCGGCGCCGACCGCGACCTGGTCACCGCCCACCTGCCCGAGATCGCCGGCTCCGCGTACCACGGCAGCGAGTACGCACGAGGCGACGCGCTGCGCCTCGCCGGTGCCCTCGGCGCGGCGGTGCGGGCGCTCGACGCCTACCAGGGCCACGCCGGGCTCTCGGCCGCGGCACGCACCCTGGTGACCTGGACGACGGTGATGGCCGGCGCGGTCGTCGTCGACGCGCAGGGCCGCCGCTTCGGCGACGAGACCGTCGGCTACTCCGAGTACGCCGCGATGCTCGCCGCGCGGCCCGGCGCCCGTGGCTGGGTGGTGCTCGACGCCCGCATCGACGCGCTCACCCAGGGGTTCCTCGACTACCGCGACGTCGTCGAGGCCGGGGCGCTGCGCTGGGCGGACACCGTACCCGGGCTCGCGGCGCGGATCGGCGTCGACGCGGACGTGCTGCAGGGCGAACTGGACGACGCGGCCGCCGTCGCACGCGGAGAGACGGCGGTCGACAGGGTGGGACGGCGGTCGGTGGCGGCGGCGCTCGCGCCGCCCTACGCCGCCGTGGAGATCGTCCCGGCGCTCTTCCACACCCAGGGCGGCCTCGCCGTCGACGAGCACGCCCGGGTCCTCGACGCCGCCGACCGGCCGCTCGGCGCCCTCTACGCCTCCGGCGGCGCGGCGGTCGGCATGTCCGGCCACGGCGCCGCCGGCTACCTCGCGGGCAACGGCCTGCTGCCCGCCCTCGGTCTGGCCTACCGCGCCGCCGAGCACCTCGTGTCCACGCCTGCCGAGAAGGAGATCCCCGCATGACCCACGACCTCGTCGTCCGCAACGTCCGCGTGGTGCGGCCGGGGAGCGAGGAGTCCCCGCCGGCCGACATCGCCGTCGACGACGGGCGGATCACCGCCGTCGGCCCGGACCTGGGCACCGACGCCGCCGAGGTGGTCGACGGGCACGGTCAGCTCGCCTTCCCCGGCGTCGTCGACGCCCACCAGCACTGGGGGATCTACAACCCGCTCGCCGAGGACACCGCCACCGAGAGCCGGGCGTGCGCGCAGGGCGGCGTCACCACCTCGCTGACCTACATGCGCACCGGGCAGTACTACCTCAACAAGGGCGGCCCCTACGCCGAGGTGTTCCCCGAGGTGCTGGCCGCCTCGGAGGGGCGCTCGCACGTCGACTACGCCTTCCACCTGGCCCCGATGCAGGCGAGCCACATCGACGAGATCCCGATGCTCGTCGACGAGCACGGCGTCACGTCGTTCAAGATCTTCATGTTCTACGGGAGCCACGGACTGCACGGGCGTTCGAACTCCCAGAACGACTTCCTCATGATCCCCGAGGGCGAGCGCTACGACATCGCGCACTTCGAGTTCGTCATGCGCGGCATCCAGCGGGTGCGCGAGCGGCGCCCGGACATCGCCGATCAGAATCTCGCTCTCGCTGCACTGCGAGACCGCCGAGATCATGACGGCGTACACGAAGATCGTCGAGCAGGAGGGGACGCTCTCCGGGCTCGAGGCCTACAGCGCCTCCCGCCCGCCCCACTCCGAGGGCCTCGCGGTCACCATCGCGTCCTACCTCGCCCACGAGACCGGACTGCCGACGATCAACCTGCTGCACCTGTCGTCGGCCAAGGCGCTCGAGGCGGCGATGCTGATGGCCTCGACGTTCCCGCACGTCGACTTCCGGCGCGAGGTCACCGTCGGGCACCTGCTCGCCGACGTGCACACCGCCGACGGCATCGGCGGCAAGGTCAACCCGCCGCTGCGCCCGCGCGCCGACGTCGAGGCGCTGTGGCGCCACGTCCTCGCCGGGGACGTCTCCTGGGTCGTCTCCGACCACGCGTGCTGCAAGGAGGCGACCAAGTTCGGGGACGACCACGAGGACGTCTTCGCAGCCAAGTCCGGGTTCGGCGGCACCGAGTACCTGCTGCCGGGTCTGGTGGGCGAGGGGCTCAAGCGGGGCCTCGCGCTCGGCCGGATCGCCGACCTGGTGTCGGGGGCGCCGGCCCGCCGCTTCGGGCTCGGAACCAAGGGCGACCTCGCGCCCGGGTTCGACGCCGACATCGCGCTGGTCGACCCGGACACCTCGTGGACGGTCGACCCGGCGGCCTCGGAGTCGACCCAGGAGTACAGCCCGTTCCGGGGCCTGGAGATCGGGTCGACGGTGACGCGGACCTTCCTGCGCGGGCGGACGGTGTTCGCCGACGGGGCCGTGGTCGGGGAGCCGACGGGGCGATACGTACGCCGTCCTTGTTAGGTGCGCTTCGCGCCCGTGAGCACTAATCCGCCCTATACGGCGGATTACTGCTCACGAGGCCGGAGGCCACCAGGTCCAGCAACCGCCCGAGCCGTGCACGGTCGTCAGATCCCTGCGTCGCCACGAAGATCCCGACGAGGAGCGTGACGACGTCGTCGGCCTCGACGTCGCCGCGCAGCGTCCCGGCCCGCGCCCCCGCGGCCAGCAGCGTCCCCACGGCGCCGTCGATCGCGGTCCGGAGGTCCGCGGCGACCACCGTCCCGTCGGCCACCATCGCCCGGAACGTGTCGGCCATCCCGCGCTTGGTGGTCACGAACTCGGCGTAGCGGTCCATCCACCTCCGCAGCGCCACGGCGGGCTCGTGCGCCGCGAGCAGCCCCTCGACGCTCTCGCACACCGCCGCCAGCTCGGTGCGGTAGACCGCCTCCACGAGGGTCTCGCGGGTCGGGAAGTGCCGGTACAGCGTGCCGATGCCGACCCCGGCGTCGCGCGCGATCTTCTCCAGCGTGGGGTCGTCCCCGCCGGCGAAGCCCGCGGCGGCGGCCCGCAGCAGGGCGTCCCGGTTGCGTCGCGCGTCGGCACGCAGCGGTGGGACCCGCTCGTCGTCAATCAAGCGGAGGTGCCTCCGTTTCCTGTGCTAGCGTCGGCCGGGTGAGCGGAGGTGCCTCCGTTTCGCTGTCCCAGTCTGCCATCGCGGCGCGGAGGACCACCATGACCAGCATCGACACCCGACCCCACCCGGGCGGCTTCGCCACGCTCGCCGGACGCTCCGTCGCCCGCATCGGCTACGGCGCCATGCAGCTGCGCTGGGCGGAGACCGACGACGAGCCCGTCGCCGTCCTGCGCCGGGCCGTCGAGCTCGGCGTCGACCACGTCGACACCGCGCAGTTCTACGGCGACGGCGTGGTCAACCGCCGGATCCGCGCCGCGCTCGCGCCCTACCCGGAGCACCTGGTCGTCGTCTCCAAGGTCGGCGCCACGCCGAACCCGGGCGGGGAGCTCCCGCTGCGTCTCGCGCAGACGCCCGAGGAGCTGCGCAGCCAGGTCGAGGACAACCTGCGCTCGCTGGGCACCGACCGGATCGACGTCGTCAACCTGCGCCGGGCCGACGTCGCGCCCGGGCTCGTCGCCGAGGGCGACCAGGTCGTCGACCTCGACGACCAGCTGGCCACGATGACCGCGATGCGCGACGAGGGGAAGATCGGCGCGATCGGGCTCTCCCACGTCTCCGCCGACCAGCTGCGCCACGCGCTGCCCGTCGGGATCGTCTGCGTCCAGAACGCCTACAGCCTCGTCGACCGCAGCAGCGAGCCGGTGCTCGACGTGTGCCGCGAGCACGGCATCGCCTGGGTGCCCTACTTCCCGCTGGGCGGCGGCTGGCCGGGCCAGCGCCAGGTCACCGACCTGCCCGGCGTCGTCGAGGTCGCCGGACGCCTCGGGGTGCGGCCGGCGCAGGTGGGGCTCGCGTGGCTGCTCGCGCACGCCGCCCAGACGATGCTCATCCCGGGGACGCGCAGTGTCGCGCACCTCGAGCAGAACCTCGCCGTCGGCGACGTCGAGCTCGACGCGGAGGCGGTGGCCGCGCTGGAGGCCTGAGCAGTGTCGAATGGTCGCGCCCGGTCTCGACATCCCTGACCGACCCGACCGTCAGGAGCAACGGTGACCACCTTCGTCCTCGTCCACGGCGCGTCCTCGGACCATCGCTACTGGTCCCGGGTGGCGCCGCTGCTCATCGCCTGCGGGCACGGCGTCGTCACCCCCGACCTGCCCCTCGGCGACGAGGCCGCCGGGTTCGAGGAGTACACCGAGGCCGTGGTCGCGGCCGTGGGCGACCGCGCGCCGGTGGTGCTCGTCGGTCAGTCGATGGGGGCGTTCACGGTGCCCCTGGTCGCCCAGCGGCTCCCGACGACGCTGCTGGTGCTGCTGGCGCCGATGATCCCGGCGCCCCGCGAGACCCTCGGTGCGTGGTGGGACGCGACCGGCCATCGGGCGGCAGTCGAGGCGAACGCCGCGGAGCTGGGGCTCGACCCCGCCCGGCTCGACCCCGTGCGCGAACCCCGCACCGTGTTCTTCCACGACCTGCCCGCCCCCCTCGTCGCCGACCTGGAGGCCGGGGGCGTCCCGCCGCAGGCCGGGACGATCTTCGGGGCGCCCTACCCGCTGCAGCGCTGGCCCGACGTCCCGACCCGTGTCGTCGCCGCCCGCGACGACCGGATGTTCCCGCTGCCGTTCGTCCGGCGGCTGGCGGCCCAGCGGCTGGGGGTGGACACGGAGGTCGTCGCGGGCGGGCACCTGGTGGCGCTCGGACATCCCGAGGAGGTGGCGACGACGCTGCTGCGCCTCGCCGGGGAGGTCGGCTGTGGGTAGGCGTGGCACGGTGGGGGCGTGGCTGGCGCGGACACCGAACAGGCCCTCCTCGAGCGGGCGCGGGAGCTGATCGCGGCGGCGCGGTCGGTGACCGTGCTGACCGGGGCCGGCGTCTCCACCGACTCGGGCATCCCGGACTTCCGGGGGCCGCAGGGCGTGTGGACCAAGAACCCGGCGGCCGAGCGGATCTGGACCTTCGAGAACTACCGTGACGACGACGAGGTGCGGCGCGCGGCCTGGCAGGAGCGGGTCGAGCACCCGATGTGGACGGCGAGGCCGGGCGCGGCGCACGAGGCGCTCGTGCGGCTCGAGCGCTCCAGGAAGCTCCTCGCGCTGCTCACCCAGAACATCGACGAGCTGCACCAGGCGGCGGGGTCGTCGCCGGACTCGGTGCTCGAGCTGCACGGCACCAACCACCACACGGTGTGCCTGACCTGCGGCGCGGTGACGCCCATGGCCAAGGCGCTCGACCGCGTCCGGGCGGGCGAGGACGACCCGCGCTGCCCGAACTGCGGCGGCATCCTCAAGGCGACGACGATCATGTTCGGCGAGATGCTCGACGTCGAGGTGCTGCAGCGGGCGCGCGAGGCGGCGCTCGCGTGCGACGTGTTCCTCGCCGTCGGGACCTCGCTGGGGGTCCACCCGGCGGCCGGGCTGGTCGACGTCGCGTCGATGGCCGGCGCCGAGGTGATCATCGTGAACGCCGAGCCGACGCCGTACGACCGGATCGCGAGCGTGGTGCTCCGCGGCGGGGTCTCCGAGGTGCTCCCGGCGATTCTTTGACCTTCGGTCTTGTGCGTGCGTTTCCGTGCCTGGACACGGAAACGCACGCACAAGGCCGAAGGCCCAACCTTGCGTTCGAGCGCACTCGAAGACATAGCGTTCCCGACGTGCCTGGTTCGATCCTGGGAACATCCGTCCGCCGCGTCGAGGACCCGGAGCTGATCCGCGGTCGCGGGACCTACGTCGACAACACCGTCCCTCCCGGGGCGCTGCACGTGCACTTCGTCCGCTCCCCGCTGGCGCACGCCCGCCTCGGGACCGTCGACGTCGAGAAGGCCCGGGAGGCGCCCGGCGTCGTCGCCGTGCTGACGGGTGCCGACCTCGCCGACGTACCCGACCACCGCCCGTTCATGGTGCTCAACGACGCCTGCGCCCGCCCGCTGCTCGCCCGCGGCAAGGTGCGCTTCGTCGGGGACATGGTGGCCGCCGTCGTCGCCACCACCCGCGCCGAGGCCGTGGACGCGGCCGAGCTGGTCGAGGTCGACTACGACCCGCTCGACGCCGTCGTCGACCCCGAGGCCGCGCTCACGCCCGACGCCCCGCTGCAGTTCGAGGAGCTCGGCTCCAACCTCGCCGCGGGCTTCCGCGACCCCGACGACGTCCGCCCCCTCGACGGCGCCGACGTCGTCGTCCGCGCCCGCATCGTCAACCAGCGCCTCGCCGTCGCGCCCATGGAGGGCAATGCGGTCACCGCGACCCCCGGCGGGCCCGACGAGCCCTACGACATGACCGTGCACGTCTCGACGCAGATGCCCCACGGCCTGCGCGCGCAGGTCGCCGCCCAGGGGGGCTGGGACCCCGGGCGGGTGCGGGTCGTGGCGCCGCACGTCGGTGGCGCCTTTGGCGGCAAGGCCGGGATCGCGCCGGAGCACGCCGTCGTCATCGAGACCGCGCGACGGCTGGGTCGCCCGGTCACGTGGGCCGAGACCCGCAGCGAGAACCTCACCGCCATGCCGCACGGGCGCGGGCAGGTGCAGTACGCCGAGCTGGGGCTGCGCCGCGACGGGACGATCGTCGGCCTGCGGGCCCGGGTGGTCGGCGACGCCGGGGCGTACGCGGGGTTCGGCGGCGCGCTCGCCCTCGGGCCCACCCGCAACATGGCGCAGGGCGTGTACCGCATCCCGACGATCGCCTACGACGCGGCCGCGGCCCTCACGACGACGACGCCGATGGGCGCCTTCCGCGGCGCCGGTCGGCCCGAGGCCGCCGCGATGCTCGAGCGGATGATGGACCTCGCCGCCGCCGAGCTCGACCTCGACCCCGCCGAGATCCGCCGCCGCAACTTCCTGGCGCCCGACGACTTCCCCCTCACCACGGTGACCGGCTCGCTCTACGACTCCGGCGAGTACGCCAAGTCCCTCGACAAGGCGTTGCAGCTCGCCGGATACGACGAGCTGCGGGCCGAGCAGGCCCGCCGTCGGGAACGCGGCGACCGGGTGGTGCTGGGCGTCGGCCTCGCGGTCTACGTCGAGGTCACCGCGGGCGGTGGAGCGCCGCAGGAGTACGGGAAGGTGTCGGTCGACGACGACGGCGGGGCCACGGTCGCCGTCGGGACCTCCGCGCACGGTCAGGGCCACGCGACGTCGTTCGCGATGATCGTCGCCGACCGGCTCGGCATCCCGATGGAGCAGGTTCGGTTCGTCCAGTCGGACACCGCGGTCGTGCCGCACGGCAGCGGGACCGGGGGGTCGCGATCGCTGCAGCTGGCCGGATCGAGCGTGCTGGCGGCGGCCGACACCGTGCTGGAGCGGGCCCGGGAGGTGGTGGCGAGCGCGCTGGAGGCCTCGCCCGACGACGTCGTGGTGATGGAAGGGGAGCACGCCGATAGGGGCCGGCTCGGGATCGCGGGAGTGCCCGACCGCGCGCTGACGTGGCGCGAGGTCGCCGCAGCCGCGCACGAGCAGGGGGTGTCGCTCGCCGAGGCCCGCGACGAGTCCCAGCCCGGCGCGACCTACCCGTTCGGGGCCCACGTGTCGGTGGTCGAGGTGGACCTCGACACCGGCCGGGTGACCCCGCTGCGCCACGTCGCAGTCGACGACTGCGGGCGGGTGCTCAACCCGACGCTCGTGGCCGGCCAGCAGCACGGCGGGCTCGCCCAGGGCATCTCGCAGGCGCTGTGGGAGGGCTTCTCCTACGACGAGGACGGCAACCCGACCACCGGCTCCTTCGCCGCCTACCTGCTGCCGACCGCGGTGGAGGTCCCGGCCCTCGAGGCCGCGAGCACCGAGACCCCGACGCCCTACAACCCGCTCGGCGCCAAGGGCATCGGGGAAGCGGCGACGATCGGGTCGACGCCCGCGGTGCAGAACGCCGTCGTGGACGCGCTCTCCGCGCTCGGCATCCGCCACCTCGACATGCCGCTCACCCCGGACCGGGTGTGGCGCGCGGTGCGCGACGCCGAGGCCGGCATCGTGCCCGACCCGTGGGTGGAGCCGCCGCCGTTCTTCGCGTCGCTGCCGGTGCGCGGGGCGTCCGCGGACCCGGAGGCGGCGTCGGTGGACGTATAGGTGCGCTCCGCGCTCGTGAGCAGTAGTCCGTGTTATAGGGCGGATTGGTGCTCACGAGCCGGAGGCACCTCTTGACCACCGGAGCAACATCGTCGCCGTGACCCGGTGCTCGCGGTGGAAGCGGTGGGCGACCGGGCTGGTGCCCGCCGTCGTCACGGTGGTGGCGCTCACCGGGTGCGCGTCGGGCTCGCCCGGCTCCGACGAGGGCTCCTCCTCGGCGCCTCCACCAGGGGCCCCGGCCACCGTCGCGCCCTACCCCGCGCCGGACGTGCCCGCGTCGGGAGCCGGGCTGGTCCTGCCACCGGTGGCGGGAGCGCCCGCGCCGCCGCCGGCCCCCACCGGCGGCGTGCGCGCCGGGGCGGACTGGCCGACCTACCACGGCGACGCCACCCGCACCGGCTACGTCGCCTCGGGGCCCGACCCGGCGAACCCCGCGCTGGCCTGGCAGACCCCGCTCGACGGCGCGGTGTACGGCAGCCCCGTCGTGGTCGCCGGCCAGGTCGTGGCGGCGACCGAGGGCGGGTCGGTCTACGGGCTGGACGCGGTCACCGGCGCGGTCCGGTGGCGCACCCACCTCGCCGACCCGGTCCCCGGCTCCGCGCTGCCCTGCGGGAACATCGACCCGATCGGCGTCACCGGATCGCCCGCGCTCGACCCGGCCAGCGGCCAGGTGTTCGTCGCGACCACCGAAGCCGGCGTCCACCATCAGCTCTACGGCATCGACCCGGCGACCGGCGCGGTCCGCAGCAAGCGGGACACCGACGTCCCCGGCGTCGACCCCGCCACCCACCTGCAGCGCGGCGCGCTGCTCGTCTCGGGTGGCACCGTCTACGTCCCCTACGGCGGCAACTACGGCGACTGCGGGCAGTACCGCGGCAGCGTCGTCGGCCTCCCGACGACCGGTACCGGCGCGGCGAAGACCTTCGTCGTCCCCACCCCGCGGGAGGGCGGCATCTGGGCCGCGTCCGGGCCCGCGGCCCTGCCCAACGGCGACGTCATCGTGACCACCGGCAACGGCGAGGCCACCTCCGGGACCTGGGACCACAGCGACTCGGTGCTGCGCCTGACGTCGTCGCTGGCGCTCGTCGACGGCTTCGCCCCGCAGCAGTGGGCGGAGGAGAACTCGGTCGACGCCGACCTCGGCTCCATGGGGCCCGTGCTGCTGCCCGGCACCCACAGCGTGCTCGCCGCGGGCAAGGGCGGTGGGGTGTTCCTCGTCGACCTCGCGGGGATGGGCGGGGTCGGCGGGCAGAAGGGTCAGCTCGACGGGTGCGAGGCCTACGGCGGCGGGGCGGCGGCGCCGGTGCAGGGCGGTGGGACGGTGGCATACCTGCCGTGCTCGTCGGGCGTGCTCCAGGTGCGGGTGGGCACCGACGGGCGGATGACCAAGGGATGGCAGGCGCCGTCGCAGGTCCAGGGGTCGCCGCTGATCGTGGGGACGACGGTGTGGTCGCTCCAGCAGGACGGCGCCCTGGTCGGGCTCGACGCGGCCACCGGGGCGGAGCGGGCGAGGGTCTCCGTCGGCGACGCGACCCGCTTCGCCACGCCGGCCTACAGCGGGAACGCGCTGTTCCTCCCGACCAATCACGGGATCTCGGCGGTGCGCCTGGGTGCCTAGCGAAGCACTTCCCGCAGCTCGCTGAACAGTTCCGCGCGGCTCTCCGAGCCCAGCCGACGCCGCATGCGCGAGACGTGGTGCTCCACCGTCTTGGCGGAGAGGAAGAGGCGGGTCGCGATCTCGCGGTAGGTCAGCCCCTCGAGCACCAGCGCGGCGATCTCGTGCTCCCGCTCGGTGAGGCCGGCGGCCCCCGCCCGCCGGGCCCGGACGGTCGCGGCCACGTCGGCGGCGGAGCCGGGCGTCGGGTCGGGCGGCGGTGCTGCTGCGGGTGCGGTGACGACAGGGGCCCGCCCCGCTCGGAGGGTGCGGGCGCACGCGAGCAGGGCGGTGGAGTCGGCGCGGTCGGTGGTGCGGATGGCGGCCTCCCCGGCCAGGCGCGCCCCGTCCGGCCCGAGCCCGACCGCGCGCAGGCCCGCGGCGGCCTGCGCGACCTCCTCGGCGTCGACGACCCCGTCGAGCACCGCCAGCCACACGCGGGCGGCGCGGGCGGGGGCGGCGGCGCGGTCGTTGGCGGCGACGGCGGCGACCAGGGCGTCGGCGTGCGCCGCGGCGCCGGCCCGGTCGTCGGCGGTGATCGCCGCGTGCAGGCCCGCCCAGTGCCACGAGGTGCACCACGACGCGGGCCGCCCGAGGGCTTCGAGCAGGGCCGTGGCCTCGGCGAGGTGCGGCTCGACCCACCGGGTCTCGCCGAGCCGGGCGGCGGCGACCGCCAGCTCGCCGACCGGCAGCAGGCAGTACAGGTCCACCGGGTGGCGCAGCAGTGCCTGGCGTGCACGGGACCAGAGGTCGAGCAGGCCGCGGGTGTCGCCGGCCCGCCGGGCGAGCGCGACCTCGAGCGCGACGCCGACCAGCTCGTCGCGCGGCTCCGGGGCGCCTTGCAGGTCCGCGGCGACGGCGAGCGCCTTCCGGGTGGCGCCCTCGTCGTCGCGCAGGAGCGCCACCCAGCCCCGGAGCAGGAGGTGACGGCGGCGCAGGGCCGGGCCGCCGAGGTCGGTGTCGACGGCGAGGTCGAGCAACGGCTCGGCCAGCTCCGGCTCCCCACGGTGCAAGGCGAGCAGGGCGCCCAGCGCGGCGGGGGAGTCGCCCATCGGGCACCGCTCGACCGCCGACGCGAGCGCGGTCGTCGCCCGGACCAGCAGCGAGAGGCCCGTGCCCGCCGAACCCTCGACCGAGGCGAGCAGCCCCTGAGCGGTGAGGGCCTCCGCGGTGTCACGCAGGCCCGGCCGCCCGCCCGTTCCGGAGGCGGCCGCCCTGCCCTCGGCGAGCGCGCCGGTGCCGACCAGCGCGACGGTCGCACCGGCCGCGGGGCCCCCGCGGCGTCCGAGCCAGCGGTGCACCTCGGCCGCGCGCGCGAGCAGCCCGCGCTGGGGCAGCACGGCCGCGAGCACCGTCGCCCCCGCCACCTGCTCGTGCGGATCCTCGGCGTGCAGCGCGGCGTCGGCGCGGCGCAGGGCGACGTCGAGGTCGCCCTCGTGGGCGGCGCGGGCCGCCGCGGCGGCGTCGTCGCCCCCGTCCCTCCCGTCGGGAGGAGCGGGTTCGGGAGCGCTCACGAGGCGCCGCCGGGAGTCGACGGCGCCGGGGACGGCGGAGGTGTGGTCGACGACGCCGGTGCGGGCTCGGCGGGCACGGTCGCGTCGCCGGCGGCTCCCGGCTGCGCGGTGGTGGGGGCGAACTCGGCGGGCGCCGGGGTGCGGGTCGAGCGGTGGGCGCTCGGGCGGAACGTGGTCGAGTGCCGGCTCCCCGACGAGTCCCCCGACGAGCTGCTCCCCGAGGAGGCGCCGCTGCCGGAGGACGAGCCGGTCCCGGACGACGACGCGGTGCCCGCCGACAGTGCTGCGCTCGGCTCCGGGGTCGGGGCGGGCGGCGCCGGGGTGGGCGCGGGCGGCGCCGGCGCCGCGGGCGTGGCGGAAGCGCTCGGCGAGGGTGGGGCAGGACTGGTGGGTGTGGTCGCCGGCGTGGGCGCGGGCTCCGCCGAGCGCGTGGAGGTCAGGCCCGGGATCGGCACGGTCGCCGCCGCGGCGCCGAGCACCACCGTCGTGAGCCCCGCGAGGAACCAGGAGCGGTACCGGCGCAGCGGTCCGGGCTCGGTGTGCGACCCGATGGGGGCCATGGCGGTGTTCACCGGCGGGCGGGGCACGTCGTCGCCCGACGGACGGGGCCGCTCCAGCAGGGCCGTCGCGGAGCGGGCGGCGCCGGCGGACACCGCCGCCTCGCCCGCGGCGTCCGCGGGCCCCGCCGCTGTGTCCCTCGTCGGCTCGGGCGCGAGCTCCGGCTCGGGGGCGCGGTGCCGTGCGCCGCCGGACGCGGCACCCGTCGTCGGGACGGCGGTCGTCGCGGCGAGAGCGAGGATGGCGGCTTCGATCTGCTCGGAAGCCTCGCGACGGCGGGCCGCCGCGTGCTGCGCCGCGACCAGGGCGGCACCGTGCGCCACCACAGTGACCGGGTCGGCCGCCGGGTGCACGGGGCGCCCGAGCTCCTCGGCGAGCAGCCGGGCGACCAGCGGGATGCGGGACGACCCGCCGACGAGCACGACGTCGTCGAGGGGCACCCCCGCCGCGTCGACGTTGCTCGCGAACGACTCGACCGTCGCGGCCACCAGCGGGGTGATCCGCGCCTCGAGGTCGGCCCGCGTGATCCGCACGGTGGTCCGCAGGGACCCGAGCGCCACGGCGACGGGTGCCTCGGTCTCGGCGGAGAGCTGCTCCTTGGCGGCGTGCGCCGCGTCGCGCAGCGCGGCCGACCCGAGGCGGGCCTCGTCCTCCCCGAGCCCCTCCAGCGCGGCCTCGAGGTCGTCACCGAGCTGCTCGCGGACCAGGGCGAGCACGGCTGCGTCCACGTCGATGCCCCCAGCGCGGTCGGGCGCCCCGGAGTCCGCGAGCACCTCCATGTCGCCGGTGGGGCCCCGGCGCACCACGGCGGCCCGGAAGCTGCGTCCACCGAGGTCGTAGACCCCGGCGACGGTTCCCAGGGCCCCGGCGAGCGCCGCGGCGCGCGACTCCGCGACGAGGGTGGCGTGGCCCAGCCCGACGCGGACCAGCGCCCGCCGCAGCGTCCGCTCGCGGTGCGGGCCCCAGCCGGCCGGGTGGGTGACGGCGAGGGCGCGCGCCGCCCCGCCCTCACATGCGGCGACCCGCCGCACGGCCGCGAGGACGATCTCGGCGGCGACGTCGTCGGCCCGCCACGGCTCGCCGCCGACGACCAGCGGGACCTCGTCACCGAGCCGGGCGGTGACGTCGCGGACGACACCGTCGGGCTCGGCCACCGCGCTGCGCTCGGCGTCCTCGCCGGTGCGGACCGTGCCGTCGCGGCCGCGGTGCGCGGTCGCGGGCAGGGTCAGCGCGCCGTCGACCCCGAGGGGGACCGTCTCCGGCCGGGCGCCCGCCCGGCGCACGACCGCCGCGACGACCGTCGTCCCACCCAGGTCGATGCCGAGGTCGTAACCCACAGTGCTCCCCCTGTCACCCGCCCGACCGCACATCTCCACCGTGCAGTCAAGCTCAACATACTGAGCCATTCGGAGTAATAGAGGTCGAGGTTGAGGCAATCCCCCCGAGTGGGTGTCGAGGCTCGTGACGGTGAGGCCGGGTTCGTCGGCCGGCCGACCGGTGAGGTGGGTGAACGGCGCCGTCCTGACGTCAGACGTCAGGAAGGTGCCGTTGCTGGGATGGGGGTGGTCGAATCCCCCTCCCCGGGGGCCGGCAGTCGCGGGGGAAACACCGATGGCAGGGCCGATCGGCGTGCCTAGCGTTCACCTCGACGCCGGGGCCCGTTGCTCCGGAGAGCCGAAGAACCACGACCACGGAGGAGCCACCCGATGCCCGTCACCGAGGCCAAGACGATCCTGCAGTTCCTGCTCGACCTGCTGCGCGACCCCTCGGCCCAGACCGCGTTCGCCGATGACCCGCAGGGCACCCTCGCGGCCGCCGGCCTCGACAACCTGTGCTTCGCCGACACCCGCGACGCGCTGCCGCTGGTCATGGACCACGCGCCGGCCTCCGTCGCCGCCCGCTACGACGACGACGTCCGCGCCGCCGCCGCCGCCTCCACCGCGGCCGTCGTGTCCGACCCCGACCACCACTGGACCCGTCCCGACTGGCACCACGAGCCCGTCCACCACGAGCCCGTCCACCACGAGCCCGTCCACCACGAGCACGGCCACCACGGGCACCCCGCGCCGGAACCCCACCCGCACACGCCCGAGATCGACAAGGTCGTGCAGCACCTGAACTGGGTCACGAACAACTACTCGTTCGACTCCCACGACACCGACTTCACGACGTCGCTCAACCAGCACATCATCGCCAACGGCGACGTCACCACGACCGTCGACACCCACCCGCAGGTCGCCTCCGGCGACGGTGCGGTGGCCGTCGGGGGCAACCTCGCGGCCCCCGTCGCCACCGGCGCCGGCTCGGTGGCCGGACAGGGCAACCTGGTCAACCATGACGGCACCGCGGCCTTCGGCGCCGGCGACGCCACCTCGGTCGGCGGCTCGATCGGCGCCTCCCACGGCGGCGCGGTCTCGCTGACCGCCCCCGCCACCGGTACCCAGGAGGACTCCGCGGCCACCTCGTTCGGCGCGGGCGACGCCACCTCCGCGTCGGGTGCGTCCACGGCCACTCCGACCCACAACCCCCTGACCACCGTGACGGCCACCGACACCAGCCACCACGGCAGCGACAACACCGACAGCTCGACCCACCACGCGACCTCGACCGGCCGTGGGGACGCCGACGCCGGCAGTCGTGAGGCCGGGCCGCTGTTCGCCCACGACACCGCCACCCCGGACGCGCACGACCACGGTGTCCTCGCCGCGCACGAGGCCCACGCCCACGACGTCGTCGCGCACTGAGCTTGGCCCTTCGGGCTTGTGCGTGCGTTTCCGTGCCTGGACACGGAAACGCACGCACGAGGCCGAAGGCCCAACCCGCTATCGTCCGCCACGCGGCCGAACGGGCTGATACGTCAGGCCCGATGCCGTGATGTCGGGCGTCGACGTGGTGGGGGGCGGGTGGGCATTCAGATTGGGGCCGGGCCCGAGCACGACGAGGCCCGTGCGGTCACGACGCTGGCCGTGCGCGCCGCCTCGGCGTACGGGCGTCCCGACCTCGCCGCCTCGCTCACCGCCGCCCGCGACCGGCTCGCCGACACCGGGGCGCGCGTGCTCGTCGTCGGGGACTTCAAGCAGGGCAAGAGCGCGCTCGTCGGCGAGCTCGTCGGCACCCCGATCTGCCCGGTGCACGACGACGTCGCCACCCGCCTGCCGACCGTCCTGCGCCACGGCCCCGAGACGACGGCGACCCTGGTGGGCACGAGCGCGGAGGACGACGAGACCGAGGTCCGGCGCCCGGTCGGCGCGGCCGACCTCGCCCGCGCCGTCACCGGCGACCCGCCCACCGAGACCGACGCCGGTACCGGCACGGGCACCACCTGGACCGCCGCCGAGGTCACCCTGCCCGCCGGCCTGGTGGCCGACGGGCTGGTGCTCGTCGACACGCCCGGGGAGAGCGGTCCCCGTTCCGCCCGCGGGCTCGCGGTGCGCGCGGGCTTCCCCGAGGCGCACGGCGTCGTCGTCGTCAGTGACGCCTCCCGGGAGCTGACCGCCCCCGAGATCGCGCTGGTCCGCGCCGCCACCGAGCAGTGCGCCACCGTCGTCGTCGCCCTCTCCAAGGTCGACCTGCACCCGCGCTGGCGGGAGGTCCGCGACCTCGACCGGCGTCACCTCGCCGCCCACGGTCTCGACGCCGAGGTGGTGCCGGTGTCGGCGACGCTCGCCGCGCACGCCCGCCGCCTGGCCGAGCGGGGCGACCCGGGGGCGGAGGCGGTCGCCGCCGAGTCCGGGGTGCCCGCGCTCGCCGCCCGGCTGCGCGACCGGGTGGCCGACCCGGCCGGGACCGTGATCGCGCTGGGGGTCCTCGAGCAGGTGGCCGGCGCCGTGGCGGAGATGGGTGCGGCGCTCGAGGCCGAGCGGGTCGGGCTGGAGGACCCGGAGCGCGCCCGCGAGGTGGCCGCCGAGCTCACCGCCGCCCGCGACCGCGCCGCCGAGCTCAAGGAGCGCAGCGCGCGCTGGCAGCAGACCCTGGCCGACGGCGTCTCCGACCTCGTCTCCGACATCGACTGGGACCTGCGCGACCGGATGCGCCACCTCGTCCGGGCGGCCGAGGAGGCCCTCGACGCCGCCGACCCGGGCGGCTCCTGGGACACCTTCGCGCCGTGGCTCACCGAGGAGATCGGTGAGGCGGTCGCGACGACGTTCGTGTGGGCGGGGGAGCGGACCTGGCGGCTGGCCGAGCGGGTCGCCGAGCACTTCGCGCTCTCCGGCGACGACGTCCGCGTCCGGTTGCCCGGGGTCCCGGACGGGGCGCTCGTGACGACGACGAGCCCCGAGAGCCCGGCCGAGCAGACGATGCCCGGCGGGATGGTCGTGCGCGCCGAGCTGCCCCCCGTCCCCGACATCGAGGTGCCCGAGCTGGAGCGGATCGGGTTCGCCAACGGCCTCGTCGTCGGGATGCGCGGGTCCTACGGCGGCGTGCTCATGGTGGGGATGGTGACGACGCTGTCGGGGCTCGCGCTGGTCAACCCGTTCTCGGTGGGGGCCGGGGTGCTGCTGGGCTCGAAGACGATCTCCGACGAGCGCAAGCGCGCGCTGCAGCGTCGTCGGGCGGAGGCCAAACAGGCGGTGCGCCGGCACGCCGAGGAGGTGCTGCACCTCGCGGGCAAGCGCTCCCGCGACCTGTTGCGCGACGTCCAGCGCACGCTGCGCGACCACTTCACCGCGCAGGCCGAGATTCTCGCCCGCTCGGTGGCGGAGGCGGTGACGGCGGCCGCGGCGGCGCAGGAGGTCGCGACGAGTGCCCGGGAGCGGCGGCTGCGCGACGTGCGGGCCGAGCTCGGGCGGGTCGACCTGCTCGCCGAGCGGGTGGAGGCGTGCCGGGCGTCGTTCGCGGCGGTCCCGGGATCGAGCGAGCGGCACTCTCGCGCACATAGAAGCAGCGAGAGTGCCGTTCGCTCCGCCGGGCCCGGCGCCCTCGCCCACACCGGGGCCTCGTCGTGAGCGCCCTGCTGGAGTCCGCACGCGAGGTGCTCGACCACGCCGCCGAGGTGTTCGCCGGCGACTCCGCCGCCCGAGCCCTGCTCGACGCCCACCGCGACCGGCTCGGCGGGCCACTGCGGGTGGCGCTCGCGGGGTCGGTGAAGTCCGGGAAGTCGACACTGCTCAACGCCCTGGTCGGCGAGCAGATCGCCCCGACCGGCGTGGGCGAGTGCACCCGGCTCGTCACCCACTACGCGGACGCGCCCAGCCCGGGGATCGGCGTCGTCTACCGCGGCGGGCGCCGCCCCGCGGACCCGGCCGAGCTGCCCGCCCTGCACCGCCGCGGCCGCCTGGTGCTCGACCTGGACCGGCTCCCGCTCGACCGGGTCGCCGCCCTGCACGTCGACTGGCCCTCCCAGCACCTGCGTGAGCTCACCCTCGTCGACACCCCCGGGGTCGACTCCGCCGCGCTCGAGGGCCTGCCGCGGCCGTGGGTCGGGCACGGGCCCGACGGCGCCGGGGACGACGAGCACGGTGGCTGGGGTGCCGACGTCGTCGTCCACCTCGTGCGCCACCTCCACGAGCCCGACGTCGCGTTCCTGGAGGCCTACGGCGACCGGGTCGCGGCCGGCGTCGGGGCGGCGGGGACGCTGGTCGTGCTCTCGCGGGCCGACGAGGTCGGCGGCGGGCGGCTCGACGCCGTCATGGCCGCGGGCCAGGTGGCCCGGCGCTACCGCTCCGACCCCACGCTGCGGCCCTGGTGCGCCACGACGACGACGGTGGCCGGGCTGCTCGCCGAGACCGCCCGCACGCTGCGCGGCGTCGAGTTCACCGCGCTGCGCGCCCTCGCCCGCCTCGAGCGCGCCGAGCTCGACGAGCAGCTGCTCACCGCGGACCGCTTCGTCGCGGCGGGGCGGGCCGCGGACGCCGCCGGGCTGCCCGAGGGCACCCGGCTCGCCCTGCTCGACCGGTTCGGGATGTTCGGGGTCCGGCTCGCCACCTCGCTACTGCGCCGCGGCGTCGGGGACTCGGCCGCGCTGGCCGCCGAGCTCGCCCGGCGCAGCGGCCTCGACGAGCTGCGCGCGGTGCTCGACGAGCGCTTCCTCGCCCGCCGCGACGTCTTCCAGGCCCGCGCGGCCCTGCTCGCCGTCGACCGCCTCGTGCGGCGGGCCCGGGCCGAGGAGCCGGTGGTCGTGCCCCGGCGACCCTCGCCGGTCCCGCGCCCCCCGTCGGACCCCGGCACGGCCGCGGTGACCGCGCTCGCCGCCGCGCTGGAGCGGGCCCGCTCGGGTGCCCACGAGATCGTCGAACTGGACCTGCTGACGACCCTGCGGCGCCGCCCGCTCGTCCCCACGAGCCGGCGCGGCGCCGGGACCGGGCTCACCGAGGAGGCCGAGCGCCTGCTCGGCGACCGCGGCCCGTCGGCGACGGCGCGGCTGGGGCTCGACGAGGAGGTCGGCGACGGCAAGCTGCGCGCCGTGGCGCTCGCCACCCTCACCCGCTGGCGGGCCCGCGCCGAGGACCCGTTCGCCGACCGCGACACCGCCGAGACCGCCCGCGTCGTCGTGCGCAGCGTCGAGGGACTGCTCGCGGCGCGCCCGGCGCCCGTCGCGATCGGCTGACGCGCCGGACCGCGAGGAACCTGAGCCGCCCTGACTCACACACGTCCGACCCGGTGGGCGCGTCTCGCCTAGGATGGAGAGTCGGATCCGGCGGGAGGAGGTCCGACCACGATGAACGCGGAGGAACGCCGTATCGCGGTGCTGCGCGCCATCGTCGCGGACTTCGTGGCCACCAACGAGCCGGTGGGCTCCAAGGGGATCGTCGACCGGCACAACCTGGGGGTCTCCTCCGCCACGGTCCGCAACGACATGGCGACCCTGGAGGACGAGGGCTACATCATCCAGCCGCACACCAGCGCCGGCCGGATCCCCACGGACAAGGGCTACCGGCTCTTCGTCGACCGCCTCTCCCAGATCAAGCCGCTCTCGGCCGCGGAGCGCCGGGCGATCTCGACCTTCCTCGAGGGGGCGGTCGACCTCGACGACGTGCTGCGCCGCAGCGTCCGGCTGCTCGCGCAGCTCACCCGCCAGGTGGCCGTCGTGCAGTACCCCACGCTCTCCCGCTCGACGGTGCGCCACCTCGAGGTCGTGCCGCTCACCCCCGCCCGGCTGATGCTGGTGCTGATCACCGACACCGGCCGGGTGGACCAGCGGGTCGTCGACCTCGGGGACGTGCTCACCGACGACGACGTCGGGCACCTGCGCACCCTGCTGAACTCCGTGCTCGTCGGGCAGCCGCTCACCACCGCGGCCGCCCGCGTCGCCGCCCTGCCCGAGGACGGCCCCGACCACCTGCGCCAGGTCCTGACGACGCTGTCGTCGGTGCTCGTAGAGTCGCTGGTCGAGCACCCCGAGGAGCGCCTGGTGCTCGGCGGCACCGCCAACCTGGCGCGTCAGGGTGCCGACGCCACCTCGCTGCGCGGGGTGCTGGAGGCGCTGGAGGAACAGGTGGTGGTGCTGCGGCTGCTCACCGCGTCGAACGACCCGGCGCAGGTCACGGTCCGCATCGGCGAGGAGAACGAGGCCGAGGAGATGTGGGCGACCTCCACCGTCTCGATCGGCTACGGCCCGCTGTCCACCCCCGGGGAGGCGCTGGGCGGCATGGGCGTCGTCGGTCCCACCCGCATGGACTATCCGGGCACGATCGCGGCGGTCCGGGCCGTCGCGCGCTACGTGGGGGAGATCGTGGGCGGCCACTGACACCGCCGCTTCCACCCCCGCACCGTTCAGTGGGTACCCCGACACCCGCAACGACGACGAAGGACGACGAGGACACACGAGCGTGGCCACGGACTACTACGACATCCTCGGCGTGAGCCGGGACGCCGACGAGGCGGAGATCCGCCGGGCGTACCGCAAGCTCGCCCGGGAGCTCCACCCCGACGTCAACCCGGAGGCCGCCGAGCGCTTCCACCAGGTCAAGAGCGCCTACGAGGTGCTCACCGACCCCGAGAAGCGCCGCATCGTCGACCTCGGCGGCGACCCCCTGGCGACGGCGTCGAGCGGCGGCGGGGGCTTCGGCGGCGGGTTCGGCAGCGCCGGCTTCGGCGGGCTAGGCGACATCATGGACGCGTTCTTCGGCGCCGCCGGCGGCGGAGGCGGCCGCGGCCCGCGCGGCCGGGTCCAGCCCGGCGAGGACGCGCTGATCCGCATCGACCTCTCCCTCGAGGAGTGTGCGGCGGGTGTGGCCCGGGAGCTGACCGTCGACACCGCGGTGCTCTGCGAGCGCTGCCACGGCGGCGGCGCCGAGGCGGGCTCGCACCCGGTGCCCTGCGACACCTGCGGCGGACGTGGCGAGATCCAGAACGTGCAGCGCTCCTTCATCGGCCAGGTCGTCACCGCGCGGCCCTGCCCGGTGTGCCGCGGGCTCGGCGAGATCATCCCCCACCCCTGCCAGCAGTGCGGCGGCGACGGCCGGGTCCGGGCGCGGCGCACCGTCACCGTCCAGGTCCCGCCCGGCGTCGGCGACGGGATGCGCATCCGGATGGCCGGGCAGGGCGAGGTCGGGCCCGGCGGCGGACCGGCGGGCAACCTCTACGTCGAGGTCTCCGAGGAGCCCCACGACTACTTCGAGCGCGACGGCGTCGACCTGCACTGCCACGTGACGCTGCCCATGACGGCGGCCGCTCTCGGGACCACGCTGGCGCAACGGACCCTCGAGGGCGACGAGGAGCTGCACGTCGAGCCCGGCACCCAGCCCGGCACCGTCTACACCCTGCGGGGCAAGGGGATGCCCCGGCTGCGCTCGTCCGGGCGCACCGAGGGCCGGGGCGACCTGCTGGTGCACCTCGACGTCGGGGTGCCCGAGAAGCTCGACGCCCGCCAGACCGAGCTGCTGCGCGAACTGGCCGCCCTGCGCGGGGAGGAGCAGCCGGAGTACTCCGGGCAGCACCGCAACGGGCTGTTCGGGCGACGGAAGACGGCCGGTCGGGGTCGGTGATGCCCCGGGCCTCGTGCCAGCGACGCGGCGTTGCTTGCATCCAGTGGCAGTAAATCCACATCGTCGGGGTGACTGGTCCCGGCCGGCGCTGTTCCTGGTCGACGAGGTCCCGACGTCCGGTGTGGTCACCCTCGACGGCCCCGAGGGCCGGCACGCGGCGGACGTGAAGCGGGCCAGGCCCGGCGAGGTGATCCTGCTCGGCGACGGTGCGGGGACGCGCGCCCGCGCCGAGGTCACGGCCGTGGCCAAGGGACACGTCACCGCGACGATCCGCGAGCGCCGCCACGACGAACCCCCCGCCGTGACGATCACGCTCGCCCAGGCCCTGGCCAAGGGCGACCGCGGTGAGCTCGCCGTCGAGCTCGCGACCGAGGCCGGGGTCGACGCCGTCGTCCCGTGGCGCGCCGAGCGCTGCGTGACCCGCTGGGACGACGGACCCCGCGGTGCCAAGGCCCTCGCCCGCTGGCGCGTCACCGCCACCGAGGCCGCGAAGCAGGCCCGGCGCCCCCGGGTGCCGGGGGTCGAGGAGCCGGTGACGACGGCGCAGCTGGCCCACCGCGTGGAGGGCGCCACGGCGCTCCTGCTCGACGCCGCGGCGGAGGAGTCGCTCGCGACCGTGGCACTGCCCGAGGCCGGCGAGGTCGTCCTCGTCGTCGGGCCCGAGGGCGGGGTGACCGACGCCGAGGCCGCTCGGCTGGTCGAGGCCGGCGCGGTCCCGGTGCGCCTGGGCCCCGACGTCCTGCGCACCTCCTCCGCCGCGGCCGTCGCGCTCGGTGCCCTCGGGGCCCGCACCGCCCGGTGGGCGACCCGGTGATGAACCGCCGTGCGGCGCTCACCGTGCTGTCCTCAGCGGCCGCCGGCCTGCTCGCCGCCTGCAGCGGCCCCGGCGGCGCCACCCCGCCGGCCCGTCCGGGCACGCCGGACCCGACGACGCTGCGCTACGGGCCCGACCCGTCGCAGTACGCCGTGCTCCACCTGCCACCGGGCGGCCCGGCCGACGGCGGCGGCCCGCGCGGCGGGGAGCGGCCGGTGCCCGTCGTCGTCGTGCTCCACGGCGGCTACTGGCGCGCCCAGTACGGGCTGGAGCTGGGCACCCCGCTCGCGGTCGACCTCACCAACGCCGACGTCGCCGCCCTCAACGTCGAGTACCGACGCGTCGGAGGCCCGGGCGCCCCGGGCGCGGGCGGCGGGTTCCCGACGACGCTGGACGACGTCGCCGCCGCCGTCGACCTGCTCGCCGGGCCGGCCGCCCAGGTGGCCCGCCGCGCCGGGCGGGCCCTCGACCTCGACCGCGTCGTCCTGCTCGGCCACTCCGCGGGCGGTCAGCTCGCGGCGTGGGCGGGCTCGCGCTCGCGCCTGCAGGCCCCCGCGCCGGGCGCCGGACCGCGGGTCGCGGCGCGCGGGGTCGTGTCGCAGGCCGGCGTGCTCGACCTCGTCACCGGCGCCGACCAGGGGCTCGGCGACGGGGCGATCGTCGACCTCCTCGGCGGCCCTCCCGCGACCCAGGCCGCCCGCTACGCCGCCGCCTCGCCGACCGCGCTCGTCCCCGCCCCCTGCCCCGTCGTCGCCGTGCACGGCACCGCGGACACCGTCGTGCCGCCCGACCAGAGCCGCCGCTACGTCGACGCCGCCCTCGCCGCCCACGGGCAGGCGCGGCTGCGGATGCTCGACGGCGTCGACCACTTCCGGCTCATCGACCCCACCGCCCCGGCCTGGCACGCCGTGCGCGACGAGGTGATGGGGCTGCTGGGCTGACCGTCGGACCGAAGCGAACGGCAGTCTCGCTGCTTCTCCGCGCGCGAGCGGGCCGCTCGCTCCTCTCCGGCCGGGCGCCCGGCAGCGCTCAGCTCGTCCCGGCGAGGCGCTGGATCTGGCCGGCGTGCACGTCGGCCACCCAGTCGAACGGGGCCGACGGGCCGAGCCGCGGGTCGTCGGGGACCCGGCCGTCCCGCACGGCGTGCAGGTACGCCCGGTCCTGCTCGATCCGGCCGCGCACCTCCTCGCCGGAGGCGACCGACCCGTGCCCGGGGACGACGACGTCGACGTCGCCCGCCACGCCCTCGAGCAGCCGCAGCGCAGCGAGGTGGTCCTCGATCGGGTCCGCGGTGCCGCCCCGGTCGAGCATCGGGACCAGGACGTCGGACAGCATGTCGCCGGCCACGAGTACGCCGCACTCCTCGACCAGCAGGGCCGCGTGACCCGGGGCGTGCGCCCGGTGCTCGAGGATCCGGACCCGGGGGCCGTCCCACGGGATCTCCGCAGTGCCGGCGGGCAGACCGGTGACGAGGCCGAGCAGGTCCATCGGGACCTGCTCGACGATGTTCGGCGGGATCATCCCGGCGACGCGGTCCCGCCATCCCGCGTTCGACAGCGCTCCCTGGATGGTGGCCGCGCAGCGGGCCGTGCCGTACCGGGGAGGCGCGCCGAACCGGGCGTCCCAGAGCAGGTGGTCCCAGTGGGGATGCGTCGAGAAGCCCGCCACCACCGTCCGGCCCGCCAGGTCGTCCGCGAGGGCGGCCATCTCGGAGCCGAGCACGCCGGGGTCGATGAGCAGCACGCCGTCCCGGCCCTCCACCACCACCGCGTTGCTCCGGCAGAACGCGCTCTCCTGGACCAGCACGCCGTCCGCGACCTGCTTCAGCACGGGGATCCTCCCTTGGTTGCAAACTGCAACTGCGAGACGGAACGTAGTGCCGAGTGGTGGCAGACCGCAAGCAGTGGACCGGGCCGAAATCGCGTTGACCACCCGCGCCCGCCCGGTATCGTCGATCTCGCCATGGAGCTCTGACGACGTCCCGACCACCGGCCGCGGCCCTCCCGCCCGCCGGAGTCCTCCCTCCGCTTCCCGGAGACGTCGTGCCAGCCCCCACCAGCACCGCCGCGCCCCTGGTCGCCCGCGGTCTCGTCCGCACCTTCGGCGCGCGCCCCGTCCTCGACGGCGTCGACCTGGTCGCCGCACCCGGCACCCGCGTCGGGCTGATCGGCGAGAACGGGACCGGCAAGTCCACCCTGCTGCGCCTCCTCGCCGGACGGGATCGTCCCGACGCCGGGACGGTGGCTGTCCCCGAGGACCGCGTCTACCTGCCGCAGGAGCCCGAGCTCGACGGGACCACCGGCACCGTCGGGACCCTTCTCGACGAGGCCCTGCGCCCGCTGCACGAGGCGGTCGCCGAGCTGGAGCGCCTCGCCGAGCTGATGGCGACCGGCACCGACACCGCCGCCGAGTACGACCGCGTCCTGGCCTGGGCGATCCAGCACGACGCCTGGGACGCCGACCGGCGCGCGGACATCACCGCCGCCGCGCTCGGGGTCGCCGACCTCGAGCGCACCCGCCCGGTCGCCACCCTCTCCGGCGGGCAGCGCACCCGGCTCGCCCTCGCGGCGGCGCTGGTCCGCCGCCCGGCGTGCCTGCTGCTCGACGAGCCCACCAACCACCTCGACGACGAGGCGCTCGACCTGCTCGAACGCTCCCTGGTGGACATGCCCGGCGTCGTCGTCGCGGCGAGTCACGACCGGACGTTCCTCGACCGCGTCGTCACCGAGCTCGTCGACCTCGACGCCGGTGTCCTCGGCACCGACGGGGAGGGCGGGCGGCGGTTCGGCGGCACCTTCACCGCCTACCTGGAGCACCAGGCCCGCAGCCGGCGCCGGTGGGAGGAGACGTGGGCCGCGCAACAGGAGGAGATCACGCGGCTGCGGGAGAGGACCCGGATCGACCTGCGGGCGGTGGCGGCCGGGCGGGGCCCGACCGACAACGACAAGTTCATCCATGCCTTCAAGGGCGCGGGGGTGGAGCGGGCCCGTGCCCGACGGGTGCACGACGCGCAGCGCCGGCTCGAGGTCGCCGAGCGTGAGGCCGTCCCGAAGCCGCCGTCGCCACTGCGCTTCCGCGGCACGCTCACCGGCGCCCCGGACGCGGGGCTCGCCGTGAGCGTGCGGGGGCTGCGCGTGGACGGCGCCGCGGGGGCGCCTCGCGTCGTCGTCGACCGCCTCGACGTGCCCGCGGGGGAGGGACTGCTGGTCACGGGGCCGAACGGGTCGGGGAAGTCGACGCTGCTCGCGGTGCTCGCCGGTCGGCTCGTCCCCGACGCCGGGCGGGTCGACGTGGGTGGGCGACGGGTCGCGCTGCTCGCGCAGGATCCCGACGTCGGGCCGCTCGACCGGACGGCCGGCGCCGCCTACGCGGCGCTGGTGGGGGCGCCGGTGGCCGAGGAGGTCACTCTGCGCAGCCTGGGCCTGCTGCACCCGCGCGACCACGGGACGCCGGTCGGGGAGCTGTCGGTGGGGCAGCGGCGGCGCCTGGCGCTCGCGGTCGCCGTCGCGTCGGGCCCCGACCTGCTCCTGCTCGACGAGCCCACCAACCACGTCTCGTTGCGGCTCGCCGCGGAGCTCGAGGAGGCGCTCGGACGGGCGCCGGGCACCGTCGTCGTCGCCTCCCACGACCGGTGGCTGCGCGCCCGCTGGGAGGGCCCGGTGGTGGCACTCGGGGGCGCCCGACCCGCCTCACGCGGGCAGAGCGGTGTCGGGGGTGACGGCTAGAGTGGATTCCGACAGTGGCACCGCGATCGACCCGCACGTCATCGCGGTCATCGACGAGGCGGGGAGCGGCGGCCGCTCCCAGGCAGGAAGCAGGACCGATCTGCACGTGACCGGCCAGGGACCCACAGACCCCACGCTTGGGAGCGCGACTACCGCCGGCGAGTCGCGCATCGTCGTCCCCGAGTCCGCCCTGCTGGCGCTGCTCGGCAAGCGCGACGAGAACCTCCGCGAGGCCGAGGACCTGCTCGACGCCGACGTCCACGTCCGCGGCAACGAGCTCACGCTGACCGGGGATCCGGCCGACGTCGGGTTCGCCGAGCGGGTGTTCGCCGAGCTCGTGGTGCTCGCCAGCCGCGGCCAGCAGATCGACCCGGACGCGGTGCGCCGCACCGTGCGGATGCTCTCCGAGGCGGAGGGCCCGTCGCCGGCGGAGGTCCTCAGCCTCGACATCCTGTCCCGTCGTGGGCGCACCATCCGGCCGAAGACGCTGAACCAGAAGCGCTACGTCGACGCCATCGACGTCAACACGATCGTCTTCGGCATCGGCCCGGCCGGCACCGGCAAGACCTACCTGGCCATGGCCAAGGCGGTGCAGGCGCTGCAGGCCAAGCAGGTCACGCGGATCATCCTCACCCGGCCGGCCGTCGAGGCGGGGGAGCGGCTCGGGTTCCTGCCCGGCACCCTTTCCGAGAAGATCGACCCGTACCTGCGCCCGCTCTACGACGCGCTGCACGACATGCTCGACCAGGAGTCGGTGCCGAAGCTGATGGCCGCCGGCACCATCGAGATAGCCCCGTTGGCCTACATGCGGGGCCGCTCTTTGAACGATGCCTTCATCATCCTCGACGAGGCCCAGAACACCACGCCGGAGCAGATGAAGATGTTCCTGACGCGGCTGGGCTTCGGTTCGAAGATCGTCGTCACGGGCGATGTCACGCAGGTCGACCTGCCGGGCGGCCAGGTGTCAGGCCTGCAGGTGGTGCGGCAGATCCTCGACGGCGTCGACGACGTGCACTTCGCCGAGCTGACGAGCTCCGACGTGGTCCGGCACCGGCTGGTGGCCGACATCATCGACGCCTACGGCCGCTGGGACGCGCGGAACACCGGGCCCAAGGCGGTCCCGAGCGCGCCCCGCAACGGGCCGCCGCAGACCCGTCGCGACCGCCGGGGACGCTGAGCGCGATGAGCATCGAGATCGCCAACGAGTCCGGGGTCGACGTCGACGAGGCGCCGATCGTCGACGTCGCCCGCTACGCCCTCGAGCGGATGGGCGTGAGCCCGCTGGCGGAGCTCTCGATCCTGCTCGTGGAGCTCGAGCCGATGTCCGAGCTCCACGAGCGGTGGCTCGAGGAGCCGGGTCCGACCGACGTCATGAGCTTCCCGATGGACGAGCTCGACACCGCCAAGCGCCCCGACGCCCCGCCGTCCGGCCCCAGCCTGCTCGGGGACATCGTGCTCTGCCCGGCCTACGCGCGGGACCAGGCAACCTCGGCGGGGCACTCGCTCGACGACGAGCTGCACCTGCTCACCGTGCACGGCGTGCTGCACCTGCTTGGCTACGACCACGCCGAGCCGGACGAGGAGAAGGAGATGTTCGGCCTGCAGGGCGAGCTGCTCGCCGCCTGGCGTACCGAGGTCGCCGAGCGGGCCCGCGCCGAGCGCGAGCGACTCACCCGGGAACGCCAGCGCGCCGCGGACGCGAAGCTCCTCGGCACCGTCGGCCTCGACGATCCCCCCGGAGACGCCGGGCAGCGGAGCCCGACCATCGAAACCGGCGGACCGGACCCGTCGTGACCGGGGCCCAGGCCGCCGAGCTGGTCGTGGCGCTGGTGCTGGTGCCGCTGGCCGGGGTGTTCGCGGCCGCGGACGCCGCGATCACCACGATGTCGCCGGCCCGGGTCGACCAGCTGGTGCGCGAGGGGCGGACGGGGGCGAGGGCACTGGCCGCGGTGGTGGCGGACAAGCCCCGCCACCTCAACCTGGTGCTGCTCATGCGGCTGTCGTGCGAGGCGGTCGCGACGGTGCTGGGCGCCTACGTCGCCCTGCAGTTCGTCCAGGTCGACGGCCTGGCGGTGACGATCGCCGCCGTCGTGGTCATCGTCGTGTCCTACGTGCTCATCGGGGTGGGTCCGCGCACCCTCGGGCTGCAGCACCCGTACGGGATCGGACTCGGGGTCGCCCTGCCGATCCGCGCGCTGGTCCGTCTGCTCGGTCCGCTCGCGACGCTGCTGATCTGGATCGGCAACGCCATCACCCCCGGCCGCGGCTTCCGCGAGGGCCCGTTCAGCCACGAGGTGGAGCTGCGCGAGCTGGTCGACATGGCCGAGGCCCGCGGTCTGGTCGACGACGACGAGCGCTCGATGATCCAGTCGGTGTTCGAGCTCGACGACACCCTGGTCCGCGAGGTGATGGTGCCCCGCACCGAGATGGTGTGGATCGAGCGGGAGAAGACGGTGCGCCAGGCCCTCGCGCTGGCGCTGCGCTCGGGCTACTCGCGGATCCCGGTGATCGGCGAGAACGTCGACGACACCGTCGGCGTCGTCTACCTCAAGGACATGGTGCGGTTCACCACCGCCCGCGCCAACGACCCCGAGCACGCGCCGACCGACCACCCGGGCGCGGTCGCCGAGATCATGCGCCCGGCCGCGTACGTCCCGGACTCCAAACAGGCGGACGAGCTGCTCCGCGAGATGCAGCGCACCCGCAACCACATGGCCCTCGTCGTCGACGAGTACGGCGGCACGGCGGGTCTGGTGACGATCGAGGACATCCTCGAGGAGATCGTCGGCGAGATCACCGACGAGTACGACACCGCCGAGCACCGCCCGCTGGAGCGTCTCGACGACGGGTCGCTGCGGGTCTCCGCGCGCCTGCCGGTCGAGGACCTCGAGGAGGCGACCGGTGTGGAGTTCGACACCGAGGACGTCGACACCGTCGGCGGGCTCCTGGCCCAGCGCCTCGGCCGGGTACCGCTGCCCGGCGCGGAGGCCGAGGTCGGTGGCCTGCGGCTACGCGCCGAGGGCGGCGAGGACGCCCGCGGACGGATGCGGATCGTGTCGCTGCTGGTCTGGCACCCCGACCCGACCCCCGCGGCGGACGACCACACCGCGGACGGGCATGGTGGGGAGGTCGAACAGACCGCAGAGCCGGGGCTGGTGGGAGCCCGGGGAGAGGAGCACCGTGGCTGAGGCGTCGCAGGGTGGGCACAGTACGAGGCCCGGATCGTCCGTGCCGGGCCCGAGCCCGCGCCACGACGTCGTCGTGGTCGGAGGCGGCATCGTCGGGCTCGCCATCGTCACCGCGCTGCTCGACGCGGGCCACACCTCGGTCGCGCTGGTCGAGCGGGAGTCCTCGCTCGCCACGCACCAGACCGGGCGCAACTCCAACGTCATCCACTCCGGGCTCTACTACGCGCCGGGCTCGCTCAAGGCGCGGCTCGCGGTCGCCGGCTGCGCGGAGACCAAGGCGTTCTGCGCCGAGCAGGGCCTGCCCTACGCCCAGTGCGGCAAGGTCGTCGTGGCCACCGACCCCTCCGAGCTGGACCGCATGGCCGAGCTGGTGCGGCGTGGGCGAGCCAACGGGGTGGAGGTCCACGAGCTCGACGCCGCGGGGGTGCGCGAGCGAGAGCCCGCGGTGTCGGCGGTCGCCGGGCTGTGGGTGCCCTCCACCGGGATCTGCGACTTCGAGGCGATCACCCGCCGGCTGGCGGAGCTGGCGGTCGCCCGCGGGGCCACGCTGCACACCGGGCGGGCGGTGCGCTCGACGGTGCGCCGGCGCCGCGACGTCGTCGTGCACACCGACGGCGGGGACCTGCTCGCCGGCCAGGTCGTGGTGTGCGCGGGCCTGCGCTCCGACGAGATCGCCCGCGCCTCGGGCTTCGACCCCGGGGTGCGCATCGTGCCGTTCCGCGGCGAGTACTCCGACCTGCGCGGACCGCAGGCCGACGCGGTCCGCGGCCTGATCTACCCGGTGCCCGACCCGGCGTTCCCGTTCCTCGGGGTGCACGCCACGCGCGGCGTCGACGGGTCGGTGCACGTCGGCCCGAACGCCGTGCTCGCGCTGGCCCGCGAGGGCTACGACTGGCGCACACTGAAGCCGCGCGAGCTCGCCGGCACCCTCACCGACCCCGGGTTCCTGTCGCTGGCCGCGAAGCAGTGGCGCTATGGGCTGGGCGAGATGCACCGCTCGCTGTCGAAGGCCGCGATGGCGAAGGCGGTCTCGAAGATGCTGCCCGGCACGACGTCGGCCGACCTCCGCCCGCCCCACGACGTGAAGCGCCGGGCCGGGGTGCGGGCCCAGGCGGTGCGTCCCGACGGGTCGCTGGTCGACGACTTCCTGTTCGTGCAGGACGGGTCGGCGGCCGCGGCGGCGGCGGACGAACCGACGGTCCTGCACGTGCTGAACGCCCCCTCGCCGGCGGCGACGGCGGCCCTGCCGATCGGGCGGGAGATCGTCGCGCGCCTGGAGGGCAAGGACGTGGCCGAGCTGGCGGACGCGTGAGCCGACCCTGGCCCGAGGACTTCCGCTCCGGGTTCGCCTGCTTCGTCGGGCGCCCGAACGTCGGGAAGTCGACGCTGACGAACGCGCTGGTCGGGCAGAAGGTGGCGATCACGTCGTCGCGCCCGCAGACCACGCGGCACGCGATCCGCGGGATCGTGCACCGCGAGGACGGGCAGCTCGTGCTCGTCGACACCCCTGGACTGCACAAGCCGCGGACCCTGCTCGGCGAGCGGCTCAACGACGTCGTGCGCACGACGTGGGCCGAGGTCGACGTCGTCGGGTTCTGCGCGCCGGCCGACCAGGCGATCGGGCCCGGCGACCGGTTCATCGTCTCCGAGCTGCGCAAGGTCGCCGACCGCACCCCGCTGGTCGGGGTGCTCACCAAGACCGACCTGGTGGGCCGGGACGTGATCGCGGAACGGCTGCTGGCGCTCTCGCAGCTCGCGGAGTTCACCGAGATCGTGCCGGTGTCGGCGACCAGGGGCGACCAGGTCTCGCTGCTCGCGGACCTGCTGCTCGCCCAGATGCCCCCCGGCCCGCCGCTCTATCCCGAGGGCGAGCTCTCCGACGAGCCGGAGACGACGATGATCGCGGAGTTCGTCCGCGAGGCCGCCCTGGAGGGGGTGCGCGACGAGCTGCCGCACTCGCTCGCCGTCGTCGTCGAGGAGATGACCGAGGGGAAGACCCTGCAGGTCCGGGCCGAGATCTTCGTGGAGCGGCAGTCGCAGAAGGCGATCGTCATCGGACGCGGCGGCTCGCGGCTCAAGGAGGTCGGCACGCGGGCGCGGGAGCAGATCGAGGCGATGCTCGGCACGAAGGTGCACCTGGACCTGTTCGTCAAGGTGGCCAAGGACTGGCAGCGGGATCCGCGGCAGTTGCGGCGGTTGGGATTCTGAGGTGGGCGCTCCGCCCGCCTAGGGTGGGAGCGTGAGCTTCTACCGCGACACCGGTGTGGTGCTGCGGTGCCAGAAGCTCGGCGAGGCGGACCGCATCGTCACGCTGCTGACCCACCGCCACGGCAAGGTGCGCGCCACGGCCAAGGGCGTCCGGCGCACCACCTCGCGGTTCGGGGCGCGCCTGGAACCGTTCGGGCACGTCGACCTGCAGCTGCACACCGGCCGCAGCCTCGACATCGTCACCCAGGTGCAGACGATCGACGCCTTCGGCGGCGACCTCGTCGTCGACTACCCGCGCTACACCGCCGGCTGCGCGCTGCTCGAGACCGCCGACCGGCTCACCCCCGAGGAGGGAGAGCCGGCGCGCGAGCTGTTCCTGCTGCTGGTCGGGGCGCTGCGGGGTCTCGCGGGCCGCCGTCGGGACCCCCACCTGGTCCTCGACGCGTACCTGCTGCGCGCCATGGTCATCGCCGGGTACGCGCCGGCGATCACCGAGTGCGCCCGCTGCGGGACCGAGCCGGAGACGCCCCTGGACGCACCGGAGGGCACCCACGGCTTCCACCACCGGTTCGCGGTCGCGGCGGGCGGCGCGGTGTGTGACGGGTGCCGGCATGGCGGCGCCGTCGTCCCGTCGTGGTGGACGTGGCGGCTGCTCGAGGCGCTGCGCGACGGCGCCTGGGAGGTCGCCGAGCAGAGCCCGCCCGACGCCCGGCGCGACGCCGCCGGGCTCGTCGCCGCCCACCTGCAGTGGCACCTGGAGCGGCGCCTGCGCTCGCTGCCGCTGGTCGAGCGCCGCGGTGTGCCCCGGGTGGATCTCGGGGACGGCGCGCCGGACATGAGCGAAGGGGCCCTTCACTCGATAGAACCGTGCGAGGGCGCCCTTCGCCAGAACGGCGGCGCGACCCAGGTTCCGAGCGAAGGGGCCCTCCGCACAGAAGAGTCGAGCGAAGGTGCCCTTCGCTCAGTACCGGCAGAGCACCTCGACGACGCCGGAGCCCTCCCGTGAGCCCGCTCCGCCAGCGCGCCGAGCGCAGCAGCACCGGGCGCTCGGGCCGCCCGCTGCGCGGCCCCGGCGACCCGACGATCATGCCGCCGACCCCGCACCCGTCGGGAGCCACGCCGCCGTCGATCCCGCCCGACCTCGTCCCGAACCACGTCGCCCTCGTGATGGACGGCAACGGGCGCTGGGCCAACCAACGGGGCCTGCCGCGGATCGAGGGGCATCGCCAGGGGGAGGGCCAGCTGCTCGACGTCGTCCGCGGTTGCATCGACCTCGGCGTCAAGTGGATCAGCGCGTACGCCTTCTCCACCGAGAACTGGCGGCGCAGCCCCGAGGAGGTCCGCTTCCTGCTCGGTTTCAACCGCGACGTGATCCGCCGCCGTCGTGACGAGATGCACGCCATGGGGGTGCGGGTGCGCTGGTCCGGGCAGCGCCCGCGGCTGTGGCGCAGCGTCATCAAGGAGCTCGAGATCGCCGAGGAGCTCACGCGTGACAACGACGTCGTCACCCTCACCATGTGCGTCAACTACGGCGGACGCGCGGAGATCGTGCAGGCGGCCCGGGAGCTCGCGAGGAGGGCCGCGCGCGGCGAGATCGACCCCGAGCGGATCGACGAACGGGCGATCGCGCGGCACCTCGACGAGCCGGACATGCCCGACGTCGACCTGTTCGTGCGCAGCTCGGGGGAGCAGCGGACGTCGAACTTCCTGCTCTGGCAGTCCGCGTACGCCGAGTTGGTCTTCCTCGACACGCTCTTCCCCGACTTCGACCGCCGCCACCTCTGGCAGGCCTGCGAGATCTACGCCTCGCGCGACCGCCGGTACGGCGGCGCGGCCGACGCGCCCACCGCGACCGAGACCCTCGAGGAGAGCCCGTGAGCCGCGAGGCCGCGACGACCGCGACGCTGCTCATCACGGCCCGGGAGGCGCTCGAGAAGTTCGTCGACGTGCGTGTCGACGACGACGGGGCGCTGTCGTTCCGGCACGGCGAGGTCCCGTGCGCGGTGCAGGGGATCGAGCTGGTCGAGGGGCTGGCCATGCTGTCGCTGACCTGCGTCGTCGCCTGGGACCTCACCGGCGACGACGTCCCGCGCCAGGTCGCCGAACGCGCCGGTCAAGGGCTCTTCGGGACCCTCGGCGCGATCGGCACCGACGCCGGGTGGGACGTCACCCTGCGCTACGCCTTCCCGGCCGAGGGCCTGGCCGCGGATCCGCTCGGGACGCTGCTCATGCTCGTCGTCTCCACCGCCTCGCAGGTGCGCGCGGACCTCGTCGGGTGACACGGGCCATGATCACCACGACGACGAGGCCCTGAGGGCTCCGCGTCTGCGGCCTCGTCATCCTGGTGATCATGGAGCGCGGGCCGGGGATCCCGACGACTGTCAGGCCGCCCGGCAGGTGGCGCACACCCCGATGATCTCCACGGTGTGGTCGATCTCGGCGAAGCCGTGCTCGGCGGCGACCCTCTCGGCCCAGTGCTCGACGGCGGGTCCCTCCACCTCGACGGTGCGCCCGCAGCTGCGGCACACCAGATGGTGGTGGTGGGTGTCGGAGCAGCGCCGGTAGGACGCCTCGCCGGCGGCGGTACGCAGCACGTCGACCTCGCCGGCCTCGGCGAGCGCCTGCAGCGTGCGGTACACCGTCGTCAGGCCGATGCCCTCGCCGCGGCGGCGCAGCTCCTCGTGGATGTCCTGGGCGGAGCGGAAGTCGTCGAGCTGGTCGAGGAGGTCGCCGATCGCGGCCCGCTGGCGCGTGGCGCGCTGACCCGGGACGACCGTGGGTCGGGCCGTGCCGTCGGAGCGATCCGCGCTCACGCGTCCTCCTCGGCGTGCTCGACGGCGTCGACGACGATGTGGGCGAGGTGGTCGTCGACCAGCCGGTACACGACCTCGCGGCCCCGCCGCTCGCCCCGCACCACCCCCGCGCCCTTGAGCACCCGCAGGTGCTGGCTGATCAACGGCTGGGTGACCCCGAGGGCGTCGACCAGCTCGTGCACGCAGCGCGGCGAGCTGCGCAGCTGGAGCACCACCGCGATCCGCACCGGGGCGGCGAGGGCGCGCAGCAGCTCGCCGGCGGCGGCCAGCGTCTCCCCGGGCGGCGGGGCGGGGGAGTCGACGGAGAGGCGTCCGGCGTCCGCGGGCAGACCCACGTCCGCGGGGTCCAGAGCAGCGGGGTTCATCGCAGCGCCACCCCCACCGTCACCGCCACGAGCACGGCCAGGACCAGCACGCGGGCCAGGCGCTCCGGGGGAGACAGGCGCGCCCACGTGGCGGCGAGCAGGACGGCGACCCCGACGGCGAGCAACGCCAGCAGGAGCGCCCCGACCGGGCCGCCGAGCACGACCGCCACGGCGAACACCACGACGACCACCAGGAACGTCAGCAGCGGTGACACCCCGGCCAGCAGCCCCGACCCGGGGAGCAGCGGACGCCGCATGTCGCCCCGCCGGAACCCCCGACGGGGACCCGCCCCGCCGCCTCGCGTCGGCACCGTCGCCCACCGCCCTCGTCGTCGTGCCCGGTTCCGCACCCAGTCTTCCACTCCCTCCCGATACTGACACCCGGTGTCGATAAGGTCGGCGGCGTGCTGCTGGTGTGCCGGTTCGGTCCCGGGGAGACGGGGTCCGACGAGATGCCTGGAGACTTCCTCGACCGCGCCCGGCGCGCCGTGGGGCTGCTCGCCCGCCAGCCCGGCTGCGAACGGGTGGAGCTCGGCCGCGCCGTCGAGGAGCCGGGGGAGTGGGTCCTCGTCGCGGTGTTCGCCTCGCTCACCGACTACCGCCGGGCGCTGCAGCCCTTCGAGGTCCGCGAGCACGTCGTGCCGTTCCTCTCCGCCGCCCGCACCGACGCGCCCGGGACCTTCGAGCGCCGCCTCACCGCGTCCGGCGGGGAGGTCGAGGATCGGGCCAGCATCCTCGAGTGAGCCACCCGTCCGCCCGGTCCGGCAGGCGGGTGGACCACCCTCGCTACGCTGGGTAGGCCAGACGCCCAGCGAGTCCGGCGGGCCCGCGCCCGCCGTCGGGAGACAGAAGTGCCGACCCCTACCGGAAGCGCCCGCATCGAGACCGTGGTGAACCTGTGCAAGCGCCGCGGGTTCGTCTTCCCCTCGGGGGAGATCTACGGCGGTACCCGGTCGGCCTGGGACTACGGTCCCCTCGGCGTCGAGCTCAAGGACAACATCAAGCGCCAGTGGTGGCGGTCGATGGTGACGGGTCGCGACGACGTCGTCGGGCTCGATTCGAGCGTGATCCTGCCGAAGCAGGTGTGGGTCGCGTCGGGCCACGTCGACGTGTTCACCGACCCGCTCGTCGAGTGTACGAACTGCCACCGCCGCTTCCGCGCCGACCAGCTCGCCGAGGACTTCTCCGAGCGCACGGGGGGCCCGTCGTTGGAATCGACCGACGCCGAGGGCAAGGTCGGTTACGACCTCTCGACGGTGCCGTGCCCGAACTGCGGCGTCCGCGGCCAGTACACTGCGCCGCGCGAGTTCAACATGATGCTCAAGACCTTCCTCGGCCCGGTGGAGTCCGAGGAGGGCCTGCACTACCTGCGCCCGGAGACCGCGCAGGGCATCTTCGTGAACTTCGCGAACGTCATGTCGACGGCGCGCAAGAAGCCGCCGTTCGGCATCGGCCAGATCGGCAAGAGCTTCCGCAACGAGATCACGCCCGGCAACTTCATCTTCCGTACGCGTGAGTTCGAGCAGATGGAGATGGAGTACTTCGTCGAGCCCGGCTCGGACGAACAGTGGCACCAGTACTGGATCGACGAGCGGACCCGCTGGTACACCGACCTCGGGATCGCGCGGGACAACCTGCGCCACTACGAGCACCCCAAGGAGAAGCTCTCCCACTACTCGAAGCGCACCGTCGACGTCGAGTACCGCTTCGGGTTCAACGCGGGGCAGGAATGGGGGGAGCTCGAGGGCATCGCGAACCGCACCGACTTCGACCTCACGACGCACTCGAACCACTCCGGGGTCGACCTGTCCTACTACGACCAGGCCACCGACTCCCGCTACCGGCCCTACGTCATCGAGCCCGCGGCCGGCGTCGGCCGCCCGATGATGGCGTTCCTGCTCGAGGCCTACACCGAGGACGAGGCGCCGAACGCCAAGGGCGGGGTGGACAAGCGCACGGTGCTCAAGCTCGACCCGCGCCTCGCGCCGGTGAAGGCCGCGGTCCTGCCGCTGTCGCGCAACGCCGACCTCTCGCCGGTCGCGCGGGACGTCGCGACGGCGCTGCGCCGGCACTGGAACGTCGACTTCGACGACGCCGGGGCGATCGGCCGCCGCTACCGGCGCCAGGACGAGATCGGGACGCCGTTCTGCGTCACGGTCGACTTCGACTCGCTGAACGACCAGGCCGCCACGGTGCGCCACCGCGACGCCATGACCCAGGAGCGCGTCGCGCTCGACCAGCTCGAGGGATATCTGGCGGCCCGGCTGGTTGGCGCCTAGCGGCGCCTGTGCGTGTGTTTCCGTGGCCAGGCACGGAAACGCACGCACGAGGGGCGTAGCCCCGAACCTCTACCCTGGGGGTGTGAGTCGGCTGAGCGAGGTCCTGGCCGGAGGAGACGACCCGGCGGCGCCCATCAGCGTCGTCCGGGTCCTGGCGCGGCACGGGTTCGGCACGGTCGAGCCCGGGCAGCTGCTCGCCGCGCGGGGCGTGCTGACCGGCGAGGTCGTCGTCGGCGGGGACCTGCTGCGGGGCGCGCTCGACGACGCGGCCACCGACCTCGCCCGCCATGCCCTCGCCGCCCCGACGACGGGCGAGGCGCACGTCGCCGAGGACGACGCGGTGGCCGCCGGGCTGGCGTGCGCCGGCGGCGCCACCCTGCTCGCGCACCCGCTCGAGGGCGACCCGGCCCGCGCGCTGGGCGCCGCGCTGGGCCAGGGCGTGTCCGCGGCGCTGGTCTCGCCCGCCGACGGGTCCCGGGCGCTCGCCGCCACCGGCCCGGAGCTGGACGAGGTCCACGGGTCGCTCGGCTCCCCGGAGCTCGACGACGCCGCCCTGGCTCACGTGCGCGGCCTGCTGCGCCGCGGCGCCACCACCACCGACCGCACCGAGCTCGCGGGCACCGACGTCCTCGTCGACCTCTGGGTGCCGGTGCCCTCGCTGCTCGTCGTCGGGGCAGGAGCGATCGCCGACGCGCTCGAGGCCCAGGCCGCGGTGCTCGGCTGGGGCTTCCGCCAGGCCTCGACGATCGAGGAGACCACCGCCGCCGTCACCGCGTTCACCGACGCCGACGTGCTGGTGCTGCTCGACCACGACCCGGGCTTCGACGACGCCCTCCTCGCCGGCCTGCGCACCGGCCGCGGCTTCCTCGGCGCGCTCGGTTCGCGGCGCACCCAGGCCGCCCGCCGGGAGCGCCTGCTCGCCGCGGGCCTTACCGAGGCGGACCTGGCGCGCGTGCACGGCCCGGTCGGTCTCGACCTCGGGGCGCGCACCCCGGCCGAGACCGCCGTGTCGATCGTCGCCGAGGTCATCGCCGCTCGCAGTGGTCGCCGGCCCGCGGCGCTCTCAGCCGGGCGCGGGCAGATCGGCGCATGACGAGGAGCGCAACGGCACCCACCCGGACCCGCAGCCGCCCCCGCGCCGCCCTCACCTGGGCGCCCCGAGTCGTGGTCGGCGCGATCGTCGTCGGCCTGCTGCTCGTGGGCGGCACCGCGTTCCGCGTCTGGGAGCTCGGGCGCGTCGACGAGCGCACCCCCACCGACATGATCCTCGTGCTCGGCGCCGCCCAGTACGACGGCAGGCCCTCCCCGGTGCTCGAGGCCCGCCTGGAGCACGCGCTCACGCTCTACCAGCAGGGAGTGGCGCCGCGCATCGTCACCGTGGGCGGCGCGGCCCGCGGCGACCAGTTCTCCGAGGCCGAGAGCGGCGACCGCTGGCTCACCGAGCACGGCGTGCCCAACCGCGACGTCCTCCCGGTCGACGAGGGCCGCGACACGCTGGGCAGCTTCGAGGCGGTCGGGTCGGTGGCCCAGCAGCGCGGCTGGACGTCGGCGGTGATCGTCAGCGACCCCTGGCACTCGTTGCGCTCCCGGACGATGGCCCGCGACGTCGGACTCGACGCCACCACCTCGCCCGCCAAGGGCGGCCCGGTCTCGCAGACCCGGCGCACCCAGCTCTTCTACATCGTCCGCGAGACCGCGGGACTGCTCTACTACCACCTCGCCCACGCCTCCTCGGACTTCTCCGACCCGAGCCTGCAGTGACCAGCACCAGGCGCGAGCGGTTCTGCCCCGAGGAGCCCAAGGGCGGGCGGGACCGGCGCTCGCCGTTCGCCCGCGACCGCGGCCGGGTGCTGCACTCCGCGGCGCTGCGCCGCCTGGCCGGCAAGACGCAGGTGGTAGGCCCGGGGGAGGACGCCGAGATCACGGGCGTCCCACGCACCCGCCTCACCCACTCCCTCGAGGTCGCGCAGATCGGGCGGGGGATGGCCGAGGACCTGGGCCTCGACCCCGACGTCGTCGACACCGCCGGGCTCGCCCACGACATCGGGCACCCGCCGTTCGGGCACAACGGCGAGCTCGCGCTGGACGAGGTCATGGCCGATGCCGGCGGCTTCGAGGGCAACGCCCAGACGCTGCGGCTGCTCACCCGCCTCGAGCCCAAGACCCTCGACGACGAGCGCTGCCGCGGGCTCAACCTCACCCGCGCCACCCTCGACGCCTGCATGAAGTACCCGTGGGCACGCGACGAGCACGGCTCGGGAAAGTTCGGGGTCTACGACGACGACCTCGAGGTGTTCAGCTGGGTGCGTTCCGGGGTGCCCGTGGACCGCGCCGCCGTGCCGTGCCTCGAGGCGCAGACCATGGACTGGGCCGACGACGTGGCCTACTCGGTGCACGACGTCGAGGACGCCGTCCTCGCCGGCCGCATCGACCCCGCGCACCTCGCCCGCCCCGACGACGGCCTCGTCGCGCTCGCGGCGGCCGCGTTCGGCGCCGCCACCGCCGACCTCGAGGCCGCGGCCGTGCGGCTCGCCGAGCACCCGCCGCTGCGGACCGTCGCGCGCGAGGCCGGGCGGCGCGGTGAACCGGGGACGCTGGCCGCGCAGGTGGCGCTCAAGCGCCTGACCAGCGACCTCGTGGGCCGGTTCGTCTCCGGGGCGGTGGAGGCGACGCTCGTGGTCACCGGGGACATGCCGGGGCCCGACGACGACCTCGTGGTTCCCGCATGGGCGCGCGCCGAAGTGACGCTGCTCAAGGCGGCGGCGGTGCGCTGGGTGATGTCCGACCCCGCGCGGCGGGCCGCGCAGGCGCGGGAGCGCGAGCTGCTGCGCGACCTGGTCGGGCGGTTGCACGACGGCGCGCCGGACGCGCTCGGCCCCGCGTTCCGTCCGTCGTGGGACGCTGCGGGGGACGCTGCCGCCCGGCTGCGGGTCGTCGTCGACCAGGTCGCGGTCCTCACCGACGCGCAGGCCCGCTCGTGGTCGGCGCGGCTCAGTCCGGGCGGCGCCGACGGGCCGCGGCGGCTGGTCCCGGGATGACGGCGGAATCGGCGGGAGGAGGATCGGTGACGGCCGAGACGGCCGGGACGGGTACCGCGCAGTCCGCCGGCTCGGGGCAGGCCCCGGAGGCGTCCCGGCGGCCCGGGGCCGCCGCGACCACTCGCGCCGTCGAGCTCACCGGGGACCTCGCGGGCCGTGCCCGGCGCCGACCCGTGACGACGACGGCGGTCCTGCTCGGCCTCGCCGTCGTGCTCGACCTGGTGCTGATGTGGCAGCGGCGCTGGATGTCCGACGACGGGTTGATCTTCCTGCGGACCGTCCGGCAGATCCTCGCCGGGCACGGACCGGTGTTCAACGTCGGCGAGCGCGTCGAGACCAACACCTCGACGCTGTGGACCGTCGTGCTGCTCGGGCTCGCCCGGCTGCCCGTGCGGCTCGAGTACGCCTCGGTCGGCGCCGGGATGGTGCTCTCCGCCGCCGCGCTGGGCCTCGCGCTCGACGGGGCGCGCCGGCTCACCGGGCTCGGGCGGGTGGTGGTGCCGGCCGGCGGGCTCGTCGTGCTCGCGATGCCCCCGTTCTGGGACTTCGGCACCTCGGGTCTCGAGACCGGCCTGTCGTTCTGCTGGTTGGCGTTCACCTGGTGGCTGCTCGTGCGGCGCTCCCAGCGCGAGCCCCGGCTCTTCGTCCCGCGCGGGGCCCGCCGGCGTCCCGGGCCGGCGTGGCCGACCGCCCTCGTCGTCGGGCTCGGCCCGCTCGTGCGTCCCGACCTCGCGCTCGTCTCGGCCGCCGCCGGGCTCGCGCTCGGGGTGCTCGAACAGCCCCGCGACCGGCGGGGGTGGTTGCGCGTGGTCGGGCTCGGCGCGCTCGCCGTCGCACCGACCGCCGGGTACGAGGTGTTCCGCGCCGGCTACTACGGCCTCCTGCTGCCGTCCACGGCGCTGGCGAAGGAGGCCGGGCTCGCGCGGTGGGGCCGCGGCTACTCCTACCTGCGCGACACGGTCGCCACGTACTGGCTCCTCGTCGCGGCGCTGTTGCTGCTGGCTGCCGCGGCCGGCGTCGTCGGGCCCCGGATGGCCCGCAGCGAGTGGTGGGCCCGGCGCCGGGGCCGCGTGGCGGCCGGCGGACTCCCCCCGGCCGATGCCCCCGCCCCGACGGTGCGCGCCACGCGGTCGTGGGACCGCGCCGGCACCGCGGCGGTCGCGCTGGCACCCGTCGTCGGGGGGCTGGCGACGGTGCTCTACGTGGTGCGCGTCGGCGGCGACTTCATGCACGCCCGGATGCTGCTGCCGTCGGTGTTCTGCCTGCTCCTGCCCGTGATGGCGCTGCCGGTGCGCCGCCGCACGGTGCTCCCGCTCGCGGCCCTGCTGGTGTGGGCGCTCGCCGTCGGGACCCACGCGCGGCCCAACTACGAGGGGATCCAGGCGTCGGGCATCGCCGACGAGCGCGACTTCTACGTCCAGCTCCTCGGGACCCCGCACCCGCTCACGTCGGACGACTACCGCGGCCACCCGTACGTGGCCGGGGGTGCGAAGCTCATCGCGCAGAGCCCCGTGCCCGTCCTGGCCCTGCAGGCCCGCGGCAAGGGGCCCGCGGGGCCGGAGTGGGAGACGGTGCCGCTGGCGCCCGGACAGCCCAGCGGGATGGTCTTCCTCAACCTCGGCGCGGCCGGCGCGCTGACCCCGCTCGACGTCCGCGTGACCGACACCGTCGGGCTCGCGGAGCCGCTCGCGGCCCACACGACGATGGTCCCCGACGGCCGCGTCGGGCACGACAAGAACCTGCCCGCGGCGTGGTCGGTCGCCCGGGGCGACGGCGTGCCTCCGGACGACCGCGCGGTGCGTGCCGACGACGTCGCGGCCGCCGCCCGGGCCCTGCAGTGCCCGGCCATCCGCGAGCTCGAGGACTCGGTGTCGGCCCCGCTGACGTGGTCGCGGTTCCGCGAGAACCTCCTGGGCGCCCCCTCACGGACCGCGCTGCGGTATCCCCGCGACCCCGTCCTGGCCGAGGTCGCGTGCACGCCCCCGGTCCGCTGACGGAGGAGCCTCGGGTGATCACGGCGAGCGGTCGTTCTCGATGCGGCGACCGGAGGATTTCAACTCGTCCGAATCGGTGCACTTCGCGATCGGTGCCCGCGTCGTCACCCGCGCTGGCCCTGCCGTCCGGACGCGGAGAAAGGGCCGTTCAACCTAGTCTGCCTTGGTTTTCTTGGCGGCGTCCTACCGGCTGGTTGCCGGGCACCGCGTGACACCCGGACGCAGTTCCTCCGCTTACGGACGGTCTAGTTCCCCGGCGTGTCCCGACGCGACACGAAGCAAGGACGCAGAGTCATGTCCGCCTCGGAGGAACGGTCCCTCGATAGGCTGAACGGAGCCGTTGCCGGTCACGGGGGGCGATCCTTACCGTTCCCCGGTCCAGGACCCCGGCGGTAGTGAGGAACGGCGTTGGTCGCACACGGGTGGGCGGCACCGGCCCCCGTCGACCCCGAACGCGCTACCGGCCCGGAACCGCTCACCCGTCTCGTCGAGGGGCTCGCCGTGCTGCCGGGCGCCGAGTACGTCCTCGCCCTGGACGTCGACGGCGAGCGGGTGCGTGGCGAGTCCGGCGGAGCGCCCGGGCCGGCCCTGGCCGTCCTGGGCTGGGCGCGGCGGGTCGCCGACGTCTGCCACGAGCGCTGCCACGACCTCGAGGACCTCGTCCTGACCACCGAGACCGCCTTCCACCTGGTGCGTCTGGTCGCCCCCGAGCGCGACGCCGGGGAGCCGGTGTGGGTGACGGTGCGCATCGACCGCACTCGGGGCAACCTCGCCTGGGCGCGGCGGGCACTCGCGGGGCTCGGAGCGCCGGTGGCGGTCCCCGGCCCGCGGGCGGTGACCTCCGGCCCCGAGTCACCTGCACCGTTGCGGCCCGCCACGTCCTCCAGGCCGTCCGAGCCGTTCACGTCGTCCCGGCCCGCGACGAGCGGGACATCGCCGTCGATGCCCACGCTCGCCGAGCGCTTCTCGGCCAAGCCCGCGGACCCGTCGCCCGGCGGTTCGGCGCCGGTGGTCCTGTCGCCCGTCGGTTCGTCGCCGGCCGGACCGGCGCCGGCCGGACCGGCGCCGGCCGGACCGTCGTCGCTCGTACCCGTGAAGCGCTCGTCGGTGGCGCGGTCGTCGACCGCCGGTGAGCCCGCGCCCGGCCGCTCGTGGTTCACGCCCTCGTCCGCCTCCTCCCCGCAGCCGGAGGAGTCGCCGGAGGCCTCGTCGTCCTCCACTGGTGCGGCGCGCCTCACCTCGCGGGGGCCCCTGCGGGCGTCCGCCGCGTCGCCCTCGTCGTGGTTCGCGACCTCGCCCGACTCCGGGCGGCCCCCGTCCCGAGGCGCTGCCGCGACGGACGGGCCCGCGGCGGGCCCCGCCACCGGCGGGTTCCCGGCCGCCATGCCGGCGCCGGTGGGTCGATCCGACGAGTGGCCGCGCGAGCTCCCGTCGCCGCGGCGCGACGCGGAGGCCGGCACCCCCTCGCAGGGCGACCGGGGCGCGCTCGACGACTCCGGGCTCCCGCGTCGGCCGCGGGGGTCCACCGTCCGTGGAGCGCGCCGGGTGGGCTCGCCCCCGACCGGAACGGACACCGCCGCGGACGAGCCCTCCTCCCCGCGGCTGCCCCTGACGGAGCGCCAGGCGGTCTGGTGGTCGGGTCGCTCCGAGCGGCCGGACACCCCCGAGCTGGGCCCGCCCACTGGGCCGAACCCCGTCGTCTCGGGCACCGTCGCGTCCGCCGAGGCGGTCGTCCCGGCTGCCCGGACCTCGGCCGAGGACGCGCCCGCGCCCGCGGTGCCCGCGCCGCGTGAGGCCGGCCTGTTCGCGCCTGTCGTCGTCGTACCGCCGCCACCCTCGCCCGTGCCCGAGGACGACACCGCCGAGATGCCGGCGCCGATGCCCGCTCCCGTCGTCACCCTGGAGTCCGCGGCGGCGCCGCAGGACGGCTCCGCGGACACGGCGGACCCCCCGGAGACCCCTTCCGACGAGACCCCTTCCGACGAGACCCCTTCCGACGAGGCCGAGCCCGACGAGGCCGAGTCCGACGACGCCGGGTCCGACGAGGCCGGCCTCCCGGACCTCCCGCTGCGCCACCCCGGCGCGCACATGCCCTCGGGCCTGTCCGCCACCCCCCGAAACGTCCCGGCGGTCCACCCCGCGGCCGCCGTGGCAGGCACGGCAGCGTTCAACAATGAGCCTTCCGTGCTGAGACGGCTGATCGACGGACTACGTCGTCTGTCCTGACTCCCGTCGTCCCCCGATCCAAGCCACCCCGATGGAGAAATCACCCCCATGGCTGACATCGACTACGTCCTCAACGCCGCGACCAACATCAAGGGAGCGTTCGCGGTCGCGATCGTCGACTACGAGAGCGGCATGACCCTCGGCTCACGCGGCGGCAGCGCGGAGTTCGACCTCGACGTGGCCGCCCCCGGCAACTCCGAGGTCGTCCGCGCCAAGTTCGACGTCATGCAGAAGCTCGGCCTCCGCGAGACGATCGAGGACATCCTGATCACTCTCGACACGCAGTACCACCTGATCCGGCCGGTCTACTCGCGCAACGACGAGGACAAGGTGTTCTTCTACCTCGTCCTCAACCGCCAGCAGGCGAACCTCGCGATGGCCCGCCGCGACCTGCGCATGATCGCGCAGCGCTTCACGATGGACGGCCCCGACGTCGGCCCGAGCGCGGTCGACCAGGGGTACTACCAGCAGGCCGGCCGTCGCTGACCGCCTGACGTGGGACGGCACCGTCACATCACGTGCGTCCGCGCCGATGGGCTCTCGACGGTGCTGGCGTCGCTGCTCGAGGATCGGCGGGTGGTCGCTGCGACCCTCGTCGACCTCGGCAGCGGCCTCGTCCTCGACGCCTGCAGCCGGGACGGGGACCTGACCGACCTCGAGCTGCTCGGGGCCGGCCACGCCGACCTCGCCCGCGCGGCCTGGGCGGTCACCGGGACGAAGCCGGCGTTCGAGGCCACCATGGCCGTCGAGACCCCCGACGGCCGGGTGCACCTGCTCCGGGAGGTCCCCGACCCGCACGGCGACCGCCTCGTGCTGGCCGTCGTGGTGGCGGGCACCTCGCGATCGGTGGCACGGGCACGGCAGAAGATGGCGGCCGTGCCGGTCGAGGCGCTCACCGCGGGCCCGAGCCTGCAGCGTCGCCCGGTCGACGGGCGGTGGCTGATCGGGCCCGTGGCGCCCGAGGTGCCCGCCGTCGCGCCCGAGGGCCTGCCCGGGCTCGAGCCGGTCCACCCGACGGCGGGCGCTCCCCGCCCGGAGGGGCTCCCCGGCCTCGAGCCGGTGCGCCCGACGGCGGGTCCGCTCGGGCTGGACGGGCTCCCCGGCCTGGAGCCCGTGGTCCCGAAGGAGTCCGTCGCGGAGCCCGATCGGGCCGTCGCGGACGAGCCGGCCCCGCCGCCGGCGATGGTGCCGGTCGTGGTCACCTCCGCCCCCGACCCGACCCGCTGGGCCGGCGAGGTCCTCCAGCCCGACCACCCGGACGAGGCCTCGTCGGACGCCGCGGCCGACCCGAGCGGGAACGCCCATACCGGCGACGCGGACGAGGACGGCGACCCGGCGATCCCCGTGCCGCGCGAGGAGCCGGCCGGCGCCGACGTCTGAGACCGAGCTGGCCTGTGCTCCACATCCCTGTTCCAGGGATGTGGATCACGGTCGCCGGGGGCCGTGTCTCGGGACCGGGCTGGTTCGATGTCCGCCATGGACTCGCTGCTCGTCACCGTCGACGGCCACGCCCCGCAGGTCGACCCCACCGCCTGGATCGCCCCGGGCGCCGTCGTGGCCGGCCGCGCGACGCTCGGGCCCGATGTCGGCATCTGGTACGGCGCGGTGGTGCGGGCCGACAACGACACCATCACGATCGGCGGAGGCTCCAACATCCAGGACGGCTCCGTGCTGCACGCCGACCCGGGCTTCCCCTGCACGGTGGGGCAGAACGTGACCGTCGGGCACCGGGCCGTGGTGCACGGCTGCACCGTCGAGGACGACTGCCTCGTCGGGATGGGCGCGGTGATCATGAACGGCGCGACCGTCGGGCGGGGCTCGGTGGTGGCCGCGGGCGCGGTGATCTCCCAGGGCGTGACGGTGCCGCCGGGCTCGCTGGTGGCGGGGGTGCCGGGCAAGGTGCGCCGGGAGACCACCGAGGACGAGCAGGGGTTCAACCAGATGAGCGCGGCCGCCTACCGCCACCTGCTCGGAGTGCACCGCGAGGCGACCACGACGGAGGCGTGACCCTAGCCGGACCCGGTCGCGGCCTCGCCCATCGTCGAGGATGAGCTGCTCCCCGTGCTCGACGTGGCGGCGGGCGAGGGCCTCGGCGGCGTCGCCGTCGCGGTCGCGGATGGCCTCGAGGATCGCGGCGTGGTCCTCGCAGACCCAGGCCGGCGCCCCGCCCTGGAAGAGCACCTCGCCCATCACCCGCTCGGTCCGCGAAGGCAGCTGCGGTAGTGCGCTCATCCCACCCCTCCGGGCTCTGCCCGGACCAGAATGGCCATGGCCGTGCCGGCAGTCACCGTGGGCCAGCGGGCCGCAGAACCACCTCGACGGGGAGGGTGCCATGGCAAACGCAGGACCGGTGCAGGTCGCCGAGGTCGTGGCGCGGTTCCTGTCCGAGCACGGCGTCGACCGGGTGTTCGGGCTGCAGGGCGGGCACATCCAGCCGATCTGGGACCAGCTCGCGCGGCGCGGCGTCCGCATCGTCGACGTCCGCGACGAGGGCTCGGCGGTGCACATGGCGCACGCCCACACCGAGCTCACCGGGCAGACCGCGGTCGCGATGGTGACCGCCGGGCCGGGCGTCACCAACACCGTCACCGCGGTCGCGAACGCGTCGGTGTCGCGCATCCCGCTGCTGCTCATCGGCGGCTGCCCGCCGATCCCGCAGTCGAACATGGGACCGCTGCAGGACATCCCGCACACCGCGATCCTCGAGCCGGTCACCCGCCTCTCGCGCACGCTGCGCAGCGAGGACCAGGTGCTGCGTGAGTTCGACGAGGCCTGGGCGCGCGCCTCCGGGGACCGCGGCGAGCCGGGGCCGGTGTACCTCGAGATCCCGACCGACGTGCTGCGCCGCGAGGTGCCCCCGGCTCTCGTCACACCCGAGCACCTGCGGCCGAAGCCGAGGCGTCGTCCGCAGCCCCATCCCGACGACGTGGCCGCGGTCGCGGACCTGGTGCGGGCGTCGTCGAAGCCCGCGGTGATCTCGGGTCGCGGGGCGCGCGAAGGAGGGGAGCACGCCGATAGGGGCACCGAGCTCGTCCGCCTGCTCGACGCGAGCGGTGCCGCGTATCTGGACACCCAGGAGAGCCGCGGCCTCGTGCCCGACTCGCACCCGGCCGCCGTCGGGAGCGCCCGGTCCGCGGTCATGCGCGACACCGACCTGCTCATCACCGTCGGACGCCAGCTGGACTACCAGCTCGGGTTCGGGTCGCCGGCCGTGTTCGCGCACGCGAAGGTCGTGCGGATCTCCGACACCGCGAGCGAGCTGATCGACAACCGGCGCGGTGAGGTCGAGATCCTCGCCGAGCCCGGCGCCGCGCTCGCCGCGATCGCCGACGCGCTGAAGGACCACACCCCCGACACGTCGTGGCGCGACGAGCTCAAGGCCAAGCACCGGAAGCGCGCCGAGGAGTACCGCCAGGCCCTGCACACCACCGAGAACGGCGCCGACGGCCACATCCACCCGAACCGCATCTTCGGCGCCCTCGACGCGCTGGACGGCAGCGCACTGGACCTCGGCGAGGCCATCATGATCGCCGACGGCGGCGACCTGCTCTCGTTCGCCCGACTGGGCATCACCCGGTGCGCCCGCTACCTCGACGCCGGGGCGTTCGGCTGCCTCGGCGTCGCCACCCCGTTCGCGATCGCGGCCTCGCTGGCCTACCCGGACCGGCCCGTCGTCGCGGTGACCGGCGACGGCGCCTTCGGCATCACCGCGACCGAGATCGACACCGCGGTGCGGCACGGCGCGAAGGTCGTCGTGATCGTCTCGAACAATCGCGCCTGGAACATCGAGCGCTACGACCAGGCCGAGAACTACGGCCTCGTCGTCGGCACCGAGCTCTCCGACGCCGACTACGCCGCGATGGCCCGCGCGTTCGGGGCGCACGGCGAGCGCGTCACCGAGGCGTCGGAGCTCGAGGGCGCGATCCGCCGGGCGCTCGAGAACGCGCCGGCCGTGGTGGACGTCGTCACCACCCAGGACGCCCCGTCGCCGGACTCGGGCAAGGGCCTCGGGTTCGTGCCCGACTACCAGGCGCTCACGCCGTGGAACGACGCCGAGGTCGCCCGCCGTCGGGACTGGAACTGACATGGCCGAGATGGAGCAGTGGCGGTTCCCGGCGAGGTACGACCAGGACCACCTGCCCGACCCGGACTCGCCCTACTGGTTCCCGGTGCGCGAGACCATGGACCCCGACGAGCGCGACGCGGCGGTCCTGGTGCGCCTGCGCGAGGTCATGGAGTACGCGTACTCGACGTCGACCTTCTACCGCACCAAGTGGGACGCGGCCGGGCTCGAGCCCGGCGACATCACCTCGTTCGAGGCCTTCGAGCAGGTCCCGGTGGTGACCAAGGCGGAGATGCGGCAGTCCCAGGCGGACCACCCGCCGTTCGGCGACTACCTGTGCTGCGACTCGTCCGAGATCCACCACATCCACGGGACCTCCGGCACGACGGGGGCGCCGACCGCGTTCGCCATCGGCCGACGGGACTGGGAGGTGATCGCCGACAACCACGCCCGCATCCTCTGGGGGATGGGTGTGCGGCCCGGCGACACCGTCTTCGTCGCGGCCCTGTTCAGCCTCTACCTCGGGTCGTGGGGCGCGCTGGCCGGCGCCGAGCGGCTGCGCTGCCGGGTGCTGCCCTTCGGGGCGGGCGCGCAGGGCATGACGGCGCGGGCGGTCACCTGGCTCGCGCGGACGAAGCCCACGGCGTTCTACGCGACTCCGTCCTACGCACTGCGCCTGGCGGAGGTGGCCGAGTCCGAGGGTGTTGACCCGCGCGAGTTCGAGCTCCGGGTCATGTTCTTCTCCGGCGAGCCGGGCGCGTCCGTGCCGGCCGTGCGGAAGGCCATCGAGGACGCCTTCGGCGCCACCGTGATCGACTGCGGGACGATGGCCGAGATGACGCCGTTCATGTCGGCGTCGGCCACCGCCGGCACCCCGGACGGCATGCTGCTCTGGCAGGACATCGTCTGGCACGAGGTGTGCGACCCGTCGTCGTTCCGGACCGTGCCCTACGGCAGCGAGGGCACGCCGGTCTACACCCACCTCGAGCGGACCTCGCAGCCGATGATCCGGCTCGCGTCGAACGACCTCACGCGCTGGGTCCTCGAGGACAACCCCTGCGGGCGCACGTACCCCAAGCTGCCCGAGGGCGTCTACGGCCGGATCGACGACATGATCCACATCCGGGGCGAGAACGTGTACCCGACCGAGGTCGACAACTACCTGCGGGGGGTCGACGGGTACGGCGGCGAGCACCAGATCATCGTCCGGCGCACCGGCTCGATGGACGAGATGATCGTCCGCGCGGAATGTCTGTACCCGGAAGGGCAGCGCGACGCGTTCGAGCGCTCCACCGGCTCCGGGCTGCAATCCCTCCTCGGGGTCCGCGTGACCTTCGAGTCGGTCGACGCGAACAGCCTCGAGCGCGCCGAGCACAAGTCGCGGCGCGTGGTCGACGAACGCAGTTTGCGCTGACGCGCGTGTGCGTGCGTTTCCGTGTCCAGGCACGGAAACGCACGCACACGTCGACGACGAAGGAGGAGACGAATGGACGGCGCGCTGGGGGAGAAGTCGAGACCGGCCGACCGCGTGTGGGCGGGCCGCAGCACGCGATCCGGTTCAGCGACACGCAGACCGCGGTGATCGACGCCGCGGCCGACACCATCATCCCGCCGCATCCCGGCTGGCCGACGGCGAGCGGGCTCGACCTCGTGACCTTCGTCGGCCGCTACGTCACACCGAGCGGCTACCGGAACAAGTACGTCCCGTTTGCGCAGCGCACCTATGATGCCGCGATGCTCCACGACGTGACCGACGAGGACACCGCCATCGCTCTCGGCAGCGGTGACGTACCGGTGCTCGGCACCCCGCGGCTGGTGGCCTGGTTGGAGGCGGCGACCGTCCAGGTCGCGGCGGGGCTGCTCGACGACGGCCGCACCACGGTCGGCACCGCGATCCGGGTCAAGCACCGCCGGCCGACCGCGGTCGGCGGCACCATCGGGTGCACCGCCGAGGTCCTCTCCGGGCCCGACGAGAAGGGTCGGCTCACGTTCTCCGTGCGCGCCGTCGACGGGGACGGCCAGGTGGCCGGGGAGGGCGAGATCGACCGGGTCGTCGTCGAGCGAGGTGCCTTCGGATCATGACGGGCGCCGCGGACCGCCCGAGTTGGCGCACGCACCCCCGGTGCCCGCGCCCGCCGTCGTAAACTCTCCGCCGTGGCGGGACGGATCCGGGACTCCGACATCGCGGAGGTGCGCGACCGGAACCGGGTCGACGAGGTGATCGGCGACTACGTGGCGCTGCGCCCCGCCGGGCCGGGCTCGGTGAAGGGGCTCTGCCCGTTCCACGACGAGAAGACGCCGTCGTTCTCCGTGCGCCCCAGCCACGGCACGTTCCACTGCTTCGGCTGCGGCGAGCACGGCAGCGTCATCGACTTCGTCATGAAGATCGAGCAGCTGGGGTTCGTCGAGGCGGTCGAGAAGCTCGCCGACCGCGTGGGCTACCGGCTCACCTACGAGGGCGGCGGGTCGAGCGTCCAGCGCGACCGGGGCACGCGCAGCCGTCTCCTCGCCGCCAACAAGCTCGCCGCCGAGTTCTACGCCGCCGAGCTCCGCGCGCCGGGGGAGGCGAACACCGCCCGGCAGTTCCTCGCCGAGCGCGGGTTCGACCAGGCGGCGGCCGAGTCGTTCGGCTGCGGGTTCGCGCCGGCTGGCTGGGAGAAGCTGACCAAGCACCTCCTCGCCCAGGGCTTCACCCTCGACGAGCTGGAGAAGGCCGGCCTCTCCGTCCCCGGCCAGCGGGGGCACCGTGACCGGTTCCAGCGCCGGCTGCTGTGGCCGATCCGCGACCTCGGCGGCGACGTCGTCGGGTTCGGGGCCCGGCGGCTCTTCGACGACGACCGCATCGAGGCCAAGTATCTCAACACCCCCGAGACGCCCGTCTACCACAAGTCGAAGGTGCTCTTCGGCCTCGACAAGGCCAAGCGGGAGATCGCGAAGACCCGCCAGGCGGTGATCGTCGAGGGCTACACCGACGTCATGGCGATGCACCTGGCCGGCGTCGCGACCGCCGTCGCGAGCTGTGGCACGGCCTTCGGCGAGGACCACGTGGCCGTCCTGCGCCGCCTGCTGATGGACGACTCGTTCGACCGCGGCGAGGTCATCTACGTCTTCGACGGCGACCAGGCCGGTCAAGCGGCCGCGCTCAAGGCCTTCGAGGGCGACCAACAGTTCTCCGCGCAGACCTACATCGCCACCGCGCCCGACGGCATGGACCCCTGCGAGCTGCGCCAGGCGCGCGGTGACGTCGCGGTCCGCGACCTCGTGGCCCGACGCGCGCCACTGTTCACCTTCGCGATCCGCTCCATCCTCGACGCCTACGACCTGTCCACCGTCGAGGGCCAGACCGCCGCGCTGCAGCGCACCGTCCCGCTGGTCGCGCAGATCCGGCGGGTGGAGCTGCGCGACGGCTACGCGCGGCGGCTCGCGGGGTGGACCGGGTGGGCCGACGAGGCGCAGGTGGTGCGCCGGGTGCGCGAGACGGCCGGGCAGCCCGTCGACGCGCGCGCACAGCAGGGGTCCCGACGACGGCGGGTGGCTCCGGTGGCGTCGTCGGGTTCGGGCTCGGAGGGGCCGCCGATGCCCGCGCGCGACGACCCGCGGCTGCGTGTGCAGCGCGAGGTCCTCAAGGCCGCGCTGCAGGTCCCGGGGCTCGCCGGGCCGGTCTACGACACGCTGCCCGAGGACGCGTTCAGCCACGATGCCTACCTCGCCGTGCACCGGGCGATCCTCGCCGCCGGCGGGACGGCGAGCGGGTACTCGGGGTCGAGCTGGCTCTCCGCGGTGACCGACCAGGTGACCCCGCCCGGGTACGGACGGCTGGTCGCCGAGCTCGCCGTCGAACCGATGCAGTCCCGCGAGGCCGACGACCACCGCTACGTCTCCTCGATGCTCACCGCGCTGCAGGGCGCGCTGGTCGAGCGGCAGGTCGCGGAGATCAAGTCGCGGCTGCAGCGCATCTCGCCGGTGACCGACGCCGACGAGTACCACGCGCTGTTCGGGGACCTCGTCGCCCTCGAGCAGTACAAGAAGGCGCTGCGCGACCAGGCGATCGGCGGCCAGTGGTCGGCCTAGGCAGCCGGCTCGCGGCGCTGCTCACCGGGCGGGAGCCCACGCCCGAGGGGTTCACCGGGACGCTCGATCCCGACGAGCGCGTGCTGGCCGACTCGCGCAGCCGCCGCGGGGAGGTCGTGCTCGCGACCGACCGCGGCCTGTGGATCGACGAGCACCGCGTGCCGTGGTACCTGGTCTCCAAGGCGACGTGGGCCTCGGGGGCGCTCGAGGTGATCGAGGCGACCGAGGCCGAGCACCTCGAGGGCGGGGTGGTGCTCCTGGCCGACGCCGAGCCCCGCCGGCTGGCGCTGCCGGAGCCCGGTCGCATCCCGGAGACGGTGCACCGCCGCGTGACCGGGGCCATCCACTCCCGCCAGCACCACGAGCTGCCCAGCGGCGGCGCGTGGTTCGTCCAGCGCCGCACCGCGCGCGGCGTCGTGCTGCACGTGCGCGCGGACCCGGGGACCGACCCGGACGAGGTCCGGACCCTCGCGGCCGGAGTGGGGGAGAAGCTGGGTCGCGCGCGGGGGTCGGGCTGACCGCCAGCCCTGGGTGCAAGCGAAGCGTCGTTGCTTGCATCCAGTGACAGGAAAGCCCCGTCGTCGACCCGCTGAACGACGAAACCCGGTGCCGCGAACCCGGCGAGGGCCCACAGCGCCGCGCGTCGATCGTGACCCGAGGCCGATCAGGGCAGGATGATGGACGGCCCGTAGGCCACGATCGCCGCTGCGGCGACGAGGCAGACGACCCCGACGGCCGTGAAGCGCGCCCGGATGGTCCCGTCCGTCCGACTCTAGCGCGCGGTCCCGTTACCCGTGGTCGACCGCCCGGGCGCCGACGGCTGGTGGCCCGTGCTCGACGACGGCGCGACCTTGTCCTTCGCTACCGCCACGCCGGCCTGCACCGCCTCGCCCGCCTTGGCCCGCGCCACCCCGGCGGCCGCCTGCACCTGCGGGTTGTCCGCCACTCGGCGGTAGGCCTTCGACAGCTGCTCGTAGCGCTCACGTCCCGCCCTGGTCCCGAGGACGTATCCAACGCCCATACCCAGCAGGAACGGCAGCATCTTCATGATCGAACCTCCCGACGACGGCGTGGGGCCCATCCTGCCGCACGGCGCCCGGAGTCGGTCGGGTACGGTCTACGACGAGCCCGGCAGGCCCGGGTTCACGACGGTCCTCCGTAGCTCAATCGGCAGAGCATGCGACTGTTAATCGCAGGGTTACTGGTTCGAGTCCAGTCGGAGGAGCCCTTCTCCCAGGTCAGAGCGGGTGCATAGCTCCTCGCCCCGCCGCCAGCCATGACGCACCCATGGATTTCGTTCTCCTCATGCGAACTCCTCATGCGAGGTGTTCGAGGGGTCGCGCCAGCCGCCCGGGTGCTGAGCACCATCGAGGTGCAGGCCATCCTGGCGGCCAAGCTCGGCGTGCAGATCGACGGCTACACCATCCTGGGTGCGTGATCAACGGCAGCCAGCTCGGTCGGCCGGTGTGCGGGGTCTGCCGTGTCTGAGCGCTTCGGTTCGTGAGGGACCCCTACCTATGGGGCCCAGCAGGTCTGCTCCAGATGCACGAGGACAGTGCCTGCGCTCGCGACGAGCATGTTCGGCATGAGGATGCCCGGCAGGCCGCGCCGCGAGTGCGAGACGGTCCCGGCAGGCGTTCACCCCGCCCGCCCGTGATTCGGGCGTGAATGGCCCTCGGAGACGATGGTGTTCATCCGTCGATGCGGCGCTCGGGCGCGTGGCCGTCTCGCCGGCGCTGCCTGGGGCAGGCTCGTCAGGTTCGGCGGGATCGCGGCGGCTTTGCTCGGCCTGCTCGTGGGAGTGCCGCCCGGCGTTGCCGCGGCCCAGACCGCCCCGGCACGGCCGCCGCTGGTGGTGTCACTGACCTTCGACGACGGCAACGCCGACCAGATGGCTTCGCTGGCGATCCTGGCCCGGCATGGTCTGGTCGGGACCTTCTACGTCAACACCGGCTCCATCGACCAGCCGGACTACCTGACCCGTGCCGATCTCGGGGCGCTCGCGGCGGCCGGCGACGAGATCGGTGGTCACACCGTCTCGCACGCGAACCTGCCTACCGACGCGGCGGACGAGACCGCCCGCCAGATCTGCAACGACCGCGCGACCCTGACTTCGTGGGGGTTCGACCCGGTCTCGTTCGCCTACCCCTTCGGCGCCTACACCCCCGCCGTGCAAGCCGCCGCGCAGGCATGCGGGTACACCAGCGCCCGCAAGGTCGGCGGCATCGGTGCCAACGGGCCCGTCTGCCCGGGGTGTGTGCCCAGCGAGACCGTTCCACCCCTGGACCCCTACGCCGTGCGCACCGCCGCCCAGGTCACCCCGCGGACCACCCTGAGCGACCTGCAACAGGCCGTACGCACCGGGCAGACCAGCGGCGGGGGCTGGATCCCGTTCATCTTCCATCACGAGACCTGCGACGCCGGCTGTGGAGCGCTGTCGAACGACCCCGCCCTGCTCGACGCGTTCGCGTCGTGGTTGGCGGGGCAGCAGCAGGCCGGCACGGTGCTGGTCCGCACCGTGGGGCAGGTCATCAACCGACCCGCCGGCCCGGCACACCGGGCCCCTGCGGCGACCTCACCCACCTTCGGCAATGGTGACCTGGCCGCGGGCGCAGGCACCTTGCCCGACTGCTGGCAATCCGCCGGGTACGGAACCAACACAGCCAACTACCGCTGGGCCCCGGCCGTCGGCGGACAGCCGGCGGCCGAGACCGTCTCCGTGTCGGCCTACACCGACGGGGATGCCACGATGCTGCCCCGGCTCGACCTGGGGCAGTGCTCCGCGGTGACCTCGCCCACCGTGGCGACCACGCTCTCCGCCCGCTACCACTCCACCGTGGTCACCCAGTTCGCGGTCTACCGCCGTAACGGGGCCGGCGCCTGGGCCTACTGGACCTCGAGCCCGTACCTGCCGCCGGCGTCGGGCTGGGCCCAGGCCACCTGGACCACACCACCCGCCCCGCCGGACACCACCGGCCTGGCCGCCGGGCTCACCGTCGGCGCGGTCGGCAGCGTGACCAGCACCGACTACAGGGTCGCCCCGGTCGCGCCGGTCGCGCCGGTCACGCCCGTCACTCCGATCGCGACTCAGGTCGCGCTGCCGGCCGCGCCGGCTCCGCAACCGCCCACCAACGGGAACACGCTGCTTCTGCTCGGCGCGGCCGCAGTGGTTGCGCTCGCGTTGCTCACGACAGTGATCGGGTTCGCCCGCCGACGGCGGCGCAGAACACCCCATGACCCGGCCTGGGGACCGGCTCGGCTGGCGGCGCCGCCGTATCGGAAGCAGGCAGACGACACGCCGACCGGGGTCGACCCGACCAGCGACCGACCAACGGGCCGTTGAGCCGATCAGCGCCGGCAGGTCCTCGGACGTCGCACCGCTGACAGGGGCGCGGATGCGCGAGCGCTTCGCTCGACCTACGGATCACTGGTGGTGCCCGTGCACCACCGCGTGGCCCTTCCCTCGGCTGATCATCCAGCGGTTCACCGGCGTTGTGACCACGAAGGCGATGACCAGCGAGGCCGCAAGTGAGGCCCAGAACAACGCGCTGGTGAGGCCGGCGTCCATGGCACCGGGGATGCCGACGACGACGGTGTTGTCGACGATCTCCATCACGACGATGGAGACGGTGTCGGCGGCCAGCGCGACTCCGAGCGCCTGGTGAAGGCCCAGGCCGGAGCGCATGAGTCCGCGCATGGTCAGGCCGTAGCCGAACACGAAGGCCAAGGCCACCGACAAGACCACCGTGGCTGCGTTGTGCAGTCCCAGCGCGGTGCCGAGGACCATCCCGAGGACCTCGCCGATGGCGCAGCCGGTCAAGCAATGGAGCCCAGTTCGTGATGTACGCCGCGGACCCGTCGTGGGGGACTGTCCACGCCATCCAGTTCGCCAGCGCGATCATGCTCGCGTTCGGAGTGCTGGCCTTGGTCCACGGTCTCAACGTCAACTCCGGTGCCCGGGGCCTGGTGAACCGCTTCGCCGGGGCGGCGGGCGTGGCCGGGATCGCCGTCAACGCCGCCGTGTACGCGGTCGACGGGGTCGCTCTCAAGCAGGCCGCCGATGCGTGGGTGAGCGGACCAGCCGCGGCGCAGCCCGCCCTCTTCGCGGCGCTGCAAGCCATCCGCGGGGTCGAGTGGGGTCTGCGCGGCTACGCGGCCTACACCCTCGGTCTGAGCCTCATCCTGCTGGCGATCGTGATCGTCTCGACGGCCCGCGTGCCCCGGACCATCGGCTACCTGATCGGTCTGACCGGCCTGGTGTACATCGCTCTGGGCGTCGGCTATGGCGACGGCTACACCGCCCTCTCCGACCACTCCACCGTGGGCAACATCAGCTACTACCTGGTGGTCCTGGTGTGGATTTGGGCGATCTGGCTTCTCGTCACGGCCTGGCGAATGGCCGAGCCTGACCCGGCGGCAGCTCGATAGCTCTCGGTGGCTTGGCCCTGGGGACCGGTCACCGAGGTCGCCGACCTGTTCGCGCGGCCGCGCATCCAGGTCCTCGGCTTCGACGACGTCTGGCAGCGCATGTCTCCACCCGCTGACCGCGTCGGCCGCGCCACCGCCGGGCCGGCGATCACCGTCGACACCACCGTCGCCGCGCTGGAGCTGGCCGCCGCGGGGGACGCCAGCGCGGTCGTGCCGGAACGCTTCCCGCACCGCGGGCCGGGCCGGGCGCGTGCGGCTCGCCGTCGAGCAGGTCTTCTCCATGCGTCAGGCGCACCATCTGCTGCGGCCCCGCGACGATCCCGGACTCTCCGCCCAGGCCCGGACGTTCCTGAGCCGGCTCACCCGACTCGACGAGCACCAACCCCCCTCGCCTGAGGTCGAGGCCCGCACGCGGAGCTTCAGACGGGGCGGAGGGGGGAGTCGACGAGGACCCCGCGTTCCTCGAGCAGGTCGGCCAGCAGATCGCCGGCGTTGCGGATGTGGGCGGTCATGGCGTCCCGGGCGGTGCGGGGACTGCGGTGCTCGAGGCCTCGCAGGATCGGCACGTGATCGTCGCGGGCCGCCTGCGGCCAGCCGGGGATGGACTCGTAGAACCCGAAGGGCACGTACTTCAAGGTCACCCCGAGCAGCCAGGTCAGCTTCGGGGAGGAAGCCGAGCGGTTGATCAGCCGGTGGAGCTCGAAATCGACGTGCTCGGTGACGGCGAGATCCCCTGCCGAGATCGCGGTGACCAGGGACTCCTGCAGCTCGGCGAGGCGAGTCAGGTCGGCGTCCTCGAGCCGGCTCGCCGCGCGGGCGGCGAGCTCACCGGAGATGTAGGCCTGGGTGTCGAAGACGTCGAGGACGTCCTGGCGGGACATGCCCGCGACACGGAACCCGCGGCCCGGGTCGAAGGTGACCAGACCCTCGCCGGCCAGCGACATCAGCGCTTCGCGGACCGGGGTGGCGCTGATCCCGAAGGACTCGGCGAGGTGCTCGGCGCGCAGCCGCCGACCAGGCGGCTCCTCCCCGCTCATGATCCGCTCGCGGATCCGCACCGCGACCTGCGGACTGAGCCGCTGGCGCTGCCCCTCCTGCGTGCCCTCCCCGACGGTCATCAGCTCGAGGTCGGCGTCAGCCCGAGCTCGGCGATGGTCGCCTCGCGCATCGCGACCTTGCGAATCTTGCCGGTGACCGTCATCGGGAACTCGTCGGCCAGGTGGACGTAGCGAGGGATCTTGTAGTGGGCCAGCCGGCCGGTGCAGAACTCACGCAGCGACTCCGCGGTCAGTGGCTCGCGCCCGGGACGCATCTGGATCCAGGCGCACAGCTCCTCGCCGTAGCGCTCGTCGGGCACGCCGACGACCTGGACGTCGGAGATGTCGGGGTGGGAGTAGAGGAACTCCTCGATCTCGCGCGGGTAGATGTTCTCCCCGCCGCGGATGACCATGTCCTTGAGACGCCCGACGATCTGCATGTAGTCCTCGGAGTCCATCGTCGCGAGGTCCCCGGTGTGCATCCAGCCGCCCTCGTCGATCACCTCGGCCGTCTTGTCGGGCTGCTCCCAGTAGCCGCGCATCACCAGATACCCCCGAGCGCACAGCTCACCGGGCTGACCACGCGGCACCGTCAGGCCGGTCTCCGGATCCACGATCTTGATCTCGACGTGGGGCTGGGGCGGGCCCACGGTCGAGGTGCGGCGCTCCAGCGAGGCGTCGACCGGCGTGTGGGTGGACACCGGGGAGGTCTCGGTCATGCCGTAGCTGATGGTGATCTCGGACATCCCCATCTCGTCGAGCACGCGCTTCATGTACTCCACCGGGCACGGCGAGCCGGACATGATGCCGGTCCGCAGCGAGGACAGATCGCTCGAGGCCAGGTCCTCGTGGGCGAGGATGGAGATGAACATCGTGGGCACGCCGTAGAGGGCGGTGCAGCGTTCCTGCACGATCGCGCACAGCGACGCCCCGGCCTCGAACGACGGAGCCGGGATGACCACGCAACTGCCGTGGGCCATCGAGCCCAGGTTGCCCATGACCATGCCGAAGCAGTGGTAGAAGGGCACCTGGACGCAGAGCCGGTCCTGCTCGGTGAACCGTTGGACCTCGGTGACGAGGAACCCGTTGTTCAGGATGTTGTGGTGGGTCAGGGTGGCGCCCTTGGGGAACCCGGTCGTCCCGCTGGTGTACTGGATGTTGATCGGGTCGTCGCGGTCGAGCGTCTCCGCCACGGCGGTCACCGCGTCCGGGTCGTCGGCCGCGCGCAGCGTCTCCCATTCGGGGCTGCCCAGGTAGATCACGTCGACCAGGCCCGGACACTGCCCGTGGACCTCGTCGACCATCGCGCGGTAGTCGCTGCCCTTGTGGGCGGTGGCCGCGATGAGGGTGCGCACGCCCGCCTGGTCGAGCACGTACTGCAGCTCGTGGGAGCGATAGGCCGGGTTGACGTTGACCATGATCGCGCCGATGCGGGCGGTCGCGTACTGCAGCAGCACCCACTCCGGGACGTTCGGCGCCCACACCGCGACCCGATCGCCCTTGCTCACCCCGAGATCCAGGAGCCCGGCCGCGAGCCGGGTGACGTCGGCGTCGAGCTCGGCGTAGGTCCAGCGAGCCCCCGAGGGGACGTCGACGAGGGCGTCCCGCTCGCCGAAGCGCCGCGCGGTCGCCGCCAGCTGGGCGCCGATGGTCAGTCCGATCAGCGGCTTCTCCGCAGGTCCGCTCGCGTAGCTCGGTGCGGCGTCCATGGTGCTCAAGGGGTCTCTCCTTCACCCGGGAGGAAACCGCGAGGACGACAAGCACGCAGTTTTCTATACAGTAGGGTGGTGTGTCCTGGAGCACAAGCGCTCGAGGTCGGGGACCGGCCAGGCGAGCCATGAAAATCTATAGTGTTCGCGGACCATCGAGGGAGAACGCCGTCACGGTCCACCCGTTCGAAGGGAACCCATGAAGACCACCGCCGCGGTCGTCCACGAGATCGGCAAGGCGATCGAGATCGAGGAGATCGAGCTCGACGGCCCGGCCGACGGCGAGGTCCTCGTCCGCTTCACCCACGCCGGGCTCTGCCATTCCGACCTGCACGTGGTCCAGGGCGACATCGAGGGCTGGTTGCCCATGGTGCTGGGACACGAAGGCGCCGGCATCGTCGAGGACGTCGGGCCCGGCGTCACCCGTGTCGCCCCCGGCGACCACATCGTGTGCTCGTTCATCCCCAGCTGCGGGCGATGCCACTGGTGCGCGACCGGACAGCAGGCCATCTGCGACATGGGGGCCTCGATCATGCGCGGCCACCTGCCCGGCAAGCGCTGGCCCATCAGGGGAGCCGGCGGCCGCTACGGCGCGATGTGCATGCTCGGCACGTTCGCCGGCCACGGCGTGATCCACGAGACCTCGGCGGTGCGCGTCGACCCCGACCTCTCCCTGGAGAGCGCGGTGCTGGTCGGCTGCGGGGTGCCCACCGGATGGGGCTCAGCGGTCAACGCGGCCGGAGTGCGCCCGGGCGACACCGTCCTGATCTACGGCGTCGGCGGAATCGGCATCAACGCGGTCCAGGCCGCCCGGTATGCCGGGGCCCAGCACGTCGTCGCCGTGGATCCCGTCGAGTTCAAGCGAGAGACCGCGTTGCGCCTCGGCGCCACCCATACCGCGGCCACTCCCGAGGACGCCCATCGTCTGTCCTACGAGCTCACTCGCGGGGTCGGTGCAGCCCGGGTGATCGTCACGGTCGGGACCATCGACGCCGACGTCGTCGGGCACGCCTTCGAGGCCACCGGCAAGGCCGGCACCCTCGTCCTGACCGCCATGGGCGGCGTCAACGACCGGACCCTCTCGGTCTCGGGCACCATGGCCACCCTGTTCAAGAAGACCATCAAGGGCAGCCTGTTCGGCGACTGCAACCCGACCACCGACATCAACCGGCTGCTCGACCTCTACCGCGGCGGCGCCCTCCACCTCGACGAACTGGTCACCCGGACCTACCGCCTCGAGGACATCACCCAGGGCTACGAGGACCTCCTGGCCGGGCGCAACATCCGCGGCGTCGTCGTCCACGAACACCGGTGACGCGGACTCCGCGCGGGCGACGGCGACCGATCAGCTCGCCTCGGCGAGGCCGACCAGACGATGCCGCGCGCGGACCAGGGTCCGGGCTGCCACCGGCCGCAGGTGCTCTCGTCCGGGGACGAGCCCGGCGAGGGTCATGTCGGCGGTCACGACGTCGATGTTGGCCGTGGGCACGCCCTGCTTGGAGAAGTACGCCCGCAGGTAGGGGGCGAGGAAGTCGCGCCGTTCGGCGCCCGTCCCTGGCCCGTAGGCGCCTCCGCAGGACGTCACCACGACCACCTGCATGTGGGCGAGCAGCGACGAGCCGTCGACGGGGTCGGTGAACACCCCCGGAAAGCTGATCCGGTCGATCCATGCCTTCAGCGCCGCCGGCGCCGAGTAGTTGTACATCGGGGCGCCGATCAGCAGGACGTCGCTGGCGAGCAGTTCGTCGACCAGGTGACGGGTGAGGGCCCACTCGTGGTGCTCGTCCGCGGTCTCGATCAGACCCTCGACCGGGCCGGCGAGAGCGATACCGCGCCGTTCGACGCGCCGCCCCAGCTCGCAGTAGGCGTCACCGATCGGTGTGACGGGCTGGGCTGCCAGGTCGCGGTAGCGATAGCCGACCTCGCCGTGTCGAGCTCGCCACCGCCGGGCGAACGTCTCGGTGAGCTGGCGGCTGATCGACTCCGAGGTCCGGTGGGCGCTGGAGTCCAGATGCAGCAAGGACACGGTCACGATCTCCTGTCACCTCGATAGCTCGGGGTCCGTCATCTCTACGACGGTCCGAGACCCACGGAGGTGACCGATGCCGGACAGTGAGGGATCCGTGTTGGCTTCCACATTTCACCAGCGGCGGCCCGAGCTGCACGCTCTCGCGGCCCGGATGCTGGGTTCGAGTGCCGACGCCGAGGACGCCGTGCAGGAGACCTGGCTGCGTCTGGCGCGCACGCCGAGCCCGGAGACCATCGACAACCCGGTCGGCTGGCTTCGAACCGTCCTGGCCCGGATCTGTCTCGACGCGCTGCGTACCCGGCGGGCCCGGCGCGAGGACCTCACTCTCGACGCCCTCGAGGACGGTCCAGGGTTCCGGCCAGACCGCACGGCACCCGACCCGGCAGAGCAAGCCGTCCTCGCCGACGCCGTCGGGCGAGCGCTGTTAGCCGTTCTCGACACTCTCGAGCCGGACGAGCGCGTCGCTTTCGTCCTGCACGACCTGTTCGCGGTACCGCACGCCGAGATCGCCGGCATCGTGGAGCGCAGCCCGGCCACGACCAAGAAGCTCGCCAGCCGCGCCCGGCACAAGGTGCGCGGCACCACGCCGATGTCCGCCCAGGAGCTGGCCGCGCACCGTTCGGTGGTCGCCGGGTTCCTGACCGCTGCCCGCGCGGGCGACGTGGCGGCGATCCTCTCGGTCCTGGCGCCGGACGTCGTTCGCCGCGCCGACGCCGTCGCACTGCCTCCCGGCGCAGCACCCGAGGTCCATGGTGCGGATGCCGTGGCCGAGGGCACTGTTCTCCTCGCCTCACGAGCAGCTCAGGCCGACCTCGCGCTCATCAACGGGGCGCCCGGCCTCATCGTCGCCCCGCAGGGACATCTGGCCGTCGCCCTGACCTTCACCGTCCACGACGGGCTCATCCAGGCCTACGACGTCATCGCCGACCCCGACGGGCTCGCCGCCCTCGACCTCGCGGTCCTGCCCTGAGCGGTCATGTCAGGTTGACCGCGATGGAGCTCCGCGTGGAAGTGCCCCCGTCACACCACGTTCGGGAAGCGGTAGGGCTGGGTGCCGCCGGCGTCGACGACCTGGGTGGTGCCGGTGACGTACCGCGCTTCGTCGGAGGCCAGCCAGAGCACAGCATTCGAGATGTCGACCGGGTCTACCCAGGGGATGGGGAGCGCGTTCACGTTCGTGAACGCCGCGGTGGCCTGCTCGCGGGTCGCGCCCTCGACCCCGGTGAACAGGTCGTAGATCGCCTGATTCTGGATCATGTCGGTGTCCACCACGGTCGGGTGGACGGAGTTGACGCGGATGCGGTGCTGGGCGAGCTCCACCGCGAGCACGCGCATCAGTCCGGTCACGCCGTGCTTGGCTGCGGTGTAGTGCGCCAGGTTGCCGTACGCCACGAGACCCGCGGTGGAGCTGGTCAGCACGATCGAGCCGCCGGTGCCCTGCTCGAGCATCGGCGGGATGACCGCCTTGCAGGTCTTCCAGACCCCGGTCAGGTTGACGTCGATCATTTCCTGCCAGGTGTCCTCGGTCAGCTCCCACGCCGGCGCGAACGAGGCGATACCGGCATTGGCCGAGACGATGTCGAGGTGCCCGAACTCGCTCATCCCGTCCGCGACCGCTGACTGCAGTGCGCTGAGGTCGCGGACGTCGGCGACTCGGGCGAAGACGCGACGATCGAGCTCCTCGACCAGCCGAGTGGTCTCGTCGAGGTCTTCTCGAGTGGCCTGGGGATAGGGCGTGGTCTTCGCGTCCGTGCAGGAGTCCACGGCGATGATCTCCGCGCCCTCCTGCGCCAGGCGGATCGCGTGGCTGCGTCCCTGGCCCCGGGCGGCCCCCGTGATCAGCGCGACCTTTCCGTCCAGTCGGCCCATGACGCCCTCCGTCTCGGCCGGGCGCCGTCGCCCGGTTCGTGGTCCACGGTGAGTCCCTGGGCGGTGGCGGGTCAATCGAACGATCGGACGTGAGCACGCGGCCGTCGGTGCCCCGTCGTTTGTGGGACGACGGAGCGGGCTGGTAGTCATGAACCGGCCGAGGCGCCCGATGAACTGCGTTGCGACGTCGGGACGAGAGGGTGCGAGATGACGCGAGCGGACGAGGACGCGAGCCCGGCCTCCGGCACGGCGCGGGCACGGCGTGAGGCGATCAGCAGCACGCTGGTCGGCCGTCGTCGGGAGCTCGATCTGGTTCTGGCCGCGGTGACGGCGGGCCGGGACATCCTGCTCGAGGGGCCACCCGGCACCGGGAAGTCGACCATGCTCCGCGCGATCACCGGGAACTGGGGAATCCCGTTCGTGCTGGTCGAAGGGAACGCCGAGCTGACGCCGGCCCGGTTGATCGGCCACCACAACCCGGCTCGGGTCCTGCGCGAGGACTACTCGGCGGACAATTTCGTTGCTGGTCCTCTGGTGGACGCGATGCGATCCGGGGGTTTCCTCTACATCGAGGAGCTCAACCGGGCCCCGGAGGACACCTTGAACGTGCTGCTCGCGTCGATGGCCGAGCGGGAGGTCTCCGTGCCGCGGGTCGGCACCATTGCGGCGGAGCCGACGTTCCGGGTGCTGGCCTCGATGAACCCGTTCGACAACGTCGGCACGGCCCGGATCTCGGATTCGGTCTACGACCGCTGGTGTCGTCTCGCGGTCGGCTACCAGGACGCCGACGAGGAGACCGACATCGTCGCCGCGCGCACCGGGTCCGACGATGGGAGGTTGATCGGGGATGCGGTGGCGATCACCCGCGCCACCCGTCGACACCCCGAGCTGCGCCGAGGCTCCAGTGTGCGGGGCGCGATCGACTCGGTGGCGATCGCCACCGAGTTGGAGGCGCTGGGCAGCTACACCGAGCGCGAGCGGTTGGTGCTCGACGCCGCCTTGCTCGCGCTGACCGCCCGGGTAAGTGTCGATGAGGCCTCGGAGGCCAGTCCCGAAGAGGTGATCACCGAGATTCTGGGAGAGCCATTTTTTCTCCTCCCCCGGCGGGCGGCGCCGGGTCCGCACCGCCTGAGCGTCGACAACGCCGTCGCGCTCCCGACAGCCGAGAGTGGTGACCGACGGGCTCTCGACCCGCTGCGCCGCCGGCCCAAGCAGCTCTCGACGGTGCCGTCGCTGTTCCAGGACGGGCCCGACCCCCTCGTCGTCGACCTCGACGACACGCGGGGTGAGGGAGACGTGGACGCCGAGCCGGCGGGCGGCCAAGGCGTGCTGCTCACGTCCCAGGCGGCGCGGGTGCGCAGCCTGGACGAGCTGCTCGAAGATCGGACTCCCGACGGCGAGGTCGTGCAGATGGCGCAGCGGATCGCCCGCCGGCTCGCCATCCGTCGGCGTCCGCGGGACGTCCGGGCCCAACGCGGCGCGGGTCAGCTCGTTTCGGTGCCCTACCGATATCGCAGCGATGACATCGACCTCGACCGCACGATCGAGGTGCTGGCCGAGCGGCCCGTCCCGGAGGACACCGACATCGTCGTCCGCGAGCGGATGCGGGCCCCACGGGCCGTGGTGTTGGTGGTGGACGTGTCCGGGTCGATGAGAGGGGAGAAGGTCCGGATCGCGGCGGCCACCGTGGCCGCGCTCTCGGCCGATCTGGTGCACGACCGGCTCGCGCTGGTCGCATTCTGGTCCGACGCGGCGCTCCTCGCGTCGACGGCGAAGCCCGTCCCGGCGACGCGGCTGCTCGACCAGCTGCTACGGATTCCTGCCAGGGGACTGACCAACGTCGGCTTCGGGCTTTCCGTCGCACGCGCCGAGCTGGCGCGCTCGACTGCTCGCCGGCGGACGGCGGTGTTGCTCACCGACGCCGTGCACAACGCCGGCCCCGACCCGCGCGAGACGGCGCGACGGTTCGACGAGCTGCACGTGCTCTGCGAGACCGACGGCGAGCACGACGCGCCGTTGGCCCGCGACATGGCCCGCGTCGGCCACGGCCGCTACGCCCCGATCGCCACGCACCGAGACGTCGCCCCGGCCCTCAACCGACTGCTCGCCGGCTGAGCGGCTCCCTCGCCCGTGGGTGCCTGCCATCATGACCGACGCCGCAGCGCTGCCCCTGGTCCGCGACCTCGGTCCGCTCAGATCAGGGTGATCGGGTCTCCCCGCCGGATGGTCCCGCCGCGCACCACCTCGGCGTAGACCCCGGCACACGGCAGCACCCCGAAGCCGGGGACATCGACCCGGTTCTGGGTCATGAGCGGCCGCACGGCCTGGGGCGCGCGGGGTAGCGGGCCATGCTCGAGGGTGGGCACCGAGCACCGCGGCGTCGGCAGGATCCCTCGCAGCACGACGACCTGGTCGCCACTTCCGATGTGCAGCTCGCGGCCCACCCAGTCGTTCTCCGCGAACGGAGCCCCGGAGGACTCGACGATCAGGTTCGGGCGGTACCGCGCGCCCTCCACCCCGAGGTGGTCCAGGGTCGCCGTGGTGATGAGGTGGACCGGCGCATAGTCGACGAAGGTGTCGCCGGGCGTGCCCTGGGCGATCTCGAGCCGCGGGGCGGCGAGCTCGGCCTCGACACCCTGGTCGAGGACCTCCTCGGGGTCGGGGCGCTCGACCTCGGACCCCGCGTCGCGGTGCGAGGAGAGGCGGACCCGTCGCCCCAGGTCGTCGGAGAGCTCGTCGGCCAGAGCGGGGTCGTCGACCGCGCGCTCCGAGCCGTCCGGCGAGGACACCACGAGCTGCCCCTGCGGCGAGGACGCGTGCGCGCGGTACTGCAGCAGGCGTCGCCACAGCCGAGGGTGCTTGGCGGTGCACACCAGCCCGGTCTCCAGGTCCTGGAGCGCCCAGCCCCGGTCGAGCTCCAGCCCGGTCGGTCCTAGGACCGCGTCGTCGACCGGTTCACCCAGCATCGACTTCACGGGGTATCTGGTCAGGGTCTCGATGCGCATCAAGAGCGGTCCTTTCGTGTCTTCGAGGGCGTCCGCCGGACGGGGTCGAGCCGGGTCGAGCCTAACCGCTATACGCAGCTTGACAAGTTAGCAACGGTGCGGTGTGATGTCGCCGATCAGCCGGCCGATCCGAGCGGTCACCGGGCGCCCCGGGTGCGTTGATAGTGGCGGCGTGCCTTCATGCGGTTGCCACAGACCGCCATGGAGCACCAGCGCGCGGTGTTGGCGCGACTGCGGTCGAGCAGGAACAGCCGGCACTCGTCGTTCGCGCAGGGTCGCAGCCGACCCGGCAGGTCGCGGGTGAGGGCGCCCCACGCGAGCACCGCTCGGGCGGCCAGCCGACGGTCCTCGTCCTCGACGGCGAGGTGGACATGGAGTCCGGTGTGGTCGACCACCGGTTCCCACCTCGCGCCTCGGACGAGCGGCCCGAGCTCCTCCGCGTCGCGGTGCCCCCAGATCGCCTGCTGGAGCCGGCTGCGTGCCTCACGCAGCTGGGCGAGCTCGTCCGGCGAGCCGACTCCACCGTGGGCCACGGCCCAGGCCGCACCACGTGCGCCCTCACCCAGGACGTCCTCGACGCCGGATTCCCCCACCGGGGTGGTGTTGAGCAGCTCCAGCAGCAAGGCCTCGTCCTCGCCGGAGACCAGCTTCTCCATGAGGCTCATGCTAACCCTTGACCGAGGCTGTACAAGTTAGAGCGGGCAGAGGCATAACCGGCTCGACGCCGTTGACGAGTTGGGGTTCGGTCACAGCTGGGTCACGTCTGATCACCCGTGGTGTTCCGCGCCGCCGTCCGGGGCTCCCTGTCCAGAGGTACCGCAGGTCCGGGGAGTGGACGTGGCAGCACTGCTACAACGGTTCGACGGCTACCAACGCCGGCACCGCTGGATCGGCCTGCCCCTCGCGGTGGTCTACAAGTTCGTCGACGACCAGGGCGCCTACCAGGCGGCCCTGCTGACCTACTACGGCTTCGTGTCGTTGTTCCCACTGCTGCTCCTGGCGGTCACCGTCCTCGGGTTCGTGCTCTCGCGCGATCCCGCCGCGCAGCAGGCCGTGCTCGCGTCGGCGCTGCGGAACTTCCCGGTGATCGGCGACCAGATCGGGGCGAACGTCCACTCCTTGCACGGCAGCGTGACGGCTCTCGTCGTCGGGGTCGTGGTCAGCCTCTACGGCGGGCTCGGTGTCACCCGGGCGGGGCTCAACGCGATGTGCCAGATGTGGGCGGTGCCGGTGGCCGAGCGGCCCGCGCTCCCGGCCGCCTACGGGCGGGGACTCCTGCTCCTCGGCGTCCTCGTCGTCGGGGTCCTGGCCACGACCGCGCTGTCGGCGCTCACCACGCTCACCAGCGGCCTGGCTGTGCCCTGGGCCGGGTTCGAGGTCCTCGTCCGCGTCGTCTCCGCGCTGGTCGCGGTGGCGGTCAACGTCGGGCTCTTCCTGGTGGGACTGCGGCTGGTGACGACGGCCGGTGTCGGCCTGCGTGACCTGCTGCCCGGCGCGGTCGCGGCCGCACTGGCCTGGCAGGTGCTCCAGTGGGCGGGGACCTACCTGGTGAGCCACGAGCTGCAGGGGACCAGCGCGAGCTACGGGCTGTTCGGCATCGTGCTGGGGCTCCTCGCGTGGATCTACGTCGCCGTCCTGATCGTCCTGATCTGCGCGGAGCTGAACACCGTGCGCGTCCTGGAGCTCGCCCCCCGTAGTCTGCTCAGCGTCCTGCCCGAGGACCCCGCCATCACCGCGGGGGACCGGCGCGCCTACACCGCCTACGCGCAGACGCCCCGCCAGAAGAACTTCCAGGACATCAGCGTCACCTTCGACGTCCCGACAGATGCGCGCAGCGCACCTGCGAGGAGGACCCCGTGACCGACCGAGTGACGGCGAGCGAGGGCGCCGTGAGGGTCCCGCTCACCGAGGAGGACCGCGAGATCCTCGCCCTGGAGTGCGCCACCGTCGTCGGCCACACCTGCCACGTCGTCGTCCTCGGGCCGGACCCGGTGGGCGCCGAGGCCGTGAGGATGCGGATCGGGGAACGCCTGGGCGCGGCCCCCGAGCTCCACTACCGCCTCGGCGGGACGGCCGAGCGGCCCGAGTGGGAGCCGGTCGAGGTCGTCGACCTCTCCGCCCACGTCGTCGAACCGGTCGCCGAGCCGCTCGACGAGGCCGGCCTGCGGGTGCTCGTGGCCGACCGCTTCGCCGAGCACCTGGACCGGACGCGCCCCCTGTGGGCGATCGACGTGGTCCGTCTCGCCGGCGGGGGCACCGCCTTGGTGTGGCGCGTCCACCACGCGCTCGCCGACGGGACGACCGTCGTCCGACTCCTGCGCACCGTGCTCTGCGACGTGGAGCAGGACGCGGCCGGGCCGGCCCGACCCCCGGCGCCGAGCCGGAGCGCGATCGCCGCGGACCACGCCCGCCGCCGCGCGCACCTGGCGGGGTTCGTCCGGCGCGAGTTCGCCGTCCAGACGCACCGCTCGCCGTTCGCGGGGCCCATCGGCACCCGTCGCACGGTCGCCTTCGCCGACACCTCGCTCCCGGAGCTGCACGATGCGGCACGCTCTGTCGGCGGCACCCTCAACGACGCCGTGCTCGCCGTGCTCGGCGGGGCGCTTCGCCGCTGGCTCGAGCACCACGGCGGGGCGATGCGCGAGCTGCGGGTGCGCGTCCCCGTGAGCCTGCACCACGAGGGCGCCGACGTGCTCAACCGCGACTCCTACTTCAGCCTGGCGCTGCCCCTGCACGTCGCCGACCCGGTCGAGCGGCTCCGGACGGTGCACCGCGAGACGACCGCCCGGAAGGACGGCCGCGACGCCGAGCGGATGGACGTCCTGGTCCACGAGCTCCCGACGGTCTCCGCGTCGCTGCGGCGCCTCGTCGCGGCGGTGCAGGCCAGCTCGCGGGAGTTCGCGGTCTGCGTCTCGAACGTCCCCGGCCCCCGCGAGCCCGTCTCCGTGCTCGGTCGCCCGGTCCGGAGCGTCCGCCCGGTGGCGGAGATCGGCACGCGCCACGCCCTGCGCGTGTGCGCGATGTCCAGCACCGACTCCCTGGCCTTCGGGATGTGCGCCGACCCGACGATCGTCGAGGACGTCGACCGTCTCATGGGGGGGCTCGACGACGAGGTCGCCCTGCTGATCGCCGCGGCGGCGCGATCGTCCGGCGCCGGAGCGTGACCCGCCGGTAAAGTCGGGGCCCCGTAGACCCCGCGAGCGGGTCGCCGTCGAGGCCTGACCCGTGAGCGAGGTGGTGCCCATGGACATCCTGGACCTCGAGGACTACTTCGACCGCTGGTCGCGGGCGCACGGTGGCTACGACGTCCGGTCCTCCCGGCTCACGATGGCCTGGCTGCGCCTGGCCCATCGCTGCGCGACCCCGCTGGCCCGGCGCGACGTCCCGCCGACGGCGGTGACCTACGTCGGCGGGGCCGGCGCGATCGCCGTCGGGGCGGTCGCCTCGCTGGGCGGCCGGTGGCCCCTGCTCGCGGCGGTCCTGGTCGTCGTCGTCGCGGTCCTGGACGGGATCGACGGCGCACTCGCGGAGACGACCGACAGCGCGACCGCGTGGGGACGGATCCTGGACCAGCTGGTCGACCGCGTCGGCGACCTCGCCATGCTCGTCGGGCTCTGGGCGCTCGGCGCCCCCGGCCCGGTGTGCGCCGCGGCCGCGGTCCTGACCGTGTTCGACGAGTCGGTGCGCGCGAGTGCCGGTGCGGAGGGCGTGGTGGAGATCGGCCTGGTCAGCATCGCCGAGCGCCCCACCCGGCTGGTGCTCGGCGGCCTCTCGCTCGTCGTCGCCGGGGCCGTCCCGGCCGTCGCCGGGCTCGTCGTGACCATCGGTGCCGCTCTCTGGGTCGCGTGCGCCGTCGTCGCCACGACCCAGCTGGTGATCAACGTCCGCCGCCGGCTGCACGGCGTCCCGCGCAACGTGGCGCGGGCCGACGACGGCGGGGCCGACCCGAGCCCGGCCGAGGGGTGAGTCGAGAAACGTCTCGGAAACTGAGACAGAGCGGCTTGCGTGTCCGTCTGTTCGTGCTCGGATGAAGCTGGCACGATCTCCCCACGCCGGAGCCTCTTGCCCCCCAGGAGGGCCGGCGAGGTCCCGCTGCCCGGTCCCCCTCGGGCAGCGGGACCGCCCGGGTGGCTTCGCCAGGTGAAGCCACACTGAGGACATGGCACTCGCCCTCTTCGCCGGGCTCTACGTCTCCGACCACGACGCCGTCGTCGGCTGGTACTCGCGCCTGCTCGGCGCGCAGCCGTCGTTCGCCGCGTCCGACACCGAGTCGGTGTGGCGGCTCGCGGAGGACCGCTGGGTCTACGTGCAGCAGAACCCTGCGGACGCGGGCCACGGCGTGGTGACGGTACTCGTCGACGATCTCGAGCGCACGCTCGCGGAGATCTCGGCGCGCGGCCTCGAGCCGACCGCTCGCGAGGACTACCCGGGCGGGATGCAGAAGGCGGTGTTCCACGACGCCGACGGCAACGAGGTCGGCTTCGGCGGCATGGTCGGTAGCCCCGGCGCCGGCTAGCCCTCGATCACCCGCTTGATCGCCGCGAGCGTCTCCGGGATCCCGGCGCGCGCATCCGCCACCCGGATCGCGATCTCGGAGTCCGCGGTCTCCCCGTAGCGCTCCCGGAAGTAGTCACGGCCAGCGGGCGGGAACTCCCACGTCTCGGTCAGCCGGGTGCCCTCGCCGTCGGGAACCATCTCGAAGCCCCAGAAGACCAGGCCGCCGTTGACCGTCCACCGGAACACCCGGCCGGGCTCGGCGGCCACGACCTCGCTGCGGGTCTCCCAGCGGCGGTCCGTCTTGACGTTGTAGCCGGTGAAGTGCGCGCCCACGCGCGGTCCGTCGCCGGGATCCCACTCGCAGCGCACGCAGATCGGGCTCCACTCGCCGGTGCGCGTGACGTCGGAGACGACGTCCCACACCGCGCGCGGGTCCGCGTCGACGTGCACCGACTCGGCGTGGGTGAACTCGTCCACCCGATCATGATGACGCGTCGACGGGCACAGCGGTATCCGGGGTGTGCCGGCGCCTGTCGCTTCCCGAGGTGGGCGTCGCGGCCACCACGACCGGCCACACCGCCTGGGCCAGTATCACCACCCGCTGGGAGATGCCGTACCACGTGCCGTCGGTGACGAGCTGCGCGGTGAACCACGCCATGAGCACGACGAGCACCGCGGTGGCGGCGGCGGACGCCCACCGCAGCCGGTGGTCCACCTGCGGGGAGAACGCGAGGGCCAGCGGCCAGGCCGTGAAGGCGGCCCACGCGAGCCCGGCCGTGACCATGTGCACCGCGGAGTAGCCGCCGACGGGCTGGGGGTCGAGGCCCGCCACCACGAGAAACACGCCCCCGGCGGCGAGCAGCCGCCAGGCCGCCGCGGGCATCCTCCGTCGTAGGCCGAGCGCGACGAGCACCATGAGGACACCGGCCGTGCCCAGGGCGCTCACCATGATCCAGCGGCTGCTCGCGCCCTGGCCCGAGAGCGCGCTCAGCGACCGGTTCCACGGGTCGGGGCCGGGCTGGGCGGCCTGCGCCGCGACGAAGCCGACGACGAGCACGACCGGGCCGAGCAGGGCGAGGGCGAACGTCGTCCACTCGACGCGCAGCGACCGGCTCGGCCACGACGCGAGCGCGACCCGGATCGGCCACACCGTCTGGACGAGGATGAGCACGCGCTCGGCCACGCCCAGCCAGGTCCCGTGGGTCCAGGCCTGGGCACACAGCCAGCCGAGCGCCACCAGCATCAGCGCCGTCGCGACCACGGAGCCCCGACGAAGCCCAGGGGGCAGGCGACGGTCGGCGGCCAGGGCGAGGGGCCAGACGACGAAGGTCACGGCGCCCGTGACGGTTCCCGCCATGTGGACGGTCGAGCTGCCGTGCGCGGGCTGGGCGGCCAGGGCGGCGACCATCACGGCCACCGCGCCGACGCCGAGGACCAGCCGTGCGGTGCGCGGCAGCTCCCGCAGCGCGACCGCCACGAACAGGTAGATCACGCCCATCACCGCGAGAACCACCGTCATGATCCATCGGTCGGTGGCGCCCCGCCCCGCCAGCGTGCTCACCGTCTGCCCGACCGGGTCGTAGGACCTGGGCGGCTGCGCGGCCTCGGCGATCAGGCCCCCGACGACGAGGACGACGGGCGCCAGGACGGTCGCCACGGCCACCGCCGGCCCCCGCGCGCGGCCGAGGAGGTCCCCCGGAGCGACGGCGCGTGACTCGACTGTCGCTCGCACGGCGCGTCAGGCGTGGTCGAGGCGAGGGAACAGGACTTCGCGGACGAGGAGCAGGGCGCCGGCGGCGACGGGGATGCCGACCAGGGCGCCGACCACGCCGTAGAGGGCGGCGCCGAGCAGCACGGCGAGCAGCGTGACCAGGGCAGGTACCTGCACCACCCGGCCGATGATCTTGGGGACGAGCAGGTAGTCCTCGAGGAACCGGTAGGCCAGGAAGAATGCCACGGCGGCGATCCCGATCGGCACCGACACGGACAGGGCGATCAGGCTGACCACGACTCCGCCGATGATGGACCCCGCGACCGGGATCAGGTCCAGCAGCGCCACGAACACCGCGAGCAGGAAGGCGTAGGGCACCCCGGTGATCAGCAGGAACACCAGGGTGGCCAGCCCGCAGATCAGGGAGACCAGCAGGTTGCCCAGCACGTAGGCACCGACCCGGGCCGAGATGGCGTCGCCGAGCAGGACGGTGCGCGTCCGGCGTGAGGCCGGCGCGAGCCGGTAGAGGGTGCGGCGGACCCGCGGCATGTCGGCGAGGAAGTACACCGCGAGTACCGCGACGATCAGGGTGTCCGCCGCTCCGCTGAACACGGCCTCTCCGGCGCTGAGCAGCCCGCTGGTCGCACTCTGGCCGCCTTGACCGTGCAACGCCTGGGTCACGGTCTGCTCCAGGTGGAAGCGTTGGTCGAGGCGCCCGATCAGCGAGGCGTGGCCTTGCGGGGAGGCCAGATAAGCCGGGGCCTGGGCCGCGAACTGGGAGGCCTGGGACACCAGCACCGGCACCGCGGCGGCCAGGAACCCTCCGAGCACTCCCAGCGCCGCCACGACCACCGCGGTGACCGCGAGCCAGCGCGGTACCCGGTGGCGCACCAGCCAGGACACCACCGGCTCCAGCCCGACCGCGAGGAACAACGCCAACCCGATCAGGATCAACTCGGTGCGCGCGACGAGGATCAGCATCACCCCCGCCGCGATGACCGCCACCCCGGCCGCGCCGGCCATACCGAGCAGGAACGGTGAGCGGCGGTTCATTCCCGGGCCGGGACGCCCCAACGGCGCCTCGGGGGTGCTGGCCCGCGCCGCGACCCGCTCGGCGTCGGCCACCGGCCCCTCGGCCCCGGTGGGCTCGTTCGTCGCCGCCGGGCCCGCCGGTGTGCGGGCCTCCTGGTCGTCGTTCACCTCGGTGGCGTCACGCGTCTCGCGGTTGACTTCACCGCGCATCGAATTCGGCGACATCCCGGCTCCTCTCCGCTCGGTATGCGTCGGACATCGACGATCGGTGGCCGGCCTTCTCAGCGGGCCCGGCCGCTCGCCGCGCGAGGACCCGCGTGCGATGGTGGCGAGAGTGTGGGCCGGCCCCGGCCGGCCACGAGGTCTGTACCGGGCAGGGCCTGCACCGCCCGGGGAGCTCGGGTCCCCGAGCGATGTCGTGGCGAGGTAACCCACCGACGCCGGGTCGCACACCTGACCCACTCCGGGGTGTGACGGCGTCCTCGGCCGGGCAAGGTGGTCCCGTGATCGACGAGCGCGGCACGATGCGCACGACGGAGATCGTTCCCGCGCTGCTGCACGGCACGCTCGACCTCGAGCGAGAACGGTTCGGGATACGGCCGCACCGCCTGCCGGCGTGGGCGCGGGCCCGCGCGGACCCGCAACTGCTCACGGCTCAGGCGCAGCCGGCACAGCGACGCGATGCGGATGCGCGCCTTCACGCCCGCGGTGCACGGCTTCCTCGACACGATCCGGGACGGCCACCCTACGACGCCGCTGCTCGTGATCACCCCGGTGCTCTGCCCGATCCACGAGGACACCCCGGGACCGGGAGCGGCCGACTTCGCCGGCGGTGCGGTCCGCTTCCGCGCCACGGGCGACCCGGCCGACGTCGCCTCGGGCCGGCTCTGTCTGCGCACCATCCGCGAGGAGCTCACCCGCCTGGTCACCGAGCGCGCGACCGACGATCCCCACCTGCACCTGCTCGACGGGCTCGCGCTCTACGGCGAGTCCGACGCCGCCGAGCACCCGCTGCCCGACCGCCTCCATCCCGACGCCGCGACGCATCGGCTCATGGGGGAGCGGTTCGCGGCCCACGCATTCGGTCGTAGCGGGCCGTTCTCGCCGGCGTGAGCGGCCCTTGTGGTGCCGGGCGCGAGCTGGTCTCCTCGTCCCGCATGACGCTGCTCGACCCGCAGGTCCCGGGCCAGGCCCACGCGGGGACCCGGCTGCACGGGGACCCGGTCATCTGGCTCGCGACGACGACCCGCACCGGGGACCCCCACGCGGTCCCGGTCTGGTTCCTGTGGCACGACCCGGTGATCACGCTGTTCACGCGCCCGGACACCGCGAAGGTCGCCCACCTGCGGGCACGTCCCCGGGTCGCCCTGCACCTGGACACCGCCGGTCACGGCGCCGACGTCGTCCTGCTGCGGGGCAGCGCCACGCTGGACGACCCCGAGGATCGCGACGTCGCCGCGTTCGCCACGAAGTACGCGCCGATGCTGGGCGGGCAGCCGTTCGCGCAGTGGCGGGAGACGTTCTCGCTGCCCGTCCTCGTCACGGTGGAGTCGATCGTGGCGTGGCGGGCGACTCCGGAGGGCCTCGACCAGCAGGTGGTGGGCCGCTGAGCGGGTGGAGCCGGCGCCCGGGACGGGGGCGCGGTGCGGTCGGCGCGCCGGAGGAGTAAGCAGGGCATCCCACGGGGCCCGCCGAGCGCCCCCGAGCGAGGAGCCGCGATGGCGCAGGTGAGGGCGACCGCCCGCCGCACGATCACCGCCGACCCTGAGAAGGTGCTGGCGGCGCTGGCCGACTACCGCGAGGTGCGTCCCGCGATCCTGACCGAGCACTACCGCGACTACCAGGTGGAGTCCGGCGGCGAGGGCGCCGGCACCGTCGTGCACTGGGTGCTCCAGGCGACCTCGAAGCGCCAGCGCGACCAGCGCGTCGAGGTCTCCACCGTACCCGGGGGCGTCGTCGAGACCGACCGCAACTCGAGCATGGTCACCACCTGGCGGGTCCGGCCCGAGGGCCAGGCGGCCGCGGCCGTGGAGGTCGACACCACCTGGAACGGCGCCGGCGGGATCGGCGGGTTCTTCGAGCGGATCTTCGCGCCGAAGGGCCTGCAGCGCATCCACGACGGCGTGCTGGCCAACCTCGAGCGCCGGATGGCCTCGAGCAGCGGCTGACGCTCAGGCGAGCTCGGCCCCGAAGTACACCTGGGTCTCGACGACCCGGCCGTCCCGCACCGTGAGCACCTCGGTGTTGCGGTGGCGCGCGCCGCTGTGCAGCTCGTAGACGTAGCGCACGAAGACCTCGCCGGGAGAGACCTCGACGACGTCGACGAGGTCCTGCGTCCGCATCCGGTCCGCCGTCGGGAAGCAGCGGCGCAGCCACTCGTCGCGCCCGATCGGCTCGTCCTGCGGGCTGGTGAACACGAAGTCCTCGGCGAGCAGGGCGGTGGCGGCCGCGGTGTCCTGGGCGCGATAGGCCGCGAACAGCGCGCGTACGACGTCGGCCGCGGTCCGCGGGGCGATCGGCTCGACCCCGGCGAGCACGCTCCTCGTGGTCACGATGCCCTCCTCGATCTAGTACCGTGAACGTACCAAAGAGTCCTGGGGAAGGGCCAACCCGACGGATCCCGTACGCTCGCGCGCATGGTGGAGCGGCTCGCGGCGAGGCTCGGCATCTCGCAGATGCGACTGGTGATCGGCGGCTGGATCCTCGCCGCCGTCCTGCTGCTGGCCGGCCTCGCGCTCGTCCTGGGCGGGTCGACGCTCGTGGGTGCCGTCGTCTTCTTCCTCGGCGTGATCACGTCGATGACCGTCGCGGTCAACCTCTTGCGCCTCCGGGCGGGCGAGCACGTGGTCGAGCGGCCCGAGTAGGCACTCCAGTGGGTGAACTCGTGTGGTGATCGAGGGTTGTCGCTGGACGCGGAGTGCTCCCCTGCCTCACCGTGGTCCCACCGACGAACGGTTGGTGTCGGTGTTCGGGGAACACCGACGGCCGAGGGTCGGCGACGGTCGCTGGGGAGCGGACCGTCGCCGGCCCCGGCTCTCTCCCGCGGCGCTCCAGCTTCCGGGATTCACATCCCGGTGACGCGGTAGAGGCGCTGCGCGCCCCGGATGCCCTTGAACCGCCGGGGTGCCGCCACCCGCCAGCGGAACTCGGCCTCGCCGATCTGCTCCACCACCGCGTCGTGCACCGCCGCCGTGACCACCACCTGGCCGGGCCTCGCCGTCGTCGTCACCCGGGAGGCGAGGTTGACCGGCGGGCCGAACCAGTCGCCGGCGTGCGGCACGCCGACGCCCGTGGCGAGCCCGACGCGCACGTCCGGACGCCCGTCGTCGGTCGCGGCCCAGCGCCGCGCGAGGTCCACGGCGGCTCGGACCAGCGCGACGGGATCCGAGGAGACGAGCATGACGGCGTCGCCGATCGTCTTCGCGAGCCGAACCGGCCGCGACGCCACCTCGGTCGCGCACTCCGCGAGCTTCTCGGCGACCTCCGAGAGCTCCGCCGCGGAGACGTTCTCGCCGAGGTCGGTGAACCCCACCAGGTCGGCGAAGCACACCGACACCTGCTGCGCGCCCTGCAGCCGGCCCGCCGACGACTCCTCCATGGCGACCGCGTGCGAGCGGATGCGGTCCGCGAGCGCGACCGCGACGAGGTGGGTCAGGTGCCGCGCGTCCTGCTCGGCGAACCGCCGCGCCTCGATGGCGTAGCGCAGCGCCGTCTCCGGCTCCGGATCGCCGGCCGCGAGCAGGGCCTCCCCGATCAGCGAGCCCAGCGCGTCCGCCATGTTCAGCACCCCGCGCCCGATCGCGCGGACCACCGGCAGCATCTCCTCGTCGCTGAACCCCAGCGTCCGGTACCCCTCGATCCGCTGGGCGATCTCCGCGTCCTCGTCGGTGTAGATCTCCTCGTCGGGATCGGCGGACACCGGGCGCCCGAGCGCGCGGAACCACTTGGCGATGATCTCGGCGTCCTGGCCGGTGTGCTCACAGATCGAGGTCATCGACCAGCCGTCCTCGGGGTTCAGCGTGCGCTCGAGCAGCAGCAGTCCGAGCCGGTCGCGGTCGATGGCGTCCCGCATCGTCTCCGTGCTCACCCCGTCGGCCGCCAGCGCGCTGAGCACGTCGACACGGGTGCGCCGGTCCTGGCCGGTCAGGCCGTCGAGGAGTCCCGCGTGGTCGAAGTCGGTCTCCGCCATCGCGGATCGCAGGCGGCGCGGGATCGGCAGCGACGTCAGGTGGCGGGGGGACACGAGGCCATCGTGACAAAGTCGGCGGTCGACGGCGCGCGAAAGCCGTTCCGTCGAGGACCGCGCCGTCGGACTATCGTGATCGGCCGATGGCTCCCCGCCTGCTCGCCACCAGCGACCTCCACGTCAACCGCCCGGAGAACGAGGCGATCGTGGACGACCTGCACCCCTCCGACCCGGGCGACTGGCTCATCGTCGCGGGCGATGTGGGGGACCGCATCGAGCACCTCCGCACGACGATGGCCGTGCTCGGCGAGCGCTTCGCGCGGGTGATCTGGGCGCCGGGCAACCACGAGCTGTGGACGCAGTCGGGGGAGGAGACCGACGCCGTCGGGCCGGCGCGCTACGCCCACCTCGTCGAGGTCTGCCGCTCCCTGGGCGTCCTGACGCCCGAGGACGAGTGGCCGGTGTGGGATCCGGACGGCGCGGCCGGGGGCCCCGCGCTCGTGTGTCCGCTCTTCCTGCTCTACGACTACTCGTGGCGGGTGCGTCCGGACATGGTCGGGCTCGGCGACCAGGCGGCGCTCGAGGTCGCCCGCGAGGCCGGCGTGGTGTGCACCGACGAGTTCCTGATGTCCAGCGACCCGTTCCCGGGGCCGTCCGCCTGGTGCGCCGAGCGTCTCGAACGCACGCGGACGCGGCTGGCGGCCCGTCCCGCCGGCCTCCCGACGGTGCTGATCAACCACTGGCCGCTCACCGCGCTCCCGCTGCAGGTGCTGCGCCACCCCGAGTTCTCGTTGTGGTGCGGGTCGACCGCCACCGCAGGCTGGCACGTGGAGTACGACGCGGCCGCGGTCGTCTACGGGCATCTGCACCTGCCGCGCACCACCTGGGAGGACGGGGTGCGCTTCGAGGAGGTGTCGGTCGGCTACCCCCGGGAGTGGCAGCGCCACGGTCTCGTGCGCGGGCCGCTGCGCCGAATCCTCCCGGCACCGGCGGTGCAGTCGCGGGATCCGTTCACCGCGTGGGCCGTCGCGCGGGGTGCTCCGTGGGCGCGGTAGCGCTGCTCTCGTCGGTCCTGCCGGCCTCGGTGGTGTCGGCGGCCCGGGTCCACGACGACGACGCCGGTCCGCTGCACCCGCGCGAGGAGCCGGCGGTCGCGCGGGCCGTCGCGACCCGGCGCGCGGAGTTCACGACGGCCCGGTCCTGCGCGCGGGAGGCACTGGCCTCGTTGGGGGCGCCGGCCGAGGCGGTGCCGGTCGGGGAGGAGCGGGCGCCGGTCTGGCCCGCCGGGGTGGTCGGGTCGATCACGCACACCCGGGGGTTCCGCGGGGCGGCGGTGGCGTGGCGCTCGGTGGTGCGCTCCGTCGGGATCGACGCCGAGGTGCACGACGCCCTGCCCGACGGGGTGCTCGAGGCGGTGTCCTCCCCGGGTGAGCGTGACGTGGTGGAGCGGCTGTCGGCGGAGCGCCCGGACGTCTGGTGGGACCGGCTGCTGTTCTCGGCCAAGGAGTCGGTCTACAAGACCTGGTTCCCGCTGACCGGGCGCTGGCTCGGGTTCGAGGACGCCGAGCTCGTGCCGGCGCAGGACGGCACGTTCGTCGCGCGCCTGCTCGTGGAGGGACCGACGGTCGACGGGGCGGTGGTGTCGTCGTTCGAGGGCCGGTGGGCCGTGGCGGACGGGATCCTCGTGACGGCGATCGCGCTGCCGGCGGCCGCCCCTTCAAGGCCTGGGTGATCCCGAGACTCAGCCGACGTCGCGCAGCGGGTCCCCGGCGGGCGGCTCGTCGTCGTCCTCCACGGCCTCGACGGGGCCCGGTTGGGGCACCGCCGTCGGAGGTGGGAGTGAGGGGGAGAGGGCGACGGTGCGGGCGGCGCCGACCCCGCGGTAGCGCGCCGGGCTGCAGGTGAGCACGACGACCTGGTGGGTGGTCCCCGTCGTCGCGGCAGCGAACACCGCCGCGAGGCGCTCGAGGCGTGCGGGGTCGGAGTGGCCGAGGGCGTCATCGATCATCACCGGCACCCCGTCCTCGGCGTCGACCAGCGCCGCGACCGCGAGCCGTGCGCACAGCCCGAGCTGCTCCTTCGCGCCGCTGGAGAGCGCCTCGAACGGCACCGTCACCCCGTGCAGCGTCCGCGCGACGATCCGCAGGCCCTGGTCGACCTCGAGCGCCAGCGTCGGGCCGAACACGATCCGCGCGAGGCGCTCCACCTCGCGACGGAAGGGTGCGACATAGGCCTGCCGGACCTCGTCGCGGTGCCGCGCGAGGGTGGCGTGCAACCGGACCGCAGCCGCCGCGCGCCGGGAGACCGAGGCGTGCTCGCGCTCAGCGGCGGCGAGCTCGTCGCGGGCGGCGGCGAGCCGGTCGTGGCGGCCCTCGCCCCCGGCCACCTGCAGTCGCCCGGTGACCTCGGCCCGGCGCCGCTCGACCTCGCCGCTGCGCGTGGTCAGGGCCTCGGCGGCCCGGCGGGCGGTGAGGTAGAGCGTCTCGACGGTGTCCGGGTCGTCCGCGGCGAGGGCGGCCGCCCGCTGCTCGTGGTCAGCCTCGGTGCGGCGGGCGCGGGCGAGGGTGTCGGTGGCCTCGGCGTCGAGCGCGTCGTCGGGAGTCGTGGCGCGCGCGTCGGCGAGCTCGGCCGCGAGCCGGTCGGCGTCGTTGCGGGCGACGGCGCCGCCGGTACGGGCCGCGGCGACCTCGGACTCGGCGGCGCGCACCGCGTCGTCGGCCTGCCGCCACGCCCCTTCGGCCTCCTCGGCGGCGCGACGGGCGGCGCTCGCGGTGTCGCGCGCCCCGGCGGCCGCGCGCCGCAGCTCGTCGAGCTCGGCGGTGCGGACGGCCCGGGCCGCCTCGTCGGGCTCGTCGACATGAGCCGGGTCGTCGAACAGCGCCGGCCCGTCGGGCTGGCCGCGGGTCCTCCGCCTCCCGGCCGGGGGCGCCTCGGGCTCGGGGCGCAGCCGCTCCGCGAGGCGGTCGACCTCGGCGCGGACCTCTGCGGTGGTGCGCCCGCCCAGCTCGCGCTGGACCACCGCGGTGAGCTCGCGCACGCGACCGGCGGCGTCCTCCCCGGCGTGCCGTGCGGCCCGGGCTGCCGCGAGGTCGGCCACCCCGAGCGCGGCGCAGGCCTGGCCGCGCTCCGCGCGGGCCTGCTCCACCCGGCGGCGGGCCTCCGCACTGTCGAGCCCCGGGCGCACCCGCACCTGCGCCACCCCGGGAACCGCTACGGTCATCGGGTCGGCCACCGGCAGGGTCCGCGTCTCGCCCGGGGGCACCGCCTCGCCGTCGGCGGTCACCCCGGACGCGCCCTCGTGCGCCACGACCTCGACGGTGCCCGCCCCGGCGGCCAGCTCGGCCTCCGCGCGGACCAGCCGCCGGTCGAGCCCCTCGAGCTCGGCGAGCGCCGTGGCGTCCACCCGCGGTCCGGCGGCAGCGCGCTCCACCTCGCGCCGCGCGGCCTCCGCGGCCTCGGCCCGGCACAGGCGCGCGGACAGCTCGGCGAGCTCGGCGCGGTCGCGTGCGGTGGCCAGTGCGTCGTCCGCGGCGCGGGACGCGGCGTCCGCCTCGGCCGCGGCCGCGCGGGCCGCCTCCCAGGCCGCGCGCCGGTCGTCGCGATCGGCGCGCCGCGCGGCGTCGCGTTCCTCGTGGGTCGCGATGGCGGCGTCGGCGGCCTCGGCCGCCCGCGCCGCGTCGGCCGCCCGGGCGACCAGCCAGGCGCGCTCGCCCTGCCGGTCGGTCGCGCGGCGGGACCGCTCGCGGGCGGCCTCGGCCCGCTCGGCCGCCGCCGTGACCTCGAGCCGGCGCGACTCGAAGGCCGACCAGCGGTCCTCGAGCTCGCGGGCGCGTTCGGCCTGTCCCTGCCGCTCGACGAGGAGGGCGGAGACCTCGCGGTCGAGGTCGGCGCGCAGCGCGACGTCGCGCTCCACCTCCTCGACCGCCGCCGCGGCCGCCTGCGCATCGTCGCGGGCGGCGGCGAGCCGGTCGTTCGCCTCGCGCAGCGGGCCGACCGGGCGGTGGTGGCCGCCGTGGTAGCGCCGGACCTCGGCGAGGGCACGCTCGACGAGGTCCTCCGCCGCCGCGTCCGCCCCGGGGACCGCCCCGGCTGCGCCCGACGCCCCGGACGCCGCACGGTCCAGGGCCCGCGTCAGCGCGTCCTGCCCACCGAGGTCCGCCTGGCCCAGCGGGGTGTGCTGCTCCACCCGTAGCGCGCGCCACAGGCTGCGGTCCATGGTCTCGTCGAGGATCGCGAGCATCCGGTCGTGCGCCTCGCGGCCGGTCAGCTGCTCGGTGCGCGGAGCGAGGACGGCGAGCTCGGTGAGCTTCCGGCGCAGCCACCGCTTGCGGTAGACGAGGTGGTAGGGCCCGGTGACCAGCTCGGCCTCCACCTCGGGTCCGGCGTCGCGGCCGGCCGGCGCGGCCGCACGGACCTCGGCGGCGGTGGAGCTGTCGCGGAAGTCGACGAGGAGGTCGAGCGCGGCGATCGTCGAGGTCTTTCCGACCTCGTTCTCGCCCTCGAGCACCGTCACGCCCTGCTCGGCGAGGTGGACCTCGCGGTGGTGCACGCCGCGGAAGTCGCTCAGGCGGATGCGCAGCAGCCTCACCGCTCACCTCCGGTGGCGGCGAGTCGGTGGAGCAGGGCGAGGGCGTCGAGTGCCTCGGCGTCGGCGGGCGTGGACGCCAGCTCGGCCGCGGCCGACGCGGCGAACCCCGACAGGCCCAGCGCCTCGACGTCGGCGTCGTCAGGACGGGTGACCAGCTCGGCGGTGTCGACCTCGAGGGCGGCGAGCACGGGGGCGTGGGCGGCGAGCAGGTCGTCGAGCCGGGCCCGTTGGCGCAGCGTGAGCGTGCCCTCGCACACCAGCCGCAGCGCGGTGCGCTCCGGCGCGGCGAGGGCGTCGAGGCGGGTGTCGAGGGCCTCGAGATCATCGTCGGTGTCGAGCGTCGCGTGCTCGCGGGTGAACGCCCAGCGGCCGACCCGCACCGGCCGGACCACCGCGCCGTCGGCGCCGGCGTCGACGACGAGGACGTTGCCGGGGTCGGTCTCGTCGTGCGAGGTCACCTCGGGCGCCCCGGAGTACCCGATGCGCTCCTCCCCGGGCAGCGCCCAGGTGGAGTGCCGGTCTCCCAGCGCCACGTAGTGCACCCGGCCTTCGGTGAGCGCCGCCCGGCAGGCGTCCGCGTGGATCACCGCCGGGTCGTGCGAGGCGGGGGAGAGCACGTCGACCGCGCCGTGACCGGCCAGGACCCGCACGACGCCGGGCGGGGCCGGCTCCAGGGCGCGCAGCTGGTCGGTCACGAGGTCGGAGAGCGGGCGCTTCGAGGTCCACGGTGCGGCGACCACCTCGACGCCGGGCGCGACCTCGTGGATCCCCGCCCGGTCGAGCACCGTGACGTGCGGGGGGCAGCGGCGCGCGAAGTCGGCCCGGCGGGTGACCAGGGCGGCGTCCGCCGGGTCGTGGTTGCCGGGCAGCAGCAGCACCGGCACGGTGAACCCTCGCAGCGCCTCGCAGGCCCGCCCGACGACATCGGGCCCCACGAGGTTCGACTCGAACACGTCCCCGCACACCACCACGAACGCCGCGCCCTCCTCCGCGGCCACCCGGCCGAGGGCCACCACCGCGTCGAGGCGGGCCTGGGCGAACCGGGCCTGCGCCTCCCCGGCGGCCTGGCCGGGGCGCCCCGCGCCGAGGAAGCGCCGCGTCATGCCCAGCTGCCAGTCGGCGGTGTGGACGAAGCGCATGCTCACCCCCCCAGGCCCGGTCGCCACGACGGTAGGCCGTCGCTCCCGACGACCCGACGGCGACACCCCGGCCACCGTCGTGATCATCAGAGCACGTCCCCCCGACATCGCGGCGCCCCGACGATCAGGGAGCCGCGGGGATCCGTTCGGCGTGCGGTGACCCGGACCCCGCTGGCGATCGGCCGTCCGGTGCGGCAGGTTCCGACGGGTGAGCACACCACCAGTCCGCGTCGAGACCGGCACCGACCCTGAGCTCGCCGTCGTGACGATCAACCATCCGCCGCTGAACCTCTACGACCGTGACCTGCACACCGCGCTCGTCGAGGCGGTCACGGCGCTCGAACAGGAACGCCCCCGCGGCGCCCTGTTCCGGGCCGAGGGCAAGGTCGTGTCCGGCGGAGTCGACGTCCGCGACGCGTTCCTGCCGCTGGCGCATACCTCCGACGTCGAGGGTGGTCGCCGCTACTTCGCCGAGCTGGTGGAGCTGGGCGAACGGGTGCACCTGCTGCCGTTCCCGACGGTGTTCGCGGCCCACGGGCTGACCCTGACGTGGGCGTTCGAGCTCGCGCTGGCGTGCGACCTCATCGTGGCCGGCGAGTCCGCGAGCTTCGGGCTGATCGAGGCCACGGTCGGGTTGACGCCCGCGATGGGCGGTACCCAGCGCCTGGCCGAGCGGGTCGGGCAGGGTCGGGCGAAGTACTTCGTGATGACGGCGGGCCGGTTCGGTGCTGCGGAGATGGAGCGCTGGGGCGCGGTCGACCGGATGGTCCCCGACGACGAGGTGGACGGCGCCGCCCGCGAGCTCGCCCGGACGCTGGCCGCCGGGCCCACGCGGGCGCACGCGGCCACCAAGGAGATCCTGCGCGAGCTCGCCGTCGGCGGGCTCGGAGAGGCCAACGCTCACACCGCGGAGATCGCCGCGGCCCTGTTCGGCACCGAGGATCTCCGCGGGGCGATGGAGTCGTTCGTCGAGCACGGTCACGGGAAGGCCGGGTTCACGGGCCGTTGACTTCGTTCGTGTGTGCGTTTCCGTGCTGGGGCACGGAAACGCACGCACGAGGCCGTCAGGCCAAAGGCAGGTCGGCGACCGGGTCCAGCGTGCCGTCCCGCCCGGAGCGCTCGAACCGGACCCGAGCGGAGCGGCCGCGGACCTCGAGGGTGGCCACGGCGTTGCCGAACCACGGGCCGCCGATCGGGTCCCAGGCCACCGGCTCCTCGGGCACGCCCCACCGGCGCCCGAGCCGGCGGACCAGCCCGACGACCGGGCCCATCCACCCGGCGTCGAACACGTACTCCATGTACCACGGCACGCCGTTGCGCACCGGGGAGCAGGTCAGCTGGTAGACCCGCGAGCGGGTCGGCGTCGGGAAGCGGGCGCGGGCGGCGTAGCTGTGGTGGACGTCGCCGGAGAGCACGCAGACCGTCTGCGGCGCCGACGACGCCGAGCCAACCCGCTCGACGAGGCGGGCCAGGCGGTCGAACGAGGCCCGGAACGCCGGCCAGTGCTCGAGGTCCACGGCCTGGCGCAGCTTCTCCGCCCGGCGGCTGCCCGCGGCGGCCGAGCGCTCGTTCATCGCCTGGACCTGCGCGGCCGCGGGCGGCATGAGCCACGGGATCGACGAGCCGAGCACCAGGTGGTCGACCTGCTCGGGCTCGGCCACGGCCTGCTGCTCGATCCAGGCGAACGTCTCGTCGTTGATCATGAGTCGGTCACGGGGGTTGAGCACCCGGCCGCAGCGGGAGTCGACCATGAGCAGCCGGGTGCGCCCGAGGTCCCAGCGGTAGGTCCACCGCACCCCCTCCGGCTCGCCGACGGCCGCGTCCGCGCGGGCCGCGTACGCCTCGAGCAGCGGCCAGGCGTCGCCGTCGGCGGCCGTGACCGCCTGGTACAGCTCGTCGATGGCGAGGGTGTCCGGGTCGAGGTTGCCGACGTGCTGGTACACCCAGTACGACGCCAGGCCCGCCCGGATCCGCGTGGGCCACCACTCCCGGCGTGCCATCTCCTCGCGCCAGGCGAGAGAGGTGTTCCAGTCGTCGCGGATGTCGTGGTCGTCGAAGATCATCGACGTCGGCACCGTCGAGAACAGCCAGCGCAGCTCGGGGTCCGACCAGCTCTCGGTGTAGAGGTGGGCGTACTCGGCGTAGTCGGCGATCTCGAGCCCCGGGCCCGTCCCGACGTCACGCCGGGCGCGGATCCACGCCTGGGTCCGCGGGGTCGGTTCGTCGGCGTAGATCTCGGTCACCGAGCAGGCAGAGCGCGTCGGGGAGCTCGGCCGCCGCGTCGACCCCCGACGCCGCGTTGCGCACCCGGGCGAGCAGCCGCGCGGCGTAGGCGTCGAGCGCGTCGACCCCGTACTCGCGCTCCAGTTCGGGGTCGCCGGTCGGGGGGTAGCGGCAGGACCCGAACACGATCCGCTGCCGTGCCGGGTCGGCGACGACGGCGGTGGTGGCGCGGGTGCGGATGCGGCTCGCCGGCGTCCCGGCGTGCTCGAGCGGCCACACCCGTGCCCCGTCGAGGTGCACCTCGTAGGTGCGGCACGTGCCGGGCTCGAGGTCGCGGACGACGACGAGGGCGTAGTGCCGGCCCTGCACGGTGAAGGTGCGCGCGGTGTGGCCGAGCACCTCGACCTCGCCCGGGGTGGCGACCTCCACCCAGACCGACGCCGTCGTCGTCCCGACGTGGCGCAGGATCGGACCGAGCAGGAGGCCGCCGTGATCACCCGTCGTCACGCCTGCATCTCTACCGCACGCGGACGCGCACGGCCCTACGGACGGTCGGTGAGTCGCCCGAGTCGTCGTTGCAGTTCGTCGAGGCGGGCCTGCAGCAGGGTGACCTCGGCGGTCAGCAGCGGGATCTCGGCCTCGGGGGAGAGGTCAGGATTGCAGCTGAGCACGCCGATAGGGGGACTCTCCTGACGCTGGACGTCCGGGAAGCGGCGTTGATCATCGGTCTCGCCGAGTGGGGCGAGCGGCGCCATCGCGGCGTACCCGCTGCCCTCATCGACGGTCACCGGCACACCGGAGAGCGCCGCGAAGGTCTCGAGCGCGAGCACTGCCCGACGTCCCGCGCAGTCCCGGCACACGGGCTCGAGCCGCCGCCACCCGACGACGCCACCCCCGACGTCGTCGAGCGCGGCCGCCGTCCGCCCGCACCGGCACCGCCCGACGCGCACCGAACGCACCGTCTGGCGCTGGTAGCGCAGGCCGAGCTCGTAGGACACGTAGCGCCCGGAGGCGAGCACCTCGAGCAGGACGCTGCGCTCGTACTGCTCGTCGCAGGCCAGGGCGCGGGCCTGCTCGGCGTCGTGGAAGCAGTAGAACCCGCAGTCGCACCACGTCGACGGGCAGCGGTGCCGCGAGGACTGCACGCACACCGCCTCCGCGACGGCCCCGTACACCTGACTGCGGCCGAGCGCGACGCCGTTGAAGCCGACGGCGGTGCCGCCTGCGGAGAGCATGGGGTACGCGATCTTCCACCCGGGCAGGGCGGGCCGGTCGGCGGGCGCGTCGGGCTCGGCGCCGTCGGCCCGGCGTCCGAAGAGAGCGCGCCCTCCGAACGCGCTCAGCTCAGCTCCCGGAGACGGCCGGGTCCGGGGTGCGCTCCGGCGCCGGGGTCTCGACGACCGGGGTGCTCGCCTCGGCGTCGATCACCTCGGCGTCGATCACCTCGGCGGGCAGGGCAGCGGCGGGAGCCGGAGCGGGCGGGTCCTCGGCGATCCCGGCGGAGAGTCGGCGGCCCAGTCGCATGTCTGCCTCCCGTGGGGTGCGGCGGTGATGCGCCTCTGATGGTCCGGTGCCGATCGCGTCCGTGTCCAGAGCCGGCGACGTCTCGTCACGAGATCGTCGCGCGGCGTCGCGATGGTGGCGTCGTCATCGGCTCGTCCCGCCGGGAGCGGCGCCCCGGGTGCGCAGCATGGCCCACCCGACGAGCACGGCCGCCACCACGGCGAGCACGACGCTGGCGACCGTGACCGCCTCGCGGAACTCCGCGGCCTGCTGCGGGCTCCAGGGCGACGTCGCGACGGCGCCGGTGAACAACGCCGCGAGGACGGTGCCGGCGACGGCGATCCCGGCGCCGGAGCTGACCTCGGTGGCGGTGTCGGTGAGCGCCGCGCCGATCGAGGTGCGGTTCTCCGGGAGACCACGGAGCACGTTGACCGCGGCGACGACGCCAGAGACCCGCAGCCCGACCGCCACCAGGGCGAGCGCGATCGCGACGCAGGGGTACCCGAGGCGGCTCGAGGCGCAGTACACGGCGAGCCCGACGACGATGGCCGCGGCCCCGAGCCACGCCGCGCGGTCGAACCCGACCCGTTCCACGAACGGGTTGACGAACGGACCCGCCGCGATCAGGACGACGACCTGCGGCAGCATGCCGAGGGCGGCGAGCGCGGGCGGCCATCCCCAGCCCAGCTGCAGCTGCAGCGTCACCAGGTAGCCGAGACCCGCCGTCGCCACCCCGGCCGCGGCCTTGTAGGCCAGGCCGCCGGACACGAGGGGACGCGCGACGAGCGCCGGGTCGAGCAGCGGATGGCGCGCCGAGCGCTCCCGCACGACGAACAGGACCGCGGCCACGACGGCGGCGGCGGTGGCCGCCCACGGCGCCCACGACACGCTGCCCTCGTCGACGAACAGTGTGGGGGCGACGAGGGCGAGCACGATCGACGCGGTGCCCAGCACCGCGCCGGGCACGTCCACGGGGACCCGGTGGAGATCCGCGGGATCGTCGGCGGCGATCCCGGTGCGCACGCCGAGGATCGCGAGGAGCGCGATCGGCACGTTGACCAGGAGCAGCACCTGCCACGGTGCGATCGCGAGCACGAGGCCACCCGCCGTTGGAGCGACTGCGAGCCCGACCAGACCCACCGTCGAGATGAGGGTCATCGCCCGAACCCGGAGCCCGTCGTCGTCGAACAGCCGGAAGGCCAGCGCGATCGACCCCGGCGTCGTCATCGCGGCGGCGACGCCCATAAGCGCGCGGATGGCGATCAACTGCGGCGCGGTCGTCACGAACGCGGTCGCCAGGCTCGCGAGCCCGAGCAGCGCCAGCCCGACGATCATGACCCGGCGCCGGCCGGAACGGTCCGCCACGGCCCCGAGCACGAGCATGAGACCGCCGAAGACGACGCCGTACGCGCCCGTCACCCACTGCAGCTCGACTGTCGAGGCGTGCAGGTCGCGGCCGATGGTGGGCAGCGCGACGGTGAGGATCGAGTTGTCCAGCATCTCGAACAGGAACACCGCCGAGAGCCCCGCCAGGGCCACCCGGGCCTCGCGCAACGACCGCGGCGCGGGCGCGACGCTCATGCCAGCGCCTCCAGGGTCACCTCGCGGGCGGTCCATACGAACGCCGTTCTAATGACGAACGCTGTTCGAGTCAAGCTAGGGTGGCGGCGTGAACCCGAGAGAGCGGCGCGCGGCGCGGCTGCGGTCGCCGGTTCCCGCCGCCGACGCGGGGTCGCGGCGCCGGCAGGCCCCGATCACGCCGGCACAGATCGTCGACGTCGCTCTGCGGGTCGTCGCCTCCGAGGGCTACGAGGCGCTGACCATGCGTCGCCTCGCCGCTGCGCTCGACACCGGGCCCGCGTCGCTCTACGCCCACGTGGTCAACAAGGCCGATCTCGACGAGCTGCTCGTGGGACGGCTGTGCTCCGAGCTCGTCCTCCCGCAGCCCGATCCTGCGGCCTGGCGCCGGCAGCTGCGCGGCGTGTGCGTCCAGCTCCGCGACCAGTTCCTCCGGTACCCCGGCATCTCGCGGGCCGTGTTCGCGATGGCGCCCACCGACCTCGAGATCGTGCGCGTCAACGAGGGGATGCTGGCGATCCTGCTCGCCGGCGGCGTCGCCCCGCAGGCGTCGGCGTGGGCCATCGACGCCCTCCTGCTCTACGTGGCCGCCTACTGCCTGGAGCGCTCCGTCGTGGACCAGCAGAAGGTCCACGACGACGCGGACTGGGTCTTCGACCGCGACGAGATGCGGGGCCGCCTGGCCGCCCTGCCGGCCGCGACCTTCCCCCACACCGCCCGCCACGCCGACGAGCTCACCGCCGGCGAGGGGCACGACCGGTTCGACTTCACCGTGGACCTGATGATCGACGGGCTGGCGCACCGCTAACCGGACGCTGCCCGTAGGCTCCCGTCCGCGGCGCACGACCGGGTGAGGCAGGAGTGGCCGCGCGGGGGCAGTAGCTCAGCGGGCAGAGCAGCGGACTCATAATCCGTTAGGTCGTGGGTTCGAGTCCCACCTGCCCCACTCGTCTCCGCAGGTCGAGAGGCTGGACGGAGCCTCCCGGATTCGGTGCGCGGGGAGTGTGTGTGCGATGTGCGTGTGTCCGTGCCAGTGTGCTTGCGCGGGACGAGGGCCGCGGCGCGCTCGGCTGCTTCCGCGGCGACCTCCGAGTAGACCGAGGTGTAGGTGTCTGCAGTCAGGGCAGTCGTCGAGTGGCCGAGGGTCTCGGAGACCACCTTGAGGTCGACGCCGGCGGCGAGCATGAGGCTCGCGGCTCCGTGTCGGAGATCGTGGAGCCGGACCGGCGGAAGGTCGGCGTCGCCGCGTAGCCGGTGGAACTGGTCGGTCACGGTGGCCGGGTGCAGATCGCTGCCGTCCTCGCGGGTGAACACCCGGCCGGTGTCGCTCCACACCTCACCCCAGGCCAGGCGCTCGGTGAACTGGTGCCGTCGCCAGGTCCGCAGCGCGGCCACGGTGCCCGCGTCGAGTGCGACCGTCCGACCGCCCGCGTCGGACTTCGGGTCGTCCTCGTCAACCTCCCAGCCGATCTGTACGAGCTGCCGGCGAACGGTCAGCGCGCCTGCCTCGAGGTCGACGTCGGACCAGGACACGCCGCACGCCTCCCCGCGGCGCAACCCGCGGTGTGCGATGAGGTGCCACAGCGCATAGAGCCGATCATTAGACGCGACGTCGAGGAACGCGCCGAGCTGGTCGGCGGTCCAGACCATCACCGGCGACGGCTGCTCACCGGACCTGCGCCAGCGTTCGACCCGCTCGGTGGTCCACACGTACGCCTTGGGGCGCTTGCCCGAGGGCAACTTGACCAGCGCCGCGGGGTTGACGCTGAGCAGCCCCTCGCGGACGGCGTCGTTCAGTGCGACCCGTAGCGTCGCCCTCACCCGCTGGCGGTTCGCCGCCGACGAGGACACCGCCGCCAGCGCGTCGGCGACGTGCGCCGTCCGCAGCTCGGTCAACCGGATGTGCCCCAGCTCCGGGCGCAGCCATCGCTCGATGTGCTGGCGGTATCCGTGCAAGGTGGAGCGCTTAATGTCGGTCTTGGCTGCCATCCACTCGTCGAGCCACCCGCTCACGGTGAGCCGACCGGCGACCGGCCGCCCTGTGCTGAGCTGCTCGCGCATGGCCGTCAGAGCGCGCTCGGCCTCCTCGTAGGTGGCGAACCCACCGCGGGTTACGGGCCTGCGTCTGCCTTTGACCTGATGAGAGGCGGTGAAGGTCCACGTGCCGTGCCGCGGGTTCCACGACCCGTCGCGGCGACGCAGCTTGGGGCAGCGGGCGCCGAGCTGACGGCGCTTGCCGTCCACCACCTCGGTGCAGCCGCACCGCTTGAAGATCGGGACGCTGCGGCTCACGACGGCTCCTCGGTGTGCTCACCGTCGAACCGCGCAAGGTACTCGGGCAGCTCGGGCGGGGTGTCGCCGTCCTTGCGCATGGCTGTCCGCAGCTCCGCGAGCTGCTCGCCCTGCGCTTGGATCGAGCGGTCAGCCCACGCCACCCGGTTGTCGTCAGCAACGACCCCGGCGCGGTCGGTGATCAGCTTCTTCAGGTGCGCAGCCATCGCGGCGTGCCGGTCGGCGTAGGGCCACCACAGATCGTCTCGGCGCGGTAGACCCCGCGTGGGCCAGGGCCCCTCGTCAAGGCCCGCCAGCGCGGCGGGCAACGGCGGGAGGACCAGGCCGTTGCTCTGCATTACCTGCCGGTACTGCTTGAGGTCGCGCTCGAACCGAGCGGCGCTGTCGAGTAGCTCGTCCCGTTCGCGGTCTGCCTGAGCTACCGCCAGGCGGGTGCGGGTGGCTTCCCACGCCGCGACCGTCTGCTCGTGGCGGGTGAAGAGTTGAACTCGCCCCCCGTCCCGGACGGTCGGCAGGCCGGGGAGTGAGGCGCCGTCGAAGGCCCACTCGAGGGCCGCGGTCGGGCTGGCGTTGATGCAGGGGAGCGGTTCCATCTCGTCTGTCTCACCGAGCGGGAAGATCAGCAGTGACGGGGTGATCTCCAAGGCTGCGGCGAGTACGAGCACTTCGGCGACCGACACCGTGCCGCGGCGCTCGTTCTCCAGATTCGAGAGCACCGGCCGCTTGATCTCCATCCCGAGATCAGCGACGGCGTCAGCGAGCCGTTGGGTGCTCATGCCCCGTCGTTCGCGCCATCGGCGGACCTCCGCACCGACGAGTCGAGCTACACGGGCGGACCAGGCATCAGGCTGCGACACAGGATCGCAGCATACGGATAGATTGCGACGAAGCAACCGGGCGTGACATCGTGGGACTGCGATCAGAGATCGCGGAATCGAGGGAAGGTGCTAGATGGCATCGCGGACCATGAGTCGAGACGAGTTGCTCGGCCTCCCCGTGGCGGTGGAGCTGTGGCCCACGGCCGCCGCCGCGTTCGGGATGGGGCGGACTCAGGCGTACGAGCTGGCGAAGTGCGGAGAGTTCCCGACCCCGGTGCTGCGGCTCGGGAATCGATACCGGGTCACGAGGGCCGACCTGCTGCGCGCGCTCGGCATCTCCGAGGGTGAACCCGCGGTGGAGGCCGGGCGGCACTCCGCCAGCGCCGACGAGGGCTCGCCCTCCGACCGGCGCGGCTCCCACCGCGCCGAGGGCGACGCTCCAGCCCGACCAGCCCCCAGACCAGCCCCACGTACCCCTCACCGGCCAGGCACCCAGGAACGGCACCGCCCGTGAGGCACCCACATGCGGCCGGGCGGGTAAGGCCCGGCGCCGCGCCGACGTCCCACCGACGACGCGGCCCCGAGAAGATCACCGACACCCTCACCAAGGCTCAGGATCACCGCCAGCGTAACGCCGGGACCGATACCCCCGTCTCGGTCGACGCGTTCGCCTTCCGGCCCGCGGGCCGGCACACCCGATGGCTCCTGCTCGTCACGTCCTGCCCGTACTGTGGTTGCGCCCATGCCCACCGCGGCGCCCGCGCGGGCGGACTCCGGGAAGCCGGCTGCCGCCGCGGCTACTACCGCCTCGTCGTCGCGGTGCGGGGCTGGGCCGCATGACCGCCGTCGTCGACCTCGCCGCCCAACAGACACGGGCCGCGGGGTTCGCCTTCGCCCGCGGGATGCACCTCTTCCCCGTCGATCACCCCTCCCTACCTCGCTGCGCCGGCCGGCACGCCCCGGACCGGCGGTGCGACGGCACGCGGGGCAAGCACCCCGAGCCTCGCTCGTGGAGGCGGGAGTCGACCAACGACCCCCGCCGTGTCGAGCGGATGTTCGGCACCGGCCTGCGTAACCTTGGGGTGGACTGCGGCCGGTCGAGACTGCTGGTGCTCGACGAGGACTCCCCGGGCGAGCTGGACCGCCTCTGCGCCGACCTCGAGGTCAGCCTGCCGGCCACGTTTACGGTGTCGACCGGCAAGGGCGCCCATCTCTACTTCCTTCAGCCCGATAACCTCCCGTTCGGGAACGGTGTCGGCCGGCTCGCGGGCTACCGGATCGACGTCCGAGGCCGCGGCGGCTACGTCGTCGGGCCGGGCTCCGTGCACCAGTCGGGGCGGCGCTACGAGGTCGCCGACTCGGCTCCGATCGCCCCGATGCCCGAGTGGCTCGCCGACGCCCTGCACCCCAGGTCGCACGTCCGTCCGCCCGCCCAGCACTCACAGCACGACGGGTGCCTGAGCAACCGGATGGTGTCCGGAGTCCTGCGAGTCGTGCTCGACTCCCACGAGGGTGGCCGGAACAACGCGCTGCACTGGTCCGCGTGCCGGCTCTACGAACGGGTCCGGGACGGGCGGCTCGGACAGGACGCCGCGGTTGCCATGCTGCTGGAGGCCGCCGCCGCGGTCGGCCTCCCCGACGGCGAGGCTCGGGCCACCGTGGACAGCGCCCGGCGGGCGGTGCTGTGCCTGTGACCCCGAGCGACACCCCCACTGCCGAGGGCATCGCCGACAGGTATCTCGGTGACGGCCTCCCCGAGCTGGTGCCGCTGGTGCCTGCCCGATCCCGGCGCCGTTCCCCGTCCACGCCCTGCCCCTGGTCCTGGCGGACTACGTGGCCGCCCTCGCGGAGGCCACGCAGACGCCGCCGGATCTGGCTGCGATGTGCGTGCTGGGAACCTGCTCGGCGTGTGCCGGTGGGCGCGTGATCGTCGAGGCCCGACCCGGCTGGCGCGAGCCGGTCAACATCTACTCGTTGGTCGTGATGCCCCCGGCGTCCCGCAAGAGCGCGGTCATCGCCGACGCGACCAAGCCGCTCTACGACGTCGAGAAGGAGTTGGCGGCGAAGGTGGCCGGCCAGATCGTTGAGGCCCGTACCTGGCGCGACGTCGCGGCCAGGGCCGCGGAGAAGGCACTGCGCGACGCGGCGAGGGCGACCGCCGATCGACGGGACGCCCTCACCTCCGAGGCGGTGTCGGCCGCATCCGCTGCTGAGGCCATCACCATCCCGGTGCCGCCGCGCCTGGTCGCCGACGACGCCACCCCGGAGGCAGCGCAATCGCTGCTCGCCGACCACGGCGGCCGGATCGCGTTCATCTCCGCGGAGGGCGGCCTGTTCGACACCATGGCCGGCCGCTACTCCAACAACGTCCCGGCCCTGGACGTGTGGCTCAAGGCGCACGCCGGCGACCCGCTGCGGGTCGACCGGAAGGGCCGGCCCCCGGAGAAGATCGACCACCCAGCGATGACCCTGCTGCTCACCGTGCAACCCGCCGTGCTCGACGGCATCCGCCGCAACGGCGCGTTCCGAGGCCGCGGACTCAACGCCCGCTTCCTCTACGTCCTGCCTGCGAGCAACATCGGCTTCCGCAAGATCGGCGCCGCGCACGTGCCCAACCACGTGTCCGCCGGCTACGCCGACCTCGTCGGCGCCCTCGCCCGCGACCTCGTCGAGTGGACCGACCCCGCCGTGCTCACCCTCACTCCGGACGCCGCGGACCTGCTGCTGGAGATTGAGCAACGCGTCGAAGATCAGCTAAAGCCTGACGGCTCGCTCGACCACATCCCCGAGTGGGGCGGCAAGCTCACCGGGGCCACCCTCCGGATCGCTGGCCTCCTGCACCTCGCCGGCCACCAGGACGCGTTACGCCAGCCGATCCCCGCGGCCACCCTCGCTGCGGCCGACGAGATCGGCCAGTACCTCGCCGAGCACGCCTCCGCGGCACTGTCCCGCCTCGGGGCCGCAACCGAGACCCGCGCGGCCGCGCAGCTCGTCGAGCACCTCGTCCGCCGCGGCACGGATCGGTTCACCGTGCGGGATCTGTTCACTGCCCTGTCCCGCGGCCGGTTCCCCACGGTGGAGGCCGTCACCGACGCGCTGGCTGTCCTCGAGGACCACAATTGGATCATCAGGCAGCCCGACCCGACCCACGACGGGCCCGGCCGCAAGCCGTCCCCCACCTACCGTCTGCACCCCGACGCACCCTCCGCAATATCCGCACAATCCGCAGAATCGGCCGCGCAGAGCGATTCTGCGGATTCTGCGGATTCCGCGGACCGTTCAGCGACCGGGGACGAGGCGGCGTAAGCACCTTGCCGCCCCGAGACAGGCCAAACCGACGGCGTCGAGGGCGCCGCACCCAACGAGGCCGAGCAGCAGCAGGCAGGGCAGGCGGCAGCTGTAGTGCGGCACCAGGACGCGAGGGACCCTCCGCCCACGAACACGTGGGTCGGCACTGTAGGCCGGAGTCCTACCCGAGGACCTGTCGAGCGGGTGTGGGAGTGGATGCGAAGGAGGGGTTCGGGCGTGGGTCGACGACGACGGCGATACGAGGGGTTTGCGGCTCTGTTCGGCGGTCCGACGGGGTCATGGGGACACCCCACGCACCACCGGGGCGACGGAGAAGGTGAAACGCCATGACCCGACGCGGTGGTCCCTACCCCCGGCTCCGGCTCGATCTGATCGTGAAGGTCGAGCAGGGCATGCAGATCCACGACCTGACCCGCGGCGGGGCCAGCTTCGCCGCGGCCGGTGCCGCCCTCGGCCTCTCGGCCACCACGGCGTGGCGCCGCTGGTGGTTCGTCATGGACTGGACCCTGCCAAGGTCCTACGGCCACCGCAGCACCGAGGTCCCGCCGCAGCGCGGAACTCGGGCGTGCCCCCGTGGGCGGCCTTGCATACCCGCGCTCGACCACCGACCAACGGTGCTGCTGCCCCGCTACTGCATGGCGACCCGACGAGACGGCGAGCCGTGCGGGAATAGACCCCGCCAGGGTGGGCGGGTGTGTCGGATGCATGGCGGGTCGGCTCCGCAAGTCCTCGCCCGCGCCGCAGTGCGGCAACTCCTCGTCGACCGTGCGGAGCGCGCCGCGGCTCGGACGCACTGGAGAGTGCATCGATGAGCAGCGTCCCAGACGGAGAGAGGGTAGATCCGCTGCGTCCATATGTGGGGTCGCGTCAGTGGCTTGGACCCGAAGGTCCCTCTTCGAGACTTGTCCTTCTCCCGGGGCCACCAAGGGCAGTCGGTGAGGATCGCGGCGATCCGGGTAATGCCGAGCACCGATCCGCAGTTTCTCCTGCACTGCCGCAGCCATCGAAGGTCGAGAGGATGCAACTTCGTGACCATGTACGACGATGCCGAGTTACTCGCTGTGAGCCTCACGCGAGCGGCCACACAGGAGACCGACGATGAGCCCATCACGATGCAGGTCCTCGAGCGAGTGCTCGCCTGGGGCAACGTTGACGGGGCGCTCGAGGTGCAGCGCGTGACCGCGCTCGTTGTGGCGCTGGCGCGGCACAACAGCTCCGCGATTTCGGCCCTCGCGTGGCAGCGCGGCGTCTCGGTGCAAGAGATCGTGGACGAGTTCGAGCGTTACAAGCTCGAGCAGCACGAGGACGAGCGCGAAGAGTAACGACCAACGAGCACTCCATGGGGGGACAGCTGCGTCGTGTCCTAGGCTTGGTCCGGGCTACCCCACACGAGCGCTCACAGCGGGCGGCCACGGAGCGCGAACAGGTCCAGAGCTCTCTGCACCAGCACGATTGGGCCGGTTGCCATCAACATCAAATCCAACGTGGTGGTCACGAGTCGAGCACGCGGACCGTCCGGCGTGTCCATCGTGTGGGGCCCGGTGAGCAGCCCGTGCCAGCGACCGGAGTGCATCGCGGAGTTCAGCTGCGCCAGCGTCATCCGCAGTGCGCCGCGGAGGTCGTCGGTCCGCTGATCGGGTAGCTGCGCCACCGCGTAGTCGAGCATCTCGCCGAGCTGCGGCTCTTTCCCGAGCTTCGTCCGGCTCAGCCCGACCTGGTCGGCGGTCGCGGCGAGTGCCACCCGGCGCGCAACCATCCCCTCCCGCATGTTCGCCTGCTGCGCCGGGTCGGTGTTCAGCTCGAGCGCCGTTGACCACCCGGTGGAGTGCAACCCCTCCACGGCCCGCTCGTAGGAGCCGAGATCGTCAGCGGCGAGCCGAAGCGCGTGCCGGGTCCGCACGGTCCTGTTCGGCGGGGCGAGCACGAACACGGCTTGCGCCGCGCCGTTGAGGGCGGCCCGGGTAACTGCTCGGTGCCCGGTCTCGTAGGCGGTGCGGTCCCCGGTGAGGCTGGCGAAGAACATGCACATCGCATCGATGCCTGCTCGGATGCCGGTCCAGGCGACGCTGCTGGTGGGGTACTCCGGGTAAGCCCGGCCTTCCGCGACGAGACCGGGCGGAGTAGCCCCGACGGGGAGGCTTACGGGCCGAGGCAGTCATCCTGGCGGTGTGTCCGAGGAACCGTTGCCCACTGGCGGTCAGCAGGTAGGCGTCCCCGAGACCGAAGAGCACCGCAGTCCGTGACCGCGCCGGCGGCAACCGCGCCGCCCTCTCGGTGGCCCGCAAGATCACCCGGTGGGCGCACCACACGCTGCGCGACCTCGGCGACGAGGCCTTCGCGCCGATCTGAACCCGCGGAAGGGATCGATCTGTGGTGCGCATCTGCCCACCCACCGGTGCGCGCGGCCTGCTCCTGCCCGCCCCCCGCCGCCGCACCCCGGTTCTGGATACCCGTTCACGCCATCGAGAGCGCCCTGACCTGGTCATACTGGCGACGACGCCACCAAGCCCGAGCCCGCCGCTGCCACTACGAAACCCGCGCCAGCCACCTCAGAAGTACTAGGGGTCAGCGCAACGTGAGCGTCCCGAAGGCGGGAACCCTGTTGGACACGGTGGTGTCAGGGTGATCCGGTCTGTTGGGCTTGATCCGCAAGACAGAGGCTCGTCGCTGCCTTCGCTCACTCTTATGGATCAACCGGTCGCCACAATGCTTCGCTCCGACCTGCTATACGGCCGCCTGCTGCCGAACGGCGATCGCGCTGTAACACTGGAGACGTGGCCAGCGAACTATACGGTGTCGCATCTGAGATGGGGGCAAAGTTGGCGCATGACGATACGGCACTAGGACAACCCGAGCTTGAGAAAACTGCGCTAGATGGATTTTATAACGCTGCGCAGTCGCTAAAGTTGTATCGCCGCGCAGAGTTGGCCGACGAGGAGGGCGACTCCCTCATCGAAAAGCTTTACGTCGATTCGCTTCCAAATGAGCATATATATCAGGCCATGATGAAGCCCAATACTGCCTTCTTAGTGGGACGAAGGGGCACTGGAAAGTCGACCATCTTTCAGAGGGCTCAGCATGGTCTAAAGTCTCAGCCTGGCATCACTTCTGCCTACGTCGACATCAAGACGGTATTCGAGACTTCGCAGCTAGAATCAGATGTTTCGAGCAGACTCTCACAACACGACGGAGCCTTCTCTCCAGGCTCGCTCTCCAAACTGCTGCTGTCACAAGCCTTCATTAAGGCGGTCATAAAAGAGATTCGGGACGACCTCGAGGAGACCCTTAAGGTATCGCTCTGGCAGCGAATAAAAGCAGGGAGCAAAGCACGCTCCGTCGCAGAGTCCCTCGAGGGACTCGACGGCCTCGCTGCTGAGGCCGACGTCGAGAAATTTCTGAGCGTAACCCAATTCCGTACCGTCACATTTGGGAACGAGTCAACTCAATCGTCTGCGAGCAAGTCCAATGTCGGCGCTGACGTTTCAGTGTCAGCGTCCGCGCCGAAAGTGTCAGGCACAGCGAGTACGGAGGGCTCGGCTTCGGAGTCCGAGAAAGAGAGCATCAGCTACTCAGATGTCCTCCTCAGGTCATTCAACATAAAAGACTACATATTGCGCTTAAAGGAAGTGTTGACTGACCTGGGAGTGAGCAAGCTTTACGTTTTCGTCGATGACTTTTCGGAGCTTCCCGAAGACGCAATGCGGGTTGTTGTGGATACACTCCTCAGTCCTCTCAATAACTGGTCTGAGGAGCTCGTAAAGTTCAAAGTGGCGGCGTACCCAGGTCGAATCTACTACGGCGAGATTGATCAGACCAAGATCGATGTATTCAACTTGGATCTTTACAATCTCTATGGAACGTCTGATGTGGGCGTCATGGAGGATAAGGCTATCGATTTCACGAAGCGCCTCGTAGAGCGCCGGTTGGCGTTCTTCTGTGGCGAGCGCTACCTCGATCTCTTCGAGACCCGTGGGATCGATGAGTTCTGGCGCGTGCTCTTCTATGCCACTATGGCGAACCCGCGCATTTGCGGGCATATCCTCGGTTACGTTTACGAGTCGCATCTACTTTATGGAGCAAAAGTTGGTGTGACAGGGATTCGTGAAGCAGCGAAAAGGTATTATGAGGAGAAGATCGATTCCTACTTCTCCCTGACAAAGTTCGTGCAGGAGAGCTTCAGCGAGCGGTCCTCCAACTATAGCTTGAAGGAACTGGTTGGGTCGATCGTGACGAAGGCTCGGGAGTTACGCGGCTACCGTGGCTCGTCGCTCTTCACGTATTTTGGAGAGTCGAGACCTCCTACGAGCCACTTCCACGTCCCGACAGACCTTGGAGGATTGCTCGGCAGCCTCGAACTCAACTTCTTCGTGACCAAGTACTTCGTCATGAGTGACCGCGATGGCCGCCGGGTGGACATTTATGCACTAAACTTTGGACTTTGTCAAAAGTTTAGCATTGATTTCGGTCGTCCGCGGGAGACCCGTGCGCACAGGACTTACTTTATTGAGCGTGTTTTCGACTACACGCCGCTGCTGCAAGCCTACATTGCAACCAACCAAGAGATTGTTTGTGACGCTTGCGGGCAGCGGTATGATGTCGCGGAACTTCCGAAACTTGAGTTCTTTGGGATGTTGTGCGCGAACTGCAAAGAGGGTCATTGTAAGGTCGCCAATCTCTCAAGAAGGTACGAAGCGGTCCTTCGCAGCGTCGATGATCAGTTGTTGCTGCCCAGCACGGAGATCGGCATCATACACACGCTGCATTCCGAAGGCCGGGGCATGTTCGCCCGCGAGATCGCTGGAGAACTTGACTGTTCGTACCAGCTCGTTGCGAAACGGGGCAAGAACCTAGATGAGCGCGGTTTGGTAGATCGGGTCGCTGCTGACAAGGGTCGCCGTGTTTATTCCTTAACTGAGATGACAGAGCAGGCGTATTTCTCAGATATTCCTGGAGATGCACTCGACATCGATGATTCACACTAGGCGAAGTCCCGACGCAACGACAGCTGTCAGAGGGAAGAGTCTTCTCGTGAACGCGGGCCCGTCGTTGACAGCGATCCAACCGCGATTTCCCGTTGTTCATGAAGCGAACGCGGCTTCGAGAGCGGCGGTAGCGACACGGCCGGTGGCCTGATCGACGCGGGGCTTCCACACCTGGTGGGCGTGCCGTTGCGCTTTAGCCCAGCGGCGGGCGACGCGACCGGCGCGGACGCCGCCCTCGGGGCTGACGTGGACGGTGCGAACGGCGCGATGGAGGTTCCAGACGCCCCAGAAGCGACCGGGCTCGGTGCCGGGCTCGGACCACTCTGGTGGGACGTCGTGTTGGTACTCCTTTGCCGCCATGAGGCCGTGCTTGGTGAAGTAGGCTGCGAGCCGGCGGGGGTCGGTCGCACGTAGACCCTCGGCGTACTCCAGCGCGGTCCAGGCGAGGTGGTGGCGGCGGCGCTGTTCAGGGACCTCGGCCCAGGATCGGGAGACCCACACCGCTCCCACGGCTCGCGTGCGTCTCGCTTGAGGATCGCCTCCGCCGCGGCGCGGACCAGAGAACACTCGCGCGCGGTGTGGACACCGTCCACAGCCCTCACCCCCAGCCGCCCGACGGCGACCGTACTTCCACCCCGGAGGCTACGAGCCGACACCGACAGCCCCCACCGCATTGGGCATCAAGACAAGATGACAGCGACCCGGCCGGGGCCTTGCCCTCGTCGATGAGATGTCCGCTCCGGTGGCAATTCAGGAGGCGAGGTACTCAACTGGGGAGAGAAGCTCAGGTCACATTGGTTTGGTGCGGCGGGAGAGCGCGGCGGCGAGCTCGACGCGGGAGCGCAGGGCGAGCTTGCGCAAGATGTGGGAGATGTGGGTCTGGACGGTGCGGGGCGAGATGTAGAGCCGGGCGGCGACCTGCGGGCTGGTCAGTCCCCGCCCGACGAGCTCGGCGATCTGCAGCTCGGTCGGAGTGAGGCTCCCCCACCCGGTGTCGGGGCGTCGGCGGGCGCCGCGGGCGCCTTGGCGGACGCCGAGATGGCGGAGCCGCGCGGCGAGGCGGCGCTCCGCGGTCGCGGCGCCCAACGTCGTAGCCAGGGAGGTGCACCGCGCGGCCGCGGTGCGGGCTTGGTCGCCCTCGCCTCGGGCGGCGGCGAGACAGGCGGTCTCCTCCCAGCCGGTGATCTCCCCGGGGACGTGGCCGAGAGCGCGGTAGTCCAGCGCCGCGGCGGCGGCTTCGTCCGGGTCCGCCGCGGCCATGGCGGCGACCAGCCGGGCCGCCGGGGCTGCGGCGCGGGCGTGGCCGAGCGGAACGGCCGCCGTGTCGAGCGTGACGCGGGCGGCGAGGTCGTCGTCGCTGGCCGCGCGGGCGACGCGCAGCGTGTCCGGGCCGGCGAGGAGCGCCCAGACGGTGCGTCCGCCGTCGAGGGCCCGGGACCAGGTGCGTCGGGCCAGCTCGGCGGCCCGGGTGGCCTCCTCGCGGGCCTCGAGCAGGAGCACCTCGGTCTGGGCGATCTGCGGAAGCCCGAACTGCTCGGGCAGGGCGCGGGTGCGCCACCGGCGCAGCACGGCTTCGGCGGCGGTGAGCTCGCCGCGCCGCACGAGGATCTGCAGCTGTGTGGCGGTGGTCAGCGAGGTCCAGGCGGTGCCGGTCGCGTCGGCCGCCTCGAGCGCGGACTCGACCTCGGCCAGGGCGTCGTCCCAGGCGCCGGCCACGAAATTGATCCCCGCCGACACCGACTGGTGATACGGCGTCAGCCAGAGCCGGCCGGCCTTCTGCGCCTCGCGGCGGGACTGGATCGAGAGCTGGCGCGCGGGGGCCGGTCCGTGGGCGTGCAGGGTCAGGAACGCGGGCCAGACGGGAGCGGTGGGACTGTCCAGCCACGGGCGCGACCGGTTCTGGGTCCGGGTCCGGGCAGCCTCGCCGGCCCGCTCGTGGCCCTGCTCGGGGTCCGCGGTGAGGAACAGCTCGATCGCGTCGCTGATCAGCCCGCTGCCCGACGCCGCGGGGGAGGAGGGCGGCCCGTGCAGGACGCGCCGTCCGTCTAGCAGCGTGACCCAGCGGCGCACGTCGGCGAGCGCCGTGCGGGCCTCGGGGCTCGAGGCCCGCGCGGCGCCCGCGTCGATCTCGTCCAGGGCCGCATCGACCTGGGCGCCGCTGACGAGGCAGAACAGCACGATCCCGCGCAGCGCGGCGTGGGTGGACGGATCGCGGGACCGGGCGAGGCGCTCGCGGGCGACCTGTTCGGCGGTCTCGACCTGGCCCGCGATGGCCAGGGCGCCGGCGCGTTCCACGGCGAGGTCGTCGGCGTGGGGGGAGTCCTGGTCAAGGTGCGCGGCGGCTTCGGCGAGCAGCTCGGCTGCATGCAGCGGCGCGTGCTCGAGATCCGTCGCGGCCACGCGCAGCGTCGCCGCGATGTCGGGGTCAGCGGCGTGCGCCGCGTGCCGGGCCAGTGCCAGCGGTCCGGCCCCGTGCCGGCGCAGTGTGACGGCCCAGGCGGCGTGCAGGGCTCGGCGCACCGGTGGTTCGAGGTCGGCGAGCACCACGTCGCGATACAGATCGTGGGCGAACGCGAGCCGGCCGTCGGCGGTCCAGCTCAGCACGCCGATCTCGACCGCGAGCCGCGCCGGCTCGATCGGTGCCGCCGGGCCGTCCCCCATCACCTCGGCGAGGGTCGCGACGTCCGCCGCGGCTCCCCAGGCCGCGAGGATCTCCACGAGCTCTCGCGAGGGTGCCTCGAGCAGCCCGAGCTGCGCCCGGGCTCCGGCCTCGGCCGAGGCGGCCACCGTGGCCTCCTCGGCGCGGAGCGCTACTTCACCGGCCTCGAGGTCCAGCACCTGCCTGCGGTCGAGATCGTCGAGCATGGCGCGGATGCGGAAGGGGTTCCCGTCGACCCCGATCAGCAGCGCACGGAGCCCGTCGCTCGGGGGTGCGCCGCAGCGTTCACGCACGAGCTGGTCGACGGCGTCGCCGACCAACCCGACGACCTTGACGGTGACCACGCCGGGGCGTGCGCCGAGCCTGGACAGGGCGGTCCGCTCGGGGAGGGTGCGTCGGGCGAGGAGGAGCGTCAGCGGCAGATCGACGGTGAGGTCGTGCAGGCGAACCAGCACGTCCAGAGAGTCCGGGTCGCAGCGGTGCGCGTCGTCCACGCACAGGGCGACCCGGCCGCGGCGGCAGAGCGCCTCCGCCGCCGCGACGACACGGTCGCCGCTGTCGGGGCGCGGGGGATAGGCAGGCTCGAGTCCGAGCAGCTCGGTGACCTCCCCGAACGGCCGCCCGCCGAAGTCCTCGCAACGCACCCGTCGCGTGTCGACCCCCTCGGCGAGCAAGCGGCGCCCGAGCACCTCAAGAGTTGTCGACTTCCCGATGCCCGGCGCCCCGGTCAGGATCACGCCTCGGGCGCGCACGTCGGCGAGGACCACGGCCACCAGGCCGTCCACCTGCCCCGAACCCACGTTCGAGGAAACGCCGACCATGCCGGGATGGTAGGCGCCGCTGTTCAGCCGGCGCTTCGGTCAGCGCCGACCGGGGCACCGTCGTCGTGGTCGCAGTCGTCGCTGGTCGCCATCTTCGCCACGGGCCGTCGCTCTCTGGCGCGGATCGGTGCGTCACGCGACCGCCACCACCACTGCCTCCACCACTGCCACGCTGGTGATCAGCAACGTGTCGTTCAGGGTGGTGCACCGGCGGTACCCTACATCGGGCCTCCAGATGAGCGCGATATCCCTTCCCCTTGCGGCGCTCTCGCTGGGTCTCGCCACGCGCGCGGTATCGGCGGGCTTGCACCAAAGGGTCCACTTCTGGCGACCGGTGCGGGCCTTAGCTCGCGGCCCCGCCTCGGTTTGGAAGGCCCTGGGTACCGAACGTTCCGGTCGAGCGGCCGGCCAATTGGCGAGGCGCGGGGGAAAGACTCGATCACCCTCGCTCCCCCAAAGCTGCCCGGCCGGGGCGGCTGGTCTATGCGCGGGTGGGCAGCCAGTTGCCGTGCAGGCCGAGTGGCACGCGTACCGGCATGCGGACGCGGGCCTGGGGTCCGCTGGCTGGGTCAGCGGCGGGGATGACCAGCAGCCAGCTCTCCCCGGTGGCGGGTTCGGTGGCGAAGGTCAGCCACCACCCGGTCTCAGAGCCGGTCGCGTCGGGGTCGGGGGCGTAGGCGGGTTCGCCGACGACGAAGCCCCCGCCGGTCCAGGACTCAGCTGTCCCTGCGTCGGGGTCGAACCAGAACAGCGCATCAGGCGCCGGAGGGGCGTCCCGGTGGTGCCGGCGACCGCTGTCGCCAGCGGTGGCGATCACGCGGTGGTGTCCGGTGAGACAGCGGTCGTCGATGCGGGGGAACTCGACTCGCTCATCGGCGAGCACCTGGCGAGTCAGGGTTGCTGCGGTCGGGTCGATGATGGCGCGGGCGAGCCGGCCGTACCCGGGCGCCGCGTCGGGAACGAGACCGCTGGGGGCGTCCCACTGGACATAGTCCAGGACGATCGGGTGGCCGGCCGCCGTGTCGTCGAGCTCGTAGGCCCCGGCGGTATGCCAGACCCAGAACGCGCTGTCCTCGCACCAGCGGACCGGGCCGCCGTCGCGCGGGACGAGGGCGATCCGGCTGCCCGTTTCGGGCTCCCACGACAGCAGCGAACCCCCAGCCCGAGCGGCGTGCGGGTCGAAGAACAGCGGCGCCAGCACCAGGACCACGTAATGCTCGGTGAGGGCCATGTCGTGGATCATGACCGGACGTCCGACGCCCTCGATCGGCACCGGTCGACTACCGTGCCCGTCGGGTCCGATCGTGGCCCAGGTCAGGTACGGGGGCTGAAGGCGGTAGCAGAACACGACCATCTGCCCGGTCCGGGGATCGATCTTCGGGTGCGCGGTGATCCCCGCTGGCTGGGACCCCTCGAAGGTCTCCGCGCCGAGGGTGCCCAGGTTCCGGTCGAGCCGGAACGGGCGGTTCGACTCGGCGAGAGCGAGCAGTTTCCCGCCGTGGCGGACCACGTTGATGTCGGGCAGCTCGCGCGCCGTGCCAGCCAACGCCGGACCGACGCAGTCCTCGTCGGGACGGTAGGCGTCGGTGATCCCGGCCCACAGCGCCCGGCCGGCCGCTTCCTCGGCGCGCAGCGCGGGGGTGCGTACGAAGCAGTTGGTGTAGCGGGCGTTGCCGTCGCGGATGGCGACGCGATGGACCATGCCGTCGCCGTCGAGGGGATAGACATACGTGCCGACGGGCGAGAACCGCGGATTGGGGCCGTTGCGCACGTAGGCCCCGTCCAGCGCGTCCGGCAGCTGGCCGATCACCTCGAGAGCGGGGATGTCTACCTCGGCGTGTACCGGGGCGAACACCCCCTCCAGGTGCGGGTTGTCGGTGACGGCGGGCGGAGCCGGGCTCGCGCTCGCGGCCTGGCCGTCGGACGGGAGGAGCCGCCCGGTCGTGGAGACGTTCATCGTCGGCCTCCGTCTCGGCTGTGGGGGGCGTGCTCCGCTGGCTGGTCGCCGCTTGCCCGTTGGGTGTAGAGCGCGCCGGCCCAGACCAGCAGGCCGGGAACGATCCAGTTGAAGATCAGGTCGACGGGCCGGTGCAGTAGCCCGACGCCGGGGTCGGGGATCTCGAACGTGCCGGCGATGAGGTGGCTGACCGCCATGACCGCGATGACGCCGCCCCAGACGGCGCTGATCCGGCGATTGATCGACCGGAACTCCCGGGTGTGCCAGTGCTGACGGGGCACGCTCTCACGGGCGTACTGCTCGGTGAACGGCACGACCGGCAGCAGCAGGAAGATCACCGCCGCCAGGACCGCGGCGGCGATGGCCCGACCGTAGGTGGCCAGTAACGTGTCCGCGCCGGTGTCGACGACCGAGAGCACGCCCAGACCGAGGAACACGACCGCCGCAGTGACCTCCAGCAGCTTAGGTGACTCGCCGCGGTACACCGAGCGCACGATCAGCCCGAGGGCCACGAGGAACGCCAGCACACAGGCCGCGCCGACCGCCCCAGGTCCCACGCGGGTCGCGACCAGGGTGAACACGAGCCAGGGCACGAAGCCCACGAAGACCTTCTGTATCGACATGCCCTAGAGCGTCGGGTCGTCGGCCGCCGGAAACATCCGCCAGTTCACGGAGAATATTTGTGGTCAGCGTCCGAACGGGTCGCGATCACTCGAGTGGCGGCACTACGGACCGCGCGGATATCGACACGCTGCGGTTCTCCGCAGGTTGGCGGATGTTTCGGCTCATCGCGAGTGCGACGGTCGTGGCGTTCATCGCGGTGAGGGCCCGAGGTCCTCCCCCAGCCCACGGAGGACCCATGATCGCCCAAGCCATCACGTTCCTGATCGTCAACTTCACCGTGACCCTGTTCGTCCTCGGTCTGCTGGCCGCAGGGCTCCGCATCGCGCGTCGCCGACGAGACCGGACCCCCGCGCTGGTCACCGGCGCGGTACTGGACTACTTCATCCTTTTCAGCATCGGGATCAGCTACACCTGGAACACCGTCGTCCACAGCGTGTTCGGGGACTTCTCCGCCCAGGTAATCGGGTGGCCGCAGAGCCCGTTCCAGCTTGAAGTGGCCTTCGCCAGCCTGGGCTTCGCGCTGGTCGGGTTCCTCGCCTTCTCCCGCCGCTGCGACCTGCGCGTCAAGCTCGCGGCCGTGCTCGGCGTGACCCCCTTCCTGTGGGGGGCGGCCGGCGGGCACATCTACCAGATCATCGCGCACGGCAACCACGCCGCGGGCAACGCCGGGATCATCCTGTGGACCGACCTGCTGCTGCCCGTGTTCGGTCTGGCCGCGGTGTGGGCCCACCACCGCGCCCTGCGCCGGCTCTCCACCGACGACCCCCATGAGACCGCCCCGGCGGGCCCGCGCGAAACCGTTCTGAGCTGACCGCCCGACCGGGGGCCCAACCCTTCGATGGAGCTGGGCCGGGCTGTGGGCGGAGGACCCGCACCACCACCACCACCACAGCCGTTTGGCCAGCGGCTCTCCGCGCGCCGCGCACCTCACCCACGAACGAGGCCGGCCGGCGGACGACATGGCACCGAGCACGTGAACGGCCCCAGTGAGATGACCGTGGACCAGCAAGGAGCGACATGACCGACACCGCAGCCCACCATTCCGCCGGCCGCGTCGGCGTGGACGGCGTCGTGAGAGCGTTCTTCACCGACCCCGACTTCGACTTCGAGTTCCGCTGCGCTCTCGGCGCCACCGCCTACGGCGTCGGTGACCCTGGGATGTGGCTGGCCACCGCAGCACGGATCGTCGACGGCGACCGGCCGAGCTGGTTCGCCGCCTGGTCCGAGCGCGCCGATCAGCTCAGCGAGCTCGCCGCCACGACCCTGTCCGGCGATCCGGCCGCCACGTGCTGGGCGTACCGCTCCGCCTCCGCGGCGTACTCCCGGGCGCTGGGCGCCGTCGACGGCCTTCCCGCCGAGCAAGCCGACGCGGTCCTGACGCCGACGTTCCGCAACTCCCGGCGATGCTGGGACGCGATGATCCACGCCTCGCAGGGACGGTTCGTGCCTGTCGAAGTGCCCTACGAGGACACCAGCCTGCCGGGTTACCTGCTGCGCCCAGACACCACCGGCAACCCACGGCCCACCTGCGTGATCACCAACGGCAGCGACGGCTCCATGACCGACCTGTGGGCCATCGGCGCCGAGGCGCTGGCCCGGGGCTGGAACGCCTTCATCTACGACGGCCCCGGCCAGCAGGCCATGCTCTTCGAACATGGCGTGCCGTTCCGCCCCGACTGGGAGGCCGTCCTCACCCCGGTGCTGGACACGCTGGTCACCCGCTCCGACGTCGACGCGGCAGCGCTGACCGCCTACGGGCTCAGCCAGGCCGGCTACTGGCTCCCCCGTGCCCTGGCCTTCGAGCACCGCATCGTCGCCGCCGTCGCCGACCCGGGCGTGGTCGACGTGTCGACCTCATGGACAGGCCACCTGCCCCCACCGATGAACGAGCTGCTCGACGCCGGCGATAAGACCACCTTCAACCAGTACCTGGCCCAGGTCGGCGACGACCCCGACACCGCGCGCACGTTCGCGTTCCGGGCCCGTCCCTACGGCCTCGACGATCCGTACGAGCTGTTCACAGCGGTACGCAGCTACCAGCTCCGCGACGTCGCCGCCCACATCCGCACCCCGTTGCTGATCACATCACCCGACGACGAGCAGTTCTGGCCCGGCCAGTCCGCCGAACTAGCCACCCTGCTCACCGCGCCCCACCAGGTCCTCGAGCTCACCCGAAGCGACGGCGCCAACTACCACTGCCAGCCCCTCGCGCAACGGTTCACCCAAGCACAGACCTTCGCCTGGCTCCGCGCGCAACTTGCCGCCCACGCCGTCAAGTGACACCGCCTCCCGCCCAGCTGCGGCGGGCCCCGTTTCACGGCAAAGAGCCAGCCGCCGCCGCGGCGGGACACGAGCCCCGAACCACCCACCACCAACAAGATCACGAAAGGTCGCTAACTGCTGAGAAGCAACGATGCCAACAGGGCGACGATCACCGAGTTGTAGATGAAGGTCAGCACGGTGTGCAGGTTCACGACCCGGCGCATACGAGGAGTGACGATGCTCGCGTCCGTCGCCCCGAACGTGGTAGCCACCCCCAAGGAGAAGTACCAGTAGTCGTCGAAGGCGTTCGTTCGCTCTCCCGGGAACTGCAGCCCCGGTTGTTCGAGATCGTACTGGGCGTAGTGAACAGCGTAGCTGACAATCGACAGCGCCCACGAGCTCAATAGGATGCTCAGCGTCACCGGGACCAGCAGCAGGTCGTTGATCCGGATCGAGTGCACGTGCGGGAGCACCAGCACCACCGCGAAGGCAACCACCGTCGCCTCCACGGCAAAGGCCGGCCCGTCAGCGTGCGAGCTCAGCCGCCAGATACCCCACGCGCTGCGCCTGCCACGCGCGGCCATGCGCCGGCGGAACTCCTCAGCATCGACCCCGTGGAACGTCCGAAACGTGATCACGACGTAGATCACAGCGAACAGGTCCCAGCCGAACAGGCAGAGGATGACGTGCGCAGCCGGCGAGCCCCCGCCCGGGAACGAAGCGACTCGTAACGCTAGCCCAGCGAGCACCGGCAGCCCGATCGAGGGCACGAGGGCTACCAGCGCCCGCCGGCCGTCCGAGCAGAGGGGACTCGCGGCGCACGGACCAGGCGCGCCGTCCCTGTTGCTGCGCTTTTCCCGGGACCTCCGACGATCCATTGGAGGAGTATCACGATCCACCGTAGAAGCGGGCCAGGATCGGCTCCGTGACGGCGGCGAAAGACACTGGCCTGTCCAACCTGCCGCTGCATGGGTTCGACCAGAACCGGATCGTGGTCAGGTCAAGCCCATCCCGCGACCAGACCGTCGCACACTGCCCGAGAGGCGCGTCTGTTGCGCTGCACGTGTAGCTGCGGATGACGGTGACCACGGCGTCGGGGGTGGGGCGGCCTTGCCGGGCCACGATTGCCTTGTCCTCACCGGGTGGGGTGGAGCAGGTCGGCGACGGCGACGGCGACGGCGATGTCGGCGAGGCCGGGTCGGTGGTGGGTGGTATCCAGGGCGGAGGCCAGCGCCCAGCACACGTGGTCAAGGCAGGCAGATCAGCGCTGCCGGCGCCACCGTGGCGGTCGATCCACTCGGGCAGGTCGTGGCCGATGATCGCGGCGACGAGCACGGCGACCGCGACGGGCACCCCACGGTCGTCGCCGGGGCCAGCGGGGTTCCGCGAGCAGCCAGGCGAGCAGCTCCGGCGCCCACTCTTCGACCGTATTGGTGTCGGCCTGGTGCCGAGCCAGGCGCGCAATGAGCATCGTGGTGGCGCGGGCGGCGGTGGCGGGGTCGACCGGGGCGGGGTCGGGCAACTCGGCGGGATCGAGAACTCCAGCGCGGAGGGCGACCAACTGCCAGGCCCAGCGCAGCGCCACCGGCGACGGTGCCGGCCCGGGCGGCCCGGGGGGCCTCACCGCGGTGCCGCGGGCCGGTCGGGCCGGGACACCTCGAGGGCTTCGCCGGGGCCAGCGACCGGCGGCCCTTCCCCAGGTGTGGGGCCAGGCTGCAAGGGAGCGCCCATTCGGCCCCGGGACCCGACGGGGGTCGTGGCCCCACCCAGGCGGCGATACCTATTCGTGATCCGGCGAGCGGGTGGGTCGGCTTGGTCGGTCTCCGCCGGTCCCGGTACGGCACTAAGATCACGCCTACCCGCGGTGCCCCTTGCAGGCCGGTCCGCGCCTCGTCATCACCCGGCACACGCTCAACGAGCGGGCCGACGCCGGGCTCGTCGCTCCATCCGAAGTCACCGAGGCCGGGACCTGCCATTGGGGACTCCCGGACCTGCGCGACCAGCTTGTCAGGTTACTCGACGACTACCCGGCCGACTGGTGACCGACGCCGAGCCTGGATACCCGAGAGGACACGCCACGAATGGGCGAGGACGACCACCAGCACGACGACGGGGCGCTCTGGTGCCAACCGGGGCACCCAGACTGCGTCAGCGTCCCTGAGGGCACCGAGCATCGCTCCGTGCCCATGGCGGCGGCTCACGACCAGGAGGGGCACAGAGTCACGGTCCACCTCGCCGAGCGCCCGATCGGCGCATTCGCGATCGTCCTCGAGGTGGCAGACCCGACCGGGCCACGACGGACCTACCTCGACGCCGGGGCCGCGATTCATGTGGGCGGAGAGCTGCTCACCGCCGGCACAATGCACCTGATCGACGCCGAGACGAACGCGTTCCGCACGGGCGACGTGTAAAGCGGCGCCGGTGGGGTCGGACGGGTCAGCCGGGCAGGGCCGGTCGGGGCGTCCTGACCGCGCAGCACCGACCAGGTACCGACAGACCGGGACGCGCCTCCGCGGACGGGGGGGTGTTGTCCGTGATGAGGCCCTCGGCGAAGACGCGCAGGCCACGGCCCTCCGCGCGCTCGGCGACGATCCGGGCCACGACCTCCGCGGAGATGGAGGACGGACGACCGATGCGCCGGGGCCTTCTCACTCAAGGTGGAGAAGAGATAGCCCGAACGCATGAATCCGGGGTGGTTGTGTCACGACAACGCGGCGGAGAGCGATGACGTCGCAGGTGAGGTCGAGCCATTAGGGCGACGGGGGAGTCGATGCAGCCGGAGCAGGATCCGCTCACACGGGACCAGGTGATCCGGTTGATGGGTGTTCTCCGTCAGCTCGCCATAGCCAGGAACAGCCCGATTCGCCACGTCTCGGGATACGACCGCGTGTTGTGGCTCGACGATGTTCAGGGTCAGTGCACGGTTCTGACGCCGGCTGGCCCGGGGGAGGAGCTGCTGCGGGCGGCCCGGGTGCCTGACGAACCGGAGCCTGCGCCGCCGCGGGAGCTTGGGGGGTGGCTGCTAACCGGTGGGGGCTCGGACGGGCTACCCGCGCCTGTCTTAAGGGACCACGGGCCGCTCCCCGACCACGGCGAGGTCGATCTCCGAGACGCTCCGGAGGTCCGTGCTGCGTTCGAAACCTGGATGAGCAGCACGTGGCGGCCGTGGGCGGATAGCGAGCGGTTGCGGCGGCCGAGGCGCGAGGTATTCGACGGTCTGTTTGATCTACATCGCTTGGCCGTCGACCGGCCCGAGTCGGTCGAGCTTGTGCTCTCCTCGGGACTGTTACATCTGCCTGGTCAGTCCGGTGATGAGGGTGTGCATGTCCACTTGGTGAGCGAGCCGGTGCGCGTTGAGCAGGACGCGAAGACCGGTGAGTTGGTGTGCATGCTGGCGGAGGATGTCGGTGTCCGGCTTGAGGATGATGAGCTGCTCTCCGGCGTGCCGACGTTCGACGGGTCCGGCTCCGCGGTGCTCAGGGATCGGTTGCTGGAGCTGGCGGAAACGCCGGTCGCGCCCGGAGTGGCTACCTTCTTGAAGGAGTGGGCACCGCGCGCGCTGACGACAGCGTGCCTGGTCGAGGGGGACAGCTGGGAGCAGCCGGCCGGGCCGCAGGCCCGCCTGAGCCTGGCACCGGCGCTCATCGCCCGGCGCCGCGGTGCCTATGCGTTGCGGGCGTACTACGACGCAATCGTGCGGTCGCTGAACGATGTGGGCCAGCCGGTTCCGTTGGGGCTCGCACAGCTCGTCCAAGCGATCGAGCCGGCCGACCGACTGGCCTGGCTGGACCGGGCCGGGGCGACGGGGTCCGCGGACCTCGCCGAGGATCCGCTGTTTCCGCTGCCGGCCAACGAGGAGCAGGCGCGCATCATCGAGCGGCTGGGTTGCGACACCGGCGTCGTGGTGGAGGGCCCACCCGGCACGGGCAAGACCCACACGATCGCCAACCTGGTCAGTGCCCTGCTCGCCCGCGGCCAGCGGGTCCTGGTGACCAGCGAGAAGGCGCAGGCCCTCCGAGTGCTGCGCGACAAGCTGCCGCCCGGCATGCAGGAGCTATGCGTGTCGATCACCGACACGTCACCAAAGGGCGACTCTGACCTGGCGAGAAGCGTGGCCACGATGGCCAGCCAGCGCACCGAGTTCAACCCGGTGCGCGCCGAGCGGCGCATCGCTGACCTTGCTGAGCGCCGAGCCGACACGAAGCGGCTACGCGCCACACTGCTCGAGGACATCCGCGCCCTGCGCGAGTCTGAGACCTACCAACACCCCGAGGTCGTGCCGGGCTACCGAGGGACGCTGGCCGCGATTGCCCGCACCTTGGCCGACACCGAAGCCCAAGACGGCTGGGTGCCCGGTTATGCCCGTGGGGACTTGCCCGTATCCACCGCCGAACTCGACGAGGTGTTGCGGCTACTGCGCCGCGATAACCCGCAGCGGCGCTCGCGCCGCGCGCAGGTACTCCCCGATCCCGCGGAGGTCCTGCTCGTCGAGGATTTCGCCAGGCTCGTCGACACGATCACCCGCGGGGACGCCGCACGGAGCGGAGCGCAGGGTGAGCTCATCAAGCTCCTGGAACAGCTTCCCTCCGACCGGCTGATGCACCTGGAGCCAGTGTGCGCGGAGGTGGCCGAGGCGGCGATGGAGCTCCGCGCGCTGCCCTCGCTGGCAGTGTGGGCACTGTGGGCCTCGGACACGCTGCTCAGCGGCAACGGGGGCCACCTGTGGCACCGGGCCGTCGGTCAACTGGCGAGCGTCGACATCGTAGTCCAACACGACGGCCTAGCCGATTTCGCCCTCGTCCAGGTGGCGCCGTCGATCGATCCGGCAGTGGCCGCACCTACCTTTGAGCGCCTCGCTGCGCACCTCGCCGACGGCGCTGGGCTGCGCCGGATGTTCAAGAGCGCTGAACAGAAGGAGGCGGAGCGGTTCGGCGACACCGTTCTGGTCAACGGCCACCCACCGGCGACCAGGGCGGCAGCCGAAGCCGCAGCACACCATCTTCGGGTCCTGGAGGTGGCTGGGCGGCTGGACGCCGCGTTCCGTGTCCTCGGTACGGGGCTCCCCCCGGACGCGGACCGGTCGATGCTCGTCGACGCCATGCAGGGACTGCGCCGCGCTTGCGCCGCCGTAGACCGCCTCATCCAGTCGGTGTCGCGGTTGGGACACCTCCTCGCGGTGCTGCCCCCGACCGCCCGGCCCGCGTTGTCCACCGTTGCGGCCGTGGAAGGTGTCGCGGCGGTCGCGCTGGCGGTCACCCAGGCTCGCTCGGCCGCGATGGTCCAGGCCGAGATCGACGCCGCGATCGCCGGGCTCCTTGCCACTGCGCCGATACCCCGGCGCGCACCCGAGACCGTTGCGATGCTCGAGGCCATGCAGGCCCGGGACCCAGCCTCCTACGAGCGTGCGGTCGTTACCCTTGAGCAGGCCCGGAGTGAACAGGCGGACCAACGTCGCTGCGACGACCTCATCGGCCGCGTCCGAACCGTTTCCTCCGCGTTGGCCACCGAGATCGAGGCCCAGCCTGGTGACCCCGCCTGGGCCGCCCGTGTGGCCCGCTGGCCGCAGGCTTGGTCACGGGCGTGTGCGGCCAGCTGGATCGCGGAGCAGACCGTGCCCGGGCGCGAGCAGCGCCTCGACGCTGAACTCGCTGCCGCCGTCAGCGACCTTCAGAAGCTCACCGGTGACCTCGCCGCGGAGCACGCCTGGCGCGCGTGCCTAACGCGCATGAACGCCGAGCAGGTCCAAGCGTTGCAGTCCTACCGCAACGCGGTGACCAACATCGGGAAGGGCACCGGCAAGTTCGCCGAGCGCTACCGCCGCTCGGCCCGTGAGGCGATGACCGTCGCGCAGTCCGCCGTGCCGGCATGGGTTATGCCGATCCAGCAAGTGCTCGCCTCGGTACCCCCACAGCCCGACAGTTTCGACGTGGTCATCGTCGACGAGGCCAGCCAGGCTGACCTAACCAGCGCGTTCCTCCTCTGGCTGGCGCCCCGGGTCATCGTTGTCGGCGACGACAAGCAATGCACCCCCTCCGAGGTCGCCAGCGGCGCCCTCCAGCCCGTTTTCGATCGCCTGGACGCCGAACTCCACGACATCCCGTCCTATCTACGTACCGCATTTACCCCGAAGGACTCCATCTTCTCACTGCTCCGCACGAGATTCGGCCAGGTGGTACGGCTTCGCGAGCACTTCCGGTGCATGCCCGAGATCATCAACTGGTCCTCGAACATGTTCTACCTCGACGCCCCGCTGGTGCCCCTTCGCCAGTTCGGCGCCGATCGACTCCCGCCGCTGCGCCAGAGCTACGTCGCCGGCGCGGAGATCGAGTCCTCCCGCGGCGCCGTCGTCAACCGGGCCGAGGCCGTGGCCATCGCCGATTCCGTGGCGGCGTGCCTGGAAGACCCCGCCTACGACGGTCGCAGCTTCGGGGTAGTCGTGCTGCGGGCGAGCCACGCGCAGGTCGAGCTCATCACCCTCATGCTCAAAGAGCGCATTAGCAGCATCGACTGGACCGAGCGGCGGTTGCGGGTCGGCACCGCACCGGACTTCCAGGGCGACGAGCGCCACGTCGTCTGGCTCTCCATGGTCGAGGCGCCCACGCCCAACTCGCATCCAACCGCGCTGACCCGACGCAACTTCGAACAGAGCTACAACGTGGCCGCCTCACGGGCCCAGGACCAGTTGTGGCTTTTCCACTCCGTCACCCCGGACCTGCTTAGCCACGCTGACCTGCGGTACAAGCTGCTCACTTACATGCTCTCCGCCGGATCGTCGACCATCGAACCGATCCTCACCGACGTCGACGCAAACCGCCGGCACCACGCGTTCGACTCTTTGTTCGAGCAGCGGGTGTTCCTTGACCTCACCGCACGCGGCTACCACGTCACCCCGCAAGTGGAGAGCAACCGGCGCCGCATTGACCTCGTCGTGACCGGCGCGGCCGGCAAGTTGGCCGTCGAATGCGACGGCGAGGCCTTCCACACCACACCCGAGCAACGCGAAGCCGACCAGGATCGAGAGCAAGAGCTCAAACGCTGCGGATGGACCTTCGAGCGCATCCGTGAGTCGATCTACTATCTCGACCGGCAGGCCGCACTTGCTCCGGTGTGGGCAGCCCTCGAGCGGCTCGGTATCGGCCCACTCAGCGACGCCCTGGACGGAACATGGACCCCCTACCCGGCGGCGACCTCCTCCGAACCAGACCCCCCCGCCGCTCACGTCTGGTTGGCTTGCGGCCGGCACCCGGGTCGCGGCGATCGAGATGGCCAGGACGGCGGCGGCGGTCCGGACGAGGCGGCGGATGGCTCGGGCAAGGAGATCGGCTCCGCCGCCTTCCGCTCCCTCACCGACCAGGACGACGGAGGTCGCGGGGATCGCTGAGGCGCCGCGGGGTAGCGGCGGTGGACTGCTCGGCGCAGACCCCGGCCGCGGGCGGTGCTGTCCAGCGAGAGTGATCGTTCCGGGTCCGGCTGAGGTGTGCCGCGCGGCCGCAGTGTGTGTGCGAGATGCGTGCGCACGGACCGGGCAGGGCCGGTAGAGCTCGAACGGGGGCGTCAGGGGCGACCGCGCTGACCTGCGGAGACGGGAACCGACCGGCATGCGCGGTCACCCGCGATCACGGCTCCCCGGAGACTCATAATCCGTCAGGTCGTCGGTTCGAACCCGACCTGCCCCACCTCACTGACCTGCGCAGAGTGTCTTTCCTCGTCGCGGTCACCCGCCGGATTCCGGCGAGGCGGTCACGGAGTGGTCACGCGGCGCACGAGGTACCAGCGCCGCGGCTCGCTCGGCTGCCTCCCGGCCCACGCCCTCCAGCAGGTGCGAGTACGTGTCCGCAGTGATCCCGATGGATGAGTGTCCGAGCAGCTTGGACACCACCGCGAGATCGACCCCGGCCGCGAGGCGCAGCGACGCCGCCCCATGCCTGAGGTCGTGCAGCCGGATGCGTCGCACCCCGGCGGATCGGCTGGACGCCGTCGCCGTCCTGATGCGTCACACGGACCTCGAGGCGCTGTCACCCAGCGAGCGGGCCCCGTTGGACGCGTTGCTCGAGCTGCGGGAGCGCATCGACGCGGTAAAGGACGCGACGTCCAGGTAGCGGCGGCGGGCGAGTTGGTCGTCGCGCTCGGGGATGGTCGCCTTGATCCCACGGGCTCGAAGTGCGGCCCGGGTGCTGGGGTGGGAGTAGGCCTTGTCTGCCAGCAGCCGCTCGGGGCGTCTGCGGGGCCGTCCGGGGCGCCCGGTATGCACCGAGATCGCATCGGGCACCGCGAGCAGCTGCGGGTTGTCCCCGGCCTGACCTGCGGTCAACGTTAGTCTCAGCGGCAGTCCGCGCCCGTCGCAACACAGATGCACCTTGCTCGACAGGCCGCCGCGGGAACGCCCGAGAGCGTGATCAGCCGGTTCGACGAACCCCACCGCAGCGACCGGATCCTTGGGGCTGGAACATCGCCGTGGCGGTCCGGTACGGCGCCGGAGGGCCCCGCGTGTCGCGTTCCAGAACCTAGGTCCACAACTCGGTCTCGGAACCGGCGTGCGGCGGCAGGTCGTGGCACGACCGGTGATGGCCGGCACGCCGTGACCAACGCGACCCTGGCCGCACCTTGCCCGCGAGATCGTGAGTTTCCAGCGCTTCTGCGGGCTGGCGCCGGCGGAGCGGGCACCTTCTGGCTTCGCCGAGATCCCCGAAGCGCTCCACCGCAGCCCCGACCTGCACCCCGCCCGGCACATTGCGTGAGCCCGCCTCCGCGCGGCTCAGTAGCCGCTGAGCAAGGTGCGGAGCCGGCGGAGTTCGTCGGGTCCGGCATGGCTGTGCCAGCGCGACGGGTCGGCGGGCCGCCGTCCCCACAGCAACAGTGCTCGAACGGCCGGGTCGCTTTCGATGGTGGCCTCACCCACGGGGGCAACGAGCTCGATGGTGCTGCCGTGCCCGACGGCGGTGATCAGGATGTCGTCGGTGCCGGGTGCCCGGAGTCGTCCCTCGACGACGTCGTCCGGGCCGAGGCCCAGGTAGGCGGTGCCGCGGGCCAGCAGCGGGACGCCGACCTCGTGCACGCTGTGGGTCGTCATCCAGGGCTGCATCAGGGAGTGGACGGCGGTGGCGTCGTCGCCGGTGAGGTCCCAGCGGTGGAGGACCATCTCCTCGCGCATGTGCTCGAGGAAGAACTCGGGACCGACGGTCCGCCCGGTCCATCCGATGGCCGTGTCGGCGGGGAGATCGCTCGAAGCGGCGTCGGTGACATCGACGAGCTCTTCGCAGCGGGTGGTGAAGGCCGCCCATAGCTCCGGGTCGGTCATCGCCTGGTAGGGCGCTTCGCGCTCTTCGAAGCTACGAGTCTCGACCGGCGCCCCGTCGAGGTGGGCGGCCAGGACGCGCGCGAACTCCTCGGCGTTGCCGGTGTTGTGGATCAGGATGTCGCGCACCGTCCAGGCCTCGCACCAGGTGCCGGCGTCGGGCCGACGGGACTGCACTGCGTGAGTGAAGCCTTCCCATTCGGGAAGGGCTGCGTGGACGCGCTCGGAGACCATCGTCGTCCTCCTCGGGTTGGTGTTCGGCGGTCCGCGGAGGGTAGCTGCGCCACGTTTCGACCGGTGCCGAAGTAATTGCCGTCGCCGGCAACTCCAACGAGCGCCAGCTCGCCGGCGAGCGAAGCGGGCGCCGCTCGGGCCCATCCCGAAAGATCGCGGCGGTGAGCTGGGAGCGGGGCCCTGCGTCGCGTCGGCTCGAAGAGCGTTCAGATCGTCCAGGAGGCGTTGACGATCGCCGCTACTGAGTTCCGGCGAGCAACTCCTCATCGAGTTCGGCGAGCGCGTGGCGGCACGCGCGTGCAGGCGCAAACCCGCATCTGTTGCGGTCAGCTGTTGGACACGACCATGGGTGTGGTGCGGCCCCGCGATCAGCTCCCGCGCCCGCTCGAGGGCCTGTTCGGTGTCCGCGGCAGCCACGCCCCCCACCGTGCGACGCCTACCCGGACCCGGCCTCCCCGGCGAGGCGCAGCAGCGTCGTCGCCACCTCCTCGGGATGCCCGAGCGCCACCAGGTGCCCACCCGCGACGACCTCCGTGTCCACCCCCAGCCGCTGGGCCGCCAGCCGCCGGACGAACGGCAGCGGGAACATCCGGTCGTCGCGGGCGGCGACGACACGGGTCGGGACGTCGGGCCAGCGCTGCAGCGGGTAGGGCGCCCCGAAGATCGTCCCGGCCTGCGGCGGGACGCCCCCGGCCTCCAGGTCGGCGACGAGGGGGGCGGGCAGGTCGTGGAAGAACACGGTGCGGGGTTCGCGCACGGGGTCGAGCCGGGCGGGGTCGAGCCCCAGCTCCGCGGCGTTCGCCTCGACCGCCGCCCGATGGCCGGTCGCGTCCCACCACGCACCGAGGGTCTCGCGGGGCGCCGGGATCATCGGCGCCAGCAGCACCAGCAGCGTCGTCGGGAGCCGCTGGGCGACCAGGGGCACCGTGAACGCCCCCATCGACTGCCCGACGAGCACCACCGGCGCGCGGTCGCCCACGGCCGCGACCACGGCCTCGGTGTACTCCTCGAACCCGGCGATCTCGTCGCCGACGGGCATGTCGGGGGTGACGACGCCGTGCCCGGAGGCGGTAAGCAGCGGCGCCTTGTCACCGGCCAGCAGCGCCTGACGCCGCAAGGGCGTGCGTCTACTCGGCCGGGAGCCATCGGGGCAGCCCGAACCATGGCAGGACGGTGCTCTCGAAGCGGGTCATAGCGCTGATGCGCCCGCCGGCGAGGGTGAGGACGTAGAGGCCGACCCCGTAACGGATGCGGTCGGCGCCGCGCAGGTAGGCGCCGAACGCTGGCTGGCCGTTGGCCCGCGTCGCCACAAGGTCGAACCGGCGCCCCGCGCCGAACAGGGTGGCGCAGAAGCTCCCGACGACTGCGCGCCCGTGGTACTCGAACGGCATGGGCGGCATCGCTGCGGCCACGTTGTCGGTGAGCAGTGCCACCAGCGAGCCGATGTCCGCCTCCTCCCAGGCGCGGACGAACCGCGACAGGAGCGCCTCTTCGGCGGGTGAGCCGGGAGCGGGCGCCGGTTCGCACCCGTCCGACGGCAGCCGCCGCTGCAGGCCGGCGCGGGCCCGCTTGAGGGCGCTGGTGACCGACTCGACCGTCGAGTCCAGCATGTCGGCGACCTCGCGGGCGCTGAAGCCGAGGACGTCGCGCAGCAGCAGGACGGCGACCTGGCGGGGCGGCAGGACCTGCAGGGCGGTCACGAAGGCGAGCGAGACGGACTCGATCCGCTCATAGGCGGCGTCGGCGCCGTCGAGCAGCGCGTCAGGAAACGGCTGCAGCCAAACGACCTCGCCGAGCCGGGTCGGCTCCGGCGGCTCCACTCCAGGTACGTCCCATGCCTTGGCTGGGCGTCTGCCGGTGGCGCGGCGCGCGTCGAGGCACCGGTTGGTGGCGATCCGGTGCAGCCAGGTGCGCAGCGATGCTCGGCCCTCGAACGCGCCGAGACCCTGCCAGGCAGCCAGCAGTGTGTCCTGCAGGGCGTCCTCGGCGTCCTGGAACGATCCGAGCATTCGGTAGCAGTGCACCTGCAGCTCACGTCGGTACGGCTCGGTCAGTGTCTGGAACGCCGCAGGGTCGCCTCTCCGCGCCATCGCGAACAACTCGCTCGTCGCCACCACGTCCCCCTTCGGTCGGTCCATCTTCACCGACGTTCGCCGGTGCCCGAACTGGGCGGCCGACCGCCGCCCAGTTTCGCCGGGTCCCGGCGACAACCTCGCGGAGAGGACACAACAACGGTTCGACGGACAGGAGCTCGCCATGGCAACGATCGTCATCGGCGGACCACAGAACATCTCGCTCGACGGGGTGGTCCAGGACCCCGACGGGCAGGAGGGGTCCGAGCGCGGCGGGTGGTTCACTCGGTTCGGCGGGGCGGACCTGGAGGCGTGGGGCAATGTCGCCCTCGACGACGCCATGCGCGCGCGAGCGTGGCTGCTGGGCAGACGCAGCTACGAGTACTTCGAGACTCGGTGGCGGACCCGCACCGGCGCGCTGGCCGACCGGATCAACGGCCTGCCGAAGTACGTCGTCTCGTCCACCCTCGTCGATCCCGATTGGAACTCGGCAGTGGTCAGCGGCGATGTGACCCGTGAGGTCGCGCAGCTCAAGCGGGAGCTCGACGGCGAGATCGTCGTTCCCGCGAGCTACCAGCTCGGGTGTCAACTCCTTGAGCACGGCCTGGTCGACGAGCTGCGGCTGGTCGTGTTCCCGATCGTCGTCGGAGCCGGTCGCCGCCTGTTCGGCGAGACCAACCGCACGCGACCACTGCGCCTCGCCGAGTCCCGCAGGATCGGCTCCGGACTCGTCCACCTCACCTACCGGTTCCTCCCAGACTCGTAGGAAACCCCGGCCGACGCGCGCTGCAGCGGGTCGCCGTCGCGGGGGTCGTCGCGGGGGGCGGTGTCGGTTCGGAACGGCGTGCAGCGGCAGGTAGTGGCACGGTCGGCGACGGCCTGGCCCGCCGTGGCGACCGCGACCCTGGCCGCGGCCAGCGGCCCGGCCCGGCCGACCGCGCCGCCACCGGTTTTTGCAAGCTCGGCGCTGGGGACGCAGCGGGTGTTCGGTCCGAACGACGACAGGTCAGGGCCTGGGCGCCCTCGTCGGCCCGACGCTGGCTCGCGCCGTGCTGCTCACGCTGGACAGCCCGCGCCCGAAGCCGAGTCTGGAGTTGGGGCCGGGCGGGGAGCGGCGGGAGAACGACAGTCGATCAGTCAGTGCGGCCGCTGACCGCCAGGCCGGCTCCGATGCCGATCATCGTGAGGCCGCTCGCGCCACCAAGTGCGGCCAGACGTCGGGGGCTGCGGGCGAGCCAGGAACGGGCCGTCCCGGCGGCCACGGCCCAGATGCTGTCGCAGACGAGGGCGATGAGCGGGAACAACGCTCCCAGGATCAGCAGCTGGCCGGGGACGTCGCCAGCGCCGCGGTCGACGAACTGCGGCAGGGCGGCGGCGAAGAACACGATGGTCTTGGGGTTCGCGAGCCCGACCACGAAGCCGTCGAACACGGTGCGCCGAGGCGCACTGGCCGGAGCGGGCACGAGAATGTCGCGACTGAGACGGTGGCGATGACGGAGGGCCTGGACTCCGAGGTAGATCAGGTACGCGGCGCCGACCAGCTTGATCACCGTGAACGCGACGACGGACCTGGCCATCAGCGTGCCCAGACCCACGGCGACGGCGATCACCTGTAGGTACACGCCGACGGCGTTGCCGAGCACGGTGAACAGCGCTGCCCGCCGTCCCGCCGTCAGCGCCCGACTGATGGTGAACATGACGCTAGGACCCGGGACGGCGACCAGCACCAACGAGGTCACGGCGAAGGCGACCAGATGGGCGGTCGAAGGCACGCCGATCAAGCTACTGGCACGGGCAGCCCTGGTTCGAGTCGTTTCCGCCCACGCCCGCCACCGTCCCAGCGCCGCTCGTTGTCGCGCCGGTGCCGGTCGAGCATGGCCAGGGCACGCTGCTCGTCGGCGTCGAGCTCGGCCGCGGCCGTCGTGCCGGACTGCCCGGCCTGCTGCTCGAGCGGCCAGAGCGCCTTGAGGCCGAGACTGCCGATCAGAGTGACCACGGCGTCACGCCCGAAGCACTGCTCGAGGTCGGGTGGCGACCAAACGCGGTAGCGCAGCGTCCGCCGAGAGATCAACTACGGGCATTGCCAGACCAGGGTGGTGGATCGAGGTTCAGCGAGGCGCTCGGCGGCTTCTCGCGGGCCGCGCGGCCAGGCGCTCGCTATCTCGTGTAGCCGGCGGGTCGGCTCCATCGCATTGCGAAGGACGTGGGTGCTACTTGCACAGTGTTGACGGAGGCTTCCCGGTAGGCCGTCGGTGCAACTCCGACGATCGCGGTGAAGGTCCGGCTGAACGTGCCGAGGCTGGTGAAGCCGACCTTCGCGCACACCTCAGTTACCGTGCCGGCGCCGTGACGTAGCAGGAACATGGCCCGCTCGACCCGCCGCCGCTGCAGGTATCGATACGGGGTCTCGGCGAAGACCCGCCTGAACTCTCGGATGAAGTGAGACCGCGCCATCAGGGCGACCTGCGCTAGCTCGTCGACGTTCAGCGGCTGGGCGTAGCCGCGGTCCATGAGGTCTCGGGCCCGCAGCAGGCGCCTGCGGGCGTCCTCGCTCGCCTCGCTCACCGGTCCATCATTCCCCGGAACGAAGGGCACCGTCTGAGGCCGCCGGTCAGGCACTTTGGATAACGCTACGAGGCCGGGTCGGTTCTATCGTCACCATCTTAGCAAGTATCCATCGACCGACGGGAAAACCGGCTCTACGCCGCGAACCTGGGATGGGGTCCTCGGATCCGTGGTGCGCCATGCTCGCAACTCGTGCGGCTGTGCGCGAGTAGTAGTCGCGTTCGGTAATTGGTGAAGTTGCGGAAGCCGTGGGCGGTGCGTCGGTCACGTTCGATGAGCAGGTTCATCGCTTCGGTGGGTCCGTTGGACACGAGACCGCCGGTGGTGAAGTGGGCCAGCAGCTCGGGCCGCCAGGTGCGCAGGGTGCGGCCCAGCCGGGCGATCTCGGGTACCGGGCAGGACAGCGCGGCGGCGATGACGCGCTCGGCGCGGGTCCGGCCGTGCTGGGGGTCGTCGGTGGCGTAGGCGGCCATGAGGTCCTGGGCCACGGTCCAGGCGGCGGCGACCTCGCCGTGGGGGTCACCGTCGGTCAGGCGTCGGCGCAGCCGATCCCAGGCCCGCTGGGTGAGCCGGTCGTGGCGGCGACGTGCGAGCCGCCGAGCGCGGTAGAGCGGGTCGTCGCGGTGCCCGCGGCGGGCGAGGGTGTCCTGTTGGACGCGGCGGCGGACCTCGCCCGGGGGCGTCGAGGCCGAGCTTGCAGACGTGGAACGGGTCGAGCACCCGCTCGGCGTGCGGGAGCTGATCGCCCAGCGCGGTGGCATACCCCCGGTAGGGGTCCAGCGCCGCGGTGGTGATCTGGCTCTTCCAGCTCTCGGGGCGATCAGCCAGCCAGCCGCGCAGCACCGCTCCAGAACGGCCCTCGACCAGGTCGAGCAGCCGCGCCGGGCGACCGGGGGTCAGGTCGACGATGCCGGTGGCGAACGCGGTCGGACGTCCGCCGGCGCCCCGTTGCCAGACGTGTTCGTCGACCCCGATCGCGCTGACGCCCTCGAGTCGGTCGGGGTCGTCGACCACCGGGGCGCCGCGGGCGAGCACCTGCCGGTTGACCGTCTGCCAGCCGACCCCGAGCCCGCGGGCCCGCCCGGCCACGGTGGCGCCGCGGGCGACGTCGTTGACCGCGCCGGCCGCGGCGCGCTCGGTCAACACCGCCCGCGGCGCGATCGCTTCGTGGGTCTGGAGTCCACGTCCTCGTTGCGCACTGCTCGTAGGGGCAGCACCAGATGCGTTTGACCCAGCACAGCACCACCGGCCGGCCCGCGATCGGCAGATCGGCCACCCACGTCGGGCGGCGGTCCTTCGGGGTCGCCACCGCTCCACAGCCGGGACAGCCCACCGGCCCGGTCGGGGTCTCGATCATGATCTCCAGCTCGCCGCCGGCGTCGGCCGCCGCGAGCACCTCGAACCCCTCCAGGCCGAACACCTCGGCCAGCACCGCACCGCCCGAGTCCGCCTCCGCTGCGGCCGGGTCGATAGCCTCTGCGCCCACCTGGGGCCCTCCCTCGATCCTCGTGATCTCTTCGCAGTGATCACGGATCGTGAGGGCCCCAGGCCCGTGTTCAGCGCACCCTTGACAGCGCGTGTCGCCGGCTACTTCCCAGCTTCATGACGAAGAGCCCAGGAAAGCCAACGCCTCCTGGCTCCGGGCGTTCTCATGAGCCAACGCTGTCATGGCGGCGACGCTATCGACAGATCAGTTCGATGAGCGTCGAAGCACCTCGCCCAGCATGGTGGCCCGGTGTAGGACAGACCCCCGCCAATTCGTCCGGTGGGAACGTCAACCCCGCGGGTCGTCGGGCAGCAGCGAGTACATGAACATGTCCCGGCGCTCGTCCCCGACCGCTTCCCAGCGTCGCATCAGGCCCTCACGCACGAACCCGACGCGCTCCGCAGCCCGCCAGAATCCCTCGTTCCACGGCTCGACAAAGAGCTCGAGCCGGTGCACCCCCGGATGGGCGACTCCCCAGGCGCCGATCAGCCTCAGCGCTGCGGTCGCGACGCCGGCGCCGCGATGGCTCTGCCCGACCCAGTAGCCGACCGTCGCTCGACCACGCCCAGAGCGGTGGGGCCAGAGTCCGATCTGGCCGAGCGGCAGGTTGTCAGAGATCCGAGCGATGCAGAACGAGTAGCCGATGCCCTCCGAGAAGCGGCAGCGTTGGCGAGCCACCCACTCCAGCGCCTGCTTCGCATCGGCGTGCCTTGGAACAGTGGTAATCAACGGGATCAAAGAATCTTCGGACGCCTCCAGGACCAACGACGCGTCGCGCTCAGCGAAGCTCCGAAGCCGCAGGCCGGAGGACTGCAGGTCGGGCCAGCCCAGCAGCCCCGCTCCCTCACCCACGTCACAGATCGTCGCAACCCTCCGCCGGCGACGCGACCGACTTCCCGCGAGCCCGCCGCCCCGGGACGGCTCCGGGCAGCGCCGAGGGTAGCGCGGAACGCGGTGGACCCAAGGCCCGTGCTACCCACATCCAGCCGGACTATGCTGGCGCCCGACGGCCATGGCTCCGCAGTGGCTTCCTGCTACCGGGCGCACGCAAAGACCCGCGGTGAGCGCGGTCGACCACCACCCCGCAACGAATTTCCTGTGACCGCGTCGGGAAGTGTGTTCGTGCAGGTCAGGTTCGCGGCGCACAAGGGAACGCGCGACACTCGCCGTACGCCTGCCGGAGTGTCGTGTGGATGGTGGCGGGCACCGCGGACGTGGTCGGTGTACTCGCTGATCGACCACCGGTTGGACCGCGGCTGGTCAAGTAGGTCCGGGGTAGTGACAGGCCGCGGACCGGGGTGGCGCGCCTGGGCAGCGCGCCGATTGCCGTCACCACGGCGGGGTCGGTCCAGATGCCGCCGTCGAACCCGCACTCGAGGCAGCGTTCGACGATCATTGGGTCAGCCCCGCCCGCCGTTGGGTTGCGGGGTGGTCGTGCAGCCAGTCGAGGACCTGGCCGGCGTGCTCGCCGGGCGGGAAGACCGGACAGAACACGTGGGTGATGCGCTTGTCGTCGACCACGAGCGTCAGCCGCGTATACAGCTGCTGACCTGCGGCGGTGAAGGTAGGCAGGTCGAGGGCGCTGGCCACGGCCAGGCCCGGGTCCGACAACATCGCGAACGGCAGCGTCAGGCGCTGCACCGCCTCTTGTTGGTTGGCGGTGGACTGGCTCGACACACCGAACACGTCGTCGGCCCCGGCGGCACGCGGGTCGGCCAGATGATCGCGGAAGCCGCAGGCCTCGGGGTGCAGCCGCGGGCGCCCGGGATCTCATCCCATCCCTCGGGGAGGTCCTGGTCGGCGCGGCCGGTCAGCGGGTAGAAATACACCACGGTCCGTCCCGCGGCGAGCTGATCGAGGGACACAGCGCCGCCATCGGTCGACTCCAGGGTTAGCCTCGGCATCTCCCGGCCGGGCAAGTGCTCGGCGGCGCCATCGCCGGTCGGAACCAGACGGTCCGCGTTGGCGGACAGGCCAGGTTTGGGGCGGTTCGCCCGTGGTGTCCTGGTCGGTCACGGGTGGCTGCAGAACATGCGTTCGGCTGCCTGACCCAGCCGGGCCGTCAGCTCGTCGCGGCGCGTGGTGAGCGCGGTGATGCGGGCGTTGAGGTCGGTGATCGCCTCGTGGCGGGCCGCCATGGAGGGCGCGACCGTCGTCGGCTTGAGCGTGGCCGGCCGACACGCGTGCCAGAACGGGCGAGTCTGCTCCACCGAGAGCCCGAGCTCGGTCAAGCCCATGAGCTCACGCAGTCGCCGCACCTGGTGCGGCTGGTAGCCCCGGTAGCCGCCGCCGTTGTCCCGGCGTGCGGGAAACTCAGACCGCCGGCTTTGTAATAGCGCAGCGCGCGCACCCTCCGACGCAACACGGCGCGAAACACCGATCTGGCTCGAAAGCTGCTGCTGGGCGCCGAACTCATACAGGGTCCCCTTCTCGGTACGTTGTCGCGGCTACTCTCAAGGAATGTGGCCGTGACATCACTGCGGTGGCCAGTGATCGCTGCCGCGGTTGTTCGGCTACGTTCGACAGGGGCCCTGACTTTACGCGTGCGGCGCTCGAGCGGTACTCGCTCCGGACCAAGATCGGTATCATTGATTCGATGGAGGACCGGATCCCCGCTCCTTTCATCGAATCAGCTTCGAGCAGGCCCTTGGCGGGTACATATCTCCGACGATTTTGCCCGGCTCGCAGCGGACGGACCGCCGCGGCAGGCGGGTTCCCGTGGGGACGCAGCAGGGGTCATTACGCCACGGGTACGGATTGGGCTCGCTTTAGCGGCCAGCCACGTCTCGAGGGAGTCGTCGTAACCGTCGGCGACATGCAGGCTGCGGCCGGGTCCTTGGACAAGCCACCCGCGGGTGAGCAGTGCGTCGGTGATGGCAGCAGGGAGGGCGCCGGACAGGTGGGGACGACGACTGGTCCAGTCGAGGCAACAACGAGCGAAGACCCGCCGCCCCATTCGGAGCGCGGCCGGGTCGATGTCCAGGATGGCCAGCAGCTCTTCCCCCCGGCCGGTCAGCTCGTGATCACGGTCGTCGACCAGGCCGATCGCGCCGGCGCTGAGCAGCCGGTCGCGGAGTTGGACGCCGCGGCGGCCGGCCAGGTGGTCATAGCAGGTGCGTGCCTCAGCCAGCGCGACCCCGGCGCGATGGCCGCGCAGGGAGCGCACCGGGGCTTCGGGCGCGAGCTGGGCGAGCGCTTCGATGACCGCCGCGACGTGGGGGCCGGCGAGTTCGTGGTAGCGGTGGCGGCCTTGGGCTCGCACCCGGATCAGCCCGCCTTCGGTGAGCTGCTGGAGGTGGGCGGTCGCAGTCGCCGGGTGCACGTCGGCCCGCCGGGCGAGCTCGCCGGCCGGGAGGGCATGGCCCTCGGCCAGCGCGGCCAGCATCGCGATTCGGCGCCGATCGCCGATCAGCGCCGCGACCGACGCGAGGTCTCGGTCCCCCACGGGAATCGGCGTGTCGCCGGTGCCGGCCATGTCTTCAGTGTGGCACAGGCACGCTTTGCTCCTTGACAAAGCGTCACGACGATACCGTCGTAGCCATCCAGCCAACGACGTGAGGAACGCGGGACCATGACTGAACAGCGCACTGAAACCACCGCGGCGATCGAACACGTCTTCCACGCCTGGGACGAGGCCCTGGGCGCCAAGGACCTCGACGCGTCCATGGCGCTCTACCAGCCCGACGCCACCCTGGAGAGCCCGCTGGTGTGCCACCTGCTCGGGGTCCAGGAGGGCATCGTGCACGGCCGGGAGGCGCTACGTAGCTTCGTCGAGAAGGTGTTCGCCCACCAGCCCCAGCAGCGGCGTCGCTTCCGGACGGGCTTCCTGTCCGACGGCACCAGGTTGACCTGGGAGTACCCGCACGAGTCCCCGGACGGGGAACAGATGGACATCGTCGAGGTCATGGAGATCCGCGACGGCCGGATCGTCCACCACCGCGTCTACTGGGGCTGGTACAGCGTCGGCATGCTGCTGCGCGGCGAGCATTCCGCATGACGGCCCATCTCAGGGCCGCGGCGGCCCCCGCGGCCCGCACGATCTGCTCCACAGAGCGATCCGGACGGGGAATACCGGCAAGCGATGCGACCTTGTCGCAGGTGGGCGAGTTGGACGCCGCGCCCCGGCTCGACCCTCCACGGCTTCGTCCACCGACTGGAGGCCCCCGTGTTCGACGGGTTCGTCGAGTTCGATCTGGAGGTGTCCGCGACGACGACGGCATTCATCCTCGAGCCCGACGATCTCGGAGAGAAGTCGGACGTGGTTGTGGAATCTCTGATGGAGATCCCTACTCCGGTAGCCGGCTAGAGGTCCTCTTTCTGCACTCCTGGGAACCCGACGTGTGTGGAACGCCATCGCCGAGACCTGCCGGCACGTCCCTTCGGACCGAGCGCGCTGATGGCTCTCCCACCTCGCCAAATGGTGGTCGACGTTCTCGACCTGGCGGAAGAAGTGGCCGGGGCGATCACACAGAGCGTAGCTCGCATCCTTCGCGGGCGCCCGTGGAAGCGAGGGAAGGTGACAACGTGCGAGCCCTACTACGACCTGCACCGTGATCACGCGGCGGCTGCAATGACTCCACCTCGAGCACGCGCGAACCGATCACGGACGGGCACGGCGCGAAGTCTGAAACCTCTACGACCCGCGGTCGAACGCGCGCTGCACGAGCGTCTCTTTCTTGCATGCCCCGGCCGTCATCAGGACGCTGCGGACGTGGCTCGCGTTGAGGCGCGAAGGACGGGGACTCAGCCTCCGGCGCTCGCACGCGAGCCGGTCCGCGGTCGGCACGGCGCGGGCCGCGACCAAGAGTGGGACCGCTCCGCTGCGGCGGTCGACGGGTTGCGCGGTAGGGTGGCAGTAGGACCGTCGACCTGACGGCCGCAATCCGGACATGGGGTCTCGCTCTATGACCCCGACAGTCCCGTTCCTCATGTGCGTCCCTGATCTCCGCTGTTGGTGGTGAGGGCAGAGCGCAGCGCATGTCGCTTCGGCTCTGCCTGGCCAGCGCTCGGTGCGCTGCCCCCCGTGCCCTTCGCGCCGCCACGGATGGAGAAGCACACCCATGACCACCGATCAGGACGACCAGCTCCTCGTCGCCTTGCGCGCCGCCGCCCGCGACATGGCCAAGCGCCCCAGCATCCGCGATTTGGAGCACACCCTCGGTCACATCGTCGCCTCGGCGGTCGAGACGATCCCCGGGGTGGACGCGGGCAGCATCTCGATGACCGAGCACGGCCGGGTCGAGACCCGCCACCCGACCAGCGAAATCATTCACAAGCTCGACCAGACCCAGAGCGAGCTCAACGAGGGGCCCTGCATCACCGCGATCGAGGACCCGCCCGAGAACGGCTTGGTCATCGCCCGCGACTTCGCCGGTGCCGACGCCGACCGCTGGCCGCACTACGCCCCGGCGGCGGTCGAGGCCGGTTTCCGGGCGCTGACCTCGACCCAGCTCTCCATCAACGGTGGTGTGCGCGCCGCGCTCAACCTGTACTCGCACGCTCCGGACGCCCTCGACGAGCACGCCCGCACCCTGGCCGGGCTGTTCGGTATCGAGGCCGCCCTGCTGCTCTACGGCGCCGAGCAGGCCGGGCACCTGCAGCGGGCGGTGGACAGCCGGGATCTGATCGGGCGGGCCAAGGGCATCCTCATGGAACGGTTCAAGACCGACGACGAGGGCGCGTTTCGCATGCTGGTCAAGTCCTCCCAGGACACCAACATCAAGGTCACCGCCGTCGCGCAGTGGCTCAACGACAACGTCGGAGCCGGCGCGTCGCGCAGACCCAGCGAGCCGGACTGCCGCTGACACGTCTCGCGGACGCCCAGCGCTGTGACGTCGGCGGGCCTGGGTGCTGTGCTCGTGATCATGGGGTCCCGAGCCGACCTGTCGCCGTGCACACTGCTCCCGTGCACGAGATCACCGGAGACCGGGACCCCGCGATCCTTCAGAGTGAGCCGGCCGACGACGCCGGTGAGCGGCGTCAAGCCAACCGCGCGGTCGGGTTCAGCGCCCTGGGGCTGGCCGCGACCGGTCTGGTCGAGCTGGCCATCGCCCTGTTCACCGGCTCGGTCGGGCTGCTCGGCGACGCCCTGCACAACCTCTCCGACGTCTCCACCAGCCTGGTGGTGTTCCTCGGGTTCCGTATCAGTCGCCGCACCGCCTCCGAGCGCTACCCCTACGGCCTCGAACGCGCCGAAGACCTCGCGGGACTCGGCGTCGCGCTCGTGATCTGGGCCAGCGCCGTGTTCGCCGGGGTGGAAAGCGTGCACAAACTGCTCGCCGGCGCGCCCACGGCCCACGTCGGCGCCGGCATCGCCGCCGCTGCCGTGGGAATTCTGGGCAACCAGCTCGTGGCCCGCTACAAGCTGCGCATCGGGCGCCGCATCCAGTCCGCCACTCTGATCAGCGACGCCAAGCACTCCTGGCTCGATGCGCTGTCCTCCGCCGGCGCCCTGGCCGGGCTCGTCGCGGTCGCGCTCGGCTGGCCCTGGGGCGACCCGGTGGCCGGGCTCGCCGTCACCGTGTTCATCGCCCACGTCGGATACGACGTCACCCGCGACGTCGCCCGCCGCCTGCTCGACGGGGTCGACGACGGCGTCCTGCACGCCGCTGAACACGCCGCTGCTCAGCTCGAGGGCATCGGCCACGCCCACGCTCGAGCCCGCTGGACCGGGCGCACACTGCGGATCGAGATCGAAGGCTGGGTCGACCCCGACCTGCCGGTGCACGCCGCCGACCAACTCGGGCGCCGGGTCGCCGACGCCGTCCACACCGCCATCCCCGAAGCCCGCGCCATCACCTTCAGCCCACGAGCCATGCCGACACCTGCCTGACGCCTACCGGCCGCTGCTGACGCGCCGGTAGCGGATGTGGGTGCTCAGCGGCGAGTGCAGGACCTCGACAGGCTCGAAGTCGAAGGACTCGATCCCGTCGAACATGGGCTCTCCCGAACCGAGCAGGACGGGCGCGATGTCGAGGGTGAGCTCGTCGATCACCCCGGCTCGCAGCGCCTGCCGGACGGTCGAGGCTCCGCCGGCGATGTCCACACCGGCTTCCCCGGCGGTCTCGCAGGCCGCGGCGTAGGCCGCGTCGAACCCGTCGGTGACGAAGTGGAACGTCGTCCCCCCGTCCATCTGGATCGGATCGCGACCGTGATGGGTCAGCACGAACACCGGCGCGTGATACGGCGGTTCCGGCCCCCACCAGCCGGTCCATTCCTCGTCCCAGTCCCCGCGGATCGGGCCGAACATGTTCCGCCCCATCACGTACGCGCCCCGGGGGCGCATGAGCCACTCGGCCGCGATCTTGTCGGCCTCGGTCGCCCGAGGGTCGCCGATGTGCCAGCCGTGCAGCTCCCGGCCTCGCGTCCCCAGCGGGTTGTCGAGGCTCTGGTCCGGCCCGGCCACGAAGCCGTCCAGCGAGATCGACATGTGACACGTGGTGTCTGGCACGAGGGCTCCCCAGTGGTTGCGGCCTGCAAGCAGTCGTGCCGACGATAGCAGGGTGATGGCAAACCGCAAGTGGTGTCCACGGCATGTGTCCGGCCGTGCCGGCAGCCTGCCGGCGAGGGAGGCCGAGAAGCCGGGCGGTGTCGGGTTGTACGGTGAACTCCTCGGTCGACCTCGCGGCCGAGGCCCCGCGGGGCGCAGATTCTTGCCCGTAGAAGCTCGCCCGGCCGTCCCGTCCTTCATGTGCGTCCCCGACCACCGGTCCACGCCGGGGGGCAGAACGCAGCGCATGTCGCTTCGGTCCTGCCCCGTCAGCACCTCTCCTTGACGTGCTGCACCCCGCATCGGATTCACCTGGTGGAAGGGGCATCCCTCCATGTATCCCGGCGAAGAGCTGGTCACCTCGTTGCGCCGTGCTGCGCGCGAGCTCATGTCCAAACGCAGCATCCGCGATCTCGACCAGACGCTCGGCCAGATCGTCGTCGCGGCCGTGGACACCGTGCCCGGCGTCGAGGCCGGGGGTATCTCGGTCACCCAGGACGGCGCGATCAGCTCGCGCAACCCGACGACGGCGACGATCACCAAGCTCGACACTCTGCAGACCGAGCTGCGCGAGGGCCCGTGCATCACCGCGATCGAGCACCCGGGCGAGGACGGGGTGGTCGTCGCGCAGGACCTTGCCGGAGACGACGGAGACCGATGGCCGCGATTCGCCCCGCAGGCTGTGGAGGCCGGGTTCCGGGCGATCCTGTCCACCCAGCTGTCCTCGGACGGGAGGATGCGGGCCGCGCTGAACCTCTACGCCACCGAGCCGAACGTGTTCGACAGCGAGGCCCGGATGACGGCGGCCCTGTTCGGGGTGCAGGCGGCACTGCTTCTCTACGGCAGCCAGCACGTCGGGCAACTGCAGCGCGCCGTGGATAGCCGCGATCTGATCGGGCAGGCCAAGGGCATCCTGATGGAGCGCTTCACCGTGGACGAGGAGGAGGCCTTCCAGATGCTGGTCAGCTCGTCCCAGGACACCAACATCAAGCTGGTGGAGGTGGCCCGGTGGCTCCAGGGCGAAGCCGCCGAACGGCGCCGAGCGCGCCGCGAAGCAACCACCGACGTCGACCGGCAACGCTGAGCCGTGGCCGACACCGAACCGCCCGAGCCCGCTACCCCGCTGAGGCGGCCTTCTTGGCGGCACGCTGCCTGCGCTCCTCGGCCTTGGCGAGGCCGTCGTCCCAGCTCGCCCGGTTCATCAGCAGCCGCCGGTACTGCATGACCTCGGCGGGCCGGTCGACGGTGAGGGCGCCGGCGAGGCGGTCGCCGCAGCGGTAGAGCGCGACGAAGCGGCCGTCCTCCTCGCCCATGACGACCTCGATCTCGATCTCCGGGAACCCCTCGCCGGAGCGGGCCACGCCGACGAACTGGATGCGGCTGTCGTACCAGTCCGACCAGAAGTAGGGCACCGTCGTGTACGCCTGCGCGGAGGACGGGTCCACCGCGTTGCGCGCCGCCCGCGCGCCCTGCTCCGAGGCCGCCGTCCAGTGCTCCAGGCGCATCGGGGTATCGAGGACGTCGTCGAACAGTGCGTTCGGCCAGCGCGCGACGTCGCCCGCGACGTACACCCCGGGCGCCGCGGCCAGCGTCGCGTCGGCGACGACGCCGTCGTCGAGGGTCAGCCCGGAGGACTGCAGCCAGCCGGTGTTCGGGGCGGCGCCGATCCCGACGACGAGCACGTCGGTATCGATGACGGTGCCGTCGGAGAGCACGACTGCCTCGACGGCGTCGCTCCCGCGGACCTCGGCGAGCGATACGTCGGTGAGCACCCGGGTGCCGTGGCGCTCGTGGATCGCGGTGAGCGCCCGCCCCATCCGTTCGCCCACGCCGCGTACCAGCGGCACCGGGAGCGCCTCGACGATGGTCACGTCGAGCCCGCGCGTGCGCGCCACTGCCGCGATCTCGGAACCGATGAACCCCGCGCCCACCACCGTCACCCGCGGACGCCCCCGGCGTAGCAGCCGGTGCAGGTGGCGGGAGTCGTCCCGCGTGCGCAGGGTGACCACTCCCGCGAGGTCGGGCGCGACGACGGACGCGGGCAGCTCGCGGGCGTGGGCGCCGGTGGCGATCACGAGCCCGTCGTAGCCGATCTCGCGGTCGCCGACGGTGACACGGCGGGCATCGACGTCGAGCGCGGTCGCGGGGGCGCCGAGGACGAGGTCCACCTGGATCTCGTCGAGCTTCTCCTGCTCGCGGTAGGTGGAGTCGCCCGGTTCGTCGTCGGCGAGATGATCCTTCGACAGTGGCGGGCGGTCGTAGGGCAGATGCTCCTCCGCCCCGACCAGGGTCACGGTCCCCTCGAACCCGTCGTTCCGCACGGCCTCCACCGCACGGAGGCCCGCCAACGACGCTCCCACCACCACCAGATCGGCCAACGGTCTCAGTCCTCCACCAGGCTCAGCGCCTCGGTCGGGCAGGCCGCGCACGCCGCGCGGGCGGCCTCAAGGTGTTCCTCGCCGGGGGTGTCCTGGAGCACGGTCAGTGACCCGTCGTCCTGGACCTCGAACAGGTCGGGGGCTTCGGCCTCGCACATTCCCAGTCCGCTGCACTTGTCGTAGTCGACCTGGATACGCATGTGAGGTTCTCCCTTCGGGGTGTTCTGGTGGTAGCTGTCCTGGCGAGGACTCAGCCGACGCGTGATCCGGCCACGGCAGCGGAGCGGGGTTCGCGGCGCCGGCTGAACAGGTCGGTGACCCGGCCGAGCCCCTGGCAGACGACGACCGCCAGCAGGGGGATGAACGGGAACACGGTCAGCATGACGACGTAGGCGTAGTAGCTCATCGGAATCTCCAGGGTGTGGGAAGGGCAGGACCGTCGAGCGTCAGAGGTGGGCGGGCATGCGCTTGACGGCGTGGAAGAAGTTGCTGGGCATCAGCTCGGGCTCGCCCGCGGTGATCTCGGGGACGCGGGTGAGCAGCTCCGTGAACAGCGCGCGGAGCTGGAAGCGGGCGAGCTGGTTGCCGAGGCAGTGGTGGATGCCGCCGCCGCCGAAGCTGATGTGCGGGTTGGGGTGGCGGGAGAGGTCGAGCTCGTGGGCCCGGTCGATGCGGGTCTCGTCGCGGTTGGCCGAGCTGTAGAACATGACCACCTTGTCGCCCTCGGTGATCTGCTGGCCGCGGAACTCCACGTCGTGCGCCGCGGTCCGGCGGAAGGTCATGATCGGGGTCGCCCAGCGCACGATCTCCTCGACCGCGGTCTGGACCCGGCCCTCGAGGTCGGCGAGCAGCCATTCCCGCTGGTCGGGGTGGGTGGTCAGGGCGCGCAGGCCGTGGCTGGTGGACTGCCGGGTGGTGTCGGTGCCCGCGATGGTGAGCAGGCAGAAGAACGCGGCGATGTCGGCGTCGGAGAGCTGCTCGCCGTCGACCTCGGCCTGCACCAGCGCGGTGATCAGGTCGTCCTGCGGGTCCCGGCGGCGCTCGTCGGCGAGGCGGCTGCAGAGCTGGTGGGTCGACATGATCGCCTGGAACATCCGGCCGACGCGCTCTTCCTGGGTGTGACCGACCAGCTCGGGGTCGTTCCATCCGACGAGGACCTTCATCTCGTGGTTGGCTTCCTGCCGGTCCCCGTCGGGCACGCCCATCATGTCGTTGATGTTGTGCATCGGGAGCAGCTCCGCGCAGTCGGCGACGAACTCGGCCGTCCCGCCGCCGGCCTCCGCCTGCTCGACGAGGTTGTCGACGACCTTGCGCGCGTTCGCCTCGATGCGGTCGTTGATGCGGCGCATCTGCTTGGGGGTGAACGCCGCGGAGACCAGCTTGCGCATCTTCGAGTGGCGCGGCGGGTCCATCGCGATGATCGACTGCGCGGCCTCGACGAGCTCCGCCGGCGCACTCTCCATGAGGATCCCCGGGCCCGAGAGGAAGTCCTCGTGGCGCTTGGTCACCTCGACGAGGTCGTCGTAGGTCGTCACGGCCCAGAACCCGTGATCGTCGGGGTCGTCGAGCAGTGAGTCCTCGAACGGCGGGTGCCAGGTCACGGTGCCGCGCTCCCGGAGCCGGGCGAAGGTCTTCTCCCGCTCGTCGGCGGTGGTCGACCAGAACGCCCGGGAGGAGATGTCCTCGCCGTCGTAGGGACGGTCGGGGTTCCCGCTGGCGGTCCTTGTCGTGTTCTCGGGCATCGATGGCCTCCTCCGGCGTGAGCCGTCAGGGCGGTGGACGTGACGGCGACACACCCAGGATGGACACAGCAGCTCACTCTGTCAAACACAAACACTCAATGTGTCCACCGAGTGGTTTCACGGACGCTGGTTGTCTACGCTGTGGCCATGGTCAACCGGTTCCGGGAGTCCGCGCGTCAGCTCATGGTCGACGCGGTGCTCGACATCGCGGCCGAGGAGGTCATCGCGCGCGGGTGGGACGGCCTGCAGGTGCGCGCGGTGGCCACCCGGGCGGGGGTGAGCCGCCAGACGATCTACAACGCCTTCGGTGACAAGCACGGCCTGGCCGAGGCGCTGATCCTGCGCCTGCTCGACCGCTTCCTCGACGGGATCGACACCGCCCTGGCCGGCCAGTCCACGCTGCGCGAGCAGTGGCAGGCCGCGGTGTGTCACACCCTGGAGGCCGCCGACACCGAACCCCTGCTACGCGCCGTGCTCGCCGGCACCAGCAGCGATGAGTTCCTCCCGCTACTGACGAGCGACGGCGGCCCGGTCATCACCCGCGCCCGCGACCACCTCGTGGCGACCCTCGGCGACATGCACCCCGACCTCGACCTGCGCGTGCTGACTGAGACCGCCGAGACCATCACCCGGCTGACCATCAGCCACATCGTCCTGCCCCTGCACCCCCCACGCCGAGTCGCCGCCCACCTCGCGGACCTCGCGACCGCCATCGTCAAGCCGACGGTCACGGCCTAGATGTTGCTCTCCAGCATCGGGGACCTGGGTCCAGAGGCGTGAGGAGGGGCATGGTCGAGACTGATTCAGTGCACGCGTTCATCGTCCGCCGGATGACGTCGAGCATCGAGGACGCCAAGGGCACCTGTTTGCGCGCCGACCTCGCCTGCGCCACAGCCCGTGAGGAGCGCATGAGGTCGCAGCGACGTCGGACGCAGATGGACCACCGCGCCCCGGACGAGATGACTGCGGCGCGGCTCCGTCGAATCCTGGGCTGCAGACACTGGGCCGCCGGAGGCCGATCGGCGCGATGAGCTCGATCACGACGTGGCTCGTCCTGCCTCGCGAGGAGCGAGAAGCACGAGCGGTGGGTTGATTCCTGACGACGGTTGACCACCACAGAGCGCGCCGAGCTCGCCGAGCTGCGCAAAGCGCCTCCCGGTTCTGCTCGCTCAAGCTCCTCGGCGACGGCATTGGCGGCCTCGCGGGGACCTGATCGGTGCGGTGGCCCTCGTCCTTCGGGTCAGGGGGTGACGATGGCGAAGCCGGGGTCGGGAGGATCGAGGACGCCCAGCAAGGTGTCGACGACGTCGTCGACACCGTCGATCACCAGGTCTCCCGACCCTGTCAGGGCCTCCGGTGTCGTGGAGCCGCCCAGGAGAGCGAGGAGACTCGATCGGCTCACGGTGACCCGAGCGTCTGATCCGCCGCGGACCGTGCCCTCGCCGTGGGTGAGGACACCGTTGGCGAGGCGGGACCAGTAGGCGTCCTCGTCGATGGTCCAGTCGATCGCGACCCCGAGGTGCCAGGCCTTGGGGCCGTCGACCTGGATGGCGATGCTGTCGAAGAGCTGGGCGAGGGTGAGCTGGGCGAGCATGTCGGGGGAGGCGGTCACGGTCGGTGTGCCGGCCGTCTTGCCGCGGAGCTCGGAGGCGCCGGTGAGGAAGAAGTTGCGCCAGGTGCCGTTCTCGGAGCCGTACCCGAGTTGTTCGAGCGCGGCGGCCTCGAGGTCTCTGGCGTCGGTGTTCGCAGGGTCGGCGAACACGAGGTGCCCGACGAGCTCGGCGACCCAGCGGAAGTCCCCGGCGTCGTAGGCGCGCCTGCCGACGTCCAGGACGGCGTCGGGTCCGCCGATGGCGTCGACGTAGCGCCGTGCGGCGGGTTCGGGCGGGTGGCGCCAGAGGTTCGCGGGGTTGCCGTCGAACCAGCCCATGTAGCGCTGGTAGATCGCCTTGACGTTGTGGCTGATCGATCCGTAGTAGCCGTGGGTGTTCCAGGCGCTCTCGAGGGCGGGCGGGACCTCGAGCATCTCGGCGATCTCGGCACCGACGTAGCCCTTGTTGAGCAGCCGCAGGGTCTGGTCGTGCTGGTAGGCGTAGAGGTCGCGCTGATCGGAGAGCAGCGCCACGATGCGGTCGCGGTCCCAGGTGGGCCAGTGGTGGGAGGCGAACTCGACGTCGGCGGTGTCGGCGAACAGGTCGATGGCCTCGGTGAGGTAGTGGGCCCAGGCGTGCGGGTCACGGACCACCGCGCCGCGCAGGGTCAGCAGGTTGTGCAGGGTGTGGGTGGCGTTCTCGGCCATGCACAGGGCCCGCCGTTCGGGGAACGAGAAGTTCATCTCGGCGGGCGCCTCGGTGCCCGGGGTGACCTGGAAGACGATGCGGACGCCGTCGAGGGTCTCCTCCTGGCCGGTGTGGGTGATGTCGGTGGTCGGCGGGATGAGGGTGACCGTGCCGGTGGAGGTGGTCATTCCCAGGCCGGCGCCCATCTGTCCGGCGGGACCGGCGGGAAGCGCGGCGCCGTACATGTAGGCCGAGCGGCGGCCCATGGCGGTGCCGGCGTACACGTTCTCCGCGACGGCGTGTTCGAGGAAGCCCTGGGGGGCGAGGACCGGGACGCGACCGGCGGCGACGTCGTCGCCGGACACGACGCCGCGCACGCCGCCGAAGTGGTCGACGTGGCTGTGGGTGTAGATCACCGCGGTGACGGGGCGGTCACCGCGGTGCTCGCGGTAGAGACCCAGGGCCGCGGCGGCGGTCTCGGTGGAGATCAAGGGGTCGATGACGATGACGCCGCGGTCGCCCTCGACGATCGTCATGTTCGACAGGTCGAGACCGCGGACCTGGTAGATGCCCTCGGTGACCTCGAAGAGCCCGTGCATCGCCACGAGCTGGGCCTGTCGCCACAGGCTGGGGTTGACGGTGTCGGGCCGTGAGCCGGTGAGCGTGTGCGTCCAGGTCTCGGCGTTCCAGACCACGCGGCCGTCCTCGGCGTGGACCAGGCCATCGGGGATCGTGCCGAGGTAGCCCCGGCGGGCGTCGGCGAACGCTGCATCGTCGGCGAACGGGAAGCGGGACTCGAGCGCGGACGCAGCCGCCACGATCTCGGGGCGGGCGCTGGGGACGTTGTCGTCGGCCACGGTGTCCTCGTCCTGTTGGGGGATGCCCCGCGGCGGGCGCGGAGGCAGGGTCTGACGGGCGAGGTTCGCGGGTGTCCCGGGTACTCCGCCTCACCCGTCGCGGGTGGACCGGAATGGCTCGCGGTGTCAGCGACGGCGGCGCGAGACCAGCATCCCGGCGACGAAGCCGATGACGAGCGTGATCGTCAGGGCCGCCCACTGCGGCATGACCACGAGCGGGATGAGCAGTCGGATGGTGGCCGGTTCGCGGTTCTCCAGGATGAAGATGATGGCGAGCACGAGCAGCACGCCTCCGACGATCCAGCGGGTGTTGAGCCCGGCGCTCTTGCCGGCCTTCGTCGAGGTCTTCTCGGGACGGGGCGTGTCAGGCATGGCCGTTCTCCTGCTCGGTGTGGTCGTCGCGGTCGTCGATTGCCGATCGGTCGGGAGTGAGGACGGGAGCGGCCCGGCGGCGTCGTTGGGCGCGCTCGGAGAGGACGTGGCTCAGCACGACCTTGCCGGCGGCGGTCAGTGGGAGTGCGGTCATGGCTCCGAGGAGCCCGGCGGCGGCGGCGCCGATCAGGATGGCGACGAAGGCCCCGACGGGGGAGAGCTCGATGGCCTTGGAGAACACCCTGGGTGCGATGAGATAGTTCTCGGCGCCCTGGTAGATCATGAAGAACACCAACGTGCCGACGGCCAGGGGAAAACTGACGGTCAGTCCCGCGACCACCCCGACGAACGAGGCCAGGGTGGCGCCGATCTGCGGCACGGCGTCCAGGACGGCGACCACGAGCGCCAACAGCGTGGGGTAGGGCATACCGACGATCAGGAAGAACACGAAGGCGGTCAGTCCCGCGATTCCGGAGACGACCAGCTGGCCCGAGACGTAGCCACCGATGCGGCCCAGCGCGGCGTCGGCGGCGGCGATGCGTTCCTCCCGGGCCAGCAAGCGGTCGATGCCGGCGCGGAATCCGGGGCATGGCCAGCGAGAAGTAGATCAGCAGCGCGAGCACCGTGACGGTGGCGAACACGCCTCCGAAGAGCGCGCCGAGCACGCTGAAGACCGCGGCGGCCGAGGCACCGATGACACCGCCCAGCCCGGAGAGGGCTTGCTGCGCCTGCTGGTGGTGGGCCGGGTCGGACAGGGCGCCCCCGACCGTGCTGCCGGGGCCACCGAGGCGATCGCCGAGCGCGGCGAGTCGGGCCGGGAGCTCGGAGACCAGGGAACTGATCTCGTGGGCCGCGGGGACGATCAGCACCGCGGCCAGCCCGACCAGGACCACCAGCACCAGGAGCACGACGATGGCCAGCGCCAGGCCTCGTCGCAGGCCGCGTGCCACGAACCACCGGATCGCCGGTTCGAGCCCGGTAGCCAGGAAGAAGCCCACGAACACCAGGACGATGGCACCTCGGGCGACCACGATCGCGGCGGCGACCGCGAGGACGACCAGGACCGTCGCGGTGATCGCCGCGTAATCCTCCAGCGGCATGCGGCGGGGACGAGCCGGCTCGACAGCCGGGGTCTCGGTCATGGGTGCTCTCCTCGACGAGCCGTGGGGCCAGAGCTCCAGGGGTATGGTGTGCCACTCGGGCGTGGGGCGCTCCCCCCGGACAGGGTGAGATGCGAAGACGGCGTCGCCTCGTTCATCGTCACGAGCCCGCGATGGGTGGGGGACGCCGCAAACCCGCCACCGCGTCGTCGAGCGAGCTGTGGACCGGTAGCACGTTCTCTTCGCTGACCCGCAGGACGTCGCGGACCTGGCCGATGTCGCGGGCGAGGACCAGCGCCGAGCCCGCGGCGCGCAGCGTCTGGTCCAGGGCGGCGAGCATCCGGGCGGCGGTGACGTCGATGAACGGCACGGTGCGCGCATCGAGCACGACGCCCCGAGGCCGTTCTGCGTGCCCGTCGGGCTGGGCGAGCGCGAGCAGCTGGTCGCGGACGTGGTCGGCGTCGGCGAAGAAGAGGCCACCCTCGAGGCGGGTCACGACGACGTCGGACGGGATCGTGAGGTCGCGGTGGCGGTCGCGGTCCAGCCAGAGATCATCGGTGCCCGCCGCTCGCCCGAGCACGGCGACGTGCGGCCGGGACGTGCGGTAGAGCAGCAGGGCCAGCGACAGCGCGATGCCGATGACCAGCCCGGGCAGGGTGTCGAAGACCAGCACGCCGAGCATCGCAGCGACCGCGGCGGCGAAGTCGGCTCTCGCGGCGCGCCCGTAGATCGCTCCGAGGCGCCGGGTCCACATGCGGTAGAAGGCGGCCAGCGCCCCGAGGTCGATCAGTTCGATCACGGCGGCGATCACGATCGCGGCCAGGGCGGGCTCGGGCAGCTCGGTGAACAGACCGGTCAGGAACAGCAGGGTGAGCACGGTCAGCACCGCGGCGGTCACACCGGAGACCTGGCTGCGGGCGCCGGCGCTGCCGTTGACCGCCGTCTTCGACAGGCTGCCGTTGACGACCATGCCCGCTGCCAGCCCGGCGCCGAGGTTGGCGGCGCCGAGTCCGAGCAGCTCACGGTCGGCGTCGACGGTGTCGCCGTGACGTTCGGCGTAGGTCTTGGCTGCGCCGAGGCCCTCGGCGAACCCCACCAGTGTCACGCCGACCGCGCCGCCGGCCAGGTCGAGGTAGCTCGAGAACGGCGCGGCAGGCAGACCGAGCGGCGGTAGCCCCGACGGGATCGCGCCGACGACGTCCACACCGCGCCCGTCCAGCCCGAACAACCACACCGCGACGATGGCCAGCACCACGGCCACCAGCGAGCCGGGCACGACCGGTGCCCATCGCCGCAGGCCGAGCACGACGACCAGGACGCCGGCACCGACGGCGAGCGTCAGCGGTCGCGTCTGGCCGAGGTGGGTGATGACGTCGAGCGAGCTGGGCGAAGAAGTCCCCCTCACCCTTCTCGACCCCGAACAGCTTCGGGAGCTGGCCGACCGCGATGGTCAGGGCGAGCCCGACGATGAACCCCTTCAACACGGGTTCGGAGATGAACGACGCCAGGAAGCCCAGCCGGAAGGCGCCGGCGATCAGGGCCACCAGGCCGGTCGTGATCGCCAGCGCGCTGGTCGCCGCGATCGGGTCCGCGCCGGGATGCAGGTCGGCGATCACCCCGGCCGACAGCGCGGCGGTCGCGGCCATCGGCCCGACCACCAGCTGCCGCGAGCTGCCCACCAGCGCGTAGAGCACCAGCGCCGGCGCGGCGGCGTAGAGGCCCACCACCGGCGGGACACCGGCGATCGTGGCGTAGGCCAGCGACTCCGGGATCAGCACCGCCCACACCGTCGCGCCGGCCACGAGGTCGCGACGCAGCCACGCCGGTCGGTAGCCCGCCAGGCTCGGCGCCAGCCACCTCATCAGGCTCGTTCCGACCGATCAGGCGAACACGTCGCGGAGCAGGTTCTCCTGGTCATCCGAGAGGTTGGTGCGCAGCAGCTCGGGGCGCTGGCCCTCGAAGGCCGCGTGGACCTTGTCGAGCACCGCGCCGGAGGTCATGACGAACAGCGCCGACGTTCCCGGGGTCACCTTCTGCCGGGTGTCCTTGATGAACTCGTCGTCGATCCCGACGTCGGTGAGGGCCCCGCCGAGGGCGCCCGTGGCGGCTCCCACCGCGACGCCGAGCAGGGGCACGAAGAAGATCAGTCCGAACAACAGCCCCCAGAACATCCCGCCCAGCGCGCCGGCGCCGACGGTGTCGTGCAACTGCCGGGTGCGTGGCTTCTTCGCGTCCGGCGGCCAGGACACGGTGGCCGCGTCGTGCACCGTGATCAGCTCCTGCTGTTCCAACGACCGCAGTGTCTCGACGGCGGCATCCGCGCCGTCGGGTGAATCGAACTTCCACACCGTCAAGGTGGCCATCGGCTGTGTTCCTTCCGCGTCGTCACCCCGTCCTGGGCTCCTCGACTCCACCCATGACGCATCGTGGGCGCGTCACCTGTTCCGGGTGACATGTGTTGCCGGCCTGTTCGAGAGCGGCGTACCGGCTGCACCGGGCTCCGGCGGCCGGGCGTGCGGTCGGTCGGAACCCTGCTCTCGGGGCTCGTCGTCTCACCCGGGTCGGGTGGTGCCCCTGGACGACCTGGGAGCCACGCTTCCTCGCGGAGCGGTCCGTCGGGAGGAGGGCGAATGCGCTACGAGTTCACCGTGGCGACGCGGATGTCGGAGGCCGCGATCGCCGCCTTCCCCGAGCTGCAGCGTTCCTCGGCGCCCAGTGCCGGCACCACACTCTATGGGCCCGTCGTCGACCGTTCGCACGTCGACGGTCTTCTCGCTCGCTTCAGCGACCTCGGGCTCGAGGTGGTCGATATGCACCGGCTGCCCGATTAGGCGGTCGCGGTCCGACCGGTGGTGTTGCGTTGAGCTCGGGGGACGGCTACCGGGGCTGGCGAGCAGCCAGTAAGCCGATCTCGCGCGCCCGGGCCACGGCGTCGCGTCGGGTGTCGGCTCCGAGCTTGTGGTAGATCGCGCGCTGGTGGGACTTGACCGTATTGACCGACAACGCGAGGTCCTCGGCGAGCTCGGCCACTGACCGCAGGGTCGGAAGGAGCTCGAGGACGGCGTGCTCGCGTTCGGTGAGCGCGACGCCGAGGTCGCTGTCACCCAACGGACGGTGCGCCAGGACCCGGTCGACGAGCTCACCGAACTCGGCGAAGCCGTCGTGCTGTTCGGCAAGGTAGCGGCGCACCGGTTCGGAGGCGTGCAGGAGGGGCCGGACGACGTCGAGGTCGGCGGCGAGGGCCAGGGCGTGCGCGAGACGACGACGGATGGTGGGGCCCTCGCCGAGCGCGAGGGCGAATTCGGCATCGGCCAGCGTGGCCTCGGCGAGCCCGAGCTCGGTGCGGAAACGCCCACGCTGCTCGAGCAGGGGAGCGAGGAGCGGGCGCGGGGACCGATCCCCACTCGCGACCCACTGCTGGCGTACCTGCATCAGCAGCGACTCGCCGGCGTCGGGAAGTCGATCGGCGGTCACCCGGGCGACCTCCGCGGCCTCCCGAAGCCTCCCGAGACGCAGGGCCGCACCGTGCTCGAGAAGCGCGCAGAACGCGATCTGGTGGTCCGGGAGGGTGGACGTGTCGGCGCTGATGCGGGCGTGCCGCATCTGCTGCCAGCCGGTGTGCAGCGCGCCGGTGTCGTGATCGGCCGCCCCGGCCAGCGTCTGCACCATCGTGAACAGCTGGGGATGCCCCGTGATCGCGACGCCCGCTGCGAGATCGACGTGGTGGCGGGCGAGATCGGGTCGACCGGCGAGGAGCTCGGCGGAGGCGACCTGGCATCGAGAGGCGAGCGCCCAGGCGGTGTGGTCGAGACCTTGGGACTGGGCCCGGTCGATCACCGCACGGGACCGGAGGGTCATCGCCTGGTGGCGTCCACGAGCGGTCTCGGCGATCCCCAGCCCGGCCTCGGCCTGCACGGCCAGGTAGTGCCAGCCGTGGGTGTGCGCGGTGGACAACGCCTCGGCGCAGTCCTGGCAGGCCTGCTCGGGGTGCACGGCGGCCAGTGCCGTCCCGCGGGTGGAGAGCGCGAGGGCGCGCAGCGGGGCGCCCTCGGCGGCGTGCGGGGTGATGTCCCGAGCCTGGCGGGCCGCGCGTGCCATGTCGCCCCGCGCGATGGCCAGTCGAGTGGTGACCACTCGGCGGAGTACCGCGACGTTCGTGCCTTCGTGGCCGGTGAGGTCGGCCTCGGCGGCGGAGATCAGCTCTTCGCCCCGTTCGAGCTCGTCGGTCTCCAGCGCGACGAGTCCCAGGACCAGGCGGACCCGTGGATCGGCCCGCGCTGCGGCGGAGAGCAACGACCTCGGTTCGGTCAGGGTCGCGAACTCCCCGCGGCTCAGCAGTTCGACGGCGTGACTGCGCAGCAGCACCTCGGCGGCCTGCACATCGTCGGAGAGCGCGACGCAGTGCAGCGCAGCGGCATGGTCGTCGCGCGACTCGTACCACGCGGCCGCGCGGCGGTACAGCTTGGCGAGCTCGTCCGGGTGCCGACGAAGCCGCGCCAGCACGTGGGAGCGCAACAGCTCGTGCACGCGGTAGACCTCGCGATGGCGATCGACCGCGGTCACCATGCCGGTCGCGCGCTCGAGACCGTCGAGCAGCTCCGGGGTGTCGGGATCGTCGCACAGAGCAGCAGCGAGGCCGCCCGGACACGGGGAGCAGGCACTGGCCACGTCCAGCGCCGCGCGGTCCTGCCGGCTGAGGCGGTCGAGGACTTCCTCCACGAGGAAGTCCGCGACCGAGCGGTCGTCGCCGGCGAACGCGGCCACGAACTCCTCCGGATCCTCGGCGCTGACCAGCGACAGCGTCGCCAGGCGCAGCGCCGCGATCCAGCCCTCGGTGCGCTGGACCAGCGTCGTGATCTGGGACGGGGTGAGCTCGAGCGCCTCACGGTCGGCCAGCTGGGAGGTCTCCGCCTCGTCGAAGACCAGACGATCGGCGCGGAGCTGCCCGAGACGCCCGTGCAGCAGGAGCCGGTCGAGTCCGACCGGTGGGTCGTAGCGGCTGCACACCACCACCGTCAGCGACGGCAGCGGGTGGCGCAGCAGATCGGCCAGTCCCCGCAGGGCGCCGTGCCCGACGATCTCGTGCACGTCGTCGATGACCAGCCGCAGGCCGTGCTCGAGGCCGTCCAGGGCGTCGAGGACGCCGGCCACGAAGGCCTCCCGTGCGGAGGGGTCGTCGTCGGCCCACACCGGATCCAGCGTGCGCAGTTTGCTGTGGGCGGGCACCGCGGGACAGGACGCCAAGCCGGCGAGGACAGCGGCCCACCAGCGGTGTTCGTCGCGGTCGGCCGCATCGAGAGCGACCCACGCGCACGGCATGTCGGGGTCCGCAGCGGCCCAGTCGCTGACCGTGGTGGTCTTGCCGTAGCCCGCCGGAGCACACACCAGCACGACACGACCCCGCTCGGCGGGTCGTGCTGCTTCGTCGAGCGCGGCACGCAGCAGCGGGCGCTCGACGAACAGCGGCGGGCGGGCGGGCACGGTCACCTTCGATCTGCGCACCTCGGCTCCTCGCCCCTTCGCTTGTCCTCCCGCCTCCCACCGGGCACGCCGCACCGCGCGCCGTCCCCGGTGGTCTCGAGGACGATCGTCATTGTCTCGGTGATTCGTCCGATTGACCACCACACCGATGGAGCAGTGCCATCCCAGCCGAGCAGACCATCGCGAGCCCAGCCGGTCACGGGTGGTCGCCTCACCCGCACCGGGTGAGATCACGCGCCGTCGTGAAGACATCGTGGTGACCGGTGGGTGCCCGCCGGCCCGAGCGCGGTGGGAGCCGGATGAGCACGACCCTCGAACTCACCCACGCCGGGTGTGGTGACTCCGACGAGCCACGTCCGATCCTCACCGGCGAACCCGCGATCTCCGCTTCCGAGCCGGGCCCGAGACGGGAAGGACACCGATGAGTGAACCCGAGGCGACCGCCGCCCCCAGACCTCCCACGGCGCCGTCGTCCCGTCACCGCACGTCATCGGTGGCCGGAGGCGCCTGGGCAGGCTGGGTGCGGTTCGCCGCCACCATGAGCGTCCTGACCGGCGCCTTCGGCATCATCGTCGGCATCGTCGCGCTCCTCCGCGGGACTGTGCTGGTCAGCGGGACCAACAACCTGCTGGTGTTCGATCTGACCGGCTGGGGCTGGGTTCACGTGATCATCGGCGTCCTACTGCTCGTCGTCGGCCTCGGCCTCTTCCGCGCCAACCCGATCGCCCGCGTCGCCGCCGTGGTGCTGGCCGGCATCAACGCCATCGCCCAGCTGGCTTTCCTGCCGGTCTACCCGCTCTGGGCCCTCGCGATCATCGCCCTGGACGTGGTGGTCATCTGGGCGGTCCTCGTCCACGGTGACGAGGTGACGTTGCCCTGAGGTCGAGCCGCTCGGCCACGTCGCGTACGCGTTTGGCCGAGCCGTTGCTGCGGGCAGACGGCGTGCGCTGGTTCACCAGAGCAGCTGGCCGGGGCGGCTTCAGTGGCCGCGGCTTCGGCCGGGGGCGCTGGAGTCGTTCTCGTGTCTCGGACGCCGCCGACATCCGTGATCGCGACCAGCTGGTGGTACCGGCCGGCGACGCGGCGATGTCCTATGTCGATGCCCGGGACGTCGCCGCGCTCGCGGCGGCGTGCTTGACCGGGGCCGCCCCGACCCGCGGCGCCTGGGATGTCACCGGGCCGGCCGCGGTGACCCACACCGAGGTTGCGGTCGCGCTCAGCCGCGCGCTGGGGCGCCCGATCACCTACACGCGACCGGGCCTGCCCGGCTACTGGGCTCGTGCCCGACGGACCGGGATGCCGGCAGCGACCATTGCGGTGACCTCGGTGCTCTACACGCTGGCCCGATGCGGGATCGGCTCCCGGCTCGGTGACGACCTGACCGGGGCGCTCGCACGACCACCACGCGACATCGACCAGTTCGCCCGCGACCATCGCGCGGCCTGGACCAGGGATACGGACTGATGGGAAAGGCGAGGTAACGGTGCCCTACCTGCGTGTGACCTGCCCGCCGCTCGACGACGAGCAACGCCGCCGCGTCGCCGCCGAGCTCACCGACGCCGTCGTCGAGCTGTTCACGCCGCCCCGCGGGCCCACTGCCGCCGACATCCGCGAGCGCACCACGGTGCACTTCGTGCCGTACGGCGACCACGAGCTGTTCGTCGGCGGCCGAGCGGCCACCCGCGAGCACCCCGATGTCACCGTCGAACTCTCCGACTGGTCGATGTCGACGCGCCGGCAACGCCGCGTCGCCGCGGGCCTGACTCCGCTGCTCGTGCTGCTGTTCCAGGCCGAGCCCGACGCGGTCAATCTGCGCTTCCACCCCTACCCGCCGACCGACTTCTCGGTCGGCGGGCGCCTGCTGGCCGACCGGGTGCCCCGCGCCGCGCAACTCGCCAAGCGGTTCCTCGGATAGGCGTCAGACACCGAGCCATGTGGTTGACGTTTCACCCGGTGTCGGGGCCGGGAACGCCTTGACCAAGTTCACTGGCGAGCTGGGGGGCGAGCCGGTGGACGAGGTCCCGGGCCACCGGTGGGAGGCCACGGGCGCCCGGGACCGTCTTCCCCTCGCCGAACTCCCGGCAATGGTCCGCGCCGACGGAGCGCTCGCCCCACCGTCGGCACTGCCCTACCGTGCTCGGGTGGGCGACGACCGCGAGGCGCAGTTGTCGCTCCTGCGTGCCCGGGTCCACGACCGCGTCGAGCGGTCGAGGAAGCTGCTGTCCTCGGTCAGGGACCGCGCCCGCGATCACCAGGGCCGAGCGCTGCTGGCGTTCACCACGGCGGAGCACCAGCTCAACCGCGCTGCTGCCGGCCTGCCCGCGGTCTATCGGCTGCCGGTGCCGGACGGCGAGGGCCTGTCCGAGGACGTCCTCGCGCTCGTGCTCGACGCGGCCCGGTCGGTGTTCCGGGGCTGCCTGTCGACGAGCGTCACCGCCGCGGTCCTCGGCGCCGTCGCTGGACAGGACCGGCTCGTCACCGTCGCCGCGACCGGGCTGGCGGAGTCGCTCGATGCCGCCCAGTACCGCCTGGGGGAGGGCCCCCTCGTGGACGCCGCGGAGCTGCAGCAGGTCGGCGCCGTCCACGCGCACGACTTCGACGACGAGGAGGTGCTCCGCACCTGGCCGCGCTTCGGCGAGATCGCCCTCTGCGCGGGCATCTGCTCCGCCCTCTCGATCGCCCTCCCGTGGAGCCCTGCGGCGCGGCGACCCGTGGCCACCACCGTCAACCTGTACTCGGCCGACACTCGCGCGCTGGCCGCGCCCGAGGCCCGCGGGCTCGTCCTCGGCTCCTGGGCCGGTGCCGCGCTCACCGGCCGGGAGCCCGCGGAGGTCTACGACGCCGTCATCTGGCGGCCCACCCATGTGCCCGGCGAGTGGCGGGACGGGCGGTGACGCCGGGTTGAGCACCGGCGGGCGCCTGCGGACAATCAGTCCGACAGCAGCGACTCGTCCAGTCACGCGCGGACCGTCGTGACCCCTGCGCCCGAGGAGGCGACGTGAGCGCGGAGCAGGCGTCGGAGGTCGCGCGGTTCGACGTGACCTCTCCCGACCCCGACGTCGCGGACGCGTGGCTGCGGGACACCTACGTCGACTACCGGCGTCGCCTGTACGGCGACCTCTCGACCTTCACGTTCGCCTTCACCGGCGCGCTCGCGCCCGGCTTCTCGATCGCGACCGTGCGCCACGGACTCGGCTTCGAGGCCGAGACCGAGACCCTCGACGACGCGCTCGTCGTCACCACCACCCTCGGCGGCCGGGTGGAGGTCGCCGGGCAGCACGGGTCGGTGACGCCGGAGCTCGGCACGCCGTACCTGGTCCCTCCGGGCGGGTCCTGGCGGGTCCGGTGGGAGGACATGACCAGCGAGGCCCTGCGCCTCGAGCGGTCGGTCGTGGACCGCGTGGCCGCCGGGCTGGGCTGGAACGGTGGCACGGTGCGGTTCACAGGGGCCGCACCCCGCTCGACCGAGTGGGCCCACTACGTCAGGGCGACCATCCGGCACGTGCGTGACGACGTCCTCGCCGACGGAGCTCCGGAAGCGCACGGGCTGGTCCTGGCCGAGGCCGCGCGGTCACTCGCGGTCGCCACGCTGCTCACCTTCCCCAACGACGCCGTCGAGGCCCTCGAGCGCGGGACGCCCGCCTCGGCACAGCGCACCGAGCCCGCCGTGATCCGGCGCGCCGTGGAGTTCGTCGACGCCAACGCGCAGCGGGACATCGGGGTCGCCGACATCGCCGAGGCCGCTCGCCTCGGCGTGCGGGGACTGCAGGTGGCGTTCCGCCGGCACCGGGACCAGACTCCCCTGGGGTACCTGCGGCAGGTCCGGATGGAGAGCGCCCATCGGGACCTCCGGAACGCCGAGCCGGCGGAGGGCGCGACGGTGGCCGAGGTCGCGTCGCGCTGGGGGTTCACCCACCCCGGCCGGTTCGCGGTGGAGTACCGCCGGCTCTTCGGGCGCCACCCCAGCGAAACGTTGCGCGCCTGAGGCAGGTGAAGGCATGTGGTCGTCCAGGCGACCACAATCGTTCACATGCGCTTCCCCGAGCCCCCCGTCCCGCCCGGAGCCACCCCCCTCGGCGCGCGCCTGGCCGACCTCGTGGCCGCCGCGCCGGACGCGGCCGCGGTGTCCGACGGCGACGAGGTGTGCTCGCGCGCCGAGCTCGACGTCCGCAGCGACCGGCTCGCCCACGCCTTCGCCGCGCGCGGGGTCGGGCGGGGGGACCTGGTGTCGATCGCGCTGGGCAACGTCGTCGCCCACGTGGCCTGCTCGGTGGCCGCGTGGAAGCTCGGTGCGGTCCCGCAGCCCCTGTCGGCGCGGCTGCCCGACGGCGAGCGGGACGCGGTGCTCGAGGTCGTCGACCCGGCCCTCGTCGTCGGGCTGCCGGTCGGCGACCGGAAGTGGATCGGCGCCGCGGACCTCGACCGGATCCTGGCCGGCGACGACGGGGCCGAGGCCGCGCCCCTGCCCGACGTCGTCGGGCCCTCGTGGAAGGCCCCGACCTCCGGGGGCAGCACCGGGCGGCCGAAGGTGATCGTCGCCGGCCAGGCCGCGTGCACCGAGCACGTCCTCGCGCGGGCCGACACGCTGCGGATCGACGCCGGCCCGTCGCGGGTCTTCCTCGCGACCGCGCCGCTGCACCACAACGCGCCCTACATGTTCTCGCTGATGGCGCTGCTGCAGGGCCATCACGTGGTGCTCATGCAGCGCTTCGACGCGGCCCGTGCGCTCGAGCTGGTCGCTGAGCAGGGCGTGACGTGGCTCTACCTGGTCCCCACGATGATGGGCCGGATGCTGCGCCTGCCCGACGAGGCGTGGGACGCGGTGGATCTGTCGAGCCTGCGGACGGCGCTGCACGTGGGCGCGCCGTGCCCGCCGGAGGTCAAGCGCGGCTGGCTCGCGCGTCTGCCCGCCCCGGAGATCCTGCTCGAGCTGTACGCGGGCACCGAGTCGCAGGCGAGCGCGATGATCGACGGGCGCGACTGGCTGGCGCACCCGGGCTCGGTCGGGCGGGTGACCCGCGGGCACATGCGGGTGTGCGACGACGACGGGCGCGTGTGCCCGCCCGGTGTCACGGGAGAGATCTGGATGCGCCCCGACGGCCCCCCGACCTATCACTACCTGGGCGCGGCCGCGCGGGTGGTCGACGGCTGGGAGTCGCTCGGCGACATGGGGTGGTTCGACGACGAGGGCTACCTGTACCTGGTGGACCGTCGGGCCGACATGATCGTCGTCGGCGGCGCCAACGTGTACCCCGCGGAGGTCGAGGCGGCGCTGCTCGCGCACCCCGAGGTGGCCGACGCCGTCGTCGTGGGGGTGCCGGACGAGGACCTCGGGCGGGTGGTGCACGCGCTGGTGCAGCCGGCGCCCCGGGCCGCGCCGGGGCTCGCCGAGCGGCTCCCGACCGACGTGGCCGACCGATTGGCCCGCCACAAGATCCCGCGAACGGTCGAGCTGGTCGACCACCCGCTGCGCGACGACGCGGGGAAGGTGAGGCGTTCCGCCATGTGAACGGATGTGGTCGTCAGGGCGACCACATCCGTTCACATGCGAGCGCTAGCGAGCGCGGCCGAAGCTGGTGTCGCCGAACATGTTGCCGAGCTTGACCGACTCGCCGGGCTCCGGCGCGGTCCAGATCTTGTTGTTCCCTGCATAGATCGCGACGTGGTAGATGCTGTTCGGGCCGCCCATGAAGACGAGGTCACCGGGCTGGGCCTGGCTCTTGCTGATGTGCTGCACCGCGTCGTACTGCTGCTGGGCGGTGCGCGGCAGGCTGATGCCCATCTTCCTGAACACGTACGAGGTGAACCCGGAGCAGTCGAACGAGCTCGGGCCGGTGGCGCCGTAGACGTAGGGCGTGCCCTCGAACGACGCGGCCGTGGACACGATCCGGTCGCCCAGGGGGCCCAGACTCGAGACGCCGCTGCTCGAGCTGGAGCTGTTCTCCTGGGCGGCGGCGGCCTTCTGCTGCGCGGCCTTCTTCGCGGCGGCTGCCTGGTCGGCGGCCTTCTTCGCGGCCTGCGCGGCGGGCGAGGTGTGCTTCACCGTCGGGGCGGCCGCCGACGCGGTGGCGGCGACCGGGGTGACGGCCGCGCGCTGGGCCGGGACCGCCGCGGCGGGGGAGTAGGCCGCCAGCGTGGTCGCCGCGTGGGAGGTGTCGGTGCCGATGCTCGCGAAGGCCCCGGTCGAGCCGGCGACGGCCGCGGCGCTCGCGGTGACCAGGGCGGCGGCGATGCCGGCGCGGGTGAGCGAGCTGTCGGTGAGGGAGCTGGGGAGGGACACCGGCAGGGACAGCGGACCAGCGGTCGCGGCATGACGTCCGGGCATGGCGGCACTTTCTCGGTCGTCCACGGCGCCCTCGGGGTGACGCCGCTCCCGTCCTCGACCGCGATCGCGGTGCGCGGCCCGGTCCACGCCCAGGGGAGCGGGCCGCCGGACGGGCACGGCGACCCGGGCGGGGAGCCGGGTCGACCCACCGGGAGGTGAGTCGTCGAGACCGTAGCGAGACCTTTTCGTGATCGTCAGGGGTGTGTCCGGCGGCGTCTGACGGCGGGCGGTCGGCCCGGGCGGCCCCGCGCGCACGACCGTCCACCGTGGCTCCCCCCGCGCCGGTCGTCCGATCGGCTCCCGTCGAGGGGCTCTACGGAGCAGTGATCTACCGCCGCGTGCCTCCTCGGCGCTCGCGTTCCGGTCCACGAGGAAGACGATTGGTCCGGTTCTCGCTCACCGGTCGTCGCGAGTTCGGCGCGGTGAGTCGTCCCCGCGTCGCGGTGGGCGGTCGGTCGGTCCGGGGAGTCGACCGCGCCGGCGGGGACGTGAACCGGACGGGTCTACCGTGACGCGCGTGGCCGACGACACCGACGAGGGCACCGTCTCGATCGAGATCGTGGAGGTGCTCGACGGCGACGTCCGGGCCGCCGTCGAACGCCTGCTCCCGCAGCTCTCGCGCAGCGCCACCTACGACGAGCAGACCCTCGCGTGGGTCGTGGCCCACGAGGCGACGACGCTGTTCGTCGCCAAGCTCGGCGAGACCGGCGGCACGGACGCCATCGTTGGGGCGCTGACGCTCGTGATGTACCCGCTGCCGACGGGGCTGCGGGCGCACGTCGACGACGTCGTGGTCGACGACGTCGTGCGCGGGCACGGTGTGGGGGAGGCGCTGGTGCGCGCCGCGCTGGACCGCGCGGTCGAGGTAGGCGCGCGCACCGTCGACCTGACCTCGCGACCCTCGCGGGAGGCGGCGATCCGGCTCTACGAGCGCGTGGGGTTCGTCCGCCGCGACTCCACGCTCTTCCGCTGGGAGCCGCCGAACGACCCGGCGTGATCCCGGATTAGCGTCGGCGCCATGACCGAGCACCCCGCGGCGGACGCGAAGAACTGGGGCGGACGGCTCCCACGCAACGAGACGCTGGACCTCGACGACGACCAGCGGGCCGTGGCCGAGCGGATCCGGGACCGCAGCGCCCGCTGGGCCGAGCGCTCCGGCTTCGCGCCGACCGACGACCAGGGCGGGCTCCTCGGGCCGTTCAACGCGTTCGTGCTGCGACCCGGTCAGGCCGAGGGCTTCAACCAGTGGGTCCAGCACGACCAGAAGCACTCGTCGCTGCCGAAGCCGATCCGCGAGGTCGTGATCCTCACCGTCGGGCTCGCGTGGGACGCGGACTACGAGGTCTACGCCCACGTCGCGGTGGCGCGGGCGGTCGGGCTGTCCGAGACGGTGATCTCCGGGCTGCGGTCGGGCTCCACCGAGGGCTTCACCCGCGACGAGGCCACCGCCCACCGCTTCACCGACCAGCTCGTGCGCACCCACCGCATCGACGACGAGACCTACGCGGCGGCCGAGGAGGCTTTCGGGCGCGATGGGGTGCTCGACATGGTGCACCTCATCGGCATGTACCTCGCGACGTCGGCCCTGCTCAACGCGTTCGAGGTGCCGGCACCAGAGGTGCGCACCTAGCCCGTGTGGGCACCCCACCGGTCATGCTGGACCTCGGGGACCCCTCCTACGCCGTGGCCCGCTGGCTGGTCGCGCACCTCGTGGCGCTGGTCTACGGGCTGGGCTTCCTCGTCGCGCTGCGCCAGTTCCGGCCGCTGGCCGGCGAGCACGGACTGACTCCGGCGCCCGCGCTGATCGCCCGCTCGCGCTTCCGCGACCGGCCGAGCCTGCTGTGGTGGTACTCCGACCGGCGGGCCGTGGTGCTCGCCGTGCTCGGGCTCGTGCTCGCGGTGGGCGCGCTGGTCGGGGTGGCGGATCTGCTGCCGGTCGGCGGCTGGCTGGCCTGGTGGGCCGCGCTGTGGGTGCTCTACCTGTCGTTCGTCAACGTCGGGGGGCTCTGGTACGGGTACGGCTGGGAGACGCTGCTGCTGGAGGCCGGCTTCCTGGTCACCTTCCTGGGGCCGCCCTCGGTCGCGCCGCCCGTGCCGATCGTCTGGCTCCTCGCCTGGTTGCTCTTCCGCCTCGAGTTCGGTGCGGGGCTGATCAAGATGCGCGGCGACCCGTGCTGGCGCGACCTCACGTGCTTGAACTACCACCACGAGACCCAGCCGCTGCCGGGCCCGACGAGTCGCTGGTTCCACCACCTGCCCCCACCGTTGCACCGGATCGAGACCGCAGCGAACCACGTCGTCCAGCTCGTCGTGCCGTTCGGGCTCTTCGCCCCGCAGCCGGTCGCGTCGATCGCCGCCGCCCTCGTCGTCGTCACCCAGGGCTGGCTCGTCAGCAGTGGCAACTTCGCCTGGCTGAACCTGCTGGCGATCGTGCTCGCGCTCTCAGCGGTCGACGACGGGAGCTGGGCGCACGTCCTGCCCGGGTCCTGGATCGCAGCGGCCGGCGGGCAGACCCCGCCACCGGCCTGGTTCGCGGTCGTCGCCCTCGTCGTCACCGCGCTGATGGCGGCCCTGTCGATCTGGCCGATCACGAACATGCTCCGCCCCGGACAGCTCATGAACGCCGGCATCACCCCGGTGCACCTCGGCAACACCTACGGCGCGTTCGGGCACGTCACCCGACACCGAGACGAGCTGATCATCGAGGGCACGGAGTCGCCCGACGACGACGCCGGGTGGCGCGCCTACGAGCTGCCCGCCAAGCCGGGCGACCCCTTCCGGCGCCCACCCCAGGTCGCGCCGTACCACCGCCGTCTGGACTGGCAGCTCTGGTTCGTGCCCCTGCTCCCCTCGAGGGCCCGGGTCTGGCTGCCCCGCCTGCTCGACCGGCTCCTCGCGGCCGATCCGCGGATCCTGGCGCTCTTCCGTGTCGACCCCTTCGACGGACGGGCACCGCACGCGGTCCGGGTGCGTCTCGTGCGCTACCGCTTCACCACCCGCGCCGAGCGCCGCGAGACCGGCGCGTTCTGGCACACCGAGGACCGCGGGCTGCTCATCCCCGCGCGCACCGCCCGATGACGACGGCGGACGGTCCTCCAGGAAATTGCGTGCGATCGGAGGACTCCGGCCGCGCCTCGTGCCCGCTAGCGTCGCGGCCATGACCGTCCTCGCCTTCCCGGGCTCGTCGTCACCGCCGTCGTCGGCCAAGGAGGCCAGGGAGGCCGACGTCGCGGCCGGGGCCGGGACCGGCCGCGTCATCGCACGATCGTTCGAGCGGCTCGCCACGGCGCTGATCGACCGGGCGGCCGGTGCGGCCGTGGACAAGGTTGACGACCTCGCCGAGCGGCTCGAGGGGATCGCCTCGAACGGGGGCGTCGGGCTCGGCGCCGCGTTCGGGGCGGGCACAGCGATGATGGCGGGGAAGAGTCCCGCGCTCGGGGCGATCAAGGGTGCGTGGAGTGCGCTGGGCACCGGCGCCAAGGTGGCGATCGTCGCGGGGCTGATCCTGCTCGGGCTGCTCAGCCCCGTTGCCCTCGTGCTCGTGCTCCTCGGGCTGCTGATCGCCGCGATCGTCAAGGCCGCGAAGAGCACCTGACCTGAGAGCGAGGCAGCTCAGCCGGCGAGCTGCCCGAGGAGCTCCTCGCACCGCTCCCGGAACCGCTCGACGGCACGCAGCTTGACGTCCTCGTAGCCGCGGACGAGCTCGGCCAGCTCGACCACCTCGAGCACGACGTCGAGGGTGTCCGGCCCGAGGTGCTCCACGGCGGTGCGCACCGCCTCCTGGTACTCGCCGACGAGGGCGCGCTCGACGGCGCGGACCTCGGCGCGCCCGAAGACGTCGAACGGCGTGTGCCGCAGGCCGCGGGCGGCCCGCAGGGCGCGGAAGGTCACCTCGGCGGTGCGGCCGCGCAGCCGGATCTTGCGGTGCATGCCGAGCGCGCGCAGTACCGGCGGGTGGAGCATCACCGACACGTCGGCGTCGGCGCCGTACTCGGCCTCGCGGCGGGCGACCTCGACGGGGTCCAGGTGCAGCCGCGCGACCTCGTACTCGTCCTTGTAGGCCATGAGCCGGTGCAGGCCGCGGGCGTAGGCCCGGGCGACGCGTGACCCGTCGTCGGGACCCACCGCCTCGCTCGCCAGCGCGGCCACGCGGCGCACCTCCTCGGCGTAGCGCCCGGCGTAGGCCGCGTCCTGGTAGCCGGTGAGGTCGGCGATGCGGGTCGCCAGCACGTCGTCGAGGCCCTCGACCGTGCGAGCCAGCGCCGCGGACCGCGCGTCCACCGCGACCACGGGTGTGGCGGGCGGGACGAGCGCGGCGAGCACCGCGTCGTGGTCGATCGCAGCGGCGCGGCCCCACCGGAAGGCGGCGAGGGTGGTCTCGACCGCCGCGCCGTTGAGCCGGATCGCCCGCTCCATCGCCTCGGCCGAGACCGGGACGACGCCGAGCTGCCACGCGGCGCCGAGCAGCAGCACGTTGGTGGGCAGGTGGTCGCCGAAGAGCGCCTCGCTGATGCGCTGGGCGTCGACGTGGTGGACCTCGCCGACCGCGGCGTGGATCGCGTCGAGGGCGTCGGCGGGGGAGCCGGGCAGGACGACCTGGCCGGTCACCATGGCCGCCGTCGGGGTGATCGAGGTGTTCACGACGGCGACGGTGTGCCCGGGGCGTGCGACGGCGAGGGTGGCCGGGTCGGCGGCCCCGAACAGGTCGAACCCGACGAGCACGTCGGCGCTGCCCCGCGAGGCCCGCAGTGCCCCGGTGACCGGGTGCTTGGCGAGGCGGACGTCGGAGACGACGGGTCCGCCCTTCTGCGCGAGCCCGACCTGCTCGAGTCCGGCGGCGCAGCGCCCGTCGAGGTGGGCGGCCATCTGGAGGATCTGGGAGGCGGTGACGACGCCGGTGCCGCCGACCCCGGGCATGCGCAGCAGGGTGGTGTCGCCGTCGAGCCGGCTGGAGGGCTCCACGAGCTCGACCGGCAGGTCGGGGACGGTCCGGGGCGCGACCGTCCCCGGCTCGACCAGCAGGAACGACGGGCAGTCGCCCTTGAGGCAGCTGTAGTCGGAGTTGCACGACGCCTGGTGGATGCGGGTCTTGCGGCCGAACTCGGTCTCCACGGGCAGCACGGACAGGCAGGTGGAGACGTCCCCGCAGTCGCCGCAGCCCTCGCACACCCGCTCGTTGATCACGACGCGCTCGGTGGGGACGGCCAGCTGCCCGCGCTTGCGTAGCCGGCGCTCCTCCGTGGCGCAGCGGTCGTCGTGGATGAGCACGGTCACGCCCTCGACGCCGGCGAGCTCGCGCTCGACGGCGGCGAAGTCGTCGCGGTGGCGCACGCCCGCGATCGGGTCGAGCGCGACCCCGCGGTAGGCCGCGACGTCGTCGGTGGTGACGACGATGCGACGCACGCCCTCGATCGCGAGCTCGCGGGTGATGGCGGGGACGTCGAGTCGCCCGGCCGGCCGCTGGCCGCCGGTCATGGCGACGGCGTCGTTGTAGAGCAGCTTGTAGGTCATCGAGACCCCGGCGGCCACCGCCGCGCGGATCGCCAGCGAGCCGGAGTGGTGGAAGGTGCCGTCGCCGAGGTTCTGGACGAGGTGCGGGTCGTCGGTGAACGGGGCGAGGCCGATCCACTGGGCGCCTTCGCCGCCCATCTGGGTCATGCCGACCTGGTGGCCGCGGTGCTCGCCGTCGAGGGCGACCATCGCGTGGCAGCCGATGCCGACCCCGACCAGCGTGTCGTCGCCGGTGCGCGTCGAGGTGTTGTGCGGGCAGCCCGAGCAGAAGTAGGGCGTGCGGGCCGGCGCGCTCGTCAGCGGGATCCGCGACGGACGGGGCGGGGTGAGCGCGACGAGGTGGGCGGCCGCGGAGGCGGGGAGCTCGGCGCCGGCGGCCCGCAGGCGGGCCGCGACCGCGCGGGCCACGTCCTCGGCGGCGAGCTGGCCGCGGGCCGACAGCAGCGGGCGGCCACGCTCGTCGCGGCGCCCGACGACCCGCGGCGCGGGCACGCTGCCGTAGAGCGCCTGGCGGACGTGCCCTTCGAGGAACGGCACCTTGTCCTCGACGACGAGGACCTCCTCGAGGTCGGCGGTCATCGCGGCGAGGGCCTCGTGGTCGACCGGGAACGGCATCGCGAGGCGGACCAGGCGCACGCCGAGGGCGTCGAGCTCCGCCTCACCGAGCCCGAGGTCGTCCAGCGCGCGCTGCACGGTCGCGGAGCCCGTGCCGGAGGCGACGATCCCGAGCCGGGCGTGGCGGGAGGAGAACGTGACCCGGTTGAGGCCGGTGTCGCGGGCGTAGGCCCTGGCGAGGTCGAGGCGGCGGGTGAGCACGTCGTGCTCGGCGTCCACGGCCGTCGGACCGAGGAGGGGCGGCGGTGTCGGGCGAGCCTGCGACGGAGGATTCGGGATGCCCAGCACGTCGGGCGCCAGGGCGCCGAGATCGACGGTGGCCGAGGCGTCGGCGACGTCGGCGACGATCTTCAGCCCGGTCCAGAGCCCCGAGGCCCGGGAGAGCGCGACCGCGTGCAGCCCGAGCTCGACGACCTCGGCCACCGACCCCGGGGCGAGCAGCGGCATCGACAGGCTCGCGGCCATCGGCTCGCAGGAGCTCGGCACCGTGGAGGACTTGCAGGACGGGTCGTCCCCGATCAGCGCCACCGCTCCGCCCAGGCGGGCGGTCCCGGAGAGCATGCCGTGGCGGATCGCGTCGGCGGCGCGGTCCAGCCCGGGGTTCTTGCCGTACCAGAACCCGACGACGCCGTCGTGGCGCCGGCCGGGCAGGGTGTCGAGCAGCTGGGTGCCGGCGACCGCGGTGGCGGCGAGCTCCTCGTTGACGCCCGGGGTGAACACGACACCGGCCGGGTCGAGGTGGTGCCGGCTGCGCAGGATCTCCGAGTCCAGGCCGCCCAGCGGCGAGCCCTGGTAGCCGGAGACGAAGACGCGCGTGTCGTGGCCCCGGGCCTCGTCGAGCCGGCGCTGATCGAGCAGGACCCGCACGATCGCGTGGATGCCGGTCATCAGCGCACGTCCGCCGATGGCGGTGTAGCGGTCGTCGAGCGTGACGGTCATCGCCCCATCGCAGCGGGACGACCCGTCCTCGTGCAACGATCCTCGGCGAATCGCCGGGCGAGACGCAAAGATCGTCGAGGCGGTCGTCGTCGGTGTGGAGTCCGTTGCGTGGCAGGAGAACCATGGCCGAGGTCGACGACATCGACCGCGAACTGCTCGCGCTGCTCACCCAGGGACGCCCGGCGCACCTTCTCCGACATGGCCCTCGCGGTCGGGCTCTCGGTGGCGGCGGTCAAGCGGCGGGTGGACCGGCTGCGCGAGACCGGCGTGATCACCGGGTTCACCGTGCAGGTCGACCACGGCAAGCTCGGATGGGCTGTGGAGGCCTTCACCGAGGTGCGCTACACCGGCACCACCGCCGTCGAGGACATCGTCGCCACTGCGTCGACGATCCCGGAGGTCCAGGCGGTCTACACCATCGCGGGGGACCCGGACGCGCTGGTGCAGGTGCGGGTGCGCGACCTCCCGCACCTGCAGGCCACCATCGACCGCCTGCGCCGCGCCGGAACCGTGACCGGCACCAAGACGCTCATGGTGCTCGGTCACTGGACGCGCGGCTGACCGGGGCGGTTCGGTCCGGCTTCCCCCGGAGCGCCTCAGCGGGGGAGCAGGCGGGCGTGGGAGCCGTCGAGGTCGTCGACGCGCTCGGCGCCGAGCAGCTGCATGGTGCGCAGGGCCTCGGTGCGCAGGATCTCCAGCGCGCGGGTCACCCCCGCCTGCCCACCGGCCATGAGCCCGTACAGGTAGGCCCGGCCCACGAGCGTCGCGCGGGCGCCGAGCGCGCGGGCGGCGACCAGGTCGGCGCCCGTCGTGACCCCGGTGTCGACGAAGACCTCGGCGCGGTCGCCGACGGCCGCGACGACGTCGGGCAGCAGCTCGAGCGGGGTCGGGGCGCGGTCGAGCTGGCGGCCGCCGTGGTTGGAGACCACGAGCGCGTCGGCGCCGAGGTCGACCACCGCGCGGGCGTCCTCGACGTGCTGGACGCCCTTGACCACGAGGTGGCCGGGCCACTGCTCGCGCAGCCAGGTGAGGTCGGCGGGGACGGCGGTCGGATCGAACATGTGCGCCACGAGCTCGGCGGTGGTGCCGTGCCAGGAGCTCATGGACGCGAACTCGAGCGGCTGGGTGGTCAGCAGGTTCGCCCACCAGGCCGGGTGGAGGGCCATGTCGGAAAGGGTGCGGACGGTCAGCGAGGGCGGGATGGTCAGGCCGTTGTGCGAGTCGCGCAGCCGCGCCCCGGAGACGGGGGTGTCGACGGTGAGCACGAGGGTGTCGTAGCCGGCCTTGCGGGCGCGCTCGACGAGGTCGGTCGAGGCGTCCCGGTCGCGCCAGAGGTAGAGCTGGAACCAGTGCCGGCCGAGGGGCGCCGCGGCGGCGAGATCCTCGACCGAGGTGGTGCCCATCGTCGAGAGCGCGTAGGGCACCGACGCGGCCTCGGCGGCACGGCCGACCGCGCGCTCGCCCTCGTGATGCATCATCCGCGTGAACCCGGTCGGCGCGAGGACCAGCGGCAGCGACGCGGGGCCGCCGAGGATCGTCGTACTGGTGTCGACCGACCCGACGTCGCGCAGGATCCGCGGGGAGAACTCGACGCGGGCGTAGGCCTCGCGGGCACGCCGCAGGCTGATCTCCTGTTCGGCGGCGCCGTCGACGTAGTCGAACACCGCCCGCGGGGAGCGCCGCCGCGCGATCGCGCGGAGGTCGGCGATCGTGAACGCCGACTCCAGCCGACGGCGCGTGGCGTCCAGGCGCGGTGGGCGTACCCGCAGCAGGGGCTTGAGCTCGGCGTAGCGCGGGAGTCTGCGTGAGGTCATCGGCGGCCCCTCCTCGGGCGGCGGGCCGGGACGACCCGTCCGGTGACGGTAACCCGGCGGGCGCCCCGCCGACCCCGCTTCGTGGGCCGGTCGGACCCACACGGACGAGACCGATGTGCGGTAGGGCTCAGCGGCTCGCGTGCACCGGGCCCACGTGGTCCGACCCGGCCGACGCGACCGGGTGCGCGAGGTCGTGCGGCACCCCGGCGCGCCACACGGTCCGCAGCGCGCGGGTGGCGGTGACGTCCGCCGTCGGGTCGCCGTCGACGAGCAGCAGGTCCGCCCGGCGCCCGACCGTGATCCGCCCCCGGTCGGCGAGCCCGAACACGTCCGCGGCCCGCGAGGTCGCGGCCGCGAGCACGTCGCTCGGCGTCATCGCGCCCTGCGCGAGGAGCTCGAGCTCGAGGTGCAGCGACGCGCCGTGCAGCACCGCCGCGGGCCGACCCGGTACGTCGTTGGCGTCGGTCCCCGCGACCAGGGTCGCCCCGGCCGCCACGAGCCGCCGCAGGTTCTCCGCCGCGTGCTCGTAGGCGGCGCCCGGTGCGGAGCTGGTCGGCAGTCCGCCGCGGTCGCCGGAACGCAGCGCATCGACGACGTCGACCGAGAGCCGCGCGGTCAGGCGCGGGTCGGTGAACAGCGCCTGCTGGGAGGCGACGTCCGACCGCGCGGCCATCATCGTCATCGTCGGGACGACCGTGAGCCCGCCCAGCCCGTCCTCGTCGAGCGGCCCGTCCAGCGGAACGTGGGTGAGGATGTCGACCCCGGCCGCGCGGGCCGTCGCGAAGGCCCACCGTGTCGGGGCATGGGCCACCGTCCGCAGGCCCCGCCCCCGGGCGGCGGCGCACACCGCGGCGACGGTCCCCGGGGAGAGGGTGGGACGGGTGACGTCGGCCGCGTTCTCGACGAAGACCTTGAGGTAGTCCGAGCCCTCGCGCACCCGGTCGGCGACGAACCGCTCGGCGTCCTCCGGGCCGGAGAGCCCGGGCATGCGCCAGCCGCTGGGGTCGGGCGGGAGCATGACAGCGGGCCACCCGTCGACCGCCCCGGCCATGAGGCCCGAGCTGCGCAGGTCCGCCTCGTCGTCGCGGCTGGCGGCCCGCCTCCGCAGCATCCGGGTGAACTGGGGCGGCGCGGAGAACATGTCGAGCACGGTCGTCACGCCGTGGCGCAGATCCTGGCCGAGGTTGCCGGCCCCGCGCAGGTGGACGTGCCCGTCGATGAGACCCGGCAGCAGCGTCGCGCCGCGCGCGTCCACGTCGCCCACGGCCGGGGCGCGCTGCCCCGGCTCGACCGCGGTGATCACGTCGCCGTCGACGACGACGTCGCCCACCCCCACCGACCGCTCGCCGTCGAAGATCCGGGCGCCACAGATCGTCGTGCTCACGGCGCCGAGTGTGCGCGTTGCCCGGCCGTGCCCGCGACGCCCGACCGGTGCTTCGCTCGTGAGCACTTTCCGGGGCTATAGCCCCGGAAAGTGCTCACGAGCGCGGAGCGCACCTACCGCGCGCCGGTGGGGAGCACCGAGCGGCCGAAGGTCGAGTTCGTGATGACCGCGAACGAGGTGTACCAGGCCGCGATCGCCGTGATGATGCCGAGGATGCCGCCGACCGTCGCGAGCGCGGACACCCCGAGCAGCGTCCCCAGCACCAGGGCCAGGTAGGTCAGGAACAGGAACCCGAAGACCGCGATCAGCCCTGCGCTCGTGCGCAGCGAGGCGACGAACATGTACAGCGTGAAGATCGCCCAGCCGAGCAGGAACAGCCCGGTCGCGGTCTTGGCGCTCGCCGCGGGGACCGCCGGCTCGACGAACTGCACGAACGCCGCGAACGACAGCCAGAAGGCGCCGTACGAGCAGAACGCCGTGGCGCCGAACGTGTTCGCCTTGCGGAACTCGAACACCCCGGCGATGAGCTGGGCGAGCCCGCCGTAGAACAGTGCGAGCGGCAGGACCGTCTTCTCCAGGTTGTCCGGGGCGATGCCCGCGTTGAACAGGCTCAGCAGGAACGTGGTGAGCGCGAACGCGGCCAGGCCCAGGGGGCCGGGGTCCGCGATGCTCTTCGTGGGGTCGACCGCCGCGACTGCACCGGACGTGGTCTCGACGGACGGGCCTTCATGGGTCGTGGACATCGACGTCCTCTCCCTCGGGGTGGATGTGGCCCGCGACATGCCCAGTCGCACGGCGGGTTACGCGCACCTCATATCGGGTGATCATCATGCGGCGCAAGATTCGTGTCGGGGACGATACGATAGGAACAGGATGAACCGGACAGTACCGTTCGTGCTCGGGTGTCCGACCTGCACCTCTCCGGACGGCCAGATTCCCTGCTCGAAGGTCCAGGGCGTCACTGGTCCGTTCGGCCCTGCGTCAGCGGTGTGGTACAGATCACATTCGCTGAGCGGATCATGGACGGTGTCGATCAGGAGGCGCGCCGGGCGATCCCCGCGACGAACGCGGCTTGCCCTGCGTGCTGGATGTCGTCGTCGACGACGCTGACGAGGCGCACCCCGCGCGTCACGGGCGGGTCCCAGGCCTCGTCGATCACCTCGTCCAGGTCGGCGTCGGCGAGCGTGCGCAGGTACGCGAGCGTCCGGTCGTGGACCGCGTCGTAGTACCCCGTGAGGAGCGCCGGGTCGGCGACGTGCACGGCCGCCACCTGCGCCGAGGTATGCCCGTAGCCGATGGAGGAGGGGTCGAGGTCGAAGCCGAAACGGTCCGCCCAGCTCTGGCCCCCGTCCCGGCTCGCGGTGTACGCCTGCTCCGTCCCCGCCAGGTCCGCCACGTGGTCGTCCTGCACCCTGGTCAGGTGCCAGACGAGCCAGGCGATCGGGTTGGCCTCGGCGTCGAGACGCAGGTTCAGCGCCCTCTCGTCGAGCCCGTCGACCGTGCCGTGCACGTGGTCGCGGACCCGGCCGAAGGCCTCGACCAGGACGTCGATGCTGTTCACGCGGCAGTTCCTCCTCGCAAGCGGGGCGGGTGTGTCGGAGTCCGGACTGCCCGGGGTACCGCATGCGACGGGGTCAGGCCACCCGGACGTCGAGTCGGGCCTGCCCGAAGCCCAGCAGGTGCTGGAAGTGGCGCAGCCCGGGGGAGAGCAGCAGCGCGCCCTCGACGGCGAGCACGCAGGCCCCGGCCGCGGCGAGCTCGGTGACGACGTGGGCGGAGAGCAGGTAGCGCGCGTCGCCCTCCCGTCCGGGGGCCGAGAGCATGAGGTCCAGGCGCGCGAGGGGACCCGCGGCGCTGGTCAGGGCCAGCACCTCCGTGGCGCCCTCGGCGTCCTCGGCGACCCAGCCGGTGCACAGCCCTGCGCTCAGGTCGGCCTGAGCGCCGGGCACGACGGCCTGGTACCAGGGATCGGGGACCACCTGCTCGAGCCGGCGGGCGGACTCCATGGGGTCCAGGGTCCGGCAGGTCACCCCCTGCTCCCGGGCGCGGCGGCTGTTGGTGCGCAGCGCCTGCCTGGACTTCCCGCGCAGGTAGGCCTCGGGCTCCTCGGGGAGGGGCAGGACCGAGACCGCGAGATCCCGGGGCACACCCCGGTCGCGGCCCGAGTACTTGGCGGCCAGCCGGCGGCCGCTGCGCGTGTCGGGCACCGTCACCGGGACGTGCGGCAGGTCGGCGAGCGGGGAGGCGACGCGGGGAGCGAGGGCGGTGCGGGCGGCGGCGACCCGGGCCCGCGCCATGAGGCGCTCGGCGCGGCCGCGGAGCCCGCCGCGTCGCTGCAGGCCGTCGGCGACCGCGACGAACCCGTCGTCGTGCAGCAGGGACGGGACGGGCTGGACCGGCGCCGCGGTGGCGGACTGCAGTGTGGTCATCAGCGACCTTTCCTCGGGGAGCGAGGGTCGGGGTCTTCGGGGGACCTCGGCCGACCATGCCATCACAGTTCGATAACGGCATCTCCGCATCCCTTGACGACGATCACTACCGGCGTGGGTGACACCTGAAGCCGATGCCGCCGACGACGGCGAGCCCGGCCTCGGCGACCAGCAGCAGGACGAGTCCCGCCCCGACGCCGGTCACCCCCGACGACAGGTCCGGGTGCAGCGCTCCCGCCCCGCGGACCGCGCCCACCACCGCGAGCGCCGTCGTCACCTGCAGACCGAGCGCGGCCGGGACCGCCAGCCACGGGGTGAGGCGCTCCCGGCCGAGCACGAGGTCGACCACCGGGACCAGCGTCAGCAGCACGAACAGGCCGAGCGCGACCAGGGTCGGCCCCTCGGCCAGCTCGATCGCCGTCCAGTCGTGCCCCGTCGCCCCGCGCACCAGCGGGAGGAAGAGGCCCACCAGCCCCGCCAGGCAGAGCGCGACCGCCGCCCACGGCCGCGACGTCGGGCTGCACGTCGCGATCAGGACGCGCGAGCGCATCCGGAGCCCGCGCGTCCCGGGCACCGTGAAGCGCTCGCGCGGAACCCGTTCGAGGGGCGCCTGTGGCCGGAGGTCGTCGCGCTGATCGTGCTGACCGTCCCGGGCGGACTCGTCCCGGGCGAACTCTCCGGCCGACATGCCCCATCCCTCCCACCGCTCGTTCCTGCCGCAGCGACTACCCCGGCTCCCCGCGGATCACGCAGGGAGATCCGGCCACGCTCCGCTACCGTCTCCACCATGGGCGAGCTGGATCGGTCCGCGCGCGTGCTGGTGGCGGGCTCGGGGGGCCTGGTGGGGTCTGCGGTGGTGCGGGCGCTGCGGGGTGCGGGGTTTCCCGACGTGGTGGGGGCGCGGTCGGCGCAGGTGGATCTGCGGGACGCCGGGGCGGCGCGGGAGTTCGTGGCCGAGGTGGCGCCGGTGGCGGTGGTGGACGCGGCGGCGCGGGTCGGGGGGATCGCGGCGAACGCGGCGCGGCCGGTGGAGTTCTTGCACGACAACCTGCGGATCCAGGCGAACCTGTTGGACGCGGCCGCGGCGGCGGGGGTGGAGCGGTTCCTGTTCTTGGGGTCGTCGTGCATCTATCCGAAGTTCGCCGAGCAGCCGATCCGTGAGGACTCGTTGCTGACCGGTCCGTTGGAGGCGACCAACGAGGCGTACGCCGTCGCGAAGATCGCGGGGATCCTGGGGGTGGCGTCCTACCGTCGGGAGTACGGGCTGGCGTGGATCTCGGCGATGCCGACGAATCTGTACGGGCCGGGGGACAACTTCGACCTGGAGTCGAGCCACGTGCTGCCGGCGTTGATCCGGCGCTTCCACGAGGCGACGGTGTCGGGCGCGGCGAGGGTGACGGTGTGGGGGACCGGGACCCCGCGGCGGGAGTTCCTGCACGTCGATGATCTGGCGGCGGCGTGTGTGCACCTGTTGGACGTCTACGACGACCCGTCGCCGATCAACGTGGGGACCGGGGAGGACGTGACGATCGCGGAGCTGGCCTCGCTGGTCGCGGCGACCGTGGGGTTCGGCGGGGAGATCGTGTACGACACGTCGCGGCCGGACGGGACGCCGCGCAAGGTCCTCGACGTCTCGCGGATCGCCGCGACGGGCTGGAAGCCGCGGATCGGGCTGGCCGAGGGGCTCGCCTCGACCTACCGCTGGTACCTGGACAACCTGGTCAACGCAGTACCCACAGAAGGGGCCGAGGCGTGAAGCGTGCGCTGATCACCACGTGATCAGCCAGGTCGTCATCTTCGTGCTGCTCGGCCCCGCCGTCGCGGAGGGTCCGGAGATCAGCTAGTGGCCGTCGCGATGGCCTCGGTCCCGAGGTCGATGACGACCTTGCCGTGCACGTGCTGGCCGGCCTGGAGCTCGGCCGCGCGGCGGATCTGCTCGACGGGGAAGCTCGCCGCGATGGGCACCCGAAGTCGGCGCGCCGCCACCAGGCGGGCGACCTCTTCCAGGGCGCCGTGGGCGGCGTTCGCGCCGTTGGCCGTCGGTACACCGTCGACGTGCGCGGCGATGGTGCAGAGGCGGCCGTCCGGGACGCCGAGTTCCCGCGCGGCGTGCACCGTCTCCGTCCCGTGCAGGTCGACGGCGGCCGTGACACCGCCGGGAGCGAGGGCTCGGACCCGGCCGGCCAGGCCGTCGCCGTAAGTGACCGGCTCGGCTCCGAGATCGCGCAGGAAATCGGCCGAGGTCGCCGATCCCGTCCCGATCACGCGCGCTCCCGCGATCCGGGCCAGCTGAACGGCGAACACCCCGACCCCGCCCGCCGCGCCGCCGATGAGCACCGTGTCGTCCGGGCCGGGGTCGACCACGGCGAGGGCAGCGGACGCAGTGCGGCCGGCGATCGCGAGGGTGGCGGCAGTGAGGTCGTCGACGCCGTCGGGGGTGTGGTGGGCCTCGTTCGCCGCGCTCTCCCCGGCCGGGTCGATCACGACGAAGTCGGCGACCGCGCGGGACAGGGCGGCCCCGAACACCCGGTCGCCGGGCGCGAAGTCGGTCACCCCGTCACCGACCTGGTCGACCACCCCGGCATAGTCGGTCCCGAAGCCGGCCGGGAGGCCCAGGCCGAACCGGGCGGCGGTGTCCGCATCCGCGGTCATGATCCAGTCCATCGGGTTCAGACCGGCCGCAGTGACTCGCACACGGACCTGTCCCGGGCCGGCCTGCGGAGCGGGAACCTGGCGGATGCCCAGGACCTCGGGGCCGCCGAACGCATCGAGCCGGACCGCCCTGCACCTGTCCGTCGGTGGTCGGTCGCTCTGTTCCTGCATGGACGCACCTGTCTCCTCAGGCCGGGGAAAGCATGGAAACGGACTACGCTCCGTTTGCATGGCCGACCGTAACACAACCGGAGCGTGATCCGTTTGAGTGATCCGGGGACACGCGCGCGACGGGCGGACGCCACCCGCAACCGCGACCAGTTGCTCGCGGTGGCGACCCGCGTGTTCGGGTCGGCTGACACCGAGCCGTCGATGCGGGCGATCGCGCGCGAGGCCGGGGTCGGCATCGCCACGCTCTACCGGCACTTCCCGACCCGCGAGTCGCTGGTCGATGCGGTCTACCGGGACCAGGTCGTGCGGCTGACGGCCGGTGCCCGTGAGCTGCTCGGCCAGCTGCCCCCGGCTGCCGCGATGCGGCGCTGGACGGACCTGTTCGGGGACTGGATCGCGACCAAGAACGGCATGCTCGACACGCTGCTCGCGATGATCGAGTCGGGCGAGATCGCCCATGCACAGACGCGGACCGAGCTCCTCGCGGCCATCACCACGATCCTCGACGCCGGCCGCGCGGCGGGCGACCTCCGCTCCGACGTCACCGCCGAAGACATCGCCGCTTCCCTCATCGGCATCTTCACCGTCGCGCCCCGGCCACAGCACGGAGCCAAGGCCGGTCGCCTGCTCGACCTCCTGATGGACGGCCTCCGGCCCGCCGCCGGGGCAACCTGAGCCCGCGTTCCCGGTCCAGCTGCTCCGTGCCCGCCCTAGTAGGCAATCGATCATGGATTCAGGCACGTCCAGCGCGTGCCGAATTCCATGATCAACTGCCTAGCGACGACAGGCTCCTCGATGGCCGGCTCCTCCGACCGCGCCGGAGGCCCGGGCGGCAGGGCGCGCGGCACCTCGACTGGGGCCGGCGGGACGTCGACCGCGAACGTGAAGACCGAGCCCAGCAGCGGGGCGCCGGCGGTCCGCAGGCCGGCGGCCGCGGGTGAGCGTCAGGAAAGTCGCGTTCCAGACACTGGACGTCCGGAAAGCGTCGTCGATCACGGACGACGGCGGGGCGACCGTGATCACTTGCCGAGCGCTCAGGGATTGCAGCGCGGCAGGTCACGGCCCCCACGATCGCCACGCTCGACGTAGACCTCGGAGAGGTAGCCGGTGCGCCCGTCGGGGAACGAGGCGCGATACCACAGATCGGAGCGCACGCGGTAGGGGTTGGACTGCGCGGTGGGGTCGGAGAGGTCCCAGTTCCACATCATCTGGCCCCGCGTCCAGCAGCTGGCGACGATGCCGGCCCCGGAGACCATCTCGGTGCCCGGCACCTTGCAGCTCCGGCTCGGCTGGGCGCAGTAGGCCAGCGCCTCGGTCGAGAGGTAGGCGGGGGTGCGGTCCTCGACCAGCTTGTCCGGGCCCAGTGCGACCTTGTTCTGCACGACGATCGCCTCCACCGTCTTCGGGACGATCGGCGGGCCCGGCTCGGTCACCCGTCCCAGGAGGAACCCCAGGCCCCCGACGACGAGCACGCCCACCACGACCGCCGCGACGAGGAGGGCGCTACGGCGCCGGCGCGGCGCTGGAGTGGCGGGCGTGCCGGGTTCGACCGGGCCGGGTTCCGGCGCGGGCGCCGGGTCCGCGCTCGGGGCCGGCTCCTCCGTCGACGCTGCGGCCGGAGACGCTGCGGCCGGAGCGGGGACGGGCGTCGGGGCCGGACCGGGAGCACCGTCCCCGGCGCGCAGCGCGAGCCAGCGCTCGTGCCAGGGGGCAGGGTCGGCGTCGCAGGCGCGGACGAAGTCCTCGACGGTCTCCCAGCGGGGCAGGTGCTGGCCGGACGCGGCGTCCGCGAGGGCGGTCTTGGAACGACCGGTGCGGCGGGCCATCGTCGCGAACTTCGGGGTGCCGGCCCCGTCCCGCAGCGCGCGCAGGTCGCGCGCGAACTCGACCAGCGGCCCGCCGTTCGGGTCGAGGTCACGCTGCGGTCTGGGCATCGGCAGGTCCCCCCGGAGTGCGGCCGTCGGGCCGAGTGTCGCCCGGCAGACCTATCGGCGGGTCGGCGGGGCCGTTACCCCGGGCGGAGGTGCCACTCCCGCACTCCGCCACACGGTCCGCTGCTCCCCCCGAGCACCGGGCCGTGCGTCCCCCCGTGGCATCGGCGCCGGCCGACGGGAGCACGGGAGTGGCACCCGACGTGGATACGTGGTCCGAGATCCGTCCCGGTAGTCATTCCGGACAACGACCGTCGGCGGTCTATCCGAGCCGACGGCGGTCTATCGGGGGTTGACCTGATCTCCCCGGGCGGCCTCGTGGACGCCCCGGTGAGCCTGACGCCGCGAGCGGCGGCGGCGGTGCGCCGGGAGCGACGACCCGTGCGACGGTGTCGGCGGTCCACGGCGCGTCGAGCAGCATGCGCGGGGTGACCAGCGCCGACGGTAGGAGGCGGCCGGTCGTCTCCCAGCCCTTGTACGGGATGCGGCGCCCCGCGTAGCGCGCGGCGAGCGGACGCTCCTGGCCGAAACGGCGGGCGCTCGCGAGGATGTCCCGGGCCACGGTGTCGAGGAAGGCGGGCGCCTCGACGTCGAGGGCGTCGACCAGGCGGTCCAGGGCCTCCTGGCACACGTCCCCCGTCGCGACGTCGAGGTAGAGCTTCATCATCGTGCCGAGGACCCCGTCCTGGGCCGGCGGCCGGGCAGCGGGCTGGACGCCGCCCGGGGGCTCCAGCGCCGAGAGCGGGAAGCGTTCACCGAAGGCGCGGGCGACGGCCTCGGCGCAGTAGAAGGTGCGTTCCCCCGGCTTCCCCTCCCAGGCGCGGGCCGCCTCGATGGCGAGCTCGCGGATCGTCGCGCCGGCCTCCTCGTCGAAGAGCGTGCGATCGAACGAGGCGAGCGCGATCGCGACCACGAGGACCTTCGGGACGGAGAAGGAGCCGTCGTCGGGGACGCGGAGCCCGCGCACCGCCGCGACCGCGCGCGCCCTGGCCTCGGGCGAGGGGACGGCGAGGCGGTAGACCGACTGCCCCTTCCCCCAGAAGCGCTCGAACTTCTCGATGCGCAGACCGGAGAGATCGAACGGCTGGGACGCGATGAAGGACTTCCGGGCCGACGCGATCGCCCGGCCACCCAGGGCGATGCCACTGTGCGAGAAGCCCGACCCGTCGAGCCGCGTGATCATCTCTCCGAGTGGCTCACCCGCGACCGGGGTCACCAGCAGTACGTCGCCGGGCTTGACCTGGTCTGGTCGAATAGCCACATCGGTCGTACGGTGGTCGATACAGGTCACGCTGAGTAACACGCCCTGGGGGGCCGGTGACGGAGATCCGTCTGCTCGGCACGGTGGAGGTCGTGGGTGCCGACGCCGTGCGCAGCGAGCTGCTGCGCACGCTGCTGGCGCTGCTCGCCCTGGACCCGGGGCGCCCGGTCCCGACGTCCACGCTCATCGACGAGATTCTACGGCGAGGCGCTGCCCCAGGACCCCCGGGCGGCGCTGCAGATCCAGGTCACCCGGCTGCGCAAGGTGGTGGCGCCGGCGCGCGTCGCGAGCATCGGCGGCGGCTACGCCCTCGAGGTGTCGCGGGAGGACGTCGACCTCTGCCGGTTCCACGACGGCGAGCCCGCCACCGCGCTCGCGACCATCGATGGTGAGCCGTTCCCCGGGTGCCGCTCGACGCCGCGACTGGCGACGGAGCGACGTCGGGTGGAGGTGCGCTGGCTGGAGCTCGTCGAAGCCCGTGCCCGGACGCTGCTCGCCGACGACGAGCCGGGGGCGGCCCTCTCGGTCGCCGCACCCGCCCTGGCCGGTCACCTCGACCGCGAGCACCTGGCCGCGTTGGTCGCCACGGCCCTGTACCGGGTCGGGCGCTCCGGCGAGGCTCTGCGCACGATCGCGGCCACCCGCCGGGAGCTCAAGGTCGAGCACGGGCTCGACCCCGGCCCCGAGCTGCGCGGTGTCGAGCTGACCGTCCTCGAGGCCCGGGAGCAGACCCCCGGACGCGTCATCGTGGGGCGCGAGGCACCTCTGGCGACGATCCGCGAGGGCTTGGACGATCCCGAGGCCGGGCGCCTGGTGCTCGTCGCCGGGGAGGCGGGCATCGGGAAGTCGACCCTGCTCGGGGCGGCGTCCGAGGAAGCCTCGCGCCGCGGGGCGCGGATCGGGCGCGGGCTCTGGGAGCACGACCAGGCCCCGTTCGCGGCGTGGGTGGAGGCCCTGCACCAGGTCGGTGTGGAGCCGCCGTCGCTGCGCGACCCCGCCCCGGGCCGGACGTTGCGTCGCCGGCTGGCCGTCGCCGCCGACGAGGGCCACGTCCTCGTCACCCTCGACGACGCCCACCGCGCCGACCGGGCCTCGCTCGACGTGCTGCGCGCGCTGGGCCGGGCGGGGGTGCCGCCCGGCGTCGTCGTCCTCGTCGCCGCCCGAGAGCCCGACGCCGTCACCCACCCCGCGTGGAGCGAGGCGGCGGCCGACCTCGCCCCGCTCGCGGGGGTGGTGCGCACCGTGCTGCGCGAGCTCGACGAGGCCGAGACCCGCGCGCTGGTCGGCACCGAGCTGGGGGAGACGCTCGCGGACACCCTCTGGGCGCGCACCGGCGGGCACCCGCTGCACCTGTCCGCGCTGATCGCCGAGGTGGCTGACCTGCCGGACGACGAGGCCCGCGTCGCGGCGGCCGCGCGGGTGCCCGAGCGGCTGCGGCCGCTGCTGGCCCACCAGCTCGAGCAGCTCCCGGAGGCCTGCCGGGCCGGGCTGGAGGCCCTCGCGGTGCTCGGGCCGGTCCCGCTGAGTGAGCTGGCGGTCGCCGCGGGGGTCGAGCCACGGCGTCTCGCGGCCGAGCTGCGTCCCGCCATCACCCTCACCCTGGTGGAGCCGACCGCCGACGGGTTCGCCTTCCGTCACGAGCTCACCGCGGCCGCGGTGCTGGACACCGTGCCCGCCGTCGTCGCCGCGTACCTGCACCTGGCCCGGTACGAGTCGTTGCCCGAGGACGCGGCGCCGTTCACCGTGCTGCGCCACGTGCTGGGGGCGGCCGCCCTCCTGCCCCCGGCCACCGTCGCCGACGCGCACCTGCCCGCCGTCGTCGCCGCCTACCGCGACGGCGCCCTCGCCGACGCCGAGCGGCTGCTCGACGCGGGCCTGGAGCACACCACCCGTCCCTGGCGGGTGCGGTTGCTGCGCGGGCTCGTGCTGGAGGCGCGGGGACGGGTCGACGAGGCCGCGGAGGAGTTCGACGCGGTGGTGGCCGACCCGGCCGCGGACGTCGCCGATGCCGTCGCCGCGGCGATGGGCGACGACGCCCAGGGCCCCTCGGTCGCGGGCCGGCCGCGGCGGCTGGAGCGGCTGCGCCGCGTGCGCGAGCTCGACCTCGACGACCGGCAGCGCGCCCGGGTGCTGCGGGGCATGATCACCGAGGAGCAGCAGCTGGTCGGGGTGACCGAGACGCCGTCGCTGGTGGCCGAGCTGATGGCGCTCGGGGATCCCCGCGCCGGTGCCGAGCCCGTGGCTCCCGACCCGCACGTGGCCGCGGAGGTCGCCGTCGCCACCGCGTTCCTCGACCTCGACGCGGCGATGCCGGCCGCCGAGCGGGTCGAGACCTGTCGGCGGGCCCGGGAGCTGGCCGAGGCCGCCGACGAGCTCACCCTGCGCTTCGAGGCCGACGAGCTGCTGGTCGCCGCCCTCGTGACCGCCGGCCGGCTGGACGAGGCCCTCGCGCGGCACGCCGAGCTCGTGCCCGAGGCCGAGCGGCGTCACCGGCCTCGCACGATGTGGGCCACCCGGCTCGTCGACGCCGCGCTCCTGCTCGGGATGGGCAAGGTCTCCGACGCCGACGAGGCCGCGCAGGACGCGCTCGCCCGCGGCCAGGAGCTCGGGATCCCGGACGCCCTCGGCGCCTTCTTCTGCCACCTGGTCGCGCGGCACCTGCTCACCGGGGACATGAACGTCCTGGGCGGCCTGCCGGCGACGGCGGCCGGGATGTACCCGCGGGTCTCGGCCTGGCGTGCGTGCGCGGCGGTCGACGCCGTGCACGCCGGCGACGCCTCGACGGCCCGGGCTCGCCTGGACGAGTTCCACGAGCAGCGCCGCGGGCGCGAGGGCGGGCTCTTCGACCGCACCGGCCTGTGCCTGGCCGCCTGCGCGGCCTACGCCGTCGGGGACGCGGTCACGGCGCGCCTCGTGCTCGACGCCCTGCCCGCGGACCCGGGCACCACCGTCGTCGTCGGGATCGGGGCCGCGTTCTTCGGGCCGCTCGATCTCTACCGCGGGCTGGCGACGGCGACCCTGGGTGACCCCGCCGAGGCCGGCGACGCCGCCGAGCTCTTCCGGGCCGCGGCGGCGACCGCGACCCGCCTGGGGTGGACACCGTGGGCGGACGCCGCCGAGATCTTCGCCCACCGGCACCGGCGTTCCGGCGAGGAATCGGCGCCGGCGTCGCCCCCCGCCACGCCGGCACCGATCCCGCCACTGGGACTCCGACCGGTGCGCTGACCGCGCCCCCGCCCCGCCGTCGTCCACTCTGGTGATGGAAGCGGATCGGCCTTTCCCCATCCTTTCGCGTGCTCGTGACGCGGTCTCCCGGGGGAGGGGCGCAGGAGCGTCGCGGTGGGGACGGCGGCTGCCGCTACCCGCTCCCGATGAGAGTCAAACCGTATTCGCTCATCGGTGTCGTGATCTGCTCGTGATCGGTGGATGAGGCCAGGACAAGAATTCGTCGTGATCTGTCCGTGACCTCGCGGACGATCACCTCGTTACAGGATTCAGGCAACGGTCCGCGACCGACGCCATGCCGGTTCGGGGGATGAAGTAGGGAGTCCTCCCTGCCGAGCGACGTTCCGACAGCGGAGGAGAGCTCCCCATGGGTAACCACACGATGCAGCAGGACACCGACCGGCTCGGCGGCCTCGCCGGCCGGGGCGCGATGACCGGCCTCGCCGCGCTCGCGCTGGTCGGCGGCGGCGCCGGCGTCGCCTTCGCCGACCAGGCCCCGGCCGACGCCGGTCACGACGCGACCCAATCGCAGTCGCAGCACCAGGACAGCCCGAAGAGCGCGGACGACGCCGGCTCGAAGGGCTCCGACCAGAAGGGCTCGGACCAGCAGGGCTCGGACCCGGGCTCGGGCTTCCTCGGAGGCGGCCTGCCCCTCTCCTCCGGTGCGCAGGCCCTGGCACAGGCCCCCGCCGCCCTCCAGGGTGCCGCCGGAAGCGCCCCGATCGTCTCGAGCGTCCTGGGCTGAGGTGCGCTTCGCGCTCGTGAGCACTAATCCGCGCTATAGGGCGGATTAGTGCTCACGAGGCCGAAGGCCACCGACACGGTCGTACTGCGCCGGCGGACCCGGCGTCGTCGCCACCCACACCGACGGCGCCGGGTCGGTGACGACGTCCGGCACCGGCGAGGACAGCAGGATGCCCTGCGCCTGCTCGCCCGGGGCCAGGGTGGGAACGGTCGCCCCGGTCGGCGCCGTGCGACCGTCCAGGACGCAGGCGCCGGGGTCGAGCCCCCGGAAGACCGGCGACGGCGGCGCGAGGGGGGACGGCGGCGGGGCGTTGCGGCACAGCAGCGCCGAGGGGCCGCTGAGCACCGACGGCGGCACCGCGTGCAGGCCCACCGCGACGAGCAGCCCGGCGGATTCGGACAGCGGGTTCGGCACGGGCCCCGCCCCGGCGTTGCGCACCACCAGCGGCGCGAGCAGCAGGTGCGAGCCGCCCGGGGCGGCCCGCGTGCTGGGCGTGAACGCCCCCACTCCGACGTCGTAGGGCGTGCCGTCGACGAGCACGCGCGTCGTCGGCGCCAGCCCCTGGCTCGCCGGCATCGGCGCGGGCGGACCGCCGACGGCCGCCGAGCCGACGCCGGAGTCGCCCCCGGACAGCCCGCCCAGCAGGGTCACCGCGAGCACCACGGCGAGGACCACCACCAGCCCGCCGACCACGAGCAGGACCGACGTGCGCCCACGCCCACCCCACGGGCCGTCCGCGGGCCACCACGGCGCCTGGTCCGGATCCCCCTCCGGCAGCTGGCCGCGCGCGCTCATGGCCTCACCCGACCACGCCCGACGTCGTGCGACCAGCCCGCCGCGCCCGCGCACCGCTCATCCGATGTCGAGCACGACCTTCCCCGTCGCGTGCCCGTGCTCCACGAGCGCCAGCGCGGCCGCGGCGTCGTCGAAGGGCCGCACGTCGGTGACGTGCGGGTCGAGGTCGCCCGTGGCGACGAGGCCGGCCAGCTCGTCGAGCACCGCCGTGCTGCGGTCGCGCTGCAGCTGCTGGCCGCCGAGCTCCACGGACAGGCCGTAGTCGGCGACCGAGATCAGGCGGTGCGGGTCGCGCAGCAGCCCGGCGACGGTGCGCAGCGGATCGCCGCCGACGAGGTCGAACACGCCGTCGACCCCGTCGGGGGCGGCCTCCCGGATGCGGTCGGCCACGCCGTCGCCGTACGCCACCGGCGTCGCGCCGAGCCGCGCGAGCAGGTCGTGCTTGCCCGGGCTCGCCGTCGCCACCACGCGCAGCCCGCGGGCCGCCGCCAGCTGCACCAGCACGACGCCGACCCCGCCGCCCGCGCCGTTGACCAGCAGCGTCGCCCCCGACGACAGGTCGAGCTGGCGCAGGGCGTCGTGCGCGGTCCCCGCGGCCACGGGCAGCACGCACGCCTGCTCGGGCGGGACCGACGCAGGCCGGTGCGCGGCGAAGCCGGCCGTGACGATCGCCTGCTCGGCCCAGCCGCCCACCATCCCGGGGCAGCCGCCGAACACCTCGTCGCCGACCGCGAACCCCTCGACGTCGGGGCCCGTCGCGACCACCCGCCCGGCCACCTCACGGCCCAGCACCGCCGGACCCTCGATGCCGTAGGAGCCCTCACGGACCTTCCAGTCCCCGGGGTTCACCCCGGCCGCATGGACGGCGACGAGCAGCTCGCCGGCTCCCGGCTCCGGAACCGGGACGTCGAGGAAGGCCTCGTGCTCCGGTCCGCCGACCGTGGTGAACCCGTACGCCCGCATGCCGCGCTCCCTCGCTCCCGTTCCGAACGCCCCGATCGTCGCAGCCCCGCTCACGGCCCGGCGGCCTCGGGACCCGCGAGCCGGCTCCTGCGCTCCGCGGCTCGCTCACCGTCGCGACTTGTCGCGGCCTTCTGCGACGGGCGTCCCGCCCTGTCGTTCGGTATCACCACGACAAGGCGGGGCCGGATTCGCAGGAGCCCACGACAGGACGGCCCGGTGGTGCCCGCGGCGCGCCCAGGTGGCGGGGAGGGCCGGCGGCTGGTCAGCGCGCGAGGGCGGTCAAGGCGATCGGCGCGGTGACGGGCTCCTCGGGTGCGGCGTGGCGACCGGGGGCGGGCGCGGAGGCGGGGCGGACCGCGGGCTCCGGGGCGACGGCGGTCGGCGGGCCCCAGGGCTGCGGTCCGACGACGGCGGGCGGGGTCGGGCGCGGCGTCGCGACGAGGCCGATCCGCGCGTAGGCGAGGAACAGCAGGGCGCTCACGACCTGGACGACGACCCAGAGCATGGTCGTGTTGACCGGCTCCCAATCGTTGATCCCGTGGAGGACCGCCGGGATACCGAGTCCGAGGCCCACGAGGGCGAACCAGGGTCCTGAGGTGCGGTAGTGGGTCGCGAGCCCGATGAAGTAGCCGCCGACCCCGGCCCAGAGCGCGTGCGAGATCGAGTCGGTGGCGAATCTGAGGACCAGTGCCATACCGGCGCCCGAGTAGTCGTTGAGCGCGAATGCGTAGACCACCGCCTCGATCGCCCCGAACACCAGCCCGCTCACGGCCGCGAGGAACAGCACATCACGCGGAGCGAGGCCGAGGCGCCGGTAGACCAGGGCGACGGCCACCGCAGGAGCGGCCTTGAGGAACTCCTCGGGAATGCCGATCAACGACACGTTCGTGAGGAGGTTGGCGTGATGGTCGACGCCGCCGGGCGCCACGCCGAAGAGGTACACGAGGACGAGCACCACCTCGATGGCCACCACCTGAGCGAGCTGGGCCGCTCCGACCCGGTGCGGCCGGACGATCACGCGGAGCACGAGGAACCAGACGAACGCGAAGTAGGCCGCGAGCATGATCGAGAGGCCGAGGAGCTCACTCGGATCTCGGAACAGGGCGAGCGCGGCCGGCGGGACGGCGACGAGCGCGACGAACAACCACGTCGTCCACGTCCGCAGCGCCGGGTGGCGCAGCCAGGCGCGGAACGGGAACAGGACCGCGAGGTCGGGCAGGCGCTCGGCCGGGGGAGAGATCATCGTCGGGCTCCGGGACTTCAGTGGCGGACCGGTCGCGGAGGAGTGGCCCCCGCGAGCTCGTCGGTGTCATCGCCCGAGAGCCGGAACCGTTATCGCTGGTGAGGCGCTCTGAGGTGTGAGCACCCGAACGAGCGCGCTGTCGTAACGCCCGGGGCCGGCGCGGCGAGATGACGGCCGAGTAGTCCGCACCATCGGGGGAACCGCCATGACCCAGACCCAGCCGGAGCGACACCTCGCGGCCGGAACGCCGTGGGCGCCCACGCCCGCCGGGGTGCACTGGGCCGACGCGCAGCCGCCCGCGGGACTGCCGGCGATGGGCTGGCAGGTTTACGGGCCGCCCACCCCGCCGCGCCGTTCGGGGATGCGCTGGGGCTGGATCGTCCTCGGGGTCGTGGCGGCGATCGTGGCCGTGGCGATCATCGGCACCGTCGCGCAGAAGACGGCCAAGATGACGATCAACGGGTCCGTCGTCGCCTACGGGTACGGCAGCCTGACCCCGGGCTCCGGTTGCTCGATGAGGTCGATGGCGGGGAAGCCGATCTCCATCTTCGGGTCGAACGGTGACCTTGTCGGCACGACGACGCTGAGCGGTGACGACGGGGTCGCCGTCAACGAATGGAACACCTCCACGTACGGGAACTACGCGGACGGTTGCCGATTCACGTTCACGCTGGCCGGCGTGAGCGCTGCCGACGATTACTACACCGTCGCGGTCGGCAGCGACCGCACTGTCGGGGTCGGCTTCAGCAAGGAGCAGCTGCAGACCTCCGGGGCGAACATCACCTACGGGCACTGATCACCAGCTCCGTACCGCGAGCGCAACCCGCCGCGCCGGACGACCCACACGAAGGAGCGACCCCCGCTAACGCGCCCGTGACCAGCGCCGAGATGCCCCGCGACGGGTCCGCCACGCCGGCGGCCCACCAGCAGCGGGGGAGGCGCCATGACGCAGGTCCGGCCGGGGGCAGCGCCCGAGGGTCGCGCCACACGCGGGCGCACCCCCGACCCGCGCCGCGCCTGGATCGTCGTCGGTGTCCTCCTGTGCGCACTCGCCGTCACCGTCGTCGCGACCGCGCCCCGCCCGGCGTCGGACCCGATGACCGTTCACGGCTTCGTCACCATCTACGGTCTCAGTTCCTTCGAGCGTCCCGGCGACGACTGCTCCCAGCCGCTGTTCACCGGCCGCACCGTCACCGTCTTCGACGACGGCGGGCGCACCCTCGGCACGACGACGCTTCCCGGCCACGGCATCGCCACCGACCACTGGCACAGCTTCGCGGGCGGGTTCGCCGACGCCTGCCGCTACGCCATCACCGTCCTCGACGTGAGCGGGGCCTCCGACACGTACACCCTCGCCGTCGGGACCCGGCCGGGTGACGGCGTCGGAGTCGACCGCGACGAGCTGCGGTCAGGCCGCGTCGACGTCCCCTACGGCCACGCCTGACGCCGAGCCCGGTCACCAGGCATGCTGCGGGCAGCGGCAGACACCGCAGGGAGGGAGGTGGCGCAGCGTTGGCGACGCTCTACCGCAGCATCTGGGCCTCCGACGACCCCGACGCCGTCGACGCGGTCGACCGCGCCGTCGTCGGGTGGGCCGAGGGCGTCGCGGCCCGCCACCACCGCCCGCTGCCCTCCGGCGACGCCCGCACCCGCGCGAGCGAGCAGTACCGGTACGTGCTGCGCCGCGACGCCCACGACGACCCCGACGACACGAAGATCGGCAAGGCGCTCCGCGTGGTCTTCGTCGAGTCCCACCGCGACGGCCGCCGCTGGACGACGACGGTGCGCGCCTGGTCCGGCGGCAGCTGCATCGGCGAGGGCGCGAAGGCGTGGGTGTGGATCGACGTCGACGCCGACGCCCGCGACGTCACCGAGCCGCTGTTCGCGAAGCCGCCCGGGTTCGTCGGGGACCTGCTGGCGACGACGGCGGCCGCGCACGGCGGGGTGTCGCTGCTGCCGCGCGCCGTGCGCTACCGCGGCGAGGACGGTGCCGAGGACCTCGCCGGCCTGCTGACCCTGCCCGAGCGGGACGTGCCCGTCGTCGTCTTCGGCGGGCTCGGGCCCGACGCCGACGAGGACACCGCGCGGATCTTCGACGCGGCGGTGCAGCGGACGATGCGGGACGTCGCGGGTCTCGCGATGGTGGCGGTGGTCGACGCGGCCGGTCTCGACACCCTCGGGGCCGCCCTCGGCGAGGGGTTCGAGGTGCACCGCGGCGCGATGCGGCTCTACCTCCCGGCGCTCGACCCCGCGGGCGACGCGACGACCCGCCACCTGGAGTTCCGCGCGGAGCGCTTCCGGGACCGCCCCGCGCTGGCGGGCCGGATCGCGGTCAACCAGCTCGCACCTCCGTCGAGCGTGCGCCGCGCCCCGGACAGCTGGGACCGCGCCGCCCAGCGGCTCGACGAGGCGACCCCGGGCGGGATGGTCGAGAAGGTCGCGCGGGAGGCGGCCCGCGTCACCGACCTCGAGTCCGAGCTCGTGGCCGAGCGCCGGATCGCGGAGGAGGTGCTCGAGGAGTTCGGCGACCTCCAGCACGAGGTCACCGACCTGCGCGACCGCCTCGCCGCGGCCACGGCCGAGCTCGCCCGCCTCCGGGGCGAGCGCACCGGAGAGGGCCTCGAGGACATCGACCTCGCCCCGTCGCACGCCCGCGACTGCAGCGACGCGGCGTCGCTCGCGCGCAAGCACCTCGCCACCTACCTGGAGTTCCCGACGGAGGCCGGCGTCGACCTCGAGCTGCTCGACCGGCAGGCCGCCGGCCCGGCCTGGGGCGAACAGGCGTGGCGCGCGCTGCGGGCCCTGGCGTTCTACTCCCGCGCCCGGTCCCGCGACGGGTACGACGGCGACTTCTTCCAGTGGTGCTGGAACTCCCGCCACCCGATGGCCTGGCCGGCCAACCCGCGCAAGCTCGCGATGCGGGAGTCGAAGACGGTGATGGGGCGCTGGCCCGAGACGCGGACGTTCACCGTGGACGGCGAGGAGCAGGCCGTGCAGTCCCACGTCAAGATCTCCTCGACCGGGATGGCACCGCGGATCTACTTCACGTGGGTGGAGCGGACCGCCACGGTGCACGTCGCCTACTTCGGCCGGCATCTGCGCAACACCCGCACGTAGGAGGGCTCCGCCCACCGGTACCTTCCGTCCCGACCTCTCGACGGGTGCGGCGAGGAGGCGGTGGTGGAGTCGGTCGACTGGAGCACGGAATGGCTCACGAGCCTGCTGTGGATCCTCGGGGTGTGGGTCGCGACGGTGATCGTGCTCGGCATCGTCGCCGTGCTCATCGTCCGGTACACGACGTGGGGGCGACAGTTCTGGCGCCTCGCCGGACCGTTCGTGCGGCCGACCCGCGGTGAGCGCGCGACGTGGCGCCCGACGGCGTTCATCCTGGTCCTGCTGCTGCTCGTCGTGCTGTCGGTGCGCATCAACCTGCTGCTCTCCTACAACACCAACGACCTCTACACCGCGCTGCAGAACCTCGACTCCGGCGCCTTCTGGCGGGCCCTCGGCATCTTCGCTGTCATCGCGGCGGTGTACGTCGCGGCCTCGCTGGTGACCTACTACGTCGGCCAGTCGTTCGTCATCCGGCTCTGGCAGTCCCTCAACGCGCGGTTCCTCGGTGACTGGCTCGGCGACCGGGTCTACCACCGCTCCCGGTTCCCGCAGACCCAGGTCGACAACCCCGACCAGCGCATCCAGCAGGACATCACGTCCTTCGCCCAGACCTCCTACACGCTCTCGCTCGGGCCGAGCGGCGCGGTGAACGCGCTGGTGACGATCCCCTCGTTCACCGTCGTGCTGTGGGAGCTCTCCGGTCCCCTCTCGGTGTTCGGGCTCCAGATCCCCCGCGCGATGACGTTCATCGCGTTCCTCTACGTGATCGTCGCGTCGGTGTTCGCGTTCCGGATCGGCAAGCCGCTGGTCCGGCTGAACTTCCTCAACGAAGGGCTCGAGGCGTTCTACCGCTACGGCCTGGTCCGCGTGCGCGACAACGCCGAGAACATCGCCTTCGCCCGGGGCGAACCGGTGGAGCGCCGGACCCTGGAGCGCCGGTTCTCCGACGTCATCGCGAACTACTGGCGCATCGTCATCCGGACGCTGAAGTTCCAGGGCTTCAACCTCGGCGTCAGCCAGGTCTCCGTGGTGTTCCCCATCATCATCCAGGCGCCCCGGTTCTTCGCCCGGGCGATCACCCTCGGCGACGTCCAGCAGACCGCGCAGGCGTTCAGCCAGGTCCACGACGGGCTCTCGTTCTTCCGCAACGCCTACGACCAGTTCGCCGCCTACCGCGCCGTCCTCGACCGCCTCACCGGCCTGCTCGACTCCGACGAGCAGGCCCGCGAGCTGCCGATGCTGGACGTCGCCGACCGCGCCGGCGGCATCGTCGTCCGGGATCTCTCCGTGCAGAAGCCCGACGGCGAGACGCTCGTGCGCGACCTGTCGCTCGAGCTCGGCCGCGCCGAGTCGCTGCTGGTGACCGGGAGGTCGGGCACCGGGAAGACCACGCTGCTGCGCAGCCTCGCCGACCTGTGGCCCTACGCCGAGGGCCACGTCGAGCGCCCCGTCGGCTCCGACGCGGTGTTCCTCGCCCAGCAGCCCTACCTCCCGCTCGGCACGCTGCGCACCGCACTGGCCTACCCCGGGGCGCCCGAGTCGGTGTCCGACGACGAGGCGGCGCGGGTGCTGCGCGCGGCGGCGCTGGGACATCTCGTCGACCGGGTCGACGACGAGGAGGTCTGGTGGCGCACGCTCTCGCCGGGTGAGCAGCAGCGCGTCGGGTTCGCGCGCCTGCTCGTCGCCCGGCCCGCCGTCGTGTTCCTCGACGAGGCCACCGCGGCCCTGGACGAGGGTCTCGAGCACGAGCTCTACGCGCTCCTGCGCCGCGAGCTCCCCGACCTGGTGCTGGTCAGCGTCGGCCACCGCAGCAGCCTCGAGGCCTTCCACTCCCGGCGTCTCGACCTCGAGGGCGAGGGCCGGTGGACGGCCGAGGCTATAGGTACTGACCGCCCGAGGTCCCGCTGGGCTCGGGAGTCCGCACCCGGATCGCCATCACGTTCGCCGGGTTCACCGTGAGCGTGGTCGTCGGGGCCGCACCGTCACGCTCGTGCTCGCGGACCCGGAACGGGGTGCCGCTGACGAAGCTCTCCTGGACCGCGGCGACGGCGGCGTCCTCGGAGTCGAAGTCGAGCGTGGTGACGGTGATCGGCTCGCCGAGCGTCGGGTAGATCCACACGGTGAAGGGGTTGCCGGGCATGGTGTCGGCCTTCCTGGTGGGAGGTCAGCGGGTCCTGCTGCTGGGGCTCGTGGAGGGACCGGCCAGGGTGTCGTCGAGCCAGCTCAGGAAATCGGCGGTGGAGCCGGCGAAGTGCCGGCGGATCCGGTCCCGGACGGCGCGCACGTCGTGCCCGGAGACGAACTCGGCGGTGGTGGATGCCCCGCAGCCACAGGCGCAGGTGAGATCCCGCAGCGTCGTCTCCTCGGGGAGCACGCCGTAGGTGATGCGGTTCTGCGAGTCGTTGGCGAGCGGATCGGGGCGACCCACGTAGGCGTCACGGATGGGGTGCCCGACGTCGAGCACCTCGCCGTCGAGGGCCTTCCGGTCGCCGTGGGGCGTGATCGACCGGATCCGCCCGACCGCGCCGACGAGGCCCTCGGGGCTGACGACCAGCGCGAACCGCTCCCGCCCCGCGACGTTCTGGTTCAGCCGCCACAGGCCTCGTCCGGCCTGCCAGGTCTCCTGCTCGGTCATCCGCGGGAACCAGCCGAGATGGGGCCGGCCCAGCGGGTCGTCCTCGACGCGCTCGTAGCGACCGAGCTTGATGCGGATCGCCATGAGCCCGGAGACTATGCAGGACCGTCGTCAAGAGTCAACGGGCGACTCTTCGTCGAGGGCGCAGAGTCGGCGCTCGGATGGTGACCAGGCGCCGCCCGGGGTGATGATCGAGCCATGGCGCGCGTCGTGGTCATCGGGCCCGGAGCGATCGGCGGCGTGCTCGCCGCCCTGGCCCAGGAGCGGGAGCACGACGTCGCCCTCGCCGTCCGCACCCCCTTCGAGGTGCTGCGGGTTCGCGCCGGCTCGGGCGGGGAGGAGCGGGAGGTGCCCGCGGCGGTGCACACGGACCCCGCGGACCTCGGACCCGCGGACTGGGTCCTCCTCACGACGAAGGCGCACCACACCGCCGCCGCGGGCGAGTGGCTCAAGGCCACGACCGGCCCGGACACCGTCGTGGTCGTCGCCCAGAACGGCGTGGACCAGGAGCGCCGCGTCGAGGGGCTGGTCCACCCCGACGCGACCGCGATCCCGGCCGTCGTCGTGCTCGACGCCGAGGCGGTCGAGCCCGGTCGGATCGTCCACCACGGCTACGGGCGGCTCACCGTGCCCGACGGCCCGTGGGTCGAGGGACTGCGCGGGCTGGTCGGCGGGGGAGCCGACGGCGTGGAGGTCGTCGGCTCCGCCGACCACCGCAGCGCCGCCTGGCGCAAGCTCATCAGCAACGCCGTCGCGAACCCGATCACCGCGCTGACGATGCGCCGCAACGAGGTGCTCGCCGAGGACACGATGACCGACCTCGTGCTCGGGCTCTCCCGGGAGGTCGTGGCGGTCGGACGGGCCGACGGCGCCGACATCTCCGAGGACGACGTCACCGCCCTGCGCCGCCACTACGCGACGATGCCCGCGGGCACCGGCACCTCGATGCTCTACGACCGCCTGGCCGGGCGCCCGACCGAGCACGAGTACCTCACCGGCGCCGTGGTCGCGGCGGGCGCGACGCACGGCGTCCCGACACCCCTGAACTCGGCGATGCTGGCGCTGCTGCGCGCCATGTGAGCTCCACTTGCCCCCGGTGCCCGGAGCCGGGACGACCCGTGCTCGTTCCATCGCCCCGAGTCACGTGGTACGGAGGAACCCATGCAGGTGTCGTGCGCGTTCCCGACCGCCCTCAGCTCGCCCGACGACATCGCGCTCGCCGAACAGCTCGGCTACGAGCGCGCGTGGATCTACGACACCCCGCAGCAGAGCCCGGACGTGTGGATGACCCTGGCTCTCGCGGCCGAGCGCACCGAGCGCATCGGGCTGGGCCCCGGCGTGCTGGTCCCGAGCCTGCGCCACCCCATGGTCAACGCCGCGGCGACCGCGACCCTCGCCGCCCTCGCGCCCGGCCGCACCGCCGTCTCGTTCGGCACCGGGTTCACCGGTCGTCGGGCGATGGGCTACGGCGCCATCACCTGGTCGTTCATGGACGCCTACATCCGCGCCTTCCGCGCGCTGCTGCGCGGTGAGGTCGTGGAGTGGGAGGGCGCGCAGATGCAGATGCTGCATCCCGACGGGCACGCGCCCGCGCGCCCCGTCGACGTCCCGGTCCTCGTCGGGGCCCTCGGACCCAAGGGGAACGCCGTCGCGCGCGAGCTCGGGGACGGCCTCTTCGCGACGCTGCAGCTCCCCGACTTCCTCAGCGAGTACTCCTGGGCGCCGTACCTGGCGTGGGGCACCGTGCTCGACGAGGGGGAGAGCCCGGACTCGGACCACGCGCGCGCCGCGGGCGGGCCGGGCTGGGCGCTCGCGTACCACGGCGCCTACGAGTTCGGCGGGCCCGACGCGGTGCGCGGGCTCCCCGGCGGCGACGAGTGGTTGGACACCGTCGAGAAGACCCCCGAGGGGCGGCGTCACCTCGCGGTGCACTCCGGGCACTGCGTCGAGCTCAACGAAGCCGACCGGGCCGCGTGGGCGGCCGGCGGCTCCTCGATGCTCCCCGACGTCACGGTCAGCGGCACCCGCGACGAGGTCCGGCGCCGGATCGAGGACCTCGGCGCCCACGGCGTCACCGAGGTCGTCTTCCAGCCGTGCGGCCCCGACACCCGCGGGGAGCTCGAGCGCTTCCTGGAGGCGGCCCGTTCCTGACGGGGCCGGCGCGACGGTGCGGCTTTTCTGCCACTGGTTCTGCAAGCAGTGAGGGGAGCACGCCGATAGGGACGCTTCGCTTGCACGGGGGAGAGCGGGCTCAGTGCCGCCCGAGCAGATTGGTGCGCACGTCGACGAGGTGCCCGCGCATGTGCTCCCGGGCCGCATCGGGATCGCGCTCGACGAGCGCCTCGACGATGTCCTCGTGGCTGCACTCGTAGCCCTGCCGCCGCTCCGGGGTGGCGGAGCGGCGCTTGATGCTGCCCCAGACGGGCAGGTCGCGGGCGGCGTTCATGGTGTCGAAGAGCCGGAGCAGTAGGCCGTTGTGGGCGGCGGCGGCGATCGCGCGGTGCAGCGCGGAGTCCCAGGCCTCGAACTCCTCGTACGTCGTGGTGGCGTTCCCGCGGCGCAGGCAGTGGCGCATGTGGTCGATGTCGGACTGGGTGGCGTGCCGCGCGGCGAGCGCCGCGATCTCGGGCTCGAGCACCAGGCGGGTCGCCATGATCTCGGCGGGGCTGGTCTGCAGGGTCTCGCGGGCCGCGGCGGGCAGGCCCGGGTCCGCCTCGAGCTCGGCGAGGAACGTGCCCCGCCCGACGTGACGGGTGATCCGGCCCTCGCGCTCGAGCTGGGCCAGCGCCCCACGCACCGCCGTCCGTGAGGCCTGCAGCGTCTCGCACAGCTCCCGCTCCGTCGGGATCTTCGAGCCGGTGCCGAGCGTGCCGCCGGCCACGGCCTCGTCCAGGAGCGTGCGCAGGCGTGCGACGACGGGTGCGGTGGTCACGGGTGCGGCCATGCGACCAATATTAGACCAATGCCGGACCCTCCCTCCTATTGGCTTGCGATTCGCGAGCTTCTACGGTCGGTGGGAGCCGCGAGGTGGACACCACCTGAGTCGGTTGGGCCGGATTGGTCTCGATTGGTGGGAGTAGCGCGTGAAGCTGGTGACGTTCGCCGCCGTCGATCGTGCGGCCGTGGGGCTGATCGACCCGACCGACGACACCCGGGTGCTCAACCTGACGCCCGTGGTGGGCGACCGGTCGCTGCTCGAGGTGGTCGAGGACTGGGAACGGCTCGCACCGCAGATCATGGACGCTCGCAACCTGCCCGCCGTCGTCGACGCCACCCTCCGTGCCCCGTTCCCGGAACCGCGTCGGGACCTCTTCGCGGTCGGCAAGAACTATCGCGAGCACGTCGCGGAGTTCGGGCGCTCGGGCTACGACACCCCGCAGCGCTCGGAGGACCTGCCGGACAAGCCGATCGTCTTCTCCAAGGCGACGACGAGCGTCGCCGGCCCCTACGACGACGTCGAGGCCCACTCCGACATCACTTCCGAGCTCGACTACGAGGCCGAGCTCGCCGTGATCATCGGGCGGGGCGGGCGCGGCATCAGCCGCGATCAGGCCCTCGGGCACGTGTGGGGCTACACGATCGTCGACGACGTCACCGCCCGCGACGTGCAGCGCGACCACAAGCAGTGGCTGCTCGGGAAGTCCCTCGACACGCACGCCCCGATGGGCCCCTGGGCCGTCACCGCCGACGAGGTCGGGGACGTCACGGCCCTCGAGGTCTCCTCGACCGTCAACGGCGAGCCACGCCAGAAGGCTCCCGTCGCGGACCTCATCTTCGACATCCCGGAGCTGATCCGGGTCATCTCGGCCGGGATCACGCTGCTGCCCGGCGACATCATCGCCACCGGCACCCCGGCCGGGGTCGGGATCGGGTTCGACCCGCCGCGCTTCCTGACCTCGGGCGACGTCGTCGAGTGCGCGATCACCGGGCTCGGCGCGCTCCGCAACACCATCCGCTGAACCACACCCCCTCCAGGAGGACGAGCACGTGAAGGTCAACGGCAAGGAACTGGCGGTCGAGATCACCGGGGAGGGTCCGGTGGCGCTGCTGGTGCACGGCCTCGGCGGCACGTCGAACTTCTTCCAGCCGCAGGTCGCCGCGCTCGCCGAACGGTTCACCGTCGTGCGGCCAGACATGGAGGGTTCCGGGCGCAGCGCGGTCCGCGGCCGGCTGACCATCGAGGGCTTCGCGGACGACCTCGCGGCTCTCCTGACGGGGCTCGACGCCGGCCCGGCGCGCGTCGTCGGGCACTCGATGGCGACCATCACCGTCCGGCTCCTCGCGGCCACCCACCCCGAGCTCGTGTCCCACCTCGGGCTCCTCGGGGCCGTCCCCGCACCGCTGCCCGAGGCCGGGCAGCAGGGCCAGCACGACCGCGCGGCCACAGCCCGGGCGGGGGAGATGCCTGCGATCGCGGACGCCGTCATGGGCAACGCGACCGCCGAGGCCACCCGCCGCGACCACCCGGCCACCGCGGCCGCCGTCCGGGAACTGGTGCTGCGCCAGGACCCCGAGGGCTACGCCCGCTCCTGCGAGGCGCTCGCGGCCGCGCCCGACCCGGGTCCGGTCGACCCGGACCTCCCGCTGCTGCTGGTGACGGGTGCCGACGACGGCGTCGGTCGCCCCGACGTGAGTCGGGCCCTCGCCGACGCCCACGGCGGCGCGACCCTCGACGTCCTCGACGACTGCGGCCACTGGACCGCGCTCGAGCGCCCGCTCGAGGTCACCGAGCACCTCCTCAAGTTCTTCTGACCCCCAGCCCTTACGCCTCGACGACGAGGAGCCCCTCATGAGCAAGGTCCTGTTCCGCAACGTCTCGATCCTCGACTCGACGGGCGCCGACCCGTACCCGGGCGACGTGCTCGTCGAGGACGACCGCATCGCCGCCGTCGGCACCGTGGACTCCTCGCGAGCCGACGGTGCACAGGTCGTCGAAGGAAACGGCCGCACGCTCATGTCCGGCCTGTGCGACGCGCACACGCACTTCAGCTGGAACAACTCGGCCGACCTCGACGGGCTCGGCATGATGCCGGTCGAGGAGCACCTGCTCTTCTCCGTCGAGTCGGCCAAGAAGTACATCGACTCCGGTTACACGATGTGCCTCGGGGCGGCCTCGGCGAAGGAGCGGCTCGACGTCGTCTGCCGTGATGCGATCAACGCCGGGCGAATCCCCGGGCCGCGCTACCTCGCGAACGGCCCGGAGATCGCCGTGACCGGCGGGGCGCTGATCAAGTCGATCACGAAGTTCGCGGACGGGCCCGAGGGCATGCGGCTCGCGGTCCGGCAGCTCGTCGACCTCGGCGTCGACCAGATCAAGCTGTCGATGACCGGCGAGGAGATCACCGGCACCCAGCGCGCCGAGGACACCTACTTCTCCGACGAGGAGGTCGCCGCCGCGGTCGCCGAGGCCCACCGGCGCGGGAAGCGGGTCTGCGCCCACGCCCGGTCCGCCGAGAGCGTCAAGATGTGCCTGCGCAACAAGGTCGACATCGTCTACCACGCCAGCTTCACCGACGCCGAGGGCATGGACATGCTCGAGGCCAACAAGGACTGGGTGTTCGTCGCGCCCGGCATCAACTGGCTCGTCGCCACCCTCTACGAGGCCGAGGCCTTCGGGTTCCCGCAGGAGGCGGCCGAGGCCGTCGGGTACAAGAAGGAACTGGAGATGGCGACCGACGCGCTGCGCGAGATGCACCGGCGCGGGATCAAGCTGCTGCCCGGCGGCGACTACGGCTTCGCCTGGACCCCGCACGGCACCTACGCCCGCGACCTCGAGCACTTCGTCGAGCGCCTCGCCTTCACGCCGATGGAGGCCATCATCTCGGCCACCGCCTGGGGCGGGGAGATCATGCTGCGGCCCGACGAGCTCGGGAAGGTCCAGCCCGGCTACCTCGCCGACCTCATCCTCGTCGACGGTGACCCGCTCGAGGACATCAGGGTCCTGCAGGACCACGACAAGCTGCACGCGATCATGAAGGACGGCCAGTTCCACAAGCAGGCTTAGGGCTTCGCCCTCGTGCGTGCGTTTCCGTGTCTGAGCACGGAAACGCACGCACAAGGGGCGAAGCCCCCAAGCCCCGCGTCAGGACGAGCGCTTCCGGCGGCGCCGGGCCGGAGATCGGTCCTTGCCGCGGACCTCGCGCCAGGTCTCGTGGACGGCGTCGAGCGCACCCTTCGTGACGCCCTTCGCCGCGCCGTGCATGGTGTTCTCGGTCATGCTGCCCACGAACTCGTCGAGGCCCTTGCCGCCCTTCGCGTGCAGGTCGAGGCGGTTGGTGGCCTCGGCGAACCGGAGGTAGGTGTCCACGCTCGCGACGACGATCCGCGCGTCGATGGTCAGGATCTCGATGCCGACCACCGACACCTTGACGAAGGCGTCGATGACCAGGCCCTTGTCGAGGACGAGGTCGAGGACCTCCGCGAGACCCCCCTGGGGCGACTTCCCGACGCCGCCGGCTCCCGCGCCCTGAGCGACGGTCATTCCGCGTCTCCTTCGGGCGTTCGATCAGGCCGGGGCCCGTTGGCGACGCCGCGGACGACGGGGCTCGGGGTCGGGCTCCTCGTCCTCGGTGTCGTCGACCTCCTGGTCCTCGGCGGTCTCGGCATCGTCGTCGTCAGCATCCTCGACGTCCTGCGCCTCGTCGACGTCCTCCGGCTCGTCGTCGGCTTGGTCGACGTCCTGCGCCTCGTCGTCGAGGTCTTCCTCGACGGCGGCCTCGGACGCCTCGTCCTCGACATCGAGGTCGTCCTCGTCCTCGAAACCCTCGACGTCCTCGCCCTCGGCCTCGGCGGCCGCCTGCTCCTCCTCCATCGCCTCCTCGTGGGTCTTCACGACCTCGCTGTCGCGGATCTCGCCGCGCCAGCCCTCGAGCTCGTCACGATCGAGCAGCGTGTCCATCATGACGTGACGACAGAAGTGCTTGAACTCGAGCCGGGCGCGCCGACCGACGGCACGCCACAGGTTCCCGGTCTTCTCCATGAATCCCTGCGGGTAATACTCGAGGATCAGGACGATGCGGGTGAGATTGGGCGCGAGCTCAGAGAAGGTCACGATTCCGTCCGCGCGGCCCTTCGAGCCGGACGACACCCAGATGATGTGGCTGTCGGGAATCTGTTCGCGGATGGTGGTGTCCCACGAACGTCGCGACCAGAACACCTTCGCGGTCCAGGTCGACTTCTCGTCCGATTCCTGGTTCACCGTCTCGACCTTCTTGGTGAAGCTCGGGAAGTCGGCGAACTGCGTCCACTGGTCGTAGGCGACCCGGAGCGGGACGCCGACGTCCTGCGCCTCCAAGACGTTCATGAACTTGAACTTGCCGCGGCCGCCGCCGTCACCGCCCCCGCCGCCGCTCCCGTCGTCAGCGCCGGAGGAGTCCGGTTCGGTGGTCGTCGTGGCCTCTTCGGTCGTCTCAGTCATGCGCCGCCTCCGTCGGACCTGTCGACCAGCGAGCCGGCCAGCGCGGGGAGCTGGGCGGGGTCGGGAATGTCATCTTCTTCGTGCGGCCCAGGAGATGGCCGCCGATGACCGCCGCAGCGATCCTTCCTCCGCCGTCCATCGTTTCCTTTCCCATGCCCGGGTCGGTTGTTCGGGAGGATGTCCGCGGCGTCGAGGGCGGCAAACGACGCCGAACGGCGCAATTGTTCGAGCGAATCACCGGGAGTCCGTATCACCGCCGGCCCGGGCCACGGCGTCCACGCAGTGGGCCAGCGCCTGCCACTCACGCAGCCGCGCCCCGGCTGCCCGCTCCCCGGCCTTGGTGAGCGCGTAGAGCCGCCTGCCGGACGCGGGATCGAGCAGCCGTCCGACGAGCCGGTTGCGGGTGAGCCGGTGCAGCGTCACGTAGATCGTCCGCTCCGGGGCGTCGAGATGGCCGCCGCTGCTCTCCCGGAGGCGGGTGATCACGCCGCGGCCGTCCGCCGGCCCCGCGCGCAAGGACAGCAGCACGAGGAGATCGGCGTGGTCGCGGCTCGCGACACGAGCCCGGCCCCACCGCCGGTTCGTCCCCGACGACGAGCCTCGGCTCACCCGCGCGGTCGGCCGGCGAGCCGCGGCCGTCGTCGGGCACTCCTCCCGGCGCCGTCCGGCGACCGGCTCCTCGGGCCCGTCGTCCTCGGGCTCGTCCTCGTCGAACCCGAGAATCCTCGTCGAACCCGACCTCCTCCTCCGGCTCCGGCGACGCGGCGTCCGATGGGCTCTCGTCGTCCGGGGGCCGGCGTGGTTCCGGGGCCCGTGGCGGCAGGAGCCCGCGCAGGCTCGCGGCCGGGAGCCCGAAGGCCTGGCTGAGATCCTGGGACATCACATCGCCTCCACGTCGGCGCCGGTGCTGGACTCCTCGGCGGCACGCAGCACCGTCAGCAGCTCGACGCCCAGGTCGCGGTAGTCGGCCGCGACCCCGGCCGCCGCCGCCGACAGGCGCGGGGTGGCGGCCGTCCCGTCGCGCAGCGACGCCCACCAGGCGGGCTGGGCCGCCACCTCCAGCTCGAGCTCGTGGGCGAGCTTGCCCAGCCGGCGCGCGTCCTGGGCGCTGCGCTCGGCGTGCCGGATGGCCGTCGTGAACAGGGGCGAGTGACCGCCGAACGCGCTCTCCACCGCCCCGCGGACCTCGGCGTGGACACGTCGCGATCGGGAGCCCGTCGCGAAGAGGACCGCGCCGAGGAGCGTCAGCTCGGGGTTGCGCTCGCGGGCGACGGCGAAGCGCTCGGCGACCAGCCGCATGCCCACGAGCCCCCCGACGTCGGACTTGGTCGGCATCACGACCCACCGGGCGGCCGTCAGGGCGAGGTCGGTGAGGATCGTCGACTCGGGCGGGCAGTCGACGAACACGACGTCGTAGGGCGCCGCGGTCGGCGCCAGCACCTCGGCGAGCACGTCGAAGGCCGCCCGGCCCCGCTCCTGCAGGCGCGACACCATCAGCGGGACGAGGTCGGCGAGCCGGGCTCCTCCCGGCACGACGTCGAGTCCCGGGCGCACGTCCTCGACGGGTGCCAGCGGCGTCTCGGTGAGGATGCTCAGCACCAGGCTCGCGCCCTGGTCGTCGTCGTCGCCGTCGCGGTAGCCGAGGTCGTCGGCGAGGTTGGCCTGGCGGTTGAGGTCGACCACCAGGCAGCGGTAGTCGGCCGCCGCGAGCTGACCGGCCAGGTTCGCGACCAGTGAGGTCTTCCCGACCCCGCCCTTGTCGTTGACCATCGCGATGACCCGGCCCAGCGCGTGGGCCCGTCCGGCGACGGTGCCACGTTCCCTCACGGGCGGAGGGTGACCACCCAACCCGCCGGGCACAACCGCGACGCACCGCGGACGGGCGGAGTTGGGCCGGGCGACGCATTCGGCTGCGCCTCGTGCGTGTGTTTCCGTGCCCCAGGGCGGAAACGCACGCACGAGGCGCAGCCCAAGACGACCCGAGCGCCTGGCACGCCGACGCGGACACCCGTCACCGGGGCGCGGCCAGCTCGGCCCACACGTCGGCGTCGGGCGTCGCCGACATCCACAGCACGATGCCCCGCACGCCGCAGGCCGTGGCGGCTCGCCGCTTGACCGCCACGCTGCGCGCGTCCTCGAACCACACCTCGTGCGCGGTGCCGTGCTCGTCGAGGTAGCGGAACCACGGGGCCTCCCCGAGCGGGTCGAACTCCACCGGCCCCGCGGCGTAGCGCTCGGCGAGCGCGACCGCCTGCGACCGGCCGACCCGCACCGCCCTCCGCCGCGTCCAGTCGTAGCCGGACGCCGAGACGCCGAGCAGGACCTTCCCCGCCGGGACCCGCCCGACGGCGTGGACGAGCACGGCCTCGACCCAGTCCACCGGCGCCAGGGGACCGGGCACGGTCGTCGCGTCGTGGAAGTCCCACGTGATCAACCGGAGCTCGTCGGCGGCCAGGCCCAGGGCGGCGTAGTCCTGGCTCAGCGTCGGCCGCTCGTCGAGGCGTTCCGCGGACTTGGCGTACACGGTCACCGACAACCGGCGGTCGCGCTCGTGCAGGGCACCGGCCAGCCGTGTGACGAAGCGGCTGAAGGCGGCGCGGTCCTCGCGGCGCAGCCCCTGGTAGTCGACGTCGACGCCCTGGTAGTCCTGCGCCGCCACCAGGTCGCAGATCAGCTGGACGTGGCGGGCGGTGCGGGCCGGGTCGTGGATCATCGTGGACACGACGTCGGGGCTGCGGTGACCGTCGACCCGGTTGGAGATGCTCGGCATCAGCACGAGCCCGGTGGTCCGCAGCGTCGCCATCGCGGTCGCGTCGACCCCGTCCCGCGCGACGGACAGCACGCTCCCGAAGGGCCCGATGCGCAGGGCCTCGGGCGAGACCTCGTCGATCGACCCGGCGTGGGCAGCGACGTCGAGTGCGCCATGCGGGAGGTTCCAGAGCGGGATCGCGACGGCCCGGGGACCCGGGACGGCGCCGGGGGAGGACATGTGGGGGCGCCCGGGTCAGCGGTTCGCGAAGAGTGACGTCGCACGGAGCATGAGGCCCATGGTGTCCCGGTGGGGGTCCGGGGTCTTCGTGCATCTGCAGCAGAGGAACCCGAGCGTGTCGCACGGTGCACACGTCCGGCAGAGCGGCTCCCGGGGTCAGGCGCGCCGCTCGACCGCGGCCGTCTCGACGAGGCCGTGGCGGACCGCGTAGGCGGCGGCCTCCAGGCGCGTGTGCACGCCGAGCTTGGTCATCAGCGCCTGCACGTGGGAGCGCACGGTGTTGGTCCCGACGCCGAGGCGCCCCGCCATCTGCGCGGTGCTCGCTCCCTCCACCAGGAGCCCGAGGCACTCGTACTCCCGCCCGGTGAGCGGCGTGACCGGGTGGCGGACGTGCTCGGTGGGGCGCTCCTTCGCGCCCGCCCACCGCGGGGGGATCTCGACGACCACGGTGCCCGCGGCGACGCGGGCGAGCGCGTCGAGCAGCGCCGAGACGCCGCGCGTCTTGTGCACGAAGCCGTGCGCCCCGGCGTCGAGCACCGTCTGCGGGGTCCCGCGGTCCTGGTCGGCGGACAGGACGACCACCCGGGTCGCCGGTGAGGCGACATGCAGCGCGGGCAGGACCTCGAGGGCGTCCCCGTCGTCGAACCAGCGGCCCACCACGCAGAGCTCCGGGCGGCAGCGTCCGGTGGCGGCGACGCAGCCCCCGAGGGTGCGCTCGACCGCCACGACCGTCATGCCGTGGTTCTCGAGGGCGGCGGCCAGCGCGTCGGCGAACGCGGCGTGGTCGTCGGCGATGACGATGTCGGTCAATGGGTCACGCTCCCTCGTCGTGAACGGGGGGAATCGCGAGGGTCGAGGTCCCGAAGGAGATTCTGGCGACCGTTCCACCCCCGTCGGCAGGGCCGAAGGTCACCGAGGCGTCGCAACGGGCGGCGAGCGTGCGCGAAGTCTGCAGCCCGAGTCCGCGGTGACCCGAGGGCCCGGCGCCGAAGCCCGGCCCGTCGTCGTGGATCTCGATGGTCGGCGGGGGGCCGGGCCGGACCAGGAGGCGAACCGTGCCCGCGGGACCCGCGGCGCGCACCGCGTTGTGCACCAGGTTGGAGACCAGCCGCCAGAGCGCCCGGGCGTCGACGTGCAGGCGCACCTCGGGAGAGGGGCTGGTGATCACGGTCGCCGGGCCGCGCATCGCGAGGGGATCGGCCACCTCGGCGAGCAGACCCGGCAGCGAAACCTCCGGTGTGGGTCCCTCCTCGCTCCGCAGGCCCGCCAGTTCCTGGAGCCGCTCGACCTCGCGCTCGATCAGGCGCAGGCGGCGGTGGCTGTCGGCGTGGAGCGCGGGATCGGCGCGGACCGCCGAGACGAGGAAGGAGATGGTCGCGAGCTCATGCCCGATGTCGTGCGCCAGTGCTGGGCTCAGCGTCTCCATGCGAAGCGGTACCCCCCCGAGGTCACCCACGAGCACCCAGCCGTGAGTGCGAGTCGATCATAGAGAAGCGAGAACGCGCCGCGATTCGGCCGAACGGGCTGCAGTTGCCCCGCGATTATCTCGATCAGAGCAAGGAAGGCGTTCCCGCAGTCGTGAGCGCGCGATCAGGCCTCAGATGCATGAAGGTGGAACCACTCCTTCGTCCTCGTCCGGTCGCACGCGGTCACGGGAGCGTCCAAGATGATTGTTTACCGCACATATCAGGTCGCGGAGTCGGGCATTCTCCGCGCTGGCGCGTGGACCACGTCGCGGACCGGCGTGTCGTCGGGCGCACGCCGCGGGGCTGGGACCACGACCTCACGGCGCATGGCCTCGAGCGCGCAGTGATCGAGCGTGCCTCGGCGCGCGATCGAGACCCACGGCACGGCGAGCCAGGCGAGCGCGGCCACGGCCGCCGCCGACACGAGCAGTTTCACGAGACCCCCGAGCGGGGCCGGCGCGCGACCACGGCGTCCGGCCCTCGGACTACGGTAGGCCGGGGAACGCGGCCGTGCCCAGCCGCCGGAACACATCTCGTATTCGCGGGACAGCAGGCGCATTTCTGTCCGCCCAGCGAATGCGTGCGCGTCCTTCGGATCCCAAGATCGTTTTCCGGTCGCGGAATTGAGGGCTGGGCGTCCGGATCTGCTACGAGAAAGTGATCATGGAGCGCCGATCGCCCGCGGACACCGGAACGCCGGGCCCGGTGACATCACGGGCCCGGCGCTCGCGGGCGTTCGAGGTGCTCGGTCTCAGCCTGTGGCGCTGGGCGCCGTGACGAACGGCCCGGTGACGGCGACGTCGGGCGAGCCGAACACCTGGCTGCAGTCGAACACCGGCGCCTGGACGAGGTTGCCGCTCGCCACCCCCGGGCTGTTCGTCGCGGTCCCGGTCGTGGTGCAGGTCTGGTTGCCGGACGGGTGCCCGTGGCTCGGTGACGGGTTCGCCGTGGCGACGCCCGCGGTGAGCACCGGTAGCCCGATCAGCGCGGAGCCGGCCACGACTCCGAGGACGGTACGACGCACGCTCATGTCTCCCCCAAGGGACTCGCTGGTTCGCGGGACCCGCCGGTCGAGCGACGCGTCCCCCTCGTGCGTCCGCAACGATGCGGTGGGCGACCGGGGTGCGGGTGAACCGGCTGAACGGGGGTACCGGCGGGAGCAACCGCGTCACCGGGACGCGGTCTCACGACCACCCGGCGGTCCAGGCGGTGGCACCGCTCGGCAGCTCCCCGCCCGGAGGCGGCGACACGAGCGCGCGGACGTCAACGGCCTGGGCGAGCATCGCGGTGGTGCCGTAGCCGAGGTGCCGGTGACCCGCGACCGCGGCGACCGCGGTGTGCTCCGACCGCCCGTCGCGGCTCTCGATCGAGACCTCGCCGACGGGGGCCGTGGGGTCGACGGTGTACCGGGTCCACACCGCACGGCAGGTCGCGGAGGCCCGCAGCTCGATGAGGCCGACCGGCACCTCGAGTCCCCGGCGCTCCGCGGTGACGACCCGGCTCCCCACGGTCCGGGCGTCCTGCTGGCAGCCCTCGGTGGTCGGGTCGAGGCCCTCGCAGGACCCGCCGGCGCACGTCGACGGCGAGGAGACCGGGGCAGGGGCGGGAGGGAGCGGGGCGAGCGGCGCGTGCGTGCTCACCCCGACGACGGTGGCGGCCCCGGCGATCGCGACCGCGGCGCCGAGGAGCATCGCCCGGCGGCGGGGCGAGGTCGGCGTGCGCTGCGGGGCCAGGTCGAGCTCGGTCTCCGGTTCCGCCGCGGGCGCCAGCGTCGCGGTCCGCAGGGCGTCCGGTGACGACCGGCGGGCGGCGGGAAGAGTGCGGGTGGGGTCGAGCAGCAAGGTCATGGGGACGACGCTAGGAAGATCGCGACGCGGACCCCATCCCCGAGCTCGGGGGTGGCGGTGCCCCGCTCACGCGCCCCACCACTGCGCTTCCTGCGCGGCCAGCCAGGCCGGGTCGTCGAGCAGAGCGAGGTGGGCCCGCGTGACCGCTTCGGCGGCCACGAGCAGGTCGACCATCTCGCCCGGCGTCAACCGCACCCCCCGCGGCGCCAGCCCGCTGCGCACGATCTTCGCGCGCAGGGCCTTGAGGTGCTCGTGGACCCGGCCGGTGAGGCGGGTGCGCGCACGCCCGTCGGTGTCGAGCTCATGGAGGAGGTGCCAGCTGTTGGTCGCCTCGAGCACCTGGCGGGTCAGCTCGGGGACCGGTGGTGGGGGCGCGGTCGTCGTCGGGTCCAGCAGCTTGTGGCGGCAGAGCATCAGCGCGGTGACGAACTCCTTGGTCCCCGTCCGCAGCCGCAGCGGCTCGTGCGTGACCGTCGCCCCGACCGCCTCCTCGACGGCAGGCGCCGGAGCGGCCTCGGCGTCGACGAGGACCGAGACGCCGAACGGCGAGACGCCCCAGGCCGGGCCGGTGAGGTCGGCACGCCGTCGGGCGAGGACGCCGCCCGTCGACCCGGCCGGCAGCCGGGACACCGCCCCGTCGGCGTCGACGATGAGCCCGTGGGTGCCGCTCAGGTTGGTGATCAGGACGCCCGAGCCGGTCCACTCCAGGTGCACGGCCCGCCGTGAGAGGCGAGCCTCGTCGGGGAACGCGAGTGCGCAGCCCTCGTCGCGCCCGACGACGACCCACCCTCCGTCGGGAAGGACGACACTGCGCCCGTCGCGGGCGGTCACCCGCGCGACGTCCCGGAGCGCCGGCGCGCTCATCGGCGCTGCGGGTCGAGTCGGCGCAGCAACCACCAGGTGGCGGCGACGTAGAGGGCGCTGACAACGCCAAGGGCGGCCACGTCGAGCAGCCAGGTCCCGGCGCCGTGGTCCCAGAGGGCGTCGTGCTGGGTGTAGAGCGAGTGGGTGTCGGGTCCGGTCGGGAGCCCGATCGTCGCCGCGCCCGCCGCGAATCCCCACCGCGCCGGCACGAGCCAGGCCAGCTGACCGAGTCCCGGACGCCCGCCGATCTGCAGCAGCGCGCTGGAGAGGACGAACTGCAGCATCGCGAGCAGGACGAGCAGCGGCATCCCGCGGTCGGCATTGTCGATCAGCGCGGAGACCGCAAGGCCCACGGTCATGCTCGCCACCGTCAGCACGGCCAGCGCGACGACGACCTCGGGCGTCGCCGACCCGAACACCACCGGCGCGTCCGGCGGCGGCCGCCCGATCGTCCCGAGGACGCCGAGCACGACGGCCTGCAGCCCGACGACGACCCCGAGGACCACCAGTTTCGAGGTCAGGTACGCCCCGCGGGAGAGCCCGATCGCCCGCTCCCGACGGTAGATCTCGCGTTCCTTCACCAGCTCCCGGATCGACGCCGCCGACCCCATCAGCGCCGCCCCGATCACGAGCACCAACCACAGGCTGTTGGGCGCCCCGGCCGCCCCGCGGAGCTGCTCGGCCATCGACAGCCCGGCGTCCCCGGGCAGGGCGTGCGCGAGCAGGCTCAGCACGAGCGGGAGGGCGGCCATGAAGACCATGTACTGGCGGTCGGCCGCGATCACCGCGAGGTAGCGCCGGCAGAGCACCGAGAGCTGGCGGCCCACTGACTGCTGGCGGGTCGCGGCCGCACCCGCCGTCGACCCGAGCTGCTCGGTCCGGCCCGGCGCCGCGCTCGGCCGCCCGACGTAGCGCGCGTGGGCGGGGGAGTGCCGGAACCGGCCGCCCCAGTCGGCGTCGGGTTCCTCCTGGAGGGCGAGGAACACGTCGGCGAAGTCGTCGCGGCCGAAGTGGGCGAGCGCCTCCCGCGGGGGACCGAAGAACGCGACGGTGCCGCCGGGCGCGAGCAGCAGGAGCCGGTCGCACAGGTCGAGGTTGGCGACGCTGTGGGTCACGACGACGACCGTGCGCCCGTCGTCGGCCAGCCCCCGCAGCGTGCGCATCACCGACTTGTCCAGGCCGGGGTCGAGCCCGGAGGTCGGCTCGTCGAGGAAGAGCAGTGACGGCCGCGTCAGCAGCTCCAGCGCGACCGAGGTCCGCTTGCGCTGCCCGCCCGAGAGGCTGTGGATCGCCTGGTCGGCCTGCCCGGTCAGCCCGAGCTCGCCGATCACCTCCTCGACGCGCGCCGTGCGCTCGGCGGCGCCGAGGTCGTCGGGGAAGCGCAGCTCGGCGGCATAGCCCAGCGCCCGTCGGACGGTCAGCTGCGGGTGCAGGATGTCGTCCTGGGGCACGAGTCCGATGCGCTGGCGCAGCTCGTCGTAGTCGGCGTAGAGGTCGCGTCCGGCGTACTCGACGCGGCCCTCGTCGGCCGGCCGGAACCCCGTCAACGCCCGGAGCAGCGTCGACTTGCCCGCCCCGCTGGGACCCACGACGGCGAGGAGGCTCTTGGACTCCAGCGCGAACCCGACGTCGTCGAGGAGCTGTTTGCCCTTCGGGGTCCGCACGACGATGCCCTCGGCGCGGAACCCGACGTCACCGCTGTCGACGTGCTCGACGAGCCGATCGTCCTCGAGGTGCAGCAGCGCGTGGCCGATCCCGACGACGTCGTCCGGCCCGATCTCCTGCCGCCGGATCCGCTGCCCGTTGACGAAGGTGCCGTTCGCGCTGTTCAGGTCGCTGAGCAGCCACCGGTCGCCGCGTCGGACCAGTTCGGCGTGCTGCCGGGAGGCGAGCAGGTCGGCGATGACGACGTCGTTGCGCTGGTCCCGGCCGATCGTGAGCCGCTGCGGGGTGGTCCGGAGGTCGTGGACCGCGGAGAGCTTCCCCTGCCGTCCGGACCGCTGCGCCGCGGACGGGGCACCTCGCTGGTCCGGGATCATCGGTGGGGCGGGCGTCGGGCGCGGCTTCGGCACGGGCCGGGGGAGGAGCTCGACGACGGGTGCGGCGTCGTCGGCGCCGAGCCTGACGACGACGGGTCCGCGGACCGGCTCGTGGGTCAGGCGCCGGTCCCCGACGAACGAGCCGTTGCGACTCTCGTCGATCACCTCCCAGCCGACCGGTCCAGATCGGACGACGAGGTGGCGGCGCGAGACCTGCGATCCGAGGACCTGGAGGTCGCACGTCTCGTCCCGGCCGACGACGAACTCGGCACCGGGCCGGGCGAGCCGGTGGTTGGTGCCGGCCCGGACCTCGAGCGCAGTCGTCGGCGGCGCGGGTCGCCGCTCGCCGGCCTGGTCGACCTGCGTCATGAACTCCTCCCGGGCAACCGCGTCACGGTGATGCGGTTGGAACGCAGCACTTCAGCCGACCGGTGTGATGTCCGGGTTTGAACTCTGGGGGGGTTTGGCGGCATGTGCTCGTCCCACCCCGACCGGTGTCGTACTTGATGGCGGGGGTGCCGTGGAGGTGGCTGCGGCCTGGCCCCGTCCCACCTCGGTGCCCTGCCCGATGTTGACCTGAGGGCTAGGCGGCACCTCGGACCCGTTGCTGCTCTGCATAGCTCTCGGGGTGCCGACACCCCCGCCGACCGGCCCAGTGGGGGCCAGCGCCGCCGTTGGTCCTGCCGCGTCGGTCCCCGGAGGGGCTGCTTGTAGCGGGCTGCCGTTACCTGAAGAGCCAGACTCCGATCCAAGCTGCGTGCCGGGAGGGGGCGGGAGCTGCGGGTTGGCCGGGTCGGTGAGGGCGAGGAGCGGGCCGTCGACCTTGGACCCGTTGCAGCTCGGGATCGACGAATGCCCGGCGACCCGGACGTAGAGCATCGAGACGAACAGCCCGTCCGTCGTCCTCAACCAGGTAGCCGTCTTCACGGGCCCATTGGCCACGACGTCCCCGGTCTCGCCACAGGACAGCGCCAGCCGCGCCCCCCGGGCGGCGGTGTCGCGCGCGTCATCGGGCCGGACCTGCGGCTCGGCGCGCAGGTTCACCCCGGCGGCGCCGACGTCGTGGACGATCCCGGTCCACGTCATTGGGGCCATCGTCGCGCTGGCCGACGGAGCGCTCGACCCCACCCACCACATCACCGCGCTGAACAGCACGAACGCCTGGACCACGGCCAGCGCCCCGAGCAGCCCCCACCGCGTCGGCCCACGCTTGGCCAGGGCAGCCCGCGCCTTCTTCCACCGGTCCGCTGCCGACGGCTCCGGGCGCTCGACCAGGGAGGTGCGGTCGTCCTCAGGAGCTGGAGGTGACTCGACCAGCGGCGACCGCTGAGCGGGAGCACCTCCCGGCGTCGGCCGGGGAGGGGGCACAGATCCAGGCGGTGCGGAGAAGGGCCCACTCGGGCGGGGCGGCATCGGGCCGGGGTGTCCGGGCGCGCCCTGCGTCGGGATGCCCGATTGCGGCGTGCCCTGCCCGGCCCGCGGCGGCCCCTCACCCTGCCCGGGGCGAGCTGCTCCGGGTGCACCGTTCGCCAGCGTCATCGATCCCCCCGTTCGCCCCACGTGATCGGGGCCACGGAGCCGTCATCGCGCCGACACTCGAATGAGTTACATCCGAGACCGCGGACATCACTGAGCGACGATGTCGAACCGCACCTGGTTCCCGCTCACCGAGGTCACCGTCGCCCGCAGGGACTGCGTGCCGCCGCCGCCCGTCGCGGTGCAGACCACCGAGGCGCCCACCCGGGCTGGGAGCGCATCCGGGCAGGTCACCTGGCCCGGAGCGAGTCCCGACTGCGCGACGATCTGGCCCGCCACCGCGCTCGCCGAGACCACCGGCGTCCGCACGAGGACGTACCCGATCGCGACCGCGGCCACTGTCAGCACCGCCCCGAGAACGATCGCCAGTGCCCCGCGCCGATCACCCCGTCGACGCGCCACGACGCCGAGGACCAGGCCCACCGGCGCCACCAGCACCGCCAGGACCAGCGCCACGTTGCCGAGGCCGCTCTCGACGTCCGGACGCGGCTCGGACGGAGGGTGGACCGGCCCGCTGCCGGCCCGCGGCTGCGGGACCGCCGGCGCCGGACCCGCGGGCGGGGCGGCGGGCGGGGCGGCGGACGGGTCGGTGGGCCCGGCGGGGGACGGCACCCCGGGCGAGCGCACGGCACCGTCGGGACCTCGCGGTGGGACGCTCATCGGCCCGAGTGGTACCGGTGCAGGCATGCGACCGGGGACGACCGGAGGAGCGGCGCGCCGGGCCGGCGGCGCCGCCCGAGCCGGCTCGGGCCGAGAAGGAACGGTGTGGACGTCGTAGGTGCGTGCCTCGGTCGAGGAGCTCAGCCGCTCGAGCACCGCACGGGCGGCCCCCGCCAGCTCGCCGGCCGAGGCCGGGCGCTCCGCCGGGTCCTTCGCGAGCGCGCCCAGCACCACGTCGTCGAGCTCGGACGGCACGGCGGGCGCGAGCGACGACGGGCGGGGCGGCGCGTCGTGGAGGTGGCTCAGCATCACCGCCATCCGCTCACCCACGAACGGCGGGCGCCCCACCAGGGACTCGAAGAGCACGCACCCGAGCGCATAGACGTCGAGGCGGTGGTCGAACGGATCGGCGCGCAGCTGCTCCGGCGCCATGTAGGACGGCGTGCCGAGCGAGGAGCCCGTCGCGGTCAGCCGTGGCTGGTTCGTCGCCTCGCGGACGTGGACGATGCCGAAGTCCGCGAGGTAGACGAAGTCGCGCGCGGCGAGCAGGGCGTTCGACGGCTTGACGTCGCGGTGCACGATCCCGGCCTGGTGGGCCGCGTCGAGCGCGTCGGCGACCTGCTCGACGATCCCGACGGCGCGCTCCGCAGGCAACGGCCCCTCGGCGGCGAGCAGCGAGCCAAGGTCGCGGCCCCGCACCAGGCGCATGTCGATGAACATGCGCCCGTCGATCACGCCGAAGTCGTGGATCGGCACGACGTGCGGGGAGTCGAGCCGCGCGGCGATCCGGGACTCCCGGCGGAAGCGTTCGCGCACGTCGGGGTCGTCCTGGTCGTCGGCGAGGAGCCGTTTGAGGGCGACGGTGCGCTCGCGGACGGTGTCGAAGGCCTCGTGGACCTCGCCCATCCCGCCGCGCCCGAGCCGCGTCCCCACCCGGTAGGGGCCGAACTGCTCCGCCATCAACGCCTCACGCCGAGGTTCCCCCGAACCGCGGGGAAGCATAGACGGCTGGTCGCGGCCCGCTGCCGTGGCGACTAGGAGACTGCTGAAGAAGTGGGTGCTGGGTGGGTGGGGCGCTTTGGCAGTCGTGCTGTGGTCAGCGCTTAGGGTGTGCGGCAGAGGGCCGCTTCGCCCGCGGGTGAGGGTGGCGTGCGGGCGGTGGGTGTCGAGGACGGGCGCCTCGGGCCGGTGCTGTGGGCTCGGGCGGGGTTTTCGGGGCCTAGGGCGTGTCTCCTGAATCTTGGCCCGCTGGTCGGCGAGCATGTCGATCGTGGCCAGGACGGAGCAGATTTCAGACGAGGCGTGGGCGTTGATCGAGCCGCTTTTGCCCAGCTCGGCGGGATGCCGGGGTGGGCAGTGGCGTGATCACCGGCAGGTCCTCGAGGCGATCCTGTGGCGCTACCGGACCGGGTCGCCGTGGCGGGATTTGCCCGCGGAGTTCGGGCCGTGGCAGACCACCTGGAAGCGGCTCAACCGGTGGTCGGGTGACGGCACGCTCGACACGCTGCTCGCCGCCGCCCACGGCGACGCCGAGATCGCCGGCGAGCTCGAGTGGCTGGTCAGCGCGGACTCCACCATCGCCCGCGCCCACCAGCACGCCGCGGGCGCACCGAAGATCGCCCCGACGAGCGATCCGGAGGTCTCCGAGACCGCCGCGGACGACACAGGGGGCCGGACCGAATTACAAGAAACCGGCCGAGCCAACGCGGTTCGTCGAGCCGGCTGACCACGCCCTCGGGCGTTCCCGCGGCGGCCTGTCGACGAAGGTGCATCTGTGTTGCGACGGGCGCGGCCTGCCGCTGAGTTTCACGATCACCGCAGGTCAGGCCGGGGACAACCCGCAACTGCTCGCGGTGCTCGACGCCATCTCGGTGCACACCGGCCGACCCGGGCGGCCCCGCCAGCGGCCCGATCGGCTGCTCGCGGACAAGGCCTACTCCCACCCCAGCACCCGTCGAGCGCTTCGAGCCCGGGGGATCAAGGCGACCATCCCCGAGCGCGACGACCAACTCGCCCGCCGGCGCGCCCGGGGACCCGGCCGCCCGTACGCCTTCGACGGCGAGCTCTACAAGCAGCGCAACGTCGTCGAACGCTGCTTCAACCGGCTCAAGCAGTGGCGCGGGATCGCCACCCGCTACGACAAGACCGCCCGCAACTACCGCGGCGGCGTCCTACTGGCCAGCCTCATCCTCTGGACCCGCGCATGAATCAGGAGACACGCCCTAGGCCAGTGCCCAGGTGCCGTGGTGGTGCAGGCCCAGGGCGAGCAGGCGGCGCAGGTTGACCGCGGCGACCCGGAGGTGCAGCCAGGCGTTGTTCTTGCTCACGCCGCGGTAGGGGACGCGTCGGGCGCCGCGGGTCAACCAGGCCAGGGAGCGTTCCACCATGGGCCGGTGGCGCCGGTAGGTCTCGAGGTGTTCCGCGGTGGCGGCGCGGGCGCGATGAGCGCGCTGCAGCTTGTGGTGGGGCCCGAGCACGAGCTTGCGGCCCCGCCGTGAGGTGGTGCAGCGCTCGCGCAGCGGGCAGCCGCGGCAGGCGGCGCCGAAGTTGGCCGCGCCCTTGGGGTTGATCGGGCGGGTGATCCCGTTCGGGCAGGTCACGGTGTCGCCGGTGTCGCCGGTGTCGTTGATGGCGAAGTCATCGAGGGTGAACCCGCCCTGGACCGCGGGCCGCAGCGGCCAGGGCTTGATCACCGGGTCGTGCCCGGCTTCGTTCAGCGCGGCCAGCGCGTCGCCGGTGCCGTAGGCCGAGTCGCCCAGCACCTCCACGGGCTGGTCGTCGCCGAGGGTGGGGTCGCCGGTGAGCAGGGCGATCCCGACGGTGGCGTCGCTGTTGTCCGCCCCGGTGGCCTTGCTCAGCGCGGTGTCGGTGATCAGTCCGGTGTCGGGTTCGACGACCACATGGGCCTTGAAGCCATCCTGGCGGCGCTCGCGGGTCTTGTGGGCATGCCGGGAGTCGGGATCCACGACCGAGACCACCCGGTCCGGGGCGACCCGCCGCGCGATGCGCCACCGACCATCGGTGCCATCCGAGCCCTCGGCCGGCTCGACGTCCTGCCCGGCGATCAGCGCCAACAACGCCACCGCTTCGGACTGCTTGTCGGCGAGCCCCTCGCTGGCGGGGTAGAGCTCCTCGAGCCCGGCCAGCACCGCCAGCGCGTCGCCGACCAGCGCCGAGACCAGCTCGTCGCGAGCCTGCGGGTCGTCCCAGGCGATCTCGGGCTTACCCGGGCGGGAGTAATCATGTCCCGAGGTCCGCGACTCGACGATCTCGGCCGCGCCGGGAACCTCGCGGGCGACCCGGCGGATCGCGGCGATCAGCTGGGTCACGGTGTCCTGGCGGGCGACCGCGTCGTCGAGGATCGTCGAGTCCAGCGCCCGGCGGGTCTTACCCGCCACCGCGCCGGTCTGGGCGATCACCTCGGCGACGACCTCGAAGATGCGCTGCGGGCGGGCCGAGGACGCCAACCGACGCCGCCAGTAGGTCAACGTCGAGGGGTCGAACGCGGTGTCGGTGACCGCCAACCCGCACGCGGCTTTCCAGCGCAGGTCGAACGTCAGCGCCTCGATCGCCTCCCGGTCGGAGAGGTGGTGCAGGGACTGAAGCACCAGCACCGTCGCGACGACCTCGCCGGGCACACTCGGTCGGCCCCGCTGACTGGGGAACAGATCTTCGAACAGCCCCGGCGGGAACAACCGACCCCGGTGAGCGGTCAAAAACCCGAACACGCTGCCCGGCTTGATCAGATGACCAGCCAGCGACTCCACATCCAGCAACTCACGCTGATCATCCGAGTGGCCCTGCACCAGACCAGGATCCCAGCCCACCGGCCAAGATCCTCGCCCGACACCCCGCTTAATTCAGCAGTCTCCTAGGGAGAGGTCGCCCGCTCACTCGACTACGATGGCTGTGATCCGAGCCACAGCCTCCAGCACCGGGGCCGGGTGGTTCCAGGCACTTCACCTGGGGGCATGGCGACGTGACGGAGATCAGCAACTCGGCCCAGGTCCGTCGCGCTCACCGCAGCGAGCTCGATCCGGTCACGTTCCTGTGGCGCAGCGAGTTCGTGTACCCGGACAAGGTGGCGGTCGTCCACGAGGACCGCCGCTATACCTACCGGCAACTGGCCGAACGGGTGCGGCGCCTGGCGTCGGCCCTGCAGGGCGCGGGGCTCGAGAAGGGTGACCGGGTCGCGTTCATCGCCCCGAACATCCCGGCGCTGCTCGAGGCCCACTACGGCGTCCCCGCTGCGGGCGGGGTACTCGTCGCGATCAACTACCGGCTCACCGCCGACGACGTCGGCTTCATCCTGACGCACTCCGGGGCACGCCTGGTGTTCGTCGACCACGGGTACGAGCACCTCGTCGACGACGGTGCGGACTCCTCGGTCGAGCGGGTGGTGCGGATCGACGACACCGGCGCCGAGGGGGACCCGTACGAGGACTTCCTCGCGGGCGGGTCGGCGGACGCGTTGCCCGTCGTGCTCGAGGACGAGGACGAGCCGATCTCGGTCAACTACACCTCGGGCACCACCGGGCAGCCCAAGGGCGCGGCCTACCACCACCGCGGCGCCTACCTCAACGCCCTCGGCGAGGTCGTGGAGACCGGGTTGGGCCCCGAGAGCATCTACCTGTGGACGCTACCCATGTTCCACTGCAACGGGTGGTGCTTCACGTGGGCCGTGTGCGCGGTGGGCGGACGCCACGTGTGCCTGCGCAAGGTCGACGCCGGGCGCATCTGGGAGCTGATGGACGCCGAGGGCGTGACGCACTACAACGGCGCCCCGACGGTGCAGACCTCGTTGCTCGACCACGAGAACGCCCATCCCCTGGACCGGGAAGTGATCACCACGGTGTCCGGTTCCCCACCCAACGCGGAGCTGTTCGCCCGCCTGGCCGAGGCCGGGATCCGCCCCGTCCACGTCTACGGGTCCACCGAGCTCTACGGGCCCTACATGATCTGCGAGCGCCAGCCGGGGTGGGAGGATCTCCCGCTGGACGAACAGGCCCAGCTCCTGGGCCGCCAGGGCGTGCACTACGTCATCGCCGAGCCGGTCCGGGTGGTCGACGACGACGGCCAGGAGGTGGCGGCGGACGGCGAGACCCTCGGCGAGGTCCTGATGCGGGGCAACAACGTCATGACCGGCTACCTCGATGACCCCGAACAGACCGAGGAGGCCCTCGGCGACGGGTGGTACCACTCCGGCGACCTCGCGGTCCGCCACCTCGACGGCTACATCGAGCTGCGGGACCGCAAGAAGGACATCATCGTCTCCGGCGGCGAGAACATCTCCACGATCGTCGTCGAGCAGGCCCTCGCCGAGCATCCCGCGGTCGCCGAGGTCGCGGTGGTGTCCACCCCTGACGACAAGTGGGGTGAGCGTCCGAAGGCGTTCGTCGAACTGACCCCCAACGCGGACGCCACTGAGGACGACATCCTGGCCTTCGCCACGGAGCACCTGGCCGGCTTCATGCGCCCCGTCGCCGTCGAGATCACCGAGCTGCCCAAGACCTCGACGGGCAAGATCCAGAAGAAGGAGCTCCGCGACCGGGAGTGGGAGGGCCGCGACCGCCGGGTCGGATGATCCGTCCGGCGGTCAGGCGCCGACCGGACGGGGCGGGGTCACCGGCGCCCCGCACGCCCCGCAGTGCGCCCAGCCCTGGTGGAGCTCGGCCTGGCAGGTCCCACAGCGCGGCGCTGGGAGCCTCATCGGTGCGGTGACACCCTCCGGAAACTGCTGCCGGCTCGACTGCTGCTGGGGGAACCTGGGCCGGCCGTACTGGGGCTGGCCGTACAGGGGCTGGGCGAACCCGACCGGCGGCGACACCGGAGCCGGGGTGGCGGAGGCGGGGACGCCGTCGAAGAAGCGGCGGGAGCTCTCCGCGCCCCACAGGAGCGCCATGAGCGTCGCCGGGAGCACGAGCGCCAACAGGGCGGCGAGGACCGGGGCGCCCCCGCGGTCGGCGAGCGACCCGAGGAGCGCGATCAGGCCCCAGACCAGGTCGATGCCGCAGAACACGGTCGCGACGACGCGGGCGGCCCGGCTGCCGCGACCGAGCGCGGAGGCGATCCAGAACCACAGTCCGACGAAGGCCAGGGAGATCACGGCGACGGCGATGAGGCCGCCGGAGAAGAACCCGATCAGCCCGCCGAACGCGGCGCCGAACCCGGAGGCCTCGGTGCCCGCCGCGCTCGCGGCGACCGAGGCGCCCGACATCAGCCCGATGACGCCGAGGACCAGCATCAGCAGGCTCCCCAGCGCCGCCAGCGCGCTGACCACCCAGATGATCACCTGGGCTGCGGTCACGGTCCCGGGTCGGACGTTCACTGCCTGCGTCATGGCTTCCCCCGCGGGGTTCACGGCCGCCATACGCGGCTGGTGCCTGACGATCGCGCCGTCGTCCTCGAGTGTTACCGGGGCGCCCGCCGGTGTGGAGCAGGATGGTTCTGTGACCACCACGGGCCGCGGTAGCGGTGTGCGGGTGGAGGTTCTCTACCTCGAGGATTGCCCGAGCCACCAGGCGTTCCTGCCGCACCTGCGGTGGCTCCTGCACGACGCCGGGGTGACCGCGCCGCTGCGGCTGGTCCGGATCGAGAGTTCCGAGCACGCGGTCCGGGAACGCTTCCTCGGCTCGCCGACCCTGCGCATCGACGGAGTCGACGTCGACCCGACGGCCACCGGCCGCACCGACTACGGACTCGCGTGCCGCCTCTACCGACACCCCGACGGCACCGCCCATCCCTTCCCTGCCGACGACTGGATCACTCGAGCCGTCGGCGCCTGTGACGGTGGCCAGACCGCTCGTGATCCGGCGAGACCTGCCGGTGTGGAGCGAGGGCGGTCACCGGACCGGAGGACGTGACACCGGGGCCGTCTCACGGAACCGTCAGGATCGTTGGGCACACTGATGACGATGCGGTGGACGGACGTGAGGGCGACCCTGCGGTCGGCCCGGTGGGTGCTGGTGGTCCTGGTGGTCGTGGGCGCCCTCGGTGGGCTGCTCCTCGACCTCCACCTCGACCGCTCGGCCGTGAGCTCCAGCGCGCAGCTGGTGATCTCCGACGCGAGCGGCGCCCCGGCGTCGTCGGACTCCGCGTCGACCATGAACTCGTACATCACCAACCAGATGCCGACGTACGCCGCGCTCGCCACGAGCGACGCCGTCCTCGGGCCCGCCGCGTCGAGCTCCGGGACCACCGTCGCCGCGCTGCGCCCGGAGGTCACGGCCACCGCGGTCTCGGACTCGACCGTGCTGAACCTCGACGTCCGCGCCGCCTCCCCCGCCGCGGCCACCGCAGAGGCGAACGGCATCGTCGGGTCGCTCAGCGCGGCGATCACGAAACTGGAGACGCCCGCGGGGCAGCCGCCGCGAGTCGTCGTCACCACCAGCACCCCGCCGACCACGCCCGCCGCGCGCTTCGTGCCGCCGATGGGGGCCCTGACCGCCGCCGGTGCGGTGGTCGGGTTCCTCGTCGTCCTCCTGGGCGCGATGGCGTGGGCCACGACGCTGCCCCAGCGGGGGTGGCGACGGTTCTCGACGTGGCTGTTCCGGCGGCCTTCCGAGGCCGAGCTCGCCTGGGCGCGCGGAACCGACCCGCGCGAACGGCGCGACGACCCCGAGCAGGCGTTGGCGAAGGTCGCCGGCCGATGGCTCTCGAAGCTGCGTCATCGCGGCTGAGGGAGTGGGATGGCGGTGGTGAACGCGGTCTGGTGGACCGATCGGTCAGTCGCCTCCGCCGGCAAGGAGGAAGAGCACGACGGCTTCGATGACCAGGGCGACGCCGGTGACGACCTCGTACCGGATGTTGATGCGGTTGGAGACCAGTCGGAACGCCAGGCGGCCGAGCACCAGCCCGATCAGCGACATGACCGCGGTGATGACCGCGAAGATGATCGCCGGTAGCCAGGGGGAGAACCCGAGCAGCCCCAGCCCGGTGCCGGCGACGATGTTGTCGACGCTCAGCGGCAGCGGCAGGCCGAACAGGGTCCAGGATTGTTCGAACTCCTCCTCGCCCTCGCCGGGGGCGGGGACACGCCAGGCCCGCACCAGCAGATAGGCGCCGTAGCCCAGCAGCGCCAGCGGTCCGACGAAGTCGGCGATCGGCCCGATCGCGTCCCCGACGTAGTGCCCGATCACCAGGCCCAGCAGCGGCGCCAGCCCGTCCCAGAGCCCGAAGTTGACCGCGACCAGCACCATGCGCGCCCGGCGCATCCGCAGCGGGCCCAGCAGCACCGAGGTGCGGAAGTTGTCCAGGCTGAGCACGAACCCGAGCACGATGACATTGACCAGTCGCGCGACCATTCCTGCCGTCTCCCCTCGCCATCCCGGCACGGCCCGTGATCGGCAAAGCGCCCGGTGCAGTACGCCAGCCCGGCGCGATGGCCGTCAAGGTCGAGATCGCGGTAGCGTTTCCGATACCTCGCCTGAGGGCGGCGAATCGCGCCAAAGGGGGATGGTGATGATGAAGCCATCGAGCCACGCCACGAACTTCGCGGATCACCCGGGTGGCACGCCCGCACCGCGACTCGGTGTCGGGCCGCATCGAGGACGCCGTGGCGGCGAGGTCTCGGGCAGTTGCCTGATGGAGTACGTGTCGATGTTCGCGGGGGAAAGCTTCAGCGATCTTCCCGAGTGCACCCACCCTGCGGTGGCGGTGGTGGCCTGGCGTATCAACGACGAGCTGTGCACCACCACCCGCCAACGGCTGCTCAGCCGCGCGCCGACGTTGGTCGGTGCCGGGCGCGGACTCTCCCGGCCGGTGCGGCCGATCGTGCTCGGTGTGATCGCCGACGCCGCGCTCGCCCTCGACCCGGACCATCGCTACTTCCGGCGTCTGCGGCGCCGAGTCGACAGCCCACCGGTCGCGGCCGGAGATGACACCCGCGGGCGGCTGGCCACCTGCTGGCGCCACCTCGTGCCGCTCAACATCGCGATGACTCAGTTCCTGTGGGTCGTCTCCTCCCACAGCGCGAACCGAGAGCAGCGCGAGCAGCACGTGATCGATCTGCTCGACGCCTGCTTGGCCGCCGTCCAACTCGACCCCACCAGCCCGGCCCCCGCCGTCGCGGCGTGCCGCACCTGACGATCGCTCTCGCATGGTGACCTCGTCCACGGAGAGAGCGTTCTGCCGGTGAGACTGCTCTCTTGCGTCGCCGACCACGGGAGCGGCCCGGTGTAGGTGGGCGATGATCGCCGGGTGACGATCGGCGGGGCGGCCATCATCGCGGTCGCCGGAGTGTGGGCCGGGATGATCAACACGGTCGTCGGTTCCGGCACCCTGGTCACGTTCCCGGTGCTGCTGGCGCTCGGCTTCCCGCCGCTGACCGCCAACGTGTCCAACGGGCTCGGCCTGGTCCCGGGCTCGGTGACCGGGGCGATCGGATACCGGCGCGAGCTGACGGGCCTGCGGGGGAGGGTTCTGCGGCTGGCCGTCCCGACCGTCCTCGGAGGCCTGGTCGGCGCCCTGCTGCTCCTGGTGCTGCCCTCGAGGGCGTTCGACGCGGTGGTGCCGGTGCTCGTGGCGCTGGCCGTCGTCCTCGTCGTGGTCGGACCGTGGGTGTCGCGGCGGGTGGCCGCGCGGCGTCCGACCGGTGAGCCCCGCACCGCGGTGCGTCCGTCGCTGGTGGGCGCCGTGTTCGGCACCGGGATGTACGGCGGCTACTTCGGTGCCGCGCAGGGCGTGCTGCTCATGGGCTTCCTCGGCATCCTGCTCGACGACGAGCTGCAGCGGCACAACGCCGTCAAGAACATCCTGGCGTCGCTGGCCAACCTGGTGTCGGGGATCGTGTTCGCCGTGGTCGCGCCGGTGTCCTGGCCGGTGGTCGGGCTCATCGCGGGCGGCTCGATCGTCGGTGGTGTGGTGGGTGCGCTGATCGGCCGCCGCCTGTCGCCCCTGGTGCTGCGCGGGATCATCGTCGTGGTCGGCCTGGCCGCGTTCGTCCAGCTCCTGCTGCGCTGAAGGCGGCGGCCCCCGCGGGTGGCATCCTCAGCGGCCATGGGTACCCATCCCGAGGACGACGAGGACGACGAGGACGACGTGGACGTCCTCGAGCGACGCCGCGACGAGCTGCTCGACGACTTCGCCGGGTGGGCCGGCGCCCACGCGCCGACCGCCGACCCGTCGGACGTCGGCGTCGCCCTCGACTGGAAGATCGGCTACGCCGACGGGGAGCTCACGACGTGGCCGGTGGCCGACCTCGCCGAGTTCGCGCTCTCCTGGTGTCCCCGCAAGCTCTCGCTCCCGAAGGGCTACGCGCAGGGCTTTCTCGCCTCGCTGGGCCAGTTCTTCGTCTTCCTCGCGGCCCGGGGGCTGCTCGAGGGTGCCGGCCCCGAGGAGCTGCAGAGCTGGTGCTCGCGGCGACGTCGCGACGTCGAGCGGGCCATGGCGGACCCGGCGAACTTCGGGATGGCGAAGGCCCTGATGAGCGGCGTCGGAGCTGCGGAGGACCTGCCGACCGGGCGCGACGAGCTCGACGCACTGGCCAGGCAGCTGAACGAGATGGGCCCCGACGAGATCGATGACCTTCTGGGCGCGGGCGACGACGGCGACCTCGGCCTGCCGCCCCTGCGCCGGCCCACCCCGGGCGAGGTCGCCCACTCGGCGGCCACCGCGCCGGTCCTCGCCCGGATGGACCGGCTCGCCGCGTTCTGCGCCGCGCCCGGCCGTACCCTCACCGCCAAGGGCAACCCTCGGGTCGCCGACGCCCTCGCGCTGGCCTCGGAGCTCGACGTCGAGACCGTGGCGGGGCCGCCCGGCACGTCGGTGCGATCGATCGACGACCTCCCCGATCTGGAGTGGCTGCTGCGGGTCGCGCTGCGGGCGAGGGTGGTCCGGCGGCAGCGGGGGAAGCTGGTCGCCGTCGGCGCGTTCTCGAAGCTCGACCCGGTCGAGCGGGTCGATCGGCTCGCCGACGCGTGCCTGGTGGAGGGCATCGACGGCAGGTATGCGACCGGTGCGCACACCGTCGAGGGAGCCCTCGAGGAGGAGTCCTTCAGCCTCGTCGCGGCGCTGTTGGGCGCCCGGGCGACCGACTACCCGCTCGATATCGACGACTTCGGTGCGGCCCTCGCCGAGGCACTCCTCGGGCCGAACGAGGGGTGGGGACACCGGTTCCTGATCTCATCGGTGCACGACATGCTCGAGCGCCTCGAGGAGTGCGGACTCGTCGTCCGCAAGGATGTTGCCCCGAGGGACGAGGTCGGTCTGCCGACGCCGCGCGGCGGCACCGCGGAGCCGACAGCGGTGGGCGTCGAGGTGCTGATCCGCTGGGTCGAGGCGACCGGAGCTACCGTGCCGGAGCGGCCCGACCCGTCGTCGGGAAGCGCAGTGGACGTCCTGGGCCTGGTCGGGCGGATCCGCCCCGTGGAGTGGCAGCGCGAGACCGCCGCCTGGGCGGCCGCCCGGGGCGAGGCCGCGGCGACCGAGCTCGCGGACGCCCTCGGCGCGGCCGAGGACAGCACGCTCGTGCACGGGGTGATGAGCTATCTCGAGGGAGCGCTGGGGGACGAGCCGGCCCGCATGGCGATCACGCGGCTCGTCGGCGGCCGGTGGGACGGTCTCGCGGCGATGTGGCTGGCCGACCGGGGGGACACCAGCCACCTCGACGCCGACCCGCGTCGGGCGTTGCACGGGATGGTCGACGTGGTGGCGATGATCCTCGACGGCGAGGGACCGCACCGACTGGGTGATCACCTGCCGGCAGCGTCCTCGCGCGGACCGATCGAGGACATGTGGCGGATCGACCACCCGCGGGTCCGGGAGGTGCTCGAGGTCGTCGGTCGCCACCACCCGGACAAGGCGCTGGCCAAGGCGGCCCGCCGCTCGCTGGCCAAGCTGCGCAGCCGCGGCTGAGCCGTGCTGCCCCGCGGCCCGTCGGCAGGCTAGGGATCCACCGTCGCCTTCACCCATTCGCCCGGGGCGAACGCCGCGACGATCTGCTCGCTCTCATCGCGGTTGTTGTGGACCTCGAGAGCGCCGGACTTCGACACCCGGATGGAATTGGCCGGCTCGAACGCCTCGCCGTCGGATGATGCGCGAGTGATGACCTTCACCATGGCGGCACAGTACCCAGCCGGTCGTCCATGAACTCCTGGGGCGACGGTTCGGGAGTCAGGAGCCGCGGCGGATGAGCTGGTCCAGGGCGGCCACCCGCTCCTCGAGCTCCTCGGCCTCGGCCATGCCGGGATCGTACGTGTGGCGTGGTGGCCCGCCCGGCGCGTCGACGATCCTGGTCGTCGAGACGCGACGGCAACGGCTGAGTTCATGTGCTGCCTGATCATGCACAATCCGGCTATGAGCACGTCCATCACCGTGCGAGACGTTCCCGACGACGTCCGCGACGAGCTCGCTGCCCGCGCGGCGCGGGCGGGCCGCTCGTTGCAGGAACACCTCCGCCGCGAACTGATCGCGCTGGCACGGCGCCCGAGCACGACGGACGTGGCCGCACGGGTCCGTGCGCGGAAGGAATCGATCGGCTCCCGCCTGGACGCAGCGCAGATCCTCGCGCACCGCGACGCCGCGCGGTCGTGACGCTCGTTGTCGCCTCTGCTGTCGTGGCCGTCCTCGTCGACGACAGCGAGGTCGGGCGCTGGGCCGAAATTCCCATGCACCTTTTGCGGCGCGCAGATACCACTGTCGGTATCATGAGTCGGTGGCGATGACTCTGCGGTTGACCGACGACGAGGCCGACGCCTTGAGGCGCCGGGCCGAGTCCGAGCAGCGCTCGATGCAGGAGGTCGCCCGGGCTGCCGTGCGTGAGTACGTCGAGCGGCATGAGCACGAGGACGACATCGACGATGCGGCGCGGTGGGTCGTGACCAGCTTCCGGGAGGCGCTCGACCGACTCGGCCGCGCATGATCCGCTATCTCACGCTCGCGGACCTGCTGCGGTTCGCCGAAGCGGCAGTGGGAGAGGAACCCCGGGTTCGCGACTTCGGGCTGCTCGAGGCGGCCCTCGCGCGGCCGGCCGCGACGGTCCTGGGCGAGGATGCCTACCCGACGGTGTTCTCGAAAGCCGCGGCGTTGCTGCACAGCCTCTGCCGAAACCATGCACTCGTCGACGGCAACAAGCGCCTGGCTTGGGCCGCGAACGCGGTCTTCCTGGTCCTCAACGGTCGTGCCCCGCGGGTCGATCAGGACGCGGTGTTCGATCTGGTGATGGCAGTAGCCGACGGCACTCTCGACGACGTCCGCGCCATCGCTGCACGACTCGAGGCCCTGTGCTCCTGAGCACCGGGGCGAGGGCGCCGGTCGGCCGCCGAGGCGTTCAGTGACGTGAGCGTGGCTGGCGGGCGACGAAGTCGAGGGCTTCGCGGGCCAGCCCCTGCCATGTGGTGGCGTCGTCGGTGGTCACGACGACCCATTCGGCCATCGGGCGGGTCTTGCCGGCGGTGTACGGGTCGCCCTGGCCGGCGGCGATGAGCTGCTCGACGCGGTGGCGGGGCAGTTTGAGCACCAGCCGGCCGCGGGAGAGCATCGCGAAGATCGAGCCGTGGACGGTCAGCGCGTTGGAGCCGAATCCCCGCCGCGTGGTCACGCCGGGACCGACGACCCCGGGCTGGTCGGCGAAGTGCTCGACGAGCGCCGCGAATCGCGGGTCGAGCTCGGGAGTGGTGGGCATGGCTGTGGCTACCGGGTCGGCGCGTCGGTCGCGCGGGCATGACGGGCGCGGTCGGTCAGCGCGGTGAACCGGCGGCGGGCCTCGTCGCTGCCATGAACCCGGGCCTGCCCGGCGGGGTCGAGCTGGTCGAGGTGGAGCCGGCCGGTGAGCAGGGCGACCGTGGTGTCGGGGTCGGTCTCGAGCGTCAGGTCGGCGGGGGTGTCGCTGGTGGCGGTGGCGGTGGCGAAGCCGTCGCCGGACGCGGTGACCAGCGCAGGGTCGCCGCCGGCGTCGATGAGGATGGTCAGCGGCTCGAGCCCGGACAGGTTGGCCTCGGCGTAGGCGGCTTCCATGCCCAGCCCGGCCCAGCGGGAGCGGAACGCATCATCACCCGAGCCGTCGCGCATCAGGCGGGCGGAGCCCCACCGCCCCAGCGCGAGCAGGATCGGGCGCAGCTCGGCGCCCCACTCGGTCAGCGTGTACAGCGTGGTCGCCACCGGCGGCGGGGCCTGCTGTGCGGTCACCACGCCGGCCTCGGTCAGCTCGCGCAGCCGGTCGGCGAGCAGGTTGGTGGCGATACCGGGCAGCCCGGCGCGGAGGTCGGTGTAGCGGCACGGGCGGATGGCCAGCTCGCGGATGATCAGCAACGTCCACCGGTCACCGAGCAGGTCCAGGGTCCGCGCCAACGCACAGTACTGGCCATACCGTCGCATGCATCTCAAGTTACCACTTGACAACCTTGTCTGCACCACTTGACTATGTGCTCGCTCGCTGGCTTGAGTTTCTTGTCTCACCGGTGGCCGGCGGCTGTCGCAGACGTGCCAGGAGGACGTCATGAGCATGACCTCGCCCGACCCGCTCGAGCAGCTCACCCGCGCTCTGACCGCGACCGGGGACCTCGTGTCCGGGGTGCGCGAGGACCAGTGGGGCGCGCCCACCGGATGCCCCGGCTGGGGGGTGCGTGAGCTGGTCAACCACCTGGTGGGCGGCAACCGGACGTTCGCCGCCGTCCTGTCCGGGCAGGCGCTACCGGACCGGGACGCCGATCACCTCGGCGACGATCCGATCGGCGCCTACCGCGACGCCGGGCAGGCGCTGCGGGCGGGGTTCTCCCGGCCGGGGGTAATGGAGGAGGAGTTCAGCGTGCCGGCCGGGCGGCTGCCCGGCGCCGCGGCGCTACACTTGCGAATCACCGAGCTGCTGGTGCACGGCTGGGACCTGGCCCGCGCCACCGGGCAGGCCACCACCGGGCTCCCCGACGAGCTCGCCGAGACCGAGCTCGCGTTCTCCGCCCGGCAGATCGACGCACTCCCGCCCGACCGGCGTCCCTTCGCACCCCCGCAGCCCGTCCCCGGCAACGCACCCGCCGTCGACCGGCTGGTCGCCTACCTCGGGCGGCCCGTCGTCTCGCCCACCGGTCCACCTGCGCCCGCCGCCGCGACCGACCAGCTCACCGGGCTGGGGGCACGGGTGCACCTGTTCGTGCGCCCGGCGGCCCGGCAGCGGTTCACCGAGCTGTTCCGCGACGTGCTGGGCTGCCAGGTCGCCGAGCTGGAGTTCGGGCTGGACCATCCGGTGCTGCTGGTCTGGTTCCCCGACGCGAGCCGGTTCAGTGTCGAGTTCAGCGATCTGGCACCGCTCGAGCCCGACCACATCGATGACGCCAGCGCGCTGCGCGGAGCGTGGATCGAGTTCCGCACCACCGACGTGGAGGCGTTCCAGCGCCGGCTCGAGGAGGCCGGGGTACCCCAGTTCGGCCACGCCGGCAGCCCGCACCGCTACTTCAGCGCCCCAGGCGGCCAGGTCTTCCGGCTGATCCACACCTCGTACACCGGTCCCTGATCCGCCTGACGCGAACCGGGCCGTCCCAGATTTCTCGGTGAGGGTTGTCGATGGGCCGCGGTGGCGCGCGTCGAACCGATGAGTCGATGCGCAGGGCACCGGCCGGTGGTGAAGGAGAACGGTCATGGCTCAGTACGTGTTGTCGTTCCGGCAGACCAGCCGGGAGACCAGCCCCGAAACCGAGCAGGCCTGGGGCGAGTGGTTCGGTCGCCTCGGCGAGCAGGTCGCCGATTTCGGGCACCGAGTGGGACAGGCGCGGATGGTCGGCGAGGGCCCGTCGATGCCGGACGAGCTCGGCGGCTACATCGTGGTCGACGCCGAGAGCCTGGACGCCGCGGCGCGGATCGCCGAGGGCTGCCCGGGCGTGCGCGACGGCGGGCGGGTCGAGGTCGGCGCCGTGATCGCCGACCAGCAATGACCCGGCCGCGCCGAGAGGAGTGAGACCGATGACGAGCACCACGACCGCCGTCGTCCCGACCGCGCCGACCGTGACCCCCGACGAGCTGGATCCGGTGCTGCTGCTCGCGGACACCGACCCGGAGGCGATGCGGGCGATGAACACCTCGAAGTCCGGGGCGGCGCGGCACCCGGACTGGTACCACAACTTGGTCGCCGACCCCTGCGCCACCATCGAGGTCGGCGGCGCCACCGCGGCGGTGCGAGCCCGGATCGCCCGGGGTGCACAGCGTCGACGACTGTTCGAGCGGCACGTGGCGGTGTTGCCGAACTTCGCCGCCTACCAGCAGCGCACGACCCGGCAGCTGCCGGTCGTGGTGCTCGAACCGGGGAGAATCTGATGGCCGAGTACCTGGTGTTGATCTATGACGACGAGGCGGCGCTGGCCGCGGCCCGACCGGAGGACTGGTCCGCGCTGCTGGCCGCGCACCAGCAGTTCGCCGCCACGCACGGCGCGGCGTTGCGCGGCGGCAACGCGCTGCAGCCGACCGCGACGGCCACCTCGTTGCGTCCGGACGGGGCGGCCGGGTTCACCGTGACCGATGCGCCGTTCGCCGAGACCAAGGAGGCCCTCGGCGGCTACTACCTGATCGAGGCGGCCGATCTCGACGAGGCGGTGGCGATCGCGCAGGAGGTGCCGATGTTCGCCGGCGGGGTCGAGGTCCGGCCCGTGCTCAGCCTGGACTGATCGGGGACATCCCATGCCGGTCGATCCGCGCGTGGCGGCAGCGGTGGCGGAGGCGCACCGTCGCGAGTGGGCGTTCGTGCTCGCCGCGACGGTGCGCATCACCCGCGACCTGGACCTGGCCGAGGAGTGCGTGCAGGACGCCTACGCCAGGGCGCTGACCGCCTGGGCCGCCGACGGTGTCCCGCACGCCCCAGGGGCGTGGTTGACCACCGCCGCCCGCCGTCGCGCGCTGGATCTGCTGCGACGGCAGGCCACCGCAGCGCGGGCGCTGCCACTGCTCGTCGACCCCGACACCACCGACGGCGCCCTCGACCCCGCGGCCGCCGGCGAGCCGACGGCGGCACCGTTCGCCGATGACCGGCTACGGCTGGTGTTCACCTGTTGCCACCCGACCCTGGCGCGTGAGGCGCAGGTGGCGCTGACGCTGCGGCTGCTGTGTGGACTGTCCACCGCCGAGGTCGCCCGCTCGTTCCTGGTCAGCGAATCCACCATGGCCGCACGGATCACCCGGGCCAAGAAGAAGATCGCCGCGGCGCGGATCCCCTACCGGGTGCCGCCGGCCGAGGAGCTGCCCGCGCGGGTGGGCGCGGTGTGCGAGGTGGTGCACCTGCTGTTCACCACCGGCCACGCGGCCCCCACGGGTCCCGAGCTGATCCGCCGCGACCTGGTCGAACGCGCCCTGGACCTGGCCCGCATGCTGCACAGCCTGCTGCCCGAGCATCCAGACGTGACCGGGCTGCTGGCGCTGATCCTGCTCACCGACGCCCGCCGCGAGGCCCGCGTCGACGACGACGCCCAGCTCGTCCTGCTGGCCGAGCAGGACCGTCGTCGATGGGACCAGGCGGCCATCGCCGAGGGCGCGACCCTGGTCCGCGACGCGCTGCGCTACCGCCCACCCGGGCGCTACGCGCTGATGGCCGCCATCGCCGCGGTCCACGACCACGCCCCCAGCTTCGCCGATACCGACTGGCGCGAGATCGTCGGCCTCTACGACGTGCTGGTCGCGCTCTGGCCCTCCCCGGTGGTCGCGCTCAACCGGGCGGTCGCCGTCGGATACGCCGACGGCCCGGCCGCCGGTCTGGCCGCCCTGGAACCGCTGGCCGGCGAGCCGCAGCTGGCCGGCTACGGCTACCTCGCCGCCGCCCGCGCCGAGTTCCTGGCCCGCCTCGGCCGCGTCGAGGAGGCCCGCACCGGCTATCAGGAAGCGCTGCTGCTCACCGAGAACGACACCGAGCGCAACTACCTCACAGCCCGGCTCGAACGTCTTTCTCCGTAGCCGACCCGGGCTCCGCGAGACGACCATCGGTCGGGAGGGGCCGAGGGGATTGCGGTGGCTCAGGCCGATTCGCGCTCGAGGCAGACGTAGAGCGCGTAGACCACGCCAGGTAGGTGGCCGAGCAGGGTCAACAGGATCGAGAGCGCGAATGGGCCGCCGAGCCCTTTCTTGATCAGGACCGCTACCGGTGGCAGGAAGACCGCCAGGATGATCTCGATGATCTTCATGGGGTCAATCCTCCCAGGATCGTCCGATGCCGACGCTCGCTAACCGCCGTGCCTGTGGGAGATCGCATTGCCGACGCGGTAGCCGGCACGTCCTCCCACGACCGCCCCGATCACCAGCGCGCCCGTCACCAGCGTGGTCCCCCGCGTGGGCCGGGGTACGGCGTGCAGCGCTGCGCCGCGGGCGCCGAGCCCCACCGCGGACGGGCTGCCGGATTGGCCGTCGGTGGGCCGTTGCCGACGAATTGTCTCGTTCTCGACCACTGTCTCGTCCTCACGATCCGCTCGCTGCTCTGACCCGGTGGGTCGGCTCGAGCTCTGACCGCGGCGACGTTAGCCAGCCTCCTGGGGGCAGGACACCACCAGCCGGGTGCCCCGGGAACGCTCCCTCCGAGAAAAAGTAGGCCGGTCGGTCTGCGCGTGCTTCGCGCTTGGAGTGCTGTCGTGCGCCGGACGGACGCAGGAGGATCGGACAGTCGAGTCGGAAGAGCGCCGAGAAATTCCGCGGGACATGTCGAACGACGTCGAGCCCGTTCGTCGCCAGATTGAGAGACCGGCAGCGGGCCGGTCGAGCGTCCAGCCGGGAGTGCCGCATGACTGCCACCTATACGTTCGACGTCTTCTCCAGCCTCGACGGCTACGGCTCCTACGGGGGCGACGGCGACTGGGGCGGCTACTGGGGCAAGCAGGGCCCCGAGCTTCTCAGCCACCGCCTCGCCTCGTTCGACGCCGAGCACCGAATGGTGTTCGGGGCCACCACGTTCCGGCAGTTCGTGCAGATGCTGGCCTCGAGCACCGAAGGGTCCGAAGTGCGTGACCCATGGGTCATCCGGATGCGGAGCATGCCGACCACGGTGGTGTCCTCCACGCTCGATGGCCCCGTCGACTGGCCGGACGCGACCGTCGTGCGTGGCGACGCGATCGACATCGTCGCCCGACTCAAGCAGGAGTCCGACGTGCCGCTGCGCTCGCACGGCAGCCTGTCGCTGAACTGGGCGCTCATGGCCGCCGGCCTGGTCGACCGCCTCCAGGTGACGATCTTCCCCGTCATCACCGGGAGGACCGGCAGCGACCCGGTCCTCGGGGGCGCGGACGACTTCGACCTCGAACTGCTCGAGCACCGGACACTCGACGGCGACATCCAGGAGCTGGTCTACCGGCCCACTCTGCACGTCAGCCGCCACTGACACGATGGTTGATCAGCTCGCCGCGGGAAGCGTCGGGCCCGGTAGCGGCACGTGCCGGTCATCGGTGGCCGCCTCCTCCTCCGCCTGTGCCGCCGCCGGTACCGGTGCCGGGGTTGGCGGGTGGGGTGGGGGCCGCGCCGGTGGGGCCGCGGCCGGTTCCGGGGAGGAAAGCGGTCAGGTTGTTGCGTCCGGCGGGCCAGAACACGGGTTGGTCGATGCCGGGGATGCGGAAGGCTCGGATGCGGGCTTGGGTCTCCGGGGTGAGCAAGTAGTCCTGCAGGGCGCTGGCCCCGGCAGCGTTGACCCCGGGTACCTTGCTCGGGTCGACGACGACGGTGACCATGATCCGTTGCAGAGAGGGGTCGGCGAGCACCAGCGGGCGCAGCGGCAGCGGTCGGGTGGCGGTGTAGCGCAGGAACGGGGTCAGTCCCCACATGGTGTAGCCGCCGCGGGCCGCGGCCAGGTCCATGGCCGGCCCCTCGCGCAGGCCGGGGTCGAGGAACATGCCCCCGCTGGCGGGTAGCCCGGCATCCAGCGCAGTGATCTGGGCCAGGTATTTCAGGCCGTCGATGTCGTTGACCACCAAAGGGGCCCCGGCGGCGGCGACGCGCCGAAACACCTCGACCAGGTCGGCCTGGCCGGCCACGTGGGCGGGGTCGGCGACCGGCCCGATCAGCGCGACCTGGTTGAACAGCACCGGGCGTGGCCAGCGGCCCCGCCCGGATTGCACGAAGGTGTCCACGTCGCGATGCCCGAAGTGGGAGAACACCACGTCGGCGCGTCCGGCGCGGGCCGGGCCGTAGACGTCCTCGGCCACGGTCAGGGCCACCCGGTAGCCGGCGCGGGCCTGGAAGTCGGGCAGGAGCACGTCGTAGAGCCCACCGTCGCGCACCGTGGTCACCGACGACAACCGCACCACCCCCGGCTCGGCCGGTGGCGCTACCGGCGACCCGGAACCACCGGAGCCGGGCACGGCGCCGCGGCCGCAGCCCGCGACGGCGAGCACCCCGGCCGAGCCCAGCAACATCCCCCGACGACTTACGAGAGCGCGAGCGGTGGGCTCAGCCATGGCGGGATCCGCGGGATCAGGGCGCGGCGGGTCGGCGTCGGGCTGCTCGGGTGGGGCCGCTCCCGGAGGGGCGGGCCGGGATGTCGATAGGCGTCGCGGAACCGCTGCAGGGCCTCGATCTCCCGCTCGATCATCAGACTCCACCCCTCCAGCTGTTCACGGCCCGCATCGGTGAGCCGGTACACCCGCCGTGCCGGCCCGGCCTCGGCCGCGCCCTGCATCTGGCACTCACGACACCGGACGCCACGCCCTCGATCGTGCCGGGGACATGCCGGACAGGTCACCGGCTGGGGTGAGGTTGGTGCAGACCGATCTGGAAGGCGACCGCACGGTCGTGGAGACTGCGAACCGCTCCGTGGGGGGCGTCGTCGTGGGAGCGCTCAGCCAGTCCCTCGACGCGTTAGCCGAGAGGACAATCGCGTCCTCACCGCGATGCGCAGTGCCGGCGGACGCGGTAGCGCAGGTGGATGACCCGCCGAGAGAAGTCCTCGGAGTCCGGTTCGGAGAGGCGACGCACCAGGTCGAGCTCGACGTGCTCGGCGGGAAGGTGGTCGAACAGGCGCCGCCCCTGGCCGAGCAGGACCGGCACGATGTGCAGCTCCATCTCGTCGCCGGCCTGGTCGACCGCCTCCAGGTGACGATCTTCCCTGTCATCACCGGGAGGACCGGCACCGACCCAGTACTGGGGGGCGCGGCCGACTTCGACCTCGAGCTGCTCGAGCACCGGACGCTCGACGACGACATCCAGGAGCTCGTCTATCGGCCCACCCTGCACGTCAGTCGTCATTGACACGAACGGCTCCGCCTACGCGCAGGGCAGCGCCGGTGAGGCGAGCCCTCGGGCGCGTGGGATGGAATCGACAGTCCGCGGGCAGTCGGTGCCGTAGGGTGCGCGGCTATGTCAGAGCCCGAGAGCGGTCGGGTGGTGCGCCAGCTCCGTCACGATGTAGACGACGTCTACGAGCTCCTGGCCACGGTGCAGCAGACCGTCGTGAATCTGGCTGACTCTTCGAACGCGCGGCTTGAGCGGATCGAGGCGACCCAGAACCAGGAGGCGGACCGGCTCGACCGCATCGACGGCCGCCTCGACCAGATTCTCGCGCTGCTGCGCAGCCAGTCCTGAGTTCGCCGGGCGGTCCGCGGAGGGCTCGGGTAGCGTGGGCTCGGCCGGCAAGTCCAGCTCCGCCGATGTCACGAAAGCCCCATGAGCCATGAGAATCCGGGGGTCGCGGATCTCCCACCACCCGGTGAGGAGCGCCAGTCCGGCCTCGCCCTGCGCAGTGAACGGCACGCCGTCGGCCCGCACGAGGTCGTCGGCAATGGTCCTGGCGGTCTCGCCGACGAGATCGATGGCGCCCACCAAAATCCGCCATGCGGTGGCCTCGCGGTAGAGCTGCCGTCCGCCGACGGTGTGCTCGCACATGACCGCTGCCCCACCGTCCTCGATGACGTAGGGGGCTCCGAGCCCACAGGTCGAGCGCCAGCGCCCGACGTAGCGGTAGAGCTCGAGGGTCGGGCGCATGTTGACCCGCGCAGCGGCGAAGGCACTGAAGGTCCAGTGGTCCTCCTCGCCCCAGACCGCGATGCCCGTGTGTGCCTCGTCCGTGCGGTACAGGAAGTGCCCGGGCAGGAATTCCGACTCGACGAACGCGTCGCCGTCCGCTGTACGTCGCTCGCCGAACCGGCGTACGAAGTCCAACGCTTCCGTCTTCGCGATCGGGATCGGTTCGTTCCCGATCGGATGGGCGTGGCCGTCCGGGACCGGGTGGCCGGGGGAGCGCGTTGCGTTGCATGGACACCTCCTCGGCTTCGGGCGGCGGCGCAGTGGCCGTCGACCTACCAGCGGTCGACTCGACTGACTCGGCTCTCGAGGTAGTCGGCGGTCTCCAGCACGGCCGCGAGCGGCTCCTCGAACTCGTCGGTGTTCATGTCCTCGAGCAGGACCGAGTGCCGGACCGTGATGATGTCGTCGTTCTTCGCCAGTCCCCCGACGACCTGGAAACGGATGAGTTCGAACAGCTCCGGGAGGTCCACCTCGTCGATCGCACCGACGGCTGATTCGATCTTTGCCCATTCTTTGCCGTTGGTGCCGTCGACCCCTCGGGAGATGAGCACCGACTGGTGCCGACCACCGGGCAGGTCGAACTGCAGGATCAGTTGGCCGTGCTCGGTGACGTTCGCGATCTTGTACTGATCGGCGATGTAGCCGGTCAGGTCGCTCCACGAGGCCATCGATGGTTCTCCTCTTCGCTCCCGCCGGCTCGAGGACGGCGTCGGGTCTCCCGTCGTTTGACGAAGCGCGTTCGTTAGCGAACAGAGGAATCGGTCCGGATCATCCCCAGTCGTCCCGATCCGGTCCGTCATAGCCGGGTCGTTTCTGCCGGCTGTGCAACGTCACGACCCGCCGCGGCGATCACGTTCCCGACGACGACGCCGCATCGGGGTCGCCAGGGGGAGGGCACGACGTGACGACACAGCTGGGCACCCCCGGCGCTCAGGGGGCGGTGCCGCCGGGATTCGTCGCGGGCCGGCTCCTGGGTCGGGGTGGGTCCGGGACGGTGTACGAGGCCCGGCAGCAGTCGACCGGACGCGCGGTCGCGCTGAAGATTCTCGACCTCGACGCGGTCGGGCCCGACGTGCTTCGTCGTTTCGGCCGGGAACGCGCCGCGATGGGGGAGCTCGCCGGACATCCGCACATCGTGTCGATCGTCGACGCGGGCATGCACGACGGCAGGCCGTGGCTCGCCATGGACCTGTACCAGGGTGGCGCGCTCGCCGACCTCTCACGGCCGATCAGCGCCGCGCAGGCCCTGGGCCTGTTGCACACGATCGGCTCGGCGCTCACCGCCGCGCACCATCGCGGTGTCCTGCACTGCGACGTCAAGCCCGGGAACATCCTGGTCAGCGCCTACGGCCAACCCGCACTCAGCGACTTCGGGATCGCCCGCATCGCGCTCGAGAGCCAGGGTTCCCGCATCGGCGGCTACACACTGGACCACGTACCACCGGAGATCCTCCGTGGTGACCACCCGACCGATCGGGGCGACGTCTACTCGCTCGGCACGACGGTGTTCCAACTGCTCGAGGGCCGCCCACCCTTCCGAGCCTCCGACGAGGTCTCCGCGGTGAGCGTGATGCGTCGGATCTCCGAGGCCCCGCTCCCTCCGCTGTCGCGACGCGACCTGCCGAGCGACCTGCCCGACCTGCTCCGGGCCATGACGGTCAAGGACCCGGCGGCGCGTCCGACCGCCGCGGCCGTGTCCACCCGCGCGTCCGATATCGCCGCGCAGGCCGGCCTCCCACTGACCTCGGCCATGCCCGCGCTCCCGCGTCCCCAAGCAGCGGTCTCGACGATGCTGCCCCCGACCGGCCCGTCGATCTCCGGGCCTCCGCCACCGGACCCAGGCCTCTCCGGGCGCCCTCGCGATGGCCGGACCGGGACCACCAGCGGCACCGAGGAGCTCGACGCGCCCACCAACGCACTGCGCCGCGAACCTGAGACGTCCGCGCCGCCACGGCGTCGCCGCTGGGGCCGGATCCTGGCCGGGGTCGGCGTCCTCGTCGTGCTCGCGATGATCGGTGGCGGCGTCCTCACCTGGAAGCTGATGCCGTCGATCCAGTCGTCGGGCACGGGCTCGGCGCCACCCGCAGCCGCGCCGACCTCGGTCGCGGCGGCCCCGACCGCGGTGCAGGCGGTTCCGTCGGCGGCTCCGGTGCCCGGGGGCATCCCGCCCCTCTATCTCGCGCAGGCCCAGGAGGTCCGCGCCAGCTTCGAGCTGACGAAGCAGGGCTACGGCATCAACGGCCAGTTCTATCCGCTGAGCATCAACTTCAGCACGCCGATCCAGGCGGAGCCGTTCGCGATCGACTACCTGCTCAACCGCCAGTACCGACACCTCAGCACCGTGTTCGGAGTCGCCGACCAGTACAGCGAGCTCGGCTCCTCCGACCCCGTCCCCGCGACCTGCACGCTGCAGGTCCTGCTCGACGACCGGCCGGTCGTGCCGCTGAAGACCGCGACCCGCGACGCCCCGCTGACGCTGACCAACATCGACATGACCGGGGGGACGCGGCTGCGCTTCGTCGTGACGCAGAACGGCGCGAGCGGCGGCGGGACCTACCCGTGCACCCTCGGCAACCCGATGGTGACCGGGTGACGGTGCACCCCGGGCCGGCGCCACTGCGGGTGCCGTCCCTGGGCGGCCCGGCGCCACGGACGCCGGGTGTGGTGACGGCGGGGAAGGCCCTGCTGATCCTGTCGGTCGTCGCCAACGGACTGCTGGCGGTGTTGTTCATCGGCCTCGGCGCCCTGGCGTCCCGGGTGATGCCCGTCCTGACCGCCGGGGACCCAGACGCCACCGCCGAGGGCGCGGGACTCAGCACCGTCATGGTTGTCCTAGCGGTCTGGTGCCTCGTCACCGTGGTGCTGGAGATCTGGGCCGTCGTCGCCCTGCGCGGCCCGCGCCGTCGGGCGGCCCGGGTCGTCGCCACCGGCCTGCCGATCGGCGACGTCGCGACCGGCGTCCTCACCGCCCCCGTCCTCGGCGTCTCCGTCATCGTGAGCACCGTCTTCTGGTCGCTCGTCTGGGCCGCGTTGTTCGTCGCGCTGTGGTGGCTCCCAGCCTCCGCGCGCCTCTACTTCACTGGGCCCGGAACCCTGTCGTGGACCGACGAGGCGACCCGGCCGCTCGCGGTCGTGGGCCGTCCGCCCGACGTCCGCCGCACGACGACGGTCGTCGTGACCGCATTCGCGGTCACCCTGCTTGCCCTGGCGACCATCGTCGGGACGCTCGTCGTGCGCGGTTCGACCGGGTCAGCCGCCACGGTCGACCAGGCCGCGCTCGTCTCCTGCGCGCAGTCGTTCGAGCAGGAGTGGGGCCCCGGGCTCGCCAGCCCGTCGGGGGAGCGCATCACCGTGGCCGCGACGGGGCTCGCGATCGCGAACGGCAGCTTCGACTCACCGAGCGACATTCCGCGGCGCGTGCTCCGGACCGCGTATCAGACCCAGGACAAGGCAGGGAACATGCTGACGGTCCTCGCGGACCGGCACGTGAGCGACACGATGGCCGACCCGCGGTTCCGGTCCTGCAGCCAGGACGCCGCCGCCTGGCGTGGGAACACCACCCGGGTGCTGCAGGCGTTCGACTGCGTCTCGGAACCGTCCAGCCCCGTGCTCCTGGACTGCTCGTGAACGGCGGAGCAGGCGACGACCGGCGGAAGGTGCCCATGAGCATGATCGGCGTCGCGCCACCGAGCTGCCCGGCGTGCGGGACGGCCCGCCGCCCCGACAGCCTCTTCTGCACGCGGTGCGGGACGGCGCTGCCGGCGCCCGGGCCCCGTGCAGCCCCGGCCGCCCACGCCGCGCCACCGGCGGCGGCCGTCCCGGCGCCGCGGGCACCTGCCCCGCCTGTCCGGCCGGCCGGACCCGCGGTCCCGCTACCGGGACGGTCAGGTCCCGGGCCCCTTCCGGGTCCCCGGCAGGCCCCGCCCGGCGTCCGCCGGCCCACCCCGAACGTGCCGACGCCGCGCGGGCCGGTCCCGGCGAAGCGCCCGAAGTTACCCGGGTGGTCATGGAGGCCACCTCGGACTACTGGAAGCCGGTGTTCTACCTGCTCGAGGCGCACGGGTTCGAGACCTGGCTGGTCAACGCCCGCGACGTCAAGCACCTGCCGGGCCGGCCCAAGACCGACACGCTCGACGCGGTGTGGCTGGCCAAGGTCGCCGAACGCCAGATGCTGCGCCCCAGCTTCGTGCCCCCACCGGAGATCCGCCGGCTGCGCGACGTCGCGCGGTACCGCTATGACCTGGTCGAGGTGCGGACCGCAGAAAAGCAGCGGGTGGAGAAGCTGCTCGAGGACGCCCAGATCAAGCTCTCGGTGGTCGCCTCGGACATCTTCGGGGTCTCCGGGCGCGACATGATGGCCCAGCTGATCGCCGGCCAGCGCGACCCCAAGATGCTCGCGCAGCTGGCCCGCGGCCGCATGCGCACCAAGATCGTCACCCTGTAGGAGGCCTTCACCGGCTACTTCACCGACCACCACGCCCTGTTGCTGGGCACGATGCTCACCCGTATCGACGGGCTCAGCGCCGACATCGCCGAGCTGGAGGCCACCCTCGAGGAGATGGTCGCCCCTTTCGCCGAGACGATCACCCGGCTCGATGAGATCCCCGGTGTCGGGCCGGTCGGCGCGGCGGTGGTCGTCTCCGAGATCGGGCTGGACATGTCCCGGTTCCCCACCGCCGGGCACCTGGCCTCCTGGGCCAAGTTCACCCCCCAGACCAAGCAGTCCGCCGGCAAGACCACGGGCAGAGGCTCCACCGGGCACGGCAACCGCTACCTGGCCAAAGTCCTCGGGGAGGCCGCGGTCACCGCCGGCCGCACCAACACCTTCCTCGGCGAACGCTATCGACGCATCGCACGTCGGCGGGGCAAGAAGAAAGCCACCGTCGCCGTCGGCCGATCCATCCTTGTGATCACCTGGCACCTGCTCGCCGATCCCAAGGCCCGCTACACCGAGCTCGGGCCCGACTTCCACGACCGCCGCCGACCCCGAACGCAAGAAGCGAGCTCACATCCAGCAACTCGAAGCACTCGGCTACACCGTCACCATCACCCCGGCCGCCTGACCTCACGACCAGCCCGACCTCTTACCCCGCTACGCGGGGTGCCTTCGGCCTGCCGTTCCCGGCTCGGGATTTTCGGGTCAGAGTGCGAGGGCTCCGCAGTGCAGCAGTGAGCGGATGCGGTAGTTGATCAGGTTGCGGAAGCCCAGTGCGTTGCGGCGCAGCGCTTCGAGGCGGCCGTTGATCGCCTCCGTGGGCCCGTTCGAGGCCCGGTGATCGAAGTAGGCCAGGACGTCGTCGCGGCGCCGGTGCAGGGTGCGCCCGAGGCGGGGCGGTGGCGGGGCGGACCCGCCGGGCATTGGACTCGACGATCCTGGACGACGCGGTCGCCCGCCAGAACGCCGTGACCCAGCTGATCGCCGCGATCCGCCGGGTGGCCCGCGAGGTCGGTGGCGCCGCCGAGATCGTCGCCGCGCGAACCTCGGGGCATGACTACTCCCGGCCCGGCAAGCCCGAGATCGCCTGGGACGACCAGCAGGCCCGCGACGAGCTGGTCTCGGCGCTGGTCAACGACGCGCTGGCGGTGCTGATCGGGCTCGAGGCGCGCTACCCAGAGGGCGAGGGACTCAACGAGCCGGCCTCGCAGGCAGTGGCGTTGTTGGCGCTGGTCGCCGGCCAGGACGTCGAACCCGCTGAGGGCTCGGATGGCACTGACGGGCGCTGCCGCATCGCCCGTCACGTCGCCCCGGACCGTCCCCGCTGTCAGGGACACCGACGTGGGGTGCCGCTGACCCCAGCGGGAGGACCGTCGTGGCGACACGCCGACACTTCACACAGGAGTACAAGGACCGGCTGTGAGCCTGGTGTTGGATTCGGGCCGTACGATCGCCGCGGTCGCCAAGAGCATCGGCGTGCATGAGATGACCCTGGGAAAGTGGGTCAAGAAGGCGCGCGATGCCGGGCGGATGCCTGACGCCGAACTCGGTCAAAACGAGCGCGTGGAGTTAGAGCGGCTACGCGGCGACCGGACCGATAGCAGGCTGCTCCGGCCGACGCTGCTGGCGCCCGATATGACACTCTGTGATAACGCAGATACCCAGAGTGGCGGTTGCCGGCCACCAGGTTCCCGCGCCAGGGTGGATGGATGTCGATGGTGGTCCGCCTCGAGGACGACGCGACCGGCGACCTCCGGCGGCTCGTCGCGCTGATGTGTACCGCGGCGAACGGGCAGGTGGCCCTCACTGAGCGCGATGAGACGGTGGCGGTGCTGATCGATCCGGAGGTGCTGGCATCGCTGCTGGAGACGATCGACCTGTTTGCTGAGGGCCAGCGCGGTCCCAACCAGAACTAAGAGCGACCGGCAATAGAGGGGTCAGCGGAGAGAACCGCGTGTCGTTGCAGGTAGAGGCACGGACCCGCACTGATCATGGGGATTGCTCAAGATCTCCTGATCATGTGGAGGGCCCGTGCCTCTGCTGCCAGCATCCCTGACCGAACCAGCCTGGGTCGAGTTCTCCGCCCTGATCGGGATGTCGGAGCGCCCCGAGTTCTCTCCCGACCACCCGTGGGGCTGTCACCGCCGCCGCACCCCCGACCGGGTGGTCTTCGATCACGTGCTGGCCGCGCTGGTCCACGGCAGCGGCTACGAACCCATCGCCAGCCCGGGCTGCTCGGATCGCACCATCCGCCGCCGGCTGCGCGACTGGGCCGAGCTCGGGGTCGGCGAGGCGCTGCTGCCAGCCACGCTGGCCGGCTACGACCGCATCATCGGGCTCGACCCGGATGACCTGGCCCTCGACGGGTCCATCACCAAAGCGCCCTGCGGCGGCGAGGTCGCCGGCCGCAGCCCCGTCGACCGGGGCAAACAGGGCATGACACGGTCGGTGGCCACCGACCGGGACCGCATCCCGCTACATCTGATCGCGGCGGCAGCCAACGACCACGACTCGCCGCTGCTCGAGCCCACCCTGGCCGGGATCTGCGCGATGATCAGCCCGTGGCTCGAGATGCTCGGGCCGCTGCCTGCCGAGCCCACCATGCACCTGGACCGCGGCTACGACTCGACCAAGACCCGCGACCTACTGAAGATCCTCGGCTACCAGGCCGAGATCGCCACCACGGGCGCGCCAGCCCCGATCCAGGTCGGCCGCCGGTGGCCGGTCGAGCGGACCCACGTGGATGAACGGCTATGGCAAGCTGCGCCGGCTCACCGACAAACGCAAGATCATCGCCGAGTTCTACCTCAACCTCGCGGCCGCCCTCACCGTCATCCGCAGATTGATCAACCGAGCCCGCACCCACTACCGCTGGCCCACCCGACCCACCACCCGCCGGCTCCGCTGAACATCAATTGCCGGACGCTCTAAGCCAAGTCCTCTGACCTCGCAGCGGGGGCGAGACTCCGCAGGCAAAGGGAAGATCTCCGCGCCACACCACTGATGCCTGACACAGCAAGTGTGCCCTTGGCAGGCCGCGCGTTCCGCGCTGGAAATCCTGATGGGTCGCTGGCGTGCTGCTGACCATAATGCTGGCCCGCGTCTACGCCCTGGACGCCGACATCGCCGAGCTCGAGACCATCGTCGAGGAGATGGTCGCCCCTTTCGCCGGGACGATCGCCCGGCTCGATGAGATTCCCGGAGTCGGGCCGGTGGCCGCGGCGGTGATCGTCTCCGAGATCGGGCTGGACATGTCCCGGTTCCCCACCGACGGGCACCTGGCCTCGTGGGCCAAGTTCACCCCCCAGACCAAGGAGTCGGCCGGCAAGACCAAGGGGAAGGGCTCGACCGGGCACGGCAACCGCTACCTGGCCAAGGTCCTCGGGAGGCCGCGGTCTGCGCTGGACGTCCTGACACCTTCCTCGGCGAACGCTACCGGTGCATCGCGCGCCGTCGCGGCAAACAGAAGGCCATCGTCGCCGTCGGACGCTCCATCCTCGTCGCCGTCTGGCCCGAGTTCCGCATAATTCGGCCGGTCTAGAGCCCGTTTTGGTGCGCTGACCTGCGTGGATGGGGGTGTGCGCCCGTGTAGGGCGTGTCTCTAGAGGTGAGGGCGGAGCGGGGGTCAGCCGGACGTGGCGGCGAGTTCGAGCATCTGCGGGGGTGGGGTGATCTCGAGCGCGGTGAACAGGTCGCGTTGGGGCTTGGTCAGCTCGGTGCGCTGCCGGAAGGTCCCGGTCTGGCCGGTGAAGGTGCCGGCGTGGAGCCGGTCGAGCTCGCGGCGCATCACTGGCCAGGTGTGGCCGGTGGTGGTCTCGGCGACCCGGATGAGCAGCAGCGCCAGCCAGCACAGCTGGACGTGGGCGCGGATGCGGTCCTCGCGGTGGTGGAACACCGGGCGCAGCTCGAGGGTGGTCTTGAGGTCGCGCCAGCCGCGTTCGACCTCGAGCAGCTGCTTGTAACCGGCGGCGACGTCCTCGGCCGGCAGCTTCGGGTCCGAGCAGCGCAGCAGCCACTTGCCGTCCAGCTTGGCCTCGGTGGCGATCGCGGCCTGGTCGACCCGCAGTCGCCCGCCGCGGTCACGGCGCAGGTAGCGCCGCCACCCCGGAGAGGCCTTCAGGCTGCCGACGAACTCGTCGCGGCGGCGCTGGCTCCACCGGTCCGAGCCGTCGATCATCCCGGTGAGCTGGGCGACGAGCTCGTCGCGCACGGCGGCGTCGCGGGTGGCCCGTTCGGGGTTGTGACAGACGATGAACCGGTCGACGGTCTGCGAGTCGTCGGGGGCCGGGTTGACGTCCTTGACGCGCAGGTTGTCGGCCACGGTGCGGTAGCGCCCGGGCCGGGCCAGCGCGGCGGCCTCCGCGGTGGGGTGGCGCAGCCGTTCGGCCTGGATGTAGTGCCCGGCGCCGGTACGCAGCACCCGGCGGTTGTGCTCGGAGGCGAACCCGCGGTCGGTCACCCACACCATCCGCGCCAACGACCAGTCCCGCAGGTCGGCCCGCACCTGGTCGATCATGGTCACGTCGGCGGTGTTCCCGGGCCAGGACCAGCAGCGGATCGGGATCCCGCCGCGAGTGACCGCCATCCCCACCACCACCTGCGGACGGTCTTCGCGGTGATCCTTCGAGTGGCCGAAGGTCCGGAACGACCCCAGCCCCACCGCTTCGGGTGCCTCGGGGTCGACCGGTTCGCCGCGGGCGTCGCGGCCGGTGGCCTCGTCCGCGGACTCGGTCTCGAAGTAGGTCGAGGTGGAATCGAAGAACACCAGGTCCACCTCGAGGTCGAGCAGCGTGGCGGTCGACCAGAACACCTGCCGGGCGACCTTGTCGCCGACCTCGCAGAGCCGGTCCATGGCCCGGTAACAGGCGTCGTCGCTGGTCTCGACCAGCCCGTCGATGTGCACGTCGTGGTTGACCCACTCCGCGGCCGCCAGCTTCGAGGCCGGCGCCAGCGCCCGGTTGGCCACCATCGCGAACAGCACCCGCTCGAGGGCCTCGTCGTCGCGGGGCCGACCCCGGCCTCGGCGGGGCCGCGCCTCGCGCAGCGCGGTGTCGATGCCCAGCCGGCGCCACAGCGCATCCAGCACCCAGGTCCCGCCGATCGGCCGGGACTCGCAGAACACCAGCTCCGGGCCCTCGGCGGTGGCGGCCAGCGCCTCGCCCGGGGTCAGCAGCCGCGACAGCGAGGCGATCAGTCGCCGGATCGCGTCGCGGTCGAGCTGGTCCTCGCGGCCGAACCGGTAGAGGATCTTCGGGACCGACCGGCCCTGCTCCGCGTCCCACTGGTTGTGGGCCAGCTGCAGGTAGCGCACCTCGCCGTGCTTGCCCCGCCGCGCGGTCGTCTTCAGGTACATCGCTCTAGAGCATAGCGCCTAGACACCCTCTGTCCAGCTTAGACAGACTTACCCGTGTCTCTAGGCAATCCAGGGTCCAGGCCCCGTCTGTCCGGCGCTGACCAGCACCTTCACCTCGTCAGAGTCTCCAGAACAGCCGAATTACGCGGAACTCGGGTCTGGCACCTGCTGGCCGACCCCGAGGCCAACTTCATCGACCTCGGCGCGGACTTCTACGAGCGACGGACCGACCCCGAACGCCGCAAGCGCGCCCACGTCCACCAGCTCGGAGGTTGTCCCGGTCCTCGTGGGATTTGAGGTGGCGGTCCCCGCCCTGGTGCCTGCCGTGGGGTAGGCACCCGGGTGCTCACTCCGTTGGGAAGGGACCGCCATGGGCAAGGGTAGGAAGACCAGCACGACCAGAAGCGACACCCCGCCGGATGAGGCCGACGCGGGCTGGCGCGGGCGGCGGGTGCAGGTCGCGCTCGATGAGATCGCGGCCTCGGCCCACGAGGGCCTGCTCGCGGTTGCGGTCGGCGCCGGGCTGCAGGTGATGCAGGCGCTGATGGAGGACGACGTCACCGCGGTCTGTGGCCCGAAGGGCCGCCACGATCCTGACCGGACCGCGGTTCGGCATGGTCACGAGTCCGGCTCGGTGGCTCTGGGCGGTCGGCGGGTGCCAGTCTCACGGCCCCGGATGCGCGCCGCGGACGGCTCCGGCGAGCTGCCAGTCCCCTCGTATGAGGAGTTCACCGGTGCCGGGGTCATGGGCCGCATGGCCCTGGAGCGGATGCTGGCCGGCCTGTCGACCCGGCACTACCCGGTCGGACTCGAACCCGTCGGGGAGCGGGTCGAAGCCTGCGCGTGGTCGACGTCGAAGTCCGCGGTGTCGCGGAAGTTCGTCAAGGCCACCGAGACCGCGCTGGCCGAGCTGCTCGCCGCCGACCTCTCGGGCCTGGACCTGGTGGCACTCATGGTCGACGGGGTGCACTTCGCCGAGCACTGCTGCGTAGTCGCCCTGGGCATCGACGCCGACGGGACCAAGCACCCGCTCGCGCTCGCGGAAGGGTCGACCGAGAACACCACCTTGGTGCGCGGGCTGCTCGCCGGCCTGCGTGAGCGCGGCCTGGACACCACGAAGCCCATCCTCGCGGTGCTCGACGGGTCTAAGGCCCTCGCAGCCGGGATCCGCGAGGTGTTCGACCGCCCGGTCCTGCAGCGCTGCCAACTTCACAGAAGCCGTCAAAGATCAACGTGTCGGCGAGTCGGGGCTCGCGGTGTTGGCTGGGGATGCAGCGGCGAACAGCTCGGCGGCGGTGCGGTGGCGGACCGTGGCAAGAGGTGGGAGGTGGTCGTCGTGTTCGAGCAAGGGCCGGGTTTCGCGGACGACCATGCCGATGCCGGAGCGGGTGACGTCACTGAGGGCGTCGGCCAGGGCGTCGAGGGTGGCCTGCTTGCGCAGGTGAAGCAGGGTCAGCAGGACCCGTTCGCTGTTGCTGATCTTCTGGGGGAACACGCCGCCGCGGGCGCCGGCCTGCCGGGGCCCGCCGCGGCGCTGGTGGGACAGCCGCTCGGCTTGGGCGGCTTGGCGGTGCGCGAGACGCTCGATGAGCCGGCGTAGCTCGTCACGGCCCAGACCGGTCAAGGCCGGGTCGGAGAGCGCGTCGATGATCGCGGCGCGCGGCGGTGGGGTGTCGTGGTCGAGGAAGGCCAGCAGCTCGGCGGCGGTCGCGAACCGGACTGCGGCGAACCCCGGGTCCTGACCATGGTCCTCGAGGACCTCGCGGGTCTCGTGGACGGCGTCGGCCACCGCGGTCGGGCTGGTTTCGAGCAGGTCGGCCAGCAGACTCATTGAGCACACCTGCCTCTGGTAGAGCAGGCTGAGCAGCAGCCGGGCGGGATCGTCGAACAATGGCTTGCTGCCCCGGAGTTTCCCGGTGGCGCGCCGGGCCCGGCCGCCGCGCTGCTCGGCGTAGCGCTGATGAGCGCGGGCAGCCTGGGCCGGCGCCAGCGCGGCCGCGAGCGCGTCGAGATCGGCAACGCTCATGCCCGTCAGCCGGGGGTCGGCCAGCCGGGCGAGCGTGGCCTGTCGCCGCTCGGCCGGCCCGGTCTTCTCAGCCACCGGCGCCGGTGCGGTGGGCGCCGAGGCGGGGTGCAGGGTGTAGTTCCAGTCGCCGTGGGTGATGTGGCGGTGCAGCGGCAGCGCAGCGAACCGATCTTTGCTGATCGCCACACCGGTCGGGTAGTCACCTTCGTCGAGGGCGGCTTCGACGCGCAGCCCGCCGCGGGTACGGACCGCCTCGATGGTCTTGATGACCACGTCGTGGCTGGTCAACGGCCGGGCGCGCCAGTTGTGGGTGATGTGGGAGAACAGGCGGTGCTCGATCTTGTTCCATTTCGAGGTACCCGGCGGGAAATGGCAGACCGTGATCGCCAGCCCGGTTTCCGCGGCCAGCGCCGCGAGTTCGCTTTTCCAGACCCGGTAGCGGTAGCCGTTCGAGCCGCCGGCATCGGCGGTGATCAGCATCCGGGTCGCCGTCGGGTAGTCCTCCCGGCCACGCGCGCGCCACCACCGGCGGATGGACTCCACGGCGAACACCGAGGTGTCGTGGTCGACCCCGACGTTGACCCAGCCGGTGTTGCGGGCCAGGTCGTAGATGCCGTACGGGATCGCCTGCTCGACTTCCGGGCCGCTGAAAAAGAAGTGGTGGTCCTCGACCTCGACCGGCTCCCCGGCCGGACGCCATTCCCGCCCGGCCATCGGCAGCCGGCCCAGCTGCTCGCGCTTCTTGGTGTCCACGCTGATCACCGGCTCGCCATCGTCCTGGTGGTCGCGGGCTTGCTCATTGATGTAGCGGAACTGGGCGTCTCGATCAGGATGCTGAGCGCCTTCGAGGGTCTTCGTGTTGGCCTGCAGACTGAACCCCGCCGCGCCCAACAGCCGTCCCACCGTCGGCGCCGACACCCGATGCCCCTGGGGGGTCAACTCGTCGGCCAAGTGCCGCAACGACTTGGTCGTCCAGCGCAGCGGCGATTCCGGATCGCCGCGCTCGTCCGGCTCGATCAACCCGTGCAGTGCCGCCACCAGCCCCGGATCGTTCTGCTCCACCTGTTTCCGCCCCCCACCTGGTCCGCGCACCCGGCCCTCCGGCATCGGCGCCTGGCCGGCTTCGAGCTCAGCCACCCCGCTGCGCACCGTGGTCTCGCTCATCCCCGCCGCCCGGGCCGCGACGCGCACTCCACCGTGACCGAGTAGCCGGGCCTCGGTCGCGACCGCCAGCCGCCGCTGCCGCTCGTTCAGATGGGGCAGCAACACCGCAAACCGGTCCCCAAGCTGCGAGGCCATCGCCTCGTCGATCGCCATACCACGCCAACGACCGCCAAGATCTAAAGCGACGGGTTGTTTCTTAACGGCTTCACAAGATCCGAAACGTCCGGGACCACCTGCCCCAAAAGCTGCGCTCGGTGGTGGTCTCTCGGATGCGGGCCGCCTACCACGCCGAGTCGGCGCTACAGGCGCAGGCCCAGCTCGAGGCCCTGGCCGGCGAGCTCGACAAGACTCACCCCGGCGCCGCCGCCTCGCTGCGTGAGGGCCTCGACGAGACGCTGACGGTACTGCGTCTGGACGTGCCGCCGACCCTGGCTCGCACGCTTCGCTCCACCAACGCGGTGGAGTCGATGATCTCCATCGCCCGCGACCACTCGAGCAACGTCAAGCGCTGGCGTGACGGGACCATGGCCCTGCGCTGGTGCGCCGCAGGCATGGTCGAGGCCGGCAAGCAGTTTCGTCGCGTCAACGGCCACCTGCACCTACGAGCCCTCCGCGGTGCACTCGAACGCCACACCGCCGACAGTGTCGGACCGAACCGCTACGGTCCCACCGAGACCGCAGCCTGAACATCGGACCGCCGCCGAAAATCCACGCCGAGCGGGACAACCTCCCAGCTCGAAGCACTTGGCTACACCGTCAACCTTGCCCCGGCGTCCTGAAGACCCACCCACTCACCACGAATCCGGCTGCGCTGGCGCTCCGCCGGATGCCTTCGGCCTGCCGTCCCCGACCTGGATTTTCGGGTCAGGTCGTGAGTTGACAAGCGTCCGCCGAGCGAGACGTCTGCCGTGGCTAGGCGCCGCGGCATCACCGTCAACGGGGCAACGCCGTGTCGGGGGCCCGCCGAACCTGGTGGGCGGTGAAGAAGCCGGTGAACGCTTCTTCCAGGGTGGCCAGCTTGGCGCGCATCCGCGGTCGGCCGCGTGATCCTTCTGGTTGGTGAGGCGCTGAGCGCGGACGAGCTCGGTGGTGGCCTCCTCGGGGGTGACCGCGGTAGCTCGGGCGAGGCGTCGAGGCCGAGGGTAGTGGCGTGCTCCGGTCCATTCGTCGTGCTGTTCGGCCAGGACCGCGCCGACGAGGCGGATCAGCGCGTCGCGGTCGGGAAAGATCCCGAGGACGTCGGCGCGACGCCGGAATTCGGGGGTTGAAGTCGTTCCTGGGAGTTGTTCGACCAGATCTGGCGCCAGAATCTCGCGCGGGAGATCGTGACGCGAGAAACATCGGCTCGGGTTCGGTTGAGGTGCTCCAGCGACCTTCGGGAGGGGCTGGGCTGGTCGTAGACCGACTGCAGCAGCGTCTTCACCCACCAGGACACGGGGATCGATGCATCGATCACACACCATTATTTGGCGGGGCGGGATGCCGCTCAAGTGGCTTAGGTGTCCCCCTGTTGCGCGTCGCGGATAGCACGCTCTGTTGTACTCTTGGTAGGCAACTGCCCCAGCCGCGTTTGCCGGAACCCCGCCGCTCTTTTGCGGTACTGCTGGGCCCAGGCGGGAGAACAGGAGGACCAATGACGTCTTCGGCGAAGCTGGTGGAGGCGGTCCGCGCGGCGGAGTTCTCGGCGCCCGAGTGAAGACGTCGATGCGCCCACGACTGCGGGAGGGGGGCCCCACCTCGGACTGGCCGACGATGCTGGCCGCCGCGTGTGCTGGCGAAGGACTGTCGTCGGCCTTTCAACCGATCGTGGATGTCGCCCGGGGTGTGGCGGTGGGGTACGAAGCCCTCGCTCGGTTCGATCACCAGTCCGAGCATCATCCGGCCGCGTGGTTCGCCGCCGCGCACGAGCACGGGCGTCGCCCCGAGCTCGAGGCGGCCGCGCTGCGCTCCGGGCTCGGGGCCCGCGAGGCGCTACCCCCCAACTGTTTCCTGAGCATCAACTTGTCCCCGGACTTGCTCACGCACGAGCGCGTGCGCGCAGTCTGGCAAGAACACCGCGACCTCACCGGAGTCGTCGTCGAGCTCACCGAGCGCGCCCCGATCGAGTCCTACAACGCCCTCGCCGACGACCTCGCCGCGCTGCGCGGCGCCGGCGCGGTCCTGGCGGTCGATGATGCCGGCGCCGGCTACGCCGGGCTGCTGCACCTGCTCAAACTGCGGCCCTCGATCATCAAGTTGGACCGCCAGCTCGTGTGCGACTTGGACCTCGACGAAGCGAAGCGGGCGCTGATCGAGATGCTCGGGACGTTCTGCGGTCGGATTGATGCATCGCTGCTCGCCGAGGGCATCGAGCGTGAGGGGGAGCTTGCTGCAGTGGCGACGCTGGGCGTGCCGTTGGCCCAGGGCTATCTGCTGGGCCGGCCGGGCCCCCCATGGCCAGTTGTCGACCCCGACGTCGCCCTGCGCCTGCTCGCGCGACACGTTGGCCGCCCCGACTGCCCCGGGCGGCGCGCAGCCACTGCCCCACCAGCGGCACCCGGACGGGCGTAGGGCCGCCGTGCGCTACGCCGGCGGGATCGCGCTGGTCCAGGTGGGCTGGCTGCTGCGGCTGCTCCTCCATCGTCCGTGGGACCTGGTGGTCTTCGCGGTGCTGGTCAGGGCACGTCGTCGGTGTCGTAGGCCGAGGCGAACCAGGTGAAGTTCATCCAGGCCCACCAGATGGCGAAGAAGACCATCAGGTAGCCGAGGACCGCGGCCGGGGCGTGCCCGGATTCCAGGCCGTGGGCGAGCTCGGCGCTGGCCGCGGACACGGCGACGACGAAGCACAGGACAGGTCGTAGAGCAGCTCCAGGGGCGTCGAGGCGCGGTGTGCCTCCTGGGGGTCGCGGCTACTCATCCAGCGGCGCCCTGTCGGCTGCAGGGTCACGGTTCTCCCGGGGAGGTGGGCGCCGCCGACCGGCAGTGGGCGATCATGGCGGCGAGCAGCTTGCTCTCCCGGCCGCGTAGCCAGGCTACGGCGAGCTCGAACGGCTCGGCGTCGGTGACGGGCACCCAGGCCAGGCGGGGTGCGCTGAAGTATTCGGCGACCGAGGCGGGCGCGAGCCATACCCCGCGGCCGGTGGCGACGAGTTGCAGGCACTCCTCGGGGGTGCGCCCCTGCTCGCCGTAGACCGCCGCGGTGCCGTCGGGGCGGGGGTCGGCCGCCCAGAACCGGGAGACCTCCCGCGGCACGGTGGCGTGGGGGCCGACCACCGGTTCGTCGGCCAGCTCGGCGAGCGTCACCGACTCTTGCTCTGCGAGGGGGTGGTCCGGGGGCAGCGCAACCGTCCGAGGCTCGCTCAGCCCGCTCTCGGCCTCGAGGCGGTCGTCGCCGACCGGCAGCCACACGAACGCGGCGTCGACCGAGCCGGCGGCCAACAGCTCGATCTCTTCACCGAGGGTGGACACCGAGGTCATGTCGATGCGGATGTCGGGGGCCTGCGCCTCGAGCTTCGCCACGACCTGCGGCATGAAGTGCGCGGTGCTCTGGGCCTTGAACGCGACGCGTAACCGTCCGGCCCGCCCGTCGGTGACGGCGCGGACCTCGGTGGTCATCTGGTCGGCGGTCCGTAGCAGGACGCGGCCCCGGTCGGCGACGACGGTGCCGGCCGGGGTCAGTGCGACCCCGCGGGAGGTCCGGGCGAGCACCCGGTCCCCGACGAGGCGTTCGAGCTGCGCGATCTGCGAGCTGATCGCCTGTTGGGTGAGGTTGAGCCGGGACGCGGCCCGGCTCATGCTGCCCTCTTCGGCGGCGACGAGCAGCACCTCGAGCAGCCGCAGGTTCAGCTCCACCCGGACCTCCAGACGGGCCGTCACCCCTTCAGCGGGTGGTGTACCCGCCGTTGGCGAACAGTGTCTGCCCGTTGATCCACCAGCCCTCGGTGAGCAGGAACCGCACGATCGGGGCGATGTCCTCGATCTTGGTGAGTTGCCCGCCCATGGCCTGGGACTTGTGGAAGGCGACGGACTCGTCGGTCTCGGCTGGGTAGAAGAACGGGGTGTCCATCGGACCGGGGGCGATGTTGTTGACCGAGACCTGCCGGTCCATCAGCTCCTTGGACAGCGCTCGGGTGAAGTGCTCGACCGGCGCCTTCGACCCGGCATAGACCGAGTACTCCGGGGCGTAGGCTGCGAGCAGCGAGGTCACGATGGTGATGATCTTGCCGCCGTCGGCGACGCGGTTCGCGGCCTCGCGCATCATCAGGAAGGCGGCCTTCGCGTTGACCGCGAACATCTCGTCGTACTCGTCGTCGGTCACCCGGGCCACCGGCTTCTTGATGACCATGCCCGCCGTGTTGACCACGGCGTGGACCTGGCCGAACTCGGCCTCGGCCGCGTCGAACAGGCTGCTGACCGCCGCCGAGGCCGACAGGTCGCCCTGGTGTGCGATCGCCCGTCCACCAGCCTTTTCGACGGTCGCCACGACATCAGCGGCCTTGGCCGCCGACGAGTCGCTGTTGTAGTGCACGACGACGCTCGCGCCCTCGGCGGCGACCGTCTCGCTGATCAACGCACCGAGGTTGCGGGACGCACCGCCCACGATCACAGTCTTCCCAGTCAGGGTCGTCTCCGGCATAACGTGCTCCTCTAGTGTCACGATGTCTCGAGTGGTCGCGTCCGACTCTCGCAGAGACACCGGCCGGCCAGGAAACAACGATCTCCGCGGGCCGCTACAAGACAGCGTTGTGTGTCAGCTATCGCGCTTGCCGAGCGCTTGCCGCAGCGAACGACGCGGCCTTCGGCGACCTCGTTGCCGAGTGGACTTTCCCTCAGCGATGTTCGGCGTGCTGCTGGCCGGGCTGCTGGTCAACCAAGGGAGGCCCTCGTCATGGCGGACACCCCCGACGATCGTGTTGGTGCACGGGTTCGAGAACCCGCTGACCTCGCTGGGCGAGGACGCCGAGCGCACCCGCAAGATGCTCAACCAGGTCGCGACGCGTACGGGGCCGGCGAGCCGGCCGTGCCCGAGCAGGTCAGCATCGCGCTGGGCGAGATCGCCGGGGATGTGCGCGAGGGGCTGCTGGCCCTCGCGGTCGGCGCTGGGCTGCAGGTGATGACGGCGATGATGGACGCCGATGTGACTGCTGCGTGCGGGCCGAGGGGGCCTCCCGGTAGCGCGCGCGAAAAAACCAACGGTTAGCTGCGGTGGACCCCGGTGGTCGGTGCGGATGACGGCTGAGGAGGATGCCCCGGTCGGGTGAGCGTCGAGGGGCGGCGTGGTGGCTGGTGAGCAGCTGTTCTCGGCGGCCGAGCTGGTCCGGCTTCGGTCTTGGCCGCCCGAGGTCGGGTCTGCGGAACTGGTCCAGTTCTTCACTCTGGCCGGTGACGACCTGGACTGGCTCGCCACTGCCGCGCGAGGCGCGACGGGCAGGCGCGGGTTGGCGGTGCAGCTGTGCACGCTGCCGTGGCTGGGGTTCGTCCCGGACGACGTGGCGGCGGTGCCGGTCGCGGCGGCGACGCGGCTGGCGAGCCAGCTCGGGGTGAGCCGCGATGTGCTGGAGGTTTACGGCGCGCGGGCGCAGTCACGCACCGAGCACCTGCGTCTGGTCGCGACCCGGCTGGGGTGGCGCACCGCCGGGCCTGCGGAGTGGAAGGACATCGGCGAGTTCCTGCTGGCACGGGCCATCGAGCACGACGCCCCGGCGCTGTTGTTCCGGCTGGCCTGCGAGTTCTGTGCGAGCTCCCGGATTGTGCGCCCGGGCCCGACGACGCTGTTGCGGACGGTGGCCACGGCCCGCGAGCAGGCCACTACCGAGGTGTTCTGGCGCGTGGAGCCGCTGCTGGGCGAGCAGCGCCGCGCCGAGCTCGACGGGCTGCTCGAGGTGGCCGAGTCGCTGTCGGTGTCCCGGCTGGCGTGGCTGCATCAGGGCGCCACCACGGCCTCGCCGATGGCGATCCGCGCTGAGCTGGACAAGCTGCGGTTCCTGCGCGAGCTCGACGCCCACCAGCTCGACATGTCGATGCTGCCCGCGGCACGGCGGCGCCGGCTGGCCGGGATCGGACGCCGCTCCCGCAACCAGGCGCTGGCGCGCCGGGACGAGACCACCCGGTATCCGGTGCTTCTGGCGACGATCGCCGAGTGCGCGGTGGAGGTCCTCGACGAGGTCGTGGGCATGTTTGACCAGGCCATCTCCGGGGTGGAGAGCCGCGCCCGGCGCAAGCTCGACGAGTTTGCTGGCCGCCCGCGCCCGGGCCTGCGAGGGCCGGCTGGACCTGCTCGAGGACATCCTCGTCGTGACCACCGACCCAGCAATCCCGGACCCCGAGGTCGGGCCGCGGCTGCGCGGCGGGATCGGCATGGACCGGATGACCGCCGCCCGACGCAGCCCGGCCGATCGGCTCCCGCGCGATCACGGGCACCTGTCGATGATCAACGCCAGCTTCGCGTATCTGCGGGAGTTCGTCCCGCACATCATCGCCGCGATCGAGTTCGCCGCCGGCCCGAGCGGACCGGCGACGGAGATCATCACGGCGGTGCAGCTCCTGCGGGAGCTCTACGCCCGCGGTGGACGCAAGGTCCCCGAGGGCGCCCCGCTCGGGTTCGTCCCGACCCGGTGGCGTGGCTATCTCGACGACGCTCGCGAGGCGGCGGACACGACCGCCTACCGGCACTACTGGGAGCTGTGCACCCTGCTGGCGCTGCGTGACGCGCTGCGCGCCGGGGACGTGTGGGTGCCGGGCTCGCGACGGTTCGCGGATCCCGCCACTCATCTGCTCGACCAGCCGCGCTGGGACGGGCTGCGCGAGGAGTACTGCGCGCTGGTCGAGGCGCCCGACGACCCGGACGACGCCCTGGACCGACTGCGCGGCGAGCTGCACGCTGGGCTCGGCGCACTCGAGGCGGTATTGGCTGTTGCCGACGGCCCGGTCCGGGTCACCGAGGACGGTCAGCTCTCGCTGGGACGGCTGGTCGCGGACGCCGTCCCTGAGGTGGTGGAGGAACTGCGGGCCGAGCTGGTGGCGCTGCTGCCGCGCCCGCAGCTGACCGAACTGCTCATCGAGGTGGACCGCTGGTCGGGCTGGTCGGGTCAGCTGACCCACGCCGGCGGCAAGACCCACCGCGGCGACGGGCTACGCCGCCAGCTCTACGCCGCAGTTCTTGCCCAGGCGTGCAACCTCGGCTTGACCGGGATGGCCGAGGCCTCGGGGTTGTCCTACGACACGCTGGCCTGGACTTCGGAGTGGTACCTGCGGGAAGAGACCCTGCGGGCGGCGAACACCGCGATCGTCAACCAGCACCACCGGCTGCCGCTCGCGGCGGTGTGGGGCGGCGGGACGATGTCGTCCTCGGACGGGCAACGCTTCCCGGCCAAGGGCAAGTCGCTGACCGCCCGAGCGATGAGCAGGTATTTCGTCGACGAGGGCATCTCCACCTACACCCACATCTCGGATCAGCACTCCACCTACGGCACCAAGGTCATCCCCGCCACCGACCGCGAAGCGGTGTACGTGCTCGACGAGATCCTCGGCAACGACACCGACCTGCCGATCACCGAGCACGCCACCGACACCGCCGGGCAGACCCTGACGGTGTTCGCGCTGTTCTCCCTGACCGGCTACACGCTCTCGCCATGGATCCGCGACCTCGGCGGGATCACCCTGCACCGCCTCGACCCTCGCCCCGCGACGGTGGCGGCGTTCCCGCACGCCGGGCCGCTGCTCAAGGGCACCGTCGACGTCGCGCTGATCCGCTCGCAGTGGGACCAGATGCTGCGGTTGGCGGCGTCGCTGAAGTACGGCCACGCCAGCGCCTCGCTGGTCGTGGCGAAGCTGCACGCCTCCGGGCGGCGTTCCGCGCTGGCCCAGGCACTGGTGGAGTACGGCGGGCTGGTGCGCACCGTGTTCGCGCTGCGCTACCTCGCCGACGAGGCCTACCGGCGCCGGATCGGCCGCCAGCTCAACAAAGGGGAAGAGCCTGCACTCGCTGCGCCGGGATCTGTTCTTCGCCCACGACGGCGCCGTATGACGGCGCCACCGCGTGGCCCAGGCCGGGCAGGCGCTGTGCCTGTCGCTGGTGGTCAACGCCATCGTCTGCTGGAACACCGCCTACCTCGAACTCGCCCTCGAGCGCCTCGTCGGCCGCCGCGGGAAGATCGACCCGTCGCTGCTCGGGCACATCTCCCCGGCCATGCTCGAGCACGTCAACCCCTACGGCACCTACGAGTTCCCCATCGCGACCGAGGACGCCCGCAGCGGCTATCGCCCGCTGCGCGAACAGCGAAGGGCGTGATCAAGGGCCGGTGGCCGCGTACCCAGCTCTCGGGCCCGCCCCCGCGCCGCGACGGGCGCCGTTCGGCTTGGGACGCCGCCAGCGTGGGGGTGGGTCAGGTCACCGGTAGGAACCGGGCCCGGTGCGGAGGCGACTACCCGTTCGAGGTCGTCGCGTGCGCGGTTGGTGACGGCCCGTGCCCGACACCCGCCCACTCCCCGAGGACGCCCCGTGTCAGACACTCTCGATCCACCGGTGGCCGACACCACCGCCGATCCCGACAACGACACGGTTGGCAACGGCGCCCCGTCCGCGCCCGAGCGGGAGAGTTTACCGGTCGGACGGGGAGCGTGGCGTGGGCTGCGGCCGCTGCTGATGCGGCTGCACTTCTACGTGGGCGTGTTCGTGGGGCCGTTCATCCTGCTCGCGGCGGTGACCGGGCTGATCTACACGATCACCCCGCAGCTCGACCAGCTGCTCTACCGCGACGCGCTGACCGTCCCGACCTCGAGCACCACGGTCGACCTGCGAGCCCAGGTCGCCGCAGCGGCCGCCGCGGTGCCCGACGGTAAGGTCATCGAGATCCGCCCGGCGCCGGATCCGGCGAGCACCACCCGGGTCTCGTTCGACGTGCCCGGGGTGGCCCAGGACTACACCGGCAGCTGGGAGCGCACCGCGTTCGTCGACCCGCACACCGGGCAGGTGCGCGCGGTGCTCGACACCGCCGGGGAGTGGCTGCCGACCCGGGCGTGGCTCGACTCGCTGCACCGCAATCTGCACCTGGGCCAGGTCGGGCGGGTGTACTCGGAGCTGGCCGCGAGCTGGCTGTGGGTGCTCACGGCTTCCGGGCTGGCGTTGTGGGTGGTGCGCCGCCGCCGCCGCGCGAAGCTGCGCCGCACCCTGCTCCCGCAGCACTCGAGCAGGGGCCGGCCGCGACTGCGGTCCTGGCACGGGGCGGTCGGGTTGTGGGCCGCGGTCGGGATGCTGTTCCTCTCGGCCACCGGGCTGACCTGGTCGCACTTCGCCGGCGACAACGTCACCGCGCTGCGGTCGGCGATGAGCTGGAAGACGCCCTCGGTCAGCCAGACCCTGCCGGCCACCACCGCCCCCACGCCGGCGCCGAGCACCCCCACCGACATCGGGGCCACCGCGGATCGGGTACTGGCCGGTGCCCGCCCGGCCGGGCTGTCGGATCCGGTGGCGATCACCCCCACCGAGAAGCCCGGGAAGGCGTGGACGGTCAGCCAGGTGCAGCGCTCCTGGCCGGAGAAGCAGGATTCCGCTTCGGTCGACCCGAGCAGCGGGGCGGTGATCGACACGGTGCGCTTCGCCGACTGGCCGATCGCGGCCAAGCTCGCCCGCTGGGGCGTCGACTCCCACATGGGCCTGTTGTTCGGCTGGGTCAACCAGGTCATCCTCGCCGTGCTGGCGCTGGGCCTCATCTGCGTCGTGGTCTGGGGCTACCGGAGGTGGTGGCTGCGCCGCCCGACCCGGCCCGGCGCGACCGCCCCGGGCGGCACCGAACGGCCCGGCGTGGCCGCGGTCGCGCTGCTCGGCGCGGTCGCGGTCGTGGTGGGCATCGCGTTCCCCGAGCTGGGGGCGTCCCTGCTGGTGTTCGTGCTCGGCGACGCGATCCGCCAGGAGCTGCGGCACCGCCGGCCCGCGGACTGACCGGGCGGGCGGGTGCCCGGCGCCCGATGCGAATCCGGGCGCCGGGCCCGGACCGCGTCCGACTGTGACCAACCCCGGAGAGCGACAGACCCGCCGGGTGACCGTTTCTCCCGAATGGTCCGGTGCTTCTGTGAATGATGACTGAGCATGTCATGAGGTGTTGACCCCTACGGGTGACGTTCGTAGCGTCCGTGGTCGCCGTGGCCAAGAAGTAGTTGTGGCCACTTCATGGCGACGAACTCCGGAGACTCGACCCGGACCGTCCGGTTCGCCCGGCGAAGGCTGCTGACCATGGCCGAGACCACCGAGGTGGCGACGTCGACGCGCGTGCCGTTGTCCGGGCCGGAGTAGCGGTCGCTGGCGATGATCGCCGGGGTGGTCCTGCTGATTTCCGTAGTGGGCTGGTTGACGATGGCGCTGCTGGTCGCCCCGGCGCACTACAACCTGGGCAGCGCCGGGGTGCTGGGGATCGGGCTCGCGCTGACCTCGTACCTGCTGGGGATGCGGCACGCCTTCGACGCCGATCACATCGCCGCGATCGACAACACCACCCGCAAGCTGCTCCCCGACGCCCCCGAGTCCCCCCACCGGCCGCTCACGGTCGGGTTCTGGTTCGTGCTGGGCCACTCCACGGTGGTGTTCGTGCTGGTCGCGCTGCTCGCGGCCGGGGCGCGCGCGATCGGCGGCGAGATCGGGGACGACTCCTCGCCGCTCAAGCAGATCGGCGGGATCGTCGGCACCGCGGTGTCCCGGGCTGTTCCTGGTGCTGATCGGGATCATCAACCTGATCGTGCTGATCGGGATCATCCGGGTGTTCCGGCAGATGCGCGCCGGGCACTACGACGAGGCCGCGCTCGAGCACCAGCTCAACAACCGCGGGTTCATGAACCGGATCCTCGGCGGGGCCACCAAGGCGGTGCGCAAGCCGGTGCACATGTACCCGGTCGGGTTCCTGTTCGGGCTCGGCTTCGACACCGCCACCGAGGTGGCGCTGCTGGTCATCGCCGGCGGCGCCGCCGCCAGCGCGCTGCCCTGGTACGCCATCCTGGTGCTGCCGGTGCTCTTCGCCGCCGGGATGACCCTGTTCGACTCCCTCGACGGGATGTTCATGTGCTTCGCCTACGACTGGGCGTTCATGCGCCCGGTCCGCAAGGTCTTCTACAACATCACCATCACCTCGCTCTCGGTCGCCGTCGCGCTGATCATCGGGGTCATCGAGCTGATCTCCATCCTCACCGACCAACTCGACATCACCGACGGCCCACTGGCCACGATCGGCAACCTCGACCTCGACTACGTCGGGTTCGTCGTCGGGCTGTTCGTCGTGACCTGGATCGCGGCGCTGCTGGTCTGGCGGCTGGGCAACGTCGAGGAGAAATGGTCCGCGCGCCTGCAAAGCGCGGAGAGCGACAACTGAGAGGGCACCCGCTCGCGCACCAACCCGACCCGACCGGCCTCGCCGGCCCACATCCTCATCAGCTCCGTCGGCGAGCTGGGATCAGGCACAGGAGCACGCCAGTCCCGGGCCGGTCGCTTGGCCGGGCGCTCTGGCCGACCGCCACCTCAGGGAATGTGCCAACACCTCGCGAGACCGGGCCGGCTCGTTTGTCGGATCGCCGCGCCTGATCGGGAACTTGCGGGGCGGATCACGCGACCAGCAGTCATGGGGGCGCACGCCGCCCACCGGACCCGAACGTTCCATGATCTCCAGGAGGAATGGCTGATGACGGTCGGCACCAGCGGTCTGCAGCATGTGGCGACCTTCTGCGGGCAATGCAACTGCGGCTGCCCCGAGCTCTACCTCGATCCCCAGGCCGACGACCAGCGCCGAGTCGTCATCACCGACGACTACGGCCAGCGGATCCAGATGAGCCTGCCCCAGCTCGCCGATCTCGTCGCCGACGCCCGCAACGGTGTGCTCGACGACCTCCTCACCGGCGCCACCCGCTGACTGCCCAACGCCGCTCGCGGCAGCCGGTCGCTCCCGGCCCGGGTGTGCCGCCGTGGCCGCGCCCGGCAATCCGCCGGGCGCACGTTGCGCACGATCAGCGATGAGTCCCAGGATTGGGGCCGCGGGGTGGGGGCATCAGGGCGCCACCGGCCTGACCCCGGCGGGCTCAGGTTCGCACGACCCGTTCCCTGCCCCACTGATGACGAGGCGCCAGCCCCGAGCAACGATCGCCATCGCCGCCCGACCCCGGCTCGGCTCGCGGGGTTCGGATTGGACAAGCAGGACTCGACCTCGGTCGATCCCACCACCCGGACGGTGCTGGACGCGGTGCGCTCGGGCGGACTGCCCGAGCGCGGAACCAAGCACGCCGGCCGGGTATCGACTCCGCCCTGGGTGTGCTGTTCGGGTGGGTCAACCAGGTGGCCCTGGCCGGGCTGGCGCTCGGCATCGTCTGCGTGGTGATCCGGGGGGACCGGATGTGGTCGCTACTGGTTCCACCTGTCCCGGGGCGACCGCCCCCGGGGGTGGCACCGAGCGTCCGGGTCTCGCGGCGGTGGCCCTGGTCGGTGCGGGCGCGGTGGTGGTCGGCGTCGCGTTTCCGGGTGCTGGGCTGCTGGCTGCTGTGTTCCATCGGTGACGGCGTGTGGCAGGAGGCGCCGCCGAGTCCGGGCTTGACCGGGCCGGTGGTGGTGGCGCGACGACGGTGGGTTGGATCAGAGGCGGAGGCGGCGTAGCCGCAGGCTGTTGGCCAGTACCAGCGCGGAGGACAGCGCCATCGCCGCCGCGGAGATCAGCGGGTTGAGCAGCCCGGCCACGGCCAGCGGCAGCGCGGCGAGGTTGTAGCCGAACGCCCAGGCCAGGTTGCCGCGGGTGGTGACCAGGGTGGCGCGGGCGAGCCGGATCGCGGCGGGCACCAGCAGCAGGTCGTCGCGGACGAGCACGATGTCGGCCGCGGCGGCGGCGACCTCGGTCCCGGTGACCACCGCGAGCCCGAGGTCGGCGCGGGCCAGCGCGGGGGCGTCGTTGACGCCGTCGCCGACCACCGCGACCCGGTGACCCTCGGCCTGTAGGCGGGCTACCGCGGCTTGTTTGGTCTCGGGCAGCACCTCGGCGATCATCTCGTCGATGCCGACCTGGTCGGCGACCGCCCGGGCGCTGCGGGCGTGGTCACCGGTGAGCAGCACCGAGCGCAGCCCCAGCGTCGAGAGCGCAGCCACCGCGGCGGCGGCGTGCGGGCGGAGCGGGTCGGCGAGCACGATCACCGCGATGACGTGGTCGTCGACGGTGGCCACAACAGTGCTGCGGCCCCGGTCGCGGGCCTGGGCGGCGGCGTCGGCGAGCTCGGCGGGTAGCGCGGCGCCGCGGGCCGCGGCGTGGCGGGCCGCGCCGACGGTGACCGGCACCGCCCGTTCCCCGGTGATCACGGCGGCGCTCGCTCCCTGGCCGGAGACCTCCCAGAACCCCTCGACCGGCGGCACGATCACCTGGTCCTCACCGGCAGCGGCCACGATCGCACGGGCCAGCGGGTGGTCCGAGCCGGTCTCGACCGCCGCGGCCAGCGCGAGGACCTCGCCGCGGGAGAAACCGCGGTCGTCGGCGGGGTGGACCTCGAGGACCCGGGCCCGTCCTCGGGTCAGTGTCCCGGTCTTGTCCCACACCACGGTGTCGACCGCCCGCGCGGACTCCAGGGCACGGTGGCCTTTGCGGAACACCCCGGACTGGGCGCCGCGCCCGGAGGCGACCAGGAACGCGGTCGGGGTCGCCAGCCCGAGCGCGCACGGGCACGCGATGATCAGCACCGAGAGTGCGGCGCGGACCGCGGCTTCGGTGCCCGGCCCGAGCAACAGCCAGCCCAGCAGCGTCAGCACCGCGAGCCCGGCCACCGTGGGGACGAACACCGCGCTGATCCGGTCGGCGAGCAGCTGGGCGCGGGCCTTGTCGGCCTGGGCTCGGTCGACGAGCTCACGTAGCCGGGCGAGCTGGGTGTCACGCCCGACCCCGGTGGCGCGGACCACGAGCCGCCCGCCGGCCACCGTGGTTGCGGCCAGCACCGCGTCGCCCGCTGCGACCTGGCTCGGGGTCGATTCGCCGGTCATGGCGCTGGTGTCCAGCGCGGCGCTGCCGGTGACCACCACCCCGTCGACCGGCACGGTCGCGCCGGGGCGCACGACGACCTGATCCCCAACCTGTAGCACCTCCACGGCCACCGGGTGCTCGCTGCCGTCATACTCGAGCCGGGTCGCCTCGCGGGCCCCGAGCGCGGCCAGCGCGGCCAGCGCCTGCCCCGCCCGGGCGCCGGCGCGGGACTCGAAGAGCCGCCCCGCGAGCACGAACGCGGTGACCCCGGCGGCCACCTCGAGATAGATCGACCCGCCCGGGCGGGCCAGCAGGTCCCAGGCGCTCCGCCCGCCGCCGGCGGGGTCGTGACCGTGCGCGGCCAGCGAGTACAGCGACCATCCGGTGGCCGCGACGATCCCCACCGAGATCAGGGTGTCCATCGAGGTGGCGCGGTGCCGGAGGGCGCGCAGCGCACCCCGGTGCACCGGCCAGGCGCACCAGGTCACCACCGGGGTCGCGAGCGCGACCAGCACCCATTGCCAGCCGGGGAACCGCCACCCGGGTGAGAGGGCCAGCGCGAACGTCAGGTCCGACAGCGGAGCCAGCACGATCAGCGCCACCGCCAGGCGCCACCCGAGCCGTCGCTCCCGCCCCCCTGCCGAGGATTCGACGCCGGCGTCACCGGAGACCGCCCGATCAGTGCTGCTGCCGGGGTCGAGCGGCCGGGCCCGGTAGCCCAGCCGGTCGACCGCCTCGACGAGGGCGTCGAGGTCGACCGGAACCCCGGCCGCGAGGTCGACCCGGGCGCGGCCGGTGGCGTAGTTCACCGACGCCGTGGCCCCGGCCACGCGCCCGAGCACCCGCTGCACACGTGCCGCGCAGGCCCCGCAGGTCATGCCCTCGACCGCGAGCAGCACGGTACTGCCCGACGCCGGGGATGGTGCCCCCGCCGCCGCCGCGGACACCGCGGCAGGCATCGACATCGGCCCCTCCCTCCCGAACGCCGACCCATCCTCCTACAACGGGTAGTAGCACATCGCGGGCCGGTCCGGGACCCACGTCGCCCGGTCGCGCCCTCCGACCCTTCCCAGCCAGGGTCAACCGGCGCACGCTCTGCGGAGCGGGCCCCGCGCCCGGAGGATCGAGGAGGACCCCGCCATGACCCACGCCGTGGACCGCACGCAGGTCGGCACCACCGTGCAGGCCGCCCTGGAAGCGCTCGCCGAGTGCGGACGCCTCAGCACCGGCTGCGCCAGCTCCATGATCGAGCTCGGGGACATGGTCGTCGAGGTCCGCCACGCGCTGGACTGCGCTGACCTCTGCGCTGCCGCCGAGCGGCTGTTGGCCCGCCACGGCGGGCTCGACGACGACAGCGCCGTGGCCGCCGCGGTCGAGGCCGCCGTCGCCGGGTGCACCGCCAGCGCCGCGGCCTGCGGCGCCCACGCCGAGCACCACGCCCACTGCGCCGCCCACTCCCGCGCGGCCACCCGATGCGCGGAGACGCTGACCGCGCTGCGCCGGGCCTGAACACCCCGGCCGCCACCGGCCACCCGCGACGAGACAGGCACTCCCCGAGGGGACTCGGTCACGGCTGCGACTGCAGCGTGCGCATCTGCGCGATCTGCGACCCACCGACCTGGACCTGGGTCTGCGCGAGCGCGCCCAACCCCTGGTCGGCGCCGCGGGCCAGATAGTCCCGCGACATGTCGACCCCACCCTGATGGTGGGCGATCATGACCGCCAGCCAGGCCTGGTCGAACGCCGGGCCGGACATGCCCCGTAACCGGTCGAGTGTGGCCGGGTCGGCCATGCCGGGCATGCGCCCCAGCGGCACCCCGTTCTCGCCCGGCACCGCGGCCTGCCAGAGGTGGAGCTGGCCGGCGAGCTGGCCCTGCTCCTCGACGTCGGTGTAGTTCATGCTCTGCACCAGCTGGGCGACAGCGGGGTCCGCGACCCGGCCCGGGACCATCTCGGTGAGCTCCACCCCCTGCACGAGGTGCGGCATCATCATCTGGGCGTAGGCCACGTCGGCGCCCTGCTGCCCGGCGCCGGGCGCCGCGATCCCGGTGGCCGGGCCCGGCGCCGGCGGGGCCGGGGCGTTGGCACAGCCCGCGGCCAGCGCCATGGTGACCAACACGGCCGACGCCGCTCGCAGCATCATCGTCGTCCGCATCAGGCCAGCATGATTCCCCGCGGGTCCGCTCACGGTCAGTCCGCTCGGATCAAAGCATCGCCAGCAGCATCCCGGCCATCCCGAGGCTCATCAGCAAGTGACAGCCGGCATCCAGGCGCGGGCCGGTGCTGCGCGTGCGCGTCGCCGGGGCCGCGAGAGCGACCGCGCCGTCCGTACCGCCGGGGGCAGTGCTCTCCTCGCTGGACGGGTCGTCGGTGACCGAGACCGGCAGCGACTCCACGGTCGCCGCGGTGGCTGGCCCGCAGCCGTTGGCGGCGCTCGGTCCGGCGATACGCGTTGCCCAGAACACGGCCGCCGCGACGAGCAGCACGATGAACACCCAGCTGACCACCGTCGCCCACACCGGCGTCGAGGACGGCATCGACCCACCAACGCCGGTCCCGGGCATGCCCCCCATGCCGGGCATGCCGGCCATCCCGTCGCTGCTCTGGTCGTGCCCGCCCACCGCGGCCATGTCGGCAGCCATGATTTCGGGCATTGCCGCGACCATCCAGACCATCGCGGCATTCGTGACCAGGTGATAGCCCTCGGTCACCCGGGGATGCCCGGCCGCGGGCCACACCAGCCGCCCCAGGAACCACACCACGAACACCCCGAAGACCACGATCAGCACCAGGCCGCTCACGCTCGACGGGCCCCCCACCCAGGCCCACGCCATCGCGATCATGGCGATGCTCATCAGCAGGTGCGACAGCTCGGCGACCCGGCTCCCGGTGCGGTCGCTCCCGCTGGCCAGCTCGCCCAGCCGGACCAGCGAGTACACCCCGGTGAGCGTGAAGACGGCGGTGAAGACCCAGGACAGCGTCGAGGAGAACACAAACATCCCTTTCTCGGACGGGTTCACCCGATGGTGTCCTCGCGCGGGCGCCCGGAGTTCCCGATCACGCGGAAGAGGTGACCGGTCCGCCGCGTCCGCGGGCGATGAGTGGCCGCGCGCGGCCACTCAGGGGTCGCCCGGGTCGCCCGGGTCGCCCGGGTCGCCCGCGTCGCTCAGCGTGCCGTGTCGGTGACCGACTCAGTCGTGGCGGCGGGGTCGATCGCGGCGACCAGGTCGGCGCGCGCCCGTGCCACCCGGGAGCGGATGGTGCCCACCGGGCACCCACAGACCTGCGCGGCCTCGGCGTAGCCCAGTCCGAGCAGCTGGGTGAGCACAAACGCCTCGCGCCGGTCGGGCTCCAGGGCCTCGACGGCGGCCCGCAACGCCACCGTCTCGGCCAGGTCGCCGACCCGGGTGCGGCCCACCGGCTCGTCATGCTCCCGGATCACGCCCGGCACCACCGGGTGCCGGGCCCGACGACGGAGGTGATCGGCCGCGACCCGTCGCGCGATCGCCAGCAGCCAGGTCCGCGCCGAGGCCTCGCCGCGATACCCCGCCAGCGCCCCGAAGGCGCGTTCGTAGGTCTCCTGCGCCAGGTCGGCGGCCACCGCCCGGTCGGCCAGGTGAGCCAGCAGTCGCCACCCCTGATCCTGGGTCAAGCGGACGAACTCGCCCGCCGCCGCCCGGTCACCGTCGCGGGCCAGAACCGCCGCCCGGGTGACCGCCGCATCGTCCATCAGAGCCGTGTCCTCCGATCCCGCACACCCCACAGGCGCCGCGACCGGAACCGGCGGGGAGCGCAGAGTGCCCGGTCGCTCACCCTAGGTATCAGGTGAGGCCATCGAGACCGCTCCTCGGCTGAATCGCCACCGGTCGACCGTAGCTCCTTGTGTCGAAGTCGGGTCGCCGATCCGCTCGACCCGGGAACCAATGGCCTGCGCGAGGCGACTGTCTCGTCATGGATTGCCAGTGTTGCCGCGAGGTCGTCTCGGCCGACCTCGATCGGGAGGCGAGCGTCCGGGAGCGCCGCGCCGCCGAGGAGCATCAGGGCCGCTGCCCGGCGTGCCGGCGCTGGGCCGACCTGGCCGCCGCGGTCACCCGCCGGACCCGCACCGGCCCCGCCGTAGCGCCGCCGGACCTCGTCGAGACCGTGCTCGCGGCCCGAGAGCCACAACGAGCGCCGCGGACACCGGCACACCCCTGGCCCGCGGTCACCGAACCCGCCGCGGCCCCCGCCGGCCACCCTCGCCGGTCCCGACACCTCACCGCGGTCCCCGCCACCGCCCCGGCTAAGCCCCGGCCGGTGTGTGAGTGCGCCGCCAGCTGCGGCTGCGGATGCCAGCAGGGCCACCCCTGCCGCTGCGCGCCCGCGGCCTGAGGCCGCCCCACGCCAAGGAGAACCCGTGTCCCCGTCACCGCGGCCCCGCCTCGCCCGAACCCCCCGACGCGCCCTGGCGCGGGTCGCCACGATCGCCGCAGCCGGCCTCGCGCTGACCGTGCTCGGCGTGCTTCCCGCTTCCGCCCACATCACCGTCGCCGCGCCCGGCGCCACCGCCGGCGACGAAGCCGTGCTGAACTTCCGCGTCCCCACCGAGAAGGACAACGCCTCCACCACCACGGTGCAGGTCACCATGCCCGCGAACCAGCCGCTGGCCTCGGTGGCGGTCCAACCCCACCCCGGCTGGACCGCGGTGGTGCAGAAGACCACGCTGCCCCAGCCCATCCAGACCGACGACGGGCCGGTGACCCAGGTCGTCACCGAGGTGACCTGGACCGCCACCACCCCCCAAGCGGCGATCGCGCCGGGCCAGTTCGATGAGTTCTCGCTGCTCGCCGGGCCACTGCCCAACGCGGCCTCGCTGTCGTTCCCGGCCACCCAGACCTACAGCGACGGCTCGGTCGTGGCCTGGAACCAGGCCGCCGCCCCCGGCGCACCCGAACCCGAACACCCCGCGCCCACGCTCACCCTGACCAGCGGCGCCGACACCAGCCCCGCCCCCGCAGCCAACTCCGCTGCCACCGGCTCCAGCCCGAGCTCCACCCCCCTGGTGCTCTCGATCGTCGCGCTCGTCGTCGCCGTGGCAGCCCTTGCCGGGCTCGCCGTCGCCCTGCTGCGTGGTCGCCGCCGCAGCGACTGACCCCAGCCGAAAACAGTCCCGGCGGCTCCTACGCGAAGGAAGCGGGTCCGTTTTCTCGCTTCTGGGGCGCCCTCGATCGATCCGGGATCCCGACACCGCGGGCCCCGCAGGGTCCCCCCGGCAGCCGCAGCCAGCGCGACGATCAACTCTACTACCGCCTCCCCACCGGGCCCGTGGTGTCCGGGCCCGGCTCGGGCTGCTGGTGACCCGGCCGACGACGCACGACGCCCGCTCGCGGGACCGCGGCCTGGGCTGAGAGCTCGATCGACTCGACGGGGAGAGCCGCTACTCCGAGCGGCCGAACCCCTCGATGGTGAGCGCGACCAGACGACCGGTCGTCGCGGCCGCGCGGAGGGTGTTCTCAGAACCGGCCGCTGCGGGCGGCTCGGGTCCTAGCGTCCTGCGCCACCCGGCGCGTGCCGCGCCGCGTCCCCGAGAGCCGAGGAGTCCCGATGATCGTCCAGAGCATCCGCGTGGTGGGCATGACCTGCGGGCACTGTGTGGCCGCGGTGACCGAGGAGCTCGAGGTCCTGTCCGGGGTGCACGGCGTCGCGGTCGACCTCGCGTCCGGGCGGGTGGACCTCACCGCCGACGCCCCGCTGCCCCCGGGCGCGCTCGCCGCCGCGGTGAGCGAGGCCGGGTACGCGCTCGCCCCCGGCACGCCCCCCGCGGTCACCGGCGCCCGATGAGCCTCGCACCGGCCCGCCCGGCGGGCGAGCCAGGTGGGGTCGAGCTCGCCGTCGGCGGGATGACGTGCGGGGCGTGCGCCGCCCGGATCGAGAAGAAGCTCAACCGCCTCGAGGGAGTCGAGGCCTCGGTCAACTTCGCCACCGGCTCGGCTCATGTCCTCGCGGCCGGCGACCACGCCGTCGACGACCTCGTCGCGGTGATCGAGAAGCTCGGCTACACCGCCGAGACCGTACCCCCGCCCGGTGACGGTCCGGCGGCCGGCACCGAGGCGTCGCCGGGCTCGCCGGCCCGTCCGGATGTAGAGCTGCGGCGCCGCGTGGCGACGTGCGCCGCGCTCTCGCTGCCGGTCGTCGCGCTCTCGATGGTGCCGGCCTGGCAGTTCCCCAACTGGCAGGCGCTGGCGCTGACGTTGACCGCGCCGGTGGCGGTGTGGGGCGGCTTCCCGCTGCACCGCGCGGCGTGGACCAATGCCCGGCATCGCACCGCGACGATGGACACGCTGGTCGCGATCGGCGTGGCCGCCGCGTTCGGGTGGTCGCTGTGGGTGTTGTTCCTGGCTCCCGGCGGCACCGGCTCGATGCTCTACCTCGACGTCGCCGCCGGGGTGCCCACCTTCGTGCTGGCCGGACGGTTCCTCGAGGCCCGCTCCCGCGGCCGGGCCGGCGCGGCGGTCTCGGCGCTGCTCGAGCTCGGTGCGCGTGAGGTCGCCCTGCTCCCGGCCGGGTCGGATGACCCGGCCGCGGCGAGCCGGGTCCCGGTGGATCAGCTGCGGGTGGGTCGGCACTTCGTGGTGTTTTCGGGCGAGCGGATCGCCACCGACGGCGTCGTCGTGCGGGGTGCGTCGGCGGTCGATGCGGCCGCGGTGACCGGGGAGTCGGTCCCGGTCGAGGTCGCGGCCGGCAGCCCGGTCACCGGCGGCACGATCAACGTGGGTGGCCGGCTAGTCGTGCGGGCCACCCGGATCGGGTCGGACACGCTGCTCGCGCGCATCCGCGCCCAGGTCAACGCGGCCCAGTCGGGCAAGGCCGACGCCCAGCGGCTCGCCGACCGAGTGGCCGGGGTGTTCGTGCCGGTGGTCCTGGCCGCCGCCGCGGCCACGGTCGGCGTGCGGCTGCTGCTCGGCGAACCGTTCTCCGCGGCGCTGCCGCCGGCCATTGCGGTGCTGGTCGTGGCCTGCCCGTGCGCGCTGGGGCTCGCGACCCCGACCGCGCTGCTCGTCGCGACCGGGCGCGGCGCGCAGCTCGGCATCCTGCTCAGCGGGCCCGAGGCCCTCGAGTCCAGCGCCCGGATCGACACCGTCGTGCTCGACTAGACCGGCACCCTGACCACCGGCACCATGACCGTGGTCGGGATGACCACCGCCAGCTTCAGCTCCCCCGAGGCGGTCCTGGCCGCCGCGGGCGCGGTCGAGGAAGCCTCCGAGCACCCGATCGGGCGGGCGATCGCCGCGCACGCCCGCACCGTGCTCGCCCACCCGCCCCTGGCGGTGGAGGACGTCGAGGTCTCGCCCGGACACGGGATCTCGGGGCGGCTCGGGGCCGTGACGGTCACCGTCGGGCGGCCCACCGAGCTGACCGCGTCCGGTGCCCTCCTGCCGCCCGAGCTCGACCGCGCCGTCCGCGACGCCGCGCGGCACGGCGCCACCCCGGTCGCCGTCGGCTGGTCCGGGGCGGTGCACGGGATTCTGGTGCTGCGCGACACCACGAAGCCCGACGCCGCGCAGGCCATCGCGGAGCTCAAATCGCTCGGCGTCACCCCAGTCCTGCTCACCGGCGACACCACCGCCACCGCCCGCGCGCTGGGCGCCGAGCTCGGCATCGACACGGTGATCGCCGAGGTGCTCCCGGACGACAAACTCGGCATCGTGGACCTGCTCCACCGCCAGGGCAGCACCGTCGCGATGGTCGGTGACGGCGTCAACGACGCCGCGGCACTGGCCGCCGCGGACCTCGGTCTCGCCATGGGCACCGGGACCGACGCCGCGATCGAGGCCGCGGACATCACCCTGGTCAGGGGCGACCCCCGCGCCGCCGCGACCGCCATCCGGCTCGCCCGCCGCACGCTGGCGGTCATCCGCAGCAACCTGGTGTGGGCGTTCGCCTACAACGCCGTCGCGCTGCCGCTGGCCGCGACCGGCCTGCTCGACCCGGTCGTCGGCGGCGCCGCCATGGCGGCCAGCTCCGTGCTCGTGGTCACCAACAGCCTGCGGCTGCGTCGCTTCGGTCCCCCGGTCCCGGGCCCCGACGGCCGGCACCGACGACCGTGAAGTACCCCAGACCCGAGGACTCCGCGTGACCGATTACTACCCTGAGTGCATGCAGGTGGGCTATCTGAGCCACGTCGCCGGCGACCGGCGACCCCGCGAGGTCTTCCGCGAGACCATCGAGCTCGCGGTCACCGCCGAAGCCCACGGCTTCGACACCTTCTGGCTCGCCCAGCACCACAGCGGCCACCTCAGGGCCAGCTCCCCTCACCGCTGGTGCTGCTCGCCGCGATCGCCGCCCGCACCACCACACTGCGCCTGGGCACCGCCGTGATCGCCGCCCCGCTCGAGGACCCGCGCCGACTGGCCGAGGACGCCGCCACCCTCGACGTCCTCACAGGCGGACGACTCGAGCTCGGGATCGGCGCCGGCTCCACGGCCGCGGCCGCCTTCGGCCACCACCACCAGCGCCGCCACGACGAGTGCGCCGCCACCGCCGACCGGCTGTGCAACCTGCTCACAGGCGAGGGCGACGCCGCCGATCGGTCGGCGCCCCTCGTCCCAGCCGCGCCCGGGCTGCGCGAGCGGCTCTGGTGGGCCACCTCCTCCACGGCCGGGGTGGACGCGGCCGCGGCCCGCGGGATCGGACTCGTTGGTGTCACGCAACCCGTGTCCGCGGGTCCAGTAGCGCTCTCGAGGCCGCTCGGGCCCGGGGCCGCACCGGCGGGCAGAAACCCAAGCTCGGACCCCGCCAAGCACACCTGGCTCGGCTGATGTACGAGGAGACCGACGAGCACGGCAAACGGCGCTACACCGTCGACCAGATCGCCGCCGAGTTCGGCGTCACCCGCCCCACCATCTACCGCCACCTTGACCGGAAGCCCGCCCCGCCCATCTGACCAGCACGGACCGTGCTAAGCGTTGTTTTCTTCGCGCGTGCTACCGGTCGGCCGGGTTGCTGCGCATTCCGACGTAATGGAGCACCCGGTCCGGAGGTTTTGAAGCGTCTGGTCCGGGGGTTTTGGTGCAGGGCCGACCCGGCGGGTCGGAGCGTCGGCGACGGCTTGGCTCCCGGTCACCTCCTTCGGGTGGGTGGGGGGTCGAGTCTGACAGCAGCGAGGGGCCGCGGGGGCCTCGCTTCCGGGTCAGCAGCCCGAGGGGCCGATCGTGGGCGGTGGCGGGTCGTCGGCGCCGGTGGTGCGGCGCATCGACTCGCCGCGCAGCTCGAGGCGGTGAGCCCTGTGCAGCAGCCGGTCGCAGATGGCGTCGGCGAGGGTGGGGTCGCCGAGGTTGTCGTGCCAGGCCTTGATCGGCAGTTGGCTGGTCAGGATGGTCGAGCGTCGTTGGTGGCGGTCCTCGATGACCTCGAGCAGGTCGCCGGCTTGGGTGCTGGTCAGCGGTTGGAGCCCGAGGTCGTCGAGGACGAGGACGTCGACGCGCGTCCAGCTCGCGAGCAGCGCCGCGGCGCGGCCGTCGGCGTGAGCCAGGCGCAGCTCGCCGAGCAGACGCGGCAGGCGCCAGTAGAGCGCCTTGTAGCCGCGGCGGATCGCGGCATGGGCCAGCGCGCAGGCCAGGTAGGTCTTCCCGGCGCCGGTGGCCCCGGTGACCAGCAGATCGCGGTGGTCGGTGACCCAGCCGGCCTCGGCCAGGCGCAGGATGTGGCTGCGGTCCAGCCCGCGGTCCCGGCGGAAGTCGAGGTCCTCGACGCAGGCCGGGGTGCGCAGCCGGGCGGTCTTGAGGTTGCGGGTCACCCGCCGGTTGTCGCGGTCCTGGGTCTCGCGGTCGAGCAGCAGCCCGAGCCGGTCGGTGAACTCCAGCTCGTCGTAGCGGTCGGGGCGCTCGAGCTGCTCGGACAGCGCCTCGGCCATCCCGGCCAGGCGCAGTTCGTGGAGCCGCTCGAGGGTCTGGTTGATCAGCATCAGGGGTCTCCCGGGGTTACTGGTAGTAGGTGGGGCCGCGCAGCCCGGCGTGCTGGCGCGGCAGGGCCTCGGCGGGTTCGGCGCCGGGCAGCGGCGCGGTCTCGAGGCCGTGGGCGAGGATGGATTCGACGCTGCGGTAGGAGCGGGCGCCGATGGCCAGGGCGCGTCGGCAGGCGGCTTCCATCCGCGGCTGGGGGTAGCGCTCGGACAGGCGCATGATCCCCAGGCAGGAGCGGTAGCCCATCTCGGGATGCGGGCGGCTGTCCATGATCGCGGTGACCAGTTCGGCGGTGGCCGGGCCGGTGCGCTGCGCCCAGGCCACCAGGCGCTCCGGGGTCCAGGCCAGGTGCGCGCGGTGGCGTTCGGGCATGTGCGCGTCCTGGGTGGAATAGCCGCCGCGGACCGTGCTGCGGCGGTGGCTGGCCACCCGCTTGCCCGAGAAGAACGCCTCGACGGCGTACTCGCTGACCCGGACGTCGACCCGGTGCCCGACCAGCTGATACGGGACGCTGTAGTAGTGCCGGTCGACATCGACGTGATAGTCGATGTTGACCTTGGCGGTCTTCCAGGTCGCGAGCTCGAACCGGGTCGCGGGCAGCGGGCGCATCGCCGGACGGTCGAGCTGCTCGAACAGCATCCGGCGGGTGCCGTCGAGCTTGGAGAAGGGCCGGTTGTTCAGCCAGGTCAGCTTCGCGGCGATGGCCGCGTTGGCTTCGGCCAGGCTGCTGAACCGCTCGTGGCGCAGCGTGGCGAGGATCCAGCGCTCGGCGATCTGCACCCCGACCTCGGCCTTGGCCTTGTCCCTCGGCCGGTTGGCTCGGGCGGGCAGGATCGCGGTGCCGTAGTGGGTGGCCATCTCGCTGTAGGTGCGGTTGAGCAGCGGCTCGTAGCGGTGGGACTTGGTGACCCCGGAGCGCAGGTTGTCCGGCACCAGCAGTGCCGGCACCGCCCCGAAGAACTCGAAGGCCCGCACGTGCGAGCCGATCCAGCAGCTCAGCTGCTGGGAGGCGGTCGCTTCGGCGTAGGTGTAGTTGCTCGCCCCGAGCACCGCCACGAACACCTGGGCCGGCCAGCTCGGCGCGTCCGGCGGGTAAATCGGGATCGTGTGCCCGGCGTAGTCGACGAACAGCTTGTCCCCGGCCCGATGCTGGTGGCGCATGACCAGATCGACCCGCCCGGCCCAGTCCGCGTAGAGCTCGCAGAACCGGGAGTACTGGAAGCCCTCGGAGTGGGCCTGCTTGTACTCCATCCACAGCAGCTCCAGCGTCACGCCCTTGCGGCGCAGCTCGCGGTGCACCCACCCGAAATCCGGCGGGGTGCGCGGCACCGTCGACGGAGCCGTCGGCGGGAACAACGCCGCCTCCAACGCGGCGTCGTCGAGCTCGACCGGCAGCGGCCAGGACAGCCCGGCCTGCCCGGCCCGGTGCAGATACCGGTGCACCGTGGAGGCCGCGATCTGTAACGACGCGGAGATCTGGCGTTCGCTGAGCCCCGCCTCATGGGTCAGCCGCAGAGCTTCTCGGATGTGTCGCATGGCGGTTCGGGGCCGCGCCATCGGCTACCTCGCTCATGATCGGACAAGTTGATGTCCGAGCGAGGCTGTCGCTGATCACCCCACCGGCCCGGCAGCGCCACACCCTGCTGGGCGCGGTGCTCCAGAACCTCCGGAACAGCTGCTTCAGAACCCTGGAACGGGTGCTTCATTACCGTTGGAACGGCTGCTTCTTTTCGATCGGAACGAGCGCTCCATTACCTCCGGAATCCGCAGGTTGCCTCGAGAGCGACTCCTTGACGCGCAGGGTGTCGCGCACCGGCCGGTAGCGGCCCTGCCGCGCGAGCACCTCGCCTTCTAAGAAGGCAGTGCAGACGAGCAAAGACAAGGTGAAGGCGAAGGTCGCGGATGGTCGCAATTCCCAGGTAGCGGCTCTTGACACCAGGCTTAGGAATCCCTCGCTGCCGGACCGGCAGAGGCTGGAAAGTCCGGGCCTTTAAATCCGCCCGGGCCAACTGGGCGGCGACGTGCGCGACACGGTGAACTTCATAGCGGTCCCCTGGCCGAGGTTGTCCCGACTCTCGTGGGATTTGGAGGTGGCGGTCCCCGCCCTGGTACCTGCCGTGAGGTAGGCACCCGGGCGCTCACTCCGTTGGGAAGGGACCGCCATGGGCAAGGGTAGGAAAGACCAGCACGGCCACCGACGACACCCCATCTAGAGCCGGTGGGGGAGTGGCACGTGATCTGACGGCGGGCCGAGCGTCACCACCGACGACCGCTGCCGGAACCGGCAGCCCTGCGTGACGGTTCCGAGGCTGGTCCGCTCGGCCTCGCGCTTGACCGGCGGCGAGGTCGGGTCAGTGGGGTGGGTCGCCGCGCAGCAGTCGCGACAGAGGGTCGTCCCCGGCTGCCACCTCGTCCATGGCGACTGCGCGGACCGTGACGCCCGGCTCCACCTGATCGGGCTCGGCACCGCCGGGACGGCGGGGCGCGGTCGGCCGACCGCGGCGGGCCAGGTTCGCACAGCCCTTCCTCCGGTTGAACGGGCCGAGAACCGGCATGCTGCGGCGGGTCAGGGTCGTGCCCCTGCTCTTCGCCTGGGTTAGAAGCGCTTGAGCGATAGCGGTAGCCCGAACCAGGGCAGCACACTGTTCTCGAAGCGGGTCATGGCGCAGATCCGGTCGCCCGTGAGAGTGAGGACGAACAGGCCGGTCCCGTGGCGGTCGCCGGTAGGGGCGCGCAGGTAGGTCCCGAACGCCGGCTGACCATTGGCCCGCGTCGGCACGAGGTCGAACCGTCGGCCCGAGCCGTAGATGCCGGCACAGAAGCGGGCCACCACGTCTCGGCCCTCGTACTCCAGGGGTAGCGGTGGCATGGACATGAAAACGTCGTCGGTCAGCATTGCCACCAGCGCGTCGATGTCGGCCGACTCGTACGCTCTGACAAACCTCGCCACGACGGCATCCTCGGCGGACGAGCCAACGGCGGGAGGCGGTTCGCGGTCCGCGACCGTCGACCTGCGGCGAGCGAGGCTGGCGCGCGCCCGTTTGAGGGCGCTCTTGACCGAGTCGATGGTCGTGTCCAGCACGTCGGCCACCTCGTTCGCGTGGAATCCGAGAACGTCGCGCAAGACGAGGACGGCGAGCTGGCGAGGCGGCAAGACCTGAAGCGCGGTCACGAAGGCCAGAGAGATGGATTCGGCCTGTTCGTAGCGGGCCTCCGGGCCGAGCGGCAGATCGATCGCATCGTCGAGGAGGTCGTCGGGATACGGCTCGAGCCATACGACGTCGCCGATCCGGGTCGGCTCGAGCGGTTCGACCCCCGGGATGTCCCACAGCGTGGCCGGGCGCCGGCTGGCCGAGCGAAGCGCGCTGAGGCACCGGTTGGTGGCGATCCGGTAGAGCCAGGTGCGGATCGAGGAACGCCCCTCGAACTCGCCGAGACCCCGCCACGCGGCCAACAAGGTGTCTTGGAGGGCATCCTCGGCGTCCTGGAACGAACCGAGCATCCGATAGCAGTGCACCTGTAGCTCGCCGCGGTGCGGCTCGGTCAGCGCTCGGAACGCCTCGCCGTCGCCAGCTCGCGCCCTGCTGATCAGGTCAGCTCCCACCAGCTCCACGCTCTCCACCCTCTCCTGCACCTGCTCCCGCTTCCATCCCGTACTGACGCCGGCCGAGGGGCGAAAGGGGCGGTCGGCGAGCGCCCCCTTTCCCGACGTCGTGGCGTCCACATCAGTGGTAGCCGACGCCGCCAACGGCGAACCGACATGGAAACGCTCGTCACCAGGAGGACCCTCATGACCCGCAAGTCACGGACCAGGCCGGACCCGCTCGAATCGAGGCCGAGCCGGCCCGAGGTACATGGAGGTTCAGCGTCATGCGGAAGGTGATCGAGTACGTCCTGGTCTCCGCGGACGGCGTCTTCGAAGACCCCGTGGCCATGGGGGTAGGCGAGTATCAGGACGACGCCTACCTTCGGGACGGCCTGGGTGTGCTGACTGCGTGTGACGCGATCCTGTTCGGTCGCCGCACCTACGAGGCGTTCGCGACGCTCTACCACGGCAGGGACCACAAACCGATGTGGGCCGACCGACTCAACGCCATCCCGAAGTACGTGTTCAGCTCCACGCTGGAGCAGGCCGGCTGGAGCAACTCGACGGTCGTTCGAGGTGACCCCGTCGCCGAGGTGACCCGGCTCAAGCAGCAGGACGGCGGAAACCTGCTAATCCTGGGCCATGGCCTGCTCGGGGAGACGCTGTTGCGGGAACAGCTGATCGACGCGCTCGACCTCACCATCTACCCCGTCCTGGTCGGTAGCGGGAAGCAGTTCTTCCGGGAGGGTCAGGACGCGAAGCTACGGCTCGTGGCCGTGAAGACCTTCTCGAAGATCGTCAAGGTGACCTATGAGCCGCTGCGCTGAACGCGGGCGCCCCACCGCGCGGTGATCGAGGCGGTGGTGAGCCACGGGGGCCCGGGTCGGTCGAGGTCGCCGAGTAGCCGGGGGGAATTTCACCCCGGCTACTCGGCGGTCGAGGTCGTCGCGTCGCTGCTGTTCGCCACCATCGTCGGCGGGTGCGGCCTTGGACTGAACAATGCTTCCGCCTTTCCCGCGCAAACGAAGACCGGCACTCAGCCTCTGAACATCCACCGCGCCAGCGACGTCTGTCAGGACGGTCGCATTGGTCCATTTGGGCTCTTGGGGCCTCCCGCTCCTCGTGGCTCCCGGTGATTCTCGGGTTGCTGACAACACCATCGACTCGGGGAGGCCCCTGTGTCCGAACCTTGCGAGGGCAAGCAACGCGTCGGGATCGACGTGCACCGACGGCGGTCGGTGCTGGTGCGGATGTCCGAGACCGGCGAGAAGCTCGAGACCATCCGGATCAGCAACAATCCGGATCGGCTCCGCGAGGTGATGTCCCGCGCCGGTGAGACGCCGGAGGTGGTCCTCGAGGCGTGTTATGGCTGGTATTGGGCCGCCGACACCCTGGCCGAGCTCGGCGCCAGCGTGCACCTGGCCCATCCGCTGGGGGTGCAGGCCTTTGCGCATCGTCGGGTGAAGAACGACGAGCGCGACGCCGCGGATCTCGCGGATCTGCTGCGGATGAACCGGCTGCCCGAGGCCTGGATCGCCCCACCGGCAGTACGCGAGCTACGGGATCTGGTCCGCCACCGCGCAAAGCTGGTCGCGCTTCGCACCAGTCTGAAGAACCAGGTCCACGCCGTGCTGGCCGCGGCCGGGGTGCCGGTGGCGATGAGCGACGTGTTCGGACTGGAAGGCTCGAAGCTGCTCGACCGCATCGCGTTGGCCACCACCCAGCGGGCCCGCGTCGACTCCGCCCGCCGGTTGATCGACATGCTCGACTTCGAGATCGACACCTTCACCCGCCTCACCCAGGGCCGGCTGCACCGCGACCCCGGGTATCTCGCGGTACAGACCATTCCCGGGATCGGGCCGATCCTGGCCGCGGTGCTGGTCGCCGAGATCGGCGACATCTCCCGGTTCGACCGGCCCGAGCAGCTGACCAGCTGGGCCGGGCTGACCCCGCGCCACCACGAGTCCGACACCACCGTGTACCGCGGGCGCATCACCAAGATGGAATGTGGCGGCCGCGCCCGCGGCCTCCGTGTCCGTGGCTTGGGAGGTCGTCGTGACGGTCGTGGGTGGGATCGATGTTCATCGCGCGCAGTTGACGTTCGACTATGTGGATCTCGACTCCGGGGAGGTGTTCCGTGGACGGATCATGCCGGCCGACCGCGCACGGTTGCGGCGCTGGCTGGAGCGCTTCACCGACCAGACCGGGGTGGCGTTCGCGCTGGAGGGCTGTACCGGGTGGCGCTATGTCGTCGAGGAGCTCCAGCGTGCCGGCATCGAAACTCATGTGGCCGAGCCGGCCGAGACCGCGGCCCGACGCGGTCCCAAACGCCGCGCCAAGACCGACCGCACCGATGCTCGACTGCTGCGTGACCTGCTGCTCGACGATCGGATCCCGGAGTCGTGGATCCCGCCGCAGCCTGTGCTGGAGGCCCGCGCCCTGGTCCGGCTCTACAAGGACCTGCTCGAGGAGCGCACCGGCTGGCTGCAGCGCATCCACGCCAGCATCTTCCACATGGGCGGGCAGGACCTGGGCGTGAAGACGATGTCGGCCGCCGGGCGGCAACGCCTGCAGGACGCCGAGCTCTCCCCTGCCACCCGCACCGCGGTCGAGGTCGGCCTGCGCCAGGTGGACCGGCTCACCGAGGAGATGACCCGGGTGCGCGGGCAGATCGACTGGATCGGCCGGCGCCAACCGGCCTGCCGGGCGCTGCGCGCCGCGCACTACGGGGTGGGGCCGCTGACCTCGGTGGCCATCTGGGCCGAGATGGGCGACACCCGCCGGTTCCACAGCTCCGACGACGCCGTGCGCCACGCCGGGCTCGACGTGACGGTGCACTCCTCGGACGGGCGCCGCAGCGCCGGGCACCTCGCCCGACAAGGCCCGGTGGTGCTGCGGTGGGCGCTGTACGAGGCCGCGGTCTACGCCGGGCGACCCAGCTCGCCCGATCATTCCTACTTCGCGCAGGTCAAGGCCCGCCACGACGGGCAGATCGCGCTGCTGTCGGTGGCCCGCAAGCTCGCCCGCCGCTGCCACCACACGCTACGCAACCTCGACGACCAGGTCCTCGCCCCCGCCGCCTGAACCCGCGAGCCCGGGACCGCGTCTCGCGCCCGACTCATCGATGAACCCGCGGCCAGCTCCCGGCAACCCTGTAGCTGCCGGCAATGCCGGACAGCCGACCAAGAATGAGCGGCCGCCCTCGTCGCGATACACCCTGATCGCCATCTTGTCGCCGGCTCACTGCTCTCTCGTGGCCGAGCACCCAGATAAGCAGGGGCGCCCGACGCACCGGGGCTCTGCGAGATCGAGGCACGCGCTGAAAGGAGCCCGAGATCATGACCCCATAAGCTCCTCACACGATTGATCTTCTTCGGCTCGCGACGATGGTGTTGCACCGACGCCAGCCTCAACGCCCTTCGGTCGCCAGGTGGTGGGGGCCACGGCAGGGCCGTTGACCCCGACGCCGCTGCAACACGCCCACGAACCCGCCGACGAGATCAACAAACGTATCGGTCGGCCGGCCGCGCGGCTTGATCTCGTGGTGGGCCACAGATAAACAAGGGTCGCGGCTGGTGCGCTGGGCCGCAGTCGAGGCCGTGCAACGGGTGCACCCCTCGACCCGCATCGGCGCCCGCCGCGACCGGGTCGCCGCCCGCCGGGGGCGCAACATCGGCGCGGTGGCCGCGGCTCGGGAGCTACTCGAGCTGGTGTTCTACGCGCTGCGCGATCACCAGGTCCGCGCCCTGCGCCGCGCTCCCGCGTCGGCCGCATGAGCCAGCGCCCCATGATCGCGACCGGTCGCGGGTCGTTGCCTGTCATGACCCCCACCCCAGCCCGCTGCGAGGCGGACGGCGGTGGCGTGGTCGCCCATCTTGATTGACCCCGACCGGCCGCCCGCTGTTGTCGCAGCCCTCCATGCCCCCGACGAGCGGGGCGAAGAGATGACCGACAGCCCCACCAAGGGCGCTGCCCCCTCGCCACGGAACCCCCTGGCCCTGGAGACCCACGACAACCACCACGCCCAGCAGGAGCCGCACCACCACGACGACCGGAACAACGAGGCACCAGCCCCCGCCAACAGCATGGCCCGCGAGACGCCGTCCGAGGCGGCGCCGCGCTCACCCACGTCCACCATCAGGAAAAAGCACCCAGCTCCCGGGGTTGACCGGCCCCGCCCCCTTCAGAGATGACAGGGACCGCCTCCATATCAGCTAGTGGGCCACACCGGGCTGCGGACCGGCGACCCCGGAGACGGAGCGCTGGCTCCGAAGCTGCTCGATCACGGTCGCGACCCTTGCCGGCGACGCGTCGGTGTGCCGGCTCGTCCCGCTCGTGGTGGTGGGCCTCCCGCGGCACCTCGAGGCACCGCTGGCACAGCCTCCAGCCCGGGGACCTCGCGCTCGGACGCGATCGAAAGGCAGCCGTGAGGTGGCAAAGCGGTGCCGCCCGAACCCGCCAGCCCTGAGCCGCTGGCCCGAGTTCCGCGTAATTCGGCCGTTCTGGAGACTCTGACGAGGTGAAGGTGCTGGTCAGCGCCGTACAGGGTGAGGCCTGGATCCTGGATTGCCTAGAGACACGGGTAAGTCTGTCTAAGCTGGACAGAGGGTGTCTAGGCGCTATGCTCTAGAGCGATGTACCTGAAGACGACCGCGCGGCGGGGCAAGCACGGCGAGGTGCGCTACCTGCAGCTGGCCCACAACCAGTGGGACGCGGAGCAGGGCCGGTCGGTCCCGAAGATCCTCTACCGGTTCGGCCGCGAGGACCAGCTCGACCGCGACGCGATCCGGCGACTGATCGCCTCGCTGTCGCGGCTGCTGACCCCGGGCGAGGCGCTGGCCGCCACCGCCGAGGGCCCGGAGCTGGTGTTCTGCGAGTCCCGGCCGATCGGCGGGACCTGGGTGCTGGATGCGCTGTGGCGCCGGCTGGGCATCGACACCGCGCTGCGCGAGGCGCGGCCCCGCCGAGGCCGGGGTCGGCCCCGCGACGACGAGGCCCTCGAGCGGGTGCTGTTCGCGATGGTGGCCAACCGGGCGCTGGCGCCGGCCTCGAAGCTGGCGGCCGCGGAGTGGGTCAACCACGACGTGCACATCGACGGGCTGGTCGAGACCAGCGACGACGCCTGTTACCGGGCCATGGACCGGCTCTGCGAGGTCGGCGACAAGCTCGCCCGGCAGGTGTTCTGGTCGACCGCCACGCTGCTCGACCTCGAGGTGGACCTGGTGTTCTTCGATTCCACCTCGACCTACTTCGAGACCGAGTCCGCGGACGAGGCCACCGGCCGCGACGCCCGCGGCGAACCGGTCGACCCCGAGGCACCCGAAGCGGTGGGGCTGGGGTCGTTCCGGACCTTCGGCCACTCCAAGGATCACCGCGAAGACCGTCCGCAGGTGGTGGTGGGGATGGCGGTCACTCGCGGCGGGATCCCGATCCGCTGCTGGTCCTGGCCCGGGAACACCGCCGACGTGACCATGATCGACCAGGTGCGGGCGGACCTGCGGGACTGGTCGTTGGCGCGGATGGTGTGGGTGACCGACCGCGGGTTCGCCTCCGAGCACAACCGCCGGGTGCTGCGTACCGGCGCCGGGCACTACATCCAGGCCGAACGGCTGCGCCACCCCACCGCGGAGGCCGCCGCGCTGGCCCGGCCCGGGCGCTACCGCACCGTGGCCGACAACCTGCGCGTCAAGGACGTCAACCCGGCCCCCGGCGACTCGCAGACCGTCGACCGGTTCATCGTCTGTCACAACCCCGAGCGGGCCACCCGCGACGCCGCCGTGCGCGACGAGCTCGTCGCCCAGCTCACCGGGATGATCGACGGCTCGGACCGGTGGAGCCAGCGCCGCCGCGACGAGTTCGTCGGCAGCCTGAAGGCCTCTCCGGGGTGGCGGCGCTACCTGCGCCGTGACCGCGGCGGGCGACTGCGGGTCGACCAGGCCGCGATCGCCACCGAGGCCAAGCTGGACGGCAAGTGGCTGCTGCGCTGCTCGGACCCGAAGCTGCCGGCCGAGGACGTCGCCGCCGGTTACAAGCAGCTGCTCGAGGTCGAACGCGGCTGGCGCGACCTCAAGACCACCCTCGAGCTGCGCCCGGTGTTCCACCACCGCGAGGACCGCATCCGCGCCCACGTCCAGCTGTGCTGGCTGGCGCTGCTGCTCATCCGGGTCGCCGAGACCACCACCGGCCACACCTGGCCAGTGATGCGCCGCGAGCTCGACCGGCTCCACGCCGGCACCTTCACCGGCCAGACCGGGACCTTCCGGCAGCGCACCGAGCTGACCAAGCCCCAACGCGACCTGTTCACCGCGCTCGAGATCACCCCACCCCCGCAGATGCTCGAACTCGCCGCCACGTCCGGCTGACCCCCGCTCCGCCCTCACCTCTAGAGACACGCCCTACACGGGCGCACACCCCCATCCACGCAGGTCAGCGCACCAAAATGGGCTCTAGTACTCCAGCCGTAGATCGTTATCTCCATGGTTGGGTGGCTTTCTGGCGCTGGTAGTGGCTGGTGCGGGCGCGGTGTTGGTGGTGTCGTCGCCAGCGTGACCAGGCCAGGGGGCAGGCCAACGATCGGCCGGGTTCGATGACGGAGCTGACGAGCAAGCGGCGGATCTCGTTGCATGTCAGCGCGATCAGGCCGTCAGGCGCAGGCTGCAGGCTGTGTTCGCGGACGGCGATCACCGCGAGCAGGGCGTGCGCGAGCATCGAGGCCGGCCAGGCCTTTGCCGGCCTGGAAGGACTCCTCGACGGTCCAGCGCCGGCCGGCGACGCGGACCAGCTCGCGCAGCGGCACCACCTCGGGTGCATAGCAGCGGTAGAACGCCAGCTCGCCGGTGTGGCGGTGGCGTCGCACCAGCAGCCACCAGCACTGCTCGTCGGTCGGGTCGGTGCCGCCGGCGGGGTCGGGGTGGGCGACCAGCGCCCAGTCGTAGTAGCGCAGTCCCTTCGCCCCCGGTCCGGCCGAGACTCGCTGCCAGGCCCGCGTCGGCAGCGTCTTGGTGATCTCGTCAGCGCGCAACAACCCGGCCGCGGTGGGGACGCGGCGGTCGCAGCCGATGGCCAACACATACCCCATCCGGCGGGTCTCGAGCTCGGCGCGCAGGGCCGGATCGGCGCCGTAGACCTCGTCGTCGGCCACCTACCGCGCCTCGACGCCGGCGTTCAGCGCGCGGGTGAGCATTCCGGTGGCCAGCGCGGGTTTGGTCGCGAACTCGACGTCGGCGGGCACCCCGGCCTCAGCGAGCCGCTCGGGATCGCTGGTCCAGGACTGTGGCAGGTAGAGCTCGCGATCGATCATGGCGTGGCCGGCGGCGCCGGCGTAGGTCAGATACACCGCGACCTGGGCGTTCTCGATCCGACCGGCGGTACCGGTGTACTGGCGCTGCACCCCGACGGTGCAGCTGCCCTTCTTCAGAATCCCCGGTCTCGTCGACCACCAGCACCTCAGCACCGTCATCGTCACCGAGTCCGCTGGTGACGTAGTCGCGCAGGTCATCACGCACCCCGTCGGTGTCCCAACTGGCCCGGCCCAGCAGGTGCTGCATACCGTGCGGATCCCGATCGCCGGCGTGCTCGGCGATGCTCCAACAGTTCTTGCGCGGCAGGTCGGCGAGCAGCCCGAGCAGGAACCCACGGGTACGGCGGCGGGTCTCGACCCGGGCGAACCGACCGGCCAGCCGTTCGAGCAGCCTGTCGGTCTCGGCTTCCCACTGGACGGGATCTACCCTGTGGCCCGCGGCCACCGCTTGATCTTCGGATGTCGACACAACTGATGATCATCAAGCGGTGGCCGTCCCACGTCCGGGACCGCCACGCCAGCAAGATCACGATCTACGGCTGGAGTATTAGATCGCCAGGTGCTCAAGCGTCCTATCGACTCAGGCACGGAAGGTGGTCGCTGACGGGAAGAGATCAACTCGCGGTTGAGGCCGCGACCGAGCGTTCGATTCGGTGGAGGGGCCATGTCGAGCGGGTGATTCCAGCGGCTGAGGCCCCGTCCCGCACGGCCGCGAACCGGTCGGACGCGTAGTAGGTGCCCGCGGCCTGTTCGGACTCCCATACATCGATCACTCGCCACCCTCCGGCGGGCTTCGGTCCGGCAAGGTGGGCGATCTGACCGTCCGGGGCAGGTGCCGCGGGATCATCCCGGCCTTGGGCTTTCATCAGGTTGTCGTATCCGTCTTGGTCGACGACGTCGGACTCATACACGAATGCGATGGTCATCTAGGTCTCCGTAGTTGTGTCGGATGTTCTATGCGCAGGCCGTGGCCTCAATCTCGATCATGAGTTCGGGAAAGGCCAGGCGGGTGATGCCCAGCAGTGTCATCGGGGGCCTGACCCCAGACTCGCCGAGGCGGTTGCCGAGAATCCCGAAGTGCCTCATGGCTTCGTCGACATCGGTCGTGTAGATCGCCAGGCGAACGACGTTCGCCAGGCCCATGTCGGCTGCGGCCAGTACCAACTCGAGGTTGTCGAGGGCCATCGACACCTGGCCCGGCATGTCTGCCGCGTGCTGGGGCCGGCCTTCAGCGTCGATCGCAGTCTGACCCGCACAGATGAGCTGGCGGCTCGGTCCCTCGATGATCTCTGCTTGGTTGTACCCGAAATTCAAGGACCACTGCCACGGGTTCACAGGTTTTCTTTTCATACTTCCGCCTTCCGAGCGTTTCCGCCCGTGCCATATCCCCGACGATTCGCGAGCCGCGGGAGGACCAGAGGACGCTTCGCGTGAACCCCGACGTATCCGGCGATCATCGAAGACGCCGAGGTCGAGGTGTTTGCGTTGGTCAGGGTGCGGCGGTGAGCTGAGCGACGACAGCGGCGCTGTCGAGCCACACGTTCTCGCGCGAGATTCGACCCTCGCGGAACTCGAAAACGTGCAAGGTTCGGAACGAGATTCGGCGGCCGTTCCCGGGCAGCCCAAGCAGCTGACCGATGACGGTGCCGGTCATTAGATTCTCCAAGGTAGCCGCATTCTCACTATAGTAAGTGCGTACGCGGTCCTCGTTCTCCGTACGAAATTCCTTGACCAGCTGGCGGTAGAACTCCAGCGCCCCGGGCACGCCTCGCGTGGGCCCGACCGGGAAGCCGACCACGTCATGTTCGATGTCGTCGGTGTAGACCGCGACCGCGGCCTCCGGGTCCCCGGCACCCTCGGCGCGCAGGTGCGTCTCGATCAATAACTCCATGTCGCGTGGTTCCACTGTGGGCTCCCCCGGGAAGCAGGCCGGCCGACTGGGCTGTCTCGTCACGGGCCGACCCGGCCTTCAAGTAAGATGGATGAAGCGTAGCGAGACATGTCTCTCATGACAAGAGGAGTGCCATGGCAGGACGCGCCAACCAGAAGCAACGCACCCGGCAGGCGCTCGTCGAGGCAGCCAGGACACTGCTGGGCCGGGGCCAGGAGGTCACGATCACCGCGGCCGCGCAGGTCGCCCTGGTCTCTCCTGCGACCGCCTACCGCTACTTCTCACAGCCACACGAGCTCGTGCTCGAAACCGGTTTCGGTGGTGCAGCCGAGGTCATCACAGACCTCCCCGACGACCCCGCAGCCCGGCTCGACGAAGCCGTGCGACGCCTGGCCGAGGTCCAGTTCCACGACGAGGCCTTCTGGCGCGCTCGTCTCCGCGCAGGCCTCGAACTCGCCCGGGAGCAGGCCCTCGACCCTAAGGACGACCGACCTCTGCGCCATGGCGGCCGTAGGCAGATCACCCAGCATGCGCTCGCCGGCCTCGAAGACACCCTCGGTCCCGAGCTTCACCGCCGCTTGTCCATGGCCGTCATGCTCATCTACGGCCCGGAAGCACTCGTCAGCGCCCGCGACGTCTGCGGGCTCGAACCCAAAGAAGCCATCGAGGTCATGCGCTGGGCGGCTCAAGCCCTCCTCCAGGCTGCCACCACCGAAGCGGACCTCCCTCCCGAGCCGGCGTAGAGCCGCCTCCTCGGGCGAGCTTGCCTAAACGACGCCGCGAGCTGACCGTCCGACCAAGAGCCGTCAGACATCCGGGCTCTGCAAGGGAATCACCGGCAGTCGCTACAGCTGGAGACGCTACGATAGTGATGAAGACACCCGGCGTCGCTGGTCTGGATGCCGCGATAACGGGGCTTGGGGCTATCCACTCAAGCGGAGCTGTGCTGGTCAGCGGTCTGGGCCCCCTGGGTGCGCCGCTCTCAAGGTCGTGGCCCGTGACCTGCGCGAATACCGATCCGCATGATCAAATCACTCCGGTCACATGGATAGCCCCAACGGGGCTTATCGCGGCACCGGACGCTGCCAACCAACGCGAACTGCGTGGAACGACCCTGGTCCAAGCGCATCCCGATGCTCGACGCTGCGTTACTTTACTGCGGCCGTTGACGCCCAGGGGACTGTCAGATTAACGGTGGTAACCGGTCTGATCGGGTCGGTCAGTTCCGGTTGGTGATGATACGACCTTCGAAGGCGATTTCAAAGGCGTTGAGAGCTTTTTTCCAACGGTTGGTCCAGCGTTGCTTGCCGCGGCCGGTAGGGTCGAGGCTGCGGATGGTCAGATACAGACACTTGAGCGCGGCGTGCTCGTTCGGGAAGTGACCTCGGGCCTTGACCGCCCGCCGGAACCGCGAGTTCAGCGACTCGATGGCGTTGGTCGATGGCGTTGGTACCCGGTATGAAACCCGGTGGAGGCTCGTGGCGTTCCGCTCGCCCGGTCGTGGTGGCCGGGCATACGGTACGACCGTCCGGAACAGGGGGCCTTCGGGGAACACGTATGGGCAGGCCGTTCTTGCTCACTGGGCTGCGAGCCCGCGTTAGTAGTTGGCCGCCCCTGCGACTGGTCCGGCTGCGCTGCGAGCGCGTATCCGTAGGTGTCGTTCCGTCCCAACGGTTCCCCATCGAGCAGTCGATGACGGGAGCCTGTGATGGTCCGATATATCGGTATGGATGTGCACCGCGAGTTCGCGCAGCTTGCGGTGCTCGAGGACGGCCTGACCCGCGACGAGGGGCGCATCGGAGTCACGCCCGAGGCGTTGCGGGCCTGGGCCGATGGGCTGCGCCCTGACGACGTGGTGGCCTTGGAGGCCACCGGCAACAGCGACGCGATCGCCACGCTGCTCGAGCCCCGGGTGGCGCGGGTGGTGGTGTCGAACCCGTCGAAGACCCGTGCGATCGCCGAGGCGAAGGTCAAGACCGACAAGGTCGATGCGCGGATCCTGGCCCAGCTGCTGGCGGCGGACTTCCTGCCGTCGGTGTGGCTGCCCGACGAGCGGACTCGGCGGCTACGCCGGCAGGTGACCCGCCGCGCGCATGTCGTGCGCCAGCGCACCCGGATCAAGAACCAGATCCACGCGATCCTGGCTCGCAACCTCGTGCCGACCCCGCCGGTGTCGGACCTGTTCGGCAACGCCGGCCGGCACTGGTTGGACCGCCAACCGCTCCCGGCCGATGAACGCGCCAGCGTGGTCGCGCTGCTGCGTCAGCTGGACTTCCATGCCGACGAGCTCAACAAGGTCACCGCGGCGTTGGCCGTCGAGGCGCTCGACGACGCCGCCGCGGCGAGGTTGATGACCATTCCCGGGATCGACGCCGTCGCCGCGATCTCGATCGTGGCCGCGGTCGGGGACTTCAGCCGGTTCGACGATCCCGACAAGCTCGTGGCCTACCTCGGGTTGAACCCGAAGGTGCGCCAGTCCGGGAACTCCGCGCCGGTGCACGGCCGGATCAGCAAAGCCGGCCAGGCCCACGTACGCGGGGTGCTCGTCGAGGCGGCCTGGTCAGCCAGCCGCGCCCCCGGACCACTGCGCGCGTTCTACCGGCGTATCAAGGCCCGCCGCGGGTTTCCGACCGCGGTGGTGGCCACGGCCCGGAAGATGACCGTGCTGGCCTGGCATCTGGTGACCAAGGACCAGGACTACGCGTTCGCCCGGCCCGGGCTCGTTGCCCACAAGCGCCGCAAGCTCGAGCTCGCCGCCGGCGCCCCCTCACGGCGCGGCAACCACCGTCGCCCCGGCGCGGCCTACAACGACAAGACCCGCCGCCACGCCGAGACCGACGCCGTCCAGGCAGCCGAGCACGCCTACGAGGTCCTCGTGAGCCACTGGCGGCCACGGCGAGCACCTGCGACCCAACAGCCACCGGGTTGACGATTTCATCCGTGGTGTAGACCACCGAGCGGATTTCCGGGTCGAACGACAGGAATGGCACGAACTCGGCCCAGGCGTTCTCCCAGAGCCGCACGATCGCCGGGTAGCGCTGCCCCCAGGCCTCGCTGAACTCGCAGAACCGCTCCAGCGCGGCGGCCTCGGTGGCCGCGGTGTAGACCTTGCGCAGGTCACGGGCGATCGCGGCCCAGTCCTTACGGCTCGCGTAGCGGAAGCTGTTACGCAGGAGATGGATCACGCAGGTCTGGGTGACCGCGGCCGGCCAGGTGGCCGCGATGGCCTCGGGCAGGCCCTTGAGCCCGTCGCAGACGACCAGGCACACGTCCCCGACTCCGCGGTTCTTGATTTCGGTGAGGACCTGCTGCCAGTACTTCGCGCCTTCGGCACCGGTGCCCACCCACAGCCCGAGGATGTCGCGTTCTCCGTCGACGTTCACACCGATCGCGGTGTAGACAGGCCGGTTCGCGACCTGCCCATCGCGAATCTTCACATGAATCGCGTCGATGAACACCACCGGATACATCGGGTCCAGCGGCCGGTTCTGCCATTCGGCCATGCCCTCGAGCACCCGGTCGGTGATGCGCGAGACGGTGTCTTTGGAGACCTCGGCGCCGTAGACCTCCGCCAGATGCGCCGAGACCTCGCCCGTGGTCAGCCCCTTGGCGGTCAGCGAGCACACACCACCGTCGTGTCGCCCGCGAGCGCGGCGTCGGTGATCTGCACCCCCAACTCCACGGTCCGGGTGATCGTGTCGGCCACGATCTGAGCAGGCGGCGACGTAAGCTGCAGCATCGGGTCCCCGGGGTGCTTGACGATTCTGGTGTAGGAACCTTCATCATCAACTTCCCGGGGCCCGCCTCACCGCAGCGACACGACCCCACCTCGACGGTCAGTCACACCCTCAGCTGCACTCTGAATCCGGAAGAGCCAGAATGTTGGCCAGTGCCATCGCGTCCGCGTGGTCTGACTTGGCCCGGGCGACGCGGTGGCGCTCCCGATAGCGGGACACCGCCATCGGGTTGATCGAGTGCAGCGGGCGTGGGGCCAGGTGCGCCGCAACAACGGCGCCCCGGGCATTGACCAGACCACCCTGTCCGAAGCCGAGGAGTACGGGGTGACCCGACTGCTCGACGAACTGGAAACCGAACTGAAGGACCGGGCCTATCGTCCGATGCCTTCCCGGCAGGTGTTCATCCCGAAGCCGGGCAGCACCGAACAACGGCCCTTATCAATTCCGACGGAGGCGGCATAGTGCCGCGTCGTCCAGCGATGATTTGGGTTTTGTTGTAGTCACGCATCCCTTCCACCCGCTGTGTGGGCAGCGCCTGGAGGTTCTGTTCGTCAAGCGCCGGGGCCGGGAGCTGGTGTTCGTGTGCTCCGGCGGGGTGAGTGGCCAGATGACGGTGCCGCGGTCGTGGACCGACCGGGGGGAGCCGGCGCAGGCGCATCGGTTGGCGGTCGAGGGGCTGGCCGAGCTGCTCACGGTGACACGCGCGGTCGAGGGTCGTTGATCGCCGGGCCTGGGCAAGACACACTCTTGTGTAATGACAGCCCACAAGAACGATCTCGCTACCGCGTCCACGCGGGCGCTGGTGGCCCGTCGACGCCGCCTGGCGGCGCGCCTCGGCGATGTGGAGCAGGTGCTGGCCGGGTCGCTGGTCGAGCAGACACGACGTTGCGGCAAGCCGGGCTGTCGGTGCGCGCAGGGCGACCCGCACGGCCCGTATGCCTATTTCGCGCCGAGACCGGGCGGTCGCGGCCGGTCGAAGTACGTGCCGGCGAGCCTGGTGGCCGCGGTCCGAGCCCGGCTGGCCCGGGGCGAACAGGTCGAGACAACGTTGGCGGAGATCTCGGCGATCAACGCCGAGTTGCTGGCCCGGCGAGAGCTGAGCTGACCGGTGACCGCCACCGGGCCTGCTGTGGTGCTGGCCGAGGCGGCGCGGAGCGAGGCGGTGGCGGTGCTGGCCAACATGACGATGGCGGCGCTGGGAGGCGGCGGTGAACGGCGAGGCGAAGATCAGCAGCGTGCACCGCGACCGGCTGGCGGCGATCTATCTGCGGCAGTCGTCGATGACCCAGGTCCGCGAGCACACCGAGTCCACGACCCGCCAGTACGGCCTGGCCGACGAGGCGGTGCGGCTGGGCTGGGCCCGCCGCGACGTGGTGGTGATCGACACCGATCTCGGGGTCTCGGGTCGGTGGGGCGTGGCCCGAGCGGGGTTCACCGAGCTGGTAGGCCGAGTCTGTTCCGGCGAGGTCGGGGCGATCTTCGGGATCGAGATCTCCCGGCTGGCCCGCTCGAACGCCGAGGTCGCCCGGTTGATGGAGTTCGCGGCGATCACCGAGACGCTGCTGATCGACGCCGACGGGGTCTACGACCCGGCCGATGTCAACGACCGGATGCTACTGGGGATGAAGAGCACCCTGGGCGAGGTGGAACTGCATGTGATGGCGCAGCGGCTGCAGGCCAGCAAGAAGGCCGCAGCCGCCCGCGGCGAGCTGCGCGCCCCGCTGCCGGTGGGCTACGTCCACGACGACGCCGGCGCGGTGGTCCTCGACCCCGATACCGAGGTCCAGGCCGCGATCCGTGACCTGTTCGCCGCCTTCGCCGCGCACGGCTCGGCCTACGGCGTGGTCACCGCATTCACCGATCGCCGCTTCCCGCTGCGCGCCTACGGCGGCGCCTGGGCCGGGCAGCTGCGCTGGGGCCGCCTCACCCACGCCCGCGTTCTCGGGGTGCTGCGCAACCCCTGCTACGCCGGGGCCTACGTGCACGGCCGCTACACCTCCCGACGCACCGTGGAGCCCGACGGCACCGTCCACACCGGGCTCGCGCAGCGGCCCCGAGCCGAGTGGCCGGTGCTGATCCACGACCACCACGACGGCTACATCGGTTGGGACGACTACCTGGCCAACGACGCCAAGCTGGCCACCAACCGCACCAACGCCGGAGCCCGGCCACCGCGGGAGGGCTCGGCGCTATGTCAGGGCATCATCACTTGCGGGTCCTGCGGCAAGCCGATGCGCACCAACTACCACACCGACCAGCGACCCTCCTACGAGTGCTCCCGCCGCGCCGATCGACTCACCACACCGGCCTGCCGATCCATCGCCGCAGCCACGGTCGATGAAGCGGTGGCCGAACGGCTGCTGCAGGCGTTGAACCCCACCGAGGTCGCCGTCGCCCTGGCCGCCGCCGACGCCGTCAGCGACCGCCACCAGCGGGTCAGCCGGGCCGCCGAACTCGCCGTCGAGCGCGCCCGCTACGAGGCCGAACGCGCCGAACGCGCCTTCTCGGCGGTCGAACCGGAGAACCGGCTCGTGGCGCGCACCCTCGAGGCCCGCTGGGAAACCAAACTCGCCGCCCTGGCCGAGGCCGAGCAAGCACTGCAGGCCGCCCGGGACACGCTGCCGCCACTGCCGGACCGAGCCGAGCTCGAGAAACTCGCCGCTGACCTGCCCGGACTCTGGCACGCACCCACCACCAGCAACAAAGACCGCAAACGGCTGCTGCGCACCCTGATCGCCGACATCACCCTGTTGCCCGAGACCGACCCCACCCAGGCGCGGATCGGCATCCGCTGGCACACCGGCGCCACCGACCAACTCACCGCGAACCGGCCCCTGCCGGCCGGCCCCGCCAAGCGCAGCCCCTCACCGGCGGTCGAGCTGGTCCGTCAGCTCGGCCCCACCACCGACACCCGCGACTTGGCCGACAAGCTCAACGCCGCCGGACTGACCACCGGCCACGGCCACCCGTTCGACACCGCGGCCGTTCAGTGGATCAGGCACGCCTACCGCATCCCGGCCCCGAGCCCCTACGCCGAGAGCGAGATCAGCGTCGCCGACGCCGCCCGGCGGCTCGGTTGCAGCACCGGCGTCATCTACGACTGGATCGCCACCGGCAAACTCGCCGCCCGCCGCGGCAGCCGGAACCGGCTCTGCATCCCCTGGAGCGACCACACCGAGGCGCAATGCAGCGCCCGCATCACCGCCTCCGGGCACCTCAACCCCGCGGCCCGCCGCACCACGACCGGCAACCGGGCCTGAACAACACCGACGATGTCGGTGCCACCAGGCAGCATCGCGCCCAGCCAGCTCCCGGACCAGCACCGTCCCCTGACCCGACCGAACATCCCCCACGCCCGATTGCAGGAGAGGCAGTATGAAACCACCGTCCCTTCGGTCCGTGACCGGATCGTGCAGGCCGCAATGAAGATCGTGCTCGAGCCGGTCTTTGAAGCGGACTTCCTGCCGTGCTCGTTCGGGTTTCGCCCGAAACGCGCGGCGCACGATGGACTGCAGGTGCTGTTGGACGAATCGTTCCACGGTGCGCGCTGGGTGGTGGAGACCGACGTAGCTGATTGTTTCGGCTCGATCCCGCACTCCGAGTTGATGTCCGCGGTCGAGGAACGCATCAGTGACCGGCATCTGCTGGCTTTGCTCCGCGCGTTTCTGCGTGCCGGTGTCATGGAGCAGGGCACGGTCCGGCGACCCGCTACCGGCACACCCCAGGGCGGGGTGGTTTCGCCGCTGCTCGCCAACGTTTACCTGCACCGGCTGGACCGGGCATGGCGTGGCGCGTACGGGCGGCTGGTGCGGTACGCCGACGATGCGCTGGTGATGTGCCGCTCGAAGGGGCAAGCCCAGGCCGCGCTCGCGCGGTTGACCGTCCTGCTCGGCGAGCTCGGTCTCGAACCGAAGGCAGCCAAAACCAGGATCGTCCAGCTACAGGTCGGAGGCGGGGGAGTCGACTTCCTGGGCTTCCACCACCGGCTGGTGCGCTCCTGGCCACGGCGTGGCTCTGGCGGATTCACCTACCTCGCCCGGTGGCCCTCACGCAAGGCGATGCAGCACGCCCGGGACCGCATCCGGTTCCTGACCATGCGGGCCCGGCTGGCTGCACCGGTCGAACAGATTGTGCGGAGGCGTCCCCGGAGCTCGCGGTGTCTCTGGACGAGCCGGAAGGCGGCTGGGGCACCGGACTCGTCTCGCTCACGGCCCGACGCTACGAACGAGATTGACAGCGGCGAACTCGGGTAAGCGTTCACCCCGCCGATGCCGTGATATGGCCTTTTATCACGTCCTCCGGGTCCCTGCGAGCTACGCAGCGTAACAGAGCAGCAGACACGATTGGTGCGGCGTCGTGTAATTGAACCGGCGGCGCCGGGAGGGGGCGAGTCGGCGGGTGGGGGAGGCCAGCGGGAGACTGGGGGGGTGCGCACGGTGCGGCTGCGGGTTCGTCTGCGTGAGGTCGAGCCGCTGGTGGAACGAGTAGTGGACGTGCCGGCTGCGGCGACCCTGCCCGAGCTGCACCAGGCGCTGCAGGCCGCGATGGGCTGGGTAGACGTCCACCTGCACGAGTTCGTCACCGATGGCGGCCGCTATGCGCCCCCTGACCCCGAAGGCTTCCCCGACCTCGACGACGGTGGCACTCGCGACGAGACCCAGTTCGGTCTTCGTGACCTGGGGCAACGGTGGACCTACCGGTACGACTTCGGAGACGACTGGGCCCACGACGTCGACGTCGCGGGCCCCGGCAGAGATCGACCCGGCTGTGTCGACGGCCGCGGCGGCTGTCCGCTCGAGGATTGTGGCGGCCCGCCGGGGTGGGCCGAACTGAGGGCAGCAGTGGCCGACCCCTGCCACGATGAGCACGCTGACCTGCGCTCATGGACCGGAGGGCCGCTGCCTCAATTCGACCGGGAAGCGACCGACTTGCTCGTGCGCCAGGTGGTCGGTGCGGTTCCCGAGAGCGTGCGGCTGATCTTCGAGGTGCTCGGCGATGGCGTCCCGCTCACCGCGGCCGGGCGGCTCCCGCGTCGCGTGGTGCGGGCGGTTCAGGAGCAGCGCCCCCACTGGGGACTGACGTCGAAGCCCGCCGGCTTCGAGGAGGACCTCAGCCCGCTTGCGGATTCCGGAGGTAATGGAGCGCTCGTTCCGATCGAAAAGAAGCAGCCGTTCCAACGGTAATGAAGCACCCGTTCCAGGGTTCTGAAGCAGCTGTTCCGGAGGTTCTGGAGCACCGCGCCCAGCAGGGTGTGGCGCTGCCGGGCCGGTGGGGTGATCAGCGACAGCCTCGCTCGGACATCAACTTGTCCGATCATGAGCGAGGTAGCCGATGGCGCGGCCCCGAACCGCCATGCGACACATCCGAGAAGCTCTGCGGCTGACCCATGAGGCGGGGCTCAGCGAACGCCAGATCTCCGCGTCGTTACAGATCGCGGCCTCCACGGTGCACCGGTATCTGCACCGGGCCGGGCAGGCCGGGCTGTCCTGGCCGCTGCCGGTCGAGCTCGACGACGCCGCGTTGGAGGCGGCGTTGTTCCCGCCGACGGCTCCGTCGACGGTGCCGCGCACCCCGCCGGATTTCGGGTGGGTGCACCGCGAGCTGCGCCGCAAGGGCGTGACGCTGGAGCTGCTGTGGATGGAGTACAAGCAGGCCCACTCCGAGGGCTTCCAGTACTCCCGGTTCTGCGAGCTCTACGCGGACTGGGCCGGGCGGGTCGATCTGGTCATGCGCCACCAGCATCGGGCCGGGGACAAGCTGTTCGTCGACTACGCCGGGCACACGATCCCGATTTACCCGCCGGACGCGCCGAGCTGGCCGGCCCAGGTGTTCGTGGCGGTGCTCGGGGCGAGCAACTACACCTACGCCGAAGCGACCGCCTCCCAGCAGCTGAGCTGCTGGATCGGCTCGCACGTGCGGGCCTTCGAGTTCTTCGGGGCGGTGCCGGCACTGCTGGTGCCGGACAACCTGCGCTCCGGGGTCACCAAGTCCCACCGCTACGAGCCGCTGCTCAACCGCACCTACAGCGAGATGGCCACCCACTACGGCACCGCGATCCTGCCCGCCCGAGCCAACCGGCCGAGGGACAAGGCCAAGGCCGAGGTCGGGGTGCAGATCGCCGAGCGCTGGATCCTCGCCACGCTGCGCCACGAGCGGTTCAGCAGCCTGGCCGAAGCCAACGCGGCCATCGCCGCGAAGCTGACCTGGCTGAACAACCGGCCCTTCTCCAAGCTCGACGGCACCCGCCGGATGCTGTTCGAGCAGCTCGACCGTCCGGCGATGCGCCCGCTGCCCGCGACCCGGTTCGAGCTCGCGACCTGGAAGACCGCCAAGGTCAACATCGACTATCACGTCGATGTCGACCGGCACTACTACAGCGTCCCGTATCAGCTGGTCGGGCACCGGGTCGACGTCCGGGTCAGCGAGTACGCCGTCGAGGCGTTCTTCTCGGGCAAGCGGGTGGCCAGCCACCGCCGCAGCACGGTCCGCGGCGGCTATTCCACCCAGGACGCGCACATGCCCGAACGCCACCGCGCGCACCTGGCCTGGACCCCGGAGCGCCTGGTGGCCTGGGCGCAGCGCACCGGCCCGGCCACCGCCGAACTGGTCACCGCGATCATGGACAGCCGCCCGCATCCCGAGATGGGCTACCGCTCCTGCCTGGGGATCATGCGCCTGTCCGAGCGCTACCCCCAGCCGCGGATGGAAGCCGCCTGCCGACGCGCCCTGGCCATCGGCGCCCGCTCCTACCGCAGCGTCGAATCCATCCTCGCCCACGGCCTCGAGACCGCGCCGCTGCCCGGCGCCGAACCCGCCGAGGCCCTGCCGCGCCAGCACGCCGGGCTGCGCGGCCCCACCTACTACCAGTAACCCCGGGAGACCCCTGATGCTGATCAACCAGACCCTCGAGCGGCTCCACGAACTGCGCCTGGCCGGGATGGCCGAGGCGCTGTCCGAGCAGCTCGAGCGCCCCGACCGCTACGACGAGCTGGAGTTCACCGACCGGCTCGGGCTGCTGCTCGACCGCGAGACCCAGGACCGCGACAACCGGCGGGTGACCCGCAACCTCAAGACCGCCCGGCTGCGCACCCCGGCCTGCGTCGAGGACCTCGACTTCCGCCGGGACCGCGGGCTGGACCGCAGCCACATCCTGCGCCTGGCCGAGGCCGGCTGGGTCACCGACCACCGCGATCTGCTGGTCACCGGGGCCACCGGCGCCGGGAAGACCTACCTGGCCTGCGCGCTGGCCCATGCCGCGATCCGCCGCGGCTACAAGGCGCTCTACTGGCGCCTGCCGCGTCTGCTCGGCGAGCTGCGCCTGGCTCACGCCGACGGCCGCGCCGCGGCGCTGCTCGCGAGCTGGACGCGCGTCGACGTCCTCGTCCTCGACGACCTCGGGCTCCAACCGCTGACCAGCACCCAAGCCGGCGACCTGCTCGAGGTCATCGAGGACCGCCACCAACGACGCTCGACCATCCTGACCAGCCAACTGCCGATCAAGGCCTGGCACGACAACCTCGGCGACCCCACCCTCGCCGACGCCATCTGCGACCGGCTGCTGCACAGGGCTCACCGCCTCGAGCTGCGCGGCGAGTCGATGCGCCGCACCACCGGCGCCGACGACCCGCCACCGCCCACGATCGGCCCCTCGGGCTGCTGACCCGGAAGCGAGGCCCCCGCGGCCCCTCGCTGCTGTCAGACTCGACCCCCCACCCACCCGAAGGAGGTGACCGGGAGCCAAGCCGTCGCCGACGCTCCGACCCGCCGGGTCGGCCCTGCACCAAAACCCCCGGACCAGACGCTTCAAAACCTCCGGACCGGGTGCTCCATTACGTCGGAATGCGCACCCGCTGTCGGCGATGCACGACGTGCTGCGAGGTGTCGGCCTCCTCCGCCTGCGACGAGGGGTGCTGCATGTGATCAGAGCGGCCACCGACGATCTCGAGGTCGTGCGCCGGCTGCGGTCGTGGTTCGACCCGCCCGACGGATTCGTCGCCCTCCTGGCGAGTGACGCCGTAGCGGTCGTCGCCGCCGAGGGCGCGCAGTCTCGCGATCACCTGGCCGAGCGGGCGCTTGCGCTCCTCGGTCGCGGGTGGGCCCACGGCGGCCGTCCGCTCACAGCCCGCGACATCTCACGGGAGCTCTCCCGACTTGGCCCGGTCCTCGAGGGGTGCGATCAGGTCGTCCAGCACGGAGCCCAGTGGCACCCCGGAAGCGGAGGACGGTGGCTCTTGCCCCGCGCGGCTGCCCTCGCCGCGTTGTGGTCTCCCGACTCGAGACCCAGCCAGCCGCATTACGCGGCCCACTGAGGGTCTCGCCTGTGGACTCCAGGACCAGCTCGACCACTCGGGCCGAGGGCGGCGGGTGGACAAGCTGACGGAGTCGGGCGACAAGGCACCCGTCGGTCGTTATTCGCCTTGGCGTTCGATCAGCGTGTTGAGCAGCTGGACGATCTGCTCCTGGCCCGCAGCGGCCTGGTCCAACCGGCCCCTCATCTCAGCAAAGCCACGAAGAGCTTCGCCTCGTAGATCGGCGAGGTCCTCGCGGGTGGCGTTGAGACTGCTCGTGGCCGCATGCCTGAACGCGTGCAGCTCGTCGCGGATCTCGGCCACATCGCGGTCGTTGGCAGCGGCCAGGTGCCGGGCCGCAGCTGCGTCCTGCCGAGCTGCCTGCGCCTCCTGAGAAAGCTCCGCGACCCGTGCCTCCAGCGCGACCACGCGCGACTCGAGATCAGGTTCGGGCATGCGAGGTAGCGTAGCGGCTGGTCTGCGTACCCCAGCACGAAGCAAGACGAGGACCCGAACGCAGCGGCGGCTGGTCCGGTGACCGAACGCTACTTGGATCGGCCCGAGGACGGTGACCGTCCCTGGCCTGCGGCCACACGCCCGCTGCCCTGCCGCGACGGCATGGGAGGCCAACTCGCCGCCCTCGGAACTGCCCGTACCGGCGGACCAGCCCGGCCAGCACCTGCGGCGCGAGCTCGCGCAGGAGCCCCTCGATGCGGGTGGCCATTCAGTCCAGCCCGGCCTCGAACATCACCTCACGCACCTCGACGCCCATGCCGTCGTGGCGGCGTCGGGGATGCCGGCGGCCAGCTCGAGCGCCCGGGCGCGGTCGGCGACCTCGAGCATGTAGAAACCGCCGAGGAACTCCTTGGTGTCCAGGTACGGGCCGTCGCGGACCGCGGGCTGCCCGTGGCGGACCCGCACCACGGCGCGGCGCGACGGCTCGTGCAGCGCTTGGGTGACGATCAGCCCACCGGAGCGCTGGGTCCGTTCGATGAACCGCGCGCGGCCGTCCTGCAGCGCTTGCCGGGCCGACCGCGTCGAGCGCCGCGAGCGCGGCCGGGTTGTTGTGCAGCATCAGCAGGAACTTCATGTCCGGAACCCCCGTTTCCACGGCCGCGCCAGTCGGGGCCTACACCCCCCGGGGCTCGGAGCCGGCCGGCGGATTTGCGCTCTCGGCCGCCGCAACCCGGCGGGCCGGCTCCGACTCTGCCATGACGATCGAGTCGACGAAGGGACCCACCGATGACCATCGAGCTCCACCACAAGGTGCACGGCGCCGCCCGTCCCGGCACGGCGCCGCTGCTGCTGATCCACGGCGGCGGCTCCACGATCGGCACGAACTGGGGCCTGCTGATCCCCGAGCTCGCCCCGACCCGGCCGGTGATCGCGGTCGAGCTGCAGGGCCACGGGCACACCCCGAGCCACCCGCAGCGGGTCCCCAGCTTCGAGCACTCGGCCGACGACGTCGCGGCGGTGCTGCACGGTCTCGATCCCGGCCCGGTCGATGTGCTGGGCTTCAGCAACGGCGGCAACACCGCGATGCGGCTGGCTATGCGCCACCCGCAGCTGGTCCGGCGCCAGATCGTCGCGTCGGCGCTGTACCGGCGCGACGGGATGATCGACGGGTTCTGGGAAGGCCTGGCCGCGGCCACCGACGTGTCGGCGATGCCCGACACCTATCGCGAGGCCGACCGCGCGATCCACCCGGACGACCCGGACCACGAACGCCTGCTGTTCGAACTCGACCAGGCGCAGATGCTCAACTTCGCCGACTGGACACCCGAGGAGCTGGCCGCGATGGCCGCGCCCACCCTGTTCGTCGGCGCCGACCGGGACGTCGTGCGCACCGAGCACACCGTCGAGCTCGCGGCAGCGACCCCAGGCGCCCGGGCGCTCATCGTCCCCGGGACCCACGGCGACTACCTCGGCGAACGGCTGGCCGCCGCGGGCGACCCCACCGCGATGCGGCGCACGCTGCCCTGGCTGCTGGCGTTCCTGGACGAGCCGGACCGGGCGTGATGGCCCGCCGCACGCCACCGACCGCGTCGCTGGCGCTGGTCGCGGCCGCCGGACCGTTCAGCACCGACGCCTACGTGTCCAACACCATCGGCCCGCTGTTCGACGAGCTCCGAGACCGCTGCGCATCCCGGACCGGTACTCACCGAAGTCTGCTACCTCGTCAAACGAGTCTGCTCGCTCGTCGAACGCGAACGCGGACCGGACGCCGAGGCGGCCTTCCTGACCCGCTTGGCCGACGGGGAACTCGACCTGGTCCACCCCAGCACCGACGACGTACGACGGGTGGCCCAGCTCGTCACCACCTACCGCGACCTACCCCTCGGTGCGGTCGACGCCGCGGTCCTCGCGCTGGGCGAGCGCCTCGACGACTACGACATCGCCACCCTCGACCGCAGCCACTTCACCATCGTCCGCCCGGCCGGGGACAAGACCCTCACTCTTCACCTCTGACGACCGCGCGGTCACCGCCTCGAGCGCAGCTACGCGCCCCTGCGGCAAGTCGTCCGACGAGACATCCGGTTCGATTGCTCCTCGACCCCCGGAACGCGGGCGGTTGTCGCGGGTCGGCGCCTGGCCAGACGGGGGCTTAGAGACGGTCGACGTCGATGGTGGGGTCGACGCGCTGCAAGCGGACGGGGTCGCTGCTCAGTGCCGGCCAGCCGCGCACGCGAGACAGGGCCGCGACCCAGATGGCGAGCGGATCGAAGGTGCCGCTGCGGGCGAAGCCGTCGCCGATCAAATGGAGCTGTTCCTCGGTCGGGCTCTCGACGACCACGACTGAAGGCCGCGCCAGCAACACCTCGACCAAATCGCCGTGTCCCGGACGAGCCAGGAGCACCTCGTCACGGGCGTGGGCGGGCACGAGCAGGGTGAGGCCCAGCCCGAATGCGATCTCGGACCAGGTCGCCATCGCCAGCGAGCCATGGCTCCAGGCCATCAGGGCGCTGGCGTCGAGCACCTTCCCGCCGGCCGCCGAGGGCATTGGCGCCGCCGTTTCGGCAGCGTTCAGGACGCGTCCGCGACGGGGTGGTGACGGCGCACGAACGCCTCGCCGGGCCACGGTGCGCCGGCTTGGGCATAGACGGCGCGGTAGTGCGCCAGGGTCGGGGCCCCGAAGCGCTCGGCGTGGATGCGGCCGGCTTCGACGTCGGCGGTGGGACGGTTCGCCATCCGCGCCTCGAGCGCGGCCATCGCCGCAGCGTCGAGCTCAGAATCGTCGATCTGGTCATCGCCCGGGCGACTTCCGGGCACCGCGTCGGGGGTGGTCGAGGCGGCGGGCACGATGTCGGCGAGAGGCTGGCCGTCCCGCACGACGTGGACGACGGCGCCGCGGGCGGCGCGACGGATCGCCTCGGCGACGCCGGGCACGTCGTCGGGGGAGACCTCGAACGCTTCGCTCACACACCGAAGCTTACCGAGCGCGGCAAGCATCGATGGCAAGCATCCGGGCGAGCGTCTGGGGCACGCACCACCAACCCGAGGAGCCGGGGTCGGGTGTGGCGCGCCGGGTCGAGCAGCGGTCCCCTGTGCGTCTCCGGCGGTTTCGCAGCCCCACGGCACGGGTGCTCACGAGCGGACGGCGGTGGCGGGTGCAGCCGCGGCGAGGTGGGCGCCGACGGCGAAGGCGGGGTGGCGGTCGGGGCGACCGCGGGCAGTCTCGTAGGCGCGGGTGGTGGCGGGGTCGGCGTGCCCGGCGGCGTCCTGCACATCGCGAAGCGACGCGCCGGCATCAGGGCCAGGGTGATGAAGGCGTGCCGCAGCGCGTGCGGGGAGACCCGCTCGACCGGGTCGATCCCGGCGGCCACGGCGAGGCGACGCAGCAGCCGCCACGCGGCCGGCTGGTCCATCCGCCCGCCGCCGGCGGTCGCAAAGAACGGGGCGGTGCCCCCAGCTGACGCCGCGTCCTCGGCGGCGACGCCGCGGCGGGAGGTGAGCGTGGCGCGCAGCGCGCGGACCACCGGGCCGGGCAGCACCGTGGGGGCTTCGCGGCCGCCCTTGCGCTCGAGGGCGAGGACCTCGTGGCCGGCCTCGCGACGCCAGTGGCCGATGTCGCGGGCGAGCGCCTCGTCGATGCGCAGCCCGGTGTGGACCAGCAGCGACACCAACGCGTGCGCCCGTGGGGAGTCCTGCTCGGCGGCGGTGAGCAGCGCGGCGACCTCGACCCGCGAGGGCCCCAGCGGGGTCTCGGTCCCGGCGCGGGGCCGCACCAGATGCGCAGCAGGTGAGGCCGGCCAGCCCAGCTGCTGCGCGGCGTAGGATACAGCCCCGGCACCACCGCGAGGCGCCGCGCGCGACGCCACCGAGAGTGGGCGCCCGGTGCGCTCGGAGGGAGCGAGCTCGAGCACCTGGGCCTAGCGGTCCAGATCCGCGAGCCCCGCGCGCCCCGGCGCGAGCCCGACCTGCCCGCACCAGCCCAGGAATTACTGCAGATCGCCGACGTAGGCCCGGCGGGTGTGCGGGGAGCGCTGGGCCAGCACGAACCCCGTCGCCCACTCCCGCACCCCCACCCACCCCTTCTCGGGTGCCCCCGATCCGAGGCGGCCGCGACCAGCGGCGGATCGGCGGCGCCACCGACGAGCTCCGGCCGCTTCGCCGCGCCGGGACGGTCGGTGTCGGTGTCGGTGTCGGGGGAGGGGTGGCCGTCGACCGCCGGGTCGCCGCGCAGGGCCGCGAGCCCTTCCGCCGGCCCCGCGTCACCCTCGCCCGGGAGCCCTGCGCGGTCAAGGCTGGGCCGGTGGGCCGCGGCGGCCGGATGGCCGTCGGGAGCGGGGGCGTCAGCAGCACGACCACTAAGACATGACAACTCCAATTATCATGTAGCCACGGCGCCACGCGGCCGTCGCCACCGCGCACCGCAGCACCAACCAACGTCACGACACGAACCCAGGCGGTGGGCGCGCGGTCCGCGGCGGAGTTAGCGTCGAGGCCGTGCCACCGCCCCCCGAGCCCGCGCCCACCGCGGAGGCCCCGGGGCTCGGGCCCTCAGGCCCAGAACCAGCAGGCCACGGGCCGGCGGCCCCCGCCCCGGCGGGCGGGGGCCAGCCCAGCGCCGGCGAATCAGGGGAGCGCCGCCGGCTGCGCCCGGCCCCGCCGCCCGTGGTGCACGCGCCGCTGCTGCTCGGGCTCGACCCGGCCGGCGCCGAGCACCCGCAGGGGCCCGGCGACCCCGACGACGAGGACCTCACCGGGCGGGTCTGGGGCTGCACCTGCGGGTGGCGGGGCACCGCGCGCGACATCACCGCCCGCCACTTCCGCCCCCGGGTCGGCGACGGCGGCGGGCTGCGCCGCCAGCGCCTGGCCCGCGCCGACCGCGACGCCCGCGGCGAGCTCGAGGCCCACCTCGCCGCCAGCACCCCGGAACCGGACCCCGCTCCTCCGGCCGGTGCCGCGCGCTCACTCGTACCAGCTCCGCCACGCGCCGCCCGGGCGGCCGATCGCGGCGACCCCCGGCTCGTCACCGCGGCGCCCCGAGTTCGACGTCGGCGGCTGACGCTGCCCCGCCCGAGCCCAGGGGCGGCCGACGACCACGCTCCCACGCCGACCCCCGACCCCGGCCCGGGCAGCGGGCGCCCGCCGGAGAACCCCGACCCGGCACCCGCTGTCCCGCCGCCCAGTCCCTCGGCCCCCGCTACCGCTGAGACCAGCGCCCCCGGCCCACCCGCCACCTCAGATCAGGCTCGACCGCGGGCCGCCGGGGCGGCCCTGCCGGCCGAGCAGCAGGACCACGCTGAGAGAGAAGACCACGGGGGAGAGGATTCGACTACCGGGGCGGCGTCCGCGACGGCGGGCCCGACCGGCCCGGACGCCGCCGAGCGCATCCTGGCCGCCGCCGCGGACCGCACCCGGGCGGCCCGCGAGGAGCTCGCCGCCGCCGAGCACGCCCTCGAGGCCGCGGTCACCGCGGCCCGCGAGCAGGGGGCGAGTTGGCGCACCATCGCCCGGCTCACCGGCATCCCGCACCGCGAGGCCGCCGCCCGCTTCGGCGAGGGGGCCGGCGGGTCCTCGCTGTAACCCCCGCCGGAACCTGAAGGTGGTGCACACCCCGGCGCCGGCCACTCTCGACGGGCTCGCAACCGCCTATCGGCGTGCGCGAAGGGTCCGCTGACCATGACCCACCCCGCAGGCCGGTCGGCGTGACGGCGCTGGGCGACGAGAACCAACTCGTCGAGACCAGCCGCCATCGCCGCGGTGCTCGACTGACCTCCGGGCCGGGACGAGAACTGTCGTTCTGAACCGGCACCGGGAACCCGCCGGGCAGGGCCGACATCGCCCGAACGGACACCGACCCTCCTTGTCCGACGAAACGGCCGACCGCGGCCGCACGGCCGCCGGCCGTTCTCCGTCTGGCCTACACCGGGTCCTGGGGGCTCCGGCCCGGTCGCCCCAGCCCGGTCGCTGAGCGGCCGCGGGCGAGTCATCGATGGGTCGCGGCGATTCGGTTGTTGATCAGTTCGGTGGCGCTGGTCACCAGGTCGGGTTTCGGCTAGCCGAGGGGGCACGCGGTCAGCTCAGGGCGGTGAGCAGCGCCTCGCGCTGGCGGCTTCCGAGGCCGGCGGCGCGCCGGTCCTCGGGGATGCCCGCTTCCTGCAGCAGGGCATGGGTCTTGGTGAGTCCGTAGCCGGGCAGCGCCCGAACCAGCTGCGAGACCTTCGTCTTCCCGGCAATCTGGTCGGACTGGGCCCGGCCCAGCACCGCCGGCACCGTCTCCGCGCCGCTGCTGATGCCGGCCAGCAGCGTCTTGCGGGCCTGACGGGCCTCCCGAGACTTGGCCAGGGCCGCGTCACGCTGAGCACCCGCAGCGGGCAGCGCGGCGCGCGGCCGGGCGAGCTGTGCACCTGCGGCCGCCCGGCGGTCAATGTCTACCTCGGCGGGGAGTTCGGCGCGACCGGGGACTGCGGGCGCCGCGACGGCGGCGCCCCGGTCGATGGCGTGTGCACGTTCTGCGGCGACACATCGACCACGATTTCTACTGGCGCGCCGAGCGCACGGCTGGCCGCGCGGCCGCCGGGGCGGGGGACGAGCCCCAAGGCGGGCGGTGCCCGCTGTTACCGGCTGCGCCTGGCTGACCCGCTCCCGGCTGTGCACGCCGAGTCTGTCGAGCCGTTCGACCGCGACGCCGACCAGCGGCGCCGCTCCGAGGCCCGACTACGCGCCGAACTCGTCGCGCTGTTCGAGTCGCTGCGCGCCGACTTCACCGCGACCTACCGCCTCCACGACTTCGGCGACAACGATGAGCCAGAGGGCGGGGAGACCGGGGACCTCGAGGACGTCATCTTCGACATGGTCTGGGCCACTCGACAGGCCCTGGGCCGCGATGACGACGCCGCGACCACCAAGGACCCCGACGCCGGACAGGCCGCCGTGGCTGTCCTGGTGACCATGCTGCGCCCCCGCCTGGACGAGCTCGGCGTCACCCCGAACCCCCTCGACGGGGTCGACGCCCGCGTACTCGTCGACCGCGCCGGCGGCGATGAGGCCTGGACCGAGACCGCCGCGTGTGACCGGCTGCTGCTGATCGTGCGCCACGTGGTGCGCCGCGCGCTGGACCCGGAAACGCCACAGAACATCTACCGCGAGTGGTGGCCGTGATGGCCCCCCGAGCGCTCGACGAGGCCGTGGGAGGACTCGCTCGAGCGATCGGCCCCAGCGCGTACCAGCGACCGGTCAGGGGGGCGATGGCCGCCGTGGCCGCCCCTGTGTGGGCCTGGTGGGCCGCTCCGCCACTGGACCAAGGTCACCTGTCGGCAAGCTCGACTACAGGGCGGTGCTCAGGGCGCTCAACGGCGTAGGCGGTCGTCGCAGGTATCGAGAAGGTCGTCGAGGGCAGCCGCGGGGAGGGGCTCGTCCCGACCGGCCACCCGGACCCCGAAGATTTCGACGGTGCCGTGGCAGGCCGCGAGCCGGGTGCGGATTCGGCAGAGCTCGGCCAGCACCGCCCGGTCGCAGCACTCGACCGCGGACAGGTCGATGACCAGGTGGTCGACCTTTCCGCAGGCCAGCAGGATCAGCACCCGGAAATCGAGGTCGGCGATGCCCTCCTCGTCCAGGGGCCCGGTCACGGTCAACCACTCCGACACCACACCCACAACTGCCCCCAGTCACCGCCGGCTTTCTCGGGCGCCGGGGATCGGGACGCAACCCACCCCACGGCTCCGGGCCAGGACCCGGGGTCACGGACTCCTGGTCGCAGGGTCGCCGGTGACCGGTGGTGGTGTGGTCGTCCCTGACGGTAGCCAGGTCGGGCTCGGCGGACCAGGACCTGGGCGGGACCAGACACCCGCGACCCCGATCGGCCCCCTCCCCCGGCTCGCGAGTGACCGGCACACCCGGGCCGGGCCGTCGACCGCCGGCCGCGGGGTCGCTGATTGGGCTGATCACTGACGGTGAGTGTTCGACCGGTCGCCGTGGGTTGCGTACCGTGGTCCCAGACGTGACGTGTTACCCCGGCCCCCGGTGACCGCTCATCCTCGGATGCGCTTCCAGGGGGACCTTGTGGCGATAGATCACCATGTGCCCGGCGGTGTCCACAGCGGCTCCCGGGTCGTCGCATCGGGCTGTGTCGCGTCGTCGTTCGGTGGGCTCGGCGAGGCCCGCATCGTGCTGCGCGGCGAGATCGACACCGAGGCGCTGAAACTCCCGGGCCGCCATCTCGATGGTTTCCTCGCCGCCCGGACCCGGTTTGTCACCCTCGACGCCACCGGCGTGACCGGCGCCGACGCGCGCATCGTGGAGGTCCTCGGCGACACCCAGCGCCGCCTCGCGCCGCAACGGGGCCTGCTGACCACGATAGGGCTGCACCCCCACCTCCTGCACCCTGGCGCCGCCCCCGGCCGCGAGCCTGACGCGGCGGGCGCCGCCGAGAGCGCCGCGGCAACGGTCGCGGAGCCAGCGCGGTGAGCGGGCTGCTGTTCACCCCGCGCCGGGCGCTGGCCGACGTCCTCGACCTGGGCGCCGAGGCCGGGCGTCGCGATGACCACGATCACCGCCACGGGCACGGCCACCGCGCTGGGCGCGCTGCTGCCCCCGAGTCGCGACACCACCCCCGCCAGCCCCGACCCGGCCAGGCCCGACCCGGCCGGTCGGGGCACCGCTGCTTTCCCGACCAGGAGGACTCGCCTGCGGGTCGTCCCGGACCCGACTCCCGACCCGATTCGTTGCCCTGGAGGGGACTTTCCCGTCATGTCGTTCCGTGACCCGACACCACCAGAGTCGCTGCTCGAGCGGGGCGGCGAGGCCGTGGCGGGACTGATCCTGCACACCGCCGCGCTCACCCTGGACGCGGTGGCCACCCTCGGGGCACCGGTGCAGATCGCCGCCCGCTCTCTGGCCTGGCCGCCTCGACCGGGCCGGTTCTGCCCCCGACCCGGTACCCGACACGGTCCGCGCCGCCGCCCGAGCCACCGATCACGCCGCCGGGCGGCTCGAGCGGTGGGCCCGTCTCGCCGACACCCCGACCCCGGTCCCGGGCCCGGCGCAGGTCCCGCACCAGCGCCGGCGACCGGGCGCCGGGCGGGTGCTCGAACCCACCCGGTAGAGCCGTGCCCGGTTGGGATCGGCGGGTGAGGCCGCCAACCGTCCGGGATGCCGGTGGCGCGCGGACCGGGTAGGTGACGGTCCCCGTGTCACACCCGCGGCCGGGACCGTGCAGGACCCAGAACCACCCCCGGCGGTGGCGGGCCTGCACGGTCCCGGTACGCATCCTCTCCACGGTTCGACTCCTCGCCCGGTTGGAGATCCTCTGCGCGCCCCGTACGGCCGAAGGGGCGGCCAGAAAAGTGCACTCGAGCGCGGCAACGGCGCCGTGAATCTCTATCGGTCGTGGATGGCGTCGGTCGGCAGCCTGCGCCTTGGCGGCTTCGGTGGCGCTGGTTCGGGCCGCACGGAGTACGGCCAACACCGTCTCCATCAACGAGTACTCCGGCGACGAGCTCGACCGCCTCGCGGCCGGCACCCCCGCCGGGCGGTCCGTCACCCCGAGGACGTCGTTCAGGCGGATGGTCGGGCTCGCCTCCGACGCCGCGTCCTGATCCACGGCGGCACCCTGCCCGTCGACGGAGGCATCTCCAGCACCCAGCCCTCATCCCATCCGCAGCCGCTCGGTAATGCCCGCCAGCTCCGGTGATGCCGCTACGGGCAGGAAGGAGTGCGCTTGAGGACCGCGTCCAAAAACGCGCCCATGTCGATCCTGACCGGCCCACCGCCGGACCCGAACCGGTCGATGAGCCCGACCCTGACCTGGTCGAGGGCGTCGATCACCCGATCTAGCCTAGGTCGGGACCGTCGAGGACTCGGCTTCCTCCGTGTCGCTCGGTGCGGGTCTCGGCCCAGTGGAGGCACACCAGCCCGGAAACCGGATCGGTACTGGCCTCGATGCGGTTGCCCAGCCACTCGACCGCGGCCGGTGGACGCTGCCTGGCGTCGTCCATTCTCCTCAAGTGCCCGCGGGTCCGCCGGACTATGCCCCGGCCCGCATGAGAGACCACCGTCGTCCGACCGTCGTTCCGCACCGAGACCCGAGCTGTTCCCCGCGGAACCGAGGCATTTCATGAAGGTCAGTGACGGTGGTGTTCCTACACTGTCGGGTATCTGTTGCGCGTCGCCCTGGACCTCGGCACCACGTGAGCCGTTGACGTGCTGGTGAAGGGTCCGCTCGATGTGGTCCCGACGAGGTTCCTGCGCTCATGCAGTGGACCTTCGATTCCACCGTGGCCGCGCAGCTCACCATGCCGGTGCTGCTGGTCCAGGGTGGGAACAGCGAGGACATCAACCACCGCCTCGTCACCCGAGTGGCCGGCATGCTCCCGCACGCCGAGATCGCCACCATCCACGGCGACGACCACCTGTTCCCCCAGCGCAACCCGGACACCCTCGGACACCTCGTCGCCCAGTTCGCCCGCCGACACACGTCACCGGCCTGATCCGTCGCCGCGCTGCGGGAGCCCCTCACCATCGACGGCGCCACCCCGGCGGCGGCGCCGCGGGGGTCGGGGTCGGAGCTGCACTGATGTCGGCGATGTCGCCCACCTCGTCCAGGACGGTCAGGAAGGTGTCGACCGCCGAACTGCCGACCCGCTCGTGTTGGACGACGGTAGAACGACAGCGAGGGGCGAGGTCGGCTCCATCTTGTCGATCATGAACAAGTGGCTCCGGCTGGGGACCACGGCGAGACCGCCCATCAACGGCGCTCAGGAGGCGCTGAGGCTGTTGACGGCCGCGGTGACCCGATTCAAGACATTGGGCGAGAGGCCGGACCGTGGACAGGTTCGAGCAATGGGCGAAAATCGGTCGGAGCGGAACTCGCGGCGGCCGGTCGCCAGTCGCGCTCGTCGCTCCTGTCGATCACCGCCTCGTTGCGAGGGCCGGGGCGGGTGGCTCGGCGGGTCGGGCGATCTCGTGCGCGCCGGGACCAGTCATCTTGTCCAGGGCTTCGTCGATGGTCAGGATCTCGGCGAAGACCATCGCGAGGCTCGCGCAGCTCGCACGCTGCAGCTCGGCGGCGGGGACGCCGAGCATGTCCTTGGTGGCGGTGCCGTCGCTCAGGAACAGCACCCGGAAGTCTCGTTGGGCGGCTTCTCGGGCGGTGGTCTCGCAGCAGATGTTCGTGGCGATCCCGGAGATGAGCACGGTGTCGATGCCGTGGCAGCGCAGGATCATCTCCAGGTCGGTGCCGTGGAAGGCGCCGTAGCGGGGCTTGTCCAGCACGACGTCGGTGGCGTCGACGATCAGGGACGGATGCAGTTCGGCGGTCGCGGCGCCGGCGGTGTAGAGCTCGACGATAAACGGCGGCACGATCTCGCCCATCACGCCCAGGTTCGACCCGTCGGGGCGCATCCAACCGCGGGTGTGGACCACCAGGATTCCGGCGCTGCGGCAGCCCTCGGCGAGCCGGTTGATCCGGTGTAGTACGGCCGGTCCGTCCGGGGACGCGAGCGGACTGTCTTCGACGAAGCAGCTCTGCATGTCGACGTTGATCAGGGCAGTGTGGGCGGGAACGAGCGGGAAGTCGACCATGACGGTCTCGATTCTCGAGAACGGTGTCTCCGGGTTGAATGTGTCATCCAGGGCGCCGGCCGGGGGCCGGCGGCGGGCCAGGCGGCTTCGGCGCGGTCGGGGTGAGGATTCTGGCTGTGGTGGCGCGCGTAGAGCGCCATCATCTGGTCGAGGTCGAAAGCCTCGTGCTCGTCCATGAGCTGGTAGATCTCCTCAACCAGCTGCAGCGCCCCCGGGGTGGCCACGATCAGCATGTTGGCCGCGGACGCGCCGGGGTTGGCGAACCCGTGCGCGGCGCCGCGGGGCACGAACACGAACGAACCGGCCGACCATTCCCGTGCCGTCCCGTCCACGGCGAAGGTGACCGACCCGTCGAGCACGTAGAAGGCCTCGTCGTAGGCCTGGTGCACGTGCGGGGGCACTCCCGCCCAGCCGGGTGGGAGCTGGGACTCGAAGGCGATGAAGTCGCGGCTTTGCCCGGAGTCGACCTTGACGGTGATCCCAGAGCCGAACCGACGGCCCGCGCCGGGTGGAAGGGTTTGCACGGGCATGATCTCGGGCCTCCACCAAAGTTGGCTACAGTGAGACTGTAGTGTGTTGAGTGATAGTGTCGTGAAATGGGTCGGGATGTCAAGCGGCCGCGGCGGGCGTACTCGTCCCCGGTACGGGCCGAGCAGATGGAAAACACCCGCCGCCGCGCGATCGCCGCCGCGCAGGAGCTGTTCGTCGCCCGCGGCTACGCCGGCACCACGGTCGCCGCTGTGGCCGAGGAGGCCGGCGTCTCCCCGGAAACGATCTATGCCTCGCTCGGCGGCAAACGCGGCCTACTCGAGGGCGTCATCGAGACCGCGATCATGGGTCCGGACGGGTTGATCGTCGAACAGCAGAGCTGGCTGACCGATGTCGCCCGGCGGCCCACCGCCCACGATCGACTCAAGGGTTGGGTCGAGGCGAGCTGCCGCACCCTGGCCCGGACCAGCCCGATCCACGCCGTGATCCGCGGCGCCGCCGACCGCGAGGAGTTCGCCGTCGAGCTACGCCAGCGACTCCTGCGCAGAAGACTCGACGGGGTAACCGCCATCGCCGCCGAGTACCTGCACGGCGCCCTGCGGCCCGGCCTCCCCGTGGAGGCGGCAGCCCAGCGCTACGCCGCCCTGGTCAGCCCCGAGATGTATCACCTGCTCGTCGTCGAACTGGGCTGGACACCGCAGGCGCTCCAGCAATGGCTCACCGAGCTGCTGGAAGCCGAACTACTCGCGGCGTGAGCGCCTGGCTTGGCGACTGATCCATAGACCCGAGTTCCGCATAAATCGGCCGGTCTAGAGCCCGTTTTGGTGCGCTGACCTGCGTGGATGGGGGTGTGCGCCCGTTTAGGGCGTGTCTCTAGAGGTGAGGGCGGAGCGGGGGTCAGCCGGACGTGGCGGCGAGTTCGAGCATCTGCGGGGGTGGGGTGATCTCGAGCGCGGTGAACAGGTCGCGTTGGGGCTTGGTCAGCTCGGTGCGCTGCCGGAAGGTCCCGGTCTGGCCGGTGAAGGTGCCGGCGTGGAGCCGGTCGAGCTCGCGGCGCATCACCGGCCAGGTGTGGCCGGTGGTGGTCTCGGCGACCCGGATGAGCAGCAGCGCCAGCCAGCACAGCTGGACGTGGGCGCGGATGCGGTCCTCGCGGTGGTGGAACACCGGGCGCAGCTCGAGGGTGGTCTTGAGGTCGCGCCAGCCGCGTTCGACCTCGAGCAGCTGCTTGTAACCGGCGGCGACGTCCTCGGCCGGCAGCTTCGGGTCCGAGCAGCGCAGCAGCCACTTGCCGTCCAGCTTGGCCTCGGTGGCGATCGCGGCCTGGTCGACCCGCAGTCGCCCGCCGCGGTCACGGCGCAGGTAGCGCCGCCACCCCGGAGAGGCCTTCAGGCTGCCGACGAACTCGTCGCGGCGGCGCTGGCTCCAGCCATCGGAGCCCTCGATCATCCCGGTGAGCTGGGCGACGAGCTCGTCGCGCACGGCGGCGTCGCGGGTGGCCCGCTCGGGGTTGTGACAGACGATGAACCGGTCGACGGTCTGCGAGTCGCCGGGGGCCGGGTTGACGTCCTTGACGCGCAGGTTGTCGGCCACGGTGCGGTAGCGCCCGGGCCGGGCCAGCGCGGCGGCCTCCGCGGTGGGGTGGCGCAGCCGTTCGGCCTGGATGTAGTGCCCGGCGCCGGTACGCAGCACCCGGCGGTTGTGCTCGGAGGCGAACCCGCGGTCGGTCACCCACACCATCCGCGCCAACGACCAGTCCCGCAGGTCGGCCCGCACCTGGTCGATCATGGTCACGTCGGCGGTGTTCCCGGGCCAGGACCAGCAGCGGATCGGGATCCCGCCGCGAGTGACCGCCATCCCCACCACCACCTGCGGACGGTCTTCGCGGTGATCCTTGGAGTGGCCGAAGGTCCGGAACGACCCCAGCCCCACCGCTTCGGGTGCCTCGGGGTCGACCGGTTCGCCGCGGGCGTCGCGGCCGGTGGCCTCGTCCGCGGACTCGGTCTCGAAGTAGGTCGAGGTGGAATCGAAGAACACCAGGTCCACCTCGAGGTCGAGCAGCGTGGCGGTCGACCAGAACACCTGCCGGGCGAGCTTGTCGCCGACCTCGCAGAGCCGGTCCATGGCCCGGTAACAGGCGTCGTCGCTGGTCTCGACCAGCCCGTCGATGTGCACGTCGTGGTTGACCCACTCCGCGGCCGCCAGCTTCGAGGCCGGCGCCAGCGCCCGGTTGGCCACCATCGCGAACAGCACCCGCTCGAGGGCCTCGTCGTCGCGGGGCCGACCCCGGCCTCGGCGGGGCCGCGCCTCGCGCAGCGCGGTGTCGATGCCCAGCCGGCGCCACAGCGCATCCAGCACCCAGGTCCCGCCGATCGGCCGGGACTCGCGTCGCGGTCGAGCTGGTCCTCGCGGCCGAAGATGATGGTGCCGGTGCGCGCGGCGTCGTCGTCGACGTGTCGGCCTTTGATCACGACCTGGTCGCCGGTGGCTGCCATCGGGGCGATCGTCCCCGTCCCGTGCCATCTCGACCAGGGGTGAAGGTGCTGGTCAGCGCCGTACTGGGTAGGCCTGGACCCTGGGTCGAAGACGACCGCGCGGCGGGGCAAGCACACGAGGTGCGGGCCAGCAGCTCGCCGATCTTGACCATCGTCAGGTCCTGGCCGACCCACGCGGTGGTCTGCTCGCGTGGGGCCTCCAACACTTCCCACGCCCCACCCTGGCCGGTCGGCCGAGCCGGGCGCACCGCGGCAACCACCGCGCCGATCAGCTCGTCGCTCAGCTGGTCCTCCCCACCATCACGAACCAGCCCGGCCGCACCGGGCGTCCACATAGCGGCGGGCGGTCTTGCGGTCCACGCCCGCCTGCCCGGCCAGCCCCTGCGCAGGCCATTACCGGCCAGCCACGCGCGCAGCACCTCACGGATTCGCTCACGAGTACCTCCCGGTACGCCGCGATCCCGCAGGACCTCCAAGTAGATCAACTTGGAGTGATCCGTAGCGGGCAACCGACGGACCGCTCGGCACGACACGCCGGGTGGTCCCCGTACTGGCAACCGGGTGGTCCCATGACCGTGGCAAAACTCCCCTCAAAGTGGTCCCAAGCTCGTGGCAGATGACAGTCTTCGTCGGCGTCGCCGGGAACCAGACTGTGCGCGCGGGCACATTCCTTCGTGAGCTACATCTGCCGGTCGATGTTCTCGCCACTTCGGACGACTGGGGCGTGAGCAAGCCCGACGAGGCATTTTTCGAGAAGCTTATCTCTGTTTCTGGCCGTGCCCCTTCTGAAAGAGCTTATGTCGGCGACCGACGAGACAATGATATTGCTCCCGCTGCACGCGCAGGCGTTTGCACGATACCTCGTGCGGCGTGGTCCTTGGGGCTTCATCCTAGGTCAGGACGAATTTCGGCCCGTGTGGGATATGGACTCATCTCGTTCGCGTGGTGACTCAGAGGCTCAGGTGCAGATCGAGCGCGCGGGAAGGAAGGCGCCGGGCGACTTTCAGAAGCACCGGTGCGTCAGGCTGGTCGCTCGGTCGGATCGAGGTTTACGAAACGGAGGCCTTCGCTAGGCTTGCGCAGGATTGTTACAGAGTAAGCGATGCGATTGACGGTCGCCCGCAGGGCCGCAAGGCTCACGCTCAGGACAAGGCAAGATGGGTTCCCGCCGATCCCTCCGAAGGTCTGATCCTTCAGCTCCACCGCCGCGTTATCGACAGCACCAAGGGACTCGGTGTCGTGATAGGTCGCAGAACTCGGGACTACATGGACTGTGGCGCTCTCGATAGAGATGCCGTCATAGCGATTAACGGGGAAGTTCGGGGAACCGGGCGCCGTCGGAAGGAACGACTTGACAGTCTCTCGTGCTACATCTCCTCCGCCGGTAAAGTTGGTTAACAACCAGCCGGCATAGGTCTCAAAGTGCCAGTTTGGAGCGAACGTGCTGCCATCACCGACTAGTACATCGCTATGAGTGATGGAAACGACGTTCTTGACTTCGAGCGAGACCATCAAACCGCTCCTCTAAAGTACGACTCGGGCACCCATCACACGGCCTCCCAAGGCACCCTGTCTTGCGCATAGGTACGCATAGGCGGCGAACCGTTGGAGTGGCATCCTGACGCAGATAATCCGGCCGTGGCGCTAGCTTCACCCCTCTGGTCTAGGCGCGCAACCCATGTGGCCCATCGGCAGGGTGCTTGGGCTTGCACGAGGCTCCCCGCACATCGGCCCTCTACGGGCTGCCAGGTCTGCGGCGCCCCCGAAGTCCTGGTCACCGGGTCGGACATCACCGGGCTCCAACAACTCCCCGATCATGCCGCCGGTGCGTTGGTGTGGACCGACCGTCGAACGACAGTGATCTCGCGCGTTACGTGAAGAGCCGTTTGGCCCACTGGGCGGGGGGGCCGCGGGACTCGATCGCGCAACAAGACGCCGCCGACGCGAAGTTGGTGGGCGGGTAGGAGTGGAAGCGGAGGTTGTGCGCGTTGGGCTCGGCCTCGAACAGCCGCACGAGCAGCGGGGTGAGCCGGGCCGCGACTCGGCGTTGCTGGCGGGTCGACATGGCCCCACAGTCCCCGCGCTGCTCCGACTCGGGCCTCCCGCTCCTCGCGGCTCCCGATGATGGTCGGGGTGCTACGCCCATGATTCGGAGAAGCCCTGTGAACGCATGCTACGAGAGACGGCAGACCGTCGGGACGAAGGCGTGCGCTCCCGTCCGCCGGCCGCCAACGCAGGACGTGATCACAAGATCGGGCTTCCGTCATACTTGCCACCTTTGCAAGTGTCGGCGGACTCGCCGAAGGTGTCCTGGAGGAACTGGTCCACGGGGTCGGTGGAATGGACGACCGTTCCGCCACCCTGCTCGCACTGGTACTCGGTCACCGGCTGCTTAGGACTACTCGGTGCCGGCGCGGCCATAGCGGGCGCCGCGGTCCCCAAGGAGATTGCTCCGAGAACACCAAACACACTGCAGCACGCTTCACCTGCACGTGAACCCTCCCCGACGTTCAAACAGTCACGCCCGTAGCGGCGTCTCCTGATCAACGACCGCCGATACGGTCCGGTTACGAGGGCCGCGGTCGCCCACGTACGGCGTATCGCCTGCCCCAGCACCGCCGCCGCGCTCGTCCTGGCCCTGGTCACCGACGCCCACGCCAGCGCCCTCGCCCTGACCGCTTCCCGCCTGGGCGTCCTGTCTCTCCATATCCGAGCCACGCCGACGTCCTGACCAGCGGTGGCTCAGTATCGGTCGTTTCTGACACACGGAGATCGTGCCGATCTTCGGCGGCGTTCGCGCAGCTCACGGATTCCCGAAACCCGTTCCACAATCTATGTGCCAGAAACCTGTTACGGTTCGGCTTCTGGCGTAGGGTGAGCGCTCGTGGGGCGTCTGGTCACAGCGGTCATCGACACCCACCACGACCCGGCACCGGTGCAGTCACTGCTCGCCCCGCCGGGCACCGGACTGATCAGCCCGCAGCGCGTCGGGTACCTCGTGCGCCGCGGCGCGGCCCTCGCCGAGACCGCAGCGCCACCGGCGGCACGGCCGCTCTACGGCCTCAACTGTGGAACGACGGTCGAACGACAGTGTCTCAAGGGGCCAGACGCAGCTCAGTGGATTACGGCCCGGGCTGCAGGAGGGTGTCGGTGAGGGTGGCTAGGAGCCAGGTCCGGTGTTGTTCGGTGCTCCAGCCGCAGTGCCGGCGCAACAGTCGGTAGGTGAGGGGCGATCCCAGGGTGTACAGGATGTCCGCGGCACGGTCGGTGTCGGTCCCGTCCCGGAGGGCGCCGGTCTCGGCGAGGGCCTGGGCGACCCGGTGTTGATCGCTCCGGCTGGCCGCGACGCCGCCCTGGTAGAGCTGGCGCATGTCGGGGTCCGCGCCGGAGGACTCCACCATCACCATCATCAGGTCCCCGGCCCGGTCGAGTAGCTCGGTGCTGTAGTCCACGTAGAGCTCGAGCAACCGCTCCGCGCTCTGCTGGGCCAATGCGTGTTGGAACTCCGCGCGCTCGGCGACGGGGACCGGCCGGTCGTCGCCGACGATGGCGACGTCGAGCACCTCGCCGAACAGCGCGATCTTCGACGGGAACGTGGCGTAGAGGGTGCGCTCGGCGACCCCGGCCTCGGCCGCGATCTGACGCATCGTCGTGGCGGCGAAACCGTGGGCGGTGAACAGCCGGTACCCGGCCTCGCGCAGCAATGCCCGCGTGCGACGGGCTGCGTCCTCGCGCAACGGCGAGTGGTAGGGACGCTTGACGGTTCCAGACATCAGGAGCACTCTAACCTCACCGTTGCAGTATCACTGCATCGGATACAGCACTACTGAGGCGGTCGTCATGGACACCAGCGCCGAGGCCAAGACCAGCCCAGAGACGGTTAAGGTGCGGCCCCCGCTGGCGGAGATTCATCACCTGAAGTTCCCGGTCAGCGACCTGGCGCGCAGCCGCGCCTGGTACGAGCGGGTGTTCGGTCTTGCGGTGGAGCTGGAGTTCCACGACACCGACGGCGCGGTCCGCGGGATTGCCTACCGGTTGCCCGGCTGCGAGACGAAGGTTGCCCTGCGCGAAAACCCGGAGGTCGCCCGGGGCCTCGCCGGGTTCCAGCCGGTCGCCTTCGCGGTCACCGACCGGGCTGCGCTCGAGGCCTGGGCCGACTGGCTCGATGCCCTCGGGGTGGAGCACGGCCCGGTCCAGGAAGCTTCGGTCGGCTGGGTGCTGATCGTGCAGGACCCCGACGGCATCGAGCTGCACCTCTATAGCTGGCAGGAACACGGCCTCACGCTGGCCGATCCACGCGCCGGGCGCCCGGCTTCGTGAAGGGCACGTGCGGCCGTGATCCACGGCCAGTCCGAGGGGGCGGTCCCAGCTATCACGCACTGGCACTCAGGCCGATGACCTCGAGCTGGCCGCACAGGAGGTTGAGGCCCTCCCAACGGCGTTCTGGCCCGACGCCCACACCGATCGCGGCTGATCTCACGGAACCCCGTATCGCACGGCCCGGCCACCTCCGGCCAGGCCAGAAACCCGACACACCCGGCACCACGACAGGAGCACGAGATGACCACCCACGACCTGGAACGACTCGCCCGCGACTCGATCGACGCTTTCAACCGCGACGACTGGGACGGCCTCCGGGAAATGATCACCGACGAGTACCTCTACGAAGAGACCGGGACCGGGCAGGTCGTCCGCGGAGGCGACGAGCTGATCGCGGTGCTGCGGGCCTGGAAGTCCTCCGCACCCGACTGCACCGGCGAGGTGATGCGAGTGCTGGCCGACGACACCACCACCGCGGTCGAGGTCCTCTGGTCGGGCACCCAGACCGGACCGATGGACATGGGCGGCAGCGAGTTTCCGGCCTCGGGCCTGCCGTTCCGCTTCTGGGCCACGATGTGGTCCCGCTGGGAGGACGGCAAGGCCGCCGATGAGCGCCACCACATGGACGTGCTCGGCATGCTCTCCCAGATCGGTGCGCTGCCCGCGCCGAGCACTCCGTAGACGCGTACCGCCGCACGCCGATCTCGACGCGTTCGCGGCGTGGCAGGGCAACGTCGCCGCGGTGCACCGCGAGCTGCACGCCGGCCGGGCGGGAGCAGTGTCGCTGCGGCGGCTGCAGGAGGCGTTCGCCGAGCAGCTCACCCCGGGGCGGCGAGCCGGGCTGGTCGAGGGCGCGGAGGGCCGGCGCCGTCACAAGGTGTACCTGCGGTGGGCCCCGCAGGCGCTGTAGAACGACGGTCGACCGACAGCTTCTCCTGTCCGTTGCGGCGCGCCGGCCGGAGCTTCATCGGCGGCCAGGCCGAGTCGGGGAAACCGGCTGGGGTGCTCGCGTGGCTCACCCGCTGCGCCGGCACGCTCGAGCGATGCCTGTGGTCCGGCGACAGTCCTGCGTTGGCTCCCTCGCGACGCACGATCGGCGACGGCGCACCGCCGCGAACCCCCGTCGCGCAGGCCCACGAGGAGGAACTCTGGTCGCTTGAGTTCCGCGCTAAGGACCCCGGCTGGTCCGGGGAGCTCGAGGAGTTCCACCGCCTCCACGTCGAAACCGCCCGCCACGCGGCGCACCAGGCCACGGTCGCGCTGAGCCCCGGTGACTCCTCGGCCCGGCTCGGTGACTCGGTTCCCGCCGCGAAGCCACCGGCTCCGAGTTCCGCCCCCGCCGGCCGGGTCGTTCAGCCGAGAGCCGGGAGGACGCCCGCGCCCTGCAGCCACCCCAGCCAGTCGCCGAAGTGCCAGATCTCGACGGGGCGTCCGTCGCGCCAGTGGATGACGTGGGTGCCGGTCGCCCGGGTCTGCTGACCCGTCGGCTCGGCGGGGATGATGCCGCCCTGGCCGGAGAACGTTCCGGTGCAGCTCCACCGGTGCGCGCTGCGATCTCCGTCGACGAGGTCCTCCTCCACCGTGACCGAGAATTCTGGGAACGACTGGTGAAAGCCGGCCATGAACTGCTTCAGCCCGTCCCGGTCCATGTCCGGGAACCCGGCGAGGTGGTAGACGGCGTCGGGCGGGAGGAGATCGTCGACCGCCTCGACGCGGCCGTTCTCCCACGGTTCCACGAGCTGCCTCATCACTTTCGCCTGGTCGGACATCCCGGGCCTCCCTCGTCGACTGTGGGTGACCGAGGGTGAGAGTGACGAGGGGGTGGTCACAACCGATGTCACCCGAGCGGCCCAAGACCGCCGGGTGCGTCGACTGTCCGTGTTCGTGTGCTCGCGCGCTGCCGGAGTCCCGGCCGGCCCCGCGGCCAAGGACCTCGCCCGCGGCGGGCGCCCGCCCCGACGCTGGCGCCGGCAGCGCCGAGCCCGTCACCCGACCCAGCTACCACTGACAGATTTTCCGTCGCCTACTGACGCGCTATCTGTCGTGTGGACCGACTGGCGACTGGCAGCGGTACTGGTGGATCAGGCTGGTCGCTTGGGCCGCCACACCCCGAAGCGGTTGCCGTGAGGGTCGAGGAGGTGGGCGAATTCGATGGCGCCGCCGTCCACCAGGGGCACGGCCACGGTCGCACCGAGCTCCTCGGCGTGGCTGATGGTGGCTGCGACGTCCTCAACTTGGACGTAGAAGATCGCCCAGGTAGCGCCGCCGAGGGCGGTGGTGTCCCAGAGCCCGCCCTGGTCGGTGTTCACCATCCGGTAGCTCTGCTCGGAGGGCTCGCCGAAGGTCCAGTCGAACAGGGTGCTGTAGAAGCGCTGGGCCTCGATCGGATCCGGTGAGCCGATCTCGAAGTAGTTCATGACGGCGGGCATCGCCGCCTCCTTTCATGCGTCGGTGTGTCGAAGAGCCTTCGATGGGGCTCTGGCATACACCCGACCCCCGACAGAGCGGGTCGGATCGATCTGGGACGCCCCCGAACCGCGAGCTGAACTTCGGTGACGTTCCTGACCGATGATCAGAGGCGGGTTCGCGTCAGCGGGGACTGTCGAGCGGGGGTCGGGCGCAGCGAGGTGGCGGTGTGGTCGGCGGCGCGGGTAGAAGGCGGGCAGGTGGGCAAGGAGCAGCACCGGTAGGCCGAGCGTGGCGATCAGGCTGCGGGTGAAGATCATCGGGTCGTGCGCGCCGAAGGTGACGGTGTAGCCGAGGTTGGCGATCAGGAGCAGCCACAGACTCCACCAGGCCCAGCGCTGTCGGCGGCGGAACGGGACGGCCACGATCACCAGGAACAGCCCCGCAAAGGTCAACTCGTGCAGTGCGTATCCGCGCTCGAGCAGCGTGATGTAGTCCGCGACGCCGGGGCTGACCGTTCGGGTCTGTCCGAAGTCGGCGCCGGCCAGCGCGGTGTAGGTCCCCAGGTGGTCGACCGGCAGCCCGACGCGGGCGTCGGCGAGTAGGTCGCTGACCGCGCCGAAGACGTAGAACAGGCCGAGCGCGAGCAGCAGCACCAGCCCGGCCAACGCCGCGCCGTGCCCGGCCCGGGAGCGCATCGGCGCCGACCCAGGGGTCATGGCGGCGTTCATGGCGGAATCTCAGCACCGTTCTGCGCTCGGCTTCGGTGGCTGTAGAATTACTGCCGCTGTAAAATGGATATGCACGACGCCGACCCCGCGCTGAAAACCGGCGAACTCGGCGGTGCGGCTTACCACGCCACGATCAGCCCGTCCGGGCCGACGGCCAAGCGGCCCACCGCCGCGGGGGCGAGGTCAGTGGGCGCGCTCGACCCAGCGGACGGTGTAGCCGGCCTCCTGCATGGCCTCGTACACCTCGCGGAGGTCGGTAGCGGAACCTCTCGAGGTGCGGGGCAAGGACAAGACGACATTGCGCCGGTGGGTGCGCTCGACGGCGATCCCGGCGGGATCGGCGCGACGGGCGCGGATCGTGCTGTTGGCCGGCGACGGCCTCCCCAACGCGGAGATCGCCCGCCGGGTGGGGGTCTCGCGCCCGACAGTGATCGGGTGGCGCGAGCGCTACCTGCAGGGCGGGACCGCGGCACTGGACGACCGGCCCCGCCCGGGTCGGGCCAAGCAGGTCGACGAGGCCCAGATCGTGGTGGCCACCCTGGAGAAACCCCCCGAGCGGCTCGGAGTCACCCACTGGTCCTCGCGGCTGCTCGGACGTGAGCTCGGGCTCGGGCACGCAACCGTGGCCCGGATCTGGAAGAAGTGGGATCTGCAGCCCTGGCGGGTCGAGACCTTCAAGTTCAGCACCGACCCCGAGCTCGAGGCCAATGTCCGCGATGTGGTCGGTCTCTACCTGCATCCGCCCGAGAACGCGATTGTGTTCAGCTGCGATGAGAAGTCGCAGGTCGGAAATGCCCGGAATACGGGCTCTCCTGCTGGATCTGTGGGTCGGTGTCCGGGTGCGTCGCAGGTTGCGGGGCCGCCCCTCCTCCCAGGTCAAGGGCGCCTTCGGCGTCGCTGACGCGATGGCGCAAGCGCCACCTTTGACCTGCGAGCCTCTGCGGCCCCTGTCGAGCAGCAGTAAGGGCAGCCGGGGGCTGCCGTCGGGGCGCGGCGCACCCGGACACCTCGCTCTACCGACCCCGGGTACTTGACCATGTAGTGGGGGCTGCGGCGCTACCGACGCTGCAGATAGGGCGACACGCCGTCCCCGGCCTACGGTTCCAGTTACCACAGCTGGCATCGATGACAGGCGGGGGACGGCGTGCGCAACGCGAGGGTATGGGCCCAGCTGCTCGGGGTCGAGAAGACCACGGTCGAGCGGGTCGAGTTCGACGACGACGAGGGCGGCCTGCTGGTCGCCCACGTGCGTGCCCATCGCGGTCAGCGCCGGCGCTGCGGGGTGTGTCGGCGGCGCTGTTCGGGCTATGACGCCGGGCAGGGGCGGCGGCGCTGGCGCAGTCTGGATCTGGGCACCCTGCGCGCGGTGCTCGAGGCCGACGCGCCACGAGTGAGCTGTCCGACCCACGGGGTGGTGGTCGCAGCGGTGCCCTGGGCGCGCCACGGCGCCGGGCACACCCGCTACTTCGACGATCAGCTGGCCTGGTTGGCGGTGACGTGCTCGAAGACCGCGGTGACCGAGTTGATGCGCATCGCCTGGCGCACCGTCGGAGCGATCATCACCCGGGTGGCCGCCGACGCCACGGCCGGGGTGGACCGCTTCGCGCGGCTGGCCCGGATCGGGATCGACGAGATCAGCTACAAGAAAGGCCACCGCTACCTGACCGTGGTCGTCGATCACGACAGCCGGCGGCTGATCTGGGCCGCACCCGGCCGCGACACCCACACCCTGCGGCGGTTCTTCGACCTGCTCGGGCCCGAACGATCTGGCCAGATCACCCACGTCTCGGCCGACGCCGCGGACTGGATCGCCGACGTGGTGGCCGAACGCTGCCCGAACGCGGTGCGCTGCGCGGATGCCTTCCACATCGTGGCCTGGGCCACCGAATCCCTCGACGAGGTCCGCCGGCAAGCCTGGAACGACGCCCGCTCCCTGGCCCGCGGCGAGCCTCGCCGCGGTCGGGGACGCCCCCGCAAGGACGCCCCGCCCCGGCGGGCCCGTGACCGGGCCCGCAGCCTGAAGAACGCCCGCTACGCGCTGTGGAAAAACCCGGAGAACCTCACCGAGCGCCAGGCCGACAAGCTGGCCTGGATCGCCAAGACCGACCCCCGACTGCACCGCGCCTATCTGCTCAAGGAGGGCCTGCGCCACGTGTTCGCGGTCAAGGGCGAACCCGGCAAGGAAGCCCTCGAGCGGTGGCTGTCCTGGGCGGCACGCTGCCGCATCCCCGCCTTCGTCGCCCTCGGCAGAAAGATCCGCAAGCACCGGGCGCCGATCGAGGCCGCGCTCGAACACGACCTGTCCAACGCGCTCATCGAGTCCACCAACACCAAGATCAGACTGCTGCAACGGACCCGAGTTCCGCAGATGATGGCGGGTGCTGGGACACGGCTGGGCCGAGTGTGCTGGTCAGGGGGTCGCGCGGGCGCGGGCACCATGGGATCGCCTAGTACACGACCTGAGATCGTTGATTTGTCTGAGCTGCACTGAAGCCGATAGCGTCTGGGACATGTTCTTGCGGGAGGTGAAGCGGACCAACCGGGACGGCAGCCAGGTCCGCTACCTGCAGCTGGTCCACAACGAGTGGGACAGTGCCGCCCGAACCTCCCGCACCAGGATCCTCTACAGCTTCGGGCGGGCCGACCAGGTCGACACCGCCGCCATCGAGCGACTGATCGGGTCGCTGGCGCGGCTGCTCGACCCGCAAACGGCGTGGCGGGCCACCGCCGGCACCGAGCTCAGCTTCTTGGGCGCCCACCCGCTGGGCGGGGTCGATGTCCTGGACCGGCTGTGGCGGCGGCTGGGCATCGACACCGCGCTACGCACCGCCGGGCACCGCCAGGCCGGTCGGGGTAGGGGTCGGGGGCGGCCCCGCGAGGTCGAGACCACCGAGCGGGTGATCTTCGGGCTGGTCGCCAACCGGGCGCTGGCACCGAGCTCGAAGCTCGCCGCCGCCGACTGGATCACCCACGACGTGCACCTCGACGGGCTCGACGAGGTCTCCGACGACGCCTGCTACCGGGCCATGGACTGGCTCCACCAGGTCCGGGAGCCGCTGGAGAAAGAGGTCTTCTCCCAGGCCCGAGTTCCGCGTAATTCGGCTGTTCTGGAGACTCTGACGAGGTGAAGGTGCTGGTCAGCGCCGGACAGACGGGGCCTGGACCCTGGATTGCCTAGAGACACGGGTAAGTCTGTCTAAGCTGGACAGAGGGTGTCTAGGCGCTATGCTCTAGAGCGATGTACCTGAAGACGACCGCGCGGCGGGGCAAGCACGGCGAGGTGCGCTACCTGCAGCTGGCCCACAACCAGTGGGACGCGGAGCAGGGCCGGTCGGTCCCGAAGATCCTCTACCGGTTCGGCCGCGAGGACCAGCTCGACCGCGACGCGATCCGGCGACTGATCGCCTCGCTGTCGCGGCTGCTGACCCCGGGCGAGGCGCTGGCCGCCACCGCCGAGGGCCCGGAGCTGGTGTTCTGCGAGTCCCGGCCGATCGGCGGGACCTGGGTGCTGGATGCGCTATGGCGCCGGCTGGGCATCGACACCGCGCTGCGCGAGGCGCGGCCCCGCCGAAGCCGGGGTCGGCCCCGCGACGACGAGGCCCTCGAGCGGGTGCTGTTCGCGATGGTGGCCAACCGGGCGCTGGCGCCGGCCTCGAAGCTGGCCGCCGCGGAGTGGGTCAACCACGACGTGCACATCGACGGGCTGGCCGAGACCAGCGACGACGCCTGTTACCGGGCCATGGACTGGCTCGGCGAGGTCGGCGACAAGCTCGCCCGGCAGGTGTTCTGGTCGACCGCCACGCTGCTCGACCTCGAGGTGGACCTGGTGTTCTTCGACTCCACCTCCACCTACTGGGAGCGGGACACCGCCGACGAGCCCACCAGCCGCGACACCCGCGGCGAGCCAGTCGCCGCCGACGACCCGGCCGCGGTCGGGCTGGGGTCGTTCCGCACCTTCGGGCACTCCAAGGATCACCGCGAAGACCGTCCGCAGGTGGTGGTCGGGATGGCGGTGACCCGCGGCGGGATCCCGATCCGCTGCTGGTCCTGGCCCGGGAACACCGCCGACGTGACCATGATCGACCAGGTGCGGGCGGACCTGCGGGACTGGTCGTTGGCGCGGATGGTGTGGGTGACCGACCGCGGGTTCGCCTCCGAGCACAACCGCCGGGTGCTGCGCACCGGCGCCGGGCACTACATCCAGGCCGAACGGCTGCGCCACCCCACCGCGGAGGCCGCCGCCGCGCTGGCCCGGCCCGGTCGCTACCGCACCGTGGCCGGGAACCTGCGCGTCAAGGACGTCAACCCGGCCCCCGACGACTCGCAGACCGTCGACCGGTTCATCGTCTGTCACAACCCCGAACGGGCCACCCGCGACGCCGCCGTGCGCGACGAGCTCGTCGCCCAGCTCACCGGGATGATCGAGGGCTCCGATGGCTGGAGCCAGCGCCGCCGCGACGAGTTCGTCGGCAGCCTGAAGGCCTCTCCGGGGTTGCGGCGCTACCTGCGCCGTGACCGCGGCGGGCGACTGCGGGTCGACCAGGCCGCGATCGCCACCGAGGCCAAGCTGGATGGGAAGTGGCTGCTGCGCTGCTCGGACCCGAAACTCCCGGCCGCCGACGTCGCCGCCGGCTACAAGCAGCTGCTCGAGGTCGAACGCGGCTGGCGCGACCTCAAGACCACCCTCGAGCTGCGCCCGGTGTTCCACCACCGCGAGGACCGCATCCGCGCCCACGTCCAGCTGTGCTGGCTGGCGCTGCTGCTCATCCGGGTCGCCGAGACCACCACCGGCCAGACCTGGCCGGTGATGCGCCGCGAGCTCGACCGGCTCCACGCCGGCACCTTCACCGGCCCGACCGGGACCTTCCGGCAGCGCACCGAGCTGACCAAGCCCCAACGCGACCTGTTCACCGCGCTCGAGATCACCCCACCCCCGCAGATGCTCGAGCTCGCCGCCACGTCCGGCTGACCCCCGCTCCGCCCTCACCACTAGAGACACGCCCTACACGGGCGCGCACCCACATCTCCGCAGGTCAGCGCACCAAAACGGGCTCTAGACCGGGCGAATTATGCGGAACTCGGGCCAGGTCGCGAACCTGCTCAACCTCGAGGTCGACCTGCTGTTCTTCGACACCACCTCGACCTACTTCGAGCTCGAGCACGCCGACGATCCCGTCGACCGCGACCCGCAGGGCCACCGCCGGCCCCCGCCCAGCGACACCAGCGACGGTCAGGGCAGCGACGACGGGAACGGCAGCGAGGGCAGCGACGCCGGGAACGGGGTCGGGTTCCGCACCTACGGCAAGTCGAAGGACTCCCGCGACGACCTGCCCCAGATCGTGATCGGGATGGCGGTCACCCGCGAGGGCATCCCGGTGCGGTGCTGGTGCTGGCCGGGCAACACCGCCGACTCCGCGCTGATCCGCCAGGTCAAACACGACATGCGGGACTGGACCCTGGCCCGGATCGTGTGGGTCGCCGACCGCGGGTTCTCCTCGGCCGAGAACCGCCGCTACCTGCGCCGCGGCGATCACCACTACATCATCGGGGAGAAGCTGCGCTCCGGGTCCGCCGAAGCCACCGCGGCGCTGGCCCGACCGGGCCGCTACCAACACCTCGGCGACAACCTGCAGGTCAAGGAGGTCCGCATCGCCGAGGGCGAGCGGTTCGTGGTCTGTTTCAACCCCGAGCAGGCCGAACGCGACGCCGCGCTGCGCGAGGTGATGACCGGCAAGCTCACCGCGCTGATCGCCGACTCCGATCAGCTCTCGGTCACCCAGCGCGCCGAGCTGCGTGGGCGCATCTCGACCATGCCCGGGCTGGCCCGGTTCCTGCGCACCACCGGCGGCGGGCTGCTGCGCCTGGACAAGACCCGCGTCGAGGCCGAGACCAAGCTCGACGGCAAGTACCTGCTGCGCGCCTCGGACCCGTCGCTCTCCGCCGAGGACATCGCGCGCGGCTACCAGCAGCTGCTCGAGGTCGAACGCGGCTGGCGAGACATGAAGCAGATCCTCGACCTGCGCCCGGTCTACCACCGCCGCGAAGAACGCATCCGCGCCCACGTGCAACTGTGCTGGCTGGCCCTGCTCCTGATCCGGGTCGCCGAGACCACCACCGGGCAGACCTGGCCGGTGATGCGCCGCGAGCTCGACCGGCTCCACGCGATCACCTACACCGGGCCCACCGGCACCTTCCGGCAGACCACCGAACCCACCAAGCCCCAGATCGACCTCTACGCCCAGCTCGACCTGCCGCTGCCCAAGAAGATCATCGAGATCACCGCCGCAACCCCCTGACCAGGCACAACACCGACGCCTAGTCACACGCGTAGTACCCGCGCGACCGCACATTCCCGCAGGTCAACCCCACAATCCGGGTACTAGACGATCACCATATCTGCGGAACTCGGGACGGATGGCCTTCGGGTTCGCCTCACCCGCCGCGCTGGTCGCCCTGGCCCGAGTTCCGCGTAATTCGGCCGTTCTGGAGACTCTGACGAGGTGAAGGTGCTGGTCAGCGCCGTACAGGGTGAGGCCTGGATCCTGGATTGCCTAGAGACACGGGTAAGTCTGTCTAAGCTGGACAGAGGGTGTCTAGGCGCTATGCTCTAGAGCGATGTACCTGAAGACGACCGCGCGGCGGGGCAAGCACGGCGAGGTGCGCTACCTGCAGCTGGCCCACAACCAGTGGGACGCGGAGCAGGGCCGGTCGGTCCCGAAGATCCTCTACCGGTTCGGCCGCGAGGACCAGCTCGACCGCGACGCGATCCGGCGACTGATCGCCTCGCTGTCGCGGCTGCTGACCCCGGGCGAGGCGCTGGCCGCCACCGCCGAGGGCCCGGAGCTGGTGTTCTGCGAGTCCCGGCCGATCGGCGGGACCTGGGTGCTGGATGCGCTGTGGCGCCGGCTGGGCATCGACACCGCGCTGCGCGAGGCGCGGCCCCGCCGAAGCCGGGGTCGGCCCCGCGACGACGAGGCCCTCGAGCGGGTGCTGTTCGCGATGGTGGCCAACCGGGCGCTGGCGCCGGCCTCGAAGCTGGCCGCCGCGGAGTGGGTCAACCACGACGTGCACATCGACGGGCTGGTCGAGACCAGCGACGACGCCTGTTACCGGGCCATGGACCGGCTCTGCGAGGTCGGCGACAAGCTCGCCCGGCAGGTGTTCTGGTCGACCGCCACGCTGCTCGACCTCGAGGTGGACCTGGTGTTCTTCGACTCCACCTCCACCTACTGGGAGCGGGACACCGCCGACGAGCCCACCAGCCGCGACACCCGCGGCGAGCCAGTCGCCGCCGACGACCCGGCCGCGGTCGGGCTGGGGTCGTTCCGCACCTTCGGCCACTCCAAGGATCACCGCGAAGACCGTCCGCAGGTGGTGGTCGGGATGGCGGTGACCCGCGGCGGGATCCCGATCCGCTGCTGGTCCTGGCCCGGGAACACCGCCGACGTGACCATGATCGACCAGGTGCGGGCGGACCTGCGGGACTGGTCGTTGGCGCGGATGGTGTGGGTGACCGACCGCGGGTTCGCCTCCGAGCACAACCGCCGGGTGCTGCGCACCGGCGCCGGGCACTACATCCAGGCCGAACGGCTGCGCCACCCCACCGCGGAGGCCGCCGCCGCGCTGGCCCGGCCCGGTCGCTACCGCACCGTGGCCGACAACCTGCGCGTCAAGGACGTCAACCCGGCCCCCGACGACTCGCAGACCGTCGACCGGTTCATCGTCTGTCACAACCCCGAGCGGGCCACCCGCGACGCCGCCGTGCGCGACGAGCTCGTCGCCCAGCTCACCGGGATGATCGACGGCTCGGACCGGTGGAGCCAGCGCCGCCGCGACGAGTTCGTCGGCAGCCTGAAGGCCTCTCCGGGGTGGCGGCGCTACCTGCGCCGTGACCGCGGCGGGCGACTGCGGGTCGACCAGGCCGCGATCGCCACCGAGGCCAAGCTGGACGGCAAGTGGCTGCTGCGCTGCTCGGACCCGAAACTCCCGGCCGCCGACGTCGCCGCCGGTTACAAGCAGCTGCTCGAGGTCGAACGCGGCTGGCGCGACCTCAAGACCACCCTCGAGCTGCGCCCGGTGTTCCACCACCGCGAGGACCGCATCCGCGCCCACGTCCAGCTGTGCTGGCTGGCGCTGCTGCTCATCCGGGTCGCCGAGACCACCACCGGCCACACCTGGCCAGTGATGCGCCGCGAGCTCGACCGGCTCCACGCCGGCACCTTCACCGGCCCGACCGGGACCTTCCGGCAGCGCACCGAGCTGACCAAGCCCCAACGCGACCTGTTCACCGCGCTCGAGATCACCCCACCCCCGCAGATGCTCGAACTCGCCGCCACGTCCGGCTGACCCCCGCTCCGCCCTCACCACTAGAGACACGCCCTACACGGGCGCACACCCCCATCCACGCAGGTCAGCGCACCAAAACGGGCTCTAGACCGGGCGAATTATGCGGAACTCGGGCCTGGCCACGCTCGCACTCGGAGGCTTCCGCCCACCCCTACCCGGCCGAAGCGCCTGACAGAAGACGATCAATGACCCACGGATCGGGTCGGAGAGTCAAAAACTGCGGACTTGAGGTAAGGGCCAGTCACCGGCCCGCGCCTCAGCCGCGTCGTTGGCGATTGCCGCTGCGCTCGGCAGCCGGGTTGGGCGCCGCGCCCGACCTGCCGGCTCCGGCCGGGAACCTGGCGCGGCCCAGCGATCACGCCCCCGGAACCGCCCGCCGCGGAAAGACTCGTCACCTCGACTACGAGGCGAACGACCTGGACGCCCCACTCGTCGCGCAACGGTTGCTCGGCGACAAGCCTGTCCGCGGGAGCGGCGCCTCCGAGTCGAACCGGGCCGGCGCCTTCGATTGATTACCAGGCCCTCGGGGTGGGCGAGGACCGACCACGAGTCGCCTGGATTGCCCGTCGGGGCCGGGATCGTGTTCGCGACGAACGCCGCTGCCAGCGAGGATGTGCCCGGGGCCCGAGGTCGAGAACCAGGCACCGCCGGGCTGAGGCCTGAAGGTGACGACCGACGAACGGGCTCCGAAGGAGGACCACGCGATGCGCACTTTCGGCGACCGGGCACGCCACGGTGCGGTACTTCGGTGGGGCCAAGGCCGCGGCCGGCACCGGCTCCGAGCGAGTGGCGCTACCGCTCGGCACCACCGTCGAGGACCTCGTCGCCACTTTGACCGCAACCCGTGGTGACGCGCTGGCGCGGGTCTTCGTGGTGGCCAGCTTCCTTCTCGATGAAGTCGCAGTACACCATCGCAGCGCGGTCATCCACGACGGAGCGGTCCTCGATGTCCTACCGCCCTCCGCCGGCGGATAGACCCGGAGCACCCCGTCCCCGACCAGCCCGCTGTGGCACGTGGAGCCGCTCGCCGTGGGGATCTTCAGTTGATCTCGATCCACGATCTGATCCACGAACTGCTTCCCACCATCGCCTCTCATCCCCGAACGATCACCTGCAGTGCTCAGCGATGCCCAGCAAACCGGCCATGCACGCGGCAGGCACGTAACTACGGATTCAGATGCTTCGCGGCCAGTCTTCAAGCCGGCCCTGACGGGCCGGCCGGGCGGCGGTCTGCGGCACCGCCTCCTGCCTTCGGCCCGGCTCGCCGCGGCCGCGCCCACCCACGTCATGGTTGCTCAAGGCGCGGGCGTCCCAATCGCGATAGCCACCTCAACACGCGCTCATTCGTCCACGGCTGGCCAGATGTCCGTCCAGCATTGGGAAGTCATCGACGCGCGAATATCATCGACCCCGCCTCTAGCACCTGGTTTCCATTCGACGAGTTCAGGGTTTCCGCGATCCGCGATCTCTACGAGGCTATCAATTAGCTTGACTGAGAGCGCGGTTGCCTTCAAAGCATTCTCGGCGCCGGATGCGACTGAATGCCAATCGACGCCCGAGCCGACTTCTGGGCGGTAGACGGGAGTTACGAACCTCGACCCCGGATGCACAGCCCAGTCCCTAAATCGGAACAACATCTTGATGTTGTCTCTCACCGACTTGAAGTTCTTTCGTATGTGGAGCTCTCTTTTGAGGATTTCTGCGATTTGCGCGGGCCGCCGCCGCAGTTCGTCAACACCGTCCTCGCCCGCCTCTCGCCGTCCAGGTGACGACCGCGGGCGTTCGCACGGGATCCCGCGGCGACGATCGCTGCATCCTGCGCGATCGTGGCGCGATCCACCTGCTTTCGCGGCAGGCCGGTGACGGTGGCGCTGCATCTGCCTACCGTGCAAGTGCGCGGGCAGACGCGCCGATCGCGTGGCCGGCGAGAGGAGACGGACCGGAGTGGACGGGCTCATAGAGGAGCAGGACCGAGAACGCCGTCACCCGCCAAACGATGACCTGGTGGCCAGCACGCTCCTGATCGGCGGCTCGTGGCGCTCCGCAACCGCCGGAGCCACCTTCCGCGTCGAGGACCCGTCCAGCGAGGACACGCTGGCGATCGTCGCCGATGCCAGCGCGCACGACGCCGGCCGTGCCCTCGATGCAGCCGTCGATGCGGCGCCGGCCTGGGCGGCGACACCGCCGCGGGAGCGCAGCGAGCTGCTGCGTCGAGCGTTCGACCTGCTCGGGGCGCGGACCGAGCAGTTCGCCGCATCCATCACCGCCGAAATGGGCAAGCCGCTGCCCGACGCCCGCGGCGAGGTCGCCTACGCGGCCGATTTCCTGCGCTGGTTCGCCGAGGAGGCGGTGCGGGTGCCGGGCCGGTTCGCCACTGCGCCGGACGGCGCCACGCAGATCCTGGTGACCGGCCGCCCGGTGGGTCCGTGCTACCTGGTGACTCCATGGAACTTCCCGCTGGCGATGGCGACCCGCAAGGTCGCGCCCGCGTTGGCCGCCGGGTGCACCGTCGTGCTCAAGCCGGCCGAGCTGACCCCGTTGGCGGCCGTGCTGTTCTGCGAGCTCCTGGACGAGGTCGGTGTGCCGCCCGGGGTGGTGAACCTGGTGACCACCTCCCGTCCGGCCGCGGCGTCGACGGCCCTGCTGGGCGATCCCCGGCTCCGCAAGCTCAGCTTCACCGGGTCCACGGCCGTGGGTCGGGTGCTGCTGGCCCAGGCCGCTCCCCGCGTTCTGCGGACGTCGCTGGAGCTGGGCGGCAACGCGCCGTTCGTCGTCTTCGACGACGCCGACCTCGACGCGGCGGTGCGCGGGGCCATGCTGGCCAAGTTCCGCAACGGCGGGCAGGCCTGCACGGCGGCCAACCGGTTCCTGGTCCACACCGACATCGCGGAACCGTTCACCGAGCGCCTGGTGCAGCAGGTGCGGGCACTGCGGCTCGGACCGGGAAACGCACCGGATACTGACGTCGGCCCGCTGGTCGACGCACGCGCCGCGCAGAAGATCGAGTCGCTCGTGCGGCGGGCGCTCGACCAGGGTGCCCGCCTGCTGGCCGGCGGGCACCGGGTCACCGGACGCGGCCACTTCGTCGAACCGACCGTGCTCGCCGACGTGGCGCCCGACGCCGAGATCCTCACCGAGGAGATCTTCGGGCCGGTCGTCGTGCTGACGTCGTTCTCCGACGAACGGCAGGCCGTCGAGCTGGCCAACGCGACCGAGTACGGCCTGGCCGGCTACGTCTACACGACCGACCTGGCCCGGGCACACCGCATCGTCGCCGCGCTCGATACCGGGATGACGGGGATCAACACCGGGTTGCTCAGCAACGCCGCCGCCCCGTTCGGGGGCGTCAAGCAATCCGGCGCAGGCCGAGAGGGCGGCCCGGAGGGAATGCTCGAGTACATCGACGTCAGGTACGCCGCCTTCGGGGGCTGACCGCGCAGGCCGTGACGTCGTAACGTTCGAGGCAGGTTGAGGAGGACAACGGTGTCGGCTACTCCCTTCGTGAACGAGACCGCGGTCAGTGCGGGCGACCTGGTCGCCGAGCTCGCCGCCCGCGCGCCCGCGGTGGGCGGCAACACCGGCCTGTGGCCGGGCCTGACCATCTACCGGTTCACCGCCCCGGTCGGGCCGACGTGGGAGGAGATCCAGAGCCTCTCGCTGTGCATCGTGGCGCAGGGCCGCAAGGCGGTGACGGTCGACGGCCACACCTACGAGTACGACCCGTTCCGCTACCTGGTGCTGCGGAGCAACCTGCACTTCCAGGCCGAGATCCTCGAGGCGACCGTGACCAAGCCGTTCCTGTCGTTCGTCCTCCAGATCGACCCGACGCTGGTGCGGCAGGTGTCCAGCGACATGGTGGAGCGGCGGACGACGGTCTTCCGGCACGGCCGGACGAGCATCCCCCTCGAACAGCCCGCCTGCGTGTCCGTGCTCGACCAGGAACTGCTGGGCGGGGTCCTGCGCTTCCTGCGTGCCACCGCCACCTCCACCGATCGTCGCGTGCTGGCTCCGCTGTACCTGCAGGAGATGGTGTACCGGGTGCTGCAGCGCGAGCAGTACGCGAGACTGCTCTCGATCGCCGCCGCCGAAGCCGCGAGCAATCCGGTGTCGGCAGTTCTCGAGTACATGCGCGAGCGACTCGGGGAGCCGCTCACCGTCGCCGATCTCGCCGAACAGGTCAGCCTGAGTCCCTCGGCATTCTCGCAGCTCTTCCGCGACGTCACGGGCCGGGCGCCGTACCAGTTCTTCAAGGACATGCGCCTGGACCGGGCGCGCGAACTCCTCGTAGACGGACAATGGCCGGTCGCACGGATCTCCAAGGAAATCGGCTACGCCAGCGTCTCGCACTTCATCCGGGAGTTCCGCGGCCGATTCGGCGTCACCCCACGGGCCTACTGCGACGCCCACGCACTGCAGCGCGGACTCGACCAGCAGAAGGCCGGGGCGCGGGTCTGAGCGAGCACCCGCGCCCCGGGATGGGTCACGCCGTCGCGGCGACGAGCGCCTCGGCCAGCGGACGCGATGACGCGGGGTTCTGCCCGGTGTAGAGGTTGCCGTCGGCGACGACGTGGGACGCCCAGGGCGTGCCGCTCTGCTCGTACAGGCCGCCGGACTCGACGAGCCGGTCCTCCAGGAGCCACGGCGCCCGCGCCGCGAACCCGACCTGCGCCTCTTCCTCGTCGGAGAACCCGGTGACGCGACGCCCGGAGAACACCCACTTGCCGCTGTCGTCCTGCGCGGCCAGCAACGCCGCCGGGCCGTGGCACACCGCTGCCACCGGCCGGTCCGCCGCGGTGAACTCGCCGACCAGCCGGCCGAAGTCCGCGGAGACGGCGAGATCCTCCATCGGCCCGTGCCCGCCGGGGACGAACAGCAGGTCGTAGTCGTCGGCGCAGGCGTCCTCGAGGACAGCGGGCGCGGCGAGTTCGGCGGAGATCGAGTCGAGGTAGGCCCGGAACCGCCGGCCCGGCTCCTGCGACCCCCCGTTCATCGCCGCGCTGAAGCCCGCCTCGTCGGCCGTCGGCACGACTCCGCCGGGGGTCGCGACGGTGACGTCGAGCCCGGCGGCGGTGAACACCTCGTGCGGTATGGCGAGCTCCTCGGGCCAGTAGCCGCACGGATGGCGCGTTCCGTCGGCGAGGGTCCAATGATCCGATCCGCTCACGGCAATCAGCACTCGTGTCATGACGTCACCGTAGGCGCACTCATTGGATCGGCTCCAGATTCCGCAGGATCGCGCTATTAGTGGATCGAAGTCGCACATCCTCGGCGGAACGCGCCACTATCGCAGTGGAACCCGCTATCCGAGCTATTGAATCGGCCAGGGGGCCGCTGGCACAGTTCGGCGTCACATACCCGACTGACCGCATACCGGCCGCGGAGGTGGCTGCATGACCCACATCGAGGTGGCTGCATGACCCACATCGCCTATCTGGTGACCAGTGCCCGCGAGATGGTCCTCGCCGACGGCACGGTGCACCCGACGGGGTACTTCGCCGAAGAGGCCATCACACCGTACGAGCGGTTCGTCGAGGCGGGCTTCACCGTCACGGTGCTCACCCCGGACGGGCAGCCACCGCACGCCGACCCGTACGGCCTGTCGTGGTTCTTCCACTACCCGGAGGCGGACAAGGACCACCTCGCGTCCGTGGTCCGCACCTTCGCCCACGACGTCGACGACATCCGGCTGACCCTGCACCAGAACACCGAGCTCGGCCTGGCCGCGGCCCGCCGCATCGGCGAGCTGCTGCGCCAACAGGGTCGTACCGCCGCCGACGCGCACCGGATCGTCTCCGCGGCTGCGCGGACGGCGTGGCGGCAGGACCGGCAGCTGGTCGACGTCCTCGCCGCGGATGGCGAGAGCGGCCTGACCCGCGCGCAGCTGCAGGCAGCGACCGACGCGCAGCGGGCGGACAGCCAGGAGCTCGCCGACGACCGCCACCGCCGGCTGCAGGCGATCCCGGGGTTCCAGCGGCCGGTCCGGCTGTCCGAGCTGTCCGACGAGCAGCTGGGCGAGTTCGACGCCGTGTTCGCGCCCGGTGGCCACGGGCCGATGGTCGATCTCGCCGACAACCCCGACGTGGGGCGGCTGCTGACCATCCTGCACCGGCGGTCCGCGCCGATCGCCGCGCTCTGCCACGGCCCGGCGCTGCTGCTCTCGGCGCCGGAGCGGGCGGATGGGATGTGGCTGTTCGACGGCTTCCGCATGACCTGCTTCACCGACGAGGAGGAGCTGCAGACCGAGGCCGGCCTGCTCGGCATGCCGTGGCTGCTCGACACCGCGCTGATGAACGCGGGCGCGGTCTTCGACGACGGGCCCTCGGCGTGGATCAGCCACGTCGTCGTCGACCGCAACCTGGTGACCGGCCAGAACCCGGGTTCGACCGAGGCCGTGGCCGACGCCGTGGTCACCATGCTGCGCGCCGCCGCCCGCCGCGTGGCCTGACGGGGAGGAACGCATGTCCACCACACTCACCGCCGCCCCGGCCATCACGGCCCGGGCCTTCCTCGACGCGCTCGCCGAGCACGACGTCGATGCCGCGGCGGCGACCGCCGACCCCAACGTCGAGGTCGTCCTCCATCCGCTCGGGGTCCGCGACACCACCCGCGACGCGCTGCGAGCCGTCCTCGGCGACCTGGTCACCGCCTTCCCCGACCTGCTCCTGACCGTGCAGCGACTGATCGTCACCGGCGACGTGGTGACGGCGCTGGTGAAGGTCGAGGGCACGCAGGCGGCCGCCTACGCCGGAGTCGTCAACCAGGAGAAGCACATCGACCTGGACCAGGCGTGGCGGCTGACGATCGCCGACGGGCGAATCGTCGCGGTCGCGGCGTACTGGTGCCAGCAGCAGCTCTACCGCCGCCTGGCCGTCAAGCGGTTCGACCAGGTCACCGTCGTCGGAGGTGCACAGTCATGACAGCGCACACCATGACAGCGGACACGGCCTGCGCGGTCGTCACCGAGTTCTTCGACCGCTACCGGGCCCACGACATCGACGGGATGACCGATCTCTGCAGCATCAACGCCGACTTCTCCTACGTGCCGTTCGAGGTGTGGGGCAAGCAGCGGGTGCTGCGCGGCGACGGCAAGGTCGGCACCGTCGGGAAGGCCATCTGGACCGGCTTGATCACGTCGTTCCCGAACCTGACCAACACCGTGCACACCATCACCGGCAACGACGACGGCGACGTCGTCGTCGAGGCCGACATCGCCGGCACCCAGCAGCTGGCCTGGGGGAACATCGCGCCGGCCGGCAGGCGATACAGCGAGCCGCACCTGTTCGTGTTCCACGTCGACGCCGACGGGCTGATCGACGGCATCACCGGCTACTGGGACAACGCCGGGATCAACGGCCAGCTGGCCCACGACGAGGTCGACTGAGAGGAACCGGACATGGATCTGCTCAAGCGCGAGGAATGGCAGGGCTTCGTCCGCGACGCGGACTGGTCCTACACCTACGTCGACGACGAGGCGGTGTTCCCGGAGTGGCACTGCGGCACCGGCAAGGTGCCGCGCGAGGCGTGGGCGAGCTGGGAGGAGTCCTACAAGGTCAGCTACCCGGAGTACGTGGCCACCCAGCGGGAGAAGGAGGCGTCGGCCTACTCGGTGAAGGCCGCGCTGCAGCGCTCCAGCACGTTCGAGCACCTCGACGAGGGCTGGAAGTCGGCCACGAAGATGCACTTCGGCGGCGTCGCGCTGGTCGAGTACGCGGCCGTGCTCGGCGAGCTGAAGATGGCCCGTTTCGGGCTCAACGCCGCCTGGCGCAACATGGCCACGTTCGGCCAGCTCGACGAGCTGCGCCACGCCCAGATCACCACGTTCTTCGGCCACGAGTTCGTGGGCAAGGACGCGCAGTACGACTGGACGCACAAGACGTTCCACACCAACGACTGGGTGCCGATCTCGCTGCGCAACCTGTTCGACGGCATGATGATCGCGCCGAACGTGGTCGATATGGCGATCGAGCTGCCGCTGACGTTCGAGACCGGTTTCACGAACCTGCAGTTCGTCGCGCTGGCCGCGGACGCGCTCGGCGCCGGCGACGTCAACTTCGCCAACATGATCTCGTCGATCCAGACCGATGAGGCCCGGCACAGCCAGCAGGGCGGTCCGACGCTGGAGATCCTCATCGAGCACGACCCCGTCCGCGCCCAGTGGGTGATCGACAAGAGCTTCTGGGGTTCGGCGCGGGCGTTCGCGGCGCTGACCGGCCCGGCGATGGACTACTACACGCCCCTCGAACACCGCAAGCAGTCCTACCGGGAGTTCATGGAGGAGTGGATCATCGATCAGTTCATCCGGACGATCGAGGACTACGGACTGAAGAAGCCCTGGTTCTGGGACGAGTTCATGCGCGGCCTCGACACCTGGCACCACGGACTGCACATGGGCCTGTGGTACTGGCGGCCGACCCTGTGGTGGCGCCCGAAGGCCGGCGTGAGCAAGGACGAGCGCGCCTGGCTGGTGGAGAAGTACCCGAACTGGGAGGCCCTCTACGGCGACAAGTGGGACGTGCTGATCGACAACGTCAACGCCGACAACATGGAGGCGACGCTGCCGGAGACCCTGCCGTGGCTGTGCAGCACCTGCCACCTGCCCTGCTGCAACCCGACGCAGTCCCGCAACGGGACCTGGCGAGTCCGCAACTGGCAGCTGAGCTATGACGGGCGCACCTACCACTTCTGCACCAACGCGTGCCGGCAGATCTTCTGGAAGGACCGCGACAACGTCAACCACGAGACGCTGATCGACCGGTTCCTCGCCGGCCAGATCCAGCCGATGGACGTCGGCGGGATCCTCGGCTACATGGGGCTGACCCCCGACGTGATGGGCGACGACCCGGACTACTCAGCCTGGACCCAGGACTACGTCGGCCGCCCTGTCGAGGGCATCGCCGCGGGCGGTCGGTCGTGAGCGCCGCGCTGCCCGTCGAGGACCAGGCTCCGCAGCTCGTGCCGCTGAACGCGATCTTCGCGACCGACTTCGTGGAGATCCTCGTCCCGGTGACCACGGCCAACACGATGCGGGAGGTCGCCGAGGCCGTGGCCCACCACGTCGAGGGCCGGCGGGTTCGGGCACTACCCCATCCCAAGGTCGTGTTCTACCAGGGCGAACGGCTGCCGCCGGAGCTGACCGTCGCCGAGGCGGGACTGCGACCGCTCGACCACGTCACGGTCGAGTACGACACCGACGCGCAGGAGCGGTCATGAAGAACCCGGTGGGCCCCGTGCTGCGCATGGGTGACGAGGTCGAGCAGATCATCGCGGCCATCGAGGACGACAACCCGGACACCCCGATCGAGGTCATCGACCGCGGCGCCTACGTCCGCATCCAAGGCGAGGACGAGATCACGCTGACCCAGGAGACGCTGCGGCGCTACTTCGGACCGGACTACGAGATCCACTCAATCGGTGCCCTGATGTCGGCCTTCAACGGCCGGGTCGTCACCACGAGCGACACCATCACCTGGCAGAGCATCAGCCTCCACCAGGCCGACCGGAAGGCGGCGACAGCGTGACCGAGACCCCGGCCCGTCGGGTCCGCCCGCGGCGCACGTTCAGCACCTTCGGCGAGGTCCGCCGGATGCCCAGCGACTACGAGATCGTCACCCACCAGCAGAACTGGACGTTGCGGCAGAACCGGCAGGCCCCGTTCGAGCAGAACCCGTCGTCGCCGGCGAACCTGTGGTTCCTGACCTACCGCGACCGCTCGCCGCTGCAGGCGGGCGACTGGGACGCCTTCCGCGATCCGGACGCGCTGACCTACCGCAGCTACGTCACGGCGCAGTCGGACGCCGAGGCCACCTTGCAGGGTGCGCTGCGCGCGCATGCCGAAGCCCGGACCGACGCCGCGATCCCGGACGCGGCGGTGGACCTGCTGGCCGCGGTGTTCACCCCGTCGCGTTTCCTGTGCCACGGGATGCAGCAGGTGCAGGCCTACATCGGGTACCTGGCGCCGAGCTCGTACATCACCAACGCGGCGGGCTTCGCCACGGCCGACCTGCTGCGACGGGTCACCGCGATCGCGTACCGCACCCGGGAGCTCCAAGTCAACCGGCCCGAGTCGGGCATCGGTACCGCGGAGCGGGAGCGCTGGCAGGACAATCCCGACTGGCAGCCGGCCCGCAAGGCCATCGAGTACGCGCTGGTCAGCTACGACTGGGGGGAGGCGTTCACCGCGCTCAACCTGGTGCTCGGCCCCACGCTCGACGACGTGCTGCTCACGCAGCTCGGCCAGGCCGCGCGAGCGGGCGGCGACGACCTCACCTGGATGCTCACCAGCTACCTCGGCGCCGACTCGCGCCGTCGGGACAGGTGGAGCCGGGCGCTGGCCGACATGGTCGTCGCGCAGCGGCCGGAGAGCCGTGACCCGCTCCGCAAGTGGATCGATCGCTGGTCGGTGCGCGCCGACGAGGCGGCGCACGCGCTGGGCCGGCGGCTCGGGGCCGCCGAAGACGCCGTGACGCACGCCCGCGCGGCCAGGGAGCGCCACCTCGCCGGACTGCTGGATCCGGCCGATGCGTCATCAGCCTGAGATGGAGACCGTGATGACCGCGCGCTGGCGCGCCACCCTGAACATCGACGACCTGTGGGAGGGGGACATCCTCGGCGTCTCCGTCGATGGCGAACCGGTCCTGCTGGTCAACGTCGACGGCGAGGTGCACGCCTACTCCAACAAGTGCCCGCACCAGCAGTCGCCGCTCGACGAGGGCGACCTCGACGGCGAGAAGCTGACCTGCGTCAAGCACATGTGGGAGTTCAACGCCCGCACCGGGTGCGGGATCAACCCCGACGACGCGGCCCTGCGGCCATTCGCCTGCAAGGTCGAGGACGACGGCGAGATCTACGTGGATCTCGGACGATGACCGTCGAGCGGATCGTCGTCATCGGCGGCGGCGTCGGCGGGGCGACCGCGGTGGGCGAGCTGCGCCGCGCCGGGTTCGGGGGCGTGGTCACGCTGATCTGCGGCGAGCCGACCGTGCCGTACGAACGTCCGCCGCTGTCCAAGGCGTTCCTGCTCGACGACCCGGTGGGCGACGGCGCCGACACAGCCGTCCACCCGCCCGACTGGTACCCGGCGCACGCCGTCGACCTGCGGCTCGGCACCACGGCGACCGCGCTCGACACCTCGGCGCGCCTGGTCACGCTGTCCGACGGCGACAGCCTCCGCTACGACCGGCTCCTGCTGGCCACCGGGGTCCGGCCACGCGCCCTGGCGGGCGTGGCCGGACCGCGGGTGCACCAGCTGCGCACCGTCGCGGATGCGATCGCCCTGCGCGCCGCTCTCCCGGCCGCCGAGCACGTCGCCGTGCTCGGCGGCGGGTTCGTCGGGTGTGAGGTCGCCGCGGCGGCCGTGCAGCTGGGCAAGCGCGTCACCCTGCTCGAGTCGCTGCCGACCCTGCTGCACCGCGTACTGGGTGCCCAGCTCGGCGGCGTCGTCGGGGACATCCACCGCGACCGCGGCGTCGACGTGCGCACCGGCTGCTCCGTCGTCGCCGTGGCGGACGGCGCCGCCGGCGTCGCGGTGACGACCGACGACGGCCGGATCGAGTGCGACCTGCTGGTGGTCGGGGTGGGCTCGGTGCCCAACCAGGAGCTCGCCGCGCACACCGGGCTCGCCGTCGACGACGGCGTCCTGGTCGACGAGTTCTGCGCCACCTCCGCGCCGGATGTCTACGCGATCGGCGACGTCGCCCGCCAGCACCGGCCAGGACACGAGCACGGGGTGCGGGTCGAGCACCACGACTCCGCGATCCGCCAGGCGAGGGTGGCGGCGCGCAACCTCCTCGGGGCGCGGGAGCCGTTCGCCGACGTCCACTGGTTCTGCTCCGACCAGTTCGAGCATTCTATCCAGAGCGCCGGGAGCGGCACGACCGGCGAGCTCGTGGTCCGCGGGTCGCTGCGCGGGCGCAGCTTCTCGGCGTTCCGGCTGGACGGTGGCCGCGTCCGGTCCGTCGTGTCGCTCGACCGGCCGCGGGACGTGCTCGACACCCGCCGGCTGATCGGCCGCGACCACGCCGTCACCGCAGCACAGCTGCACGACGAGGCCGTCCCGATCAAGCGGATCGGTACGCCGCCGCGCCCGGCCATGAGCACGAAGGAGCCCCAATGACCACGTCCACCACCCTCGCCGCGCACCTGCAGGTCACCGATCCGCAGCTGCGCCTGCCGGCCGCGGAAGGCCGCGCCGCGCTGGACCGCGTGCTCGGCCGGCCGACGGTCGAGGCGCGGGCCCACCTGCGCTACGGGCCCGGCCGCACCTGCGAACCACTGGCCCGGCTCCTCGACCGCGCGCTCGCCCGGGCCGAGCATGCCGGCCTCGACCCTGCCCACCTCGTCATCGCCGACGGCCACGTCGAGGAGGCCGAGGACATCGTCCGTGTACGCCGCAAGGCGCACGGCAAGGCCGACTGGATCCACAGCCCCACCTCGCGGGTGCAACTCACCCTGCAGCCGTCCGGCCTGTTCGACATCGCCCGCACATCGGCCCCTACCAGCCCGCCACCGGCTCCGAGCGCCCCGCCCGGCCCAGCGGCGCAGACCACCGCCGATCCGCGCACCGCCACCGTGCGCGAGGCGCTGTTCGACGTCATCGATCCCGATCTCGGCGTCAACGTGGTCGATCTCGGGTTCGTCCGCGACCTGCACGTCGAGGGCCGCACCGCGGTGATCACCATGACCCTGACCTCGGCGGCGTGCCCGTTGACCGGCGTGCTGGAGGAGCAGATCCGCGCCGGGCTCGCAGACCTCGACGGGCTGGACGACCACCGCGTCGACTGGGTGTGGTCGCCCGCCTGGCGGCCGACCGACATGACCGACAGCGGCCGCGAGCAGCTGCGCGCGATCGGGTTCACGGTCTGATGGGGTTCGTCGTCATCGCCACCTGGACCGCGGCCGAGGGCCGGGCGGACCACATCCGGTCGATCCTCGAAGAGCTGACCCCGCACAACCGCGGCGAGCCGAAGATGCTCCACTTCGAGGCCCACGTCAGCACCGAGGACCCGCACACGTTCGTGCTTTACGAGCACTACACCGACGCGACCGGGTACGACGACCACCGCTCGACGGAGCGGTTCCAGCAGCGCGTCCTCGCCGATGCGCTCCCCTCACTCGTCGCGCGCCGGGTCATTACGTACTTGACGCTCAGCTAAGTCGAGCTGCGGTCGTTGAACTACATCGCGAAGTGCGAACCTGCCGCTGCACTCCTCATCGCCACGATGTGGGGTCGGCAGTTCACAGCCCCGTGCAGTGGATCATCCCGGCCCGGATGGTTCCAGCCAGCAACCATCCGGCAGGAGATCGCCTGAGTCGCCACGATGTTTACGGGCCCGCGCGGTGGCGCGGGCGATTGATTGCGGCCAACACTCGGTCTGGGTCGTCGGCTCGAGCCGGTCGATCGTGCGCGAGACGGTCGGGTCCGAGGCGACCACCCGAACACGCCGGCTGTGGTTAATCTCGATTCAAGGTTCACTGTCCTGCCCGAGGCGCGCTACCGCTGCGGCTCCAGGCGGGCGAGCAGTCGGAAGATCTCGGCGCCGCCGATGGCGGCGCCGTGGGCCTCGAGCTCGGCGATGTCGGCGGCGAGGAGCCGGCGTGCCCGCGGGTGGTCGACGGTGGCCGCTTCGACGAGCAGCAGCCAGCGCCCGGCCGTGGTCGGGACCCCGCGGTAGGACTCGGTGCGGTCACGGACGGCGGTGGCGTGCTGGTCGGCCTCGGCGAGGTGCACGGCCAGGACCCCGCTGCGCGCGAGGACGGCGGGGGCGTGCTGCCCGGTGATCCAGCGCCGCAGACCGTCGGGATCGTCGCCCGGCCCGAGCTCGACGAAGGCGACGTCGCCGCCCTCGCCGGTGCCCGCGCTGTGGGTCACCCGGGCGCCGGTGCGGGCCATCGTGGCGAACAACGGCAGGTACCGACGGGTGCCCTCGGTGGGCTCGTCCAGGGCCCGCAGATAGGCCGGCGAGCTGAGCGTGTCCACCGTGTCGGTCTCGTAGAGGGTCAGGTACCTCCAGCGCGGCCGACCCGGCGAGGGCAGGTCGGCGACGTAGCGCCGGGCCCGCAGAAACCCCGGCACGGCGATGCGTTCGGGCAGGTGCTCGTGGGTGTACCAGTCGTTGAACCCGGCGTCGTGCTCCGTGTCGGCGTCGCCCCACAGGGCCAGCAGGCCCGCGCCTTTGAGTCTCCTGGCCGTCATATCACCGTGCTCCCTCCGTCGACGACCCAGCCGGCCCCGTTGACGTGGGCCGCGGCGTCGGAGACCAGGAACGCCACCGTCGCCGCGATCTCCTCGGGCTCGGCCCGGCGGGTCGGCACCGCGCGGGACGACCGCCTCGGCCGAGGAGTCTGGCGTGTGGCGCCGCGCGGTCAGCTCGTCGAAGATCGGGGTGTCGGCCATCACAAGCACCGTAGACCGTTGGCCGGGCTGATTTCCCGGCAGCCTCACCGGCCCGTTGCCGATGGGGCAGTGATGGCCCTGTCCGGCGGCACGGGTATCGGAGCTGGTCGGGCGCCTGGTGGATCAGCCACGGTCCCTGTCACGACCGGGTCCGGCGCTGTGATCCGCCAGCGGCCCGCGGCGGGTGGCGTGGTCGCTGCCGGCGCCCGGGGTGGAGCTCGTTATCGGCGCCGACCCCGGCGGAGGACCCGGCGGCCGTGGAGGGGTTCGCCGCACCGGGTCGTGCCCATTGCTGCTGCCCTCCGGCACGATGTAACGCGCCGGGTGCGCGGGGTGCCCCCGGAAGGCTAACGCCGAGGTGCTTTCTCGGACTTGGCCTCATCAGCGGCGTTCTGGCCAGACTCGATCTTTCAACGGCACAGGTGCTGTGACGGGTGGCCGGGTGCACGCCTCTGCTGCGCAGCCTCCTATCGGGCGGGGGCGCTCGGGTCTGGCGGCGCGGCGAGAAGACCGCAGAGTCCGTGGGTGAAGGTTTCGGCGGTGATCTCGTCGAGAAGGGCGCGTTGGGTCAGGAACGCGGGACCGAGCGCGGTGAGGACCTGCGCGAGGTGGTCGGGGTCGGCGTGAGGGTCGAGGGTGCCGTCGCGCTGGTAGCGCTGCACGAGCGTGGTGAAGCGCTCGCGCAGCCCGCGGTAGTGCCCGGCGAGTCGGGCGCTCAGTTCCGGTCGCTGCCCGGCCTCGGCCCAGACTTGGACCGCGAGGCGGGCGAGCTCGGTTCCGTGGGGCTCACGGTCGAGGGCCCGGAACACCTGGCCCAGCACCTCTGCTGGCCTCGGGGGCGACGCAGAAACCGTGACGGCGTCGAGTGCGCCGATGATCTCGGATAGGACTTCGTCGATGATCGCGGCGACCAGGTCGTCTTTACCGGCGAAGTACCCGTAGACCGCACCGGCTGACAGCCCGGACTCGGCGAACACATCCTGCATCGAGGTGCGGTGGAACCCGGCTTGGGCGAAGCAGCGCCGCGCGGCGCCGATGATCTGACGGCGCCGGGCGTCGCGGTAGCGCTGAGACACCGGCGGCATGCCGACCCCCTGACCTGAAACGGCGGTTCTGTTTGACCTCACTCATGGTAGCTGATACACCGGGAGCGCAAACCGAATAGCGCTTCTTTTGGGGGTGGGTGATGGTCGAGGACGCGGAGGGGCACGGGCCGCTGGCCGGTGTGGGCGCCACCGCGCTTGGGGTGGCGCGACTGCGGGCCGCCGAGCACGAGCGGCCTGACCGGCTGGTCAGCGACCCCTATGCCGCACACCTGCTGGCGGTCGCCGCAGCCGGCGGGTCGGGGTGGGGGGCGATGACGCCGCAGGCCGGGATGGACTTCTTCGCGCTGATGGCCGACCAGGTGGCGGTGCGCACCCGGTTCCTGGACCAGAGGTTGCTCGAGCTGACCCGCGCGGGGTGTGCCCAGGTGGTGGTGCTGGCCTGCGGCATGGACACCCGGGCCTACCGGCTGGACTGGCCGAGCGGCACCCGAGTGTTCGAACTCGACTTCGCCGACGTGCTCACCTTTCGCGACGACGCGCTGGCCGCGCACGGCGTCGCTGCGCGCTGCGCGCGGGTGGCGGTGCCCGCGGACCTGCGCGACGACTGGCCCGCTGTGCTGCCCGGCGCGGGTTTCGACCCCACCCGGGTCACCGCGTGGCTGGCCGAGGGTCTGCTCTACGCGTTGCCGGCTGAGGCGGCCGAGTTGCTGCTCGAGCGGGTCACCGCGCTGTCCGCGCCGGGCAGCACGCTCGCTCTCGACCAGGTCGAGGACACCGCATCGCTGCGCGCGGCGCGCGCGGCGATCTCCCCCGAGCTGGTCGAGCTGTGGCAGGGCGGGCCCACGGACCTGACCGCATGGCTGGCCGGCCACGGGTGGCGCCCCAACGTCCAGGACCTGCGCGACGTCGCCGCCGAATACCACCGCAGCGTGCCGGCCGAGCTCGCCGGCGCCGAGGGCGAGCCCAGCCGGGCGTGGCTGGCCACCGCGACCTTCAACCGCGAAGTGCGCATCCCGTGACCGACGCCCAGCCAGCCGCACCCCACCCCGACAACCCCGCCACCACAACCCCAGAGCCGGGCGCACCGGTGGCCATCAGCGGGGCCGGACCGGTCGGTCTGGCCGTCGCCCTGGGGCTCGCCCGAGCCGGTGTCCGCAGCATCGTGTTGGAGAAGAAGTCCGGTCTCGATCCGCATTCGCGGGCGACGTTGATCCTGCTGCGGACCCTGGAGATCTTCGGGCAATGGGGGGTCCTCGACGAGCTGCTCGCCGCCGGGAACCGGGTCCCGCACGTGCGGCTGCGGGAACCCGCCGACGATCACCAGAATCCTGCACGTCAACTTCACCAAGCTCGCCGACGACACCGCGAGCATGTTCGCGCTCGCCCTCCCTCAGGACCGCACCGAACGAATGCTGCTCGACGCGGTCGCGGCGACCGGGCTGGTCGATCTCCGGTTCGACACCGAACTGCTCGGGTTCGACCACGACACCACCGGCGTGGCGCTGCGAACCCGAACCAGAGACACCGAAGCGACACTGGCGGTCAGTCATCTGGTGGGCGCCGACGGCGCGCACAGCAGGGTCCGCGGTCAGCTCGGCGTCGAACTGGACGGCAAGACCTACCCCACCCAGGCGATGCTGGCCGACGTGCGGATCGACGCCGCCCTCGATCGCAGCGACGAGTGGCCCACCATCCTCGGCCACCGCGGCGTCGTGGTGGGCATCCGGTTCGGTGACCGGGTGTGGCGGATCATCGAGCAGGCCGTCGACGAGCGTCTCGACGGACCCGCACTCGACGATCACATCGTGGCGCTGGCCCAGGAGCTGTTCGGGCCCGGGGCGGTGGAGATCCTGTGGCGCAGCGTCTATCACAAGCACGAACGGCGCGCCGAGCGGTTCCGCTACGGACGGGTCGTCCTCGCCAGGGACGCCGGGCATCTCAACAGCCCCGCCGGAGGCCAGGGCATGAACTCCGGCATCCAGGACGCGCACAACCTCGTCTGGAAACTCGCCGCCGCCCTCACCGACCGCAGCGCCGACGCCGACGCGCTGCTCGAGTCCTACTCCCAGGAACGCACCTCGCTGATCGGCCGCCGCGTGCAGCCGGTCACCGACCTCGCCGAACGGTTCCAGACCGCCCGACCACACCGCCGGGTGGCCCTGGTGCGCGCCCTCGACGCACTGTTCGGGTTCGGCGGCTCCACCGGCGCCATGACCCGCAGGTTCGCCATGCTCGACGTCCCCTACCAGCAGTCGCGACTGCTCCACGGCCGCCACACCGGGCTCGGGCAACGAGTCCCCGACGCCCTCACCGATGACGGCCAACGGATCTATCCCCAGATGCCCGAGGGCGGGGTTCTCTACGCTGGCGACCCCACCCGACCCCGAGCTCTGGCCGACCAGCTCGGCTTGCCCCTGGTCGAGGGCGACCTCGCCCTCCTGACCCGGTTCTTCGACCGCGAGCACTACGTTGCCCTGATCCGGCCCGACCACATCGTCGGCGCCGTCGCCGACCCCACACAGCCCGACCACACCCCATTCAGCGCAGCGCTCGGCCGCCACCAGACGACCGCGGCCGAGTCCGTTCTCCCAGGTCGTGAAGGGGTCCCGACGGCCCGCGACAACCCGTCGGTATCCCCCGACGAGCTGACCAGGCTTGGCGGGCGCTCCAGGGGTGTGCACGAGATCGAGCAGCCCACCCCATGACTGGCCGAGCACCTGGTGGGGATGTGTGCCGTCTCAGGAGTCGGTTGACAGATCGTCGTCAGGACATACTTGACGCAGGGCGGTCTCGGCGTCGTGGGCGAGGGCGGTGACGAGGTCAGCCGCTGGCACGAGGTCGTGCCCGAGGTCGATGGCATCGGTGGCCCAAAACACCACCGCCTCGGGCTCTCCGCGCTCCGCGGCGGCCTGGAACGCCCCGCGAGCATCGGGGTCAGCGCGCAGGTCCTCCTTGCGGTCGCGCCACCGCTCGAGGAACTCGGTGGTCAGGGTGCGGGCGGTGTAGCGAGCCGGCCAGGGTGCGCCTCGAGCGATGTCAAGGACTCGGGAGCGTTCGGTGTCGCCGCCATCGTGCTCGAGCAGCGCCTTGCTGTAGGCGGGCGAGATCAACGCCTCGCGGGTGGCCAACAACCGGGTGCCCACCAACACCCCGGCAGCGCCGAGGCTCAACGCAGCGGCCAGCCCCCGGCCGTCGGCGATGCCGCCCGCGGCCAGGACCGGTATCGGATCGGCGAGATCGACGACCGCCGGGACGAACCCGAATGTGCCGCGGGTCCCACCGTGTCCGCCGGCGTCGGTGCCCTGGGCGATGAGGACGTCGGCGCCCAGGTCGACGGCGCGGCGGGCCTCGCCGAGGTCGGTGACCTGCACGATCAGCCGCGCTGGGCTGGCTCGCACCGGAGCGAGCAGCGGCGCGGGGTCGCCGAAGGAGAACATCACCGCGTCCGGCTCACGCTCCAGGGCCCGCTCGACCAGCTCAACTGACGCGGCCCAGGCCTGGAATCCCACGCCCCACGCAGCGTCGGTGGCCGAGGTCAACTCGTCGAGTTCGCGCTCGAGCCACGAAGGGTCGTCGCCGCGTCCGGCGCCGAGCAGTCCCAGACCTCCACCGTTCGAGACCGCCGCCGCCAACGCGCCACCCGCGGCCCCTCCCATCGGGGCGAGCGCAACCGGCTTCGCGATCCCGAACATGGCCTTGAACGCCGTTTTCAGCATCCCCACCCAACCATGAGCCTCGGCGTGACAAGCATGTCTTGACGACACAGCGTCAACCATGTCCTGAGATGTCACACATCACCACCACCGGAGCGGCCTCGACGGCCAGGTCGCCGAGCACGCGATACCACTGGCGGTGCCCGTCGAGATCGACGTGGCCGTCCATGGGCTACTGCTACCCGGGGGACACGAGCGTCATCAGAGCCCCCGTGGACGAGATTCGACCGCACCGTCGGAAGGATTCGTCCGGTCCCGGGTTCGGCATCGGAAGGATTCGTCCGGTCCCGGGTTCGGCATCGGAGGGGTTCGGGTGAGGGATCAGGGGACTCGGGCGCGCGCGGTGGTCATGGCCCCGTGGTGGTGGCTGTGGATGCGGTCGCAGCCGAGCTGGTCGAGCATGTCCGGGACGGTCTCCGGGGAGAACATGCGGGCGCCCGCCCAGCGCCCGAAGCCCTCGATCAACGGATTCACGATCGGTGCGCCCACCCCGGCGGTCTGACTGGGAACCATCACGAACAGCCAGCCGCCCGGAGCCACGATCCGGGTCAGTTCGGCCAGTGCCTGGGTGGGGTCGTCGAGCAGCATGATCACCGCAGTGGCGCAGGCGGCGTCGACGCAGCTCTCGCGCAGCGGAAGGCGCTCGGCGTCGCCGCGCACCAGGCCCATGTTCGGGCGAGCCTGCGCGACCGCGTGGCGCAGCATCTGAGCCGGCACATCGAGCCCGACCGCCAATCCGTCGGGGGCGACGGCATCGGCCAGGACGGTGGTCAGGTTGCCCGGTCCGCATCCAACGTCGGCGACGGTCTGCCCCGGCCGCAGGCGAAGCTGATCCGCGATCGAGCTGAAATCGACCAGCAGCCGGGCGGCCAGCGGCTGGAAGAGCCGCCGGTAGAGGCTGGAGCCGAGGTCGCTGAGCCACAGCGATTTGCGCCCGACCGGGAGCCGCGATCGGTTCTCCGGGCACAGTGTCGAGGTAGCCGTGCGCGGTGGTGTTTCGCGGTGCGCGCGGATCCAGCAGTGCCTCGATGCGTTCGCGCGTCGCCGGGGATCCCGGCTCGGAGGGCTGATCGTTCACGCTGCCATCGTCCCACCGGCGGGCCAGGGCTCAATGGCGGTGGCTTAGCCCCGGCTAACCCACCGGGGTCCCGTGCCCCGCAGCGCCGGCGGCCGCCGCCCACCAGAGGCGTAGCACGCCCGGGGCAGAGATCAGGGCGTTCAGCGCGTCGGGTGCTCCACTCCCCGCCCCTGGCGTGCTTCGGGAGGACCTGGCCGACGAGGAGACCAGGGACCCGGCGATGAAGAAGCAGGACCAAGATCGAGGCACCTCTTACATCCCGCTACCCGCCACCTCGACGCCGATCTGTACTACTCGACCGCCACCGTGCTCGAACACGTCGGGCCGCGGCTGCATCCGGGCCCGGTGATGGTGTTGACGAGTACCTCAACCACCCCGGCTGGCAGGACGGGAACACCGGGCCTGGACCGAATACGCGACCCGCTGCGGGATCGAGTTCAGCTACGAAGCCTTCACCCACGATCACGAACAGGTCATGATCGTCGTGAACAAGCCGGCCGTGGGCTGAGCCCCACCTTCGATGCCCTCGCCGACCAGTGGCCACATCCCGGCCCAGTGTTTGCCCTGCGTTCGCGTGCGGCATGCTCCCATGTCGGGGATGCGTCGACGATCACCAGAGCGGACTGTGACCGAAGCCGAACGACGTGCCGGCCAGCGCATCGCGCTGTTACGCGACGCGAACGCGGTCGCCGACCTGCGGGCCCGGCTGTCGAACCGCAACGGCGTGGCCGCCACGATCCACCGGACCGTGACCGATCGACGATGCGTGCTGGTCCAGAGCTACTGGATGCTGCGGTGGACCGGGCCCACCTACCACGTCACCCTCACGCCGGTCGGGGACAACTACCCGATGATGGTGGAAATGTTCCTCCCCGACGGCACCAGCGAGCTCGTGCTGGCTCGCAGCGCCGACGGAAAGATGACCACCCACCCGCGCGCATTGGCCGAATGGCTCGGACTCCAGGACGCGTCGTGCTCAGCCTCGACCATCCGGCCAGGGGCGTGACGGCAGCGTTGCTCCCCGAGGAAGGAGCCGTTGCTCCCCGAGGGAATGAGCCGAACACCGCCTACAGTCCGCCACCGCCACCGCCGATCAGGGGCAGGCCCCGCAGGCAGCGCCCGGGGGACGACGTCAGCACGGCTGGTCACCGGTGGGTCACCTCGGTGTTCAACACCTCGCGTCCAACTGCAGAGAACGGGCACACCTCTTCTCGAGCCCCCAGCGCTGCTCCAGAGCCCGCCGGTGGACGATCCGGTCGAGGATCACGCACCGTGCCACGGCGCCCGGGCGCCGACGGTCACCTCGTAACGCGAGCGACCGCGCGTGGTGTGAACGGGGTGGTCGGTGAGACCAGCAGGAGCAGTTCCGCGGCGATCTCGACCTGGCGCCGCCGGCGGCGAGCCCGCTCGAGCTCGGCACGCCAGAGGGTGTCGGACTCATCCTGCCGCGCGGCGGCGGTCACCGAGTGCGCAGCCGATCGTCGGTGCTCCGCCATGACCGCTTCAACGACGCTGCCCCACCGCGGGTAACGACACCGCCCAGCCATGACGGATTCGAACGTGACCGGTGTGAGCGTGACCGCCGGCGGGCGAGGGACCGGCGCCCCAGGGTCCGGGCGACATAACGGCACCGACGGGTATCACCCGGGCCTTCGCACCGCGGCTGACGGGCGACGATGATCGAAGCTCTCGATGCGGTGGTGCGACGACTCCGCTGCCGCTGGGCCGATCGGCGGCGGCGATCTCGAGGACTGGCTGGTAAGGGCGGTGGCGGGCAAGGACGTGGTGCGGGCGAGTTCGCGCGCCACCGAGTACTGGTTGCTCGCCGCCCGACGGGGTGAGAACCCGGCGACAGTCCGTTCGTGACGATCACTGGGGGTCGGTCGCTCTGGTGGCCTGATGTTGGGCGGCGCGCAGACGGTCCTGTTCGGGCGCGCTGAGGTCGTGGAGGACCTGCGCGGCGGTGTCACGGTCGAGCAGGCGGTAGGCGGTGTCGCAGTCGTGCTCGGGCAATGTGGTGAAGATGTTGGCCAGGTTCGTCCAGGGTGTGCGCCGAGCACCTGACGGGCCGCGGTGAGGTCGCCGTCGGCCAGATGGTCGGCGAGATCGCTGCGCGGGGTGTCGGTCACAAGGGTGAGGATCGCCTGGGGACCCCGGTGCGGAGGTGAAGCGGGGCCAGATCATCCTGCTGGCCTACGTGCTGGTGCTGGCCAACCGACGCAGCGTCCTCGGCGCCGCCGCCAACGGCCGTGTCTTCCGCGCCGTAGCCACCGGTTGCGTGGTCGTCTGCCGCAGCGCGTTGACGAGTGCGCGAAGGCGGCACCGGCGCTTCGGTAGCGGCAGTTGGCACGACGTCCCGAGCCGGTAGAACTCAACGTGCACCGGACAAGCGGCGAAGGAGCATCGTGGACACCAGCAAGAAATTGCAGGCCAGCAAGGTCATCAACGCCCCGGCGGAGGACATCTTCGCCCTGCTCGCCGACCCCAACCGACACACCGAGATCGACGGCGCGGACATGCTGCGCGGCCCAGAAGGCGACGCGGCGCCCATCGGCGGGATCGGGCAGACCTTCACCATGAACATGCACGCACCCGACCTCGGCGACTACCGGATGATCAATACGATGGCGTTCCTGTCGGGCGCCCGAATCGGATGGGGCCCCAGGGTCGACCCGACGTGCGGCCTGGCCGAGCAGCTCGGTGACATGGACGCCGGCGGACACACCTACACCTACGAACCTCAAGGCGGTCGAGGGCGGGACGGAGGTCACCCAGACCTACGAGTGGATGAGCGTGAAGGACGCCGACTTCGAGGCGTTCTTCCCCCGCGTCTCGCAGGAACAGCTCGCCACCACACTGAACAACCTCCACGCAGCCGTCACCTGACCGCCGGTCGTCGGCCGGGTCAGTCGCCACGTCGCGCGCGAAGCCACGAGACCGGCACCGCCGGGCACTGCCGTGTCCTGGCTTCATCGCATCAAGCGGCGGTGGGCGCGGGCCGGCCTGGATGGACACCGAGCGCTTCGACAACTGGATGGGGCGAGGGCGACCTGCTCGCCTTCTCCCCCGGACCCCTACTTCCGGAAGCTGCCGACTGGAAAAGTCCGACATCGGCTCTATGTCACCTCGGGCGCCGGCTGGGCCACCGGCGAACCTCCGCCAGGCACCACGAGCACGTCCGTCGAGGGTGGCGTCGCGGGCGTCCAGCGCCAGCCCCGACCCGTGCCCGGCGGCCTCGAGGGTGAGCAGGGCGGCGGAGGCCAGCACTGCGGATTTCCCGGCGCCGGCTGGCCGGTGATGACCAACGGCACCCCGGGCGGGTCCGGTCAGCCACGTCCCGGCCCGCTCGAGCGCGGCGGCGCGGCCGTGGAACAGGTCCTCGTCGCGTCGCCGGCCGCGCTGGCCGGGGGCTCGCCGATCGAAGTGGTCCCGGCCCTCCGAGCGATCACCAGCAGCTCCATCGGGTCCGGAATCCACGGCGGCTTCACCGCGCACGGCGGCGACGAACAGGGCCGTGCAGCCCGGTGACCGCGGCCGCGGTCTGATCCAGGGCGGTAACCTCGGCCGCGACCGCCTCGATCACCGCCTCGATGACCGCGGTGGCGGCGGCGCGGTATCGGCGCTGGCCCGAGCTCCGCGCGAGATACCGACCGCGCGCTGATGTTCCCGTTCGGTGTCAAGTATGTGGCGCCTGACCTCGGGCGGGGTCGCGCTGAGGGTCGGGAGGATCACAGCACAGGAGGCCCGAAGTCCCGGGCACAGCACTCCGCCATTGGTGCAGTCAACGTCGGGAATCGACTGGGCGGCCACCGGCGGGTCTTGCTTCTCGGACGCCCGTGGGACGAGGAGAGGCTCACCGCGGCACACGCAGGGGTGAACGCGCCGCTGGCCGCGTACCCGGGGCCCCGGACGGCGTCACTGCTCCACCAATGCTCGAACGATGGAGCGCCACGATCCATGAGCCTGTTGACCCCGTCGCTGGGCGCCGCGGCGGACGTCCTCGACCTGGCCGCCGAGCTCGCCGGCGCGCTGACTATCGCCACCGAGAGACTCGTGATCCCGCTGCTCGACGACGGTCACGTAGGAGTCGTGAGCGACGAGCACCCCGGCGACGCGGTGGCCCCGGTCGCCGCCGGCGAAGACAGCGTCGCCGCTGACCGATAGCACTATTTCCTGACGGCGCCGCAGCTGAGTGAAGCGAGCCCACCCGTCTTGCGAGTGGGCCGTCGTGCTCCGAGGGCCGAACGGGTGACCGCGGGTTGGTCCAAGGTAACGAATGCCCGGGGCGCGCGATGTTCAGCGCAATCACGCAGTTCACAGCGATTCCGTCGGGGGCAACCAGTGACCATCCAGCAGCAGCCGTTCGTCGGGGACGACGCACCCACCCAGGCGTTCCAGGTGCCGCATCAGGGTCACGCCGCCCCTCGGCAGGCGCCGGTGGTCCCGCAGCCCCAGCCCGCGTGGAAGGGCCAGCCGCAGCAGCCGCAGGGTCAGCAGAAGCCCCCGAAGAAGCGCCGCCGCTGGCCGTGGGCGCTCGGCGGCATCATCGCCGTGATCGTCGTGATCTGCCTGGCCAGCAACGGCGGTAGCAACACCACCACCGCGACCGGCACCTCCAGCGCGGCCGCGCCTGCCGCGGCGCCTGCCTGGGACCAGGGCGCCGCCGCCCCGGCAGCGACGGCGCCGCCGAAGGTCTACAGCGGCAAAGGCGACGACGTGGTGACGATCGACAAGCCGGCCGGGCCGGCGATCCTGACGTTCAGCTGCGCCAAGTGCTCCGGCAACACCATCGTCCAGAGCGACGGCGCCGACCCGCTGCTGGTCAACACGATCGGCTCCTACAACGGCAAGAAAGCCATCGACGTCACCGACGGCAGCACCACCTCCAAGCTCACCATCAAGGCCACCGGGGCGTGGAAGGTGACCGTCGGCGGCCTCGACCAGGCCACCCAGGCCACCGGCACCGCCCCCATCACCGGCAAGGGCGACGACGTCATCGTGCTCTCCGGGAACACCACCACCGCAGCGATCACCAACAAGGGTGACCAGAACTTCATCGTCCAGGCCACCCCCACCGAGGGCGGCTACCCCGACCTCGCGGTGAACACGATCGGCTCCTACACCGGCACGGTCCAAATGGCCGCGCCGGCGCTGGTCCAGGTCACCTCCGATGGGTACTGGAGCATCACCCCCGGGTCCTGATCGCCATGCCAGCCCTGTCAACGAGGAGAGCCCACCCCTGCGCGCCGGGAGTGGGCTCTCCTCGTTCCGGATCGAGCAGCGAACGCCTGGCGGACGCAGCCCGGAGTTCTCCTCCGTCCCGACCCGCGATACGTGCTGCCCTCCCACTCGCGAGTGCGGTCCAGGCGGCTGTGGTGGGGGCCCGGGGAATCCGCCGATGCTGGAGCGCGCGACGTCATCGCGGCGCCGATAGTGCACCGTTATGACGAGCCCGGCCGGCGGGCGAGGGTGTCCTGGTGCCCAGTCACCCGCGACGACCGTGACGCTCCTACCGGTGGGACGCCGGCCGGTGATCGAGGCCTGCAGGTCGACCCGAAGCGGTGTGGAGGTCTCCCGGCCTGGGGCCCCACCCGCAGGATCGCGGTCACGGGCCGCCGACCCCGGTGGCGAAGTGGATGAACGGGCTGGCCAAAACCAGGAGTTCCACCAATGCGAGGAGGTCCCAGCGCCGGTCTCGCGGGTCGTGGCGCATTAGCCAACCCAGGCCGTAGGCGAACACGACGAGCACCAGCCAGCCCGGCCCGCGGGGACGAGCGCGACGAACAGCACCAACATCGTGTCGCTTGGCGGGGCGAAGCCGGGTCCGATCAGGGCCCCGACGACCTACGCGTGACCGCGGTCGGCGGCCGCTGTCGCCGGTGTCCACCGCGAGGGCCGGCAGCCATCCCCGACCCGGGAGAACGCCAGACCGGCTGCTCAGAAGAGTGAATGCGGCACCGGCCGCGTGCCGCCGCGCCCCTGACACCGTCCCCGCTCTATCCGTAATCGAACGATGGAGCTCACCGACCGATGAGTCCGTTCACCCCCTCGCTACGCGCCACGGCCGACGTCGTTGACCTGTTCGCCGAGATCGCTGGCGCCCTGTCCATCATCACGGAAAGGCTGGTCATCGTGGCGCTCCACGACCGGCGCGTGGGCTTTGTCGGTGACGAAGTCGAGGTCAGCCAGGCGACGCTCGGATCGGTCGCCGAGCCCCGTTGAGCCGAATCCGCCTGATGGCCTCGTCGGGGTTCGGTCGGTCTTTGAACAGCGAGGAGTCCGCGGGCCGCGTCGACCTCGCCGCCGAGTTGCTCAAGGTTGGGAGCGTGGTCGTGGTGGGGTCTTCCGCGCGGGGGTGGCTCGTGGCGGGCGCATCGCCCACAGCCACAGCAGGCCCAACGCCGCGAAGGTGAGCGGGATGCCGATCAACGAGGCCTCGGCGAGAGCTGGAGTGTGGGTCAGCGCGGCCGCCGCCGCGAGGGCGGCGTTGAGCACGAAGGCCGTTCGCAGCGTCCGCGCGGCCCCTCGGAAGCGCCATCCGACCACCTGGGCGCGGACGGGTGCGGCGCCGGACCCGGGGTGGGGGAGCTCGCCGGTGGATGGGCCGGCCGCTCGGCGGGCGGCCGGGTCGATGACCGCGGGGGCGGGGTGTGAGCGCGGTGGGGGTTCCTGGCCGTCTCCCCTGGGGGAATCCGTGGGGGGTTGCTGGCCGAGGTGGTCGTTGATCAGCTCGATCAGGGCCAGCGGCACCCCGGTGGCGCGGGCGACGTCGAGTGGGTGGTGACCCTGACCGAGCAGCACCGCAGCCAGGCGTGTCGCCAGGCTGGGTCGTTGGTCGTCGTGTCGTGGCGGGTGGGAGCCGTGGCCAGGGGTGGGGGGACGGTCGGGAGGAGGCGGGGTGTCGTGGGCCATGAGGCAGTATCCGTCGCGGCGGCTCAGCTGAGCCCGACCAATCCGAGCAGGGTCTGGCCCAGCAACAGCAGCGACATGGCGGCGACGGCGAGGACGGCGATGGTGGCCGCGGCCCGGAAGCCGCGGCTGTTGGCGGCGGCGCCCAGGACACTGCGGCGGTTGCTCAGGATGAGGATGTAGACCAGCACGATCGGCGCGACGACACCTTGCAGGACCTGGGTGCCGATCAGAAGTGAGATCAGGTTGACCGGGGTCAGCGCGACCCCGGCGCCGAGGAACACCTGGAAGGTGAACAGCCCCAGGAACAGCGGGGCCTGGGCGAAGCTGCGCGAGACCGAGCGTTCCACCCCGACGGCCTCGCTGATCGCGTAGGAGGAGGAGAGCGGGACGACCGCCCCGGCCAGAGCGCTGGCCCCGAGCAGCCCGAACGCGAACAACAGGGTGGCGCCGGAGCCGGCGACCGGGCGCAGCGCCTGCGCGGCCTGTGCGGCGGAATCCAGCGGGCCCTGGCCACCGATCGTCGCCCCGGTCGCGATGATGATCATGATGGAGATGACGCAGGCGAACACCGCCCCGGACACGGCGTCGAGGCGGGCGTTGGGGTAGTCCTCCGGCCCGGCGCCGCGGTCGACGACCCCGGCGGCGGCGTAGAGCTGCATGTAGGGGCTCACGGTGGTCCCGATCAGCGCAACCCCGAGCAGGATGAAGTCGCTGCTGGCCAGGAAGTGCGGGAACACCAGATTCGCGCCGACCTGGGCCCAGTCCGGGCGGGCGAGGACCGCAGCCACGGGGTAGGCAAGGAACGCCAGCGAGAACACCAGGAAGATGCGTTCGGCGTAGCGGTAGGACCCGAACAGCACCAGCGCCCAAATCAGCACCGCGAAGATGGGGATGACCAGGTAGCGGCTGATCCCGAACAGTTCGAACGCCGCCCCGATCCCGGCGAACTCCGAAACCACCAGCCCGGTGTTGGCCAGCAGCACACAGAACAGCGCCAGCCCGGTCAGCCGCAGGCTGAACTGCTCGCGGATCAACGCAGCCAGCCCTTTGCCGGTGTAAGTCCCCAACCGGACCGCCATCTCCTGGACCAACACCAGGGCGATGGTGACCAGCACCATGAAGAACAACGTGCGGTACACGAACTGCGAGCCGGCCGAGGAGTAGGTCGCGATGCCGGCGGCGTCGTTGCCGGCATTCGCCGCGATCACCCCGGGCCCCGCGATGGCCAGGTAGGCGAACACCCGCCCGCGGCGGACCCGCTGCCACACCCGCCGCCCGACACCGGCGGGCGCGGCGGCAGCCGCCGGCTCCCGCCCGCCTGCGCCCGGGTCCACAGCGGTGTCGGCCCTCGCGGTGGCCTCGGTGGTGGAGCCCGCGGTCGCGGTCGCGGCCCGGGACTCGCGGTCGAGCGGTTGGCCGCCCTCGTCGCCGGTGAACCGCCGGCTCATTGCAGCAGCCTCGGGAAGTGCAGCCGGCCGCCGTCAGGGGTCAGGGCGTCCAGAACGTCGTCGGCCAGGATCCGTCCCAGCGGGCGGTAGTCGTCGTCGACCACCAGCAGCGAGGAGCGCCGCGACTCCACCAGCGCCGCCGCGACCTCCCCGACGTCGGCGCCGGGTCCGACCAGCACCGGGTCGGGGTGGGGGCCCGCCTCGAGCAGCCCGCCCATGGTCAGCTCGGCGGGGGCGACCAGCAGGTCGAACAGCGAGACGTCACCGATCACCTGGCCCGCCGTGTCGCACACCACCACGGCGTCGATCTCCCCGCGGTGATCGCCCTGCTCGGCCAGCCGCGTGCGGACGGCCTCGACCGAGTCCTCCGGGGCGGCGCGGATCAGCAGGGTGGTCATGAACCCGCCGGCCTCGCCCTCGGGGTAGCCCATCAGCCCGGCCAGCCGCTCGCGGGTCGCCGCGGGCATCAACTCGAGCAGTTCGTCGCTCTCGCTGCCGGACAAGTCGCGGAGCGCGTCGACGGCCTCGTCGGGCTCCATCGCGGCCACCAGGTCAGCGGCTTGCTGCGGCTCGGACTCACGCAGCAGCCCCTCCAGCTCGTCGGGCTCCATCTCCTCCAGCGCGTCGGCGGCGATCTCCGGCTCCAGCGACGCCAACAGCTCCTGGCGGCCGGGACGACCCAGGTCCTCGAGCAGATCGGCGAGCTCCCCGGGGCGCAGCCGGTGCAGGGCCTGCTGGCTGCGGCGCAACCGCACCGTGGGCGGCCCGTCGGTGGCTTCCTCCCCGAACGGGGCGATCGCGTCCCAGTCGATGACCCGGTCCGGAGTGGGCCGGCCTCGCAGCCGTTTCGGGCCGAGGCGACGCAGCAGGGTCTGCACACTCACGTCCACCCCCACGACGTGAACCTGCTCGTTGACCGGGGCCAGGTACACGTCCGCGGCCCGGATCACCTGCACCCCGTCGACGTCGACGAGCTGGTGATCGAGCAGGTCTCGGGCCAGCAGTACCTCCCCCGGACGACGTTGGTAGTCGCGCAGGTCGAGCCGGGCGCTGCGCAGCGTGATCCACCGGTGGTTGATCTGGGCGATCGCGGCGGCGTCCAGGAACGCGCGTCGGCGACCCACCCGCACCACCAGCCCGGTCACCGGCGGGTAACGCTCTTCGCCGTAGAGCCGGGCCACCACATCCACCAACCGCCCGACCTGCTCGCCGGCCTGGTTGCGCACCGGCTCACCCACCAGCCCGGCCAGTGACACGATCGCCTGGCGCACCGCCCGGGTCGTCGTCAACCGTTGAGCGCGTTGCGCGCTGCGCCGGCGCAACGCCGCGGCGGCGTGCGGGGCCCGCAGCGGGGGACCGACCGGCACAGCAAACCTCCACAGACAGGGGCGGACCCGACACACCGGGAGCCGGTGACCGACCGAGCGGAAATGACTGGCAACAACAAGGCGCAATCACGCGGCGCCCCGGGCGATCGTAAGGGCGCCTTGGTGATCGGCGCGTTCGCCCGGTTGCCCGCGGGCCGGCACGGTGTCAGGTGCCCCCAGTACGGGCGGTGTTGTGGAAACACTGCAGCTCAGAGCGTTGCCGAGGGGTGGGGAGGCGCGTCACGGTAAGGTCCTGCGGGCGACCCGACCGGGCGGCAGCGCCGGGGCGGGCCGCGAACCTCGCCCGGGCAACCGAGGCCTCCGCACTCGGTGGGGTCACCGTCTGTCTGAACCACGCCGTCTCCGATGATCAAGGTGTTGGTGTTGTAGCCGCCCTCGGAGCCGTCCCCGGCATGCAGCTGATCGAGAATGGCTTTCGGGGCGGCGGCCCGGGGCGGCCGCCACCCGGCGCGAGCCCGCCCGGGGGCCCGCCAGCACCATCCCGGGACCGGCAGCGGGTTGCCGAAGCTGTCGGTGCCGGTGTCCAGCCCGACGAGCAGGATGTTCTCAGGGCAGGCCGCCGCCGCCGAGTCGCTGCTGATGGCCCACGGCTTCAGCCCCGGGCAGACCAGCACCATCGCGACACATGCCGCTTCCACCGTGGCCGCCGCGCCCGGCGCCGGGCCGGCCGCCGCGCTGGCCGCCTTGCTGGTTCGATGGCCCCGGGGATCGGGCACGACGACGTCAGGCTCGAACCGATTACAAGGGCCGGTCCGTGGCGAGTGCCGGTGACCGGGCGGCGGCGTGGCTGACCCGTCGGTTAACTGCTCCCGCGCGGCGCGAAGCTCGGCGACCTCGGCGGCCCAGCGGCGTCGGCAGTAATGGACAGTCATCCCGGTCAGGACTTGCACCACCCCGACGCTGGCCTGGCGCCCGGCCGCCCGGCCGGCCCACCGTCGACCCGAGCCTTCCCGAAGAGGATCCCGACGGCGAAGCGCCCGAGGCCGGCGACGACCCCGACGACGTGGACGCGGGCACGGCGTCCCCGACGGTGCCCTGCGTGAACCCGGCCAGGGTGATCTCGGCGACATCGGGCTCGACGCCCTCGCGGAGCGCGATGTAGCGCATCTCCGTGGTGACCTGGCCGGCGCGGGCCCGCTCGAGCTGGGTGCCCCGAGCGGGGTCGACCCAGGCCTGGCGCAGCCGGGGAAGCCCGGCGTGAACATCGATCGCGGCCGTGTCGTCGGTGTACGGGCCGGAGGTGTCATAGACGTCGAAGCTGGTCCCGTTGGTGAGCCCGATCCGGCGCACCGCGACGTCGACCCCGTCCGGGCCGGGCGGGTGGGCCTTGACCGACCCGTCGATCGGGCCCGTGGTGACGGTGGTGTTCTCGTTCGTGAACGCGGTCATGGCGCGTGGCTCCCTACGCCGGCATTACCCGGTCAGGTTCGGCGGTCGGCGGCACCAGTCGTGATCGACCAGCCGCCCTCTCAGCCCGCTTCTGGCGCGAGCTCCCGCGATCGGTGTGCAGTTGAACGGCCCCGACCCTAGGTGGCAACACCGCCAACGCCAACACGGAGTCGGTGACTCGACCCCGACCGGCCATACCCGCACCAGCGCCCAGGTGGCTGAGGGGCCCACCGATGTTGTCCAGTGACTGCTGGCTGTCATCGGGACGCGACAGAATCCAGTGCCAGTAGGCGGACCACCCCGGCGTGAGCGCGATCGGGGGGTGGACTTGCGACGCCGGGGGACGACAATTGACAGCGTGGAGCGGGCGGCCGAGCAGCGAGCTATCAGCGTCTGCCCGGCGGCGGTGATTGATGCGCCGCTCGAGCGGGTCTGGGACCTGCTGACCCACCCCTAGAGGTTCGATCTGTGGGTCGACGCCGACCTCGAGTCGGCCCAGCCGGGCGGGCCTGCCCACCCCGGACAGCGGATGTGTTTCCGTGCCGCGACCGGTCTCGGGTTTCACCTGCAGATCACCATGGACGTCCAAGACGTGAGCGTCGAGCAACGCCGGCTGCGCCTGCTCGTGAATCTCCCGTTCGGCATCACCAACGACCAAACCACAACGCTGACCGACGCCGGCGCGGGGCGCACCCTGGTGCGCTTCGGTTGAGACTTCCACCTCCCGCCAGGTTGGCGGGGCCGGGCAGTCGCCAGGTTGTTGTCCCGTCAGCTCCACCGCGGACGCGGTGAGGCACTCACACGGCTCAAGGACCGAGCCGAGCGTGGCGAGGACTGATCTCGACCTACAGAGAATTTACCCGGGTGGGTCCGAGCGGCCGATCTGGGACGCCACAGTCCTTCGACCGTCGCTCCACACCGGCGCGCCGAGCGTCCTGCGTCAGGAGCCGCCGGCGGTCGCCCTGGTGGCGCCACCCGGTAGCCGCCTGCTGCACGGCGTGGAGCGGCGCCGCCACCCGGCCCGCCACACCGGCTGCGGTCGCGGGCCCGCCGCCCGGTGTCGCCCGTCGGTCGTGGCGTCGCTGGCCATGTCGGCGTGCTGCGGGGTGCCCGCGGCCGGCTCGAGCCGCCCCCCATCGGTCTTCGGTCCTGCCATAGCTGACTACTGTGCTCCACCGATCCGGCGGGCCCGAGCGGGCCCGGGCGACCGCACGCGGTCGTGATCGACGAGGCGGGCCGCTGGACGAGGACTGCATCCAGAGGTCGACCATCCGATCGGTACAGCGCGCGACGGTCAACTCGTGGGCCACCGGCGCGGACGGCTCCTGACTGTGGAGCGACGGCTCAACGACACTGTTGGGCTCCGCGCCGAAACCGGGAGGCGCTGACGGTGACCGGCGGGCGCAGCAGCGTTCGCGCTATAGCAGCGTGTCCTCGAACCGAGCCCGCCACGGGAGGCATGGCTGGGATTCGATTAGGAGACCAGGCGGGAACCTCTGGATCATGGCTACTTTCGCCGCGGAGAACCTGCGGGACTGGCGGGACAAGAACGTCATCGACAAGAACGTCATCGACCCCGAGGGAAACAAGATCGGCCCCGCTGGAGGCCGTCTACTTCGACACCGGCAGCGACGAGCCGACCTTCGTCACGGTCAAGATCGGCATGGTCGGGCGTCACAAGCTGGCGTTCGTGCCCCTCGATGGGGCCACGGTCAGCTCCGACGCCGTGCGGGTGCGCTACGCCGCGAAGCAGGTCAAAGACGCGCCCACCATCGACACCGACGGCGAGCTGACCGCCACCGACGAGCCGGCGGTTCTCCTACTACGGCATCGAGACCTCCACCGGCGGCGGCCGCCGCCTCGCCCGTCGCTAGCGGACGCGAGGGGCCGTGTCGGTGGTGGGTCAGAACAGGAGCAGCCGGTGACGAGATCATCCGATTCCACCTCACCGGGACCCGACACCACGGTGCCCGCGGCGACCGGGTCGGAGCCTGGCCCCGCCCGCGGTAACGCCGGTGGCGATCCCGAGGTCTCCGGCGCGGCGCCGGGCACCGAGGCGCCGCGGCGGTTCCGCCCGCGGCTGCGCTATGAGCTGATCGATTGCGGGGTCCACGGCCACGAGCTGCTCGGTGTTGATGCGGCCGAGCTCCGCGAGGTCGACGCCCTGGTGGTGCGCGAGTACGACGGGCTGCGCTGGCATCGCTGCCTGCGCTGCGACGCGTGGGTGCCGCTGCGCCGACCCCAGGCCCCGACCCGGCCCCACCCACCCGAGCGCGACGAGGTGACGCTGCCGCTGCGTGGGCGCCCGCTGCGTGACCGCTACGTGCTGCGGCTGATCGCGCTGGATCGGCTGCTGCACTTCCTGGTGCTCGGCGCCCTGGCCGCGGGGGTGTTCGTGTTCGCCGCCGACCGCGCTGGGCTCTCGGGCACCTTCTATCGGGTCCTCGACGCCGTGCAGGGCGGGATCGGCGGCCCCAACGGCCAAGGCTCGCAGGGCCTGCTCGGTGAGCTGTCCCGCGCGTTCACCGTCCGCTCTTCCACCCTGTGGCTCCTAGGGGTGGTGCTGGCGGCCTATGCGCTGCTCGAAGGGGTCGAAGCCCTCGGGTTGTGGTGGGGCCGGCGCTGGGCCGAGTACCTGACCTTCGTTGCGACCACGGTGCTGCTGATCCCGGAGGTCTACGAGCTCACCGACAGCATCAGCCCCACCAAGATCATCACTCTGCTGATCAACTTGGCGGTCGTGGTCTACCTGCTGGTGGCGAAACGGCTGTTCGGGCTGCGCGGCGGCGCCGCCGCCGAGCGCGCCGAACACCAACGCGACACCGGCTGGCAGGCGCTGGAACGCAGCCTGCCCCAGATTCCCTGATGCCGAGCACCCGCTGATGCCCAGCAACCCTTTGGGAGACCCCGCAGCTGACATCGGCGCGTCGGCGGGTTCGGCGACCGCCGCCCACACGCGGCTGCACCGGCCGGCGCTGGTGACGTGCTGGCCGTGGTCGTGTTGGTGGGCGGGTTCGTGACGCTCGCCGTCGCGGTCGACCGACACTGGGCGCCGCTGATCGCCCTCGAAAGGTCAATCGAGCTGGCCGCGCACACCTTGGTGCTGACTCACCCCGCCCTGCGGGTCGCCGCGCTCATCGTCACCGCGCTGGGCAGCCCGGTCGCGCTGGACCTCGTCACCGCCGCGGCCGCAATCACGCTGCTGCTCGGCCGGCAGCTGCGGGGCCGCTCTGTTCGTCGTCGCCGCCCGGCTGCTCGAGCTCGGAATCGAAACCGGTGCCACAGACCTGCTCGCCCGGCCCCGCCCGTGCTGGCCGACCCAATCGACCACGCCAGCGGCTATGAGCTTCCCCTCTGGGCACAGCGCCGGCACCGCGGTGGTCTACGCCGCGCTGCTGGTGATCCTGCTCCGCGCCCACCACCCCAATCCCGACCGGAGCCCCGGGGTCGGAGCATCCGCGGCGCCACCGTGGGTGCGGTCGCGATCAGAATCCGGAGTCGTGGCCGGCGCGCTGCTGCTGCTCACCGTGCCCGCCTCCCGGGTACGACATCGGAGACGCCCACCCAGCAGGCCCGCGCGTCGACGGTCGTGGCGGGCATAGGGGTGCCCAGATCGCGGGCAGCGCGCCACCCGCTGCGCACGACCAGCGCGTCGACGGGCTCGAGGCGAACCTGGCCCCGCTGCTCGGGACCTCCTCGGCCCGCGCGATCAACTGGTCGCGTCGGTCCGGGTGGAGCATCGCCAGGCGCGCTGCTCGGCGGCGTCGAGCTCGGCCGCGGCCGTCGTGCCAGCGATCATGAGGCACCGGCGAGCTCCTGAGCTGCCGAGCGCGACGAGCTTCGCCTGCGCACGGTGCCAGACCACGTCGGGCCGCGCCGTCGGCCCGCCGCGCTTCTGGGTGAGGTCAGGGGCGGCGGCGGTTGTCGCCTCCGCGGCCGCGGAAGGTGACGCCGGCGCCGAGCAGTAGCCCGCGCACCCGCCCGAGGGTGTAGCCGGTGTCGGTGCTGAGCTGGCGGATGCTGTGGCCTTGCTGGTACCGGGCGGCCAGGACGGCCGCGGCCCGCTCGCGCTCGGCGGGTGACAGGCGTTGGTTCCGCCCCGGTGCGGGTAGGTCGTCATTGGACACGATCCGGAGCGTGGCACAGGCCCGGCCGGTCGAGAGACCAGGCCTGCCCGTAGACCGGCCCCAGCGTCTCGCGCACCTCGTGCGTCGCGGTGCCGACCTGGCCGGGGTCGGCGCCCCCGCGGTCGCGCGCTGCTCTACGGCATCAACCCGGCCACGCGCTTCGCCTCCGAGGTTGCCAGCCGGTGCGCTGTACTCACCCACGCGCGACTCCACAGCAAAAAGATCAAGCGCACCTCGCTGTAGAACGACGGTCGGACGACGGTGATCGTCCGCTTGCGTAGCCGTTGCGTTCGGTGGGTTACAACCGGCGGGTGGTGCTCACGACGGCGACCGCGCGCTTGGCGGTGATCGCGTTGGCGGTGCTGGCCATCATCCTGATGGTGGTGGCGGTGCGCGCCGAGGCCCACGAGCTCACCGCCGCCCGGGTAATCCGAGGCTTCGCCGGGGCCTGTGCCGTGCTGGCGGGCGCCGTGGCCCTGATCCCGGAACGGTGATTTCATGCGACCGCGTCGGGTGGCGCGACAACATCCACTCGACACGGACCATGGCACACCGCGGCAGAAGCATGGGCTGTGCGGACACTTTGAGCGCGAGCAGGCTGCACGGTGGTGTGGTCGATGGCTCGCCGGGACACCTTCAGGTGCGGCGTGCCTCGAGGGCGGGGACCGGGCTGGTGGGGTGGGGTCGGAGGGCGGCCGGGCAGGCGTCGAGCAGATCGATCACGCGCTGCTCGCGCTGGTCTCGATGCGCGTTGTGACGGTAGACGACCCATAGGAACTGAGTCATCGCGACGTTGAGCGGCACGAGGTGGCGCCAGCAGGTGACCAGCCGCCCCGGTGTCATCTCCGGCCGCGGCCGGTGCGCTGGAAGTACCGGTGCTCGGGGTAGAGGGCGAGCGCGGCGTCGGTGATCACACCGAGCACGATCGGCCGCACCGGCCAGGCAGAGTCCGCGCCCGGCACCGACCAACGCCGGCGCGCGGCGCAGCAGTTGTTGGCGGGTGGTGGCGCACAACTCGTCGTTGATGCGCCACGCCACCACGGCCACCGCGGGATGGGTGCACTCGGGAAGATCGCTGAACCGTTCCCCCGCGAACATCGACACGTACTCCATGAGACACCTCGCACCAGGCGCTCGCGCGAGGCGGCTGGTTGGGCCATGCCCGCCCTCACCGAGTCACGCCAGCGTTCCTCCGTTGACCTGTAGAACGACGGTCGACCGACAGCTTCTCCTGTCCGTTTGCGGCGCGCCGGCCGGAGCTTCATCGGCGGCCAGGCGAGTCGGGGAGAGCGGCTGGGGTGCTCGCGTGGCTCACCCGCTGCGCCGGCACGCGCGAGCGATGCCTGTGGTCCGGCGGCAGTCCGGGGTTCGCTCCCTCGCGACGCACGTCGCCGATGGCGCACCGCCGCGAACCCCCGTCGCGCAGGCCCACGAGGAGGAACTCTGATCGCTCGAGTTCCGCGCTAAGGACCCCGCTGCGGGGACCTCGAGGAGTTCCACCGCCTCCACGTCGAACCCGCCCGCCACGCGGCGCACCAGGCCGCGGTCACGCTGAGCCCCCGTGACTCGGGCCGGCCCGGTGACTCGGTTCCCGCCGCGAAGTCACGGGCTCCGAGTTCCGCCCCCGCCGGCCGGGTCGTTCAGCCGAGAGCCGGGAGGACGCCCGCGCCCTGCAGCCACCCCAGCCAGTCGCCGAAGTGCCAAATCCCGGGCCTCCCTCGTCGGCTGTGGGTGACCGAGGGTGAGAGTCACGAGCCGGTGGTCACAACCGATGTCGCTCGAACGGCGCGAGACCATCCGAGCGGCGTCGACTGCCCGTGTTCGCGTGCTCGCGCGCTGCCGGAGTCCCGGCCGGCCCCGCGGCCTGGATCAGGCTGGTTGCTTGGGCCGCCACACTCCGAAGCGGTTGCCGTGAGGGTCGAGGAGGTGGGCGAATTCGATGGCGCCGCCGTCCACCAGGGGCACGGCCACGGTCGCACCGAGCTCTTCGGCGTGGCTGATGGTGGCTGCGACGTCCTCAACTTGGACGTAGAAGATCGCCCAGGTAGCGCCACCGAGGGCGGTGGTGTCCCAGAGCCCGCCCTGGTCGGTGTTCACCATCCGGTAGCCCTGCTCGGAGGGCTCGCCGAAGGTCCAGTCGAACAGGGTGCCGTAGAAGCGCTGGGCCTCGGTTGGAATCCGGTGAGCCGATCTCGAAGTAGTTCATGACGGCGGGCATCGCCGCCTCCTTTCATGCGTCGGTGTCGAAGAGCCTTCCGCTGGGGCTCTGACTACACCCGACCCCCGACAGAGCGGATCGGATCGCTCTGGGACGCCCCGGGGTCCTGTTCCTGCTGCCCGCGATCGCCTACCGCTGGTTCGGCGCGAACGCCATCGCGTGCTTCTGGCTGTCCTACATCCTCACCCGCCCGTTCGGCGCCTCCTTCGCGGACTGGTTCGGTGGGCCCCCGGGCGCGGCGGGCTGGCGCTGGGCATGGACCGCACCGCCCTCGTGCTGACGGTGATCATCGTCGGGGTCGTCGCATACTTCGCGATCTCGAAGGTGGACCGCCCGAAGGAGCTGGACGCCGACACCGTCGCCCTCGAGGCGAGCGCCCGATGACGGCGGCGGCCCCGACGCGGCCCGCCCCGGTGTTCGTGACGGGCTGCGTGACCACGGCACCCGGACCGCGCTGATCGGCGGCTCCGAGCAGCTCACCTACGCCGCGCTGGCCGACCGCGTCGACGACGCGGCGGCCGCGCTGGCCGGGAGCCGACGGCTGGTGCTGGTCCCGGCCTCGGCCACCGTCGCCGGAGTGGTCGGCTACCTGGGCGCGCTGGCCGTGGGCCTCGGCCACCAGATCGGGGCGAGCCTGCTGCTGGTGCTCTCCGCGCACCTCGCCGCCGGGCTCGCTCGCCGACCCTGCGCGCGCCACCGTCCGGTGGTGGTTCTCGCGGATCGCCCGGCTGCTGCCCGGGTTCGTGGCCGGCACGCTCGCCGCGACGCTCGCGCTGGACTGGCTCGCCCCCGCGGGCATCTACCGGGCGAGCATCGGCGACCTGGTCGCCAACTTCGCGATGCTCTAGACCTGGAACGGCTACCACCACTGGGACTACGTCGACGGCTCCTACTGGACACTGCCGCTGCAGCTCGCGGCGTTCACGCTGGCGCCGTGGCTGCGCCGCACGCGTCTCGGGCACGGCCGGGGCCTGCGGATGCTGCTGTGAGCCGCTGTGCTGGTGCCGCTGGCGCAGTGGCCCCTGGCCCAGTCCGCGGGCGGGCTCTACGACTCGGTGGTCGACGGACTCGGGCTCTACCGCTGGCACCTCTTCGTCGCCGGCGTCGCCGCGCACCTGGTCAGCACCGGCCGGCTGCGCCGCGGCCACGGCCTCGCCCTGCTCGCGTGCTGCGTGGCCGCCCACGCCGTCCAGAACGGGTGGTGGTCGCCGGCCGCCGGGCTGGTCACCGACCCCCGCTCGGTGCTCGGGGTCGGCCTCGGGGTCGTCGCGCTGCTCCTCGCCGTCCGCCTGGGGGAGCGGGGTGTCCAGCCGCCGCCGGTCCTCGCGCGGGCCGCCCGACGTCTCGCGGGCATCTCGTTCGGCGTGTACCTGGTGCACCAGACCCCTGGGCTACGTGCTCATGCTGCGCCTGCAGGAGTGGTTCGGCGCCGGGCCCGGGGTGCAGACGGTCGCGATGGTGGTCCAGGCGGTGCTGCTCGGCGCGGCCATGACCCGGTGGGTGGAACGCCCGGTGAACCGGGCGCTGATACGGGCCTTCGACACGCGCCGTCGTCCGCGTCGACCCACCCTGGCCCAGCCGGAGCCGGTGCCCGCCCACCGCGAGCTGGTGGGTGCGTCGAGCGGAGGCTGACGCGGCTCTCCTCGGCACCACATCGACGCTCCCGGAGGCTGTCCCGTCGTGTCCCCGCCCGACGTCGCCATCGCCCCGGGGGCGCCATCCCGGGGCGTCGTCCTCCCGCGGCCGGTGCCGAGCGGCGTCGCGTGCTGCTCGCCGCAGGGGTGCTTCGTGCTGCTCCCCGCCGCGCGCGTGACGAGGTCCGCGGACGGCCCCTGATCCGACGACCTCATCGGCGTCTCATCAATCATCGACAAGCCTTGGCGCCGTGGTCGGCTTCACGATGAGCAACGAGCACGTGCGCCGTGCCGCTGCGCTGGCGGGTGCGGCGGCGACCGGAGGACTGGTGGCGCACGCCGTCCCCGCGTTGGGCGCGATCGGCCCGCCCGCCGGTTGCTCTGTCCTCGCTACGGGGGTGTGGGACACGCCGATCACGTGGCCCTGACCTTCGACGATGGACCGCACCGGCTGTCGACGCCGTCCTTCCTCGAGGTCCTCGCCGACTACGGGTTCCCGGCGACCTTCTTCGTGCTCGGCTCATCGCTCGCGCGGGACCTCCCGCTGGGACGCGAGATGGCGGCTCGCGGGCACGAGCTCGCGGTGCACGGATGGGATCACGTCCTGCTGATCCGCCGTGGGCACCGCGACGTCCTGTAGGACCTCCGCCGAGCTCACGGGCTGCTTGGTGATCTCACCGGCCACGCGCCCCTCTGGTACCGACTGCCCTACGGGGTGGCCTCGACGTCGGCCCTGCGGGTGGCCTGGGCGCTGGGCTTGCAGCCGGTGCTGTGGACCGGGTGGGGCCGCGACTGGACCCGGCGGGCCCACCCCCGAGTCGGTTCGTCGAGTGGTCCTGCGCCGGCCCCAGGGCGGGGCACGGTGTTGCTGCACGACGCGGACACCTGCTCCGCGCCGGGGTCGTGGTGGTCGACGCTCGCAGCGCTCCCCGGCCTGCTGCGGACCTGGGAGGGACGCGGTTTGCGCGTCGGGCCGCTCGGCGAGCACGGCCTGCGACGCGACTCCACCGAGTCTCATCGAACGGACACGGTGCCCTCGTAGCGTCGATCTCCGTCGCCGTGCCGGGGTCACCGGACGCACCGACGATGCTCAGTTCTCACCCGGCTCCCGACCCGCAGCACGTCGCCGCTTCACCCCCGGGGATCACCGTGGAGCCCTCCGGGCCCACGTCCGCCTCGCGTTCACAGCACTCCCTCGGAGGTCATCACCGTGTCACCGTCGATCGCGCTCGACCGCGACGTCTCGCCGCGGCGGCTCGTGCCGCTGGTCGTGGCGGGCTCGCCGGGAGCCGGCACGCCGCTGATCCGGGGCAGCGCGCCGGGTGGGCGCGTGCTCGTCGTCAGCGCGACTGTGGGACAGGGCCACGAAGGAGCGGCCCGCGAACTGGCCGGGCGGCTGCGCGGCCGCGGCGTCGAGGTCACGGTCCTGGACTACCTCGACGCGCTGCCGGGGTTCGCCCGGCGGGTCCTGCGTGACCTCTACGCGCCGACGGTGCAGTACGCCCCCGCGCTGTTCGAGACCCTGTTCCGCGGTCTCGAGCACGACGGGCCGCTGCGGCGGACCGCCGACGCGGTGTGCCGGTGGGCCGAGCCCGAGCTCGAACGCTGGGCCGCTGACGCCGACGTCGTCGTCACCACCTACCCGCTGGCCGGGTAACCCTCGGCGCCCTGCGCGAGCAGGGCCGGATCACGGTGCCGACCATGACGTACCTGACCGACCCCGCCGCCCACGCGACCTGGTGCCACCCGGCCGTCGACCACCACCTCACCGTCACCCGAGCGACCGCGCTCGACGCCCGGCGCTATGGGGTGCGCTCCCGCGCCGTCGGGCCGCTGTGCTCGCCGGCGTTCACCCGGCCCGGCGCGGCCCGGGAGGTGGTACGCGCCGAGCTCGGCCTGCCGGCAGACGCGCCGGTGGCGCTGATCAGCGCGGGGTCGCTCGGCATGGGCGCGTCCCGCAGACGGTGCGCGACCTGCTCACCTACCCGCGACTGAGGGTCGTGGTGCTCTGCGGCCGCAACGCCGGGCTGCGCCGGCGCCTCGGGCGCGAGCCGCGGGTCGTGGCGCTGGGGTGGCGCGACGACGTGAGCGCGCTGATGGGCGCGGCCGACGTGCTGGTCCACAACGCCGGCGGGCTCTCCCTGACCGAGGCCCTGGCGGGGGGGCTCCCCGCGATCACCTACCGGCCCATCGCCGGCCACGGTCGCGCCAATGCCGCGGTGCTCGACCGTGCCGGGATCGCGCCGTGGCCGCACGGCGCGGCCGAGCTCGTGCAGGCGGTCGACGCCGTGACCGCCGAGCCCGACCGCCGTCGACGGCAGTGGTGGCCGGCCGGCGCCGACGCGGCGGCCGCCGTGCAGGGCGTGCTCGCCCGGCAGCGCCCCGCGCTGGTCCCGGTGGGCGCCGCGTCGTGAGCGGCTCGCTGCCCGCGGCGCTGTGCGCCGTCGCGGCCGCGAGCCTGCTCGGGACCGCGACGGTCGCGCAGCGCCGCGGGATGGGCCGCGGGATGGACGGTGACGAGGCGACCGGTCCGCTCGCCCGGCTGGTGCGCAGCCGCTGGTGGTGGGCCGGGACGGCGGCGTCCGTGGGCGGCCTCGGCCTGCAGTTCCTGGCCCTGGCGATCGGCCCGCTGATCGTGCAGACGGTCATGGCGGTGAGCATCGTGGTCACCACGCTGGCCGAGGCGGTCCTCCTGCGACGACGGCCCGCGGCCCGCCGGTGGACGGGCATGGCCCTGACCACCGTCGGCCTGGCCGTCGTCCTGCTCGCCCTGGCACCGAGCGCCTCGTCGATGGTCGTGGTCCCGTCGGCGACGGCGATCGTCGCCGACGCGGTGGGCACGCTGCTGGTCGCGGCGCTCGCGGCGTGGCGCGCGCGGGTCACCGCGGCGGGCGGCATCGCGCTCGCCGCGGCCACCGGTCTGGGGTACGGCGTCACCGCGGTCGCGCAGAAGACCGTCGGCGCCGAGCTCGCGACCGGGCCGGTCGGCTTGCTCGCCCATCCCGCGCTGTGGGCCGCGTTCACGGTGGGACCGCTGTCGGTCCTGCTGAGCCAGCACGCCCTGCGCCGGGCCCGGTCGGTCGCCGCCGCCGTCTCGGTCATCGTCGTGATCGACCCGCTGGTCGGCCTCCTCGCCGGGACGCTGTGGTTCGGGGAGCACGCTACCTGCACAACGCCGTCGACGACCACTCCCGGCTGGCCTACACCGAACTGCTCGACGATGAGCGCAAGGAGACCGCGGCCGGGTTCTGGCGACGTGCCCGCGCGTTCTTCACCGCCGCCGGCATCGAGCGCATCGAGCGGGTCCTGACCGACAACGGCTCCTGCTACCGCTCCCGGGTCTTTGCCCAGGCGCTGGCCGAGACCGGCATCGTGCACAAGCGCACCCGGCCCTACCGGCCCCAGACCAACTGCGAGGTCGAACGCTACAACCGCACCATGCTCGACGAGTGGGCCTACGCCACCGCCTACCCCAGCGACACCGCCCGGCGAGAGGCCTTCCCCGGCTGGCTACACACCTACAATCACCACCGCGGCCACACCGCGCTCGGCGGCCTCCCACCCCTCAGCCGTGTCACCAACCTCTGCGACCAAGGATCGCTAGAGGTCGGCGCGATCGGCCGGGACCTACCCCGCGTCTTTACGTCGAGATTCTCCGGACCTCTCGGCCCCGAGATCGACCCGGCGACACCCGCGTTAGACGTTGTCGCGCCACCAGCGCGTGGTGCCCGCGCCCTGCCCGCGCATGTCGAGCCGGGCCAGGGGGTTCCACGCGCACCACAAGGTGCCACGTCACCAGCCCCGGCCGCTGACCCGGGCAGGTTGCCCATCATCAGCAACACCTGGGGCTGGTACTCGTCGGTGCCGGCATCGGGTGACCGCGTGGCCGGACTGATCGGAGCTTTCCGGCGAACAAGTCCGCCTCTGGAGGGGCGAGCCGGGCGACCGCGGTCCGCGAGCACGGCGCCGGGACGTGCACCGGCTGGCTGTGGGGACCGCGCAAAGCAATGTCCGAGGCGAGCGAGAACAGCCGCAGTACGCGGTCGGGGTTGCGCCACCGGTGGCCGGCCGCGAAGTCGATCCACGTCTCCGGCGCGACGACCTCGACCTCGGAGTAGTCGAGCTCGCTCCACGTGACGGCCAGCTCGAGAAGCTCGACGACCTCGTCGGGGTCGTCTTCCACCCGCAGCAAATGATCGTGGTGAGCGAGCGTGCGGAGCTCCGGTCGACATCGCTCGACGGCGTCCCGTCTTACTGACGATCGGCCGGTCAGCGGCACGACCGTCGGACCCATCGCGCTGTCGGAGATCATGAGCCTGTCTCTCACCTCGTCGTGACAACTGTGGCAGGAGCCCACCCTCCCCTATCAGTGTTGCAGTGGTGTTGCCGGGCGAGTCCTGTGGCTGAGCCCGTCGCCGTCACAGCTGTATGGAGGGCCGTGCGCTCGCTGGGTGTTGGCCTGACCACCGCCTCGACGACCAGGATGTCGTCCCCGAGTGACCGCAACCCCAAGGAGCAGCCTTCTGGTGCGTGGCCGCTGGATCGACGACTTGAGCTTGACCCCTCCCACCGGACACCTCGCCTGAGCTGGACCCGCCAGGGAGGATGACGTTCGTGCCTGCCCCACGCCCGCCGGAGTTCCGGCGTCGCGCGGTTGAGCTTGCCCGTCTGGGCGAGCAACCAGTCGCCCAGATCGCCAAGGATCTCGGGATCTCCGACTCGTGCCTGCGGAACTGGATGATCCAGGCCGATGCTGAGGAGGGCAAGAACACCGCTCGACTGAGCAGTGATGAACGCGCTGAGCTCGCCGAGCTGTACAAGAAGGCCAAGCGTCTCGAGGTCGAGAACGAAATCCTCAAACGGGCCGCAGCGTACTTCGCGCGGGAGAACGTCCTCCCAAAGTAGTCCTCCCGCTGGTCCACGAACTCGCCGATGACGGTTTCGACGTCGCGGTGACCTGCCGGGTGTTGAACGTGTCGCGCTCGCACTACTACCAGTGGCGAAGCGGTCAGAAGTCCGTGCGCGTCGAGGAGAATGAGTTGCTGACCAAGCACATCGAGAAGATTCACGAGGAGTCCCGCGGCACCTACGGCTGGCCGCGGGTCCACGCCGAGCTGACCCTCGGGCTGGGCCTGGCGGTCAACCACAAGCGCGTGGCCCGGCTGATGTGCGAGGCCGGCCTGCAGGGCCTCTACCGGCGCCGACGCCACGGCTGCACCGTCCGGGACCCCGCCGCCGACGCCTACCCCGATCTGGTCGACCGCAAGTTCAACGGCGACAGTCAAGATCTCCTTCAGGTCACCGACATCACCGAACATCCCACCGACGACGGGAAGTTGTACTGCGGCGGTCCTGGACGTTTACTCACGAAGAATCATCGGCTGGTCGATCGACGACAACATGCGCACCGCACTGGTCATCGACGCCCTGAGCATGGCCATCACCCGCAGGCGCCCGGAGAACGGTTCGACGATCACGCACTCGGATCACGGTTCGCAGTTCACGTCCTGGGCGTTCGGGCAGCGACTGCTCGCCGCCGGCCTCCTCGGGTCGATGGGCTCGGTCGGCGACTCCCTACGACGACCACGGCCGGCTGATCCACCTGCTGGGCCTGCGCGCCCCGAGGGCGTCGACACCCAGGTTGCGCTCCTCGGAGGACGACGACCCGTTAACCGGCCAATCCGGATGATCTTCAACCACAACATGTAGTGGTCGATTGGCCGGTTAACCACGATTATCCGGGCCGGAGGCGTTCCCAATCTTCGATTAGGGCGTGTCTCCTGAACCTTGGCCGGGTGGTCGGCGAGCATGTCGATTGTGGCTAGGACGGAGCAGATTTCCGACGAGGCGTGGGCGTTGATCGAGCCGCTTTTGCCCAGCTCAACGGGTCGCCGGGGTGGGCAGTGGCGTGATCACCGGCAGGTCCTCGAGGCGATCCTGTGGCGGTATCGGACCGGGTCGCCGTGGCGGGACCTCCCGGCGGAGTTCGGGCCGTGGCAGACGACCTGGAAGCGGCTCAACCGGTGGTCGGGCGATGGCACGCTGGACACGCTGCTCGCCGCCGCCCACGGCGACGCCGAGATCGCCGGCGAGCTGGAATGGATGGTCAGCGCGGACTCCACCATCGCCCGCGCCCACCAGCACGCCGCGGGCGCACCGAAGATCGCCCCGACGACCGATCTGGAGGTCTCCCAGACCGCTCCAGCCGGCACAGGGGGCCGAACCGAATTACAAGAAACCGGCCGAGCCGGCGGGGTTCGTCGAGCCGGCTGACCACGCCCTCGGGCGTTCCCGCGGCGGCCTGTCGACGAAGGTGCATCTGTCTTGCGACGGGCGCGGACTGCCGCTGAGTTTCACGATCACCGCAGGTCAGGCCGGGGACAACCCGCAACTGCTCGCGGTGCTCGACGCCATCTCGGTGCACACCGGCCGACCCGGGCGGCCCCGCCAGCGGCCCGATCGGCTGCTCGCGGACAAGGCCTACTCCCACCCCAGCACCCGTCGAGCGCTTCGAGCTCGTGGGATCAAGGCCACCATCCCCGAGCGCAACGACCAACTCGCCCGCCGCCGCGCTCGGGGACCCGGCCGCCCGTACGCCTTCGACGCCGAGCTCTACAAGCAGCGCAACGTCGTCGAACGCTGCTTCAACCGACTCAAGCAGTGGCGCGGGATCGCCACCCGCTACGACAAGACCGCCCGCAACTACCGCGGTGGCGTCTTACTGGCCAGCCTCATCCTCTGGACCCGCGCATGAATCAGGAGACACGCCCTAGCCGGATTGGGGCTATCCATTCAAGCGGAGTAGCTTGATCTTGTGGCTGGACCGCGGGCAGGGGTGCACTACCCGCGGTCGATGGGCGAGTTCGGGGCCTGGTTCGCCACCGACGCGGACTGCCTGGACTACCTGGAGTGGCTGCGCTGGCCGGGCGGGTTCTGCTGCCCGTCCTGTGGGCACGACCAGGGCTGGCGGCTGAGTGATCGACGCTTCGAGTGCACCGGCTGCCGGACCCGGACCTCGACCACGGCCGGCACCATCTTCGACCGGACCCGCACCCCGCTCACGGTGCGGTTCAGCGCCTGCTGGGCCTTCGCCAGCGACAAGGGCGGAATCTCGGCACTGGGTCTGCAGCGGACACTCGAGATCGGCTCGTACCAGACGGCGTGGACGATGCTGCACCGGCTGCGCTCGGTGCTGGTCCGTCCTGACCGCGAGCGGTTGGCCGGGGTGGTCGAGGTCGATGAGACCTACATCGGCGGCCACGAGCCCGGCCTGTCCGGGGGCCGGGCGCGGGGCAAGAAGGTGCTGACGGTGATCGCGGTGGAGACCAGCACCGGTCGTGGGCTGGGCCGGACCCGGATCGCGCCGATCGCCGATGCCTCGGCGGCCTCGCTGCACGAGTTCATCACCGAGAACATCGCCCCCGGGCTCGACGGTGGTCACCGACGCCTGGAACGGCTACCAGGGCCTCGAGGCGCGCGGCTACAGCCATGACCCGCGCAGCCAACGCGCCGCCCGCGCCGCCGGCGACGATCCGAACGAGCTGCTGCCCGGAGTGCACCGGGTCGCCTCACTGCTCAAGCGCTGGCTGCTGGGCACCCACCAAGGCTCGGTCGAGCCCGCGCACCCGCCGGCCTACCTCGACGAGTTCGTGTTCCGGTTCAACCGCCGCCGCTCGCACAGCCGCGGGCTGCTGTTCTACCGGGTCCTCGAGCTCACCGTCGCCAGCGGGCCGCTGCGCTACCGCGAGCTGATCGCCACCCGACGGCCCCGCGGCCAGCCACCGAGAACTCCCGGCGGCTCCGGCCAGCCCGCCAGCCTCGACCGGCCACCCGCCAACCGACCCTGGCGAACCGCTGACCAGCCCAGCTCCGCTTGAGTGGATAGCCCCAAGCCGGATAATGCTACGACAATTCGATGATGGAGTCGTTCTGGGGCACCATGCAACTCGAGTTGCTCGACTCCCGAACCTGGAAAACCCACGCCGAGCTTGCCAGCGCCATCTTCGGATGGATAGAATGCTGGTACAACTCGCAACGGCGGCACTCCAGTATCGGCATGCTCAGCCCGATCGACTTCGAAGCAGCCCAGGCCTCACCACACCAAGATCGCTGACCCCCCACCGTCGGTGTCCGGTCCACGGGGCCAAGCTCAACGAGGTGATGGCGCTGGGGCTGCGCCTCGATCGCACCATCATCGGCGAACACGGCATCGGCTCGCTCAAGCGCGAGTGGCAGGTCCGTGAGCTGGGCCCGGTGTCGCTGGCGGGTGCACGACGGCATCAAGGAGTTGCTCGAACCGGGGGGGATCCTCAACCCCGGCAAGGTGCTCACCCCCGAGGGGAAGAACCCGACCACGGCGTCGGCCGCAGCCGAGCCCGCCGCAGCGACTCAAGGCGCGAGGGCGACACAGGGACCCGGGGGTGCGCTCCACCGAACCGGCCTCGTGTCCTTCACGCCCGAGCCCCTGCGTCGCGCCGCTCACCATCCGCTGGACACATGCCACGGTCAAGCGTCACGCGTGCCCCGTGAAGCCCGGTCGTGCCGTCGTAGATGGGGCGCACCAGGACTGCCGACCCGATCCCGGTTCTCCCGGCCACCACTGTGACTCGGTCGCCGGATCCGCGGCATACGAGGCACACCGTGGCGGGCCGTGCCGCAGTCTCTTGCTCGCCGGGCCACTTGGGACACCGGAGCACCGTTCGTGGAGTAAGTGGAGATGGCGCAGGAGCGTCGGGACGAGGGGGGTCGTCCGCAATCGGCTCCTGCGCCATCCGATGACGCGGGCGAGTTTGGAGAACCCCGACGTCGGCAGTGAAGGCTACCCGACGTTGTAAACCCGCGCCTATAAAGAGACTCCCTCGCCAGGATAAAGATAATCTTACCCGAGACGGAATCGGAGCAAGAGGGCGACCAGCAGGGCCGCTGCGAGCGCCGCACTCATGTAGCACGCGCACCCGAGGACGACGATCAAAGCGACGAGTCGTGGGTCGAGATAGATAGCCAAGGGGGCGCTTCCGCCTCTTGGGGCACCTGGCATCTCCGGTAAAGGCATCATGGGAACGCGAAACCGACGAGTGCCCGAGGGATGATTCACTGTTGACCGTCTGGAACGATTCGTCACAATAGGACAATTGCCAACACGGGCCTGCGTTGTACGGCGCTAGGAGTCTCGATCCCGGGAGACCGATACACAGTGCGTCGATGTGCATCTCGGGGGATATGGGTGGGGCTAATGGGAGTTGCAATGCTTCCCCGGGTGTCGCTAGACCAGGCTCAACAATGCGCGATAGAATGAGGGTAGGTCGCGGGGAAACGCGATCACCTTGACGAAAAGGAACCCCAGCGTGGGGCTTCTACGCGTTCGCCGCAGTCGCCCTGGCCGGCGCGGTGGCCGTGGCGATCGTGGGACGCCGCCCTCCTCCGGAGGCCGGCGCGATCGATGCGGCGGGAGCCGCCGCCGCCCGGGCGGTCCGCGGTTGCCGGGGCCGGGCCGATGGGACGCCTCCCAGGCCAGGCCTCTCAGCCCTCGCTGTCAGCCAGTCGAGGACCCGCTGGGCGTGGCTGTTCGGCGGGAAGATCGGGTAGAAGACGTGCTCGAGTTGACCTCGGACACCACCAGGGTCAATCGCGCGTAGAGCCGGTCATGCCCCGGGGCCTCGAAGGTCGGGAGACCGAGCGCGTCGGCGAGTGCGAGGGGCGGGGTCCGAGAGCATCGGGAACGGCAGCCGCAGGCGGTCGACGCTCGAACTGGTAATCCTGGTCCTGGCTGGAGAGCCCGAAGACCTGCGCGACGCCGGCCTGCCGGAGGTCGGCGAAGTGGTCCCGGAAGTCGCACGCCTCGGTCGAGCAGCCCCGCGCGCCGGGGATGGCGTCCCACCCTTCGGGAAGGTCGACACCGGGCCGGCCGGTCAGGGGATACAGGTAGATGAATCGTGTGCCCTACCCCTAGCTCGCCGAGATCGACGTCCCGGCCGTCGCTGGCCCGCAGCACGAGGGGGGGTAACTCCCGGCCCGGCAGGTGGTTGGCGGCGCCGTCGTCCTCGGGTGCCGGAAGGCCTTCGGGTAGAGCGGTGTGCTCGGTGGACACCGTATTCTCCTCGCTGTCACGCCCGCGCACCGTCGCGCAGCTCGAGGGGCCAGACGGGCGGAGTCGGGGCGGGACGGTTTGCCGACCCGGTACGTGCGGGAGGGCCCCGACCCGGAAAGCTGGTGGGTCAGGGGGGCGTCGCGGTACTGGGCGGCGCGAGCTACGCCGCGTCGAGGGGCGTTGCTCGCCCAGGGGTGAGCGCTCGTGGGTTCGAACAGCTCCTTGATCAAAGACGCGCGACAGGCTCCAGCTCTGGTGGCGCTCAGCTGGGGCGGTAAGCGACGGCTTCTACAGGGCCACGAAGTCGAGACCGCGGCTTCGCAGTGTAGGTAGGACGACCCGCAGCGAGGCGACGGTCTGTGCGCGATTCCCGCCGCCGTCGTGGCAGAGCAAGATATCGCCGGGCCGGGCTGCGAGCAGCCGCGCGGTGACCGCAGCGGTGCCGGGCCGCGCCCAGTCCCGTGGGTCGATATCCCAGTCCAGGGGAGTCATGGCCAGCTCGGTCGTGGTGGCGAGGACGTCTTCCGACCAGTCACCGCCCGGCGAGCGGAACAACGTTGGTGCCTTGGCGCCCGCCTCGACAATGACCGATTGCGCGTCGGTGATCTGTCGCTGAATGACGCCGACCGATCGGCGACTAAATGGTTGGGGGTGGGTCATCGTGTGATTGCAAATCGAGTGGCCTTCCTCGGCGATCTGACGCACCAGGTCGGGGTAGGTGCGGACGTGCTCGCCAACCAAGGAGAAGGTCGCCTGAATCCTGTTGCGCCGCAAAAGATCAAGAATCTGGGGGGTATAGCGCGGGTCCGGCCCATCGTCGATGGTCAACGCGACGGCGTCGCGGGGAGCCCTCGGCTCGAGATCAGCGACGGTGCGGACTGGTCTGCGGGCCGGGCGATCAGGGAGCGCGCCAGCAAGACGGGTGATCGGCGACGCCGCGCCCGGATCGGACAGCCGTGCCGTGATCCCGGCAACCACGGCCGCGGTGCTGACCCAACGCAGCGCGCTGCGACGCGAGACCAGGCGCCGGCCCTCACCCATGCATGCTCCCTGACTGGACAGCCTGGCAGCGACCCGAAGGGGGACCAGATCCTCTATCGGGGTGGCGGCGAGCGTCAATCCTGGTGGGCGCCGCACGATGGAACGTCCCGGAGCCAGGGCCGTTGCATGCGCTTGTTGCATCCCACGGCACCACACGACGAACCGATGGAGCCGGGATCCCTGGCCCGTGCGTAGGGCGACTATCCCGCCCGGCTCGCGGCCGGGCCGTAGGAGATCACCGCACCGGCGAGCGGGTTGGCCGTCTGGAACGCGGCCCCTCTTGCACGCTCCCGCGGGATGGTCCCCCGCCTACCGACTGGGGCCTCGCGGGCCGCGCCAGCAGGTCAGGCCCGCCATTGGTCGTCCCCGCTCACTGTAGTGATCACGGGTAGCAGCGCGACCTGCGCCCCTCCCGCGACTCCCTCCGCCGGGGTCCGTGATCCCGGCATGACCCGGGCATGACCCGCCGGCCCGGGCTCGGAAGCCGATCCTCGAGCGGGGCCCCAGTGGAGGTGCTCTACAACTCCGAATGCGTAAAGCGGGACGGGCCGATACGCACCGCTCCCCGACCAGCTCGTTGAGCAAGAGGTGATCTCGCGAGTGCCTCGCCTCGGCGGGCCCGGTGCCCGAAGCGGGGGAGGCGTTCTGTGCCTCCACCCCGGGGGCGCCGCGTCCGCCGGCGGAGGCTCACCGGCAAGGGTCTTCAGAGCAGAAGATCTCTCGGAGCCGTGAGGTGGAGTCGGCCCGCCGGACCGCCGATGTGGCGCGACCCGAAGATGTTCTGCCGCCCTTGTTGGTGAGGGGCGCGCGGATCAAGCTTCCGGACGCGATGAAGGACGGTGCCGCCGCCAGGCGGCGCGACCACGGTCATAGCCTCCGCGGCCATGAGCGGGCCGGACGGGCTGGTCATTACTGTGCTGTGATGGCGGTGTCGGTGGTGTTCGAGACCCATTCTTGGAGCGAGGACAACGACCGCGGGGTAGCGACGGGCTGGCTAGGCGGCAGGTTGTCGACGCGGGGGCGTGCGCTGGCCGGCGAGCTCGGCGAGCGCCGTCACGGGGACGGCCTCGACGCGGTGGTGTGTTCGGACCTGGCGCGGGCGAGGGAGACCGTTGAGCTGGCGTTTCGCGGCTTGTGGGTGCCGCTGTTCTACGACTGGCGGCTGCGCGAGTGCGACTACGGTGTCCTCAACGGCGCCGCCGCCGCGCAGGTCCTCGGGCAACGCTCGGCCCGGCTGGACGTGCCCTATCCCGGCGGGGAGAGCTGGCACGACGCCGTCGAGCGCAATCTGGAGGCGCTGCGCGACGTCGCTCGCCGGTGGGACGGACGCCGGGTTCTGATCATCGGTCATGTCGCCACGCGGTGGGCGCTGGACCTCGCGACCTCGCAGGTGGACCTTCCCGAGCTCGTGGTCGCAGACTTCGGCTGGCGAGCAGGGTGGGAGTACCAGCTCGCGTCGCCGTTGGTGGTCGAAGGCCGGGTACAGGACCCGCGGGACTGCGGGAGGGTGCGCTCGTGTCGACGGTCAGGTAATTAACCTGATCGTCGACAGACCGCCCGGTACTGCTCGAAATTTTCACCGGGGCGGCAAGCCACCAGAGACCCACGCCTCAGATCAGGTTCGGGCCGCCCCCAGTAGTCGGGGATCGAGTGGTACGGGAGGATCCAGGGCGAGAGCATGGGCCGAGGTGCTCGGAGGCGGCGTTCTCACCCGTCGCGCCGACCGGGACCTCGTCCCCGGGCGCATCAGTCTCGGCGTCCCCGGCCCAGGCGGGTTCGGTCTCGGCGGGTTCGGTCTCGGCGGGTTCGGTCTCGGCGGGTTCGGCCTCGGCGGGGCGGGGTGCTGGCAGTGTGGGGGGAGCCGCGGTGTCCTCGGGGGGTTGGCGCCGTCGCAGCAGCCGTCGCCGGGCGTGGTGGAGGAGCCCGACGGCCGCTCCCAGTAGCCCGAGGGCGGCCGCGGTCAGCGCGCCGAGGACCAGGAGTCCACGTCCGCCCGGCGGCAGGAGCGGGGGCGGTGCGGGGGGCGTCGTGGCGTAGGCGGTGCTGGTCACGCTGCCCACCGCGCCGACGGTGAGCCCGGCGGCCAGGCCGGTGGTGTCCGGCGGCGCGGGTGGGGTGGTCCACGTCGCCGGGGTCCAATCCGGGGCCGGGGGCAGGAATGGGCTCGAGGTCCAGTACCGCCAGGAACCGACCCCGGTGCGCCGGTAGACCGCGAACTGGGTCGGGACGGTGGAGCGGTACCGCGCGGACAGCGGCGTCGCCACCCCCGGCGCCGTGGTGGGCGCGCATTGCCCGAGGTCGAGCCGGGGCAGCATGGTGGCATCGCCGCTGCTGTACGCCGAGACGGTGACCGTCTCCGAGGCGGGCTGCCCGCCGACCGCGGGGGTCCTGCGGTAGCTGGCGGTGTTCGTCCCGTAGCCGGCGGGCTGCCAGCAGTCGGGCATGGTGGCTGACCCGGCGGTGAGGTCGCCGTTGATCACTGCGGGCGAGGTGGCCGGGGGCGCGGGTCGCGCCGGGCCACCGGGCCGGTTGATCACCTGCCCGACCGTGCGTACCACCAGCGTGCCGGCCTGCTGCTGGTCGACCAGCCAGGACGCGAACGCGTCCAGCAGCGCAGGGTCGCTGGAGAGGTCTGCGCAGTCGGGCGCGCAGCTCTCGTGATGGAAGATGAACGGCACCCACCCCCCGCCGCTCTGCTCGGCGGCCTGCACGTCCTGTTCCAGATCCGCGAGCGTGGTGCTCGATTGGACTTCGGCGGCGGTGCGCAGCGCGTAAGGGTCAACAGGTGGGACGTTCTCGCCGGTGACACAGCCCGGGCACGTCGGGCCGGGGACCGGGCCCAGGCCGCCGACGCGCCGGGCGCTGGTGTACCCGCAGGCCCGCACCGCGGCCTGGACCGCCGGGTCGTAGGCGCCGTAGGGGTAGGCGAACGACACCGGGTCAAAACCCCACGAGGACAGGGTCGCGCGGTCGTCGCAGATCTGGCGGGAGGTCTCGTCCGGTGCGTCCCCGACCAGGTTCGCGTGCGAGACGGTGTGGCCACCGATCTCGTCGCCCGCAGCAGCGATCGCGGCGAGGTCGGCGCGGGTCAGGTAGCTCGGCTCGCCGATGTCGCCGGTGTTGACATAGAAGGTCCCGACCAGGCCGTGCTGCTGGAGGATCTGCAGCGAGGACACCTGGTCGGCGTTGCCGTCGTCGAAGCTCAGCGACACCGCCAGCGGCTGCGGCTGCGGTGGTGGGGGTGGCGCGGCCGTCTGGGCCGCCGAGGTCCCGGGCGGGAACCCGACCAGAAGGGCCAGCACCACCGCCGCGACCCCCGCGAACGCCCCGGCCCTGCTCATGCCGCCACCGGCGCGGAAGCGGTTCCCCGCCCGATGCCGAGCTGCCGGGCCAGCGCGACCGCTTCCATGCCACAGCGCACCCCCAGCTTGTGGTAGCTGCTGCTCACGCGGGCCCGGACGGTGTTGGTCGAGACCCGCCGCCGCGCGACGACGGTCAGCGACTGGCCCTCGGCCCTCACCGCGACGATGTCCCGCTCCCGGCCGGTCAGCCCGTCGAGCGGCCCGCCGCCGCCGGCCCTCACGCCGAACCTCCGGCCCGTACCCGTTCGAGGACAACGACGATACGCAGCGTCACGCCGCCATGCTCACGCGCCGCGCGGCCCGGGTCCTCATGCATCTATAGCGGACGCCCTACCGCAAACGAGCGAACGATCGGTCACGCGGATGCGACAAGCCAGCGGCCAGGCCTCGGAGGCGGCGGCGGCGCTGTGGCCGCCACGGTGATGTGGGCGGTGTCGGGACGTGGTTGACGGATTGTCGTCAAGACGTGGTCGACGTCGGCCGACGCGACCAGGCTTTGAAGCGGGGTGAGTGGCTTGGTGGGATCGCGGGCGAAGCTGGTCAGCTCGCGGTCGCCGTCGAGGACGCGGAAGCTGGTGTCTGCGGCGATGACGGTGATGGTCTTGCCGGCGTAAGCACGGCCGATGCGCAGGCGCTGGCGGGCGACCATGACGATCCCGTCGGCTCCGACGACGCGCTGCGCGTGGGCCTGGGCGGGGTCGGAGCGGGCAGCGGGCCGCTGGGTCGGCGGGCGCCGCGCAGGGTGAGGCGTCGCTGGAGGGTGATTACTGGGGCCAGCTGCCGAGCAGCATCCGGCTGGCGACGGCGTGGACGAGGTGCCCGTCGAGACGCAGCGCGACGCGGGGTGCCGGTGTGGGCGACGCCGACGTTGGCATAGCTGCCTGCGCTGCGACGCCTGGGTGCCGCTGCGCCCATCCCAGACCCCGACCCGATGCCATCCCCCCGAGCAGGAGCAGCTCGCGGGCGTCGTCGGGGTCGGTGGCGTGGTGTGGACGACCAGCGCCGCCCGGTGCCGCTGCTCGGCGGCATCGGCATCGGCATCGGCGTCGGCATCGGCATCGGCCCAGGCCTCGCATCGTCGAGTTTCCTGAGTTGTCGTGCCGGTGCGAGTGAGTCTCGGCGCGGCTCGGCGTCTGCCGGTGGCGGGGCCGGCGCCACCGTGAGGTGGCGGCGTCCGCCGAGCTCGGCGATCGCGGCGTCGGGATCCTCGAGCGGCTTGCCGTGGAATCAGTTGCGGTTCTCCACCCTGGCCACGCCCTTGCCCTTGATCGTGCGGGCGACGATGGCCACCGGCCGGCCGTCGCCGGCCAGCGCTTCCTGGTAGGCGCGGTCGATCTCGGCGAGGTCGTGGCCGTCGATCTCCAGCGCGCGCCACCCGAACGCCTCGGCGCGGCGGGCGTAGGCGCCGGTGTTCCAGCCGAGCATGGTCTCACCGCGCTGACCGAGTCGGTTGACGTCGATGATCGCGATCAGGTTGTCCAGCCCTTCGTGACCGGCGTGGTCGAAGGCCTCCCAGATCGAGCCCTCCGCCATCTCGCTGTCCCCGCACAGCACCCAGGTGCGGTAGGGCAGCTGTTCGAGGCCGCTTGCCCGACAGGGCGATCCCGACCGCGCACGGCAGGCCCTGACCCAGCGACCCGGTGGCCACGTCCACCCACGGGATCCCCGGTGTCGGATGGCCCTCCAGCCGGCTGCCGAACGTGCGGTAGGTCAGCAACTCCTCCTCGGAGACTGCACCGGCGGCCTGGTACAGCGAGTACAGCAGAGGCGACGCGTGGCCCTTGGAGAAGACCAGGTGATCACCGGTCGGTGCGTCCGGTCGGTCGAAGTCGTAGCGCAGGTACTTAAGCCAGCAGCACCGCCATCAGGTCTGCCGCCGACATCGACGACGTCGGGTGACCCGAGCCGGCGGCCGCGGCGACCCTCACGGAGTCCACCCGCAATTGCTGACCCAGCTCTGACCACTGCTCGTGCTTGTTCACGGGGGACATGAGGTAGGAGGCAGGCCCATCGCGGATTACCCCTGATCATCTCGGTGTCGGCTGAGGGCGCCACCAAGGTCCGGGGCACTGCACGGTCACCACCACTCTACGGAGCGACTCCGCGCCCGCAACACCCCAACGCTGAGCACCGTGAGCCCCCTTCGGTGCGTTGATCTCCCGGGCGGGGCCAGCTCAGGGAGAGGCCGGGGCCCTGGGCCGGCGCGAGCATCACCGCCGGATCGAGTGGCTCACTTCCCCCTGTTCGCCGGGGGCGGAGGTCGACCCCCTGGTCCTCGGCGAGGGTGGACTTACCCGTGTCCGGGACGACGGTCTCACTGCTCGTCGGCGCTGCAGGGCCGGTCGCCTGCCCATCGGACGAGGGTGCGCTCGGCGGGGACGTCGTCGAGGATGAGGACCCGAACGGGGGGTGGTCGAATCGCTGTCGGTCCGGTAGCCATCAGGCAGCGCTTCTCCCAGACCCCGGGGGCGTGTCGATCCGGATGGTCAAGGCTCTGGTCGGGGGAGCGCTCGCGGTCGGCCCTGGCGGGCGATGACGACCGGCGCCCACCCGCTCCACGGCTCGACGACGTGGGCAGGAGACGACATGCGGGTGGGCGTCCTGGACATCTTGGGTGTGCCGGCGAGGCGACCCGCCGGGGTGGGCTACGCGGTGATGCTGACCAAGCAGTTCGCCAGCATCACGCCTCAGGCCATCGCGGTGTGGTGCCGCCGGCAGGGGTACGAGACGTTCTACGCGACCTACTACGGTCTCGGCGAACCACACCGCCGGCTCCCCGACGACCTGGACGTCGTGTTCGTGTCCTGCTATACGCAGGTCAGCCACCTCGCCTACGCGGTCGCAAAGATTTACCGTGGAGCCGGGACCCGCACCGTGATCGGCGGCCCGCACGCCAAGGCCTTCCCGGTGGACTGCCAGCGCTTCTTCGACGTGGTGGTCGGCGAGTGCGACCCTGAACTCGTCGCCGATATCGTCGAGGGGCGGGTCGACCCCGGCATGCGGGTCTCCGCTCCGCGGCCGTTCGAGGACGTGCCGACGGTCGAGGAACGTATGCCAGAGATCCGCGCCTCGGCGATGTACTGGGGTCGCGCGGCGCTGCCGTTGACGGCGGTGCCAATGCTGGCCAGCCTGGGCTGCCCTTACCGGTGCGACTTCTGCATCGATTGGAACAGCGCCTACCGCGTGCTGCCGACCGACCGGCTGGCCACCGACCTGGACTACCTGCGGCGGAATCTGCCGGGCACGCTCATGGTGTTCCACGACGCGAATTTCGCCGTGCGGTTCGACGATATCTTCGACGTGCTGGAGGCCCAACCGTCCGCCGGCCGTCAGCCCTACATCATCGAAAGCTCGTTGACGGTGCTGCGCGGGGACCGGCTGCGTCGGCTGAGCGACACCAACTGCGCGATGCTCGCGCCAGGGGTCGAGTCGTGGACCGACTACTCGAACAAGGCGGCGGTGGGTCGCATGTCCGGCGTCGAGAAGGTCGACAAGGTCGCCGAGCACTTCGCCCGGCTCGCCGAGCACGTGCCCTACCTGCAGGCGAACTTCATGTTCGGGCTCGACACCGACGCCGGCGACGAGCCGGTGGAGCTGACGAAACGCTTCATGGACCGCACCCCGTTCGCCTGGCCGACGATCAACATCCCGGTTCCGTTCGGCGGCACCCCGCTGCACGACGAGCTCACCGTGCAGGGCCGCATCCTGGCCTCGATGCCCTTCAGCTTCTACTACGCGCCCTACCTGGTGACCACGCTCAAGCACTACGACCCGATCTCCTACTACGAGAAGCTGGCCGAGCTCTACGTCCACGCCGCGGCGCCGGAGATGCTGCGACGTCGCATGGGCACCACCACGCGCCGCAGCATCCGCTGGATACATCGGGCCCGGGCAGCCGCCTTCCGCAGCGACATCGGGAGCTTTCGGGCGATCCTGGCCATGCTTCGGACCGACGCCCAGTTCCGCGCGTTCCACGAGGGTCGTGACACCACCCTTCCGGAGTACTACCAGCGGCTCGGTGACCGGATGCTGGGCCGTCGCTACGCGACGTTGCTGTCCCGGGCGGAGCGGACCCCCGACCTCACACCGGCGCCCACCGCGCCCAGCCACATCGTCGCCCGGTCTCGATGAAGCGCCACGCTTGCGCGTGCCGTCCCTGCGAAACCATTGCCGGGCCGTTTCCGCTCGGGTTCCCCGCCCGCGCGTCGCCTTCGAGTGGCCTGCCGGCCGCGGTGTCGGCCGCTGTGGCGGTGTGCGGTAGCGGGGCGGTCAGAACGCCGGGCGGATGATCGCGCTGAGGTCGACGGTGCCTCGACGACGTCTCGGCACAGCTGGGTCAGGCGCAGGTGGTGGTTGCGGGCGTGGCTGCGCGGGATGGTGAACGCGTCCTCGACGCAGAGGTTGCCTTGCTGGGCCAGCCTGCCCTTGGCCTGTTCGATGATCACCCGGCTGTTCAGGGCCTCTTGGAGCTGCTCGCGGGCGGTTTCGGCGCGGCGCACGGCCCGCTCGTGCAGCAGACCAATCGTGGCGGCGTCGGCCAGGGCCTGGCCGAGGCGCCGGTCGGGCTCGTCCAGGCTGTGTGGGTCGGTGTGCAGCAGGTTCAGCACCCCGATCACCTCGTCGCGCAGCCGCATCGGCAGCGCGTGCGCCGAACGGAACCCGGCCTCCCCGGCTCCCGCGACGAACCGCGGCCACCGCCCCGCGTCAGCGTCGAGGTTCGCGCTGATCACTGGTTGGCCGGTGCGCACGCAGTCCACGCACGGGCCGCCATCGATGCCCACGGCGAAGACCTCGAGCAGCCGGCTGCGTTCGGACGAGGCCGCCGCCACCGACAGCCCGCCCCGGCCGTCGCTGAGGATCACCGCGGCGGCGGTGACGTCGAGTAGCTCGACACACCGCTCGGCGAGCATGGTCAGAAAGTCCAGCGCGTCGAAGTCGGAGACCAGGGTGTCGTTCAGCGCGACGAAGGTCTCCACCACTTGTTGCTCACGCCCGTTGCTCATCGGTCCTCCGCATCTCCACGGTGCCGCACCAGGATCGCCACCCAGCCAAGGGTTCGCGCGCCGGTGGGCCTGTTCAGCGATCGTCTCGATCGTCGGCGAGCACGAGGTCGCGGTCGACGATCCGGCGGGCCACCTCGTCGAGCGGCACGCTGTGGGCGAGCGCGTACCCGCGGATGCGCAGCAGCGCCTCACCGACGTCGACACCCTCGCGGGCCGAGACCATCCCCGAGGCCTGATGGACCTCGGCGTGCACACCCGGCAACCACCCCATCTCCCTCGGCCCGCTGTCGCCACGGCGGGGTCGTCGTGGACGCCGGTCTGTTCGAGCAGCGCTTCAGTCGCCAGCCCGGCCAGCACCAGGGCAGCGGCGAACCCGTCTGGGCCCAGCGGGCCCACTGCGTCCCGGTATAGGTCCAGGGTGCCCAGGCGGACCGCGCCGACCTGCAACGGGAACGAGAACACCGCGCTCGCCCCGGCCTCGATGGCTTCGGCGGCGAAACCCGGCCACCGGCCCTGCTCGCCGCCTACGTCGGCGACCAGCACCGGAGCTCCACCCGCGTAGGCGTCTAGCTACTTCGCCCCGAAATAGTCGGTGGCCGGTAGGCCGCTGACCTGGGCAGATGGCGGCGCGCCTCCCACGGCGTGTGACCGAGTGGTGAGATCTTGGTGCCTGTACCCGCTGTGAGCTGGGATCGAGGCCTGGATGCTGATCACCACCAACCCGCAGCCCACGCTGTGGGAGACGATCCTGCCGCCGGGCTATCAGGGCCTGCCCCGCGAGCTGGCGGCGGTGGACGCGCTGCTGGACGATCCAGTGTTCTTCGAGCCCTACCGGGCGCACTTCTCCGCGCGGTGGGGTCGGCCGTCGATCCCCATCGAGACCTACCTGCGGATGATGTTCCTGGAAGCACCGCTACGGCCTGGGCTACGAGACGCTGTGCCGCGAGGTCGCGGACTCGCTGTCGTGGTCGCGGTTCGCCCGGGTGTCGCTGGGCACCCGGGTGCCGCACCCCTCGACCCTGGGCAAGATCACGACCCGGTGCGGGGCAGAGACGATCGCGGCGCTGAACGAGGCGCTGCTGGTCAAGGCGGCCGGGGCCAAGGTGGTGCGCACCGACAAGGTCCGCGCGGACACCACCGTGGTCGCGGCGAATGTGGCCTACCCGACCGACTCCGGGCTGCTGACCCGCGCCATCAGCATGATCGTGGCGCTGGTCGGGGTGATCCACGCCGCGGGCGGGGCGAGCCGGACCAAGGTGCGCGACCGGCGCCGGGCCGCCGGCCGGCGAGCCCGGTCGATCTCGGCGCACCTCAAGCTGCGCAACGACGAGGCCAAGGCCCGGGTGCTGACGATCACCGGAGAGCTTGCCGATCTGGCCGAGCTCACCTCGACCGAAGCCCAGAAGGTACTGGTCAACGCCCGCCGGTGTCTGGCCCGTCAGGGCGCGGACGCGTCGGGGCGGCTGCGCTCGGCGGTCGCCGAGCTGGAGATCATTCTGGGTCGCACCGGGCAGGTCGTGGGCCAGACCCGCAGCCGGCTCACCGGAGTGATGCCGCCGTCGGCGACCCGGCTGGTGTCGCTGCACGACCCCGACGCCCGCCCGATCGCGAAGGGCCGCCTCGGCAAGCCTGTCGAGTTCGGCTACAAGGCCCAGGTCGTCGACAACTTCGACGCCGATCGTGCTCGACCACAGCCTGCACCAGGGCAACCCGGCCGACGCGCCGCTGCTCGCCCCGGCTATTGGGCGCGTCCAGACCGTGCTTGGCCGGGTGGTGCGGGCGGTGACCGCTGACCGCGGCTACGGCGAGGCCAAGATCGACCAAGAGCTGACCGATCTCGGTGTGCGCACCGTGGTCATCCCTCGCAAGGGCAAGCCGAGCCAGGCGCGCCGCGCTATCGAGCACGGCCGGGGGTTCCGCCGACTGGTCAAGTGGCGCACTGGCTGCGAGGGCCGGATCTCCTACCTCAAGCGCCGCTACGGCTTCGACCGCACCCCGTTCGACACCCTGGCCGGAGCCCAGACCTGGTGTGGACTCGGGGTCCTGGCGCACAACACCGTCAAGATCGCCGCGCTGATCCAGGCCCGCCCGACGCGGTCCGCGCACAGCCCCAGGCGCGGCCCAGCCCGACCGGCGCCATCGCCGGCTCCCGACACTGCCGCGACCGGACCACCACCCGATCCACTGTTCGATCACAGCGCCGCCTGACACACCGCCCGGTCGATCCGGCACGCCCGGACGGCGCCTTCCCAACGGGGACGTACCCGAATCGGGGCCGCAACGGCCCACCGAGCCCAACTCTCAGCCACACAGGGCTCGACTTGACCCCCGTCCACGATCATCGGCGCCGTCCGGCCCGTCGACGAGGGGCCTATTTCGGGGCGAAGTAGGTAGGAAGACCAGCGCGATCACCGACGACGTCCCGCCGCGGGGCCCCGAGCTGCTCTCCGGCGGGTGCAACTCGCGCTGGATGAGATCGCCGCGTCGGCCCACGAGGGCCGAGGCGAAAATAAGATGGATGGGTTAGCCCCGGTTCATGAGTGTGCGGGGTGCGCATAGACGAAGTGCCCGCTGAGCAGGGAAGACTGGAGGTTGCGACGCCAACAGTTCGCGCTCCGGGCCCGTTGGCGGGCCTTCACCGCGCTCTGGATGAACTCGTCGACCGGGGGCAGTCATGCCGCGAGCATGACTCGGCATCTGCCGCAAGTCGAGGTCGCGGGGGTCGACGCCCGGCCGGCCCGGTTCGGCGCCGACGGCTCCGACGACCCGGCTCGGCGCGTACTTCACCCAGGCGATTGCGGCGCCACGTCGACGAGGGCTAAAGAGGCCAGAAATGCATCACGAACGGCTACTCGATGACGTCGCGGCGTACTACACCCTGGTCAAGGCTGATCACCCCGAGCTGTCCCGGGACGAGCTGGTGACCCTGATCGCCGACCGGATCGGCCTGGACGTGGAACTGGCCCTGCCCGCCGAAGGACGCGCGGCCGGGGTCGATGAAGGCTGGACTTCGATCCAGAGGTTCGTGTACGCCCTCGAGTACGACGATCACGGCGAGGGGTCTCGATGACCACTACTCCATCCGAACCGGCTGACGGTGCTTCCCGGCCGCTGATCGACTCCGCGGCGGCCGCAGAGGCGCTGCGCATGAGCACCCAGCAACTGCAGCGTTGGGCACAGCGCGGGGTGGTCACCGCCGATCACGTCGACATCGACGGCGAACGCTGGTGGAACCTGCCAGACCTTCGCCGGCAGGTCGCGGCCTACCTCGACGACGAGAAGGACTCCTCGTGACCCGCCCCGCCCGACGCCCCCGCCTGCCACGCGGCCACACGATAGGGTTCCCGGTCGCGGGTCAGGCCGCCGGGCTCCTGCTCAGGACGGCCGGTGTGGTCGGCTGCGGTGCCGACCGGGGACCACGCAGCAGGTCGTCGGGCTCGTCGACGTTCCCCGCCTCACCCGCCTGCCGCAGCACGTCGGCGGCCAGCGCCGGTGGGGTCTCCGGCGGGACGACCACCAGGAAGATCGGCGTGTTCCGGGTTGTCGGGGTGACGACCCAGATGGTGTTCGGCGCGAACGCGGCGAAGCCGTCGAGCCCGACCCGCCGACCGTCCACCCGCCCCCGCGTCCGAGCGGGGACGGCGTCCCACATCGAGCGCGGGAACGCCACCCGCTCGATCCGGCCCATCGACGCGCGAAGGGCATCGGCGAGTTCGGGGAGCTCTGCGAGCAGATCCCGGGACCTCGGCCACCAGCCACCGTCCACGAATCCTGTGCGCGGCATCCCGGGCTTGAGCCGCAGCCGGATGCCATCCTGGCTCGTCTGAGCCGTCCTCGAGGAGACGGCCATCGCATGTTCCTGCTCCGACATCGTCGGTCCCCGTCCAGGCCGCCCGGCGGCCACTGCGGAGTTCATCGGGGGCGCCCGGCGCGGGTCGCCGGAGAATCGACGTGCTCTCGACCCCCGCAGCCTACGCCGGTCACGGACACGGTGGACCCGACGGCACCTCTCCCACGGTGGCCCGGTCGGGATGCTCGCGGGTCAGGGCGCCGTCTTCGTCCCACCGCCCGGACCGGCGAAGCGGCGCCCCGATGGCGTGGAGGTGGCGCAGGACCTGACCGTAGGAGTCGACGGCGCCGGTCTGGGTGTAGGGCAGGCCGTGCTGGGCGCAGAAGGCGGACACGACGAGCTGGGCGCCTCGCAGGTTGGGCCGTGGCATGCCGGGGAAGAGGTGGTGCTCGATCTGGTGGTTCAGCCCGCCGAGGACGTAGGTGAGGACCGGCCCACCCCGCACGTTGCGCGACGTCAAGATCTGTTTGTGCAGGTGGTCGAGCCGCCGGCCGGGCTCGACGACCGGCATGCCCTTGTGGTTGGGCGCGAACGCCAGCCCCATGGACAGCCCCCACACCCCCTGATGCACGAGGGCGAACACGACCGCCTGCAGGGGCGTGAGCACCCAGAGCAGGGTGCCGGGATAGCCGACGACGTGGGCGACGAGCAACACCACCTCGAGCCGGGGCCTGCGGACCTCACCGCGCAGCGCCGCCCGCGCCGAGGTGACGTGCAGGCTCCAGCCCTCGAGGAGCAGCAGCGGGAAGAACATGACCGCCTGGTGCGCGGTGACCCAGCGCGCGAGCCCCCGGCGCCCCACGGCCTGGTCGGCGCTGAAGGCCAGGACCGGCATGTCGATGTCGGGGTCCTCGTCGACGTGGTTGGGGTGGGCGTGGTGCCGGTTGTGCTTGTCCACCCACGCGCCGAAGCTCATCCCGACCACGCACCCGTGCACGTACCCGACGACGTCGTTCGCCCGCTTGCGGGCGAAGATCTGTCGATGCCCGGCGTCGTGGCCGATGAACGCGAGCTGGGTGGAGACCAGCCCCGCCACCACCGCGGTCAGCACCTGCCACCACGACGGCCCGAGCACCACGCACGTGCCCACGACCAGCACCGTCAGACCGCCGTTGAGGGCGAACGTGGCGAGGTAGGCGCCCCGACGCCGCTGCAGGAGCCCGGCCTGCTTGACCAACCGGACAAGTCCGGGGAAGGAGTCGGCGGGGGGTACCGCTCCCGGAGTGGCCGCGATGGCGGACCCGCGGATCGCAGCGGAGAAGACGGTCGATTCCATGCGCTGGCCTTCGTGAGTGGTGGGTGCGTACCGCTGCGACTAGCGTCGTGGTCGGCTCACCCGGGAACGGGTGGCGTGTCCGCGGACCCGGACACATGGCCCGGTCGCGTGTGTTGGGAGTCGCTCGTGCACGTCCACCCGCGGGTGCTCGTCGTCTGGACCGGTGGTGACACCGTCCAGGTTGCTGCTCGCGGGGTGGGTGTGCGCGCCGGTGGTGGAGGCCCTCGAGCGCGCCGCCGAGGACATCATCCGCGCCGGCGGGCGACACGTGACCGTCGACCTCGCCCGGCTGCAGGGCCGTGACGTGCCTGTCCTCGTGCTGCTGGCGGCCCTGAGCCACCGGCTGCGCCGGGAGCGGGGATGCCTGCACGCGGATGGGCTCGACAGCCGGTTGGCGTCCGAACCGGAGGTCGCGTCGTTCCCCGAGCTGTTCGGCGACGTGGCGTCACCGGACGGCGCGGCGGCGCACGCCATCGGGTATCCCCCGTCGCCCGGCGAGCCGACGCGGCGGGCGGTCCCACGCGGGGCGGAAGGTCCCCTCGGACCTCCCGGGCGCTGCGCGTGACCGGCATCGTCAGCGCCGGGAGCTGCTGCCCTGCGGGTCCAGGGCGACGGTGCGCTCGGCAGCGCCGGCGGCGTGCGCCGTGGCCGCCTCGCTCGGGGCCGTCCCGGGCGCGTGCTGCAGTGTCCGCCGCTGGGTGTACCGCTGGGCCTCGGCCTGGCCGCGCTCGCGCCCGATCTGCATGTCACGCTGGACCTGGTCGGACTGCTGCTGGGCCTTGCGGTAGCCCGAGTCGATCGGGATGTTGAACCCGCCTCCGCCAGACGGTGAGGTGCCGCGCTCGCTAGTCGGTGACGGCGTCGGGCCGGGCGCCGCCGGGCAGGGACATCCGCGCGATGGTGGCGAGGACGTTGGCGTACTGCCGGTGCAGCGGCCCGCTGGTGTAGGGCAGGCCGTAGCGCTCGCAGAGCGCGCGGACCGCGGGCGCGACCTCGGCGTAGCGGTTGGAGGGCATGTCCGGGAACAGGTGGTGCTCGATCTGGTGCGAGAGGTTGCCGGTCATCAGGTGCATCAGCGGCGAGCCGTCGAGGTTGGCGGAGCCCAGCAGCTGGCGCAGGTACCACTGACCGCGGGTTTCGCCGTCGAGCTGCTCCTCGGTGAAGGTCTCCGCGCCGGCCGGGAAGTGACCGCAGAAGATCACGGCGTGGCTCCAGATGTTGCGCACCACGTTGGCGGTGAGGTTCGCCGCGAACGTGGTCGGGGCCGACAGCCCGGAGAGCAGCGGCCAGCCGAGGTAGTCCTTGGCGATCTGGCGGCGTACCTTGCGCCACAGCCCGCCCAGCTCGGCGCGGGCCTGCGCCCAGGGCTTGCGTCCCGCGGCGACTTCCTCGAGCTCGATGTCGTAGATCGCGATGCCGTACTCGAACCCGGCGGCGAGTCCCGTGTTGATGAGCAGTTGCACCAGGTGGTGCGGCTTCCAGGGCTGCTCGGGGTCGACGCGCAGTGTCGCGTAGCCGATGTCGCGGTCCTTGCCGAGCACGTTGGTGTACGTGTGGTGCACGAAGTTGTGGGAGTGCTTCCATCCCTCGGCCGGCGAGGCGGAGTCCCACTCCCACGTGGAGGAGTGGATTTCGGGGTCGTTCATCCAGTCCCACTGTCCGTGCAGGACGTTGTGGCCGATCTCCATGTTTTCCAGGATCTTGGCCACCGATAGTGCCGCCGTGCCGCCGACCCAGGCGGGAGGCAGGATCGAGACGAGGAGCAGGGCGCGCCCGCCGGTCTCGAGGCCGCGCTGCACCGCGATGACGCGCCGGATGTAGCGGGCGTCGTCGTCGCCCAGGTCGTCGATGACCCGGCGGCGGATCGCGTCGAGCTCGGCGCCGAACTGCTCGACCTCGGCGGCCGAGAGGTGCGCGGTCGTCGGGGTCGTCGTCGTCGTCGAGGCCGCTGTCGGCTCGGCCGGGACGTGGACGACGTCCGGCCGGGACGCGGCGGGGGATCGAGCGGCGCGGGTGTCCGGGCGGGGAATGGTGGTCGTGCTCATGAGCCTCCGTGACCTGAGTGGTCGTGTCGATCGGCGCCGTTGGCAGCGATCGTGAAGGCGAGGAGCACGGGGACTGGGCACCTGCTCGCCGGGCGACGGTGCGTGCTGTGCACCACGCGTCGCAGCAATGGGATACCCAGAATCCGGGACCGGCACGCGCGGACGAGGGCCAGCGCACACCACAGCGCGGGGGGGGGGGGCGTTCCACGTCCCGGGGCGGTTGGGCCTCACCCGCTCCCGGGACTGCGCTGCCGGGTGAGGACGAGACGGGTCCCCTCGACGCCGGAGGTCAGCGCGACGTGGTCGACGAGCACTCGGATCGTCGCAAGGCCCCGCCCTCGACGGGTGGGACCGGCCGCGGGAACCTGCCAGTGCCCGTCGTCCCCGACGGTGATGACCAACCGGTCCGGGAACTCCCGCGCGCTCAGCGTCATGGTGCCCACGGCCCCGACGTCGGTGAACGCGTGGTCACAGCAGTTCTCCAGCGCCTCGGACGCCGCGAGGACGAGAGCGTCGACGGTGTCGTGGTCGAGGTCCTCGCCGGCGAGCCACACCCCGAGGGCACACGCAGGCGGGGCACGTTCGCTGCGCGAGCCGCCGAGCTCAGCAGGAGCGGGGAAGGCCACTCCGGGGAACGTCGATCGGACGACTCCCTGTCCGAGGCCACGCACCGAGGCCACGCACCGAGGCCACGCACCGAGGCCACGCACCGAGGCCACGCACCGAGGCCACGCACCGAGGCCACGCACCGAGGCCACGCACCGAGGCCACGCACCGAGGCCACGCACCGAGGCCACGCACCGAGGCCACGCACCGAGGCCACGCACCGAGGCCACGCACCGAGGCCACGCACCGAGGCCACGCACCGAGGCCACGCACCGAGGCCACGCACCGAGGTGCCGGGTGGGCCGTTCGTCGAACCCCGCGCGGGGTGTGACCCACGCGGTCCGCCCCATGCGGCCGCCCCTGGCCAGGTCCAGGAGGGTGCCCCCGAGGGGCGACGACGACCCGCGCGGAGCGGGCCACCGGTGACGCGACGCCGAGGGCGGCGTAGTCGGCGTAGGGTTGGTGCTCCTGGCGGAGTTGGCCCCGGACCCCCGGCGAGCCCCGTCCCCTCTCCTCGATGGCGGAGTTCCCGTGAGTGTCGTCGTGATCGTCGTCGTCGTGCTGGCTGCCCTGGTGCTCGCCGGGACGAGCGTGCGGCTCGTGCAGCAGTACGAGCGGGGTGTCGTGCTGAGGCTAGGCCGTCTCCTGCCGGAGATCCGTCAGCCGGGCCTGCGCCTGTTGGTGCCGTTCGCGGACCGGATGGCGAAGCTGTCCGTGCAGACCGTCGTGCTCGCCGTGCCGTCGCAGAGCACCATCACCCGCGACAACGTGACCATCGGGGTCGACGCGGTCGTCTACTTCCGCGTCGACGACCCGGTCCGAGCGGTGATCAACGTCCAGAACTATCTCCAGGCGACCTCCCAGGTGGCGCAGACTTCGTTGCGCTCGGTCATCGGTCGCGCCGATCTGGACACGCTGCTCTCGGACCGGAATCGCATCAACGGCGAGCTCAAGGACGTCATCGATGCGCCCACCGAGGAGTGGGGCATCAGCATCGACCGCGTGGAGATCAAGGACATCTCACTCCCGGAGAGCATGCGACGGTCGATGTCGCGCCAGGCCGAGGCCGAGCGCGACCGACGGGCCCGGGTGATCAACGCCGACGGCGAGCTGCAGGCGTCGACCAAGCTCTCCCAGGCCGCGGCGACCATGGGCGACACCCCGGGCGCGCTGCAGCTGCGGCTGCTCCAGACCGTGACCGACGTGGCCTCGGAGAAGAACAGCACGCTGGTGATGCCGTTCCCGGTCGAGCTGCTGCGATTCTTCGAGCACACGAGCGGTGGGGCCGCTGCCGCGACCTCGGCGAGCCCGGCGAGCACGTCCGCGTCGCCTCCGGACGGTGACCTGGCCGACCCCGACCTGCTCTCGCTCCCGACGACGTTGCCGACCGACGGCACGGCACGCCCCACGGTGACGAGCACCCCTGACGTGGAGTCGATCGCCGTCCCCGCGCCCCGCACGGCCGCGCGCAGCGCGGAGGAGAGGACGACGTGACGTCGACCGAGCCCGACACGTTCGCGCCGGGCGATCCGGACCGCGTCCGCGGTGCTCACGCGGCCGCGCCGGACGGCCAGGGGTGTCCCGCCTGCCCGCACCGGTGGGAGGCCCACGACGCCCTCGGACGCCGCTTCTGCACCGCCACCCGCGACGTCGGGTGGAACCGCGGCTGCATCTGCCGCTGAGACGCACCAGGCGTCCGGGGGTCGTCCGGCTCGCCAGGTGACCCTCGGCCTGGCGGGGCTACACGGACGGTGGCAGGCCGGGATGCACGCCGCCATCGGGTGGCCGGCCCCGTCGGACGACCTGCCGGTCACCCGCATCGACGGCGGCCGGTTCGAGCTGCGTGGCACGCCCCCGACCTGTCCGAGGCCCTCGGGCTGGAGGCGCACGACGCTTCTCGGGTCGGCGCCGGTGGGTCAGCGGGGTTGATGGTTGGCGTGTCGGACGGTGAGAGCTCTGCGATCAGCGCGTCGTCCGGATCGACGAAGCCCGGCCCGCGACGTTGTCTGCCGCCTCCGGCGTCGACGGACCGCGTAAACCGGCTCGAACTGTTGTCCGAGATAGGCTGTCGTGGTGCGAGTCGTTGGCTTTGCTAATCAGATGCAGCACGCTGTGCGCTCGGGGCAAGCACCACCGGTTGAGCGGCCAGCCGACGGCAGTGACGGTGACCGACACCACGCGGCGCACCGCTCTCGCCGACACCGGGGCGTCGTGGACCCGGCTGCCGTCGTGGGACGCGCTACGAGACTTCACTGCTCACGGGCCCAGTTCGCCGCCGCGCGTCGCGAGGTACGCCCTCGCCCCGTCAACGCGCGACACCCCGGGCGGATCGATCCGGCGCGAACCAGCGGCCCGAGCGAGCGCCCGAGGGCGGTTGGCCGGGTGGGGTGGCGGCGCTGGTTATGGTCGGGGACGTGATCGGACTGGGGGAGAGCGCGATCGAGCGCACCTTGGGCAGCTTGCACGCGCTCGACGCGGTGACCGGAGCCGACGCCTCGGTGGTTCACTCCGCGGCGCCAGCGGTCCGCCGCCCGGCCCCGCCCGGTCCGGGGCCAGCCCCGCAGGCCCACACCGCCCCGGAGCGCCCCCGCACCCTCGAGGATCTCTACCGCGAGCACCGGATGCGCTTTGTGCGGCTCGCGATGCTGCTGGTGGACACCCCGGCGGCCGCCGAGGACGTGGTGCAGGAGGCCTTCACCGGGCTGCACCGGCACTGGTCGGGGCTGCGTGACGAGCACGCCGCGCTGGGCTACCTGCGCACCGCGGTGGTCAACGGCTCGCGCTCGGTGCTGCGCCGGCGGCGGACGGCGCGGGAGTACACCGCGCCGCACACCGCCCACGCCCGGTCGGCGGAGTCGCTGGCGATGCTTTCCGCCGAGCACCAGGCGGTGGTGTCGGCTCTGGGCCGGCTGCCGCGGCGCCAGCGCGAGGTGTTGGTGCTGCGCTATTACGGCGGGCTGTCCGAGGCCGAGATCGCCGAGGCCGCCGGGATCAGCCCCGGGACCGTGAAGTCCACCGCCAGCCGGGGGGTCCACGCCCTCTCCCAGATCCTCGACGGCGGCTCCTGACCCGCGGTGACGATGCGCAAGCAACCGCCTACGGGGTAGCGCCGGCCGCCGGGTCCGGTAGGTGGTCGTCACGCCGTGGCGTGTGGGTGGTGGGCGAGGGCGAGCAGGTGCGGTCGGACAGCCGCAGCACGGCTTCGCTCGACCGCCACGAGCTGACCGGGCTGCGCCACCCACCGGCACCCGCCGGTCGCGGTTGCGGCCTGGGCACCACCCCGCCTCGGTGTCGAACACGAGTTCGACCATGGCCCGGGAGGTTGGGATGACCGGACGCTTCGCGCGGGCCGGCGCGACAACCGCGCCCGCCGCGACGCGGGGTCGCGCAGAACGCCCCGTCGCGGCGCCGCGACCACGGCGACGACGTCGGCTCACGGCGGCCAGCTCGGTCACGGCGGCCAGCTCGGTCACGGCGGCCAGCTCGGTCACGGCGGCCAGCTCGGTCACGGCGGCCAGCTCGGTCACGGCGGCCAGCTCGGTCACGGCGGCCAGCTCGGTCACCGCGTCGAGCTGGGCCACGACGAGGTCGGCGCGCTCGACGTCGGGGTCGGCGGCGTCGGTGGGCTCCCGAGGGTCGACCGGCTGGCGGGGGCCGCCAGGGCGGCGCGGCAGGCCGGGCGGCGACGCCGCCGCCGCTGCATGGCCTGGCCCGCGGGCACCGCGGACGTCCGGTCCTCGAGATCAAGGCGCTGCCGCCAGGTCCTGCCGCCGCTGGGGTGCGACGCTCCGGGCCGCTGACCGCGACCTCGCCGTGGCCATCAGCACCGGCCGCCCCGCCGCCCCGCCCTGACCGAAGCGCGGTACTGAAACGGTGCGTGGTGCGCGTTGCTTGGGCGCGCCCGCCCGGGAGTGTCGGACCCGGGCGCTACCGTCGGGTCCGTGGCAGGCACACGCGGGAACACCGCCGCAGGCACCACCGGGCAGCTGCGGCTGCGCTGGGAGGTGACACCGCCGTCAGGACCGGCACCGGCCACCCGACCCGCGCCGTGTCCGGGCCTGGTGATCGAGCACGTCGACGGCACCGCGCAGTGCGAGCTCGGACCGGGGTGCGAGGCGGACCCGGACGCCCACGACGCGGGCATGCTCTGCCCGGGTCCCGAGGACGGCTGCGCGCACTGCCGGTCGGTGTTCCGCCGCTGCGACGCCCCGGTCATCGAACACGGCCCCGGCGATGGCACCGGCCCGTTGGTGTGCGTCCTCGGGCACGACGCCGACGACCTCGACGCCACCGAGGACACCGACCGCGCCGGGCAGCGCGTCTACCATCCCGGCCACGACACCTACCCGTGCACCATCCCGAACTGCCCGCGCTGCACCGGCGCCCCGAGCGGCCCCGGCCTCGTGTCGGCGCCCCGACCGAGCGTCTCGCCGGGCGCCGGGCCAGCTCATGGCCGTCGGGCGGGTGATCACTGTCGGGTTCCTCCCTACTGACCGACTTGCCGGCGACGCCTGTCAGACCCGTGACGCGGGCCGCCGATGGCCAGGAACGCCGCTGGTCACCGGGCACCGTCCGACGGGAGGGGTGGCCGTCGGGGTAGTGCTCGTCGCGGATCTGCGGGCAGCCTCGTTGCCCGCGGCGGTGGCGGGCGACCTCGCGGGGTCCGGTGCCGGGGTCGACGAGGGTGACCACGAGCTCGTCGCCGGCGAACCGGGTCCAGACCCGGGAATCGACCAGCTCATGCGGCACCGAGTAGCGCACCCCGCCGACCGAGATGGTGGCGTCCCACCCGACCCGTCGGGTCTCACCGAACGCGGTGGTCACCGCGGTCACCGGCAGCATGTGCAGCCGGGAGGCCTCCTCGGCGAGCATCTCGACCGGCGCCCGGCCGGTGGCGCGGTGGGGACGCTGGTTGACCCGCTCGCCGAACGCCGCGCAGGCCGCCTCGAGCTCGGCGAAGTCGCGGTAGTCCTCGCGCAGGTTCGCCTCGGTGGGCACCAGGTCGGCCTTGGCGATGCGCACCGTGGCCTCCGAGCCGCCCTTGGTCTGTGGATCCGCGGGCATGCAGGTCCGGATGGTCATGCCGTAGTGGCGCCCGGCGGCGACCACATCGGGGTGGCGCACCGGAACCCGGGCGATGTGCTCGACGGTCACGGTCTTCTCGTTGTCGGTCAACGCGTAGGTCGGCGCGCCGCCGATCCCCTCTCTGCAGCGTGGTGTCCAGGCAGGCCAGCAGCGAGGGCAGGGTGCGGTCCCAAACCGGCAGCACCACCCGGAACCGCGACCACGCCAGCCACGCGCAGAACAACAACGTCTCCCGCCGGCCCGAACCGATCCCGGGACCGACGCCCCAATCGAACTGCAGCCACAGCCCCGGCTCGGGCACCCACGGCCGGAACACCCGCCGGTTGCCGGCCCGCCAGGCCTTCTTCGCCTCGGCGACCGCCCGGCGGGTGGTGCGCTCCGAGCCGGCGAAGCCCATCGCGGCGAGCTTCTCGTGCACCACATCGGCGCGGATGCCGCCCTTGGAGCGCTCCACCCACTCCTCGACCTTGGGCAGCAGCTCATCCAGGCTCGTGGCCCGCCGCGGGCGTCCGCCCGGGGCATGGCCCGCCTCGCGAAGCGCCACGTAGTGGGCGACGGTCTTGTGATCACACCCGGCCAAGGTCGCGGCCGCCCGCAGGCCACCGGTGAGGTCGTAGGCCTCCAAGATCTCCATGATCTCCTCGCTGGTCTTCACGGCCGGCTCCCTCGAGCGCTCGACGATCACGTCGAGGCCCAGCGAGCCCGCCAACAACACCGCCGCCCCGCGGCGACACGGCATCAGCGGGGAGAAACCGTGGCCGTCCCTGGGGAGACTTCGTGGCCGCCACCGGGGAGATCAGATGGCCGCCACTGGGGAGGATGCCGTGGCCGCCGACACGCGGGCGCCCTTTTGACTGCGGGACCAGGGAACTCTCGTTCCGGTGCTTGGAGTCCATGAGGAGCCGGGAGCGCGACTTCCCCGACGCTACCGGCGCGTTCGCCGCTGAGCAGTCCTCGGTGCCTCCAAGAAAACGCTTCGACCGCGCCGGCTTCGTTGTCTAGGCGTGGCGGTCAAGCGCGCCCTGGCGCTGGTCAAGGACTCCGCCCGCTACCGAACGGGCCGGACGGGGTGGAGTCGCCGTAGTACTCCGAGGGCGGGAAAGTCGACCTGCTGTTCTTCGACTCCACCTCTACCTACTTCGAACGCGACACCCCCGGCTCCGCACCCAGCGGCGGCACCGACGAGGGCCCCAGCGAGGGCGACGGCGACGGCGAGCGCGACGGCAACCGAGAGAGCAGTGGGGCGGGGTTCCGCCGCTACGGTCACTGCAAGGACCACCGCCCGGACTTGCCGCAGATCATCATCGGGCTGGCGGTGACCCGCGAGGGCATCCCGGTGCGCTGCTGGTGCTGGCCGGGCAACGCAGGCGACCAGGCCCTCCTCCCCGAGGTCCGCGTGGCGGGCTACGCGGCTGGCGCCTCGGTCGGGGTGTTCACGGTGGTCAACCGGGGGTTCTCCTCGACGCAGAACCTGGCCTACCTGCAACGCGGCGGCGGGAACTACATCGCCGGCGAGCGGATGCGCGACGGCTCGGCACGCGCCCGGGAGGTCCTGGCCCGCCAAGGTCGCTACCGCCCGGTGGGCGACAACCTGCGTGTCAAGGAAGTCCAGCTCGCCGAGACCCCGGGCACCCGCTGGATCGTCTGCTACAACCCCGAGGAGGCCGCCCGCGACGCCGCCCAACGCGAGGCCGCGCTCCCCCGGGTCGCCAGCGAGCTCGATCGCATCGCCGCCGCCCGCGCCCGCGCCGCCGATCAGGCCCGCAGCCGCAAGAACCCCACCACGACGAGCACGGCTGCCGCAAGCGCGCCGAACGCAAGGCCGTCGCCGAACAAGCCGCGCACCTCGAGGCCGAGTGCGCGCTGCGCGAGCACCCCGCGCTGGGCCGCTACCTGCGCCAGAGCGCGGGCGGACGACTCGCGATCGACCGGCGCAAGGTCGTCGCCGAAGCGAGGCTGGACGGCAAGTACCTGCTCTCGACCTCCGACCCGGATCTGTCGGCCGAGGACGTCGCGCTGGGCTACAAGAACCTCCTCGGGGCCGAGCGCGGGTTTCGGGACCTGAAGTCCATGAGCTGCGCCCGGTGTTCCACCGGCTCGAACCGCGCATCCGCGCCCACGTACTGCTGTCCTGGCTGGCGCTGCTACTCATCCGGGTCGCCGAAGCCCGCACCGGAGGGACCTGGCTCCGGATCGCCCGCGAGCTCGGCCGACACCACCAAGTCACCCTCGCTGGGCCTGCCGGTCGGGTCGCCCAGACCACCGAACTCACCACCGCACAAGCCGGTATTTGTCGGGCATGCGACGCCGCCACCCCGGATCACCCACCTAGACCCAGCCTGACCAGGGCAAACAGCTCCAGTCCTCGGCCGCGGCGCCATAGGCACACGCCTCGATCGTCGCCGCGCGCCCATTCGCGCAGGTCAACCCGAAGATCCGGGGGCTACGACTGCCCACCAACTGCGGAAGTCGGGCTTGACCATCTCCCGGATTACCCGTCCAGGCCCGCCCAGAACGCCGTCAGGACCCCCGCGCCGCGGTCCGGATCCTGCACCATCCACCAGTGCCCCAGGCCCCGGAGCTCTGCGACCTGCGCGCCCGCGCGCTCCGCGGCCCGGCGGCGCAGTGACTCGTGCCCGCCGAAGTGGTCCTCGGTGGCGAGGATGGCGAGCCCGGGCCGCGCCGCCAGCCGTCCCAGTGCCTCCCCGCGCCGGGCCATCGCCGGCTGCGCGGCGTCCCGGTAGAGGCGCAGCACGCACGCCTGCATCGCCTCGTCCTGGCCGGCGGCCAGCCGCTCCGCCACCTCCGGGGAGATGCCGAGTCCGGTCATGCGCTGCGCCTTCGCTACCGCGGGCCCGCCGAGCATCGCCGCGATGTGCTCCTCGCCGACGCCGGGCGTCTGCCAGGCCTGCGCGAGGTCGTGCCAGACGTAGTCGGGCTCGAAGATGCCCAGGACGTCGCTCACCCAGCTCCGCACCAGCTCGGGACGTTCCATGAGGGCGGTGGCGACGTGGCCGCCGCCCCAGTCGTGCCCGACGACGTCCAGGGGCCCCGTCGAGGCGCTCCAGCGCGGCGATGAGCCAGTCGCGGTAGCCGTCGACGGTCGCCTCGAACCCGGGCGGCACCGGCGCCCCGAAGCCCGGCGGGGAGAGCGGGACCACGTCGGTGATGCTGGCCTCGCGCAGCGCGGCGACGAGCGGATCCCAGACGGCGGCGGTCTCGGGATTGCCGTGGACGAGGACGACGGTCACCCGCGCGAGTGTGGGCCACGGCCCGCGGCGCTGGGGTCACATGGGGTCACGCGCAGCACGGCCCGCGGGCGCGGGCTGCTCGAGCGCCGCAGGAGGCGCTCGGCGCGCTGCAGGAGCCGGACGCCCCCGCACTTTCAGCCGTACCTTGACCTGCAGCAGCCGCTCGGCGAGGCCCAACGTCTCGGGCGAGGAGTCGACCACGGCGGTGGCGGTGTCATCGACGATGGTCATATTGTCGGTGGCGCCGTCGTGCACCCGCACGGCGCCGCGGGTTGCGTCGCGTGGCGGCGGGCCCCGGACCGGCTCATCGCAGCAGGTCGCGCGCGGTGAGCAGCGCGAGGTAGGCGTCCTCGAGGTCCCCGGCGGCGAGGTGCGCGCAGGCCACGCGGAGTGCGGGAACGGCGGCGACCGGGCCGTCCTCGCCGACCCGCGCGAGGTGGCGGTCCACGGCAACCCGGAGCATCTGATCGATGCGTCGGCGGACCTCGAGCGGGACGGTCCCGTCGACGTGGTCCAGGCTCGCGACGGCCACGGCCACGGCGCGCCGCAGCAGAAAGGCCGGCGCGACAGGCCGGCGGGACGCCAGCGGGCGGGCCGGGGTGACAGGGCGGGCGGGAGAGACAGGTGCAGTGCCGGCGGGATCGGACAGGAGCGTCATCGGACAGCCATTTCGGTGGGGCGCCCTGCTCGCCGGCCGAGCTCTGGCGTCGGCGGCGAGGGCCACGGGCGCGGAGCGGGCGACATCGGGCCTGCGGACACGCACCGGCCGGGAAGCCGGGAGGTCACATGCCGCGCGGCGAGGCCGGATCAGGAGCGCGGGCGGCGGGACCCGGGCGACAGGTGGTCGCGGCGAGGCGGCACAGGTCGACGTGAAGACGTCGTACCAGCGGCCGGCCGGGGGTCACACGACCACTGTTCCGCATCGCGGCCGTCTCCACCAGGTCCGATCCCGAGGCGCCGTGCCGCGGGAGTCAGCCCGTGAGGCGCCCTCGAGCCCCTGGATCACGAGCGTGGCGAACCGTCGGGACGCCGCGCCGCGCATACCCCGGTCGGCGTGAGCACGAGGACCAAGTCGCCGACGGCGAACTCGGGGCGCAGGGACCCAATCCGACTGGCCCGGCGCACGAGCTCGGCGGTCGCCCGCAGACTGTGGCCGCGCTTCGCGGCGACGTCGGCTGCTTCGGGGAACGTCGAGGCGAACGCCTCGGTGAACCTGGCGACACGGGCGTGCAGCTCGAAGATCCCTTCGATCAGGTGCCGGAAGCCACGCCACGGGTCGGGAGCGGCGAGCTCCTCGTCGTCGAGCGCCACGTCCCCAGTGTGCAGGTGGGGCGCGCCGTCGCCGCGGTCGGCGAGGGGCCGACGGTGATCGAGCGGCCGAGCGGGGTCCGGATGCCTCCGCGAGTGTGGTGCCCTGCTCGTGCAGCCAGGCCCGAGCATGACTGTCGTGCCGGTGAGAGTCACGACCCACGAGGACCGGATCGACTCGCTCCGCCGCTGCCTCGTCGACGAACCCGACACCCTCACCTACGCGGTGCCGGCCGCGCACCTGGTGGAGACCAGCACGGAGATCACGCACGGGCCTTGCTCACGCCCGCGTGGCGCGGATCGCCTGTCCTGTCAACGAGTCGGTCGCGACGGCGAGTCGGTCGCGGTCGTCCCCCGCACCAGCGTCGAGATGACGTGCTGGCCTCCCGCGTCTGGCGGAACGCTCACCCGGGGTCGAGCGATCTGTCGAGGACGGCTCGGGCCACGACGGTCAACGTTTGGCCGTGGTTCCTGGCGTGGCTGCGCAGCCGTCCGAATGCAGCTCCGAGGTCGAGATCGTGGCGCTCGGCGAGGACACCCTTGGCCTGCTCGATGACGACCGGGACGCCCGGGCTGTGGCGTGCTCGAACGCCGCTCAGCCGTGGCCCGGCGGCAGCACGCAGAACTCGTTGCCCTCGGGGTCGGCCATGACCATCCAGGGATGGTCCGGCGCCTCGTCAAGCACCGTCGCCCCGAGCTCCCGCAGCCGCTCCACCTCCGCCGCCTGGTCGAGCTCGACGGCGACCACATCGAGGTGCACCCGGTTCTTGCCCGCTTTGTCCTCGGGCACCTGCTGGAACAGCAGCACCGTCCCGGGCTGCAGGGCGACGTCGACATAGCGCGTGCCGTGGGCGTCGTCCTTGCGGTCGATGACCGACGACCCGAGCACCGCGCACCAAAACCCGGCGAGCGCCTCGGGGTCGCGGGCGTCGACCGCCACCGCGAGCAGGCGGGAGTGCGCTGTGCGGTCGTCGCTCATACCCGCCGATGGTGCCAGCAGGCCTCCCTACTCGGTGCGCATGGTGAACCTCCGAGCGGAGGGTTGGCCGCGTCGCCCAGGGAGAGGTCCAGCGCTTCAAGCCGCTGATGAACGACGAGTACGGCCGCGACGACCTCGAGGGCGATCCAGTCCTCCTGGCGGTACTCCTCCTGGCGGTCCTCAGCGCACAGGCGGATGAACTCGGTCGTGAACGACGGCAGCGTCGGGCCGGTGAGCACGTTCTGGGTGAGCTTGGAGCCTGCAGCCCTGGGCGCACACACCCGAGCGCCTCACCGCCGGCGCGAAGCCCTACACCTTCGTCGAGGTCGACATCCGGGACACCACCGGCCGCTCGGTGAGGGTCGACGAGGTGGGCGAGGTTCTCAGCGGGCGTGCTCGCCAGACAGACCGACCTCGCTCCCGAAGACGCGTTCACCGCTCTCCGCGCCCACGCCCGCCGGCGTGGGATGCGACTGACCGATCTGGCCCGCGCCGGGGTCGAACGCACGATCGACGCCACCGTCCTCACCGCGGATCGCGAGCGGGTGACCGGCAGGTCGTCCGACGGGGCCGGCCACCCGATGGCGGCGTGCATCCCGGCCTGCCACCGTCCGTGTAGCCCCGCCAGGCCGAGGGTCACCTGGCGAGCCGGACGACCCCCGGACGCCTGGTGCGTCTCAGCGGCAGATGCAGCCGCGGTTCCACCCGACGTCGCGGGTGGCGGTGCAGAAGCGGCGTCCGAGGGCGTCGTGGGCCTCCCACCGGTGCGGGCAGGCGGGACACCCCTGGCCGTCCGGCGCGGCCGCGTGATCACCGCGGACGCGGTCCGGATCGCCCGGCGCGAACGTGTCGGGCTCGGTCGACGTCACGTCGTCCTCTCCTCCGCGCTGCGCGCGGCCGTGCGGGGCGCGGGGACGGCGATCGACTCCACGTCAGGGGTGCTCGTCACCGTGGGGCGTGCCGTGCCGTCGGTCGGCAACGTCGTCGGGAGCGAGAGCAGGTCGGGGTCGGCCAGGTCACCGTCCGGAGGCGACGCGGACGTGCTCGCCGGGCTCGCCGAGGCGGCAGCGGGCCCACCGCTCGTGTGCTCGAAGAATCGCAGCAGCTCGACCGGGAACGGCATCACCAGCGTGCTGTTCTTCTCCGAGGCCACGTCGGTCACGGTCTGGAGCAGCCGCAGCTGCAGCGCGCCCGGGGTGTCGCCCATGGTCGCCGCGGCCTGGGAGAGCTTGGTCGACGCCTGCAGCTCGCCGTCGGCGTTGATCACCCGGGCCCGTCGGTCGCGCTCGGCCTCGGCCTGGCGCGACATCGACCGTCGCATGCTCTCCGGGAGTGAGATGTCCTTGATCTCCACGCGGTCGATGCTGATGCCCCACTCCTCGGTGGGCGCATCGATGACGTCCTTGAGCTCGCCGTTGATGCGATTCCGGTCCGAGAGCAGCGTGTCCAGATCGGCGCGACCGATGACCGAGCGCAACGAAGTCTGCGCCACCTGGGAGGTCGCCTGGAGATAGTTCTGGACGTTGATCACCGCTCGGACCGGGTCGTCGACGCGGAAGTAGACGACCGCGTCGACCCCGATGGTCACGTTGTCGCGGGTGATGGTGCTCTGCGACGGCACGGCGAGCACGACGGTCTGCACGGACAGCTTCGCCATCCGGTCCGCGAACGGCACCAACAGGCGCAGGCCCGGCTGACGGATCTCCGGCAGGAGACGGCCTAGCCTCAGCACGACACCCCGCTCGTACTGCTGCACGAGCCGCACGCTCGTCCCGGCGAGCACCAGGGCAGCCAGCACGACGACGACGATCACGACGACACTCACGACGACACTCATGGGAACTCCGCCATCGAGGAGAGGGGACGGGGCTCGCCGGGGGTCCGGGGCCAACTCCGCCAGGAGCACCAACGCTTCGCCGACTACGCCCTCTCGGCGTCGCGTCACCGGTGGCCCGCTCCGCGCGGGTCGTCGTCGCCCCTCGGGGGCACTTCCTGGACCTGGCCAGGGGCGGCCGCATGGGGCGGACCGCGTGGGTCACACCCCGCGCGGGGTTCGACGAACGGCCCACCCGGCACCTCGGTGCGTGGCCTCGGACAGGGAGTCGTCCGATCGACGTTCCCCGGAGTGGCCTTCCCCGCTCCTGCTGAGCTCGGCGGCTCGCGCAGCGAACGTGCCCCGCCTGCGTGTGCCCTCGGGGTGTGGCTCGCCGGCGAGGACCTCGACCACGACACCGTCGACGCTCTCGTCCTCGCGGCGTCCGAGGCGCTGGAGAACTGCTGTGACCACGCGTTCACCGACGTCGGGGCCGTGGGCACCATGACGCTGAGCGCGCGGGAGCTCCCGGACCGGTTGGTCATCACCGTCCGGGACGACGGGCACTGGCAGGTTCCCGCGGCCACCGGCCCCACCCGTCGAGGGCGGGGCCTCGCGATGATCCGCGCGCTCGTCGACCACGTCGCGCTGACCTCCGGCGTCGAGGGGACCCGTCTCGTCCTCACCCGGCAGCGCAGTCCCGGGAGCGGGTGAGGCCCAACCGCCCCGGGACGTGGAACGCCCCCCCCGCGCTGTGGTGTGCGCTGGCCCTCGTCCGCGCGTGCCGGTCCCGGATCTGGGTATCCCATTGCTGCGACGCGTGGTGCACAGCACGCACCGTCGCCCGGCGAGCAGGTGCCCAGTCCCCGTGCTCCTCGCCTTCACGATCGCTGCCAACGGCGCCGATCGACACGACCACTCAGGTCACGGAGGCTCATGAGCACGACCACCATTCCCCGCCCGGACACCCGCGCCGCTCGATCCCCCGCCGCGTCCCGGCCGGACGTCGTCCACGTCCCGGCCGAGCCGACAGCGGCCTCGACGACGACGACGACCCCGACGACCGCGCACCTCTCGGCCGCCGAGGTCGAGCAGTTCGGCGCCGAGCTCGACGCGATCCGCCGCCGGGTCATCGACGACCTGGGCGACGACGACGCCCGCTACATCCGGCGCGTCATCGCGGTGCAGCGCGGCCTCGAGACCGGCGGGCGCGCCCTGCTCCTCGTCTCGATCCTGCCTCCCGCCTGGGTCGGCGGCACGGCGGCACTATCGGTGGCCAAGATCCTGGAGAACATGGAGATCGGCCACAACGTCCTGCACGGACAGTGGGACTGGATGAACGACCCCGAGATCCACTCCTCCACGTGGGAGTGGGACTCCGCCTCGCCGGCCGAGGGATGGAAGCACTCCCACAACTTCGTGCACCACACGTACACGAACGTGCTCGGCAAGGACCGCGACATCGGCTAAACGACACTGCGCGGAGCGTCATCAACGCCCCGGTGATCGAGCACGGTCCCGGCGACGGGACCGGCCCGCTCGTGTGCACCGCCGGGCACGACGCGGACGACCTGGACGTCACCGAGGACGCGGACCACGCGGGCGAGCGCGTCTATCACCCGGGCACGGACACCTACCGGTGCGCGACCGCGAACTGCCCACGCTGCGCGGCCACCGGAACCGACACCGGCACCGTGTGAGCGCTCGTCCCCGGGGTCGATTCGGTCGGTGGTGGGCCCCGGGGTGGTGCGTCTCCTCGTCCAGCTCAGCAGGTCGGTCCGCGCCCACATGGTCACTACCGTCACGCGGTGCCGAGCGGCCCGAATTGCAGACATCGCGGCCACGCCACGGGGCCGGCGAGTCGGGGTTGAGGAACGTCCTGGCAGGATGATCCGGAGCTAAGCGAACACTGCGAGGAGTCGGAGTTTCGCGGGGTCGTCGACAGGAGGACAGACGGCGTAACGTCATTCATGACGGATGTTGCCCCGGTCCCCGGTAACTCGCGCCCTTCGTTGGCGCGGAAGCACAGCCCACACAAGTCTGGTATGACCGGACCCCTGGCCGTTCCCTCTGACCTCGAGGAACGGCCCGCCCGGTCGTACCCGTCGGGGGCGTGCCCGGGGTGTTCCACCCGCACACTAGCGCGGGCCCCGGGCACGCTAACCCGCTGTCAGAGACCGGGTGGGTGTGGAAGGACGGGGCGTTCCTGGTCGAGACCGAGGTGGTGGCGTTCGCGCTGTGGCCCGAACGCGGCGACGAGGCCCGCCTCGACCAGGGGTCTCCGATCTGGCCCGCGACGGCAGCGGCGAGGGTCTCTCACCTCCACTCGAACATCAGCACCTTACGGCGCACGTGCATCCAGGCTCAGCTCACGGTGCCCGCTCACCACCGTCCGGGCATACCTCGTGACGCACGGTCCAGACTTCCTTACCCACCGAGCGACACGTCCGAAGAACGCGCCCAAGGAAACCGGGGACGGGCTCACAGGTCAGCCGATGGACGACCAGGCATGAGCGGCCCCTGGCCCACGCTCGATCGGCAACGGGCATCGACGCGATCGTCAGACTCGCACCATGGTCGTCCCCCGAGCGTCCGGTCACCACCACCGCGGCGGTCCCGGCCGCACCCCGAGCGCCGTGACGACGGGCCATCGCGGTGGTCTGCCACCCGGGTGATGGGCAGGCACGCGGCCAGGACCACGGCGACCGGGACGACGGGGCGGTCGACGACGAAGAGTCCCGCGCCGAGCAGCCACGCGTTCAGCTGGCTGGTCCGAGTGTTCGTGTTCGGCTGCCCGGCGACCGAGCGTCCAGGGCCCGTGGGTGAGGTTGCGGGCGTAGTCCAGCGTGATCCACGCATCGTCGGGCATCGCCCGGTGCACTGCGGCCGCTAGGACGAGGCCCATCCACTGCGCCGGCACCCGCGGCGAGTGCGGGCATCCGGTCCCGGCCCCGCGCGGAGGCCACCTCGGGCGCAGCCGGCCGGGCCAGCGTCCTCATCATGCGACGAAGGTGCGCATCGGCGTACGCGTGGCGTGGTCCCCCTCTGTCAGCGGTGTGTCGCGCGTCAGCGTCCGGTCCCGAGCAGCGCGTCAGCGACGGGCGGGTGCGTGGTGTCCTCGGTCCCGGAAGGCGCCGGGCACCGTCCGCTTACCCGGAGGCTGCGGCGAGTTCGCGGGCTTCTTCGTCCGAGGTCGCGGCCGGGTGTGAGCCAGGCAGTGGCCGGGCGTTCGAGTCGGGCAAGTAGTACACGGCGACCGCCCCGACGATGCCGGCGAACGTCAGGTAGACCGCGGGCATGGTCAGCCATCCGGTGAGGCTGATCAGCCCCTGGACGATCACCGAGGTGGTGCCGCCGAACAGGGACACGGCGACGTTGAAGGTGATGGCGAGCAGGCCGTAGCGGACCCCGGTCGGGAACAGCGCGGGCAGCGTCGAGGGCATCGTCGACTCGAAGCAGACCAGCGTCAGGCCCAGCAGGATCAGGCCGCCCAGGACGCCGACGGTGCTGCCGGTCTGCAGCAGCAGGATCGAGGGCCACGAGAGCACCAGCAGCAGCAGGCAACCGGTGATGATGATCGGTCGGCGGCCGACCCGGTCGGAGAGCCGCCCGAGGATCGGCACGATGGGCAGCAGCAGGGCCAGTGTGATGATCTGCAGGATCTGCGACATGGTGGTCGAAGGTGGCCCTGCCGGGATGGATGTCAGCCCTGCCCGGGAGGGCCCACCGCCTCCACCGACGGCCCGACATGATCACGCTGTCGTCGCACACCAACGCCACCGGGCCCAGCACCCGCCTCCGCTTCGTCGTCACCCGCGAACGACGGACCCCGCTCAACTCGTGGTCACGAGGAGCGTCGGGGGACAGCCGGGTAGGTCAGGTCGGCCGGCACACTCGCCAACATCTCTTGAGGCGCGCTGGATTCGCCCGTTTTCACGGTAGGCAAGGACGTCGTGGAGGTCGAAGCCCCGGCCTGGCGACGGGCGGGGCACCGGGCGGATGAGCGGTCGTCCCGTGCCTGACACCACCTCAGCCGGCCGGGGGACGCGACGGCACGGACCGGATATGGCTCACGCCCCGGACCGCCGCGCCCGCAACGAGCGCCGCCGGCGGTGCTCGAGGGCGCCGGGCCTGTTCGAGGCTCAGGCCGGCTCGGCGGGCAATGGTCGCCACGGGCAGTGGGGCACCGTGGTGTGCTTGCTGCTGGGCGCGGGCGAGCTGCCCGAACCACAGTTGCTCGTCGCACCAGTGCGGGGCGGCGGCTCGTAGGGCGGCCACGTGCTCGGCGGTGCACGCGGCGAGCACCCGCCGCCCGTCCATGCTCGGATCATCGGGGTGGATGACCGACGAGTCCCGGATCACCACGTATTGAGCGCGGCCAGCGACGATCGGTCGCTGGCACAGCCCGCAATACTGGTCACCGGTGGTCAACGCGCGGTCCTGGGCGTGGGTGGACCATCGCTGATCAACTCCGGGCTGCGCGGGATCTGGGCGCAGCAACGGGGTGAACCTTACGCTCGGCCTCGCGCTCGGCAATCAAGGAACTTCACCCGGTCGCCGGGTCCACCGGCGGCAACGCCAGCATCGCGGCGCGGTCCGCGGCGATCCGCTCGCTCGGGGCACATCCCAGCGCGCGGCGCGGACGCCGGTTCACCGTGGCCAGCCAGGCGCCCAGCTGGGTGTTGAAGTCGGCCGGCGAAGCGAAGCTTCGCCCAGGCAGGAACGAGCGTTCCAGGTAGTCGTGCGCCCGCTCGAGCAGCCCCTTGGCCTCCGGGTCGGCGGGCCGGCAGATGTGCACCTTCGCGCCGAGCGTGCCGCGGAACGCGTGACAGTCCGCGGTGAGCTCGCTGCGCCCGCCCCGCCAGCGCCCGACCGCGCCCTCGCCGTCGGAAGACCAGCACCCGCGGCACCGCGCCCAGCCCGGTCAGTAGCTGCCACCACCCCGCATACAGATCCTCGGCGCGCCGGCACCAGCACCGCGGACAGCCACCGGGCATACCCGGTGATCATCGTGAGCACCGGCAGCCCGGACGCGGTGCGGGTCTGTCCGAAACCAACCGGTATCTCGATGTCGGGGAACCAAAAGTCGTGCTGGCCGATCTCGCCGGCCACGTACTGGGTGCGCGAGGCCGGGTCCGGCGGCAGATACACCGGGCGCAGCTCGGCCACTCGCCGCGAGAGCACCCGAATCGAGCGCGTCCAGCCGATCCGCTCCGCGATCACCGTCGCCGGCATCGTCGGCCACGCCGCCAGCAACTCCCGGATCCGCGGCTCGACCGCGTCGACGATCGAGCCCGCCGCAGCACGCGCGTACTTCGGCGGCTCATCCGAGGCCAACGCCGCCTTCACCGTGTTCTTCGAACACCCCATCACCCGCGCGATCACCTTGATCGGCATCCGCTCTGACCGATGCAACCGGCGGATCTCTGCCCAGTCCTCCACGCACAACACCCTTCGCCCTCCCCAGCTCGGTGTGAGCCAGGGTCACGGCCCAGAGGGGTCAAAATTCGGATGCCGCGCCGGGGACGCTCCTATGACGCGTCAAGGGCTGTCCCGAGTTCCGCGTAATTCGGCTGTTCTGGAGACTCTGACGAGGTGAAGGTGCTGGTCAGCGCCGGACAGACGGGGCCTGGACCCTGGATTGCCTAGAGACACGGGTAAGTCTGTCTAAGCTGGACAGAGGGTGTCTAGGCGCTATGCTCTAGAGCGATGTACCTGAAGACGACCGCGCGGCGGGGCAAGCACGGCGAGGTGCGCTACCTGCAGCTGGCCCACAACCAGTGGGACGCGGAGCAGGGCCGGTCGGTCCCGAAGATCCTCTACCGGTTCGGCCGCGAGGACCAGCTCGACCGCGACGCGATCCGGCGACTGATCGCCTCGCTGTCGCGGCTGCTGACCCCGGGCGAGGCGCTGGCCGCCACCGCCGAGGGCCCGGAGCTGGTGTTCTGCGAGTCCCGGCCGATCGGCGGGACCTGGGTGCTGGATGCGTTGTGGCGCCGGCTGGGCATCGATACCGCGCTGCGCGAGGCGCGGCCCCGCCGAAGCCGGGGTCGGCCCCGCGACGACGAGGCCCTCGAGCGGGTGCTGTTCGCGATGGTGGCCAACCGGGCGCTGGCGCCGGCCTCGAAGCTGGCCGCCGCGGAGTGGGTCAACCACGACGTGCACATCGACGGGCTGGTCGAGACCAGCGACGACGCCTGTTACCGGGCCATGGACCGGCTCGGCGAGGTCGGCGACAAGCTCGCCCGGCAGGTGTTCTGGTCGACCGCCACGCTGCTCGACCTCGAGGTGGACCTGGTGTTCTTCGACTCCACCTCCACCTACTGGGAGCGGGACACCGCCGACGAGCCCACCAGCCGCGACACCCGCGGCGAGCCAGTCGCCGCCGACGACCCGGCCGCGGTCGGGCTGGGGTCGTTCCGCACCTTCGGGCACTCCAAGGATCACCGCGAAGACCGTCCGCAGGTGGTGGTCGGGATGGCGGTGACCCGCGGCGGGATCCCGATCCGCTGCTGGTCCTGGCCCGGGAACACCGCCGACGTGACCATGATCGACCAGGTGCGGGCGGACCTGCGGGACTGGTCGTTGGCGCGGATGGTGTGGGTGACCGACCGCGGGTTCGCCTCCGAGCACAACCGCCGGGTGCTGCGCACCGGCGCCGGGCACTACATCCAGGCCGAACGGCTGCGCCACCCCACCGCGGAGGCCGCCGCCGCGCTGGCCCGGCCCGGTCGCTACCGCACCGTGGCCGGGAACCTGCGCGTCAAGGACGTCAACCCGGCCCCCGACGACTCGCAGACCGTCGACCGGTTCATCGTCTGTCACAACCCCGAGCGGGCCACCCGCGACGCCGCCGTGCGCGACGAGCTCGTCGCCCAGCTCACCGGGATGATCGAGGGCTCCGATGGCTGGAGCCAGCGCCGCCGCGACGAGTTCGTCGGCAGCCTGAAGGCCTCTCCGGGGTGGCGGCGCTACCTGCGCCGTGACCGCGGCGGGCGACTGCGGGTCGACCAGGCCGCGATCGCCACCGAGGCCAAGCTGGATGGGAAGTGGCTGCTGCGCTGCTCGGACCCGAAACTCCCGGCCGCCGACGTCGCCGCCGGTTACAAGCAGCTGCTCGAGGTCGAACGCGGCTGGCGCGACCTCAAGACCACCCTCGAGCTGCGCCCGGTGTTCCACCACCGCGAGGACCGCATCCGCGCCCACGTCCAGCTGTGCTGGCTGGCGCTGCTGCTCATCCGGGTCGCCGAGACCACCACCGGCCAGACCTGGCCGGTGATGCGCCGCGAGCTCGACCGGCTCCACGCCGGCACCTTCACCGGCCCGACCGGGACCTTCCGGCAGCGCACCGAGCTGACCAAGCCCCAACGCGACCTGTTCACCGCGCTCGAGATCACCCCACCCCCGCAGATGCTCGAGCTCGCCGCCACGTCCGGCTGACCCCCGCTCCGCCCTCACCACTAGAGACACGCCCTACACGGGCGCGCACCCACATCTCCGCAGGTCAGCGCACCAAAACGGGCTCTAGACCGGGCGAATTATGCGGAACTCGGGGCTGTGAGGGGCGCGGATTCGAGCTGCCGGTAGAGCTGGCGGGTGACGTAGCGGCCGAGGCAGCGTCGGAATCTCGCGGTCGGTCTTGCCCTCGGCTCGTCGACGTTCGGCGTAGGCGCGGGTGGCGGGATCGAGTCGTAGCCGGGTGATCACGACGGTGTAGATGGCGCGGTTGAGTTGCCGGTCGCCGGAGCGGTTGAGCCGGTAGCGCACCGTCTTCCCGGACGAGGCGGGGATCGGAGCAGTGCCGGCGAGCATGGCGAACGCGGCGTCGTCGCGGCAGCGCCCGGCGTGCGACCAGGCCGCGAGCACGGTGGCGGCGACGATCGGGCCGACCCCGGTCAGCGCAAGCAGATCCGGGCGCCAGGCCGACACGATCTTGCGGATGGCCTTCTCGTGCTCGGTGGCTTCGTCCTCGAGCGTCTGGACGCGCCGGGCGATGGCCTTCAGGGTGGTCATCGCGGTGAACACGTGCACATCACCGGCGTGGTGCGCGGGTCGTAGCCGCAGCGCACCCGCGATCATGGCGCGGGTCGACAGGCCACGAAAGCGGGCCCGGACCTGCTCGGGAGCGGTGACGACCAGGGCGTGCAGCTGGCTCTGCCCGTCGACGGCGGCGTCGACCGCGGCCCGGCGGGCGGTGAGCAGCACCTGCAGTGCCGCCCGCTGGCCACTGGCGCGCGGTTGCGCCAGCTGGGTGCGGGCCAGGGCGTCCCGGGCGGCCCGGATCGCGTCGATCGGGTCGGACTTCGCGCCGGCCCGCCGGGCCGGGCGCGCCGGTCGGTCGAGCTCGACGACGAGCTCATCGTGCTGGGCGAGGTGGGCGGCCAGGCCGGCGCCGTAGCCACCGGAGCCTTCCATCGCCCAGGCCCGCAGCGGGCCGTGCGCCTCGGCGAGCTCGACCAGCGCCCGATAGCCAGCCGGGTCGGCGGGCACGGTCTTCTCGACCAGGACGGCGCCGGTGGCGGCCGCGACGACCGCGGCAGTGTGGGTGTGTTTGTGGGTGTCGACGCCGATGACGACCTCGACCTGCTCTGCGAGGATGGGCAACTGCGTTCTCCTCTGACCGGGACGGACGTGGCTCCGGTCCGGTTCGGGAGACTCGGCAGGACTGTGATGGGACACGCCAGCGGCTACTGGCGGTCATGCTCCTGATCAAGCCAGCTGCTCCCGGCCGGGCCGGCGTCGAGGACAGCGGGCGGACAAGTCCCCACGAAAGGCACCAGGCCAGTCAGTTTTCGAGTCACGCCCGCCGTCTCGCCGCCAGCCCATCACGGCCGCTCCAGACCGGCTCCAGCAGTCTCACAGTCAGTTTTCACGTGCCGTCGACACAGCCGCGCGTGCGGGTGCTGATCGCGCACCCCGGACATCAGCTCATTCCCGGTGCGGGGGTGAGCGTTGCGGGTCGCGCCGGGGGAGTGGAAGGGGTCGAGGACCAATCCGTCGACCCTGCCCGCGGCGAGCTCGTCCCGGTTCCACCAAAGCAGCCCCGACGCGCCGGTGTCGTGGGCGAGCAGGGCGATCACACCGTCGCTCCGAGCCCGGACGTCGCGGCGAGCAGCTCCAGACCTCACGCTCGATCGGCGACATCCCGCCCATCGACCACGACGAGGCGATGCAGCTCACCGCGACGGAAAACGCCCGACTGCTGGGTCAGCTCCGAACCCTCACGCCGTCGCAGTGGGCGATGCCAACCGACTGCGCCCGATGGAACGTGCGGGACATCGTCGTGCACCTCATCGCCTCCGCGCAGGCCCAAGCCAACCCGCTCGAGTTCGCGCGCCAGGTCGTCACCGGTCCCCGGTTGACTGCGCGGATCGGCGGCGAGCACTGGGTCGACGGCCTCAACGAGGCCCAGCTGCGTGCCCGCCGGGAGTGGACGACCGATACACTCGCCCAGCGCTGGCAATCACGCGCGGCGGCGGCCCTGCGCGCCCGCGCCAGTCTGCCCGCGCCGACGCGCGCGCTCCCGCTGCTCCCGATCGGGACGGGGCTCGGAGTCCACATCGGATTGGCAGCCGCTGAGCTACCTGTTCGACATGGGGTTCACCCGCGACGTGTGGATGCGCCGGATGGACATCGCCGGTGCGACCGGGACGTCCCCGGAACTGTCTGCCGAGCACGATAGGCGCATCGTCGCCGACATCCTCGCCGAATGGTCCCGCCGCCACGACCGGCCCTCCCGGCTCACCCTGACCGGGCCTGCCGGCGGCGCGTTCCGCGCCGGTCTGCCGACGCCGGCAACCGACGGGAGATCGACGCCGTGGAGTTCGCCCGCATCGTGTCCGGTCGAGCCGAAGGCCCCGGAATCCTCGCCCACAAACTCCCCCTCTGAAATCCACCACTGCACCCGTGAGGTTCGCCCTGTCCACCACCACCACCGTCGGCGCCGACGCCCGTGACAGCGGCCCCGCCCTCGACACCCCCGACGCCGCGCGCGTGGCGGCGCGACGGTTCATCGAGGAGGTCATCAACGCCCAAAATCTCGGCCCGGCGCTCGAGGGACTGGTCGCGGAGGACTTCGTCGAGCACAACCCGCTACCCCGCCAGGGGCCCGGCCGCAGCGGCCTCGCCGACGTCCCCGCCGGCATGTTCGCGACGTTCCCCGACCTGCGGTGGACCGTGCACGACACTGTGGTCGAGAAACGACCGCGTCATGACGTTCTCCCCACCTGAGGCGGAACGCACCGGGGCGAGTGCTGTGGGTAGCGGCCACTGGGTCCCCGGTGACGGCTTGAGGCATGGACCCTCGACCGCTACCGCGACGGTCACCAGCCGGTCGGACAGCACAAATCGCAGCCGTCCCCTCCCCGGCGCATGACGGCGTGCTTGGGAACGCCCCGGCTGACCCGACGTGATCTCCAGCCGTGTCGTCGACGGACCCGCCCTTGAGCGCCCACCACCACCTGGAGACCCCTCGCCCCGGCCACTCCTCTGGCGGCCCGACCCCGTGGCCCACCTCGGCGGGCCGCCGGCGCCGCCGAGACGCGGGCCCTCCTCACCGTGTGTGCCGCCCGGGTCTCGGACGGTGTTCCGACCAATTGGAGGCTCGTGGCGCCGTGGGCGGCACGCGAAGGTGGTGGGCCGGGATGGAGCGGTCGCACGCAGCTCCACGCCGACTGAGGTCCGTGTCCCTGGAGAACCCGCAGGGCGATGAGGGCTCCCGACGACGGAAGGGGTGCTGTGGCGAACGTACGGCCAGGGCTGCCGTGGGCAGACTGGGCGCACTGGTGGGTCGACCAGCTGCGGCCCGGGCGCTGGGTTCCCGACGAGCTGAGCCAGTCGATTCTTCCGGGCTGGAGCTTCGGCCCGAGCTTGACGATCAACGAGGCGAACTCCTCGTCGCCACGGACCGAGGCAGCGATCGTGGAGACGCACAGCTACGGCCGCCAATTGGGGCAACTCGCTGATGCGCTCGAGGCTGTGATCGAGGAGGTCGGAGCGGCCCACGACGATTCCCGGGTCCGCAAGTTCCGACGCATGGAACGTGAGATCGCGAAGATCAAGCAGCGCACCGTTCGTGATGACGCCGACCATGCTCGAACCCTGCTGCGTCGGCTCAAGGAGGCCGACCGGCCGGCGTACGATCGCTTACTGCGAGACCAGACCGACCCAACCAGTACCGCGTGAGCTGTCCAGCACACGTTCCGACGAGGCGTACGTCTCCGCGACCATCCGCTGGGCGCCAGCACCCGAGTTGGCGGTGTCCTACCAGTTCTGCTGCAGAAGTGCTTCGTCCCCGTCCAGACGCGGATCGTCGACGGAGGTCCCCATCAGCGGCGTGATTGTCGCCGCCCATCGATCTGCTTGACATCCCGAGCGCCGCGCCAACACCATGGTGCAGCGAAGCCGTGTCACCGCCGCCGACGGCACCGTCACCCCACTGCACCGAGCGAGGCAACACGGCGGCACGAATCCTGGCCCGGCCGGACGCGACGATCCGCTTCTGGGACGAGGGCCCCCGCGACGCTCCCATGGTCCTGTTCCTGCATGGCGCGGCCCTCGATCACCACGCGTGGGCGCCGCAGGTCTCGGCACTGCACGACCGGTACCGCGTGGTCACGACCGATCTGCGCCACCACGGCGGCTCCACGGCCAGCACCCCGTTCCGGTTCGACGATGCGGTGGCCGACGTTCTCGGCCTCCTGGACCTCCTCGACCCTGAGCGGCTGGCCGTGGTCGGCCTGAGCCTGGGCGGCAACATCGCCCAAGAGGTCGTGCGCCGTGCTCCCGAGCGCGTGCACGCGCTGGTGATCGCTGATGCCACCAGCAACACCGCGTCCCGGCCGGCACTCCACCGGGCGGCGGCGATCGCTGCGGTCCAGTACCTGGCGTTCTACCCGCGCCGACTCTTCCTGCGCGCTGCCGTCGCGGTCACCGCTCGAGACCCCGCCGCACGCGATTACGTGCGGGCGACGACGGCGGCGATGTCACAGCGCGACGTCGTCCGCGTGCTGTCGTCGCTCCTGGGGGCTGCGTTGCGGCCCGAGCCCGACTATCGCCTGCCCGTCCCCACGCTGCTCCTGCACGGCGAGCACGACCGCGTCGGCGACATCGCCTCCGGGAGCGTGCGCTGGGCCCGCGACGACCACCAGATCGAGCACGGAGTCATCCCCGCGGCCTCCCACCTGAGCAACCTCGACGCGCCCGCAGCCTTCAACCACCGGCTCTCCGACTTCCTCGATCGCCACCTGCCCGTGCAGGCCGAGGTCCGCAGCGTCTTGCGGACCTGGCTCGCCGGACTCCGAGGGCTCCGGCGGCTACGGTTCCGATAACCGCCCAGCAATGCCAGCCCGGCCGACCGCCCAGCTGGTGGCCCGAAGCGTGCTTCGGACCGCGAGCCCGGGGTCGAATTACGGTCGTGGACGACGTCGCGGGGCTCGTCGAAGCAACGAGAGTGGGCCCTCGCTGGTTACACCACCGCCACGATCACCAAGCAGCCCCGCAGCAGCGACGGCTCTCCGAGGAGCGGCGACGTTGCTGACAGCGCCCCTTGCGCGTGCCGGACCGATCTCCGAACGCTTGGGTGAGGGGTCGGTGTGGGCCACGGCCAGAGGGGACGACGTGAACGGCAGCCCAGGGGAAACGGGGCAGGGCGGAGCCCCGCGCGTGCGGATGAAGCCTGGGGCTGGCCTGTCCCGCCGCAGTGTGGTGACGATGCTCGGGGTGGGACTGGCGGCCTGGCTGAGCGGATGGGCCGAAGGCACGGTCTCCGCGTCACCCGCGCGGAGGGGCCCGGCGATCGCCGCGGCACCCGGGCGGGGCGGGCCGGTGATCGCAGCGCCCCCGACACCCGTGGCGAGGACCCCGGTCGCTCCGCCCCCGCCCGGCAAGCCGATCGCGTTGACGGTCGACGACGGCTACGCGCCCCAAGTCGTGGCGGGCTACGTCGAGTTCGCCCGCCGCACGGGCGTCCACCTGACGTTCAGCCCCAACGGGACGTACGCGAGTGCCTGGGCCCCGCAGGCAGGGGTGCTGCGGCCACTGATCGACGCGGGCCAGGTCCAGATCATGAACCACACCTTCAGCCACCGATGGCTGACGCGGATACCGGCGGGTCAGGTCAGGGAGGAGCTCGAGCGCAACGAGCAGTGGATCGCGGCCACGTTCGCGACCACCTCGCGGCCCTACTGGCGGCCGCCGTTCGGGGCACACAACCCCGCCGTGGACGCCATCGCCCGGGACGCCGGCTTCGCGAGACCCGTGATGTGGACCGGCTCGTACGGGGATTCCACCGTCGTCACCCCGCAGTTCCTGCTCGACCAGCCCGAGTTCCGCAGATGATGGCGGGTGCTGGGACACGGCTGGGCTGAGTGTGCTGGTCAGAGAGTCACGCGGGCGCGGGGACGTTGGAATCGCCTAGTACACGGCCCGGCGGCGACGACTTGTCTGAGCTGCGCTGGAGGCGATAGCGTCTGGGACATGTTCCTGCGGGAGGTGAAGCGGACCAACCGGGACGGCAGCCAGGTCCGCTACCTGCAGCTGGTCCACAACGAGTGGGACAGCGCCGCCCGAACCTCCCGCACCAGGATCCTCTACAGCTTCGGGCGGGCCGACCAGGTCGACACCGCCGCCATCGAGCGACTGATCGGGTCGCTGGCGCGGCTGCTCGACCCGCAAACGGCGTGGCGGGCCACCGCCGGCACCGAGCTCAGCTTCCTGGGCGCCCACCCGCTGGGCGGGGTCGATGTCCTGGACCGGCTGTGGCGGCGGCTGGGCATCGACACCGCGCTACGCACCGCCGGACACCGCCAGGCCGGTCGGGGTCGGGGGCGGCCCCGCGAGGTCGAGACCACCGAGCGGGTGATCTTCGGGCTGGTCGCCAACCGGGCGCTGGCACCGAGCTCGAAGCTCGCCGCCGCCGACTGGATCACCCACGACGTGCACCTCGACGGGCTCGACGAGGTCTGCGACGACGCCTGCTACCGGGCCATGGACTGGCTCCACCAGGTCCGGGAGCCGCTGGAGAAGGAGGTCTTCTCCCAGGTCGCGAACCTGCTCAACCTCGAGGTCGACCTACTGTTCTTCGACACCACCTCCACCTACTTCGAGCTCGAGCACGCCGACGACCCCGTCGACCGCGACCCGCAGGGCCACCGCCGGCCCCCGCCCAACGACACCAGCGACGCTCATAGCAGCGACGACGGCAACAACGACGGCAACCACGACGGGGACGGCAACCACGACGGGGACGGCAACCACGACGGGGACGGCGGCGAGGGCAGCGGCGGCGAGGGCAGCGACGGCGGGAACGGGGTCGGGTTCCGCACCTACGGCAAGTCGAAGGACTCCCGCGACGACCTGCCCCAGATCGTGATCGGGATGGCGGTCACCCGCGAGGGCATCCCGGTGCGGTGCTGGTGCTGGCCGGGCAACACCAGCGACTCCGCGCTGATCCGCCAGGTCAAAGACGACATGCGGGACTGGACCCTGGCCCGGATCGTGTGGGTCGCCGACCGCGGGTTCTCCTCGGCCGAGAACCGCCGCTACCTGCGCCGCGGCGATCACCACTACATCATCGGGGAGAAGCTGCGCTCCGGGTCCGCCGAAGCCACCGCGGCGCTGGCCCGACCCGGCCGCTACCAACACCTCGGCGACAACCTGCAGGTCAAGGAGGTCCGCATCGCCGAGGGCGAGCGGTTCGTGGTCTGTTTCAACCCCGAGCAGGCCGAACGCGACGCCGCGCTGCGCGAGGTGATCACCGGCAAGCTCACCGCACTGATCGCCGACTCCGATCAGCTCTCGGTGACCAAGCGCGCCGAGCTGCGCGGGCGCATCTCGACCATGCCCGGGCTGGCCCGGTTCCTGCGCACCACCGGCGGCGGGCTGCTGCGCCGCGACAAGACCCGCGTCGAGGCCGAGACCAAGCTCGACGGCAAGTACCTGCTGCGCGCCTCGGACCCGTCGCTCTCCGCCGAGGACATCGCGCGCGGCTACCAGCAGCTGCTCGAGGTCGAACGCGGCTGGCGAGACATGAAGCAGATCCTCGACCTGCGCCCGGTCTACCACCGCCGCGAAGAACGCATCCGCGCCCACGTGCAACTGTGCTGGCTGGCCCTGCTCCTGATCCGGGTCGCCGAGACCACCACCGGGCAGACCTGGCCGGTGATGCGCCGCGAGCTCGACCGGCTCCACGCGATCACCTACACCGGGCCCACCGGCACCTTCCGGCAGACCACCGAACCCACCAAGCCCCAGATCGACCTCTACGCCCAGCTCGACCTGCCGCTGCCCAAGAAGATCATCGAGATCACCGCCGCAACCCCCTGACCAGGCACAACACCGACGCCTAGTCACACGCGCAGTACCCGCGCGACCGCACATTCCCGCAGGTCAACCCCACAATCCGGGTACTAGACGATCACCATATCTGCGGAACTCGGGCCGGAGGTCCGCCGTCAATCGTGGAGGCGGGACGCGCCGGCGACGGCCGACGTCTACGCGTTCTCTACGGTCGTCCCCCTTCTACTGTTGACGCGCCCTGTTCAGCCAGCGCACCCGCGGGGCCCGGCCGCGAAGCGCGTTCAGGGCGTCCGCCTCGGCCGCCCCTCGTCCCTGCCCGGTGACGTCGTGGCCCGAATCGTCCGTGAGCGCCAGGGCGGGGCAAGCCTGCGAGCCATCGCGGGCACCCTCACCGACGAGGGCGTCCCGACCGCTCAGGGTGGCGCCCGTTGGTACCCCAGCACCGTTCGCGCCGTCCTCCACGGCCAGGACGCCGCAGCCCTTGCGTCGAGCTGAGCACCCCTGCGCGGGGTGCTCCGCGGCGGCGTACCCCCGGGGATCGTGGGGCGCTCAGCGCTTGCACCCCTGAGAGACGAGGACGAGGGGACCCCGTGCCGCCCGAAACCCAAGAGGAAACGACACGTGTCGAGGAGGTCGCGCGCCCGCCGTACCCCGGGGAACGGTGAGGACCTGGGGTGTCAGTGGCCTACCCCGCGTCGCCGTGGTCGTCCCGCCGACGCTCGGCGGCATCGTCTCCCGCCGCGCTCACCTGCGGGGCGCCCGAACCGAGCCTTCTGAGGCCTGTTGCCATCCGAATGCGAAGCACTCGACGCCGAGCAGTACCGCGCGTGGCAGTAGCTTGCCGACGCCCGGACGGGCCTCGAGGGCCTCGCCCCGCAGCTCGTGCGACCTGCCGTGAGGCTCTCCCGGGGCGGCCCGAGCTACGCCGGGGGGCGAGATCGAATGGCAAGAATCCGCGCCGTCGAGCAGGCCGGTGGGGCCGGCTCGGGTCGTGGCGTCCCGAGCAGCCGAGGCCTACTCCTGCCCTCGTCGAAGTGCCGACACACCTGGTCACGGTGGGCGTCCACGCTACAGCGGACGTCGGCGACGTCGACCGCGATCGAGGCTCGCGCCGCGCTGGACCGGCCACTTCTGGCCTGACCGGTTACCCCGTGCCAGACATGAGGGGTTTTCCGACGTACGCACCCGCGAAGAGCGCGCCGCCGAGTCCATAGCGGCGCGGACGTCTTCATGAGGGCCTGATCTGCGAGCCCGGGTGACGCGCCTACCAGCGCAGGGTCACCGAAGATCGGTGACGTTGCGGCTGTTCCGTCGTGGTGCCGCGTTCCGTGGGGCACGACACCACGCCACGGGCGTCCAGATGGGACGCTGCCCCGCTCTCGCCTCACCATCCCAGCGGGAACGCCTCATCGTTCCGCCGTCGTTTACCGGTCGATGACCGCCGGTGGCATACGCGGGGTGATCGCCAGGTTCACGGCCACGGCGACTGTCCGCGAGGTGGCGACCCCACGCTCGGGCCCTCACGTAGGTGGCGCTATCACGTGGGGTCGAGGAGCAGGGAGGTGTTCGGGCGCACCGAGTCAGACCGTGGCCGCCAGGAGCCGGAAGACGTTGTCGAGATGGTAGGTGCCGTCGGGACGGCGGTAGGTGGCAAAGGCGCCGGCAAGGGCCTCGCGGACGGCGGCTTCGCCGGCGTGCTCGATGGCCATCCGAGCCGGGCCGGAGGAGGTCTGGATGCGCACCGCGGTGGGCAGATCGGGATAGATCAGTGGGGTGTCGACCTCGCCGGCCCGGTCGGGTTCCATCCCGGCGGCGCGCAACTGGTCCTCCGCGGTGAGCTCGGTGGTGGTGGGCGCCGCGGGTGCGGGGGGAAGCAGCTGGCCGATCGCGGCGAGGCAGGTGCCGAGCTGGCAGCGGTCGGGGTCGCCCCACACGACGAGCCCGACCGTGCCGCCGGGACGGGTAACCCGCTTGGCTTCGCGCAACGCGGCGACCGGGTCGGCGGCGAACCCGACCGAGTTGAACGCGGTGACCACGTCGAACGCGCCGTCGGAGTAGGGCAACGCCTCGAGGTCACCCTGACGCAGGTCGGCGGTAGGCACCCGCTCGCGGGCCACACCGAGCAGGCCGTCGGAGGCGTCGATGCCCGCGACGGTGGCGCCTCGAGCGGCGGCGGCGCCCAGCGCCACCCCGGCCCCGCAGCCGGCGTCGAGCAGCCGCGTGCCGGAGGTGACGCCAACGGTGTCGAACAGCGCCTCGTAGAACGGCATGCACATCAGTTCGTTGTCGGCCCAGTCGTGGGGCGCCGTGCCCCAGAGTTTGCCCTGCACGTCGGCTGATCCCATGATCGTCTCCGCTCCGGTTGCGTGGTACGGAGAGGATGCGAGCCGCGTGGAGGAAGGCACATCGGTGAGGCCACGTAGGGCTCGGCTGCGTCGGGTCTACGTGGGAGCGCGGACCATGGCCGCCAGGTGGGTGCGCGAGCGCGCCCCGGCCTTGCGTAGCAGGCTCTCCACGTGCTTCTCCACGGTCCGGAAAGACACGTGCAGGCGGGTGGCGATCTCCTTGTTGGCCAGGCCCTGGGCCAGCAGCGCCAGCACCTCGGCCTCTCGCGCGGTCATCCCGGCGGGACAGGACCGCTCGGGCTCCCCGAGCAGCCGGGCGCAGCGGCGAGCCAGGTGATCGAGTCGGTGGGCATCGAAGCAGCTGCGGGCCTGGCGCAGCCATTGCCCAGGTTCGCCCCACCCATCGCGCAGCGCGGCCTCGGCGACCAGGACCCGACCAAGGTGTTGCCAGGTGGGGAAGTAGGCCAGCTCGGTGTCGCCGACCTCGACGTGAGCCGCAGAGCGGCCCAGCACTGCTTCGGTGTAGGCGAGATAGCCCCGATTGACCCGGTTCACCGCCACCCCTGAGCGCCGCACCTGCTCGAGGGCCTCGGGCGCATCGGGCCGGTCGTCGACGGCGACGACCAGCGGCCAGAGTCCCCGATAGGGCCCCGGCGGACTGTGTTCGACGGTGTGCAGCGCGGCCAGGCCACGATCGAGAGCCGGGAGCGCGTCGGCGCGCTCACCCCAGAGCAGCTCGACCATCCCGAACCCGCCAGCGGCCGTGAGCCCTTCGACCTCGACATCACCGGGGGCCGCTCGTCGGGCGCAGGCGGCGGCTTCACTCACGGCAGGCCGGTCACCGAGTAGCGCCTGGACGCACGCGGCGAACACATGGGTGTAGGCGTCGAGGCGGCCGAGGCGAAGGGGTTCGGTCACCCCGCGGGCCAGGCCGATGTGGTGCAGCGCGGCATCGGTGTCGAACTGCTGCAGGTAGGCCCCGGCGAGCTGGATATCGAGGACCGCGAGGGTGCTCAGGGCACCCAGCTCCTCAGCGACGGCGCGAGCGGCGAGCAGTCGCTCGCCGCCGCCGTGGTCGAGCATGTCGATCGTGCCCAGCTCGTGCAGGGCCCGCAGCCGCCGCACCGGCAACTCGGCCCGTTCAGCCAGTTCGTAGGCCCGGGCGAAGGCCGCGCGCGCGGCGTCGAGGTCGTGCACTCGATGGCTGCGCCCGGTCAACTCCCACGCGTGGCACCCGGCGTCAGGCGCACCGGGCGGGTCCACCATCTCCAGCGCCTCCCGCGCGCGACGGCGGGCCCCGGACAGGTCGTCGGCGGCGAGGGCCACCTCGCCTTGGAGCACCCGCAGCTCGGCGAGCAGCTCGGGGTCGCCGCCGCCCGGCTCCGCCGCCAGCAGCTCGTCGGCCGCATCCAAGTGGATCATCGCAAGGGCCCACCGGGTCGCCTCAACCGCCGCCCGCCCGAGCTCCACCCGGATCCGCGGGCCTGCTCGGTGCCGGGCGAGCAGCGGAGCGGCGGCGGTGAGCGCGTCGTCGAGCCGCCCCGCCGCCGCGAGCGCACGCACCAAGGCGATCCTGGCTTCGGTCTTCGCCGCCGGGTCGCGAAGCTGCTCCACAGCCTGCCCCAACACCTCCACGGCAGTGTTCAGTGCGCCCCGCCGCAAGGCGTCGAGCCCTGCCGTGGCGTGCATGGCCCCCGCACGATCCGCGTCGCCAGCCGCCACCGCGAGGTCCGCGCGATGATGACCCGGTCGCACCGCGTCCAGCACCGCCAACGCCATGCGGGCCAACCCGACCCGCCGCGCTGCGATCATGGTGGCCAGCACGGCCTCGCGGGTCAGAGCATGACGAAACCGCAGCTCCCCATCGTCGTCGCGCACCAACAACTGCACCGAGACCAACGCCTCGAGGGCGCCGGTCACCTCGTCGGCGGCCAACCCGGTCATCGCGGGCAGCAGCGACCAGTCCACCGCGCGTCCCAGAACAGCAGCCGCATACACCACCGAACGCTCACCGTCGCTGAGCTCGAGCACGCGGCCAGCGACGGCGTCCTGCACCGACGCCGCTCGCCCCGAGCTGGCCAGCAGCTCCTCCACCAACAGCGGTAGCCCATCGGCCGCTGACTGAACCCGGGAAATCACCTCCGGACCGGCCTCCGGTGAGCAAGCCCGGACCATCTCAGCGACCGCGTCGCCCGACAGCGGCGCCAACCCGACCCGGACCGCCGCGGAGCGCTGGGTCAACCGGCGCACCAGCTCCACCGCTCCCGACGCAGGCTCCCAGCGCAGCGTGCCGATGCCCAGTACCGACTCACCCGCCAGGTTGTCGGCGAGGTACTCCAACACCGCCAGAGTGTCCGGATCAGCCCAATGCAAATCCTCCAGCACCACCACGACCGGACCGGAGCCCCCGACCCACTGCCACAACCGCAGCAGCGCCTCCCCCACCACCGGCGAACTCCTCGACACCGGAACCAACCCGGGATCCGGCTCCGACAGCTCCCGCTGCAACGCCGCCCGCCACGGCGCCATCGCCGGGTCGTCCGGCCAGCCCCGCAGCCGCACCGACTGCAGCACCACCTCAGCCCACGGCCGAAGCGCTCCCCCCGCGGGACCCGGGACGGCCCGACCACTCAGGACCGGCACCCCGGCCGCAGCGGCCCACCCAGCGGCCTCCCGCGACAACCGGGACTTCCCGACCCCGGCCTCCCCGGTCACGAACAGCAGCCCCCCACGCCCCGCCGCCGCGTCGCGAAGACGACCGCCCACCAGCGCGAGCTCACTCTCCCGGCCCACCACCACCGGGCACGCCACCTCGGACACCCATGAAGAGTCCCCCGAGAAACAGCAACATGGAACTGCTCGGCCCGCTGGTGGCGAAACCGCGGCGAAGAGCGACATGTACCAGGCGAGAAGGGAGACGAGGGGCGCGAGGACGGCACCGCCGCCGGTCCTTCGAGGCGGGCACCAACATGCGGCGCCAACGAACGTTCGCACCGCCGGAGATGGCGCAGCATCTCAACCACTGCCGCGGGCGAAGAAGAGGCCAGGACCTTTCCACGACGGAGACGAGCGCCCGCTCAACAGGATCGCAGGCCGTCGATCATCTCGCCGAACAGCCCCAATCAGGAGTCCCGATACCGTGATAACTGGGCTTGGGGCTATCCACTCAAGCGGAGTAGCTTGATCTTGTGACCGGGCCGCGGGCAGGGGTGCACTACCCGCGGTCGATGGGCGAGTTCGGGGCCTGGTTCGGCATCGACGCGGACTGCCTGGACTACCTGGAGTGGCTGCGCTGGCCGCCGGGCGGGTTCTGCTGCTCGTCCTGTGGGCACGATCAGGGCTGGCGGCTGGGTGATCGACGCTTCGAGTGCACCGGCTGCCGGACCCGGACCTCGACCACGGCCGGCACCATCTTCGACCGGACCCGCACCCCGCTCACGGTGTGGTTCACCGCCTGCTGGGCCTTGGCCGGCGACAAGGGGCGGAATCTCGGCACTGGGCCTGCATCGCAACCCTGGAGATCGGCTCGTATCAGACGGCGTGGACGATGCTGCACCGGCTGCGCTCGGTGCTGGTCCGTCCTGACCGCGAAGCGGTTGGCCGGGGTGGTCGAGGTCGATGAGACCTACATCGGCGGCCACGAGCCCGGCCTGTCCGGGGGCCCGGCGCGGGGCAAGAAGGTGCTGACGGTCATCGCGGTAGAGAGCGGCTCCCGCGGGGCGGGTTAGGTGGCTTCGGGCGCCAGGACCCAGGTTCCGGCGGTGCGGGTGAGTCCCAGGGCGGTGAGTCGGCGCAGGTTGAGCCCGGCGACGCGGTGGTGCAGCCACTGGTCGTTGGCGCGGACGCCGCGGAAGCGCAGTCGGCGGTTGCGCCCGGCGACCAGCCAGGCGATGGCGCGTTCGACCATCGGGCGATGCCGGCGGTAGATGGCCTGAAACTCGGGGTCGCGGGCGCGTTCGCGGTGCGCGCGTTGCCGGGCGTGGTGCGGGTGCAGACGCAGCGTGCGCCCGGAGGCCGAGGTGGTGCAGCGGGCGCGTAGCGGGCAGTCGCGACAGGCCGCGCCGAAGCTCGCGCTGCCGCTCGGGGTGATCGGGCGGGTGACACCGTTCGGGCAGGTCACCGAGCCCGTCTGCCCGGCGGTCTGCCCGTCGGTCTGCTCCTGGTCGGGGACGGTGAGGTGAAGTCGTCGAGGGTGAACCCGCCGTCCACGGCCGGGCGCAGCGGCCACGGCTTGATGATCGGGGTGTGCCCGGCCCGCTCCAGTTCCTCGAGCATCTCCCCGGTGCCGTAGGCGGAATCGGCGAGCACCTCGACCGGGCCCGCGGCCGCAGCCTGGTCCTGGTCCTGGTCCTGGTCCTGGTCCTGGTCCTGGGCCTGGTCCTGGGCCTGGGCGAGCAGATCGATCCCGACCGCGGCGTCGGAGTTGGCCGGGCCGGCGGCGGGGGTCAGCGTGGTGTCGGTGATGATCCCGGTGTCCGGCTCGACGACCACGTGGGCCTTGTAGCCGTCCTGACGCCGCGAGCGGGTCTTGTGCGCGTGCCGCGCCTCGGGATCCACCGTGGAGATCACCCGGTCCGGAGCGACCCGCCGGGCGATGCGCCACCGCCCGTCGGTGCCATCGGAGTCCGCGGCCGGTTCGACGTCCTGCCCGGCGATCAGCGCCAGCAACGCCACCGCGTCGGCCGCGGCGGCGTCGAGCTCGGCCTCGGGCAGGTGCCCCAGCAGCCGGTGGGCGTCGCTGACCAGCGCGTCGACCAGCTGCTCGCGCGCGACCGGGTCGTCCCAGGCGATCGCCGGCTTGCCCGGGTCGCGGTAGTCATGGCCGGTGCAGTGCGCGGCGATGACCTCGCTCGCGCCGGGCACCACGCGACCGACCCGGCGGATCGCGGCGATCAGCTGGGTGACCGTGTCCTGGGTGGCGACCGCGTCGTCGAGCACCGTGGAGTCCAGCGCCCGGCGGGTCTTGCCGGTCAGCACCCCGGTCTCGGCCACCACCACCTTGACCGCGTCGAAGATGCGGTTCGGGTGCTCGGAGGCGGCGAGCCGGCGCCGCCAGTAGGTCAACGTCGTCGGGTGGAACCCCTTCGCGGTCACCGCCAGCCCGCACGCGGCCTTCCACCGCAGATCGAAGGTGACCGCCTCCGCGGCCTCGGCATCCGAGAGCGAGTGCAGAGTCTGCAGCACGATCACCGAGGCCACCACCTCGGCCGGGATTGATGGGCGCCCACCGGCCTTGAACAGATCCGCGAACATCTCCTCACCGAACAACTCACCCCGGTGAGCAGCCAGGAACGCGAACACCCCACCGGTCGGCAGCAGATGACCCGCTACCGACTCCACATCCAAGATCTCGCGCTGTCGATCAGCCCGTCCCTGCACCCACAGATCTTCCCAACCCAGCTGCCCCGAGCCCGGACCGACACGACCGGTTTTTCAGGGCCCTCCTAGACCGAAACCGGCCTGTGGTGCGCCACCGGCCGCGCCACGCCGAGGGCGGTGACGATCGAGCTGCTATCGGGCACGGCGAGTGTCCTATCGGCGTCCAGGGCTGTGCTCGGCCCGATCCGGTGGATGGGCGAGCGGGTGGAGCGATCAGCGGAAGGTGGGGAAGTCGCTGATCGTTTCGGTCCATTCGCGGGGATCCTCGGCATGGATGAGGTGGCCGAGGTGGGGAAGGCGGACCAGGCGGGCGGTCGGGACGACGCCGGCGATCTGGTGCATGTGTTCGCTGGCGACCCGCACGTCGAGCTCACCGGTCAGGACGAGGGTGCGCGCCCGGATCCGGTGCGCGTCGCAGAGCAGATCGAGCCCGGAGATCATCTCCTGGCCCATGGGGCCGGGCGCCGCGAAGTTCATCGCAGCGGCGCAGAGCTGGTCCAGGTAGGCGATCTGGTCCGGTCCGGGCCGCGCGAGGTAGCAGTCCATCACGGCGCGCAGGCACCGGCGCCGCACCTCATCGTTGATCGGGGTCGGCGGCTGCGCGCCAGCCTCCCGCGGTGATCTCATGCGCGCCCGACACCGGCTCTCCAAGCTGCTGCTGCGCCAGGGCCTGGTGTGGGAGCAGACCGCGTGGACCGCCGAACATGAGCAGTGGCTGCGCAGTCACCACTTCGCCCGCGCGGGCTGCAGCTGGCCTACGACGAGGCCTTCGACGCGGTGCTGAACGTCCACGCCCGCCGCACCCGCCTGGACACCGAGATCGTCGCGATGGCCGCCGAGGCACCCTTCGCTGCACCGGTGGGCCGGCTCGAGTGCCTGCGCGGGCAGCTGCACCCCATGCGGTCACGCGCTCCGGGCTGGGGCTGTGGGTCCAACGAGACGCCCACCGGGCGCTGATCGTGACCCCTGCCGCGAGGCAACGCCCCGGCAATCAGCCGTGCATCGGGTGGGTGCACGCCCGGCGCTCGCCGGTCATCGCCGCCTGGTCCGACCGCAACGGCTTTCCCCCCGAGGGTGCTGTCCTAGACCGTATGGAGGCCCGGCGCCTCCCGTAATTGCGGCACCGTCACCGAGTGCGACGGCGACCCGCGCCAACTTACGAGCGAGGCGCCGGGCCTCCATACGGTCTAGCTCGCGGGTCCTCCTCGCGTTGCCTTTCACCGGCTCCCGTCGGGGTCTTGCCCGTCGGAGTGGTGGGAGGACGTGCCGAGGTGGGCGAGGTCGCTGCCCAGGGCGCCCGACGGGTGGTCCGAGGACCCCGAGATCGGCGCTTGGTCGTCGCCCTGCCGGTCGGCCACCGCGTGATGGAGGGTCCTCGGGGACGCGGCGCGGTCGTCGTCGGACGACCCGGCCTCGGCGCGGGAGGACGTCGCCCCGTCGTCGGAGCCGGCGCCGGAGTCGGAGTCCGACCGGCGACGGCGTCAGGTCGGCCGGATCGGGCAGCTGGATGTGCAACGCGAAGGGGGGCCGAGAGAGGGCCGGGCCGTCGGCGACTCGGCGGTCATGTCGGCGATCAGGTCCCGCAGGCCCACCCGCAGGCCCCGCTCGGGCGCGAGCTCGCCGAGCAGCCGGCCGAGGGCGTAGACGTCCGTGGCCGGACCGGACGGCATCCCGGTGCGCTGCTCCGGCGCGGGGAACGGCGGCGCGACCGGGACGTCGCCCCACCGGGCCAGCCACGGCAGGAGGCCGAAGTCGACCAGACTCGTACCGCGCGGGCCCCACGTGACCGTCCCGGCCCCGAGACCTCCGTGCACGGTGATGGCGAGGGAGTAGGACCCTTGCCACCGCGGTGCCAAGCTCACGGAGGCCGGCGACATCGAGGCCACCCGGCGGCGTGGTCTCGGCGAGTGTCGGCGCGTCGGGATGCTGAGTGCCCAGGAACGACCGGTCACCGTCGCTGCCGGCGTCGTAGAGCTCGGCGACCTCGGGGCCGCGGTCCTGCCAGCACTGCGGGTCGAGCGAGAACGGATGTCGACGGCCCACGAGGGTCACGCTGACCGTGCGCTGCAGCAGGTCGTCGAACGCCCGGTGCGCACAGCATTCGGCGGAGCGGCGCAGGCCAGGCGATAGCGGCCGACCACGACGTCGGCGTGGTCCTCGCACGGAACAACGGTCTCGCAGCGCTCGTCGAGCACGAGAAGCCCCCATCAGGCTTGGCGCAGGCCGCCTGGACGACGCCCCGACGGCCGTGTGACGGGCCGTCGGGTCGACCACAGCGCGGATTGCCCGGTCTTCGTCTCCCGACACTTATGAGGTTGTCGGTGGCCCGAAAGCGTGTAAGCGGCTACCCGTCGCTGGTCGACCGTGTCCGTTGCGGGGGCCGGGATGGGGTGTGCCGCGGGGCGTGGTCTACCGCGTGCTCGTGGACGGGCGCAACCCCAGTGGCCTCGGCCTCACCAGGGCCGGCGCCTTTCGCCGCGGCCTGCCCCGCCCCCTACCCCCTATCGCCCGCCTCCGCCGCCCCGCCCATCGTGCCGCGCGGCGGATCCGCCTTCGGGCCGGACGCCAGCGGGCGACGAGCTGTGAGGGGCTACCCTGTCGATGTGTCCCAGCCCGAGATGCAGCGCCAGGTGCGCCAACACGGTGCCGACATCGACGCGCTCTACGAGCTCCTCGCGGGCGTGGATCAGAAGGTCGACGCGCTTGACGCCAAGGTCGACCGCCGGTTCGACGAGATCAGCGGCCAGCTCGCGGAGGTCCTGCGACGCCTCGGCAGCTGAGCTCGGCTTCTCGCTGAAGGACTCCCGTACTCGGAGCCCCGAAAGCCGGGCTTCTCTGATCTCCTGCCGCAGCTGGAGGCGGCGGTGGATGTCTGGCCCGCGCGGCCGGCCGAGGCTTCACGTGGCCAGCTGCTCGCCTTCGATCAGTCGGCTGCCGCCGTCACCACACGATCGCAGTCATCACCACCACTGACACTTCGTGCGGCCAGCCACTGACAGGATCCGGTTGCGGTGTCCAGACGTTGAGCGTCAACCAGCCGTCGCTCGCGGTGTCCTGGGACGTCCCGAGCAGGCCGGACTGCGGGGGAGGCGGGCTGTACGCGACCGCCGCGCGCACACCGTCCCAGCTACGTACCGGCTCCGGCGCGGCGAAACGGAGGGCGCCGACCGGTGGCTCGGCGAACGGGATGCCACGGAAGAATGCCAGGCCCGCCTGCTGGCCGCCCGCGGAGGCCACCGGCCGCCGTGCGGACCTCCGGCTGGGCCTCGGACGGCTTGCTGGACACGGTGACGGCCACTGTGCGGTTTCCTCTCTGTTCCTACTCGGCTCCTACTCGGCCGAGCCTCCTCGTGCGCGCCATCCGCGAGCAAACCACTTGGTTAGGGCACCGACGGAGTGTCGCTCCCACGCCTACGGGGTTCGTCGTTACGGATCGATCTCGATCTCGATCTCGATCTCGCTGCCGTCGGACGCCCGCTCGATCTGTCGCGCGGGGGGCGTGCCGACGCGGCTGACTTCGACTTGCTGGGAGTGAAGCTCCGCGCTTCTTGGTGGCTCAGCTGCTCGGGATGCGGGTGAGGAGGCGTCCGCGGAGCCGATGCAGCTGGGGCATCAGTCCGTAGATGACGATCGGCACCGCGATGCTCACGAGCACGAAGGTGCGCACGACCGGTGTCAGCGTGCCGAGCCAGTCACCCAGGGCAAGGTTGAGGACGGTGAGGGTCGGGAATACGGCCAGCCAGATCATTAGGGCCAGCTGGTGCTTGGTCGGCGGTCCAGCAACGCCGGGCGGGGAACTCCTCGGGGTGGGGTTCGGGTCGGGCACTGGGGTGATCACGGTGACTCCTTCGAGGGGGCGTACGTGGTGGGCCCGGGGCGGGAAGCCGTGGTCGAGGACGGCGTCGCGCAACGTCGTCCTCGACCAGGTCGCCGTTGAGGGTGATGGCAGCGGCGGAGTTGTCCGGCTATTTGGCGGCCGCGCCCGCCGGCTGGATGTTCTGGTTGATGTGGAACGTGTTATCCGGGTCGTAGCGATTCTTGGCCCGGGCGAGCCGGTCGTAGTTGCCGCGGTAGGCGGCCCGGATCCGGTCCTGGCCCTCGTCCATCATGAAGTTGACGTAGGCGCCGCCCGCCGAGGTGGGGTGCAGCGCATCGGCGTAGTCCTTCGCCCACCGCGAGATGACGTCGGCGTTGGCGGGGTCGGGATCCACGCCGACGACGACGCCGGCCCAGCCGCCGTCGCGGTAGGAGAAGGCGGTCGCGGTCTCCGGCACGCGGGCCGCGGCGCCGTCGATGGGGTAGAGGTGCATCGTGGAGTGCCCGGTGGGCAGCTGCTCACCGAAGCGGACGTGCACGTCGATGGCGGCGTCGGAGATCTCGCGGAAGAAGTCGGTGCGCCAGTACCACTGCAGCCCGGCCGGGTAGAGCGGGTCGAAGGCGCTCTGCAGTGCGGTGAAGGGCATCGCCTGGATGCCGTCGATCAGCGGCGAGCCGAAGCTCCGGATCGGGGCGAGGATCTCGTCCGCCCGGTCGTGCGCTCCGGTGTAGCACCAGACGATCGCGCAGGCCTTGCGGCCCCACAGCTCCTCCGGGAACGGCGCCACCGGTGGCATCGTCAGCAGGCCGAGCCAGCCGCTGATCTCCTCGGGCAGCGAGGGCAGCAGGTCGCGGTACCAGCGCATGACCTCGGGGGCGTCGGCCAGGTCGTAGAAGACGGGCCCGCCGATGACGGTGCCGTGGTCACCGATGTCGTGGCAGCGGAACGTGAAGGAGGTGACGATGCCGAAGTTCCCGCCGCCGCCGCGCAGCGCCCAGAACAGTTCGGGATTCGACGACTCGTCCGCGGTCACCAGGCTGCCGTTGGCGAGTACGACGTCGGCGGCGATCAGGTTGTCGACGGTGAGCCCGAAGCGCCGGGTCAGGTATCCGATCCCGCCGCCGAGGGTCAGCCCGGCCACACCGGTGGAGGCCAGGAACCCGGACGGGGTGGCCATGCCGAACGCGACCGTGGCGTGGTCGACGTCCCCCCAGGTGCATCCGGCGTCGACGCGCACGGTGTGGCCCTTGAGGTCCACCGTCGTGCTACGCAGCAGCGAGAGGTCGACGACCAGGGCCCCGTCCCACACCCCGTAGCCGGCGGCGTGATGCCCACCCCCCCGGACGGCGATCTCGAGGTCGTAACGGCGGGCGAAGCCCACGGCGGCGGCGACGTCGGCCTCGTCGCGGCAGCGGACGATGGCGGCAGGCCGTTTGTCGATCATGCCGTTGTAGACCGCGCGGGCCTCGTCGTAGGCGGTATCGGCCGGCGTGATGAGGTCGCCGTGCAGAGCAGCGGCGAGCTCGTCGAACGGTGCGGTGGCGATGGTGGTCATCGGGATGTCCCTTTCGGCTCGGCGCCCAGTCGGGCGCGTCGAGGCCGACGCTAGGAAGAGGCCGTTCCCAGAGCGTTCGGGTACGGCCCCACCTCAGGAGGTGGATCGAACGCCGGGCGTCGCGGCGGGAACGGTGCGCTCCGCCAGATCGCGCTCACAGCGCCGGAGCAGCGCCACGCTGCCCTGGGAGGACGCGAGTGCGACGGCCGAGCGCAGCCGCGTCACCGCAACCGCCCCGTCGTCGAAGGCGGCGCGCCTGCGCATCACCTCGGGGCTCCACCACAGGTCGTCGCGGGACCGGGCGCTCACGAGGGCCGCATCGAGGGTCGCGCGGGCGGCCTCGTCGTGACCGAGGTGCGCGGCCACCTCGGCGACCAGGGACAGCCAATACGGCATGCGGGTGAAGGAGCCGGCCGCGACGAGGTTGGCGACGCCGCGGCGGGCGAGGTCCAGGCCCTCCTGGTCTCTGCGCTGCCACCCGGCAAGGACCAACACCCATTCGCGGTAGTAGGCGAAGTCGTACCGATCGCAGAGCCCGCGCAGCTCACCCACGGCATCGACCAGCTCGGTGGTGTCTCCGCGCAGCTGATGGGTCACCGCCCCGTAGGCCAGCGCCACCGCCAGGCTGTAGGCGTTGTCGGTGGTGCGCGCCAACCTGATGGCGTCGAGGCAGCTAGCCAGGGCCTCGTCGTCGTGACCGAGCAGCCAGTGGGCGTGGGCAGCGAACGCGCGGCCGTGCACGTCGGTGCGGGTGCCGACGCTCAGCGGGGGACCACCCCCGTGCATCGCGCCGAGCTCGAGATGTCGCAGGGCCTCGACGGGCCGTCCGAGGCTCACCGCCGACCCCCCGACGGCGAAGTGAGCCCGCCCGCTCAGCGCCGAGTCGGGCTCCGCCAGCGCCAGCGCGCGCGTCGCGATCCGGTGGGCGGCCGCGATGTCGCCCTGGACGAAGCGGGAGGCCCAGAGACTGACCAGACCGGTGAGCGTGGAGTCCCGGCGCCCGAGCAGCTCGGCCACGCCGATCGCGCGCTCTAAGGTCTCCCGCAGCTCGGGGGACGAGTAGCCGTATCGGGCGTTGAGGGGCGCGGCCATCGCCTCCAGGGTCACCAGTTCGCGGGTGCTGCGGTCCCGGCCCTCCGGGAGCGTCCGCAGGATCGAGAGGACCTCCTTGTGCAGCCGGATCGCCTCGACGTGGGCGAACCGGTCCGCGGCGACGGCGGCCGCGCGCCGGTAGTACTCCACGGCCCGTGCCGTGCGCCCGCCGCGGGCGTATTGTTCGGCGAGCTGAGCCGAGACCGAGTCCGGGTCCTCGGCGTGCAGGAGCTCGAGCCCCTGGGCGACGCGCCGGTGCAGCAGCCAGCGCTTGGGTGGGCTGACCTGCGCGTAGGCGGTGTCGCGCAGCAGGTCGTGGGAGAAGTCGTAGCCGTCGCCGATCTCCTGGATGATCCGGGCTCGCCAGAGCTCGTCGACGGCCCGCACCACGCTGTCCGCGTCGAGGTCGCTGGCCTCGGTGAGCAGATCAAGGGTGAAGTTCCGGCCCACCGCCGCGGCCAGCCCGGCCACGTCACGGGCCGCCGCGCTCACCTGGTCGATCCGGCGGGCCAGCACGGCGCTGAGGTCCCCGATCGGGAGTGGACCGCTGCCGGGGTCGGCGCTGCTGCGAGCGGCTTCGATGACGTAGAGCGGGAACCCGCCGGTGGTCGCCTGCAGCAGACCCCGATCGCTCACCGGCAGGGGACGCTCAGAGATCTCCTCGGCCAGCCGGGCCGTGTCCGGGCCCTCCAGCGGGCCGACCGCGACCTCGGTGAGCATCGAGGTGGCCCGCATCCTGGCCGTCCACTCCTCGAGCCCGGGCTGGTGATCGAGGTCGTCGGCGCGGACCGTGGCGGCCACCATCACCGGGGTGTCCGGGGCCAGGCCCAGGTAGAACATCAGGAACCCTCGCGTCTCCTGGTCGCACCACTGCAGATTGTCCAACACGAGCAGCGTCGGGCGCCCGACGCCGATCAGCGCCCGCGCCAAACCCTCGAAGAACCGGTGGCGCTGCCACGCCTCGGCCATCGCCCGCGGACCCCCGCCGGGCTCGCCGCGGCCCTTCCCCGGGGACACCAGCCCCGAGGGCACCAGCCGGTCCACCTCGATCCGCCAGACCGGGTCCAGCGACGCCGTGGCCGCCTGCACCGCCGGGGTCCGCAGCCAGTCCGCGACGGGCGAGAGGGCGAGCCGACCGGCGGTCCCGAAGCACTGGGCGCCGGCGACCACCGCGCCCTGCAGCCGGGCCAGCTCCGCGACCTCGGCGACCAGGCGGGTCTTCCCGACCCCGGCGTCGCCCCGAACCAGCGCCAGCCGCGGGTGACCCGCGGACGCCTCGCCCCACACGCCGCGCAGGACCCCGAGCTCGGCGTCGCGCCCGATCAGCCGCGCGGCCGCGAGCCCCGATCGACCGGCGGGGTGCGCTTCGGTCGGGGTCGGTGTCATGGCCGGGCCGACCCGAGCCAGCAGGTGGTCCAGCGACGCCCGGGTCGCCGGGTCCGGCTCGATGCCGAGCTCGCGCTCCAGAACCGACGCGCAGTGGTGGAAGGTGCTCACGGCGCCGGCCCGATCACCGAGGTCGCCCTGCCACCCGATCAACCGGCAATACCCGACCTCATCCAGCGGCCTCAGGAGAATCCGGCGACGAGCGTCTGCCACCGCCCCGGTGAGGTCTCCCGAGCGCGCCCGCGTCGCACCGAGAAGGTCGAGCAGTTCCACACACCGGCGCTCGAGCTCGGACCGGGCCTCGAGCAGCCAATCGTCGTAGCCGCCGGGCAGGAACTCGCCCCGATAGGCGTCGACGGCCGCGGCGGCGTGGGTGAGCACCCCGGCGTCATCAGCGGTGGCCGTGGCGGCCAGCGCGGCCTCCCGTTCGCCCTCGAACACCCGCACGTCGACCCGGCATGACGCAGCGTCCCGCCAGCACAGAATCCTTCGAGGTCACGACCAGCGAGGGCTCGCCACCCAGGACGCTGCGCAGATGGTGCAGCTCGCGCCGCAGGTTGGTCAGCGCTTGCTCGTCGGCCGAGTCCGGCCAGAACAGCGCAGCGATCCGTCGACGGGTCTGCGGGGCGTGGGCGTGGGCGACGAGATAGGCCACCAGCGCCACCGAGCGCGACGATCGCGTCCGGACGGTACCGGTCGCGTCGCTGATCACCTGCTCACCCAGGAGAGAGACCTGCAACATACCGGCTCGACCTCCGCCTCGAACGATACTCGCCGCGACCGCAGCGACAGAACCTCCCGACGACATCTCCGGAATTGTTGCCCGCTGCGATCAACGAGAATCAATTCGTGACGAACCCGGGGCCGCGACTCGCAATCGCCTCGCCGCCCACACCATTCGGGTGCATGTGTTGAGCCGCGCTCACCTGCGTGGAGCATCGCGCGTCGATGCGGGCGCGGGATATGTTGTTCGCCACCGGGCCGGTTCAGGCCACGAGATGGGCGATGACATCGTCCATCGTGATCTGGTGGGCACCGTCAAGCAGGGCGGTCAGCAGCACGGCGTCCCGGTCGCGGCGCGTCAGGCAGATCGCGAAGACCGCGTGGAACAGCCCGCGCGCCGCCGTGTTCTCGGGCAGGACACGCGCGGTCAGCCGGTCGACGCCCACCGCCCGCGCCCGGGCGGCGAGGGCGGTCATGAGCCGACGGCCCACCCCCCGACGGTGCCAGGCGTCGGCCACCGCGACCGCGACCTCGGCCTCTGTGCTGCTCCCGGCCCCCTCGGAGGGCCTCTGAGCCCGGATCATGCGGGCGACGCCGATCGCCGTGCCGTCCTCGGCCTCGCCCAGCAGGGCGATATGGTCGCGGTCGTCGACGTCGAGCAGGCTGCGTCGCATCCCGCTGCTGAGCGCCGGGACCGGGCTGTGGAAGCGCAGGTAGCGGCTACGTGGCGAAAGCCGGCCGACGAACTCGTCGAGCAGGTCGGCCTCGTGGCTACGCAGGGGTCGGATCAACGGTTCCATGGCGACTCCCTCGTCGAGACCGTCGGTGGGTGGCTCGCCCGATACGCAGCGGCGACCGGCACGACGCTAGGAAGGCGGCGTTCGCCCACCGTTCCGAGAACACCCGCACGATCGGGGCATCGAGCGAACGCCGAACGCCACGACGAAACGCCGGGCGGCGCCGCCGCGCATCGCCGAAAGCAGTCCGCAGCGCGCTGCGCCCGGGTCGTCACGATTCGTGGCCGCGTTCCCAAGGGCGTTCGACGAACCGGCGGCCCCAGCGGCTCGGGTGAGAACGGGGCGGGGAACGGGACGATCTTAAGATGGTATGGGGGCTGGGGCCTCCGCTCACATGTGAACGTGGGTTGCCGGCAGGAATCGGGTCCTGGCGGTGTGATCGGGCGGTTGGTGATGCTGCGGGGGTGCTCGTCCACTCTCGTCTTCCTGGAGCGGCTCCCTTGATGATCCGGTTGGGCCCCAATGGATCAGAGTGACGGCGGCTCGACGTCGGCGCCGGTGCCCGGAGCGTCGAGTTCAGGTGGTGCGCCGGGGTGGATTCTGCGGGTCATGGGGTTGACGACCTATGTCGGTCTGGTGGGGTTCGTGGGGGCCGAGCTGGTTCAGTTCGCCCAGCACGGCGGCGCCGGGCTCGGACCGGCGACGTTGGTCAACGCCTTGGTGTGGCTGGTGGGGGTGAACGCCCTGATCATCGGTTCTGGTCATCTGCTTTTTCCCGATCCCGTGGCCGAGTCCATCGGGTGGCCCTCGGGCAGCCCGTTCCAGTGGCAGGTCGGGCTCGCCGGGATTCTCATCGGAACTCTCGGCGTGCTGTCGGCGAGCTTCGATCGTGGCTTCCAGCTCGCCGCGGTGATCGCTTTCGCGGTGTTCTATCTGGGTGCCGCCATCGGCCACATCCGAGAGATGGTCACGAAACGGAACTTCGCCACACGCGACCACTGCCCACGCTGCCCGGCGAGACCCGAGGCGGTCACGGGGCACTCGCTCCGGTCGTCATCGGGCTCGGCTCGCTGGTGCTCGGATCGCTCGGGTCCGGATCGCTCGGGTCCGGGGTCGGGGCGGGTGGCGGCGGCGCCATTGACCGGTAGATCAAGAAGGCCTGCCCCAGGGTGGCGGTCTCGAGGGCCGCGTCGAGAACGCCAGATGCCCCCCGGTGAGGATCAAACTCGCGTGGTGGCGCTCGGCGCGGCGTTGCAGGTCGCTCAAGGAGCGCAGCAGCCGGGGATCGTCGGCGGTGGCCGCCGAGAGGTCAACCACGAGTTCTGCCACCCCGGCCGCGAGCAGCGTCGTGGCCCGGGCGCGGAGCTCGTCGAGAAGCGGCCGCTGACACGGCCCGCGCAGCATGATCACGGTGGTGATCGAGACCGGCGGTGACCCCCGCGTCGGGCCCACGGCCGAGGCCCGACGGTGCCGCGGCGACCGCGGATGTGGGCGCGCCGACGCTCGCCGGCACACCCAATGAGTCGCCGGACGCGAGCCACCCCTCGCCTGGAGAACCGCCACCGCGGGTGCGACGTCGTCGCGCTGGTGGTGGGCCGATGACGTCCAGGTCCCGCTGGGTGATCATCAGCTGTCCACCCCCACGCCGCGGCCACCGGCAGCCGACCCCGCCACCCGAGCGTGCGGTAGTCGGCGATCAGTGCTCGGGGCCGCTCGGGCGCAGCGGTCCCCGGCCGGGCTCGGCGTGTCAGCAGTGGGCAGGCGGCAGACCCCGAGACCAACCGGCCAGAGCCGACTCCGGGAAACCTCACCGGCATCGGCCGCCGCGGCCCGACACCACCCGCGATGTACCGTCGGGCGCGCACCGGCACGCGTGACGACGGCCAGGGCTCGCCCGCCGCGGCGCAGGGTCCCGACCCGGCGGCCGAGTTCGGCCGCCTCATCACCGTCACCGTCACCGTCGTGGGCAGTGTCGCAAGCGGCGCCATACCAAAGCCCCCGTATCGCAGGCCCTGTCACCAGGGTGCCGCCAGGGTCTCGGGCGATTCATCTCCTCGACTCCCCGACCTCGCTTCACGCGGTGGTGATGAGCGGTAGACCCGATACAGTAGCGGTGGGGCGGGACCGCGACCAATCAGGCACGCACAGTGACTGGAAAGGGAGCACAGCCGCTCACGTATCGCTGACCTGGTGGTTGCGGGCAAGGTGAACCATCAACTGCGGGCGTATGCGGGTCCTTGGTGTTCGCCTCCACCCCCCGGGAAGCGAGCACCTCGGGCATAGCCCGGAGCCAACCTCGCTACCGCTCGCGCCATGCGCGCCCGGCCGCAGCGACTCCGGGCTCCCTGCCTGACGGGCTTGCCCGGTTGCCCTGAACGAACGTCCCGTTGGAGGATCGTCTGCGGGATACCTACCTGGCCCTGGGCTGCTGTTTGGCACGGTGAACGCCGTGCCGGACTGGAGGGTCCGTGAGCCGGCTGCGGGTCTGGCCCACGACCTGCCCGGTGCGACCCAGAATGATCTCCAGCTCGGCGACCGCCGAGCGCAGCCGCCCCGACGCGTCCGCGCCCTGACGGGCCAGACACCGGCGGGGGTGACGGCCAGCGCGGCCGCGGCGAGCGGCACGTTGATGAAGAACACCCACCGCCAGGACACCGCGTCGACCAGCCACCCGCCGATGAACGGGCCCAGCGCCGAGGACACCCCGGTCAAGCCGGCCCAGGTGCCCACCGCCCGGCCCCGGTCCTGGGAGCGGATGGTGGCATCGATCAGCGCGAGGCTGCCGGGCACCAGCAGCGCGCCCCCGATGCCCTGCACGAGCCGGGCGACGATCAGCCCGCCGCCGGTCGGTGCCAGACCACACCCCAGGGAGGCCAGAGTGAACAGGACCAGTCCGAGTAGGAAGATCCGCCGACGTCCGTAGCGGTCGCCGAGCGCCCCGCCGAGCAGGAGCAGGGCGCTGAGGGTGAGCAGATACCCGTCGAGCACCCACTGCAGCACCGTGAACCCGCCTCCGAGGTCCCGACCGATGGCCGGCAGCGCGACGTTGGACCAGCAACGACTTCACCGTCGTGACCTTGGGCTACGTGATCATGCGGATCGCGATGGTCGGGCAGTGGCTGCGCGCCGCCACCGCGCACCCACCGGCGCGTGCGACGGCGCTGTGCTACGCCCTCTGGATCAGCGTGGTCCGAACCAGGTGAAGTTCATCCAGGCCCACCAGATCGCGAAGAACACCATCAGGTAGCCGACGATGCCGGCACCGACGTGGCCTTCGGTCACGCTGTGGTGCAGCGCGGAGGCGGCCTGCGAGACCGCCACCACGAAGGTCAGGTCGAACAGCAGCTCCAGCGTCGTCGACGCTCACTGTCGCTCGCCCGGATCGCGGGCGGTCATCACCCGTCGCCACGGGCCGGCGCCGGGCGGTCCGAGGGCCGGCTGATCAGGCATCGTCGTCGATCTGGGGTGCGGGGGACGGGTGGGTGCGCACGTGGTGAGCGACCTCGAGAGCGCTGGTACGGATCTCGCCCCACACCTCGTCGCCGTGGTCCAGGGCGGCGGCGACCGCGTCGAGCAGCTTCGCGGTGCCGAACAGTGCGTACTCACCCAGTGGGCCTGACCCGTGGCGAGGGATCCGCGCGCGCAGCGTCTTCGCGGCCGCGTGCAGCGCGGCGCTGTCCTCACCGCGTTCGGTGTCGCTGCCCTGCTCGTCGTTGTCTGTCATATGTCCCCCGCGTTCGGCGGTCCGCAGTGTCCCGCGTTCGGCGGTCCGCAGTGTGCCGGACCGCGCGTGGTTTATCGGTCGAAGGTGGCCATGGCGTCGGCGAGCCGCAGGTGGCGGCCAGCCTCGTCGTGGCGGCTCTGGCGCTCCAGCCTGCGGCCCGGCATCAGATGCGCGTAGGCGTCGGCCGGGTTGGCCTCGATCAGCTCGCGCAATTCATGCTCCGCGCGGCGCAGCCGTACGGAGTGGTAGTCGGCGCGGGCGAGCAGCAGCCGCGCCCCCGCTGGTCTGGGGTGCCTCGGCCATGACCTTGGCGAGCACCTGGGCGGAGCTGGTGTAGTCGCCGGCATCGAAGAACACCACGGCCTGGTTGTAGCCATGGGACAGGTCCATCACGTCTCCTCCCGGTGTGGTCACATGCCGTCGAGCAGCTGTTCGAAGGGGGTCGGGTCCTCGAACGGGTCGGGGGCTCGGGTGTGGCTGCCGGCTCCGCAGACCAGCGCGGCGAATTCGTGCGCGGCGCGATCTACCCGGGATGTGAGCGCATCGCCGGCGGTGTCGCCGGCGCCCCAGTCCTCGGCGGCGGCGAACACCGCGGTGGGCACGACGACGGCGTGCAGGTAGGCGAACAGCGGACGCATCGCGTGCTCGAGGACCAGGGCGTGGCGCGGGGTGCCCGCGGTGGCGGCGATGAGCACCGGCTTACCACCGAGCACCCCGTCGTCGAGGACGTCGAAGAACATCTTGAACAGCCCGCTGTAGGAGGCGGTGAAGATCGGGGTGACGGCCACCAGCCCGTCGGCTCCGGTCACCGTCTCGAGGGCGTCGCCCAGCCTCGGGCTGGGGAAGCCGGCGAGCAGGTTGTTGGCCAGGTCGTAGGCGTGCTCGCGCAGCTCCACGACCTCCACCCGCGCATCGACCCCGTGCTCACCGATCTCGGTGCTCGCGGCGGCGACGAGCCGGTCGGCCAACAGCCGCGTCGACGAGGGCTGGCCCAGCCCGGCGCTGACCACGGCGAACGTGCGGGTGCTCATGCGACCTCCTCCTGGTCCGAGGCGGCGGACTCGGCGGCGGCTCTCAGGCTTGCGTGGGTGGGTGCGTCGGGAACGTGTGCCGGCTTCAGCGCGTCGAACTCGCGGCGCAGCACCGGGATCACCTGTTCACCGAGCAGGTCGAGCTGCTCGAGCACCGTCGTGAGGGGCAGCCCGGCGTGGTCGAGCAGGAACAGCTGGCGCTGGTAGTCGCCGACGTAGTCGCGGAAGCTCAGGGTGCGGTCGATGACCTGCTGTGGGCTGCCCACCGTGAGCGGGGTCTGCTCGCTGAACTCCTCGAGCGACGGGCCGCCGCCGTAGACCGGGGCGTGGTCGAAGTAGGGCCGGAACTCGTTCACCGCGTCCTGGGAGTCGGGTCGCAGGAACACCTGCCCGCCCAGCCCGACGATCCCCTGGTCGGCCGTGCCGTGGCCGTAGCACTCGAAGCGGCGTCAGTAGAGCTCCACCATCCGCGCGGTGTGCTGCTTGGGCCAGAAGATGTGGTTGTGGAAGAACCCGTCGCCGTAGTACGCGGCCTGCTCGGCGATCTCCGGGCTGCGGATCGACCCGTGCCACACGAACGGCGGCACCCCGTCCAGCGGCCGCGGGGTCGAGGTGAACCCGTGCAGCGCGGTGCGGAACTTGCCCTCCCAGTCCACGACCTCCTCGTCCCACAGTCGACGCAGCAGGGCGTAGTTCTCCACCGCCAGCGGGATGCCCTGGCGGATGTCCTGGCCGAACCACGGGTAGACGGGTCCGGTGTTGCCTCGCCCGAGCATCACATCGACCCGGCCACCGGCCAGGTGCTGCAGCATCGCGAAGTCCTCGGCGATCTTCACCGGGTCGTTGGTGGTGATCAGCGTGGTCGAGGTGGTCAGGATCAGCCGCTCGGTGAGTGCGGCGACATAGCCCAGCAGCGTGGTCGGCGACGAAGGCACGAACGGCGGGTTGTGGTGCTCGCCGGTGGCGAACACCTCCAGCCCGACCTCCTCGGCCTTCCTCGCGATGGCCACCATCGACCGGATCCGCTCGGCCTCGCTCGGCGCGCGGCCGGTCGTCGGGTCCGGTGTCACGTCCCCGACGGTGAACACTCCGAACTGCATCGCACCGCACCTCCCCTGCTGGTTCAATGTTCAACGACCCTGGGAACCCGGTCGCATCGTGAACTGTTCCCGGGGCACCATCCCGCGGCCGAGCGCGGGCTGGGGAGTACCGCGGCCCCGCAGGGCCGGGATGACCTCGGCGGCGAGGCCAGGATGTCCTCCTCGCCGTGGCCGTCCCGTGATCGGAGCCCGCGCCTCCTCAGGTCCCCCGAACATGACGGTCACCGGCCGGTCAGCTGCGTGAGGGGGTTTCCCTGCTCACACTGGGACGATGCGTCGCGACTGCGGGCGTCGGACGGCCCAGCGCCTGGCGCAAGGCGGCCACGAGCTCCGCGGCGGGCTCGTCGGGAAGCTCGGGGCAGCGCCAGGCGACGTGTTGGTCGTGGGGATAGGGGATAGAGGGCCTTCAAATGCCCCACCTGGTTAAGCGCTTACCTTGCTGGGGTCAGCCGTCGTGACTCGCTTGAGGGCGGAGTCTCCTCGGCGTCGGGGCTAACGTTCACCGAGCGAAGGATGGGGCCGGCCCCGGCGGGCTGGGGGGAGCGGGCGTCCTTCCAACTCACGCCGGGACCGATTCCCGGTGCCGGGCCTCCCAGCGCGCCAAATCTGCGTGGCTACAGCTTGTGGCCGCCCACTCCATGTACGTTACGTGTTTGGAGTTGGCGGTACATCGCGCTATCGTTGCCCCAAACAGACGTCCTCGACGCCACACGCCGTGACACCGGTTGCGTCAATCGGAGGACGGCCATGGCGCAGGGAGCATCACCGGGCCAAACAGGCGCGCCCTGGAGCGCCGGGACTACCAGGAGCGGGCGGGCCGCGGGCCTCGGCACCGCCGGCCCGAGCGGCCCACCCATACCCACCCAGCGACCCAGCCCGAACCAGGGTGAGCCCAGGACCCTCGACCTCGGCGGCAACTCTGGCGCGCAAGGACCGAGCGGTCCGAGCGGTCCGAGCGGTCCGAGCGGTCCGAGCGGTCCGACTTCGGGAAACCGCGGGGGTCCCCGCTGGCGCCGTGGCGGCTGGTTGGCCGCCGGGCTGGTCGCCCTGCTCGTGGCCGGCGGGCTGGTCTGGTGGGGGCTGAGCGGCGCGCCCAACGCCAACGCCGACCCGCAGGTCCGCCTGGAGTCGGTGTCCTCGTCCGGTCCCTTGCCCTTCAGCGGGTCCGCCGGCCACGACGCGGTCGGGGTGGTCGCGCCGGCCAACGCCCAAGGCCCCCAACCCGGCGACACCGGCGGGCTCTACGCCCAAAACCCGCAACAGCCCGCGTGCGACTCCGCGGCGCTGACCAGCCAACTCACCGCGGACCCGAGCAAGGCCGCGGCGTGGGCCCAGCCGATGGGCATCGGGCCGGACAACATCGCCGGGTTCGTGGGCAGCCTGACCGCGGTGACGCTGCGCGCGGACACCGCGGTCACCGAGTACGGCTACGGCAACGGGGCGTTCCAGCCCTACCCCGCCACCCTGCAAGCCGGGACCGCGGTGCTGGTCAACAGCTTCGGTGAGCCCACCGTCAAGTGCTACAACGGCGACCCGCTGGGCCGCCCGACCCCGTCGAACAACTCGCCCACCGTGGTGGGCACCCCGTGGACGGGGTTCACCGCCGAGCGCACCATCACCGTCACCCCCACCGCGGCGCCCCAGACCCGGCTGGTGATGGTCAACCCCACCACCAACACCCAGGCCCAGACCGCACTGCCACCCAACCCCAACCCGAACCCGACCCCGAACCCGGGCCCGCCGACCGGCGGTGACGGCAAGCTGCTGCTCACCGGCACCCACAACTACGACGGCACCGTCACCCTCTCCGACGGGCGCATCATGAACCCCGACGGCACCATCAAGGACCCCAAGGTCGACGTCACCCACCCGGCCGGCAGCAAAACCCTCGCCGACGGCGCCATCCAGGAACCCAACGGGATCATCTTCAACCAGGACGGCACCGAGCGACGGGCTATCTCGGTGACGGGCGTAGGCGTGGTGATCAACCCTGACGGCACGGCGTCGCCGCCGGCACCAGGCGTCGTGTTCAAGTTCAACTACGACGGCACGGTCACTGCCTATACGCCGGGAGATGTGGGTCCGTCCAACGTCGGGATCATCGGTCAGGACGGGACGTTCAAGCAGGTGACCGTCCCGCCGGACGCCGTCGTTCAGCCGGACGGGTCGGTCAAGAACGCGGACGGGACGATCACCAACCCGGACGGCACCCAGCGGCTGCAGCGCACCCTGCCCGACGGCACCACCCTCGACCCCCAAGGCGGCAACACGCCCCCCACGGGCGCTGCCGTGGCCAAGACCCTGCAAGGCCCCAACGGCCAGGTCGGTACCAACCAGACCCAGCTGCCGCAGACGCTGCAGGGCCAGAAGACCCAGCAAGGTCAGCAAGGTCAGCAAGGTCAGCAGGGTCAGCAGGGTCAGCCGCCGGCCGCGCCGGGGCAGCCAGGTCAGCAGCAAGGTCAGGCAGGCCAGCAGGGGCAGCTCCCGGCAGGTCAGCAGGCCTGCGCCGCGCAGGCGCCAGCGACGGGCGCCTGCGCGCCCGCGGGGAGCCAGCAGGGCGGTCAGGCCGGCGCCCAGAACGGCCAGGGCAGCACGTCGAGTGGTACAGGCAACGGCGGCAGCCAGACAGGGAGCGGTTCGGGCACCGGTGGCTCCGGCACCGGCAGTGGCTCCGGCACCGGCAGTGGCTCCGGCAACTAGACCGTGCGAACTCGCACCCGACAGCGCCGATGATCATTTTCTGTGAGCCTTTTGCTCACTTGTCGGTTACCCAGAGCGGCAGGACAGTGGATCGACGACGCGCGGAGGGATCGATCTTCAGGACGCAGGACGTCCCAGCACTGCCCGGCTCTCACGGTGACCGATACTGGGCGTGGGACGGCACGGTGTGGCCCGACCCTGACAGCCGCGACGTCCACAACCACACGCATCCAACCGGCCGCGTTCACACCTTCGCCCCGCTGTCGTGGACCTCCGACGGTCGGTGGGGCTCGATCAAGGGGTAGGAGACGAGCGGCGCTCCCACGCGCTGCGTGTCCAATACCCGGGCGGCGGGAGCAGCGCTGGATCGTGCGATCGCCGGTGGGGACCGCGGCGAAGCTTGAGGCTGCTGCCGGTGATCGCGGTGCGGGCGCCGACCAGCAGCTCGGTCCAGCGGTGCCCGGCGCCGCGAGGTGGAGCACGAGTCCGCGGGCGTGGTGGGCCAGGGTCGTGGGCGACTTTGCTGGATGGCGATCTTTTGCCGGATCTAATGTGCCCTTCAAGGGTTGGGGTTCCCTTGGGGTCTAGTCTCAGGAACCCCAACCACGCATACCCCTGACCTCGGCGCTCGACCGGTCTCTCGGGTACGGCCGTCCTTCAACCCCAGGTGGGGACGGCGCCACCCCAAGGGAGACATCATGGCTGCGCCGTTACGTCCTCTATGTTCCTCGCCGCCGTCGAGACGGTTTGGCCGCGTGCCGCCGGGGAGCCGGTGCAGACGATGGGCGTTGATCAGCCGATGTGCCGGGCGGTGCTGGGGTGGTTGAGCCGCGAGCGTTCAAGTGGGCGCTGGCCGCGGCCCTGGTCGACGGTGGGTCTGAGACTCTGCAACGGGTCATGGAGTTGTGTCTGGCGCAGCTGCCGGTGACCGGTGCGGGAATCACCGTGATGGCCGACGCGGATCGTCAACAGCCGCTGTGGGCCTCGGACGGCGTCGCCGCTCGCGTCGACGAGCTGCAGTTCCGTTTGGGCCAGGGGCCGTGTGTGGACGCCTTCACCTCCTGCTCCACGGTGATGGTCGCCGACCTGCGCGACACCAGCGACGTCCGCTGGCCGGTGTTCGCGGCCGCCGCGCGCGAGACACCGGCGCGGGGATTAGTTGCGCTACCTTTGCACGTCGGCGAGACCCGTGTCGGGATCATCGACTTCTACCGGGACAGGCCGGGACTGCTCGAGGCAGCCGATCTCGCCGCAGCGCAGCGGGCCGCCGACGCCGTGTTCTGGTCGCTGCTGGGCCTGCACGCCGCCCGCTCCCTCGACAGCGAGAGCACACCCGTCGACGGCGAGCTCGATCCGCACGGCTGGCTGGCGGGTAGGCCGCTCGAGCACGCCGAGGTGTATCAGGCCACCGGCATGGTCCTGGCCCAGCTCGACGTTTCCGCGGGCTCCGCGCTAGCCCGGCTGCGGGCCTACGCTTTCGTCCACGACCGACCCATCAACGAGGTCGCCCACGATGTCGTCGCGCGGCGTCTGCGCTTCTCTGAGGGGGAGGACTCATGAGCGGTGAACCTGTTGGACCCGTCCGAGAGGCAGCGCTCTCCGAGGCGTTCGTCCGCCTGGCCGACACGATGGTCGCCGACTATGACGTGATCGACCTGCTTGCGGGTCTGAGCGCCGATTGTGTGGCCTTGCTCGGTGTCGACACCGCCGGGTTGCTGCTCGCCGACAGCCGCGGCGCGCCCCGCGCGGTCGCCTCCTCCTCCGAGGAGGCCCGGTTCATGGAACTCTATGAGGTGCAGGCCGACGAGGGCCCCTGCATGGACTGCCTGCGTACCAGCAGTCAGATCATCGCCGCCGACATCGACCATGCCCGATCCCGCTGGCCCTGCTTCGCCCCGCATGCGCTGGAGGCCGGTTTTCACGCCGTACACGCGGTGCCGCTGCGGCTACGCGAGCAGACCGTCGGCGCGCTGAACCTGTTCACCTACGCACCCGGCGAGCTGTCCGCGGCCGACCTGCACGCCGCCCAAGCCCTTGCCGACGTGGCCACCATCGGCATCCTGCACGAACGCGCGATCCGCTCCCAGGAGGGCGTCACCGCGCAGCTGCAGGGGGCACTGGTGAGCCGGGTCGTCATCGAACAGGCCAAAGGTGTGCTCGCCGAACGGGGCAACCTCGATATGGCCGCCGCCTTCAAGCAGCTGCGCGAGCACGCCCGACGCACCCAACAGCGCCTAACCCTCCTCGCCGAAGCCGTCGTGGCGCGCGACGCGGACATCGACGCGATCCTCCGAGTCACACAACTCTGACCGCCCTCTGCTCCACACGAACCCCGCTAGGTCATCATGACCTAGCCTAGCCCCGGGCCTTTCATTGCTCTTCCGGAAATGGAGTGCAGCTCAGCTCTGAGCCTGGATCCACCGCCGAGGGCGGTGTTGATGGGGTGAGTCGTTACGCGCGAATGCCCTCCTGAGCAGGGAGAATAGGGCTGTCTAAGGTCCTGTCTCGCCGCGCGGAAGGGCATCCGCTGGATGCAACTGTCTCACGAGTCCTGGAAGGTCACCGCGAGGTTCGATGAGGCGAATCTCGTGTCGTGCGCGGGGTTGGTGGCGGTGGCAGCGCTGGCCGAGCGGGCTGGGTTGTCGACGCTGCTCGAGCGGCTCACGGTGCCGGTCCCGCACGCGGTCGCCAAGCTGATCGCGGTGGTGCTGGGCATGGTCGCCGGCGCGGACTCGATCATCGACCTGGATCTGCTCCGTCATGGCGGGATGCGCCGGCTGTTCGCCGGCATCCGCGCGCCCTCGACGCTGGGGACGTTCCTGCGGGCGTTCACCTTCGGGCACGTGCGTCAGCTGGACGCGGTCGCGGCCCGGCTGCTGGCCGCGCTGGTGACGCGCACGCCCCTGCTTGCTGGCCGCGACCGGATCACCTACCTCGATATCGATGACACCGTGCGCGAGACCCACGGCTACGCCAAACAAGGCGCCGGGCGCGGCTACACCGGCGTCAAGGGTCTCAATGTGCTGCTAGCGACCCTGTCGACCCCAGGACGCACGGGCGGGTCGGTGCCGTTGATCGCCGCGGCACGGCTGCGCGAAGGCGCCGCGAGTTCGGTGCGCGGTGCCTGGAAACTCGTCGCCGACGCGCTGGCGGTCGCCCGCCGCTGCCAGTGCAGGGCTCTGGTGATCGTGCGGGCCGACTCGGCGTACTACGCGCATGCGGTCGTGGCCACCGCCGCCCGGGCCGGGGCCCGGTTCTCGGTCACCGTGCGCCACACCCCCAGCGTGCTGGGCGCCATTGCCGGCATCGACGAGCAGGCATGGATCCCGATCCGCTACCCGAGGTCGGTGTGGGACGACCAGGACGGCCGCTGGGTCTCCGAGGCCGAGGTCGCTGAAATACCCTTCACCGCGTTCACCGGACGCCGCCGCGACGAGCAGGTGCACGCCCGGCTGATCGTGCGCCGGGTACGCCGCCTCAACCCCGCCACCGCCCCGGCGGGCCACCGCGCCCAGGGCGAGCTGTTCGCCGCCTCCCGCTACCACGCCGTGTTCACCGACAGCCCGCTCGCGACGCTCGAGGCCGAGGCCGCCCACCGCGACCACGCCATCATCGAGCAAGTCATCGCCGATCTGAAGAACTCCGCGCTGGCGCACCTGCGGGCAGTTCTGGGCCAACGCCGCGTGGCTGGCCGCCGCGGTGATGGCCTACAACCTCACCCGCGCCGCCGGCGCCCTGGCAGGGGCGCGGCACGCGAAGGCGCGCAGCGCCACCCTGCGCCGCACCCTGATCAACGTCGCCGCCCGCATCTCCAGCTCCGCGCGACGTCTCGTACTGCACCTGCCGCACGGCTGGCCCTGGGAGTCCGGGCTCGATGCCCTGTTCCGCCGCGCGATGCACGACCCCCTCACCCCCGCCGCCGGCTGACCGTCCACCCCCATCAGGGCCGAGTGAGGAACAAACCGTGGAAAGGCCGGGCAGACCGGCGAACCCTGCCCACCCTCACACCGAACACAACCGCCAAAGATCAATCAACCGACCACCTCGAACTGCGTCGGTGGATCCAGGCTCAGTTCGACCCGGGCCGGGCCGTCGCCGCCGGCCAGGGTCTGTTCGAGCTCGCCGAGGGCGGTGTGCACCTCGTCGTCGAGCTGGGCCAGGCCCGCAGTGGCTTCGGCGGGTTTGCCGACCAGCCGGCAGAACTTGGCTCGCTGCTCGTCCCACTGGTCGGAGGTGAGCAGGCGACGCCGCCGGGTCGGCGTAGCGGCGCGAGCCGGGCACCCACACATCCCCGGAGCGCAGCGCGTCGCGCGGCGCGAGCAGCACGCATAGCTCCCAGTAGTGCCGGTAGCTGCTGGTGTTCCCGCCCGCCGCAGGGGCGTCGAGGTAGCCGCGCCAGCGGGTGGGCACGAACCCGGTCGGCGCGGTGGCGGGGACCTTGCGGGCGCCGGTGGCGTTGAACTCGCGCAGCAGCACCACCGCCTCGAGCAGCTCACCGGCCGTGGTGCCGCCGGCGAAGCCCACCGCGTCGAGCACCTGCGGGTGCACTGCCGCAGATACCCGTACGAGGCGTCCAGCGCGGCCAGGCGCCCGTGATCGCGCGGCAGCGGCGGGCCACGGGGTCGCCTGCGCTGCCCGCAGCCGCTCCCATCCGATCCGCTCGCCGCGGATCAGCCCGCCGACCTCCTCGTCGGGGAACGCCGGGTCGGCGGCGATGGCCATGATCGCGTCCAACAACCCCTGCCGGTCCTCCCCGGACTTGGCCCGCTCGGCCAGCGCGTCACGCATCCGGTCACCGGACTTGCTCTCCCGCGCCGACACCGCCTGGTCGAACAGCGCCACCACCTCGTCGAGGACCTCGGTGACCGACTGCGACACCAACGTGAGCAGGATCGGATACCGGCGCTGCGGCTCGCGGGCGCTGCAACGCCTGCGCGGTCAGCCGGCGGCCCACCGTGGCCAGAAACGGCGCCGCTCGGCCGGCAACACCGACACATCCAGAGTGTGCGCGTCCATGCCGCGCAGGAACGTCAGCTTGGCGACCTCGGCGCGCACCGCCGCCGGTGAGGCCTCCGCCGGACCGGTGTTCAACCACCGCAGCCGGGTCGTCCCGATCGCCGCATCCACCACCAACAAGCCGTCGAGGGCGGCGCAGCGTTCGGTGGTCAGCGCGCGGGCGTCAGCCGGTCCTAGGTTTCCTGCCGGGCGAGCTCACGGGCGCGCGACTCGTTTGACCACCGTGACGGGCCCGGGCCGGATCACCTTCGCCGAGATCAGATACTTGCAAGCCAGCCGGAACAACAGGCTCGGCGAGTCGTGCTCCATCGCCCGGGCCAGCAGGAACTCGGCGAGCTCCTTGAACTCCAGCGAACCCGCCTGGCGCCACCCCAGGTACTGCGCCGCCAACCGCAGATGCTCTGTACGGGTTTTCGCCCGCCGCCCGTAGGAGCGGAGCACGTCGGGGTCGAGCCCCAGCTGCTCGGCCAGCGCGCCACCGCCGCCCGCGGCGCCGAGGCCACCTCGTCGGGCACGAACCCCAGCCACGGCAAGGTGCACACCGCCATGGCAAGCCCCAGCCGGTCCGTCGCCCCCGCCCGGGGTCGACGAAGGCAACATCCGCCGGTGTCAACCGGAAGAACCTGAACAGCTCCTCCCGGCCGATCTCCGGGAACCGCCGTAACCCCTCCAGCTCCTCATCGGTGAACACCGCACCGGCCACCCGGCAACCCTCCCGAGCGTGAAGATCCCAGGTCAGGAGCCTACTCAGCCATATGCGTCTGATTTTTCCCGGGTACTACGGCGACCCCCACCAGCACCACGATCACCACGACGGGTGCGCCGCCGCCCTCGACGCCCCCGCCCTCGACGCCCCCGCCCTCGATGCCGCCGCCCAGCGGGCCCACCGGGCCGGTGTCGCCCGCCTGATCCGCACCGTGCCCACCACCGGTGTCCGCGGGTCCGTGAGCCCGCGAACAACGCCGCCGGGGACGGAAACGATGAGATCGCGGGTGATCAGATCGCTGGTGATCGATCCCGGGGTTGGGCGAGGAGGTCCTCGATCGCCCCACCGGGTACACCGCTCAGCGCGGTCAAGGCGTCGTCGAGGGCGCCCAACAGCACACGGTCGCGGTCCGGGCCGGCAGATATCGCGCGGGTTGGGTTGAGACCGGCGTTGATCAGGAAATAGGCGGTGACGGTGTCCCGGCGCCGACCGCTGCTGCGGCGGGCGGGACGGTCACGGGCCTGCAAGCGGGCGACTCGGGCCCGAAGACGCCTCGAATCCCAGGGGCTCAGCACGTCCCGCGCGGCGAACTCGCAGGCCGCGATGGAGACCGCGGCCGCCACCCCCGGGGTGTGCGGGCCGATCATGGCCAGAGCCGGGGCGCGGGTGACCAACTCGGGCCGCGCGCTCTTCGAAAGCCGGTCATTGACCTGGCGGGCGAGCGCGGCCAGCGCGGGGTGGGTGCAGCGGGGATGGTCGCTGAAGCGTTCCCCGGCCAGCAGCGCGGTGTACTCCATCACGCACGCCCCCTGGTGAGGGTCGGTGTGCCTGCGGGGACCCAGCGTCGGCATCCCGCCGGGCAACCGGGTCACATCCTCACCCTCACGGCGGCTCATCCGGTATCCTCCCCGCGGCAACGAACAACCCCAGCATGACCGAGGCACCAGGCCACCACCAGCACCCGGCAGACGGAGAAGCGGGCAAGGGCGGCTCGAGCGATACGTCACCGCGCCGGGGCGACCTCGTTGCAGCGGTTGTGGGGGAGCACCGACGATCGGCGGCGCACTCGGTGACCGCCGTCGCGCGGCACGATGCGTTCGAGACCCTGTGGCGCGCGGAGGTCGAGCGGGCCCGCCGTCGTCGGCGCCAGGTCGAGATCGCCGCGGAGTTGCTTCTGCTGGCCTCGCCGACCACCCCGTTCAGATCACGCCCGAGCGCTCGTGGGGATAGGGGATAGAGGGCCTTCAAATGCCCCACCTGGTTAAGCGCTTACCTTGCTGGGGTCAGCCGTCGTGACTCGCTTGAGGGCGGAGTCTCCTCGGCGTCGGGGCTAACGTTCACCGAGCGAAGGATGGGGCCGGCCCCGGCGGGCTGGGGGGAGCGGGCGTCCTTCCAACTCACGCCGGGACCGATTCCCGGTGCCGGGCCTCCCAGCGCGCCAAATCTGCGTGGCTACAGCTTGTGGCCGCCCACTCCATGTACGTTACGTGTTTGGAGTTGGCGGTACATCGCGCTATCGTTGCCCCAAACAGACGTCCTCGACGCCACACGCCGTGACACCGGTTGCGTCAATCGGAGGACGGCCATGGCGCAGGGAGCATCACCGGGCCAAACAGGCGCGCCCTGGAGCGCCGGGACTACCAGGAGCGGGCGGGCCGCGGGCCTCGGCACCGCCGGCCCGAGCGGCCCACCCATACCCACCCAGCGACCCAGCCCGAACCAGGGTGAGCCCAGGACCCTCGACCTCGGCGGCAACTCTGGCGCGCAAGGACCGAGCGGTCCGAGCGGTCCGAGCGGTCCGAGCGGTCCGAGCGGTCCGACTTCGGGAAACCGCGGGGGTCCCCGCTGGCGCCGTGGCGGCTGGTTGGCCGCCGGGCTGGTCGCCCTGCTCGTGGCCGGCGGGCTGGTCTGGTGGGGGCTGAGCGGCGCGCCCAACGCCAACGCCGACCCGCAGGTCCGCCTGGAGTCGGTGTCCTCGTCCGGTCCCTTGCCCTTCAGCGGGTCCGCCGGCCACGACGCGGTCGGGGTGGTCGCGCCGGCCAACGCCCAAGGCCCCCAACCCGGCGACACCGGCGGGCTCTACGCCCAAAACCCGCAACAGCCCGCGTGCGACTCCGCGGCGCTGACCAGCCAACTCACCGCGGACCCGAGCAAGGCCGCGGCGTGGGCCCAGCCGATGGGCATCGGGCCGGACAACATCGCCGGGTTCGTGGGCAGCCTGACCGCGGTGACGCTGCGCGCGGACACCGCGGTCACCGAGTACGGCTACGGCAACGGGGCGTTCCAGCCCTACCCCGCCACCCTGCAAGCCGGGACCGCGGTGCTGGTCAACAGCTTCGGTGAGCCCACCGTCAAGTGCTACAACGGCGACCCGCTGGGCCGCCCGACCCCGTCGAACAACTCGCCCACCGTGGTGGGCACCCCGTGGACGGGGTTCACCGCCGAGCGCACCATCACCGTCACCCCCACCGCGGCGCCCCAGACCCGGCTGGTGATGGTCAACCCCACCACCAACACCCAGGCCCAGACCGCACTGCCACCCAACCCCAACCCGAACCCGACCCCGAACCCGGGCCCGCCGACCGGCGGTGACGGCAAGCTGCTGCTCACCGGCACCCACAACTACGACGGCACCGTCACCCTCTCCGACGGGCGCATCATGAACCCCGACGGCACCATCAAGGACCCCAAGGTCGACGTCACCCACCCGGCCGGCAGCAAAACCCTCGCCGACGGCGCCATCCAGGAACCCAACGGGATCATCTTCAACCAGGACGGCACCGAGCGACGGGCTATCGCGGTGACGGGCATCGCCCTGGTGATCAACCCTGACGGCACGACGTCGCCGCCAGACCCAGGCCACGTGTTCAAGTTCAACTACGACGGCACGGTCACTGCCTATACGCCGGGAGATGTGGGTCCGTCCAACGTCTCGATCCTCGGTCAGGACGGGACGTTCAAGCAGGTGCCCGTCCCCAAGGACGCCGTCGTTCAGCCGGACGGGTCGGTCAAGAACGCGGACGGGACGATCACCAACCCGGACGGCACCCAGCGGCTGCAGCGCACCCTGCCCGACGGCACCACCCTCGACCCCCAAGGCGGCAACACGCCCCCCACGGGCGCTGCCGTGGCCAAGACCCTGCAAGGCCCCAACGGCCAGGTCGGTACCAACCAGACCCAGCTGCCGCAGACGCTGCAGGGCCAGAAGACCCAGCAAGGTCAGCAAGGTCAGCAAGGTCAGCAGGGTCAGCAGGGTCAGCCGCCGGCCGCGCCGGGGCAGCCAGGTCAGCAGCAAGGTCAGGCAGGCCAGCAGGGGCAGCTCCCGGCAGGTCAGCAGGCCTGCGCCGCGCAGGCGCCAGCGACGGGCGCCTGCGCGCCCGCGGGGAGCCAGCAGGGCGGTCAGGCCGGCGCCCAGAACGGCCAGGGCAGCACGTCGAGTGGTACAGGCAACGGCGGCAGCCAGACAGGGAGCGGTTCGGGCACCGGCAGTGGCTCCGGCACCGGCAGTGGCTCCGGCACCGGCAGTGGCTCCGGCAACTAGTACTACAGCCGGATTTTGGGGTGGCTGGTGCGGGTTTCGTAGTGGCAGCGGCGGGCTCGGGCTTGGTGTCGTCTGCGCCAGTGTGACCAGCTCAGGATGGTCTCGATGGCGTGGACCGGCGCCCAGATCAGGGCGTTGAGCAGTCGCCGTATCTCGGCGAGCGAGAGCGGGATCAGCTCGCCGATCGGGGCGGGGAGGTTCCAGGGCCCCCTTTTTCCCGGGGCCGGGTGCCGGCTCGGGTGATGGTCAGGAAGGCATGGGCGAGCATGGCCAGGGTGATGTGGCGATACCAGCTGGGGTAGCGGCGGACCTGGTAGTGGTCGAGACCGACTTCGTTCTTCGCGGTCTGGAAGGTCTCCTCGATCGCCCACCGGACCCCGGCGATCCGGGCTAGCTCGCGCAGCGGGGTGTGGGCCGGGGCGGCGGCGAGGTAGTAGGCCAGGTCGGTGGGGTCGGTCAGGCTGCGTCGGGCGAGCAGCCAGTGCTCGGGTCCGCCGCGCTGTTCGGGCAGTGGGCGGACCCGGGCGCGGGCCCACTGGTAGGTCCGTGGGCCTTTCGCGCCGGCGCCGACGGTGATCGTGGTCCAGCACCTGGGGTCCAGGGCCGCGACCGCGGCGTCGATGCGGCCCTCGCCGCCGGCGGCCGGGTGGACCTGCTGGTTCGAGGCGACGGCGAGCACGTAGGACATCCCCCGCTCGTCAAGCATCCGGCGCAGGGCGCTGACCTGGCCGTAGGCCTCGTCGCCGGTCACCCACGCCGCGGGCACCCCGGCGTCCAGGGCGCGGGTGAGCATCTTCTCGGCCAGCTCGGGCTTGGTGGCGAACCCCACCTCGTCGCCGATCCCGGCTTCGGTGCAGCGTTCGCGGTCCTCGGTCCAGGACTTGGGCAGGTACAGCTCGCGGTCGAGCAGGGTGCGTCCGACCGGGGTGGCGTAGGCCAGGAACACCCCGATCTGGCAGTTCTCGATCCGCCCCGCAGTGCCGGAGTACTGCCGCTGCACCCCGGCGGACTTGGTGCCCTTCTTGAGGAACCCGGTGTCGTCGACCACGAGCACCCCGCCGGGGTCGCCGAGCTCATCGACCACCCAGTCGCGCAGGTCGTCGCGCAGCAGGTCGGGATCCCAGTCCGCGCCGTTCAGCAGCCACTGCACCGAGTCCGGGGACCGGGCCCCGGTGGCCTCCGAGATCGTCCACCCGTTCTTGCGTTCCAGCGGCGCCATCAACGACCGGACATAGCCGACCGCTCGAGCCCGCGGCTCACGTCGCCCGAACCGCGGCCCCAACAGCGCCTCGACCTGGGAGAACTCCTGCGCCCAGCCTGCTACCTCGGCCACACTGACATCGTCGCTCACCCGCCAGACAAGATCTTATTTGGCGGTCGAGGCCAAGCCGACACGCCGAGCCTCGCGCACCAAATCCGGCTGTAGTACTAGACCCGTATAGAGGCCCGGCGCCTCGCTCGTAAGTTGGCGCGGGGCGCCGTCGCACTCGGTGACGGTGCATCCGAGCGAGTGACTGGCTGAGGGAGTTGAGGCTTCACGCACCCAACGAGACGGACATGTGGAGCCAAACTTACAAGGTTCCGTGCAACGGCTTGACCCCAAGACATCGGAGGCGGGACCGTTTTAGGGCCGGCTCACCATGAGCGCCGCCCTTGCTGCCCCCCGGCTGGGACCGCGCGGGAGCTGAGCAGAGACAGCCCAGACCCCGCCGTCCCCCCAGCGGAGTCTGGGCTGTCCTCAGCCCCACTCGTCCCCCTCTCCGCGCTGTCGAAGTCGGCCCGCTTGGTCCAGACACGGAACCTCCGGGAGTACATACGACCATGTGGCGGTGTCTCCGTTCGGACACATACGACACCCTTGTCCGCACCCGCTCACCCAGCTTCACCGGGAACGGATAGGCGTCGGGCGGCCCCGGGGGTAGGGGCCGCTCGTCGTCCCCCAACGCACGAAACGCGGAACCAGGGGCGGGTATGCCTTCGGCGTCGTCACGCGGCGAGGGCCGGGCACGCACCGGACCACCTCGTCGTGCGGGTCATACTCCAGCGAACGCCCGGTTGACCGCTCGCCGCGTCTCGACCCTCGGTCACCGCGGCAGGGCCGGTGAACCTGAGAACTCGTGGACGCAGCGGGCGCAACTCCGCGATGCTAGGGTCGGTGGCCTGGACCTCGCCGTCTTCGCTCTCGCGCGTCGTGGGAGCGACAGCGTCTAGGGGCCGGAGACTGCCATGGCACGAGACAGGTTGCGCACCGAGAACGACCTGCGCGAGGCGGAGGAGCTGATCGGCCGCGAGCGCGGGGTGAGCGTCGACGATGCGGCACAGGCGCTCAAGGACCACGCGGACGTCATGGGGGTCTCGGTCGTGGACGTGGCACTCGCCGTGATCTCCGGCCGGCAGGGCGGACTTGAGCGATGGGCCCCGTGTGCCGGCCACACCGGTCCACCCCATGCCGATCAGCTCGTCCGGGTGAAGTCCTCCGAGTAGACGCGATCCCGCTGATGGGCGATGGTGAGGTGCGCGGTCCAGACCCCACCGCGCCGCCAGCCGCGCACCAGTCGCGGTCCAAACGCGTGGGTCCCGATGAAGCCACGCGTCAGGAGGCGCGGGCTGGACGGAGCACCGACGCGGTCGTGAGCAGGAGCACGACCGTCCCGATCGACTCCACGACGAGCGTGGTCGGCGCGAGCTGGTAGTCCAGGCTCGAGCGGATTCCGAAGAGCCCGATGGTCAGTGCGAGCACGAGGGCCAGCAGCGTACCGGCGATGAACAGCAAACTCAGGACGGTGGCCGCCGGTAGGAGCCGTCCCCGCGCGACCAGCATCGCGGCCGCAAGCACCACGCTGGCGATCGCGTTGAGCACGAACAGCGTGCCGAGCAGCCCGCCGGTGCCGTGGAACCTCAGGTAGAGGTGGATCGCGCCCATCGCGAGCAGGAAGAGCGCGCTCAGCACGCGCCAGACCATGAGCGGCCCCTGTACGTTGCGTCCGGCTTCGCCGGCCCGACCCGCGCTCGGTGGACCCTCCCAACGAGGCTCCGTCGACATGTCCCTTGCACCTCGCTCTCCGACTTAAGTATGAGTTCTCGGTGCGGATGATCCGCCGGAGACGTCGAGCCGACCAGGTCCGATGGCCCCGATCTTCAAGGCCGACTGGTCAAACACCGGCGCGACTCCGGGTGCCCGGCTCGGTGAAGAAGTTGGCGGCCTCTTGGAGCGTCCCCGCCGCTCGACAAGCGCCCCGATCCGCTCGTCGCCCGAGCCACCTGCGGTCAACACACGGCACTCGGTATCGCCTCTGTTCAGCGTCGCGAGGACGTTCCAGTGCCTGGCGTTCGGGACTTGGATGCCCCCGCTTGAGCTGACTACAGGTCGGATTGGACAGGCCAGACGTCGGCCAACCCGGCTGAATCACGCTGCGGTGACCTTCTTAACGAGGACCCACGACAGGGGGCGGAGGAAGTTGGCGCGATCGCCCGGAACGATCAACCCGCGGGGCAATTTTATTCGAGCCACGCAGCTTAGGCGGTGGCACCCAACAGACGCGGCAATTTCCTCGACTTCCCCGGCCCCAACGGTCCTCAGGACGCAGTAATGTTCGTGCATATACCGGCGGCCCAAAATCGGTGCAGGGCTACCCGTCAACGCGCGTAACGATGGCTCGGCGGGCTGTCTTATCTGGAGCCAGGGACTGCGTAGGCCACTGAATCCGGGAGCTCACTTGCTCGCTGGCTCAACACCAGCGCTGCCACTGTCCGCTCTCGTGCAAGCTAACCTTGTGGACGCCTGCCAGAGCGGTTGGGCAAGGTAGACGTCGCGACCGTGATTCCATAATCGATACGTACAATCGATACGTACAGGATCGCAGGTTCCCAGGACCTGCGACCGCGAAGCGCAACGCGCCCTTCGTCGAGTACACAACCGGCGTCCACGATTCCGCAGTGCTGCCGAGTGCCTCTCTCGAGTTGTGCGGCAGGCACACACCCCTGGCCTCCGGCCGAGCGCGGCCGGCTGATTCCGAACCGTGCGAGGGTTAGTGGCTCAAACCCCCGGTGTGTTGGCCGCCGGGTGGGACGCCGACAACCCCCGACCACGGAGCGTGCGCTCGAACCGGCAAGCTTCGCATCGCGTCGCGGCGATCGAGGCGGCGCCGCGACCCACTCGACGCGCTACCCCGCTCCAGCCCCGACGAGCACACTGCCCACGGTGAACGCGGCATCCACCCACCGGCGCCGAAGAGCGCGATCAGGACTCGTTGTTCTCCGGTCCCGTCCACGGCCCGCTGCCGATCCTGCTCCTCATCCTGACCACCGCCACCGGGCTCATCGACGCCGTGAGCGTCCTCGGCCTGGGAAGGGTCTTCGTCGCCAACATGACCGGCAACGTGGTCTTCCTCGGGTTCGCGGTCGTCGGCGTCCCCGGCTTCGCCCTCGCTGCCTCGCTCGCCGCTCTCGGTGGTTTCCTGCTCGGAGCACTCGCTGGCGGGCGCCTCGTCGCCCGCCGCGGCGCCCGACGAGGGCACCTGCTCCGCGACACGACCATCATCGAGCTGGTGCTGGTGCTCCTCGGCGTCGCACTGCTCGCCCTGACCCCCAGGGCGCCGGGCAGCGCCGCCGCGGCGGTGGTCGCCGGGCTCGCCGCGATCGCCCTCGGGCTGCAGAACGCCACCGTGCGCCACCTCGCGGTCCCGGACCTCACCACCACCGTGGTTGCGGCGGTCGCGGCGGGTGCGCGCTCGTGGCACCCGCAGCGCGCGCCCGGTCCGCAGGCAGGTGTGCTGCTCGGGCGCCAGCCCGCCGCGGTGCTTGATGTAGATGGCCTGGTAGATGGCCTCGTGTAAGATCCGCATCGTCGGGTCGTGCGGGTGATCGATCCGCAGCCGCGCCGAGATCTGCTGCGGGCTCCAGGCCTGGCCCCATCGGCGGTCCGCGCGCCGGGAGGGGTTGCGGCGCCGTGGCCGGCACCGACGGACCATCAACGGTCCTACCGTGCTCGGTGGTGACTTTCCCCGACAATCGTTCCTGCACGTAGCGCCCCAATCGCGTATTCCTGGCCAGCTTCGCTGTTTTCGGGCGGGCCGCGCGGCGGTCGCGGTGCCACTGCGCTACCGTGGCTCGGTAGGTCAGTGTTCCACCGCGGGTGGACGCGTTGCGGCGCAGTTCCCGTGAGATCGTCGAGGCTGATCGTCCCAGGCGCCGCGCGATTTCGCGGCGGCTTACTTCCTGGGCGCGCCATAGTGCGATCTGCTCGCGCTCGGCGAACGATAGATACCGGCCGGAGTCCGTAGCGTAGATCGCTCGAGGAGTCACCCCGCCACATTCGCGGAACCAGCGGGTTCCCAGGACCGGCGACACGCCGGCTTCGAGGGCGGCGTCGGTACTTTTCGCGCCGCGGGCGATCGCCGACCAGAACATCCGACGGTGCTCGCCGCGAGCGCGCGGTGGCCGACCCGGAGACTGCATCGCCGGCCGGCCCGTCGCCACCGCGCCCCAAACCTGGCTCTCGTCCCATTCCACACCTCTCTTCTGAGGTGTTGCGACGACTGGTTGAGCCTGGTCAGTATACTTGCGAGGCGTTCGCCGCAGCAACCGCCGAGCTCGGAATCCGCTGTTCGGTCGGACGCACCGGTAGCCGCTACGACAAACGCTCAGGCCGAATCCTTCAACGCGGCACTGAAGATCGAGAGTGTGAATAGGACCGTCTATCCAACCCGCGAACACGTTCGAAAAGACCTGACACACGCTACATTGAGTTCCGCTACAATACGACGCGACTGCACTCAGCGCTGGGCTACCGGACCCCTAAAGAGGTCCACGACGAACACCTGAATCAGCAGTCCGCAGCCTGACGACACCAATAAACAGTCCGGAAAATGCCCGGCCGACCATAACGGCGATCGGGGCGCAGTCGATCTCTTCTACGAGCCCGGAGCCGCTGGACCCCCGACCTGGCGGCTCCGGGCTTCGCTCGTCGCTAACCGGTGAGATTGACCATGGCGAGAGCGCCTCTGTCGGCTCGAGCGGCCGTCGCCCGGAGAAGCCAATCGGTGTACCTCGGGTACGCCACGTACTCGGGTAGATCAACTGTCGGATCACCGGCGTCAGCGGCCTCCCGCGATGACCGGGACGGGCCCCGCTCCTGACCCGGGGGGCGGATCAGAGCGCGGGGCCCGCTGTCTGCGTCCGCCGCGTCTTGACATGCCCATGCGACCGAGACGAGCACCAGTATGCGGCCAGCCACGCCGCACGTTCCCCGCGCTTGTGCCGACTATCAGGTGATTCCCGCCGGCCGACGGGAGTCTCGATCGGAGGAGTGTGCGTCGGGGTGACCTGGCCGTTCCGGCCTGACGCGCAGAGGCACGGGGGGAGATCCTCGGGGAAACACATTTGAGCGGCGCCTTGACAACGCGGACTACCACGGGGCCGCGATCGTCACCTGTTGTCACAGTGGTCACCGCGGAACGACGTCCGTTGTGAGCGGCGTTGCCGGAGCTCACGGGGTTCTCACCGTCGACCTCGGTGGTGCAGATCCGGCGCGCGCCGACATCACCGCGTCGAGATCGGGCGGCTCGCCCCGCAGCTGGAACCGCAACTAGCGCATTCGCCCGCGACAGCCGATGCGCCACGACCACGGCGGCGATGCGGACGACCTGCGTCGCGCAGTCGCCGCGCACCGCCTCGCGCTCGGCGCGCTCGCACCCGGCGGCACACTCCTGGGCCAGGAGATCACCGGGCGAAGGCGTGGCTCGAGCGCAACCCGCGGGATCACGCTGTGGCGCGGCACAGCAGGGGCGAGTCGCAGGTGAGGAGGTCGGAGGCACCGGACGACAGGCCCGCCGGGCTCCCTATGGCAGGACGGCACCACACTCCAAATGATGGACCTGTGAGCCGGATCGACTATCACGACGCCCGCGCCGCCCCAGGTCAACAGCCGCGCTGGGCTTTTCGCTTCCAGCCGACGGCGGGCCCGGCCCGTTTGAGTGGGGGTGTTGTCTTACAGCCTCGTGGGCGGAGCCGGGCGGCGTTCCTGCACCGGCCAGTTCTCCGCGGCATGTGGAAGATCCATGAAGCGCCGTGGTCCCAGTCGCAACAGGCGCTCGAAGTAGAAGCCTATACCCGCCGCTCCGGTGGCCATGTCACATGCGATGCGATCGCGGTCTCGTCCGGGCCACGCCATGCCTTCCGGCTGTTTCAGCCCGAACAAGAGAATGCTCTGAGCGATTTCCCGGGCGTCCGCGAGGTAAGCTTCCTCCGAAGCCGCACGCGCCATGTCAATCATGAACTCACCAATTCCCGCGAGTCCTTGAAAGAGGTTCGGGTTGGCAGAGAACGTCGCAAATGAGTCCTTAGCAATGCGCCGGGCGACCTCGACCCGGTCTTCGGAGACCAGCTCGGGGAACCGGGCGGCCACTGCGCCGATCCCGGCTGAACCCTCGATCCAATACGGTCGGATGTAGCGGTCCCCTTCGTAGCGTCCCCACTGCCACCCCATCGGCGTCTCGGTCCTTCGCGAAACGTCGAAGTCGAGGGCCCCAACCGCGGCTCGTCGGAAATCCGCCCGACCGGTGGCCGCGAAGAGTTGCGCCAAGAACAAAGCGATCCCGGAGGCTCCCCGACCGAATCCGTAGGAGAGAAGTTCGTTCGGCGTGTCCCACCACCAGTGGGACGAGTCCGTGTTGCCCACCCGCAGGAGGTGCTCACCGGCGCGAGACGCCTGGTCAAGCCAGTTCCCGTCGCCAGTTCTCTTCCAGAAATAAAGGGATGCGTGGCCCCAGCCCGCTACGCCGTACAGCATTCCAGGGTCGGCGAACGCGAGCGGAGACTGAGGGACCGTTGCCATCAACGATTTCGCTGCGTCGAGCCGTCCGACTTCAAGGAGGGCGTACGCCACACCGGCGTTACCGATAAATAGTCCGGGTGCCAGCTCGTCTCCTTGCCGAGCACGCTTTTCAGCCCATTCGACCATCCACTCGGGGACGTGAGTCGAACCGATGCTATCGCGGAGGAAGAGGATTGTTCCGTAGGCTCCGTACGCGAGGTTCACAGAGTTGGTCGCGTCAAGCCGAGCATCCGCATCCCACAGTCGATCCCTGTTCCCGGGATGTGCGTTCCGCAACAGGAAAGACACCGTCTCCTCAAGAGCTCTGGCGACATCACGGTGAATCCCGTCCACGCTGGTCTTGACCCGCTGCGGTGCGGCCGGCTCTTGCTCGCCCGGGGAGCTCTGTGGCCTGCGGGAGAAGCTCTGTGGCCTGCGGGAACCGTGCGGGGTCGCCGACCGCGCTTTCTCCAGAACCACATGCGCGTCCGCCTGGCTCCCGCCGAGCAGCGCATCGATCAGGTGGCCGACCTCGACCGGGATGCCGGCCCTGAGAAAGGCCGCGAGGAATTCGGTCGGAGAGTCGGGGTTGAGTTTTGCCAGCGGATTGACGGGGATGAGCGCGCTGATGAGAACCAGTCCGAGCGCACGAAGGTCGCCCGTCGTTGTTAATCTTTCAGCGAGCGGACGAGCAGGGTTGTAGAAGCCCGCGATACCCCATTTGGCGGCGTACATCAGTACCGCCGGATCATCGTCGCCGATCACAGCGCTCTCGAAGTCCACGAGCTTCACTTGCCAGCCGTCAGGACTCACAATGATATTATGCGCCGAAAGGTCGCCGATCACGACGCCCCGTTCATGGACAGCGTCGACGGCGTCCAAAAGAGCCGAAGCGGTGCGGAAGAACGCGCGACTCCACGCGAGCACGCGGCCTCGGTCACGAAGGTAGGGCGCGACGATCACGTCTGCGCTGGCAAAATATTCGTGAAACGTCAACCCCTCGGCGAATTCCTCGACGAGGAACGTGTGGCCGCCCTCGGAGAACAAGCTCATTGGCTTCGGGACGGCCGACACCCCAGACAGACGATCCAGCACCGCATACTCTCGCTTCAGCAGATCTACCGCATCCCGATCCACGTCGAGGTCAGACCAATTATGAGTATAAGGCCTGGCTTCTTTGATAGCGACTTTCGATGAAAACTCCCGGTCTACCGCGACATAGATTCCGCCCGAGTTCGAGAACCTGATGACCTGCTCGACCCGGTACCGGCTTCCGAGCGTCGTCCCGTCGGTGTCCACCGCGATTTGTGCTGTCGGAAAAGGATCTTCTACCCACGAAGGCAGGTGGAACCAGGGGTACCGTTCATCGGCAACCCGGTCTCCACCGGGTGAGAAGATCACATTCTTGTATGTGCCATCAACCTGGACCTCTCGTAACGGGCGGAAACCACCATACCGGTACGAGAGCACATTGCTGTCTGAGTACTGACGGTCGGACAGCACCCGTGGACCGACGAGCTCGGAGCTTTTCGTGGCCCGGTCAAGTTCCGCGAGAAGACTGGCGAAGCATTCGACGTCAGGTGGATAGATCGTCATGAACTTCCCCGATGATCCCCGAGCCTGATACTTAGAGTTGAGTAATCGGTGTTGGTGCGGATCACGGGCGAGTTTGAACTGGACCTCGGCGCGCGCGCAGACGGGAACAACCCGCTCAATGAGTCGAGCAGCGGAGGACAGAGTCACCGAGACGTGAATTTTGAAACCTTGATGGGGAAGATGGATTTCGGTCTCGGCGGGACAGAACTGAATCCAGACGCCACTCCACCGTATGGCCCACGTCGGGGGCAAGAGGCGAAGGACGTGGTCGGCGTAAGTCCTGTCGGTCATCTCGGAAGTCGCTTCATCACCCAGCGTCCCTGTTTGGGAACCTCATGGCTTGCGTCCGAGGCGCTTTGACAGGAGCGGAGCCCTCCGCGGCAGCTCACTTTGAGAACTGAGACGGGGAGATCGGAGACCAAACGCGTGGAGCGACGTCATACCTCGCGAGCGCGCTCCTCAATGCAGCCGACGCTGATACTACTGTGCATCTGACATCCACCGGTTGACTGGGTGCTCATCCCTCCACCCAACTCGTCTATGCTCTTGCCGGCCATGCGCTGGAGTCCGAGTACCCGCATGGTTTCTTCGAGGCGACGAACGCGCTCGTCTGTACTCGGTTCGTTGGCTGCGGTCATGACGATCCCCCGTGGAGGTTGTGCTCGTGGAACAGTGACGAAATGATGGTTGCACACGCGGGCTTCGACTACTAGAGCCGACTTTGCGACCACGCAGCCACGCTGTGTGGTCGGCCGCTCGCGGTGGTTTCTGGCCCGCCGGAGGCTTTCTCGTCTCACGCGTAGGAAATTAGCGGTCGGGGGCGCTCCCGGTGGCGGCTTCTCGATCACCCGGTTAGGAGAGGGCGCGGCGTGCGACGTGCCTGGCGCCGGGCCGGGGTTCCGGAGGAGAGCTTGACGAATCAGACGGGCTCGACCGCGGCGCGATGGGAGCACCAGACTGCTTGCGTCAGGGCGTGCAGGCAGCTCACGGTCGTCGGAAGAGTAAGCCTTGCTTCGATTTCACAACGGTCGAACCGGGCGGCAGCCAGCAGCTCCTCGATCTCTGCTTCAGCAATGCCGAAGCATCCGCTTTCCTGCTGATGATCTAAAATGTACGCACAGGCTACCCCGACCGGGCCCTTCATTTGCAGTGCACCCATCACTCTGACCAGCTCGGCGACTCGCCAGACTTCGCAGCGTCCGACGGAGTCGGTCATAACGGCGGTGAGAGCGAGCTGAAGGGCGTGTCGAGTGGCATTGTCCCAGGTTGGTGCGGCTCTTGCCGAGTCGTCCTCGCGCGCTGCCAGTAACTCACGGCAAGTGCGTTCAATCTCCGGCTCGTCACCTCGGAGGAGTGTGTCGAGGACGTCCGACGGTGATCCGAGTGCCGCCCTTCTGAGATCCTGCCTCGGGGCTTTACCTCGAAGACCGGCCGCAGTCACGCTCGTCGGAGCCACTCGAGCCCGCAGACGGCGAATAGCATCTGTTCGACGATGGCCCTTATCGTCGAGTTCGAAGGCGTTGCAGATCGAGAAGCCTGCGAGACAGTCGTGGGCGGCTTTCTCGTCGAACGGGGGTGTGAGGACCGGCCAGGAAAGCTCCAGTGATAAAAGCCATTCACATGCGCGTCGAATACTGAACGTAAGACTGGCGTGGCAGACGCATGTATCCATTCAAACCATCGCCCCGTGAACGGTTCGGCAGAGCGCGCCAGCCATGGAGGCCACTAAAGTCGGATGATAACGCGCTCGGAATTCCGAACCCGGGTCGCCGTCAACGGGCCGCGAGTGGACCCGGGTTCCTGCCAGGCGCACGCTGCCGTCCTCACTTGCGCCGTCACGAAGGGCGGCCCATGCTAGGTCGTACATCCAGGACGGCCGATCGGACAGACTGCTGAAACAAATCAACAGTTCTCCGACTAGATCCCAGTGCGCTTGGCGCACAAAGATCGGCAGCAGCTGCTCGACGACGGCACTAACATGATCGACGTCCGTTGCGCTAAGGTGAACTGGCTTGCGATCGGCGAAGTCCGTGAGATAGAAGATTGTGTGTGTTATCACGTAAGCGTCGTGAGGCGTGACGTACAGATAGTTTGGCGTCTCCAGCAGGGAGCCCGAGCGCACGATGTCGGCGACCGACGGGAGGTCATGGCGGAATCCGGCAAGCTCGAGCACGTACCACAGCTCCAGCTGTTGATATGGTGCCCGCTCCTTCTTTAGCATGCCACTGTGATGGATCAGTCTCTCGAGAGAGCTGGGATACCAGTTGGAGCGAAGATCATAAGGACTCCCACAGATGGCGTACATCCATACGGCTGCGAGCGCGCTCGTTGGGTTCCTGAAAGGGCGCTCTTTGTGGCGCGGATACGAATAAGCGTTCTGTATGAAACTAAAGAGCTGGTCCGCGGCGACGCTGCGGCTACGAAGACACCGGCACATGATCGCTAGCTCGACAAGCGATTTCTCGCGGGCAGATGACTCTCCGAGGATTGTATCGGCTGGCGCGAGTACCGAGAGGTGCGACAAAATCCATGCCGTGGCTCGGTGTCCCACTGACGCGATTTCTTGTTCACGAAGGGTGCAGGCCCCGCATCTCCCGTGAGTAGTCGGCGTCATTCGGACTCGGGCGGCTCGTCCGAGGTGGGTACTTCTTCGTCGGGCGGCCGCGTTACCCAACCCCATTCGTGCCACACGATCCAAATATTGGGCATGTCGTACAGGGTGAGCCTCTCGCGGGCGGACCGAAATGAGCGTTTCATCTCTGGGTCCACAGGTGCCTCGAACACAGTCTCGTCGTCCACCGGAGTCTCCTTGATCGAAAATAGAGTAGCGCCGACCCGGCGGTAGCCGAGCGGTTATACCGGGTCCGCTAGGGATGGCGTTTCGGTAGCGGCACCGAGCAGGGCGCTGTCGGTGCGGCTGCGCGCCCGCGGGCGTCTTAGATGCGCCCTGTGACTGTATTTGCCAGGCGTGGCTAACAGATTCTAGGTGTTGAGTACGTCGAGTAGCGCACGCCAGGTGCCGGGTCCGACTATGCCGTCGGCGATCAGTCCGTGATCCTGTTGGAAGGCCAGTGCCGCGGCCTTTGACTTCGGCCCGAACATCCCGTCAGCGACGAGCTGTGGGCTCGCACCCGCTGCGTTGAAGAGTTCCTGAAGATTCGCGATCCCAGGGCTCGCCGGAGCGAGCACGTCGGCATAAGGCTGGTCCGCTCGAGCCCGCTCGCTGCTTTCGACGTGCTCGCTGAGCCACTGGGCGAGCGCGTCCGGAAGATCGTCCTCATCGAAGACCAAGCGCGTGTCGTCGTGTGCTGCCCAACCCTCAATTCTACGGATTGTGTCCGCCATGGTGGTCAGCTGATCCGCGTCGAGAAGCTTGACGACAGTATTGATCCCCACCCCGAGGTCCGTGGCGATTTGGTTCGCATACGCGAGCGGAGAGTTGGGACCGTCGTGTGCCGGGGCATACAGCTCCATCATCTGCAAGATGGTCTTTCCGCTGCGCACTGGGTTCTGCAGAAAGTGTATGATTGCGGACTGGCCGGTGTCTTCGTCCGGGAACACGGCGAATCGGTAGTTGTGTGCGCCGGCGTAAGCGCCGTACCGCTCCGCTTCTTCCGATGTGATGATGTTGCCGGGATTGCAGCTGCTCCAGGACAGAGAGCCGGCGGAACGGCCCTCACCCTCGAAGAGAACATAGGCGACGCCCGCAATACTGACGACCTCGCCGGCGACGGCGTCGGAGGCGCCCCAACTCATCTTGACTGGCCTATCGGGTGCGTGTGAGAAACCATTGCGGCTCCTTTCGGACATCCTTGCCGTAACGCGCAGTGCTGTTCTAGCCATTTGAGGTCCGGTGACGGCCGGACTCGGGTTTGGAGGGCGAGCGAGTGTGGTGACTGAGCATGACAGCCTGTGGCGTCAGCAGGTCTCGAACATCACCCGCGCAGCGCAGTCCTAGCACTCGAATGGGCTAGCTCTGCTACGGCGCCGCGTTCCCGAGTTCGCGACAGACGGGCGTCGGCGACGTCGTGGTGGACAAGAACCTCGAGAGCTATCGACTGCCGACGGCCCTGGATGCGCCGCCCATCGAAATCGCGCTGGAGAAGCCGTGCCCGTACGGGCCGGCCGGGGCGAAGGGTGTTGCCGAGCCCCCGGATCATCCCGGTCGCGGCGGTGATCGGCGCGGCGGCCTCGGCCGCGATCAGGCGGCCGTTATCTCGGCTACCGCTGACCCCGTTCGCCGTCCCGGAGGCGCTGCCGGAGCCCGATCCGTCCACCGCGGCATGACTGACTGGCCCGCTCAGCCTGCGCCGTTGCGGCCGCGGGCGGAGGCCGTAACCGGTGGCCCGGTGGCCGGCACCCTGATCCCGACGGCCGGGTCGCGCATGTGGGCCAGCGGTACCTCCTCGATGCTCGCCATGCAGACCCTGTCGGGGTCCGCGCCGGCCCGGACAGCCCGTCGGAACGCGTCCGCCGTGTTGAGCTCCTCGCGGGGCGCCGCGCAGCAGGTCGGGTCGTCCCGCGCAGATGCGCTCCACCTATCCGCTCACCGGCGCGATCGCTGCCCCGAGCGCGTTGGCAAACCTCGAAGTGCGGCGGGAGCAGGACCTCGGGACGCCGGGCAGGTGGTCCGGTGCTATCCCGCCTGCGCCGCCGACCACGATCAGCGGCAGGCCGTCGGCGCCGAGGCTGACCCGGTCGACGGCCTCGGCGAGCAGGCGGTCGGCCACGGCGAGGTTCCGTGCGAGGTCCTCCGTCCGGTGCTGGGTGATCCGGTGGGACCCGAACCGGGTGCGGCCGGCCAGCACGGCCGCATCGGTAAGCGTCGCGACCCCCCGGCAGCACAGTGCCTCACGGACCGGGCCGCCCCCGACGGGGAACTCCACGACCTCCGGGGAGCGGAAGTTCGTGGCCACGCCCGACACGGTGTAAGTGCACTGCGACTCCCACCGGAAGCCGTTGACCAGCCGTCCCACGGCCGTGCTGGATTCCGCCGATGTCGGCGACGACGGCCTCGGTCAGGCCGCTGCTGTGCGCCCCGCCGCGCATGCTGTTGGCCGGGCCGCTGCCGATCGTCAGCACCGGGAAGCGCGTCGCGTACGCGAGCGCCATCTGTGTGCCGTCGTTCGAAGCCGTCAAGAATCAATGTGTCGGTGTGTCGGCGAGCAGCTCGGCGGCGGTGCGGTAGCGGACGGCTGCGGGCGCTGGGAGGTGACTGTCGTGTTCGAGCAAGGGCCGGGTTTCGCGGACGATGGCACCGACCAACGAGCGGCTGACGTCGCCGAGGGCTTCGGCGAGCGCGTCGAGACTGGCCTGTTTGCGCAGGTAGAGCAGGGTCAGCAGCACCCGTTCGCTGTTGGCGATCTTCTGGGGGAACACGCCGCCGCGGGCGCCGGATTGGCGGGGTCCGCCGCGGCGCTGGTGGGCGAGTCGTTCGGCCTGGGCGGCTTGGCGAGGCGCGAGGCGCTCGATGAGCCGGCGTAGCTCGTCGCGGCTGATGCCAGTCAGGGCGGGGTCGGAGAGCGCCTCGATGATCGCGGTGCGCGCCGGTGGGGTGTTGTGGTCGAGAAATGCCAGTAGCTCGGCGGCGATGGCGAACCGGACCGGGGCGAAGCCGGGGTCGTGTCCGTGGTCTTCGAGGACCTCGCGGGTCTCGTGGACCGGGGCAGCGATGGCGTACTGGCTGACTTCGAGCAGGTCTGCCAGCAGGCTCATGGAGCACACCTGCCGCTGGTAGAGCAGGCCGAGCAGCAGCCGGGCCGGGTCGTCGAACAACGGCTTGCTCCCGCGCAGCTTCCCGGTGGCGCGGCGGGCGCGCCCGCCGCGCTGCTCGGCGTAGCGCTGCTGAGCCCGGGCGGCCTGGGCCGGCACCAGCACGGCCGCGAGCGCGTCGAGCTCGGTGCGGCTCATGCCGGTCAGCCGGGGGTCGGCCAGCCGGGCGAGCATGGCCTGCCGTCGCCCGGCCGGGCCGGCCTGCTCGGCGACCGGCGCCGGCTCGGTGGGTGGCGATTCGGGGCTCAGGGTGTAGTTCCAGTCGCCGTGGACCGGGTGCCGGTGCAGCGGCAGCGCGGCGAAGCGCTGCTTGCTGATCGCCACCCCGGTGGGGTAATCGCCGTCGTCGAGGGCGGCCTCGACGCGTAGCCCGGTGCGGGTGCGAACCGCTTCGATGGTTTTGATAACGACGTCGTGGCTGGTCAGAGGACGGGCGCGCCAGTTGTGGGTGATGTGGGAGAACAGCCGGTGCTCGATCTTGTTCCATTTCGAGGTGCCCGGCGGGAAATGGCAGACTGTGATCGCCAGCCCGGTCTCGGCGGCCAGCGCGGCGAGTTCGCTTTTCCAGACCCGGTAGCGATAGCCGTTCGAGCCGCCGGCATCGGCGGTGATCAGCAGGCGGGTCGCCGCCGGGTAATCCGAGCTGCCGCGGGCGCTCCACCAGCGGCGGATGGACTCCACGGCGAACACCGAGGTGTCGTGGTCGACCCCGACGTTGACCCACCCGGTGTTGCGGGCCAGGTCGTAAATCCCGTACGGGATCGCCTGCTCGACGTCCGGGCCGGTGAAAAAGAAGTGGTGGTCCTCGACCTGCACCGGTTCCCCGCGAGGACGCCATTCCCGCCCGGCCATCGGCAGCCGCCCGAGCTGTTCGCGTTTCTTGGTGTCCACGCTGATCACCGGCTCACCTGCGGCCCGATGCTCTTTGGCCAGGTCGTTGATGTAGCCGAACTGGGCGTCGCGATCAGGGTGCTGGGCGCCTTCGAGGGTCTTGGTGTTGGCCTGCAGGCTGAACCCCGCCGCGCCCAGTAGCCGGCCCACCGTCGGCGCCGACACCCGATGCCCCTGGCGGGACAGCTCCTCGGCCAGGTGCCGCAACGACTTGGTGGTCCAGCGCAGCGGCGATTCCGGGTCCCCGCGCTCGTCCGGCTCGATCATCGCGTGCAGCGCTGAGAGCAGTTTCGGGTCGTTGTCCTCGACCGGCTTACGGCCCCCACCCGGCCCGCGCACCCGCCCGTCCGGGAACGGCTCCTGCCCGGCCTCGAGCTCGGCCACCCCGCGACGCACCGTGGTCTCGCTCATCCCCGCCGCCCGGGCCACCACCCGCACCCCACCGTGACCGAGCAGGCGGGCCTCGGTGGCCACCGCCAGCCGCCGCTGCCGCTCGTTCAGATGCGGCAACAACACCGCGAACCGGTCCCCGAGCCGGGAGGTCGCCGCCTCGTCGATCGCCATACCACACCAACGACCGCCAAGATCTAAAGCGACGGGTTGTTTCTTGACGGCTTCTTCTGGGTGAGATAGCACTCGGCATCGAAGCCGTTGCGGCCAACGGCCTCCCGGAGCGCGTTCGCGACGTCCGCGACGACGCCGGAGAGCGCGGCGTTCAGCACGGTCGCGTTCTCGCGCTCGAGCAGGCCCGTGGATCCGATTTCGTGGCTCAGCGAGGTCGGGATCTCGCCGAGGACGTCACGCAGGATGGCGGCGGCCCGCAGCTCGTCGGCCGGATCGACCGGGGAGAAGACCGCGGTCACCGCCACCGCTTCGGCGACGGCGGCCACTCGCCTGGCGAAGGTCGCGACAGCCGCCTCGTCGAGCGGGGCGATACGGGTCCGATCCAGCTCGCATCCGCCGGCGACGACCACGCTGCCCGCTGCGACGCTCTCGCGTAGACACGCGGGCCAGTCGACCAGCGGCGGAGCAGCACGCGTGAGGGCCGCCGATCCGATACCCTGACGACCTGATCCATCTCGGCGTATTCCACCACCATAGAGCGCCTACCAGAATCTTCGGCGTGCAAGGTAATAACGGCAGTGATACACGTGTTGGCTGCTACAAGTCGAGGACGAGAACGCCATGGCTGGATTAACACGAGCGGTGGGCTCGGCTTCAAGATATCGAACATTACGAAGCGCTCCGCTGGGTCAACCAAAGAACCTCCGGGCGCCCATGGGACGATACTACGTCGGCATAGCTCACCACGATGAATCATGCTCGGTAATGTGGGAAACAACATCTGGTGCGGGCTACTTGAAGGATTGGACGACCAGCGACCACGCCGCGCCGGTCCCGGCGCTGAGCTCGCTTTCGACGATGTTCGAGGGGCGCTATTAGCGGCAAGACAAGAGGCGGACCGCACCCCTCATGAGGTGAGGGAGTATCTCGGGGAGCGCCCGTGTCCGCGACTGGAGAGAAAGGTCTGCACTGCATCGCTGAAGACATTTACTGAGTTGTTCACGAGGCCTCCTGTCTCTCCAGTGGGCGAGATGCGGGTTAGCGGCAAGTCGATGCCCGCGTCGGGGCGTCTAGAAGTAGCTATCACCCCGCAGTTCGCGGTGCCCGCGCGACGAGGTCTAAGACGATCTGCTGGCCACCGAGCATTCAGGCGCGCGGTCATGGTTGAACCGGCGGCGGGTGCGAGAACGGAACCGGGGACGTTTCAAAGTTCAGTTCGAGGGCCGCCGCGAGCAGGGCTGAGCTGGGCCGAAGACTCACCACCGGACGATGGTAGATGATCACGGCAGCGAATAAGTGCCAGAAATGCTTCTCAGTTCTGAACAAGTGTCGGGCCGCGACGGTAAGTGCGCACTCCGGCCCGGCGAGGCAGATTGTTGAGGCATCCCAGCTCCTCCAACAGGCGAACAGGCGCCACGATAACTCCGATTATCACGGCACTGCAATAACAGCTCGATCGCGCTAGACAATTCGCATCGTGCGCACAACAGCAGCGACTAGGCAATGCTCACCCCGCGCCTCGTGCCCCCAGCCGCATACGAGATTCTAGTATCGGACCTCATCCTGCTCGACGCGAGACGATAGGCTGCCTCCTTGTCCAAAGCAGCGCCAACAGTCCTGCGAGAAGTAGCATCGCGGCTGAAAAGACGAGCGCACTTCCAAGTCCGGCCGCATCCGCAATAATGCCGGGAGCCAACGGACCTAGGACTTGGCCGACGGCGAACCAGACAGTCATAACCGCGATCGTGGCTGTGCGCCGACCCTCATCAGTTTGGCTTGTAACTACTACGGTCACTGCACTCATCGCACTAAGGAAACTAGCTCCAAATAGGACTACAGATGCAAAGGCCAGCAACAAACCAGGGGTGAATACCGGAACCAGACAAGCCAGTCCGGAAATTGAACAGAATACAACGAGCCCAAACCGATAGCCAGCGCGTGAGACCAATGGCCGCCAGATAAGCGGCGCACCGACGGCACTCACTCCGAGACATATCCAGAACCGGCCCACGAGCTCGCCAGCTCTTGAGCTCAGGCCTACAAAGAAGGCGGCCACAAAGGTCATATAACCAATGTATCCCAACCCGAACACCCCGTACGCAATGAACAAGAGGTCTGCGTACCGCTCGGCCTTTCCGCCCGGTGAGTCTGCCTGGTCTAGGAGCGTTGAGGCCGCCCACCAGGCTGGCGTAACGCATATCAAGGCAAGTATTGCTAAGACGAGCCAATCTAAGCGCCAAGACCCCGCCAGGGTAACTATCGGCAGATTGAGGACCGCGCTCGCGGCTATCCCTAGCCCCACCCCAGCAAAGTAGATTTCCGTGGGCCCTAGCCCGCCTCGTCGGCCTCGAATCGCCCCAACGAGAGATGCGCCCGAGACGAACACCGCTGCAGATGAGGCGCCGGAGACAAGACGCACGCACGAGATCACTATGAAGCTACTGGTCAACGCGGTCAGTGCGAGCAGTAGCACGCAGCTAATCAATGACCATTGAAACATCCGGGGGTATAACCAAGTCGTGCCAATTGAGACGTGGCAACTGCTCCGAGAAGATAGCCGATGGCGTTCGCTGTATTTAGCCCACTCGCCTGTGCAAATGACCACCCCAGGTCTGTGCGCATACCCGGTAGAACTAGACCGTAGGCGAAGCGTGATAAGCCTTGCGCAATGAATGGTCCGAACGCAAGTCCGGCCGCCTTAAGCGCGGGGCTTGCCACCAGTTCCCTGCTCTGCGACCTGTGCGTCGGCCTTGTCCTCCTGAGCCAACTTAGGCCGAGACCTGGCTCGACTCTTTTTCCATAGATCTTCAAAATGTCGATCAGCGAGCTGAGCCAGCGTGCTTCCACCTTGGCTGGACCTATTAGTCAGCTTGAGTTCGATAAACGGTGCATGCGCCGCCATCTGCTTACGCCAAAACAGGCCCATAAGCACGGTGTCGTCGCAACAAATGAGGTAGACGACGGGATTAGCGGCTCTTCCGGAAATGGAGTGCAGCTGAGGGCGTGACCGAGCGGGCAGCTGGGGTCGTGTCGCTGCGATGAGGCGGGCCCCGGGAAGTTGATGATGAAGGTTCCTACACCGATGATCGTCAACATCCCGGGGACCCGATGCCGCAGCTTACGTCGCCGCCCGCTCAGATCGTGGCCGACACGATCATCCGCACCGTCGAGCTCGGGGTGCGGATCACCGATGCCGCGATCGCCGGCGAGACCACGGTGCTGTGGTGCGACCTGCTCGTCGACGGGCCGGGCCGTTGCCCGGGTTGCGGCATCGCGGGCAGCTATCGCGACAGCATCGAGCGTGGCGTCAGTGACGTCCCGGTGGTCGGGCATCCGCTCGAGCTGCGGGTCCGGCTGCCGCGCTACCGCTGTGCCCACGACGGTTGTGATCGCGAGGTCTTCGCCCACGACAGCAGCCGGCTGGCTCGCCCTGGCGCCTCGACCACCCGACGCTGCGCGCGGTACATCCTGCGGCGGCTGGCGATCGATAAGACCACCGTCTCCGCGGTCGCTCGCGAACTGGGCCGCAGCTGGGACACCGTGAACGCCATCGCCGTCGAAGCCACCCAGACCCTGCTGCTCACTGCCGGCCCCGCCCGCCTCGAGGGCGTACGGGTGATCGGGGTCGACGAGCACAAGTGGTCCCATGTCCTCGGCGCCGACGCTGACGGGTTCGTCACTGTGATCACTGACCTCACCCCCGTCCTGGCAGGTCAGGGCCCGGCGCGGTTGCTCGACATGGTCGCGGGTCGCTCCGCGGCGGCGATGGCCGGCTGGCTGGCCGAGCGCAGTCCCGAGTTCCGCGCCGCAGTCGAGATCGTCGCGATGGACGGGTTCGGCGGCTACAAGACCGCCGCCACCGAGGCGCTGCCCGAGGCGGTGACAGTGATGGATCCGTTCCATGTCGTCGCCTTAGCCGGGCACAAGCTCGACCTGTGCCGCCAGCGCGTGCAGCAGGACACCCTTGGCCACCGCGGCCGCACCGGAGACCCGCTCTACGGCGTGCGCCGCGCACTGCGCACCCGCGACGGGCTGCTCACCGAGCGGCAGTGGACCCGCATCAGCGCGGTGTTCGCCGACGACGCCCACGCCGCGGTCGAGGCCACCTGGTGTGCCTACCAGCAGCTCATCGACGCCTACGCCCAGAACGATCCACGGCGCGGCAAGACCCTGCTCGCCACCCTGATCGACCTGCTCCGCACCGGGCTACCCGCCGGCTTGGAAGAACTCGCCTAACTCGGCCGAACCCTGCACCGGCGACGAGACGACGTCCTCGCCTACTTCTCCCACCGCGCGTCCAACGGGCCCACCGAGGCGATCAACGGCCGCCTCGAGGCGCTCCGACGCAACGCGTTGGGCTTCCGCAACCTGATCAACTACCGCATCCGGTCCCTACTGCACTGCGGAGCACTCGCACTCTGATATGGGGGCCGGTTTGTCAAGTGGGCAGGACGAAGCGGCGCCCAGGGCCGTCGCTCTGGACGCCGCTTCGTGTGACCGGCCGAGTCCGGCGGTGACGGCAAGCGTGTCGCTGTCGACGCGTTGTCCATTCTGATATACGCGGGTTTGGTTACCGCATGACGGTGCCTTTCGGCGGGAGCGGTTCGCTTGTCTAAACTCGAGCGTGGTCCGCGGACAAAGGGTCGGCGGGCTGCTCATAGAGTGCTCGCGGGTCGCTCCGAGGCGCTGCTGCCGTCACCGACAAGATTCGGCCGGGGCTTTGTCGCCGGTGGCTATTCCTCGAGGGTGGCCAGCGACCAGCACCAGCCGGCGAGTTCGCGCGCGATCGCGGTGTTGGCCGCGGTGGGCCGTTTGCGGCGGGCGTCGAAGCGTTGCCAGCGCGCGTGCAGCCGACGATTGCCCTTGGCGCCGTGCGCGACCGCGACCGGGCTTGCTTTCTCCCACCGGCGACGCAGCCCAGCACTCGGGGTGCGATATGGCGGGCGCTGCTGCCAGGCCGCCTCGACGAGCAGCCGGCGTACGTGCGCGTTACCGGTCTTGGTGATCGGTCCCTGGGAACGCGAGGACCCGGTCGACTCCTCGGTGGGGACCAGGCCCACGAACGCGCCGATCGAGCGACCGGTGAACCGGTGCCAGTCACCGATCTCCACGGCCAGCCCGAACGCGGTCAGCGTGGAGACACCGCGCAGGCACCCCAGGCGGGTCACCACCGGGGTGTAGATGGACTCGGCGGCCACCGCGGTGATCTCGGCGTCGAGCCGGTCACGGCGATCGACGGTGGCCAGCATCGTCTCCAGCGCGGTGTCGTAGGTCAGCTGCAGGCTCCGGGCTTCGAAGCGGTGGGTGCGCAGCCACCGCTGGTGGGTTTTCGTCCAGGCCGTCCCGCCGGAATACACGATGCCCTGGCGAAGCAGCAGCTTGGAGACCCGATGTCGGGCGGCCATCAGATCGCGGCGGGCGTCGTCGCGGGCGCGCACCAGAATCCCGCGCGGTCTCTTGCTCCACGCTGGGCACCGCGACCTCGACGATGTCGTCGAGATGCAGCAGCCGCGCCAGATGCCGGGCATCGCGCTTGTCGGTCTTGACCCGATCCCCGCTGGGTCGTTGCAGCTTCGACGGAGCCGCCACCCGGCACTCGATCCCCGCGGCCCGCAGCGCCCGGGCCAGGCCGTACCCGGTCGGGCCGGCCTCGTAGGTCACCGTCACCGGCGCCGGCAGCTCGGCCAGCCAGCCCAGCACGTCGTCGTGGTTCGGGGTCAGCTGCCGTTCGAACAGCTGCCCGCTGCGGCCATCGAGACCGCAGCCGATCACCGAACGTGCGTGCACGTCCAACCCGACACTTGTACTCTGAGTCCCCACTGGGGCCCCCTTCCACATCTGTGGCTCTACCGACAGGACCCGCTTCCTGCGGCAACCCACGTTCACATGTGTGCGGGGCCCCAGCCCTTGCCGGTGGTGGCTCCAACCTGTTCGTCGCCGCGGTGTCCCTGTCACGGGCCGACCAGAGGAGCCAACGACAAGGCGGGGCGCAGAGGCCGACCGCCATAGCGGCCGGGCTCCGGGGTCCAGCAGCCCCCATATCGTCTAAATCCGGAAGAGCCGTCATGGCGGCAGAGTCGCAGGAGGGGGCGAGGCAGAAAGCGCGGCACCCGAAGCGCCCGACGGGATTCGCTCGAACGGTGACGGGTGCTCTCCGAGAAGTGGGCGCGTGCAGGCGTGTGCGGCGCGCACACCGAGTAGCCGTGTCGGTCTGACCCCGCTGACGGGGTTCCCCGACCCCGCCCCGACAAGGTGGAATCGCTGTGGCCGCGGTCGGCGTCCTCGGCGGGCTCGCGGTGCAGCGGCTGACCCTGCCCGTAGCCGGAGCCCCACCACCGGGCTCCCGTCCCAGGAGCTGTTCGATGAAGAAGCTTCTCAACGACCCGGCCGACCTCGTCACGGAATCCCTGCGCGGAGTGGAGCGTGCTCACCCCGAGCTGCGGGTCGATCATGAGCACCGCATCATCTACCGCGCCGACGCGCCGGTGTCGGGCAAGGTCGGCCTGCTCTCGGGCGGGGGCTCCGGGCACGAGCCCGCGCACGCCGGGTTCATCGGGCCCGGGATGCTCGACGCGGTCTGCGCGGGTGAGGTGTTCACGTCCCCGGTCCCGGACCAGATGGCGGAGGCCACCAAGAACATCGACGGCGGGGCCGGGGTGCTGCACCTCGTGTGGAACTACACCGGCGACGTCATGAACTTCGACATGGCCGCCGAGCTCGCCGGCGCGGAGACCGACACCGAGGTGCAGACGGTCGTCATCAACGACGACGTCGCCGTGCAGGACAGCCTCTTCACCGCGGGCCGCCGCGGGACCGGGGCGGCCGTGCCCGTCGAGAAGATCACCGGGGCAGCCGCCGAGCAGGGCCGCAGCCTGCCCGAGCTGGCCGACCTCGCGCGCCGGGTCAACGACAACACCCGCAGCATGGGGATGGCGCTGACCTCGTGCACGGTGCCGGCGAAGGGCAGCCCCACCTTCGACCTACCCGAGGACGAGATCGAGATCGGGATCGGGATCCACGGTGAGCCCGGCCGCCGTCGCGTCCCGCTCGTCTCGGCCAAGGAGATCGCCGGGATGCTCGTCGAACCCCTGCTGGCGGACCTGGACTTCACCGCCGGCGACGGCGTGCTCGTGTTCGTCAATGGCATGGGCGCCACCCCGATGCTCGAGCTGCACCTGATGTACGCGGAGGTCGCGGCCCTCCTCGACCAGGCCGGCGTGGTGCCGGTCCGCTCGCTCGTGGGGCCCTACGTCACGAGCCTGGACATGGCCGGCTGCTCAGTGACCCTGACCCGCTTCGACGACGAGCTGCTGCGGCTCTGGGACGCCCCGGTCGCCGCCCTCGGCCTGCGCTGGGGGATGTGATGGCCGCGCTCGACGCCATCGACGCCACTGCCCTGGCGCGCTGGTTGCGGACGTTCGCCGCGTCCGTGGCGGACCAGCGCGACCAGCTGACCGCCCTCGACGCGGCGATCGGCGACGCGGACCACGGCGCGAACATGCACCGTGGCATGACCGCGGTGGTCGAGGCCCTCGCCACCACCCCCGCCGACGACCCGGCCGCGCTGCTCAAGCAGACCGGCATGGTGCTGGTCCGCTCGGTCGGCGGCGCGAGCGGGCCGCTCTACGGCACGTTGTTCCTGCGGATGGCCCCGACCACCGGCGGCGCCACCGCCCTCGAGCCCGAGACGTTCGCCAAGGCCCTGCGGGCGGGCCTCGACGGAGTGGTCGCGCGCGGCAAGGCCGAGCTCGGCGACAAGACGATGATCGACGCCCTCGCCCCGGCCCTGGACGCGCTCGACGCCGCCCTGGCCGACGGCGAGGCCCTCGCCCCCGCGTTGCGCGCCGCGTCCACCGCCGCCGACGAGGGACGGGACGCCACGACACCGATGGTCGCGCGCAAGGGGCGGGCGAGCTATCTCGGTGAGCGCAGCGCGGGCCACCAGGACCCGGGCGCCACGTCGGCCGCCCTGCTCGTCGCCGCGGCGGCGACCGCCCTCGCGGAGCAGGACGACTCGTCGTGACCGTCGGGCTCGTCGTGGTCTCCCACAGCCGGGCCCTCGGCGAGGCGGCGAGGACGCTGGCCAGCGAGATGCTGCCCCGCGACGGCGTCCGGATCGAGGTCGCCGCCGGGCTCGACGACGACGGTCTCGGCACCGACGCCGTGGCGATCAGCGAGGCCATCACCCGTGCCGACGACGGCGACGGTGTGGTGGTGCTGATGGACATGGGCAGCGCGGTCCTGTCCACCGAGGTCGCCCTCGAGATGGTCGACGACGACGTCCGCGAGCGCGCGGTGCTCTGCGCGGCGCCGTTGGTGGAGGGCCTCGTCGTCGCAGCGGTCAGCGCCGCCGGCGGGGCCTCCGCGGCCGAGGTCGCTGCCGAGGCGGCCGATGCCCTGGACGCGAAGGCGGTCCATCTGGGCCAGGACGAGCCAGGGCAGAGCGAGCCCGCACCGGACCAGGCGGGGGCGGAGCAGGCGGGGGAGCAGGGCGAGCAGCACGGGGTCTTCACGGTGCGGCCCGCGCACGGGCTGCACGCGCGGCCCGCCGCCCTGCTCGTCCAGGCGTTGCGCGGCCTCGACGCCGACGTCCGGCTGCGCAACCTCACCCTCGACGGTCCCGAGGTCTCGGGCGCCAGCCTGTCGAAGGTCGCGACCCTCGGCGCCCTCCAGGGCCACGACGTCGCTGTCCGCGCCCGCGGCGGCGACGCCGCCGACGCCGTCCGTCGCCTGCTCGACCTCGCCGACGCCGGCTTCGGCGAGCGCGACGCTCCGGCGGCGCCTCCACCGGCCACGGCCCCGGCGCACGGGCAGCCGATCCCGGCCTCACCCGGGATCGGGATCGGCCCGGTGCGGACCGTGGCCTCGGCGGCGGTGACCGTGCCGGCCGCCCGCCCCGGCACCCCGTCCGAGCAGCGCAGCCGCCTGGACGACGCCCGGTCCGGCGTCCGCGAGCACCTGCAGAGCGTCCGGGACCGGGCGGCCCGCGAGATCGGCGACAGCGAGGCTGCGATCTTCGACGCGCAGCTGCTGCTGCTCGACGACCCGGACGTGCTCGCCGACACCGGTGCCCGCATCGACGCCGGCACCGACGCCGCCCGGGCCTGGGCGGATGTGCTCGACGAGGTCGAGGGCACGCTCGCGGCCGCCGCCGACGAGTACATGCGTGCCCGGGCGCGCGATGTCCGGGATGTGGGCGAGCAGGTGCTGCGTGCCCTCGGCGGTGTCGTGGAGAACGGTGCCGAGCGGGACGGCATCGTCGTCGCCGACGACCTCACACCCGCCGACGCCGCGGTGCTCGACCCGGCCCACACACCCGCGGTGGTGCTCGCCGGCGGCAGCCCCACCGCGCACGCCGCGATCCTGCTGCGGGCGCGGGGTGTCCCCGCCGTCGTCGGGGTCGGCGCCGCGCTGGCCGCCCGCGCCGCGGAGGCCGCGCAGCTCGCCGTCGACGGGACCACCGGCGAGGTCGTCGTCGACCCCGACCCGTCGACCCTCGACGCGTTCCGCGAACGGGCCGCAACCCGTCGTCGGCGTCTGGACGGCGCGCTGCGGCGCGCCCACGAGCCCGCGGTGACCCGGGACGGGACGACGGTGCTCGTCGGCGCCAACGTCGGCTCGGTCGACGACGCCCGAGCCGCCGTGGGAGCCGACCTCGCCGGCCTGGTGCGCACCGAGTTCTGCTTCCTCGACCGGCATTCCGCGCCCGGCGTGGAGGAGCAGGAAGCGGCCTACCGGGCGATCGCCGAGGCCATGGACGGACGGCGCGTCACCCTGCGCACCCTCGACATCGGCGGCGACAAGCCCGTGGACTACCTCTCGATGCCGCGGGAGGCCAACCCCTTTCTGGGGGTCCGCGGCCTCCGGCTGGCGCTGGCGCGGCCCCAGCTGCTCTCGGACCAGCTCCAAGCGATCGTGCGCGTCGCCCACGACCACCCGGTCGACGTCATGTTCCCGATGGTGGCCGCGGTCGACGAGCTGGTCGCGGCCCGCCGCTCCCTCGACGACGCGGTCGAGACCGTCGGCCGGGGGCGGCCCGCCGGCCTGCGGGTCGGGATCATGGTCGAGATCCCGGCGGCAGCGCTCAAGGCCGCGGCCTTCGCCCCGCTGGTGGACTTCCTCTCGATCGGCACCAACGACCTCACGCAGTACGCCCTGGCCGCCGAGCGCGGCAACGACGAGCTCGCCGCGCTCGCCGACCCCCTCGATCCCGGGGTCCTCGCCCTCGTCGCCGCCACCGCCGACGGCGCCGGCCGGACCGACCACGACGTCCTCGTCGCGGTCTGCGGCGAGGTGGCCGGCGACGACCATGCCGCCGCGCTGCTGATCGGGCTCGGCGTCCGCGAGCTCAGCGTCGCCCCCGCCGCTGTGGCCACGGTGAAGCAGGCCGTGCGCGAGGTCGAGCTCGCTCGGGCCCGGGAATCGGCCGTCGCGGCGCTGGCGTGCCCCGACGCGCACGCCGTGCGAGCGCTGCTCGGCTGACCCGGCCTTGTGCGTCTCGGATGCTCACGTCGTCCACCGCGCGATGCACCTCGCCAACGCCCACGACGTGTACGTTTGGTGTATGGCCCGAGTGCGTACGAATATTGAGCTCGAGGACGCGCACGTCCAGGTGATCATGGCGCGCTACGGGCTGCGGACGAAGACCGAAGCGGTCGCTCTCGCACTTCGCCACCTCGCGGGACAGCCGATGAGCCGAGAGGAGGCTCTCGCGATGCGCGGTGCCTTCGCCCTCGAGGAGCCGCCCACCGACACGCTTCCCGACGCGCGGAGTGATCCTGGTCGCCACCTCGGCGTGGGTGGAGTACGACCGGGCGACGGGGAGCGCGGCCGACCGGCGGCTGACAGACTTGATCAGCGCTGACGGTCCCGTCGCGGTTACCGAGCCGGTCGTCATGGAGGTCGTCGCCGGCGCGCGTTCTCTGCGTCGCGAGGACGACCTGCGACGGCTGCTGGGACGATGCCACCTCCTCCCGGTCGACCCGGCCGCGGACTTCGACGCCGCGGCGCGGATCTACCGGCGGTGCCGCGGGGCGGGCGTCACACCGCGCGGGCTGATCGATTGCCTGATCGCTGCCGTCGCGTGGCGTACCGGTGCCTCCGTCCTTGCCCGTGACGTCGACCTCGCGCGGGTGGGTGGTGTGATCGGCCTGGAAGTCGAACACGGCTCCGCCTGATGTCACGATCCCGCCGGCCGTTCGACCAGGGCCACAGGGCGGGCATGCGAGGCGGATGAACCCGCTGGACTTCACGTTGACCGGGGGGTGTGGCTGGTCACGAACATTCCGGACCGCACGGCGAGGTGCTCGGCGTCGCGCAAGTCGATGGGCTCGGTCACCGCCTGCCGTCGATCACGGAGACGAGTGTGTTCGACACGTTCGGTGCCGATCGGGCACGGACGCGCAACGATACCGGCCGCCATCTTGGGGCGCCGCCCGACCGCCTGGTAGGAGGTCCCGATGGGGGAGAGTCGTCGGGCGACGGCGCTCGCGGTCGCTGCACTGGCCGCCGGCGCCTTGGTGTTGACTGCGTGCAGCGGCAATTCCGGCGGTGTTCAGGGCTCCGGGAACGTCCAGTCCCAGACCCGCCCGGTGCCGGCCTTCGACTCGATCGAGTTCTCGGGCGCCGGGACGGTCACCGTGGAGCAGTCGGGCAGCGATTCGGTGCAGGTCCGGGCGGACGCCAACATTGTCCCGTTGCTGACCACCACCGTGGACGGGACCACCCTGCGGCTCGGTGTCCAGCCGAACGCGGCCATCGGGCGTGCCACCACGATCGAGTACCACGTCACTGCACGGCAACTCCGGGGCCTCGTGCTCGACGGCGCGGGGAACGTGAACGCCACGCAGATCGACGCTCCCCAGGTCGCGCTCGCGAACGGCGGCGCCGGTCGTCTGACCGCCACCGGCCGAACGGGCGCCGAGAACGTCGAGCTGGTCGGTCTCGGCGAGATCGACGCGAGCGGTCTCGCGGCACAGGACGCCAACGTCTCCGTCGGCGGCGCCGGGACCGCCGCCGTGAACGCCGCCCGCACGCTAACCGCGACCGTGACCGGCATCGGCAGCATCAAGTATGTCGGCAACCCGGCCGTGACCCAGCACGTCACAGGGATCGGGTCGGTCAACCGACGGTGATGCGCCCGCCCGAAGCCCCCGCGCGAGAACGCAAACGGCGGGACGGGGCATCCAGTCGGCGGGGCTCGCGCTGGACAGCACGACCCTGGTCCGGGTCGGCGGGATCTCCGCATCCTCCCGAAGCGTCGTGCGTCGTCGTGACTCTCGGGACGACTGCCGCGCAGTCGGCACGATGGCCTCGTGACCTATCTCGTGAGCACTGCCGCGGACGTGGACCTCGACGCGGTGCGTCGCGTGGCCTGGGGCGGCGAGAGCGCTCGGCTCAGCGCCGCGGCGCTCGACGCGGTCGAACGGCGTCGCGGCGAGTTCGAGACGTTCGTCGAGGCCAACACCGATCGGCACCTGTACGGGATCACCACCCGACAGGGGGCCGCAGCCGGGGTCGTGCTCACTGACGCCGAGCGTCGGGATTTCGGACGACGGCTGCCGACGACGCCTCCCGCGATCGGCGCCGGACTGCCCGAACGGGTGGCGCGCGGCGTCGTGCTGGCGCGCCTCAGCGACGTCGTCCACGGCACCGCGGCCCTCCGACGCTCGACGGTCGAACGTCTCACCGAGCTCCTGGACGGCCGGCTGGCCACGATTCCCGAGGCCGGGAACGGCGAACCCGGCGACATCATCGCGCTGGGTCAGCTGTTCCGCCCGACCTTCGAGGGCACCCTCGACGTCGGGGAGGGGATGGCCCTGGTCAACGGCTCACCGGTCGCCGCGGCGGTGCTCGCCGACGCGGTGCTGCTGGCCGAGGACCGGATGCCCCGCCTCGAGATGGTGCTCGCGCTCGCCGCGGCGGCGGCCCGGCTCCCGGACATGCATCTCGACGCCGAGCTCGGTCGGCTCTGGGGCGATCCGCACCAGCGCGACGCCCTGGCCCGGTTCCGCGGGCTGCTCGACGGCGGCGACTGGCCTCGTCGGGCATATCAGGCCCAGGTGTCGTTCCGGGGCGGGCCGCGCGTGCTCGGGGGGCTGCACCGCACGCTGACCCACGCTCGGGAAGCAGCGACGATCGCGCTGGCGGCGGCCTCCAACAATCCGGTCTACGTCGGTCCCGAGCTGCGCCCGCCGCTGGGGGCGGTTCTGTCCAACGGCGGGTACCACAACCCGCTGGTCGCCCCGACTCTCGACACGGTGACGCACGCGTGGGCCGACCTCGCACAGTTGGTGAACGCCCAGATCAACCGGCTCGTCGAGGAGCCCGACGGCATCGCGGCGCACGAGCGCGAGCCTCTGATCGGATCCTTCCCGATGAGCGCCTCCGGGTGGGCCGAGGAGGCACGCGCAGCCGCACAACCCTCGCTGATCGGGCTCGGGCGCAGCGGGCAGACCGACACCAGCACGCCGGACGTCCTCGCCTGGCGGCGCGCCGTCGACGCCGGGAACGCCCTGGACGCCCTGCTCGCGCTCCTGGCGGTGGTCGCCGTGCACCTCGTGGAGCACCGGGGCGACACGTTCCCTCCCGTGCTGCAGGGGCTGCGCGACGGGGTGCTCGACGCGTTCCCGCGGGACACTCCTCCGATTCGCTTCGGCGAGGCCATCGCCGCCGTCCAGGGGCAGCTCGAGGGCCTCTCGGACGCTCCTCCACCGACGGCGTCGTGAGGCTCGGGGCCCGCCTCAGGCCGATGACTTGTCGTCATCGTTGGGAGAACCGGCCCGTGACTACCCCGGGTAGATCCTGGAACCACCGCGCTACCTGGCGCGTGTAGGAGCGGTACTGCGCGAGGGCGAGCGGCACGGCTGCGGCGACGATCTCGTGGTCGACGTCGAGGTAGGCGTGCACGAGGACGTTGCGCATCTTCGCTGACGGCACGAGCGCTGCGGCGAGGTCCCGATCGACCACGCCGGCGTCGGCAATGGCGTCGAACGACTCGGCGTAGGTGTCGGGTGCGTCGGCGGTGACAGGTGCCATGGCCTCGAGAGCGTCGAGGAGCTGCTCGATCTTGCGGAGCTTGGCGCGGACCGACCGCCAGTCCAGGGGCCGGGGTGTCATTCGGCGAGCAGCTCGAGGTCGAGGCGGCGGTTGGCGTCGGTGTCGATCCGCTCGGCGACGGCGGCGACCATGACGTCGGCGAGGGCGCCGGGTTCGCTCTCGAACAGCCCCACCGCGCCCACCAGGGCGCGTTCACGCAGCACGGGTCCAGCGCGGTTGAGGTGGGCGACGTCGTTGACCGCGCCTGTCAGCGTGTCGAGGTCGGTGAGGAGGGCGAGGAGATCGGGGTGGTGGTCGTGCTCGAAGAACACGCCGATATCGAGGTCGCGAGGACGGGGCTCGCCGCGGCTGGTGCTGCCGAACACGGTGAGGACCCGGATGCCGTGGCGGGCCGCGAGGGCGTCGAGGTCTCCGGACTCGGCGGCGGCCCGCAACCGCGACAACCCTTCCTGCGGTGTCATCACCGACGAATCGTCCCACCTTGTAGCGGGGGGTGACGTGGTGGTGGGCGGTCGTGACCAGCAGGCGGTGGCGGCAGCAGGCCGCGGTCGTGTTCGACCCGGACATCGCGCCGGCCTGATGTCTCGCCGCGGCCGTGATAGGTCGGGAACCGGCTCTCCGCTGCTCAAGGGGTCGTTGTCGGGGGGTGCCTCTACAGTCATCACCATGAGCAGGCCGGTGGTCGACGAGGCGATGATGCACCATGCCCAGCAGGTCATGGTCGCCGCTCGCCGCGCCGAGCACGCGGTGCTGTGCGAGGTCGCCCGCCTGGAGGCGACCGCGGCCGCGGAGGTCTCGGGCTACAAGTCCACCGAGCGGTTGGTGCAGGACCTGTGGCGGGTCGATCTGGGGGAGGCGCGGCGCCTCGTGCGCCAGTCGCGCGCCCTGTGCGAGCAGGTCTCGCCCAGCGGCTCGCTGGTGGAGCCGCGGTTGGCGGCGACCGCGCCGGTGTCCGCCGAGGGGGTGCTCGACCGCGGCCACGTGCGCGTGATCGACGAGGCCGTGCGCTACCTGGAGCGGGTCGAGGGGATCGACCCAGCCGCGCTGGGCGAGGCTGAGGAGTTCCTGGCCGAGAAGGCCCGGACGTTGGCGCCGCATGGGCTTGCGCGGGTGGCCGCGCAGTTGATCTCTGCGTTGGACCAGGACGGGGTGGCTCCCGACGAATCCGAGCCGACCGACGAGCTGCGGATGGGCCGTCGTGCCGACGGGTCGTTGGCGCTGCGGGGTCGGTTCACCGGACGGGCGGACATCGAGCTGATCCTGGCGGCGTTCGATGCGTTGTCGGGGCGGGCCGGCGCCGAGGACGATCGCTCGCTCGAAGCCCGGTACGCGGCGACGTTGCTCGAGCTGTGTGGGCTGGCGATGGCGCCCGGTGGCATCGGGGCGAACGTCGCGCCGGAGGACCGGGCGAACCCGGTCGAGACCACCGCTCCGCCCGAGCGCGGCGACGGTGACCCCAAGAACCTGCTCCCCGATGCGCTCCACCCCGACGACGTGGCCCGACGGGAGCGGTACGAGCGGCTCATCGTGGACGCCGGGTCGGACGACGTGGCTCCCGAGGATGCATCGGTCTCCGAGCCACAGGACGCGAGCGGCGAGATCCCGCCGGCGCTGGCGCGGACGCGAGCACCGGGGCGAGCGCTGCTGACGGTGACCATGCCGTTCTCGTGGCTGCGCGACGGGATCGGGCACGCCCTGGTCGGGCCGGACGAGAGGATCAGCCCGGCCGAGGCTCGTCGGCTGGCCTGTGACGCCGGGGTCGTGCCCATGGTGCTCGGGAGCCGCTCGGAACCCCTCGACGTCGGGCGGCTGTCCTACAGGATTCCCGAAGGGATCCGCCGAGCACTGGTCGTGCGTGACCAGGGATGCGCGTTCTCGGGCTGCACCCGCCGGCCTGAGCGTTGCGAGGGTCACCACATCGAACACTGGGCCGACGGCGGAGAGACGAGCGTCGCCAATACATGCCTTCTGTGTCGTTTCCATCATGACGTGGTCCACCACAGCGGGTGGGATGTGGTGATGATCGACGGGCGGCCGTGGTTCATCCCGCCCGCGTGGCTGGATCCCGAGCGACGACCGAGACCCGGCGGACCCGGGGTGTTCTGAAGCCGGCGAGTCGTCGGGTGCGCTGCGCGAGGGAGGTCATTCCGAGTCGAGTTCCTCCGCGTGGCGCTGCGCGGTGGGCACCTTGATCTCAGAAGGGCTCCGGGATCAGCCTCCGGTATTGCGCAGCGCGCCGAGGAACGCGCGGAGATCGTCGGGCCCGCGGAGTGCGATGGCATGGACGCGTGTGAGGTCGAGGATCGCGTAGGCGTGGACGAGGAGATTCCGGAATGCGGCGGCCCGGGCGAGCCGCTCGGCGAGTACGGCGTCGATGATCTCGGCGCCCGCGAGAAGCCGGAAGGCGTCGCCGTACGTCGGTGGACTGCCCAGACCGAGACGTACGCAGCTCGAGGCGGCGAGGTCGATGACGATCTGGATGGCCTGCCAGAGGTGCAGGACGACCGTGTCGGTGGCCGAGGACATCGGGCGAAGGTCGGCGGGATCGTCCGGGAGGTGCGCGGCGACCCGGTCGAGGTGGGCGAGCACGCTCGCGCTGCGCTCGGCGAGCAGCTCGCGGTCGAGGTCGCTCATCCCAGGGCGGCCAGCACATCGGCCTGGGCGGCGCGGATGACCGGGCCGGCGTCGCACCAGAAGGTGACGGCGTCCAGCCGGAACCGCAGGAACGCGTCGGGGGAGCGCTCGAGGAGGGCGACGCCGTCGCGGGCGGCACGGAAGCGCAGCAGGGCGCTGGCACGGACGAGGTCGACGGCGTCGACGGCGTCGGATCCCACCAGCTGTGACACCGCCGCCGCGAGTGCGTCCGGGTCGGCCTCCCCGAGGTAGCCCAGGTCCCAGTCCGAGGACGGTCCGGCGTCACCACGCGCGCGGGAACCGTGGAGCACGAGCAGGTCGAGCTCGGCGGCGGCCGGCTGCTCGGCGAGCGCGGCCGCGAGGTCGCGGTTGTCCACGAGCGCACCGTACCCACGCGGGCGGATCGAGTCCGTCCGGTGCCGACATCCGGCACCGAGCCCCGGCGACGCCCTCACCCGACGAGGCTGAGGAACACCCACTGCGCGTCGGGGGCGAGCCCGGCCAGGCGTCGTCCGCACCCGTGCAGGACGCCGGGCCCGGAGGTGATGTGCTGGGTGCCGCCGTGCAGGTCGCGGAAGACGCGGTTGAGCGGGCCGTCGCGCAGTGCGGCGGTGCCGGCCCAGCGGTAGACGACCTGTCCGACGTGGTGGGCGGACCAGGTGGCGGTGTTCAGCGCGAGACGGGTCAGGGTCTCCTGGTCGGTCGACAGCGTCTCGCCGCGGTCGAGCATCGCCTCGTTGTCCGCCCAGACCTCCATGTTCCAGGCGTGGGCCGAGCGCAGGGAGGCCTCGGCGCGGGCGTAGTCGGCGTGGAACTCGGCGGTGTCCACGCCGGCGCCGGGCGTCCCGGTCTTGGCGGCGACGATGGCCTGCATCTCGTCGAGCAGGCGCCGCCCGACGCCGAGCGCCCAGCCGGTGTGCCCGATCCCGGCCAGGTTGGCCACACCGAGCCGGTAGAGCGCGCCGCCGAGGCGTGGCTGGGTCGTCGCGCCGACGTAGACGTGCTCGGCGGGCACGAACACCTCGTCGAGGTGGTAGTCGATGCTGCCGGTGGCGCGCAGCCCCATGACGTCCCAGTTGTCGACCAGCGTCGCCTGCTCCTTGGGCAGCGTGAACACGAGCATCTCGCCGGTCTCGCCGTCCAGCGCGGCGGTGTGCAGGTGGGTGGCGTGGTACAGCCCGGACGCGAACTGCCAGGACCCGGAGACGAGGTACCCGCCGTCGACGGCGACCGCCCGCCCCGGCTTGGTGCCTTGCCCCGCCGCCAGCGCGTCGCCGCCGTAGGAGGCGGTCAGCTCCCGCCAGGCCGACTCGCCGAGGTAGGCCGCCGTCGCCCCGGTGATCATCTCCACCGCCATGACCACCCACGCGGTCGACGCGTCGGCGCGGGCGAGCGTCTCCACCGCGGCGATCTGCTGGCGCGGGGTGAACTCGCCGCCGAGCTCGCGCGGCATGCCCATGGCCCACACCCCGCTCGCGTGCAGCGCCTCCACGACACGTGGGGTCAGCCGGCCGCCGGCTTCCGAGCCCTCCGCCTCGGCGCGCAGCAGCGGGTCGAGCTCTTCGAGGCGGGCCATCATCTCCTCGACACCGTCACCGGGGCGCAGCGCGCCTGTCGCCTGGTCGGCGTCGGGTCGGGTGAGCTGCTTGGTCATGTCATCTCCTCGAGCCAGCGCAGGACCACCGCGAGCGTGTCCGTCACGACGGCGCCTCGATCGGCTCCAGCCTGGAGAGGATCTCCTCGCGGCGGTGCTCGAACTGCTCGGGCAGCTGGAAGCGCTGCCCGAGCTCGTGCGGTGACTCGTCGCAGGTCCAGCCGCCCTCCTGGTGGGTGACAGCCAGCTCGAACAGGGCGCCGGCCGGGGTGCGCACGTAGACGGACTTGAAGTACTTGCGGTCCTTGAGCTCGGAGATGTCGGTGTAGCCGTTGCCCTCGATCTCGAACTTCAGCGCGTCCTGGTTCTCCAGGGTCTCGAGGTTCCAGGCGACGTGGTGGAAGGTGCCCTCGCCGTAGCGCCAGGTGCCCTGGTCGTCCGCGGTGTCGGCGACGAGCTCGACGTGGTTGCCCAGCGCATCCTGCCCGACCTGGAAGCCGGCGCGGTCGCCGTCCTCGATGACCTTGCCCTGGGAGTGGAAGACCTCCTCGGAGAATTCGACCATCCGCTCCGGGGTGGCGACGTGCACGCCCACGCCGTGGATGCCGTGGATCGCGCACTCCGGCGGGACGCCCTGCCCGGGGTGGCCCTCGCGCGGGTCGGCGTCGTTCCCGACCATCGCGTACTCGATGCCCGACGGGTGCCGGAACAGCAGGCGGCGCCGGTCGAACACCTCGGCGTTCGCCACCTCGACCCCGCGGTCGGTCAGGCGCCGCGCCCAGAAGTCCAGCGAGTCCGCCGGCACCGACAGCAGGAGCTCGCGCGCCTGGTTCGTGCCGCGGCGCCCGACGAGCCCGGCCTGGCGCCACGGGAACGTCGTGACCACCGCCGACGGGTCGCCGGCCGCGTTCGAGTAGTACAGGTGGTAGATCGGCAGCGAGCCGTCGAACAGCACCGTGCGCTTGATGAAGCGCATGCCCAGGACGCCGACGTGGAAGTCGACGTCCTCCTGGGCACCGCCCACCGACAGCGTGATGTGGTGGGAACCGCGGATGTGGGACACCGGGACCTCCTCGTCCGGGCTCGAGCCCTCGGACCGGTCGAGCTCGGACCCAATGCTAGGTGTGGCCCACGTCTCGTGGCTCTCGTTACAGTGCGGGGACATCTCCGTCCGGTGCACGCCCTCTCGCGGACGGAGACGTCCGGTGGGAGGTGCCCCGGTGGACGACGAGGTCCGGGACATCGAGGCCTGGCGGGGCGCCGTGACCGGGGCGCTGCTTCGCTTCGACGTCGAGTGCTCGCGGCCCGAGCGCTTCCGCGGCAGCGTCAGCCGCCACCGCCTCGGAGACACCTCGCTGATCGCGATGACCTCCCGCCCCCACCGCGCGGTCCGGACGGCCGAGCACATCGACGGCCGCCCGCCCGACTACCTGCTCTCCTTGCAGCTCGCGGGCACCGCGGAGTTCCGGCAGGACGGCCGGGTGGGTCGGGTCGGTCCCGGCGACATGGTCTTCTACGACTCCGGCCGTCCCGTCGAGATCATCAGCGGTGAGGGCTACCGCAGCCTGTGCTTCCGGTTCCCGACGGCGGGTCCCGGCTCGACGGACCTGCGCGGGCACCACCGCGCCGGCGAGCTGACCGCGACCAGGCTCGACGCGGCCCACGGGCTCACCCCCGCGGTCGCCGGCCTGCTCACCGGGCTGCACCAGACCCTCGAGCAGCCGCGCCCCGGTTCGCGCGACGCCGTCACGACCACCGCACGACACGCCACCGAGCTGGCCCGCACCCTGTTCGACGACGAGCTCGCCCGCCGCGGCCTGCTCGACGTGCCCGACCCGCACGAGGAGATGCGCGAGCAGATCGACCGGCACATCGACGACCACCTGGCCGACCCGACGCTCTCGCCGCGTTCCGTCGCGGCCGCGATGTTCATCTCCGCCCGGCACCTGCACGCGCTCTTCGCGGAGGACGGTCGGACGGTCGGCGGGACGATCCGGGAGCGTCGTCTGCAGCGGTGCCTCGCCGACCTCGCCGATGTCACGCAGACCCACACGCCGGTCTCTGCGATCGCGCAGCGCTGGGGGCTGTCGAACGCCACCCGGTTCGGCCAGCTCGTCAAGCAGGCCACCGGCCGGACGCCCGTGGCCTATCGGCGGGCGGTGCTCGGGAGCGGGAACGGGTGAACCCGCCCCTGGATGCGGCCGGGGTGGACGTCGACGTGCGGGGCGCGCCGCTCGGGAGCGGGGCCGCCGCCGTGGTGCTGCTGCACGGCCGGGATCAGGACCCGGCGTGGATGTACGACCACGTCGTCGACCGCCTCACCCTCTCCGTGGCGGACGTGCCGATCACCTGGATCGCGCCGGCCGCGCCGGGCCGATCCTGGTACGCGGGCCGTGTCCACGACCCGCTGTCGGAGACGCTCGCCGAGCGGGAGCGCGCCGCGGAGCTCGTCGATCGGCTCGTGGACTCCGCGGTCGAGCAGGGGCACGACTCGGTGGTCCTCGCCGGGTTCTCCCAGGGCGCCTGTCTGGTGGCGGACCATCTGCTGCGGCGGCGGTGTCGCTTCGCGGCCGCGGTGATCTGGACCGGCGCCGCGTTCGGCCCTCCGGGAACGCCGTGGCCGGGGCCGCCCGGGCCGGTGACCCTCGAGGGCCTCCCGGTGCTGCTCACCAACGGCGACGCCGACGCGTGGGTGCCCCTCGCCGCGACCGAGTCTCTGGGCGACGTGCTGCGGGCCCGCGGCGCGCGGGTCGAGCTACGCGTCCAGCCGGGGCGCGGCCACGAGGTCGCCGACGACGAGATCGCGGCTGCGGCGACGCTGCTCCGGCAGGTCGCCGTCCGGTGATGGCGGAACTCGGCGCCGTCAGCCTTTGTCGTTCCGACGCCTGGATGACAGCATCGAGGTGTGGCCCACGAGGCGCCGAGCAACCGGTCTCGAGCCCGGGCACCGACTCATGCTCTACGTCGAGAACGGCCGCGTCGTCATCGAGGAACGCGATCATCTGCTCGCTCGCGTCCAGCGCGAGGCGAGCGAGGCTGCCGCCGCAGCCGGAACTCCACCACGCTGACCGCTGATCGCGCATGGGCGGGGTTGTCGATCGACACCACCATCGAGCTCATCCGCTGAAGGATCCGGCGCCATCCGTCCGGGTAGACCACCTCGACGTGAGCTGCGCGTGCTGCGAGAAGGTGCTGAGGTCGGGCAGCGGGAGGGGCATGTCGATGCGGTTGGTGACGATCTCGGCGCAGTACGGCGCCGGCGGCAGCAGCGTCGCGCCCGCGGTGGCCGAAGCACTCGGGGTGCCGTTCGTGGACCGGGCCATCCCGGTGCAGGTGGCCCGCGAGCTCGGAGTCTCCATGGAGGAATCGCTGGCTCGCGACGACCGCGCCGAGACCGGATGGGTGTCGCGGTGGCTCGCCGGTGCGGCGCGGGTGGCCGCGGTCACCGCCGCCGTGCCCGCCGCGCCGGTCGGAGACACCGCCGGTGCCCTGCTCTCGGACCAGGCGTTCGTCGCGCACACCGAGAAGGTGATCCGCGGGTTGGCCGACAGCACCGGCGCGGTGGTCCTGGGCCGCGCCGCCGCGGTCGTGCTGGCCGACCGGCGGAGCACGCTCCACGTGCGGCTGCACGGTCCGCGCGATCGACGGCTACGGCAGGCCATGGCGCTGCGCGGCATCGACCAGACCACTGCCCAGCGGGAGATGGCCGACACCGACGGGGCCCGTGCCGCCTACGTCAAGCGGTTCTACCGCCGCGACCCCGACGACGCCGGGCTCTATCACCTCACGTGCGATTCCACCGCCATACCGCTCGGTGCGGTCGCGGAGCTGATCACCTTCGCGGCTCGCGCCATGACCGACCCGGAGTGACCGTCCGGGCCCCCCACTCGTTCTCCGACGACACCGGTCCGACACGAACGGTGTCGACGTCGGGTGCGAAGGTCAGGGCATGTCGTCGACTCCACCGTCCGAGAGGCTCGACGCCGACAGCGGGCGAGGGGGCCGCCCGCGCAGCCGGGCCCGGCTGCTCGTCGGTGGGGCCCTCGGGCTGGTCATGCTCGCCGTGCTCGCTGTCATCGCGGTGGACTCCGGCTCCTCGGCCACCCCGGGCGGGGCCACCGGCGCGACTGCTCAGGACCCGACGTCGCAGGCTCGGCTGGCGGTGGCCCGTCGGCAGCCGGGGGATCCGATGGCGCTGGGGCGGCCCGACGCGCCCGTCATCGTGGCGGAGTGGGGCGATTTCCAGTGTCCGTTCTGCCGGCTCTACACCAGCGCCACCCAACCGGCGCTGGTCCGGCAGTACGTCGACAGCGGCCGGGTCCGTATCGAGTGGCACGACTTCGCCTATCTGGGCCCGGAGTCGGTGCTCGAGGCCCGCGCCGCGCGCGCCGCGGGCCGCCAGGGCCGCTTCTGGGACTTCCACGCCGCGCTCTACCGCGACCAGGCGCCGGAGAACCGGGGCGAGGTCACCGAGGCGACCCTGAGCGTGCTGGCCGGGCGCCTGGGCCTGGACGTGCCGCGGTTCCGGCGGGACTTCGCCGACCCCGCGATCGCCGAGGCGGTGGCGGCCGATGAGCAGCTCGGGTCCCGGCTCGGGGTGAGTGGGGTGCCCAGCTTCGTGATCGGGGACCAGTTGATCTTCGGCGCGCAGCCGCTGGCGACCTTCCAGCAGGCGATCGACACCGCGCTGGCCCGGAGCCGGTGAGGTGGCGGATCTCGGGTACGCGGCGGCGTTGTTCGGGGGCGTGCTCGCGCTGCTCAGCCCGTGCAGTGCCCTGCTGTTGCCCTCGTTCTTCGCCTACGCCTTCGGTGGGCGCACCGAGCTCGTCGCGCGCACCGGGGTGTTCCTGCTCGGGCTCGCGGTGGTGCTCGTCCCGCTCGGTGCCGGGTCGGGGGCGCTGACCTCGGTGCTCACCGCGCATCGGAGCGTGGTGATCACGACGGCGGGTGCGGTCATCATCGCGCTCGGGGTGGTCCAGCTGCTCGGGGGCGGCTGGGCGCTGTCCTCGGCGGCGCGCTTGCAGGCCAGTATGGCCCGTCGCGGGACGTGGCTGGCCACGCTCGGTCTCGGCGCGGCCTACGGCCTGGCGGGGTTCTGCTCCGGTCCGATTCTCGGCTCGGTGCTCACGGTGGCCGCGGCGGGCGGTCAGGCGTTGCGGGGGGCGGCGCTGCTGGCGGTCTACGCGGTCGGGATGGCTCTGCCGTTGTTCGTGCTGGCCCTGCTCTGGCAGCGCTTCGACCTCGGCGAGCGCCGCCGGCTGCGCGGGCGCGAGTACCGGCTCGGCCCGTTGGTTCTGCACACGACGTCGACGATCTCGGGGCTGCTGTTCATCGCGATCGGGGTGCTGTTCGTCGTCTTCGACGGCACCGCCGGGCTCACCGGCGCCGACCCTGCCACCGCGGCCGGCGCCGAGAATGCGGCCATCAGCCTCGGGAGCTCGGTCCCCGACCTGGCCGCGCTCGGCGTCGTCGCCGCCCTCGTCCTGGGCGCCGTCGGGTGGCGACTCGTCCGGCCGCGCACCCGACCTGGTGGGCGACGCGGGAGGTCGTGACGGCGGCGAGCGCTCGCCGGCGTTGGGGCGGGTGGGTGATATGGCCCACAATCGAGCGGCGAATAGGTCACACTGCGTTCCATGACCGGGGGGTTGACGTGGTTGAGGTGGGCGGTCGCGACCCAGTGGTGGCACCGCGTCCGCCGCATTGCTGACTCGCCGTCACGGATCGTCGGGCTGCCCGAGCCGGGACACGCCCCGTCGGCGTCCGACGTCGAGACCGCGCTGGGCGAGGACAACCCGCTCACCGTCGTCGTCGGCGACCGAGGCGAGGACGTGGCGAGGTCGGTGCACCACGCTCTTCGGCTGATGCTGGGCGACTTCGACATCGTGCGCCTCGTCGAGCCGCACGCTGTCGATCTCCCCGAGGTGCTGACCCTCGCCCGACGTCGCACCCGTCGTCCGCTCGTGCTCCTCGGCGACGACGCGCCGCCCGCCCTGCTCGACCAGCTCGACGCCGCCACCCGGCAGCTCCTCGACGCGCAGCTGCGCCTCGTCGTCCTCGCCCGCCGCACGTTCGTGGACGCCGACCCGCCCGACGTCGCCCGCGCCGTGCTCGACAGCGCGGCGGTGGCGTTCCTGCCTGCAAGCGCCCCACCGGCGCTCGTTCCACCGACCGAATCCCTGCACCGGGCGGTCCTGGACACCGTCATCGACTGGGACCGGCTCGGCCTGGGACCGGCGCTCACGCCGGCGCTCGTGGCACGGTTGGTCACGGCCCACCTGCCGTCGGGTCAGCGGCCGCCGGATTTGAAGGCCGCGCGTCGAGCGCTGCGGTCCTGCCGTCGCGGCGGCCACCTGCGGAAGACCCGACGGCGCGGCGAGGTCCACTTCGCGCCGACCCGAGCCTGGCTGGTCGCCGTCGACGACGACGGTCCTCTCGGACGTCCGGTGCCGGAGGCGTTCGGGCGGACGGTCAGCGACGTCGTGTCGACCACCGACCGCCCGCTCGCCGGGCGGGTGGCACTGGCTCGGCGGGAGTGGCAGGTCGCTCTGTGGCTGCTCGTGGGTCTTCCGCCCGACGCGGTGCCGCCGCGGGCCGCCGAGGTCGCGGGGGCTGCGTTGGCGGCGCGGGCCGACGCCGAGGACGAGAGGGTCCGGGCTCGATGGCGCGGAGGTGACCCCGAGGGGCCGACGGCGTTGCGGAAGTTGGCCGTGCAGTGGTTGCGGTCAGCCGCGGACCGGGGAGACGCCGACCTCGCTCCCCGGGCCAAGCGACTCGCGGGCCTCGTCGCGTTCCTGATGGCCGACTTCTCGAGCACGAGCTACCTCCTCCTGGACGCGTCGCAGGACGAGACCGACCGCGAGGTGCAGGGCGTCCTCGCCGAGGTCCTCTGGCGTCGCAAGGACGATCCTGACCGCCGCGCGGAGGCCCGCCACCGGCACGAGCTGGTCCTCGCGGGGGGCGAGGACGACGATCTCGCCGCGCGCTCGGCGGAGCGGTTGGCCGACTTGGCGCTCGAGGACGGCCGTGACGACGACGCGGTGCGGCTGCTCGCGATCGCGGCACGGACGAGCGACCCTGCTGCCGCACACGCGGCACGTCTGCGACGGGTCCAGCTCCTGCGTCGGCTCGGTCGGCACGACGAGGAGGAGTGGGCGGTCCACGAGATGCTCGACCTGCTGAAGGACTCCGAGCCCGTCGAGCGCCGCCAGGAGGTCCAGCTCGAGGCGGCGGAGGTGCGCCGGCGCGGGGGCGACCTCGACGGGGCGGCCGAGCTGCTCCGGGCGGCGGCGGCCGGGAGGTGGAAGCTGGGTCTGCGTGCCGCTGTCGAGCTCGGCGAGCTCGAGCTGTCGCGAAAGCGGTGGCAGGGCGCACTGGAGGCGCTGCCCGAGACGCTGCGCTCCATGTGGATGGGCGAGCCGCCGAAGGACCTGCTCGCGCGACGCGACCTCGTGCGTGGCGAGGCCGCATTCCACCTCGGGCAGTTGGAGGTGGCGAAGCGAGAGTTCCGGCAGCTCCCGAAAGAACCCCACGCCGTCCTGCGGCTCGGCGAGATCGCGCTCGCGCAGGGCCACGCCCTCGAGGCCTACCGATACTTCCTCGAGGCCAGGGAGCTCGCGACCGACGATCCCGGACTCGCGCAACGGGCCGCCGAGCTCGGGCAGTCGGTCCAGGCGCGGGCCGAGCAGGAGTACGCGCAGGAACAGGCCGTGGCGGCACAGCAGGCCGCGGTCGTGTTCGATCCGGACATCGCGCCCGCGTGACCCTCAGGGCACAGCCCCGAGGGCCCGTCGAGGCCGGCCGCCGGTCCGCCCGAGTGCAGGTGCGAATGGCCCTCCAACCGCATCTGGAGACAACACCCGCACCCACCGCCGCCCTCGCCTGGCGGCCACGCCGTTCGTCGCTGAGATGAGGCGGCCCAGCGCCAACGTCGTGGCGCCGCCGCTTGGATGATCTACCGTCTCGTGCCATGAGCACCTCGCCCGAGGATACCGCCCGGAAGGTGCGCCAGCTCGACAATGACGTCCAGTCAATCTACGAGATGCTTGCGACCATCGAGGCCACCCAGCGCCGCCAATCCAACCGGCTCGAGGAGATTGCTCGCTCCCAAGCCGAGCAGGACGCCAAGCTCGATCGCATCATCGGACTCCTCGACCGCTGACACTCGGCCGCCGCGAGGCCGGCCCAGCAAGAGACGCTCGCGGCGCGTATCCGGTCACCCCGTCTTCGTGGTCACCATTGTCGGCGGCGCGATGGCCTCACCTTGTGCCGGGACGGCGTAGCCGTCATCCGTCATCGTCTGCGCTGCGGCGCGGTCCACCAGCCAGGCCGCCACCACGGCCAGCCGGATGTTGCTCTGCTGTGAGATGCGGACCAGACGCGAGAAGGCCTCGTCGGGGTCCAGGCCGTGACGCTCCATGAGCATGCCCTTGGCCTGGCCGATGAGATCGCGCGACTCCACCGCTCTTTCCAGGGACTGCGTACGGTCGATCGCCTGCAGGGTCACCGTGATCGGCGCGGCGAAGGCCTGCGCAGCCTGGATGCCTGCCTCGCCGAAGCCGCCGCGCCGCGGGCAGTAGAAGGTCATGACCGTGGGGCGTTTGCCGGCCGGCATCGGCAGGGCCAGGGTGAGCGTGGACGCGACCCCGGCGGCCGCCGCCGCGGCGCTCCAACACGGCCAGCGCCGCGCCGTGTCCTCGTCGAGGTCGGTCACGGTGGCCGCCGCCGAGAACTCGTGCCCCCCGGCTGCCACGGTCGGTCCCTCCCCGTGGTCGCTGCCAAGGCGATCGAGCGTCTCGATCGCCGGGTGGGTGGCGTGGCGGGAGAGCACCCCACGCGGGGAACGCTCGAGGATCCCCGCCGCCCCGGCGCCGGGCACCGCCTCGACGGCGCCGTCGACCAGCGAGCGCAGCAGTGCGGAGAGGTCCCGGTCGTCCGAGGAGCGGGTGCGGGTGGTGGAGGCGACGAACTCATCCATCCGGGTCAGCACCGCGCGAGCATCGAGATGGGGGGACATGGGGCTCCTCCGCTGCTGTCACCGAAGTGGGCCCGGCCCGGAGTGTCGACCGCTACCCGACGTAGCTCCTCACATCCTGCCCGAAGAAGCCCCGTGATGCACGTCGTGCACGTTGCAAACTTTCTGCCTGCCCTACGTGGTGGCGTTGGCGCAGCTCCACGCCCAACACTCCAGCCGGGCCGTTGACGTCGACGGCCGTCCTGCGGCTCGGCGAGATCGCGCTCGAGCAGGGTCACGCCCTCGAGACCTACCGATACTTCCTCGAGGCCAGGGAGCTCGGGAGGCGGACTCGCGGGGGGACTCACACCCCGGCGGTGTGCTCGTGCTCGGCCTGGGAGCTCCACTGCCCGTGGTTGGCCAACCCCGTCATCCGGGTACGGTGGCGGAAGACGCGCTGGGCGGCCTCGACCTCGTCCTCGTTCCCGGCCCAGGTGGCCATGGCCTGGCCCTGCAGGGCACGGGCGTAGGAGAAGCTCACGATCCACGGTTGGGCGCCGGCGCGCTGGATCGCGTCGAGGTTGGCGGTGGCCTGCTCGTCGTCCTGTCCGCCGGAGAGGAAGACGATCCCGGGGACGGCCGGGGGCACGACCCTGCGCAGCACCTGCAGGGTGCGCTCGGCGACCTCGTCAGGGCCGGCCTGGTCGCTGCCCGCGTACCCCGAGACGACCATGTTGGTCTTGAGAACCACGCCCTCGAGGGCGACGCGCTGGTGGCTCAGCTGGTCGAACACCGCCTGCAGCACGGCCTCGGTGACCGCCGCGGACCGGTCGATGCCGTGGTCACCGTCCATGATCGACTCGGGCTCGACGATCGGGACGAGGCCGGCTTCCTGGGCCAGCGCGGCGTAGCGGGCCTGGACGTGGGCATTCAGGTCGATCGCGGTCGGCGTCGGGCGCTCGGAGTCGACATTGATCACCGTGCGCCACTTCGCGAAGCGCAGCCCGAGATCGCGGTACTCCTCGAAGCGCTCCCGCAGCCCGTCGAGACCCTCGGTGACCTTCTCCCCGGGGAACCCGGCCAGGTCCTTGGCGCCCTTGTCGACCTTGATCCCGGGCACGATGCCGCGCTGCTCGAGCAGGGTGATCATGGAGGTGCCCTGCGACGTGGACTGCCGCACGGTCTCGTCGTAGAGGATGACCCCGCCGAGGTCGTGCTCGATGTCCTCGGTGGTGAACAGCAGCTCCCGGTAACGGCGCCGGTTCTCCTCGGTGGACTCGATGCTGTGCTCCGCGAACCGCTTCGTGATCGTGCCCGTGCTCTCGTCCGCCGCCAGTAGCCCGCGGCCGTCGGCGAGCATCTCGCGTGCCGTTCGTTCCAGGACCCTTGTGTTTCCCATGGCTCGACCTCCACGACGTCTCCGGACCGGGTGACCGGTGGGCGCCGAGAACATGCGGGCGGTGGGACGCGGCTCCCGCGACCTGGCTGGCCGACCGGGGCGAGACCGGGCCTCTGGAGGAGGACCCGAGCCGGGCCCTGGTCGCGACGGGCAGGCGCCGTCCGGGGAGGTCGGATCCGGCGCCCGCCGGTGACCAGGCGCGTTCCGTCGCTCTGCGATAGTGGTCGACGTGCCGGACGAGCAGCGGACCGCCGCGGCCGCCGCCCTGCGCGCGGCCGGTGCGCGGTTCGGCTTCGTCCACGGCAGCCGGGCAGGCGGGCGGCCTCGTGCGGACTCGGACCTCGACGTCGCGGCCTGGTGGGGCGAGGGCGCACCACCCGCCTTCGAGGTGGAGGTGCCGCCGGGGGTGGACCTGCTGGTGCTCGACGACGCTCCGCTCGAGCTGGCGGGCCGGATCGCGGTGCAGGGCGAACTGCTGTTCGACGACGATTCGGTTGCCCGGGTGAGGTGGGTCGCGACCACTCGGAAGATCTACTTCGACGAGCTGCCCCGGATCGAGCGCAGTCGACGTGAGTTCCTGGAGTCCGTGCGCCGTGGTCGATGAGGCGCGGGTCGAGCGGTTGCTGCGCTCGCTGTCTGACGATCTCGCCTACCTGGAGGACGAGTCCTCGGCCGACGCGGAGCGTCGTGCGGATCCCGCCTGGCTGCGCGCGGTGAAGTACACCTTCGTCACGGCGATCGAGGCGGCGGTGGACATCGCCCAGCACTTCTGCGCGACCCAGGGCTGGGGTCCGCCGTCGACCAACGCCGACGCGATCCGGGTCCTGGGGCGTCACCGGGTCCTCGAGGCGGATCTCGCCGGCCGGATGGCCGCCGCCGTCCGATTCCGCAACGTCCTCGTCCACGACTACGTGACCGTCGACGACGGCATCGTGGTGGCACGCCTGGAGGACCTCTCGGACCTCCCGGCCTACGTCGCCGCGATCGCGACCTGGCTCGAGGCCGAGCGTCGATCACCCTGATCCAGGAGAGGTCACTGCGGGTTGCCCGCGCGTAGTGAGCTCTTCCTCGAGAGCCAGAATTCGCCCCGTGTCCTCGAAGAAGTCGCGCTGTTCGACGATCTTCCCCCACCGGGTGCGTGCCCAGAGGATGGTGTGGTTGGCGTAGATGGTGCGACCGCTGGGGCCTTCGGCGTGGTCGTCGAACCGGACACAGATCTCGAGCGCCCATGGCGGCCCGGCGACCCAGATGCGGCCGAGCTCGCCGCGCAGGCCGGCCGAGACGAAATTGCGCAGGAAGGTCTCGATGGCGGCTTTGCCGATGTGAGGTCCGGCGAAACGGTGAGGACCGCGATGGAAGTGCAGGACGGCGTCGTCGGCGAACCCCGCCAGGAGCGGCTGGTAGTCGCCGCGGTTGAGCCGCTCGACGTCGCGCTCGAGCTTGAACCGCATCATCCGGGACAGGGCGGCACGAGCCACGACGGCTGCGCCGGCACCGAGGAAGAGGCTTCGTGTGTCCATCGTGTCGGTCCTCCTGGTCGCCTTCATCGGCCGGCTCTTGGGTGGGCGGACGCCTCGGCGTCGAGGAGTGAGCATGCCGTAGAGCCCGGCGCCTACGGCGAAGGGCGTTAGGCCGAGAGGATGACATAGCGCTGACCATGGTGAGGTGTCGTGTCACTATCGGTGTCTGGGGTCGGGGGACTCGAGGCCGCAGCCTGTGGTTTCCGGGTGCAGAACCTTTGTCGGTCGGCGCGGGACCGGGGGCCACCATGACGCAGCCACCACCCTTCTGGACCCCACCGGTCGTGCCACAGCAGGCGCGACGCCCGCGCCGCACCGCGACCACCGTGATCATGATGCTGGTCGCGCTCGTGGTGTTCCTGGCGGCGATGGCGGGCTACCTCCTGTGGCGTGCACAAGCCGCTGCCGCCAGCGACGCGACACTCGAGCCGACCAACTCGGCCACGGCGGACTCCTTCATGCCCGCCCAGGGCCCGGACGCCTCCGTCGGCGCGCCGCCGCCGGGCGACGCCGGGGGATCCGTCCCGGGAAGCACGCCCGGGTTGTTCGGCGGTACGCTGGACAACACCAGCTGTGACCAGGACCAGATGTCGCAGTTCCTGCAGGCGCACCCGGACAAGGCTGCGGCGTGGGCCGAGGGCGAGGGCATCGGGCAGGGCGACATCCCCGCCTATGTCCACCAATTGACTCCGGTCCTGCTCCGCGCCGACACCTCCGTCACGAACCACGGTTACCGCAATGCCCGGCTGACGGCGTACCCGGCGATCCTCGAGGCGGGAACCGCGGTTCTCGTCGACGGTTACGGTACGCCCCGGGTGAAATGCTATTGCGGGAATCCACTGAGCGCGCCACCACAGCATCAGCCCACTCACTTCGTGGGGCAGTCCTGGCGTGAGTTCACCCCGGTCACGGTCATCGTCATCCACCCCGCGCCGGTGGTGGTCGAGAACCTGACCGTCATCAACATCCAGAACAACACCGTGGTCAACGTCCAGTTGCCGCCGTGGCACTGGGGTCCTCCTCCGGGGTGGACCCGCTCCTCGTCGTCGAACGGTTCGTCGACGACGACCGCGTCCTCGGACACGTCGTCGACATCCCGAAGCTCGGACCCGTACGGGCGGCAGTACGGCGGCTCCAGCAGCGGCTGCGAGCGGCCGAACGGCGTGCTGGGCGACACCACCACGACGACGGCGGGGTGCGGGTCCTCGGCCACGACCACGCCGACCACGACGACGACCACGCCGACCACCACTACGACCACGCCGACCACCACCACCACGACGACGACCACCACCACCACGACGACCACGACCACGTCGAGCAGGTCGGGCACCTCGTCCTGAGAATCCCGACGGAGCGGATGGCCACGACAGAACGGCTCGGGCGCGTTTCCCCGGGACGGCCTGGGTCGACGGCCGCACACCGATGTCAGAACGCCCCGGGTCCGCCGGGCCTGGGTTGTCGCGGGGTTGCGCGTGATCAGCGGCAGGGTGTGAGCACCGGCGGTGGCGGTGATCCGCAGGTCCATCCGTCGGGGCTGCCAGAGTGCCGTAGAGCCGCGCGACTGTGGGGTCGAAAGGGAGGACACGTCGCCTCGTCCATACACACGGTCGTCGTCGCCGAGGATCTCGTCAGCCTGCGTGAACCCCTGGAAGAGGCGCTGCAGGTCACCCAGTGTGCGGGGTGGTTCCTCGCGGGGACATGCGTGCGGTATCCGCTCCCGCTGGTCGATCTGTCGAAGACGCGGCGTGGTATTCGACAGTCAGGCAGCAACAACGCACCTGGAGGAAGAGCGATGATCGCTGACCAGACCGCCGCGGACGAATACCGCGAGATCGCGGGCCGGTTCACCGCGCTGGTCGAGGCGGTGCCCGACGAGGCCACCTGGGAGCGGCCCTCGCCCGTGCCGGAGTGGGTCGCGCGCGACGTCGTCCGCCATCTCGTCGGCTGGTTCCCGGAGTTCCTCGCCGCCGGGGCGGGGGTGGCGCTGCCGGCGGGACCCGGCGTCGACGAGGACCCGGTCGCCGCGTGGCGGACGATGAGCGACGGCGTGCAGGCCGTCCTCGACGACCCGGCCTCCGCGGGCAAGGTCCTCACCAACCCGCACATCGGGCAGGTTCCGCTCCCCGAGGCGGTCTCGCGGTTCTTCACCGCCGACGTCTTCATGCACACCTGGGACCTCGCGCGAGCCACCGGGCAGGACGAGACGCTCGACCCGCAACGGTGCGCGGTGATGCTCGAGGGCATGCAGCCGTTCGACGAGCTGCTGCGCTCGAGCGGGCAGTACGGGCCCGCGGTCGACGTTCCCTCGGACGCCGACGCGCAGACCCGGCTGCTGGCGTTCATCGGCCGCGATCCCGCCTGACGTCGGGAGCGCTCTTCCGCTCGTCGGGACGTGTAAGGGCCGTGAAAGGCCGGCGCGGTCCTCTTGTCCCCGTCATCGGAAGGGTGCCCGAGGGGGGTCGGTGAACGGGTCGAGCGTCCGGCGGAGCAAGGGGGACGGCCAGCATGGTCGGATCTGCCGGACGCTCGCTCGACCGGGGTCGCACCACAGGCAACACCTCCGGTCGACACGCCGCACCGCCACCAGGACCCGGTTACCGGACGTCCCCGGCATCGAGACCTCGACTCCTTGGAATGCCCCTAACGGGCTACTAACCTGCGACCCGGGGGAGGGCGTTCCGCGACCAGGGGAGCCGATGGCCGACTGTGGGCGGATCCGCCTGCTCGGTCGCCTCGGCGTCGAGCCGGCCGAGCCGGGCGACCCGGCCGACCCGGGCCCGCCCGTCGGGACGACGGAGCGGCTGCGCACCCCACCCGGGACCGGCCTGCAGGTGCTGCTCGCGCTGCTCGCGTCCTCACCCGGCGAGCCGATGGACCGCGACGTCCTGTGCGCCGAGCTCTGGGCCTACGACGCGATGCCCCGCAACCCTAGCGCCAGCCTGCACACCCGGATGACCCGCCTGCGCGACTGGCTGGGCATCCCGCGCGACGACCTGGTCTCGAGCACCGGCGCGTACACCCTGAAGATCGAGCCCACGGCCGTCGACCTCGTCCGGTTCCACCGCGCCGCGGACGTCGCGCTGGGCGCCCTCGGGCCGAGCGCGGTCACGGCCGCCGAGGAGGCGCTGGCCGCATGGGGCGGGTCGCCGTTCCCCGGCGTGTCGAGCCCACGGCTCGACCTCGCACGCGGGCACGCCGAGTCCCGGCACCGCCTCGTCGTCGAGACCCGCATCCGCGGGCTGCTCGAGGCCAACCGGCCGCTGGAGGCGATCGACGCGCTCGCGCAGCTGGTGGCGGAGGAGCCCGACGTCGAGGTGTGGCACGCGCTGCGGGTCCGTGCGCTGCACCAGGCGGGGCGGCCGCGGGAGGCGACCGAGGCCTACCTCGCCGCCCGCCGCCACCTGCGCGAGGAGCTCGCGGTCGACCCGGGCGACGAGCTGCGCGAGGCCTACCGCCGCCTGCTCGCCGACCGGGCCCGCACACCCACCCCGGCGAGCACCACACCCCGGCAGCGCCTCGTCGGCCGCGAGGAGCCCCTCGCCCGGATCGCGGCGAGCCTGGACTCAGACGCGGTGGACGGCCGGATCGTCGTGGTCGAGGGCGAGGCGGGGATCGGCAAGTCCTCGCTGCTCGCGGCCGCCCGGCACGCGGCCGGCCGGCACGCCACCACGAAGACGGGGACCTGGGACGAGAGCCGGACCCCGATGGCGGCGTGGTTCGAGGCGCTGGGGCAGCCGCCGGCCGGGCCGGCGGGCGCGCCGGTGCCGTGGGTGCGGGAAAGGCTCGCCGAGCTCGCCGTCGACGGCGCCGTGCTGGTCACCCTCGACGACGCCCACCACGCCGATTCGGCCTCGCTCGCCGCCCTGGGCGGGCTCGCGCACCACGGGGTGCCGCCCGGCGTCGTCGTGCTGGTCGCGGCACGCGTGCCCGACGTCGTGGCGCACCCGGACTGGAGTGCCTGCCGGGCCGAGCTGGCGCGCGCCCCCGGCACCGTCGCGCTGACGCTGGCGGACCTGCCCGCGGAGGCGATCACGGAGCTGGTCGGCGCCCGGCTCGCGGAGACCGCGCTGAGCGAGCCCGACGTCACCGCGCGGTTGGCCACGCTGGTCCACCGCCGCGCGGGCGGGCACCCGCTGCACACCACGGCGCTGCTCGACGTCCTGGTCACCCAGCCCGACGAGGCCGCCGCGACCGCCGCCGCGGCCCGGGTGCCCGAGCGGCTGCGCGCGGTGCTCGAGCACCAGATCGACCGGCTCGACCGCACGGCACGGCGCAGCCTCGAAGCCCTGGTCGTCCTGCGCCCGATCCCGCTCGCCGCACTGGCCGCCGTGCTCGACCGGCCCGCCCTCGCCGTCGCCGACGACCTGCGGGCCGCGGCGGAGTTCCGGCTCGTCGTCACCGACGACGACGCCTTCGAGATCCGTCACGAGCTCGTCGGCGCGGCCGTCGCCGACCTCGTGCCCGCCCCCGTACGCGTGGCACTGCACCGCACGCGGCTGGCGACGCTGCCCGCCGACGCCGACCCCTTCGTCCGGCTGCGCCACGTCCTCGGCGCCGCGCCCGAGCTCGACGTCCGCACCGTCGCGCTGGCGCAGCGCGACGCCGGCGCCGCCGCCTACGAGCGCCGGGCCCTCGCCGAGGCCCTCGACCTGCTCGACACCGCCACGCCCACGCTGCCCGACGACCCGGTGGTCGTCGTGCACCGCGGTCTGGTCCTCGCCGCGCTCGGGCGGCTCGACGAGGCCGACGTCGTCCTCGACACGGCGGTCACCACCGCGTTGGCCGCGCCGACCCCGGACCCGGTGCTCGCCGTCCGGGCCGCGGTCGGGGACGAGCCGCTGGGCCGGACGATCTCCGGGGACCCGCGCCGGCTCGCCCGCCTGCACCGGGTGCGGCACCTGGACCTGCCGGCGGAGGCGCGCTTCGAGCTGCTCGTCGCCCTGCTGCGCGAGGAGTCGCTGGTCGGGACGCCGCAGCCGGCGCTCGTGGCGGAGATGCGCCGCCTCGCCGAGACCCCGGGCACCTCGCTGACGACGCGGGCGCGGGCCCGGGCGCTCGAGGTCCGCCAGCTCGTCGAGGGGCCGGAGCCGGCCGCGCGGCGTCTCGCGCTCGCCACCGAGGGGCTGGAGCTGGCGCGCCGTGCCGGCGACCCCACGGTCGTCCTCGACGCCACCGAACTGCTCATGACCGCCGCGCTCGGCGCCGGCGACGTCGAGCGCACCCTCGCGCTGCGGGAGACCCTCGCCGTCCAGGCCCGCCGCTGGCACCGGCCGCGACTGATCTGGGCGGCGCGGGTGCTGGAGTCGGCACTCGCGCTGGCCCGCGGGGAGTTCGACGAGGCCGACGCGGCCGCGACCGCGTCGTTGCAGCTCGGCCAGGAGCTCGGGGTCGGTGACGCGCTCCCGGCGTTCGGGGTCCACCTCATGATCCGGAACTGGATGGCCGGCACCGCCGACGCCCTCGGGGACCTGGCCGCGCAGGCCGCGACCGAGAACCCGACCCTCCCCGCGTGGACGGCGTCCGCGGCGGTCGCGCGGGCCCGGGCCGGGCGCGTGGCCGAGGCGAGGGAGTGGCTCGCGGAGTTCCGGGCCCGACGGGCCGCGACCTCGAGCCGGCTCTTCGACCGGCCGGCGCTGTGCATGGCGTCCTGCGCGGCGTGGACGTTGGGCGACGTCGAGACCGCGCAGCTGGTGCGCGCCGCGCTGCCCGCCGACCCGGACGCCGTCGTGATCCTCGGCTTCGGCGCGGTGATCACCGGGCCGGCGGCGCTGTTCGCGGGGATCGCGGCGATGACGACGGGGGAGACGCGCCAGGCGCGCACGGACGTCGCCGCCGCCGAGAAGCTCGCGACGTCCTTGGGGTGGACGCCGTGGGCGGACGCGGCCGCGCGGGTGGGCGCCTGGTTGGACCGTGAGCAGAGCCTGGACGGGGACGCGGCCGAGCTGCCGCTGGGGATGGAGGGCCGGGGGGATGAGCAGGCGTGACACGAACGGGCCGGAGCGGCGGGAGGTCGTCGTGGTCGGGAGCGGCTTCGGCGGCGCGGTGACCGCCTGCCGGATGGCGCAGGCGCACCGCGACGTGCTCGTCCTCGAGCGGGGCCGCTGGTTCGACGGCGACTTCCCCCGCGACGCGGGCGCCGACTGGCTCTGGGAGCAGCACGGCCGGGGACCGTTCGACCTGCGCAGCGTCGGTGACGTGATGGCGGTCGTGGCGGCCGGCGTCGGCGGGGGGTCGCTGCTCTACTCCAACGTCCACCTGCGGGCGCCGGCCGAGGTGTTCTCGCAGCGATGGCCGCGGGGCTGGTCGCGCGAGGTGCTGAACCCGTACTACGACCTCGTCGCCTCGATGATGGACCTCAAGCGGGCCGACGAGAGGGACGCCCAGCGGTACTGGCCGCTGCCGCCGCGGGCGGGGCTGCTCCGCGACGCGGCCACGCGCCTCGGGGCCGGCGAGGACGTGTTCCACCCGCCGCTCGCGGTCGACTTCGGCGACCCGAGCATCTGCCGGACGAACCGCTTCGGCGCGAAGCAGTCCGGGTGCCGGCACTGCGGCAAGTGCAGCGTCGGGTGCAACTTCGGGGCCAAGAACAGCCTGGACAAGAACTACCTGCCGCTCGCGATGCACCACGGTGCCGCGGTGCGGGCCCGCTGCGAGGTCGTCGGCCTGGCGAAGGAAGCCGGCGGGGGCTACCAGGTCACCTACCACGACCGCCTGGAGCGGACCGACCGCGTCGTCATCGCGTCGACGCTCGTCCTCGCGGCGGGAGCGCTCGGGACCACCGAGCTCCTGCTCGAGCACGGCGGCCGCCTCAGTGATGCGCTCTCACCGCGGCTCGGGGAGCGTTACTCCGCCAACGGCGACTACATCCTCACCTGGCTCGGGGGGATCGAGAAGGAGTGGCGGCCCGGCGTCGGGCCGGCGATCTCGACGTCGGTGCTCGCGGACGACGGCCAGACGTGGTTCCTCGTGCAGGACGGCGGCATCCCCGCGCTGGAGGTCCTGGACCCCGACGTCGGGGTGCGGCCCGACGCCGAGGACCCCGCGCTGCCGCCGCGGGGGCCCGCGAGCGGCCACCTCGGGGTGCTGCTCGCGATGGGCCGCGACAGCGCGAGCGGCACGGTGCGCCGTCGCCGGTGGTTCTGCAGGACGCGGCTGTCGGTGCGGTGGCCGTGGCGGTCCAACAAGCGCCTCTACGACGCCGAGCGCTCCTACCTCGGCGACATCGGTCACGTCGTCGGGGACGTCGCCGAGGTCGACACGGCCGGCCTCACCCACCGCCCGGTGTCGGTGCACAGTCTCGGCGGGGCGGTGATGGCCGACTCGCCCCTCGACGGGGTGGTCGATCCGCACGGGGAGGTCTTCGGCGCGCCCGATCTCTACGTGATGGACGGGGCCGCGATCCCGACGGCGACCGGGGTCAACCCGGCGCACACCATCGCCGCCGTCGCCGAGCGCAACGCCGAGCGCCTGGCCCGCCGTCTCACCGGCGACCCCTCCTGGACGGCACCAGGACTCGGGTCCGTGCGCCCCTACCCCGACCCGCTGCCCCACTCATGAGCGTCGCGAAGAGGCGGTCGCTGCTGCTGGCCGGCGGCGGGATCAAGGTCGCCTTCCAGGCCGGCGTGCTCCAGGTGCTGCTCTCGGAGGCGACCGACCTGGAGTTCCACCACTACGACGCCTGCAGCGGGGGAGCCTTCAACCTGGCGCTGCTCTGCGACGACCGCACCGGCATCGAGATCGCCGACCTCTGGCGCGAGCTACGCCCGCTCGACGGTGTCTCGTTCAGCCCTCGCGGGTTCGTGCGTGGCGAGTCCCTGGTGACGATGGACGGCTACCGGAACAAGGTCTTCAAGGAATGGGGCCTCGACTGGAAGAGGATCAGGGCGACGACGCTGAACGCGACCTTCACCGTCCACAACCGGACCCTGGGTCGCCGCCAGACCTTCCGGCCCGCCGAGATGGACGCGGACCGGCTGGTCGCGACCCTCTCCCAGGCCGTGTGGTTCCCGCCGGTCGAGATCGCCGGAGACCTCTACACCGACACGGTGTTCGACACCGACGCCAACGTCGACGCGGCCATCGCCAACGGAGCGAACGAGATCTGGGTGATCTGGACGGTGAGCCGGCGCCCCGAGTGGATGCCCGGGATCCTTGCGCAGTTCTTCCACGCCCTCGAGGTGTCGGCCAACGGGACGCTCGAGGCCGACCTCGAGCGAATCCGGATGAACAACAAGAACCCCGCGACCCACTTCGGACGGCGCATCGACGTCAAGGTGCTCCGCGCCGAGGTGCCCATGCACTACCTCGCTCTGGTCAACGGCGACCGGCTGCACCGCGCCGTCGAGCAGGGTGTCCGCGCCGCGCGCGCCTGGTGCGACGAGAAGCACATCCCCTACACCCCGATCGACCGCCGTCACTTCTACGACTCCGAGGTGACGCTGTTCTTCTCCGACCGTCTCCACGGGCGGATCCGGGGCCGGCCGGCGCACGCCGACCTGCGCCTCGTCGTCCCCGACAGCGGCGAGTTCGTGAACGGCGGGCGGCAGCGGGTCCAGGTGACCGGCAGCGTCACCTCCCCGGTCCTCGACGGGAAGGCGACCGTCGAGGACGGCTACGCGTACATCCTGCGCGACGTCCGGGGCCCGGCCGACTCGGTCGAGGAGGGGCGCGTGGTGGAGGCCGACGACGGCGTCGACCCGACCCGCAAGCGGATGACCTACGTCCTGCATCTGCGCACCCCGCACACCGGCCGGGCCCTCACGTTCATCGGCACCAAGGACGTCGCGTCGCGGTCGGTGCGGGGCGCGGTGCGCGATGCGATGACGATGTCGTGCCGGGTGATGGAGGGACACGTCGGTCCCGACGACGGCGGGCGACCGCTGGCGACGGGCCTGCTGTGGATGGGGTTCCGGGACGTCGCCGCCCAGCTGATCGGCGCGCGGGCGGACGGTCCGACCCTCAAGGCCGAGGTGGGGGGCCTCGCTCGCTACGGCGCGCTGTTCGCCGGCAGCCTGTGGGACGTCGCCGCGGAAGGTGCTCACCTACGCGCCGTTCTGACGTCTTCCGGGATCTGGTCGAGATCGAGGGCGGCACCGGTGACCCGGGTGGCGACGCCCGGTTCCTACGATGCCCTATCGTGATCCCCACCAGTGCTCCTCCCCGCGCGGGGCCCCGCCCCGGGACGCCGCGGGTCCGCGCCGGACCTGCGCCGCCCACGCTGGGCACCGCCGCCGTCCTCGTCGTCGTCACCGTGCTCGCCGTCGTCGCGGTCTTGCAGTCCGACGTCCGCCCGGGGCCGCCGCCGCCGCGACCGCCGCCGGCGGCACCACCGGCCGCCCCGCCGCGATGGGTGGTCGACCCGTCAACGACCCGGCACGTGTCCGACCTCATCGGCCCCCACGCTGCCGGGGGAGACACCCTGCGACGCTTCGGGGTCGCGGGCACGGACCTGGGGCACATGTTCACCGTCGACGGGCGGCTCGCGGTCGCCTTCGGTGACACCTACGGCGGCGTCTCGACCGACGACTTCTTCGGCGTTCCCCACCCGGACTGGCGCAGCAACGTCCTGGGCTGGATCGACCCGCCGGCCTCCCCGCGCGGGGGACTCGCCCTGAGCGGGATGGTCACTGACCGGCCCGGCCACGCCGCCGAGCTGCTGGGATCCCGCAAGCAGGACGGGGTCGAGCAGACCGTCATCCCGACCTACGGCATCGCGGTGGGCCGGCGGATGTTCCTGCACTACATGTCGGTACGGAGCTTCACCGTCCCCGGGCGCTGGCCGCTCAACGACGCGGGCGTGGCCGTCTCGGACGACGGCGGGCGCACCTGGAGCCGGCCCCCGGGTGCGGTGTGGCCGGGCGGGACCCGCTTCGGGCAGGTCGCCTACGTCCGCCCCGGCGGTGCGGACGACCCGTTCGCGCCCCGGACCGACAGGATTCCGGGCCTGCTGAGCTACGTGCCCGCCCTCCCGATCCGCCCCGACCCCTCGATCTACGTCTACGGCATCCCGGGCGGGCGCTACGGGAACGTGTCGCTGGCTCGCGTCCCGGCCGACCGGCTCCTCGACCGCTCGTCCTACCGGTACTGGACCGGGCGGGGCTGGTCACCGCGCGAGGACGAGGCGGCGCCGGTGGTCCGCGGGCCCACCGGCGAGCTGTCGGTGCGCTGGAACTCCTACTACCGCACCTGGTTGATGACCTACCTCGTCGACCCGACCGGGCAGATCGTCCTGCGCACCTCCCCGTCGCCGACGGGCCCGTGGAGCGCGCCGCAGGTCGTCACCACCACCCGCGAGCACCCCGAGGCCTACGCCCCCTACCTCACCCCCCGCTGGAACGACGGGCCCGACATCTGGTTCACGCTCTCGCAGTACCGGACGTACGGGGTGTCCCTCATGCGTACCCGGCTGCGGGCCCAGCGCCCGAGCATCCTCCCACCGGGGTGATGCGAGTGGTACATTCGCATTGTGAGTGGGACCCATACGATCACGATGGGAGACCGCGGCAGGCTGGTGGTCCCCGCCGACGTCCGTGAGCGCTATGGCTTCGGGCCCGGCGTCCCGTTGGTCCTGGTGGAGGCTCCGACCGGTCTTGTGATCACGACCCGCGAGCGGGCGCGAGAGCTGGTACGTCAGCAGCTGCGCGGGACGAGCCTGGTCGAGGAGCTGATCGCGGAGCGGCGCCGCGAGGCGGCCGACGACGAGCGGTGAACCTGTTCGACTCCTCCGCGCTGCTGTGCTTCCTGCAGGGCGAGCAGGGCGCCGACGCGGTCGAGCGTGCGCTCGACGACGGAGGTCGTTGCAGCGCGATGAACTGGTCGGAGGCCGCGCAGAAGGTTCATGCTCGCTCTGGGGACTGGGATCTCGCGCGCGGGGTGCTGGTGGGCTACGGGCTCCTCGTGGAGCCGGTGACCGAGGCCGACGCCGAGCTGGCAGCCCGGCTCTGGCGGACCGGAGCCGGCTTGTCCCTGGCCAATCGGGTCTGCCTGGCGACGGGGGAGCGGCTCGATGCCGTCATCTGGACCGCGGACTCGGCCTGGGGCACGTCGGACCGGGTGCGCCAGGTGCGCTGAACCACTGTTCGGACGGATCAGCCCGCTCGCGAGCCGGCGACGTCGTCGTCGAGGAGTTCGTAGCGCACCGCGAGCGAGGTCGCCTCGAGGCGGGAGTGGGCGCCGAGCTTGCGCAGGAGCGAGCGGACGTGGCTGCGCACGGTCATCACCGAGACCGACAGCGCGTCCTGCATCGCCCTGGTGTTCCGACCCTCGACGAGCATCGCGAGGCACTCCCGCTCCCGAGGAGTCAGGCTCCCCGCCAGGTGCCGGTACCAGGCGGCGTCCTCGGGGGTCGTCGGCCCCCCACGCGGCCCCGGCGCGGTCCTCCCGGACGCCGGCCTGGCGGGCGCGGTCCTCCCGGACGCCGGCCTGGCGGGCGCGGGCCCCGCGGTGACGATCTCGCCGTCGAGCACCAGGGGCAGCCCGTCGAGCAGGGTCTGCAGACTCGCCCGCTTGTCGAAGACGCCGTCCACTCCCAACGCCTGCGGGGTGTCGGCCGCCTCGGGCAGCGAGGGGCCGATGCTGACGACGACGACCTTGCTCCGCCCGCAGGACGCGCCGACCAGGGCGTCGAGGAGCAGGGTGCGATCGGCCCCGGCGAAGGAGCGGTGATCGACCAGGCAGACGCGGGGCTGCTGTTTCCCGACCTCGGCCACGAGATCGTCGGGGTCCTCGACGGACTTGACGATCCGGTAACCGCGCTCGGACAGCAGCGACGACAGGAGGTCGGCGAACAGGAATTGTCGATCGCCGATCAGGACATCGATCATTGCGCTCCCGCCATGGCTCTTGGGTCAACCACCGCAACGTGGGGTGCCCTGATCATGCGGATCGCGCCCCCGACGCGGCCTGGAAGTGTAGCGAGATCATCGCGTCACTGGCGAACGAGTGATAACGATCCGTGGAGCATCGGCGGGGTAACCCGTCATGATCTCGTCGTCCCGCCCATCGGCGGGTGAAGGGCCTCACGCATCTGTGGGAGGACGAACCGGTCGCGGTTTCCTAGGGTGAGCACGGTGGCCCCCATCCGGGTCCAGCTCGTCACCGATGACCAGATGCTGGCCGACGCACTCTCCGGGCGGCTCGCGCGGGAGGCCGAGGGCTTTCTGGTCCGGCACAGCCCGGCGGCCCTCGCCAACTCGCTCGCCTCCGTGGCCGCCTTCGCGGTCGACGTCCTGGTCGTCGACGCCGCGTCGGTCCCCGGCCCGTGGTCGGCCATCGTCGACGCCGTCACGGATGTCGTCCCCGACGTCCGGGTGGTGGTGCTCGCCGACACCGCCGACGCGGAGGACGCCGTGGAGGCCGCGCTGCGCTGCGTCGCGGCGTGGCTGCCGCCCTCGGTGTCGGCCGAGGAACTGATCGGTGTGCTGCGCGTCGTCGCCGGCGGGCACGCCGTCTACCCCTCGGCCGTCCTGGGGGTCGTCCTGCGTCGCCTCGTCCACCAGCTCCCGCACCGCCGCGGCCCGAGCGGCCCGCTCGCGTCGCTGACCGAGCGGGAACGGGAGGTGCTGGTCTGCCTGGTGGAGGGGAGGCACGGCCCGGAGATCGCCGAACACCTCGACATCGCGGCGAACACCGTCCGCAGCCACACCAGTCGGATTCTGCAGAAGTTGGGCGTGCACACTCGGCTCGAGGCTGTCCGTATCGCTCGCGAGAACGGCGTGGAGCATCGCTCGCGAGAACGGCGTGGAGCCCCGTTCGACCGTTCGCGTCGCGGTGGCCCCGAACGTGGGCCTCACCAATCCGAGTAGCGGCCGGTGATGCACGCGGGCGATGCAGCCCGCGGCGGCCATTCCTACCGTGGTGGTCACTCGTTCAGGCGACAACCACCGGGAAGCCGTCACACGTCGTCATCATCGAGGGGGCGTGGTGGTTCCGCGTTCGGAAACCGGACTCGACAGGGGGCGGAAATGATGATCACGCGCGTCGGCCTACCACGTGGCGATTCTCCGCGCCCGACATGATCGTCGTCCTCACCTTCTTCACCGTGGCGATCGGGAGCGTGGCGGCGCTCCTGGGCCTCCTCGCGGCACGGCTGAGCGCGGATTCGCGTGCGGCCTGGCTCGGCACGGCTGTCGGGTGCGGCAGCCTCACCATCCTCTCGGAGCGCGCTCTGGTCGCCGGGAGCTCCGGGGTCTCCGCGATGCTGACCGGCGTCGACCTCCTGGTGCCCGGGCTCGTCGTCACGTTGCTCCTGGCGGTGCTCGTCGATCCGACGCCGCTGCGGGGTCGGCAGGTCGCGGGCGCAGCGCTCGGCGTGCTCGCCCTCGCGGCGACCGCCGGGGCACTGGTCGCAGCCTTCCCGCCGTCGGTCACCACGCTCTCGGATCTCCGGCTCCCCCGTCTGGGCCTGTCCGCGGCGTGGGCAGCCCTCGCCCTCACGCTCGTCGTCCGCGTTCTGCGGCGCCGTGAGCGCGCCCTCGCGGTCGTCGCCGGCGGGATCGGCCTGCTCGGCGCCGTGCACCTCGGCGAGATCCTCGTCCCATGGTTCGTCCGCGACGCGGCCCCCCTCGCTCCGGTCATCCGGCTCGCCGCCGTCGGCCTCGTCCTGGGCGGCAGCCTCGAGGTGATCAGGCGCGCGCTGGTGTGCCTCGACGCCGCGCGCGACAGCCGCGAGGAGGAGCTGCGCCTGGTGGCGATGGAGCTCGAGCGCACCGCCGAGCGTGACCACGAGCTCCGCACCGGCCTCGCGGGTCTGGCGGGAGCAGCCCGGCTGCTCGACGACGGCGAGGCCCGGCGTGGCCCCGGCGGGGCGGCGCTGGACGCCCTCGTGGCCTCCGAGATCCACCGGCTGGAGGACCTGTTGCGTGGGTCGGACGGCCCGTCACCGCAGCGGCCACTGGCCCCGTACGACGTGGAACCGGTGCTGCAGGGCCTCGTGGCCCTGCGCCGCGCTGCGGACACGGACATTCGTCTCGAGATCGATGCCGGGCTCCGCGCGGTCGGGTCGCCCGAGACGCTCGCCCAGGTCATGACCAACGTGTTCGCGAACGCCGAGCGGCACGCCCCGGGCAGTCCGGTGCGGGTCACGGGCATGCGCTGGAACGGCCGGATCGTCGTCCGGGTCCGCGACTTCGGGCCCGGGGTGGATCCCGGCCTGGAGGAGGCGGTGCTGGAGCCGGGGGTGCACGACGCGAGCCGTGGTGGCTCCGGCCTCGGCCTCTCCGCCTGCCGCCGGATGCTGCGCTCGGAGCACGGCACCATCGTCATCCGACGCCGTCGATCGACGGCGCCCGGGTGCACGGTCGTGGTGGAGCTGCCCGAGCCCGGCGTCGACCGGCCCGTCCTGCCCTCGGCGGCCCCGGAAGGAGCACCGTGCGCGGCGCCGTGAGCGAGACCTCCCCCGACGGCGGGCAGCCCACGCCGGCCGGTCGGCGCTACCCCGTCCTCATCATCGACGACCACGAACTCTTCAGCACCACCCTGTGCATGGCGCTACGGGGCGAGGGTTTCGACGCGTCGACACTGTCGGTCGACGAGGTCCAGGAGTTCCTGGACCGGCCGCCCGACGCCGCCGATCGCGGCGGCCTCGTCGTGCTCGATCTGGACCTGAGCCGGAACGCCGAGGGCCGCTACGTCAGCGGCGCCGACCTCGTGGAACGGCTGCAGGCCCGGCGCTGGCGGGCCCTCGTGGTCACCGGCAGCTCCGACCAGCCCGGGATCGCCACCGCCATCGCGGCCGGCGCGCTCGGGTACGTACCGAAGTCGTGCTCGTTCGCCGTGCTGCTGCAGACCGTCATCACCGCGGCGCAGGGCTCGCCCGTGATGAGTGCCGTCGAGCGCCACGAGTGGATCGAGCGGCATCGCCGGTACCAGGCGCAGGAACGGGAGCTCTCACGGCGGCTCTCGCGACTGACTCCACGTGAGCGCGAGGTGCTCGAACTGCTGGGCGCCGGGATGCGTGCCGCGGCGATCGCCGAGCACTTCGTCGTGACCATGCCGACCGTGCGGACGCAGATCCGCTTTATCCTCACCAAGCTCGAGGTGGGCTCGCAGCTGGAGGCCGTGGCCCTGCTGCGCCAGCTCCCGGGCTCGGGGGACCTCACGGAGCGTGGCGGCTGAGTCACGCATTCGCGCATCGTCAATATTGTCGATGCCCCACCGTTCCGGCGCTCGCGATAATTGATGCGCAGGGGGAGTAGTGGAGGCCCCGGCGGCCCGAATTCGGCCGCGCCGGCCTTCACCGCAGTGCGTCGAGAAAAGGCCGCCTCGTCCTGTCGTGCGTCGTCGACGGAGGTGGAGAGATGTCGCAGGAGCACACGGTGGTGCGGCTTTCGGACACTCCGGCGGAGGTCACGCTCGGGAAGCCGCGGGAGAACGGCGACGAGCAGGCACGAAATGCGGTCTCGGTGAGCCTCGTGATCCCGGCCCGCAACGAGGCCGCGAACATCGCCGGGGTCCTCGAACAGAATCCCGCCGAGCGTCGACGAGGTCGTCCTCGTCGACGGTCAGTCGAGCGACGCCACGCTGATCACGGCCCGGTGGTGCCGCCCCGATCTGCGGATCGTCTCCCAGGAGCGGACCGGGAAGGGCGACGCGCTCCGCGCGGGGTTCCTGGCGACCACCGGCGACGTGATCGTCATGATCGACGCCGACGGGAGCATGTCTCCACGAGAGATCGGCCATTTCCTGTACTTCCTGTCCAACGGTTTCGACCTGGTCAAGGGCAGCCGGTTCATGGGCGGCGGGACCTCCCTCGACATCACCCCGCTGCGCCGGCTCGGGAACTGGCTGTTGATGTGCGTGGTCAACACGCTCTACGGCACCAACCTCACCGATCTGTGCTACGGCTTCTGCGCCTTCCACCGTCGCTACCTCGATCACCTGGGGCTGGCCAGCACCGGCTTCGAGATCGAGGCGGAGATCACCGTGACCGCCGTGCGGGCCGGGCTCCGGATCGCCGAGGTACCCAGCGTCGAGCTGCCCCGTCGCTCCGGGCACTCCAACCTCCACGTGCTGCGTGACGGGTTCCGGGTGCTCGGCTGCATCCTGCGGCATCGGCGCGTCGCGAGCGGCGCGACCGGGACGAGGCCATGAGCCGCTCGCGGACCGCCCACGGGACCCCCGACCCGGTGACCGTCGTCGTCGCCTGCTTCGACTCGGGCCGGTGGCCCATCACCCGACAGGCCGTGGCATCGGTCCGGGCCCAGACCCACCCGGCCGTGCTCGTCGTCGTGGTCGACCACAACGAGGAGCTGTACGCCCGCGCGACGCAGTGGTGCGGCCCCGACGTCCTCGTGCTGCGCAACGAGCTGGCCCGGGGGGCCTCGGGGGCACGCAACACGGGGGTGGGAGCCGCCGGGACCGAGCTCGTCGCCTTCCTCGACGACGACGCCGTGGCGTCGCCGACCTGGCTGGCCGAGCTCATCGACGCTGCGAGCGACCCGTCCGTCGTCGGGGTGGGCGGCGCCATCGACCCGGCGTGGAGCGGGGGATCGGCCCCGCTGTGGTTCCCGTCCGAGTTCGGCTGGACGGTCGGCGCGACGGCGCCGACGCAGGACGGTCGGCACGAGGTCGTCCGCAATGTCTGGTCGGGGAACATGCTCGTCCGCCGCGAGGCCTTCCTGCGCGCGGGCGGTTTCCGCGACGACTTCGGCAAGGTGTCCGGGGCCCGCGAGCCCGAGGACACCGAGCTCTGCCTGCGGATGTCGGCGGTGTCGGACGGTGGCCGGTGGTGCCTGCTGGGCGGCGCCCGCATCGACCACCACGTCCCGGTCGAGCGCACGACGCGGACCGCCTTCCTGCGCCGCTGCTGGGCCGAGGGCGAAGGAAAGGCCGCGCTGCGCGCGGTGACCGGGGGGGCGAGCGAGGCGCTCTCGGCCGAGCAGGACTACGTGACCCGTGTCGTGCCCCGCGCAATCGCCGCGCGCGGCCGGGCGGTCGCCCGCGGGGACGCGGCCGCGGGGGACCAGGCAGCGATGATGGTCGCGGGGGTCGCTGCCGCCGGGGCCGGGTTCGCGACGCGCGAGGTGCGCCGCGCCGCGGCCCGGCTGCGCCGGACGATCCCCCCCGGGCCGACAGGACCCGCCGTCCTCGCGACCGACCCGGCACACTCGGCCGCGCGCGTGGTCGAGGTCGAGCTCGCCGGGCCGTTGCCCCGCCTGGAGCGTCGGGACCCGCTCAGCGGACGCGAGTACCCGAAGGCACATGTCCTGGTGCGGCTGAACACCGAGCCGATCGGCGTCGTCCAGCCGTCCCTGCCGCCGGGCGGCCTGCCCTCGGCCGCGCTCGCCCGTCGGATTCTGGCGTGAGCTGAGCCCGGAGCTCGTCGAGCGCTGCCCGAGCCTGGGCTCGGCGCGGCTGACCTCGGCCGGGGTGCCCGCTACCGAGCCCTCCTTCTATCTCGACGAGCGCGCCGCGACCCTCGCCGACGCCCCGTCGATCACGGTCGTCGTCTGCACCCGCGACCCCGACGAGCGGATCCTGGCCTGCCTGGGGGCGCTCGACGAGCAGCAGTACCCCGACTACGAGATCCTCGTCGTCGACAACGCCCCCCGCACCGACTTCGTCGCGCGGATGATCGAACAGGGCGTGCGCTCGACGCCGGTGCGCCGCGTCGTCGAGCCCCGGGCCGGAGTCGCGCGCGCCCGCAACCACGGCTGGCGGGCGGCCCGCGGTGAGGTCGTGGCCTACATCGACGACGACGAGGTCGCCGATCCCCATTGGCTCGCCGAGATCGCCCGGGGGTTCCGGCGCCACCCGTCGGCCGCCGCCCTGACCGGGCGGATCCTGCCCGCGGTGCTCGACACCGAGGCGCAGGTCTGGTTCGAGCAGTTCGGCGGTCACGGCAAGGGGCGAGGCTTCGCGTCGATCGTGTTCGACCCGCCGTCGCACCATGTCCAGCACCCGCTCTACCCGCTGCCCTCGTTCGGCGCGTCGGGCAACATGGCTGTCCGTCGCGACGTGCTCGCCGCGCTCGACGGGTTCGACGTGGCGCTGGGCCCCGGCACACCGGCGCTGGGGTCCGAGGACACCGCCCTCATCTGCGACCTCATGCTCGCCGGCCACACCCTCGTCTACTGCCCCACTGCGCTGGTGCGCCACCGGCACTACGAGGACTGGGCCGGGATCTCCCGGCAGTTCTACGGCTACGGCCTCGGTCTCGGTGCCTTCTACGCCCGCGCCGTCCTGAACGACCCGCGCCGTCTTCTGGTGCTCGGCCGGCTGGCACCGGCCGCGGTCCGCGAACTGGTCGGACGCCGGGGCACCGCCGGCGCCCGGGGTCTCTACCCGCGCGAGCTGGACCGCCTCGAGCGGCGCGGCCTGTACCGCGGCCCCGCGCAGTACGTGCGCAGCAGGCACGCGGCGCGGCGCATGACGGACGAGCCCGTCGCCCTCGGCTCGTGACCCCGGGCCGGACCCCACCGAAGCGAGAGGAGGCAGGCATGGTCGAGCCCGAGCACTCGATCCCGATCCTCATGTACCACAGCCTCTCGACGCGCTCGACGGCCTCGTTCCGCCGTTTCGTCCTCGACCCCGACCTGTTCGAGAACCACCTGGCGTTCCTCGAGGCGCAGGGCTACCGCACCACGACGGTCAGCGACCTCGTCGAGTCGCGCCTCCACGGCGACCCCGTCCCGGAGCGCACGGTGGTGCTCACCTTCGACGACGGGTTCGCCGACTTCCACAGCCACGCGCTGCCCGCGCTGGTGCGCCACGGGATGACCGCCACCCTCTACGTCGTCACCGGCTACGTGGGCGGCACCAGCGAATGGCTGCGCGCCGACGGCGAGGGCGAGCGCCTCCTCCTGCGGTGGGAGCAGCTCGAGGACGTCGCGGCCGCCGGGGTCGAGTGCGCCGCCCACACCCACACCCACCCGCAGCTGGACGTGATGCGGGCCCACGAGGTGCAGTTCCAGCTGCTGCGGCCCAAGCAGCTGCTCGAGGACCGGCTGCAGCGGCCGGTCCACTCGTTCGCGTACCCGTACGGCTACCACAGCGCCGCCGTCCGCGCGGCGACCGCCACGGCCGGCTACCGCTCGGCCTGCGCGGTGGCCGACCAGCTCAGCGGCGGCGACGAGGACCCGTTCGCGATCTCGCGGGTGACGGTCCCGGGTGGCACCGACACCGACGGTCTGGCGGCGCTGCTCGACCAGGACCTCCCGAGCGCGGCCGGGCGGCGTGTGGGCCGGGCCAAGCAGCTCGTCTGGCGGAACCTGCGCCGGCACGGCCCCCGGTCGCTCGTGGGAGCCTCCGCCAGCGGGGTGCCGCTCTGGGCGAGCGGCGTTCGCCGATGACGGCGGCCGTCGCCGACCTCGAGGTCCCGGTCGCGGCATCGCCCGAGGCCGAGACCGCGCCGGTGACCCGCCGGCCGGAGGACACGCGACGCTGGGGGCGTCTGCCCGAGACGGCACTGCTCGTCGCCACGGGTCTGCTGGCGGTGTCGCTGGCCTACGCCGGCGGGCGCGCGGGCGCGACGTGGTGGGTCGAGCCGATGTACTGGCTCGGGCAGCTCCTGCTGTTCGCCCCGCCGCTGCTGCGGATGCTCGTCGGGCGGCGCGTCACCGAGCGGGAGTGTGCCGGTACCGCGATGGTGCTGGGCCTGGCCTACTTCGCGGCCGCCTACTGCTACAGCCCGCTGGAGTTCAAGTTCATCGACGAGCTGCAGAACTGGCGGACCACGACCGACATCGTGCAGACCGGCCACCTGTTCTCGTACAACTACAGCCTCCCGATCAGCCCGATGTACCCCGGCCTGGAGAGCGTCGCCTCGGCCGTGGTCGTGACGACGGGGCTCTCGGTGTTCGCCGCCGGCGTCGTGGTGATGGGCGTGGTCCGGGTCGTGCTCACCGCGGGTCTCTACCTGCTGTTCCGGCAGGTCGGCGGCTCGGCGCGGGTGGCCGCGCTCGCCTCGATCCTGTTCACCACCGCGCCGTACTACAAGTCGGTCCTCGCCAAGTTCATCTACGGCTCGATGGCGCTGCCGTTCCTGGTGCTCGCCTGCTGTGCGGCGGTCGGTGCCGTGAGCGGTCCGGCGAGCCGGCGCCGGGCCATGACCGGGCTGGCCGTCGTGACCATCGCCGTCACGGTCGCGTCGCACCACCTCACCAGCTGGTTCCTCGCCGCCACGCTCGTCGTCGCGCTGCTGGTGTTCTGCTACCGCGGCGACACGGTCGGCATCCGGGTGCTCACCGGGCTCTCCGTGACGTGCCTCGTGCTCATCGGCACCTGGATCCTCGCCGTCGCCCCCACCACCCCCGCCTACCTCAGCCCGGCGCTGACCGACCTGACCCGGGGCATCGCCGGCGCGCTCCGCGGGACCACCCAGCCCTCGGACGGCGGGTTCGTGCGCGCACCGCTGGCCGAGGCGCTCCCCAGCTACGCGTGCGTCCTGGCCCTCTCCGCCTGCCTGGCGCTCTGTGCGCTCTGGGTGTGGCGCCGGCACCGGTCGGACCCGTGGATCGTGGTGATGACACTGGCTTCCCTGGGCTATCTCGCGGTCCCCGTGGTGCGGGTGGTGTCGGACAGCGGCAGCGAGGACGCGGTCCGCGCCCAGACCTATCTCTTCGTCGCGATGGCGCCCGTGCTGGCCCTCTGCGGTCTCGAGTTCCTGCGCCACACCGGGTACCGACGGTGGATGGTCAGGGGCGCGGCCGCGGTCGCCCTGATCGCCATGATCGGTGGGATCACCAGCGGCTGGCCGCCGGCCTGGGGCCGCATCCCCGCCGGCCACATGGTGGTCGACGGCTACGAGAACGCCGTCGATCCGCAGGGCGTCGCGGCGGCCTACTGGGTCCAGGGAACGCTGCCGTCGGGGCAGCGCATCGCGGCCGACGACACGAACTACACGCTGATGGGCCCCTACGGCCAGCAGACGATGGTGAGCGGCACGGCGACCCTCTACCAGGCGCCGACGCTGCGCGACGCCGACCGCGCGGAGATCGTCGCCGACAAGGTCCAGTACCTCGTCGCCGACCGGCGCCTCACCGAGCAGCTGCCGGCGGGCGGCTCGTACTTCCCGAACGACCCGATGGCCTTCCGCTACACCGCGCCGCTGCCCCTCACGAACCTCACGAAATTCGATCACGTACCCGGCGTCGGGCGGGTGTTCGACAGCGGCGACATCGTGATCTACGACCTGAGGACTCTCGATGGGGCTCGCTAGGCGCACCGCGCGTGATCGCCTGACGTCGGGCACCGTGGCCGTGCCCGTCGGGCTCGGCCTGCTCGCCGGGATCCTGTTGCTGGTGCCGCTCGGTGCCGGCGGGGCCGGTGAGGTCGTCCGCGTGGTCGTCGGCCTGCCGTTCGTGCTGGTCCTGCCCGGCTACGTGCTGAGCAGGGCGGTCCTGCCCCGCACCGTCGCGGGACCCGGGCACCGCGGGTGCTCGCTCCTGGAACGGATCTGCTGGACGCTCGCGCTGGACGTGGCCCTGCTCGTCGCGGGGGCGCTCCTGCTGAACGCGCTGCCGGCCGGGCTGACCCGGACGAGCTGGGTGGTGCTCGGGATCCTCGTGCTGCTGGTCGCCGGGCTGGTCGCGGGCCGGCGGGAGCGCACGCCCGGGTCGTCCCCGGGGCGCTCCCGGCTCCTGCCCCGGACCTGGCCCCCGCCCCGGACCTGGCCCCCGCCCCGCCGGCTGGTGATGTCCGGGGCCGCCGTGGTGATCGCGGGCGCCGCGATCGGACTGGCCGTGTTCGGCGAGGCCACCAAGGCCGAGCCGGGCTTCAGCCAGCTGTGGCTGGTGCCCCAGGCGGCGGCCGGACCCGATCGCGCGGCGGCGCCCGAGACCGCCCAGCTCGGGGTGTACAGCGACGAGGACGGCACCCGGCAGTTCCGCGTCGAGGTGCGTCCCGACGGCGAGCCGGCCCAGACGTGGTCGTTCTCGCTGGATCCCGGCGCCCAATGGCAGCAGTCGGTCGAGGTGCCCGGGAGCGCACGCACCCAGGCACTGCTCTTCCAGGGCACCGATCCCACGCCCTACCGCCAGGTCTGGATGCAGCCGTGAGCGCGCTCGTCGGAACCCGCCACGCGATCCGCGCGCACCGGGTGATCTGGTCCAACGCCGGCTCGCTGTTCGGCGCGACGGTCGTCGGTGCCCCGCTGGGGTTCGTCTTCTGGTGGGCGGCGGCGCGGCTCTTCCCCCCGGTCACGGTCGGCTACGGCTCCACCGCGACCTCGGCGATGGTCATGCTGGGCAACCTCGGCTCGCTGGGCTTCGGGACGGTCGTCATCGGCGAGCTGACCCGGCGGGTGCGTGCCGCCGCCCCGATCATCACCGCGGCACTGATCGCGACGGTGTCGCTGAGCCTCGTCCTGGGTGTGGGCGCCGCGGCCGCCGGGGCGCGGGTGATCGGCGACGTCGGACCCGGTGTGGTGGCGCTGTTCGTGGTGGGGGTGGCGCTGACCGGGGCGGCGTTCGTCCTCGACGCCGCCGTCGTCGGCCTGCTCGCCGGCACGGTGCAGCTGACCCGCAACGTGGTGTTCCACCTGGTCAAGCTGGCGTTGCTGGTCCTGGTCGGGGTGTGGTGGTACGAGGCGGGGGTCGCCGAGCTGCTCGTCGCTTGGGTGGTCGGCGTGGGGGCCTCCGTCGTGTGGTCGGTCTCGGTGCTGGCGCGCCGCGGGATGCCGCTGCGGTGCCGCCCGGACGGCTCGTTCCTGCGCGCGCTGCCCCGCGCCGCGTCGGCGCACAACGGGGTCAACCTCGGCCTCGAGGCGTCGCAGTCGGCCATCCCGATCGTGGCGACCGCGATCGTGTCGCCCACCGCGGGCGCGGGCTTCTACGCCGCCTGGATGTTCCTCTCCTTCGCCTACATCCTCCCGTTCCACCTCGGCACGGCGCTCTTCGCCGCGGGGAAGGAACGGTCGGGCACACTGCAGCGCCGGCTGCGGTTCTCCCTCGGGGTGTCGGGCCTGGCCGGGCTCGTCGGAATCCCCGCGCTGGTGGCACTCGCCCCGATCGGCCTCGGGTTCTTCGGCCCGAGCTACGCGGACCTCGGGACGGCGCCGCTGCGAATCCTCGCCCTCGCCTACTTCCCGATGATCCTCTGGGCCCACTTCGTGGCCGTGTGCCGCATCCGTCGTCGCATCGGCTTCGCGGCCGTCGTCGTGCTCGTCGGGACCGCGCTCGAGCTCGGCGCAGCGGTGGCGGGGGCCGCGACCCACGGCCTCGTCGGGCTGGCGGTGGGACTGGCCGCGGCCAAGGTCGTCGAGGGGGTCGCCGCGGCGCCGACCGTGATCGCCGCATTGCGCACCCCGGAGGAACCCCTCGAGCCGGTCGTGGACGACGACGCGGGGGAACGGGACCGATGAAGATCACCACCATCCGGCCGGACGAGCTGGGCCCGGACGAGATCGCCTGCTGGCACCGGTTCCAACGGATGGTGCCGGGCCTGGACAACCCGTTCCTGTCCCCGGAGTTCGCCGTCGCCGTCGGCGCCGAGTCCCCGGCCGCCCGGGTGGGCGTCCTGACCGACGGCGGCGAGGTGGTCGGGTTCTTCCCGTTCGAGCGCCGCCGGCTGGGGGTGGGCGTCCCGATCGGCGCGCACGTGAACGACTGCCAGGGCCTGGTACACGCGCCCGGGGTCGACTGGGATCCCGGCGCCGTGCTGCGGGCGTGCGGGCTGACGATGTGGGAGTTCGACCACCTCGTCGACGCCCAGGCCCCGTTCGCGCCGTACCTGGCGGAGCGGCGGCCGGCCCCGATCATCGACCTGGCCGACGGGTTCGCGGCCTGGGAGGCGCTGCTGCGTGGCAGGTCGTCGCGGTTCACCCGCGACCTGCCCCGTCGGGCGCGGATGCTCGCACGCGACGTCGGCGAGGTGCGGTTCGAGCTCGCGGCATCCGACCCCGGGCTGCTGGAGACCGTGCTCGCGTGGAAGTCGTCCCAGTACGTGCGCACCGGGGCGCCGGATTTGTTCGCCCGGCCCTGGCTCCCGCGGCTGCTGCAACGCCTCCTCGCCAGCGATCACGACGGGTTCTCCGGCCTGCTGTCCGTGCTGTGGGCCGGCGAGCGTCCGGTCGCGGGCCACCTGCAGCTGCGGTTCGACGGGGTGCTGGCCGGTTGGTTCCCCGCCTACGACCCGGAGCTCGGCAAGTACGCACCGGGGCTGCAGCACCACATCGTCACCGCGCGCGCGGCGGCCGCCGCGGGGGTCCGGCACATCGAGCTGGGGAAGGGCGGCGAGGACTACAAGGCGCTCCTCGCCAACGGCGCCCTCGCGGTCGGCACCGGTCAGGTGGTGCGGTCCCCCGTCGTGGCGCGGGCGCGCGCGGCGGGACGGGCTCCGGTCGAGGGCCTGCGGCAGATCGTCGTCTCCTCGCCCACCCTCTACCGGTGGGCCGACCGCGCCCGCAAGCTGCACAGCGCTGCGGACTCCACGGTGCGCCGACGGCTGGAGGCGGTGGGCGCGCGGTGACCAGGACCGTGCGGGTCGCCATCGCCGAGGTGCTGCTGCTCCTCGGCGTGCTCACGTGGGCCGGCGGCTGCGGGACGGGGCCGAGCCGCGACGTGCCGTCCGGCCAGCAGCGGGGTTTCGCGCTGCCCACCTGGGAGCCGAACGGGTACGCGAGCGGCGGCGCACCGACCGTCCTGGCCGAGATCGCCGGCGTCGGCGGTGGCTGGGTGCAGATCGTGCCGACCTGGTACCTGCAGACCCGCTCCGCGACGCGGATCGCGCCCACGACGAAGGGCCCGACCGATCAGGACCTCCGGTTCGCGATCGACGCCGCGCACGGCCGCGGGCTCAAGGTGCTGCTCAAGCCCCACGTGGACACGCTGGACGGTACCGACCGGTCGCGGCTCACGCCCTCGGACGTCGGCGCCTGGTTCGCCTCCTACAGCGCGTTCATCACCCACTTCGCGCAGCTCGCCCAGGCGACCGACGTCGAGGAGCTCGCCGTCGGCACCGAGCTGGACAGCATGAGCGCGGACCAGGCGCAGTGGGCCGGGGTCATCGCCGACGTGCGCGCTCGTTACAAGGGTCCGCTGGTCTACGCGGCCAACGACGACGCCTACACACGGGTCGCGTTCTGGGACCTGGTCGACCTCGTCGGGATCGACGCCTACTGGCCGCTCTCCGCCCGGCCGACCACGGACGTCGCCGCCCTCGAGCGCGCCCTGCGCCCGCAGCGCGACCGGCTCGCGGCCTTCGCCACGCTGGTTCACCGCCCGATCCTCTTCACCGAGGCCGGGTTCGCCAGCCAGCGCGGGAGCACGACCGACCCCAGCTCGCAGACCGTGAGCACGGTGCCTGCGCCGGACGAGCAGGCCGCCGGGTACGAGGCGTTGCTCGAGACGTTCGGCGGCGAGCCGTGGTGGGCCGGCGTCTTCTGGTGGGTGTGGGTCGACGTCCCCCAGGAGGGACTCCCCGCCGCCCTCGACTACTCCGTGCGCGGCAAGCCCGCCGAGGGCGTGCTCCAGCGCTACTGGAGCCCGTCGCCCACGCCGTGAACCCGTTGATCAACCACCCTCACGAACAGGAGCAGTCCGATGAGTCACGAGGCGAGCCCCGTCGCGGCCGAGAGCCCCATCACGCCCGAGCGGACCGTCATTCTCGGCGCGGGCCCGGCCGGCCTCTCCGCCGCCTACACCCTGGCCCGCGCGGACCGGCCGTTCCTGCTCGCCGAGAAGGCGAGCGCACCCGGCGGGCTGTGCCGCACCTTCGATTTCCACGGTCGCTCCTTCGACCTGGGACCGCACGTGTTCATCCGCCGCAGCCCCGAGATCGGGGACCTCCTCCACCGGCTCGGCGGCGACCGACTCCGGGAGATCACCCACGTCGAGGGGATCTACTTCGACGGGAAGCTCTACGACTCCTGGCTCGACGCGGTCGTCGGACTGCGGATGACCAGCCGGGCCCGTGCGTTCCTGGGCCTGCTCGCGCGTCGCATCCGGCCCATCGAGCAGGTGGTGTCCTGCGAGGACGGCCTGGTCAACTCGTACGGCTCGGCGATCTACGACAAGCTGGTGAAGATCGATCAGCGCAAGTTCTGGGGCGTGGATCCCTCCGAGATCGACGTCAGCTGGGCCCGCGTCTACGAGAAGCCGAACTCCGTCTTCAAGTACGTCAAGCACCGTATGACCCACAGCGGCGCGCGCAGCGCGTCCTACGAACCGGCACAGACCTACTACCCGACGACGGGCTCCCAGGTGATCTTCGGCGCGATGATGGAGCGCATCGAGGCCGGTGTCGGCTCGACGATCCGGCTGGGCGCCGAGGTCGTGTCGGTGCATCGCGACGGCGACCGGATCACCCACGTCGACGTGCGGGACCTCTCGACGGGTGAGGTCAGCGAGATCGCCGGGAGCGCGTTCATCTCGACGATCCCGGTGAGCGAGCTGGTCGGGCTGCTCGATCCCGCGCCGCCCGGCGAGATCCTCGAGATCGCCGCCCGCCTGCGGTACCGGAGCCTCGTCGTCGTCAACCTCCTGACGCGGCTGGCACGGGACCTGCCGTACGGCTGGGTGGAGCTCCACTCCTCGGACGTGCAGGCGGGACGGCTGACGAACTTCGCCCAGCTGTCCCCGGACATGGCGGGTGAGGACGACCTGGCCCCGATCTGCCTGGAGTACTACTGCGACGAGGACGACGGGATTCGGCGGTCCTCCGACGAGGACATGCTCGCCCTGGCGCAGCGCGAGCTGGTCACGATGGGATTCGCCGTCCCGGGCGAGGAGAGCGTCGGCTTCGTGCAGCGCGAGCGGTTCGCCTACCCGATGTACCTGCTGGGGTACGGCGAGCTGCGCGCACGGCTCAAGGAGTACTGCGCCGGGATCACCAACCTGCAGACGATCGGCCGCGGTGGCATCCACCGCTACAACAACATGGGCCACTCGATCGAGTCGGGGCTGCGGGCCGCGGAGAACGTGGTGTCCGGGCGGCGCGACGACCTGTGGGACCGCTCGGTGGTCGACGGGAAGATTTGAAGCGGGAGGCGTGGCCCGGCTCGCGGGGACCTGGACCGGACGCGGGGGAGACGTCGGTCCTGGTTGGCTGAGCGCATGGCGCAGACGGTCCCGGCGACGTCGAGCCGCGCGGCGCGGTGGCCGGTCGGGCGCCTCGTCGTCGTCCTGGTCGGCGTCGCCGGTGCCGTGCTGGTGCTGCTGCCCGACCAGCTCGGTCTCGACCGGTGGGTGCCCTTCGCGGCGCTCGTGGCGCTCCGGCCGCAGCTCACCGTGGTGGCCGCGGCCCTGGCGGCGCCGATGCTCGCGTGGCGCCGGGCGCGGGCGGTCGCTGCGGCCGTACTGCTGGTGTGTGTGGTGGCCGGCGCCCTCGTCGTGCCACGGGCGGTGGGCCGTGGCGAGCCGGCGACGGGCGGACCGGGACTGACGGTGCTCTCGTTCAACGTCGACCAGGGCGGAGCGGACGTCCCGGCGCTCGCGGCCACCATCCGACGGGAGCGGCCCGACGTCGTAGTCCTGCCCGAGGCCGCGCAGCGGTATCGCACGCTGCTGGCGGCGGCGGTCCCCGACCTGGGCTACCGATCCGTCGTCGCCGCGGCTCCCGGTGCCGCCGACGTCCACGGGGTGAGCGTGTTCACCGCGCCCTCACTGGGCGCGCTGTCCAGCCGGGTGATCGAGCAAGGTCGCTCCGACCCGTGGCTCGAGCTCACGGGCGGGCGGCTCGGGGCGCTGCGCCTGGTCGCGGTGCACGTGTCCGCCCCGGTGCCGGGGAAGATCCGGAGTTGGCCAGGCGAACTCGCCCAGCTCCGGACCTGGTGTGCCCCCGGTGCCGGCCCCTCGCTGGTCCTGGGCGACTTCAACGCGACCCTCGACCACCGCGAGTTCCGGGAGGGCACGCAGGGCTGTCTGGACGCGGGCGCAGTGACGGGACAGGGCCTCACCGCCACGTGGGACGCGGCCTGGCCTCGCTGGTTCGGCGCGCAGATCGACCACGTGCTCGCCGGGGGTGGGCCCCGCCCGGTCAGCCTGCAGATCCTCGATCTCCCCGGCAGCGACCATCGGGCACTGCTCGCGCGGCTGACTGCATCAAGGTAGCGGCCGGATGGGCGTCGGACCGATCAGGCTCCCGAGATGTCCCGGTGCGTGGCGTGGAGCTGGGTCGAGAAGAGAGCGACCTGGGGGTCCTGCGCGGACCACTGCGCCATGTCACGGGCGGCGTGGTCGTCTCCGTGGGCCTCCAGGACGTGGAGCTCCACGAGCTCGTCGAACCACTCCGGACGCTGGGGCTGTTCGGCATTCCACTCGGTCCCGGTCTCGACGTCCCAGGGGCTGCCGATCATCGTCATGAGGACTCCGTTCTCCGCGTCTGGAATGCCTCGGAGTATGGACTCCTACCGCCCAGTACTGTGATCTTGTCGTCCATGACACAACCCAGCGTGACTCCCTGACTCGTCGAGGCCCCCGTGGGGTACCTGCGATCCGGATCCGGGCGGGACGACGGAGTTTTCGGGAGGACGGATGGCGGCTGCACGTCAGCAGGCGGATCGACGGCCCTCCGAGGCGGCCGTCGCGACGCTGCGGGAGGTGTGGCGCGACGTCCTGCGCCGCGATCCCGAGCAGGCCCAGTTCCGGGGCGCGGTGCGTGACGTGCTGACGAGCGTCGCGCCCGTCCTGGCCGAGCACCCCGAGCACGCCGAGGTGCTGGGCCGGCTCTGCGAGCCCGAGCGCCAGATCGTCTTCCGCGTGCCCTGGGTCGACGACGCCGGGCGCGCCCGCGTGAACCGCGGGTTCCGGGTGCAGTTCAACTCGGCGCTCGGCCCGTACAAGGGCGGCCTGCGCTTCGTGCCCAGGCTGAATCTCGACGTCGTGAAGTTCCTGGGCTTCGAGCAGGTCCTCAAGAACGCGCTGACCGGCCAGGATATCGGCGGCGCGAAGGGCGGCGCGGACTTCGCGGTCAAGGACGCCTCGCCCGGCGAGGTCATGCGCTTCTGCCAGTCGTTCGCCATCGAGCTCGCCGCCCACGTCGGCTCGTGGACCGACGTCCCCGCGGGCGACATGGGGGTGGGGCCGCGGGAGCTCGGCTGGGTGCTCGGCCAGTACCGGCGGCTCGTCGGCCACGACGATCCGGGCGCCCTGACCGGCAAACCCGCCGTCCTCGGCGGGTCGGCCCTGCGGCCCGAGGCGACCGGCTACGGCGTCGTCTACTTCACCCAGCGCATGCTCGCCGAGCAGGGCCGCGACCTCGAGGGCGCGCGCGTGGTGGTGTCCGGCAGCGGCAACGTCGCGCTGCACGCGATGGACAAGGTCGTCGCGGTCGGCGGGCTCGTGGTGGGGTGCTCCGACTCGCGGGGTGCGATCGCCGAACCGGACGGCGTCGACGTGGCGGCGCTGCGGGAGGTCAAGGAGCAGGGCGGGTCGGTCGCGGACTACGCCGAGGGTCGCTCCGGGGCCTCGACGTCGTCAGGATCGGCGTTCACGACGGAGTGCGAGGTCGCGCTGCCGTGCGCGACGCAGAACGAGATCGGCCCGGACGAGGCCCGCGCCCTGGTGCAGAACGGGTGCTGGGCCGTGGTGGAGGGCGCCAACGGACCGGTGACCCCGGCGGCCCGGCGCATTCTGCGGGAGGAGCAGGTGGCCTTCGTCCCGGGGAAGGCCGCCAATGCCGGCGGGGTCGCGGTCTCGGCGCTGGAGATGCAGCAGGCCGCGGGCCGCGAGCAGTGGAGCGCCGAGGAGGTCGACGACCGCCTGGGCACGATCATGACCGAGGTGCACGACAGAACCCGCGACGCCGGTGAGCGGTACTGCGACGACCCCGCCGACTACGAGAACGGGGCGAACGCGGCGGCCTTCCTGCGCGTGGCCGAGGCCGTGCAGCGCCTCGGGGTCGTCTAGCGACCGCCGGGCTCGCGGCGCCGGCCGTCGCACTCGTGCCGACGGTGGCCACGCGGCCATCACTCGTTCGAGTGGCTCACGCTCGACGACGGCAACGCTTCGTTGATCGACGACGAGGTGCTGGACGACAGCACACTTCCGGCGGGTCCGTCGTTCGCCGGATTCTCGGGGGGACGAAGCGATGAACCAGCCTGCGCCGCCGTCGTGGAGCCGACCGCAGCCGTACTACGAGCAGCCGTACGGCCAGGCGTGGCCGGTGGCGTACGCGGTGCAGCCCGTGCCGGCTGCCGAGCCGGACCGGGGCGCGTTCCGCTGGGTCGCCCTCGCCTGCGGGACCCTCCTCGTCCTCGGTGCCCTCGTCCTGGCCGGGCTTCTCCTGGTCCCGCGGAGCTCGCCGGTGATGGTCGCCTCCGGCTCCTCGTCCCCGGTGGTCGTGCCCGTGGCCGCGCCCACCTCCCACCTCGTCGTGCCGGCGGGCGGCTACTCGTGCGGGCTGGCGTCGGGGCACGGGGTCGTCGTCGAGAACGGGACGGTGCCCTGCGACCACGCGCGCACGGTCGCGGCGCAGTGGCTCTCCACGGGCACGACGCCCGGCTACGGCGCGGGCTCCGCCGGGACCATGTACTCCTGGACCTGCTCCACGACGAACAGCGGCGCCGGTTGGTGCACCTCGAAGATGGGCAGCCACCTCGCGATCGGATGAGGACCGGGCCCGACGTGCTCAGGGCCGACCGCGCGCGGGTAGGACTGCGGCCATGTCCCACGTCGACCCGACGGTGTACCTCGTCCTCGATCCCGTCCATGGGCCTGGGCGTGCCGGGAATCTGCTGCGGACCGCCGTCGCGGCGGGGGCCACGGCCGTACAGGTGCGCTCGCCGACCGCGACCACGCGCGAGCTCTACGGCGCGGCCCTCGCGGCGCGGGAGGTGCTCGACGGGACCGGGGTCGCGCTGGTGGTCGACGACCGCGTGGACGTCGCGCTCGCCGCGGGCGCCGACGGCGTGCACCTCGGGCAGCGCGACCTGCCGGTCGAGGCCGCTCGGCGGCTCGCCGGGCCCCAGCTCTCGATCGGGCTCTCGGTCACGGTGCCCGAGCACGTCGAGAAGGCCCGCGGTCTGCCCGACGGCACGATCGACCTGCTGGGCGCCGGCCCGGTGTTCACCACCGCGACCAAGCCCGACGCGGGCGAGGGCATCGGGCTGGACGGGCTCATCGGGCTGGTCGCCCTCGCGGGACCGCTGCCCGTCGTCGCCATCGGCGGCATCACGCCGCACAACGCCGTCGACGTGCGCTCGACCGGGGTGGCGGGGCTGGCGGTGAGCTCGGCGATCACGACGGCGCCCGACCCCGCGGCCGCGATCCGGGCCCTGCGCCGGTAGCCGTCGGCGGCAGCGTCGACCCGTGCAGTTCCCAGCCGGTGCCCAGGCGACGCTCCCAGCGCAGCGGGCCCTCCTGTTCCCACGGCCGCTGCAGGCGCACGAACGCCTCCCACGCGTACTGCTGCTCGTCCCACCAGCGCCGGAGCACGTCCCACATCGAGGTCATGGGAAGCATCGTCGAGCGCCGTCAAGGCCGCCACGAGTGGCAGGAACGTCACCTTCGGATATATTACTGCCATGCACGTCGTCGCCGCTCCCGTCACCGACCGGACGCCGCTGTTCGAGCTGTCGACCATCGTGGAGGTCTTCGGTCCCAGCCGCGGCGAGTCGCTCGGCATCCCGTGGTACGACCTGCGGATCTGCGCCGGCGAGGACGGCTCGGTGCGGCTCGGGGACTGGGGGACGCTCGACACCCCGCACGGTCTGGAGGCGCTCGACGCGGCCGACACCGTCCTGGTGCCCCCGCCGCGCGACGACCGGCGCACCTTCCCGCCCGAGCTGCTGGAGTCGCTGCGCCGTGCCCACGCCCGCGGCGCCCGGATCGCCTCGATCTGCACCGGCGCCTTCGTCCTCGCCGCGGCCGGCCTGCTCGACGGGCGGCCGGCGATCACCCACTGGAACTCGATCGACGAGCTCCGGCGGCGGCACCCGGCGGTCGCGGTGCAACCGGCGGTGCTCTACGTCGACGACGGCGACATCCTCACCTCGGCGGGCTCGGCCGCGGGCCTCGACCTATGCCTCCACCTCGTGCGCCTCGACCACGGGAGCCGGGTGGCCGGGATGACCGCGCGCTGGAGCGTCGTCCCGCCGCACCGCGACGGCGGGCAGGCGCAGTTCGTGCCGACGCCGGTGCCCGAGCCCTCCCCGACGCCGTTCGGTGCCTGGCTCGACTGGGCCCGCGAGCGGCTGGACGGTCCGGTCGAGGTGCGGGAGTGGGCGGCCGCGGCGGGGACGAGCCCGCGGACGTTCGCCCGCCGCTTCCGGGACGTCACCGGTGAGACCCCGGTGCAGTGGCTCGCCGCGGAGCGGGTGCGCCGGGCTCAGGAACTGCTCGAGGAGACGGACCTCCCCGTGGAGGGGGTGGCCGCGCGCTGCGGGTTCGCGACGGCGGCCGGGCTGCGCAAGCACTTCGGCCGTCGGGTCGGGACCACGCCGCAGCTCTATCGCCGCTCGTTCCGCACCGCGCACGAGGACCGGGTGGCGGGCTGACCGCCGAGCGCTGCCGACTCCGCGTCCTGTCGTGGCCTCACTCCTCGGGCGCAGCCGTCCCGGTGACCTGCGCGAGCAGGTCGGCGAGGGTCTCCTCGGCGGCCTCCCGGTCGAGCCCGAGGCCGGTGAGCACTCCCTCGCCGTCCTCGTGATCGAGCAGGGCGAGCAGGATGTGCTCGGTCCCGACGTAGTTGTGCCCGAGCCGCAGCGCCTGGCGGAACGTCAGCTCGAAGACCTTCTTGGCCGCGCCGTCGAAGGGGATGAGCTCGGGCGGCGGGGTCTCCGCGGCCGCGGGCAGCGTCGCGGCGACCCGCCGGCGCAGGGTCTCGGGCGTGACGCCCTGGGCTGTCACCATCCGGACGGCGAGCCCCTCGGGCTCCGCGAGCAGCCCAAGGGCGACGTGCGCGGGGGTGATCTCGACGTTGCCCGCGGCGCGCGCCTCGGACTGCGAGGCCACCACGACCTTGCGTGCCCGCGGGGTGAAGCGGCTGAAGCCCTGCTCCGGATCGAGGTCGGGGGTGGTGCCCTTCGGCACGAAGCGCTTCTGCGCCGCCTGCTTCGTGACGCCCATGCTCCTGCCGATCTCGGTCCATGACGCGCCGGAGCGACGGGCCTGGTCGACGAAGTGGCCGATGAGGTGGTCGGCGACCTCGCCGAGGTGCTCGGCGGCCAGCACCGCGTCGGTGAGCTGGTCCAGGGCGTCGTGGTGGACCGAGGTGATGGCGGTGATGAGGTCGTCGAGCCGGAGGGGGTGCGGGACGGGGGAGGACGTCGTCATGACGTCCACTGTGGGTTGACGAGGACTGGTTCGTCAACCCTTGGTGGACGGCCCGCACGGCATGATCCGGTTCCGTGGGAAGAAGCGCCCCACATCCAGGGCATCTCTTTCACAGTTCACAATCGAACCCCTCGCCCCGCGAAGGAGACCCCATGACCACCACCGTCACGGTGATCGGCGCCGGCCTCGGGGGGCTGACGCTGGCGCGCGTGCTGCAGCGCCACGGGGTCGGCGTCGCCGTGTACGACCTCGAGGCCGGTCCGGAGGCCCGGCCCCAGGGCGGGATGCTCGACATGCACGAGGAGTCCGGCCAGGCCGCACTGCGCGCCGCCGGGCTGTACGACGTCTTCCGCGAGCACGTCCTGCCGGGTGGGGAGGCGCTGCGGATCCTCGACCGCGAGGGTCGGCTGCAGTGGGCCGACGAGGACGACGGCGACGGCGGGCGCCCGGAGGTCCCGCGGGAGGACCTGCGCCGGATCCTGCTCGACTCGCTGGCGCCCGGCACGGTGCGGTGGGGGCGCAGGCTCGTCGGGGTCCGACCGGTGCGCGGCGGGTGGCACGAGCTGACGTTCGCCGACGGCGAGGTGCTCGTCTCGACGGTGCTGGTGGGGGCCGACGGTGCGTGGTCGCGTGTCCGCCCGCTGGTCTCGGGTGCGGCGCCGGTCTACAGCGGGACGGCGCTGGTCACCACGCGGCTCTACGACGTCGACCGCGTCCACCCGGCCGCCGCGGCCGTCGTCGGGGGCGGAAGCCTGATGGCGCTGGCCGAGGGCCGGGGGATCCTCGCGCATCGCGAGCCGCACGCCACCGTCGAGGTGTACGCCGCGCTGCGCACGCCCGAGGCCGCGCTGCGCACCGACGACCTGCGGGGTCTGCTCCTCGCCGAGTTCGACGACTGGGCGCCGGAGCTGCGCGCACTCGTGGCCGAGGCCGACGACGTCTACGTCCCCCGGCCGATCTCGACGCTCCCCGTCGGGCACTCCTGGCCGCGCACCCCCGGCGTCACGCTCCTCGGGGACGCCGCGCACCTCATGTCGCCCTTCGCGGGCGAGGGCGCGAACCTGGCGATGCAGGACGGTGCCGAGCTCGCGGTCGCGCTGCTCACCCATGGGGTCGACGACCCGCGGAGCGTGCAGACCGCCATCGGCGAGTACGAGACGGCGATGGTCCCGCGGGCGGCGGCCGCGGCGGGGGAGTCGGCCGCGAACCTCGAGATCGCATTTCGCGCCGACGCGCCGGCCGGGTTCGTCGAGGTCATGGCGGGCCACGTCTGAGGCGCTCCGCCCCGCGCCCCGGCCCGGCGAGCGAACGGCACTTTCGCTGCTTCTATGCGAGCGAAGGTGCCGCTCGCTCGAGCAGGGGCTCAGTGGGTGCCGGTGAGCACGCGCACCACGCGGCCGTCGTGGTCGGCGTGCACCGTGGCGCGGTCGCAGAACCGGCGCAGGTGCGCGAACCGCGGGTCCTCGCCCGGCGCGGCCGGGTTCCGCGGGGTTCCCGACGGCGGGGTCGCGCGGCACTCGGTGACGACCGTGGCGGGCGTGACGCGCACGTCGAGCACGTGCTCCCCGGGCAGCAGATCCGAGTGCAGGTCCGCCCCGGAGGCGAGCAGCATCGCCTCGTGGGCCGTGAGCACGATCGCCTCGGCGCGCTCGGGGTCGACCCCGGCCTCGTGCGCGACCGCGGCCACCCGCTCGCGCAGCGCCGCGAGCGCGGCCCCGTCGGGGACCGGCAGCGTCGCCACCGAGGAACCGAGCAGGCCGGCGGGCACCGGGCAGGTGGGGGACGGCGGGCGGAAGCCCGGGTTGCGACGCGGCCCGTCCTCGGTGAGCAGCCACGGGTGCGTGCGCAGCGCGCGGGCGTGCTCGTCCTGGTCGGCGGGGTCGTAGACGCAGAGCACGGTGGCCGGCTCGTCGGCGAGCAGGAGGGTGATCGTGTCCTCCCCGAGCTCGCCGTCCGGACCCGGGTCGTCGGCGAGCACGCGGCCCAGCATCAGGCTGCGGACCTCCCCGACGAGCCCGACGAGCCGACGGGAGGGCGGCGTCGCGGCGACGGAGGCCGGGGAGGGGAAGTCGACGCGCCCGCCGTCGTGCCCGAGGACCTCGCGGAACGACCGCACGCCGCGCCGGTCCAGCACGATGCGCACGGCGCCGCCGCCCGCCAGTGTCGCGCGGACGTGCGGCTCGATGCGGCGGGCGAGCTCGTCGGGGTCGTCGCAGAGCACCGCGGCGTGCAGCAGTCCCGCGCCGGGGCCCTCGTCGTCGGGCCGCGAGGTCACGGTCGTTCCCCGTCGACGACCTCGAGCGACGTCGGGCGCTGCAGGACGTCGAGCAGGCGGCGCAGCAGGCGGGGCGGGTCGTGCAGCACGATGCGGCGGCACTCCGGCTCGGCCCGCGCGGCGTGGACGAGCAGCTGGGCGCACGCGACGTCGACGAAGCCGACCTCGGTGAGGTCGATGTGCAGATCCGCGCCGGTGGCCTTCTCGCGCAGGGCCCCGGCCAGCGCGCCCCCGAAGCGGCGCGCGACGTGGGCGTCGAGATCTCCCCGCAGCCGCCAGCGCCCGTCGGACAGCGCGACGCCCCACCCGACGTCGAGGACGTGGCGGTGGTGCACCCCGAGCGACTCGAAGACGTGCACCTCGTTCTCCACCGCGGTGGTGAGCTGGCAGAGCACCCGCAGCGGCGCCCGGGCCACCAGCGCGTCGAAGCCGCCCTCCTGACGGGCGAACTCCGCGACCTCGGCGTCGTCGGCGAGCTCGCGCCGCGGGCTCTCCTGGGTCATCGCCACCGACGGCCAGCCGTCGGCCAGGGCGCGGTCGAGCTCCTCGGCCTGAATGCGGTACAGGCCCGCGGTGAAGCCGTCGGCGGCGGCCGCGCACCGGTCGATCAGCGTGGGGAGGTCGAGGAACTCCAGCTGCCCGGAGCGCAGGGCCTCCCGGGTGCGCCGGGTGCCCTCGGGTCCCGCGATCCAGTGCTTCTCGACGCGGCCGTCGTCGCCGAGCCAGCCCTTGTAGTAGACCTTGGCGCCGAAGGCGAGCTCGCGGTCGACCCAGGCCGCGGCGCCGACGCGCTGGGCGTGGTCGGTGTCCGCGACCTGCAGCGCGTGCGCCGAGGACGAGCCCGCGTCGGGTCGCGGGCCGGCGTCCACCGTCATCGAGTGGCTCCCGTCCGTCCGTCCCCCGACGTCGTGCCGCATTCTGCGTCGCACCCCGGGGGATCTTCGAGCCGGAAGGGCCGTCCGTGTCGCCGCACGGGCAAGGTTCACTCGATACCGCGCGGTAGCTACGGAGAGTGAACAGGCGGTGAGTCAGCGCGAGAGGTGCGCTTCACGCTGGTGAGCAGAGAATGCGGCCATGGGACCCGTCCGGGTCGGGATCCACCTGACCCACCAGCGGCTGCCGTCGCAGGACCCGGTCGCCGTCCTCGACGACCAGCTCTCCCTCGTGCGGCTCGCCCGCGACGAGGGCCTCGACTCGGTGTTCGCCGGCCAGCACCACCTCGCCGCGTCCTTCGCGCACATCCAGCCGCTGCCCTGGCTGGCCCGCCTCGCCGCCGAGGCGGGGGACATGACGGTGGGCACCGGCTGCCACCTGCTCGCCGTGCACAACCCGGTGGACACCGCGGAGGCCTACGCGAGCCTCGACGTCGTCTGCCGGGGCCGGTGGGTGTTCGCGGTGGGGCTGGGCTACCGCGCCGAGGAGTACGCCGCGTTCGGGGTCCCGCCCGAGCAGAAGGTGGCGCGGTTCACCGAGAACCTGGCGATCATCGATGCGCTCTGGCGCGGCGAGACGGTGACGCGGGACCTGCCGTGGACCAGGCTCGACGAGGCGCGGCTGACACTGCGCCCCGTCGCGGACCCGCGCCCGCCCATCTGGATCACGGCCAACGCCGACAACGCGGTGCGGCGCGCCGCCCGGCTGGGGGACGCCTGGATGATCAACCCGCACGCGACGGCGACGACCGTGCGCCGCCAGCTCGAGCTCTTCGACGCCGAGCGGGCGGCCCACGGGCGCCCACCCGCGACGTCGCGCCCGATCCTGCGGGAGGTGTTCTGCGCGGACACCCGCGAGGAGGCGTTCGCGCGGGCCCGTCCGCACCTGGAGGGGAAGTACGCGGTCTACGCCGACTGGGGGCAGGACCGGGTGATGCCCGACCGCGAGTCCTTCCGGATGGACTTCGAGGCGCTCGCCGACGACCGCTTCGTCATCGGTACTCCGGACGACTGCGTGGACGCGCTCGCCGGGTGGCGGGCGCTCGGCATCGACCACTTCGTGCTGCGGACCGACTGGCCGGGGATGCCGGTGGAGCACGCCCGCCGCTCGGTGGAGCTGCTGGCGCGGGAGGTGGCAGGGGCACTTCGCACCTAAGGTGCACGCCATGCCGGTCTCCCTGGGTGACGCCTACCGCGGTGCCTACGCCCGCCTCGACACGCGCCTGCGCGCCCTCGCGGCCACCGATCCGTCCTCGCTGGATGCGCAGGTCCCGGCCTGCCCGGGCTGGACCGTGCACGGCGTGGTCTCACACCTCGCCGGCCTGGCCGACGACATCCTCGCCGGCCGGCTGCGCGGCATCCCCGATGACGAGTGGACCGCCGGCCAGGTCGACCGGCGCCTCGGCGTCCCCGTCGAGGAGGTGCTCGCGCAGTGGGCGCCGCACGTGGAGCCGATCGCGAGCGCGCTCGACGCGCGGGAGATCCCGCCGCCGCCCGCCGCGGACGTGCTGGTTCACGAGGGCGACATCGCCGAGGCGCTCACCGACCCGGTCCCGCCGGAGGACGGGTGGCGCGAGGCGGCGCGGCTGCTGTGCCGGGGGTCGGTGCGAGCCGTGCAGGAGCCCGGCACGCTCACGGTGCGCTGCGGCGGCGACGAGTGGACCGGCGGCTCGGGCGGGGACGGCCCGGACGCGGCGGTGTCGGTCGAGCCGTGGGAGTTCTTCCGCGGCGTGTTCAGCCGGCGCAGCGTCGCCCAGATGCGGGAGTGGGACTGGGAGGGCGACCCGGAGCCGTGGCTCGCGCCGCTGACGCAGTTCGGGCTGCGTGCCGACGATCAGCCCAGGTGCGCTCCGCGCACCTGACCTCGGAACCGCTCCCGGTAGGCGTCCCAGTCGAACGACTCCAGGAAGGCCGACGCCGCGTCGTATCCCCGCTGGTAGAGCGCGTCCCGGCGGGCCTGCGTGATCCCGAAGTCGAGCAGCCCGACCTCGCCGGCGTCGACGTGGATCGTGCGTGCCTGCACCCACGGCCGGTTGAGGTAGGCCTGGTCCCGCCCGAGGATCATGGTGGTCAGGAGCTGCTCGAGCAGGCGCAGCGCCAGCGGCTGCGGCCAGTCGAACAGCGGCGTGTGGAAGAGGGCGACCCGGTCGCCGATGCCCGGCTTGGGCGCCGTCGTGATCGTCACCCCGAACGTCGGCCACGCCGGCGCGGCGCCGTCGGTGCGGTCGAGCGAGTCGATGGGGAAGTTGGAGAGCAGCCCGCCGTCGACGAGCGTCGAGCTCACGGCCGGGTCGGCGTGGGTGAGCGTGGTCGGCTCGAACAGGAACGGGATGGCCATGGAGGCGCGCACGGCCTCGGCGACCGGCTGGGAGTCGGGGTCGAGCCCGTAGACGCTGCGGTAGTCCCACGGGAAGCGGACCAGCTGGCCGAGCGTGAGGTCCGAGCAGGTGACGACGAGGCGGTAGCGCTGCTCGGGCGGGAGCGACGGGTCGTCGAGGCGCAGGTCCTGCCACCTGTGCACGCCCAGCGCCGCGAGCTCGTCGCGGATCCAGTCGAGCAGGTACCCGCCGCGATAGAGCCCGGTGCCGGAGACCAGCGCGAGCCCCGGTCCGATCAGCGGCACGAGGCCGATGCCGTGCCGGTCCGCGACGGCCCGGAAGTCCAGGCGGCGCATGATCTCGCCGAGCTCGGCGCCGTGCGCCCCCGCGGCCACGATCGCGCCGACGAGCGCGCCCGCCGACGTCCCGGAGATCCGTTGGGGCACGTAGCCGGCGTCGGTGACGGCCGCCACGGCGCCCGCGAGGCCGATGCCCTTGACCCCGCCGCCCTCGAGTACCAGGTCAGCACGCATCACCCCAGGTGAACGGATTTCGTCGCTCCAGCGACGACATGCGTTCACGTGGCGGCTAGACCCCGACCAGGACGCTGCGCTGCGGCAGGGCGTCGTGCTCGGCGTGGCGCGGCGCAGGGATGCTCACGGTGGCCGCGGCGACGAGGGCCTCGCGGTGGCGGGCCCGGCGGATCGCCTCGGCGCGCAGGCCCTCCTCGCGCATCGCGGCGCGGGCCTGGTCGTCCAGCGTGCCCCGGCGCGACATCGCGACGAACGGAGCGACGAGCCAGGCGCCCAGCGCGGCGCTGCCGACGACGGTGCCGATCGCGGTGCTGATCATGGTTTCCCCCGAGAACCTCGACGCTCCCCGACGAAGCGTGTCACCCGGGTCGTCGTGCTGCGACATCCGGTCGTTACCGGCACCACCCGAACGGGTGTGCTCACGTCGCGGTCGCCGCGGCCGCGACGCCGATGACCAGGGCCGCCCCGAGGAAGGCGACGACGACGAGCACGCCCACCACCTGGCCCGCCGCGGATCCCCCCAACCGGCCCTGGCGCAGGGTCGGCGGGAGCCCGGGTGCCACCACGGCCCCGAGCAGCCCGCCCACAGCGCCCCAGCCCAGCCCGAGCAGGACGGCGGGCGCGAGGTCGAGCTCCACCCCGAACGGCCCCGCCGAGAGCGCGGTGGCCACGGTCACCAGCGCCAGCACGACGGCCAGCGCCGGACCGAGCGTCCAGCCCCGGCGGACGGCGGCCTCGGGGGAGGGCGCGTGCAGGGCCGCGACCATGCCGCCGAGCACGGAGACGATCGTCCCGACCAGCGGTGCGAGCCACCACGACGGGCCGGACCCGAGCAGGTGCACCAGGCCCACGTCGGCGTCGCCGGTCGGGCCGTGCCCGACCAGCGGGACCCCCAGGCAGAACGCGAACGAGCCCAGCAGCACCGTCGGGGCGAACACGACCGCGGCCACCACGGCGACCAGACCCGCCGTCGGGGACGAGCCCGTCGCCTCCGACCACCCGCCCGGCAGCAGACCCGCCGTTCCGGAGGTGGCGCCGTGTGCCGCCCGCGCGAGCACCCCGGCGACCACGAGGGCCAGCCCGCCCAGCCAGCACGACCCGAGCATGGCGCCGACCCCGGCGGTCGGCCCGGCCAGCACGTCGCGGACCCGGCGCAGGCCGGGCGGCAGGGCCTCCGGGCGGCGCCAAGCGACCGCGAGCACGAGGGCGTCACCGAACCACAGCGCGCCGCCGAGGACCGTCGACAGCACGGCGACCGTGATCGTGCCGCCGGTGGTGGCGACGCGTCCGGTGAGCGCGACGGCGGTCAGGCCGACGAGGAACAGCGCGAGGGCGCGCAGGGCCTGGGCGGGGACGTCGGCGGCGGGGCGGACGTCGCCGACGACGAGCGCCGCCCCGGTGGCGACGGCGGCCCCGGTCACCAGCAGCGGCATGCCCGCGACCACGCTATGCAGGCCACCGAGCAGGCCGAGGTCGAGCTGCACGGACACCGAGCCACCGACCCCCAGCGCCACCGCGACCGGGACGAGTGCGAGCGGGGAGACCGCGCCGCCGGTCGGTGATTCGGTGCCGCCCACCACCGCGAGCACCGCGCCGGGGACCGCCAGCACAGCCAGCGTGGCGGCCGCCGCGAGCAGGGCGGCGAGCCAGTCGCGGGGCGTGCCCGGACGCACGGTCGACGCCGAGCCGCGCGGGACGCCGTCGTGGGCGGTCGGCCGCCATGGGATCTCGTCGCGCAGCGGGACGCGCACGCGCCGCGGCGGGCTCCCGCCGTCGAGGATCGGAGCCGGCGCGGCTCGGCGCGGTGGAGGAGCGAGCGGCGAGCTCGCCCGAGGCGCCCCCACGGCCTCGCGCTCCCGGAGGGGCACCTCGTCGTCGGCGGCCCTGCGGGGGGCGGGGACGTCGACCGCGCCGCACGCCCGGCAGAACGCCCAGTCCTCGGTCCGCGCCGCCCCGCAGCGCGAGCACCGTCCAGTCATCGCCGCCCACTCCCGTCGTGCCGCCTCCCCGTGGACGGCCACCCGATCTCACGCAGGCGCCGAGGTGGCGTCGAGGTGCACGAACGAGGGAGGTCGCCGGGCGGTACGGCCGTCCGGGCGATGAGCCAGAGCTGCGCGACGACGGGCCTTTTCTCCCGCTGGATGCAAGCAACGACGCTCCGCTGGCACCTCGCTGGCAGCTCGCTGGCACCTCGCTGAGGAACACGCCACCGGCCCCTCACGGGTGCTTTCGCGCGCAACGGGGACACTGGGACATCGAGCGGCCCGAGGGCGCCGCGGTGCATTGTCCGAATTGAGCGGGTCTGGGGTCGATGACGGCGAAGGTGCGGCTGCTGGCCGTGACGGTGATCGCGGGGATCCTCGTCGCGGGGATCACGTTCCCGCTGGTGGGGGGCCTGGGACTGCTGTCCAACCAGGCCATCGAGGGTGCCCAGGACACCTCGCCGGGCGTGCTCGGCGGCGACATGCCCTCGATCACCACGATCACCGACTCCGCCGGCGCGCCCATTGCCTACCTCTATGACCAGAATCGTCAGATCGTCCGGTCCGACCAGAATCTCGGTGACGATGAAGGCGGCCATCGTCGCCATCGAGGACCGGCGGTTCTTCTCCGAGTCCGGGCTCGACCCCCGCAGCATCGTCCGGGCCGTCGTCAACAACAACTCCGGTGGGTCGACCCAGGGCGCGTCGACGCTGACCGAGCAGTACGTCAAGAACTACGACGAGTACGTGGCCGCGAAGACGCCGGCCGAGCAGCTCAAGGCGACCGAGGCGACGTTCGGCCGCAAGCTGCGCGAGGCCCGCGTCGCCGAACAGCTCGACCACACGCTGTCCAAGGACGAGATCCTCACGCGGTACCTGAACGTGGTCTACCTGGGCAACCAGTCGTTCGGGGTCGCCGCGGCGGCGCGGACCTACTTCAACACCACCCCGGACCGTCTGACGGTGCCCGAGGCGGCGCTGCTCGCCGGCATGGTCCAGAGCCCCTCGCAGTTCGACCCGGTGAACCACCCGCAGGCCGCGACCGGCCGACGCAACGTCGTCATCGACCAGATGCGCCAGCAGGGCGAGCTCACTCCGGAGCAGGCCGCCGCCGCGCAGGCGGCGCCGCTGGGTGTCCAGGCCCCGCTGCACGGGGTCTCCAACGGCTGCGTCGGCGCCGGTGACGACGGGTTCTTCTGCGCCTACGTCCTCGACTACCTCGACCAGGCGGGCATCACGCCCGAGCAGCTGCGCTCCGGGGGCTACACGGTGCGCACGACGCTCGACCCGGCCGCCATGGCGGCGGCGAAGCAGGCGGTCGACGCCCAGGTGCCGCCCACCCAGCCGCACGTGGCCGACACCCTCGCCGTCGTGCGGCCGGGCGCGACCGACCACCCCGTCCTCGCGCTCGCGGCCAACCGCGGCTACGGGCTGGACGCCTCGCAGGGCGAGACGACCTACGACCTGCCCGCCGAGCCCGAGAACCTCGGCGCCGGCTCGACCTACAAGATCTTCACCTCGGCGACCTACCTCATGGGCGGCGGCGGCATCTCCAACATCCTGCCGGTCCCGCCGTCGGGGTACGCCTCGCCGCTCACGCCGGGCTTCGTCGTCAAGAACGACGGCAACTACCCGGGCCAGTTGAGCCTCCAGGACGCGCTCGCCCAGTCGCCCAACACCGCCTTTGTCAAGCTCGAGGAGACGACCGGCGTGGCGCCGGTGGTCGACATGGCCGTGAACCTCGGGATGACGTCGCTGGCCAAGCCGACCGAGGGCGGCGGTCCGTCGATCGCGGACACCATGAAGTCGCAGAACCAGGCCTCGTTCACCCTCGGCCCGACCCCGACGAGCCCCCTCGAGCTCGCGAACGTCGACGCGACGCTCGCCTCCCACGGCACCTGGTGCCCGCCGAACCCGATCGTCTCGGTCACCGACGCCACCGGCTCGCCGGTGACGATCCCCGCGACGGCCTGCCACCAGGCGCTCCCCGCGCCGCTCGCGGACACCCTGATGACGGGCATGTCCAAGGACGACCAGCCCGGCGGCACCTCGGCGGCCGCCGCAGCCGCCGCGAAGTGGAACCGACCCACGGCGGCGAAGACGGGGACCACCGAGACCTCGGAGTCCGGCGCGTTCGTCGGCGCGACCCCGCAGGTGTCGGCCGCGTCGATCGTGTTCGACGACTCGTCCAACCCCCGCCCGATCTGCAACGGGACCCCGCCGACGTCGTGCTCCACCGGGAACCTGTTCGGCGGCAATACGCCGGCGCAGACCTTCTACCAGGCGATGAACCAGTACCTGGCGGGCCAGCCGGTCCTGCCGCTGCCCCCCACCGACCCGCGCTACGTCACCGGCGGCCACCGCATCTCGGTCCCGCAGGAGATCGGCCAGCCGCTCGACCAGGCCACCGCGGACCTGCGCGACGCCGGGTTCGTGGTGACGACGTCGACGGTGGACAGTCGCGCGCCCGCCGGCACCGTCGTCGGGCAGACCCCGGCCGGCGGCAACGGGCAGGCGATCCAGGGACAGACGATCTCGCTGGTCTCCTCGACGGGGAAGGTCGCGCCACCGCCCGCTCCACCCGCGAGCTGACCCCACTCGCTCGCGGAGACGTCGCTGGCAGGATGACGACCATGGCTGTCACGCACGTCGTCACGTTCAGCTGGCTCGAGGGCACCACGTCGGAGACCGTCGAGGACATCCGGACGCGGCTGCAGAGCTGGATCGACCGCGGGGAGGGGCTCGAGGGGCTGCTGGGCTGGCACGCGGGGAGCGGCCTCGGGCTGGCCGCGGGGAACGCCGCCTTCGGGGTGTCGGCCACGTTCACCGACCAGGACGCCTACGAGCGCTACCGCGACCACCCGGAGCACCGGGCGATCATCTCCGAGCACGTCACGCCGCGGGTGGCGACGCGGTCGGCGGTGCAGTTTGCGCATTAGCGCTTGTGCGTGCCCTATCGGCGTGCTGTGTCACTGCCGTGCTGGAGCACGGAAACGCACGCACACGCGCGTCAGCGCCAAGCTAAGCGGCGCCCGCCGTCGGGGTCGGCTTGGGGCCGTCGGGCACGCGCGAGCCGCCGCCCCCGCCGCCCGGGCCGTCGTCGTCGGGGCCGTCGTCGGAGGAGGGTCCGGCCGCCGGGTCGTCGACCCAGATCGAGATGGTGTCGCCCGGGGTGGCGGAGGCGCCCGCACGGGGACGCTGGTTGGTGACGGTGCTGCGCCCGGCCCCGGTGTGGGCGGCGTTGCGCGGGACGGCCAGGAGGCGCGCGTCGAGCGCGGCGTCGTGGGCGTCAGCCGCGGCGAGCCCGACGAGGTCCGGGACCGAGGTCGTGTCGGTGAGGCTGTCGGCCATGCCCCGACGGTACCCATCCGCGGACGGACCCATGGGCGGTGGCCGGGCCGCGCGGCGGACGTCACTGATCGCGGAGCGGGCGGGGATTCCCACCTTTCACCCGAAAGTAGTAAGACATCACCCATCAATCCGGACTTAGAGTAACTACCTCGCGGGTGGCACCCCATGGCACTGGGCCAGGAGATCCGTGGCAGCCGCGCGACCAACCACATCACGTGAGATCCTGGGGGAGTCCCGATGCGCGCCACCTATCGTGTCCTGGCCTACCTGCTCGCCCTCGAGGTCGTGGTGCAGGCCGCCGCCATCGCCTGGGCCGTCTTCGGTCTCTCGACCTGGATCGAGAACGGCGGGGTGCTCGACAAGGCGGGGATGGAGAGCGACGCCGTCGTGTTCGACGGCGTCACCGGGTTCATGGTCCACGGCCTCAACGGCCAGATGATCGTCCCGGTGATCGGGCTCCTGCTCCTCGTGGTCTCGTTCTTCGTCCGCTTCCCCGGTGCGGTGGCGTGGGCGGGCGCGGCGTTCGGCACGGTGATCGTCCAGGTGGCGCTGGGGATCTTCGCGCATTCGGTCCCGGCGCTCGGGATGCTCCACGGTGCCGTCGCGCTTGTGCTGCTCGTCGTCGCGCTGATCGCGGCCCGGAAGGCCTCGGCGTCGCCCGCGGTCACCGACGCGGACACCTCGACCGGCGCCCACGCCGCCCAGGTCTGATCCCGGTCTGACGGGGTTGGGGGGACGCACGTGCTCGGGACCGGGACCGACGACGCCCGCCCCGGTGGCCCACCGCCGCTCGCACCCCCTCCCGCCCCGGTCCGCCACGGACCCCGACGTCGTCGCACGCTCGTCGCCGTCCTCGCCGCGCTCGCCGTCCTCGCCCCCATCGGCTGGTTCTGGGCGACGAGCCTGCCGGCAGGCGACTACTCGGTGGCCGCCATGGGCTACCCGGACCTCGGCGGCGGGCCGGCGATGCCCGAGCACACCGGCATGGCGGGGATGACGGGTCGGTCGGTGGACACGCTGCGCCTGCCCGACGGACCGGCCGACGTCGACGTCTCGCTCGTCGCCCGCGCCCAGACCGTGCGGCTCGCGGGCGGCCGGACGGTGACCGGCTACACGCTCAACGGCGTCACGCCCGGTCCCGAGATCCGTGCGGTGCAGGGCCAGACGGTGCGTGTGCGACTGGTGAACGCCGACGTGCCCCGCGGGGTGACCCTCCACTGGCACGGCATCGACGTCCCCGACGGCGACGACGGCGTCGCGGGCGTCACGCAGGACGCGGTGCTGCCCGGCGGCCAGTTCGTCTACCGCTTCCGCGCCGACCAGGCCGGCAGCTTCTGGTACCACTCCCACCAGGTGGCCGACGACCAGGTCCGCGGGGGGCTGTTCGGCGCGCTCGTCGTCGTCCCGCGAGGGAGCTCCGCGGCGCCGTCGCCGACCGACGTCTCCGCGCTGGTCCACCTCTACGACGGCCGGCGCACCGTCTCCGGGCTCGACGGCGAGCTCGCCGTCCCGGCCGCGCCGGGCACCGTCGTGCGCGTGCGGGTGACCAACACCGACAGCGGCCCGATGCGGGCGTGGTCGGCGTCGCCCTACCGCGTGCTCGCCGTCGACGGCACCGACGTCCGCGGGCCGACCCCGGTGGTCGGCGCCGCCACGCAGGTGACCGCGGGCGGGCGGACGGACCTCGAGGTGACCGCCCCGGCGCGGGTGGAGCTCGGTGGGGTCGCGGTCGTCGTCGGGAACCCCACGACGCCCCCGGCGCCGCCTCCGACCGCGGTGGTCGACCTGCTGCGCTACGGCACCCCGACCCCGCTGACCCCCGCGACCGTCGGCTTCGACCCGACCGTCCCGACGCGGGTGTTCGACTACGCCATCGGACGGCGCCCCGGGTTCATCGGCGGCGTACCCGGGCTGTACTGGACGATCAACGGCCACCTCTACCCAGACGTGCCGATGTTCATGGTGCGCGAGGGCGACGTCGTGCGGATGCGCATCAGCAACACCTCCGGCGAGGTCCACCCGATGCACCTGCACGGCCACCACGCCGTCGTGCTCGCCCGCAACGGCGTCCCCGCCACCGGCAGCCCGTGGTGGATGGACTCGCTCGACGTCCCCGACGGCGCGACGTTCGACGTCGCGTTCGTCGCCGACAACCCCGGACTGTGGATGGACCACTGCCACAACCTCGCCCACCCGAAGCAGGGCCTCGTCGCGCACCTCATGTACGAGGGCGTGACCACGCCCTACCGGGCCGGGCCGGACACCCCGAACGACCCGGAGTAGGCCGACCTCGGGATGCCACCAACGCGTCCCTATCGGCGTGCTGTCCAGATCGCTTGCAGATCCAGTGAGAGGACCGAGGGCGGGCCCGACGGGAGTCAGGCGACGGGTGCCCAGAGGTCCCGCGAGATCGCGAGGTCGGCCGCCGCCACCCGCACCCGCTCGGCCACGGGCCGGCTGCCCGGCGCCGAGCACACCAGCAGGTAGTCCCCGGGACGGGGCACCGGGAGGGCGTAGGAGCCGTCCCGCGCGGTCCGTGCCCGCCCGACCTGCGCGCCGTCGCCGGCGTCGATCAGTGTCACGGTCGCCGCGACCGCGGCCCGTCCCGTCGCCGACCCGTCGAGCACCCGCCCGACCAGCCCGCCCTCGCCGGTGCGCACGGCCACCGGGGTCGAGGCGCTCACGGTGCCCGGTCCGCCCCGGGCGTCGTCGCCGGAGAGCTCCCGCGCGGTGCCCGCGGAGGCCGCCACCGCGTGCGGTCGCCCGGCGGGCACCAGCGAGGCGCACACCACGGCACCGACCAGGAAGACGATCGCGGCGACGACGAAGGCCCGGTCGTAGCCGGCGAGTGCGGCCGCCCGCGGGGAGGTGCCCGCGACGGCGAGGGCGGCCGCGGTCGCCGTGCCCGCGATCGAGGACAGCAGCGCGGTGCCGACCGACCCGCCGACCTGCTGCATCGTGTTCACGCTCGCCGACGCCACGCCCGCGTCCCGCGGGTCCACGCCGAGGGTCGCAGTGTTGATCGAGGTCGACATCGCGGTGCCCATGCCGACGCCCATGACCATCAGCGGGCCGAGCACGCCGCCGGCGTACGAGGAACCGGGGGAGAGGAACGAGAACCAGAACAGCGCGCCCGCGCCGAGGAGCAGTCCCACGAAGATCAGAGGCTTCGGCCCGACCCGCGGCAGCAGCAGCGAGGGCATCGTCGTCGACGCCGACATGATCGATGCGACCATCGGCAGCATCGCCACCCCGGTGAGCACCGGGGTGAACCCCATGTCCTGCTGGAGCACGTAGGCGAGGAAGAGGGTCACCCCGAACATGCCGGTGGTCAGCACGAGGATCGTGAGGAACGAGCCGCCGCGGTGCCGGTCGAGCAGCACCCGCAGCGGCAGCAGCGGGGCCGCGACCGCGCGCTGGATCGCCACGAACGCCGCGAGCAGCACGACACCGCCCGCGAGGAACACGAAGACCACCCAGGACGTCCAGCCGGAGGTCTCCGCCGTCGCGAACCCGAAGACGATGCAGAACAGACCGCCGGACGCGGTGACGGTGCCCGCGAGGTCCAGACGCGGACGGTCCCGGGAGGGGTGCGCCGGCAGCAGGACCAGCGCGCCGACCAGCGCGACGACGGCGAAGACGACGTTGACGTACATGCACCAGCGCCAGTCGGCGTACTCGGTGAGCGCGCCGCCGAGCAGCAGCCCGATGGCCGCCCCGGACCCCGCTAGTGTGGCGAACACCCCGAACGCGCGGGCACGGTCGCGACCGGACGGGAACGTCGTCGTGAGCAGCGACAGCGCCGCCGGGGCGAGCAGCGCCCCGAACGCCCCCTGCAGGGCGCGGGCGCCGACGAGCAGGCCGAAACCCGGGGCCAGACCACCGAGCGCGGAGGCGACCGCGAACCCGACGAGGCCGGTCATGAACGCCGCCTTGCGCCCGAACAGGTCGGAGAGCCGGCCGCCGAGCAGCAGCAGGCTCCCGAACGCCAGCGCGTAGGCGGTGACCACCCACTGCCGCTGCGCGTCGGTGAACCCGAGGTCCGCCTGCGCCGAGGGCAGCGCGATGTTCACGATGGAGTTGTCGAGGATGACCATCAGCTGGGCCACGCCGATGACGGCGAGGATCCACCAACGGCGCGCCGAGGCGAGCGAAGCGACGGGGGATGGTGCTGAGTCGGTCACCCGGTCGACGCTAGGACCTGAAGCGCACTCGAAGTCCAGTGTGACTCGGGACGCAGGCGCGCGTCCCCGTCGCAACACCGCTGCAACTCTTGCCGCGCGCGCGTCGGGACGTGAGCGTGGCCACCGACAGCACGCGTGGGCCGCCGGGTCCGCAGGAACGAGGAAGAGGTGCGCCGTGACCCAGACACTGGACCGTCCCGGGAGCGACGTCGGGGCCCGCGTCGAGCAGTGGGTGTCGGCGTTCCAGGACGCGCTGACCGCGCGCGACGTCGAGACCGCGGTGGGGTTGTTCAACGCCGAGTGCTACTGGCGTGACCTGGTCTCCTTCACCTGGAACATCAAGACGGTCGAGGGCACCGACGAGGTGGCCGATCTGCTGCGCAGCGTCCTCGACCGGGTCGACCCCACGAACTTCACGGTGACGGGCGAGGCGACCTCCACCGACGGCGTCGACGAGGCGTGGCTGACGTTCGAGACCGCGGTCGGCCGGGGCACCGGCCACGTCCGGCTGCGGGACGGCAAGGCCTGGACACTGCTGACCACCCTCGACGAGCTCAAGGGGTACGAGGAGAACCAGCGCGAGCGGCGACCCAAGGGCACCTTCCACGGCGCCGACCCCGACCGCGAGACGTGGAGGGAGCAGCGCGAGCGCGAGGCCGAGGAGCTCGGCTACTCCCGCCAGCCCGAGGCCGTGATCATCGGCGGCGGGCAGGGTGGGATCGCGCTCGCGGCGCGGCTGCGCCAGCTCGGCGTCGAGACCATCGTCGTGGAGCGCAACGAGCGGCCCGGCGACTCCTGGCGCAAGCGGTACAAGAGCCTCGCCCTGCACGACCCCGTCTGGTACGACCACCTGCCCTACATGCCGTTCCCGGACAACTGGCCGGTCTTCTCCCCGAAGGACAAGATCGGCGACTGGCTCGAGATGTACACCCGGGTCATGGAGATCAACTACTGGGGCTCGACGACGGCGGAGTCGGCGGAGTTCGACGAGGCCGAGGGCCGTTGGACGGTGAAGGTCTCGCGCGACCGGGGCAACGGGCCCGAGGAGGTCGTGCTCCGGCCGCGTCAGCTGGTCTTCGCCATGGGCGTCTCGGGCAAGCCGAACAAGCCCGAGTTCCCCGGCATGGACCGCTTCCGCGGCGAGATCCAGCACTCCTCCGAGCACTCCGGGCCGGAGGGCTACGAGGGCAAGAAGATCGTCGTCGTCGGGTCGAACAACTCCGCGTTCGACATCTGCGGGGCGGCCTGGGAGGCCGGCGCCGACGTGACGATGGTGCAGCGCTCGTCCACGCACATCATCAAGTCCGACACCCTGATGGAGCTGGCGCTCGGCGGGCTGTACTCCGAGGAGGCGGTGCGCTCCGGCGTCGACACCCGGACCGCCGACCTCACGTTCGCCTCGCTGCCCTACCGGATCATGGCCGACTTCCAGCGGCCCGCCTACGACGAGGCCAAGAAGCGGGACGCGGACTTCTACCGACGGCTGCGCGAGGCCGGGTTCGACCTCGACTTCGGCGAGGACGAGTCCGGCCTGTTCATGAAGTACCTGCGACGCGGCTCGGGCTACTACATCGACGTCGGCGCCGCGGACCTGGTGGCCGAGGGCAAGGTCAAGCTCGTCCGGGGACAGGTGCGGGAGTTCACCGAGACCGGGGTGCGCCTCGACGACGGCACCGAGCTCGAGGCCGACCTCGTGGTGCTGGCCACCGGCTACCGCTCGATGAACACCGCGGTCGCCGACATCATCGGGCCCGAGATGGCGGGGCGGGTGGGCAAGGTGTGGGGTCTCGGTTCCGACACCACCAAGGACCCGGGCCCGTGGGAGGGCGAGCAGCGCAACATGTGGAAGCCGACCCAGCAGCCCAACCTGTGGTTCCACGGCGGCAACCTGCACCAGAGCCGCCACTACTCGCTCTACCTGGCGCTGCAGCTCAAGGCCCGCCAGGAGGGCATCGACACCCCGGTGTACGGGCTGCAGCCCTCGCACCACGCGGAGTAGGCCACCCGCGTCGCCGAGCGAACGGCACTTTCGCTGCCTCTATGTGAGCGAAAGTTCCGTTCGCTCGTTTTCCGGGGTCCGGACGACGGGTGCGGGGCGCCGGTTCGCGGGGTAGGCAGAACCCATGGAGTACACGAAGCTCGGCTCCACCGGCCTGGACGTCTCGCGGATCTGCCTCGGGTGCATGAGCTACGGCGAGGCGAACGACCGGTGGCCGTGGGCGCTGCCCGCCGACGACGCCAAGCCCTTCTTCTCCGCCGCCCTCGACGCCGGGGTCAACTTCTTCGACACCGCCGACGTCTACTCGGGCGGCACCTCCGAGGAGATCACCGGTCGCTGGCTGAACGAGATGGCGGACCGCGACGAGATCGTCGTCGCCACCAAGGTCTTCAACCGGATGCGTCCGGGTCCGAACGGGGCGGGGCTCTCGCGCAAGGCGATCATGACCGGGATCGACCACTCGCTGCGGCGCCTCGGCATGGACTACGTCGACCTCTACCAGATCCACCGCTTCGACCCCGAGACGCCGCTGGAGGAGACGCTCGAGGCGCTGCACGACGTCGTGAAGTCGGGCAAGGCTCGCTACATCGGGGCGTCGTCGATGTTCGCGTGGCAGTTCGCCAAGGCGCTGCACCTGCAGGACGCGAACGGCTGGGCGCGGTTCGTGACGATGCAGGACCACTACAACCTGCTCTACCGCGAGGAGGAGCGGGAGATGCTCCCGCTGTGCGCCGACGAGGGCGTCGGGTCGATCCCGTGGAGCCCGCTCGCCCGCGGCAAGCTCACCCGCGACTGGGACGAGACGACCACCCGCGGCGAGACCGACGAGTTCGGCAAGACGCTCTACCAGGACTCCGACCGGCACATCGTCGAGAAGGTCGCCGAGATCGCCGACAAGCGCGGGGTCAGCCGCGCGCAGGTCGCGCTCGCCTGGGTGATGGCCAACCCGGTGGTGGACGCGCCGATCATCGGGGCGACGAAGCTCGAGCACCTGAACGACGCCGTGGCCGCGGTCGACCTGCAGCTCGACGAGCGGGAGCTGGCCGAGCTCGGCGAGACCTACGCGCCGCGGGGGATCGCGGGTCACCGTTAGCGCTTCGCGCTCGTGCGTGCGTTTCCGCGCCCTGACACGGAAACGCACGCACACTTCGTCTAGGCGAGTCGGCCCCGGGACCGTGGCTGGGACGCTTCTGTGCGTGCGTTTCCGTGCTCTGGCACGGAAACGCACGCACGAGCCGGAGGCAAACTGGCCACCTGCGCGGCGAACGTGAGCCCCGCCCCGAACCCGAGCAGCAGGGCGTGATCGCCCGGCTGCGCGGCACCCGTGCTCACCAGTGCGTGCATCGCCAGCGGGACCGAGGCCGCCGAGGTGTTGCCCGTGGTCCCCACGTCCCGGGCCACGGCCACGTGCTCGGGCAGCCCCAGCGCGCGCACGATCCCGGCGGTGATCCGCGCGTTGGCCTGGTGCGGGACGAACGCGCCGAGCTGCTCGGCCTTCATCCCGGCGCGATCGAGGGCCTGCCGGGCCACCGCGGGCATCCGGGTGGTGGCCCACCGGAACACGGCGGGCCCCTGCATCCGCAGCGCCGGCATGCGGTCGTCGAGGCCCCGGGCGTGCTCCACGAACGAGGGCGACTGCACGATCAGCTCCGCCTCCGACCCGTCCGCCCCCCACGCCGCCGGCCCGATACCCGACACCCCGGCCGGTCCGACCACCGCCGCGCCCGCGCCGTCGCCGAACAGGAACGCCGTCGACCGGTCGGTGGGGTCGACGATGTCGGTCATCCGTTCGACGCCGACCACGAGCACCACGCCGTGCCCCGCCCCCACCAGCGAGCCCGCCACCTCCAGCGCGTAGCAGAAGCCGGCGCAGGCGGCGCCGAGGTCCATCGCCGGGCCGTGGCCGGCCCCGATCTCGTGCGCCACCCGCGTCGCGACCTGCGGGCACGCGGCGTCGGCGGACATGGTGGCGACGAGCGTGGCGCCGACGTCGGGCGCGTCGACCCCGGCCGCCGCCAGCGCGTCGCGGGCGGCCGCGGCCGCCATCGCGACCACGGTCTCGTCCGCACCGGCGAACCGGCGGGTGCGGATGCCGGAGCGGGCGAGCACCCAGTCGGGGTCGACGTCGAGGACCGCGCACACCTCGTCGTTGGTGACGGTCCGCCGAGGACGGTAGGCGCCCACGCCCAGCATCGCCGCGGGGTGGCCGGCGGTCATGACGACGGGATGAGCCAAGGGGAGCCTCGCGAGCGTGGTGAGCGGTTGGCCCTTCCACCGTCGCGCGCCGCGCCGTTACTCGGAAGTCCTACCATCGGGTACGGTCATGGAACGGGTCACACGGCGCGGTGGGCGGCCAGCGCCGAGCCCACCGCCTCGATCGCCGCGGCGTGCTCGCCCTCGCCGCACAGCGGCGCGAAGAGGATCCGTTCGGCCCCGGCCGCGGCGTACTCGGCGAAGCGGGCGACGACGTCGTCGGCGGTCCCGTGGGGCACGCACGCGTCGACGATGCGGTCCATGTCCTGCCCGTAGATCCGCTGCAGGGTCCCGACGGCGAGGCTGCGCGCCTCCGCGCGCGACGGCCCGACCGCCGACCACGCCAGCAGCCCCCCGGTCACCGGCGGACGGCCCTGCTCGGCCGCGACGTCGCCCGCCAGCCGCAGGCCTCGCCTCACCCGGTCCGGGCTGCACAGGTACGGCATCCACACCTCGCCGGCCCGTCCGGCCCGGCGCATCGAGGCCTCGGACCGCCCGCCGACCCAGATCGGCACCGGCCCGACCGGCAGCGGGTCGAGACGGGTCGGCTCGCCCTCCACGGTCACGGCCTCCCCGGCGAGGTACGCGCGCACCGTCGCCAGCGCCTCGTCGGTCCGGCGCCCCCGGGCGCTCACCGGCACCCCGCACGCCGCGAACTCCGCCGGGTTCTCGCCGCCGACCCCGACGCCGAGCTCGAACCGCCCGCCGGACACCCGGTCGAGCGTCGCGGTCATCTTCGCCGCGAGGACCGCGGGGTAGAGCGGCAGCAGCGTCACCGCCGAGACGAGCCGGACCCGGGACGTCGCGGCGGCCGCGGCCGCCAGGGTCACGAAGGCGTTCCCGGTGGGACTGCCGAAGAGCACGTGCTCCCCGGCGGCCACCAGGTCGAAGCCGAGCTCCTCCGCCCGCGCCGCCAGCGCCGGGATCTCGCCCGGCTCGGCGGTGGGCGGCAGCATCAGCCCGACCTTCACGCCTCCACACCGCCTCGATGGGTCGAGCTCCGCTCCGCTGCGTCTCCCGCCCTCGCCAGCACCGCCGCCGCCATCCGCAGGTGCACGTCGTCGACCATCTCGCCGTTCACCACGCCCACCCCGGCGCGCCCGGCCTCGACGACGTCCCGGGCGTGCGCGACCTCCTCCTCGGACGGCGTGAACACCTCGTGCGCGAGCGGCACCTGAGCCGGATGGATGCAGATCTTGCCGTCGTACCCGAGGTCGCGGCCCTCGCCCGCGTCCGTGCGGAAGAGCTCGGCGTCGCGCACGTTCACCACGACCTGGTCGAGCGCGCCGACCCCGCCCAAGCGGGCCGCGAGCAGCACCTCGGAGCGCGCGAACAGCACCTCCCGGCTCGACGGGGTCCGCCGCCCGCCCACCGAGGCGATGAAGTCCTCGGCGCCGAAGTACGCGGCGGTCACGTCCGCCCCGTCCAGCAGGTCCCGCGCCCGTGCCACCCCCCGTGCCGTCTCGATCCCGACGACGACGGGTCGGTCGCCGAGCCGTTCGGTCAGGTCCCGCAGCTGCGCCGGGTCCTCGTACTTGGGGAGCACCACCCCGGCGCGGGTGCCGGCGACGGCCTCGACGTCGTCGTCGAACCAGGGCGTGCCGGGCGGGTTGACCCGGATCAGCACCAGCGAGCGCCTATCGGTGTGCTGTTCTGGATCCCTGTCGGGCAGCTCGGCCACGGCCGTGACGGCCGTCCGCCGCGCCGCGTCCTTGTCGCCGGGCGCCACGGCGTCCTCGAGGTCGACGGCGATCGCGTCCGGCGACGACCGCGGCGCCTTCGCAATCATGTCGGCGCGGCCGCCGGGGACGAAGAGCAGCGAGCGCGGCACCGTCATGACGCGGGCCTCCGGTGCATCAGGCCGGTCCGGCGCGCCGAGCACACGAGCTCGTCGTGCTGGTTGTACGCCCGGTGGGCGAAGACGACGATCCCGGCGTCCGGGCGCGACCGCGACTCCCGCGCCTCGACGACCTCGGACTCGACCCGGACCGTGTCGCCGTGGAACACCGGCGCCGGGAAGGAGCAATCGGACAGGCCCAGCTGCGCCACGATCGTCCCCAGCGTCAGCTCCGGCACCGAGAGCCCGACCACGAGCGCGAGGGTGAACATGCTGTTGACCAGCGGGCGCCCGAACGCGGTCCGCGACGCGTAGTCGTGGTCGAGGTGCAGCGGCGCCGGGTTCATCGTCATCGTCGTGAACAGGACGTTGTCGGTCTCGGTGATCGTGCGGCGGGTGGCGTGCTCGACGACGAGGCCCTCGGTCAGGTCCTCGAACCAGAGTCCGCTCACGCCGCCGACACCGCGGTCCGCAGGGTGTCCAGCGACGACGGGTCCTCCAGCGCGCTGGTGTCGCTGCGGGCCTCGCCGTGCAGCAGCACCTCGCGCATCAGCCGGCGCATGATCTTCCCGGTGCGGGTCTTGGGCATCGCGGCCGTGACGATCACCCGCTCCGGGCGCGCGATGCCGCCGATGGTGTCGCCGACCAGCTGGCGCACCTCCTCGGGCACACCGTCCGCCGAGCCCGCCGACACCGTCACGAACGCCACCGGCACCGTCCCCTTCGTCTCGTCGGGGACGCCGACGACGGCCGCCTCCATCACCCGCGGGTGCGAGCCCACCACGGCCTCGATCTCCATCGTCGAGAGCCGGTGCGCGGCGACGTTGATGACGTCGTCGGCGCGCCCGAGGACCCACAGGTGCCCGTCGTGGTCGACCACGGCCTCGTCGTTCGTGGCGTACCTGCCGGGGAACCGGGAGAAGTAGGTCGACAGATAGCGGTCGTGGTCGTCCCAGACGGTGCGGGCGAGCGTCGGGAACGGCCGCGTCATGACCAGGTTGCCCTTCACCCCGGCCGGCACCGGGGTGCCCTCGTCGTCGACGACCTCGCAGGCGTGCCCGGGCAGTGTCGTGCCCGCCGAGCCGGCCTTGAGGTCGTCGACGCCCGCGACCGGGTAGGTCCACGTGGAGCCGGTCTCGGTCTGGCCGTAGGCGTTGACGACGGGGACACCCAGCGTCGTCGTCGCCCACGTGAACGTCTCGCCGTCGAGGGGCTCGCCCTGCACCGTGACCAGCTCGAGCTTCGGCAGCGGGTGCTCCTGGACCAGGTCGTCACCGAACTTGCGCAGCATCCGCAGCACCGTCGGCGCGCACAGCACCTTCGTCACGCCGTGCTTCTCGCACACGTCGTAGAACCGCGACGGCCCCGGCGTATCGAGCGCGCCCTCGTAGCAGGCAATCGTCGCGCCGTTCGCGAGCCCGCCGATGACCGCCTGGATCGGGAAGGTCAGCCACCCGACGTCGGCGGCCACCCAGTAGACGTCGGAGTCGGTCAGCGCCACCTGCCAGTGCGCGTTCGCCCAGGTGCCGAGCAGGAACCCGCCGACGGAGTGCACGACGCCCTTCGGCCGGGACTCCGTGCCGCTGGTGAAGATGAGGAAGGCCGGCTCGTTGGGGTCGAGGGCGGCGACCTCGCTGCCCTCGGGGTGGGCCTCGACCAGCTCCCGGTAGGAGGTCTCACCCTCGGTGAGCTCGACGCCAGTGCCGGTGCGGTCGACGACGACGGTGTGGCGCAGGGTGGGGGCGTCCAGGTCGGACAGTTGTGACCGGGCGGCGCGCAGCGTCTCCAGCAGCGGCACCGCCTTGCCGCGCCGGTAGATGGCGTCGGCGACCACGACGACGCTCGCGCGCGCCGCCGCGAGCCGGGAGGCCACCGCGTCGCGCCCGAACCCGGAGAAGAGCACGGTGTAGATCGCGCCGATGCGGTTGCAGGCGTGGATCGCGGTGAACGCCTCGACGAGGTTGGGCATGTAGATCGCGACGACGTCGCCCTTCCCGACGCCGAGCGCGGCGAGGCCCGCGCCGAGGCGCGAGACCTCGTCGGCGAGCTCGGCGTAGGTCAGGGTGCGGCTGTCACCGGGCTCGCCTTCCCACACGACGGCGGGTCGGTCGGCCGTGGCCGGGTCCTCCGCCCAGCGGTCGACGCAGTTGTCGGCGACGTTGATCAGCCCGCCGTCGAAGTAGCGGAAGTCGCCGAGCTCGCCGGTGCGCACGGTCTCGTAGGGCTTCAGCCAGCGGTGCTGGTCGGCGACCCACGCCCAGTAGTCGTCGGGATCGCGGTCGTGCAGCGCGCGGGCGTGCGCGATCTCGGCGGCGTAGCGCTCTGAACGCTGCTCGGGGCGCAGCGGGATCAGGGGCGCCGAGATCAGGGCGCCGAGGGTGTCGCGGTCATCCATGATCGACTTCCTTAGACGGGGCTGACGAGGTGATGACGACGGGGCGCGCTGCGGCTCCAGTGCTCCGCGTGGCGCAGGCGGACGGCGAGCTCGGCCCGCAGCTCCTCGCCGGGCACCACGGTGTCGACGACGAGCTCGGAGGCCATCCGCAGCAGGTTGATCTCGGAGCGGTGCTCCTCGACGCGGGCGGCGACGAAGGCGGCACGCTCGTCGTCGTCGTCGATGTCGGCGATCTTGCGGGCGTAGACCGCGTTGACCGACGCCTCCGGTCCCATGGCGCCGATGAACGCGCTCGGCAGGGCGATGGTGGCGCGGGGCTCGAACCCCGGCGCGCACATCGCGTAGAAGCCCGCGGCGTAGGCCTTGCGCAGGATCACCGAGAACTTCGGGACCTCCGCCGAGGCCATCGCGGCGATCAGCTTCGCACCGTGGCGGATGATCCCCTGACGCTCCACCGCGACGCCGACCATGAAGCCGGGGACGTCCTGGAGGAAGACCAGCGGGATGTTGAAGGCGTCGCACCAGGAGACGAACCGGGCGGCCTTGTCGGCGGAGTCGACGTGGATCGCCCCGGAGCGGGTGTCCGGCTGGTTCGCGACGAGCCCGACGACGCGGCCCTCCAGCCGGGCGAGCCCGACCACGATCTCCGGCGCCCAGTCCGGCTTGACCTCGAAGAACGTCCCGGCATCGACGAGCCGGTCGATGACCTCGACGACGTCGTAGCCGGTCACCGGATCGTCGGGGATGACGCCGGTCCAGTCCGTCTCCTCCGGCTCGACGGGCTCGACGACGGCGGGGCGGCGCGTCCAGTCGTCGGGCAGGTAGGAGAACAGCAGGCGGGCCGCCGCGACGGCCTGCCAGTCGTGGGTGAACACCGCGTCGCCGCAGCCGGAGATCTCGGCGTGCATGCGGGCGCCGCCCATCTCCTCCTCGCCGGTGCGCTCGCCGGTGACCTTCTCCGCCACGCGCGGGCTCGCGAGGAACATCGACGCGCGGCCCTCGACCATCCCGACCCAATCGGTGAACGCCGGCATGTACGCCCCGCCCGCCGCGGACGGGCCGTGCAGGCAGCAGATTCTGGGGGACGCGACCGGACAGGGCGACCTGGAGCCGGAAGATCGCGCTCGCGCCTCGTCGTCCGGGGAAGAAGCCCATCTGCTCGGTGAGCCGCCCGCCCGCGGAGTCGACGAGATAGAAGACCGGGAGCAGGTCGCGGTCGGCGCGCTCGAGGATGCGGATCTGCTTCTCGCAGGTCAGCTCGCCCCAGGAGCCCGCCTTGACCCCGAAGTCGTGGGCGATCACCGCGACCGGCCGGCCCTCGACGGTGCCCACGCCGGTGACGACGCCGTCGGCAGGCAGGGACCCGGCGAGCAGGCCGTCCTCGACGAAGCTGCCCTCGTCGAGCAGCACGGCGAGCCGCTCCCGGGCGGTGAGCGTGCCCGGGTACCGGCTGGTGTCGCCGCCTCCGCGGGCCCGCTGCGTGGCGGCGAGGACGTAGCTTCCCCCGTCGCTCCGCTCGCCCTGGTCGTCCGCCGAGGGAGGCACCGGCGCCCCAGGGGGGCTGGGCGCCGGTACCTCCCTCGGCGGACGGGTGCCGTTGACCGCCCCGCTCACGGGATCAGCCGCTTCGAGAGGATCTCGAGCTGGATTTCGTCGGTGCCGCCGCCGATGCGCAGGATGCGGACGTCGCGCTGGTGGCGCACGATCGGCGTCTCCTCCAGGTAGCCCGCGCCCCCGAAGAGCTGCAGGGCCTCGTCGACGATCCATGCGGCGGCCTTGGCGGCGAAGTACTTGGCGGCGGCGACGGAGCGGGCGGCCTCGGGGTGGCCACGGTCGAGCCGGTCGGCGGCCTGGTAGGTGATGGCGCGGGCGGCGTCGAGCTCGACCTCCATCGCGGCGATCCGGTGCCGAATCGTCTGGAGCGTCGTCAGTGGGGCGCCGGCGACCTCGCGGTCCCGGACGTAGGCGGTGACCAGGGAGATCGCCTCGGCGGCGTGCCCGATCCCCATCGCGGCCAGCACGACCCGCTCGAGCTGGAAGGCGGTCATGATCTGGTAGAAGCCGCGGTCCGGGCCGCCGAGCACGGCGTCGTCGGGGACCGTGACCCCGTCGAGGATCACCTCGCGGGTGTCCGAGGAGTGCCACCCCATCTTCTGCAGCGGCGCCCCGAGGGACAGGCCCGGGGTGTCGGCGGGAACGACGAACGTGGTGATCCCGCGGTGACCGGCCTCGGGGGAGGTCTTCGCGCCGACGACGATCACGTCGGCGAGCCCGGCGTTGGTGATGAACATCTTGCGGCCGTCGAGCACCCAGCCCTGCCTATCGGTGTGCTCCCCTTGATTGCGTCGGGCCTTCGTCGTGATGCCGGCGACGTCGGAACCCGCGCCCGGCTCGGTGACGGCGATGGCGGCGATCGCGGTGCCCGCCGCGAGGGCGGGGACCCAGTGCTGCTGCTGCTCCGGGGTGCCGTAGCGGACCAGGTGCGGCCCGGCCATGTAGGCGCTGACCAGCGCGCTCACCGCGATGCCGCCGCAGGCGCGGGAGAGCTCCTCGGCGAGCACGGTGACCGCGGTGCACTCGCCGCCCTCGCCAGCGGAGCCCCCGAGGTCCGGGGGAGTGAGCAGGCCGAGCAGCCCGGCGTCGCCCATCTCCTTCCAGAGCCGTTCCGGCGGGCGCCCGGCGCGCTCGCCCTCGTCGACGACGGGACGGACGCGCTGGTCGGTGAACGCCCGGACGCTCGCCCGGAAGTCCTCGTGCGCCTCGTCCAGCTCGAAGGCCATACCCGCTCCTGCCCATGGGGGAATGTCGATGTTCGACCGACCGGTCGGACGAACGTATGCTGGCTCACACTGCAGGGTCAAGCTCTCGGCTGAGGCGGGAGCGCGGAGGTGTGCATGGCGGCTCGCGAGCCGGGATCGGCCGGCGGGAGCCGGGCCGAGGAGCAGCGCAGGCGCATCCTGGCCGCGGCCGTCGACGTCTTCAGCCGCCGCGGCTACCGGGCGGCCTCGATGAACGACATCGCCGAGGGGGTCGGTCTCTCGAAGCCCGCGCTCTACCACTACGTGCGCACCAAGCAGGACCTGCTCGTGCAGGTCTACGAGGAGGTGCTCGACGAGAGCCTGGAGAGCGCCCGGAAGATCGTCGCGGCCGCGCCCTCACCGCGGGAGGCCGTGCGGGGGCTGATCGTCGAGCGGGTCGCGTACACCTGCGAGCACCAGGACCTCTTGAAGATTCGCTTCGAGGAGGAGTCGGAGCTGCCGCCCGACCTCGCCGCGCCGATCCTGGAGCGGCGTCGGGCGTACGAGGCGGTGGTGCTCGAGGTGGTCCTCGCGCAGCTCTCGGCGAGCGGGCGGGAGCTGCCGATGACGCCGAAGGCCTTCGTCAACACCTGCCTGGGCGCGGCGAACTGGGTCTACAAGTGGTACGACCCCTCGGGCCCGCTCTCACCGCGAGCGCTGGGGGAGCAGGTCGCGCAGGTGCTGTTGCCGGCGCTGGGCTGAGCCGCGGCGTCGAGTGGGCTCCCACGGCTGGTGTGGGAGCCCTGCGGGTCCACTCGGTGGGCCGCCCGCCGTCGAGTGGACCTCCATGGCTGCTGTGGGAGCCCTCCGGGCCCACTCGGCGCCATTCCTGCTGGCAAATAGGACAGAAGCTGACCGCCTCTGGTCCTAGCGTGGTCCTCACCAGCACGAACAGGGAGGACACCGTGACCATGACCCACACGCCCGCCGTCGACCTCGACTCGCTCACCGGCGAGCGCCGCGACCTCGTGGAGTCCTTGCGGGTCCAGCGGGGCTTCCTCCTGCAGACGGTGCAGGGGCTCGACCAGGAGCAGGCCACCCGGCGCACCACGGTGTCGGTGCTCAACCTCGCGGGCCTGATCAAGCACGTCGCCGACACCGAGGCGAGCTGGCTGCGCTTCGCCCAGGGTGACCCCGGTGCCATGGACGGCGGGGCCTGGAACGACATCGACTGGACCGACCCGGTGATCCAGCAGCGGCTGGCCGAGGGCGACCTGCGCCACGACGAGTTCAACCTGATCGGCGACGAGACCCTGGACTCGGTGCTCGCGCACTACGCCCGGGTCGCGGCGGAGACCGAGGCGTTCGTGGTGGACGCCGACCTGGACGTCTCCTACCCGCTGCCCGAGGCGCCGTGGTTCGAGCCGGGCGCGTCCCGGTCGGTGCGCCGGGTGCTGCTGCACATCATGGCCGAGACGGCCCAGCACGCGGGCCACGCCGACATCGTCCGCGAGGCCCTCGACGGCGCGAAGACGATGGGCTGACGGAGTGTGCGTGCCCTATCGGCGTGCTGTGTCTCTGTCGTGTCAGGACACGGAAACGCACGCACGAGGCGTCAGCCCATCGTCGCTGCCCGGACGGTGACCCGGCGGCGGAGCTCCCCGGTGTCGCGCGCGTGGAAGCCCTGGCCGGCGAGCCACGCGGCCACGGCCTCCCGGTCGGGGTGGCCGACCGGGACGACGTTGTAGACGTAGTTCAGCGAGCGGGAGGCGGCCTCCTCGCCGAGCCGGTCCATCGCCCAAGCACCGACACCCCGTCCGCGGAACGCCGGGACCACGGCGACGAGCACCTCGGCGTCGCCCCACGTGTCGTCGAGGCGGCCGAACGCGGCGACCTGGCCGTCGCCGGTCTCGGCCCGCCACCAGGCGTCGCCGAGCGCGTCGCCCACCGCCGGCGTCCCGAGGCCGTGCACGGTCGGCCCCGCGGGGGAGAAGGCCGCCGCCTTGTCCTCGTCCCAGCACGGTGTGGGCTCCGCCGTCCAGGTCAGCTCGGGTCGGCCCTCGGTCACCGTCAGCCCCTCCTCGACACGTCCACGGAATGTCTACGCCTCTTCCCCCTGTCGTCAGAGTCTCGTAGAATGTGGCTCGGACGACAAGGGGAGGTCTCACGGTGACGGTCCTGGAGGAGCCGGTCAACGCCGTCGGGGAGGACGCCGCGCCGCACGTCGACTTCGACACCGGCCCGGAGCACTACCGGCACTGGCGGTTCACCGTCGACGGCGAGACGGCGTGGGTGTACCTCGACGTGGACGAGGACGGCGGCATCGTCCCGGGCTACGAGCTCAAGCTGAACTCCTACGACCTCGGGGTCGACATCGAGCTCTACGACCTGACCCAGCGGTTGCGCTTCGAGCACCCGGGTGTCCGCAGCATCGTGCTGACCAGCGGCAAGGACTCGAACTTCTGCGCCGGCGCGAACATCCGGATGCTCGCCGGGTCGAGCCACCCGTGGAAGGTGAACTTCTGCAAGTTCACTAACGAGACCCGCAACGGCATCGAGGACATGACCGACGCGGGCCAGACCTGGATCGCGGCGCTCAACGGCACTGCGGCCGGCGGCGGCTACGAGATGGCCCTGGCGTGCGACCGCATCCTGCTGGTGGATGACCGGTCGAGCACGGTGAGCCTGCCCGAGGTCCCGCTGCTCGGTGTCCTGCCCGGCACCGGCGGACTGACCCGCGTGATCGACAAGCGCCGCGTCCGCAAGGACCGCGCCGACGTGTTCGCCACCAAGTCCGAGGGCTTCGGCGGGCGCAAGGCCGTCGAGTGGAAGCTCGTCGACGAGGTCGTGCCGCGTCGGGAGTGGGACCGCGTGGTGGCCGAGCGGGCGCACCAGGCGGCCGAGGCGAGCACGAGGCCCGCGGAGGTCCAGGGCATCAGCCTCACCCCGCTGAACCGCAGCGACACAGACGACGCGATCACCTACGACCACGTGCGGGTCACCCTCGACCGCGAGGCGCGCACGGCCACCGTCGTCGTCGCCGTGCCCGACACGCTCACCGCCGACCCGGCCGCGATGGACGAGCAGGGGGCCGCCCATCCGCTGCTGGCGATCGTGCGCGAGCTCGACGACGCGATCCTGCGGCTGCGCACCAACGAGCTCGAGATCGGCACCTGGTTGCTGCTCACCGAGGGCCCGACCGAGGCGGCGCTGGCTGCCGACCGGTTGATCGCCGAGCACCAGGACGACTGGTTGGTCGCCGAGACCACCCGCTACCTCAAACGGGTCCTCAAGCGCCTCGACGTCACCAGCCGCAGCCTCATCGCGCTGATCGAGCCCGGTAGCTGCTTCGCCGGGCCGTTCCTCGAGCTGGCGCTGGCGTGCGACCGGCAGTACATGCTCGAGGGGACCTTCGAGGAGGACGACGACGCGACGCTGCCCTCGGGCGCGGCCGCGGAGGACCCGGCGACGATCGTGGTCACCGACGCGCAGTTCGGCACCTTCCCGATGGGCAACGGGCTGACCCGGCTCGAGAGCCGCTTCTACGGCGACGACGAGGCCCTCGAGGCCGTGCGCGAGAAGCGCGGCGAGGAGCTGACGGGGGCCGACGCCGACGACCTGGGCCTGGTCACCGACGCCCCCGACGACATCGACTGGACCGACGAGATCCGCATCCTGCTCGAGGAGCGGGCCTCGTTGAGCCCCGACGCGCTGACCGGGATGGAGGCCAACCACCGGTTCGTCGGCCCCGAGACCATGGAGACCAGGATCTTCGGCCGCCTCACCGCGTGGCAGAACTGGATCTTCGTTCGGCCCAACGCGAGCGGCCCCGAGGGCGCGCTGCGGAAGTACGGCACCGGCCGCAAGGCCGACTTCGACCAGAAGCGAGTTTGACCTGCGGTCTCGTGTGTGCGTTTCCGTGTCCGGACACGGAAACGCACGCACGGGCGCGAAGCGCGAAGGAGCCACCATGACCTCTGCACGCCCGAAGATCGACTTCGACGCGAAGATCCCGAACAACGTCGACCTCGCCGGTGACCGCAAGCTGCAGCGCGCCCTCGAGCGCTGGCAGCCCAACTTCCTGGACTGGTGGGCCGACATGGGCCCCGCCGTCGACACCAAGGACGTCTACCTGCGCACCGCGGTCGACGTCGGGCGTGACGGGTGGGCGCACTTCGACCACGTCCCCATGAACGAGTACCGGTGGGGCGTGTTCCTCTCCGAGCACGACCCGGACCGGCGGATCGCGTTCGGTGAGCACAAGGGCGAGCCGGTCTGGCAGGAGGTGCCCGGCGAGTACCGGGCCGACCTGCAGCGCCTGATCGTCATCCAGGGCGACACCGAGCCCGCCTCGGTCGAGCAGCAGCGCTTCCTCGGAGCCACCGCACCGAGCCTCTACGACATGCGCAACCTGTTCCAGGTCAACGTCGAGGAGGGCCGCCACCTCTGGGCGATGGTCTACCTGCTGCACGCCTACTTCGGGCGGGCCGGGCGCGAGGAGGCCGACCAGCTGCTGGCGCGCAACTCCGGGTCGGACGACTCGCCGCGCATCCTCGGGGCCTTCAACGAGGAGACGCCGGACTGGCTGTCGTTCTACATGTTCACCTACTTCACCGACCGGGACGGCAAGTACCAGCTCGGGACGCTGAAGGAGTCGGGCTTCGACCCCCTGAGCCGGACCTGCGAGTTCATGCTCAAGGAGGAGGCCCACCACATGTTCGTGGGCACCACCGGCATCGACCGCATCGTGCGCCGGACCGCGGAGCTGATGGCCGACCACGACACCGAGGAGGTCGCCGGCGCCGGTGGCATCCCGCTGACGATGATCCAGAAGTACATCAACTTCCACTACACGGTGTCGCTGGACCTCTTCGGCAACGAGTCCTCGACCAACGCCGCGAACTACTTCACCGCGGGCCTGAAGGGGCGCTGGCAGGAGGAGCGCCGCGAGGACGACCACCAGCTCACCGACGACGCCGGCCACGTCGACGCGTTCAAGGACGGCCAGGTCACCCACAACGAGGTCCCGGCCCTGCTCGCGCTCAACCAGGACCTGCGCCACGAGTACATCAACGACTGCCAGACCGGGCTCAAGCGCTGGAACCGCATCCTCGCCAAGGCCGGCATCGACGCCGAGCTGACGCTGCCGCACGTGGGCTTCAACCGGCGGGTGGGCGCGTTCGCCGACGCGTACATCAGCCCCGACGGCCGGGTGATCTCCGAGTCCGAGTGGAACGCGAGCAAGGACCAGTGGCTGCCCACCGAGGTGGACAAGACCCACGTCCGCAGCCTGATGCACCCCGTCCTCGAGCCGGGCAGGATCGCGGGCTGGATCGCTCCGCCCTCGACGGGTATCAACGACAAGCCCGTCGACTACGAGTACGTGCACTTCCACTAGGTGCGCTTCGCGCCCGTGAGCACTAATCCGTCCTATACGGCGGATTAGTGCTCACAAGCGCGGAGCGCACCTCTGGCCCCGAGGCGGTTGATGTGCTGTCCCACCACCAGCAGTTCAACGCGTCCCAGTACCTCGTCGACCGCCACCTGAGCACCCCCGGCGCCGGCGGCCGGCCCGCGATCCGCGCGATCGTCCCCGACGGCGTGCGCGAGCTCGACTACGAGACGCTCGCCGGGGAGGTCCGAAGCGTCGCCGCGGGGCTGCGTGCCCTCGGTGTGCGCCCCGAACAGCGGGTGCTCATGTGCTGCTCGGACGGCGTCGAGCTGTTCACCGCCATCCTCGCGGCGATGCGGATCGGGGCGGTCGCGGCCCCGGTGTCGACGATGCTGCGCGGCGCCGAGCTCGCCAAGCTCGTCATCGACGCCCGCGCGCCCGTGCTGCTGTGCTCCCCGGAGTTCGGTGAGGTCACCCGGCAGGCCGTGGCGCACGCGGCCGAGGACCGGCCGGACCTGCTCGACGTCGTCGTCACCCCCGCCAACGTGGCGGTGAGCGACCCCGACCCGCTCGCGGGCTACGCCGTTCGCACCCGCAGCTGGGCGGACCTGGTCGCGGCCGGGGCGGGCGGAGACACCTCGCTCTACCCGACCTGGGACGAGTCACCGGCGCTGTGGCTCTACACCAGCGGCACGACGGGCACGCCCAAGGCCGCGATGCACCGCCACGCCGACATCCGCACCGTCTGTGAGACCTACGGCGCGCAGGTACTCGGGATCCACGCCGACGACGTGTGCTTCTCGGTCGCCAAGCTGTTCTTCGCCTACGGGATCGGGAACTCGATGTTCTTCCCGCTCTCGGTCGGGGCCTCAGCGGTCCTCGCGCCGGGTCGGCCGTCCCCGGCGGCGATCGCCGAGGTCGTGACCACCCAGCCGGTGACGCTGTTCTACGGCAGTCCCAGCGTCTACGGGCCGCTGCTCGCCAGCGACCTGCCCGACGACACGTTCCGCCGCGTCCGCCGGGGGGTCAGTGCGGGGGAGGCGCTGCCGGCGCGGATGGTCGTCGGGATGCGCGACCGGTTCGGGGTCGAGGTGCTCGACGGCATCGGCTCCACCGAGGCGCTGCACATCTACCTGTCGAACCGGCCCGGCGAGGTCGTCCCCGGCACCTCGGGGGTGCCGGTGCCCGGCTACGAGGTCGAGATCCGCGACGACGACGGGTCGGTGGTGCCGGACGGCACGAAGGGCACGCTCTACCTGCGCGCCGACTCGCTGTGCACCGGCTACTGGTGCCGCACCGACGTCAACCGCCGCGTCTTCGAGGGCGAGTGGATGCGCACCGGCGACACCTACGTCCGCAACCCCGACGGCACCTACCAGTGCCTGGGCCGCACCGACGACGTCCTCAAGGTCGGCGGCATCTGGGTCACGCCGATGGAGGTCGAGGAGCGGCTGGTGCTGCACCCGTCGGTCGGCGAGGTGGTCGTCGTGGGCGTTCCCGACGACGACGGGCTCGACCGGACCGTCGCGTGCGTGGTGCCCGCGGAGGGCGCCGTCGTCGACCCCGAGGTGCTGATCGGGTGGTGCCGGGAGGGGCTCGCCTCGTTCAAGAAGCCGAGCCACGTCCTCGAGATCGAGGCGGTGCCGCGCACCGCCACGGGCAAGGTCCAGCGCTTCCTCGTCCGCGAGCTCGCGGCGGCACGGCTGGCCACGGGTGCGCTGGCGGGCTCGTAGGTCCTCGTGGCAGCAACGGCACGATGCTGACGTCCGACGTCAGAGTGAGGGGAGCACGCCGATAGGACCGTTCACCCGGCGGGCGGAGCGACCGCCGATCACCAAGCGTTGTCCCGGGCCGCGCTTTCCCGGACACTGACACCGCGCTGACTCCCGTTCGGGCCAGTCGCGATCGCTGTGGGCGGGAGCGAGGAGCGGACCATGTCGGTGACCACCGCGCGCGGGGAGACCGCCGGACCCACCCGGTGGGAGGTCTGGGCGGAGCGGGGCCGGGCCGTCGTGGGCCTCGTCCGACGGGTGCCGTTCACCGCGACCGTCGTGCTGGCCATGGTCGTCGCTGGGCTCGTCACCGGGGCGTTCTGGTCGCCGCTGGCGGACCGGCCGGACGCGATCGCCCTCGCCTACGGGCCGCCCGCCCTGCTCGCCGGGCACCTGTGGACGCTCGTCACCGGTGCGCTGCTCGCCGGTCACCCCGCCCTGTACGTGCTGACCCTCGGGCTGTTCGCGGTTGCGGTCGGCTGGGTCGAGGTCCGCTGCGGGACCCGTCGTACCGCGCTGGTCACCGTCGCGTTCCAGCTCGCCGCGGTGCTGCTGACCACCGCGCTCGTCCTCGCCCTCGCGACGACGCCCTGGGAGTGGGCCGGCCGGCTCGCCGGGGACCTCGACACCGGCTTCTCCGCGGGCATGTTCGCCGCGCTCGCGATGGGTGCGATCACGCTCCACGCGCCCTGGCGGCTGCGGCTGCGGCTGGTGCTCGTGGGCGTGACCGTCGTGGGACTGCTCTTCCTCGGCGGGCTCGCCGACGTCGAGCACGCCCTCGCCCTGGTCCTCGCGCTGCCGCTCGCCCGCCGCCTCGCGGGCCCGAGGGCGGCACCCGCCCCGACGTCGCGGCGGGTGGGACGGCGGGAGCGCCGGCTCGTGGCCGCGGTGGGCCTCGTCGTCATCGCCGCGATCCGCGTCGTCACCCTCGTCGTGCCGGTGATCGGGCCGCTCGGCGACACGGCCTCGGAGTCCACCGTCACGGAGACGACCATCTCGGTCGTCGTCTCCCTCCTGATCGCCGAGGGGTTGCGACGGGGGCGGCGCCCGGCCTGGGTCGTCGGCCTGGTGCTGGGTGCCTTCTACACCCTGCTCGGCCTCGTCGTGATCGCCGCGGTCGTGTGGGGACACACCACCGGGCAGATGGACCAGGTCGAGCTCGACGGGCTCGCGGTGTTCGTGCCCAACGCGGTGCTCTGGGCCGCGCTGCTGGTGTGGCTCGTCGTCGGGCGCTCGGCGTTCGCGGTGCCGTCGCGGCGGGCGCTGCGCCGTCGCGGCACCGCCGGTCCGGCGGCCGGACCGAGGGCTGCGCGCATCGCCCTGCACACCCACGGCGGCTCGACCATCTCCTGGATGACGACCTGGCCGGAGAACCGCTACCTGGCCACCGCCGACGGGATCGTCGCCTACCGCGTGCACGCCGGCGTCGCGGTCGCGCTCGGGGACCCGGTCGTCGAGCCGTCGCGCTTCGGCGACGCCCTCACCGACTTCCGGGCCCTCGCCGAGCGCTCGGGCTGGGTGCCGTGCCTGTTCTCCACGACGCCCGCGCTGGCCGACGTCGCCCGGGCGCAGGGATGGCGGGCCCTGCAGGTCGCCGAGGACACCCTGATCGACCTCGACGGGCTCGCGTTCACGGGCAAGCCGTGGCAGGCGGTGCGGAGCGCGTTCAACCGGGCGGGGAAGTCGGGCATCGAGCACGAGATGGTGCACCTCTCCGAGGAGCCCCGCGCGCTCGTCGCCCAGGTCCGCGCGATCTCCGAGGAGTGGGTCGGAGACAAGGGCCTCCCCGAGATGGGCTTCACGCTCGGCGGCGTCGAGGAGGCGCTCGACTCCGAGGTCCGCACCGGGCTCGCCGTCGACGCCGAGGGCACCGTCCACGGCGTCACGTCCTGGCTGCCGGTGTACGGGCCGGACCGGGAGATCGTCGGCTGGACCCTCGACGTCATGCGGCGCCGCCAGGAGGGCTTCCGCGCGGTCGTCGAGTACCTCATCGCGTCGGCGTGCCTGACCTTCCAGGCCGAGGGCGCCCGGTTCGTCTCGCTCTCCGGCGCGCCGCTGGCCCGCTCGGACCGCGACCCGGAGGCCGCGGAGCCCGTGCTCGACCGCGTCCTGGACCAGCTGGGCGCCCTGCTCGAGCCCTACTACGGCTTCCGGTCGCTGCACCAGTTCAAGGCGAAGTTCCGGCCGCGTCACGAGCCGATGTACCTGGTCTACCGCGACGAGGGCGACCTGCCGCGCGTCGGGGTCGGGATCGGGCGCGCCTACCTGCCCGACGCCGGGGTGCGGGAGCTCCTGGCCCTGACCCGGTGACCGGAACGACCATGAGCACTCGCCTGCTGCGCCACGCGTGGCTGCTCGTGCTGGTGATCGGCATCGCCCTGTTCGTCCTCGACGAGCGGACGATGGTCCGCACCGAGAACCCCAATTTCGTGCCCTCGGCGATCCTGCTCGGGGCCGCCGTCGTCCCCTTCACGTTCGTCACCTTCATCAAGGGCCGGCGCCTGCCGTACGCGGTGGGCGGCGGGATGCTGGCGTCGGCGGCGTTCTTCGGGGGCGTGCTCGGCACGATCGTGGCCGGCACCCTCGAGTTCGACGTCGAGCAGCGCCTGGGCGCGCTGCCGATGATCGGTGTCGCGGTCATCGAGGAGGGCGCGAAGCTGCTCGTGCCGCTCGTGCTGCTCCTGGTGCTGCATCGGCGGTTCGGGCCGGCCGACGGGCTGCTGCTCGGTGTGGCGTGCGGGGCGGGGTTCGCCGCCCTGGAGACGATGGGGTACGGCTTCGTCACGCTGCTCGAGTCGCACGGCAGCGTCGTGAGCACCGTGGACGTGCTGATGCTGCGCGGTCTGATGAGCCCGGCCGGACACATGGCCTGGACCGGCATCACCGCCGCGGCGCTCTACGCCATCCCGCGAGCGGTGGACCGCGGCCGCGCCGTCGGCCGGTTCGTGCTCGCCTACGTCGTCGCGGTCGCGCTGCACGCCTGCTGGGACAGCTTCGGCGGGGTGATCCCCTACGTCGTCCTCGCGGTCATCAGCCTGGGACTGCTGACCTACATCGCCCACCGGATCGCTCACCACCCCGCGGCCTCACCCGCGGCGACGGCGCCGGAGGCGGGGCCGGTGGTCCGTTCCTGACGGCGGGGGTCAGGCGCGCAGCTGCGCCAGCGCCGCCCGGGCCTGCTCGTCGATGGCCTCCGGGCCGGTGACCTCGTCGACGTCCGCGGTCTCGCCCATGTCGCCGGCCTGGTAGCGGGTCCAGACCCCGGCGTGGATGCACGCCGCCCGCCAGCGCGCGAACGCGACGTAGAAGTCGATGTCGGGGAGCCCGACCCCGGTGCCGGTCTCGTACCGGTCGATCAGCTGCGATCGGGTCGGGAAGCCGCCCGCCCCCGTCGGGCCCGACAGCGCCGCGGGCACCTCGTCGTCCGGCTCCGACCACGACACGAGCAGGTGCCCGAGGTCGCAGTACGGGTCGCCGATCGTGGCGAGCTCCCAGTCGAAGACCGCGACCGCCTCGCCGGCCTCGGAGTAGGAGATGTTCCCCGTGCGGTAGTCGCCGTGGGCGATGCGGTTCGGCGGGACCTCGGGGATGCGCTCGGCGAGCGCGTCGTGGGCTGCGTCGATCGCCGAGAGGTCCTCGAGCGCCGAGGAGTGCGCCTGCCGGTGCCAGCGACGCAGCTGGCGCTCGACGAAGTTGCCGGGCCGGGCGAGGTCGTCGAGCCCGACCTCGGCGGGCTGCACCGCGTGCAGGGCGACGAGCACGTCCATCGTCGACTCGCCGATGCGGGCCTTCGCGCTCTCCGGCACCCGCTCGCCGTCGGCGAGGCTGTTCAGCACCCGGCCCGCGACGAAGTCCATGACGTAGAAGTCGACGCCGGCCACGTCGCGGTCGTCGCAGAATGCGACCGGTGTGGGCACCGGCACGTCGGTGGGGGCGAGGGCGGACAGGAAGCGCCACTCGCGGCCCATGTCGTGCGCGGTCTCGAGCACCCCGCCCAGCGGCGGCCGGCGCAGCGCCCACGTGGTGCCGGCCTCGTCGCTGACCCGGTAGGTGAGGTTGGATCTCCCGCCGGTGATGCGCTCGAAGCTGACGTCGCCCGAGATGCCGGGCACCGAGCGGCGGAACCACTCGACCGCGGCGTCCGGCACCCCGGAGTCACCCGAGATCCCCGGCGCGCTCACGGGTGCACCTCGACCGTGCCGGTCCGGGCGTTCGACTCGTGCGTCATCGCGGAGAGCGTATAGCTCCGCTTCCGGGGATCCGGAAGCGTCCCTCTTCCCGGACGGTCGCCACGGGTCTAACGTGACCGTCTGACCAGATCTGTCATCTGGTCACCACGGCGAGGAGGCCGGGATGAGCGACGCGCGCGCCCACCGGGTCCTCGACGCGGCCGGCGAGCTGCTCGGGGCCCACGGCTATCGCCGCGTGACCGTCGCCGACGTCGCGGAGCGCGCCGGCGTCGGGAAGGGCACGGTCTACCTGCACTGGCCGAGCAAGCTCGAGCTCTTCGGGGCGGTGCTCGTGTGGGAGGGGATCGCGGTCGGCCGGGAGCACCTGGCCGCGCTGCGGGCCGACCCGGGCCACGTCGTGCTGCACCGCACCCTGTCCGAGTCGTTCCTGGCGATCATGCGCCGGCCGCTCGCGCGGGCGCTCTACACCGGCGACGCGGGCCTGCTCGGCGCGCTCGCGTCGGACACCGTGATCGGTCGGTCGGTGACCGTGGGCGCGGCGGCCCACCAGCCGCGCCACCTCGAGCTGCTGTACCGCCACGGGCTGCTCGCCGACGACCCGGCCGCCGATCCCACGCTGTACTACCGCCTCGCGGCCACCAGCCTGGGCTTCTTCCTCGGCGAGGACCTCGTCGGCGGTGCGGACCTGCACGAGCGCGCCGCCGCCCTCGGCCTCGTCGTGCGCCGCGCGTTCGAGCCCGCCGAGCTCCCGCCCCGCGACGCCCTGGCGGTCGCGGCCGCGGAGGTCGACGCCCACTACTCCGGCCTGCTCACCGAGCTGGGCCGGTCCCTACCCGCTGCCCCTGAGGAGGGGTCATGACCAGTGCTGCACCGACGCCTTCGGCAGCCGAGCCACCCGAGCTCGCGCCCGCCGACCAGGCCGCCCCGGACACCATCGACGAGCCCGCGCTGCTCTCCTGGCTCGCGCGGATGCGCGACGAGTCCCCGGTGTGGCGTGACCGGTTCGGCATGTACCACGTGTTCCGGCACGCCGACGTGCACGCCGTCCTGCGCGACCCGGCGACGTTCTCGTCGGACTCCGGCCGGCTCTCGCCGGTGGTGAAGAAGGTCAACCGCGGCATGCTCACCCAGCTCGACCCGCCCGAGCACCGCCGGATGCGCGCCGTCGTCTCCTCGGCGTTCACCCCGAAGCGGGTCGCCGCCCTCGAACCGCGGATCCGGGCGATCACCCGCAGCCTGCTCGACGACCTGGTCGAGGCCGGCGCCGCGGAGGAGTTCGACCTCGTCGACGCCCTCGCGTTCCCGCTCCCGGTGACCGTGATCGCCGAGATGCTCGGCCTGCCCGCCGCCGACCACGAGACCTTCCGCGGCTGGGCCGACCGGCTGTTCTCCATGCAGGTCGATGACCCGACCGATCCCGAGCTCGCTCCGCGGGTCGACGCCGCTATGGCCGACATCCGCGCGTACCTGGTCGCGGCGGTACAGGAGCGGCGCGCGGCCGTCGCCGACGGCACCACCGGGGACGACCTCATCACCGCGCTGGTCACCGCGGAGGTCGTCACGGACGGGACGCCGGTGATGCTCGACGACGAGGAGGCGGCCAACTTCTCGCTCCTGCTGCTGCTTGCCGGGCACATCACGACGACGGTGCTGCTGGGCAACGCGATCCGCACCTTTCATGATCATCCACTGGCTGCCGACCACCCCCTCGCCGACGGCCGTGACCCCTGGACCGTCATCGCCGAGGACCCGACGACGATCCCCGCGGCGCTCGAGGAGGTGCTGCGGCTGCGCAGCCCGTTCACCCAGACCGGCCGCGTGACCATCCGCCCCGTCGAGGTCGCCGGCGTGACGATCCCGGCCGACCGGTTCGTGCTGCCGTCGCTGCTCTCCGCCAACCACGACGAGCGGGCGTTCCCCGATCCAGAGACGTTCGTCCTGGATCGGGGGATCGGGGGCGGCGCGCAGGCCGCGTTCGGGCACGGAGTGCACTTCTGTCTCGGCGCCCCGCTGGCCCGCCTGGAGAGCCGCGTCGCGCTGGAGGAGCTGACCGCCCGCTACACCACGCTCGCCCCGACCGCACACGCCGCGGACACCCTGCGCCCCTACCCGCGGGGGGTCCTCGGGGTGCGGAACCTGCCCGTGCGCGGGACCCGACGCTACCGGGGGTGACCTCCTGCGAGGATCTTTTCACGGTGCGTCACACTGACGTGCGTGACCCCAGGAACGCCGGCCCGGATCGTCCTCGGGACGGCGTCCCTGGTCGGCCTGATCGCGGCCGTCGCGGTACTGACCGGGGCGATGGGCGGCGGCTCCGGCGGTCCCACCGCCGCGCCGCCGTCGGCGGCCGCGGTGACCGCGCCGCCCGGCGCCGCCCCGGACCCCACCGACGGGACGCCGGCGACCGTGCTCGCCGTCGCCGACCCGGTGACGATGGACGTCCGGTTCGAGGACGGCCGGGCGCTGCGGGTCCGGGCGCTGGGGGTTCAGCCGCCGGAGAGCTGCTACGCCGACGAGGCCCTGCAGTTCGCGCGCCGCACCCTCGCCGGACGCGCCGTGACGCTGACCGGGGACGGGCGCTCCGACCGGTTCTCCCGCGCGTTGGCGTGGGTGACGCTGTCGCAGGGTGACGACTACGCGGTGCTCGGGGCCGAGGCCGGCGTCGTGAGCAGCTACTCCGCCGACGCCCCGCCGGAGCGCATGCCCGCCGTCCGCGCCGCCGCCGACCGGGCCCGCGCCGCGGGGCGGGGGCTCTGGGGCCCGCCGTGCGTGGGCTCCCCGACCGGCGCGACGGCGGCCGTCAGGGGGACCCAAGGCTGATCATCGGGTGTGCGCCCGGGGCCAGCCAGCGCAGGAGGCGGACGACGGTGCCCTCGTCGGTGGCGACGCAGCCCGCCGTCGCGTGGTCCCCGATGTGCAGGAAGTAGGCCGAGCCCGCGCCCGGGCGGACCGGGTCCGTGTTGGCGTCGATGACGATGGCGTGGTCGTAGGCGTGGCCCGCGGCGTCGAGGTTCTCCGACGCGCGCTCGTCGAACGGGCAGCGGCCGGGTGCGCAGACCTGGTGGGTGTTGTACTCGCGGCTCGCGCTGTCCCCGACCCACCAGTCGTCCGGGCCGACCCGGGCGTAGGGCAGCGCGGTGCCGGGGTTCGCGAGCCGCCCGAAGGCCTGAGTGACCGTGAAGGTGCCGGCCGGGGTGCGGGCCGCCCGCTCGCTCGCGGGCCCGATCCCGTCGGTGCCCAGGAACGCCGGGGTCGGCAGGAGGAACGGGGTCCAGCCGTTCCCGGAGCGCGTCCACGCGGAGACGGTCGCGGTGGTCGAGCCCGGGGAGGGCGCGTCCACGAGGATCGCCTGGGTCGTCGACGCCGGGAGGCTCGCCAGTCGGGGCGGGAGGTCGGGTGCCGCGGCCGGGGCGGGACGGGGGGAGTCGGCGGCGGCCGGTGGGGCGGCCGGTGGGGCGGCCGGTGCGACGGCGGGTGCGACGGCGGGTGCGACGGCGGGCGGCCCTGCCGGCCGGACCGCGGCGAGCAGCGCGGTCCGGGCCTCGACACCCGCCGCGCCGTCGAGCACCAGCGCCCCGGCCAGCCCGGACGCGCCCAGGGTCACCACGAGCACCGCCAGCAGGCGGGCGACCCACCCTCGACCCCCGTCCATGGCGTCATCGTCCCGTGCCGCCCAGCGCGCTCCGGCGGGCCCCCTGAGGACAAGGGCCCGGCGGCCTGCGCGGTGTGCCCCTGATCGATGGGGGCCGGCCGCCGGGCGGCCCACCCCAATCCCGCCGGGACGAACGACTCGTTCGTGCACATAGACGCCACGAACGAGTCGTTCGTCCCAGGAGGGGCGGTCCCGCGAGCGGTCGCACGTGCTCGTGGTCATGAGCACTACGCCCGGGGTTCACAGCACACCCACAGCTCGCCCCGGGGCCGATCACACCGCGCGGTCACGCCGGGCGGGCAGGCTCGTCGTCGTGCGTCCTCAGCGCCGCAGCGCAGCGGAGCCCGACCGGTGACGGGCTATCAGCGAGGCCTGTCCCTGCTCGACGGGTGGCTCCCGTGGGCGGCGCAGGCGATCGTCGCGCTCCTGCTGCTCGTGGTGCTGGCCCCCCTGGTCCCGCGCCCCTCGTCCTGGTCCCGACGACGGGCGCCGGTGCGGCGTCCGCTGGTGCGGCTCGCCGCGGTGGTGGTGCTCGGCGCCGCGGGGGCGTTCGCGGCGGCCGGGGCCTTCTCCGGGAGCGGGCTGGCGTCCGATCCGGCGCCGGCGCTGTTGTGGGTGTGGGTGGGTCTGGCGGTGGCGGCGGTCGTGGCGGTCGTCGTCGTGTGGGGGCCCTCGCGGTGGTGGCGGCGGGTGCTGTCGGTGCTGGTCGTGCCGCTGGCGCTGGCGTGCGTGGCGCTGGTGCTGAACCAGTGGGTCGGCTACGTGACGACGGTCCAGGAGGGGTGGGCCGAGGTCACGGCGGGGGCGTTCCCGGACCAGGTCGACGCCGCGGCACTGCCCTCGATGATCGGCACGCCGAGGCCGACCGGCGCCGTCGTCAGCGTCTCGATCCCCGACACTGCCAGCGGCTTCGCGCACCGCACCGAGGACGTCTGGCTCCCGCCGGCGTGGTTCGCGCCCGGCCCGCGCCCCGCTCTGCCCGCGATCATGATGATCGCCGGTGAGTTCAACACCCCGGGCGACTGGATCCGCGTCGGGAACGCCGTGCAGATCGCCGACCAGTACGCGGCCGTGCACGGCGGCGTGGCGCCGGTCCTGGTCTTCCCCGACGCCGGGGGCACGTTCAACAACGACACCGAGTGCGTCGACGGGCCCCGGGGCAACGCCGCCTCGCACCTGACGAAGGACGTCATCCCGTTCGTCGAGCAGACCTACGGCGTCTCCCGAGACCCGCGGGCGTGGGGCGTGGTCGGGTGGTCGATGGGCGGCACCTGCGCGGTCGACCTCGCCGTCATGCACCCGGAGCTCATCGACTCCTTCGACGACATCGCGGGCGACGCCGGCCCGGAGATCGGGACGAAGCAGCAGACCATCGACCGCCTCTACGGCGGGAACGCCGCCGCGTGGGCGCAGTACGACCCGGCGACGCTGCTCGCGACCCACGCCCCGTACGCCGACACCGCCGGGTGGTTCGACGACTCCTCCGACGCGGCCGGCGGGTTCGGCGGCGGGCACCGTCCTCCCGGGGCCGGTCCCGGGCGACCGCCGGGGCAGCGCCCGCCGGGCAGCTTCGGTGGGGGCAACGGGACGAACGCCGGGATCGGCGGGCGCGGCGGCGGGGGAGCGACCGGGCAGGAGCTGCCCGAGGCCCGGGCGCTGTGCGCGCAGGCCCAGACCCGCGACATCGCCTGCACCGTGGCGACGCAGCCGGGCCGTCACTCCTGGCAGTTCGCGTCGACGGCCTTCTCCGACGTGCTGCCGTGGATGGCGGCACGCATCGAGGCCCCGGGCAGCCCGCCGAGGGCCTGATGGAGCCGCGGTCCGTCCTGGTCAGATGAAGATCCACATCCTGGTCGCGAGTCGTGGCGCCGCTTGCGCGTGTCGCTCCCAGAAAGCGGAACCACGGCGGGGTCGAGGTCGAGGCTGGTACGGCGGCGAGCGTGATCACACGATCTTGCCGGGGTTGAGGATGCCGTGCGGGTCGAGGGCGGCCTTGACGGCGCGTTGCATGGCGAGGACCTCGGGGGTCTGCTCGGCCTCGAGCCCGTGGCGCTTGAGCAGCCCGACGCCGTGCTCGCCGGTGATGGTGCCACCCAGGTCGAGGGCGTCGGTGAGGATCTGCTCGAACGCGGCCTGGGCACGTTCCCGGGCGGGTTCGTCGCCGACCGGGGTGATGAGCAGCGGGTGGAGGTTGCCGTCGCCGGCGTGGGCGAGGTTGGCGATGGTGGTCTCGAAGCGCTCGCCGATGGCCTGGATGCGGGCGAGCATCTCGGGCACGGCGGCGCGGGGGACGCAGACGTCCTCGGTGAGCACCGGGCCGAGGCGCTCGAGGGCGGGGTAGGCCAGGCGGCGGGCGGCGAAGAGCGCGTCGGCCTCCTCGGCGTCCGCCGCCTGCGCGCTGAAGGTCGCCCCGGCCGCGTCGAAGTGGGCGAGCATCGCCTCGGCCTCCGCGAGCCCGGCCGCGCCCGGGGCGTCGGACCGGCCGAGCAGGACGACGTCGGCGTCCGCGGACAGGCCCATGTTCTTCCAGGCGTCGACGGCCTCGAGGCAGGTCCGGTCGACGAGCTCCAGCGCGCTCGGGGTCAGGCCGTCGGCCGTGATGGCGGCGACGGCGCGCCCGGCGTCGATGATCGAGCCGAAGTAGCCCGCCACGGTGTGCTCCGGCGCGCGCGACGGGCGCAGCTTGACCGTGACCTCGGTGATCAGCCCGAGGGTGCCCTCGGAGCCGACCATCAGCCCGGCGAGATCGAGCCCGGCCACACCCTTGGCGGTGCGACGGCCCAGCCGCACCAGCTCACCGAGGCCGTTGACCACCTGGACGCCGAGCACGTAGTCCCGGGTCACGCCGTACTTCACGCAGCACACGCCGCCGGCGTTGGTGGCGACGTTGCCGCCGATGGTCGACCACGGCGAGCTCGCCGGGTCGGGCGGGTACCAGAGCCCCTGGGCGGCACACGCTGCGCGCAGGTCGTCGTTGACGACCCCGGGCTCGACGACGGCGAGGCGCTCCGCCGGGTCGATCTCGTGGACGCGGGTCATCTGCTCGAGCGAGACCACGACGCTCCCGGTGGTCGCGTTGGCGCCCCCGGACAGCCCGGTGCCCGCGCCGCGGGGGACCACGGGCACGCCGTGGCGCAGACAGGCCTGCACCACGGCCTGGCACTGGGCCGCGTCGAGCGGGCGCACCACCGCCGCCGGCAGTTCCCACGGCGCCCACTCGGCGTCGTCATGGGCGTAGGAGGCCAGCACGTCCGGGTCGTCGACGATCCGGTCGCCGGGCAGGACGGCCCGCAGGTCCGCGACGACGCGGGCCTGCGCAGCGCTGGTCGTGGCGGTCATCGCTCCATTGTGGGCCAGGTTCATCCAGACTGGGCGCCATGCAGCGGGTGGCGGTACTGACCGAGCCGGACCACGTGGTCCTCGAGGAGCGCGAGGTCCCGGAGCCGGGGTCGGGGCAGGTGCAGGTGGCGGTGCGCGCGGTGAGCGTCTGCGGCTCCGACGTGCACTACTACGACCACGGGCGTATCGGCGGCTTCGTCATGCACGCCCCGCTGGTGCTCGGTCACGAGACCTCGGGGGTGGTCTCGGCCGTCGGGCCCGGGGTGGAGGCGCCCGCTGTCGGGACCCGGGTCGCGGTCGAGCCGCAGGCCGAGTGCGGGCGCTGCGAGCAGTGCCGCCGGGGTCGCTACCACCTGTGCCCGCAGATCGCGTTCTTCGCGACGCCGCCGATCGACGGATCGTTCGCGGAGTACGTGGTGGTGCCGGCGCACCGCGCGCACCCGGTGCCGGACGCGCTCTCCGACGAGGCCGCCGCCCTCATCGAGCCGCTCTCGGTGGCGCTGCACGCCGCGGCGAAGGCCGACATCGGGCCCGGCACGCGGGTGCTGGTGAGCGGCGCGGGCCCGGTGGGGCTGCTGTGCCTGCAGGTGGCGCTCGCGCGCGGCGCGTCGGCGGTCGTCGTCACCGACGTGATGGCGCTGCGGCGGGAGGCGGCCACCGAGTACGGCGCGACGGCGACGGTGGACGCGAACGACCACGACACGGCGCTGGCGGCGGTCGGCGAGGTGCTGGGGCAGGCCGACGTCGTGCTGGAGTGCACCGGCGTCCAACCGGCGGTCGACCTGGCGGTGGCGGCGGCGGCGCCGGCGGCGACGGTGGTCCTGATCGGCACCGGCGCCACGGTGACCCTGCCGCTGGACGTCGTGCAGGCCCGCGAGCTCGTGGTCAAGGGGACCTTCCGGTACGCCCATGTCTACCCGGCGGCGATCGAGCTGGCCGCCTCCGGGCGCATCCGGCTCGACTCGATGGTCACCTCCCACCACCCGCTGGAGGACGCCGTCGGGGCGCTGCTCGCGGCACGCCGGGACCCGCTGGCGCTCAAGGCGGTGGTCCACCCGAGCCGCGGCTGAGCTGCCGGTCCTCAGCGGCAGCAACGGCATGTTGCTGACGTCAGGTGCGCGGACGGCGCCGTTCACTCACCTCGGGAAGGGCGGCGCCGATTCAGGCCTCCGTGCCGGTCCGCGCGACCAGGCCCGCCGCCTCGATGCCCGCGACGACCGCCTCCTCGTCAGCCGTCGAGGCGTCTCCGGAGGCACCGGCCGCCCCGATGACCTCCCCGGCGGCGTCGCAGACGAACACCCCACCGGGCACCGAGAAGACCTTGCCGCCCGCGAGCGCGGCGACGGAGGTGAAGAACTCCGGCGAGTCGGACGCCCGGGCGGCGATCGCGCGGCTGTCCATCATCAGCCCGATCACGCCGTGCGCCTTGGCGATCGCCACGTCCGGGCGCAGGAACCCCGAGCCGTCGGCGCGGCCCAGCGCGACGAGGTGACCGCCGGTGTCGAGGACCGCGACGGTCAGCGGCTTGTAGCCGGCCTGGCTGCCGTGGTCGAGGGCCGCGGCGACGATGGTGCGGGCGTGCTCGTAGGTCAGGGCGCTCATGCGGCGCTGCCTACCACCCGCGGGGCCGGCGGGCGCGGCGACGAGCGAGGTGGACGCCCGACCGCTCGGGTGATCTAGTCGGGTCATGACGTCCGTGGCCGCGACCGGCACCGCCGCCCTGCCCGAGCACCTCGAGACCCTCGCCGTCTCACGCGAGACCCCGGCGGCCCACGTGGCCGAGGTGTCGATGACCGCCCGGGCGATGGCGCCGGCGTTCTTCGCCGAGCTGCCCGCCGTCATCGCGGCCCTCGACGCCGACCCGGACGTGCGCGCGATCGTCGTCACCGGCGCCGAGGGCCGGTTCTCCTACGGGCTGGACCTGCGCGCCGCCACGACGTCGCTGGGCAGCGTGCTCACCGACCCGACCGCCGGGGCCCGCGAGGAGTTCCTGCACCACCTGCGGGGCCTCCAGGCCTCGATCACCTCGGTGGCGTCGTGCCGGACGCCGGTGGTCGCGGCCGTCGAGGGCTGGTGCGTCGGCGGCGGCGTCGACCTGATCACCGCCTGCGACGTGCGGCTCGCGAGCGCCGACGCGCTGTTCTCGGTGCGCGAGGTGCGCATGGCGATGGTGGCCGACCTCGGGTCGCTGCAGCGCCTCGTCGGGATCATCGGCGACGGGCACCTGCGCGAGCTGGCGCTCACCGGCGCCGACGTGGACGCGGCCCACGCGGAGCGGATCGGCCTGGTCAACCGGGTGCTCGACGACGGCGAGGCGCTGCGCGGCGCCGCCTTCGAGCTCGCCGGCCGCATGGCGGCGAACTCGCCGCTGGTCACCCGCGGCATCAAGGACGTGCTCGACGCCGAACGGGGACCGCGGGTGGAGGCCGGCCTGCGCTACGTCGGGGCGTGGAACGCCGCGTTCCTGCCCAGCGCCGACCTGGCCGAGGCGTTCACCGCGTTCGGCGAGCGCCGGGAGCCGCGCTTCACGGGGCGCTGAACTTCGGCTGTCGCCTCGCACGAGGGCGTCAGCCCGAAGGCAGGTCGGCCGGGCGGCGGGGGCGGTCGCCGAGCAGGCGTTCGAGGTCGGCCTCGACGCCGGCGTCGCTGTGGCGTTCCAGCCACCGCCGCCCCGGCGCGGCCGCCCCGATCACCCACGACTCGACGACGTTGCGGGCGATCTCGGGCAGGACCGTCCACGGCAGGAGCACCGGCTGACCGAGGTCACGGCAGCCCTGCGCGCCGAGGAAGAGCCGCAGGTGGGAGAGCAGCCGCCGCCGCGCCCACCGCCCACGTCGGGGGTGTCCGCTCTCCGCGTGGCTGCGCCGGGTGCCCTCCACCAGCGCCGTCGTCAGGGCGGCTCCGGCCGGGGTGGGCCCGCCCTGGGCGTGCAGCAGGTGGTGGTCGAAGGCGTGCTGGGCGCGCTCGTCGGCGAAGAGCCAGTCCTCGTCCACGCCCATGAGGAAGCCGACGTAGCGCCAGAGATGCATGATCGCGTGCCCGTCCTCGCGGGGCACCCGCCGGCCGAGCACGCGTACGCCGAGGACCGCGGTGGCGCTGAAGAGCGCGAGCGTGCCGGCGAGGTCGCTGCGGTTCACCGGCAGGCCGAGCGCGGCGGAGTCCCAGTCGTCGCGGCGTTCGAAGCGGTCGTTGACCAGCGCGTGCACGGCGCGCACGTGGGCGGTGACCCGGAAGCCCTCGCCGTCGCGGCCCATCCCGCCGGGTCGTGACACCGCGTACCCCCAGGCGATCGTCTCCCCGAGGCGGCGCATCGCGGTCGTACCGGTGAGCCCACCGGTGGCGACGAGGAGGTCGGCCGGCCCGACGTAGCGGTAGCCGCCGATGAGCGAGAGCGCGAGCAGCACGTCGTCCCGGCTGCGGCCCAGCCGGCGGTAGGCGCGGGCGCCGCGCTCGAGCAGGCCGCGGTCGAGCCAGTCGGGTTCGCGCTCGAGCGCGGCGACGAACCGACGCAGGGCGGGCGGGTCGTCCTCGCGGGCGCCCTGCGCGATCGCGCGGTGCAGGGCGGTGGTCGTGACCCGGGGGCTCGCCTCGCGACGCATCGCGGCCGCGAGCTCGGCCCCGACCTCGTCGCGGGCGAGCATCCGCCGCCCGATCTCGTCGACGAGGGCCTCGTCGCGGTGGCGGACGCGACCCAGGAACGCGAGCGGGCGGGCGATGGCCGCGTTGCGCTCGGGCGCGCTCCGGAAGCGCGCCGGGAACTCGGGGAGCTCGGGGAGCTCCGCCGTCGGGGTCTCTGCCACCATGGCGAGAACGCTGACACGAGTCATGACTCGTCTTCAACTCGCGTTTCCCCGCTACCGCCGAGGAGGTGCCGGTGACCGCCGAGGAGCCCCGCGCGATGCGGCGTCGCCCGAGCCAGGAGCGGTCCCGCGCCACGGTCGAACGGATCCTCGACGCCGGGCTATCCGTGCTGCTCGAGCGGGGTTTCGACGGCGCGAGCACCAACCGCATCGCGGCGGCGGCCGGCGTCGGGCCCGGGTCGCTCTACCAGTACTTCCCCGACAAGGAGGCGATCCTCGAGCGGGTCGTCCAGCGGGCGATGGACCACCTCGAAGCTCGCATCACGCGCGCGTTCCTCGGGAGCCTGCGCGCCGGTGACGACGCCGTCCGCGGTCACCTGGAGGCCCTCCTCGACGCGCTGTCCGACGAGGCCGAGCTGGTGCGGGTGCTCTCGCAGGACCAGCCCCGCACGGTCGGGCGCCGCCGGGCCGGGTTCGCGCGCCGCATCGACGCGCTCGTGGCCGGGGCGCTGCTGGCCGAGCACCCGGATGTCGGCGACGTGCCGGTCGACGCGGTCGCGTGGATGCTGGTGCGCACCGTCGAGCACGTGGCGGTCTCCTGGGTGCTCGAGCAGCCCGACGTCGGGCGCGAGGCGATCCTCGACGAGCTCACCGCCCTCGTGGGTGGCTACCTGCGCACGCGTTGGGGCTGACGCCCTCGTGCGTGCGTTTCCGTGTCTGAGCACGGAAACACACGCACACTTCGGAGCCCGAGGTCAGGTTCTGGCGTCGGACCCCCAGAAGTCCGTGGCGACGGCGAGCCACCGCTCGGCGTCGTCGACGTGCGGGCCGTGACCGGAGTCCGCGAACATCTCGGTGCGCACCCGCCCGCCCGCCTGCTCGTAGCGTGCGAGGACGGTCCGGATCTGGGCCACCATCTGCTGCGGCGGGAAGACCTCCGCGCCCGGCCAGCCCGCCACCACGCCCGCCTGGCCGAGCGTGCCGAGCTCGAGGAACGAGCCGTCGGCGACGACGAGGTCCTTGCCGCCGTGCGTCCACAGCACCGGCGGCTTCGGGTCGAGCTCCGGGAGCCACGCCCAGGAGCAGTACTTCGGGGAGAGCGCGTTGAGCAGCCCGCGCGTGCCGGGGGCCGAGCCGGGCCAGTGCGGCGAGGTCGTGGCGTCACCCGGGTACCCGTCGTCGCCGATGTTCGACAGGAGGATCTCCTCGAGCAGGAGGTCCTCCCGCTCCTGCGGCAGCCGGAAGTCGGGCGCCCAGTAGGTGCCGTTCATGACGTTGCGGGGACTCACGGGCTCCTCGGTCCCGCGGTCGCCGGCGCGCAGCAGTTCGACGAAGCGGGGGTTCGCGACGCCCGCGCCGGTGCCCGCGTGGTCCTCGGAGCACGGCGTCCCGGCGGGGAACGTGCCGCCGTAGCCGTAGGGGGAGACCGGGTCGAGGAAGGTCAGGCTCGCGACGGGGACCGCGCGCGCGACCAGCGCGATCGCCGCACCCGCCGTCGACCACCCGACGAGGTGCGGGCGCTCGACGCCGAGGGCCTGCAGGTAGGAGACGAGGTCGTCGGCCCAGTCGCCGAGGCCGCGGGTGGCGTCGATGGGGGCCGGCTCGGTGCGGCCGAACCCGCGCATGTCCGGGGCGAGGAACCGGAAGCGCTCGCCGGCGGGGCTCATGAGGTGCTCGAAGAACCGGCCGGTGGAGAGGTTCCCGTGGACGAGCACGACCGGCTCGCCGTCGGGCGGCCCGGACTCGAGGTGGTGGATGCGGATCCGGGCGTCGACGGTGGCGGCGGTGACGCCGGGCAGCAGCTCAGTCATGGTGGGCCGAACGCTAGTGTCGCGGCCGCGGGTGTGCGTGCGTTTCCGTGCCCAGGCACGGAAACGCACGCACGAGGCGTCAGCCCAACGGCAGGCGCGCCAGGATGCCGTCGACGTCGACCCCCCGCGGCAGCGTGCCCAGCGCCTCGCCGTGCTCACCGGCCACGCGCGACGCGACGAACGCGTCCGCCACCGACGCCGGCGCGTGGCGCACCAGCAGTGAGCCCTGCAGCACCACCGCCATCCGCTCGGCCAGCCAGCGGGCGCGCTCCTCGGTGGGCTCGCGCAGCTCGTCGAGGATCGACTTCCACGCGGCGTCGAGCCGGTGGTCGGCGCCCGAGGCGGCCTCGACCTCCGCCCGGTAGGCCTCGATGGCGGCCGGCTCCCGGCCGAGGACCCGCAGCAGGTCGAGGGCGTTGACGTTGCCCGAGCCCTCCCAGATCGAGTTCAGCGGCGACTCCCGGAAGAGCCGCGGCATCCCGGACTCCTCGACGAAGCCGTTCCCGCCGAGGCACTCCAGCGCCTCACCGACCACGGCCGTCTGCCGCTTGCAGATCCAGTACTTCCCGAGCGTCACGCCGATCCGCCGGAAGGCCGCCTCGTGCTCATCCGAGGCCGACCGGTCCTGCGCACCCGCGAGGCGCATCGCGAGCGTCACCGCCGCCTCGGACTCCACCGTGAGGTCCGCGAGCACTGCCCGCATCAGGGGCTTGTCGATCAGGGCCGAGCCGAACGCGTGCCGGTACCTCGCGTGCCAGGCCGCCCGGCGCACCGCGTCGCGCATCCCGGCCGCCGAGCCCAGCGCGTTGTCCAGCCGGGTGCAGGCGACCATCTCGATGATCGTCCGCACGCCGCGGCCCTCGTCGCCGACGCGGAACCCGACGGTCCCGTCGAACTCCGGCTCGGACGACGCGTTCGAGCGGTTACCGAGCTTGTCCTTGAGCCGCTGGATCGCGAAGGGGTTGCGGGACCCGTCCGGAAGGACCCGTGGCACGAGGAAGCAGGTGATCCCGGCGTCACCACCCCCCGTCGCTCCGCTCGCCCCACCGGTGCGGGCGAGCACCAGGAACAAGTCGCACATCGGGGCGCTGGTGAACCACTTGTGCCCGGTGAGGGAGTAGCTGCCGTCCGCGTTCGGGGTCGCCCTCGTGGAGTTGGCGCGGACGTCCGAGCCGCCCTGCTTCTCGGTCATCCCCATGCCCGCGAGCAGACCGGCCTTCGTCGTCGGCTCGGCGAGGCCGGACTCGTAGACCGTCGAGACCAGGCGCGGGCCGTAGCGGGCGAGCAGCTCGGGGGAGTGGGCGAGCGCGGGCAGGACCGCGTGGCTCATCGAGACCGGGCATCCGTGCCCGGCCTCGGCCTGCGACCACACGAGGAACCCGGCGGCGCGGGCGACGTGCTGCCCGGGGCGTGGGGTGGTGCCGAACCCGCCCGGCCCGGCCCACACCGCCCCGGCGAACCCGCGGGCCACGGCCTCGCCGAGCAGCGCGTGGTAGCCCGGGTCGTAGTCCACCTCGTCGACGCGGTTCCCGACCCGGTCGAACGCCCGCAGCCGGGGCTCGTTGCGGTGCGCGGCGTCGGCCCAGTCGCGGACCTGCGCCGAGCCCGCGCGACGGCCGGTGTCGTGCATCGCGTCCAGCGCCCACCCGGCGCCCTCGCGCTCGAGCGCCTCGAGCAGCGGCGGGTCGGCGGCGAGGTCATGGTCGACGAGCTCGGGCACCTGGTTGGTCACGACGTGGGTGGGCGCCATCCCCCGATCCCACCATGTGCGCTGCGCGCACGTGAGCACTTTCCGGGGCTATAACCCCGGAAAGTGCTCACCTGCGCGCAGCGCACCTACAGGATCTCCAGGGCCCGATGACGGTCCGGCGGCGGGAAGGCGGCGTCGAGCGTCGCGTGGTCCTCGTCGGTGAGGCGCAGCTGCAGCGCGCCGCGGTTCTCGGCGACCCGGGCGGGCGTCGCCGTCTTCGGGATCGCCGCGACGCCCGGGTGCCCGAGCACCCACGCGATCGCGACCTGCGCCGGCGTCGCGCCGTGCCGGTCGGCGATCTCGCGCAGCGCGGGCTCGTCGAGCAGCCGGCCCTGCTCGACGGGTGAGTACGCCATGATCGGCAGCCGGTGCCGCCGGGCCCAGGGCAGGAGGTCCCACTCCGGCCCCCGCCGGGACAGGTTGTAGAGGATCTGGTCGGTGGCCACCCCGGTCCCGGCGGCGAGACCGACCAGCTCGTCGAGCTCGTCGGTGTCGAGGTTGCTGACGCCCCACGCGCGGATCTTCCCCGCGGTACGGAGCTCCTCGAACGCGGTGACGGTCTCGGCGAGCGGGTGCCGGCCGCGCCAGTGCAGCAGGTAGAGGTCGATCCGGTCGGTGCGCAGCCGTCGCAGGGCCCGCTCGCAGGCGGCGTGGGTGCCGCGCCGGTCGGCGTCGCCGGGCAGCACCTTGTCGACGACGAAGGCCTCGTCCCGCCGTCCGGCCAGCGCCTCGCCGACGAGCTCCTCGGCGCCGCCGTCGGCGTACATCTCGGCCGTGTCGACCAGCGTCAGCCCCTCGTCGAGCGCCGCGCGCAACGACGCGACCTCGTCGTCGCGCCGGGACGGGTCCTCGGCGTAGCCCCAGGTCCCGACGCCGAGGGCCGGGATCGGTGTGCCCTCCGGGAGGGTGATCGTCGGGAGGCTCATACCTGCAGGGTGCCCTTCGGGCACGTGAGCAGTAATCCGTGCTATACGGCGGATTACTGCTCACGAGCCCGAAGGGCACCCATGAGACACGACGCCGACGCCGGCGGTTCCCCCGAGCTCCTCGCCGCCAAGCAGGAGCTCCGCGAGCGGATCTGGGCGACGCTGACCGAACGCGGCCACGCCCGATTCCCCGGCGCCCGCAACCGCATCCCGAACGTCACCGGCGCCGAGGCCGCCGCCGAGCGGCTGCGCGACACCGACGTCTGGCGGAACGCCCGGACCCTCAAGTGCAACCCCGACGCCGCCCAGTGGCCGGTGCGCCAGCGGGCGCTGCAGGACGGCAAGACGGTGTACATGGCCGTCCCGCGCCTCGCCGAGGCGAACCCCTTCTTCCTGCTCGACCCCGACGACCTCGGCGACCGCACCCCGCGTCAGGCCTCCTCCATCGAGGGCGCCTCGGCGGCGGGGCGGACGGTCGCGGTCGCCGATCTCGAGCCGGTCGACCTCGTCGTCGCCGGCTGCGTGGCCGTGAGTCCCGACGGTTCGCGGCTCGGCAAGGGCGGCGGGTTCTCCGACCTCGAGTTCGCCGTGGCCTCCGAGGCCGGCCTCGTCGCCGCCGACACGCCCGTGGTCACGACCGTGCACGAGGACCAGGTGGTCGCCGACGGCGAGATCCCCACCGTCGACCACGACGTCCACCTGGACCTGGTCCTCACCCCCGAGCGGACGATCACCTGCAGCAGAGCGCCCCGTCACCCGGCGCACGTCGTGTGGAACGAGCTCACCGAGGAGAAGATCGCGGCGATCCCGCTCCTCGCCGCGCTGCGCGACCGGGCTCGGTGATCACCCGTCGGGTCTTCGTGATCGGGCCGGTCCGTGGGACGGTGAGGTGCGGGTCACGCACTCGACGGCGAGGAGGAGGCCATGGCGTACGCCCCATCGATGGCGCAGTTCCTGGACGACGGCACCCCGGAGCACCCGGCGGTGATCCGATGACGACGACCCGGTCCGTGTACGAGTCCAAGCCCTGGCTCGCCCGGTACCGCGACGACTACAACCACGGCGAGGTCACCGTCGAGTACCCGAGCGCGCTGGCCATGTTCCGCGCGGCCGTCGAGCGTGACCCGGACTGCCAGATCGTCCGCTACTTCGACGGCACCCTGACGATGCGCGAGCTCGACGAGCTCTCCGACGCCTTCGCCGTGGCGCTGACCGACCGCGGGTTCGCGAGGGGCGACCGCCTCGCCACGTACCTGCAGAACATCCCGCAGGTCCTCGTGGTGGTCGTCGGGACCTGGAAGGCCGGCGGGATCGTCGTCTCGGTCAACCCGATGTCGCGCCAGCGCGAGCTCACCACGATCCTCACCGACTGCGAGGCGTCGGCGATCGTCTCGCAGGAGGACCTCTGGTCGATCGCCGGCGAGGTCATCCCGAACACCAGCGTGCGGATCGCGTTCTCGACCTCGCCGCTGGAGTACCAGTCGCGTCACGACGAGCGGCTGTTCGGGAGCATGGAGCGCACCTCGTGCGACGGGGCCGAGGACCTCACGACGGTGCTCGAGGCGGCCCGCGGCCGACGTCCGGACCCGGTGGAGCTCTCCGGCGACGACGTCGCGTTCCTCGGCTACACCTCCGGGACCACCGGCCCGCCCAAGGGTGCGATGAACACCCACCGCAACGTCGTGTTCAACGCCCAGATCTACCGAGACTGGATCCAGCTGGGGCGCGACGACTCGGTGTTCGGGGTCGCCCCGCTCTTCCACATCACCGGCGTCATCGGGCACCTGGCCATCGCGCTGCTGCTGCCCTGCCCCTTGGTGCTGGCCTACCGGTTCGAGCCGGGGGTGGTGGTCGACGCGATCCGGGAGCACCGGCCGACGTTCTCCATCGGTTCGATCACGGTGTTCATCGCGATGATGAACGCCCCGAACGCCGACCGGGACGCGCTGTCCTCGATGGTGAAGGTGTTCTCCGGTGGTGCGCCGATCCCGCCGTCCACGGTCAAGGCGTTCCAGGACCAGTTCGGGCACTACATCCACAACTTCTACGGGCTCACCGAGACCAGCTCGCCCTCCCACGGGGTGCCGTTGGGCTCGACGGCCCCGGTGGACGAGGCCTCGGGCGCGCTCTCGGTGGGCGTGCCGGTGTTCGACACGGTCGTGCGGATCGTGCGCGACGACGGCAGCGAGGCCGACGTGGGCGAGGTCGGGGAGATCACGACGCGCGGCCCGCAGGTGGTGCCGGCCTACTGGGGCAAGCCCGAGGAGACCGAGAAGGCGCTGCGCGGGCCGGGCGGGATCGTCGAGCTCTCCACCGGCGACGTCGGGTACATGGACGCCGAGGGCTGGTTCTACGTCGTCGACCGCAAGAAGGACCAGATCAACGCCGGCGGCTACAAGGTGTGGCCGCGCGAGGTCGAGGACGTGCTCTACGAGCACTCCGCGGTGAAGGAGGCCGCCGTCGTCGGGGTCCCGGACGAGTACCGGGGCGAGACGGTGAAGGCGTTCGTCTCGTTGCGGCCGGGCTCCGAGGCGACCGCCGAGGAGCTCATCGCGTTCTGCAAGGAGCGGATGTCGGCCTACAAGTACCCGCGCCAGGTCGAGCTCCGCGACGAGCTGCCGAAGACGGTGACCGGGAAGCTGCTGCGCCGGGAGCTGCGGGGGAGCTGAGGCCCGAACGAGCGAACGGCACTCTCGCTGCTTCTACGCGAGCGAGGGTGCCGTTCGCTCGGTCAGGGAGCGGCGGCGCCGGCGAGCACCTCGTCGTGAACGAGTGATCACCGGGAGCGACGGAGGCTCAGCGCGAGGCCGATCTCCGTGGCGCCGCGCAGCAGGAAGCCGAACCCGGCGAGCAGTGCGATGGTCCCGATCGCCGCGGCGATGTCGAACAGGAGGATCACGAACGCGAGCAGCGCGAGGACGCCCATCGCGATGTTCCAGCCGCGGTGCGCCGACGAGCGGGCGGCGACGAAGAGGTCGTTGATCCCCGCGAACAGGAACCACAGCAGCAGACCGACGACGAGGATCGCAACGCCGGCGCCCGGCCGGAAGATCACGAAGATGCCGGCCAGCGCCGTGATCACCCCGAAGATCACCACCCACCACCGGCCCGGGGCACCGTGCTGCACCCGGAGCGCCGCGGTGATCTCGATGATCCCGGAGATCAGCAGGCCGATCCCGAGGAAGAGGGCGAGCAGCAGCACGGTCGCCCCGGGGAAGACGAGGGCGAACAGGCCGACGATGACGACGAGGATCCCGTCGGCGAGGATCCAGCCCCACCGACGGGCGATGTCCGGCTGGGCGACGGTCGCGGAGGTCATCTCACGGTGAGTACACCACCCGGGAGCCGCAGACCAGGATCTTCCGACGAACGGTGCCCGTACGGCGCAATCGGTCGCGGGGTAGGACCGTCCGCGCGATGACGCGGTGGGCCGTCGCGGTGATGACGACGCTGCCCGCGCCCGATGGTGGGTGCCGTGATCGAGGAAGCCGCCGGGAACCGGACAGGCCCTCCCGACGACCCGACACATGTGCGAGTGGTCGGCGGGGTGGTGCGGCGGGGCGTGGCGGCGGTGGCCGTGGCGCTGCTGTGTGCGCTGCTCACGCTGGGGCTCGCCGTCCCGGCCTCCGCCCACGCGATGCTCGAGCGCACGACGCCGGGCGCCGACAGCGTCGTCGCCCACGCCCCCGGGGCCGTGACGGTCACCTTCAGCGAGGCGGTGACCCTCGTACCCGGGGCGGTGCGCGTCTACGACGGTGCGCTGCACGAGGTCGACGCCGGCGCCGCCTCCCACCCCGACGGCGACCCGACCTCCGTCGGCGTGGCGCTCGCGCCGCACCTCGCACCCGGCACCTACACCGTCACCTGGCGGGTGGTCTCGGCCGACTCGCACCCCGTCTCGGGCGGCTTCCGCTTCTCCGTCGGCCATCCCGGCCCCAGCGCGGCACCGCCCGCGCCGCCCGACAGTGGCGACGGGGCCGTGGGCGCGTTGCTCGCCGTCGCCCGGTTCGTCGAGTACGCGGGGCTGGCGCTGCTGGGCGGGGCCGTCGTCCTCGTGGCGCTGCGCCGCGCCGGGGCGGACGTGGCGACGCTGCGCCGCGTCCGTCGCGGGGTCGTGGCGGGGTGGTCGGCGCTGCTGGTCGGCAGCGTGCTCGCGCTGCTCCTGCAGGGTCCCGACGCGGCCGGGGTGAGCCTGGGTTCGACCCTCGACCCGTCGGTGCTGGCGACGACGTCCAGCTCGACCGCGGGGCTCTTCCTGGCCGCTCGCGTCGTGCTCGTGCTCATCCTGGGTCTCGTGGGGCGCCGGCTCGTGGCGCCGGTCGACGCGGCGTCGCCGACCGGGGAGCGCGCGGTCCTGACGGCGGTGGCGGCGCTCGCCGCGGCCGTGACGTTCTCGGCCTCCGGGCACGCGGGCGTGGATTCACCGGTGGTCCTCGGCCTGGTCTCGGACCTGGCGCATCTCTGCGCGATGTCGGTGTGGGTCGGTGGACTGGTGGTGCTGCTGCTCGCGCTGGCACGGCCCGCGGGGGCGGACGCCGTCGCGGCGGTGCTCCCGCGGTTCTCGCAGACGGCGCAGGTCGCGGTGGCGGTGATCGTCGCGACGGGGCTCTACCAGACCTGGCGCGACGTGGGCGAGCCCGGCGCCCTGGTCACCACCACCTACGGGTGGCTGCTGATCGGCAAGGTGTGCGGCGTCGTGGTGCTCGTCGTGCTCGGCGACCGCGCGCGGCGGCTCGTGGCACGCCGACTCGTCGCACGCCGACTCGTCGCGCACCCGGAGGCGCGGCCGACGCCGGCACCGGCCCGACGCCGGTCCTTCGCGCTCTCGCTCCGCCCGGCGCCCCCGGTGCCGCCCGTCGAGCCGTCCGGGCAGTCCGCGACCGCCGCGCCGACCGGGACCGCCGACACGGCCGTCGTCGAGGCACCCGGCGCGCCGGTCCTCGTCCACGCCCCGCCCGGGCTCGACGGCGGGTCGCGGTCCGGCCTGCGGCGCGGCCTGCTCGCGGAAGCGGCGATCGCGCTCGTCGTCCTGGCCGTGACCGCCGTCCTGGTGGGGTCCCCGCGCGCCGTCGAGACCTACGCGCCGACGTTCACCACCACCGAGCACGCCGGCGCGCTCGCGCTCACCGCCCGCGTCGACGCCGCCCACACCGGCGCGACGATGGTGCACCTCTCCGGCGCCGACGCCGAGGGCCGGGCGGTCCCGGTCTCCGTCGTCGATGCCGCGCTCACCCTGCCCGCGCAGGGCATCGAACCGCTGCCGGTCACCGCCGGCCCCGGCGTCGGCGGGGTCGCGAGCGCGCCGCTGTCGTTCCCGGTGCCGGGCCAGTGGGCCCTCGACGTCACCGTCGCGAGCCCTGCCGGGCCACCCACCCTCTTCCGGGTCGTGGTCCCCGTCCGCTGACCCGCCGTCGTCGTCAGTCCCCGACCAAGGAGTCCCCGAACCGTGAACCCCCGACCCCGCCGCGGCGCGGCGCGCCTCGGCGTCCTGCTCGCCGTGGGCGCCACGCTGCTCGCCCTCGGCGCGCTCCCCGCCTCCGCGCACGTCACGGTGGCCGCGACCGGTAGCGCCTCGCCCGGCTCCTACGCCCAGCTCGCGTTCCGGGTGCCCACCGAGAAGGACAACGCGTCGACGACGGCGGTGCAGATCTTCCTGCCCGCCGACCAGCCGCTCGCGTCGGTGTCGGTTCAGCCGCACCCGGGCTGGACCGTGCAGGTGCACCACAAGACGCTGCCGCAGCCGCTGCAGACCGACGACGGGCCGGTCAGCCAGGTCGTCAGCGACGTGGTCTTCACCGCCCAGAGCCCGCAGACCGCGATCGCGCCCCAGCAGTTCGACCAGTTCTCGCTGCTGGTCGGGCCCCTGCCGAACGTGCCCTCGCTCGCCTTCCCCGCGAACCAGACCTACAGCGACGGCTCGGTCGTGGCCTGGAACCAGTCCGCGGCGCCGGGTGCTCCGGAGCCGGAGCACCCCTCGCCGACGCTGACGATCGGCGCGGGCAGCGGCTCGGACACCGGCGCGACGCCGGCCTCGTCGGACTCCGGCTCGTCGTCGACCCCGGCGCTGGTGATCGGGATCATCGCGCTGGTGCTGGCCGTCGTGGCGCTCCTGCTGCTCGGGGTGGCGCTGCTGCGAGGTGGGCGGAGCCCTCGTGAGCACTGAATGCGGCTATGACCGCATCTACTGCTCACGAGCGCGGTAGCGCACCTCCAGCGCCCGGATCTCCTCGATCCCGACGATCTCGGTGAAGGCGTCGAGCCCCCCGACCCCGCCGGGGGCGGCGCCGAGGTCACCCAGCGCCCCGGTGGGGGAGCCCTCCTCGTGCAGGCGCCCGAGCATCGCCCGCACCCCGGAGGCCGCGGCCAGCAGCGTCGAGACCGGGTAGAGCACGAGCGCGAACCCGAGCTCGCGCAGCTTCTCCAGCGGCGGCAGCGGGGTCCGGCCGCCCTCGGCGCCGTTGAACACCAGTCGGTGCCCCGACAGCGCGCTCGCCACCTGCTCCAGCGCCTCGTCCGAGGTGGGCGCCTCGACGAAGAGCGCGTCGGCACCCGCGTCCGCGAACGCCCGCGCCCGCTCGATCGCCGCATCGATGCCGTACTGCTGGGCGGCGTCGGTCCGCGCGATGAGCACGAGGTCCGGGTCGGTGCGCGCGTCGACCGCAGCGCGGATCTTCGCGACCATCTCCGGCAGCGGCACGACCTCCTTGCCCGCGAGGTGCCCGCACTTCTTCGGCATCACCTGGTCCTCGAGGTGCAGCCCCGCGACCCCGGCCTGCTCGTACTCCCGGATGGTCCGGATGACGTTGATCGGGTTGCCGTAGCCGGTGTCGGCGTCGGCGATCAGCGGCACGTCGAGCACGCCGGTCATCCGCCGCGCGTTGTCGACCATCTCCGCTTGCCCGAGCAGGCCGACGTCGGGCCGCCCGAGCAGTGACGCGGTGGTGCCGAACCCGGTCATGTAGACGACGTCGAACCCCGTCTGCTCCACCAGCCGCGCGGAGAGCGCGTCGTAGGCCCCGGGTGCGACGACGGGTCGTTCCCCGTCGAGCAGGGCCCGCAGCCGGGCCCGCCGGTCGCCGGGGCGGCTGAGCAGATCGGCCATCACGTCGTCCCTTCGATGTGTACAACGTGGCTCGAAAGGCCTTGTCGAGCCGGTACAGTCACCTTACGTTGCACACAACTCGGGAGGGAGGTGCAGATGACGGCGACGGCTCCGGCGGGCGCGTCCCGTGCCTCCGAGCGTGCCCAGGCAGCGCTGCGGGAGGCGATCCTGCGCGGCGAGCTCGCGGCCGGCGCCCGCCTCGGCGAGGTGGAGCTCGCCGAGCGGCTCGGGGTCTCGCGCACCCCGGTCCGCGAGGCCCTGTCCCGGCTGGCTGCCGAGGGGCTCGTCGAGGTGCACCCGCACCGCGGCGCGCGGGTGGTGTCGTTCTCCGCCCAGGACCTCGACGGCATCTTCGACGTCCGCCTCGCCCTCGAGCCCCGCGCGACGGGCCGGGCGGCCGCGCGGATCACCGACGCCGACCTCGACGCGCTCGACGACCTCGCGCAACGGATGCTCGTCGTCGGCGCTCCCGGACCCGACCAGGACCTCGACGCCCTCGTCCCGCTCAACCGCGACTTCCACGCCCGCCTGCTCGACGTCGCCGACGCCCCCGCACTCGCCGCCGCGCTCGGCAACGTCGTGCACACCCCGGTCGTGCTGCGAACCTTCCACACCTACGACGCGGCCTCGCTCGCGCGCAGCCTCGCCCACCACGCCGAGATCGCAGCCGCGCTGCGGGCCGGCGACGCGGACTGGGCGGCAGCGGTCATGCGCAGCCACCTCGGCAACGCCCGGGCGGCCATGCTGGGGGCGCGTCGATGACCAACCCGCACGGCTCGTCCTTCGCCGGGCGGGTGGGCTGGGGGACGCGACCCGCCGTCGTCGTCGTGGACCTGGTGCGCGCCTACACCGAGCCCGGCGGACCGTTCTTCCTCGGTGGGGAGGACCCCGCGACGCCGGCCCGGGTGCTCGAGGCGTGCGCCGCGCTCGTCGGCGCCGCCCGGGCCGCCGCCGTCCCCGTCGTCTGGACCGTGGTGCGCTACGCGCCCGACCTCGCCGACGCCGGGTTCTTCGCCGTCAAGGTGCCCGCCCTGGCCTGCTTCGCCGAGGGTGCCGACGGCGGGTGGGGCGAGCTCGCGCTCGCCCCCGCGACCGACGACGCGCTGCTGGTCAAGCAGCAGGCGTCCTCCTTCGCCGGCACCTCGCTCGCCGGGACACTGCGCAGCCGGGGGGTGGACACCGTCGTCGTCGCGGGTGTCTCGACGTCGGGCTGCGTGCGGGCCACCGCGATCGACGCGCTCGCGGCCGGCTTCCGCCCGATCGTCGTCGACGAGGCCTGCGGGGACCGCACCGCGGCGCTGCACCGGCAGAACCTCGCCGACCTGGACGCCAAGTACGCCGACGTCGTCGACCTGGCTGCCGCATGTGAATGGATGTGGTCGTCATAGCGACCACATCTGTTCACATGGGAGCCGTCAGGCTCCCGGTTCCGTCGAAGGGACATGATCCCGACGACGCCGTTCCCGATCCCGCTCGCTCCTCTCGGCCACGATGAGTGGCTCGCCCTCCTGGTACGCCAGCACGGGGTCGTCTCACGGCGCCAGCTGCTGCGCCACGGCTTCACCGCCGCCGCCATCAGGGCGAACGTGCGGGCACGTCGATGGGCGCGCGTGCACGACGGCGTGTACTCGGTCTTCACCGGCGCGCTGGGCGAAGAGGCGCGACGCGCCGCTGCGGTGCTCGCCAAGTGGCCGGCCGCCCTGAGCCACGACACCGCCGGCGAGATCTGGAACTTCCGCAAGCCCGACCCGCAGCGGCCGATCCACGTGACCGTCTCCTACGCCACGTCGGGCGCGCCGAGGACCGGTCTGGTGGTCCACCGATCACGAGCGTTCGCCCACACGGTCGTCGAGGGGCTGGACCAGCCGGTCGTCGCCGCCTCCCACACCGCCGTCGACCTCGCCGTCGCCGAACCGACGGCTCGTCTCGCCATGTCGACGATGCTGCACTGTCTCACGGTGACGAGCCTTCGCCCGGAGTCCGTCCGGGCATCGATCGACCTCCGCCGACCGCGGCGCTATCGCGACGCACTGTTGAGTGCGCTCGGCTACGCCACCGACGGGGTGCGCTCGAAGCTCGAGGCGATCTACGCACTGGAGGTCGAGGAGGCCCACGGTCTGCCGCGGGGCGAGCGGCAGCTCCCCGTCGACGTCGACGGCACCACCCGCTACGAGGACATCGCCTATCGCGTGGGGGACGAGGTCGTGGTCGTGCGACTCGACGGGCACCGGTACCACGCCGACCGCGCCACCGGTCTCGTCGACCGGCGCCGGGACCTCGCGAGCGAGCTCGCCGGACGAGGACGCATCGTTCTCGGCTTCGAGGAGACGGCGGCGGACCCCTGCGCGCGAGCACGAGAGGTCGCCGCGGTCCTGCATCGTCGCGGTTGGGGAGGAGCGCTGCGCGCATGTGAACGCTGTTGGTCGCCATGACGACCAAAATCGTTCACAGGGCGCGGAGCGCCTCCACGAACTCCGGGTTGTTCAGCGCCCCGGTGCGGGCGCGGCGCACCGTCTCGATGGCGTCGTCGGCGTCGTAGCCCTCCCGGATCAGCGACGCCGCCGCGAGGAGCCCGGAGCGGTTGATGCCGGCCGCGCAGTGCACGAGCACCCGCTTCCCGGCTGCCCGCAGGTCCCGTACCAGGTCGGCCAGGGCGATCAGGGTCGACCGGTCCGGCGCGGGCCCGTCCTCGATGCGCCAGTGGACGTAGAACTCGACGTCCTCCAGGGGTGGGGCGTCGCCGTGCAGGTCCACGACCGCGTCCCAGTGCTCGCCCGGTTCGGGGCTGCCCGACTGCCAGAGCCCGGACACGATCTCGTCGGGCGGCCACGGCCGGGGCTCCTCGATCAGGTCTTCACGCAGGTGGGCAGGGATGTAGCCCTCGAGGGGATCGGTGCTCACACCACCGTGGTACCCGCCGTCAGTACATCATCCGCGGATCGTCGTAGTGCTTGAACTCCAGCAGGTTGTTCGACGGGTCACGCAGCACGAAGGTGCTGTGCCGCTCGACCAGGTCGTCGAACCGGGTCGTCGGTTCGGCGAACACGCAGAGGTCGCGCCGGCGCGCCAGCACGAGCAGCCGCTCCCAGTCCTCGCGCTCGCGGAACGTCACGCCGAAGTGGCGGGGGTAGAGGCCGGGGTCGCGGTCGTAGAGCTCGGAGAGGTGGCAGACCAGCTGGTCGCCGAAGAAGTCCAGCGTGATGCGGTCGGCGTAGCGGCGGGCGAGCTTGCACCCGAGGCCCTCGACGTAGAAGCGCTGGGCGGCGTCGAGGTCATGGGTCGGGATCGCGAGGTGGAACGCGTCGTGGGTGGTCCGCACGCCGGTCACACCCCGCCGAAGGTGTCGGCGCGCAGGCCCAGCCGCAGCGTCTCCAGCCCGACGACGTCCGTGGGGACGACGTTGCCGAGGTTCACCGCGGCACCGTAACGGCGCAGCAGGCACACCTGCAGGTCCCGGGTGGGGGCCTCGAACAGCAGCCGGTCGCGGTCGATCGCCGAGGCGTCGAGCGCGCCCAGGACGTCCTCGCGCGCCTCGCCCTCGGGCGTGCAGAAGCCGCTGCGACCGCTCTCGCGGGCCTCGAGGGTCACCGTCGTCGCCCCGGCCTCGAGGTCGGTGCGCACGGCCGCGACCCACTCGTCGGGGCTCAGCGCCATCGAGCGGCCGCCGTCCTTGAAGCCGACCTCGCTGATGACGGTGAACTCCTGCGCCACCTCGCGCACCCACCCCGCCTTCTCGGCGTTCGACATGCGGATCGTGCCGTGGGAGATCTCGACGGTGGAACAGCCGGTGGCGCGGCACAGCTCCCGCCAGTCCGCGACCGCGCCCGCCGCGGCGTAGCGCTCGAACAGCGTCCCACCGAAGTACGCCTCGATGCCGGCGGCGCGGCAGACGTCGATCTTGGTCTTGATGTCCCGGGTCACCAGGCAGGTGCCCCAGCCGAACTTGACGGCGTCCACGAGGTCGCCGTGGCTCTCGACGACGTCCTCGAACCAGCGCGTCGGCGTGCCGGTGTCGATGACCATGGTCCGACCGCGGGCGCGGGGCTTGTCCTCGCGAGCGGGGAGGTCGAGTGATGCGCAGTAGGACGAGTCGGTGAGCATGGGTCCTCCTCGGGGAGTGGGGAACGACAGGGCCGGGCAGGGGCCCCGGCAGGGGGTCACGGCGCCGTCGCCACGAGCTCCCGCACGTCGCAGCGGCGGACCTTCCCGGTCGAGCCGCGCGGCAGGTCGGGGAGCACCAGCACCTGCACCGGGCACTTCCAGCGGGCGAGCTGCGCGCGGCAGCGGAGGTCGAGGTCGCCGGCGAGGACCGAACCGTCGGGGTCGTCGGTATCCTCGGGGTCCTCCGGGCCCATGGCGCGCACGCACGCCACCGGCACCGCGCCCAGGACATCGTGGGGGAGCCCGACGACGACCGCCTCCGCCACCCGCGTGTCGCCGAGCAGGACCTCCTCGACCTCGCGGGGGTGCAGCAGCTCGCCGCCACGGTTGATGACGTCGTCGTCGCGGCCCGCGAGGTGCAGGAACCCGGCGCCGTCGAGGTGGCCGACGTCGCCGGTGTCGAGCCAGCCGTCGTCGTCGAAGCGCTCCGGCGTGCGGCCGCCCTCGTACCGGCGGACCACGCCCGCTCCCCGGATCCAGACACGGCCCCGTGCCCCCGACGGCAGGTCGACCCGGTCGGGACCGCGCACGGTCACCTGGGCGCCCGCGGGTCGGCCGACCGATCCGGGCGGGCCCGGTTCGCCGAGCGGGACGGCGGTGATCTGGCTGGCCGCCTCGGTCATCCCGTAGCTCTCGAGCACCGGCACCCCGACGCGGGCCTCGACGGACTCGCGCACCACGACCGGCAGCGGTGCGGAGGCGCATCGGATCAGCCGCAGCCGCGGGGGAACGTCGGGCAGGTCCTCCTCACGGGCGAGCACCGTGAGGATCGGCGGGACCAGGTTGAGCCAGGTGACGTCGTGGGCGCGGGCACGATCCCAGAAGTCGGTCCGGCGGAACCGGCGGTCGAGCACGAGCGACGACCCGGCGACCAGCGTCGCGAGCAGGCCCACCACCTGGGCGTTGACGTGGAAGAGCGGCAGCGGGGTGAGGCCCCGGTCCTCCGGGGTCAGCTCCAGGTGCTCCGCGACGGCCCGCGCCACGTGCAGCAGGCGCGCCTCGCCGAGCAGTACGCCCTTGGGCTCGCCGGTCGACCCGGAGGTCGACAGGAGCGTCGCGGCCCCGTCGGGCGATGGAGCGATCGGACCGCCGGGCACGAGGGTCCCGCAGACCGCCGGGACCCCGCCGGGGCGGCCGCGGCGGTCGGGCCGGGCCCGGGGCAGGTCGGGCAGGCGCGCGGCCGCCTCGTCGTCGGCGACGAGGACGGCGGCCGCGGCCCGGCGCAGGGCGCGTCGCAGTTCCGGGCCCGGCGCCCCCGGGTCGAGCGGGACGCTGCAGCGTCCTGCCCCCATCACCGCCAGGTGCACGGCCGCCAGCGTGAGCGGGTCGTCCACGACGACCGCGACCCGTCCGCCGGGCGGGAGCCCGGCCCGGTCCAGCGCGGAGCGCCACCGCCGGGCCGCGTCGCGCAGGTCGGCACGGGTCAGGGATCGCGGCGACCGCGCGGAGAGGAGCACGGGCTCCTCCGGGACGTCCTGCGCGAGGAGGTCGGCGACGGAGCTCGCGACGCGTTCGGGGTTCATCGCCCTCGACGCTGTCCCGGGCTGCTGTGCGCCGGCTGTGTGTGAACTGGAGAAGCGCTGAACCCGGACGAGCGGGTGGCGCGGACCGGCGAGCGGTCACCGCGCGACTGCTGACCGCAGCAAACCCACCATCGGGGACGAACACCATCAAACCGGGACAATCTCCCCGGAAGATTCCTCCTCAGGGATCACGAATCGATCACGAGATGTGTTCTACGGTCCCCCGGTGTTGTCTCCTTGACAACGGTTTCACGGGGCCGGATCAGGATTCGCCGGAACCGTCCGGCGGGACGGTCGGCTCGAGCGGAGGAGCGGCGGTGGCCGGAGCCGAGGGCGACGAGCGCTCGACCCCCTGGCTGCGCGCCCTGACCGTGCTCGAGGTCCTCGCGGAACCGTCCGGAGCGGAGGGCTTGGGGGTCGTGGAGCTCGCCCGCCGGCTCGGCCGCGACAAGTCCCAGGTGTCGCGCATGCTGCGTGCCCTGGCCGTCGCGGGGTACGTCGAGCGCGAGCCGCGGTCCGCGCGCTACCGCCTCGGGGCGCGCCTGTTCGCCCTCGCCGCGCACGCCGTCGACGAGCGGTTGCGCGGCGAGGCGGACGCCCTGGTGGAGCGCGAGTCGATCCAGGTCGGCGAGCGGGTGGAGGTCACCGTGCGCAGCGGCGCGGTCGGGGTCACGCTGGCGACGGCCGCGCTCGACGTCGAGCTGCGCTCGCTGGGCTGGGTGGGCCGCACGGTGCCGCTGGCTTCCTCGGCCGCGGGGCGCGCGCTGCTCTTCGACCACAGCGACGACGCCGTGACCCGCCTCCTCACCCTCGGTGGGCTCGACGGCGCCGGACCCGCGGCGCCGCGCTCCCTGGACGACCTGCTGGGCCGGCTGCGCGAGGACCGGCGACGCGGCTGGGTGCTGGCCCGCGAGGAGTCGGGCAGCGACGTCGTCGCGCTCGGCGCCCCGGTCCGCGACGCCTCGCGCCGCATCATCGCCGCCGTCTCGATGAGCGGCCCGGGCACCCGCCTGACGCCCGCCCTGTCAACCGCCTCGGCCGCCGTGCAGCGTGCGGCGGACGAGCTCTCCACCGCGCTCGGGCACGGCGCCCTGCCCGCCCCTCGGCGACCGCGCCGACGCCCGCCGGCGGCGGGCACCGAGCCCCGAGTGCCGGCGCCCCGCCGCGCGCGACCCGACGACCCCCACCACCAGCAGCCGGGAGAGCCGAGCCATGAGTGAGACCACCACCGAGCGCCCCGCGGCCGACATCGCGTTCGACCACGTGACCAAGCGATACCCGGGCCAGGAGACGCCCGCCCTCGACGACCTCTGCCTGACGGTGCCCGCGGGGGAGACCTGCTGCCTGGTCGGCCCCTCCGGCGGAGGCAAGACCACCGCGATGAAGCTCGTCAACCGGCTCATCGACTTCGAGTCCGGCGACATCACCATCGGCGAGCAGAGCATCCGCTCGGTCGACGTCACCACGCTGCGCCGCGACATCGGCTACGTCATCCAGCAGGTCGGCCTGTTCCCGCACATGACGATCGCCGGGAACATCGGGGTGATCCCGGGCCTGTTGGGCTGGTCGCGCGACCGCATCAAGAAGCGCACCGAGGAGCTCCTCGACCTCGTGCGCCTCGACCGCAGCTTCGCCACCCGGTACCCCGCGCAGCTCTCCGGCGGCCAGCAGCAGCGCGTCGGGCTCGCCCGGGCGCTGGCCGTCGACCCGCCGGTGATGCTCATGGACGAGCCGTTCGGGGCGCTCGACCCCATCACCCGCACCGAGATCCAGGACGAGTTCCTGAACCTCGAGGGCGAGATCTCCAAGACGGTCATCTTCGTCACCCACGACATCGACGAGGCGATCAAGATGGGGGACCGGATCGCGGTGCTGCGCCAGGGCGGAATACTCGCGCAGTACGGCACCGCCGACGAGCTCCTCGCCCACCCCGCCGACGACTACGTGGCCGACTTCGTGGGTGCCGACCGCGGCCTCAAACGGCTGTCCCTGCGCCGGATGCGCGAGATCGTCAGGAACGGCGCCGACGCCTCGGTGTCCGACGACGCCCCCGCCGTCGATGCCGAGGCCAGCCTGCGGATCGGGCTCTCGACGCTGTTCGCCTCCGGGGCCCCGGCGCTCCGGGTGACCGACGGCGGCCGGGCGCTGGGCACCGTCACCCTCGATCAGCTCCAGGCAGCGGTCGTGAGGAGCTCCTCGTGATCGGGGACCCGACGCAGGTCATCCCGGTCTTCAGCGGCCCGCAGTGCTCCCCGGACGACCCGTTCTGCTGGGACTGGATCACCGCGAACTGGGGGACGATCCTCGGGCCGAGCCTCGTCCAGCACATCTACATCACGATCATCGCCGTCGTGATCGGCCTCGTGATCTCGGTGGCGGCGGCGCTCTTCGCGTTCTCGCGGGGCTGGTTCGCCAGCGGCTTCCTCGCGTTCTCGACGTTCCTCTACACGATCCCGTCGCTGGCGTTCTTCCTGATGTTCGTGCCCATCACCGGGCTCTCGCTCACGACCATCGAGATCGGGCTGACGAGCTACACGCTCCTGCTGCTCTTCCGGAACACGCTCACCGGGCTGCGCACCGTGCCGCGCAGCGCGGTCGAGGCGGCCGAGGGGATGGGGCTGACCCCGAACCAGATCCTCCTCCGGATCCGGCTCCCGCTCGCCCTGCCCTCGATCATGGCCGGGGTCCGGGTCGCGGCGGTGACCGTGATCTCGCTGGCGACGATCGCGGCGGCGGTGGCCCCACTCGGGCTCGGCAAGCCGATCTTCGACGCGATCCACACGGTGTTCGACACCGAGCTCGTCGCCGCGGCGGTGCTGACCATCGCGCTCGCGCTGGTCACCGACGTCATCGTCGTCGGACTCCAACGACTGATCACGCCGTGGACCCGGGTCCGGCGGTGAGGAGGCCCCGATGAACGCTTACCTGTCCTTCTTCAGCGAGCAGTCCGCTCTGCTGGTCAGGCTCACCGTCGGGCACATCCTGCTCTCGGTCGTGGCGGTGATCATCTCGATCATCATCGCGCTCCCGGTCGGGGCCTGGATCGGCCATCTGCACCGGGGGTCCTTCGTGGTGGTCAACGCCGGGAACGTGCTGCGGTCGCTGCCGACCCTGGCCATCGTCGCCATCGTGATCGCGCTCTACGGGTTCGGCTACGTCAACATCACCATCGCGCTGGTCATCCTGGCGTTCCCCCTGATCCTGACCAACACCTTCACCGCCGTCGAGGGCGTGGACCCCGGCACGGTGGAGGCCGCCCGCGGGATGGGGATGACCGGCTGGCAGATCCTCACGCGCGTCGAGCTGCCGTCGTCGATCCCGCTGATCATGAGCGGTGTCCGCACCTCCTGGGTCTATGTCGTCGCCACCGCCTATCTCGCGACCTTCGCGGGCGCCACGGGCACCCTCGGCGACGTCATCGCCAACATCTCGGGCTACTCGCTCTCCGGCGTGCTCGCCGCGGCGACCGTCTCGATCGTCCTGGCGTTCCTCGGCGACGCCCTGCTCGGCCTGGCCGAGCGCGGTATGACCCCCACTGGCCTGCGGCTCGCGCAACGGGCGCCGGCCCCCGCCTGAGCACCGCAGCTCCGCCGCCCGGCGCCAGGCCCGGGCGGCTCCCGCGAAGCAGCCGCCCGGACCGTGGCGGAACGGCAGACGAAAGGGAGTCCATGTCCACCACCACCACCGGCGGTCGCAGGTCGAGGCGGCTGTCGCTCATCGGCAGCGTCGGCCTCGCCGCGGCGTCCGCCCTGCTGCTCGCTGCCTGCGGTGGCGGGGGGAGCTCGTCGAGCTCGCCCAGCGCCGCGCCCGCCGCGGGCGCCAACTCCGGCCCGCCGCCCGACGCGGTGTCGGTGACCGCCATGCCGGGCCAGGTGCAGCTGCCCGCCGGGAAGCCGGGGACCGGGAAGCCGGTCGTCATCCTCGGTGACAAGAACTTCTCCGAGGAGTTCCTGCTCGGCCAGCTCTACGCCCAGGCCCTGCAGGCCAAGGGCTACGACGTGCAGCTCAAGCCCAACATCGGCGGCTCCGAGCTGATCGACACCGCGTTCGCGTCGAACCAGATCAACATGTACCCCGAGTACCTGGGCGAGATCGTCACCAGCGTCGCCAAGCAGCCGGCTCCCACCTCGGCGTCGGCGACCTACAACGCCGCGAAGCAGTTCGAGGAGAGCCAGCGCCAGGGCACCGTGACGCTGCAGACGCCGTTCCAGGACGTCGACACCATGGTCGTCCCGGCCCCGTACGCCCAGCAGCACGGTCTCCAGTCGGTCGCCGACCTGGGCAAGGTCGGACCTGGCGGGCAGGGAGTCACCGTGTCCGGCCCGGTCGAGTTCCAGACCCGCCAGACCGGGTTCGTCGGCATGAAGCAGGTGTACAACCTGCCGAACCTCGGGTTCCTGCCCGCACAGGCAGGCTCGCAGTACACGGCCATCGATCAGGGCTCCGCGCAGGTGGCGGACGCGTTCAGCACCGACTACCAGCTGCTGTCCAACAAGTACACGCCGCTCTCCGACCCGAAGGGTGTGTTCGGGTACCAGTACGTGGCGCCCGTCGTGAAGCAGGCGACGCTGCAGGCTGAGGGACCGGAGTTCCAGCAGACCCTGAACTGGGTCAGCTCGCTGCTGTCCACCCAGGCCATCCAGGCGATGAACCAGCAGGTGCAGGGCAACGGCGCCAACCCCCAGGCGGTGGCGGCCCAGTTCCTCCAGGCCAACGGAGTGAACAAGTAGGTCCGACATGACCGGTGGCCCGGGTCCCCTGAGCGGGGCCCGGGCCGTCGTGCGTCTCGGGACCGGTCGGTAGTCATGATCAGGATCACGACGGGCAGCCCAGCGGCCGCTCGGGCCTGGTCGGTGTGTCCCTCGAGGTCAGCGGTCCGGCGCGCGGTGGGAGCCGACGGTGCTGCGGGGCCGCGGCGGGATCGGCTCGGCCCGGTGCGAGGGCGGGGTGGGTGCGTGCCCGGCCCCGGCCACGAGGTCGGCGACGGTCCGGCGGGCCAGGCGGCCCGTCGTCGCGGAGCCGTCGGCCGCACGCGCCGGGGTGGGTCCCGACGCCGGGTTCCGTGGCCCCGGGACGGACCACGACCCGCCGGCGCCGCTCGTCCGGGACGGACCGTCGGAGACCGACGGGGGCCGTCCGTGCTTCGGCGCGCCGACGCCGTTCGAGCCCGACGAGCCCGGGGTGGGAGCGGTCCGGTCCGGTGCCCTCGACGGTAGCGGCGACGATGCGGGCTGAGCGGGCGCACCACCCCGGCGCCCCGACGACGGGGGAGGGGGCACGCGGTCCGAGGCCGCGGGGGCCACCGGGGTGGGCACCGGGGTGGGCACCGGGGTGGGCACAGGAGGCGGCCCACCGCCCGGGCGCACGGCGGGCAGACCCCGGCCGGCGCCCCCGGTACCCGGCACTCCCGTGCCGGCGGAGGGCGCTCGCGGCGGCGGGGTTGCGCCCGGAGCACGACCACCGCCCGGACCCGCGACCGCCGTCCGCGGCGCCGGGGTGGGCCGGGAGCGGATCGGGGTGGGCCCGGTGGTGGTGGACGACCGGGCGAGCAGCCGCAGCGGGGCGGTGACCGGGTCCGGCCCGGGCAGGGCGGCCCGGTCGAGCGCGGCGGCACGAGCCGGGGACGGCCGGGGCGGCGTCGCACGCACGGGAACGCGACGCCCGGGCGCCGACGCCGGCCCGCCGGAGACCGGCGGCTGCCCGGTGCCGGGCGCCGCGGCGAGGACCGGCCCGGTCCGGCCCGGGGCACCCGTCGTCGTACCCGCCGCCGTCCCGTGCTGGGCCGCCCACAGCTCCGCGTAGATCCCGGGCGCGGCCAGGAGCTCGTGGTGACGACCCCGCGCGACGATCCGGCCGCCGTCGAGGACGACCACGAGGTCGGCGTCCCGGGCGGGCGTGAGGTCGTGGCTCACGACGATCGTCGTGCGCCCGCCCGCGAGACGGCGCAACGGTTCGAGCACCGCGCGGGCGGTGGGCGCGTCGAGACCGGTGGTGGGCTCGTCGAGCACGAGCACCGGCGAGGTGCGCAGGAGGGCCCGGGCGATCGCCAGGCGCTGGCGCTGCCCCCCGGACAGCGACGCGCCGTCCTCGCCGACGGGGGTGTCGAAGCCCTGGGGCAGCTCCTGGATGAACTCGAGCGCGCCGGCCTCGCGCGCCGCCTGCTCGATCTCCGCGCGCGTGGCGTCCGGCCGGGCGTAGGCGATGTTCTGCGCAACGGTCAGGTCGAACAGCATCGACTCCTGCGGCAGCAGCGTCACCGCCTCACGGACCGCCGCGATCGTGCGGCCCCGCACGTCGACCCCGTCGAGGAGCACCGCGCCGTCCTGGGCGTCCACGAACCGCAGCAGCAACCGCGTCAGGGTGGACTTGCCGGCGCCGCTGGGCCCGGTGACCAGCACGAACTGCCCCGGGCGCACCTCGAGCGAGACCCCGCCGAGTCCCGCTCCCTCGGACCCCGGGTAGACGTAGCGCGCGCCGCGCAGCTCGACGTGACCGCGGCGCACCGTCGAGGAGTCGGCGTCCGGGGCGTCGCGGACCTCGGGCTCGGTGTCGAGGATCTCGATGAGACGCTCGCAGGACGCCGAGGCCGAGGTGACCGTGAGGTGCAGCGAGCCCAGCTGCGAGAGCGGCGGGTAGAGGTAGCCCAGGTAGGCCGCGAAGCCGAAGAGCCCCCCGACGGTGAGCTCACCCGCGGCGATGAACGCCGCGCCGGCGACGAGGACGGCGAGGAGCGCGCCGCTCTGGATGAGCGTCGTGATCGGCGAGTAGATCATCTGGAGACGGCTCTCGCGGGCCCGGGCGCGCCACCAGACCTCGCCGTGGTGATCGAGCCGGGCGCTCTCGGTCGCCTCGGTGCCGTAGGCCTGGACCAGGGGCAGGTTGGAGAGCGCCTGCTCCACCGCGGTGCCGACCTCACCGGCCGCGCGGCGCTCCACCCGGGCCGCGGTCTTGGTGAAGCGCCCGGTGATCCGGCTGGTCAACCACATCAGCGGCGCGAGCGCGACCACGATCACGGCGAGCTGCCACTGCACCAGCACGGCCGCGGCCGCGTAGGCGATCGCGGTGCCCACGGCGATGATGGTGCTGACGAGGCCCGAGGACGCGAGCGCCTCGACGCCGTCGACGTCGGTGGTGAGCCGGGACATGAGGTCACCGGTGGCGTGCGTACCGAGGAAGCGCGGGCCGAGGCGCTGCAGGTGCGCGAACACCTCGTGGCGCAGCCGGAAGACGAACCGCTCCGCCGCACCGACGAGCAGGAAGCCGCCGAGCACGGAGAGCAGGCCGCCGACGGCCGTGAGCGCCAGCCACTCGATGGCGGCGGGCCAGACCGCGTCCATCGAGTGCGCCCCGGTGGCGCCGTCGACGATGCGGGCGAACATGGTGACGACGTAGGTGTCGCACGCCGTCGAGGCGGCCATGGCCAGGAAGGCGAAGACGAGCTTCGACCGATCGCCGCGCGTGTAGGGCCAGAACCGCCGGAAGATCGCGCGGAGGGTCATCGCCGGGGCCGCCGGGGCGCCCGCCGCCGCGGGCGACCCGGAGGCGCCGTCGTCCGAGGTGGTGGACACGACGTCGTCGTGGTCGGGCCGATCCCGGGGGGCAGGAGCCGCGACGCCCCCGACGTCACTGCTCTGCGCGGGGAGCTCGTCCCCGTCCACCGCCGGCATGCCGACCAGTGTCGAATGCGCGCCCACCGTCTCCCCTCGAACGTCCCCGGGCGGTGGGCCCGGAGGCGCCCGGCCGGGCACCGCTCGCCCCCGATCGGGGCGGGCGGACGCCGGCCGGGCCTACATGCCAGGAGCGGGCCCGTTCACCGCCGGGCCGCTCGGGTGGTCCCGGGCGCGGACGCGCCGCCCCGGGGACCGCTCACCGCGAGGAGGTCAGTCGTCGCAGCAGGACTTCGGCTTGCAGTGCTTGGGCGGGCAGCAGTTGTCCTGCGGCGGCTTGCACTGGTGGCAGCAGCAGCCGCGGTGGTGGTGGTGCTTGTGCCTCGGCGGGCAGACGATCTCGAAGCGCATCGCGATGTTCCTCTCGGGGGAAGGAGCACGCTCGCCGGTCGGCGAGGCAGAGGTCACGGTGGGGTCACAACTTAAGAATGACCTGTGCGTGAGCTGTCACTCGACCGAGTGAAACGCACATCTCTGTGAATCTGGTAAAGAGTTCTCCAAGTCGATCACGCCGAGTTCAAAGGTCTCCTATGGAATTCCTTTCTCATCTTCGGCTCAGGGAGATGAGTTGACACGTTGCGTGGCGGCCTCACCCGCCCGTGCTCGGACGGGAGCCGAGCGTGCGGCGGAGAGGCTCGCCGACAGTCACAACGACGACGGGTGCCGTAACGGTGCGTCGTTCTCGCCGTCACTCGCAGCGGGTTCCGGCGGCGGCCGGGACCGGCTCCGGCGCGACGGCGCGGCGACGTCCCCGCGCGAGGGTCAGGACGACGGAGCCGGCTCCGAGAGCGACCACCAGGGCGCCGTAGACCTCGGCCGCCGTGGCGAGCCCGACGACGCCGCTGCCCACGCCCGCCGCGACCGCCGGCACCGAGAAGGCGGTGTAGGAGATGACGTAGGCCAGCGCGAAGAGGGCGCCGCGCTCGGTCGGGCCGGCGATCTCGGCGAAGACGCCGAAGCAGGCTAGCGCGGCCGCCCCGAAGCCGACCCCGGCGACGACCGTGCCGAGCGCGGTCAGCAGCACGGAGACGAGGGTGAAGCCGACCAGGGTGACCCCGGTGCCGGCCGCGAGCAGGGCCGACGCGGGCGCGAGCAGCGAGCGCACGGGGCGGTCGCGCAACAGGAACGAGGTCAGGGCGCCGGTGCCGCACAGCAGCGTCACCACCAGGCCACCGATCAGCCGCGACGACTCCCCGAGCACCGAGGCCGCGATGGACGGGCCGAGGGAGAGGTACAGCCCGCCGAGCGCCCAGCTGGTGACGAGGACGGGGGTCACCGCGAGCACCTCGCCCCGCAGCCGCGGCGCCGCGCCGACCCGCGGGACCAGCGAGCCCCACACGCCCGGCCGGCGGGTGGAGGTCTCCGGCAGGAGCGCGACGACTACCGCCGAGACCGCGAGTAGCCCCAGCAGGACGATCCACACCAGCCGGGTGGGGGCGGGGGCCAGCTGGATCAGGGCGCCGGCGCCGACCGCGCCGGCGGCGAGCCCCGCGAGGGTGCCGACCCCGGTGACCATGCCGGCGCGGTGCGGGGCGTCGGGCGGCGCGAGGTCGACCATCGTCGCCCCGAGCGTCGTGATCGCGGCCCCGGTGGCGATGCCCTGCAGCACGCGCGCGACGAGCAGGGCGGTCACCCCGCCCGCGCCCAGGAACACGGCGAACGAGACGGCCTCGAGCGCCAGGGCCCCGACGAGGACCGGCTTGCGCCCGACGTGGTCGGACAGTGCCCCGATGACGAGCAGCGAGGCCATCAGGCCGGCGACGTAGACGGCGAAGACGACGGTCAACGTCGCGGCCGAGAACCCGAAGAGCTGCTGGTAGAGCGGGTAGAGCGGGCTCGGCACGCTGGAGGCCGCCGGGAAGAGGACGACGATGCCGCTCACGGCGGTGAACAGCCGGGCGCGGCTTGTCGGGTGCATGGCGCTCCCTCGGCGGGCGATCGCAACGATCGCTGCTTTAGTATGTCGGCGACGCTAGTACGGTTAAGGCAACGATCGCTGCATTCATTCCGGCGACGTGGAACACTCGGGGACGTGGCAGCGGGTGGCGGAGCTGGTGCGGAGGGCGCGGGCTCGCGTCCGGGTGGTCGGTCGGCGCGGGTGCGCGCCGCGGTTCATCGTGCGGTGCAGGACCTGGTGGCGGAAGGCGTGCGCACCGAGGACCTGACGATCCCCGTGGTCGCGGCGCGCGCGGGCGTGCACGCGACGACGGTCTACCGGCGCTGGGGCTCGCTCGCGGAGCTGCTGGCGTCCGTCGCCGAGCACCGGTTCACCGGAGACGTCGTCGTGCCCGACACCGGGGGCCTGTCGGGGGACCTGGAGCGATGGGCGACGGACGTCGCGCGGGACCTCGCCGATCCCGACACCCTCGCGCTCATGCGCGCCTCGATCGGGGCGGGCGAGACGGCCTCGTGCGCCTGCACGGCGGACCGTCGGACCCAGATCGCGGCGATGCGCGACCACGAGCGCCGGCGTGGTGGCGACGTGCCGGACGTGGACGCCGTCGTCGACGGGGTGCTGGCGCCGCTGTACTACTCGGCGCTGTTCGAGCCGACCCACGACGGACGGCCCGCGCCGCAGGAGCGGACGCGGGCCCTCGTCGGGAACCTGCTGGGCCTTCAGACGGTGTCGGCCAGCCCGTAGGCAGCCAGGATCTTCGCCCGCTTGCGCGGGAGGATGTTGGCCTGCGTGAGGTCGCCGTCGTAGTGCGCGACGACCTTGGGGTCCATGATCCGGCGCCAGAGCGGCGGGAACACCGCGACGACGATCATCGTCCCGTAGCCCGACGGGAGCTGCGGGGACTCCTCGAAGTGGCGCAGCGCCTGGTAGCGCCGGACCGGGTTCGCGTGGTGGTCGGAGTGGCGCTGCAGCTGGTAGAGCAGCAGGTTCGAGACGGTGTGGTCGGCGTTCCAGCTGTGCCGCGGGTCGACCCGCTCGTAGCGCCCGTCCTCCCGGCGCGCCCGCTTGAGCCCGTAGTGCTCCAGGTAGTTCACGATCTCGAGCAGCGTGAACCCGACGACGGCCTGGACGACCAGCCACGGCAGCACGCCGACGCCGAACACGAGGCACAGCGCGGTGAACAGCACGACGGTCATCGCCCAGGAGATCAGGATGTCGTTGCGCAGGCTCCAGGGGTTCTGCTGGTGCCGCGAGAAGCGCTTGACCTCGAGGTGCCAGGAGCTGCGCAGGCTCCCCCAGATCGTGCGGGGCAGGAACGACGTCCAGAAGTTCTCGCCGAAGCGGGAACTGGCCGGGTCCTCGGGGGTGGCGACGCGGACGTGGTGGCCGCGGTTGTGCTCGACGTAGAAGTGGCCGTACCCCGAGCTCGCGAGCGCGACCTTGGAGAGCCAGCGCTCGTTCTCCTCGCGCTTGTGCCCGAGCTCGTGCGCGGTGTTGATCGCGATGCCGGAGACCACGCCCATGGTGAGGGCGAGGCCGACGGTGCTCGCGAGGTCGAGGCCCTGGGTGGCCCACACCCAGCAGGTGAACACGAGGCTCAGGTACTGCACCGGCAGGAACAGGTAGGTGATCCAGCGGTAGTACTTGTCGGCCTCGAGGCGGGCGCGCTCGGAATCCGGCGGGTTGTCGCTCGTGCGCCCGATGAGCAGGTCCAGGGCGGGCAGGACGACGAACAGGATGATCGGGCCGAGCCACCAGAAGACCTCGAGGCCGGTGGCGTGGACGAGCCCGTAGGCGGCGATCGGCAGCGCCGGCATCACCGTGCCCAGCGGCCAGAGGTAGCGCCGCTTGTCCCGCCATGGTTCCTGCTGCTCGAGCACCACGTCCCGCGACTGCTCGATGGTCATCGCCGGCCTCCTCGCATCCCCGATCACGTGCTCCGGGAACGACTGTGACACCGTGTCGCGTCAGAAACAAGACCCAATATTTGTCTCAGTTTCAGACGGTGGCGGCGGCCGCGATCAGGCAAGAGGTCAGGCGGGCGAGGCGGTCGGCCGCGTCCGCGTGACCGAGGCCGGGGGAGACGAGGTAACTGATCGTCAGGCGCACGATGGCGTCGACGGCGTCGGTGACCGCGCGCGGGTCGAGCTCGGGGCGCCGGCGGCGCATCCAGTCGCCGACGAGCGCGTTGCCGCCCCCGATGATCCCGTCGCCGCGGGTGGTCAGGAACGGCAGCAGGCTGGTGTCGCCGCTGCGGCTGCCCGTGAGGATGGCCCGGAGCAGCGGGTTCTCCGCGGCCTCGTCCAGGGTGAAGCGGACGGCGGCGCGCACGCCCTCGGCCGGGTCCTCGTGCTGCTCGAGCTGGGCGGCGATCCCGGTGAAGAACCGCTCGGCCTCGCGGGCCACGAGGGCCTCGCCGACCCCGTCCTTGGTGCCGAACTCGCGGTAGAGCGTGGGCCGGGAGACCCCGGAGGCGGTGGCGACCTCGCCGATGCGGACGCGGTCCCACCCGCGTTCCACGGTGAGAGCCGCGGCGGTGTCCAGCACCCGCTCGCGGACCTGGCGTCGGAACTCGACGCGGAGCGATTCGCCTGCCATGCGTCGAGTGTCACTCATTGCGACGGTGGAGATGAGACGGAGGACGTGGCTCTCCCCCGTCCGGCCGCTCGCCGTACACTTGTTATCGCATCGTTACCACTGCGGTCACCCCACGCGATCGGACGGACGCGCACGGCCACTCGAACCACGCGCACTGCTCCGACTCAGTGACGCTCGGCGTCCGGCCGCGCCACGTGGTCAGGAGGAGATCATCGGGGTCGATTGGGTGCGTGTCCGGCCACTGCCCTGGCCGCATCGTCGACGGACGGGGCCTCGGTTCTTCGTCCGGCCTGCAGGCGCCGGACCGCATGGGCATCGGCCGGCCCCATCCCTGCAACACGGGCGCCCCATTCGGTGCGACGCCTCACGCGTCCGAATACTCTCCGTAGCCGAGCGGATGAGCATGCGGGGTTGGGCCGTGAGCGTTCGCGACCGAGGGTGCAGCCGATCGCGGCACAGGCGCTGCGTCCCTCCGGACGAACCCGTGCCGGCGAGGGGAATTCCCGGTCGCTCTATCGGGCCGAGGGCTCCCCTCGCGCGGGAAGCGGGCGGCGGCTCCGGGGTCACGCCGACGGGGGCAGGCGCACGGGGAGGTGCTTGATGCCGTTGACGAAGATCGACGAGAGCCGGTCCGGCTCACCGACCACCTCGAGGTCCGCCAGGTCGGTGAGCAGCCGCTGGAACATCACACCGGCCTCGCGCCGCGCGAGGTGGGCGCCGAGGCAGAAGTGCGGGCCGTGGGCTCCGAAGCCGTGGTGGGGGTTGGGCGTGCGCCGCAGGTCGAGCCGGTCGGGCTCGGTGAACACGGCCTCGTCGCGGTTCGCGGAACCGTAGACCAGGAGCAGCTTCTCCCCGGCGGCCACCGGCACGTCGCCGACCGTGGTGTCCTCGACCACGGTGCGGCGCATCCAGTTGACGGGGGAGGCCCAGCGGACGATCTCGTCGATCGCGGTGGGGGTGATGCCGTCGAGGTCGTCGGCCCAGGCCTGCTTCGCGATCGGGTCGAGGTGCAGGCCCCACACGCCGTGGGTGATCGCGTTGCGGGTCGTCTCGTTGCCGGCCACGCAGAGCAGGATGAAGAACGACGCGATCTCCTGGTGCGTCAGCCGCTCGCCGTCGACCTCCCCGTGGACCAGCGCGGAGAGCACGTCGTCACGGGGGTTCGCCTCGGCGTCGGCCGCGAGCTCGGTCATCAGCGCCGAGAGTCCGCCGCCGGCCGCGAGGTAGTCCTGCAGCGGGTTCTCGGAGACGTACTCCGGGTCGTCGCCGGCCAGGATCGTGTTCGACCAGGTGAAGACGTCCTCGCGCCGCGACTGCGGGATGCCCATCATGTCGCAGATCAGCAGCAGCGGGAGCGGTGCCGCGATCTCGGTGACCAGGTCGAACTCGCCGCCGTTCCCGGCCGCGGTCGCGCGGACCCGCGCGAGGACCTCGTCGGCGATCCGCTCGACGTCGTCGACCAGCGAGGCCACCCGCTTCGGGGTGAACGCGCCCGCGGCGATTCGCCGGATCTTCGTGTGCCGCGGGGCGTCCATGCTGATCAGCGAGCCGAAGAACTCGTGGGCCTCCGCGGGCAGGTCGAGGATCGAGACCGCCCCGCGCCCGGAGCAGAACCGGGCGGGGTTGCGGCTGACCTCCTCGACGTCGGCGTGGCGCGTCACCACCCGGAATCCCGGCCCCGGCTCGAACCCGGGGAACTCGGGTTCGTCGTACCGCGGGAGACCCTCGGTGGCGCGCAGCGCGGCGAAGCCGGCGTAGCGCTCGGGCCAGGGCGCGTTCCAGAACTCCCGGTCGCCGAGGTCGAGCGGAGCGGTACCGGTCATCGGGCCTCCCGGGTCGGATGGGCGGAGTGGCGGGGCAGGAGCGCCACGAGGCTGGTGACGAGCAGGTCGCGGACGTCGCCGCGGTCGAGCGAGCCGCGGACGAGCCACTCCCGGGAGGCGGCGCGGACGAGGCCGAAGTAGGCGCGCACGCGGGCGCGCAGGACGACGTCCGCCGCGGGATCCGCCGCCGGGTCGTGACCGGGGACGAGCGCGGTGATCACGCGGTCGGCGGCGGTCTCGTCGGCCTCCTCGACGACACGGTCGACCTCCGGGTCCCCGCCCACCCCGGCGACGCCCACCGTGAGCCACAGCCCCCGTCGGGTGGCGACGGTGTCGAGGAACCAGTCGACGGCGGCGGCGGCGCGCTGGGCCCGCGTGTGCCCCGGCAGGTCGGCTGCGGCCTCCTCGGGGATCGTCAGCAGGATGCGCAGGGCGGTGAGGTAGAGCTCGCGCTTGGTGCCGAAGTAGTGGTTGAGCAGGCCGCGCGCGACGCCGGCCTCGCGGGCGAGCTCGCTGGTGGACACCTCTGCGTACGGCCGCTCGGCGTAGATCCGCAGCGCCGCGTCGAGGATCTCCGCGCGCCGGGCGTCCGGCTCGAGGCGGCGTCCGGGCGGCGGCGCGGTGCTCTGCTCGACGCCGGTCACGTCGGCACCACGTTCAGGGGCAGGCGCAGCGCGCCCGGAGCGTCCTCGGGGACCGAACCCGGACCCGATCACCACGACGTCGTGGTCCGTGCGCTCCGCCCCGGCCGCCATGCCGACCACGGTGCGCCGGTTGTTGGCAGCGTGTCAAGAGAGTGGTCGATCTCGCCTCGGTGTGTCCCCTCCCGGGACGAACGACTCGTTCGTGGCGTCCATGGCCACGAACGAGTCGTTCGTCCCGGCTGGGGTGGCCCCGACGGTTCGACGCGCATCGCACGGTCGTCGTCCTACCGTGGACCCTCGCCGAGGGGCGGAGGACACGGTGACCGAGGTCCGGCGCGGGGACGTGGAGATCGCCGCGGTGGGGAGCGTCCTGGCCGACCGCGCGCGGTGCCGGATCCTGCTCGCCCTCGACGACGGCCGCGCGCTGCCCGCGAGCGTCCTCGCCGACGAGGCCGGCGTCTCACGCTCCACCGCGAGCAGCCACCTGGGCAAGCTCGCCGACGCCGGGCTGGTCCGGGCGGACCAGCACGGTCGGCACCGCTACTACCGCCTCGCCGGCCCGCTCGTGGGCGAGCTGCTCGAGGTGATGACGCGGCTCGGCCCGACCCGGCCGGTCCGCTCGCTGCGCGAGGGCAACCGCGCCGCCCAGCTGCGCACCGCCCGCACCTGCTACGACCACCTCGCGGGCCGGCTCGGCGTCGCGGTGATGGCCGGCATGCTCGACCGGGGCCACCTGGTCGGTGGCGACGGGGCCTACGACCCGGACCGCGCGATCGACGACGCCCCCACCGGGTACGGTCGCGACCTCGACTACCGGGTGACCGACCCGGGCTGGGAGTTCCTCGACGGGCTCGGGCTCGAACTGCCCACCGGGACACGGCCCGTCGTGCGCTACTGCGTGGACTGGAGCGAGCAGCGCCACCACCTCGGTGGGCGCCTCGGACGCGGCCTGCTCGAGCTGTTCGTCGAGCGCGACTGGGTGCGCCGCCGGGACACCAACCGCAGCGTCGCGATCACCGCGCAGGGCGAGGCGGCGTTCGCCGAGCACTTCGGGGCCGCGGCCTGACGTCATGGACACGACCGCCGGCGCGCCGGGCCGCCGGCGCGCCGGACGACGGCCGAGGAGGGCCCGACCTGAGTACCCCCAGCCGGTGGACCGACCCCTTAGGGTGGCTGGCGTGCTCCACACCGCCGTGCTCGAGTCCGTCCGTGACGAGTTCTGGCCCAGTCGCAGCATCGACGCCTTCGACGAGTTCTGTCGTCGGAGCGCCTGAGCCGTCCGCTGATCCCCGAACACCCCTCGCGACAGGAGTCGACCGAGCATGAGCAGCCCCGAGGCCAACTGGTCGTTCGAGACCAAGCAGATCCACTCCGGCGCTGCGCCCGACCCGACCACGGGCGCCCGGGCCACGCCGATCTACCAGACGACGTCGTACGTCTTCCGCGACACCCAGCACGGCGCCGACCTGTTCAGCCTCGCCGAGCCGGGCAACATCTACACGCGGATCATGAACCCGACGACCGACGTGCTCGAGCAGCGCGTCGCGGCGCTCGAGGGCGGCGTCGCCGCGCTCGCGTTCGCCTCCGGCATGGCGGCCACCACCGCGGCGATCCTCAACATCGCCCGGGCCGGTGACCACCTCGTGTCCAGCCCCAGCCTCTACGGCGGCACCTACAACCTGTTCCACTACACGCTGCCCAAGCTGGGCATCGAGGTGTCCTTCGTCGAGGACCAGGACGACCTCGAGCAGTGGCGCAACGCGACGCGTCCGAACACCAAGCTGTTCTTCGCCGAGACGATCGCCAACCCGGGCTCGAACGTCCTCGACCTGGCCGGGCTCGCCGGGGTCGCCCACGAGATCGGCGTCCCGCTGGCCGTCGACAACACCGTCCCGACGCCCTACCTGCTCCGCCCGATCGAGCACGGCGCGGACATCGTCATCCACGCGGCCACCAAGTACCTCGGCGGTCACGGCACCACCATCGCGGGGATCGTCGTGGACGGCGGCACGTTCGACTTCGGGGCCCACGGCGACCGCTTCCCCGGCTTCACCGAGCCCGACCCCAGCTACCACGGCCTGAAGTACTGGGAGGCCCTCGGCCCCGGCGCCTACGCGGCCAAGCTGCGGGTGCAGCTGCTGCGCGACACCGGCGGGGCGATCTCGCCGTTCAACGCGTTCCTCATCATCCAGGGCATCGAGACGCTCTCGCTGCGCCTCGAGCGCCACGTGGCGAACGCGCAGGCGCTCGCCGAGTGGCTCGAGGCCCGTGACGAGGTGGAGAAGGTCTACTACGCCGGGCTCCCGTCGAGCCCGTGGTACGAGGCCGGCAAGAAGTACCTGCCCCAGGGCGTCGGGGCCATCGTCTCGTTCGACCTGCGCGGCGGGGTCGAGGCGGGCCGCGCCTTCGTCGACGGCACGAGCCTGCACTCCCAGCTGGTCAACATCGGCGACGTGCGCAGCCTCATCGCCCACCCGGCGTCGACCACGCACAGCCAGCTCTCGGAGAACGAGCAGGAGTCCAGCGGTGTGACGCCGGGCCTGGTCCGCCTCGCCGTCGGGATCGAGAACGTCGAGGACCTCAAGGCCGACCTCGAGGCCGGCTTCACCGCGGCGAAGTCGGCCACCTCGGGCCCGGCTGCGTGACCTCGCTCGTCCCCGGCGGCCGCGCCTCGGGCTCGCCCGGCGCACCGCTCGCGGACCGCACCGTCCCGGTCCTGCCTCCCGCCACCGGTGCGTGGCGGGAGGGGGACCCGGTGGGGCGCCGCCGCTTCGTCACGCTGCCCGACCCGCTGCCGCTCGAGGCCGGGTCGGCCCTGCCCGACGTCACCGTGGCCTACGAGACGTGGGGCGAGTACCGCGGCGACAACGCCGTCCTGGTGCTCCATGCCCTCACCGGGGACAGCCACGTCACCGGACCGGCCGGGCTCGGGCACCCCACCCCGGGCTGGTGGGGCGCCGTCGTCGGGCCCGGCCTCGCCATCGACACCGACCGGTGGTTCGTCGTGGTCCCCAACGTCCTGGGCGGCTGCCAGGGCACGACGGGGCCGGCGTCACGGGCGCCCGACGGCCGCCCGTGGGGTTCGCGCTTCCCCTCGATCAGCGTGCGCGACCAGGTCGCCCTCGAGGTCCGGCTGGCCGACCAGCTCGGGATCGATCGCTGGGCGTTGGTGCTCGGCGGCTCGATGGGCGGGATGCGCGCCGTGGAGTGGGCGGTGACCCACCCGGAGCGGGTCGAGAGGCTGCTCCTGCTGGCGTGCTGCGCCTCGGCGTCGGCCGACCAGATCGCGTGGGCCTCGCCGCAGCTCGCGGCCATTCGCGAGGACCGGAACTGGTGCGGCGGGGACTACCACGACCGCCCGCGGGGCCAGGGCCCCCACACCGGGCTCGGCGTCGCGCGCCGGATCGCGCACACCACCTACCGCACCGCCGAGGAGCTCGACACCCGGTTCGGCCGCCGCCCGCAGCCGGGGGAGGACCCCTACGACGCCGCGTCCCCGGGCCGGTTCGCGGTCGAGTCCTACCTCGATCACCACGCCGAGAAGCTGGTCCACCGGTTCGACGCCGGGTCCTACGTCGCGCTGACCGCGGCGATGAACGGTCACGACGTGTCCCGGGGCCGGGGCTCGATGGCCGACGCCCTCGGCCGCGTCACCGCGCGCACCCTCGTCGCCGGCTCGACCAGCGACCGGCTCTACCCCCTGCACCAGCAGGAGGAGCTGGCCGAGCTGATCCCGTCGTCGGGCCCGGTCGAGCTGATCGAGTCGCCGTACGGGCACGATTCGTTCCTCATCGAGGCGAAGCGTCTGTCCGAGATCCTCGAGCTGCTCCTGGGGTGACGGCGGCCGCGCCGAGCGGTTCGGAGGCCGCGTCGTGGATCCGGTCGAGCAGATCGGTGACGACGGGGTCGGCGAGCCGGTAGCGCACCACCCGGCCGTCACGGTGGGCGCTGACCAGGTTCTGCGCGCGCAGCAGCCGCAGCGCCTGACTCGTCGTGGAGTCCTTGAGCCCGGCGGCGACGGCGAGGTCGGACACGCAGAATCTCACCGACCTCGTGGATGCACAGCAGCAGGGTCAGCCGCGTGGGATCGGCGAGCAGGGCGAAGCGCGACACCCAGCCGTGCATCGTCGTCGGGTCCGGGAGGGCCGCGATCGCCGCGCAGACCCGGTGGTCGCCGTCGACGGCGACCGCGTCGGCGTCGCCGGAGAGGTGCACGACGCCAAACTTAGCCCTTCGGGCTCGTGCGTGCGTTTCCGTGCCCTGGCACGGAAACGCACGCACACTTAGCGTGGCGCGACATGGCAGGGGAGCCGGTGACGGAGGCGGCAGCGCCGGTGGTGCCCCCGTTCCGGGGCAACGTCCTCGGCGAGGCCCGCTGGCAGCTCGAGCTCGCTGCGCTGCTGGCGAGCGGGGTGCACCGCGGGGTCGGCGTCCCGCGCGGCGACGGAGCCCCGGTGCTGCTTGTCCCCGGATTCCTCGCCGGCGACACCTCGCTGGCCGTGATGCGGGCGTGGCTGCGCCGGCTCGGTTACCGCACCTACCGGTCGGGCATCGCGTGGAACGTCGACTGCTCCGAGTCGACCGTGCGGCGGCTCGACCGGCGCGTGGCCGACGTCGCCGAGCGTGCCGGGCGACCGATCACCCTCGTCGGCCACAGCCGCGGCGGACTGCTCGCGCACGCGGTGGCGGTCAGGCGCCCGCGCCGGGTGGCGCAGGTGATCACGATGGGCAGCCCGCTGTCGTCGCCGCTGGACGCCTCGATCCTCACCCTCACGGCCGTCGGGTGGGCGCGCCTCGGCCAGAACCTGCTCCGGCCCACGCGCCCGCAGTGCCTCACGACCGACTGCCCGTGCGCGTTCTCGAGCGACCTGCGCCGCGTCAGTCCGGTGCCGCTCACGTCGATCCGCACCAGCGAGGACGGCATCGTGCGCCCCGACTCCTGCGTGGTTCCCGACGACGGGGGCCGGGTCCACAACGTCGTCGTGCGCGGCAGCCACCTCGGGCTCTGCGTCAACGCGGCGGTGTACCGGGAGGTGGCTCGCACGCTGTCGGTGGATTTCGTCGCCGGGACGACGAAATCCGCTCACACGGGGTAAACCCTCCGCCATGGCCCCGTGGACCCCCGCTGACATCCCCGACCAGACCGGCCGCACCATCGTCGTCACCGGCGCGAACTCCGGGCTCGGCCTCGTCGCGGCTCGCGAGCTCGTCGCGCACGGCGCGCACGTGGTGCTCGCGGTCCGCAACACCGACAAGGGCGAGCAGGCCGCCGCCGCCATGACTCGGGCCGACAGCACCGGGGCCGGCGGCCCCGGTACGACCACGGTCGAGGAGCTCGACCTCGCCGACCTCGCGTCGGTGCGGAAGTTCGCCGCCCGCCTCGACGGCCCGGTCGACGTCCTGATCAACAACGCCGGGCTCATGGCGATCCCGCACCAGCGCACCGCCGACGGCTTCGAGATGCAGTTCGGCACCAACGTGCTGGGGCCCTTCGCACTGACCGGCCTGCTGCTGGACCGGCTCACCGACCGCGTCGTGTTCCTCTCGAGCCTCATGCACCGCATCGGCTCGATCCGGCTCGACGACCTCAACTGGGACCGCCGCCGCTACCAGCGCTGGCTCGCCTACGGGCAGTCCAAGCTCGCCGACCTCATGCTCGCCTACGAGCTCGAGCACCGGTTCGTCGCCGCCGGGTCGCCGCTGCGCTCCGTGGCGGCGCACCCCGGCTACACCGCGACCAACCTGCAGTCGCGCACCGAGTCGATCCAGGACGCGATCATGGGCCTGGGCAACCGGTTCTTCGCCCAGGGCCCCGACATGGGTGCGCTGCCCGAGCTCTACGCCGCCACCGTCCCGGACCTGCCCGGCGGCGTGTACGTGGGGCCCGACGGCTGGGGCGAGTCCTCGGGACACCCGATCCCGGTCGGGTCGACGGCGGCGTCGCACGACCGCGAGGTCCAGGCCGCGCTGGTCACCGCGTGCGAGGAGCTGACGGGGGTGACGCTGCGGGTCCCGACGACGGCCCGGTGAGGTCGCCGCGGGCGGCGCGGGTCGCCCGCTCGTCGTCCGGGTGTCCGGACCCGGCAGGGCCGGCCGACGCCGTAGCGCATGCCCATGCCCCCTACGCGGCGGCCGCGGCCCGCGTGGCACCCGCCTTCCCGGCTGCCCTGCCCCACACGATCGTCGCGACGACCAGCAGCCCGATCACGGCGGCGGGCAGCACCGCGTTCACCACGACCATCGTCGCCACCGACAGCCGATAGGTGAGCGCGATGCGCACCACAGCCTCGCCGAACAGGCTGACACCCCACATCGTCGTCATGAGCCGCTCCGTGCGGCGGAAGCGCGGGTACTGCCAGAGCCCGTTCCACCAGGCGATGCGCTCGGGGTCGCCGTTGGTGGCGAACCGGCGCCCGAACAGGAACATGGCCGGGCGGCTCGTGGGCACGCTCACCAGGAAGAGCAGTCCGATGACGCCGGTGACCACGGACTCCTTGAGCAGCAGCAGCCGTGGGTCGGAGAACAGCAGCGACGTCGCCACCCCCACGAGGATGATCGTGAGGATGAAGGCGCTGAACTCGTCGAGGCGGCCCCGCACGACCACCGAGATGACGGCGTTCACCGCCGGTCCGATGGCGCTGAGTAGCAGCGCAGGCACGTCCGGGAGGCCGGCGCCGGAGGCCACGTCGTATACGACGATCGGTGCCGCGATGTCCAGGACGGCCATCAGGACCCAAGGAACGATCTTCGCCAGCACGTCCGCCCCCGAAACTGTGACAGGATGACTCCCGATCGTGAGCAGAACCGTACAACACGGGGCGGCGTCGCGGCAGGGCTCGCCGGCGGCCCTCGTCGCAGCCCTGTTCGGCATGTCCGGCCGGTCAACGCTGCCCGGCACGGCACTCGTCGCGCTCCTCGGGGACCTCGGGCTCACGCCCGCAGCGGCCCGCCGTGCCCTGGGCCGGATGCGCGAGCAGGGGCAGCTCGTCACGATCCGGCGGGGGCGGCAGGTCGACCACCACCTCACCGGCGCCTTCCGGGCGTCCGTCGAGCGGCTGCGCGCCGACCGCGGTGAGGCGCCCCCGTGGGAGGGCTTCCACACGCTGCTTCACCAGGTGCCGGAGTCCGCGCGCTCCTACCGCGACCGGTTGCGCCGCACGGCGGTGCTCGTCGGGTACGCCCCCTGGCAGCCGGGGGTCCTGATCAGCGTTGTCGACCGCTCGGACGCGCTGCGCGAGGTGCTCGCCCAGGCGCCACCAGGAGCATCGGTGGTCCTCGGGCGGCTCCTGGTCGAGGGAGGTCTTCCCGACGGCGGGTCGGTGCGGGCGAGCGAGCGGGCCCCCGAGCAAGATCACCAGGACGACGAGACAGTGAGGCCCGGGCGTACGACACCTCGTCGTTCTGGTGATCATGGGCATCCGGACCCGAGCAGCGCGGCAACCGCCGCCGCCATGGCCCGGCAGGCGTGGGCCCTCGACGAACTCGCGGCCGACTTGCGCGCGCACCTCCCCGCACTGCACGCCGCGCTCGATGCCTCACCTCCCGAACCGGGCCCCGACGCGCTACGCCGGCTCGTTCGGATCACCAACGAGGTCTTCGTGGACCTCCTGCGCGATCCCGGTCTGCCCCCCGAGCTGCGTCCGCCCGACTGGCCCGGCGACGAGGTGCGTGTGCTCATCGGCCGGGTCGCCGCCCTCGACGGTCCGGCGGCCGTGGCGCACATCGCGCACCGCTGCGACGCCGCCACCTGACACAGCGCATTCGGTCGGACACGGCATGGACACGAGGCTGTGACCGCGCATACGTTCGGGGACGACGCCGACGTCGAGGAGGACGCGTGAGCAGCCTGCGGTTCGGCACGTTCCTGGCCCCTTCCACCGCGCCGGGGAGAACCCGACGCTCGCCCTGCAGCGCGACCTCGATCTCATGGAGCATCTCGATGCCCTCGGGTTCGACGAGGCGTGGATCGGCGAGCACCACTCGGCGGGCAGCGAGATCATCGCCTCGCCCGAGATCTTCATCGCGGCGGCGGCCGAGCGCACGAAGCGGATCCGCTTCGGCACCGGGGTGACCTCGGCGAGCTACCACAACCCGCTGTGGGTGGCCGACCGCATGGTCATGCTCGACCACCTCACCCGAGGGCGCTCGATGCTCGGGGTCGGACCGGGGTCGTTGCCGACCGACTCCTCGATGATCGGGCTCAACCCCACCGACACCCGCGAGCTCCTCGACGTCAACCTCGACATCATCATGCGGCTGCTCGCCGGCGAGGTCGTCACCGAGCAGACGCGGACCCACAACCTCGTCGAGGCCCAGCTGCAGCTGCGGCCCTACACCGAACCCTGCTTCGACGTCGCCGTCGCGGCGGTGGCCTCGCCGACCGGCCCGCGGATGGCCGGGCGGCACGGGGTCGGCCTGCTCTCGATCGGCGCCACCCTCACCCAGGACGGGTTCGACGCGCTCGCGCACCACTGGAACGTCGTGCAGGAGCGGGCCGAGCACTACGGGCAGCCCGATCCGGACCGGTCGAAGTGGCGCCTGGTGGGCCTCATGCACATCGCCGAGACCAAGGAGCAGGCCTACCGCGAGGTCGAGTACGGCATCGAGTCGTGGTTCCGGTACTTCCAGAAGACGGCGGCGTTCCCGCAGATGGCGGTCGAGGGCGGCAACCTCAAGGAGATGATCGACTTCATCAACGAGGCCGGGATCGGCGCGATCGGGACGCCCGAGGACGCGCGGGCGCAGGTGCAGCGCCTCGCCGACCAGTCGGGCGGGTTCGGCGCCATGCTGATGCTCGGCCACGAGTGGGCCAACCCCCAGGCGACCAAGCGCTCGTGGGAGCTCATCGCCCAGGAGGTCATGCCGCACTTCCAGGGCGCGACCTGGGGCGGGCGCTCCCACGCCGAGTCCACCCAGGCCGCCAAGGAGCGCGCGGGCCTGCGTCGGGACGAGTTCGCGGCGAGCCAGCTCGAGGCCGTGGACCACATGACGAAGAAGTACGCCGACGAGGTGGCGTCGAAGGGCTGAGCCGGGGACCGGATGCAAGCGAAGCGTCCCTATCGGCGTGCTGTCTTGATCGCTTGCATCCAGTGGCAGGAAAGCCCCGTCGTCAGGGACGGCGACGACGACGCTCGTCACGCCCGGCGAGCCGGGACATCGGCCGGTCGAGGACCTAGGCTGGGTCGCCGTGCGTGCCCGTGACCGACATCCCGCCCGGTGAGCGTCACCGTCGTCGGCATCGGGGCCGACGGCTGGCCCGGCCTCGCGCCCCCCGCGCGCACCGCGCTGGAGAAGGCCGCCGTCGTCCTCGGCGCCCCGCGCCAGCTCGACCTGCTGCCCGACGCCGTCTCCGCCGCGCGGGAGTCCTGGCCGTCCCCCCTCATGCCGGCCCTGCCCGGCCTGCTCGAGCGGCACGCCCGCGACGAGCTCGTGGTGCTCGCCAGCGGTGACCCGATGTTCTTCGGCATCGGCTCGACCGTTCTGCGCCTGCGTCCCGACGCGGCCGTGGTCGGCCACCCGTCCTCGCTCGCCCTCGCCGCGGCCCGCCTCGGGTGGGCCGAGCAGGACGTCGTCACCGTCTCCGCCGTCGGGCGTCCGCTGGCCGCCGTGCGCGCCGCCCTCGCGCCCGGCCGCCGCCTGCTCGTCCTCGCCGACTCCGTCGAGACCCCCGCCCGACTGGCCGCCCTGCTCGTCGGCGCCGGCTACGGGGCGGCGCGGATGTCCGTCCTGGCCTCGCTCGGCGCGGAGCACGAGTCGCGCACCGAGGGCACCGCCGCCGAGTGGGACGCCGTGCTCGACGACCCGCTCGCCGTCGTCGCCGTCGCCTGCCCCGCCCTGCCCGACGACGACCTCCTCGGCCGCGCCCCCGGCCTCCCCGACACCGCCTACGACCACGACGGCCAGCTCACCAAGTCCGAGCTGCGGGCCCTCTCGGTGACCGCGCTGCGCCCGCTGCCCGGCCAGCTGCTCTGGGACGTCGGCGGGGGTGCGGGGTCGATCGGCATCGAGTGGTGCCGGGCCGAGCTGACGGCCCGCGCTATCGCGATCGAGACCCGCCCCGACCGGGCCGCGCGGATCACCGCCAACGCCGAGGCGCTCGGGGTGCCCGGGCTGCGGGTCGTCGAGGGCCACGCCCCGGAGGTCCTCGCCGGCATGGAGGCCCCCGACGCGGTCTTCGTCGGAGGCGGGGTGTCGGTGCCGGGCATGCTCGACGTGTGCCGGACGGCGCTGCGGGCCGGTGGCCGGCTGGTGGCGAACGCGGTGACGGTGGAAGGGGAGGCCGCGCTGGCGGCCGCCCGCGTCGAGCACGGCGGGTCGATCCGACGCGTCGCGGTGTCGCACGCGGCCCCCGTCGGTCGGTACCTCGGGTGGAAGGCGATGGCTCCGGTGACGCAGTGGATTTTGCGTGTGGGTGACCAGGCTGTCAGCAACGACCTCCTATCGGCGTGCTCCCCTGGCCCGGACGTCCGGGAACCGTCGTCGATCACCCCGCCCTGGAGGACCCCGTGACCGTCCGCTTCGTCGGCGCCGGCCCGGGCGCGGCCGATCTGATCACGGTGCGCGGCCTGCGCGCGATCGCCACGAGCCCGGTGTGCCTCTACGCGGGATCGCTGGTACCCGAGGACCTGCTCGCGCACTGCCCGCCGCACGCCCACCGGGTCGACACGGCCCGCTTGACCCTCGACGAGATCGTCGCCGAGCTCCTCGCCGCCCACGAGGCGGGCCACGACGTCGCCCGGCTGTGCAGTGGTGACCCGTCGATCTTCTCCGCGGTGGCCGAGCAGACGCGGCGCCTCGACGCGGCCGGCGTCCCGTGGGAGATCGTGCCCGGCGTCCCCGCCTTCGCCGCGGCGGCCGCGGCCCTGCGCACCGAGCTGACCGTGCCCGGCGTCGGGCAGTCGGTCGTGCTCACCCGCGATGCCGCCAACGCGACCCCGATGCCCCGGGGCGAGTCGCTCGAGACGTGGGCGGCGGCCGGCGGGACGCTCGTGCTGCACCTCGCGGTCCAGCGCTGCGCCGAGGTCGTCGCCGTGCTGCGGCGGCACCGACCCCCCGACGAGCCGGTCGCGGTGGTGGCCCGCGCCTCGCGCGACGACGAACTGATCGTGCGCGGGACCCTCGCCGACATCGCCGACCGCGTGCACGACGCCGGCGTCCGGCGCACCGCGGTGATCATCGTCGGGCCCGTCGTGGCGGGGCTGGCCGGCGACGGGTGCGAGAGCCACCTCTACTCCGCGGCTCGTGATCGCGCGTGAGCGAACGGCCCGTTCGCGCACATAGAAGCAGCGAACGTGCCGTTCGCTCCCGGGGGGAGGTGCGCGTCCTCGTCCTCGGTGGCACCGCCGAGGCCCGGGCGCTCGCCGACGCGCTCGCGGCCGAGCCCGACGTCGTCGTCACCACCTCGCTCGCCGGACGCACCCGCGATCCGCGCCTCCCGGCCGGGGCCGTGCGCACCGGCGGGTTCGGCGGCGTCGAGGGTCTGGTCGGCGCGCTGGACGACGTCGACCTGCTCGTCGACGCCACCCACCCCTTCGCCGCCCGCATGACCGAGCACGCCGCCGCGGCGTCCGCCCGTACCGGCACGCCCTTCGTCGTGCTCCGCCGGCCCGGGTGGACGCAGGGCCCGGGAGACGACTGGCGGAGGGTCCCGACGACGGGTGCCGCGGCGGCCGCCGTCGTCGGCTTCCGCCGGGTGTTCCTCGCGATCGGGCGGCAGGGCGTGGGGGAGTTCCTCGACGTCGACGCGTGGTTCCTCGTCCGCGCGATCGAGCCGCCCGAGGTGCTGCCGGCGCGGTCGATGCTGGTGCTGGAGCGGGGCCCGTTCGCCCTCGCCGACGAGCGCGCCCTGCTGCGCCGGCACCGCGTCGACGTCGTCGTCGCCAAGGACTCCGGGGGCGCGACGGAGGCCAAGCTCGTCGCCGCCCGCGAGCTCGGGGTGCCGGTGGTGCTGATCGAGCGACCGCCGGCGCCGGCGGGGGTGCGGGTGGTCGACGACGTGGCCGGGGCGCTCGCCGTCGTCCGGGAACAAGTTCGGCCCGCTCCTGGTTGAGCCGATCAGTAGTTGAGAATTCAACCAGTGAGGGAGGCGGCCGCCGTGCAGTTCGGGGTCTTCACGGTCGGCGACGTGACGCCGGATCCGACGACGGGGCGCACGCCCAGCGAGGCCGAGCGCATCCAGGCGATGGTGACGATCGCGACGAAGGCCGAGGAGGTCGGGCTCGACGTCTTCGCGACCGGCGAGCACCACAACCCGCCGTTCGTGCCGTCGTCGCCGACGACCCTGCTGGGCTACATCGCGGCGCGGACCTCGGCGCTGCAGCTGTCGACGTCCACGACGCTGATCACGACCAACGACCCGGTCAAGATCGCCGAGGACTACGCGATGCTCCAGCACCTCGCGGGCGGGCGGGTCGACCTCATGATGGGCCGCGGCAACACCGGCCCGGTCTACCCGTGGTTCGGCCAGGACATCCGCAACGGCATCGACCTGGCGATCGAGAACTACGCGCTGCTGCGCCGGCTGTGGGACGAGGACGTGGTGGACTGGGAGGGGAAGTTCCGCACCCCGCTGCACGGCTTCACCTCGACGCCGCGGCCGCTCGACGGGGTCGCGCCGTTCGTCTGGCACGGCTCGATCCGCTCGCCCGAGATCGCCGAACAGGCCGCGTACTACGGCGACGGCTTCTTCCACAACCACATCTTCTGGCCGGCGTCGCACACCAAGCAGATGGTGGAGTTCTACCGGCGCCGCTTCGAGTACTACGGGCACGGGTCGGCGGACCAGGCGATCGTCGGGCTCGGTGGTCAGGTGTTCATGCGCCGGCGGTCCCAGGACGCGGTGGACGAGTTCCGGCCGTACTTCGACCACGCCCCGGTCTACGGTGGCGGGCCCTCGCTCGAGGACTTCTCGACGCAGACGCCGCTGACGGTCGGGTCGCCGGCCGAGGTGATCGACCGGACGCTGGGCTTCCGCGAGTACGTGGGGGACTACCAGCGCCAGCTCTTCCTCATGGACCACGCGGGGCTGCCGCTGAAGACCGTGCTCGAGCAGCTCGACCTGCTGGGCGAGGAGGTCGTGCCGGTGCTGCGGCAGGAGTTCGCGGCCCTGAAGCCGGCGCACGTGCCGGACGCGCCGACGCACGCGTCGCTGGTCGCGGCGAAGCCGGCGAGTGCGGAGCTCCTGGGTGCCTGACGGCGCGTGAGCACTTTCGGGGGCTATAGCCCCGGAAAGTGCTCACGAGCGCGAAGCGCACCTCCTGGTGCTCGAAGGTCATCCCCGTCACAGTGGACCCATGACCGACGTGACCGGGACGACGACCGAGAACGACACCCGGTACGACTTCGGGGGCGACGAGTTCGTCTACGTCGAGATCTCGGCGGAGATGAGCCTGCCGGCGCACTTCGCCTCGCTCGCGATCACGCGGCGGCTGCGGGAGGAGGCCCTCCCCGGCGTCGAGGAGATCTGCCCGTCCAACGCCTCGTACATGGTGCGCGTCGACCCCGACCGGATACACCCGCGGGACCTGGTCCGCGAGCTGCAGCGCATCGAGGCGGCGGTCGGGTCGGCGGCCTCGGAGGACCCCGACTTCGTCGTCGACACCCGCATCGTCGACGTACCGATCATGTTCGCCGACCCGTGGACCCACGAGGTCCTCATGCGGTTCCGCGACCGGCACCAGGACCCGTCGGGGACCGACCTCGACTACGGCGCCCGCATCAACGGGTACGACTCCGCCGAGTCGTTCATCGAGGCCCTGGCCGGCTCGCCCTACCTGGTCACGATGATGGGGTTCGTCCCCGGGCTGCCCTGGTGCTTCCAGCTCGTGCCCCGCGAGCGCCAGGTCGAGGTGCCGAAGTACGTGCGGCCCCGCACCGAGACCCCGGAGCGGGCGTTCGGCTTCGGCGGGGCCTTCGCGGTCATCTACCCGGTCAAGGGCGCCGGCGGCTACCAGCTGTTCGGGTCCGCCCCGGCCCCGATCTTCGATGGCGCCCAGGAGCAGCCCGACTTCGTCGAGGAGGACTCGGTGGTCTTCTTCCGGCACGGCGACCTGATCCGGTTCCGTCGCATCGATCAGGCCGAGTACGACGAGGTGCGCGGTCTCGTCGAGGCGCGGCAGTGGCGGTACCGCACCCGGCCGATGCAGTTCTCGCCCTCGAGGTGGCTCGCCGACCCCGACGGGACCAACGCCGCGCTGGTGGGGGAGCTGGACCGATGAGCATCCTCGTGCACGACCCCGGCCTCGAGACCACCGTGCAGGACACCGGACGGCTCGGCCACTACGCCATCGGCTTCCCACCCTCCGGGGCCCTGGACTCCTACGCCTACCACGTCGGCAACGCGCTGGTCGGCAACGCCCCGGGCGCCGCCGCCCTGGAGGCGGTCTATCTCGGGCCGACCCTGGAGTTCACCGTCGACACGGTCGTCGCCGTCACGGGTGCCGACATCCCGGTGTCGCTCGACGGCGACCCCGTCCCCACATGGGAGTCGGTGGCCGTCCGGGCCGGGCAGACCCTCGCCTTCGGCCAGCTCGCAGCCGGTGCGCGGCCCTACGTCGCCGTCGCGGGCGGCATCGACGTCCCCACCTACTACGGCAGCCGGTCCACCTACACGCTGGTCGGGATCGGTGGCTTCGAGGGGCGGGCGCTGGCCGAGGGCGACGAGCTGCCGCTGGGCGACGCCGCCGTCACGCCCCGCGCCGGGCGCCACGTCGACGACGCCGACGTCCCCGAGCACCCGACGACGGCCGAGCTGCGCCTGCTGGTGGGTCTGCACAGCTACCGACTGACCCCGGACTCGCTCGAGCGGTTCACCTCGACGGCGTGGAAGGTCACCCCCGACGCCAACCGGGTCGGTTACCGGTACCGGGGCGCCGAACTGGAGTTCGTGCCCCGCGAGCAGCCGTTCGGGGCCGGCAGCGATCCGGCCAACGTCACCGACTGCGGCTACCCCGTCGGCTCGGTGCAGGTGCCCGGCGGGGTGGAGCCGATCGTGCTGCTGCAGGACGCGGTGACCGGTGGGGGTTACGCCACCCTCGGCACCGTCGTCAGCGTCGACCGCGACCGGCTCGCCCAGACCAAGACCGGCGACCACACCCGGTTCGTGCCCGTCGACCTCGACGAGGCGCTCGTCATCCGCCGCGACCGGGCCACCCGGCTCGAACGCGTCCGCGACTCCCTCGCCTGAGGGACTTCCCCCGAGGAGGACCGAGTGACCAACCACGTGATCACCGCCCGCACCCCCGGCGTCTTCTACCGCCGGCCCTCCCCGGAGGCGGAGCCCTACGTGGCGGACGGCGCCACCGTGGCCGAGGGCGACACCCTCGGCCTCATCGAGGTGATGAAGACCTACCGCGAGGTGAAGGCCGACACCGCGGGCACGGTGTCCCGCTGGCTGGTCGAGAACGAGGACGAGGTGACCATCGGCCAGGACCTGGTGGAACTGGACACGTGAGGATCTCCAGGGTTCTCGTCGCCAACCGCGGCGAGATCGCGTTGCGGGTGGTGCGGGCCTGCCGGGAGCTCGGCGTGCGCTCGGTCGCCGTGTACTCGGACGCGGACGCCGGGGCAGCACACGTCCGGCACGCGGACGACGCGGTGCACATCGGGAAGTCCTCGGCGGCGAAGAGCTACCTGGACCCCGAGGCGCTCCTGGCCGCCGCCCGGTCCTCCGGCGCGGACGCGGTGCACCCGGGCTACGGCTTCCTCTCCGAGCGGGCCTCCTTCGCGCGCGCCGTCGCCGACGCGGGCCTGGTGTGGGTCGGTCCCCCCGCCGACGTCATCGAGCGCATGGGCGACAAGGCCGCCGCCCGCGCCGTGGCGGCGCGCGCCGGGGTGCCGGTGGTGCCGGGCAGCGACGAGCTGACCGACGTCGAGGACGCCGTGGCGGCGGCCGCCGACATCGGTTACCCCGTCCTGGTCAAGGCCGCCGCGGGCGGCGGGGGACGCGGGATCCGGCCCGCCGGCTCGGACGACGACCTGCGGCGGGTGGTGGCCGAGGCCCGCCGGGAGGCGGCGTCGGCCTTCGGCTCCGACGTGGTCTACCTGGAACGGGCGCTGCAGCACCCCAAGCACATCGAGGTCCAGGTGCTCGCGGACGGTCACGGCAACGTCGTCCACTGCTTCGAGCGGGACTGCTCGCTGCAGCGGCGGCGCCAGAAGGTGCTCGAGGAGGCGCCCGCGCCCGGTCTCGACCCCGCCGTGCGCCAGGGGATGTGCGACGCGGCCGTCGCGCTGGCCCGCGAGGTCGGCTACGTCGGGGCGGGGACGGTCGAGTTCCTGCTCGATCCCGACGGAGACTTCTTCTTCATCGAGATGAACACCCGCATCCAGGTCGAGCACCCCGTCACCGAGCTCGTCACGGGCCTGGATCTCGTCGCCCTCCAGCTGCGGGTCGCCGACGGGGAACCGCTGCCGCTCGGTCAGGACGACATCACGTGCCGGGGCGCGGCGCTCGAGTTCCGGGTCAACGCCGAGGACCCCGCCGACGACTTCCTCCCGACGCCGGGCGAGGTCACGGCGCTGGAGCTGCCGGGCGGGCCCGGGGTGCGCATCGACACCGCACTCGCCGCGGGGGACGTCATCCCGCCGTTCTACGACTCGATGGTCGCCAAGCTGCTGGTCTGGGCGCCCGACCGGGACACCGCGCTCGCCCGCGGCCGCCGCGCGCTCGCGGAGTACCGGGTCGAGGGCGTCCCGACCACGATCCCGCTGCACCGGCGGCTGCTCGACGACCCGACCGTGGTGGCCGGGACGCACGACATCACGTTCCTCGAGGGCTTTCTGTCCTGAGCGGGCTCCGCGGACTCACGCCAGGGGAGCCCGCCGCTCGACGCCGAGCGCGTCGAACCGGCGCACGATGGCCTCGCACACCTCGACGGCGTTCGGCCGGTCGCCGTGCAGGCAGATCGTGTCCACCTCGACGTCCAGGCGGCGCCCCGACGTCGACGTCACGTGCCCCTCCAGCAGGCCGACGGCCTGCTGGGCGACGGCCTCCGGGTCCTTCGCCTGGGGGTCGGGCTCGACGATGATGCGCCCGTCGTCGTCGTACTCCAGGTCGGCGAAGCCCTCCCGCACCACCCGGGCCCCGAGCGTGCGCGCGAGCTCGGCCGTCGGCCCCGCCAGCCAGAAGATGGCCAGGTCGGGATCGAGCCGCATCACCGCCTCGGTGATCGCGCTGGTGATCTCGTCGTCGGTCAGCGCCATCCCGTACAGCGCGCCGTGCGGCTTCACGTGCACCACCTCGGCGCCCTCCGCGCGAGCCGTCGCCTGGAGTGCCCCGACCTGGTAGAGCACGATCTGCGCGGCCTCGTCCGGGCGCAACGCCATCCGCCGGCGGCCGAAGCCCACGAGATCGGGCAGTCCCGGGTGCGCGCCGATCGCGGTCCCGGTGGCGGCCGCGGTGAGCACCGAGCGGCGCATCGTCACCGGGTCGCTGGCGTGGAAGCCGCACGCCACGTTCACCGACGTGACGTGCTCCATGAGCGCCGCGTCGTGGCCGAGCTTCCACCGGCCCAGGCTCTCGCCGGCGTCGGCGTTGAGGTCGACGAGGGTCTGCACGGGAGCCTCCCTGGTCGTGAGCAGAAAGTGCGGCTATAGCAGCACTTTCTGCGCACGAGCGCGAGGCGCACCTAATAGCGGCGCGGGGTGTACACCGATCCGGTGGCGGCCCGGCGGGTCTGCGAGGAGCCGACGATCAGCAGGGTCCGCATGTCCACCGTGGCCGGGTCCAGCGCGGCGAGCTCGACGACGTGGACCGACTCCTCCGGCCCGTCGACGTCCCGGCCGACGACGACCGGCGTCGTGGGGTCGCGGAACTTCAGCAGCACGTCGCGGGCGGCCTCGACCTGCCACGTCCGCGACCGGCTGGCCGGGTTGTAGAGCGCGACGACCATGTCGGCCTCGGCCACCGCGGCGAGCCGGCGCTCGACGACGTCCCACGGCTTCAGCCGGTCGGAGAGGCTGATCGTCGCGAAGTCGTGGCCCAGCGGGGCGCCGATCCGGGCGGCCACGGCGTGCGCGGCGGTGACGCCGGGGACGATCCGCACCGGGACCTCGGGGTAGTCCGCCGCCACCTCGACGACGGCGCTCGCCATCGCGAACACCCCGGGGTCGCCGGAGGAGACGACCGCGACCCGCCGTCCGGACCGTGCCAGGTCCAGCGCGAACGCGGCGCGCTCGGACTCCACCCGGTTGTCCGAGCCGTGGACCCGTTGCCGGGGGTTCACCGGCACCCGGGCGACGTAGGTGGTGTACCCGACGACGTCGTCCGCCTCGGCCAGCGCGGTCGCGGCCTCCGGGGTGAGCCGGTCGCGCGCCCCGGGGCCGAGGCCGACCACGGTGACGACACCCGACGACGGGGCTTTCCTGTCACTGGATGCAAGCAACGACCCTTCGCTTGCACTGCGGGTGGCGCGCTCCCCCTCCGCCCGCGCCGCGCCCGTCGTCGCCACGTGCACCCGCGAGGGGACGATCCCGATCGAGAAGTACGGCACCGACGCCGGGTCGACGTCCTCGAACCGGCCCTGCCGCTCGGCGGCGGTGCTCGCCCGCTCGACGTAGCGCGCCTCGTCCGCCCGGCCCGTGCTGCGCAGCGCCGTGCGCACGCCGGTGAAGTTCCGCCCGAGCTTCATGACCGCTGCCGCATCGGTGTCCGCGAGCCGGCGCGCCAGCTCGTCCTCGCCCAGCGTGCCCGGCAGTACCGTCAGGACCTCGTCGCGCTCCACCAGCGGTGTCCCGAGCGCCGCCGTCGCCGCCGCCACGCTCGTCACCCCCGGCACGACCTCGGCGACGTAGCGGTGCCCGAGCCGCTTGTGCAGGTGCATGTAGGAGCCGTAGAAGAAGGGGTCGCCCTCCGCGAGCACCACGACGTCGCGGCCGGCGTCGAGGTGCGCGGCCAGCCGCGCGGCGGCCTCGGTGTAGAAGGCGTCGATGCGCCCCTGGTAGTCGTCGGTCGGCTCGGTGGTGACCGGGTAGGTCAGCGGCTCCTCGACCTGCGTCCCCAGGTAGCCGGCCACGATCGCCCGCGCGTTCGACCGGCCGTGACGCGCGCAGTGGTACGCCACCACGTCCGCGTCGCGGATGAGCTCGACGGCCCGCAGCGTCAGCAGGCCCGGGTCGCCGGGACCGACCCCGACCCCGTAGAGCCGCCCCGCTGTCGTCGAGACCTCGCTCATGCGCCCGCACCCAGCGCGAGGGCGTTCACGGCGCCCACCGTCATCGCCGAGCCGCCGCGGCGTCCGTGCACCACGATGTGCTCGAGGCGGGCCGGGTGTGCCGCCAGCGCCGCCTTCGACTCCATCGCCCCGACGAACCCGACCGGCAGTCCCAGCACGACGGCGGGTCGCGGGGCGCCCGCCTCGATCAGCTCGAGCAGCCGGAACAGCGCGGTCGGGGCGTTGCCGATGGCGACCACGGCGCCTTCGAGCACCGGCAGCCACAGGTCGAGCGCGGCGGCGCTGCGGGTGGTGCCCAGGGCGGCGGCCTTCGCTGGGACTCCCGCGTCGTGCAGGGTGCAGACGACGTCGTTGCCCGCGGGCAGGAATCGTCGGGTGATGCCCGAGGCCACCATCATCGCGTCGCAGAGCACCGGCGCCCCCGCCCGCAGCGCGGCGTGTGCGGCGGCGATTGCGCCGGGGGAGACGACCGTGTCGGCGGCCAGGTCGGTCATCCCGCAGGAGTGGATCATGCGGACGACGAGGTCGTGGGCGTCGTCGGGCAGGTGGCTCAGGTCGGCCTCGGCGCGGATGATCGCGAACGACCGGCGGTAAATCTCGGCGCCGTCGGCGACGTAGGCCGGGATCGCCGCCGAGGCCGGCTCGTGGATCCCGTGCTGCTCGGCCACGCTGCCTGCAGCGCCCGACGTCATCCGGTCACCCTCCCCGAGCGGACCATCGTGCGGTAGGTCCCCCGCTGCGCACGGCCCGCCGGGGCAGGGACGTGGTCTCCCCGAGCCGCGCCGGGATCCAGCGCCTCGATCACCGCCACCCGTCCGCCGGGTGTCCCGCACGCCCGCGCGCACCCCACCCAGTGCTGGCGCACGACACCCCCCGCGTGGCCGGATGCGACGGCGGCGGCGAGGTCACCGCGCACGTCGGCGAGCGACTTCGCGCAGCGCGGCGCACCCACGCATGCCGAGAGGCCGTGCCACCGGGACGCCGGGTCGGTCTCGACGAGGCCGTCGAGCGATGTTGCGACCGCCTCCGGGTTCTCCAGGCCGCGCAGGACGAGCGTGCGCCACGGGGTCGTGCGCAGGGTCGCCCCCTGCTCCTCGAGCACGTCGACGAGTGCCTGTGCGGTGGGCGTGTCGAGCTCGCCGAGGCGGGGGAGGACCTCGAGGGTGCCGTCGTCGTGGGCGCCGAGTGCGGTGGGATCGGCCGGGCCGGGCAGGAGGGCGGGGGTCCCGACGGCCGGTGGGTGGACGTCGGCCTCGATGCGCTCGGCGACGTCGGCGAGGAGGGCGGCGCGGGTGGCCTCGTCGAGCTCGCGGACCCGCCAGGCGGCGGCGCGGCGCACCGTGAAGGCGTCGAGGGCGGCGAGTGCGAGGACGACGGGGTCGCGGTGGCGCAGGCCGGTGTCGGTCACGCCGTGGGGGCCGTCGAGCAGCAACGCCGCGGTCACGTCGAATGGACGCCCACGGGGCGCGGAATGGGGCGCCTCGCGCCTGGAGGGTCCACTCGGCGTCAGGGCCACCGTGATGTCGGCCTCCTGCCCGCTGATGTCGCCGTTCATCCCGTCACCACTCGGCGCGAGGGGAGCCCTCGTGCTCGTAGAACGACCGGATCCTCCCCTCGCGGCCGGGTCGACCCAGGGCACCCGGTCCTCCAGCGCGATCAGGAGCCGGCCGGGCACGTCCACGCGGCCCCGGAGCGCGTGCGCGACCTGCGCCGACACCGCGTCGAGTCGGCCCGAGCGGGGCGAGGCGAGCAGGCCGCAGGGGATGTCGCGGCCGCGGGCGTCGAGGAGCGCGTCGGGGCGGTCGGGAGCTCGCAGCGCGTCGGCGAGGTCGTCGGCAGCGCTGGCCGCGAGCCCGCGGACCTGCCAGGATCCCCGGGAGGTCAGCTCGACGGGCGACCCGCCGAGGGCCGCGGCGCCGGCGAGCACCCGCAGCTCGGCCGCGCTGGTCGCACCGCCCACGGGCCGGAACCGCGCGAGGGCGCCGTCGGCCGCGTCGTGCCTGCGCCAGGCGCCGGGGCACGCATCGGCGCGGGAGCGGACCATGGGCACAGAGTACGGGCCGATGGCCCAGTACCTAGACAGATGGTGAGATGTGCCTGTGGTGCTGCTGCTCCTCTCGACGTCCGACACCGACCTGCGCTCGGCCCGGGCCGCCAGCGAGGGCAGTGACGGCCCAGCCGGCCCAGACGGCCCAGCCGTGGCCTGGCGGTGGGCCAACCCCGCTCGCGTCGACCCGGAGCACGACCTGCCGGCACTGCTCGACGGCGTGGACCTCGTCGTCGTCCGGCTGCTCGGCGGTTGGCAGGCGTGGGAGGCCGGACTCGACGCGCTCCTGGCGGGTCCCGTCCCGGTGGTCGTCCTGGGCGGGGAGCAGGCGCCGGACGCGCAGCTGATGGAGTCCTCGACGGTGCCGGTCGGTGTCGCGACCCAGGCGCACCTCTACCTCGCGCAGGGCGGGCCGGACAACCTGCGCGAGCTCGCCGCGTTCCTCTCCGACACCGTGCTGCTGACCGGGCACGGGTTCGCGCCTCCGGCGGAGATGCCGAGCTGGGGTCGGTTGCCCGGGTGGGACGACGAAGCGGCTTTTCTGCCACTGGATGCAAGCAACGACGCTTCGCTTGCACTCGGCAGGAGGTCCCGCGTCGCCGTCGTCTACTACCGCGCCCACCACATGGCCGGGAACACCGCGTTCGTCGACGCCCTGTGCCACGCGATCGTCGCGGCCGGCGGGAATCCCCGAACCACTGTTCTGCGCCAGCCTGCGCAGCCCCGACGACGAGCTCCTGGAGCGCCTGCGCCACGCCGACGTCCTGGTCACGACGGTGCTGGCGGCCGGTGGCTCCCGTCCGGCCGCCGCGTCCGCGGGCGAGGACGACGAGTCGTGGGACACCGGCGCGCTCGCCGGCCTCGACGTCCCGATCCTGCAGGCCCTCTGCCTGACCCGGACCCGCGAGGAGTGGCTCGCCGACGACGACGGCGTGAGCCCTCTCGACGCCGCCAACCAGGTCGCCGTGCCCGAGTTCGACGGCCGGATCATTACCGTGCCGTTCTCCTTCAAGGAGACCGACGAGGACGGTCTGCCGGTCTACGTCGCCGACCCCGAGCGGGCGGCGCGGGTCGCCGGGCTCGCGGTGAACCACGGCCGGCTTCGGCACCTGCCGAACGCCGAGAAGCGCATCGCCCTGGTGCTCTCGGCCTACCCCACGAAGCACGCCCGCATCGGCAACGCGGTGGGGCTGGACACCCCCGCCTCGGTGGTCGCCCTGCTGGGCGCCATGCGCGACGCCGGCTACCGGGTCGGCGACGTCCCGGGTCTCGACGAGCAGGAGGGCGACCTGCTCATCCGCGCCCTCATCGACGCCGGCGGCCACGACCAGGACTGGCTGACCGAGGAGCAGCTGGCCGCCAACCCGGTCCGCATCGACGCCGCCGAGTACACCGCCTGGTTCGCCACGCTGCCCGAGGACTTCCGCGTCCGCGTCGAGCAGCACTGGGGACCGGCACCGGGGGAGATGTTCCTCGACGACTCCGCCGGAAAGCAGGCCATCGTCCTCGCCGCCCTGGTGCGCGAGCACGTCGTCGTGATGATGCAGCCGCCGCGCGGGTTCGGGGAGAACCCGATCGCGATCTACCACGACCCCGACCTGCCGCCGAGCCACCACTACCTGGCCGCCTACCGCTGGCTGCAGGCCGGCTTCGGCGCGCACGCCGTCGTCCACGTCGGCAAGCACGGCAACCTCGAGTGGCTGCCGGGCAAGACGGCGGCGCTGAGCGCGTCCTGCGCCCCCGACCCGATCCTCGGCGACCTGCCTCTGGTCTACCCGTTCCTGGTCAACGACCCCGGCGAGGGCACCCAGGCCAAGCGCCGCGCCCACGCCACCCTGGTGGACCACCTCGTGCCGCCGATGGCGCGCGCCGAGTCCTACGGCGACCTGGCGCGGCTCGAGCAGCTGCTCGACGAGTACGCGTCCATCCAGGCCATGGACCCCGGCAAGATCGAGGCCATCCGCGGCCAGATCTGGCAGCTCATCCAGGCCGCGAAGCTCGACCACGACCTCGGCGTCACCGGCCGGCCGGACGACGAGCGCTTCGACGAGTTCGTCATGCACCTCGACGGCTGGCTCTGCGAGATCAAGGACGCCCAGATCCGCGACGGCCTGCACGTCCTCGGGCGGGCTCCGGTCGGGCAGGAGCGGGTCGACATGGTGCTCGCGATCCTGCGGGCCCGTCAGATGTGGTCGGGCACGCAGGCGCTGCCCGGGCTGCGGGAGGCGCTGGGACTCGACGAATCAGCGGGCGCGGCGTCCAGGATCGACGTCGACCGGGCCGAGGAGCTCGCGGGCAGCCTCGTCGTCGGGATGGAGAAGCGGGACTGGTCCGCGGAGCAGGCGACCGAGGTCGCGACCGAGGTGCTCGGCGACGACCACGACGGGACGATCGCGCAGATCCTCCGGTTCGCCGCGACGCAGGTCGTGCCGCGCCTGGCCCGGACCACCGACGAGATCGACGGGGTCCTGCACGCCCTCGACGGCGGGCACGTCACGGCCGGACCGTCCGGATCCCCGCTGCGCGGGCTGGTCAACGTGCTGCCCACCGGCCGGAACTTCTACGCCATCGACCCGCGCGCGGTGCCGTCGCGGCTGGCCTGGGAGACCGGCCAGCTGCTCGCGGACTCGCTGCTCGAGCGCTACCGCGCCGACCACGACGGCGAGTGGCCCACCAGCGTGGGCCTCTCGCTGTGGGGGACGGCGGCGATGCGGACCAGCGGTGACGACGTGGCCGAGGCCCTCGCGCTGCTCGGTGTGCGGCCGGTGTGGGACGAGGCGTCGCGGCGGGTCACGGGCCTGGAGGTCGTCCCGAACGACGAGCTCGGACGCCCCCGGGTCGACGTGGTGCTGCGCATCTCCGGGTTCTTCCGCGACGCGTTCCCGCACGTGGTGGCGACGATGGACGACGCGGTGGCGCTCGTCGCCGGCCTGGAGGAGACCGACGAGGACAATTTCGTCGCCGCCCACGCCCGGGCCGACGCGGCGTCGGGCAGCAGCTGGCGCGAGGCCACGACGAGGATCTTCGGCTCGCCGCCCGGGGCCTACGGGGCGGGCCTGCTGCAGGCGATGGACTCGCGCGACTGGCGCGGCGACGCCGACCTCGCGGAGATCTACACGACGTGGGGCGGGCACGCCTACGGGCGCGACCGGCACGGCGAGGCCGCGACCGACCAGATGCGGGCGGCGTACCGGCGGATCGCGGTCGCGGCGAAGAACATCGACACCCGCGAGCACGACATCGCCGACTCCGACGACTACTACCAGTACCACGGCGGCATGATCGCGACGGTGCGCGCGCTGACCGGAGCCGCGCCCGCGGCCTACGTCGGGGACTCCACCCGGCCGGAGTCGGTCCGCACCCGCTCGCTGGTCGAGGAGACCGCACGGGTGTTCCGCAGCCGCGTCGTGAACCCCCGCTGGATGGCCGCCATGCGCCGCCACGGCTACAAGGGCGCCTTCGAGATGGCGGCCACCGTCGACTACCTCTTCGGCTGGGACGCGACCGCCGGCACCGTCAGCGACTGGATGTACGGCTCGCTCACCGAGAACTACGTGCTCGACGAGCAGAACCGGTCGTTCCTGCGCGACGCCAACCCGTGGGCGCTGCACGGGATGGCGGAGCGGCTGCTCGAGGCGGTCGACCGGGGGCTGTGGGCCGAGCCGGACCCGGCGATGGTCGAGTCGCTGCGCGAGGCGTTCCTCGAGGCGGAGGGATGTGCCGAAGGCGCATAGGTGCGCTCCCGCGCCCGTGCGCACTAATCCGCCCAATAGGGCGGATTACTGCTCACCTGCGCGCAGCGCACCTACTGACGTTCCGGCACCCCCGCGAGCGCACCCGTGAGGGCCGCGGCGTCGGCGAAGCGGGCGTCGGGGTCCGGGTCGAGCAGGCGCGCGAGCACCTCGCGCAGCTCCCGCGAGCAGGGGAGCGCGCCGACCTCCATCCGGTGGGTCGCCGCCTGCGCGATGATCGACGCTGCCGATCCGTGCCGGGCGGGCGCTGCAGTGAGCATCTCGACGAGGATCAGCCCGAGCGAGTAGAGGTCCGAGCGCGCGTCGACCGGCCGGCCCCGCAGTTGCTCGGGGGAGACGTAGAGCGGGGTCCCGACGACGACGCCGGGCGGCGTCAGCGGCTCGTCGGCTCCCGCCCCGGCCGGACGCGCCAGTCCCAGCTCGACGACGACGGGCCGGCCGTCGGGGGTGACGACGACGTGGGACGGGGTGAGGTCGAGCCGCACGACGCCGGCCCGCGCGAGGTGGTGCAGGAGGTCGAGGAGCCCCAGGGTGAGGTCGACCGCCACCGGCGGCGGGAGCGGACCCCGGCCCAGCAGCTCGTCGAGGGGCAGTCCGGGGACGAACTCGCAGACCAGCCCGAGGCGACCGTGGTCGTCGAGGGCGCCCTCCGTGGCGGCGAGCAGCGGGTGGTCCAGACGCCGGGCCAGGGCGACCTCGCGGCGGAACCGCTCGCGCGCCACGTCGTCGTGCTTCTGCTCCCGGACGTCGAGCAGCTTGATCGCCACGTCCCGGTTCGTGAACGTGTCGTGCGCGCGGTAGGTCCGTCCGAGCGCGCGGCGCCCGAGCTCCTCGACGAGGGCGTAGCGGCCGTCCCCGACCCGGCCCAGCTCGGGCGCGGGCGCGGTGCGCGCGGCGGCCTCCAGGACCGCGTGCGGGAGCCGGTACACGGTCTCGGTCGGCCCGGGCACGCCGATGAACGTGGCGGCAGGGGAGTCGGGCTCGCGGGCCTCGAGGAGCCCGATCGCCGCGAGCTCGCGCAGCAGCTCGAGGCACTCGTCGTCGGTGGCGAAGTCGCGGCCCTCGCCGGTGCGTCCCCCGTCGCGGTTGCGCGCGCGCGCGACGCGGTCGGCCACGAACTCCGACGCGCTGAACGTGGTCCCGCGCCGGTCGAGGACCCAGTCGAGGACGACGTGGGCCGCGTGGCGGCGCCGGTCGACGTCGACGGCGTGGGTGAGCGGGCCCCGGGGCCGGGCCTGCGCCCAGAGGGGACCGAGCCGGCGCTGCAGGGCCGCGTGGAACGCGACCGAGACCGCGGTCGCGTGGTCGATCACCACGTGCGGGCCGTCCTGGTGCCACTCCACGAGCTCGTCGAGCTCTCCGAGCAGCTGACGGGGCAGGCCGCGGGCGCGGTACTCCAGGTGGTCGGCCAGCTCGCCGGCGCCCGGCTCGCCGCCCCCGCTCTGCAGGACGCCGCGCAGCAGCTCGGCCGCCGCGCCGGGGCCGAGGCCGTGAACGTAGAGCGGCCGGCCGAAGATCGTGGACCACGTGCCGGCCCCGCGGGTCTGGGTGCGCCGGGCGAGGTCGAGGACCTCGACGCCCGCGACGAACACGAAGTGCACGGCCGTGGCGGTCAGGAGGTTCTGCAGCGCGCGCAGGAGGGCCTCGAGCGAGGCCTGCCCGGCCTCGTCCGCGGTGAGCTCGTCGACGTCGTCGAGGACCACGACGATGCGGCCCGACCACGGCTCGGCGCCGCCGCGCCGGAACCAGCGCCGCGCCGACGACGTCGGGGAGACCGCCTCGCCGGCGAGCGCGGACACCAGCCGCACGAAGTCCTGCTCGGCCTCGGCGAGGCCGAGGGGATAGTGGGCGCGCTGGTTGGTGACGTCGAGCAGCTCGGCCAGCTCCGGGGACAGGCGCCGCACGACCTCGGCCCGCTGCAGGGCCTCGACCAGGCCCCTGGTCCAGCGCAGGACCAGCTCCTCGGGTGTGGCGGGGCGCCCGAGGGACTCCCACACGACGACGACCGGGGTCGGCTCGGACGTCGTCGACACCAGCTCGGTGTGCAGCTCGTCCAGGGCGCGGGCCACCACGGTGGTCCTCCCCGACCCGCCCCGCCCCGTCAGCAGGAGCGAGCCGCCCGGGGAGAAGTGCAGCCGCTGCCGGACGGCGTCGACGAACGACTGGTTGCCCAGGAACGGCATCGGCGAGGGGTAGCGCAGCGGGCCCGGCGAGGGGCGGTAGTCCGGCCGCAGCGCCATCCGCCCCACGGGTGGCGGCGGCACCTCGAAGGGCACCGACGGGGACCGCGTGATCGTCGTCCGGCCCGGGCCGGCGCCGCCCGCGGTGGGGTGCGGCGGTGCGGCGGTCCCGGGGCCCGTGGGCGCGGGGCCCACCGTCACCTCCGCGGACGCCGCCCCCGACGCCGACGCCCCCGACGCCGCCGCCCCCGACGTGGTCGGGACGGCCGTCGTCGCCTCGGCTGACGCCTCCGAGCGCGACGTCGAGGCGGTCGCGGCCGCCGTCACGGCCGCGCCCAGCTCGGCGGCGGTCTGGAAGCGCCGCGCGGGGTCCTTGGCCATCGCGCGGGCCACGACGTCGTCGAACGCCGGCGGGACTCCGGGCACCCGCTCCGACGGCCGTGGTGGCGGTTCCTCGAAGTGGGCGCGCATCGCGTCCAGGGGGGTGGAGGTGCGGAAGGGCGGCCGGCCGATCAGCATCTCGGCGAGCACGCAGCCGAGCGCGTAGATGTCCGACGACGGCCCCGGGGGCATGCCCTCGAAGGTCTCCGGCGCGAGATAGGCGAGGGTGCCCAGGATCGTGCCCGCGCTGGTCAGGTGGTCCGAGCGTTCCTGCTCGGCGGCCACGCCGAAGTCGGTGAGGTAGGCGAACACGGGGTCGCGGGCGGCCAGCAGCACGTTGGCCGGCTTGACGTCGCGGTGGACGAGGCCACCGGCGTGGGCCGCGTCGAGGGCGCTCGCGATCTGGGCGACGACGGCGGCGGTCCGGTCGGGAGGCACGGGTCCCCGCGAGACCACCTTGGCGAGGTCGGGCCCGTCCACCATCCGCATGTCGATGTAGAGGCGGCCCTCGAGCTCGCCGAAGTCGTGGATCGGGAGGATGTGGGGGTCGGAGAGCCGCGCGGCGAGCCGGGCCTCGCGCCGGAACCGCGCGACGAACTCGGCGTCGTGCGCGAGCGGTTGCAGCAGCAGCTTGAGCGCGACCGAGCGCTCACGGCCGGTGTCGAAAGCGCGCCAGACCTCGCCCATGCCGCCCCGGCCCAGGAGCTCCTCGAGGCGGTAGCGGCCGATCGTGGCGCCGGTCCCGACCCCCGTCACCGACACACCGTCCCCCCGCCGTCCGCCGCGCCTGCTCGCCGGGCGAGATTACTCGCTGCGACCGCCATGCGGGGGGCGGCGTCCGTGCGTGTGAGTCAGGCCCCGCAGCTCCCGCCGTAGGTGGTGATCTTGTAGTCGACGACGGCGAGGGCGCCCTGCAGATCGCGCAGTTGGGCGACGATCGCCGCGCGCTGCTCGAGCAGGAGCGCGAGCCGTTCGTCCCGGGTGTCCGGGCCGGCCTTGGCCAGCTCCACGTAGCGGCTCACCGAGGCGATCGGCATCCCCGAGAGCCGCAGCCAGGTGACGAAGGCGATCCGGCCGAGGGCGTCGCGGTCGTAGACACGGCGGCCGGCGGCGTCGCGCGCGGTCTCGACGAGCCCGATCCGCTCGTAGTAGCGCAGCGTGTGGGCGGTGATACCGGTGATCTCGGCGACGTCGGAGATCCCGAGCTGGGCGGGCAGGTCGTCCGGCAGCCTCATCGCCCGGACCAGCTCGTCGTTCAACGGCGGCAGCGAGCCGTCCTCCGCCGCGACCGAGTCGAGGATGGTCCGCAGCCGGCTGGCCGGGTGGACGTGCGGCTCCGCCGCGGGGATCTCCACCGCCGGGGTCGCCGGGACGGTGCTCACTGCCGTCATGACCTCGACGCTAGGCCTTCGAGTGCACTCGACGTCAAGCGCGCAGGGCTGCACGAACCGGGCGCCGAGGGCCCAGCAGGGCACGAATCAGGCGCCGGACCTGCGCAAACACGCCCACCCCGATCACCCGGGCGACGGCGCGGGTGTGGGACCGTCGTCCCCGGCGCACCCGGCGCCGGGGAGCGGAGGGCGTGGTGTGACGAGGTGGCGCGCGGGGACGGCCCGGCACGGATCGGCGCCCCGCCGGCGCACCGTCGCGATGCTCGGCCTGGCCACCGCGCTGGTGCTCGGCGCGGCGGCGTGCTCCGGGAGCGGGTCGACGTCGGGCACGTCCGGCTCGCCCGCGGCGCCGGGGGGCTCCTCGTCCGCGGCACTGCCCCCGCCCGGGCCGCGCGTGACCGTCGACCCGGCCGCGGACGTCAACCCCGTCGCCCCGGTCCACGTCCACGCCGACGGGGGCCGCATCACCTCGGTGCACATGACCAACCCCTCCGGGGGCGTCGTCACGGGGACGACCTCGCCCGACGGCGCCACCTGGACCACCACCGAGCCGCTCGCCTACGGGCGCACCTACACCGTCGTCGCCGACGCCGTGTCCGCGCAGGGCGCCCCGACGCATCTGCAGTCGACGGTGTCCACGCTCGCCCCGAAGCAGACCGACACGGCGGCGGTCGACCCGGGGAGCACGAACGTCGGGGTCGGCCAGCCGATCGCGGTGACCTTCTCCCACCCGCCGGCCGACAAGGACGCGGCGGTCAAGGCGCTGACGGTGACCTCGAACCCGCCCCAGCCCGGCGCCTGGCACTGGATCTCCGCCACACAGGTCGACTACCGGCCCCAGGAGTACTGGAAGCCGGGCACCGCGGTCACCGTCGTCGGCAAGCTCTACGGCACCGACCTCGGCGGCGGCGCCTTCGGCGCCGAGGACGTGCACGAGACCTTCCACGTGCACGACGCCTGGGTCGCCAAGGCCGACGGCGGCAGCGAGCAGATGCAGATCTTCGACAACGGCGCGCTCGTCAAGACGATGAAGATCAGCCTGGGATCCCCGCAGTTCCCCACCCACACCGGCACGCACGTCATCTCCGACAAGCAGCCCAGCGTCGTCATGGACTCCGCCACCTACGGCGTCATGCCCGGCCAGCCCGGCTACTATAAGGAGACCGTGCTTCTCGACGAGCGCATCTCCAACGACGGCGAGTTCGTCCACTCCGCGCCGTGGTCGGTCGGCCAGCAGGGCAGCGACAACGTCTCGCACGGGTGCGTCAACCTCAGCCCGGCCGACGCCCAGTGGTTCTTCGACCACTTCGGCGTCGGCGACGTCGTCGAGGTCACCGACTCCGGCGGCCCGCCACTGCCGCTCTGGGACCGCTGGGGCGACTGGGCGCTGTCCTGGCCGCAGTGGCAGGCCGCCACGACCTAGCCGGCACGACCTAGCCGGCACGACCTGACGGGCCCGGGCGCCCCTCAGCTCGCCCGGACCGCCGCCGGGTCGAGCCCGTGGCGCAGCGCGAACGACGCGGCGCCGAGGCGGGAGTGCACGCCGAGGGCGGCCAGGACTGCCCGGACGTGACTGCGCACGGTCGCCACGGTGACGCCCATGGTCTCGGCCATCTCCTCGGTCGTGGCGCCGGCGACGATCATCTCCAGGCACTCCCGCTCTCGCGCCCGCAGACCCGCCAGCCGCCGCCGGGCGTCGACGGCGTCGGCGTGCTCGTGCGCGAGCCCGGCGTCCTCGTCGGGCGCCACGGTCCCCAGGCCCACCTCGCCGCGCGACGCGCGGTGGATCGCGTCCACCAGTTCGTCCCCGGAGACGGTCTTGAGCAGGTGTCCGGCGGCGCCCGCCGCGGCCGCCTCGCGGGGTCCGGGCGCGTCCGGGGTCGCGGTGAGCACGACGACCCTCGTGTGGGGGGCGGCGTGCGTCAGGCGGGCGAGGAAGCTGGTGGCGGGTCCGGTGGCGAGCGCCGCCGCGTCGACGAGGACCACGTCGGGCCGGCTCTCCCGCGTGCGCCCGAGCGCCTCGGCGTCGGTGGTCGCGGTCCCCGCGAGCTCGATCCCGCGATCGACGAGGAACGCCCCGACGAGGTCGGTGAAGAGCAGGTGGTCGTCGGCGATCAGCACCCTGGTCATCGCAGCCCCCTGGTCGACCGGTGGTCCACTCCGTCATGTGACGCCCGACCGGTGGTGCGGGTTGACGGCCACAGATTGCGAAAGGGTCACGACCCTGCGCGACCGCCACCCGGGAGAACTGCGGCATCCGTCAAGATGGAGGAGGACCGCGAGGCGGATCTCACCTAGCGTTCCTACGTGAGTCGTCTCCGTGTCCGTTATGTCACCGGATCCCGGCTTCTCGCCGACGCGCTGGGTCGCCGCCTCGCCGCCGAGCCCGATCTGGCGCTCGCGGACGGCACGGAGGCCGACGTCGTGCTCGTCGAGGTCCTCGGGGGCCCGGCGGCCACGCCCGCCGTCGACGCCCCGGCCGGCGCCCGGCGTCTCGTCGTCCTCGCCGCCGACGACGCGCCGGGTGGCGCCGTGGCGGCGGCCCGGGCCGGCGCCTCGGCGTGGCTGGACCACCGGAGCAGCGCCGAGGACCTCCTGCGGGTCCTGCGCGGCGTGGCGCGCGGCGGGGCGTTCTACCCGCGGGACGTGCAGGCCGAGGTCCTGGAGTCGTTGCGCGCCGACGCGGCCGCGCCGTGTGCGTCGGGGCCGCTCGCCCGGCTGACCGAGCGAGAGCGCGACGTGCTCCACGCCCTGGCCGACGGCCGGGGCAACCGGGAGGTCGGTGAGCACCTCGGCATGTCGTACAACACGGTCCGTACGCACATCAACGAGATCTTCCGCAAGCTCGGCGTGCACACCCGGCTCGACGCGGTGCGCGCGCTGCGGGGCGGATGAAGCCGGAGGGGCCGATGGGACCTTCGGCCGGGGAACGGGAGCTGAAGGTCCGCTGTGCTCGGGGCCGACGGGGGTCGTCGGGGATCACGGGCGGTCCGACCATGAACAAGCACGGCAGACGATGGGGGAGCACGACAGGGGGGTCCTCAGGAGAACACCGAGAGGGGGCACGACGTGGACACGGCGGACTCCGCACTGCTCCACGACATCGGGCACGAGGTGGCGACCCTGTCCGCACTCGTCGCCGCCGTACGGGGACAAGGAGGGTTCGACGCGGAGGTCGGGGAGCGCATGGAGCTCGTGCAGCGCGAGGTCGACCTGCTCGTCGACCTGGTCGGTCACTGCTTCGCCTCGTTGGCGCCGCCCGACGAGGACGACGACCCCGTCGACCTGCGGGACCTGCTCCACGAGGTGGTCGTGTGCCGGGATGCCGCGTCGGCGACCGCGGTCTGCCTGCGGCCCGGTCCGCGGCTGATCGTCCGGACGTCCCGGCAGGGGATGCGGCGGCTGGTGACCAACCTCATCGACAACGCGGTCCGCGCCGCGGGACCCTCGGGCCACGTCGAGGTGGACCTCGTCGGCCCGGCACGGCCCCTGGTCCGGGTGCTCGACGACGGCCCCGGCCCGGGGCGTGGTCCCGCCGGGGATCGCGGCCTGGGCCTCGCGATCGTGCGCACCCTCGCCCGACGGCTCGCGGCCGAGGTGACGCTGCGCGCCCGGGAGGGCGGAGGCGCCGTCGCCGAGGTCGTGCTGCGCGACCGCGCGCCCGTGGACCCTCCGAGGACGGAGGTCCACGCGTGACGGACGTGGTGGTCGGCGACGACCACGGCGTGTTCGTCGACGCGCTGAGCACGGTGCTCGGGCAACGCCGCCTGGTGGTCCGCGCCGTCGCCCACCGCGCCGCCGAGGTCCTCGTGGCCGTGCGGGAGCACGAGCCCGAGGTGTGCCTGCTCGACCGCACCTTCTCCGACGGCGACGGGGTGGAGCTGATCCCCGACCTGCTGGCCGCCAGCGCCGGTACCAGGATCATCATCGTCACGGCGGATCCGGACGACGGGTCCGTCCGCCGAGCACTGGACCTCGGCGCGAGCGGTTACGTCCACAAGACCCGGGGCGTGACCACCCTCGTCGACGCCGTCCACCGCGTGCTCGACGGCGAGGTCGCGGTGGAGCTCCCGCCCCGTCGTCGGCCACCCGCCCACGGAGCCGACGACGAGTACCGTCGCCTCGCCGCCCACCTGACCGCCCGGGAGTGGGACTGCCTGCGCCTCATCGTCGACGGTCGCGGTACCGGCGAGATCGCCGCCGCCCTGGGAGTCTCCGTGACCACCGTGCGCACCCACGTCCAGGCGGTGCTGACGAAGCTCGGCGTGCACACCCGGCTCGAGGCGGCCGCGGTCGCCTCGAGACACCGGCTGCTCACCCCGCCCTGACGTCGTCGTTCGCGCGTCCGCCCCATCGTCGCCTGGTCAAGTTGCACGAGGTCCCGCACCGCGGACCGGACGAGCATGGGACGGGTGACAGTGCGGATCCTCCTCCTCGACGACCACCGGATGCTGCTCGAGGCGCTGGCCACGCGGCTCGGGGCCGAGGCCGACCTGGTGGTCGACATCCGGGAACCCGCGGGCGTCGAGACCGTGGTCGCCCATGCCGTCCGGTCCCGGACCGACGTGGTCGTCCTCGAGGTCTCGCCGCTCGACGAACAGCGTCGCGAGCTGATCGTGGCGCTGCGGCGCCGGTTGCCGCACGCCCACCTCCTCGTGCTGTCCGCCGACGAGGACGTCCGGACCGCGGGCGAGGCCGCCCGGCTCGGCGTCGAGGGCTGGGTCTCGAAGGAGGCCGACGTCGAGGAGCTGGTGGCGATGATCCGGGGTGCCGCCCGCGGACGCGGCTGGTTCCCGCCGGAGCAGCTGGCCGCCGTGCTCGAGAGCCTGCGCGAGGACGCCCAGCGGATACGGCAGCGCAGCGGACCGCTCGACCGGCTCACCGACCGCGAACGGGAGATCCTCGAGGCGATGGTGGACGGCGAGGCGACGATGGCCCTCGCCCGCAGGTTGCACCTGTCGGCCAACACCGTGCGCCGCCACGTGGGCAACATCTACGCCAAGCTCGGGGTCCACGGTCGGCTCGAGGCGGTCGCGCTGGCCCGCTCCGCCGGGCTCACGAGCACCGCGCACGTCCGCCTCGACCCGGTCCCGGCGCGATGACGTCGGCGACCGGACCGGAGCAGCTCGAGCCGGAGCGGGACGGGTCCGGCGGGTCGGGGTCGCGCCTGCTGATGGTGGCCGTGCTCGCCGTCTTCGTCGCGATCGCCGTCGGGGTGGGGTTCCTGATCCCCGCCGCGTCGCCGCCCTCCGGGACGGCCGGTGTGGCCCCGGGGGCCCCGCCTCCTCCCGGGCCACCACCCGCGGCGGCAGGCGCCCCTCGGGCCCCCGACGGCTCGGCCCCGCTCGTGGTCTCCCTGACGTTCGACGACGGCCTCGCCGGCCAGATGCAGTACCTGCAGACCCTCAAGCAGAACGGCCTGACCGGGACCTTCTACGTCAACACCGGCGATATCGGCCAGCCGAACTACATGACCCGGGCCGACCTCACGCAGATCGCCGCGGCAGGCGACGAGATCGGCGGGCACTCCGTCTCCCACCCGAACCTCGCGCAGGACGCGCCGGACGAGACCGCCCGCCAGATCTGCGACGACCGCGCCACCCTTGCCTCGTGGGGCCTCAACCCGGTGTCGTTCGCCTACCCCTTCGGGGCGTACTCGCCGTCGGTCAAGGCCGCGGTGCGGGACTGCGGATACACCAACGCGCGTCGGGTCGGGGGGCTCGGTGTGGCCGGCACCGCGTGCCCAGACTGTGTGGGCGGTGAGCTTCTGCCGCCCTCGGACCCCTTCGAGATCCGGACCCCGCCCGAGATCAGCACGTCGACCACCCTGGCCGACCTGGAGAACGCCGTCTTCACCGCGAGGTCGGGCGGCGGAGCCTGGGTCCCTTTCATCTTCCACCACGAGTCGTGCGCAAACTGCGGCGACCTGTCGACGACCCCGGCGCTGCTCAGTCAGTTCGCCGCGTGGTTGGCGGACCAGCAGCGCGCCGGGACGCTGGTGGTCCGCACCATGGGCCAGGTGGTCGGCGGTCGTGGCGGACCCGCGCACCCCGCGCCGGCGGCGACGTCGCCCGCGGTGCCCAACGGTGACCTCGCCCAGGGCTCCGGGACGGTCCCGGACTGCTGGGAGTCGACGGGCTACGGCCGGAACACGGCCGATTTCCGCTGGACGCCGCCGGGCCCGGGGATCCCCGCCTCGGAGTCCGTCACGGTCAGCTCCTACATCGACGGCGACGCCACGATGCTGCCGCGCCTGGACCTCGGCCAATGCACCCCGGCGACCTCACCGGGCACGCAGACCCACCTCGCCGCGCAGTACCGCTCCACGGTGCCCACCCAGTTCGTCGTCTACCGCCGCACCGGGACCGGCTCGTGGGAGTACTGGACGGCCAGTCCGTTCGTCGGGCCCTCCGCGAATTGGCGGCCGATCGTCTGGGACACCCCGCCCGCGCCACCGGACACCACCGGGGTCGCCGCAGGCCTCTCGGTCGGTGCGGTGGGCACCGTGCAGAGCCTGGGATACGTCGAGCAGGCGATCCCCCCGCCCCCGCTGATCCCCCCGGGCCTGCGTGGCGTGCTCGAGGTGGGTGCCGCCGTGGCGGCCGCCCTGGGACTGCTCGGCGCCCTCGCCGGCCTCGCCCACCACTACCTGCGCCGACGCCGCGGACCGGGCGGTCGCGGGGACGTGCCGGCGGTGCCCGGACCCCGGCCCCCGTCGGACGAGCCGGGCGACGAGACGGTCGAGGAGCCGGACGACGAGGCGGCCGAGGACGGTGGCGTCGTACCGGCCCCGACGGGGGGACAGGAGAGCGTGCGATGAGGCCGTGGATCCTCATGTACCACTCGGTCGCGCACTACCAGCACGACCCGTACCTGGTCACCGTGCGACCCGAGCGCCTCGACGCCCAGTTCCGGTGGCTGCGCCGCGCCGGGCTGCGGGGCGTCGGGGTGGGGGACCTGCTCGCGGCCCGTCGTCGTGGTGCCGCGCGCGGGCTCGTCGGGCTGACCTTCGACGACGGGTACCGGGACTTCGCCCACACCGTCGTCCCGCTCCTGCGCCGCCACGGCTTCGGCGCCACCGTCTACGTGGTCGCCGGCCGTCTCGGCGGGTCGAACCACTGGGACCCCGACGGCGAGCGCAAGGAGCTCATGACCGCCGACGAGGTCGCCGGGGTCGCCGCCGAGGGGGTGGAGGTCGGCGCGCACGGGATGACCCACGTGCCGCTGGCCGCGCCGATCGAGGCGACGGATCTCACCCTCGAGGTGGGGGAGAGCCGCCGGGTGCTGGAGGACCTCGTCCGCCGGCCCGTGGCGGGCTTCTGCTACCCCTACGGCGCGCACGACGACCGTGCGGTCGCCGCGGTGCGCGCCGCGGGCTACGAGCACGCGTGCGCCACCGGGCGTCCGGACGACCCCGGCCCGCTCACCCTGCCCCGGACCTACGTCGGCGACCGGGACGGCGCCGTGCGCCTGGCCGCGAAGTGGGGGCGGCACGCGGGCGCCGAGGCGCGGGGTGCCCGCCGGCCCGACTCCAATGGGGCGCCGGTCCCGGCGGTCGATCGCGGCGAAGGCTGAGCGGTGGAGCCGCGGGTCCTGCACGTCACCCAGCCGGTCGACGGCGGCGTGGCCGTCTCGGTCGAGCAGATCGTCACGGACCAGCGGCGACGGGGCTGGAAGGTCGCGGTCGCGTGTCCCGGCGCGGGGCGCCTGCCGGTGGCCCTGTTCCGGCACGGCGTGCCGCACCTCCCGTGGTCCGCCCGACGGGCTCCCGGGCCGTGGGTGGTGCCCGAGACCCGGGACCTGCACGGCATCGTGGACCTCGCGCGACCCGACGTCGTGCACCTGCACTCCTCGAAGGCCGCCCTCGCGGGCCGGCTCGCCGTCCGCGGCCGGGTTCCGACGCTGGTCTCACCGCACGGCTGGTCCTGGCTCGCGACCGGGCCCCCGCTCGCCGGTGCGGTCCGTGCCTGGGAACGGTTCGGTGCCCGGTGGTGCGACCTGTGCGTGTGCGTCGGCCCGGGAGAGGCGGGCCTCGCGGTCGAGGCCGCGATCCCCACCCCGCTCGAGGTGGTCCGCAACGGCGTCGACCTCACCAGGTTCCGGACCACGGACGCGGCGGGTCGCCGGGCGGTCCGGGCAGCCCTCGGAATCGGGCCGGGCGAGCCGATGGCGGTCTGTGTCGGACGGGTGTGCCGGCAGAAGGGGCAGGACGTCGCGCTGCGCGCATGGCCGGCGGTGCGGGCGAGGGTGCCCGGCGCCCGGCTGGTCCTCGTCGGGGAGCGGTACGGCGCGACGATCTGCGAGCCGGGCGTCGACGCGGTCGGGCCGGTCGACGACGTGTGGCCCTGGCTGGCCGCGGCGGACGTGGTCGTCCTGCCCTCCCGGTGGGAAGGCCTCTCCCTGGCGTTGCTGGAGGCCCTCGCGGTGGGCAGGCCGGTGGTCGCGAGTCGCGTGCCGGGCCTGGCCGACGCGGTGGGCACGGGGACCGGGGCCCTCGTGCCGCCGGAGGACGAGGCCGCGCTCGCGGCCGCCGTCGTCGCGCGACTGCGCGACCCCGCGCGCCGCGCCGCCGAGGGCGATGCGGCGGCCGCGCACGCCCTCCGCTTCGACCTGCGGCACACCCTCGACCACCTCGCCGCCGTCACCCTCGCCGTCGCAGCCCGGCCGACGCGTTCGCCCGAGCTGCGTAGGGCGAATGGTGTGGTTGACCGATCTCTGTCCGCTGCCCGCACCGCAGGCTGGTGATCGCCGGGGCGCCCCCGTCCCGGAAGCCCGACCCCGCAGGAGGGACCTCCCCGATGGTCGCCACCACCCCGCTCTCCCTCGCGATCAACGGCCGCGAACGGCTGCTCGCCCAGGACCTGGTCGCGTTCACCCGTCCCGTCGGGTCGGAGCGGTTGGGCACGGTCGCGGTCGTCGGGCTCGGGTACGTCGGGCTGCCGACCGCCCTCGCCGTCGAGAACGCGGCCGAGCGGGTGGTCGGGCTCGACGTCGACCCGGCCCGGCTCGCCGAGATCGCCGCGCGGGACTGCGACCTCGACGACGAGGCACGGCGGACCCTCGACCTCGTCCTGGACGCCGGCCGGCTCGACCTGACGACGGACCCCGCGGCGCTGGACGACGCCGACGTCGTCATCGTGTCCGTCCCCACGCCGGTCCTCGCCGACCGCAGCCCCGATCTGCGGGCCCTGCGGGCCGCCTGCGGAACCGTCGTGGCCCGGGCCCGGAACGGGCAGACCATCATCCTCACCTCGACGACGTACGTCGGCACCACCCGGGAGCTCCTCGCCGAGCCGCTGCACGCCCGCGGGCTGCTCCCCGGCAGCGACGTGTTCGTCGCCTTCAGCCCGGAGCGCATCGACCCCGGCAACCACGATCACCGGCAGCGGGAGACCCCCCGGGTGGTCGGCGGGATCACCGCGGAGTGCGCGGCGGCGGCGGCGAACGTGGTCTCGGCGCTGACGGACTCGGTGTTCCTGGTGAGCTCACCCGAGGCCGCGGAGCTCACCAAGCTCTACGAGAACATCTTCCGGGCGGTCTCCCTCGCGCTCGCCAACGAGTTCGCCGACGCCTGCGGCACCTTCGGCATCGACCCCATCGAGGTCACGCTCGCCGCCGGCACCAAGCCCTACGGCTTCCTCGGGGCGTTCCCCGGACCGGGCGTGGGGGGCCACTGCATCCCGTGCGACCCGCACTACCTGCTCGCCCAGCTCCACGGCGCCGGGGTGCCCGCACCGGTCGTCGAGACCACGATGCACGCGATCGAGGACCGCCCGCTGCGGGTCGCCGACCGCGCGGGCGAGGTCCTCGCAGCCGATGGGATCGACCTCGCGGGCGCCCGCATCGCGGTGGCCGGCGTCAGTTACAAGGCCGGGGTGCGCGACGTCCGCGAGTCGCCGGCGCTGCCGCTGATCGCCGCCCTGCTCGACCGCGGCGCGGACGTCGGCTACCACGACCCGCTCATGCCGAGGATCCGGCTCGACGACGGCCGGGAGCTGGCCTCGGTGCCCGACCCCGGCGCGCGGGACTGGGATCTGGCGATCGTGCAGGTGGTCCACCCCGGGGTGGACCACGAGTGGGTGCGGTGCTGCCCGCGGGTGCTCGACGCGACCTACCGCTTCGAGGCCCCGGGCACCGCACGTCAGGTGGTGTGACGGCCGTGCTCCTGCTCCACCGCCCCGCGCCGGGCCGGGCCATGCTGGACACCGACGTCCCCGCCGTGCTGCTCAAGACCGACCCGAACGTGATGCACCACGGAGCCCTCGGCGTCATCCGGTCGCTGGGCGGGCGCGGGGTGGCCGTGCACGCGGCCCACGAGCACCCCTGGGCCCCGGCCGCGCGGTCGCGTCACCTGGCGCGTCGGTGGCCGTGGTGGTCCGACCCCACCGACCCCGACGTCGTCCTGGCCGGGCTCGAGCGGATCGCCGACGAGCTCGGCACCCCCGCCGTCCTGCTCACCAGCGACGACGCGGGCGCGATGCTGCTCGCCGAGCACGGTGACGTCCTCCGCGACCGCTTCCGCTTCCCCCGGGTCCCGCCGGGGCTGCCCCGTCGCCTCGCCGACAAGGCGCGCCTCCCGGAGCTGTGCGCCGAGCACGGCATGCCGACCCCGCGCACCGAGCGGGTCGACGACCCGGACCGGGTGCGCGCGCTCGCGGCCGAGCTCGGTCTGCCGCTGGTGGTCAAGCGCGTGGGGGATCGCGGGGGTCGGCCGAGCACGACGGTGGTGCGGGTACCCGCCGAGCTGGACGACCTCGTCGCCGAGGTCGCCGAGGTCGCCGCGCGACCCGGGGCGGTGCTGGTGCAGGAGTACCTGGCCCCGCTCGGTCCAGACGACGGGCCGCAGGATTGGTTCGTCCACGCCTACCTCGACGAGCGCGGCGCGCCGGCGTTCGTCGGGACCGGGGTCAAGGAGCGCTCGTACCCCGCACATGCCGGCCTGACCAGTCTCGGGCGGGTCGAGCCGTGGCCCGCGCTGGCCGACGCCGCCACCGGGTTCCTGCGCCGCGCGGGATACCGGGGCGTGGTCGACCTCGACCTGCGGATCGACCCACGCGACGGCGAGGCGAAGCTGCTCGACGCCAACCCGCGGTTCGGGGCCCAGTTCCGGGTGTTCCGCGGGTCCCGCGGCGTCGACGTCGCGGTGGCCGCCCACCTCGACCTCACCGGCCGGCCGGTCCCGGCGGATCCGCCGATGCGGCGCCGGTTCGTCGTCGAGCCCTACGACCCCGTCGCCGCGCTCACCCACCTGCGGCGGGGAGAGCTCGACGTCGGGGAGTGGGCGGCCTCATGGCGCGGGATCGACGAGCCCGCCTGGTTCGCGGCGGACGATCCGCTGCCCTTCGCGCTCATGGCCGCCCGCACGGCCACCGAGACCAGCCGGCGCGGCGTCGCCGGGATCACGCGGACCGTCCGGCCGCGACCGAGCTCCACATCCATCACCGCCAGAGGCACCAACGGGGAGGACACCACCATGCAGGACCGCACGGACGTCGTCATCATCGGCGCCGGCCCCTACGGCCTGTCGCTCGGGGCGCACCTGGGCCCGACCGACCTACGGGTCCGGCAGTTCGGCAGCATCATGCAGGCCTGGAAGACGATGCCGAAGGGGATGTTCCTCAAGTCGCAGGGGTTCGCGTCGAGCCTCTCCGACCCCGAGGGCACCCACACCCTGGAGGCCTACTGCCGCCGGACCGAGACGCCCTACGCCGACTACGGCCTCCCGGTCGCACTCGACACCTTCATCGCCTACGGCGAGTGGTTCGCCCGCGAGCGGGTGCCGGACATCCAGGACACCCCCGTCGTCGGCCTCACCCAGGACGACCGGGGCTTCCGGGTGGAGATCGGCGACGGCGAGGTGGTGCACGCGCCGCGGGTCGTGGTGGCCATCGGGCTCACCGGCTCCGCCTCGCTGCCGCCCGAGCTGGCCGGACTGCCCGCCCGGCTGGTCTCGCACACCAGCGACCAGACCGACATGGCCGACTTCTCCGGGCGCCGGGTCGTGGTCCTCGGCGCGGGCCAGTCCGCGCTGGAGAGCGCGGCGCTGCTCCACGAGGCGGGTGCGGACGTCCGGCTGGTCGCCCGCGCGAACCACATCGCGTGGAACGGCGACCCGCTCGCCGCGCAGCGCTCGCTCTGGCGGCGGCTGCGCGAGCCCGAGGCCCCGCTCGGCTCCGGCTGGGGCACGTGGTTCTACTCGACGCAGCCCGACCTGTACCACCGGCTGCCGGGGAACCTCCGCCTCGCCCGAGCCCGGTCCGCGCTGGGCCCGGCGGGCGCCTACTGGCTGCGCCCGCGGGTCGAGGGGGTCGTCCCGATCCTCACGGGCCACCGCCTCGAGGGTGTGGGCACCGACGGCGACGAGGTCCGGCTCGACCTGCGCGACAAGACCGGCCGACAGCGGGTGCTGCACGCCGACCACGTCATGGCCGGCACCGGCTACCGCATCGACCTGTCCCGGATCGGGTTCCTCGACGCGACGCTGCGCTCCCGGATCCTCACGATCGGCGGCACCCCGTCGGTGACGGCGGACTACCGGTCGTCCGTCCCGGGGCTGTACTTCTGCGGGCCGGCGGTCGCTCCGAGCCTCGGGCCGGTCATGCGCTTCGCGTACGGCTCCGCGCACGCGGCCCAGGCGGCAGCCCGCAGCATCATCGCCTCGGCGCCCACCCCGGCGGTGATGGCGGGATGACGGCCGCCCCGGAGGCGGCGGCACCACGGGAGCGGCGAACGCCGCCCCGCGGCGCCGCCGCCCTCGACGGGGCCGCCGTGCTGCTCGGATGTCTCGACGGCGCGGCGGCCGCGGTGGCCGCCGCGCTCGTCGGCCTGCCGGGCCTGTTGTGCGCCTGCTACGGGGCCGCGGTCGTCGGCGTGCTCGCCGCCGACGGTTCCTACCGACCGCGCCTGTCCACGTTCGTCGGCCCCTCGGTGCCGCGACTGGCCGGTGCGACGACGTTGCCGCTGGCCCTGCTGGTCCTGCTCGCCCAGGGCCGGTCGCAGCCGTGGGTGCCGGTGGCCGCGGTCGCGCTGGCGGCGCTGCTGGTCCCCACGGTGCACGTCGGGGTCGGCGCGGCCCGGCGGCGACACCACCGCCGGAGCGCCGGCGACCCCGTGGTGGTGGTCGGCGCCGGTCCGACCGGTCTGGGCCTGGCCGCGGTGATGCGGGACCGGCCCGACCTGGGGCTCGACCCGGTGGGCTTCCTCGACGACGCCGGCCCGGCGAGCGTCGGGCCGGACGGGGCGCCGTGGCTGGGCCCGGTGGCCGACCTCCCCGAGATCGTGCGGCGCCACGGCGTCCACCGGGTGGTGGTGGCCTTCGCCGCGGGCGCCGGGAACGGCGGCGCGGAGGACTCGACCGCGCCCCCCGGACTGGAGGGCGCCCTCCACGCGGCGCGCGAGACCGGCGCCCGGGTGTGGGTCGTGCCGCGGCTGCCGCGCACCGGCGTGGACGTCCCGCTGGGCCGTCTCGACGACCTGTGGGGCACGGCCCTCCTCCCGCTGCGACCGGTCCCGCAGGAGGGCGCGCCCTCGCAGCGGGTCCGCCGCGCGGGGGAGGTCCTGCTCGCGTCGCTGCTGCTCGTCCTCACCGGACCCGTGGTCCTTCTCGCCGCGGTGCTCGGCGGACCCGCCCGGCTCGCGGGCGCCGGCCCGGCCTTCTTCCGTCAGTGGCGGATCGGACGGGCGGGAAAGCCGGTGCGGGTGGTGAAGCTGCGCACGGTCGTGGGGCCCGGCGACGAGGCGTGGGCCGTTCCCGAGCAGCGGGTCACCGCCTGGGGGCGCCTGCTGCGCCGGACCCACGTCGACGAGCTGCCCCAGCTGCTCGGCGTCCTCCGGGGTGACCTCGCCCTGGTCGGGCCCCGTCCCGAACGCCCCGTGTTCGCCGCCCTCTTCGCACGCACCGTCCCCGGCTACCTCGACCGCCTGCGCGTCGGCGCGGGCCTCACCGGGTGGGCCCAGGTCCACGGGCTCTGCGGGGACACCTCGGTGCCCGACCGGGCCCGCTTCGACTCCCAGTACGTCGAGTACCGGTCGATCTGGCTCGACACCGTGATCCTGCTCCGCACCCTCGCCGCCCTGCCCACCGCGCCCGCCCGCGGCACCGCTGCGGTCCCCGTCACCCCCGGAGGTCGTCCGTGAAGGTCCTGCACGTCATCACCGGCCTCGGCGTCGGCGGCGCCGAGCTGCAGCTGCGCTCGCTGCTGCGGCACACCCGTCACGACGCCGACGTGGTCACTCTGTACAACCCCGGGCCCGTGGCGGACATGATCGTCCGCGACGGCGGCCGGGTGCGCGACCTGGGGATGACACGCAACACCGAGCTCCCCGCCCTGCTCCACCTCGCGGCGCTGATGCGCCGCGGGCGCTACGACGTGGTGCACGTGCACCTCTACCGCTCCTGCATCTACGGGCGGCTCGCGGCCCGGCTGGCCGGTGTCCCGATCGTCGTCACCACCGAGCACTCGATCGGGGAGACCCACCTGGAGCGCCGGCGCATGACGACCGGGGTGCGCGCGCTCTACCTCGCCAGCGACGTGTGCTCCGACGTCACGATCGCCGTGTCGCCAGCGGTCCGGGACCGCCTGGTGCGCTGGGGCGTGCCCGCTCGCAAGATCGAGATCATCCCGAACGGGCTCGACCTCGACCGGGTCGCCGCCGACCCGGTCGCGGGCGCGGAGGTCCGCGACCAGCTCGACCTGCCCGCTGCGGCCACCGTGATCGGCGTGCTCGGGCGGCTCGACCCCAACAAGCGGTTCGACATGGTGATCGCAGCCGCGGCCCCCCTGCTCGGTCCGACGGTCCGGCTGCTGGTCGTGGGCGACGGGGAGGAGCGGGCGCACCTGGAGGAGGTTGCCCGCTCGACCGGAGCCGAGCCCTGGGTGACGTTCGCCGGCGAGCGCCACGACGTGGCCGCGGTGCTGTCCGCCCTCGACCTCTTCCTCGCCAGCTCCGAGCAGGAGACGTTCGGCCTGTCCGTCCTCGAGGCCCTCACCAACGGGGTGCCGGCCCTCTACACCACCTGCCCCGCACTCGACGGGATCCCGACCGACCGCGCCCACCAGGTGCCCGGCGAGGTGGCCGGGATGCGCGAGGCGATCGCCGAGGAGCTCGCCACGCCCCGCCCCCGTCGCAGCGAGCCCGCCGTGATGGCGCACTACGGGATGGGCGCAGTCACCGAGCGGATCGACGCGCTCTACGAGCGGCTGGACGCGCACCGCCGCCCGCTCGCCGGGGTCACCGAGGTGCTCGGGGACGTGGCCCCGCCGCCCCGGCCGGCGGAGGCACCCGCCCCGCGGACCCTGGTGGGGGGTGCATGATGCGAGCGCTCGTCACCGGCGCGGCCGGATTCATCGGGTCCCACCTCGTGGAGCACCTCCTCCGGTCCGGGCACGAGGTCGTCGCGCTCGACGACCTGTCCACCGGCTCGGCGGACAACCTGCGCGCGGTGACCGATGACCCCGCCCTGACGTTCCACCGTGGCTCGGTGCTCGACACCGACCTCGTCGACGACCTCACCGCCGGCGTCGGCACCGTCTTCCACCTCGCGGCCGCGGTCGGCGCGTTCCTGGTGCGCGACCGCACCGTCGAGGGCATCCGCGTCAACGTGCACGGCACCGACACCGTGCTCGAGGCGGCCCGCAAGCACGGTGCCCGCCTCCTCGTGGCCTCCAGCAGCGAGATCTACGGCAAGAACACCAAGGTCGGGCTCCGCGAGGACGACGACCGCATCGTCGGCTCGCCGCTGATGCACCGCTGGTCGTACTCCGAGGCCAAGGCGCTCGACGAGAGCCTCGTCGCGGCCTCGGTGGAGGCCTACGGGATGCACGGGGTGATCGCGCGGCTGTTCAACACCGTCGGGCCGCGCCAGACCGGCCGCTACGGGATGGTGGTGCCCCGCTTCGTCGCGCAGGCCCTCGCGGGCGAGCCGCTCACGGTGTTCGGCACCGGCGAGCAGAATCCGCTGCTTCTGCCACGTGCTGGACGTGGTCCCGGCCCTGGTCGCGCTGGCCGCCTGCGACGAGGCCACCGGCCGAGCGGTGAACATCGGGCGCTCCGAACCGGTCACCATCGCCGAGCTCGCGGCACGCGTCATCTCGCGCACCGGCTCCACCAGCACCATCGTCCGCCGCACCTACGAAGAGATCTACGGGCGTGGGTACGAGGACCTCCAGCGACGCGTCCCCGACTGCGGCCTCGCCGAGCGGCTGCTCGGCTTCCGGCCTGCGCGCGACCTCGACGACATCATTGACGCCGTCGTCGCCGACCAGCTGGGGCGACACGCGGCGCTGGCATGACCAGTCCCCACGAACCGGACCTGATCGACCCCGAGAGGAGGGTCATGCATGCAGGACCGCAGCGCCGCAGGCCCGACCTCCTGCTCGTCACGCTCGCCCTGGCGGCGGTCGTCGCCGTCGTCGCGGGGGTGGCCGTGATGACCGACCACGGCTCCCGGTCCACCGCGGCCGGCGTCGCAGCCGCCACCGCCGGCCGGGACACGGTCATCGCGTCCATCCCGTACTGGAACCTGGGTCCCGGTGCCGCCTCGGTGGAGGCGAACCCCCGCTCGGTCGACGAGATCTCGCCGTGGATCTACAACCTCGGACCGAACGGTGCGGTGAAGTCGGCCGTGCCCAAGCTGGACACCCTCGCGGCGAACGCCACCATGGCGAAGCTGCGCGCCATGAACGTCCCGCTCCTGCCCAGCGTGTCGAACATGGTGGGCGGCGACTTCTCCTACGACGCCGTGGCCCCGGTGCTGCACGACCCGGCGACGATGTCGCGGAACATCTCCTCGATCACCCAGCTCGCCGTCGCGCAGAACTACACCGGCATCGACCTGGACTACGAGGAGCTGCATGCCGGCGACCGGGCGGCCTTCTCGAGCTTCGTCCGGCAGCTCGCGGACTCCCTGCACGCGGCGCACAAGACGCTGTCGGTGGCGGTGTTCGCCAAGGTCGACGACGCCGGCGACGACCCGCGCAACGTGGCCCAGGACTACGCCGCGATCGGTGCGGCCGCCGACGAGGTCCGGCTGATGACCTACGACTACCACTGGGCGACCTCGCCCCCCGGCCCGCTCGCCCCGGCGAGCTGGGTGCACGACGTCCTGGCCTACGCCACGACCGTCATCCCACCGCAGAAGCTCGTCGTCGGGCTCGACCAGGCCGGCTACGACTGGGTGGGCCACCACGGCACGACCATCTCCTTCGACCAGGCCATGTCGCTGGCCTCGTCCCACGGCGTCGCCGTGCAATGGGACCCGCTGAGCGAGTCGCCCTGGTTCCGCTACACCGACTCGGACGGCACCCAGCACGAGGTCTGGTTCGAGAACGCGGCCAGTGCCGAGTCGAAACGCGCCGTCGCGGACTCCTTCGGTGTGCACGCGGTCTTCCTCTGGATGTACGGGACGCCGGATCCCGGACTCTGGACCGATCTGGAGCGGCAGGCGCAGCCTCCGCCCACGACACCAGGAGGTTCGGGATGATCCCGGTCTGGCTACTCGCCCTGGGCATCGTCGGGCTCAACGTCACGATCTGGGGCCTCATCGGGCTCTGCCGGCTCGTCGACGAGCACCCGCTCGCCGCCTGGCGCCGCCGCCGCGCCCGCCGGCGCGCTCGACGTCGCGGCGACTGGGGGAGCACCGCCGAGGCGGCCTCGCCCGTCCCGGTGCCCGACCTGTCCCAGGTGGCCGTGCTGATGCCGGCCCACAACGAGGAGGTGGTGATCTCCGAGAGTCTCGCGGCGATCACCGCGCTCGTCCCCGCGGAGCAGGTCCACGTCGTCTCCGACGGGTCCACCGACCGGACGGTGGAGCTGGCGGAGACGACGGGGGTGAACGTCATCTCGACCGCCACGAACATCGGAAAGGCCGGTGCGCTGGAGGAGGCCATCGGGCGGTTCGAGCTGGTCGAGCGCTTCGACTACGTCCTGCTCCTCGACGCCGACACCCGCGTCCAGCCGGGCTACTTCGAGGCGGCCCTTCCGCTGTTCACCGACGACGGCGTCGCCGCGGTCGCCGGGGCGGTGCGCAGCGCGTGGGACGGCCGGCGGCTCTCGCTCATCGGCAAGATCATTGCCTGCCACCGGCAGCGCATCTACACGCTGACCCAGCGGCTGATCAAGTTCGGCCAGACCTGGGCGCGCCTCAACGCGACCCACATCGTGCCGGGGTTCGCGAGCATGTACCGCACCCGGGTCCTCCCGCACATCGACATGAACCCGCCCGGGCTCGTGATCGAGGACTTCAACATGACGTTCGAGCTGTACCGCCGCAAGCTGGGCCGGGTCGGGTTCACGCTCCGCGCGGTCGCGGAGACCCAGGACCCGGATCGGTTGATCGACTACGTCCGGCAGACCCGCCGGTGGTCGCTCGGTCTGTGGCAGACGGTGCGCCGGCTGCCGCCGCGACCCAGCCTCTTCGGGCTCATGCTGTGCCTGCTGCTGCTCGAGCTGATCACCGCGGCCGTGACGTTCCTGCTGCTGCCGCTGCTCGTGATCGTGCTGGTGCTGCCGGACATCACGGCCGCGGCGCTCACCTGGCCGGTGGAGGGGCCGGTGCACGCCGTGCTCGCGGCCCATCTCAACCTGCCGGCCCTGCTGTTCGGGATGCTGGCCCCGGACTTCCTGCTGACCTGCGTCGTCGTGGTGATCGAGCGCCGGACGCGCTACCTCGCCGCGTTCCTCGCGTTCCCGATCATGCGGATCATCGACGCCTACCTGGCGCTGCGGACCCTGCTGCCCGGGATGCTGCGCCGCTCCGACGGCCGGTGGACCAGCCCCGCGCGGCGCGAGGTGGCGGAGCCGGTGCTGGACGAGGTGGTGGACGAGGTCGTGGCGGTCCCGGCCGAGCGGCTCGACCGTGCGGTCGTCCGCGCGGTGGTACTCCCGTCGACCCGGCTCGCCGAGCCCGAGGCGTCCGGCGGGGCCGAGGCGGAGGAGGTCCGGGCCCGGGAGACCGATGCGATGCCGTCGTGACGCGGTCAGGTGGCCCTGGCCGGGCGGGGCAGGCCGCGGGTGTCAGCGGCGGGTGACGACCAGCGTCGTGAACGCGCCGACGTGCACGCGGTCGCCCTCGCTCAGGGGCACCGCGGTGTCGACGGCGATGGGGTCGTCGGAGTAGTTGATCGTCGTGCCGTTGGTGGAGCCCGGGTCGAGGACCGACCAGCCGTCGTCGTCCGGCAGCGGCAGCAGCACCGCGTGCAGGTGCGAGACCCCCGGGTCCAGCGGTGGGCCGGCGAGGTCGACCTGCGGCGCCGGCGTCGACCCGTGGACCCGGCGCCTGCCCACCCGGACCTCCGCACCCACCAGCGGGATCTCCGTGCGCGGGTAGTAGTTCGGGAAGGAGACCTCGGCGATGTCCGGGCCCTCGCGGGCGACCACCCTCTCGTAGTACCGGCGGTCCGCCTCCACCGTGACCATCCAGGCGTTGCGGGCCGGGTCCGGCTCCGGCGCTGACGGGGCGGGCGCCGGGACGGACCCGGAGACGACGAAGTCGTGCCCGTCCTCCTCGCAGAACCGCCCGGTCCGCGGGGTGCCGCAGAGCGGGCAGACCTCGGGCGCCCCGGTCCGCACCGACCCTGCCCCGGCCGCCCTTGTTCCGTCCTCGATCGGCACGCCGCACTCGTCGCAGAAGTCCGGGGTCTCGGAGTCGTGCCCGTGGCGGCACCGCACGCTGTTCACGGTCGAGCTCAGCCCTCCCGCACCCGCGCGGTCCGCGTGGAGCGCACGTCCAGGGTCATCTCGTCGGCGGCGGTGACCTCGCGGCGCAGCCGGACGCGGCCGGTCGCCGGGTCCTCGACCTCGACCACCCGGGCCAGCAGCGCCGACGTCTCGTCGTGGCCCGACTCCACGGCGAGCGCGACCGCCCGCCCGAGCCGCGCGGTGGCGGTGCGGACGTCACCGCTGCGTCGGGCGTCGAGGCCCTCCTGGATGGCCTCGGCGAGCTCGGCCTGCCCGGTGTAGTGCGCGACGCGGTGGTTCAGGCGGGTGGACAGCGCCGAGTCGCCCGTCCAGGTCACGCGAACCCGCGTCTCGCCCACCGGCACGTCGGAGACCGACGGTGCCGCGACGCCGACCCGCGCCGCCAGGATCTCCTCACCGGTGGCCAGCGGGTCGAGCGTGATCCGCAGGTGGTACTCGCGGGTCTCGTCGCCCCACGCCCCGGTGGGGTAGAGCCCGACGAGCGGCTTGGCGGGGTCCGGGGTCCGCCGGTCGGTGAGAATCCTCGACGGCGGGGGAGACCTGCTTGACGGACGTGACCCGCGCGCCGCGCGGTGTCCACACGCGCAGCGCCACGCCGCCCGCGCCCTTGCCCATCGCCCGTCCGACGATGCCCTCGAAGTCCGCCGCCAGGTGCTCGGGCTCGGCGACGATGTCCGCGGTGCCGAGCAGCCGGGAGGCGATGCCGCGGACCTCCTCGACCACCCAGTCCGTGCCGATCCCGCGCGCATCGCAGGTGAACACCCCGTCGCAGACGTCGAGCGCGGCGGCGAGGTCCTCGGGGCTCTCGTGCTCGTCGCGGCCGTCGGTGAGCACGATCGCGTGCCGCAACCGGCGCGGATGGGGCGCGAGCAGTCGCTCGGCGAGCCGCAGCCAGGTGCCGATCGCGGTGCCGCCGCCGGGAGTGAGGTGGTCGACCGCGGCGTGCGCCTGGCGACGGGTGACGCGGTCGAGGACCACCATGCGCTCGGACCGTGGGAACACCATCCCGGCGTCGTGACGCCCGGCGACCACCGCGAACACCACGCCGTCGGGCAACGCGTTCAGCGCGGCGCGGGTGGCGCGGCGGGCGGCGGCGATCTTGGCGGCAGGGTCACCCATCGAGCCCGAGCAGTCGATGACGATCACCTCGGCGGCATCGGTGCTCGTCGTCGCGGCACCCAGGCCCCCGGCCGTGACCGACACGATCGCGTCGACGTCCGCGCCGCCGGCGGGAAGGTACTCGTTGTGGAACACCTCCACCGTGAACGACGGCGCGGGCGTGCTCATGCGGGGCCCCTCTCCGGCGCGACGTCGACGACGACGAGGGTGATGTTGTCCGTGCCGCCGTCGTGCAGCGCCGCCTCCAGCATGGCGCGTGCCGTGGCGGGCGGCCCGTCGTCGCGGACCAGGTGGGCGAGGTCGGCCGGATGCGGGATGTGGTTCCACAGCCCGTCACTGCAGATCAGCAGGACGCCGCGCCGATCGGCGGCGTGCGCGACGACGTGGGCGGGGCCGGGTGGTCCGTCGGCTGCCACCCAGCGGGTGATGGCGTGAGCGCGGGGGTCGGCGTACGCGGCCTCGGGCTCGAGCAGACCGACCGCGACGGCCTCGGCGGCCCACGAGTCGTCGGTGGTGAGCAGGCACGACGCCTCGGGATCGTCCGGCACCAGCCAGTACGCGCGACTGTCGCCGATCCAGGACACCACGAGCACCTCGCCCACCACCATGCCCGCGACGTAGGTGCAGGCAGGCGAGTCGCGACCCGGCCCCGCGAGCGCGGACACGGCCTCCACGGCCGCCTCGGCGCAGGCGTAGGCGAGCTCGGTGACGTCGACGCCGCCGGTGTCGGCCAGCTCGGGGTCGGCCGGGTCGGGGTGGGACACGGCGTCCCGGGCGGTCGCCAGCACCGTCGCGCACGCCACCGCCGAGGCCGCCTCGCTGCCCGGCACCGAGCCGACCCCGTCGCAGACCACCCCGACCACCAGCTCGCTCCCGCTCCCCGCGAGCGGCAGGCGGGCCAGGCCGAAGGCGTCCTCGTTGCCGGGGCGGACCCGTCCGACGTCGGTCACCGCCGCCGCGCCCGGCACCGAGCGCTCGGCATGGTCGCGGTCGTCCGGGTCGTAGCCCAGGCCGTCGTCCTCGGCCTCCTCGACGGGATCGGGAGCGTCGTCGGACCCGGAGGCGTCGGGCCCGTCCTCGTCCTCGGACCCGGCCTCGTCGTCAGGCCCCGTGCCGGTCGTGGCCGCGCCGCCGTCCGTGGGCCCCTCGTCGGGCGCCGGCCCGGTGCCCGGTGCCGCGGTCTGCGCCGTGATCGGCCGTGCCCAGGTGCCCTCGCGCACCTCGGGCGGCGGGCCCTCGGTGGCGGGCAGCGCGGCGCCGCACCCCTCGCAGAACCGGTCGCCGGGCTCGCCCTGTTCGCCACAGCTCCCGCAGGTCGCGCCACCCGCCGTCGTCGTGCCGCCGCGGCTCATCGCGCGGTCCAGGGGCGGGCGTCGTTCGCCGCGTCCACCAGTGCGAACCGCTCGGCCGCCGTGCCCGCGAAGCGGGCCCGCAACCGGTAGCGCGCCTCGATCCCCAGACCGAGGCCGTGGTCGTCGAGCGGGCAGTCGAAGAGGGTGCCGCCCGGGGAGTCGTCGTCGAGGCCGCGGGCGGCCTCGAGCACCTCGGTCTGCAGCTCGGCGGCGCGCAGCGCGTCGAGGTCGATCGCCTCGGCCCGTGCTCCCGCCTCCATGACCGTGGAGCGTGTCAGACGCCCGCCGTCGCGTGAGTCGAGGAGGACGCGCACCGCGGCGACCCGGGCGTCCGCGGCGTGCACCGAGCTCGCCGGGACCTCGTCGAGGACCTCCACCGCCCCGGCACGGTCTCCCGATGCGGCACGCAGCCGGGCGAGGGCGAACGCGGCACCGGTCCACGTGCGGTCGGTGCGCCAGATGTCGGCGAAGCGCTCCGCCACGACCGGGTCGGCGGTCTCGCCGTCGCGGGAGGCCCGGTACTCGCCGAGGACCGCGAGGGCGAACTCGGGCGCCATCTCACCGGGCAACGCGTCCGCGACCTGGTCCGTGAGCCGGGCCGCCGCGTCGGCGTCCCCCGACGCGGCCGCGTGCCGGGCCCGCAGCCACGTCCACGTCCACTCGCCGGGCACCGCGTGCGCATCGAGGGCGCGGGCCGCCGCCTCGACGTCGCCCGAGTCGAGGTGGGCGACGACCGCGGACAGCCGAGCCTGGTCGGTGTCGGGGGTGTCCTGTGCGGACACCGCGGCCAGGACGGCGCGTGGACCCTGCGCGGCGGCGGCCACCAGCTCCGGGGTCGCCGGGTCGTCCGGGTCGGGCAGCGGGGCGGGCATGGTGGCCGCGAGCTCCTGGGGCGTCGCGGGTGCGGTGACGCCCGCCGACGCCGGCGGCGCCCCGAACATCGTCGACAGGCGCGGCGGCGGGGCGGACCCGTGCGCGGCGAACCGGCGCAGCACCCCGACCATCTGATCGGCCATCTCGTCGATCGAGGCGAAGCGCCGCGCCGGGTCGGGATGGGTCGCGCGGGCGAGCAGGCGCCGCAGCGACTCGTTCGCGAGCGCCGGCGCGTCGTGCGGGTCGGGGAGCCGGTCGCGCATCGAGCGGTGGAAGTCGAACGTCGCGACCAGGACGGCGAGGGTCCGCCCGACCGTGTAGACGTCCGAGGCCACCGACGGGCCCGCGCCGTCCGGGGCGATCTCGGGAGCCTGGTAGCCGACGGTGCCCCAGACGTCGCCGCCCGGGTCGTCGATCCGGCGGACCGCGCCGAGGTCGATGAGGGTCAGGTCGGTCCCGGTCTGCACGATGTTGTCGGGCTTGAAGTCGCAGTAGAGCAGCCCTCGCTCGTGCATGTGGGAGAGCGCGGGCAGGACCTCCAGCACGTAGGCCAGGGCCTGCTCGGGGGGCATCGGCTCGCGCGGGTCGCGCATCGCCTTGAGCGAGCGCCCCCCGAGGTACTCCATGACGATGTAGGTCGCGCCGTCGTCGCCGGTGACGACGTTGTAGATCCGCACGATGCGCGGGTGCACGAGCTGGGCGAGGAAGCCCTGCTCCGCGTCGGCGGCGGCGAGGGCGGCCGCGTCGCCGGTGTCGAGCAGCCCCTTGAGGACCACCCAGCGATCCCGGACCTTGCGGTCGCGGGCGAGGTACACCCAGCCCAGACCGCCGTGGGCGAGCGCGCCGAGGATCTCGTACTGCCCGGCCACGAGGTCGCCCGAGCGCAGCGTCGGGGTGAACGAGAACCGGGTGCCGCACTGCGGGCAGAACCCCTCGGTGCGCCCGGGCCGCCCGTCGCGCCGGCGCCCGACCGGGGCGTCGCACGCGCCGCAGAACCGGCTCGACTCCGGGACCACGGCCTCGGCCATGACCGCCTCGGCGGGGTCGATCGCCGGTTCCGGGGCGATCTCGACGAGGCCCGCGCCGATCCGCCTGCCCGATCCGGAGCGGGTCCGTCCCGAGGGCGTCCGCCCGGAGGTGGGCCGCCCGGAGGCGGTGGGTGCCGACGGCGTGGCGCCCGAGCCGGCACCCGACGCCGCCGTGGCGGGGCCGGACGCCGCCGTGGCGGGGCCGGACGCCGCCGTGGCCGGACCCGGCGCCGTCGGCGGGCCGCCCACCGCCTCACCCGCCGTCGCCGCCGCCTCGGGCGCCCGGCCGCAGGTGTCGCAGTAGCCGTCCTCCTCGATCTCCCCGCCGCAGCCGGGGCGGGCGCACGCGCGGGTCACGTCCCCTCCTCCAGCGCCCGCTGGTACGCCCGGACGGCCACGGTGGCCGCGGCCAGGTCGCACGGAGCGCTCCAGAGCAGCTCCCGCGCCCGGGTGTGCAGCGCGTCGAGCGCGAGGTCCTCGCCGCGTCCGCGGGCACCGGCCTTCGCGCGCAGCGCCCCGAGGCGCCCGCGCAGCTCGCCCCGACGGTCGAGCAGCCCGGCGAGCACCGCCCGGTCGGACTCGGCCTGCTGCCGGGCGGCCGCGACGCCCTCCGACGCCGCGGTGAACGCGGCCGACGCCTCGTCCCACCGTCCGGCGCCCGCCAGGGCGTGCGCGTCCCGCACCGCCGCCCGCAGGCCGGGCGCCCGACGTCGGGGCACCGGCAGCCCGGGCGCCGCGACGACGAGCCGTGCGACCTCGGCGGCCACCGCGGCGGCCGCGGTCTCGAGCGCGGCGAGCCCGTCGATCCGCCCGGCGAGGTCGGCCACCCGCTCGTCGAGGCCCGTCCGCAGCGAGCGGGCCTCCTCCAGCTCCCGCCGGGCCTGCGCCAGGTCCGACCCGAGCTCGGTCAGGGCCGCCGCGGGCACCGGACTCGCGCTGCCCGCGTGAGCCAGCGGGTCGGTGAGCACCGCCGCGCGCAACGACTCGAGCCGGGCGGCGAGCCCCGCGACGTCCACCGGGCCCCCGCTCGCCGAGGAGCCCCGGGACAGCGTCGCCCCCTCCTCGCGCAGGAGATCGAGCGAGCGCACCACCGGTCCGAGCTGGGCCGCGACCGCGTCCCACACCGCCGCGACGTCGGCCACCACCCGGCTCACGGCGGCGAACGAGGAGGTCATCCGCGCGAGCAGGGCGTCCGCGCTGGTGCGGGTGACCTGCGAGGTCGGTCCGAGCAGGCCCCGGCGCTGCAGCGGCACGGCCTCCTCGGCGACGGTGACCGACTCGCCGTGCAGGGCCTCGTGCGTGGCCGCGAGCTCGTCGCCGGAGGGCCTGGCCCGGGTGCCCCGGGCCTGCAGGGCGGCGGTCACGGCGCGGCGGTAGAGCGCCAGGTCGCGATGGAGCTCGGTCACCGTCGCGAGCGTCTCCTCGCGTCGCCGGGCCGACACCCCGGTGAACCCGCCGGCCTGGAGCAGGCCGTAGCCGGGATGGGCCTCGAGGTCGACCAGCGAGGCGGACGCGCGGGCCACCGCGTCCTGCGCGGCGTCGAGCTCGGCGTCCAGGCCGGCGCGGTCGGGCGTCACGGCACTCATCCCGCGTACTGCCCCGGTGGAGGAGGGGCCGGGGTCCCCCCGAACGTGGCCGCGACGATCGCCGCCCAGGTCCCGTCGGTCTTGATCCGGTCGAGGACGGAGTTGGTGAAGCGCAGCAGGTCGGTGTTCTGCGACGCGACCCCGATGCCGTAGGGCTCGGAGTCCAGCGGCGCTCCCCGCACCGCGAGGCGGCGGTCCTCCAGGGCGTAGCCGGCCAGGATCGTGTCGTCGGTGGTCACCGCGTCGACCTGGCCCTGCTGGAGCAGCACGAGGCAGTCGCTGTTCTGGGGCACCGCGACCACGACCGGCGGCCGCCCGTCCGCGCCCCGGGCGGCCTGCAGCGTCGCGATCGACGTCGTCCCGGCGATCGAGCAGACCGGCCGCCCACCGAGCTCCGCGATGCTCGTGACGGGCGAGACCGCCGGGACGGCGAGGCGCTGCGCGGCGTCGTAGTAGACCGAGGACATCCCGATCTGGCGCTTGCGATCGCAGGTCACCGTCATCGCCTGCACCACCATGTCCACCTGGCCGGAGCGCAGGTTCGGGATGCGTTCGGCCGAGCTCTCGATCCGGAAGCGGATGCGGTTCGGGTCGCCGAAGATCGCCCGGGCCATCTCCTGGGCGATGCGCACGTCGAGTCCGGTCAGCACTCCGGACCGCGGGTCGCGGTAGCTCAGCGGCACCGTGCTCTGGTCGATGCCCACGACGAGCGCGCCGCGTGCGGCGATCCGCGCCATCGTCGTGCCGGCCGGCATCGCACCGGGGGGCGGTTCGGGCGTGGGGGTGAGGCTCACCTTCGGGTCGCCGCAGCTGGTGTCGGGCGGCGGCGGTGGGACGTCGGCGAGGACCGTCGTGCCGGCGGGCACGGGCCGCACCGGCTCGACCGGGGGCGGCGCGGCCGCCGACGAGCACCCCGCGAGCAGCCCGACCAGCGCGAGGACGGCCACCACCACTGCGTTCTTCATGGCCCGCGTGCTCACCGGTACTCCTGCAGCCGCGGCCACACCCCGACCGCGAGCCCCGCGGCGGCCACCAGGGTGAGCACGACGACGCCGACGGCGAGCAGGGTCGTCGCCGCGTCGGCGGCCGCGGCGTCGGCGGAGGCGGTGTCGGCGGTCGTGGTGATCGCGCGGCCGAGCGCGTCCTCGACCTGCGAGACCGCGCCCTGCCCGCCGGTCGGCGCCGTGGAGAGGGTGAGGGCCACCGCACCGTCGTAGTCGCCCGAGACGTCGAGGGTGCGGGCCAGTTCGTGCACGACGATGCCCTCGCGCCCGACCGTCGTCGCGAGGGCGGCGTCGGCGGCCACCGGCCCGTCACCGGCCTCCTCACGGGCGCGGTCGAGCAGGCCCTGCCAGCCGTAGAGGGCGATGGAGCGCCGCACGTAGTCCTGCTCGTAGCCGTCCCCGGTGGACCGCGCGACGAGGGTGAGCACCTCGTCGCTGCGCGACTGCAGCACCGAGAAGCGGGCGGCGACCAGCTCGCGGTTCGGGTCCGACCCGTCGTCGCGGGCCGACGCCGTGAGCGCCGCGCAGAGGCCCAGCGCGATCACCCCCCACACCAGCAGCAGGCCGACCGCCGCGCCCGCCAGCGCGACGCCCGGCGTCAGCCGCCGCTTCGTGGTGCGGGCGATGCGTCGGTGCAGGAGCCGGAGCGCGACGAGCGCGGCGACGACGGCGAGCAGCGCGAGCACGGTCCACACTCCGCCGTCGGCGACGGCCTGGTCGTCCGACAGCGCGGCCGCCTGCGCGTCGTAGGTCTGCTGGGCCGCCGGGAGCAGCGTGGTCTGCAGGAAGGAGGACGCCTCGCGCAGGTACGCCGACCCGTAGGTGAGACCCTGCCGGTCGGCCGTCCGGGCGGTCTCGACCAGTCCCGCGTAGACCGGCAGGCCGGAGGTGAGGGTGGCGACGGGGCCGGTGGCGGCGTCCGGACCCGAGGCGGAGCCCACGACGGCGAGCGCGCGCCCGGCCGCCGCGAGGTCGGTCTGATAGCGCAGCCGCAGCGACTCCGGCTCACCGGCGCCGAGGAGGAACCCCTCGCCCGCGCTCGCGTCGGCATCGGAGAGGGCCCGGTAGAGCTCCTGCGCGGCCGCCGTGAGCGGGCCGCTGCGCGTGGTGACGTCCTCGCTCGCGGCCTGCGTGCGCAGCGTCGCCACCAGCGCCAGGACCCCCGCGAGGAGGACCAGCGCCAGGGTGGCCGCCGCGGCCGTCGCGAGGCGCCCGACGCGCGTCCCGCGGGCCAGCTCGCGCACCTCGGCCGCCCGGCGTCGCCACGACCGGCCCCCGTGAGCGCCCGCGACCGGGGGCTCGCCCGAGGGCCCGCGCACGGGAGCTTCGATGGTCACCGCCGACCCCCTCCCTCGTGGCGGCGATGACGATAACGGAGGGACCCGACGAGGTGGACCGCTCAGTACGGCGCGTAGGCCCAGCCCAACGGGTGCTGGAAGTAGCCGATCGGGACGATCCCGACCTGGTGGTGCGCGCTCGAGGACACCACGCGCCCGTCGCCGAGCGAGAGCGCGACGTGCCCGTCGGACGAGGTGTCGTAGAAGACCATCGCGCCGCGCGGGGCGTTCTGCCAGTCCTTGTGCTGCTGCTGGGACTCCCAGTCGTCGATGGCACTGGCGTAGTGCCCCTGGGTCCCGAAGGCGTTCTCGACCGCGCGCTCGCAGTAGTTCTCGTACTGCGTGGAGCCGATCTTCGACTCGAAGCGCTCGATCGCGGAGTCGACCTTCTGTCCCTGGTGGGCCATCCCGGCGGCCTTGGTCAGCTCGGGCACGGTCGCCGCGGCGGAGGTGGGCTCGGCACTGACGGGCGTCACCGCCGAGCTCGCGGAGGTCGAGCCGCTCGCGGGGCTCGCGCCCGCAGTCAGGTGCAGGTCCGCGGTGACGGTGGCGGCCGACGGCAGATCGGGCAGATCGCCCTGAGCCGCCTGAGTCCCGACGAGGGCGGCACCGACCGCGCCCGCGGCCAGGCCCAGCACGGTCGTCACCGGGTTCGCGGCCAGCAGGTTCACGCCTCGGGGGAGCGCTGAGCCTGCGGAGCTTGCTGAGCCGAATGCAGCAGCGGTCATGGTGCGGGGTCACCTTCTCTCGGGGCGGCCCGGTCGGGGGGAGCTGGGGAGCGTGACCGGGTCGTGATCCGACCGGCGCACATTAGCAACCTTTCGGGCGCCCGTCCTCGTCGACCCACCGTCCTTTGGGTGACGGATCTCCCGCATTGACCGCGACTTTGCCCGCGCCGGGGGCGGATGTGACCTGCGAGGACCGGCCCGACCAGGGGCCCTCCCGGTCACGGGTGACGCCCGGCGTCGTCGTTAGCCTTTCTCCGCGATGCATGACTCGGCGATCACGCGACGAGAGGACCACCGGTGTCGGCACATCTGAGCTGGCTCGAGGCCGCCGTCATCGGTGCCCTGCAGGGTGTGGCCGAATTGTTCCCGGTATCCAGTCTGGGGCATTCCATCCTACTCCCGGCCGTGATCGGTGGATCCTGGGCCCGGGATCTCGACGTGGCCGCGCCGGAGTCGCCCTACCTCGCATTCATCGTGGGGCTGCACGTCGCGACGGCGCTCGCGATGATCGTCTACTTCTGGCGGGACTGGATCCGGATCCTGCGCGGGCTGGCCACCAGCATCCGCGACCGCCGGGTGGAGACGGCCGACCAGCGCCTCGCGTGGCTGCTCGTGATCGCGACGATCCCGGTCGGCCTGGCCGGGCTCGTGCTCGACCACGTGTTCCGGACACTGCTCGCGAAGCCGGTCCCCACGGCGGTGTTCCTCGTGGCCAACGGGATCCTCCTGCTCGCCGTCGAGGGACTGGCCCGTCGCCGGGCCGCCGCCGGGGCGCACGCGGGCCCCACCGCCGAGGCTCTCGAGGCGCCCACCGTCCGGCTCGACGCACCGACCGAGGTGATGCGTCCGGGTTCCGGCGGCGTCGGGGTGGCGACGATCCTCACCGCCGAGGAGCGGGCCGACGCCCGCGTGGCGAAGCTTCCGCTGCTCACCGCGGTCCTCATCGGCGCCGCGCAGATCCTCGCGCTGCTGCCGGGGATCAGCCGCTCGGGCGCGACGATCGGCGCCGGCCTGCTCTCGAAGCTCTCCCACGAGGACGCGGCGCGGTTCGCGTTCCTGCTCGCGACGCCGGTGATCCTCGCGGCCGGAGTGCTCAAGCTCGGCGACCTCGTGGGTCCGGAGGGTGACGGCATCCGGGGCCAGGTGCTGCTCGGCAGCGTGCTCTCCGGGGTCGGCGCCTACCTCTCGGTGCGCTTCCTGACGAAGTACTTCGAGCACCGCTCGATGCGCCCGTTCGGCGTCTACTGCATCGTCGCGGGCGTGGCCTGTCTGGCCTGGTTCACGCTTTCCTGACCTCTATCGCCACCCGTACGACGACCGCAGCTTGCCCGCCACGGCGTCGAAGCGGTCCTGCGGCATCACCGCGCCCTCGCGCCGGATCCCGTGCTCGGGGATCTCCAGCACCCGGTCCAGCCGCACGTAGGAGTCCCGTCCCTCACGGTCCCAGGGCCCCGAGCCGATCGGGACCCAGTTCGCGTCGTCGGCGCGGTGGCCCTGCGAGGAGAGCATCAGCCCGAGCAGCTCGCCGGCCTCAGGCGCGCGCGACGACGAGCACCGGACGGTCCTTGCCCTGCGCGGCGTCCTCCTCGAACGGCACCCAGGTCCACACGACCTCGCCGGGGTCGGCGGCCCCGTCGAGGTCCGGGGCGTAGGAGATCCGCCGCGCGCGCTCCGACGAGGGCACGGTCCGGACGCCGCGAGCCGCGCCGTCAGGCAGCGGGGGCGGCGGGCCGGCCGGCTGCCGGCGGCCGCCGTCGTTCTCCGACGACGACGTCAGCAGGTCCAGCCCGACCTGCACCGCGCGGCTCACGAAGTCCCCGAAGTTCGGCACGACGCTCAGCATGCCGTGCCGTCCCGCGAGCGGAACATCCGGTCGCTCCAGCCGCACGAGGGCTCCCCTCGCGCGGTGGGGTGCCGCGGCGAGTCCCGACGGGAGTGGCGCCGGTCTGGCAGGGTCGGCCGGTGCCCGTGCTCCTCGTCGTCGTGGGCGCCATGCTGGCGGCGGTGCTGCTCGCGGGCGCCGGTGACCGCCTGCGCCTGCCGTGGCCGGTGCTGCTCCTGCTGCTGGGGGCCGCGGCCGCATTCGTCCCCGGGATCGACCCGCCCGACATCGAGCCGGAGCTGATCCTCCCGCTCTTCCTCCCGCCGCTGCTCTACGCGACCGCCCAGCGCACCTCGTGGGCGCTGTTCCGGGTTCGCTGGCGCACGATCGCGTTCCTCGCGATCGGGCTCGTCGTCGCTACGGTGGCCGCCGTCGCGGGCACCCTCGTCGCGCTGACCGGCGCCGGAGTGGCGGCGGCGCTGGCGCTGGGCGCGGCGGTGGCCCCGCCCGACCCCGTCGCCGTCGAGGCGGTGGCCGGACCGCTGCGCGTGCCCCGCCGGCTGGTGGCGACGCTGCAGAGCGAGGGGCTGTTCAACGACGCCACCGCCCTGGTGATCTTCCAGACGGCGGTCGCGGCCGTGGTCGCCGACAACCAGCTCGGGCCGCTCGGCCTGACCCTGGGGTTCCTCTACGGCGCGGTGGTGGCCGTCGCGATCGGGTTCGCCGCGGCGTGGGTGGCGCGACGGATCCTCGACCGCCTCACCGACGTCGTCGCCAGCAACGGTCTGACCCTCGTGCTGCCCTTCGCGGTCTACCTCGCCGCCGACGCGGTCGGGGCGTCCGGCGTGATCGCCGTCGTCGTCGCGGCCCTGCAGCTGCGCCAGCACTCCGACGCCGACGCCTCCGAGGCACGCCTGACGGGCGCGGCGTTCTGGAACGTCGTCGAGATGCTCGTGACCGGGGTGGCGTTCGCGCTCATCGGGCTCGAGCTGCGGGCCGTGGTCGACCAGGCCGACCGGTCGCTCGGCACGATCCTCGCCCACGCCGGGATCGTCTGCGCGGTGGTGGTCGGCGTGCGGCTGGTGTGGATGGGGTTCGCGCTGGTCACCGTCCGCACCGGACGGCCGACCCCGGCCGAGCGGGCGGTGCCCGCCACCGTGGGGGAGGCGCTGGTGCTCGCCTGGGCCGGGATGCGGGGGCTCGCGACGCTCGCCCTCGCGCTGGCCCTCCCGACGACGCTGGACTCCGGTGCGCCGTTCCCCGACCGCGCGGAGCTCGTCATCGTCGCCTGCTCGGTGCTGGTGGTGACCCTGGTGGGGCCGGGGCTGACGCTGCCGGTGCTGGTCCGGGCGCTCGGGCTGCGCGAGGACGCCGACGCGGCGGGCGAGGCGGAGCGCGCGCTCGCCGGCCGGGCCCGAAGGGCGGCGCTCGACGAGCTCGCCGGCGTCGACCGGGAGGCGCTCGGGATCGACGACGAGCAGGGCGAGCAGGTGCTCGACGAGCTGCGGAGCCGGTTCGCGCGGGTGGGCGCGGCCTTGTCCGGCGACGACGTCCCGCGTCCCGACGACGGGGACGGTGACCGCGACGACGACTACCGCGAGCGGCTCGCCCGCCTCAAGCGCCGCCGCGAGCAGTGGACCCGGGTGCAGGCGGTGGCCCTCGCGGCGGCACGCCGCGAGGTGGTGGCCGCCCGCGCCGAGCCGGGCACCGACCCGGAGGTGGCCGACCGGGTGCTGCGCCGCCTCGACGTCCGGAGCCTCGCCCGGGGGCTCTAGCCGAGGCCGTCGCCGAGGCGACGCGGCCGAGGGTTCGCCCGCGGGGACCCCGGGGAACAGGACCGACCCCGGACGAGTGACGCGGAGGTGCGTGATGGGCACGCACGGAGGTGGACGGGCCGCGGGGCCGACGACGGGGTCGCACCACGCCGTGTCCCCGGGCCCCTGGGGACGCCGCCTCCCGCTGCTGCTGGCCGCGGTGGGCGGTGTGGTGCTGCTCGGCGTCGGGCTCCTCGTCGGACGCCTCACCGCTCCCGGCCCGCAGGGGAACCAAGCCGCGGCCCGGACCGCAGCCCCGGCCCCGGTCGCGGCCCCGGCGGCCCGCGCCGCCCCGGCGTCGGCCGCCTCGGCGTCGGCCGCCTCGGCGTCACCGACCTCTCCGCTCGCCTCGCACCCCACGCTGCTCGCGCAGGTCGTGCGGGTGGACTCCGGCGACGAGGTCGTGGTGCGAGTCGACGGCGGGGAGCAGACCGTGTCGATCCTGGGGATCACGGCCCCGCGGCCCGTCGGCCCGGAGCGGGCCACCGCGGAGTGCGGCGCGAGCGCGGCCCTGCGCTTCGCCGACCAGCGCCTCTCCGGCCAGACAGTCACCCTCGTCCCGGACCCGACGGTGCCCGAGCTCGACGACCAGGGACGCCGGTTGGCCTACGTGGTGCTCTCGAGCCAGTTGAACTTCACCGACGCGGCGCTGCGCGCGGGGGTCGACACCGTGGACACCTCCCGAGCCCTCTGGTACGCGCCGGTGTTCGCCCGCGAGCAGTCGCAGGCCGTCGACGACGGGGCCGGGATCTGGGGCGCCCCCTGCCACGCCACGCCGGGGCAGCCGCTCCCCGCGGGCAGCTGAACCCGGCTTCGTCGGCGCCTGCCGGCGGTCGTCGCGTCGCTCAGCGGTGCGCGCCGCCGAGGACGCCGTCGACCAGGCCGCCCACCCCGTGCAGCACGCCGCCGACCACGCTGCCGGGCTTCGGCGTCGTGGGGGTGCGGTCGGCGGGCTCGTTGTCGTCCTGGTTGGCGTCCTGGTCGTCGTCCGCCGGCCCGGAGGTGGTCGGCGGGGACGGCTTGTGGGTCGTGTGCTTCGTCGGGGACGTCGGGGACGTCGAGGTCTGGCGGGTCTCGCGCGCCGGCGCGGCGACCTCGCGGACCGGGGCCTCCTCCGCGCGGGGGGCCTGCGTGGTCTGCACCGCCTCGTCGGGCGCCGCCTCCGAGGTCGGCGCTGCCTCCGACTCCGTACTCGGCGACGGCGGCGCCGCGGGCGGCGGGACGGCGACCGCGTCCGGGTCGGGGGCGCCGACGGTGGCGCCGCCGGGCACGATCACGGCCGGCGCGGAGTCGGCGGAGATCTCCGCGGCCGGGCCCGTGGCGGCGAGGGCGACGGTCCCCGCGAGGAGCGCGCTCGCGGCCAACGCGCTGAGCACCAGGAGCCCGCGGGTGCCGGAGGCGCGTGGCGTGACCCGCCGGCAGGTGGGGGAGAGGCGGTCGCGCGCCGCGGTCCACAGCCCGACCGGGCCCCCGGTCCGCGCCGCCGGGCCCGACGTCGTGACCCCCGGGCCGGCGAGCACCGCGGGCATCGCGAGCGGCTCGGCCTGCACGAGGGCCTGGCGCAGCGCGACGGCGACGGCGCCGGCCGCGGGCCGGGCGTCGGGGTCGCCCCGGGTCATGGCGGTGAGGAGGTCGCAGACGTCACGCGGCAGACCCCGGGGCACCGCGGGGTCGCGCTCGAGGCGCGCCTGGGCGGAGGAGAGCGGGTCGCCCGGGAAGGCCCGGCGGCCGGTGAGCGCCTCGATGAGCACCAGGCCGAGGGCGTACACGTCGGCCCGGGTCCCGGCGTGCTCGCCGCGGACCTGTTCCGGCGCCAGGTAGGGCGCCGCGCCGACGGTGAGGCCGGTATCGGTGATGCGCGGAGCGTCGGCCACGAACGCGACGCCGAAGTCGGAGAGATGGGCGCGCCCGTCGACGTCGTAGAGGACGTTGGCGGGCGTCACGCCGCGGTGGAGCACGCCGGCACGGTGGACGTGGTCGAGGGCGCCCGCGACGGTGCCCGCGGTGCGCAGCGCCTCGGGCAGCGCGAGCCCGCGCGACTCCTCGCCGTGCTCGTCGAGACGGTCCGCGAGGGACCCGCCGTCGAGCAGCGCCATGACGACGAAGGCGCGCCCGTCCTGCTCGTCGACGTCGTAGACCGGCACGAGGCCCGGGTGGTCCATGCCGGCCAGGAGGCTGAGCTCACGGCGGGCGCGGGGGTCCGACTCGACCCGGAACGTCTTGACCGCCACGTCGCGCCCCAGCAGGGTGTCGTGGGCCCGGACGACCGACGAGCCCACTCCACGGCCGATCACCGGCCCCACCTCGTACCGTTGGGCGAGGCGGTCCGGCAGGGGCGGGATGCCTACCGTCGTCATGCCGGGTCAACCTCCAGCCGTCGCGCCCGCTCAGGCTCCCACGTGATTCCCCCGTCCGGCGCATTCACACACCCCGATTCGCTCGAAGATGTGAGACGGCTCGCGTCCTCGCGATCCGGGGACGAGCCCTTCTGAATCGTTGACAGAACTTGCAGTGGCGAGTAGAACTTTTGCGCGGGCCGCCCGACGAGGTGTCGCGTGCGGTCTGCGCAGAAAGCAGTCCCGGGTCTCCCGGGGGACAACCGCAAGGACGCGACGGAGCCGTGGGCGCCGAGAGCCTCGACGACGAGGACGTACCCGCTCTGACCACTGGTCAGGCCGCGGGAGTCCTCGGGGTTCAACCGGCCTTCCTCCGCAGTCTGGACGCGGGTCAGATGCTGCGCCCGGAGAGATCGGCGGGCGGACATCGGCGCTGGACGCGCCGGCAGCTGGCCCTCGCCGCCAGGGTGCGGGGGCTCTTCGACGAGGGGCTCACCCTCACCGCGGCCTGGAAGGTCGTCTCCCTGGAGAACCGGGTGGACGAGGTCACGCGCCAGCGCGACCTCGCCCGGGCCGAGCTCGAGCACACCAGGCGTGAACTGGCCAGGGTGCGCCGCGAGCCGGCCGAGGAAGCGTTGGCCCGGGCCGAGCCCACCGCTCTGTCCGGGTCGCCCGAGCGGGTCCACCACGCGTCCGGGCTCCGCCGTGCCACCGGGTCAGGCCCGGCCCGTGCACGTTCGTCGACCACCCCTGCGACCACCACGGACATCACCTCGCCATGAAGCTCATCGACCCCCGCACCTCGATCCGTGCGGACCTGCTCCGACGGCCCATGCCGCCGTCGCTCGCCCGGATCCCGCTCGTCGACCTCTGCACCTGCAAGCACCCGCGCGAGGCCCACGAGCACTACCACTCCGCCACGGACTGCGCGCAGTGCGACTGTCGCGCGTTCGCCCGCTGGGAGCCCGCCACGATCTGAGGCCTCCTCACCTTCGAAGACCCATCCAGACGGCCCCCGCACGCCACGGCGTCCGGGGGCCTCGTCGTGTCCCGCTCGGGACGAACGACTCGTTCGTGGCTTCTACGGGCACGAACGAGTCGTTCGTCCCGGCAGGGGTGGTCGGGGGCGCGTCTAACGAGCGCGCCGAACGGGTTCTCCAGGTGCGCTCCGCGCTCGTGAGCAGAAAGTGCGGTCATAGCCGCATTTTCTGCTCACGGGACCGAAGGCCACCTGCTGTCGCTCGATCGGATGTGGAGGTCGCCGACTACACTGGGCTGTCCGGTTGGTGCGGGCCGGTCGGAGGCGTCCCTCGTCCGACGGTCGTGCTCGCGCCCGCGGGCGGTTCGTCGTCGCGCCGGCCCAGACGGCCGGTCGGTGTCCGCATTGCGAAAGGACGAGTTCCGCTCCTCATGAGGCCCGATCACGAGACCCCCCGGCCGCGCCGGTCGCTGCTGGGCCGCATCGTCGACCCGTTCGGTCTCGGTCGCGCCGCGCTCGACGCGCTCGACCCGGCCCGGTACCGCGGGCGGCGCGTGTGGCGGGGGGACGGGCGGGTCCACATCGGGGTGCCGGCGACGGCGCGGGAGTCGGGTGCCGAGCTGCTGCGCGCCATCGAGAAGGCCCTGACGGCCCACCCGGCGGTGGACTGGGCGGCGGTCAACGCCGCGCTCGGCGTCGTCGTCGTCTCGCTCGTCGACGGCGAGGGCGGCCCGGACGGCGCCTCGAGCAGCATCGGGGCGAACGAGGTCACCGACGACCTCGTCGACCTCGTCGAGCTGCTCGAGGAGCAGGAGGAGCAGACCGCGGCCGGCCTGCTCAACCCCACGGGTGCGCACGCCTCGACCCCGGTCTCCCGAGCCCTGACCGCGTTCGCCGCCGACCTCGCGGGCCTCGGGCTCGCCGGCGTCGGCTCGGTGCTGCGCCGCACCCCGCTGCCCGTGGAGTACGCCTCCGCGGCGTCCTTCCTCGACCACCAGCCCCGCCTGCGCGCGGCCGTGGAGCGGGCCCTGGGCCGGCAGCGCGCCGATGTGCTGCTCGCGCTGACCAACGCCGCCGGGCAGGGCCTCGGCCAGGGCACCACCGGGCTGCTCGTGGACGCGGCGTACCGCGCGATGCAGATCGCGGAGTCGCGCGCCGCGGACGACGCGTTCGCGCGGGCCGAGCCGCGGATGATGAGCACCCCGGAGCAGGTGATCTCCGCCGCCGAGGACGGGCTCTCCCTCGACGCCCGGCCGGTGCCCTTCCCCGACGGCCCGATCGAGCGCCACGGCGACTACGTCGGTCCCGGGGCACTCGCCGGCTTCGCCGCGACCGCCGCCCTGGGGGGCCCTCGACGGGCCGTCGGGGTGGCACTCTCGACGCTGCCCAAGGCCGGGCGGATGGGGCGCGAGGGTTTCGCGACCACGTTCGGGCGGGTGCTCTCCAAGCGCGGCGCGGTCGTCGTCGAGCCGACCGTGCTGCGCCGGATGGACCGCATCGACACCGTGGTGCTCGACGCGTCCGCGCTCACCACCGGTGCCCTGATGCTCGGGGATCTGGTGCTGGTCGACGATGGGCTCGGCGTGACCACCCCCGACGGTTCCGAGGTCAGCGTCGAGTCGCTGACCCCGCTGGTCCACGAGCTGTTCGATCCCTCGGACGCGTCGCGGCCCGCGGAGCACGAGACCGGCTGGCTGCTGGCGCCGCTCGGCCCGGGCCGGGAGGACGAGCCCGGGGTCGCCGAGGTGGTCGACGCCCTGCGCGCCGACGGGGCGACCGTTGTGCTGGGCCTCTCGGTGCGCGTCGAGGAGGGACGGCAGGCAGCGCTGGTCGCGGTCGTCGGTGCCCTGCCCGAGCCGGCCGCCGCGGCCGAGGCACTCGGCGCCGCCGCCCGCCGGGCGGGGCTCACCCTCGTCGTCGGGACCGACGAGACCACCGCCGTGCCGGAGCCTCGCCGGCCGGAGCCGGTCGTCGAGGGCGCCCCCGACGCCGGCGTCCCCGACGACGACGCCGGCGACACGGTCCCGCTGCCCGGTGCCGACTCCTCCGTGCCCGCCACCCGTCGAACCGTCGACCGCGAGGTCCCCGGCGGCGAGGGCCTGGCGGCCGCGGTGCGCATGCTGCAGGTCGAGGGCGCGGGCGTGCTCGTGGTCTCCCGGGAGCGCCGGGCCCTGGCCGCCGCCGACCTCGGGATCGGGGTGGACCGCGGCGACGGTACCCCCGCCTGGGGCGCGCACGTCCTCGTCGGCGACGACCTGACGACGGCGGCGCTGCTCATCGAGGGCGTCAAGGTCGCGAAGGCGACCTCGGGCCGCTCGGTGGCGCTGGCCCGGGCCGGGACGGCGCTCGGCATCGCGATGGCGACCGCCGGCACGGCGCCCCGCGGGCCCGCGCTGGCCGGGCTGGCCGTCAACGGTGCCGCGGGCGTCGCGCTCGGCGCGGGTGCGTGGTCGGCCTCGGAGCTGGGCCGCAAGACCCTCGTGCCGGGGGTCTCCCGCACGCCGTGGCACGTCATGCCCACCGAGACCGTGCTGACCCGCCTGGGCACCACCGAGCGTGGCCTGTCCGCCGCCGAGGTCGCCCGCCGCGCCCGGGAGGACCCGGCCGTGGACGCGGAGGAGGGCCCGTCGCTCGGGCGTGCCTTCGTCGACGAGCTGAACAACCCGCTCACCCCGGTGCTCGCCGGCGGCGCGGTGCTCTCCGCGGCGATCGGGGCGGTGGTCGACGCAGCCATCGTCGTCGGGGTCACCGCCGCGTCCGCGCTCCTCGGCGGCATCCAGCGCGTGGTGACCGACCGCGCCGTCGCGGGGCTGCTGGAGCGCTCCTCGACGCGTGCCCGCGTGCTGCGCGACGGCGTGCCGACCACGGTGACCGCCGACGACGTCGTCGTCGGCGACGTCGTCGAGCTCGGCCCGGACGACGTCGTGCCCGCCGACTGCCGGGTGCTGCGCGCCGACGCGCTCGAGCTCGACGAGTCCTCGCTGACCGGCGAGTCGCTGCCCGTGCCCAAGGCACCCGCCCCGGTCATCGCGCGCTCGGTGGCCGACCGGCGCTCCATGCTCTACGAGGGCACCACCGTCGCGACGGGCCGCGGCCGCGCCGTCGTCGTCGCGACCGGGTCCTCCACCGAGGTCGGGCGCTCGACGGCCGCGGCGCGCGCCAACGCGCCGGTCGCCGGCGTCGACACCCGGCTCTCGAGCATCACCAAGGTGACCACCCCACTCGCCATCGCCTCCGCGGGTGCGGTGGTCGGCGCCGGTGCGATCCGCGGGCTGCCGCTGCAGCAGAACCTGCACTCCGGCGTCGGCCTCGCCGTCGCCTCCGTGCCCGAGGGGCTGCCGTTCATCGTCTCGGCGGCGCAGCTGGCCTCCGCGCGGCGGCTCTCCGCCGAGGGCGCCCTGGTGCGCAACCCGAAGACCATCGAGGCCCTCGGCCGGGTCGACGTGCTCTGCTTCGACAAGACCGGCACGCTCACCGAGGGCAGGCTCGCGCTCTCGGCCATCTCCGACGGCGTCAAGCTGCGCCCCACCGACCGGCTCCGCAAGCGCCAGCGCCGGGTCCTGGCGGCCGCGCTGCGCGCCACCCCGCGCCCCACGGCCGGGGAGCGGCTCGCGCACCTCACCGACCGGGCCGTCGTCCTCGGCGCCCAGTCGTTCGACGTCGAGCCCGAGCACGAGCTCCCCGGCTGGTGGCCGCTCGCCTCCCTCGACTTCGACCCCAGCCGCGGCTACCACGCCACCCTCGGCGAGGCCCGCGAGGAACGGCTGGGAGACCTGGGAGACGAAGCGAAGCGGAGCTCGACCCCGAGATATGGGACGCAACGGGTGCTCTCCGTCAAGGGGGCGCCCGAGGTCGTCATCGCGCGGTGCACCGACTGGGCGGGCGACCCGCTCGACGACGAGGCCCGCCAGCGCCTCGTCGAGCACACCGAGCTCCTCGCGGGCCAGGGGATGCGGGTGCTCGCGGTGGCCGAGCGGTCCGACCCGTGGCCCGGCCACGAGGGCCGATACCGCGGCGACGACGAGCCGCTGGAGGTGACCGACGACGACGCCGCCGGGCTCTCCTTCCTGGGCTTCGTCGGCTTCACCGACCCGGTCCGCGCCGAGTCGCAGGCGACGGTCCGTGACCTGCGCGACGCGGGGGTGCAGGTCGTCATGATCACCGGTGACCACCCGAGCACCGCCGAGGCGATCGCCGGGGAGCTCGACGTGCTCGGCGAGGGCGGCATCGTCATCACCGGCCAGGAGATGGACGAGCTCGACGACGACGCCCTCGACGCCGTGCTGCCCAAGGTCCGCGTCGTCGCCCGGGGGACGCCGGCGCACAAGGTCCGCGCGGTGCAGGCCTTCCAGCGGCTCGGGCGCACCGTGGCGATGACCGGCGACGGCGCCAACGACGCCCCGGCCATCCGGCTCGCGGACGTGGGCATCGCGCTCGGCCGCCGCGGCACCCCGGCCGCCCGGGCCGCCGCGGACCTCGTCGTCACCGACGACCGCCTGGAGACGATCCTGGCCGCGCTGGTCGAGGGCCGCGCGATGTGGGCGTCGGTGCGCGAGGCGCTCGGCGTGCTCGTCGGGGGCAACCTCGGCGAGATCGGGTTCACGGTCCTGGGCGCCGCCACGACGGGGACCTCGCCGCTGACCGCCCGCCAGCTGCTGCTGGTGAACCTGCTCACCGACCTGGCGCCGTCGCTGGCCCTCGCGGTGCGCGCGCCGGCGCCCTCCGACGCACGGTCGCTGCTCGCGGAGGGCCCCGAGGCGTCGCTGGGCGAGGCGCTCAACCGGGAGATCACGCTGCGCGCGGTCGCCACCGCCGGCGGGGCGAGCCTCGCGTGGGCGCAGGCCCGGGCCACTCCGTACGGCAACCCGGCGCGGGCCCGCACGGTCGCGCTCGCCGCGCTCGTCGGGACCCAGCTCGGGCAGACCGTGGTCGCCGGCGGGTACCGCAGCCCGCTGGTGGTCGGGGCGAGCGCCATCAGCGCCGGGGCGCTGTTCGGAGTGATCCAGACCCCCGGCGTGAGCCGGTTCTTCGGCTGCACCCCGCTCGGCCCGATCGCCTGGGGCCAGGCGGCGGGCTCGGCCGCGGCGGCGACGGTGGGGTCGGTGATCGGCCCGGAGCTGGTGCGCCGCTACGGCGACGTGATCGCCCCGGAGGGCTCCGCGGTGGCGGAGCTGCTGGAGCGGCTGGAGGAGGTGCGCGACGACGCCGCGCGCCGCTACCTCGACCTGCAGGAGAAGGTCACCGCTGCGCTCACCGGGTGAGTGGCGGTGGTCACCTCGGCGTGTTTGTGCAGGTCGTGGGCGGGCAATACTCACAGTGACTCCGTCGGCGGGCGAACGAGCGCCGATGCGACACACGACGAAGACGACGAGATCAGGGAGTTGTGGACACCGCCATGGCCGACCGTGACGTGAAGCCGACCGACGACGGCTGGCAGGTCCTGAAGAAGGGCGCCCAGCGAGCCAGCGCCAAGACCCCGACGCAGGCCGAGGCCGTCGCGCGCGCCACCGAGATCGTCGCCAAGGACGGCGGCGGCAAGGTGGTCGTGTACGGCACCGACGGCAAGGTCCGCGAGTCGCAGACCGTCAAGGCGAACGCGGACGCCACCACCGCGGCCCCCAAGAACGCCGCCAAGGCCACCGCCGCGGGCGCACGTGCCACCGGCAAGGCGGCCGCGGGCAAGGCCGAGCAGACGGCCGAGGCCGTCGGCTCCGACGCCAAGGCCACCGGGGAGAAGATCGCCGACCGCGCCGAGACCTCGGGCAAGAAGGCCGCCGCGCAGGCCGGGGCCGGCGCGCAGGGCGTGGCGAAGGAGGCCCAGGCCGCCCGCAACGGGAAGGCGCCGAAGGCCGCCGTCAAGGACGCGGCGAGCATCACGCAGACCACGGGTTCCCAGGTCGGCGAGACCACCGGCCGGGCGGGTGAGCGGATCGCCAAGGACACCGCCCGGGCGGGCAAGCGCGCGGGGCAGACGGTGGGCGCCGCCGCCGACGAGGCGGGCGAGAAGACCGTCGCGGGCGCCGACCGGACCGACCGGGTGAGCTCGAGCCTCGACGGCGAGCTCAACACCGTCGGCGACGACGTCGCCGGTCGCATCGCCAGCGTCGCCGAGGCGCAGGCCCGTCGGGTCGACGCGTCGGTCCACGAGGCCACGCGTCAGGTCGACCGGACGGCGCCGTCGTACAACCCGGTCCGCATCGCCGGACAGGTCGCGGGCTTCGCCGTCCGTACCGCGTTCAGCGTCACCGGCGCCGTGGTCTCCACCGGCGGCCACGTGCTGGCCGAGGCCGCGAGGAAGGTCACGGGTCGGCGCTGACCCCTGGTGGCGCCAATCGGCCTCGGACAGATCAACGGGCCCGGTTCCTCGCGAGGAACCGGGCCCGTTGATCTGTGCTGTCCGCCGTCAGGCGCTGAGCGGCAGCGTCCGTCCGGTACGGCCGGCGCGGCGCATCGCGCGGCGTTCCTCCTCGGAGGTGCCGCCCCAGACACCGGCCTCCTGACCGGTGTCGATCGCCCACCGCAGGCACGCCGTGCGGATGGGGCAGGTGCCGCAGATGAACTTCGCGGCGGTCGCCTGCTCGGCCGCGGGGCCCTCGGTGCCGACGGGGAAGAAGAGTTCGGGGTCGTGGTCGCGGCAGGCCGCGAGCTCCCAGTCCATGGGTCCTGCTGTCCTTTCCTCGCTCGTGTCGTGCGTGGTCGTGCGAACCGTCCTGGGGCGCGCACACGCTCGCGCGCGCCCCGGCGTCCGTGACGCCGGTGACGAGTCGGTCGTCTGGGTGCTGTCCTCGGGGACGCCGACGTCAGCGGGTCCGGGGGGAAGTCCCTCGGTGTTGAGACGTCGAGCGGTCCTGGTCGGTTCCACCGGGAGGTTGCCCTCGGGTGGGCCGCTGTCGGGTGGTTAGCCGCCCGCGTGAAGCATTCGGTTGCCTGACTGCGCTCCGAGGCGCAATCCGGCTCACCAGAATATCCGGAGTGCGTTCGGAGCAAACGAGTGTGATCGCCTTTGGCGTTCGAGTGAACAGTGACTTTGCTCACAGATCGATGTCGCCGACCGTGACCAGCTCGCTTCGATCACGATACGTGCGTCGGGGCGGCCGCCGGGGCAGACTGACCGTGATGCCGATAACACCACCGGGGACGCCGGGGAGCGGGGGCCACGATGAGGGCGATCGTGCTGGGCCTGCGCGACATCGTCGTCGGGGCGATCTGCGCCGGCGGGATCGTGGCGTTCGTCCTGGGCTACTGGGTCATCGGGCTGGTGCTGGGGGTCATCGGGATCTGGCAGGTCGCGCGCATCGTGCGCGGGCGCCGCAGCATCATCGGGATCGACCAGCGCTGGGCCGACCAGGAGGGCCGGCCGAACCTGCGCGGCTGACACGTCCCGGGTGACGCGCGCGCCGTCGACCTCCCCGCGAGGATGGAGTGGTGCGCTGCGCCGTCATCGGGTCGACCGGCTACCTCGGGACCCGGCTCGTGCCCCGTCTGCTCGCGCGGGGCGACGAGGTGGCGGTGCTCGCCCGATCCCCGGGCAAGCTGGCCCGCAGCGGGTGGGCCGACCGCGTGGAGGTGGTGCCCGGCGAGCTGGGTGGCGACCCGGACGCGCTCGCCCTCCTCGTCGCGGGCGCGGACGCCGTCGTCCACCTCGGCCACGCGCTCGAGCGCGCTGACTTCCCGGAGCGCGACCGCGCGGCGGCCCACGCGGTCGCGGACGCGGCGGCCGCGGCCGGTGTCGGGCGGCTCGTCTACCTCGGGGGACTGCGCCCGTCCGGCCGGGACGTCTCGCGCCACCTCGCCTCGCGGGCCGAGGTGGCCGACGTCTTCCTCGGCTCGCCGGTGCCGACGGCGGCGCTCGAGGCGTCCATCGTCGTGGGGTCCGGGTCGGCGAGCTTCGAGATGATCCGCTACCTCGCCGAGCGCGTGCCGGTGCTGCCCGCCATCGCCTGGCTCCAGCACCGGACGCAGCCCGTCGCGGTCGACGACGTCCTGCACTACCTGGCTGCGGCGACCACCCTGCCGCCCGAGGTGGACCGGACCCTCGACGTGGGCGGGCCCGACGTCCTCACCTACCTCGACCTGGTGCAGCGCTACGCGCGGATCGCCGGCCTGCCCCAGCGGCTCGCCGTCCCGGTGCCCGTGCCGGTCCCCGGTGGCCCGACCGTCGCCGGGGCCCTCATGGAGCTGCTCTCGCCGTTGCCGCGCACCCTGGTGGAACCGCTGGTGGAGTCGTTGCGCCACGAGCTGGTGTGCGGCGACTCGCTCGCCGACGCGATCGCCCTCCTCGGAGAGCCGGCCGGCGGGTCGACAACCTACGACGCCGCCGTGCGCGCCGCCCTGGGCCGCCGCCGCGACGGGACGGATCCCGAGGAGCAGGACCCCTCGCCGTCGCCGTCCGCCGAATCCGCCGAATCCGCCGAGCGGCCGGCGGCGCTCGCGCGCGCGACCGATCCGATGGGCTCGGGCGGGGTGACGTGGCGCTGGCGGTCGACGGCGGACTCGCGGGCGTCCGCGCGGAGGGTGTGGAGCGTGCTGCAGCGCCTCGGCGGCGACACCGGCTGGTACACCCCGCCGGGGGTGTTCGGTGTGCTGGGCTGGGCGGACCAGCTCCTGGGTGGGATCGGCGCGTACCGCGGCCGTCCGCACGGCCGGGACCTCGTCGTGGGCGACGTCGTCGACGCCTGGCGGGTGGAGGCGCTCGAGCCCGAGCGCCTGCTGCGGCTGCGCGCCGACCTGCGGGTGCCCGGCCGGCTGTGGCTGCAGTTCACGGTGGTGCCGCAGGGGCAGGGCGCGCGGCTGGAGGTCGAGGTCGGGTTCGCGCCCTCGGGACTCGCCGGGATCGCCTACGGCGCGGCACTGCGGGTCGGCGCGCCGCTGGTGTTCCCCTCGATGGTGCGGGGGATCACGAGGTGCGCGGAGCGCACCTAGCGACCCCGTCGAGCGCCACCGCCCGCGTCCCGTCCCCGAGGTGCCCGCCGGCGTCGGCGAACACGCGGCGCTGCCGCGCGGCGCCGGTGGCCCCGGCCAGCACCCGGGCGCATCCCGCGCGCACCCGCTCGGCGTCCGGGCCGAGCGCGTCCGTGACGTGCTCCAGCAGCGCGTGCACCACCGCGCCCGCCTCGGCGGGTCGGCTGGTGCGCGGGTCGACGAGCACCCCGGCCTCGGTGTCGTGGCCCGGCACGCACCCCGACCGCGCCGCCCGCCAGTGCGCCAGACGCAGCACCTCCAGGGGCGTGGACGCCGGGGGCTCCCCGGCCGCCCACGCCCGCGCGCACGTCTCCACCAGCGCGCGGGCGAGCAGCGCGACGACGACGGCCTCCTCGACCTCCCCGGCGACGTCGGCCACCCGGATCTCCACCGTCGGGTACGACGCGGCCAGCCGGGCGTCGAAGTACACCATCGCCTCGTCGAGCACGGTGCCCGTCCCGACCATCGCGGCCACCCCCGCGTCGTAGGCGTCCGGGGTGCCGAACACGGGGGTGGGGCCCGCGCTCGGCCACCGCGCCCAGACCAGCGAACGGTAGCTGGCGTGCCTGGAGTCGTCGCCCCGCCAGAACGGCGAGTTCGCCGCGAGCGCCCGCAGCACCGGCAGCCAGGGCCCGATGCGGTCCAGCACGCCGACGCCCTCCTCTCGGGAGCCGATCTCGACGTGCACGTGCTGCCCGTTGGTGAGCTGCACGGACGCGATCGGGCCGAAGCGCTCCAGGATGCGGCCGTAGCGTCCCTGCGGCGGGCGCAGCGGGTCGGGGGCGACCGGGGAGGTCGCCAACCCGGCGACCGCCGCACCCTGGGACCCCGCGGCCTCCGCGGCGGCCCGACGGCGGGTGAGGAGGTCCGCCGCGAGCGCGTCGCCGTCCTCGTGGGGCGTGCTGCCGGTCTCGACCTGCTCGGCGCGCATCTCCCCGTCGAGCTCCTCGCCCGCGTCGCGCACCGAGGCGGACAGGCCGAGGGGGCGCCCGTCGTCGGGGTCGACGAGCAGCAGCTCCTCCTCCACGCCGAGACGGCGCGCACCGTGCTCCACGAGGGGGGATCATCGTCGTGTGGTGGCGCGCGAGCAGGACCGGGGTGTCGACGGCAACGGCTGGGTGCGCTGCGCCCAGGGCCACCGGCACTGGGGGCGCTTTGGCGCGGCCGGGCTGCTCGTGCTCGCCACCGGGCGGGTGCTGCTCGCCCACCGGGCGCTCTGGAGCCACCACGGCGGCACCTGGGGCATCCCCGGCGGGGCACGCGACAGCGCCGAGACCGCGCAGGCCACGGCGTTGCGCGAGGCGGCCGAGGAGACCGGACTGGACGCGGCGTCCGTCGTCGTCACCGACGAGACCGTCGACGACCACGGCGGCTGGTCCTACACGACGGTGCACGCCACGCTGCGCGGCGAACCACCGTCGCTGCACCCCACCGACGGCGAGGCCACGGAGCTGGCGTGGGTACCGGTCGGCGAGGTCGACGCGCTCCTGCTCCACCCCGGGTTCGCGGGCTTCTGGCACGGCCCGGACGCCCCGTCACACTCCAGCCGCACGTCCGCGCCGCAGGCCCTACCGTGGACCCATGGCCCCGGATCCCAGTGACTTCCTCGCCGTCGACGCCGAGCTGTCCGCCGAGGAGCGCGACATCCGCGACGCGGTGCGCGACTACGGCCGTGCCGAGCTCGCTCCGCGCATCGCCGAGTGGTACGAGTCGAACACCCTCCCGCGCGAGATCGCCAAGGGGCTCGGGGCGCTCGGCCTGCTCGGCATGCACCTCGAGGGGTACGGGTGCGCCGCCACCAATGCCACCTCCTACGGGCTGGCCTGCCGGGAGCTCGAGGCGATCGACTCCGGGCTGCGCTCGTTCGTCTCGGTGCAGGGCTCGCTCGCGATGTTCGCCATCCACCGGTGGGGCAGCGAGGAGCACAAGCGGGAGTGGCTGCCGCGCATGGCGAGCGGGGACGCGCTCGGCTGCTTCGGGCTCACCGAGCCCGACGCCGGGTCCGACCCCGGCTCGATGCGCACCCGCGCGCGGCGCGACGCGCCCGGCAGGGAGGATTCGGACTGGGTGCTCGACGGCACCAAGATGTGGATCACGAACGGGACGCTGGCCGACGTCGCCGTCGTGTGGGCGCAGACCGACCCCGACGCCGGGTCGTCGGGCATCCGCGGTTTCGTCGTCCCCACCGACACCCCCGGCTTCGCCGCGCACGAGGTCAAGCACAAGCTCTCGCTGCGGGCGTCGCTGACCGCCGAGCTCGTGCTCGAGGGCGTGCGGGTGCCGGCTGATGCGGTGTTCCCCGACGTCACCGGGCTCAAGGGCCCGCTCTCGTGCCTCAACGAGGCGCGCTACGGGATCCTGTGGGGCGCCGTCGGGGCCGCGCGGTCCTGCTTTGAGGCGGCGCTCGACTACGCGAAGGACCGCGAGCAGTTCGGGCAGCCGATCGCGGGGTTCCAGCTGACCCAGCGCAAGCTCGCCGACATGGTCGTCGCGGTGAACCAGGCCGGCCTGACCGCGGCCCGCATCGGGCGGCTCAAGGACGCGCACGAGCTGCACCCCTCGCAGGTCAGCTTCGGCAAGATGGCGAACGTCCGCGCCGCCCTCGACGTCGCGCGGACCGCGCGCACCGTGCTCGGCGGGAACGGGATCACGCTCGAGTACCCCGTGTTCCGGCACATGACGAACCTGGAGACGGTGCTGACCTACGAGGGCACCGAGGAGATGCACGCGCTCTCGATCGGCCAGGCGCTCACGGGGCTGGCCGCGTTCCGCTGACGCGGGGCCGGCCCGGCTCCGTCCCCTCAGGCGGGCGGGGCGCTGACGACGCGGTCGCGCCCGGCGCGCTTGGCCTCGTAGAGCGCGCCGTCCGCCGCGCCCACTATCTCGTCGACGCTGCCCGTCGCGGTCGGGCTCGCCGCGCACCCGATCGAGGCGGTGAGCCCGCGGATGCGCGTGGTGCCCGAGGCCCCCGCGACGCCGACCTCGAGGGCCCCGATCCGGGCACGCAGGCGCTCCGCGGTGCGAGCCGCCGTGGTGGTGTCGACCCCGGAGAGCAGGACGACGAACTCCTCGCCGCCGAAGCGCCCCACCGCGTCGTAGGCCCGGACCGCCGAGGAGAGGGTGGCCGCCACCGCCCGCAGGACCTCGTCACCGGCGAGGTGGCCGTGGGCGTCGTTGACGGCCTTGAAGTTGTCCAGGTCGACCATCAGCACCGCGAGGCCGACCTTGAGACGCCGTGCCCGCGCGAGCTCCTTGCCGGCGATCTCGGCCCAGGCGGCCCCGTTGACCAGCCCCGTCTTGGGGTCGGTGCGGGAGGCCTGCCGGAACTGGTCCACGAGCACGCCGCGGTGCAGCATGATCACCGGCACCAGCAGGATCGGCACCAGCCACGGCGAGGCCGCCGCCAGCACCGCGAGCGCCGCACCGAGGGCGAGCGCACCCAGGCCGAGCAGGGTGTCCGCGGGACTGGCCAGGTGCCGGCGCACCGACGGCGTCGGCGAGGAGATCAGCAGGATGATCCCGACGACGAGGCCGTGGTTGACCGTCCACCGCACGAGCGCGGCCAGCGCGATGAGGACCAGCCCGGTCGGTCCTGCCGCGGTGGTGAGCAGGGTGCCCTCGTCGATGTCGGGCAGGACGAGTGCGGCCGCGCCGGTGCCGAGCACCACGGTGGCCCAGGAGAAGATCCAGCGATGGGGTGGCGGGTGCTGCTCGTTGCGCACCCACCAGTAGGCGAACGTGGCGGTGACGAGCACGAGCGCGGGGCCCAGGTGCACGAGCAGCAGGCCCGCGAACGTCCACATCGACTTGAGGTCGATGAAGGGGCGGTCGTCGCGGGTGATGCGGACGCGCTCGATGTGGCGGGCGGCCTCGGCGTGCACCGCCGCGCCCAGGAAGAGCAGGCCGACGACGATCCAGTCCCGTGCGTCGAGCGGGCGCCACAGCAGGGCGGCGACGCCGACCGCCAGCGCCAGGACGTCCACCGTGAGGACGTAGACCAGCGCCCGGGGCCACAGCGACCACAGATCCCAACGGGTGGGTGCCAGCGCGACCAGGCCCGACCGCTCGCGGCGCGTGAGCTCCCCGGCATCCTGGCCGGGCGGCCGCGCGCGGGGAGCGGTCACGTTCTGCTGCCTCCGAAGCTGGGATTCGGCCGGTGACGGTGTCCCTGGTCGCCTCGCGCGGTGCCCCCGCACCCGTGCTCGCGCCCTCGTCCTCGTGACCCAACGGTACCGCGAACCGCCCTCACGGGGACGTGTGGATCACCCTTTCGTGGCGTCTCACCTGGTCGGTTGACGCCCGGTCGTCGTCTGGTGACCGAGGGCCACAGTTGCCAGGCTGGAGTCGTCCGACCGCAGAGCGTGACCGAGACAAGGGCGCGGTCCCACTGGCAACTGCTCACGCGGAGTGACATATCTACCCGGATGGGGTCCTCGTGCCGCGCGCCGTCGCGCCGCGCACGGACACGGGGCGCGACCACGAAGGAGCACCGATGCCCACCACCTCCGACTCGAACTGGGTCCGTGACGACTCGAACTGGGTCCGGTCCGCCGTGCTCGACCTCGTCGCGGACGACTCGAACTGGGTGCGCGACGCCCACTGGCGCGACGCCCACTGGCGCTGATCCTGACGCGGGGTCCTGACGCGGCCCGCACCGGGCAACCCCCGCACGCCGTTCACGCGGCGTCGGGGGTGCCCGTCGTCGGGTCCGGAGGTCCGGGAGCCCGGCGGCTCGCCGGCCGGTCCGTACCGCACCCCCGGCGGGCACGTCGCCACGCGGTGCCGGTCAGCAGCGCCGCCACGACCCCGACGCCACCGCTGAGCGCCACGGCGACGGGCGGCGAGGTGGCCTGCGCGAGGACCCCCGCCACGAGCACGCCCAATCCCTGGGTGGCGCGCAGCGCGGTGACGGCCAGCCCGAACGCCTGCCCGCGGTGGCCGTCGGGGACCGCGACGACGAAGGCGGCGTTGGCGGGCACCTGGTAGGCGCAGCACAGCCCGGAGACCACCCACAGGCCGATCACCACGGGCAGCGGCGGGTCCAGCGCGGACCCGACCAGCGGCACGCAGGAGCCCACCGCCAGCGGACCGAGCAGCCGAGGCCGGGCGGCCGGGGCCACGAGCCGGGTGAGGGCCACGATCCCCACCGCGGCCCCCAGCGGGTTCGCGGCGAGCAGGAGCCCCACGGCGGCCGTCCCCGCCCCGAGGTGGCCCGCATAGGGTGCGGCCAGCCCCTCGACGGTGACCACGAACGCCGAGACGCAGGCGACCGCGACGAGCGCGCGGAGCCGGGCGTCCCGTCCCACCACCCGGGCGCCCTGTCCGATCCGGGCGAGCGCCTCGCGCACGCCCGCACCCGTCGTCGTCACCCCCTCCGGATGCTCGGCGCGGTGCTCGGGCAGGCCCAGGCCGACCACGACCGCGGACACCACGAACGTCGCCGCGTCCACCCCGAGGGCGGGAGAGACCCCGAGCAGGGTCACCAGCGGGCCGCCGAGGGCGAAGCCGAGCACCTGGGCGGCCTGGTAAGTCGTGCCGATCAGCGCCGCACCCGCGACGTAGCGGTCCCCGTCGAGCAGGTGCGGCAGGATCGCCGAGCGCGCGGCGAGGAACGGCGCCGCGAGCATCTGCACGGCCACGAGCAGCACGCACAGGGCGGGCAGGGGCATGCCGGGCACGGCCATCGCGGCGACGAGCACCGCCCGCGCCCCGTCGGCGACGACCATCGTGGCCCGGCGCGGGAAGCGGTCCGCGAGCCCGGAGAGCAGCGGGCCGGCGACGAGGTCGGGCAGGAAGGTCAGCGCGTAGGTCAGGGCGGTCAGCGCGGCCGAGCCGGTGCGTTCGAACACCAGCACGGTCAGGGCGACCCGGGCGACCTGGTCGCCCAGGATCGAGAGCAGCTGGCCGGTCCACAACCGGCGGAAGGGGGCGACGGCGAGGGTGTCCCGGAAGGTCGCGGGGCGCTCGCCGTCGGGACCGTCGCGCCGCGTCATCGTCGGGTGACGCTAGGCGATCGGGCGCGGCCGGTCGACGGCTTCTCGGGAGGCGCGACACGCCGGACACGCGCACGACTGGCACAACAGGGGTCTCACCGGGCACACTGCTGCGCGACCGCGGACGTGGGTCGTGCACTGGTTCGGCCAGGGGCGTGGCGAGGACGTTGGGGAAGACGCATCTCGTCTCGACCGGAGGTCAGCAGTGAGCACCCGTGGCGTGGTCTACGTCCACTCGTCGCCGCCTGCGGTCAATCCGCACGTCGAGTGGGCCATCTCGGGCGTCCTCGACGCCCGTGTCGTGCTGGACTGGACCGCGCAGGACGCGGCCCCGGGCCAGATGCGGGCCGAGTGCTCGTGGACCGGCCCGGTCGGCACCGCCGCCCGCCTGGCCAGCGCCCTGCGTGCCTGGGGCATGCTCCGCTTCGAGGTCACCGAGGAGCCCAGCCCCGGCACCGACGGCGAGCGGTTCAGCCACGTCCCCGGCCTCGGGCTCTGGCACGCGCGGACGAGTGCGAACGGCGACGTCGTCCTCGGCGAGGACCAGCTGCGCGCCGCGATGGCCGGCGCGCGGCGGGACGGCCGCGACGCCCTGCACCACGCCCTCGACGAGCTCCTCGGCCGCCGCTGGGACGACGCCCTCGAGCCCTACCGCTACGCCGGTGACGGCGCGGCGGTCGGGTGGCTCCACCAGGTCGGCTGATCTCCGGGGCCGGACCACGCCGGACGGCCCCGGGCTGGCACAGTGATCCCATGCCCAACGCGACGATCCGCCTCGCGGGGTGACCGGGGTCCGCGGCGGGCGGCTCGCGGCGCTGACCCGCCCCGCCGTCACGGTGCCGATCGCCCTCGTCGTGCTCCTCGCGGTGCTCGGCGGGATCGCCGCGGTGCTCGCGGGCCGGGCGGCCGCTACCGCCCGGGACGCCCTGGGCGACACCGGGCCGGCCCTCGCGGGCGTCGCACTGCCCGAGGACGGGTCCGCCGGCCCGCCGACCGTGACGATGACCCCCGCGGCGGCTGCGTCGCCGCGGGCGACCGAGAATCCGCGACCTCGTCCAGCGGCAGGTCGACGCCCGCAACTCCGGGGACTACGGAGCCTGGGTCGCGACCTCGTCGGCGAGCTCCTCCGCCTCGGTGTCCTCGACGCAGTTCGCCGACCGGAACCGCACCGTCAAGGTGGGGTCGGTGATCCTGCGGCGCATCGACCCAGTCGGGGACGAAGAGTACGTCGTGCCCATGGGCATGATCACGACTCAGGACCCGTCGGCGGCACCGCCCGACGTCCCGGTGGCGCGGCTGTGCTGGCAGGTGTCGGCGACCGTGGTGACCGAGCGCGGGTCGTTGCGCCTGGTCGACCCGTTGGCGGGGAGCTCGTTGCGGACGCCGTGCTAGGAGACTGCTGAAGAAGTGGGTGCTGGGTGGGTGGGGCGCTTTGGCAGTCGTGCTGTGGTCAGCGCTTAGGGTGTGCGGCAGAGGGCCGCTTCGCCCGCGGGTGAGGGTGGCGTGCGGGCGGTGGGTGTCGAGGACGGGCGCCTCGGGCCGGTGCTGTGGGCTCGGGCGGGGTTTTCGGGGCCTAGGCCAGTGCCCAGGTGCCGTGGTGGTGCAGGCCCAGGGCGAGCAGGCGGCGCAGGTTGACCGCGGCGACCCGGAGGTGCAGCCAGGCGTTGTTCTTGCTCACGCCGCGGTAGGGGACGCGTCGGGCGCCGCGGGTCAACCAGGCCAGGGAGCGTTCCACCATGGGCCGGTGGCGCCGTAGGTCTCGAGGTGTTCCGCGGTGGCGGCGCGGGCGCGATGAGCGCGCTGCAGCTTGTGGTGGGGCCCGAGCACGAGCTTGCGGCCCCGCCGTGAGGTGGTGCAGCGCTCGCGCAGCGGGCAGCCGCGGCAGGCGGCGCCGAAGTTGGCCGCGCCCTTGGGGTTGATCGGGCGGGTGATCCCGTTCGGGCAGGTCACGGTGTCGCCGGTGTCGCCGGTGTCGTTGATGGCGAAGTCATCGAGGGTGAACCCGCCCTGGACCGCGGGCCGCAGCGGCCAGGGCTTGATCACCGGGTCGTGCCCGGCTTCGTTCAGCGCGGCCAGCGCGTCGCCGGTGCCGTAGGCCGAGTCGCCCAGCACCTCCACGGGCTGGTCGTCGCCGAGGGTGGGGTCGCCGGTGAGCAGGGCGATCCCGACGGTGGCGTCGCTGTTGTCCGCCCCGGTGGCCTTGCTCAGCGCGGTGTCGGTGATCAGTCCGGTGTCGGGTTCGACGACCACATGGGCCTTGAAGCCATCCTGGCGGCGCTCGCGGGTCTTGTGGGCATGCCGGGAGTCGGGATCCACGACCGAGACCACCCGGTCCGGGGCGACCCGCCGCGCGATGCGCCACCGACCATCGGTGCCATCCGAGCCCTCGGCCGGCTCGACGTCCTGCCCGGCGATCAGCGCCAACAACGCCACCGCTTCGGACTGCTTGTCGGCGAGCCCCTCGCTGGCGGGGTAGAGCTCCTCGAGCCCGGCCAGCCGCCAGCGCGTCGCCGACCAGCGCCGAGACCAGCTCGTCGCGAGCCTGCGGGTCGTCCCAGGCGATCTCGGGCTTACCCGGGCGGGAGTAATCATGTCCCGAGGTCCGCGACTCGACGATCTCGGCCGCGCCGGGAACCTCGCGGGCGACCCGGCGGATCGCGGCGATCAGCTGGGTCACGGTGTCCTGGCGGGCGACCGCGTCGTCGAGGATCGTCGAGTCCAGCGCCCGGCGGGTCTTACCCGCCACCGCGCCGGTCTGGGCGATCACCTCGGCGACGACCTCGAAGATGCGCTGCGGGCGGGCCGAGGACGCCAACCGACGCCGCCAGTAGGTCAACGTCGAGGGGTCGAACGCGGTGTCGGTGACCGCCAACCCGCACGCGGCTTTCCAGCGCAGGTCGAACGTCAGCGCCTCGATCGCCTCCCGGTCGGAGAGGTGGTGCAGGGACTGAAGCACCAGCACCGTCGCGACGACCTCGCCGGGCACACTCGGTCGGCCCCGCTGACTGGGGAACAGATCTTCGAACAGCCCCGGCGGGAACAACCGACCCCGGTGAGCGGTCAAAAACCCGAACACGCTGCCCGGCTTGATCAGATGACCAGCCAGCGACTCCACATCCAGCAACTCACGCTGATCATCCGAGTGGCCCTGCACCAGACCAGGATCCCAGCCCACCGGCCAAGATCCTCGCCCGACACCCCGCTTAATTCAGCAGTCTCCTAGGTGGGCGGAGCCCTCGTGAGCACTAATCCGCCCTATAGGACGGATTAGTGCTCACAGGAACCGAAGGTTCACCTTCTTCCTCCAACCCCCATGGAGGACCCGGAGGAATGGCAGCGGCAGATCCGCGAGAACGACCATGTGGCGAGCAGGGCGCAGGCGCTCGCCCAAGGCCTGACGGACGAGATGATCGAGGCGAACATCGCGGCCGGCCGGTGGCTACCGATGTTCCACGGCGTCTTCGCCGTCACGAACGGCGAACCGACACCGGTGATGTGGCGCCGGGCGGCACTGTTGTTCATCCGCGGGCCGGCGGTGCTCAGCCACGCCTCGGCCGCGGCCGTCCTGGGCCTGCCCGGCGGGAGTGACGCGCTCCCGGTCCACGTGACGGTGCCCTACGGCTCGTCGGCGCGTGGCTGTGAGGGCATCGAGGTGCACCGCAGCCGCGCGTTCGCCCACATCGCGCTGGCCAACACCGACCCGCCCGTCACCACCAAGTCCCACACCCTGCTCGACCTGGCGGTCGAGGCACCGAGCGCCCGGGAGGGCATGAGGGTCCTGACGGCGGGTGCGACGCAGGCCCACGTGCCGGGGGAGCGTCTCCAGGCGGCCCTCGCGAACCGACGACCGCGCCGGTACCGCAAGGCGCTCGAGGGGGCGGCGAAGCTGATCACCGAGGGTGTCGAGTCGGTGCTCGAGGCCTGGTACGCCGAGGACGTCGAGCTGGCGCACGGCCTGCCGATCGGCGTGCGGCAGGTCGCCCGGGTCGTCGAGGGGCACCGGGGGCCGAGGACCTCGAGTACACGATGCCGCTCGGGGTCCTGACCGTCCGTCTCGACGGCTGGCGCACCCACGCGAACCGCCGGACGGCCCGCGCCGACCGAGCCCGCGACAACGCCGCCGAGCTCGAGGGCCGGGCGCGATTGACGTTCGGCTACGAGGAGGTCAGGGACACCCGTGCGCCGCCGCGCAGATCGTCGCGGCCCGGCTCCGCCAGCTCGGATGGCGAGGGAAGCTCCAGAGGTGCACGCGGTGCCCGTGAGCACTAATCCGCCCTATACGGCGGATTAGGGCGTGTCTGACAGACCGTTGAGGGGTTGTGGGGGAAGATCTTGCTGTGATCAGGCAGGAGATCTCCGACGAGGCCTGGGAGTGGATCGAGCCGCTGCTCCCGGATCGCACCCCGCGGCGCGGGGGCCGGTGGCGGGAGCACCGCAGCATGCTCGAAGCGATGGTGTGGCGGTTCCGCGTCGGCGCCCCGTGGCGTGATCTGCCCGAGCGCTACGGGCCCTGGCAGACCGTCTACGACCGGTTCAACCGCTGGTCAGCCGACGGCACCTTCGACCGGTTGCTGGCCCGCGCCCGGGCCGAGGCCGATGCCCGCGGTGAGATCGACTGGCAGGTCTCGGCTGATTCCACCGCCGCGAAGCTCCACCAGCACGGGGCCACGCTGCGCCGGCTGGGCGGCAACGCCGCCACCGCCAAGCCCGCCCCCGTCGAGCCGGCCCAGGACGCTGAGGGCGCCCCGCTGGCCAGCGGCGATCGGGAGGACGTTGTCGTGGCCGCCGCGGTCGACACAGGGGGCCCGTCCGGGATCTTTGGCTGAAGTCCGCGCCGCGGCGGGCAAGCACGAACCCGACGACCACGCGATCGGGCGTTCCCGCGGCGGGTTGAACACCAAGGTCCACGCCCTCACCGACGGCCGGCTGCGGCTGCTGGCGTTCACCCTGACCGGCGGAAACGCCCACGACAGCCCGCTGTTGCCGGTGCTGCTCGAGCGGCTCTCAGTCGCCCGCGAGCACGGCGGCCGGCCGCGGACCCGCCCGGATCACCTGCTCGGCGACAAGGCCTACAGCTCCAAGGCCCACCGGGCGATGCTGCGCCGCCGCGGCATCCCACACACCATCCCCGAACGCGACGACGAGAAAGCCAGGCGCGCCCGCCGCGGCTCCCGCGGCGGGCGCCCCCCGACGTTCGATGACGAGCTCTACAAGCAGCGCAACGTGGTCGAACGCGGCTTCTCCTGGCTCAAGCAGTGGCGCGGGCTGTCTCAGCGCAGCGACAAACTCGCCATCAACTACGCCGGCGGGATCACCCTCAAGGCCACCCTGGACTGGCTCTCATGATCCGCCAGACACGCCCTAGTACTACAGCCGGATTTTGGGGTGGCTGGTGCGGGTTTCGTAGTGGCAGCGGCGGGCTCGGGCTTGGTGTCGTCTGCGCCAGTGTGACCAGCTCAGGATGGTCTCGATGGCGTGGACCGGCGCCCAGATCAGGGCGTTGAGCAGTCGCCGTATCTCGGCGAGCGAGAGCGGGATCAGCTCGCCGATCGGGGCGGGGAGGTTCCAGGGCCCCCTTTTTCCCGGGGCCGGGTGCCGGCTCGGGTGATGGTCAGGAAGGCATGGGCGAGCATGGCCAGGGTGATGTGGCGATACCAGCTGGGGTAGCGGCGGACCTGGTAGTGGTCGAGACCGACTTCGTTCTTCGCGGTCTGGAAGGTCTCCTCGATCGCCCACCGGACCCCGGCGATCCGGGCTAGCTCGCGCAGCGGGGTGTGGGCCGGGGCGGCGGCGAGGTAGTAGGCCAGGTCGGTGGGGTCGGTCAGGCTGCGTCGGGCGAGCAGCCAGTGCTCGGGTCCGCCGCGCTGTTCGGGCAGTGGGCGGACCCGGGCGCGGGCCCACTGGTAGGTCCGTGGGCCTTTCGCGCCGGCGCCGACGGTGATCGTGGTCCAGCACCTGGGGTCCAGGGCCGCGACCGCGGCGTCGATGCGGCCCTCGCCGCCGGCGGCCGGGTGGACCTGCTGGTTCGAGGCGACGGCGAGCACGTAGGACATCCCCCGCTCGTCAAGCATCCGGCGCAGGGCGCTGACCTGGCCGTAGGCCTCGTCGCCGGTCACCCACGCCGCGGGCACCCCGGCGTCCAGGGCGCGGGTGAGCATCTTCTCGGCCAGCTCGGGCTTGGTGGCGAACCCCACCTCGTCGCCGATCCCGGCTTCGGTGCAGCGTTCGCGGTCCTCGGTCCAGGACTTGGGCAGGTACAGCTCGCGGTCGAGCAGGGTGCGTCCGACCGGGGTGGCGTAGGCCAGGAACACCCCGATCTGGCAGTTCTCGATCCGCCCCGCAGTGCCGGAGTACTGCCGCTGCACCCCGGCGGACTTGGTGCCCTTCTTGAGGAACCCGGTGTCGTCGACCACGAGCACCCCGCCGGGGTCGCCGAGCTCATCGACCACCCAGTCGCGCAGGTCGTCGCGCAGCAGGTCGGGATCCCAGTCCGCGCCGTTCAGCAGCCACTGCACCGAGTCCGGGGACCGGGCCCCGGTGGCCTCCGAGATCGTCCACCCGTTCTTGCGTTCCAGCGGCGCCATCAACGACCGGACATAGCCGACCGCTCGAGCCCGCGGCTCACGTCGCCCGAACCGCGGCCCCAACAGCGCCTCGACCTGGGAGAACTCCTGCGCCCAGCCTGCTACCTCGGCCACACTGACATCGTCGCTCACCCGCCAGACAAGATCTTATTTGGCGGTCGAGGCCAAGCCGACACGCCGAGCCTCGCGCACCAAATCCGGCTGTAGTACTAGTGCTCACCTGCCCGAAGGGCACCTACAAAGGGATGTTCCCGTGGTGCCCCCGCCCCGCCGGCGCGCCGGCCAAGGCGTCCACCAGCCGGGCCCGGGACTGGGCCGGGTCGATGACCTCGTCGACCACCCCGATCGACAGGGCGCGGTTCACCCCGCCGGCGGTGCGCTCGTGCTCGTCGGCGAGTTGGGTGTGCAGGGCCTCGCGCTCCTCCTCCGGAGCGGCCGCGAGCTGCTTGCGGTTGAGGATGCCCACCGCCGCCTTCGCGCCCATCACCGCGACCTCGGCGTCGGGCCAGGCGAACACCGCGGTCGCCCCGAGCGCGCGCGAGTTCATCGCGATGTAGGCCCCGCCGAAGGACTTGCGGGTCACCAGGGTCACCCGCGGCACGGTGGCCTCGGCGAACGCGTGCAGCAGCTTCGCGCCGCGGCGCACCACGCCGTCCCACTCCTGCCCGACGCCGGGCAGGTAGCCCGGCACGTCGACCACCACGACCATCGGGATGCCGAACGCGTCGCACAGCCGCACGAACCGCGCCGCCTTCTCCGCCGACGGCGAGTCCAGGCAGCCGCCGAGACGCAGCGGGTTGTTCGCGATCACCCCGACCGCCCGGCCGCCCAGCCGACCGAACCCGACGACGATGTTCGGCGCGTACCGCGGCTGGAGCTCCTCGAACGGCGACTCGCCCTCGGGGGCGGGGTCGAGCAGCTCGCGCAGCAGCGGGTGCACGTCGTAGGCCCGCTTCTTGGCCTCGGGCAGCAGCGCGCGCAGGTCCGACGACCTTGTGGACCGCACGTCGAACAACCCCGGCCGGGCGAACAGCTCGGTCAGCCGCCGGGCCCGCGCCAGCGCGTCGGCCTCGGAGTCGGCCACCACGTGCACGACCCCCGAGCGCCGCCCGTGCGCGTCCTGCCCGCCGAGCCCCTCGGCGTCGACGGTCTCGCCGGTCACCGATCGCACGACGTCGGGGCCGGTCACGAACACCCGACCCTGCGGCGCCATGATCACCAGATCGGTCAGCGCCGGCCCGTAGGCCGCTCCGCCGGCGGCCGGGCCGAGCACCACCGAGATTCTGCGGTACCCGCCCCGAGGCGCGCACCATCGCCGCGAACACCTGCCCGACCGCGTCGAGGGCCTCCACGCCCTCGGCCAGCCGCGCGCCGCCGGAGTGCCACAGGCCGATCACCGGGCAGCGCAGCCGCAGGGCGGTGTCGATGGCCTCGACGATGTGCCGGCAGCCCTCCGAGCCCATCGCCCCGCCCATCACCGACCCGTCGGTGACGTAGACGACGACGCGCGAGCCGTTGATGCGCCCGTGCGCGGCCATCGCGCCCGAGGTGTCCGGCGGGCGCAGCGGCGAGAACGTCCCCTCGTCGACCAGGGCCGCGCCCCGCACGTAGGGCGAGCGAGGGTCGAGCTCGTCGGTGGTGGGCAGCGACGACGCCCGGGCGGGTGGTCCGGGGGGTGAGGTGGAAGGACGGGAGTCGAGGGCGGTCATGCGATCTCCTCTGGAGAGCCGCCGCCCGCCGGTCGGGCGGGGGGCGGTGGGCAGGTGGACGGTGCGGTACGGGTCGGCGGACCGCACCGTCCGGCGGCCGGGTCGTGGGGACGGGGCCTCGGGGTGCTGCGGTGCACCCGGTCAGGCGGGGGTGATGACGAGCGAGACGTTGTGTCCCCCGAAGCCGAAGGAGTCGTTGACGGCGGCCTCGAGCGCCATCTTGCGGGCCTCGCCGGCGACGACGTCGAGCTTCACGTCGCCGTCGAGCTCGGTGAGGTTGGCGGTGGGTGGCACGAGCCCCTCGCGGACCGCGAGGAGCGTCGCGATCGCCTCGACCGCGCCGGCGGCGCCGAGCAGGTGGCCCAGTGAGCCCTTGGGCGCGGAGAGCACCGGGTGGTCGCCGATCGCCTTCCTGACGGCCACGGTCTCCGCGACGTCCCCGACGTTGGTCGAGGTCGCGTGGCAGTTGACGTGCCCGACGTCGGAGGGGTCGAGTCCCGCGGTGCGCAGGGCCGCGGCGATCGCCCGCGACTGGCCCGTGCCCTCGGGGTCGGGCGCGGTGATGTGGTAGGCGTCCGCGCTGGTCCCGATGCCGGCGATCCGGCCGTGGATCGTCGCGCCCCGGGCGGCCGCGAACTCCTCGCGCTCCATGACGACGATGCCCGAGCCCTCGCCGAGCACGAAGCCGTTGCGCTTCGCGTCGAAGGGGCGGGAGGCCTGGCGCGGGTCCTCCCAGCCGGTGGCCATGGTCCGCGCCTGGCAGAACCCGGCGAGCGTGATCGGCGCGATGCACGCCTCGGCGCCGCCGGCCACGACGACGTCGACCTCGTTCGCCCGCAGCATCCGCCAGCCCCAGGCGATGGCCTCGGCCCCGGACGCGCACGCGGCGACCGGCGCGTGGATGCCCGCCGCGGCGCCGAGCTCCAGCCCGACGTGGGCCGCGGGCCCGTTGGGCATGAGCATCGGGATCGTCAGGACCGCGACCTTGCGCAGGCCCTGCTGCTCGAGCAGGTCGTCCTGCCCCAGCAGCGTCAGCGCGCCGCCGATCCCGGTGCCGATGACGACGGCGAGGCGCAGCCCGTCGACCTTGGGCGACCCGTCCTCGGTGGACGGGTAGTCCCCGAGGTCGGCGTGCTCCCAGGCCTGGCGGGCCGCGACGATCGCGACCTGTTCGGAGCGGTCGAGGCGCCGCATCTCGACGCGCTTGAGGACCTCGGAGGGCTCGACGGCGAGCTGGGAGGCGTAGTCGACCGGGAGCTCGAAGCGGGCCGGCCAGTCCTCCTCGATCGGCCGGACTCCGCGGGCGCCGGCCAGGAGGCCGTCCCAGGTGGTCTGCACGTCTCCGCCGAGCGGGGTCGTCGCGCCCATCCCGGTGACGACGACCCCCTGACCGGGCGCGCTCACGAGTGCGAGGAGATGTAGTCGACTGCGTCGGACACGGTGGTGAGCTTGGCGAGCTCGTCGTCGGGGATCTTGACTCCGAACTTGTCCTCGGCCTGCACAGCGATCTCGACCATCGAGAGCGAGTCGATGTCGAGGTCGTCGACGAACGACTTCTCGGGGGTCACCTCCGAGGCGTCGACGCCGGCCACCTCCTCGACGATGCTCGCGAGGTCGGGGAGGATCTCTTCCTTGGAAGCCACGTGGCTCCTTTCCATCAGGGATTTGGTGAGCAGGAACGTTAGGGGAGCACGACCACCTGGCCGCCGTACGACAGGCCGGCGCCGAAGCCGACGATCAGCGCCACGTCGCCGGAGCGGACCCGGCCCGCGCCGCGCATGTGGTCGATCGCCAGCGGGATGGACGCCGAGGACGTGTTGCCGGAGTGCACGATGTCGTCGGCGACGACGAGGTCCTCCCGCGCCCCTTCCGACTTCAGCTTCTTCGCGATGGCCTCGACGATGCGCAGGTTGGCCTGGTGGGGGACCAGGACGTCGACGTCGGCGGGCGTCAGCCCCGCCTTGTCGAGGGCCTCCATCGCGACCGGCGCGATCTTGGTGGTGGCCCAGCGGAACACCGCCTGGCCCTCCTGGCGCAGGTAGTTCTTCTCGTCGATCCCGATCGTGGACACGAGGTCGCCGGCCGCGCCCCAGGCGACCGGACCGACCCCGACCTCCTCGGGGGTCCCGGCGGGACCGAGCACGGCGGCCCCGGCGCCGTCGGCGAAGATGATGCAGACCGACCGGTCGTCCATGTCCAGCCAGTCGGAGAGCTTCTCGGAGCCGACGACGAGGACGTGCCGCGCGGTGCCGGAGCGGATCATGTCGGCGGCCACCCCGGTGCCGTAGCAGAAGCCGGCGCACGCGGCGTTGAGGTCCATCGCGCCGATCCCGTTGACGCCGATCCAGTCGGCCAGCTGCGCGGCGGCGTTGGGGATCGGGGTCGGCATGGTGCAGGTCGCGACGACCACCGCGTCGAGGTCGGTGGGGGAGAGGCCCGCGTCGGCGAGCGCCTTGGACCCGGCGTCGGCACCCATGGAGACGACGGTGTCCGACTCCGCGGCGAAGCGGCGCTCGGCGATCCCGACGCGGCTGCGGATCCACTCGTCGTTGGTCTCGACGCGCTGGGCGAGCTCGTCGTTGGTGACGATGCGGTCGGGCTGGGAGCTGCCCAGGCCGAGGATGCGGGCGCCGGCCACGGGATCGGGCTGGCGGATGGTGTTGCGCAGGGCCATCACTGCCCCCGCACGAGCTCGACGGCCTCGGCGAGGTCGGCGGGCGTGGACACGTTCACGGTGGCGGTTCCCTTGATCTGGCGCTTCACCATCCCGGTGAGCGTTCCGGCGGGCGTGAGCTCGACGGCGCCGGTGATGCCGTGCTCGCGCAGGGTGTCCATGCAGGCGTCCCAGCGCACGGAGAGCGTGACCTGGGCCACGAGGCGGTCGATGACGTCGGACCCGGAGGTGACGACGGCGCCGTCGGCGTCGGAGAGCAGGGACAGCACCGGGTCGGCGGGAGCCAGCTCGCCGCGGTGCTCGTCCACCCACGAGGCGAGCGCCTTCTCGGCGGGCTCCATGAAGCGGGTGTGGAAGGCGCCGGCGACGGCGAGGGGGCGCACCCGGGCGCCCTCCGGCGGCTGCGCGGCGAGGGCCTCGACGTCGGACGTCCGGCCGGCCGCCACCACCTGGCCGCTGCCGTTGCGGTTGGCGGGCTCGAGGTCGTGCTCGGCCAGCGCGGCCAGCACGGCGTCGGCGTCGCCGCCGAGGACCGCGGCCATCGAGGTCGGCTCCACCGCGCACGCGGCGGCCATCTCCCGGCCGCGCACCGCGGCGAGGGCGACGGCCTGCTCCGGGCTCAGCACCCCCGCGATCGCGGCGGCGGCGAGCTCGCCGACCGAGTGGCCGGCGACCGTGGTGCCCTCGGGGAGGGACGCCAGGCCTCCCAGTTCTTCGAGCAGGGCTTCCCCGGAGAGCAGCGCGGAGGCCACCAGCAGCGGCTGGGTGACCGCGGTGTCGGCGATCGCGTCCGCGTCGGCCTCCGTACCCAGCTGCACGAGGTCGAGCCCCGAGGCCTCGGAGAACGCCACCAGCCGCTCGCGGGCGCCGGGACGCTCCAGCCACGGTGCGAGCATCCCCGGCTTCTGGGCGCCCTGGCCGGGCGCGAGGATCGCGATCACACTCCGAACCCCACCATGAGGAGGGGGCGCGCAGCAGGCGTCGCGGTGACGAATCCTCGTCGGGGATCGTTGTGGGGTTCCTACAACTGTGAGCGCAAACACGACGCTGTCACGGAATCGATCGAGATGCCGTTCGTCGCGGCGTCGACGCGACGGCTCGACATCGCCGCAGGTCAGCGCCCTGTCGTGGAGTCCGCTCCGCCACCGACCGTCCGCAGCCGATCGAGCGCGATGGCCATGTGCAACAACCGGGACCCGCGCGCGTCGGAGGCCTGGGCGCCGGTGAGGTCGGCCACTCGACGCAGCCGGTACCGCACCGTGTTCGGGTGTACGAAGAGCGAGCGCGCGCAGGCCTCGAGCACCCCGGCGTGCTCCAGGTAGGCCTCGACGGTCTCGACGAGCGAGCCGCCCGCCTCCCGCAGCGGACGGGCGACGTCGCGCACGAGCTGCTCGACGGCGGCCGCGTCGCCGGCGAGCACGCGCTCCGGGAGCAGCTCGTCGGCCGACACCGGGCGGGGGGCGCCGGGCCAGGCGGCGACGGCACGGTGCCCCGCGAGCGCGCGCGTGGCCGAGCGGTGCGCCTCGAGCAGCCCGGCGACGACGGGTCCCGCGACGACCGGGCCCGGCCCGAAGGCGTCGGCGAGGGCGAGCGCCGCCTTCGACTCGCCGCGGGTGAGGTCGGCGAGGTGGTGCTCGCGGGGCTCGTCGTCGTCGGCGTCGGTCTGGTCGGGACCGTGGCCCCGGCCCTCGTCGAGCGACATGATCATGACGAGGTGCGACCCGGGGGCGCCGAGGAGCACCGACACCCCGGCGCGGTAGGCGGCCCGCCGGACCCCGTGCAGCGGGTCCGGCCCCTCGGGGCGGGTGGGGTCGTCCGGGGCGGGCGGGTCGCCGACGAGCACCATCGCCCGCGCCGCCGGATCCCACCCCAGGGCCGAGGCACGGGAGAGCAGGGCGCCCTCGGAGTCGCGGTCGGCGCGCACCACGGCGTCGACGACGAGGGCCTCGAGCCGGGCGTCCCAGGCGCCGCGCGACTCGGCGGCCGAGGCGTACACGGTGGCCGCGGCGAAGGCGACCTCGCGCCCGAAGCGCAGCACCGAGGCGACGAGGGTGGCGCGCTCGGCGCGGCTGCCGGCGAGCGCGGGGATCCGCTCCTCGAACACCTCGGTGGCGATGCGGACGAGCTCGACGGTCTGTCGCAGCGTCATCCGGCGGGCCAGGTCGGGCGGGGCGCTGCGGAAGGCCTCGGCGGTGAGCCGCGGGGTGGCCTCGCGGTCGCGCAGCCAGGTGACGAAGTTGGCGGCGCCGAGCTGGGTCACCATGAGGACGCCGGCGCGCTGGTCGGCGGTGAGCCGGGAGAACCACGGCAGCCGCGCGGACATCTCCGCCACGCCCGCCCCGGCCACCCCACCGGTCGCGAGCTCGAGGCGGCGCAGGGTGGCCTCGGAGACCGGCCGCTCACGGCTGCCCGTCATCGGTCCTCCTCGCGAACGAGAACGGGGCCCCGGCCGGCGAACCGGCCGGGGCCCCGCCCCGTGTGACGTGTGCGCTCTACTTACAGCGGCGTGACCTGAACGGCCTGCAGGCCCTTCTGGCCCTGCTCGACGTCGAACGAGACGCGCTGACCCTCGTCCAGCGTCCGGAAGCCGCGAGCCTGGATCGCCGAGTAGTGGACGAAGACGTCAGCGCCACCACCGTCGGGAGCGAGGAAGCCGAAGCCCTTCTCGCTGTTGAACCACTTGACGGTGCCTTCTGCCATTCCTGCTCCTCATACCGATGTCCCGAAGGCTTCTTCATGCCCTCGGCCTTCAAGCCGCCGCCGGAGCGATGTACTCCAACCGCCGGACCCGCCGGGTGCCCCGTTGGCTACGAGGAGGACCCGTGCGGTCGGCGACAGCCTAGCGGCATCCCTGGCCGCTGGGACCAGCCCGAGGCCGTAAAAGTCTCGGGGAGGTCACGGGCGCGCTCACGAGACCCCGCTGTCGGATTCCTGCGCCCCCGCGGCCTGGGGGTCGTCGATCCGGTAGCGGCGGGCCGCGTCGCGGACCGTCGACTGGTCGACCTCGCCGCGCCGGGCGAGGGCCGCGAGAACCGCGACCACGACGTTCTCCGCGTCGACCCCGAAGTGGCGCCGGGTGGCCGGGCGGGTGTCGGAGAGCCCGAAGCCGTCGGTGCCCAGGGTCGTGTAGTCGCCGGGCACCCAAGGCCGGATGAGGTCGGGCACGGCCCGCATCCAGTCCGACACCGCCACCACCGGCCCCGCCGCCTCGGCCAGCGCCGTCGTCACGTAGGGCGTGCGCGGCTCGTCCTCGGGGTGGGCCTGGTTGTGCTGCTCGCACTCGACGCCGTCGCGGCGCAGCTCGCCGTAGGAGGTCGCCGACCACAGGTCGGCCTGCACGCCCCACTCACTCGCCAGCAGCTCCTGGGCCTTCTGCGCCCACGGCATCGCGACGCCCGAGGCGAGGATTTGCGCTCGCGGCCCCGGCCCGCCCGGCGCCTGGGCATAGCGGTAGAGGCCCGCGAGCAGGGCGTCGACGTCGAGGTCGTCGGGCTCGGCGGGCTGCCGGTAGGGCTCGTTGTAGACCGTCAGGTAGTACATGACGTTGGGGTCGCGCTCCCTCGGCGCCTCGCCCGCGTCGCCGTCGGAGGACTCCCCGTACATGCGCTCGAGCCCGTCGCGCACGATGTGTCCGATCTCGAAGGCGAACGCCGGGTCGTAGGCGACGACGGCGGGGTTGGTCACGGCGAGCAGGTGCGAGTGCCCGTCGTTGTGCTGCAGGCCCTCGCCTACCAGGGTCGTGCGACCCGCCGTCGCGCCCAGCAGGAACCCGCGCGTCATCTGGTCGGCGGCCGCCCAGAGGCCGTCGCCGGTGCGCTGGAAGCCGAACATCGAGTAGAAGATGTAGATCGGGATCATCGTCTCGCCGTGGGTGGCGTAGGACGTCCCGACCGCGGTGAAGGAGGCGACCGACCCGGCCTCGTTGATGCCCTCGTGGAGCAGCTGGCCCGTCTCGGACTCCCGGTAGGCCAGCAGCTGGTCCGCGTCCACCGACGTGTACTGCTGGCCGAGGGGATTGTAGATCTTCAGGTTGGCGAAGAACGAGTCCATGCCGAACGTGCGGGCCTCGTCGGGGATGATCGGGACGATCCGCTTGCCGATCTCGTCGTCGCGCGTGAGCTCCTTGACCAGGCGGACGAAGGCCATCGTCGTGGCGATCTCCTGCTTGCCCGAGCCGCGCCGCACGACGTCGTACACCTTGTCACCCGGCAGGACCAGCGGCTTGCTGTGCAGCCGACGCTCGGGCAACGCGCCGCCGAGCTGGCGGCGCCGCTCGAGCATGTACTCGATCTCCGGCGCGTCCTTGCCGGGGTGGTAGTAGGGCGGCAGGTAGGGGTCGCGCTCGAGCTCGGCGTCGCTGATCGGCACGCGGATCTCGTCGCGGAAGGTCTTGAGGTCGTCCAGGGTGAGCTTCTTCATCTGGTGGGTCGCGTTGCGGCCCTCGAAGTGCGGGCCGAGCGTGTACCCCTTGATCGACTTGGCGAGGACGACGGTCGGGCGCCCCTCGTGCTCGAGCGCCGCCTGGTAGGCGGCGTAGACCTTGCGGTAGTCGTGCGCGCCCCGCTTGAGGTTCCACACCTCGTCGTCGGTCATGTCCTTGACGAGGTCCTTGGTGCGCGGGTCGCGCCCGAAGAAGTGCTCGCGGACGTAGGCGCCGTCGTTGGCCTTGTAGGTCTGGTAGTCGCCGTCCGGCGTGGTGTTCATCAGGTTGATCAGGGCGCCGTCGCGGTCGGCGTGCAGCAGGCGGTCCCACTCGCGGCCCCAGATGACCTTGATGACGTTCCAACCGGCGCCGCGGAAGAACGACTCCAGCTCCTGGATGACCTTCCCGTTGCCGTGCACCGGGCCGTCGAGGCGCTGCAGGTTGCAGTTGATGACGAAGGTCAGGTTGTCCAGGCCCTCGGCCGCCGCGACGTGGATCGCGCCGCGCGACTCCGGCTCGTCCAGCTCGCCGTCGCCGAGGAACGCCCAGGTGTGCTGCTGCGAGGTGTCCTTGAGCCCCCGGTGGGCCAGGTAGCGGTCGAAGCGCGCCTGGAAGATCGCGTTGAGCGGCGACAGGCCCATCGACACCGTCGGGTACTCCCAGAACCAGGGCATGAGCCGCGGGTGGGGGTAGGACGGCAGGCCGCCGCCCGGTCCGGCGTGCGAGAGCTCCTGGCGGAAGCCGTCGAGGTGCTCGGCGCCCAGCCGCCCCTCGAGGAAGGCGCGTGCGTAGATGCCGGGGGAGGCGTGGCCCTGGATGTAGACGTGGTCGCCACCGCCGGGGTGGTCCTTGCCCCGGAAGAACCAGTTGAAGCCGACCTCGTAGAGGCTCGCCGCCGACGCGTAGGTGGAGATGTGGCCGCCGACCCCGACGCCCGGGCGCTGCGCGCGGTGCACCATGGTCGCCGCGTTCCAACGGATCCACGCGCGGTAACGGCGCTCGGTCTCCTCGTCGCCCGGGAACCAGGGCTCCTGGTCGGTCGGGATGGTGTTGACGTAGTCGGTGGAGAACAGGCTCGGCACCGCGACGCGGCGCTCCCGGGCCCGCTGGAGCAGCTGGAGGATGAGGAAGCGGGCGCGCTGCTGGCCCGCCGAGTCCAGGAGCCCGTCGAACGACTCGATCCACTCCGCCGTCTCGTCCGGATCGATGTCCGGCAGGTGCGAGGAGAGGCCGTCACGGATGACGTGGACCCGTGGCGTGTGCTCGGTGTTCGGTGAGTCGTTCGTTGAAGACAACTGCTGCTGCTCCTCGTCGCGTGGGTCTCGACGGTGGGGCTCCGGGCGCCCGCTGCCGGGAGCGCGCGGAGCCTTCGGAACCGATTCTGCCTGCGGGGTCGCCGCAGATGGTGACCATCGTCGTCCCCCGACGCCTCCCCGTCATCTCTACCCGCGAGTAGCGGGTGGGCACGGCGCGTCGCGGGCGCGCGGCGCGGCTCGACGTCGTGGTCGGATGGCGCGCCGCGTGGCTGGTTGCGCCCGACTGCCCGGGCGTGTTCGCTGTGCGTGACGAGCGGGCGCCGCACCGGAGTCCGCACCTGGCACCGAGGAGGGACGAGAGACGTGGTCGCGGCCGCGGGGGACACCGACGGCAGCCGGAACGACGTGGCCGGCAAGCTCGGGGTCGAGCCGGGGATGATCGTCCAGGAGCTGGGATGGGACTCGGACGTGGACGACGAGGTCCGCGAGGCGATCGAGGACCGGAGCGGCGAGGACCTGTTGGACGAGGACGCCCAGGAGGTCGTCGACATCGTCCTCCTCTGGTGGCGCGAGGGGGACGGGGATTCTCGTCGACACCCTCATGGACGCTCGCTCTCCGCTCGACGACAACGGGGTGGTCTGGGTGCTGACGCCCAAGACCGGCCGTGACGGTCACGTCGAGCCCTCCGAGATCGCCGAGGCGGCACCCACTGCGGGACTCTCACAGACCTCGAACATCAACGTCTCCGACGGCTGGGTCGGCACCCGGCTCGTCGCGCCCAAGGCGGGGGACGTTCCCGCCGGTGAGGGTGTTCCGGGCGGGCGGCTCGCTAGGGTGAGGCCCGACCCGCTCGGTCCCCAGCGAAGGAGACGTACCCCATGACGGTCGAGGTCGGCCAGAAGGCCCCCGGCTTCACGCTCAAGAACCAGGACGGCGCGGAGGTCTCGCTCTCCGACTACACGGGCAAGCAGGCCGTCCTCCTGGTCTTCTACCCCTTCGCGTTCTCGGGTGTCTGCACCGGGGAGCTGTGCACGGCTCGCGACGACCTGCCGGCGTTCCAGAACGACGACGTCCAGATCCTCGGCATCTCGGTGGACACCACCTGGTCGCTCAAGGCCTGGGCCAACCAGGAGGGCTACACCTTCCCGCTGCTCTCGGACTTCTGGCCGCACGGCGCCACCGCGGAGAGCTACGGCGTGTTCTCCTCCGACCTCGGGTTCGCCTTCCGGGGCACCTTCCTCATCGACAAGGACGGCGTCGTCCGCTTCGCCGAGCAGAACGGCCCCGGCGACGCCCGCGACCAGCAGGGGTGGAAGGACGCCATCTCGAGTTTGGCCTGACGGCCTCGTGCGTGCGTTTCCGTGTCCTGGGGCGGAAACGCACGCACACCCGGGCGCGTAGCTCAGCGGAAGAGCGCCGGCCTTACAAGCCGTCGGTCGCAGGTTCGAATCCTGCCGCGCCCACTCGTAAGGCTCTGAGCTGCAACTATAGGTCGCCAAGCTGGGCTGCAGTGATCTCGGTGACGACGACCCGATCCTCGGCGTGGGCCTGCCGGGCGATCCGCGCAGCGGTGGTGCGGTTGCCAGACCGCGTCGCCGTCCAGGTGAGTGCTCAGGCCGCCGCCAGACCCTCACCGATCTCGCTGAGCACCCGGTGGTCGTGGTCGCGGGCGAGTACGTGACCGACCCCGACGATCACGGCGATCGGCCACGAGACGACGTCCAGGGCGGCCAGCCCGCCGACGACGACGACGAACGCGAGCGACCCGGTCGGCGGCCAGCCCACGGGACCCAGGAGAGGCACGTCGATCCGCCATCCCGAGCCTGCGCCCGTGTTCTCGTTCGCCATGAGGGGCCTCCGCGGTCCGTGGTGCCGTCGCCCAGTCTCGCGCACCGAGGTCGACACGAGGGACGGTAGCGCCTTGCGCAGCTGCCACCACCGCTACGGTGTAGAGCGCCTGCTCGGGACTCACGTGCTCGGCCGGCCTCGGCTCTGGCTCCGGCTGGCTCTGCTCGGGCGCCGGATCGTGCTGGTCCACCTCCCCGATTGTCCTCGCGGCCGACCGAGCCCCTTTCCTGACCAGGGCGAAGCGGGTGCAATGATCTGCACCGATCTCGGGGTGGGCGGATGGTCCTGTCGAAATCCGTGGCGGTCGTTCGACGCGGTGGTGTCAGCACCCCGAAAGGAACGGAGCCCCCGAGATGGACTGGACCCTGGAAGTCGTCGTCCTGCCCGTCGCCGACCTCGACCGAGCCGTCGCGTTCTACCGCGACCAGGTCGGCTTCGAGCTCGACCACCGCACCACGAACGAGCACATGGACGTCGCGCAGCTGACCCCCACCGGCTCCGGCTGCTCGATCGTGATCGGGACCCTGCCCGCACAGCAGGAGATGACGCCCGGCTCGATGCGCGGCCTGCAGCTCTGCGTCTCCGACGCGGCACGGGCCCGCGCCGAACTCGTCGACCGTGGGGTCGAGGTCGGGGAGCTACAGACGTTCACCCCTGACGACGGTGGCACGTTCTTCGGGTTCGCCGACCCGGACGGCAACACATGGGCGGTCCAGGAGCTCCGGGTCCGGGCCGAACGCCCCCTGATCCCGACCGCGGCCCGTGGCCGCTTCATGGGCTGACGGTCGATTCCGTAACACCCCCTCTCGTGCACGCACAGGCCGAGGGCAGGACGGTCCTGGAGGCTCTTGAAGGTGAACCGCCAGGACCTGCGTCGAGTCCGGGCCCGGGCCCAGGCGCGACGTGGGCACGGTGGTGCCCGTCCCGAGCTTCGCGCACACCCTGGCGTTCCCCCCCCGCTGGCGATGCGGGCGTGGACAGGGGCCGCGCCGAGATCCTCTCCGCTCGATGCTCAGCGGTTCCGATCATGGGGGACGCTGCCCGACGCTCTCTTCCGGCGCCTCCCCACGGGGCAGGCACGGGCGACGAGCACCGGTGCCGGCAGGTCTGTCTGCGCACGGAGCTGCCCATGTTCGTCCGGCAGGACGGTGTTGACGGCGCGGACATCGACAGCGTCAGCGATCTGGGCCACGGTGTGAGGTCCATGCGTCGGCGGGATGGCGAGGTCTCGATGAACCAACTGGCGGACAACCTGCTCGGCGCGAGCCGCGAGCACGGCGACGCGCCCGCGCTGCGGCTGGACGATCAGGTGCTCAACTACCGACAGTTCCTCGACGCGGCCCGCGGTGTGGCCGGGATGCTGCGGGCGCGAGGGGTGGAACCGGGTGCGCGGGTGGGCCTGGTGTTCCCGAACGTGCCGGCGTTCCCGGTCGCGTTCTACGGGGCGATGTTGACGGGTGCCGCGGTGGTGCCGATGAACCCGCTGCTCAAGGCCCGCGAGATCGAGTACTACGTCGAGGACTCGACCATGTCCGTGATCTTCGCGTGGGACCAGGCCGCCGGGGAGGCCTCGGAGGCCGCCCGCAGCGGCGGCATCGAGGCGGTCGTTCTCGGCGCCGGCGGGCCGAGCACGGAGCAGCTCTCGGGAACCGACCCGCTCGACGAACCGGTCGAGCGGGCCGGCGAGGACACCGCGGTGATCCTCTACACCTCGGGCACCACCGGGAAGCCGAAGGGCGCGGAGCTGACCCAGTCCAACCTGGCCAGCAACGCGGCGACCGCCGCCCGGACCCTGCTGGAGCTGGGCCCGCAGGACGTGGTGATGGGCTGCCTGCCGCTGTTCCACGTGTTCGGCCTGACCTGCGGACTCAACGCTTCGGTGGTCAGCGGCTCGTGCCTGACCCTGCTGCCCCGCTTCGACCCGGCCAAGGCCCTGTCGATGATCGGACGGGACGGTGTCACGGTGTTCGAAGGCGTGCCGACGATGTACTCCGCGATGCTGCACGTCTCGGACCGGGACCAGTACGACGTGTCGCCGCTGCGGGTGTGCATCTCCGGCGGCTCGGCGATGCCGGTGGAGGTGATGCGCGGGTTCGAGGATGCGTTCGGGTGCATCGTGCTGGAGGGCTACGGGCTCTCGGAGACCTCGCCGGTCGCGTCGTTCAATCATCCGCACGCCGAGCGCAAGGCGGGGTCGATCGGCACCCCGGTGGCCGGGATGGAGATGCGCCTGGTCGACGACAAGGGCAACGACGTGTCCGGCGACGACGTCGGCGAGATCGCCATCCGCGGCGAGGGACTGATGAAGGGGTACTGGGGGCGCCCGGAAGCGACCGCGGAGTCGATCCCGGACGGCTGGTTCCGCACCGGGGACCTGGCCCGTCGCGACGACGACGGCTACTACTTCATCGTCGACCGGAAGAAGGAAATGATCATCCGGGGTGGCTACAACGTCTACCCCCGGGAGATCGAGGAGGCACTCTACGAGCACCCGGCGGTCGCCGAGGTGGCGGTGATCGGGATCAAGGACACCCATCTCGGGGAGGAAGTGGGGGCCGCGGTCGCCCTCAAGGCCGGCGCTTCGGCCGAGGTGGAGGAGCTGCGCGATCACGCCAAGCAACGCGTGGCGGCCTACAAGTACCCCCGTCACGTGTGGCTGGTCGAGGAGCTGCCGAAGGGCCCGACCGGCAAGATCCTGCGTCGCGAGGTCCGCCCGCCCGACGACGTCGCCGGCGACGCATGAGCACCACCGAGTTGGGCGGTGAGGCGACGGAGCATGCCGCCGCACCGCTCGACCTCCTGCTGGGCAGCGCCGCGCTCGGCCCGGTGCGGCGGTTGATGCCCGGCCGGTCGGGATTGCGCGCGCTCGCGGCCCTCGCCGGCCGACCGCGAGTGGTCGCACGACGGGGCCGGGACCTGGCCCGGGAGCTCGCCCAGGTGGCCGTCGGCACCTCGGCGGTGGTGCCGGAGCGGCGGGACAAGCGCTTCGCCGATCCCGCCTGGTCACAGAACCCGTTCCTGCATCGCGCGCTCCAGGCCTATCTCGCCGCGTCGAGAACGGCGCAGACGCTCGTCGGCGACGCCGACCTGGAGTGGGCGGACGCCGAGCGTGTGGGGTTCGCGGTGGAGAACCTGATCGACGCGGCGTCCCCCAGCAACAATCCGCTGCTGAGTCCGGCCGGGCTCAAGGCGCTGGTCGACACCGGTGGCGGCAACGTGATCGGCGGGTTGCGTCGGCTGGTCGGGGATTTGGCCACGCCACCGCGGGTGCCGTCGATGGTCGACGCGGACGCCTACACGGTCGGGGAGAACCTCGCCGCCACGCCGGGCGCGGTGGTGGCCCGTACCCCGGTGTTCGAGCTGATGCAGTACACCCCGCAGACCCCGTCGGTGAGCCGGACCCCGTTGCTGATCGTGCCGCCGACGATCAACAAGTACTACATCGTCGACCTGGCCCCTGGCCGCAGTCTCGTCGAGTACCTCGTGGAGCACGGCCAGCAGGTGTTCACGATCTCCTGGCGCAACCCCGACGCTCGGCACGCGAGCTGGGGCTTCGACACCTACGGCACCGCGATCCTCGAGGCCATGGACGCGATCGCCCGGATCACCCGCGTGGAACGCTCGATCGTGCTCGGGCTCTGCTCCGGCGGAATCCTGACCGCGATGACGCTGGGGCACCTGGCCGCACGCGGACGACTGGAGCGGGTCGCCGGGCTCGGGCTGGCCGTCTCCGTCCTCGACCAGAGCCAGGCAGGCACGGCCGGGGCGCTGCTGGACCCGGCCGCGGCGCGAGCGGCGAAGGCGATGTCGGCGGCCCAGGGGTACCTTGACGGGCGCCGCCTGGCCGAGGTGTTCGCGTGGCTGCGCCCCAACGACCTGATCTGGAACTACTGGGTCAACAACTACCTGCAGGGGCGCCCGCCGCCGAAGTTCGACGTCCTGTTCTGGAACGCTGACACCACCCGGATGACGGCCGCGCTGCACCACGACTTCCTCGACCTGGCCATGGACAACGCGCTGGTCGAGCGGGGGACGGTAGAGATGCTCGGCTCACCGGTGGACCTCGGCCGGGTCGACACCGACGCGTACATGGTGGCCGGTATCGCCGATCACCTCTGCCCGTGGCAGAACTGCTACCGCAGCACCCAACTCGTCGGGGGCAGCAGCCGGTTCGTGCTCTCCACCAGCGGTCACATCGCCTGCATCGTCAATCCCCCGGGCAACCCGAAGGCCAACTTCCAGACCACGGAGCGGGGGGACACCCCGGTCGACGCGCAACAGTGGCTGGAGAAGGCGACCACGGTCGAGGGCTCCTGGTGGCCGGACTTCATCGACTGGCTCGCCGACCGCTCCGGCGAGGAGATCGACGCGCCGGCCTCCCTGGGTGGCGGCGGGCTGCCGCCGATGGAGCCCGCGCCGGGAACGTATGTCTTCGATCGATGAGCCCGGCGCGGCGGCCCAGACCCCGGGGCCGCCACCGCGCGAGCTGCGCACCGTGGTCGTCCGGGGCCGTCCGCTCCGGGTGGCCGAACGCCGCGGCGACCCGGCGGTTCCGCCGCTGCTGTTGTGCAACGGCATCGGGGCCAGCATCGAGGTGCTGCAGCCGTTCGTGGACGCGCTCCCGACGCGCCGCGGTGTGATCCGGTTCGACGTCCCCGGTGTCGGCGGGTCGCCGCTGTCCGCGTGGCCCTACCACTTCACGACGCTGGTGCCGCTCGTGGCCGACCTGCTCGACCGGCTCGGTCATCGCCGCGTCGACGTGCTGGGCATCTCCTGGGGTGGTGGGTTGGCCCAGCAGTTCGCCCTCCAGCGAAGCCCCCGGTGCCGAAGCCTCGTCCTGGTGGCCACCGGGACCGGCTCGGTGATGATCCCGGCGCGGCCGCGCGTGCTCGCCCGGATGCTCACCCCTCGGCGGCACCGCGACCCGGGCTACGCGGCCCGGATCGCCGGCGAGGTCTACGGCGGCTCGATGCGCCGCCACCCCGAGCAGGCGGCTGCCCACCTCCACGCGCACACCCGGGCCGGACCGGGGCGGGGATATCTCTACCAGCTGCTCGCGGGCGTGGGCTGGACGAGCCTGCCGCTGCTCCCACTGCTCGACCAGCCCGCGTTGATCCTGGCCGGCGACGACGACCCGATCGTCCCCCTGACCAACGCGAGGATCATGCACCGGCTGCTGCGGCACAGCCGGCTGCACGTCTACCACGGCGGCCATCTGGCATTGGCGACCGAGGCCGCCGAGCTCGCCCCGGTCGTCGACGGCTTCCTCGACAGCATCGGCCCCAGCGAGAGGCGGCACCCATGAGCGCGAGCACCGACCCGGCAGGACCCGAGGGCGACCAGGCCCATGTCCCCCACCTCGGCGAGGCGTTGGGCACCGACTTCTTCTTCGTGCAGGAGCAGTTCACCGACGAGCAGTGGCAGGTCTTCATCGACACCCGCCGCTTCGTCGACCAGGAAGTCCTGCCGGTGGCCGCCGACTACTGGGAACGCGCGGAACTGCCCTGGTCGCTGATCGAGCGGCTGCCCGCGCTCGGCATCGTCGGTGAGGACATCGAGGGCTACGGCTGCGCCGGCATGAGCCCCACCGCCTGCGGGCTGGTGCACATGGAGCTGCACCGCGGCGACGGCAGCCTCGGCACCTTCCTCGGTGTGCACGCGGGATTGGCCATGCAATCGATCGCGCTCTGTGGATCCGAGGAGCAGAAGCAACGGTGGCTGCCCGACATGGCCGCGCTTCACCGCACCGGAGCGTTCGCGCTCACCGAACCGAACCATGGCTCGGACTCGATCGCCCTGGAAACCACGGCGCGCCGCGACGGCGACCACTGGGTGCTCGACGGCAGCAAGCGATGGATCGGGAACGGTGCCGGCGCCGACGTCGTCGTCGTCTGGGCCCGCAATTCCGAGGACGGCCAGGTCAACGGCTTCGTCGTCGAGAAGGGCCCGGACGGCTATCCGGAGGGCTACCAGGCCGACGTGATCATGCACAAGGGTTCGTTGCGCTCGATCTGGCAGGCCGACATCACCCTGGACGGGGTCCGTGTGCCCGACGAGAACCGGCTGCCCGACGCCCGGAGCTTCGCCGACACCGCCCGCGTGCTCGCCAACACCCGCAGCATCTGCGCCTGGATGGCCCTCGGGCACGCCACCGGCGCCTACGACGCCGCCCTGCGCTACGCCACCGAGCGCCACCAGTTCGGCCGGTCGCTGACCAGCTTCCAGATCGTCCAGCAGCGGCTGGTGAAGATGCTCGCCGAGCTCACCGGCATGCAGCTCTACTGCATGCAGATCGGGCGCCTCGCTGACGCCGGGCGGCTGTCGCCGACCGTGGCCGGGCTGGCCAAGATGAACAACACCAGCAAAGCTCGCTGGCTCATCGCCGAAGCCCGCGACCTGATGGGCGGCAACGGCATCCTGCTCGACAACCACGTCATGCGGCACATGGCCGATATCGAGGCCATCCACACCTTCGAAGGCACCGAGACGATGCAGACGCTGATCGTCGGTCGCGACATCACCGGGGTCGGAGCCTTCGTCGGCGCGCAGCGGGCTGCTACCTAGCGGCCTGTTCGAGGACGCTGAGCTCGCGGTCTCTGAGTAGAGGGCCGTGGCGCACGGCGCCGTCGCGGATCGCCTCCCGTAGCCGCAGATAAGCGCTACGAGCGAGGGTGTCGGGCACCCTCGACGGCGGCCAGGGCTTGACCGTGAGCATGGCAGGCGCCGTAATAGCCTCGCATACCAGATACTTGTATACTACGCACTAGCGAGGTACGGTCGGTGCCGCGCCCGGTGAGCAGCCATCGGATCCGCCCCGGCCGGGACGGCGTTCGAGACGCCCGGGAGCACGCGTCACGGGGAGGTGCTGTGAAGATCGGGGCCCCGCGCCGACACCACTCCCGACGGGTTGCAGGTCCACGACTTCTGGGAGGACGTCTACATCGCGTACATAATGCAATTCCTTGGTTCTTCTGATCACGAAGTCGACGAAGGGGAAGCACGTCGCCAGGCGGAGCGAGACGTTGTCACCGCGTCTCGCTGAGCAGCCCGATGAGAACACGAGCTGACGACCCGATCCAGAGAGGTGAGTACAGATGGCCGAAGGAGTGCATTCACGGACTGGGGCGGGGGCCGCCCCAGTCGACCAGGTTCCAAGAATGGTACCGGTGAGTCCCGCCCCCCTCGCGTTCGGGGCATTTGCGGGGACGACGTTCTTGCTCAGCTGGGTCAACACTGGTCTCATCAACGAGGCCGCGCTGGAGAGCGCCGTCGCCACCGCGTGGGTATTCGGCGGCCTCATCCAGATCCTCGTGGCCTTCTGGCACTTCCGCAACGAAGACCTGTTCCCGGCAGTGACGTTCGGTTCGTTCGGTGCGTTCTGGGTGTCGTTCGCGCTGTTCGGAACACTCTACCTCGACGGCCTTCCGCAACCTGTGCGTGGGCCGGCGACGGCGCTCTTCTTGACCCCCTGGGCAGTCTTCGCCTTCTATATGCTGATCGGGTCCCTTCGTACCAACGTGGCGGTCGTGATCGCGTTCGTGCTCGTCGAGGCGACACTCATCCCGCTCATCTACGGACAGAGCTCGGGCAGCACGGTGGGGATCATCATCGGCGGATGGTTCGGCGTAGCGCTCGCCATCGAGGTCTGGTACATCGCGGCGGCTGAGGTCATCAACCACCAGTTCGGGCGCAAGCTCCTACCACTTGGCGACCTTGCCCAACCCGCCCGAGACCACGAATTCCCCGCGGTTCCTGCATAACTCGGAGCCCGGTGGCCCGGCCCTGGAGCTCGACGCTGGCCGATCTCGTCCGCGGTGCCGAGCACGTTGCGGGTGTCGCGCACGGCCGGGTCGTCCGGGCGACCCGCGAAAACCGTCTCGCTCTCGTTCGCTGTGGAGGTCATGCTCGACTCGGCCGAGTGGCGGCTGGTCCGGGTCGTGGCGGACCGCCACCTCAACTTCCACGAGACCCGGTGCAGGGAGGGTCAGCCCGGACATGTGCACGTACCGCGGCCCTTCGCGGTCGCGAGTGAGGGGCCGCGGTGACCACCGCGGCGTGAGCGGGCACCCGAGGGCGATCTCGGGTGCCGCCGCGGACGGCCTGTACGTGCTGGTCGTCGTCGACCACCGGCTGCACAGCGTCGAGACCTACGGCCCGCTGACCGCCGCGACGGCGGCGCAGGCCCTCCTCGATCTGCGCGGGCTGCTGATCACGGACGGCGTTGACCAGGTCAGCGTCACCACCGCTCGGCTGTACCGGCCCGGCCGGGCCGACCACCTCTACGACCCCTGACCCGCCCGGGCCATGCGACCCGGACTGGCTCTTGGTAGGACCGTCGTCGCACAGCGCCGGTCTGCATGATCAACGGGCACATAGCGGGGTGAACGGAGATCCACGACCCCGACAGGTGCCCGTTGATCATGGGGGAACGCTGCCCGACGCCCTCCTCCGGCGCCCCCCCACGGGCTCCTGACGGAGCGCGCTCAGCAGCCGTACGGGCACCGCTTCGGATGACAGCGACGAGCTCGGTTCACGCCGGTCCGTCCGCGCCGGAAGCACTCGCGGGAGGCAGCCTCACAAGGCCGAGTAGCCGCCCGGCAGCTCGCCGCGACCTGTCAGGGCGAGCAGTACGGCGCGGCCGTCACCGACCTCGGCGGCGGTGCGCGCGGCGAGCGTCGTGGCGGCGGCGAGGACGTCGGAGGCGAGCATCACGGGGACTCCGGTCGCCGCTTCGAGGTCCAGCCCGTGCACGGCGAGCTCGAAGGTGCGGGTGGGAAGCCAGTCCCGCAGACGCATCCCACCGGCCGGGGTGGTGACGATCGCGTCGTCGTCGACTCCGGTCAGCGCCTCGATCGCGGCGGCGAACTGGGCCTGCACGACACCAACCGGGTCGTCGCCCAGGGCGGCGGCGTCCGCGAGGTGGACCTCGGCCACCGCGGCCAGGGCCGCCTCGTAGACCGCGGGATCAAGGCGGCGCCGTAAGGCGTAGTACTCAGCGGTCCGCTCCAGGTGGAGCGACGGCGCAGGGTGCGCGCACGCGTCGACCACGGAGGTCATCATCGAGCCCAGGTGCCCTACGAGCATCCGGCCCGACCAGTCTCCGAGCGCGGGGGCGCCCCAGCTCTCCGGGGGCAGTCGACCGATCTGGTCGACGACTGCTCGTGCGGCGCTCAGGTAGTCGTCCCGGAAGGTCATGGTCCAGCAGTACCCGATGGCGGTCCGCGGGCGGGTTCCCGGGTTCAGCCGGGCGACGACCCCGACGAAACCGGCGAATCGACCAGCCGCCGGGACGATGCCTGGGTCAAGACTAGGTACTTGGCTGATGTGTCACGAGCCACGACGGACCACGGTGGACGGACCACACCTTCTGGTCCGGCGCGTCCGGACGACACCGCCTGGAGGATGCGATGACGCAGAGCCTCGACCGAGTCGGTCCCAGGGTCGCAGAGATCCTCGACCACGCGGTCGTCGACGACCGCGAGTCCGGGGTGGTGAAGGCCAACCGCCGGATCTTCACCGACGAGGAGATCTTCGAGCTCGAGATGAAGCACATCTTCGAGGGCAACTGGGTCTACCTCGCCCACGAGAGCCAGGTCGCCGAGCCCGGGGACTACTTCACCACCTACATCGGCCGCCAGCCGATCGTGATCACCCGCGACAAGGACGGTGGGCTGCACTGCCTGATCAACGCGTGCGCGCACCGCGGCGCGATGCTCTGCCGCAAGAAGCGGGACAACCGCAAGACCCTCACCTGCCCGTTCCACGGCTGGACCTACCGCAACGACGGCACGCTGCTCAAGGTCAAGGACCCCGAGGGTGCCGGCTACCCCGACAACTTCGACAGCAACGGCTCGCACAATCTGGTCAAGGTCCCGGTCTTCGAGAGCTACCGCGGCTTCCTGTTCGGCAGCCTGAACCCCGATGTCCTGCCCCTCACCGAGCATCTCGGTGACACCACCGAACTGATCGACATGATGGTCGACCAGTCGCCCGAGGGGCTCGAGGTGCTGCGCGGCTCCTCGACCTACACCTTCGACGGCAACTGGAAGGTCCAGGCCGAGAACGGCGCCGACGGCTACCACGTCACCGCGCTGCACTGGAACTACGCCGCGACCACCTCGCGGCGCGAGAGCGGCGAGTCGAAGAACGAGACCAAGGCCCTCGACGCCGGCGGGTGGGGCAAGTCCGGCGGGGGCTACTGGTCGTTCCCGCACGGCCACCTGTGCCTGTGGACCTGGAAGGCCAACCCCGAGGACCAGCCGCTCTACAGCGAGATCGACTCGCTCAAGGAGCAGTTCGGCGGCGCGACGGGTGACTTCATGGTCCGCGGCTCCCGGAACCTGTGCCTCTACCCGAACGTCTACCTGATGGACCAGTTCTCGACGCAGATCCGGCACTTCCGTCCGATCGCGCCGAACCAGACCGAGGTCACCATCTACTGCATCGCCCCCAAGGGCGAGAGCGACGCGGCGCGGGCGAACCGCATCCGGCAGTACGAGGACTTCTTCAACGCCTCGGGCATGGCCACGCCCGACGACCTCGAGGAGTTCCGGGCCTGCCAGCTGACCTTCCAGGCCACCACCGCGCCGTGGAACGACATGAGCCGTGGGGTGAAGCACTGGATCGACGGCCCCGACGAGGTCGCGTCCGCGCTCGGCATGACCGGTGTCATCTCCTCGGGCGCGAAGAACGAGGACGAGGGCCTCTACCCGGTCCAGCACGGCTACTGGCTCGAGACCATGCGGGCCGCCCTCGAGGCCGAGAAGGAGGCCTGATCGTGACGACCACCGAGAAGACCACCGGCAGCGGCCGCGACGCCGATACGCCGGGCAGCGGGAACACCCTGATCACGCAGAACCTGATCGAGCAGTTCCTCTATCGCGAGGCGCGCTATCTCGACGACCGCGAGTTCGAGCGCTGGCTGGAGTGCTACGCCGACGACGTCGTCTACTGGATGCCGTGCTGGGACGACTACGACACGCTCACCCAGGACCCGCAGCGCGAGATCTCACTGATCTACTACCCGAACAAGGGCGGGCTGGAGGACCGGGTCTTCCGCATCCGCACCGAGCGCTCCAGCGCGACCTCGCTCCCCGAGCCGCGCACCAGCCACAACATCTCGAACGTCGAGGTGATCGAGCGGCGCGGGGATCTGGTCGACGTGCGGTTCAACTGGCACACGATGTACTTCCGGTACAAGACGGTCGACCCGTACTACGGGACGTCGTTCTACACGATCGACTTCTCCGGACCGTCCCCGTTGATCCGGCGCAAGACCGTGGTGCTGAAGAACGACTACATCCACCACGTCGTCGACATCTACCACTTCTGAGTCAGAGGAGATGAGCGCTGTGTCTGCGACGACTCACGACGTCGCCCTCTCCTTCGAGGACGGCGTCACGCGCTTCGTGAAGTGCCGTGAGGGTCAGACCGTCATGGACGCGGCCTACCGGTCCAAGATCAACATTCCGGTCGACTGCAGCGACGGCGCGTGCGGCACCTGCAAGTCCTATCTCGAGTCCGGCGAGTTCGAGATGGACGACTACGTCGAGGACGCGCTCGCGCCCGACGAGGAGGCCGCGGGCTACGTCCTGACGTGCAGCATGTCCCCGAAGACGGACCTCGTGCTGCAGATCCCGACCACGTCCGCCGTCGCGAAGACCAGCGCCGGCTCGTTCACGGGCACGGTCACCGCGGTGGAGCGGTTGTCGTCGACGACGATGTCGCTGACGCTGGACTGCGACGACCGGGAGAAGCTGGTGTTCCTCCCGGGGCAGTACGTCAACATCGCCGTCCCCGGCACCGACCAGACCCGCTCCTACTCGTTCTCGAGTGCTCCCGACGCCGAGCAGCTCAGCTTCCTGATCAAGCTCTCGCCGGGCGGGGTGATGTCGGACTGGCTGGAGAACTGGGCGTCGGTGGGGGACTCGGTGCAGTTCACCGGGCCGCACGGCAGCTTCTTCCTGCGCGAGTCGGACTCGCCCCTGCTGCTGCTCGCGGGCGGGACCGGGCTCGCGCCGATCCTGTCGATCCTGCGTCGGCTGCGTGCGAGCGGCAGCCGCCGGCCCGCCCACCTGATCTACGGGGCGACCACCGACGACGACGTCGTCGAGCTCGACACCCTGGCGGAGCTGGCGGAGTCGCTCGGGTCGTTCACGTGGGCCCACACGGTGGCCGACGAGCAGACGAGCGCCGAGCGCCAGGGCTACGTCACCGCCCACACCGAGCCCGAGCACCTGCACGACGGCGAGGCCTCGGTCTACCTGTGCGGGCCGCCGCCGATGGTCGACGCGGTCCGCAAGGATTTCTCCGAGCGCGGCTTCGAGCCGGCCGGGTTCTACTACGAGAAGTTCGCGCTGGCGGCCAAGCCCGACTCCGCGCAGGGCGTCGGCGAGGACCTCGAGGGCGCCCGGCCCGAGTCCGACGCGATCACTCCGGCCGTCGCAACCGTCGAGGCGGAGGAGCAGGGCACCGAGGAGCGGACGCCGGCTGCGGTGGACCCGCTGGACCCGGAGCCGACCGCCGAGCTGCTCCAGAGCTTGGAGGGACGCGAGCTCGACGGACGGACCGTGCTCCCGCGCATCGAGCTGGCGGAGCTGGGGGCCGGCGCCCGGGTGGCGGTCGCGGCGGATCTCCCTGATGGCAGCCCGGTCGAGGACCTGCCACGGCGGATGCTCGGCCGGGTCGTGCTCCCGGGGGGCGAGCACGGTTCGGGCGGCGGCCGGGTCACCGAGGACGACGAGCTGCTCGTCGCCGACGACGCCCGCGGCATCCTGGGACAGGACGTGTTCGCCACGAGCGTGGTCGACCCGCTGGTCGCGCCCCGAGCGCCCGAGCCGCTCGAATTGGCTGCCGAGTCCGTCCCGGGCACCGTCACCACCGACGGGTACGAGATCGGGCAGCAGCACCCCTCGATCCAGGTGTCCGACGCGATCTTCGATGCCCGCCGGGCCCTCGAGCTCGGGGCCCTCGAGCTCACGATCGGCCGCATCACCTCCCAGCAGGTCGCGGGGTACCGGGTGCTCGCGGAGTCGACCGTGCCCTACGTCGACGTCGAGAACGAGCGGTTCACCGACGCGGCGGGCTACACCGAGTCCAACGCCGCGTTCCACGACTACCTGTTCGTCCTGACCGGCAACGAGCACCTGCTGCACGCCTATCAGGACCTCGGGGTCAAGGGACACATGGAGGAGTCGCTGCGCTCGGCGACCTGGTGCGATCCGCGCTGCGCGCAGGACCACCTCGACATCGTCGACGCGTTCGAGACCGGGGACCGCGAGGAGGCCCGGCGGCTGATCTCCGAGCACGCCGAGCGGTCGAAGGCGACGACGCGGCGGGCGATGAACGAGCGGCGCGCGTCCCGCCGGCCGAGGTTCGTGACGCCGGGTCGCTTCGCCGACCACGTCGTCGTCATCACCGGGGCCGGCCAGGGGATCGGGGAGACCACCGCCCGGCGCATCCACGCCGAGGGCGGGCTCGTCGTCCTCGCCGACCGCGCCGACACGGTCAAGGAGCTCGCGGCCGAGCTGGCCGAGGACCGGGCCGAGGGCGCGGGCGACGCGGTGGCGGTGATCGCCGATCTCGAGACCTATCAGGGCGCCCGGGCCGTCGTCGACGCCGCGCTCGAGCAGTTCGGCCGGATCGACGTCGCGGTGCACACCGTTGGCGGCACGATCTGGGCCAAGCCGTTCGACCGGTACCCGCCCGAGGAGATCCAGGCGGAGATCCAGCGCTCGCTGTGGCCCACGCTGTGGTGCTGCCGTGCCGTGGCCCCGCACATGATCTCCCGCGGGGCGGGCACGATCGTCAACGTGTCCTCGGTGGCCACGCGCGGCATCCACCGCGTGCCCTACGCCGCGGCCAAGGGCGGGGTCAACGCGATCACCTCGGCGCTCGCGCTGGAGCTCGCGCCGCACGGCATCCGCGTCACCGCCACCGCCCCGGGCGGGACGGACGCGCCGGAACGGAAGACCCCGCGCGGACCCGCCCCGGACAACGACCAGGAGAAGGAGTGGTACCAGGGCATCGTCGACCAGACCGTGGAGTCGTCGCTGCTCAAGCGCTACGGCACCGTCGACGAGCAGGCTGCCGCCATCTGCTTCCTGGCCTCGCCCGAGGCCTCGTACATCACCGGGTCGGTCCTGCCGGTCGCCGGCGGCGACCTCGGTTGATGCGATGATCATGGCCGTTCCCGAGGAGGAGCACGGCCTCCCGTCGCCGGTGCCGCCACCGCGCCGGTCGAACGGCTCCAGCGAGCCGGCGGGGTACACCGAACCCGGCGACGCCGCGACCGAGCAGGTCAGACGCGCTCGGTCGGTCGAGAGCGGGGCGCACGAGCGCAGCGAGGTCCGTCAGACCCTGCTCGACGTGCTCGGGCAGGGCCGCGGAACCGTTCTGATCACCGGAGAGCTCGGCAGCGGGAAGTCCCGGCTGCTCCGCGAGGCGCTCGGCCGAGCTCGCGGCGCCGCTGTGCTGACCGCGGCCGGCGTGGAGTGGGAACAGGACTGCTCCTACGGTGTGCTCGCCCAGCTCATCGGTGAGGACGTCTCCGCCCTCGCGGGTGACGACGCGTTCGCCGCGGCCCACCGTCTGGTCGATCGGGCCGGGGACCGGTCCGTGGTGATCATCGTCGACGATGCCCACTGGTGCGACGTCGAATCGGTCAGGGCCCTGTCCACCCTGGTGCGTCATCACCGCCGAACCCCGGTGGCGATGCTGTTCGCGGCGACCCCTGGCGTCGGCGCCTCGGCGCCCATCGCGCTGCTGCGTCGCACCGCGGATCTGACCTTGTCGCTCGGGCCACTCCCGACTCGTGAGATCGAGGAGCTGTGCACCGACCACGGCCGCCCGCTTCCGCCATGGCTGACCGAGCGGCTGCGCCGGCACACCAACGGGAACCCCCGCCAGGTCCTCGCGCTGCTCAACGAGCTGCCCGACGACATGTGGGACACCCCCGACCTGCGCCTGCCCGCTCCGGAGGACGTGGCGGTGCGCGTCGGCGAGGACTGCGACGCCCTCGGTGAGCCGGCCCGCCGACTGGTGCAGGTCGTCGCGTGCTTCGCCGAGCCGGTCAGTCTCGACGAGATCGCCCGCACCGCCGGCCTCGACGAGGTCCTCGCGCCCCTCAGTGAGGCCGCTCGGCGCGGCCTGGTCACCCGGTTCGGCGGTCGCTCGCTGCCCGTCGTCGGACCGGCCAGTCCCATGGTGCGTGCGGCGATCCTGGACCGTGTCGGCCCGCACCGCGCCGCCGAACTGCGTCGTGTGGCTGCGGGAGTGGTCACCGAACCCCACCGCAGGCTCGGGCTGCTCGCTGCCGCGACTCCCGGACCGGACGCGGAGCTCGCCGCTCGTCTCTCCGAGCTCGCGGCGGTCAAGACCGCGGACGGGGCCTGGTCCGACGCCGCCCATGCCCTCCTCGAAGCCAGCCGGCTCACCGACCGCCACGAGGACCGGGAGCTCCTGCTCGTGCGGGCCGTGGACGCGCTCATCGGAGCCGGGGCCGTGTTCGAGGCCGAGGCGATGATCCCGGCCGTCGAGAACCTGTTCGACACCGCGATCCGCAACTCGGTGCTCGGCTATCTCGCGATCCTGCTGGGCCGCCGGGCGCACGCCGAACGGACCCTGTCGCGCGCCTGGGAGCTCGTCGACCCCGACGCCGACACCGACACCGCCGCCTGGATCTGCCAGCGCCAGGTCCTGCACGCCCTGATCTGCGGCGACGGGCCGGCCCTGCTCGCGTGGGCCGACCGAGCGGTGGAGCTCGTCGGGCCGGACCACCCCGCGGCGGTCGAAGCGCAGGCGATGCGGGGATTGGGCACCGCCGCGTCGGGACGCCCCGGGGAGGCCCTGGCTGAGTACCGGGCGCTCGCCGCGCGGGTCCGAGTCGGCCCCCAGGTGCAGCGGATCACCATGGGCCACGGATGGCTGCACCTCGTCGTCGGCGACCTCGACGAGGCGCGTGCCGAGCTCGAGAGCGCCATCCCGACGACGACCCTCGGCGGCTCGTCGAGGATCTCGCTGTGGGCGTCGGGCTGGCTCGCCCGCGTCCACTTCCTCGCCGGGGACTGGGATCTGGCGCTGCGGACGGTCGCCCACGGGTTGCGCCGCGCCGAGCAGACGGGCATCGCGATCGTCACCCCACTGCTGGGCTGGACCGCCGCCCAGATCCACAGTCTGCGCGGCGATCCGGAACGGGCCGAACGCGTCCTGCGCGACGCCGGCACCGGCGCCGAGGACTACGAGATCATGGCAGTGCCCCGGCGACTCGCCCGTGCCGCTCTGGCCGAGGCCCGCTCGGACTACCCCGCCGTCGTCCGCGCCCTCGCTCCGTTGGCCGCCCGGGACGACCACGGCACCGTCGACCAGCCGGGCTGGTGGCCCTGGCGCGACGTCTACGTCAACGCCCTGGTCCTCGAGGGCCACCTCGAGGACGCCGAGGCGTTCCTCGACCGCCACGAGGCCCGCGCCGAAGACCAGGCCAACCAGCCGGAACTGGCCCGGCTCGCCTGGGCCCGCGGGCGTCTCCACGCGGCCCGCGGAGACCTCGAGGCCGCTCGGGATGCGTTCGAAGGCTCGCTCGCAGCGCTGGACACCCTGTCGCTGCCCTGGGACCGGGCCCGCGCTCACTTCGCCTACGGCCAGTCCCTGCGCCGCCTGGCCCAGCGCCGCGACGCCGACACCATCCTGTCCACTGCCCGCGAGCTCTTCCTCGCGCTCGGGGCCACCAGCTACGTCGCGCGCTGTGACCGGGAGATGCGCGCCGGCGGGGTCCACCAGGCCCGCGGCGAGCGGCCGGCCCGCGCCCTGACCTCGCAGGAGTCCGCCGTGGTCGAACTCGTCGTCCAGGGCCGGTCGAACAAGGACGTCGCCTCCGAACTGCAGAATCTCGCCGAAGACCGTCCAGTACCACCTCACCAGGATCTACAGCAAGTACGGCGTCCGGTCGCGCACCGAGCTGGCGCGACGGCACCCCGACGAGCACGAGAGCTGAACCGAGTGATCACCGTGGCGAAGAACCTCCGGAGCCTGACGAGCGACATCGGCGTGGTGGAGCGGGAGTCGGCCATGGCGATGGCCACCATCGCCAGCCTCGCCGACGACGAGCTCGACAAACCGACCAGGTGCCACGGCTGGACCCGGGCGCACGTGATCGCCCACCTCGCTCGCGACGCGGACGCCATGACGAACCTCGTCACGTGGGCCGTCACCGGTCAGGAGACGCCGGCGTACGAGTCGCGGGAGAAGCGGGACGCCGACATCGAGGCCGCCGCCACGCTGTCCGCCGCCGAGCTGACCACCGCCCTCGACCAGGCCAACACGCGCCTGCTCGAGGCGTTCCGGACGCTCAGGAACGGGGTGCGGGTGGAGACGGTGCCGACCTTGTTCTCCGGCGAGATCAACGTTTTCTCACTGCCGGCTCGGCGCACCACGGAGATGATCGTCCACCACGACGATCTCGACACCACCTGGGAGTGGCACGAGGCCGACCCCGACGGGGTCGTGGACGCGATCGAGGTCTGCGTGGACCGGCTCCAGGCGCATCCCGGTAGTCCCGGCATGCGGATCATCGCTCGCGAGGGCGAGGAATGGACGGTCGGCGACGGCTCGTACCGGATCGAGGGCTACTACGAGGCGCTGCTGCCGTTCCTGGCACGGGAGCAGGTGGAAGAAGGCCTGCGCTACCAGGGCGAGCTCCCGAGCCTGCCCCCGTGGTGAGGCTTCTCCAGCACCCGTACGAGAGAAGCGGCCGGACTCCTCACCCGCCGGGTGATCGGCGCACCCGTCGCAGCATCCGTCCGAGGGCGGCCGCCCGCGCCGCCCCGGCGTGGACCAGCCCCGTGGCGACCAGGACGCAGATCGTGAAGGCGATCCAGAAGAACACCAGGGACACGGTCGTCAGCTGCGGCAGCCCCAGTTGCGCCCCCGTCGCCGCGGTCGCCGCCGAGTACATCCCGACGGGGAACACCGCCGACCACCACACGCCCTCGTAGTGCAGCGTTCCGGGGATGTGGTCGGAGCGCCACATCTGCGCGTAGAGAAGGACCGGCACCCAGAGGCTGGCGGTGATCCAGACCACCAGGACCAGGGTCCGGCCGGCGTGCACCGCGGGCGACGGTGCGTCGAGCGCCCGGATCGCGGCCAGGAGCTGGCTGCTGGCCAGCGCGGAGATCGCGAGCGCCCCCATCAGGATCCAGCTGTCCGGCGGTACCTGATCGGGGAGCAACGGCCCGGAGAGCGCCCGCCAGACGATCAGCGAAGCAACCGCCAGGTAGATCGCGAGCGCGAGCAGGACCGCCGCGGCGGCGACGACGACCATCCACGGCGCGTGGTCATGCGCGGCCCGCTGGGCCGTCGCCCCGGCCAGGCCGCTGGTCGCCACGCTCGGCAGCAGCCATGCCCCGTGGGCCTGGTCGCGCAGCTGCGTGGTGCGCCGGGACCAGACGTCGACGACGGTCAGCGGGACGAGAACGCACCAGCCGGCCACCGCGAGGCCGCCGAGGGCCTTCGTGGCGACAGGACTCCAGCGCAAGTGGTCACCGAGCACGACGCAGGCGGCGCAGAAGGTGAACATCCGCAGCGCGACGTCCGGATTCCGGGCCAGCCGCGCGACCCGGGCCGGGTGGGTGGTCACCCGGATGACGAAGCCGAGGCCGAGGACGACGAACGCGACGAGGGCGACCAGGCCCAGTCCGGAATCGATGTACCAGTAGCCGTGATCACGAGCCGCGATCGCGACGATGCCGGTCGCCATCACCACCGAGAACACGTCCGGCGGCGGGTCCAGCCCGGCGAACCATCCGGCGACGGCGCCGGCCCAGCCCGGAATCCTCACGTCGTCCCCTGACCCGCACGAGCTGCCACGGCCACGCCGACGTGTTCCCGGATCGCCGCGGCGACACGGCCGAGACCAGCGACGGTAGCGGTCGCCTCACGATAGTCCGGCGCCTGGAGCCTCCGGCGGGGCAATCGCCGTGGCCGCGCCTGTCGTTGCCTGCCGCGGTCACCGGGTCGGAGGATGGTCCCGCGGCCGTCCCCGGATCGTCGGCCCGCGCGTTTCGACGAGGAGGAGCGGATGGACGACGACCTCGACCGGTACCTCCCGCCCCTCACCGAGGACGTCGTGCGGGCCCGGCGACAGAGCATCGGCTCGCTGTTGGCCCGGACCGCGCTGAAGTACGGCGAGAAGCTCGCGGTGGTGCACCGCGACACCCGCCGCACGTTCGCGGAGCTGGACGCCGACGCCAACCGCGTCGCCAACGCCCTCGCCGCGCGGGGCGTGGTCCGGAACCAGCGGGTCGCCATCTACTCGCACAACTCCTACGCGTTCGTGGTCGCCTATTTCGCCCTCGCCCGGCTCGGCGCGATCTCGGTGCCGGTCAACTTCAACTTCGTCGCGACGGAGGTCCGCTACGTCCTGCAGGACAGCGGTGCCACCGCGGCGATCGTCGAGGACGCGCTGGTCGACACGTTCGGGGCCGCCGAGGTGCCGATCGCGCTCGGGGTGGTCATCGGACGGACGGCGGGCTGGACGTCGTTCGACCGGCTGCTGGCGCACGAGGACGCTGCGGAGCCCGACGTCGAGATCGACGACGACGACCCGGTTCAGCTGCTCTACACCAGCGGCACCACGTCGGCCCCCAAGGGCGCGATCATGACCAGCCGCAACCTCATCGCCCAGTACGTCAGCGACGTCGTCGACGGCGAGTACCACCGCGACGACGTCGAGCTGCACGCGCTCCCGCTGTACCACTGCGCGGCCCTGCACGACTTCCTCACGCCCGACGTGTACCTCGGCGCGACCAGCATCGTCGTCGACACGGCCGACCCGGAGACGATCCTGCGGACGGTCGAGGCCGAGCGGGTCACGAAGATGTTCTGCCCACCGACGGTGTGGATCCGGCTGCTGCGCTCCCCGGCGTTCGACCAGTACGACCTGTCGTCGCTGCGGAAGGGGTACTACGGCGCGGCGATCATGCCGGTCGCGGTGCTGGAGGAGCTCGGCCGCCGGCTGCCCGACATGCGCCTGTTCAACTACTACGGCCAGACCGAGCTCGCGCCCAACGCCACCGTCCTGTTCCCGGAGGAACAGATCGCGAAGGCGGGCACCGCGGGGCGTCCGAGTCTGAACGTCGAGACCCGGCTGCACGACGAGGACGACCGGCCGGTGCCGGTGGGGCAGATCGGCGAGGTCGTGCACCGCACCCCGCACGCGATGCGCGGGTACTGGGGCAAGCCCGAGGCCACCGCCAAGGTCTTCCGCCACGGCTGGTTCCACTCCGGCGACCTCGGCGTGATGGACGCCGACGGCTACCTCACGATCGTCGACCGCAAGAAGGACATCATCATCACCGGCGGCGAGAACGTCGCCAGCCGCGAGGTGGAGGACGCGATCTACTCCCACCCCGCGGTGAGCGAGGTCGCCGTCTTCGGCGTCAAGCACCCCGAGTGGATCGAGGCGGTGGCGGCCGCGGTGGTCCTGCGCGACGGCGCGTCGGCCGGGACGACCGAGATCGTCGCGCACGCCCGGGAACGGCTGGCCGGGTTCAAGTCGCCCAAGTACGTCGTCGTCGTCGACGAGCTGCCGAAGAACCCCAGCGGCAAGATCCTCAAGCGGGAACTGCGGGACACCTACTCCGGGCTCGCGGGCGAGGCGCCCTGATCCCGGTGTTCCCTCGACGCGTCCGCCCTCCGCGGACCAGGTCGTCGGCCCTCACGACCCTGCCCACTGACACCGGGACAGAGCCGCACGCCGAGGGCGCCGGTCGCCGCCGGCGGGACGCTCACCGGCGCCCTCGACGAACCCGTGCCGGTGTTTCAGGGGCGGTCGTCGCCGGCGGTGAGGGCGCCGGTGTGACCGCCGTGTTCGATGGCGATCTGACGAGGCTTGGCCTTCTCCGAGACCGGGATGGTGATGGTGAGCACCCCGTCGGTGTAGTCCGCGCGCAGGTTCTCGCGGTCGAGCTGCGGGCCCAGCGAGAGCCGGCGGCTGAAGGTGCCGTGGGGACGCTCGGCGACGAGCCAGTCCTGTCCCTCGCTCGCGGGGTGGCGCTGGGCGGACACGCTCAGGGTGTTGCCGTCGACCGAGACGTCGATCGAGCCGGGGTCCACCCCGGGCACGTCGAGGGCGACCACGAACTGGTCCTCACCGCGCCAGACATCCATCGGCATCCCGGTGCCGGCCTGGCCGCGCCGGCCGGTGAGCCGATCCAGCGAGCGGAACGCGTCGAACGGGTCGTAGTCGAACAACATCGTGGATCACTCCTTCACGCTCGAGTGCGTCGGTGTTCGCAGACCTCCAACGCTGGTGATAGGTTTTTATTCCCAGAGGCGTGAGAAGTGACGGGAGTTCGATGCGGGGTCAGGCGGGCGGGCCCGCTCCGGACCAGCCGGTGTACGGCATCTCGGTGGCGGCCGAGCTCGCCGGGGTCGAGCCCCGCAGCCTGCGCCACTACGAGAACCGGGGCCTGCTGGCTCCCGCGCGCACCGCGGGCGGTACGCGGCGCTACAGCGACAACGACGTCGCGCGTGGCCAACGGATCAGCGCCCTGCTCGCCGCCGGGCTCAACCTGGCGGGGACGGCCATGGTGCTGGACCTGGAAGGTCAGCTCGACGTGCTGCGTGCGGTGCTGGCCCGGGTTCGTCGCGACCACCCCGAGATCGACCTCGATCCCGAGAGCGTCGAGGGTGCGCCCGAGGGACGCGAGCGGCGCGGACGTGGCAACTCGACGTGAAGTCCGACGAAGTCTTCGCCTCCACCTAGAGATAATCTACGATGGTGTTCGGCATCGGCCGGAGGCTGGGAGACCTTGAGTCCGGCAGTCGAGGAGAGGTCGACGATGGCTTTGGACCGCCTCGATGACCCTGACCACCCGACGTTCGGGATGGGGCAGGCCGCGGAGCTGCTCGAGGTGGCTCCGGCGTTCCTGCGAGGGCTGGAAACCGCCGGCCTGTTGCGGCCGGCACGGTCGACCGGTGGACATCGGCGCTACTCGCGCAACCAGCTCGACCGTGTGGTGGCGCTGCGCGAGATGACCGAGGGCGGCCACACCCTGGCGGGCGCCGCGGAGATCCTCGACCTGCGCGCCGAGCTGGCCGAGGAACGCGCACGACTCGATCGGACCACCCGCGAGCGAGACACCGCCCGCGCCGAGCGAGACCTCGCCGTGTCCGAGCGGGACGCCGTGCGTCGGGACGCGACCAGGATCGCGGCCGAGACCCGAGCGAACGGCAGGCGAGGGGTTGACCGACACGGAAACCTCTATCTAGAGTTGTAGGTAATTGGAAGCCCGTGAGGACGCTGAAGCCGGATCGGTTCTGCCGGAGGAGGTGTTCACATGACGGTCGACGTGCTCGACGCCGCGATCGGCCCCCTCGACCTCGAGGACCTCGGTCAGCTCGAGGGCAGCGTGGTGCCGGGGCCTGCGGCCCTCGACGACGAGCGGGTCCCCGAGGAACGGCCGGCCCCCCTGTCCGATCCGGGCGGTCGTCACTCGGGCCGAGGGGCCGTGCCAGGTGCACAGCCACTGCGGCTGAGCGCCGATCCGCCGGCGGACCAGGCGGTGTTCGACGCCGAGTTCGTCGCGATGGTGCTCGCCGAAGCGCCCTGGGCGATGTCGGTGCCGGCACCGGCGAGGACCCCGCCTGGAGGGGCAACCCGGGCCCGGCGCGCTCGGCCCCCGCGCTGTCCGGGCGTCCGCTCCGCCCGCGGGAGCGGCCAGGGGAGCGCGACGGTGGCACGGGAGGCGCGTCGACCAACCCCGGCCCCGGCCCCGGTCCCCTCCGTCAGACCAGGCCTCGCCCTTTCCCAGCTTCGAGGAGGTGATCGCTCGAGCATCGTTCGATGTCTCTCTGAACAGTGTCCATTCTCGATGATCGCTCCCGGGTGAGCCCGGGACCGAGCCGGAACGACCGACGAGCGGCCGAACGCCGCGTTCCACCCCTGACACATTCGGGTCGTCGCCGCGTCTCGGTCCCGAGCTCACCCGCCCCACCGGCCGGTGTCATGGTGCCGCCTCGCGGTGGGCCAGGTGGCTCGTCGTCTGCAGGATGTGAAAGGGGCAGGGTCGTGGGGCTGGAGCAGGTGTGGATCCGGACCATCGACGACGGGCTGGTCCGCGCCGATCACGTCGTCGAGGTGCTCGTCCACAAGACCGCGCCGTTCGCCGGGAAGCCGGCCCACTGGCTGGTCGATGTCGTCACCGGCACCAGCCAGGGCGCCGGGTCGTCACAGCAGTGGAACCTCGGCGCGTCGCACCGCACCCTGATCCAGACCGACGAGCGACCCCACGGCGCCGCGCAGCGGCTCGCCGGGCTGTTGGCGGCGCTGCACGCCGCCGACTCCGCCGGAATCGTGACCGCTCACCGCGGCACCGAGAGCCACGGCCCGTCGGGTGCTCGCGCCACCGTCGATTTCCGCTTCGAGCTCTTCGCTGCAGTGTCGGATCTCCACGAAGCACTCGCCGACGAGCCCGCCCACTCCGAGTCCCCCGACCCGTTCCTGTGACGGGCCCGCACCGCGCTCAGCGCGAACAACGACGCTGAGCTTCCGACCGCGGAAATGTCGATCAGGCTGGGATGGAGTCGAAGCGCCCTGTGAGACTGGCGCGCAGTTCGTGGGTGGGAGTGCCGGCGGCGAGACCTTGTCCGAGTTCGGCGAAGAAGCCTTCGAGCCCGGCCGGGGTGACCAGGATCAGCGCGCGGGCGTCGGCGCTGGCGGTGAAGCCGTGGCGGGTGCCGCGTGGGATGAACACCCAGCTGCCGGGTGCGGCCTCGATCTCGTCGTGGTCGAGGGTGAAGGTGAACCGGCCGTCGAGGACGTGGATGCATTCCTCGCGCTCGCGATGGATGTGCGGGGGCGGGCTGGCCGCGTTGCCTCGGAACTCGATCACCTCGAAGCCGCCGCCGGTGTCTTGCCCGCTGATCTTGACCTGCCCGAACGACGGCAGGGTGCGGCCCTCGCCCGGGGCCACGACGAACCCTCCCACGGGGCGGGTGATGTGTTGCTCGGTCATCGGGGATCCCCCTGTGTCGATCCTGGCGGACAGGCAGCTGCTATGTTGGCACTCGGATGCCTTCATGGCACTGTTGTGACATTAGAGGGTAGCGGGATCGGGGTCAACGCTGATGGGTCGCGACAACCAGAAACGCCGCACGCGGCGCGCGTTGGTGGAGGCGGCTTCTCGTCTGCTCGCCGCGGGCCGGCGTCCGTCGGTGAGCGAGGTGGCCGAGGCGGCCGAGATCTCGACCCGGACCGCCTACCGCTATTTCCCCAGCGTCGAGCAGCTCACCGTCGAGGCGACCCTGGAGGCGACCCGGCAGAACATGGAGCTCTCGATCGAGGCGGGCGAGCCCGACGAGCCGGTGATCGAGCGGGTGGGTCGACTGGTGGATGCCCTGCAGGAGATGACGCTGGGGAACGAGCCCCTGCTGCGTCAAATGATCAGATTCACGGTCGACCGCGACCCGATCGGGCCCGGTGTCCCGCCCCGACCGACGAGGCGACTGGAGTACGTCGAGCAGGCCCTTGCTCCCCTGCAGGGTCGGCTCACTCCGGCCGAGTTCGACCGCCTGGCCTTCGCGCTCACCGTGGTCATGGGCATCGAGGCCACGCTCGTGCTCCGCGACATCTGCGGGCTCGACTCCCGCGAGATTCTCGACGTCCAGCACTGGGCCGCCCAGGCCCTCGTCCGGGCCGCCGAGACGGGTGGCTGACCTCTGCGAGGGCGAGCATGCTCTCGTCTCGGCGCGCTGCTCGCCGAGCAGCGCATCTCGTCGTGGGCGGAGGACGATCATGACCGGCGCGGCACCGTTCGACCTCCTCCTCGGCGCACCGCCGTCGGCGTCCCGAGGCCCGCACGAGGACCTGTTGTCGCGCAGCCTCGTCGAGCTTGCCGGTGCGATCCGTGCTGGTCGCCTCAGCAGTCGTGAACTCGTCGGCGCGTGCCTGGAGCGGATCGAGGCACTCGACCGCGAACGGCTCAACGCGGTGCTGCTCTCCCGAGGCGACGCGGCGCTCGACGAGGCCGCACGTCTCGACGAGCAGCAGGCCGCGGGTGAGGTCGTCGGCCCCCTGCACGGCCTGCCGATCGGGGTGAAGGACGCCTTCGCGACCGCTGGGACCACCACCACAGGTGGCACTGTGGTGCTGCGGGACTGGGTTCCCGACCGCGACGCGACGGCGGTGGCTGCGTTCAAGCGCGCGGGCGCCCTCGTCCTCGCGAAGCTCAACCTGCACGAGGCGGGGTTCGGCGTGTCGTCGAACAATCCGCATTACGGGCCGGTGCGCAACCCGTACGACACGAGCCGGGTCGCCGGCGGCTCCAGCGGGGGAGCGGGCGCCGCCGTCGCGGCCCGGTTGTGCCCTGCCGCCATCGGTACCGACACCGGCGCGTCGGTGCGTCACCCGGCCGCGATGTGCGGCGTCGTCGGCTTCAAGCCCACCCGGGGGCGCGTCGGCCGCGGCGGGATGCTGAGGCTGTCCTGGAGTTACGACGTCGCCGGACCGATCACGCGGGACGTGGTGGACTCGGCGGTGATGCTCCGGGCGCTGTCGTCCGGGCCCGACGACCGCGATCCCGCGGCGATGAGCTCTCCGCGTGGCGAGCTCGACGATCTCGAGGGAGCGAACCCGTCGCTGCGCGGGCGTCGCATCGGGGTGCCCGGCGGGTACTTTGCCGACGACAACGACCCCGAGATCGACCGGGTGCTCGAGCAGGCGTGTGACCGGCTGGGCGCAGCGGGCGCGGAGCTGGTCCCGGTCGAGGTGCCCCGGGTCGAGGAGGCCACCGGCACCGGGTTCCTCACGGTGCTCCCGGAGGGTGTCGTGCTCATCGGGCAGTCGCTGCTCGATGCCGGCATCACCGGCGGGCTGGCGTCGGTGCTGTCCCACTTCGGGGAGGACGTCCGAGCCGCCTTCGGCAGCCAGGTCGGCCCGGACGCGGAGCCCGTCCCGGCGCATGTCTACGCCCGCGCGATCCACGACACCGTGCCCGCGATCCGTCAGGGCTTCCTGACCGCCCTCGACGGCGTCGATGCCCTGCTGACCCCGGCCACGCCCGCGGCTGCCGCCCCGATCAGCGACAGCGCGACCATGCTCCACAACGGACGCACCGTCGACTTCTTCGAGACCAACATCCGCTATTTGTTCTGCGTCAGCGTCTCGGGCCTGCCGGCGATCTCGGTACCCGGGGGTGTCACCACGCACGGCCTACCCGTCGGGCTGCAACTGGTCGCCGCGCCCTGGCGGGAGGACCTCCTGCTCGATATCGCCCTCGCGTGGCAGCGGCTGACGACCTCCTCCTGATACGGGCTCTGTCCGGCGGGTCTCGCGATCCGGCCGGAGCGGCGGGGACGTCCGCGCCGAGTCCGAACCGCGCGCCCAGCCGGGTGCCCTCCTCGACGGTGCGACACCTCGACCGGGCGCGCACTCGGGAGGAAAGCCTCGTCCGCGCATGTCAAGAACGGGCGGGCGGCTCCGACTCATCGTCACCGGCGGCCGACGGGGCCGCCGACACGAGAGGACCACGACCGATGACCCAGGTGACCGCCCAGATGTCGATGTCCCTCGACGGCTTCTACACCGGACCGCGGGACGTGCACGACCCGGCGGACATGAGTGGCTGGATGCGGGGCCCCGAAGCGCCCGGCTTCTTCCGGGTCACCCGCTGGGCCGTCGACGCCATGGCCTGGCGCGAGCGGCAGGGCTTCGCCGGCGGCGAGCAGTCGATCAACTCCGAGATCATCGCGGAGACGTTCGCGGCGGCCGGCGCCTACGTCATGGGCCGGCGCATGTTCGACGCCGGCGAGGTCCCGTGGGGCGAGGAGCCGCCGTTCCGGGCCCCGGTCTTCGTCGTCACCCACCGTCCCCGGAAGGTGCTCGAACGCCGGGGTGGCACCTCCTTCACCTTCGTCACCGAAGGACCCGAGCGCGCCATCGAGCTGGCCCGCGATGTCGCCGGTGGCAAGGACCTGGCGGTGGCCGGCGGCGGGGAGGTCCTGCGCCAGGTGCTGGCCGCCGGGCTGCTAGACCGGCTCGAGGTGCACATCGCCCCGGTGCTGCTGGGCGACGGCCAGCGCCTGTTCGACGCGAGCCTCGGCCTCGGCGCCGACGGCATCGAGCTGGTCCCGACCCGGGTCGTCGAGGCGCCCGACGTCACCCACGTCCGCTACACCGTCACGGGACGGTCGACGCTGGTGCTGGACGATCGCGGCGCCAGCGGCGACCTGGTCGGATCGGCCCAGCCGGAGCGGTGAGAGAGGAACGAGCCGTGAAGTACATGCTGCTGATCTACGGCAACGAGGACGCCTTCGGCTCGGTGGACGCGGAGACCTTCGCCGAGATCCTCCGCGAGACCGATGCCCTCAACCGCGAGCTGTTCGAGTCGGGCGAGCTGGTCGGCGCCTACGGCGTGGACGACCAGGTGAACGCCAAGGTGGTCCGGGTCAGCGGCGGGGCGCCGGTGATGACCGACGGCCCCTACGCCGAGGCGAAGGAGTACCTGGGCAGCTTCACGATCGTCGACTGCGACAGCCCGGAACGAGCACTGGAGATCGCGGCCCGCAACCCGTCGGCGCGGTACTGGGGCGTCGAGGTCCGGCCACTCATGCACGAGGCCGACGTCGAGCCGTGACCGACTGGCGGGCCGTCCGGCGGCTGGTCCCGGAGGTGCTCGGTGTGCTGGGTGCGTGCTCTACGCCCTCGGGGCCGACGAGCGCCTCTCCGCCTCCCACCACCTCGTGTCCGTGCGGGCCCACCTGCTGGAGATGGCCGGCGACCACGACGCGGCCCGCGCCGGCTACCAGGAGGCGGCCCGACGCACCACCAGCGAACCCGAGAGGCGCCATCTCCTGACCCGCGCCGCGCGGCTGGGGGACTGAACCGGGGACGGTACGTCCAGGCATCGTCAGACGACCGCCGTCTCGCCCCAGATGTCCTCGAGATAGCGCGCGCTCGACCGCAGGCCCGCGAGCCAGGCGTCGGCGTCGGCCTCGCTCGCGCCGGTCTTCGCGCGGAACACCGCGCCCAGGGCCGCGCGCACCCCCGGCGCCATCGTGCTCGCGTTGCCGCACACGTAGATGGCGGCGTCGCGCTGGAGGAGGTCCCAGACGTCGTCGGCGGACGCCTCGATCACGTGCTGCACGTAGCGGTGCGGGAAGTCCGGCACGCGCGAGCAGGCGGTCAGAAGCCGCGCCACGCCCTCCTTCTCGTAGCGTGCGAGCTCGTCGGCGTAGAGCAGGTCGTCCTGCGGATCACGGCAGCCGAGCACGATGAGTGACTCCGCGATCGGCACCTTCTGCGCCTTGAGGGCAGCACGATCCTGCAGGAAGCCCCGGAACGGGGCCATCCCGGTCCCGGCGCCGATCATGATCATCGGCGTGTGTGGGTTCTCCGGTGGGCGGAAGGCGATCGTCGGGGTCCGGACCAGGACGAACACGGTGCCGCCCTCGGGGGTCTCCGCGAGGTGGCGCGAGCACACTCCGCGGTAGCGGCCCTCGCCGGAGCGGGCCGGCTCGTCGAGCACCCCGACGGTCACCGACGCCTCGTCGCTCACCGACGGCGCCGAGGAGATCGAGTAGTAGCGCGGCCGCAGGGCGGGGAGCAGGTCGAGGAACTCCACGAAGGGCAGCGTGCAGTCGGGGTGAGCCTCGAGGAGCTCGAGGAACGTCCGGCGCGGTGCGGCGATGCGCTCGCGGTAGCGCGCGCGGGAGTCCTCACCGGTGGCCGCGAGGTCGGCGAGCTCCACGCGCGCCGGGCCCTCGGGCAGGGACGCCGCCATCGCCGCCAGGTGGGGACGGGTCGCCACGTCCTGGAGCTCGACGCACCCGGCGAGGATGGCGAGTAGCGGGTAGGACTCGCCGGTGGGCAGGTGGGTCGGGGCGTCGCCGCGGGCGTGCAGCGTGAGGTACTGGCCGGCGTCGAGACCGAACCGCGCGGTCACCCGGTTGAGCAGCGCGACGTCGTTGCGCGGGAGGACGCCGAGGTGGTCGCCGACCCCGTAGGTCACGTCGGCGGGCAGCGCGATCTCGAGGTGGCGCACCGAGCGCCCGCCGGGCCGGCCCGCGCGGGCAGTGAGCTCGCGGTTGACGCGCACTGTGGCGGGCACCGCGCGGAAGGAGCGCACGACCGGGCTAGCCGTCCGTCGGTTCTCCAGTTCCATCGTCAGCCGGGGGCCGGCACCGGCACTCGCGGCGGTCGCCTCCGCGGAGAGCCCGCAGGCCGTGCCGAGTGCGTCCCACAAGCCGTCGTACCAGGTCTGGAACTGGGCGTCGAAGTCGCCGCGGGCGTCGCCCTCGCCCCGCGGATGGACGCGGGTCGCCCCGATCTCGGCCAGCCGCGTGTCGATCAGGGTCGGAACGGCCTGGTAGGTCGAGGCCCAGTCCCGGTTGCCGCAGCCGAAGACCGCGTAGCGCACGCCGGGGGCCGACGCTCCGGCGCCACGCAGCCAGTCGCAGAAGCGGACGGCGTTGTCCGGCGGCATGCCGTTGTAGGACGCCGACACGATCACCACGGCGCCGTCGTGGGGCAGGTCGCCCATCCGGTCGTCGAGCCCCGCGACCGTCGCGGCCCACCCGCGGTCGGCGCCGTCGCGGGCGATCCGGCGGGCGATGTCCTCGGCGGCGCCGAGGTTCGAACCGAAGAGCACGAGCAGCGGGGTCCCGTGCCCGTCGGGCACGGGAGCAGCCGCGGCCGGTTCCGTCGCCGTCGCGGTCGGGGTGCCGGCGCTCACCGGTCGCGCCGAGCCCGGCGTCAGGCCCTGGCGGGGCTTGAGGGTGATCAGGAGCCCCTGGGGCTTGATGGTGATCGACTCGCGCACGTCGAGCTCGTAGCCCGGGTCGGCGACGAGGTCGAAGCGCTGGACGACCATCGCCAGCACGAGCACGGCCTCCTGCAGGGCGAACTGGCGCCCGATGCAGGCCCGCGCGCCCGTCCCGAAGGGCTTGAAGGCGTTGGGCGGGAGGCCGGCGCGCCGTTCGGGCGCGAAGTGCTCGGGGTCGAACTCCTCGGCGTCGGCCCCCCAGATGTCCTTCTGCCGGTGCAGCGCCATCGACAGGGCCATGATCGGCGTGCCGGGCGCGAACTCGTACCCGCCGACCGTCGTCTCCTCGAGCGGGCGGCGGAAGAACGCCGGCGCCGTCGGCCAGAGCCGCAGGGTCTCGTCGAGGATCTGGGAGATGTAGGCCAGGCGTCCGAGCTGGGCGTCGGTCGGCGGGACCGTCGGGTCGGTGCCCAGCACCTCGTCGACCACGGCCCGCGCCCGCTGCGCGACCTCGGGGTTCCGGGACAGGTAGTGCACCGCGAACGACAGCAGGCCGCTCGTCGTCTCGTGGCCCGCGATGAGGAACGTGATGCACTGGGAGATGATGTCCTGGTCGGGCAGGCGGGCACCGTTCTTGTCGACGCCGGCCAGCATCCGCCCCAGCAGGTCGTCACCGGGATCGTCGCACGCGCGACGCTCGTCGATGATCCCCTGCACGGTCGTCGTCATGAGCTCGACGCTCGCGTCGAAGCGGCGCAGCGCGCGGCGGCGGACCTTCACGACCGCGTCGGGCAGCCGCAGCCGTGCCTGGCCCTCGGCGAGCATCACCATCATCGCCTCGACGAACGGGTGCCGGCTGTCCCGGTAGAACGAGTTGAACCGGTACCCGAAGCCGCACAGCGCGATCGTGTCGAGCGTCAGCCGGGTCATGTCGGTGGTGACGTCGACCGGCTCGCCGGGGTTCAGGCGCTCCCACTTGAGCATCAGCTGGTCGGCGATGTCGACCATCAGCGGGGTGTAGCCGCGGATCGAGCGCATCGAGAACGCGGGCAGGAGGACCTCGTGGGCGCTCTTCCACAGCGGGTCGTCGGACTCGGAGGTGAACAGGCCGCGGGTCGGCAGCGCGCTCCCGAGGACGAACTGCGGCTTGGCGACGAACTTGGCGAAGCGGGACTCGTCGCAGAGGTCGTCGAACATCTCCAGGCCGGAGGCGACGTACCGGTCGCCACCGAGCACGTTGATCTTCATCATCGGTCCGTACCGCAGCGCCAGGTCCGCCATGGTGCGGATCATGCGGCCGCGCGGGAGGTCGAGGAGGTTCCCGACGAGGGGCCGCCCCGGGGGTCCCGGGATCGGGCGGGCTCCGGGTGGGCGCGGGTGCTGGTCGGCCACGGGGTGCTCCTCCGGCGATGGGCTCATGCCCGTCCGAGTCTGGGTCCCGCGGGCCGTGCGCGGACCGGGGAGAACTTCCAGTCGTCCTGCCAGCCCACGACCGGTAAGCGCGTCGGTGCCGCGCGTGAGCGGGCGGCAAAACCGACTGGAAGTCCGACTGGAAGGTCGGCCGGGGTGTTCGACGCCGGGCCGGCCGTACGGTCGACGACGACGAGGAGGAGGTCGGCACATGCATCTCTCGCTCGACGTGTTCCGTACCGCCGACGGTCGTCTGGAGGGCGCCGTGATCACCGAGGCCGGCCGGGAAGAGCCGTTCTCCTCCACCCTCGACCTGCTGCGCATCCTGGAGGATCTCGAACCGGGTCCGGGTCCGGCCCCGATCGGCGCGGGCGGGTGGGCGGGGTGAGAGCCTCGGCGCGGTTGGCCGCGGTGACGGGCGTGGTCTTCTCGGCCCTGTTCGTCGTCGCCCTCCTGCTGATCGACAAGGGGCCGCACCTGGATGCCCCGGACGCGGTGTACACGGCGTTCTACGCGAAAAACGGTGACTCGCTCATCGTCGCCGTCGGGCTCTACCTCGTGCCGCTCGCCGGGATCGCCTTCCTCTGGTTCGTGACCGCGGTCCGATCCCTGCTCGACGCGATCGGTCACGTGCCGTCGGCGATGGCGCACGGCCTGAACCTGCTCTCCGCCGCCCTGTTCGTCAGCATGCTGTTCGCGGGCACTGCCGCGGTCGCGGCGCCCGCGTTCGGGAGCACCATCGCGAACGCGCCGGTCGTCGCACCGGACACCGCCCGCGCTCTCGCTGCCGTCGGTTACGGGCTGGTCTTCGTGTTCTCCGTCCGCGGGGCCGGCATGTTCGCGCTCACCACCACCACGTTGCTCCGCGGCGCGGGCGTGCTGGGAAAGGTCCCCTCGCTGATCGCGTACCTCTGCGGGGCCTACCTGCTCCTCACCGCGACGTACCACCCGGCGAGCATGCTCGTCCTGCCCGGTTGGGTGCTGCTCATCTCGGTGGCCCTCGTGCTCTACGAGCGTCGCGAGAAGGCCGCGGATCCTGCCACCCCTGCCGTCGACACGCGGGCGTCGAAGGACCCGCGGTCCCTCCCCGATGCCACCAGCGAGACCACGCCCCGAGTACCGAGGAGCGCACCGTGACCACGACCGACCGCCCCACCCACCCGCTCTCCGAGATCCCGGGTCCGAAACCGTTGCCGGTGGTCGGCAACGCCCGTGACATCGACACGAAGCGGTTGATCCAGAGCGTGATGGAGCTGGCGGACCAGTACGGTCGGATCTTCCAGCTCCACAGCCCCGCCGGCGTGATGTACATCGTCTCCGGGCTCGAGATGGTCCAGGACCTCTGCGACGACGCCCGCTTCGACAAGCTCGTCGGCACCGGCCAGCGCGAGATGCGCAAGACCCACCAGAGCGCGGGGCTCTTCACCGCGGACACCGCCGATCCGCTGTGGAAGTCCGCCCACGACATCCTGCTGCCGAGCTTCAGCACGTGGGCGATGAAGGGGTACGTCGACCCGATGGTCGACATCGCCCAGCAGCTCATGCTCAAGTGGGAGCGGCTCAACCCCGACGAGCCGATCGACGTCGCGGGCGACATGACGCGGCTGACGCTCGACACCATCGCACTGTGCGGCTTCGGCTACCGCTTCAACTCCTTCTACCGCGACACGCCGCACCCGTTCGTCGAGGCGATGATGGCGTCGCTCTCCGAGAGCCTCAAGCGCCAGCAGATGCTCCCGATCCAGGTCAAGCTCCGCCGGGGGGCCCAACAGCGCTTCCTGGCGAACGCCAAGTTCATGGACGACACGATCGACGCGATCGTCAAGGCCCGGCGGGCGTCCGGCGACCCCGGCACCGACCTGCTCGGCCACATGCTGGTCGGCACCGACAAGCAGGGGAACACGCTGCCCGACCACAACATCGTGGCGCAGTGCGGCACGTTCCTCGTCGCCGGCCACGAGACCACGAGCGGGCTCCTGTCGTTCGCGGTCTACTACCTGCTGAAGCACCCCGAGGTCGTCGCCCGGGCCCAGGACGAGGTCGACCGCGTGCTGGGCACCGATCCGGGCGCCGCGCCGACCGTGGCCCAGATCGGCCAGCTCGGCTACGTCCGGCAAATCCTCGACGAGACGCTGCGGCTCTGGCCGACGGCGCCCGCGTTCACGCGCCAGGCCAGGACGCCGGGGGAGACGGTCGGCGGGTACGGACCGTTCGACCCGGGGACCGGGGTCATCGCGCTGACCCCGATGCTGCACCGGCTCCCGGAGGTCTGGGGCGAGGACGCGCGGGAGTTCAACCCGGACCACGTGGCCACGGAACGCCTCGACGCGCTGCCCCCCAATGCCTACCGACCCTTCGGTTCGGGGCAGCGGGCGTGCATCGGGCGCCAGTTCGCCCTGCAGGAGGCGATGCTGGTGCTCGGGATGCTCCTGCAGCGTTTCGAGCTGGTGGACCACGCGAACTACCAGCTGAAGATCAAGGAGACCCTGACCATCAAGCCCGAGGGGCTGACGATCACCGTGCGGCCCCGGGAGGGGCGCACCTGGGGATCGTCGCCGCGGCCGGCGGCCCGCGTCGCCGCCGAGCCCCGCGCGCCCGCCTTGGCCGTCGCCCCCGCCGATCGGCACGGCACTCCGCTGCTCGTGCTCTTCGGCTCCAACCTCGGCGCCGCCGAGGACCTCGCCACCCGCATCGCCCGCGACGCCGGCGACCGCGGCTACACCGCGCGCACCGCTGCGCTCGACGAGGCGGTGGGGGAGCTGCCGACCGAGGGCGCCGTGGTCGTCGTCACCTCCTCGTACAACGGGGAGCCGCCGGACAACGCTGCGAAGTTCTGCGCCTGGCTGGACGGCGAGTCCGCCTCGGTGACCGGGGTGAAGTACACGGTGTTCGGGTGCGGCAACCGCGACTGGGCCGCGACCTATCAGGCCGTGCCCACCCGAGTCGACGCCGGCCTGGAGGCCAAGGGTGCCACCCGCGTGTACCCCCGCGGCGAGGGCGATCAGCGCGGCGACTTCGACTCCCAGTTCGAGGCCTGGTACCGCGGGCTGTGGGACGGCCTCGGCGCCGCACTCGGCCTCGACGCGTCGGCGACGGCCACCACCGGCGCCGGACCGCGGCTGGCGGTGCAGCTCGAACAGCGCCGTACCGCCAGCCCGGTCCTCCAGTCCTACCGGGGCCAGGCGGCGACGGTGCGCGTCAACCGCGAACTCACCGCCCGCGCGGGCACGCCGGGCGGGCGCTCGGTGCGCCACCTCGAGATCGCGCTGCCCACCGGGACGACCTATACCACCGGCGACCACCTGGGCGTCCTGCCCCGCAACCCCATCGGGCTGGTCAACCGGACCATCGCGCGTTTCGGTCTCGACGGTGGCCAGTTCGCCACGCTCACGGCGAACGGCAGCGCGCCGACCCACCTGCCCGTCGGCGAGCCCTATCCGCTGCTGGGCATCCTCGTCGGCTGCGTCGAGCTGCAGGACGTGGCGAGCCGCGCCGGGCTGGCGGCCATGGCCGCGTCGATGCCCGACGGGCCGGAGCGCGACGAGCTCGCGGGGCTCGCCGGCGTCGACGACGAGGCCAGGGCCCGCTACCGCGAGCAGATCGCCAAGCCCCGGCGCACGCTGCTCGAGATGCTCGAGGCCCACCCCGAGTGCAACCTGTCGTTCGCGGAGTTCCTCGACCTGCTCCCTCCACTGCGGCCCCGGTTCTACTCCATCTCCTCGTCGCCGCAGGTGTCCTCGGACGTCGCGCTGACCGTCGGGGTGCTGGAGGGCCCGGCCCGCGCCGGCGACGGCACGACCTTCCGCGGCGTGTGCTCCGGGCACCTGGACGACGTCCCGGAGGGCGGCACGGTGTTCACGTTCGTTCGCAGCCCCGCCATCACCTTCCGCCCACCGGCGAACCCCCACGTCCCGATGATCATGGTCGGGGCGGGGACGGGCATGGCGCCGTTCCGCGGCTTCTTGCAGGAGCGCGAGTCCCTGCGCGCCCACGGCGTCCCGATCGCCCGCTCACTGCTGTTCCACGGCTGCCGCGACCCCGAGGACGACCTGCTCTACGCCGACGAGCTCGCCGCGTTCGACAAGGCCGGCGTGGCCACGCTGTACCCGGCCTACTCCCGGGTGCCCGGGTACCGGTACCGCTACGTCCAGCACGCACTCGAGGGCGCCGCCGACGACGTGTGGGAGGCCATGCAGCAGGACGCCGTCGTCTACGTCTGCGGCAACGCCTCGACGATGGCGCCGGGCGTGCGAGCGGCTCTCGTCACGGTGTTCCGGGCCAAGACCGGCGCGGGAGAGGCCGACGGCACCGCCTGGCTCGCCGGTCTCCGCGCGTCGAACCGCTACCTCGAGGACATCTGGGGCGAGACCGCGGTGGTGTGACGCCGCGGCGGGCTGCTCACCGCCCCGCCGCCGTCTTCGACTCTCATCCCCGGGCCATCCTGGACGCCGGTCGGAACCGGACCGACCGCATCCGACGGTCCGGGGAGAGCGAGGACGGCGGTGGGAAGAGCGGCCACGGGAACGGGCGGGGGCGGTGGGCGCGCGCAGCTGGACAGGCTGCGGGCGGACCATCCCTGGCTGGACCACCTCGTGCGGGCGGGTGCCCGGTACGTCGACAAGCACGGCAACCACTACGCCGGCGCGATCACCTACTTCAGCGTGCTGGCGTCGGTGCCGCTCCTGATGATCGTCTTCGCGGGTGCCGGCTATGTCCTGCTGGGCCATCAGGCGCTCCTCGCCGAGCTGCGGACGGCGATCGCGCACGCCGTGCCTCCCGACGTCGCGCCCTTGATCGATTCGATCGTCGACGTCGCGATCGATCAGCGCTACGCCGTGGGCGTCGTCGGCCTGGCCGTGGCCCTGTACTCCGGGCTGGCCTGGATGGGCAACCTGCGTGCCGCCCTCTCCGAGCAGTGGGACCAGCGCGCGATGCGGCCGCCGGTGGTCAGGCGCCTCGGGGCTGACCTGCTGGCCATCCTCGGGCTCGGGCTCGCGTTGGGGATCTCGTTCGCGATCACCGCGGTCGGTACGGGACTGTCCAGAACCGCGCCAGGCTGGGTCGGACTGGGCGACCAGGGCTCGGCGCGGGCGTTCTCGGTCGTGGTCGGACTCGCCGTGACCCTCGCCGCGGACTGGCTGGTGTTCGTCTGGGTCGTCGCCCGGCTGCCTCGGGAGGCGGTGACGTGGCGAAGCGCCGTGCGAGCCGCGGTCCTCGGCGCGGCGGGACTGGCGGTCCTGCAGCAGGTCATGACGGTGTACCTGGCCGTCGTGACCAACTCGCCCGCCGGCGCGGCGTTCGGGCCTGTCCTCGGCCTGCTGGTCTTCGCGAACGTCGTCTCCCGGTTCGTCCTGTTCGTCACGGCCTGGGCGGCGACGTTGCCCGAGAACCAGCCCGACCAGGTGCCCAGACCGCCGCCGGCAGTCGTCCGGCCCGCGGTCACCGTCGTCCGGGGCCCGGGGCCCTGGAGGGCGGCCGGACTGCTCGGCGCGGGCGCGGTGCTCGGCCTGCTCGGCGGCGCGTTGTCCCGCCGTCGCCGGTGATCTCCCGTCGACGGCGTCCGGCGGCGGGCGGGTCAGGGCCGGTAGCGCAGGGTCGCCGCGACGGGTCCGCCGCCGGGGATGTCATCGGCGCGGACGGCCAGGACCCGCGCGCCGCTCGACCAGGCGCGGCGGGCGATCTCGTCGACCACGTCGTGGACGTGGCCGCCGGCGGCGGCCGCGAAGGTCACCGCGCCGGTCTGGTCGTCGACCTCGCCGGGGACGGCGGCGTCGATGTCGATGAGCAGCGTCTCGACGGCACCGAACGTGACCGCCCGCGCGGCGTCGGCGAGGTCACCGAACGCGCGCCCGCCGGCTGCGAGTTGTCCGTAGCGGTCCTGGACCTCGCGCAGCTGGGTCGCGTAGAGGTCGTCGAGGATCGGGCGGGCGCGCGCCGCGAGCTCGGCGTCGGAGACCGCTTCCGGGTTCCCGGGGATGCGCTGGGCAAGCAGATGGGGGTAGGTGTTGACTGATCGGTAGATGCTGCCGATCGGCTCCGCCGCGGCGAGGATCATGGGTATCTCGAGGCCGTTCAGGAGTGGTCGCAGGGCCCGGTCGATCTGTCTGGCGTACTGGCGGATGCGGACCTTCTGCCCTTCCGATCCCTGCAGGCGGCGAATGGGGGCGCGGTCGGCGATCGACGACTTGCCCACGGCGCTGGCGACGTCCGAGGGCAAATCCGCGACGTCGATCCGTGCCGGGTCGAGTTCCGGTGTCACCTCGACCACCCGTACCGATCCCTCCGCGACCGCCAGCACGAACGCGACGTGCGGGAAGGTCAGGACGCGCAGCAGCGGCCGCAGGGAGAAGCGGTCCGACACCTCGACGTGACTGACCAGGCGGTGGGGCAACCTGAAGGTGACCAGCCACTCCGGCGCCGCGAACATCGCCAGGCTCCTGGCCTGATAGCGCCAGAACACGTCGTCGTCCAGGTACCCGGTCTCTTCCTCGAACCAGCCGGTGACCGCTGGACCAGCGCCTGCTCCGCGGAGCTGCGACGACGCCTGCGTGGCCAGCGTCTTGAACTCGATCCGTTCGGGCTCGCCGTTCGACACGGGGTCGGTGGGGAGGTAGATCGACACGCTCGCGGGATCGCGGTGCGCCAGCAGGCGGTCGACCTCGTCGCGTGTGGGGATATCGGTCGGCAGGAGCATCTCGCGCCTCAGTCCTCGGACGTCCGTTGTACTGCGCTGGCCAGGACGGTACTGGCGGAGCGCCCGCGTGCGGCGACCGTCACCTCACCGTTGCGCTGCGCTCCCGCCGCAGCTCGTGCCCGGATCACAGTGGTCCCCGTTTCGGGACACGATCGGATGATCTGTGGCGTCCGACCCGTGCCCAGATGCTTAAGCTGCTGCTCCGGAAGGGTGATTGCCCCGGGGAAGGAGGGCCTCGACATGACGACCTCCGACGTCGGAGCGCGGTCGGAGGGCACGCGTCCCGGCGTGCTGGCGCGGCACCCGCTGGTGTTCTTCTTCGTCATCGCGTACGTCGGGGCGTGGCTGCTGGAGCTGCCAGTCGTGCTGTCCCGAACCGGCACCGGCCTCCTGCCGTACACCCTCCCTCCCTTCGTGGTGGTCGTGGCGATCGCGGGCGCGACGTTCACGGGCCCGACGTTGTCGGCATTCGTCATGGCCCGGGTGACCGAGGGCAGGGAGGGTCCGAAGCGCCTGCTCGGCCGGTACGTGCTGTGGCGCGTGAGGCTTCGGTGTTACCTGTTCGTCCTGCTGGTCATCCCGGCGAGCGAGGTGCTCGGCGCGATCGTCCTGCCCGGGGTCCTCGCGTCGCATCAGCCGGTGACGCTCGGGCTGGTGCTCGGCTACCCGTTGGCGTTCGTCTCGACATTCGTCCTCGGCGGGCCGTTGGGCGAGGAGCCGGGCTGGCGCGGCTTCGCGCTGCCTCGCCTGCAGGTGGCGTACGGACCGCTGGCCGGCAGCCTCCTCTTGGGCGTGCTGTGGGCCGCGTGGCATCTGCCGCTGTTCTGGAGCGGGGTGTGGACGCCGCCCACCGTGGCGAACATCGTCATGTTCATCGTGATGATCACCGTGCTGACGGTCGTCATGACGTGGGTGTTCAACAACGCCCAGGGCAGCCTGTTGATCACCATGCTCATGCACGCGTCCTTCAACACGTTCGCGAACAAGGTCGTGGCGCCGCTATTCCCCGCCCCGCTGCTCGATGACTACGGCCTGCTGCCGGAGCTGGTGGGGTTCGGTGCGGTGGCGGTGATCGTCGTCACGGTGACGCGGGGCCGGTTGAGCCTCCGCGACGAGCGGCGTTCGCAGGAGTCGGATCCGGCTGCCCTGCCGACCTGACCTGAGAGCTGTGTCCAGCCCAGGCGTATTCGTGCGTTACGGCCCGGGTCACGACCTATCTGGGCGGCCGCATGCAGAGGGCAGGCCCCGAGCTCGTGCCGGCCTGGTGGGCCTCGAATCCTACGGTGATGTGCCGCTTCATCTCGGCGTAGGCCTGCTCGGGCCCGACGCGCATCGCCGCTGTCAGGCCGAAGTGATCAGAGAGCAGGTCGTCTGCGCCCTCGGCGAACTTGTGGAATTGCTCAAAGATCTGTAGCGCCTTGGCCCGGTCCCACACGCTGTCGAACAGCTCCACCAGGATCGGATTGCCGGTGGCCTCGATGACGGATCGATGGATCGCTCTGTTTTGGTGATATGCCTCGGCGGCGGTTCTCGCGCCCGTGGCGGCCGCTGCCTCGATGGCCACATCCACAGCCCGGATCGCCGGTTCCCCGAGTTCAGCCACCCGACGCGCGGAATAGACCTCGACGGCGGTTCGAGACTCATAGAGGTGGGCCAGATCAGCGTCGGTAACGGCGCGTACCATGAACCCCTTCCGGCCGTAAGGTTCGACCAGTCCCTCCCGTTCCAAACGACGGAGCGCATCCCGCACCGGCGTCCGGCTGATCTCGAGCCGTTCCGCGATGGCGTCCATGACCAGCCGGGAGCCCGGCGGCAGGTCGCCGGCCAGCATCGCTTCACTGATGCGGCGGTATGCCTCGTCGGCCAGAGGCGTTCCCCCGTGCCCGATGGGCTGGAGCACCATGCCGCGACCTCCACGTCTGCTGTCCGGCGTCACAGCCACGGCCCTCTGCCGGCAGGGCCCGGTCCACTGCCCGAGGCCTCCTGCCGCTGCGACGGAAGCAAGGCCTTGCCCGCTCGCGGCGGATTCTAGTGCTTGCGCAGCGACGTGGTCTGCGCCAGGGTGCACCGTATACGAAACACCGAACACGGACCGTACGGGCATCTTGCCGCCGGTTCACACGGGTCGTGCCCGGATCGTCCCGCCGTACGGGAGGGGCGGTTGCAGCCACTCCTGCTGCGGGGCACACCGCACACACGTTGCGGAGGCAGTGATGACACTCCAACGCGATCCTCTGGCGGGAACCTCGGCAGCGGCCCGCGCCGACTACGGGGCGCTCGTTCGCGCGGACCGGGTGCATCGCACGCTCTACACCGATCCGCAGATCTTCGACGAGGAGATGGTCAAGGTCTTCGGGGGTCGGTCGTGGGTCTACCTGACGCACGAGTCGCAGGTGGCGGAGCCGAACTCCTTCCGGTCCATCCGGATGGGACGGCGCCCGGTGATCGTCACCCGCGATCGGGAGGGTGCCTTGCATGCCGTGTTCAACCGGTGCGCGCACCGGGGGGCGACGGTGTGTCGTGAGGAATCCGGCATCGCTAAGAGCTTCCAGTGTCCGTACCACGGCTGGACGTTCCGCAATACCGGCGACCTGGTCGGGGTCCCGTGGCCCCAGGGCTACGGCTCGGACTTCGACCGCTCTGCGTACGGGCTCCACCGGGTGGCGCGGGTGGAGTCCTATCGCGGGTTCGTCTTCGGGACGCTGAACGAGTTCGCACCGTCGGTGGTGGACTGGCTCGGGCCGGCGGCCGGCTGGCTCGACCACTGGATCGACCGTGCCCCGCAGGGCGAGGTCGTCGTCCGCAGTGCCGCGAACCGGATGGGCTATCGCGGTAACTGGAAGCTCGCCTACGACAACGCCGGCGACGGGTACCACCCGGCGTTCTCCCACCGGTCCCTGCTGGAGATGGCCTCCCGGATGGGGGACAGCAAGGACATGGCGTACTTCGGTGTCTCACCGGACAAGGGTCCGATGCGCACCTACATGCTCGGCAACGGGCACAGCGTGCTCGACCAGCGCCCGAACTACGACGGTCCCGGGAGCTTCTGGGCGAATCAGCGCCCGCAGCCCGGGCGAGAGAGGTTCGAGGAGCAGATCCGCGCGAATCACGGGGACGACGCGGACCGGCTGCTCGACCTGGCCGTCGGTTCGCAGCTCAACCTGAACATCTTCCCGAACCTGCTGGTGATCGGAAATCAGAATCCAGGTCATCGAACCGCTTGGGGTCGACCGCACCCAGCTCACCTGGCACGCCACCACCATCGGTGGTGTGCCACCGGAGGTGAACACCATGCGGATGCGCACCCAGGAGGACTTCCCCTCCTTCGGTGAGCCGGATGACCAGGCGAACTTCGAGGAAGCGCAGCGCGGGCTGTCCGCGCCCGAGGCGGAGTGGGTCCTGATGAACCGCGGGCTGGACGTCCCCGGATGGCAGCAGGTCAGCCTGGAGGGAGTCCTGTCCACCCGAGCGACCGACGAGCTGCACATGCGCCGGTACTACGCCGCCTGGCTGGACCTGATGAACGAGGACACGCCGCGATGAGCACCCGGATCCCCGCCGAGTACGCCGACACCTCCTCGTGGTCGTACCACGTCGACACCACCTACTACGGCGAGCTGGCCCGCCGTTCCGACCTGCTGCGCGAGGACTGGCCCGAGGCCGCTCCCGACGAAACCATCCGGGCCCAGTCCTTCCTCACCAGGGAGGCCCGCCAGATCGACGAAGGCCGGTTCAACGACTGGCTGGAGCTCTTCACCGATGACTGCCTCTACTGGGTCCCGGTGACTCCGGGCGGTGGAGACCCGACCACCGAGGTGTCCCACGCCTTCGACGACCGGCGCCGGCTCACCGACCGGGTCTACTGGTTGCGCACCGGGCTGGCCTTCAGCCGAGATCCCCGCGTCCCGGACCCGACGCGTCATCGGCAATGTCGAGACCACGGTCGACCCCACGAGCGGCGAGCACCTGGTCCGCTCGAACGTCGTGGTGCACGAATTCCGCGCCGGTCTCACCAAGACCTACCCGGGTTGGTACGGCCACGTCCTGCGTGAGACCGAGAACGGCTGGCGGATCACGTTGAAGCAGGTCAACCTGCTCGACTCCGACCAGATCCACGAGAACCTCACCCTGGTCTTCTGAGATGACCGACGACCCGTCGCACGCAGCGGTGAGCCCGTCGGGCCTGAGGGCTCGCATCGACACCCTGCGCCGGGAGAACGCCCTGCTCGAGCAGCGCGTCGCCCGACTACAGAGGCAGCTGGCCAGCACCGCCCCCCTCATCGAACACGTCAGGCGCCTGGCCTTCTGGGACTTCACGCCCTACGAGATCAGCCCGGACGACACGTGGGTGGCGGTCGACCGGGGCAAGGCCGCGGCCCTCATGGCAGCGCTCGCCCACATCGACCACTGGAACCCCTGGGGGAGCACCATCGAACCGAGGCCGCAGCCGTGAAACCCATCGCGGTGATCACGCATGTGGACCGGGCAGTGATCGGCCTGATCGACTCGGTGGCCGAGGAACGCGGTCACGCCCGCCGGATCGTGCGCCCCTACTGCGGTGAGCGGCTCCCCGACCTCGACGAGATCGGCGCGGTGATCGTTCTGGGTGGTCCGCAGAGTGCCTACGACGATCATCCCTTCCTGCGCGACGAGGAACGCTTCCTGGCCGAGGCGGTCGACGCCGACACTCCCGTGCTCGCCATCTGCCTCGGCGCCCAAGTCCTCACCCGTGCCCTGGGCGGTACCGCCCATCCCGGCGAGTCCGGCCTGGAGGCCGGCATCATCGAGGTCGCCCCGACCGCCGCCGATATGACCGAACTGGGCGGGACGTTCTTCTCGTTCCATTCCGACTCGATGACCCCGCCCGAGGGCGCCGAGGTGCTCGCCGCCTCCGATCGCTACCTGCAGGCGTGGACTGCGGGATCCGCGCTCGCTATCCAGTTCCACCCCGAGATGACGCTCGAGGGCGTTGACGGTCTGTTGCAGATCGAAGGACCGAAGCTCGAATGCTACGGCGCCGACGTGGCAGCGATGCACGCCGACGCCGAGCGGTACTTCGCCGCCGGCGCCCGCGACTCCCACACCCTGCTCGAGTACTGGCTCGACCGCCTCGCATCCCACCGCCACCTCAACTGATCCCCAAGGAGAAGATCCGATGCCCACCACCGGAAAGTTCATCGAACGTCACGACCTGTACAACCCCGAGAAGGCTTCGGCGGCGGCGCGGTCGATGGAGCTCGTCGAGCAGCACGGGATCGAGCTGATCCGGCTCGTGTGGCCCGATCAGCACGGGCTGCTGCGTGGCAAGGCGCTGACCAGGGCGGCGTACTCCGCGGCCCTCGAGTCCGGCAACGAGATCACCATGGCGCCGTTCTTCTTCGACCCCGCGAACGCGATCGTGCTGAACCCGTTCAGCGTCGACGGCGGGTTCGAGATCGAAGGGCTCGGCGGCAGCCCGAACGTCACCATGGTACCCGATCCCGAGACGTTCCAGCTGCTGCCGTGGGCACCGAAGACCGCGGTGGTCTTCGCCGATCTCTACATGAACAACGGGTCGCTGTTCCCCCTGGCGCCACGCACGATCCTGCGGAACTCGCTGGCGAAGCTGGCCGAGCAGAACTACAAGCTGGTCGCCGGCATCGAGATGGAGTGGTACCTCACGCGGATCGTGGACGACCTGCTCGGGAAGTGTTCCCTCGGTGCGCCGGGCACGCCCGCGGATCCACCCCAGGTAGCTCCGGTCGCGCGCGGCTACAACTATCTCCTCGTCGACCATCTCGACGAGATCGACGATGCCCTCGCCCCGATCCGGGACTCGGTGCTGGCGATGGGGCTGCCGCTGCGCTCGTTCGACGACGAGTGGGCGCCGAGCCAGGTCGAGACCACGTTCGACGTGCTCGAGGGTACGGCCGTCGCGGACGCCGCCAGCCTGTTCAGGATGGCGGTCAAGCAGACCGCGAAGCGGCACGGCCACCTCGCCTCGTTCATGTGCACGCCGGCGATCGACGGGTTCTACGCCAGTGGCTGGCACCTGCATGCCTCGCTGGCCGACATGACGACCGGCGAGAACCTGATGATTCCCGGCGAGGGCGAGGCCCTGTCCGAGCTGGGGCAGCACTACGTGGGCGGGCAGCTGGCCCACGGCACCGCTGCGTCGGTGTTCACCACCCCGACCATCAACGGGTACCGCCGCCGCCGTCCGTACTCCCTGGCGCCGGACCGGCTGACCTGGGCCTACGACAACCGTGCGGCGATGATGCGGGTGATCAGCGCCCCCGGTGACAAGGCCTCTCACGTCGAGAACCGCGTCGGGGAGGCCGCAGCGAACCCGTACCTGTACCTCGCCTCCCAGGCGGTCGCCGGGCTCGACGGCATCCTCAACCGGATCTCTCCTGGCCCGCTGAGCGAGGACCCCTACGCGGCCGACGTCCCGCATCTGCCGACCAGCCTCAAGGAGGCCGTCCAGGCGCTGGAGGAGGACCAGTTCTTCCGCAAGGAGTTCGGAAGCATCTTCGTCGACTACCTCGTCACGATGAAGCGCAGTGAGATCAACCGGTACGAGACCTGGGTCGCCGAGAACCCCGACCCCGACAAGTACGTCAACGGAGTCACCGACTGGGAGCACCGCGAGTACTTCGAATTGTTCTAGTGTCGCGTGAACGTGCCTGCGCACCGACCTCGTCAGAGATTGTCGCCGGACGGCGATGTCCTGATCCCCCGCGGGGTCCGTGCGGGTGGCCGCGTGCTGGTCGCCGGTTGGGTGAGCTGCTCATGCTGGCCCGGCTGGAGAACGGTGTCACGTCCGTGCAGTGCAAGGCCGCGAGCGTAGCGCCGCGCGATGTCGGGAACGATGGTATCGGTTCCTGCGGCACCGAATACGGTGCCGGGGTAATCCAGCGGGCCGATCAGATCGCGGATGCGCTCCCAATCACCCGGGGCCACCAACTCGGCGGGGTCGCCACCGGCGAACCAGCCCATCGGGACTGCCGTTCCGGACGGGACCACCGTATTGACGTAGACCACGGCGTGGAACTCGACCTCGGCGCCGGTCTCGATACGCGACCCGTTGAATACCACCGCGCCGGTGGCGATCCGGGTGTCGCCCTCGACGACGCACCCGGTGAGAGAGGCGTGTGGGCCGACGAGCACGTGGTCCCCGAGCCGGGCCGGGTGCTGCGGAACCCCGCGCACGACGGCGTTCTCCATGATCACGCAGTTCGCGCCGATCTCGACCGGGCCGCCTTCGGCCGTGATGATCGCACCGAACAGCACTCGGCTGTGCGGCCCTACGGTGACGTCCCCGCACAGCACCGCGTTCGGAGCGATATAGGCCGATTCAGCGACCTTCGGGTCCTTGAGCCGGTGCCGCACGAACACTGCATCGCGGCCTACTGGTCGCGGTGGGGTCGTATAGTCTTCGGCACTCATTGCCGCCTCGATTGTCGCCAATCACCACGGCCGCATCACGAGCCTGCTGTCGTGTCTGGGAACGCAGCGTACGCCCGCCCTTGCCGGCGCGACAACGCCGTTCGCCCGCGCCCTGATGGGCGGCCCTATCGCCGGGCGCGGTGCGCGTCCCGGAAGGCCGGCACGGCGTCCGCCCCGCGCACGGCGTCGGGACTGATCACTTCCTCGACCGGCCGCCCGCGCAGCACCTGCTTGATCGGACGTTCCAGCTTCTTGCCGGTCAGCGTGCGGGGCACCGCCGGGACGGGCGCGATCAGGTCGGGCACGTGGCGCGGCGACAGGTTGCGCCGCAGCCCGCTCGCGATCCGGGCGCGCAGGTCGTCGTCCAGCTCGACGCCGGGCGCGAGCTCGACGAACAGCAGCAGCTCTCCCGAACCGCCTTCGTCGTCCTCCAGGTGCACGACCAGCGAGTCGGCCACCTCGGGCATGTCCTCGACGACGTCGTAGAACTCGGCGGTGCCCAGTCGCACGCCGCCGCGGTTCAGCGTCGCGTCGGAGCGCCCGGTGATCACGCAGCTGCCGCGGTCGGTGAACCGCACCCAGTCCCCGTGGCGCCAGACGCCCGGATAGGTGTCGAAGTAGGCCTCGCGGTAGCGCTCGCCGTCGGGGTCGTTCCAGAACGCGACCGGCATCGAGGGCATCGGTGCGCGCACGACGAGCTCACCGAGCTGCTCGACGACGGAGTTGCCGTCCTCGTCGAACGCGGCGACGTCGTGGCCGACGCCGGGACCGGACATCTCGCCGCGGTACACCGGTTGCCAGGGCCCGCCGCCGACGAAGCCGCTGCACACGTCCGTCCCGCCGCTGAACGGGTTGAGGATCACGTCCGGCCCGAGGTGCTCGTACACCCAGTCGAAAGCCTCCGGTGGCAGCGGCGCCCCGGTCGTCCCCAGCTGGCGCAGCTCCGGCCACCGCGGTGGGACGAGGCCCTCTTTGCGGCAGGCCGTGAGATACCCGGGGCTGGTGCCCAACAGCGCGACGCCGGTCTCGGCCGCGAGCCGCCACTGCGCCTCGAGATCAGGCCACAACGGGTTCCGTCGAGCAGCACGAGGGCGCCGCGGTGCAGCAGTACCGAGATCGTGATGTTCCACATCGCCCAGCCGGTGGTGGTGAACCACAGCGTGCGGTCGCCGGGGCGGATGTCGAAGTGCAGGCCGAACAGCCGGAGGTGCTCGAGCAGGATGCCGCCGTGGCCGTGGACGATCGCCTTCGGCAGCCCGGTGGTCCCGGAGGAGAACAGCACGTACAGCGGGTGGTCGAACGGGACCTCGGCGAACTCGAGGGGACCCGGTTCGGCGAGCAGCTCGTCCCAGGTCATCGCGTCCGGCACCGGGTGCGGCCCGTAGTCCAGGCCGACGACGTGCCGCACGGTCGGTAGCCCCTCGCGGATGCGCGCCAGCTCGTCGCGCTGGTCGATCTCCTTGTCCCCGTACCGGTACGACGCGACGGCGAGCAGCACCGTCGGCTCGAGCTGGCCGAGCCGATCGACGACGCTGCGGGCGCCGAACTCCGGCGCGCACGACGCCCAGACGGCACCGAGGCTCGCCGCGGCCAGGAACACCACGATGGTCTCGGGGACGTGTGGCAGGTACCCGACGACGCGGTCCCCCTCCTGCACACCGAGGCGCTCCAGCCCGGCACGGGCCCGTCCCACCTGGTCGCGCAGCTCGCCGAAGGTGAGCTCCCGGGGCTCACGCGTCTGCGAGCGGGCGACGATCGCGGTCCGGTCGGTGTCGGCGTCGGTGCCCAGCATGTGCGCGGCGTAGTTCACTCGGGCACCGGGGAACCACTGCGCGCCCGGCATCGCCGAGGACCCGAGCACCCGCTCGTAGGTCCCCGCCACCCCGTAGTGGTCCCAGATCGACGCCCAGAACGCCTCCGGCTCGGCCACCGACCAGCGCCACAGGTCCCAGTAGTCGTCGAACTCCAGCCCGGACGTCGACGCGAGGTACTCGCGGTAGGTCCCGATCCCGGTCCCGTTCAACGAGCCCGGTGGGCGCATCAGCGCCGGGGCGTCGGGAGTACTCATGACCGAAATCGTGCCGTGGTGTGGCTGCCATCGCGAGGCCCCCCGCGTCCGATTCAGGGCTGCACCGCGGGCGGGGCGTGGGGGTTGCCGGTGGCGGCCGCGGTGTTGGTGAGGTGGGCAGCCACGGCCTCGGCCGCGGCGTCGGCGTCTCCCGCGGCGATGGCGGCGACGATGGCGCGGTGCTCGTCCAGCACGGCCTTGTCCCGCTCGGGTCGGGTGAGCGCCTCGTGGCCCAGCAGCCACATCGCGCCGCGCAGCCGGCCGAGAGTGTCGTGGGTGCGGGTGAGACCGGCGAGCGCAGGCATGAGCAGGTGGAACTCCTCGTCGAGGGCGAGGAACTGCGAGCGCCGGCCCTCGTGGGCCACGCCCTCCTGCCGGTCGAGGACGGCCGAGAGCTGGCTGGTGGTGCCCGGGGGAGTGGCGTCGGCGAGCCGGCGGACGACGTAGGACTCGAGCAGCGCGCGGAGGTCGAACACCTCGGCCTGCTCCTCCGCGCTGAGCTCGCGCACGCGGAAGCCGCGTTGAGCCGACACCTCGAGCAGCCCCTCGCGGGTCAGTGCGATGACGGCCTCGCGCACGGGGGTCCGTGACATGCCGAGGGTCTCGGCGAGCTCGTTCTCCGAGTAGAGCGGTCCGTGGCGCACGGCGCCCTCCCGGATCGCCTCCTGCAACCGGAGGTAGGCGGTGCGGGCGAGCGTGTTCGGGCGTTCGACGGCGGCGAGCCCGCTGACCTTGGCCATACGGCGGAGCATACAGATCTAGTCGCTTATGCACTTGTATGCTACGTACCACGCTCCCTAGTCTGGGTCCGTCCGGAGCGGATGTGGGAGGCGCGGTGCAGATCTCGTTGGTACAGGTGGCCAGTCCGGCCGAGGAGTCCGTGGCCGACCGGCGCGAGCGGGTCGGGGCGATGGTCGCCTCGGCGGCGGGCTCGGATTTGGTGGTGCTGCCGGAACTCTGGGCGCCCGGCTACTTCGCCTTCGAGGAGTACCGCGCACGCGCCGAGCCCCTCGACGGTCCCACGGTCGCGGCGGGTCGCCGGTGGGCGCGCGAGCTGGGCGCTCACCTGGCGCTGGGCAGCATCCTGGAACGCTCGGCCGAGGGCGTGCACAACACCGCGGTCGTCGTCGATCCCTCCGGCGAGGTGGTGCACACCTACCGGAAGGTGCACGTGTTCGGGTACCGCAGCCGGGAGGCCGAGCTTCTCACCGCCGGCACGACGGCCGGCACGTTCCCGGCGCCGTGGGGCACCGTCGGCGCCACGACCTGCTACGACCTGCGGTTCCCGGAGCTCTACCGGCATCTGGTCGACGGCGGAGCGACGACGATCGTCGTCCCCGCCGCCTGGCCGGCGGCCCGACTCCGGCACTGGCAGCTGTTCACGACGACGCGCGCGGTGGAGCAGCAGGTGCTGCTGGTGGCCTGCAACGCCGTCGGCGTCCAGGGCGACACCGCCCTGGCCGGCCACAGCCGCGTGGTCGACCCCTGGGGCCAGGTCCTCGTGGAGGCCGACGACGCCGAGGGCGTCGTGACCTGCCGGGTCGACCCGGGCGTGGTCGACACCGTGCGCTCCGAGTTCCCCGCGCTGGCCGACCGTCGCCTCGGCCTCCCCCGCCCGCAGCCGACCGCGCGGCGCTGAGACCGACGACCGACAGGAGGCACACGTGACCCTGCACCTGACCGAGGCCGGCAGCGGCGAAGGGCTGCACCTCGAACCGGCCCGGCTGGTCGTTGCCGGCTACACCGCCCGCGACGAGGCGGCCGTGCGTGCGCACATCGCCGAGCTCGCCGACATCGGCGTGCCGCCCCCGTCCAGCGTGCCCGCGTTCTACGACCTCGATGCGGCGCTGCTGACCACCGACGCCGTCGTCGAGGTCGAGAGCCCCAGGACCTCGGGCGAGGTGGAGCCGGTGGTGGTCCGCCTCGGCGGCACCTGGTTCCTCGCCGTCGGGTCCGATCACACGGACCGGGAGCTCGAACGGACCGACGTCGCACGCTCTAAAGCTGCCTGCCCGAAGCCGCTCGGCGACGGCGTCGTCCGGATCGGGAACGACCTGGCGGCCCTGGACTGGGACAACCTGACCGCCGGGTCTGTCGTCGACGGCGTGCGGTACCAGGTCGGCGACATCTCGTCGCTGCGCCACCCCGCCGACCTGGTCGGGCGCATGACCGACGAGCTCGGCCCGGTCACGGGCGACCTGGTCCTGTACTGCGGCACGCTGCCGTTGCTCGCCGGCGCCTTCACCTACGGCACCCAGTGGCGGATCCGACTCGAGCTCCCTGGTCGCACCGAGCTCGCCCACGCCTACGAGATCAAGCAGAGGAGTACCTGATGCGCAAGGGAGCCGAGTACCTGGCGTCGCTGGAGGACTCGCGCCGGGTGTACCTGGACGGCGCGCCGGTGGAGAACGTCGCCGAGCACCCGGCGTTCGCCCCGATCGCCCGCACGATCGCCGAGCTCTTCGACATCGCCGCCGACCCGGCCTCGGAGATGACACACACCGACCCGACGACCGGGGCGACGGTGAACCGGTTGTTCAGTACCCCTCGCAGCCGGGAGGAGCTGGTCGCGTTCCGGGAGGCCGCGACCACGTGGGCCAGGCACACCCACGGCTGGGTCGGCCGCAGCCCGGACCACGTGGGCGCGTTCGTCGCCGGGTTCGGTGCGCACCCGGAGGCCTTCGCCACCGGGGAGCACGATTTCGCGGCGAACGCGGCCGCGTTCCAGCGGCGCGTCCAGTCCGACGATCTCTACGTCTCCTACGCGATCATCCCGCCGCAGGTGTCCCGCGCGACGACGGCGCACGCCTGGGAGGGCGAGCTGATCCAGGCCGGGGTGGCCGAGGAACGGCCCGACGGGATCGTGGTCCGGGGTGCGCAGATGCTGGCCACGGGCGGGGCCGTCGCCGACGAGGTCTTCGTGTCGTGCATCAAGCCGCTGACGCCGGAGGACACCGACTTCGCCATCGGCTTCGTGATCCCGGTCGGCACCGACGGGCTGAAGCTGTACTGCCGCCGGCCCTACGCGCCCGCGGCCACCAGCAGCTACGACTACCCCCTCACGACCCGCTACGACGAGACCGACGCGCTGCTGGTCTTCGACGACGTCTTCGTGCCCTGGGACCGCGTCCTCGTCTACCGGGACGTCGCCGGGGTGCGGCGGCAGTTCTTCGACACCGGCGCCCACGTGCTCGGGAACTGGCAGGCCCAGATCCGCTTCATGGTGAAGCTGCAGTTCCTCGCCGGTCTGGCGCGCAAGGTGGCCGCCGTGAACGGCGTGGACAAGATCCCGGGGGTCGTGGAGAAGCTCGGCGAGCTCGCGAGCCTGGTGTCCCTCGTCGAGTCCGCGGTCCTCGCCGCGGAGTACACCGCGGCGCCGGACGAGGCGGGCATGTGGCGTCCCGGCGCGCGGGCCGTCTACGGCGCGATGGAGCTGCAGTCCGAGCTGTATCCGCGGGTGCTGGCGATCCTGCGCGACCTCGTGGGCGGCGGCGTGCTGCAGGTCCCCTCCAGCGTCGCGGACATGACGAGCGCGCAGACCCGCCCTGACATCGACCGCTACGTGCACAGCCCGAGCGCGCCGGCCGAGGAGCGCGTGAAGCTCTTCAAGCTGGTGTGGGACGCCGTCGGCAGCGAGTTCGGCGGCCGCCACCACCAGTACGAGATGTTCTACGCCGGCGCCCCGTTCGTGGTGAAGGGCTACGCGTTCCGGAACTACGGGTTCGACGTGGCGGTCGCTGAGGTCGAGGACTTCCTGTCCGGCTACGACGTCACCACGGCCGCCGCGGAGCTGACGAGATCGGAGTTGACGAGCCAGTGAGCAAGCCCGAGCACGAGTTCTTCCCGGTCACCGAGGTCGACGACACCGTCTGCCCCGGCGACGACCCCGCGATCACCGAACGGATCCTGGCGAAGGACCCGGACTCCGGCGTCGCCACCCGCATCTTGCGCTACGCCCCGGGCGCCGACTCCACGCCCATGGGCGTCCAGCGACACGACTTCTGGGAGGAGGTCTACATCCTCGAGGGCTCGTTCACCGACCTCACCCTCGGGGAGACCTTCTGCGCCGGCATGTACGCCTGCCGGCCACCGGGCATGCCGCACGGTCCCTGGCGCTCCGCCGACGGGGTCGTGACCTTCGAGGTCCGCTACCGCGCCTGATCCACTCCGGAGGACTCCCATGACGGACAGCCCAGCCGTCGCCGCACCCACCATCGACCCGCCGACCATGCGGCGGACGATGGGGCACTTCGCGACGGGTGTCGCGGTGGTCACCACGAGCGTGGACGGCACACCGCACGGCATGACCGTGAACTCCCTGACCTCCGTCTCGCTGTCGCCGCCGCTCCTGCTGGTGTGCCTCACGCTCGGGGCACGCAGTACGGACGCGGTCACCGGGGCCGGGCGGTTCGCGGTCAACGTCCTGTCGGCGCGCCAGGAGCACATCGCCCTGCGGTTCGCCCGGCGCGGCGAGGACCACTTCGCCGGCCTGGACGTCACCCGGGGCCGGCACCGCGTCCCGGTCATCCCGGACGCCTTCGCCCATCTCGAGTGCACCGTGGAGCGGCAGTTCGTCGCCGGAGACCACCTCGTCGTGATCGGCCAGGTGGTGGAGGTGTGCGAACGGGAAGGCGAGCCGCTGGGCTTCGTCGGCGGGAAGTTCGGCGACGTGCTCGTGCACGGGCACGAGCCCGAACGCTGGTTCTTCTGACGACACCGAGACCCGACGACGAGGGACGCCAGATGGAGCTCCAGCAGCTGAAGTACTTCCGGGCCGTCGCGGAGGAGCGCAGTTTCACCCGTGCCGCCAAGCGGCTGTTCGTGACCCAGCCCAACGTCTCGATCCAGATCCGGAAGCTCGAGCACGAGCTGGGCGTGATCCTCTTCGACCGGGTGCCCGGAGGGTCCGTCGCGCTGACGGCCGCCGGTGACGTCCTGCAGGGCTGTGCCGACTCGATCTTCTCGACCCTCGACGGCGGGGTCGCGCGGATCAAGGCGCTCGAGCGCGACGAGGTGCCCGTGCTGCGGATCGCGCACCTGCCGAGCCTCGGCAGGACCGTCCTCCCGGGAATCGTCGTGAGCATCAGGCAGGCGGCGCCGGAGATCGATCTGGCCTGCGACGCCGTCGCCGACAGCGAACGCATCCAGGCGTTGCTCCTCGACGGTGCGATCGACGTCGGCGTGGCGCGACTGCCCGAGACACGGGACACCGAGAGCTCGCACGTGCTGTTCAGCGAGGAGTTCGTCGTCGCCTGCCCGAGCCACGGCCCGCTGCGCGATCTCGACCTGCGTGACCCCGCCTCCTTGTCGAGGGCACCGTTCGTCCTGCCGAGCGAGGGGATCGGGCTCCGGGACCAGATCGTCGGCATCTGCCGATCGATGGGGTTCGAGCCACGCGTCGTGCTGGAGGCGTACAGCCTCGATCTGCTGCGCGGCGCCGTGGCACGCGGCGTCGGCGTCTCGGTGCTGCCGAGGCTCTGCCTGGACGGCCAGACCGAGATGACGTTCGTGCGCCTCGTCCACCCCTCACCGACCCGGACCATCTCCCTGGCGTGGCGACGCCGGGCCGGCGCGTTCCGCCGCTACCCGCAGCTCGCGAGGTGCCTCTCGCGGACCGAGTTCGCACCGGACCGCGCTGCCTAACTGTCGATGCCGTACTCGTCCCACCGGGCGTGCACGAGATCGAGGTCCTCCTGCGCCGGACGGACCGTGGGCGGGAACGTCCTGCCACCCCAGGCCTCCTGCGGCTCGTAGCGGAAGGTCCGGGTGGCGTCGATGAGGGTGCGGTTCCACAGCCCGGCGCCGAGGCGGCCGACGTCGCGGGCCTCGAGAGGGGTGCTGGGGTCGATCGGCGAGCCGAAGCTGCCCGGGAACACCACCACGTCGTCGCTCCCCGGCTGTACCCGGTAGGCGATCGCCCAGTCGATGGCCGAGTAGTCGGCCGGGTCGACGTCCTCGTCCACGACGATGACGTACTTGTAGCGGTAGAGCGCGGCGTTGCTGCTCCACAGTGCCGCCGCGACCATCTTCGGGTGGCCCTCGTTGACCTTGTCGATCTGGACCACGGTCGTGGTCCCGTTCGTGACGGGGTGGATGTAGACCTGCCGGATGCCGGGGACGCCCGCCCGCTCGAGGGTCTCCCACGCGATCCCGGCGCGTTGGACCGAGGACAGGTAGCTGTTCTCGCCGGAAGACCCGGGGAGCGATCCCTCCAGCGTGCCGCGGAAGATCGGATCGTCCCGGTGGGTCGTGCAGGTGACCTCCATGGCGGGACGGAGCTTGGGGACGTCGCTGACGTACCCGGTGAACTCGCCGAACGGGCCCTCCCACTCGTAGGAGTCCGGATCGGGCGAGACGTGCCCTTCGACGACGATCTCCGCCGTGGCCGGGACCTCCAGGTCGACGGTCTCGCACCGCACCAGGGGGACCGGCGCGCCGAGATAGGCGCCCATCACGTCGTACTCGCAGACTCCCGGAGGGATCGGGCTGCCCGCCAGGACGTCCATGACGGGGTGCCAGCCGTAGACGCAGGCCACCGGCATCGGCTCGCCCCGCCGGCTCCACTTCGCCCAGTGCCGGCCCCAGTGCTGGCTGGGCACCATCAGCATGGCGATCTTGTTCCGGCCCACGATCATGCCGCGGTAGACGCCGACGTTCATCACCCCGTCGTCGGGGTCACGCGTGACCACCGCGCCGAACGTGTTGATGTACCGGCCGCCGTCGAGGTAGTGCCAGTGCGGCACGGGGAACTCGTTGAGGTCCACCGCGGCACCGGTGACGACGTTCTCCTTGACCGGAGCGGTCGTCACGGTGACGGGCTCGAGTCGCTTCGCGTTGTGCTCGCGGACGTGGTCGACCAGCCTCGGGTACGGCGTGTCCGGGTCGAGTCCGAGCAGGATCGCGATCCGGCGGTGGCTGGCGAGCAGGCTGGTGGTGACCTTGCCACCACGCGCCGACGGCCTGTTGTAGTCGGTGATGTTCTCGAACACCAGGGCGGGCGCGTGCCGCTCGAGCGCCACCCGGCTCACCGCGCCGAGCTCGCGGTTCCAGTGGACCTCCCGGGTCACGGTGGCGAGCTCGCCGTGGGCGCGGAGGTCGGCCAGTGCCGATCGCAGGTCGGCGGTGGTCGGGCTCCCGTCCGGCGACATCTCCCGATGCCGCGTCGGCTGCTGGAGCCTCGGACTCGTGCTCGTCATGCGCGCTCCTCCTCGTGGCCGTGCGTGGTCGCGGGCGTCGGGGTGAGGCCGGTCGCCGGTTCGGCGCGGTCGGCGGCGGGGTCCTCGGTCACGTCCTGCCGGCTGCGTCGCGGTTTGGTCTCGGGCAGCAGCAGGGCGCAGCAGAGGAACACGACGACGCCGAGCAGGCTCACCGCGCCCATGCCGACGCCGAGGTTGCTGAACCCGAGGACGGCCACCAGGCTCGGCGCGAGCGCCGACAGCCCGCGCCCGAACATGTACGTCGTCGACGTCGCCGTCGCGCGAATCTTCGTCGGGAAGCTCTCCGGCAGCCAGGCCCCCATCAGCGACGCCTGCGCGTTGCCCATGCTCCAGATGAAGAAGAACCAGAAGAGCGACCACGTCCAGACGCTCCCCGGGTACACGTGCCCCGTGGCCAGCCCCACGACGAGCAGGCCGATCGATCCGGCCATGGTGAACAACGCGGGGACCACGGTCGCGATCTTGCGTCCGACGTGATCGCCCCACAGACCGAACGCGATCTTCAACGGGATGACGACCCACACGGCATACGTGTTGACCTCTCTCCAGACCGACGGGCCCTGGTGGTAGGTCTGCACGATGAAGGTCGGCATCCACGAGGTGACGCCGTAGAAGGAGATCATGTAGCCGAGGACGAGCCCGAAACCGAGGAACCATCGTCCGGCGCTGCCCGAGCGGACGATCTCCTGGACGGCGCCGGCGCCGGCACGACCGCCGGTGACGCCCTCGAGCCGGCTGCGCAGCCAGACCCGCGATTCCTGCATCCAGAACCGGATCAGCACACACAGAAGGATCGGGAGACAGCCCGTGGCCAGCGCGAGGCGCCACCCGCTCGGGCCCTGGGCCGCGATGATCTGCGCTGCGACCACTCCTGCCAGGAGACTGCCGACCGGCAGCGCGCTCTGGATCACCGAGGCGCCGAGACCGCGGTGCCTCGTCCACGCCTCGTTGAACAGCGCCATCCCGACGCCCCACTCCCCGCCGAGCCCGATCCCGGCGATGATGCGGGTGATCAGCAGCGAGCTGTATCCCCAGGAGAACGCGGACAGCAGGGCGCCCAGCGAGAACAGTGCGATGCTCCAGGTCAGCGCACTCTTGCGCCCCCGCGCGTCGGCGAGCCGGCCGAACAGCGCCCCGCCGACGATCGACGCGATCAGCTGGGCGGTGACGATGAAGCCCGCCTGCTCGGTGGAAATGCCGAGGTCCCTCGTGACCGACGGCAGGAGAAAGGTGATGATCAGCAGGTTGTACCCGTCGGTGACATATCCCAGGATCGCCGACGACAGGATCACCCAACGCTGTGATGTCGTGTAGGGCGCGTTCACGTCGGTCGTCGTCAAGGCCATGCCCAGCCCTCTCCCGTCTCCCGTGCGCGCCTACCCGTGGCCGGCGTGGATGATTGACCGGAGCGTGGCGCCGCAGGACCGAGGGCGGCAATATCGAGGCGTTTATGGGCCCATCAACCAGCGCTATGTGAGCTCGCGCCCGTGCCCCCGACGATCCCGTTACGCTGCGATGGCGAGGGCGTCATCACGAGGAGCGCAGATGGAGACACCGCAGCGGCTGATCGTCGGTATCTCGGGCGCGTCCGGTGCAATCTACGGTATCCGTGCGCTGGAGATGCTCCGGGAACAGCCGGGGGTGGAGACACATCTGGTGGTGAGCCGGTCCGGCCGGGCCACGATCGGCCACGAGACGGAATATTCGATGAACCAGGTCAAGGATCTCGCGGACGTCGTGCACAGCGACAACGACCTCGGGTCACCGATCTCGTCGGGGAGCTTCCGGACCGCCGGGATGCTGGTGGCTCCCTGCAGCGTGAAGACGCTCTCCGCGGTGGCCAACTGCTACGACGACAACCTGATGGCGCGCGCTGCGGACGTGTGCCTCAAGGAGCGACGCCCGGTGGTGCTGATGCTGCGCGAGACGCCGCTGCACGCCGGCCACGTCCGGCTGATCGCCCACTGCACGGAGGCCGGCGCCGTCGTGATGCCGCCCGTCCCGGCCTTCTACACCTTGCCCCGGACGGTGCGCGACATCGTCGATCACAGCGTGCACCGCGCTCTGGACTACTTCCACCTCGCGCCGCCGGAGACCGTCCGGTGGGACGGCCAGCGGTCGGCGGCTGTCCCGACGGCCGAGGGGACGGTGCGCGCAGTCTGAGCCCGCGTCAATCGCTGCCGCTGCGCGGAGCGACGACGTCGAGGAGTGGGTACTCCGGGCGCCACATGGCCTGCAGCACCTGCTCGATCGGGTTGTCGACGTCGGCGCGGGCGACACCATCGGCGGCGGCAGCGCCGACGACCGCGATGGCGACCGCGGCCGACACCGGGCGCAGGTCCTGGACCGGGGGCAGCAGGGCTGCTCCGGGTGTGGTCGCATCGCAGAGCTTGGCGACCGCGTCCGCGGCCGCGGCGAGCATCGCGTCGGTGATCCGCGCGGCGCGGGCCACGGTCACCCCGAGCCCGAGGCCGGGGAAGACCAGCGCGTTGTTGGCCTGGCCGATCTCGTAGGTGCGGTCGTCGTGTGCGACGGGCGGGAACGGACTGCCGGTCGCGACCAGCGCGCGACCACCGGTCCAGTGAATGAGGTCCGCGGGCAGCGCCTCGCACCTCGAGGTGGGGTTGGACAGCGGCATGATGATCGGCCGCGCGGTGTGCTCGGCGATCTGCCGGACGATGGCTTCGGTGAAGGCCCCGGCCTGGGTGGACGTGCCGATCAGCATGGTGGGTCGGGCGTGGGCCGCGACCTCGGCCAGGCCTACGGTCCGCTCGCCCGGCCTGGGCCAGTCCGCTACCTCTGCGGGAGGGCGGGCGTAGGGCCGCTGGAAGTCGTACACCCGGTCGCTGTCCTGGCAGACCAGGCCGGACCGGCCGAGCAGCCAGAACCGGCGCGCCGCCTCCTCGTGGGTCAGGCCCTCCCGGACCATCTGGGTGACCATCATGTCCGCGATGCCGACCCCGGCCGTGCCGGCACCGTGGATGACCACGCGCTGGTCGCGCAACCGGCTGCCCGTCGCGCGCACGGCGGACAGAGCTGCCGCCAGCACGATGACTGCGGTGCCCTGCATGTCGTCGTTGAAGGTGCAGATCTCGCCGGAGTACCGGTCGAGGATGCGCCGGGCGTTGCTGACGCCGAAGTCCTCCCAGTGCAGCATCGCCCGCGGGAACAGCGTGCCCGCGGCGGTCACGTAGGCGTCGATGAACTCGTCGTAGCGCTGGTCGCGGACCCGGGGATGCCGGGCCCCGAGGTACATCTCGTCGTTGAGCAGGCGCAGGTTGTCGGTTCCGGTGTCGAGCACCACGGGTATCACCCGGTGCGGGTGCAGGCCGGCGGCTGCGGTGTAGACGGCGAGCTTGCCGACCGAGATTTCGATCCCGCCGATGCCCTGGTCGCCGATCCCCAGGATTCCCTCGGAGTCGGTGGCGACGAGCAGGTCGACGTCCTCGGGCCCTTTACCGTAGTTGCGCAGCGCCGTCTCGACCTCCTCGGGATGGTCGATCGAGAGGTAGACGCCGTGCGTGCGCTGGAACTCGTGACTGAACCGCTCGATGGCCAGCCCGACGGTCGGGGTGTAGATGATCGGGAGCATCTCGGAGATGTGCTCCGAGAGCAGCCGGTAGAACAGCACCTCGTTGCGGTCGCGCAGGTTGGTCAGATACAACCACTTGCGCAGGTCGTCGGTCTGGGCCCGGTACTGCGCGTAGGTGCGGCGAGCCTGCCCGTCGAGGGTGGTCACCCCGTGGGGCAGCAGCCCGACCAGCTCGAGATCGCGCCGCTGGTCCTCGCTGAAGGCGGTTCCCCGGTTGATCGCGGGGAGAGCCAGGACGTCGCGGCCGCGCGCGCGCACGCGCACCAGCACCTGCCCGTCGACGCGGGACAGCTCGTAGGGCGCAGCCGGCTCGGACATGGTCACTCCTTCCTGGGCAGGTAGGGGTCGCTAATCGACCGCGCGCTGCTCTCGGTGTCGCGGCGTGTCGTGCTCGCCGCCGACGGCGGCGTGCTGGTCGGCGGGGCTCTCGTCGGAGATGTGCTGGCCGGCGGGTTGGCGCCCTCCGGGGACGTCGTACTGCGGGGTGACGCCCGGGGTCGGGGCCTCGGCGGCGAGGGCCACCTCCTTGGGCGCTCCCCGGCCCACGTTGAACAGGATGTTGAGCAGGACGGCCACCAGCGCGGCGGCGCTGATGCCGGAGTCGAAGATGGTCTGGAACCACGCCGGGAAGGCGCTGTAGAAGTCGGACTCCGCGATCGGGATGATGCCGACGGCGATCGAGACCGCGACGATGATGAGGTTGTTGTTGCCCTCGTAGTTGACCCGGCTCAGCGCCCTGATGCCGCTGGCGGCCACGGTGGCGAACAGCGCCAGGCCGACCCCTCCCAGGACCGGGAACGGGATCGAGACGACGACGGCGCCCAGCTTCGGGAAGAGTCCGAGCACGACGAGGATGAGCCCGCCCGTCGCCACCACGAATCGGCTCCTGATACCGGTGATCGCGACCAGCCCGACGTTCTGGGCGAAGGCGCTCTGCGAGAAGGAGTTGAGCAGACCGCCCGACACCGCGGTGGACAGGGTGTCGGCGCGAAGGCCTGCGACCACCGTCGGGCCGTCGGCGGGCCGCTCGACGATCTCGCCGATGGCCAGGAGGTCGGCGGTGGTCTCGGTCATGATCACCAGAATGACGATGATCATCGAGATGATCGCGGCCCCGTTGAAGGTCGGGGCGCCGAAATGGAAGGGCGCGGGGACGCTGAACCAGGCTCGCTGACCGACCTTGCTGAAGTCGGTCATGCCCAGCGGCCAGGCGATCAGGGTGCCGATCACGAGCCCGAGCAGGATGGCGATCCGGGAGAAGAAGCCCGGGAGCAGCCGGTAGATCAGGATGATGATCAGCAGGGTGAGCGCGGCCAGCCCGACGTTCGACATCGCACCCCAGCCGGGGGTCTGGCCGGGGGTGCCCCCACCCGCCCATTGGATCGCCACCGGCAGCAGGGACAGTCCGATGACGGTGATCACCGTTCCGGTCACCACGGGCGGGAACAGGTGGATGAGCCGGTTGAACACCCCGGAGATCAGGAACCCGACCACCCCGGCGATCAGGACCGCACCGAAGATGGCCTGGAGGCCGCTGATACCACCGCCGCCGGCCTTGCCGATCGCGGTCATCGAGGCGACGGCCGCGAACGACGTGCCCTGGATCAGCGGCAGCCGGGCGCCGATCTTCCACACGCCGAGGGTCTGCAACAGCGTCGCCAACCCGGCCACGAACACCGCCGCACCGATCAGGTAGGTCTGATCGTCGAACGACAGCTTCAGCGCCGAGCCGAGGATCAACGGGACCGCGATCACGCCCGCGTACATGCTCGCGACGTGCTGCAGCCCGTACACGACCAGCGGGCCGGGCGACATCACCTCGTCGACCGGGTGACGGTCCCCGCCGCCGGCGGTTTCGACCGTGTCTGATTTCTTGAACAGGGCCATTCTGCTCACCTCGTGGGAGAAGCGATCGTGGGTGGGTGGCTCACCAGGCCTGGCCGGGGTCGAAGGCGCCGGGGCCGGGGTTCGGGGCGTCGTCGCGACGGACGGTGCCCTCGATGTAGCCGTACGGGCGGTCGTCGGCGTGGAAGACCTCGTTCTTGTTCTCCACGCCGTACGGGCTGAGGTCCACCACGAAGTGGTGCTTGTTCGGCAGCGAGAAACGGACCTCGGCGATCTCGGGCTGGCCGTCGATGATGTTCTTGCCCATCTCGTACATCGTCTGCTGCAGCGCGTAGCTGTAGTGATCGGCGAAGGTGCCCGAGAGCGCAGCCAGCGTCTGCTCGTAGGAGTGGTCCCACTCGGCCTGGGAGTCGGTGTGCAGCCACTGCGCGGTCACCGAGGTCGCCATGACCCGATCGGTGGTCGGTTGCAGGGTCGTGTACTTGTCCTGGTAGAAGCCGTGGAACTCGGAATCGGTGGTCTTGAGCACGACGAGGTCGCGGACCCCGGAGACCACCCACAGCGGCCCGTCCTGGGTGTAGGTGATGGTGGCGGTGCGCACGTAGGAGCCGCGCCGGGCGAACGCGTGCGGGTGGCTCGAGCCGTTCGAGGACAGCCGGTCCCAGGGGTACTGTTCGAGCTGGATCCGTACCCGGCTGACCTGGGGAACGTCGTCGACGAAGTGTCGCGCCAGGGCGATCCCGAACGACTCGGGCGCGCGCACCGCGTCGCCGGCCTCCTTCGCGAACGCGTTGACCGTGTTCTTGGTGGCATCGGTGGTCAGGCAGTTCGAGTTGTCACCGGTCACATGCACGTCGGTGAAATCCCCGACCAGCGCGACACTGACGTTGTAGTCGACGATCTCGTGCGGTTCGGAGTCGCGGAAGACCCGTACCACGCGGGTCTCCGCCTTGCCGTACTGGTTGTGGCCGAGCGTGATGCTCATCGGTTCAGCTCCCTCGGTAGGTGGAGTAGGCGAAGGGGGACAACAACAGCGGGACGTGGTGGTGGCGCTCCGGCTCGGTCACGCGGAACACCACGGACACCTCGGGGTAGAACGCCTCGATCCCGGCCTCGGCGAACCAGGCCCCGGTGTCGAAGGTCAGTCGGTAGGTGGCGGGCTCCAGCTCGCCGGACAGCAGGTCGCGGCAGCGGCCGTCGGCGTCGGTGGTGCCGTCACCGACCACGCACCAGCCGTCGGCACCGCCACGCTCGAGCGTCAACGCGAGGTCCCGGGCCGGCCGACCGGTGACGGCGTCGAGGACGTGGGTCGAGAGAGTCATGCGTCGAGCATCCGTTCCAAGCGCAGCCGGGTGATCTGGGCGAGCTGCTCGCGGACCTCGTCGCGCTCGCGCTCGTCGTCGTGGTCGAGGCGTCTGCGCAGCTCGCCCAGCATCTCCTCGGGGGAGCGACCGGCGGCGCGGATGAGGAACACGTGTCCGAACCGGCGCTCGTAGGCCGCGTTGCCCTCCCGGAACGCGACGCGGGCGGCCTCGTCGGAGGAGGCCACGGCGGCCTGCTCCTGTCGCGACCACGTCGCCTCCCGGGTGGCCCCCTCGGCCCGCTCGCCGATGCGTGGGTGGGCGTCGAGCGCCTGCCGGATCTGCTCCCACGGCAGGGCGCGTGCCCGTTGCTCGCCGCGCTCCAGCAGCGACCCGGCGTCGGCGTAGGGGCGACCGTCGACCATGGCCGCCACCCAGCTCTCCGAGGCGTTGCACGCGGCGAACCGCTCGGCCGCCCGCTCCGCAGCGGCCTCGTTCACCGCCCTGAGGGAATCCGCCGGCATCGTTGCCTACTCTGGCCGTAGATCGGAATTGGGATTCCGCTGTCCGAGAAGGTAGGCAGGTCGTGAGGACCCCGTCAAGAGACCGGCAGGAGTCACTTCGCGGGTCGGCCCGTCGTCGACCCGGTCGCGCACCTCAGCCGGCGGCGGCCACCGAGGCGTCGTAGCGCTCCACCATCGACCTGGCCGCGTCCTTGAGCGCCGCGGCGGCACGACGGACGACGTCCGGCGTCATGCGTGGGGCCGGCCCCGAGAAGGAGATCGCGGTCAGAGCGGGCGCCCCCGGGACGGGGACCGCGACGCAGGACACGCCGATCTCCTGCTCCCCGTCGTCGACCGCGTACCCGCGCGCCCGACCCACCTCGAGATCCTCGAGCAGTAGGTCCACGTCGGTGATGGTCAGCTCGGTGGCCGGCTTCATCCCGCCCAGCCGCAGCAGCCGCACCGCGTCCTCGCTGGGCAGCTGGGCGAGCAGCGCCTTGCCGACGCCCGTCGCGTGCAGCGACACCCGACGGCCGACCTCGGTGAACATGCGCATGCCGTGCCGTCCCGGCACGTGGGCCACGTAGAGCGCCTGCGAGCCCTCCAGGATCGCCATGTTGGCGGACTCGCCGACCTCCTCGACGAGGTCGGCGAGGACCGGCCGCCCCCAGGTGCCGAACTGCCGCGCCGCACCCTCCCCGAGACGGATCAGGCCCGGGGCCAGGGCATAGCGGCGCGAGGACTCGCGCGACAGGTAGCCGAGGTGGACCAGGGTCTGCACGAGACGGTGCACCGACGGCGCCGGCTTCCCCGTCTCGGCCGCGATCTCCGAGAGGGACAAGGCGCCGCCGGCCCGTGCGAGGACCTCGAGGACCTCGAAGGCACGCCCCACCGACTGCAGAGTCCCGTCCGTCGCCGTCTCGGCCACGTCCACACCGCCTTCCGGAGCACCCTCACGGGCGCGCGTGGGATTTTCGCAGAGCAAAACTACCACTTCGGCTTGCGGAGCAGCGGGCGCGGCCTGGGTTCTCGATCACTGGCACCGCTTCCCACGGCTCGACCGTTGACGGCGGTCGGGGCCGCGGCTTAAGGTCTTCTCGCAGAGCGGAACAAGAATTTCGATAGACGGAGGGGTACCACGTGGTCGCCGCCCGGTTCGATGTCAACCTGTCGATCCTGTTCACCGAGCTGCCCCTGCTCGAGCGACCGGCGGCGGCCAGGGCCGCCGGGTTCGACGCGGTGGAGTTCTGGTGGCCCTGGCCGGTCGCCGTTCCCTCCGACGCGGAGATCGACCGCTTCGTCGACGCCGTCGCGGAGGCCGAGGTCGCACTCGTCGGGCTCGAACTTCTTCGCCGGGGACATGCCGGGGGGAGACCGCGGAGTGCTGTCGTGGCCGGAGCGGTCGAGCGAGTTCCGGGACAACGTCGACGTCGCGCTGGGGGTCGGTGAACGACTGGGGTGTCGCGCCTTCAATGCGCTCTACGGCAACCGCAGGCCGGACGCCGACCCCGAGGCACAGGACGAGCTGGCCACCGAGAACCTCGTCCTCGCCGCACGGGCCGCGCAGCGCATCGGTGGCACCGTGCTGGTCGAGCCGGTCAGCGGCGCGGCGGAATACCCGTTGCTCCGTGCCGTCGACGCCCTGTCCGCCATCGACCGCGTCCGTCGCGCGGGCGAGGTGGACAACGTGCGCCTGCTTCTCGACGTCTACCACCTGGCGGTCAACGGCGACGACGTCGACGCGGCCATCGACCGGGCGTCCGGGCTGATCGGACACGTCCAGATCGCGGATGCCCCCGGACGTCACGAGCCCGGGACGGGCGAGCTCGATCTCGATCGCTACCTCGACCGCATCCACGCCACCGGCTACGACGGCTGGGTCGGTCTCGAGTACAAGCCGTCCGGTTCCAGCGCAGACTCCCTGGCGTGGCTCGACCGCGCGGCCCGGTCCGCGCCGGCGTCACGCTGAGCCGCGAGCACCGGCGACGACCTCCTCCACGAAAGGCATGACATGACGACAGTGGCGTTCATCGGACTGGGCATCATGGGCGGACCCATGGCCGCCAACCTCGTCGGCTCGGGGTTCGACGTCGCCGGGTACAACCGGTCCCCGGAGCCGGTCAAGCGGCTGGTGGACGCCGGAGGGCGGGCCGCCGACGGGATCGGTGACGCGGTCCGCGGTGCGGACATCGTGATCACCATGCTGCCCGACTCCCCGGACGTCGAGGCCGTGACCGACGGCGAGGACGGCGTCTTCGCCCAGGCCGAGCCGGGCGCGCTCTACATCGACATGAGCACCATCCGGCCCGACCTCGCCCGGCGGATCGCCGAGCGAGGCCGAGCCGCCGGGCTGCGGGTGCTCGACGCCCCGGTCAGCGGTGGCCAGAGCGGCGCCGTCGAGGCCGCACTGTCCATCATGATCGGGGGCGAGACCGCCGACGTCGACGCCGCCCGACCCGTGCTCGAGGCGCTGGGGAAGACGATCGTGCACGTCGGCCCCTCGGGAGCGGGCCAGACCGTGAAGGCCGCCAACCAGCTCATGGTCGCCGGTCACCTGGAGATGCTGGCCGAGGCCATCGTGTTCCTCGAGGCGCACGGCGTCGACACCCAGAGCGCCCTGGAGGTGCTCGGCGGAGGGCTGGCCGGCAGCACGGTCCTGGCCCGCAAGGGCGCCGGCATGCTCGCCCGCGAGTTCGCGCCGGGCTTCCGCCTCGAGCTGCACCACAAGGATCTCGGTATCGCGCAGGCCGCAGCCCGCGAGGCGGGCGTGATCATGCCGCTCGGGACGCTCGTCGCCCAGCTCGTCGCTGCCCTGGTGGCTCGCGGCGACGGCGGCCTCGACCACTCCGGCCTGCTCAAGCTCGCCGACGAGCTGGCCGGCCGCGAGCACTGACCGCTGCGGGTTCCACACACGACCATCCCCGGCCGAGCCGGGACACAGGAGGACCGACATGGCTCGGATGACAGCCGCGGACGCCGCAGTGGCAATCCTGCGGAGGGAAGGCGTGACGCAGGCCTTCGGGGTGCCCGGCGCCGCGATCAACCCGTTCTACGCCGCGCTGCGCCGCGACGGCGGGATCGACCACGTGCTCGCTCGGCACGTCGAAGGCGCCTCGCACATGGCCGAGGGCTACACGCGCGCCCGGGTCGGCAACATCGGAGTGTGCCTGGGGACCTCCGGCCCGGCCGGTACCGACATGCTCACCGGGCTGTACTCGGCAGCCGGGGATTCGATCCCGATCCTGTGCATCACCGGGCAGGCACGCGTCGCCAAGCTGCACACCGAGGACTTCCAGGCCGTCGACATCGCCAGCATGGCGGCGCCGGTGACCAAGATGGCCGTCACCGTGCTCGAGGCAGCCCAGGTCCCCGGCGTGTTCGCCGGGGCCTTCGCCCTCATGCGCTCCGGGCGGCCAGGACCGGTGCTGATCGACCTGCCCTTCGACGTGCAGATGACCGAGATCGACTTCGATGTCGAGACCTACGCGCCGCTACCGGTCGACAAACCGGGCGCGACCCGCGCCCAGGCCGAGAAGGCGCTGGACATGCTCCAGGCCGCCGCGACGCCGATCATCGTCGCCGGCGGGGGTGTGATCAACGCCGACGCCAGCGAGCTGCTGGTGGAGCTGGCCGAGATCCTCGACGTGCCCGTGGTCCCCACCTTGATGGGCTGGGGAGCGATCCCCGACGACCACCGGCTGATGGCCGGGATGGCGGGGCTGCAGACCGCCCACCAGTACGGCAACGCGACCGTGCTCGCCTCGGACTTCGTGCTGGGCATCGGCAACCGGTGGGCCAACCGCCACACAGGCGGGCTCGAGCTCTACCGCAAGGGGCGCACCTTCGTGCACATCGACGTGGAGCCCACCCAGATCGGGCGAGTGTTCGCGCCCGACTACGGCATCGTCTCCGACGCCGGCGCCGCCCTGGTCCAGCTGGTCGAGGTGGCTCGGCAGCGCCGCGAGCAGGGCCGGCTGCGAGACTACGAGGCCTGGGTCGAGGAATGCGTCAAGCGCAAGCACACCATGCTGCGCCGCACCCACTTCGACGACGTGCCGGTCAAACCACAGCGGGTGTACGAGGAGATGAACCGCGCCTTCGGTCGCGACACCCGCTACGTGAGCACCATCGGGCTGTCGCAGATCGCCGGCGGCCAGTTCCTGCACGTGTACAAGCCCCGCCACTGGATCAACGCCGGGCAGGCCGGGCCGCTGGGATGGACGCTGCCCGCGGCGCTGGGGGTGTGCGTGGCCGACCCCGACGCGACCGTGGTGGCGCTGTCGGGCGACTATGACTTCGAGTTCCTGATCGAGGAGATGGCGGTCGGGGCGCAGTTCAACCTCCCCTACATCCACGTGGTGGTCAACAACTCCTACCTCGGACTGATCCGGCAGTCCCAGCGCGGGTTCGACATGGACTACTGCGTGCAGCTCTCCTTCGACAACGTCAACGCCCCCGAGCTCGGGGGCTACGGCGTCGACCACGTCAAGGTCGCCGAGGGACTCGGGGCCAAGGCGCTGCGCGTCACCCGCCCCGACGACCTGGCGTCCGCGTTCGAGCAGGCGAAGAAACTGATGGCCGAGTTCCGGGTGCCGGTGATGGTGGAGGTGATCCTCGAGCGCGTCACCAACATCTCGATGGGCACCGAACTCGACAACGTCGTCGAGTTCGAGGAGCTCGCCACCCAGGACGAGCACGCCCCGACCGCCATCGCCCTGCTCGACTGAGCCAGGTGACGGCGATGCGTGTGCTGGTGGCCCCGGACAAGTTCAAGGGCTCGTTGACCGCGCCCGACGTGGCCGCGCGGGTCGCGGCGGGCATCGTCGCGGTCGCACCGAACGCCATCGTGGACGAGGTTCCGGTGGCCGACGGTGGGGACGGGACGGTCGCGGCGACGATCGCGGCCGGGTACGACCGGGTGCGGGTGCGGGCCGAGGGCCCGGTGGGGGAGCCCGTCGACACCGAGTTCGCGATGCAGGACCGCGTCGCGGTCGTCGAGATGGCCGACGTGTCGGGTCTGCACCTGCTGCTTCCCGACCGGCTCGCCCCACGGGAGGCCAGCACGTTCGGGACGGGCGAAGTCGTCCGCGTCGCACTCGATCGTGGGGCGGACACCGTGATACTCGCGATCGGAGGCAGTGCCAGCACCGATGGCGGCGCCGGACTGATGCAGGCTCTGGGTGCCCGGCTGCTCGACGCTTCCGGCGCCGAACTCCCGCGAGGCGGCGCCGCCCTCAGCTCGCTCGATCGGCTGGACCTGTCCGGAGTGCACGCCCGCGTCCGGGAGGCGCGCTTCATCGTGGCCTGCGACGTGGACAACCCGCTCCTCGGTCCCCAGGGGGCCGCGGCGGTCTACGGTCCGCAGAAGGGGGCGACCGAGGCGGACGTGGCGGACCTCGACGCGGCGTTGGCGCGCTGGGCCGATGTCGTCGACAGCGCAATCGGCGGCGAACCCGATCTCCGCGACGTGCCCGGGGCGGGGGCCGCGGGTGGGGTCGGCTACGGGGCGCTGACCCTGCTGGACGCCGAGCTGCGGCCCGGCATCGAGCTGATACTCGACCTCGTCCGATTCGCCGAGCGACTACCGGAGGCTGATCTCGTCATCACCGGTGAAGGCTCGCTGGACGCTCAGACGCTGAGCGGCAAGGCGCCTGCCGGCGTGGCGGCGGCCGCGGTGGCGGCCGGGGTGCCGGTCGTGACGGTCTCGGGCCGCGTGACGCTCTCCGACGACCAACTGCGCACCGCGGGGATCCGGCAGGCCTACAGCCTCGCCGACGTCGAACCCGACGTGCAGCGCTGCCTGACCGAGGCCGGCCCGCTGCTCGAGACGTTGGCCGCGCGGCTGGCCCGCGACTGGATCGCGGGGCCGGACGCACCACCGATCCCGAGCGCGCCGCCCGCGCCCTCGGGCACCACCCGAACCCAGGAGAGGACCGACCGATGAGTCCCGCGAGCACCACTGTGCCGCTGTTCGTCAACGGGGAAGGGATGAGCGGGGGCACGGTGCACCACAGCATCGAAGGGCTCCCGTTCCTCGGAGCGGCCCGGACCGCGGCCCGATACCGGTTCTTCTCCGTGCGCGACGAGTTCCCCGCGCTGTGGCCGGTCGACCAGGATGGGGTCAGCATCGACGGCGAGCTCTACGAGGTCCCGCTCGAGGTGGTCCGCGACCAGTTCATGCCGACCGAACCGCCCGAGCTCGAGCTCGGGGTGCTCGAGCTCGACGACGGTCGCGCCAGCTTGGTCGTCCTGCTCCGCGAGGTCACCTACCGGGCGGGCACCGGTCTGATCGACATCTCGGAGTACGGGGGCTGGCGGGCCTACCGAGCCCACGCGAGCCGCTGAGGACAGGCTGAGGACGAAGGAGCGAGATGCCCGACTACGACCTCGTGTTCCGTGCACCGCGCGTGATCACCCGGGCCGGGGAGGTCGCGCGCTGCGTCGGGGTCCGCGACGGTGTCGTCGTGGCCATCGAACCCCTGCAGGCCGGCCTGGAAGGCGCCGAGACCTTCGAGCTCGGCGACGACGAGGTGCTGCTGCCCGGGCTCGTGGACACCCACGTCCACGTCAACGAGCCCGGCCGCACCCAGTGGGAAGGGTTCGCCACGGCCACCCGCGCCGCGGCCGCCGGCGGCGTGACCACCCTGCTGGACATGCCGTTGAACAGCCTCCCCCCCACCTGCACGGTGGCGGCGCTGGAGGTCAAGCGCCGAGCCGCCGACGGGCAGTGCCACGTCGACGTCGGCTTCTGGGGCGGCGCGATCCCCCGCAACCTCGAGGATCTCCGCGGCCTGCACGACGCCGGGGTCTTCGGCTTCAAGTGCTTCATGACCCCGTCCGGGGTCGACGAGTTCCCCCCGCTGAGCCCCGAGGAGCTCGAGACCTACCTCGGCGTCCTGCGCTCCTACGGAGCGACGATGATCGTCCACGCCGAGGACCGGACCGCGATCGAACGGGCCCCGGCCGCGGCCGGGGACCGATACGCCGACTTCCTACGATCCCGGCCGCGGGGCTCGGAGAACGTCGCGATCGCCCACCTCATCGAAGCCGCCCGCCACACCGGCGCCGCGATCCACCTGCTGCACCTGTCGAGCTCCGATGCGGTCCCGATGATCCGGACCGCACGCCGCGAAGGCATCGCGATGACCGTCGAGACCTGCCCGCACTACCTGGTCTTCGAAGCCCAGGCGATCCCCGACGGCGCCACCACCTTCAAGTGCTGCCCCCCGATCCGGGAAGCCGACAACCGCGAGGAGCTCTGGGCGGCTCTGGGTCGCGGCGACATCGACTGCATCGTCTCGGACCACTCGCCCTGCACCCCCGAGCTCAAGGCGCTCGATCTCGGTGACTTCGGCAAAGCCTGGGGTGGCATCTCCTCGCTGCAGCTGGGGCTGCCCGCGATCTGGACCGAGGCGCGGCTGCGCGGGCACGCCCTGACCGACGTGGTGCGCTGGATGGCCGAGGTGCCCGCGCGGGTCGCGCGGCTGCACGAGAAGGGCCAGATCGAACGTGGTTACCACGCCGACTTCGCCGTCTTCGCCCCCGACGACGCGTTCGTGGTCGACCCGGACCGTCTGTATCACCGCAATCGGATCACCCCCTACGCCCGGCGCCCGCTGGCCGGGGTGGTGCGCAGCACCTGGCTGCGCGGACGACGGGTCACCGGCGAGGAGCCCCACGGCCAACTGATCACCCGGGGGCAGGCATGAGCCACACTCCCGACCCTCCACACCACGCCGACCCACGAGGTGGATCATGACTGCCGCGCCCTACTACACCCCGCGTGGCGGACTGCCGCCGCAGACCGCGCTGCTCTCCGACCGGGCGATGTTCCGGGAGGCCTACGCGGTGATCCCGCGCGGCACGAACTCCGACATCGTCACCAGCTACCTGCCGTTCTGGCACGGCACCCGGCTCTGGGTGCTGGCCCGACCCCTGTCGGGCTTCGCCGAGACCTTCTCGCAGTACATGATGGAGGTCTCGCCGGGCGGCGGCAGCGACCGACCGGAACCCGACCCGGAGGCCGAGGGCGTCCTCTTCCTGACCGCGGGCACGTTACGGATCACCCTCGACGGCGAGCAGCACCAGCTCGACCCGGGCGGCTACGCCTATATCCCGCCGGGAACCGACTGGTCGGTCGCCAACGAGGGCCAGGAGACCGCGCACTTCCACTGGATCCGCAAGACCTACCAGGCCGTCAGCGGCCTGGACACCCCCGAGGCGTTCGTGACCCACGAACGCGACGTCGACCCGGTCCCCATGCCCGACACCGATGGACGCTGGAAGACCAGCCGCTTCGTCGACCCGGCCGACCTGCGTCACGACATGCACGTCACCATCGTGACCTTCGAACCCGGCGCGGTGATCCCGTTCGCCGAGACCCATGTCATGGAGCACGGCCTCTACGTCCTCGAAGGCAAGGCCGTCTACCGGCTCAACGAGGACTGGGTCGAGGTCCAGGAGGGCGACTTCATGTGGCTGCGGGCCTTCTGCCCACAGGCCTGTTACGCCGGCGGACCGGGACGGTTCCGCTACCTGCTCTACAAGGACGTCAACCGGCACATGCCCCTGCGGCCCGCCGCGCCTCGGCTGCAACCCGGCTAGGGACGAATCCAGGCCGGGTGATTGTCATGGGACGACAGCCTCGCGGGGTGTCGTCCCGGCCATCGTCGAGGGACGAGCAGCAGTCCCTGGAGGTGGTCATGTCCGGGTCGAGGGGCGACATCACACCGCGGAGCGCGGTGGTCGTCGGCGCCGGGATCGTCGGTCTGAGCACGGCGTGGTTCCTGCAGGACCGCGGCGTCCATGTCACGGTGGTCGACCGGGACGAGGTCGGAGCCGGAGCCTCCTGGGGCAACGCCGGCTACCTCTCACCGGGCCTCGCGATGCCGCTGACCTCGCCCCACGTGCTGGGCGAGGGGCTGCGAGGCCTGGCCGACCGGCGGGCCCCGTTGAGCATCCCGGCCCGCTGGGATCCCCGCCGGGACGAACGACTCGTTCGTGCGCATAGAAGCCACGAACGAGTCGTTCGTCCCGGGTGGGATCAGCCCGCTGACAGGTAGGGCTTCGCGGTGAGCACCGTGACGGAGACCGTGTGACCACCCGGGAGCCCGCAGACCCGAGTCTCTCCCTCGCGCGCGCCGAGCAGCGTGCGCCCGATCGGTGACGCGGACGAGTACACCTCGACGTCGGACGTGACCGCGGCAGCGCCGTCGGCGAGCAGGACGGTCTCCTCCTCGGGAGAGCCGTCGAAGCGCACCGTGAGGATCATCCCGGCTTCGACGACCCCGTCGTCCGGCGGTGCGATCCCGATCTCCGCGGTCAACAGGAGCTCCTGGAGGTGCCGTATCCGGCGCTCCCGCCACCGGTACCGGGCCCAGGCGTCGGCGTCGTCGCCGGCGCGGAAGCCGGCTCGATGCGCCAGGAGCAGCCGGTCGAGCTCGTCCCTGACCTGCTCACATCCGTGCGCGCTCAACCAGGCCTGGCCGTTCGCGGTCATCTCCGGGACCTCCGTGTCTGACGGGTAGCGGGGTGAACAGCCGGGACGCTCGTCCCGGGAGGTGGCCCGTCGAGCGGTCGCGGGACCCATCGGCCGACCGGGCACCGACCGGCACGACCATCACCGGACACGGACTCTCACCCGGCAGGTCCTCGACGTCGTCGCACGATCGGCCCGGACCGGGCGCTCGTGGTGGCGCGATCACGATCAACTGCGCGCCTCGCCCGATGGCCCGGAGCGAGGTGGTGAGGCCCTGGCTCGGCTCGAGCCGGGTCGCCAGGGGCGCGCCGCGGCGAGCAGCCGTCTCGGCGGCGAGGTCGAGGGCGGGGCCGTCCGCCGCCGCCCGAAGGACGGCCACGACCGGCCGGCTCGAGGGCGTGGAAGCCCACGCTCCGGTGCGCCGGGGCGGTACCACGACCACCGGGCACCCGGCACGGCCGATCGCCTCGGCGGCCGTCCGTCCCTCGGAAGGCCCGCCGTCCGCCCGGCGACGACCGCCCACCACGAGCAGGCAGGCCCGTTCGGTGTACCTCGCCAGGACAGGCCCCACGGCGCCCTTCTCCCTGATGACCGTCACCGCCACGTCCGGCGCCACCGCCGCAGCCGTGCCCAACGCCCGATGCAGCCACCGGCGAGGTTCCGCGGAGCTCTGCCGGTCCGCGCGCTCGACGTGCAGCAGGTGCAGGTCCACACCCCGGTACGCCGCCTCGACGGCGGCCCAGCTCACCGCCGGCAGCACACCGAGAGACCCGTCCACACCCACCACGACGGCCCGCGGGCCCCGCTCGATCTCCACTGTCCGCCCTTCCTTCTCCGTGAGACCAGGGTGGGGCGGCGGCGGGTGCTGACCCTTGTCGCCGACGGACAAACCCGCCTCGCATTCATGGTGGCGAGCGCCAAAGCGAGGGTCAGGGTTGGTCGTCGTCCGTCGCGGCCAGGGCGATGAACATCGCCAGGCGCTGTTCGGGACGGTCCACCGCGAGGCGGGTCGCGGTGTTCATCTTCCGCAGTCGGTAGCGCACGGTGTTCGGGTGCACGTCCAGCTGCGCGGCGGTCGCGACGATGTCGCCGTGAGCAGCGAGCCAGGCTCGGAGGGTCTCGACGTACCGGGTGCCGTGCTGGTCGTCGTGACGTCGAAGCTCGACCACGGGCCCCCGCGCGGGGACCCGACCGTCCGCCGCGACCGCACGCAGCCGGCGCAGCAGGATCCGGTCCCACGATTCGTCGTAGGCGACCGGCGGCGACTCGGGCCGGGACACGTGCAGCGCCAGCCCCTCGTCCGCCTCGCGCCGGCTCGCGGGAAGCGTGACCGCGTCCGCGGGCGCCCCGATCCCCGCGAAGAGGGTGATGTGGTGGGGCAGTGCCGCACGCACCGACTCGACCCACCGGCGCGCAGCGTCCGGCGTGTCGTCCCTCGTCGGCAGCACCGTGTAGACCGTGTTGGCGAACAGTGCGCTGCGGCCCGGCCGGGACCACCCGAAGCCGGTGGTGACGTGCTCGAAGACCAGCAGGACCGCGGCGTGCTGCTCCTCCTGCACGTGTGCCTGCAGCGCCACCACCCGGAGGGCGGAGGAGGCCAGCCCCAAGCGGCTGATCATGGCGTGGGCGTCGCCGGAACCCTCCAGCAGTCGGGCGACCAGATCGGACTCGACCTGACGTTCCAGGTCGGCGCTCGCTCTCGAACGCAGCAGGTGCAGCGCCGCGGTCCGCGCGCCGTCCTCGAGGACCGCGCACCGGTGCTCGTCGAACGGAGCGGTGGACTCCACCCACAGCGAGCCGAGCAGCTCGCGTCCGGCCCGCACCGCCACCACCATGCGCCCTCCCAGCCCGTGGGGTGCCGATGGCTCGACGAACAACGGATCGTCCGACGAGGCGAGATGCCGGAACACCCCGCGCTCGGCGAAGACCCCACGGATCGTCTCGGGGAGCCGCCGGCCGAGGATGGTCTGCGAGCGGACCGCGTCCACGGCGTCGTCGAGGCTGGAGTAGGCCAGGACTCGGGAGAGCTGGTCCTCGATGACGACCGGTCCGCCCACGGCGGCGGCGAGGGTGTCGGCGAGGGCGAACGAATCCGTTGGCCCGCGGCCCGCCTCGGTCTCCCGGCCTTCGAGGACCAGCCCGTAGGCCAGCCCGATCAGATGGCTCCAGGTGGCCGCGGGCTCGGCCAGCACGACCGCCAGGCCGGACTCCTCGGCGGTCTCCTGAACCCCGCGCTCCAGGGGTGTCGAAGCCCTCAGGATGACGACCGTGGCTCGCGCCTGGGCCGCGAGGTGGACTGCCCGATCCGGCGTGTCCACACCCACCGCGAGGAAGACGTCGCCGGTCGCGGTCCGGGTGTCGGTGGGATCGTGCACGATCAGGCTCCGGAGCAGGACGTCCCGGGACCGCGGGCAGCACACCAGGCGCGCCCCGCTGCTCGCCAGCACGTTCACCAAGCGATCAAGAGTGATCACCTGTCCTCCCGTCGGCCGAGGTCGGGAGACGGGGTCTCACAGGACGACGTCGTCGTAGCGTGCGCCCGCGGCGATGCCGGGGTCGAGCAGGTCCCAGGTCTGCATCCAGGTGTGCGACCGCTCGAACATCTCGCGGGTGTAGGGCTGGGGGACGACCCGCTCCCCGGGTCCGAAGCGGCGCACGTCCGCGAGGTCGGCGAGGTCGGCAGGCAGCTCTCGGCCCCAGTAGTGGGCGTAGCGCTGCGGCTCGAGGTCGATCTCCTGCTGGGCGCGCAGGAGGGCACGGAAGTAGCGCTCCACGTCGTCCGGGTCTGCGCTCGGCGACACGAAGAAGCCCATCACGAACGTCGTGTCGACGAGCTTCGTGAACCCGCGTTGCTCGAGCACGTACGCGCCGGCGCCCCACACGTTGACCGCCGCCAGCTTCGCGTCGAGGAGGAGGCGGACCCGGTCGAAGGGGCGGCCGACGAACTGCAGCCGGATGTCGTCGCGGGGGAGGAAGGGCTCGAGTGCCTGCAGGGCCGAGTAGTGACTGCCCGAGTGGTAGCCCACGCCCACCTCGACGCCGGCCAGGTCCCGGGGAACCCGGACGTCGGAGTCGCGTGCGACGAAGATCCCTGCGGGGCAGACCGAGTAGGCCTTGGCGTACATCCTGCCGTGGTGCTCGCTGGCGGCGGCGTTGACCGCCCAGTGGCAGGCACACGAGACCTCTGCCGCCCGGCCCCGTGCCATGTCCTCGAGGGCGCCGCTGCGCACGTCCGGGTGCGGGTCGTCGTGTCCCACGTCGCTGGTCCCGGCGGCGAAGCCCGTCGGCTCGAACTCGTACTCGAGCCCCTCCGCGCGGAAGAGGCCGTGCTCCTCGGCCACCCACTCCTGCAGCCGGACGTGGGGCTGGATACGGAACACCACGGTCATCAGTCCTCTCGGTGGGCCGGTGCGCGCTGCTCAGCCGGCGGCCCGGTCGGTGAGCGCGAAGAACTCCTGTCGTGACCGGGCGTCGTCGCGCAGGGCACCGCGCAGGGCCGACGTGACGGTGTCGGCTCCGCTCGCTTGGGCGCCGCGCAACGTCATGCACGAATGCTCGGCCTGCACCACCACGCCGACGCCCTTCGGTTCCAGGTGCCGCGCGAGCCAATCGGCGACCTGGACCGTCATCCGTTCCTGGACCTGGGGCCGGCACGCGAAGTGCTCGACGACCCGCGCCAGCTTCGACAGCCCCAGGATGCGGGTGCCGGGCAGGTAGCCGACGTGGGCCACGCCGACGAAGGGCAGCAGGTGGTGCTCGCAGACCGAGCGCACCGGGATGCGTCGCGCCAGCACGAGCTCGTCGTATCCCTCGTCGTTGGGGAACGTGGTCAGCTCGAACTCCCGAGGACTGAACAGCTCGGCGTAGGCCCGGGCCACGCGCCGCGGGGTGCGGTGCAGGCCGGACTCCGAGGTGTCGAGCCCCAGGGCCTGCATGAACTGCGCGGCCGCTCGCTCCGCCGCCACCAGGTCCACCTCGGCGGTGGGCGGCACCACCCGCAACGCCGCTCGAGGCTCCGGGACCGGGGCCGGCGCCCACGCCGACCAGCGGCCGTTCGTCTCACTGCTCACGACCAGTCTCCGCCCTGTGGCCCGGCCCGCATTGGAGAAACAGAGCTTGGTCTTTCGTCCCGTCGTCGGTCAAGCACCCTTCCATCCGGCAGCTGGTCACCGTTTCGCCCACGCCTCTTGGTCATGGTCTGCGGCCCCGTCGTGGACGTACGCTCCTCGCGTGCATCCCGACCCGAGGCCCGCGCCGCCCTCGTCCGTCGCGTTGCCGACGACGCGGGCCGTGTCGGCGGTGGCGTCGCTGGGCGAGGAGTCCCGCCGGCGGATGTACGAGTTCGTCCGCGGGTCGGCACGTCCGGTCAGCCGCGACCAGGCGGCGGCCGCCGCGGGCATCTCCCGCAAGCTGGCCGCCTTCCACCTCGACAAGCTCGTCGAGGTCGGGCTCCTGCGCGCCGAGGTCGCCGGACCCGGGGAGGTCCGCCGAGTCGGGCGCCGACCCAAGCTCTATCGCGCCGGCGACGCCGAGGTCCGCGTCAGCATCCCCGCCCGCTGCCCCGATCTGCTGGTCGGCGTCCTCCTCGAGGCCCTGGAACCCCCCGGCGATCCGGACGCCCGCGGGGCGGCGCCGAGCGCTGTCGCCACGGTCGCCCGTCGGCGGGGTCTCGAGCTCGGGGCCGCCGAGCGTGACCGCACCCGTCCGGGCCGCCTCGGCGTCGAACGCGGGCTGAGCGCCGTCGCGTCGGTGCTGTCCGCGCTGGGCTTCGAGCCGCGCCGCGAGACCCCCACCGCGCTGAGGTTGTGCAACTGCCCGTTCCAGCCGCACGCCGCCGCCGCGCCCCAGCTCGTCTGCACCCTCAACCATGCCCTGATCACCGGGCTCCTCGCGGGCCTCCAGGCCGACTCCGTCACCGCGACCCTGTCGCCACGGACGGGGGAGTGCTGCGTCCGACTCACCGGGTGAGCCGTCGGTGGCGGAGTCGATGGCGTGGACGCTCATCGGCCCGCCCGGTGGGTGAGCCCCGTCAGGCTGACGGTCAGCCCCGGGGGGTCGAACACCGCCGCCAGGCGCGCCAGGGTCAGCGCGGCGAGGAGGAGGCCGAGGTCGCGCAGGGCCACGTCGAACCAGCCGGGCGAGGTCAGCAGCGTGACGATGATGCCGACGAGCCAGGCGGCGACCAGCCAGGCGCCGTAGCGAGGCTTGAGGGCGACCACCAGACCCGCCACGACCTCGACCACGCCGACGATGTGCATGATCGTCGTCGGGTCGAAGGGTGCGAGGTGGACGAGCCACGGCGCGAGGTACTGCTTCCAGTCGACGAGCAGATTCGTGAACTTGTCCACCCCGAAGACGATCGGCAGGACGGTGAAACCGAGCCGGAGGACGAGGAAGCTCTCGCGGGCCGGGCGTGAGACGCGGCCGGCGTCCGCTCGTGGCGCGGCATGGAGGTCGGTCGACGACATGGCGTTCCCCTCGGGGTGGTGGGCGGGCGGGATGCCGACCCGTTGAGAGGTGTGCGTCGGCGCGAGGGGTGGTCTTACCCCGCTGTGTCGCCCTCTCCGCCGGGATCGGTCCGCACGCGCGCGCACCGTCACGATTCCGCATCCACGGGTAAGACCAGCGGCGTGCCCGACGCATATCGGGTGTGCCCACCACTCGAGAACCGCCGACGCCCCACGCCGACGACTGGCGCGTCAGCTGTCTGCTCGCCGCCGGCTTCCCCGCGGCGTTGGCCGAGCGTCTCGCGGCCGATCCCGGGTACGACCTCCACGCGCTGATGACCCTCACCGACCGGGGCTGCCCTCCGCACCTGGCCGCGCGTATCGTCGCGCCACTCTCCGACGCGGGACGGCCGTCGTGATCGACCCCGGGATCGGCCTCGCCACCATGACCTCGCCGCACCCGAGCACCGAGCCGCGATGCCTGCCCGACCGCGATGCCGGTGGGCCCGACGACGAGTCACGCGCGTGGGTCGAGCGGCTGCGTCCCCACCATCCGGAACGGGCCGTCGCCGTGGCCGAACTGCACGGGCTGCTGCTCGCCGCCGCCCGCTTCGAGATCCACCGACGCGGTGCGGGGCTGCGCGGGGGTGACCACGCCGACCTCGCCCAGCAGAGCGCCGACGACGCCCTCGTCGCCGTGCTCGCCAAGCTCGACGAGTACCGCGGCGCCAGCCGCTTCACCACCTGGGCCTACAAGTTCGCCCTGCTCGAGGCAGCGGTCACCCTCCGCCGGTTGTCCTGGCAGGGCCGCGAGGTCCCGCTCACGCCCGAGCACTGGCCGGTGCTCGTCGACACCGCGGGTGGTGCGCAGCACGACCTCGAGGCGCGTGAGGCCCTGGCTGCCGTCGGTGCCGTCATCGACAGCCGGCTCACCCATCACCAGCGCGACGTGCTGCTCGCCCTGACCGTGCAGGAGGTCCCCATCGACGTCCTCGCCCAACGGTTGGGCAGTACCCGCGGGGCCATCTACAAGACCCTCCACGATGCCCGCCGCAAGCTCCGGGCCGCGCTGGACGGAGGAGACCCGTGACCGAGACCGATGCCCTCCTCGCCCGCCTGCTCGGGCCTGCGGCGCCCGAACTGACCTGCGAACAGTGTTTCGACGCCCTCGATGCCCACGTCGAGATCCAGCGCACCGCCGGCGACGCGGCCGCCGCCGCGGCGCACCCCGGGATGGCTGCACATCTGCAGGGCTGCCCGGCCTGCGCCGAGGACCACGCCGACCTGCGCGCCTACCTGGACGACCTCGACCCGACCACGGACTGATCGTCGGGCGGGCCGACCGACGGACGCGAACCACCCTGGTCTAGCGCCGCGGGCGTTGACGGCCTCTCGAACGATGCGTTGTACTGATCGTCTCAGTTCGGCCGATCGGACGACTCGATCGGACCAGGCGTTGGCAGCGCGCACCGTCGCAGCGCGCACATAACGCAACGAGGGGGGCGTCATGGCCGAAGCGGTCGTCGTCGTGGGAGCCGGCCCGGTCGGTCTGACCGCCGCTATCGAGCTCCTCCGGCGGGGCGTCCGGGTGCGGGTGATCGACGAGCTCGCCGCGCCGCGGCGCTACGCCAAGGCCGTCGGGCTGCAGCCGCGCACGCTGGAGCACTGGGAGCGCACGGGGATGCTCACCGCGGCGCTCGACGAGGTGCGGGCGCTGCGTGGCCTGATCGTCTACCAGGACGACGAGCAGGTCGCGCGGAACGAGCTCCACCTGCCGCCCGACGTGCCCTACGGCTTCACCACGCTCCCGCAGTACACCACCGAACGCCTGCTCGCTGCCGAGCTGCGGCGCTACGGCGGGACGGTCGAGCGCTCGACGCAGCTGGTGGGCTTCGACCAGGACGCCGAGGGGGTGACGCTGCGGTTGCGTTCGCCCGCGGGGGACGAGGTCGTGCGCACCTCCTATCTCGTGGGGGCCGACGGGGCTCACAGCGTCGTGCGCAAGGGCCTCGGGCTGGCTTTCGAGGGCGACGCCTTCGCCGAGGAGTACATGCTCGGCGACGTCGTCCTCGACTGGTCGGTCCCCACCGGGTACGGCGTCCGCATCACCCGCTCGGTGGCCGACGGTCCCGATGAGATCCTCGTCGCCGTCCCGCTCCCCGAGCACGGGCGCTACCGCATCTCCATGCTCGCGGCCCCGGAGCTGCGCAGCCACCCCGGCGACGGCCCCGGCGACGGGATCGCCCACGGTCTGGAATCCGCGCACGCCCCGGAGCTCCACCATCTGCAGGCGGCGGTCGACCGCCTGGCCCCCGAGCCGACGACGGTGTCCGACGTGCGCTGGTCGTCGGTGTTCCGGATCAGCCACCGCCTCGCCGAGCGTTACGGCCTGGGGCGCGTCTTCATCGCCGGCGACGCGGCACACATCCATCCGCCCACCGGCGCCCAGGGCATGAACACCGGCATCCATGACGCGCTCAACCTCGGGTGGAAGCTCGCGCTCGTCGTCGAGGGGATCGCCGCGCCCGCGCTGCTCGAGAGCTACCACGCCGAGCGCCATCCGGTGGGCGAGGAGGTCGTCGGCCGCACCGTGCGCCAGGCCCGCGAGGGGTTCGATCCGGCGACGATGGTGCGGCGCGAGGCGCAGTTGCTGGTGGCCTACCCCGAGAGCCCGATCGTCGGGGCCGGCGGCGAGGCGCTCGGTGTCAGGCCGGGAGAGCGGGCGCCCGATGCTCGCGGGCTTCGCCGGACGACGGTCACCGACCCCATCCGGCTGCACGCGGTGCTCGCCGACACCGAGTTCGCCCTCCTCGCCTACGTCGACGATCCGGCTCAGCTCGCCGAGGTCACGGCGGCGCGCGAGCACGCCGCCTCGTCCGTTCTGCCGTTGCGCGTGCACGCGGTCGTGGCGGCGGACCTCGCCGCCGCGTTCGCCGATGCCGGCGAACCGTGCCTCGTCGACTCGGCGGGTGACCTCGCCGGGGCCTACGGGATGCGGGGCGGCGACGCGGTCCTCGTGCGCCCGGACGGCTACGTCGGGTGGACCGCGCGGCCGTTCACGTGGCCGGCGCTGGCCGCCCACCTCGAGGTGATCACGAACGCTCCTGCCCAGGTTCCGCACTGAGCCGGGTAGGTCTCCGAGGAGTTCGTCGGCGTGCACGTCCAACGGGGCCGAGCCCGTTCGTCGCGGTGGTGAGGTGCCGACATCCATCGAGCTCGCCGCGGTCGGGGAGGCCTACGCCGCCCACGGCGCGCTGACCTCGGTCGAGCTCGCCCACCTCGGCGAAGTGGACCTCGTGCACCGGCGTCGTGCCGCCCCGACGTCGGGGTGCGCTTCTTCCACGGGCTGGTTCTCGGCGTCCCGGCCGCTGCCACGCCCGGTTCGGCTACGGGCCGCAGCACCTCACGCGGGTGCTGCGCCAGCAGCGGGCGCTCGCGCTGCACCGCGGCGGGTCGCCGTGGGCCGAGGTCGCGGCCGACGCGGGCTACGTCGACCAGCCGCACCTCGCGCCGGAGTGCAAGTCCCTTACGGGGCGGGCGCCGACGCGGGCTGTGACCGAGGTGCCCGCTTCCCCGGTTCGCCCGACGTTGTCGGGGGGTCCCGCTATCGTGCGAACATGTGTTCGAGCGAGGCAACCGGCGAGGGTGACGGGGTCAGCGGTGAGCTGGCCGCGGTGCTCGCGCGCCTCGGTGAGCTGGCGCAGGACTCGACGGATGCGCCGGTGCCTGTCGGGGCGCGTATCGATCGGATCGCGGTCCTGGAGCAGATCCGCGCCGCGGTGGCGGCGGCGCAGCGCACCGAGATGGTGGCGTTCGGGCGCACCCAGGTCGACGAGCAGGCCGAGCAGATCGCGGCCGGGCGCCTGGACCCGGAGAAGCTGGGCCGGGGGATCGCCGAGCAGATCGCGCTGGCCGCTCATGTCTCGCCGTGGCAGGGGTCGCGGCGGCTGGTGATCGCGCGGACCCTGGCCGCCGACCTGCCCCACACCCGGGCGCTGCTGGCCGCCGGGCGGATCAGTGAGCGGCTGGCCGAGACGATCGTGGCGCAGACGACCCACCTCGATGCGGCGCAGCGGCGCGCGGTGGACAAGGAACTCGCCGACGCCGGGCTCGAGGAGATGGGGTTCCGCCACGCCGAGGCGACGGTGAAGCGGATCGCCTACGAGACCGACCGCGCGGGGTTCACCACCCGCGGGCGCACCGCCCGCCGCGATCGTCGGGTGACGCTGCGCCCGGCGCCGGACACCATGAGCGTGCTGTCCGGGCTGCTGCCGGTCGAGCAGGGCGTGGCGTGCCTGGCCGCGTTGCGCCAGCACGCCGACGGGCTGATCGCGGTCGGTGACACCGGCGGCCGCACCCGCGACCAGATCCTGGCCGACACCCTGGTCGAGCGCCTCACCGGCCAAGCCCGCGCCGAGGATGTGGATGTCGAGGTCGGGATCGTGCTCCCGGTCGACGCGCTGATCGACCCTGACAGTCCCGCCACCGGGGAGCTGGTCGGGCACGGCCCGCTGCCGGCCGGGATCGTGACCGACCTGTTGCGCTCCACCGGCGGGAAGCGGTGGTGGCGGCGACTGTTCTCCCACCCCGCCCACGGCACCCTGATCGGGGGCGACCCGAAGGTACGCCTCTTCGACGGGTTCCTCGCCGCGCTGATCGACCTGCGCGACCACGGCCGCTGCCGGGATCCGCATTGCGATGCCCCGATCCGCCACCACGACCACATCAAGCCCTCACGGGCCGGCGGGCCCACCAGCCTGGGCAACGGACGCGGGGTGTGCGCGCGGGGTAACTACGTCCGCGAGATGCCCGGCTGGCAGGTCGACCTGGTCGCCGACGGCCTCGGGGACACCCCGCACACCGTGCGGACCACCACCCCCACCGGACACACCTACACCAGCCGCGCCGGCCCCTGAGCGAGAGCCACGCGGGCCGACCGCCCGGTAGGCGGCGACGTGTCCAGGGCGGGCGACGCTGCGGGAGGATGCGGGGCCGTGAGGGTCCTCATCACCGGAGCCGCCGGCCTGGTCGGCTACGCGGTACGGACCCGTCTCGAGGCTGATGGCGTTCCCGTCCTCCCGACCGACCTCCGGGCGCGGTCCGTCGACGGGATCGAACAGGTCGCCGTCGACCTGCTCGACCCCGCGCGCCTGGAGGAGGTCTTCGCCGCCGCCCGCCCGGACGCCGTCGTGCACGCCGGCGGGGTGTCCGGACCGATGGTGCTCCCCGATGACCCGGCCACGGTCATCCGCGTCAACGTCGACGGCACCGGGAACCTGCTCGAGGCCGCCCGTCGCCACGGGGTGACCCGACTCGTGTACTGCTCCTCCATCGCCGCCTACGGGTCCACCACCGGGACGCCGGTCGCGGAGGACGCGCCGCTGCATCCCGCCGACGTGTACGGGGCCACGAAGGCCGCCGGGGAGCACCTGGTCGAGGCCTACCGTCATCGCCACGGTGTCTCGACGGCCTCGTTGCGCCTGGTCAGCGTGTTCGGTCCCCGCCGCAGCACCGCTTGCCTGGTGCGACAGCTGCTCCTCGACGCCCGCGCCGGCCGGCGGACCCGAGTGCCGCTGCCCGCCGACGCTCCCCAGCAGTACGTGTTCGTGGACGACGCGGCCTGCGCGGTGCTCGCCGCGCTGCACCACCCCGAGGCGGTCGGCGCCTACAACGTCGCCGGGCGCGGTGTGCTCACCGTCGCCGACGTCGTGGCGGCCGTGCGGACCGCCGAACCCCGGGTGGACGCCGAGACCGAGCCGCCCGATCCGGCCGCGGCGGCCCGGTGGCCGGGCCCGCTCGACCCCACCGCGGCGTTCCGCGACCTCGGCTACACCGCTCGCCACGAGTTCGACGAGGCCGTGGCCGCCTATCGCGACTGGCTCATGCCAGGAGCGGGAGGTGCTGGGCGAGGCTGATCCGTGCCGCCTTCGGTGATCAGGGGCACGTGAGGCAGGCCACGGCGGCTCCGGGGATGTCTGGTGTGCCCTGGTGTGACGGCGAGCCCGCCTCGGCGGTCACTCGCGCGGCAGTAGGGGCCTTGCCCGCGCCCGTGATCACCCGTCACGGACCCCGTTCACCCGGAGCGCGCCGGATCCGAGCACCTGTTCCCGCAGTATGTCGGCGTGCCCGCAGTGGTGGGCCAGCTCCCGCAAGACCTGCAGGGCACCCAGCGGAGGGTGCGGGGCCCGGTCCGGTGGCCGGTCACGACGGCGTCCAGCGGAAGATCCTCGACCGCCGTCCGAGCCGTCGCGCAGGCTGCCCGGTGAGCTGCGGTGACCGAGCTGATCGTGTCGGCGTCGGTGAGCCGGAACGACTCGTCCGGGCTCTGGACCAGCCCGAGGTCCCGGCGGGACGTGCCGCCGACGCACTCCTCGAACCACACCCGCTGCATCCACGTCACGTGCTTGAGCAGCCCGAGCACCGTCGTCGCCGACGGGACGAGCCGGCGGCGGGCCTGCTCCTCGGTGAGGCCGGCGAGCGCGGCCTCGAGGGCACTGCGGTACTCCTCGACGAAGGCGTCGAGCTGGGTGCGTTCGTCGTCGAGCGGCACATCGAACGAGCCCATCACGGTCTCCCGTCCATTCCTCGCGGGCCTCGGTCCGTGCCGGCCGCGCCACCCGACGGGCACACTCGGCGTGAACGCCCTGCGACGCGCGCACCCTCGGAGGTCCTCCCGTGACCGACCCCGCGGCCCCGAGCTCCCCGCCGGCCGGCATCGACCCCGACCAGCTGGACGCCATCGACGTCCACGTCCACATCGAGGTCGACGACGCCGGGAGGCGCAGCCTGCCCGAGGCCTACCTGCAGGCAGCCGCGGCCTACTTCGGTGCTGACCCCGCCGCCCCCACCCTCGACGAGATCGCGGCGCACTACCGCGACGCGCGCATGGCGGCCGTGGTGTTCACCGTCGACGCCGAGGCATTCCTGCAGCACCCCGCCCTGTCCAACGACGAGGTGGCCGACGGCGCCGCCCGCCACCGCGACATCCTGGTCCCCTTCGCCGGCATCGACCCCGCCAAGGGCGAGGCCGGGGCCGCTGACCTCGAGCGGTTGATCAACGAGAAGGGCGTGCGCGGCCTCAAGCTGCACCCCAGTCTGCAGAACTTCGACCCGACCGACCGCAGTGCCTACCCCCTGCTCGAGGTGGCCCAGGCCCACCGCGTGCCGGTCGTGTTCCACACCGGGCAGACCGGGATCGGCTCCGGGATGCCCGGCGGGGGCGGGATCCGGCTCCGACTGTCGAATCCGATGCTCATCGACGACGTGGCCGTCGACTTCCCGGAGCTGACGATCATCATGGCCCACCCCTCGGTGCCCTGGCAGGACGAGGCCATCGCCGTGGCGACTCACAAGCCCAACGTCCACATCGACCTGTCCGGCTGGTCCCCGAAGTACTTCCCGCCCCAGCTCGTGCACGCCGCGAACACGCTGCTGCAGGACAAGGTCCTCTTCGGCTCCGACCACCCGCTGCTCTCGCCGGAGCGGTGGATGACGGCGTTCGACCGGCTGGAGATCAAACCCGACGTCCGCCCGAAGATCCTCAAGCACAACGCCGTGCGCGTGCTGGGGCTGTCCGCCTGAGCCCGGGCTGAGGGAAGTCAATCGACGGCGGGGGCGACGGTCCCGGTGACGTCGCCGAAACCGATGCGGCGGTCACCGCCACCGGGGGCGGTGGCGGAGATGGTGACCTCGTCGCCGTCGAGCAGGAAGGTGCGGGATTCGCCCTTGACGGTGACCGGCTCCGCGCCGCCCCAGGTGAGCTCGATGAACGCGCCCCGCTGCTCGCGGTCGGGGCCGGAGACGGTGCCCGAGGCGTAGAGGTCGCCGGGGCGGGTGGAGGCGCCGTTGACGGTGAGGTGGGTGAGCATCTGGGCGGGGGACCAGTACATCGAGCGGTAGGGCGGGTGGGAGACCGGCTCGCCGTTCCACTCCACGGTGAGCTCGACGTCGTAGCCCCACCCCGGATGTGCCGGATCCCGGGCGCTGCGCAGGTAGGGCAGCGGCTGGGGGTCCTGCCCGGGCAGCGGGATCCGCGCGGCCTCGAGCGCGGCCAGCGGCACCACCCACGGCGAGATCGACGTGGCGAAGCTCTTGCCCAGGTGCGGGCCCAGCGGGACGTACTCCCAGGCCTGCAGATCGCGGGCGGACCAGTCGTTGACGACGACCGCGCCGAAGACGTGATCGGCGAAGTCGTCGATCCCGATGCGGGTGCCCAGCGCCGAGCCGGTCCCGACGACGAAGCCGAGCTCGGCCTCGATGTCCAGGCGGCGGCTGGGACCGTAGGTCGGTGCCGGATCGCCCGGGGCCTTGCGTTGCCCGCAGGGGCGCACGATCGGGGTGCCGGAGACCACGACGGTGCCGCCGCGGCCGTGGTAGCCGACCGGGAGGTGGCGCCAGTTGGGCATCAGCGGCTCGCTGTCGGGCCGGAACAGGCGGCCGAGGTTCGTGGCGTGGTGCTCGCTGGCGTAGAAGTCGACGTAGTCCCCGACGGTGAAGGGCAGGTGCATCCGCACCGCCCGCGAACCCGTCCGCGGGTGCAGCTGCGGGCACAGTGCCCCGGCGCGCGCCGGGTCGGCGAGCAGCTCGATCAGCTCGGCGCGGAGGGCGTCCCAGGTCGGTCGGCCCGCGGCGAGCAGCGGGTCCAGTGTCACGCCCCCGACCAGGTCGGCGTGCGGCGAGCCGACCGCCGACAACGCGGCGCCCAGGTCGAGCACGTGGTCGCCGACGGCGACACCGACCCGTCGTCGGTCCTCGTCCGGGCTGCTGAACACCCCGGAGGGCAGGTTCTCGGCCCCGAAGAGGGTGTCCTCGGGGAGCTCGAGCCAGGTCATCGCGTGGTCGAGGAGGCAGGTCCCCGCCCCGACCAGCTCCAGGCGTAGCGGCCGTCGTCGGCGGCCTGCCCGCCCTCGCCGAGCTCGAGCGGGCGGAAGGTGTCGACCATGACCGCGAGCTCGTCGAAGTAGTCCACGCCCAGGGAGCGCTCCACCGCGCCGGGCTGCGGGCCGTGGGAGTGTCCGCCGGGGTGCAGGCTGATCGAGCCCTGCCCGATGCCCGAGCCCTTGCGGGCCTCGTAGTTCCCGCCGCAGTAGAACATGACCTCGTCGGAGTCGACGTTGGCGTGGTAGTAGGGCACCGGCACCGATAGCGGGTGGTAGTCGACCTTGCGGGGCACGAAGTTGCAGATGACGAAGTTGGTGCCCTCGAAGACCTGGTGCACGGGCGGCGGCTGGTGCACCCGCCCGGTGATGGGCTCGAAGTCGGAGATGTTGAAGGTGTAGGGGTAGAGGCAGCCGTCCCAGCCGACGACATCGAACGGGTGGGTGGGGACGACGTAGCGGGTACCGACGATGCCGCGGGAGCCGCGGTGCTTGACCAGGACCTCGACGTCGGTCTCGTCGACCACGACGGGATCGCCGGGGCCGTGCAGGTCGCGCTCGCAGTACGGCGAGTGCTCGAGCAGCTGGCCGTAGCGCGAGAGGTAGCGCGTGGGCGGGGCGATGTGGGAGTTGGCCTCGATCACGTAGCAGCGCAGCGGCTCGGAGCCGGTGGGCACCCAGCGGTGGGTGACCGCGCGCGGGATGACCACGTAATCGCCCTGGCGGACCTCCAGCGGCCCGAACACGGTCTCGACGACCGCGTCGCCGGACTCGACGTAGACGCACTCGTCGCCCATGGCGTTGCGGTAGAGCGGGCTGGTCTCGCCGGCGGCGACGTAGGAGATGCGGACGTCCGCGTTGCCCAGCACGAGGCGACGGCCGGTGACGACGTCGGCGCGCTTGTACTCCTCGCCGGGGAACAGGGCGTGCAGCGCGAGGTGGCGTGGCAGCAGCGGGGCGTTCTCGGTGGTGGTCTGGTCGGGCAGCTGCCAGGGGGTCGCGTCGACGATCGCGGAGGGCACCCCGCGGTGGTAGAGCAGTGAGGAGTCCGAGGAGAAGCCCTCCTCGCCCATGAGCTCCTCGTAGTACAGGCCACCGTCCAGGGTGCGGAACTGGGTGTGGCGCTTGGCCGGGACCTCCCCGGCGCGGCGGTAGTGGGGCACGGTGTTCTCCTCAGAGGGCGGCGGTGTCGCGGCGAGTGTCCGTCGACGGGGTCACGGTGGGAGTACCGGCCACGGCGCGGGCCAGCACGGCGGGGATGCGGTCGGCCTCCTCGGCGGACAGCACGGCGGCGATGTGGGCGTCCGGGCGGATCACCCACACCTCGCCCGGGCGGGCGTCGAGCGCGGAGGCCAGCTCCCCGTCGGGGTCGATCTCGGCGAGGGCGAGCACCCGGACGGGACCGGACGCGGCGCCGGCGTCACGCACGGCCTGCCCGGCGGCGGTCTCGGCGCCGGGGGCGACCAGCAGGAGGAAGCCGTCGCGGGCCAGGGCCCGGAGCCGTGTCGTACCTCCGGCGGGAGTGCGGACGGGTGCGTCGGGGACCAGGACCCCGGGCAGCGCGGGCGGGCTGGCGCCGCGCTCGGGTCGTCCGCCGAATCGCCGTTCCGGGTTCGGGGTGGTCAGCGGGGACGCGACGTACCAGAACGGCTCGGCGAGCCGGCCGGAGTCCACGTGCGGGCGGAGCGACTCGTCGGTCGCGGCGCGGTGGAGGATGTCGCGGCGGCGGTGGGCGCGCAGCTCGTCGGGCGGGACGAGGAAGTCCATGGTGGCCCCGGTGACGGCGAGGTTCTCCGCCGCGGCGGCGTGGCGCTCGTCGTGGTAGCTGTCGAGCAGCTGTTCGCCGGCCCAACCGTGCAGGACGTAGGCCAGCTTCCAGGCGGCGTTCTCGGCGTCGGCGACCCCGGAGTTCAGGCCGCGGGCGCCGAACGGGGAGACCAGATGCGCGGCGTCCCCGGCGATGAGGACCTTCCCGAGTCGCATGCGGTCGACCTGACGGGAGTGGAAGCGGTAGACCGAGGTCCAGACGATCTCGTAGTCGGTGTCGCCGACGATGCGACGGATGCGCTGGTCGAGGGCTCCGGACGTGGCTTCGGCGTCGAGGTCGTAGTCGGCCGGGACCTGCCAGTCGATGCGGTAGACGGAGTCCGGGCAGGGGTGGATGAGGACCTGGCGCCCCGGGTTCCAGACCGGGTCGAAGTAGAAGCGCCGTTCCCGGGCCCAGCCGGGGAGCTCGGCGCGGATGTCGGCGATGAGGAATCGGTCGTCGAAGCTGTGGCCCTCGAAGCTCACCCCGAGCAGGGTGCGCAGTTCGTCGCTGCGTGCGCCGGCGCAGACCACGACGTAGGGGGCGCGCAGCCGGGCCGGGTCGTCGGCGCCGCGGGCGGCGCAGGTGACGGTGGCGCCGTCGTCGTCCTGGGCGATGTCCACCACGCGATGACCCCAGCGCACGGTGATCAGCGGCTCCGCGTCGATGCGCTCGTCGAGGATCTCCTCGGTGCGGGTCTGGGAGATGTTGACGAACGGGGGGAACGCGGGCCGGCCTGCTTCGGAGAAGGTCCAGCTGAACAGTTCGCGCTCCTGGTGGAAGGTGCGCGCGGTGGTCCAGGTGACGCCCTCCGCGGCGATGGCCGCTCCGGCGCCGACGGCTTCCCAGATGTCGAGGACGTCGCGCTGTTGGCACAGCGCCCTCGATCCGACCTTGTCGCGCTCGGCGCGCTGATCGACCACCGTCGAGGGCACGCCCCACCGCGCCAGCAGGAGCGCGGTGGTCTGCCCGACCGGACCGGCGCCGACGATCACGACCGGGTCGGCCAGCCGTCGGGACATGAGGACCTCTCTGCGGTGAGGGGGAGCAGTGCGGCCGGGTGCGGTCGGCCCGGGCGGGCTCAGTCCTGGAGCTGGGCCCAGACCTCCTGGTCACGCGCCGCGGTCCAGATGACTGGGCGCTCGACGCCGGAGAGCTCGTCCCAGACCCGGGAGACGTCGAAGGGCAGGCAGTGCTCGAAGATCGGCCAGTGCCCGTAGCGCGGGGCCAGGGCGGCGTGGGTGGCGTCGAACGCGTCCTTGAGCGTGCCGCCGCGCTGCTGCACGGCCGCGACCTCGCGCAGCATCACGTCGATGAAGCCGCGGGTCTGCTCGACCGCGGCGTCCACCTCCTCGTGGCCGCGGCTGACTGCGCCGCGTCCCCCGACGAGCTGCTCGGCCCGCAGGGCCTTGAGGTTGTCCAGGGTGGACGTGGCCCAGTCGCGGTGGAAGGCGTCGCCGGTGTAGAGCGCGGCCTGGGCCTCGACGAGGTCGCCCGCGAAGAGGATCCGGTGGCGCGGCAGCCAGGCGGTGATGTCGCCCTCGGTGTGGCCGCGGCCGTGGTACTGCAGGACCAGGTCCCCGCGGTCGCCGCCGAGGTCGATGGTCAGCCGGTCGGCGAAGGTCAGTGTCGGCCAGGTCAGCCCGGGCACGCTCTCGGCGGCCTCGGCCAAGCGCGGCATCCGGGCGAACTCGGACTCCCAGTCCTGCTTCCCGCGCTCGGCCACGAGGTCGCGGGTGATCTCGTGGGAGACGATGACCTCGGCGTCGAAGGCGCTGGCGCCCAGGACGCGCACCGCGTGGTAGTGGCTGAGCACCAGGTAGCGCACCGGCTTGTCGGTGTGCTCGCGCAGGATGGTCAGCCACTTCCGGGCGGCCACCGGCGTGGCCAGCGCCTCGAAGCACACCAGGAAGTCCTCGCCCTCCACCGCACCGATGTTCGGGTCGCCCTCGGCGGTCAGCGCGTACACGCCGTCGGCGAGCACGTCGAGGGTCTGCTCCTTGGGCGCGGTGTCCGCGGACGATGCGAACGGCTTGGACGACATGTGAGGTCCTCCTTCAAGGAGATCAGAGGTTTGACCACCAACGTTTGGTTAAAGGTTTGACGTATCTGTCACGGTAGTGCCTGGCGACGTTCGACGCCAGAGTGTCGTGGCGACCTGCTTCAGCGGCGGTTGACCCAGTCCTGGCGCGTCGCCGCCGCCGCGAGCGTGCTCAGCACGCGGTTGAGGGTCTCGAGCTCGTCGTCGGGGAGCAGCTGGGCCCACTCGGCCTCACGCTCGTTGTGCGCGCGGAACGTCTCGGCCAGTCCCTCGCGCCCCTCGGCGGTCAGCGAGAGCACGACGCCGCGACCGTCGCGCGGGTCCGGGGAACGCTCCAGCATGCGCGAGCCCACCAGGGTGTTGGTCAGGCTGGACACCGCAGCGCGGCTCATCCCGGTCAGCCGCGCGGCCTCGCGGGACTCCAGGGGCCCGGAGATCCACAACGTGAAGGCGAGGCGGAAGGCCGACCAGCTCCATCCGGCGGGGCGGTGCACGGTCGACTCGAGGTCGTAGACGACGGCGTTGGCGATACGGTGCAGGAGCAGGACCAGTCGCATCGCCGGCAGGTCGGTTCCGGGCAGGCGTTCGGCGGCGGTGCGCAGGGCGGTCTCGGTGAACGAGAGGAACTCCTGGTCGTCGCTCTCCTCCTGCCCGCCCGCACGCCGTTGCGTCCCGGCCGGTCGGCGGGACAGGCCGTCGGCCCGCGCCGGGGTGGGCCCCGCGGACTCCGAGCCCGCGACGGTCCTGGACAAGGTGGCGAGGTGTGCCTCGAGCATCTGCCTCTGGGAATCGACGCCGGCGGGGCCGGGGGAGAGCGCGGTGAGGGCCTGGGCGCCGTTGAGCAGGGCGAGCAGTTGCTCGACGAGGAGATCGTCGGGTATCTCGCCGGCCAGCCGTCCGTCGGTGCGGGCCTGGGCGAAGAAGTCGGCGAGACGCTCGCGCCAGCGGTCCATCGACCGGTCGAACGACGCCGCCAGATCCGGGTCGGTCAGCGCCCGGCTCCAGAACGGCAGCACCACGCGCGCCTCGAGAACCGTGGTCTCGGACAGCGGCAGGACCTCCTCGCAGAACACCCGCACCGCCTCGAGGCCCCGCCGGTCGCCGAGGCGCTGCTCGATGCGTCGGTCGGTGGCGTCGACGGCGTGGTCGAAGGCGGCCTGCACGATCTCGTTCTTGCCGGGGAAGTAGCGCGTCAGCGCGCCGTTGGCCACCCCGAGAGCCGCGGCGATCTCGCGCATCGTGGTGCCCTCGAGACCCCGCTCGGCGATGAGCCGCCAGGTCGCCTCGACGATCTCCGCCCGACGACGGGCGTGGTCGACGACCTTGGGCATCAGCGTCTCACCCTTCCGTCACGCTCCGAGACTAAGCCTGCCCGTACGCCGTCCGGACCAGTGGTACGTACCGAGATCGGCTTCTCTCGTCGCAGAAGCGTCACACAACAACGTTGCGGTCGGGAGTTTCGTCTCCGTCTGTTGACGAACGCCACCAAGCAGCAGGTCATGGACGACCGGTCGATGTCCGAGGCCCGAGAAGGCCGCCCGGCAAGGCGCCCTCGCCCGCCCCGAGCAGTGAGCCACCCGGCTCGGTCTCGCAGCGTTGCCGTGCTCGAGGTCCATCTCCTGGTGTGGGTCGTCGCCGTCGCCTTCATCCTCTACTTTGCGGTGACGTCGCTGGGGGTGCCGTGCGGGTCGGGAGGGACGGGGGTGCTCACGTGATCGAGCCCTACCAGGTGGTCGGTCTGATCCCGACCATGCGCGGGATCCGGTACCGCGACGAGATCAAGCACAACCTCGAGCACCTCGAGCACCTGGTGAAGGCCGCGTCGTGGCTCTCGGCGATGGCGCTGCCCGTCCGGTTGATCACGATTCCGGAAGGCGCCCTCCAGGGGTTCAACGACGAGGTCCTCGACCACGACCACGAGTGGTTCGCGCGGGAGTGCGCGATCGACATCCCGGGACCGGAGACCGACGCGCTCGGGCGCATGGCCGCGGCGTACGACGCCTACGTGATGGCCACGGCGAAGGCGCGGCACCCCGAGTTCCCGGGCCGCTTCTTCAACGTCGGTGTCGCGATCTCCCCGCAGCAGGAGATCGTGCTCACGCACTACAAGGTGGTGCCGCTGCAGCCGGTCGAGCACTCGCTCACCCCGCACAACGTCTGGGACCGGTGGATCGAGCTCTACGGCGACGGCCTCGACGCCTTCTACCCCGTCGCCGACACCGAGATCGGACGCCTCGGCGTGATGATGGCCAACGAGGCGTCGTACCCGGAGAACGCCCGCGGCTTGGCGATGAACGGTTGCGAGGTGGCTTACCGCGGACCGTATCCGCACCCGCACGCGGGCAACGGCTTCTACGAGATCCAGAACAAGGCCCGGGCGCTCGACAACAACATGTACGTGGTGGCCAATCAGGTCGGCACGTACTACCTGCACACCGACTCCGACATCCCGATCGACACCTTCGGTTCCCCGAGCATGATCTGCGACTACCGAGGAGGAGTGATCGGGGAGGTCGGGTACGCCGGCCACTCCACCTACATGGCGGGCACGATCGACATCCAGGCACTTCGGGACTTCCGGGCCCGTGCCCAGTTCGGCAATTGGATGAAAGACCTGACGACCGAGCAGTACCAAATCGTCTACCGGGACCCGATCTACCCGAAGAATCTCTACCTCGACCGCAAGCCTTACGACCACGCGGAGTACCGGCGCGAGGTCACCGAGAAGCAGATCGAGCTCATGCACGAGCGGGACGTCTGGCGGCGCCCATGACGCCGACAGGTCGCGCTCACGTCTGAGAAGTGGGCAACGAGCCGGGAGCCCTGATCACGAGTCGTCGGAAGCCCGTGCTGCGGCGGGCCGGACCGCGTCGGCCAGCCGGTCGCCGGGGGTCGTCTGGGCCCGACCTGTTGACTACGCTAACGACTTAGGTGATTTCCCAGCGGTCGGGCAGGGAGAGACCGATGTTGAAGAAGGCAACGGACTGCGGACTCAGGGCCGTGCTGCGCCGCGGGGTCGACGGGGTCGATCCGGTCGCGGGGCTCGAGAGGCGGGTCCTCGACCTGCTGCTTCGACGGATCCAGCAGGGCGTGGTCACCGTGGTGTACTGGGACGGGCAGCGGCGGACCTACGGCGACGTGGAGCCGCAGGCACCCACGCCGGCGGTGACGATTCGGATCGCGGACCCCTCGGTGATCCGCCGGGCCGCACTCAGCGCGAGCGTCGCGTTCGGCGAGGCCTACGCGACGGGCGCGATCGAAGTCGCCGAAGACGAACTCCTGCCACTGTTCCGGATCGTACGCGACAACCGGGACTTGCTCGGGGTGATTGGTGAGCTGCTGCGCGGGCTCCATCGCCGCGAACGGAATCACCGCCGTCGACAGCGAGACCAGATCAGTCGGCACTATGACGTCGGTAATGACTACTACCGGTTGTTCCTCGACCCGACCCTGACCTATTCGTGTGCCTACTTCGAGCAAGCAGATGACCCGCTCGAGCAGGCGCAGCGTCAGAAGATCGACCACGTACTGCGCAAGCTCCGGCTAGAAGCGGGGGAGCGGCTGCTCGACGTCGGCTGCGGCTGGGGTCAGCTCGGCGTGACCGCCGGAGCCCGGTACGGGGCGCGTGTCGTCGGCATCACCCTGAGCGTGGAGCAGCTCGCCGGGGCCCGGGAGCTCGCCGAACGGGCGGGTGTCGCCCACCGAGTGCGGTTCGAACTGTGCAACTACCAGGATCTCCCCACTGCCACAGACCCGGGGCTGCGGGGCCCGTTCGACCGGGTTGTCACCGTCGGGATGTTCGAGCACGTCGGCCGCGGCGGCCAGGCGCGATACCTCGACGTGCTCAACACGCTGCTCGCCGAGGGTGGTGTGTCGGTGCTGCACACCATCACCGAACAGCACGACAAGCCCCTCGATGCATGGGCCGACCGGCACATCTTTCCCGGGGGTCACCTGCCGACGGTCTCGCAGATCGAACGCCACCTCGCCGACCGCGGGCTCTGGTCGCTCGACCGGGAGAACCTTTGGCAGCACTACGCGCGCACGCTCGCCTGCTGGCGGCAGGAACACCAACGCCACCGGCAACAGATCGTCGCGATGTTCGACGAGCAGTTCTACCGAACGCGCGATCTCTGGCTCGCCGCGTCGCAGGCCGGGTTCGCGTATGGCGATCTCGGGCTGTCACAGTTCGTGATCAGCAAGGGCAAGCCCGCTCGGTGGCCGCTGACCCGCCGGGGTATCTATCAAGGTCTAGCGATGTGACCTCGCCGACGGCGGGCCGGCCTGATCAGGAAACACGTTGGCCCCGCTCCTGGGTGAGGACCGGACGCTGCACCCGCCGACGCCGTCGTTAGCGCGTTTGCCCCAGGTGCTTCTGCGTCAGATGCACGAGGACGGGTGATGTTCTGGTGACGAGCATCGCGGGGGTGACGCTGCGGGTGCTGCTCCATGATGATGCCCACCGGAGGGCCGCGGCATGACCCACCGCGTCCGCCCAGAAACCCACACCAACGACGACACCGGCACGGACCTAGACGAACCCCGTCGTGCACCCTCCACCACGCTGGGCGGGTCACACATCTACGCGCTGGGGGTTGCACTGCTCATGGCCGCCGTGCTCGCGACGGCGGTCGTCGTGGTTTCCCGCGAGCGACCCACGGGGCAGGCGTCCTCTCCGGCCGCCACACCACCCCCGGCGAGCGCGACCGCGGCGCCGATTCCGCCGCCGCCGGTCATCGCTTCCATCCCCTACTGGGACCTCGGGCCCGGCGCGTCCGCGATTGCGGCCAGCCCCAGCAGGATCGACGAGATCTCGCCCTGGGTCTACAACATCGGGCCCGACGGCAGCGTCGTCACCACCATCCCACCCCAGGACACCGCCACCGCGAACGCCGCCACGGCCACGCTGCGCGCCCAGGACGCACCGATCATGCCCAGCGTCTCGAATTACGCTGGCGACGACTTCTCCTACGACGCCGTGGCCCCGGTGCTGCACGACCCGGCCACCATGGCCCGCAACATCGCCTCGATCACCCAGCTCGCCGTCTCCCAGAACGACGCCGGCATCGCTCTGGACTACGAGGAACTCCAAGCCGGCGACCGGACGGCGTTCACCACCTTCGTCCAACAACTCGCCGCCTCGCTGCACGCCGCTCACAAGACGCTGGCCGTGTCCCTGTTCGCCAAGACCGACGACGCCGGGACCGACCCCCGCGACGCCGCCCAGGACTACGCCGCGATCGGTGCCGCGGCCGACCAGGTGTGGCTGATGACCTACGACTACCACTGGGACACCTCCCCACCCGGGCCGGTCGCCCCCGCGGGCTGGGTCCACGACGTCCTGGCCTACGCCACCACGCTAATCCCGCCGCAGAAGCTCTCCGTCGGGCTCGACACCGCGGGCTATGACTGGGTCGGGAACCAGGGCCAGGTCATCTCCTACACGCAGGCGATGCAGCTGGCCAGCAGCCACGGCGCAGCCGTGCAGGTCGACCCGACAAGCCAATCGCCCTGGTTCCGCTACACCGACCCCAACGGCACCGCGCACGAGGTGTGGTTCGAGGACGCCGCCAGCGCCCAAGTCAAGCGGTCGGTGGCCGCCTCGTTCGGAGTCAACAGCGTCTTCCTCTGGATGTACGGCCCACCCGACCCCGCCCTCTGGAGCCAGCTCGGCTCACCACCCCGGTGAGAGAACGGGCGTGCTCGAGGGGCTCGGCGACACCCACGGTGAGCGCCGCGATGCGGGAGGCCCGGCCGAGTCACAGTGACATCCCGGTGGGTCCGAGCGGCAAAGAGGATGCCGTCACCACGCGACGGGCAGTGAGCGGAGCCCGTAGACGACGTGGAAGGAACGGAACTCCACGTCGTCGTCGGCGACGGCGAGTCGAAGCCCCGGGAAGCGTCGCAGCAACGCGGGGAAGGCGATGCGCATCTCCATGCGGGCCAGCGGGGCGCCGAGACAGTGGTGCACACCGTGCCCGAACCCGACGTGGTTCATGGTCCCGCGGCCGATGTCGAGCGCGTCGGGGTGGTCGTAGACCTCCGGATCGCGGTTGGCCGTCGGCAACGCGAAGGCCACCAGGTCGCCCCGCGGGATCGTGACCCCGTCGATCTCGACGTCGCGGGTAGCCAGCCGGGGCGCTCCGGAGTGGACGATGCTCAGCCAGCGCATGAGCTCCTCGACCGCGCCCGGCACGCTGTCGGGGTCGTCGCGCACCACGGCGAGCTGGTCGGGGTGCCGCAGGAGCGCCAGGGTGCCCAGCCCCAGCATGTTCGAGGTGGTCTCGTGCCCGGCGATGAGCAGCAGGCCGGCGATGCCCACCAGCTCGGCCTGGTCGAGGTCGTCGCCGTGCTCGCGTACGAGCATGCCCAGCATGTCCTCTCCGGGGGCGCGGCGGGCGCGCTCGACCAGCCGGGTCATGTAGGCCCGGGACTCGATCTGCAAACCCCTCCGTTCCTCGATCGGGAGGGAGATGTCGAGCAGACGGCCGGTGCGGTGCTGGAACTCCTCGCGGTCCTCGTAGGGCACCCCGAGGAGCTCGCAGATGACCAGCGACGGGATCGGGAGCGCGAACTGCGCGACCAGGTCCGCCGGCGGCCCGGCGGTCTCCATGGCGTCCAGGTGCGTCTCGACGATGTCGACGATCCGCGGTTCGAGCCGGCGCATCCGCCGCATCGTGAACTCGGGGGTCAGCATGCGCCGCAGCCGTGTGTGCTCCGGCGGGTCGTAGGCGAGCAGGTTGCCCCGCCGGTTGGCCTGCATCTGCTCCGGATCGACCTCGCGAGCCAGCTCCTGGTTCAACTGCGCCGGCGACCAGGCGTTGCTGAACGCCTCGGGATCGCCGAGCAGGCGCCGCACGTCCGCCTGCCGGGTCACCAGCCACGACGTCATGCCGAAGGCGTTCTCCACCCGGGTCACGCCCGGGCCCTCGCGCAGCGCGGTCAGCGCCGGGTCGGGATCGAAACCACACCGCCGCATCTGCAACGGCAGATCGTCCGGGTCGGTGATCTGCAGCCGGCGGGGTCCCGTCCGGGCTGCGGGCGTCGTGATCGGTGCGTTGGGTCGCGTCGACGGCGGGTGTGCCACCAGCTTCTCCCTTGCGTCGGGGACCGCCCTAGCCTAACCCGAAGTGGGAGAGATCTGCCGTTTCAGGGAAGCTCGATTCGAGGTGGTCCCCGGTCGCGTCCCGCTACCCGTGCGCCGCACGGTGATCGTCACCTGACGGTTCACATGGGCACCAGCTCAGGGAAGAATCCCTCGGATTGTCCGGCGTGTGGGGAATTGGGCAAGGGTCGGGTGGGAAACTGGTAAGAGTGCCGCCGAGGCGGTTGGGGGTCTTCTAGTGTCGCGGGGTCGCCGGCGAAGTCGATCATCCGCGGGGTGTCAGAATGACCACCATTGGTGGGCTACCAGCTCATGTACTGCTTGTGCACGCCGTCGTCGTGCTCGTCCCGCTGACAGCGCTGTTGCTGCTGCTTGTGGCGTTCTGGCCTGTGGCGCGGCGGCGGCTGTGGCTCGTTACCGCGGCGCTCGCGGTGGTCACCCTGGTGTCGGTGCCGCTGACCACACAGGCCGGGGAGTGGCTCGAGCGCCACATCCCCACCACCGCGCTGGTGCGCGCGCACACCGAACTGGGTGACGACATGCTGCCCTGGGCGGTGGCCCTGGCGGTGGTGGCGCTGGCCGTCGCCGGCCGCGAGCTGCTCGGCCGTCGTGCAGCCCGGGGGGCGGCACCCGTCGAAGTCGGTCGGGGTGGCCCCGGCGCCGCCACGTCCGGTGGCAAGACACCACGTTCCATGAGGGAGGGACGGGTGTCGGCCGGCAGCTCCGCGCTTCCGGGCGGAACGACGGTCACGGTGGTGGTGGCGGTGCTGGCCGTGGTGGTCTCGCTCGGAGCGGTCTACACCGTCTACGAGATCGGCGACTCCGGAATCTCGTGCCGCCTGGACCGGCCGGTTCAGCCCCACTCCGCTGCCGCGACCTGATCATCGGCCCGCGCCATCCGTGGTCGGCTGAGTGAATACGTGGCTGGCTTGTTCGTAGGCGTGGGTGTAGTTCGACTCCCGCTCGATGAAGTAGTTGAAGTATCCGAGGGGTCGCTTCATCGTGATCGGAATGACCTGCGGCGGCTCAGTCGCGTGCTGTAGTCCTGCGACCTCGGCAGCGTAGGACGAGTTGAACCACATCTCGGTGTCGAAGTCCTGCACGTCGAAGTAGCTTTTCGGGGGGCGGCCGGCCCAGGCGTCGCTCTGCGGCTTCACCGCATAGATCACGTCGCAGGGGGCGAGCTCGGTGACGATAAGCTGGCGGTGGTAGGCGCCGTCGATGACGGTGTCGCCCCGGTAGGTGTCGCCAAACCCGTAGAGGACCAACCACAGCGCCGCTTCGACCGCCTTGGCGTCTATGGAACGATAGGACGTCGAGATGTCCCGCCCAGGCCAGCGATGCTCTCGGCCGTCGTCGACGGTGACCTCGAGGAAGTCGGCTGCGGCCGGGTTGGTGAACACGAGCTCGTGGCCTCGGCCGATGGCGAACGCGTTGAACAGGATGGGGACGGGAGCCTCGTTGAAGGTGGTGGCCACGGCCTGGTACTGGCTGGCGGGGCGGGTCGGCACGTAGAGCTGTGCGGGCAGCAGGCGGTCGAGCAACGCGTTGATCGAGACCTCTGACCACGGGCGGAGCCACCGTCGCCAGTACTGGAGGTAGGCGGGAGCGAAGACGCCGGGGATACCGGTCACGGCCGCGAGCAGTGCGTTGCCCCCACGCACTGCCTCCGTCTGCCGCCGGACTTCCTCGGGGATCCGCTCGGGAGCGGTCAGGTACTGGTGCACCCACAGGATCGCGCCGCTGGTACAGGTGATCACGTCGGGCCGCAGGGAGCGGTCGTACAGGGCTTTGAGCACACCCGCGTCGTGGGCGTTGAACCCGCCCAACCCGCCGAGTGCCATTCCCATGGTCATCGCGTCACCGACCTTCCGTTCCGAAGCCCAGAGCTTCGCAGGCTCATCAGAGCCCTCCTCGCCTGCGAGGGGGGAGGCAGCGCCAGGATGCACCGCGCTGTTGGTCGCACGACGCGGTGAGCCGAGCACGATCCTTCGATGGCAGGCGCCGTTGGACGGCACGGTGTACGCCAGCCCCGTGGTCAAGGGAGGTCACGTGACCGCGGCGACCTACCGGCGACAGTGGCGGGCACGCGCAATGTAGACGTGCCGGGGTGGCGGGGATGGGCATCCTGTGCAGCGTGTGGGGTCCAGGCCGGAGACGATCTCCAGAGCCCCCGGATGCCGTGGAGGTCGCGGAGTCGGCGGCTCTTGGTGATCTCGTCGCGGTGGTCTGCGTGCTCACCCGATTGGTCCCGGTCGGCCCCCTGGCGCAGGTCGCGGCCGCGTTTCCGCTGGCCGCGCTCGCGCTGCGGCGCCCGGGGCGCGCTGCGGGGCTCGGAGTGCTCACCGCGGGGGTGATCGCCCTGCTGGTGGGCGGTTTGGGACCGGCGGGGTCCGCGGTGTCGGCCGGGTTGTTCGGCTGGCTGGTCGGGGTGGGCGCTCGACGCGGCTGGGGCACGGTCCGCACGGCTGTGACCGGTGTCGCGACCGTGGCGATCCCGACGGGCGTGGGTGGCGTGGCGGTGCTCGCGGTCTTCAACGGTCTCCGCGCGCTGGTCCTCGAGCAGGTGGGCAACGCCTGGTCGGGTGCGGCACGGCTGGCCCGGGACGCCGGGATGCCCGACTTTCTGGTCGCCGTCGGGGACCAGGTGGTGCGCGCCGCGATCGACTGGTGGTGGGTGGCCCTGCCGGTGAGTGTCGCGGTGAGCACGCTGGTCGGCCTCACGATCCTCAAGCTGCTGCTGGCCCGCCCGCTGCGGGCCGTTCGACGCCTGTTGCCCGCCGACCGCGCGGGGCGCCTCCCGGCCGGTGGGGACGGGCCGGTCGCGCCGCTTCCGGTGCGGCTACGGGGTGTGGTGCTGCCCTCGGGTCGTCGACTGGACCTCGATCTCGATGCCAACCGGTTCGTCGTGGTCACCGGCGCGAACGGGGCCGGGAAGTCGACGTTGGGCCGGGTATTGGCGGGTCAAGCACCGTCGGGTGGGTCGGTGCAACGCCCCGGTGACGCCGGGCTCGGGCGGGTCGGCGGCACCGGGATGATCTTCCAGCATCCGGAGAGCCAGGTGCTCGGGGTGCGGGCCGGCGACGACCTTCGTTGGGGGCTGCCGCCCGGACATCCGGTACCGGTCGAGGAGCTCCTGGGCCAGGTAGGGCTCGCTGGGCACGGCGAGACCGAGACCGCCACCTTCTCGGGGGGCCAGCTGCAGCGGCTGGCCGTGGCGGCGCTGCTCGCGCGCCGCCCCACGGTGGTGATCAGCGACGAGAGCACCGCGATGCTCGACCCGCAAGGCCGCGAAGATGTCACGACCCTGCTGCGTAGCCTCGCGCACGGACCGGGCCTTGGCGCAGGGGCCGGCGGTGGGCGAGGGGGGATCGCCGTCGTGCACCTCACCCACGACCGGACCGAGGGCGCGGACGACGTGGTCGCGCTGAGCGGCGCGGACGGCGAAACGCCCGCGCCCGCGGGGCAGGGCTGGGGGCCACCGAGACCTCCGGTCGGCGGCACGCTGCGTCTGCGGCGGGTCGACGTCGTCCATGATCCGGGCACGCCGTGGCGACGCCCGGTGCTCACCGGGGTGGACCTCACGGTCCCGGCCGGCGCTGCGGTGCTGGTGACCGGGCCTAACGGAGCCGGTAAGACGAGCCTGGCCTGGGTTCTGGCGGGATTGACCTCCCCGACGCGGGGGAGGGCCACCCTCGACGGCGCGCCGCTGCGCAACGGGCGGGGCCATGCACTGCTGGCCGTTCAGCATGCCCGCACCGCCTTGTTGCGCTCCACGGTCGGTGAGGAGGTCGCCGACGCCGCGGGTGTCGGCCCCCGCACCGCCGACACCACCCTGGCCGCGCTCGGGCTCGACCCGAAGCTCTACCGGGAACGGGCGATCGAGGAGCTCAGCGGCGGTGAGCAACGCCGGGTGCTGCTGGCCGGGCTGCTCGGGGCGGGCCCGCGGGTTCTGGTGCTCGACGAACCGCTCGCCGGACTCGACGCCGCGGCGGCCCGGGCGGTGCACGACGCGCTCGCGGCCGCCCGAGCGGCAGGTATCACGCTCGTGGTGACCACTCACGACACGGCGCCGCTGACCGATCTGACCGACGTCACCGTGCGGGTGGCCGACGGCACCCTCGAGGGCCCGCCGGGAATCGTGGGAGCCCCGCGTCCGGCGGCATCCGGCCGGGAGCGTCGGGGCCGCGCGGCCTCCGGGGTGCTGCGCACCGTGCCCGGGTCGTCGCCGCTGCATCGCCTGTGGGCCGGGACCAAGGTCGCCGCCCTGCTCGCGCTGGCCGTCACGCTGGCCCTCGATCCCTCGTGGTCGACCCTGGCGGGCGCGGCCGCTGTCCTGTTCGTCGGCGCCCTCGCCGCACACCTGCCCTGGCGCGCGGTGCCGCGACCCCCACGATGGCTCCTGCTCTGGCTGCTGCCCGCTGCGCTGGTCACGCTGGGCACGCGGCCCCCGCTGATCGAACTCGGCGGCACCTCGTTGAGCCTCGGCGGCCTCGAGGGGCTCGTGCTGCTGCTGGGCACCACCCTGGTCTCGCTGCTCGGCACCGCGTTGCTGGTGGCGACCACCCCGCTCGGGGCCTTCCCGCCCCTGCTCCAGCACCTCGTCCGGGGCTCCGGTTCCCGAGCTGCCGTCTCGACGATCACCCTCGGGCTGCGGTTGATGCCGCTGCTGCTCGCCGAGGGACGTACTACGTGGCTGCTGCTGGGTCAGCGTCGGCATGTCGAACGCGTCCCCGCACGCCTCCGGGAGCAGGTGCGCCACGGTGTGCGCACCGCCCTGCTCGCCTGCTCGATGGCCGTGCGTCGCGCCGGGGACATGGGCGAAGCGATCAACGCTCGGGGCGGGTTCGGGGCAGTCGCCGGACCCGACCAGCGCCCCGGCCGCCGGGACCTGCTCGCCGCAGGAGTGGTCGCGGCCATCCTGGCGGTGGCCCTCGCCGCCTGACTCCGCGACGTGCCCGCTGTGGGGGCTGGGTGGAGAAGAAGTGGTCGGCTTCACCAGCGCAGCGGCAGGTGCGTCAGACCGTTGATGAAGTTCGACGTCAACCGGCGTGGGGTGTCGTCGAGCTCGACCGGGGGGAGCACGTCGAGGAAGGCGGTGAAGAACTCGCGCATCTGCAGCCGCGCGAACTGTGCGCCGAGGCAGAGGTGTGGTCCCTGCCCGAAGGCGAGGTGGTCACAGGGATCCCGGGCGAGGTCGAATCGGAACGGGTCGTCGAAGTGGCGCTCGTCGTAGTGCGCGGAGACGTGGTAGACGACGACCTTGTCCCCGGCGGCGATGTCCACCCCGCCCAGCCTCGCGTCACGCGTGGCGGTGCGCCGGAAGGTCAGCACGGGCGGGTGCCAGCGCAGCATCTCCTCGATCGCCCCCGGCAGCGCGTCCCGGTTCTCGCGGAGCCGCTGGTACTGCTCCGGGTGCTCGGTCAGGGCGAGCACGCCACCGGGGAGGGCCGAGCGCACGGTGTCGTTTCCGGCGATGGTGAGCAGGAAGAAGAACATCTGCAGCTCGGCGTCGTCGAGACGTTCCCCGTCGACACGGGCCTCGACCAGGGCCGTCATGACGTCGTCGCCGGGCCGGCGGCGCTTGTGCTCGGCGAGCTCGCCGGCGTAGGCGAACATCTCGGCCAGCATCGCCGGCGAGCGTGGATTGACCGGACGGCCGTGCTCGTCCCGGACCACCTGGGCGTGCTCGGGGTCCTGGTAGCCGATGACCCGGTTCGTCCACTCGAGCAGCAGGTGTCGATCCGACTCCGGGACGCCCATGAGCTCCCCGAGGTTCGCCAGCGGGAACGCGTCGGTGACCTGGACCGGCAGGTCGCAGCGACCGTCGTCGACCACGTCGACCAGCAGGTCCCGTGCCCGCGCGCCGACGTCGTCGGCGAAGCGCTCGAGACGACGACGGGTGAACGCTCCCGTCACCAGCGTCCGCAGCCGCTGGTGCTCCGGAGGATCCATGTTGAGGATCATCCGTTGGATGAACGGCAGAATCCTCCGGCTCGGGGTCGCGGATCTGCGTCGCGCCCAGCGAGGAGCTGAACAGCTCCGGGCTGCGCAGCACGAATCTCACGTCGTCGTAGCGGGTCACCGCCCAGAACCCGGGTCCGGCGGGCCAGTCGCCGATCGCATGTTCGTCCTGCCAGGCGACGGGGGCCTCGTCGCGCAGCTGCCGCAGCATCTGGTGGGGGACGCCGCGGGCGAACACCGCCGGGTCGAAGACGTCCACGCTCCTCACGAGGTCAGTGTCTCGTGCTGAGCCGGCTCGAGGACAGCCGGCTCAGCACGGAGATCGACCTGCCTCAGGCGCTGGCCCGCGGTACACCGATGCCCGGGTCGATCCGCGCCGGACCCCCCGAGCTGGGCTTGACGTCGAAGTCGAAGATACCGGTCGGGATGTAGACCGTGGAGCACGAGTTCGGGATGTCGACGACACCGGAGAGCCGGCCCTCGATCGGCGCGGCGCCGAGGATCATGTAGGCCTGGATGCCCGAGTACCCGAAGGTGGTCAGGTAGTCGATTGCGTGCAGGCAGGCCCGCTGGTACGACAGGTGCGAGTCGAGGTAGTGCTGCTCGCCGTCGAGCGTCACCGACGTACCCGAGAACGCGATCCATTCGCTGTACTGCGGATCGGTGTTCCCCGGGACGAAGATCGCGTTCTCGGAGACCCCGTAGGTGGACATCCCGCCCTTGATCAGGTCGACGTGCAGGTCCAGGAACCCGCCCATCTCGATCGCGCCGCAGAAGGTGATCTCGCCGTCGCCCTGCGAGAAGTGCAGGTCACCCATCGAGAGGTTCGCGCCGTCGACGAAGACCGGGTAGAACACCCGGCTGCCCTTGGTGAAGTTCTTGATGTCCTGGTTGCCGCCGTTCTCCCGGGGTGGGGCGGTGCGGGCCGCCTCGTTGCGGGCGCGCTCGAAGTCGTCGCCGGAGAGCGAGCCCAGGATCGCCGAGTCGGGCTGGGGCGGCAGGGCGAGCGGCGGGACCCGCTGCGGGTCGGTGTCGATCAGCGCCTGCTCGCGGGAGTTCCACTTGCCGAGCAGGTCGTGCGACGGGGCGGTCCCCATCAGGCCGGGGTGCACGATCCCGGTGAAGGCGACCCCGGGGACGTGGCGCGACGTGGCCTGGCCGCCGCGGAAGTCCCAGATCACCTTGTAGGCGTCCGGGAACTGCTCGGTCAGGAAGCCGCCGCCGTTCGTCTTCGCGAACACGCCGGTGTAGCCCCAGCCCTGCCCGGCGAGCGGACCCGAGTCCTCCTGCGGGATCGGGCCGACGTCGAGGATGTCGACGATCAGCAGGTCACCGGGCTCGGCGCCCTCGACCGCGATCGGGCCGGAGAGGACGTGGACCGAGTTGAGCGGGGCGTTGAGGATGTCGTCGGCGGAGTCGTCGTTGTGGATCGCCCCGTCGAACCATTCGCGGCAGTCCACGCGGAACACGTCGCCGGGCCTGACGTGCACCTGGGCGGGGACGTCGGGATGCCAGCGGTTGTGGCCGACGATCTGCTGGTCGGTGAACTTCTTGCTGCTGTCGAGCGGGAACACCTTCTGCGGCATCGGATCTTCTCCCTGCGGTAACGGTCGTGCGGGTGTCGGGTGGACGATCAGGCGACGGCGTGGTCGCCGGTCTGGGCGGGCGTCTCCGGCGTCCGCTCCCGGCGCGACCAGGGGATCAGCGCGAGGAAGACGACCACGCCGAAGATCGCCAGCACGACCGCGAGCGTGACGGCCACACCGGCTTCGACGCCGATCAGGAGCAACAAGGCGGGGATCCACCCGGTGACCCATCCCTGGATGGCGCACACCGCACCGGTGTAGCGCCCGATCCCCTCCCATTTGAGGCCCAGGAGCAGGAAGAACAGCAGCCAGAGGAACGCCCAGTAGAGCCAGATGACGCCGAAGGCGGGGTCGGCGAGGCGGGTGAAGTTCAGCGCCGAGAACACGAGCGCGGTGATGGCGACGAACAGGCAGAAGTAGCCCAGCCCGGTGCTGTCCAGGTCGAAGGTCAGGTTGATCGCGACGTACAGGTAGGTGAACGAGAACAGGTAGAGGCCAGACGCCGCGAGAATCGTGTCGGCGTCACCGTTCGCGGTGAAGATCAGGTAGGTCGGCGTGAGGATCTGCAGCGCACCCACGAAGAAGTTCATGGGTGCGGCCGAGCGGGCGTCGACCCACCCCAGCAACATCACGCCGTTGATGAACAGGACGGCGCCGACGAACAGCAGGCCGACGCTAGCCACGGGACATCGCCACTCGGAGCAGCACGGGAATTCTCCAGTCGTCGTCGACGGGACCCTCGGGGGAGGAGGGCAGGGCGGGGCGACACGGGGCGCGGGGCGCCGTGCCACGGTTCGGCCGTCGCGGGCCGGACGGGTGGGCGCTCAGGGTCGCGGCAGCGCCGCGGTCCGGGGGTCGAGGCGAGGCGGACGTGGTGCCCGGGAGGTCCGGGGCGGCAGCGCCGAGACCACGGTGGGCTCGGTGCGCGAGGCCTCGGCCCGGTCGATCGCGGCGAGCCGGGTGCGGTCGGCCAGTCCGAGCATCGGTGCCGTGATCATGCGCGGGGCGTCGCCGCCGCAGGTCGGGCAGGAGATCACCGGCGGCGCGGCCCCCATCGGCCACATGACGTCCGCGGGGCCGTCCTCGCCGCATCGGTAGGTGTACAGGGGCATCGCTCCGGCTCCCTCCGCCGCGACCCCGGCGACCGAGGAGGCAGATACCACCTGAAGGAATTGATTTCCTCGGAAATTAGCGGTGGCCCACCAGCGCTGTCAACGATCGTCGTGACCCGTCGCGCTCCGGGGTCGGACGGTCACAGTTGCTGCACGACGTCCCAGGTCAGCCCGTCGGCGACGGCCAGGAAGACCCGCTGGCGCAGGTGCCGGTCGCGGAGCTCGACGGTGCCGCGGGGGCTCTCGTACGCGAGCCCGTCGGCCACCGACATCATCGCCGGCACCTGGCTCGATCCGGCGCGCCGCATGAGCTCGGTGAGCAGCCGGACGCCCTCGTAGCAGGACTCGCCCAGGCTGTTGAGCACCGGGGCGTCGTCGCCGAACTCCCGGAAGTAGGTGGCGGCGAACTCGAGCCCGGAGCTCGTCGCGAGGTCCTCGAAGTAGCCCGCCGAGGTCATCAGGCCGCGGGTGCACTCCGGGCCCGAGGCGAGCAGGACGTTCTCCTCGATCAGGGAACTGAACCGCAGGACGTCGCGGTCGAGGCCCGCCGCGCTGAACGCCCGGTTGAACGCGACGGCGTCGTCCCCGATGAGCAGCATCAGCACGGCCTCGCAGCCGCTGGCCTCGACCCGGCGCAGGACGGCGGAGAAGTCCGCCGTACCGAGCGGCACGAACATCTCGTCGCAGACCGTGCCACCGATCCGGCGCAGGTAGCGCGCCGCGGTGGCGGCCGACCGGCGCGGCCAGACGTAGTCGTCACCGACGATCGTCCAGCGCCGGACACCGGCCGTGCCGGAGAACCAGGCCAGGGTCGGACCGAGCTGGAGGTCCGGCGTCTCGCCGGTGAGGAACAGGCCGGGCCGGTCCTCGCCGCCTTCGTAGAGCGCCGTGTAGGCGTACGGGACGCGGCCGCGGATCCTCGGCGCGACCGCCTCGCGGACGGCCGAGATGTGCCACCCCGTGACGGCCTGGACCGCGCCGGCGCTGACCAGCGCGTCGACCTCGATGGCGACCTCGGCGGGGCTCCGGCCCCCGTCGACCGGTACCAGGTTCAGCTCACGACCGAGCACGCCGCCCTCGGCGTTGATCTCCTGCACGGCCAGCGCGGCGCAGCTTTCGCAGGACGGTCCGAAGATCCCGGCGGGCCCCTGCAGCGGGATCACCAGGGCCACGTCGAGGACGTCGTGTCCCCGCGACGGGCGCAGCGTTCCCGGTCGAGGAGCGAGCGACTCGGTCATTGCTCGACGCTAGCGAGCGCGGGTGATCCCGGTGCTGCTCCGATCGTACGAGTCGTCCCGCGCCTTCGGGAAGTTCCGGGACCGCTCGGCCGCAGCGGGGGCCGGCGAGAGCCCCGTCGGAACCGTCCGCGCCGGTACGATCGTGAGGTGCCAGCCAGCGCGGAGCGGTCCACGCGAGATGGCGAGGAGTCCCTCCGGCTCCTCTCGCTCGTCGAGCGGACCCTCACCGGGCGGCTGGAAGAGGCGCTGCGGGGCTGCGGCTCCAGCCTCGACCAGTGGCGAATCCTGCGCCTGCTCGCCGACCGCGGCGGATGTCCGATGAACGTGGTCGCCGACCACGTGCTGCTGCTGGCGCCCAAGCTCAGCAAGCTCGTGGACCGGATGGTGGCCGCGAACCTCATCCTGCGTCGGCAGGACCACGAGGACCGACGCCGGGTGCTGATCGTCGTCTCGCAGCGCGGCCGGCGGGCGCTGGCGGAGTGGGACGAGGCCACCGCCGACGTCCGGGCCCAGTTCCGGGAACTGCTCGGCGCCGACGCCGACCAGTTCGAGGGGCTGCTGCGGCGCCTGCAGGACGGCCTCGACCCCGCCGCGTCCGGTGTCCTCGAGCACCCGGCCGCAGCGCCCGGCTGAACGGTCCGCCGGGCCGGCAACGGCACGTTCCTGGCATCCAACGCCAGGACGGCGCCGCTCACCCATGCCGCCGCCCAGGGGAGCGGCAGCTCTCGGGTCACGGGTTGTTCGCCCAGCGAGTGGCCTGTACAACAGACGCATCGGAGCCGCGGTGCGGCCACGGCGGGATCGGAAGAGAAGGTCCCGTCCCCCGGGCTGAGGCTCCGTGCTCGGGCCCGGGAACCCACGCGGACACACCGTGTCCACGGAGACGCCGTGGGTCTGCGCCGGTCAGCGATGAGCGCTTGCCGGCGCCGAGACCGCCACCACGGCGTTCGGTGCACGCTTGGTAACCCGCGACCCGAGCGCCCGGTCGCCCGCCCCGACACCTCGAGCTCCCTTGGTCGGGGGCGGGGCGGGTGTCCGGGCCTCCCCGGAGAGCTGCCGTGCTCACCCGGTGAAGTCCGGCCAGGGGCGTTGCGGTGGTCGGTGCGCTTCGTAGAAGGACGCGAGCGACAGGACGTCGAGGTCGGCGAAGCGCCGCCCGGAGATCTGCAGGCCGATGGGGAGACCCGAGGAGCCGTAACCGCAGTTGACCGAGACCGCTGGTTGCCCGGACATGTTGAAGGGGAGCGTGAAGACGATGTGCTCGAAAGGCCGGTCGGGGTCCCCGGTCGGCGAGGGCGCGTCGGCGTCGGGCGGGCCGACGGGGCAGGTGGGGGAGAGCACCGCGTCGTACGGCTCGGTGGCGCGCTGGGTGGCGATGGAGATGGCGTCGATCTGGCTGAAGCCGCGGTACACCTCGGCGGCGCCGAGCCGGGTGGCGCGCTCGGCCCACGTCGTGATGTAGGGCAGGGCGGCGGCCCTCCGATCGGGCTCGAGGCGGTCGAGGTCGGCCCGAGCGCGGGTGCGCCAGAAGTCGTCGAGCCCGTCGAGCATGGTGCGGGTGAGGTAGCCCTCGATGGGTTCGACGCTCGCGCCGTGCTCGGTGAACAGGTCGGCCGCCCGGGACACGGCCGCGGCGACGTCCGGTTCGACCGGCAGCCCGACGCCGGCGTCGAGCAGCAGCCCGACCCGCAGACCGGTCAGATCCGGCGGCGCGTCGACGGACCAGTCGAGCTCCTGGGGCGGGAGGCAGAGGTGGTCGCGCCGGTCGGGGCGGGCCAGGACGGACATGGCCAGGGCCGCGTCGTCGACGGTGCGGGTCAGGGGTCCGGCGGCACGACCGAGGAAGGCGGGGTCGATCGGGACGCGCCCGAAGCTGGGCTTGAACCCGACGAGCCCGCACCAGCCCGCGGGCAGTCGGATCGAGCCACCGATGTCGGTCCCGATGTGGACGGGTCCGTACCCGGCGGCGGCCGCGGCCGCGGCGCCGGCGCTGGACCCGCCGGGAGTGCGACGCAGGTCCCAGGGATTGCGGGTCAGCTGGTGGTAGCTCGAGAGCCCGCTGGTGAGCATGCCGAGGTCGGGCATGGTGGTCTTGGCCAGCAGGACGCTGCCGGTCTCGCGCAGGCGCGCGGCCGGGGGTGCATCGGCGGGGGCCGGCTGCAGGAGCGTCGCCGCGCTCCCCACCGGGCTGGGGATGCCTGCGACGGCGATGTTGTCCTTGATGGTGACGGGGACGCCGTCGAGCGGCCCGGCGGGTCGGTGGTCGGCCCAGCGCCGACGGGACTGCTCGGCCTGGTCGCGTGCCCGGTCGGCGTCGAGGGCGTAGAGGGCGTGCAGGTGGGGTTCGAGACGCTCGACCCGGTCGAGGACGGCGTCGAGGACGTCGACCGGGGAGACCCGGCCGTCGTCGTAGCGCTCGCGGAGCTCGACGGCGGTGACGGAGGCGAGAGGGTCGTTGCTCATCGAGGGCAGCCTGACCGGTGGACCCCGCTCGACGCCACGGTCGGCTAGAAGTCGACGCGGCCGCCGCACTCGCGCACGAGGTCGGCCATGATCTCGCGGTCCTCGGCCCCGACGTGGTCGGCGTAGTACTGGTACAGGCTCTCCCGGGCCAGCCGGGACGCGGCCAGGGCGTCGCCGGCCTGCACGGCGTCGAACACCGCGGCGTGGTGGCGGATCGAGCGCAGCATCTGAGCGGCCTGGTCGTCGGCATCGAGGATGGTCTGCTGGATCAGATCCAGGACCGCCTCCCGCACCGCCTCGCCGTAGAGGCGCACCAGCTCGTGTCCCGCGGCGTCGGCGAGGATCTCGTGGAACTCCAGGTCGGCGAGGCTGAACTCGGCGTAGGAGTGGCTGCGGAGGCTCCGCATCCGGGCCATGTTCCGCTCCAGCGCGACCAGGTGCTCCGGGGTGCGCCGTACCGCGGCCATGAGGTTGGTCGAGGCGTCCAGCACCATGCGCAACTGCACCAGCTGGGGCAGGGAGATGCTCTTCGACGAGGTCAGCAGGCCCAGCGAGCGCCGGATGGGACCGGCCGACATCGGCAGCACGAGCGGGCCGCGCGGATCGCGGGGGGCGGAACGCACCAGCTCGAGGCTCTCCAGGACCCGCAGGGCCTCGCGTACCGAGGACCGCGCGATCTCGTAGCGCTCGACGAGCTCGCGCTCGCTGGGAAGCCGGTCACCGGCGCGCAGCTGACCGGAGGCGATGCGGGCCTCGACGTCGTCGACCATGCGGCGATAGGCGCGGTGGTCGCCGGCGGCGGCCACGGTCCTGCCGGCGGTGTCGGTCATTGCGTACCTTCCGGGGTTCAGGCGGGCGGGATGAAGCGCCCGTCGACCGCGGTCCAGCCGCCGTCGACGGTCAGGGTGGAGCCGGTGACGTAGGTCGAGGCGTCGGAGGCGAGGAAGACCACCGCGCCCGCCAGTTCGGAGGGCTGGGACCAGCGTCCGAGCGCGCCCTTGGCGGCATAGGCCTGGTACCACTCCGGGTCGGCCTTGATCTGACTGGTCAACGGGGTCTCGACGACGCCGGGTGCGATCGCGTTGACCCGCACCCCGGCCTCGCCGAACTCCACCGCCGCGGTGCGCACCAGTGCTTCCAGCCCGGCCTTGGTGGCGGCGTACACGCCCTGTCCGGGCTCGACGGTGCGGGCGCGGATCGAGGAGAACGCGATGATGCTGCCGCGTCCTCGGGCCGTCATGCGCGCACCGAGGGCCCGGAGCACGGTGAAGCTGCCGCGCAGGTTGAGGTCCACCACGCGGTCGAACTCCTCGGGGCTGTACTCCAGCAGGCGCTTGCGCACGTTCATCGCCGCGGTCAGGACCGCGACGTCGAGGTCCCCCATCCCGTCGAGGTGGCTCTCGAGACTCCGGGCGTCGGTGACGTCGAGCTCGGTCGCCGATGCCCGACCGCCGGCTTCGGTGATGGCGTCGGCGGTGGCCTTCGCGGTCGCGGGATCGCGGTCGGCGCAGACGACCTCGGCGCGCTGGGCGGCCAGGGCGAGCCCGGCTTCGCGGCCGATGCCGCCGGCGCCGATCAGCAACGCCCGCCGTCCGCGCAGCGAGAACAGGGTGGAGTAGTCGGTCACGGCGATGCTCCTGATCACTGGGGTCGGATGACGGCCATGCGGGTCACGGTGAGCTCCTCGATCGCGAACCGCGGCCCCTCGCGGCCGATGCCGGAGTCCTTGACCCCGCCGTAGGGCATGATGTCCGACCGGAAGCCGGGGACCTCGTTGACGATCACCCCGCCCACCTCGAGCTCGTCGATGGCCCGGAAGGCGGTGGCCAGGGAGCGGGTGAACACGCTGGCGTGCAGTCCGTACCGGGAGCGGTTGGCGGCCTCGAGCGCCGTCGTCAGGTCGGGCACCGAGTTCACCGCCACCACCGGCGCGAAGATCTCCTCGCACCACGCCTGCTGGTCCTCGGGGACGTCGAGCAGGATCGTCGGTTCGATCGATCGCCCACGGGCCCGCCCACCGTGGACGATCTTCGCCCCGGCGTGCTCCGCCTGCTCGATCCACTCCAGGACGCGACGGGTGGAGGCCTCGTTGATCAGCGGCGCGATGCGGGTGCCCGGGTCACGGGGATCCCCGGTGGTCAGGTCGCCGATGCGCGCGGTGAGCCTGCCCAGGAACTCCTCGCGCACCGGCTCGCACACGATCACGCGCTGCACCGCGATGCAGGCCTGGCCGTTGAAGTAGAACCCGCCGCGCAGCACCGCGTCGACCGCACCGTCGAGATCGGCGTCCACGTCGACGATCAGCGCGGCGTTCGACCCGAGCTCGAGCAACGTCTTGCGCGGCGCCGCGTCACGGGCGATCTGGTGACCGACCCCGGCCGACCCGGTGAACGACACCGCCGCGACCTCCGGCGCGGTGACCAGGGTCCGGCCGACCTCGGCGTCCCCGGTCACGACCTGGACCATCTCCGCGGGAGCGCCGTGCGCCACGGCCGCGCGGCGCACGATGTCGGCCAGCCACAGCGTGGCCAGGGGAGTGGCCGGTGCCGGTTTGCAGACGACCGGGCACCCGGCCGCGATGGCCGGTGCGATCTTGTGGGAGGCGAGCAGGACCGGGCCGTTGAACCCGGCGATGCCGACCACCAGCCCGATCGGTCTCCGGCTCCAGAACCCGGTCATGCCCTCCCCGGAGGCCTGCAGGTCCAACGGCACCGTCTCGCCGTGGACGTGGGCGACCTCCTCCGCGGTGGCGGTCCAGGTGAACACGGTGCGGGAGAACTCCATCGCGCAGTCCGCGCGGGTCTTGCCGGTCTCGGCGATCAGCAGCTCGACGAACTGCTCCGTGTGCTCGGAGAGCTCCCGTTCGACCTGGAGCAGGATCGCCCGCCGCGTCGCCGAGCTCAGCGCCGCGACCTGCCGGCGTACCGCGGCCCCGACGGCGATCGCCTCCCGCGCCAGCTCGACGGTCCCCACCGGTGCGTGGGCGACCGTGGTGCCGTCGTAGGGGAACACCACCGGCGCGGCGCCCACGTCGTCGCGCCAGCCCGGGCCGATCGGCAGGCCGGGGGGATGATCGGGCAGCGCGAGACCGGGACTCGGGCTCATCGACAGCTCCTCGCAGACGACGTCGGCACAGGCTGGTCAGACCAGCTCTCCTGACCGGCAGGATGCAGGTCACACTCGCCATCGTCAACCACGGCCGGTCGGCACGTAGCAGACCTGCTCGCGGTCGATCACAGGCCGGATGACCAGGGAAGACGCGGGAAGTGCTTGACTACTGCTCGCGTCACGGTCCAGCCTCGGGCCGCTGTATCCAACTCGTTGAGCGCGTCGCACCGGAGGGCGGGTGGCGATGGAGCACCACCGCGGAGGCCCCCGTGGCGGCCGCCGCATCGCGCTGGTCGACGAGCTCGCGGAGGTGCTCCGGGACCGGATCTACAACGGTCGCCACCCCGGCGGGGCGCGGCTGCCCCAGGAGAGCCTGGCCGCCGAGCTCGGGGTCAGCCGGACACCCCTGCGCGAAGCCCTGCGGGTGCTCGAGCAGGAGGGCCTCGTCACCGTCGACCCCGGCCAGGGCGCCCGCGTCGTCTCCGGCGACGTCGAGACGTTGGTGCGGGCCTACGAGCTCCGGGCAGTGGTCGACGGGCTCGCCGCCCGGCTCGCCGCGTCCTCCCGACCCGGCGCAAGTCGGCGCCGGGACCTGCGACGTGTCATCGCGACGCAGCGCTCGGCGCTGCGACCCTGGTCACCGCGGGCCTACACCGGCGCCAACGTGGACTTCCACGAACAGAATCCTCCACCTGTCCGCCAACGAGTTCGTGATCGGGCAGGCCCCGGTGCTGCGCATGACCGCGCAGGTCTTCGCGCCCGTCGCGCTCATCGAGCCCGTCCACGCGGTGCGCGCGATCGGTGAGCACGAGGCGATCGCCGACGCGATCGAGGCCGGCGAGCCGCACCACGCCGAGCACCTGGCCCGGGCCCACATCCAGACCACCATCGACCAGCTGCGCGCCGCCCACGCCGACGGCGCCGACGCCGCCCGGTCCGCGAAGGAGTGACCACCATGCCCACCTACTACGTCGCCTCCGACATCGGCGGGACGTTCACCGACACCGTCGTGATCGACCAGGACGGCGGCGTGGGGCGCTACAAGTCCTCCACGGTGCCCGACAACCCGGCCGAGGGCGTGCTGGACACCCTCGTCGACGCGGCGGAGGAGCGCGGCGTCGAGCTCGCCGAGCTCCTCGGCCAGGTCGAGGTGTTCGCGCACGGCACCACCATCGCGACCAACGCGATGCTCGAGGGCCGCGCCCGCCGCGTCGGACTGCTCCAGACGCGGGGGTTCGGCGACACCCTCACGATCATGCGGGGCTTCAAGGGCATCGGGCTCGACGAAGAGGACATCAAGCGCTTCCGGACCCTGGTCAAGCAGCCCACGGTCGTGCCTCGGGCGATGACCGAGGAGATCACCGAACGCGTCGACTACGCCGGGCGCGTCGTCTGCCCGCTCGACGAGGACGACGTCCGCCGCGCCGTGCAGGCCCTTCGTCGGCGCGGCGCCGAGGTCATCGCCGTCGCCCTGCTGTGGTCGTTCGCCAACGACACCCACGAGCGCCGGGTCGCCGAGATCCTCGCCGAGGAGGCACCCGAGCTCGGCGTCACCCTCTCCAGCGAGTTCCTGCCCCGCATCGGCGAGTACGAGCGCACGCTCACCACCGCGGTCAACGCCAGCCTGCGCCCGGTGCTCAAGACCTCCCTCGACAGCTTCGAGAACACCCTGACCAAGGCCGGGCTGCGCAGCGGCCCGCTGCTCATGCAGTCCAACGGTGGCCTGGCGACCTTCGACGAGGTCGAGAAGCGCGCCGCGGCCACGGTGATGTCCGGGCCCGTCGGTGGCGTGATCGCCTCCCAGTTCCTTGGCACCCGCTCGGGCCACCGCAACGTCGTCACCACCGACATGGGGGGCACCAGCTTCGACGTCGGCCTGGTCCTCGACGGCTTGCCCGTCATGTCCAACACCACCCTCATCGGCCGTGACGAGCTGGCCCTGCCCTCGGTCGCGGTCCGGGCCATCGGCGCCGGCGCCGGCTCCATCGCCTCGGTGCGCAACGGCGTCCTCCAGGTCGGGCCCGAGAGCGCCGGTGCCCGCCCGGGACCTGCCTGTTACGGACGCGGCGGCGAGCTGCCCACCGTCGCCGACGCCGACCTGGTGCTGGGCTACCTCAACCCGGACAACTTCCTCGGCGGGCGGCTGCGCCTCGACGTCGACCGGGCCCGCATCGCCATCGAGACCCACGTCGCCCGACCCGCCGGCCTCTCCGTGGAGGAGGCCGCCGAGGGCATCAAGACCATCGTCGACTCCCGCATGGCCGACCTGGTCCGCCAGGTCACGGTCGAGCAGGGCTACGACCCGACCGATTTCGCCGTGTTCGCCTACGGCGGTGCCGGCCCCCTGCACGCCTTCTCCTACGGCGCCGAGCTCGGCTGCCCGCAGATCATCGTGCCGATCACCGCCTCGGTGCATTCGGCGTTCGGCATCGGCTGCTCGGACCTGACCATGGTCGAAGAGCTCTCCCAGCCGATGCAGACCCCGCCCGGCACCACCGACCACGCCTCGGCCCTGCCCCCGGACGCCCTCAACGCGACCTTCGACGAGCTCGCGGCCCGGGCCACGCGCGACCTGGTCGCCGCCGGCGCCGACCGGGACTCCATCAGCTTCGTCCGCTCGGTGGAGATCCGCTTCCGCGCCCAGATCCACGTCCTGACCGTCACCGTCGACGCCGGCTCGCACGCACTGACGGCCGAGACCGTGAACACCCTGGTCGAACGGTTCGTCGAGCAGTACGAAGGCCGCTTCGGCAAGGGTTCGGCGTTCCTCGAGGGGGGTGTGGAGATCACCACGTTCCGCGTGGTGGCGACGAGCCCCGTACCCCGCGCGGAGTTCACCAGCATCGCGGACGCGAGTACCGGCGCCGGCCGGGCGGCGGGCACCCGTCCGGTCTTCAACGGCGGTCGGTGGCGCGACGCGGCGATCTACCGCGGCGACCAGCTCCACGACGGCCTGGCCATCGACGGCCTCGCGATCGTCGAGCTCGCCGACACCACCGTCGTCATCGGCCCCGAGCAGGACGCCGTCGTCGACGGCGCCGGCGACCTCGTCATCGCGAACCGCGCCTGAGGACCTGGAGGACCACCGTGAGCACCCCGACCGCGCCCGGCGCCGCGACCACCAGCACCGCCACCGGCGGCGTCGACCCCGTCACCTACGAGGTCATCCGCCACAAGTTGTGGTCGATCAACTCCGAGGGCGCCACCACCGTGGAGCACGTCTCGGGCTCCCCGGTCGTGCACGCCACCGACTACAACTTCGGCATCTACACCGCGGCCGGCGAGATGGCGATCATCGGGGTCTACCTGCTGACCCCTCTCTACACCGGCGCGATGGCCGTCCAGGAGTTCCTGGCCCGCTACGACGACATCGAGCCCGGCGACGTGTTCATCATCAACGACCCCTACCTCGCCGCCATGCACCAGAACGACGTCCAGTTCTGCAGCCCGGTCTTCCGCGACGGGGAGATCGTGGCCTGGCTGGGCTGCATGGCCCACCAGGTCGACCTCGGCGGCATGGATCCGGGGAGCTGGTGCACCACCGCCACCGACGTCTTCCAGGAAGGCATCCGCATCCCGCCCGGGCGCATCGTGCGCCGGGGCGTGATCAACCAGGAGCTGTGGGACACCATCGTCCTGAACTCCCGGATGCACCACACCGTCGCCAACGACTTCCGCGCCTTCCTCGCGGGGCTGCGGGTCGCCGAGCAGCGGTTCGGTGAGCTCTGTGACCGCTACGGCACGGACGCCGTGCGCGCGACCATGGAGAAGACCCTCGACAACTCCGAGGCCGACCTGCGCGCGATGCTGCGCACGCTGCCCGACGGCACCTACGAGCACACCTCCTACCTCGACCGGCCCGACGGTTCCGGCCGCGACGGAGACGCCGGGATCGAGCTCCTCCAGGTGCCCTGCGTCATGCGCAAGACCGCCGACCGGCTGACCTTCGACTTCTCCGGGTCCAGTCCCCAGAGCCCCGCCTACGGCATGACCACCCGCGGCGGGCTGCTCGGCGCCGTGGCGACGCTGATGCTGTGCACCTTCGGCGGCGAGATCCCGTGGAACCACGGCATCATGCGCCCCGTCGAGGTGGTCGCCCCCGACGGGCTCTGCGTCACCGCCGTCGAGCCCATGCCGGTCTCCGGTGGCGCCGCCGGCGCCAACTGGACCGCCACCTGCTCGGCAGGCGGGGCCCTCGCGAAGATGCTCAGCTTCTCCGAGGAGTACGCAGGGTTCGCCTTCGGCCCGAGCGACGGCTCCTGGCAGCTCTCCCAGTTCGGCGGCATCGACCAGCACGGCGAGCCGTTCGCCTCGATGTACATGGACTCGCTGCTCTGGGGCGGTCCGGCGTTCTCCTTCCGTGACGGGGTCGACACCGGGGGAGCGATGGTGATCCTCGGCGGCGGCGCCACCGACGTCGAACAGCAGGAGATGCGCCACCCGCTGCTCTACCTGTGGCGCCGCCAGGTCCCCGACTCCGGCGGGGCCGGCACCCACCGCGGCGGCAACGGCGTCCAGTTCGCGCTCACCCCGATCGACACCGAGGAGGTCACCGGGGTGCTCGGCACCCACGGGGTCGCCCTGCCCAACCGCACCGGCCTGTTCGGCGGGCTGCCGGGGTCGTGTGCCCGCTTCGAGCGCGTCATCGGGTCCGGGGTCCTCGACCGCCTCGGCAGGGGCCGCCCGGTGGGCGACCTCGCCGAGCTCGAGGGCGACTACGGAGTCCTGCCGGGCGTGTCGCCGGCCGCCCGGATCGCGCACGGCGACGTCTTCGAGTGCACCGTGCAGAACGGCGGGGGCTACGGCGATCCCCTCCTGCGCGACCCCGCCGCGGTGGCGACCGACGTCGCCGCCACGGCGGTCAGCGCCGACGCCGCCCGCCGCCTCTACGGCGTCGTCATCGACCAGGACGGCGGCGTCGACGGCAGCGCGACGGAGGCCCTGCGGGACCGGATCCGGGACGAGCGCCGCTCCCGGATGGCCGGGCCGACCGGGGGCGATGCACCGGCCGTGTCCGGGGAGCCCGACGGCCGGTGGGGCACGGCTCTGCTGATCTGGAACAGCGGGGGACGGTCCATCGCCGCGTGCGCGCACTGCCGTACGCCACTGGGTGACCTCGCCGGGGGCTGGGAGGCCCTCACCGGGACCATCACCCTCGGCCCGGACGACCTCGGGAGCCGCGTCGACGTGCACGACGCCCTGCGCGCCGTCGCCCACGTCTGCCCGCGCTGCGTGACCGCACTGTGGGTGGACACCGAGCCCGCCTCCGGCAAGGACTGGTGCGACTTCGCCCTGGCCTGATCGGCAGGGTCTACGTTGAAGCCACAACTCCCACGATCTCGGAGGGCTCGCCATGAAGCTCCCGCTCAAGAGCCGTCACATCCCCGCCCGCCTCGCCACGGGCGCGTTCATCCTCAATTCCGGGCTCGAGAAGGCCCGGGGCGACGAGCAGACCGCCCAGGCGCTCCACGGCATGGCCAGCGGCACCTACCCCTTCCTGCGGAAGCTCGAGGCGACCCGGTTCCTGAAGCTGCTGTCGACCACCGAGATCGCGCTCGGTGCCGCGCTGCTGCTGCCCGTCGTGCCCACGATCGCCGCGGGCGCCGGCCTCGCGGCGTTCTCCGCGGGGCTCCTCGGCCTCTACCTGCGCACGCCCGGGATGCGACAGGAGGGCAGCCTGCGCCCGGCCCAGCAGGGCGTCCCGATCGCCAAGGACGTGTGGATGTTCGGCATCGCGGCCGGCTTCGTCATCGACGAGCTCCTCTCCGGGAAGGACCGGCCCGCGATGCGGACGATCATCCTGTACGACGGCTCGGAGGACGACGGGTCGGTGGCGACCGGCGATCTCGGGGAGGACGCGCAACCGCGACCGAACAGGTTCCGGATCGTGAGCGGGCCGACGTCCTGACGCACGACGAGCGTCAGCTGTCTTCGTCGCCGGCCCGCATCGCCGCGAGGTGGTGGCGGATCAGGTCGTCGACGGCGGCGTCGGGCCGGAGGCCGAGCGCGGCGGCGCGGTCGGTGACGAACCGCGCGGGCCAGGTCTCGACGATCGCCGCGATCGCGGGGTCGTGGTCCCAGTCGATGAGTCGGCTGGTGTCGCGGCCGGTGACGCGGTCGAGGGCAGCCGCCATCTCGCGCGGGGTGGTGGTGAGCGAGGGCAGGTTCATGGCCGTGCGGCTGCCCCAGACGTCCTGGTCGACGGCGGCGGCGCGCAGGATGCCCTCGATCGTGCGGGGCGGGGACGACAGCGCGACCGGAGTGTCCGGGGGCACCGGGCACGTGGCGCGCTGCCCGGCGAGCGGCTCGCGCAGCATCCCGGACAGGAAGCTCGACGCGGCCGCGTTGGGACGCCCGGGCCGCACCGACACCGTCATCAGCCGGACCGACCGGCCGCGCACGAACCCTTTGCGGGTGTAGTCGGCCACCAATTGCTCGCCGATGAACTTCTGCACGCCGTAGCTCGACTGCGGGCGGGGCAGGGTGTCGTCGTCGACGGTGCCCAGCGCCGGGCCCGCCGGGTCGGCGCCGAAGACGGCCAGCGAGCTGGTGAAGACGAGCAGCGGAGGACGGGACTGGGCGCGGCCGCGTTCGAGCACCGCGCGGGTCGCGTCGAGGTTGGTGCGCATGCCGAGGTCGAAGTCGGCCTCGGCGGCCCCGCTGACCACCCCGGCCAGGTGGAAGATCGCCTCGACGTCGGGTACGCGGTCGAGGACCTCCTCGACGGGACCGGTCAGCACCCTCGTGCGCGGGTCGGCGACCAGGTCGGGGGACGGGTCCGCGAGGTCGACCAGGACGAGCTCGTCGACCGGCTCGGCGGGTCGGCCGTCGAGGGGGACCGCCTCTGCGAGGACACGGCGTGCGAGGAGGGTCCCGAGGAAGCCCGCCGCGCCGGTGATCGCGATGCTCGTGGTCACGTCCCGATCCTGCCGCGTCGACTCGCCCTCGCGCGATGGTTGCGTCAGCAACCATTGGTTCTGGTTGTCGGAGATGCCGCAGCTCGAATCGGCGGATCGGCCGGCGGGCCGGTGCACGGCGGAGAATGGGACACGGGCCCGTCCGGGCCGCGAACCTCTCCAGAGAAGGATCCACGATGTCTTCCGCCACCTGCGACGCCCTCGTCGTCAGCGTCCGCACCGACGAGCGGGGAGCGCAGGAGGCAGCGCGCTGGGCCGGGAGGGTCCAGGGGGAGAGTGTGGGCGCCGTGGTCGGCAGTGACGCACGGCTCGAGGAGCGGATCCACGCCGCGTCGCGGGTCCTGGTGCTCGACCCCACGGTGACGGCGGCCTGGCGCGGCTTCGGCGCGCGGGCCACGTCGCGGGAGCGGCTGCAGTTGGTCGCACGGCTCGCCGACCGTCCCGGGCACATCACCTGGGCGAGCACCGCGAGCCAGGCCGACCGGTGGCTCGGGGGCCGCCAGGGGTAGCGCTCGGGCGCACCCTCACGGCGCGAGCGCGACGCCGGTGCGCAGGCCGGCGGGAAGGGGCGGCATCTGGTCCCAGGTCCGGCCGTCGAGCATCCGACCGCCGGCGTTGCGGGTCCGGCCGCCCCACTGCTTGAACAGGAAAGGCACCCCGGCCGCGACGCAGCGGTCCCGGACGTCGCGGACCCAGTCGGGGTGCAGCGGCCGGGCGCCGGGCCCGGACTCCCCGCCGACGTAGACCCAGTCCAGTCCGGTCGGGTCGAGCCCGGGCAACGGGCCGAGCAGCGGCTGCAGCGACAGGAAGCGCACCGCGGCCGGTGTGGCCCGCAGCAGGTCGACCCGCCCGACGTGCGCGTCGTCCTCGACGGTGGTGCCCCACCACACGTGGGGCAGCGGTTCGGGCGCGAGCCGGCCGAGCACGTGCACGGCGCGGGCCGGGCGCTTGGTGAGCACGTAGAACACGTGCCGGCGGGCGCGGGTCATCACGGCGAGCACCTCGGCGAGGTAGGAGTCGGGGATCCGTGGGTGGAACAGGTCGCTCATCGAGCCTACGAAGACCAGGCGCGGTCGGCGCCACCGCAGCGGTTTGTCGAGGGTGTCGGGGTGCAGGGTGAGGGCGAAGCCCTCCCCGCTGGTGCGCGGGTCGCCGTCGTGCCGGTAGCGCGGGTTGCCCATCGCCTTGAGACGACGGGCGAAGGTGAGCGCGTAGCAGTGGTCGCAGCCGGGGCTGACCCGGTCGCACCCCGTCGTCGGGTTCCAGGTCACCGACTCGATCTGTCCGTCCTGGCTTCCGGGCACCGGCCTCACCACCCGCTCGCTGTGCAGTGGTACTGATGGTCGCGTCCATCCCGTCCGCCGGCTCGAGGAGAGCGATGTCCGAGATCGATCCGCGGGAGGCGCGTCGCCGGCTCGAGGCCGACGAGGCCGTCCTGGTCGACGTCCGTGAGCCCGACGAGTGGGCGGCCGGCCACGCCCCCGACGCGCTGCACCGCCCGCTCGCCACCCTCGACCCCGCCGAGTTCGCCGGCCGATCGGTGATCACCACCTGCCGGGGCGGCGGGCGGGGGTCACGGGCGGCCGAGGCGCAGGCCGAGGCCGGAGTCGACGCCACGAACCTGCAGGGAGGGCTGCGGTCCTGGTCGGCGGCCGGCGGAGCGCTCGTGCGCGATGACGGCTCCTCGGGTGGCCTCGACTGACCCCGTTCCTCAGGCGGTCGCCGCTTCCGCCCGGTCATCGAGTTCGAAGCCCTCGTAGCCGTTCTCCGCGACCTCGGCGAGCTTCTGTCGATAGGCGCCGATCCCGGCCATGTAGAACATGACCGCGTTCTTCTTGCCCGGGATGTTGGCGCCGAAGATCCACGAGTCGGCCTGCGGGAACAGCGTCATGTCCGCGATCTCCCGGCAGGTGGCCGTCCACTCGTCCTCGGCCTGCTGGGTCGGCTCGACGGTCCGTACCCCGTGGCGCTCGGCGTCGGCGATGAGCGCGCCGATCCACTCCACCTGGGCCTCGATGCTCGGCGGCAGGTTGGTGAACGGCCCGTTCGGCCCGAGGATCATGAACATGTTGGGGAACCCGGCCTTGGACAGGCCCAGGTAGCTGGTCGGACCGTCGGTCCAGTGCTCGTCGATGTGCTGCCCGCCCCGCCCGCGCAGGTCCATCGCGCGGTAGTTGCCGTCGACGGCGTCGAACCCGGTGGCGAAGACCAGGACGTCGAGCTCGTGCTCGACCCCGTCGGCGGTCCGCACCCCTGCCGGGGTGATCTCCTCGATCGGGTTCTCCGCGATCGACACGAGTTCGACGTTCTCGCGGTTGAAGGTCTCGTAGTAGCCCTCGTTGCACAGCGGCCGCTTGGCGTAGAGGTCGGTCGGCGTCAGCTTGCGGGCGGTCTCCGGGTCGTCCACGACCTCGGTGATCTTCTCGCGGATGAAGGCCGCGGCGGCGGCGTTGGCGTCGGGGTTCGTGGCGATGTCGCAGAACGTGCCGAACATGAACCGGAAGCCGTTGCCCTTGTCCCAGTTCTCCTGGAACACCCGTCGGCGTTCCTCCTCGGAGACGCTCATGGCCTCGACGTCGCTCTCCTCGAACCCGAACGCGACGACGGAGCCGCGGACCTGGTCCCAGATGGCGTCGAAGTTCTCCTTGGTCGCGTCGACCTCGGACTGCTCGACCGGGCGGTTGCCGGACGGCACGACGTACTGGGGAGAGCGCTGGAACACCGTGAGGTGCGCGGCCGTCCTGGCTGCCGCGACGATGAACTGGGTGCCGGTCGAGCCGGTGCCGATGACACCGACCCTCGTGCCGGTGATGTCCAGGTCGGCGGGCCAGGCGTTCGTGTGCACGAGGCGCCCGGCGAAGCTGTCCCGGCCCGGGATGTCGGGCATGTTGCTGCGGGCGAGCAGGCCGAGCCCGTTGACGACGTAGCGGCTGGTGAGGTGCTTGCCGTCCGCGGTCGTCACGGTCCACAGGTCGGTGTCCTCGTCGAAGGAGGCACCGGTGACCTCGGTGTTCAGCGCGATGTCGCGGCGCAGGTCGTAGCGGTCGACGACGTGCTCGAGGTAGGCGAGGACATCGGGCTGGTCGAGGTAGCGCGTGCTCCAGTTCCACTCCTGGAGCAGGTCCTCGTCGAAGGAGTAGCGGTAGACGAAACCCTCGGTGTCCGACTTGGCGCCGGGGTAGCGGTTGAAGTACCACGTGCCGCCGACGCCGCCGCCCTTCTCGAAGCCCTGTACGGTCAGGCCGAGCTCGTTGCGCAGCTTGTGCAGCATGTAGATGCCGCCGAACCCGGCGCCGATGACGATCGCGTCCACGTCGGGGGTACGGGTGGTGCTCATCGAGGTGCTCCTGGTGCTCGAGGGATGGGGGATGACGTGGCCGCGCTCAGCCGCGGAACCACGTCGCGATGGCCGCGATCTCCGCGTCGGCCTCGGGCGCGTTGCCGGCGAGGCAGGGGAAGACGTGCTGCATGCCCTCGGCGACCGAGAGGGTCACGTCCACCCCGGCTGCTTCCGCCTTCTCGACGAGACGGGTCGCGTTGTCGACCAGGGACTCCGCCGCGCCGGCGTTCACGTAGAGCCTCGGGAAGCCGGTGAAGTCGGCGTAGAGCGGGTTGGCCAGCGGGGTCCTCGGGTCGACCTTCCCCTCTGCCAGGACGCCGGCGATCATGCCCTCGAGCAGCGGGACGGTGATCAGGGCGTCGGTGGCGTCGTTCGACACGAGCGTCTCGCCGGAGTTCTCCATGTCCAGCCACGGCGAGAACGCGATGACCCGGCCGGGCAGCGGGCCACCCCGCTCGCGCAGCGCCAGCGGGATCGCGACGGCGAGGTTGCCGCCCGCGGAATCGCCGATGGTGGTGATGTCGGACGGCGCGGTGCCGCGCTCGACCAGCGCGGTGAACGTCGCGACACCGTCCTCCACCTGCGCTGGGTGCGGGTGCTCCGGGGCGCGGCGGTAGTCCAGGACGAACGCGGTGACGCCCAGGGCCTTCGCGACATGTGCGGCGAGCTTGCGGTGGCTGGCCGCCGACCCGACGGCGAAGCCGCCGCCGTGGGTGTAGAGCAGCACCTGCGCGCGGTCCGCCCCGGCCGGCAGCGCCCAGATGCCCGGGACCCCGCCGACCGTCTCCTCCCGGTAGGTGACGTTCTCGGGCTCGCGGGTGGGCTGGTGCCACTCGTCGAAGATGGCGCGGAAGAGCCGCATCGTCAGCCCCGGCGTGGTGGCGATGATGGTCGACCAGTCCGCGTAGAGCGCGTGCAGCGCTGCGGACTCCGCGGATGCCTCCGCGGGACGGGACGACGGCAGTGTCGTCATCGGTGGTTCCTCCTGGGTTCTGCTGTGAGCTGGAACTCAGGGTGGCCAAGCCGCTACCGTCGGAGGTGTTCCGTTCTGGAACGCCTGACCCGAGGGGCTCCGGGACGACGATGGCCCGGGCCAGGGTGAGGGAGACCGCGGGCGGCCGGGCCGGCCGGCCGCAGCGTCGACGACGACGGGGCAACCATGCGCCGAGGAGAGAGCCGTCAGCGGCCGGCACTGTCGTCGAGGCAGCGCGACCACGTCCGGCGCAGCCGGGAGACGCTCGTCGACGGTGGTCTGCTCGACGTCCCGCCCGGGGCGACCGGCGTGCCGCAGGTCATCGAGCAGAGCTGGCGGCGGTGCGCGGGCGAGCGGGTCCCGGTCGCCCCGAAGCAGATCGCCTACCGTCCGCTCGACGACGTCCCGGCCCTGCGGCGGGCGGCCGAGCCGGTCCTCGACCGCTTGCGATGGAGCCTCGCCGACGTGGCCGTGGCGCTGGTCCTCTCCGACGCGAGCGGCCGGATCATCGCCCGCCACGCCGACGTCCGCCGGCAGCGCAGCATGATGGACCGGGCGCACGCGGCCGAGGGATTCGACTTCTCCGAGCGCTCGGTGGGGACGAACGGCATCGGGACGGTGCTCGTCGAGCGGCGCCCGGTGCTCGTCCGGGGGCCCGAGCACTACAACGTCGACCTGGAGAGCCTCACCTGTGCGGGGACGCCGATCGTCGAGCCCTACACCGGGCGGGTGGTCGGCTCGTTCTCGCTGGCCTGCTCGACGCGCGACGTGCATCCCCTCATGGCGGCGCTGGCCGACGACGTCGGGCGCCAGATCGAGGCGCGGCTCCTGGACCAGGCGGGGGAGCGTCGTCGCCGGCTGGTCGAGGCCTACCTGGCGGTCGACAGCACGCAGGCCGGTGCGCTGATCGTCGACGAGGAGACGGTGCTCGCCAACCGGTCGGGTCTCGCCCACGCCGGACCGGACCTGCATCCCGTGCTGTGGCGCCATCTCTGCGAGCGCGAGCTCGACCGCCCGCAGCAGATGCAGGTGCCGCTGTCCGACGGCCTCCACGACGCCCTCGTCGAGCCGCTCCGTGACGGCGGGAGGCTCGCGTTCAGCCTTCGTCTGCTCCCCCCGCAGTCCGCTCGTCCACCCGCGAAGGCGCTGGGTCCGGCGCCGGCACCTGCCCGTACGCACGACCCGCTGCACCACGACGCCGAGATCGACCGGCAGCTCGCGCTCGCGGCGGAGCACGGCGAGCCCGTCGCGCTCGTCGGCCCGAGCGGATGCGGCAAGCTCTGGACGGCCCTGCAGCTCCTGCGCCGCCAGGGGGTCGACGAGCCGAGGGTCGTCGAGCCGTCGGTGGACCGCGACTGGTTCCGCCGGGCGCGCGAGGCCGTCGCGTCGCACGACGGCGTGGTCATCCGCCGCCTCCACGAGCCACCGCACCCCTCGGTCGGCCAGGTGCAGGCGCTGCTGGCCGCGGGGTGTCCCGTGGTCCTCACCGCCGACCTCGACGGGGCTGACGACGCCGTGGTCGGGCTGGTGCGGCGGATGGCGACCACCGTGCGGCTCCCGGCGCTCGCACAGACCCGCGACCACCTGCCCGCGGTGGTCCGGGCGGTGCTGGCCGACCTGCCGGAGCCCCAGGCACGGACGACGTTCTCGCCCACGGTGTGGGACCGCCTGCTGGCCTGGCACTGGCCCGGCAACCTCGCCGAACTGCACACCACCGTCGTGGGGCTGGCCCGGCGTGCGGACGGAGGGCTCGTCGAGGAGCGCGACCTGCCCGAGGAGCTGCGCGGCCCGGAGCGGGCGATGAGCTTGATGGCCTCCGCCGAGCGCGACGTCGTCGTCGACGCGCTCCGCGCCGCGAACGGGAACCGGACCTGGGCGGCGCGGGCCCTCGGCATCGGTCGGAACACCCTCTACCGCAAGATGCGCGAGTTCGGGATCAGCTGATCGCGAGGATGGAGCAAGAAAACTTCGGGCGGCATGTCGAACGGCGGCGGCCCCGTTCGTCGCCTGGGTGAGAGAGCGGCAACCGAGCCGGTCTCCGCACCCGCCGGAGGTTCCCGTGTCCACCATCTACGCCACCGAGGCCACCACCACGAGCACCGCCCCGGGCCTCGGCTCGCTGCTGCTGACCGGCTCGGCGGCCACCGTCGCCGCGGCCGTCGCCACCGCGACCGTGGCCGCCGCCGGCCAGGGGGTCGGCATCAGCACGGATGTCGGGGGCGCGCCGATCCCGGTGGCCGGGTTCGCGTTCCTGACGGTGATCTTCTCCGTCGTCGGGCTGGGCATCGCCACGGGGCTGCGCCGGTTCGCCGGACGTCCGCGGACCGCGTGGTTCCGCACCGCCATCGCGCTGACCACGCTGTCCTTCGTGCCCGACCTGCTTGCCGACGCCGCCGTCACCACCAAGCTGCTGCTGATGCTGACCCACGTCGTGGCCGCGGCCATTGTGATCCCCACCGTCGCCCGCCGGCTGGCCTGACCGAACCAGTCCACGAGAGGAGCGTGTGCCGTGCACTACCTGCTGGGTGTCCGGATCGACGAGAGCGTGCCCCTGCCCACCGGAGAGGACCGGGAGGCGTCCTTCGCCCGGGTCGGGGTGGTCAACGACGAGATGAAGGCGAAGGGCGTGTGGGTGTTCGCCGGCGGGCTGTCGTCCTCCGAGCGCACCACCGTCGTCCACGTGGAGAACGGCAGAACGACCATGACCGACGGGCCGTTCGCCGAGACGAAGGAGCAGCTCGGCGGGTTCTGGGTCATCGAGGTCGACGATCTCGACGCGGCGCTGGCCTGGGCCGAGAAGGCCGCGGAGGCCTGCGGCGCCCCGCTCGAGGTCCGCCCCTTCGACGGCCTCGCGTGACCGCGTCACCGCGGGGCGCGGCCCGGGACGCAGAGCCCGACCGGGGTCGAGGTGCGGCCGGCGTTCCTGGTCCAGGTGTCCGCTGTGCCGGCGGTGCCGGTCCCGGTGGACTCGTCCACGCAGTCGACGACGCTGCTGCCCGCCACCGCGTTGTTCGCGACGGTGACGCCCCGGGAGCCGGACGCCAGGCTGATGCCGCGCCCCGAGCCCTGGACCACGTTGCTGCGGACGGTGGCGCCGTGGTGGTCGTCGTTGATCGCGATGCCGGTCGTCCGGTTCCGGACGATGTTGGAGTCGATGAGCAGGTTCGTGCTCGCGGTGGAGCCGAAGGCGGCGTTGGCGGAGATCCCGGTCCCGGTGTCGCCGGAGAGGATGTTCCGGCTGACCCTGAGGTGGTCGGTGTTGCCGACGATGTAGATGATCGTGCCGTCCACCGCGGACGGGGCCTTCGTCGCCTGGTTGCGGTCGACGACGGCGCCGTCGGCGTTGTTGATCACTGCGAAGCTGGAGTCGTCCACGCTGCGGTTGGCGCTGATGACGATGCCGGTCGAGCGGTGCGACGGGTCGCCGATGCTGTTGACCGCGGCGCTGGCATGGCGCTCGAACAGGTTGTCCGACACGGTCACGTCGTTCGCCGGACCGGAGGTGAAGAGCACCCCGGTGCCGGCCTGGGGGTCGGTGCCCCGGTTGTTCGCGGTGAACCGGTTCCGCGCGATCGTCGAGCGCGCCGGACCGGTGGCGTTGACGTTCATGCCGTTCTGGTTGTCGGCGAAGATGTTGTCGACGAACGAGAAGCCGGAGCCATGCCCGAAGGCGTCGATCCCGTTGCCGCCACTGCCCCGGAAGGTGAACCCGTCGACCGTCAGCCCATCGACGGCGCCGACCGAGAACCCGGACGTGGGCGAGGTGATCACCGACTCCTGCGCCGAGGTGGTCCGCCTCGACCGGGCGTCGCGGCCGTACTGGGCGCCGAGCAGTCGCAGTGACTTCGAGATGGTCACGGGGCCTGTGTAGCTCCCGGCGCAGACGTAGATCGTGCCGCCGGCCGGGGTCGCGTCCACCGCGGCCTGGATGGTCGCGTACGCCGGGCTCGGGCAGCTCGTGGACGCGGTCCCGACGACGACCGCGCCTCGCGGCGGGGCCGCTGCCGGCGCGGCCGCTCCTACTGCCGGGATCACCAGCCCGACCACGCAGGCCCCGACCGCACCCAGGACCCCCAGGCGCACCGCCCGCCCTCGCATCACCGTCGCTCGCCCCACCACAGCCCCCGTCAGGTGTCGTCCCGTGCCGTGACCGGGAGCAGCACGACGACCGGAGCACCGGTCCGCGGGGAGCCCCGACCACGCGACCTCGATGCGGGGAAGCCTGCCGCGCCGTGATGGGAAAGGCGTAGCAGATACACCTGAACGAGCGAGAGGTCATGCCGTCGAGTGGCCCAACGAGCGGTGCCGCGCACCTGGGGCACCCACTCTCATCGGCACCACACCGACATTCCCGGAGGCTGCGCGGTCGTGACCCGACCCGACGACGTCACCTCGCCCTCCGTGGCGCCGGGCGTCGCCCTCCCCCGGCCGGGAGCGATCGCCGTCGCGACGGTGCTCGCGACGCTGGCGCTCGCGGTCCTCTGGACCGGGGTGGTCGCCGGGATGTTGCTCGCCGCCCTGGACCCGGTGGTCGAGCGGTGGATCGTGGCGGGCCGACCCCCGGGTCTGGTGGTGACGGCCGTCTGGGCCAGCGTGGTCGGCCAGCCCGCGGTGATGATCGGGGTCCTCGTCGTCGCCGCGGGGGCGGGCGCGTGGCGGTCCCACTCATGGACGCCGGTCCTGATCGGCGCGGGGGCCCTGGTGCTGCTCGGCCTGGCCGACAACGGGGTGAAGGCGATCGTCGCCCGACCCCGCCCGCTCCTGGCGTGGCACGCCATGCCGGCCCACGGCCTGTCCTTCCCGTCCGGCCATGCGCTCTGGTCGGCCGGGGTGCTGCTGCTCGTGGTCGTCATCGTCGGACCGATCCGAGGGCGGCCGGTGCTGGCCGTGACCGCGCTGCTCGTCGTCGTGGTGGTCAGCGGTTCCCGGCTCGTCGTGGGCGTGCACTACCCCAGCGACGTCCTCGCGGGCTGGAGCCTCGCCGTCATGGCCGACGGGATCGTCCTGCTCGTGGCCGGGGGCGTCGCCCGCGGCACGCGGACTACGACGACAGGGCGGCGACGTGGATCCGGGGTCGGTGAGGTCGTCCCGTGACCCGGGCGTGTCCTCGGCCAGGTCGCCGTAACGGGTCAGGAACAGGGTGCCGCAGACCGCGACGGCGAAGCCGGCCACAGCCACGGGCGCGAGCCCGGATCGGGTGTGGTCGCCGAGCGCGACCAGTCCGACGGTCGTCGGGAAGATCGTCTGGCCGAGGATCGTGCCGGCCGAGGCCGCGACGACCGATTCGCGCTGCAGAGCGGTGTTGAGGAACAACAGGGCGCAGAGCCCTGCGGCAGGCATCGCCCACAGTGTCGGTTGGGAGACGAGCAGTGACGGAGAGAAGCCCGGGAGTACCCGGCTGCTGAGGTTGACCAGGCCGAAGGCGAAGCCGGCGAGCAGCCCGAGCGCACCCGCGCTGTGGCGTCCGGGCAGCCGCGCGGCACCCACCCCGAGCAGGGCGATCGCCGCGACGGCTCCCAGGAGCCCGAAGTGCAGGGCGGTGGTGCCGCGTTGCGGACTCTGCGGCGCGGCGGACAGCCCGAGTGCCGCGAGACCGAGGCAGACCCCCACGACGGCGCCGACCTCGATCCGGCGAAGTCGTGTTCCGAGGACCCGCCACGCCACGACGGCCGTGACGGCCAGGTTGGCGGCGACGACGGCCTGTACCAGGAACACCGGCAGGATTCGCAGTGCGATGGTGGCGGCCACGAACGAGCACAGGTCCAGGGCGATGCCGGCGATGAACCGCCACTGGCGGAACAGATCGAGGATCAGCCCGAGGCGAAGTCCTCGGCCGGTGTCGGGGATCGATCGCGCGGCCAGGGCTTGCAGCACCGCCGCACAGCCGGCGCACACGGACCCGGCCAGCACGATCAGCAGGCCCCACCACATGCGGCATCACTTCCTCGAGGGCGTCACGTGTCCCGCAGATGCGCCGGCTCGGTCGCGACGCGCCGGGGCCGTGACGATGGTCTGGTGCCCGTCGGGTCCGTTGCGTACACGAAACGCTCATGATCCGGCCGCGACCATGCTTCCCGTGAGCTCCCCGATGTCGCCGGGCAGACCGGTGCCTCCACGTCCTGACCTCGCCTCTGCCCCCCGACGAGGCGCTGGACCCGGACTGCCCTTCGCCATGACCAAGGTCCCCGAGATCACCGTGTGGTTCTGGGTCGCCAAGCTGCTGACCACCGGGATGGGCGAGACGACGTGGGACTGGTCGGCGACCACCCTGGGGCCGGTCCCGGCGATCGTCCTCAGCGGGCTCGGGTTCGTCGTGGCGATGGCTCTGCAGCTGCGTGCACGGTCCTACCGGCCGGGCGTGTACTGGTTCGCCGTCCTCATGGTCAGCGTGTTCGGGACGACGTGTGCCGACGCCGTGCACGTCGTCCTGGGGGTGCCCTACGGCGTGTCGGCGCCGGTGTTCCTCGTGGCGGTGCTCGCCGCGTTCGGGATTCTGGTACCGGGTCGAGGGGACCCTGTCGATCCACAGCATCGACACCCGTCGTCGGGAGCTCTTCTACTGGACGGCTGTCATCCTGACCTTCGCGCTCGGCACGGCGCTCGGCGATCTGACGGCCACCACGCTGGGGATGGGGTACGCCGCGTCGATCGTGCTCTTCGGCGTGCTGTTCGTGCTGCCGTTCGCGGTGCGGTGGGGGACGGCCGCGGGCGCGGTGCCGTTGTTCTGGTTCGCCTACGTGATGACGCGTCCCTTCGGTGCGTCGGTGGCGGACTGGCTTGGAGTGCCGCCCGCCCGCGGTGGAATCGGCGTCGGGACGGGGCCGGTCTCGCTGGTGGCGCTGCTGGCAATCGTCGGCGTGGTGGCCGGACTCCAGATCACCGCTCGGCGACCCGACGACGCGCCGACCGTGATCATGAGACGCAGCGGCACGTCGCGCACCTATTGACCGTGCCGCTCAGGAGGACCCTGTCGCGGTATGAAGGAGCCGCGCCGCCCGATCGCGCGCTGAGGAGTTCCATGTCGATCGACACCCAGTGGTATCTGGTCATCAACGGGTTCACCCGCTCCACCCCCGCCGTGCACACACTCGCGGCCGCGTACGCGCTGTGGGGCGGGCCGGTCCTCCTGGTGCTGATCCTCGCCGTGGTCTGGTGGCGGGCTCGTCGGGGGCCGGACCCCGCGCCCGTGGTGGCACGCGCCGCCCTCGTCGGTCTCGGGACGGTCGTCGCGCTGCTGTTGTGCCAGGACCTGGTCTCCGGCCTCGTCGCCCGGCCCCGTCCATGTGCCGTGCTCCCCGGGGTGCAGGTGCTCCTGACCTGCAGCGCGGACTTCTCGATGCCCAGCGACCACGCCGTGATCGGTGGGGCCATCGCCGGGGGGTTGTGGTGCGTCCACCGCAGAGCGGCGATCGTCGCCACCGTCCTGGCGGTCCTCCTGGCCTTCGCCCGGGTCTACGCCGGGGTGCACTACCCGGGCGACACCCTCGTCGGGCTGCTGTTCGGTGCCGTGGTCACGGTCGTCATCGTGGTCGCCGCGGGGCCGCTGGCCACCCGCGCCGCGTACGCGTTGTCGTCGACCCGGGCGGCGTGGATCGTCACCGCCGACCGCGAGCACCTTCCCGGTCGCTCCAGGAGGCTCGAGGACGTGGACCAGGCCGGCGGGGACCGATCCGGCCCGAGCAGCTCCTTCCCTCCCCCATGACCGGTCCGGCTCTCCGGATGCCGGTGGCCGTGGCGTGCGCGGTGATCGTGCTGGTCCTGGCCGGATGCGGAGCGGGCGCCGCGCCACCGGCCGCGTCCGGGCCGGTGGTGCCCAGCGTGCCCGGGGCGGTGCCCCGCGCCGCGCACGTGATGGTGGTGGTCTTCGAGAACAAGAACGATGAACAGGTCATCGGCAGCCCGCAGGCGCCTTACCTGACCGAGCTGGCCCGCGACGGCGCGAACCTCACCGACGCCCATGGCGAGACGCACCCCAGCCAGCCGAACTACGTCGCCCTGCTCTCCGGCTCCACCCACGGCGTCAGCAACGACGCCTGCCCTCAGCAACTCGGCGACGGTCCGACCCTGGTCACCCAGCTGATCACCACGGGACGCAGCTTCGCCGGGTACTCCGAGGGCTTGCCCTCGCCGGGGTTCACCGGGTGCGCGCGCCCGGACGGGCAGTACGCCCGCAAGCACAACCCCTGGGTGGACTTCACCTCGACCCCGTCCGAGGTCAACCTCCCCCTCACCGTCATGCCGGCGGACGATGCCGCCCTGCCCACCGTGAGCATCGTCGTTCCGAACCTGTGCGACGACATGCACGACTGCCCGGTCTCGGCCGGCGACACCTGGGCCCGGCAGCACCTGGCGGGCTACGTGGCCTGGGCCCGCTCCCACGACAGCCTGCTGATCGTCACCTTCGACGAGGACGACGGCCGCGCCCAGAACCACATCCCGACCGTGCTGGTCGGGCCGATGGTGCGTCCCGGTGACGTCGGCGGCCGCGTCGACCACTACACGCTCCTGCGCACCATCGAGGACATGTACAGCCTCCCGCCGCTCGGTGCTGCCGCGCACACGGCTCCCCTCACCGACATCTGGCAGGGCTGACCGGCGCCGTCCGAGCCTCCCTCCGACCAGGTCGACCTCGGCCCTCATGAACTCAGGGCCTCGCCTCGCGCTCACGGTTCGGTGTCGGTGTCTGCTCGGAATTGGGGCGCGATGTGGCTGTCGTGGGCCGGATCGGTGGTGAGGACCACCACCTCGTCACCGGCATTCAGCGTGGTGGCCTCGCTCGCCACGGCCGGATTTCCGTCTCGGATGATCATGCTGACCGCGGTGTCGTCACCGAGGGTGAGTTCGTCGAGTCGCCGTCCCTGGGCGAAGGATCCGTCGTCGACGGTGTGATGGCGCATCAGGTCGGGTGGGTCGCGGAAGCGCAGATTCGCTGTCCACGGGCGAGGCTCGAGCGCTCGCATGGGCACCTGCCAGCGGCGAGCGAGGGGGAACACCAGGCTTCCCTGGACGATGACCGAGAAGGCCACCACCACGAAGATCACGTCGAAGAGCAGCACCTCGTCGGCTTGTCCGGAGGTCAGCACGTAGGTGCCGAGCAGGACCGGCACGGCACCTTTGAGCCCGGACCACAGCACGAAGGCCCGCTCGCCCCAGGTCAAGCGGATGGCCAGCAGGAGGGGTCCGACGAGCACCGGGCGCACCACGAACGTCAGCAGGGCCGCGAGTACCAGCCCGGTCAACCAGACCGGCCGCGAGAACAGGTCGGTGAACGGCACGGTGAGCCCGAGCACGACGAAGGCGGCGACCTCGGCGAGGCTGGCCAGTGCGGTGTGGAAGGCGCGGACTTCGTTCTTGAACGGGGCCCGGTCGTCCCCGATCACGATGCCGGCAACGAACACCGCGAGGAATCCCGACCCCCCGGCGACGGTGGCGGCTCCGTAGATCGCCACTGCGAGCGCGACCGTCCGCAGCGGGTAGAGGCCCTCGCCCGGCAGCGGCAGTCGTCGCATCGCCTGACTCAGCAGCCAGCCGCCGACGCCCCCGACGGCGCCACCTACGAGGAGCTGGACGGCGAAGGTTCCCATCGCCGAGAGCGCGGCGGACGCGGTGAGCGTGCCGGCCAGACCGAGCAAACTGACCATCAAGGCGATGCCGACCGGGTCGTTGGCGCCGGACTCACCTTCCAACAGCGTCCCGGTCCGGCCCACCACCTCGCGCTGGCCCAGCACGGAGAACACCACGGCCGGGTCGGTCGGGGCGAGCGCGGTGCCGAGAAGCAGGGCGGCCACCCACGTGAATCCGAAGAGGAAGTGGGCGGCGACGGCGAGGGCCGCCGCCGTGAGGAGGGTTCCGACGACCCCCAGGCTCAGCACCGCACCCAGGACAGTCCTGATGCGGCGCAGGCCGATGTGCATCCCGCCGTCGAAGAGGATCAGCACCAGGGCCACGGTCACGATCCGGTCCACGGTGCTGATCGACGGCGCGGTCACCGCCGAGAACCCGCTGGCCACCAGCGAGGCTCCCAACAGGAAGAACGCCGGGGCGGGAACCCGAACCCATTGGCTGACCCGGCTGGACGCGATCGCCAGCGTGAGCACGCCACCGACGAGGAGCAGGATCCACGCGTAGGGCTCGATGTCCTCGACCACGGACCCCGATCCTGCCCTGTCCGACAGACTCGGTGTGGGGTGGTTAGCGAGGAAGGTCAGCGTCGGTCCGACGAGGCCCCGCCGCCGAGGACACGATGATGACGCCCATGGCGGCGAGAAGCCAGAAGATCACCGCGAGCCAGACGACCGGGACTTCGACTCCGAACTCGACGACCCCCGCCACCGACAGCGCCAGGGCCGCGCTGGCGAACAGGACTCGGCGTCGGCGGCCGTCCCTGGTGCCGCGTGACCGACTTCGTCGCCCCTCGAGGGGGTCGTGACCCACTGAGCATCCCTCCGCCAGATCGCCTCGCCCATCCGCCCCCGGCCGGGCGCTTGATCGAACGACACTGCTGGCGATTGCCTCGGTCGAGCGAGCTCGAGCGGGGCCCGTTCCCTGACCGATGAGGTCAACCGTCCCGCGTGCGACGCAGGTAGTCCAGCACGTCGTGCTCGGTGAGCCGGCCGATGAGCGCACCCCCGGGCTGGTCGTGGACCGGCAGCGCGGTCTCGCGGTGGGCCGCGAGCATCTCCAGGACGTCGAACACCGCGGTGTCCGGGTACAACGCGAGGTGATCCAGGCGTTCCGGCGGGCCTTGGGACTGTCTCGCATCGTCGCTGGTGACGGTGGCCGCGGCTCGCCTGGACGCGGGAGGAGCGGCTTCCGCATCGTGATCGGGTGATCCGGCGGGCGTGCCGACCTCGGCGCGTGCCGGTGCCGAGGAGCGGGTCCCGCCCGCGCCGCTCCCCGCTGGTGCGGGACCGTCGTGATCCGAGAGGAGGACGGCGGGCCCGGGACCGGTCACGGGTTGCATGACTGCCCCGACGGTGACGAGGCGGAGTCGCTCGTCGACCGGCGAGTCCGCGTCGATGTCGACCCCGCGGCGCAGCAGCTTGAGGGTGTAGATGTTGTCCCGGGAGATCAGGTTGCTCACCCCGGTGGCCAGGGCCACGCCGAACATCAGCGGCAGGATGATCGCGTAGTCGCCGGTCAGCTCGAACACGATCAGTACAGAGGTGATCGGGGCGTGTGCCGCGCCTGCGAAGACGGCGGCCATGCCGACCAGGCCGAATGCGCCCGGTGAGAGGTGCAGCCCCGGGAACAGCGCGGCCCACACCAGGCCGAACGCGGTCCCGCCCATGCCGCCGATGAACAACGAGGGCGCGAAGACCCCGCCGGAGCCGCCGATGCCGATGGTCAGACCGGTGGCGACCATCTTGCCGATCAGCAGCAGCAGCAGGAACCCCAGCACGTAGCCGCCGCCGACGCCCTTCTGCAGGACGGGATAGCCCACGCCGTACATCTCCGGCAGTGCCAGCAACAGCCCACCGAGCAGCAGCCCCCCGACGGCCGGGCGCAGCCACTCCGGCCCGCGCCAGATCTTGTCGCAGCCGTCCTCGATCAGGTAGAGCACCCGCGCGAACAGCCAGCCCAGCGGACCGGCCAGCAGCCCGAGCAGCGCGAACAGCGGCAGCTGCCACGGCGACCCCAACGTGAAGAGCGGCAGGTGGAAGATCGTGTCGTTGCCGATCAACGAGCGGGCGATCACGTCCGCGGTCACCGAGGAGATGACCAGGACGCCGAATGCCTGCGCACTGAATGCGCGCAGGATCAGCTCCAGCCCGAACAGCACCCCGGCGATCGGCGCGTTGAAGGTGGCCGAGATCCCGCCGGCGGCGCCGCAGGCCACCATGAGCACCAGCCGGGTCGAGGGCACCCGCAGCCATTGCCCGATCGACGAGCCGAGCGCGGACCCGATCTGCACGATGGGGCCCTCGCGGCCCACCGAGCCGCCGGTGCCGATGCACAGCGCCGAGGCCAGCGACTTGACCACCGCGACCTTGGCCGGTATCCGGCCGCGGTTGCGGGCCACCGCGAACATCACCTCCGGAACCCCGTGCCCGCGGGCCTCCGGGGCGAACTTCGTGACCAGCGGACCGTAGATCAGTCCACCGACGACCGGGATCAGCAGCAGGAACCACACCCCCAGCCAGGGCAGGTGGGTGCTGGGCACCCGCCCGGCGACGCCGTAGTCCAGCTGTCCGGTCACTGCCTCGGTGATCCCGAAGATCAGATAGCGGAACACCACGGCGCCGAGCCCGGCGCCGGCCCCGATGATCAAGGCCAACCCGACCAGGCCCGGGCGGGTGCCGACCAGCCAGTGGTGCACCAGCGCACCCCAGCCGCCGCGCTCGGCAGCCGTATCCGGCGAGGCAGCGCTACCCGACGAGGTGCCGCTCACAACCCGACAGGGGCCACTGCCCACTCCGTATCGGCGACCTCGCCCGCGGCCTCGGCGAACGCACGCAATCCGTCCACCACCGCCGCGCGGCGCTCACGCGGCATCGTGTCGAGCAGCGCGTGCAGCTCCGCCCGACGTCGCGCCGTGACCTCCCTCACCAGCTCCTGCCCGGCCTCGGACAGCGAGACGGTCACCGCCCTGCGGTCATGGTCCGAACGGTCCCGCACGACCAGCGACTTCATGACCAGCCGGTCGCACATCCGGGTAGCGGTCGGCGGGGTCACGGCCAGCGCAGCGGCCAGGTCCACCGGCCGGCGGGGTCCGTGCTGACCGAGCACCACCAACGCCCGATACTGCGGCAGCGTCACGTCCTCATCGACCGCGGCCAGGGAGCGGGCGGACACCGCGAGCAGCGCCCGGCTGGCGGTCATCACAGCGTCGACGAGATCGTCGACAGGCTCACCTCCGGCAGGCCGTCGATCAATGTCCCCGCGGACTGTCCGTTGTTGCACAGGCACATAATTGCTGACTGCAACGACCACGTCCAGCCAGCTCGGCATGCCGCCCCGGACTGAGGAGCGCTTCGTTACGGGCGCCTCGTGGCGTGGTCGCGGCTCCGGTCACCGGCCGTCGCGACCGGCCCCTCGTCGTCACCGGCGCCCGTGCCCGGCAGCGGGAGCTCGATCTCCACGAGTGCGCCGCCCTCGGGTCGGTTGTTCGCCCGCACCCGCCCGCCATGGGCCCGCGCGATGGTCTCCACGATCGCCAGGCCCAGGCCGCTGCCGCCGTCGGCCCGTGCGCGGGCGGTGTCGGCCCGGCGGAAGCGCTCGAAGGCGTGCGGCAGGAACTCCTCGGGGAAGCCGGGGCCCTCGTCGGCCACGCCGAACACGGCACGACCCTCCTGGCGGGAGACGGTCACCGTGACGACACCGTGCTCCGGGCTGTGGCGCAGCGCGTTGGCGAGCAGGTTGTCGAGGGCCTGGCGCAGCCGGTCGGGGTCGGCGTCGGCGGGCAGGTGGGGCGGGGCGTCGAGCACGACGTCGACGTCGCGCGCATCGCCCATCGCGGTGGCCGCGCGGGTGGCGGCAGCGGTGACGGTGACGAGGTCGGTCGGGCAGATCCGCAGGAAACCCTCGGAGCCGTCGGCGCGGGCGAGGGTGAGCAGGTCGTCGGCCAGCCGGATCACCCGGTCGGTCTCACCGGCCGCGGAGGCGACGGCGTCGGCGAGCTCGTCGCGGTCGCGTCCGGGGCGCCCGGCGAGCTCGAGCTCGGCGCTCAGCGTCGCCAGCGGGGTCCGCAGCTCGTGCCCGGCGTCGGCGACGAACCCGCGCTCGCGCTCGAGCGCCTGACGTTCCTGGGCCAGAGCCTGACGCTGCCCGTCGAGCAGCTCGTTGAGCGTCGAGGCCAGCGAGGCGATCTCGTCGCGGGTGCGGGGGACGGCGAGGTGGGTGCCGTCGTCGTGACGAGCGAGGTCGGCGCTCTGGCGCCTCATCTGCTCCACGGGACGGAGCGCGGCTCCCGAGAGCCACCACGCGCCGAGACCGGCGGCGACCACCGCGATCGGCCCGAGCACCAGCAGCCCCGTGTCGACGTGCTCGTCCGCGGCGTCGGCGATCTCGGTCCCGGTTCCCACCGCGAGTACCAACCCCTCGCGATCGGAGAGCACCGTGGCCAGGAACCGGGTGTGCTCGTGGCCGTGCTCGTGGTCGGTGGTGAAGCCCAGCGGGCCCGACCCGTCGACCCGGCGGGCGAGCACGGTCGCGAGCGTCCGGGGATCGAGCACCGGTCCCGTGGCGAGATCGGGTGAGCTCACCACGACGCGCCCGTCGGAGGTCAGGACCTGCATCGGGTCCTCGTCGTGGTTCGTCTGCAGCGCCGGGAGCCCGCCGACGTCGTACTGCTCGGTGAGCGTGGAGGCGCGGCTGGCCAGCCCGACGTCGAGCGTGGCGTCGAGGCTGGCGCGCAGCTGGAGCACGAACCCCAGCCCCACCACGGCGATCAGCAGACCCGTGCCCAGCGCGAACCCCAGCGCCAGGCGCACCCGCAACGGCATCGGATCGCCTCCCGGAGTCAGGTGCTCTCGGCGGGCGCCGGCCGTTCGGCGTCCACGACGCGCAGGCGATAGCCCGCCCCGCGCACCGTCTCGAGCAGCTCGCTGTCGTACGGCTTGTCGATCTTGCGCCGGAGGTATGACACGTACTGGTCGACGATGTTCGAGACGCCGTCGTAGGCGAAGTCCCACACGTGCTCGAGGATCATCGTGCGCGACAGCACCCGGTCAGGGTGGCGCAGGAACAGCTCGAGCAGCGAGAACTCCTTCGTCGAGAGGGTCAGCTCGTGGTCCCCGCGCCACGCGCGGCGGCTGGCGGGGTCGAGGACCAGGGCCCCCACCCGCAGCACCGTCGGGCGGTCCACGCCGCCGCGCCGGATCAGGGCGCGGACCCGGGCGGCGAGCTCCCCGAAGCTGAACGGCTTGGTCAGGTAGTCGTCGGCGCCGGCGTCCAGCCCGCGGATCCGGTCGTCCACACCGTCGCGGGCGGTCAGCATGAGGATCGGCGACCACCCTCCCGATTCCCGCAGCTCCCGGCACACCGTGAACCCGTCGGCGCCGGGCAGCATCACGTCGAGCACGATCGCGTCGTAGACGAATTCCCGGGCCTGCCACAGGCCGTCGGGACCGCTGGTGGCGACGTCGACGGCGTAGCCGTCCTCCTCGAGGCCGCGACGAAGCAGCGCAGCCATGCGCACCTCGTCCTCGACCACCAGCACCCGCACGTCCTCCGACGATAGGCGCCGTTCCATGTGGGACCGATGAGAGTCCCGCCCGGTTCCTGAAGGACGCCTGATGCGCACCGTCGCCCTCTGGGCATCCCCGACGCCTCGGAGCACGATCTCCCCGTGAGTGTCGTGCCCGACGCCGTCGCGACCCGCCGGCTGCTGGACCGCTTCGGCTTCGGTGCCCGCCCGGGGGAGCTGTCGGCGTCCGTCGAGCGGGGCTTCGCCGCCACCCTGGACGCCGTGCTCGCCCCGGCACCGGATCCCGGTGTCGCCGCCACCCCACCACCCGCCCTGGCCGAGATCCCGAACGCCGGCAAGGCCGGCACCCCGGCGAAGAAGGCCGAGCAGCAGAAGCGCGCCGAGGGCCAGAACGCGCTGACCAGCTGGTGGCTCGACCGGATGTGGGCCGCCGAGTCCTCGCTGGCGGAACGGTTGACCTGGTTCTGGCACGGCCATTTCGCGACCAGTGCCCAGAAGGTGAACCAGCCGGCGTACCTGCTCGCGCAGAACGAGTCGCTGCGCCGCCTCGGCGGCGGGGACTTCCGGTCGTTGGCCCAGGCGATGATCGTCGACCCGGCCATGCTCGTCTGGCTGGACGGGCGCACCAACCGTGTCGGGGCGCCGAACGAGAACCTCGCCCGGGAGTTCATGGAGCTCTTCTCCCTCGGGGTCGGGCACTACACCGAGACCGACGTCCGCGAGGCCGCCCGCGCCCTCACCGGCTGGACGATCACCCCGACCACCGGGACCGCGCGGCTCGTCCCACGGCGTCAGGACACCGGGGTGAAGACCATCCTCGGGCAGACCGCCGCGTTCGACGCCCCGCGCTTCGTGGACATGGTCGTCGCGCGTCCCGAGTCGGCCGCGTTCGTCTCCGGTCGGATGTGGTTCCGGCTGGTCTCGACCACGCCACCTCCTCCGGGGGTGCTCGACCAGCTCACCGCCGCCTACGGCCCGGGACGGGACCTGGCTGCGCTGCTGCGGGCGATCGCCACCTCCGCGCCCTTCCACGACAGCGCCACGACCCTGGTCAAGCAGCCGGTGGAGTGGGCGATCGGGTTCATGCGCGCGGTCGGTGCCCGACCGAGCACGGTCACCACCGCGCCGCGCGCCCGCCAGGTCGCTGCGGCAGCGGCCTCCCGCGCCGCCGACCCGGTGCACCAGCACCTGCAGGCCCTCGGACAGGTCCCCTTCCTGCCCCCCAGCGTGGGGGGCTGGCCGGCCGGCACGGCGTGGCTCACGCCGTCGGCCCAGCTCGACCGGCTGGCCCTCGCCCAGGCCGTCCTCGTCCACGCCACGATCCCGCCCGGACCCAGCGGAGCGAACGCCCAGATCGACTGGGCTCGACAGGTGCTCGGGGTCGACGCGTTCGGTCCGCGCAGCACCGACGCCCTGCGCGACGTGGCCGGCAGTGATCCCCGGAGCGTCCTCGCCCTCGCCGCCCTCACCCCGGAATACGTGGTCAGCACATGAGCAGCCCCGAGCTCCCCGAACCACCGGCCGGGTCCGAGCGCACCGGAAGGCCCCTGTCCGGCATCCACCTCCCGGACGTGACCCGCCGACGATTCCTCGCGTGGTCCGGGGTCGCGGCGGCGGCCGGGCTCGCCGTCGGCGCGACGCAGGTGCCGTGGTCGACGCTGCTCGCGGGCGCGGCGCACACCCCGCTGCAGCCCGGGCAGGGCGTGCTGGTGGTGGTGACCCTCTACGGCGGCAACGACGGGCTCAACACCGTGGTGCCCGCCACCGACCCCGCCTACCAGGCCAATCGGCACGAGCTGGCCTACCAGCCCGCCGAGGTCCTCGACGTCGGCGAGGGCCTCGGCCTCAACCCCGGCATGGCCGGCATCAAGTCGCTGTTCGGCCACGGCCAGGTCGCGATCGTGCGCGGGGTCGGCTACCCCGAGCCCGACCACAGTCACTTCCGCTCCATGGCGATCTGGCAGACCGCGTCCCCGGCCTCGCCCACCGGGTCGGGCTGGCTGGGGCGCTGGCTCGACGCCACCGGGGACGACCCGCTGCGGGCGGTGTCGATGGACTCCGTGCTGCCCCCGCTGCTCACCGGCGAGCGCACCGCCGCGTCCACGCTGCCCTCCGCCGGGCTGACGCTGCCCACCGGGGCGACCGGGGCCGCGTTCCGCGCCCTGGCCGGGGTCGACCCCGGAGACGACGCGATGCGTGCCCGGGTGGCCCGCTCCGGCCGCGACCTCGCCCAGGTCGAGCAGGTCCTCGGACCCACCCTCGCCGCGTCCCGCAAGACCGGCGCCGCCACCGGCAACGACGCCGGCAACGCGGCCGGCACCCACGACGGCGGCGCCCGTTCCCAGCTCGCCGACCAGCTCCAGACGGTCGCCGCGCTCGTCGAGGCCCGCGTCCCGACCCGGGTCTACTCGGTCTCACTCGGCGGGTTCGACACCCACGCCGACGAGCGGGACACCCAGCAACGGCTGCTCACCGAGCTCGACGCCGCCCTGACCCCGTTCGTCCAACGCCTCGGGGGCACGGCCGCGGGCCGCCAGGTCGTCACCATGGTCTACTCCGAGTTCGGACGCCGCGTGCTCGCCAACGCCAGCCAGGGCACCGACCACGGCACCGCGAACCCGGTGTTCTTCCTCGGCGCCCCCGTCGCCGGTGGGCTCTACGGCCGGCAGCCCAGCCTCACCGACCTCGACGACGGAGACCTCAAGGCCTCCACCGACTTCCGCGACCTCTACGCCACGACGCTGGCCGCCGCGCTCGGCACCGACCCTGGACGCGTGCTGGGTCCCGGCCGCGTGCCCGTGCCGCGCCTGCTCACCACCTGACGCCGTGGCCGTTCCCGAAATCGTCAGGGGGGACCGGGAGCGGCAGGTCGGGCCGGGACTGCCGGGACCGGGCCGGGCGGCAGCGCGGGCGCGGGACCGCCCTGGTCGAAGCGGTCGTGCCACTCGTGGTGGCGGTGGTACCCGGTCGGCGGCGAGACCGCCGAACCGATCACCACCCCGGTCGTCCCGCCGATCCCCGCCACGGCGACCGCGACGCCGGCGACCACGAGCAGCGGGCGCAGCCACGCGCGCCGGGTCCGGACGAGGGAAGGCGCGCTCATCCGATCACCGCGACCCCGAAGCCGATCAGGACCCACACCGCGAGCCAGAGCAGGATCGCGAGCACCGCGAGCGCCCCGAGGACCTGCTGGCGACGGGTGGGCACGTCCTGCGCGTCGGGAGTGATACCGAGCAGCGTCGCCCGGGACTGACGCAGGACGCCGTGCCACACGGCGAGCCATCCCGTCGCAGCGCCTGAGACGGCCGGGACTGGGAGGTCGGCGGTCAGGGGGTCGAGCTGCTCGCGGAAGCGCGCCGTGGACGCGTCCGCGGTGCGCTGGTCGACCTCCTCGGGGCTCAGCCGGCCCTCGCCCCCGGCGCGGTGCAGCGCCGCCACGACCTGCGCGCGCTCCTCGTCCGAGGCCCGGATCCCGGACGTCGTGGCGTGCCGGTCGGCGCCGACCTCAACGGATCCCTCGTCGTGCACCACGTCACCAGCATGTGCCTGCTCGCGTGTGACGGAGGTGTACCGGCCGAAATTAATTCCCGCGGCTCTGAAGGTCTGCTGAAGTATGAATGGTGGTCCGCCGGTTTCTCAGAAATTGCTCAGCGGGGTCCGCGAGAGTTGTTCTCGTCCGGTCCGCCGGCCAACCGAATCGAAATCGGGCCTCACGGCTCACGCTCTCGGGAGGATTCTCAAGGGAAACCGTCTCACCAAGGCAGCGGTCACCGGGGCGAGCGCACTCGCGCTGTGCGGCCTGGGGGCCGGGGTCGCGCTGGCGGCCCCGTCGACGACCGCCACGCCCGTGGCGGCCACGGCGTCGGCGGCGCACGTCAAGCACCCCGGCGAGCACGGCGAGTTCACCGGGCAGGGCAAGGCGCACCGGACGATCGACTTCCAGCGCGGAACCGTGACATCGGTCTCCGGCACCTCGATGACCGTCCGCAGCGCCGACGGGTTCACCCAGACCTACACCTTCGGTCCGAAGATCAAGGTCAGGAAGGAGAAGCAGAACAGCACGACGTCCCAGATCCAGACCAACGATCGGATCTTCGTCGCGGCGGTGAAGGAGTCCGACGGGCTGCGCGCCTTCCGAGTGCGTGACCACGGGGACACCCCGGCGACGTCGCAGTCCGGCACGCCCGCTCCCGCACCGAGCGCAGGCAGTCCCATCACCCCGCAGTGAGCGATCGTCCCCGGGGGCCCCGTCGCGGTGGCCCCCGGGGGCCCCGCGCTCGCGAGACCGGAGGTGACAGCGCCTCGTCGCCGGATATGCCCGGTGATGGACGGTAGGGCGTCAACAACCCGTAGAAATCGGCCCGCCCAGACAGCACCACTGCGGCAGCGTCGTGACGATGGCCCGGCCATGATGGTGACGACCCAGGGATCCGAGCCGAGAGACTTTGGTCCGCGTCGACCTGCTCGCCGAGAGGTGGACCGATGAGCGCCCCCACCCCGGCACCGGGGAACGGAACCATACCCGAGCGCGCCGGCTACCGGATCAAGCGCGTGCTCCTCGGGCCGCCGCTGGTGACCGAACGTCTCGGCCAGGAACGGCTGCGCAACTCGCTGGCGCTCGGCGTGCTCGCCCCGGACTGCATCTCCTCCTCGGCCTACGGCACCGAGGAGATGCTCATCGAGCTGTTGCCGGTCTTCGGTCTGCTCGGTTTCACCCTCGTGCTCCCGATCACCGGCATCGTGCTGGTGATCCTGGTGCTGCTCACCCTGTCCTACCGGCAGGTGGTCAGTGTCTACACCCGCGCCGGAGGCTCCTACGTGGTGGCGCGGGAGAACTTCGGGCCCCGCACCGCGCAGATCGCGGCGGTGGCGCTGCTGATCGACTACATCGTCACGGTGGCCGTGCAGGCCTCGGCGGGTACCGTCGCCGTCGCCTCGGCGCTCCCCGTGCTCGGCCCCTACAGCTTGGAGATCAGCATCGGGGTCGTCGTGCTGCTGGCCTTCGGCAACCTGCGCGGGATCCGGGAGGCCGGGCGGGCGTTCGCGCTGCCGACCTACCTGTTCAGCGTGGCGGTGGGGGCGGTGATCGTCACCGGCGTCGTCCGGGAGCTGGCCGGGACGCTGCCGGTCCTCGACCCGTCGCGATTGCCCGGCACCGTCCCGATCGGTGGAGAGTCCGGGCTGGTCTCCGCGGTGCTCGTGCTGACGCTGCTGCGCTCGTTCGCCAACGGCGGGTCGTCGCTGACCGGCCTCGAGGCCATCTCCAACGGCGTCTCCACCTTCCACGAGCCGCGCGGGCAGAACGCCCGGCGCACCCTGGTGACGATGGCCTGCGTGCTGGGCTTCCTGGTCGCCGGGGTCTCCTGGCTCGCCCACCTCACCCACGCCACGCCCTACCAGAGCGGCTACCCCTCGGTGATCTCCCAGGAGGCACGGGTGGTGTTCGGCCACGGCGCGACGGGCACCGTCCTGTTCGCGCTCGTGCAGGCGGCCTCGGCGCTGATCCTCTACACCGGCGCCAACACCAGCTTCAACGGGTTCCCCTACCTGGCCAGCTTCGTCGCGGGGGACTCCTTCCTCCCGCGGTGGCTGACCAAGCGGGGTCACCGTCTGGTGTTCTCCAACGGGATCGTCCTGCTCGCCGTGGTCGCCGTGGGCTTGCTCGCCGTCACCGGCGGCACCGTCAACGCCCTCGTCCCGCTCTACGCCATCGGTGTGTTCACCGGCTTCACCATGGCCGGACTCGGGATGGCCCGCTACCACCGCCGGCAGCGGGAGCCCCGCTGGCGCACCAAGCTGACGATCAACGCCTCCGCGGGCGTGCTCTCGGCGCTGGTCGTGCTGATCTTCGCGGTCGTGAAGTTCACCGAGGGCGCCTGGCTGATCGTGGTGCTCTTCCCGATCCTCGTGGTGGCGCTCATCCGGCTCAACCGGGAGTACCGCCGCGAGGAGCAGGCCCTCGGCGCCCTGGCCCCCAAGCTCGCGCTGGAACCCAACTGGTCGCGGCACCGGTTCCTGGTGTTCGTCGACGCCGTCGACCTCGCCACGCTGCGGGCGCTGCGCTACGCCCGCGGCCTGCGCGCCCGGGCCGGCGGTGAACCGATCCGCGCCGTGCACTTCGTCCTCGACCAGCCCCGGGCCGAACGCCTCGCCCGCCAATGGGACGAGCTCGCCGTCCCGGACGTGACTCTCGAGCTCATCGAGTGCCGGGACCGGCGCCTCGGGCGCGCGACCGTCGAGCTGCTTCGCCGGGAGATCACCGACCAGCGGACGGCGGCGACGGTGCTGCTGCCCCGGCGGATCTACCCCGCCATCGCGCGACCGTTGCACGACCGCACGGCCGACCACATCGCCGGTCAGGTCAGCCGGGTCCCGAACGCCGTCGCCACCATCGTCCCCTACGACATCGCTCCCGCCCTCGCCCGATCGGCCGGGACTCCCGCCCCGCCGACATCGACCGCGCAGACACCCACGGACGCGGCGCCGGGCACGGCGGCGACCGGCTCGGCCCGGACAGCCGTGACGCGGCAGCGCGTTCCCTCGGCGGCGCGCGTGGTACCGATCGCGGAGGTCACCGGCCAGGGGGTGTTCACCGTGGAGGGACGCGTGGAGGAGGTCGATCGCCCGGGCGACGGGTCCGGGTTGCAGGTGGCCCTCACCGACGACACCGGTCATCTGCCGGTGCACTTCTCCGATGCGGCGTCGCACACCCACCTACAGCCCGGCACGGTCCTGCGGGTGCGGGGACGCGTGACCCGTCACCAGGGCCGTTACGTCCTCGGGGATCCCGACGTGGCGGTACTCGATGGACAGGCCGAGTCATCGAGTGGCAAGCCCGACACCTCCGCGACCGCACCGCCCGTCGGGGACGGGCGGTGAGACGCGCCCCCATCGACCGTCGCTGGGTCAGGCGCTGCGGGCGAACGGGCGGCGACGGTTGAGGTGGCGCAGGGCGGAGCGGGCGCGGAAGTAGCCCCGTCCGACGCGGCGGTTGATCGGGTCCGCTGTGATGGCCCGTCGAGTGTTGGCGGCCGACTCACGGACCGCGGTGTAGCCCCAGTCGCGCATCTGCTCCTCGTAGGCGGCGATCGCGGGCAGCAGGGGTGCGCCGTCGCGGACGGCCACGAGCTGCTCCGCGAGTGCCGCAGCGTCGCGCAGGGCGCTGTTGGCGCCGAGTCCGCCGACGGGGGTCATGTTGTGGATCGCGTCGCCGAGCACGGTGACCGTGGAGCTGGGCCACGGATCGACCAGGGTGGACTGGCGAAACCTCATGGCGCCGACGCTGGCCGGGTCCCACTCGGCGACCAACCGCTGCAGGACGGGGTGCCAGTGGCCGACCATGTCGGCCGCGAGCTGGTGCAGGGTCGCGGCGTCGAGGTCGACGACGTCCTCGGGCACTGCGCGGTGATCGACGATCACACTGCACAGCAGGTAGTCCTCGAGGGTGTCCAGCAGCTGGTCGGGGTCCACGCCGAGCTCGGCGAGGCCGACACCGTCGGCGAGAGCCGAGGTCAGGGCGTGTCGACCGGGGAAGGCCGACGCGAACATCGAGCACCGGCCCGACTTGGGCATCACCAAGGTCATGCCGTCGGCCAGGTAGGTGGGCAGCCAGGCGCGGGTGTCGTCGTCGAGGGGAACTCGAGCGGCGAGCCCGACCGCGTCGGAGCGCATCCGTGAGGCATGGGGGAGGTACTGGCTACGCACCCGGGAGTTCGCGCCGTCAGCGCCGACGAGCACGTCCGCGGTGACGGTGGTGCCGTCGGTGAAGTGGGCGGTGACGGTGGTGTCGGGGTTGACGGTGTAGCGCTCGAACTCGGCGCCGAAGCGGATGACCTCGTCGAGCCCGGCCAGCAGCAGGCGGCGCAGCACGATCCGGCTGACACCGAACTGCCCGTGCGCCGGGTCGCTGGACCCCCCGGTCATGTCGTGGCGGGTGATGGTGAACAGCTCGTCGAGCGCCTCGGTGCGGAAGCTGATCCCGCCCGGCGGCGCGGCCGAGGTGGCGACGAACGCCGCCCACAGCGCCGGCGGCAGGCACGCGTGCAGCGCGCGGGACCCGTCGGGGTTGATGTTGACGCGGTAGCCGTCGAGCCACAGGGTGGCGTCGCGGTTGCGTTCGCAGATGTGGACGTCGACGCCACCGGCGGCGACGAGCGCCTGGCCCAGGGCCAGCCCTCCGATGCCGCCGCCGATGATCAGGACGCGGAGAGGCGCGGCAGTGGTCATGGTGGCGTCTCCTGGTCGTCTGTGGGCCCGAGCGCGCGGGGCAACTCGGCGAGGACGTGGTCGTGCCAGGTGATCTCGGCTTCGAGCCGGGTCGTCTGGTGCTCGAAGCTGAGTGGTTCAGCCCCGCGCAGGTACGGTTTGGCCTGGGTGTAGAGCAGTTGCCAGGCGTCGAGCTCGGCCTGCAGGGCGGCCCTGCGGTTGGTGAACGCGGCGATCACCGCGTCACTGCCGAGCCCGGTGCTGTACTGCAACGCCAGGTCGACGGGGTCCGGCCGCAGCCGCACCTCTCGCAGGACCTCGTCGCGTAGTACCGCGAGCTCCTGGCGGCCCAGGTCGGTGATCGCGAAGACCGTACGGGCCGGCCGGTTGCCGGAGCGCTCCGTGCGCACGGCCTCGATGACCCCTTCGCCGGCCATCCGACTCAACGCCCCGTACAGCGAGCCGATCTTGATGTCGGTCCACAGCTCGGTGCGGTTGGTCTGGGCTTCCCGCCGGATCTGGTGGCCGTGCATCGGGCCCTGGTCGGCGAGCGCGCCCAGGACGAACAGCCGCACGATACTCACACGATTACTCAACTACGAGTATTCGCACGCGTCAAGAGGCGCGCCTCGCCGATGGGATCAGGTCGCGTCGGGGTCGAGCGGCGGGGGACCGGCCGGGCCGGGGACCACGGACGGCGGCTGAGCCGGCCGCTCGATGTGCGCGGGCTCGGCCGGGGTGGTCAGGTAGCGGCCCAGCGCGCGGGTCGGCCGGTCCAGGTCGCGGAGCTGCTGCAGGGGCTCGCGGAGCTCTCGCAGCGGTTCGCGCAGCGGGTCGAACTCGGGTCCGAGGTCGCGCTGCAGGCTGCGCTGGGTGTCGTCGACGAGGCGGCGGGCCTTTCGCATGGCGTTGCCTGTCCACGAGACGGCTGCCGGCAACCGCTCGGGTCCCAGGACGAACAGCCCGATGAGGGCGAGCACGAGAAGCTTCTCGATGCTCAGGTCCGCCAGCACGGCCGGCCTCCTCTCGGGCTGTTCGTCACTGGCCGGAACACCGCACGGGCGCGGTGCGCATCAGCCTAGGCGGGAGCGGGAGCCGGGGTCGCGTTCGAGGATGCGGGGGCCGCGGGCTGCTTCGGAACCGCGACGCGGGTCGCGGTCACCGTCGTACCCGAGACGGTCCCGGTGACTGCGACCTGGGCACCCACCGGGAACTGGGCGGCGGTCGCCGGGGCGGCCTTGGTGCCGTACTGCGTGCTCGGGGAGAGGGTGACGGTGTACTGCTTGCCGTTGCGGGCCGCGACCGTCCAGGTGGAGCCGTTCTCGGCCGAGATCGTGCCGCGCACCACGCGTGCCGCCGCCCTCGGGTGAGCGGGTGCCGGCGACGCCGCAGGCGGGGCCGACGTGCCCGAGGAGCACCCGGCGACGAGCGCGGCCACTGCGGCCAGGCCGCCCAGCGCGGCGGCCTGGCCGCCACGTCGACGGCGCCAGGTCCGTCGGTCGGGCTCGTCGCCCGCCGGTCCGTCCAGCGAGGACAGCGTCATGGTGCGGGGAGCGTCGCGCATGGTTCACCTCGTGGACTCGTGTCTGGTCACATGCCGGCGACCCCTCGGGGGTGAGGACACCGACCGGCACGAGGGTGGCCCTCCGAGTCGAGGCGGAGCTGAGAATCGGCGATTCCAGGTCCTCGCTTCAGCGAAGCTTCAGCAACGGCGCCAGGGACGTCACCGGCCCCCTCATGGTTCTCCTCCCGCCATCGGCGCCTGAACCGTTCTCCGGTCATCAGGAGACCTGCGCGCGCCGAGGCGGCGGTCCTGGGGAGATGCGGTTCGGTCGGCGACCGCGTCGACGACGAGGGCGACGAGCAGCACGACGGCGAGGGCGACGCCCACCGCGCCGACGGTGTCGCTCGGGTAGTGATATCCGCGACCGACCATGGAGGCGCCCACCGCGACCACGAGCAGCATCAGGACGCCCGCGCCCGCCCATCGCAGCACCCGGGGCACGACCGTCCAGCCCAGCAGCAGCGTCCCGGCGGCCACGGCCATCGAGCCGATGGCGGTGGTGTGCCCGCTGGGGAACGCCAGAGCGCCGCTGCGGGTGCGGTCGATGAGCGGCTTCAGCACCAGCGATGTCGTGATCATTGCCAGCAGGGGGCCGAGGAGGGCGAGGGCGAGCCCCCGTGGCCCGCGCGCGAGGTAGGCCGCCACGGCGAGCACTGCCAGAGCCAGGGCGACGGGCACTGGATTGCCGAGGTCGGCGAAGCCCTGACCCAGGACCCGCGCGGGCCCGTGTCGCATGGTCACGTCGCCCGCGATCGCCCGGTCGAGCGGCCCGGCGTGGGTGTCGCCGGCGAAATGCCATCCCAGCAGCGCGACTGACGCACCGGCGAGCACGACGATCGCCGTAGCAGGTATCCGTAGACGAAATGCGATCAGCCGCGTTCTCCGGGCGCTCGTCCATGATCTCACCGGGACAGGGTGCTCGCCCTCTGATGAAAGCAGCGTGTCATCGCCTGGGCGGGCACGACGCCGGCGCCCCGTACAGAGGATGATCGTCAACGCGATCCCAGGCCGTTCACGGGCCGGGGTCGGCGGTGATGGCTGGGAGCCATCGCCGTCGCCGCCTGGTCGCCCGAGACGGGCAAGGTCGCGAGGACCTCCCGAGCAGCCCCGTGCCAGAACGGCACGGCGGCGAGGTAGAGACCTCCGAGGGCGAGGAGCCCGATCGCGGCGTCGACGCTCGTGCGGCCCTCCTTGGCCCAGTACACGTCCTCGAGGTCGATCAGCAGCGCGAGCTCGTCGACGATCAGCGCCGCACCACTGCCGTAGGCGGTCGCGGTGACCGGGTGCCGTCGGTGGCGCTCCTCGCCGCGCAGGGCGACAGCCCCGACGGCGGCGAGGAGCAGGATCCCGATGTTGTAGTGGTGCAGGTGGCGTCCGCCCGCGCTCATCCCGCCGCTCGACGGCCCGTGGCCCGCCCGGATCCAGTGGGTGATCGCCCGGGTGATGCCGAACGTCGCACCGAACCCGCCCCAGGCGACGATGAGCGACTGCTCGGTGGGGCCGATCCGGTCCCGGGCGACCGCGCGCAGCCGGGCGACGAGGCTCTCATCCGCCATCTGATCCTCCACGAGACGTCAGACCCAGTTCTTGCGTTTGAAGCCAAGGTAGAGCCCGCCCCCGATGACGAGCATGAGAAGGACGCTGGTGACGAATCCCCAGGACTGCTGGAAACCGGGGTAGGGGACGTTCTGGCCGTAGAAACCGGTGACCGCGGTGGGAACGGCGATGATCGCCGCCCAGCCGGTCAGCTTGCGCACCGGGGTGTCGGTGTCCCTCGGGGCCGTCTGCGGGCGCTCGGGGAGCTGTTGCGATGGACGAGTCGTCGCATCCGAGCTCATCGTCGTCCTCCTCCGTCCGTCGGAAGCGGCCGTACGTGTGGAGTCGACCGATTCGGACCGGGGGTAACACGAACCCGTCGCCGGGAAGCGCGGAGAATCGCTCCGCCGACGAATGGAGGGCGGAGTTCGGTGACCGGTGGACCCGTGTCCACAGCAATTCAGGCGATGCCAAAGAACTGGTCAGCGCACGGCGAGAGGCACACCAACGACGTCGCCCGTGCCATGTCACCCGTCTGCTCAGCCGGAGTGTTGGGCTGGAGGAACGCTGAAGACGCCGCTGCAGGAGGCCACGGGGCGATCGTTGGCGGTGATCTCGCAGCTGGCGAAGGCCAGTCGCGAGCCCATGCGTTGAAGCGTGGTTCGGGATTCGAGCCAGTCGCCGACCGTGGCGGTGCCGGTGTAGTTGATGGTGAGGCTGGCGGTGACGAGGGCCAGAACCTCGCCGTATGCGGCGAGGGACCCGTAGCCCAGGGCGACGTCAGCCAGGGTGGCGAGCACGCCTCCGTGGAGGCCGCCTCGGCTGTTCGTGTGCTGCTCGCCGACCCGTAGGCCGTAGACGGGCGCCCGAGGATCGGTGTCGTCGACGTGCAGTGGGCCGACGAGGTCGAGGAAGCCACTGCGGCGGGGCATGGGGTGAAAGCCTGGAGGTGCGGCGGTGCCGGCTGCGGCGCCGGAGGAACGGTCGTCGGGCGCGGACACGCTCCAGACGGTGACAGTCCTGGCCCGTCGTCCACCAGGGGGCCCTGCCGACGGCGCCGCGCTGTCGGAGGTGCGGACGACGAGCGGGCGGGAAGGGCGGCTGGGGTCAGGTCGTTCGCGTGGATGGGTCCGGTCGCTGGGGATCGGCGACGTCGTTGTCGGGCGGCTGGGGTGATCGCTGTCGGTGGCGGATCCACCACACCAGGGGGGCCAGGCCAGTGATGGCCATGGCCACGCTGATGGGTCGTTGGAGCGCCAGGAAGGCGGCGGTGCTGGTGTCCTGCGCGAGCACGATCATGACCACGGCATGCACCAGGAGGATCACTCCGAGGACGGCAGTGGCGACGGTGGCGATCCGCTCTGCCCCGGGGCGTTGGATGCGTTGGGCGACCTGCGGGCTGCGGCGGGCCACCAGGTTCAGGAGCACGAGGAACAGGGGCCGTCGGACGGCCAGAGAGATCAGGCAGGCCAGCCCGAGCGGCCCGGTCCAGAGGTCTTCTCGGATCTTGAACAGGAACTCGTCGCCGCCGGTGGCGATGACCAGCAGCAGCCCGAGCCCAAGACACCCCAGGGCAAGGACACCGACCGGGTCGAGGCGGCGGCGCCAGGCCAAGACCACGCCGGTGTAGGCGGCCGGGATCGCGGCCGCGATCACCAGCGCGGTCACATCGCTGGGCAGGTGCCGGCCGATCAGCAGGTAGGCCAGCACCGGGCCCGCGAGGTTGATCACCAACCTGGGCAGCAGCAGCGTCAGGATCTTCTGTCGCGTCAGGGCTGGGCTGGGCTGGTGCGGGGTGGTCGGGGGTGTCATGGCGTCCCTCCCTTCGGGGCGGTGTGGCTGGTCAGCGGGTTAGTGACCGGTGCGCTCGGCGCTGCGGCGGAGCGTGACCTCGGGGAACTCGACTGGCGTGGCCGGTTGGCCGGCCTGGATTTCCCAGGCCTGCCCGGTGGCCGGGGAGGCCAGCACGGTGGCGGCCGCGGCGGCGACCTGCTCGGGGTCGGCGACGGCGATACCGCGGGCGGTCAGGTCCGCGCGCACGTCGGCGATCAGTCGCGTGTCGATGAAGCCGGGGCACAGCGCGTTCACCCTGATGTGGTCGTGCTTGAGGATCAGCGCGAACGAGCGGGTCAGCCCGATCAGGGCGTGTTTGGCCGCGGCGTAGTACGGGTCGAGGCCCGCAGTGATCCCGGCGAGGCTGGAGGTGATCAGCACCGCGCCGCCCCGGGACCGCAGTGCGGGCAGCGCGGCGTTGAGCCCGTAGACCGCGCCGTCGAGGGTGACCTGCATGCTCCGCCGGTAGGCGTCGGGGTCGAAGTCGTCGCCGATGGAGGTACCGCCGGCAACCCCGGCGTTGAGACAGAGCGCGTCCAGCCCGCCGAAGCGTTCCACGGTGGCTTCCACGGCGACCTGGTTCTCGGCGAACACCGCTACGTCGGTGGCAACGAACAGGCACCCGGTGCTCTCGGCCAGCCCGCGGCCGGCGGCCTCGTCGACGTCGGCGATCGCGACGTGGTCGCCGGCCGCGGTGAAGTGCCGGGCCAGGGCGGCGCCGAGGCCGTGGGCGCCCCCGGTGACCAACACCGTGCGCGGGCCGGTGTCCGCTGTGGTGTCACGGCTCATGGGCCGACCCCGGTGGTGGCCCGCTGGATCAGCGTGACCAGCTCGTCGATGCTGGTGTCGACGTCGAACTCCGGGTCCTGGCGTCGCTGCCGGGTCAGCCCGTCGATCAGGCTGCGGATCGCCCAGGCCATCGTGCGGGTGTCGAACGCGGCGAACACCCCCTCGTCGTGCCCGCGCTGCAGGATTTCCTGCAACGGCTTGAGCGTCGACTCGATCCCGCCGGGCCCGCCGGGTGGTGGGGGCCAGCTCTCCCGGCTGCGCCGGTTGACCAGGATCTCGCTGACCGCATCGATCGCCGTGCGGTGATCGCGAACGAACTCCAGGTTCGACCGCACGTACGCGGTCAGCGCCCCCGCTGCGGAGGGCTCCGCGATGATCCGGGGGGTCATGTAGTCGGCGGCCTCGGCGTGCACCGACCGGATCACCTGCTCGAGCAGCTCGTCCTTTCCCGCGAAGTGGTACGAGATCACGCTCTTGCTGACTCCCGCCCGCTCGGCGATCCGGGCAAATGAGCTCTGGGCGTACCCGAGCTCGGCGAGAACCTCGATCGCACAGCCGAGGATCTGCGCGCGTCGGGCCTCCTCGGTGAAGGTCCGCGCTCGAACGCTCGACCTGTCATCAGAACACACGTTCGGACATTAGCACAGTCGGCGCGCTCTGGCGGGACCAGTCGCGGGCCTCAGGCATGCCTTGGTGCGACCTGCATCAGGGGATGCAGGGGATGGCGGCGGCGGTGATCAGGGGCGGCGGAGGGGCCGACGACGACGCCGAGATTGAGGTGCCGGTGTCGGCGGCGGGCTGGTCGGTGCCGAGCGTGACGCGGAGCCGGCCGGGGGAGAGCTGGTCGTCGGGTCGGAGGACGACGCCGGGCCCGAGGACCGCCTGGGCAGCCGCCGCGTCGGCCTGGTCGGAGGGGGCGTACTTGACGGTGGTGGTCGGTTGGTTGTCGGCGTCGCCGGTGTCGGAGGGCGAGAATCCGGCACCGGTGAGCGCGTCGAGGGTGGTGGACGCAGCGCCACTCTGCCCGGAGCCGTTGAGCACCTCGACGCTGTCCACGGAGCCGTCGGGGTGCTTGGGCGCCTGCGGGGGCCCCGGCGGGGCTGTGGTCGTGGGCGGCGGGGCGGGATTGATGGTGTTCTGGATGAAGGCCTGGACCTGGGTCGGGTCGATGGCCACGGCGGTCCCGTCCTCGGGGGTCTGCAGGCCGGTCGTGCCGGTGGGCACGGTGCGGAAGGTGACGGCGCCGGCGGAGAGCCCGTGGAGCTGCTCGGCGAACGAGAGCAGATCCCAGTTCTGGTCGAGCACGACGTCGTTGTCGATGGCCTGGAGGATTCCGCCCATCGCGGACGGGTTGGTGAGGGTGCCTGCGGAGAGCAGCTTGTTGCTCAGCGCGGCCATGAACACCTGTTGGCGGCGGATGCGGTCGAGGTCGCCGTTCGGGAGGCCGTGGCGCTGGCGGACGAATGCCAACGCGGCCGCGCCGCTGATCGTCTGGACGCCGGCCGGGAAGTCGGCCCCTGAGAACTCGTCCTGGGTCGGCGCGGTCAGGCAAACCTGCACTCCGCCTGCGGCATTGCTGATGGCGTCGAAGGCGGCCAGGTTGATCGCCGCGTAGTGGGTGATGGTCAAGCCGGTCAGGTCCTGCACGGTGCCGATCGCCTCGCGAGCGCCCGCCTCGGCGGCGGCGACCTGGAGCGCGGGCCCGGACATGCCCTGGGCGGCGAGCTGGGCACGCGCGGTGTTCTCCCCGTACGTGTACGCAGTGTTGATCTTGTGCGTCCCGAAGCCGCCGGCCAGCTGGACGTAGGAGTCGCGGGGGATGGAGAAGGCGGTGACCGCGCCGCCCCCGGCCGGGATGTGGACGACGATCATGGTGTCGGTGTTGTCGCCGCCGTCGCTGCTGCCTCCGGCGTGCAGCGCCGCCAGCTGGTCGGCCGGGAGCGGGTTCCCGTGGGCGTCGGTGCGGGTGTCCAGCCCGACCAGCAGGACGTTCTGTGCGCCGTCCGCAGCAGCCGAGGCCGAGACCACGTTCGCGCAGCCAACCCCGTGCAGGCTCACCCACCCGGCCCCACAGGCCAGCACCACCAGCGCCGACAGCACGGCGAGGGTCACCCGCCACCACCGGCCCCTCCGCGGCGGAGCCCCCCGCGCTCTGGCCGGCGATCGGGGCGCCATTCCTGGGGCCGGGCGCGGATGGGTCACCGGCCTCGGGACCTGCCCGGGCGCCGCGCCGAGCAGCGGCATGGTGGAGCGTGCCGGCGTGGACCGTGACGGCGTGGACCGGGAGACAGAGGGCCCGGTGTTCGGGTGAACCCGGACGGGGACCAGCCGACGGGGAGAGGGCCGACGCTGAGGTGGTGTGAGTGGGAGCTCGTTCCCTCCGGGCACGCGCGGACTACTGATCTTGACGGCAGGCCCTTGTTGCGGAGACTCCGGACCAGGCGGACGTGATCGTCCCGGCTCCTGTCGCGTTGAGATACCGGGCCCGTACCGCGCACTGATCACCTCGGCGTTCTCAGGAGGGAGTTGCGGTGAAGGCGGGTTGCCGGCTCGGAACCGGGAGCGCAACCCAGGCCAGGCACCAGGCGGTGAGTAGACGGAGTCGCTTCCTCGGTCCGATGCTCGAGAGTGGGCGAACGCGGCCACTGACATCAGGCGTTGCACCCCGGCCCGCCTCCAGTCACCACGCACAAGGCATACTTACACGAACGTTTGAGCGTCTGAGCGGTCTGGGCCATCGGGCGGTCGTGCTCTGTCCTGGCGGCCCCTGGCCGTCGCCCGCCGGAAGGAGCCGGTGATGGAACACCACGCGGCTGCTCGGCGCGACGAACCAGGTGCGGCGGTGTCGGCGGGAACCCCTTCAATACCCGGTGCCTTATCAGGTGCAGGCGCGTCCGACACCGTCCCCGGCCCGGCTTCATCTCCGGCACCGCTCTCGTCCGAGCCTTCGACGGCGCACACGCTGCAGGCGCTGTCAACGGCGACTACGGAGACTCCGCAGGGGCACCCGCGGGCCACGCGAGCCCGCCTGCGGGTCGGGGCCTCGGGCTGCTCGGACTCCGACCGTTCCATCCCCACCAGTCCCATCCCGGTCCGGCTGTGACCCAGGTGCGCAACGTGGCCGTCGCGGTCCTCGCTGTCGTCGCCGTCTTCGCCCTCGGACTGGCGGATGTCCCGGGCTGGGACAACGCGAGGCTGGTCGGCTTGGTTGCGGTGGCGATCGTTGCGACCGATCTGCTCTCACGCGGCGGCAGCCTGCCCTGATTCCTTAGGACCTCTGCGATGCCAACCGATTCCTCATGGGCGCCGGCGATGTGGGCACTCCGCTGGACATCGAGTCCCGTGCGCTGCGCCGCCGCGTCCGCCCGGGCAGCCCGGGGACATGTGCCGTTGCCGGGTCGGGCGGCGCTCGTGGAGCGCGATCAAAGCCGGGCAGGCCGAGGCCGGTGACCAACATCGAGAGAGAGGGGCGGGCGAATCGTGAGCGCGGTGGTCGAGGAGCAGAGCGACGGGTCGGACGGGTCACCGGCGGTGCGGGGGGTGCGGGCCGAGCCGCGCTGGCCAGTGGCGGTGGTGGTCGCGGGCGCAGTCGGGCTGCAGGTGGTGCTGCCCGGGGCGTTCACCCCGGGGCATCGGCTGGTGCCAGTGCTGGAGTTGGTGTTGCTGGTCGGGCTGGTGGTGGCCAACCCGGGTCGGCTCGACACCCCGGGACGGTGGCTGCGCCGCGGCAGCGTCGCCCTGGTCGGCATGATCACGGTCACCAATGCCTGGTCGGCGGTGCGGTTGGTACAGGGCATCATCACCGGCACCTCCGATAACGCGATCGCGCTGCTGTCCTCCGGGGCGGCGATCTGGGCGACGAACGTGGTGGTGTTCGGGCTGTGGTACTGGGAGCTCGACCGCGGCGGACCGCACGCGCGGCTGGCCGAGTCACTTGAGGTGTCCGGCGGTTCCGCCGTCGCCGCCGGCGGGGGGAGGGCGTTGGAGTTCGCGTTCCCGCAACATCTCGACCCGCACCTGGCGTCGCCGGGCTGGGCGCCGCGGTTCGTGGACTACCTGTACTTGTCGTTCACCAACGCCACCGCGTTCAGTCCCACTGATGTGATGCCGCTGGCCCGATGGGCCAAGCTGACCATGATGGCCCAATCGGTGGTGTCGCTGATAGTGGTCGCCCTGGTGGTGGCCCGGGCCATCGGCCTGTTCAAATAGCCCACCAACAAGCACCGGGGAATTTCATAGAGACGACGGTCGTTGGAGGAAGCCAGAGTAGTTTGATGTTGTGGCTGCGCCGCGGGCACGGAGGTGAGCCGGGGCGGAGCGTGTCGGTAAAGAGCAGCCAGTCGCCGTCTGGGTTCGCCGGGTGGTCTGCACCTGGTGCTGGTCGAACGTGTCGCCGAGGTGACGGAGGACTGGCCTGCCGCTTCCGGTGCGGGAAAAATCTCTGTGCTGGCCGGGTTGTGCTACACCGATGGTGTGTCGATCGCAGCGTTCCAGCCCGTTGCCATCGTTGTGTTCGTGGTATGCGCCGTTGTCTCGATGGTGTTCGCGGCATTGGCCGAACGGCGCGGAAGCGCCGCTGCGACGGGCTTGCGGCGGCTGGGGGTAGTGTGCGCCGTGCTTGCCGCGGTGTCGTATGCCGTCCCAATGGCAGCCCTGGTTCAATGAGTCGCTTCATCGCCATCAGTCCCAGCACGCCGTGGATCGCCCTGGACAACGCCACCACCCGACGCCCGTAACCTATGCTGGCTCTTCCATTCCGGAAGAGCCCTATGCTCGCTCAGGGCGGCGCGCGCCGGACACTGCAATCGGCAGCTGTTTTGAAGAGTCAGGACCTCTACTTTGGGCCTTCCCCGTAATGATTGACCGACGAGGAGGGCGTCCCAAGGGACGTGGACCCCGCCGAGATCGACCGTAAAGCGGCTCTTGTGAAATTGGATTTGTAGTTGAGGGTGTGCCCGGGGCTGCGGTCGTTCGCTTCACGCGACAACTGAGCGACACCACGTCCCCGCGGAATTGACAGCGTCGCGTGAAGCGGGCTGTCGGATCACACTTCGGTCTGCGGTGCCCCGGCGCGGAGCTGGCGCAGGGTGTAGCCGTGCCCCTCGGGGTCGAGTGGTGTGGTGGCCTGCTTGAACAGGTACTCGGCGCGTTTCGTAGGACAGCCGGCGACGGCCGGTGTGCGGGCAGAGATCGTCAGGCGCCGGCGGTCGGGCGGGCGCAGGACGCCGCTGGGAGAGGAAGACCGGGCCCGAGGCGCGACCGTCGACTAGCGGGGCGAGCAGCGCGCTCGTCGCGGGATGCCAGTGCAGCTGCTCGTGCCGGGTGCGGTGGGCGGTGAGGTCGAGCTCCCCGACGTCGAGGGCGAGCACCTCGGCGGGTCTGGCGCCGGACTCGTGGAGCACCCGCCAGAACGCCTGCTCGCGGGGACTGGCGGGGGAGCCCCAGAGGCGGGCGAGCTGGGCCGGGGAGAGCGCCGGACTGCTGCGAGGGGGCGGGGACCGGCGCGGCAGCGTGCTGGCGAGCTCGCTGGCGAGGTCGGCGCGGCCGGCCCAGAGCGCGAATGAGCGGGCGGCGGCGCGGTGGCGGTTCCACGTCGCGGGCGAGGCGTCCGCCCACGTCGTCGTCAGCACCCGCACCACGGTCTGGGCGTCGAGGGAGCCGATTGGCACGACGTCGCCGAGTGCCCGGACCAGCCGCTGCAGGGTCTGCCGGTAGGAGCGGCGGGTGCCGGCGCTGAGCTGGTCGCGGGCGAGGAAGCGCTCGACGAGCGGGCCGAGGGTGGGGCCTGACACGGCCACCGCCGCGAGGGCGTCCGCGCGACGCAGCAGGAACACGCGCTCGGCGTGGTTGCGAGTCAGGGACGCCGCGCGCCGCAGTTCCCGACGGGCCTCCTCGTCTCGGCCCAAGCGGCGCAGTAGATCACCGCGGACGGCGGGCAGCAGGTGGTAGTCGCGCAGGGTGGGCTCGTCGCGCAGGTCGTCGACGGCGGCGAGCCCCGCCGCGGGTCCCTCGGCGTGTCCCACGGCCACGGCGCGGTTGAGCCGGACCACCGAGGTCGGTCGGTGCACCAGGAGCGCGTCGTAGAGCGTCGCGATCTGGGGCCAGTCGGTGTCCTCCGGCCGTCGCGCGCGGGCGTGGCAGACCGCGATGGCGGCCTGCAGCAGGTACGGGCCAGGTGGACCGTCGAGCACCTCGCGGGCGCGTAGGACCGTCGCGAGCCCGCGTCGGATCGCGTCACGGTCCCAGCGTGACCGGTCCTGTTCGTCCAGCGGCAGCGGTGCGCCGGCGGCGTCGGTGCGCGCCGACGAGCGCGAGGCCTGCAGCTCCATGAGCCCCAGCAGTCCGTGCACCTCGGGCTCTTGCCCGGCGCGTGCGGCCAGCAGCCGGCCCAGCCGCAGCGCCTCGTCGACGAGACCGGGACGCAGCAGGTCGTCGCCCTCGCTCGCCGTGTAGCCCTCGTTGAAGATGAGGTAGACGACCTCGAGGACCGACCCGAGACGTTCGGCCGCCTGCCCGGGCTCCGTGAGGGCGAAGTCGGGCCCGACGCCCGCGAGGGTGCGCTTCGCCGCGGCGATCCGGGTGAGGACACGCTGCTCGTGCACGAGGAACGCGCGGGCGATCTCGGCGGCGGAGAGGCCGGCGAGCAGCCGCAGCGTCATCGCCACCCGCTCGTCGGGGGCGAGGAGGGGGTGGCAGGACAGGAACATCAGCCGCAGGAGGTCGTCGGGGTCCTCGTCCGGCAGGCTGTCCTGCGGCGCGGCGCCGCCCTCGGGATCGAACGCCGCCAGCCGGCGGGTGCGGCGCAGGTGGTCGACGGCCCGGCGGCGGGCGACCGTGGTCAGCCACGCCGCCGGGGCGTCCGGGATCCCTTCCTGTGGCCACTGCTCCAGCGCGGCGACGAGCGCCTCCTGGGCGAGCTCCTCGGCCAGGCCGACCTCGCCGACCACCCGTGTCAGCGTGGCCACGAGCGCGCCCGACTCTTGCTTCCACAGCGAGTTGAGCAGGGCCGAGATCCCGGACGCGGCCGGCGTCGTGATCACGGCCCGAAGACCTCCTGGATGGTGCTCTCCCCGTCGCCGACGATGCGCCGGAAGCGCTTGGCGAGCTCGAGGGCCTCGTCCCATGACTCGCAGTCGACGAGCGCGAAGCCGACGACGGCCTCCTTGGTCTCGGTGAACGGGCCGTCGATCACGGTCATCTCGTCGCCGGACGAGATCAGACGACGGGCGTCGGGGGACAGGCCGCCGGTGGCGACCATCTGGCCGGCGGCGCTGACCTCCTCGACGAATGCGCCCATCTCGGCGAACAGGGCCTCGTCGGCGGGACGGCTGGACTCTCCGGTGGTCATCAGGAAGCGCACGGTTCTCTCCTCGGGTCGGAACTGCTCGGGTGCCGTCGCAGTCGTGAGCGGCGGGCACCACGACGTCGTCGCTGCCGATGTGACAGGGAATGTAGCGTTCCCGGTCACAGGCCGGCGGCCGACGGGTGGGTGAATGGCCCTACCCGTCGATCGACCTGGAGGCTCGCTATGACCGCCACGACCGTCGTGACGATCTCCGACCCAATTCGCCGCGCAGATCGTCGCGGTGGCGAGCTCGCCGAGCCCGAGACGCAGCGCCGTGGCTACGCCCTCCCAGGTCGCCGGGATCGGGCTCCCGCCGCTGTCGGTCGTACTCGTCGTCGCGGACCCAGCTGTAGCTGATAGCCGGGCGTTGGATAGGGGTGTGGTCGGCTGAGGCCGGTCGGGTGCAGAGTGGCCGGCTGTGCATCCGGCGGCGGAACGGGTGGCGGTGAGCTTCCTCGAACAGGTCGAGGTTTGTCTATCCGGTCGCGTGGAGGCGGTGTATGCGATCGGTTCGGTCGCCTTGGGCGATTTCCGCGTCGGCCCACGCTGGGCTCGGGTAGGGCCATCAGGAGCGCGCACGAGTGACCTCGACGTGGTGGTCGTGACCGCGGGCCGGCTCGATCCATCGATGGCGGACCGGCTGCAGACCGTCGCAGAACGCACCGCGGCGCGTCACCGCTGGCCAGCAGTCGACGGCGTGGTGCTCAGCGTGGACATGCTCGCTGGCGGTCCGTCGTGTGCTCGCGGGCATCTGCGCTTCCGGGGCCGCCGGGTGTGGTCGCCAGCCGATGCGCCCTCGCCGGTGGGCTGGCATGAGCTGGCCGAGCACGCTGTCGCCCTTGGTGGACCTGAGATCTCCGAGCTGTCGGTCTGGACCGACCGTCGAGAGCTCGAGGCGTGCACCCGGTCCAACCTGAGCACCGATTGGCGTCGCTGGTGTCAGCGCAGCTCGCAGGCCGCGAGCCTGCCCGGCCTGCTCAGCTTCACCGCGTTCGGACCGGTCTGGGGGGTGTTGGGCGTCAGCCGGCTCGCGTTCACGATCGCGACCGGCCAGATCGTCAGCAAGACCGACGCCGGTCGTCACGCCCGCGCCAGCGCAGACCCGGCCTGGGTGCCGGTCATTCAGGATTGCCTGCGCTTGCGAGCCGGCGGGCGCGGTCAGCTCTGGCCGTGGCGTCGCCGCCGTGACGCGCTGGACTATGTCGACGCTGTCATCGCCTCCCACGCCACTGACGAACGGTGACCCGAGTGCGGCCTAAGGGCCAAGCCCGGGTCATGCGCCGTACTCCAGCGCGACTACCTCGAGCAGCCCCAGTTCGGTCCCGCGTCCGGTGGGGCGGGTCGGCGGGGTGCTCTCGGGGGCGACCAATACCGGGTACTCGCACGATCGTTTGACTGTCTGGCACTACACCGGGGTCTTCCGGCCCATGGTCGACCATGGGGCGGCCTCACCGAGCGGACGAGGGGAGGGACCACGTGGTGCCGATCGCGTCACCGGCTCGAACCGGGGACGTGAGCCTGGGTGATGCCGCGGCAGCCTCGACGCTGTCGGTCTTCCGGCTGCTGTCCAGCTCCCCGAAGGGGCTGGTCGAGGACGAGGTGGCGCGCCGCGCGCACCGGCACGCCGGGAACGTCCTCGACGCGGACCCCCGGCTCGCGCCGACGGTGCGCGCCCGGGCCGCGCTGCGCAGCCCCTTCCTCGGGCTGCTGGCCGCGCTCGGCGTGGTGTTCGTCCTCGTGGGCGACGCCCGCGGTGCGGTCACGGTCGCGGGGATGGCGGTGGCCTCGGTGGTCCTCCGGTTCTGGCAGCAGACCCGATCCGACCGGGCGGTGGGCGAGCTGCGCTCGCGGGTGCGCACCACTGTGACGGTGCGTCGTCGCGCGGCCGAGGGTCGTGCGCCGGTGCGCCGGGAGGTCCCGCTCGAGGAGTGCGTCCCGGGGGACGTCGTGTTGCTGACGGCCGGGGACGTCGTGCCCGCGGACGTCCGGCTCGTCGCGAGCAGTGACCTGCGCGTCGATCAGGCCGTGCTCACCGGTGAGACCCTGCCGGCCGCGAAGTCGGCCGACCCGGACGCGTCCGGCGGCGAGCCGGAGACGTCGGCCGCGCTGTGCCTGGCCGGGACCGCGGTCGTCTCCGGGACGGCCACGGGAGTCGTGGTCGCCACCGGATCCGCGACCTACTCGGGGATGCTGTCGCGCCGCGCGGCCGGCATCCGCGCGGAGTCCGCGTTCGACCGGGGCGTCCGGTCGGTGAGCTGGACGCTCATCCGGTTCATGCTGGTCATGGCACCCGTCGTCCTGGTGGTGAACGGCGGCGTGACCGGGAACTGGACGCGGGCGGCGCTCTTCGCGGCGGCGGTGGCCGTCGGGCTCACCCCGGAGATGCTCCCGGTGGTCGTCACCTCGACGTTGGCGCGGGGCGCCCGGCGGCTGGCGGCCGAGGGGGTCATCGTGACCCGCCTGAACGCGGTCCAGGACCTGGGCGCCGCGGACGTGGTGTGCCTGGACAAGACCGGCACGCTGACCGAGGAGCAGGTCGTCGCGGTGCACAGCATCGACGCCTCCGGCCGCCCCGACGACGAAGCGGTCGAGTTCGCGGCCCTGGCCGTGCGCTGCCTGTCGGTTCCGGACGGACGCTTCGACGAGGCCCTCCTCGCGGTCCTGGACGAGTCCGAGGGGCTCGTGCAGGACGCACTCTGGACGCCGATGGCGGAATGGCCGTCCGACCCCTCGCGTCGCCGTGCGACGGTCGAGGTGCGCCGCCGGGACGGAGAGCGCCTGCTCATCACCAAGGGCGACCCCGACGAGGTGCTGCCCCGGTGCGACCGGTTCCGTCGCGACGGTCGGATCACCGCGTTCGACCAGGGGCACCGGCTCGCGGCCGCCGACCTCGCCCGGGCGCACGCCGAGCACGGGCTCCGTCTGCTCGCCGTCGCCGTCCGTGAGCTCCCCGGTCTGGGCCGGTGCGACGAGCGCGACGAGAACGCGATGGTCCTCCTCGGCTTCGTGGCCTTCGTCGACCCGGTCCGCCCCAGCGCGCCGGAGGCGGTGCGCCGCCTGGCCGAGCAGGGGGTGGAGGTCGTGGTACTCACCGGCGACAACCCCCACGCCGCGGCCAGGGTGGCGATGCAGGCCGGGATCCGCACCACGGGGGTGGTCGACGGTGCCGAGGTCGACGCTGCCGACGACGAGGGGCTGCGTCGCCTGGTCGCGCACTCCCGGGTGTTCGCGCGGATGACCCCGGCGCGCAAGGCCCGGGTGGTGGCCGCGCTGCGGTCCGCGGGGCACGCCGTCGGGTTCGTCGGTGACGGCGTGAACGACGTGCCGGCGCTCCGGATCGCCGACGTGGGGATCGTCCCGGCGTCGGCCGCGCCCGCCGCGAAGCGCGCTGCCGACCTCATCCTGACCGATCCCGACCTGGCCGTCCTCGCCCGAGGAGTACTCGAGGGCCGGCGGACCCTCGGCAACACCCTCAAGTACGTCACGATCACGGCGAGCTCCAACTTCGGCAACGTCGTGACGGTGCTCGCGGCGAGCGTCTTCCTCCCGTTCCTTCCCATGCTGCCCCTGCAGCTGATGGTGCAGAACCTGCTCTACGACGCCGCCCAGCTCGCCCTGCCCTGGGACCGGGTCGACCGCGCCTACCTGCAGGCCCCGCGTCGCTGGGACACCGGCGGCCTGGTCCGCTTCATGCTGGTCCTCGGACCGCTCAGCTCGCTGTTCGACCTCGCGACGTTCGCCGTGCTCTGGTGGGGGGCCGACCCGTTCCACGCTCCGGAGGTGTTCCGCGCGGGCTGGTTCGTCGAGGGATTGATCTCGCAGTTGGTGGTCGTGCTGGTGCTGCGCACCCGCGGCGCGCCGTGGCGGCGGCCGCGTCCGACCCGTCCGGTGCTGCTCGCGTCGGCGGCCTCGGCGGCGGTCGGCCTGCTCGTCGCGATGACGCCGCTCGCCGGGCTGCTCCACCTGCAGACCCCGCCGCCCTGGTATCTGCTCTGGCTGCTCGTCGTCGTCGGCGGATACGCGGTGCTGGCACAGGTCGTCAAGGTCCGTGTCCTGCGTGCCCACCCCCTCCGGGCGTGACCAGGCCCCGCGAAGACCCTGCGGGGTCAGGAGACACCTCGTCGCTGATATTTTCGCGGTCGCGGGTCGTGGCGAACGGAATCGTTCCGCTGCATTACGGTGCTGCGAGTGGACCGAATGGGACGCCGACGCTTCCTCGGCGGGTCGGTGGCCGCAGCGGCTGCCCTGTCGGCCGTGGCGATGCTGCCCGACCATCTGCGCCGCACAGTGCTCGCACCGGCCACGAATTCGGTCACGAACGTCGAGCACGTCGTGCTGATGATGATGGAGAATCGGTCGTTCGACCACTATTTCGGCGCCATGCCGGGCGTCCGCGGCTTCGCCGACCCGGCCCCCCTGCACGTGCCCGGCTCGCCGTACACCGTCTTCCGGCAACCCATGCCGTCCCACCCCGACGGCTACGTGCTGCCCTTCCACCTCGACAGCACCAGGACCACTGCCCAGACGATGCGATCGCTGGAGCACAGCTGGGAGGCCGAACACGGTTACTGGGCGTCGGGGCGCATGAGCGGCTTCCTGACCTACGAGGCCGTGCACTCCGTGCTGGGGCTCCCGAGACATCACAGTCCGGTCCCGGAGCGTCGCGAGTACGCCATGGGCTACTTCACCCGGGACGACCTGCCGTTCCACTACGCACTCGCCGAGAACTTCACGATCTGCGACAACTACTTCAGCTCGGTCATGGGCTCCACGACCCCGAACCGCCTCATGTGGATGACCGGGACCGTCGATGCCGAGGGCCGCGCCGGCGGTCCCGTCCGCGACACCGGCGACGAGGCGGCGGAGGCAGGTCGGCTGAGCTGGACGACCTACCCCGAGCGCCTGGAGCGCGCAGGGGTGAGCTGGCGCGTCTACGACGAGGAGGGCAGCGACTGCGGGCTCAATCCCCTGTACTCGTTCCGACAGTTCCGGTCCGCTCCCGCGCGCTCCCCGTTGCGCGAGAAGGGCCTTCACCGGAGCGCGCCCGAGGAGTTCGAGCGCGACGTCGCCGCGGGTCGACTCCCTACGGTCTCGTGGGTGATCCCGGCGCTCGCGGACTGTGAGCACCCGAACTACCGCCCCGCCGACGGCGCCCTGGCGATCGCCCGGAAGCTCTCGGCGCTCGCCGCGCACCCCGAGGTCTGGGCCAGAACCGTGTTCATCCTCGACTACGACGAGAACGACGGTCTCTTCGACCACGTCCCCCCACCGGTACCGCCGCCGGGTACCGCGCACGAGTTCGTCGCTCGGGAGCAGGTCGGCGCGGGATTCCGCGTCCCGGCGCTGGTGATCTCGCCGTGGAGCACCGGTGGCTGGGTCTCGCACGAACCGCTCGACCACACCTCGGTCCTGCGCTTCCTCGAGCTCGTGACCGGGGTCGAGGAACCGAACATCAGTGCCTGGCGCCGCGCCACCTTCGGCGACTTCCGCGCCACCCTGCGCCTCGACTCACCGCCGCAGACCAGCCCGGGCCACCTGACCCGGCTGCCCGATGCCCGCGACATCGCCGCCCACGTCGACCGCGAGCTGCGCAGCCGCCGCCTCCCCGCCCCGCAGGTACCACGTCCGCAACGGATGCCCCCGGTCCCGCCCGCGCGCGGTCCGCACGCCTGAGGGTGCGAACGGCGACGCCTCGGAGAGGCGACACGGGCCGCCCCGTCACATATCGTCAAACGTTCACAGGAACATCACGGTCGAGCTCGCGGCCCCGCCACGCGAAGGACGAGACATGGCGCCACCGACCCCGCTCGGGGAAGGCGCTCCGGATGCCGACGTCATCCAGGAGGCCGCCGCCACCTTCGGCCTGCTCTCGGCCACCGTGCGCCTGGAGCTGCTGTGGGCACTCGCCGCGGGCGAGAGCGACGTCGGCACCCTGGCCGAGCAGGTCGGGCAGACGGTGGCCACCGTGAGCCACCACCTGGGCAAGCTCAAGCTGTCGGGGCTCGTGACCGCCCGTCGAGCCGGGAGGCACCAGTTCTACGCCGTCGCCGACCCGCTCGTGATCGAGATGGTCCGCCTCGCCGTCGCCCATCACGAGGACCTCCGGCACACGACGCCCGCGGAGCGCCGGCGCCGCTGGGCCTGACGCCGGGCCGTCACTCACGCGTGTCGTGGTCGCCGTGCCCGCGGCGCCGCCGCCACCACTCGGGCCCGAAGATCGGGAGCGCGATGAGGGCCAGCGTCACGGCGGGTATTCCCACGAAGGTCCCCACGACCTCCCACCCGTTCATCCCGCCTGCTCCCCGGACCCGTCCTGTCGGGGGCCCCACCGCTCAGGGGGGCGAGCGGTGGGGCCTGGGCCCGGGCACCTTGGGGGGTCGGACCGGGTCCCGTGGTCGAGCATGTCAGCCCGCCGCGACGCTCGACAGTGGATCGTCCAAAATTCATGAGGGCATTTGACTATGACCGCTCACTCGGCCGACGCGGCGCCCGGGTGCAGGTCGGCGGACCACTTCTCCTCGATGCGCCCGAACCGCCACACCGCGAGCGCGACGACCCAGGTCAGGACGAACAGGCCCACGACGACGAAGCCCACGTCGTCGAGGTCCAGGTCCGCGATCGCCGCGAGCGGGCCGGAGTCGATGCCGAGCTGGTCGGTGAGGATCGAGTCGAGCTCGATCACCCCGATGACGAGCGCGACGATCACCGACAGGCCGGTGATCGTGATGTTGTAGAAGACCTTGCGGACCGGCTTCATGAAGGCCCAGTCGTAGGCGTAGGTCATGAAGACGCCGTCGAGGGTGTCGAAGAGGGTCATCCCCGCGGCGAAGAGGACGGGGAGGACGAGGACCGCGTACCAGGGCAACGCGCTCGCGGCGGCCCCTCCGGCGATGACGAGCAGTGCGACCTCGGTCGCGGTGTCGAACCCGAGCCCGAAGAGCAGCCCGACCGGGAACATGTGCACGGGCCGGCGCACCGCCCTGGTCACGCCGCCGAGGACGCGGTTGAGGAACCCGCGGTTGTCCAGGTGGTGCTCGAGCGCGGCCTCGTCGTACTCCCCGGAGCGCATCCGGCGGAACACGCCGATGATGCCGATCAGCACGACCAGGTTCAGCAGGCCGATCAGGACCAGGAACAGGCCGGTGACAGCGGTCCCGACGATCCCACCGATCTGCTTGAGCGGGGAGGCGTCGTCTCCGATCTCCCCGGCGATCGCACGGACGCCTGCAGCCAGCAGCGCGACCAGGACGAACACCACCGTCGAGTGCCCGAGGGCGAACCAGAAGCCGACCGAGACCGGCTTGCGCTCCGCCGGGGCCTCCGAGAGGAGCTTGCGGGTGGTGTTGTCGATGGCCGCGATGTGGTCGGCGTCGAAGGCGTGGCGCATCCCGAGCAGGTACGACGTCAGGCCCAGCCCCAGTCCGAGCGTGCCCGCGTCACCGAGGTCGTAGTGCGCGGGAGCGACGAGGAGGGCGAGCGTGCCCCACCCGACCACGGTGATCACGAGTATCACGAGCCCGCTCCAGAGCAGCGTCGAGAGCTCTGCGCGGGACACCCGCCGTCGGTCGGTCGTCGCCGGTGCCGTCACGAGGAAGCACTGTGCCGGTTCTCCAACATCTCATCAAGTGCTCCGATATCGACGCATCTTCGGCCGGGGTGAGGCCTGCAGGTGCTCGAGGAACCATTCGCGGGCCGGTGGCCGACGAGGGCTTCGTCGGTGCTGTCCTCGATGTTCACCCCGGCGGCGCCGGCGTCGGCGAGGTGTCGGGCCGGAACAGTTCGATGGACAGCGAACGTGTGACCCGGAGGTGTGCTGTGGTGGTCCCGTGCCGACGATGCGCACCAGCCGGGTGGAGGCCTTCAGCGACGGCGTGTTCGCCATCGCCATCACCCTGCTCGTGCTCGACCTCGGTGTTCCCTCCCTGGAGGAGGCCCGGCAGGAGGGCCTGTGGGCGGCGCTGGGGCACGAGTGGCCGTCGTACGTCGCCTACCTGGTGAGCTTCTTCGTGATCGGCATCATCTGGCTCAACCACCACACGATGCTGACGCTGGTCGACCAGGTCGACCGTGTCGTGCTGTTCGCCAACCTCGTCCTGCTGCTCACCGTGTCGGTGATCCCGTTCCCGACCCGTCTGCTCGCCGACTACCTCCTCGAACCCGACGGGCACGTCGCCGCGGCGATCTACAGCGCGACCATGCTGGCGATGGGGATCGCGTTCAGCGCGCTGTGGCGGGCGATCTCGCGGCGTCCCGGGCTCCTGCGACAACCCCTGGACCGGGCCATCCAGCGGGCGACCTTGCGACGCTTCGGCGCCGGCCAGGTGCTCTACGCGGCCGCGATCGGGCTGAGCTTCGTCAGCGCCGTCGCGACCCTCGCCCTGCACGGCGTGCTGGCCCTGTACTACTGCTTCGACCAACTCACCCCCTCGGGCAACGCCGACGAGGTCTGAGTGCCCTGGTGGGGGCTCGGCGGTCCGGGCGTACTGCGGCACCCGGATGACGACCACGACACCGACGGCCGAACGAACCTGGCTCGTGACGGCCCTATCCCGGTAACCCTGCGGTCCGCTACGACGACACGGTGATGACGTTGTTCGTCCTCGAGACCCCGGGGGCCGGCACCGAGGGGCAGGTGAGGTGCCTGCTCTCCCAGACAGTCGAGGTGCCCATGGCGATCAGACTCGCCGTCACACCGACCGGGCTCCGGGTGCGGTTCACGGGACCGGACCAGGTCGCCGCGTGCTCCCGCGGGCTCGACGTGCCCTTCCCGCGCATCATCGGCTCGCGCGTGATGACCCGCAGGGACGCGATCGCCTCGAGCCCGCGCCTTCCCTGTCCCGGCGCCTGGTGGCCCGGGCGGCTCCGCACGGGCTCCTGGGGCATCGGGGAACGCCGCCAGCTGTGGGGTGTCCGCCGGAGCACTTACGTCGTGGTCGTCTACCTCTCCGGACGTCCGTTCCACCGGGTCGTGCTGGACGTCGGGGACCCCCGCGGGGCGCAGCGCGACATCGAGGCCGCCCTGCTGGAGAGCAAGAGGACCGGTCCGCGTCAGTCGCTCCGCGGCCTGCTGGCCGACCACGACGACGTGCCCCGGGACTGAACCCGCCCCCCTTACGAGGCGCTCACGGCCTTCGACTGCTCCACGGCGAGCCGGTCCACCAGGTCGTTCATCTCGTCGCCGGAGTGGCCCTTGGTCCACCGGAAGGAGATGTCGCCCCGCTCGTTCACGATCGTGATCAACGGTTCCCACAGGTCGCGGCTGACCACCGGCTTGCGGGCGCTGGTCATCCAGTCCCGCGCGAGCCAGCCCTTCCACCACCCGTCGCGGAAGCAGTTCACGACGTAGGTCGAGTCGCTGACGACGACGAGGGGGCCGTCGAGCGCGCGCACCGCCTCGAGCGCGGCCCGGATCTCCATGCGCTGGTTGGTGGTCCCGACCTCCCCGCCGCTGGCCTGCCGGCCGTCGCGGGTGGCCCAGGCCCAGCCACCGGGGCCCGGGTTGCCCGAGCACGCGCCGTCGGTCCACACCTCGAGGGCGCCCTCGGCGGCCGGCATGTCCGGGCGCGGCGCCTTCTTCGTCGTCGCGCGTCCGTTCTCACGAGCCCCGGAGGTGCCCGACCGCGAGCCGGCCGAGTCGGCGCACGCCGCGTGCGCCCACTGCTCACCGGACCGCGCGATGGTCTCGCCGGGTCGGACGGGAGAGGCGCAGACCCCGCAGGTGGTGGCGTACTTCGCGGTCATCGGCATCGGGACGATGCTAGTGGGCCCCCTCCCGCTCACGCGGCCGACGAGGCCGAGGACAGGGCGTCGGTCAGCAGTGCGACGAGCGCCGCGTGCTGCGCGTCGGCCGACGACCCGATCTCCTCCTCGGAGCCGTCGAGGGCCACCGCGGCGAGGCCGGCCTTGTCGTCGATCAGCCCGGCGATCCGGGCGTCGATCGTCTGCGCGGCGATGATGCGCCACGCGGTGACCGGCTCGGACTGACCGATGCGGTGGCTACGGTCGATCGCCTGGGTCTGCTCGGCGGCGGTCCAGGGCAGCTCCGCGAGCACGACGTTCGAGGCGACCTGCAGATTGATCCCCACCCCGGCCGCGGTCAGCGAGCAGACCACGACGGCCACATCCCGGTCCTCGACGAAGGCGTCGATGTTGCGCTGCCGCGCGGCCGGCGTCTGGTCGCCGCGGATCGAGGAGAAGCGGACCCCCTGCTTGGCGAAGGTCTCCTCGGCGGCGTCCATCACGTCGATGTGCTTGGCGAAGAAGACGACCTTGCCGGCGCTGCGCGCGAGCTGGGCGGCGTAGTCGGCGGCGAGGGCGGCCTTCGCCTGGCCGATGCGGCGCATCATGCCGAAGACGTTGTCGCCGTTCGACGAGCCTGCCGCGTCCTTCTGCTCCCACGTCGCCACCTTGCGGACGAGGTCGTGGTCGATGCCCTCCACGGCGGGCCCCGACCGGGCGGCCAGCGCGTTCTCGTAGCGGGCCACCATCCGCGCGGCCAGGTCCCGCTCGGCCGCCCGGATCGAGCGGCCGGTCGGCCCGTCGAGCTCGACGGGAAGGTCGGCGATGCGGCGCTCGGGGATGTCAGCGGCCACGTCGACCTTGCGGCGGCGGACGATGCCGCGGTCCACGACGCACTGCCGGGCGGCCGTGAGGAAGCCCGGGTCGGCGGGCGTCAGGCCGGTGTCGGAGAGGGCGTCCATGAGCTCGGCGAGCGGCTTCTTCTCGTCGATCCAGCCGAGGAACTCCCAGATCGCCAAGAAGTCCTCGATGTCGTTGATCAACGGGGTGCCGGTGAGGGCCATCAGCAGCGGGCGCGCGGTGAAGGCCCGGATGCGCTCGGAGAGCTGCAGCACGTGCTGGGAGCGCTGCGAGCCCTTGTTCTTGATGAAGTGCGCCTCGTCGACGACCATCCCGCGGAAGCCGAAGTCACCGAGCCACCCGACGTGCCGGTCGAGCACGTCATAGTTCACGACGACGATGTCGGCGAAGCCGTCGACGGACTCCCCGTTGCCCTGCACCGCGGTGGCGCTGCGACGGCTCGACCACAGCCCGGCCTCGCGCACCCAGTTGGTCTTGACGACGTTGGGCACGACGACGAGCAGGGGATAGGCCTTGGCGGCCTCGGCGGCGAGCAGCGCCTCGGCCGTCTTGCCCAGCCCGGGCTCGTCGGCGAGCAGGAAGGTCCGGTGGCCGGCCGCGGCCGCGGCGACCAGCCGGGCCTGGTGGGGCATGAGCTCCCGGCCGCCGGGCACCCCCAGGGACGTGGGCTCGGGCAGGGCCATGCAGGTCGAGGTCCCGTCGCCGGTGCGCTCGAACGACCGGAGCAGTGGCCCGAGGAGCTCCCAGCCGCTCAGGCGCGTGGGACGGGGGCCGGTCGGGCGGAGGGCCGAGAAGTCGGGGGCGAGGAAGGGGTTGGCCATCTGCCGGGAGACGACCGACTGCGGCACCACCCCGGACTTGGCGGGCGTGGCGGCCGGCTCCTCGTCCGGCGGGTCCGGCTCGGGCTCGATCTCGATGCCGGCCCGCTGCAGCATCTCGCGCTCGAGGGACCGGGCCTCGTCGGACACGACGGCGTCCTCGGCGAGGAGTGCCAGGAGCGCCGGTTCCCGCACGGCGGTCTTCGCGAGCGCCGTCGCGAGGTCGTCGAGGCGCTTGAGGCGCTCGCCGCGCTGCGAGTCGCTGAGCTCCGCCGCGCGTACCCGGGCGCGCTCGTCGCGCAGCACCAGGGCGATGGCCTGGAACTTCGTCCGGGTCGCGAACGTCACCCGGCGGTTGCCCAGGGCGGTCCGGATCTCCCGGACGGCGTCGGCGAGCACGGACATGACGTCCTCGCGCCCGCGGCCGCGGCGCCGATCTCTCGGTGCGTCGCGGCGAGCCCTGGTCTGGGGCTGGCCTCGTCGAGCCACGTACCTCCTCAGGAACGCCCGGCAGGAACGCCGGGCAATGTGCTGCGGCGGATGCGGGTCGCGTGGAGCACCGAAGGTGCGCCACGGATGCGACCTGCCCCCGGATCCACGGGAGACCGCCGGTGCGGGTCCGAGTGGCCCGCGCCATCGACCGTGAGGGATGGCATCCACCGCACGAGCCGACCGTGCCGGAGAGGACACGGCGGGCTGGTGCGGTGTCCATCCTACCGCCTCCCGGGCAGGCCGCGCCGAGACGCGCCGAGACGCGCCGAGACGCGCCGACCGACGTCGGGTCGTGCCGTGCTCGCTGGGCCCCACCTGATCGGGTGATGCACGCGCGGCTAACGCTCGCCCCGCCCGTCCCGACATCACGGGCAGATAACGGTCCGACCGCGAGGAGACGATGTGACGATCACGGAGATGCTGTTGGACCGGGCGCACGACATCGACGCCTGCGACGGCTATGTCGTGCTCGTGGCCGACCCGGCTACCAGCGCGGTCGACACCCACGGCCCGTTCGACGGCATGGCGGCCGCGATCGAGGCCGACCGCCGGCGTCACGAGCTGGACGCCGAGGACCTCCAGGACGTCGTCGTCCGGGTGGTGCGCTGGCATCGGGCGGACCCCTGAGGGAACGGGGCCGGCGCCGTCAGCCGCCGATCCGCAGGTCGGCGACGAGGGGCCGGTGGTCCGAGGACGTGACGGCCGGGGCCTCGGGCGACCCGACCACGGTGAGGCCGCGCAGGAAGACGTGGTCGATCGCGCCCTCGGTGGTGGTGGGGTGGCGGCCGTCCGGGTCGAGCTCGGTGAACCCGGCGCGCAGCGGGGCCAGCTCGGGAGCCTCGGCGCCCAGGTTGAAGTCACCGAGCACGACGGCGGGTGCGGTGCCCGAGGCGTCGTCGGCCAGGTGGCGGACCTGGTCGACCGCGACGCCGTTCAGCCCGAGGTGCGTGTCGTGCACGGCCACCGCCGTCCCGGAGGCCGTGGTCACCCGCACGCTCAGCAGTCCGCGCTGCTCGTCCCGGTGGTCGGGCGGGTAGGTGGTGACGACCGGGTCGCTGACCGGCAGCCGGGAGAGCACGGCGAGGCCGTACTCCACGTCGTCCGGGCCGGTCCGGCACGCCGGGCCGAGCGCGGCGTTGACCGGTGCGTGCGCCTCGGCCGGGGTCGGCGGACGGATCGGGCCGGGGACCACGCGATAGGTCAGGCCGTGGTCGTGCTGCAGGAGAGTGGCGAGCTCGTCGGCCTCACCGGCGCAGATCTCCTGGAGGGCGAGCACGTCGGGGTGCAGCTGCGCGACCACCGGCGCCCACTCCGCGGGCTGGTGCGCGTGGGTCTCGACGTTCCAGGTCATGACGCGCAGGTCCGCGGGTCCCTGGGTCGTGGGCGAGCACGCCGCCGGCGCGAGCAGCGCGACGACGGCGAGGGCCAGCAGGGCCCGCCGTCGTCCTACCGGGGAGGTGCCAGCCATGACATCCAGCGACCCCGTGACCAGCAGCGGCCGAGGGCCTCGGGGGGCCGGGCCGACCCGTCGAACACCGCCAGACCGATGATGCTGTGGCCGGAGGCGGGTCGGTCGCCGAGCGTCGGGATCATCGGTGCCACCCCGACCCCCTCCACCGACACCCACACCACCGTCCGCTCGGCGCCCGCCTCCGCGAGGAGGCGCACGAAGCGGTGGCGGGGCTCGGGCGGAATCCGCGACACCGCCCACGTCGTCGTGACGACGGGCAGGGCCTGTGCGGGCACCAGGGCGAGGGCGTCGGGCAGCAGCTCGAGGGGGCCGCCACGCAGGAGACGGGGCGGGGCCGTCCCCGCGAGGGTGACCTCCGCGTCGGCGACGGCGCCCGGGTCGCGGGCGACGCCGACCCGGACGACGACCTCGGGCATCGGACGCGTCGGGAGCGGGCGGTCTCCCACGACCGAACAGGACACCTGCGCCGTTGACGCCGGATCGCCGAGGAACTGCCCGTTGTCGTAGGTGATGCCGACGCGGTCGACGGCGAGGTTCAGCCCGGCCGAGCCCACGTCGACCAGCCCGATCGCGGCCGCGCCGGCACGCGCCGCCGCCTCCGCGACGGCGGGACGGAGCACCGCGCAGGGATGGGTGCGTGCCCTACCGTCGGCCACGGGTCAGCACGGCGCGAGCCATCCGGCCAGCTCGCTGATGCACTCGGTCATGTCCCCGCCCGCGCCGTCGGCCCAGACCAGTTGGCTGGAGCCGTCGCGCCCCAGCAGCATCTCGACCGAGATCCAGTCATGGCCGAGGGGGTCGCGCAGCCGGACGTGGTAGCTCCGGCCGCTGAAGCAGGGTGTCCACCAGCTGCGCTCGACCTCCCACTCACCGGTCAGCAGCGCCAACCGGACCAGTTCCCCTGGGCCGTCGTGGCACTCGGCCAGCCGACCCGCGACGTCGTCGGTCTCGCCGCCGCGGCGTCCCCGTGGCTCGGGGACGCGCGGAGCCGGGCGAGGCGGTGGGACGGACGGAGTCGACGGCGCGGGAGCGGGGTCACGGGCGGCTCGGGGTACCGGATCGAACGTCCGGGCGGAGGTCGACGCGCCGCCCCGCAGCAGCCGCAGCCACTCGAGCGGCCCCGGCCGGCGGCCCGGGTCGGCGCTGAAGCCCTCGAGGATCTGCTCGGCCACCGGCGTGGGGGTGTTGCGCAGGAACGGGTGACCGAAGAGCTGGTCGGCGATCTGGTCCACCTCGGACGGGGGTGGCGTGCCGAGCAGGACGAAGAAGCCCAGCGCGGCGAAGCCGTAGCGGTCGGCGGCCGGGGTGTACTCACCACGGGTCCAGACCTCCGGGGCGGCGTACCCGGGGGTGGCGGCCGGCATGAGGGTCTGGTGGGACGAGAGCCGGACCTGCCCGAAGTCGACGAGCACCGCGCGGTCCTCGTCGGTCACGACGACGTTGCCGGGGGACAGGTCGCCGTGGACCACGCCGCGGCCCGAGGGGGTGACCCGGCCGCTGTGGAGCATCTGCAGCGCGTCGGCGACCTGCTCGAGCAGGCGCAGCCCGGCCACCGTGCCCTCGCGCCCGGGGTGCAGCAGCAGCCAGTCGCGCAGCGGCAGACCGGACACCCAGTTCATGACGAGGTAGAGGGCGCGCTCGGGCGTCGTGCCCTGCGGTCGGTCGCCGCAGGGATGCGGCGGGTCGCCCTCGAAGTGCTCGCGGACCGTCACGACGCCGGGGTGGGCGACGAACCGGAGCAGCTCGGCCTGCTCGGCCCATCGGATGCTGATGCGCGCGAGGTCGTCCCGGTGCTCGGGGCGCAGCGCCTTCACCGCGACCGTCTCGGACTCCCCGGCGAGATCGACCTCGGCGCGCCACAGCGAGGCCTCGCCGCCGTATCCCTCCAGCCGGACCAGCCGGTACTTGTCCGGCCGGTCCGAGGGGCCCACGAACAGGTCTTCGCCCACGTCGTCAGCCCTTCCCACCGTCTCCGCCGAGCTGCTCCTCGACGATAGCGGTGAATCGGCACCGCGACTCCGGGTCGACCGGTCAGCCCGGGAGACGGGTCCGCGGCGGATGGCCGGCGGGAGAGCCCTGGCCGGGGAGGAGGTGTGTGGCGAGCCGGTGCAGCCGGTCGACCGCGAGCTCGTCGAGGTCGGGTGTGGCGAGGTGGCTCAGCGTCGCCCGGACCAGGGTGTCGGCGACGTCGGCCAGGTAGGTGGGGGACTGTCGCGGATGGTGCTCACGGAGGAACCTCGTGAGCAGGACGCGAGCCTCGGTGATGATCGGGCCGCTGCGGGTGGTCAACCACGGCAGCAGGCTCGTGTCACCGTGCCGGGCCTCGAGGATCGCGGCCACCAGCGGGCGGTCCTTCTTCGCGCGCAGGGTGGTGCCCATCGCCGCGCGGACGCCGGCGTCCCAGGTCGGGGCGTGGCGCAGCGCGTGGGCCGTCTCGGCGAGCATCCGCTGCGCCTCGCGCGCGAGGAGCGCGTGACCCAACCCGGTCCGGCCCCCGAACTGGCGGTGCAGCGTGGCCCGGGAGAGTCCGGTCTGCCGGGCGACCCCGGCCAGGCGCACCCGTTCCCATCCGTGCTCGACGACGGCTTCCGCGGCGCCGTCGAGCGCCCGGTCGCGCAGCTCGAGCCGGAACTCCTCGCGCAGCGTCGGGCGGCGCGTCGTGGGTGCACTCATCGGGGAGCCTCCGCGGACGTCGACGGTGGAGGCGGCCGCCTCCGTGGTCACTTGCTCCGGTCCACCCGTCCATCGCCTCCGCCGTGGTGACCGTTACCAATTCGTGATCCGCACAGCTGGAACCTGATCGGGAGTCATCCGCGGGTCAGCCTGCGGGGTCCGCCCACCGGGGCGGACGCTTCTGGGCGAAGGCGTCGAGCCCCTCCTGCTTGTCGGGGCCGGCGGCGATCCGTCGCTCCGCGCGCTCGGTCGCCGCCCAGCCCCGCTCCTCCTCGGCCTCCCACTGCTCCTGGAGGGCCTGCAGCGTCGCCGACACCGCGGTCGGTGACGCGACGCAGAATCTCGTCGGCGAGGCCGAGCGCCACCTCGAGCGCCTCGCCGGGCTCGGCGAGCCGGTTGACGAAGCCGATCGCGTGGGCCCGCTCGGCGTCGAGCCGGCTCCCGGTGAGCAGGAGCTCGCGGGCGAGGTTGAGCGGCAGGCAGCGCATCGCCCGCAGCAGCGCCCCGGAGTTGGCGACGAGGCCCCGCCGCGTCTCGGGCAGGCCGAAGGACGCCGACGACGAGGCCACGACGAGGTCGCACGCCATCGCGATCTCGAACCCGCCGCCGAGCGCGAGGCCCTCGACGGCGGCGATCAGGGGTTTGACGTGGCTGCGGCGGATGACGCCGTAGGGCCCGCCCCGTGGTGTCGGCTCCCCGGGCCCCGCGACGATGTCGGTGCCCGCGCAGAAGAGGTCCGAGGTCCCGGTGAGGACGCCGGCCCACAGGCCGGGATCGTCGTGGAACCCGTCGAGGGCCTCGTCGATCCCGCGCGTGGTGGCCTCGTCGATCGCGTTGCGCTTCTCGGCGCGCTCGATGCGGACCACGAGCACGCGGCCGTGCCTCTCGGTGGTGACGGTCAACGACGCCTCCGCGGGTGGTGGGGAGGCCCAGTCTGGGACGGGCGCCTCCCGGGCGCCGGGTGGCTGTCGGCGTCCGCGTCACCCCACTCCCTCCTCACCCGACGGCCGGGCACAACGCCGCGGTGACCGCGTCGGTGAGCCACCGCGTGTAGCGGTCCAGCTCCCAGCCCTGCGTCATGACCAGCCGCTCGTAGTGGTCGATCGCCAGGTAGTTCCACAGGACGTCACGCACCTCGTCGAGCTCGAGCCCCTCGCGCAACCCGCCGGTGTCGAGCAGGTGCCGACCCAGCATGGTCATGCCGATCAGGCCCTCCTGGCTCATCTGCTCCCAGACCGGGGCCAGCGCCTCGTCGACGTGCCGGCCGTCGCGGATCAGGATCTGCACCGCGGCGGAGCGCGCGTGCCGCTCGGCCAGGCCGGCGAGGAAGATCGCGATCTTGCGACGGACGTCGGGCTCGGCGCGGGCCGCGCGGACCGATTCCCGCTCGGCGACCGGGACCGGTTCGTCGTCGCCGGCGATCACGAGGTCGAACACGGCCTTGGCGAGGGCGGCCTTGGTGCCGAAGCCCTGGTAGACGGTCTGCGGCGACACCCCGGCTCGCGCGGCGACCCCGCTGATCGTGGTGGCCCGGACCCGTCGCGCTCGAAGAGCTCCCGAGCTGCGACCACCACGGCCAGGCGCCGCTCACGGGCTCGCTCCCGCCGCCGCGTTACGTCGTACGGCCGCTTGACCTGGGACATCCTCGCCACCAACACTTTCGATGGAGTGAGACTCAAACTAATTTAGCAGGAGCGATCATGGACCTCGACCCTCCCGTCCTGTCCGCCGACCCGGCCGCGGTCGCCGTGCGCAGCATCCACGCCATGGCCGACGGGGCGCGCAGCGACTTCGAACCGCTCTACCACCCACGCGCGGTCGACCAGGAGAACCGCATCCAGCCGCCGTCGTCGCGTGTCGGGGGCGCCGAGGGCTTCTGGTCGACGGCGCTGTGGCTCCGGGCCGCGTTCGCCGGCCTGCGCTACGACGTCCACCACGCCGTGGCCGACGGCGACCTGGTGGTGGTGAACTCGACGATGCGCGGTCGGCACGCCTCGCCGTGGGTCGTGTACTCCGAGGACGGGACCGTCGACAGCGTCTTCCCGCCCACGAACCGGACCTTCGCGATGACGCAGTCGCACTGGTTCCGCGTCGACGACGAGAAGATCGTCGAGCACTGGGCGAACCGGGACGACCTCGGGATGGCCCGTCAGGTCGGGTGGCTGCCGCCGACCCCGGCCTACCTCGCGCGCATGGCGATGGCCAAGCGTCGCGCCCGCCGCTCCGCAGCGGCCTGACGCCTCACCCAGTGCTCGTGGCGGGCGACCCGGCCGACAGCCACCACCGGACGATGTCCCGCTTGGTGTAGCCCTCCGGACCGGCGCTGACGGCGGGCCCGGCCGGGTGCGACGCCATCACCTGGCGCAGGCCCTCGGCGAGGCTCCGCGCGTCGCCCGGCGTCGTGAGGGTGACGAGGGGGTGGTCGCGCAGGTCGTCGGCGAGCCCGGTCTCCGTCGTCGTCACCACCCGGCAGCCGTGAGCCAGCCCCTCGACCAGCGGCAACCCGATCTGTTCGCGCCACCGTGGGAGCCGCACCGACGGCATCGCGACCGCAGCGGCGCAGCGCAGGAGCTCGTGGACGGCCTGCCGGCTCGGCTGCGTACGGATCGACACCCCCGGCGGCAGGTCCGGCTCGCACTCCCCGCCGGGGTCGGCGACCACCAGCCGCCAGCCGCGGTTGGCGGCCCCGGCCATCTCCCACGCCGTCATCAGGACCGAGAAGCCCTTGCGGTCACTGGGGGCGCCCAGGAAGAGCACCGTCGGTTCCCGGGGGGTCGAGGGCAGCGGACCGCACACGCTGCACGCGTCGAGCCGCGGCGTCAGGACGCTGTACCGCGTCCGTCGCAGGGCCCGGCCGAAGGCCCGTCGGTAGTTCTCGCAGGCGCCCGACGTGCCGAACACCACGACGTCGAGCAGCAGCAGGGACGCCCCGACGGCGGCGGTGACGAGGCGGAGCGCCACGGCGCGCAGCGCGGGCCGCGAGTCGAGCCACCGCGGGCCCAGGCGTTCGTGCGCGTCCAGGTTCTCGATGGCGTAGGTCGCCACCGCCACCGTCCTCGGTCCGGGGAGGGCCGACCGCAGCACCTTGAGCAGGACGACGTACCTGGCGGCCCGGACCCACTCCCCGAGCCAGAGGGGTTCGGCCACCTCCATCAGCTCGAGCTCGGGGTCGCGCATCGCGCGGACCAGTCCCGCCCAGGTGAACGGCCGCACGGCCGGGTCGCCCTCGAGCAGGGCCGCGTCGGAGTCACCGATCCGGGAGGTGAAGAGCACCAGCTGGCTCGAGGGCATCTCCTCCACGACCGAACTGCGCAGGTTCGGGACGATCCGCAACGATTGCACGGCGACAGGTTCCCGGATGATCACCGGCGAGCCCGCTCGGTGGTCGCTCGGCGTGTCACGCCCCCGCGCCGGGTAGTCCGCGGCGTGCCACTCCCAGCCTCCACCGAGGGCGAGCCACTGCGGGCAGCGGCGCGCCGGCTGGAGGAGCTGCACCGGCGAACGCCCGGCGGGCGGTGGGAGACCACCGGCTTGCTCGCGTCGCGACCCGAGGTCATCGCCCGGTACGACGACGGCACGACCGAGCACGTCGCCGAGGCCCGGGCCCGGACCGCGGCGTGGATCGTCGCGCTCAGCCCCCCGGTGATCGAGCCCCTGATCCCGTGGCTACGTGCCACCGCCGACGCGCTGGACGCGGGCCACCTGCCCGACGAGGCCGCGCGCGCGGCGCTCACCTTCACCGCGGCCGTGACCGGCGAGATCGCACCACGCAGATGAGCTGGCCGACCGGGACGACCGAGCCCCATCACTCGTTCGTCTCAGTCGAACGCTTCCTTCGGCCCTAGGCCGCCACGACGAGCGGGCTCTTAATGGCCGGTATGGGGGGACAGGATCTGATTCAGGTTGCGCTGCTCGTCGCCGTCGTCCTGACTCCGGTCGGTGGTCTCGTCTCCTGGCTCCTCCTGGGCCGGTTCGCACGGCGCATCGCGACGCTGACCGGGCAGGAAATGCGGCGCGGGGGCTCGTCGAACGACGGCTCGGGGCGCCGCCCGAGCCGGGGCGCCACGGTCCGGCCGCGCCGACCGCCGCCGGCCGCCGAGCGCGCCCTGCGTGCCGCACGCCGGAACCTCGCGCTCTACACCGTCGGGTCGGGCCTCTTCGCGATCGTTGCGGCCGTGGTCTACCTGACCTCGATGTCGGCGGACATCGCCGTGAACCGTCAATCCGCCACGTTGATCGTGCTGCTGGCTCTGTGCTTCGGGCTGCCCGCTGTGGTGGCGATCCCGATGGTGCATCGACCGAAGCTGGGCGGCCCATGGCTCTGGTCGGGTGTCTGGCTCTCTGCCGTGGTCCTCCTCCTCGTCTTCGGCCAGGGACCGCACCACCAGTCACCGATCCGGCTGTTCGCGATCGTGGTGACGCCCGTGGTCGTCCCGGTCCTCATCGCTCTGCTCATCACCCGGCGCTCGACCCGAGGAGTGGCGTGGGTGCTGGCCCCGGCGGTGACGACCACGATCTTCGCGGCGGTCGGCCTCGGGGGGCTGGGCCTGAGCGATCGCCGCGGCCTGGTCGCGGTGATCGTCTCGGGCGCGGTGGTGCTCGGTGTCGCGTTCTCCACGGGCATTTGGTGGGCCTACCGCGCTCGCCGGATCAGCGATCAGGGTGTGGCCATGACGCTCGTGTGGTTCTACACGTCCGTCGGGCTCCTCTACTTCGTCCACTTCGCGCACTCCGACGCATGGCTGCTCTGGACGGTCGTGCCCCTCCTCCTCTTCGTGGTCGTCGTCGCGGTCGGCTTCCGGGTCGTCCGCGACAAGCGGCAGAACAGGCCGGCGAACCTGCTGGTGCTGCGCTCGTTCCGCCACGATCGCGGCAACGTGCGGTTCCTGCGGGAGCTGGAGATGTACTGGAGGTACTTGGGCTCCATCCTGCTAATCGGCGGCGTCGACCTCGCCGCGGAGACCCTGGAGCCGGACGAGATGGTCGACTGGGCCCGGGGTCGGATCGCCGACCGGATCATCGCCGACCCGGACCAGGTACCGGCCCGCCTCGCCGGTGTGTCCCTCGAGCGTGACGGCGACGGCCGGTACCGCGTCCACGATCTCGTCTGCGCCGACGGAGCCTGGAGAGCCACGTGTCGTGCGGTGATGGAGATGGTGGACGTCGTGGTCGTCGACCTCCGCGGCCTCGTCGTGACGGCCGGAGGTGGGCTCGCGTGGGAGATCGCGACGTTGGCCGAGATGCCCCCCAGGGCCATCGTGCTCGTGACGGCGCCCGACACCGACACCGGCGTTCTGGCGCCCCTCGAACGCGCAGGCCACCGGCTCACGATCCTTCCCGCGGGAGGCCGCGATCCACGGGCTCGGGGATATCCTGGTGACCATCGCGGCGGCGGCGCTGTCTCCTGCCGTCGAGGCGGCGTGACGTGGTGTCGCGCTCAGCCGAGGTCCAGCGCGCCTGCCAGCGCGGCGCGCACCGCCTCGGCGTCGGTGACGGGGACGACGCGGCACAACGGCGACCTCGCGATCGCGGCGGCGCGGGCGTCCTCGCTCCGTCCGTCGGCGGCCTCGGCGAGGGCGTCGGCCGTTCGCCCGGTGCCGGCGAGCACGATCAACGGACTGCCCCGGGCGAAGGAGACCTCGGCGTCGGCGTAGGCGATCAGACCGCCGTTGGCCAGCACCGTGGCCGACGGACCGCCTCCCGCGACCGCTGCGGCGACCTCGCCGATCCAGGGTGTCTCGTCTCCCCACTCGGCGCCGGGCACGAGGACGACGCAGGTGTGGTGCGGTTCGACGGCCGGCCCGTCCTCGTCCCCGCCGGGCACGCGCACGAGCCCGGCCACCGCGACGCCGACCAGTGGGAAACCAGCTCCGGCGGCCGATCGGGCCCGGCCGATCAGCCGCATCACGCCCGCGTCCGTGCCGCCGGTCACCAGGGCCGTCCCGTGCCGCTCGGCCAGGGGCACCAGCACGTCCCGGAAGATCTCGGCGACCCGTCGCTCGTCGTCGTCCCCCATCCCGGCCGCGCCACCGACGAGGACCACGACAGGACGGTGCCCGCTGAGTCCGTGCCGCCCCAGAAGCCCTGGCAGGTCCTCCGGGCGATCCACGCGCGAGCACCGCTCGTCGGCGGTCTGGTCGCTCATCCCGCTCCCGCCTCGCTCGGCACCGGCGCGCGCGGCCGACGGAACCGACCCTAGCCAGACCCTGCCGTCACCCCGCTCCCCACGACCCGATCGAGAGGTGTGTCCTCGTGGACGTTCCTGAGCAGCCGGTCGTCACCGTGGCGAGCGTGCGGCGGCCGCCCTCGGAGGAGGAGAGCACGTCCCCGGAGGCGCCGGCACCGCCGCCCACCGAGCCGGTCCACCAGCGGATCCTGGAGCGGTTGCAGGCAGCGACTGACGCGGTCGCCGCCGACGACGTCGTGGTCACCGTCCGGGACCGCGAGGTCTCGCTCGCGCAGAGCCTGCTCGCCGAACGGGCGACCGCGACCAGGGAGCTGGACTCCGGCGGCGTGGAGGTCCGGTTCGGCACGGGGATCCGAGGTGGCGACTGGTGGGGCTGGATGTCCAGCCTGGGCGACTGGGTCGCCCGTCGGGAGGCCCATCCGCTCGTCCGCCCGCCGCACGCGACGGCGGAGACGGTGCCCGACGAGTTCTCCGTGGCCATGACGGCCGACTGGGCCACGGGCCTCTACGGTGCGCCGCGCATCGCCCAGACGATGCTCACGATGGGCGCACAGCGGCCGTTCGACCTCCTGATGCACCTGGGGGACGTGTACTACTCCGGGACCCGCGAGGAGGTCGAGGGACGCTTCCTCCGGCTCTGGCCGATGTCGGCCGGGCGACGGCACCGAGCACTGAACGGCAACCACGACATGTACTCGGGCGGCTACGGGTACTTCGAGGAGATCCTGCCCGCATTCGGACAGCACGGCTCGTACTTCGCGGTGCAGAACCAGCACTGGCTCCTGCTCGGTCTCGACACGGCCTACGTCGACCACGACATCGACGACGCCGAGACGAGGTGGATCACCCAGCTGATCGAGCAGGCCGACCGGCGCAAGGTCGTGCTCTTCTCCCACCAGCAGCCGTTCTCACGCCTGAGCGACCAGGGACCGAAGCTGCAGAGCGCGTTGCGGCCCCTGCTCCAGGCCCGGCGCGTCACGGCCTGGTACTGGGGTCACGAGCACCAGGCTGTGCTCTACGACGCCCACGCGGACTGGGGCCTCCTCGGACGATGCCTGGGCAACGGCGGCGTCCCCGAACCGCGCCTGGCGGCGGTGAGGGACTCGCCGATCGCGCCGGGCCTCCCCGGAGGAAAGCACTGGTCGTGGCGACGCCTGGATGCGACCGGGGACGTGCCGGCGAGTGTCGTGCTCGACGGCGAGAACCTGGACATGGTCAAGGCGTCGCACCAGCGCCGGTTCGTGCCGCACGGGTTCATGACCCTGCGCTTCGACGGGCCCACGCTCGTCGAGCGTGTCCTGCGCTCCGACGGCACCGAGCTCTTCGTCAACGAGATCGGGTGAGTCACGACCGGCGACGGGAGGGAGCCCCGATGGCCACGATGGCGGTGATCCGGCGGGACGAGGACCGCGACTTCGCCCAGGAGTACCTGGTGCCGGCCCTGCCCGCTCTCGGGTTCGACCGTGCGCTCGTCCTGGCGGACTCCGCGACCCCGTCGCCGGCGCTCGCGGGATGCACCGCGGCCGTCGTCGTGATGGGGGAGGACCCCGACGCGGTCGCCCCGGTGGTCGCGGCCCTGCTGCGATCGCGGACCGTCCTGCTGGTCGTGGACCGGGCCGCCCCCAGGCGCTCGGCCCGCCGGGATCTGGGCGGGGTTCCGACGGTCGACGTGCGGACCGTGACCGGCCCGGCCGAGCTCTGGCGGCGGTTGCCGTGGCTTCTGCCGACGCCGGATGGCACGCTCGCCGAGCCGCTCCCCACCCGCGTCGGCGAGCCACTGCGCTGGGTCGAGTCGGCGTTCTCGGAGATCCTCGACGAGTCCGCGCTGCGCAACGACTTCGCGCTCGCCGCGGCGCTGGTGGAACGGCTCGGGCGGCACCTGCGGACACGGCCCACGCCGTACCCGGATCGTGCCGCGGAGACGGATCTCGACATCCTTCGCCGCCGGCGGCACTTCACCCTCATGTCCCGGTACGCGACCGCCGTCATCGGGTCGGGTTCGACGTCGCCCACCGTGCGCCGCCAACAGGCGCAGGCCCTCGTCGAGCTGAAGGACTTCGACGCGGCGCTCGCCGTCCTGCTGCCGCTGACCAGGGACACGACCCCGGGCGGCCACGAGAACTACGAGGCCCGGGGGCTGCTCGGGCGCACCCACAAACAGCGCTACGTGGACGCCGGCCCGCACGCCCGTCCGGAATGGCTCACCGAAGCGATCGCTGTCTACGCCTCGGCCTTCACGGAGGATCGGGACCGGAACCTCTGGCACGGTGTCAACGCGGCGAGCTGCCGGCTGCGCGCCGCCCGTGACGGGGTGGCGCCGCCGCCCACCGATCCCCCCGCGAGGATCGCGGAGTCGATCCTCGAGACGCTCCGCGAGCGCGAGGCGCGAGGCGGACGGCTGGAGGTGTGGGACGCCGCCACCCGCGTCGAGGCGTACCTGGATCTCGACCGCTACCCGGAAGCCCTGGAAGCGCTGGACGCGTTCGTCGTCCACCCCGACATCCGGCCCTTCCAGGCCACGTCGATGTACCGCCAGCTCGACGAGGTCCTGCAGGTCGGACGGAACGAGATCGGCCGGGCCCTCCTGGGCCGGCTCCTGGAACTGATGACCCGGCTGCGCGCCGGGGCACGGAGCGGCACCACCGACGCGGCGAGCGAGCGGTTCCTGGTGCGGGTCAGCCATCCCGACTGGGAGCCCGGCGCGATCCCGGACCTCGTCATCGGCAGCCGCCTCGGCACCGTCGTCTCGGCCACGGGATCGCAGCAGACGATCAGGGCACTGCTCACGGACCCCCTGGTCGTCTCGATCGAGCCGAGCCGTTCGATGGACAAGCCCGACGCCGTGGTGGGCCCGCTGTCGTTCGTGCGGGTGCGCGAGGAGTACCGGTGGTCCACGGGCCCGTTCACCGAGCACGGGGCCGGTGCGCTGATCGCGGTGGTGGACAACGGGATCGACGTGCTCCACGAGACCTTCCGCGACAACCTCGGCGCGCCCCGGATCGTCGGCGTGTGGGACCAGGCCGACGCCTCCGCCCCGCCGGCGGGCGTTCCCTACGGCCGGTTCCACGGCGCCGAGGACATCGCGCGGTACGTGCGGGACGGCGTCGCGCCCGCGCGCCTGGCGGGCACCGGCGGACACGGCACCCACGTCGCGAGCATCGCGGCGGGTCGGCCGTGTCGCGGTTTCGGCGGGGGAGTGGCGCCGGCGGCCCGCCTGCTCGTGGTGATCACCGGCTCGCACGAGGCGACCGGGTACTCGGACGCCCACATAGATGCCCTCACGTTCATCGGGGAGACGGCCGACCGGCTCGGCCTGCCGGTGGTCGTCAACGTGAGCCAGGGCATGAACGCCGGCGCCCACGACGGCAGGTCGACCCTCGAGATCGGCTTCAACGAGTTCTGCGGGGGAGGCCGGCGGCCGGGCCGCGTCGTGGTCAAGTCCGCGGGCAACGAGCGGGATCGGGGCGGGCACGCCACGATCACGGTGCCGCCGGGCGGCGCCGACGACCTGCACTGGCGCTGCCCGCCCGGACCGCCACGGGAGGTGCGGCTGGAGCTGTGGTGGAGTGCCGGCAACGACTACCGGTTCTGCCTGGTCTCGCCGGCCGGGGACCGCTCGGAGTGGGTCGACCGCGACCATCCCACCGTCGAGGACTACTTCCCGGGACAGGGCGGGTACGACATCAAGCTCGTGCCCTCGCACGTCGACAACGGCGACCGGCTCCTGAGCATCCGCACCACCTGCGGCGTCGCCCGTGGCCCGGATGAGCGGTGGACGCTCGCGGTCGAGGCGAGCGCGGTCCGCTACCCCGGCGACATCCAGGCCTGGATCGAACGGGACGGAGAGGAACCGGCACGGTTCCTCGTCCACACCGCCGAGGAGATGACCCTGAGCGTGCCGGGGACGGCCGACGCCGTGATCGCCGTGGGTGCCGTGGGCGGTAGCACTCCCGTGCGCAGCGGGACGTTCTCCTCGTTCGGACCGACCCGCGACGGCCGAGAGAAGCCCGACCTGTGCGCCCCGGGCGTGGACGTGTCGGGGGCGCAGCACGGCAGCGTCGACGGGGCCGTCGTGATGAGCGGCACGAGCATGGCGGCGCCGCACGTGACGGGCGCCGTGGCCCTCGTCCTGTCGCGGGCCTCGGCGTGCGGGGCCCCGATCCCGACCGCCTCGCAGACCCGCCAGATCCTCATCCACAACACGATGTTCGAGAACGCCTACTGGGACCGGGGTCAGGGTTTCGGTGTGCTCGACGTGCGGGCGGTCCTCGAGGACGGCCTGCGGGCCCTGATCTGAACACCGCAGCGCGATCGGCACGAAGAGGACGAGACGATGACACCGGACCAGGGCGCGGATCAGGCCGGCGAGGCCGCGGAGGCAGCGGCGCGCGCCGAGGCGGCGGCCGAACAGACCCGGGCGCACGTGGACCAGACCCAGTCGGCCGTCGGCGCTGCCCAGACCGCCGCCCAGCAGGCGCAGGCGGCCGCGAGGACCGAACCCAGCTGGATCTACGGAATGGTCATCGCGTTCCTGGGGGTCGCGCTGCTGGTGCTCGTCGTGGCGATCGTCATCGCGTCGCTGAGCGGCAACCGGATCGTCTCCACCGACGTCGTGAGCGCTGCGACCCTGATCCTCGGCGGGCTGATCGGCGTCCTGGCCCCCACCCCGGGGAAGTCCTCTGGGTGACCGCCCGTCCGGTGGGTCCCGGACCTCTCACCGGGGCTGGATCTCGCCCATCGGTCCGAAGCCGTCGTGCGGCGTGTCGATGTAGAGGATTCTGCGGCTGCGCCGACACCAGGTCCGGCGCGGTGTCGAAGAACTTCTTCACGTAGGGCTGCTGCACGTGGGTGGCCCCCGCGTCGGCGTCCTTGAACCCCTCGATGCAGACGAACTCGTTCTCGTCGGTGAGGCTGCGGGAGAACTTGAAGAACAGGCAGCCCTCCTCGGAGTTGACGTTCTTCGCATAGGAGTCGGCGAGGGCCAACCAGTCGTCCATCTTCTCGGGACGGATGGACATCACGATGTTGATCACTATCACGGAGGCGCTCCTTCGGCGTCGGCGTTGCCATCGTTGTGACGTGGCGCACGGCCGTCAACGACGGACACGGCGGATCGGGGGCCGAGCCCGGACGGCTGGGAGGCTTCGGCGATGGTGGGTGAGGCGCCGCTCCTGCTCGTCCTCGACCTCGTCGGGACGTTCGCGTTCGCGCTCAACGGTGCCCTGACGGCGGTGGGGGCCGCCGACCTCGACATCGTCGGCGTCGTCGCCCTCGGCATGATCACCGCGCTGGGCGGCGGCATCGTGCGCGACGTGCTGCTGGGCGCGCTGCCACCGGGCACGTTCAGCGACTGGCGCTACCTCGCCGTGGCCGCCGGTGGTGGTCTGCTCGCGTTCGTCCTCGCCCGCCGGCTCGACCGGCTCCGGCCGTCGATCGAGGTCCTCGACGCGGTCGGGCTGAGCCTCTTCGCGGTCACCGGGGCCGGGAAGGCGCTGGGCCTCGGGCTCGGCCTCGCTCAGGCGGTCATCCTCGGCACCATCACCGGCGTCGGGGGCGGGACCCTGCGAGACATCATGGTGCGCCGGATCCCGACGGTGCTCGCCAGCGGGCTCTACGCCGTCCCGGCGCTGCTCGGTGCCACCGTCTTCGTCGTCGCCGCCCGGTTCGGGGTCACCGGGCTCCTGGCCACGTTCGGAGCTGCCGCGGCGTGCCTGGCGGTCCGCCTGCTCGGGGTTCGATACGAGGTCGACGCGCCGCGACCGCCCGGGACCCGTCGCGGCTGAGGCGCCCCGCCGGTCAGCGGGCGAGCCACTCCAGGGCGGCGACGACGAGGGCCTGGGTGCCGGTGTCGCAGGTGGGCTGGATGACCGGGGCGAACGCGGGGGAGTGGTTCACCGGGACGTCCTGGGCGAGCCGGCCCGCCTCCGCGGCCGCCCAGTAGGTCTCGGGGTCGACGCCCCCGATCACCCAGTACGTGGCGGGGACGCCGAGGGCGGCGGGGATGTCGCTGAAGTCCTCGCTGGCGGTCTGCGGGCCCACGGTCTCCGCGCGCTCGCCGAAGAAGCGCTCGAACGCGCCGGTCACGCGGGCGGTGGCGTCGTGGTCGTTGTTCGTCAGCGGGGAAGCGGTCGAAGAGCTCGAACTCCGGGTCCTTCGGGCACTCGGACGCCTGGCACTCAGCGGTGACGATGCGTTCCACGGCGTCGAGCACCAGGGCCCGGGTCTGCCTCGGTGTAGGTGCGCACGTTGAGCTGGATGACGGCCCGGTCCGGGATGACGTTGCTCTTGGTGCCGGCCTGGATGCTGCCGACCGTGAGCACGGCGGTCTCCGACGGCGGCGTGCGCCGGGACACCACGGTCTGCAGGTGCACGACGATCATCGCGGCGAGGACCACCGGGTCGACGGTCGCGTGCGGCATCGACCCGTGCCCGCCACGGCCGTGGACGGTGATGCGCATGCTGTCCGCGGCGCTGAACATCGGCCCACTGCGGGTCCCGACCTGCCCGGCCGCCGCGGGTACGACGTGCTGGGCGAGGGCGACGTCGGGGGTGCCCACGAGTCGCGCGAGCCCGTCGTCGACCATGCCCCGGGCGCCGTCGCCGGTCTCCTCGGCCGGCTGGAACAGCGCGACCAGGGTGCCGCTCCACGGCTCGCGGGCCTCGGCGAGCAGCGCCGCGGCGCCGAGCAGGCACGTGACGTGCACGTCGTGCCCGCAGGCGTGCGCGACCGGGACCTCGTCGCCCTCGGGGTCGGTCGCCCTGGCCGCGCTGGCGTAGGGCAGGCCGGTCGCCTCGAGAACCGGCAGGGCGTCCATGTCGGCGCGCAGGAGCACCGTCGGGCCGTCCCCGTTGCGGAGGATCCCGACGACGCCGGTGCCGCCGAGTCCCTCGTGGACCTCGCAGCCGGCTCCGCGGAGGCGTTCGGCGACCGCGGCGGCCGTCTGGTGCTCCTGGTGGGAGAGCTCGGGGTGCTGGTGAAGGTGGCGGTAGAAGTCCTCCTGCCAGGACCGCACGCCCGACAGACCGGCCAGCACCGCCTCCTCGTCGCCCATGCTGCGCATCCTGCCCCGTGCGAAGGCGCCGGAGGAGAGCGTCGGGCAGAACGGCGCCGGGATGGCGGACACCGCCACGACGGTGCTCAGCCGCGAGTGGGAGCATCGACCGGATGGACGGGAACGGGGACGACTCTTCCCGGCGGACCTCGCGGCGCACCGCGATGCTGCACGGCGACCGCGTCAGCTTCTGGGACTCGGGTCCGGCGGGTGAGGACGACGGCGAGCTCGTCGTGCTCGTGCACGGCATCGCCGGCTCGGCGCACACCTGGGCGCCGTTGCTCGCCGAGCTGGCCCGGCGGCGTGACCGACGACGGTTCATCGCCCCGGACCTGCTCGGCCACGGGTCGTCCTCGGCGCCGTGGGCGGACTACTCGCTGGGCGGCTACGCCACCGGCCTGCGCGACCTGATCGTCTCGCTCGGCCACCACCGGGTTACCATCGTCGGCCACTCGCTCGGCGGCGGCGTCGTCCAGCAGTTCGCGTTCCAGTTCCCCCAGCACTGTGCCCGCCTGGTCCTCATCGACAGCGGTGGGCTCGGCCGCGAGGTGAGCCCCGCACTGCGGGCCGCGACCCTCCCCGGCGCGGAGTGGGTCATCCCGGTGATCGCCGACCGTCGGCTGGTGGACCTGGCCACCGCCGTGGGGCGGCGCCTGGCGTGGGCGGGTCGGCACTTCCCGGCCTCCGCGCGGGAGGCGGCCCTGGCCTACGCCTCGCTGGCCGACCCGATCCACCGGCGGGCGTTCGTCCACACCGCGCGCTCGGTCATCGACAGTGGCGGGCAACGGGTGCGCGCCACGAACCGCCTGGACCTCGCCGACCAGCTCCCCGTGCTGATCGCGTGGGGCACGGCCGACACCATGATCCCCGTCGAGCACGCCCACCGGGCCCACGACCTCATCCCGGGCAGTGAGCTGGCGCTGTTCGAGGGAGCCGGCCACTTCCCACACTGCGACCAGCCGCACGCGTTCACCGACCGGCTCGTGGAGTTCCTCGATCGACGCGCCCCCGCGGTCTGGGATCCCGGCCACCTCGCCGAACGCCTCGCCGAGCACGCGCGCTTCGACGAGGACGGGGCACCGCCGGATTCCTGAGCCGGGGCGATCGCAGGTCGGACTACGCCGGGCGCAGGGACGGGGTGATCTCCTCGGCCACCGGCTCGTTCGCGGCCGGGTGCTCGACGAGCGCGATGACGCGCCCGGCCAGGAAGCGTGCGGTGCGGACCGCCGAGCCGCCCCGGGTGACCTCGCTGACCTCGACGGTGCCGCGGGTCTGCGCGATGTCGACCCGGCGTCCGGCGCGGGTGGCCTCGATCTCGTAGGTGCGGGTGGTGCCGCTGCCGGCATCGACCACGATCTCGACGCGGTCGCCCTTCATGGTGTGCTCCTCGGACGGAGTAGGGGAAGGTGCGGAGACGACACTCCGACACACAGCCCACAACACCGTGGCGAGCCGCATTGTTCCTGGTCAGCGGGAGTCCGGGGGCCCGCAGGGCCCAATCGTGGCGACTCCGTGTGACGGCACTCAGCGAGTGAAGGACGGGTTAGTTCTCTCGTCCGTTCGGGCATGGTACTCGTGATCAGGCTGGGCTATCCCCGAGGAGGAGTCATGGCGGGCAACCCGACAGTGGAGTCGGTGATCGAGCAGGTTCACGAGCTCAACGACCGGATCGTGGCGAAGGCCCGGTCGGGCGGGCGCGAGACGTTGCGGGTCTACCGCGACCTGCTCGAGAACGTGGCCGAGGCCGAGGAAGCCGCGGGCGAGCGCACCGTCGAGTGGGTGCAGGCCCTCACCCGGGCCCAGGCGTCGTTCACCCGGGAGCTGGCCGACTCCTTCCCCTCGCTGCTCCAGCGCGTGGGCGACCAGCTGAACGCGGTGGCCGGAACGGCGGCCGAGCAGGCCCGGCGGGTGCCGGGTGCGGCCACCGGCGAGGGCGAGGTCAAGGGCGCCGTCTCCACCTCCGACGACCTCCCGATCGCCGGCTACGACCAGCTCAGCGTCGAGGAGATCGCACCCCGGCTCACCGGCCTCTCGGAGGTCGACCTCGGCAAGGTGGACGCCTACGAGCGACGCACCCGCAACCGCAAGACGGTCCTCGATCGCATCGAGTCCCTCCGCCACTGAGCCCCGCGCCGGGCCCCGTCGGTCACCCCGTGGGGCCCGGACAGCCGGCCAGGTCGCGGGCCTCGGGCGGCTCCGCCCAACGGATCAGCGCGATCGCCGCGACGACCAGCACCCCGCCGGCGACCTGCATCGCGGTGGGGCGCTGCGCGACCAGCCACCACGCGCCGAGGACGGCGAAGAGCACCTCGGACAGCCCGACGAACGACGCGAGCCGCGAGCCCAGCCGCCCGACCGCGACGATCCCCGTGAGGTAGGCCAGTGCCGTCGACACCGCCGCCACGAGCACCACGCCGACCCACCACGGGGCCGCCCATCCGGCGAGGTCGATCGGTGCCGTCGTGGCCCTCAGGGGCAGCAGTCCCACGACACCGACGAGCACGACGACGACGGAGGCCACCACCGCCCCGCCCGCGGTGAGCACCATCGCCGGCGGCCCGACGGCCCCGTCGTGACCGTGGTCCACGGCCGCCGAGAGCCGGAAGTAGGCCGCCAGGCACACCGCGGCGCCCAGGCCCCACAGCACGCCGACGACGTCGACCGCCGGGCCGCTCCCGACGTCGAGGACGAGCACCAGGCCCGCGATCGCCGCGGCCGCTCCCACCAGCGTGGCGGGCCGGGGCCGTGCTCCGGTCCGCGCCCACGTCCACCCGAGCAGCAGGACCGGCGCGGTGTACTCGATGAGCAGGGCGACCCCGACCGAGAGGTGGCCGACCGCGCTGAAGTAGCACACCTGCGCGCCGGCCAGCGCGACCAGGCCGTAGACCAGCACGGCCCGCAGGTGCCCGGCGCGCGGGCGCCATCCCCGGGCCAGCACGACGACCAGCGGCACCGCGAGCAGCACCGCGGCGCCCGCCAGCCGACCCAGCGCCACCGCGAGCGGCGACCAGCCGGTGGCCAGCAGCGAGGCCGCGAACGGCCCGGCCAGCCCGAACGACAGGCCCGACAGCAGCGCGATCGGCAGGCCGCTCGCGGTCCGGCCGACCCTCACGCGGCCCGGGTGAAGGTCACCGGGAGGCGGGTGATGGCCCACGTCGTTCCGCGGTCCTCGACGACGTCGTCCGGGTCGGTCAGCCGGAGGTCGGTCATCGCGGCGAGCACCTCCTCGAAGGCGATCTTCATCTCGGCGCGGGCCATGTGCAGCCCGACGCAGGTGTGTGCTCCGTAGCCGAAGCTCATGTGGCGGTTCGGGGTCCGGTCGATGCGCAGCTCGTCGGGGTGGTCGAAGACCGTCGGGTCGTGGTTGGCACCGACCCAGTTGAGGTGCACCCGCTCCCCGGCGCGCAGGCGGTGGCCGTCGAGGGTGGTGTCGGCGACGACGGTGCGGGTGTGCGACCGAGTGGGCGTCACGTAGCGCATGAGCTCCTCGAGCGCGGCCGGGATCCGCTCCGGCTCGGCGCGCAGGGTCCGCTGGAGGTCCTGGTCCTCGGCCAGCACGAGGAACATGAAGCTCATCGAGCTCGCGGTGGTCTCGAAGCCGGCGGGGAGCAGGATGAGGCAGTAGTCGAGAATCTCGGTGTCGGTCAGCGGCCGTCCGTCGACGACGGCGGTGCACAGCAGCGAGACGATGTCCTCGCCCGGCTCCGCGCGCTTCGCCCGGCTCAGCGCCCCGAAGTACTCGTAGATCTCCGCGGCCGCGCTGCCGTCCTCCGCGTTGCCCCGCACCAGCCGGATGGCCAGCTCCGCGAGCCGCTCCCGGTCGGCCTCGGGCACCCCGAGGGCGTCCATGAGTGCCTGCACGGTCACCGGGGTGCAGAGCTGCTCGAACAGCTCCGCGCGGCCGTCGTCGAGGAACGTCTGCAGCTGGTGCCGGACCAGTTCGCGGTAGGCGGGCTCCCGCGCCTCCTGCTCCCGCCGCGCGAGCGGCGGCGCGATGATCTGCTTGTACTGGCGGTGCAGCGGCGGGTCCGACTCCATCGGGATCATCGGGCGGACCTGGCCGAAGTCCTGCAGCAGCACCGGGAAGGCCGAGTAGGTCGTGCCCTCCTCCCGGTGCACCGCGACCAGCTGCTCGTACCCGGAGACCGTCCAGACGCCGTCCCCGAAGGCGTCGGTGTGGACCACGGGGCACCGCCGGGCCATCGCGGCGGCCACCCGGGTGTACCGCCCGCGGGTCAGGCTCGGGCTCAGCGGGTCGAAGTGCTCGCGCAGGTGGCCGAGGTCGTCGTGGTCGCCCGCGGACTCGTCCGGGCACCAGTACGTCGCGGGCATCAGCGCGTCCCTCCGGCGGGTGTGGTGGCTGGGGCCATCATGTCGTTCCGCGCCCGCACCGGGCACCGTCCGGCGGACCTGCTGCCCCGATGCTCTGGCGGATGCCTCCGCGGGCGTGGTACGACGGCTCGACCGACAGTGTGATCCAGACCATCCGATACTGATCATCAGCGTGGAGGCAGCGCGATGGCCGAGACCTTCCGGGCCCGCATCCCGTACGAGTCGCTCGACCCGCTGACCATCGGGTCGGCAGGTGACGAGAGCAAGGTCTTCCGCGACGAGCTCGTGCTCGATCTGCCCAGCCGCAACCTGCTGGCCGCCATCTACCCGGAGGAGCCCCCGGCGGTCGCCGACACGACGGCCGAGACCCGTCGCGCCGTCAGCGCACCGGTCGCGGGCCCCACGCTCGCGCAACTGCTCGAGGGCGGACGCAGCATCACCGTCGTCATCGACAACCAGTTCCGTCCGACGCCGGTCTCCAAGATCCTTCCCGCGATCCTCGACGAGATCGAGACGAGCTCGAGCAGGGCCACCGTCATCACGGGCAACGGCAAGGTGTTCCCGCTGTCGGCGTCCGACATCGAGCAGAAGGTCGGCCGCGAGAACCTCGCGCGCATGGAGCGCCTCGGCATCCCGCTCCTGCAGAACGATCCGCTGAACTACGAGGCCTACACCTACCTCGGTGTCACCTCGCGGGGTACGCCGGCCTACGTGCACCGGTCGGTCACCGACAGCGACGTCGTGCTCGCCATCGGGCAGGCCCAGGCCAACCACTGGGGATACGGGGGCGGCGGCAAGCTGGTCATGCCCGGGGTCTGCGCCGACGCCACGATCGAGGCCAACCACGCCAACTTCACGATGTCGCCGCAGACCCACTACGGCGCCCTCGCCGGCCCGATGCGCTCCGACATCGACGAGATCGCGACGATGGCCGGGCTCACCGCGACGCTCGACGTCCTGCTCGACACCCACGGCCGGGTGTTCGAGATGAGCTTCGGCGCCCACCCGTTCTCCCATCGGCATGCCATCGAGCGGTTCAACGAGGTCTACGCGTTCACCAACCCGGTGCGGGAGACCGGCCCGGCGGACATCGCGATCTGCGGGGTGTTCGCCCCGACCGACCACCTGTTCTTCCACACCGGATGGGGGTGCATGTCCGCGGACTACGTCGTCCGCGACGGCGGGACGATCATCTACACGAGCCCGTCGCCGGGAGTGAAGTGCGAGGCCGGTGACTTCCCGGGGCTCGCGTTGATGGACCTGATGAAGCCGTACATGCCGCCGACACAGCAGAACTACGAGCGGATGCTGCGTGACATCCACGCGCGGGTGATCCAGATGTGGGCCGGCTGCATCTGGGCGCCGGTCTACGAGGTCATGCTCAAGAAGCACCTGACGCTGGTGACGCTCGCGGAGAACCTCGAGATGGCGGCGGACATCGGTATCGACGCGACGACCTCGCTCGACACCGCGTTCGCCGCCGCCATGGAGCGGCACGGGCCCGACGCGCGGGTGATCGTCCTGCCCTTCGCGCGCTACCAGCTGCCCGACAACATGATCCGCCTCGACGCGGTGCCGTTGCGCTTCCCCCAGGAGGTCCGTGGATGACCCGGTCCGCGGAGGGGGAGCAGGAGCAGGCCGTGGGAGAGAGCCCGGCGACACGGGTCCGCGGGTCCACGACGATCCGCGAGTTCCTGCGGCGCCACCCGGACGGCTCCGGACAACGGCTCCTCTCCGCCGTCGGCGTCCCGTGCGCCATGTGCGGGGCCGCGACCCGCGAACCGATCACGCTCGCGGCGCGTCGCCACGGGCGTGACCCGGGCGCGTTCCTCCGAGCCTTCCAGGCCCTCGACGACGGGTGGCCGGACTCCACACTCATCGACGCGGCCCGGCGCCGCGATCCCGGCCACTGATCCTCGAGACAGGGAGGTCCACCGGTGCGAGGTGGTGAGGGGTCGACCAGCTCCGTCGATCCGGCGCTCGACGACGGGGCCGTCCTCGACGACCTGCGGCGGCGCGTCCGCGAGATGGGTTCGGTGGTCGTGGCCTTCTCCGGCGGCGTCGACTCCTCCCTGGTCGCGGCCGTCGCGGTCGAGCAGCTCGGAGCCCGTGCGAGCGCCGTGACGGCCGTGTCGCCGGCGCTGGCGAGCGGTGAGCTGGACGGTGCCCGAGGAGTCGCCGGGGCCCTCGGGATCCGGCACGAGGTCGTCGCTACCGCGGAGCTCGAGCGGGCGGGGTACCGGCGCAACGACCGGGACCGCTGCTACCACTGCAAGACCGAGCTCTACGAGCGGCTGGCGGCGGTGGCGCGCGGGCGCGACGGCGCGGTCGTGCTCTCCGGCGCCAACGCCGACGACCTGGGGGACTGGCGGCCCGGGTTGCGTGCCGCCTCCGAGCACGGCGTGCGGCACCCGTTGCTCGAGGCAGGCGCCGGCAAGGCGACGGTGCGGGCCCTCGCCCGGCAGCTGGGGGTGCCGAGCGCCGACAAGCCGGCCTCGCCCTGCCTGGCGTCCCGGCTCCCCTACGGGACGCCGGTCAGCGCGCCGGTCCTGGCGCAGGTCGACCGGGCCGAGGTGGCGCTCAAGGAGCTCGGGCACCGGGTGCTGCGGGTCCGTCACCTGGGGCGTACCGCCCGCGTCGAGCTCGCCGGGGACGAGCTCGCGACGCTCGACACCGCCGCCCGTGCCCGCGTGCGGGACGCCGTGCTCGGCGCCGGGTACGAGGAGGTGGAGGTCGACGACCGGCCCTTCCGCTCCGGATCGCTGAACCTGACGCTGACCCCGGTGGAGCAGTGGTGACCGGACCCGCGCCGCGCCTCGAGGACATCGCGGAACTGGACCCCTCGCGGCGGCGCCGCACGGGCGTCCCCGAGGTCGTCTTCGGCCAGGGGAAGACCCCGGGCCAGACGTTGCGGCTGCTCGCCGAGCTGCGCGCCGCGGATTGCGACGGACCGGCCCTGGCCACCCGATGCCCGGACGAGGTGCTCGCCGCCGCCGGCTCCGCCTTCCCGGAGGAGACCGTCGAGGCCGACGCGGTCGGCCGCACGCTCGTCGTCGGGGAGCTCCCGCCCGCGTCCGGACGCGCGCTGGTCCTCACGGCCGGCACCACCGATCTCCCGGTCGCCCACGAGTGCCGCACCACGCTGCGGGTGCTCGGCGTGGACGCGGCGCTGCTGCCGGACGTGGGTGTCGCGGGTCTGCACCGCGTCCTCGGCCACCTCGACCAGCTGCGGGACGCAGAGATCGTCGTGGTGGTGGCGGGCATGGACGGCGCGCTGCCGAGCGTCGTCGCCGGCCTGGTGGCGGCACCCGTCATCGGGGTCCCCACCAGCGTGGGCTACGGGGTCGCCGCCGGCGGCGTCGCGGCCGCCTGCACCATGCTGTCCTCGTGCAGCCCGGGCCTGGTGGTGGTGAACATCGACAACGGCTTCGGCGCGGCGGTGCACGCCGCGAAGATCCATCGGATGGTCCGCGGTGGACGGTGACGCCCCGGTCTGCTGGATCGACGCGTCGGCCGGGGTCGCCGGGGACATGCTCGTCGCCGCGCTGCTCGACGCCGGCGCCGACGAGGGCCGGGTCCGGGGCGCCGTCGCCTCCCTCGGGGTGGGTGGGCTCGACCTGCGCGCCCAGGTGGATCGGCGCGGCGGGCTCCGATGCCGCCGGGTCCACGTCGTCGTGCCGCCCGGCGAGCACGCCCACCGGCACGTCACCGAGATCCTCGACCGGATCGAGCGCAGTGCCCTGAGCGAGCGGGCCAAGGCGGCGGCGGAACGCACGTTCACCCTGCTGGCCGAGGCAGAGGGCGCGGTGCACGGCATCGAGCCCCGGGAGGTGCACTTCCACGAGGTCGGCGCCCACGACGCGCTCGCCGACGTGGTCGGCGCCGTCGCCGCCGCCGAGGAGCTCGGGCTGCTCCGCGACGCCGCCGACGTCGTCGTCTCACCGTTGGCCGTGGGCAGCGGCACCGTCCGCGCCGAGCACGGCCTGCTGCCCGTACCCGCGCCCGCCGTCGTCGCGCTGGCCGCTCGGCGCGGACTGGAGCTCTCCGGCGGGGAGCTCGTGGACGAGCGCACGACGCCGACCGGTGCCGCGCTCCTCGCGGCCCTCGCCCGGCCCGGCACGTTCCCCGCGATGACGGTCCGCACGGTGGGCGTCGGGGGAGGCAGCCGGGACACCCCCGACCGACCGAACATCACCCGGGTCGTCCTCGGCACCGCCCGCACGACCGACGGTCCCCGCGCCGGGGAGGCCGTCCTGCTCGAGGCCACCGTCGACGACCTCGATCCCCAGCTGTGGCCCTCGGTGCTGCGCGCCGTTCGGGCCGCCGGCGCCTGGGACTGCTGGACGGTGCCGATCATCGCGCGGCACGGGCGCCCCGGCCATGTCATGGCGGCGCTGTGTGACGAGACGGTCCGCGGGGCCGTCGCGGACGCGGTCTTCCGTCACACCACCACCATCGGCCTGCGGTGGTCCCGGTGGCACCGTGATGTGCTGCCGAGGCGGTCGATCACCGTCCACGTCGGTCCTCCCGACGCGCCGCAGGAGGTCGAGATCAAGGTCGCCGAGATCGACGGTGACTGCTCCCGAGCCAAACCGGAGATCGCCGACCTCGAGGCGGCCGCCCTCGCGCTCGGGAGGTCCGTCGCGGCGGTGCGCGCCGAGGCGATGCGGCGGTTCGAGAGCCTACCGGGGTGATCCGGAGGGCCCGCGTCAGGTGGCCGTGGTGTCCCCCGACGCCGGCGCGACGTCTACGACATGGCAGGCGTTGCGGTCGCCGGCGAGCGGCTGTCGCGCCCCCGAGGCGTCACGCGCCCGCGCCCGGACCTGCTCGGTCCCGCGTGCGGGCACCGTCGCCCGGAACCCTCGCCACGAGAACCGGCCTCCCACCGGCGCCGCGAGCTCGGCGGCCACCCAGCCCCGGCCGTCGTCGTCGCCCGGAACACCCACCTCCACCCCGACGACCTCCCACGAGCCCCACGCCCACCCCGCCACGTGCAGCGCGGACCCCTCCCGGTGCACGCCGGTGACGATGCTGTTGACGTCCAGGTCGCGCACCGGCCGGAGCGTCCCCGCCACCGGACGCTGGTAGAGCGAGGTGGTGAACAGGTGCTCGGCGCGACGGTCGGCGACAGTGAGCGAGCGGAGCCACTTGACGTTGTTCGTGCCGAAGTATCCGGGGACGAACAGGCGCACGGGGAACCCGTGCTCGACCGTCAGCGGCTCGCCGTTCATCTCGTAGGCGAGGACGCCGCGCTCGCGCACGACCTCCAGTGGCAGGTCCTTGAGGTACTCGCTGCAGGTCCGGCCCTCGAAGACGCCGGAGTCGTGGCCCTGTGCCCAGAGCAGCTCGCCGTCGGCGCCGGCGAGGTCGAGCACGGCCGAGACCGGCGTGCCGCGCCAGACGACGTTGCCCACCCGGCGCGTCGGCTCGCGGGGCCGCAGCGGGTTCCCGTAGCACTCCAGCACGGCCTGCACCGTCATGGCCGGCATCGCCCGGAGCGTCTCGAGGTCCAGCTCCAGCGGGCGCGAGACCTGGCCGTCGACGCGCAGGCGCCAGGTCTCGGCCGGCACGTGCGCGATCCCGAAGTGGCCGATCAGGTAGAGGTCGTCGACCGCGGTGACCGGAGCGCCGAGGTCCTCGGGCGCGCGCTGGCGCTTGACGGTCCCCGCGGGTGCCATCCGGACGGCCTCCACGACCGGGCACGCTACTCACGCAGCAGACGGGCTGTCACGAGCCGACCGCGCTATCCGGCGTCGCGCGGCTCGCCGAACCATCGGGTGAGCGGCCGAAGCAGGTCCTCCTGGTCCTCGCCGACCCAGGCCACGTGCCCGTCGGGGCGCAGCAGCACCGCCGGCACGTCCAGCTCCTCGGTGACGTCGACGACGTGGTCGACCCGGTCGCCCCAGCCGGTGGTGGAGAGCCGGCCGGTCTGGTCGAGGAGCAGGCCGCGGCCGGAGTGCAGGAGCTCGTAGAGACGCCCCTGCTTCAGCCCCATGTCCCGCAGGTGGCGGCCGACGAGGTCGTGGTCCTCGCCGAGGTCGTAGCGGACCCCGAGCCCGGTGATCTTCTCGGTGAGGTACCGGTTGACCTCGTCGAAGTCCATCAGCTCGGACACCAGGTGGCGGGCGGCCCGGGCGCCCGGCTCGGTCGACATCAGCTCCATCTGGGCGCGGGTGTTGACGAGGACGTCCGCGGCGACCGGGTGTCGCTCGGCCTCGTAGCTGTCGAGCAGCCCCTCCGGCGCCCGGCCCGCCACCTCGGCGGCCAGCTTCCAGCCCAGATTGAACGCGTCCTGGATACCGAGGTTGAGCCCCTGGCCCCCGGTGGGCGGGTGGACGTGGGCGGCGTCGCCGGCCAGCAGCACCCGGCCGACGCGGTACCGCTCGGCCTGCCGGGTGGCGTCGCCGAAGCGGGAGAGCCAGCGCGGGGAGTGCACGCCGAAGTCGGTTCCGGCGAACGCCCGCAGCTGCTGCTTGACCTCCTCCAGGGTCGGCGGCGACGAGCGGTCCGCGGACCGCCCCTCCGCCGGCACGACGACGCGGTAGGCGCCGTCCTCGGCGATCGGTCCCAGGCCGAACCGCAGCTGGGTCGTCCGCACCTCGGCGACCACGGTGGCCACCGTCTCCGCGTCCACCCCCACCTCCATCTCGCCGAGCAGCGTCTCGACCCGCGTCGGCTCCCCGGGGAAGGCGATGCCGAGGAGCTTGCGCACGCGGCTGCGCCCGCCGTCGCAGCCGACGACGTAGCGGGCGCGCTCTCGTGTGCCGTCAGCGAGCTCGACGGTCACGCCCTCGTCGTCCTGGTCCAGCCCGACGAGGGCGGCGCCGCGCCGCAGCTGCGCCCCGACCTCGACGGCGTGCTCGGCGAGCAGACGTTCGGTGATGGTCTGGGGGATGCCGAGGACGTACGCGTGCGAGGTGTCGAGCCGGTCCGGGGCCGGCTTCCTGATCGCGGCGAAGAAACCACCCAGCGGATACGTGGTGCCCCGGGCGAGGAAACGCTCGAGCAGACCCCGCTGGTCCATCACCTCGATGCTGCGCGCGTGCAGGCCGAGCGCGCGCACGTAGGGGGGCGGTTCCTGCTCCTTCTCCAGCACGAGCACCTGCACGCCCTGCAACCGCAGCTCCGCGGCCAGCATGAGGCCGGTCGGGCCGGCGCCCACGACGATCACGTCGTTCAAGGACATCTCCACGGGGATCAGAATTTCCGCAGCAGTGCCGGATTCGGCTGCGGAATGGTGCGGCACCGCCCGGGTCTTGCCGCAAGACCCCCGCCCCGCTATACGTTGAGAGTGGCGGGAACGCTCGTCGCCCTCAGAGATCGGCCAGGGGGACGTCCGGGTCGGCCAGGCGCCGGGTGTCGAGGGGCCGTCCGGATCGGACCAGCCGGTCGATGTCCTCGGTGACGTCCCAGATGTTGACGTTCATCCCGGCGAGCAGGCGCCCCTCGCGGAGCCAGAACGCCAGGTACTCCTGGCGCTCGAGGTCGCCGCGGACCACGAGCTCGTCGGCCTCCCCGGGCCCGGCGTGGCCGGTGTACTCCATGCCCAGGTCGTACTGGTCGGTGAAGAAGTAGGGCAGCTGGTCGTAGGCGGCGTCGGGGTCCCCGAGCACGGCCCGCGCGGCGACGGGTCCGCTGTTCTGCGCGGTGGCCCAGTGCTCGACGCGCAGACGCCGTCCGAGCGCGGGGTACCAGATCGCGGCGATGTCCCCGACGGCGTGGATGCGCGGGTCACTGGTGCACAGGTGCTCGTCGACCAGCACCCCGTCGTCGAGCTCGAGGTCGGCGGCCTCCGCCAGCCCGACGTTCGGAGCCGCCCCCACGCTGACCAGGACGACGTCCGCCTCGATCACCTCGCCGTCGGCGAGGCGCACGCCGCGGGCGACCCCGCCCGCGCCGACGATCTCGTCGACGTGGACCCCGAGACGCAGGTCGACGCCGTGCTCGCGGTGCAGCTCGGCGAAGGCGGCGCCGATCTGCGGGCCGAGGGCGGCCTCCAGCGGCTGGCCGGCGGCCTCGAGCACGGTGACCTCGGCACCGGCGACGCGGGCGGCCGCGGCCACCTCGAGGCCGATCCAGCCCCCGCCGATCACGGCGATCCGGGACGCGCTGAGGATGCCCGCCCGCAGCCGCTCGCTGTCGTCGAAGGTGCGCAGGTGGAGCACGCCGTCGAGCTCGGCGCCCGGCACCGGCAGGCGCCGCGCCGACGAGCCCGTGGCCAGCACCAGGCGCTCGTAGCCGATCCGCTCGCCGTCGGCCAGCACCACCTCGGCCGCCGCCCGGTCGATCGCGGCGACGGCGGTGCCCGTGCGCAGGTCCACCCCGTGCTCGCCGTACCACTCGGCGGACTGTATGAAGACGCCGTCCTGGTCGGTCGCGCCCTGGAGGTAGTCCTTCGACAACGGCGGCCGGTCGTAGGGACGGTGCTCCTCGGCGCCGAGCAGCACCACCTCGCCGTCGTACCCGGCCTCGCGCAGGCCCTCCGCCGTTCTCGCTCCGGCGAGACCGGCTCCGACGATCACGTGGCTCATGGCGCCTCCCTGGGCCGGGATCGCCCGCGTCCTCGCGGCGGCGACATGCCCGTCACCGGACCGTAGCGCCCTCGACCGGTCCGGGACGAGGGCCCCTGAGCCGGGTGGCGGACGACCCGTGCGCGGCGGCGACCGCCGGCTCCGCGGCCTCGTCGAGAAGGCGCTGGAGGAGAGCGTCGGGCAGCGTCCCCCATGATCAACTGGCACCTGTCGGGGTCGTGGATCTCCGTTCACCCCGCTAGGTGCCCGTTGATCACGCAGAATGGGGCCCGAGTGGCCCGCGACCAGGATTCGGATCTCCATCGCCGCGGCGCCCGCCCCGGACCAGGTCAGGCCGGGCTGCCACCCCCGGGCAGGGAGAGGTGCTGGCCCGGAAAGATCATCCCCGGGTTGGTGGCGACGTCCTGGTTGGCCGCGGCCAGGGCCTGCCACCCGCCGCCGACCCCGTGGCTGCTCGCGATCGAGGACAGGGTGTCCCCCGGGACGACCGTGTAGCCCCCGGACGTCGGGGTCGGGGTCGGGGTGCTCCGGTGCGCGCCACTCGACTGCTTCGTGGTGCTCGAGTGGTCGGTCGTGCTGTCGGCGGAGGCGGTGTGCCCGCCGAGTCCGCGCGAGCCGCAGACCGGCCACGCCTTGATGCCCTGGCCGTCCAGGACGCGCTCGGCCACGGAGATCTGCTCCTCGCGGGAGGCGTTCTCGGGGCTGCCGCTGCCGCCGAACGCCTTCCACGTCGATTGGGTGAACTGCAGACCACCGAAGAAGCCGTTGCCGGTGTCCGCGGCCCAGTTCCCCGAGGACTCGCACTGGGCGACGGCGTCCCAGTTCACGGACGGGGCGGCCTGGGCGGCGGGGGCGGCGACGGTGCCGAGGGCGGCGAGGGCGAGCGGACCGGTCGTGGAGGCCACGACCGTCGAACGCAGGCGGACGGCGGGGCGGGGAGCGCGGTGCTTCGCAGGCATCGGGGAGACCTCAGGGGAGCGGCCGCGGCGCGACGGGCGCCACGGGCGGGGAGCGGGGGAGCGGGGAGCGGGCGGCGCCGGGGAGCGTCAGGGTGGCGGCACGCGGGCGAGACTAGGAACGGCCGCCGAGGGCCCGGCCGGAGCTGAGAGCTCTCAGGGACCGCTCGCGCCGACCTGCCGTCTCCACGCGACCGCCGACCGACCCGGAGACCGTCCTGCTCAGTCGGTTGCTCCGTCTGCCGTTGCACGGTCTCAGGGAGGTCACGCCCGCCGTGGGAAGCTCCGATCAGCGGCCTCAACACCTCGCCCGGCGGCACCGGACTCCGTGCCTGCCGCGGCAGTACCTCGGGGCTCACCGTTTGCCCCGTCGCGAGAAGCGGCAATGTCCTTCCATGGCCAGCGTGACCGACCGTGCCCGCGAGGCGCTGAGCGACACCGAGTTCCCGACGGACCGCAACACCCTCATCGTGCGCGCCACCGAGCACGGTGGCGCGACCGAGGAGGTCCTGCACGCCCTCGCCGTGCTGCCCGAGGGGACCTACCGCTCCCTGGACGACGTGGTGGCGGGCCTGGACGCCGAGCACGAGCACGGGGACGACGAGGGCGCGCCCACCTCGGGGCGTACGGACATCGTCCGCGACGACGACTGACACCCCGCCGCCGCGTGTGGCGCGCCGACGACGACGGGTACCGGCGGTCATGAGTGCGTGTGAAGTCTGCGGGAACGACTACGACAAGGCCTTCGAGGTCCGGACCCCCGACGGCGGGTCCCACACCTTCGACAGTTTCGAGTGCGCCGCGCACAGCCTCGCGCCCCGCTGCGAGCACTGCGGGGTGATCATGCTCGGCCACGGTCACGAGGTGGACGGGCACCAGTACTGCTGCGGGCACTGCGCGCAGGCCGCCGCGGGCTGACGCCCACCGTCGCCCGGGGTTGATTCCGCCGGCGATCGGCGACCCCGGACCGCACCGGCAGCGATCCGAGGAGGCGTGCACGTGGCGGGACGACTGGACGGGACGACCGCGGTGGTGACCGGGGCGTCGAGCGGCATCGGGAACGCCACGGCGCGCGCCCTCGCGGCCGAGGGGGCGACGGTCGCGCTCCTCGCCCGGCGTCGGGAGAAGCTCGACGACCTCGCGCAGGAGCTCGGTGACGGCGCCGAGGTGCACGAGGTCGACGTGTCCGACGCCGACGCGGTGCGCGAGACGATCGAGGCGGTGGTCCGCGACCGGGGCCGCATCGACGTCCTGGTCAACAACGCCGGGTACGGCACGATGGACCCGGCGCTCGAGGCCGACCTCGGCGAGTGGCACAAGATGGTCGACGTCAACCTCACCGGCGTGCTCGCCACGACCCATGCGGCGGTCTCGCACCTCACCAAGGCGGCGCAGGGCCCTCGCGGGATCGCCGACGTGGTGACGGTCAGCTCTGTCGCGGCCGCACGGTGAGCGGTCCGGGCAGCAACGTCTACGCGGCCACCAAGCACGCGGTGAACGCGTTCTCCGAAGCCCTGCGCCAGGAGCTCGCACCCCGGCACGTCCGGGTCGGCCTCGTCGAGCCGGGCCTGGTGGACACCGAGCTCACCAACTCCGGGCGCGAGAACACCCCGGACGCGTCGGCGGCGCCGGCGCTGGGCGTTCTCGAGGCCGGCGACATCGCCGACGCCATCGTCTACATGGTCACCCGGCCGCCGCGCACGGCGGTCAACGAGGTGCTGATCCGTCCGACCGAGCAGTAGCGCACCTGGCGCGCAGCTCCGCCACCCCGTCGCCGTGCAGGTCGTCGAGCACCGCTGGGCGGCCGACCATGGCCAGGAGCAGGACGCGCAGCGGCCCGCGCACCTCGGGTCCGTCCCCGGTCTCCCACGCGACGTCGTCGGCGCGCAGACGGAGCCCGGCGATGCGTTTCCTCGCGCCGAGCAACGGCTGGGTGTTCTTCGCGGCGTCGGCGGCCGCGATCAGCGCCTCCTCGGAGTGCGCGATCGTCGTCGAGGTCGGGTAGGCGATGTCCTCGCCGTGGGCGACGGTCTCGACGAGCCACGACGCCGCCGGCCCGGGCGGGGCGTTGCGGGCGCGCACCCGGGCGGCGAGGCGCTCCAGCAGCCGCGGGACGGGGTCGGCGCCGACCTCGGCGACGTTGCGGTCGATGAACCGGGTGAAGGAGAAGCCGGAGGAGGCGAGCCCGAGGAAGAACCTCGGCGGCGTCATCTCGGCCGTCGACACCACGTGGGCCAGGGTGTCCTTCGTCGTCCACCCCGCACACAGCGACGGCACCGCCCACTGCTCGTCGTCGAGCGTGGCGAGCGCCTCGACCAGTCGGGCCCGCTCGGTCGCGATCAGCTCCCAGGTGTCCATGGTCCCCTCCGCCCGGACCGCGACCGCGCTTGTTCGGCCGACGACGAATTAGACTGCGGCCGAAACAGTGAGGTCAAGGGGGTCGACGTGGACGAGGTGCAGCGGGTGCTGCACGCCTTGGGCTCGCCGGTGCGCCGGGAGATCCTCTGGCTGCTGGGTGACCGTGAGCGTCCGGCCGGGGAGATCGCCGCGGGGGTGCGCGTCAGCGCTCCCACGGTGTCGGAGCACCTGAAGGTGCTGCGCGACGCCGGCCTGGTGACGGTGCGGGTGGACGGCACGTTCCGGCGCTACCGCGCGCGCCGGGAGGCACTCGACGGGCTCCGGCACCTGCTCGTCGACTCCGTCGGGAGGTGGGCGCCGGCCGACGACCTGCCCGAGCGGGAGCAGGCGAGCGCGCGGTTCGCGACCGCGGTGCTGGCCTCGGTGGACCTGGGCTGTCCGCGCGAGCGCGCGTTCACCGCGCTGACCGACCCGGAGGTCTACAGCAACTGGCTGGGCGTCCCCGTCCGGATCGAGGACGGCCACTTCTCGGCCACCATGGAGTGGGGCACCCAGGTGCGGGGCCGCTACGAGCACGTCGTCGCACCCGAGCTGATCGTCATGTCCTGGGATTTCGCCGACGGCCAGGTCCCGGTGCCGGGCGACGAGCACCGCGCCTACGCCCACCTCAGCGAGTCCGGGAACGGCTGCCGCCTCGAGGTGAACCAGCTCGTCGACACTGCGGAGCAGGCGACCTTCATGCACAACGCCTGGCGGATGGTGCTCGGGCGGCTCGCCCAGGCTGCTCCGGATTCTCGCGGTCCCGGGGCGCGGAGGCCGGCCTCGTCCTGCCCGGCCCAAGCACGATGCGCGGAGCGCACCTACCGCTCCCGCTCGAGGTGCGCCCGCACAGCCCGACCGTCCTCGCTGAGCCAGCCCTTCTCGCGGGCGTGGGCGAGCATCGTCTCGAAGGCGTCGTCCCAGCCGTCGGGCACGCGGCCCTCGGCGAGACGGCGCAGCGTCGCCACCGGGATCATCACATGCGCGCCGTCGCTGAGGAGCTCGGCGCCGGCGTGCTCGGCCAGGACGGTGCGGAGGCGGTCCAGGGTGAGGCGTTCTCCGTAGGAGGCGTAGAGGTCGTTCACCTTCTCGGGCTCCTGGAGGGTCACGCCGTCGTGGGCGATGGCGAGGTACATGGCGCTCCTCGGGCCGTGGCGGTTCCGGTCTCCGTCGCCTCGTTCCCTACCAGGTCCCGAGGGTGTGCGCCGCGCCGAGCCTCTGGAAGGCTCACCGGCGTGAGCTCCGACGTCAGCACTGGTACGGACACGTCCGAGGGCATCGCCGTCGCCGGCAGCGTCGCGGTGGCCGGGAGCGTCGCGGTGGCCGAGAGCGTGGACTGCGTGGACTGCGTCGGGTGCATCGGCTGCGTCGGCCTGCGCGGTGGGGTAGGGCGGCGCGGCGTGCGCGCCCGGTGACCTCGGGCGGGGCCAACGCGAGCGGGCGGGCCAACCGGGTCGCACCCGACGGCTCGACGCACGCGGTCGCCGACCGCGGGATGTTCTGGGGCAACCGCGGGCCGTTGCTGGACGCGCGCGGGGAGCTGGTCCGCCACCACCGCGGCCGCAACTGGATCCTCTGCCGGCTCGAGTTCCACGGCAGGCACCGCACGCAGTGGCGACCGGGCCGGCTGACCGAGCTGTACTTCCTCGACGAGCCCACCGCGCTGGCGGCCGGCCACCGTCCCTGCGGCGAGTGCCGCTACCACGACTACCAGCGTTTCCGGCACGCCTGGGCGCGGGCCCATCCCGACGACGAGGCACGCGCCCAGCAGATCGACCGCCGGCTACACGCCGACCGACTGGGCCCCGAGGGCCACCGCACCCACGAGGACGACCTGCGTCTCCTCCCGGACGGGGTGGTGATCGCCCACGACGACGGGTTCTGGCTCGTCCGCGGCGGGTCCGTCCACCGCTGGAGCCATGGCGGATACGACGAGCGCCGGGGTCGGGCGGAGCTCCCGGCGGTCGTCACGGTGCTCACCCCGCGGGCCACGGTCGAGGCGCTGCGCGCCGGGTACGAGCCCGCCCACCACCCGACGTCGGGCTCGTGACGACCGCAGCACGAGCACCCCGAGCCCGGGCAGCGTCGAGACCAGGGTGAGGACGCCGAAGGCGACGGCGGTGGCGAGACCTGTACCGGCGCCGAGCCCGGCCAGACCGAAGGCGGTGGCGGTGGTCGCCTCCCGCGGCCCCCAACCGCCGACGGAGAGCGGCAGCCCCGCCGACAGGAGACTGAGCACCAGCGGCGGCGCGACCTGCCCGGCCCCGCCGGTCACCCCCGCGGCACGCGCCGCCACCTCGAGCAGCGCGAGGTGCCCGGCCATCGCGACCAGCGACAGGCCGAGCACGACGAGCACGCTCCGGGCGGTGAGCGAACCATCCCGCCCACCGACGAGGCGCGCGAGCGCCCGACGCGCGCGGCGGACGCCGGTCAGGGCGAGCAGCAGGATGAGCGCCACCGCCGCCGCCTCGACCAGGACCGGCGCGGGGTGCCCGACGACGTCGCGGACCGGCCCGGGCACGGCGAGCAGCACCCCCACCCCGACCGCGACGGTCACCATCTGCCCGGCTACGCGTTCGAGGACGACGGCCCGCACGCCGCGGCCCACGTCGCCGTTGCGCCGGCCGTGGTCGACCGCTCGGTGGACGTCGCCGAGCACGCCCGCGGGGAGCACGCAGTTGAGGAACTGGGCGCGGTAGCAGTCGCCGAGTGCGGTGGGGAACCGGAGCGTGAGGCCCAGGCCGCGGGCCACCACACGCCAGCGGGTGGCCGAGGCGGCCGTGCTGAGCAGCCCGAGGGCGAGGGCGGCGCCGAGCGCCCCGGGGGAGACCGCGCGGAGGCCGTCGAGCACCGATCCGGTGCCCAGGCGGACCACCACCGCCACGACGACCCCGGCTCCGACCACGACCGACAGACCGCGCCGGTGCTCGGCGAGTGCCGCGGTGATCCTCATGCGCCCCCGTTCGCTGCGTGAAGAGGTGTCGCCCGAGGACACGGACGGGGCGGGGTCGTGGTTCACAAGAAAGCCCTCGCGCGACCGAGTCACGGTGACTCGGTCGCGCGAGGGCGTTGCGGGCTGCGGGGGTCGAGCGGCTAGCGACGACGACGGGCCGCGTCCGCGGCCTCGGCGAGCTCCAGCGCCTCCTGCGAGCGCTCCGCGGCCTCGCGCTCGGCCTCCACCGCGTCGGACTCGGCCTCCACGCGGGTACGGCGCGCCTCGTGGGCGTGCTCGTCGGCCGCCTCCTGCGCCCGACGCTCGTCCTTCGCGGCCTCCTCCTTGCGCCTGCGCTCGCGCTTCTGGGCCTCCTGCTCGCGCTGGGCGCGCTCCTTCTCGAGCCCCTGCTTCCGGGTCTGCTCCTGCTCGCGGATCCGCTCGCGCGCCTGCTCGTCGCGCTCGCGGCGGTTCTCCAGACGTTCGTCGGCGACGTCGCGGCGGGCGTCGGCCGCGGCCTCGCGCTGGGCGGCCTCGGCACGCTGGTCGACGCGGGCGTCCTTGATCTCGCCCTGGCGGGCCAGCCCGGGGTCACCGAGCAGCGAGCCGAGCACCTGCCGCACGCCCGCCTCGACGCTGTCCACGGCGAGGGTCGGCCCCCACTCGGGGTTCTCACCGTTGCCCGTCAACCGGGCGAGCAGGCCCACCGGGACCCTCGCCACGCCGAACCCGAGCGAGACCACCGGTCCCGCGACTGCCGACACCGGGTTGCTCATCGCTCCTCCTCGACATGCTCCAGGGTCTGGGCGTTCCCGCGGGCAAGCTCGGCCCGCTCCTCCTCGTCGCGGGCGCGCCCCTCGGCGTCGGCCCGCTCGCGCACGGCGTCGGCCTCGTCGCGGTGCGCCCGGCCCTCCTGGGCCCGGGCCGCCTGCGACACCGCCTGCTCCCGGCGGCCGGTGTCGACCTCGGCGCGCTGCTCCTCGGCCTGCCGGTCGGCCTCGGCGCGCTCCTCCCGATCGTTGCGGACGTCCTGCGCCGCGAGCCGCTCGCGATCCACCTCGAGCTCCTCGGAGCGGGCCTGGGCCTCGGCCTCCCGCCGCCGCTGTTCGGCGTGCTGCTCGGCGCGCTTGGCCTCCTTCGCGACGTCGGCCTGCTCGGCCTGCAGCTCACCCTCGGCACGCAGGTCCTCGTTGCCGGACACGGCACCCGCCGCCTGCTTCACCGCCCCCGCGACCCGTTTGCCGATGCGGGCGGTCTTGCCGGTGTCGGTCGGATCGGCACCGTCAGTCATGTGTCCTCCTTCTGCGGTCCTGCGGTACCTGGTACCCAGCCCGCCGTCGAACGACAGATGCCTTTCGCCCGACCGCCCCCGAATTCCGCCACGGTCTGGCGGCACCTCCCGGCGAGCGACCACGCTCGGGGGATGGCACACGCACAGATCCACCACGACGACCCGGCGGCGATCGGGGAGCTCGCAGCCCTGGCCGGGCGCACCGTCGCCGTCCTCGGGTTCGGGAACCAGGGCGCGGCCCAGGCGGCGAACCTCCGCGACTCGGGGGTGACGCCCCTCGTCGGCAACCGCGACGACGCCTACGCCTCGGCCGCCGCCGAGGAGGGCTTCCCTCCCCGCGCGATCGCCGAGGTGGCATCCGAGGCCGACGTGTCGCTGCTGCTCGTCCCCGACGAGGTCCAGCCCGAGCTGGTGCGCGACGAGGTCGCGCCGGGGCTGCGCGGCGGCGACACCCTCGTCGTCGCCAGCGGCTACAACTGGCACTTCGGCCTGCTCGAGGTACCCGACGGCGTCGACGTCGTGATGGTCGCGCCGCGCATGATCGGCGCGGCGGTCCGCGACCGCTACGTCTCGCGGGCAGGGTTCCCGTGCTTCGTCTCCGTCGAGCGCGATGCCACGGGTCGCGGCTGGGACACCACGCTGGCGATCGCCCGGGCCATCGGCGGCACCCTCGGCGGGGCGATCGTCTCCAGCGCCCGCGAGGAGGCCGCCCTCGACCTGTTCAGCGAGCAGGCGGTCTGGCCCGCCGTGCTGGCGGTGCTGCGCAGCGCCCATGCCGTGGCCGTCGACGCCGGCTTCACCGACGAGGCCGTGCTGTCCGAGCTGTACCTGTCCGGGGAGCCCGCCGAGGTCTTCGACCACGTCGCCCGCGACGGCCTCTTCGGTCAGCTGGGGCTGCACTCACGGACCTCGCAGTACGGGCAGCTGCGCGCCCTCGCCTCCCTCGACGACACCGCGCTGCGCGACCGCTTCACCGCGGTGCTGCACGACGACATCCTCTCCGGCGCGTTCGCCCGCGAGTGGAGCCGTCCCGAGGCGGGCGAGCGGCTCACGGCGCTGCGCCGCGAGGCCGACGCGTCGCCCATCGCCGAGGCCGAGGCGGCGGTGCGGGAGCGGCTGGGGTCCTGACCGGCCGGGCGACCGTCACGTGTGGGCGGCGGCGCGGGCTGGTACCCGCCAGGTCCTGGCCCGAGTCGACGAGGAGGACCGCATGGACGCCGAGACCGCCCGGCGCGAGCTGACCGAGGAGCGCCGCCGTCTCACCGAGATGGGGGAGTGGTCGCAGGAGCACGAACCCTCGACCTCCGTGCAGCAGGAGGGTGCGATGGGCCAGCACCCCGGCGACTACGGCTCCGAGGTCGAGGAGCACATGGAGCGCCAAGGGCTCGCGCAGGAGGCCCAGCGGCAGGTCGCGGAGATCGACGAGGCCCTCGGCCGGCTCGACGACGGGACCTGGGGCCGCTGCGTGGTCTGCGGGCGCGAGATCGACGGTGAGCGCCTCGAGGCCCGCCCGCAGGCCGACCGCTGCCGCGAGCACCAGGAGGAGCTGGAGCGCTCCCGGCGCTGAGCCCGCGGCCGGCGGTCGCCTCCGGGCGCGCTATCCGCCGGGGCCGGTGTGTGCCGAATCCTCCCCGCGGGTGAGCTCGTCCTCGTCGATCTCGTGGACGGCGGCCTCCTCGGCGGAGGCCGCCCCACCGGAGATGCCGGCGTCGTCGGCGTCGAGCACGTGGGTGGCCGCGGTGTCCGGGGACGTGTCGTCGGCGGTCAGCCGGCCGGCCCGCTCCTGGCCGGCCTCGCTGCCGAGGTCGTCGGCGGTGGGGTCGTCGGCGGTGGGGTCGGCGGCGGCGGTGGCGCCGTCGGTCGTCCCGAGGTCGTCGGGCACCTCGCGGGCCAGGCGCTCGTCGACGGTCTCCCGGTGGCGCTGGCCCTCCGGGGTGGTGTCGGGGTCGTCGAGGCCGAACGGCCGGTTCGGCGCGACCGTCAGGGCGTCCATGGCGTCCGTGCCGGGAGGCCCGTCCAGGGTCTCGCCGCTCTCGAGCTGGATGGCCGCGCCCAGGTCGGGCTCCTCGGGCACGGCCTCGGACTCGGTGTTGTCGGCGTGCGTCATCCACCCCGGCTACCCGTCCCGGGCCCGCCTCCATGTGCTCGACGCGAGCCGGCCGCCGGCGGTCAGGTCGCGCCCGCGACGGGTTCGTAGCGGCTGAACCGCCGGGTGAAGCTGGCGGTCCCCGCGGTGAGGGCACGGAGGTCGACGGCGTAGCGCAGCAGCGCCTGCTCCGGTACCTCGGCGCGCACCCGGGTGCTGCCGGTGCCGTCCGGCTCGGTGCCCACCACGCGGCCGTGGCGGGACGCGAGGTCGCCGAGCACGGCGCCGAGCAGGCCGTCGTCCACGGTCACCTCGACCTCGTAGAGCCGCTCCATCACGACGGTGCCCGCCGCGGCGACGGCCTCGCGCACGGCCAGCGCGCCCGCCGTCTGGAAGGCCTGGTCGGACGAGTCGACGCTGTGGGCCTTGCCGTCGACGAGGGTCACGCGCACGTCGACCACCGGCCGGCCGGGCGTGACCCCGGACTCGAGCTGGGCCCGCACGCCCTTCTCCACTCCGGGAATGTAGGCCCGGGGGATCACTCCGCCGACGATGCGGTCGACGAACTCCACCCCGCCACCCCGCGGCAGCGGCTCGATCTCGATCCGGCACACCGCGAACTGGCCGTGACCACCGGACTGCTTGACATGGCGCCCGAGCCCGCTCGCCGGCCCGAGGATGGTCTCGCGCTCCGGGACCGCCACGTCGGTCACCTCGAAGGCGGCGCCGGCCGCTCGCAGCCGCGCGAGCACGACGTCGGCGTGCGCCTCGCCGGTGCACCACAGGACGACCTGGTGGGTGTCCTCGTTGCGCTCGACCCGCAGGGTGGTCTCGGTGGCCGCCAGGCGCGCGAGCCCCCGGGCCACCGCGTCCTGCGCGCTGCGCTCGGCGGAGACGGCCACCGGGAGCAGCGGCTCGGGGAGCTCCCACCCGTCGATGCCGATCGGGTCCTCGACCGCGCACAGCGTGTCCCCGGTGTTCCCGGAGCCGAGCCGGGTGATCGCGCAGAGGTCCCCCGCGACGCACCACGGCACCTCGCGCAGGGTCGCGCCGAGTGGCGCGTACACGCGGGAAATCCGTAGGGCGTCCCGCCCGCCGGCCCCCGTCGGGTCGTCCCCGTCACGTGGTGACGGCACCCGCAGCGGATCGCCACAGACGGTCAGCGCCGTGTCCGGCGTCAGGCACCCGGAGAACACCCGCACCAGCGAGACGCGGCTGCCCTGGGGGTCGGTGCCGGTGTGGACGACCTCGGCGACGACCGGCCCGTCGGGGTCGAAGGCGACCGGGTCGTGCTGCGCACCGTCGGGGGCGTGTGCGGCCAGCGGCGCATGGGCGGTGGGTGGCGGCACGGCGTCGACCACGAGGTCGAGCAGCGCCCTCAGCCCGGCTCCCGCCGGGGCACACACGCCGACGACGGGGACGAGGGCGCGCCGGGCCACGGCCGTCGCGAGGTCCTCGCGCAGCGCCGCGAGCGGGACCGGCTCGCCGCCGATCCAGCGCTCGAGCAGCGCCTCGTCCTCGCTCTGCTCGATGAGCGTCTCGACGAGGTCGCGGCGGGCGTCGTCGGGGTCCTCGGCCGTGGGATCGGGCCCGTCGGCGTCGAGGAGCGGGTGCACGACGAGGCTGCCGTCGTCCGCGCGCTCGCTGCGGGTCACCGGGACGAGGACCTCGCCGGCCTCCGCGGCCGTCACGGCCTCCCGGCACGCCGCGAGGGCCGCCGTCTCGTCGGCGCGGGCGTGGTCGAGGCGGCTCAGCACCAGGACCGCCGGGAGCCCGGCCCGGCGGCACTCGGCGAGCAGCGCCGAGGTCGGCGCCGCAGCCCCCTCGGCGGCGTCGGCCGCCCCGACGACGAACAGGACGGCGTCGGCGGCGCGCAGCCCGGCCCGCACCTCGGTGAGGAAGTCCGGACAGCCCGGGGTGTCCACGAGGTTGATCTTGATCCCGCGGTGGGCGAGGGAGGCGACGGCCAGCGACACCGAGCGCTGCTGGCGGCGGGCGTCGGCGTCGTGGTCGGTGACGGTGGTCCCGGCGGTGACCGACCCCGCCCGGGGGATCGTGCCCGTCGCCGCGAGGAGCTCCTCGACGAGGGTCGTCTTGCCCGCCCCCATCGGCCCGACCACCGCGACCGAGCGCACCGCGGCCGGGTCGTCCGGTGCCAGATCACTCCCGCCCCGCGGGTTGCGTGCTCTCCGGGCTGTCTCGCCCGCCGTCCGTCCACTCATGACGATCACCTCGCGCACGTTGTTCGTCCCGGCGCGGGGCTTCCGAACGTCGCGACACCGCGCCGACACCCACAGTTGACGCGCGTGGCCCAGGTCACGGCAAGCCCCAGATGCGGGGCACTTCTCTCCCCACGCCTCGCGATCACGGGCTCGGACGGGCCACCGGGAGCTCGACGCAGTCGGACGCGCACGGGCCCGGGGTGGGCTCCGTCGACGAGCGCGGCCGGTGGAGGACCGCGCGCTCGGGGACGACATCGATGCCCGCCTCGGTGGCGGTCGCGGTGCCGTCGACGATCAGCGAGTAGCCGCCCGGCTCGAGCGGCGCCCAGAGGAGGGTGACCGCGTCGTGCCCGGAGATGTCACCGAGCGCCGTCACGCCCACCTCGACAACCCGCACGACGCCGACGGCGACGGCGGCCGCGACGGACCCGACGTGCGGGCGTGGTCGGTCGCCGAGCGTCAGGAGGTACGCCGGGCCCATCCCCGCCACGGCGTCGGCGAGGTCCTCCGGGGCCACCGCGATACTCATGTCGGAGAGCGTAGGACCCACCGACCCCTCGACGGTGCCGTCCTCGACCCGGGGTCGGCGTACCGTCGTCCGGATGCCGAAGACGCACAAGGACACCGCGGTCCCCGCCACACCGACCGGTGCCGTCCCGGAGGTCGCGCCCCGGGATCGTCCGGTGGCCGACGGCGAGTCGAGCGGCGGGTGGGCCGACACGGTGGGCGACGCGCTCGCCTCGACGGTGCGGGTGGCACGCGACGTCCTGCCGGCCTCGCGGCTCCCCGTGATCCTGGCGACCACGGCACTGGTGGTCACCGGGCTGATCGATGCACCTGCAGCACTCGGTGTGGGGCTGGCCGTCGAGGCGCTGCGCCGCTGGGAGCCCCGCCGGGCGGGGTGAGCGATCGCGAGCCCGGCGCGCTGCCGACGGACGTCGCCGAGAGGCCCTAGCCTGGGCGCCGTGACGAGCCAGGACGCGGGGGGTCGTGGTCCCTCGGCCGGCGGGGCCGAGCCCGGCGACCGGCTCGACGGCCTCGTGCCAGGGCTCGCCGACGCGTGCGTCGACCTCCTCGACGCCGTCTACGACCGGGTCGACGAGCCCGGCCCCGGTCACCCGGTCCTCCTGGCACGGCTCGTCGACCGCCTGGCCCCCGGGTGGCCGGACGCCTCCCACGACGAGCGGGTCCTGGCGGTGCTCGACGCGCTGCGGGTGGTCATCGGCGCCGGTTCCCGCTGACAGCAGGAGGCGGCCGGCGATCACGACGAGGGCTGGGGCAGCTGGTCGACCACGTGGATGGCCTTGGGGACCTTGTAGGGCGCGAGGCTCTCTCGTACTCGCCGGCGCAGGTGCTCGGCCAGGTCGGATGAGGTGTCCCGCGGGATCACATAGGCGGTGACGGCCTGGCCCCACACGGGGTCGGGCTCGCCGCGGACGAGGGCGTCCCGGACGTCCGGGTGCGAGGTGAGGGCTTCGCGGACCTCGGCCGGATACACGTGGTACGACCCGGTGTTGATCATACCGTCGAGCCGCCCGGTGAGGTGGATGTAGCCGCGGTCGCTGATGTGGGCGGTGTCCCCGAGGCTGCACCAGCCGTCGGGGTCGGCGTAGGCGGGGGAGACCATGGCGCTGCGGGTCGCGAGCTCGGTGCTCTCGGCGGGGGATGCCCCGGGGACCGACCGCACGACCAGCTCGACCTGGTCGATGGCGCGCCCGCAGCTCCCGAGCGTGTCGGTGTCGCCGGCGAGCAGGCGGGCGTGGTCGTCCTGGGTCAGCACGGCCAGCGGCCATCCGGCCTCGAAGCGTCCGTAGAGCTGGCACAGCGAGGGACCGACGCAGCGGTGCACGTGTTCGAGGTCCTCGACGGTGATGGGCGCGCCGCCGTAGAGGGTGTGGCGCAGTGTCGGCGGGGGCGGGTCGCCGCGGGACTCGAGCTCATCGGCCAGGCGGGTGAGCATCCCCGGCACGGCGAAGGTCGCGGTGACGCGGTGACGCTCGATGGCCTCGAGGGACGCGCCCGGGTCGAAGCGTCCGAGGACCACCTGGGGCAGGCCCATGAGCAGGAACGGGAAGCTGCCGACCATCCCGGTGCCGTGCATGAGCTGCTGCACAGTCAGGAAGCAGGCTGAGTCGTCGAAGCCCGGTCCGTAGCCGCCCCGGCGGTACAGGTCCTGGTTGATGCGCATGATGGCCCGCCAGTTGGCGTAGCTGGTGGGTACACCGAAGAGCTCTCCCGCCGTGACGGCGCGCGGATAGACGATCAGGGGTCGGTCCTCGGGCACCTCCACGGTGTCGACGAAGGGATTTGCGCGCAGCGGCTCGTCGACCTCGTGCATCCACGCGCCGGGCAGCTGCCCGGCATGGTCGGCGTCGGCCAGCACGGCGTCGACCCGGCCGGCGTCGAAGATCGCCCTGGCCTCGCCGGCCGCGGCGGCGGCCTCGACCGGGACCCGCGTGGCGCCGAGGAGCTCCACGGCCAGGAACGCCTCGAGCGCGGCGCTGCTGTTGGCGAACCACAGCCCGATCCGTCGTCCCCGCAGGCCCCGGTCGGCGAGAGCCCCCGCCAGGGCCTGGACCTGCTCGAGGAGCTCCGTCCCGGTGCGGGCGAGATGGTGCTCGGGGTCGTGGACCAGCGTCCGGTCGCCGGCACGGACGAGCGCGGTCCGGACGTCGTCCCCGGCGGACAGCAGCGCCGTGGGCGCCATCAGCTTTTCTCGAGCTGGGCACGCAGGGCGGCCCGCTGGACCTTCGCCCCGCCGAGCACCGTGGGCAGTTCGGCGACGAACACGATGCGCGCGGGGCGCTCGTGGTCGGCCAGCGACGCGGTCGTCGTCGCCAACTCGTCCTCGGCCACCGTGGCGCCGTCCTTGAGCACCACCGCGGCGACGATCTCCTGCGCGCCGGCCTCGCCGAGTCCGACGACGCCGCAGTTGGCGACCGCGCGGTGGGCCAGCAGCGGGGCCTCGACGAGGTGCGGGTAGACCGCTCCGTGCTCGGTGTGGATCGTGTCGCCGGCGCGGTCGGAGTAGTAGAGGAAGCCGTCGACGTCGAGGTAGCCGACGTCCTGGGGGCGGAACCAGTCGTCGCCGAAGGAGGCCTCGGCCGTCTTGTCGGGCATGCCCCAGTACTCGCCGATCGACATCGCGCTGCGCACGGCGATCTCGCCGACCTCGCCGGGTCCGAGACTGCGGCCGTCGGGGTCCTTGATGGCGACCTCGAGGAACGGCGAGCCGGACCGGCCGACGCTGTTGATGCGGTGCGGTCGGCCGATCAGCTCGTGGGGCAGCAGTCGCGTGGTGGCCGCCCCTTGCTCGGTCGAGCCGAAGGCGTGGGCCCACACGGGACCCAGGAGCGCGGAGGTGCGCTCGAGGAGGTCCGCGGTGCCGAAGAAGATCACCAGCCGGCGGAGGGCGTGGTCGATCCCGCCGCGCTTCTCGACCTCGTCGAGCAGCGGGTTGAGCAGGGGTCCGGGTGCGAAGGTCCCGGTGACCCGTTCGGCCAGGAGCGTGTCGACGAGGGCGCACGGGTCGAAGGTCTCGTCGTCGACGAGGACGCTGCGTGCACCGCGCACGAGGTAGGGGTACATCGTCTGGAACCCGGTGGCCCACTGCAGCGGGTGGAAGTGCAGGTTGACGTCGTCGGGGCCGACCGGCGGTGTCCTCGGGCCGAAGGTGTCGAGGTGGTGCAGGTTGTGGTCGATCACCGCCTGCCAGGATCGATAGGTCTTCACCCACGCCTTCGGTCGGCCGGTCGTGCCGGAGGTCAGCTGGAGGAAGCACGGGTCGTCCTCGTCGACGTCGAGGCCGGGCTCGGCGGCATCACCACCGGCCGCGACCTCGGCGTAGGGCACCGCCCAGTCGGGCACGTCGGGCCCGATCGCGACGAAGTGGCGCACCGTCGAGAGCGCTGAGCGGCTGGCGTCGACCTGGTCGCTGAACCGGGTGTCGAAGACGACGACGGCGGCTTCCATCTGGTTGAGCGCGAAGACATGGTCGGCCATCGGGAAATGGGTGTGCAGCACGGCCCGCACCAGGTTGTGCTTCTCGCAACCCAGCCAGAGCTCCATCACCTCGGCCGCGTTGTACGCGAGCACGCCCACGCGGTCACCCCGGGCGGCGCCGAGGGCGAGCAGCCCGGAACCGATACGGTTCGCGGCCCGGTTGAGCTCCTCGAAGCTGACCGTCCCCGAGGGGCTGGTCAGCGCCGGCCGCGCTCCGAACCACTCCGCGGCCTGTCGGGCGAGAACCCCTGCTTCGACTCGCATGCTCACTCCCACCTCGTGGCGCTCGTCGGGCAACGGGAGCAGGCGTCGCTGCGCTGCGCTGCTCGGCAGCGATGATGGAGACCGGTCGGTCTCATCGTTCCGTTAAGCTAGCAACGTGCCCGCAGCGCCTCAAGTCCGTCCCCGTCGCGACCCCGCCCCCGGGGCGCCGCCGCGCGAGCATCGCCGTCCGCCCCGCGAGCGGCTGCTGCGGGCAGCGACCCGACTGTTCTACCGGCACGGCATCACCGCGGTCGGGATCGACGCCGTCGTCGCCGAGGCCCAGGTCGCCAAGATGTCGCTGTACCGGCAGTTCGGCTCGAAGGACGACCTGGTGGCGGCCTGCCTGGAGCGGCTGGACCGCCTCTACCACGACTGGTTCGTCGAGCAGGTCGAGAAGCGCTGCGAGCCGGCGCGCGACCGGCTGCTGACCGCGTTCGACGTGATCGACGAGTGGATCCACTCGGACGGCTTCCGGGGATGCGCCTTCATCAACTCCGCGGTGGAACTGGCCGACCCGCAGCACCCCGCCCATTCCGCGGTGCTCGCGCACAAGGAGCGCGACCGCGGCTACCTCGGGGTGCTCGCCACCCAGGCCGGCGCCCCCGACCCTGCCGCGCTCGCCCGGCAACTGATGCTGTTGCTCGAAGGCGCGATCGTCACCGCGCTGGTGCAGGGCGATCGCGACGCGGCCCGGGACGCCCGAGCCGTCGCCGGAGACCTCCTCGCCGCCCGCCTGCCCGATCCTTGACTTTCCCGCCGGGCAAGTGGACCCTCTCTTTCCGAACCGGAAAGTGGGGTGGGACGTGGAGGAGACGACGCCGGAGCAGGCCAGGTCGGCTCTCGACCTGGCCGAGGGGGCGCGGGAGCGAGTCGCCGACGAGATCGGTCTGCCTCGGGGCTACTGGTGGGCGATGGCCGCGGGCTGGCTGGTGCTGGGCGTGATCGGCGATCTCGGTCCGGCGTGGTTGGTGACGGCGGCGACGATCGTCTTCGGGGCCGGGCACTCGACGGTGGCGTCCCGGCTGCTCGACGGCCGGCGACGCACCCAGCGGCTGCAGGTGAGTGCCGCCGTCGCCGGGCGCAGGACGCCGCTGATCGTGGTGGGCATGCTGGTCGGGCTGGTCGGGGTCACCATCGGCGCCGGGTTCGCCCTCGACGCCGACGGTGCCCGTCACCCCGGCATCTGGGCGGCGGTGCTGGTCGGGGCGGTCGTCGGGTTCGGTGGGGCGGAGATCCTGCGGGTGCTGCGGAGGTGGGCGCGGGCATGACCGCGCCCCGCTTCGACGAACTGATCCACCCCAGCACCCGGCTCTGGCTGATGGCCACGCTGGCCGCTGTCGACTGGGCGGAGTTCTCCTACCTGAGGGACCGTGTCGGTCTGTCGGATTCCGCGCTGTCCAAGCAGTTGGCGACGCTGGAGGACGCCGGGTACCTCGAGACCGAGCGCCGCCTCCAGGGCCACCGGCACAAGCTCCGGGCCCGGCTCACGACGGCCGGTCGGGACGCCTTCGACGGCCACGTCGCCGCCCTCGAGGCCATCGCCGCCACCGGACGGCGGGATCCCTCCGCCAGCCGAACCCGCGGCGTGCTCTGATGCAAAGCTCAGTGCTTCGACGAAGACAGGATCTTCACGACCAGGCGCTCGTCGATCCGCAGCCGAGGCGCCGACTGCCGGCAGCGGTCGACGATCTGGCGCGGCGACAGCCCCATGTCGTGGTAGAGGCGCACGAGGTCCTCCTGCGGCGGGGTCCACGGGCGCGACGGTGCGGGCGCACGTCGCCTCGGCGTCGGGTGTGCTCGGCGCAGGGCCGGCACACCCCCGCCGGGCGTCGGCGGGACGGTGGCGTTCTTGGCCGCGAACTCGCCCGCCTCCGCCCGGTGGCGCACCTCGTCGGGGTCGGCGACGACGAACGACTCGCCGCTCTTGTTCACCCCGACCGCGGTCACCTCCGGGCCCCGGCGGTACTGCTCCTGACACCCGGTCTTCAGGCAGTACCGGTAACCCAGCTCGACCCGTTCCGCCAGCAGCTCCTCGCCGCACCCGACGCACTTCATGCCCGTGCAGACCTCGACTTCCGTACACCTCGGTCGAGGGCCAACGCGTAGAGGTGCGGACCTGTTCCTCCTAGCGCTCCGTGCGGCGGTCGCCGGCCGGGCGCAACGGGTCGTGGCCCATGCTCATGAGGTAGCGGCGCCAGCCGGCGGACTCGCCCGCGTCCGGCTCGAGGTCCTCGCCCCGCTCGCGGTGGACGATCGAGACCACCCGCGCCATGACCTCGGCGTCGTGGTCGTCCAGGTCGGTCTTGCGCTTCCCGAGGACGGCGAGCACGTCGGCCCCCGTCGGGGGCATCCGCTCGCCCGGGACGAAGTCGGCGTCCTCGGTGGCCTCCTCGGTGTGCAGCCACGTCTCCAGCTCACGGGAGTTCATGTTCACCACGCGGTGGAACTCGTCCCACAGGTCGTCGTACCCGGCGCTCGAAGTCATCTGCGCCTCGTTCCCGTCCGGGCCGGGGTCGCTAACCCCCGATGCTCCGGACGGTTCAGCGCGTCCCTCCCGGTGCCGGGGCCCCACGCCCGACACACGGGAAGATCATCACAGAGGCATCACGAAGGACCTCGGCGGCGAACCGATGCCCTCGCACCACGTCCCCCTCACTGCGTCGGGTCCATCGTTCGGACCGCGACGAGTAGCTCGTGGGACCCGGGGAACGAGGAGAGAGCAGCAGTGGGCGAGGCAGCACCGCGTCAATCGTCGACCATCATCGTGCCGAAGCGGACCGGTCCGGGGCCGGACGGTCCGGAGGCGCGCGCCGAGGACGGGAGCGCACCGGTCACCCCGGTGCCGGCACCCCGCGCGGCCGAACGCGCGACGGTGGACGCGCGCTCGTGGTGGGGGGCGGGATTCACCGTCACCCGCCGCGGATACGACACCGGAGAGGTCGAGGCCGCCTTCGACCGCGCGGCGGCCGACTACGCCGTGATCGTGGCGGACCGGGACGAGCTCGCCCGCGGCGAGGTCCGGGCCCGGGAACGGATCGCCGAGCTCCAGCAGGAGCTCCGCGAGCTGCACGCCGCCCCGATCGACGGCGAGAACCTCTCGGCCCGGCTGCGGCACATGCTGCAGCTGGCCCAGGAGGAGGCGGCGGAGGTGCGCGCCCACGCGCACACCACGGCGACCGCCGCGGTCGAGGCGGCGCGGACCCAGGCCCGCGCCATCCACGAGGACGCTGTCACCTGGGCACGGAGGACGCGGGAGGAGACCGACAGCACGAACCACCGCCGGCTGGCCGACGCCTCGGAGCAGGCGACCGCGATCGTCGTCGAGGCCGAGCGCCAGGCGGCCAAACTGCAGCGCGAGGCGGAGGACGCCCAGTCCGAGGCCGCTCGGCGCGCCGAGGCGAGCGAGGCCCGGGCCCGCGATCTCGTGGCCGCCGCCGAGGCCGAGGTGGCCCGGCTCGAGCAGGACGCGGACCTGGAGCGGGCGCGGCTCGACGAGGCCTCGCAGGCCCGCCGCGCGCAGGCCGAGCAGGACTTCGAGACCGCGCTGACCGCCCGCCGCAAGGAGGCGGACGCGCTGCGGGAGTCCGCCGAGCGGGACCGGCGGGAGGCTCGGGAGGCCGACCGGAAGGCGCAGGAGGCCGCCGCCGCACGGTTGGCGGCCACCAGAGCGACGACGGCCGAGCTGGAGCAGCACCAGCGGGAGCTGGTCGCCCGCTTCGCCTCGCTGCGCGAGTTCGTCGACCGCGCGTCGGAGGTGCTCCCCACCGCGAGCTCCGCGCCTTCGGTCTCGTCGGCGTCGGCCTCGGCGGAATAGCGCGGAGCCGCACCGGCCCGGGGTGTGGATCCGTTCTGTCCTGGCACCTGCCACGCTGACCCGACGTCGTCGTCGGAGTCAGCGGGCAGGAGTCAGGCGTGACCGATCGGACCGCCGAGCACTACCAGCGCGTCGCCGCCACCTACGACGAGCTCTGGACCTACGACCCCGACCACGTGCAGCAGTTCTCCCGGGCGATGATCGACGCGCTACGCCTGATCCCCTCGGACGCGATCGCCGACATCGGCTGCGGCACCGGGCTATACACGCGGGCGCTCTGCGAGGAGCTGCGGCCCGCGCGTCCGGTGCTGTGCGTCGATCCCACGCCCGCGATGCTCGACCGGCTCCCGGCCTCGCCCTCCCTGCGGCCCGTGCTCGCGTCGGCGGAGGATCTCGCCACCGGCCACGTCGGCCTCCCGGTGGCGGGTCCGCTGGACGCGGTGATCCTCAAGGAGTCGATCCACCACGTGACGGATCGCCGGCGCGTGCTCGCCGGCCTCGCCTCGATGCTGTCCAACCACGGCCGGCTCCTGGTCGCGATGCTCCCGCGGTCGATCCACCACCCGTTGTTCCAGGCGGCCCACGAACGCTTCGAGGCGCTCCAGCCGGAGCCGGACGCCATCGTCGACCTGCTCGCGGAGGCCGGGCTCCGGGCCTCGGTGAGCTACCGGACCTTCCACGTCACCGTGGACCGTGAGCGCTATGTCCACATGCTCGAGTCGCGCTACATGTCGGTGCTCGACGACTTCTCCGAGAGCGACCTGGCAGCGGGGATCGACCAGTTCCGGCGGGCCTACCGCGACGACCCGGTGATCCGGTTCGACGACCACTTCGCCTTCGTGACGGGATGGGTGCGGCCGGGCTGATCAGGTCGCCGACGGCGCCGGCCGTCCGCCCGCGCGAGGACGTCGGCGAGCCAGCGGAAGAGCGCTGGTGGAGGACGGCGCGGCCGGACATCTCGCAGTGCCCGGTGCGTCGTCGTCGTGACCGAACTCGACGTACTCGTGGGCGCAGTCAGTAGCGACGGAGGGTCAGATCTACGGTCGTAGGCGCCGCGGCATACCCTTCTTGACCACACCGTCGTCGAGGCATCGGGTGATCGCCGCGAACGCACGCGGTTGCTCGGTCATGCGGCCTCCCGCTGGTGGTGCTCCGCGAGTTCGGCGACCCCGATGCGGTAGGACGCGACCCGCGGCACCCAGCCCAGCTCCTGCTTCGCCTTGTTGCTCGCGACCCGCAGCCCGCCGGTCATCATCGCCTTGGCATACGGCGTTGCAGTGAGCAGCCAGGACGGGACCGCCCGGGGTCTGGGTGCACCGAGCGCCGCGGCCAGCGCGGTCATCAACTCGGAGAAGCTCACGGGCTGGTCATCGGCGACGTTGTAGGCGGAGCCGGCGGTGCCGTGTTTCAGCGCGGCGATCGTCGCCGCGGCGGCGTCGTCGACATACACCCAGGGCTGCACCCCGCCGCCGCTGACCACCGGAAGGCGCCGTCGGCGCAGGCCTTCGACGAGCATGTCACCGGCCGGGCCCGGCCCGTAGAACAGGCCGTACCGCAGGGCGATCCCCTCCACGTGCGAGGCGGCGAGCACCTGCTGCTCGCCGGAGCGCATCGCGGCAAGGTGTTCCTCGAAGCGACCGTGGCCGGGCGGGGCGAACCTGTCCGCCTCGGTCAGTACCCGATCACCGAAGTCGCCGTAGCCGTAGCCGAACACCATCGACTGAGTCACGAACCTGCCGGCGCCGATCTGCGCGGCGACATCCAGCAGGTTGGCGGTTCCTTCGATCCGCAGCCGGTTGGTCGCGGCCATGTCCTGGTGCCTGAGCGGGCCCTTCTTCATCGCGGTCAGCTGCGAGATCACCGCGTCGCACCGGTGCCCGTCGAGGGCCGCGCGCAGCCCGGCCCGGTCCAGCACGTCGACCCGGACCGGCGTGGCGCCCGCGGCGAGCAACACCTCCCGGCCCTGGGCGGAGCGATGGATGGCCACGACCTCGTGCCCGGCCGCGCGTAGCTGCCGCAGCAGGGGTAGCCCGATCGCGCCGGAGCCGCCAGCCAACAGAACCCTCATCGTGTCCTACCTTCGTCATCGTTGTTCGAGCTCGCGGATGGGGGTGCCGATGAGCCCCGCTACGGTGAGGGCCACCAGGCCTGCGATGCAGCGCCCCTGATCGGATCGTCGCGAGCGAGCCCGCGAACGCTCTTCCCCATGCTGCTCAGTTCCTTCCCGCAGCCGTTGAATCGCGGTCACGTTGCTCGGTCAATTGGACTCGATATCAGCCGATGAAGGACCCAGGACCGAACCGACCCCACACCACGAAGCCCGCCAGGGCGAGATAGGTCAGGTTCAGCATGACGAGCGTGGCCTCGCCGCGTCGGCCGTGGGTGGCTATCGCACCCACCATCAACAGGACCCAGCAGACGGCGGTCACCGGCACCAGAACCGGTGCGATATCGACCACGGCGGGCACGATCAGGCCCACCGCAGCCAGGAGCTCAAGGACGCCGAGGGTCTTGACGAAGCCGACGCTGGCGCCCCCTGTCCATCCCCCACCAGGGGCGGCAGCCAGTTTCTCCTTGGGCACGAAGACCTTGGTGATACCGCCGGTCAGGGCTACTACGGTTAGCAGCCCGGCAATGATCCACAGTGCGAGGTTCATGGGGCTTCTCCTTCGCAGGGTCGTGGGCAATCCCCGTTCGTGAAGCCGACGTGGCGATCGGGCCCACGTGATGTTGGGTGGGGACGCCCTTTGAATGAATGGTGGGATCGGTCTGCGCTGTACGCGGACACAGTTCCTCGGAATGTGAGGCGGGCGTCAACCTCGGCGAGCTCGGTTCGCCTCACGGGCGAGCGCCCAGGGGTCGGCGACCGGCCCGAGGTGCCCGAGCTTGTCGGGGTTGAGCACCGAGCGGATCGTCTGGACTTGGCCGTCGAGGATGTCGAGCGTCCAGGTCGTGAGGACCTTGCCGTGCCGGTCGCGGAAGATCGCGCCCGGCTGGCCGTTCACCGGGTGTGGCTCCACGACAACACCGACCCGGACGAGCGGCCCGACGATCGCGGCGAGCACCCGGGCCACGTTCTCGGCGCCGAGGACGCCCCTGGGCCATTGCGGGGCCTTGCCGCCGCCGTCGCCGATCATGTGCACGTCGGCGGCGAGCAGCTCCCGCAGCCCGTCAACGTCCCCGTCGGTGAAGGCGTCGAAGAATCGCTCGGCGAGTTCCTTGCGCTCTCGTCGGTCGGCTTCGAACCGGGGCCGGCCCGCCTCCATGTGCCGGCGCGCTCGCACAGCCAGCTGGCGGCACGCCGCCTCCGAGCGGTCCACCGCCGAGGCGACCTCGCCGAAGCCGAACCCGAACACCTCCCGCAGCACGAAAACTGCCCGCTCGAGCGGGCTGAGCCGCTCGAGCAGGAGCAGGGCGGACATCGAGACCGAGTCGGCCAGCTCCGCCGAGCGCTGCGGGTCCTGGTAGGGGTCGGCGAGCAGCGGCTCGGGGAACCACGGCCCGACGTACTCCTCTCGCCTGACGCGGGCCGACCGCAGCACGTCGATGGAGATCCGGGTGACCACCGCGGAGAGGAAGGCCTTGGTCGAGGTGGGTGATGTCGGGGAGGCATCGAAACGCAGCCAGGTCTCCTGGACCGCGTCCTCGGCCTCGCTCACGCTGCCGAGGATCCGGTAGGCGATCGAGAACAGCAGCGACCGCAGCTGCTCGAACTGCTCGGCCCGGGTCATGACAGCCCCATTCACGACAGCACAGCCTTGAAGCCCTGGCGCCACGAGGGGTATCGCAGCTCCCAGCCGAGCTTCCGCTTGGCTTTGGCGTTGGAGAAGCCGCGCCCCTCGGTCATCATCGTCACCACCACGTCCCCGGCCAGCAGCCGTGCCAGCCACCGGGGAATCCGCATGGGTGGCTTCGCGCCGGCGCACGCCGCCAGATAGGGGAGCCACTCGCTGGCCGGGGCAGGTTCGTCGTCGACGATGTTGAACACGCCCCTCGCCTGCTGCTCCACTGCCAGGACGGTAGCGCTGGCCGCGTCGTCGAGATGCACCCACGAGCCGTAGCCGCTTCCGCCCCCGACGAGCGGGAACTGCCGCTTGCGCACGAGCTCGACCTGGTCGTCGGTGGCGCCCGGACCGTAGAGCCCGCCGTATCGCAGGACTGCGCCGTCCACCTTGCCGACCGCGTCCTCGACGTGGCGGATCGCCTGCATCACCGGGTGCGCCGCCGTCCCCTCCTCGGGATCCAGCGGGTCCTCCTCGGTCTTCACCCAGCCACCGTGGCGGATTCCGTTCCAGTTGGCGTAGCTCTGCGCGACGACGTGGGGTACGCCGGTCGCCTCGGCCGCTGTGAGCAGGTGATCCGTCCCCTCGGTGCGCAGTCGGTTGGTGGTGGCGAACCACCGATCCATGTGCTTCATATCGGGCTTGCCGGCGATCGCGGTCATCTGGTGCACGATCGCGTCCGGCCGGGCCGCGGCCACCGCCTCGCCGACCGACACTCCATCCAGTCCGTCCATGACGACGGCCTCGGCGCCCAGCGCTTCGAGCGAGCCCAACTTTCCCGGGCCCGTCGTCGTCGCCGTCACCTGATGGCCACGGGCCACCAGCTGCGGCACGAGCTGTCGCCCCAGCACCCCGGTCCCTCCTGCCACGAACACTCGCATGGCCATCACCTTCCCGAGCCCGAGATTGGCTCTCAGCCCCGAGACGAGACAGCCCCGGCCTTTCGTGACACTGGGAGCCAGCCACCCCGCGGAGGCCGCCGCCTCAGTCCTCGAGGCGCATGCGCCAGGCGTCGGTGACCAGCTCGGTGAGGCGGGGGAGGTCGACCTTCGCCAGCCGCAGCATCACCAGCGGGAACCGGTCGTAGGCCGGCGTCGAGAAGAACAGGTCGGGCTCGCCGAGGAGCAGGGCCTGGCGCTCCGCCTCGTCGCCGACGAACAGCACCGCGACGTCGGTGCGGAGCACGCGGCGCCCGCCCGAGCGGTCCGGGTACGACCACACGAAGCCCCGGCCGCGGACGCGGAAGTCGAAGCCGTCGCTCGGGATCTCCTCGACGCCCTCGAGGGACAGGGCCAGGCGCCGGACGTCGTGCTCGTCGGCCACTGCGCTGCTCCCCGGAGACCCTTGGCGGGCTCGATACGATGCCCCAACCGGGCAATCCTCACCGACGAGGGGGTGCCGTGACAGAGGTCGACGCGTTCCTCGAGGCCGTGCTGCCCCGACTGGTCGAGGCGGACACCGCGCTGCACAACGGCGACCCGGAGCCCCGTCGCGCGATGTGGTCGCAGAAGGACCCCGTCACGCTCTACGGCGCGGCGATCACGACGCGCGGCTGGCCGCAGATCTCGACGGTGTTCGGGCAGCTCGGCAAGTCCTTCTCCGACTGCACGGCCTACGACTGCGAGGTCGTCGCCGCCGGCGCGAGCGGCGACCTCGGCTACCTGGTGGCGATCGAGCGGGTGACGCTCTCGATGGGAGGCGGGCCGCAGGAGTCGATCGCGCTGCGGGTCACGACGGTCTTCCGCCGCGAGGACGGCGAGTGGAAGGTCGTGCACCGCCACGGCGACCCCGGGCCGGCCGACTCGCTGACCTGGCTCGTCGAGGACACGTGACCGAGGACGTTCGCGCGCTGGTCCCGGGGGCGATCGACCGGTTCGGCGCGCGGGTGCACGCCGTGCCCGACGCCCGCTGGCAGGCGGCGACGCCCTGCACCGAGTGGACGGTCCGGGACCTCGTCGCCCACATGTGCTTCGAGCACCGCTGGGCCCCGCACGTCCTCGCCGGCGAGACCATGGACGACGTCGGCGACCGGTACGACGGCGACCTCGTGGGCGACGACCCCGTCCGCGCGTGGGACGGCGCGGCGCTGCGCTCCCGGGCGAGCTTCGCGGTCACGGACGCCCACGCCGCGCGGGTGCACGTGTCGTTCGGGTGGCTCGACGTCGAGGAGTACGCCGTCCAGATGCTCGTCGACCTCACGGTGCACGAGTGGGACCTCGCCCGCGGCGCCGGGCTCGACGAGCACCTCGACCCCGACGCCGTCCGCGCCACCCTCGCCTACCTGCGCGCCGACCCGGTGATGCTGCACGGGCCCGGACTCTTCGCCGCTCCCGTCGAGGCGCCGATGGACGACCCGCAGGACCAGCTGATCGCCGTGGCAGGGCGGCGCACCGGGCGTTGAGGACGCCGTCCCTCGTGTGGGTCCATGGCCGGTCGGGTACCACCGGCGCTTACGGTGGAAGGCGGTGTCGATGGGTCGCGGTGTGCAACGGGGACGGGTGTTCCCACCACCGCGCTCGGCCGACTGGCAGCGTCTCCTCGAGGAGGACGTCGACAGCGTCGAGGTCAAGGTCCTGTTGGCCTCGGGGCCGGAGAAGGCCGCCGCGGCGCTGACCGGTCGTGCCGCGCCCCGGTGGCGACTGCGTCGCCTCCACCTGCTCGACACCCCCGAGCTGACCATCGCCCGCTCCGGGGTGGAGATGCGCCTGCGACGGCGGGCGCGCGGGCGCCACGACCTCACCGTACGGGCGCGACGACGCCACGGCCTCGGGTCGCGCCGACCCCGTCCGCCCGGGGCGCGCGTCGAGTTCGACGTGCTGCCCGACGCCGTCTGGCACACCGTCGAGCTGCGCCGCGAGGTCGACCCGGCTCTCGCCGAGGCGGTGGTGGCCGGGACCGCTCGCCCCGAGGAGCTGCTCACCCCCGACCAGGAGGAGTGGCTGTGGGCGGCCGCGGGCGACTTCCCGACAGCGTCGCTGGTGGCACACGGTCCGCTGGCGGTGCGCCGCGTCGGCCTCCCGGACGACGGATTCCGCGCCGGACGCGCCCACCTCGAGCACTGCCGCTACCCGAGCGGGCGCGAGCTCGTCGAGTTCTCCACCCGCTGCCGGCCCGACGCGGCCGGGGAGGTCGCCGGGGAGGTCACCCGCTTCCTGGCCGCCCGGGGCGTGGCGCCCTCGCGCCTGCACCTCACCAAGACCGCGGTGTGGCTCGACGAGCTCGCCCGGTCCGCGGGTACGTCCCGCTCCGAGGAGCCCGGCGACGTCGAGCTGCCCCGGCCCCGGAGGCGCTGAGCAGGTCGCGGCGCCCGCTCAGCCGGGGAGGTGCTCCAGCGCCACCCAACCCTCGTACCCGACCTGCTGCAGCGTCGCGACCCACTCGTCGAGCGGGAGCGAGCCGGTCCCCGGGGCGCCGCGCCCCGGGGAGTCGGCGATCTGCACGTGTGCGAGGTCCTGGCCACGCGTGGCGATGAGCGTGCCGACGTTTTCGCCGTTCACCGCGAGGTGGTAGAGGTCGCCCAGCACGCCCGCACCGGCGTTCCGGCCGCCGATCGTCCCGACCAGCGCGAACGCGTGCCGGGCCGTCGTGATCGGGTAGTTCTCGACCCCGCTGAGCGGCTCGACGAGGATCGTGCGCCCCTCGGTGACGGCGGCGCGCGCCGCCGTCGACAGCCGGTCTGCCGCGAGGTCGCGCAGCGGCCCGATCCCGACGAGCGTGTTGAACATCCGGGTGCCGAGCCGGCGTCCGACCTCGAGGCCGACCGCGAGCGAGTCGTCGAACTCGGCCCCGCGGCGGGTGTCCGAGGCGATGCCGCGCTCGCCGGCGTCGAGGTCTCCGCCGAAGAGGTTCATGGCGATCAGCTCGACCCCGGCGTCGGCGACGGAGGCGACGAAGGCGTCGACCTCGCCGTCCGAGGGCCCCGCCGTCGCGAACGGCCACCACGACTCGATCGCGGTGAACCCGTCGCGGCGGGCCTGCTCGGCGCGCCCGAGCAGCGGGACGTCGGAGTAGAGGATCGAGACGTTGGCCGCGCGGCGGATCACGCGCGCATCCCGAACGCGGCGAGCCGTCCGACGAGGTCGTCGAGGGCCTCGATCCCGAGGTTGCCGACGCTCACGCGCATCGCCCCGTCGTCGATCGCCTGGAAATCCGTCCCCGGCATCACCAGGACATCCTGCTCGGTCAGCAGCTCTCCGACGATCTCCGGTGTGGGCCGGTCGAACGGGTGCCGTACCCACGCGAAGAACCCGCCGCAGGTCAGGACCTCGAACCCGCCGGGACGCTCGGCGAGGGCCTTCGTGAACGCCGCGCGGCGGCCCGCGACCTCGGCCGCGCGCTCGGCCCGCCACTCGCGGGCTGAGGTCAGTCCGGCCCAGGCGGCCTCCTGGCCGATCCGCGGCGCGCCGATCGCGACGCAGTCGAGCAGCTTCATGACGTCGCGCAGCAGTTCGGACGCCCCGACGACGGCGCCGACCCGGTAGCCCGGCAGCGCCAGGTCCTTGGAGAAGCTGTGGAGGCTGACGACGGTGTCGCTCCAGTCCGGGTCGGCGAAGAACCGGTGCGGCGGCCCCTGGTCGTCACGGAAGGAGCGGTAGGTTTCGTCGAGCACCAGGGCGACCCCGTGGCGGCGGGCCAGGGCCGCGAAGGCGGCGAGCTCGTCCGGGGGCACGGTGACGCCGGTGGGGTTGGCGGGCGTCACGAGCACGATCGCACGGGTCCTCGGGGTGATCAGGGGCTCGACGTCGGCGGCGCGGGGCACGAGGTCCGGATCGGGCTCGGCGACGACCGGCGTGACGCCGTGCATCCGCAGCCACATCTCGTGGTTGAAGTACACCGGCCGCGGCGTGACGACCTCGTCGCCCTCCTGGGCCAGCGCGGCGGCGACGAGGCAGAACGCCTGGTTGCACCCGGCCGTCACCACGACGTCGTCGGGACCGACGTACCCGCCGTACTGCTCGGCGAGGTCGGTCACGAACGCCTCGCGCAGGTGGAGCAGGCCCGCCTGGGCCGCGTAGGCGGCTCCGCGCGGGTCGTGCGCCACCGCGGTGATGTGCTCGACGACCTCCGGGGCGGGCGGGTAGGCGGGCGCCGCCTGCGCGAGGTCGAGCAGCGGGGCGCGCCCGGCACGCGTCGGGAGCCGCGCGTAGGTCGCGCCCACGGGCGAGTCGATCCCGGCCGAGACGCGAGCGGAGCGGCGCATGGGGCGAGCTTCGCATGTGAACGGATTTCGTCGCTGGGACGACCAAAATCGTTCACATGGCGCAGCCTGGAGGGATGGACGTCCTCGTGATCGGAGCCGGGTTCGCCGGGCTGTACATGCTGCACCGGCTGCGTGGCCTCGGGTTCTCCGCGCGGGTGCTCGAGGCCGCCGACGGGGTGGGCGGCACCTGGTACTGGAACCGGTATCCCGGCGCCCGGTGCGACTCCGAGAGCTACTACTACTGCTACTCGTTCGACCCGGAGCTCGAGCAGGAGTGGCGCTGGAGCGAGCGCTACCCCCGCCAGCCCGAGATCCTCGCCTACCTCGAGCACGTCGCCGACCGCCACGACCTGCGTCGCGACATCGAGCTCGGGGTGCGCGTGACCTCGGCGGTGCGTGGCGACGACGGGTGGGTGGTCACCGACGCCGAGGGGCGTGAACGACGCTGCCGGTGGCTGGTGACCGCGGTCGGGTGCCTCTCGGCGGCCAACGTCCCGGACCTGCCGGGGCTCGACGACTTCGCGGGGGAGTGGCACCACACCGGCCGGTGGCCGCACGAGGGCGTGGACGTGGCGGGCATGCGGGTCGGCCTGGTGGGCACCGGGTCGACCGGCATCCAGGCGGTGCCGGTGCTCGCGGAGAGCGCGGCGCACCTGACGGTCTTCCAGCGCACCGCGAACTACTCGATTCCGGCCCGCAACGCCCCGCTCTCCGAGGCCGAGATGGCGGCGACGAAGGCCGACTACCCGGAGATCCGCCGGCTGCAGCGGGCGTCGACCAACGGGCACCCGTTCGTCGTCTCCGACGTCGACGTCCTGGACCTGCCCGACGACGAGCGCCATGCCCTCTATGAGCGGGCCTGGCAGCGCGGGGGCCTGCGCTTCCGGGCCGCCGTCAAGGACGTGCTCACCGACCCCGCCGTCAACGCGTCCACGTCGGACTTCATCCGCGCGAAGATCCACGAGACGGTGGGTGACCCGGACACAGCCGAGGCACTGACCCCGCGCGACCACCCGTTCGCGACCAAGCGCCCGCCGATCGACACCGGGTACTTCGAGACGTACAACCGGCCGAACACGACATTGGTGGACGTGCGGGCCGACCCGATCGCACGGGTGACGACGACGGGTCTGCGGCTGGCGTCCGGCGCCGAGCACGAGCTCGACGTCCTCGTGTTCGCCACCGGGTTCGACGCGCTGACCGGCCCGCTGCTCTCGATCGACATCCGCGGCCGCGACGGTGTGGCCCTGCGCGAGGTGTGGGCCGACGGGCCGCGGACGCATCTCGGGCTCGGTGTGGCCGGGTTCCCGGACCTCTTCACGATCACCGGGCCGGGCAGCCCCTCGGTCCTGACCAACATGCCGACCGCGATCGAGCAGCACGTCGACTGGATCGCCGACCTGCTCGTCCGGCTGCGCGAGACCGGGGAGAGCGCCGAGCCGACCGAGCAGGCCCAGGACGCGTGGGCGGCCCGGGTCCAGGAGGCCGCCGACGCGACACTGCTCCCGCAGGCGGCGAGCTCCTGGTACCTCGGGGCCAACGTCCCCGGCAAGCCGCGGGTCTTCCTGCCCTTCGCGGGTGGGATGAACCACTACCGGCAGCGGTGCGACGAGGAGGCGGAGGCGGGCTACCCGGGGTTCGGGCTTCGCCCTCGTGCGTGTGTTTCCGTGTCGTGACACGGAAACACACGCACACATCGCCCCGCGGCGTCAGGAGGATGCCTGCGGAACCGTGAAGCAGTGATCGCTTGCGGGCGGCGCGTCGTCCCGGAAGCCAAGAAACTCTCCGGGGCGCGCGGCGAAGGCGCTGAGGGCCGCTGGTCGACGTCGAGACAGCACGACCTGACGAGAGCTGGTCCGTCGGACCGGGTCGCCGCCAACCGCCCGGTCCAACGGCCGGCTCCGAAGTGCCAGGACCCGAGATTGAACAGCAAAGTCGGCAGCTGTGGCTTGTCCTGGGTCACGACGAGTGGGGCTTGGTCAAGAGGAGGGCGATCACCCCGGTCGTGGACCCGATCCAGGCGGTGATGGTCGTCCAGTCTCGGCGGCGCGATCTCCGTCGCGGCGTCCCCGTCGCTCGGGTCGGTTGACGCCGCAGCCTGCTCGAGCGCCACGTCCGGCGTCGCGGAATCGTCGACCATTGTGGACGACCCTCCGGCGTGATCGGCGCGCCAGGATGATGCTTCGTCGTTCACGCAGGGTGGTGAGATCTCATGGCGACGGAGCAGTCGGCCGACTCACATGGCGCGTCAGGACGCGCGTACCGACCAGGATCGACATCCGTGGAGCGGAATGCCCCAGATGTGGGGCACTTCGCTCCACGCCGGGGCGCCGTCCGCGAGGGGAGAATCCGATCGCTCTACGCGTCCGAGGGTTCCCCTCGTGCGACGAGGCGTCAGCCCACTGCGGCCCGGCCGGCCTCGAGCCGCGCGACCGGGATCCGGAACGGCGAGCACGACACGTAGTCCAGCCCGGCGTGGTGGAAGAAGTGCACCGAGTCCGGGTCACCGCCGTGCTCACCGCAGATGCCGAGCTTGAGGTCGTGCCGGACCTCCCGGCCGCGCCACGACGCGATTTCGACGAGCTCCCCCACGCCCACGGTGTCCAGCGACTCGAACGGCGACACCCCGAAGATGCCGTGATCGAGGTAGGCCGCGAAGAAGGAGCTCTCCACGTCGTCACGGGAGAAGCCCCACGTCGTCTGCGTGAGGTCGTTGGTGCCGAAGGAGAAGAAGTGCGCGACCTCGGCGATCTGCGCGGCCACCAGCGCCGCGCGCGGCAGCTCGATCATCGTCCCGATCTCGTGCTCGACCGGCGCTCCGTCGACCTGCGACTCGGGCTCGGCGACCACCTCGGCGATGTCCGCCGCGACCGCCTGCAGCTCCTGCACGGTGCCGACGAGCGGGACCATGATCTCCGGCAGCACCGTCACGCCCTCGGCGGCCAGCGCCGCGGCGGCCCGCGTGATCGCCCGGACCTGCATCGCGAACAGCCCGGGCACCGCGATCCCGAGGCGCACCCCGCGCAGGCCGAGCATCGGGTTCTGCTCGTGCAGGCGACGGACGTTGGCGAGCAGTTCCTCGCGCTCGGGGGTCAGGTTGCCCCGCTCCCGGGCGAGGGCGACCTCGACCGAGAGCTCGGTGAGGTCGGGAAGGAACTCGTGCAGCGGCGGGTCGAGCAGCCGGATCGTCACCGGCAGGCCCTCCATGGCCCGGTAGATCGCGGTGAAGTCCTCGATCTGCAGCGGCAGCAGCGCCGCCAGCGCCTCCTCGCGCTCGTCCTGCGTCTCGGCGAGCACGAGGTGCTCCACCAGTTCCCGACGCTCGCCGAGGAACATGTGCTCGGTGCGGCAGAGCCCCACGCCCTCGGCGCCGAAGGTGCGGGCGGTGGCGCAGTCCTCGCCGGTGTCGGCGTTGACGCGCACCCGCAGCCGGCGCCCGGCGTCGGCGTGGCGCATGATCCGGTCGACGGCCGCGACGAGGTCGTCGTTCTCCGCCAGACCCGTCGAGCCCTCGAAATAGGCCATCACCGGGCTCGCCACCACCGGGACCTCGCCCAGGTAGACCTCGCCGTTGGTGCCGTCGATGGAGAGCATGTCGCCCTCGACGACCTCGCGGCCGTCGGGCAGCGTCAGCTTCTTCGCCCGGACGTCGACCTCGAGCTCCTCCGCCCCGCACACGGCGGTCTTGCCCATGCCGCGCGCGACGACCGCGGCGTGCGAGGTCCGCCCGCCGCGGCTGGTCAATACGCCCTGGGAGGCGATCATGCCGTCGAGGTCGTCGGGTGTGGTCTCGCGGCGGATCAGGATGACCTTCTCGCCGGCCTTCGCGCGGGATACCGCCGTGCGGGAGTCGAACACCGCCTCACCGCTGGCCGCGCCCGGCGAGGCGTTCATGCCGGTCGTCAGCAGCTCCTTCGCGGCGTCGCGGTCGAAGCGGGGGAACATCAGGTTCGCTAGCTGGGCGCCGGTGACCCGCCGCAGCGCCTCGTCCATGTCGATGAGGCCCTCGTCGACGAGCTGGACGGCGACGGTGAAGGCGGCGGCCGCCGTCCGCTTGCCCACCCGGGTCTGCAGCATCCAGAGCTTCCCGCGCTCGATGGTGAACTCGATGTCGCACAGGTCGCGGTAGTGCTGCTCCAGCGTGGCCATGATCGACATGAGCTCGTCGTAGGAGGCCTTGTCGATCCGTTCGAGCTCGGTGAGGGCCAGCGTGTTGCGGATGCCGGCGACGACGTCCTCGCCCTGCGCGTTCTGCAGGTAGTCGCCGTAGACCCCGCGGGCCCCCGACGCCGGGTCGCGCGTGAAGGCGACACCCGTCCCGGAGTCCATCCCGAGGTTGCCGAACACCATCGAGCAGATGCTCACCGCGGTGCCGAGGTCGGCCGGGATGCGTTCCTGGCGGCGGTAGACGTTCGCCCGGGGGGAGTTCCACGAGTCGAAGACGGCACGGACGGCGAGGTCCAGCTGCTCGCGCGGGTCCTGCGGGAACTCGCGCTCGGCGTGCTCGCGCACGACGCCCTTGAAGGTCTCGACGAGGCTGGCCAGGTCGGCGGCGTCCAGGTCGAGATCGTTCGTCGTGCCCTTGGCACGCTTGGCCGCCTCGAGGGCCTCCGCGAAGTGCTCGCTCTCGACCCCGAGCACGGTGGCGCCGAACATCTGGACGAGCCGCCGGTAGGAGTCCCAGGCGAAGCGCTCGTCGCCGGCCTGGGTGGCGAGGCCGTGGACCGACGAGTCGTTGAGCCCGACGTTGAGGACCGTCTCCATCATCCCGGGCATCGAGAACTTGGCGCCCGAGCGCACCGAGACGAGCAGCGGGTCGTCGGCCTGCCCGAGCCGCTTGCCCATCGTCGTCTCGAGGGCGGTGAGGTGGGTGGTGACCTCGTCGGCCATACCCTCGGGCTCGCGGCCGTCGGCGAGGTAGGCCCGGCAGGCCTCGGTCGTGATCGTGAAGCCCGGGGGCACCGGCAGCCCCAGATTCGTCATCTCCGCGAGGTTGGCGCCCTTGCCGCCCAGCAGGTCCTTCTGGTCCTTGTCGCCCTCGGCGAAGTCGTAGACGAACTTCGTCATGTCACCGTCCCCTGGTCCCCACCGCCCTGCCGGCGGCACCCGACGACGCTGGCACCTCGGCGCCGCGGACACCATGGCCCAACGGGCGAGGTGCGGCCCTGCTGCTTCGATCCAGACGCCGGATGGCGGCGGGAGAGGGTCAGAGGGGCAGCTCGGTGGCTCCGTCCTTCGGCAGGAGCACCTCGCCCTCGAGGCCGTCCGGATCGCGGAAGAACATGCTCCAGGTGCCGCCGAAGTCGTTGACCGTGCCGTCCGAGGCCCCGTGGGAGACGAGCCGCTCCCGGATCGTCGCGAACGCTTCCGGCGAGGCCGCGTGGAGCCCGAAGTGATCGAGGCGGCCCCGGTGCCACATCGGGGTCTGGCGGTCGGCCTCGTCGCTCGAGGGGATCGTGAAGACGTTGAGCTCGGTGTGCGGGCCGATGCGGAAGACCGTCATCGTCTCCTCGCCCTGCTGCCCGTGCACGCGGGTCTCGCCGATCTCGGCGTCGAAGACGGCCGCGTAGAAGGCGCCGAGACGTGCCGGGTCGTGACTGATGGTGGCGATGTGGTCCACGCCGTCGGTCAGCACGGCGTCGATGGTTCTCCTGACCGGCCGCGACGGCAAGCGCTTGCCGAGGCCTCGGAGTGTCGTGGCGTAGGGACCTTCCGAAGCGGGGACACGAACGGCAGGCTGGAACACCCGTGCCGCAGGACCGCGGCCCCGACCCCAGGACGGTGCCGCATGGCCGACACGCCGAGCGACCCCCCGACCGACACCGACCCCGAGGGCACGCAGGAGTGGCGGGAGGCGCTGGAGTCGGTGCTGGCGGTGGAGGGGCCGCAGCGGGCGCACGACCTGCTCGACGAGCTGATCGCCCAGGCGCGGCAGGCGGGCGCCCCGGTGCCCTACTCGGCGACGACCCCGTACGTGAACACGATCCCGGTGGACGCCGAGCCCCCGCACCCGGGTGACCGGGCGATCGAGCACCGCATCCGTTCGGCGATCCGGTGGAACGCGGTGGCGGTGGTGCTGCGGGCGAACAAGGAGTCGTCCGAGCTGGGCGGGCACATCGCGAGCTTCCAGTCGGCGGCGACGCTGTACGACACCGGTTTCCAGCACTTCTGGCACGCGCCGTCTCCAGGCCACGGCGGCGACCTGGTGATGATGCAGGGTCACTCGTCGCCGGGGATCTACGCGCGGGCCTTCCTCGAGGGGCGCCTGTCCGAGGACCAGATGGACGCGTTCCGCCAGGAGACGACGGGTCACGGGCTCTCGTCGTACCCGCACCCGTGGTTGATGCCGGAGTTCTGGCAGTTCCCGACGGTGTCGATGGGCCTGGGGCCCCTGATGGCGATCTACCAGGCGCGGTTCCTGAAGTACCTGCACGGCCGCGGGCTCGCCGACACCGAGAACCGCCACGTGTGGGCCTTCCTCGGGGACGGCGAGATGGACGAGCCGGAGTCGCTGGGAGCGATCTCGCTGGCCGGACGCGAGCACCTCGACAACCTGATCTTCGTCATCAACTGCAACCTGCAGCGTCTCGACGGCCCGGTGCGGGGCAACGGCAAGATCATCCAAGAGCTGGAGGGCGTCTTCCGGGGGGCAGGCTGGAACGTCGTCAAGGTCATCTGGGGCAGCCGCTGGGACGAGCTGCTCAAGCGGGACACCACCGGCCGGCTGCACCAGCTCATGGAGGAGTGCGTCGACGGCGAGTACCAGACGTTCAAGTCCAAGAACGGCGCGTACGTCCGCGAGCACTTCTTCGGCAAGTACGCCGAGACCGCGGCGATGGTCGAGGACTGGACCGACGAGGAGATCTGGGCGCTGACCCGCGGCGGGCACGACCCGTCGAAGATCTACGCGGCGTACTCGGCGGCGGTGGCCGAGACCGACCGCCCGACGGTGATCCTCGCCAAGACCGTCAAGGGCTACGGCATGGGCGAGGCCGGCGAGGGCCAGAACATCTCCCATCAGCAGAAGAAGATGGCCGGCGAACAGCTACGGATCTTCCGGGACCGTTTCGAGCTGCCGGTGGCCGACGCCGATGTCGACGCCCTGCCTTACCTGCGGCTCGGCGCGGAGGAGCAGGAGTACCTGCGGCGCCACCGCGAGGCGCTCGGGGGTTACCTGCCGACGCGGCGGCGCCGCTCGGAGTCGTTGGAGGTGCCCGACATCTCGGCGTTCGGGGCGCAGCTCGCGGGCTCGGGCGAGCGGCAGAACTCGACGACGATGGCGTTCGTCCGGGTACTGAACACGCTGCTGCGCAACAAGCAGATCGGCAAGCGGGTGGTGCCGATCGTCCCTGACGAGTCCCGCACCTTCGGGATGGAGGGCATGTTCCGGCAGTTCGGGATCTACTCCCGGGTCGGCCAGCTCTACACCCCCGAGGACGAGGGCCAGCTGATGTCCTACCGCGAGGACCGCAGCGGCCAGATGCTCCAGGAGGGCATCAACGAGCTGGGCGCGATGTCCTCGTGGCTCGCGGCCGCCACCTCCTACTCCACCAGCGACACCCCGATGATCCCGTTCTACATCTACTACTCGATGTTCGGGTTCCAGCGGGTCGGCGACCTCGCGTGGGCGGCCGGGGACCTGCGGGCCCGCGGGTTCCTGCTCGGCGGGACGGCGGGGCGCACCACGCTCAACGGGGAGGGGCTGCAGCACGAGGACGGGCACTCGCACCTGTTCTCGTCGGTGATCCCGAACTGCGTGTCCTACGACCCGACCTTCGCCCACGAGGTCGCGGTGATCATCGCGGACGGGTTGCGGCGGATGTACGCCGAGCAGGAGGACGTCTTCTACTACCTGACGTTGATGAACGAGAACTACCCCCACCCCGCGATGCCGGGCCTGGGCACCGACGACGAGGCCGCGGTGCGGGAGGGGATCGTGCGCGGGCTCTACCTGCTCTCCGAGGGTTCACCGGCGGTGAAGCCCGGCGCGCGGCGGTCCCGGTCCAAGGCCGCGTCCAAGCCCCGGGTGCAGCTCATGGGCTCGGGCACGATCCTGCGCGAGGTGATGGCGGCCGCGGAGCTGCTCGAGTCCGACTGGGGTGTCGTCGCCGACGTGTGGAGTGCGCCGAGCTTCACCGAGCTGCGCCGGGACGGGATGGACGTCGACCGCTGGAACATGCTGCACCCGACGTCGGAACCCCGGCAGTCGTGGGTGGAGCAGCAGCTCGCGGGCCGGCCGCCCGGGCCCGTGGTCGCGGCGACGGACTACATGCGCGCGTTCCCCGACCAAATCCGGGCCTGGGTGGTGGGGCGGCGCTTCGAGGTGCTGGGCACCGACGGCTTCGGCCGCTCGGACTACCGCCGCGCCCTGCGGGACTTCTTCGAGATCGACCGCCGGTATGTCACGGTGGCGGCCCTGTCCGCCCTGGCCCGCGACGGCGTCGTCGAGGCCTCGGTGGTCGCCGACGCGATCGCGAAGTACGACATCGACCCCGAGCGGCCCGCCCCGGCCCACGCCTGAGAACCCGATCGGAGACCACCACAGATGTCGGCCCCCGCTGCTACCCAGGTCGTCGTCCCGGACATCGGCGACTTCTCCGACGTCCCCGTCATCGAGGTCCACGTCTCGCCGGGCGACGCCGTGTCCATCGACGACCCCCTGATGACGCTGGAGTCGGACAAGGCGACGATGGACGTCCCGTCCTCGCACGCCGGGCTGGTCACCGAGGTGCTGGTCTCGGTGGGCGACACCGTCAGCCAGGGCACACCGGTGATCGTGCTCGACGCCGGCGAGGGCGAGGCCAGCGAGGATGCGCCCACCGCGCCGGAACCGGCCCGCGGCCGCGAGGTCGCCGACGCCGAGGCCACCGCGCAGGAGCCGCCGACCGAGACCGCTCCCGCGCCGCCTCCGTCGTCGCCGGCGCCCGCTGCCGCGTCGTCGGACGGCGCGTCCGACCTGCCCGCCCATGCCGGGCCGAGCGTGCGCAAGCTCGCCCGGGAGTTCGGGGTCGACCTCGCGAGCATCCCGGCGTCCGGGCCGAAGGGCCGGATCACGAAGAACGACCTGCTCGCGTTCGTGCGCGGTGGGGACGGCGCGGCGGCACCCGCGGCGGCGGCTGCGGCACCGTCGGGCGGCTCGGGCATCCCGGAGGTCCCGGCGCAGGACTTCTCGGTGTTCGGCCCCGTCGAGACCCAGCCGCTGTCGCGGATCACCCGCATCTCCGGGCCGGTGCTGCACCGCTCGTGGCTCAACGTCCCACACGTCACCCACAACGACGACGCCGACATCACCACCATCGACGCCTACCGCAAGGAGCTGGACACCGCGGCGAAGGCCGAGGGGTACCGCGTCACGCTGCTGGCGTTCCTGATGAAGGCCGCGGTGTCGGCGCTCAAGGCGTTCCCGACGGTGAACGCGTCGCTGACCCCCGAGAAGGACGCGCTGGTCCTCAAGCGCTACTACCACCTCGGGGTCGCGGTGGACACCCCCGGCGGGCTGGTGGTGCCGGTGATCCGGGACGTGGACCGCAAGGGCATCGTCGAGCTGTCCAAGGAACTGGGGGAGGTCTCGGCGCGGGCGCGCGACGGCAAGCTCACCACCGACGACATGCGCGGCGCCTCGTTCACGATCTCCAGCCTCGGCGGGATCGGTGGCACCGCGTTCACCCCGATCGTCAACGCCCCCGAGGTCGCGATCCTCGGCGTGGTGCGTTCGCGGGTGGCGCCGGTGTGGAACGGCGCCGAGTTCGAGCCGCGCACCCTGCTGCCGCTGTGCCTGTCCTACGACCACCGCGTGATCGACGGTGCCCTGGCCGCCCGGTTCACCCGTCACCTCGCGCACGTGATGGGCGACGAGCGGCGGCTGCTCCTGTAGGTGGGCGGAGCCCTCGTGAGCACTAATCCGTGTCATAGGGCGGATTAGTGCTCACGAGGCCGCAGGCCACCTCCCGAACTGATCAAGGAGATTCCGCATGGCCGGCGAGATCGTGGTCGAGGTCCCCGACATCGGCGACTTCACCGACGTCCCCGTCATCGAGGTGCACGTGACGGCGGGCAGCGAGGTCGACCTCGACGAGCCGCTGCTGACCCTGGAGTCCGACAAGGCCACGATGGACGTCCCGGCCGAGGTGGCGGGCACCGTCCGCGAGGTGCGCGTCGCGGTCGGGGACCGGGTCTCGCAGGGCAGCGCGATCCTCGTCCTCGACCCGTTCGACGCCGGCCAGGACACGGCCTCGTCCACCCCGCCGCCGACCCAGAAGGCCTCCACCTCGGGGACGCCGTCCGCGAGCGCCCAGACTCCCGCGGCCCCGCCCCCGGCCGCGGCCGCCGACGCCGGCGAGGACCGCCACGTCGGGCTGCTCGTGCTCGGCGCCGGGCCCGGCGGCTACACCGCGGCGTTCCGTGCGGCCGACCTCGGGCTCGAAGTCATGATCGTCGACGGCCGCGACACCCTCGGCGGGGTCTGCCTCAACGTCGGCTGCATCCCCTCCAAGGCGCTGCTGCACGCCGCGAAGGTGATCGCGGAGACCAAGGAGATGGCCGAGCACGGCCTGTCCTTCGGCGCGCCGACGATCGACCTCGACCGGCTGCGGTCGTGGAAGGACGGCGTCGTCGGCAAGCTCGTCGGCGGTCTGGCCGGCCTCGCGAAGCAGCGCAAGGTCACCACGCTGCAGGGGACCGGGCGGTTCGTCTCGCCGCACCGGGTCGAGGTCACGACGACGGACGGCTCGACGACCGTCGTCGGGTTCGACCAGGCGATCATCGCGGCGGGCTCCGAGCCGGTGAAGCTGCCGTTCGTCCCCCACGACGATCCCCGCGTGCTCGACTCCACCTCCGCGCTCGAGCTGGCCGAGGTCCCGCAGCGGCTGCTCGTGCTCGGCGGCGGGATCATCGGGCTGGAGATGGCCACGGTCTACGCCGAGCTCGGCTCGAGGATCACGGTGGTGGAGCTGATGGACCAGCTCATCCCCGGCGCCGACCCAGACCTGATCAAGCCGTTGGCCCGCCACATCGGCTCCCGCTACGAGAACGTCTTCCTCTCCACCAAGGTCACCGACGTCCAAGCGCGCGACGAGGGCCTCGTCGTGACCTTCGAGGGCGCCAAGGCTCCACAGACCGACACGTTCGACGCCGTGCTCGTCGCCGTCGGGCGCGTGCCCAACGGGTCGGTGCTCGGGCTGGACGCCGCCGGGGTCGCGCTGACCGACCGCGGATTCGTCCCGGTCGACGAGCACCAGCGCACCAACGTCTCCCACGTGTTCGCCATCGGCGACGTCGTCGGGCAGCCGATGCTCGCGCACAAGGCGGTGCACGAGGGGAAGGTCGCCGCCGAGGTCGCCGCCGGGAAGCCCAGCGCGTTCGACGCCCGCTGCATCCCCTCGGTCGCCTACACCGACCCCGAAGTGGCCTGGGCCGGCGTGACCGAGATCGAGGCCAAGGCCCGCGGGCTGTCCTATGGTATCGGGACGTTCCCGTGGGCGGCGTCCGGACGCTCGCTCTCACTCGGCCGTTCCGAGGGCTCCACGAAGGTCCTCTTCGACACCGAGACCGACCGCATCATCGGGGCCGGCATCGTCGGGCCCTCCGCCGGCGACCTCATCGCCGAGGCCGCCCTGGCCATCGAGATGGGCGCCGACGCCGCCGACATCGGCCTCACGATCCACCCGCATCCGACGCTGTCCGAGACCGTCGGGATGGCCGCCGACGCATTCGAGGGCACCCTCACCGACCTCTACCTGCCGAAGAAGAAGCCCTCGCGGACCTGACGTCGTCGGAGGCTGGCCCCGCGGCGCCGCGCCCGTATGGTGGTCCGGGTCACAGCCCGGATCGTCCGGGCGACACGGCGAGGCGGCGGAGGTGCGGGCGGATGCCCTCGGTGGAGACGGTGCGCGGTCCGGTGGACGTCGACGACCTCGGCACGACGCTCATGCATGAGCACGTGTTCGTGCTGACGCCGGACATGATGCAGAACTACGGCGACGAGTACTGGGACGAGGAGGTCCGGGTCGCCGACGCGATCACCAAGCTGCGGCGCCTGCGCGAGCTCGGCGTGACGACGATCGTCGACCCCACCGTCGTCGGGCTCGGCCGCTACATCCCGCGGGTCGCCCGTATCAACGCGGACGTCGACCTGAACATCGTCGTCGCGACCGGGCTCTACACCTTCGACGAGATCCCGCACTTCCTGCACTATCGCGGCCCGGGCACGCTGCTCGGCGGGGACGAGCCGATGGTCGAGATGTTCGTCAAGGACATCCGCGAGGGCATCGCCGGGACCGGGATCAAGGCGGCGTTCCTCAAGGGCGTGGTCGAGGAGCGGGGCCTGACCCCCGACCAGACACGGATCCAGCACGCGATCGCGGCCACCCAGGTCGAGACCGGCGTCCCGATCACCGTGCACACCAACGCCGCCCACCAGACCGGCCGGCTCGCCCTCGACCTCTACGAGGCCGACGGCGTCGACCTCACCAAGGTCGTCATCGGTCACGCCGGCGACACCAACGACCTCGACTACCTGCGCGAGATCATGGACCGCGGTGCCACGATCGGCTGCGACCGCTTCGGACTGGACATGTTCAACCCCACCGAGCAGCGCGTCGCCACCATCGCCGCGCTCTGCGCGCAGGGCTACGCCGACCGGATCGTGCTGGCCCACGACGCGGCCTGCTACATGGACTTCTTCTCCGGCGAGGCCGCGCAGGCCGCGCTCGCCCAGGCGGCGCCGAACTGGCACTACGAGCACATCCACCACGACGTGCTGCCCGCGCTGCGTGAGCAGGGCGTCACCGACGAGCAGCTCACGACGATGCTCGTCGAGAACCCGCGCCGCTACTTCACGGCCGGGTGAGCGCGGTGCCACCCGAGCCCCTGCCGCGGGGAGCGGCACCGTTCGACACCTCCGGCATCACGCGCGGGCCGGACGGGATCGCGCGCTACGACCGCCTCGCGCCCTCGGTGGTCGCGATGGTGCGGGCCTCGGCGGAGCGCCATCCCGAGGTCGAGGCGCTGGTCGAGGTCGGCGGCGAGCGCCTGACCTACGCCGAGCTGTGGGAGCGGGCGGCCCGCGTCGCCGGCGGCCTCGTCGGTGAGGGCGTGGGACGGGGCGACCGCGTGGCCTCGCTCCTCCCGGCGGGCGTGGAGTGGGTGGTCGGCTTCCTCGGCACGCTGCTGGCCGGGGCGGTCGCCGTGCCGGTCAACACGCGCTTCGCGCCGCCCGAGGTGGAGTACGTGCTCGCCGACAGCGGGGCGGCGGCCGTGCTGCGCCCCGGCTCGCCGCTGCCGGACGGCCATCCCGAGGCCCTCGACGACCTCGTCCCCGGCGACCTGGCCGCGATCTTCTACACGAGCGGGACCACCGGCCGGCCGAAGGGCGCCCGGACGACCCACGGCAACTTCCTCGCCAACGTCGAGACCGCGATCCGGGTGATCGGCATCGACCGCGCCGACGGCCCGACGCTGCGCAACCTCGTCTCGGTGCCGCTGTTCCACGTCACCGGGTGCAACTCCCAGCTGCTGGTGCAGCTCGGCCTCGGCGGCACGACCGTGGTGCTGCCGACGTTCGACGGTGCCGCGTTCGTCCGCACGATCGTCGAGGAGCGGATCGACACCCTCGTCAGCGTCCCGGCGATCTACGGGCTGACGCTGGCGCGCGACGACCTCGACGTCGACCTCTCGCACGTCCAGCGGCTCACCTACGGCGGCGCCCCCATCGCCCCGGCCCTGGTCCGGCGGCTGATGGAGCGGCTGCCGTGGGCCCGGCTCGGCAACGGGTTCGGGCTCACCGAGACGTCGTCGATCGCCACCTTCCTCCCCCACGAGTGGGCGGCGGAGAACGCCGACGCGGTGGGCTTCGCGGCCCCGGTGGTCGACCTGGCCCTCGCCGACGTGGACGAAGCCGGGGTCGGCAAGCTGCTGGTCCGCGGCCCGAACGTCGTCGACGGCTACTGGGCGGCGCCCGAGGCGACGGCGGCCACGTTCGTCGACGGCTGGCTGCACAGCGGCGACCTCGCCCGCGTCGACGACGGCATGGTCCGGATCGTCGACCGGGCCAAGGACGTGATCAACCGGGGCGGCGAGAACGTCTACTCGGTCGAGGTCGAGAACGCGCTCGCGGGCGCGCCGGGCGTCGCCGACGCGGCCGTGGTCGGGGTGCCCGACGACGTCATGGGCGAGAAGGTCGGGGCCGTGCTCGTCGGGTCCGGGATCGACGTCGACGCGGTCCTGGACTACCTGGGCACGCAGCTCGCGGACTTCAAGCTGCCCCAGTACGTCGTCGTGACCACCGACCCGCTGCCGCGCAACCCCGGCGGGAAGCTGCTCAAGCGGACCCTGCGCGACGCCACCGACTGGGGCCCGCCCGTGCGTGGCCGCTGATCGACCGGATCAGCGGGCGTAGCGCTCGCGCGCCCGCTCCCGCGCCTTGAGCGCCTCGACCTCGCGGTTCTTCGGCGGCGCCGTCGTCACCAGGTCGGCGAGCAGGGTGCGGGTGCTCGCGGTGATCTCGGCGACCGCGCGGGCGAAGGCCGCCTCGTTGGCCTTCGAGGGTCGTGCCGAGCCGCTGATCTTGCGGACGTACTGCAGGGCGGCCTCGTGCACCTCGTCACCGGTGGCGGGCGGCTCGAAGTTGTGCAGGACCCGGATGTTGCGGCACATCCCTCGATGGTGCCGCACCGACCGGTCGTGCGGTGCGGTCCGACCGCACCTGCCCACCAGGGCGCGGTCCTGTCACGCGATCCCGGCGAGCCACAGGTAGGCGTGCGCGCGGAACGCGGCCTCGTAAAGTACTCCTCGGGTCGATCGAGGAGGAGTCGATGGCGCAGTCGCTGCCCCCGGTCGAGCGGCGGACGGTGCGCGCGGCCTACGACCGTGCCCTCGACGAGGTCCCCGACCAACCGGCTCAGCGCGACCGCACGTCGCGGTACACCACTGCCGAGAGCCACGAACGGTCGCTGCGGATCACGGGTGGGCTGGCCGGGCTGGGTGTGGGTAGCCAGGAGCCGGTCGCGGTGCTCCTGGACAACTCCCTCGACACCGCGCACGTGTGGTCGGGCCTCGGGCTCGGCGGCATGGTCGAGGTGCCGGTCAACACCGCCTACAAGGGCGGCTTCCTCGCCCACGTCCTCAACGACTCCGCGGCGCCGACGTTGGTGGTCGAGGACTCCTACGTCGAGCGGATCGCCCGCATCGCCGGCGACCTCACCGCGCTGCGCACGCTCGTGGTCCGCGGCGACACCGCGTCCGCCGACGGGCTCGGGCTGCGGGTGGTCGGGTTCGACGAGCTCCTCGCGAGCGACCCGGCACCGGTCGCGCCGATCGACGCCGGTGACCTCATCGCCCTCATGTACACCTCGGGCACCACCGGGCTGTCCAAGGGTGTCATGGTCAGCCACGCGCACGCCTACACCTACGGCTCGCGGGAGGACCAGGCCCGTCCGGCGCCCGGCGACCGGCTGCTCGTCACGCTGCCGGTGTTCCACCTCACCGGCCTCTGGTACGGCATCTACCAGGGGATCATCCACCGCTGCCCCGTCGTGCTCGAGCCGGCGTTCTCGGTGAGCCGGTTCTGGCCGACGATCCGCGAGCACGGCATCACGGTCACGGTGATGCTCGGCGCGATGGCCGAGCTGCTCCAGCAGGTCGAGCGGCGGCCCGACGACGCCGACAACCCCCTCGAGCTGGCGATCATGGCCCCGTTGGCCAGCGGCGTCGCGACCTTCCGCCAGCGGTTCGGGATCGACCTCGCCGCGGTCTACGGGATGAGCGAGGTCGGCGCGGTGATGAACGGCCCGCCCGAGACCGTGATCGGCGGCGAGTGCGGGTTCGCCCGCGAGGGCTACGACCTGGCGCTCGTCGATCCGGACGGCGTCGAGGTGCCCACCGGCACCGTCGGGGAGCTGTGGGTGCGCCCGGAGGACCCGCGGCTGGTGATGCGCGGGTACCACGGCCTACCGGAGATGACCGCCGAGACCCTCGTCGACGGCTGGGTGCACACCGGGGACGCGTTCCGGCAGGACGACGAGGGCCGGTTCTTCTTCTCCGATCGCATGAAGGACGCCCTGCGCCGCCGGGGCGAGAACGTCTCCAGCTTCGAGGTCGAGCGGGTCATCAACGAGCACCCCGACGTCTACGAGAGCGCCGTGGTGGCGGTGCCCTCGGCGCTCACCGAGGACGACATCAAGGCCGTCGTCGTGCCCCGGGAGGGCCGCGTGGTCGATCCGCGTGAGCTCAGCGAGTTCCTGATCGACCGGCTGCCCTACTTCATGGTCCCGCGCTACCTGGAGTTCCTCGACGAGCTCCCCAAGACCCCGACGCAGAAGGTGCACAAGCACCTGCTGCGCGAGACCGGCGCGACCGGATGGGACCGCGAGGCCGCCGGGATCACGCTGCGCCGGAGCGGCCGGTGAAGCTGACCGTCGCCAACCGCGGCGAGATCGCGGTCCGCATCCTCGACACCGCCGCCACCCTCGGGATCCCGACGGTGGCCGTCCATCCCGACGACGACGCGGCCTGCCTGCACGTCGCCCGCGCCGACGAGGCCGTCCGGCTGCCCGGCACCGGGGCCGCGGCCTACCTCGACGTCGCCGAGGTCGTCGGGGCGGCGGTCAAGACCGGCGCCACCGCGCTGCACCCCGGCTACGGCTTCCTCTCCGAGAACCCGGCGCTCGCCCGGGAGTGCGACGACCGGGGTATCGCCTTCGTCGGCCCGTCGGCCGAGGCGCTGGAGCTGTTCGGGAGCAAGACCGCCGCCCGCGACCGGGCCCGCGCGTCCGGGGTGCCCGTGCTCGAGGGCACGGAGGCACCGACCGATCCCGCCACCGCCCGCGCCTTCCTCGACACCCACGGCGCCGTCATGGTCAAGGCGCTCGCCGGCGGCGGCGGACGCGGCATGCGCCCGGTGACCGACCCCGCGGCGCTCGACGCGGCGCTGCGGGAGTGCGCCGCCGAGGCGCGGGCGGCGTTCGGCGACGGGTCCGTCTACGTCGAGCGCTACCTGCCCGGGGCGCGGCACGTCGAGGTGCAGATCCTCGGCGACGGCGGCCGGGCGGTCGCGCTGGGCGACCGCGACTGCAGCGCGCAGCGCCGCCGCCAGAAGCTCGTGGAGATCGCCCCCGCGCCGGACCTGCCCGGCCGCGAGCGACTCCACGCGATGGCGGTCGCGCTGGTGGGGGAGTACTCGGGCCTGGCCACCGTGGAGTTCCTCGTCGCCGACGACGACGTCGCGTTCCTCGAGGTCAACCCCCGCATCCAGGTCGAGCACACCGTCACCGAGGAGGTGACCGGGCTGGACCTCGTCGAGCTCGGCCTGCGGATCGCCGAGGGCGCCACCCTGGCCGAGCTCGGCCTGACCGAGACCCCGGCGAGCCGGGGCGCGGCGGTCCAGGTGCGGGTCAACACCGAGACCGTCGAGTCCGACGGCACCGTCGTCCCGCAGGTCGGCACCCTCGACCGGTTCGGGCCGCCGACCGGGCCCGGCGTCCGCGTCGACACCCACGGCTATCCCGGCTACGCGGTCAGCCCGCGCTACGACTCCCTGCTCGCCAAGGTGATCACCCGAGGCGTGGACCTGGCCGGCGCCGCCGCCCGGGGCCGGCGTGCCCTCGCCGACCTCGATGTCGCCGGGGTCGCCACCAACGTCGACCTGCTGCGCGCCCTGCTCGAGCGGCCCGAGCTCGGCGCCCTGGACACCGGCTTCGTCGACGCCCACCTCGCCGAGCTCACCGTCGGCACGGCGCGGACCGAGCCCGACGCGGAGCCCGACGCGGACGCCGTCGTCTCCCCGCAGCACGCCGTGGTGGTGGCGGTGTCGGCCGCCGTCGGCGACCTCGTGCCCGCCGGCGCGGAGCTGGTGGTCATCGAGGCCATGAAGATGCAGCACGTGATCCACAGCCCACGGCCCGGTCGGATCGCCGAGCTCGCCGTCGCGGTCGGGGAGCCGGTGTCACCCGGAGCCGTGCTGGCGCGGCTGCAGCCCTCCGAGCAGGCCGCCGAGCTCGCCGTCGAGGACACCGCTCCCGACCCCGACCACGTCCGCGGCGACCTCGCCGAAGCCCTCGAGCGCCACCGGATCGGGCTGGACGAGGCGCGCGCCGACGTCGTCGAGAAGACCCGCGCCCGCGGCCGGCGCACCGTGCGGGAGAACCTCGCCGACCTGCTCGACCCCGAGAGCTTCGTCGAGTACGGCGCGCTGACCATCGCCGCCCAGCGCCGCCGGCGCAGCCTCGACGACCTCGTCGCGCGCACCCCCGCCGACGGGCTGATCACCGGCACCGGCACCGTCGGCGGCCTGCCCGTCGCCCTGCTCGCCTACGACTACTCCGTCCTGGCCGGCACCCAGGGCATTCACAACCACGCCAAGACCGACCGGCTGTTCACCCTCGCGCTGCGCGAGCGGCTCCCGGTCGTCATCTTCGCCGAGGGTGGCGGCGGGCGACCCGGGGACACCGACACCTCCGCGGTCGCTCAGCTCGACGTCCCCTCGTTCCGGCTGGCGGCCGAGCTCGCCGGCACCGTGCCGACCCTCGCCGTCGTCACCGGGTACTGCTTCGCCGGCAACGCGGCGCTGGCCGGCGCGTGCGACACGATCATCGCCACCGAGGACTCGAGCCTGGGCATGGGCGGGCCCGCGATGATCGAGGGTGGTGGGCTGGGCGTGGTCGCCCCGCAGGATGTCGGGCCGATCGACGTGCAGTGGGCCAACGGCGTGGTCGACGTCCGGGTACCCGACGACGCGGCGGCCGTCGAGGCCGCCCGCCGCTACCTGGCCTACTTCGCCGGACCGCATCCCGACACCGCCGAACACGGCGACCCCCGACTGCTGCGCCACCTCGTGCCCGAGAACCGGCTGCGCGCGTACGCGATCCGGCCCGTGCTCCACGCATTGTTCGACACCGACTCGGTCCTCGAGCTCCGCGGCGGGTTCGGAGCGGGGATCGTGACCGCGCTGGCGCGACTCGGCGGCCGCGCCGTCGGCGTGATCGCCAACAACCCCCAGCACCTCGGCGGGGCCATCGACGGCGACGCCGCGGACAAGGCCACGCGGTTCCTGGACCTGTGCCAGGCGCGCCGGCTCCCGGTGATCTCGCTCTGCGACACCCCCGGCTTCATGGTCGGCCCGGACGCCGAGCGCACCGCCACGGTCCGCCGCTTCAGCGCCATGTTCGTCGCGGGGGCCCGTCTGACGGTCCCCCTGGTCATGGTGGTCCTGCGCAAGGGCTACGGGCTCGGCGCGATGGCGATGTCCGGCGGCGACCTCAAGGCCCCCGCGCTGACGGTCGCCTGGCCCAGCGGCGAGTTCGGCGGCATGGGGCTCGAGGGCGCGGTCCGGCTCGGCTACCGCAAGGAGCTCGACGCGATCACGGACCCCGACGCCCGCCGCGCCCGCTACGACGAGCTCGTCGCCCAGCTCTACGACCGGGGGAAGGCACTCAGCGTTGCCTCGGTCTTCGAGATCGACGACGTCATCGACCCGGCCGACACCCGAGCCGTCGTCGGGAGGGTCCTCGGGCGGCGGTGAGCATCGGCCGGACCGCCGCTCGCCCGCATAGTGGATCACGGCACCGGTGCATCGAGGGTCCGCAAGGTTGCTCCCGAGGTCGAGCTGCTCGCCGTCGAAGACAGCCAGCTCGCCCGCCGGATGGAGGACGTCTTCGTCCGAGATCGAAGGGCTGCTCCCCGGTCTCGAACTGGTCGAACCGGGCATCACGGTGTGCGCCAAGTGGTGGCCGGACGGCCCCCTCGTCAAGCCGCTGGCGCCTGCGCAGCGCTGCATCGTGGGCGGGGTCGGCCGAAGCCCTGACCCGTCGTCGAGGGTGCCGCGCTCGGTCACGGGGCGAGCGCGAGCACCTCGGCGAACCCGTCGGCGAGGTCCTGCTCGAAGCCGGGCAGGTCGCTGAACGACGCGGCGTCGAGGTTGGCGGCGACACAGCAGGTCGTGCCGTGGGAGAGCATGGAGATCATCGCCGCGCAGCCGGGCAACGGCGCGAAGGGGTAGCTGCGCAGGATCCGCGCCCCGGCGAGATAGACCTCGTCCCGGAGGCCCGGGACGTTGCTGGCCTGCAGGTCGTTGCCCCGGGTGGCGCTGCCTCCGAGCCGGGCCGTCACGGCGCCGGGCAGCCGCGCGAGGAGCGGCGTCACGATCTCGACGCTCTCGAGCGCGGGCTCGGCGAGCGCGGCGCGGACGCGGCGGCGGACGTCGGCGATGCGGGCGGCGGGATCGACGATGCCGACCGGCGCCGAGAGGCGGGCGGGCGCGAAGTGGTTGCCGCCGGGCTCGTGCTCCTCGCGCCGGACCGACACCGGCAGGGTGACGGGCATGAGGCGCTCGGGTGGCAGCGCATCACCGCGACGGGCGGAGTAGCGGCGGAACGCCGCCAGCAGGGCGGCCAGGTAGGCGTCGTTGAGGGAACCGCCGGCCGCCTTCCCGGCCGCCCGCAACGCGTCGAACGGCACGTCGAGGGTCCGGAACCGCCACGAGGGGCTGCGCTCGGAGAGCGCCGGGAGCGGCGGGGCCGGTGGCGGGGAGAGGACCCGGACCGCGGAGGTGAGGTAGGCGAGGGCGTCGCGTGCGGCGAGGTCGGGGCGTGTCAGGGAACGCGCGGCGCCGAGGAGCCCGCGCGCGGCGCCACCGACCACGGCGAGGTCACCGGTGACCTGGCGCACGACCTCCCGGGTCAGGGTTGCCGGCACCGCGGCCGGCGGGGGCGGCTGCGGCTTGTCGGGGGTGGGCTCGCGGGTGCGGGAGTGCAACCCGGCCAGGAGCTGCGCGAGGCCCATGCCGTCGGAGAGGACGTGGCTGAGCTTGAACAGCAGCGCTGCGCCGCCGTCGGGTAGCCCGCCCACCAGGGTCGCCTCCCACAGCGGACGTGACGGGTCGAGGGGGGTCATCGCGACCTGTTCGGCGAGGGCGAACAGGTCGGCCCGCTCGGCGCCGTCGTGCAGCCGCGCCCGACGCAGGTGATAGTGCAGGTCGAAGTCGGGATCGAGGGTCCAGTGCGGGGTACCGACGCCGAGGAATGGTGTCGTGATCCGTTGTCGCAACCGTGGGACCACCCGGGAGGCCCAGTCGGTGGCGGCGACGAGTCGCTCCCAGTCCGGTTCGACATCGAGGGTCTCCACGATGACCACGGTCGAGCGCATGCGCGGATCCGCTTCGACGCGCCACATCAGGGCCTCGAAGCCGGTCAGCTCCTCCGAACGTGACCACTGCAATCGCCCGTCGGGGCTGCGTGGCGGAGTGGGATCGACTGTCACCGGCGAGGGGGGCCGACGCGCGAGGACGTCGCGGCCTTGATGGTCGCTGCGACGAGCAGGGCGGCGCCGACGACGATCGCGAGCAGCGGCCCGACCGAGACGGTGATCAGACCCACGATCAGGCCGATCGCGAGCAGGTAGACACCGAGCTCGACGAGGGCAGGTCGGCTCGAGGGGTCGTCGCGGCCGGGTTCGCGCAGGAGGTCGGGGCTGCAGCGGGTGAGGTCCTGGGCCAGGGCGCGGAGCACCCTGGCCTCGTCGGCCGTGAGCGGCGCGGCCCGGTGGTTCGACATCTCGCGGCCTCCTCGGCGGTGAGGCTCCTCGGCGTGGGTCAGCGGTTGCGGGGGTCGCTGCCGGGCAGGTGCTCCTGACCGACGGCTCCGGTGGCCGCCTCACCGATGCTGGCCTTGTGGCCTCCCCCGCCGACATGGGACTCGAGGCGGATGCGCTCGGTGAGGTGCGGATAGTGCAGCTCGAACGCCGGCCGCTCGGAGCGGATGCGCGGCAGCTCGGTGAAGTTGTGCCGCGGCGGCGGACACGACGTGGCCCACTCCAACGAGTTGCCGTGGCCCCACGGGTCGTCGACCTCGACGGGGCGCCCGTAGCGATAGCTGTAGAAGACGTTCCAGATGAACGGCAGCATCGAGGCACCCAGGATGAACGCACCGATCGAGGAGATCGTGTTCAGCGTCGTGAACCCGTCCGAGGGCAGGTAGTCCGCGTAACGGCGCGGCATGCCCTCGTTGCCCAGCCAGTGCTGCACCAGGAACGTGGTGTGGAACCCGATGAACGTCCCCCAGAAGTGGAACTTGCCCAGGCGCTCGTCCAGCATCCGACCCGTCATCTTCGGGAACCAGAAGTAGATGCCGGCGAACGTGGAGAACACGATCGTGCCGAACAGCACGTAGTGGAAGTGCGCCACCACGAAGTACGAGTCCGACACGTGGAAGTCCAGCGGCGGGCTGGCGAGCAGCACACCGGTCAGGCCACCGAACAGGAAGGTCACCAGGAACCCGAGCGACCACAGCATCGGTGTCTCGAAGGTCAGCTGGCCCCGCCACATGGTGCCGATCCAGTTGAAGAACTTGATGCCGGTCGGCACGGCGATCAGGAACGTCATGAACGAGAAGAACGGCAGCAGCACCGCGCCGGTGGCGTACATGTGGTGCGCCCACACCGCCACCGACAGGGCGCCGATCGACAGCGTCGCGTAGATCAGCGTCTTGTAGCCGAAGAGCGGCTTGCGGCTGAACACCGGGAAGATCTCGGTGACGATGCCGAAGAACGGCAGCGCGACGATGTAGACCTCGGGGTGCCCGAAGAACCAGAACAGGTGCTGCCAGAGGATCGCGCCGCCGTTGGCCGGGTCAAAGATGTGCGCCCCGAGGTGGCGGTCGGCCTCGAGCCCGAGCAGCGCGGAGGTCAGGATCGGGAAGGCGAGCAGGACCAGGATGGCGGTGACCAGGATGTTCCAGCAGAAGATCGGCATCCGGAACATGGTCATGCCGGGCGCGCGCAGGCAGATGATCGTCGTGGTGAAGTTGACGGCTCCGAGGATGGTCCCGAGCCCGGCCACCACGAGCCCGATGTCCCAGACGTCGAGGCCCAGACCGGGCGAGAAGCCGATGTCCGAGAGCGGGGTGTATGCGAACCACCCCGCCGAGGCGGCGCCCCCGGGGAAGGCGAACCCGGAGAGCACGATCAGGCCGCCGAACAGGAACAGCCAGTAGGAGAAGGCGTTCAGGCGCGGGAACGCGACGTCGGGGGAGCCGATCTGCAGCGGCACGATGTAGTTCGCGAAGCCGAACAGGATCGGCGTCGCGTAGAGCAGCAGCATGATCGTGCCGTGCATGGTGAACAGCTGGGCGTACTGGTCGACCGAGAGGATCTGCAGGCCCGGCCGGGCGAGCTCGGCGCGCATGAGCAGCGCCATCAGCCCGCCGACCATGAAGAACGCGAACGAGGTGACCAGGTAGAGGAACGCGATGTCCTTCGGGTCGGTGGTGCGCAGGTAGTGCGCGACGCCCGACCCCCGCCGCGACACGCGGGCTGGATAGGGCCGCGTCCTGATCGGCTCCGGCGCGATGGTGGCCACGACGTCACCTTCTTCGGTCCCCGGGGTGCGTCATGTCACCGTGCACCCGCTCGACGGTTCTGACAAGGCGTCCTCGGTCGTCCCGGGCCCGGGGGTGTGCGGTCGCGATCAACGGGCACCCTCCCCGGCATGAGCGAGAGCCCCCTCGTGCCCGCCCCGTCCTTCGCCGTCACCGGCGCCACCGGCCACCTCGGCCGGCTGGCCGTCGACGCCCTGCTGCGTCGCGGTGTGCCCGCGGGCAACATCTTCGCGCTGGTCCGCGACCCGGAGAAGGCCAAGGATCTGGCCGACCTCGGGGTCGGCATCCGCGAGGCCGACTACGACCGGCCCGACACTCTCGGCCCGGCGCTCGACGGCATCGAGCGGCTCCTGCTCGTCTCGAGCCCGGGCGGCGACCGCGTCCGCCAGCACACCGCGGTGATCGAGGCCGCGGACGCCGCCGACGTCGGGCTCGTCGTCTACACCAGCGTGCTCCACGCCGACGAGACCGAGCTGGTCCTGGCCCCCGAGCACGCCGCGACCGAGGACGTCCTGCAGGGCTCGGGCCTGCCCTTCGCGGTGGCCCGCAACGGTTGGTACACCGAGAACTACACCGCCCGGCTCGACGAGTACCTCGGGAGCGGCGAGATCGTCGGGGCCGCCGGCGACGGGCGGATCTCCGCGGCCACCAGGGCGGACTACGCGGAGGCCGCCGCCTCCCTGCTCACCGGCGACATCGCCGACCAGCAGGGCTACTGGGAGCTGGGCGGCCCGTCGTTCACCCTCACCGAGCTCGCCGAGACCGTCACCGCCGTCACCGGTACCCGGGTGGTCTACCGCGACCTGTCGGTGGAGGAGCTCACCGACCACCTCGTCGCCACCGGCATGGACCGGGCGAGCGCAGAATTCGTGGCCGCCCTCGACGGCTCCGCCGCACGGGGCGAGCTCGAGACCGACAGTCCGGCGCTGGAGAACCTCCTCGGCCGGGCGCCGACGCCGCTGGTCGGCGCGGTGCGAGCCGCGCGTCTGTGATCGACGCGCGTCCACCTACAGCGACGACGAGCCCCGACGGCGCGAGCGCTCGAGCGTGGACTGCGGCGTTCAGCCGCGGGCCGGGTCCTCCGACGACCGCGGCGCCGGTCGGTAGACGGCCTCCGTCACGGCGGCGAGGCGCGCGGTACTCGCCTCCATGTTCGCGCGCAGGTCCGCGGCGAGGTCGCGGACGCCGAACGCGAGATGCAGCGCCACGTGCAGGCCCCGGGGCACCGGCCGCGTGACCTCGTAGGAGTGGAGGACCCGCGTCCCGTCTCCCTCGGCCTCGAGGCGGTAGCCCCAGCGGATGCTGCCGCCGCCGGGCTCGGTCCGAGTGAAGGCGAACTCCCGCCCGGGGTCGGCGACGTCGACGACGGGCCGGTTGGTCCAGGTGAACCACCGCCGCCGGTTGCGGGCGGTGAACCGGGCGCCCGCGGCGGGTCCGGTGGCGCCGTCGAGCCAGGTGCAGCTGATGACCTCCGGGCTCCACTGGGGTGTCCGGGTGACGTCGGCGACGACGGCGTACACCGCCTCGGGAGGCGCGGCGACGTGTCGCACGACCTGGTCGCGGCGCAGTCGTCTGATGGCCATCAGAACGGGACCTCCTGGGCGAGTAGACCCTCGCCGGGGAGACGGCCGGCCAGTGTCCGGCAGAACGCGACGGCGTCCAGCGTGAGCTCCTCGCCGCCCTCGCCCTGGCTGAAGGTGCCCCCGGCCGGGCCGGTGAGGTGCAGCCGGAACGGTCGGCTGTGGCGGCGCGCCCACTCCGCGACGACGTCGGCGACGATCCGGACGTCGTGGTCACCGGTGAGCTCGAGCCGACGGCCGGTCGCGGTGGCGACGTCGACGCGGTGCATCCAGGTGTCGCGGGTGAGGACCACGTCGAGGATGAACGCGAATTTCCAGGTCTCGGTGGTGCCGTCCCGCAGCTCGTTGGGCATGGGGAGGGCGCGGATGAGCCGTCGGCGCCCGCGCCAGCGCGCCTGGGCCGGCCCGGCCGCGCCGATCCGGCTGATCAGCTCGCCGGTGGACAGGGGCGCGTTGGCGTGGACCTGGCGGGCCGTCATCGTGTCGATGAACGTGGTTCCGGGCTGGTGCGCCCGGCCGGCGCCGATCATGGTCCGGACCATGACGGGCAGGCTGGTGAACGTCTCGGTCATCCCGAGCACGTGACCGGCGAGCGCTCGCACGTCCCACTCCGTGCAGTCGGTGGGTCGCGCCCAGTCGGCGGTGCGCAGGTCGCGCAGCAGGGCGACCATCCGGGACGTCTCGGTGCGGGCGAGTTGCGCGGTCTCGGGACGCTCGATCGGGCGGTGGTCCTCGACGCGGATCATGGTGCCTCCGTGGAGGGACTGCTCGTCCGTGGTCATGCCGCCACCTCCGTCCGCACGCGCGCCTCGTAGGCGTCCGCGAGGTCGCGCAGGGCGCCCGAACAGTCACCCGCGAACGCCGGGCCGTGCATGAGCGCCAGGGTGCGGGGCTCCAGGTCGGCGAGCCGCCGCAGTGTCGGGGCGGTCGAGGTGGTGAGCGCGGTGGCGCCGAAGACGTCCTCCGCCGCCAGGGCTGGAGTGACGAGGTCGGCGTCGTGGACGATCGCCGGACCGTCGCCACTCTGGGTGAACAGGTCGCCGCAGAACAGGGTGCGGGTGGTCCGGTCGAAGAGCACCTGGGCCTCCCAGCCGTGGGGCACGTGCGGGGTGAGCAGCGCACGCATGTGGTGGCCGCCCAACTCGCGGGTTCCGTCGTCGATCATGTGCTTCGGGGGCCGGTCGGCGAGGTCGTCGACCGAGACCTGGCAACCGAGCTCGTTGAACACGACCTCGGTCCCGGGCGCGGCGGCGAGCCAGGAGTTCATCGCGCCGCACTCGTCGGACTCGACGTGGCCGAAGCTCAGCCACCGCAGCCGCTCGAGCGGAAGGACCTTCCCGACCGCCGCGGCGACGAGCGGGAACATCCGCCGCGGGCCGAGGTGGAAGAGCATGGGCTCGTCGGCGTCGACGAGGTACTGGTTGAAGGCGAGGCCGCGAGGCCCGGCCTCGGGGACGAACGTCGAGAGGCGGTACACCCCGTCGGCGATCTCGTGGACCGATGTCTGCATGGCCCGAGCATGGTGCCGGCACGTCGTCCGGGGTATCGGTCGCCGCACCCCCAAACAACGCCGGGGCTCACCCATCCAGGACGCCGTGGGCCCGGGCGAGCTCGCCGAGTGCCGCCCGGTTCCGTACCCCGGTGCGGTCGAACAGGCTGCTCAGGTGCCGCTCGACGGTCTTCGAGGAGAGGTGGAGCGAGACGCCGATCTCGCGGTTCGTGCGCCCGTCGGCGATCAGCTTGAGGACGTCCAGCTCGCGCCCGGTGACACCCAGCGCCCGGAGCGGCAGCGGGACCGCGGACGTGCCGCGTCCTCGCCGGGGGATCGGGGCGCCGGTCACGCCGATCATCGCGCGGCAGCGCCGCGCGGCGTACTCGTGGCCCGCGGCGGCGAAGAACGCCTCGCTCTCCCGCAGCCACCCGGCCGGGTCGCCCCAGCCGTCGCGTGTCGCCGCGCCCGCCACCAGGACCTGCTGCGCGTGGACCAGGCCGGTGCCCAGGGGCGCCCCCCGGAGCGCCGCGTGCGCGCTCGCCATGAGCGCAGCGGCGCCCTCGGCGTCACCGCGCCGACCGCACGCAACGGCATCGACGAGGGTCAGGGTCCCGGTGAAGACCGGGAGCCGGACGGACTCGGCGGCCTCGGCGAGCAGGGCGCGTGCCGCGGCGCCGAGGTCGTCGTCGTGGATCGCGTGCACCGTCGCCCACAGCGCCCGCCCGGGGTAGATCGACTTCATCGGCGGGGCGACACGGACATGCTCCATCATCGTGTCGAGCAGGCCGGGGAGGGCGTCGAGGTCGTCGGCGACCACGCAGCGCGTGGCGAGGACCCTGCCGTAGAGGTCCGCGAGGATCCGCGGATCGTCGGGGTCGGGAGCCAGGGCGGCTTCGGTCGCGGCCTGCAGTGCCGCGTCGTCGCCGGCCAGCGCGTGCCCGCCGGCGAGCCAGAGGTGGGCCACCGGGCCGGTGGCGAGGCCGTAGCGGCGGCTGGCCTCGACGCAGGCCCGCGCCGCGGCCAGGCAGCCGTCCCGGTCGAAGTTCGAGAGCGCGACGTCGGCGAGGCTCAGGTCCATGACGGCCACCGTCGTGAGGGCTCCGTAGCGCTGCGCGAGCTCGCGGGTCTCCCGGAGCGCGCCGGGGTCGCCGCGGCCCCAGGCGACCAGCGCGAGCTCCCGCCGGGCCCGCAGGTGCCAGTCCGCGAGCCCGCGGCGCTCGGCCACCTCGGCCGCCCGCTCCAACCACGGAACCGCCGCGTCGATGCCGCGGCTCGCCGCGATCCGGCCCAGGACCTCGAGGGCCTCGCACTCCACGGCGGGCTGGTCGGTGGCCGCGGCCGTCGTCGCGGCGGCCCGCGCCAGCTCGCCGGCCTGGTCCGGTCGGTCATCGTCCAACGCGACGTGGGCGGCCACCGCCTCGACCCGGGCTCCGAGGGCCGCGTCGTCGTCCGTGATCGAGCGGGCGGTCGCGAGGTGCGCGCCGGCCGTCTCCGTGTCACCGGCGGTCAGGGCGGCCCGGGCGAGCGCGACCAGAAGGTCCGCCCGTCTCCCGGGCTCGTCGCGCAGTCGTCCGGCAGCGTCGAGCCCGACGGTGAGCGCGTCCCCGGGCTTGCCCGCCGCCACCAGGATCCGGACGAGCAGCTCGTCGGCCGCCAGGGCGGTCGGGCCGGGCGGAGGAGCGAGGCGCCGCGCCCGACGCACCGTCGCCTCCGCCGAGACGAGGGCGCCGCTGTCCAGGGCGCGGCGGGCGCTCTCGACGAGGCGGTCCGCCGCTTCCTCGGGTGCTCCGGCCGCCTCGGCGAGCTCGGCGGCCTGCTCGCACAGCGCGCCGGGCAGCCCCGGGTGCGCCCGTTCGATCGCCGGCCACGCCCGCTGCGCCAGGTGACGCCGGTCGGGGGGAAGGAGATCGGCGAGCACGGCCTCACGGGTCAGAGCATGTCGGAACGAGAACCCCTGACCCTCGACGACCACGAGCTGCTCGGCTACGGCGGCGCGCAGCGCTTCCACCACGTCACGACCGTCGATCTCGGCGATGCCGGGCAGCAGCTGCCAGTCGAACCTCCGCCCGAGCACGGCGGCGGCGTCGATCACCTGCCGGGCCGTCGCGTCGAGCGCGGCGAGCCGCCGGCGCAGGGACTCCCGCAGGCTCGCGGGCACCGTCGGGACCAGATCGCCCTGCCGCGACCACTCGCCGTCGTAGGTCAGGGCCCCCGACGACACGAGCCCGGCGAGCAGTTCCTCGACCAGGAAGGGGCTGCCTTCACTGTGGGTGCGGACGAACGCGGTGATGCCGGGCGGAACGGCCGAGGTCCGCAGGCAGGCCGTCACCATACGGTCGACGTCGCCCGGCGGTAGCGGTGGCACGGTGACCCTCGCGCGGGGATCGCGGAGCGCCAGGCGTTCCACCAGCTCCGCCGCCGCGCCCTCGGGGCGGCTCGTGCACAGGCACAGCACGGGAGCCTCCTGCAGGGCGTCGGCGAGGTAGTCGACCGCGTCGAGGGTCTCGGGGTCGGACCAGTGCAAGTCCTCCAGGACGAGGAGGCAGCCGCGATCCCGGCCGAGCAGCCCGAGCAGCCGGGCCACGCCCTCGCCGAGCAGCACCGGGGAGTCGTCGACGCCGGCCCTCGGGCGCCAGGCCGGCACGATGCGGCCGAGGTGTCCGTGGAAGCCCGCGAGCTCCGGGCCGTCCACCGCGGGACCCGAGCGGAATGCCGCCAGCAGGGCCTCGGCGAGGGGCCGGTAGGCCACGGGCTGGGCGCTGGGGACCGCGCGCCCGAAGAGGATCGTCGAGCGTGCCGCACGTGCCGCCGCCGTGGCCTCGCCGACCAACCGCGACTTGCCCGCGCCGGCCTCGCCGACGAGGACGACCACCCCGCCCGACCCGCCCGGGGCCGCCGCCGTCCGGTCCCGCAGCAGCGTCGCCTCGGCGTTCCGGCCGACCAGCTCGTCGCACACCAGTGGAGGCGGCCCGTCCCCGACCTGCAGCCCGCCGACCATCGGACCCCCCGGGGACGAGAAGCGTGGGGTCGTCGACGGTAGTCGGGCCCGTCCGCGCTTCACCAGGTCATCGCGCACCATCCAGCCAGGTGGTGAGCCGCTCGCGGGTGGCGGCGTCGGCGGGGACGAAGGTCTCGACGGAGAGCTCGTCGAGGGTGACGTCCCAGGCCGCGCCGAAGTGGGTGATCGTCGAGTACAGCTGCAGGTCGCCGTCGGGGTGGGCCAGGTGCAGGGGGAGCACGACGTGCTCGGACGGCCCCGGCGTCCCCGCGGCGGGGGCGTACCCGCGCGCCTCGGCGAGCAGCGACGCCAGCCGCGGGTCGCCGGTGAGGTCGGTGAGGCGCTCGAGGCGGTGGACGAGGTGGGTCGCCCACTGGTCGAGGTTGCGGATGTGCGGCGCCAGGCCCTGCGGGTGCAGGCTCAGCCGGTAGACGTTCACCGGCGGCGTCGACCACGCCGGGTCGAGCATGCGCAGCAGCGGGCCGACAGCGCGGTTGCTCATCACCACGTCGCCGCCCCGGTCGATCACCAGCGCCGGGAACGGCTCGTGACCCGCCAAGAGGTGTCCCAGCGCCTCCCGCACGGCCTCGAGGCCCGCGTCGTCCAACCGGGACTCGCCGTAGATCGGCGCGTACCCGGCGGAGAGGAGCAGGGCGTTCCGCTCGCGCAGCGGCACCTCGAGGTGATCGGCGAGGTCGAGCAGCAGCTCGCGGCTGGCGCGGGAGCGTCCGGTCTCGACGAAGCTCAGGTGCCGCGTCGACACCCCGACGTCGAGCGCGAGGTCCATCTGGCTGCGGCGCCGGCGGGTCCGCCAGCCCCGCAGCAGCGCCCCGGGCGACGCCGCCGTGGAGGTCATGGCACCAGACGGTAGGGGTGGGGTGTCACCGCCATCCATGACCTCGGAGGTCATCGACCGCGCTACCCGCGGCGGGTCAGCGTGGTCGGCACATCCGATCAGGAGGAGGACACCATGACCGAGTTCGCCGACGTCGCGCAGCGCTACATCGCGGCGTGGAACGAGACCGACCCGCAGGCCCGTCAGGACCGGGTCGCCGCGCTGTGGGCGGCCGACGGCAGCTACGTCGACCCGCTCGCCGACGTCCGGGGGCGCGACCAGATCACGGCGCTGATCGGCGGCGTGCAGGACCAGTTCCCCGGGTTCGTGTTCCGGCTGGCCGGGGACGTCGACGGCCACCACCGCCAGGCCCGCTTCTCCTGGGAGCTGGGACCTGCGGACGGCCCGGCACCGGTGGCCGGGTCGGACGTGGTGACACTGGACGGCGACGGCCGGATCGCCACCGTGCTGGGCTTCCTGGACCGCGTCCCGGCCTGAGTCCTGCTGGTGGGCCGGCCCGGCGCTGCCGTGAGCGAGGGGCACCCACGCTCGATCTCGCCGAGCGAAGGTGCCCCTCGCTCAGAAGCCGCGAAGCGGAGCGACAGGAACACCACAGTCAGGGAGAGACCCACGGCGTCCCCGATGTAGCGCGGCTGCACCAGCGAGCAGAGCACGACGTTGACGACGACGTAGACCAGGGGCTGGATCGCCGACCACCGTGCCGCCTCCTCGAGAGCCACCGGATCTGCCCCCCGAGACGGCCCATCCGCTCGGTAGGTTATCGCCGGACCCGTCCCGTCCATCCACGGGTCCGTCACGTGACCTCGGCGAGGAGGGCGCGCGGATGAGCACCGAGGCCGCGCTGCTGGGCCTGCTCAGCACCGTGCGCGCGACGCCGCTCGCGGTGATCTACACACTGCTGCTCGCTCCGCGCCCCGCGCGGCTGCTGCTGGCCTACCTCGCTGCCGGCCTGCTGGTGAGCCTCTCGGTGGGCGTCGCGGTGGTCCTCGGTTTCCACGCCACCGCACCGAGCCACGGATCGAGCGCGACGCGGTACGGCATCGACCTCGGGCTCGGCCTCGCTGCGCTCGCCTACGCCGCGGCGTCCACCGCCGGCTGGTCGCCGCCCACACTCGGCGCGCGGGAGCCGCGCCGCGGGTCCTGGAGCGGGAGGCTGCGGGACCCGTCGGGAGCGCTGGCCGCGACCGCGGGTGGCGTGACCAACCTGCCCGGCCTGTACTACATCGCGGGGCTGATCGCGATCGTCGAGCCCGGGCCGACCGTGGCGAACGGCGTGTTCCAGGTGCTGGTCTACAACGTCCTGCGCTTCGCGGTGCCGCTCGGGGCGCTGCTCTGCGTCGTGCTGGATCCGGAGCGCACCCGGCGCCTCGTCGACGGCGTCCACGCCTGGGGCACGCGGCACAGCCGCCGCCTCGCCATCGCCGTCGCCGCCGTCGTCGGGCTCTACCTGCTGGGCAAGGGGCTCTCGGGCCTGCTCGGTGCCTCCGGCTCGTGAGCACTATCTGGGGTCAATAGAGCCTGTCGGGTTTTGGGGGTCCCGGTCGGCCCCCGGACCTGATTAGATCTTGGGGTGGCTCGTGGGTTCCGTCCGGTGGATCGTGAGACCGGGTTCTTGTTGCCCCCCGACATCCGGGACTGGCTGCCCGAGGGGCATCTGGCCTGGGTGTTGATCGACGCGGTCGAGGCGCTGGACTTGACCGCGTTGATCAGCACCTATCGTCTGGGTGGGCGGGGTCGGCGAGCCTATGACCCGACGATGATGCTGACCCTGTTGATCTATGCCTATTGCTGTGGGCAGTCCTCGTCGCGCCAGATCGAGCTGCTCTGCGAGCACGACACCGCGTTCATGGTGATCACCGGCAACCAGCATCCCGACCACGACACCATCGCCGCGTTCCGGCAGCGCCACCGTGAGCTGTTCAAGGACCTGTTCACCCAGGTGCTGGGGTTGTGCCGGGAAGCCGGGCTGGGCCAGGTCGGGACGATCGCAGTCGATGGCTGCAAGTTCCGCGCGAACGCCTCGTCGCGGGCCAACCGCACCGCCGCCGGCATCGAACGCGTCCTGGCCGCCGAGGACCCTGCCTCCGCCGGGCCGCAGGGGTCCGCTCAGGGCGCGTTCGACCTGGGGGGGTTGGTCGAGGACCGGCTGGCCGCCGCGGAGAGCACCGATGCCGCCGAGGACGCCGAGTACGGGGCGGGGCGCCGGGGGGATGAGCCGGGCGAGGACATGGCTGACCCGCACCGTCGCCGGGCCCGGTTTGCGCAGGCCCGGGAGAAGATTCGGGCCCGGGAGGCGGCCACCGCGGCCGCGGCGGCGGCCCGCCAGACCCGCTATGAGCAGGCCACCGCGGCGCGGGAGGCCTACCGCGCCGAGCACGGCCGCTACCCCAAGGGCCGGCCCCCGACCGAGCCGGGCACCGCGGAGCCGGGCCCGCCGAGCAGGGCGAACACCACCGACCCCGACTCCCGCCCGCTGCGCACCGCGCAGGGTTTCCTGCAGGGCTTCAACGCCCAGGCCGCGGTCAGCGACGACCAGCTCGTGCTCGCCGTCGAGGTCGTCGACCAGGCCAACGACGTCGGCCAGCTCGCCGCGATGACCCACGCCGCGCTGGACAACCTGGCCGCGGCCGGGATCACCGACCCGGTCGAGGCGGTGCTCGCCGACACCGGCTACTTCCACCCCGGCGACCTCGACGCCCTCCACAGCGCTCACCGCGACCACGCCGGCCCCGAGCCCCTGGTCCCACCCAACCGTGACGCGCTGCGCGACCCGGCCGAACAACATCCACCCCGCCGGCAGTCAGCCCGAGCCAAAGCGATGCGCGCCCGGCTGGCCGAGCCCGACCCACGCGCCCGCTACCGCCGCCGCGGCGTCACCGTCGAACCCGTCTTCGGGCAGATCAAGGCCCGCATCAGCGACCGGTTCCGGCTGCGCGGCTTCGACAACGTCCGCGCCGAACTGGCCCTGATCGCCACCGCCCACAACCTGCGCAAACTCCACACCGCCCGCCAGCTCGCCACCTGACCTCAGGCAGCCGCCCCCGGGCCCACCCGGCCCTTCGGACCGCGCAGACCGCCAGCCACCGCGACCAGCGGCCAAGCCAGCCACGCCACCACCCACACCCCAGCAACAAGGTCGGGCCGGCACACCCCAGCCCGCCCCGCAGCTACAAAACCCGACAGGCTCAATAGGCCCCAGAAAGTGCTCACAGGCCGGCAGCCACCTCGACGGTCGTCGCCATGATGGCCGCCTCCCGGGCCACCTTCCGGTTGTGTGCGAGGAAGTCCGGCGCCGTGCAGAGGTAGAGGGTGCGACCGTCGGCACCGCCCAGGCCGCAGGCGAAGACGCCGGTGCCGGGGGAGACCTCGTCGAGGATCTCGCCGCCCTCGCGGACCCGCAGCGCCCGCCCGCCGAGGGCGTCCGCGATCCACAGGGCGCCCTCGGCGTCGAGCGTGTTGCCGTCGGGGGCCACCGACAGCTCGGCGAGCGCCTTCTCCTGGTCGGACTCGGTGGGCAGCGCGCCGAAGGAGGCCCACGTCCGGCGGCGGCCCAGCCCGCCGTCGTCGGCGATGTCGAACGCGGAGATCCGGTTGCCGAGGGTCTCGTCGACCAGCAGCGTGCGCCCGTCGGGGGTCACGACGCTGCCGTTGGGGAACCACAGGTCACTCGCCGCGAGGTGGACGCTCCCGTCGGGGTCGACGCGGTGCACCGACGTCGGCACGACCGGGGCGCCGCCCATGAGGTCGAAGCCGAAGTTGCCCACCCAACCGCGGCCGCTCGCGTCGACCACCATGTCGTTGAGCTGCGCGGTCACGACGTCGGACAGGTCGGCGTGCGTCTCGAGGGTGCCGTCGGGCTCCCGGCGCAGGATCCGGCGGTCGAGCTGGGAGACGACCAGCAGCCGGCCGTCGGGGAGCCAGCCCAGCCCCGACGGCTGCTCGGGGACCTCGGCCTCGATCCGCAGGTCCGAGCCGTCCTCGGCGGCCGAGTGGACGCGGTAGGTGTAGAAGTCCACGAACCAGAGTCGGTCCTCGTGCCAGCGCGGACACTCGGTGAACGACATCCCGTCGACCACCGTGCGGACGTCGCGGCTCATGGCGGCCTCCCGTCGTCGTGGCCGCCCCGGCGCGGCCGGGAGCACCCTAGCGGCGCGCCGTCAGAAACGGCGGGGGCCGAATCGGCCGGCGAGCAGGAAGACGATCGGGAAGAACGCCAGCGCAGCGGGCTGCCCGCCCATCACGACGAGCACGACCAGCCCGATGACCGCCACGAGCGGGAGCAACGCCAGTGCCGGGTGGTGGTGGTGGCGTACCGGGCGGTGGTCGACGGCGTTGTCGGTCGCCGCCGGCGGGCCCGCCTCGGGGGAGTACTCCGGGTGCGGCGCGGGGAGGTCGACGAACAGTGCCTCGAGCTCGTGGCGGTAGGTGGCGGACCCGGCGGCTCCGGAGCGCTCGCCGTACTCCGTCACGTCCAGCCGGCCCGCCTCGAAGTGCGTGTCGAGCGCCTTCAGGGCGGCCGTCCGCTCCTCGTGGCCGACCCGGAGCCCGGGCCGCTCGGCCGGCGTCCGATCCGCGTCCTCACCCATGTCCCCATGGTGCGCCGCGCGCGGCGAATCCGCCGTGAGTCAGGGACGAACGGCCCACCGCGTCTACCGGCGCGGGCGCGTCGGGCGCCGCTCTACCGGCGCAGGCTGGACCGCTTCGCCGTGCCGAAGGCGGCCGTGACGAGGAACAGCACGATCCCGATGATCGCCAGCCAGAACAGGCCCTTGACGACGAAACCGAGAACGGCCAGCACGACCCAGATGATCAGGGCCAGCACGATGAGAGCGAGCACGGCGATGCCTCTTTCCCGGAAGGGCACTGCTTCACGACGGTGACAGCGCTGACAGTGCGCCGGATCGGCGGTCACGTCGAATCGGGATCGGTCCGGAATCGTGGTCGGCGGCTGCCCCAGGAGCCTGGTCACGGCTTCGAGGAGGCGCTCGAGGACGTCTTCGCGCTGTTCGACGACGGCGTCCTCGGTCCGGCCGGCGTCACCGACCCGGCGGCCTTCCCGGCGTGCTTCGCCCGCCACGAGCGGGTCATGGTGAGCCTGCGCGGCCGCGACGGGGGCCCTGCCTGACCGCGGAGGCGCGGCACCGGGGAAGCTCGCCGTCGTGACGAGCGTGGGGTCCGGCGAAGCACCGTTGGGGTTGGTCATCTCGGGCGCGGCCGCACGCGGCCCGTACGAGGCGGGCGCGATCGCCGAGATCGTGCGGACCCTCCCGCCGCAGCGCCCGCTGGTCCTCCTGGGCACGAGCTCGGGCGCGATCACCGCCGCGCTGCTGGCGCAGTTCGCCGAGGAGGGACGGGAGGCCGGGGAGCGCGTCAGCGAGGTCTGGCGCGACGTCCACGGCGTCTACGCGAACCCGGTGCTGACGTTGCCCGGCACCGGTCTGGCGCTGGGTTCCCGCGCGCTGGGCCTGCCCGGACGCGTGACGAGCGTCCTCGACGTCGCGCCGCTGGAGGACCTCGCGCGAGCACGCTTCGACCCGGCGCGGGTCGCGCGCGTCGTGGGGGGGCCGCGGATCCGCTCGCTCGGCGTGGCCGCCACCGTGGTGCCCGACCGTGGCGTGGCGGCACGCACCCGGCTGTTCGTCGCCGGGGAGCAGCCCGACGTCGCCGAGCCGCTGCACGCCGTCGACGTCGTCGCGACGCGCGTCGAGCCCGAGCACCTGCTGGCCTCGGCGGCCATCCCGGTGCTCTTCCCGCCGGTGTGGGTGCCGGAGCCGTCGGCTCGTCGCGGGTGGTACGTCGACGGCGGGGTGCGGCTCAACGCGCCGCTCGACGCCGCGCTGCGCTTCGGGGTCGGCGAGCTGCTGGTGGTGTCCGGGCATTCGCTCGCGCCGGCGCCGGTGCCGCCGGCCCGGGGACCGCAACCCGACCTCGACCTGGCCGCGGCGGTCTCGGTGCGCGCGGTGCTCACCGACGCCCTCGGCGACGACGTCGAGGCGCTGCGCCGCCGCAACCGGACGATCCGGGAGCTCGTGGGCGACCGCCCGGTCGAGCCGCGCCACCGCCGGGTGCCGTTCCGTGTGGTCGCCCCCGCCGACGGTCAGCTGGCCGGGCTCGCCCGGCAGGCGTTCGAGGCCCGCGCCCGCGGACCGTGGGACGCGAGCTGGGCCATCGAGCGGCTGCTCACCGCGGGCGGGGACGGGGTCGGCCGCGACGAGCTCCTCAGCCTCGTGTTCTTCGACCCCGACTACGCGCAGGCGCAGATCGAGCGGGGCCGGGCGGACGCACGAGCGGTGCTCGCCGAGCCCGCGCAGGAATGATCTTGGGCCTACGGCCTCGCACACACGCGAAGCGTCAACCCGCGGCGCGCCCCGGTCCCTCGAGCTCCGTCCGGACGCCCTCGAGCGTGAGGCCGCGGGCGCGCAGGAACTCGCCGGCCGAGCCGGTCTTCGGGTGCAGGAAGGCCAGCAGGAGGTGCTCGGTGCCGATGAAGCCGTCGCCGCGCCGCACGGCCTCGCGCAGGGCGAGCTCCAGCGTCTTCTTCGCCTCCGCGGTGAATCGCAGGTGGCCCCAGGCCCGACGGCGGGCGCGGCGGCCCGCCGCCCGGGTGCCCTCCAGGGCGCCGGGACCGAACGTCTCCTCGACCCGGCGCCGGATCTCCTCGAGGTCGATGCCCAGCCCGGCGAGCGCCTCGGCGTCGGGCAGTCGGGACGCACCGCCTGCCGTCCGGGCCGCCTCGCGGACCTCGTCGCCGGTGATCCCGTGCGCGGCGAGCAGCCGCGCGCCCGGGCCCTCGGTCTCGCACACGCCGATCAGCATGTGCACCGACCCGACCTCAACCGCGCCGAGCATGCGCGCGTGCTCCTGGGCCAGCACCACCACGGCGCGGGCGGGTTGGGTGAATCGTTCGAACACGGGTGTGTCCCCCTCAGATGAGTCCTCGGTGACCGCGGTACTTCTTGTGCACCGCCTGCCGGCTGACGCCGAGGGCGTCGGCGATCTGCTGCCAGGACCAGCCCAACCGACGGGCTCGTCCCACCTGGAGTTCCTCGAGTGAGTCGGTGAGTGTCCGCAGGGACGCCACCGCCGCCAGTCCGATCGCCGGGTCCGTCGAGGACGCCGAGGTCGCCATCGCCACCGCATCAGCCACGTCCGTCAACCTAGGATGACAACCACGGGGCTGTCAACCTACATTGACATGGCCATTCGAGGGGCACGTGGCGCACGCCGACGGCACCTCGGGCATGTCTCCTCTGCTGTTGATCAAGTGGAATGAGCGGTGCTCCGACTGTGTTGGAGCGACCGACAGTTGAAGCATCAACTCAATCGGAGGATGCGATGACCATGCGCACGGTCGCCGTCGTCAGCGCCGGAGTGGGCACGCCGTCGTCGACGCGCCTGCTGGCCGACCGGCTGGCGGCCGCCGCGTCCGAGGCGCTGCGCGAGCGCGGGGACGAGGTGACCGTCGAGGTCGTCGAGCTCCGGGAGCACGCCCACGACCTCGCCTCCACCCTGGTCACCGGCTTCGCCCCGCCCGCCCTCGCCGAGGCGATCGACACCGTGACCCTCGCCGACGCGGTGATCGCGGTGACGCCGGTGTTCACGGCCTCGTACAGCGGGCTGTTCAAGACCTTCGTCGACGTGCTCGACCCGAAGGCGCTGATCGGCACCCCGGTGCTGATCGCCGCCACCGCCGGGACGCCGCGCCACTCGCTCGTCCTCGAGCACGCGCTGCGCCCGCTGTTCGCCTACCTGCATGCCGTCGTCGTCCCGACCGCGGTGTTCGCCGCGACCGAGGACTGGGGCGCCGGGCACGGCGAGCTGACCGACCGCGTCGCGCGCGCCGCGGGCGAGCTCGCCGACCTCGTGACCGGCACCGCCACCCGTCGTCGGGACCCCGACGACCCCTTCGCCGACACCCCCTCCTTCGACGCACTCCTGCGGAGGTGACCCCCCATGACTCCAGAGACCACCGCCCGTCGCTGGGACCGGGCCACGTACCACGCCGAGCTCGGCCAGTGGATCGAGGCGGCGCAGGTCCTCGCAGACCTCGTCGCCGACGAGCCCGACGCCACCGCCGCGCGCCTGCTCCTGGCGCGGGCCTACTACCACTCCGCGCAGCTGCATCGCGCCGAGACGCACGCCCGTGAGCTCGTCGCCGCCAATCCGGCGGACGGGTACGCCCACCTGCTGCTCGGGCGCACCCTGCAGCGCCAGAGCCGCCACGATGAGGCCGCCGGCCCGCTGAAGGTCGCCGACGCCCTCGGCGTCAGCTGACCGACCAGTCCAAGGTCGTGGTGTCGAGGGAGTCCAGCAGGTCGAACTGGGGGCCCGTCCTCGGCAGCTCGAAACGGAAGAAGTACCGGGCGGCGGCGCGCTTGCCCGCGGCGAACGCGCCGCCGCCCTCGGCCCCGTCCCGCGCGTCGACGGCGAGGAGCTGCTCGAGCCAGATCCACGCCGCGACGACGTGCCCGACCGCCTCGAGGTAGATGCTCGCGTTGGCGAGCGTGACGTCCGGGTCGCCGGCCGCGTGCAGCGTCGCCGTCGTCTTCTCGACACGGACCAGCGCGGACTCCAGCGAGGCGGCGTACTCCGGGTGCGCCTCGGCGCGCCCGACCGTCTCCCGGATCGTCGAGAGCAGCAGCTCCAGGCCGGCGCCGCCGCGCATCACGGCCTTGCGCCCGAGCAGGTCGATCGCCTGGATGCCGTGGGTGCCCTCGTGGATCGGGTTGAGCCGGTTGTCGCGGTAGAACTGCTCGACCGGGAAGTCCCGGGTGTAGCCGGACCCGCCGAGCACCTGGATCGCGAGGTCGTTGGCGGCCAGGCACCACTGCGAGGGCCAGCTCTTGGCGATCGGGGTGAGCACGTCGAGGAGCAGGGCCGCGCGCCCGCGGACGTCGTCGGAGGGTGCGGTGTCCTTCTCGTCGACCAGGCGCGAGCAGTAGAGCCCGAGCGCCATGCCGGCCTCGGCATAGGACTTCTGCGCGAGCAGCATCCGCTTGACGTCGGGGTGCTCGGCGATCGGGATCATCGGGCTGGTGACGTCGCGGCCGCCCACGGCGCGACCCTGCGTGCGGGTCCGCGCGTACTCCAGCGAGTGCAGGTAGCCGGTGACGCCGAGCGCGGCCGCACCCATCCCGACCCCGACCCGCGCCTCGTTCATCATGTGGAACATGGCCGCGAGCCCGCCGTGCTCGGCGCCGACCAGGTACCCCACGGCGCCGCCGGACTCGCCGAAGTTGAGCAGCGTGTTCACGGTCCCGCGGTAGCCCATCTTGTGGTTCAGACCCGCGAGGACGACGTCGTTGCGGCGTCCGTCGTCGAGGAAGCGCGGCACGGCGAACAGGCTGATGCCCTTCACCCCCGGTGGCCCGCCGGGGATCTTGGCCAGCACCAGGTGGACGATGTTCTCCGTCAGCTCGTGCTCACCGCCGGAGATCCACATCTTGGTGCCGGTCAGGCGGTACGACCCGTCGTCGGCCGGCTCGGCCCGCGTCGTGATGTCCGCCAGTGACGAGCCGGCCTGCGGCTCGGAGAGGCACATCGTCCCGGAGGCGCGCCCGTCGAGCATCGGGGGCACCCACGCCTCGACCTGCTCGGGGGTGCCGTGGGTCAGCAGCAGGTTGATCGCGGCCGTCGTCAGGAACGGGTAGGACGCCGTGCCGATGTTCGCCGCCTGGAACCACGCCAGGGCGGCCCGCGCGACGGTGAACGGCAGCCCGGTGCCGCCCTGCTCGGCCGGGACCGAGGCGCCGATGAACCCGGCCTCGGCGAACGCGGTGATCGCCTCGCGTACCCCGTCGACGACGACCACCCGCCCGTCCTCGAGGTGGGGCTCGGCCACGTCGGCGGCGCGGTTGTGCGGGGCGAAGCGCTCGGTGGCGATCTGCTCGGCGAGCTCGAGGACGGCGTCGACGGTCTCGCGGTCGTGCTCGGCGAAGGCCGGCCGCTCGAGGAGGTCGGCCACGCGCAGCCAGTCGTGGAGCAGGAACTCCAGGTCGTCGCGCGAGAGGATCCGCTGCTCGGTCACCCCGCCAGCGTGGCACGAGCCGGGCCCGCGGTCCTGACCACCAGCGCGGCAGGGAACCGCCCACGATCCAGCCGTGCGCCATTGACCCATCGAGCACTACCGCCCGGAGGTCACGAAGCAGACGCCGGTCGAGCAGGAAGGGACGTTGGAACCCGCAGTGGCCCAGGCTGCACGAGGTGTGGGGTCCGGCGTACGGCACCGAGGGCCATTACCTGCGGGTCTACCTCGGCCACCTGCGCCGAAAGCTCGAACCGGAGCCGTCGCGGCCCCGTTACCTGGTGACCGAGCCGGGGCGCGGGTACCGGTTCGAGCCGCACGGGTCGTGAGACGACGACGGCGGTGGCACCCCCGGGGTGCCACCGCCGTCTGAGCGGTCGGGGATCTCAGCGGATCCCGGCGATCTCCTGCGCCAGCGCGGCATGACGGGTCTGCGCCGCCGAGACCACGCTGTGGCGGTTCTTGTTGGCCTCCTCGTAGTGGATCACCTTGTTGAGGTCGTCCACCTTGTCGAGCTGCTTCACCGCGTTCGCGGCGGCGGAGGCGGGAGAGGGAGTCGTAGTCCGCGACCGGCAGCTCGGACTCCCGCAGGGTGCCGAGCCGGGCCCGGGCGTCGTGCACGGAGCTCGCCGTGGCCGTGTCGCCCTGCTTGCGGGCGACCTGCTCGGCGCGCTCGAGGGAAGCGTCGCGGCCGGTGACGAGCACGTCGCGCGCGTTCTCGCTGAACTGCGCGGCCTTGCCCGCGGCCTGGGTGACGCCGGCGCGGACCTGATCGCCGGTGTTCTGGACGCGGCCCAGCGCCCGGTTCACCTGGTCGCGGGCGAACCGGACGGGGTAGTTCACGGCGCGCGTGACGCCGCCGGCGACCGCCTGCATCGGGGTCGCGCGCAGCGCGGGCGGCCCACCCAGGGCCTCCTCGGCGAGCACCGTGGTCAGCCACTCGACCGTGGCGCTGTGGGCGCCGATCAGCCGCTCGGCCAGCGCGCTGGTCGACTTCTCGTGCGCGGCTTCGGCGAGGGCACGCAGGTAGGTGGCGCGGTCGTGGAGCTGGTGCTCGAGGACGAGGTCCCCGAGCAGGGCCTCGTCGACCGGCTCCGCCTGCTCGAAGGTGCCCTTCACGAACGCGGTGACCCGGCCGACCAGCGGCGAGACGACGTCGGCGAACCCCCCCAGGCGCTGCAGCTCACGGGTGATCTCCGCCGTGCGGCGCTCGGCCTTGTCCGCGTTCTCCTGCAGCTCCGTGCGCACGGCCTCGGTGCGGGCCTGCGCGACGCGGATGCGTGCGATCTGGACCTCGGTCTGGGTGAGCTGGAGCAGCGAGCGCAGCTGAGCGATCATCGTGGCGTGAGTCATGGATCTCCATCTTCGCGAGGTGTCGTACTGACGGCGTGTCGTCGGGGCATCGGGCTCGGCCGGTTCCCGACGGCGTGCTGACGATCGGCTACCCGCGGGTCGCGGTGACTCCACGTGACCTGACGCACGGACGCGCGACGAACGGCCTGTCCGACGGGCTCGACGGTTCTCTGGTGGCGACGGGAGGCGGGTACGGGTGACCGGGCGTAGCCGGCTGATCGTCGGTCACCTGCTGACGCGAGCCAGGAGGAAGCCGTCCCAGCCCTTGGCGCCGACCGTCTGTACCGCGGTCGCCTCGAGGCGGGGCTCGGCCGCGACGAGCTCGACGACTCCGCGGGTGCCGGCGACGTTCGCCTCGGTGTCGGAGGGGTCGGCCACCGCGCCGCCACGGACGACGTTGTCGACGACGATCACCGTTCCCGGGCGGGAGAGCTCGACGGCGGTTCGCAGGTAGGTGGGGTTGGAGGGCTTGTCGGCATCGATGAACACGAGGTCGAACGGGCCGTCGAGTCCCGGCATCGTGTCCGCCGCCCGACCGACGACCAGCTCGACCTTGTCGGACACGCCGGCGTCGTCGAACACCGCGCGGGCCACCTCGGCGTGGTGCGGGTCGATCTCGAGGGTCACCAGCGCCCCGTCGTCGGGGAGCGCCCGGGCGATCACGGTGCCCGAGTAGCCGCCGAGCGTCCCGACCTCGAGGACCCGACGCGCCCCGACGATCCGCACCAGCAGCGCCAGGAGCTCGCCCTGCAACGGGGAGACCGCGATGTCGGGCAGCCCCTCGGCGCGGGCCCGCTCCCGGGCGCGCTGCAGGACCGGATCCCCGATCCCCAGGGTCCTCTCGAAGTACGCGTCGACCTGGTTCGCATCCGGCATGGTCCCATCGTGCGCCCGAGCGCCTCAGTTCCTCGATCACGAGCACGCAGGTCGATGGGGTCGGAGACCTGCCGGATGTGCCCGTCGCGGCAGGTAGCGTCGGAGGAGTGAGTACGGCAGTCGGCATCCCGCCGCTCGAGGACACCTACGCCCGCGCCGTCCCCGACCTCGTCGTCCCCTGGGCCGCGGGCCCGGTGAGCGACCCGCAGGTCGTGGCGCTCGACGAGGAACTGGCCGGCGAGCTCGGCCTCGACCCGGCGGCGCTGCGCAGCTCGGGCCTGCTCGTGGGGCGGGTCCCGGAGGGTGTGCGCACCGTCGCGCAGGCCTACTCCGGCCACCAGTTCGGCATGTACCAGCCCCGGCTCGGCGACGGGCGCGCGCTCCTGGTCGGTGAGGTCGTCGCCCCCGACGGGTCCCGCCACGACCTGCACCTCAAGGGCTCCGGGCGCACCCCGTTCGCGCGGGGCGGCGACGGCAGGGCGGCCCTGGGCCCCATGCTGCGCGAGTACCTCATGGGCGCGGCGATGCACGCCCTCGGCGTGCCCACCAGCCGCGCCCTGGCCGTGGTCACCACCGGGGAGCAGGTTCCCCGCGACACCGGGCTGCTCCCCGGCGCCGTCCTTGCCCGCGTGGCCTCGAGCCACCTGCGGGTCGGCACCTTCCAGTACGCCGCCGCCACCGGGGACCGCGACCAGCTCCGCGCGCTCGCGGACCACGCGATCGCCCGTCACCACCCGCACGCCGCCGACGCCGGGTCGCCGTACCTGGAGCTCTTCCGCTCGGTGGTGGACGTGCAAGCCGCGCTGGTCGCCCGGTGGATGCTCGTCGGGTTCGTCCACGGCGTCATGAACACCGACAACATGACGATCTCCGGGGAGACGATCGACTACGGGCCGTGCGCCTTCATGGACCGGTTCGACCCGCAGACCGTCTTCAGCTCCATCGACCATGCCGGGCGGTACGCCTACGGCAACCAGCCCGCGGTCGCCCGGTGGAACCTGGCGCGGTTGGCCGAGGCGTTGCTGCCGCTGATCGACGAGGACCCCGAGCAGGCGGTCGCGGCCGCCAGCGCGGTGCTGGAGGACTTCGGCGGGCGCTACGAGGGCTACTACGGGGCGGGCATGGCGGCGAAGCTGGGACTGGCCGAGCCGGACGAGGAGCTGGTCACCGACCTGCTCGCGCTCCTGCACGCCGAGCAGGTCGACTGGACGACCTTCTTCCGCGCCCTGCCGCGCGGCACCGCCCGCGACCTCTTCCTCGACCGCGAGGCCTTCGACGCGTGGGCACTCCGGTGGGAGGCGCGGCGCGACCCGGCCGCCGACCCGGACCGGGTCAACCCGCTCTACATCCCCCGCAACCACCTCGTCGACGAGGCGCTCACCGCGGCCGAGGCAGGGGATCTGGCACTCTTCGAGCGGCTGCTCGACGTCGTGCGGCATCCCTTCGAGGAGCGCCCCGACCTCGAGCGCTACACCGAGCCGGGGACGGGGCCGTTCGTCACCTACTGCGGGACCTGACCCGACAACGAGGACGCCCCCGGACGACGAGGTACACCCGGACGACGGCGAACACCGCGGAGCCGAGCTCGCGGCGGTGGCGCCGGACCGCGGCCCGGGCCCGTTCGGCGACCGCGAACCCGACGGCGAGGGTGGACCGCCGGGGACGCCTCGCCGGAGTCGGGCAGCTGCCCGTCGGGGGCACGGCGGCGCCGACGCGGGGTCTTGGGCGCCGACGGCTCCGCCCCGAGCAGCGCCTCGACCCATCGCGCCCGCGGGTCGGAGTCCACGAGCACCGCCTTGAGGAGCAGGGTCATCGGGATCGCGAGCAGCGGCCCGAGCGGGCCCAGGATCCACGCCCAGAAGAGCAGGGCCACGAAGGTGACCGTGGCCGAGAGTCCCGCCGCGCCGAGGAGGATCACGATCCCCCGCGGGCGGCCTCGACGGTGCACACGGTCCCGGTGCGGGACCCGGACGCCGGTCAGCCCTCTCGGGCGGCACGGGCGCGGCGGGCCGTGGTGAGCAGGGCGTTCACGACGAGACCGAGGACCAGCAGGTCGCCCACCATCTGCAGGGTGACCACGATGCGGGCCCCGGGGGAGAGGGCGGTGATGTCGCCGAACCCGACCGTCGCGAACACGGTCACGGTGAAGTACAGCGCGTCGACGCGGGTGAGGTGCTCCGAGAACGCGGTGGGGGCGCCCTCCGACCAGCGGAAGTAGGTCGCGGCGAAGAGGACCAGGAAGAGCGTGATGGCCACGGCGAGCGCCTCGCCCGCCCGCAGCCCTGGGTGCTGCGCGCCGCTGATCGCCACGAACTGCCGGACGACGAGCGCTGCGAGGGCGATCAGGCCGACGGCGAGCAGGGTGAGCGCGACCGCGGTGGGCGCCGCGGCGAGCGGGAGTACCGCGTAGAGCGTGAGCAGCGCCGCGACGCTGAGCACCGACCGGGCGAGGGACGCGGCCACCTTCCCCGTCGGCGGGAACATGCTCGCGCCACTCGGCTCCTCTCCGCTCATCCGCCGAACCTGGCACGCGCCATCCGGGCGGGTCTCACCCACCCCGGGTGACGTCGCTGCTCACTCGGCAGGCGGGACGACTCTGCGGGTCCGGTCATGCCCCTTCGGCGCCGTCCAGGGCCGCGGTGACGATGGCGTCGGCGTCGATGCCGTGGATGGCGTAGGCGTCGGTGAGGTCGGAGGATTGGCCGAAGGTGGTGACGCCGAGGTGGCGGGCGCGGACGCGGTGGATGCCGGCGAGGAAGGACAGGGTGTGGGGGTGGCCGTCGAGGACGGTGACCAGGGGGGCGGCGCGGTCGGGTGGAAAGGCGGTGTCGAGGGTGCGCCGATCGCCGCCGGGCTGGCCTTGTAGGGCGCGGAAGAGCAGGTCCGGGCTGGTGATGACGACGACGTCGGCGGGGACGGCGAGGGCGTCGAGCCGGTCGGCGGCGGCCAGCGCGGCGGGCACGGTGGCGCCCTGGGCGGCGATGGTGACTTCGGGTCGCGTGGTACTGCGGCGTAGCAGGTAGCCGCCGCCGACGACGCCGCGTCGGCGGCGTTCGCGGGCGGCGGGGTCGGTGGGGACCGCGGCCAGGGCCTGGTCGATCGGGGCGGTCGAGAGCCGCAGGTAGGTCGAGGACCCGTCGGGGCGCCCGAGGCGGCCCAGGGCGTTGAGCAGGCACCAGGTGACCTCGACGGCGAACGCGGGTTCGTAGGCCACGCAGCCGGGCTGTTCGAGCCCGATGGAGGGGGTGGTGATCGACTGGTGGGCGCCGCCCTCGGGGGCCAGCGACACCCCGGACGGGGTGCCGACCAGGATCGATTGGCCGCCGGCGTACATGCCGAACGCCCAGGGTTCCAGGGCGCGGGCCACGAACGGGTCGTAGAGCACCCCGACCGGCAGCAGCGGTTCGCCCCAGCGTGACCAGGTGGCGCCGAGCTCGCCGAGCAGCCCGACGAGGTTGGTCTCGGCGATGCCGAGCTCGATGTGCCGGCCGGTGGGGCGTTCGCGCCAGTGCAGGATGGTCTCGGTGTCGTCGTCGAACCAGTCGCGGCGCTCGCGCGGCGACCAGGTGCCGACCTTGTTCAGCCAGCCGCCCAGGTTGGTCGAGGACGCGACGTCGGGGGCGACGGTGACCAGCCGGGCGGCCACCTCGGGGGCCTCGCGGGTCAGGTCGAGCAGCGCCCGGCCCAGGGCCTGCTGGGTGGTGGCGTGCCCGGACGGGGTGCGCCCGGCGTCGGCCGGCACGACCGGGGTGGCCACGGTGGCGGCGTCCTGCGGGCGGTTCAACCGCGCGGCGGTCTCGGCGCATAGCCGGGCGGCGGCGGAGTCGGGGGGCAGTGGGCGCCAGGGGTCGTCGAGGTCGGCGCCGACGTGGGCGGCGAGCTCGCGCATCTGGGCTTCGGTGAGCAGGCTGGAGTGGTTCTGGGGGTGGCCCTGGGTGGCCAGCCCGTAGCCCTTGACGGTGTAGGCGAACACCACGCTGGGGCGGGTGTCGTCGAGCTGGTCGAAGGCGTCGAGCAGGGCGCCGAGGTCGTGGCCGCCCAGGTTGCGGATGGCGGCGTGCACCGCGTCGTCGTCGATCGCCGCGAGCAGCGCGGCGATCTGGGCGGGGCCGTCGGGGTGCTGGTCGTCGCCGTCGCCGGGGAGGCGTTCGCGTAGCTGGGCGGGGGTGCAGCGCAGCAGCCGCTGGTACTCCGGGTTGGTCATGGCGTCGATGCGCCGCCGCAGCGCGGACCCGCCGTCGCGGGCGTAGAGGTCCTCGAGCAGCCGGCCGTACTTGACGGTGATGACCTGCCAGCCCGCGGCCTCGAACAGCCCGTGCAGCCGGGTGACCGAGATGTCAGGGACCACCCGGTCCAGGGACTGGCGGTTGAAGTCGACGACCCAGCAGACCTCGCCGAGCTCGCGGACCATCGGGTCGAGCACCGCCTCCCACACCGCGCCCTCGTCGAGCTCGGCGTCCCCGACCAGCGAGAACTGCCGGCCCAGGATGCCGCGGGTGCCGGTGCGGGTGCCCACCCCGTGGGCGTAGCGCCGGGCGATCGCACCCCAGATCGGGGCGGTGGCGCCGATGCCGACCGAGCCGGTGGAGTAGTCGACCGGATCCGGGTCCTTCGACCGCGACGGGTAGGACTGCAACCCACCCTTCTCCCGCAGCGTGGTCAGATACCGGGCGTCGAGCCGACCCAGCAGGTGGTTGATCGCGTGCAGCACCGGGCTGGCGTGCGGCTTGACCGAGACCCGGTCCTCGGGGCGCAGCACCCCGAACCACAACGCCGTCATGATCGACACGATCGACGCCGACGACGCCTGATGCCCACCCACCTTCAACCCACCCGGGTTCGGGCGCACCCGGTTGGCGTGATCGACGATGGCGGTCGCCAACCACAGCACCCGATCCTCCACCGCACGCAACGCCTCGAGGTCCTCCGCCCCACTGCGGGCGGGCGCGGGCATCGTCGTCGACATCGGGTCCCCTCGGTTGGCCTCGCGGTCGCAGTCAGTCTCACCCGCCGCCGCCGGTGGAGGCTACGTCGAGGCACCACACGCATTCTCAGAAGTCGGGGTCGGCGTCGTAGCGGGTGGGTGGGTCGCCGCGGAGGCGTCGGGCGCGGTCGGCGAGGTGCGCGGCGGCCTTTCGGGCTTCGGCGGTCAGGCGGCCGTCGCGGCGGCGGCGTGGCCGCCAGGGGTCGGCGGGTTCTGCGGGCGCCGGGAGGAACGCTTCGACGGGCAGCCGGTCGGGTTCCTCCTCGACCGGCGGGCACGGCTCGGGCAGGGGGTCGATCACCCGGCTCACGGTGTGGTGCTCGGTGCCGGTGGGGTCGGTGACCACGAAGCGCCCGGGCCGGGGCTGGCGCAGCCGCCACGCGCGGTGCTTGCGGGTGTGGTGGGCCCGGCACGGTGGGGACAGGTTGGCCGCCTCGGTGGTGCCACCGTGGTCCCAGGCCACGGTGTGGTCGAGGTCGTTGTCGCGGGCCGGGCGGGTGCACCCCCGGACCGGACAGCGCTGGTCCCGCGCGCGCACCCAGGCCGCCAGCGCCGGGCCGGGGAAGCGCCGGTCCCGGTCGGCGGTGCTGAGTGCCGGGTGGTTGTCGGGATGGGCCTGGAGGTTTTCGAGGGCCGTGCGGGCGCGCCTGAGCAGCCCGCGGCGCTGCGGGTCGTAGTCGTCGGGGTCGAGCGCTTCGAAGAACCCCGTCTCGGCGGTGATCTCGACGGTCTGGTGGCGGCGGGGGTTGGTCGTCGCGGCCGGTGGTGGTCCGAGGTCGAGCAGGTACTCCAGGGCCCCGGTGGGGTCGTGGAGCAGCAGCTGGCAGCGGGCACCGAGCCGGCGTCGGGCGATGTCCATGCCGCGGTGGCCGGTGACCGGGCCCCAGCCCGGGAGCTCGCCCGGGCGGTCGTCGAGCCCGAGCAGGGTCGACAGCGGCAACCGCAGCACCACCCCGGGCAGCAGCGGCCCGCGGTCGCACGCCGACCCCGTCGGGTCAGGCCCGGAGCACGGGTCTGACGGACCGGAGTCGGAGTCGGCGTCGGCGGACGCGGGATCAGCGGCCGCCAGCCGGCCCTCGAGCCCCTGGTCACCGATCGCCCGGGAGGTCTCGTCAGGCTCGTCAGAACGCACCTCGTCGGGTCCGCCCTGCGAGCCGCTCGGACATTCGCCCTCCGAGTCGGCCAGGCTCTCCGGACCGCGCTCGGGACAGTTCGAGCCGCCCTGAGAGCCACCGTCCGGGCCGGCGTCGGGGCCGCCGTCGGGGCCGCCGTCCGGGCCGCCGTCCGGACCGCCGTCGGGTGCCGGGCCGTCGTCGGGGTCGTCGGGGTCGTCGGGACCGCCCGGGTTGCGGGCCTCGTTGGCGGCGTAGGGGTCGTACGCGAGCTCCTGGGCGATCGCCGCGATCACGGTCTCGTCGTCGGCGCCGGCCAGGGTGCCGCCAGAGAGCCGGAGCAGGACGTGGCTGGCGATGTAGCCCAGCCGCACCCGCCGGCCCTCGGCGCGCAGCAGCGCACGGATCCGCCGCGCGAGGGTCTGGACGTAGAGGTGGGCGTCCTGGGCCATCTCCGGGTCGGCGTCACACACCGACAGGTGCGCGGTGCCGGCCGGCCCGAGCCAGGTCCGCAGCCGGGCGCGCCCTCGGGCCGCGGCGTGCCGCCGCTCGGCGAACGTCGGGTCCACCGCCTCCGCGGCGGCGAGCACCCGCTCGGTTAGCTGGTGGACCGGCAGCCGGGGCGCCGCTGGCAGCACAGTGGACACCACGGTGGTGGCCTGGGCGTCGTCGAGGTCGGCGAGCTCGGTCACGAACACCGCGGCCTTGCGCTGCTCGAGCCACCCCTCCCACAGCGCCTCCCCGAGGTCGGGCAGCCGCTCGATCACCCCCGTCGCGAGCGTGAGCTGCGCATTGGCCATGGCCATCGACCAGCCGAACGCGGCCGCGGCGACCGCCGCGTCGGGTTCCTCGGCACGCTCGAGGCTGCCGGCGCGGGCCCGGCACATCTCGTGGAGGTAGGACAGGCGCTGCCAGTCCGCGTGGTTGGCCGCCCGCGCGGCCGCCCGCGCTCCGGCCGCCACGTCCTGCCCCACCAGGGCGGTCATGTCGACCTCGTCGAGGGCAGCGGTCAGCTCCGGCCCCGCGGCCATGTCGTCGAAGTCGACCCGGGGCCGGCGAGGGATCGCGAGGACCTCCGCAGCCATACTCGAACACTAGTTCGAACCCGGTGATGATCCAAGCCGCCGACCGGAGCAACTCGATCAACCGCGTCGGCGAGCGGACGAGGGCGACCGCCGATGTGAGCCGGTCGCTCTCAGGCTGGCTCTCGCGAACCCGGGGGCGTGTCGCTCCGCGTCCTCGTGGTGCCTGCCCGACGATCGGCGCGGCACGTGCTGAGTGCCTCATGGCGTGGGCCCAAGAGTTGGTCAGGCCGACAGCTCCCATCATCTGCTGCCGGGGTGACCGCCCGGCCTCACTTCAGGTGCCGGGCGAAAAAGCGGTTCGCGTCGTCCCCCTCGAACTGCGGGACGCCGGTGTGCCCGCCCATATTGGCGTGCAGCGTCTTCTCTTCGGACCCGAAGGCGTCGAACAGGTCCAGGGCCAGTTGTCGGTCGTTTCCCTCGTCGTCCCATTGCAGCAGGACATGCAGCGGAATCGTGACCTGTCGGGCCTCCTCGAACATGGTGCGGGGCACGAAGCTCCCGGCGAACAGAAGGGCGGCCGAGATGCGCGGCTCGACGGCCGCCAGCCGGAGGCCGATGGCGATCAGACCTCCCGCATACCCGACGGGGCCACCGATCTCGGGCAGCCGTAGGAGGGCGTCCAGGGTGGCCCGCCATTCCGGGACCGCCTTGTCGACCAGCGGGAGGACGAGCCGGTCGACGATCTCGTCGACCGGCTCGCCGGCTGCCAACGCTCCGCGCAGGTCGGCGCGGGCATCCTCGGCGACGGCGGAACGGGGCCGGTCACCGCTCCCGGGGAGCTCGATGGTGGCCGCGGCGAAGCCCTCCGCCGCGCAGTGCCGGGCCCTGGCCACCAGTCGGGGGTACATCTTGTGCAGTCCGCCGGGGTGGCCGAGCAGGATCAGCGGTGCCGGTGCGTGTCCCGACGTCCACAGAAGGCCGGGGATCTCGTCGAGGGTGAACTCGCGCTCGAGGACACCGCCATCGAGGCGCTGTTCAAACGTGAAGTGCATGGTCGTGCCTTTCAGGAGTGCCGTGAACGGCGCTCCCGAACGACCTATCATCCGACCGTGACCCCGGAGGGGAGCACCCATGTCGATACGTTCACGGGTACCACCTCCTCGTTCTCTCGCACGGTCCCGGAAAAGCTAGCAGCGGTCGCCGTGGTCCGCCAACGAGTTCGCACGGTTCCTCCGCCACATGTCCTTCCCGACGAAGCGGCTCAGCGCGTCCGGTAGGCTGCGATCGCGTCGTGCACGTACTGCGCGAGCCCCGGTTCGAGGTCGTCGTAGTACCTCGTGAACCGCTCGTCGGCGAGATACATCCGCGCGAGGCAGAGGTGCATCTCCGGCGAGAGGTCGTAGAACCGCTCGTGAATCTGCCGCCCGTGGGCCTCCGCGGCGGCGAGCGCGGTCGCGGAGTCCGGGGGCGCGCCGGAGCGCTTCGCGGCCACGAAGGCCGCGTTGACCGCGTCGGTCTCGGCCTTGATCGCCTCCCAGTCCGCCTTCGTGTACCGCGCCGTGCGCGCCTGGGACTGCCGCCACTCCTCGGTGTCGCCCCAGCGCTCGCGCGCCTCGGCCTGGTATTCCTCCTTGAACCCGTCCCCGAAGAGCTCCTTCTGCTCTTCGCGGGTCAGATTGACGCCCGACATCTCCGCCTCCAGGGCTCGGTCGATGGCCACGACGAGGTCGGAGAGCTCGTCGAGCCGGGACGTGACCGCGTCCCGCTGGCGCCGCAGGTGCGCCGCGACGTCGGCGGCGGGATCGTCGAGGACCGACGCGATGTCCTCGAGGGCGAACCCGAGCCGGCGGTACACGACGACCTGCTGCAGGCGGGTGATGTCGGCGTCGGTGTAGAGGCGGTACCCGGCCGCGCTGCGACGGCTCGGGCGCGCCAGCCCGATCTCGTCGTAGTGGTGCAGGGTCCGCACCGTGACGGCGAAGCGCTCGGCCACCTGGCCGACCGTCAGGCCCACCGTCACCGTCATCCCGGTCAGGGTGAACGAGCCTGCGGCCTGACCCGGCGTGAGGGTCAATCCTTACGCTGGCCGGCGTGGCCTGGACGATCCGTGACGTCGACCCCGCCGAGCGCGAGGCGCTCGTCGGGATCTGGCGGCGTGCCGTCGAGGCCACCCACCACTTCCTCGGACCGGCCGAGATCGACGAGCTGGAACCGCGCTCCCGTGCCGAGCTGGCCCGGGCCGCCGTCCGGGTCGCGGCCGGCCCCGCGGGACCGGTGGGCTTCCTGATCGGCTCCGGCGGTGCGGTCGACGGGCTCTTCGTCGATCCAACGGCGCACGGGCAGGGGGTCGGCACCGCGCTGCTCGACGACGCGGCCGCCCACCACGCCGTGCTCACGGTCGACGTGAACGAGCAGAACCCGGCCGCCCGGGAGTGGTACGCGCGCCGCGGCTTCGTCGAGACCGGGCGGTCCGCGACCGACGACGACGGGCGGCCGTACCCGCTGGTCCACCTGCGTCGGGCGACCCCTCCTCCGCCGGCGCCGGGCCGGTCCCCCCGGAAGGGCCGGGGAAGGGACCCGCGCGAGGGGGCGCGGGACCCCGTGTGAGGACCCGAGGGAGGCGGCGTCCGCCGACGGTGGCGGCCTACCTCGACACGCCGGAGGCCCTCGACCGATGATCACAAGCACGTGGGGCAGGTTCTGGGCCGGGCGATTCATGGGTGGTGTGCCTCAGTCGAGGGCTGGGCTCCGTCGTGCACGACGCGGGCCGACTCCGCGTCAGTCGACCAGCGGAAACGCCGAGGTGTCGGGTGGTCCGAGCGGACGTAGACGCGCGAGCAGGACCGCGTCGGTCGGCAGCGGGTCGGGCACCGCCGGGATCTCCACCGGCGGGGACGGCGCCCAGCCGTTGCGGGTCGCGCGCAGCAGGGCGGTGACCCGATAGCGCTCGCGGCACAGGGCGACCACCTCGCCGTGCTCGGTGCCGGGCGCGAGGTCGGGGTCCAGGTAGAGGGCGCCGCCGATGCCCGTGCGGCCCTCGAGCGGCGGCGTGGTCGACCAGTAGAGCGGGAAGAGCCTCCCGCCGGCATCCAGGACGCTGACCGGTGAGCCGGCGTCGTCGCCCCCGGGCAGCGAGGTGAGCACGGTGCCGATCGCATCGACCAGCCCGATCTCGTCGACCGACCAGCCCGAGGCGCCCGGCACGCCGTGGGTCACGGCCGCGACGAAGATCGCCGGCGCGGCGTCGAGCTCCTCGCCGACCAGGAGATGGGGCAGGGCGCCGCTCTCCAGGAACGGGGGCGGGAGCTGGACGGTGAGCTCCTCCTCGGCGTCGTCGCTGATCCGGGCGGCTTCCCGCGCGGCCGCGAGGGCGGCCTCCCACCGGCGCCGCCCTGCGCGGTCGAGGTCGCCCGCGACGCGGACCGGACGGCGCCGCGGACGACCGGTGGGCCGCCTCACGCCGACCGCCGGCCGGGGATGGCGGGCAAGGGGACGGGCGGTGTCATCGAGTGCCTCCGCGGGGGTTCGGGTGCCTGCACCTCCTTGGAGGCCGGCGCGCCCCGATCGGTTCCCGCTCAGGCGCGCCGGATCGTCGCGCCCCGCAGCCGGAGCCCGCCGGGCCCGTGGCTGGCGGGACCGGTGACGACCACCTCCTGCCCGAGCAGGCCGGCGACGGCAGCCGGGTCGGGGGTGGTGCCGAAGAGTGCCGGGTCGGTCTCGGACACCACTCCCTCGACGACGACGTCCCGCCCGGTGTCGTCGAGGACCCGGACCACCCCGCGCCGCAGGTCGACCCGGTCCAGGCGGCCGCGGATCGTCTCGGCGGCTCCGTAGCTCCTCGGCGGATCGGCGCGCGGCCACCGGGCGCGGGAGAGGTCGCCGGGCCGGAAGCTCGCCTCCCGGAACCGGCTCCCACCGAGCGAGGCCGTCCGCGAGGTCCGCTCCAGCGCGTCGAGCAGGTCCACGCAGGCCTCCCCGAGCAGTGGGGTGGTCCACCCCGGCGGCACCTCGTTCCACAGGCCCCGGACCAGCTCGAACAGCGCGTCGGTGACCTCGTGCTCCAACCCTTCGCCGAGGACGTCGTCCTCCCCGACCGCGAAGCGCAGGACCGTCGCACCGCCATCGAGACCGACGAGGCGCAACCGGGCAGACCGTTCCACCACCCCGGCGCTGCGCCCGGGCCGGCTCTGGTCGACCAGATGGCGCGCGATCCGTGTGGTCAGGAGCTGCAGGGCGCCGACGAGCGCGACCAGGCCGCCCGCGTCGATCTCGCCCTCGCGATCCGGTCCGCCGTGGAGGCGGACGACGAGGTCGTCGGCCACCGCGTCACTCCCGCGCCGCGAGGACGGCCCGCCCGCGCGCCGAGAGCTCGTAGCCGACCGGGAGCGAGTGGGTCAGGCCCAGCGCCTTGAGCTTGCGGACATCGGCCTTGAACGGAGCGGTCTCGCGACCGAACGCCGCCGCGAGGTCCGGGGCGCGGCGGCCCGGCTGGGCCGCGATGGCCCCCAGCGTGGACCACGCCCACGGGCCGTGGGCGCTGCGCCGGTCCATGGCGTCGAGCTTCCCGGCGACCACCGCGGCCTCCGACGGCGACGGCTCGCTCGCCGCCAGCTCGCTGCGGGGGTCCGGCTCGTCGAGCCGGTGGAACCGCACACGGAAGAGCGGCGTGGCCTCCTCGGCGTGGCGGCCGGCCTCGGCGAGCAGCGCGTCGACGGTGTCGAAGCCGGCGCGACGTGCCTCGTCGGCGGTGACTTCCGCCGGGTCGACCTCGGCCACGTCGTCGACCTGCAGCCGACCCACGGGCGTGCGGTACGGGCGTCCCGGCCGCACCTGGGCGCGCTTCCAGCGCCGGAAGGTCAGGTCGACCTCGCCGTGCGCGATCGGGTCGGCGAAGCGCTGGGCGAACAGCACGGGACCATCATCGCGCACCTACGCTGGTCGACATGGCACGCACGGCGCACCCGGACAGGCGCGCCCGGGAGGTGGTCTGGAATCCGGGCTCTCAGGCCGAGGGTCGTTCGACGGCGGCGTCGGTGTGGGCGGCGATGAGCCGCGCGACCTCGTGGGCGGTGCCCCAGCACAGTGAGAGCCCGCTCCCGCCGTGGCCGTAGTCGTGCACGACGAGGCCCTCCGCGCGCCGCTCGGCCTCCACCCGCGTCGTCGGACGTGCCGGCAGGATGCCGGTGTCGACGCGGAGCACCCGCGCGTCCTGCAGCGCCGGCTCGGCCTCGCGGCAGCGCCGGAGGATCTCCCGGGCCTCCTCGCGATCGGGGGAGGCGTCGGTGCGCCCCGGCACGCGGACGCCGCCGAGGTGGATGCGGTCGGCCTGCGGGATGATCGACGTCCACCGGCGCGTGTCGGAGATCTCGGCGAGGGCCCGGTGCACCCCGGGGTTGTCCGTGACCACATACTGGCAGAACACCGGGCGGACCGTGGGGTCTCCCGCGAGGTCCCGGGCCCCGAGGCCGGCGGCGAGGACGACGACGGGTGCCTCGGCGAGCGCCGCGTCGAGCGACTCGACGGGCCGGATCTCGATGGCGGCATCGAGGGCGCCCAGGCGCTCCACCATCCATCGGAGGTGCCGCGGCAGGTCGATCACGGGGGAGCGGTGGCTCAGCCCGCGGTCGAAGCCCGGGGGCAGCGAGGCCGGGGTGCCGAGGTCGGGGAGCATCGAGAGCTGGGGCGGGAGGGCGTGTCGGTCGGGCACCTCACCGACGGTGAGCGCATCCACCATCCGTACGCCGGTGGCGGGGTCGGCCGACAGGTGCCGGTAGCGCTCGAGGGAGCGGGACGCCCACGCGAGGGACGCGGCGAGCGGCGCCTGGTACGTCGGCTTCCAGACCCCGCCGGCGTGCGCGGACGCGGTGGCCGTCGGGTCGTGCGCGGTCCAGACGCGCACGCGGTGACCCGCCTCGGCGAGGGTCACGGCGCACGACAGCCCGACGACGCCCGCGCCGACGACGACCACGGCGGTCGTCGGGGTCGCACGGTCCTGGTCGCGCACGCGCGGACGGTAACTCCCGGCGGTTCCTCGCGATGACGACGATGCTCGTGTGTCACCCGGATGGACCTCATCGGCGGGTGGAGGGCGGCGGCGAGTGACCGGCCTCGCCGGAGAGCGGGTGGTGACACGACGGCGCCCGGGGCCGGGGCCGCGGGCGCCGTCGGACACCGGACGTGCTCAGTCCTTGAAGACGTCCTTGATCTTCTCGCCGGCCTGCTTGATGTTGCCCTTGGTCTGGTCAGCCTTGCCCTCGGCCTCGAGGGACTCGTTGCCGACTGCTCCGCCGGCGGCCTCCTTCGCCCTGCCCTTGAGCTCCTCGCCCTTGTTCTCGACCTTGTCGGCGTCGCTCACGGCGTCTCCTCTCGATGCCGGGTCCGGGTCGGGCTCGACCCGTTGCCGTCCGTGGGTACCCGAAGCCGATCGCGGCGCAACCCCCGGACGGGCGGCGGCGCCGGGTGTCCGCTCGCCCGCGGATCACTGTGCTCCGACCCCGTCGTCGGTCCCGTTCCACGTCCCGACGACCCGCCCGCCGAGCACGACCACCGGGGCGATCCACCCCGCGGTCCGGCTCACCGCGGCCCGGTGCTCCGCGGCGAGGATCGCGGTCTCGCGGGTGCCGGGCCCGAGGACCCACTGGTCGAACGCGGGCAGGAGCCGCACCTCGTCGTCGAACGCGCGCAGGTCGGGCGGGTCGCCGATCAGCTCGTCGAGATCGGTAGACCGCGCGTAGCGCTGCTCGGTGTCCGGGCCCGCGCCCGGGCCGGGGAGGTCGTCGTGCACGGTCACCGGGCTGATGACGCCGTCCTCGACGAGCTCGGCGAACCACCGCCGCAGCGTGGCGCGGGCGGTCCCTCCCCGCAACAGCCAGGCGTCGAAGGCCGTCGGGCCCGCGGGGCCGTAGGCGTCGAGGTAGGCGGGCACGAGGACCCGGGCCGCGGCGTCGGGCTCCGGGAGCGCGAACGGGCGCCCGGTCCGAGTGGCGGGGTCGGTGAAGGTCGGCCGGGTGCCGCGGGGCTCGCCGTTGACGAGCAGGCCCTGCCAGGCGAGGGGCTTGAGCAGCGTGCCCGACCCCGAACCGAGCCGTGCGGCGAGCCCGGGAGTCACCTGCCGGTCGAGCTCGGCGACCAGCTCGTCGCGCGTGAGCGATCGCCCGGGCAGGATCTCCGCGACGAGCTCGGCGAGGCGCCCGAGCTCCGCGGCGGTCGCGAACCGCCGCTGCCAGGCCCCCTTCTCCCACGTGCGGGCGGCGGCGAGCAGGGCGAGCTGCGCGGGCGCCGCGTCCGCGGTGAGCAGGTGGAGGGTGCCGCGGGCCGCCCAGGTGCGCAGGAGGGACCCCTCGTCGAGCCCGGCGCGGACCGCGCACGCGGCGGGCCCTCGCACCGCCACGGCCTGCTCCGCGCAGGACGGGACCTGCGCCTGCACGCCGAGCAGGCGGTCTGCCACCTCATGCGGCGTGGCGGCGGGTGGGCCGGACAGGAAGTGGCGACGGAGGCGGCGCGCCAGGACGCGGCGCCACGTCGTGGCGGGCGCGGAGGGCGACGAGGACGGCACGGCGGTCAGCACACCACGACGCCCCGACACGAGGCCCGCGCCGCGGTCGCCGCGCGCCTGCCGGCGGACCGGTGTGCGCCTAGCGCTGCTCGAACCCGGAGAGCCCCTCCTCGGGGCGGTCCTCGACGTCGACCTGGGTGACCTCGGCGCGGCTGGGCCCACGGCCCGCCCAGGCCATCATCTGTTCCACCGCCGCGTCGTCGCCCTCCGCCAGCAGCTCGACCGAGCCGTCGGAGAGATTGCGCACCCAGCCCGCGACGCCCAGCCGCTGCGCCTCCTGCTCCGCGCTCGCCCGGTAGAAGACCCCCTGCACCGCGCCGTGGACGACGGCTCGTTTCGCGCTCATGACCCGCTCCGTACCCACCGCCGGGCCGGCCGCACCCACCGGGCGGGGGGCTTGCCGTCACCTCGAACATGTGTTCGACTCTAGCGCATGACGGCGGTGTTCACTCCCTCCTTGTTCGACGCGGTCCCGGACGAGCCCGGCCGGCTCGCGGCGGACGCCCTGCCCACCGCGCCGGCGGACGTGTCGTGGGACGGGCTGCACCGCACCCGGCTCGACGAGCGCTCGTGGGTCGACGTGGTGCCGGGGTGGATGCCCGCCGCGGACGTGTGGTTCGACGAGCTCGTGGGCGCGGTGGCGTGGGCCCAGCGCCGTCGGCGGATGTTCACGCAGGAGATCGTGGAGCCGCGCCTGACCTGCGGCTGGGCGCTGGAGGAGGCGCCCTCGCCGAGCGAGCACCTCGCGGCGGCCCTGGCGCAGCGCTACCGCGAGCCGTTCGACCGGGTGTCGGCGAACTACTACCGGGACGGGGCGGACTCGGTGGCCTGGCACGGTGACCGGGTGCGCTTCGTGCATCCGCGGCCGGTCGTCGCGATCGTCTCGCTCGGGGCGCCGCGCCGCTTCGGGCTGCGCGCCCTGGCGGGGGGCGGCACCCGGTGGCTGACCCTGTGCGGCGGGGACCTGCTGGTGATGGGTGGGCGGTGCCAGCACGAGTGGCAGCACACCGTGCCCAAGGAGCCGGGCGCGGGTCCGCGGATCAGCATGACCTTCCGTCACGGTGATCCCGTCCGGTCGGGGCGTACACCGAGCGGGCCCGCGACGTCCCGGCCTGGGCGCTGCGCTGAGACTTCGGTCCCCGGCCCGGTGGTGGCGGGCGCGTCGCCGGCGTGACGCGACCTGACCGATCGGTAGCGTGCCCGCCATGCGGGTGCTGGGCGTGGACCCCGGGCTGACGCGCTGCGGGCTCGGAGTGGTCGAGGGCGCGGGCGGGCGCACGGTGCGTGCCGTCGCCGTCGACGTCGTCCGCACCCCGCCCGATCACGAGGTCGCCGCCCGGCTGACCGCCGTCGCGGACGCCGTGGAGCGCTGGATCGCCGAGCACCGGCCGGACGTCGTGGCCGTGGAGCGGGTGTTCAGCCAGCACAACGTCCGGTCGGTCATCGGGACGGCACAGGCGGGTGGGGTGGTGGCCCTGGTCGCCGGACGGGCGGGCCTGCCGGTCGCCTTCCACACCCCCTCCGAGGTCAAGGCCGCGGTGACGGGGTCCGGACGGGCGGACAAGGCCCAGGTCACCGCCATGGTGCAGCGGGTGCTCGCGCTGGAGTCGGCGCCCCGACCCGCCGACGCCGCGGACGCCCTGGCGCTCGCGGTGTGCCACTGCTGGCGCGCCCCCATGAGCGCCCGGCTGGCCGAGGCCGAGGCGCGCGCCGCGGAGGTGGCCAGGAACCACGCGTCCCGCCTCGCCGCCGCGCGACGGGTCGCGGCCGCGGGTGCACGGGCAGCCCGGGAGCGCTGATCCCGCCGGAGCGAACGGCACTCTCGCTGCTTCTATCCGCGCGAACGGACCGCTCGCTCCGGCCGGGGCGCCCGACCGGGGCGCCCGACCGGGGCGCCCGACCGAGGGCGCCCGACCGAGGGCGCCCCCGCGTGGCGCTGCCGACACCGTCGGGGGTGCGCGGTAGCGTCCCGCTCGAACAGGTGTTCGCCGTTGGGTGGATCAGCAGGGAGGTGGGTGGTGATCTCGTCAGTGCGCGGGGAGGTCCTCTCGGTGGGCCTGGACCACGCGGTCGTCGAGGTCGGCGGGGTGGGCATGGCGGTGCAGGCCACCCCCACCACGCTGGCCGGGCTCCGGCGCGGGCAGAGCGCCCGGCTGGACACCGCGCTCGTCGTGCGTGAGGACTCGCTGACCCTCTACGGCTTCGCCGACGCCGCCGAGCGGGAGCTGTTCGGTCTGCTGCAGACCGTCACCGGCGTCGGTCCGCGCCTCGCCCTGGCCACGCTCGCGGTGCTGGATCCGGCGGCGCTCTCCCGGGCGCTCGCCGACGGCAACCTCACCACGTTGATGAGCGTGCCGGGCATCGGGCGCAAGGGCGCCGAGCGCCTCGTCGTCGAGCTGCGGGACAAGGTCGCCCCGCCCGAGCCGGGCGGCGCCGACGTCCTCGACGCGGTGGACGCGTCCACGCCCTCGGTCGTGGCCGGCGGGACGATGCGTGACCAGGTGGTCGAGGCCCTGGTGGGGCTGGGATTCGCGGTCAAGCCCGCGGAGAAGGCGGTGGACGAGACGGTGGGCGACCTCGGGGAGGGTGCGGGATCGTCCGCGGTGCTGCGGGCTGCGCTGCACCGCCTGGGCCCCGGTCGATGACGGCGGAGGACGCGCGGTGAGCGGGGACGAGCTCTCGGCCGACCTGGAGCGGGCGCTGGCGGCGACGCGCGAGGTCGGCGAGTCGGACCTGGAGAACCGCCTGCGGCCCGCGCGGCTCGCCGAGTTCATCGGACAGCCGAGGGTCCGCGAACAGCTCGACCTCGTGCTGCAGGGGGCGCTGCGACGGGGGACACCCCCGGACCACGTCCTGCTCTCGGGCCCTCCAGGGCTCGGCAAGACCAGCCTCGCAATGATCATCGGCACCGAGCTGGGCAGCGCCGTCCGCATCACCAGCGGCCCGGCGCTGGAGCGGGCGGGTGACCTCGCGGCGATGCTCTCCAACCTGGTCGAGGGCGACGTCCTGTTCATCGACGAGATCCACCGCATGGCGCGGCCGGCGGAGGAGATGCTCTACCTCGCCATGGAGGACTTCCGGGTCGACATCGTCGTCGGCAAGGGTCCCGGGGCGACGTCCATCCCCCTCGACGTCGCCCCGTTCACGCTGGTCGGCGCGACGACCCGGGCCGGCGCGCTCACGGGGCCGCTGCGCGACCGGTTCGGGTTCACGGGCCACATGGAGTTCTACGAGCCGGAGGACCTCGAGCTCGTCGTGGCCCGCAGCGCGCAGATCCTCGAGGTCGACCTGCGACCCGACGGCGGGCGGGAGATCGCCCACCGCTCGCGGGGCACGCCGCGCATCGCCAACCGTCTGCTGCGCCGCGTGCGGGACTACGCCGAGGTGCGCGCGGACGGCACCGTCACGCGGGAGGTGGCCCGGGCGGCACTCGCGGTCTACGACGTCGACGAGCTGGGCCTGGACCGGCTCGACCGCGCTGTGCTGGCCGCCCTCGTCCGCTCCTTCGCCGGCGGCCCGGTCGGGGTCTCCACCCTGGCGGTCGCCGTGGGGGAGGAACCGGGCACCGTGGAGGAGGTCTGCGAGCCTTACCTGGTGCGGGCGGGCATGCTCGCGCGCACGCCCCGCGGGCGGGTCGCCACGCCCGCGGCGTGGCGACACCTGGGGGAGACGCCCCCCGAACAGGACGACCCGGACGAAGTCGACGACCAGGGCCCGCCGACGTTGTTCGGATGAGCTGGCAGACTCGGGGGGAGTACGTACGACGGATCGCGGGTAGTGCGGTCGGTCGGACCGCACGGATCCGAACGGAGCGAGATGGACCTCCTCTTCCCTCTGCTGATCGTCTTCATGATCGGCATGATCTTCTTCTCGAACCGCCAGCGGAAGAAGCAGCAGCGACAGCAGCAGAGCCTGCAGAGCTCGATCTCGGTCGGCGACGTGGTCGTCATGACCTGCGGGATCAGCGGCACCGTCGTCGACACCGACGACGCGAAGACCATCGACCTCGAGATCGCCCCCGAGGTCATCACCACCTGGCTGCGTGCCGCCGTGCGCGAGAAGCTCGCCGCCGACCTCGACACGGTGCCGGGTGACCACCACCTCGAGACCGAGCACGCCGAGCTCACCGACCCCGCCCCGGCCCACCCCACCACCGGCACGAGCGCGGTCTCCTCGAACGGCGTCCCGGCCGCGGCGTCCGAGCCGCACGACGCCCAGCGCGACCCCGGCTTCTCGGATCCCACGGCGGCCCCGAGCAGCAACGGCACGAACGGCGTGTCCGCGCGCTCGACCACGCCGGACGACACGCGGTCCTCGTCCTGAGCCCCGGACGGCGCCCCGCGTCCTGACGCCCGGGCGAGCCTCTACCGCACGGCGCGGCAGGGGGCTCACCGGGCCGGGTGCGGTCACCCGGTCGGTGGCGGCCTACCCTGCCGAGGAGGTCCTCGGCGCGCGCCGCCCGGCGTGTCCCGCGGGTGTGACCGGGTGGTGCCGGTGCCGTGACACGACCCGGTGCCGGTCATCCCGCTGCCACGGCGGCCCGGGTGCGCGCGGCGGGGACGCGTCCGAGGACCCGACCGTCGCACGACCCTGGAGTACGCAGCGTGGCCCCTCCCACCGTCCGGTTCCAGCCGGGCCGCTACCTCGCCGCCTTCGCGGGGATCGTGGTGGTCCTCTACGCGCTGGTGTTCCTCACCGGGGACGGGTCGCCGACCCCGAAGCTCGGGATCGACCTGCAGGGCGGCACGACGGTCACGCTGACCGCCCGCACCGAGACCGGTGCCGCCCCCACGCCCGACCAGCTCAACCTCGCACGCCAGATCATCGAGCAGCGCGTCAACGGGCTCGGTGTCTCCGGCGCGGAGGTGGTGCAGAACGGCAACAACCTGGTCATCACGGTCCCGGGGACGGCCGGTGACCAGGCACGCAGCCTCGGGCAGACGGCACGGCTGTACTTCCGGCCCGTCGTGCAGGGTCCGCTGGCCGCCACGCCGCAGCCCGCCCCGGGCGCCACCGCAGGACAGGCCCAGCCCGGTCAGACCCCGCCGAGCCAGGGCGGCAGCGGTGGTGGCACGCCGGGCCAGGCGCCCGCGGGCCAGAGCGTGCGCCTGCCGGTGCAGGCGCCGACCCCGCCCGCCCCGCCCGGCGGGGGCGCACCGACGGGCGGCGGGACCTCGCAGGACCCGCGCCAGGCGGCGGCGATCGCGGCGGCGAAGGCGACCCGTCAGAGCACCGACCCGGCCGTCCAGGCCCAGGCCCTGCAGACGCTCAACTGCGCGGCCGAGGACCCGCTGCGCGGCTACGACGACCCGACGAAGCCGCTGGTGGCCTGCGACCGCAACGGCGCCGCGAAGTACGTGCTCGGGCCCTCGATCCTCTCGGGCACCGAGGTGGCGGACGCGGTCGCCGCGCCCAACCAGCAGGGCGCGGGCTACGTCATCAACGTGACCTTCAAGTCGACGGGCGCCGGTGTCTGGGCGCAGTACACCTCCGCGAACATCGGCAAGGCCGTGGCCTTCACCCTCGACTCGCAGGTCGTCTCCGCCCCGACGATCGAGGCGGCCCAGCCCGGCGGCACCTCGCAGATCAGCGGGAACTTCAACCAGCAGTCGGCGACCGACCTCGCGAACGTGCTCAAGTACGGGTCGCTGCCGCTGTCGTTCGACACCTCGGACGCCCAGACGATCTCCGCCACGCTCGGGCTCGCGTCGCTGGAGGCCGGGCTCATCGCGGGGGTCATCGGCCTGGTGCTGGTGTTCGTCTACTCGCTCTTCTACTACCGCGCGCTGGGCGTGCTGACGATCCTGTCGCTGGTCCTCTCCGGCGTGATCGTCTACGCGGTGCTGGTCCTGCTCGGGCGCAGCATCGGGTTCACGCTCGACCTCTCGGGTGTGGCCGGCTTCATCGTGGCGATCGGCATCACGGCGGACTCGTTCGTGGTCTTCTTCGAGCGCATCAAGGACGAGATGCGCGAGGGACGGAGCTTCCGCTCCGCGGTGCCGCGCGGCTGGACCCGGGCCCGACGCACGATCCTCTCCGCCGATGCGGTGAGCTTCCTCGCCGCGGTGGTGCTCTACGTCCTGGCCATCGGCCAGGTGCGCGGCTTCGCCTTCACCCTCGGCATGTCCACGGTCCTCGACCTCGTCGTGGTGTTCCTCGTGACCCACCCCCTGCTGGCCCTGGCGTCGAATTCGCGCCTGTTCGCGAGCCCCGCCTGGTCCGGCCTCGGGAAGGTCGCCTCGCAGAGCACGCGACCCGGCGTCGGCCCACGGCCCGGGGGAGGAGGCGGCGCGCCCCGCCCCGGCGCCCGGCCCGGCCAGACCCGTCGTCCGACCGCTCCCGGCGATCGGAGCCAGCGCAGCGGCTCCGGCCGCGGAGGTACCCGATGACCCGCCCCACCGGCCGGTCCGGCCGTCGCCGCAACGACGTCGTCGACGCCCACGTCCCCGGCGAGCTCGACGGGGACGTCCCCGCGGACGAGCGCGACCACGACGCCGAGGTCCCGGGCGACGAGGCACCGGACGCCGCTCCCACCCGGCGTTCCGCCCGCGGGCGCCGCAGCCGCCTCGACCGGCTCTACGAGGGCAACGGCGGCCTCGACATCGTCGGTCGTTCGCGCACCTGGTATCTGGTGTTCGGCGCGCTCGTGCTGGTGTGCGTGCTGTCGATGGTCCTGCGCGGGTTCAACTTCTCGATCGACTTCGAGGGCGGGACCTCGGTGCAGTTCCCGGCCCGCGGTGCCACCGGCGTCGCGGAGACGAGCCAGGTGCAGCAGGTGTTCGACCAGGCCGTCGGGCGCCCGGCGGAGTCGGTGCAGGTGGCGGGCACGGGCGGCACGGCGACGATCGTCATCAAGTCCGACCGGCTCTCCGAGGCCGAGCAGGTCGCGCTCGACCAGGCGCTCTTCCAACGGTTCCAGCCGCTCGGCAGCTCCGGTGCGCCCGACCAGAACGCCGTCAGCAACAGCGCCGTCAGCGCGAGCTGGGGCGGGGAGATCACCCGGCAGGCGCTCATCGCGCTGGTCGTGTTCCTCGCCCTGGTCACCGCCTACCTGGCGTTCTACTTCGAACGCCGGATGGCGATCGCGGCGATCATCGCGCTGATCAACGACATCGTCGTCACTGCGGGTGTGTACTCGCTCGTCGGCTTCGAGGTGGCCCCGGCCACGGTGATCGGGCTGCTGACGATCCTCGGGTTCTCGCTCTACGACACCGTGGTCGTGTTCGACAAGGTCCGCGAGAACACCCGCGGCCTGCAGGGACTCACCCGGCGCACCTACGCGGAGGCGGCGAACCTCGCGGTCAACCAGACCCTGATGCGTTCGATCAACACCTCGCTGATCGCGGCGCTCCCGCTCATCGGGCTGTTCGTCGTCGGCGTCGTGCTGCTCGGGGTCGGGGTCCTCGGCGACCTGGCTCTCGTCCAGCTCGTCGGGACGCTCATCGGCACGGCGTCGTCGGTGCTGCTCGCGACGCCGATCGTGGTCGACCTCGCGATGCGCGACCGGGTCTGGGCCCAGCAGGCGCAGCGGGTGGCCGCGCGGCGGGAGAAGAACGCGCGCCGTGCCGGGGCCGCCGACGCCCCGCAGGGGACCGGCGCTGAGGTCACCACCGGGGAGCCGACCGACGTCCTCGACACCGGCGCGGTCGCCGCCGCCGCCGGCGGGCGGGGTGGTCGGGACGGGACTCCGGGCGGCCGGCGCACGGATCCGACTCCACGCCGTGCCGGCAGCGCGCCGCGGCCCGGTGCCCGGCCGGCCGGGAAGACGGGGCGTCCGAGCGGGAAGCGGCGGCGGTGAGCCCCACCCCGGAGCCCGACGACGACCGCCGGCTCGTCGCGGACCTGCTGCGCACGGTGCCGGACTTCCCGAAGCCCGGCATCCTCTTCTGGGACCTGACGACGGTGCTCGCCGACGCCGCGGGACTGGCGGCGACGACACGGCTGCTCGGCGGCACGCTGGCGGGGAGCCCCGTCGACGTGGTGATCGGGATCGAGGCCCGCGGCTTCCTGCTCGGCGCCGCCGTCGCGCAGGCACTCGGGCTCGGCATCGTCCCGGTCCGCAAGCAGGGCAAGCTGCCCGCCGTCGCCGCGTCGCGGTCCTACGACCTCGAGTACGGATCGGCGACCCTCGAGCTGCCGGCCGGCGTGCTCGAGCCCGGGGCGCGGGCGCTCCTCGTCGACGACGTCCTCGCCACCGGGGGCACCGCGGGGGCGGCCTGCGGGCTGGTCGAGGAGTGCGGCGCCTCCGTCGTCTCCCTCGCGGTCGTCCTGGAGCTGTCCGAGCTCGACGGTCGCAGCCGTCTCGACGGCCGGCCCCTGCACGCGGTCCTGCAGCGCTAGACGCCGCATCCCGTCCTGGGGAATCCGCCACATCTCGCCCTCCGGACCCCGTCGACCTCCCGGTGGATGGTTCGCACAGCTAACATCGTCCCCGGCGAGCGACGAGGGAGGGCGATGCCGGGCGAAATCTCGTGGGGTGAGCGGATCCTCGCCTCCGATCCCGGCAACGTGCGCATCGCGCTCGCGACGCGGGCCGCGCTCTCGCTCGCCGTCGCACTCGCGGTGTCCGCCCTGCTCGCGAGCGCGCTCGGGCTCCACGGGACCGCGGCGATCGTCGTGGTCGTCCTCGGCGCGGTGCTGACCATGATGACGACGTTCACCGCGGCCGACCCGACCACGCGCGGCCGGGTGGTCACCCAGCTCTGCCTGCCGGTCGCCATGGTCGCGGGCATCGCGCTGAGCACGCTGGTAGACCGCCACCGGGTGCTCTCGCTCTCGCTCTTCGTCGTGGTCATGTTCGTCGTGGTGTGGGTGCGGCGCTTCGGTCCCCGCGCGTTCGCCTGCGGCATGGTCATCTGGATGGGCTACTTCATGGCCCTGTTCCTCCAGCTCGGGTTCGCGCAGCTGCCGGTGGTCCTGGTGGCGGTGGCGAGCACGACGGTGCTGCTGCTGGTGATCGCGCTGCTCGTCGCGCCCCAGCGTCCGGCGCGGCGGATGCGGCGCATGGTCCAGGCCTTCAGGGCACGGGTCCGCATCGCCGCGCTCGAGCACCGGGACCCGGCTGCGCGATCCCCCTGGCAGCGCTGGACCGGGCGGGCGGGTACCCCGGACCGCGCCCTGCTCTGTGTCGACGAGGTCGCGGTGCTCGTCGACGGGCAGCTCGCCGTTCCGCGCTCGCTCGTGGACCCCGCGCACGCCCCCGCGGTGCGCGCCGCGATCCTGCGGGTCGAGGGCGCCCTCGCCCGCCTGCTCGACACCCCGCCGCAGGACGTGCGCCCGCCCGACGTCGGGGCGGTCCAGGACGCGCTGCGTCGGCTCGACGAGGTCCTCGACGACGACCGCCGTGCCACGCCCGCCCCCGCACGGAGCGGCGGTCGCGCTGCGCCCTTCACGCCGGCCGCCGAGCTGTTCGCGGGCTTCCTCCCCGGCAGCGCGGTGACGGTCGGGCCCATGGTGGCGCCCGAGGACGCCGGCCCGAAGCTGCTGCTCACCACCCGCCAGGCCCTCCAGATCGCCCTCGCCGGCGGTCTGTCGATCGCGCTCGGGGACGCCCTGTCCGGTCAGCGGTGGTACTGGGCGGTGCTGGCGTGCTTCCTCGCCTTCACCGGCACGGCCACGGCCGCGGAGACCGTGCGCAAGGCCCTGCAGCGCGCCGCCGGCACGGCCGTCGGCGTGGCCGTGGCCCTCGTCGTGGTGCCGGTGCTGGGCTCCTCGACCGTGGTGTCCCTGACGGTCATCCTCGGCGCGATCTTCGTCGGCTTCTACCTGTTCCGGGTCTCCTACACCTGCCTGGCGTTCGCGATCACGATCATGGTCGCGGAGCTCTACGAGCTGCTCGGGTCCTACAGCGACGGCCTGCTCGCGCTGCGGGTCGGCGAGACGGCGCTGGGCGCGCTGGTGGGCGGCGTGGTGGCGGTGTCGTTCCTTCCGGCGTCGGCGGCCGCCGCCGAGCAGGCCGCCTGCGCGCGCCTCGCCGAGGAGCTGCGCGCGGCCACCCTCGACGTCGCGACGGTGCTGCGCGACGGCCCGGGGAGCACGGGTGCCGACGGCGAGCCCGTCGACCTGCACGCCCGGGTCCGCTCGTTGGACGCCGCGGTGCACCAGCTCGCCCTCATCGGACTACCGCTCTCGCTGCGGAGCGTCCCCGGGGCTCCCACCCGGCGCGCGGCGGTCACCGGGCGGCTGTCGGCGTGGGTGCGGTGCGCGGCACGGGTCCGGGCGGTGATCCATGCCGTGGAGGACGCCGTGGCGGGCGCGGTGGACGCCCCGCGGGATCGCCACGCGACGGTGCAGGAGGCGATGAGCGCCGTCCAGGGCCTCGTCGACGCGCTGGCGGACGGTCGCGATCCGGGGGAGCACGCGGAGGGGCCGGCGCGTGCCGGGAACACCCCGGAGCTGCTCGTCGGCGAGCTCTCCGCCCTGCACGGCGCCCTGCTCGCCCTCCACGAGGTCGACCCGACGGTGCACCCGGTCGGCCCGTCGGGCGCGACGGGCCGGGGCGACCCGGCGACACCGCACCTCGCGGGGCCGGCTGCGGCCGGCACCGCGAGGTGCGCGGTGCGTGGACGGGTGACCGACGAGGGGGACCGGGGCCTGGACGCCGTCGTGACCGTCGTCGACCCGCACGGACGCCAGCTCGGCCGGCTCCGGACCGACGCCGGCGCGGGTGGGCGCTTCACGGTGCCGGTCGGCGAGGAGCGGGGGCCCTGGCTCGTCGTCGTGGTGGCCGCGGGTTTCGCGCCGCACGCCGGCCGCGCTGCCGCCGGTCCCGAGCACCGCGTCGTCCTCGCCCCGGCCCGCCGCGCCGTGGCCGCGCGGCGGACGGCCGCCGTGGCCCTGTGAGCGACCGGTCACCGATGGCCGGGTCGGCCCGCCGTCCGGGCTCGGCGCGCGAGCGACGGAGGGTGACCTCTCGTCCCACTCGGGCGGTCGCGCAGCGGACGTCGACGGCGTCGTGACCTACGCTGGAAGGATTCCGGACCGGGGATCCGTTCCCGGTCCAGGAGAGCCCGTCAGCGGCTCGACCAGTGGAGGTGCTCGCCAATGAGCCAGAACGTGGGGCCGGCGACCGACACGGCCGAGCGCGCCGACGCGGGCACGGTCGGGCGCGACGGGGCCGCGGCGACCATCGGGCCCGAGGGCGCCGACGGCACCCCGACGGTGGGGACGAGCGAGCCGCGCGAGGCGCAGCGGCTGGAGCCGAGCGCGTCGAGCACCACCGGGAACGGGACGGCGGGCGGACGGCCGCGTTCGGCCACCCGCCGGGTGCGTGCCCGCATCGCCCGGCGGATCACCGCGCAGCGCAGCGGACCGGTCAAGCCGGTCCTCGAGCCGCTCGCCACCGTCCACCGCGAGCTGCACCCCAGCGCCGACCTGGCCACCCTCCAGCGCGCCTACGACACCGCGGAGGCCTTCCACGAGGGCCAGATGCGCAAGTCGGGCGACCCCTACATCACGCACCCGCTCGCCGTCGCCACCATCCTCGCCGAGCTGGGCATGGACACGACGACGCTGGTCGCGGCGCTGCTGCACGACACCGTCGAGGACACCGACTACTCGCTGGAGAAGCTCTCGGCGGACTTCGGCGCCGAGGTCGCCCACCTCGTCGACGGCGTCACCAAGCTCGACAAGGTCCAGCTCGGCGCGGCCGCGGAGGCGGAGACCATCCGCAAGATGGTCGTCGCGATGGCGCGCGACCCGCGGGTGCTCGTCATCAAGCTCTCCGACCGGCTGCACAACATGCGCACGATGCGCTTCCTCAAGCCGGAGAAGCAGGCCACGAAGGCCCGCGAGACCCTCGAGGTGCTGGCTCCGCTGGCGCACCGGCTGGGGATGTCGACGATCAAGTGGGAGCTCGAGGACCTCGCGTTCGCGATCCTGCACCCCAAGCGCTACGACGAGATCGTCCGCCTGGTCGCCGACCGGGCCCCGAGCCGCGACACCTACCTGAGCACCGTGATCGCCGAGGTGTCGGGTCAGCTCGAGGCCGCGCGGGTGAAGGCCGAGGTGCTCGGACGTCCCAAGCACTACTACTCGATCTACCAGAAGATGATCGTCAAGGGGAAGGACTTCGACGACATCCACGACCTGGTGGGCGTGCGCATCCTCGTCGAGGACGTGCGCGACTGCTATGCCGCGATGGGGATGGTCCACGCGCTGTGGCAGCCCATGCCGGGGCGCTTCAAGGACTACATCGCCCAGCCGCGGTTCGGGGTGTACCAGTCGCTGCACACCACGGTGATCGGGCCGGACGGGCAGCCCCTCGAGGTGCAGATCCGCACCCACGAGATGCACCGCACCGCCGAGTACGGCATTGCCGCGCACTGGCGCTACAAGGAGACCAAGGGCTCCCACGGCGGCGGCGGCCTCGAGATCGACGAGATGGCGTGGATGCGCCAGCTCCTCGACTGGCAGCGGGAGGCGGCGGACCCGGGGGAGTTCCTCGAGTCGCTGCGCTACGACCTCGCGACCCGCGAGATCTTCGTGTTCACGCCCAAGGGCGACGTGATCACGCTGCCGCACGGCTCCACCCCGGTCGACTTCGCGTACGCGGTGCACACCGAGGTCGGCAACAAGTGCATCGGCAGCCGCGTCAACGGACGGCTCGTCGCGCTGGAGCGCCAGCTCGAGAACGGCGAGGTCGTCGAGATCTTCACCTCGAAGGCCGAGGGCGCCGGCCCGTCGCGCGACTGGCTCGGGTTCGTCGCCTCGCCCCGGGCCAAGCAGAAGATCAAGCAGTGGTTCGCCAAGGAGCGCCGCGAGGAGGCGATCGAGGGCGGCAAGGACTCGATCACCCGGGAGGCGCGCCGCACCGGGCTGCCCCTGCAGCGCCTGGTCTCGGCCGACTCGATGGGCGCGCTCGCGCGGGAGCTGCGCTACTCCGACGTCTCGGCGCTCTACGCGGCGGTGGGGGAGCACCACATCTCCGCCCGCCACGTCGTCCAGCGGCTCGTCGCCCTGCTCGGCGGGGTGGAGCAGAACGAGGACGAGCTCGCCGACCGCGCCACCCCGTCGACGGTCCAACGGCGCCGGGGCACCGGCGACGTCGGGGTGGTCGTGAACGGCATGGACGACGGGGACTCGTCCGACCTGTGGATCAAGCTCGCCCGATGTTGCACCCCCGTACCCGGCGACGAGATCCTCGGCTTCGTCACCCGCGGCGGCGGCGTGTCGGTGCACCGCACCGACTGCACCAACGCCGACGACCTGCGCGCGGAGCCCGAGCGCCTGGTCGACGTGGGCTGGGCGTCGTCGTCGACAGCGGTGTTCCTCGTCGCGATCCAGGTGGAGGCCCTCGACCGGCACCGCCTGCTCTCCGACATCACCAAGGCGCTCGCCGACGAGAAGGTCAACATCCTCTCGGCGTCGGTGACGACCTCCCGGGACCGCGTCGCGGTGAGCCGCTTCAGCTTCGAGATGGGCGACCCCAAGCACCTCGGGCACGTGCTGCGCGTGGTGCGCAACGTCGAGGGTGTCTACGACGTGTACCGGGTGACGTCGGCCAGTTGAGCTTCGCTCTCAGCTGACCAACTTCATCAGGGTGTCCGCGAGGTCGTCCATCGCCCGCTCCTGGGCTGCGCCGGACAGGTGCGAGCACCACAGCGGGGCCTGGCTCATCGCGGCGTGCATCGCCTGCAGGGTGGCGTCCTCGGAGACGACGGCGAACTCCCCCGCCGTGACACCCTCGCGCACCACCCGGCGGAACACCTGGTCGTGCCGACGACGCAGCTCACGGATGCGGGCGCGCAGCGCGTCGGGCCAGGAGTCCGGGACGAGGAAGAGCCGCAGGGCCGCGGGGTACTCCCGCACGGCGATCGCGATGTGCTCGCGGAGCAGGGCCCGCAGCCGCTCAGCAGGAGTCCCCGACGACGGCATCTCCTCGAGCCGGGCGGTCCAGTCGTTGCCCAGGGTCTCCACGGCCGCCGTCGCGAGCTCGTCCTTGCCCGCGAAGTAGTAGTACAGCGACCCCTTGGTGACGTCGAGGCGCTCGGCCACGTCCTCGAGGTTGGTCCCCTCGTACCCGCGCTCGCCCAGCACCTCGGCGGCGGTCGCGACGATGCGCCGCACCCGCTCGTCACGTTTGCGCTGGACCCGGCTCACGGGCCTGACCTTAGCGTCAAAGTTCGACGAGGGCTATTGACTCGCGAGTCGAGCTCCGCTTCGCTCATCGGTGTCGCCGGGAGGCGTCGGTGGCAGGACGACGAGCGCGGTGCCCGTGCCCGATCCCGCGACTGGCCGATCACGCGGAGCACCTCGACGAGGAGGTCGGAATGTTCACCTACGACCCGACGGCGTACCGCGCGTTCCTCGAGCGCGAGTTCACCTACGTCGCCGGATTCCGCCGCGCGGCCCGGCGCTTCGCCGACCGGATCGCCATGACCAACCCGGCCACCGGCGAGCGCTGGACCTACGCCGAGCTCCAGGACCGGGTCGACGCCCTGGCCGCCGGTCTGGTGCGGGCCGGGGTGGAGCCCGGCGACGTCGTCGCCTACCAGCTCTTCAACGGTCCGGAGTTCGCGCAGCTCTACCTCGCCACCCAGATCTGCGGGGCGGTCGGCTCGCCGCTGAACTTCCGGCTCGCCGCCGGGGAGATCGCCCACGTCCTCGACGACAGCGCCCCGGTCGTCCTCGTCCACGACACCGACGTGACCGCCCAGGTGCGCGACGCGCTCGACCGGGCCACCCACCGCCCCACGCTCGTCGCCGTGGGCACGGGTGAGCCGCTGCCGGGAGCCCTCCGGTTCTCCGATCTCGCGGACGCGGCCGGACCGGTCCCCGAGCCGTCCCGGTCCTCCTACGACGAGACCACCCGCCTCTACACCTCGGGCACCACCGGCATGCCCAAGGGCGTGCCGCTCAACAGCCTCGTCGAGGTGTTCAGCGCCCACGACGTGATCATGCACTTCCCGCTGTCCCCCGAGGACCGCACGCTGAACATGACGCCGTGGTTCCACCGCGGCGGGCTGTACGCCGGCGGCCCGAACCCCACGTTCTACCTCGGGGCGGAGGTCGTGCCGATGCGGGCCTTCGACGCCGAGCGCTGCCTCGACCTGGTCGCCGAGCACGGCCTGACCTACCTGATCGGGGCGCCCACCAACCTCGCCCTGCTCGCGCGGGCACAGTCCGACAAGCCGCGGGACCTCTCCACGCTGCGCGGCGTCGTCACGATGGGCGCACCGCTCGAGCGCGAGGCGTGCCTGCGCTACCAGGAGCTGCTCACCCCGCGGATCTTCAACGGCTACGGGACCACCGAGACGTTCTGGAACACCTTCCTGCGCCCCGTCGACCTGCCCGAGCACGCCGGTGCCGCCGGCCGGGCCTCGACCGACGACGACGTGCGGGTGGTCCGGGTCCCCGACGACGGCGGCCCCGGCCGGGCCGACGACACGGTCGCCAAGGACGGCGCCGAGATCGGCGAGGTGATCGTGCGATCCCCGAAGGCCGGCTACGCCTACGTGAACTCCCCCCGGCAGGAGGCCGAGAAGTTCCACGACGGATGGATCCACCTGGGCGACCTCGCGACCTGGGACGCCGGCGAGTTCGTCACCATCGTCGGCCGCAAGGACGACATGCTGATCTCCGGCGGGGAGAACGTGCACCCCGTGCAGGTCGAGGAGGCGCTGAACTCGCACCCCTCGGTGGCCGACTCCCTCGTGGTCGGGGTCCCGGACGAGCGCTGGGGCGAGCGGGTGGTGGCCTACGTGGTCCGCGCCGACCCCGCGCTCACCGCCGCCGAGTGCGAGGCCCACTGCCGTGCGCACGCCATGCTCGCGCGGTACAAGCGACCGCGGGCCTACCGGTTCGTCGACGAGCTGCCGCTCACCGCGACCGGCAAGAAGATCCATTACCGTGCCCGGGCGCAGGCCGTGGAGGACGACGCCCGCGGTCTGTTCGAGACCGTCTGACACCGAGGAGCCACCGTGGACTACTCCGACTACCAGCAGCTCCTCGTCGAGCGGCGCGAGCACGGCGTCCTGCTGATCACGATCAACAACCCCGAGAAGTACAACGCCACCGACGAGCAGCTCCACGGCGAGCTGGCCCGGGTGTGGAACGACGTCTCGCGCGACCCGGAGACCCGCGTCGCCGTGATCACCGGAGCCGGGAAGGCGTTCTCCGCGGGCGGCGACCTCGCGATGGTCGAGCGGCTGGCGGGCGACCACGAACGGGTCACGCACATGCTCTCCGAGATGAGCGACCTCGTGTACAACATCATCAACTGCGAGAAGCCGATCATCTCGGCGATCAACGGGGTGGCGGTCGGGGCCGGCGTCGTGATCGCCCTGCTCGCCGACATCGCGATCTGTGCCGAGGACGCCAAGCTCGGCGACGGGCACGTCAAGCTCGGGGTGTCCGCCGGCGACCACGCGGCGATCATCTGGCCGCTGCTGGCCGGGATGGCCAAGGCCCGCTACTACCTGCTCACCGGCGAGATGGTGACCGGGGCCGAGGCGGAGCGGCTGGGCATGGTCGCCAAGGCGCTGCCGCGCGAGGCGGTCCTCGACGAGTCGCTGCGGGTCGCCGAGGTCCTGGCCACCGGGTCCCAGCAGGCGATCCGGCTGACCAAGCGGTCGCTCAACAGCTGGCTGCGCACGGCCGGCCCGACCTTCGACCAGTCCGCCGCCTACGAGATGCTGTGCTTCATGGGGCCCGACGTCGTCGAGGGCGCGGCCGCACTGCGGGAGAAGCGGGCCCCCCGATTCCCCTCGGCCACCGGCTGACGGGTTGGATCAGCTCTCCTCGGGGACGACCGGGACCGGCGGGCCGGCGAACTCCGGCCGTGCCGAGCGCGGATCGAGGGGGTTGACCGTCGCCGGATCGACGTCCGCGTCGGTGGGCCGGGTGAGCGAGCGGAGCCCGGTGTCGAGCACCGTCACCAACGGGACGGCGAGCAGCGCCCCCGGGATCCCGGCGATGACGAGGCCGCAGGCGATCGGCAGGACGACGGCGAGCGGGTGGAGCTTGATCGACTTCCCGAGGAAGAGGGGCTGGAGGACGTAGCCCTCGAGGTTCTGCACCGCGAGCAGCAGCGCGATGACCAGCAGCATGTCGGTCACGCCGCCGCTGACGAGCGCGACCAGCGCCGCGACCGCGCCCGAGACGACCGCGCCCACCGTCGGGACGAACGCCCCGAAGAAGATCAGCGCCGCGAGCGGCACGGCCAGCGGGACCCCGATCAGCCACAGCCCGAGACCCGCCGTCACGGCGTCGATGAACGCCACGACGACGATCGCGCGGGTGTAGCCGACCAGGGACGCGAAGGCCCGGCGCCCGGCGAGGTCGGTGCGGCGGCGCACCCGCGTAGGGACGCCCCGGAGCAGGAAGCGCCAGACCGTCCCGCCGTCGTGGACGAGGAAGATCAGGGTGAACAGCGCGAGCAGGCCCTCGGTGAACAGCTCGCCCACGGTGCTCACCGCGCCGAGCGCGCTGGACGCGATCGTGGCCTGGCTCGCCCGCACGCTGGAGAGGAGCTGGTCACCGATGGCCCTGAACTGCACGTTGTCCAGCCCGAGGGGGCCGGTGCGGACCCAGTCCTGGATCTCGGAGAGGCTGCTCGTCAGCTGGGTGGTGAGCTCCGGCAGCCCGGAGATGAACGCGAACACCACCCCGGTGAAGACCCCGCCCACCACCGCGAGGCCGCCGACGACGACGATCGCCGTCGCGACCGCGTGCGGCATCCACCGGATCCGCCTGCTCATCAGGTGCGCCTCGGGCGCGAGCAGCGAGGCCGCGATCAGGGCCAGGACCACGGGGACGAGCACCACCGAGAACGTCCCGGCGAGGTAGATGACGACGAACGCCGCGGCGGCGATCAGCAGCAGCCGCCAGGCGAGCCCCGCGGCCACGTCGAGCCCGTGGGGCACCCGCCACCGGGCGGGCGCGGCGGGGTCGGGTTCGCTGACCGGAGCGGGGACGGCGGCGTCGGGCCCGGCGGCGTCGGGGCTGGCGGCGTCGGGCCCGGCGGCGTCGGGGCTGGCGGCGTCGGGGCTGGCGGCGTCGGGGCTGGCGGCGTCGGGGCTGGCGGCCTCGTCGTTCGGGATGTCGGGGCCGGCGGTCTCACCGTTCGAGGTGTCGTGGTCGCCGCCCTCGTCCGGGCGCCACGGGACGACATCCGTCTCCCCGCGCGACGCCGCCACCTCGTCACGGTAGCCGGGCCACCTCGGTCCACGCTGAACACGGCCGGAGCGGCCTGGAAGCCGGCCGGCACATCAACCTCCGGATCCGTCCGCCGCCGGCCCCAGGCCGCTCCCGTCGGTGTGTCCCAGACCTCCTGGATCGGTGCAGCCCGCCGTAGGATGGCGGACGTGAGCCGTCGCGCCAAGATCGTCTGCACGTTGGGCCCGTCGACGTTCTCCCCGGAGCGGATCCGGGCCCTCGTCAGGGCCGGAATGGACGTCGCTCGGCTGAACTTCTCCCACGGCGAGCACGCCCAGCACCAGGAGACCTACCGGTGGGTGCGGGAGGCGGCGGACGCCGAGGGCCGCGCCGTCGCCGTCCTCGCCGACCTGCAGGGCCCGAAGATCCGGCTCGGGACGTTCGCCGACGGCCCGCAGACGTGGGCGACGGGCGAGACCGTGCGCATCACGACCGACGACGTCGCGGGCACGCACGACCGCGTCTCGACGACCTACCCCGGTCTCGCCGACGACGTCCGCCCCGGCGAGTCGCTGCTCATCGACGACGGCAACGTCGCGGTGGAGATCAGCGACGTCGAGGGCCGCGACGTGGTGTGCCGCGTCGTCGAGGGCGGGCGGGTCTCCGACCACAAGGGGATCTCACTGCCCGGCACGGCCGTCTCGGTGCCCGCCATGAGCGAGAAGGACGAGGCGGACCTGCGCTTCGCGCTCGGGCTGCGCGTCGACATGGTCGCGCTGTCGTTCGTGCGCTCGCCCGCCGACGCCGAGCTCGTCCACAAGATCATGGACGAGTACGACGCGCGACTGCCCGTCATCGCCAAGCTGGAGAAGCCCGAGGCGGTCGACGCGCTCGAGGCGATCGTGCTGGCGTTCGACGCGATCATGGTGGCCCGCGGCGACCTCGGGGTGGAGCTCGCGCTCGAGGACGTCCCGCTGGTGCAGAAGCGCGCCGTGCAGATCGCGCGGGAGAACGCCAAGCCGGTGATCGTCGCGACGCAGATGCTCGAGTCGATGATCCACAACTTCCGGCCTACGCGGGCCGAGGCCTCCGACGTCGCGAACGCGGTGCTCGACGGCGCCGACGCGGTGATGCTCTCGGGGGAGACCTCGGTGGGCGACTACCCCATCGAGACGGTGCAGACGATGTCGCGGATCGTCGAGGCGGTGGAGTCCGGCCCGGCGTCGGTCCCCGCGATCCAGCACGTCCCGCGGACCCAGCGCGGCGTGGTCACCACCGCGGCCCGCGACATCGGCGAGCGTCTCAACGCCCGCGCGCTCGTGGCCTTCACGCGCACGGGCGACACCGTCCGGCGGCTCGCGCGGCTGCACACCCGCCTGCCGGTGCTGGCGTTCACCCCGGTCGCGGAGATCCGTTCGCAGCTGGCGCTGTCCTGGGGCGTGGAGACCTTCCTCGTGCCGTGGGAGGACACGACCGATGCGATGATCCGCCGGGTCGACGCGTCGATCCTCGAGATCGGGCGGTTCGCCCCGGGCGAGCTCGTCGTCATCGTCGCCGGCACGCCTCCCGGGACGGCGGGCAAGACGAACCTGCTGCGCGTGCACAAGCTGGGGGAGGACACCCGCTGAGCTCGGCCCCGGTGGGCGATCATGGAGGCATGGCGCACCCGTTCGACGCGCTGACCGCCGAGGTGATGCGGTCCGGCGGCAGCTGGAAGTGGTCCACGCCGGGTACCGACGCCCACGGTCGTGGGCTGATCGGCGCGTTCGTCGCCGAGATGGACTTCCCGCCCGCGCCCGCGGTGGCCGACGCGGTCCGGGCGAGCGCCGACGCCAACCACTTCGGCTACCTGGCCGACTCCTGGGTCGCCGACATGGCGGTGGCGTGCGCGTCCTTCTGGTCCGATCGTTTCGGCTGGGCGCTCGACCCGGACCGCGTCCGCCCGCTGCCCGACGTGCTCACCGGACTGACCGCGACGATCCGGCACTTCAGCCCTCCCGGCAGCCCGATCCTGCTGCCGACCCCCGGGTACATGCCGTTCCTGCGGGTGCCCGCGATGCTCGGCCGTGAGCTCGTGCGGGTGCCGATGGCGCACGACGAGGGGTGCTGGTCGCTCGACCTCGACGCCCTCGACACCGCGTTCACGACGTCGGGCGCGAAGCTGCTGGTGCTGGTCAACCCCCACAACCCGACCGGCCGCGTGCTCACCCAGGACGAGCTGGCCGGACTCACGGGCGTCGTCGAGCGCCACGACGCCCGGGTGTTCGCCGACGAGATCCACGCGCCGCTGACGTTCGACGGGCGGGTGCACCGGCCGTACGCGGCGTCGTCGGAGGCCGCGGCGGCGCACACGGTGACCGCGACCTCGGCGTCGAAGGCCTGGAACCTGCCGGGCCTCAAGTGCGGCCAGCTGATCCTCGCGAACGACGCCGACGCCGCCCGGTGGACCGAGGTCGGCTACCTCGCCGAGCACGGGACGGCGACGCCGGGAGTGCTCGCGTCGACGGCGGCCTACGCCGACGGGCGGGCGTGGCTCGACGACGTCCTGGCCTACCTCGACGGGAACCGCGCGCTGCTGCGGGACGCGGACCTCCCCGGGATCGAGGTGACCGTGCCCGAGGGCACCTACCTGGCGTGGCTCGACGCGACCTCGCTCGGGCGCGACGAACCGCCCTCGGCGTTCTTCACCCGTGAGGCCGGGGTGGTGATGACCGACGGCGCGGCGTGCGGCAGTCCGGGCGGGATGCGCCTGAACCTGGCGATGGCGCGCCCCGTGCTGGCCGAGGCGCTGGAGCGGATGCAGGCGGGCGCCCCGTCAGCGCCGCGCTCCACGGCAGCCGCCGCGCCACGTCGGCCACCAGCACCGAGCCGGCCACCGTGCCGAGGTAGAGCGCCGGCAGCGTCAGACCGGACCCGGCGGCCTCGACCCACCCCCCGGCGACCGCGAGCAGGCCCGCGAGCACCAGCGGGTGGGCCAGGAAGATCCCGAACGACCGGTCCGACGCGTACGCCAGGACACGGCGCGCCGGGCCGCCCGCCCGCCAGCCGGCGGTGACGACGAGGCTGAGCGTGTAGAGCCCCAGCACCGCGACGAGGAACCACGCGATCGTCGTCGGCGCGAACACCGCCGCCGCCAGCGACGGCACCGTCCCGTGGTGGACCGCCACGGCATAGAGCACCTCGACGACGACGATCGTGACGACGACGAGCCCCCCGATCGCCCACCGGAAGCGCAGCACGAGCGCCTGCAGCTGGTCGAGGTGCAGGGCCGCGATCGCGCCGACCACCGGGTAGAGCAGGTAGGCGGGCAGCAGGACGAAGCCGTGCGCGACCAGGAACGCCCCGAACCCGTCCGCGGGCGGGTCGCTCAACAGTTCGCAGACCACGACCTGCACCACGAGCGCAGCCCCGAGGACGACGCAGTGGCCCCGACCCCCGAGCCGGCGCAGCCCCGCCACCAGTGCCGGGAACACGAGGTAGAGCTGCAGCGTCACCAGCAGGAAGTACAGGTGGTACCAGGCGGTCCCCTCGAAAGCGTTCCGGCCCATCGTGGCCAGCTCCTCCGACACCGTGGGCTCCGGCGTCCCGGGCGGGCGTGTCCGCACGGCGAGCAGTGAGTAGACGACGGTCCAGGTGAGGTAGGGCGTGAGGACGAGCGGGATGCGCCGGCGCCAGAACGGCAGCGGCCGCTGCGGGCGGCGCAGCGCCTGGAAGGTGAGGACGAACCCGGTGAGGGCGAAGAACGCCTCGCGGGTGAAGTGCAGCAGCAGCTGCCCCGCGTTCGACCCGACGTCGTCGATCGTCGTCGTCGCGGAGAGGACGTGCACCCCGATCACGCAGGCGAACGTCAGCAGCCGGAAGAGGTCCACCTCGTGGAGGTGGCGCCGGTCCGAGGCGGGCGCGGGGCCGGGCGCCGCGGAACCGGACTGTGCGGTCAGCACGGCCCCAGCGTGCTCCGCGCGCCTGGGAGGGAGCTGTGGGGGGGTGTCAGGACGGCGTCAGGACGGCGTCAGACGCGGCGACGAGCCGCCCGGGCAGGTCCCCGGCCCCGCGACGCCCGCCCGGGCGAGGTCGGTCAGCACGTGCCCGGCGAGGACCCGCTGGCCGCCCGCGGTGGGGTGGAGTCCGTCCGCGACCCGGGGGAAGGACCAGCCCTCGGCGAGCGGGTCGAGGACCACGACCCGGGGATCCGCCCGCCGCGCAGCCGCGATGATGGTGGCGTCGGTGGAGCGCGCCTCGGCCGTCGGGACCCCGGCGTGGGCGAACACCGTGATGAGCACCAGCGGCACCCGGGGCGCCCTCGCCCGGACGGTGTCGACGGCCGTGGTCACCGCGGGCCCGAGCGTCCGTGCCGGCGTGCCGATGTCGTTGTGACCGGCCTGCAGCACGACGAACGCCGGGTCGAGGCGGACCAGGTCGGCCTCGCGGAGGAGCCGGCCGACGGGTCCGCGGTCGCCGCGCCCGGAGGCGACGAACCCGGCACCGGGTACCGCGCCGACGACGACGCGATGCCCCAGGCAGCGCCCGACGAGCGTCGGCCACGCCTCCTCCGGGCTGCTCCCCGTGCCGGCGGAGATCGACGCGCCGAGCACGACGATCGGGTGGTCGGCCGGCCCGTTCCCGACGGGTGCCGCGACGGCCGGCGGGGCGGGCGGCGCCGGGCCCGCGGTCGCGATCCCGACGACGAAGAGCACCAGCGCGGCCACGACGGCGGCCCCGACCCCGACCGTGAGCACCCCGCGGGGACGTCCCGTCAGCTGCAGGCGGGACGTTCCCCGCCGGACCCGGTCCAGCACCCGACCTACCCGACGCGGACGAGCGCGAACGACTCGGGCGGCAGTGTCACCGCGCCCTCCGACACCCCGGCGCCGAGCGGCGCCGCGAGGCAGGCGTGGGCGCCGTCCACGACGACGGTGCGCTCGGCGGGCGCGAGGTTGACCACCAGCCGGAGGCTACCCCGGTGCAGCACGAGTGTGCGTGAACCCGGATCGGACCGGCAGCGCACCCGATCGAGCCGCGGGTCGGCGAGCTCGGGCTCGGTCCGGCGCAGCGCGATGAGCGAGCGGTACACCTCGAGCAGCCAGGCGTGCTGCCCCTCCTGGGGCTCGGACCAGTCGAGCCGGGAACGTTCGAAGGTCGCGACGTCGGTGGGATCGGGCACGTCGGCGGCGCCCCACCCGTGCTCGGCGAACTCCCGCCGGCGGCCCTCGCGCACCGCGTCCCGCAGCGAGGGGTCGTCGAACCCGACGAAGAACGCCCACGGCGTCGACGCGCCCCACTCCTCGCCCATGAACACCATCGGGGTGAACGGCGAGCAGAACACCAGCGCCGCGCCGCAGGCGAGCAGTTCGGGGGAGAGGGAGGCCGAGAGGCGGTCGCCGGCGGCGCGGTTGCCGACCTGGTCGTGGTCCTGGAGGTAGGCGAGGAAGCGGTGTCCCGGGGTGCGGGCGAGGTCGACCGGCCGGCCGTGGGTGCGCCCGCGGAACGTCGACCACGTCCCGGCGTGCACGTAGGCCTCGCGCAGCACCCGCGCGAGCGTCTCCAGCTCCCCGAAGTCGACGTAGTACCCCTGGGTCTCCCCGGTCAGCGTCGAGTGCAGCGCGTGGTGGATGTCGTCGCACCACTGCGCGTCGAGGCCGTAGCCGCCGGCCTCGCGCGGGGTGACCAGGCGTGGGTCGTTGAGGTCGGACTCGGCGATGAGCACGCAGGGCCGCCCGAGGAACGACGCGAGCGAGTCGGCGGTCGTCGCCATCTCCTCGAGCACGTGCGTGGCGCGGGTGTCGCGCAGCGCGTGCACCGCGTCGAGGCGCAGCGCGTCCACCGCGAAGTCGGTGAACCACATCGCGACGTTCTCGAGGATGTAGGCGCGCACGGTGTCCGAGCCGGGACCGTCGAGGTTGAGTGCGGACCCCCAGTCGTTGGCGCCGCTGAAGTAGGGCCCGAACCGGTCGAGGTAGGCCCCCGACGGGCCGAGGTGGTTGTAGACGGCGTCGAGGACGACGGCGAGCCCGCGCTCGTGAGCGCCCGCGACGAACCGCCGGAACCCGTCGGGGCCGCCGTAGTTCTCGGTGACCGCGAACCACAGCACGCCGTCGTAGCCCCAGCCGCGGGTGCCGTCGAAGGCGTTGACCGGCAGCACCTCGACGTGGGTGATGCCCAGGTCGACGAGGTGGTCGAGCCGCTCGACGGCGCTGTCGAAGGTGCCGGCCGGGGTGAACGTCCCGACGTGCAGCTCGTAGATGACCGCGCCGGGGAGCGCCCGCCCCGTCCAGCCCTCGTCCGGGACCGGGGAGGACGACGGGTCCCAGACCCGTGACGCGGCGTGCACCCCGTCGGGCTGCCACCGCGAGCGGGGGTCGGGCAACGGGTCGGCGTCGTCGAGGGAGTAGGCGTACGCGCTGCCGTGACCGGCGCCGTCGACGTGGGCCTGCCACCAGCCGGCTTCGTCGCGGGCCATCGGGTGCGGCGTCCCGTCCACCACGACCGCGACCGAGCCCGCCTGGGGCGCCCACACCGCGAACCGTCCGTCGACGCCGAGGCCGCCGCCTGCGCCGGGAACGTCGCCCCAGCCCTCCCGCACCGTCATCCCGCGGATCATCCCGGCGCGGGGCCACCACCGCGAACGCGCAACCCTGACGGGCGGCCGAGTACCGTCGTGCACGCGCGCCCCGCGCAGGGAGACCAGCCGAACGGAAGCCGATGTCGCAGACGGGTGATGCGCCGACACCGGAATGCGTGGACCCGCTCTTCGCGGGCCAGGAGGGCGTCGCCCGGGACATGGCGGCGGTCGACTGGGCCGCGACGCCGCTCGGACCGCCCTCCGGCTGGCCCACGGCGCTGCGAGACGTGGTGCGCGTCCTGCTGACCTCACGTTTCTCCATGTGGATGGCGTGGGGCCCCGAGCTGACGATGTTCTACAACGACGCCTACCGGGCCGCGACGCTGCGCCGCAAGCACCCGTGGGCGCTCGGACGGCCGTTCGACGAGGTGTGGGCCGAGGTCCGGGAGGACGTCACCCCGCGGATCCGCACCGTGCTCGACGACGGCGAGGCCACATGGGACGAGGACCTGCTGCTCTACCTCGAGCGCGACGGGTGGCCGGAGGAGACCTATCACACGTTCTCTTACAGCCCGCTCCACGACGGCGAAGGCAGCGTCCAGGGCCTGCTCTGTGTCGTCGCCGAGACCACCGAGCGGGTGCTCGCCGAGCGCCGGATGGCCTTCCTGCGCGACCTCGCGAGCGCCATGACCTCGGCACGCTCCATCGGCGAGGTCACCGCCGCGGCGCGCGAGGTGCTCGGCGATGCACACCGGGACCTGCCCTTCGGCCTGCTGTACCTGCTCGACCACGCCGTCGGGCCGCGTCGAGCCCGCCTCGTCGCCGCGGTCGGAGCCGACGCGGACGGCCCCGCCGCGCCCGCCGTCGTCGAGCTCGGTATCCCCGCGCGCTCCTGGCCCGCGGCCGCCGTCGGGACCCGGTACGGCGTGCTGCCCCTCGCCCGGGGCGCGGTGCCCGCGCTACCCCCGGAGTGCGACCGCGTCGCCGTCGTCCCGCTCACCGCCGCGACGACCTCCGGCGACGACGGCGGACCGATGGGGGTGCTGGTGGTCGGGCTGTCCCGCCACCTCGCCGACGACGAGCGCTACCGGGACTTCGTCGAGCTCGTCGCCGGTCAGGTCACCTCCGGGGTGCTCGACGCCCGCGCCGCCGAGGCCGACCGGGAGCGCGCGGAGGCCCTCGCGGACCTGGACCGGACGCGCCGCCGCTTCTTCGCCGACGCCAGCCACGAGCTGCGCACGCCGCTGACCCTGGTCGCCGGACCGGTCGACGACCTGCTCGCCGAGGACACCGTCGACCCCGTCCGCTGGCGCGCGGAGCTGGAGGTCGTCGCCCGGAACACCCGCCGGCTGGCCCGCGTCGTGGACGACCTGCTGGAGGTCGCGCGGCTGCGGGCGGGTGAGGGCGAGCGGCACCGCGAGGTGGTCGACGTCGGGCGGCTCACCACCGAGATCACCGGGATGGTGGCCTCGGCGATGGAACGGGCCGGGCTGGAGTACGACGTCGACGTCGACGCGGGCACCGTGCCGGTCGCGGTGGGGCGCGACGGCTGGGAACGGATCGTCCTCAACCTCGTCACCAACGCGCTCAAGTACACCCGCGCGGGCCGGGTCGAGGTGCGCCTGCGCCGCGACGGTGCCCGGGCCGTGCTCACGGTGGCCGACACCGGCGTCGGGATCGCCACCACCGAGCTGCCGCGGTTGTTCGACCGCTTCCACCGCGTCGAGGGCGGGTGGGCGCGCTCGGCCGAGGGCAGCGGCATCGGGCTCGCCCTCGTCCACGAGATCACCACGCGACACGGCGGCGACGTCGCCGTGACCAGTGAGCCCGGCGTCGGCACCACGTTCACCGTCACGCTGCCCCTCGCGGCCGCCGAGCCGGACAGTTCCCTGGCCTCCGGCGAGGTCGGGGGGCGGGCCCGGGTGCTCCTGGACGAGGCCTCGCGCTGGATCCCCGACGACGCGGCCGAGGACGCGCCGGCTCCGGGCACGGCCGCACCCGACGGCGAGGCCGTCGGGCGGGTGCTCGTCGCCGACGACAACGCCGACATGCGCGCCTACATCACCCGGCTCCTCGCCCCGCGATGCACCGTCACGCCGGTGGCCGACGGCGAGGCCGCGCTGGCCTCCGCGCTGGCCGACCCGCCGGACATGGTCGTCACCGACGTCGTCATGCCGGGCCGCAGCGGGCTCGAGCTGCTGGTCGCGCTGCGGGCCGATCCGCGCACAGCCCGCATCCCGGTGCTGCTGCTCTCGGCGCGGGCGGGGGAGGAGGCGGCGGTCGAGGGCCTCGCCGCCCAGGCCGACGACTATCTCGTCAAGCCGTTCTCGGCCGCGGAGCTGCAGGCCCGCGTCGCGGCCCACCTCCAGCTCGGGCGGGCGCGCCGCGAGGCGGAGGCCCGGTTCTCCGCGGTGGCCGACCTCGCGCCGGTGATGATCTGGGTGGCGGGTGGTGACGGGGCACGGCTGTTCCTCAACGCCGGGTGGTCCCGGTTCACCGGGCTCGACCCGGCGTCCGAGCTCGGCCACGGGTGGCTCGAGGGGGTGCACCCCGACGATCGCGCGGCCTACCGCGAGGCCGCCGAGCGCGGCCGCGCGACCGGCCAGGGGTGGGAGGTCGACTACCGGCTGCGCCACGCCGACGGCACCTACCACCGCGTCGTCGAGCAGGCCGTCCCGGTGCCCGCCGGCGGGACCCCGGACGGCGGCGAGACCGCGACCGGGTGGATCGGCAGCTGCGTCGACGTGCACGCCCGGCTGCGCGACGCCGACCGCGCCACCCTGCTCGCCGAGATCGGCGAGGCGATGGAGGCCTCCGAGACCGTTCCCGAGCGCCTGGCCGAGCTGGTGCGGGTGCTGGACCGGGCCAAGCTCGGCGACCGGGTGCGCGTCCTCGGCCCCGGCTCCGGATCCGGCCCGGAGGACGGCGCCCACCGCCTCCGCCGGCCCCTCGTGGTCCGGGGCCGGCGGGTCGGTGTCCTCGAGCTCGACCGCGACCGGTCCTCGGAACCCTGGTCGGCCGACGAGCGCAGCCTCGCCGACGAGGTGGTCACACGGGTGCTTCCCGCGCTGGAGAACGCCCTGCTGCGCACCGAGGAGCGCACCGCCGCGGACCGGCTCGTCCTCGTGCACCGCGCGACGGCGGCGTTCTCCGCCGCGGCCACCCCGCTCGAGGTGGCGCGCATCGCCGTGACCCACGTGGAGCAGCTGCTGGGGCCGGACCTGCGATGCGGCGTCTACGAGTACGACGAGGGCGCCCGGCGGCTCTCGGTGCTCGTCCGCCGCCCCGCCGAGCGCGACGCGCTGTCCACGGCGGACGTGGTCGCGGTCGACGTCGACTCCATCCTCACCCGCGCGGTGCACGACGAGCGTGCGGTGTGGGTCCACGAGCCCGAACCCGGGGAGTCCCCCGACGAGCAGGACCCGTCGCTCGTGGCCCTGCTACGGGCGCGCGGGCTGACGAAGGCGGTCTCGCTGCCGTTGATCGCCGCCGGCCGCGTGGTCGGAGCGCTGGAGGTCGGCTTCGCCGGACGCGGCCGGCTCGACGACGGCGAGCGCACGACGCTGCAGGCGCTGGCCGAGCCCTGCGGCGTCGCGCTGGACCGCGCCCGGCTCTACCGTGCCGAGCACCAGATCGCCCAGACCCTGCAGCGGTCGCTGTTGCCCCAGGGGCTCCCGGAGGTCCCGCGGCTGCCCATCGCGGTGCGCTACCAGCCCGGCGTGGTCGGCACCTCGGCGGGCGGCGACTGGTACGACGTGGTCGAGGTCGACGACACCCACGTCGCCGTGGTCGTCGGCGACGTCGTCGGACAGGGGACCGCCGCGGCCGCCATCATGGGACAGCTGCGGACCGCGCTGTCCGGGTACCTGCTCGCGGGCCACGGCCCCGGTCCGGCGCTCGACCTGCTCGACGGGCTCGTCGCCCGGGTGCCCGGGGCACGGGCGTCGACCGCGGTGTGCCTGCTGGTGGACACCGTGACGGGGGAGGTCCGGTGGTCGCGGGCGGGCCACCTGCCGGCGCTGCTGGCCCCGGCCGGCGGCGGCCGGCCGCAGCTGCTCACCGACCCCGCGGGGCACGGCCATCTCCTGGGGCTCGCCCACGCCCGCGTCCGGGCCCGCACCGAGGGCACGACGACGATCGCCCCGGGGACCTCGGTGGTGCTCTACACCGACGGCCTGGTGGAGCGCCGCGGCGAGTCGCTCGACGAGGGCCTCGACCGGCTCGTCGAGGTCGCCGCGGCGTGCGAGGACCGCACGCCCGAGCCGATGGCGTCGGCGCTGCTGCGCGGCCTGGTGCCCGGCGGCGCCCTCGACGACGTCGCGGTCGTCGTCGTCCGGCTGGCGCCCGCGCCGCTCGAGGTCCGGCTGGCCGCGAACCCGGCCCGGCTCGGGCCGTTGCGCCGCGCGGTGGCCGCGTGGGCGGACCAGGCGGATCTGGCCGCGGACGTTCTCGACGACCTGCAGCTCGCGCTCGGTGAGGCCGCCACCAACGCCGTCGAGCACGCCTACGGCGCCGTCCCGCCCGAGGGGGCCGGGGTGGACGTACGGCTCACGACCCACGCGGACGGCGGCGTCGGGGTGTCGGTGCGCGACCACGGCACCTGGCGCGAGGCCCCCGCCGACCCCGGCCACCGGGGACGCGGCCTGCTGCTCATCCGCGCGCTCGCGACGGACGTCGTCGTCGAGGGCGGCGCCGAGGGCACCACCGTGACCTTCACGGTCGTGCCCGGACGTCGCGAGGCGGTGGACGCCGGCGCGGACGGCTCGCCGGTGCGGGCCGAGCAGCCGGTGCGCGTGGAGCGCGAGGCTCGCGAGGCTATGGCCGGCGGCCACCTCGTGCGGGTGTGGGGGGACCTCGACCTGGCGGGGGCACTGGAGACACGGCGGCGGCTCGGGGCTGCCGAGGCCGACGGGCCGTGGACGCTGGACGTGACCGGGGTCGGCTACCTGGCCAGCGCCGGCGTGGGTCTGCTGCTCGAGGCGGTGGAGCAGGGCGCGGAGCTGGTGCTCCCCGAGGACGGCCCCGCGGCACGGGTCCTGGCGCTGTCCGGGCTGGCCACCCCGGCGCGCTCGACCAGCCGCCCCTGAGGGGTCGTGGCACCGTTCGGGGAGGCCACCCTGGGAACGTCACACCGGCTTCATCCGTCATGCTGGGAGCACCGTGCCGGGGAGGTGACGTGGTGGCAGACGGCCGCGGGAGGCGGGCCCCGTCGACGCGCGCCCACCAGAAGCGGGCGCAGCACGAGACCAACAAGCGGCTGATCGTCGAGACCACCGCCTGGATCACGGCGGTGGCCGCCGCGCTGACCGTCGCGCTCGAGGCGGGGATCTCCGCGACCGCCACCGCACCGGACGTCCCCCGGGTGACGCCGATCGAGTACCAGTACTCGCGCTGACGCCGTGCTCCAGCTCTGGTTCGTCTCCCGCGCGCTCGGGGCGATGGCGCTGCTGCTGCTGAGCCTCGTCATCGTCCTGGGCGTCCTGCACAACACCTCGGTGGTCAAGAACGCCGAGCTCGGTCTGCCGCGGTTCGTCCTGGTCGCGCTGCACCGCAACCTGTCGCTCATCAGCGTCGTGTTCATCGCGCTGCACGTGGTGACGGTGATCGTCACCGACTACGTGCACCTGCGCGTGATCGACGTCTTCGTGCCCGGGGTCGCCCTCTTCAACCCGGTCGCCGCCGCGTTCGGCACCGTCGCGACCGACCTGGTGATCGCGATCGTCGTCACCTCGCTGCTGCGCTCGCGGCTCTCCCGGCGGGTGTGGTTCTGGGTGCACTGGACCTCGTACCTGTGCTGGCCGGTCTCGGTGGTGCACGCGGTGCTGAACGTGTCGTTCCGCGGCACCACCTGGTGGACCCTCGCCGTCCCGCTGCTGTCGATGATCGCGATCGTCGTCGCGCTCGTGTACCGGCGCCACGACCGCCGCCGGGTGGGCGTGCCCGTGGCCGAGCGGGGGAAGGTCTCCGAGGTCGCCATCAAGCAGGTCACGGGGGAGATCCCGATCCAGGGGAAGGTCGTCCCCGCCGCCGAACCCGCCGGGTCCGCGACCGATCCCGAGGCCGCCACCGACCTCCTGACAGTCCCGGGGGTCGGGGCCCGCCGTTCCGACGGGGTCGCGGGTGGCGGGTCACCAGGTCAAGGTGCGCCCTCGCCGCATCCGCGCGCACCAGGTGCGCCCGCCGGACCTCCACGCGCGGGCCCGCCGGCGGGCCCGCGCCGCCAGGTCGGGGATGCCGGTCCGGGGCCGGTCGTGGCTGACGGAGATCCCGGGGGGCGTCACCGCCGTGGTGGCGACGAGGGCCTGGACGACGGCCTCGACGCGACGACCGAGGCGATCCGGCCCGTGGATGCTCGGCGCCGTGGAGTCGTGCCCCTGGCGCCTCGATCGACGCGCCGCTGACCACCCGGGGGCGGAGGAGTCTTGTCGCGGGTTTTCGCAGCTCTCGGGCTGCGCCGTTATGGTGGTTCGCTGCGACAAGGCGGGGCGGCGGGTGCAGGAGGCCGCGACAAGGCGAGCGAACGGGCGGGCGGGCCGACGGACGGACGACAGGCCGGGGCCCCCGGCCCGGCCGCGGGTCAGGCCGGCCGGACCAGGAGGGCGACCGGGTAGCGCCCGAGCAGCTCCGAGACCTCGGGAGCCGACCCCGGGACCGGCGACCCCGTGACCATGTCGGTCCAGTCCTGCGCGCCACCGGGGAGCGGGAGCACGGTGTCGCGCCACCCGCCGTCGGCCTCGAGCCCCGCGGGCAGCCGGGTCGCCACGGCCACCAGCCGCTCCCGGCCGGCCGGGCCGCCACGGGCGAACGCCACCACGTGCTCGGCCGCCGGGCCCGCGGCCGGCGCCGGGGCGTAGCCCCGGAAGAGCTCCGGACGGAAGCGGCGCACCCGCAGCGCGGCCGCCGTCACGAGCAGCTTGGTGGCCAGCACGTCGTCGGAGTCGAGGTCGTCGCTCGCCGCGATCGAGGCGGGCATCCACCCGCCGTCGAGACGTGCCAGCAGCTCCCGACGGCGGGCGAAGTCGACCGGGCGCCGGTTGTCCGGGTCGACGAGCGAGAACTCGAACAGTTCGGTGCCCTGGTACACGTCCGGGATCCCCGGTCCGGCGAGCTGCAGGAGCTTCTGGCCGAGCGCGTTCGAGCGGCCGAACCGGTCGATCAGCCGCACGAAGGCGTCGATGTCGGCCAGCGACTCCTCCGAGGCGAGCACCGTGTCGGGCCACGCGGCGATCGCCTCGTCCACCTCGGGCACGGCGTCGACGTGGGCCGTGACGAGCTTGGCCTCCTTGGCGGCCTTGGTCATGTAGCCGCGGAGGCGGTCGGCCGAGATCGGCCAGGCTCCGACCAGCGACTGCCAGGCGAGGAGCTCGAGCGAGGGCGACGTCATGCCCGGGCGGGGGAGGGGGTGGCGCGCGGAGAGCTTGCGCAGGAAGGCGCCCCACTCGGCGGTGAGCTCCGAGAGCACGGCGAGACGGGCCCGGACGTCCTCGGAGCGCTTGGTGTCGTGGGTGGAGAGCGTGGTCATCGCCGCCGGCGTCGCCGCGTCACGGTGCGCGTTGGCGGCGTGGAACTCCGCGGGCCGCACGCCGAAGCGGTCCGGAGCACCCCCGACCTCGTTGAGCGCCACGAACCGGTTCCACCGGTAGAAGGTGGTGTCCTCGACGCCCTTCGCCGTCACCATGCCGCTGGTCTGCTCGAAGCGGCGGGCCAGCTCGCCGTCCGGCTCGGCCAGCATCCCCGCCCGGATGCGCCGCACCGCGTCCGCGAGGTGCGGACGGGCGGTGCACGCGGTGTCGACGGCCCGCTCGAGGTCCGCCCGCCCCTCGGGCAGGTACGAGCGGTAGACCGGGAAGGCGCCCAGCAGCTCGGCCACGGCCTCCCGCACGATCTCCACGTCCTCGGGACCCTCCGGCACCAGCGCGGCGATCCGGCGGACCTCGGCCACCAGGATCTCGTCGGTGACCAGCCGCTTCGCGGCGTGCTCGGCCGTCGAGAGCCGCTCCCGGACGCCGGTGTGCTCGGCCGCGACCTGCTCGATCAGCGACTCCCCGCGAGGGTCCACGAAGACCCCGCCGACCTCGCGCAGCGCGTCGTACCCGGTGGTGCCGTCCGCGGGCCACGACGTCGGCAGCGCCTCGGTGGTCCCGTCCGCGCGCACCGAGGTGATCTTCTCGACGAGCAGCCAGGCGTCCTCGCCCAGGGCCGTCTGCCCGAGCCGGGCCCGGAGCCGCTGCAGGTAGGCCCCGGGGGCGGTCAGCCCGTCGGGATGATCGATGCGCAGCCCGCTCCAGACGTCGGGGTCGGCGGCCACCCACCGCAGCACCTCGGCGTGCGTGTCCTCGAAGACCTCCGGGTCGTCCACCCGCACGGCGGCGAGGTCGGAGACGTCGAAGAAGCGCCGGTAGGTCAGCTCGGCGTTGCCCCGCCGCCAGTGGACCAGCCGGTAGTGCTGGCGCTCGTGCACCTCCTGGGGCGTGCCGGTGTCGCCGGTCCCGGGCGCGACCGGGTAGCGATGCTCGTGGTAGCGGAGCTCGTCCCGCTCGTCGGAGAGCTCGAGCGCCGAGACGTCCTCCGGGGAACCCAGGACCGGGATGAGGATCGGGACCGAGAGGTCGGCGTCGTACCAGTTCGCGTACGGCGACTCCCTCCCGAGACGGAGCAACGACCACCACGACGGGTTCGCCGGCGGCACCGCCACGCCCATGTGGTTGGGCACGAGGTCGAGCACCGCGCGCATCCCGGCCTCGCGCAACGCCCCCACCAGCGCCACCCGGGCCGGTTCGCCGCCGATCTCGTCGTTCACGTGCGTCGGGTCGACCACGTCGTACCCGTGGGCGGACCCCGGAGAGGGCTGCAGCAGCGGCGAGCAGTAGAGCGCGCCGGCCCCGAGGTCGGAGAGGTAGCCGACGAGGTCGGTGGCCGCTTCCAGGTCCTGCGCCGGGGAGAGCTGGAGGCGGTAGGTCGAGGAGGGGAGCACGGGGCCCACGGTGCTCATGCCCCCGCGTCCGTGCGCTGCAGGAGCAGCATCGAGCGCGCCGTCATGGTCACCGTGTCGCCCCCACCCAGGGTCTCGAGGTCGTCGGGGAGCTCGTCGACCGTCGTGATCGCCGAGGTCCGGGCGGTCCCGACGACGACGCTGCCGTCGACGGTGTCGAGCACGGTGCCCCACCGGTCCGGCAGCCCCGCCCCGGGCAGCGTGACCTCGACGTCCTCGTGGTGCGCGTTGAAGATCAGCAGGAAGGAGTCGTCGACCACGCGCTGGCCGCGCTGGTCGGCCTCCGCGATCCCCTCGCCGTTCAGGAACACGGTGAGCACCGCGGCCGAGCCGGCCTCCCAGTCCTCGTCGCCCATCTCCTCGCCGGAGGCGGTGAACCACGCGATGTCGCGCTGGTAGTCGTCGTCCGCGCCGGCCTGCGCGGGGGCCGCGGGGCGGATCTCGCGGCCGTTGAAGAAGCGCCGGCGACGGAACACCGCGTGCGCCGCCCGGAGCGCCGACAGCTCGGCGGTGAAGCTCATGAGCTCGGTGTCGGCCTTGTCCGGGTCCCACTCCATCCAGGAGATCTCGGAGTCCTGGCAGTACCCGTTGTTGTTGCCGTACTGCGTGCGGCCCATCTCGTCGCCGTGCAGCAGCATCGGCACGCCCTGGGAGAGGAAGAGCGTGGCGAGGAAGTTCCGCCGCTGGCGCTGGCGCAGCGTGAGGACGGCCTCGTCGTCGGTGGGGCCCTCGACGCCGCAGTTCCAGGAGTTGTTGTCGTCGGCGCCGTCCTGGCCGCCCTCGCCGTTGGCCTCGTTGTGCTTCTCGTTGTAGGAGACGAGGTCGGCCAGGGTGAAACCGTCGTGCGCGGTGACGAAGTTGATCGACGCGTACGGGCGGCGCCCGTCGTCCTGGTACAGGTCGCTCGACCCCGTCAGCCGCGACCCGAACTCGCCGAGGGTCCCGGGAGTGCCGCGCCAGAAGTCGCGCACGGTGTCGCGATACTTGCCGTTCCACTCGGTCCAGCCGGGCGGGAAGTTGCCGACCTGGTACCCGCCCGGGCCGACGTCCCACGGCTCGGCGATCAGCTTGACCTGCGAGATCACCGGGTCCTGCTGGACGAGGTCGAAGAAGGTGGAGAGCCGGTCGACGTCGTAGAACTCGCGAGCCAGCGTCGAGGCGAGGTCGAAGCGGAAGCCGTCGACGTGCATCTCGGTGACCCAGTAGCGCAGCGAGTCCATGATCAGCTGCAGCGTGTGCGGCTGGCGGACGTTGAGCGAGTTCCCGGTGCCGGTGTAGTCCATGTAGTACTGCGGCTGGTCGTCCACCAGGCGGTAGTAGGCCTGGTTGTCGATGCCGCGCATGGACAGCGTCGGGCCCTGGTGGTTGCCCTCGGCGGTGTGGTTGTAGACGACGTCGAGGATCACCTCGATGCCCGCCGCGTGCAGATCCCGCACCATCGCCTTGAACTCCTGCACCTGCGCCCCCGGCTGCGGCGACCCGGAGAAACCGGCCGTCGCGTAGCCGAAGTGCGGCGCGAAGAACGCGATCGTGTTGTAGCCCCAGTAGTTGCGCAGCCCCCGCTGCACCAGGGCGTCGTCGTGCACGAACTGGTGTACCGGCATGAGCTCGATGGCGGTGATCCCGAGCCGCTGCAGGTGCGAGATCGTCGCCGGGTGCGCGACCGCGGAGTAGCTGCCGCGCATCTCCTGCGGGATCTCCGGGTGCAGGTACGTCAGCCCCTTGACGTGCGCCTCGTAGACGACCGTCTCGTGGTAGGGCGTGCGGGGCGGGCGGTCGTCGTGCCAGTCGAAGTAGGGGTTCACGACGACGGCCTTGGGCACGTGCTGCGCCGAGTCGTCGTGGTTGACCTCGTCGGCGTCGTCGAAGTGATAGCCGAACAACGACTCGTCCCAGGCGTACGTGGTGCCCAGCGTGCCGTCGACCGCCTTGGCGTAGGGATCGATGAGCAGCTTGTGCGGGTTGCATCGCAGGCCCTGCTCCGGCTCGAGCGGGCCGTCGACCCGGTAGCCGTAGCGCTGGCCGGGCACCACGCCGGGCAGGTAGCCGTGCCAGACGAACCCGTCGCGCTCGGGCAGGGGGACGCGGTGCTCCTCGCCCTCGGGGTCGAACAGGCACAGGGTGACCGCGGACGCCACCTCGCTGAACAAGGCGAAGTTGGTCCCGGCGCCGTCGTACGTGGCCCCGAGGGGGTAGGACGTGCCCGGCCAGGGCTGCATCGACTCTCCTCCGTGTCGTCGGCCGCGGGCGTGCGTCGACGCGGGCAACGCTACCGGCCGACACCGACAACCTCGGCTCGTTAGGCTGCGCGCGTGGCGACGGTCTTCACCAAGATCATCAACGGCGAGATCCCCGGGCGCTTCGTCTGGTCCGACGACCAGGTGGTGGGGTTCCTCTCGATCAACCCGCTCGGTCCCGGTCACACCCTCGTGGTGCCTCGCGAGGAGGTCGACCAGTGGATCGACGCGCCGACCGGGCTCTTCGAGCACGCGATGTCGGTGGCGCGCACCATCGGCACCGTGGTCCGCGACCTGTGGCAGCCGCCGCGGGTCGCGCTCATGATCGCGGGCTTCGAGGTGCCCCACCTGCACATCCACGTCCACCCGGCGTGGGGGCTCGAGGCGTTCGACTTCTCGCAGGCCGACACCGACCCGGACCCGGCCGAGATGGACGACGCGGCCCGGCGCCTCCGCGAGGGCCTCACCGCGGCCGGCCACGGCGGGTCGGTCCCCGCGAGCTGAGGCCGCCGAGCCGATGCAGCTCCTCCTCGTCCGTCACGCCGAGCCGTTGGCGGTCAGCGACCAGACGGGCGGCGCCGACCCGGCGCTCTCGCCGCAGGGCCACGAGCAGGCCGCCGCCCTCGGTGCCTGGATGGCGGGCGGGGCGGGCGAGAAGGTCGTCGAGGTCGTGGTGTCCGGCATGCGCCGCGCGCAGCAGACGGCGGCGCCCGCCGCGCAGGCCCTCGGGCTGGACCTCGTCGTCGACCCCGAGCTGGCGGAGTTCGACGTCGGGCGCTCCTCCTACCAGCCCGTCCACGAGCGGCTCGGGTCCGACGACCCCGACTGGCAGCGCATCACCGAGGGCCGGTTCCCGGCCTTCGTCGACGCCGAGGCGTTCACCGCACGGGTACGGGACGCGTTCGGGCGGATCATGGCACGGCACCGCGAGGCCAGGCGGGAATCGGTGCTGGTCGTCTGCCATGCGGGGGTGATCAACACATTCCTGACCGGTGAGCTCGGGATCGACCGGCCGCTGTACTTCCCGCTCGACCACGTCGGGCTCTCCCGGGTGCTCGTCTCCCGCACCGGCCGGGTGCGGGTGCGCTCGATCAACGAGACCGGCCACGTCGGGGATCTCCTGTGACCCGCGCCGGGAGGGACCAGCATCTGCCGCCGTCGGAGCGGATGGTCGCGTTCACCGACGCCGCCGTCGCCATCGCCCTGACGCTGCTGGTGCTGCCGCTGGTCGACCTCGTCCCGGCGGCCGTCCGCTCCGGCGAGACGCCGAGCGCGATGATCCACCACAACCTCGCCCCGATCGGCAGCTTCCTGCTGAGCTTCGTGGTGATCGCGCGCTTCTGGGCCGCGCACCACCGGCTGTTCGGCTACGGGCACCGGCTCACGCGGGGACTCGTGCAGCTCAATCTGCTCTGGGTCCTGACGATCGCCGTGCTGCCGTTCCCGACCGAGATGATGGCGTCGTTCAACCCCCACGGTTTCGTGATGTCCTTCTACGTCGCCGTGCTGCTGGTGTGCAGCGCGTCTCTCGGCGCGATGGGCATCCTCATGCGGCGCACCGCGGTCCGGGACGAGCTGGAGGACGCGGTCCCCGAGGACTTCGTGGTGGGCGCGCTGGCCTCGACGGCGACGATCCTCATCGCCCTCGTCGTGGTGCTGGTGTTCCCGTCCGTGGGTCCGTGGGTGTTCTTCGTCCTGCTCGCGGACGCGCTCCTCGAGCCCCTGGTCCGGTGGATGCGCGGCGGGCGGACCGGTCAACGCACCGCCGCGTGACGTGAGCGTCGGTCAGGCGACCGTCACCTGCCCGCCGGTGGTGCTGACCGTCGTCCCGACTCGGATGCCGCTCCCGCTCCGGGGCGCGACGGCGCAAATGCCATGAAACCGCCCGAAAGGGACGCCGAGATCGTGGTTGAAGCAGAAATTGCGTAGTCGACTACTGTCGACCGCGCCGCCCCGAGTGCGACACCGTGTGCTCCGTAGTCGTTCGGACCGGCCGGGAGCGGCGCCGAGCCGGCACCCCGCGTCGGCCCGCCGACATCTCCGGCTCTCGCACGGGAGGGACGGGCATGGGTCGGCAGTGGCCTTTCGTGGGGCGCGAGCGGGAGCTGGCGGCCGTGCGCAAGGCGCTCGCCGACGGGCATCTCACGGGCGTCGTCCTCGTGGGCCCGTCCGGCGTCGGGAAGACCCGACTCGCCCGGGCCGTCGCCGCCCGTGCCGAGGCCGCGGGGGCAGCGGTGCGGTGGGTCATGGCGACCCGATCAGCGTCCGGGATCCCGCTCGGCGCGATGGGGCAGCTGCTCTCGACCTGGGACGGGCCCGGCTCGCACGCCGTCCACCTCCTCCCGAACACCGCACGCCACCTCGTCGAGGAGGCGGGCGGCCGACGCCTCCTGCTGGCGGTCGACGACGCCCATCTGCTCGACGCGACCTCGGCCGCCCTCATCCACCACCTCGCCGTCACGGGCGCCGCCACCGTCGTGGTGACCGCCCGCACCGGCGTGACGGTCCCCGACCCGATCTTCGCGCTCTGGAAGGAGGGGCTCGCCGAGCGGATCGACATCCACGGGCTGGGGCGGGCGCAGTCCGACGATCTCGTGCGCCAGGTGCTCGGCGGCCAGGTGGACGGCGCCACGCTGCACCACCTCTGGGAGCTCAGCCTCGGCAACATGCTCTTCCTGCGCGAGCTGGTGGAGGGTGGCCTCGCCAGCGGCGCGCTGGGCCCGGACGACGACGTCTGGCGGTGGAACGGGCCGCTGGTGCCCTCTCCGCGGCTGACCGAGCTCATCGACGCCCGCATGGGCTCGCTCGAGGCCGACGAGCAGGCCGTGCTCGAGCTGCTGGCCTTCGGCGAGCCCCTCGGTGTCGACACCCCCGAGCGGGTCGTGGGACCCGACGCGCTCTCGGCCGTCGAGCGGAAGGGACTCGTCGTCTCGGAACGCCTCGATCGCCGGGTGGAGCTGCGACTGGCCCACCCCCTCTACGGCGAGGTGCTCCGGCAGCGCACCTCGCCGCGCCAGGAGAAGGCGGTCTACCGTCAGCTGGCCGAGTCCCTCGAGGTGTCCGGGGTGCGGCGGTCCGGCGACCGGCTCCGCGCGGTGACCTGGCGGCTCGCCGCCGGCCTCCCCACCGATGCCGAGATGCTGCGGGTGGCCGCCGAGAGCACGATGAAGGTCGACTACGGGGCCGCGGAGCGGCTGGCCCGGGCCGCCGTCGAGCAGGGCGGCGGCTACGCGGCCTCGGTCGTCCTCGGACATGTGCTCATCGGTCTGGGCCGCTCGGCCGAGGCCGAGGAGCTGTTCGCCGGTCTGTGGTTCCGCGAGGACGAGCCGCAGCGCCGTACCCAGCTCGCCGTGACGCGGGTGACGAACCTCTACTGGGGCCTCGGTCGCCCCGCGCGGGCGGCCACCGTGCTGCGCGACCTGACTCCGCAACCCGTCGAGGACTGCACCACGCCGGAGCTCGCGGCGCTCCACGCCGCGCTGTTCCCCCCGTTCGACGGCGCCAAGCAGACACTCGACCTGGCCGAGAACGTGCGCGGCGCGGACGGCGCCGTCGACGCCACCAGGCTCCAGGCGCTCGCCGTGGCGTCAGCCGCCCTCCGACGCACGGGCCGCTATGACGTGACCGTGCGCGTCGCCGCCCGGGCGCACGAGGTGGTCGAGTCCTCCGCGTCTCCGCTCGGGCTCACCGTGGAATGGGCCGACCTGCAGCTGGACACGGGCTGCTGCGAATCGCACGTGTTCAGCGGCCGGCTCGACGAGGCCGAGCGGCTGGCCCACGAGGGTTACCAGCGCGCCGTGGCGGACGGACAAGCGACCGCCAAGGCCCTCTACGCCGGATGGCTGGGCGTGACCGCGGGACTCCGAGGCGCGGTGCGCACCTCTCTGCGCTGGCTGCGCGACGCCACCGCCGGCGTCCGCCCGGACGCGCTCCCGCTCCTCGCGGTGCTGTGGTCGGAGATCATCCAGTCCGCCGTGGTGACCGGGGATCTCGAGGCCGTCCCGAACGCGTCGCGACAGCTGCAACGGGTGCTCAGCGAGGGCGGCAACGCCTACGCCTCGTGGGCCGGGCTGGCGCCGGTCTGGACGGCGGTCTCCGGTCGCCGGCTGCGCGAGGCCGAGCGGGCCTGCCTGGCCGCGGCGGACCACGCCGAGCGCGACGGCCTGTTGCAGGCCCACCTCGTCGCGCTGCACACGGCGGTGCGCCTGGGGACGACGGTCCCGGTCGCCGACCGCCTCGAATCGGCGGCCAAGGGCGCGGACGGCGCGCTGGCCGTCGTGTACGTCGAGCACGCCCGCGCGCACGCCGCGGGCGACGCCGTCGCGCTCGACGCCGTCGCCGAACGCTTCACGGGCCTCGGAGCCCATCTCTTCGCGGCGGAGGCCGCGGCACAGGCGAGCCATCACCACCGGGCTCGCGGCGTCCGTGGGGCGGGGAACGCCAGCGCCCTGCGGGCCCGGCAATGGGCGCAGGGCTGCGAAGGAGCACGCACCCCCGCCATCGCGGATCTCGATTCGTCCTCGGAACTGACGCGCCGCGAGCACGAGATCGCGGCCCTCGCGGCCTCTGGCATGACCAGCCGTGCGATCGCCGAACAGCTCGTCGTCTCGGTGCGCACCGTCGACAACGTGTTGCACGTCGTCTACAGCAAGTTGGGGGTCAGCGGCCGCCGCGACCTCGCGGACGTGGTCCTCGGGGGAACGACGTACCTCTCCGAGTAGTGCGCGTCGCCGTGGCCGGCCAAGCCGAGTAGTCCGTTACTCAGGACTCACGGCGCCCTTCCGCCAACACTTCTCCTCGGGACGACATCGACACCAGCGTCGATGGAGGACGGCGAGGGGACGCAGTACCACGGCTCGGACCAGAGCCAGAACCTGACGGTGAGCCCGGGCGGCGAGACCGGTCAGGACCGGGCGCGCACGGGCTGGATCCCACCAACGACATCCCCGACCAGCGGGGCGAGTACCCCCACTCATCACTGACGACGGAGCGAACATGACAGAGCAGGACAACGTGAACGTGGATGGCCGCATCACCGACCAGCACAACGGTGGCCTCGGCGGTGGCAGCGACATCAACCAAGCCGGGGACGTGTTCGCCGGTGAGGGCGGTCGTGGGGTCAACGTCGACGGGCGCATCGTCGATCAGCACAACGGTGGCCTCGGCGGCGGTGGTAGCGACATCAACCAGGCCGGGGACGTGTTCGCCGGCGGCGGTGGCGGCCCGGTGAATGTCGACGGCCGGATCACCGACCAGCACAACGGTGGCCTGGGCGGCGGCAGCGACATCAACCAAGCGGGCGACGTGTTCGCCGGTGAGGGCGGTCGTGGGGTCAACCTCGACGGGCGCATCACCGACCAGCACAACGGTGGCCTCGGCGGTGGTAGCGACATCAACCAGGCCGGGGACGTGTTCGCCGGTGAGGGCGGTCGTGGGGTCAACCTCGACGGGCGCATCGTCGATCAGCACAACGGTGGCCTCGGCGGCGGTGGTAGCGACATCAACCAGGCCGGGGACGTGTTCGCCGGCGGCGGTGGCGGCCCGGTGAATGTCGACGGCCGGATCACCGACCAGCACAACGGTGGCCTGGGCGGCGGCAGCGACATCAACCAAGCGGGCGACGTGTTCGCCGGTGAGGGCGGTCGTGGGGTCAACCTCGACGGGCGCATCACCGACCAGCACAACGGTGGCGCCGGTGGTGGCAGCGACATCAACCAGGCCGGGGACGTGTTCGCCGGTGAGGGCGGCCGCGGGGTCAACCTCGACGGCCGCATCGTCGATCAGCACAACGGTGGCCTCGACGGCGGTAGCGACATCAACCAGGCCGGGGACGTGTTCGCCGGCGGCGGTGGCGGCCCGGTGAACGTCGACGGCCGGATCACCGACCAGCACAACGGCGGCCTCGGCGGTGGCGGCAGCGACATCAACCAAGCGGGCGACGTGTTCGCCGGTGAGGGCGGCCGCGGGGTCAACGTCGACGGCCGCATCACCGACCAGCACAACGGCGGCCTCGGCGGCGGCAGCGACATCAACCAGGGCGGCGACGTGTTCGCCGGCGGCGGTGGTGGTGGCCCGCTGAACGTCGACGGGCGCATCGTCGACCAGCACAACGGTGGCCTCGGTGGTGGCAGCGACATCAACCAGGGTGGCGACGTGTTCGCCGAGGAAGGCCGCGGGCGTGGGGTCAACGTCGACAACCGGATCACCGACCAGCACAACGCGGGCATCGGCCGTGGCGGGGACATCAACCAGGGTGGGGACGTCTTCGCCGCAGCATCTTCTCGCGGGGTGAACGTCGACGGGCGCATCGTCGACCAGCACAACGGCGGGCTGGGTGACGTCGGGGACATCAACCAGGTCGGCGACGTGTTCGCCGGCGGCGGCCGTGGCCCGCTGAACGTCGACGGCCGGATCACCGACCAGCACAACGGTGGCGCCGGTGGCGGCAGCGACATCAACCAGGGCGGCGACGTGTTCGCCGGTGAGGGTGGCCGTGGGGTCAACGTCGACGGCCGGATCACCGACCAGCACAACGGTGGCCTCGGCGGTGGCAGCGACATCAACCAGGGCGGCGACGTGTTCGCCGGCGGCGGTGGCGGCCCGGTGAACGTCGACGGGCGCATCACCGACCAGCACAACGGTGGCCTCGGTGGTGGCAGCGACATCAACCAGGGCGGCGACGTGTTCGCCGGCGGCGGCCGCGGGGTCAACGTCGACGGGCGCATCACCGACCAGCACAACGGCGGCCTCGGTGGCGGCAGCGACGTCAACCAGGGCGGTGATGTGTTCCGTGCGGCCCCGCAGCACCAGGGCGGGGGCAACGGCCCGTTCCAGGGCCCGCGTGGACAGCAGCAGGAGCACCAGGGCGGGCAGCACGACGGCGGCGGCGAGCACCAGCTCAACGTCGACAACCGGATCACCGACCAGCACAACGGCGGGCACGAGCAGGTGCAGGCCGAGCAGCAGCACGAGGAGCCGGTGTTCCACGAGCACGAGGCGGCCCAGGACGGTGGCGGCCACGACGGTGGCGGCCACGACGGTGGCGGCCACGACCACGCCGCGGCGACCGACCACGGTCACCACGGCTGAGTCGACTCCGCTCGAGACGCACGACTGACGGAAGGGACACCAGGTGTCGGGCACCGGATTCCAGTTCGCCGCAGAGACCCTCGACCTCGCGGTCAAGGGAGCCACCGCCTACGAGCGGGAGGACCTCGTCGAGCGACTGGCCGGTGCCCGGCACCTGTTGTCGGACACGTCGGTGACGGTGTACGTCGTCGGCGAGTTCAAGCAGGGCAAGAGCTCGTTGATCAACGGCCTCATCACCGCACCGGTGTGCCCGGTGGACGACGACATCGCCACCGCCGTCCCCACCAAGGTGGGCTACTCCCAGCAGGTGCGGGCCGTGGCGAGCTACCAGTCCGCCGCGGGGGGCGGCGAGTCCCCGTGGGCCGAGGACGTGCCCGTCGGCGAGATCGCCGCCTACGTCACCGAGAACGGCAACCCCGGCAACCAGCGGCGGCTGCGGTCGATGACGGTGGGCCTCGACCGCCCACTGCTCGCCTCCGGGCTCACGCTGGTCGACACGCCCGGCGTCGGGGGCCTGGGGTCCGTGCACAACGCGGTCACCATCGGGTCCCTGCCGCAGGCGCATGCGGTGGTGTTCGTCTCGGACGCCTCGCAGGAGCTCACCGCGGCCGAGGTCCGGTTCCTGCGGACGGTGAAGGAACTGTGCCCGACCATCGTCGTGGTCCTGACCAAGATCGACCTGTACCCCGAGTGGAAGCGCATCCGCGACATCGACCTCGGGCACTTGCGGCGCGCCGGGCTGGACGTCGACGTGCTGGCGGTCTCGTCCGAGCTCCGCATCGTGGCCGCGAACGCGGGTGATCAGGAGCTCAACGTCGAGTCCGGGTTCCCTCCGCTGGTCCAGCGCCTGCAGGACGTCGTGCGCGACGCCGAGCGGGTCGCCCTGCGGTCGGTCGGCAACCACATCCTCTCGGTGGTGGGCCAGCTCGAGCCGGCCCTGCGTTCACGCGCCGCATCACTGCGCAACCCGGCGCGATCGGCCGCCCTCGTCGCCGAGCTGACACGGGCGCAGCAGCGCGCCGAGGCCCTGCGGGAGCGGTCCTCGGGCTGGCAACAGGTGCTCTTCGACGGCTTCGGCGACATCACCTCCGACATCGACTTCGACCTGCGGCGACGCTCCCGCGAGGTGCTGCACGACGCCGAGAAGGGGATCGACGAGGGCGACCCGGCCAAGGACTGGTCGGCGTTCGAGCAGTGGATGCGCCAGCGCCTGGCCGGCGAGGCCCTGGAGAACTACGGCCAGCTCGCCCGCCGGGCCCGCGAGCTCGCGGAGCTGGTCGCCGAGCAGTTCGACCTCGCCGCGGAACAGGCGGTCGCTCCGGCCGGGATCGCGGCGCCCATCGAGGTGATCGGGGAGATCGAGATCGACTCGTCGTTCAGCGCGACGCCGAGGAAGCTCGCCGGGGGCATGGTCGCGTTCCAGAAGGCCTACGGCGGCTTCATGATGTTCACCCTGCTCACGCACATGGCGGCCATCGCGCTGCCCGGGCCGGTCGGGGTCGGGCTCGGCCTCCTCATGGCCAAGTCGGGACTCGGCGACGAGCGCAAGCGTCAGCTGGCCCAGCGCCGCACGCAGGCCAAGACGGCCGTGCGCCGCTTCGTCGACGAGTTCAACCTCCAGGTCGGCAAGGACTCCCGCGACGCGCTGCGGCGCATCCAGCGGGAGATGCGCGACGGGTACACCCGGCGGGCCGAGGAACTCCAGCGATCCACGAAGGAGGCGCTCACCGCCGCCCAGAAGGCGGTCACGAACGACGAGGCCGAGAACGACGAGCTGGCGCGGCTGAAGTCGGACCTGGACTCGTTCGCGATGGTGCGCGAGCGCGCCCGGGAAGTCCTCACCCACGCGACCGGCCGGCCCGCGGTGGCCGCGGCGGGCCGTCGGTGACCCCGGACGGCGCCGGCGTCGTGCCGGCCGTGCGTGGACTGCTCGACGCCGCCATGCGGGTGTACGCAGGCGGGCCGGCCGAACCGACCCTGCGGGCGGTGGCGGCGCGGATGGGCGAACCGCTCCGCGTCGCCATCGCCGGCCGGGTCAAGGCGGGCAAGTCCACGCTGCTCAACGCCCTCGTCGGCCAGGAACTGGCGGCGACCGACGCGGGGGAGTGCACCCGCCTGATCACCTGGTACGTCGACGGCGTGGCCTACCGGGTCGACGTGCACCCGCTCTCCGGGCCGCCGCGCCAGCTCCCCTTCCGGCAGCGCCACGGCTCGCTCGAGATCGACCTCGGTGATCTCCCGGCGGAGCGCGTCGAGCGCCTCGTCGTCACCTGGCCCTCACCCGCGCTGCGGCGGACGACGTTGATCGACACCCCCGGCATCGGCTCGCTGAACACCGAAGTCTCCGAGCGCAGCGAACGGGTCCTCGCTCCCGACGACGGCGAGGTGACCGCCGCCGACGCCGTCCTCTACCTCATGCGCCACGCCCACGGCGACGACGCCCGCTTCCTCGAGGCCTTCCGCGACGGCGCCGTCGACCAGCGCACGGTCAACACCATCGCGGTGCTCTCCCGCTGCGACGAGATCGGACACGCCCGCACGAACGCCCTCGCGACCGCGGCCCGGATCGCCGACCGCTATCGGCTGGACCCCCGTGTGCGGGCGCTGTGCCAGACGGTGGTGCCGGTCGCGGGCCTGCTGGCCTCGTCGTCGGCGTCGTTGCGCGAGGCGGAGTACCGCGCCTTCGCCGCCCTGGCCGCGTCGGCCGACACCGAACGCCTGCTGCTCACCGCGGACCGGTTCGAGTCGCTGGAGACGGACGGGCCGGTGTCGACCGCCGACCGGTCCTCGCTCCTGCGGCGGTACGGGTTGTTCGGCGTGCGCACCGCGGTCGGCCTGGTCCGCGACGGCCGGGTCAGCGGGGCCACCGACCTCGCCCGGGAGCTCACCGCCGCCAGCGGCATGCGTGACCTGCAGCACCTGCTCCACACCCAGTTCGGTGCCCGTGCCGAGGTGCTCAAGGCCCGGTCGGCCCTCGCGGCCCTCGACGCCGTGCTGCGCCGCCATCCCGTCCCGGCCGCCCAGGGGCTGACGCACCAGCTCGAGCGCGTCCAGGCCGGCGCCCACGAGTTCGCGGAGATCGCGCTCATCGACGACCTGCGCAGCCGGCGCGTGCTGCTTCCCGAGTCCGAGCTGCACGACGCCGAGCGCCTGCTGGGCGGCGAGGGCATGGAGGCAGCGACGCGGCTGGGCCTGGAGCCCGGCGCCGGCCAGGACGCGGTGCGCCGGGCCGCGGCCGAGCAGCACCAGCGCTGGCAACGGCGGGCGGAGAGCCCGGCCGTCACCCGCGAGCGCGCCCAGGCGGCCCGCGTGCTCGTGCGGACCTGCGAGGGAATCCTGACCGCCGGCGGCACCGAGTACTCCGCTGCGGCCCCCGCCCGAGGGGGAGTAGGCCGCTACTCATGACAGGAGCGGACGCCGGTTCGCAAGGTGGTGCCGTGAGCGAACGGGAGGGGAACGGACCGGTCGATCGCGCCGTGCGCGCGGTCGAGGCGGTGCGTGCCGTCGAGGCGGCGACCGAGGGCGGGGGGCAGCCACCCACCCGTGCGCAGGCCCGCGTGCCCCTGCTCCGCTTCGCGGCCGCCGCCGGGGCGGCCGCCTACGCGGGGGGCCTGGCGTACGGACTGTCGGAGGGGTCCGCGGCGGCCGAGGGATCGGCGCCGGACCTCGCGGCGCAGGAGACGCCCCTCGGCCCGCCGTCCGAGGGCGGCGGTGCGGGGCCGGGCGGCCCCGGCGGGGGTGACTCCGGTCCGGGCGCCGGGAGCGGAGGCGGCGACGCCGGGCACGTCACGGTCGACCAGCAGGTCGGCGGCGTCGGCATCACTCCCCAGAACGTCACGAGCTCCGTCGGGCACGGCGCCGACGGCTCGGTGGTCGCGTCGACCGCGAGCACCTGGCACGGCGGGGGCGACGGCTCGCCGTCCGGACCGGGTCAGCGCGAGGGCGGGCAGGGCCGGCCGGACGGCGGCCACCAGGGCGGGCACGACAGCGGTGGCATCACCGTCCAGCAGTACGAGACGGTGGTCGTCCGCGAGGACGCGAACGGCAACTTCGTCGTCGACAGCCATCTCGTCGTGGTCGTGCAGTACGGCGGCCACGAGTACAGCTACGACGGCCACGACGTCTACACCGTCAGCCCGTCCGAGCACGCCGACCTGGTGGTCCACCAGCACGAGGACGTCGTCGTCCACCACAAGCCCGACGGCAGCTACTCCGTCGCCGTCGACGCGCACACCACGGTCGATGTCGTCCCCGACACCGACGGGCACTTCGACGCGAACGTCACCCAGCAGGAGTCGACCACCGACGACGGCGGCCACGGCCAGCACGATCACGGCGACGGCCACCTCACCTCCGACCAGTACGAGGGCGTCGACGACCGGGGCGGCGGCCATGGCACGGTCACCCAGATCGAGAACACCGACGGCCGCGGGACGCAGACCCAGGACGCCGACGGCCGCGGCGCGGGCGACCTCACCCAGACCCAGGACGGCGGGAACGGCGTCGACCAGACCCAGAACGCCGACACCCGCGGCGGCGGACACGCCACGCAGAGCCAGAGCGGCGGGAAGGGTTCCCACCAGACCCAGAACCACGACGGTCGGGGCGGCGCCGGGAGCACCCAGACCCAGAGCGGGGGGAAGGGCTCGAACCAGACCCAGAACGAGGACGGCCGCGGGGGCGGGCCCAGCAGCCAGACCCAGAGCGGCGGGAAGGGCTCGCACCAGACCCAGAACGACGACGGCCGCGGCGGGCAGGGCACCTCGCAGACCCAGGTGGGGGGCAAGGGCTCGAACCAGGAGCAGCACGCCGACGACCGCGGGGGCGGGCCGGGCAGTCAGGTCCAGGTCGGGGGCAGCGGGTCGCGCCAGAGCCAGGACCTCGACCAGCGCGGCCTGCCCGCCGAGCAGGGCACCCCGGCGGGGGCCGGCGCCGGTGGTCTGCCGGCGGGTGCGGCAGCGGGCGGGGCCGCGACGGGGGCCGCGGCGACGGGCCTGGCGACCGCTGGGACCGCCGCGGCCACGACGCCGGGCTCTCCCCACCACGACGCGCTCGACCCCACACTCGTCGCGCACACCACCGACCTCTCGGCAGCGTCGGGTGCCGGGCCGCACGGGGTGCCGGACGCGCTCCACGCACCGCCGCCGGCCGGTCTCGACGACGGGCCCCTCGTCCGCGGCCCGCTGACGGGCGCCGACCAGCACGCTCCGGGAGCGGGCGGCCCCGGGGTCCCGCCGCAGGGTCCGACGACCACGCCGACCGGCCCGGACGCACCCTTCGGCGCGGCCGGCAACGGGAGCGCGCAGACGCCGTTCGGCCACCCGCCGGCAGGTGGGACGCCGACGCACCCGCTCGACGGCACCGGGAGCCCCACCGGGGAGGCCCATCAGGAGCTGGACAGCACCGACCACGCCGTGACGGCGCACGACGCCCACGCCGGGACCGATCCGTCCTCGGCGCACGACGGGGCGTCGCACGGCTCCACGCACGAGACCGGCGAGGGGCACGAGGCCCAGGGCCACCACGATGCCGGCGACGCCCGCGACACCTCGGCCCACGACGCCCCCGACCACACCCTCGCGCACCACGGGTAGCTGGAGCAGACGATGACCTACGGCCTCGGCGTCGACCTGGGCACCACGTTCACCGCCGCCGCGGTCTCACGGGGCGACCACCTCGAGATGGTGACCCTCGGCGACCGTTCCCCGGCCATCCCCTCGGTGGTCATGATCCGTGAGGACGGCAGCGCGCTGATCGGCGACGCCGCGCACCGGCGTGCCGCCGCCCAGCCCACCCGGGTCGCGCGCGAGGTGAAACGTCGTCTCGGGGACACCACGCCGCTCATCCTCGGGGGCGAGCCGCACTCGGTCGCCCAGATCCTCTCGCGGCTGCTGCGGTCGGTGGTGGACACCGCGGCGGAGCGCGAGGGGGCCCGCCCGGGTGGCATCGTGCTGACCCACCCCGCGAACTGGGGGCCCTACAAGCGGGAGCTGTTCGACTCGGTGCCGCGGCTGGCGGACCTGACGGCGGTGTCGATGGTGACCGAGCCGGAGGCGGCGGCCGCGCACTACGCGTCCACCGCGCGGGTCCCGAAGGGCTCGGTCGTGGCGGTCTACGACCTCGGCGGCGGGACCTTCGACGCCACCGTGCTGCGCCAGCTCGACCACGGTTTCGAGTTCCTCGGCCCGCCGGAGGGCATCGAGGGACTCGGCGGCATCGACTTCGACGAAGCCGTCTTCGCCCACGTCGACCGCAGCGTGGACGGTGCCCTCTCCGAGCTCGACCTGGACGACCCCCAGGCCGCGGCGAGCCTGGTCCGCGTCCGGCACGACTGCGTGCTCGCCAAGGAGGCGCTGTCGGGCGACACCGAGACCTCCGTACCGGTGATGCTGCCCGGGCTGCACACCGAGGTGCGGCTGACGCGCGCGGAGTTCGAGGAGATGATCCGGCCCTCGCTCGAGGCGACCGTGTCCGCGCTGCGCCGCGCGCTCACCGGCGCGGACGTCGCTCCGGAGGACCTCAGCAACGTGCTGCTCGTGGGCGGGTCGTCCCGGATCCCGCTCGTCTCCCAGATGCTCTCCGCCGAGCTCGGCCGCCCGACCGCGGTCGACACGCACCCGAAGCACGCGGTCGCGCTGGGTGCCGCGCTCCTCGCCGAGCGCCGCCGCGCCGGCGGTGCCCGGCCGGGTCCACCGCCCCGGCGCGGCGCCCCGACCCCGCCGCCCGCGGGCCGGGCGCCCGAACGTGGCCCGGCGACGCCGTCCCGGCCGAGTGCGCCGGCGGCTCCGACGTCGCCCTCGTCGGGTCCCGCTCGCACCCCGGGCCGCGCCCCGGCGACCCCCGCCGCGGCGGGAGCCGCAGCCGCCGTCCCCGGCGCGACGACCAAGGTCACACGCCCGTCGCGGCCGTCGGCGTCCCCGGATGCCGAGACCGGTCCGCGTTCCGGGCGCCTCCCCGCGGCCGGCCCGCCCTCCGGGGGCGCCCGCGGGATGCGCCCGCCGTCGGGCAGCGTGCCGATCGCGCCGTCGTCGGGACCGTTCCGCGCCGCGCCGCTCGCGTCCGGGCCACCCGGACCACGGCCACCGGGAGGTACCGGCGACGAGCGCTCCGGGGCGCTGCGGGAGGAGTCCCCGGCCGCCTCGGCCGCGGGCAGCGCTCCGCCGTCGCTCGGAAAGTCGACCGACGACGAGGCCGCGCAGACGCGCCGGCGGCGGATCCGCACGGCGATCATCTGCGCCGCGATCGCGGTGGTCCTGGGCGCGGGAGGCGTGGCCACGGCCGCGGCGCTCACCGGCCGCAGCGCCGCCCCCGTCGGCACGCCGCCCTCCCCGGCCGTCGCGACGACGCCAGCGAGCACGTCCCCGGCGTCACCCACCCCCCAGGGGGCCGCCGCGCTGGTGCATGCGCCGGAACAGCAGTCCAGCGGGTCCCAGGGGTCCGGGGCGGGATCCCACAGCGGTACCCACCACCCCCCGGCCTCGACCACGGCCACGACGTCCTCGAAGTCCGGCTCCGGGGGAGGCGGCTCGGGCTCCGGGGAGTCCTCCGGTCAGCCCTGAGCCGGCGCGGGCCTCACCCGAGGGCGTGCACACTCACCGCGTAGCCCCCGCCGTCGTACGGCTCGACGCCGTCCCAGTCGGCGGTCCGGGCGCGCAGCGTCAGTCCGGCGCCGACGCAGGCGGTGTCGTAGGCGACGAGGTCGGGGAACGGCACGCCGTCGGGCAGAGTGAACGGCACGTGCTCGGCGTCGAGCCCGAAGCCCTGCACCAGCAGCCCCCCGGGGCGCAGGTGCGCGGCGAGGCGGGCCACGACGCGGGCGTGGGTGCCGGGCGTGAGCAGCGGGAAGAGGTTGCCGGCGGCGACGACGAGGTCGAACCGGCGCCCGAGGTCGAGCCGCGCCAGGTCGACCAGCCGCCAGTCGAGGTCGGGTCGCGCGGCACGTGCCTCGGCGAGCATCGAGGCGTCGAGGTCGGCGCCGACCACCCGGTGGCCGAGCTCGGCGAGGTGCACCGCCACCCGGCCGGTGCCGCAGCCGGCGTCGAGGACGTCGCCTGGCCGGGCCCTGAGCCCGGCCAGCAGGGCGTCGACGCGGCGGGCCTCGCCGTGCAGGTCGGCACCCTCGGCGGCGAGCGCGGCGAAGCGGGCGGCGTACCGGGGCCCCGCCTCACCTCCGGTGACGGCGAGCCAGGGGTTGGACGAGGGCTCCGTGCGACCGGACACGGGCGGCACCCTACGACTTGGGCTAGCGCCTCGTGCGTGCGTTTCCGTGCTCAGACACGGAAACGCACGCACACGGCGGCAGCCCAAGGCGCCGGTTTCGGACATGCGCATGAGTGCATGTATCGTCGCGCCCATGGGGCGCGGAGGTCACGAGGCGCACGGCCACGGGCACGGCGGTCACACCGGGCACGCGCACGGTGCCGGTGCGGAGGGCGGGCGCCTCACCGTCGCGCTCGTCATCACCGCGCTCGTGCTGGTCAGCGGGGCGGTGGGGGCGTGGGTCACCGGCTCGCTCGCGCTGCTGGCCGACCTCGGGCACCAGCTGACCGACGTCGCGGCGCTGCTCATGGCCGTCGTCGCCGCCCGGCTCGCGCAGCGCCCACCGAGCGCCCGGCGGACGTTCGGCCTCGGGCGCTCCGAGGTCCTCGCGGCCGCCCTCAACGCGCTCGCGCTGCTCGCCGTGACCGCCTGGGTCGCGGTCGAGGCGGTCGAGCGGCTGCTCGTCGCCACGCCACCGGCGATCCCGGGCCTCGCGCTCCTGCTCTTCGGTGCGGTCGGCCTCGTCGGGAACCTCGTCTCGCTCGCCGTGCTCTCGGGCGGCGACCGGGAGGACCTCAACGTCCGGGGCGCCGCGCTGCACGTGCTCGGCGACGCCCTCGGTTCGGTCGCGGTGATGGTGGCCGCCGGGATCGTGCTGGCCACCGGCTGGCCCTACGCCGACGTCGTCGCGTCGCTGGTCATCGTGGCCATCCTGCTGCCGCGCACGCTGGCCCTGCTCCGAGCCACCGCCCACGTGCTGCTCGAAGGTGCCCCGCCCGGCGTCGACGTCGAGGAGGTCCGCGCCGCGCTCACCGAGGTCCCGGGCGTGCGAGAGGTCCACGACCTGCACGTGTGGGTCATCACCCACCGCGTCCCGGCCGCCTCCGCCCACCTGGTCGTCGCCGACCACGCCACGCCGCACTGCGAGGGCCGCGCGGTCGGCGGGAGCGTGCTCGACCGCGCCGCGGAGGCCCTGCGCGAGCGCTTCGGGCTGGAGCACTCGACCCTGCAGATCGAGACGGCCGAGCACGCCGACCACGAGGAGCACTGCGCGCCGCCACCAGGGGTTCCCGCGCCACCGCCGTGAGTGTCGGTGGGTTCTGTCATGGTGCGGGACATGACGAACGAGGTCCGGCATTCGGTGCACGCCAGTCCGTTGGGTCCGCTCGCCCTGCGCACCCGTGATGGCGCGCTCGACGGGCTGTACATGGTCGAGCACCGGCACGGGCCGCCTGCCGAGGCGCTGGGGGAACGGGTGGCCGACGCGGCGCCGGCGGCACGGGAGCAGCTGGCGGCGTACTTCGCGGGCGAGCTGCGGAAGTTCGACCTCGAGGTGGCCCTGCGCGGCACGGAGTTCCAGCAGCGGGTCTGGGCCGCCCTGCGGGAGATCCCGTACGGCCGGACGTGCAGCTACGCCGAGCTCGCGACGGCGATCGGTCGGCCCACGGCGGTGCGGGCGGTGGGTCTGGCGAACGGACGGAATCCGGTCAGCATCGTCGTGCCCTGCCACCGGGTGGTCGGCACCGACGGCTCACTGACCGGCTACGGCGGCGGCACCGACCGGAAGCGCTCGCTCCTCGAGCTGGAGGGGGCGGCGGTCGTGCGCGACCGCCCCGGCGCGTTCAGCGTCCCTGGTGGTAACCGTTCGACGGCGGGCCCTCCCGCGGCGGCGCGGGGCGGCTGAAGCCTCCCTCCTGGCTGTTGGTGACCGGCTCGAACCACCCCGCGACCCGCGATGTCGTGCGCTCGACCAGGCCGGGGTGCTCCTCGTCATCGCTCTCGTCGGCCTCGTCATCGCTCTCGTCGGCCTCGTCATCGCTCTCGTCGGCCTCGGAGGCCTCGGAGGCCTCGGAGGCCCGGGGTGCACCGGTCGGGGTGCCGCCGGCCGCCTCGTCGGGGGCCGACGCCTCGGGGGTGACGGGACGAAAGAGGTCGCCGGCCTCGCGACCGGGCTGTGAGGGGGGCCCCGACGGCGGGGTGGCCGGGGTCGCGGAGGTGGCGGCGACGGTGGCCGCGCTCGCCCCGCTCTTGGTGGGGCCCGAGTGGTCGGCGTCGGAGGGTCCGGCAGCAGCCTCGGGGGTTTCGGCGGGTTCGGGGCGGCCCGGTCGTTCGCCGTCCGCGCTCCGATCGGCCGGGGGTTCGCCGTCGCGGGCGGCGGAGCCGGCCGTCGCGTCGGTCGGCACGCCGCCGACGGCGGCCTCGTCGACGCTGACCGGGCTCGGGTCGGGCGGTCGCTCCGTCGCCGCCGTGGGCGTCTCGCCGGAGGCCTCGCCCGCGTCGGCCGTCTCCGGCTCCGGGGTCTCGCCCGGCGTGGCCGGCCCGTCGGAGGAGCGCGGTCGGTGGCTGCGAAAGGTCTCGGTGGTCGCGTCGTCGGCCTCGTCGTGCGCGGCACCCGGCTCGGAGGTGGACCCCACGGCCGAGCCCGGAGGGTGGACGCCGTCGCGAATGGCGGGCGGGTAGCCGGGACCCGCCTGCCCGGCGGGACCAGCCTGCCCGTCGGGACCAGCCTGCCCGCCGGGACCAGCCTGCCCGTCGGCGTCCTCGTCGCCGGTGCGCGTCTCGGTGGGCATCCCGCCCACCGCGCTCTCGTCGACCCCGGCCGGCCCGGCGGGACCAGCCTGCATGTCGGGAAAAGCCTGCCCGGCGGGACCAGCCTGCCCGTCGGCGTCCTCGTCGCCGGTGCGCGTCTCGGTGGGCATCCCGCCCACCGCGCTCTCGTCGACCCCGGCCGGCCCGGCGTCGGAGGCGTCGTCCTCCCCGGCCCTGCCGGACTCGGCGTCCGGCGCACCGGTCTCGGCCGGCGCCGGTGTGTGGCCGAGGACGGGGACCGCCTCGGTGGGCAGCTCCTCGGCCCGCCCCGCAGGCGACGGACCATCGGCACCGTCACCCTCGTGCGCGGCCACGGCGCCCGCCGTGCCCGCAGCGCCGACCGCGGCGCCACCGGCGAGGGCCGCGGTGCGCGGGGACAGGCGGACGCCCTCCTGCGCGATCACCTGCTGGCCGTGCTCGTCGAGCAGGGCGTGGCGGCCGGTCGGGGCGTCGTCGGCCGGGGGCTGCCCGAACGGCGGCGCCGGGACCGGGAGGCCGGCGGCAGGCGTCGGCGCGGACATCGCGGTGGGGGCGGACGCCGGGAGGCGACGGAAGAGCGCGATCAGCAGCAGCACCCAGCCGAGCACCGTGAGCAGCGCCGTCACGACCCCGATGAGGCTGGACGCGGTGAGCACGGTCGACGTGCTCGACCCGGAGCCCAGCAGCGCCGGGAGGACCACGACCGTCGAGGCGGACAGCAGTGCCGCCACCAGCTGCAGCGCGAGGCCCGCGATCGCGGGCGTCGCCACCGCGGGCTGTACCCGGCGGCGCTGCACGGCGAGCACGAGGCCGACGACGATCGCGACGCCGGCCGGCAGGAAGGCGAAGGCGAAGCGCAGACCCGAGTCGAGCATGCGCCGAACCTAACGAATCATCCCGACAGCACCGACCGCACGCCGACGATCGCCACAATGCCCCACCCGACACCGCTACTCGGCGAGGGCCGAACGGGTGAGCGCGGTGACTCCCCGTCGCGTCCGGGACCATGGAGGCCATGGCCGCGGACCTCACCCGGGAGATGGACGACGTGGCGGCCCTCGACGGCTTCTTCAGTCTCGCGACCGGTCCGGCCGAGGGCGTCGACCCCTCCTGGCGGCCCTTCCACGCCTTCACCGGCGAGGTGCTCGACCAGCGCGTGGACCAGGTCGCCGAGCAGCTCGGCGGCGTGTCGCGACGAATCGCCGCGTCGCTGCTCTCCCTCTCGGTCTCCGCGCGCGTCACCGCCCTCGTCCTCGGGGCGGGCACCCTGCACGGCGTGGTGCCCCGCCTGCACGACCGGCTGCAGTGGCGGCCCTGGTCGGGCGGGCCCGCCCCGCTCTGGATCGAGCGTCCCGAGGCGGTCGACCCGGGCGGGGACGGCCTCGCCGTCACGGCGGCCTGGGAGCTCGAGGCCACGCTGCGGCCGGTGCTCGACGCCACCGGCGCCCAGGCCTCGGTCTCGCCGCAGGTGACCTGGGGAAACGTCGCGTCGTCGCTGGGCGGGGCGCTGCGGATGCTCCTCACGCAACGCCCGGACACGTCGTCGGAGGCGCTCGCCCTCGCCGTCGGGATCCTCGGGCAGCCGCCGCTGGAGGGGCTGGGGCGGATCGTCGAGGAGCCGTCGCACCCCACCGGGGTCGGGTTCGCGCGGCAGACCTGCTGCCTGTTCTACCGCGTGCCCGGCGGCGGCACGTGCGGGGACTGCGTGCTCAACGCCTGATCGGACGACACCCCACGGTGATCAACGGGCACATACCGGGGTGCCGGACGGCCAGTGACCCCGTCAAGTGCCAGTTGATCAATGAGACTCCGGATCAGGACAGCGGGGGCCACGACAGCAGCAGATTGCCGGCGAAGATCAGCGCGAGCACGCCGATCAGCGCGAACATCGCCACGAAGATTCCGGCCGGCACACCGGTGAGCCGTTCGAGCTGGTCGGGATCGGAGTCGGCGGCCCGCCGCCCGGCGCGCTTGCGCTGCACCTCGAGCACCGTCTTCAGCCCGCCGACGATGAGGAACCAGGTGACGAAGCAGGCGAACCCGTACTGCACCGTCGGGCTCCCGTAGGCGATGACGACCACGACGATCCCGCCGGTCACCACCACCGACGCCGCGCCGTAGAGGTTGCGGATCAGCGCGAGGGTCCCGAGCAGCACCATGATCGCCAGGCCCAGCATCGTCGGGACCGCGCCCCCGGCCACCAGCGCCGCGGCCCCCAGCCCCAGCAGGGGCGGGGTGGCGTAGCCCGCGAACGTCGTCGCGGCCATCCCCGGCCCGTCGCGGCGCCCCTTGGACACGGTCACCCCGGAGGTGTCGGAGTGCAGCAGGATGCGGGTCAGGGTGCGGCCGGAGGCGATGGCGACCAGGGCGTGCCCGCCCTCGTGCGCGATCGTCACGACGTTGCGCGCGAGCCGCCACGTCGTACCGCCTGCCACGACGGCCAGCGCGACGAGCCCCGCGACGACGACGAGCGCGACCTGCGTCTGCCCGGCGGTGAGCTCGCCGATCGGCTGGAGCGGGGACGGTGCGGTCGAGGTGGTCGTGGCGATGCGCCGAACCGTAGCGCGACGGCGTGGGGCGACCGTCATGCTGGGCGGCGTGAGTGGCGACGAGCCCGCGAGCGTCACCGACGGCGCCGCGGGCCTGCGGATGGGCACTCCCGCGGCCCGGTGGGTGCTGGCGACGACGGTGCTCGGGTCCGGGCTCGCGATGCTCGACTCGACGGTGGTCAACGTCGCGCTCGAGCGGATCGGGTCCGACTTCGGATCGTCGTTCGCCGGGCTGCAGTGGACGGTGAACGCCTACACGCTCACGCTGGCCGGCCTCATCCTGCTGGGCGGCTCGCTGGGGGACCGGTTCGGCCGGCGCCGCGTCTTCCTGATCGGGGTCGCGTGGTTCGCGCTGGCGTCGGCGTTGTGCGGGTTCGCCCCGTCGATCGAGGTGCTGATCGGGGCGCGGGCGCTCCAGGGTGTCGGGGGCGCCCTGCTCACCCCGGGCTCGCTGGCGCTGATCTCGGCGTCGTTCCACGGCAGCGACCGCGCGGCCGCGATCGGGGCGTGGTCGGGGCTCGCCGGGGTGGCGGGTGCGGTGGGGCCGTTCGTCGGGGGCTGGCTGGTCGAGTGGACCTGGCGGTCGGTGTTCCTCATCAACCTGCCCCTGGCCGCCGTCGTGGTCGTGGCCGCGCTGCGGCACGTGCCGGAGTCGCGGGATCCCCAGGCGGCCCAGCACCTGGACGTGCCCGGCACCGTCCTCGCGCTGCTGGGCCTCGGGGCGCTGACGTGGTCGCTCACCGAGGCGGGCACGGCGGGCGCGTCACCCGCCGTCGTCGTCACCGGCGTGGTCGGGGTGGTCGCGCTGGTGACGTTCGCGGTCGTCGAGCGCCGCTCCCGTGCGCCGCTGGTGCCGACGGACCTGTTCGCCGACTCCCGCTTCACCGCGCTCAACGTCGTGACGCTGCTGGTCTACGCCGCGCTCGGGGTGCTCTTCGTGCTGCTCGTGCTGCAGCTGCAGGTCGTCGCCGGGTTCTCGCCGCTCGAGGCGGGGGTGTCCACGCTTCCGATCACGGTGATCATGCTGCTGCTCTCGGCGCGGGCGGGACGGCTGGCGTCGCGGATCGGGCCGCGGATCCCGATGACGGTGGGTCTCGTGGCCGCGGCGGGCGGCATGCTCCTGCTGTTGCGGGTCGGGGTCGGGGCGTCCTACCTGCTCGACGTGCTGCCCGCCGTCGTGCTGTTCGGCCTGGGGCTCGCCGCCACGGTGGCGCCGTTGACCGCGGCCGTGCTCGACGCGGCCGACGACCGCCACGCGGGGGTCGCCTCCGGGGTCAACAACGCGGTGGCCCGCGCGGCCGGGCTGCTCGCGGTCGCCGTCATCCCGGCGGCGGCGGGGATCGCCGGCGCGGACTACACCGACCCGGCGGCGTTCTCGGCCGGGTATCACCGCGCCGTCGTCATCGCCGCGTGCCTGCTGCTCGGCGGGGCGCTGCTCTCCGGGGTGCTCCTGCGGGCGTTGCGTCCGCGACCCACCGGGGAGGTCCCGCTGGCGGAGTGCGCCCACTGCGGGGTCAGCAGCCCCCAGCAGTACCCGCGCTCGTGAGTGCCGGGCGCCTCGGTGGCACCGGTGGGTGCTTCACCCCGACGTCAGCGATGGACCCGTCGCAGACATCCGACGCGCCGTCGCGTGGCAGACCTCGGCGACCTCACCCACGTGTCATCGCCGGCCGGACGGGGCAAGCTGGCCTGCGTGAGCGACCCCGGAACGCCCGACATCCCACCCACCGTCTTCGTGCTGTTCGGGGCCAGCGGTGACCTCGCGGCCCGGCTTGTCCTGCCCGCGTTCTACCGCCTGGCGCAGGAGCACCTGCTCCCCGAGCGGTGGCTGCTGATCGGCAGCGGCCGGCGTCGCCTGTCCGACGATGAGTTCCGGGACCACGTGCACGGTGTCCTCAACCGGTTCGGGCCCAAGCCCGAGGAGGGGCCGTGGGACGAGTTCGCCGCGCGCCTGCGCTTCGCCGGGGACGGGTTCTCCGTCGACGACCCGGGGCAGCTCGTGGACGCGGTCGCAGCGGGCGAGGACGAACTCGGCGACGGGGACCGCAGCACGGTCAAGCGGGTCCACTACCTCGGGGTGCCGCCCAACGCGTTCGAGCCCATCACCAACGCCCTCGGCGCGCACGGTCTCGCCGAGCGCTCCCGGGTGGTCTACGAGAAGCCGTTCGGCACCTCGCTGGACGCCTTCCGCAGCCTCGACGAGGCCGTCCACCGGGTCTTCGACGAGTCCGCCATCTACCGGATCGACCACTTCCTCGGCAAGGAGGCCTCCCAGCAACTGCGGGCGCTGCGGTTCGCCAACGGGCTGTTCTGGTCGTCCTGGGACCGCCACCACGTGGCCGCGGTCCAGATCGACGTGCCGGAGGTCCTCGACGTCGCCGACCGCGCCGAGTTCTACGACGCCACCGGCGCGGTGCTCGACATGCTGGTGACGCACCTGTTCCAGGTCGCGGCCGAGATCGCGATGGAGCCGCCGAAGAGCCTGTCCGCCGAGGAGATCGCCCAGGCCCGCGCCGACGCCGTCAAGGCGTTCCGGCCGCTGACCGCCGACGACGTCGTCCGCGGCCAGTTCAAGGGCTACCGCGACCTCGACCAGGTCGCCGATGACTCCGACACGGAGACCTTCGTCGCCGCCCGCATGTGGGTCGACACCGACCGGTGGCGCGACGTGCCCTTCCTCATGCGCACCGGGAAGCGGATGGCCGAGAGCCACCAGAAGATCAGCTTGGTCATGCGCGACCCGGAGGGCGGTCCGTACCGGGCCTCGACCGAGTCCGAGGGCGACGCGGCGATCCCGGTCCGGGGCAACGTGCTGCGCTTCGACCTCGCCGGGAACGGTGCGCTCGCGATCTCGATGAACATCGAGGTGCCGGGGGCCCGGTCGGAGCTGGAGACCCAGTGCACCCAGATCGCCCTGCAGGACGTCAAGGGCGACCCGCTGCCGCCCTACGTGCGGCTCATCCACGACATCCTGCTCGGCGACCGGACGCTGTTCACCCGGCCCGACGGGCTCGAGGAGGTCTGGCACGCCGCCGGCGCGGCGCTCGACCGGTCCACGCCGCTGTACTCCTACGCCCCGGGCTCCTGGGGCCCGACCGAGGCGCTGCACCTGGCCGACCCGGTCGGGTGGGAGCTGGGGGATCAGGTATAGGTCCGCTCACAAGCCGAAGGCACCTATCACCGAGACGACCGCGAGCACGACAGCGATGGCGCGGGCGCGCGGGGCGACGGGGTCGCGGAGCACCGGGTCTCCCGCGGAGAACACCGGCGCGATCCAGCGCAGGTAGTAGAAGAGGCTCGCGATCGAGTTGAGCACGGCGACCACGGCGAGCCAGGTCATCCCGCCGTCCACCGCCGCCGTGAACGCGGCGAGCTTGCCGGCGAACACCACCGTCGGCGGGGTGCCGACCAGGCCGAGCAGCCCGACGGCGAGCGCGACCGCCAGCACCGGGTGCCGGCGCACGAGCCCGCGCTGGTCGGCGATCTCCACGGCGTGCGGGCGGCCGGCGAGCACCGCGAAGACCGCCAGGTTCGTCACCGCGTAGGCCGCGAGGTACCCGAGGAGCGCGGGCAGGGCGAGCGGCGTGCGGCCGGCGACGGCGACCGGGACGAGCAGGTAGCCGACCTGGCTGACCGTGGACCAGGCGAGCAGCCGGCGTAGCGACGTCTGGGCGAACGCGGCGAGGTTCCCCAGCGTCATCGACCCCACCGCGAGCACCGCGACGAGCAGCGGCCAGGGGACGGCCTCGGTGGGCACGCCGACGAGCAGCCGCCAGGCCGCGACCAGTCCGCCGAGCTTGGCCGTGGTGGTGAGCACCGCCCCGGTGACCGGGTGGGTGCCGTCGACGGCGTCGGGGACCCAGAAGTGCGCGGGCACCCCGCCGATCGTCATCAGCAGCCCCGCGAGGACGAGCAGCAGCGCGACGGCCGCTCCGACCGCCGCGGGGCCGCCGGTCAGCCTCGTCAACGCGCCGTAACCGGTCGCTCCCGTGAGCCCGAGCAGGACGGTGACGCCGGTGAGCAGGACCAGCCCGTAGAGCGCCGAGGACAGGAAGTACTTGAGGGCGGCCTCGGTGGCGTGGCCGTCGCGAGCGAGACCGGCCAGTGCCGCGAGCGGCAGCCCGGCGAGCAGGACGGCGGCGGCGAGCAGGAGCAGGTCCGTGGTGCCGCCGAGCACCATGGCCCCGACGCCGGAGAGCTGGACGAGCACGGCGAAGGCGGTGTCGACCCGCCCGGTGATCGACGCCGGTTTCCGGACGTCCAGGGAAGGGGAGCACGCCGATAGGGAGGCTTTCCTGACGTCGAGGTCGCCCGCCAGCACGAGCGTCACCGCCACCGCCCCGGCCACGAGCACCCGGACGGTCGTGGTGGCCACGTCGACGGTGTAGGTCCCGTCGAACGCCGTCGGCGCGCCGCCGCGCCCGACGAGGGCCACCACGATCGCGGCGAGCGCCGCCGCGATCCCGATCCCGCGCACCGGGGCCTCGCGTCCGGGCGGCAGGAACGACCCGACGAGCAGGCCGAGCACCGCCCCGAGCGCGAGGACGACCTCGGGCAACAGCGCCACCACGTCGGCGGTCATCGGCTCACCTGGGACACCACCTGCGCGGCGGCCGGGGCGATCGTCGTCGTCAGCAGCGCAGGCGCCACCCCGATGGCCAGCGAGCACGCCAGCAGCAGTCCCACCGCCGTCGTCTCCGCGACCCGCAGGTCGGGCGATCCCGGCACCCGGAACCGGGTCGGCCCCGCCCGCCGGACCGCGGGCTGCTCGGCGCGCCGCGGGAGACGGCGGTCGCCGAGGAGCATCGCCTGCAGCGCCCGCAGGAACAGCGCCGCGGTCACGGCGAGTCCGAGCGCGGCGAGCACCGTCGCGACCGGGACGGCAGGCAGCGAGCCCGCCAGCAGCGAGAACTCCCCGACGAACCCGGACAGCCCGGGCAGACCGAGCGAGGCGAACGCGGCGAGCGCAAACGTCCAGGAGAACCGCGGCATCGGCCCGGCGAGCCCGGACCAGTCGGCGATCTCCGAGGTGCCGCCGCGCTCGCGCAGCACCCCGGCGAGCAGGAACAGCGCCGTCGTGACCAGCCCGTGGCTCACCATCTGCACCGTGGCGCCGGTGACGGCGAGGGTGCGCGCCTCCGGGCCCGCGGCGACGAACCCCGCCGCGCCGACGGCGAGCACGACGTAGCCGAGGTGCGTGACGGAGGTGTAGGCGATCATCCGCTTGAGGTCGCGCTGCGCGAGGGCGACCAGGGCGCCCCAGAGCACCGAGACCACGCCGAGCACCACCGCGACCAGCGCCGCGGAGCGCCACGGGCCCGGCAGCAGCGGCATCGCGATCCGGACGAACCCGTAGGTGCCCATCTTGAGCAGCACCGCGGCGAGCACCGCCGACCCGGCCGCGGGGGCATCGGTGTGGGCCGGGGGCAGCCAGGTGTGCAGCGGCCAGACCGGCGTCTTGATCACGAGCCCGATCCCGATCGCGGCGAGCGCGAGCGCCCCGGGAGCGCCCTGCCCCGCGAGGGGGTTGCGGGCCGCGAGGGCGGGGATGTCGAAGGTGATCCCGCCGGTCGAGCGCGCGCCCACCGCGAGCACGAGGAACCCCAGGAGCATCACCAGCGAGCCGAGGAACGTGTAGAGGAAGAACTGCAGCGCCGACCGGGTTCGCGCCGCCGACCCCCACCCGGCGATCACGAAGTACATCAGCACGATCGACAGGTCGAAGAACACGAAGAACAGCACCAGGTCCAGGGCGAGGAACACCCCGACCCCCACCGCCTCGAGCGCGAGGAAGAGCAGGACGAACGCGCGGGTGCGTCCAGGGTCCTCGTCGTCGGGGCGGCGCAGCGAGTACAGCGCGACGGCGAGGAACACCACCGCCGTCATCGCCACGAGCGGCGCGGAGAACCCGTCCGCCCCGAGGTGGTACCCCACCCCGAACGCGGGGATCCACGGCACCGCGACCTCGAAGGCGTACCCGCCGACGCGCGGTACCCCCGCCCACACCACGACGGCGCCCACGACCTCGGCGACCGCGAGCACGACCCACGCGCCGAGCACGACCTCCCGCCGCGCGGCGGGCACCGCGGCGAGCACCGCGGCGACGACCAGCGGGGCGAGCCACAGCACGGTGAGCATCAGCGCACCCCCGCGACGACGAGCACCGCGACCAGCACGCCCAGGGTCCCGAGCGCCACGACACCCTGCGCGTAGTACTGGTGCTGCTGACCGGTCTGCGGACGCCGGGCGAGGTCGCCGAGGCGGCGGACCGCGCCGGCGAACCCGGACACGGCGGCCGCGATCGGGCGTTCGCCCCGCTCGTCGAGCTCGCGGGCCAGCCGCGGCACCGTCGCCGCCGCCCGCGGCACGGCCGCACCGAGGGCACCGTCGGCGCGGTCGAGGATCCGGGCCAGGGCGAGCACCGGGCGCACGACGACGGTCCGCGTCGCCGCCTCGAGGCCCAGCCACCCCCGGGCGACCGCGGCGAGGCGGGGGAGCGCGGTCGAGTGCAGCCGGATCGGGCGGGTGTGCAGCGCCCATGTCGCGGCCACCGCGAACACCACGACGACGCCCGTGGTCACCAGTTCCCCGACATCGGCCCGCGGCACGAGCCCGACGGCCACCCCGAGGCCCCCGACGGCGGCCGCGGGCACCGCGAGCACCACGACCGCGACGGTGACCCCGAGGGGGATGCGGCGGCGCGGGCGGTCGGCGCCGCGCCGGATCGACGGCGAGCGGGTCGGCCGCCACAGGAACCACGCGGCGCGGGTGGCGGCGACCGCCGAGAGCGCCGTCGCGAGCAGCCCCGCCACGGTGAGCAGGCCGTCCTCCAACGGGACCCCGGCCAGCACCGCGTCCTTGGCCCACCAGATCGAGAGGGGCGGGAGGCCCGCGAGTGCCGCCGCACCGACGGTGAACGCCACCCCGACCACCGGGTGGCGCCGTGCGGCGCCGCGCAGCACGGGCAGCGACCGGCTCCGCAGCACCGCGAGCCACCCACCGGCCGCGAGGAAGAGCAGCGCCTTGACCGCCGCGTGCGCCACGAGCAGGCCGGCCGCACCCGCCGTCGCACCCACTCCGGCACCCAGGACCATGAGCCCGACCTGCGCGCACGTCGAGGCGGCGAGCAGTTGCTTGAGGTCGCGCTGGGTCGCGGCAATCAGGCCGAGCACGACGGCCGTGAGCGCCCCGGCCCAGGCCACCAGCGTCGCCGCCCAGCCGGTGGCGGCGAGCAGTGGCGCGACCCGGACCAGGAGCACCGCCCCGGCCGCGACCATCGTCGCCGAGTGCAGCAGCGCCGAGACCGGGCTCGGCCCGACCATCGCGCCGGAGAGCCATACCGAGAACGGCAGCTGGGCCGACTTGCCCAGCGCAGCCACCACGACGCCCCCCGCGATCAGCGAGCGCCAGCCCTCGGGCGCCCCGACGGTCCCGGCGAGGGCCAGACCCGGCACCCCCGCGGCCAGGGCCGCCCCGGTGGCGACGTAGAGCCCGACGTCGGCGGTCCGCGTCGTGAGGAAGGCGCGGGTCGCGGGCGGGCCGACGGCGGGGTCGCGCCGGTCGAAGGCGATGAGCACCCAGCTCGCGGCGCCCATCACCTCCCACGGCGCGAGCAGCGCGGGCAGCGTCGAGGCGGTGACTGTCGCGAGCATCGCCACGATGAAGATCAGCATCGCGCCGACGAAGCGGCCCTCCCGCAATCGCGGTTCGGCGGCCGCCGCGAGCAGCACCAGCGCGCCGATCACCGCGACCGTCACGACGAGCACGGCGGCCAGGCCGTCGACGGTGTAGCGGAACGTGATGCCGCCCAGCAACGGGACCGACAGCGTCGGGGCCACCGACGCCCGGGCCACGACGGCCGCCAGCTCGACGGCGAGCACGGCGGTCACCCCGGCGGCCACCGAGCCGGCCGCGACGACGCGCGCCCCCTGCGCCCGTGGGAAGGCCGTGACGAGCAGGAGGCCCGCGAGCACCGGGATCGTGAGCAGGAGCGCGAGGAGCAGCGTCACGCGGGCACGCTCACCGGGCGAGCTCCGCGGCGTCGTCGGTCAGGTCCACCCGCCGGGCCCGGTAGAGCGCCAGCGCGACGGCGAAGCCCATCGCCATCTCCAGGGCCATCACGGTCACCAGGACGACGACGAGCACCGACGCGTTGCCCGGGTGCCCGCCGGCCCACCAGATTCCCCCAGCCGCGAGGACGAGACCGTTCACCACGAGCTCGAGCCCCATCATGATCATCACGATCGACTGCTGGGACAGCGCGCCGTACACCCCGGTCGCGACCAGGGCCGCGGCGACGACGAGCACCACCCGCAGGGTCACCTCGGTCACCGGCGCACCCCCCGTTCCCGCGCCGCCGAGAGCGCGACGGCCCCGACGATGGTCGCCAGGATCGCCAGCCCGAGCACCGTCATCGTGAGCATCTGCGGACCCATGAGGTCGACGCCGAGGGCGGTGGTCGGGTCGGGACCGGCGGCACCGGTCTCCCGGGTCGCCCTCGGGACCGGCCAGGGCACCAGCAGCGCTCCGGCGGCCAGCGCCGCGAACACCCCGAGCGCGATGAGCCGGGCGCCCCAGGGGTTGTGGACCATCGTCATCGGCTCGAGGCCCGCGGGGTTCATCATCAGCATGACCATGAAGACGACCATGATCATCATCTCGATCGTCATCATGAGCACGACGATGATCCCGAGGTAGGTCAGCCCGAAGCCCAGCAGCACCACCGCGACGGCGACGAACGAGGCGAGCAGCAGGAACGTCGCGCGGGCCATCGAGTCGACGACGAAGACGCCGAGCCCGGTCACGACGGCCACGACGCCGAGCACCGCGGCGACGATCAGCGGCGTCACAGCAGCACCACGACCGTGACGACCAGCGCCTGCGCGACCGCGAGCGGGATCAGGACGACCCAGGCCAGCGTCGCGAAGCGCTCCATCCGCAGCACCGGCATCACCCGGCGCAGCCCGAGCAGCACGGCGAGGACGACGAGCAGCTTGACCACGATCCACGCCCACGCCGGCCCACCGAACGGGTCCGGGCCGGTGATCGGCGGCGGCGCGCCCCCGCCGAGGAAGAGGGGCACCGCCATCGCCGCCGCCGCGACGAGCAGCATCCAGCGGCCCGCGCGCAGCAGCAGGCGGTCCAGCCCGGCGTGCTCGGCGCCGGCCCCGCCCGCGAGGTCGCGGCCCAGCGGTGCCGCGAACGGTCCCCAGAACGCCATCGCCGCGGTGGAGACCAGGTAGAGCACGAACGCCACCGGCATCCACACGGCGTACCACAGGCCGCGCTGGGCGTCGGCGATCATCGCCGGGTCGAGCGAGCCCGCCGCGACCGCCGGAGTGATGATCGCGAGCATGTGCGGCAGCTCGTAGGCGAGCCCCAGGGGCAGCATCCGGTAGCCGCCGGCCAGCGCCGTCACCGCGTTCGGCCCCCAGCCCGCGGTCCACACCGCGAACCAGGCCAGCACCTCCGCGGCGTTGAACCACACGATCCCGACGTCGAGGCGGACCGGCGCGCCGGTGCCGGGGAGACCGAGCGGCACGACGGCGAGGGCGAGGACCGCGGCGACCGGCAGGACGGTGAGGCCGATCCGGGCGAGGAGCGGGTCGTCGGCCGGGGTGCGGCGACGCTGCTGGGTGAGCAGGCGAAGGGTCTCGACGGCGGGCGCGGTAGCGCGCTCGCCGGTGGTCACGGCGCCGATGGAGGCGGCGAGCCCCGCGGCGACGACGAGGGCCGGGGCGAGCAGGAGCAGCGGGAGGAGGGGCGCGGCGTCAGCCATGGTGCTCGTGGTGGTGCGCGCGGCCGGCGGGCGCGACGGGCTCGACCGGGCCGGCGCCGAGCGCCGTGTCCGGGTCCATGGCGGCCAGGGCGAGCCGGGCGGCACCGAGCTCGAGCCCGACGAGCGCGGCCGCGGCGCGGTGCGGGACCGGCCGGACCGGCGGGGCGAGGCTGCCGCCCAGGCCGGCGGCGAGGGCGCGGACGCGGGCCTCCACGGTCGGCTCCGGGACCGGGACGTGGTCGGTGGCCGTCAGCGGGATGCCGCGCAGGGTCCAGGCGAGGGTGCGCGACCGGGCGAGCCGGCGGCCGAAGCCGGTGAGCTCGCCGGGTGCCGGCGCGCCGTCACGCAGGGCCCGGGCCCGTGCCGCGGCCCGGTCGGCGCCGGCGAGGGCGAGGACCCGGACGAGGGCGTCGAGGCGGACGTGGTCGGGACCGCGGGGGCTGCGGCGTCGCCCGGCCGGCTCGCGGGGGCCGGGCACGTCGAGGACCTCGGCGCGGGCGTCGGTGACGAGGTCGCCGGCGAGGGTGGCGTGCACGACGAGCCCGGCGGGCCAGTGGGGGAGCACCGGCCCGAGTGGCACGTGCACGACGTCGAGGGCGAGTCCGTCGCGGTCGTCGTCGGCGAGGCCGGCCATCACGGGCCCGGCCTGGGATGCCAGCGAAGCGTCGTTGCTTGCGTCGGACGCAAGAAAAGCCACATCCTCGGGCGCGCCCGATCCGGCGTGGGTCATCGACGATGTGGCTTTCCTGCCACTGGATGCAAGCAACGACGCTTCGCTGGCGCCACGGCGGGTGCCGCCGAGCGCGAGCTCCGCCACCCCCGCGTCCAGCGCCTCCACGAGCTCCGCGGCCGAGCCGACGCGGACCAGCACCCGGGGCGCGGGCACCGTCGCCCACACCGACCGCACCACCGCCGCCATCCGCGGCCCCACCTCACCCGCGACGAGCACCACGTCGGTGTCCGCCGGCGAGTCGGCGGCGGGCCAGCCCCGGCGGGCGATCTCGGCCTCGGCCGCGAGCCGCACCCCGAGCAGCGCGTCGCTGACCGGGGCGGGCGCGATCGTGAGCACGTGGGGACGGCGGGCGGCGACGCGCAGGAACGGCCGCTCGAGGCTCAGGACCACCGGAACGCGCCCTCCCGCCAGGCGTAGAGCACGCCCACGAGCAGCACCCCGAGGAACGCGAACATCTCCACCGCCGCCCCGGACCCGCTGCGCGCGAGCACGAGCGTCCACGGGTACATGAAGATCATCTCCATGTCGAAGGCGAGGAAGACCAGCGCGATGGTGGACCACCGCACGTGGAAGCGCGAGACGGCGTGCTCCACCGGGGGAAACCCGCCCGCGTGCGGCGCCGCGACCAGCGGGCGCCGCACCACACGGACCAGCCACGACACCGCCACGACCAGCCCGACCCCGACGAGCGCCGCCCCGGCGACCACCGCGAGCCCGAGGGCGCCGTTCACCCCCGCACGCCCGGGGTGAAGCGGCGCAGCCGCAGGCTGTTCGCCACCACGAACACGCTGGAGAACGCCATCGCCGCGCCCGCGATCATCGGGTTGAGCAGTCCGAACGCGGCCAGCGGCAGCGCCGCGACGTTGTAGGCGAACGCCCAGAACAGGTTGCCGCGGATCGTCGCGAGGGTCCGGCGGGCCAGCCGCAGCGCGTCCGGGACGGCACCCAGGTCGTCGCGCACCAGCGTCACATCGCCCGCCTCGATGGCCGCGTCCGTGCCGGCCCCCATGGCGAGCCCGAGGTCGGCCTGGGCGAGCGCAGCGGCGTCGTTGACCCCGTCGCCGACCATCGCGACGACGTGGCCCTGCCGCTGCAGCTCGGCGATCGCGTCGGCCTTCTGCTCGGGCAGCACCTCGGCACGGACGTCGTCGATGCCCGCGCGGGCAGCCAGCGCCCGGGCCGCGGTCTCGTGGTCTCCGGTCAGCACCACCGCGTGCACCCCGAGCCCGCGCAGCGCGGCGACGGCGGCGGGTGCGGAACCGCGCAGCGTGTCGGTCACCGGGAGGACCTCGCGCGCCGCGCCGTCCCACCCGACGACGACGGCGGTGGCACCGCTCGCCCGGACCGCCTCGACGTGGGCGGCGAGCGCCGGCGAGAGCGGCATCCCGTGCTCGGCGAGCAGTCGCGGCCGTCCGACGACGACGTCGTGCGCGGCCTCGCCGACGTGCACCGTCCCGGCGACTCCGAGCCCGTCGACACTGTGCGTCCCGGTGGCCGTGGGGAGCAGCCCGGTCGAGCGGGCGGCCTCGGTGATCGCCCGCGCGAGCGGGTGGGCAGAGCCATCCTCCACGGCCCCGGCCAGGCGCAGCGCGGTGCGGTCGACCCACTCGGGGTGGGCGAGCCGCATCGTCCCGGTGGTCAACGTGCCGGTCTTGTCGAGCACGACCGTGTCGACCCGGCGGGTGGATTCGAGCACCTCGGGGCCGCGCAGCAGGATCCCGAGCTGCGCGCCGCGCCCGGTACCGACCATCAGCGCCGTCGGGGTCGCGAGGCCGAGCGCGCAGGGGCACGCGATGACGAGCACCGCGACGGCGGCGGTGAACGCCGCGGTCGGCCCGCCGCCGGCCGCCAGCCAGCCGAGGAACGTCGCCACCGCGATGACGACGACCACCGGGACGAACACCGCCGACACCCGGTCGGCGAGTCGTTGGACCTGCGCCTTGCCGTTCTGGGCCTCGGCGACCCGCCGGGCGATCCGGGCGAGCTGGGTGTCGGCCCCGACGCGGGTCGCCCGCACGACGAGCCGCGACCCGACGGCCACCGTCGCGCCCACCACCTCGGCGCCCGGCGAGACCTCCACCGGCACCGACTCGCCGGTCACCGTGCTCGCGTCGACGGCGCCGATCCCGTCGACGACGACGCCGTCGGTCGCCACCCGCTCGCCGGGACGCACGACGAACTCGTCGGAGACGACGAGCTCGTCGACCGGGACGCGGACCTCGGCGCCGCCGCGCAGCACCGCGACGTCCTTCGCGCCGAGGTCGAGCAGCGCGCGCAGGGCGGCCCCGGCACGTCGCCTGGCCCGTGCCTCGGCGAAGCGCCCGGCGAGCACGAACGTCGTCACCGCCGCCGCGGTCTCGAGGTAGATCGCGTCGCCCGCTTCGGGCGCGAGGCTGAAGGCGTGGCGCATACCGATCATCCCGGCGTCGCCGAACACCAGCGCCCACACCGACCACGCCAGCGCGGCGAGCGTGCCGAGCGAGATCAGGGTGTCCATCGTCGCGGTGCCGTGGCGCAGGTTGACCGCCGCCGCCCGGTGGAACTGCCGGCCGCCGAGCAGCACCACCGGCGCCGCGAGCACGAGCGACACCCATTGCCAGGCCGGGAACTGCCAGGCCGGGACCATCGCGAGCGCGACCACCGGCACCGTGAGCACCACGCTCATGAGCAGCCGCCTGCGCAGCGGGGCCGCCTCGTCGTCGGCGCCCTCGTCGGCGGACGAGGGGGCGGCGCCGTAGCCCAGGTGCTCGACGGTGCCCACGAGGTCGGTGAGCGCGACCGAGGCGGGGTGGGTGACGCGGGCGGCGGCGGTGGCGTAGTTGACGGTGGCGCTGACGCCGTCGAGCCGGTTCAGCTTCTTCTCGATGCGCATGGCGCAGGACGCACACGTCATCCCGGTGATCGCGAGCTCGGTGGTGCTCCGCCGCCCGGCGGGCGCCGCGGCCGTCGTCATCGTCGCCTCCTCCCCGTCGACGGCACCAGGAATACCCCGAGGGGGTACCGACGTCAATGGCCGGAGGGATACCCCACCCGGGTACGATGGCACCGTGAGCGAGACACCGCACGAGGCGCCCACCCCGCCGCACGGCTACTCCCCGCACAAGGAGGCGCACCTGCGGCGCCTCAAGCGCATCGAGGGTCAGGTCCGCGGCATCGCGCGGATGATCGAGGACGACAAGTACTGCATCGACGTCCTCACCCAGGTCTCGGCCGTGACGGGGGCGCTGCAGACGCTCGCGCTGTCCCTGCTCGAGGAGCACATGGGCTCCTGCGTGGTGGACGCCGCCAAGGCCGGCGACGAGCAGGCGAAGGAGAAGGTGGCCGAGGCGTCCGCGGCGATCGCTCGGCTCGTTCGTTCCTAGATCCGGGCTGGCCTGGATCCGGGCTGTTCCTGGATCCGGGCTGTTCCTGGATCCGGGCTGCTCCTAGAGCGTGGCGCTCAGCGCGGCGACCCGGGCGCGCAGCTGCGCGGCGACCCTCTCCACACCGCCGAAGCGTCGGTCCACGACGAGCTGCCCCAGGCAGGACAGCGCCACCACCGGCCACTCCATCAGGCCCACCACGCCGGCGGCGACGAACAGGCCGTAGAGCATGAGGCTCTCCGGCTCCGGAGTGTGCGCCTCGATCCAGGCCCGGACCGCCGCGTCGTCGCCGCGGTCGAGCGCCGCGAGCAGGTCCGGCGCGGACTCCGGCGTGCCGTGCAGCTCGGGCGGGAGGGCGGGCGCGGTGTCGGTGCGCGCAACCTCCGCGGGCGTCCCCGTCGGGACGCTCGTGAGCACACGGTCGGTCATGCGGTCCTCCGGGGGTCGACGAACCGGCCACGCTACCCGGCGTCCACCGGCGGTGTCCCCGCGAGACGGCGCGATGTCACCGGGCCGTCATCCGGGGGAGGGGCTCACGGACGGGTGCTCCGGGGGTCGAGGACGGCGGGGAGGTCGGCGCAGCGTGATCACGCCGAACGGCCAGGAGCAGACCCGGGTGGTGTCTGGGACACCTGTGGGTGATCGCGCGTGGCGTGTCCCCGAGGCGCCTCGCCAGCTTCCTAGCGTGCGGCCACATGGGGGTTCAAACTCGTCCGAACGGGCGTACTCGCCGTCGCGTGGCGGCGCTCGTCGCTGCGGTGATCGCGGTCGTCGTCTTCACCGTCGGCCACGCCGCGGTGGCCGCTCCCGTGGTTCCGGCGGCGCCGGGGGCCCCGACGGCGAGTGCATCCCCCCGACCGGTCGCGGTGCAGCGATCGGCGACGGCGAAGGTGGCCGAGCTGATCGGAACGGGCTCGATCAACGACACGGGGCGCCGCTGGGGCGTGGAGGGCACCGACCTCGGCCACATGTTCATGGTGGGTCCCCGCATGGCGATGACCTTCGGCGACACCTTCGGGTCGCCTCCGGCGGCGGACTTCTACTCGGTGCCCCACACCGACTGGCGCTCCAACGTCATCGCCTCGATCGACCCCCCGGTGACGCCGGCCCTCGGCCTGCGGTTCCGCGGGATGGTCACCGACCGCCCCGGGCACGCGAAGGAACTGATCGCGTCGAAGAAGGTCAAGGGCGTCCAGGAGACGGTGATCCCCACCTACGGCATCGCCACCGGTTCGAAGAACACCACGATGAACCTGCAGTACATGTCGGTGCGGTCGTTCGACCAGCCCGGGCACTGGCGACTCACCGGCTCGGGCATCGCCTCCTCCACCGACGGCGGTGTGACCTGGAAGGACCAGCCGAGCGCCCGCTGGCCGGCGAACTCGAAGTTCGGGCAGGTCGCCTACGTCCGGCCCGGCGGCCCGGACGACCCGAAGGCGCCCGTGCCCGCCGGGTCCACCCCCGGAGACACGATCTACGTCTACGGCATCCCCGGCGGCCGCTACGGCGACCTGTCGCTGGCCAAGGTCCCGGCCGCGCAGCTCACCGACGCCTCGGCCTACCGCTACTGGAACGGCGCCGGCTGGGTGGCGGGCGAGGCCCACGCGGTCCCGGTGGTCAAGGGGCCGGTGGGCGAGCTGTCCGTGCGCTGGTCGTCGTACTACAAGCAGTGGATCATGATGTATCTCGTCGACGACACCGGTGAGATCGTCCTGCGCACCGCCCCGGCTCCCACCGGGCCGTGGAGCGCGGCCCAGGTCGTCACGACGACGAAGGACTATCCGGAGGCCTACGCGCCCTACCTGACCCCACGGTGGAACGACGGGCCCGACCTGTGGTTCACGATGTCGCAGTTCACGACCTACCGGGTGGAGCTCATGAAGACGCGGCTCACCGTGCTGCCGGCGGGGGCGTCGGTGCCGGCGGCCGACCTGCCGCAGTCGTCGCCCGCCCGGTCGCCGCTCTCCGCACCGCCGCTCCCGCAGGCGGCCGCGACCTCGCCCCCCACGACCCCGACCACGTCGGCCGCGGCTGCCACCACCACCGCGGCCTCGTCGCCGGCAGCCGCCGAGGCCCCGGCCGCCGCGACGGCACCGACCGCCTCGCCCACGGGGACCCCGACGACGGCGGCCGTCGCCTCCTCGTCGCCACCCACGCCGGCCGCCGCGGCGTCCGGGTCGTCCCCCTGACTCGGCCTCGGTCGGTCCGTCCATGATCGCGATCTCAGCGGCGACACGCCCAAGCGGCGGCGCCAGGACCCGCCGCGGACTTCGTGATCTTGCGCGTGGTCGCGAGCTCGGAAGCGACACGCGCGAGATCTCGGCACGACCGGGCGGACCACGGAAGCGGGGCCTGCCGTCTCGCCGAGGCGCCGACTGCGCCAGGATCGTCGCGATCCGTGCACCGACGCGAGGGACTGCCGATGCGCTACGACGACGACGCCCAGCTCGACACCTCCGAGGTCACCGACGACCGCGGCGAGGGCGGCTCGCCGGGCTTCGGCGGACTCGGCGGAGGCGGACTCGGCGGCGGGCTGCTGCCGCTGCTGATCGGCTTCCTGTTCCGGGGGCGCAGCGGCAAGGCGAGCTGGGTCGTCATCCTCGTGGCCGTCGTCGGGTTCGTCGCCGTGCAGTACCTCGGCGGCGGGGCCGGTACCTCAGCGCAGAACCAGTCGGCGGCCGGCGGCTTCGGGACCCCGGGTGGTCCGGGCCGCGCGGGCACGTCGGACCTGGCGAGCGAGTGCCGCACCGGGGCGGACGCGAACTCGAAGCTCGACTGCGCGATCGTCGCCGACATCAACTCGATCCAGGCCTACTGGTCGGGCGGGGGCTACCGGCAGGTGGCGTCGACGGTGCGCGGGGCCGCGCCGCGCTACCAGGCGGTCGACACCGTGTTCTTCACCAACTCGGTGAGCACCCGCTGCGGCAGCGCGGACTCGAGCGCCGGGCCGTTCTACTGCCCCGGCGACAAGCTCGTCTACATCGACCTGAGCTTCTACGACCAGCTCAAGTCCCAGTTCGGGGCCGAGGGCGGCCCGTTGGTCAACGCCTACGTGCTGGCCCACGAGTACGGCCACCACGTGCAGGACCTGCTCGGGACCGAGGCGAAGGTCCGCTCGCGACAGGGCGCGTCCTCGGACTCGGTGCGCCTCGAGCTGCAGGCCGACTGCTACGCCGGAGTCTGGATGAACCACGCCTCGCAGCCCGCGAACGGGAAGCGGCCGCTCATCACCGGCATCTCCCAGACCGATCTCGCCAGCACCGTCGACGCCGCGCAGCGCATCGGCGACGACTACATCCAGGGCAAGCTCGGCGGCGGGACGGTCAACCCCGACTCGTTCACCCACGGCACCTCGGCGCAGCGGAAGAAGTGGTTGACCACCGGCTTCACCACCGGCGACGCCGCCCGCTGCGACACCTTCTCGACGAACGATCTCGGCTGAGGTACGTCGGATCTCGGTCGGGAGGTCTACCGCACGCCGCGCATGGCGCGGCGCACCCAGGGCGCCAGCAGGAGCAGGACCCCGCCGAGCACCAGCGCGACGATGCCGAGCGTGGCGAAGTAGGTGCCCTCGACCGACGGGCCGTAGAAGCCGGCCAGGGACCCGGCGAGGGCCGAGCCGAGCGAGACCGACAGGTAGAACAGCGCGACCGTCTGCGAGCGGAAGAGCGCCGGCCCGATCCTCGTGGACAGCGAGAGCCCGACGGGGGAGAGGCACATCTCCGCTATGGCGAACACCAGCAGGATCAGCACGATGGCGAGCACCGGGGTGGTCGCGCCGGTGCCACCCGCCCAGGGGAGGAAGAGCAGGAAGGCGACACCCATGCCGCCCGCCCCGAGCGCGAACTTGACGGGCGTCGACGGGCCGCGTTCGCCGAGCTTGGTCCACAGCAGCGCGAACAACGGCGCGAGGATGATCACGAAGAACGGCTCGAGGGAGTTCACCCACTCCGTGGGCATCTCCCAACCGCCGAGGAAGCGGTTCAGCCGGGCGTCGGCGTAGATCTCGACGACCGAGAACTGTTGCTGGAACAGCGACCAGAACACGACGCTCGCCAGCCACATCGGGATGAACGAGCGGACTCGGCTGCGCTCGTCGTCCGTGACCCGCCGGCTGGTGAGCAGCAGGGTGAAGAGCCCGATCGCGATGACGGCGACGACGATCGCGACGGCCGTCGAGAGATTCGCCGCGCTCAGCACGCCGAGGACGAACAGCAGCACGATGACGACGGCGGCGGCCAGGACGCCGACCACCGGGCGGACCCAGGCGCCCGGCGTCAGCGGGTTGGGGACGACGGCGGCCGTGGCCGGGAGGTTCCGGCGGCCGGTGACGTAGATGGCGAGGCCGAGGGCCATGCCGACCGCGGCGAGGCCGAACGCGAGGTGGTACGAGTTCAGGCCGGTCTGCACGAGACCCGTGAGCAGTGGGCCCACCAGCGCGCCGATGTTCACGCCCATGTAGAAGATGGAGAACCCGGCGTCGGCGCGAGGGTCGTCCCGCCGGTAGAGCGAGCCGACCACGGCGGTGGCCGCGGTCTTCACCCCGCCGGACCCGAGGGCGACGAGCACGAGGCCGACCGTCACACCGGTGAACCCCGGGAGCACCGCCAGCGCGATGTGGCCGAGCATCACCACGCACGCGGAGAAGAACAGCGTCCGCTCCGCACCGAGGATGCGGTCGGCGACCCAGGCCCCACCCACGCACGCGAGGTAGACCATGCCCCCGTAGGCGCCGACGATGCTGGTGGCCTCGGCCTTCTCCAGGCCCAGGCCGCCCTCGGTGACGGCGTGGTAGAGATACAGGGTCATCACGGCCTGCATGCCGTAGAAGCTGAAGCGCTCCCACAGCTCGACCGAGAACAGGTTGGCCAGCGCGAGCGGATGGCCGAGGAAGCGGCGGTCGGCGGAGAAGTCCTCGCCGGGGTCGGGTGCGGTGACGACGGAGCCGTCGGCGGGGTCCGCCGCCGAGGGGTCGTCCGGGGAACCGGGGGTGGTGGTCACGGGCGCACAGGGTGGCCCATCCGAGAGGTCCGCACCAATCCTCGTCACCGAGAAGTCATTGCGGCGGGCCGGGCTGGTCAGGGGGTGCCGACGCGGTGCAGCGCGAGCGTCCCGTCGGCGGGGCCGGTGGAGGTCCAGGTGCCCGACGTGGCCGTCCACGTCCGTCCGTCGAAGGTCACCCGGTCCAGGCCCAGGCGGGTGGCGTGCCCGACGAGCCAGGAGGCGATCGACCACCCCGCCTCGGGGGTCTGGCGGCCGGACAGGCGGGCGGTGCCGAGCTCCTCGGTGGCCAGGTGCGCCACCGTCTCCCGCGGCGGCGCGGAGAGATCGAGGTGGGTGCAGGTGAGGGCACCGGGCGCCTGGCCGAGGAAGGCGAGGGCGAGGGTCCGCGCCTCGGGCTCGTGGTCGGCGTAGGCCTCCGGGAAGCCGCTGCGCTGCACGCGTTGCGCGGCCTGCGTCACGTCCATGGACGCCCAGCCGGGGGTCGCGAGCAGGGCATCGTAGAACTTGGTCGACGCCGTCACGGTGTTCGTCAGCTGCGCCTCGTCGCCCCATCCCTGGCTGGGCCGCTGCTGGAAGAGGCCCACCGAGTCGCGGTCACCGCTCTGCAGGTTCGCGAGCCCCGACTCCTGGATCGCGGTGGCCAGCGCGATCGTCACGGCACGGTCCGGGGCCCCGAGCTTGCGCCCGATCCCGGCGATGGTCGCCGCGTTGTCCATCTGTTCGGGCGAACCGCTCCAGCTGGGCCGCAGGCCCGGGGAGTTCGGCGGTGCGGTCACGGTGCACTGCGGACCCGCGACCACCCCGGTCACCCCGTTCACGATGACGACGACGATCCCGACGATCGCCAGCAGCACCACGACGGCGAGCGCCACCGGGAGCAGCCACCGGCGAGCGTCGAACGGCCCCTCGGGCCGCATCGCTCCCGTCACTGGCGCCCCCGGGTCGTCCTCGCACTCGGTGGCGCCCAGTCTCCCACCCGATCAGGACCGCTCGCCGCAGGGCTCACACCCGGCTCCCACACCGCTCGGCCTCCGCACAGCGGGGGCACAGGGAACGCCCAGCGCGCGGTGAGGAACCCGGCTGATCGTCGGGAACCGTGACCACCTCCGTCATCACGGCGCCCCCCGCCGACCCCGAGTCCGGGCGGGAACCGCGGACGACCGCCCGCTGGTTCCGCCCGGGCTTCGCCGGCGTCCTGGTGCTGGCCGCCCTCGTCGACCTGTGGGACGTCGGGGCGAACGGCGACGCGAACACCTTCTACGCCGCCGCCGTCCAGGCCTCGACGCGCAGTCCCGTGGCATGGCTCTTCGCCGCCGTGGACTCCCCGGGGTTCATCACCGTCGACAAGCCCCCGGCCGACAACTGGTGGATGGGCCTCTGGGCGAACCTGTTCGGGTTCTCGCCCTGGTCGATGCTGGTCCCGCAGGCGGTGCTCGGGATCGCGACGGTGGCGCTGCTGGTGCTCACGGTCCGGCGGTGGTCCGGGCCGGGCGCGGCGCTCGTCGCGGGCGTCGTCCTGGCCCTCACCCCGGTCGCGGTGATCATGTTCCGGTTCGACGACCCCGATCCCCTGCTGACGTTCCTGCTGGTGGCGGCGGCCTGCACGCTGGTGCGCGCGGTCGACGCGGCGGCGACGCGGGCGGGCACGTGGTGGCTCCTGGCCTGCGGCCTGCTCATCGGGCTCGGGTTCCTCACGAAGATGGGGGTGGCGATGCTCGTCGTCCCCGCGTTCGCGCTCGTGTTCCTGGTGGCCTCCGGTGTGCCGTGGCGCCGCCGGATCGGTCAGCTCCTCGCCGGGCTCGCGGGCCTCGTGGTGGGCGCCGGCTGGTTCCTGGCGCTCGTCGACCTGTGGCCCGCCTCGTCGCGGCCCTGGATCGGCGGCTCGACCGACAACTCCCTGCTGCAGCTCGCCCTCGGCTACAACGGGCTCTCGCGCATCCTCGGCCGCTCCGCGGGTGGACCCGGGGGGCCGGGCGGCGCCGGGCCGAGGCGCGGCGGGCCGCCCGGGGGCTTCGGGGGGTTCGGCGGGTTCGGCGGACAGGCCGGGCCCGGACGGATGTTCTCCGCCGAGTTCGGTGGTCAGATCGCCTGGCTGCTCCCCGCGGCGCTGCTGGTCCTCGTGGCGCTGCTCTGGGCCACCCGTCGGGCTCCCGCGACCGATCGGCTCCGCGCCGCCGTGCTGCTGTGGGGTGGGTGGCTCGTGGTCAGCGGCGCGACCTTCTCCTTCATGGCGGGGATCGTCCACTCCTACTACACGGTCGTCATGGCGCCCCCGATCGCCGCGCTCGTCGCGATCGGGGCACGCGAGGCGTGGGTGCGCCGCGACGAGGCCGCTCCGCGGGTCCTGCTCGCCGTCGGCGTGCTCGGGACCGCGGTGTGGTCGGCGGTGCTGCTGTGGCGCAGCCCGACCTTCCTGCCGTGGCTGCCGGGGACCGTCCTGGCGGCCGGGGTGCTCGCCGCACTCGTCGTCGTCCCGAGGGTGCTCGCCAGCCGCGCCGGGATCGTCACCGCGCTCGTGCTCGGCCTCGTCGCGACCCTCGGCGGGGCGAGTGCCTACGCGATCGACACCGTCGTCACCCCGCACGCCGGGACGGAGGCGAGCGCCGGACCGGCGGTGCGGGACCAGCGTGGGTCGCGCTTCGCGGCGGCCGCGCGCACGACGCGGGCCGGACAGGCCGTGCGCGGCGGTCCCGCCGGCGGTTCTGGTGGTTTCGGTGGCTTCGATGGACGTTCGGCGGACCCGCAGGTCGTCGCGCTGCTGCGCGGCGCAGGCACCCGATGGGCCGCCGCGACGCCCACCACGATGTCCGCGGCCGGTCTCGAGCTCGCCAGCGACACCTCGGTGATGGGCCTCGGCGGGTTCTCCGGTTCCGACCCGACGCCGACCCTGGCCCAGTTCCAGGCCGACGTCTCCGCCCACCTCGTGCGCTACTACGTGTCGCCGACGACGGGTGCGGGCGGCCGCGGCTTCGGCGGCGGGGGCTTCGGCGGGCGGGGAGCCGCGCTCGCGCCGATCCAAGCCTGGGTGCAGGCGCACTACACCGCCACCCGCGTCGGGGCGGACACGGTCTACGACCTGGCGGCCGCGCCGCACTGAGTAGCGCCCGCAGGGGCGAACCATGAGGCAGGCGCGGGGCCGGGCGGGTCTGCGTCGTGTGGCCCTCGTCGTCGAGCCCGGGGGCACCGCTCCGAGCGCGGACCAGCACCCCGCGCGCGTGAGCCTGGGAGGATGCCGGTCGTGCTGCGCCACCACGGATCGCCCCGGGGGACCGGTTTCGCGGCCTGGACCGTCGTCGTCGAGGGCACCGACGTCCTGCTGGTCGACAGCGGCTACCCGGACGACGCCGAGGCCCTCGTCGCCTCGCTGACCGCGGCCGGGCGGACGCTCGACGACGTGGTGGCGGTGCTGATCACGCACGCGCACGTCGACCACGTCGGCGGGCTGGCCGCGCTCCCGGCGCACGTCCCCGTCCTGAGCTCGCAGGGGGAGGCGGCGCACCTGCGGCGCGAGTTCGTCGAGCAGGTCACGCCGACGGCGATCGCGGGCCGGCTGTGGCGGCCCCGCGTGGCGAGGTGGGCGGTCGGCGTGGTGCGCGCGGGCGGGTTGCGGGACGTCCGGCTGGCTCGTGCCGCGGGGTGAGGTGGATCCCGCCCCGATGAGTCCTCGGACTACGCCTCCCGGGGTGGCCGACACGCTGTGACGACCAGGCGCCGACGGGTCACGTTCACCGTCCGGTAACCCTTGACGAGGCCTCACGGCGGAGTAGCGTCGGGCACGTCGATGTGGTCCCGATCACGCGGTTTGAACCCACACCGAGAGTCCGTGGATCGACCGCACGGCGTGCCCCGAGCCCCGACGAGGAGGCAGGTGATCCATTGATCGCAGGGAAGATCCCGCACCGGACCGGCCCCCACCGCCCGTCGGATCACGGCCGTACGTAGCCCCTGAGGCACGGCACGGCACGCCCACGAGAGCGCAAACCCACGAGCGGTGGGCCGGGAGCCCTGGAGCGGGTCCCGAATCCGAACGTTCCTCCGAGCCCGGGACGGCGTCACCCCCACGCGGGGGAGGCGCCGTCCCGGCATGTCAGGGGTGCCTCGCTCGGTGCGGTCGCGGCTCACGCCCCGGTGCCGGCCGGAGTCCCCTCGGCGCCGGGCAGCAGCAGCGTGACCGTGGTCGGCGCCGACGAGCGGAGCCGCAGCCGGCCGCCCTGCGCCTCGGCCAGCCGACGGGCGAGCGCCAGCCCGATGCCGTGCCCCTCGCGGAGGTCCCCTTCGCGGTGGCCCCCCTCCCGATCGCTCGAGCGGCCTGCGAAGAGTGCGGTCTCCTCGAGGGCGAGCGCGCCCTCGTCCGCGACGTCCACCGCGACGGCCGGGCCGGCGTCACGGGCGGTGACGGTCACCGTGCCCGTGCCGTGCACCAGCGCGTTCTCCACGAGGACGGTGAGGATTCTGGCGGACGGCGGCCTCCGAGGCGCGGGCGTGCAGGTCGCCGTCCTCGGCCCGCACGGCGATCGTGCGCCCGGCGGGCACGTCCGCCCGGACCTCGGCGACCACCCGCTCGACCAGGTCGTCCACCGCGAGCTCCTCGCGGCGTGCTCCCGCCGGCTCGCGGGCCAGGCGCAGCAGTTCCTCGACGGTGCGGTCGAGACGGTCGGCGGCCTCGAGCGCGGAGTCGACGGCCTCGCGGATCCCGGGGGAGCCCGGCGGGAGGCTCGCGGCCTCCTCGAGCCGCAGCCGCAGCCCGGCGAGCGGGGTGCGCAGCTGGTGGGAGGCCTCGGCGGAGAACGCCCGCTCGCGGGTGAGGATCCCGTCGAGCCGGGACGCGGTGACCGCGAGCGAGCGGTGCACCGCGGCGATCTCGGGCACCGGGTCCCGACGACCGCTCGGCGGCGGCTCGGACACGGTGAAGTCGCCCTCGCCGAGGCGGGCGGCGTCGGCGGCGAGCACCTCGAGCGGCGCGGAGAGCCGCACCGCCAGGCGGCGGGCCACCAGCCGGGTGCCCGCCACGGCCGCGACCCCCAGAACCAGCATCACCGCCCACGTCACTGCGGTCCGCTCGACGGACTCGGACTGCGCGCGGGAGGCCCGCAGGACCCCGACGCGCCGGTCGCCGTCGAGGACCGGGACCGCGACGAGGAAGTCGCCCTCCGCGCTCGACCGGACCACCCGACCGGTCAGCGCGCCGCTGAGCAGTGGCGAGAGCCGCGCAGGCCCGTCCCCGGTGATCTTGTGCCCGTCGAGGCCGTAGACCGCGGCGGGGCTCTCGGCGGAGACGGGCGAGACGTCGACCGGGACGTGGCCCGCGGCGAGCACGGGGGCGATGCCGTCGGCGGCGACCTGCGCGTCGCCCTCGAGGTCGCTCTGCTCGTCGACCACGTAATAGCGGGCCGCGCCGACCGCCAGGGGCAGACCGAACACGATGATCGCGACCATCGACACGATCACCGCGAACCGCGTGATCCGCGCCTGCACCCTCAGCCGCCCGGACGCTCGAGCCGATACCCGTGCCCGCGGACGGTGGCGATCGCCGGCTGCCCACCGAGCTTTCGGCGCAGCGCGGCGATGTGGACGTCGAGGGTCTTCGTCGAGCCGGACCAGTGCTCGTCCCACACGTCGCTCATCAGCGCCTCGCGGGTGACGACGACGCCCGCCTCGGCCGCCAGCCGCGCCAGCAGGTCGAACTCCTTGGCGCGCAGCGCGACCTCGGCGCCCTCGCGGGTGACGGTGCGGGCGGCGAGGTCGACGGTGAGGTCGCCGATGGCGAGCCGCCCGCCGCGGCCGGCTCCGTCGGGGGGCGGTGCTCCCGCGCGGCGCAGGTGGGCGCGGACCCGCGCGGCGAGCTCGGTGTAGCGGACCGGCTTGACCAGGTAGTCGTCCGCACCCGCCTCGAGGGCCACCACGACGTCCATCTCGTCGGCCCGCGCGGTGAGCACGACGATCACGGCGTCGGGGTGGGCGAGCCGCAGCCGCCGGCACACCTCGGCACCCTCGAGGTCGGGCAGGCCGAGGTCGAGCAGCACGAGGTCCGGGCTCGGGAGCGACCGGTCGAGGGTGGACCCGCCGTCGGCGAACGACCGCACCCGGTGACCCTCCGCCCCGAAGCGCGACGCGAGCACCCCCCGGATCGTGTCGTCGTCCTCGACGACCCACAGCTGCGCCACAGCTGACCACCGTACGGTCGCGGTCCGTCTTGCCCAGCGTTAACCCGGACCGGCGCAGAGTAGTGATCGTGGCTCTCCGTCGACCGGCTCGGCTGCCCGTGCGCGCCCGTGCCGCCGTGGTGGCGGCCCGCGTCGTGAGTGGGGCCGCCCGCCGCGCGGGCCGGAACGGCTCGGTGATCGGAGGACGGGTCGCGACGATCGTCGACCGCCGCGTGCTCGCCCGCCTCGCGGCCGAGCGCACCGTGGTGCTCGTCACCGGGACCAACGGCAAGACCACGACGACCTCGATGATCGCGCGGGTGCTGGGCGGGGCGGGCCGCGAGGTGGTCACCAACCACCTCGGCGCCAACATGCCCGACGGCATCACCACTGCGCTGCTCGACGCCCTCTCGCTCACCGGCGGCACCTCCGGGTCCGACCCGGCGGCCGTGGCCGTCATGGAGGTCGACGAGTCCTACCTCGGTGAGGTGGCGGCGGCGACCGACCCGCGGGTGATCGTCCTGCTGAACTTCAGTCGCGACCAGCTCGACCGCGTCGGGGAGGTGCGCACCGTCGCCCGCCGTGTGGGCGAGGTGGTCGCGGCCCACCCGGCGGCGCGCGTGGTGGCCTTCGCCGACGACGTGCTGTGCGCGGGCGCCGGACTCGCCGCTGCTGGGGCGGGGGGGATGGGCACACTGTGGGTGTCCTCGCCAACGCGGTGGATCGGCGACGCCGGGGTCTGTCCCCGGTGCGACGGCGCGATCGGGCACGCCGGCACGCGCTGGGTCTGCTCGGCCTGCGGGCTGGCTCGCCCGGACGGCGACTGGACGCTGACCGACGACGGCCGCACCGCGACCGTGCACGGACCCCGCGGCACGACGACCTCGCTCGACCTGCAGCTGCCTGGGCACGCGAACCGGCTGAACGCGGTGTTCGCGCTCGCGGTCGGCGCGGAGCTCGGCGTGGAGCCCGCGGTCGCGGCCGCCCGCCTGCGCGACCTCGAGCAGGTCGGCGGGCGGTACCGCACCGTGGCCCGCCCCGGGGGCACCACCCGGCTGCTGCTCGCCAAGAACCCCGCCGGGTGGGCCCAGGTGCTCGACCTGCTCGACGAGGGCCCGCCGCGGCCCGTGGTCGTCGCGGTGAACTCCCGCGAGGCCGACGGACGCGACGTGTCCTGGCTCTGGGACGTGCCCTTCGAGCGGCTCGCCCGCCACCCGCTGGTCGCCGCCGGTGAGCGGGCGAGCGATCTGTCCGTGCGCCTCGCCTACGCCGGGGTCAGCCATCGGTTGGCTGATGACCCCGTCGCCGCGACGCGCGACACTGTCGGTGACGTGGACCTGGTGGGCAACTACACCGCCTTCCACGACGCGACACGGGCGCTCACGTGAGCGATGCTGAGCGCGTCGTGACCACCTGTGGGAGGACCCCGATGAGCGCGGTGCCGACGTCTCCTCCGGGGGACGCCACCGACCCCGTGACGGTCGTGCTGCTGCTCCCCGAGGTCCTGGGCACCTACGGCGACGCCGGTAACGCCGCCGTGCTCGCGAGCCGGTTGCGCTGGCGCGGGATCCCCGCCGACGTGCTGACCGTCGGGTGGACCGAGGCCGTGCCCTCCGGCGGCGACGTCTACGTGCTCGGCGGGGGCGAGGACGCCGCCCAGGTCCTCGCCTGCGACCGGCTGCGGGACTCGATCGGCCTGCGCCGTGCCCTGGACCGCGGCGCGCCGACGCTCGCCGTCTGTGCGGGTCTGCAGATCCTGGGCACCGAGTTCACCCTGGGTGACGGGACCCGCGTGGCGGGTCTGGGCGCCCTCGACGTCGAGACCCGGCCCGGGGGCGGACCGCGCCGGATCGGCGACGTGGTCGCGGAACCGCTGCTGGCCGGTATCGACGGGCACCTCGAGGGCTTCGAGAACCACGGCGGGATCACCGAGCTCGGCCCGGACGCCGCTCCGCTCGCCCGGCTGCGCGATCCTGCCCGCGGGCCGGTCGGGGCCGGGAACGGGACCGGCGACCGGCTCGAGGGGGCGGTGTCCGACCGCGGGCGCGGCAACGTCGTCGGGACCTACCTGCACGGACCGGTCCTGGCCCGTAACCCGGCGCTGGCCGACCTGCTGCTCGCCCGGGCCGTGGGGGAGCTGCCGCCGCTGACGGTGCCCGACGGGGTGCCCGCGCCGACCGCCGCGCGGCTGCGGGGACTGCGCCGGTCCTGCCCGGACGTCAGGACAGGCGCTCGGCGACGTGCGGGGGCATGAGGACCGCGCTGCGGGCCAGGAGCGACACGAACCGTGAGGTGAGCGCGTCGGGAGCGGCGCCGGTCACCGCCGCGAGCTCGCGCTCGACCCGGGGGACCGGGCGCGCGATCCGGCCCGTGAACGACGACGGGACGATCCCCGCCGTGACGAGCGCGGGCCCGATGCCCGCCGCAACCAGCTGTGGGGCCACCGCCGTCTGCTCGGTGCGCACCGCCACCCGCGGGCGGAAGCCCGCGGCCCCGGCCGCCGCCTCGAGCTCCGCCGCGAGCTCGTGGCCCGCCTCGTACTGCACCCATGCCACCTCGGCGAGCCGGTCGAGCGCGATCTCGCCGCCGCGCACGTCGGGCGGGCCCTCGGGTGGCAGCAGCACCACCAGCTCTTCGGTGCCGAGCGCGCGCAGCCGCCCCCGCCAGCCGCGGGGAGTCGGGCCGATCCCGACGTCGGCCCGCCCGTCCTGCACCGCCGTCGTGAGGGTGTCGGCCGTGCCGTGCTCGAGCAGGCGCACGCCGACGCCGGGGTGGTCGGCCCGCCAGCGGGTGAGCACACCCGGGAGCAGGCCGAGCCCGATCGAGTAGCTCGCCGCGATCCGCAGCTCGCCGGCCGAGCTCCCGGCGACCGAGCGCGCGGCGGCGGTGGCCCGCGCCGCCGCGTCCACGCAGGCGCGGGCGTGGGGGAGCAGCGCCCGCCCGGTGGGCGTGAGCCCCACCGAGCGGGGCAGCCGGTCGAACAGCGAGGAGCCCAGCTCGCGCTCGAGGGCCGCGACCTGCTGGGACAGGCCGGGCTGGGAGACCCCGAGCTGCTGCGCGGCGCGTGTGAACGAGCCCTCGTCGACGACCGTGAGGTAGGCCTCGAACTGTCGGAGCGTCGGCACGTGACCAGTATCGACAAGGTCAGCTTATGAAGCCAAGCCCGTAGGTTCTTCGACTTATGCCGACGCGGGGACAAGCCTGGATCGCGCTGTTGCTGGATCGATCCTGAAGGGCTTGCCGTGCTCCCCTCCCACCTCGTCGAGACGTTCCGACCCGGTGGCGACCGCACTCGTCTCCCCGTCGGCCTCTCCCTGTTCGCCCTCGCCGTCGGCACGTTCGGCATCGGCACCACCGAGTTCGTGATCATGGGCCTGCTCCCGCAGGTCGCCGCGGGACTCGGGGTCACCGAGCCCGAGGCGGGCCACCTCATCTCCGCCTACGCACTCGGCGTCGTCGTCGGCGCCCCCCTGCTCGCGGGCCTCTCGGTGACCCTGCCCCGCCGCACCGTGCTCATCGCGCTGATGGGCACCTTCGCCCTCGGCAACCTGCTCTCCGCGCTCGCCCCGGGGATGGACTCCCTGCTGGCCGTCCGCTTCCTCACCGGGCTACCGCACGGGGCGTTCTTCGGCGCCGCGTCCGTCGCCGGTGCCTCGATGGTCGACCGCTCGCACCGTGCCCGCGCGGTGTCCCGGGTCTTCCTCGGGCTGACCGTCGCCAACGTGGCCGGCGTCCCGCTCGGCACCCTGCTGGGGCAGGTCGCCGGCTGGCGCGCGACCTTCGCGCTCGTCGGGGTCGTGGGGCTGTTCGCGGTCGCCGCGGTGTGGGCGTTCGTCCCCGAGGCCGCCCCCGCCGAGGACGGCCGCTCCGCCCTGCGCCACGAGGTCGGGGCGCTGCGCCACCCCCAGGTGCTGCTCTCGCTCGGCGCCGTCGTCTTCGGGTTCGGCGCCATGTTCGCCTGCTACTCCTACGTGACCCCGATGCTCACCCAGGTCGGCGGGTTCTCCCCGTCCGTGGTGACGCTGCTGCTCGCCGTCGTCGGGCTGGGCATGACGGCGGGCTCGGTGCTCGGCGGGCGCCTCGCCGACCGCGCGCCGCTGAAGACCCTGTGCGGCTGCCTGGTGGCGCTCGCGGGGGTGCTCGCGACGTTCCCGATGACCGTCGGGACGCCGTTGCTCGCGGTGGTCTCGCTGTTCGGGGCGGGCATGTTCTCGCTCGCTCTCGGCCCCGCGATCCAGACCCGGATCATGGACATCGTGGGGGAGGCCCCGACCATGGCCTCCGCAGCCATCCAGTCGGCGTCCAACGTGGCCAACTCGCTGGGCGCCTGGCTCGGCGGGATGGTCATCGCGGCCGGGTTCGGGCTGCTCGCGCCCGCGCTGGTCGGAGCGGTGCTCGCCGTCGCCGGGCTCGCGGTGCTCGTCGTCAGCGGCGGGCTCCAGGTGCACACCCGCCGGGTGCGCCGCCGCGAAGAGGCCCTGGCCGCGGTGCTGGTGCCGGCCTGACCCTCGTCCCGTTGTGAGCGAAGGGCACCTTCGGTCGATCTATTCGACCGAAGGTGCCCTTCGCTCAACCCGGCTGGCGCGCGATCGTTTCGACGAATGGTTCCCCCGGCCCATCTATTCGACCGAAGGTGCCCTTCGCTCACATCCCCGACGACGCGGCCCACCCCGACCAGCGCGTCACCGTCACCTCGATGACCGGGCCCGCGGGCGGGTCGGCGCGGTGCTGGGGGTACCGGCCCGCCAGCGCCGCCCGCGCCTCCGTCAGGGCCTCGTCGTCGTCACGCACCGCGGCGTGCCCGTCGACGCGGACCCACCAGAGCGCCGACCAGTCCTCGGAGTACTCGTCGGCGAGCAGACACACCGCCGGGTCCTCGGTGATGTTGGCCAGCCGCCGCAGCGACCGGGTCCGCTTGGGCTTGCCGTCGATCGCGATGAGCACGCGGTCCTCGAGGACGGCGAACACCACGGGGACGAGGTGCGGCACCCCCGCACCGGAGACCGTGGCGAGCCGGGCGACCCGGGCGGCGGCGAAGCGCGCCCGCGCGTCGTCCGGCTCCAGCGTCGGCACCGGCTCAGTCTCCGACCAGCGGCGCCAGCTCGTCGAGCTCCTTGAGCACGGTGTCGCGGTCCGAGGAGCTCACGCCGTAGATCAGGCGGTCCATCCCGACCCGGCGGTACCCGTCGAGTGCCTCGGACGAGGTCTCCGCGCCGAACAGGGACATCGGGATCCGGCCCCGCCCGGCGTCGGCAGCCCGCTGCTGGAGCTTGTCGACCCGCTCCGCGAACTCGTCGATGTTGTCCGGCCCGACGCGCTGGGGCATCCACTCGTCGCCGAAGTCGAGGACGCGGTCCTCGACGCCGGGTCCCATCCCGCCGACGAGCACCGGCGGGTGCGGCTCGGTGACCGGCTTGGGCCACGCCCAGGAGCGTTCGAAGTCCACGAACTCACCGTGGTACTCCGCCTCCTCCTGCGTCCAGAGGGCCTTCATGGCCTTGATCTGCTCGGCCATCAGGCGCATCCGGGTCTTCGGGTCGGTGCCGTGGTCGGCCATCTCCTCGCGGTTCCACCCCGCGCCGACGCCGAACAGGAACCGGCCGCCGGAGAGCCGGTCCAGCGAGGCGACCTCCTTGGCGCTGTGGATGGTGTCGCGCTGGACGACCAGGGCGATGCCGGTGCCGACCTTCAGCGTCGTCGTCGCGGCCGCGGCGGCCATGAGACCGACGAAGGGGTCGTAGGTGTGCACGTACATCCGGGGCAGGTCACCACCGCCGGGGTAGGGCGACGTCCGCGACACCGGGATGTGGGAGTGCTCGGGGAACCACAGCGAGTCGAAGCCGCGCTGCTCGACCTCCTCGGCCAGGGTCGCCGGGTCGATCGCGTAGTCCGTCGGGAACATCATGATGCCGTGGTCCACGCTCCGGGAGTCCCCCGAAGACCAGGCCACCACACGGGTGCGAGCGCGACCGCCCGCTCGTGGTCCATCATGCGCGCGTGGCCTGGGAAGAGACGCTCACCGAGCAGGAGCGACGCCGCGCGCGCGAGCAGCTCGAGCAGCTGCTGGAGCGCCAGTCGCGCATGGGTATCGCCGACGTCGTCACCTACCACCCGCCCGAGGCGATCACCCAGCGCGACCTGTTCGCCCTGGCCGGCACCCACGTCGACGGCACCGAGTGGACGGTCGGGGACTGCGACCACCGTTTCCCGTTGCAGTCGATCTCGAAGGTGTTCACCTACGCGCTGGCGCTCGAGGACAACGGGCGGGAGGCGACGCTGACCCGGGTCGGGGTCGAGCCCTCCGGGGACCCGTTCAACTCGCTGGCCTTCGACGAGGTCAACCGCCGCCCGCACAACCCGATGGTCAACGCCGGCGCCCTCGTCGCCGCCGACATCGTCGGCGGGTCGGACGCCGAGGAGAAGGTCGGCCGCCTGCTCGAACGGTTGCGCCTGTACAGCGGCAACCCGGACCTCGAGGTCGACCAGGAGCTGCTCGAGTCCCAGCTCGCCGACGCCGACCGCAACCTCGGCATCAGCTACTACATGCGCTCGTTGGGGATGCTCGTCGGCGAGGTGATCGACATCCTCACCGTCTACCTCTCGGTGTGCTCGGTGATGGTGACGACGGCGGAGCTCTCCGTCATGGCCGCGACGCTGGCGCACGGCGGGGTCAACCCGCGCACCGGTGAGCGCGCCATGCCGCGCACCTACGTCCGTGACGTCATCGGCGTCATGTTCACGTGCGGGATGTACGACGCGGCCGGCCAGTGGGCCAACGACGTCGGGATCCCGGCGAAGAGCGGGGTCTCCGGCGGCATCCTGGCGGCGATCCCCAACCAGGTCGGGCTCGGGGTCTTCTCACCCGGCCTCGACATGCACGGCAACTCGGTGCGCGGGGTCAACGTCTGCCGCGAGCTCTCCGACCGCTTCGGGCTGCACGTCTTCGCCGACCCCGGCGAGACCCAGCTCGGGCGCCTCGGCGGGCGCGTGTGGCCCGAGCCGGAACCGGAGCCCGAGCCCGGCGCGCTGGACCCGGACCCGCGCGACGAGGACGCGACCGTCGACGGGGCGGCCACCGACCTCCCGGCGGTGGTGCAGTCGTAGGTGGCTCCGCCCACCTAGGCTGCCCGCCGTGGGCATCCTCGATCGCTTCCGTCTCGACGACCGCGTGGCGGTCGTCACCGGCGCCTCGTCCGGCCTCGGTGCCGTCTTCGCGCGCACCCTGGCCGAGGCCGGGGCCGACGTCGTGCTCGGTGCGCGGCGCATCGACCGGCTCGACGCGACCCGGGCCACCGTCGAGTCGCTCGGCAGGCGGGCGGTGGCCGTGCGCACCGACGTCGCGGTGCCGCAGGACTGCCAGACGCTCGTCGACGCGGCGATGACCGAGTTCGACCACGTCGACGTCCTGGTCAACAACGCCGGGGTCGGCACGGCGGTCCCCGCCACCCGCGAGACCCCCGAGCAGTTCCGCGAGGTCATCGACGTCAACCTCAACGGGGCCTACTGGATGGCGCAGGCCGCCGCCAAGGCGATGGCGCCGGGGAGCTCGATCGTCAACATCTCCTCGGTGCTCGGTCTCACGACGGCGGGCCTGCCCCAGGCCGCCTACTCGGCGTCGAAGGCCGGGCTGATCGGGCTGACGCGCGACCTCGCCCAGCAGTGGACCCCGCGCAAGGGCATCCGGGTGAACGCGCTGGCACCCGGCTTCTTCACCTCGGAGATGACGGACAGCTACCAGGAGGGCTACCTCGAGAGCCAGCTCCCGCGGGTGCTCGCCGGCCGGATCGGGGAGCCGGACGAGCTCGCCGCGGCCCTGGTCTTCCTGTGCTCCGACGCCGGGTCCTACGTCACCGGGGTGACGCTGCCGGTGGAGGGTGGGCTGCTCACCAGCTGACGCATGTGAACGGATGTGGTCGTCATGGCGACCACATCCGTTCACATGGCGCGGAGCGCCCCCGGCAGCGTCGTCGCCGCCTCCAGCAGGCTCGGTCCGTACCAGGTCAGCAGGCGGCCGCTGACCAGTGCGGACGGCGCCGTGAACGCCTCGGGCCCGTCGTCGGCGGTGAAGCGGTAGGGCTCGTCGGGCAGGACGACGAGGTCGTGCGCCGGCAGGTCGGTGATGTCGACGCGCGGATAGCGTTCCGCGCCCGGTCCGCCGTCGGCGAAGGCGTTGTCGATGCCCAGGCGGTCGAGGACCGCCCCGGTGAAGGTGTCGCGGCCGACGACCATCCACGGCTTGCGCCAGATCGGCACGATCGCGGTGCGCCGGTCGGCGGCGGCGACCCGCGGCAGGCCGGCCCACGCCTTCTCCGCGCCCTCGAGCCACGCCGGGCGCTCCAGCCCGCAGGCGGCGAGCATCCCGTCGAGACTCGCGAACGCGCCGTCGACGGTGCGCACGTCGGTGACGTAGACCGCGAGGCCGGCGTCGCGCAGCGCCGCCAGGTCGCCGGGACGGTTCTCCTCGTCGTTCGCGACGACGAGGTCGGGCGCGAGGGCCACGATCGCCTCGACGTCGGGATTCTTCGTACCGCGCACCCGGGCCGGTGCAGCGTCGCCGGCGTCGTCGAGACCCACCGGGTGGGTGCACCAGTCGGTCACCCCGACGAGCAGGCTCGGCTCGGTCACGCCAATCGCCTCGGTCAGCGACGGGACGAGGCTCACGACGCGCCGCACGCGAGCAGGCACCGGCACGGTGTTCCCCAGGTCGTCGCGGACGGTCTCGCGGGTCTCCCCGGTCGCTGACTCGGCCATGGTCCCGATGGTGCCAGTCCCGCCGACCTGCCGAGCGCGATGACGACCGTCACACCCGGTACCGTGCGTCCCTCACACTTCGAGGGGGCACGCATGAACCGCTGGGCGTCGGGCATCGACACGGCGTGGTTGCAGCTCGAGCAGGAGACCAATCGGATGGTCGTCCACGGGCTGCTGTTCTGCGACGGCCCCGTGGACCTCGACGCGCTGCGCGCCCGGGTGCACGAGCGGTGGATCGAGGTGTACCCCGGCTTCCGTCAGCGCCCCACCTGGCCGACCGGGTCCGTCGGCCTCGTCCGCTGGGTGGACGCCCCACCGGACCTCACGGCGCACGTCACGACGCTCGCCCTGGACGAGCCGGGTGACGACGCGACGTTGGCGCGCCGTGTCGGCGAGCTGATGTCCCGGCCCCTCCCCACCGACCGGCCGTGGTGGCGGATCGAGCTGGTCACGGGTTACGCCGGGGGCTCGGCGGTCCACGTCGCCATCCACCACGGACTCGCCGACGGCGTCGCGCTCAGCCACCTCTTCCACGCCCTGGCGGATCGCCCCGAAGAAGGGGGCACCGTCGACCCCCGGACGCCCGCCGCGTACAGCGCGCCGCCGCGCGACCTTCGGGCGGTGCACGACCTGCGGCTGATGCGCCGGGAGGTCGGCGACCGGGCCTCGTCGTTGTGGCGGACGGTCAAGCGGTCCGGGACCCCGGAGGGTGCCTCGGAGCTCGTCGCGACCGGTCGCGCGGTGAAGTCCTCGGCCATGCTCCTGGCCCGGCCGCCGCGGGAGAAACCATCGCCGCTGCAGGGCCGTCCGGGGGTGGCGAAGGCGGCCCGCTGGACCTCCGACGTGTCCCTGGACGCGGTCAAGGCGGCGGGGAAGGCCGCGGGCGGGAGCGTCAACGACGTCGTCTGCGCCGGGATCGCCGGCGCGCTGCGGACCTTCCTCGGCGGGACCGAGGTGCCGCGCCTGCGCGCGGTGATGCCCACCAACCTGCGCCCGCTCGACGAGCCGATCTCCGTCGAGCTGGGCAACGAGTTCGGGCTCGTCCTGCCCCCGCTGCCCACCGACGAGCCCGATCCGGCGCGCCGCGTCGAGCGGATGCACCACGCGATGGCGACCATCAAGCGGACCAACCAGGCGCTGGCGAGCTTCTCCGGGATCGCCGCCGCCGGGGTGGGGACCCCGGCGCACACCCAGAACCTGGTGGGGCGCTACGCCCGCGCCGCGTCCCTGATCATCTCCAACGTCCCCGGTCCGCTCGAGGAGCTGAGGCTCGGCGACGTGCGGGTGCGCGACATGATGTTCTGGGTGCCCTGCTCGGGCAACCTCGGGCTCGGCGTCTCGGTGCTCTCCTACGCCGGCCGTGTGCGCCTCGGCATCGACGCCGACCTCGGCCTCATCGGCGGCGAGGACGGTATGGACCGCTTCACCGCCGCGCTCGAGGGTGCGCTCACGCGCTCGTGAGCACTTTCGGGGGCTATAGAGCCTGTCGGGTTTTGGGGGTCCCGGTCGGCCCCCGGACCTGATTAGATCTTGGGGTGGCTCGTGGGTTCCGTCCGGTGGATCGTGAGACCGGGTTCTTGTTGCCCCCCGACATCCGGGACTGGCTGCCCGAGGGGCATCTGGCCTGGGTGTTGATCGACGCGGTCGAGGCGCTGGACTTGACCGCGTTGATCAGCACCTATCGTCTGGGTGGGCGGGGTCGGCGAGCCTATGACCCGACGATGATGCTGACCCTGTTGATCTATGCCTATTGCTGTGGGCAGTCCTCGTCGCGCCAGATCGAGCTGCTCTGCGAGCACGACACCGCGTTCATGGTGATCACCGGCAACCAGCATCCCGACCACGACACCATCGCCGCGTTCCGGCAGCGCCACCGTGAGCTGTTCAAGGACCTGTTCACCCAGGTGCTGGGGTTGTGCCGGGAAGCCGGGCTGGGCCAGGTCGGGACGATCGCAGTCGATGGCTGCAAGTTCCGCGCGAACGCCTCGTCGCGGGCCAACCGCACCGCCGCCGGCATCGAACGCGTCCTGGCCGCCGAGGACCCTGCCTCCGCCGGGCCGCAGGGGTCCGCTCAGGGCGCGTTCGACCTGGGGGGGTTGGTCGAGGACCGGCTGGCCGCCGCGGAGAGCACCGATGCCGCCGAGGACGCCGAGTACGGGGCGGGGCGCCGGGGGGATGAGCCGGGCGAGGACATGGCTGACCCGCACCGTCGCCGGGCCCGGTTTGCGCAGGCCCGGGAGAAGATTCGGGCCCGGGAGGCGGCCACCGCGGCCGCGGCGGCGGCCCGCCAGACCCGCTATGAGCAGGCCACCGCGGCGCGGGAGGCCTACCGCGCCGAGCACGGCCGCTACCCCAAGGGCCGGCCCCCGACCGAGCCGGGCACCGCGGAGCCGGGCCCGCCGAGCAGGGCGAACACCACCGACCCCGACTCCCGCCCGCTGCGCACCGCGCAGGGTTTCCTGCAGGGCTTCAACGCCCAGGCCGCGGTCAGCGACGACCAGCTCGTGCTCGCCGTCGAGGTCGTCGACCAGGCCAACGACGTCGGCCAGCTCGCCGCGATGACCCACGCCGCGCTGGACAACCTGGCCGCGGCCGGGATCACCGACCCGGTCGAGGCGGTGCTCGCCGACACCGGCTACTTCCACCCCGGCGACCTCGACGCCCTCCACAGCGCTCACCGCGACCACGCCGGCCCCGAGCCCCTGGTCCCACCCAACCGTGACGCGCTGCGCGACCCGGCCGAACAACATCCACCCCGCCGGCAGTCAGCCCGAGCCAAAGCGATGCGCGCCCGGCTGGCCGAGCCCGACCCACGCGCCCGCTACCGCCGCCGCGGCGTCACCGTCGAACCCGTCTTCGGGCAGATCAAGGCCCGCATCAGCGACCGGTTCCGGCTGCGCGGCTTCGACAACGTCCGCGCCGAACTGGCCCTGATCGCCACCGCCCACAACCTGCGCAAACTCCACACCGCCCGCCAGCTCGCCACCTGACCTCAGGCAGCCGCCCCCGGGCCCACCCGGCCCTTCGGACCGCGCAGACCGCCAGCCACCGCGACCAGCGGCCAAGCCAGCCACGCCACCACCCACACCCCAGCAACAAGGTCGGGCCGGCACACCCCAGCCCGCCCCGCAGCTACAAAACCCGACAGGCTCTATAGAGCCTGTCGGGTTTTGGGGGTCCCGGTCGGCCCCCGGACCTGATTAGATCTTGGGGTGGCTCGTGGGTTCCGTCCGGTGGATCGTGAGACCGGGTTCTTGTTGCCCCCCGACATCCGGGACTGGCTGCCCGAGGGGCATCTGGCCTGGGTGTTGATCGACGCGGTCGAGGCGCTGGACTTGACCGCGTTGATCAGCACCTATCGTCTGGGTGGGCGGGGTCGGCGAGCCTATGACCCGACGATGATGCTGACCCTGTTGATCTATGCCTATTGCTGTGGGCAGTCCTCGTCGCGCCAGATCGAGCGGCTCTGCGAGCACGACACCGCGTTCATGGTGATCACCGGCAACCAGCATCCCGACCACGACACCATCGCCGCGTTCCGGCAGCGCCACCGTGAGCTGTTCAAGGACCTGTTCACCCAGGTGCTGGGGTTGTGCCGGGAAGCCGGGCTGGGCCAGGTCGGGACGATCGCAGTCGATGGCTGCAAGTTCCGCGCGAACGCCTCGTCGCGGGCCAACCGCACCGCCGCCGGTATCGAACGCGTCCTGGCCGCCGAGGACCCTGCCTCCGCCGGGCCGCAGGGGTCCGCTCAGGGCGAGTTCGACCTGGGTGGGTTGGTCGAGGACCGGCTGGCCGCCGCGGAGAGCACCGACGCCGCCGAGGACGCCGAGTACGGGGCGGGGCGCCGGGGGGATGAGCCGGGCGAGGACATGGCTGACCCGCACCGTCGCCGGGCCCGGTTTGCGCAGGCCCGGGAGAAGATTCGGGCCCGGGAGGCGGCCACCGCGGCCGCGGCGGCGGCCCGCCAGACCCGCTATGAGCAGGCCACCGCGGCGCGGGAGGCCTACCGCGCCGAGCACGGCCGCTACCCCAAGGGTCGGCCCCCGACCCGGCCGGGCACCGCGGAGCCGGGCCCGCCGAGCAGGGCGAACACCACCGACCCCGACTCCCGCCCGCTGCGCACCGCGCAGGGTTTCCTGCAGGGCTTCAACGCCCAGGCCGCGGTCAGCGACGACCAGCTCGTGCTCGCCGTCGAGGTCGTCGACCAGGCCAACGACGTCGGCCAGCTCGCCGCGATGACCCACGCCGCGCTGGACAACCTGGCCGCGGCCGGGATCCCCGACCCGGTCGAGGCGGTGCTCGCCGACACCGGCTACTTCCACCCCGGCGACCTCGACGCCCTCCACAGCGCTCACCGCGACCACGCCGGCCCCGAGCCCCTGGTCCCACCCAACCGTGACGCGCTGCGCGACCCGGCCGAACAACATCCACCCCGCCGGCAATCAGCCCGAGCCAAAGCGATGCGCGCCCGGCTGGCCGAGCCCGACCTACGCGCCCGCTACCGCCGCCGCGGCGTCACCGTCGAACCCGTCTTCGGGCAGATCAAGGCCCGCATCAGCGACCGGTTCCGGCTGCGCGGCTTCGACAACGTCCGCGCCGAACTGGCCCTGATCGCCACCGCCCACAACCTGCGCAAACTCCACACCGCCCGCCAGCTCGCCACCTGACCTCAGGCAGCCGCCCCCGGGCCCACCCGGCCCTTCGGACCGCGCAGACCGCCAGCCACCGCGACCAGCGGCCAAGCCAGCCACGCCACCACCCACACCCCAGCAACAAGGTCGGACCGGCACACCCCAGCCCACCCCGCAGCTACAAAACCCGACAGGCTCCATAGCCACCGAAAGTGCTCACGAGGGCTTCGCCCACCTACATCGAGCGCCGGTACTGCCCACCCACCTCGAAGAAGGCCTCGGTGAGCTGCCCGAGCGAGCAGACCCGGGCGGCCGCCATGAGCTCGGTGAAGACGTTCTCGCCGCCCGTCGCGGCGTCCTGCAGGCACCGGATCGCCTCGGTCGACTCCGACGCGTGCCGGGCCTGGAAGTCGTCGAGCCGCTGGAGCTGGGAGGTCTTCTCGTCCTCGGTCGCGCGGGAGAGCTCGATCTCCTTCGGCTCCTCGCCCTCGGCGTCGGCCGGCGGCAGGAACGTGTTGACGCCGACGATCGGCAGCGAGCCGTCGTGCTTGCGTGACTCGTAGAGCATCGACTCATCCTGGATCTTGCCGCGCTGGTAGCCGGTCTCCATCGCCCCCAGCACGCCGCCGCGCTCGGCGAGCCGGTCGAACTCGGCGAGCACGGCCTCCTCGACCAGGTCGGTGAGCTCCTCGATGACGAACGAGCCCTGCAGCGGGTTCTCGTTCATCGACAGGCCCCACTCCCGGTTGATGATCAACTGGATCGCCAGCGCCCGGCGCACCGACTCCTGCGAGGGCGTGGTGACGGCCTCGTCGTAGGCGTTGGTGTGCAGCGAGTTCGCGTTGTCGTAGAGCGCGCACAGCGCCTGCAGCGTGGTGCGGATGTCGTTGAACTGCATCTCCTGCGCGTGCAGCGACCGCCCCGACGTCTGCACGTGGTACTTCAGCTTCTGCGAGCGCTCGTCCGCGCCGTAGCGGTCGCGCATCGCCACCGCCCAGATCCGCCGCGCGACCCGCCCGATCACCGAGTACTCGGCGTCCATCCCGTTGGAGAAGAAGAACGACAGGTTGGGCGCGAAGTCGTCGATGTCCATCCCGCGCGCGAGGTAGGACTCGACGTAGGTGAAGCCGTTGGCCAGCGTGAACGCGAGCTGGCTGATGGGGTTCGCCCCGGCCTCGGCGATGTGGTAGCCCGAGATCGACACCGAGTAGAAGTTGCGGACCTTGTGGGCGATGAACCATTCCTGGATGTCGGCCATCATCCGCAGCGAGAACTCGGTGGAGAAGATGCAGGTGTTCTGGCCCTGGTCCTCCTTGAGGATGTCGGCCTGCACCGTGCCGCGCACGTTCGCCACGGCGTGTGCCACCAGGTCCTCGCGTTCCGACGACGACGGGTCGCGTCCCTCGCGCTCGACGAACGCGTCCACCACCTGATCGATCGCGGTGTTGAGGAAGAACGCCAGCATCGTCGGCGCCGGACCGTTGATCGTCATCGAGACGCTCGTCGTCGGTGACGTCAGGTCGAAGCCCGAGTAGAGCACCTCCATGTCGTCGAGCGTCGCGATCGAGACGCCCGAGGTGCCGACCTTGCCGTAGACGTCCGGGGGAGTGGCGGGGTCGCGGCCGTAGAGCGTGACCGAGTCGAACGCGGTCGAGAGCCGCTTGGCCGGCGAGTCCTCCGAGAGGTAGTGGAACCGGCGGTTGGTGCGGAACGCGTCGCCCTCGCCGGCGAACATGCGGGCGGGATCCTCGCCCTCGCGCTTGAACGCGAACACGCCCGCGGTGAACGGGAAGTGGCCGGGGAGGTTCTCGGTGCGCAGGAAGCGCAGCACCTCCTCGTCGGCCTCGAAGCGCGGGAGCGACACCCGGTTGACCTTCGATCCCGAGAGCGTCTCGCGGGTGAGCGTCGTGCGCAGCTCCTTGTCGCGGACGTGCACCACGAGCTCGTCGCCGGCGTAGTCCTGCTTGGTCTGCTCCCAGCCGTCGAGCAGCTCCGCCGCCTCGGCCGGCAGCGCCCTCTCCGCCTCCTCGAGCACGGCGGGCAGCTCGCCGGCGTCGCGGTCGCCGAGGGCCTCGCGGGCCTGGCGCAGCGCGGAGCGGCGCCGGGCGGCGGCGACCATCGACCCGGTCGCCTCGTGGTAGCGCCGCACCGTCGCGGCGATGTCGGCCAGGTAGCGCTCCCGGTCGGCAGGGATCGCCGAGCCGCTGAAGGTGGAGACCGCGGTGTCGGGGATCTCCAGGCGGCCCTCCCCGGCGGGCAGCCCGTGCTCGCCGAGGAGCGAGACCAGCTTGCCGTAGAGCGCGGTGACGCCCTCGTCGTGGAAGGTCGCGGCGCTGGTCCCGTAGACCGGCATGTCCTCCCAGGAGGCCCCGAACTCCTCGCGGTTGCGCAACAGCTGCCGGGCGACGTCGCGCCGGGCGTCGTCACCGCCGCGGCGCTCGAACTTGTTGATGGCGACGACGTCGGCGAAGTCCAGCATGTCGATCTTCTCGAGCTGGGTCGCGGCGCCGAACTCCGGCGTCATCACGTACAGCGAGACGTCGGCGAACTCGACGATGCCGGCGTCGCCCTGCCCGATGCCGGGGGTCTCGACGACGACGAGGTCGGCTCCCGAGGCGCGCAGCACGGCGATGACGTCGGCCAGCCGCTCGGGCAGCGCGGTGCCGGAGCCGCGGTTGGCCATCGAACGGAACGTGATCGGGCCGCCGAGGGCGTTCATGCGGATGCGGTCGCCCAGGAGGGCCCCGCCCCCACGACGGCGGGTGGGGTCGACGGCGAGCACCGCGACCTTGAGCTTGTCCTCACGGTCCATCCGGGCGCGCCTGACCAGCTCGTCGGTCAGCGAGGACTTCCCCGACCCGCCGGTGCCGGTGATGCCCAGGACCGGCACGTGGCGCTCGGCGTTCGCGGCGTCGACGCGCGTGCGGACGTCGTCGGGCAGCACCCCGGACTCGGCCATCGTCACGGCGCGCGCGACCACCGCGCGCTCGCCGGTGAACAGCCCCTCCCAGGACGACGGGGGTCGGGCGGCCAGGTCCTCGTCGCACTCGCGGATGATCGTGTTGATCATCCCGGGGAGGCCCATGGTCTGGCCGTCCTGCGGCGAGAAGATCCGCGACACACCGTGGGCGTGCAGCTGGTCGATCTCTCGCTGGACGATGACACCGCCGCCCCCGCCGTACACGCGCACGTGCCCGGCGCCGCGCTCGCGCAGCAGGTCGACCAGGTAGGTGAAGTACTCGACGTGCCCGCCCTGGTAGGAGCTGATCGCGACGGCGTGCGCGTCCTCCTCGACGGCGGCCGAGACGACGTCGTCCACCGAGCGGTCGTGCCCGAGGTGGATCACCTCGGCGCCCTGGCGCTGGAGGATCCGCCGCATGATGTTGATCGCGGCGTCGTGCCCGTCGAACAGGCTGGCCGCGGTGACCACGCGGATCGGGTTGCTCGGCACGTAGAGGTCGCTCTGCGACGTCGCTGCCTGCGCCATGCTGGATCGTCCTCGCTGCTCGGTCGCGGCGCCGGGAGGCGCCCACCCGCCAATATAGTAGGACGTCCGACTATTTGGGAGGGATGGTGCGCTGCGCCACGTAGGCCAGGACTCCGACGAGCGTGCCGGAGCCGAGCAGTTCGCCCGCCCCGGCCAGGCGGACGACGTCGGACACCGGCACCCAGCGGGCCCGGCCCGGCTCGTGGCGGTCGAGGGGTTCGCCGGTCGGCTCGGCGTCGCGCCAGAGGTGCACGTGCACCGGCGAGGAGACGCCGCCCGGGAGGGGCTCGAACTCGATGAGCGGCCGCCCCGGGCCGCGCGGGCGCCACCCGGTCTCCTCCGCCGCCTCCCGCGCCGCGGCCACCCGGGCCTCCTCGCCGTCGTCGACCGCGCCGCCGGGCAGCTCCCAGCCGTAGCGGTTCACGGGGTAGCGGTAGGTGCGCAGCATGAGCACCTCCTCGCCGTCGTCGCCCTCCCGGACGACGAGGGCCACCGCCACCCGCGGCAGATGGACCACCGGGTAGTCGAACCGGTCGCCCTCCGGAGCGGTGACCTCGTGCACCTCGACGCGCACCCCGAAGTCGTCCGTCGCCCAGGCCGTGGTGGTCGTGTGGGTGGCCCACGAGTCAGCGCGAGTCACATCGGGGCCGGGTGTCTCGATGCGCGACGAATCGTGATCGGTCAGGTCCCCCGAAGTGGTGAGTTCGTGGGTTCCATGTGTGTTCCGGAGGTCACGCTCGGGTATCACGCGGACCTGACCACACCGGTCGGAGAGAGACGAGGGAATTCAATGATCATCCTCGGCGTCATCCTGATCATCATCGGGGTCATCACAGGCATCGGAATCCTCTACACGATCGGCGCGATCCTCGCCGTCGTCGGCCTGATCCTCACCCTCCTCGGCGCCCTCGGGCGGGGCATCGGTGGCCGCAGGACCTACTTCTAGGCCCCCAGCGCCCGGGACGAACGACTCGTTCGTGGCTTCTATCGCCACGAACGAGTCGTTCGTCCCGCGAATGAGGGGTGGTGCCCCGACCCGAGCCAGGCCGCCGGATCGTCCCACGCGGCCAGGGTGCGTCGGCTGTGGACGGTCCGTCGCTCACCGGTGCGCGGGTCGGGCCAGGCCAGCGTCGTCGCCAGCAGCTGCAGCGGGGTGCGGAAGTCGTCGAGCGGCACGTCGCGCAGCTCCGGGTAGAACGGGTCGCCGAGGATCGGGACGCCCAACGAGGCCAGGTGCAGGCGCAGCTGGTGGGTCCGGCCGGTGCGCGGGGTCAGGCGGTAGCGGGCGATCGGGCCGAGGCGCTCGTCGTCGCGGTGCTCGAGCAGCTCGACGAGGGTCTCGGCGTTCGGCTCACCGGGGACCTCCCGCGCGGTGATCACGCCACGCTCCTTGGTGATGCGCGAGCGCACCGTCATCGTCGGGGGGAGCCCGGCGTCGTACCGGGTGACCGCGGTGTAGGTCTTCTCGACGCGGCGGTCGCGGAAGAGGTTCTGGTAGGCGCCACGGGCCTCGCGCCGGATCACGAAGAGCACCAGCCCGGCGGTCACGCGGTCAAGCCGGTGGGCGGGGGAGAGGTCGGGCAGGCCGTGCTCGTCGCGCAGCCGCACCAGCGCGGTCTCCCGGATGTGGCGCCCTCGCGGGATCGTCGCGAGGAAGTGGGGCTTGTCGGCGACCAGGACGTCGTCGTCACGGTGCGCCACCTCGACCGCGAACGGCACCGGTGCCTCGTCGGGCAGGTCGCGGTGGAACCAGACCGACCCTCCGCTGACGTACGGCGCGTCGGCGTCGAGAGGGCCGTCGGCGTCGTGGAAGCGGCCGGCGGCGAACATCGCGTCGATCTGCGCGGCGGGCACCGGGACGCGGGCGACGAGGTGCGCGCGGATGGTGGGCCAACGGTCCGACACCGGCAGCCGCATCCGCGCCGGGTCGAGCCCGAACCTCGGGGGGAGGGAAGCCGGCGGACGCATCGACGCCCAGTCTGCCGTGTCGCGCGACGGGACCCCCGGCCGCTACGCCGGCGACCCCCGGTCGCTATGCTGGCGTGGTCATGGGCTCGGCGTCCCCGAACCGGTCCGGGCTCCCTCCACGGCCCGGCGCACCGCGATCACCGCCCGGTCCCGCTCGGCGACCAGGGCGGCGAAGTCCCGGTCGCCGGCCTCCGCCGCGGTGCCCTCGACCATGGCGTCGCGCAGCGCACCGGTGAGCTCGGGGGCCTCGAGCCGGGTCCAGGGCGCCCTCAGCGAGGGGCCGAAGTGGTCGAGCATGTGGGCCATCCCGCCCTCGCCGCCGCCCAGGTGGAACGTCAGGCACGGCCCGTGGACCGGCCAGCGCAGGCCCGGCCCCTCGGTGATCGCGGCGTCGATCTGCTCGACCGTGGCCTCGCCGTGCGCGACCATGTGCAGCGCCTCGCGCCAGAGCGCCTCCTGCAGCCGGTTCGCGACGAAGCCCGGGAGCTCCCGGTCCATCTCGATCACCGATTTGCCGATCCCGCGGTAGAACTCGGCCGCCCGCCGCGTCACGGCGGGGTCGGTGTCCGGGCCGCCGACGACCTCCACGAGCGGGATGAGGTAGGGCGGGTTGAAGGGGTGCCCGACGACGAGGCGGGACGGGTCGGCCGCCGTCGTCGCCATCTCACTCATGGGGAACCCCGACGTCGAGGAGGCGACCACGACGTCGTCCTTCGTCGCGGCGACGACGTCGGCGAGCAGGTGGCGCTTCAGCACGAGGTCCTCGGGGGCGCTCTCCTGGACGAACCCGGCGTCCGCGCACGCCTGCGCCAGCGAGCCCGCCACCCGCAGCCGCGACCGGTCCGCCCCGCCGTCGAGACCCAGCTCCGTCAGCGCGGGCCACGCGGCGTCGACGGTGCGCCGCAGTCGCGCCCCGGTGTCGGGGGCCGGGTCCCACGCGACGACGTCGAAGCCACGGGCTAGGAAGCACGCCGCCCAGCCACCGCCGATGACGCCCGCGCCGATGCAGGCGATCGGGCGGCTCACCGCGCGCCCAGCCCGAAGATCTCCCGTGCCTCGTCGGGGGTGGTGACCCGCGCGCCGAGCCCCTCGACGACCGTCACCGCCCGCTCCACGAGCCCGGCGTTGGTCGCCTTCACCCCCCGCGAGAGGTAGAGGTTGTCCTCCAGGCCCACGCGGACGTGGCCGCCGAGCAGCACCGACTGCGCGACCCACGGGAGCTGGTCGCGCCCGAGCGCGAACGAGGTGAAGTGGGCGTCGTCGGGGAGCAGGTTGACCATCGCCTGCAGCAGGCCCGGGTCGGCCGGGGCGCCGTAGGGCACGCCCATGCAGAGCTGGACGAGGGCGGGCCGGTCGATGAGACCCTCGTCGTGCATGACCGTCGCGAACCACAGCTGCCCCGAGTCGAAGATCTCCAGTTCGGGCTTGACGCCGAGCTCCTGGAACCGTCTCGCGCCGGTGCGCAGCATGGCGGGGGTCGAGACGTAGAGCGCGCTGCCGTCGCCGAAGTTGTAGGACCCGCAGTCGAGCGTCGCGATGTCGGGCAGCAGCTCCTCGACGTGCGGGAGCCTGTCCAGGGCGTTGACCAGGTCGGTCCCGTCGACGGGCTTGAGCGGGTCCTCGTCGTCGACGACGAGGTCGCCGCCCATGCCGGCGGTGAGGTTGAGGACGACGTCGACGCCGCTCTCCCGGATGAGCCGGACCGCCTCGCGGTAGAGGGCCACGTCGCGCGACCCCTGACCGGTCTCGGGGTGGCGCACGTGCACGTGGACGACCGCCGCGCCCGCCCGGGCCGCGGCGATCGCGTCCTCGGCGATCTGCCGCGGCGTGACCGGGACGTGCGGGCTCTTGCCGACCGAGTCGGCGGCGCCGGTCAGGGCACAGGTGATGACGACCTCGCGGGTCATGGGTCGGGGTCCGATCATCGGTGGTCTCCTCGGCAGATGGTGTGGTCGACGAAGTCGCGCAAGGCGGCACGCATGGCCGCGGGGTCCGAGGCCCGCGTCATGACCCCGACCCCCAGCCCGTCGACCAGCGCGGTGAGCTGCCGGGCCCGCAGCTCCTGATCGCCCGGGCGGAAGACCCCGGCGGCGACGCCGTCGGTGAGCGTCATGAGGACGGTGCGGAACCAGCGGTCCTGCGCCTCCCGGTAGAGGGCGCGGCGCTCCCGGTCCGTGGCGGTGTCGAGGACCGCCTCCACCCAGACCTGCATCCAGATCGACCACTCCGGCTCGAGCACCGGGCCCTCGGGCATCTGGAGCTCGAGCAGGCGCAGGAGCCGTGCGTGGGGGTCGGCGAGGTCGGCCAGGGCGATGGACTGGCGGTCGAAGGCGAGCTCGACGTTGTGGCGAAGCGCCTCGCCGAGCAGGGCGTGCTTGCCGGGGAAGTGGTAGTGGACGGCGGCACTGCTGGTGCCGGCGGCACCGGCGACGTCGGCGACCCGGACGTGGTGGTAGCCCCGCTCCGCGATCAACGTCCAGGCGGCGTCGAGGATCCGGGTGCGGGCGCCGTCGGGGTCCTCGCCCGTCGGTCGCGTGCGGACCGCCGGGCCCGGTTCGGCCGTCACCGCGTGCTCCGTGCCCTGCACCAGCCAGGTCAGGCCCACCCCGGTGTGCTCGGCGATCGCGGTCAGCTCGGCCGTGGTGAAGCGCCGACGCCCGGCGAGGGCCTTGGACAGCTTCGTCTCGTCGAGCCCGATCGCAGCGGCGAGGTCGCGCCGGGTCCCGGCTGCGTCCACGGCCTCGCGCACCCGCCGTCGCAGGCCCCCGTCGTCGGACACGGTCACGAGGCTAGGCCGGCACTTGCTCGGATCGCAAGGCTGGCTGACGCATCAGTCAGCCACGGTTCGGTCTGTCATGCTCCGGGACATGGCGTACGCGAACGACGTCGGCGGGATGCACGGGTTCGATGAGCTCCCGGACGGCGGCGGGCCGACGTTCGAGTCGGTGTGGGAGGCCCAGACCTTCGTGCTGAACCAGGCGTTCGTCGCGGCCGGGGCGTACACCCTCGACGAGTTCCGGGCGACGATGGAGCGGATCCCGCCGGCGGAGTACTACGCGATGCCCTACTACGAGCGGTGGCTGACCGCGCTCGAGGCGCTGGTGAGGGAGTCGTGAGCTCCTTTGCGGTGGGGGACAGGGTGCGGGTGCTGACGATGAACCCTCCGGGACACAACCGGGCGCCGCGCTACGTGCGCGGGCACGTGGGGCAGGTCGTGCGGCTCGTCGGCGACGGCCGCTTCCCCGACGAGTCCGCGGTCGTCGGTGCCGCGGCGCGGCGGGAGGACATCGTGACCGTCGCGTTCGCCGGCCCGGAGCTGTGGGGCCCGGACGCCCACGCCGGGGACCGCGTGCACGTCGACCTCTTCGTCAGCTACCTGGAGCGGGCATGAGTCCGGGACACCACCGCAACGGCGAGCTCCAGGCCCGGGTGAACCGCCTGCTCGACGTCGCCGAGGCCCGAGGGGTGATCAGCCGGGCCGAGGTGGACCAGCGCATCGAGGCGTTCGCCGACCGGGTCACCGCCCGCAACGGCGCCGAGATGGTGGTGCGGGCCTGGAACTCCCCGGAGTACCGCGAGCGGCTGCTGGCCGACGCGGGCGCTGCCGCGGCGGAGCTCGGGCACCACGGCGGCGGGTACAGCTCCGACATCCGGCTGCACGCGGTGGCCAACACGCCCGGCGTCCACAACGTCGTCGTCTGCACCCTCTGCTCCTGCTACCCGCTGGCGTGGCTCGGCCCGCCGCCGCCCTGGTACAAGAGCGAGGCGTACCGGTCGCGGGTGGTGCGCGACCCGCGGGGCATGCTGCGCGAATTCGGGCTCGTGCTGCCGAACACCACCGAGGTCCGGGTCTGGGACGCGAGCGCCGAGGCGCGTTACCTGGTGGTGCCGGAGCGTCCCGCAGGTGCCGAGGCGCTGACGGAGGCCGAGCAGCTCGACCTGGTCACGCGGGACTGCCTCATCGGGGTGGCGGTCCCGACGGTGCCCGTCCGGGCCTGATCGAGGTCTGCCGCGTCGCCGTGATCGGGTAGCGGCCCGCCGTGGACATCACAGCGGACGCCGTGCTCGTCGTCGGGCAGACCGCCCGGGACCTCGTGCGCGCACCCGCCGTCGGGACCAGGATCGTCGTCGTCCCCGCGTCCACCCGTCCGCACCCACGGCCAGGAGGCCACGCATGCCCGTGTCTGACGCCCTCGACGCGCCGGGCAAGGCCCGCGCCCTCTACGAGGCGCGCCGGACCCGCGTGCCGATCGCACCGTTCACCGACGCCGACCCCTCGCTGGGGATGGCCGAGGGCTACGCGATCCAGCGCGAGCTCGTGCCGCTCCTGCTCGCCGACGGCGACCGCGTCGTCGGCCACAAGGTGGGGCTCACGTCGACGGCGATGCAGCGCATGGTCGGCGTCGACTCACCCGACCACGGCCCGGTGCTCGCCTCGACGGTCTATCGCGACGGCGATGCGCTCCCGCTCGACCGCTTCATCGCGCCCAAGGTGGAGGCGGAGATCGCCTTCGTGATGGGGGAGCGACTGCTGGGGCCCGGGGTCGGCCCGACCGACGCCGCGCGGGCCGTCGCGGGGGCCGCGGCGTCCATGGAGATCGTCGACTCCCGCATCGCGGACTGGCGGATCAAGCTCGCCGACACCGTCGCGGACCTGGCCTCGAACGGGGCGGTGGCGGTGTCCTCGCGGGTGGTGCCGCTGGACGGCCTGGACACGCGGCTGATCGGGATGACCCTCACGCGCAACGGCGAGCTGCTCGACACCGGGGCGGGCGCGGCGGCCCTCGGCGACCCGCTGGCCGTGGTGGCGTGGCTGGCGAACGTGCTCGGCGGGCACGGGGTGGCGCTGGAGCCGGGGCACCTGGTGATGACGGGGGCGCTGCACGCGGCGGTACCGCTGGCCGCGGGCGAGGTGTACCGGGCGGAGTTCGATCGGCTGGGTCCGGTGACGCTGCGGGTGACGGCGGGCGCGGAGGTGGCGGCGTGAGTGCCGACGTGGCGCAGTTGGCGGCCCGGTTGTCGAAGGCGGTCGCGGAGCGGAGCGCGATCGACCCGCTGACCGACGAGGTCGGAGACCTCGACCTCGAGACCGGCTACGCGGTGCAGCGGGTGCTCCGGGACCAGGCCGGGCCGCTCGCCGGCTGGAAGCTCGGGGTGACCTCGCGGGCGAAGCAGGCGCAGGTGGGCGTGTCCGCGCCGGTGTGCGGTTTCCTCCCGGCGTCCGCTGCCCTGGACCTGGGCGAGCCGTTGTCGGTGTCCTCGCTGATCCAGCCGCGGGCGGAGCCGGAGATCGTGTTCGTGCTCGGGCGCGACCTCGCGGGCGCGCACTGCACCGCGGTGGACGTGCTCTCGGCGACGTCGGGTCTGGCGGTCGGTATCGAGGTGCTCGACTCCCGGTTCCGCGACTACCGGTTCACGATGGCCGACGTCGTCGCGGACAACACCTCGGCGGCGCGGTACGTGGTCGGCAGCCCGGTCCCGCCGGCGGGGATCGACGTGCGGCTGGTGGGTGTGGTGCTCGAGAAGAACGGCGAGCTGGTCGGGACGGCCTCCGGGGCCGCGTCGTTGGGTCACCCGGCCGCCGCCGTGGCGTGGCTGGTGCGCCGGTTGGCGCAGTCCGGGGAAGGCCTGCGGGCCGGGGAGGTCGTGCTCTCCGGCGGCCTGACCGCCGCGACCCCGCTGGTCGCCGGCGACGTGGTGACCGTGTCGATCGACCGGCTCGGCACGGTGGAGATGGCGGTCTTGAGCTGACGCTCTCGTGCGTGCGTTTCCGTGCCCAGGCACGGAAACGCACGCACAGGGCCCGACGAAGGAGGGCCGAATGCCCCTGGTCCAGATCACCCTCGCCCGCGGGCGGACACCCGAGCAGCTCGCGGCGCTGGGGGAGAAGGTCACCGCGGCGGTGTCCGAGGCGGTGGGCGCTCCGGCCGGCAACGTCCGCGTCGTCGTCACCGAGTGCGAGCCCGAGCACTGGTTCGTCGGCGGCGAGTCGCTCGCCGAGCTGCGGGCGTCGGGTCGGCGGTGACGCCGTGCTCGTCGACCTCGGCGACCCGGCAGGTCGCTCCGCCTGGACGGTGAGTTCCGACGACGGCCGGGTGTTCGCCGTCTTCGTGCTCGACGACGGGTCGGTGCGGGTGTCCGACGCCGCCTGCCCGCACAACGCCGGTCCGCTGGTCGAGGGGCGGAATCCGTGGCGCGGAGGTGCGGTGCCCGTGGCACTGTACCGCTTCGACCTCGACACCGGCGCCTGTGCGACGACCGACCTCTTCGCCCTGACCGTCTACCCCGTCCTCGAGGTGGACGGCCGACCGCACGCGGACGTGGGCGAGGCGCCGCAGACGCTGTCCTGGTCCGAACGGCTGCGCGCCCACGCCCGGGAGGGCTGAGCGGCCCCACGAGCATCGAGTACCTGAGGCAGGTTCAGCCCGCCCACGGCCTGCCACATGTGCCTCACCTGGTAGGTGGGCTTCGAGCGCGGAGCGCACCTCTACGGGACCACCGTCACCGGCCACTTCCCGGCCTTGATCAGCCGCCCGGCCAGGGAGCCGACGAAGCGGTGCCCGGCCTTCATCGAGGCCCCGACGACGACGGCGTCCGCGCGCAGGTCGTCGGCGGCCCGCACGATCTCGAGGTACGGGTCGCCGTGCACCGTCACCAGGCGGGCCTCCACCTCGAGCAGGCGCAGGTACTCCTTGGCCTGCTCGTGGAGGTCGGCGGCCAGCTCGTGGGCGGACTCGGCGAGCACCGTGACCGCATCGGCCGACAGCGAGGACATGGCGGGCGTCGTCGTCACCGTGATGACGACGAGGTCGGAGTGCTGTCGCCGCGCCAGACCCACGGCGTACGCGCCCGCGCGCAACGACGTCGTCGAGCCGTCCACCGCCGCCAGGATCAGCGACGGGCCGTCGGTCCCGAGCTCGAACCCCTCCACGGGGTGCAGTCTCCTCCGGCGACCACCCGACGTCGATCATGCGCGGACGGTCCCCGCGTGGACGAGCGGCGCCGTCCTGGCGTCAGACGCCAGCATCGTGCCGTTGCTGGGGCCGGGGCCCGCTACCTGCCGTCGGCACCTCGGTTGAGCCGGGCCAGCATGCGGTTGTAGGCGGCCAGGGCCTCGTCGTCGTCGTCGAGGTCGTCGAGCTCGCGGTCCCCGCCCTCGGATCCGATCTGCTCCGAGAGCGCCGAGCGGCGCGCGGACTCCAGCCACGGCCCGAAGTCGACCCGCCCGCTCGGGTCCGAGACCCACAGCCGGCCGAGCAGCACCATGATCACCATCATGAGGCCGTCCCCGCCCACCCACATGATCGCGCCCCCGAGGTGGACTCCCTCGAGGTCGTAGGCCGGGAACATCGAGGCGGGCACGAGCATCAGCACCACGCCGACCAGGGTGTCCACGCCCATCGCGATCAGCATGAGCACGAACCGCGCGAAGTAGGCCGGGCGGTGGGGAAGCACGTCCACGCCGATCGCGGTGTGGAAGAACAGCAGCCCCGCGACGAGGTAGAGCGCCTGCTCGGTGTGGTGCAGGGCCATCGAGGTCGCCATCGCCTCCATGAACCCGGTGAGGTGGGTGAGGACGATGACGGCGGCGTAGACGACGAGCACGGTGGCCGGGAACGTCACGCCGCGCGCCATCCGGCTCGCGGCGGCCGCGTCGAACCGCCGCGCAGCACCGCCGCGCAGGTGGTGGCGCAGCAGCTCCAGCGGGTGCCCGGCCACCCAGAGCGCGGGCACCACCATGATCAGCATCAGGTGCATGACCATGTGCACGGCGAACGCGCCGTGCCCGAACACCGCGATCCCGGAGTTCCAGGTCAGCGCGGCCGCGGCGAGCGCGCCGAGGAACGAGGCGGTGCGCCGGACCGGCCACGAGCCGTGCCAGACCGCGCCGGTCAGGTAGAGCGCGCCGAGCACGACCAGGACGACGTCGACGCCCCACGCGACTTCCCACGTGGTCAGCACGTCCACCCATGCAGGTCCCGGCGCCGGTCCCATCGGCATGTCCACGCCGTCCATGGTGCGCCTGTCCCGGTCGGTCGGCACGAGGCCGGTTCGCGCAGCTCCCGACGGGCCGGCGCCGGAGTTTTTCTCAGGTGGGCAGGGCCGACAACGACTGCCACTCCTGCCAGGTCAGCGACCAGTCGTAGATGTCGGTGCGCGGCATCGGCACCGGGCTGCCCGTGACCTCGACCGGATCGCCGTAGAGCGCGGTGTTGAAGTAGTTCTCGGCGTCCTGGGTCGAGAGGTTGACGCAGCCGTGGGTGACGTTCTCGTTGCCCTGCGCGCCCTCGGAGAGCGGGTTGGCATGGATGAACTCGCCGTTGTTGGAGATCCGGACCGCCCAGTGCTCCGGCACGTTGTTGTAGCCGTACGCCGGGTTGGACATGAGCACGGTCTGCTGCTTGCTCATCACGACGTGGATGCCGTTGGTGGTGTTGCGGTTCGGGTCCGACCCGAGCCCGTAGCTGGCGGGTACGTCCATCAGCGTCTTCCCGGCGCCGTCGACCACGACCATGTGGAACGAGTTCACGTCGGCCTTGACGATCTGGGCCCGCCCGATGGTGAAGTGGGAGGTCACGTTCGTCGTCCCCCAGGAGCCGCCGCCGACGTCGACGCCCTGGAGGTTCGCAGCCACGGTGACCCGGGTGCCGGGCTTCCAGTAGTTCTCCGGGCGCCAGTGCGCCCGGGATCCCTGCTCGGTGTCGGGCAGCCAGGCCCAGGAGCCCGGCGTCGGGACCGAGGTCTGCACCGAGAGCGCCCGCTGGGCGGCGGCCTTGTCGGTCACCGTGCCGTCGAACTGCACGATGATCGGCGCCGCGATCCCGACGGAGTCGCCGTCGCCGATGTTGAGGTCCGCGGCGATCTTGTTCTGGGGTGTCACCGTGGTGAACGACCCGGTCAGCGGCTGCGCTGCGCCGTTGCCGTCGAGGACGAGGCCCTTCCAGGTGTAGGTGGCGCTGAAGGCGAGGACGGCGGTGCTGGTCCAGCCGTCGGGCAGGAGGTGGCCCGGCACGGCCACGCCGTCGGGACCGACCAGCGCGATGTCGGTGAGGCGGCCGTCGGCGACGTGGACGCTGGCCGGCTGGGCCGGGGGGACACCGGTCGCGCCCGCGGCGGGCGTGGTCGTGATCCGGGCGGGGGGCGCCTGCGGCGCCTCGGCCTGGGAGCCGCTCGCCCCGGGACCCGCCGTCGCCCGCTCGATGTTGCCCCACACGGTCACCGCCGCGAGGGCCACCGCGAACGCCACCATCACCCCGAGCAGAGCCCGCCCGAGTGCCATCGACCCACACTCCCAGGTCGTCGTCGCCGATCGTCGGAGAACCGTGTCCCCGGTTCCCGTCCCGTCGGACGCCTCGCGTCCGGAGCGGTTCCACCATGGTGCCCTCCCCGTGACGCGGGCGTGGTGTGGCGCACCGGTCCCGACGCGATTCGTGACCATCCCGCCACCGCCGACTTGACCTCGACCTCGGTGGAGGGACGAAGGTCACCGGCATGGCCGCGCCGCAGCTCCCCACGACCACGCGCCAGGTCCACCTGGCCTCCCGCCCGACAGGCCGCCTGACGACCGGCCACCTCCGGCTGGTGGAGGTCCCGCTGCGGGGACCCGAGCCGGGCGAGGTCGTCGTCCGCAACTCCCACCTGGCCCTCGGCGCGGTGATGCGTGAGCGGATGGAGCGCGACGCCGACCTCCCCCCGGCGCTGGCGCCCTACGAGGTCGGCGGGCCCCTGCGAGGCCACGCGGTCGGCACGGTGGTGGCGAGCGCCCGCGACGGCGTGCCGGTGGGCACGACGGTGGTCCACGACTCCCCGTGGGCCGAGCTCGCGCCGACCGCGCACGCGGTCCCGGTACCCGAGGACGCGCTGCCGGCGCCCTGGTACCACCTCGCGACCGGCAGCGGCGCCACGGCGCTGCTCGGCGTCCGCGACGTGGCGCGGGTCGGCGACGGCGACGTCGTGCTGGTCTCGGGTGCGGCGGGCGGGGTGGGCTCGCTGGCCGGGCAGATCGCGCGGCGGCTCGGGGCGGCGCGAGTGATCGGGACGGCGGGGTCGGCGGCCAAGTGCGACTGGCTGGTCTCCGAGCTCGGGTACGACGCCGCCGTCGACCACCACACCCCCGACCTGGTCGGGGAGCTCCGCCGGGCCGCACCCGACGGTGTCGACGTCTACGTCGACCTCGTCGGTGGCACCCAGTTCGAGGCGGCGGTGCAGGTCGCGGCCACGCACGCGCGGTTCGCGGTGGGCGGCGCGCTCGCGACCCAGCAGGGCGGGGCCGCGTGGCCACGGTTCGACACGCAGACCGCGATGCTCAAGGACCTGACCGTGCGGGGCTACGCGCTGGCCCACGGACGGCACGTGATGGGGGAGTGGCCCGCGCTGTTCGGGCGCTGGCTCGCGGAGGGCATGGTCTTCCCGCACACGGTGGTGCCCGGCGGGCTGGATGCCGCTCCGCAGGCCATGGTGGACCTGCTGCGCGGCGCCTTCACCGGCAGTGTGTTCGTCGCCCTCTAGCGGCCGGGGATGGGTCCGGCCCCGACGTCAGGAACGAGACGTTCCAGACGTCCGGTGTCCGGAAACCGTCGTCGATCACCGGGTGGCTTCCAGCGGCGGCACCGGGGCACCGGCGGGCACGCCGGCGGCGACGTGGGCGTCGTAGTGGCGCCGCCAGGCCGGGGTGGGGCGCGACGGCGGGCCCCCGACCGGCCGCCCGTCCAGCGCCGCGTCGAGCGCCTCCAGGCACACCTCCCACCCCGCCGCCGTGCGCGCCGCGGTGTCGCGCTCACCGAGCAACGCGGTGAACGTGAACCGGCATCCGCCGTCAGCGAGGGGCTCGAGCTGCAGGCGCAGCTCGTCGGTGGCCCAGGTGACGGTGAAGCGGTGCGGTGGCTCATGGGTGACGACGGTGCCCGTGCCACCGTCGCCGTCCGCGTCGAACGAGAACCGGACCTCGGCGCCCCGCGCCGGCGCCCCGCCGCCGGGGAACGCCACCCGGGCGGGGAACCAGGCGGCCAGCTCGGTCGGGTCGGTGACGGCCTCCCACACCCGCTCGGGCGGGTGCGGGTAGTCACGGACGAACCGCAGGGAAGGCCTGCCGTCGATCTCGAGATAGGTGCCGGTGGTCATCGGGTCTCCTCCGCGGTGGTGTCCAGGTGGTGGCCGAGCGCGTCGAGGGCGTCGCCCCAGAGCCGGCGGTACGGCGCGAGCCAGGCCTCGAGCTCGCCCAGCGGACGCGGGTCGAGGGCGTACACGCGGCGTTGGGCGTCGACGGTGGCGCGCACGAGGCCGGCCCGACGCAGGACGGCGAGGTGCTTCGAGGCGGTGGGCTGCGCGAGCTCGAGCCGCGTGACCACCTCGCCGACGGCGTGCGGGCGTTCCCGCAACAGGTCGAGGATCGCCCGCCGGGTGGGGTCGGCGAGGACGGCCCAGGTGGTCGGCACAGCCGTGAGTATGCCTCTATCGGTATATACACGTCCAGTCATCTCCGGCGAGGGGCCTCGTTCGGCCCAACCCGGGAACCTGCGACCCTGGGGATGCGTCCCGATCCATGGAGCTCTTGATCGAGACAGCGCTGCGCGGGTGGGCCGGGTCCGCGCGGTGGTTCGGCGAGCCGGCGCAGGTGCGGGGGAACTGTCGGTGGCGACGGTGGTGACGGATCCTCAGACGACGAGGACGACCGCGGACACGATCGCGGCGTGGGTGACACGCCGGCTGGGCTCGATGGTGACCGTCTACCTGACGGTGGCGCTCTCGGCGGTCTGGATGGTGCTCGGGGCCCGCGGGGTGCTCGGGTTCGACCCGTACCCCTACCCGGTGCTGCTCTTCGTCGGGAACGTCGTGCAGCTGTTGCTGATCTTCGTGATCCTCGTGGGCCAGCGGACCCTCTCCGAGTCCGGCGAGCGCCGGGCACAGCAGACCTACGACGACGCGCAGGCGATCCTCGGCGAGTGCCACCGGCTGCAGTCGCTGATCGACGACCGCGCCCGGCTGCTCAATCGCGGGGCCTCCTCCGGGGACGAGCTCGACCCCTGCGACACCGCCCCCATCATGATCAGCCCGCCCCTGGCCGTGGAGCCGGCGACGTCCACGCGGAACCGGCGGATCGCCGCCTGGCTGGTCCAGCGGTTGGGGAGCAGGAGCGCCGTGGTGTGGAGCACGGTGGCCGTCGTCGGCTGGATGGTGCTGGCGGTGGTCGGCGTGATCCCGGACCCCTACCCGTTCCCCTTCCTCCTGTTCTGCTCGAGCCTCGCCCAGCTCGTGTTCATGTTCGTGATCATGGTGGGCCAGGACGTGCTGGGCGAGGTCTCCGACCGCCGGGTCGCAGAGACGGCCAACCACACCGCCGTCGTGCTCCAGCAGTGCCGCCACCTGCGCCAGCACCTGCTCGCCCAGGACGAGCTGCTCGCCGCCGTCGTGGACCAGGCCGTCCGGGCCGACGGCGGGAGCGGCGACGGTGCCGTGGCCCCGCCCCCCCGCGAGCACGTGGACCGTTCGTCGGACGTGGGATCGGGAAGGCGCTGACGGTCGGGCGGGTTCCGGCGAGGGCCACAGGTGGCAGAGCCAAGGCTCGTCCGACGGCCCGACGTGCTCGTGATCAAGGACGCGGACGGAGCCCGCGGGGGCCGAGCGCGGCAGGATGCGCTTCCATGGACCTCGGTCTCGCGGGACGCACCGCGATCGTCTGCGCCTCCACCTCCGGCCTCGGCGAGGCCACCGCGCGAGCACTCGCCGCGGAAGGGGCTCGCGTCGTCGTCAGCGGACGCCGGGCCGAGCGCGCCGAAGCGATCGCGGCGGAGCTGCCCGGGGCGGTCGGGGTCGGCGTCGACCTCACCGCCGCGGACGGGCCGGACACGCTCGTGGCGCGGGCCCAGGCCGCGTTCGGCCCGGTCGACGTCCTCGTGCTCAACAGCGGCGGCCCGCCTCTGAGCACGGCCGCGACGATCGACGCCGAGGCGCTCAACGACGCCCTCGTGCCGCTGCTGCTCGCCCAGCAGCGGCTCGTCTCCCTCGTGCTGCCCACGATGCGGGAGCGCCGCTGGGGCCGGATCGTGGCGGTCGGCTCGGTCGGGGTGGTCGCCCCCATCCCGGGCCTGGCGCTCTCGAACGTCGGCCGCGCCGCCCTCGGCGGCTACCTGAAGACCCTCGCCGGCGAGGTGGCCCGGGACGGCGTCACCGTCAACGTGCTCCTGCCGGGTCGGATCGCCACCGCGCGGACCGCGCAGGTCGACGAGCACCAGGCCGCCCGGGAGGGCGAGGACGTCGATGCGGTGGAGGCCCGCAACGCCGCTGCCATCCCCGCGGGGCGCTACGGCCGCCCGGAGGAGTTCGGCGCCGTCGCCGCGTTCCTGTGCAGCGACGCGGCCTCCTACGTCACCGGGACCGCCCTCCGGTGCGACGGCGGGCTGGTCCAGAGCCTTTAGGAGGAGCGACAGCTCAGGGACCGGACGACGGACGCGGGACGGAGTGGCCCCCGCCCGGCCTAACCCCTGCGTCCGGAGGGGGCGCCGGCCCGTCGGACCCGCCGCGCGCGACGGGCCGACGCAGGCGTGCCCTGTCCTCGGACACCCGATGGCTGCTAGACCAGGGGCCATGGTGACCCCGGTGACGGAGCAGACGGCCGACTCCCGCGCGGCCGAGGAGACGGTGCGCACGGAGGTCGACGGGGTCGTCGGCCGCGTCGTGCTGACGGCGGCCCGCCGTCGCAACCCCCTCTCGGTGGCGACGATGCGCGCCGTCACCGCGGGGCTGCGCGAGGTCTCGGCCCACGAGGGCGTGCGCGTCCTCGTGATCGCCGCGGAGGGCCCGGCGTTCTCGGCGGGCCACGACCTCTCCGAGATGGTCGACCGCACCCTCGCCGAGGAGCGCGAGGTGTTCGCCGTCTGCACCGAGATGATGCGCGCGGTCCACGAGGTGCCGCAGCCGGTGATCGCCGCCGTGCAGGGCATGGCCGTCGCCGCCGGGTGTCAGCTCGTCGCGACGTGCGACCTCGCGGTCGCTGCGGACCACGCCGTGTTCGGTACCCCCGGCGTCAAGATCGGGCTGTTCTGCTCGACGCCGATGGTGGCCGTGAGCCGGGCGATCGGCCGCAAGCGCGCGATGCAGATGCTGCTGACCGGCCAGACCATCGACGCCGCCACGGCCGTCGAGTGGGGCCTCGTCAACGCCGCCGTGCCGGCCGAGCAGCTCGACGCCGCCGTCCGGGAGCTCGCCGAGAAGGTCGCCGACGCCAGCGGCGTCACGCTGCGGATCGGCAAGGAGGCGTTCTACCGGCAGATCGACCTCTCCGAGGACGACGCGTACGACGAGATGAGCGAGGTCATGGCCACCAACGCCATGACCTGTGACGCCCAGGAGGGCATGTCCGCCTTCCTGGCCAAGCGCGCGCCGGTCTGGCAGGACCGCTAGACCGTTCACCGATGTCCGGCAGAGGAGCCGCCCGATGACCTTCCCCGGTCTGCAGCACGTCGCGATCACCGTCTCCGACCTGCGTCGCTCCACGGAGTGGTACTCCCGGCTGTTCGGGACCGATCCGGTGCTCGACGAGGACGAGGAGGGCGGCGAGTTCCATCACACCGTCTACGCCCTCGACGGCGGGATGCTCTTCGGGCTGCACAGCCACCACGGTCGCGAGGCCGGGGACGCCTTCGACGAGCGCCGCACCGGGCTGGACCACGTCGGGTTCGCGCTGCCCGACTCGGCGTCGCTCGAGCAGTGGGGGCACCGCCTCGACGAGCTCGGCATCCAGCACGGCGGGATCAAGACGGCGAGCTACGGCTCGGGTATCTCGTTCCGCGACCCGGACGGCATCGCGCTCGAGTTCTTCATCGCGGCCGGCACCTGAGCGCACCCCGGCCGATCCGTGCGTGGCCGAACTACACGTCCTGATGAGGCGACTCACGGTCCTACAAAGTGACTCGGCAGTCGATCCGGGGTACCGTCGCGGCCATGGCACCACGGCGCGACTACTTCGACGGCTGCGCGGCGGCCCACGCCCTCGACCTCGTGGGCGAGCGGTGGGCGCTGCTGGTGGTCCGCGAGCTGCTGCTCGGGCCGAAGCGGTTCACCGACCTGCGCACCGGCCTCCCGCACGCGAGCCCCAACGTGCTGTCCCAGCGGCTGCGCGAGCTCGAGGACGCCGGTGTGCTGCGACGCCGCCGTCTCCCGCCGCCCGCCGCATCCGCGGTGTACGAGCTCACCGAGTGGGGCACCGAGCTCGAGCCGGTGCTGCAGACGCTCGGACGCTGGGCCGCCCGCTCGCTGCCCGAGGCCGAGCACATCGGCGTCGACTCGCTGGTGCTCTCGATGCGCACCATGTTCTCGGCGCAGAACGCCGAGGGGGTCGACGAGGTCGTGCAGTTCGTGCTCGCCGACCAGCCGTTCGTCGCCCGCATCCACGACGGCGCGTTCACCATGGAGCGGGGCGAGACGACGACGGCCGACGCGACGGTGAACGTCCCGGCGCCGGAGGCGTGGGCAGCCGTGCTCTACACCGGGCACCCGCTCGACTCCGCGATCTCCGACGGCATGCTCACCCTCTCCGGGGACGGCGTGGCCGTCGAGCGGCTGCTGGACCTCTTCCCGATGCCCGAGCCGCTGCACGCCCGGGAGCCGGCCGCCGGCTGAGCACGGCGGGAGCCAGGCCGGACCATGTTCGGCGTGCCACGATCACCCCATGGAGAGCGCCGCCCCCACCGACCCGCCCGTCCTCGTCGAGCGTGACGACGCCGAGGCCGTCACCACCGTGCGGCTCAACCGACCGGACTCACGCAACGCGCTGACGAAGGAGCTCAAGGTCGCGCTGCGCGACGCCCTCGCCGACGTCGCCGCGGACCCCTCCGTGCGAGCGGTCGTCCTGGGGTCGAGCGGCCCGGCCTTCTGCGTCGGCCAGGACCTGCGCGAGCACGCCGACGACCTCCGCGCCGGGGGGAGCGAGTCGGCGCTGTCCACCGTCACCGAGCACTACAACCCGATCGTGTCCTCCCTCGTCGGGATGGCGAAGCCGGTGGTGGCCTCGATCACCGGGACCGCCGTAGGCGCCGCCCTCGGCCTCGTGCTGGCGTGCGACCTGCGCGTGGCCACGGCGGGTACGAAGTTCGCGACGGCGTTCTCGGGCATCGGCTTCGGCGGCGACTCCGGGCTCTCGGCCACCCTCGCGCACTGCGTCGGCTCGTCGCGGGCCACCGAGCTGCTCATGCTCGGCGACACCTTCACCGCCGAGCAGGCGCGCGACTGGGGCATCGTCCGGGAGATCGCGCCCGACGCGGAAGCCACCGAGGCCGCCGCGCTCGCCCTGGGCCGCCGGCTGGCCGCCGGCCCGACGCTCGCCTACGCCGAGATCAAGCGTGCCGTCGCGCTCGGGACCGTCTCGCCCCTGCCCACGGTGCTCGAGCACGAAGCGCAGGCCCAGGTCCGCCTCGGCGCCACCCAGGACCACCGCGACGCCGTCGAGGCCTTCCTCGGCAAGCAGAAGCCGGTGTTCCGGGGGCGCTGATCACACCGTCTGGAGCCCCACCACCCGCAGCAGGTCGAGCTTCTCGGCGTCCGGGCTGCCCGGGGCGGCGGAGTAGACGATGAGCAGCTGGTCGTCGTCGGGCACGGCCAGCAGGTCGCAGTCGAGGGTGATCCGCCCGATCCCCGGGACGTCGTGGGACTTCCGGTCCACGCGGCGGTCCTCGACGGGCCGCTCGGCCCACAACCGGGCGAAGCGCTCGCTGGAGCGCCGGAGCTCGTCGACCAGGCCGCGCAGCACCTCATCGTCGGGGTAGCGGCCGAGGGCGGCGCGCGCGTCCGCCACCGCTGAACGGTCGAGGCGCTCACGGTCCCCGTGCTCGTCGGTCACCACCGGATGGCCCTCGAGCGGCGGACCGAACCGCATCCAGAGCAGGTTGCGGCGCTCGCGCGGGATCGTCGAGAGGTCGCCCATCAGGGCGTCCGCGAGCGGGTTCCACGCGAGCAGGCTCCGCCGGGCGTCGACGAGCATCGCAGGGAGGTCATGCATCCGGTCGAGCAGGCGCAGCACGCTCGGGCGCACGACGTCGTTGACGCGGCCGCGGCCGGGCAGCGTGGTGCCCGCGAGGTCGAAGAGGTGGCCGGTCTCGGCCGGCGAGAGCCGCAACGCCCGGGCGAGGGCGCCGAGCACCGATGACGACGGGTGCGGGCCGCGGTCCTGCTCCAGACGCACGACGTAGTCGACCGACACCCCGGCGAGCCGCGCCACCTCCTCGCGGCGCAGGCCGGGCGTGCGACGTCGAGGCCCGGCCGGCAGCCCGACGTCGGACGGGGTCAGCCGTTCGCGCCACTGGCGCAGCGCCGCTGCCAGCTCGCTCGAGTCGCCCCGGGTCACGTCTCCAGGGTGCCCCCCTCGCGGGCGCACGAGGGTGGTACCGCGGGTCTGTGTCTTCGCGGCAAGGCGCTGCTGAGCCCCCGCTCGTACCTCGCGGGGTCTCAGCGTGGCGCCGCCGCGGGACGGTGGGGTCTTCGCGGCAAGGCGCTGCTGCGAGGCGGTGGGCGCCGGCGCCTCACTCGGTCAACGCGTCGCGGAGCTCGCGCTTGAGCACCTTCCCGACGGCGTTGCGGGGGAGCGGCTGGGTGGTGGTCGCGATCCGGGTGGGGGCGGCGAAGGCCGCGATCCGGGTCGCGACCCGCTCGCGCAGTACCGCCTCGCCGGGCACGACGCCGGGCGCGTGCACCACGACGGCGGCGACCTCCTCGCCGAGCGTGGGGTGCGGCATCCCGACCACCGCGGCGTCGAGCACGCCGTCGACCTCGAGGAGCTCCGCCTCCACCGCCGCGCAGTAGATGTTCTCCCCGCCGCGGATGACGACGTCCTTGAGCCGGTCGACCACCCGGATCAGCCCGTCGTCGACCCGCCCGAGGTCACCGGTGCGGAACCAGCCGTCGACGAACGCGGCGGCGGTGGCCTCCGGAGCGTTCCAGTAGCCGCGCACCACGTTCGGGCCCCGGAACCAGAGCTCGCCCACGGCGCCCTCGCCGAGGTCGGCGCCCGACTCCGGGTCGACCACCCGCACGTCAGCGCTCGGCACGGGGCGGCCCACGGAGTCCGGGGCCGCGAGGTACTCCTCGCCGGCGTTGAACGCGATCCCGGCCGTGGTCTCGGTGAGGCCGTACCCGTTGGAGGGCGCGCCGATCGGGGCGACGCGGCGGACCAGCTCGGGTGGGATCGGGGCGCCGCCCATCCCGATCCCCACCAGCGAGGAGAGGTCGGCGCCCGGGGTGTCCGCGGCGGTCCGCACGAGGTCGCGGGCGACGGTCGGCACCCCGCCCAGCGAGGTGAGCCGTTCGGCGGCGATCACCTCCAGGGCCCGAGCGGCGTCCCAGCGGTAGAGCGTGGCCAGGGTGGAATCCGCTCGCCGTCGCGTTGACCATCGCGGACAGCCCGGCGACGTGGAAGATCGGGAACGCCAGCAGCACTCCGGGGTCGGCCGGCGGCGGGGCACCGGTCAGCCGCGCGCGGACCGCGAGGGTCAGGCGGCGGTTGTGGACGTCGGTGCACAGGTTGCGATGGGTCCCGACGGCGCCCTTGGGTCGCCCCGTGGTGCCCGAGGTGTAGAGGATGAACGCGTCGTCCTCGGGGGCGAGCGCCACGTCAGCCAGGCCGTCGTCGGTCACCTCCCCGAGGAACTCCTCGAAGGCCACGCAGCCCGCCGACCGGCCGCGGACCACCACCACCGGGACGTCGGCCGGAGTCACCTCGCGCAGGACCGGCGCCCGCTCGCCGTCGGCGACGACGAGCCGCGGCGCGGCGTCGGCCACCGCGTGCGCGAGCTCGCCCGCCTGCCACCAGGCGTTGAGCGGGACGACGACGAGGCCGGAGACCCAGGCGGCCCAGCACAGCGGCGCCCACTCCGGGTAGTTGCGCAGGCAGATCGCCACGCGGTCGCCCCGCCGGAGGCCGGCTTCGGCGTAGCGGCGTGCGAGGGCGGCGACCCGCGCCCGGTGCTCGGCGAACGTGACACGCCCGCCGTCGTACACGGTGAAGACGCGGTCCCCGAACGCCGCGGTGCCGTCGTGGAGGTCCCGGAGCACCTGCGGGGCGGTGACGTGGACCCGCAGGCGCACCCCGCGGACCACGGCCTCCCCGAGGGCGAAGGGACCGCCCGGGGCGGTGAGCTCCGCGATCACCTCGTTGCGGGTCGGACCCGTGTCGACGCCGGCCATGTCCCGCAGTCTCGTCCGGCGGGGGCCACGCCGCCGGGCGTGCGCTCGCGCGGTGCGCGGCGTGGACCTGCGCGTCGTGTCCTGATCGCGGCCTCCCTCGATCGGGCGACGTCGCCGTGACCAAATCGTGACCCGTGGCAGGACTCACGGGAAGTCCTCGGGAACCCTCGGCGTGTCGCCCCCGTCGTCACCCGTTGTCGTCCTGGCCCGATTCGCCCCGATCGTGGCGCTTGGGTGCGTTTCCGTCGCCACCGCAGCTCAGCGGCCCGACACCCGGATCTCGATCCGGTGATCACGGTGTGCACACTCCTCGCCGTCGTGCCGCAACGAATCCGTTCCGTGAGCGTTGAGAGACCGGAACACCGCGCATCACCGACCGCGAAAGGGCCACACCATGGGTCGTCACCACGCGAGCTCCCGTCCCCGGATCGTGGGACGTGGGCTGCGACTCGGCGTGGGCAGCGCCGGTGCGGTCGGTGCCGTGGGTGCCGGACTGCTCCAGCTCGCGGCGCCCGCGCTGGCCGCCCCGGCTCCCGCGCCCGCCGCCGCCCCGGCGCCCGCGACCAGGAGCGCCACCCCGTGCGCGATCACCGCCAAGGCCTGCGTCGACATCTCGCAGAAGAAGGCGTGGCTGACCGACGGCAAGGGTCACGTCCTGGACGGCCCGGTCACCGTGACCACCGGCGCCAAGGGCCACGAGACGCCGACGGGCACCTTCACGGTCATGTGGAAGGACAAGAACCACAAGAGCGACGAGTACGACCACGCGCCGATGAACAACTCGGTGTTCTTCGCGCCCGGGGACGCCTTCCACGAGGGCAGCCTGCAGCGGGACTCCGCCGGCTGCGTGCATCTCTCGGCCGCCGACGCGGAGAAGTTCTTCGACTACCTCCAGGTCTACGACCAGGTCCAGATCATCCCCTGACCGACCGGCCTGGGAGGCTGACGGCCATGCCAGGCAACCCCGACGAGGGCGACGACCGCATCGCGCTGCTGCTGGACTACGAGAACCTCGCCATCGGGGCCCGCGAGGGCCTCGGCGTCAGCCCGTTCGACCTGACGCCGGTGGCCGACGCGCTGGCCGTCCGCGGGCGGGTGGTGGCACGACGGGCGTACGCCGACTGGTCGTCGTTCGACGACGACCGCCGCCTCCTGGCCCGCGCGCAGGTCGAGCTCATCGACATCCCGCAGCGTCTCGGCGGCTCCCGCAAGAACGCCGCCGACATCAAGATGGCCGTCGACGCCGTCGAGATCGCCTACGAACGGTCCTGGGTGACGACGTTCGCGATCGGCACCGGCGACTCCGACTTCACCCCGCTGGTGCACAAGCTGCGCGAGCTCGACAAGCGGGTGATCGGGATCGGTGTCGCCTCGTCGACGTCGCGGCTCCTGCCGCCCGCGTGCGACGAGTTCCTCTACTACGACCGGCTCGTCGAGGCGGCCGCGCCGCCCGCCGAGCCCGCCCCCGCCACCCGACCGGAGCCGGCCGCCGACGCGGAGCCCGCCGCGATACCGGGCGACGACGATGCCGTCGAGCGTCTGGTGACCCGGACGCTGTCCGGGCTCGCCCGCCGGGGCGACGGCCCGGTCCTCGCCTCCCGGCTCAAGCGGGCCATCCTGCGGCAGGACCCGACGTTCGACGAGGCCGAGCACGGCTTCCGCGGCTTCGGTGAGCTGCTGCGCCACCTGCAGGACCAGCGCATCGTGGAGCTCTCCGCCGGCTCGGCGAGCGGCGACCCCGAGGTGTCGTTCCCCGAGAACGAGCCGGCCGAGGACGACGCGTTCCGGCTGCTCGCGGAGGTCGTCGGCGACGAGTCCCGGCACGGCGGGGTGCCCCTCTCGGGGCTCAAGGACCGCGTCCGCAAGCGGCGTCCCGGGTTCTCGGAGAAGACCTACGGGTTCGCGTCCTTCCTGAGCTTCGCCAAGGCCGCCCGCGCCCGCGGCGTGGTGGGCATGGCGTGGGACGAGTCGGCAGGGGACTGGCGCCTCGAGCCGGCCTGAGGTCGAGGTCGGCGCCGACCCCTGGGGAGCCGGGCCGCGCGCCGAGCATGATGGGTGGCGGCACGGCACGCATCGAGGAGGACCCGATGGCCGACGACGCGATCGAGGACGAGCGCCGCACGGGCGATCCGGAGGTGGTCGACGTCGACGCCCGGCACCAATACGAGCTGCGCGTCGACGGCGAGACGGTGGGCCACGTCGAGTACCACCAGCGCACGGGAGGCCCGACGATCTCGCTGATGCACACCGTCGTCGACGACGCCCACGCCGGCCAGGGGTTCGCGGGACGCCTCGCCCGCGCGACCCTCGACGACGCGCGCGCCCGCGGGCTCGGGGTGCTGCCGTTCTGCCCGTACATCCGCGGCTGGATCGGCAAGCACCCGGAGTACGTCGACCTCGTGCCCGAGGACCGGCGGGCCGAGTTCGAGCTCTGACGCCGGCGGCCGCGCCGCATGATCACGAAGTGGGGAGCGGAGTGCCCCACATCATCTGGGGCACTTCTCGACACGGATGTGGATCAAGGGTCCGGTGAACCGCGCCCGGAGCACCGAGTGTCGACGAGTGCTGCCGCGCACGTGGCGTCCGGGTAGTTTCCCGTGCTCACGACATTCGCAGTCGGCCGAGCGGGAGGCGGGGACCATGGCGACCGAGGCGGGAGCACCGTCGACCGGGGGCGCGAGCACGGTCCTCGAGACCCTGCCGCTCTCGCGATGGCACCGGCTGATCGTCGTGGTCGTCGGCATCGGGTCGTTCTTCGACCTCTACGAGGTGTTCCTCGGCGGCGTCCTCGCCCCGATCCTGGCGAAGGAGTTCGCGCTGGGGTCGATCGGCAAGGCGGCCGTGGTCGGGAGCGGCTTCCTGGGGATGTTCGTCGGCGCCAACGTGCTCTCGGTGCTGGCCGACCGGCTGGGGCGCCGTCGCGTCTTCCTGCTCAACCTGCTGACCTACTCGCTGTTCAGCCTGCTCTCCGCGTTCTCCCCGAACATCGAGGTCTTCCTCGTGCTGCGCTTCCTCGCGGGCGTCGGGCTGGGCAGCGAGCTCGTGCTCGTCGACACCTACCTCGCCGAGTTCCTCCCTGCGCCCGTCCGCGGCCGCTACATCGCCTGGGCGTACACGGTCGGCTTCCTCGGGGTGCCGGTGGCCGCCCTGCTCGGCGGGAAGCTGGTCGCCGCCCAGGAGATCGCGGGCATCGCCGGATGGCGCTGGCTGCTCGTGGCCGGCGCGCTCGGGGCGGTGTTCGTCCTGTGGATGCGCCGGGTGCTGCCCGAGTCGCCCCGGTGGCTGGAGTCGCGGGGCCGTGGTGACGAGGCGGTGGCGGTGGTGCGGCACATCGCGGTCCGAGCCGGGGCCCCGGAGGCCGCGGAGAACCTCCCCGAACGGGCCGCCGCGCCACCGCCGGACACCGGCCCCCGGGCCCGCTCGACGAGCGAGGTGCTCCGGATCGCCTTCACGGGCGAGTACCGCAAACGGACGATCATGCTGTTCGTCTTCCAGATCCTGCAGACCGTGGCCTACTACGGCTTCGGCACCCTGGCCCCGCTGGTGCTGGTCGCCAAGGGCTTCGCGATCACCGAATCGCTGGGCTACGCCGCACTGAGCTTCGCGGGCTATCCGATCGGCTCGCTGCTCTCGGTGCCGCTCGTGGAGCGCTTCGAACGGAAGTACCTGATCATCGGGTCGGCTCTGGCGATCGGCGTGTTCGGCATCGTGTTCGCGGCGGCGGCCTCGCCGTGGCTCATCGTGGCCGCGGGCTTCCTGCTCACGATGTCGAGCAACGTCTTCTCCAACTCCTTCCACATCTACCAGGCGGAGATCTTCCCGACGGCCATCCGCTCGACGGCGAGCGGCGTGGCCTACTCGCTCTCGCGGGGGACGTCGGTGGTCCTGCCGTTCGTGGCCGTTCCGCTGCTGGCGAGCGCCGGTCCGGTGTGGGTGTTCGGGGGGTCGGCGGTGCTCATCGTGGTGCTCTGCCTCGACGTCGGCCTGCTCGGCCCGCTGACCACCGGCCGAACCCTGGAGGAGGTCGCCTGATCGCGACGCGCAGCACGTGGGGAGGATCCACCGCGTGAATCCCCCCGCCCTGCCCGCCTGGCGCCGCCACACCGCGGAGGAGCAACGGTGGCCGGTCGCGGTCGCGATCCTCGTGGCCGCCGCGCTGCAGCTGAGCCTGCCCGACGAGGTGGTCCTCGGCTCCCGCTGGCTGATGCCGCTGGTCGAGCTCGCCGTGCTGGCCGTCCTCGTCGTCGCGAACCCCGGCCGGTTCGAGCACGAGCCCGCCTGGCGCCGGACGACGAGCCTCGCGCTGACCGCGCTCGTCAGCGTCGCGAACGGGGCCGCCGTCGTACGCCTGATCGATCACCTCGTCGCGGGCCGGGGTGGCGACGACCCGGGGCCCCTGCTCGCCACCGGCGCCGCGATCTGGGCGACGAACGTGATCGGCTTCGCCCTCTGGTACTGGCAGTTCGACCGCGGCGGCCCCTCCGCCCGGACGCGGGGCGACCGGGAGGTACCGGACCTCCTCTTCCCCCAGATGCAGACCCCGCCCTGGATCCCGAGTGGGAGCCGCGGTTCGTCGACTACCTCTACGTGTCGTTCACCAACTCCACCGCGTTCAGCCCCACCGACACCATGCCGCTCTCGCGCTGGACGAAGCTGACGATGCTCGTGCAGTCCGCGGTCGCGCTGGCGACGGTCGCGCTCGTCGTCGCCCGCGCCGTGAACGTGCTGCACTGACGTCGTGTCCCCGTGAACGCAGGACCCTCAGTTGACGCAGGGCACCGTCGGGGCGGTGGTGCCCGCATCCGACGACGGGACGGCGGGTGCGCCGCTCGTCTTCGGCTGCGCCGGGGCGGCCGCCGAGGAGGACCCCGACGAGCTCCCCGCGGCCGACGACGAGCCCGACGACCCCGACCCCTTCGCCGACGACGAGCCCGAGCTCGACGAGCCGGAGATAGTGTCCGAGATGTACTTCTGGACCGCTGACGGGTCGACCTGCACCGCCTCGCCGTCGTCACCGGTGTCGTAGCTCGCGTTGACGATCGGAATGGTGTGGAACCCGATCGAGCCGGAGCTGACCCCCTGCAGCTGGGAGGCGAGGCTCAGGACGTCGAGCGAGCGATCGACCGTGATGGCCTTGTCCACGGCGGCGATCAGCGCGTCGCGCTTGGCCGAGTCGGTGAGGGTGTCCGACGAGAGCACGGTGCGCGCCATGCTGGAGAGGAAGACCTGCTGACGGCGGGCACGGTCGAGGTCGCCGCCGGGCAGCCCGTGGCGCTGCCGTACGAACGCGAGGGCCTGCGGGCCGGAGACCGTCTGCGGGCCCGCGGGGAAGTCGGCCCCGGAGAACGGGTCGTCGACCTTCTCGTTCAGGCAGACCGGCACCCCGCCGATCGCCTGGCTGATGTCGGCGAACCCGGCGAGGTTGGCCGCGCCGTAGTGGGTGATGGTCAGGCCGGTGAGCGACTCGACGGCGCCGATGGTCGTCTTCGCGCCCGCGGCGCCGGCCTGCACCGCGAGGTCGTTGCCGCTGACGCCGTCCTTGGACAGCGCCGGGCGGGCGGCGTTCGCTCCGTACGCGTACGCAGAGTTGATCTTGTGCTTGCCGAAGCCGTCGGGCAGGTCGACGTAGGAGTCGCGCGGGATCGAGAACCCCGTGGCGGGACCGCCGCCGCCGGGGATGTGCAGCACGATGATGGTGTCGGTCGAGTCGCCGCCGGAGTCGCTCGCTCCGGCGTGCAGCGCGGCGAGCTGGTCCTTCGGCAGCGGGTTGCCGAAGCTGTCGGTCCGGCTGTCCAGCCCGACGAGCAGGATGTTCTGGTCGGTGCCGAACACCGAGCCGAACGAGGTCGAGATGACGTCGACGCGGCTCAGGCCGGAGTCGAACGAGCGCGCGGCCAGCACGGTCCCACCGCTGACGAGCAGCAGCAGGACGGAGGCGGCCGCGAGGACCAGCACGAGCACGCGCTTCGTGGCGGTGGCCCGGACGCGATCGAGGAGCGCGCGTGCTCCCGCTCCGCCGCCGCCCGGCTCCGGGTCGGGCGCCCGCGCGGGGGCCTCGTCGGGCTCGAGCGCGGGGGCGACCCTCGTCGGGGTGGGGCCACGTCCGTGCGCGCCGCGGTCACCGCCGGGCGGAGGACCGGACGGTGGGCGTGGCGGTGGCCCCGGGCGCCCGCCGTTCGGCGGGGGCGGCCCGGGCGGGGCCGCAGGACGTCGGTCCGGCCGTCGTCCCGGCGCTGGGGCGGCCGGCCGGGGAGCGGGGGGTGGGGGACCGGGACGGGGGCCCTGGCCCGCGTCGGGCCGGGTGTCCCCGCGGCGCGGCATGCGGAATCCGCCCGGACGGTCCTCCCCGGGTCCCGGCATCAGGCTGCCCCCGCCCCACGCAGCGCACGGCGCGGGGTCCACCCCGGACGGATCTGGCGGAATCGCAGGAATCCGACGACGACACAGGCGAGTGTCGCCACGAGCATCCACCAGAACAATTCCGCGAGTGGCGCGAGCACGCCGAGCAGGAACAGGGTGCTGCTCGCGGTGTCCCCGGCGATGACGGCCGCGATCACGAGTCCGAGGAACGCGACCACCGGCGGGGCGAGTGCGGGCACGACGACGGCCTCGGCGCGCACCATCGCGACGCCGAGCATGCAGACCACCAGGTAGCCGACCGGGAACATCAGCCCGAGCAGGCCCGCGCGGTGCAGGAGCAGCCACGCGAGCAGGGCGGTGACGACGACCGCGCCGACCGCGACGACCGGCCACGGGTAGCCCGGGCCGACGGCGAACGTGCCTGTCTGTCGAGGTCGCGGAGCCCGCGAGGAGCCGCCTTCCCGGGATGGTCCGCGTCCCCACGAACCGCTCGGCCCGCGGGACGGTCCGCGTCCGGATCCTCCGGGTCCCGACGGCGGGCGCGGCGCCGCGGGCGGGGGCGCGGCGGAGCGCGACGGCCCTCGCCCGCGCGGACGCGGGTCCCAGCGGTCAGACACGGCGTCACGATAGCCGAGCCCTGTGTGAGCCCCTCGTCGGCGTCGGGGGAACTATTTCCCCGCGTTCCTGACGATTCCCTGAAAGCGCCCCCGCCGACCCCCGCATTCGTCCGTGATGGCGCTTCTCTGGAGGGCGTCCACCGCGGCCGGAACTCCGGAGAGGCGGGCCGCCGCAGCGTCGTCAACGAGAGGAACCCGAACACACCATGCGCATCTCGTGGGCCCGTGGCGCACTCGTGGCAGCCGTCGTCGTCGCCCTCGCCGGTGGCGGGACGGCCGTCGCCCTCGCGCAGACCAGCACACCGCCGACCCCCGCCGCGCCGTCGACCTCCGCCCCCGCGCCGGCCCCGGCCGCGAAGCACCCCGCGGGGAAGGTCCGGCGCGCCCTCGCCGCTCGGGCCGAGCACGGCGAGGTCGTCCTGCACGGCAAGACCGGGGACCGGACGGTCGACGTCCAGCGCGGGGTCGTCACCGCGGCCTCCCCGACCTCGGTGACGGTGCGCAGCACCGACGGCTTCACCGAGACCTACGCGTTCGCCCCGACCTCGAAGGTCCGCAAGCAGAAGGCCGCGAGCTCGCCGTCGGCGGTGGCCGTGAACGACCGGGTCGGGGTCGTCGCGACCAGGGACCCGCAGGGCCTCACGGTGACCGGGCTGCGCGACGCCGGGCCCGCGAAGTGAGCGCACATCATCCGTCCGGGTCGTCGGGGCGGTGGGCGGACGATGCGGCTCATAGGCTGATCGGGCTCATCGACTAGCACGTACGTAGCAGCACCGGGCTCCGGGGAGGCGGACGTGCCCGTCGGCCCCGCCCGGGTACGGGCGGCGTCCGGCCCGACCCCGGAGGCCCGCGTGCGTCCCCCTCGTCCTCCACGCCTGCGGACCCGCGCGCTCGCCGCCCTGCTCACGGTCCTCGCTGCCCTCGTCGCCGTGGGGGTCCCGGCCCTCGCTGCGACCCCGAGCCCTCCGCCGCCCGGCCCCGGGTCGACCATGCGGTCCGCACCGGTCGACCCGCGTGCCGGGCGGGCGGCCAAGGAACGTCTGGACGCCCGCCGCGCGGGGGTCCCGGACGACGTCAGTGCCTGGTGGGTCGACCCGGGGACCCACCAGACCGTCGTCGCCGTCGTCGGTCCGGCCACCGCCGCCGCACGCGCCTTCGCCGCCGACGAGAACCCCACCGCGGTGCGCCTCCAACCGATGTCTGCCCCGGTCCGTCCCCTCACCGGTCCGCCCTCGACGTCGAGCAGGCTCCCCGGTCCGATGGGTGAGCGGCGCCGTCCTGACGTCGGACGCCGGCAACGTGCCGTTGCTGGTGCGGCGGAGCCGCTCGACGCCGGGTCGCTGGTGGGGGGCACGGCGATCACGACCACCGGCACCCGGTGCTCCGACGGCTTCTCCGCGCGCCGCGGCGCCACGACCTACCTGCTCACCGCCGGGCACTGCACCGCCGAGGGCACGACGTGGAACGGGCCGGACCGGAGGCGGATCGGCACCGTCGAGCGCACCGCGTACCCCGGCGACGACTACGGGCTCATCCGGGTCACCGACACCGCGGCCTGGCGGGGGAGCGGGCGCGTCCACGGAGGCCCGACGGTCACCGGCACGACCGAGGCCTCCACCGGCAGCCGGGTCTGTCGTTCCGGGTCGACCTCGGGCTACCACTGCGGCGTGGTGCAGGCCACCGACGTCACGGTCAACTACGGCACCGGCGCCGTCATCACCGGCCTCACCCGGACGACCGTCTGCGCGGATCCCGGCGACTCCGGCGGGCCCTTCGTCACCCCCGACTCCGCGCAGGCCCAGGGCACGCTCTCCGGCGGCAGCGGGGACTGCGTCGCCGGCGGCACGACGTACTTCGAGCCGCTCGGTCCGGTGCTGGCGTCGGCGGGCCTCACGCTGGTCACGGGAGAGTGACGCTCGATCACCGCCGTCGTCCCCGCTAGACCGAGCGGCTGACCGTCGCGTAGGCCGCCCGGACGGCCCGTGCGGCCTCGCGGTCCTCCTCGCTCGCCTCGAGCCCCACGTCGCGCTCGATCCGCCAGGCCGGCTCCTCGCCGTGCAAGGCCCACGCCGCCTGCCGAGCCGCGCCCAGCGCGACGTACTCCGCCGGCGCCAGCACCTCGACGTCCGTGCCGAAGACCGCGGGCGCGATCCCGGAGACCGCGCGCGACCGGCTGCCGCCGCCGATGAGCAGCACCCGCTCGCCGGTCACGCCGACGTCGGCCAACGCGTCGACACCGGCCGCGAGGCCGCACAGCATGCCCTCGACGGTGGCCCGGGCCAGGTTCTCCCGCGTCCCGTTCGCGCCGGTCAGGCCGGCCAGGTGGCCGGTGGCGTCGGGCCGGTCGGGGGTGCGCTCGCCCTCGAGGTACGGGACGAGCACCAGCCCGCCCGCGCCCGTGTCGGCGGCCAGGGCGAGCTCGTCGAACCCGTCGGGGTCCACCCCCAGCAACTTTGCGCCCACGCCGAGCACGCGCGCGGCGTTCAGCGTGCACACCAGGGGCAGATAGCGCCCGCGCGCGTCGGCGAACCCGGCCACCAGCCCGGACGGGTCGGCGGTCGGCGTCTCCGCGGGGACGAAGACCGTGCCCGAGGTACCGACGGAGACGATGAGCTCCCCCGGTGCAGCGCCGATCGCGAGCGCCGCCCCCATGTTGTCCCCGGTCCCGGGCCCGACGACGAGACCCTCGACAGGACCCGCGCCCGGGCCGAGCGCCTCCCCGGGTGCGGCCACGCGCGGGAGGTCCGGCGTGCGCCCGAAGGCCAGTTCGAGCAGGTCGGGCCGGTAGCGCTCCTCGCGCGGTGACCAGTAGCCGGTGCCCGAGGCGTCGCCCCGGTCGGTCACCGGTCCGGCGCCGTCGCCGCGCAGCTTGCAGGTCAGCCAGTCGTGCGGCAGGAGCACTGTGCGGGCCCGGTCGGCGACCTCGGGCTCGTTCCGCGCGGTCCAGCGCAGCTTCGTGGCGGTGATGCTCGCGACCGGGACCGTCCCCACCGCGTCCGCCCACGCCTGCGGCCCACCGAGCTCGGTGATCAGGTCGGCGGCGGCCTCCGCGGAGCGGGTGTCGTTCCAGAGCAGCGCGTCGCGGACCGGCTCGCCGTCCTCGCCGCAGAGCACCATGCCGTGCTGCTGACCGGCGACCGAGATGGCCGCGACGTCGTCCGTGCCGACCTCGCCGAGCGCCTCCTGCAGCGCCTCCCACCAGACGCGCGGGTCGACCTCGGTGCCCTCGGGGTGGGCGCGGCGGGCCTCGCGGACGACCTGTCCGTCGGCCGGATCGACGACGACGAGCTTGGTGGCCTGGGTGGAGGAGTCCACGCCGGCGACGAGACCTGAGGTGGGCATGCGCCCATGTGAGCACTTTCTGGTGCTATAGCACCAGAAAGTGCTCACGTGCGCGGAGCGCACCCACAGGATTCGCGCACCACGAACGACGGCGGGAGCCGCAGCACCTCCACCGGGGCGTCGGGCTGGGACCGGCGGCGCAGCAGGAGCCGGACGGCCTCCGAGGCGATCTGCGCGAACGGTTGCGCCATCACCGTCAACCGCGGTGCGAACAGGTCCGCCCACGCGAAGTCGTCGAAGGCGACCACCGCCACGTCCCCGGGCACCCGCGCCCCGGCGTCGCGCAGCGCCGCGATCACCCCGATCGTCATGCTGTTGTTCCCGACGACGACGGCCGTGGGCGGCTCGGGCAGCGCCAGCAGACCGGCCATCGCGGCCCGCGCCGGCTCGGTCGCCGACTCCCCGGAGACCTCCAGCGCCGGGTCGCGCTCGATCCCCGCGGCGGCGAGCGCCGCCACGAAGCCCGCCCGCCGCTCGTCGGTGGTCGCGAGCCCGGCTAGGCCGGCCACGAGGGCGATCCGGCGGTGGCCGTGCACGTCGACCAGGTGGCTGGTCAGCGTGGCCGTGGCCGCGGAGTTCTCGCTGCCGACCTGGTCGAGGCGCGCCGCGAGGCCGCCAGTGATCAGGCGGTCGAGCAGTACCGTCGGCACGTCGTGGCGCGCGAGGTACTCCAGCGCCTCCTCGGGACGGGCCGACGGCGCGAGGACCACCCCGTCGACGCGGTGGTGGTGCAGCCGTGCGACCACCGTGCGCTCGTAGTCCGGGTCCTCGTGCGGGTCGACGAGCAGCAGCGTGTATCCCGCGGCGGCCGCGGAGCGCTCCGCGGCGGAAAGCAGCTCGCCGAAGTAGGGGTTCGAGATCGCCGAGAGGACGAGTCCGAGGGTGGTCGTGCGGGAGGTGGCGAGCGAGCGCGCGACCGTGTTCGGGGTGTACGCGGTCTCCTCGACGGCGGCGAGGACCGCGGCGCGAGTGTCGTCGCTGACCGCGCGGGTGTTGTTGAGGACGTGCGAGACGGTCGCGGTGGAGACGCCGGCCCGTCGAGCGACATCGGCCATCGTGACCACCGCTGGACCTCCCGCACCCCTCGTCGCGCACTCCGCCCGGTCGCATGATGCCCCCGCTCGGGTCCTCCGGCCCCGGAAGATCGCCGGTCGGCGTCGCGCGAGCCGCCGTCGGAAGCGTCTCGCGGAGTTCGGTCAAGCGCTTGCGCGGACACGGTTCGCGGCCCTACCGTCGCCCGGTGTGACGACGACGTGAAGCACGTCACTCGTTCACGGCGCCCGTACACCACGGCTCGGGGAGGCGGCGTGCGACGCAGCGCACCGGACGGCGCGACGAAGCCGCACGGCCCACGAGCCCCGTCCCGGCGACGGGCCCGGCTCCCGTTCCTCGCCCTGCTCGCCGTCGCGCTGCTCGGCGTGGTCGCGGGCTGCTCGGGCGCCGGCGCGCTCGGCGGGGAGGCGGGCGCGCAGACGGTGACCGTCGCGATCGTCTCCAACCCGCAGATGGAGGACGCGATCAAGCTCGCGCCGCAGTTCGAGAAGGAGAACCCCGGGATCCGGATGCGCTTCGTCTCGCTCTCCGAGAACGAGGCCCGCGCGAAGATCACTGCGAGCGTGTCCACCGGCGGCGGCGAGTTCGACGTCGTCATGATCTCGAACTACGAGACGCCGATGTGGGCGCAGAACGGCTGGATCACCGACCTGCAGCCGATGATCAACGGGACCCCGGGCTACGACGGGGCGGACTTCATCCCGAGCGTGCGCAACTCGCTCTCCTACGGCGGCGACATGTACTCGGTGCCGTTCTACGGGGAGTCGTCGTTCCTGATGTACCGCACGGACCTGTTCCGACAGGCCGGGCTCGTGATGCCGCCGCACCCGACGTGGCCGCAGGTCGCGGACCTCGCCGCGAAGCTCACCGACCGCTCGAAGGGCCGCGCCGGCATCTGCCTGCGCGGCAAGCCGGGCTGGGGCGAGATGATGGCGCCGTTCAACACCGTGGTGAACACCTTCGGCGGCCGCTGGTACGACATGCAGTGGCACGCCCAGCTCACCAGCCCGCAGTTCGAGCAGGCGACGCAGTTCTACGTCGACCTGGTGCGCCGCTACGGCGAGCCGGGTGCCGCGCAGGCCGGGTTCTCCGAGTGCGGCACGCAGTTCGGCCAGGGGAACGCCGCCATGTGGTACGACGCCACCTCCGCGGCAGGCACCGTCGAGAACCCGGACGAGTCGACCGTCGTCGGGAAGGTCGGCTTCGTCCCGGCACCCGTGGTCGAGACCCCGAGCTCCGGCTGGCTCTACACGTGGTCGCTGGCGATCCCGAAGACCTCCCCGCGCAAGGACGCGGCCTGGAAGTTCATGAGCTGGATGACCTCGAAGCAGTACATGCAGCGCGTCGGCACCCAGCTCGGCTGGACCTCCCTGCCGCCCGGATCGCGGCTGTCGACCTACCGGATCCCGCAGTACCAGCAGGCCGCGGCGGCGTTCGCCCCGACAGTGCTGAACGCGATCCAGACGGCGAACCCCGAGCACCCCACGGTGGCGCCCGTGCCCTACCAGGGGGTGCAGTTCCTGCGGATCCCGGAGTTCCAGGACCTCGGGACGCGGGTCAGCCAACAGCTCAGCGCCGCCATCGCCGGCCAGAAGACCGTGCAGCAGGCGCTCGACCAGTCCCAGGAGTACGCGTCGACGGTGGGGGAGAGCTACCAGTGACCAGCACCCTGGAACGACCGGCGGCCCCACCGCCGCCGGCGGAGAGCGGCACCACGACGAAGCGGTCCGCGCAGGCCGAGGGCTGGGTGCGCCGCGCGCCGCTGCTGCCCGCGCTGGTGTTCACCATCGTCGTCACGCAGATCCCGTTCCTGCTGACGATCTACTACTCGCTGCAGTCCTGGAACCTCGTGCGACCCGGGTCGCAGCGGTTCGTCTGGTTCGAGAACTACGTGAGCGTGTTCGCCGACTCCCAGTTCCGCGGGGTCGCGCTCAACACGATCATCATGACGTTCGGCTCGGTGATCATCGCAGTGATCCTGGGGCTGCTGCTCGCGCTGCTGCTCAACCGGCACTTCATCGGCCGGGGCGTGGTGCGGACACTGCTCGTCACACCGTTCCTGATCACACCGGTCGCCGCGGCACTGCTGTGGAAGACCACGCTGCTCGACCCGACGTACGGGCTCGTCAACTTCGTGCTCGGCGGGCAGACGATCGACTGGGTCTCGCAGTACCCCCTGGCGTCGGTGATGGCGGCCCTCGTGTGGCAGTGGACGCCGTTCATGATGCTGCTGCTCCTCGCCGGCCTGCAGTCGATGCCCGGGGACCAGGTGGAGGCGGCCCGCGTCGACGGCGCCGGCGCCTGGTCGATCTTCGTCGAGCTGACGCTCCCGCACCTGCGCCGCTTCCTCGAGCTCGGCATCGTGCTCGGCGCGATCTACCTGGTGAACACCTTCGACGCCGTCTACATGATCACCCAGGGCGGACCCGGTACGGCGTCGGCGAACCTGCCCTTCTACATCTACCAGCGCGCCTTCCTCGGCTTCGACATCGGGCAGTCGGCCGCGATGGGCGTCGTCGTGGTGATCGCGACGATCATCGTCGCGACGTTCGCGCTGCGGCTGGTGTTCCGGTCGTTCGGTGCCGCGGGGAGTGAGAGCTGATGGCCGCGACGATCGAGGACACCCCGACGACGGCCCCGCCGCAGCGGCTCGAGGGGCGTCGGCAACGGCGGGGCGTCGGCCCGGTGCTGCTGACGACGCTCGCGTGGATCGTCGCGATCGGCTTCTTCTTCCCGGTGCTGTGGATGGTGCTCACCGCGTTCAAATCGGAGGCCGCGGCCTACACCGACCCGCCCACGCTGATCTTCAGCCCGACGCTCGATCAGTTCCGGGCGGTGTTCGACGCCGGGATCGGGCCCTACCTCGCGAACTCCCTCGCCGCGACGGCGATCTCGACGATCTTCGTGCTCGTCCTCGCGACGCCCGCGGCGTTCGCGGTCTCGCTGCGCCCGGTGAAGAAGACCCAGGACGTCCTGTTCTTCTTCATCTCCACGAAGATGCTGCCGGTGGTCGCGGCGATCGTCCCGATCTACGTGGTGGTCAACGAGATCGGAGCACTGGACAACATCTGGACGCTGATCGTCCTCTACACCGCGATGAACCTGCCGATCGCGGTGTGGATGATGCGCTCGTTCTTCCTCGAGGTGCCCGAGGAGCTGCTCGAGGCGGCCTCGATCGACGGCGCGTCGTTGGGGCGCACGCTGCGCGAGGTGGTGCTGCCGATCATCTCGCCCGGCATCTTCGCCACCGCGCTGATCTGCGTGATCTTCGCGTGGAACGAGTTCTTCTTCGCGGTGAACCTCACCGCCGCGAACGCCGGGACCGTGCCGGTGTTCCTCGTCGGGTTCATCACCTCCGAGGGCCTGTACTGGGCGCGGCTGTCGGCGGCGGCGACGCTCGCGGCGCTGCCGGTGATCCTGGCGGGCTGGTTCGCGCAGAACAAGCTGGTGCAGGGCCTGTCGTTCGGCGCAGTGAAGTAAGGAGAGAGCCATGGCGGAAGTGGTGTTCGACCAGGCCTCGCGGATCTACACGCCGGGCGCGAAGCCCGCCGTCGAGAAGCTCGACCTGACCGTCACCGACGGCGAACTGGTCGTCCTGGTGGGGCCGTCGGGGTCGGGGAAGTCGACGGCGCTGCGGATGCTCGCGGGCCTCGAGCCGATCGACGCGGGCAGCGTGCGCATCGACGGGCGCGACGTCGTCGACGTGCCCTCGAAGGACCGGGACATCGCGATGGTCTTCCAGAACTACGCCCTCTACCCGTCCAAGACCGTCGCGGAGAACATGGCGTTCCCGCTCAAGATGCGCGGCCTGGACAAGCCGCAGCGGCAGGCGAAGGTGCAGGAGGCGGCCGACCTGCTCGGCCTCTCCGAGTACCTCGACCGCAAGCCGAAGGCCCTCTCGGGAGGGCAGCGCCAGCGCGTCGCGATGGGACGTGCCATCGTCCGCGAGCCGCGGGTCTTCCTCATGGACGAGCCGCTGTCCAACCTCGACGCGAAGATGCGCGTACAGACCCGCTCCCAGATCGCGCAGCTGCAGAACCGTCTCGCCGTCTCCACCGTCTACGTCACCCACGACCAGGTCGAGGCCATGACGATGGGCGACCGCGTCGCCGTGCTGCGCGACGGGCAGCTCCAGCAGTACGCGACGCCGAGCGAGCTCTACGACCGACCGGTCAACGCGTTCGTCGCGGGGTTCATCGGCTCGCCCGCCATGAATCTGCTCGACCTGCGCCGCTCCGGGGACGGGGTGACGCTCGGCGGCATGGAGATCCCGCTCTCGCGCGAGGTCCGCGATGCCGCGGGCTCGGCGGACACCGTGACCGTCGGGGTGCGCCCGGAGGACCTCTCCGTCGACACCGAGGGATCGGGCGTCGGGATCAAGGCCGTCGTCGACGTCGTCGAGGAGCTCGGCAGCGAGTCCTACCTCTACGCGCACATGGCCGAGGACGAGGCGACGACCCTGGTGGTGCGCGGCCCCGGGCGGACCACCGTGCGCTACGGCGAGACCATCGCGCTGCGCGTGGACGCCGACGCGGTGCACGCCTTCGACGCGTCGAGCGGGCTGCGGCTGGCGTGACCGCGGGCGCCGGCGCTCAGTGGTGCAGGGACGTCCACTCCGGGGCGATCCCGCGGCGGTGGTCCTCGAGGCGGCGCAGCCGACGCCGGGCCTCGTAGGTGAGACCGTCGATCCGGTCGAGCAGCTGGTTCAGCTCGGCGGTCTCCCGATCGATCAGCTCCTCGCGGGCCTGCTCGGGGTCGGGGCCCTGCGGGCGGGGGGTGTTGCCGGCATCGCTGACGGCCACGGTCCTCCTTCGTGGACGATCCGAAGTGCTGTGTGGAGGACCTCGTGGGGGAGGAGGTCCCGGTCACTTGAACGATTAACACGGTTGCGCGGCCCATCATTCCCCACCGAGGTTCCCGAGGAGCGGGCGGGGTCGGCGACGGCGCAGACGACGGCCCCGTCCCCCCTTTGTGGGGGGGGCGGGGCCGTCGTGGTGGGGGAGCGTCAGCTCTTCGCGCGCTTGTCGGCGGCGGTGGTGGCCGCGGACTTCGGCGCGTTCTTCGGGCCCTGCTTCTTCGGCGCGGTGCGCGCCGCGGCCTTGCGGGTGACGCTGCGGGTCTCCGAGGCCACCTCGTCACCGGCCTGCTCGACCTCGGCGGCGACCTCGGTACCGGCCTCGGTCAGCGTCTCGGCGGCCTGCCCGGTGACCTTCTGGGTGTAGCGCGCGGCGCGCTCACCGACCGAGCGGGTCTGCTTGGTGACCCCGGCCAGGACACCCTCACCGCGCACCCGGAACTCCTCGACGGTGTCCTCCAGGCGGCTCTCGAGCTCGCCGGAGACCGAGTCGACGGCCTCGAGGGCCTGCTTGACCTGCGGCCGGGCCTTGATCTTCGAGTAGGCGCTGGTGCCGCGCTTGACCAGGTCGTCGTAGACGCTGCGCACCGCGGCCAGGTAGCTGTCGGCCAGCCGGCGGAAGTCCTCGGCGGAGAGCTTGCCGCGCAGCTCCTGCAGCTCGGAGGGCAGGTCCTCCACGCGGGCCTGGACCTCGGTGGCGCCGGCCTGCACGCGGGCGAAGGCCTCCTGGGCGCTGGCGACGGCGTAGTCACCCAGGCCCAGCAGCGCCAGCGACGGCGCGCGCAGCGGGTCCACCGCCTCGGAGACGGCCTTGGTCGCCTGGTCGCGGGCCTCGCGGACATCGAACTTGGTCGGGAACGTGACGGCCATGGGGATCACTCCTGTTCGTGGGTGACGCCGGTCAGGTCGGGCGCGACGGCGAGCGCGGCCGTCCCCTCCGTGGCACCGGGATCGGTGCCGGTGGTCGACCTCGGCGTCGGGTCGGTCGAGGTCCCGGCGTCGGGACCTGCACGGTTCTCGCGGCGGAAGGACTGGTAGATGTCGTGGAGGACCTGCTTCTGGCGCTCGGTGAGCTGCGGGTCGCTCGCGAGGGCGTCCAGGACCGCGGAGCCCTGGCGTTCCTCGAGCAGCCCGGCCCGGACGTACAGCGCCTCGGCGGAGATCCGCAGGCCGGTGGCGATCTGCGCGAGGATCTCGGCGGAGGGCTTCCGCAGGCCTCGCTCGATCTGGCTCAGGTAGGGGTTGGAGATCCCGGCGACCTTGGCGAGCTGGCGCAGTGAGACCTGCGCCGACTCGCGCTGGCGGCGGATGTAGCCCCCGATGTCCTCGACGGCCTGTCCGAGTGCCTTGTCGACGCTCTCGACCCCGGACATCCGTGCACCTCCTCCGTGCGTGCTGCCCCCACGCTAACACCTGTGCTAGCTCGTGCAAGCACTGTGTTCGCGCTGATGGCGTGGCATGTCGCACAGCGAGGAGGCCACCCCCCGGGAGCGAACGGCACCTTCGCTGCTTCTACGCGCGCGAGCGGGCCGCTCGCTCCGGCGGGTGCGCCGACCCGCCGTCAGGACCCGTCGAGGACCGCCCGCAGCGCCGTGCGGGCCCCGTCGGTGTGCAACCGGTCGAGGTGGCGCCGGTAGGCCTCGGTGAAGCGGGCGTCGTCGACCAGGTCGCCGAAGAGCGACCGGTCCTCGAGGAAGGCCAGCGGCTCGGCGGGGTAGCGGCGGGCCGCGGCCATCCGGTCCTCGGCGCGGTCGGTGTCGACGACCTCGATGGGCTCGCCGTCCTCGTCGACCCCCTCGGCGTAGCGCGCCCAGGCCGCGACGATCAACGCGGACCGCTCGATCTCACCGCCGCTCCCGAGGTTCGCCCGGATGACCGGCACGAGCCACGGCGGGATGCGGTCGGACGACTCCGCCGCGAGCCGGGCGAGGGTGTCGCGGATCTCGGGGTTGGCGAACCGCTCGATCAGCGTGGCCTTGTAGTCGTCGAGGTCCACGCCCGGCACCGGGGGCAGCGTCGGGGTCGCCTCGTCGTCCATGTAGCCGCGCACGAAGCGCACGAACTCCTCGTCGCTCGCCACCTCGTGGGCGAAGCGGAACCCGGCGAGGTAGCCGAGGTAGGCCAGCGCCTGGTGGGAGGCGTTGAGCAGGCGCAGCTTCATCAGCTCGTAGGGCTCGACGTCGGAGACCACCTGCACGCCCGCCTCGTCGAACGCCGGCCGCCCGGACACGAACCGGTCCTCGAGCACCCACTGGCAGAACGGCTCGCAGACCACGGGCCACCCGTCGTCGACCCCGAACCGCTGCGCGAGCTCGGCGCGGTCCTCGTCGGTGGTGCGGGGGGTGATCCGGTCGACCATGGAGTTGGGGAAGGGCACCTCCCGCTCGATCCACTCGGCGAGGTCGCTCCCGAGCGTCTCGTCGCGCAGGCGGGCGAAGGCAATGATCATCCGGTGGGCGACGTCCCCGTTGCCGGCGATGTTGTCGCAGCTCATGACGGTGAAGGGAAGGTTGCCGTCCGCCCGGCGTCGCCGCAGCGCCTCGACCAGGTAGCCGAATGCGCTGGTCGGCGCGGCCTCGAGCGGGCGGGCGATGTCGTGGGCGACGGAGGCCTCGGACGGGTCGAACTCCCCGGTGGCGGTGTTCACGTGGTAACCGCCCTCGGTGACGGTCAGGCTCACGATGCGCACGTCCGGGTCGGTCATGCGGGCGAGCACGGCCTCCGGGTCGTCCGGCGCCACGAAGTACTCGACCATCGAGCCGATGACGCGGGGGACGCGGGAGCCGTCCGCGTGTTTCTCGACGAGGGTGTAGAGCTCGTCCTGGCGGTGCAGGACCTCGCCCATGGCGCGGTCCGCGTCGAGGATCCCGACCCCGCACAACGCCCACTGGTGGTCGTGGCCCGCGGAGAACAGGCGGTCGAGGTACATCGCCTGGTGGGCGCGGTGGAAGCCCCCGACGCCGAAGTGGACGATCCCCACGCGCAGCGTGTCCCGGTCGTAGACCGGGACGGGGATCGCGAGGTCCGACACCGTGGCTCGGTTGAGGGCCGTGGCGTGTCGGTCAGCGTCGGCGCTCATCACCTCAGGGTAGGAGCGCAAGCGCTTGCCGAACAGGTGCGCGCGAGCGCGGGCCGTGCCTGCTATCGCCCGCCCGCCACGTCGAGGACGCTGCCGGTGACGTAGGACGCCTCGTCGGAGATCAACCAGACGATCGCGGCCGCGACCTCGTCGGCCGTGCCCGCACGGCCCGTCGGCAGACCGGGGCCGAGCCGCGCGACCCGGTCCGGCTGCCCGCCCGACGCGTGCAGCTCGGTGTCGATGATCCCCGGGCGCACCACGCTCACCCGCACGCCCTCGGCGGCGACCTCCTTGGCCAGACCCAGCCCGAGGGTGTCCACGGCGGCCTTGGAGGCGGCGTAGTCCACGTACTCGCCCGGCGACCCGAGCCGGGCCGCCGCCGAGGAGACCAGCACGATGGCCCCGCCCCGGCCGCCGCGGGCGGTCGAGAGCCGCCGCACGGCCTCGCGGCAGGTGACGATCGTGCCGGTGACGTTGGTGGTGAGCATCCGCTCGACCCGCTCGACGGTCAGCTCGTCCACGCGGACCTTCTCCCCGACGATCCCCGCGTTCGCGACGACCGCGCCGAGCGGGGCCAGCGTCGCCGCCGCCTCGACGGCGGCCACCACGTCGGCCTCCACCGCGACGTCCGCGCGGACCGCGGCGGCGCGCCCGCCGTTGCGCTCGACGGCGGCGACGACGGCGGACGCGGCCGCCTGGTCGCTGCGGTAGGTCAGGCACACCGCCCAGCCGGCGGCCGCTGCCCGACGGGCGGTGGCGGCGCCGATGCCGCGGGAGCCTCCGGTGACGAGCAGGCTGCGCACGGCATCGATTCTCACAGGGCGCCCCGGGAGCCCGCGCTAGCGTGCCCCGAGCGCGGTCGTGCGGGACCTCAGTGGTTCTCGACGGGCTCGGTGCCCAGGAAGTCCGCGTAGTCCTCCGGCAGCTGGCTGGTGAAGTTGTTCCACTCGCCGCCGGAGAGCGCGGTCTCCAGGCCCTTCGCGACGGCGCGGGCGTGCTGGCGGGCCTGGGCGTCGGTGACCTGGCGGCCCTCCGCACGCTCGGCCTCGGCGACCCGCTGGTAGAAGGTCGTCACGTCGAAGCGCTCACCAGGGGCCTCGTTCGGGATCTGCTCACCGAGGCTGCCCGGGAGCTGCGACGCGAGATCCTTGCCCTCGCCGCCGGCGAGACGGCGGCCGAGCACCGTGAGCGTCGCGCGGACGGCCGAGCCCGCGCTCTCGTTGTCGGGCAGGCCGAGGGACTCCCGGACGGCGGTGACGAACTCCTGCTCCTGCATCCTGCTCCTCTCGATGTGTGTTCCGGGACGGTCCCGGGTCCCCGTCGTCGCGAGGTCGCGAAACGGACCACCCGGCCGCGCGCAGGAGGCGGCGCCGTGAACGTTGTCGGATCGGTGCGTCCCGCGCCGATCACGCGGAGGTCGGGTGGGGTACACCGGCGGACGTGCCGAAGACAGTCACCGCTTCCACCCTCGTCCTCGCCGCGATCCGGGAACGGGTCGCCGCTCTCCACGCCGCCGTCGAGCCCGGGACCGATCCCACCCCGGTCCTCGACGACACCGACGGCCCGCAGGTCGAGGAGGACGGCGGGACCTCGGTCACCGTGCCCGCGGCGGAGGACGAGACGCCGGACGACGGGCCCGAGGACAGGTCTGCCGGGCCCGGCGGGTCCGACGGGCCTGACGTCGAGCGACTCGCGGAGGCCCTGACGGACCTGGAGGCCGTGGTCACCGGCTTCGCCTCCCTCATCGAGGGCGGGGAGCTCCCGGCGCTGCGGGCGGAGCTGGCGTGGGCGCGCTCGACCGTCGAGGAGGCCCGGGCCCTGGACGGCACCGTCGACGTGCTCGAGGAGCTCGTCGAGGACCTCGACCCGACGCTGCGGCAGGGCCCGGTGGGGGCCCGGGTCGGCATCGTGGTCGCGTCCCGCACCGCGGAGCGCCGCGACGCCGTCGCCTCGATGCTGGCCCAGCCCGAGTGGACGAGCCTGCTCGCCCACGCCGACCAGCTTGTCCTCACCGCGCCGATCGGCGGCCACAAGCCGAAGCACACCGCGCGGGTCCTCGCCCGTGCGCTCGCCGAGGCGGACGCCGCCGCGCGCGAGGCGGCCGACGTCGCCGTCACGGAGGCGCAGGGCTCCGACCGCGCGGGGGAGCCGCGCCTGGCCCCGGTCGCGGTGGCGGCCCACACCGTCGCGACGACGGCGAGGGTCGTCCGGGGCGCGCTGGGCAAGCAGGCCCGCAAGCTCGCCGACGCCGCGGACGCGCTGGCCGGCGCGCTCGAGGAGCGGCGCCGCAGTGAAGCGGTCGCGCACTGGCTGGTCGACCTCGCCGACCTCGCCCACCGCGCCGGGGAGCCGAGCTTCAGCTACGGGGTGCTGCACGCCGAGGCTCGCGCCCGCCGGGTCGCGGCCGACGAGGCGCTGGCCGCCGCGGTGACCGCCTACACCAAGCCGAAGCTGCACAAGTGGCTGGATGCCGAGGGCTCGTGAGCGCTGCTCACGAGCGCGACGCGCCCCCGAGCAGCGTTGCCGCCAGCACGAAGCCGATCGCCGCGGCGATCAGGTGCCCGATGGTGGTGAAGTCGGGCAGCAGGCCGAACCACTCGGCGTCGAGCAGTGGCCAGCCGAGCACGAACACCGCCCACGGCGCCCACGCCCATCGCGGCAGGGCCACGATGACGGCCGCGAGCGCGGCCTGCGCGCCGTAGCTGATCCCGACGTCGACCGCGGTCCGGACGTCCTCGGGGTACCGGCCGGCGCGGTTCGCCGCGAGGATCACCGGCAGGACGAGCAGCGTCGCGCCGACGTGGCCGCCGAGGAAGACCACCGCCGCGCGCGCCGGGCCGCGCCGGGCCTCCACCGACCACAGCGCCATCCCCACCCCGAGCCAGAGGGTGATGACGGTGCCGGGGTCGAGGAGGTCGCCGTTGACGATGAGCGCGCTGCCGACGAGGGCCCCGAGCGGGTGGGTCCCGAGGTTGACCACGTTCGTGCTCGCCCAGGCGACGAACGCGTCCGCGTGGGGCGAGACCGCCATCCACGCGTGCACGCCGAGCAGGACCAGCAGGTAGCCCACGGTCCAGCGCCCGGCGACGACGTAGCGCCGGATCCCGGCGCCCGTCGTCGCGATCACCTCACCAGGGTGGCGTGCGGGACCGTCAGCCGGCGCGCGCCCCTGGTCCCGACTACCTCCGTCATCGTCATGGCTCGTCCTCTCCTCGCCCGGATGCGTCGCGAGAGAAGACCGGCCCGGCGGCGCGGACGTGACAGCTCGCGGGGTGACCTGTGGCACACCGTCCGCGCCGCCCGCGCGAGGGGGTTGGGCACGGGATCAGGACGGGCCGACGACGGCGTCGCGGTGCAGGAAGCGGTCCGCGACGATCGTGAGCAGCCGGCGGGCCGACTGCGGGGAGTCCACGACGCCGGGCGGGACGGCGCCCCGGGTCTGGCGGTAGGCGCGCGCGGCGAGGTCCTCGAGGAGCTCGCCGACCGGTCCCTCGCCCCGCAGGTGGAGCCCGGTCGCCCGCTGCAGGTGTACCGTGCCCCGCTCCCCGTAGGTCCGCTCGGCGTACTCGGGGTAGACGCCCGCGAGGAAGAGCGCGCCGTCGCCGATGCGTCGCCACACCCCGGGCCGGGACTCGGGCGGCACCTCGGTGAGCAGCTCGGCGAGGCGGGGGAGGTCGAGCTCGTCCCAGCGCCGCCGCTGCCAGCCGCGTTCCCCCCGGCGCCACACCACCCCGGACGCGAGGCGGGCGTAGGAGGCGAGGAGCTCGGCCAGGAAGAGCCGGTGGGCGGGCTCCGCGGCGAACGCGGCGATCACGGGCCCGTCGAGGATCGGCAGGCGCGAGCGCGGCGCCGTGCGGTCGACCACCGCGGCCTGCCCCACGAGCGAGCCGGCCGCCCGGTGCACCGCGGCCGCGAACACGAGGAAGGGCGAGACGTAGCGGAAGCGCTCGCCCTCGTCGTGGGCGGCGGTGAGCACGGCATCGGCCACGACGGGCCGGTCGAGCAGGTCGAGGACGAGCTCGGGCCGGCGCCGGAGCGCGTCGACCTGGTCCGGCCGGTCGTCGGTGAGGGCCAGCAGGTCGCGGTCGGTGAGGTGCTCGCCGTAGCGACGGGCCACGGCGTCGCGCGACGTGTCCATCCCTCCATGCTGCCCCCCGCCCGCCGTCGGGAACCCGCCGTTGCGGAACCGACCGTGGCCCATCCGGAGTTTTCCGCTCCGACGACCGAGGGAATGACTGGCCGGTTGGACGGAGGGTCCGCGCGGTGCCGCGCGGCCCGGGACGGAGGGGCCGAGATGGACCACGTGCGCTGGCTGGAGACGCTGTCGTCGGGGGACACCGACGCGGTCGGCGGCAAGAACTCCTCGCTCGGTGAGATGATCCAGAACCTCGACCGGGCCGGTGTGCGCGTCCCCGGAGGCTTCGCGACGACGTCCGAGGCCTACCGGGCGTTCCTGTCGGCCAACGGCCTGGACGACCGGATCCGTGAGCTGCTCGACGGGCTGGACCCCGAGGGCGAGGAGCTCGCTCGGGTCGCCGCCGCGATCCGCGACGAGTTCGCGAAGGCCGAGTTCCCCGACGACACCGCAAACGCGATCCGCGAGGCCTACGCCGAGCTCTCCCGGCGCTACGACACCGAAGACGTCGACGTCGCCGTCCGCTCGAGCGCCACCGCCGAGGACCTGCCGGACGCGAGCTTCGCCGGCCAGCAGGACACCTACCTCAACATCACCGGCGCCGACGACCTGCTGCGCGCCTGCCAGGACTGCTACGCCTCGGTGTTCACCGACCGGGCGATCAGCTACCGGGCCGAGCAGGGGTACGACCACCTGGACCTGGCCCTCTCGGTCGGGGTCCAGAAGATGGTCCGCTCCGACACCGGCAGCGCCGGCGTGATGTTCACCCTCGACTCCGACACCGGCTTCCCCGACACCATCGTCATCAACGCCGCGTGGGGCCTCGGCGAGAACGTGGTCGGCGGCGAGGTGACCCCGGACCAGTACACCGTCTACAAGCCGTTCCTGGAGAGCACCGCCCTCGTGCCCATCATCGAGAAGACGCTGGGCGCCAAGGAGAAGAAGCTGGTCTACGCCTCGGACCCGAACAGCGAGGAGCCCACGGAGAACGTCGAGACCACGGCCGAGGAGCGGGCCGCCGTCGTGCTGGGCGACGAGGAGATCCTCCAGCTCGCCCGCTGGGGCGCCACGATCGAGAAGCACTACGACCGCCCGATGGACGTCGAGTGGGCGCGTGACGGCCGTAGCGGCGAGCTCTTCGTGGTGCAGGCGCGCCCGGAGACGGTCCAGTCGAACGCCGGCGCGGGGACGCTGCAGACCTACAGCCTCGACGAGACCGGCGAGGTCGTCGTGCAGGGGCTGGCCATCGGCCAGGCCGTGACCGCGGGGGAGGTGCAGCGCATCGGGTCCGCCGAGGACATCGACCAGTTCGTCGAGGGCCGAGTGCTCGTCACGGAGATGACGGACCCGGACTGGGTGCCGATCATGCGCAAGGCCGCGGCGATCGTCACCGATCGCGGCGGGCGCACCTCGCACGCCGCGATCGTCTCCCGCGAGCTCGGGGTGCCGGCGATCGTCGGGACGCAGGACGCCACGTCCGTCCTGGACGACGGGCGGGAGGTGACGATCTCCTGTGTCGAGGGCGACGAGGGCTACGTCTACGACGGGATCCTGTCCTACTCGGTCGAGGACCTCGACCTCTCCGACGTCCCGGAGACGCGCACGCGGGTGATGATGAACATCGGCAACCCGGCCTCGGCCATGCAGTGGTGGCGGCTGCCGGCGCACGGCATCGGGCTGGCCCGCGTCGAGTACCTGGTCAACAACGTCATCCAGGCACACCCGCTCGCACTGCTGCACCCCGACCAGGTCCCCGACGCCGACCGGGAGCGGATCGAGGAGCTGACGGCCGGCTACGACGACAACGGCGAGTACTTCGTCGAGAAGATGGCCCGAGGCATCGGGGTGATCGCCGCATCGCAGTACCCGGACCCCGTCGTCGTGCGCCTGTCGGACTTCAAGACGAACGAGTACGCCGGCCTCATCGGTGGCACGACCTTCGAGCCGGACGAGGAGAACCCCATGCTCGGCTGGCGTGGGGCGTCGCGGTACTACAGCGAGGACTACGCCGAGGCGTTCGCGCTGGAGTGCCGGGCGCTCTCGCGGGTGCGGGTGGACATGGGCTTCACCAACGTGATCGTCATGGTGCCGTTCTGCCGTACCCCGGAGGAGGCCGACCGGGTGCTCGAGGTGATGGCCTCGCACGGGCTCGAGCGCGGCCGCGACGGGTTGCAGATCTACGTGATGGCCGAGATCCCGTCGAACGTGCTGCAGGCCGACGAGTTCTGCGACCGGTTCGACGGCTTCTCGATCGGGTCGAACGACCTCACCCAGCTGACCCTCGGGATCGGGCGCGACGACGACCGCCTGACCCACCTGTTCGACGAGCGCAACCCCGCGGTCAAGAAGCTGATCTCGATGCTGATCGAGTCGGCGCACGCCCGGGACCGCTACGTCGGGATCTGCGGGCAGGGGCCCAGCGACCACCCGGAGCTCGCGGAGTTCCTCGTCGAGCAGGGCATCGACTCGATCTCGCTCAACCCGGACAGCGTGCTCACCGTCATCGAGCGGGTGGCCGGTGCGGAAGGCTAGGTGCCCTTAGGCGATCCATAGCACGGTCCATATCTGCTCGCCGTGCATGACGTGGACGGGCCCGAGCGCACCGGGCGGGGCCATCCGGCCATCCCGACGTGCGTCCCGCGCACGGGTTCGCGCTGCAGGCGATCGGGCCGCGCGGCGCGACGGCGAGCGAGCTGGCCACGAGGCTCGGGGTGTCGAAGCAGGCGGCCGGGAAGACCGTCGACGGCCTGGCCATGCTGGGCTACGCCGAGCGGACCGCGGACCCTCGGGATGCGCGCCGCAAGACCGTCGTCGTGACACCTGCCGGCGACGAGGTGCTCCGGCTCTCGGCGGAGATCTTCGAGCGCTTGCGGGCGCAGTGGGAGGCCCAGGTCGGGTCCGCGCGCATGTGCGAGATGGAGGAGGCGTTGCGCCACCTCGATCGACGGCGCAGCCTCCGCCTGGACGCCGCGGCCTGGCTGGGTAGTTGAGCCGATTGCGCTGACCGCACGTCCGGGTTGCGCCGGGTCGCTACCACGACGGAACCTGTGTCGGAGTCATCCGGTACCGCAGTGACCGGGAACACCCCTCCCGGTGCGGGGCGTTGACCATGAGGACGAACGAGCAGGAGGCGGTCCATGGGTGGCGTCGAGGTCGGGATCAAGAATCTCTCGAAGTCGTTCGGGAGTTCGAACATCTGGTCCGACGTGACGTTGACGCTGCCTGCGGGTGAGGTCAGCGTGTTGCTGGGCCCGTCGGGCACGGGGAAGTCGGTGCTGCTGAAGTCGATCATCGGGTTGCTCAAGCCCGAGAAGGGGTCGATCTTCATTCACGACACCGATCTGGTGCGGTGCTCGGAGGCGAAGCTCTACGAGATCCGCAAGTTGTTCGGGGTGTTGTTCCAGGACGGCGCGTTGTTCGGGTCGATGAACATCTTCGACAACATCGCGTTCCCGCTGCGCGAGCACACCCGCAAGGGCGAGTCGGAGATCTCCGACATCGTCATGGAGAAGTTGGACATGGTCGGGCTCTCCGGCGCGGAGGACAAGCTGCCGGGGGAGATCTCGGGTGGGATGAAGAAGCGGGCGGGGCTGGCGCGGGCGCTGGTGCTGGATCCGGAGATCATCTTGGTCGACGAGCCGGACTCGGGGCTGGACCCGGTGCGCACGGCGTATCTGAACCAGTTGATCGTGGATTTGAACACCCAGCTGGACGCGACGATCCTGATCGTGACCCACCACCTGGGGACGGCGCGGTCGCTGCCGGACAACATCGGGATGTTGTTCCGCCGCAACCTGATCATGTTCGGGCCGCGGGAGGTGCTGCTGACCAGCGAGGAGCCGGCGGTGCAGCAGTTCCTGCAGGGTCGGCGGGTCGGGCCGATCGGGATGAGCGAGGAGAAGGACTCGGCCCAGATGGAGGCCGAGATGGAGGAGCTCAAGAAGCAGGGGGGGTCGGCGGAGTCCGAGGAGTCGTTCATCGATCCGCAGTTGCTGCCCACCGAGGGGATGGGGGAGCGCAAGGCGGTGCAGCGGCGCAAGGACCGGGTGATGCAGATCCTGCACACGCTGCCGGAGAAGGCGCAGACCGCGATCCTGGAGTCGTTGACCGAGGAGGACATGGAGCGCTATGGCATCGCCAAGGATCAGGACCGTACCGAGCTGATCGAGGTCACCCGGGACAACCCGCCCGAGGACGCGGATCCGTTCGGGTATCAGGCGATGCAGGAGAGCCAGTCGGAGTCGATGGTCGAGGGGTCCCCGGCCGGGGAGGGCGAGGGCGAGGGCTCGCAGGCCGGCAGTGGGGATCCGAACGCCGACGCCGAGGCGCGCAAGGCCCCGCCGGACCCGCCGGAGTCCGACGAGCCGCTGGTCGGGGTGCCCGTCGACGACTACGCCGGGGGGACGGTGGTGCTCCCGCAGGCCGGTGAGCACACCAAGTCCGACGACGAGCAGACCGACGCCTCCGGAGCCGACCAGCAGCAGGACTCCGACCAGGACCAGGACCAGGACCAGGACTCCGAGCAGGACCAGGACCAGCAGGTCGAGCAGGTCGAGCAGTCCGAGCAGTCCGACGCGGCGCAGGACGGCCAGCAGGCTGAACCCGCCGGGCAGGACCGGTCGAACGGACGAGCGGACCAGGACGACGACGCGCACACCGAGGAGATCCCGGTCGCCGGCCAGCAGGGCCAGGACGGCGACGGCGACGGACAGGGATCGTCGTCGCAGCGCCGCGAGGGCGGCCTGCGGCGGCTCTTCCACCGCAGCTGAGTCCAGCAGCTACTGACCTGCGTACAACGCACATGGTGTGATCCAGGCATGGACGAGTGGATCGCCGAGGTCGGGCCCGAGAACGCGGAGCTCCTGGCGACACGCAGCCGCACCGCCGTGCTGGCCTCGGAGTACCGCCCCAAGGATTCTCGGGGACGGCCGGATCTACTACTCGAAGCGTGCCCTCGGTGCCGCGCGCGAGCTCTCCGAGGAGGAGGACGGCGCGATCACCGACGACGGAGAGGGACTGCGGGTCTGGGTGGGTGACGACGCCTTCGACCTCGAGGAGCCGTGAGGACACCCTGCCCGGACGAGGGGCACGCCCAGGCAGGCCGTGGGGCGATCCGGGATGCGCGCTGTGCCCATCGACGACGCGCTATGGCCTCCGGCCCGAGTGCTCACCTGCGCGGAGCGCACCTCGCACGACCTCCGCGTGCTCGCGCAGCGTCTCCGCCGGGTCCTGTCCGGGCTGGCGTCCGAAGCCGCAGTACATCGCCACCCCGAAGTCCGCGAGGTAGCGCGACGCCGTCCGCTGCCGCCGGCGCAGCCCGTCCTCTCCGTCCAGCGGGAGCACGATCCCGAGGAAGACCCGCGTGCGGGGGACGTGCAGGCCCGCGAGCGGGGCGAAGAACGACCCGTCCTCGCTGCGCAGGTAGCGCGGCCCGGCCAGGTGCAGCCAGTCCAGGGGCCGCCCCGAGTGGGCGGCGGCGTGGTTCGCCATGTGCACGAGCAGGCCCATGTCGCGGGCCTCGAACATCGGCCACTCGGGGAACGTGCCGTAGCACAGGTGCAGGCCGAGCAGGACATCCTCGGGGACGTGCGGGGCCAGCCGCGACCACGGCCCGGCGAAGCGGTCCCACGCCCCCTCCGCGCCGCCCTCGGTCCAGCCGAGGACCTGCTCGTTGTCGAGCACCTCGTAGGCGAAGTCGAACTGCAGCGCCAGGTCCCGCGCGGGGATCGCCGCGAGCACCTCGTCGATCGAGCGGCGCGTCAGGTCCTCCAGCGCCGGCCCGACGATCTCCCAGTCGCGGGCGTAGTGGTCCTTGAAGGCACCGGTGAACACGCTCGACGGGCTGGGGAAGTTCACCTGGAACCGCAGGTCGGGCGGGATGACGCCCTCGTCGCGCAGCCGTCGGAAGAGCGCGTACGACTCGAGCATCACCGGCACCCGCGGCCAGCTGTCGAACCGCAGCGACCCCACGTCCTCGCGCACCGTGAGTCGCGCGGTCTCGTAGGCGTGCCGCGCGCGACCGGTGGGCGAGGCGCTCGGGACGAGCACCTCGAGGTCGGGGTGGGGCTCGAGCAGCCGGGTGCGGTCGAACGCGACCCACGCCCCGAGCGGCCCCGACTCGCCGTCGGGCAGTGCCGGGACGAGGTCCCCGACGAGGTCGGCCGCGGTCCGGAAGGCCTCCTCCGCCGACGGCGCGGGGAGACTCCCCACCAACAGGAGCTCGCTGCTCACCCGTCCCATCACGCCATCCTGCCCCGTCACGGGGTGGGCGGCGAGGAACCGGTGAACCGGAGGGCCCTGTGCTCCGTGTACCCGGGCACGAACCCCGAGCGAAGGACGTGGCGATGACCCACAGCACGCGGAGCGCGAGCACGATCGACTACGGGCCCCGGACGGCGGGCCTGTCGCCGACCACGCTGCGCGCGGTGCAGGTCCTGGCGGTGCTCTCGGTGCTCAACCTGGTCTGCCAGTACGTCACCGCCGGGCAGCTCTTCCCGCGCGGCGGGCCGCTGGGCCTCCACGCGACCGGTGCGATCGTGCTGCACGTCGTCACCGGGCTGCTCACCGTGGCCGCACTCCTCCACGCCCGCGTCGACCGCGGGCCATGGTGGCCCGCCGCCGTGGCGGCCGTCGTGTTCGTGGTCAGCTTCGTCCAGGCCTACTACGGGGAGCACACGAACCTCGCTGTCCACGTCCCCGGGGCGCTGGTGCTGACCGTCGGGATCGTGTGGGTGACGGCGTGGTCGTTCACCCGTGGCGTGCGACGCTGAGCCGTGGCGGTGGCGACGTGCCCCCGTCGGCGGCTGGGGTGAGGGACAGCGCGATGGGCGAGTCCGGGGACGCCGAGCTGATCCGCCTGCTGCACGAGCAGCACGGCGCCGCGCTCTGGGCGGTCGCCCTGGGCACCACCGCGGACCGTGGGCGCGCGCAGGACGCCGTCCAGGAGACCCTGCTGCGCGCCTGGCGTCACCCCGCCGCCCTCGACCCGAGCCGCGGTGATCCCCGGCCTTGGCTGATGCGCACGCTGCGCAACGTGCTGATCGACGAGTGGCGCTCGCGCTCGGCGCGCCCGGAGCTGCTCTCCGACGACCCGGACGGCGTCGGCTCGCCGTTCGACCCGCGCGCCGTCACCGACCACGCCGAGGCCGCCGTCCAGTCCTGGACCGTCGCCGCGGCACTCGACCGGCTCTCCGCACAGCACCGCGCGGTGCTCGTGGAGTGCTACTACCGGGGCCGGACGGTGAGCGAGGCCGCGTCGGTGCTGGGCGTGCCGCCGGGCACGGTGAAGTCGCGCGTGCACTACGCGCTGCGGGCGCTGCGCCTGGTGCTGGAGGAGATGGGGGTCGGGTCATGAGCTGCCCGCACCGCTTCGACGTCGGCGTGTACGTCCTCGGGGCCCTCGACCCCGCCGAGCGCGAGAGCGTCGAGGCCCACCTCCCGGGGTGCCGCGTGTGCCGCGCGGAACTGACCGCGTTCGCGGGACTGCCCGGCCTGCTCGCGCGGGCCGGGACCCCCGCCCACGACGCCGACCCGGAGCCACCCGCCGACCTCCTCGTCGGGACGTTGCACCGCGTCCGCCGCCGGCGCCGGGTCGGCCTGCTCGCGGCCGCCTCCGCCGTCGTGCTCGCGCTGGGGACGGGGGTCGGGGTGGCGGCCTGGACGACCTCGGGCGCGGCCGCGGGGCCGGACGCGGTCGCCGCGGCGCCGGCGCGGGAGGTCGTGCTGCCCGCCGTCGCCGGCTCGGAGTCCTCCGGCTTCGCCGGCCTCACCGCGCGCCCGTGGGGGACCCAGGTGTCCCTCACCTGCCTCTACGAGGGCGGGCCGCACCCGGCAGCCGCCCCCGACGCGCCGCGGACGACCTACGTGCTCGTCGTGCGCTCCTCCGACGGCCGCCTGGAGCAGATCGCGAGCTGGAGCCCGCCGCCCGGCCAGGACGTGCGGGTGGCAGCCTCCACCGACCTGCCCGCCGACCGGGTGTCGGGCCTGGAGGTGCGGACGACGTCGGGCGCCGTCGTCATGCGCTCGTGACGACGTTCGGCGTCGCCACCGCGCCGACGGGATCTCCGGCGTTGTCGCCGCGAGAGCCCGACGTGTATCAAGGCGACATGGCCAGGCTGATCGACGGCGTCCGTGCGACGGGAGTCCGGTGAGCGTCTCGCTCGAGCGGGGGATCGAGATGGTCGTCCACGGTCGGCGGCTGCGGCGGGACCGCGCGCTGATCATGGCCATCGTCAACCGCACGCCGGACTCGTTCTACGACAACGGCGCGACCTGGCAGCCCGAGGCCGCCCAGGCCGCCATCGAGCGCGCGGTCGCCGCGGGCGCGGACGTCGTGGACCTCGGGGGTGTGCCGGCGAGCCCCGGCCCGCTCGTCACCGTCGAGGAGGAGATCGACCGGGTCCGGCCGACGCTGGTATGGGCCCGGGACCGCTTCCCCGACCTCGTCCTGTCGATCGACACCTACCGCGCCGAGGTCGCCGAGGCCCTCCTCGCGGCCGGCGGGGACCTGGTGAACGACAGTTGGGCCGGCTGGGACGAGGAGATCCTCCCGGTGACGGCCCGCCACGGCGCCGGCTACGTCTGCGCCCACACCGGCGGGCTCACTCCGCGCACCGACCCGGTGCGGCCTCGCTACACCGACGTGATGGGCGACGTCGTCGAGATCACCACCGCGCTCGCGCGGCGCGCGGTCGAGGCGGGGGTGCCCGCCGAGGGCGTCCTGCTCGACCCGACGATCGACTTTGGCAAGAACACCCCGCAGAGCCTCGAGGTGCTCCGCGAGATGCCGCGGCTGGTCGCGACGGGCTGGCCGGTGCTGCTGGCGATGTCGAACAAGGGCGTGGTGGGCGAGACCCTCGACGTGCCGCTGGGAGGCCGGCTCACCGGCACGCTCGCGGCGACGGCGCTGGCCGCGGCGCAGGGGGTCGCGATGGTGCGCGCCCACCAGGTGGAGGAGACCCGCCAGACCGTCGAGATGGTCGCCAGCGTCCTGGGGCACCGCCCTCCCGCCCGCGCCGAGCGGTGGCTGGACTGATGCAGCAGGTCTGGCCGTTGCCGGGCCGACCGATCGACGACGACGCGCTCGAGGAGCTCTACCGCTACCCGGTGGACGAGGGCGATCGGGGGTCGAGATGGCTGGCGGTCAACTTCGTCAGTTCCCTCGACGGCGGGATCGAGGTCGACGGCCGCAGCGCCGGCCTCTCGACTCCAGCCGATCGCCGGGTCTTCGGGCTCGGGCACGACCTCGCCGACGTCGTCCTGCTCGGCTCGGGGACCGCGCTCGCCGAGGCGTATCCGGGTCTGCGCCCCGACGCGCGCTCGGCCGACCGTCGCCGCCGGCACGGGCTCTCCGAGACGCCGCCGCTCGCCGTCGTGACCTCGGGGTCGCTGCCTGCCGACGCGATCAGCCTCGTCGACGTCGAGGTCCCGTCCATCGTGCTCACCTCCGCCGCCGCCCCGGTCGCGCAGCAGGAGGCGTGGCGGGAGGCCGGGGCGCGGGTCCTGGTCGCCGGGGATGTGGCGGTGGACCTCCCCGGGGCGCTGCGTCGCCTCGCCGACGACGGGTACCGCCGGATCGACTGCGAGGGCGGCCCGGTCCTCGTCGGGAGCCTCCTGCGCGACGATCTGGTCGACGAGGTCCGGCTCTCGATCGCGCCGGTGGCGCTCGCCGGGCACGCCGGCCGGGTCGCGTCGAGCGCCGAACCGCTCGCGGCGCCGCGCGGGTTCGAGGTCGCCTCGCTGCTCGTCGACGACGACGGGACGCTGCTGGTGCGCTACGTCAGGGGCGGGTTGCGCCGGTAGTGCGTCACGGCGGGCGCCGGCACTTCGTCCGGGCGCACCAGCGCCGCGAGTGGTGCTCGGCGGGGTGCGGGAACCGGGCCCGGGTCGCGCGGCACTACCGCCGCCACCGTGGGGATCAGTTCGAGTAGATCCTCGTCGGAGTCACCAGGACCGCGGCGCGTCGGTCGCGGGCCATCACGGCGTCGAACTCCTCCCAGTCGTCGTGGGTGCCGCCCGCGGCAGTGAAGACGTCGCGCAACAGGCTCGGAATCTGCTCCTCGGCGACGCCCGGCAGCGCGTCGTCGGGCCCGGCGATCTCGACGGTGCCCTCGACCGTGGCCCACCGCCATCCCGAGCGCGCGGTGACCGCCGTCCACGGCCGGCGTCGCAGGTTCTGCAGCTTCGCGCGCCCGTAGGTGACGAAGGCGAACACGTCGGCTCCGGTGACGGGGTGCGGGATCACGCCCGCGTTGACGACCGAGGACTGGATCGTGCCGTCGGCGCGGGCGGTGGCCACGACGACGAGGCCCTGCTCGCCCGCGCAGAGCGCGAACACGTCGGAGAGCTCCATGGGCGAGAGTCTGCTCCTCCATCAGAAGTCGGGGTCGTGGTCGTAGCGGATGGGTGGTGTGTCGGGGTCGGGGTCGGCACCCGTCGTTCCTCCGCCACCTCCACCTCGAGGTGCGCCCGCCGCGCGGCCGGGTGCCACATCTCCTCGAACGGGCCCAGCACGGACGCGCCGCCGCCCCGGCGTCGAGCACGGGCCGCCAGCACCGGGAGCCCCGCCAGCACGCCGCCGACGACGACGAGGGTGAGCACCACCGCGAGCACGGCGGGGCTCAGTGATAGGGCTTGTGCGGGATCGCCGCGTCGTTGAGCTGCTGCTCGACGTCCACCCAGATCGCCCCGTCCTCGATCTTGCAGGCGTACACGGGGATCGGGTCGACGGCCGGGACGCCGGTGGGCTCGCCGGTGTGCAGGTCGAACCGCGAGTTGTGCGCGGGGCAGATGAGCGAGTCGTCCTCCTGCAGATAGCCCTCGTTGAGGGGCTGCTGCTGGTGGGTGCACGTGTTGTGCACTGCCACCGCCTCGTCCTCGTAGAGCCGGATGACGCAGATCGGCTCGCCCATGTTGACGAGCATCATGTCGCCTTCCTCCAGCTGGTCGAGGTCGGCCACCGCTTCCCAGGCCACGACGGGTTCCTCTCAGGTTGACTTGCGCCGACTCCGGGGCTGGCTGCCCCGGACCTCCACCGAGCCCTTGCGGATCCGCGCCGGCAGCACGGGCTGCGGGTGGTGTGCCGGTCCGCGCACGATCGAGCCGTCGCGCAGGTCGAAGATCGACCCGTGCAGCGGACAGATGATCGAGCAGCCCTCGACCTCGCCCCGGCTCAGCAGCGCGCCCGCGTGACTGCACACGTCGTCGATCGCGTACACCTCGCCGTCGCGCCGGTAGAGCAGCACCCGGCGACCCTCGACCTCGCAGCCGACGGGGGTGGCCTCCGGCAGGTCGCCGTCCTCGACCGCGCGCACCCACCGGGTGGGCCCGGTCGTCGTCGCGACCCGGTTGACCATGAGCGCACGGCCCTGCACCAGGTGTCCGCCGACGAACCCCGCCGCGGCCGTCACGGCGAGGCTCCCTGCGCCCAACGAGCGGGCGGTGCCGCGGCGGCCCGAGAGGCGGGCCGCCAGCGACGCACCCTGCAGCGCCATGGCCGCGCCGTTGAGCAGGCCGTGGAAGAGCCCGACGCGGCGATCGTCGCCGTCGCTGACGTTCCAGTCGGCGACGCCGGTGGCCGCCGTGGCCGTCGCGGCCAGCAGGCCGGCCGCACTCAGCGTCGCCGCGGGACCCGCCCTGCGTCCGTCGCCGGTCCCGTCCTGCCCGGCGAGGTCGAGGACGAAGGCGCTCGACCACAGCCCGATCGGGAGGTCGGAGAGGGCCGGGTGCAGCGCGTGCCCCACCCAGCGGCCGCCGTGCATGAGCTCAAGGACGAGGGTGTCGCGGTAGCGGTCGTACACGGGCTCGACCACCGCCGTCACCCGGTCGTTGAGGCCCTCCAGCCAGGACCACCGCTGGACGGCCGCGAACGCGTCACGGTGCCAGGTGGTCGCCACGCGAGCGACGCGCGAGACCGGCGAGGAGTCCTCCACGGTGCTCGCCATGCACGACCCCCACCTCGTCCGCTTCGGGTGACCGGGCATGACGATCTCATCTCGCTTGTGATCCACGCCATAGGTGACGCGGTATTCGCACACCGCGCGGTGTCAGCCCGGGGAGGAGCAGCAGCGCCTGCCGGTCGGGCGGCGAGCACGCGTTAGGGTCTCCGCCCGGTAGCGCTTCACCCGGACGGCGCCCCGGCCGTGATCGGGCAGAGGAGGTGCCGTGGATCGCACGCCCGACGAGTCGGCACCGATGTCCGTGCTCGTCGTCGAGGACGACGACGCGGACGCCCTGCTGGTCGCCGAGCACTTCGCGGACGCCGAGGCCCTGAGCGGCCTGACGATCGCGCTGAAGCGGGCCAGGACCGTCGCGGAGGTGACCGCCCACGCGGTCGACGCAGTCGACTGCGTCCTGCTCGACCTCGCCCTCCCGGACGCGCACGGCCTCGACGCGCTGGAGCGGGTCCTCTCCGCCGGGAACGGGGCCGCGGTCGTCGTGCTGACCGGTCGGCACGACGAGGCGCTGGGGGTCCGCGCGGTCGGCGCGGGCGCCCAGGACTACCTGCTCAAGGACGCGGTCGACGGTGCGTCGCTGACACGGGCCCTGCGCTACGCCGTCGAGCGAGTCCGCGGCGAGCGGGTCCGCCGCCAGCTCTGGGACGCCGAGACCCGCGCCGAGGAGAACGTCCGCCTCGAGCGGGGTCTCCTCCCGACGCCGCTGCTCGCCAACCCCGACATCCACGTCGCGGTGCGCTACGAGCCCGGCGGAGCGCGGCGGCTGCTGGGCGGCGACTTCTACGACACGGTCGAGGGCGCGGACGGCACGCTGCACGTCGTCATCGGCGACGTGTGCGGGCACGGACCCGACGAGGCCGCGCTCGGGGTGAACCTGCGGATCGCCTGGCGCGCGATGGTCCTGTCCGGCGCCGACGACGCGACGTTGTTGCCGACGCTGAGCCGGCTGCTCGTCCACGAGCGCGACCGCACCGGGGTCTTCGCCACCCTCGCGCTGCTGACGATCGAGCCGGACCTGCGCCGTGCGCGGCTGCGTCTCGCCGGGCACCCGCCGCCGCTCCTGCTGCCCCCCGGGGGTGCGGCCCGCCCGCTGCCGGTCTCCCGGCTCGGCCGCCCGATCGGCGTGGTGCTCGACGACAACTGGGAAGTCCTCGACGTCGACCTCCCGCCGTGCTGGGCGCTGCTGCTCTACACCGACGGGCTCGTCGAGGGCCGACCCCACGACCACCCGGTGCCGGACGGGACGGAATCCTCCGGCCGCGACGAATCGGTGCTCGACACCGACGGACTGCTGCGGGTGCTCGACGAGTGCGCCGCCGAGGACCGCGAGGAGAACGACGTGATGGTCCCCCCGACGCCCGACGGCCCGGCGCCCACGCGGTGGTACGTCGACCCCGACGGGCTCCTGGACGACGTGCTGCGACGTGTCGGGGACCTGACCGAGGAACGCGCCGACGACGTCGCTGCGGTCCTCCTGGTCTCGCGGCGGTGAGCGTCGTCGGACCGCGGCCGGGAGACGCGGGGGACGCGGGGGACGCGGACACGGGGGAGGCGGACACGGGCGACCGGCGCTCCCTCCGCCGGTTGCTGGTCATGTCCGGGGTCCTCGGAGCGGTGGTCCTCGTGATCGCCGGAGTGGTCGCCGGCCTCGCCATGTCCGGCCTCAGCGGGAACCGCACCGTGCTCGTCGACCGTCTCGACCCGGCGGCGCTCAGCGCCTCCCGGCTCGAGGCGGCACTGCTCGACCAGGAGACCGGGATCCGGGGCTACGCCCTGGCGGGGCTGCCGGCCTTCCTCGAGCCCTACCAGCAGGGACGCGCCGAGGAGGTCGAGCAGGCGGCGGCGCTGCGCGGGCTGCTCGCCTCGGCCGAGACCCGCGCCGACCTGGACGACGTCGAGGCCGCCGCGGCGCGGTGGCACGCCGTGTACGCCGACCCGGTCGTCGCGGCCACCTCGGCACGAGCCCCGCTGCCCGACCCCCAGCTCGGCAAGGCCACCTTCGACCGGATCCGTGCGGCCACGGACACGCTCCTGGGACGCCTGTCCACCGAGCGTGAGGCGGCCCGCGCCGCCGTCGACTCCGCGACGGGCATCCTCCGGCTCGTCGGGATCCTCGTGGTCGTGCTGCTCGCGATCGGGCTCGCAACGCTGCTGGCCTGGCTGCACCGCGTGGTCGTCCGCCCCGCCGAGCGCCTGGCGGCCGAGGTCCGCGAGGTCGCCGGCGGAGACCTGCAACGGCGCGTCGCCACCCGCGGCCCCCGGGAGATCAGCGCCCTCGGCCACGACGTCGAGGCGATGCGGCGCGCCCTGCTCGCCGAGCTGGCCGGCATCGAGGCGGCACGCCACGAGCTCGAGGAGGCGGGGCGGGAGCTGGAGCGCTCGAACTCCGACCTCGAGCAGTTCGCCTACGTCGCCTCGCACGACCTGCAGGAGCCGCTGCGCAAGGTCACCAGCTTCTGCCAGCTGCTGGCACGCCGCTACTCGGGCCAGCTCGACGAGCGCGCCGACCAGTACATCGAGTTCGCGGTGGACGGCGCGAAGCGCATGCAGGTGCTGATCAACGACCTGCTCGCGTTCTCGCGGGTGGGGCGCTCGGACGGCAACAGCGAGGTCCTCGACGCGGGTGAGGTACTCGACCGCGCGGTCGAGAACCTCGCCGGCGCCCTCGAGGAGTCCGGCGGCGAGATCACCCACGACCCGCTCCCGCGCGTGCGGGCCGAGCCCGCGCTGCTCGCCACCGTCTTCCAGAACCTGCTCGGCAACGCGTGCAAGTTCCACGGCGACGACCCGCCCCGCGTCCACGTCTCCGCACAGCGGGACGGGGACCGCTGGCTGCTGCGGTTCGCGGACAACGGCCTGGGGATCGAGGCCGAGTACGCCGAGCGCATCTTCACGATCTTCCAGCGACTCCACTCGAAGTCGGCCTATCCGGGCACCGGGATCGGCCTGGCGATGTGCCGCAAGATCGTCGAGCACCACGGCGGGTCCATCTGGCTCGAGGAGTCCGAGCCGCCCGGCAGCACGTTCGTCGTCGCACTCCCCGTGCTCGACGAGCTCGACGGGACGCCCGACGAGCCCGAGGTGTCCCCCGCGTCCGACCACCAGGAGGAAGCCCGTGTCTGACCCCGCCGAGATCGACGTCCTGCTCGTGGAGGACGACGAGGGCGACGTCCTCATGACCCGGGAGGCGTTCGAGCACCACAAGCTGCGCAACCAGCTCCACGTCGTCCCGGACGGCGTCGAGGCGCTCTCGTTCCTGCGCCGCGAGGGGGAGCACGCCGACGCGCCGCGCCCCGGCCTCATCCTGCTCGACCTCAACCTGCCCCGGAAGGACGGCCGCCAGGTCCTCGAGGAGATCAAGTCCGACGAGACCCTCCGCACCATCCCCGTCGTCGTGCTGACCACCTCGCAGGCCGAGGAGGACATCCTGCGCAGCTACAACCTGCACGCGAACGCCTACGTGGCCAAGCCCGTCGACTTCGAGCGCTTCATCGAGGTCATCCGCCAGATCGACGACTTCTTCGTCACCGTGGTGAAGCTGCCCCATTGACGTGCGGGGGCACCGGGCTCACGCCAGGAGCGGCGCGAGCTCGGCGGCGTGCTTCTCGAGGATCTCGACCAGGTCCATGCCCGCCGCGGCGACCCGGGCGGCGGCCCCGGTGAGGACGAGCGCCGCGACCAGCCGAGCGTCGTCGGGCGCCCGCACAGGGACGGCGAGACAGCCGTAGTCGGCGCGGAACTCGCCGCACTGCCGGGCGATCCCCCGCTCGGCGATCTCCGCGAGCCGGCGGCGCAGCTCGCCCGGGTCCACCACGGTGGTGGGGGTCAGCCGGGCCAGGGACCCGTGCCGCAGGTGCTCCTCGTGCTCGGCGAGCAGCAGTCGGCCGACCGCCGTGGCGTGCGGGTGCCGGGTGAGCTCCTCGGGGTCCGCGGGCGGGTGGTCGGGGTCCGGGTCGAGGAAGACGACGCGGTGGCCCACGTACCCGACGAGGTGCGCGCCCCATCGCACCCTGCTGCGCAGCCCGTCCATCACCGTGCGGGCGGCGGTCGGGATCGCGAGCGGGGCGGGAGCGAGGTTGGCCGCGCGGCGCCCGAGGGCGAAGCCACGCAGGTCGGGGAGGCGGACGAGGTACTCCTCGGCCACCAGCAGGTTGAGCAGCCGGTAGGTCGTGGCCGGCGGGATCCGCAGCTCGGTGGAGATCTCCTTGGCGGTGACGCCGACGCCGGCCGCCGCCACCGCCTCGAGGACGGCGAGCGCGCTGCGGACCGCCTGCGGCTGGCGCCCACCGATCGCGCCGGTGTCGGCCGGGCTCACCGCGCCGCACCGGTGTGCACGTCGGCCGTCGTCGTCTCGTCGTAGACCCCCATCCCGGCCAGCGCCGACGGGCGGGTGCGGCGCAGGGCGAGCCACCCGGCGAGACCGGCGAGCAGCAGGACGGCGACCACGAGGGCGAGCAGGGCGCCACCGTCGACGACGAGGGCCACCACCACGACCGCGGCGAGCGCGGGCACCGCGAGCGCGGCGACGACCACGATCCCGCGGGTCAGTTCGCCGATCCGGGCGAGGAAGCGGGGTGCGGCCAGGCAGACCAGCAGGTAGGCGGTGAGGAAGCCCACCGAGGCGACGGCCAGCACGCCGCCGAGCAGGGTCTGCGGCGGCACCCCGAGCAGGGTCCCGACGACGGGTGCCGCGGCCAGCACGGGCACGGCGGCCGCCACGGCGACCGCGGGGGTCTGGTGACGACGGTGCGTGCGCCCGAGCAGCGCCGGCGCCACCCCCTCCCGCGCGAGCGAGAAGAGCACCCGGACCAGGGTGTTGAGCGCCGCCAGCGTGCAGGCCGAGAACGACGCGATGATCCCGGCGTCGAGCAGGAGCGGCGCCCAGACCCCGGCCACGGACCCCGAGCCACCCAGCGTGCCGGCGACGGTGAGCGCGGGCAGCACCCCCGGCGCCGCCAGGTTCACCAACGCCGCGGCGAGGTAGAGCACCGCAGCGCCGCCGGCGGTCGTCGCGACCGCGCGAGGCACCGTCGCGAAGGGTCGGCGGGCCTCGACGCCGAGCGCGGTCGCGCTGTCGAAGCCGATGAACGCCGCGACCGCGGGCAGCACGCCGGCGGCCACGCCACCAAGCCCGTCGGAGGCCGGCAGCGGCGGCCCGGGAGCGGAGCCGCGCGCGGTGGCCAGCGCGAGCACGACCAGCACCGTGAGGATCAGCGTGATCGAGAAGCCCTCGATCACCAGCATGACGCGACCGGCGAGGCGGACACCCCGCACGGCACAGAACGCGATCGCGACGGCGAGCACGACGATCACCGCGACCCCGATCAGCGTCGAGTCGCCCGCGGCTGCCGGCCACAGCCGCTCGACCAGCGCCCGCGCGTACCAGGAGGCGCCGACGAGGGCGGCCGCGACCAGCAGCCCATAGCCAACCACCACGGACACCGCGCAGGCGAACGCGCCTCCCGGGCCGAGACCCTTGGCGGTGAAGCTGTAGAGACCCCCCGCGGCGGCCATCCGGCGGGCGAACACCGCGATGCACGCGGACACCAGCCCGACGAGCACGGCGGCGACAGCGAACGACCACGGTGCGTCGCGCCCGGCGTCCGCGGCGACGAGCAGGGGAGTGGCCGCCACCGCGCCGGCCGGTGCCGTCGTCGCCACCGACTGCGCGAGCACCCCGAACGGGCCGAGGCTCCGGCGCCGCAGGCCCGCAACCGGCGAGCGCGCGCGCAGCACCGGGACCCGCCTCCAGGAGTGGGCTCCGTCGCTGCGCACCGTCGTACCGTAGAGCGTGGCGGCACCCGACGGAATCGCTTCCCGCGCGGCACTCGATCCGAACGGGAATCGGGCGCGGCCGTTTCTCACTCGGCCCGGGGTCGCGCTCGGGGATTCTCCGTTCCGAGAATGCGGCGCCATTCGGTCCGCCCCCAGTGAGAACGAGCGGAGATCCGCCTCCCGTGGTCGGGAACGACGTCTTGACCCCGCGGGAACGGCACGGTGACCGTGACCCGCGACACCGAGCGCGGTCACCTCCGCGTCCGCATTCCGTCCATTTCCGGGAGCCCCCATGACCCTCGCCTCCGACACCGGAGCACCGAGCCGGACGTTGTCCGGCAGGCTCGGCGCCGGTTCCATCGTGTTCATGGTCGTCGCCGCCGCGGCGCCGCTGACCGTCATCGCCGGGGCCGTCCCGCTCGGCATCGGCGCGGGCAACGGCGCGGCGTTCCCCGCGATGTTCGTGCTCTGCGCGGTGGTCCTGCTCTTCTTCGCGGTCGGGTTCTGCGCGATGAGCCCGCACGTGCCGGACGCGGGGGCCTTCTTCACCTACATCCGCCACGGCCTCGGGCGCCCGCTCGGCCTCGGCGCGGCGTTCCTCGCGCTCGCCACCTACGCCGCGGTGCAGGCCGCCGTGTACGGCTACGTCGGCGCCGCGCTCGACGAGCTCGTCGCCGGCTTCGGTGGCCCGAGCCTGCCGTGGTGGGCCTGGACGGGGATCCTCATGGCCGTGGTGGCGGTGCTCGGGTACCGCCACATCGAGCTCTCCAGCCGGGTCCTCGGGGTGCTGCTCGTCGCCGAGATCGCGATCGTCCTCGTGCTCGACACCGTGGTCACCGTCCGCGGCGGCGCGCAGGGCCTCTCGACGGCGTTCCTGTCGCCCGCGCAGATCACCTCGGGCGCGGTCGGGATCGCCGTCATGTTCGCCGTCGCGAGCTTCATCGGGTTCGAGGCGACCGCGGTCTTCCGCGACGAGGCCCGCGACCCGCAGCGCACCATCCCGCGGGCGACCTACCTCGCGCTGGCCATCGTGGGGATCTTCTACGCGATCTCCACCTGGGCGGTGGTCTCCGCCTGGGGCGACGACGCCGCGGTGGCCGAGGCCGCGGCGAACCCGGGGACGATGCTGCTGACGACGGTGCAGAACTGGCTCGGGCCCGTGGCCGGGCACGTCGTGAGCGTGCTGCTCGTGACCAGCATCTTCGCCGCGATCCTGTCCTTCCACAACGTGGCCGCCCGCTACTGGTACGCCCTCGGCGGCCACCGGGCGATGCCGGCCCGCCTCGCCACGACCCACCCGCGCCACGGCTCGCCCCACGCCGCCTCACTGGCCCAGACCGCGCTCTCCTTCCTGATCATCGCCATCTGCGTGCTCGCCGGGCTGGACCCGGTCGCCCAGGTCTTCGCCTGGGCCGCGGGCACGGCCACCCTCGGCGTGCTCGTCCTGCTGGTGCTGACCTGCCTCGCGGTCATCGTCTTCTTCGCCCGCAGCGGCCTCGACCGCCGGCTCTGGCACACCCGGATCGCCCCGGCGCTGGGCTTCCTCGGCCTCGCGGTCTGCCTGGTGCTCACGATCGCGAACTTCCCGACGCTCATCGGCGGCTCCGGCGCGCTCGCACTCGGGATCGGTGGGCTGCTCGCCGTCGTCACCGCCGTCGGGGTCGTGCTCGCCCTCGTCCGCCGCGAGCGCGCCCCGGTCGGCCCCGCCGCCGGCGACGCACTCGCCACCGCACCCGCCACCACCCCCGTCTGACCCCCGTCCGATCTCCGGAGAGGAGCACCATGACCGCCGCCGCCCCCGTCGGGACCGTCTCGACCACCTCCACCAGCTCGACCAGCTCGGTCACCCACCCGCTCGCGATGCCGACCGCGGCCGAGCTCGACACCGTCCGCGAGGTGCTCGTCGAGGCGGGCCTGCTCACCGACCAGGTGCGCTACTGCTTCGCCGACCTGGAGGAGCCCGAGAAGGCCACCGTCCTGGCCCACCGCGACGGCGACCCCGTCGAGCGCCGCTTCCGCGCCGTCCTGCTCGATCTGGACAGCGGACGCTCCTGGGACACCGTCGTGTCCGCGACCCGCCGCGACGTGGTCTCGTCCCGCGAGCTCGACCCGCCCCGCGACGGCCAGCCGCCCATCATCGACGCCGAGTTCGAGCCGATGGAGGACATCCTCAACGCCGACCCACGCTGGACCGACGCACTCGCGGCGCGGGGCATCGACCCGGCGACCGTGCGCGCCGTTCCGCTCTCGGCCGGCGTGTACGACTACCCCGACGAGGTCGGCCGGCGCATGGCCCGCGCGTTCGGGTTCCGTCAGGACGGGCCCTCCGACCACCCGTGGGCGCACCCGATCGACGGGCTCGTCGCCTACGTCGACCTCACCGCCCGCACCGTCGACCGGGTGATCGACAGCGGCCAGGTGCCCGTCCCGGAGGTGTCCGGGAACTTCCAGGACCCCGCCGTCCAGGGCCCGCCGCTCGATTCGCTGAAGCCGATCGAGATCACCCAGCCCGAGGGGCGCAGCTTCACCGTCGAGGGCAACCACGTCCGCTGGGGGAAGTGGGACCTGCGCTACGGGTTCAACGAGCGCGAGGGCCTGACGCTGCACCAGGTCGCGTTCGACGGGCGACCGATCGTCTACCGGGCGAGCGTCGCCGAGATGGTCGTGCCCTACGCCGATCCCGCCCCGGTGCGGTTCTGGCAGAACTACTTCGACTGCGGCGAGTACATGTTCGCCCGGTACGCCGATTCGCTGCGCCTGGGGTGCGACTGCCTCGGCGACATCCACTACACCGATGCCGTGATCGCGGGCGACGACGGGCACCCGCGCACGATCACGAATGCGATCTGCATGCACGAGGAGGACTACGGCGTGCTGTGGAAGCACACCGACCTGTTCTTCACCCAGGCATCGGAGGTGCGCCGGCAGCGGCGTCTGGTGATCTCGTTCTTCGTGCCGATCGGGAACTACGACTACGGCTTCTACTGGTACCTCTACCTCGACGGGACGATCCAGCTCGAGGTCAAGGCCACCGGTCTGGTGTTCGCCTCGGCGACGCCGGGGCAGTACGCGAGCGAGGTCGCCCCCGGGCTCGGCGCCCCGTACCACCAGCACCTGTTCTGCGCGCGCCTCGACATGACCGTCGACGGGGTCCGCAACGCCGTCGACGAGGTCGAGGCCGAGCGGGTGCCGATGGGGGAGGACAACCCCTACGGCAACGCGTTCCGCCGCAAGGTCACGCGGCTGACCAGCGAGCAGCAGGCGAAGCGCCGCAACGACGGTTCCGTGGTGCGTACCTGGCACATCGTGAACCCGGAGAAGCACAACGCCCTCGGCCGCCCCGTCGGCTACGCGCTGCACCCGGAGAACAAGGCCACGCTGCTCGCCGACGAGCGGTCCTCGATCCACGCCCGGGCCGGGTTCTCCACGCAGAACCTCTGGGTCACGCCGCACCGGGCCGACGAGCGCTACCCGGCGGGCGACTTCGTGAACCAGAACCCCGGCGGCGCCGGGCTCCCGGCGTGGACGCAGGCCGACCGCGCGGTCGACGGCGAGGACATCGTCGTCTGGCACACGTTCGGCACCACGCACTTCCCGCGCCCGGAGGACTGGCCGGTCATGCCCGTCGAATACACCGGCTTCACCCTCAAGCCGGTCGGCTTCTTCGACGCGAACCCGGCACTCGACATCCCGCCGAGCCGGTCGGAGCACTGCCACGGAGGGGGCGCCGGCTGATCCCCCGATGGTGACCCCCCGGCGACGTCGGAAAAGGTGTCAAGCGACGCGCACCCCGGAACGGCGAGCGGCACCGGGAGTCTTTCCCCCGATCCCGGGCGCCGCCGGGTCCGGTGACCCCGTGCCGACGCTCCGGGGTGCGCGTCCCCGGGCACGGCCGGCGGTTCCGCCGGGGCGCCCCGTGGGGTAGCCGCCGTGATGACCTCCTACGGATACTTCCTCTCGTGCGAGCAGTACGGCCCGCACGAGCTGGTCGACCAGGCGCGGCGCGCCGAGGACGCGGGCTTCGAGCGGCTCTGGATCTCCGACCACTTCCACCCGTGGAACGACGTCCAGGGCCAGAGCCCGTTCGTCTGGGGCGTGATCGGCGCGCTCTCCCAGGTGACCTCGCTGCCGATCACCACGTCGGTGACCTCGCCGATCATCCGCATCCACCCGGCGATCCTCGCGCAGGCCACCGCCACCGCGTCCGTGCAGCTCGACGGCCGGTTCGTCTTCGGGGTCGGCACCGGCGAGGCGCTCAACGACCACGTCCTGGGCGACCACTGGCCCCCGATCGGACAGCGCCTCGAGATGCTGGAGGAGGCGATCGGGATCGTCCGCCGGTTGCACGAGGGCGGGACGGTCAACCACCGCGGCACCTACTACCGCGTCGAGGACGCGAGGATCTACACCCTCCCCGAGAACCCGGTCCCGATCTACGTCTCGGGCTTCGGCGAGCAGGCCACCGAGCTGGCCGGCCGCATCGGCGACGGCTACTGCGGCGTCGCGCCGGACTCCTCGCTGCTCGAGACCTTCCGGCGGGCCGGGGGAGAGGGGAAGCCCACCCAGGGCGGGACGAAGGTCTGCTGGGGCGCCGACCGCGAGGAGATGATCGACGTCGGGTACCGGACGTGGCCCAACGACGCCTTCCCGGGGCAGCTCGCCCAGAACCTGCCGCGGCCGGCGGACTTCGAGGCGGCCGCGCAGCTGCTCTCGCGGGACGCGGTGCCGAGCCTGTTCGCGTGCGGGTCGGACGTCGACGAGCACGTCTCCCAGCTGCGCTCCTACGCCGACGCCGGGTACGACGAGGTGTACGTCCAGCAGATCGGGCCGGACAAGGAGGGCTTCTTCTCGGCGTACGCGACGAAGGTCCTGCCCGCGCTGTCGGCCTGACGGCCTCGTGCGTGCGTTTCCGTGCTCTGGCACGGAAACGCACGCACGAGGCTCCTCAGAGCCGAATGGTGTCCCCCCGCGCCACCAGGTCGACCCGGTCGAGCCACCCGTGGCGCTCCGCCTCGGCCACGAAGTCGGACATCGGTGAGCGGAAGACCGTGTAGTCGTCGTAGTGCACCGGGGTGGCACGCCGCGGCGAGATCGTGCGCAGCGCCTCGACACCCTGGCGGCCGTCCATCGTGACCACCAGCCCGCCGGGCAGGGTCGTCCCGCCGAGGTGCAGCACCGCCCGGTCGACCTCGCCGACGTGGGCGCGGATCGCCTGAAGTCCCTCGAACACCAGGGTGTCGCCCGAGAGGTACACGCGACGCAGCACCGTGCCGTCGCCGGAGGTGAACTCCAGCAGGCTCCCCATCACCGGCGGCAGCAGGCGCTCGACCGGCCGGGGCGCGTGATGGCCGGGCAGCGCGGTGACCCGCAGCGTCGCCCCGTTCGGGCCGGCGAGGGTGTGCGACTCCCACGTGTCCAGCCCGATCGCGCGGGGGAAGCCGTGCCAGGCCTGCAGGCGCCGCGACGCGTGCCGCGTGGTGACGATCGGCGTGGTGCGCGGCAACCGCCGCCGGCTCTCCCGGTCCCAGTGGTCGCCGTGCAGGTGGGAGAGCACGACGGCGTCGACGGGCGCGAGCTCCTCCGGGGACCACGCGGGCTCGGTCAGCCGCTTCGAGGAGAGGCCGTGGCCCAGGTACGCGCGCTGCCCGCGGTGCAGGAAGTTCGGATCGGTCAGCACCCGCATCCCGGCACAGCGCAGCAGGACCGTGGCCGTTCCGACGAACGACAGGGACGGCTCCGTCGGCTCCGGCCCGGACACGGTGTCCTCCTCCTACCAGCCGGCGAGGGCGTCGCCGGCGCATTGCAGGGCCAGGAAGGCGTCCTCGGCCTGACCGGCCGACAGGTGGGCCCACGCGGTGCGGATGGCCGCGGCGGCGCGGCCGCCGGTGCCGTCGTTCTCCTCGGCTGTCGCCCGGGCGCGGGCGAGGACGCGCGCGGTGGCCGTGTCCTCCCGGATCGTCCCGGGTGCGGCGGCGATCAGTGCCTCGGTGGCGGCGCGGACCATCGTCAACAGCGCCTTCCGCCGCTGTGCGGCAGCGTCGGGCACGAAGAGGGGTTCCTGGGCAACGGTCATCGGACCACGATCCCGGCCCGTCGCGCCTCGAGCCGGCGCTCCCGTCGCTCGGCACGGATCACGGCGCGTCGCTCGTCCTCGGACTCGCCGCCCCAGACCCCGAACGGCTCCTCCACGCTGTGGGCCCACCGACGGCACGCGTCCAGCACCGGGCACCCCGCGCAGATCCGCTTCGCCCGGTCCTCCCGCCGGCGGCGCTCGTGCCCGCGCTCACCGGTCGGGTGGAAGAACGCGTCGACGTCCATGCCCTGGCACGCGGCCCGGCGCTGCCAGCGCCAGTGGTCTTCCGTGGGGGTGGGGAGTCGTGTCACCGCGGTCATGACGGCTCCTCTCGCGCAGCCCCGAGGCGCGGCCCGGCGCGGTCTCGGGGAGGAAGCGGTTCCGGCTGCGAGGTCAACCCGTCACCGGCCCGCCGTGCCCGACGAGCAGGTGCCCGGCGGGTTCCCGCCGCCGGGCTCGGGCAACCCACCTCGTCCGCGCGCCGGGTTTCCCGACGCCGCCGATCGGCGACTCCTCCTCGCCCGATCCCCACCGCGGAGGTCCCCGTGCGCCCCTTCGACGACATCGACCGGCTCGCCGCCTGGCCGGCACTGGACAAGATCGCGGCGCCGGCCCGCGACCTCGTGAGCCGCGTGCTCACCGACCGGCGGGTGGCCGACGTGCTGCACGGCGTGCCGATCGGGCACCCGCTGCACCCGGTCCTCGCGCAGCTGACCTTCGGCAGCTTCCTTTCGGCCGGCATGCTCGACGTCCTCCCGCGCACCCGGCGGCCCGCCACCGCCCTCATCGGGATCGGGCTGCTCTCCGCCGCCCCGACCGCGGCGGCCGGCTGGGCGGACTACGCCCAGGCCCACGAGGAGCAGCAGCGCGTGGGGGTGGTGCACGCGGCGGCCAACATCACGATGCTCACCGGCTACGTCGCCTCCCTCGCGGCCCGGGCGCGCGGGCGCAGCTTCCGCGGTGCGCTGTGGGGCTGGGCGGCGCTGGCCGTCGGGTCCGCGGCGGCGGCGCTCGGCGGGCACCTGAGCTACCACCAGTCGCTGGGCCCCAACCACGCCGAGTCGTACCCGCACATCGGGCCCGAGGAGTGGATCGACGTCGGCCCGGTCGCGGAGCTGCCGGAGGGGACGCCGGTGTCGCGCACCGCCGGCGATGTCGGGGTCGTCGTCGTCCGCCGCGGTGAGGAGATCCTGGCCCTCGGGGAGCGGTGCCCGCACGCCTCGGGGCCGCTGTCCGACGGGGAGCTCACCACCACCGGCGGCGCCGAGTGCCTGGTCTGTCCCTGGCACGGCAGCGTCTTCCGGCTCGACGACGGGCGGGTCGTCCACGGGCCCGCGACCGCGCCCGCGGCGGTGTTCCCCACCCGGGTCCGCGACGGTCGCGTGGAGCTGCGGGTCGCCACGTGGCCGGGGGTGCCGGCGAGCTGAGCTCGCCGGAGCCGGTCATCGGGTCTCCCGCTCGCCGGACACGCCGGCGGGATCGCCCCGGTCCTCGTCCGGGCCCTTGTCGTCGTCCCCGGTGTCGTCGTCGCCCTGGCCCGCCTGGCCCGCCTGGCCCGTCTGGCGCTCGGTGGCACGCACGAGTGCGATCGTCGCGACCACGGTGCCCACGGCCGCGGCGCCGGAGAGCGCGAGCCAGAGCCCGGTCCGCGTCGTCTCGCCGAACACCAGGACGCCCCAGAACACCGACACCAGCGGGTTGACCAGGGTGAAGCCGGGCTGCGAGGCGACCAGGGTGCCCGCCTGCAGCGCACTCTGGAGCAGGAAGAACGACGACGGGCCGGCGACGATGGCCGCGTAGGTCTGCCAGCTCGTCATCACCAGGCCCAGCCCGCCGACCGAGTAGATCGCCCCGACCCCCGAGACCAGCGCCGACATGAGCGCGAAGGTGGCGCCCGTGGCGATCCCGAGGAAGGCCGCGCGGGTGCCGCCGCCACGCCGGGCGAGCACCAGACAGACGACGGCGGCGGCCACGGTGATCCCGACCGCGATCAGCCAGATGTGCAGGGGCACGCTGGCCGGGTCGCCGCCCTCGGGCGCGAGCGCGCCGACGAACACCGCGACCGCGACCGCCAGAGCCACCATCGCCGTCCACGCCCGCGCGTTGAGGTGACGGCCGAGGAAGATCCGGGCGCCGATGATCGTGAGCGGGAGCTCGGCGATCATCACCGGCTCGACCACCGCGATCTGGCCGATCGTCAGGGCGACGGCCTCGCACGCGAACCCGCTGATCATCGCGGCGACGCCGACCCACCAGATCGGCCGGCTCGCCAGGTCGAGCAGCCTGCCCAGCATCGAGGCGCTGCTGCCGGACTCCTCGCGGCTCTCGTCGCGCTGGGCCACCGACGCGGTGGCGTTGAGCGCCGCCCCGGCGAGCGAGAACAGGATGGCGAGGAGGAGGGTCACGGATCGGGAGCTACCCGAAGGGGCCCATCCCGCAACCGTGCCCCACGGTGCCCAGCGGCGCGGCGGTGACCTGCGGCGGGCGTCCGAGGACGAGGGTGGTGACGACGTCGGCCGCGGGCTCGCCACGGTGGCGGGCGAGGCAGGTGAGCACGAGGCGCTGCCCGCCGCGAATGGTGCGCGGGCCGTCGGTGACGCCCGGGTAGTCGGGCTCGAAGACGAGGCCGGAGGTGCGCTCGAGCCGGTCACCGGGCATCCGGAGCCGGCGGGCGGTCTCATCGAGGTCCTCGCACGGCGTGCCGGCACCGAGGCAGCGCGCGACGTGCAGGCGCAGTGCGGCTGCCACGATCAGGCGTCGGGCGGCGGGCTCGAGCACGCCGACGACGATGGCACCGTCGGGCGTGGTGCGCGCGGTGCGGACGAGGGGAGGGCCGGGTCGTGAGCGAGCCCCGCAACGTCGTGCAGATCCTGCTCGCGGAGCACCTCGTCGGCGGGGAGCTCACCCCGGGCCGCCCGCTCGAGCTCTCGGTGGACCAGGTCCTCATCGAGGACGCCACCGGGTCGATGACCGCGCTGCAGTTCGAGGAGCTGGGCGTCGATCGGATCACGGTGCCGCTCGCGGTGCTCTACGTCGACCACAACGTGCTGCAGGTCGACGACCGCAACATGGACGAGCACCGCTACCTGCAGTCGTTCGCCGCGCGCTTCGGGCTCTGGTACTCCCGCCCCGGCAACGGCATCTCCCACTACGTGCACCTCGAGCGGTTCGCCGCGCCGGGGCAGCTGCTGCTGGGAGCGGACTCGCACTCGACGATGTCGGGTGCGGTCGGGATGTTCGCGGTCGGCGCGGGCGGCCTCGACGTCGCGCTCGCGATGGGCGGGGACGGACTCTCGATCCCGTGCCCCCGGATCGTCGGGGTGGAGCTGCGCGGTTCGCTGCCGCCGTGGGTGTCGGCCAAGGACGTGATCCTCGAACTGCTGCGCCGGCGCGGGACCGCGGGCGGCGCCGGGTGCGCGTTCGAGTTCTTCGGCGAGGGCGTCGCGACGCTGTCGGTGCTCGAGCGGGCCTCGATCACCAACATGATCACCGAGCTGGGCGCGACGGCGGCCGTCTTTCCATCCGACGTGCGGGTGCGCGAGTGGCTGGCCGACCAGGGCCGTGTCGAGCAGTACCGCGAACTGGTGGCGGAGCCGGGCGCCACCTACGACGAGCACGAGGTCGTGGAGCTGGGCGACCTCGTCCCACTGATCGCGTGCCCCTCGTCGCCGGGCAACGTCGTGCCCGTCTCGGACGTGGCGGGCACCGGTGTCGTGCAGGTGTGCGTGGGGTCGTCGGTGAACTCCTCCTACGACGACCTGGCGATCGTCGGCGCCGCCCTGCGCGACGCCGTGGTGCACCCGGCGGTGGAGATGACGGTGACGCCTGGCTCGCGCCAAATCCTCGACCGGCTGGTCCGCGGCGGGGTCTATCTCGAGCTGGTGGTCGCGGGTGCGCGGATGCTCGAGCCGGTGTGCGGGCCGTGCATCGGCGTCGGGCAGGCCCCGTCGGCGGGGCAGCCGTCGGTGCGCACGTTCAACCGCAACTTCCCCGGACGCAGCGGCACGGTCGACGACCAGGTCTACCTCTGCTCGCCCGCGACGGCGGCCGCGACGGCCCTGCGCGGCGAGATCACCGACCCCCGGGAGCTGGGCGAGCCGCCGTCGACCGGCACGCCGCCCGCCACCGCCCCCGCGGTCGACGACGACTCGATCGTGCGGCCATTACCACCGCAGGAGGCGGCGCGCGTCGAGATCGTCCGCAGTCCTCACCTGGCGCCGCCGCCCCGGGGCGAGCCGTTGCCGGATGCGCTCGAGGGGGACGTGCTCATCGTCGTCGGCGACGACGTCTCGACCGGCGACATGGCGCCCGACGGTCTCGGGATGAGCCTCTGGGGCAACATCGGGGAATGCGCCCGGTACATGTTCGACCGGCTCGACCCGGAGTTCGCCGACCGGGCGCTCGAGCGCGGCGGCGGGTTCGTCGTCGGGGGCGAGAACTACGGACAGGGCTCGTCGCGGGAGCAGGCGGCGCAGTCGGCGCTGTACCTGGGGGTGCGGGCGGTGGTGGCCCGCAGCTTCGCGCGCATCCACCGCAACAACCTCGTCGCGCAGGGGGTGCTGCCGCTGCGCTTCACCGACCCGGCCGACCACGACCGGACCGTGCGGGACGAGCACTGGCGCCTCGAGGGCGTGCGCGAGGCCGTCGAGCACGGGGGGACGCGTGTGACTGTGGAGAGCGACGCCGGCCGGTCGGTCGAGCTGGCGATGGATCTCGGCGACCGTGAACGCGCCGTCCTGCTGGCGGGAGGTGCGCTTCGCACCTACCGGACCGGGATGTCCGAGGTGTCGTCCTCCTGACGGGGACCGAAGATGCGGCGATCGGACTCCTCGATGCGCAGGTCGTTGATGCTCGCCTCCCGCCGACGCATCAGCCCGTTGTCCGCGAACTCCCAGTTCTCGTTGCCGTAGGACCGCCACCACTGCCCGTCGGTGTCGCGGCACTCGTACTGGAAGCGCACCGCGATCCGGTTCCCCGCGAAGGTCCACAGCGACTTGCGCAGCGCGTAGTCCAGCTCGCGCTCCCATTTCTGCGCCAGGAACGCGACGATCTCCTCCCGCCCGCTCACGAAGGTGTCGCGGTTCCGCCAGACCGAGTCCTCGGTGTACGCCAGTGACACCTTCTCCGGGTCGCGAGTGTTCCACGCGTGCTCGGCGGACCGGACCTTCATCGCTGCGGACTCGGCGTCGAACGGCGGGTAGGGCGGGCGACCCTCCATCGGGACCTCCAACGTGGCGCGTGGCAGAACGAGCGTTCTCGGCTAGCCTAGAACGGTCGTTCTCGGCGCGGAAGCGACGGGTCACGGGAGGCGGTGTCGTGGACCAGGAACAGGCCCGGGAGCGGCTGCTCACCGCGGCCGAGGCCCTCTACTACGCGCGCGGCATCCACGCGGTCGGGATGGACGAGGTGCGCGACCGGGCCGGCGTCTCGCTCGCACGGCTCTATCGGCTCTACCCGTCCAAGCAGCACCTGGTCGCGGGCTACCTGCGCGCCCGCGACGAGCGCTGGCGGGCCCGGCTGCGCGACTGGGTCGACGCCCACGCGCCGGTCGACTCCGGCTCCCGGGCGCGGCTGCTCGCGGTGTTCGACTGGCTCGCCCGGTGGTTCGCCGAGCCGGACTACCGCGGCTGCGCGTTCATCAACGCCTGGGGTGAGGTCGGCGGCACCGACGACCTCGTCGTCGCCGCGATCCGGGAGCACAAGGAGCTCTTCCGGGACTACCTCGTCGGGCTCGCCGGCGACCTGCCGGACCCGAGGGAGACGGCCGAGCAGGTCCAGACGCTGGCCGAGGGCGCGATGGTGACCTCGTCGATCCTCGGCGGGCAGGCCGCGGCGCGGGCGAAGGCCGCGGCGGAAGCGATCCTGCGCTGACCCGGGAAGTGGTCACCCTGCCCCGTCGCCACCCGCGCGCCGGACGCGGGCGAGCAGCGCCGGCAGGTCCACCAGCTCGCCGATGGCACGTCCGGTGGCCGCGGCCTGGTCGGGGTGGGTGACGCGTCCCCGGTAGCTCGACTCCCGCACGCTCTCGACGGTCCATGCCGGCGCGGTGAACGCGGCCGGTATCGCGTCGTCGTCGATCTGCGGTCCGAAGCCGGGGCCGCGGGTCGACAGCGCGAGCACGACCACCTGGCCTCCGGGCACGACGACGTCGGCGAGGGCGCGGGCGTAGCGGGCTCGGTCCTCGGCGGCGAAGACGTGGAAGAGGGCGCTGTCGAGGACGGTCGGGAACCGCCCGAGTCCGGACGGCTCCATCGCGTCGCCCACGGCGAACTCGGCCGCCACCCCGGCACGGCGGGCACGCTTCCGCGCCCGTTCGACGGCGGCGGGGGCGGCATCGACGCCGAGCACGCGGTAACCGAGTCCGGCGAGCAGGATCGTGTGCTCGCCCGTACCACAGCCCAGGTCGAGGACGGGGTCCGCGAGGTCGCCGGCGCGCTCGAGGTCGACCACCGCCGGCTGCGGCTCGTCGATCACCCACGGCGGCTCGCCGGAGCGGTAGGACTCGTCGAACGTGCTCGGCGGGGTGGTCACCGGTCTCCTCCAGGCGATGCGGGTTCACTCGTCGAGCACCCTCCGACCTCGACGAGGGTCGAGGTCAAGTCCCGTTCCGGCGAGGGGCGCCCCTGGCCGATCTAGTCGACCGAAGGTGCCCTTCGCTCGGAATAGCGTGTTTCGGCGAGGGACGCGTGCTACCGGTCGTCGTGGTGGGCGAGGACGCGGTGCGGGTCGGGGTCGTGGTCGTCCGGGGCAGGGTCGGTGTGAACCGTGGCACCGACCAGCCGGGGCACCGCGTGCAGCAGGGCGTGCTCGGCGTCGACCGCGATCGCGTGCGCCTGCACGACGGTGAGCTCGGGCGCGACCACGACGTCGGTCTCGGCCCGCAGCTGGTGACCGATCCAGCGCATCCGGACCCCGCCGACGGCGCGCACCCCGGGCACGGCGGCGAGCGCGGCCTCGGCGTCGTCGACGAGTCCGGGGTCCACCGCGTCCATGAGCCGGTGGTGGACCTCGCGGGCGGCGTCGCGCAGGACCAGCAGGATCGCGAGGGTGATGAGCAGGCCGACGACGGGGTCCGCCCACGCCCAGCCCAGCGCGACCCCGCCGGCCCCCACCACGACCGCCAGGGAGGTCAGCCCGTCGGTGCGGGCGTGCAACCCGTCGGCCACGAGCGCCGCCGACCCGATGCGTCGTCCGACCCGGATGCGGTAGGTCGCGACCGCCTCGTTGCCGAGGAAGCCGACCAGGCCGGCCACGGCGACGACGAGCAGGTGGGTGACCGGTTGGGGGTGCAGCAGCCGGTCGACCGCCTCCCACCCGGCCACGACCGCCGAACCGGCGATGACCAGCACGACCACGATCCCGGCGACGTCCTCGGCGCGCCCGTAGCCGTAGGTGTAGCGGCGGGTCGGCGCCCGGCGCCCGATCACGAACGCGACGCCGAGCGGGACGGCGGTCAGTGCGTCCGCGACGTTGTGGACGGTGTCGCCGAGCAGCGCCACCGAGCCGGAGAGCACGACGACGACCGCCTGCACGACCGCGGTGACGCCGAGCAGCGCGAGCGACCACCAGAGGGCACGGATCCCCTCCCGGCTGGTCTCGAGCTCTCGGTCGAGCCGGTCCGCCGCGTCGTGCGAATGGGTCGGCAGCCGGGGCCGGAGCCGCCGCCACCAGGTCTCGTGCCCGTGCCCGTGGCCATGTGCCGTCTCGCCCATCGCGCGCCCTCCCGAGTCGCAGCACCACGTCACCCTGGCCTCTCGCGGCGCGGGGTGCACGCGCGGCGCGGATGACGCGCCCACGTCGCGGGAGTAGCGTCGCTGCTACGCGACGACGACGGTGACGACGAGGTCATCGGAGGTGCTCGATGTCCGACGCCAAGCGCGACGACACCACCACGCACGAGGGCGTGGCCCCGGAGACGGTGCGCCGGGGTGACGTGCGCGGCCTCCTGGAGTCTGCCCGGCAGTGGGCCCGCCAGAAGGGCCTCCCTGCGCCGACGCACGGCTCCGTCCCGTCGGGCGTCGTCGACCAGTACCGGCGGCGCCAGACCTGGGAGTAGGGGCGGCATCCGTCTCCGGCCACGCACGGTGCGGTGACGGCACGGAGCCGATGGGGGGCGCCGGGATCGGGCACTGACCCGCAGGACGAGCGCGGGGAGGAGCCCGGAGATGCTCCTGACCGGAGTGGGCGTGGCGGTGGCCGCGGGGGCCGCCAACGCCCTCGGGTCGGTGCTGCAGCGATCCGCCTCGCGTCACCACGACCCGACCGCGGGTCGAGGGCGGGCGGTGCTCGACCTGCTTCGGCGCCCGGCGTGGACCGCGGGGATCGCCAGCCACGTCGTGGGGTTCGTCCTGCAAGCCGTGGCGCTGACCCTGGCGTCGATCTCGGTGGTGCAGCCGATGGTGATCACCGAGCTGCCCTTCACCCTCGTGCTCAGCGCCGTCCTGCTGCACACCCCGATGGGGCGGCGGGCGTGGGCCGCGATCGCCGCGATGGCTCTCGGCCTGGCGCTGCTGCTGTTCTGCCTGGTGCCCGGCGGGGGCGACCCGGCCGCGACGTCGGGCCTGGCCTGGCTCGTCGGGACGGCCGCGGTCGTGGTCGTCCTGGCCGTGCTCACCGTTCTCGGGCGCGGCGGCCGAGGGCGACGCCGGGCCCTCTGGTTCGGCCTCGCCGCCGGGGTGACCTACGGGTACAACGCCGCCCTGCTCGCCGGGCTGGGTCCGACCTACGGCCACGGCCTCCTCGCGGTGCTCACCGCCTGGCAGACCTACGGGGTGCTCGTCGGCGGCACCGTCTCGTTCGTCTTCCTCCAGCAGGCCCTCCAGGCCCACGACCTGCTCTGGGCCCAGCCGGGAATCACGCTCGCGAACCCGCTCGTCGCCATGACGTGGGGCTTCGCGGTGTTCGGGGACCGGGTCCCGCTCGACGCCTGGACCGTCGGCGGGCTCGCCGGGGCCGCGAGCATCGTCGCGGGCACCGTCGTGCTCAGCCGCGTCGAGAACGCGGTGGCCGTGGCCGAGGGCGGGCACGAGGACGCGTCGCCCACGGTCGAGGCGTGACGGCGGGCGAGCGGGTGTCTGCGCCGCCGCGCCCCTCAGCCGGCGCGGCCCGGGACCGAGCCCTTCGCGCCCCGGTCGGACGTCGTGCGCCCGCTGCTCCCCGAGGAACCCAGCAGCAGCGGCGGCACGGTCAGGATGAACAGCACCCCGCCGATGATGAACATGACCCAGTTGTGCTGGCTGGTCTGCGAGACCTGGGCGATGCCTATCGCGAGCACCACCAGGGCGCCGGGCAGCGCGGTCATGAGGCCGAGGACGCGGACGATCTCGGGCACGGGGACTCCTCGTCTCGTCGGGACTCCTCGTGAGTTTCCCCGATACCCGGGCCGGGGCGCTACGACGCCTGTCGCGGCGATGATCGGGGTGTCATAGCGGGGGGAGGGTCTGCGCCCGCCCGAGCAGCGGACGGAGCGGGTCGCCGGCCTCCGCCAAGCGGTCGAGCAGCGTCCGGATCGTCCAGCGGTCCGGCGCGAGGTCCGGGTCGTCGAGCTCGTCCCAGCGCAGAGTCGTCGACACCGGGGCGTCGGGCGCCGGACGGGGACTGAACGGGGCCACCAGGGTCTTGTTGATCGCGTTCTGGGTGTAGTCGAGCCGGGCGAGCCCCTGACGCCGATCGGTGTGCCACTCCCACGAGACGAGCTGCGGCGCCGTCTTCCCGACCGCGCGGGACAGCTTCTCCACCCAGGCACGGGTGTCGTCGAAGGTGTAGCCGTCCGCGATCGGCACCCAGATTCTGGATCCCGCGCTTGCCGGTGACCTTTGGCGTCGCCTCGACCTGCAGGTGCTCCAGGGCGGTGCGGTAGAGGCGGGCGAGGACCAGCACGTCGTCGAAGCCGAGGGCCGGGCCGGGGTCGATGTCGATCAGCGCCCAGGTGGGCTGGTGCACGTCGGGCAGTCGGGAGGTCCACGGGTGCAGCTCGATCGCCCCGTAATTGGCCATCCACACGAGCCCGGGCGTGCTGTCGAGGACGAAGTAGTGCTGCGTCTCGTCGGGCGCGGCCTCGGCGTTGTGCCAGCGGCGGAGCCAGTCCGGGGCGTGGCCGGGCACCTCCTTCTGCCAGAAGCCGGGGCGGGTGACGCCGTCGGGGTAGCGGTGCAGGTTGACGGGTCGTCCGGCCAGGTAGGGCAGCAGGTACGGCGCGACGCGGGCGTGGAAGCGGATGAGGTCGCGCTTGGTCACCGGTGCTGCGGCGCCGCCGGGGAAGAGGACCTTGTCGAGGTTGCTCAGCACGAGCTCCCGGCCGCCCAGTGACCACGTGCCGCCGCCGGGCAACGCGTCGAGCGCGGCCAGCTCCCCGTCGGTGGCCGCCGCCTGCTGGCCGGGGTCGGCCGCGGCGAGCGGCACCTCGGCGTGCTCGGCCGGCGCGCCGCTCTGCCACATCGCCGCCGGCGCGGCGGCGACCTCGTCGTTGGTGCGTCCGGTCAGCACCGAGCGGGGGTGCTCCTCGGGATCCCACCCGTCGCGCGCGTGATCGTCGTGCTTGTGCACCAGGACCCACTGCTCCTTGCCGGACCGCTCGCCGTCGCGTGGCCGGCGGCGGACGAGGACGAAGCGTCCGGCGAGCTTCTCGCCCTCGAGGTCGAAGTGCAGCTCGCCGGCCGCGACCGCGCCCGCGGGGTCGTCGGTGTGAGCCGGGTGCCAGACGCCGCGGTCCCACACGATCACGTCACCGCCGCCGTACTGGCCCTTCGGGATGACGCCCTCGAAGGACGCGTAGTCCATCGGGTGGTCCTCGGTGTGCACCGCCATGTGTCGCGCCGACGGGTCCAGGGTCGGCCCCCGGGGCACCGCCCAGCTCGCGAGCGCTCCGTCGATCTCGAGGCGGAAGTCGTAGTGCAGACGCCGCGCACGGTGACGCTGGACGACGAAGAGCGGAGCGCCTCCTGCGGACTCGCCGCCACTCGGTTCCGGGGTGGCGCCGAAGTCGCGCATGCGCGTGTAGGTGGCCAGCCGGTCGGTGGACCCGGAGTCGGCGGGTTCGCTCGGGACCGCCGACTCCACCCACGCGTCCGACCGCGCACCGGGCTCGTAGCGCGAGGAACGGCGCTTGGCGACCACGCCGCCCAGCCCGTAGCCGCGCGCCACCTCGAGGACCTCCGCGGCACCGGTGTCGGTGAAGGACGGGGGCACCGCGGCGTGGGACCACGACCCGACGTCGAGCCCGTCGAGCCGCGCGCGGCGCTCGTCGAGGGTGCGGTCGCACAGATCCTCGCCGTCCACCGCCAGCAGGTCGATGACGTAGAGGGTCACGGGTGCGGCCTCCACCAGGCGCCGGTCCGGTGCCGCGGTGTCCCGGCGACGTCCGAGGCGGGCGGCGTCGGGTCGGCCGTGCCGGTCGAGCACGACGATCTCGCCGTCGAGGAGCAGCTCGCGACCGCCACCGAGGTCGGCCAGCTCGGGGTAGGCCCCGGTCAGGTCGGCGCCGTCCTCACCGGTGATCGTCACGCCGTCGGGACCGGTGCGCACGAGGGCACGGACGCCGCCCCACGCGAACTCCACGGCCCAGCCGTCCCCCTCGGGCGGGTCGCCGGCGGACGCGCGCATCGGCCGCAGTCGCGCCATGGTCACCTCACCCGCGCGCGATCGAAGATCAGGGGTGCAGCACGCAGGCCTCACGCCCCCGCTGGGGTTTGCCTGGTGTGCCCGTCGTCGGGGGTCTCAGCCCGTGGACTCGGTGCTGCTTCCGTCGAGCTGGGTCTTGAGGTTGGCCAGGGTCTGCTCGAGGCCGGCGCGGATGCCGGGCCCGTCGGCGTGCTCGGTGTGCAGGGTGACGGTGACCCGCGACTCCTCGTCCCCGATCCCGGTCACGAACAGCTCACCGTGGTAGCCGCTGGTGCTCTCCGCGCCCCAGCGCACGTGCTTGGCGTCGGGGTCGACGTGCATCCAGGCCTCCCCCTCGTAGCGGTGGCCCTCGACGTCGGCGATGACGTGGACGTCGTCGCCGCCCTCGGCGTGCGCGTCCTTCATGCTGTCGAAGAAGGACGGCAGGTTCTCGACCGAGGACAGGTAGTCGAAGACCACGTCCGGCGGCCGGCGGATCGTGGCGGTGTGCTCGTAGTCGCCCATGCCGGCGGCTACCCCAGGGCCCGTCACGGCGAACCGGGCACGATGTCCCCGTGACCGAGACCCTGCTCATCACCGGCGCCGCCGGACGCGTCGGCGGCATGCTGCGCCCCCGCCTCGCCCGTGCCGGCCGCACGCTGCGCCTGCTCGACGTCGCCGCGATCGACGACTCGGGGGAGGGGGAGGAAGTGGTGACGGCGTCGGTGACCGACCTCGACGCGCTCACCGACGCGTGCCGTGGCGTCGACGCCGTCGTGCACCTCGGCGGGATCAGTGGCGAGGCGGCGTGGAGCGAGATCCTCGAGGTCAACATCCACGGCACCTTCACCGTCTTCGAGGCCGCCCGCCGCGCCGCGGTGCCGCGGGTGATCTTCGCCAGCAGCAACCACGCCGCCGGGTTCCACCCCGCCGTCGACCCGGTGCCCGACGACCTGCCGGCGCGGCCGGACACCTTCTACGGGGTGGCGAAGGTGGCCGGCGAGGCGCTGGGCAGCCTCTACCACGACCGCTACGGCCTCGACGTGGTCTGCCTGCGGATCGGCTCGTGCTTCGAGGAGCCGCCCGACGCCCGGGCACTGGCCACCTGGCTCTCGCCCGGCGACGTCGCCCGCCTCGTCGACGCGGCCCTCACCGCCCGGGCGCCGGGCTTCCGCGTCGTCTGGGGGGTCTCGGACAACGCCCGCCGGCGGTTCTCGCTGACCGGCGCCGCCGAGCTCGGGTACCGCTCCGCCGACGACGCCGAGGCCTACGCCGACCGCGACCTCCCCTCCGACCCGTGGACCGACGTCTTCGTCGGCGGCGGCTTCTGCGGGCCGCACCACGACGAGCCGGGGGTCTGAGCCGCGCGCCTGTGACGTCGGCCCGGCCCGGGGGCGCCGTCCCGGTCGGTGCGGCGACGATGTCCCCATGTCGGACATCGTCCCCTGCGCGCTGACCCACCCCGGGGCCTACCCGATCCTGCGGGACGTCGCGCCGCGCTACTCCGACCTCGGGCCGGACGGGACGATCTCGACGACCGGGGTCGCGCGGTGGTTCGAGGACGTCCGCGTCGCCGTCGAGCTGCCGGCGTTCCGGCGGCTGGTCGAGGACGGCGAGTTCGGGCCGTTCCGGGTCCTGCTCGCCGCCCAGCACGTCGACCGCCTCGCACCGATGCGCTGGGACGGCAAGTACCGCATCGGCGTCGGGATCCGCCGGGTCGGCAACTCGTCGTTCACCTACGGTTACGGGGTCTTCTCCGACGACCGCTGCGTCGCGCTCGGCGACACTGTGACGGTCTTCGCGACGGACGCCGGGCCCGCGCAGCTGCCGGACGCCTTGCGCTCCGACCTCGCCGGCCTGGTGCTCGACGAGCCCGACGCTCCGCCGGCCCTGAAGCCGGGGCCCGAGCGCCGCGACCGCGCCGCCTACCCCTTCGCCGTCTCGCTGCGGGCCCGCATCGGCGACATCGACACCAACCGCCACGTCAACAACGTCGCCCTGCTCTCCTGGTACGCCGACGGCGTGGCGGCCCTCCAGGACGAGATCCTCACCTCCGGGTGGGGTGGCCCGCCCCCCGGGATCGCGCCGGACGAGTTCCGGGTCCAGTACGTCGCGGAGGTCGGCTATCCCGCCGAGTACGAGATCGGGGTGGCGGTGCTGGGCCAGGGCTCAGGCATCGGGGGTGGGGGCATCGAGGGTGGGCACGACGAGAGGACGCCGAGGGTCCGCTACGGTCTCGGTGTCTTCCTCGGCGACCGGTGCGTCGGTCTGGCCGACGCGACCGGACGGCGGGGCGACCTACCCGCCGACGTCCTCGACGCCTGGCGCCCGGCGGGGTGATCACCGGGCGAGGTGACTCCCTGACCGGGAGTCGTATCCCAGATCATGTCCACGCGTTGTTCCGTGCGTGACCCGTTGCTCCGTCCGACGGACGACGCTCCCCGCACTGGTCGTCGTGGCTGCCCTCACGGTAGGTGCGTGTGGCGGCTCCCAGAGCGCCGGCCCACCGAAGACCGCGCGCGTCGAACGGGCGGCCGTCGAGACCGGTGTGGAGTCGAGCGGCTCGGTCTCCGCGCTCGGCTCCACGAACCTCGGGTTCCCGACCGGCGGCCAGCTGACCTCGGTGCGGGTCGCGGTCGGCGACCAGGTGACGCCGGGCCAGATCCTCGCCACCATCGACGACTTCAACGCCCGCCAGCAACTGCGCCAGGCGCAGTCCCAGCTGGCGGCGCAGGAGGCCAACTACAACCGGGTGAAGGACGCCACGGCGGTCGGCGGGGCCCAGAACTCGGTGGACGCCGCCTCCTCGGTGGTCTCGGCCACCAAGCGCCAGGTCAGCGCGACGCTCGCCTCCGACGATGCCGCGATCCGGGCCGCCCAGGCAGCGATCCCGCAGGCGCAGGCGGGCCTGGCCCAGGCCCAGGCGGCCCTCACGGCAGCGATCACCGGCTGTACGGGGAACTACGCGGCGGCCCCCGCCTCGCCGTGCCAGCAGATCCCGGCCGACCAGTACGCCGTCCAGCAGGCCCAGCAGGGCGTCCAGACCGCTCAGCAGCAGCTGGCGCAGGCGCAGCAGAAGCGCAACGTCGACGCCGCCGCGGGCAACCTGCAGGTGGCCAGCGCGCGCCAGGGCCAGGTCAGCGCGCAGAACGGGCTCGACTCCGCCAGCGCCGACAGACCCAACAGCCTCGATGCGGCCGCCGCCGCCGTGAACGGCGCGCGCGCCCAGGTCGCGCTCGCCCAGAAGGGCCTCGACAACACCACACTGCGCGCTCCGGTGGCCGCCACCGTGTCGGCCCTCAACGGGGCGGTGGGGGAGTTCGTCGCCCCGTCCTCGTCGACCACACCCTTCGCGCCGGGGAGCGACGCCCCGATCCCCGGTGCCGCGCAGGCGGCGGGGGCCGCCGCCGGGGCCGGGGCCGCGGCGGCGGCCGCGCCCGCATCACCCGCACGTCCGGGGGGCACCCAGTTCCTCGTGCTGCAGAACCTGGCCCACTTCGCCGTCGTCGCCCCCTTCCAGGAGATCGACGCGGCGAAGATCGCCCCGCAGCAGCACGCGACCGTCTCGCTGGACGCCATCCCGGACCACACCTTCGACGGCACCGTGCTCTCGGTGGCGCCGTCCTCGACGGCGCTCGGCGGCAGCGTCGAGTACTACGTGACGATCGCGCTGCCCGACGGCGACCCCCGGGTCCACGACGGGCAGTCCGCGCGGGCCTCGGTCATCACCGCGTCGTCCGACCAGAAGATCAGCGTGCCCAACGCGGCGTTGCATCGGCAGGGGGACAAGGCCACGGTCACCGTCGTGGAACGCGACGGCAGACAGGTACCGACCCCGGTGACGACGGGACTCGTCGGTCCCGACCGCACCGAGATCACCAGCGGCCTCTCCGAGGGCCAGCAGGTCCTCCTGGGCGGCGGGGCGTGAGCGCCCCGGAGGATCCCGAGGGGAGCACGGGCACGTCCGTCGACGACGCGACGCCGGCCGATGGGACGCCTGCCGAGGGCACCCCGGCCGAAGGGGGGACGGCGCGGCGCGGGCTCAAACGCTCGACGAAGATCTCGCTCGCGATCATCGCCATCCTGGCCGTACTGGCGGCCGCGGCTTTCACGTCGAACTACTTCATCAACTCCAGCAAGGTCGTCTCGACCGACAACGCCCAGATCGACGGCACCCAGATCCCGCTCGTGGCCCCGACCAGCGGCACGCTCGTCGGGTGGACGGGCACCGTCGGTAGCGTCCTGCGCCGCGATCAGGTGGTGGGGCGCGTGCAGCAGCAGGGCGCCTACGTGCAGCCGCAGCTCCCGATCCGAGCACCCGCGGCGGGTGTCGTCGCGAACTCCAACACCACCGAGGGCGCCTACGTCACCGCGGGCACCCAGCTCGCGGTGGCCTACGACCCGGCCAACGTCTATGTCACCGCGCGGGTCGACGAGACCGACATCAAAGGCGTCGAGGTCAACCGGCCGGTGGACTTCACGGTGGACGCCTACCCGGGCCGGCGCTTCCACGGCACGGTGCAGGAGGTCCAGGGCGGCGCGGCGGCGGTGTTCTCGCAGTTCCCACAGTCGAACTCCGGCGGCAACTTCCAGAAGGTCACCCAGGTCATCCCGGTGCGCATCGGCATCGACGACGACCAGGGCGTCGACCTCATCCCCGGCATGAACGTCACGGTCGACATCCACAAGCCGGGCACCTAGGGCCCCGGGCCGGGGCCGCGCCGATTCTGGGAGACGTCTCCCACATCGGCGCGCAAGCCCCTCCGCCTCGTCCTACGGTTCGGCCGGGTGACGTGACGCCGTCGGCGAGGAGGAGAGCCCACGCATGTCGACCGAGACCGGGGTCGGGGTCGCCCCGACCGCGCTCGACGACGGACATCCCGGCTCGACGGTCCCGGACACCACGGGGAACGGCCACGCACCCGCCCGGCCCGCGACGGACGGACCCCGTGACGGGGCCCGCCGCAACGGGGCCGGTGCCGCCGCTCCGCCCGCGCCGGCGAAGCCCGCCACCCCGGCCGCCCGGACGGCGCCGGCCCAGCCCGAGCCACGGCCGAACTGGCTGGTGCCGCTGCTCGTCCTGGTCGTCGGCATGTTCATGTCGGTCCTCGACATCAGCATCGTCAACGTCGCGATCTCGACGATGCAGAACGACTTCGGCGCCACCACCGACCAGATCCAGTGGGTCTCGACGGCGTACTCGCTGGCCGAGGGCGTGATCGTCCCGGCGAGCGCGTGGCTGGGCGCCCGGCTCGGGCTGAGCCGCACCTACACCTTCGCCATGATCGGCTTCGCGGTCTTCTCGGCGCTGTGCGGCCTGGCGTGGGACGTCGACAGCATGATCGTGTTCCGCATCCTGCAGGCGGTCCCCGGCGGCATCATCCCCGTCGTCGCGCTCTCGATGCTCTACAAGATCGTGCCGAAGAAGAGCATCGGCGCCGCCATGGGCATCTACGGCCTCGGCATCGTCTTCGCGCCGGCCATCGGCCCGACCTTCGGCGGCTACCTCGTCGAGTACGTGGACTGGCGGTTGATCTTCTTCATCAACGTGCCGGTGGGCGTGCTCGGTGTCCTCGGCGCGGTCTTCCTGCTGCCGCGCTTCCGTCCCGAGCCGGGCACGACGTTCGACCTGCCCGGCTTCCTCGCCATCGCGGTGGGCGCGTTCTCGTTGCTGCTCGCCCTCTCGGAGGCACCGACCTGGGGCTGGACGTCCTACCCGACGCTCATCCTGCTCACCCTGGGCGTGCTCGCCATCGCGCTGTTCGTCGTCATCGAGCTCGAGGTCGACCAGCCCCTGCTCGACGTGCGGGTCTTCCGGACCTGGGCGTTCAGCAACTCGCTGATCCTCATCGCGATCGTGTCCGTCGGGCTGTTCGGGGTGCTGTTCTACATCCCGGTCTACCTGCAGCAGTTCCAGGACATGGGAGCGTTCGACACGGGCCTGCTCCTGCTGCCGCAGGCGCTGGTGATGGCCGTGATCATGCCGGTCGCGGGGCAGATCTACGACCGGTTCGGCGCGAGGTGGCCGGCCGCGATCGGGCTCTCGATCGTCGCCTGGACCACCTGGGACATGGCGAGCCTGACGCCGGACACCCCCCACGGCCACCTGGAGCTCATCCTCGCCGTCCGCGCGGCCGGCATCGGTCTCGCGATGATGCCGATCATGACCGGCGGCCTCTCCTCGCTACCGCCGGATCGCACCTCGGGCGGCAGCGCGTTCAACACCGTCGTGCAGCGCACCTCGTCGGCCATCGGCCTCGCCGCCATGACCGCACTGATGACCCTGGAGCAGGCCCAGGGGCTCGCGGACCGGACGGGGCTCATGTCGTCCTCTCCGACCTCCGGCACCGCGTCGTCGGGTGCGGCCTCGTCCGGCTCCTCGAGCGGGTCGGGCAGCGCGTTGCTCGAGCAGTACTCGGTGTACGAGCACCTGCAGAGCCAGGTCTTCATCACCGCTCTCAACGACCTGCTCGTCGTCACCGCGATCCTGACCGCGCTCGGTGTCCCCCTCGCGCTCATGCTGCGCAGTGGCAGGCCCGCCGCACAGGAGGGTCCGCGGGTCATCGAGGGCTGAAGGGCCCCTCCGGTGTCCGTCGACCCGCCCTCGTCAGAACGTCTTGTTCCCGCCGCAATTGATCAACTGGCACTTGTGAGGGTGGTGGATCTCCGCGGACCCCGCTCGGTACCCGTTGATCATGGGCGAGGGGCTCCGGGAGCAGCCGGCGGACGCCTCTCCCACGACACGGACGCGATCGGGGAGGATGGCCGGGTGAGCGCCGACCTCGACGAGCTGCGCCGACTGCGCCGGGCGCGCGACCGCATGGACCGCGAGTACGCCCAGCCGCTGGACGTCCCGGCCTTGGCGCGGACCGCGCTGATGTCGACCGCCCACTTCAGCCGGCGCTTCCGCGAGGCCTACTCGGAGACGCCGTACTCCTACCTCATGACCCGCCGCATCGAGCGCGCCCAGGCCCTCCTGCGCCGCGGCGACCTGACCGTGACCGAGGTGTGCTTCGCCGTCGGCTGCACGAGTCTCGGCTCGTTCTCCAGCCGGTTCACCGCCCTCGTCGGCGAGACCCCGTCGGCCTACCGCGCGCGGGCCCACGACGCACTGCGGACGCTGCCGACGTGCCAGACGATGGTCGTCACCCGGCCCCGCAGGGGTGGCCCTGACGAGGAGAGCAGTTTCGGAGAAGCCCCGGTCGTGGACCCCGGCCTAGCGTTGCGCCCATGACGATTTCCCTCAGCGGCGTGCACGTGGCGGTCGACGACGTCGACGCGGCCCTCGGCTTCTACCGCGACACGCTCGGCATGACGGTGCGCAACGACGTCGGGAACGACTACGGCCGGTGGGTCACGCTGGTCACCGACACCCAGCCCGAGATCGGGATCGTGCTCTCGCCCCCGCACGCGGGCAAGTCCCAGGAGGACGGGGACGCGCTCGCCGCCCTGCTGGCGAAGGGGGTGCTCGGCATGGTCCAGCTGCGCTGCGACGACCTCGACGCGACGTTCGACAAGGTCGCGTCGGCCGCCGGGGTCGAGGTGCTCTCGGAGCCCACGAGCCAGCCCTGGGGCGTGCGGGACGCCGCGGTGCGCGACCCCGCCGGCAACATGGTGCGGATCGAGCAGGCCTGAGCGGGCCCGCCCGGGGGCAGAGCGGGTCCACTCAGGTCGTCGCCGCCCGTCGACACACCAGAGTCAGCGCCGCGAAGACGGCCAGGCCCAGCCAGGCCCAGCCAGGTCCGCCGCCCGACGCGCGGCGGGGGATCGGCGGCGGGGTCCTCGGGCGCGGTCGCGCTGGTCATCTCGAACTCCTCCTGGTGTGCTTCGCGGGCGTCGTCACCAGGAGATCGGAGCCGATGTGCACACCTTGCGCCCGCTCGGGAGACGTCGTCGAAGGAGGTCTCGCGGCGAACTTCTTCCGCTCGGAGGTCAAATCGACCGGCCCTGCTCCGACTCCTCGGCGCCAGGCCCACTCCGGGCCGTCGATCCGAAGGAGACCCCATGAAGTTCCTGCTGGTGCTGCACAACAACCCCGCGGTCCTCGAGGCGCTCAGCCCGGACGAGCAGCAGAAGCTGATGGACGGCCACGCCGCGTTCATCGAGGCAACCCAGAACTCCGGCGAGCTCGTCGTCACGCAGGCCCTCGGTGACCCGTCGCAGAGCGCCGTCGTCCGGGTCCGCAACGGCGTCCCGGTGATCACCGACGGGCCGTACCTCGAGGCCAAGGAGTTCCTCGGCGGCTACTACCTCGTCGACGTCGCCGACCGCGACCGGGCGCTGGAACTGGCCGGCCGGATCCCGGATGCGAGCATCGACCAGCTCGGGGTCGAGGTGCGGCCGATCATGTTCGAGGCCGGCCTCGAGATGTGACGACCGGGCACCGACGAAGGAGCGGGGACGATGCGGGTCGAGGACCTCGTGCGGGAACTGGCGCCCCAGGTCCTCGGCGCGCTCGTCCGCCGCTACCGGCAGTTCGACGCCTGCGAGGACGCCGTGCAGGAAGCGCTGCTCGCGGCGTCCGAGCAGTGGACCACCGGCGGTGTGCCGGACAACCCGCGGGCGTGGCTCACCACCGTCGCGTCCCGACGGGTGATCGACGACGTGCGCGGTGAGACCGCCCGCCGGCGGCGGGAGGAGACCGCGGCGGCACTGGCCGGGCTGAGCCCGGAGGCGACGGCCCCGGAGCGGGCCTCCGGCGTCGACGACAGCCTGACCCTGGTGTTCCTGTGCTGCCACCCGGCGGTGACCCCGGCCTCGCAGGTGGCGCTGACGCTGCGCGCGGTCGGTGGCCTGACCACCTCGGAGATCGCCGCCGCGTTCCTCGTGCCGGAGGCGACGATGGGCCCGCGGATCAGCCGCGCGAAGCAGCAGATCCGTGCCGCGGGTGCCCGTTTCGAGCTACCGCCCGCCCCGGAGCGGTCGGCGCGTCTCGCGGTGGTCCTGCACGTGCTGTACCTGATCTTCAACGAGGGATACACCGCGACGTCCGGGAGCGACCTGGTGCGGCCGGACCTCGCGGCCGAGGCGATCCGGCTCACCCGCATGCTGTACCGACGGCTGCCCGACGACGGCGAGGTGGCCGGCCTGCTCGCCCTGATGCTGCTGACCGACGCGCGACGCCCGGCCCGCACCGGCAGCGGAGGCGACCTGATCCCGCTCGCCGAGCAGGACCGGGGCAGCTGGGACACGCACCTGATCGCCGAGGGCACCGCGCTCGTCGAGGTCGCGCTCGCCCGGCCACCCCTCGGGCCGTACCAGCTGCAGGCGGCGATCGCCGCGCTGCACGACGAGGCGCCCGACACCGACGGCACCGACTGGGCGCAGATCGCGACGCTCTATGCCGTCCTCGACCACATCGCCCCGAACCCGGTCGTGACCCTCAACCGAGCCGTCGCCGTCGCGATGACCGACGGCCCCGCGGCCGGGCTGCGCCTGCTCGAGGGACTCGACGACGGCCCCCTCGCCGGCCAGCATCGCCTGCCCGCCGTGCGCGCCCACCTGCTCGAGCTCGCCGGAGACGTCGACGCGGCCCGCGAGCACTACCGGCTCGCCGCGCACCGCACCGCGAGCAGCCCGGAACGCCGCTACCTCCTCGCCCGGGCCGTCGCCCTACGGTCCTGACGCGCGCCTCGTGTGCGTCAGGAGAGCGGCAGCGTCGGCACCTCCGGGGTCGAGGAGCTGTGTGTGGTGGACCCGGTCGAGACCCTGTCCTTGTTCTTCACGCCGCCATCGGCCACGCAGGTGTTGCCGAAGGCCGGGTTCAGCTCGCCGACGGTGTTGATCGTGTTGCCGCAGGTGTTGGTCTGCACCGGCGCGTTGACGGGCGCGTAGACGAGGCTCCCCTTGCCCGCGTGGTGGTCGGCCGAGGTGTTGGCCGAGGCGACGCCGCCCGTGATCAGGGGAGCCGCGACGAGGGCGCTCCCGGCGAGGACGGCGGACGCGATGCGACGCATGGTCATGGAGAACTCCTGTCGTTGGCCCATCGGGCGCGCCGCCACGGAGTTGGCTGCTTCGGCGGTAGCCCGCTACATCATCGAGACGAACGAGAGAGGGCCACTCGGGTGACGCGAACGTCCCCGACCGGTGTCACGGGCAGGATCGCCGCCATGGTGTCCGCCCACGTGACGACGCGTGCGCTCGGTGAGCGCGACTTCGCGAGCCCGATCGACGACCGGTGGTTCGAGGATTACCGGCCGGGCGAGACGTTCGAGTACGGGTGGCGCTCCCTGACGAGCGAGGACATCGTCGAGTACGGCGTCCGCTACGACCCCCAGCGCCTGCACACCGACCCCGGGTGGGCCGCGACCGGGCCCTACGGCGGGCTCATCCCCAGCGGCTGGCAGAGCGCCGGTCTGATGATGAGGCTCTACTGCGACCACTACATCTCCGCCGTCGCGAGCCTCGGCTCGCCGGGCGTCGACGAGCTGCGCTGGTCCTCCCCGCTGCGGCCGGGGGAGCCGGTACGGCTCCGGGTGGCGGTCGACGAGGCCCGCCCGTCGCGCTCCAAGCCCGACCGCGGGATCGTCCGCACCGACGTCGCCCTGCTCACCGAGGACGACCGCTGCCCGCTGAGCCTGGAGGCGCTGAACCTCGTCCTGCGCCGACCCGGCGGCTGACCGGGGTTCAGACGCCGAGCGCGTCGGCCATCCGGTCCAGGTCGGCCCGCAGATCGGCGCGACGCTCCTCCGGGACCGCGTCGGCCATGCGCCGGTCCAGGGCGTAGACCACCTCGCGAGCGGCCTCGAGCCGGCGCCGGCCCTCGTCGGTCAGGTGGGCCGGCAGCGCGCGCCCGTGATCGCTCGTCGCGGGGCGGTGCACGAGCCCGCTGTCCTGCAGTCCGCGCAGCACCACGTTCATCGACTGCCGGGTGACGAAGGCCCCGCGTGCGAGCTCGGCGTTCGAGAGCCCGGGGTGTTCCTCGAGCAGTTCCAAGGTGGCGTACTGCGGCACGGTCAGCCCGTGCGGTCGGAGGCCCTCGTCCATCCGCGCCCGCAGCACGGACGCGACACGCTTGAGCCGGTAGCCGAGCTTCTCGGTGGCGGGTTCGACGGCCGGTCGATGCATGTCAGGAGTTTGACACACGACGGCTCCGGTTCTACCGTTCTTGTGTCAGGGTGTTGACATCAACCGAGGAGCCCGCATGACCACCACGACGATCGCCGTCGACACCGAGGGCGAGCAGGTCACCCTCGTCAACGTCTTCACCGTCGCGCCGGGGCACCAGGACGAGCTGGTGGACGCGCTCGACCGCGCGACCGTCGAGGTGTTCGTCGGCGACCCCGGGTTCGTCTCGGCGAACCTGCACGCGAGTCTGGACGGCAGCCGGGTGATCAACTACGCGCAGTGGACCAGCCGCGAGTCCTACGAGGCGGCGCTGGCCCGGCCCGAGGTCCGCGAGCACATCGGCAAGGCCGCCGCCCTGGCGGTCTCCTACGACCCGACCCTCGTCCGCGTGCGCGCCGTCCACCACGTCGGAGCGGGGGAGCCGTTCACCGAGCAGGGCCGCTGAGGAGCCAGAGATGATCGACGGGCGTCATGGCGGGGCGCCCAGGTGGGCGATGCACAGCTCGGGCTCGACGAAGGGTTCGAGCGTCGAGCCCAGCTGCGGGAAACCCGCCTGCTCGAGGGTGCCGCGGATCAGCCCTCGGTGCAGGGCACACACGACGTCGGGGTGGGCGCGTGCCACCGAGCGGTAGGGGCATGCGCGCAGCTCGATCCGCCATCGATCGGAATCGGTGGGGGTGAGCTGGGGAGCGAACCCCAGCCGGGCGCACATCTGGCCTACCCGGGTGGCGGCGTCCGCGGCGGTGGGCACCGGGCCGGCGGCCGGGTCGAGGCGGGCGGCCCACGACGCCCCGGCCTGTTCGGCCGCTCGGGACGGGCCGTCGCTGCGGTCGGAGAGGTGGATGGCCAGCGCGTCGGTGAGGTCCTCGTAGGCGGCGAGGTCGCGGCGCAGCAGGTCGGCCTCGTCGGCGCCGGTGGCGGTGTAGACGGTGCGAGGCCGCCCGGAGCGACCCTGGGGGTCCGAGCGACTGGACACCAGCCCGGCCCGTTCGAGGATCTGGAGGTGGAAGCGGACGGTGGTCACGTGCAGGCCGGTGGCCTCCGCGAGGTGACGCGCGTCGTGGACGGCTCCGTCCTGGAGCAGCTCGAGCAGCCGACGGCGAGCGGGCGCCGCGCGGGCAGCGTGCTGATCGTCAGCCCGTGGGCTCGAGGACACCTAGACATCATCGCGCGGGGGATAGCCGGCCACCAATGCGGTGTCCACGCCCGCCCTGCCGAGCTTGGCGGCACCGCCGGGCGAGCCGAGAGGTCCGGTGGCCTCGGCGAGGGGCTCCATGAAGAACCGGGCGTTGTCTTCGGTGAACGCGGACCAGGCCTCCGGCACGTCGTCCTCGTAGTAGATCGCCTCGACCGGGCACACCGGCTCGCAGGCACCGCAGTCGACGCATTCGTCGGGATGGATGTAGAGCGCGCGGGCGCCCTCGTAGATGCAGTCGACCGGGCACTCCTCCACGCACGAGCGGTCCAGGACGTCGATGCACGGCTCGGCGATCACATAGGTCACGGCCTGCCTCCCTTCTGCTCGCCACCCTAGTTTACCGAATGATTGTCCATCATACTGTGCGCACCAGCGGGGGCGGCACGCTCGACGCCGCGATCGCAGGGGGTGAGGTGGCCTTCGAGGCCGACGAGCTCGACCCGATCAGTGCCACCGGGTGGAGGGTGGTGGTGGTCGGCGCCGCCGAGCTGATCACCGGCGCCTGCATCCCCACCCGGACGGGTGAGGGCCACGCTCACCAGGTGACCGGCAGCTCCAGCAGACCACCGGTGAGGCTCTCCTCGCGGCAGCGCAGCTCCTGCGGGGGCACGGCGACCCGCAGCGTCGGGACCCGCGCCGGGAGCGCCGCGAACACCTCGCGGAGCTCGACGCGCGCGAGGCTCGCCCCGATGCAGTGGTGCGCCCCGTGCCCGAAGCCCAGGTGCGGGTTCTCCGACCGGTGCACGTCGAGCTCGGCGGGCGAGGCGAACACCGTCGGGTCCAGGTTCGCGGCACCGATGGAGAGCACCACCGCGTCGCCGGGTGCGATCACGACGCCGTCGATCTCGACCTCGCTGCGCGCGTAGCGGATCAGGCCGCCGCCCCGGCCGCCGCCCGGCACCGGGAGGCGGAGGATCTCTTCGACCACACGGGCGACGTCCTCGGCACCCGCCGGGAGGCCGGGGGAGCGTCCGTCGTGGGGGAACAGCCGCAGCACCCCGGCGTCGATGCGGTTGACGGTGGTCTCGTGGCCGGCGAAGAGCAGCGCGGTCGCCAGCCCGGTGACCATCGTGTCGGTCAGCGCCGGGTCCTCGCGCTGCACCGCGAGCAGGTCGGAGAGCACGTCCTCGCCGGGGTCGGCCCGCTTCGCGTCCAGCAGGCCGGCCATGTAGGTCCCCAGGGCCGTGATGCCCTGTCGGCTGACCGCGGCGTCGTCGATCGTCGCGGCCTCGGTGGACCAGGCGCGGAAGCGGGCCCGGTCCTCGAAGGGGACACCGAGGAGCTCGCAGATGACCAGGGCTGGCAGCGGTTCGGCGAGCGCGGCGTGCAGGTCCGCGGGCCGCGGCCGCGCGAGCAGGTCGTCGATCATGCGGTCCACCAGCTCGCCGACGTGGTCGGCCAGGCGGCGCATCCGGCGGGCGGAGAAGGCAGGCGCGAGCAGCCGACGCATCCGCTGGTGGGAGGCCTGTTCCTGCTCGTGGTCGCCCATCGGACCGCCCAGCAGGACGCCGTCGTGGAGCCTCGCGGCCTTCTCCGGCTCGGGGTGCGAGCGCCCCAGGCGCGGGTCGGCGAGCAGGGTCCGCACCTGGGCGTACCCGGTGACGAGCCACGCCTCGTCGCCGACGCGGGTGCGCACCCGGGTCACGGGGGAGTGCTCGCGCAGCGGTCCGAGCGCCGGGGCGAGGCCGAGCGGGTCCGGGGTGGAGAAGGGCAGACGGGGGAGGTCGGTGGCAGAGGTGGGAACGGTGTCGGGCACGGGACCATCGTCGCGTCCAGCGCGCCGCGGCGCCTCCACTGACGGGTCGAGACGGGGTGGAGGTCCGCGGTCGGGCCCGGACTCGCCCACCCGTCTGGTGGCCTTCGAGACCCACATCCGCGAGGAGTACTCCACGCTGGCTCAACGGACTGGCGCCGCCGCAGTCCAATCCTCTACCAGGACACGGGGACGGGCACGGGCCGTTCGTCGCCGAAGAGGTCTGACCGTTGCCAGGTGAGTTCGTCAGTGTGGACGGCGAGGTCGGTCCTGTTCATCGGCAGGTAGATCCGGGAGGTCCGGACCGTGTCGTGGTCCCGAGCATCAGGCTGATCGGCCGAGCAGTCGGTCCGATGTCTAGCGTCGAGTCTGCGAGGCGATGAAATAGCAGACCGTCGAACGCCGCCGCAAGCAGAGTCGCGGTGGCACCCAGATCCAGCGTGGGATCGATCTCGTCGCTGTCGTAGGCAGCCGTGAGTCGGTCGAGGATTATCCCGCGGAACCGCTGCGACGCCTTCTGCGTCCATCGACGGTACGCCGGATCCCTGGTTGCCTTGACCATCGCCTCAGCCAGGATCCGTGAGCCTGGCGTCCGCGGCCCACTGTCCTCGATCCACTCGAGCAGAGCCTTGATGCCGTCGTCGAGTGTCGCACCTGACGACAGCGCGTCGATCGACGGCCCGAGCTCCTGAAGCAGGGCATGCTCGGCCGCCTCCATCACCAGTGCAGAGACCGACCCAAAGTGGTAGTGAACGAGCGCCTGGTTGACCCCCGCGCGCTCGGCGATCGACCTCGTCCGCACCCGATCGATCCCGATCTCGGCCATCAGCTCTACGGCAGCCTCAACGATCCGCTCCCTGGTCGAGTACTCGGCTGGTTCAGCACCCGACTGCGGTTCCTGTTTGGGCATCTGCCCAAATCGTAGGAGTTCGCCCCCTGTGGTGTCAAGGTCGCCGACTGCTCCTTGACAGAGACGCTCCTGGGCATACGCTTTAGGCAAACGCCCAAGGACACGAGGGAACAGGAGACCGAGCAATGAGGACATTCGTTGCCGGTTCAACCGGCTATCTGGGAAGGCATATCGTCCGGGAGCTGAAGGACCGCGGGCACCATGTTCGGGTGCTGGCCCGCGACTCCGCGCGCGTGGAACCGGTCCGCGACGCGGTCGACGACGTGTTCACGGCTGATGCCACCGATCGTGAGGCGCTCGCGGGCTGCTGCGACGGTATCGATGCGGTCGTGAGCGCCATCGGGCTCGTGGGCAAGGGGGGCAGCCAGACCTGCTGGGATGTGGACTACAGGGCGAACCGGAACCTGCTCGAAGAGGCCGACCGGGCCGGGGTCGGCAAGTTCGTCTACTCCTCCGTGGTCCGCTCACCGGCCCTGGAGAAGCTGCAACTCGTCCGTGCCAAGCGCGCGTTCGAACACGACCTGCGCAGCTCCGGGATGGCGTACACGATCCTGTTCCCGAACGGCTTCTTCTCCGACTTCGACCCGTACCTCGACATGGCCCGCAAGGGTCGCGTCTACGTCTTCGGCGACGGCCAGTTCCGCATCAACCCCATCGATGGCGCCGACATCGCCGCGGCGGCAGCCGACGCCCTCACCGCTGGCGCCAGCGAGGTCGAGCTCGGCGGCCCTGACGTCCTCACCCACGAGCAGATCGCTCGGGAAGCCTTCCGCGCATTGGGCACGACCCCGCGCATCACCCGCATCCCGGCCGGGCTCCTCACGTCGGGCCTGGTGCTGATGCGTCGGCTGACCCCCCTGCGCGTGCACGGGATCATCGAGCTCCCGCTCACCGTGCTCACCCACGACGTGATCTCCCCGACCACCGGTCAACGGCACCTCGCCGAGCACTACCACCAGGCGGCAACGACGTCCGGCGCCGCCAGCGACAAGGTCATCCCCCCGGACCGACCAGCTGCATAGCTCGGGTCAGCTTCGGGGGCCCTGGGCCTCGAAGAGTGCCCAGGATGGTGAGCTGGTGGGACTGCAGGCGCCGAGCGGCCATCCGCCCCAGCAGGCCGAACCCGACCACGGCGGTGAGAACCCCGAGCGGAACGCCGGCCCACGCCAGAGCGTGGTGGTGGGTCAGGGTGGCTCCCGCGACCAGGGCGGCCGGTGGCGCGGCGGTAAGTGTTACGGCGACCAGGGCGAGGTGCACCTTGATCGACCATTCGGGGGTGGGCCCGCCGGTGTCGTCGAGCGGTTGGACGCTGATCAGCGAGGTGTAGGCGGCGAGGCCGGCGGCGCCGCCGAGCAGGGCGGGGACGCCGGCCAGGACCCAGGGCCAGGCCCAGTCCTGACCGGCCAGCGCGGTCAAGGCCGCGGTCAGCGCCACGGTGTAGGGCGCGACGACGACCAGCCAGGCGACCTGGCGTCCGCGGACGTCAGGTCCCGCGCTGTCGGGTGTGGTGATCGTCAGCCACAGACTGGTGCCGTCGTTGCCGTAGAGGTTGCACGCGCACGCACCCGCGATCAGCGCGGCCATCGCCCCGGCGAAGGGCAGCATCACCGTGGTGTGCAGGCTGACCGCCGGCACGACGCACACCGCGGGACCCACGATGGCGGCGATCAGCAGGCAGGTCAGGCGGATCGGGTCGCGGGCCCAGAGCCGGAGCTCCTTCGCGACCACGGCCCCGGTCGGTGTGGCGGGCAGCAGCCGGGGATGGGCGGGGCCCCCGGCCGCGCGCCGCGGCGCGACAGTCGCTCCGCGGTCCGTCCGAAATGGAGCTCCTCGGCCAGGACCAGCACCGTCTCGATCTCGTGGAGCTCGATGCCGCGCACGCTCACGTCCGACACCCCGCCGAGACCGGGACCAGGAGCGTCCCAGGATAGGGCCGGCGACCGCGGGATCGCACCGCTCCGCGCGGCGGACGGCTGTCGAGCTCCAGCTCCCCTCACCCCCTGATCGCGTCGACCCCGCTCAGCACGGCGAGGACCACGAGGATCGCCGCCGCGGCCCTCGTCAGCCACTGCGCCGGCACCACGCGGCGCAGCCGGTCGCCGCCGTACACGGCCACCGCGGAGACCACCCACAGCGCGAGGAGCGATCCGATCCCGACCGCGATCGGATCGCCGTACCGGGCCGTGAGGGTCGCGGTGATGATCTGGGTCGGGTCGCCGAGCTCGGCGAGCAGGACGACGGTGAAGGCGGTGAGCACCACCCGCCGCCGCGTCCCGGGGCGGCCGTCGAGGCGCGGCTCGTCGTCGTCATCGTCGTCGTCCTCGCGCACGACGAGCACCGCGGCGACCAGGAAGACCACCGCGAGCGCGGCTTCCAGGGGCCGCCGGGGGAGCAGCGCCACCACGCTCCCGGCCGCCACCGACACGACGGTCTGCACGGCGTGCGCCGCGATCGCCCCGATCAGGACGAGCCGCGGCGGATAGCGGCTGCCCAGCACCACGGCCGCCAGTGAGCTGGTGTCGGGCAGCTCCGCGAGCGCGACGATCCCGAACACGATGCCGGCGACGGCGAGATTCACGGTGAAGGGCTATCGGTCCCGGGCCGGGAACACAACCGCAGGCCCCGCGGCGCGCCGGCCGCGCCGAGATTGGTGGCAGGCCGCCAGCGGGCACTCTCGCCGCCATGCCGGACACCGCGATCCTCGACGTCGACGGCACCCTCGTCGACTCGAACTACCAGCACGCCCTCGCCTGGTACCGGGCGTTCCGCCGTTTCGGGGCCACCCTCCCGATCTGGCACCTGCACCGCGCCGTCGGGATGGGAGGCGACCAGCTCGTCGCCCACGTGGCCGGGGAACAGGCGGAGTCGGACTACGGCGACGACGTCCGCGCGGCGCACGGCGAGGAGTTCGATGCCCTGATCGGGGAGGTCGCGGCATTCCCCGACGCCGAGCGACTGCTCGCCGGCCTGCGCGAGGACGGTCTGCGGCTCGTGCTCGCCACCTCCGGGAAGAGCGAGCACGCCGAGCACCTCCTCGGCCTCGTCGACGGTCGGCGCTACGCCGACGACGTCGTGACCTCCGGCGACGTCGAGGCGAGCAAGCCGGCTCCCGACCTGGTCGAGCTCGCGCTGCGGCGTGCGGGCGGCGCGGACGCGGTCCTCGTCGGCGACTCGATCTGGGACGGTCAGGCGGGCGTCCGCGCCGGGGTGCCGTTCCTCGCGGTGCGCACCGGTGGATTCTCCGACGACGAGCTCACCGAGGCCGGGGCCCGTCACGTGGTGCAGTCGCTCTCCGAGCTGCTCGAACTGTTGCGGGGGCAGGGGAGGAGCGCGGCGTGAGCACCCCGACCACCCGGAGGGACCGGGCGACCACGCCCCGGCCAAGCGGGCTGCGCGACCGCGAGCGGTGCGACACGCTCGTACTCGCGGCCCTGGCCTCGGCCGACCGTGACGGCTACGGGGTGCTGCAGGGCCTCCAGGAGGGTGCTCGCGGGACCCCGCAGCCCTCGGCTCAGCAGGTGTTCGCCTCGCTGCACCGCCTGGCGCGCAACCGGCTCGTGCGCCGGTCGCCCGACGACGCACGTCGCTACCGGCTGACCGGCACCGGCTCGCGCGTGCTGGCCGCGCGTACCGCCGCCGCGGACGCCTACGCGGCATCGCTGCACGACCTCCAGGGTTGACGGGCCCGATGGGCTAGCCGTTCCGCCCGGCGACCACGTCGTCGGCCTTCGCGGCTCCGCGCGAGCCCATCGGCTTCGGGCGTCCCTTGGTGGTGTCCTTGACGGTCTGGAGCTCCGACTCGGAGTTGATCTCGGCGCCCAGCAGCACGATGTAGCTGGTGAGGTACATCCACAGCATGAGCACGATGACGCCGGCGAGGGCGCCGTAGGTCTTGTTGTAGCTGCCGAAGTTGTTGACGTAGACGCTGAACACGACGCTGCCGACCAGCCACAGCACCGTCGCCGCCACCGAGCCGAGGGTCACCCAGCGGAAGCGGGGGGCGTCGCGGTCGGGCGCCACGCGGTAGAGCACCGCGAGTCCGACCACCACGAGCAGGATGAGCAGCACCCAGCGCACCACCTGTCCGATGACCTGGCCCGGGCCGCCGAGATGGTCGAGCACGATCGGCGCCACGGCCACCAGCGCGATGGCGACGATCACGAAGACGATCGCGCCGAGCGTCAGCGCCAGGGCCAGGGCCCGCAGCTTCACCGTGCCGCGACCCTCGGTCTCGTCGTAGGCGATGTTCACCGCCGCCATGAGGTTCTGGGTGCCGCTCGAGGCGCTGAACAGCGCGGCGAGCGCGGCGATCACCAGACCGGTCGTCAGCCCGCCGCTGCTGCTCGTGACGACCGACTGCAACTGCTCGGCGACCAGCGGCTTCGCGCTCTCCGGGAGCCCCGAGGTGACGCTCTCCAGGGTCTGCGCCGCCTGCGCCGGGTCGGCCACGAGCCCGTAGAGCGAGACCAGCGCGATGAGCGCCGGGAAGATCGCCAGGAAGCCGAAGAACGCGACGCCGCCGGCGAGCATGCTGACGTTGTCCTTGCTGCTCTCGGCGAACGCCCGCCGCACGATCTGCCACCACCCGACGGGCGGGATGTCCGTCGGTCCGGAGGCGTGCGAGCCGGGCGGGGTGTCGGGGGCCGGGGGTTCCGGGCGGCGTCGGTCGGTGGCCTGTGGGTCGCGGACGCCGCGGACCACGCTGCGCGCGACCAGGCCGGCGGAGAGCAGCTGAGCGGGCTTCACGCGCGCTGGTACCCACCGCTCCGCCCCCCGACCCGCCTTCTCGCGGTGACCCCGTCGACGATTGCGGCGTCGCGCCGCGAGGGCACCACCTCCCATGAGCACACGCGACACCGGTTTCCGCGCCCTCCACGACGTGGGCCTCGCCGCCTGGTTCGGCGGCTCGCTCTTCGGCGTGGCCGGCCTCAACGCCGCCGCGGAGGAAGCCGACCAGCAGCGCACCACGGCCCGCATCACGAGCATCGGCTGGGCGAAGTGGAGCCCGGTCAACACCGCCTTCATCGCCGCGCACCTCGTCGGCGGGGCCGGCCTGCTCGCCGCGAACCGCAAGCGGGCCGCCTACCAGAAAGGCGCCACCGCTACCGCAGTGGCCAAGCTCGTCCTCACCGGTGCCGCCCTCGCGACGACCGCCTACACCCGGGTGCTGGGCAAGAAGGTCGAGGACGCCGTCATCCACGCCTCGCCGGGCGTCTCCTCGAGCACCACGACCCACCTCGACCGGGGCACCACCCAGCAGGGCCGCGGGGGCGCCGCGCAGGCCGTGCAGGAGGCCGACAAGCAGGCCGGGCAGGCGCTCAGCCAGGCCGCGGAGTCGCTCCCGATCGGCGCCGCCCAGGCCCAGCGCCAGCTGCACTGGTTCCAGCTCGCCGTGCCCGCCCTCACCGGGGCACTGCTCGTGCTCGGCTCCCAGGCCGGCGAGCAGCAGCGGCCGGGGGAGCAGGTGCTCGGCGCCGCGCGCCGCGTCGGGTCGGCCCTCGGCATGGCGGCCTGACCGTCCCGGACGACGGGATGGGTCACGCGCGCGGAGACCGCGCAGCAGCCCCGCCTCGCGTCGATCTCACGGGCCACAGCGGCCGGATCACCGGCGGCCGGGTGCACCGGGCGAGGCGCGCGCCTGCTGCGTGCGCACCGCGGCGGCAAGCTCTGCCGGCTCCCCGGTCAGGCCCTCGGCCGCGACGAGGTGCCGGAGGAGCCGACCGTCGTGTCCGACTACCCCGTGCCGCCCCTCGACCTGACGGTCCCGCCATCACCACCCCGTCACCCGAGCCAGGCAGGAGAGCCCCAGGCAGGAGAGCCCGGTGCTCCGTGAGCGAGGAGCCATCAGCCTGTCGACCGAGCCGGTAACCGGTCACACGGCGACTACGGGTGGTGTCGGTAAGGCATGACAGATCGGACCTGCGCCACCAAGGTCGTCGTCCTCGGCGGCGGCTACGCCGGCACGCTGGCCGCCAACCATCTGCGCACCGGGCCGACATCGATGTCGTGCTGGTCAACCCGCGTGCCCAGTTCGTCGAGCGCATCCGGCTGCACCAGTTCGCGGCCGGCACCGGTACCGCGACCGTCGACTACGGGACCGTCCCAGGAAGTCCTCGATGGTCTCCGTGCGCACGACCTCGGCACCACGGCGCCGTCGTCGGCAGCGCCGTAGGCGCCAGCCACGGTCAAGTCGACGCCGCCAATTGAGCCCGGCTTCGTTGCAACGGCGGCGTCACGAAGCTGTCGCGTTATCGGTACCCGCGCTTGAGCAGGTAGTTGGCTCCTGCGTTGAAGCCCTCCGGGGTAAGTAGCTCGAAGTCAAAGGCGTCGGCGAGCCGGTCGATGGTGTTGAACACCGCACACACCGCGAGCGCGTCTTCGACTTGCTGGCGGGAGACGCCGGTAGACAGCACCGCGCGCATGGCCTCGGCGTCCACCCTTCCTTCCCGGGTTAGGGTTCCCAATAACCACAGGGTGGCGCGCAGCCCCTCGTCGAGCGGGGCCGAGTCCGGGTCGGCCAGCACCGCCGCGACCTTGGCAGGGTCCTGGTAGGCCTGCGCCGCGGTCGCGGAGTGGGCCCCGATGCAGAACGCGCTGCCGTTGACGGTCGACACGAACGCCGCCATCAGTTCTCGGTCGGCGACCGACCAGGCCGACGGGCCGCGCATCACCTCGTGGGTGAGCTTTTTCGCGGCGGTGCCGTAGAAACCGGGTCGGTAGAAAGTCAGCTTGGCGGCATCCGGGGGCGGATGTCCGGTGAACACCCGGATGAGGGTGAACAGTACCTTGGTCCCGAGGCTGTACCCGTGGTCGAGGATGTCAAGACGCACTGTTTGGCGCCTTTCCTTCGGTGGTTGCCTCCGCCAGCGCCGCCAGTCCGCTCTCATACATCCGGATGGACTGGCCGAGCGCAGCTGATATCACTAGCTCGAAGATCTGGTCCTCGCTCGCGCCGGATGCTTTGGCCGCCGTGAAGTCGGCGTCGGTCACCCGCGTCGGAGTGGTGGCGACCTTGCCGATCAGCGTCTGCAGCGCCGCGGGCAGTTCGGCGTTTCGGAAGGCTTGAGCACGCTGCTCGCGAGATGTCGTTCCCCGTCCATTCAGGATGCGCTCCACCAGAGCTTGATACTTTACGTGTTCTTTGTTGTCTTTCGACACTATGTCTCCTTCTGTGCAGCTCGTCCATCGATCCGCCCGGGTGCATTCATGGTGTGAAGAACCCGCGTAGCGCGTCGGCGATCGCCGCGGGCTGGCCGTAGTTCTGGGTCGAGTCGTGGTTGAGCCCAGGCAACGGCATCACGGTGGAGCTCGGCAGCACCCGGTGCAGCTCGGCGGCGGTGGTGACGAACATCGAATCGGTACGGGTCCCGTACATGAGCAACGCGTCAGCTTCAAGGCGACGGAACTGCTCGAGCATTCCTGCGGTACTCAGCACCAGGTCGAGCTCGGGAGGCAGGGCGTCGAGGAGCCGGCGTCAACTCACCCCGTCGCTGCGTGCCGGCTCAAGCCGGAGGAGCAGGTCGATCAGTCGCCCCGTCGTCGCGGGGGGAAGGTGACGTAGCACGGCGGCGAGCCACGTCGGGAAATGGCCCTGATGGGCGGCCCGCCCGGCGGTCTCGGCGGCGGAGAAGACGATGGCCTCTCCTCGGCGTCCGGATTCTGATCAGGCCTTGCATCGTCATGAACGTGCGTCGGATCGCGGCGTCGTCCTCGTCGTCGAGCAGCAGGAGCGGTTCGTAGGCGGCGACCCGCCGGACCCGCTTGATGCCGATGGAGCCGTGCAAGGCGAATAGGCCACCGTCGGCCGGTCCGAACACGAACTCGGCGCCGCTGTGGTCGATCACGGCGGCGAGGTCTTCGTCTTCCCGGCCGATGCAGTACCGACTACCGTATGGGCCGCTCGTGCCACGCCCGCGACGGTCGGGCAGGTAGATCGTGTACGCATCGGCCAGCCTCTCGCCGAGCCGCATCATGTGCTTGGCTGCGTTCACGCCGCCGTGGAGCAGCACGAGCCCCGGTCCACGACCGAACCGCCGGACACCGATCGTCGTGCCGTCAGCGGAGATGACGAGGTCCTGGGAGTAGTCCTTCACACCGTTCACCCGCGGCACGCGCCTTTCGTTGATGCTGGAGCGCTCGATCATTGGTGTGGTCCGTGTCCCCCAGCCCCATCCGACCTCTCCGACGTCTCCTAGACCTCAGCGGCGCAGGGGTGTCTCCCGCTGCATGTGTGACAGCTTCGCGGGGTTGCGGACGGCGAAGAGCCCGGTAACGAGCCCGTCGTCGATGCGGACCGCTACCACTGTGTCGATCTCGTCGTCGAGCTGCAGGGACAACGCCGGGTAGCCGTTGACCTCCGTCGGCTGCGCCGACATGGCGGCGGGCAGCCGGCGCAGCCCACCGGTCAGCAGGCGGGCGACCTTGTCCGCGCCGCTGACGGGCCGCAGCAGGGCCTGCTTGACCCCGCCGCCGTCGCTCAGCACGACGACGTCGGGCGCGAGGACGTCGAGCAGGCCTTGGACGTCACCGGTCTCGATCGCCCGCTGGAATGCCTCGAGCGCCCCCCGGGCTTGCGCCGAGGAGACCGCCCCACGGGGTCGCCGGGCGGCGACGTGGGCGCGCGCCCGGTGCGCGATCTGGCGGACCGCGACCGGGCTCTTGTCGACCGCCTCGGCGATCTCGTCGTAACCGACGTCGAACACCTCGCGCAGCACGAACACCGCCCGCTCGGTCGGGGCGAGCGTCTCGAGCACCAACATCATCGCCATCGACACGCTCTCCGCGAGCTCGACGTCGTCGGCGACGTCGGGGGTGGTCAGGACCGGCTCGGGCAGCCACGGGCCGATGTACGACTCCTTGCGCCGGCCCAGTGCCCGCAGCCGGTTCAGCGCTTGACGCGTGGCGACCCGGACGAGGTAGGCGCGCTGATCCTGAACCGTGTCCAGGTCGACGCCCGCCCAGCGCAGCCAGGTCTCCTGGAGAACGTCCTCGGCGTCCGCGGCGGAGCCCAGCATCTCGTAGGCCACGGTGAAGAGCAGGTTGCGGTGGACGAGAAAGGCGTCGGTGGCGGGCTGCATAGTTCTGCTCCCAGGTCCGTACGGTCATTGCCGTCGCCCCCACGACACCGCTGGCCGCGAGACCGTGACAGCCGCGGTCGGTGACGAGTGTCTCCGCCTCGAGATGTCACCGGGGCGGGATCACCGCCGTCTGGTGCCCGGTACGGAGCTCACACCCCGAGGAGGACCGATCCATGGACGCGCGGTTCGACATATTCGACAACGAGGTCGGCGCCAGCTTCGCCAAGCGGTTCGCCAACACGAGCATGGTGCTCACGCAATCGTCGCTGCCTATGTCGACGCAGGAGCTGGTGTCACTGCGCGCCAGCCAGGTCAACGGCTGCGGGTGGTGCGTCGACATGCACACCAAGGAGGCCGCGGCGGCCGGCGAGACCTCGGTCCGGCTACATCTGGTCGCCACCTGGCGGGAGTCCACTGTGTTCACCGCGGCCGAGCGGGCGGCGCTGGCCCTCGCCGAAGAGGGCACCCGGCTCGCCGACGCCCACCAGGGCGTGTCCGACGAGACCTGGGCCCAGGTGCGCACGCACTTCGACGACGACCAGGTCGCCGCGCTGGTCTGCCTCGTCGCCCTGATCAACGCCGCCAACCGCCTCGGCGTGATCGTGCACCAACGCGGAGGCTCCTACGAGCCTGGGGCCTTCGCCCGCGCGGTCGGCTGAGGGTGGCCGCACAGTGGACTCCACTGACCACGACGTCGTCGCCGAGCACCTCGCGAACCGGTTCCGGGGTCGTGACCTATGACCAGCGGCACAACGGCCGCAGCCTCAGCCCGGCTGGCTGCTCGGCGACCACGATCTCCGGACAGGTCGACGACGCGGCGGCGCTGATCGACGGGCTGGGAAACGGAAGGAACGAGCCATGAGCTTCCAGTGGGGAGGCCTCGCCGACACCACGGCCGCCCTCGAGACCCAACGGCCACCGGCGCGAGCGGCCGTGCACCGCAGCCGCGTCGACGTGACCCGCTTCGACCGACACGACATCAGCACTCACGAGGACGGTACCGCCCTCGTGTCCACCGTCCTCACCGAGCGCTTCACCGGCGGGATCGACGGCCGCGGCTACGCCGACCACGTTCGCATCATGCGCCCCGACGGCAGCGGGATCTTCGCAGGGATCGAGCGGATCGAAGGCACCGTCGATGGGCGCACCGGATCCTTCATCCTCACCGTCCACGGCCGCAACCTCGGCCCGTCCGATGTCGCTGGGACATGGACCGTTCAGCCCGGGTCCGGCACCGGACAACTCGTCGGCCTGCGCGGCCGCGGCGCGTTCACTGCCACCGCAGACGCCGAGGGCCGCTGGCATGCCGACGACGAATTCTCGTGCTGGTACGAATCGACTACGGGCGACGAGCCGGACCGACCAGCAGATCTGTGATGAGCTCGCGGTCCGCATCGAGGGCATCGCACAGCCGGTCTCGAGCTCGCCTGTCGCGCGGCGACGGGAAAACGGCGGGCACGTCCGCACCATCCATCCTCGCGAGCGGTCAGAAGGGAGATGCAGCTGGTGACCGGCACGAGGGCCCCTCGTCCGGATGCTGCGCGTCTCGCGCGGGTAGCCCAGGTGAAGCTGCTCGCCCCCGGTCTGCCGCGGCTGAAGGAATGGGCCTACGCCGGCGTAATGATCAATGTGCTGGGAGCTGCCGCGTCGCACCTGGGTGCGGGGCGACTCAACGGCCCACCCTCGTGGCGCCACTGGCGTTGGCCTCGATCACGATGGCGTCCTGGTCGTCGCGGCCGTTCGACCGCCGATGACGGCGCTTCTGTCTACCCGACGTCGCCGGCCGGCAGCGCCGGACCTCGACAACGCCTCCCCTCGCCCTAGCGCAGGGCAGGGCGTGCTCGCGGATAGCGGCGCGGGTCCTGGCCTACTTGCGCTCGCGTAGACCCGGCCGGGGCCGTGGCATCGACTCGCGGGTCACGTGGTCGCCGTCGCGGCGGTCGGGCGCGGCCGGCTGCGGGTGGGGGTTGGCGGGGTCTCACGCGTAGTCGGGGTCGGCAACCGCGCGCACGGCGTCCGCGGTGGCGAGCAGCGCGAGCAGGCGCACGACATCGATCGCCGTGTCGACCTGACCGGTCGCGGCGGCGATCAACGCGTCCCCGTCGTAGCGGGTGTGCGGGGGGTGCAGGGCCCGGGCGAGCCCGTCGTGGCCGCCCTGGGCCACAACCCGGCAGCCGACCTTGTTCACCGCCGCATTGGTCACCAGGACCCCGATGGTGGTGTGGGTGCGGGCCAGGGTGTCGTCGACCGCGAAGGGCCGCGACAGGGCGGCGGCGGCGGTGGTGGACCGGGCGGCCTCCCCGACATCTTCGCCCGCGAGGACGTCACCGAAGGCGTTCACCGCGCACACCGCGGCGACCACGACGTCGCCCTCGCGGCGCGCGGCGTAGCCGAGCCCGCCGGGTCGGCGCCCCTCCGGGCCCCGCCAGTGCCCGACGCAGGCGCCGGTGCCCGCGCCGACGCGCCCCGACAGCGGCGGGTCGTGCGCGGCGTCGCGGGCGGCGAGGTACCCGCTCGTCGCGTCGGGGCGAGTCGCCGGATCGCCCACCCCCAGGTCGTACAGGGCCATCGCCGGGACGATCGGCACCGGCCCGGCCGGGGTGGCGACCCCGCGGCCCACCTCCTCACACAAGCGCACGACCCCGTCGGCGGCGGCGAGCCCGAACGCCGACCCCCCGGTGAGCACGACGGCGTCGACCTGATCGACCGCCTTGTCCGGCTCGAGCGCGGTCAACTCGCGCGCGGCGGGAACGCCGCCGCGGGCCTCGTACGAGCCGACCGTGCCTGGCGGAAGGACGACAACGGTGCAGCCGGTCCGGGCCACCTCGTCGGTCCAGTGGCCGACCCGCACCCCGTCCACCGCGAAAGGCATCGGTCCCTCCGGTTCTGTGCCTCGTGTACACCCGCGTACCGTCACCCTTGCTGGTCGGCGGCCGACAGTCTGGAAGATTCCGGCCAACCCGCGCGGCGCCAGGCGCCGACCAGGGATGCAGGGCGAGCCGCGGCGATGGACCGGCACTCCCGCCCCAGGTGGGACTGGTCGGCGTAGCCGAGGTCGGCCGCGGTCCCCGCCAGCGTCGCCTCGCCCGCCGCGATCCGGGGGAGCCGGTCGAGGAACCCGCGGAACCGCCGCAGGCGCGCGACGAGCTTGAGCCCCATGCCGGTGGCGAGTGCGGCCTCGCGACGCAGGGTCCGCTCGCTCATCCCGTGCGCGGCCGCGACCTCGGCCAGCGGCACGCCCGCGGTGATCCGGTCGATCACCGAGCGCGGCAGCAACGGACGGTGCGCGGTCGCCGCGGCGCGGTCGACGGCCCACGTGGTCAGCAGGCGCCGACGCCGGGCCGGGTCCCGGGACGCGGCACGCAGGTCCTGCTCGAGCGCCCGCACGCCGGGCACGCCCACGTCGGAGAGGTCGACGACGAGGCTCGCCGGGCCACCCGTCCCGAGCAGCGCCCCGGCCGCGCCACACCGGATCCGCATCCCGTCCGCGGGCCGCTGCGCCACCAGCGGCACCCGGCTCACCGCCGGCGCCGCCGGCATGACCCGCAGCCGGTCGCCGTTCCAGGTCAGGTCCACGCACGCGTCGGGGAAGATCCGTAGCCGTCCCGAGCGGCCCGCGCGACCGGACCACACCGACTCGATCGCATCGGCGCCGTCGAGGCCGTCACCGGGCGCCGTCTCGACCCATGTCGAGGTCCAGCCGCGCCCGCTCGCAGTGGCGCGCAAGGGGATCCCCATCCACCGATTCTCGACACCATCCTGGTGGCGTGCCAGCTCCGACCGACTCGGTCACGTCGCGAAGCACAGGCGCAGCACGTCGGCGAGGCGTGCGTCCAGGTCCACGGTTATGTCGCCCTGTGGAGCCGGTTGACCAAGCCGCGGTAGTTCGGCAGCCCCGGGTGGAAGGCGCCGGTGGAGCGCAGCTACGCGCCCCTGCGGCAAGTCGTCCGAGGACACATCCAGTTCCAGTGCTCCTCGACCCCCGATCCTGATGCCGGTCGACAGGCGCCGAGGACGCGCGCGCTACCAGAACTTGATGCCCACGGACTTCAGACGGCGGCGGTGGAGGTGCTCCACCTTCTCGACGTCGGCCTGTGAGATGAGATCCCCCCAGGCGGACGCCGCCTTGGTCCCCTGGGTCAGCAGCTCCTCGATCTCGTCGTCGACGACCTCGGCGCTCTGGATGACCCGGGACCCGAAGCCGATGTGCCAGCGCTCGTCACGGAGCACGAGCTCCATCCCCTTGTGCACGCCGGGCATCTGCACGGAGAGCTTCCCGAGGGTGTCGAGCAGGGCGTGCTGTCCGGCGGTGAGGACGACGCCCTCGAGGATCATGTGGTAGAGCCCGACCCCGGCGGTCAGGCCCGCGTGCTGGTCGGCCACCCGCTGGGCGATCCTCGGGAGGCGCTCCTCGAACAGCTCCAGGAGGTCCGGGCTCACCCGGTTGCGCAGCGCGTCCATCCGCTCGGTCAGGTTCGACCCCGGCACACCCGCGACCTCGGTCACGACACGGTCGAAGAAGCGGGCGTGGCGTGCTTCGTCCCGGGCCTGGGACCGGAAGCACGCCGCCATCGAGTCGTCGACGCTCGCGACGGTCTCGAACGACCCCAGGTGGGTGGCCACCGACGTCTCACCGACGACGAAGCCGGCGAGCAGCCCCAGGACGTGGTCGCTCTCCTCGTCCTCGAGCTTCGGCCAGGCCTCGATGTCCGCCGCCAGGTCGATGGCGGTCTCGTCCCACTGCAGCGAATCCGCGAGCTGGACGAAATGGCCGTAACCGGTGATCATCTGATCAACATCCTCACATCTCCGGGAACTCGCCCGGTTCCAGCGCGCGGAAGTCCGACTTCTCGGCTCCGCAGATGGGGCACATCCAGTCGTCGGGGATGTCCTCGAAGGGCGTCCCCGGCGGGATACCGCTGTCGGGATCGCCCTCCTCCGGATCGTAGATGAATCCGCACATCTCGCAGAGCCAGCGCGGGGCCTCGGTCCGCGCCTCCGTCTGCCCGACGCTCATGTCACCTCCGAAGATCACCGGTTCGCGGTGGACGTCGAACACCGAGAAGGGGCGCCGGACCTCGTCCGACGCCCCTCCAGGGCCTTGCTGAGCGGTCAGTCGTCCATCTGGGCGACGTACATCGTCACCTCAGGTGCGACCCCGATCTCCTCGAACTGCGGGGTCTCCCAGACGTGGAGCTCCATGTCGTACCTCCCTTCTCTGTACCGCTGGCGTGCGCATCTCCTTGGAGCGACTAACTACTTCGCCCCGAAATAGGCCTCGATGGTGGGCGGGGTCGGCGCTGGGTCGACGTTGGGACGGTGGACGGGGTCGTGCGGAGGTCGCTGATGCCGTGGCTGTCGTGCTCTGCGGGGCCGTTCCGGCCCCGGGTGGGGTGGCCTCTCGGGTGGGAGGCGCGTCCGGGCGTGCCGGATCGACCGGGTAGAGCGTCAGGCAGCGTCGTGGTCGAACAGCGGGTCGGGCGGTGGCCCGGTCGCAGCCGGGTCAGGAGTTGGCCGCCGGGGCGGTCGGGGTGCAGCGGGCCGAGTGGACGCGGTGCTCGGGGCGTGTCGATCTCGATCATGCCGGCGACCTTGACGGTGTTGTGGGCCAGCACCCCAAGCCCGCACCAGATCTGGGCGCCCTCAAGGGTGTCGAACAGGGTGCGGTCGAGGCCGTAGCGGCGCTTGAGGTAGGAGATCCGGCCCTCGCAGCCGGTGCGCCACTTGACCAGCCGGCGAAACCCGCGGGCGCGCTCGAACTCTCGGCGGGTCTGGCTGGGCTTGCCCTTGCGGGGGATCACCACCGTGGTGACCCCGAGATCGTGCAGCTCTTGGTCGATCTTGGCTTCGCCGTAGCCACGGTCGGCGGTCACGGCCCGCGCCACGCGCCCCAGCAGGGCGTGGACCCGGGCGATGGCCGGGGCCAGCAGCGGCGCGTCGGCGGGGTTGCCCTGGTGCACGCTGTGGTCGAGGACGATCCCGTCGGTGTTGTCGAGGATCTGGGTCTTGTAGCCGAACTCGACTGGCTTGCCCAACCGGCCCTTGGCGATCGGGCGGGCGTCGGGGTCGTGCATCGACACCAGCCGACTCGCCGATGGCGGCATCACGCCGCTGAGCCGGGAGCGGGTCTGGGCCACCACCTGCCCGGTGCGACCAAGGATCACCTCCAGCTCGGCCACCGCCGCGGACAGCCGCCCGGAGGCGCTGCTGCCCTGGCGGACCAGACAGCGGCGGGCGTTGACCAGCACTTTCTGGGCTTCGGTCGAGGTGGGTTCGGCCAGATCAGCCAGCTCCCCGGTGATCGCGAGCACCCGGGCCTTGGCCTCATCGTTGCGCAGCTTCAGATGCGCCGAGATCGACCGGGCCCGCCGCCCCGCAGCACGGCGCCGGTCGCGAACCTTGGTGCGACTGGCCCCGCCGGCGGCGTGGATGATCCCGACCAACGCCACGATCATGCCGATGGCGCGGGTCAAGAGCCCAGAGTCGGTCGGGTAGGCCACGTTCGCGGCCAGCACCGTGGTGTCGGCGCGGACCTTGTCGGTGCGCACCATCTTCGCCGCGTTCGCCTTGGCCAACAGCGCCGCGTTGAGCTTGCCGATCGTCTCCGGCCCGCACCGGGCGGTGATCTTGCCCAGGCTCGAGGGATGCGGCACCCGGGTACCCAGCGACACCCGGCAGAACCGCGACCACGACAGCGAGTCGGCGACCTCGCGGCACAGCGTCTCGTAGCCCAGCCCGTAGCGGTGCTTGAGGAACATCATCCGTAGGTAGGTCTCGATCGGGATCGATGGGCGGCCGAGCTCCTCGCTGAAGTGCGCCCGGTAGGGCTCGAAGAACACCGGGTCGTCCAGCAGCGCGTCCACCGCCGCGAGCTCGCGCGGTAGGTCCTGGTAACCCAGCGGCAAGATCGCTTCCCACAACGTAGGTTGCGGGTTGGTGGTGATCAGCATCAGACCTCGTTCGCCCTTGTCCAACGGGTGCCAGGATCAAGATCCCACCAATCAGGACCCTGGCGCGACAGGCGCGCCGACATCACCGCAGGTCAGCGCACCGGCGCCCCGCTACTTTTTCGGGGCGAAGTAACTAGCTCTCGGGCAGGGCGAACGCGAACATCGCGTCGCCGGCCTGGGCGCCGAGCAACCCGGGGAGGAAGCCCTCGATCCAGCCGCCCCACCCGGTCGGGACCGCAATGAACTGGCGACCGTCGACCTCGTACGTCGAGGGGCTACTGTGGTGCCCGCTGCCGCACTGGAACGACCACAGCTGCTCCCCGGTCTCGGCGTCCAGGGCGACGAACTCACCCGTCGGCGTGCCCTGGAACACCAGGCCGCCCGCCGTGGCCAGCGTCGAGGCGCACATCGGGTACTCGTTGTTCCAGCGCCACTTCTCCTCGCCGCTGACCGGGTCGATGGCGGCCACGTACCCGTAGTAGTCGTCGATGTCGACGGCGACGCCCGCGCCCCAGTACGGGATGCTCTCCTTGAACTCGCGGCGCCGGCGGGTGGCCGTCGCCCCGACCTCCTGGACCGGCACGTAGATCAGCCCCGTCTGCGGGCTGTAGCACATGTGCGTCCATTCCTTGCCCCCGGCCGGCCCGGGCCAGAAGTGCACCGGGACGCCTTCCTCGTCCGGGTACACCTTGGGCGTGACCTTGCCGTCGGGCGTGATCTCGCCCCAGGTGATCCGGTCGACGAAGGGGAACACCCGGACCAGCTCGCCGTTGGTCCGGTCCAGGACGAAGAAGTAGCCGTTCTTGTCCGCGTGCGCGAGCAGCTTGCGCCCGTCGGGCGCGTCGAACAGGACGTTCTCCATGGTGGAGTCGTAGTCCCACAGGTCGTGCGGGGTGAACTGGTAGTGCCAGCGGATCTCGCCGGTGTTGACGTCGATCGCAACGGTGCTGTCGGTGTAGAGGTTGTCGCCCGGGCGGACGCCGCCGTCGAAGTCGGGGGCCGGATTTCCCGTCCCCTGGTAGAGCAGTTCCAGCTCCGGGTCGTACGAGGGAGTGACCCAGCAGTTCGCCCCGCCGCGCTGCCACGCCTCGCCGTCGTCCGGCCAGGTCTCGGAACCCGGCTCGCCGGGCTTCGGGACCGTGTAGCAGCGCCAGCGGCGCTCCCCGGTCTGGGCGTCGAACGCGTCCAGGTGCCCGCGGGTCCCGAACTCCCCGCCGGAGCTGCCGACGATGACCATGTCCTTGACGATCAGCGGCGCGACGGTGCGGCTCTCCCCGGCCCGCACATCACCGACGGTGATGTCCCATACCGGCTCGCCGGTCTGGGCGTCGAGGGCAACCAGGTGGGCGTTGAGGGTGGCGAGGTAGACCTTCCCGTGCCCCACGGCGACGCCGCGGTTGACGTTGCCGCAGCACAGCGACACGTCGAACGGGGAGGCGTGCCGGTAGCGCCAGAGCTCCTGGCCGGTCTTGGCGTCGATGGCCCAGACCTTGCCGTCCGGTCCGGACAGGTACATGACGCCCTCGACGACGAGCGGTGAGGCCTCGAAGGAGTAGGTGGAGGCGCCGGACTGCAGGCCCACGGTTCCGGCCTGGAACACCCACGCCGGAGTCAGCCGCTTGACGTTCTCCTTGTTGATCTGGTCCAGCCCGCTGTAGCGCTGGCCGTCGTAGGTGCCGTAGTAGGTGAGCCAGTTCTGTGGCTCCGAGCGAGCCTCGAGAATGCGCTCGTAGTTCACGTCCTGGGTGGCCGGCGCGCTTCCCTTCGTGGGGCTGAGTGTCTTGAAGGGGATGGCCTGACCTGCGTCGACGTAGTCGGTCATTCGCCTGCTCCTTTCTACGGCTGCGGCTGGGCGGGACGGTCTTCCTTGGCGTGGTCCGGCACGTCCCCGCCCACGACGATCGCTGCGGTCAGGCCGCGGCCCTCGTCGTTGCCGGTCGTGGAGCTGTACCAGTAGTAGCCCGGCCCATCGAGTTTGAGGTTGGCGGTGCCCTTGGAGTGGTTCACCAGCCAGATGAACCTGGGGTCCCCGTTGCACGGCAGCACCGCACAGTGGGTGTTCTTGTCGTCGTTGATGAGCGTGAGCTCGAGCTCGCCGCCGTGGGGCATGACGACGACCCCGGGGTCAAAGATCAGCTCGTCCTCCGGGATCCGGACCGTGGCACGCATGATGCCGTCGGAGCCCTCCTCGGCGTGCCCGATGTTCCCGGTGCCGAGCACCCGACCCAGCGTGGTCTTGTTCTGCCCGTCCAGACCCGCTGCATGCAGCGCTTCCGACCGATTGTCTGCAGTGGCCGTCATCGGCCCTACCTCCTCGTCTCGAATGCCGTTCCTGCCGACGGTGGCGCCTCCACCACCTCAACCTCCTCGTGGTTCCGTCGTCGGCGATGCTCCGTCCCCCTCCGGGGCCGGAAGTCGTTGATCACTGCCGCGATCGCGGTCGATCCTCAGGGCCCGGCGCGTCCACGGGACGCGTGCTCGGGCACTGCCATCTGCTCCTCCAGGCCGAGCGCCTTCGGTACGTCCCGAATCGAGCGCACGGTGCCGCCGCGGGTCTCTCGACCGTTGAGCTGATCTTGTCGACCGCCGGGCGGCAGGACACATGCTTCACGGCGGCGATCGGACGCGATCAGCCGACCAGCGGTGTGTGCTGAGCCACAGCCGACCATAGGCAGCTGACCCGCGGTAGGCAAGGGTGGTCGGTCCGCCAGGAGCGCTCCTGTCCGTTCGTCCAGGTCCGCCCTCCCGGTCGCCCAGGTTCGCCTCGATCATCTGTCCGGGCCCCGAGGCGGGAGCTATGGTCGCCGCGGGCGACGCCGTCGACGGGGCGCGGCGTCCGTCCGGTGGGAGGCCGATCTGACGTGCAGGAGCTCGGTTCGCCCGACGCGCTCGCTCGCCTCGTCACGGACGGCCGGCACGTCGACAGCGTCGAGCTGAAGGCACTGCTCCTGCCTCCGGCCGGGCGAGCCGCCGAAGCACTGACGGGACGTCGCGCGCCCACCTGGAGCGTGCGGCAGGTGTACCTGTTGGACACCGAGGAGCTGGACCTGGTCCGGGGTGGGGTCGAGATTCGCCTGCGACGGCGCTCCCGTGGTCGTTTCGACCTCTCGGTGTCGGTCCGCCGCAGCGGCATCACCTGCGATCGGGCGCTCCCACGGGGCGTGCGGGTGGAGATCGACGTCGTGCCGGGGGCGATCTGGCAGGACGCCGAGGTCCGGTGCGACGTCGAGTCGGCGGCGGCCGCCGAGGTGATCGCCGGCATGGTCAAGCCCGGGGACTCACTCTCGGCGACCCAGCGTGCGTGGGCGTGCCACGGCGGGGCCGAGGTCGTCGACGAGGGCCGCCTGGCGGATCTGCAGGTGCACGGACCGCTGGTGGTCCGCCGGGTGAAGGTGGCGGCCGCGAACCCCGACCTGCCTCGGGCGGACCTCGAGCACTTCCGCTTTCCGAGCGGCCGGGAGCTGGTCGAGCTGTCCACCCACTGCGAGCCCCACGAGGTGTCGGCCACCGCCGCCGCCTTCGAGCGGCTCCTCGACGAGCGGCCCGTCACCGTCGCCGGCGACTACTGCACGAAGGCCTCGGTCTGGCGCGACGAGCTCGGCCGCTGAGGCGTCGGCGGGGTCACCGCTGTCACCGCTGTCACGGCGTCGGCACCTCGGTGACGAGGACCCGGGCCGACCGGCGTTCCTGCACCGCACGCGCCCGCTGGATCCCCTCGAACTCGTTGCACAGCAGGAACAGGTGCCGGCCCTGGGGGCCGCCGAGGACGCAGGAGAAGCAGGGGAGCTCCGTCTCGACGCGGTGCGTGATCGTCCCGCCGTCGAGGACCCGCACGCACGCGCCTCCCGGGGCCCGGGAATCGCCGGTGTGCGCGAAGGTGTCGGCGGTCTGGGCCCAGATCGCCCCTGCGGCGTCGACGCAGATGCCGTCGGGACCCAGTCCGTCCGCCCACACCCGGCGGCCCGTGAGGTCGCCGTCGTCGGTGATCTCGAAGGCGGAGAGGCGTCCCGCGAACGACTCGGCGACGACGAGGGTGGAGCCGTCGGGGGTGACCACCATCCCGTTCGGGAACTCGATGTCCCCGGCCACCCGGCGGGAGGACCCGTCGGGTGCGAGCAGGTCGATCCACCCCGGCTCCGGGGTGCCGCCGCCGAGGAAGTCGAAGTCGAACCCGTTGACGTACCGGTGCCCGCGCGGGTCGCTGACGATCTCGTTGGCGCCCCGTTCCCGCAGCGTCGTCGTGGTGCCGTCCGCCTCGTGGCGGCGGATCGCGTCGCCGGTGGTGAGCAGCCGCCCGTCGGGCAGCCAGTCGAGCGACCAGCCCATCCGACGCGGACCCGGCGCCATCACCTCGGCGGCCCCGTCGAGGTCGACCGCGATCACCTCCCCGGCACCCCAGTCGGCGAACCACAGCCGGCCGTCGTGCCACCGGGCGGACTCGACCATGGAGAGCCCGGAGAGCAGGGTGCGGGCGGGGGAGAGGTGCTCGATCTCGCGCGGGGTGTCCATGTGCCCACCACGATGGGGTCAGGCCGGGATCGACAGGCCGAAGCAGTGACGTGGCTCACACGAGCCGGGCTCCTTCACGGGCCGCATGGGGCCACCGAAGGGTCGACGCGAGCCAGAGCAGGATGTCGTGCAGCCGCAGGCGGGTCGGTCGGGCGTCTCCGGTGCGCTGCGCGAGCATGCTCTCCAGGAGGGCGAACGCCGCGTCGTTCGCGGCGATCTCGCGCCGGACGACCGCTTCCACACCGCTGTCGCCCTCCTCGAGATGCGGGAGCAGGGCGCGTCGCGTCGTCCGCGTGAGGTGGGGGACGAGCTCGGGATGCCGGTGGTGCAGGGCGGCGAGCACGTGGGCGGGGTGTGCCCCGGCCGCCGCGCCGATCCCGCGGAGCAGGGACCCGACGGTGCCGGGCTCGTCGAGCACCGAGAACTCCTCGGCGGGTAGAGCCCACAGCGCGCGGCCGTCCGCGCGCTTCTGCGCGTCGTCCACGGCCGGGGCGACCCGGGCGAGCGCGTCGTGTACGTCGTGCCATCCGACGCGGTCGAGCCGCCCGTGCAGCGCCTCGCCGAGCAGGACGTCCCCGTCGGGTCCGGAGCTCCGCGTGGCGCAGTCGAACCGGGACCATCCGTACGCCGGGACCTGGACCCAGCGACCGTCGGGCAGGCCGGGGGAGCGGAAGCGCAGCGGTCGCCGGGCGACGGCGTACCCGGCGACCGCGGCGAGGGCGTCCGCGACGGGGATCGGGTCCGGACCTGCACTCGGCACGACCAGGACCGCGCCGCTCACCGCGGGGTCGACCACGGCGCGGGCCTTCGCGAGACCAGGTGGGCGGACAGCCCGACGGCCAGGATGATGAGCAGGCCGAACACCAGCGCGGCGCCCACCGACACCAGACGGATGAGCAGACCCCCGGCGACGACGCCCACCGCGAACGCCGTCAGCGCGAGCGCGCGGCGCAGCCGGGCCGGATCGCGGCGGCCCCGGCCGCGTTCGGTGAGCATCCCGGTCATCGTCAGCGTCAGCACCGCGGTGAGCAGGTCGGGCACCTTGAGGTGCCGGATGAGGGCCAGCTGCGCACCCATCGACGCCGCGAGCAGGACGGTGATCGTGGTGCGGACGCCCGCGTGAAGGTCGTGGCCGGCGACCAGGGCGAGGACCGTGACCGGGACGGCGAGGACCGCCTTGTACACGGTCGTGTTGCGCAGCGCCCGGCCCCGGTGGTCGCCGGCGCGGCGGCAGATGAGGCCGCCGGCGATCACCCCGAGGAGGAAGCCCGCCAGCGCCACGACCGACGAGGCCACCGAGAACCCGGACGCCCCGGAGAGCCCGAGGCCGAGGATGACGAGGTTGCCCGTCATGGCGGCGACGAAGACGTGGTCGAGGGCGAGGATGCTCGTCGCGTCGACCACACCGGCCAGCACGGTCAGCGCCAGCAGCAGCGCGGGCAGCGGCCCGTCGCGGTCGTCGACGAACACGGCGCGCAGCGACCGACCGACCGTCGCCCCGTCGTCCGCTCGCGGCGGCCCTTCCTGAACCACGCATGGGAGTACAGCACCCGCCGCCCAGCGTCGAGGACTGTTGCCAGCCCGCAGGGTCGAAAGTAGTATTCGCGGTACCAATTGAGATCTGGATCACATGGTGGGTCAGATGACCAGTACCCCGACCGGGGGGCGGGATCCAAGGGGACCGCTGCGTCCCACACCGATGGGTGGCCGATGAGGCACACCAACCACGCCGACTACGCGTTGCGGGTCCTGCTCTATCTACGCGTCGCCCCGGGGCGACGGGGGTCCACCGCCGAGATCGCCCAGGCTCACCGCATCTCGAGAAACCATCTCGACAAGGTGGTGCAGCGAATGGGGTCGGCTGGCCTCGTCTCGACGAGCCGAGGGCGTGGCGGGGGACTTCGGCTGGTGCGCGACCCCAACAGCATCACGGTCGGGGAGGTGATGCGGGCGATGGAGGACGACTTCGCCGTGGTCGAATGCCTCGGCCCGGCCCGATACTGCCGCGTCGCCGGCGTGTGCGGCGCCCGCAGCGTTTTCGCGAGAGCGCTCGACTCGTACTTCGCCGTCCTGGACAGTGCCACCCTCGACGACATAGCGGCCAACGACGTCGGCCTGCGAGGGGCACTCGAGATGGTATCTCGAGCCCCCGAGGCCTGATCCATGACGGGGCCGTTGTCGTTGAGCAGGAGGGACGCTCGTGTCGATCGACTTTGAGCTCACCGACGAGCAGAAGAAGTTGAAGTACGAGGTCAGGGAGTTCGCGCGCGAGGTCGTCCGACCGGCCGCCGAGCAGGCCGACCGGCTCACCGATCCCCAGGACGCCTTCCGCGCGATGAGGCCGGCGTTCCAGCAGGCCTACGCCATGGGACTGGCCACGAGCTTCCTCCCCGAGAAGTACGGCGGCGGTGGGGCCAGCAACGTTGACGTCATGATTGCCACGGAGGAGCTGAGCGCGGTCGACGCGGGGTTCCCCACCATCCTCCTCGTCAACGGCCTGACCTTGATGCCCCTCACGTGGTTCGGTACCGAGGAGCAGTGCGAGAAGTGGATCGAGCCGGCCACCCGGAGCACGAGCATGGACTACCTCGGCGGATGGGTGGTCAGTGAGCGCGGCGGTACGGCAAATTTCGACCACCCGAGCCCCACTGCCGGCATCCAACTGGTCGCCGATCACGACCGGGCGAACGGGGAATACGTGCTCAACGGGGAGAAGCATTGGCCCTGCAACGCCGGGGGTTGGGACCTCCGGGGCGCCGATACCAACCTCTGCATCGCTCGGACCGACCGCACGAAGGGCGGCAAGGAAGCACTGAGCGCCTTCCTGATCGAGCGCGGAACACCGGGCGTCGAGTACGAGGTGATCGACAAGATCGGTCATCGCACCTGCCAGAACGTCACCATGACCTTTCGCGACGTGCGCATCCCCGATGACAATCTATTAGAACGAGGAAACGGCGACCTCGTACTCAACCGCAACTTCACGTGGTCCGGTCCGATCGCGAGTATCGCAGCCGTGGGCGTCGCGCGCGGCGCCTATGAATTCGCGTTGAAGTGGGCGAAGACGTTCACCGGTGGCGGTTCCGGCCCGATCATCAATCACCAAGCAGTGGGGGGCCTCCTGACGGAGGTCGCGGCGAAGATCGAAGCGGGCCGTTACATGTCCTGGAAGACCGCACACTACATGGAGAAGCACGACAGCGAAGGTCACGCCCTGGGGGCGATGAACAAGACGTTCTGTGGAGACCTCATGCAGCAGGTCGTCTTCGATTGCATGCGCATTGTCGGAGTGAACTCCATCGACAGAAAGTTCGGCATGGAGAAGTTCTACCGTGAGGCCCTGGTCTTTCCGCTGTACGACTCGGGGAGCCTGGGGATGCAGCGGCGCAAGGCCTGGGGGGTCATGGCCGACCCCACATTCACTCCGGACCTCTTCGCAGACAGCACGGCGTTCCCGTTCAAGAAATCGATGGAGGGATATGGCGTAGTTCCCGAGAACGCATAGCGAAGGGCCGTCGGACGACGGCGCAAGGCCCTCGGAGGTCGTCGGCCACCACCGCCGGGCGGCGGGGGATGACGGAGGAGGACGGGATGGACAGTGACGTCGCGCGTGATGGCGCAGTCGATGTCGCGATTCACGATGACGCGACCTCTGCGCCCTGCTGTGGAGCCGACAGCGGCCGCTCGACGATGAGCCTGGCGCTCGACCTCGCAGGCAACGTCATCCCCGCGAGCGGGAACGGCGGAAACCTGTCGCCCGCGGGCCGAGGGCAGGTCCCGTCCGAACCGACGGAGCTCTCCACGGAGGCCTGGCTGGCACAGCTCCAGCTCCTCACTGCACGGTCCGCCGAGAAGGCTCACGGCGATCCGACCTGGCGCGGCACCGTGGTCCTCGGTCCGCCACTCGTCGCCAGATGGGACACCTACGTCATCACACCCGTGACGGGTCCCGCCGAACTCGTCGGATGGACGGTGTCCAGTTGCGACAGCAGGTGCCGCACGAACCCCGTGGTAGATGCGGCCTCGACCGAGACGTGCTGGGGCACCGGCCGCGTCGCTGCACTGTCCGACGGCTCCGTTCTCCTGCTCGAGCCGTGCGAGATCCGGTACGCCGAGGCCGACCGCCACTCCGTCTGGTTGATGACCGACTACGGCCGGTTCCGTGCAGCGACGAAAGGCATCGACAACCTCGAGCGCGAGCTCGTGCGCCACGGATTCGCCAGGGTTCACCGGAGCTTCCTCGTGAACCTCGACCGGGTGCGGAGGGTGAACCACAAGGGCCATGGCATGATCACACTCAGCACAGACCACCGACGGGTCGAAGGGATTCCGGTGTCGCGGCGCTACACCCGCGAAGTGCGCGCGCTACTCGGGGTATGAGTCGGGGGTAGCTGGTTGGTCGATCCGACTTCCTCCGTTTCGGCGCACACCGCTGCTCCGCACGTCTGACCATGCGCCCAGCCCGGGGGAGCCCGTGTCCTGGGCGGGAGGAGTCCTCGTCCGGCCGCATCCCCGCTCGTGCCGGTGTCGGTGACGTTCGTGCTCAGCACATCGCCGTCTGTTCGGGAGGCCTTCTGCTGATCAGCGGGAGCCTGTCAACATCTTCGTCGGAGCGAGCTCGGACCGACATTCCCTCTCGAGCTCCCTGACCGTTTCCCGAGACCGAGAGGCATGCGCGATGGCCATCGACTTCACCCTGAGCGACTCGCAGAAGAAAGTGCAGCTGGATGCTCGAGACTTCGCCGAGAACGTGCTCGCCCCGGTGGTCCGCGACGCGGACCGGGAGCCGGACCCGCTCAAAGCGTTCCAGATGACGAAGCCCGCGTACGTCGAGGCGTACAAACGAGGGATCGCCTTCTGCATGTTACCGAAGGAATACGGGGGCGGAGGTGTCACCAACGTCGAACTGATCATCGCCGCAGAGGAGATCTGCGCTGTCGACCCCGGCTTCGCGTGTACCGTCCTCGTCAACGGGCTCGGGCTCCTCCCGGTGTGGTACTGGGGCACGGAAGAGCAGAAGAAGAAGGTGCTCGGAGAGGCGACGTCGGACCCCACGGGCGAGTGGATCGCGGGTTACGGAGCAAGTGAACCGGCAGGCACGCCGGGCGGCACCGCCAACTTCGACACCCCGCTCCCAGCTCCGGCGGGAATCGGGGTGACGGCCCGGCTCGACGGGGACAGTTACGTACTCAACGGTCGCAAGTACTGGCCGTGCAATGTCGGTGGCTGGGACGCCCAGGGCGCCAACACGAGCCTGTACGTGGTGCGCACCGATCCCGAGAAGGGCGGGACGGAAGGGCTGGCGGCGATCCTTGTCGACCGCGGAACGCCGGGTGTCACCTTCAACACCATCGACTCCTTCGGACATCGTCTGACGCCGAACTCGGAGGTGATCTTCGACAACGCACGTGTTCCGCGAGAGAACATCGTCGAGGGGACCAAGGGCAATGGCGACTTGCTCATCAATCGCAACTTCGCCTGGTCGGGCCCGGTCGCGGGGATCGCGGCGGTGGGTGTCGCCAGGTCCGCCTACGAGGCTGCCCTCTCATGGGCGAAGACCTACACGGCCGGCGGGCCGCACCCGATCATCCACCACCAGCAGGTGGGCTACGTCCTCGGAGACGTGGCCGCCAAGATCGAGGCTTCCCGGTACTTCTGCTGGAAGACGGCGCACTACCTCGACCAGCATGATTACCACGGCGAGCTGATCGGCGCGATGAACAAGGTGTTCTGCACCGAGCTGCTGTTCGACGCCGTGTACAAGTGTCTCCAGGTGGTCGGCGTGAACAGCGCGGACCGGAAGCACTCGTTCGAGAAGTACCTCCGCGAGGCCGCGATCTTCCCGATCTACGACGGTGGGAACTTCGGTATGCAGCGGCGCCGGGTCCACGGAGTGATCGCGAGTCCGACGTTCGAACCGCGGGCCTTGATGGACGACGACTTCGTCGACTTCACGAAGGAGATGGAGACGATCGACACCGTCGCCGAGCCGACGGCCGCCTCACGCTGAACATCGCACCGAGCCCAGGCCGTATGGAGGCGCTGTCCTCCATACGGCGTGCCCGGCCGCGGAGGCCCCTCGGCGATCTGACATAATGTCGATTATCGGATCGACGGAACGGCCAGGACTGCCGAAGACCCCGGGTCCGTGGGACTCGGGGTCGTCGGCGTTCAGCTCGATCACGCAGGCGGCTTGACCGCCAGGACCGGCACCGGGCTCTCGAGCAGCAGGCGCTGGCTCACGCTGCCCAGCAGGGCCTTCCCGACCGGTGTGCGGCGGCGCATGCCGATGACGAGGCGTTCGACGTCGGGCCGGTCGTGGATCTCGTCCAGGACGGCCTCGGCGGGGTCGCGATCCCCCGGGCCGCTGCGCTCGATGACGGTCGTCTTGAGGTCCTCGGCGAGCAGCGACTCGTCGATGGGCCCGAGCGTCATGTTGAGCACGACGAGATCGGTACCGAGCAGCCGCGCCTCGGCGATGCCGGCGGCGATGGCGGGTGGTCCTTCGCGACCATCCGGGACGGCGACCAGCACGGTCATCGGGTTCCTCCTGCGGGTGACAGAGCGGACTGGGGTGTCGAGCGGCCGGGGATCACGCGGCGGCTCCCCGGAACTCGTCCTCGAGCTCCTCGAGCGACCGGTTGCGGGTCTCGGGGACGCACTTCGCGACGAAGACGAGGGCCAGGATGCCGAGCACCGCGAACCCGAAGAAGGTGTTCGCGATCCCCGCGGCCTCGCGGACGATCGGGAAGAGCAGCGACACCACGGCGTTGGCGAGCCAGAGCACGAGGACACAGATGCCGATCGCGAGGCTGCGGATCTTCAGCGGGAAGATCTCGGAGAGGATCAGCCAGGCCAGCGGGCCGATGGTCCCCTGCATGCTGAACACGAACAGGATGACGAAGACGAGCACGAGGTAGGACTTGGCGTTGCCGTCGGGCAGCAGGTAGGCCGAGAGCCCGACGAGCAGGTGGAACGTCGTCGTGAGGGTGAACCCCGCCAACAGCAGCGTCCGGCGGTTGATCCGATTCATCAGGGTGAGGCCGACGAGGATGCCGAGCACGCTGAACAGCCCGTTGAGGGTGTTCGCGACGACGGCGGCGTTGGCCGAGAAGCCGGCCGTCTCGAGCAGCTGCGTGCCGTAGTACATGATCGAGTTGATGCCGGTGAACTGCTGGAACACCCCGAGCCCGGCCCCGATGAGGATCAGGCGGCGGACCCACTTCACCCCGAGGTCGGTGGCCCCGGCGGTCTTGGAGGCGGCCTCCTCGGCCGCGAGGGCCCGGACCTCGTCCATCTCCGCGGTGGCCCGCTCGGGCGAGCGGATCTGGCGCAGGACGGCGAGGGCCTCGTCCTCACGGCCCTGGCCCACGAGCCACCGGGGGCTCTCGGGCATGCGCAGCATCCCGACGAACAGCGCGATCGCGGGCAGCACCGCGATCACGAGCATGACCCGCCAGATGCCGTCCCAGCCGCTCCAGATGTTGTAGATGATCGCGTTGATCACGAAGGCGGCGAACTGGCCGCTGACGATCATGACCTCGTTGCGGGTCACGATGCCGCCGCGACGCTCGGTGGGTGCGGTCTCGGCGAGGTAGACCGGGACGGTGGCGGAGGCGCCGCCGACGGCGAGGCCGAGCACGAAGCGGAAGAGGGCCAGCACCTGCCAGGTCGGTGCGAGCACGCACCCCAGCGTGCCGATGGCGAAGATCACCGCCAGCATGAGGATGTTGTGCCTGCGCCCTCGCCGGTCGGAGAGCCCACCTCCGACGAGGGCCCCGATCGCGGCACCGAAGATGAGGATGCTGACGACGAAGCCCTCCGTGCCGGAGGTCAGCCCGAGGTCGCGGGACAGCGGCTCGAGCGCGCCGTTGATGACGCCGGTGTCGTAGCCGAAGAGCAGGCCTCCGAAGGTCGCGATGACGGCGACCAGGCCGAGCCGGCGGGAATGGGGTCCGGGTGTGTCCGGTGGGAGCGCGACGTGCTGCGCCCCCTGGTGTGTGGTCATGAGTCCGACTCCTCGTCGAGTTCAGGATGGGTGGAATTGGGATTCGTGAAACGTTTTCTGGGCAGCACGAAGCCACACGAGAACTGCGCTGAGAACCCTTTGCTCTGGTCAGATGTTGTTCGAAGCCGCCAGGAGCACGGCGGCCGCCGATTCGAGGCCCTCGAGCGGGCCGAGTTCGACGTCCTCGTGCTCGATGTTGACGACGATGTCGGGATCGATCCGCGCGAGGGCCCGCAGGAACCGCGTCCAGAACTGTTCGTCATGACCCTTCCCGAGCGCGACGAAGTCCCACGCCGCGTTCTCGGGCCAGGCGTTGAGCGTCGAGTCCCCGCCGAGTCGTACCGGGTTCCCGGTGACCTTGCGGTGTCGGTCGTCGAGAACCCCGTGGATGCGCGCGGCGTCGTTGATCCGGGTGTCCTTGGCGGCGGCGTGCTTCACCAGCGGCCCCAGGTACTCGATCGCCGCGACCGGGTCGATCCCCTGCCAGAACAGGTGGCTCGGGTCCATCTCCGCGCCGATCCACCGCGCCCCGGTCTGCTCGACCAGGCGCTCGAGCGTGCCCGGGTTGAACACCAGGTTGAACTGGTGCATCTCGAGGCAGACCGTGACGCCGTACTCCCCTGCGAGGGAGTCGATCTCCTTCCAGAACGGCACGCCGACGTCGCGCCACTGCTGGTCCCGCGCGTCGGAGTAGGTCGACTCGAACGGCATCGGGTTCCAAGCGGGCACCGAGCCGCCGCGCTCGCCGGCCGGGAGCCCGGACATCGTCACCACCCGGGAGACCCCGAGCCGTCCGGCCGCGACGATGGCCCGGCGCAGGTCCTCGGCGTGCCGCGCGCCGATGCGCGGGTCCGGGTGGAGCGGGTTGCCGTTGGCGTTCAGCCCGGCGATCTCCACCCCGGCGTCGGCGAAGACGCCGAGGTAGTCCTGCGCGGCGGTGCTGCTGGTCAGGACGTCCTCGAGCGGCAGGTGGACCGGGGGCAGGAAGCCGCCGGCGTTCACCTCCAGCCCGGTCAGGCCGAGCGACCGCACGACCTGGAGCGCCTCGGTGAGGGGCCGGTCGTGCAGGATCGCGTCGTACACGCCCAGTCTCATCGTCGTCTCCTCGCGCCTCAGTCGTTCCGCGGGAATCCGAGGTCGAGGCCGCCGCTGTCACCGCGGCGGGCGGGGTCGGTCCAGCGGGTGGTGACGACCTTGCCGCGGGTGAAGAAGTGCACGCCCTCGGTCCCGTGGGCGTGGGTGTCGCCGAACAGCGAGTTCTTCCAGCCACCGAAGGAGAAGTAGGCCATGGGGACCGGCACCGGGACGTTGATCCCGATCATGCCGACCTCGACCTCGTGCTGGAACCGGCGTGCCGCTCCCCCGTCGTTGGTGAACAGCGCCGTTCCGTTGCCGTAGGGGTTGGCGTTGATCATCGCGACGGCCTCGTCGTAGGTGTCCACGCGCAGCACCGAGAGCACCGGGCCGAAGATCTCGTCGGTGTAGATCGACATGTCGGTGGTGACGTGGTCGAACAGCGTCGGGCCGACGAAGAAGCCGTCGCCCTCGGCGTCGAAGTCACCGGTGCGCCCGTCGACCACCACGGTGGCTCCCGCGGCCTCGCCGGCGTCGACGTAGCCGGTCACGCGGTCCCGCGCGGCCGCGGTGACCAGCGGCCCCATATCGCAGCCGCGGCGCCCGTCGCCGGTGCGCAGCCCGCGGGCCCGCTCCGCGATCTTCTCGACCAGGGTGTCGGCGATGCCGCCGACCGCGACCAGCGCCGAGATCGCCATGCAGCGCTCCCCCGCCGACCCGAAGCCGGCGTTGATCGCCTGGTCGGCGGCGAGGTCGAGGTCGGCGTCGGGCAGCACCACGGCGTGGTTCTTCGCCCCGCCCAGGGCCTGCACCCGCTTGCCGTGAGCGGTCCCGGTCTCGTAGACGTACCGCGCGATCGGGGTCGACCCGACGAAGCTGATGCTCTTCACGTCCGGGTGGGTCAGCAGCCCGTCCACGGCGACCTTGTCGCCGTGCAGCACGTTGAACACCCCGTCGGGCAGCCCCGCCTCGGCCCACAGCTCGGCGACCCACTGGGCGGCCGAGGGCACCTTCTCCGACGGCTTGAGCACCACGGTGTTCCCGGCGGCGATCGCGATCGGGAAGAACCACATCGGCACCATCGCCGGGAAGTTGAACGGGCTGATGACCCCGACGACGCCGAGGGGCTGGCGGAGCGAGGACACGTCGATGCCGGTGGAGGCGTTCTCGGTGGCCGACCCCTTGAGCAGGTGGGGCATGCCGCAGGCGAACTCCACGACCTCCTGGCCGCGGGCGACCTCCCCGGCGGCGTCGGATGCCACCTTGCCGTGCTCGGCGGTGATGATCTCGGCGAGCTCCCCGGCGCGGGCGTTGAGCAACTCGCGGAACCGGAACAGGATCTGCGTCCGCTTGGTCAGCGAGGTGTCGCGCCAGCGCGGGAAGGCGTCTCGCGCTGCGCCGATGACGGCCTCGACGTCGGCCTCGGTCGCGAACGCGACCTGCCGACGCACCGCCCCGGTCGCGGGATCGGTGACGTCGCCGAGGCGCTCCCCCGTGGACTTGAGGGCGGCACCGCCGGCCCAGTGCTGCAGGGTCTCCATCAGGGGGTCCTCCCGGGTACGGGCTCGAGCACGGTGTCCGAGCCGAAGTGCTTGGCGACGAGGGCGGTGATCGTGTCGCGGTCGGTGGTGACGACCTCGGACGCCCGCTCCTCCCAGCCGAAGACGCAGTGGGTGAGCGTGCCGTCGAAGCCGGCGGCGGCCAAGGCCGCGAAGACGGCGTCGAAGTCGACCTCGCCGGCGCCCATCGGTGCGTGCTGGTGCACGCGCACCGTCGAGCCCGGCGGGTTGACGATGTAGCGCAGGCCGCCGGACGCGGTGTGGTCGAGGGTGTCGGCCAGGTGGACGTTCGTGAGCCGCGGGCCGGCGTGGGCGATGATCCCGGCCGCGTCGTCGCCCTGGTGGAACGTGTGCGGGGTGCAGTAGAGGAACGACACCCAGTCCCGGTCGAGCCCGGCGATCAGGTCGACGGCCGCGTGCCCGTCCTCGACGAAGTCGTCGGGGTGGGGCTCGAGGACGAGGCGGATGCCCTCGCGCTCGAAGTCCGGGGCGAGCTCGTCGAACGAGCGCAGGAACATCGCCTCGGCGTGCTCGGCGCCCTCGGGCCGGCCGTTGAACTCGGTGTTCATGGTGTCCACGCCGAGGTCGACGGTGATCTGGATGGCCCGCCGCCAGGCGCGGACGGCCGCCTGCCGGGCGTCCTCGTCCGGCCCGGACCAGCGCAGCACCGGGAGCACCGAGGAGATGCCCACCCCGGCGTCGGCGGCCCGCCGACGCAGCGTCGCGACCGTCGCGGAGTCGACGCGCGGGTGGGCGAAGAACGGGATGAAGTCCTCCTTCGGGGAGAGCTCCATCCACCGGTAGCCGGCGCGGCCGACGGCGTCGGGCAGCTCGGTCACCGCGTGGGTGCGGTGGAACATCTGGGCGTCGAGGGCCAGCTTCATCGCTCGACCCCCGTCTCGATGCGCTCGTTCTTGACGACGGCGGCCACGCCGGCCTCGCAGATCGCGGCGGCCGCGTACCCGTCCCAGCTGCCCGGACCGTCGACGGCGTCGCCGCCGGTGGCGATCCCGCGGCGGGCGGCGTCGGCCCAGCGCTGCATCTGGTCGTCGTAGGCCTGGCCGAAGCGGGCGACGAAGTCGGGGGTGATCGCCCCGCCCCACGTCGCGGGCGCCCCGGGCGTGCCGGCAGGCCGCTTGGTGAGCACATGCTGGTCGAGGCCGATCGTGGCCGACCCGCGCTCGGCGACGACCTCCGTGCGCACCTCGTAGGCGATCCCGGTCCGCACGAAGATCTCGATGGTGACCAAGGCGCCGGACTCGGCCTCGAAGAGCACGAGCATGGGGTCGGAGACGCCGGCGGGCGCGTCGGCGGTGGCCCGGCCCTTCATCACGCGGACCGCGGTGATCTCCTCCCCGAGCAGGAAGCGCGCGGTGTCGGCCTCGTGGACCACCGAGTCGCGGATCATGAACTCGGAGTCGAAGAAGTCCGGCACGGCCGGGTTGCGGTGGGTGCAGTGCAGCATCAGCGGTGCCCCGAGCTCGCCGGAGGCGATCATCCGCTGCAGGGCGGCGTACTCGTGGTCGAACCGGCGCATGAACCCGACCTGGATCAGTCGGCGGCCCAGCCCGATCTCGCGGCGGTGCACCGCCGCGGCCGTCGAGGCCTCGGTGGTCAGCGGCTTCTCGCAGAGGACCGGCTTGCCGGCCTCGAGGCAGGCGAGCACCTGCGCCTCGTGGGCCGCGCCGGGGCTCGCGAGGACGACGGCGTCGACGTCCTCGGCCGCGATCGCCGCGCCCGGGTCGGCCACGACGCGGGCGCCGATCGGGTCACCGACCCGGTGGGCCTGCTCGTCGGAGACGTCGCTGACCACGGTGACGTGGGTGCCGTGGGTGCGCCCGGACAGGCTCTCGACGTGGAAGGAGCCCATCTTCCCGACGCCGAGGACGGCCACGCGGAGTTGTTCGGTCACGGTCGGACCTCCTCAGGCCGGCTGGCCGATGCGCACGGACGCGCCGCCGCACGAGGCCAGGTAGGTGTGGGTCCGCTGCGCGATCGGCAGCGGCTGGTCGGCCGGACAGGGGTACATGTCCTGCTCGACGATCGCGTAGACGTCCAGACCCGCCTCGTCCACGGCGCCGAGGACCTCGGGCATCGAGGGCACGCCGTGGGGCGGCTCGACCATCGCGCCGAGGCGGACCGCGTCGGGGAACGGGATGTCCTCGGCCTCGACGCGGGCGACGATCGCGGGGTCGACCTGCTTGAGGTGCAGGTAGCCGATGCGCTGCGGGTACATGCGGATGATCGCGACGTTGTCGCCGCCGTAGTAGGAGACGTGCCCGGTGTCGAGGCACAGGTTCACGTACCGCGGGTCGGTGGACTCGACGAAGCGCTCGATGTCGCGCTGGTACCCGACGTGGGAGTCGGCGTGCGAGTGGAACTGGACGTGCAGGCCGTACTCCTCGAGCACCCGGCGCCCGAGCTCATCCATGCCGGTCGTCAGCCGGCCCCAGCCGGCGGCGTCGAGGTGGCGGTCCTCCTTGGGCGCCCCCGTCTTGTGGTCACGCCACGGCTCCGGGATGACGACGAGGTGCTCGCCTCCGACCGCCCGCGTCAGCGCGGCCACGTCGGTGACCTGCGACCAGACGTGGTCCCACGCGTCGGGCTGGTGGAGGTGCTCGAATACGGTGCCGGCCGAGACCCGCAGGCCGTGCTCGCGCAGCGCGTCGGCGAGGCGCTCGGGGTCGGTGGGCAGGAAGCCGTATGGGCCGAGCTCGATGACGTCGTAGCCGGCGGCGGCGACCTCGGCGAGGAAGCGCTCGGGGGTGGTCTGCTCGGGGTCGTCGGGGAACCAGACGCCCCACGAGTCGGGGGCGGAGCCGATGTGGATGCGGGTCATGACGTCACCTCGTGGCTGGGGCGCAGGAACGGCCGCTGAGTGGCCTTGTTCTGGTCGTAGGTCTTGCGGGCGCGCTGGGTGCTCTCGAGCGAGGCCACCTCGGCGACGGGGACGTCCCACCAGGAGCGGGAGTCCGGGGCGGGCACCAGCGGGTCGGTCTCGACGTGGACGACGACGCTCTCGTCGCCGGCCTTGGCCTCGCGCAGGGCCGCGGCGAACTCGTCGGGGGTGCGGGCGGTGAGCACCCGCACGCCGAGGGAGGCGGCGTTGGCGGCGAGGTCGACGGGCAGCCGGTCGCCTTCGAGGCGGCCGGAGGCGGCGCGGTAGCGGTAGCGGGTGCCGAAGCGCTGGGAGCCCAGTTCCTCGGACAGCGCCCCGATGGAGGCGTAGCCGTGGTTCTGGACGAGGACGGTGATGACCTTGACGTGCTCCTGGACCGCGGTCACCAGCTCGGTGGCCATCATGAGGTAGGAGCCGTCGCCGACCATGACGACGACGTCGCGGTCGTCGTCCTGGTCGCGGACCGCCATCGCGGCCCCGACCCCGCCGGCGACCTCGTAGCCCATGCAGGAGTAGCCGTACTCGACGTGGTAGCCCTTGGGGTCGCGGGTCTGCCAGAGCTTGTGCAGGTCGCCGGGCATGGAGCCGGCCGCGCACACCACGACGTCGCGGGGGTCGGTCAGGTCGTTGACCATCCCGATGACCTCGCCCTGGGTGAGCAGGCCGCCGGCGCCCGCCGCGGGCCCTTGCCCACCTGATCCGGCGGGGTGGTAGGCGGCGACGACGGTGGCGGCCCACTCGGCGTCGAGACGGCGGTACTCCTGCTCGTAGCCCTCGTCGACCTGCCACCCGGCCAGCGCCGCGGTGAGGCCCTCGAGGGTCTCGCGGGCGTCGGCGACCACGGAGATCCCGGAGTGCTTGACCGCGTCCAGCCCGGCGACGTTGACGTTGACGAACCGCACGCCCTCGGCCTGGAAAGCGGTCCGGCTGGCGGTCGTGAAGTCGGAGTACCGGGTGCCGATCCCGATGACGACGTCGGCGTCGCGGGCGATCGCGTTGGCCGCCGTCGTGCCGGTCGAGCCGATCGCGCCGAGGCACTGCGGGTGGTCGAACGCGAGGGTGCCCTTGCCGGCCTGGCTCTGGCCCACGGGAATGCCGGTGGCCTCGCAGAACGCGGCCAGGGCCGCGGTGGCGCCGGAGTAGTGCACCCCTCCCCCGGCGACCACCAGCGGTCGGCGGGCCGAGCGGATCACCGCGGCGGCCTCGGCCAGCCGGGCGCGCTCGGGCAGCGGGCGGGCCACGTGCCAGACCCGCTTGGTGAACAGTTCGACGGGCCAGTCGTGGGCCTGGGCCTGCACGTCCTGCGGGAAGCAGACGGTGACCGCGCCGGTCTCGGCCGGGTCGGTGAGCACCCGCATCGCGGCGAGCATCGCTGCGGGCAGCTGCTCGGGGCGCCAGAATCCGGTCGAAGTACCGGGAGACCGGGCGGAAGCAGTCGTTGACGGTGACGTCACCGGAGCCGGGGGCCTCGAGCTCCTGCAGCAGCGGCGAGGCCGAGCGGTCGGCGAAGGTGTCGGCGGGCAGCAGGAGCACCGGCAGCCGGTTGATCGTCGCGAGCGCGGCGCCGGTGACCATGTTGGTCGCACCGGGGCCGACGCTGGTGGACACCGCCCACGTCGTGAGGCGGTCGTTCATGCGGGTGTAGGCCGCGGCGGAGTGCACCATGGCCTGCTCGTTGCGCCCGAGCACGTAGGGCAGCAGCTCGGGCTCGGCGAGCTCGGCCTCGAGCAGCGCCTGCCCGATGCCCGCGACGTTGCCGTGCCCGAAGATGCCGAGGCAGCCGGCGAAGAGTTTCCGCTTGACGCCGTCGCGCTCGGAGTACTGCGCGCCGAGGAAACGCACGAGCGCCTGGGCGACGGTGAGGCGGACAGTGTCGGTCATCGGTGACCTGCCAGACGGGGGTCCGGGGCCTGCTCCGCCCACGTGGCGCGGACCCAGGCCTGGTCGGGGTGGTCGGTGATCTTCCAGGCGCGCTCGCCCGGGCCGGCCATGACGTTGAGGTAGTACATGTCGTGGCCGGGGGCGGCGGTGCACGGGCCGTGCCAGCCGGACGGGACGAGGACGGTGTCGCGGTCGCGGACCTCGACGAGGACGTCGACGTCGCCGGCGGGTGAGGCGCTGGTGCGGTGGAAGCCGAGGCCGGGCTCGCCGTGCGGGCCCGGGGTGATCTCGTAGTAGTAGATCTCCTCGAGCTCGGACTCGTGGGCCGTGGCCTCGTCGTGCTTGTGGGCGGGGTAGCTCGACCAGTTCCCGCCGGGGGTGATGACCTCGACGGCGATGAGGTTGCCGGCGTCGAACACGTCGGCGGCCCCGAAGTTGCGGACCTGCCGGGTGGCCTGCCCGGCGCCGCGGACCTCCACGGGGACGTCCGCGGCCGGCACGTACCGGAACGGCAGGACCCGCTCGGTCCGCGCGCCGGTCAGCGCGACCCGGGCCGGGCCCCCCTCGGCCCGGATCGCCGCCGTGACGCCCACCGGCAGGTAGGCGACGTCGGTGGGCCCGGCGAAGACGTCGCGCCGTCCTGCGAGGGTGAACGCCTGACCGCCGAGCACGACGGTCACCCCGCCGACGAGCGGGACGACGATCATCTCCTCGTTCCCGGTGTCGAGCGTGTGCTCGGCGCCGGGCGCCAGGGTCAGCACGCGCAGGCTCGACCAGGTCCAGCCCGCATCGGCCGGGGTGATCTCGACGTCGTAGGCGCCGCGGGCCGCGCTCCCGGCGGGCCGGTGCAGGTCCTGGTGCAGTGACGTCGTCATGCCGGCACCACTTCCGGGCGGACCATCGACACCGCGGTGTCGACGGCGCCGGCGACGTCGTCGTCGGCGGGGTAGAGCAGCGTGCGCCCGACGATGAGCCCGCGCACGCCCGGCAGCGCGAGCGCCGCGCGCCAGGATGCGTAGGTCTCCTCCGGCGCGGTGGCCGGATCGCCGCCGAGCAGCAGGGTGGGCAGCGTCGTCGCCTCCATGACGCGCTCCATGTCCTCGATGACCGGCAGCTTCATCCAGGTGTAGGCGCTGCCGGCCCCGAGGCCCTGCGCGATGTGGACCGAGCGGATCACGGCCCCGGGCGAGAGGTCGTTGACGACCGTGCCGTCCACGCGACGGGAGATGAAGGGCTCGACCATCGCGACGAGCTCGGCCCGGTTGAGCTCGGTGACGGCCTCCGCGCAGGCCTGCAGGGTCGCGACGGTGCCCGGGTCGTCGTAGTCGATGCGGGTGAGCATCTTGGCGCCGTCGAACCCGGCGTCGACCGTGCCGCGCACGTCGTAGCCGGTCATGCGGTCGTCCATCTCGAACGCGGCGCCGGCCAGGCCGCCGCGGTTCATCGAGGAGATCACGACCTTCTCCTCGAGGGCGCCCAGCAGCAGCAGGTCCTCGAGGACGTCGGCGGTGGCCAGCACGCCGTCGACACCCGGGCGGGCGAGGGCGGCGACGAGGCGGTCGAGCAGCTCCGGGCGGCTGGCCATCGCGTCGGCGCGGCCGCCGGCGGAGAGTGCGCCGCGGGCCGGGTGATCGGCGGCGACGATCATCAGCCGGCCGTCGGCGGGCAGGAACGGGCGCCGGGCGCGGGCGGCGAGCAGCTTGGTGATGCGGCCAGGATCCGTCGCGCGGATCTCGCGGACCTCCTCGTGGCCGGCGGCGAAGCTCACGGCAGGGTGCCCTTCTCGAGGAGGTGGTCGATCTCGGTGGGGGTCGGCATCGCGGTGGAGCACTCGAGCCGGGAGGCGACGATCGCTCCGGCCGCGTTGGCGCGGTGCAGCACCGTCGCGAGGTCCCAGCCCGCGAGCAGGCCGTGGGCCAGCGAGCCGCCGAAGCTGTCGCCGGCGCCGAGCCCGTTGAGCGGGGTCACGGGGATGGGCGGGGACACGACGCGCTCGCCGGAGCGGGTCTTGCCGAGCACGCCGCGCGGGCCCTGCTTGACGATCGCGACCTCGACCCCGGCCTCGAGCAGGGCGTCGGCGGCGCGCTCCGGGTCGGTCTCGCCAACGGCGACCTCGCACTCCTCGCGGTTGCCCACCGCGACGGTGACCTGGCCGAGGACCTTCGCCACCTCGCCGTGCGCGGTGGCCGCGTCGGGCCAGAACATCGGGCGGTAGTCGAGGTCGAGGACGACGTGGCCGGTCCGTCCCCGGGCATCGAGCACGTCGTGGTGGGTCTGGCGGCTCGGCTCCTCGGACAGGCCGCTGACCGAGAGCCAGAGCAGATCGGCGGCGCGGACGGCGTCGAGGTCGACGTCGGCGGTGTGGACCTGCAGGTCGGGCGCGGTGGGCCGGCGGTAGAACCACAGCGGGAAGTCGTCCGGAGGGAAGATCTCACAGAACGTGACGGGCGTGAGGTGGTGCGGGTCGACGACGACGTGGGCGTCGTCGACGCCGAGGCGGCGCAGCTCGCGGCGGACGTAGCGGCCGAACGGGTCGTCGCCGACGCCGGTGATGATCGCGGCGCGGCGCCCCAGACGGGAGGCGGCGACCGCGACGTTGGCCGTGGTGCCGCCGAGGAACTTGCCGAACGACTCGACGTCCTCGAGACCGACCCCGGTCTGCAGCGGGTAGATGTCGACGCCGCTGCGACCGAACGTCAGGACCTCGAGGGCCTGCGGTGCGGTCGTGCTCATGGGTGCTCCGGCGGGGAGTGGGGTTGGTCGCCGGAGGTGTCGCGGCGATGTCGAGGACGTTAGGAGGGTGGCGGGCGACACGTCAATACTTTGTCCTGACATAAAGACGAATCGTCATACAGACGGCCGCACCGCTACGCTGTGCACCATGACCACCGCCTCCGATGCCGTCGAGCTCGACGTGCAGCTCGACCGCTCGAGCCCGGTGCCCCTCTACCACCAGCTCGCGGTGGCCCTCGAGGCCGCGATCCACGACGGGCGGCTACGCCCGGGCGACCGGCTCGAGAACGAGCTGTCCATGACCGCCCGGCTCGGCCTCGCGCGCCCCACCGCCCGCCAGGCCATCCAGGAGCTGGTGCGCAAAGGCCTGCTGGTGCGCAAGCGCGGCGTCGGCACCCAGATCGTCGGCGCCCCCGTCCGTCGCGACATGAAGTTCTCGAGCCTGCATGACGACCTCGCGCTCTCCGGCCGCACGCCCACCACCGAACTGCTCGAGCGCTCCACCGGCACGGCCGCCCAGCTGGGGGTCGATGACACCCTCGACGCCGGCGAACCGCTGGTGCGACTGCGCAGGCTGCGCCACGCCGACGGCGAACCGCTCGCGATCATGACCAACTACCTGCCCGACCGGTTCACCGTCACCGACTCCGACCTGGTGGAGCGCGGGCTCTACGCGACGCTGCGCGCCCAGGGGGTCGCGTTCGCGATCGCGCACCAGACCATCGGAGCCCGGCTACTCTCCGCCGAGGAGGCCGAACTGCTCGGCGAGACCGAACCCGCGGCGGCCGTGACCATGGAGCGGATCGTCTACGACGACACCGGGCGCCTCGTCGAGCTCGGCCGCCACCTCTACCGCGCGTCGCAGTACACGGTGCAGACCTCGCTGGTGGTCTGAGCCCGCTTGCGTCCGAGCGCACTCGAATTCCTAGCGTCTCCAGCGAGTACGTGGATTTAGAGCGCGTCGAAGCCAGCGATGAGCCAGCGACCGTCGTCGGGGGACGGTGCGAGCACGACCCGGGCGCTGCGGGCGTCGCGGCGCGGCACCGGGTTGCCCTCGCGGTCCGTGGTCTGGGTGTAGAGGACGACGGCCTCGACGCGCTCCGGGGTCGCGGTGACGACGCCGACGCGGGAGACCGCCGCCGACGACGTCGCGTGTCCGTCCACCGCCGCGGGCACGACGAGGCCGGCGACGATCGCGTGGTTCTGCTCGGCGAAGGGGCCGGTGGTGACGCCGTCGATGCGCTCGGCGTCGGCGTCGATCGTGCGCCAGTCGTAGCCGAGCAGCACCGGGGTGAGCGCCGCGGCGGCCTGCGCGCCGTCCCGGGCGGCCGCGTCGGTCCGCGCCGCGACGACCGCCCGGTGCGCGAGCGCTCCGACCATGACCGCCGCCGCGATCGTGAGGACGCCGAGGACGACCAGGACCACCCGCCGCCGACCCGGCCGGCGGATCACGGGACCTCCACCAGGTCGCCGACCAGCCACCGGCCGTCCTGCCGGACGAGCGCCGCCTCGACCCGCCAGGCGCGCTGGGCGGCCTCGTCGGCCAGGCGGGCGGCGGCGGTCACCCGGGCGGTGTCCCCGTCGAGCGACTCGAGGCCCACCGCGCGCACGACGACCGCCGACGCCGTCGCGGCCGGCGTCGCGCCGCTCTCCAGGCGCGCTCGCCAGGACCCCGTCGCGCCCTCGAGGGCCGCCGTGCGGGCCGCCGGGGAGGAGGGCGCGGCGACGAGCTCGGTGAGGTGGGTGCGCACGGCGATCACGGCGGCGGCCTCGTCGGCGCCCCGGGCCGCCGCTCGGGCGTCGACGACGCCCAGCGCCACGGCGGCGACCACGAGGGCACCCAGCAGCGCGGCGAGCAGCGGCACGGCGCGGGTGGTCGTCCAGCTCGGCGACATCGGCTCTCCTCCTCCGCAGCCTCCCGCGCATCCTCGGGGTGCACCTCCCCCGGCGTCCGACGATCCCGAGCGATAGGACTGTTCGGCCTAGTCGTCCTACCCTGGATAGAATAATTACTCCGACCGTCCGGCCCTGGACGACCGTGCCAGCGGGCCGGACCGCGCACCGCTCGTCGCGGCACGACGACCGGTGACGGCCCGTCGGGCCGCCCGAGCCGCCGCGCCGGGTGCCACTGAGGCGACGCGACGCGCCGCCGGTCGACCGGGGCCTTCCCGGCACCCGCGGGGTCGGTCACGGTGGGGTCACACGACGGCGTGGCGACGGTCCTCGAGCGGTGTGTCCGAACGGGTCCGTCGCGACGCCGGGTGATCACACCGGGATGCGCGGGCCGTGGGGTCCGCACGGGGTGATCACGTCAGGGGGGTTCGGGGCACGGGTGGTCGGACGAGTGGAGCGGGACACGGGAGCGCCGCGGCGGGCACGGCGGACCGGGCGCGCCCCGGCGACGCGGCGGGGACGGCGGACATGACCTCGCAGCGCGTCGGCCCCGAGGAGCATCCGGCGGTCGAGTTCCTCCGCCGCCACGACGGCTTCCTCCAGGTCCTCGTCACGATCCTCGGGCACGCCTACGGAGCGCCGCCGCACGACCTCTTCCTGCTCACCCGGGCCTCGATGCACGACCGCTGGGCCTCGTTCGGCGCGGCCGGCGAGGACGTGCGCGTGGTCGAGCTGACGCTGCAGGTGACACGCACCGCCCGGGGTCTCGGGAACCACGGCGCGGAGCGGACCCACCGAGCGCGCCCGGCGCACCCGCCCGCCGCCCGCTCGGTCCTGGCCGCGCGCTCGTTCGACCCCGCCTGGCGTCATCCCGACCCGTGGCGCCTGCTCGCCGCGGACGAGGCGCGCCCGCTGCGGGCCCTCGTGCACCTCGACCCGCTCGCCCGCGACCTCGCCGTCCTGCGCTGGCTCGGCGTCCCCGACGCGCAGATCGCCCCCGAGCTCGGCCTCACCGAGCCCGAGCTGCCGGCGACGCTCGGCGAGGCCATGCGGCAGTGGTCGGCGGTCGTCGCCGCCGCTGCGGACCCGGATCCGGGCCCGGACGGGAGGCACGCCGGGTGAGCGGCGAGAACCTCGGGAACGACCCCCGCGACCTCGACCGGCTCGTCGCCTCCGCCCTCACCGGCGAGCGGGGCGCGATGGACACCCTGCTGCGGATCCTGCGCCCGCTGGTCGTGCGCTACTGCCGCAGCCGCCTCGGCGGCTACGAGCGCGTCAACGCCTCCCCCGACGACGTCGCCCAGGAGGTCTGCCTCGCGGTGCTGCGCGCCCTGCCGACCTACCAGGACCAGGGCCGGCCGTTCCTCGCGTTCGTCTACGGCATCGCCCAGCACAAGGTCGTCGACGCCCACCGGGCTGCCGGCCGGGACCGTTCGGACCCGGTCGACGAGCTGCCCGAGAGCGAGGACGCCCACGACGGGCCCGAGCAGCACGCGCTCGCGCTCGCCGAGGCCACCGAGATGGCGGCGCTGCTGGCCGAGCTGCCCGAGAAGCAGCAGGAGGTGCTGCGGCTGCGCATCGTGGTCGGGCTCTCCGCGGAGGAGACCGCCGAGGCAGTGGGCTCGACCGCCGGAGCGGTACGGGTGGCGCAGCACCGTGCCCTCACCCGCCTCCGTCAGCTCATCACCGAGCGGGGCGGGGCGCCGCCGGCTCCGGCGGAGGAGGCCGCCCCCCGTCGGCGCGGCGGGGCACGGGGCCCGCGACGCGCGGCCGTCGCGCCCCCGGAGGAGCCGCCGGTCCCGGACTGGCAGGCGGCGCCCCGCACCGGCGACGTGGTGCTGGACCGCCTGCTCGCGATGGCGGACGCCCACGTCGAGACGGTGGCCCGCGGCGGCGACACCGATCCCCGGTCGGGGCCGGTCGGTGTCACCGACCGCACCGAGCACCAGCAGCGTCTCGACGCCGAGGACGCCCGCATGGCCGTGGCCGCGCGGCGCTTCCGCGACGGTCCCGGCCGGCACTGAGCCGGGTCAGTAGGCCGGTCGCAGCGGGAAGCCGGAACGCCCGCGGTCGTCGAGCCTGACCCCGAGGACCTGGTGCAGCTGGATGTTGTTCAGATCGAAGCCGACCGCGCACGCGGGCATGTAGAGGTTCCACACCCGCGCGCGGCCCTGCCCCGCCTCGGCCACGCACTCGTCCCAGTTCGCCTCGAGGTTGGCGGTCCACGCCTTGAGGGTCTTCGAGTAATGCTCGCGCAGGTTCTCCTCGTGGCGGATCTCGAAGCCCGCACCGTTCATCTTCGAGACGAGGTAGCCGATCGGCAGGAGCTCGCCGTCGGGGAAGACGTAGCGGTCGATGAAGGGATCGGCGTGCGCGCGGTGGTGCGCGTCGGGGCGGGTGATGCAGTGGTTGAGCAGCCGACCGCCCGCACGCAGCTTCGAGTACAGGAACGAGAAGTACGACTTGAGCTGCGCACGCCCGATGTGCTCGGTCAGCCCGATGGAGGCCACGGCGTCGAACTCGCCCTCGGTGACGTCGCGGTAGTCGCCGTGCCGAATCTCGACGAGGTCGGACAGGCCGCGCCGGGCGACCTCCTTCTGCGCCCACAGCGCCTGGTCGCGCGAGAGGGTCACGCCGAGGGCCTGGACACCGTGGTGCTCCGCGGCGTGCATCGACATCTGGCCCCAGCCGCACCCGACGTCGAGCAGGCGCATGCCCGGCTGCAACGCGAGCTTGTCGGCCACCAGCGCGTGCTTGGCGAACTGCGCCTCCTCCAACGTCGACGTCTCCGACGGGTAAGCCGCGCAGGTGTAGGCCATCGAGGGGCCCAGCACCAGTTCGTAGAAGCGGTTCGAGACGTCGTAGTGGTGCGCGATCGCCTCCGCGTCGCGGGCCTTCGAGTGCATCCACCCGTGCTGGCGGTGCTCCTGCGGCGGCGGCGCGAGGTTGCGGTGTCGGAACCGGACCGGCGCCAGGCGCAGGGCCATTGATGCGAGGGTCGCCGGCGGCACGTCCGAGACCGTGAGCTCGCTCATCGCGGTGAGCGCGGTGTACAGGTCACCGTCGACGTCGAGGTGGCCGGACACGTACGCCCGGGCCAGCCCGAGGGTGTTCGGCGAACCGGCCAGGTAGGCCAGTGCGGTCTCGGTACGGATCTCGACGTCGGCGACGGAGCCGCCGCCCGCGGGCTCCGAGACGCTTCCGTCGTACGCACGGACGGTGATCGGGGCGTCCGCCCCCAGCACCGGCCGGAACAGCTCGGCGACTCCCACGGCTCCTCCTTGCTCGTGCTCGGCGCGCGTCAGCCGGTGACGCACTTCGTGTACAGATCCGGCAGACGGCCCGCCGGGTCGTAGCGGGACTTGAGGCGCCGGTAGGCCTCACCGCCGTAGAGGGTGTCGAACTCCTGGCGGGTGTAGCTCGCCGTGGAGTACAGCGACTTGTGGCCCTCGAGCTCCATGAGCCTGCGCTCGATGAGCCGGTTGTGGTGGTCGCGCGCCATCCCGGGCTGCAGGAGGGCATCCGACCAGAACCCGACGTTGACGTAGGTCCGGTGCGGCTCGAGCGGGTACAGCGGCCACGTCCGGGGCGGTCGGGCGGGAGCGAGTTTGGCGCAACCGGAGCGGGCACACCCACACCGGCGAGATCCCGATCTCGGTGTGGAAGAAGTCGAGGAACTCCGCCAGCCGCTCCACCGGCACCTCGACGTCCTGGACGATCGGCTCGACCCCCGCTGCGCCGGTCAGCCGCGTCTGCACGCGTTCGGAGAGCCCGAGGCGCCGGTCGAGCGCGACGAGGCGCCGGTAGACGTCGGAGCGGCGGTAGCGGCCCGGCCAGAGCCGCCGAAGGGCGGGGTGCTGCGCGCCGAGTGCCCGCGAGCACCAGAACCAGTCGGTGTCCCAGCGCCACAGGTAGTCGTGGATGCTGAGGTGGTCGATCCCGACGCCGCCCGGCCCGGCGTCCGCCAGCCGCGGGATCGAGCGGTAGTAGACGTCCTGGCCGGTGTAGTCCGAGAGCGACGGGGCCTCGGACACCATCCGGCCCAGCGTGAGGTACTGCTCGGGGCGCCCGGAGCTGGTCTCGGTGGGTCCGAACACGGTGCCGTCGACGAAGTCGACCGCCTCGCCGTCGTACGCGTGCTCGACGGTGATCACGTCGACGGCCTTCGCGAGGGACGCGGCGTCGTCGAAGCGGACGTGGCGCAGCCGCACGAACGGTCGCACCGGCGCCAGCTCGATGCGCAGGGCCACGGCGTACCCCAGCGTCCCGTAGGAGTTGGCCAGCCCGGCCCAGAGGTCGGCCGCCTCGTTGTCCGGGGTGGCGGTGACGATCTCGCCGGCGCCGGTGAGCACGTCGGCCGAGAGCACCGACTCGTGCGGCAGGCCGTCGGTAAACGACGTCGACTCGATGCCCAGGCCGACGACGGCGCCGCCCAGGGTGATGGTCTTGAGCTGCGGCACCACCAGCGGCATCAGCCCGTGCGGCAGGGTGGCCGCGACCAGGTCCTCGTAGGTCGTCATGCCCCCGACGTCGGCGGTGCGGGCCTCCGGGTCGACGTGCAGCACCCGGTCGAGCCCGTCGACCTCCAGCCCGCCGCGGCCGTCTCGGAACCGGAAGAGGTTCGACGTGCGCTTCTTCAACCGGACCGGGGCGTCGGACGGGAGCGCCGCGAGCCGCGCCCGCGCCGCCGCCACGGCCTCGTCGTGGGCGACACTGGGAGCTGTCCTGGGAGCCACCGTCATCTCGCCACCCTCGTCTGCGGCGTCCGGTGCACTGGCCCCGGCGCCGATCGGCTGTCCGGGTGGGCAGCGTATGCCCGCGTCGGGCGGGGTGGCACGGTCCCGCGCAGTGGGATCCTTCACCGCGAGAACACGCGCGGCACCGGCGGGAGGGCGCGGTATGGGTGAGCTCGGGACGTATCGGGCGAAACGGGATCCGGGACGGACGCCCGAGCCGTTCGGTGAGGTCGGGGCCGGGGACACCGACGCCGGTGGCCGTTTCGTCGTCCAGGAGCACCACGCCCGCCGGCTGCACTACGACGTCCGCCTCGAGCGCGGCGGTGTCCTGGTCTGCTGGGCGGTGCCCAAGGGGCTGCCCGAGAAGCCCGGCACCCCACGCCTCGCCGTGCACACCGAGGACCACCCGCTCGAGTACCTCGACTTCCACGGCGAGATCCCGGCCGGCCAGTACGGCGGCGGCAGCATGACCGTCTGGGACTCCGGGACCTACGAGACCGAGAAGTGGAGCGACGACGAGGTCGCGGTCACCTTGCGCGGGGGGCGCGTCGACGGGCGCTTCGTGTTCTTCCGACCGGCCCGCAACGATGACCCGAAGGACTGGCTGGTCACCCGTCGCGTCGACGACGGGAGCACGTCGAAGGACAGGTCGCCCCGCGACGTCCAGTCGCCCCGGGTCTCGGTCGGCGGGCGCACCCTCAAGCTGTCCAACCTGGACAAGGAGCTGTACCCGGGGACGCCCAAGAACGCCGTCGTGGACTACTACGCCCGCGTCGCCGACACGCTGCTCCCCCACCTCGCCGGCCGGCCGGTCACGCTGCGGCGCTTCCCCGACGGCATCGACGGCGAGTCCTTCTACGAGAAGAACGCGGGCCGCAACGCGCCCTCCTGGCTGCGCACCGTCGTCGTCCCCACCCCCGGCTCCTCCCGCGGGAGCTCCAGTGCCTCGTTCGTGGTGGTCGAGGAGCTCGCGGCGCTGGTCTACCTCGCCAACCTCGCCGTGCTCGAGCTCCACGTGCCGCAGTGGCGCGTCGACGCCGACGACCACCCGCTCCCGCCCGACGAGCTCGTGGTCGACCTCGACCCGGGCCCGGGCACCGGGCTGGGAGAGTGCGCGGCCGTGGCGGCCCGCATCCGGGACCGGTTCGACGACGACGGGCTCGTCGCGAGCGTGAAGACCAGCGGGTCGAAGGGCATGCAGATGACGGCGCCCGTCGCGCTGCCCGCCGGCGCCGACCCGGCAGCGACCTCGGAGTACGCGAAGCGTCTCGCCGAGTCGCTCGCCCGGGAGACCCCGGACGCGGTCACCGCGGTCATGGCCAAGGAGCGGCGGCCGGGGAAGGTGTTCGTGGACTGGAGCCAGAACAGCACCGCGAAGACCACCGTCGCGCCGTACTCGCTGCGCGCCCGGGCGGTGCACGGTGCGCCGACCGTCTCGACCCCGCTCAGCTGGGAGGAGGTCGAGGGCTGCACCGACCCGGAGGAGCTGGTGTTCTCCCCCGAGGACGTGCTCGCCCGGGTCGCCGAGCACGGCGACCTCTACGCCGCCGCCCTCGGGGACGGGGCATCGCTCCCCTGACCCCCGGACTCCTCGGACGCGTAGACAGTTGATCATGGAAACCGGCACGCCGGGGCCGTGCCTGATTCCATGATCGACTGCCTACGACCCGAGCCGCAGGACGCCTCGCCGGCCCTTTCCGGCGCCGGTTTCAGAGACCGAGCGAGCCCGTGAGCCCGCTGACGGTGTCGGCGGCGCCCTTGACCGTGTTCGAAATCAGGCCTCCGGACGACCCCGATCCGTTGTCGTGCGACGAGCCGCCCGACGAGTGGCCCCCGGAGGAACCCGTCGAGGGCTTCGACGGCGTCGTCGAGGGAGGCTTCGACGCCGAGCGGCCCTCGGTGGTCGTCGTCGGCGCGGTGGAGGTGGCCGAGCGCGGGGTGGCCGGCTTCGTCGTGGTGGATGGCAGGACCCTCGGGGTCGCACGGACCACCGCCGCGGGCACGGGAGCGGCGATCGCTTGAGGGGGGACGACGGGTCCGGCCGCGACCTCGGGTGGGCCGTCGAGGACCCCGGCGGTGGACGGGTCGTTCCCCGGAACCACCGCGGTCCTCGGAGCGGTGCCCTGACCACGACCGGGACCGCCCCCGGCCTGCAGCGGCCCGGGCGACCCGGCGGGGTAGGTGTCGACCCTGGGCAGCGGGTCGTCGGAGTGGTCGTGGGCCAGCGACGTGATGGCGAGCGGCACGGCCCCCACCGCCGCCGCGACGGAGACGATCGCCACGCCCCAACCACGCAGCCCCTTCGGCTCGGCGGCGGCGCGACGGGGGCGCCTCGGGGCGGTCGGGGCAGCCTCGAACTCGGGCTCCCCGGCCTCGTCGAGATGGCGCTGCGCCCACGAGGGCAGCCCGGAGCCGGCCGGCGAGGACCCGCCCCCCGTCCGCCCGTGCCGCGACCGCGCCATCTGTCCCCCGTGCCCCGTCTCGCCTCGTGACCGCCCGGACACTACTCCATGTGTACGTATCCCCCCAAGGTGGCCGTCGGGTGACGGCTGCTTCACGGGGTGTGGTCGTGATCATCACATGCCGTGATCGTGTCCCGGCGGACGACCGTCGCGTCGGGCACACTGCGGCTCGTGATCCCGGTGGCGCGCTCCCATCCGTACCTGGCCGCCTCCCGGCCGCGGGCCTTCGCCCACCGGGGCTGGCACGTCGGCGACCTCGCGGGCCTGGAGAACACCCTCGCGGCGTTCTCCCGGGCGCGCGAGGAGGGCTACGCCTACGTCGAGACCGACGTGCACGCCACCCGCGACGGGGTCCTGGTGGTCCACCATGACGCCACGTTGCGCCGGGTGGCGGGCCACCCGGGGGTCCTGCGGGCGATGGACTGGACCGAGCTCGCGCCCGTCCGGGTGCGCGGGCGCGAGAAGCTGCCCCGCCTCGAGGAGGCGCTCGAGGCCCTGCCGGACATGCGGTTCAACGTCGACCTCAAGTCGCCCGGCACGGTGCGGCCGATGCTCGAGCTCCTGGAGCGCGACGACGTCGCCGAACGGGTGGGCGTGGCGAGCACGGACGAGGGGCGGCTGCGGGCGGTACGCCGCCGCTTCGGGGACCGCGTCGTCACCGGGGTGTCCGCGCGGTCGGCGCTCGCGCTGCGGGCGCGCTCGGTGCTGCCGGGGCCGCTCGCGCGCCGAGTGCCCGTGGGCGGTGACCTCGCCCAGCTACCGGTGCGCTTCGGCGGGCTGCCCGTCGTCGACGCCGCGACCGTGCGTGCCGCCCACGAGGTCGGACTGGAGGTCCACGTCTGGACGATCGACCGGGCCTCGGACATGCACCGGCTCCTCGACCTCGGCGTCGACGGCCTCATGACCGACCGTCCGGACCTGCTCCGCGACGTCCTGGCGATGCGCGGGACGTGGGAGGGCCGCTCCGCCGGCGGTGTGATCTGTCCGGACCCCGGGTAACACCTGGAGGAACACGTCGATGTGTGCCACGGGGCGGGACCGTCGGTGCGCACGTCAGACGTGAGTCGGGTCACGACCACGTGTCCGACAGGTGTCGCGGGAACGAACCGGCACCACCGGGCGTTGGGACCTGGAGCGTCGTCGCGGGACGGGAGTCCCGGAGGCGGCGCGCATGCAGTCGAGGAAAGGACAGCAACCATGGCCGACCGCGTCCTCCGTGGGAGTCGCCTCGGAGCCGTCAGCTACGAGACCGACCGCGACCACGACCTCGCTCCTCGCCGCTCCTTCGCCTACCGCTGCCCGAAGGGCCACGACTTCGAGGTGCCGTTCTCGGACGACGCCGAGGCGCCGGTGGCCTGGGAGTGCCGCCTCCACGGCGAGGAGGGCAAGCGCATCGACGGCACGGAGCCCGAGCAGAAGAAGTCCAAGCCTCCGCGCACGCACTGGGACATGTTGCTCGAGCGCCGGTCGGTGCCCGAGCTCGAGGAGCTCCTCGACGAGCGTCTCGGCCTGCTGAAGGAGCGCCGTTCCGAGAGCGCGTGAGAACATCCGCACGCTCCGTCACCCGATGGGGGTGACGGAGCGTTCGCGTCTCCGGACACGGTCGCGCACGGCCCAGACGGTGATCCGCCACAGGGCTTCGCGGACCACGGCGCCGCTCATCTTCGAGGCGCCGGCCGTGCGCTCGGTGAAGGTGATCGGCACCTCCCGCACGACGAACCCGCCGCGGTGCACCCGGAACGCCAGGTCCACCTGGAAGCAGTACCCCTGCGAGGAGACGGGGGTGCGGGTGATCTCCTCGAGCACCTCGCGGCGGAACAGCCGGAAGCCGCCGGTCACGTCGCGCACCGGCAGCCGGAGCGCCGTCCGTGAGTAGACGTTCGCGGCGCGGGAGAGCGCGTTGCGGTACCAGGGCCAGTTCACCACCCGCCCACCCGGTACGTACCGGGAGCCGAGGACGAGGTCGGCGCCGTCGGCCCGCGCTCTCGCGAGGAGCGCGGGCAGGTCCTCCGGGGCGTGGGAGCCGTCCGCGTCCATCTGCACCACCCACCCGACCTCCGCGCCGGAGTGGAGCTGCACCACGTGGGCGAACGCGTCGACGTAGGCGGCCCCGAGGCCCCGCCTGGGCCGGTGGTGCAGCACCGTGAGCCGGGCATCGGACGCCGCGAGCTCGTCGGCGAGCTCGCCGGTGCCGTCCGGACTCCCGTCGTCCACCACGAGCAGCCGCGTACCGGGCAGGGTCGCCAGAACCCGCTCGACCAGCGGCGTCAGGTTCTCCCGCTCGTCATAGGTCGGCACGACGACGAGCACCCCGGATCCGTCGCAAGCAGGGCCGTCCGGGGCGGGGTCGCCCGAGCTCATCCGGTGACCGCCGGCGTCTCCTCGGCCGTCGTCGGGGTCGGTCCTCCCGTCCGGCGACGTGTTCGCCGGCCCGATGTCGCGCCGGCCACCGCCGCCGCGACCCCGAGGGCGGTGAGCACCCACTCGGGCGCGGGCCCGAGCCGGGTGGCGAGGGTCGTCGTGGTGCGCAGCGGGACCCGGTCGACGAGGACCCCGGGCGTGAAGAGCGCCCCCGTCCGGTCCACGACCGTGCCGTCCGGGGCGATCACCGCGCTCTGCCCGCTGGTGGCGGCGATGACGACGGCACGGTCGTGCTCCACCGCGCGCAGCTGGCTCATCCCCTGCTGCTGGTAGGTCATGTTCGTCTCGCCGAACGTGGCGTTGTTCGTCGGGACGGCCAGCAGGTCCGCGCCGGCGGTGACGGCGTCGCGGACGTCGTCGTCGAACACCACCTCGTAGCAGGTCGCGATGCCGAGGCGTGCCGGGCCGGCGTCCAGCGTCGGCGTGCCGGTGCCGGGCTGGAAGTCGACCACTCGGGCCACGTCGGCGGAGAAGAGCGAGGCGAAGCCGCGCAACGGGATGTACTCCCCGAAGGGCAGCAGGTGGCGCTTGACGTACTGATCGGTCGGGCCCACGCGGGGGGTCCAGACGACGGCGGCGTTGCGTGGCCCCTCGACGTAGGCCGTGCCGTCGGCGTTCAGCTCACCGCGCAGCACGGCCCCGACGACGACCGGGACCCCGATCTGATCGGTGACCGCCTGGATCTCGGCGCGGGCGTCGGCGTTGGCGAACGGGTCGATGTCCGAGGCGTTCTCGGGCCAGATCACGAGATCCGGACGCGGGCGCTGCCCGGCCGCGACCTGCGCGGCGAGCAGGCGGGTCTCGCGGACGTGGTTGTCGAGCACGGCGCGGCGCTGGCTCGCGAAGTCCAGCCCGGCGCGGGGGACGTTTCCCTGGACGGCCGCCACGGTGATCGTCCGGTCGCCCGGCTCGACGGCCGCGTGGGCCGGGACCAGGAGCCCGACGACGGGCCCGAGCAGCACCGCGACGAGCGCGCCGGTCGCGGCGAGCACCGGTCGACGAGCCCCGGACGTCGGGTGGCCGCGGTGGGACACCGCCGACACGAGCCACCACAGCCCGGCCCCGGAGAGCACCACGGCGAAGCTCACCAGCGGTGCCCCGCCGAGCGAGGCGAGCCTCGCGTACACCCCGCCGGCCTGCCCGAACGCGACCTTGGCCCAGGGGAACCCGCCCCACGGCTCCCGCTCGATCAGGGCCTCCCCCGCCACCCACAGGCAGGCCACCCACAGCGGCGACCCGGGCACCCGTCGAACCAGCGGGACCAGCGCCACCGGGACCGCGACCGCCAGCACGACGACCGCGAGCGCGCCGAACCACACCGCGCCGACGTAGGTCCCGGTCCAGTGCAGCAGCGGGTACTGGTAGGCCAGCGCGGCGAGCGCCCCCCAGCCGAACGCGGCGCGCACTCGCCGTCCGTCGACCACCGCGAGCAGCAGCGCGATCCCGAGCGGTGCCGCCCACCACCAGCCCAGCGGCGGGAACGCCGCGTAGAGCCCGAGCCCCGCGACGACCGCCCCGACGACGCGGGCGGCCGTCAGCACGAGAGGAGCTCGTGCGGACGGGTGTTCACCGGCTCGCACCCGTCGTCGGTGACGACGACGATGTCCTCGATCCGGGCGCCCCAGCGCTCGGGGAAGTAGATGCCGGGCTCGACGGAGAACGCCATGCCCGGTTCCAGGGACAGCGCGTTGCCGGCCACGATGTAGGGCTCCTCGTGCACCTCGAGCCCGATGCCGTGCCCGGTGCGGTGCACGAAGAACTCGCCGTACCCGGCGTCGCGGATGATCGCGCGGGCCGCCTCGTCGACGCTCTCGGCGCTCACGCCGGGCCGGGCGGCGGCCACCGCGGCGGCCTGGGCGCGCTGGAGCACCGCGTACACGTGGCTGACCTCGTCGGAGGGGCCACCGACGACGTAGGTCCGGGTGCAGTCGGAGTTGTAGCCCTCGGGCAGCGGCCCGCCGATGTCGACGACGACGACGTCGCCGGGCTCGATCACTCGGTCGGACACCTCGTGGTGGGGGCTCGCGCCGTTCGGGCCCGACCCGACGATGACGAACGCCGCCTCGGCGTGCCCCGTCGCGACGATGGCCGCGGTGATGTCCGCGCCCACCTCGGCCTCGGTCCGGCCGGGACGCAACCACCCGGGGACCTGGGCGTGCACCGCGTCGATGGCCGCACCGGCGCGGCGGAGGTACTCGACCTCGGCCGGGTCCTTGCGCATCCGCAGCTCCCGCAGCACCGGGGTGGCGAGCTCCTGGGTGGCCAGCGGGAGCGCGTCGCGCAGCCCGAGCACGTGCAGCGCGGGCATGTCGGCGGCGACCGCGACCCGCTTCGCCCCGTCCAAGCATGCCGCGACCAGGCCGTGCGGGTCCTCGCCGTCGACCCAGTCCAGGACGCGGATGCCGGCCTGGTCGACTCCGCTCCCGTCGAGGCCGGGGCGCTCGAGGCGGGGGACGACGAACGCGGCCTCGTCCCGGGCGGGCAGCACGAGTGCGGAGAGCCGCTCGTGGGAGTGCTTGACGACGCCCGCGAGGTACTGGAGATCCGGCCCGGGGGTGACGACGAGGGCGTCGACGCCGGCCTGTGCGGCCAGCGTGCGGGCCCGGTCGAGACGGGACGAGACCTGGTCGGCGAGCGAGGATCCCATGGTCGAGAGCCTAGGTGGCTCCGCCTCGTGAGCACTAATCCGCCCTATTGTCGTCCCGGTCTCGCGCTCGGCGTCGTCGTCGGGGCCGGTCTGCTGCTCCCCTTCGTCGTCGCGTCAGCGGACGCCGTGCTCGTGGCGCTCTTCGTGGTCCTCGTCGTCGTCACCCTGCCTGTCGCGGCGCGCCGGGGCTGGTCCTCGCTGGTGGCCGTCGCGGTGGCCGGCGCGGCACTCGCCGGGCTCGTGGCCGCCGGGAACGTCGGTACGCCGGTGTGGCAGCTGACCGCAGCGGTCGGTGCGCTGGTCCTCGTTGCCGTGGCGGCCGCGCTCCTCCTCGTCGCCGCCGGACCCCCGCCGGCCGTCGTCGCGGCCGGGTTGGTGCTCGCCCTGCCGACGCTCCCCCTGCTCGCGGTCGCGGGCGTGCTGCCCCGTCCGGCGGGCGCGATCGTCGACGTGGTCGCCGTGCTCGTCCTGCTCGCCGTCGGTGCCGTGACCGAGCGCGGGATGGGGGGTGTCCCCGCGACGCCGCCGCTTGCGGCGGTCGGGGCCGCGGCGGCCGCCGTCGTCGGGATCCAGGCGATTCCGCTGGCGCTCTCCGGTGTCGCCCAGGGCGGGGTGTTCCTCGCGGTCGCGACCGTGCTCGCTGTCGCCGCCCGCAGCACCCGGCGCACCGGCGTGCTCGTGGCGGCCGGCGCGTTCGGGGCGATCGGCGCCGTGCTGGCACTCGGTCGCGACCTCCCCGTCGACGTCGTCGTGGACGGCCTCCCCACGAGCCCGGCCGCGCTGCTGGGCATGGCCGTGGTCGGGGTCCTGGTGGTGACGACGGCCGCGTCGCTGCTCGCCGCCCTGGGGCGGCTCGGACACCTCGGCGCGCGGAACCGGTCCGCCGTCGCGACCGCGCTGCTCGGGCTGCTCGGGCTCTACGGGGCCGCGGGCCTCGTCGTCACCGTGGCCCTCGCGGTCTCACCGTCGCGCACCGGCTTCCTCGTCGGGCACGTGCTGGTGACGATCTCGTGGACGGCGCTCGCCCTTGTCCTGCTGGTCCGCGGGCCGCGGCAGGCGGCGGTGAGCCTCCCGCGGGGGCTCGGCGGCGTGCTCGTCGTCGCCGCGGTCGCGAAGCTGATCCTCTTCGACCTCGTCGCGCTCGACGGCCTCGCGCGCGTCGCGGTGTTCCTCGGTGCGGGGCTGGTGCTGCTCGTGGCGGGCATCCGGTACGCGCGGTGGGTCGGGTCCGGGGATGTCGGGGGCACGGTGTCGGAGGGAGCTGGCACTCTTGCCGACCATGAGTGACGGACCGGTGATGCTGCTGGACTCCGCGAGCCTGTGGTTCCGCGCGTTCTACGGCGTCCCGTCCTCCCTTACCGCCGACGACGGGACGCCGGTCAACGCCGTCCGGGGGTTCTGCGACATGGTGGCGCGCCTCGTCCGGGCACGGCAGCCGGCCACGGTCGTCGCGTGTCTCGACCGCGACTGGCGCCCCGCCTTCCGGGTCCGCGCCATCCCCTCCTACAAGGCGCACCGCGTCGACACCTCGTCCGGGGTCGATCCGTCCGACCCCGCCGTCGGCGGCTGTCCCGACGCCGAGGCCGCGCCGCCGGAGCTCGGGGTGCAGGTTCCGATCATCCTCGACGTCCTCGCCGCGGCCGGGATCCCGACGGCGGGTGCCGAGGGCTTCGAGGCCGACGACGTCATCGGCACGCTGTGCGCGTCGGAGGCCTCGCAGCCGATCGAGGTGGTGTCCGGCGACCGGGACCTGCTCCAGCTCGTCCGGGACGAACCGGCGCCCACGCGCATCGTCTACATCGCGCGGGGTGTGGCGAAGTACGAGGTGTACGGGCCCGAGGAGGTCGCCGCCCGCTACGGGCTACCCGCGGCGCGCGCGGGCGACGGCTACGCGGAGATGGCGATGCTGCGCGGTGACCCGTCCGACGGGCTGCCCGGCGTGCCCGGGGTCGGGGAGAAGACCGCGGCGCAGGTGGTGTCCAGGTTCGACTCGTGGTCCGACCTCGTCGGCGCCGTCGTCGAGGGCGGCGACCCGCGACTCTCGGCCGCGGTGCGCACGAAGCTGGTGAGGGCCGCGCAGTACCTCACGGTGGCGCCCGGGGTGGTGCGCGTGGCCCCGGACGCGCCCATCGACTGGGTCGGGTCCCCACGCACCCTGCCCCACGAGCCCGTCGACGCCGACCGGCTCGCCGAGCTCGCCCGGCGCTGGAGCCTCACCGGCTCGGTCGATCGGCTCTCGGCCGCCCTCGCCGGCCGCGACTAGTCCGGTCGCGGCACGGTGCGCGCGAGGGCGACCGGGGCGCGGGCGAACCAGGCCTCGGTGACGAGCTCACCGAGCTCGTCGTAGGCGATCCGCCCGAGGTGCACGAGGACGCTGGCGTGGCCGTCGAAGTGCGGGGTGGTGAAGTAGACCTCGCCGGCCTCGGCGAGCAGCGCCTCCTTCGCGCCGAGGTCGGGCACCCGCGCGCCCAGCACCGGCCCGGGCTGCTCGCTCCAGCCGAGGTGGGCGAGATCACGGGGCCGCAGCGGGCGCTCCCAGACGAAGCCCTTGCCCTTCACCTTCCAGGACGTGGTCCCGCCGTAGCTCGGCGTCTCCGCCACGCCCGGCAGCGCCGTCGCGTGCCGGCGCACGTCCTCCCAGGTCGCCATGACGGCAGACGCTAGCGCGGCTGACCGACCTCGTAGCCGCCGTTGTCGTCCACGACGTCGACCGGGATCTGCTGGGGCCGCCCGTCCACCGTCCCGCTGCAGACGAAGGAGGTGCCGGGCCGGACGCGCTCGCCGTCGGGGCAGGACACGTTCGTGATCTGCCGGTGCCAGTCGCGGGTGACGACGTCGGTCACGCCGCGCTCGACGGCCGCGCGGTCCAGGACGTCGTAGCGGGCGAACCTGGGCCCGACGAGGAACGCGAGCAGGGCCACCACGATCGCCGCCACCACGAGGAGCCCGAGCACGATCAGCAGGACGATCCGGCGGACGCGGCGACGCCGGGCCGGGTCGCGCGGCGCTGTGGGTGGGGGCGGCGGTGCCCAGCTCGGGGTGGTCGGCTGCCAGGCCGGCGGGGCGCCCTGCCCGTAGCCCGGGTGGGGCCACGCCGTCCCGGGCGGGGAGGTCGGGACGGTGCCGGTGGTGCGGTCGGGGACGACCTCACCGGGGTCCGGCGAGGCGGGCTCCGCCGCGGGTTCTCCCGGATCTCCGTCCGACCAGCGGATGCCGGTCGCGGGCCGGGTCCCCTCGTGCTCGGCGGGCTCCGTGGCGGCGCCGGAGGCGGGCGAGTCCGGGCTCGCGGGCTCAGGCGACTCCTGGTCGCCGGACCCGTCCTGGGCCTGCGGGCTCGTCACCGCGCCACACTCTCACGGCACCGGCGCGACGGAACCCGACTCTCAGTTCTCCCCCACCGCCACGACCCCGCGCCGGATCGCGCGCCCGGCGTCCGCCGCGGCCCGACCCACCGGGTCCTCGCCGCCGCACACCGCGCGGATCTGGTCGAGCAGGTCGAGCACCTGACGGCACCAGCGGACGAAGTCGCCCGCCGAGAGCTCGCTGCCGTGGGAGCGGGCGGTCGAGAGCACCGAGGACAGCGCCTCCCCCCTGGCCCACCGGTGCACGGGCCAGGCGAACCCGAGGTCCGGCTCCCGGGTGCGGTCGAGGTGGTGCCGGCGCTCGTCGGCCACCAGGTCCTGCCACAGCTGCATGGTCGCGTCCACGGCGTCCTGTGCGGCGTCGGGCACCCTCGGGAGGCCGCCGTCGTCCCGCCGCGAGTCGTAGACCAGCGACGACGCCACCGCGGCGAGCTCGGCCGGGCCGAGCCCCTCCCACACCCGGTGGCGCAGGCACTCCGCGACGAGCAGGTCCGATTCGCCCCAGAGCCGGGCGAGCCGGCGCCCGTCGGCGGTGAGGGCTCCGCCGTCGTTCCCGGCGGAATCCTGCTCCGCCCGGTCCACGAGGTACTCCCGCTCGGTGAGCAGCCCGCGGATGCGGTCGAAGGTGCGCGCGAGGGAGTGCGTCGTCGAGCGGACCCGCTGCTCGAGCTGCTCGTTCTCGTGGGCGAGCTTCGCGTGCCGTTCGGCCCAGCGGGCGCGGTCCTCGCGGTCCGCGCGCCCGTGCATGGGGTGGGCGCGCAGCGCCCGCCGCAGCGACGCGAGCTCCGGGTCCTCGTTCTCGGCGCCCCGCCGTCGGCGCGAGCCCCGCCGCGTCGGCGGCTCGATCCCGGTCTCGCGCAGCGCGTTCGCGAGGTCGCGGCGCACGCGGGGGATCCGGTGGTCGACCCGTTTGGGGAGCTTCATGGTCCCGAGCGCCCGCACGGGGTCCGGGAAGTCGGCGGTGGAGAGCCGGCCCGCCCAGCGGTCCTCGGTGAGCACCAGCGGGCGGGGATCCATCCCGCGTCCGGTGCGGTCCACGCCCGGGTCGAGCACGACGGCGAGCCCGGCGCGCTTGCCTGCGGGCACGGCGATCACGTCCCCGACGCGCAGCGCCTCCAAGGACGCCGAGGCCTCGGCCTTGGCCTCCGAGCGGCCCTGCCGCGCGAGCTGCCTCTCGCGCTCGGTGAGCCGCCGGCGCAGGTCCATGTACTCGGTGAACCCGGCCAGCGCCGCCTCGGTGCCCTCCTCGCCGGCCATGGCCTCCGCGTAGCCGTCGAGCGCCTCACGGTTGCGCTCGACGCGCTTGGCGAGGTGCACCACGGAGCGGTCGGCCTGGAACTGCGCGAACGACTGCTCGAGCAGCTCGCGGGCCTCGGCGACACCGAGCCGGTCGACCAGGTTGACGGCCATGTTGTAGCCGGGCCGGAACGAGGAGCGCAGCGGGTACGTGCGGGTGGATGCGAGCCCGGCGACCTGGGCCGGGTCCATGCCGGGCGTCCAGAGCACGACCGCGTGCCCCTCGACGTCGATCCCCCGCCGGCCCGCGCGGCCGGTGAGCTGGGTGTACTCCCCCGGGGTCAGCTCGACGTGGGACTCGCCGTTGTACTTGACCAGCTTCTCCAGCACGACGGTGCGTGCCGGCATGTTGATGCCCAGCGCGAGCGTCTCGGTCGCGAACACCGCGCGCACCAGGCCGCGGACGAACAGCTCCTCGACGGTCTCCTTGAACGCCGGGAGCAGGCCCGCGTGGTGCGCCGCGACGCCGCGCTCGAGGCCCTCGCGCCACTCCCAGTAGCCCAGGACGTCGAGGTCGGCATCCGGAAGCGCCTGGCAGTGCTTGTCCGTGACCGCGCGGATCTCCTCGACCTCGGCGGCGTCGGTGAGCCGCAGCCCCGAGCGCACGCACTGGGTGACCGCGGCGTCGCACCCGGCGCGGCTGAAGATGAACGTGATGGCCGGCAGCAGGCCGGCCGCGTCGAGCCGCTCGATGACGTCCACCCGGGACGGCGGGCGGTAGGACGGCCCGGACCGGCCCTGCCCGTTCCCGCGGCCCGGCCCGGCGCCGCGGTCGTCCCGGCGCCGGCCGCCGTCCCGGCCACGCCGCGGCGGGGGCCCCGAGCGGACCCGCCGGTACCCCCCGCCGTCGCGGTCCACCTCGGCGACCGCCTTGGCCAGGGTCGGGTCGACCGTGACCTCGTGACCGCCCGCGGTGCGCTTCTCCTCGGCGAACAGGTCGAACATCCGCGACCCGACCACCATGTGCTGCCACAGCGGCACGGGACGGGTCTCGTCGACGACGACGGTGGTGTCGCCCCGGACCTCGACGAGCCAGTCCCCGAACTCCTCGGCGTTGCTCACGGTCGCCGAGAGCGACGCGAGCTGCACGTGGTCGGGCAGGTGGAGGATGACCTCCTCCCACACCGCCCCCCGGAACCGGTCGGCGAGGTAGTGCACCTCGTCCATGACGACGTGGGCGAGGCCCTCGAGCGCCGGGGCCTCGGCGTAGAGCATGTTGCGCAGCACCTCGGTCGTCATGACGACGACGGGTGCCGAGCCGTTGACGGCGGTGTCCCCGGTGAGCAGACCGACCGCGCCGGCGCCGTGGCGGGCGACGAGGTCGGCGTACTTCTGGTTCGACAGCGCCTTGATCGGCGTGGTGTAGAAGCACTTCTGGCCGCGGGCGAGCGCCAGGTGCACGGCGAACTCGCCGATGACGGTCTTGCCCGCCCCCGTCGGCGCGCACACCAGCACGCCGTGACCCTCCTCCAGCGCGAGGCAGGCGCGGCGCTGGAAGTCGTCGAGCTCGAAGCCCAGGGTCGTGGTGAAGCTGCCGAGCTCGGGGTGCGCGGCGCGGGTGCGCGCCTGCGCATAGGCCTCGGCGGGAGAGCGCATGGCCACCTCCCCACCGTGTCATACCGGGGCGGCACCTCGCCCGCGGAGCGGGAGGACCGTCGTCACTCGCGCAGCTGGGAGCCGTCCGGCGCGGAGTCCTGGACGGGCGTGGACGGGGTGGGCGCGGCAGGGTCGGCGGCGTGGCGCTCCGGGCCGCGTTCGTCGTCCTCCTTGAGACCGCGGGTCTCCGCCTTGATGATGCGCATCGACTGCCCGAGGCCACGGGCCATGTCGGGCAGCTTCTTCGCGCCGAACAGCAGGACGACGCCGACGAAGGCGACGATGATCCATTCGCTCACTGGGGAGCTCCTCCCGTCACGGGCACCGTCACACCCGACTCTACCGACGGTGAACCGGACGATCCGCCCCTTCCGCCCAGACGGCCCGCGCGGACCCGCAGCGCCGCGACCCGGGCGCGCAGCATGCCGGTGCGGTCGGAGACGAACGCGGTGAAGGCACCGAGGACGGTCGTCGTCCGCCCGACGGCGCGCAGCGCGGTGAGCACGAGCAGCGCGAGGACCACGAGGGCCACCAGGGCGGCGACGATGCTCCAGACGATCGGGCCGATGGACATCCCGCGGATCGTACGGTGCCCTCCTCACGAGCCGTAGGCAGCCAGGGCCCGGGCCGCCCGCTCGGCGCGGGCCGCGGCGAGCTCCGCGGGCCACAGCACCTCGACCGCCTCGCCCAGCCCCAGCAGCAGCCGCACCATCCACGCCTGGTCGCCGTAGCGCATCCGCACCCGCGCCCCGCCGTCGTCGTCGGCGATCACGTCCTCCATCGGGTAGTACTCCGCGACCCAGCGAGCGCTCGGGGCGAGGCGCAGCGCCGCGAGCTGCTGGCCGGCGTCGGGGGTGAGCAGCCCGGCCGCGTCCGCGGGGATCTCGCGCGGGGTCGCCGACGGCGGGGGCGACGAGGGCTCGTCGAGGATCTCGGCGTCGTCGACCCGGTCCAGCCGGAACATCCGGACGCCCTCGGCGCGCCGGCACCAGCCCTCGAGGTAGGTGCTGCCGTCCACGAGCAGCAGGCGCATCGGGTCGACGTCGCGGCGCCCGACGGCGTCGCGGGAGGCCGAGTAGTAGGTCAGCCGCAGCGCCCGGTGCCGGGCGACGCCGTCGCGCACGACGGCGTCGATGGTCGAGCTCCGCTCCGCTGCGTCTCCGGCTCCAGCGGCGGCGTTCCCCGGAGTGCGGCCCAGCCCGACAGCGACCGCGTCCTCCACCGGCCCGTCGGGTGCCTGCCCGGAGGCCTGCTCGATCTTCGCGAGCGCCCGTTGGACGGCGTCGGTGTCGGCGACGCCGGGCGCGTCGGCCAGCGCCCGCAGCGCCACCGCGAGGGTGGCGGCCTCGGGCCCGGAGAGGCGCAGCGGGCGCGAGAGGCCCGCGTCGTAGACGACGGTGACCGTGTCACCCTCGAAGGACAGGTCGACCAGGTCGCCCGGGCCGTAGCCGGGCAGCCCGCACATCCACAGCAGCTCCAGGTCGCGGCGCAGCTGGGCTTCGGTGATGCCGAACTCCGCGGCCGCCTCGGCGACCGGCACCCCCGGGCGGGCCAGCAGCCAGGGCACCAGCGTGAGCAGGCGCGGCAGCCGGTCGGTGACGCCCTCGGCGGTCATCGCGCCAGCCCCGCGGGCTTCTCGGCGACGTCGGTCGCGAGGGCGGCCCGCAGGATCGCGACGACGGCGTTGCGCAGCTCCGCCGGCGAGAGCACCACCGCGTCCGGGCCGTGGCCGGCGATCCAGCGGGCCAGCTGGTCGACGCGTGAGAGGTCGAGCTCGACGACGTCCGGGTCGCCCTGCGGGTCGGGCCGCCCGGCCCGGCGCAGCCCGGCGGCGCGGCCCGGCGCCAGGCGGACGCGGGCGGTGCCGGTGGCCGGCGGCGGGCCGGCCGATCGGGCGACGATCTCGAGGAGGTCGACCCCCGCCGGTCGGGTGACCGCGCCGCGCGGCCCGGTGACGGCGACGTCGCCCTCGATGCGCGAGAGACGGAAGCAGCGGACGTCGGCGCGGTCGCGGTCGTGGCCCACCAGGTACCAGCGTCCGCGGTAGGACACGACCCCCCAGGGCTCGACGGTCCGGGTGCGGGCGTCGGCGGCCGGGTGACCGCGGTGGGAGAAGGTCACCACCCGCCCGGCGCGTGCGGCGGCGAGCAGCGGGGCGAACGCGGGCTCGGTCGTGCGCACCCGCGGCTGCACCTCCGACGCCGCCGCCGGATCGACCTCCACCCCGGCCGCGCGCAGCTTCGTCACCGCGGTGCGGGCGGCACCCGCCAGCTGCGGGGAGTCCCAGAGGCGCGCGGCGAGCGCGACGGCCGTCGCCTCGTCGGGCGTGAGGTCGATGGCGGCCAGCTCGTAGTCGCCCCGGGCGATCCGGTAGCCCTCGACGACGTCGAAGATCGACTGCTTGCCGGTCTCGAGCGGGACGCCGAGCTCGCGCAGCTCGGCCTTGTCGCGCTCGAGCATCCGGTAGAAGGCCTCGTCGGTGCGCGCCTCCTCGTAGCCGGCGACGGTCGCGCGGATCCGCTCGGCGGTGAGGAACTGCCGAGTCGAGAGCAGCGCCAGCACGAGGTTCACCAGGCGCTCGGCGCGCGCGGTCGGGGGCGGCACGACGCCGAGGGTACTGGGGGCGAGCGAAGCGACGGGGGACGTCACTGGGGGCGAGCGACGCGACGGGGGACATCCGGGTGGGCCGATCGACCGCGTGTTCGACAACCCGACGTGGGCTCAGAAGAACCGTGGATCGGAGAACGCCCCCGCCGCGAGCAGCCGGATGTAGATGTCGGTCACCGTGACCGAGATCAGCGATGCCCACGCGAACTGCATGTGTCGAGCATTGAGCACCGTCACCCAGGACCACAGCCGGTACCGGACCGGATGCCGCGAGAAGTGTTTCAATCGGCCACCCATGACGTGCCGGCAGGAGTGGCACGACACCTGGTAACCCCAGATCAGGATGATGTTGATCAGCATGATCAGCGTGCCGAGCCCGGCGTGCCCCCAGTTCCCGTCGTGGTCACGGAAGGCGATGACGACGTCGTAGGTGAGCACGCCGGCGAACAGCCACGTGATGTACCAGAAGTAGCGGTGCGAGTTCTGGAGGATCAGCGGGAACCGGGTCTCCCCGGTATAGCGTCGGTGGGGCTCGGTGACCGCACAGGCGGGCGGGGCTCCCCAGATCGAGCGGTAGTAGGCCTTGCGGTAGTAGTAGCACGTCATCCGGAAGCCGCCGACGAAGGCGATGATGATCAGCGCCGGGCTGGCGGGTGCGATGCTCGGGAACCAGCCCCAGCCGGTACCCGGCTCGCAGTTGGCGCTCAAGCACGGCGAGTACATCGGGGACAGGTACGGCTCCCAGTAGTAACCGGAGCCTTGCAGCACGGCCCACGTCAGGTAGCCGACGATCACCAGCAGCAGGCCCCCGGTGAACGCCGGGTACTCCCACCACCGGTCGGTGCGAAGGGTGCGGGCGCGGGTGACGGGCGCTGCTCGGCGCGGTGTGCTGGTGTCCGCCGTCATCCTCTGCCCCTCTCGCCGTGGGTCTCGCCGACGCCCTTCATCCGGGCCGGGCCGAGCCTAGGACCCGCAGATGGGCGAGGGAAGGTGAGTCGTCCGCGCGGGGTCAGGCCGAGTCGGCACCGCCCCGGGAGGCGGACCGGATCTCCAGGCGGCCCTGCGGGTTGCGGTCGACCTGGAATTTGTAGGTCTCGTGCGAGGTGCGCCCGCTGGTGGTGACGAAGTCGAGGTCCGCCCGCGCCGAGGTGCCGTCGACCTGCACGTCGTCGGCGCTCACCGAGGTGATGCCGCTCCAGAAGTGCCGGTAGCCGTCGTAGCCGCCGGAGGCGTCCTGGGCGTCGTTGGACAGGAGCGTCCAGGCGCCGGAGATGTCGCCGGGCAGGCTCCCGTAGTAGGTCGACACGGTGCGGCGCACGTCGTCCTCGCTCACCGGGGCGCCGGGGTTGCCGTCGAGGTCGCCGGGAGCGGGGCTCGAGCTGCCCGGGGACAGGGGCGCCCCGGCCTCCGGCGGCATCGTGTCGAGGGTCTCGGGGGTGGTCGTGGTCGACGGAGTGGTCGTCGTGGGCAGCAGGTCGGGCGCGGGCGCCGAGGCGTTGAGGGCGGGGTGGCCCGCGTGCGGCGGGCCGACGGCTGCCACGGCGGCGCCCACCCCCGCCGCGAGCACGACGGCGGAGGCGGCCGCGACGGCGAGCACCCGGCGCCGGCGGCGCGTCGAGCCCCCGCGGGCGGGGGTGACGGCCGGGACGGACCGCAGCCCCCCGGGGACGAGGTCGCCGGCATCGTCGTCGGCGTCGTCGGTGCTCCCGGCCCGATCGGGCGCCGCCGGGGCGCCCCGGCGGTCGTCGGGGTCTTGGGGACCGGTGCCGACGCCCATCGACGGTGCCGTGGGGGGGCCGGACCGGGCCGCGGGCCGGGCCGCGGGTGCCGCGGGCCCGTCCGCGGCGGAGCCGGCAGGCGGGATGCTCACGGCGGCAGGTCCGCGAGCGGTCGGCGTCGCCGCGGCGGGCGTGGCCACGGCGGCCCTCGCGTCCCCCCGCACCGCGCGGGCCTCCAGCGCGGCGCGGACCACCGTGGTGTTGGGGCGGTGCGCGGGGTCGAGGCGCAGCATCGCCGAGAGCGGGCGGCCGAGTGCGCCCGCCCGCGTCGCCGGGCGCAGCCGCCCCTCGGCCATCGCGTGCAGCACCGCCAGGGTGTTGTCGAACCGGCCGCACACCAGCTCGTTCTCGACGGCGGCGTAGAGCGTGGCGCCCAGGGAGAACACGTCGGAGGCCGGGGTCGGGTCGCCGCCGCGGGCGACCTCGGGCGCGAAGTAGCCGGGGGTGCCGGCGACCATGCCGCCGCCGGTCGTCGAGGTGTCCCACGAGGCCCGGGAGACCCCGAAATCGGTGAGCTTGGCGACGCCGTCGTCGGTGAGCAGGACGTTGCCGGGCTTGACGTCGCCGTGGACGATGCCCGCCTCGTGCACCGCGGTGAGCGCGTCGGCGATCTGCGCGCCGATGCGGGCCACCTCGGCGGGCGGCAGCGGCCCGCGCTCGGCCAGCACCGCGGCCAGCGAGCGGGAGGGCAGGTACTCCATGACCAGCCACGGCATCGCCGGGTGGGTGGGCGACGGCGCCGTCACCACGTCGAAGACCGCGATGGCGCGCGGGTGCACGACGCGGGCCGCGATCCGGCCCTCGCGCATCGCGCGGCTGCGCGCGGTCCGGACCTCCACCGGAGCGCCGTCGCGGGGCGGGGTGAGCTGCTTGACCGCGACCGTCCGCGCGAGCCGCCGGTCCCACGCCGTCCAGACCACGCCCATGGCGCCGGCGCCGATGCACTGCTCGATGCGGTAGCGCCCGCCGAGCAGGGTGCCCTCGACCCGGGGGTCGGGCTCGACAGGGGCCCTGTCGTGCAGCGTGCTCGAGGGTCCGCCCGGCGGGGTCACCCGGGACGTGCGGTCCTGGTGGTCCATGGCTTTCGTGCCGTCCTCGGTGCTCGGATCGTGCAGTGGCTGGCGTCCCTCGAATCCGCGACGCCGGGTCCCCGACGGACCGGCCGATCACACCGACGGCGTAACGATCGCTACAGCGTCGCGATCAGCCGGTCCACCCGTTCGTCCACCGCACGGAAGGGGTCCTTGCACAGGACGGTTCGCTGGGCCTGGTCGTTGAGTTTGAGGTGGACCCAATCCACGGTGAAATCGCGACCGGCGTTCTGCGCGGCGGCGATGAAGTCGCCGCGCAGCTTGGCGCGGGTGGTCTGCGGCGGGGTGTCCTTGGCCGCCTCGATCTCCCCGTCGTCGGTCACCCGGTCCACGAGGTCCTTGCGCTGCAGCAGGTCGAACACCCCGCGGCCCCGCCGGATGTCGTGGTAGGCGAGGTCGAGCTGGGCGATGCGCGGGCTGGAGAGCCCGAGGTCGCCACGCGAGCGGTAGCGCTCGACGAGCTTGTGCTTGATCGCCCAGTCGATCTCACGGTCGATCAGCGACAAATCCTGGCGCTCGACGGCGTCCAGCGTGCGCCCCCACAGGTCGAGCACCCGGTCGGTGACCGGGTCGCTCCCCCGGCGCGCCACGTGCTCGACCGCCCGTGCGTGGTACTCGCGCTGGATGTCCAGTGCCCCCGCCTCCCGCCCGCCGGCGAGACGGACCGGACGGCGGCCGGTGAGATCGTGGCTGATCTCGCGGATGGCGCGGATCGGGTTGTCCAGGGTGAAGTCGCGGAACTGGATGCCCTGCTCGATCATCTCGAGCACGAGGTGGGTGGTGCCGACCTTGAGCAGCGTCGTCACCTCGGACATGTTCGAGTCCCCGACGATGACGTGCAGGCGGCGGTAGCGCTCGGCGTCGGCGTGCGGCTCGTCGCGGGTGTTGATGATCGGACGGCTGCGGGTGGTCGCGGAGGACACGCCCTCCCAGATGTGCTCGGCGCGCTGCGAGAGGCAGTAGACGGCGCCGCGGGGCGTCTGGAGCACCTTCCCGGCGCCCGCGATGAGCTGGCGGGTCACGAGGAACGGCAGCAGCACGTCCGCGATGCGGGAGAACTCCCCCGAGCGCCCGACGAGGTAGTTCTCGTGGCAGCCGTAGGAGTTGCCGGCGGAGTCGGTGTTGTTCTTGAACAGGAAGATGTCGCCGCCGATGCCCTCGTCGGCCAGGCGGCGCTCGGCGTCGAGGAGCAGGTCCTCGAGGATCCGCTCGCCCGCCTTGTCGTGCGCGACGAGCTGCTCGAGGGAGTCGCACTCCGCGGTGGCGTACTCCGGGTGGGACCCGACGTCGAGGTAGAGCCGCGAGCCGTTGCGCAGGAAGACGTTGGACGATCGGCCCCAGGAGACCACCCGCCGGAACAGGTAACGGGCCACTTCGTCCGGCGAGAGGCGACGCTGACCGTGGAAGGTGCAGGTCACGCCGAACTCGGTCTCGACCCCGTAGATCCGCCGCTGCATGCCCTCCAGCCTAAGCGACGCAGACCGATCGTGAGCCCCTCCGCGAGGTCCCGGCGACGGTGCGTCGGCGAACCGGAACCGGGGTCTAGGGTGCCGTCACATGCTTCGAGCGCGGGGCGCGCGCCGCGCGCGGGCGGCCGTCGAGTCGGTTGTCCCCCAGTCCGTCGCGGCCCGGGCGCGCGCCGGTCTGCGCCGCAGCCGCCGCTCGCTGCGCCCGGTCGGGCGGCTGGACCGGAGGATCACCGCGGCCGTCGGTCGCCTCCCGCCCTCCGCGGCCGACGACGCGCTCCTCGCCCTCACCCGGTCGGCCAACCACAGCTGGCTCTGGTTCGCGACGGGCTCCGTGCTCGCGGCGGGCACCCGCCGCACCCGCCGCGGGGCCATGCGCGGTGTCATGGCGATCGGTCTCGCCAGCCTGGCCGCGAACGTCGTCCTCAAGCCGCTGGTCCCTCGGCGTCGCCCCGCGGCCGACCTGCTGCCCACGGGGCGGGCCCTCCCCGACCGGCCCACCTCGTCGTCGTTCCCCTCCGGACACTCCGCCTCCGCGATGGCCTTCGCCGTCGGGGTGGCTCTGGAGAGCCCCCGCACCGGGGCCGTGCTCGCCCCCCTGGCCGCCACCGTCGCGTACTCGCGGATCCACGTCGGCGTGCACTGGACCAGCGACGTCGCGGTCGGGTCGGCCCTGGGCGCCGGGGTGGCACTGCTCACCCAACGCTGGCTGTCCCGGCGTCCGATCGACGAGGCGATCGCGCGCCCGTGGGCGGACGCCCCGGAGCTCGTCGACGGCGAGGGTCTCTCGATGGTCGTCAACTCCGGGTCCGGACGCCCCGGCACCGATCCGGTCGAGGAGATCGCGAACCGGCTCCCGAAGGCGCACCTGCTGCGCCTCGACGCCGGCGACGACCTCATCGCGCTGCTCGGAGAGGCGGCGGGCCACCCCGGCACGCGTGCCCTGGGCATCGCCGGCGGTGACGGGTCGGTGGCGGCCGCGGCGCGCATCGCCGAGGACCTCGACCTGCCGCTCGCCGTCATGCCGGCCGGGACGCTCAACCACTTCGGCCGGGACGTCGGCGTGTACGACCTCCAGGAGGTCGTCGACGCCACCGGTGCGGGCGAGGCGGTCGCGGTCGACATCGCCGAACTGTGGGCCTACTCGGCCTCGACGGGGCCGGGCGGCGGCGAGCGCGTCGTGTTCGTCAACACGGCGTCCTTCGGCGGCTACCCGGAGATGGTCCGGTTGCGCGAGAAGTGGCAGGAGCGCTGGGGCAAGTGGCCGGCCGCCTCGGCGGCGCTCATCCTCACACTCTGGCGCGCACGCCCGTTGCGCTGCCGCATCGACGGCGTCGAGACCCCGGTGTGGATGCTCTTCGTCGGCAACGGGCCCTACGCGCCGTCGGGCATGACGCCGTCCTACCGCCCGCGTCTGGACACCGGCCTGCTCGAGATCCGCTACCTGCGCGCCGACCGCCGCTTCTCCCGCGCCCGGGCGATCATGGGGCTGCTCCTGGGCACGCTGGGCCACATCCGGACCTACGTGGAGCACACCGCGACCACGCTGGACGTCGAGCTGCTCGACGGGCCGGTCGAGGTGGCCACCGACGGCGAGGTGATGGTCGCCGGGGAGCGGCTGTGCTTCTCGGTGGCCCCGCACCGGGTGCCGGTCTACCGCCGCGACGAGAGCGGTTGGCCGGAGCGCACCGCGGCCTGGTGACGGGGCGTGCCGTTGCTGCCAGGGTGCCGGGGTCAGGCGTCCGCGCCGCCGGCCCCCGACACCTCGTCGCCCGCCCCGGTGTCCTCCGCCGCCCCGGTGTCGGGCTCGCTCGACGCCCCGTCGGGCAGCAGCTCCGCCAGCGCCGCGCCGGAGAGCCGCCGGAAGGCCCGCCGCCCGCGGCGCGCGCGGTCGAGCAGCGCGACCTCCAGGGCGTCGACGCCCAGGTTGCGCTCCTCGGAGGACGACGACGACCCGTTCTGGGCCTGCAGCGCGTCGAGGGCGATGTGCAGCGCCGCTCGGGTGTCCAGCCCGTCCTCGTAGGACGAGCGCAGCGCGGCCGAGACCGGCTCGGTGGTCCCGCCCATCACCACGAACTGCGGCTCGTCGGAGATCGAGCCGTCGTAGGTGATGCGGAAGAGCTGGTCGCGGTCCGGGATCTCCCCCACCGCCGCCACGCACAGCTCCACCTCGAAGGGCTTCTGCTGCTCGATGAAGCTCGCCCCGAGGATCTGGGCGTACGCGTTCGCTAGGGCGCGCCCGGAGACGTCGCGCCGGTCGTAGGAGTAGCCCTGCACGTCGGCGTAGCGGATGCCGGCGCGGCGCAGGTTCTCGAACTCGTTGTAGCGCCCGACCGCGGCGAACCCGAGCTGGTCGTAGATCTCGGACACCTTGCGCAGCGACTTCGAGCGGTTCTCCGCGACGAACAGCACGCCCTGGGCGCACGTCAGGACCACCACGCTGCGACCGCGGGAGATGCCCTTGCGGGCGAGCTCCGAGCGGTCACGCATCAGCTGGTCGACCGACGCGTAGAACGGCATCGTCATGGCGGGCGAGCTCCTCGGCGAGGTGTGCGGGCGGGGTGGGGGTCTGTTGTGGCGGCCCGGGTCGTCAGCCGCCGCGCCGCTCGCGACGGCCGGCGACGACGGCCTCGGCGACCGTCTGCACCTCGTCGTGCGGCAGCCGCACGGCGCCCTCGGCGTCGATGGCGACCACGATGGGGTAGATGTGGCGCACGGAGTCCGGGCCGCCGGTCGCGGAGTCGTCGTCGGCCGCGTCGTAGAGGGATTCGACGACGGCGCGCACGCAGGCGTCGCGGTCGACCGCGGGGTCGTGCAGCTTCTTCAGCGACGACCTCGCGAACAGCGACCCGGAGCCCACCGCCGCAAACCCGTCGTGCTCCTCGTACCGCCCGCCGACGACGTCGAAGGACACGATCCGGCCGGCGTCCGCGGGGTCGACCGCGTCGGGGTCGTACCCCGCGAACAGCGGCACGAACGACAGGCCCTGCATCGCGGCACCCAGGTTGCCGCGGATCATCGAGGCCAGCTTGTTCGACTTGCCGTCGAAGGTCAGCGGGACGCCCTCGAGCTTCTCGTAGTGCTGGAGCTCGACGGTGAAGAGCCGGATCGCGTCGACGGCGAGGCCCGCGGTGCCGGCGATCCCGGCGGCGGAGAAGTCGTCGGTGACGAAGACCTTCTCCATGTCCCGCTGCGAGATCAGGTTGCCCATCGTCGCGCGACGGTCACCGGCGATGACCACGCCGCCGGTGTAGACGGCGGCGACGATCGTGGTGCCGTGCGGGATGCTCGCCACGCCGTCGGGGGTGAGCCCGCGCCCGTCCGAGGAGGGCAGCAGGTCCGGGCGCACGGAGGAGAGGAAGTCGACGAACGACGACGTGCCGGCGTCGAAGTACGCGGCGGGCAGTCCCGGACGGGCCCGGGACGCACCGAACGGAGTCTCCATCGGCGGTCGTCGCTCCTCTTCGTGTGAAGACGTGTCCAGGCTGCGGACTGCCCTGGACGAGACACGGCGGGCCGAGACCCTAGTCCCGGCCCGCCGTGCCCGCACTGCCGACTCACCACGCCGTCAGGGCGCGGGGAGTGGGGTCACTCGCCACCCTTCTGCACGTAGGCACGCACGAAGTCCTCGGCGTTCTCCTCGAGCACGTCGTCGATCTCGTCGAGGATCGTGTCGGTGTCCTCGCCGAGCTTCTCCCGACGCTCCTGGCCGGCGGCGGTGGTGTCCTCGCCGCCCTCGCCGTCGTCGCCACCGCCGTGCCGCTGGGTCTGTTCCTGCGCCATGGCTGCCTCCCCGGTGTGCACGGTGTTGCCCTCGCCGACCCTACCCGGCCGCGGGCCCGTCGCGGGACGATCATCACCGCGTCCACGTCAGCCGCGGGTCAGGGCCTCGACGAGGGTGGTCGCGTTCGACGAGTTGTCGATGAGCTCACCGACGTGGCGACGGGTGCCGCGCAGCGGCTCCAGGGTCGGGATGCGCACCAGCGACTCCCGCCCGAGGTCGAAGATGACCGAGTCCCAGGAGGCCGCGGCGACCTCGGTCGGGTAGCGCTCCAGGCAGCGGCCGCGGAAGTAGGCCCGGGTGTCCTCCGGCGGATCGGTGACCGCCGCGCGGACGTCGTCCTCGCTGACCAGGCGCTTGATCGACCCACGGGTGACCAGCCGGTTGTAGAGCCCCTTGGCCTGCCGGACGTCCGAGTACTGCAGGTCGATCAGGGAGAGCTTCGGCGAGTCCCAGGGCAGGTTGTCGCGGTCGCGGTAGCTCTGGAGGAGCTTGAGCTTGGCCACCCAGTCCAGCCGGTCGGCGCAGCGCATCGGGTCCTGCTCGAGGTCGTCGAGCGCCCGGCCCCAGACGTCGAGGACCTCCCGGGTCATCTCGTCGACCTCGCCGCCCTGGGTCTGTTCCTCGTGCTTCCAGGCGCGCTCGAAGTACTCCCGCTGGAGCTCCAGGGCCGTCATGGTCGAGCCGTTCGCGAGCTCGACCGTGGTGCGCAGCGTCGGGTCGTGACTGATGCGGTGCACCGAGCGGACGGGCTCGAGCAGGCGGAGATCGTCGAAACGGATGCCGTCCTCGATCATCGAGAGCACCAGCGCGGTCGTGCCGACCTTGAGGAAGGTCGAGTACTCGGAGAGGTTGGCGTCGCCGATGATGACGTGCAGACGCCGGTACTTGTCGGCGTCGGCGTGCGGCTCGTCGCGGGTGTTGATGATGCCGCGCTTGAGGGTCGTCTCGAGGCCGACCTCCACCTCGATGTAGTCCGCGCGCTGGGACAGCTGGTAGCCCGGCTCGTCGCCCGACGCCCCCAGGCCGACCCGGCCGGAGCCGGTGACGACCTGGCGGGAGACGAAGAACGGGGTGAGCCCGGTGATGATCGCCGGGAAGGGCGTCTGGCGGGCGCAGAGGTAGTTCTCGTGCGAGCCGTAGGAGGCGCCCTTGCCGTCGATGTTGTTCTTGTACAGCTGGATCCGGCCGGTGCCGGGCACGGTCGCGGCGCGCTCGGCGGCGTCCTCCATCACCCGCTCGCCGGCCTTGTCCCAGATGACGGCGCCCCGCGGGGTGGTCACCTCGGGCGCGGAGAACTCGGGGTGGGCGTGGTCGACGTAGAGCCGTGCCCCGTTGGTGAGGATGACGTTCGCGGCCCCGAGGTCGTCGAGGTCCCCGGTGTCCGGCGGCGGACCGGCACTCGGGCCCAGGTCGAAGCCCCGCGCGTCGCGCAGCGGCGACTCCACCTCGTAGTCCCACCGGGCGCGCCGGGCGCGCGGCACCTCGGCCGCCGCGGCGTAGGCCAGGACGACCTGGGTGGAGGTGATGACGGGGTTCGCCGTCGGGTCGCCCGGGACGGAGATCCCGTACTCGATCTCGGTGCCCATGATGCGGCTCGCGGTCATGACCCCGACCCTAGTTGCCCGCGGGTGGCGGCGCCGGTGTCCGGGCCGCCGCCGCGGGATCGGGTTCGGCCGCCGGTGCCCGCCGCCAGACCACCGCGAAGACGACGAGCCCGAGCACGGCCGCGACCACCATCGTCGTACCCATCGGGATCGCCGTGCGTCCGGCGCCGATGCCCACCAGGGGTGAGGTGAACCCGCCGACGAGGAACTGCGAGGTCCCCAGCAGCGCGGACGCGCTCCCCGCACGCGACGGGTGCCCGGCCAGGGCCAGCGTCGTGGCCGAGGGCAGCACGAACCCGACGCCGCTGACCGTGACGAACAGGCCCGGGACGAGCGCCCAGGGCCCGGCGGGCGTCAGCGCGCCGACGAGGACCGCACCGGAGCCGACGCAGGTGGTGGTGAGGCCGATCGCGACCGCCCGCGCCGGGGCCAGTCGCCTGGAGGCGACGAGACGGCCCGCGACCTGCGTGGCGGCGACGATCCCGACCGAGTTCACCGCGAACACCCCGCTGAACGCCTGCGGGCTCAGGCCGTAGAGGCCCTGCAGGACGAAGGTGGAGCCGGAGATGTAGGCGAACATGGCCGCGAACCCGAGCCCGGCGGCACACACGCAGGCGACGACCCGCCGGTCGGCGAGCAGGACCCGGAACGCCGCGGCGGTGGTGCGCAGCCCGGCCACCGCTCCCCCGGCCCGCGGCCGCGCGTCCCGCGGCAGCGTCTCGGGCACCGCCACCAGCACCCCGACCGCGAGCACCAGCCCCAGGGCGGCGAGCACGACGAACACCCCGCGCCAGGACGTGACGCGCAGCAGCTGCCCGCCCACCACGGGCGCGACGATCGGGGCGACGCCGGAGACGAGCATCAGCGCGGCGAAGCCGCGGGCCGCCGCGGTGCCCTCGTGGAGGTCGCGGACGACGGCCCGGGCCAGCACGATCCCGACCGCTCCCAGCAGGCCCTGGCCCAGCCGCAGCGTGACGAGGGTCCCGACGTCGGGCGCCAGCGCGCACGCCCCGGAGAGCACCGCGAACCCGGCCGCGCCGGCGAGCAGCGGGCCGCGGCGCCCGAGGACGTCGGAGAGCGGCCCCGCCACCAGCTGGCCGACCGCCAGCCCGACCACGCAGGCGGTGAGGGTGAGCGCGACCAACGGCGCCGACGCGCGGAGGTCGTTCGTGACGCCGGGCAGCGCGGGCAGGTAGGTGTCGATCGAGAGCGGGGCGGCGGCGGTCAGGCCGCCGAGCACGACCGTGCGGGCGCCGCGCCGCAGGCGTCCCGGCGTCGGCGGGGTGTCGCCGCTCACCCCTCCTCGTCGACGGGGCCGTCGGTGTCGGGTGCCAGCCAGCGCAGCAGGTGGGTGTGGATGCGCGGGTCGTTGAGCAGGTGGAAGTGGTGGGACGACGGGAGCGTCTCGACGTCGGTGAGCGCACCCCGCGCGGAGTCCACCGGCACGAGCAGGTCGCCGAGGATGTTCGCGAGCGGGTGGTGCTCGCTGGCAGTGACGCACGCCGCCACGCCGTGGTGCGTGGAGTGCGCGAGCAGCGGCACGTCGGTGTCCGCGACGCCCGCCACGAGGTCGCGGATGCCGACCGAGCGGCGGTCGAGGAACTCGCCCCACGTGCGCGACCGCGAGTACCGCGCGAGCCGGCTCGCCAGCTGGTCGACCCGGTGGGCCAGGGGCGCTCCCCGGTGCGGTGAGCCCAGGTAGACCATGCGGCGCACCGCGTGCACCCACGGTTCGCCGGACACGACGGCGGCGTGGCAGGCGTGGCGCAGCACCAGCCCGCCCATGGAGTGCCCCACGAGGTCGAGGCGGCGGATCGGGACCGGCCAGCGCTCGGTGAGCTCGGCGAGCAGGACCGACAGCGCGGCGCCGTTGTGGGCGATGCGCATCCCGGAGTTGTAGCGCAGCAGCAGCGGCACGGCGCCGACGCTCGAGGCGATCCGCTCGGCGTAGCCCTCCCCCGCGCTGTCCTCGTCGGCCAGCCGCCAGGCGTGCTCGGTCTCCCCGAGGCCGTGCAGGAAGAGCACGACGTGGCCCAGGTCGCGCTCCGGGTGGTCGGCCACGACGTCGCGGATGGCCTGGGTCGATGCGACAGGCAGCTCGGCGTGGCGGGTCTCGCCGTCGGCGTCGATGGTCGAGGTGTAGAGCGTCATCGGGACCGCGAGATCGTTGTGCAGCGCGACCATGTGGTCGCCCACGAGGCCGTTGACGGCGCCGGTCAGCACGGCGCCGGCGGGCCGCGAGGTGATCGGGGTCCACTCGGTGCGCCCGGACGCCGTGCGGTACAGCTCGGCGGCCAGCCCGGCCCCGGTGCCCGCGGCGTGCCCGATGCCGCGCACCGCGGAGTACACCCCGCCGGCGATGCCGTCGTGCACCAGCTGCACGGGGCGCGACGCCGGGCCCAGCCCGACCGTGCGCAGGGCGGCGAAGACGGTGTCGGAGATCGCACGGTGGGTGCCCTCCACCGGTCGCGACACGATGTCGACGGCCTCGGACGCGACACCGGCCGCCCCCCGGACCTCGTTGCGAGGCGTGGGAAGCGGCCGGCTCCCGTCGTCGTGGGCCTCCTCCGCGCTCATGCCGCCGACGGTACCCGGTACTCGGGGACTACAGGTACTGACCGGTGTTCGACGCGGTGTCGATCTCCTTGCCCTGGGTCTGGCCCTTGCCGGTGACGAGCGTGCGGATGTAGACGATCCGCTCGCCCTTCTTGCCGGAGATGCGGGCCCAGTCGTCGGGGTTGGTCGTGTTCGGCAGGTCCTCGGACTCGGCGAACTCGTCCACCACGGCGTCGAGCAGGTGCTGCACCCGCAGGCCGGGCTGCTTGGTCTCCAGTTCCGACTTGATCGCGGACTTCTTGGCCCGCCCGACGATGTTCTCGATCACGGCACCGGAGTTGAAGTCCTTGAAGTAGAGGACCTCCTTGTCCCCGTTCGCGTAGGTGACCTCGAGGAACCGGTTCTCGTCGGTCTCGGCGTACATCCGCTCGACGACCCGCTCGATCATGCCCTCGAGGCACGCCCGGCGGTTGCCGCCGAACTCAGCGACGTCCTCCTCGTGCACCGGGAGACCCTCGATGAGGTACTTCCCGAAGATGTCGACCGCCGCCTCGGCGTCGGGACGCTCGATCTTGATCTTCACGTCGAGCCGGCCCGGCCGCAGGATGGCGGGGTCGATCATGTCCTCGCGGTTCGACGCGCCGATGACGATGACGTTCTCGAGGCCCTCGACACCGTCGATCTCGCTGAGCAGCTGCGGGACGATCGTCGTCTCGACGTCGCTGGACACCCCGGACCCGCGGGTGCGGAAGATCGAGTCCATCTCGTCGAAGAACACGATCACCGGCGTGCCCTCGGACGCCTTCTCGCGGGCCCGCTGGAAGATCATCCGGATGTGCCGTTCGGTCTCGCCGACGAACTTGTTGAGCAGCTCGGGGCCCTTGATGTTGAGGAAGTGCGCCTTGACGTCGCGGCTGTCCTCACCCCGGGTCTCGGCGACCTTCTTCGCCAGCGAGTTCGCCACCGCCTTGGCGATCAGCGTCTTGCCGCAGCCGGGTGGCCCGTAGAGCAGCACGCCCTTCGGCGGGCGGAGCTGGTAGGTCCGGAACAGCTCCGCGTGCAGGAAGGGCAGTTCGACCGCGTCGCGGATGGAGTCGATCTGCCGTGAGAGCCCGCCGATGTCGGTGTACGCGACGTCGGGGACCTCCTCGAGGACGAGCTCCTCGACCTCGGCCTTCGGCACCTTCTCGTAGGCGTAGCCCACCTTGGTGTCGACCATGAGCGAGTCGCCGGGCTTGAGCTCCGGAGCGCTCTCGTCGAGCAGCGAGTCGGCGAGGTGGATGACCCGCTCCTCGTCGGCGTGCCCGATGATCAGGGCTCGGTTGCGGGTCCCGTCCTCGTCGACGAGCACCTCGCGCAGCGAGCAGACCTCGCCGATGCGCTCGTACTCGCCGGCCTCGACCACCGTCAAGGCCTCGTTGAGGCGCACCGACTGGCCACGGGTGAGCTCGGTGGCCTCGACGGCCGGCGACACCGCCACCCGCATCCTGCGCCCCGACGTGAAGACGTCGACGGTCTGGTCCTCGTGCACGGTCAGGAAGACGCCGTAGCTCGACGGCGGCTGCGCGAGACGGTCCACCTCCTCGCGGAGCGACACGAGCTGGGCCCGCGCCTCCTTGAGGGTGTCGGTGAGCTTGTCGTTGCGCTCGGTCAGTTGGGACACCCGTGCCGCGGAGTCCGCGAGGCGCTGCTCGAGGATCCGGGTGTGGCGCGGTGACTCGGTCAGCTTCCGACGCAGCAGGGCGACCTCTTCCTCGAGGAACCGCACCTGTGCCGTCATGTCGGCCGCGCCTCGGTCACGGCCCTGGTCGGATCGGCCCCTGGGGTCGTCGTTCATGCTCACGGCGCCCTCCTCCCGCTACTCCGTGGCGCAACCGTACCCGTCGATCCGGCTGTCCGTGGAGTAGCGAGCCGGTGACCGACTTCTCGCGTGGCGGGGTTGCGCGAGGCCACCGGGGGTGGTTCTTGCCTGTCAAGACGATCACTCAGGGTGTCTGACCAGTCGCTACCCGCGGCTGGGTCGCCGTTGCACCCGGGGCGGGACCACCCCGTCCGCCAAGCGCCGAGCGGTCACCAGAAAGGCGGTGTGGGCGATCATCCGGTGCTCCGGGCGCACCGCGAGGCCCACGCTGTGCCAGGGCCGCACGAGCGACTCCCACGCCTGCGGCTCGGTCCAGCAGGCCTGCTCGCGCAGCGCCTCGGTGAGCGTGGACAGCTGGGTGGTGGTCGCGACGTACCCGACGAGGACCCCGCCGGGCACCAGGACGGCGCGCACCGTCTCGAGCACCTCCCACGGCGAGAGCATGTCGAGGACGACGCGGTCGTACTCGCCGTGGGCCGCCGCGACGTCCCCGAGCCGGAGGGTCCAGTTCGCCGGGTGCTCGCCGAGGAACCTCGCCACGTTGCGCTCGGCGTGGTCGAGGTGGTCCTCGCGCACCTCGTAGGAGGTCACCGCGCCCTCCGGCCCGACCGCGCGCAGCAGGCTGAGGGTGAGCGCGCCGGATCCCGCCCCCGCCTCGAGCACGCGGGCGCCCGGGAACACGTCGCCCCACGTGACGATCTGGGCCGCGTCCTTCGGGTAGATCACCTGCGCGCCGCGCGGCATCGCGAGCACGTAGTCGGGCAGGAGCGGCCGCAGCGCCAGGTAGGGGGTGTTGGCGGCGGAGTGGACGACGGACCCCTCGGGCGCCCCGATGAGCTTGTCGTGGGCGATCGCGCCGCGGTGGGTGTGGTAGGTCTGCCCCGGCTCGAGGACGAGGCTGAAGTGGCGGCCCTTGGGGTCGGTGAGCTGTACGCGGTCGCCGGGCAGGAAGGGGCCGGTGCGGGCCGGGCCGCGGGGGACGTCGTCGTGGTCGGTGTCCTCGGAAGGGGTGTCCTCGGGGGCCGGACCCTCGGAGCCGGCGTCGTCGGGCTCGGCCGACGACGGGATGTCGGCCGCCGTCGCGTCGGCCGCGTCCTGGGGGCCGGTCACCTCGTCCTGCACGGCGGGCCAGCCTAGGCGGCGGGCCGAGCGCGCCTCGTCGCCCGGTCCTCGGCCTCTCCCCCCGTCCCGTGATCATTTCCTCGTGCGCGACACGCGCAAGGTCCGGTGCGACGCGCTCACGAGGATCAGATCTCCGCCTCGGCACGCCGCGCGAGGGCCTCCACCACGTTCCCGACGAATGCCTCGGGGCGCTCCCGGAGCTCGAACCAGTCCGTCCGGATCACCGTCCAGCCGGCGAGGACCAGGGCGTTCTGGCGCCGGGTGTCGCGGAGGAACGCGCGCAGCCCCCGGTGGTAGGCCCATCCGTCGATCTCCACGAGCACCCGGTGCTCGGTGAACGCGAGGTCCAGGACCGCCTGCCCGTAGCCGTGCAGCCGGACCTCGTGGTTCGCACACCACCCACCGATGCCCGCCGTGCGGAGCTGGGCGTGCGCCGTCCGCTCGGCCTCCGACCGCGCTCCCCCACCCGCGAGGACCAGCAACTGCGAGGCGAGGACGGCGCCGTGGCGGCCGGCGCTGCGCAGGTGCACCTCCCGCAGCGCGGCGAGGCCGACCCCGGCCTGCAGCGCCTGGTCCATCAGTCGCGCACCGAGGAGCAGGCCCAGCGCCGCCACCGCGGCGAGCACCGTGACGGGCTTCTCCGTGACGGCCAGCCCGTCCACGACGACCCGGTCCTCCGGCGGCACGCCCCGGTGGACGAGCCGGACCGGGCCGGGGTCGGGCCCGGGTCCCGTGCGGCATCGCGATCTCGATCTCCGCGGGGACGGAGTCGGTCAGGTGCCACCAGAATGCGGCGGACCGCCCGACGAGGGTCGCGGTGTCGCCGAGGGAGAGCATCGCGGCACGGATCCGGGAACGCGGGGTGACCGGGTGGTCGGTGGCTCGCAGGACACCGAACGGGCCTCGCGCCCACTCCCCGGACCTCACGCGGGCGGCGATCGCGGCGCGGGAGAGCCCGGCGTCCTTCGCTTGCCGGACGCTCAGGTGGCCGTCCTGGGAGCGGATGAGCGCGCGTGTCCGGTCGTCCCGGAGTCGGTTCCTCACATCGGCTCGGACGGTCCCCGACGCCGATCGGATCCATCACCGAACGAAATCCGATCTTCGTGAGCGCGCCGCACCCGAATCTTGTGCGTGTCGCTCACGAGCACGTGATCATGAACGGATGGGCGGGCCAGACCCCGCGGAAGCGGCCGTGGCTGTCGGGGGGTCGTCGTAGCGTCACCGACATGATCGAGGCCGACCGCGCCGCCCCCGCGCAGCAGCAGCTCGCGGTGCCGCTCCCCCGCCCGGCACCGGCCACCCCGCTACGTCCCGACGAGGAGCGCCCCCGCCGCCCGCCTGCCCTCTCGCCCTCCCGCGCCGCGGACTTCAAGCAGTGTCCGCTGCTCTACCGGTTCCGCGTGGTCGACCGGTTGCCCGAACCGCGCTCGCCCGCCCAGGTCCGCGGGATCGTGGTGCACGCCGTGCTCGAGCGGCTCTTCGGTCTGGCCGCCCTCGAGCGGGTGCCGGCCCGGGCCCGGGCCCTGCTCGCCGAGGTCGCGGCCGAGCTCACCGCGGAGGACCGCGCGCTCCTCGACATCGCCGACGCTGCCCGGCTCGTCGACGCCTACTTCGCCATGGAGGACCCGACGCGGCTCGCCCCGGAGGCCTGCGAGGTGTTCCTGGAGGCCGAGCTGAGCTCCGGGGTCGGGCTGCGCGGCTACGTCGACCGGCTCGACGTGGGCGCCGGCGGGGAGCTGCGCATCGTCGACTACAAGACCGGCGCCGCGCCCCGCGCGGTGTTCGAGGGCCGAGCCCTCTTCCAGCTCAAGTTCTACGCACTGGTGCTCCTGCGCAGCCGCGGTGTGCTCCCGTGCCAGCTGCGCCTGATGTACCTCGGCGACGGGGAGAGCCTGAGCCTGCATCCTGCGCGTGAGGAGCTCGACCGCTTCGAGCGCACGCTCGTCGCGCTGTGGGAGGCGGTGCTGCGCGCGGCCCCGACGGGTGACTTCCGGCCGAGCCCCGGCCGGATGTGCGGCTGGTGCTCCCACCAGGCGGCGTGCCCGGCGTTCGGCGGCACCCCGCCCGCCTACCCGGGGTGGCCCGGCGACGTCCGGGATGATCGAACCGGAGATCGGGAGGAGACTGCGACCCCGTGAGCTCCCCAGCGCCCGAGCCGTACTTCCGCGTGGTCGACGAGGACAAGGACCAGGACGGCACCGTCACCCGCGTCGAGGCCTCCGGCTCCACGGCGGGCCCCTGGTTCCCCGATGCGCAGCACATGGGCCCTCCCAGCGCCCTCCTGGTCCGCGCGCTGGAGAACGAGTCCGGGCGCGACGACGTCCGGCTCGCCCGGCTGACCGTCGAGGTGCTCGGCAAGGTGCCGGTGGGCGCGCTCGAGGTGCGCTCCCGGGTCGCTCGCGCGGGTCGCACGATCGAGCTCGTCACGGCGGAGCTCTCGTCGCCCGATCCTGCCTCCGGGGCGCGCCGCGCCGTGGCCCGGGCGGCCGGGTGGTTCCACGGGGCGGTCGGCACGGCGGGCGTGGCCACCGTGCCCGGCACGACGATGCCTGCCCTGCCCGGCCGAGGTCAGGGCCGTCCGCGGGCCATCCCGGCCGGGTGGCTGCCCGGCTATCTGACCTCGGTCGACTGGCGCTGGCTCGACGGCGGGCTCGACGAGCTCGGTCCGGGCCAGGTGTGGGGGCGCCTGCTCACCCGGGTCGTGGCGGGAGAGGAGCCGTCGCCCACCCAGCGGCTCGCCGCGGTGGCCGACTCCACCAACGGGGTCGCCTCCCGCCTGGACCTGCGGGAGTGGCTGTTCGTCAACACCGACCTCACGCTGCACCTGCACCGAGCTCCGCAGGGCGAGTGGACCGGGCTCGACGCCGACAGCGTCATCGGGCCCGAGGGCACCGGGACGGCGTACTCGGTGCTGCACGACGAGGCCGGTCCGGTCGGGCGCGCCGCGCAGGCCCTGACGGTGCGCCCGCGCTGAGCCCGGAGTCCGCGGCGCCGTCAGCCCCCGACGACCCCCAGCCGGTTCGTGGCGGAGTCGGACGTGGACGGCGCCTCGGCGGGCGGCGGCGTCGCGCCCGGCATCGAGCTGACCCCCCCGTGCCCGGGGAGCACCGCCCGACAGGACTGCAACGAGGCGGTGACGATGCCGGTGCAGCCGAGGTCGGCCAGCTCGTCCATGACGTCGTTGACCCGGGTGCGCCGCACCATGGCCCGCACCGCGACCCAGCCGTCGATCGAGAGCGGCGCGACCGTGGGCGACTGCACGCCCGGCGTCACGCGGATCGCGTCCTCCTGGACGGCGACCGGGCAGTCGTAGTCGAGCATCACGTACTGGCGGGCGAACACCACGCCGCGCAGCCGCTCCACGAAGCGGTACTTCGCCTTGAGGACGTTCTCCGTGTCGGGCTGCTGGTCGAACTTCGCGTTGCGGTCGACCACCACGGCCTGCGAGGAGAGGATCGGCTCGCCGATCGTCTCGAGTCCGTGCTGGGCCAGGGTGCGGCCGGTGGACACGACGTCGGCGATCGCGTCGGCCACCTCGAGCTCGATCGAGACCTCCACCGCCCCGTCGAGCCGGATGACGTCCTTGGCGGCGATCCGCTGCTGGGCGAGGTTGGCCCGCACCAGCCGGGGGAACGACGTGGCGATCCGCTTGCCCGCGAGGTCCTGGACGGACCAGGCGTTGCCGGCCGGCGCGGCGTAGCGGAACTGCGAGTGCCCGAACCCGAGCTGGAGCACCTCGTTCACCGAGGCCGAGGACTCCTCGGTGAGGTCGTGGCCGGTGATGCCGAGGTGCAGCTGTCCCTCGGACACGTAGGTCGCGATGTCCTTGGGCCGCAGGTAGAAGAACTGCACCCCGTTGACGTCGTCGCTCAGGGACAGGTCGCGGTTGTCCGACCGCTGCCGGTAGCCGGCATCGCGCAGCATGCGCGACGCCTCCTCGGCAAGGGATCCCTTGTTGGGGACGGCGACGCGGAGCATGGCTCTCTCTCCTGTGGACGCGATCAGGCTCGCGTCCGGGTGTGGCGGATGGTGGAACAGTTCAGAGGTGCTTGTAGACGTCCTCGAGCGAGAGGCCGCGGCCGAGCATGATCACCTGGGTGCGATAGAGCAGCTGGGAGATCTCCTCGGCCAGCTTGTCGTCGGTCTCGTGCTCGGCGGCCAGCCACACCTCACCAGCCTCCTCGAGCACCTTCTTGCCCTGCGCGTGCACCCCGGCATCGAGGGCGGCGACCGTGCCCGATCCGGCGGGCCGCTCCCGTGCCTTCGTGCTGAGCTCCTCGAAGAGCCCGTCGAACGTCTTCACGTCCGATGATGGTCGCACCACGGCTGTTCCGTTCGCTCGCCGGTGGGGTTCTCGCGCCGCAAGCGGTCGGCGACGGTCGGTAGGCGCAACGCGCCCGGTGGCCGAGCGCTGGACCGAACGGACTAGAGCACGCCCGCGGGGAGGAGCGTCCTCAGGTCATCGACCCGAAGACCCTCGAGGGTGTCGCGAAACGTGCGCCGCTCCCCCGGCGGGACCTCGACCCCGGCGGGCACCACGAGGACAGCCGCGCCGGCCGCCTCGGCCGACGCCGACCCGGCCGCGGAGTCCTCGACCGCGACGCAGCGGGCCGGGTCGACGTCGAGCAGCTCCGCGGCCCGCAGGTACGGCGCCGGGTCCGGCTTGGTGGCCGCCACCTCGTCCCCGCACACCGTCACGTCGAAGAACCCGCGGCCCAGAGTGCCCAGCGCGACCTCGGTGAGCTCGCGGTAGGTGCTGGTGACCAGCGCGGTGGGCACCCCGGCCGCGCGGACCGCCTCGAGCGCCGCCCGCGCGCCGGGAAGCCACGGCAGTCCCGTGGCGAACAGCGCGAGCGTTCGGTCCAGCAGCCACCGTTCGTCCCGCGCCACGCCCTCGGCGTCCTCGGGATCGTCGATCCCGACCTCGCGACGCACCGTGACGACGGTGCTTCGCAGGCTGGAGCCCGTGAGCTCCTCGCGGGTGACGACCGAGAGCTCGCCGCCCAGGTGGGCGGCGAGCTCGGCCATCGTGATCGACCAGAGCCCCTCCGAGTCGACCAGCGTGCCGTCCATGTCCCAGAGGACAGCCTGTAGGCCGTCCTCAGCCACGCGGACTACGCATTGAAGTACTTCGCCTCCGGGTGGTGCACGACCATCGCGTCGGTCGACTGCTCCGGGTGGAGCTGGTCCTCGTCGGAGAGCTCGACGCCGATGCGGCTGGGGTCGAGCAGCGCGACGATCTTCTCGCGGTCCTCGACGTTCGGGCAGGCGCCGTAGCCCAGCGAGTAGCGGGCGCCGCGGTACCCGAGCTTGAAGTACTCGTGCACGTCGGCCGGGTCCTGGTCGGCCATGCACGACCCGTCCGCGAAGGTCAGCTCCTCGCGGACGCGGCGGTGCCAGTACTCCGCCAGGGCCTCGGTGAGCTGCACGCCCAGGCCGTGCACCTCGAGGTAGTCGCGATAGGAGTTCTCCGCGAACAGCCGATTGGCGAAGTCGGCGATGGGCTGGCCCATCGTCACGAGGTTCATCGGCATGACGTCGACGCCGCCGAGCTCGCGGGCCTCGTCACGGGTCCGGAAGAAGTCCGCGAGGCACAGGCGCCGGTCGCGCTTCTGGCGAGGGAACGAGAAGCGGTGCAGCTCACTTCCGTCGGGCTTGGCCTCGTCGAGCACGACGACGTCCTGGCCCTCCGAGATCACCGGGAAGTACCCGGCGACGACCGCGGCGTGCGCGAGGATGCCCTCGGACTGCAGCCGGTCGAGCCAGTAGCGCAGCCGCGGGCGGCCCTCGGTCTCCACGAGCTCCTCGTAAGAGGGGCCGTCCCCGCCCTTGGACCCGCGCAGGCCCCACTGCCCGAAGAACGTCGCGCGCTCGTCGAGCAGGGCGGCGAAGTCGGCCAGGCGGATGCCGCGGACCACGCGGGTGCCCCAGAACGGCGGAGCCGGCACCTCGATCCGCCGGGCCACGTCGGAGATGGCGTCGGGGTCGTCGTCGGCGCCCCCGGCAGCGTCCTTCTCGGCCTCGCGCTTCGCCTTGATGCGCTGCGAGCGCTCGCGGCGCTCCTTGCGCTCGGCGGCCTTCTGCTTCTCCTCCTCCGAGGGGCCCTCGCCGGTCATCACCGAGTCCATGAGCCGCAGGCCCTCGAAGGCGTCCTTCGCGTAGCGGACGTCGCCCCGGTAGAGCTCGCCGAGGTCGTTCTCGACGTAGGAGCGGGTCAGGGCCGCTCCGCCGAGGAGCACCGGGTACTTGTCGGCGACCCCGCGGTCGTTCATCTCCGCCAGGTTGTCCTTCATGACCACGGTGGACTTCACCAGCAGCCCGGACATCCCGATCGCGTCGACCTTGTTCTCGTCGGCGGCCTCGAGGATGGCGTTGATCGGCTGCTTGATGCCGATGTTGACCACGTCGTAGCCGTTGTTGGACAGGATGATGTCCACCAGGTTCTTGCCGATGTCGTGGACGTCGCCCTTGACCGTCGCCAGCAGGATCTTGCCCTTGCCGGAGTTCTCGGTCGCCTCCATGTGCGGCTCGAGGTAGGCCACGGAGGCCTTCATGACCTCGGCCGAGGCGAGCACGAACGGCAGCTGCATCTTGCCGGCGCCGAAGAGCTCACCGACGGTCTTCATGCCACCGAGAAGATCGGTGTTGATGATCTCGAGCGGGTCCTTCTCCTGCATACCGGCGTCGAGGTCTGACTCGAGGCCGTTGCGGTTGCCGTCGACGATGCGCTGCGCGAGGCGCTCGAACAGCGGCATGGCCGCGAGCTCCTCGGCGCGCTGATCCTTCGACGACTGCGCGGACACGCCCTCGAAGAGGTTCATGAAGTGCTGCAGCGGGTCGTGCTTCTCGCGGCGGTCGTAGATCAGGTCCAGCGCGGCCTGGCGCTGCTCCTCGTCGATCGTCGAGAACGGCAGGATCTTCGAGGCGTTGAGGATCGCGGTGTCGAGGCCGGCGTCGACGCACTCGTTGAGGAAGACCGAGTTCAGCACCTGGCGGGCGGCCGGATTGAGACCGAACGAGATGTTCGACAGCCCGAGCGTGGTCTGGACCTCGGGGTAGCGCTCCTTGAGCTGCTTGATCGCGTTGATCGTCTCGAGGCCGTCCTTGCGGACCTCCTCCTGGCCGGTGGAGATCGGGAAGGTCAGGCAGTCGATGATGATGTCCTCGACCCGCATGCCCCAGTTCTCGGTGAGATCCTCGATGAGCCGGAAGGCCACGCGGGTCTTCCACTCCGCGGTGCGGGCCTGGCCCTCCTCGTCGATGCAGAGCGCGACGACGGCGGCGCCGTGCTCCTTCGCGATCCGCATGATCCTCTGGAACCGGGAGTCCTCACCGGCGCCGTCCTCGTAGTTCACCGAGTTGACGGCGCAGCGCCCGCCGAGCTGCTCGAGCCCGGCCTGCAGGACCTCCGGCTCGGTGGAGTCGAGCACCACCGGCAGCGTCGAGGCCGTGGAGACGTCGTGGGCGAGGCGGTCCATGTCGGCCCGCCCGTCTCGGCCCACGTAGTCGATGCACAGGTCCATCCAGTGCGCGCCCTCGCGGGTCTGCGCCTTCGCGATGTCCACGCACTTCTCGTAGTCGTCCGCCACCATCGCCTCGCGGAAGGCCTTCGAGCCGTTGGCGTTGGAGCGCTCGCCGATCATCAGCAGGCCGGCGTCCTGGCGGAACGGGACCGACTGGTACATCGAGGAGATGCCCGGCTCGGGCTGCGGGTTCCGCTGTGCCGGCGTGAGGTCGCGGCACTTCTCGGCGAGCGCGCGCACGTGGTCGTTGGTGGTACCGCAGCAGCCGCCGACGAGCTGGAGGCCGTAGTCGGTGATGAACGAGGCGCAGTAGTCCGCGAGCTCGTCGGGCTGCAGCGGGTACTCGGGGCCGTTCGGGCCGAGCTCGGGCAGGCCGGCGTTCGGCATGACCGTCACGGGGATGCGCGACTGGCGCGAGAGGGCGCGCAGGTGCTCGCTCATCTCGGCCGGGCCGGTGGCGCAGTTCAGCCCGATGCCGTCGATGCCCAGCGGCTCCAGCGCCGTCAGCGCCGCCGTGATCTCGGAGCCGACCAGCATGGTGCCGGTGAGCTCGACGGTCACATGGCAGATGACGGGTACGCGGCGCCCGTACTGCTCCATCGCCCGGTAGGCGCCGAGGATCGCGGCCTTCGACTGGAGCAGGTCCTGGCAGGTCTCGACGAGGATCGCGTCGACCCCGCCCTCGAGCTGGCCGAGCACGGACTCGACGTACGCGTCGCGCAGCTGCGCGTACGGCGCGTGCCCCAGGGTCGGCAGCTTCGTCCCCGGGCCGTTGGACCCGAACACGAAGCGGGGACGCTCCGGGGTGGAGTACTCGTCGGCGGCCTCGCGGGCGATCTTCGTGCCCGCCAGCGACAGCTCTCGGATACGGTCCGCGATGTCGTACTCGTTGAGGTTCGGCCAGTTGGTACCGAAGGTGTTCGTCTCGATGACGTCCGAGCCGGCGTCGAGGTGTCCGTGGTGGACGGCGAGCACGGCGTCGGGGCGTGAGACGTTGAGGATCTCGTTGCAGCCCTCGAGGTGCTGGAAGTCCTCGAGAGTGAGATCCTGGTCCTGCAGCGCGGTACCCATGGCACCGTCGCCGATCAGGACGCGCTCGTGGAGTGCGGTCAGGAACGGTGACTCACTCTCGGTTGCCATCACGCGATCGTAACGTGAGCGGCGCGGTCAACCGGTTCTCCTGCGAGCCTCGTCACGACCCGTAAGCTGGCGCAGGTGTCCGACTCCGATCACGTCGACTCCCCGCGCGAGCTGTCCGATCCGGTCATGCTCTGCGCGTTCGAGGGCTGGAACGACGCCGGTGACGCGGCCAGTACCGCCGTCGAGCACCTCGCGCTGAACTGGGACGCGAGCGAACTGGGCGCGATCGACCCCGAGGACTACTACGACTTCCAGGTCTCGCGTCCGACGGTCCGTCTCGTGGACGGGATCAGCCGCGCCATCGACTGGCCGACCACCCGTTTCACCCTCTGCCGCCCGCCGGGCTCCGCGCGCGATCTGGTGCTCGTCCGCGGCATCGAGCCCAACATGCGCTGGCGCGCCTTCGTGGCCGAGATCATCGCCAAGGCCGAGGAGCTGGGCGTCACCACGGTGATCACCCTCGGTGCCCTGCTCGCCGACACCCCGCACACCCGCCCGGTGCCGGTGACCGGGTCGTCGTTCGACAAGGCGTCGGCCGCCCGCTACGGCCTCTCCCGCTCCCGCTACCAGGGGCCCACCGGGATCACCGGGGTCCTGCAGGACGCGTGCGTGCAGGCGGGCATCCCGGCGATCTCGTTCTGGGCCGCCGTCCCGCACTACGTGTCGCAGCCGCCGGCGCCGAAGGCGACCATCGCCCTGCTCCAGCGCGTCGAGGAGGTCCTCGACGTCGAGGTGCCGCTGGGTGGGCTGCCCGACCAGGCCGAGAAGTGGGAGCGCACCGTCTCGGAGATGGCCGACGAGGACGACGAGGTCCGCGAGTACGTCAAGGCCCTCGAGGAGGCCGGCGACGCCGAGAACGACCTCACCGAGGCCAGCGGCGAGGAGATCGCCGCCGACTTCGAGCGCTACCTGCGCCGGCGCGATCCGGGCAGCGGCCCCGGCGGCATCGCGGGCGGCCCCAACCTCGGCGGTCCCTGGGAGCGCTGAGCGCTTCGACGACGGGGCTTTCCTGCCACTGGATGCAAGCAGTCAGCGGAGCACGCCGATAGGGCTTCGCTGGCATCTCGAGGCAGGGCGGCCCCTCAGCGCAGGGTGCGCGCCGCGTCCAGGTCGAGCGAGGGCCCGCGCGGGAGCAGCCCGACGACGCTGCGCGGCGCGGGTCTGGGTGCCCCGAGCCCGAGCGCGGTCGCGGCGCGCACCCCGGGGACGGGGAACACCCGCCCGACCGGGTCGACGACCACGCCGCGCTCCGGATCCGGTGCCTCCCCCGGCCCGACCGGCACGACGTAGGCGCCCGACCCCGCGATCCGCACCGCGTCGACGGCCCGCGGCCCGGGGATCGTCGGGTCCGAGGCCGGGGTCGGCGGCACCGGCGTCGGCAGGGTGCCGGCCACGCTGACGATCGTCGGCGTCCCCGGGAACGCCGACGGCCTGGCGCACACCACCGGCGCCTCGTCCACGCCGAGCAGGCGCGGGAACGCCCGCGGGTAGGCACCGAGGTCGACCCCGACGGCGCGGGGCAGCCGGTCGAGGGTGGTCGCCGGAACCGTCGCGATGCCCGGATCGGCCTCGGGGGTCGGGTCCGCGAACCGCACCAGCTGCGCGACGACGGCCGGGACCTCCTGGACGCCGCGGTCGAGCACGAGGACGAACCGGGCTCCCGGCTCCACCGTGGCCACCGACCCGACGGCGAGGCCCAGCGCCCGCGTGGCCGGGTCGCCCGGCGACAGGCCCGCCCCGGCGACCCGCGGCGGGACGAGCGGTGCGCCGGGCGGGAGGGTGGCCAGCAGCGCGGAGCCCGCGGACCGGGCGGGCGCGCCGGCGATCCCGAGGGCGCGCACCACCGCGCCCTGGGTGGGGTCGAGCGCCGCGCGGTGCCCGTCGGCGATCAGCCACGTGACCCCGTCGTCGCCGCGCGCCAGCACCGCCTCCTCGCCGGCGAGGGGCCGGCCCAGCGCGGGGAAGCCGCCGAGGACCGCGGTCGCCCGCCGCCCGGCCTGCGGGTCACCCGGCCCCCGCACGGCGTCGCACACCGCCCACGCGTCGGCGGCCGACGCCGCGTCGCGGTCCGGGAGCTCGGCGGGCGCCCCGGCGAGCCCGGCCGGGGCGGTGCGGACAGCGGTGGCGAGCGCGTCGTCGCGCACGGGCGTCGGGTCGACCGGCCCGTCCCCCGACGACGGGTCCGCCCGGGACGGGTCGACCCCGGCGGCGAGCAGGCGGGCGGAGGCGAGGTCGGTGGTCGGCACCAGCCGGTCGGGGCCGTGGGCGACGACGTAGAGCGTCCCCGACGGGGTCCCGCGCACGATGGCGGCCGGCCGCCAGTCGGTCTCCCCCCGCACCAGGCCGACGACCCCGGCCACGGTGAGGGCGAGCGCCCCGAGCAGCGCCCCGACGACGAGGGCCCGACGACGGGTCCTCCCCGGGTCGGCACCCGTGGGGTCGCCGTGCGGGTCGCGTCCGACGAGGGCGGACTCCAGGCGCCGAGTGACCATCCGCTGCGCGTGCACGCGTGACGGCGTGGGCGGGGCCGCCCGCATCCCCGCGTCGCCGCGCCCGCCCATCCCTCGCCCCCGACGGCCCGTGCCCGGCGGCTCAGTCCAGGGCCACGCCGAGCAGCGCGTCGACGGCCGCGGCCACCTGCGGCCCGGCGTCGCCGACCACCCCGGCACCGCCCGACGCCGGGCGCCGCAGCGCCTCCTCGGCCCACGCGTCGACCGCGACGAGCGCGCCGGGGCTGTCGAGGTCGTCGGAGAGGTGGAGCCGGACACGGTCGACGAGGTCGGCCGGGTCCGGTCCCGCGCCGAGCGAGACGGCTTCGCGCCAGCGGTGCAGCCGCGCCTGGCCGCCGGTGAGCAGGTCGGCGGTCCACGAGCGGTCGGTCCGCCAGTGCCCCGAGAGCAGGGCCAGCCGGACGGCCATCGGGTCCACCCGGTCGCCCCGGAGCCGGGAGACGAAGACCAGGTTGCCCTTCGACTTCGACATCTTCTCGCCGTCGAGCCCGATCATCCCGGCGTGGCAGTAGTGCCGGGCCATCGGATGAGCCCCGGTGAGCGCCTCGCCGTGCGCGGAGCCGAACTCGTGGTGGGGGAAGGCGAGGTCGGAGCCGCCGCCCTGGACGTCGTAGGTGTCCCCGAGCCGGTTCAGGGCGATCGCGGTGCACTCGACGTGCCAGCCGGGGCGACCGTCCCCGAGGTCGGAGGGCCAGGACGGCTCCCACTCGCGGGCCATCCGCCACAGCAGCGCGTCGAGCGGGTGGCGCTTGCCGGGCCGGTCCGGGTCGCCGCCCCGCTCGGGGAACACCTCGGCCATCCGCGCCTCGGAGTAGCGCGAGACGTAGCCGAAGTCGGCGGTGGCGGTGTGGTCGAAGTAGACGTCGGGGAAGTCGGCGTCCTCGGCCCGGTAGGCCGCGCCGGCGGCGAGCAGCTTCGCCACGATCTCGCTGATCTCGTCGACCGCCTCGACGGCCCCGATGAAGTCGCGCGGCGGCAGCACCCGCAGCGACTCCATGTCCTCGCGGAAGAGCGCGGTCTCCCGCATCCCGAGGACCACCCAGTCGAACGAGTCGCGCTCGGCGCGCTCGAGGAGCGGGTCGTCGACGTCGGTGACGTTCTGGACGTAGTGGACGTCGTGCCCCGCGTCGCGCCAGGAGCGGTTGACGAGGTCGAAGGCCAGGTAGGTCGCGGCGTGGCCGAGGTGCGTGGCGTCGTAGGGGGTGATGCCGCAGACGTACATCCCCGCGCCCTCGCGGCCCGGCGTCGTCGGCCGGATCTCCCCGGTCGAGGTGTCGAAGAGCCGCAGCGGCGGCGGTGTGCCGGGCACCTGGGGGACCTCGACCGATGTCCACGAACGCATGGCCACGACCCTAAGCCCCCGAGGGGCGCGTCAGGGGGCGAACCGTGGCGCACCGAACCGGTCCGGACCTGCGGTACGAATCGAGGGGGTGGGACCCGGCCGGGCCCTGCCACGGTGCCGTCGCGGGCGAGCACGACGGCCCGCTCGTAGCGGAAGGGCCCGGCCGGGGCGGCAGGAGTCGCGGGGGGTTCGACTCCGGCCTCAGCCCAGAGTAACGCACCGCTAGCGCCGATCGGGTGGATCACACCCCGTGCGGGACGGTTCGCCCGAGCACGGTGTGACTCTGAGCCACGACGTGATCGAATGTCTCAGCGTCGGCGGCTGTGGAGGTAGTCGCTCACCACGGCGGCGCCCAGCCCGTCGAGGTCCGGAGCCACCACGCGGCCGCCGCTGCGCCGGGCCACCAGGTCGACGAACTCCTCGAGGCGGGGATCCTCGCCGAGCATGAAGACGGTCAGCGCCGCGTTCAGCCGGGCGATGACGTCCACCTCGTTCAGCGTCGCGCGCAGGGTCGCCGGGCTCGGCGGGTAGTCGAAGACGGCGTGCCCGTCCGTCTCGAGGTGCGCGGTCGGCTCGCCGTCGGTGACGACGAGCACGACGGGCGCGGCGTCGGAGTTCTTCCGCAGGTGACGGCTGGCCAGCAGCAGCGCGTGGTGCAGGTTCGTGCCCTGCTCCCAGGCGCCCTCCAGACCGGTGAGCTCGCCGAGGTCCACCGTCCGGGCGTGGCGCCCGAAGGTGATGATCTGCAGCGCGTCCCCGCGGAAGCGCGTCGAGACCAAGTGGTGCAGGGCGAGCGCGGTGCGCTTCATCGGCACCCACCGGCCGTCGGCCACCATCGACCACGACGTGTCCACGCACAGCGCCACCGCGGCACGCGTGCGCTGCTCGGTCTCGACGACCTCGACGTCGGTGACGTCGAGGCCTATCGGCGTGCTCCCCCTTTTGTCCCCCGAGGCGTGCCGCATCTCGGCGTTGAGCAAGGTCCGGGAGACGTCCCAGCGCTCGGTGTCCCCGAACGACCACGGGCGCGTCGCGCCGCTGGCCTCCCCCGCCGCCCCGGACCGCTGGGTCTCCCGCTCGCCGCGGCGCGTCGAGAGCGACCCGACGACGTCGCGCAGCGCGGACTGCCCGAGCTGGCGCAGCGCCTTGGGCGAGAGCATCAGCGAACCGTCGGGGGCCCGCTCGAACACTCCCTGGCGCTCCAGCTCCCGCTCGAGCTCGGCGAGCCGCTGGGCGTCCACCCGGGCCTGCCGGCCGAGGCTCGCCTCGAGGGCCTCGAGGTCGATGTCCTCCATCCGCGCGCCCGGATAGGACTGCGAGAGCTGCTCGGAGAGCGAGTCGAGCTGCGCGAGCTGCTCCATGGCTCGTGTCGCCTCGCCCATGCCCATCGGGTTGTCGCCGCGGAACCGGCCCTCGCCGTCCCAGTCCTCCCCCGGCCGCATGGCCTGCAGCTGGGAGTCCAGGCGGGTGAGCTGCTCGGCCAGCCGGGGGTCGCCGAACGCGGACTGCATGAGCCCCTCGAGCTCGGCACGCTGCTCGGCCGACAGCGAGTTCATCATCCGCTGGGCTGCCGCGGAGCGCTGCGCCAGGATGTCGATCAGTTCCTCGACGTTGCTCGGGTTCTCCGGGAAGTACTGCCCGTGCTTCGCCATGAAGTCCGAGAACTGCTGGGTGGTGTCCTCACCCCGCCCGTGCGCGTCGAGGAGCTCGTTGAGGTCCGAGAGCATCTCCCGCACCGCCTCGACGTCCTCGGGCGTCGCGTTCTGCATCGCTTCCTTCATGCCCTGGAAGCGCTGGTCGAGCGCCTCGCGCCCGAGGAGGTCCTGGATCTGCTGGTAGGCCACACGCGCCTCGGCGTTGCGCCAGTCGTAGTTCTCCAGCTCGCGCACCGCGCCGGCCGGTGAGTCCGGCAGCGCGTCGAGCGACATCTCCCGGAACCGGGCGTCGTCGGAGTCCTCGGCCTGCAGCGAGTTCCGCTCCGCCTCGAGCGCCCGCTCCAGGAGCTCCCGGATCTCCTGCAGGGTGCCGTCGATCCGGTTCTCGCGCTGGAGCCGTCGCCGCTGCTCGTGCAACCGCCGCTGCAGGTCGTCGAGACCCTGCTGGTCGCGCAGCCCGCGGCGCATCAGCTCGCGCATCGCCTGGCGCGGGCTGGTGCCCTCCATCACGTCGCGCCCGAGGGCGTCCATCGCCTCGCGCAGGTCGAACGGCGGGGCGAGGGGGTCGGGTCCGTCGTAGAACCGGCCGTAGGTGTAGCGCCCGGATCGGGGCCCGACGGGACCCTGGCGGGAGCCGTGGTCGGGCATCTCAGCCGCCATAGGTGACCCGCCCATCGCCATCCTCGGCCGCGTCGTCCCTATCCTTCGCGAGCTTGCGGGTCAGGTACAGGTGCTCCAGCGCCAGCTCGACCGCGCTGGCCAGCGGTCCGGGCGCCTCGGTGTCGCCGGCGCCGAGCCGCTCGGCGACGGTCCGCACCACCGGCACCGAGGGCAGCGTCGCCACGACCTCGCGGGCCGGCACCCGCTCCCCCGTCACCACCCGGCGGCCCTGCGCGACGGCCTCCGCGAGCGGGCCGAGGTCCACCCCGGCGAGCCGCTTGCGGGCGGTCTCGGCGATCGCGCGGCGTAGCAGGTGCGTGAGCAGCTCCTCCTCGCGGCCCTCCTCGCCGGACTCGAACTCGAGCTTGCCGCGCAGCACCGGCGGCACCGCCTCGAGGTCGACCGGCCGGGCGACGGCGGCGTCCTCGCCGGTGACGGCGGCCCGGCGCAGCGCCGCGGCGGCCACGGTCTCGGCGGCGGCCACGGAGAACCGCGCCGAGACGCCGGAGCGCTGGTCGATGGCGGAGGCGCCCCGCAGGTTGCGGGTGAACCGCGCGATCACCTCGACGAGGTGGTCGGGCACCTCGGCGACCGTGTGGGCCTCCTGCCGGACGAGCGCGACCTCGCCAGCGACCTCCAGCGGGTAGTGCGTACGGACCTCGGCGCCGAAGCGGTCCTTCAGCGGGGTGATGATCCGCCCGCGGTTCGTGTAGTCCTCGGGGTTCGCGCTGGCAACCAGGAGGATGTCGAGCGGCAGGCGCAGCGTGTAGCCGCGGACCTGGATGTCCCGCTCCTCCATGACGTTGAGCAGCGCGACCTGGATGCGCTCGGCGAGGTCGGGCAGCTCGTTGACGGTGACGATGCCGCGGTGCGCCCGCGGGACGAGGCCGTAGTGGATCGTCTCCGGGTCGCCGAGGCTGCGCCCCTCGGCGACCTTGACCGGGTCGACGTCGCCGATGAGGTCGGCGACGCTCGTGTCCGGGGTCGCGAGCTTCTCGGCGTACCGCTCGGAGCGGTGGCGCCAGGCGACCGGGAGGGCGTCGCCCTCGAGCGCGGCGCGCCGGATGCTCGCGGGGATGATCGGCTGTTCGGGGTGCTCGCCGAGCTCTGAACCGGCGATGACGGGGGTCCACTCGTCGAGCAGCGCGACGAGGCTGCGCAGCAGGCGGGTCTTGCCCTGACCACGCTCGCCGAGCACCACGACGTCGTGGCCGGCGATGATCGCGCGCTCGAACTGCGGCAGCACGGTGCGCTCGAACCCGACGATGCCGGGCCAGGGATCGCCGCCGGCTCGCAGGGTGGCCAGCAGGTTGTGCCGCAGTTCGTCACGGACGCTGCGCGGGGCCGCGGCCGGGTGCTCGCTCACGCGGAGCTCCCCGAGGGTCGTGGGGAGGCCCTCCGGTGGGGCCGGGGTGCCTGCGGTCCGAGCGGCTGCCTGGGTCGGGCGAGGAGAACTCACCTCCGCCACGCTACGACGGCGTGGGCGCTCGTGCCGCCCAGATCGTGGGGCCGCGGGTCCCTGGCTGCGCCCTGGCAGGCCCCGCGCGGACGACCCGATCGTGTCCGGCGCGGGACCCGACCCTCGACACCCACTCGAGTTGACTGCGCCCCCCGAGCGGCACCTCGAGCAGCTCCGCGACCGCCCAGGTCGCGGTGGTGCCCCAGGGCGGTGCCGAGACGGGCGACGGCAGCACCGAGGGCCACCCCGGCTGGTGGATCGGCGGCGTGCTCCTGGCTGGGCTCGCCGCTCTGGCCGGCCTGCCCACGGCGCGCCGCGCGCGGGTCACGAGCGGTCGGACCTCGGCTCCGTCTGCATGATCACTCTCCCGTAGCGGATCCCGGGGGCTGGACGTCCGGATCCGCTACGGGAGAACGATCATGGAATCGGCTGGCTCACCCGATCCGCGCCGGCTCGGGTGCGGAGCGGGCGTCGGTGCGAGCCGTCCGCCGTACCCGCCGGGCCGCGAGCGCCATCCCGGTCAGCCCCACGAGCGCGACCGGCACGTGCACCGCCATCGCCACCCGGAACGCCGTCGTCGTCCAGTCCGCTGGCGCGCCCGCCCCCTGCAGGTCGAGCAGCACCCCGACGAGGGCCACCACCAGCAGGGACGACGTGAACCCACCGACGTTGACCACGCCCGACGCCCGCCCCACCTGCGAGGGCGCCACCGCGGAGCGGGCCACGTCGAACGCCACGAGCGAGGCCGACCCGCCGCTGCCCAGGATCACCACGAGGCCGACCAGCACCGGCCACGGCACCGTGCCCGGCCAGGACAGCACCGCCGTCCACGCCAGCACCTGCGCCGCGACGGACCCGGCCACGAGCGCGACGCGACGACGCGGGAACCGTCCGGAGAGCACCCCGAAGACCGGCCCGATGACCACCGTGACCACCACGACACCGCTGGTCAGCACACGGGCCGGGCCCGTGGGCACGTGCTCGGCGCTCACGAGGAACGGGAACCCCCACAGCAGCCCGAACACGTTCCCGCCGAACGGCGCGGCGAAGTGGCACCAGAAGCCCAGCCGCACCGTGTTGTCGCGCCAAGGCGCCGTCGCCGGCGCGGGGCGGTTGTCGCGCCAAGGCGCCGTGGCCGGCGCGCGGCGCCGGTCACCCTCGGGCCCCTCGCGGAGGATCAGTGCCGCCGTCACCGCGACCAGGCCGGTGACGCCGGCGGCCGACAGGTAGGCCGCGGTCCAGCCGTCCGACACGACCAGCGCCGCGAGCGGGATCGCCGACACCGCCTGCCCGAGCTGGCCGAGGATGCCCGAGAGCTGGTTGACCAGGGGCACCCGTCGCGGGGCGAACCACGTCGGGACCAGGCGCAGGATGCTCACGAACGTCACGGCGTCCCCGGCGCCGGCGAGCACCCGGCCGCACACCGCGAGCGGGAACGACGGCGCCAGCGCGAGCACCGCCTGCCCGACCGCGACGAGCACCGCACCCCCGGCGATGAGCCGCCGCGCGCCGAAGCGGTCGACGAGCACCCCGGCGGGGATCTGCAGCGCCGCGTAGACCGCGAGCGAGAGGACGGCGAGCAGCGAGAGCGTCGCCGCCGACACCCCGAAGCGCTGGGCCGCCGTCACGCCGGTCGCCGCGAGGGCCGAGCGGCCCACGACGGCGAGCACGTACGCGACGACCGCGGTTCCCCACACGAGCAGCCGCATCACTTGCCGGAACCGTACGCGAGGGGAGGAGCCGGCCGCTCTACCGGCCCCGGGGTTCCCCTCGTGCGCCCAGGACCCTGGAGCCGCCGATCGGCAGGTCCCACAGGTCGGCGCGGTCGCGCCCGGTGCGCCGCCACTCGCGGCGGGTGTGCTCGAGCGGCTCGAGCACCGGCTCGCCGGAGAGCACGAACGTGCCCCAGTGCACCGGCACCATCCGGCGGGCCCGCAGCGTCTCGACGGCTCGCACCGCCTCCGTCGGGTCCATGTGCACGCTGCGCAGCAGCGCCCGGGGCCGGTAGGCGCCCACCGGGAGCGCCGCGATCTCGAGGCGGCGGTGCCGGGCGGCGATGCGATGCAGGAAGGCACCGTAGGCGGTGTCGCCGGCGTGGTAGACCGCGCGGCCGTCGGACGCGGTCACCACCCAGCCGCCCCAGAGACGACGGCAGGCGTCGGTCGCGGTCCGCCGCGACCAGTGCCGGGCCGGCACGAACTCGACCGACACCGGGCCGGTGCGCCCCGGCAGCGTCACCGACTCCCACCAGTCGAGCTCGGTGACGTCGGTGAACCCGCGGGCGCGCAGGAACCGGCCGGTGTTCAGGCCCGCGAGCACCCGGGTGTCGCGCGGGAGCCGGGCGAGGGTGCGGACGTCGAGGTGGTCGTAGTGGTCGTGGCTGAGCAGCACCGCGTCGAGGGTCGGCAGCTCGCCGACGGTGCATCCCGGCGGGGTCAGTCGCTTCGAGGCCCCGGGGATGCCCGACGAGAGGACCGGGTCGACGAGCACGGTGACCCCGTCCACCCACACCAGCGCGGACGCGTGCCCGAGCCAGGTGAGACCCAGCGTCCCGGCGGCCGGCTCGGGCAGCGGCGCCCCCGGGGTGATCGGTACGCCGAGCGCGTCGCGGCGGGCGACCTCGTCGCGCGGGAACGACCACCACAGCCGGAGCGCGTCGAGCGGGCCGAGCAGCTGCGAGTCGAGCCGGTGCCGGAAGTCCGGCGGCGCGGGCTCCTGCGGCCGGTGCCCGGTCAGAAGGCGGGCCAGGGGATCGGCGGCCAGCCGCCCGACGGCGAGGGCAGCTCCCCGGCGTGCAGCAGGCGGTCCACCCGGGAGCGCAGCGCCCTCAGCTCGGTGCGGGTCAGGTGGTCGCCGAGCTCGTCGCCGAGCCCACGAGATCCAGGCCCGTGAGATCCAGGCCCATGAGATCCAGGCCCATGAGATCCAGGCCCATGAGATCCAGGCCCGTGAGATCCGGCGCCGTGGCCCGGGGACAGCGCCGCGCGCAGCCGTTGCAGGCCCGACGTCACCTCGTCGCCCAGGGCCTCGCCCACCCAGCCCCACAGCACGGTGCGCAGCTTGGTCTCCTGGTGCAGGCAGATGCCGTGGTCGACGCCGTAGACGCGGCCGTCGGCGCCGGCGAGCACGTGACCGCCCTTGCGGTCGGCGTTGTTGACGACGACGTCGAGGGCGGCCATCGCCCGCAGCGCCGGGTCGTCGGCGTGCACGAGCAGCGCCGGCGCGCCGTCGTCGCCGCGAGCGCGCAGGACCGTGCGCCAGTGCGGGCCGACGTCCTTCGGGGCCACGATGTCGACGAGCTCGCGTTCCTCGTCGAGCTCGATCCACCGCTGCACCATGCCCGGGCCGAAGGGGCCCTCCCGCAGCACCGTCGCCGGGACGACGCCGAACCCGGCCGCCTCGCTGACGAGGTAGGTCGCGACCTCCCGACCGGCCAGCGTGCCGTCGGGGAAGTCCCACAGCGGGCGCTCCCCGCGCACCGGCTTGTAGACGCAGAGCCCCTCGATCCCGTCGAGGGTCACGGTGCACAGCAACGTCGCGTTGGAGGCCTCGGTGATGCGCCCCTGCACCTCGAGGGTGCCGCGGCGGAGCAGGTCCTCGACCTGGGCGACGGTCAGGTCGGCGACGGCGTCGACGTCGTCGCTGCCGTCGTCCTGCGTGTCCTCGTACTTCCCGGGACTGGTCACGCGCGGCGTCGATCCCCTCTCACGACTCCGCGGCGACCCGGCGGAACCCGTTCTGCCGCGGACAGACGTGCCCGGCGGCGTCCAGGGGCTGGGTGCACAGCGGGCACAGCCGGCGGCCGGCCGAGACCACCCGCTCGGCGCGGGTGGCGAAGGCGCGGGCGCGCTCCGGGGAGAGGAACACGCGCAGGGCGTCGGGGCCCTCGTCGGTGTCGTCGAGCACGACGGACTCGTCGACCTCCTCCTCGGTGACCGCGAGCAGCTCGACCACGACGCTGCGGGACTCGGCGTCCCAGCCCAGGCCCATGGTCCCGACACGGAACTCCTCCTCGACGGGGACCTCGAGCGGCGAGGTGTCGACCTCGTTCTCCGGGGTGGTGGGCGGTACCTCGGCGCCGAAGCGGCGGGAGACCTCCTCGAGCAGCGTCCCGATGCGCTCGGAGAGCACGGACACCTGTTGCTTCTCGAGCAGCACGGACACGCGGCGGGCCGACTCGGTGGCCTGCAGGTAGAAGGAGCGGTCGCCGGGCTCGCCGACCGTGCCGGCGACGAACCGCTCGGGCTGGCGGAAGACGTGGATCACCCTGGGCATGGCCCCTCGATCATGTCGTGCTCGTCGGGCCGGGAGGCGCGCGACTCCCGACGGGAATGATGACCGGCTCAGTTTACGCCGGTCGACCCTCCGATCACCGCCTCGGAGCCGTCGCCCGGGGCGTCGGTGGCGTCCTCCCCCTCGCCCTCCGGGGTCTCCTCGTCCGGCTTCGGGACCAGCGACGACAGGTCGCCGCCGGTGTCGTTGACCCGCACGACGAACGGGCGGGTCGGGGTGTAGCTGATCACACTGATCGAGCAGGGGTCGACGGAGATGCGCTGGAACGAGTCGAGGTGCAGCCCGAGCGCGTCGGCGATCACCGACTTGATCACGTCGCCGTGGCTGCAGACCACCCACAGCGCCTTCGGGCCGTGCTCCTCGGTGATCCTCGCGGCGTGCCGGCGCACGGCCGCGACGCTGCGGTGCTGCATGCCCGCGAGGCCCTCACCGCCGGGGAAGACGGCGGCCGACGGGTGGGCCTGCACGACCTTCCAGAGGTCCTCCTTGCCCAGCTCGCCGAGGGTCCTGCCCGTCCAGTCCCCGTAGTCGACCTCCGAGAGGTCGTCCTCGACGACGGCGTCCAGACCCCGGGCCTCGAGCAACGGCGCGACGGTCTCCTCGCAGCGCTGCAGCGGGGAGCGCACCACCGCGGCGAGCGGCAGGACGGCGAGCCGGTCGACGAGGCCCTTGGCCTGCGTGCGCCCGTGGTCGTCGAGACCGACCCCGGAGGAGCGCCCGGCCAGCACACCCGACACGTTCGCGGTCGAGCGGCCGTGCCGCAGCAGGATCACCGTCGTCACGTCCGCCCACCCTAACCAGCGCGCTCAGGTTGCGGAGATCATCCCACCGGACACCGCGAGCAGGACCAGCAGACCGAGGATCACGCGGTACCAGACGAACAGGTACACGGTGTGCTGCTCGACGTAGCGCAGCAGCCATGCGATCGAGGCGTAGCCGACCGCGAAGGCCACCAGCGTCGCCACCACCATCTGCGCCGGGGAGGGCTGCGCGCCCGGGCCCGACGTGTCCGCGATGTCCGGCAGGGAGAACAGGCCGGCCGCGGTGACGGCGGGGATCGCGAGCAGGAAGCTGAAGCGGACCGCCGCGGGCCGCTGCAGGCCCAGGAACAGGCCGGCCGAGACGGTGCCGCCGGACCGGGAGACCCCCGGCAGCAGCGCGAGCGCCTGCGCGCACCCCATGAGCACGCCGTCGCGCAGGGTCAGGTCCTCGACCGGTCGGCGCTGCCGGCCGTACTTCTCCGCGGCGCCGAGGACCAACCCGAAGAGGATCAACGACGTGCCGATGAGCCACAGGTTGCGGGCGGGCCCCTCGATCGCGTCCTTGAACAGCACCCCGAGGATGCTGATCGGCAGGGTGCCGATGATCACGTACCAGGCGAGGCGGTAGTCGAGGCCGCGGGCGTTCTTGTCCGCGAGGCCCCTGACCCAGGCCGTCACCAGCCGCCAGATGTCGGGCCAGAAGTAGATGAGGACGGCGGCCTCGGTCCCCAGCTGGGTGACCGCGGTGAACGCCGCGCCGGCGTCGTTGCCGAAGAACACCCCGGCGACGATCCGCAGGTGGGCCGAGGAGGAGACGGGCAGGAACTCGGTCAGTCCCTGGACGAGTCCGAGGACGAGGGCCTCGAGCCAGCTCATCTGCACAGGTCCAGCACGGTATCCGACGACCGGTACGTCGCGGTCGGTCCGGGGTGCCGGTTCCGGGCGGTTCCGTCCGGGCGCGCCCCGGCCCGGCGTCCGCGGCAGGCAGGGTGATGCCCCCTATCCTGACCGGCCGTGGAACAGCGACGCCTCGGTGCCAGCGGGCTGCGGGTCTCGCGGCTCGCCCTCGGCACGATGACCTGGGGTCGCGACACCGACGCCGACGAGGCCGGGGCGTCGCTGCTGGCGTTCCTCGACGCCGGCGGGACCCTGGTCGACACCGCCGACGTCTACGCCGACGGTGAGGCCGAGGCGATCCTCGGCGGGCTGTTCGCCGACGTGATCCCTCGCACCGAGGTGGTGCTCGCGACGAAGGCGGGGGCGCGCCGGGAGGACGGGCCCTTCGGCGGCGGGGCGTCCCGGTCCTCGCTGCTCGCCTCGCTCGACGCCTCGCTGGCCCGGATGGGCACCGACTACGTCGACCTCTGGCAGCTCCACGCCTGGGACCCCGAGGTCCCGCTCGACGAGACCCTGTCCGCGGTGGACCTCGCGGTCTCCTCGGGGCGGGTCCGGTACGCCGGGGTCGCGAACTACGCCGGCTGGCAGGTCGCGGCGGCCGCCCGCTCGGCGGGCCTGCCGCTGGTCAGCGTGCAGTCGGAGTACTCGCTGCTCGACCGCGGCGTCGAGGACGAGGTGCTGCCCGCCGCCTCCTACCACGGCCTGGGGCTCCTGCCGTGGGGTCCACTGGGGCGCGGCGTGCTCACCGGCAAGTACCGCGACGGCACCCCGAACGACTCCCGCGGCGCGTCGGCGCACCTCGGGGCCTACGTCGGCCACCACCGCACCGACCGGGCCGCGCGGATCGTCCAGGCCGTGGTCACCGCCGCCCACGGTCTGGGGACCTCCCCGCTCGCCGTCGCGCTGGCCTGGGTGCGTGACCGGCCCGGCGTCGTGGCCCCCGTGGTCGGTGCCCGTGACGGCGCCCAGCTGCTGGGCTCGCTCGCGGCCGAGGACCTGACGCTGCCCCCCGCCATCCGCGGTGCCCTCGACGACGTGTCGTCCTCCCCCCTCGTCCCGGTGCCGACCGCGGTCGGGCCGGACGGCGTGATGGTCGACGACGAACCCGCGCCCTGGACGTGACTCAGGAATCCTGACGCGGGGGCCCCGACGACGTACGGTGGTTCCCGGACTGCGACCAGGAGGTTGCCGGTGAGCGACGAGACGGCGCCCGACCCCGATCAGATGGCCGCCCTCGAGCCCGGTGTGGTCGAGGGCGACTGGGAGTACCAGCCGGTGCGTCTCCCGCCTGACGTGTCCCGCCTGTCGGCGAGCGCGGAGCTCGGGCTGCGCTCGCAGTTCGGCGGGTGGGAGCTCGCGCGGACGCTGCTCTACGCCGACGGCACCCGGAAGGTGTGGCTGCGGCGCAAGCTCTCGCGGATGCGCGAGATCATCGCGGTCTGACGACCCGAGGGGCCTCGCGCGCGGCGCACACAGTCCACCGGCGCGTCGGCACGACGCTGCCGACACCGACGCACGGCGCACACACTCGGGCAGGAGTTGGCGCGCGCGCTCGAAGCCGGATCCGCTCGATGCCCACTGACTCCCTCGCCGTCGAGAGGGACGACGACGGGACGAGCGCGGCGGCCGCCGGAGTGTGTGCGTGGCGCGTCGATCCACGCCGGCACGGGTCAGGGCGTGACGACCACGCGCCCCGTCGTCGTGCGGGCCGCGATCGCGTCGAGGGCGTCGGGCAGCTCGGCCAGCGCGTACTCCGCCCCGACCAGCGGGTCGATCCGACGCTCCCGCCAGAGCGCCTCGAGCTCGCGCTGCCAGGCGTCGACCAGCTCGGGTGCCCTCGTCCGGTAGGCCGCCCAGTGCACCCCGACCACGTCGTAGTTCTTCACCAGCGCGTGGTTGGTCGGGGCGTCCGCGATCCGTCCCCCGGCGAAGCCGATGACGAGGATCCGGCCCTCCCAGGCGGTCACGCGACGGGAGGCGTCGAAGGTGTCGCCGCCGACCGGGTCGTAGACGACGTCCGCCCCGCGGCCGTCGGTCAGCTCCCGGACCGCGGGCACCAGGGCGTCGGCCCCGCCGTCCAGCACGATCACCTCGTGCGCCCCGAGCCGGCGCGCCACCTCGGCCTTGTCGACCGACCCGACGGTCGCGATCACCCGCGCGCCCGCCGCGAGCCCCAGCTGCACCGCGGCCGCCCCGACCCCGCCCGCCGCCGCGTGCACGAGCAGCGTCTCGCCCGCCCGCAGCGACGTGCGGTGGTGCAGCGCGCACCACCCGGTCTGATAAGCGACGAAGAAACCGGAGGCCTGCGCCGCCGTCATGCCGTCCGGCCACGGGTACCACGACCCCAGGACGGCCGCCTCGGCGTACCCGCCGTGCGGCATCACCACCGGCCCGAACACCCGCTCACCGGTCGCGGGGTCGGTCCCCGCCACCTCGAGGCCCGGCGTGAACGGCAGCGACGGCTTGTCCTGGTAGGTACCCCGGCAGTACAGGATGTCGGCGAAGTTGACCGAGGCGGCCTCGACGCGGACCACCCGCTGCCCATCGGCAGGCACCGGGTCCGGCAGCTCCGTCAGCTCCAGGACCTCGCGCGGTTCGCCGAACCGCGGCACCGTCCAGCCGCGCATCCTCAGCCGTCCCAGGACAGCGGCGGCGGGGCCTCGCCGCCCTTCGGGCCCGGCACCCCGCGGAACCCGTAGGGGCCCGGGTCGCGCCCGGGCTGGACGTACCAGCACTCCCCCGGCGCGCCGTCGGCGAGCATCCGCTGCACCGCGTCGGCCACGTTCTCGGCGGTCAGCAGCGGGAACCCGGCGAACTGGTCGCGCACGTGGGCGATCAGCGCGGTGTCGGCGAACCCGGGGCACAGTGCCATCACCCGGATGTCCTCGGCGGTGAGGGTGGCCGCCGCCGAGCGCACGTAGCCGACGACGGCATGCTTGGTGAGCGTGTAGATCGCGTCGCCGGGCAGCGGGACGAGGCCCGCCAGCGACGACGTCGCGATGACCGTCCCGCCGCCGGCGCGGCGCAGCGCGGGCACCGCCGCGGTCAGGCCGAACACCACGTGGTCGACGTTCACCCCGACGACGCGGCGGTAGGCCTCGACGTCGAGGTCGGTGATGCCGGACTGCCCACCGACGGATCCGGCGTTGAGGTGCACGACGTCGAGGCGCCCGCCCCAGGCCTCGGCCTCGGTGACCGCGGCGGCCATCGCGGTCTCGGAGGTGACGTCGCAGGCGATCGCGAGGCCCGCGACGTCGTCGGCGACCGCCGCCGCGGCCACGGCGTCCCGGTCGACGACGGCCACCTTCGCCCCGGCCTCGGCGAGCCGGCGAACGACGGCCTCCCCGATCCCCGAGGCCCCGCCCGTCACGAGGCCGACGGTGTTCTCCGAGATCAGCACGTCGTGAGGATCCTCTCGAGCACGCGGGTGCCGAAGTACAGCGCGTCGACGGGCACCCGCTCGTCGGTGCCGTGGAAGAGCGCGGTGAAGTCGAGGTCCGGGGGCAGGCGCAGCGGGGTGAACCCGAAGCAGCGCATCCCGAGCTTCTCGAACGCCTTGGCGTCGGTGCCGCCGGACATCATGTAGGGCAGGGTGTGGCAGCCCGGGTCCTCGGCCTGCACCGCGGCGGTCATGGTGTCGACGAGGTCGCCGGAGAACTCCGTCTCGACCGCGGGCAGGTTGCGGATCCACTCCCGCTCGACGTCGGCTCCCAGGATCTCGTCGAGCTCGCGCTCGAACGCCTCCTGGCGCCCGGGCAGCACGCGGCAGTCCACGGTGGCCTCGGCGACCGCCGGGATGACGTTGGCCTTGTAGCCGGCCTGCAGCATCGTCGGGTTCGCGGTGTCGCGCGTCGTCGCCCCCACGACGCGGGCCACCCCGCCCAGCTTCGCCACGGCCCCGTCGAGCGCCGCCGCCGACTCGGTCGGGAACTCGATGCCGGTGAGATCGGTGATCGAGGCGAAGAAGCCCTGCACCGACTCGGTGAGCACCATCGGGAAGCGGTGGCGGCCCAGGCGAGCGACCGCCTCGGAGAGGATCGTGACCGCGTTCTCGTCGTGGACCATCGAGCCGTGCCCGGGGCGCGAGCGCACCCGCAGCCGCATCCAGGCGATCGACTTCTCGGCGGTCATCACGGGATAGACCCGGACGTCCTCGCCGAGGGTCACCGAGAACCCGCCGACCTCGCCCAGCGCCTCGGTGCAGCCCTCGAAGAGGTCCGGGCGGTGCTCGACGAGCCAGTGCGAGCCGTAGGCGCCGCCGGCCTCCTCGTCGGCGAGGAAGGCGAAGACGAGGTCGCGCGGCGGCGTGGTCCCCTCGCGGCGGAACTGACGCGCGAGCGCCAGGATCATCGCGTCCATGTCCTTCATGTCGATCGCGCCGCGGCCCCACACGTAGCCGTCCTGCACCGCGCCCGAGAGCGGGTGCACCGCCCAGTCCTCCGCGGTGAAGGGCACGACGTCGAGGTGACCGTGGACGAGCAGGGGCGGGCGCGACGGGTCGGCGCCGGACAGCCGCGCGAACACACTGAGCCGGCCGGGTGCTCCGCACTCGACGACCTCGGTCTCGTAGCCGACCTCACGCAGCTTCGCGTCGACGTACGCGGCGGCCTCGGCCTCCCCGGTGGTGGTCTCGAGCTCGCCGGTGTTGCTGCTGTCGATCTGGATCAGCTCGCTGGTGAGCTGCACGACCTCGTCCTCGGCGGCACCCATGCGCCGCATCCTGCCACCCCCGGTGATCGTGAGCAGGGGCGTCGCGTAAGCTCTGGAACCGCAGGTCCGAGTGGCGGAATGGCAGACGCGCTAGCTTGAGGTGCTAGTCCCCGAGTAGGGGGTGGGGGTTCAAGTCCCCCCTCGGACACCCCTCACAGCACGACGGCGTCACCCTGGGGGCCACCCGGGATCGGCCGGCCCAGGACGCGGGCGAACGCCCGCTGGTACGCGTCGGTCATCGCCGCCACGGTGTAGTTCTCCAGCGCCCACCGGCGGCCCGCCTCCCCGAGCGCCGCGGTCCGGCCCCGGTCGGCGAGCACGCCGTCGAGCGCGGCGGTCCACGCCTCGCGCGTGACGGGCTCGACGACCACACCGGCCCGGCCGTGGTCGAGCATCTCGGGAACGCTGCCGCTGGCCGAGGCCATCACGGCCACCCCGCGGGTCAGGGCCTCCACGATCGCCAGCGGGAAGGCCTCGAACCCGCTCGGCAGGCACAGCACGTCGAACTCGGCGAACGCGTGGTCCGGCCCCGGCGACGGGCCCCGCCACCGCACCCGGTCGCGGAGGTGCTCCGGGGTCTCGGCGGTGAGCCGCTCCCGGTCGGGTCCCTCACCGAAGATGTCCAGCGTCCATTCCCGCCGCCGGTCCGCGCCCAGGGCGTCGAGGGCACCGATGAGCAGCATCGGGTTCTTGTACTCCTTGATCCGCGACAGCATCCCGAAGCGCAGCGGGCCCGCGGGGTCGGCGCGGAACGGCAGCGCCGAGACGGCGGGGACGCCGTTCGGCGCGACCATCACGGTCCCGTGCAGACGCTGGTGGCGGGTCAGGTCGCGGTGGTGCTGGGCGGAGAGGACGAGCATCGCGTCGGCGGTGCGCAGCGCCCTGGCCTGCAGATCGGAGAAGGTGGGACGGTCGGGCTCCGCGGGGTCGTGCAGGGCGGGCAGCCACCACCGCCGTCCCCCGGCGACGCGGGCCTGGGCCCGCCACCCGAGCGCGAAGCCGATCTCGGTGCGGGTGCCTCCGGCGATCACGATGGCGTCCTCGGTGCCGACGTCGACCACGGGCTGCCACCACGGCTGGAACACCAGGCGGACCCGCGGGTCGAGCTCCCCGAGGAGGATCCCGAGGTGCTGCATGCACACGACCACGACGGGGTGGCCGCGCGCGACCAGCTCGTTGGCGAGCTGGACGCGCTGGCGCTCCGCCCCGCCGAGCGCGACGCCGTTGGTGGCGATCACGATCGTGGGGCGCCCCTGCGCCCGACGCGCCTCCGTGTCCCGGCGGGCGCGCCGCCGGTCCCGCCGGGTGCGCTGCAGCCGGTCGAGGGCGAGCGCGCCGGCCGAGAACACCCGGCCGCGGCCGAAGTTGCCCCCGGGCCCGTGGTCGGCCTGGGTGCCGAGGACGAGGGACGCGGTCGCGCGGCGCAGGTCCAGCTCCCGGGCCGCCCAGACGTCGTCGTCGGGCGCGGCCCCGAGCCTGACCTGCGGCTCGTCGTCGTCGACCAGCCGCAGCGACCACCCTTGTGCCCCGGCGAGGCGCTGCCACGCCGCGTCCTGTCCGCCGTCGAAGAACCAGTCGTCGAACTCGCCCACGGCCTCCCACGCGTCGCGGGACAGCAGCAGGCACCCGCCGGTCAGGTAGCCGTCGACCTCCCGGGGCGCGCGTCGGTAGAGGTCGCTGGGCGCGCGTCCCCGCAGCGCCGCGGCGCCACCGACGAACTCGACGAGGTCGCGCAGCACCGTCTGCGGGCGCCGCGCCACGTCCCAGGGCTCGCCGAGGCCCTCCACGGTCGGGGCGACGACGGCGACGCCTGGCTCCGCGAGCGCCTCCCGCGCCCGCGTCAACGGCCCCAGCAGCTCCGCGTCGGGGTGCAGCAGCAGCAGGTCACGGTCGGGCACCCGGGCCGCGAGGCGGTTGACCGCGACCGTGTACCCGACGTCGGACTCGGAGAGCGTCCAGGCGACGTCCGGCCGGCGGGCGGCGAGCTCGGCCACCGCCGGCGAGTCCGCCGAGCGGTTGTCCCACACGAGGACGCGGGCCTCGGGCAGCCACTTCTCGACGCTCGCCAGTACCCGCTCGAGGGCCTCGACGCGACGGTGCGAGACGATCAGGACCGCCAGCTCACGGTGTCCGGTGGACACGCTTCGGGGCACCTCCGGAATCGACGACCATGCCTTGAGCATCGTGGCACGGTCGGCTGCGGCCCCGTGTCCCGGTGCGGCCTCGGCCGTTGTGCTGGGAGGTGCGTCACCGGCCCGAGGAACGACGACGCACCGGGACAACCTCGGCCGGGGCCCACGCGTCACGTTGCTAGGGTCCGGGTTGGCCAAAGGGAGTAGGCGTGTTCACAGCGGGAGTAACGACTTCCCCCGCGCGCCGCGTTCTCCCCGCACCCCTGGATCGATTCACCCGAGCGGGCGATCGTTCCCGCCGCGCACTTCGGCCGTCCTGTGTGATCGGAGACTGATGAGGGCAGACACCGTCGAGCCACCCGCCCGCGCGAGCGCGTCGACGCCCGCCACGTTCGTCCCCGTGCCCGCGCGCATCGCCGCCCACGGTGCGGACGCCGCCGACCGCGTCGCGATCGCGGGCCCGGACGCGACGCTGACCTACGGCGAGCTCGACGACCGCGCGGACCGGCTCGCGGCGGTCCTGCAGGCGGCGGGTGCCGGAGACGGGTCGTGCGTGGCCGTCCTGCTCCCGCGCTCCGCCCGCTACGTCCTGGCGGCCGCGGCGATCATGAAGGCCGGGGCGGCCTACCTGCCGCTCGACCCGGCCACCCCGGCCGACCGTGTCGAGTACATCCTCGGCGACGCCGGGACCGCGGTCGTGCTGACCGACCGGGCCCTCGGGGGCAGCGTCCCGCCGGGGCCGTGGTCGGTGATCGACCTGGACGAGCCACGCAGCCCGATCCCGGCACCGCCGAGGCCGGCCGACCCGCGCACCGGGCCGGACAGCCTGGCCTACGTCATCTACACCTCGGGCAGCACGGGGCGCCCGAAGGGCGTCGAGATCACCCACGCGAACCTCGCGCACCTGGTCGACTGGCACAACGCGGAGTTCGGTGTGACGTCGGACGACCGTGCGTCCCAGGTCGCCGGGCTCGGGTTCGACGCGGCGGTCTGGGAGATCTGGCCGCCCCTGGTCGCCGGCGCCGCGCTGCACGTGGCCGACGACCGCACCCACCGCTCCCCGCAGCTGCTCCAGGACTGGCTGGTCGACCGGCAGATCACGGTCGCGTTCGCACCGACGCTGCTCGCCGAGCAGCTCATGGCCGCCGAGTGGCCGGAGCGCACCGCACTGCGCACTCTCCTGACCGGGGCGGAGCGGCTGAACCGTCGTCCGCTGCCGGGGCTCCCGTTCACCGTGGTCAACAACTACGGCCCGACCGAGTGCACGGTGGTGGCGACCTCCGGGACGGTGGCGCCGAAGGGCGACCACCCCGGCGCCCCGTCCATCGGTCGACCGATCCCGGGCACGCTCGCCCTGCTGCTCGACGAGGCCCGGCGCCCGGTCGGCGAGGGCGAGCCGGGTGAGCTGGTCCTGGCCGGGCCGCACGTCGGCCGCGGCTACCGCCACGACCCGGAGCGGACCGCCGAGCGGTTCGTCGCCGTGCGCACCGAGGACGGGGCGACGGTGCGGGCGTACCGCACCGGCGACCGCGTGCAGCGGTTGGCGGACGGCCGGCTGGTCTTCCTCGGCCGCCTCGACGACCAGGTCAAGATCCGCGGCTACCGGATCGAGCCGGCCGAGATCACCAGCTGGCTCACCCGCGTGCCGGGGGTCGCCGCCGCCACCGTGACGGTCCTCGGCGACGAGCCGGGCCCGGAGGGCGCCGGCGAGCGGGAGCTGGTGGCCTACGTCGTCCCGTCGGGCGCCGAGGCCCCGTCCGCGGCCGACGTCCGCGCGTTCCTCGCGGCACAGCTGCCGGACTACATGGTGCCGGCCCACGTCGTGACCCTCGACACCCTGCCGACGACGCCGAACGGCAAGCTCGACCGGGCGGCGCTCCCCCGGCCGGTGGTGGCGGAGGCCCCGGCGGCGCAGCCCGCGGGAGAGAGCACCGCCGACGTGCAGGTGTGGCTGGGCGAGCTGATCGCCGGGCTGCTCAACGTCCCGGAGGTCGGCGTGGACGACAACATCTTCCTGCTCGGCGGCCACTCCATGCTGGCCATGCAGGTGGTGTCGAGGGTGCGGCAGCGCTACGGGGTCAAGCTGACGCTGCGGCAGCTCTTCCGCGGACCGACGGTCTCGGCGATCGCCGCCGAGGTCGCGCAGCAGCAGCAGCAGGAGGTGAGCGCATGACCGAGCAGGCGCTCGAGGAGGAGACGCGCAGCTACGCCGAGCTCCTCGACCCCGAGGTCCTGGCCGACCCCTACCCGCTGTACGAGAACCTGCGCACCACAGACCCGGTGCACTGGGACCCCTACCTGCACGCCTGGATCGCCACCGGCTACGACGACGTCACGACCGTCCTGAAGCGGTTCTCGGCCCGCCGCACGCCGCCGCCGGAGTACTTCGAGCTGCTCGGCGTGCCCGAGGTCGCGCCGGTCGCCGAGCTGATGGTCCGGATGATGCTCTTCCTCGACGCCCCGGAGCACCCCCGGGTCCGTCGGCTCGCGAGCGCGGCCTTCACCCCGGGGCGGGTGGCGGTACTCGACCAGCGCATCGCCGAGATCGGTGAGCAGCTCCTCGACGCCGCGCTCGCCCGCGGCGACGGCCGCATGGACCTGATGGCCGACTTCGCCGACCCGCTGCCCGCCATGGTCACCACCGACCTGCTGGGCGTACCCGTTGCGGACCACATGGACCTCAAGCGGTGGTCGACGACCTTCGCCGAGATGCTGGGCAACTTCCAGCACAACCCGGAACGGCTCGGCGGCGTGCTCGAGGCCGTGCAGAACCTCATCGCGTACTTCACCAGGGCCGTCGAGGAGCAGCGCGAGCACCCCGTCGACGGGCTCGTCTCGGCCTACATCCAGGCCGAGGTGGACGGCGACCGGTTCACCACCGAGGAGATCGTCGCCAACTGCATCGTCACCATGGTCGGCGGCCTGGAGACCACCACCAACCTGTTCGGCAACGGCATGCTCGCGCTGCTGCGTGACCCCGAGGCCCTCGCGCGGCTGCGCGCCGAGCCCGAGATCATGGGGTCCGCGGTCGAGGAGCTGCTGCGCTTCGAGAGCCCGAGCCAGCACACCGCCCGCCTCGCGCCCAAGGACCTCGAGCTCGGCGGCAAGCAGATCGGCCAGAAGCAGGCCGTGATCGCGGTGATGGGGTCGGCCAACCGGGATCCGAACCGCTTCGCGAACCCGGACCGCCTCGACCTCACCCGGCAGGACAACCGCCACGTGGCCTTTGCCTGGGGTGCTCACTTCTGCTTCGGAGCGCCGCTGGCCCGCCTCGAGGGCCGGATCGGGTTCGAGACGCTGCTGCGCCGCCTGCCGCACATCGAGCTGACCGACGAGCCGCTGACCTGGCGCGAGAACCTCGGGCTGCGCGGACTCACGGCCCTCCCGCTGCGGGTGTCCGGCACGTGAGCGCCGAGGGAGCCTCCCCGGGGGCCGTGGCCGGGGCGCCGGCGGCCTTCGTCGAGCCCCCCGACCTGCGCCCCGCCACGTTCGACGACTTCCCGGCCATGTACCGGCTGGAGTCGCGGTTCCTGACCAACATCTTCTCGCCGGACGACCGGCGCGCGCTGTTCGAGGAGAACCCGCTCTGGCCGCGGCTCGCCGACCGCTGGCCGGTGGGGTGGGTCCTGGAGGACCCGGACGGGACGATCGTCGGGGCGGTGACCAACGTCCCCTCGCCGTACGTCCTGCGCGGCGAGGAGAAGATTCTGTGGCAACGGCCTCGCCTGGGCGGTCACCGAGGAGCACCGCGGCTACGCGGCGCTGCTCATGGACGAGTACTTCGAGCAGGAGCACGCCGACTTCGTCGTCAGCTCGAACGTCGGGGTGGGGGCGACCGCCATCTGGCAGGCCTACGGCACCCGGGTGCCGATCGGGGACTGGGGCAGGGCCGCCTACGTGGTGACCGACCGCCGATCCTTCACCCGGGAGGTGCTGGCGATGAAGGGGATCCCGCTGGCCGGGGTTTTCTCGGCGCCGGCCGCAGCGGGGCTCGCCGTGAAGGAGGGCCTCACCTCCCGGAAGCTGCCCACCGCCCCCGACGGCGTCGAGGTCGTCGAGGACCGGGGCTTCGACGACCGGTTCGACGCGTTCTGGGAGGAGCTCCGCGCGCAGAACCCCGACACCCTCCTGGCCGTGCGGGACCGGGCGACCCTCGAGTGGCACTACCGGCTCCCGCTGCGAGCCGGGCACCTCTGGGTCTACACCGCCCGGCAGGACGGGCGGATCCGGGCGTTCTGCGTGGTCAAGGAGTACCTGCGCCCGTCGGGCATGCGCAGCATGAAGATCGTCGACTACCAGACCGTCGACCCCTCGGTCGACCTGCTGCCCGGCCTCGCCCGCGCGGCCGCCGAACGCTGCGCGCACGACCACGTCGGCATGCTGGAGCACAACGGCTGCGACCTCCCGAAGATGAGCGGCTTCGACCAGGTCGCTCCCTACCGGATCACCAAGGCCGCCTGGTCCTTCTACTACCGGACGACCGACCCGGACCTCGCCGACGTCCTGGCGCATCCGGACGTCTGGGACCCCTCCGAGTACGACGGTGACACGAGCTTCATGTAGGTGGGTGGAGGGCGGCCACGTGGCCGGTCTCGCGGCGTTCGCCGCCGTCCTCGTACTGGTCTCCACCCACACCGCCATGAACCTGGGCGGGCCGCACGCGGTCGTCGCCGACGCGGTCGCGACGGGCCTGGCGGCGCTGCTGCTCCCGACCGCGACCGAGCTGGTCGGACGCGCCCCGTCGTGGGTGCTGCCCGCCCTCGTCGCGGCGTGCCTGGGGACGCTCACGGCCGTGTTCGTCCTCGGCGTCCCGGCCGCCGACGACGCGATCCTCGGGGTCGGCAGCGACCGCGCGAACGCCCTGGACGTGGCCCTGACCCAGCTTGCGGCCGGCCACTACCCCTACACCGCCACCACCTACCTGGGGAACCCGATCACCCCCCTGCCGGGCGCGCTGCTGCTGGCCGCCCCGTTCCGCTTCCTGCTCGGCACGGCGGCCTGGCAGAACGTGGTGTGGACGGCGCTGCTGCTCCCGATCCTCAACGGGGGCCGGCGGCTGCGGGCCGGCCCCACGCTGGTGTGGCTGCTGACCGTCGCCGGGGGTCTCGAGGTCTGGCGCGAGGTCCTCATCGGCGACGATCTCGTGGGCGGCGCCGTGCCGGCGCTCGCGGCCGTCGCGTGCACCCTGCGCGCTGTCCGTCCACGGTCCGGTCCTGCCGGGTCGGTGAGGGTCCTGACGGCGGCCGCGGTCGCGCTCGGGGTGACGACCTGCACCCGTCCCCACATGGCGCTCGTCGTCGTGATCGTCGCCGTGGCCGTCGGGCTGCGGGCCGGACGGCGCCGGGGCCTGCTGGTCGGGGGTGTGGCGGGCCTCGCGTGGGTGGTGCTGGTGGTGCCCTTCCTGCTCGGTGGCCTCGCCCGGTTCTCGCCGCTGCACGTGGCGGCGAAGGTGACCGACCACCGGGGACTCTCGGTCGCCATCGTCGTGATCGCGCTGGCGGCGATCCTGCTGCTCGGGGTGGCGCTGTGGTGGCTGCGGCCCGCGTCGGAGGCGGCCGTCGGGTGGTGCGCCGCGGCGGTGCTGGTGACGCCCTCGCTGCTCTCGCTGGCCCGCTCACTCCTCGAGACCGGTGCGGTGTGGGCCGCCGACCTCACGCTCGGGGCGATCGCGGTGGCGTTCGCGGCGTGGGCGCTGACCGCGGGCCAACGGGTGCCCTCGAGCGCGCCGCACGACGAGGACCCGGTCGCGCTGGCCGCCTGAGCCCGGCCGTCATCCTAGAAGTCGGGGTCGTGGTCGTAGCGGCCCGGTGGTTGGTGCTGCTGGCGGCGGGCGCGGCGGGCGAGTCTTGTGGCGGTGTCGTGGGCTTTTCTGGTGATGCGTCCGTCGCGGGTGCGCCGGGGTGCCCAGTCCCCGCGGTCCGGGGGTGGTGGGCCGAGGTCGGGGGTCAGGGCGCGGCCGGGCTGCACGGGCGCGGGCAGGGGGTGCACGACGCGGCTCTGGACGTGGTGGCGGGTGCCGGTGGGGTCGGTGATCACGAACCGGCCCGGGCTGGGTTGCTGGTAGGTCCAGCCGCCGTGGTGTTTGCCGCGGTGGTCGTGGCGGCACAGCGCCTCGAGGTCGCCGGCTTCGGTGGCGCCACCGAGCAGCCAGTCGATGGTGTGGTCGAGGTCGCAGGTCTCGGCAGGGCGGGTGCAGCCCGGGGTGACGCAGGTCTGGTCGCGGGCGATCACCCACGCGGCGAGGCGGGCCCCGGGGAAGCGGCGGTCGCGGTCGCGGGTGGTGGTGGCCGGGTGGTCGTCGGGGTCGGCGTGCTCGGAGGCGTGCAGGGCGTCGCGGGCGCGGCGCAGCCACGTCGTGGTGGCCTCGTCGAGGAGCACCTCCCGCGCCCGGCCCAGCTCGACAGGCCCGCCCTCGCCAGCGCCGTGCTCCTGGTCGGGGGAGGGGTCGAGGACCAGGGCGTGCAGCAGGGCCGCCGAGGCGGTGAGCTGGACGGTCTGGCGGCGGTGTCGGGGGTCGCGGGCGGCGTCGGGTGGGGCGCGCAGGCCCAGCAGGTGGATCAGCCGACCGTGGTCGTCGTGGACGAGGACCTGCCAGTTCGCCGCGCCGCGTCGTAGGGCGGCGGCGCGGGCGGTGCCCCCGGGCACCGGGCCGGTGCCGGGCAACACGCCCGGGGTGTCGTCGAGGCCCAGCAGGGTCGACAGTGGCAGGCGCACCGCGATCTCCGGCGCGAAGACCACCGACCGCTGCGGGCCGAAGGCGCCCCCCGGACATTCCGGGCCGCCATCGGCGGCGGTGCCATCGGCGGCGGGGTCATCGGAGCGCTCGCGGTCAGGCTCACTGCCCGGGCCACCGTCGTTGCCGCTGCCGTCATCCGATCCGTCGTCGTAGAGGTGCTCGTCGCCGGGGTCGCTGCCAGGGCCGCTGTCGTCCGGGCCGCTGTCGTCCGGGCCGCTGTCGTCGGGGCCGGCGGTGGTGGCGAGCTCGGTGGTGACGGCGTCGATGACCGCGGTGTCGTCGGCCCCGGCCAGGGTGCCGTCCATGAGCCGCACGAACACCCGGGCCTCGATGAACCCCAACGCCCGCCGGTGCCCGAGAGCCCGCAGCTGACGCCTGATCGCCAACGCCAGCGCCCGCAGCCGGTGCTTGGCGTCCTGGGCCAGATCGGGATCCAGGTCCCGACCGCACACGTTCACCGCCCCCGACGGCGCGGTCTCGGTCGACACTCGCGCCCGCGCCGTCGCCGCCGCGAGCCGATTCGCCCCCCACAGCCGATCCACCGCATACCCCGCGGCCAGGATCCGATCCCGCAACTGGCCTACCGGGAGGTCCGGGGCCTCGTCGAGGAGCTTGGCGAGCACCTCGGCGCACTGCGCGTCGGTCAGTCCGTCGAGGCCGGTGACGAACGAGGCGGCCTTGGTCAGCTCCAGCTCTCCCTGGCGCATGCGCTCGCCGAGCGCGGGCATGCGCTCGAGCACCCCGACGGCGAGGTCGAGCTTTGTACTGGCCGCCGCTGCGGACCAGCCCAGGTTGGCTGCAGCGATCTTGGGGGCGAATTCGTCGAGCCCGGCGCGGTCGGTGGTGTCGGCGCGCGCCGAGCTGGCCTCACGGATCGCGACCAGCAGCTGCCAGTCGCCGTGGTTGCGGACCCGGAACGCGGCCCGCATCCAGGCCGCGGCCTGCTCGCCGCTCAACGTGGCGGGGTCGGCCGCGTCGACCTCGGCGGCCAGCGCGGGCCCACCCGGCAGGGCATCGAACCCGCCGAGCGCCGCCTCGTCCACCATCACCGCCATGAATAGAACACTAGTTCGACCCACCGACAATCACAGCGAGAATCGGACACCTAGCACTAGACCGGACGAGTGAACCTCGGGCTTCCCCTCTCGCGCGGGGAGCGAGGACGATCAGCGGGGTGCACGACGTCGTGCCCCCGGCCTCCCCACCCCGGGTGTTCCTGCCCTGGGGCCCGTCGCACCTCGCGGTCCTCACGCTCACCGTGCTCGGGGCGATCGGGCTGGTGGCACTCGCCCGCCGCGCCGACGCCCGGACGGTGCGGGTGGTGGGGCTGGTCCTCGCGGTCGTCCTCGCCGCCGTGACCCTCGGCTACCAGGTCACGGCGTTCGATCCGGCCCGCCCCGGGCTCACGCTGCCCCTGCAGCTCTCGGACCTCGCGCCCTACGCCGCGGCGTGGGCGGTGGTGTCCGGGCAGCGGTGGGCGACCGCACTGACCTACTACTGGGGCCTCACCCTCTCCGTGCAGGCCCTGCTCACCCCGGCCCTCGGCGGCGGCGACTTCCCGGCGCCGTCGTTCCTGGTGTTCTTCACCGACCACGTCCTCGTCGTCTGGATCGCGGTCCTGCTCACGTGGGGCCTGGGGCGGCACCCGTCCTGGCGCGACTACCGCCTCGCCCTCGTCGCGACCGTGTGCTGGGCCGTGCCCGCCCAGGTGGTCAACATGCTGACCGGGGCGAACTACGGCTACCTCGACCACAAGCCCGAGACCGCGTCGCTGCTGAACCTGCTGGGGCCGTGGCCGTGGTACCTGCTCGTCGAGGCGGCACTCGTCGTCGGGGTGTGGGCGCTGATCACGCTCCCGTGGACGAGGACGGGGCCGCCCGGCGGAACCGGCCGAAGCTGGTGGCCACGTCCTGCGACGTCAGCAGGTTCGGCAGCATCGCCGACGGGACCTGGGGACGGCCCTCCGGCGTGTCCTCCCAGGTCTCCCCGCGACCGTTCGGCGTGAGGTCGAGCAGCGTCGTCACGAACGCGAGGTGCTCGATGCCGCGCCCCGTCGTCGCGTAGGTGCGGTACACCGTGTCGCCGTCGCGCACGAACACCGAGAAGCCGAAGCCCTCGCCGGCGCCGGTGTCGGCCGAGAACGAGGTGCCGCGCGACGACACCGCGGGCAGCGTCCACCCCCGCTCCCGCCAGTAGTGCTCGATCTGCTCGAGGGGCATGTCCGAGACGTGCAGCCACGTCACGTCGTGCTCGGCGAGCAGGCGCGGCGCACTCGCCGGGACGTTGTCGGTGAACCACGTGCACCCGCCGCAGTAGTGGTCGGGCCCCCGGTCCATGAACTGGTAGACCACGAGGGTCCCGCGACCGTCGAAGAGCTCGGGCAGGGTCCGGGGGCCGCGGCGGGTGGTGAAGACGTGGTGGGTGGGGAAGGGCGTCATCGGGAGGCGCCGACGGCGGGCGGCGAGGGCGTCGCGGGCGCGCGTGAGGTCCTTCTCGGCGGTGAGCAGGTCGGCGCGCGCACGCTCCCACTCCCCGGGGTCGACGATCGTGGGCAGGGTCATGGCTCCTCCTGGTCGAGGTGATCGGACAGTGCGGCCAGCGGGCCGTCCCAGTCGCGGGCCAGGGCAGCCAGCCAGCGCTGGGCGACGCGCATCGGGCGGGAGTCGACGCGGTGGCGGATCCGCCGCCGCTCCCCCGGCTCGACGGTGACCAGACCCGCCTCGGCGAGCCGGTCGAGGTGCTTGGTGACGGCCTGGCGCGAGATCGGCAGCCGGCCCGCGAGCTCGGTCGCGGTGGACGGACCGTGCGTGGCGAGGTCGGCGAGGATCCCGCGTCGGGTCGGGTCGGCGAGGGCGGCGAAGACGGCGGCGGCGACCGCCTCCGGCTCGCCGGGCGCGCCGGAGGCGGTCCGCTCAGGCGGCATGCGCGGCATCGAGGTGCGCAGCGAGATCCCCCAGCTCGCGGGCCCAGCCGTGGGTGTTGCCGCTGTGCGCGCGGTGCTCGTCCGGGCCGAGCTGGGCGAAGCCGGTCTCCACGAGGTACAGCCGGGTGCCGGTCGGCGTCGGTTCGAGGATGAACTCGACGTAGGTCCGGCGCGGGTCGTGCACGGGCAGGCCGTCGATGCGCCAGGTGAAGCCGAAGGCACGGGGCTCCTCGACCCGCTCGACCCGCAGGTCCTGGTGGTGACCCTCGGCGGTCCACGTGACCGTGCCGGCGCCCCCGGGCCGCAGGTCGATCTCGGCCCGGTCCCCGAACCACGCGGCGAGACCCTCGGCGGTGGTGATCGCGGCCCACACCCGCTCGGGCGGGTGGGCGAGCTCGATGGTCCGTTCGATCCGGTCCGGAAATCCCACGACGACCTCCTATGGCAACCACTGTGTTGCGACTGAAAGTATAGCAACTGTGTGGTTGCGTCAAGCGGGCCGCCGAGAGGTTGCCCGGTTCTCGCGTGGGGCCCGGCGGCAACGGGTAGAGCGGTCTTCGCGGACGAACCGCCCTGTATCGGAGGATCGGGGCAAGGAGGGAACACCATGGCTGTCGGTCCCCCGGAGCCCCGGACCGAGGAGGACGCCACCGCACGCCACGCGCCGGACGACCCGACCGACGAGGGCCGCGACGACGAGGAGTCCTCGTCGGGCCAGAGCACCCTCTCGGTGGTGCTCGCACTCGCGGCGAACGCCCTGGTCGGGGCGCTCAAGCTCGTCGCCGGCCTGCTCACCGGCTCGTCGGCGATGCTCGCCGAGGCCGCGCACTCGGTCGCGGACTGCACCACCGAGGTGCTGTTGTTCACCGCACTGCGCCGCTCGGTGCGCCGCCCCGATCGCGCGCACCCCTTCGGCTACGGCAAGGAGCGCTTCTTCTGGTCGATGATCGCCGCGGTCTCGGTGTTCGTCACCGGGGCCACGTACTCGGTCTACGAGGGCATCACGACGATCATCGAGAATCCGCGGGACCCCGCCGAGGAGCAGTACGCGTGGGTGGCGTTCGCGGTACTCGGGCTCTCGGCGCTGATCGAGGGGACGTCCTGGCAGCAGGCGGTGCGCCAGGTGTGGCGGGAGAAGCGGGAGCTGCGGCTCTCGTTGCGGCGCTACCTCGCGCTCTCCGACGACCCGACGGTCAAGAGCGTGCTCTTCGAGGACACCGCGGCCCTCATCGGCCTCGCCTTCGCGGCGATCGGTGTCACCCTGCACCGGCTCACCGGGTCGTCGGTGTGGGACGGCGTCGCCTCGATCCTCATCGGTCTCACCCTCGCCGGGGTCGCGTTCTCGCTGGGCAGCTCGAACAAGGCGCTGCTCATCGGCCGGTCCGCCGAGCCGCGCGTCCTGCGGGCGGTGTTCGACCACCTCGACGCGGCCCCGGAGGTGGTCACCGTCGTGGACCTGCAGTCCATGCTCACGGGCACGGATTCGGTGCTGCTCTGCGCCCGGGTGGACTTCGTCGACGGCCTGTCCTCGGCCGACCTCGAGCGCGCCTGCGTGCGCCTCGACGGCGAACTGCACCAGCAGTTCCACGACCTCGACCAGATCTTCATCGAGCCCGTGCCGCGCACCGACCCCGACGTGCGCCAGGCCGTGCTCGAGCGCTACGGGACCTCGCTGGAGCACCTCCGGGAGCTCCGCACCGTCCCCGAGGAATGACTGCGCCGAAGCCGGAGGTCCCTTCCGCTCCCGGGGTGGATGCAGCAGGGTCTCGGCCCGTGAGCGTGCACAGCGACCCCGACGTCACCCCCGCACCGCCGCTCGGCCTGCGCCGGGACGGTCTCGCCCCGGACCCGCGCGTGACGGCCCTGCGCGACGAGGACGGGATGTGCCCGGTCACGACGCTGGCGGGCCACCGGGCCGAGCTCCTCGCGGGGTTCCACGACGCCAGGGCCGTGCACGGCGACCCCGCCTTCGGCTTCGAGGCCGTTCCCCCGCCGCCCGGCACCGCCGAGGAGCTCACCGCCGCCGAGATGCACCGTCGACGCAGCGGGATGCTCCTCGCGCTCGACCCGCCGGACCACACCCGGCTGCGCCGGATGCTCACCGGCCGGTTCACGGTCCGGGCGATCAGGGCGCTCGAGCCGCGGATCACCGCGATCGTGGAGGACGCGCTCGACCGGATGGCCGGCCGGGACGCGCCGGCCGACCTCGTCGCGGACTTCGCCCTGCCCGTCCCCTCGTTGGTGATCTGCGAGCTGCTCGGCGTCCCCTACGCCGACCGCACCGAGTTCCAGGAGCGCGCGGAGCGCACGCTGCGCTCCGACCTCACCCCCGCCGAGCGCTCGGAGGTCATCCGCGCCTCCCGCGCCTACATGGGCACCCTGGTGGAGCGGGCCCGGCGCGACCCCGGCGACGACCTGCTCGGCATGCTGATCCGCGAGCACGGCGACCGGCCCGCGGCCGAGGGCGGCATCGACGACGCCGAGCTCGCGGGCCTGGCGAACCTGCTGCTCATCGCTGGCCACGAGACCACGTCCAACGTCATCGCGCTCGGTGCCCTCGAGGTGCTCACGAACCCGGACCAGATGGCCGTCCTGCGCGCCGCCGTCGAGGACCCCGACCCGGCCCCGATGACCCGCGCCGTGGAGGAGATGCTCCGCCACGTCTCACCGGTGTCGGCCGGCTTCCCGCGCGTCGCGTGCCGCGACGTCGTCGTGGGGACCCACGCGATCCCGGCGGGGACGCTGGTCACGGCCTCGCTGTGCGCGGCCAACCGGGACCCGGCTCTCGCGCCCGGCGATCTCGAGCACCTCGACCTGGCCCGGGAACCGCTGCCCCACGTCGCCTTCGGGTACGGCGTCCACCACTGCCTCGGCGCGCCGCTCGCGCGGGTCGAGCTCCGGATCGCCTTCGCCGCGCTGCTGCGGCGCTTCCCGGAGCTCGCACTCGCCGTCGAGCCGGCGGAGCTGGTCTACCGCCACGACGCCCTCATCCACGGCGTGGAGGCGCTGCCGGTGAGGTGGTGAGCCTCGTCACGCCACCCGGTTGAGCTCGGCGTAGCGGTCGGGCAGCACGAGACGCACCGGGTCGGCGGCCGTGTCCAAGCCGGGCATCACCGGCGCGGGGATGGGCCGGTCGGCGGCGTCGAGGACGTCGCGCACCGTGCGGTACTGCGCGAGCTCGAGGAAGGTGCAGTACTGCGGCGGGAGCATCGCTACCCTCTTCCCCGCCGAGGCGAGCGCCTCGTCGACGCCCAGCCACCCGGCCGCGTCGGACTCGGTGGACCCGGCGGCGGCGTGCTGCCCGGTCGGGCTCGCCGTCACGAAGAAGAACGTGCGGTAGCGGCGCGGCTCGAACTCCGGGGTGATCCAGCAGGTCCACGGCCGGAGCAGGTCGGTGCGCAGCACCAGCGACCGCTCACGGAGCACGTCGGTGAACGCCGTCTCCCGCGCCTCCAGCGCGCGGCGCGCCTGCGCCCAGTCGGCCCCGGAGGTGTCGTCGACGACGGAGGACTCGTCCGGGCCGGCGAGCAGCACGCCCGACTCCTCGAACGTCTCGCGGATCGCGGCCGACACCACGGCGCGCGCATCCGCGTCGTCCAGCCCCAGGCGCAGCGCCCACGTCGAGGGCGCCGGCCCGGCCCACCCGACGTCGTCGGCGGCGTCGCGCGGGTCCACCCCGCCCCCGGGGAAGACGACCATCCCGCCCGCGAACGCCATCTGCGTCCGTCGGCGCAGCAGGAAGGCCTCGACGCCCCCGGAGGTGGCGTCGCGCAGCAGGATCGTCGACGCCGCAACCTTCGGCTCGACGGGAGCGGCCGCCCGCGCGGTGTGGTCGGCCAGCTGGTCGGCGAACCCCGGCGGCAGGGCGGTCGGGTCCATCGTCATGGGCCGCATCCGACCACACCGCGCGGCCGGCCGCGGGCCTCGAGGTCGAGCGTCACGCCGAGGGTTCCGCTCATGCGTCGGCGAGCTGCGGTGCGGCCTCCCCCAGCAGCGCGATGGAGTGCAGGAGCTCCTCGTGCCCCAGGCGGGGGTTGGTCATCTGCAGGTTGATCCGGTCGACCCCGCCGAGCTGCTCGGACACCCGCTTCGCCTTGGCGACCACGGTGTCCGGATCCCCGACGAAGTAGGCGCCCTCCGGACCACGGGTCGCGTCGAACTGGCGCCGCGTGGGGGGCATCCCGCCGCGCTCGCGCGCGATCGTCGTGAACATCTCCTGCCAGCCGGGCCAGAAGGCGTTCGTCGCCCGCGCGACGTCGTCGCCGAGGAACCCGAAGCAGTGCAGCCCGACCGTGAGCGTCTCCGGAGGGTGGCCCGCCTCCCGCCCGGCACGCCGGTAGAGGTCGATCAGCGGGGCGAACCGGCGAGGCTCACCACCGATCATCGCCACCATGAGCGGCAGGCCGCGCGCCCCGGCGCGCACGAAGGACTCGGGCGAGCCGCCGGCGCCCACCCAGATCGGGAACGGGTCCTGGACCGGCCGGGGATAGACCGCCTGGTCGGTGAGGGCGGGGCGGTGCTTGCCGGCCCAGGTCACCGTCGGGCTGTCCCGGATCGCGAGCAGCAGGTCGAGCTTCTCGGTGAAGAGCTCGTCGTAGTCCTCGAAGGCCAGCCCGAAGAGCGGGAACGCCTCGATGAACGATCCGCGCCCGACGACGAGCTCCACCCGGCCGCCGCTGATGAGGTCGACCGTCGCGTACTCCTGGAACACCCGCACCGGGTCCGCCGCCGAGAGGACCGTGACCGCCGAGCGCATCCGGATGGTCTCGGTCCTGGCCGCCGCCGCCGCGAGGATCACCGCGGGCGCGGCGTCGTAGTACTCGCTGCGGTGGTGCTCACCGATGCCGTAGGAGTACAGCCCGGCCCGCTCCGCCGTCTCGATCTCCTCGAGCAGGTGGGCGAAGCGCTCGACCGGGCCGACGACCCGCTCGGTGGCGGGGTCGGTGACGCGGGCGACGAAGCTGTCGACGCCGATCTTCACAGAGTGGCCGCCAGTCGCCGGGCGAGCTTCCCGACGAAGGCCGAGGGTTCCTTGAGCTCGCCGCCCTCGGCGAGCAGGGCCATGTCGTGCAGCAGCGAGGCGGTCTCGGCGACCCCGGCGTCCTCGGAGTGGGCGGCGTGAGCCTTCCTGAGGTTCTCCACCAGCGGGTGCTTCGGGTTGAGCTCGAGCGTCCGCTTCTGGGCCGGGACCTCCTGCCCCATCGAGCGCATCATCTGGTCGAGCTGCGGGGGGAGCGAGCCGACCTCGCCCACGAGGCAGGCCGGCGAGGTGGTCAGGCGGGTGGACAGGCGGACCTCCTTGACGTCCTCGGCGAGCGCCGTGGTCATCCAGGAGAGCAGGTCGTCGAAGCCCTCCGGCTCGTCCGCCTCGTCCGCGAGGTCGACGTCGCCCTGTGAGACCGAGGCGAACGGCTTCGCGTCGTCGCCGGAGCCGTAGGACGGGACCACCCCGACCCACACCTCGTCGACCTGGTCGGTGAGCAGCAGGACCTCGTAGCCCTTGGCCCGGAACGCCTCGAGGTGGGGCGAGTTCTCGACGCTCGCGCGGGAGTCGCCGGTGACGTAGTAGATCGACTCCTGGTCCTGGGGCATCCGCTCGACGTACTCGGCGAGCGTGGTGCGCTTCTCGGGGTCGTGCGTCGAGGCGAAGCTCGAGGCCTCCAGGACGGCCTGGGCGTTCTCGGGGTCGGTGAGCAGCCCCTCCTTGAGGGCGCGGCCGCACTCGGTCCAGAAGGTGTCGTACTTCTCCGGGCTCTCGCTGCGCATCGTCGTGATCGTCTGCAGCACCCGCTTGACGAGGCGCTTGCGGATCAGCTGGATCTGGCGGTCCTGCTGGAGGATCTCGCGGGAGACGTTGAGCGAGAGGTCCTGGGCGTCGACGACGCCCTTGACGAACCGCAGGTACTCGGGGACGAGCGCCTCGCAGTCCTCCATGACGAACACGCGCTTGACGTAGAGCTGCACGCCCCGCCGGGCGTCGCGGTAGTAGAGGTCCATCGGCGCGTGGCTCGGGAGGAAGAGCAGGGCCTGGTACTCGAAGGTGCCCTCGCCGGTGAACCGCATGGTCTCCAGCGGTTCCTGCCAGTCGTGGGAGACGTGGCGGTAGAACTCGGCGTACTCCTCGTCGCTCACCTCGGAGCGCGGGCGGGCCCACAGCGCCTTGCGGGAGTTGACCGGCTCGTCGGCGTCCTCACCGTCCTCCGCGCCGGGGTTCAGCAGGATCGGCCAGGTGATGAAGTCGGAGTAGCGCTTGACGATGCGCCGGACGACGGCCGGGTCGGAGTAGTCGTGCAGGCTGTCCTCGGCGTCCTCGGCCTTGAGGTGCACGGTGATGCTCGTGCCCTGCGGGGCCTCGGGCACCTCGCTGAGCTGGTAGGTCCCCTCACCGGTCGACTCCCAGTGCACGCCGCCCTCGGTACCTGCCCGGCGGGTGGTCATCTCGACCCGGTCGGCCACCATGAAGCTCGAGTAGAAGCCGATGCCGAACTGTCCGATCAGCTCGGCGGTGACCTCCTCGGACCCGGCGGCCTGCGCCTCGCGGAACTTGGCCAGGGCCTCGGCGGTCCCCGACTTCGCGATGGTGCCGATGAGGCTGACGACGTCGTCGCGGCTCATGCCGATGCCGTTGTCGGTGATGGTCAGGGAGCGATTTTCGGCGTCGGTCCGCAGCTCGATGTGCAGGTCCGAGGTGTCGACGCCGAGGTCCTTGTCGCGGTAGGACTCCATCCGCAGTTTGTCCAGCGCGTCGGAGGCGTTGGAGATCAGCTCCCGCAGGAACACGTCCTTGTCGGAGTAGATCGAGTGGATCATCAGCTGCAGCAGCTGACGGGCCTCGGCCTGGAACTCGATCGTCTCGGTCATCGCTCTCCTGCGTCCTTCCACGACGTGCGAGTGGGTCGATCACCACGATAGAGGGCGCCCCCGACAGTCCCGCCCGGCGACGTCGACATCTCGTCGTCACCGCCGGTCAGAGGTTTTCCGACTGGGCAGGCACCGGACCTGCTGCAGGTTCTGGCGACGCTCCACGGCGGCGCCCACCGGTCTGTTGCTCTGTGTGCCCTGGGTCTGCCCAGTGGCCACCAAGACCTTCATCCGTCCTCCTCGCTCCTGTCGATGATCACGGGTTACCAGGAGCCACCGACACTCTCGGGCGGGCCGCGACTTACCATGGGCCGTTCGGACGACACGAGCAGGGAGCAGTGCGATGGCGGGCGGGGACGGGACGGCGTTCGAGAAGCAGGTGCTCGAGGCCTCGGAGCGTCTCTCCGGCATCGCCGAGCTCACCCCGCTCCAGCAGAACCCCCGGCTGTCGGCCGCCTCCGGCACGAACGTGTGGCTCAAGCGCGAGGATCTGCAGGTCGGGCGCTCCTACAAGCTGCGCGGCGCCTACAACCTGATCTCCCAGCTCGACGACGAGGCCCGCGCGGCCGGCGTCGTGTGCGCGAGCGCGGGCAACCACGCCCAGGGGTTCGCGTTCGCGTGCCAGGCCCACCGCGTCCGCGGCCGGGTCCTCATCCCCAGCACCACCCCACGCCAGAAGCGCGAGCGGATCGCGGCCCTCGGCGGCGACATGGTCGACCTCGTCGTGGAGGGCGACACCTACGACGAGGCGTCCGCGGCGGCCACCGCCTTCGCCGCGGAGACCGGGGCGACGCTCGTGCCCGCGTTCGACGACAGCCGCACGGTCGCCGGGCAGGCCACCGTCATCGCCGAGGTCGTCGAGCAGCTCGGCCACGCACCCGACGTCGTCGTCGTGCCGGTCGGCGGGGGCGGGCTGCTGGCCGGCACCGCGACCTGGCTGCAGTCGGCCTACCCGCGCACCCGGGTCGTCGGGGTGGAGCCCGCGGGCGCGCGCAACGTCGCCGCCGCCCTCCACGCGGGCAGCCCGGTGGTGCTCGAGGAGGACGGGTTCGACCGGTTCGTCGACGGCGCCGCGGTGCGCAAGGCCGGTGCGGTCACGTTCCCGCTGATCCGGCGCTCCGGAGCCCAGCTCATCGCCGTCGACGAGGGCCTGGTGTGCACCGAGATGCTGGCGCTCTACCAGGCCGACGGGATCATCGCCGAGCCCGCGGGCGCGCTGGCGGGAGCGGCGCTGCGCGCGGACGGCCCGGAGCTCGACCTCACGCCCGGCGAGACCGTCGTCGCCATCCTCTCCGGCGGCAACAACGACGTCTCGCGGTACGCCGAGGTCATCGAGCGCTCGCTGCGCCATCAGGGGCTCAAGCACTACTTCCTCGTCGAGTTCCTGCAAGAGCCCGGCGCGCTGCGCCGCTTCCTGGACGAGGTGCTCGGCCCGGACGACGACATCACCCGCTTCGAGTACGTCAAGCGCGACAACCGCGAGTCCGGCCCCGCCCTCGTCGGGATCGAGATCGGCCGGCGCGCGGACTACGAGCCGCTGCTGGAGCGCATGGCCCGCTCGCCGCTGCAGATCGAGGCGCTCGAACCGGGCTCACCGGCGTTCCGCTTCCTCGTATAGGTGCGCTGCGCGCTCGAGAGCAGAGAGTGCGGCTATAGCCGCACCTTCTGCTCACGAGCCGCAGGCACCACGGCGATGGCGATCAGCGGGGCCACGGCCGCGACCGAGAAGCCGATCGCGTAGCTCGTCCCGCCGATCAGCGCGCCCAGCACCGGCGGCGCCGCCGAGGCCACCAGGTTCTGCGTGGTGTTCTGCACCCCGAGCGCCCGGCCCGACCACGCCTGGCCGGCGATCTCGGCGGTCGAGGTGAACGCGAGGCCGTTGTCGGCCACCGTCACGATCGCCCCCACGACGATCGCCGCCGCCGCGATCAGCGGCACCCACGCCGAGCCGAGCGCGAAGGCGAGCATCACCGCCGTCGAGCCCACGGCGAGCTGGCGCATCGGGCGCAGCCGCGACCCCACCCGGTCCGACCACCACCCCGTCGCGATCCGTCCGGCCGCCCCGAGGATCTGTGCCACCGCGACGAACACCCCGGCGACGCCGGCGGACCAGTGCTGCTCGCGCACCAGGTACTCCAGCGCGAACGCCGAGATCGCGAACTGCGGGAGCACGAGCAGGGCGGACGCCGCGTGCAGGCGGTAGAGGGTGGGCACGCGGTAGGGGTTGCCGGTCGGCTCGTGGGGGGCGGGCGGGCGCCGGGGTGCGTCCCGGGCGACGAGCACGACGAGCGCGGCGGCGATCAGGCACGCCAGCCCGGTCCAGCCCAGGGCGACGAACGGGCCCTCGACCCCGGCGAGCACCGGCAGGATCAGCGCGGCGAGGGCCACTCCGAGCGGCTGGGCGGTCTGGCGGATGCCCATGGCGACGCCGCGCTCGTCCACGGCGAACCAGCCCATGATCAGCCGTCCGCTCGCCGCATTCACCGACGCCGCGCCCATCCCGCCGAGGCCGAGCAGCAGCGCGATCGGGACGAGCGAGGCCTGTGCGCCCAGCCCGTCCTCCCGCAGCGCCACCCCGCCGACGACGACCCCCGCGAGGCCCAGCCCGACGGCCATCGGGAACCGCTCCCCCACCCGATCCACCACGAACCCCCACGCGACCAGCGTGAGCAGCAGACCCGTCGTCGGGGCCGCGACGAGGACCCCGACCTGCGCGAGCGACAGACCCCGCTCGTCCCGCAGGGTCGGGACGAGGAACGGGATGCCGTAGACGAACGAGCTGGCGGCGGTCTGGGCGAGGACCCCGACGACGAGGATCGCCCACCGCCGGCGCGGGCGGCTCGGGGCGACCACGGCCTCCGGTTCGGCGCTCACGGTCGTCAGCATGCCTCACGGGACACCATCATGCGAGATGCGTCCCACATAGTGGGACGCTAGGAGCGGGCGAGCAGGCCCCGGGTCGCGGCGTCCTCCGCGGCGCCGGCGCGGTGCCACTGCACGAGGAGCACGGCGACGACGGCGAGCAGCGGCACGTCGCCCATCCCCCACGCGAGCAGGGCGGCGACGTGCTGGTCGGCGAGCAGGTCGACCGCCCAGGGCAGGCGCAGGTGGGAGTAGAAGTCGGTGACGAACACCTGGCCGCCCCCGCCGTCGGCGGCGAGGGTCGAGGGAATCTGCGCCACCGGCCGGTCCGCGGCGAGCAGGATCACACCGAACAGCGCGTGGAAGGGCATGGAGGCGACGAGCACCGCCAGGCGTGCCACGTGCGGGAGCCGGACGCCGGGGGCCGGGTCGACGCCGACGAGCACCCAGAAGAAGAGGTACCCGACGCCCAGGAACCACAGCGAGATCGCGGGCATGAGCCAGCCCAGCGGCTGGAGCAGTGAGAAGGCCGGTGTGAGGTAGAGCAGGAACGGCGAGCCGACGACGAGCACCGCGGCGACCGCGGGATGGGCGAGCAGCCGCAGGGCGGGGGCATCGAGCAGGCCCTCGAGCCGGGCACGGGCGTCGCACTCCTCCGGCAGCGCCCGCCGGGCGAGCGTCACCGGCCCGCCGAGCACGAGCAGGACGGGCACCACCACGGACAGCAGCATGTGCTCCGCGACGTGCGCGCTGAACAGGGCGTCCGCGTAGCGACCGAGCCCGGAGGAGCTCGCGAGGACCAGCACCGCACACCCGGCGAACCACGCGACCGCGCGTCCGGCCGGCCACCCCTCGACCTGCCACAGCCACCGGCCGTACACCAGGGCGAGCACCACGGCGAGGGTCACGAGCACGACGTCGGGCCGCCACGCGCCCAGCAGGGTGGTCACCGACGGCGGATCGGGGATGCCGAACCCGAGGACGGCCTGCGTCGGCGTGGTGTGGAACGGCGCCTGGACGGGCGGGACGGCGCGGGTCATGGCCACCGAGAGCCCGGTGATCACGGCGAGCAGGACGAGCTCGATCCCCGCCTCCGTGCAAGCGAAGCGTCGTTGCTGGCATCCAGTGGGAGGAAAGCCACTCCGTCGCGTGGCCAGCCGTCGGCGGACCAGCACCCCGAGCACCACCACGGTCACCGCCGCCGCGAGGAGCACCAGCACCCCGTAGGCGCTCGCCAGCTCTCCCACCGACGGGACCAGCACCGCCGCCGCGAGCACCCCACTCGCCACGGTGACCACCGCGCACACCGTCGACACCGCCCCGGCCCGCGCCGCCGACCGAGCCCGAGCACCCTCGTCGTCGGGAACCCCGACCAGCAGCGCACCGACCGTCCCGAGCCACACCGTGGCCGTGACCACGTGCAGCCCGACGGCGGGGGTGCCGAGGTCCTTCCCGACCCCGTCGATGGCGTGCCCGGTCACCACGGGACCCAGCAGGGCGAGGCAGGCCAGGAGGCCGGCGCCGAGCGTCGAGGACCACGTCCGGGCCTCGCGCACCCAGACCGCCACCACCGCGGCACCCACCGCCGAGGCGAGCCAGCCCACCGGCGCCGACCGGACCACCAGCTGCACGACGAGGTCCGGGCCCGGAGCGACGAGTCCTCCGGAGACGTCGGCGACCGTGAGCACGGCCGCGGCCAGGCACAGCACCGCCCACGTCCACGCGGCCGCGGAGCCGGTCGTCCACTCTCCCGCGGTCGGCCCGCCGGCACCGTCGGCCAGCACCACAGCGCGGGTCAGCGCCCCCAGCGCCACCGCCGCCGCCCCCTCCGCCGCCAGTCGCACCACCGGCAAGCCGAGCCGGATCAGCTCACCCGGGTCGGCCAGCCCGAGGACCGGGTAGGCCGAGCGGCCCAGCAGGAGTGCGGCCACGAGCACCGTCACCGCGCCCGCGGCGGCGGCGGGCACGAGGCGGCGGGTCACGGGTCCAGGCGTCCGGGGTACCGCGCCCGGTACTCGGCCAGGTGCTGGGACTTGCAGACGTGCTGTTCCTTCTCGTTGACGGCCTGGCGCATGCACTCGTCGAGCGTGCGGGCCTGTGAGGCGTGCAGGTAGGTCACCGCGCTCTCCAGCGTCGGCCATTCCACCGTGGTCCCGATCACCAGCGCCGCGAGCCCGACGACGAGCGCCACCACCGGCCTCGCGCGTCCCACGGCCCGGCCGGAGCGCACCCGCATGAGCGCCACCAGGGCGGCGACGAGCGCGACCAGGCCGAGCACCATCCCGCCCCAGCCGGTCCAGGAGCTCACCAGCGCCATCCCCGCGACGACCAGCGCAAAGGTCGCGGCCCCGGCGGCTCCGGCGGTCGACCCGCCGTCGTCGTGACCGGGCTTCGGGCCGTCGGCGGGGTCCTCCGGCGGCCCGGTCGGTGACGTCCCTCCCGACTCCGACGCGCTGGTGCTCGTCACGGCTCGATGGTGACACCCGGTGTGCGGGGAGCCGCGTCGGGGGCGCACCATCGGAGCATGACCGACACGGCGGCGGTTGCCGTCGACGCCCAGGATGGTGCGCCGGACCCCGGCGAGGACTTCCTGCTCACCGGGATGACGTGCGCGGCCTGCGCGTCGCGGATCGAGCGTCGGCTGAACAAGGTCGAGGGGATCTCGGCGACGGTCAACTACGCCACCGAGCGAGCCACGGTGCTGCGCGACCCCTCGGTGGACCGCCGCACGGTCGTCGACGTCGTCGCGAAGCTCGGCTACGGGGCGACGCCGCTGCGCGCGCCGCAGAACGGTCCCGGCAGGGACGGGCAGGACGCCGACAGCGCGTCCGCCCGCGACGACCGGGTCGCCGACCTCTGGCGCCGCCTCGTGGTCGCCGCGGTGCTGTTCATCCCGCTGGTCGACGTCCCCCTGGTGCTCTCGGTGCTGCCGGCCGCCCGCTTCCCGGGCTGGGAGTGGGTGGTCGTGGCGCTCGCGGCACCCGTCGTCGGGTGGTCGGCCTGGCCGCTGCACCGCGCGGCGGTGGTGAACGCCCGCCACGGCGCGTCCTCGATGGACACGCTGATCTCCCTCGGCATCGTCGCCGCGACGGTGTGGTCGCTCGGCTCGATCCTGCTCGGGCACCTGCCCGATCCGGCCGCGGGCGGCGCGCTGTCGGTGTTCCTCGACCCGGTCGGCCCGCTCTACCTCGAGGTCGCCGCCGCGGTGACCACGTTCGTGCTCGCCGGGCGCTACGTCGAGGCCCGGGCCAAGCGCTCCGCCGGCGACGCGCTCGCGGCCCTCGCCGCGCTGGCCGCCCGGGACGTCGCCGTCCTGCTCCCCGACGGCACGGAGACCCGTGTGCCGGCGTCCGCCCTCGCCGTCGGGAGCCGGTTCGTGGTGCGGCCCGGTGAGAAGATCGCGACCGACGGCGTCGTGGAGTCCGGCGCCTCGGCGGTGGACCGCTCGATGCTCACCGGGGAGACCGTTCCGGTCGAGGTGGCGGCCGGGGATGCCGTCACCGGCGGCACCGTGGCCACCGGCGGGCGGCTGGTGGTGACGGCGAGCGCGGTCGGCTCGGCCACGCAGCTCGCCGGGATGATCCGGTTGGTCGAGGCGGCGCAGGCCTCGAAGGCGTCGGTGCAGCGGCTGGTCGACCGGATCTCGTCGGTGTTCGTGCCGGTGGTGATCGGGCTCGCAGTGCTGACCGCGCTCGGCTGGTGGCTGGCCGGGGGCGACGCCGGGGAGATCTTCTCGGCGGGGCTGTCGGTGCTGGTCATCGCCTGCCCGTGCGCGCTGGGGCTGGCGACGCCGACCGCGATGCTCGTCGCGTCCGGGCGCGGCGCCCGCGAGGGAATCTTCCTCAAGAGCCACCAGGCGCTCGAGTCCAGCCGCACCGTCGACACCGTCGTGCTCGACAAGACCGGCACCGTGACGACGGGGGCGATGACGGTGCGGGCGGTGCACGTGGCGCCCGGAGAGGACCGCGCGCGGGTGCTGCGGCTGGCCGGCGCGGTGGAGGACTCCTCAGAGCACGCCGTCGCCCGCGCGGTGGCGGCTCGGGCGCGCGAGGAGCTCGGCGTGCTGCCCCCCGTCGAGGACTTCGAGGCGCTGCCGGGCCTAGGCGCCCACGGGACCGTCCAGGGCGTCGCGGTGCGGCTCGGCCGGCCGCTGGCCGGGCTGCCGGGGTGGTCGCCGGAGCCGGCGGCCGACTCGACGCTCGTCGTGGTGGCCTGCGACGACGCGGCGGTGGCGGTCCTCGAGCTCGCCGACGAGATCAAGCCGTCCGCCGCACCGGCCGTGGCCCGGCTCCGGGCCGCCGGTCTGCGCACCGTGCTGCTCTCCGGCGACCGCGCCGAGGCGGCCCGGGCCGTCGGGGCGGCGATCGGGGTCGACGAGGTCGTCGCCGACGTGCTGCCGCAGGACAAGGTCGCCACGATCGCCGAGCGGCAGCGCGGCGGGGCGCGCGTCGCGATGGTCGGCGACGGGATCAACGACGGGCCGGCGCTCGCGGCCGCGGACCTGGGGCTCGCCGTCGGCGCCGGGACCGACGTCGCGCTCGAGGCGGCCGACGTCATCCTCGTGCGCGACGACCTCGCCGCGGTCCCGGATGCGCTCGACCTCGCCCGGCGGACCGCGACGACGATCCGCCGGAACCTGGCCTGGGCGTTCGGCTACAACGTCGCCGCGATCCCGCTGGCCGCCTTCGGGCTGCTCAGCCCGCTGATCTCCGGTCTGGCGATGGCGCTGTCGAGCGTGCTGGTGGTGTCCTCGAGCGTGCGGCTGCGTTCGCGCTGACGCCCTATCGGCGTGCTGAATCGGACGTGCGTGAACGTTCCCGTGCCTGGACACGGCAGAGACACAGCACGCCGATAGGGCACGCACACGCGCGTCAGCGCGAACGGGCGGCCCGCTGCAGCTCGATGTCGAAGCCCTCGCGGCGCATCCGCTGGTCGATGTAGAGCAGGCCGGTGACCCCCGCCTGGAACGGCGTGGTCAGTGTCGCGCCGACGACGGTGCCGATCGAGGTGACCAGCAGCGGCAGCGGCGCGTAGGGGTTGGTCTCCCCGATCGCGCGTCCGACGCCGTTCGCGACGACGCTGAACGGGATCCCGACGATGCCTGCCACGACGGCGACGATGATCGACGTGAGCAGGAGGATGCCGAGCACCGGCCAGAACCGGCCGCGGACGAGCGTGCGTGACCGCTGCAGCGCCCCGACCACCCCGCCGCCCTCGAGCACGTAGGCGGGCGCGGCCAGGGCCAGCCCGACCGCGACGATCACCGCGAGGACGATCCCGACCAGCAGACCGAGGACCGCCAGGCCCGCCGTCGCACCGGCGGGCGCGCCGAGGAGCGCCAGCAGTCCCGCGGGGATCCACGGGACGAGGAAGGCCAGCACGGTCGCCACCGCGACGAGGACGACGACGCCGAACAGCCCGGGCAGCCGGGGGCGGGCCGCGTCCCAGCAGTCCCGCGCGACGATCGGCGCACCGAGCACCGAGCGGGCCAGCACCACGACCAGCAGCCCCGTCAGCACCGTATTCGCCACCAGATTGACCAGCATCCCGATCCCGATGAGGGTGACGGCGCCGCCGAGGAGCCGGCCGAGCTGGTCCAGGTTCGGGGTGCTCGTGCCGCTGGAGGACGCGAGAGTCTGCAGCGAGGTGCCGAACGAGGCCTGGAACGGCGACTCGATGAGCACCGTGACGACGGCGACGACCGCGGAGATGCCGAGCACGACGCGCGGGTGGGCACGGATGTACTGGAAGGCGCCGTCGAGGAGCTCACCGAGGGCGAGCGGGCGCAGCGGCACGATGCCGGGCCGCGGCACCGCCACGGGACCGCCGAAGCCCCAGGGGTCCCGTGGTCGACCGGGTGGCCCCGGTACGTTCGGGGAGGGGGCCGGACCCGTCGGGCCGGGGACGGGGCCGGAGCTCTGCCGGCCGCCGCGCGCGGGACCGTCCGCCGGGGTGCCCGAGCCCGCGGCCCGTGCGGGATCCCAGGGCGGCACCGCGTCGGGGTCCCGGTCGGCTTCCGCGTCGTCCCGACGACGGTCCTGCGGCTCGCTCACCTCGTCACCCCATTTCGCGCCAAGACGACGCTGCGGATCCGGGCGCGTCTTCGTGCCCGACTGACCGTCTTCGTCGGATCCGATCGTGCCACGATGGCGCGGTGGCCCCGATCTCCGCACTGTGGCGCCGCCTCGACGAGCCGCACGGCCTCGTCCACGGCGCGATCTCCGAGCTCGAGCCCACCCCTGACCACCCCGACGGAGCCTTCCTCCTCGACGGCGCGGCGATCGGCACCGACTCCCCGGACGACACGGGCCCCATCGGCGAGCAGGACGCGCCCCGCCCGTGGTCGACGCGGTTCTCGGTGGTGGTCGACGCCGGGTGGCACACCCGCTCCTGCTTCGTCGAGGTCCTCGGGGCCGACGGTCTCGACCGGGTCACCCTCACCGCGGACGCCCTCGGGCACTGGACGCTCGACGGCCGCGACTGGGGCGACCTCGAGGGCTGCCAGGACGTGGACGTCTCGATCTCCCCGCTGACCAACACGCTGGTGGTGCGCCGACTCGGGCTCGAGGTCGGCGAGGAGCGCGCCGTGGACGTCGCGTGGCTCGCCGTGCCGTCCCTGGCCGTCGCGCGGGTCGGCCAGACCTACCGCCGCGAGCCTGACGGGCCCCACGGCGCGCAGTACGTCTACGCCGACCCGACCTACGGCTCCTTCGCGTTCAGCGTGGATCCACTCGGCGTCGTCCGTGAGTACCAGGGGCTGTTCGCCCGGGTCGCCTGACTACCCTCGCTCCGTGTGCGGAACCGGACGCGCGCGCTGCTGCTGCTCGGGGTGCTCGTCGTCGCCCTGCTCGTGGCGCTCACCGTCCCGCTGCCCTCGCCGCTGGAGCTGCGGGACTGGGCGCTCCGGCTCGGCCCCGCCGCCCCCCTGGTCTTCTTCCTCGCGCACGCGATGATCACCACCACGCCGATCCCCCGCACCGTTTTCACGCTCGCGGCCGGGCTGATGTTCGGTCCCGTGTGGGGGTTCGCACTCGCCGTCGGGGCGTCGGTGGTGTCGGCGCTGCTCGGCTTCGCGATCGCGCGCCGGCTCGGCGGCCGGGCGATCGCCCGGCTCGGGCCGCACCGGGTGCGGGCTCTGGAGGAGCGGCTCTGCGAGCGGGAGCTGCTCACGGTGACCTCCACGCGCCTCGTCGGCATCCCGTTCGCCCCGCTGAACTACACCCTCGGGGTCACCAGTGTCCGCTGGTCGGCCTACGTGGCCGGCACCGTCATCGGGCTCGTCCCCGGGACGGCCGCCGTCGTGCTGCTCGGGGACGCCGTCGCCGGCGGCACATCGCCGGCGATGATCGCGGTGCTGCTGGTGACGGGCATGCTCGGCGCGATCGGCGTCATCGTCTCGGCGCGCGGGCGTCGGCGCGCCGCCGCCGACCTCGACCCGTGATCATCAGCACCCTGCGCAGCTCCCGCCGGCCGTCCGAACTGCGCCGTGTGCCCCTCGATGTGTCCCCCGCTCGGCTCAGCCGCCCGGCGACGGCGCCTGGGGGGTGCCGGTCTCGGCCGGACCCCGCGTCGGCGTCGGGCCGGTGGCCGGACGTGGCGCGTTCGCGGGCTGCGGCGGCAGCACCGGCGCCGGTGTGATCTGCCCGGGCACCGGAGCAGGGCCGGGGGCGGGGAAGCCCGAGGTGGAGTACCCGGCGTAGTTCGAGGGCTGACCCGGGGCCGGCGCGGCGGAGTAGGTGCAGCCCGCGAGCACGGCCGCGGCAGCTGCCACCAGGAGGAACCAGGACGCCGTCCGTCGGGTTCGCACGCCAGTTCTCTCCTCGTCGCTCGTCTGCCGGTGCGCGAGCACCCTAGCCCCTGGGGGCGATCACTTCTCGGGTGCGTCCCGCGAGGATGCCTCGCGGCGCGACCGACCACACCGGTTCCGGAGCGGCGCCCTCCTCGCGCAGGACGTCGTTCGCCGCGAGCACGCCGGTGAGCGCGGCGCGCTCCATGAGCGCCGACGGGACGTCACTGGCCACCCAGTCCCCGGCCAGTCGCAGGCCGCGGGCGTCGGTGAGGACGCCGGGGCGGTGCGGGTGGAAGCCGGGATCGAAGCCCGGTGCGTTGGTGTAGCGGTGGGCGTCGACGTCGAGCACCTCGACGCGGGCGAACTCCGGCCAGAGCGCGGTGAGCTCGGTGCGCATCGCCGCCACGAGGTCCTCGAGGGACTCCTCCGGCGGGCAGGCGTAGGAGTGCAGCTCGATGACCGAAGCGCCTCCCGCGACAGTGCTGGTCCATGCGGCCGACTCGGCCTCGAGCCGGTGGAACAGCGTCACCGAGTCGAGCACCCGCTCGCGGGTCACGCCGGTGAACGGGGCGTGCGCCGGGTCGACGTCGCCGCGGCACCACAGGCGTGCCACCACGTACGGCTCGCCACCCGGCAGGTCGGCGACCTGCCGGGCGAGCCGTGGCGCCGTCGTCGCGAACCCCGGCGAGCGCGTGAACAGCGCCCGCGTGCCCGGCACGTCGGTGGCCACCACGAGGTGCCGCGCGGTGCGCGTCGGGCCGTCCTCGACCCCGACCGACCAGCCGGACGGGCCGCTGACGACGACGGTCGCGCGGGCTCCCGTCGTCACCGTCGCCCCGTGCTTCTCCAGCAGCCGGATGAAGGGCTCCCACAGCGTCGCCGCGTACTGGTCGCGGGGGGCGTCCATCGCGAGGCCCTCTGGGTTGCCGGTGAAGTAGAAGTGGCACATCGCGAGGAACTCGGCCGCGGAGTACCGCTGCTCGGTGTTGAAGAACGAGTGGGCGAAGACCTCGAAGAGCATCGCCCGGCCGCGCTCGGAGAAGCCGAGGCAGTCCAGGAGGTCCGCCGTGGTGCGATGGTCGTGGCGGGCGAAGGTGGTGACGGGGTCGTAGCGCAGCATCTCCAGCGCCTCCCGGCCGTCGACCGTGCGCAGGTCGCGCAGGCGGAAGCTCGGTGACTTCCAGATCAGGGCGGCGAGGTTGGCCAGCGGCACGCGCGGCAGGTCGGTGAAGTCCTCGGGCGCCCACTCCGGGTCCCGGCCCTGGATCGGGTAGCCGCCGACGTCGCGCAGGAAGCCGAGCTCCGGGTCGAGGCGGCGCAGGATCGCCCGCAGCGTGTAGTACTGCCGGAAGAAGCCGTGGTAGCCGTGCTCGACGGTGACGGTGCTCCCGTCGGGCAGGGTGCGCGGCCACGTCCCCAACCGGCCCCCGAGCGTCGGGGCGGCCTCCAGCAGCTCGACGGGCACCCCGCGCTCGGCGAGGACGAGCGCGGCGCTGACACCGGCGACCCCGCCCCCCACGACGACCGCCGCCCCGGAGTCGGCCCGGACGCGCAGGGGGAGGTCGGGGCGGGGAGCGACAGCCACCCGGGGTGCGAATGCTGCGCGGCGGGAGAACACGGCTCCAGAGCGTAGGCAGGGTGCCGACGATCGGCGCGTCGCCTGCCCGCCCCGGTGTGGAGGCGGGGGCCACGGGGCACCTCACCGGCCGTATCCCCCGGCGGGCGTGCCGGCCCCCGGGGTCGCTGCGGGTTCGAGGGGAGCAGGAGCACGCCATGGCTGACGCCGCACGGGAGCGCAGGATCATCGACGAGGTCCCGAAGAAGCTGCTGATCGGCGGCCGGGAGCGCGACGCCGCGGAGGGCCGGACGTTCCCGATCGAGGACCCGTCCACCGGTGAGATCCTCTGCGAGGTGGCCGACGCCTCCCCCGACGACGGCACGGCCGCTCTGGACGCCGCGCACAAGGCACAGTCGGAGTGGGCGGCGACGGCGCCGCGGGAGCGCGGGGAGATCCTCCGCCGAGCCTTCGAGATGATCACCGAGCAGGCCGACGACATCGCGGTGCTCATGACGCTCGAGATGGGCAAGCCGCTCGCGGAGTCGAAGGCCGAGATCACCTACGCCGCCGAGTTCTTCCGCTGGTTCGCCGAGGAGGCCGTGCGGATCTCCGGGGATTGGAAGGTGAACGCGACCGGCAACGGCCGGATGCTGGTGATGCGCCAGCCGATCGGGCCGTGCCTGCTCATCACCCCGTGGAACTTCCCGCTGGCCATGGGCACCCGCAAGATCGGCCCCGCGATCGCGGCCGGCTGCACCATGGTCATCAAGCCGGCGGCCCTCACGCCGCTGACGATCCTCAAGCTCGCCGACATCCTCGCGACGGCGGGGCTGCCCGAGGGCGTGCTGAACGTGATCACGACGACGTCGACCGGCAAGGTCATGGGCCCGCTGATCGCCGACGGCCGCATCCGCAAGCTCTCGTTCACCGGCTCCACCGAGGTGGGCCGGAAGCTCATCGAGCAGTCCGCGCAGCACGTGCTCAAGACCTCGATGGAGCTCGGCGGCAACGCGCCGTTCATCGTGTGCGCGGACGCCGACGTCGACGCCGCGGTCGAGGGCGCGATGCTCGCGAAGATGCGCAACATCGGCGAGGCGTGCACCGCGGCCAACCGGTTCTACGTGCACGAGGACATCGCTGAGGAGTTCACCAAGAAGCTGACCGACCGCATGGGGTCGATGACGATCGGCCGCGGCGTCGACGAGGGGGTCGAGGTCGGCCCGCTCGTGGAGGCCGACCAGCGCGACAAGGTCGCCGAGCTCGTCGACGACGCCGTCCAGAAGGGCGCGAAGGTCCGCACCGGCGGCGAGGTGCCTTCGGGGGCGGGGTACTTCTACCCGCCCACGGTCCTCGCCGACGTGCCCACCTCGGCTCGCCTGGCCAAGGAGGAGATCTTCGGTCCGGTCGCGCCGGTCTTCACCTTCACCGAGGACGACGAGGCGATCCGAGCCGCGAACGACACCGAGTTCGGCCTGGTCAGCTACCTCTACACGAAGGACCTGCAGCGCGCGGTCCGGCTCTCGGAGCGGCTCGAGGCGGGCATGGTGGGGCTCAACCAGGGCATGGTCTCCAACGCCGGCGCCCCCTTCGGCGGCTGGAAGCAGTCCGGTCTGGGCCGCGAGGGCGGCGACGTCGGCATCGACGAGTACCTGGAGATCAAGTACGTCGCGATGAACGTGTAGTCCGTCCGCACCGATGACGGTCCGTGCCCGAGGTGATCCACTCCGAAGTGCAGTAGTCGACTACGGCATACGGGCAGGAACTGGACCGGCATCCTCCCCGGCGACAGGTGACGTGTGTCATCGGCAGCCGGAACAGTGTGGGGAGGGCCGGGATGGGCCAGGAGTCGTCGCCGGGCGGACTGGATCCGTCGGGGTGGACGCCGAGGTACTCGCCGTTGGGCGGCGGTGCGGGGGCGACGCCATCAGGGGGAACCGGCGGCGTCGGGCCGGCGACGCAGGCCACCACGCCGCACACGGCCCCGCCCGTCCCCCCGCAGTGGGGCCCGTCGAGCGGGGGTTTCCCGAGCCCCGCCGGGACGGGGCCCCCGTCCGGACCGGGCGCGGGCTCTCCTCCGCCCTCGCTCGGGGGGAAGCCGCCGCGGTCGGGCTCCCGGGCGCGGATTCTGGATCGCCCTGGGCGCGGTGGCGCTGCTGGTCATCGCCGGTGGCGCCTGGTTCGCGTTCTGGGGCTCCTCGAGCGCCGAGGCCGCCCAGGTGCAGCTGGAGGCGACCTCCACGGCCGGGCCGTCGCCGTTCACCGCGCCGGTGGGCCAGGACACCTCCGGCGTGGTCGCCCCGCCCAACGCCCAGGGCACCCAGGTGGGCAACACCGGTGGGCTCTACGCCCAGGACCGCGCCAAGCCCTCGTGCGACACCGCCTCCCTGGTCAACCAGGTCACCTCCGACCCGGCCAAGGCCGCCGCGTGGGCCAAGCCGCTCGGGATCGACGCGAACGGCATCGGCGGGTTCGTCAACAGCCTGGCCCCGGTGAGCCTGCGGGCGGACACCGCGGTCACCGAGTACGGCTACGGCAGCGGCCAGTTCCAGCCGTACCCGGCGGTGCTGCAGGCCGGGACCGCGGTGCTGGTCAACAGCTACGGCGAGCCGACGGTCAAGTGCTACAACGGTGACCCGCTGGGCGCGCCGACCGCGTCGAACGACTCCGGCACGTTCGTCGGCGTCCCGTGGAACGGTTGGGCCAAGGACCGCACGATCGTGGTGACGCCGGCCCCCGCGCCGCAGGGGACGATCACCGTGGTCAACCCGGGCACGAACACCCCCGGTCCGACCAAGCTTCCCCCGCCCGTCACCGGCCCCAACCCGAGCGCGCCGGTCGACGGGAGCGGGAAGTTGCTGCTGACCGGCACCCACAACTACGACGGCACGGTCACGCTCTCCGACGGCCGCGTGCTCGGCCCCGACGGCAAGGTCCTCCCGCCCAAGGTCGACGTGAAGCACCCGGCGGGGAGCAAGACCTTGCCCGACGGTTCCGTCCAGGAGCCCAGCGGGATCATCTTCAACAGGGACGGGACGCAGCGCAGCCCGATGCCGATCATCATCGGTGGCACGGTCATCGCCACCGTGAACCCGGACGGCACGACCACCCCGCCCGTCCCCGGGACGGTCTTCCGGTGGAACTACGACGGCACGGTGACCGCGTACGTGCCGGGCGCCGGCGGAGGCAACCAGGTCCTGGTCCTCAAGCCGCCGGACGGCACCACCAAGTCCACGGTTCCGGTGCCGCCGGGCGGCGTGATCCAGCCCGACGGTTCGATCAAGACGGCGGGCGGCGCGATCCTCAACCCCGACGGCACGCCCCGGACGGAGAAGACGCTCCCCGACGGGACGACGCTCGACCCGCAGGGCGGCAACACCCCGCCGGCCGACGCCAAGGTCGCCAAGACGATGACGGGCACGGACGGCACGCTCGGGACCGAGAACCAGCAGGTCAAGCAGGGCCAGAACGGCCAGGGCGCCCCCGCTCAGGGCGGCGCGGGCCAGCCGGGTCAAATTGGTCAACCGGGTCAACCGGCCTGCGTGCCCGGCACCCCTGGTGCCGCCGACCCCGCCTGCGCTGAGACGCCGAAGCAGCAGGTCTGCGTCCCCGGGGCGGCTCCGACCCCGGCCTGCCCGGCGGTGCCGGACAAGTCCCACAAGACCGGCACGTCGACGCAGGGCAGTTCGACGAGCGGGACCGGTTCGGGCACCGGGTCGGGCACCGGCGACTCCGGTGAGAGCGGCGGCGGCTCGGGCGGCGGCAGCGGCGGCTCGACCGGCGGCGGGGGCTCGACCTCCGGGAACTGATCCGCCACGGGGGCGACAGCGGCGGGCCCCGGCACCCGGGTGGGTGCGGGGCCCGTCGTCGTCCGCGGCCCGCGGCTCACGAGCGCGCCAGCGCACCCAGCCGTCGCGTGACCTCGTCCGCGCCGAGCACCCGCGTCACCTCGTACAGGTCGGGGCTGCGCTGCGCGCCGGTGACGAGCACCCGGATGACGTTGGCGGCGTCACGCAGCATCCCGGGGTAGGCGTCCGGGTCCTTCTTGAAGGTCTTCGGGTTCGGCGCGAACCCGTGCCGCTCCGCGAGGTCCCGGACCTGCTGGAACCAGGTCGGCTGGTCGCCCTCGTGCTCGTAGCGCGACGCGAGGTCGGCGGCCAGCGCGACGACCATCTCGGGCGCGAGCCCGCCGAAGCGCTCGTCGGCCGGGTCGGTCACGTCGTCGAACAGCGACGGGAAGAAGAAGCCGTAGGCGGTCCGGAAGTCCGACCAGCGCGCGAGGTCCTTGCGGGGGTTCTCCACCCCGACCCGCTCGACATCGATCGCGGCCAGCGCCAGCGGCTCGTGCTCGTCGAGCACCTCGACGAGCTCGGGGTCGTAGGTCGAGGCCCACCCGCGGACACCGGCCAGCACCTCGGGCGCCGGCAGCGTCGCGACGTAGTCGGCGCAGATATCGGCCAGCTTGACGGTGTCGACCAGCGGGCCCGCGGCCTGGAAGTCCTCGAGGCGCAGCGGGGTGGTCAGCGCCTCGGGGACCGGCAGCTCGGCCAGCCGGGCGTTGGCGAGGCCGCGCAGATAGGCCAGGACGGCCTCGGTCGGGTACCCGGCCTCGAGGTAGAAGTCGACCGAGGCCTCGGCGTCCTTGCGCTTGGAGAGCTTGCGGCGCGAGCTCCCCTCCTGCTTCATCAGCGGCGCGAGGTGGGCGTACTCGACCTGGGGGAAGCCCAGCGCGGCGAAGAGCTGCAGGTGGGTGGGCACCGAGGAGAGCCACTCGTCGCCGCGCACCACCAGCGAGGTCCGCATGAGGTGGTCGTCCACGGCGTGGGCGAAGTGGTAGGTCGGGAGCCGCGGTTCGCTGGCCGAGGTCTTGAGGATGACGACGTCGTTGTGGTTGTCCTCGGCCTCGACGCGCCCGCGGAGCCGGTCGGTGAACGCGACCCGCTCCCCCACCGCGCCTTCGGAGCGGAACCGCACGACGTACGGGTCACCCGCCGCGAGCCGGCGCAGCACCTCCTCCTCGGAGGCGTCCCGCCACAGCGCCCACCGGCCGTAGTAGCCGGTCGGCAGCTTCAGCGTCCGCTGGCGCTCGGAGATCTCAGCGAGCTCGTCCTTGGTGGCGAAGTCCGGGTAGGCGCGGCCCTGGCGCATCAGCTCGCGGACGAACGACAGGTAGATCGGGCTGCGCTCGGACTGGCGGTAGGGCGCATACGGGCCATCTCCAGCGCTGCCGCCTTGGTGTCCGGATCCAGTACTGCACGCCGATAGGGGACCTTCGTCGGGACGCAGGTCGAAGGCGTCGAACGCGCGCGCGAACTGCGCGTCGGCGCCCGCGACCTCCCGCGCCTGATCGGTGTCCTCGATCCGCAGGTAGTACACGCCGTCCGAGGAGTGCGCGAGGTCGCGCGACACCATCGCGGTGTAGATCCCACCGATGTGCACGAAACCCGTGGGGCTCGGCCCGAACCGCGTCACGAACGCCCCGGCCGGCACGTCACGCGCCGGGTACCGCTGCTCCCACTCGGCCGTCTCGGGCAGGTCGGGCGGGAACAGCGAGTCGACGGTGGCACGGTCCAGCACGGACCCGATCCTACGGTCCTAGCCGGTCGGCTCCTCTCCCCCGGCGTGCCGTCCGGAACCATTGCCGCCGGCGTCGCTCACGCCCCGCGTGGCGATCGACTCGGCGTGCGCGACGGCCTTCGCGATCTCCGGGTCGGTGGTGGTGTCGAACCAGTCGGCGACGTCGTCGTCGGGGTCCCCCGCGCGCTTGGCCACGACGTCGGCGTCGACCGGCGAGGGCTGGAAGCGGAAGACGCCGTCCTCGCCGGGCGCGCCGAGCATGCGGGTGAAGCCCTCGAGCGCCTTGCCGAAGTCGCTCGGCACCACCCACATCTTGTTCGCGTCGCCCTGCGCCATCTGCGGCAGGGTCTGCAGGTACTGGTAGGCCAGGAGCTCCGGGGTCGGCTTGCCCGCCTTGATCGCGGCGAAGACCTTCTCGATGGCCTTGGCCTGGCCCTGCGCCTGGTAGTAGCGGGCGGCCCGTTCACCCTGGGCGCGCAGCATGCGCGACTGGCGGTCGGCCTCGGCGGACAGGATCGCCGCCTGCTTCGCGCCCTCGGCGTTGAGGATCGCGGCCTGCTTGTTGCCCTGCGCCTCGGCGACCGACGCCTCGCGGTGCCCCTCGGCGGTGAGGATCATCGCGCGCTTCTCCCGGTCGGCGCGCATCTGCTTCTCCATGGAGTCCTGGATCGACGGCGGCGGGTCGATCGCCTTGAGCTCCACGCGGACCACCCGCAGGCCCCACGGTCCGGTCGCGTCGTCGAGGGCGCGGCGCAGCCCGGTGTTGATCTTCTCCCGCGAGGTGAGCGCCTCCTCCAGGCTCATGCCGCCGACGACGTCGCGCAGGGTCGTCGTCGTGAGCTGCTGCACGCCGTTGATGTAGTCGTTGATCTCGTAGACGGCGTTGCGGGGCTCGGTGACCTGGTAGTAGACGACGGTGTCGATGGACACCGTCAGGTTGTCCTGGGTGATCACGGGCTGCGGCGGGAACGAGACGACCTGCTCCCAGAGCGCGACCCGCTCCCGGATGCGGTCGATGAAGGGCACGAGCAGCGTCAGACCCGGCTCGGCCGTGCGCTGGTAGCGGCCGAGGCGCTCGATGACGGCGGCCTCGGCCTGCCGGACGACGGTGACGCTCTTGGCGATGGTGGTGACCACGAGGATCACCACGAGCACGACGAGCACGGTGATGACGATGGACACGTCCATCACTCCTCCCCCGCTGGGCGGACGGTTCCGGTGTCGGTGGGGGCGACGACGGCCGTCGCCCCGGAGATCTCGACGACCACGACCGAGGTGCCGGCCGGGAGGTCGTCGTCGTGCAGGGAGCGCGCGGACCAGAGCGAGCCGCGCAGCCGCACGGTGCCCGAACCGGCGGCGACCGCCTCGACGACCTCACCGTGGGCGCCGAGCAGGGCGCGGGGCCCGGTGTTCACCGGGTCGTGCACCTGCATCCGGCGGCGCACCGCGGGCCGCGCGACCAGCACGAACAGGACGGAGAGCACCGCGAAGACCACGATGTCGCCCCCGAACGGGACCCCGGCCGCCGCGGCCCCCGCGGTGCCGAGCGCGGCGGCGCCGAGCATGAGCAGCACGAGGCCACCGGTGAGGACCTCGGCGACGACGAGCACCACTCCCGCGATCGCCCAGAGGAGCGGGATCACACCGTTCAGTGTGCCCCATCCGGGGTCACGTGGTGACGAAGTCGATCAATTGCTCCATCGCCGTGATGAGCGGGGTCTGCAGGTCGTTCCACGTCGAGACCGCGCCCAGCACGCGCCGGGCCCCGTCGCGCTCGTCGCCCCAGCCCAGGGCCGCGCACACACCCTTCTTCCACTCGATGCCGCGCGGGACACTCGGCCACTCCCGAATGCCGACCGTGGACGGCTTCACGGCCTCCCAGATGTCCACGTAGGGGTGGCCGAGCACCAGCACGTGCGCGGCGGCGGGCCCGAGGTCGCGACGCAGGCCCTCGGCGATCCGGGTCTCCTTCGAACCGGTCACCAGGTGGTCGACGAGCACGCCGAGCCGCCGATCCGGGCCGGGCGCGAAATCCTGCGCGGCCTCGACGAGCACGTCCGCGCCGTGCAGCGGTTCGACGACGACGCCCTCGACCCGCAGGTCGTGGCCCCACACCCGCTCGACGATCGCCGCGTCGTGCACGCCCTCGACCCAGATGCGGTGTGGGCTCGCCACCTTCGCGCGGCGGTCGTCCCCGCGCACGGATCCCGACGCCGAGCGCTGCTGCTCCGGGCTCTGACGCGGCCGGGGCGGGGTCAGGGTGGCCAGGCGCCCCTCGAAGAGGAACGAGGCGGGCTTCATGGGGAACAGCCGCCGGCGGCCCGCGGCGTCCTCGAGCACGACCTCCCGGACGTCCGCGCGGATGACCGCCCCGCAGAAGGAGCCGGAAGCGTCCTCGACGACGAGGCCGGGCTCGGCCTCGACGGTGACGATCTCGGTCCTCGGGCGGTGGCTCGCCAGCCCGGGGAGCCCGCCGGAGGGGCCGGCGCCGCTCGACGGCCCACCGGCGCGGGGACCCGAGGGCGCCCGCCCCAGCCCACCCGTCGTCCGGAACCCGGCATCTCCGGAGGAGCCGTTCATACCCCGGCCCTGCGTCCTCGCCACGTCGGATGACGGTAGTGGCGCTCCGTGAACGGACGGGGGTGCGACACGCGTCCTGCGCGCGGCGCGGGACGCCGGCCGAGTTGGTGAGACCGCGCAACGTCTGCCTAGGCTGGCGGGCATGCCTGCTGCGAGCGCGTCCCTGGCGGTGTGGAGCGCGGCGTGGATCGCCGGTGCGGCCGCCGCCGACGACGTCCTCGACGCGCTGGCCCCGTGGTCGGAGGCGCACGACGTCGTCGCGGCCGACGCGGGCGTCGCCGCGGAGACCGACCTGCCGACGCCCGACCACGCGGGCGCCGGGCTCGCCGCCCTGCTCGTGCTGCTGCGTCGGCGCTGCGTCGGCGGGGAGCTCGACGCCCGGGTGGTGCTCCCCGTCCCCGGGGACGTGCGGGGGCTGCCGAGGCCGGACGCGCTGCGCACGGGGGCGATGGCCGCCGGCGAGTGCGCGGTGTTCCCGGGCGCGGGCCTTGCGGTCGTCCCGTCGGTGGTCGCGGACGGGGTACTGCGCTGGACGGCACACGTCGTCGGGGAGGTCCCGCCGCAGGCGCTCCCGAGCCTGGCCGAGGCGGAGCACGACCTGCGGACCGGCGTGCGCGACGCGGCCACCACCCTGGCGGACCTGGACGTGGCCCGGCCGCGGGCCGGGGTGCGCGAGGAGATCGCGGCCTCGTTGCGTCGCCGCCCGCAGCCGACGTGGCCCGCCGGGACCCCGGGGCGGCCGTTGCGGGTGCTGCAGCACGCCGACGAGGTCGAGGCGATCCTCGTCGCCGCCACCGGGGACGACCCGGGCGGCGCGCTGACCTCGGCCACGGCGCTCGCCCGCACGGACGCGCTGCGCCCGCTCGCGGCCGCCGTCCGTGCCGCGCGGGTGGCCGCCGTCGCCGAGACGGTCCGGGTCCTGACGGCGGCCTGACCGGGGCCTCCCTCCATCTCGAAGCGAACGGCACCCTCGCTGCTTCTACGCGAGCGAACGGCACTCTCGCTCGTTCAGGATGAGGCCGGGCGCCGTCGGGCAGGGGGCTCGCAGCAGCCGGGTGCGCAGAGGGAGCCGTTGCAGCCGACGCCGCCCCGTGGCCCGTTCCCCAGCGCCCGCGGTGACGCCCCGTCCACCTGCTCGGCGATCAGCTCGACGACCATGCGGATGAACCTCGGGTCCGACGCGGCGCTCGCCGCCCGTGCCACGCGAACGCCCAGCTTCTCCGCCTGCTCGGCGAGCTCGGTGTCGAGGTCGAACACGACCTCGATGTGGTCGGAGACGAAGCCGACCGGACTCACGACGACGTCCGTGACGCCCTTGCCTGCCAGCGCGTCGAGGTGGTCCTCGATCTGCGGGTCCAGCCACGGGATCTGGGGCGGGCCGGAGCGCGACTGCCAGACCTGGTCGTACTCGGTGGCCCCGAGCTCGGCGGCGACGAGCCGGGCCGCCTCGCCGACCTGCCGCGAGTAGCGGTGTCCGCCCTCCCCGGGGGGCCCGGCGGTCTCGTCGGCCGAGACCGGGATCGAGTGGGCGGTGAAGACGAGGCGTGCGTCGTGCCCGGCGTCGAGGGTCTCCCGTGCGGCCCGCACCCCGTCGGCGACCGTCTCGACGAAGAGCGGGTGGTCGTAGAAGTGGCGCAGCTTCGTGAGGTCGGGCACGAGGGCCTCGTCGCCGAGTCGCTCGATCGCCGCCGCTCGCGCCCGCGCGATGTCCTCGTGGTACTGCCGGCAGGCCGAGTAGCCACCGTAGGCGCTGGTCGCGAACACCAGCGCGTTCCGGACGCCGTCGCGGGCCATCGCGGTGACGGTGTCCTCGGCGAACGGGTGCCAGTTGCGGTTGCCGAAGTAGACGGGGAGGTCGTACCCAGCTGCCGCGAGCTCGTGGCGGAGGGCGGCGATGAGCCCGCGGTTCAGGTCGTTGATGGGCGAGCGGCCGCCGAAGTGGTGGTAGTGCTCCTCGACCGCGTCGAGCCGCTCGGGCGGGACACCGCGCCCGCGGGTGACGTTCTCGAGGAAGGGCCGGACCTCGTCCGGAGCCTCCGGGCCGCCGAATGACAGGAGCAGGACGGCATCGACGGGGCCGGCGGGGTTCGTGCTCACACGGCCATGGTTCCCCGCCCGGGCCGACCTGCTACGTGTGACCCCGGACTGCTCCGAACGGCCGATCGCTGGGGAGAGTGATCGCCTCTACCTTGCCTACACAGCGCGAGGGGGCTCTGCGCCGTGTGGGGGGACGAAGCATGGACGAACTGATCGGTGTGCCCGTGGTCGGCGCACCCGTGGTGGCCGGCGCCGGGTTCATCGTCCTGCTCCTGGTCTTCTTCGCCGACGCCTGGACCGACCTGATCCTCTCCGTGGTGCACGAGGGCGGGCACATGTTCACGGCCGTCCTGACCTTCCGGGGATTCTCGTGGTTCCGTATCCGCGGGACCGGCAGCGCGGTGACCGAGGGCATCGACACCTCGTGGGGCCCGGGCGACATGATCACGACACTGGCCGGCTACCTGGCGCCGCCGGTGCTCGGGCTCGGTGGTGCTGCGGTCCTCGCGAAGGGCAACGCCTGGGGAGTCCTGGTGGTCGCCGCGATCCTGACGTTCTGGGCGCTCCTGTACGCGAAGGGTGGGCTCGCCAACGTCGTCACCATCGCCGCGTTCGGAGGGATCCTGCTCCTCCTGTGGCGGGGATCGGCCTACCTCCAGCTCACCGTGGCCGTGGTGATCGTCTGGCTGCTCCTGATCGGTGGCGTGCTCGACTCCGTGCGGATGGGCAGGACCGGTGGCGCCGACGCCGCTGTGATGGCTCGGAGCACCTGGATCCCGGCGCTCGTCTGGCAGGCGTTCTGGGTGATCGCCGCGATCGTCTGCCTCTACGCGGGCGGGCGCCTGCTCTTCACCGGCACCGCGTGGCCTGCGGGGGTGTGGCCGTTCGACGTCCCCGCCTTACCTCAACCCTCCTCGAGCGGGAACGAAGGTGCTGGTGGACCATCCGCCAGTCGCCCTCCTCGTGCACCGCCCGCACCTGCTCGACCGAGGCTTCTTCGGGCACGGCAGGAGCGGGGCTCGCCGATGAGTGAACGGCGCCGTTCTGGCGCTGGATGCCAGGAACGTGCCGTTGCTGTTCCCCCCGGACGGCCGGCCCGTACGCAAGGGACCAGGAACCGAATCCATTCCGGGCGATCTCCGTCGCGGACCGGCCCGGCCGACGCCCCGCCCGCCGGCCGGACCGGTGCCCCACCCCCGGGCCCTACCGCGGCGCGAACAACCCGTCCGGGTCGTAGGCGCGTCGGATCATCTCCCGCTGCTCGTGGTCCGGCCCCACGACGCCGTCCGGCCGCACCACTGCTGTGAGCACCGCGGTCCCGGCGTGGAGCCGCCGCCGACGACGACACGGGCGCAGCGCCAGATCGATCCGGGTCACCACCCCCAGCCCCGCCCCTCCCCGCGACAGCGCTCGGAACAGGTCGGGATCCGCTCCGCGGCCGACACGGCGGACCAGCCCGTCCGCCGTGACGACCTCGGCGCCGACCATCCGCGGCTCCCCCAGGCCGTGCACCGCCGCGGCCAGGTCGAGGTCGGCGAGGGAGGCACCCGCCCCGACCCGGGCGGTCCGTGCGTGCGGGTCGACCGCCACGTCCCGCATCCGGCAGAGGTCGACCACCAGGGGGCCGCCACCGAGCGCGGGCCCCCCGCGGTCGTGGTGGCCTTCGCAGCCCACCCTGACGCGCAGCCCCGCCCGGCGCGCGACACCCAGTCCCAGGACGACCTGCTCGACGCTCGTGCACCGCACGATCGCCGCTGGGTAGGTACTGGTCGGCGCCGACCCTCGACGGTGACCCGGCGTGGTGGCTGCCGTCCCGCACGATCGCGCCCCCCGCGATCGCCGCCCCCCGCTCCCACAGCTCCGCCGCGACGCTCATCCCATCCGCCCCGAGCCTCGCCCCGGCATCGTCTGGTCCCCCCTGCTCAGGGCCGGACGGCGGTCCGTCCCGATGTGTGCCCGAGCACGAGGATCACCGCCCGACACCCGTTCGCGGATCCGGGGAATCCCCGGGTCCGTGCACCACCGGACCGCCTAGGCTCGTGGTGCGTGGAGGGTCGCGAGGACGAGCGGCGGCGGGTGCGCCGCCTCCTCGACGCGGCCCGCGACTCGCGCGCCGGCGTCCTCGCTCTGCGCGGGTCCCCGGGCTCCGGGAAGACGACGCTCTGTGACGACGCGATCGCGGCCGCACGCGGGATGACGGTGCTCGTCGTGTGCGGCACCGAGAGCGAGCGCGACCTCCCGCTGGCGGCGCTGCTGGCCCTCCTGCGCCCGCTCGACGACCACGTGGACGACCTGCCCGACGCCCCCCGCGCCGTCGCCCGGGCACTGCTCGACGGCATCGGCACCCAGGACGGCGCCGACCCCTTCACCCTCGGGGCCACCTGCCTCGCGCTGCTCGCGGCGGCCGCCGAGAAGGAGCCGGTGCTCGTCGTCGTCGACGATGCGCAGTGGGTCGACGAGCTCTCGGGCCACGCGATGGCCTTCGCCTTCCGGCGGCTCGCGCGCGACGCCGTCGCGGTCGTCCTTGCGTGCCGCAACCCGGCGAGTGCGGGCGATCGGCCGTGCCCGATCCCCGGGAGCTGGGCGTGGACCGAGCTCGGGGGGCTCGAGCCGGACCAGGCCGCACGGCTCCTCGCCGGTGACGGGGTCGCACCCGCCGTCGCTGCGTCTCTGTGCGCGGCGTGTGCAGGCAACCCGATGGCGCTGCTCGAGGTCGTCCGCGACCTCTCGGCGGGACAGCGCGCGGGGGCGATCGCGCTGCCGGACCCGGTCCCGCTCGGCCCTCGTGGGACCGCGGCCGCCGGGAGGCGGCTCGCGGGGCTGCCACCGGAGGACGTCGAGGCCCTCGCCGTCCTCGCCGTCGCCGGGGACGCCGAGCTCCCCGACCACGCGCGGGCCCTGGCCGCCCGGGGACTCGACGCGACGGCGCTCGAGGCGGCCGAGCGCCGGGGAGTGGTCCGGTGGGAGTCCGGGCTGCCCCGGTTCGTCCACCCGTTGCTGCGCTCGGCCGCGGTGTCCTTCGCCGGGGCCCAGGGCCGACGTCGGGCGCACGCCGCATGGGCGGATCTCGAGGGCGTCCCGGTCGTGCGGCGGGCCCGCCACCTCGCCGAGGCGACCGTGGGGGTGTCCGAGGAGGTGGCCGCGACGCTCGAGCAGGCGGCCGACGTCGCCGTCGAGCGCGGTGGCGTGGCGGCCGGGGTGGACGCCCTCGTCCGGGCCGCTGTCCTGTCGCCCGACACGGGCGAGCGCGCCCGCCGACGGCTCCGCGCGGCGGAGGCCGCCTACCTCGCCGGCCGCCGCGAGCACGCCCAGGAGCTCGTCACCGCGGTGCTCGCCGAAGAGGCGACGTCCCTGGACACCTCCCCGGCCGGCGTGCGTGACCACGCCCTCGCCCTCGACGCGTCCCTGCGGGTCTGGACGGTGGAGGCCGGCGACGCGCACCTCGTCGTGATGCCGGTGATCGATCGGCTCGTCGGATCGGCACCGGACCTGGCGGCCCTCCTGGGCGTCCAGCTCGTCGTCGCCATGTGGAACGCGGGACAGACACACGCGGGAACCGCCCTGGTCCGCCGCATCTGCGAGTTCCCCATGACGGACGCGGCGGTCCGTCACCTCGCCGACTTCGCGTGCGCCCTCTTCACCCTCAGCGCGGGCGATCCCGGACCGACGCGCGAGCTCCTGCGCCGGAGCGATCCCGCCGCGTGGCGCGACGAGCTGCTCGAACGGTTCCCGATGTACTACACCGGGCTGCACCACTGGTGGCGCTTCGCCGACCGAGGCGTCGAGGGCCTCGTCGAGATCGAGGCACACATCGCCTTCGCCCGGCAACGGATGGCGACGACGCTGCTGCCGCACCCGCTGATGCTCCGGGCGGACCTCCGCTTCGAGGCCGGAGAGGTGGCCCGTGCCCGCGCCGACCTCACGGAGGCGATCGGCCTCTGCGAGGAGACGGGACAGGGTGTGCTCACCGGCTACGCACGCGCGATGCGCGGTCGGGCCGCAGCACTCGAGGGCGACGAGGCGCTGGCGCGCACCGAGGCGGAGTCCGCGCTGGAGACAGCGCGGTGGAGCGGCCTACGCCCCATCCTGCTCTACGCCCACCACACCCTCGGGCTCCTGGAACTGGGACTCGGCCACCTCGACGAAGCGGTCCGGCACCTCGAGGTCGTGCGGACGACGGCCACGGAGGTCGGACCGCAGCACCCCAAGATCATCCCCTGGCACGCCGATCACGTGGAGGCCCTGCTCGGCGCCGGCCGCCGGGACGACGCGGCCGTCGTCTCCGCCGAGCTCGCCGCGGACGCCGAGCGCTGCGACAGCGCCTGGGCCCGCGCGGTCGCCCTGGGTACCCAGGCGCGCGTCGCCCCCGAGGACCGGGCGGATGCGCTGCTCGTCGCGGCCGTCGAGGCCCAGGCCGGGCTGCCGCTGGAGCAAGCGCGCACGCGGCTCTTCCTCGGGGAGCACCGGCGCCGCCGCGGCCGGGTCCGCGATGCCCGCGAGCCGCTCGCGACGGCCGCGGCGACGTTCGCGGGGCTCGGGGTGGTGCCCTGGGCGCGCCGCGCCGAGGCCGAGCTGCGCGCCGCGGGCGGCCGGGCGTCGGCCTCGCCCGCGCCCGACCTCGGCGGGCTCAGCGACCGCGAGCTGCAGAATCTGCCTGGCCGTGGCGGACGGCGCCACGAACAGGGAGGTCGGAGCCGCGCTCTTCCTCTCCCGCAAGACCGTCGAGTACCACCTCGGCAACGCCTTCCGGAAGCTCGGCGTCACGAGCCGGGCGCAACTGGTCCGGCTCATGGCGCACGGCGCCTGAGCTCAGACGCCGATCGCGTGGAACCCGCCGTCGGCGTGGACCATCTCGCCCGTCGTCGTGGGGAGCCAGTCGGAGAGCAGCGCGCAGGCGGTCTTGGCGACCGGCGTGGGGTCGGACAGGTCCCACCCCAGCGGCGCGCGGTCGGTCCAGGCCTGCTCGAACGACTGGAAGCCGGGGATGGACTTCGCGGCCATCGTCTTGAGCGGGCCGGCCGCGACGAGGTTGACCCGGATGCCGTCGGGGCCGAGGTCGCGGGCGAGGTAGCGCGTGGTCGACTCGAGGGCGGACTTCGCCACGCCCATCCAGTCGTAGGCGGGCCAGGCGACGGTGTTGTCGAAGTCCATCCCGACGATCGACGACCCCCGGGTGAGCAGGGGACGGCACGCGACGGCGAGCGATTTCAGGGAGTACGCCGACACCTCGATGGCCGTCGAGACGTCGGACCAGGGAGCGTCGAGGAACGCGCCCTCCCCCAGCGCCGAGGCCGGGGCGAACGCGATGGAGTGCAGCACCCCGTCGAGGCCGTCGACGTGCTCGCGCACCTGATCGGCGAGGCCGTCGAGGTGCTCCTGGTTCTGCACGTCCAGCTCGATCACCGGCGCCTCCTGCGGCAGGCGCTGCGCGACCCGCTTGACCAGCGAGAGCCGGCCGAACCCGGTGAGCACCACCGTCGCCCCGGCCTCCTGGGCCGCTTTGGCGACGTGGAACGCGATCGACGCGTCGGTGATGATCCCGGTGACCAGGATCCGCTTGCCGTCGAGCAGCCCCACTGTGTCTTCCCTCCAAGTCGCTGCACCGTCGGTGCTCCTTCGTCGCCCCGCCGGTGCGTGGCGACGTCGGGGGGCCGGTGGTTCCGGTCCCGTCAGTGGCCCATGCCCACGCCGCCGTCGACGGGGAGCACGGCACCGGTGATGTAGGCGGCGTCGTCGGAGGCGAGGAACGCGACGGCCTTCGCGATCTCCTCAGGGCGCGCCGTCCGCCCCACCGGGACCGCGGCCAGGATCTCCTCGCGGCGCTTGTCGGTGAGGTCGGCGGTCATGTCGGTGTCGACGTAGCCGGGCGCGACGACGTTGGCGGTCACGCCGCGTCCGCCGAGCTCCCGCGCCACCGAGCGCGCCAGCCCGATCAGGCCGGCCTTCGAGGCGGCGTAGTTCACCTGACCGGGGGCGCCCATGAGGCCGACGACGCTCGAGACGTAGATCAGCCGCCCGAAGCGGCCCTTCATCATCCCGCGGGTCGCGCGCTGGGTGACCCGCCAGGCGCCGGTGAGGTTGGCGTCGAGCACGCTGGTGAACGCGTCCTCCGGCATGCGCATGAGCAGCCCGTCCTGGGTGACGCCGGCGTTGGCGACGACGACCTCGACGGGGCCGTGCTCGCTCTCCACCTGGCTGAAGGCGGCGTCGACGGCGGCCGAGTCGGTCACGTCGCACTGCACGGCGTGCAGGCCGTCCGGCGGCTCACCGCTGCGGTGGGTGACGACGACGGTGTGGCCCGCGTCGGCGAGCTCCCGCGCGACGGCGAGGCCGATGCCCCGGTTGCCTCCGGTCACGAGCACGACCCGGCTCACGCATCTCCTCCAACGTCGGCGGCTCGGCGGGGCGCACGGTATCGGCTACCCGCAGGTAGCGCCGCGCGGTGGTGACTGCCACACGCACGAGCCCGTCAGGGCAACCGCGCACCGAGGGCGAACGCGGTCCCCAGACCGATCACCACCAGGATCGTGCCGGCCATGAGCCAGTCACCCCCGGTGTCGACCTGCTGGGACTCGTAGCCGATCTGCTCGCGCAGCGTGTCGTAGGTGGTGCGCAGGTCCTGCTGGCTCGCGGCCTTCGAGAAGTCGCCGCCGGATCGGCGGGCGATCTCCTGCATGTCGGAGTCCGCGACCGCGACCGGCACCGGCCGACCCTCGATCTCGATCTCGCCGTAGTCGGTCCCGAACGAGATCGCCGAGATCGGCACACCCTGCTGCTTGGCCTGGTCGGCCGCGGTGAACGCGCCGCGGGGGGCCTCCAGGTCCGACGGGATGGTCTGCTTGCCGTCCGAGAGCAGGATGATCCGTCCCGGCGGGGGCTGCTCCGGGCCCTGGATCTGCGTGGCCACCGACCGGATGGCGGCCAGGCACGCCTGGATGGCCTCACCGGTGGCGGTCGACTCGGCGAGCTGCAGGGTCGAGATGGCGCGCTTGACGGTGGCGCGGTCCCGGGTCGGCGACACCAGCACGGTCGCCGTGCCCGCGAACGACACCAAACCGAGGTTGATCCCCGGCGGGAGCTGGTCGACGAACTCGGTCGCGGCCTGTTCGGCGGTCTGCAGCCGGCTGGGGGTCACGTCGGTGGCGCGCATCGAGAGCGACACGTCGATGGCGAGCATGACCGTCGCGCGGTTGCGCGGCACCTGCTCGGTGGCCAGCGGCCCGGCGAGGGCGATGACGAGGCAGGTCAGCGCCACCAGGATCAGCGCGACCGGCGCGTGCCGGAGCCGCCCCGGCCGCTTGGGCGCGATCTTCTCCAGCACACCGAGATTGGTGAAGCGCATGGTGTTGCGGCGCCGCCGGCGCTCGTTCCACACGTAGGCCGCGGCCAGGGCGACGACGATGAGCAGGGCGACCAGCCACCACGGGTGCGAGAACACGGGGTTCAGCTCCTCTCCCTCGCCGGGCCCAAGGCGGCGGGCACCGGGGCGGCCTGCCCCGACCAGCCCCGCTTGCGCGCGGCGACGAACCGGACCACGTCGGCGATCCAGTCCCGGTCGGTGCGCAGCCGCAGGTGCCCGGCACCGGCACCGCGCAGCGCGGCGGCGACCCGGTCGCGGTGGCCCGCGGCCTCGGCGGCGAAGCGCCGGCGCAGCGTCGGGGTCGTGGTGACCTCCCGGGTGTGTCCGGACTCGGGGTCGGCGAGCACGACGGTGCCGACGTCGGGCAGCTCCTCGTCGCGGCGGTCCCCGACCTCGATCGCCAGGACGTCGTGGCGCATCGCGAGCCCGCGCAGCGCCCGGTCCCAGTCGACGTCGCCCAGGAAGTCCGAGACGACGACGGCGAGACCCCGCCGGCGGGGCGGATTGCGCAGCGCCTCGAGGGCGCCGACGAGGTCGCCCCGGGTGCCCTCGGGCGCGCGGGGAGTCCGCGCGATCCGGCGCATCAGCGCGTGGGCGTGGACCGTGCCGCCCCGCGCCGGGAGGCGCACCAGCTCCTGCCCCGTGGCCACGATCGCGCCGACGCGGTTGCCACCGCCGCGGGTGAGGTGCACGACCGCCGCGCACGCCGCCACCGCGAGGTCACGCTTCTCGCAGCCACCGGTGCCGAAGTCGAGGCTCGGCGAGAGGTCGACGACGAGCCAGGTCTCCAGCTCCCGGTCGGCGATCGTCTCCCGGATGTGCGGCTCGGAGGTCCGGGCCGTGACCGACCAGTCCATGCGGCGCACGTCGTCGCCGGGCTGGTAGATCCGCGCGTCCCCCGCCTCCGAGCCGGGGCCGGGCACCAGGCCCAGGTGGTTGCCCTGCAAGAGCCCGTCGAGGCGCCGCCGGACGGTGAGCTCCAGCGTGCGCAGGGCGGCGTCGAGGTGGTCGCTGCCGGGTGCGAGGCTCGGCGGGTAGGGCTCGGCGCCCCGGCCCTCGCGGGGCGGGCGGCCCGGGCCCGCCTCGCGGCCCGCGCCCGGGTCGTCGGCGCGACCTTCCGGCGACCGGGCCTCGTCGTCGTGCTGCCCCGGGTCCCGGGCCACCCCGAGCCGTCCGAGCACCTGCGGCCACCGCGACGTCCGCGCCGGGGGCTCCTCGCCGGTCACGAGCCGGCCGCCGCCTGGCGTCCGGGCGCCGGGCCGGTGTGCTGGGGGGCCTGGCTCGCCGGACCGGAGAGGGCGACCGGGCGGGCGCTGACCTGCGGCAGCGGCACCGTCTGCAGCAGCCGCGTGACCAGGTGGTCGACCGGCACGCCGTCGGCGAGCGCGTCGTAGGAGAGCACCAGGCGGTGGCGCAGCACGTCCGGCGCGATGTCGACGACGTCCTGGGGCAGGACGTAATCCCGACCGCGCACGAGCGCCAGGGCCCGGGCGCCGGAGATGATGCCCAGCGAGGCGCGCGGCGAGGCGCCGTAGGCCACCCAGCCCCCGACGTCGGCCATGCCGTGGTCCGCGGGCGAGCGCGTCGCGACGACGAGCCGGACCACGTAGTCGACCAGCGCGTGGTGCACGAACACCTGGGAGGCGACCTCCTGCAGGCGGCGCAGCTCCTCCGGGTCGAGCACCGTGTGCGGCTCCGGCGGGTGCACGCCCATCCGGTAGACGATCTCGCGCTCCTCGTCGGCCGTGGGGTACTCGACGAGGATCTTGAAGAGGAACCGGTCGCGCTGGGCCTCGGGCAGCGGGTAGACGCCCTCGTTCTCGATGGGGTTCTGGGTGGCGAGCACGAGGAACGGGTCGGGCATCGGGTGGCTGACCCCGCCGATCGACACGTGCCGCTCGGCCATCACCTCGAGCATCGCCGACTGCACCTTGGCGGGCGCGCGGTTGATCTCGTCGGCCAGCACGAAGTTCGAGACCACGGGACCGAGCTCGACGTCGAACTCCTCACGGCCCTGGCGGTAGATCCGGGTGCCGAGGATGTCGGAGGGCACCAGGTCCGGCGTGAACTGGATGCGAGCGAACGACCCGCCGACCACCCGCGCGAACGTCTCGACGGCGAGGGTCTTCGCGACGCCGGGCACGCCCTCGAGCAGCAGGTGCCCGCGCGCGAGGAGGCCGACCAGCATCCGCTCGACCAGGCGCTCCTGGCCGACGATGACCCGCTGGACCTCGAGCACGGTCCGCTCGAGCTGCTCGGCGTCGTGCGCCGGGGTGTCCGGCCCCTGCGGCCGGCGCGTCTGCTCGCTCACCGAGTGCCCTCCTGATCCGGGCGCCCTGCCCATCCGTGGGGGCCGCCCGAGTTCGCGCTGTGCGGCGTGACCGTACCCACCGGCCCCGACACCCTGCGCGACCCGAGGTCCGCCCGGACCAAGGAGATGGAGCGCAGCGTGAGACCCCGGTGAGGACGACTCACCCGAGCAGCCGCGTCACCGTGGGGACGATCTCGTCGTCGAAGCGGACCGGGGCGATCCGCACGACCTTGCCCGACTCCGGGGCCTCGACCATCTTGTCGTCGCCGAGGTAGAGCGCCACGTGGTGGACGCCGTCGTCGCCGGCCCAGAACAGCAGGTCGCCGGGCTTGCGCTGGTCGAGCGGGAACTTCGGTCCGGCGTCGATCTGGTAGCCGCTGTAGTGCGGCAGCGTCTTCCCGACCCCCGCGAACGCGTAGACCATCAGCCCCGAGCAGTCGAAGCCGACCTTGTCGAAGTCGCCGAAGGCGTCGGCCACCCCGCCGTCGTGGATGCCCTGGGTGGGCCCGTCGGCGTCGCCCCCGCCCCAGGCGTAGGTGGTGCCCAGTTCGGAGAGGGCACGGTCGATGACGACCTGCACCGGGTCCTGCGCCGGGTTCGCCGAGCCCGGGCCCGGGCCCGGGTTCGGCGACGGCGTGGGGGTGCTGACGGCGGGCGCGGGCCCGCGGGCGAGCCGGGCCCGGGCCGCGTCCCGCGCGGCGGCGTCGGAGGCCGCGCTCGCCTGCTCCTGCGCGGCCTGGGCCGCCTCGGCGCGGCGGCGCTGGGCGGCCAGCTGCGCGTCGGAGGCCTCCAGCTGGGACAGCCGCGCCTGCGCCGCGGTGCGCTGGGCGGTGACCGCGGCGATCTGGCGCTGGCGCTGCGCAACCGCGGCGCGGGCGGCGTCGAGCGCGCGGGTGGCCGCGTCGCGGGCGGCGGCGGCGCGGGTGGCGGCGTCGGCGGCCTGCGCGGCCGCGGCGCGCGCCCGGGAGTCGGCGTTGGCGGAATCGACACGGGCGCGCTCGTAGCCCTCGAGGTCGGCCGACTGCTCGCCCGCGACGAGGCCCTGCAGCTGCAACCGGTCGGCGACGTCCTGCGGACCGTGGGTGCCGGCGAGGGCGGCGGCGATGCTCGAGGCGTCGGCCTGCTGGTACTGGGCGGCCACCCAGGCGTCCGCCCGCTTCCGCGCGGCCTCGGCGTCCGCGGCGACGGTGTCGGCGGTGGCACGGGTGGCGGCGGCGTCGCGGCGGGTCTGGTCCACGCGAGCACGGGCGGCGGAGTCGTCGGCGATCGCGCGGTTCGCGAGCTCCTGACGCTCCCCGGCCTGGTCGGCGAGGTCGTCGAGCTGGCCCTGCAGCGTGGAGAGCTGGGCGACGAGCCGTCCGACCTCGGCCGGGAGGGAGGGCGACGGCACGGCCGCCGTGGCCCCCGACGGCGGGGGTGGAGGCGGGGTGGTCTGGGCGAGTGCCGGCACCCGGGTCGGCACCGTCAGGGCCAGGACGCAGACGACGAGGCCGGCGACGGTGCGGCCGACCGCTCGCGCCACGGAGTCCCCCTCGTCGCGACGATGACCTGGGCGGACGGGAGTGGACCACCTCGGCGCGCGGGTTCGGTGGCACCACTCCGCGGTGGGCGTGTCCCAGGGCGGCGGTACCTCGGCGACGGGGCACTGGAGGCAGGCCGGAGAACGACGTGCCCCCGGCCGACGGCCCCACGTGAGGCGCGGCACCCCGAGCCCGGACGTGATCGTCGTAACCTGGAAGGTGCAGGTCCGGGGGTGCGCATGCGCTGCCGGTGACCGTGCGCGAGACTCCCCGCCCGACGGGATCGCCTCCGCGCGGTGGGGCGACGCGACGCACCCGCGGGCCACACTGCGAGCCGGCGCGCGAGGGTGCTCCCACAGACCACCCCGGTGTCGGTCCCGCACCCGAGGATCGACCGGTCGGCGCACCACCACCCCCCGGTCGGCTCCACACCCGACTCGGCTCGCACGGCACGGGCCGACCACAGCCGCGGGACGGCCCCCACCACGGGTCCGCCCCGCCAGGGAGGACAGGCGTGAGCGAAGAGGCCAGCAGCGTCGACAGCTTCGGGGCCCGCGGGACCCTCGAGGTCGGCGGGACCACCTACGAGATCTTCCGGCTGAACGCGGTGCAGGGCTCGCAGCGCCTGCCGTTCAGCCTCAAGGTGCTCCTCGAGAACCTGCTGCGCACCGAGGACGGCCTGGTCACCACGAAGGACTCCATCCACGCGCTGGCGCAGTGGGATCCCTCCGCCGAACCGGACACCGAGATCCAGTACGTCCCCGGCCGGGTCGTGATGCAGGACTTCACGGGCGTGCCCTGCATCGTCGACCTCGCGACCATGCGCGAGGCCGTCACCGAGCTGGGCGGTGACGCCGAGAACGTCAACCCGCTCGCGCCCGCCGAGCTCGTGATCGACCACTCGGTGATCGCCGACCTCTTCGGCACCCCCGACGCGTTCGAGCGCAACGTCGAGCTGGAGTACCAGCGCAACGAGGAGCGCTACAAGTTCCTGCGCTGGGGCCAGACCGCGTTCAACGAGTTCAAGGTCGTCCCGCCCGGCACCGGCATCGTCCACCAGGTCAACATCGAGCACCTGGCCCGCGTGGTCATGAGCCGTGAGGTCGGCGGGACGCTGCAGGCCTACCCCGACACCCTGGTCGGGACCGACTCGCACACCACGATGGTCAACGGCCTCGGTGTGCTGGGCTGGGGAGTCGGCGGCATCGAGGCCGAGGCCGCGATGCTCGGCCAGCCGGTCTCGATGCTGATCCCGAAGGTCGTCGGCTTCCAGCTCTCGGGCGAGCTGCCCGCGGGCGCCACCGCCACCGACCTGGTGCTGACGATCACCGAGATGCTGCGCGAGCACGGCGTCGTCGGGAAGTTCGTCGAGTTCTACGGCGAGGGCGTGGGCGCGGTGCCGCTGGCCAACCGCGCCACGATCGGCAACATGAGCCCGGAGTTCGGCTCCACCTGCGCCATCTTCCCGATCGACGACGAGACGCTGAACTACCTGCGGTTCACCGGGCGCGACGACGATCAGGTCGCGCTCGTCGAGGCCTACTGCAAGGAGCAGGGCCTCTGGCACGACCCGTCCCACGAGGCCGACTACTCCGAGACGCTCTCGCTCGACCTCTCCACCGTCGTGCCCTCGATCGCCGGCCCGAAGCGCCCGCAGGACCGCATCCGGCTCGACGAGGCCAAGGCGGCCTTCCGCACCGCGCTGCCGGACTACGTCGGCGACGGCGACGGCGCGGCGGGCTCCCACTCCGAGGAGTCCTCGTCGGAGTCGTTCCCGGCCTCCGACCCGCCCGCCGAGCTCCCCGACGAGGCCGATCGGCCGGTGCACCGGCAGCCGGCCGACCCGTCCGGCCGCCCCTCCCACCCCGTGCCGGTGACGCTCTCCGACGGCACCCACCTCGAGCTCGACCACGGCGCCGTCGCGATCGCCGCGATCACGTCGTGCACCAACACGTCGAACCCCTCGGTGATGGTCGGCGCGGCCCTGCTGGCCCGCAACGCCGTCGAGAAGAGCCTCGCGCGGCGGCCGTGGGTGAAGACCTCGCTGGCGCCGGGCTCGAAGGTCGTCATGGACTACTACGAGCGCTCCGGGCTGCTGCCCTACCTGGAGAAGCTCGGGTTCAACCTCGTCGGCTACGGCTGCACCACCTGCATCGGTAACTCCGGGCCGCTGCCCGAGGAGATCTCGAAGGCGGTCAACGACGAGGACCTCGCCGTCACCGCGGTGCTCTCCGGCAACCGCAACTTCGAGGGCCGGATCAACCCCGACGTCAAGATGAACTACCTGGCCAGCCCGCCGCTGGTCGTGGCGTACGCGCTCGCCGGGACGATGGACCTCGACCTGGCCACCGAGCCGCTCGGCCACGACACCGAGGGCAACCCGGTGACGCTCTCCGACATCTGGCCCTCCCCGCAGGAGATCCAGGACGTCATCGCCTCGGCGCTCTCCCCGGAGCAGTTCACGCAGGGCTACGCCGACGTCTTCGCCGGCGACGAACGCTGGACCTCGCTGCCCACCCCCGAGGGCGAGATCTTCACCTGGGACGAGGACTCCACCTACGTCCGCAAGCCCCCGTACTTCGAGGGCATGGGCCGCGAGCCGTCGGCGGTCTCCGACCTGTCGGGCGCGCGGGTGCTGCTCAAGCTGGGCGACTCGGTGACCACCGACCACATCTCCCCAGCCGGGTCCATCAAGGAGGACTCGCCGGCCGGCCGGTACCTCAAGGAGCACGGCGTCGAGCGCAAGGACTTCAACTCCTACGGTTCGCGCCGCGGCAACCACGAGGTGATGATCCGCGGCACCTTCGCGAACATCCGGCTGCGCAACCTGCTGCCGACCGGCTCGAACGGTGCCGGCGGGTCGCTCGACCAGGGCGGCTACACCGCGGACTACACCCGGGGCGGCGAGCAGGCCGCGGTGTACGACGCGGCGCAGAACTACGCCGCCGAGGGCACCCCGCTCGTGGTGCTGGCGGGCAAGGAGTACGGCTCCGGGTCGTCGCGCGACTGGGCGGCCAAGGGGACGATGCTGCTCGGGGTGCGGGCCGTGATCGCCGAGTCCTTCGAGCGCATCCACCGCTCGAACCTCGTCGGGATGGGCGTGCTGCCGCTGCAGTTCCCTTCGGGGCAGAGCGCGGACTCGCTCGGGCTGACCGGCACCGAGACCTTCTCGATCTCGGGGGTCACCGCGCTCAACGACGGCGTGGTGCCGGACACGGTGCACGTCACCGCGCAGCCGGAGTCGGGCGACGCGATCGAGTTCGAGGCGCGGCTGCGCATCGACACCCCCGGTGAGGCGCAGTACTACCTCAACGGCGGCATCCTGCCGTTCGTGCTCCGCAAGATGCTGGGCTGACCTCCCTCCCTCGGGGAGCGAACGGCACTCTCGCTGCTTCTATGCGTGCGAAAGTGCCGTTCGCTCGTTTCCGGGAGGGGTCACGACGGCGGGTCGACCTCGCGCTGGTAGCCGACGAACTCCGCCTCGCGGTCGTCCTCCTGCGCCTCCAGCGCATGGGTGAGGACGGTCCCGAGCTCGGACACGCGCTCCACCGCCTGGAGCGGCACCGCGATCACCGTCGCCCCGAGGACCACCCGGGGGTAGGCGTGGACGCCCTCGTCGTCGGCCTCCCACCGTGCCTCCGGCCGGGCGTCGAGGACGCGCCGGCCCAGGAGCAGCCCCAGGTCGAGCAGCAACGACGGCGTCGCACGGTCTCCGGGGCGCGCGACGAGCCACGCCCCGACACGGTCCCAGGCCTCGGGGTCGGGACCGTGCTCGAGCCCGAGCCGGTCGAGCAGGCCGACGATCTCGTCGGTCCGCGCCGGCTCCGCCGCGAGGATCCGGGTCGACACCGAACGCGCCCGCGTCTCGTCGGCGGTGGCGCCGGGCGGCTCGTGGGGGGCGTCGTACGGCCGGTAGCCGGGGAGGTCGTCGGGCACGGCCCCGGTGGCCAGCCGACGGTAGGTCGGCGTGCCCGGAACGCGGACCCAGGGCAGGAAGGTCGACCAGAGCAGGTCCCGCATGCCGTGAAGGATCGCAAGCCCGGTGCGGCCGGCTCCCGGCGGTCCCCCGGGCAGGCGGTCAGGTGGCCTCGCTCAGCAGGCTCGTGAGCTCGTCGGCGGCCCTGCGCAGCTCCGCGGCGAACCGCTCCATCTGCTCGCCCACCTCGGTCGGCGTCGACAGGTGCACGATCCACCGGTCGGGCAGCAGGACGTAGGCGACGCCGATGCAGTGGGCGCTCGTGGAACCGAACCCGAAGACCCGCACGTTCACGGAGGGAGCCGAACTGGTCGACATGTAGTCGTCGCGCATGATGCGCCAGCCCGGGGAGTCGATCACCGCGAGCGGCTCCGTCGCGCCGAGCTCGGCACCACGGCGCCGCTGGATGAGCGAGAGCTCCCAGAGGTGCTGCTCCGGGGCTTCGCCGGCCTGACAGGCGCGCGCCCGCCGCCCGTGGGCCTGCGCGGCAGCGTCGAAGGCGGCACGGCGGGCATCGTCGTCGGCGTCCGGGTCCTCCATCGCCTCGGTGAACGCGAGGATCTCCGGGGTTACGACCCGCATCGCCTCGGTGCGGCCGTGGTGGAACTGCAGGGTCGCGATCGACTCGTAGGTGGCCCCCACGAAACCCTTCGCCCGCCGGTGCGCAACCTGGTAGGCCAGCTGCGCGAAGGCGTCCGGGGACACCCCGAGCTGCTTCGCGCGGTCGCTGCCGTGCTCCGCGAAGATGACCACCTGGGTCGCGACGGCGTCGGCGAAGGCGGTGAAGTCCGCGGCGGCCTCGCGGACGTCGGCGGCGCGCTCGTCGGTGAGCACGAACTCCACCTCCCGGACGGCGGGCTCGCCCTGCGACCGGGCGCCGAGCCGCTCCGCGTGCACGGCCGTGGTCTCCCCGAAGATTCCGTCCACGAGGGCGAGCACCGTCGTGCCGTCGAGGCGGCAGTGCTCGGTGTTGATGCCGGCCGCACCGTCGGCGAAGACGACGAAGGTGACGGCCTTGTCGAACCAGCGGTTCGCGCTGTTCCCCGCGAGCAGCTCCTTGCCCCGCGCGCGGTCGTCGCCGGGCGCGGTGTCCTCGAGGCTCACGCAGAACAGCGCGGTCTCGATGGCCTCCAGCGCGGCGGCGTTCTCGGGGTGCTCGTCGCACAGGGCCCGGCGGCTCGCCGCCCACGCCGCCCGCGCCTTCGTGGTCAACGATCCGACGCCGGGCCCGGGCCCGTCCACCTGCGAGCACAGGGCACGCAGCGCCTCGGCGATCTCGGTGGCGCTGTGCGGCGTGCCGTCGGGTCCGAGCACGTCGAGCCGGAAGGCGTGCCCGCGCACGAACACCACGATGTGGCGCTCGTGCGACGGTCCGGGCCACTCGTCGGTGTAGGGCGTGCGGGCGGTGTCCTGCTCCTCGCCGGGGATGCGGGTGGCCGAGAACAGGAACTTGTGCTGCTCCATCGTCATCGGCGCGCCGCGCCGGGTGGCGGGCGGCAGCGTCGCGGTGTCGACCTGGTGCTTGTGGTCCAGTGCGCCCAGGATCAGCGCCGCGGCCCGGCCGGCCTGGTCCTGCTCGGCGGCATCGGTGGGCTCGGAGAACAGGAAGAAGAAGTTCGCGTTGAGGGCGATGCGGTCGCGGCGGCCGAGGTAGCGGGACTCCCAGAAGTCGTCGAGCCAGCTGTGGGTCGTCGGCTCCGCGTCGTAGGCCTCCAGCGCGGCCTGCAGCACCGGGCCGGGACCGTCGGCGCGCAGGAGCTGGTCGACCGCCGCGCGGGTCTCGCGCCACTGCTCGTCGTCGAGCAGCGGGGCACACCACTCGAGGAACCCCGCGGCGCTGTCGGCCAGGGCCGGCACGGGCACGCGGGGCAGGTCGTCCTCGGCGTCGAAGGTGCCGACGGCGGGGGCGGCGTCGCTCATCGATGTCCTCGGGGTCGGTGGGGGGTGGCTGCGCTCAGTCCAACAGTGCATCGGAGCGCACGGACGCCGCAGCGAGGTGGCGGGGGTGGACGCGGCCGAAGAGCTGGCGGGTCCGGGCCGGTGAGCCGACGACGCCCGGTCGGTCGCTGTAGGCGAAGATCGCGGTGTGGCGGGCGGAGGTGCCGGTCACTGGGGTGACGCGGTGCAGTGCGAACCGGCCGCGGAAGAGCTGGAGGTCGCCGGGGCGCAGCTCCAGGGACCGGACCGGCCCGGGATCGCCGTCGAGCACGGCCCGGACCCCGGCCAGGTTCTCGTCGCCGGGCGTCCGGATCCCCGGGCAGTACTCGAAGGTGCCGCCCGCGTCGGGCTCCCGGGTGAGCAGGCTGACCGCGATCTCGTTGGTGTCGAAGTGCCACGGGTGGTCGGTTCCGGGAGCGACGATGTTCAAGGTCAGACCGGAGTACGGGTCGGCGAGCGGGTGCACCTCGTCGAGCTCGAAGCAGGCTGCCAGCAGGGCGTGGAAGGCCAGGTGGCCATAGAGCCGCTGGATGAGGTGATCGGCCGGGATCCGGTCACGGGCCACGAAGGCGTTGCGTCGGGTGAGGGCGACGCGGGCCGGGTGCTGCGCGGGCAACGTCGGGTCCGGGTCGGTGTTGTAGACGTTCACCTGCGCCGTGGCGGTGTGGGCGCTCGGCGCCACGGCGTCGCCCTCGGCGCGCAGCCGCTCGGCCAGCTCGGGACGCACCACGTCCCGCAGCACGGTCGCCCCGACCGCGCGCAGCTCGTCGCGCGCGCGGTCGACCACCGCCGACCAGGCCGGGGAACCGGGATCGCCGAGCGGGTAGCGGTCGGTGTCGACCACACCCTCGATCACGTCCGAGCTCACGCCGGCCCCCTCTCGCCGCAGGGGACCTTAGGGGCGATCATCGGGCGTCGGGACGTCCCTCGCCGAGTGGGCAGGGAGCGATCACACCCCGCGGCGGATGAAGTCGGCGCAGCGCTCCCCGATCATCATCGTCGTGATGCACGGGTTGACCGTGATCAGGTCCGGCATCACCGAGCCGTCGGCCACCCGCAGCCCGTCCACGCCGCGCAGCTTCAGCGTCGGCGTCACCGGCGCCAGCGGGTCGTCCTCGGCACCCATCTTCACGGTGCACGACGGGTGGTAGACGGTGTTGTGGGTCTTGCGGATGTAGTCGAAGATCTCCTCGTCGGTCTGGGCCTCCTCGCCCGGGGCCTGCTCCTTGCCCACCCACTCCTTGAGCGCGGGCGCCGCCGCGATCTCCCGCGCCACGCGGATGCCCCGGATCATGACCTCGCGGTCGTGCTCGTGGGTGAAGTAGCGCGGGTCGACGGCGGGCTTGTCGCGGAAGTCGCGGGTCCGCAGCCGGACGGTGCCCTTCGACTGCGCGCCGGTGACGTTCGGCGTGAGACAGAAGGTGTTCTCCGAGGACGGGTAGCCCCAGCGCAACAGGTTGAGGTCGAACGGCACGGACCCGTAGTGGAACATCAGGTCGGGCGTCGTGCGGCCCTCGGCGCCGGCGAAGATGCCGATCTCCCACCACTGCACCGACTCCGTCGGCATGGTCTGCAGGGCCTCCCACTGGACGAGGCCCTCGGGGTGATCCTGCAGGTTCTCCCCCACCCCCGGTGCGTCGACGCGGACGTCGATGCCCACGGACCGCAGGTGGTCGGCCGGCCCGATGCCCGAGAGCATCAGCAGCTTCGGCCCGTCGATCGCCCCGGCGGACAGCACCGTCTCGCGACGAGCCCTGACCTCGACGGTCCAGCGGGTGTCCGGGGTGCGCAGGGCGACACCCGTCGCTCTGGGTCTCCCACCCGCCCCGGCGCCGGAGTCGTCGAACGTCAGGCGCTCGGCACGGTAGCCGGTGAGCACTGTGAGGTTCGGGCGGTCGAGGTTCGGGTGCATGTAGGCCGCCGACGCCGAGCTACGGGTGCCGTCAGGGTTGGCGTTGACCTGGAACCAGTTGGCGCCGCGCAGCACGGTGCGGCCGGTGTTGAACGGGGTGACCGGCAGCCCGACCTGCTCGCACGCCTCGAGCAGGGCCCGCCCGCAGGGGTCGCGCGGCGCGATCGAGCGGATCGTCACCGGGCCGTCGGTGCCGCGCCCGGGCGGCTCGGCGTGCTCGCCGCCGTCCAGCGCGGCCTCGAGCTTCCGGTAGAAGGGATAGCACTCGTCGGCGCTCCACCCGCCGGCCCCCGACGCCGCCCAGTCGTCGAGGTTCTCCCGGGGCGCCCAGAACGCGATCGCCGAGTTGTGCGACGAGCAGCCGCCGAGCACCTTGGCCCGCGCGTGGCGCATGAAGGAGTTGCCGAACTCCTGCGGCTCGATCGGGTAGTCCCAGTCGTAGCCGGACTCGAGCAGCTCCATCCAGCGGGAGAGATCGAGGATCGCGTCGTCGCCGACGTCGGACGGGCCGGCCTCGACGAGACACACGGAGACGTCGGGGTCCTCGGAGAGCCGGGCCGCGACGGCGCACCCCGCGGTGCCGCCGCCGACCACGACGTAGTCGAACTCGGTGCCCGAGCTCTGTGGGCTGGTCATCAGGCCTCCTCGTGTCCCGCGGGTTCGGTGGGGCGGTCGACCGGCGACATGGTGTCCGGCGCTCCCTGCGCCACCCGGGCGTGCTCGGCGACCACCCCGGTCTTGTGTCGCTGGACGAACCAGTAGTAGGCGAACCCGACACCGAGGATGATCCCGGGCAGGAGGATGCCGCCGTACTGCAGGTACCAGTGGAACGGCTCGGTCGCGTTGTAGATCTCGCGACGGGGCCAGGCGAGGTTCACGGCCATCACTGCCCCCCAGACCACGGCGAGGATGTTGACGGGGATCCCCCAGCGTCCGAGCGAGAAGGCGCCCTCGCGGGGTGTCCAGCGTCCCCGGAGCCGCTGGATCAGCATCGGGACCGTCACCAGCAGGTAGGCCACGTAGATCATGATGATCGCGATCGAGGTGACCACGGTGTAGATCTGCGGGCTGAACGTCACCAGGAGCAGCGCGACGGCGATGACCCCGATGGTGACCGAGGACACCACCGGCGTGCCGAAGCGGGGGCTGATCGTGCACAGTTTCGAGCCCGCGGGCAGGTTGTTGTCGCGCGCCATCGCGAACGACAGCCGGATCGCCGCCGCCTGCACCGCCAGGTCGCACACCACGACGGCCACGGCGACGGCGATCAGGATGACGGTGCCGACCCCGCCGCCGAGCACCTGCAGCACGAGCGTCTGCAGGCCGCCGAGCTGGCCGATCGCCGGATCGGTGAGGTCGGGCGCGGACATGATCGCGAAGAGCAGGATGAGCCCGCCGAGCAGGAACGAGAAGAACAGCGAGCGCAGGATGGCCTTGGGGGCGTTGCGGCGCGGGTCGTGCGATTCCTCGGCCAGCGAGCTGGCGGTGTCGAAGCCGTACATGACGTACAGCGAGGCCAACGACGCCGCCAGGAACGCGCCGAGGTAGCCGAACGAGCGGCCCTCGGTCAGCGCGTGCGAGGTGTCGAGCACCACCTGCGGCCCGCGGACGATGTTGATCGCCAGCAGGACGATGAGCGCGCAGGCGGCGATGAGCTCGACGAACACGCCCGTCGAGTTGATCCGCGCCATGAGCTCGGTGCCGAAGGCGTTGATGAGCGTGGTGAACAGGATGAGGGCGGCCGCGAGGATGACGCCGTTGAGCGCGCTCGCATTCGTCGTGGTCTCCGGGATGAACTGGAAGCCCGACCAGATCTCCGGCAGCGTCGCCTGCAGCGCCAGCGCGACCGCGGCGAGCGAGACGATGGACGCCGTGAGCATCGTCCAGCCGGCCAGCCAGGCGACGTGCGGGCTGCCGAGCCGCTTGCTCCAGTTGTAGATCGACCCGGCCACCGGGAACCGGGCGGCGAGCTCGCAGAAGCACAGCGCCACCATGAGCTGGCCGAGGAAGACCATCGGCCAGGACCACCAGTAGGCGGCACCGCCGGTGCCGATGCCGAGGTAGAACAGCTGGAAGGTGCCGGTGAGGATGGAGATGTAGCTGATCCCGGCGGCGAAGGTGTGAAAGCTCCCGAGGGACCGGACGAGGCTGGGCCGGTAACCGAACTCGTCGACGTCCTCGGCGTCGCTGGTGCTGGTCTGCGCAGCGGCCTGCTCGGAACTCACGAACCACTCCCTGTGGTGGAAGAGGGGAACCACCCGGTGGGTCCGGGTCGCGTGTTGGTCCAGATGTGCTTGGTCTCCTGGTACTCGGCCAGACCCGCGCGCCCGAGCTCGCGCCCGACGCCCGAGTGGCCGTACCCGCCCCACTCCGCCGCGGGGACGTACGTACCGAAGTCGTTGATCCAGACGGTGCCGTGGCGCAGCCGGGCGGCGACCTCCTCGCACACCCCGGCGTCGGCGGAGAAGACCGCACCGGACAAGCCGTACTCGGTGTCGTTGGCGATGCGCACGGCGTCGTCGAGGTCGGTGAAGGTCTCCACGGTGAGCACCGGGCCGAACGACTCGTCGTGCACCACGGACATGTCCTGGGTGCAGCGGTCGAGGATAGTCGGCGGGTAGAACCAGCCGTTCGCCAGCCGCGGGTCGGTGGGTCGCTCGCCGCCGCAGCGCAGCACGGCGCCCTCGGCGACGCCGCGTGCCACGTACGCCTCGACCTTGTCGCGGTGGGCCGAGGAGATCAGCGCGCCGGTCTCGGTGGTCGGGTCGTCCGGACCCCCCAGGCGAATCCGCTCGGCCCTGCTCACCAGGTCGTCCACGATCCGATCGTGCGCGGACTCCTCGACGACGAGCCGTGCGCCGGCGGAGCACACCTGGCCGGAGTGCAGGAAGATCCCCGTGAGGATGTTGTCGACCGCCGTCTCGTGGTCGGCGTCGGCGAAGCACACGAACGGGTTCTTGCCGCCGAGCTCGAGCGCGACCTTCTTCACCGTCGCCGCCGCGTTCGCCATGAGCACCTTCCCGGTGGCGAGGCCGCCGGTGAAGCTGACGAGGTCCACGCGCGGGTCGGTGGACAGCGGGCCGCCGGCCGTGGCCCCGGCGCCCAGGACGAGGTTCGCGACGCCGTCGGGCACCCCGGCCTCGGCGAGCAGTTCGAGCAGGATGATCGCCGTGTGCGGGGTCAGCTCGCTCGGCTTGAGCACGAAGGTGCAACCCGCCCCGAGCGCCGGGGCGACCTTCCAGGCGGTCTGCAGCAACGGGTAGTTCCACGGCGTGATGAGCGAGCACACGCCGACGGGCTCGTGCACGACCCTGCTGCGGGCGTTCGGCACGCCGGTGTCCACCAGCCGGCCGTCGTCGGTGGCCGCGAGGTGCCCGAACCAGCGGAAGCAGTTCGTGATGTCGTCCATGTCGATCTCGGACTCGACGATCCGCTTGCCGGTGTCGTCGGTCTCGGCCCGCGCGAGGCGGTCACGGTCCCGCTGGAGCAGGTCCGCGACCCGCAGCAGCAGCAGGCCGCGCTCGGCGGCGGGGACGCCCGACCACCGCCCGTCGTCGAAGGCGGCCCGCGCGGCCCCGATCGCCCGCTCGGTGTCCTTCGCCGTCGCCTCGCTGACCTCGGCGACCAGTCGGCCGTCGGCCGGGGATCGGATCTCGCGTGTGCCGCCCTCGGCGGCGTCCACCCACGCTCCGTCGATGTAGAGCTGACCCACCCGCTGCGTCTCCTGACCGTTGTCGCCCGGATGCCCGGTTTGGGCGTCGTCAGCTGACGATGATGTCACCTCCGGCGCCGGACGGAAGCCCCCGAACGTCGAGCCCTCGACGACGGCAGGCGTGCGCTCGGCGTCCCAAGGCGGTGCCCTACGATCCCGCTCACACCGGCGACGGCCGCCGGTCGTCGCACCAGGAGGGCGCATGGGGCGCAGGGGTTGGGTCCGGACGGCGGGTGCGCTGGCCGCCGCCGCCGTGGCCCTGACGGCCGCGGCGTGCTCGAGCGACACGCCCCCGCCCGACGTGCACCACATGATCCATTTCACCGCCACGTCGTCGACCCCCGGGACGGCGTTCGGCCGTTACGTGCCGGTGGGGCAGCTCGGCAGCAACCAGGAGATCACCTTCAGCGCACTGCCCTTCGACATGACGATGCCGGTGGGCTACATCCCGCACCCGAAGATGCAGGTCTCGCTCATCGGGGTGCCGCCGAACTCGCGGCTCACGTGCCGGATCGCCGTGGATGGACAGGTCGTCGCCTCGCAGACGGTCACCGCGCCCGGCCAGGACGCGGTCTGCGCCGCTCCCTGAGCGCTCGCCGCGTCCGACGACCGGCCTGGGCCTGGTCCCTGCGAGCCGGTCAGCCCGGCGGGGCGAGCTCGTGGCGCTCGGCGAGCCAGTCCACGATCCTCGCCGCGGCGAGCTGGTTGCCGGTCGGCTCCCCTGGCGCGATCGCCCCGCCGAAGTGGGTGCCGCGCACGGCGAGGTGCGTGAGGTCGTCGGCGCCGAGGGCCCCGACCATCCGCCGCGAGTCCGCCGGGAACGCCGCCTGGTCGCCGGTGAGCTCCACGAACAGCGTCGGCACGCGCACCCCGGGCGCGCACCGCACGAAGTCGGCGTAGGTGGACAGGCCCGACCACGTCGAGAGCCAGGCCTCGGGCGTGGTCAACCGGCCGAACCCCACCTGACCGTAGTTGATCAGGTCGGGGCGGGCGCCGAACAACGACCCGTACGGCCGCTCGCTCGGGTCGAGCGAGAGGTCGACGGTGCGGGGGTCGGCGTCGGTGCGGAACACGGTCATCAGGTGCGGCGCGAGGGCCCGGCGGCGGTCGGCCGCGGCCCCCGAGCGCCGGTGCGCGGCGCGGGCCTCGGCCGTTCGGGCCACCAGCGCGCGGGCCGTGGCGTCGAGGCGGGCGACCCGGTCCCGCTGCGCGGCGCGGTAGCGGTCGAGGAACTCCGCGGAGTACGAGGAGCTCTGCGGCGGCTCGGCGAAGCCGTTGGCCGGGTCGAACGGGTCGAGCTCGGGCACGGCCGCGAGCGGATCGCGCTCGTCGGCCACCGAGGGGTCGATGCAGGAGAGCAGCAGGCGCCCCTGACCCGGGTGCGGCGCGAGGAGGACGACGCCGTCGGTCACCGGCATCGCGGCGTCGGCGAGCTTCGTGGGCCGTCCGGCCGGCGTCACGGCGACGCGGTCGGCGCCGGGGAGCGCCGCCTGCTCCAGGTAGTAGGCGAAGAGGGTCCCGCCCCCGGAGTGCCCGAGCGGGACGATCGCGTCGAACTCCCGCTCGCGCAGGAACACCATGCCGGCCGCGACGTCGAGCAGGGCCTGCTCGTGCACCAACGTCAGGTCGTTGTTCACCGACCGGGTGTGCTGGGTCCACACCGCGGTCCCGGCGGCGAGCAGCGCCGGGACGAGCGGGTGGTGCGTGAGGTCCTGGCGCGGGTGCATGAGGCACACGACGGTGCGTGCGCCGGGGACCGTCGCGAGCACGCCGCGCACCGTGGCACCGTCGGCCGTCGTCAGCTCGTGGACGCTGGTGACCGTGGACGGCGGCCGTTCGTCGGCGACGACGTACCGCCCCGCCCCCAGCCGGTGGGTCGGCGCGCTCACGACGGCTCGACCCGCAGCGCGTCCTTGTCGTGCTGGACGATCCGGCCGCCGGCCACGCCGGCGACGCAGCTGTACCAGACCGCGTGGCGGCAGCCCGTCGCGCGGCGGTCGACGACGATCGTGTCGGCGGCGATGATCTCGAAGTACGGGCCGACCTTGCCGACGGTGACCTCCGGGTCCTCGGCCGCGACCTTGGCCACCGTGGCGTTCTCGGGGACGTCGAGGACGTAGAGCGCCGTCACCGGCTCTGCTCCAGTTCCCACGCGGCCGCACGCTCGACGATGAGCTCGGCCTTGCGGGCGAGCAGCTTGCCGAAGGTCGGCTCCGGCGCCGCCACGACGTCGAGCAGGGCGTCGATCGTCAGGGTGGCGTCCAGGTCCTCCTGGGGCGTCACCGGACGCATCGCGCGCGTGAACTCGACCATGTAGCCGTTCGGGTCGTGGGTGTAGATCGACTCGATGGTCTCGTGCTGGATCTGCATCTCGACCGGCCACGACGAGTCGTCGAGCCGGCGGCGGTACTCGAGCAGGTCGTCCTGGTCGTCGACGTGGATGGCCAGGTGGCGGGAGCGCACGAAGAACTCCGGCACCTCGGGCCCGAACCCTGCGTAGACGTCGCCGCGCGCGGCGTCGTGGACGGGCTCGAGCCCGAAGTAGTAGAAGAACGCGATCCGGTCGTCGTTGCCGATGTCGAAGAAGAAGTGGATGAAGTCCGGGTGGTCCTCCGGCCCCCAGCCCGCGGCGCAGATCGAGTGCACGACCGGGAAGCCCAGGGTGTCCCGGTAGAAGCGCACCGTCGCCGCCGGGTCGAACGTCGGGAACGCGGTGTGGTCCACCCCGCGGACCTTGTGCTCCAGAGCCATGTCATCGACCTCCTGCGTCGTCGCGATCGCCCTCCAGCGTAGGAGTGTTCGACGGCGACGTCAATCTTTCGACGGTGGCGCCGAGGTCGTGATGATGCGCTCGAGGTAGTCGAGGTCCTGACGCAGCAGGTGCAGCGCCGCGGCGGGGTCGTCCGGGCGCGGCGAGTCCGGGGTCCGGTCGGGCGCCTGGGCCACCAGCGAGAGCGCCATCTCGGCCATCTGCTCGGCGACCTCGTCCGCGGACTGCGCCCCGCCCGGCCGGAACCACCAGGCCACCCAGTTGCACATGCCGATGAGGGCGAGCGCCGTCGTGCGCACCGGCCGGGGGCGGAACTCGCCGCTGCGCACGCCCTGGTCGACCACGCGGACGAACCCGTCGAGCACGCGGCGCTTGGCGGCCTCGTGCGCCGTCGCGAGCTCCGGGGGCAGCTCGGACTCCGACCGGATCACCAGCCGGAACCGCGCCGGGTGGTGGGCCTGGCGCCCCGCGATCAGCCGCACGAGGGCGCGGAGCTTCTCGGAGGCGTCCAGGTCGCGTCCGGCGATCTCCTCGGCCGCGTCCGCGGGACCCGAGGTGATCTCGGTCACCAGCTGGGCGAGCAGCTGGTCCTTGTTGCGCACGTAGTAGTAGAGCGCCGAGCGCGTCATCCCCATCGCGTCGGCGACATCCTGCAGGCTGGTGCCGGCGAAGCCCCGCTCGGCGAACAGCCGGGTGGCCTGCTCGTAGATCTGGGCCTCGACGAGCTCGCGCCGCGCCGAGGCGCGGCCGTTCGCAGCAGCGGGTTCCGGCGAGCTCATGGGCGGCGACGATACCGACGGCTAGCCGGACGGCACGTCCGCGCGGGCCCGGAGCAGCGACCCGGCGTCGGGCAGCTCGGTCGACAGGCCGAGCGAGCGGAGCAGGCAGAACGCGCCGGCCGTCGCGGCCGAGAGCACGGGCAGGCCGAACTCGGCCTCGGCGCGCGGGATCAGCGGCAGCGACGGCATCTGCACGCACGCGGAGATCACCAGCGCGTCCGCCCCGGAGAGGTCGAGCCCCCGCGCGGCGTCCATCACCCGGTCGCCCGGGATGCAGCCGACCGCGGCGTTGTCGGGCACCTCGAGCGCGACCCAGTCCACGACGTCGAGGCACTCGGCCTCCAGGTGAGGAACCCGACGTCGGGCACCTGGCGCATGACCAGCGCGTTCAGGCTCGACGTCGTGCCGTGGGCGCCGTGGTGGGTCTCCGCGAGCATCTCCTCGACGGGGCGGCCGAGCTGCTCGGTCAAGGGCGAGGAGGTGACGTGGACGCCAGGGCGTGATCAACTGGCACCTGGCGGGGTCCTGGGCAGCGCATGACCCCGCCAGGTGCCCGTTGATCACCACCGAGCTCAGGTCCGGGCGACCAGGTGGGCCTCGCCGTTCTCCTCCTCGTCGACGAGGACGTCGAGGTGCCCGAAGGCGGCGCGCAGCTCTCCCGGCCCGGCGCGGAAGGACCCGCCGACGTCACCCACGGTCGAGAGGGTCGTGACGACGAGCAGCCCGCCGGGCGCGAGCAGCCGCGGTAGCGCCGGGTAGAGCCCGGGGTCGCGGAACCGCTGGCAGACGACCACGTCGAACGGGCCGGTGACCGCCGCCGGCAGGCCGTCGTCGAGGTCGGCCCGCACCGTGGCGACGTCGACCCCACGTCCGGCGGCGAGCTCCGCGGTCAGCCGCAGCGCCTCCGGCGAGACGTCGAGGGCCGTCGTCGTGAGCCCGCGCCCGGCGAGCCACACCGCGACGGTGCCGCGCCCGCAGGCCAGGTCGAGGGCCGTGCCCGAGGTCGGCACGAGCTCCTCGCGCCCGATCAGCGCCGACGGCGGGCCGGGCACGCCGGGGCCGACGGTCGCGAACCGCCGGTCCCAGCGATCGCGGTCCAGCGCGTTCACCGCGTCATCCGATCATCGGGCGCGGCGCCGCGCCAGGGTCAGGCCGAAGCGCCCGGCCGGGTCGGTGAGCCAGTGCGCGACGTCGAACCCGGCCGCCTCGAGCTCGCCGGCGATCCCCCCGCGCGTGAACTTCGTCGAGATCTCGGTGCGCATCTCCTCGCCCTCGGCGAACTCGACGCCGAGGTCGAGCGCGGGGACCGACACGGTCATCGCCCGCTCGGCCCGGACCCGCATCTCGATCCGGCTCGCCTGCGGCACCCAGGCCGCGACGTAGGAGAAGGCGTCGACGTCGAAGTCGGCCCCGAGCACGCGGTTGAGGACCTCCAGCGCGTTGAGCTCGAAGGCCGCGGTGACGCCTGCCGCGTCGTCGTAGGCCGCGACGAGCGTCTCCTCGTCCTTGATCAGGTCGGTGCCGACGAGGAAGTGCTCGCCCTCGTCGAGGGTGTCGGCCAGCGTGGCGAGGAAGCGGCGGCGGTCGTCGGGCTCGAAGTTGCCGATCGTCCCACCGAGCAGCACGACCAGCCGCCGGCCGACCTTCGGCACGCTGCGCAGGTCGGCGATGAAGTCCCCGACGACGCCGTGCACCTCGAGGTCGGGGTAGTTCGCGACGAGCCCCGGGACGGCCTCCTCCAGGGCGGCCGCCGACACGTCGACGGGGACGTAGTGGCGCAGCGTCCCGGTGCGCGAGAGGGCGTCGAGCAGCAACGTCGACTTGGTCGAGGATCCCGAACCCAGCTCCACGAACGTGTCGGCCTCCGCGAGGCGCGCGATCTCCTCGGCGCCTGTCGTCAGTGCCTCGCGCTCCGCGATGAACGGGTAGTACTCCGGCTGGGCGGTGATCTCCTCGAAGAGCTCCGAGCCGCGGGCGTCGTAGAGCCACTGCGGGCGCAGCACCTTGGGGGTCGACGTCAGGCCGCGGCGCGCGTCCTCGCGCAGAGCCGCGTCGGCGTCGGCCTCGGTCAGATGCACGGCGAGGCTCGGCAGGGTGGCTGGGATGTTCACGGCGGGGTGTCACGTCCGTTCGGTTGCGGCATCCCCCGGACAGGGGCGGGCCTGGTTCACGGCGTCGGGGACGTCGTCGGAGGGCGGCGCGGCGGCCGCGAAATCAGGTCATGGGGAGGATCAGGTCAGCGGGAGGACCTCGGGGGCGGCGGTGCGACCGCGCACGACGACGGCGGACAGGTCCGCCACGGGCGTCCAGCCGGGCTCGTCGTCGAGGGGCTCGGACGCGATCGTCGTGCCGTCGGGCCCGGCCAGGTAGGACAGCGCGTGGTCCACGGCGGTCGAGACCAGCGTCGGCTCCCCGGTGGCGTCCCTGGTGACGAGCAGGAGGTTCAGCCGCGAGCCGGGCGCGGCCGCGAGGGTGCGGGTGACGACGTCGAGCACGGCGTCGACCGGATCCTTCCCGGCGTCGAGGTGACGGCGCACCAGCGCCCAGAGGACCGCCGAGTCGGTGGGCGCGTCGAGCGTCATCAGCGCCCGGGTGTCGAGCTCGGCCGCGAGGTCGGCCAGGGTGTCCGGCCAGCCCCGCACGACGCCGTTGTGGCTGAAGATCCGATCGCCGTCCCGGAACGGCGCGCACGCCCCCACCGACACCGGCATCCCGACGGTGGCCGAGCGCACCGCGGCGACGAACGCGGAGCTCTCCACCGTGGTGGCGAGGTCGAGGAACGAGCCGTCGGTCCACATCGGGACGGGGGCGCGGTAGGAGTGCGCCGACCCGTCCGGGGCGTACCAGCCGACGCCGAAGCCGTCGGCGTTCACCGTGCCGCCGCCGCGCATGTCCGCGGGCGCGTAGGCCTGCACGAGCAGGGAGTGCGACGGCTCGGTGACCCGCGAGGCGAGGGTGACCGGCCGGGGGCCCACATGGGCCAGGTGTCGGCACATCGGGTCAGGCGTCCCGGGCGCAGCGGAACCCGGAGAAGATCTGCCGCCGGATCGGCAGGTCCCAGTTCCGGAACGTGGTCCGGGCGTTGACGATGCCCACCCCGAACGACGAGCCCCGCAGCATCCGGAAGTCGCCGCCGAAGAACACCTCGGAGTACTCCTTGTAGGGGAACGGCGCGAAGCCCGGGTAGCCCTCGAAGCCCGAGTCGCACCACTCCCAGACGTCGCCGACGAGCTGGTGCACCCCGAGCGGGGACGCACCGCCCGGGTAGGCGCCCACGGGCGCCGGCTGGAGGTGGCGCTGGTCGAGGTTGGCGTGCTCGGGGGTCGGGTCGTCGTCGCCCCACGGGAACCGCCGGGTCCGTCCCGACGCCGGGTCGTGCCGCGCCGCGTACTCCCACTCCACCTCGGTGGGCAGGCGCTTGCCGGCCCACGTGGCGTAGGCCAGCGCCTCGTGGAAGCACACGTGCATCACCGGCTGGTCGGCGACGTCGGGGATCGGCTGCCGCTCGCCGAACGAGGTGCGGTGCCACGCGCCGTCGACGTGCTCCCAGGTCATGGGCGCGGTCCAGCCCTCGTCGGTGATGTGCTGCCACCCGGCGTCGGACCACAGCTCGCGCCGGGTGTACCCGCCGTCGTCGAGGAAGCGGGCGTACTCGGCGTTGGTCACGGGCGCGGCGTCGAGGTGGAAGTCCGCGACCGCGACGCGGTGGGCGGGCCGCTCGTTGTCCAGGGCCCAGAGATCGGACCCGGTGGCGTCGGTGCCCATCGTGAACTCCCCGCCGGGGTGGAACACCTCGGTGCCGGCCAGCTCGCGGGCCCGCGACGACGCCGGAGGCGGCGGCGCGTGCAGGGCCTTCGGCCCGACGCGCAACTGGTGGGTGGCGAGCATCGTCTCCACGTGCTGCTGCTCGTGCTGGGCGATCATGCCGTACACGAACCCGTCGTCGAGCAGCGGACGACCGTCGGGACCCGCCTGCTCGAGGATGGCCAGCGCGCGCTCGCGCACCGCGGCCCCGTAGGCGCGCGCTTCGACCGGGTCGAGCAGCGGTAGCCCCGGACGACCCGCGCGGGGGTTGGTGAAGGCGTCGTAGAGGTGGTCGATGTCCTCGCGGACCCCCGGTGTCGGGTCGTCACCCGGGGTGGCACGGCGCACCAGCCAGAGGTCCTCCATGTTCGCGATGTGCGCCATGTCCCAGTGCAGCGGCGACATCAGCGGGGAGTGCTGGCGCGAGAGCTCGGCGTCGTCGACGGCGTCGGTCAGCGCCTGCGTGCGACGACGGGCGGTGTGCAGCTCCTCGGCCAGACGGTGGCGCAGCTCGGCGGGGTAGCGGGCGCCGACCTCGGCGGACGGGTCGGTCGTCATGCGTGATCGCCTCCGGGCTCGAGTCGGCCGGGTAGGGGGTCGTCCGGGTAGGGGCTCTCCCCGGCGGGACACAGCTCGTCCTCGCCGGGCTCGGCGACCGAGGTGTCCGCGGGGCACAGCCCGCGCAGGACACGACGTTCGGCCACCTCCCCGACCAGGCCGGCGAGGCCGGGATCGGTGGTCAGCAGGCGCTGGTGGGCGAGCTCGACGACGGTGTGCGCGGCGCGGCGCAGCACGCCGTCCGCCAGTCCGTGGCGGGCCGCGGACGCCCAGCGGTCGGTGGCGGGGGCGACGGCGTCGCGGGCCCGGTCGAGCGTGGCCGGGTCCTCGAGCAGTGCGATGACCACCGCGACCGGCACCGCCCACTCGTCGCCGGGCTGCTGGTCGAGGTAGCGCACCTCGACGTGTCCGTGCGGACGGACCGGCGGGAAGAGCGTGGTCAGGTGGTAGTCGAGGTCCTCGCGGGTCGGCCGGACGTCGAGCCCGCCATGGCCGTCGATCCAGTCACCGAACGTCACGGCCGGCGGCGCGCTCCACGTGCCGTCGCGCCGGACGCACAGCAGGCTGGTGTCGAGGGCCCGCTCGGCCCACTCGGCCGCCGGGTCGGGACCGAGGGCCGCCGGCGGCCGGGTGCGCTCGGGGTCGAGCGTCAGCCAGCTCGCCATGCGCGAGGACTTCCAGCCGGTGCGGCGGCCGTGCACGGCCGGGGAGTTCGCGAAGGTGGCGACCAGGGTAGGCCCGAGCTCGTGGAGGGCCCGCCATCGATCGGCGACCGCGGCGCCGTCGCCGGCGTCGAGGCAGACCTGCACCGCCGACGTCGAGCACATCATCGTCCGGCCGTGCGGGCCGACTCGGTCGAAGGCCGCCTCCATGGCCGCGTAGCGCGGGACACGAAGGACGCGGCGCGGGGGACGCAGCGGGTCCGACGCCCGGTCGACCAGGACGAGGTCCTCCGCGGCGAGCAGGGCGCGGACCGCGGCGGTGTCGGTGTGGACGGCGTCGGCGAGGGAGGCGAGACCCGGGAGGGGCGGGGTGGCGATCTCCACCTGGCCCCCGGGCTCGACGGTCACCGTGCTCCCCGCGGGGAGCGGTTCCGGAGGATCGGGGACGAGGGAGGCGGGGCCCGCGCCGGGTTCGGTGGGCATCGAGGCGCGGAGGGTGCTCGGCGCGTGGGGGCCGAGGGCACGCAGGAGGACGGCGGGATCGAGACGGTCGGCGGGACGGGCGGCGGAGCGGACGAGCCATTCGAGCTCGGCGCCGACGAACCGTGGCGGCCCGTGCTTGAAGCAGATCGAGGCCACGTAGGCCGCCGCCGCGGCACGATCGGGAATCGGAGCCGCAGGGTCGAGCTCGAGCACGGGAGCAGTCATCTCCACCCCTCTTCGCCGAACCGCGCGTCCCGTCCGTCCCAGGGGTCCCGGGAACGACGGCGATCGACGCTACACGCCGGGTCGGTGCCCTGCAGGTGTTCGCCGCATCCGTGTTCCTCCTATCACGGCACCCCGACACCGTGGGCTCGGCGTGATCGACGCCGCGTCACGCCGCCGGCGCGAACTGCGTGTGGTGCAGGTCCGCGTACCGGCCCCCGCCGGCCAGCAGGAGCTCGTGCGGACCCTGCTCGACCACCCGCCCGTCCTCGACGACCGCGATGGTGTCGGCGCTGCGGATGGTGGACAGGCGGTGGGCGATGACGATGGCCGTGCGCCCGACGAGCGCCTCCGCCAGGGCCTCCTGCACCGCGACCTCCGACTCCGAGTCGAGGTGCGCCGTGGCCTCGTCGAGGATCACGACGCGGGGGGCGGCGAGCAGCAGGCGCGCGATCGTCAGCCGCTGGCGCTCCCCGCCCGAGAGCCGGTAGCCCCGCTCACCGATCACGGTGTCGAGGCCCTCGGGGAGCTGGCGCAGCAGCGGGCCCAGGCGCGCACGTTCGAGGGCGGTGAGCAGCTCGGCGTCGGTCGCGTCGGGCTTCGCGTAGCGCAGGTTGCCGGCCACCGTGTCGTGGAAGAGGTGGCCGTCCTGGGTGACGACACCGACGGTCGCGCGCAGGTCGGCGAAGGACACGTCGCGCACGTCGGTCCAGGCACCCGCCACACCCACCTCCACCGCGCCGGCGTCCACGTCGTAGAGGCGAGGGACGAGCGAGGCGATCGTGGACTTGCCCGCTCCCGAGGGACCGACCAGCGCGAGCATCTGCCCGGGTCCGACCTCGAGGTCCACTCCGTGCAGCACCTCGGTGTTCTCGACGGCCTCGAGGGTCGCGACCTCCTCGAGGCTGGCCAGCGAGACCTCGTCCGCGCTGGGGTAGGTGAAGCGGACCCCGCGCAGGCGCACCCCGACCGGCCTGTGCGCCGGGAGTGGCGTCGGGTCGGCACGCTCGACGATGGCCGGACGCAGGTCGAGCACCTCGAAGACCCGCTCGAAGCTCACCAGCGCGCTCATGACGTCGACGCGGGCGTTCGCGAGCTGGGTCAGCGGGCCGTAGAGCCGGGTCAGCAGGAGGGCGAGGGTGACAACGGTGCCCGCGTCGATCCGGCCCGTGAACGCGAGCCAGCCGCCCACCCCGTAGACCATCGCCTGCGCGAGGGAGCTGACCAGGGTCAGGCTGGTCATGAACACCCGGTTGGCCATGGCGGTGCGCACCCCGATGGCCCGCACCCGGTCGGCCCGGTCCCCGAACTCCTCGGCCTCGGCCTCCGGGCGCCCGAAGAGCTTGACCAGCGTCGCGCCCCCGGCCGAGAACCGCTCGGTCATCTGGCCGGTCATGGCCGCGTTGAGGTTGGCCGACTCGCGCTGGAGGGCGGCGATCGTCCGGCCCATCCGCCGGGCGGGCAGGATGAAGATAGGCAGCAGGACGAGCGCGAGCAGGGTGACCTGCCAGGCGAGGGTGATCATCACGGCGACCGTGAGCACGAGCTGGATGACGTTGGTGACGAGGCCCGAGAGCGTCGAGGTGAACGCCCGCTGTGCGCCGATGACGTCGTTGTTCAGCCGGCTGACCAGGGAACCCGTCCTGGTGCGGGTGAAGAACGCGACCGGCATCGACTGGACGTGCGAGAACACCGCACGCCGCAGGTCGTAGATCAGCCCCTCGCCGATCCGCGAGCTCATCCACCGCTCGGCCAGTCCGGACAGCGAGTCGACGACGGCGAGGCCGGCGATCGCCACGGCGATGGTGACCACGGCACCGAGCGTCGTCCGGTGCACGATCGCGTCGACGACCCGTCCGGCCAGCACGGGCACGAGCACCGCGATCACGGCCGAGAGCGTGGTGAGCGCGAGGAAGCCGTAGAGCATCCGATGGTGCGCCGCGGCGAAGCGCCAGATGCGGCCGAGCGTGCCGCGGGGCACCGAGCGCGGGAGGGAGTCCCCGCGCGACATCGACATCATCAGCATCCAGGCGTTCTCCACGCCGACTCACCCCGTTCGCTCGGACCTCGGCACCGAGCGTGCGACCTCGACGTTCGTTGAGGTCAAGCGGACGAGCAGGCGCGGGTCACGTTCCGGCGGGTGGTGGTCCGCCGGTGCGCCGACGAGTATCCGCGAGGACGGGAGATCGCGCTCGCGCCCAGGCGCGGTATTCGCCGTGGGCAGAGGAACGGTCCTGGTGCTGTCAGGACTTCTTGGTGCGGGTGGCTCCACCGCGGCCGCGCAGCGTCACGCCCGACTCGGAGAGCACCCGGTGCACGAAGCCGTACGACCGGCCCGTCGACTCGGCGAGCGAGCGGATGCTCGCGCCCTTCTCGTACTTCTTCTTGAGGTCCGAGGCGAGCTTGTCCCGCTGGTCGCCCGTGATGCGGGCGCCCTTCTTCAGATCGGCCATGGTTCGGTCCACCCCTCTCCCGGACGGTGCCCGGTGGACCCATGATGATCGTGAGAGCCGGTGTGCGCCACGGCACATTTCACATGATCGGTGAGCGGTTGCGCCGTTCGGATCGACATCCGCCCGGGCGGCCCAGCGCTCGATCGTTCCAGCTCACGAAGGCCCTTCCCCGCTCCGTTCGACCGAACGGCCCAACGCTCAGGCCAGCTCGACGAGCTCCAGGTGCTCGGCCGAGAAGAGGTCCTCGGTGCCGTCGGGCAGGAGGATGACCCGTTCCGGCTCGAGCGCCTCGACCGCGCCCGGGTCGTGCGTCACGAGGACCACGGCCCCCTCGTAGTGGCGGAGCGCGTCGAGCACCTTCTCCCGCGAGGCCGGGTCCAGGTTGTTGGTCGGCTCGTCGAGCAGCAGCACGTTCGCGGCGGAGGACAGCCCGGCGAGGGCCAGGCGGGTCCGCTCGCCGCCAGAAAGCGTGCCGGCGGGCTGCTCGAGCTGCTCGCCGGTGAACTGGAACGCCCCGAGCAGCGTCCGCAGCTGCTGCTCGGGGGTGTCGGGCGCGGCCGAGCGGGCGTTCTGCCAGACCGTGCGGCCCATGTCGAGGGTGTCGTGCTCCTGGGCGAAGTACCCGGTGCGCAGCCCGTGGCCCGGGATCACCTCGCCGGTGTCGGGCGTCTCCACCCCGGAGAGGATGCGCAGCAGCGTCGTCTTCCCCGCGCCGTTGAGCCCGAGGATCACCACGCGCGAACCCCGATCCACCGCCAGGTCGACCCCGGTGAACACCTCGAGCGAGCCGTAGCTCTTCGAGAGTCCGGAGGCGGTGAGCGGGGTCCTGCCGCACGCTCGCGGGGTCGGGAACCGGATGGCGGCCACCCGGTCGGACACCCGCTCCTCGTCGAGACCCTCGAGCAGTGCGGTCGCCCGGCGCTGCATCTGTTTGGCGGCCACGGCCTTCGTCGCCTTGGCGCCCATCTTCGCGGCCTGGGCCTGCAGCGCCGACGCCTTCTTCTCGGCGTTCGCGCGCTCGCGGCGCCGCCGTGCCTCGTCGTCGGCCCTGGCGCGCAGGTAGTTCTTCCACGTCATGTTGTAGACGTCGAGCTCGCCGCGGGTGGCGTCGAGGAACCACACCTTGGTGACGACGTCGGCGAGCAGCTCGGTGTCGTGACTGATGATCACCACGCCGCCCTCGTGGCCCTTGAGGAAGCCGCGCAGCCACGAGATCGAGTCGGCGTCGAGGTGGTTGGTCGGCTCGTCGAGGAGCAGCGTCGTCCCGGCGTGTCCGCCGTCGCCCGAGGCGGCGAAGAGGATCCGCGCGAGCTCCACCCGGCGGCGCTGGCCGCCGGAGAGCGTCTCGAGCGACTGCGCGAGCACCCGGTCGGGCAGACCGAGGTTCGAGCAGATCCGCCCGGCCTCGCTCTCGGCGGCGTACCCGCCGAGGTCGGCGAACCGCGTCTCGAGCCGTCCGTAGCGGGCGACCGCCCGGTCGCGCTCGGCGTCGTCGGCGAGCTCGGCCATCGCGGTCTGCGCCTTCTCCATGTCCCGCAGGAGCTGGTCGAGACCGCGCGCGGACAGCACGCGGTCGCGGGCGAGGACCGAGAGGTCCCCCTCGCGGGGGTCCTGCGGGAGATATCCGAGGGGGCCCGACGAGCGGATCGCGCCGCCGTAGGGCTCCGACTCCCCCGCGAGGGCGCGCAGCGAGGTCGTCTTGCCGGCACCGTTGCGCCCGACCAGGCCGATCCGGTCCCCGGGCTGCACGCGCAGGGTGACCCCCGCGAGCAGGACCCGGGAGCCGGCGCGCAGCTCGAGATCGGACGCGGTGATCACAGGTTGGGCCTCATCCGGGTCGTGGTCGCGTCGGTGGACGACGGGTGCGGCGGTCGCGACGGGCGCAGAGGGGACACCTGGCGCCAGGGCCGCGCGTCTCGCCGCGGGCGGTGCACCTCCAGTGTAGGTGAGCGTTCCCGACGGTCCCCGGCCCCGCGGAACCGACGTGGCTAGGGTCGCCTGTCATGAGCGTCACCAAGGACGCGCCCTCCCCCGGCGGGCCGCGCGACCGTCTGGACGGCAAGGTCGCCCTGGTCACGGGGGCGAGCCGCGGGATCGGGCTCGCCATCGCCGCCGACCTGCTCGCGCGGGGCGCGAGCGTGACGATCACCGCGCGCAAGCCCGACGAGCTCGCCGCCGCCGCCGACGGGCTCGGCGCGGGGGAGCGCGTACTCGCCCGCCCGGGCAATGCCGGCGACGGCGAGGCCCGCGCCGCCACCGTCGCCGAGACCGTCGCGCGCTTCGGGCGCCTGGACGTGCTGGTCAACAACGCCGGCATCAACCCGGTCTACGGGCCGCTCATGCAGGCCGACCTCGGCGCCGTCTCGAAGATCTTCGACGTCAACGTGGTCGCCGCCCTGGGCTTCGTCCAGCAGGCGCACGCGGCATGGATGGGCGAGCACGGCGGCTGCGTCGTCAACGTGGCCTCGGTGGCGGGCCTGCGCTCGACCCGGGCGATCGCCGCGTACGGGGCCTCCAAGGCCGCCGTGATCCGCCTCACCGAGGAGCTCGCCGCCGAGCTGGGCCCGCGCATCCGCGTCAACGCGGCGGCGCCGGCGATCGTCAGGACCCGCTTCGCCGAGGCGCTCTACACCGCCGACGAGCAGGGCGTCGCCGACCGCTACCCGCTCAAGCGGCTCGGCGACCCCGGTGACGTCGCCGCGCTCGTGGGGTTCCTCTGCACCGACGCCGCGTCCTGGATCACCGGGGAGACGGTGCGCATCGACGGCGGCACCCTCGCCGCCGGGTAGGTCGTGACGGGCTGCCCATGGATGCCCTTCACAGCTTTCCGGCCCGAGATCGGGGACACTGGGCCACATGGGCCTGTTCAGCTGGTTGCGCGGCGGCGCATCGGGTGGCGGGGTGGGCGCCGACGGCAGGCGCCAGGTCCTCGACCGCGAGGGCGGGGCGGCCGACCTCGAGCACCTGCGCTCCTTCGCGCGCACGCGCACCGGCGTGGAGTTCTTCGTCGAGCCCGAGACCACCGCGACCGACACGACCGTGGTGGCCGTGGCGGTCGACGGCGAGTGGACCCGCCGTCGCGTCGGGACCCCGCGGGCCGCGGCGCGCCTCGCCCGCAGGTGCGGCGTGCCGATCTACGACGTGACCGTCACCGGGTACCCCCAGACGATGCGGGACTGGAACGCGCGGGCCAAGCGTGATCGCGAGACGCTGCGCGCGTGGGACCGCGAGATGGGCACCGGCCCGGACTGAGCCGGGCCGATCTGCTGGTCGCCGGCGGTGGACCCGCCGGCTGGTCGGCGGCGCGCGCCGCTGCCCGGCGCGGGCTCGACGTCGTCCTCGTCGATCCCCGGCCGGACCGTGTCTGGCGTCACACCTACGGCGCCTGGTGCCACGAGCTCCCCGACGGCGGGCCGGACGTGCTGCCGCCCGGGATCGTGGCCGCCCACGACGTCGGGTGGGCGATCGCGACGCGCGCGCACCGCCTCGAGGACGAGTACGCGATCCTCGACACCCCGGCGCTGCAGCGGGAGCTGCACGACGACGGGGTGCGGGTAAGGCGGGGACGGGTGGTCGCCGCCGGGTCCGGACGGGTGGTGCTCGCGGACGGGAGCGAGCTCGCCGCGGACCTGGTGGCCGACGCCACCGGCGCCGCACAGGCGCTCTCGACCGGCTCCCGCGGGGGCCGTCGAGCCGAACAGACCGCGGTCGGCGTCGTCGTCGACGAGGACACCGCGGCGCGGGTGACCGACGGCCGGCTGCTGTTCATGGACTGGCGACCGCTGCACGGCGCGCCCGGGTGGCCGACGTTCCTCTACGCCGTGCCGCTCGGCGGCGGCCGGGTGCTGCTCGAGGAGACCTCGCTGGCCCGCCGGCCGGGTCTGCCGCTGCCCGAGCTCGCCGGACGCCTCCGCCGCCGGCTGCGCGCGGCCGGCCTGCGCGACGCGGAGATCCCGCTCGACGACCCAGCACATGTCGAGCACGTGCGCTTCCCGGTCGACACCCCGGCTCACCGCTCCCCCGCCGGCGTCGTCGCCCTGGGTGCCGCGGCGCCCCTCGTCCACCCGGCGTCCGGCTTCTCCGTGGCGCGCTCGCTCCGGACGGCCACTCGACTGGCTGACGCACTCGCCACTCGACCGGACGATGCTGCGGTGATCGACGCGGCCGGTCGAACGAGCAGGGCCCGACGCGCCGTACGCGGTCGTCCGGCCCGCGTCGTGCACGGGATGCGCCGCCGCGGGCTCGACGTGCTCCTGCGCCTTCCCCCGGGTGAGATGCCGGAGTTCTTCGACCGGTTCTTCTCGCTGCCCGCCGCGCACCGGCGCGCGTACCTGGGCTCCGACGGGTCCGACGACGACGTCATCGCGGCGACGCGGGCGATGCTCTGCGTGTTCGCACGACTGAACCCGAGGCTGCGCGGGCACCTCGTGGCGGGAACGCTGTGTGGGCCGGGTGAGGGGCAACGCGTCTGACCGCGGCCGACCGGGGGGTCGACAGTCTCCGTCCGGGTCATCGCGCTAGCATGCGGCCCCCTCCGGTACACGTTCGTTCCCCCCGTCCGGACACATCCCCGAGATCGGAGCACGCCATGGGCGCCTACCAGCTCGTCGCCGTCGGGACCGACGGCTCCGAGTCCTCCTTCCGTGCCGTCGACCGCGCGGCCACCGTGGCCGCCGACTCCTCGGCGACGCTGCTGATCATCTGCGCCTACCACCCGGCCAAGAACACCGGTGAGGCCGAACGGCAGCTCGGGGAGGACGCCGCGTTCCACGTCGTCGGCTCGACCCCCGCCGAGGAGACGCTGCGCGACGCCAAGGAGCGCGCCGCCGCGAAGGGCGTCGGCGAGGTCGAGACCGTGGCCGTCGAGGGCGACCCGATCGAGGTGGTCACCGACGTCGTCAACGACCGCAAGGCGGACCTGCTCGTCATCGGCAATCGCGGTCTCAACAGCCTGTCCGGCCGTCTGCTCGGCTCGGTCCCGCAGGGCATCTCCCGGAAGGCCCCGACGGACGTCCTCATCGTCCACACGACGTGAGCGCGACGTCGCCGGAGGATCCGTCGGCGCGCTGGGGTGAGGCGCAGCGGGAGGTCGAGGACTTCCTGCTGGGCGGTGAGCGCTTCCTGCGGCGTGGGGACGTCGCGGAGCGCGCCGGGGTCGGCCTCGAGCAGACCGCGCGGCTGTGGAGCGCGCTCGGGTTCCCGCGCGTCCCCGACGACATCCCCGCGTTCGCCCAGGCCGACCTCGACGCGCTCTCCCTGGTGGAGGAGCTCCTCGGCGACGAGTCGCTCGACGAGGCCGAGGCGCTCGCGATCGCGCGGACCCTGGGCCAGAGCATGGCCCGGCTCGCGGAGTGGCAGGCCAACCTGCTGCGGCGGACCATCGCCGACCGCGGCACGCTGGACGACCCGGACGCCGTCGTCGACTCCGTCCGCACCCTCGTGCCGCTGCTCGAGAAGCTGCAGGCCTACACCTGGCGGCGGCACCTGACCGTAACCGCCGGGCGGATGCTGTCGACGATCGCCGGGGCCGAGCCCGACGAGGACGGTGGAGGGGGCGCGGCGCGCACCGCCGTCGGCTTCGCAGACCTGGTGGGCTTCACGGCGTTGTCGCGCGCGGTCGACGCCGACGAGCTGCGCTCGCTGCTGGAGCGCTTCGAGAGCGTCAGCACCGACGTGGTGTCGCGCCATGGCGGGCGGATCGTGAAGACCCTCGGCGACGAGGTGCTGTTCGCGTGCCCCGACGTCGCGGCCGTGCTCGAGATCGCCTCCGACCTGCACGGCGAGGTCCCGGACGAGGACGGTCGCATGACGCTGCGGATCGGCCTGGCCTACGGCGAGGTGCTCCCCCGCTACGGCGACGTCTATGGCCCGGTGGTGAACATCGCGAGCCGGCTGACCTCCCACGCGCGCCCGGGCACGACCCTGCTGGACGACGAGCTCACCGACGCCGTCCGCGACCTGGGGATCGACGTCGAGCTGCGCTCGGTCCCCCCGCTGAACGTCCGCGGCTACAAGCACCTCAAGCCGCACGTGGTGCGTCGTTCGAGCTGACGCTCCTGTGCGTGCGTTTCCGTGCTGGAGCACGGAAACGCACGCACGGGAGCGAAGCTCAAACGGTGAAGCCGAGGGCCCGGAGCTGCTCGCGGCCGTCGTCGGTGATCTTGTCGGGACCCCACGGGGGCATCCACACCCAGTTGATGCGGACGTCGTCGACGAGCCCGCCACCGGGGCCGTGCGTGAGCGCCGCACGGGACTGGTCCTCGATGACGTCGGTCAGCGGGCAGGCGGCCGAGGTCAGCGTCATGTCGAGGGTCGCGACGGTGCCGGCGTCCTCGGCGTGCACGTCGATGCCGTAGAGCAGCCCGAGGTCGACGACGTTGATCCCGAGCTCCGGGTCGACGACGTCGCGCATGGCCTCCTCGAGGTCGTCGATCGACGGGGTGTCGGCCTTCGGCGCCGGGGCGTCGGGCATCCCCTCGGCGCCGCGCGGCGTCTCGGTCTCGGTCATGCCTGTCCCTCCAACTCGGGAGCGTTCGCGTCAGCCTGGGCCACCGCGTCCTTGAACGCCAGCCAGCCCAGAAGCGCGCACTTGACGCGCGCCGGGTAGGCGGCCACACCCGCGAACGCCACCGCGTCGTCGAGGACGTCCTCGTCGGGCTCGACCTTCCCCCGGCCCTGCACCATCTCCTGGTAGGCCGAGAGCACGTCGAAGGACTCGCCGACCGTGTGCCCGACGACGAGGTCGTTGAGCACCGACGTCGCGGCCTGGCTGATCGAGCAGCCGAGCGCGTCGTAGGAGACGTCGACCACCTTGGCGTCGCGTCCGGAGCCGTCGAGGTGCACCCGCAGGGTGACCTCGTCGCCGCAGGTCGGGTTCACGTGGTGGACCTCGGCGTCGTACGGGTCGCGCAGGCCGCGGCCGTGCGGATTGCGGTAGTGGTCCAGGATGATCTCCTGGTACATCGTCTCGAGCTTCACGGCACCTCCTCAGAGAGCAACGCCGCCGCCGGAGAAAAAGTCCTGCACACGGTGCACGCCGTCCAGCAGCGCCCGCACCTCGTCGAGGGTGTTGTAGACGTGGAAGCTCGCTCGGATCGAGCTCTGCACCCCGAACGCGCGGTGCAGCGGCCAGGCGCAGTGGTGCCCGACGCGCACCGCGATGCCGGAGTCGTCGAGCACCTGCGAGGCGTCGTGGGGGTGCACGCCGGCGATCTCGAACGACACCGCCCCCCCGCGCGCCTCGGTGTTGCGCGGGCCGATGATCGTGACGCCGTCGATGGCCTGCAGGCCGTCGAGCGCGGCGGCGGTGAGGGTGTTCTCGTGGGCGTGGACGTGCTCCATGCCGATGGCCGAGAGGTAGTCCACGGCAGCGCCGAGCCCGACCGCCTGCGAGGTCATCGGCACGCCGGCCTCGAACCGGGCCGGGGGCGCGGCGTACGTCGAGCCCTCCATGTGGACCAGCTCGATCATCGACCCGCCGGTGAGGAACGGAGGCAGCGCCTCGAGCAGCTCACGCCGCCCGTAGAGCACCCCGACCCCCGAGGGGCCCAGCATCTTGTGGCCGGAGAACGCCGCGAAGTCCACGCCGAGGGCGTGCACGTCGACCGGGGTGTGCGGCACCGACTGGCAGGCGTCGAGCACGGTGTACGCGCCGACGGCCTTCGCGCGCTCGACCAGCGTGGCCACCGGGGGCACCGTGCCGAGCACGTTGGACTGGTGGGTGAACGCGACGACCCTGGTCCGCTCGTTGATGACGTCCTGCGCCTCGGGCGAGTCCAGGTCGAGGCGCCCGTCCGGCGTGACGGAGAACCAGCGCAGCGTGGCGCCGGTGCGCCGGCAGAACTCCTGCCACGGCACGAGGTTGGCGTGGTGCTCCATCTCGGTGACGACGACCTCGTCGCCCGGGCCGACCCGGAAGCGCCGGGCCGCGGGGTCGTCAGAGACGGTCGCGTTCGACATCCCGTACGCGACCAGGTTCAGCGCCTCGGTCGCGTTCTTGGTGAACACGATCTCCGAGGTGTCGATGCCGGGGTCGGCGCCGATGAACGCCGCGACCCGGGAGCGTGCCGACTCGTAGGCGTCGGTCGCCTCCTCCGCGAGCGCGTGGGCGCCGCGGTGCACGGCCGCGTTGGACGTCTCGAGGAACGCCCGCTCGGCGTCGAGCACCTGGCGGGGGCGCTGCGACGTGGCGCCCGAGTCGAGGTAGACCAGCGGCTTCCCGTCGCGCACGGTGCGGCTCAGGATGGGGAAGTCCGCGCGGATCTTCTCGACATCCAGGGTCGCACCCGCCGTCGACGACGCAGGTGCGAGAGCGGTCATACCGGCTGCTCCTCCTTGGTTCCCGTGAAGCGCACGTAGCCGTTCTCCTCGAGCTCCTCGGCGAGCTCGGGGCCGCCGGACTCGGCGACCCGGCCGTTCACGAACACGTGCACCTTGTCCGGCGCGATGTAGCGCAGGATGCGGGTGTAGTGGGTGATCAGCAGGATCCCGACGTCGGAGGACGCCCTGTAGTCGTTCACGCCCTTCGACACCACGCGCAGCGCGTCGACGTCGAGGCCGGAGTCGGTCTCGTCGAGCACGGCGAAGCGCGGCTTGAGCAGCGCGAGCTGGAGCACCTCGTGGCGCTTCTTCTCACCGCCGGAGAAGCCCTCGTTGACCGAGCGCTCGGCGAACGCCGGGTCGATCTCGAGGTCGGTCATCGCGTTCTTGACCTCCTTGACCCAATGGCGCACCTTCGGCGCCTCGCCACGGGTGGCCGTGGCCGCGGATCGCAGGAAGTTCGACATCGAGACGCCGGGTACCTCGACGGGGTACTGCATCGCGAGGAAGAGGCCCGCGCGGGCGCGCTCGTCGACGGCCATCTCCAGGACGTTCTCGCCGTCGAGGAGGACCTCGCCCTGCGTCACCGTGTACTTCGGGTGGCCCGCGATCGAGTAGGCGAGCGTGGACTTGCCGGAACCGTTCGGACCCATGATCGCGTGGGTCTCGTTCGAGTTCACGGCCAGGTCGACGCCGCGCAGGATCTCCTTCGGGCCGGACTCGGTCTCGACCTCGACGTGCAGGTCGCGGATCTCGAGGGTGGACATCAAGCCTCTTTCGAACGAAGCGTCTGTGTGGTGGGGGACGGCGAGTGGCTGGGTGGCGGCCGGGATCACGTACCAGCCATGATCAAGTTCCGATGGCCTCGAGCTCGGCCTCGACGGCCGCCTCGAGCCGGTCGCGCAGCGCAGGCACGCGGACCTTCTGGATGACCTCGCCGAAGAACCCGCGCACGACCAGGCGCCGCGCCACCGCCTCCTCGATGCCGCGGGACATCAGGTAGAACAGCTGCTCGTCATCGAACCGTCCCGTCGCCGAGGCGTGCCCGGCACCGAGGATCTCGCCGGTCTCGATCTCGAGGTTCGGCACCGAGTCGGCGCGGGCGTGGTCGGTGAGCAGCAGGTTGCGGTTGAGCTCGTAGGTGTCGGTGCCCTCGGCCGCCTTGCGGATGAGCACGTCGCCGACCCAGACGGTGTGCGCCGGCGAGCCGTGCTCCGCGCCCTGCAGGGCGCCCTTGTACATCACGCGCGAGCGGCAGTTCGGCACCGAGTGGTCCACGAGCAGGCGCTGCTCGAAGTGCTGCCCGCCGTCGGCGAAGTACAGCCCGTCGAGCTCGGCGTCGCCGCCGGGCGCCCGGTAGTTGACCACCGGCGAGAGCCGGACGAGGTCACCGCCGAGGGTGACGGACGTGTGCCGGATCGTCGCGTCGCGCCCGATCGAGAGGTGCTGGGCACCCACGTACACCGCGTCGTCGGCCCAGTCGTGGACCTCCACGACCACGAGCTTCGCGCCGTCGGACACGACGAGCTCCGTGTTCGCCGCGACCGTGCCCGAGCCGCGGTGGTCGAGGACGACGACCGCCTCCGCGTGGCGCTCGAGGCGCAGCTGCAGGTGGGCGTACGCCGCGACACCCTTGCCGGGGCCGGTCACCGTGATCGTCAACGGCTCGTCGTCGGACCTCGCCTCGTTCACCGTTACCACGTGGGCCCGCGCGAACGCGGACCACGCCTGCGCCGCGACCCGGTCGGCGGGGATGCCGCCGTCGCCGAGGCGGGGGTCGTCGCGGCCCACCGTCTCGTGGCGGACGCCGCTCCCGGTCAGCTCGCCGCCCCCAGGGAGATCGGACGCAGTGTCGCCGAACCCGGCGCGCACCGCCACGTCGACGACACCGTCGGCGTTCGCCGAGCCGTCGTGCAGCCCGCGCAGGCGCCGCAGCGGCGTGAACCGCCACTGCTCCTCACGCCCGCGCGGGACCTCGAAGGCCTCGACGTCGTAGGAGGTGAACCGCTCCTCCCACGGCGCCGTCGCGGGCCCCGCGGTCCTGATGCCCGGGTCCACGTCGAGGACGGGGGCGCCGGGGGCGGTGGTGACGCCGCCCCCGCTCGAAGCCATCGGCTCCGTCATCCGACAGCACCCTCCATCTGCAGCTCGATCAGGCGGTTGAGCTCGAGCGCGTACTCCATGGGCAGCTCGCGCGCGATGGGCTCGACGAACCCGCGCACGATCATCGCCATGGCCTCGTCCTCGGTGAGCCCGCGGGACATCAGGTAGAAGAGCTGGTCCTCGCTGACCTTCGAGACGGTCGCCTCGTGGCCCATCGTCACGTCGTCCTCGCGGACGTCGACGTAGGGATAGGTGTCGCTGCGGCTGATCGTGTCGACCAGCAGCGCGTCGCACTTCACCGTCGACCGCGAGTGGTGCGCTCCCTTGTTGACCCGGACCAGCCCGCGGTAGGAGGTCCGGCCGCCGCCGCGCGCCACCGACTTCGAGATGATCGTCGACGACGTGTGCGGCGCGAGGTGCACCATCTTGGCGCCGGCGTCCTGGTGCTGGCCCTCGCCGGAGAACGCCACCGAGAGCACCTCGCCCTTGGCGTGCGGCCCGGTCAGCCAGACGGCCGGGTACTTCATGGTCACCTTGGAGCCGATGTTGCCGTCCACCCACTCCATCGTCGCGCCCTCTTCTGCCTTGGCGCGCTTGGTGACCAGGTTGTAGACGTTGTTCGACCAGTTCTGGATCGTCGTGTAGCGGCAGCGGCCGCCCTTCTTCACGACGATCTCGACGACGGCCGAGTGCAGCGAGTCACTCGAGTAGATCGGCGCCGTGCAGCCCTCGACGTAGTGGACGTAGGCGTCCTCGTCGACGATGATCAGCGTCCGCTCGAACTGGCCCATGTTCTCGGTGTTGATCCGGAAGTAGGCCTGCAGCGGGATGTCGACGTGGACGCCCTTGGGCACGTAGATGAACGAGCCGCCGGACCACACCGCCGAGTTCAGCGCGGAGAACTTGTTGTCCCCCGCCGGGATCACCGAGCCGAAGTACTCCTCGAAGAGCTCCGGGTGCTCGCGCAGCCCGGTGTCGGTGTCCATGAAGATGACACCCTGCGCCTCGAGGTCCTCGCGGATCTGGTGGTACACGACCTCGGACTCGTACTGCGCCGCGACGCCCGCGACCAGCCGATCCTTCTCGGCCTCGGGGATGCCGAGCTTGTCGTAGGTCGCCTTGATGTCCTCGGGCAGGTCGTCCCACGAGGCGGCCTGCTTCTCCGTCGAGCGGACGAAGTACTTGATGTTGTCGAAGTGGATCCCCGAGAGGTCCGAGCCCCACTGCGGCATCGGCTTCTTCTCGAACATGGCCAGCGCCTTGAGGCGCAGCGCGAGCATCCAGTCGGGCTCGTCCTTCTTGCCCGAGATGTCGCGCACCACGGCCTCGTTGAGCCCGCGCTGGGCACTGGCACCCGCGATGTCGCTGTCGTGCCAGCCGAACTGGTAGCTCCCCAGGGAGGCGAGAGTCTCCTCCTGGCTGAGCACCTCCTTCTGGGGGTGCTCCTGCGGGATCGTCCGCTCCGCGGCGGTGGTCATACGACCTGCCTTCCCTTGACGTCGGGTCCCGCACCGGTGGTGACGGCGGGGGTGGTGCCCGTCTGCTGGTCCTGCTGGCCCGCCCCGCATGCCTGCTGCGCGGGGACGTGGGTGGTACAAGCGGCGTCGCCGCGCGCGATGGTGGCGAGCCGCTGGACGTGGGTGCCCAGGAGCTCGGCGAAGACCTCGGCCTCGGCCTCGCACAGCGCCGGGAACTCGGCCGCGACGTCGGCGACCGGGCAGTGGTGCTGGCAGAGCTGCTCGCCGGTGACGCGGGCGTCCAGCCCGTCCTGGGCCCCGGCGCCGCGCGTCGTCGCCGCGTAGCCCTCGGCGGTGAGTGCCCCGGCGAGCCGCGCGGCCCGCTCGCCGCGGTCGGTCCCGGCCAGGACGTGCTCGCGGTGCGCCCCCACCATCGCAAGTGCCCGATCGCGCGCGAAGGCCCGCACGGCGTCCTCGCCGGCCGCCTCGGCGAGGCGGCGCAGGGCCGCCACGGCGAGCTCCGCCGAGCCGTGCTCCTCCCGAACCGCACGGGCCCGGCCGCTCGCGGTGAGGAGGTACTGCCGCGCGGGCCTGCCGCGCTTGCGGCCCCCGGGTTGCGGGGCGTCCCGGGTGACGACGCTGCCCTCGGCGACCAGGGCGTCCAGGTGGCGGCGCACGCCGGGGCCGGAGAGCCGCAGCGCCTCGGCCAGCCCCGCCGTCGTCGTCGGGCCCTGCTCGAGGAGCAGGCGCACGACGGCGTCCCTGGTCCGTCCGTCCGCCGCGGAGCGGGCGTGCTCGGCGGGCGTCGGGTCGCGATCCGTCACCGCCACGTCGTCACCTCCGTCCGCTCCACCAAACCCGGTTCCCGTATCGGGGTACCCGATCATGAACCCGGGACTCGCCTTTTGACAACACCAGTCTTGCTTATATGGCGACGGGCGGCAAAGTCGGTGCCTGCAGGGGTGTCACGGGTCACCCGAGCGGGGCCGAACGGGGGTGTCACGGCCCCTCGGTATCGTTCCCGGGATGACGGCCACGGCCCCGACGGCGCCCCCGGAGGAGTCCCCGCCGTCGGGACCCACGGTGGGCGATGCGGGGGGCCCCGGCGAGATCGGGGGGCCCGAGGCTCCGGCCACCCCGGACGAGCGCCGCCGGCTGCGGTTCTGCCGGCGCTTCGGCTTCACCGGGTCGCTCCTCATGGCGATCGGCGCCCTGGGCTGCGGCGCCGCGCCGGCCTCGGCCTACAACCCGGTCCTCGGGGTCCGCGTGCTCGGCCTGCCCGCCCGGCTCCCGACCGTCTCGCTCACCCTCGCCTACGTCGGCATGGGGATGGTCGTGCTGGCGTGGCTGTGGCTGGGCCGGCTGGCCTGGCCCGGGCGGGTGCGCCTCTCGGTCCGCCAGCTCACCCGCATCCTCGTCATGTGGGCCGCGCCGCTCGCCGTCGCGCCGCCGCTGTTCTCCACCGACGTGTACGGCTACCTCTCGCAGTCCGAGGTCGTGTCCCGGGGCTTCGACCCCTACGTCTACGGGGCCGCCCAGGCCCTGGGGCTCGACGACCCCCTCGTGGCCAGCATCCCGACGATCTGGCGGACCACGCCGTCCCCCTACGGGCCCGGCTTCCTCACCTTCGGGCGGCTGGTCACCGCGATCGCGGGCGACGACATCGTCCTCGGGGTCTACCTGCACCGGGTGCTGGCGCTGGTGGGCATCGGGCTGGTCATCTGGGCGGCGCCCCACCTGGCGCGCCGCGCCGGGGTGGAGCCCATCGCGGCGCTGTGGCTCGCCGTCAGCCCGCTGGTGCTCTTCCACCTGGTCTCCGGCATCCACAACGACGCGATCATGCTCGGCGTCGTCTTCTTCGGCCTCGAGATCGGTTTCCGCCGGTCCTGGTTCCTCGGGGCGCTGATCATCGGTCTGGGCGCCTCCGGGAAGATCCCGGCGATCCTGGCGCTGGCGTTCCTCGCCGCCCACGTCGCCCGGGAGCGCTGCCTCGCGGCGGGCCGCGACCCGCGCGGGCGGGACGGCCTCGTCGCGCTCCTCGGCTGGGGCGCCCTCGTCACAGCCACCGGCTGCGCGGTCGTCGTCGGGGTCTCGGTGGGTTCCGGGCTGGGCTTCGGGTGGATCGCCGCCCTCTCCGTACCCAACCTGCTGCGCAGCTGGCTGTCGATCACCACCGACCTCGGTGTGCTCGGTGGCCAGATCGGGATCGCGCTGGGCCTGGGCGACCACACCGACGCCGTCCTCTCGCTCACCCGCTCCGCCGGGCTCGGCGTGGCCGCGCTGGTGTGCGCCCTGCTGGTGCTCGCGGTGCTGCGGGGCCGGCTGCACCCGGTGGCGGGCGTCGCCTACGGGTTCGGCGCGGTGTTCCTCGCCGGACCGGTGCTGCACCCCTGGTACCTGCTCTGGCTCATGGTCCCGCTGGCGGCCTCGGTCACCGCGCCCCGGATCCGCGGTGCCGCCGTGGCGATCTGCGCCGCGGTCGCCCTGCTCGTGCCGCCGACCGGCAACGACTTCACCTTCCGCGCCTACCAGCTCCCGATGGCGATCTTCGCCGCGCTGGCGGTCGCGGTCGTCCCGCTGCTCGCCGCGCGCGGCAACATCCCCCGCATCCCGCCCCGACGCGACCCGGCGACCGACGCCCCGGTCCCCGAGGAGGTGTCCTGATCGGGCCCCCGTCCGGCCGTACCCGTGGAGCACTGTGCGGTTCCGCGCGACCTAGGGTGGGGAGCGTGGGCAGTACCGAGGCGGCCGTCGAGGTGCGCGACCTCGTCGTGCGCTACGGCGAGGCGACCGCGGTCGACGGGCTGGATCTCGACCTGCACCACGGCCGCGTCCTCGCACTGCTCGGCCCGAACGGCGCTGGCAAGACGACGACGGTCGAGGTGTGCGAGGGCTTCCGGGAGCGCACCGCGGGCTCGGTCCGGGTGCTCGGCGCCGACCCCGCCGGCGCACCCGAGGAGCTACGGGCCCGGATGGGCGTGATGCCGCAGGGCGGCGGCGCCTACCCGATGGTGCGGGTGCGGGAGATGCTCGACCTCGTCGCCGCCTGCTCCGCACGGCCGCTGGACACCGGGTGGCTGGTGCGCACCCTCGGGCTCGAGTCGTGCGCCCGGCTGCCCTACAAGCGGCTCTCCGGCGGGCAGCAGCAGCGGCTCAGCCTGGCCTGCGCCGTCGTCGGGCGCCCGGAACTGGTGTTCCTCGACGAGCCCTCCGCGAACCTCGACCCGCAGGGCCGCCACCTCGTGTGGGAGCTGGTGCGCGCCCTGCGCGCCGACGGCGTCGCGGTGCTGCTGACCACCCACCTCATGCAGGAGGCGGAGGCGCTCGCCGACGACGTCGTGATCATCGACCACGGCAAGGTGGTGGCCGCGGGCTCTCCCGACGAGCTCACCGCCGCCGGCTCCGAGCAGCGGATGCGCTTCCGCGCCGCGCCGGGGATGGACCTCGGGCTCCTCGAGGAGGTGCTCCCCGAGGGCCACGCCAGCTCCGAGGGCCCACCTGGGCACTACACCGTCGAGGGCGCCATCGACCCCCAGGTGCTCGCCGCGGTCACCGCGTGGTGTGCGCGCCAGGGCGTCCTCGCCGACGAGGTGCGCGTGGGGCGCCGCAGCCTGGAGGACGTCTTCCTCGACCTCACCGGTCGCGAGCTGCGCTCGTGAGCACGGAGACATCGCCGGCGGTGCCGCCGGGGGCGCCCTTCCCGAGGGGCACCTTCACCCCCGACCCCGGTGTGGGCTCGCGGGCCCGCATGCTCGTCGTCCACACCCGCACCGAGACGGTACTGGCGCTGCGGCACTCCGAGCAGCTGCTGCTCACCCTGGTCATCCCGCTGGCCCTGCTCGTCGGCCTGACCCTGCTGCGCGGGCTGGTGGCGCTCCCCGACCCGCGGGTCGACGCCGCGCTGGGGACCGTGCTCGCGCTGGCCATGATGTCGACCGGGTTCACCAGCCAGGCCATCGCACTGGGGTTCGACCGCCGCTACGGCCTGATGCGCCGGCTCGCCGCCACCGCGATCCCCCGCTGGCTGGTGGTGACCGGCCGGCTGGGCGGGATGGCGGCGGTCGTCGTCATCCAGATCGTGGTGCTCGGCGGGGTCGCGCTGCTGCTGGGCTGGCGCCCCGAAGCGGGCGCGGTGGGATGGGCCCTGCTGCTCGTGGTGCTCGGCGCCGCGGCGTTCGGGGCGTGCGGGCTGCTGCTGGGCGGGTCCGTGCGCGCGGACCTCGTGCTCGTCATCGCGAACGTGGTGTGGTTCGTGCTGCTCTTCGTCGGCGGGATCGTCGTGCCGGCGGCCCAGCTGCCCGCGCCGGTGGGTGCGGTGGTCGGCCTGCTGCCCAGCGGGGCGCTGGCCGACGGCCTGCGCACCCTCCTGCTCGGCGGCACACCGGCCGTCTCGCAGGTGGTGGTGCTGGTCGTGTGGGCCGTCATCGCCGGGTTCGCGGCGGCGCGGGCCCTGCGCTGGGACTGAGCAGTGGCCGGACTACACATTGTCGTAGGCTGGTGCCCGTGACCGCAGCGACGACACGGTGGTCGACGCCCCCGGTGCTGATGCGCGTGCTCGCGGTGCTCGCCGTGATCGGCCAGGGCGGCATCGCCGTCACCGGGGCCGTGGTGCGCGTGACCGGCTCCGGCCTCGGCTGCCCGACGTGGCCCGAGTGCTTCCCGGGCAGCCTCGTCCCGACGCCGAACCCGCGCGTCGCGACCCTGCACCAGTGGGTGGAGTTCTCCAACCGGATGCTCACGATCGCGCTGGTGATCGTCGTCGCGGCGTGCGTGATCGCGGCGCTGTTCGTCCGGCCCCGTCGACCGCGGCTGCTGTGGCTGGCGTGCGCGATGCCCCTCGGCGTCGTCGCGCAGGCGGTCCTCGGCGGGATCACCGTGCTCACCGGGCTGGCCTGGTACACCGTGGCGGCGCACTTCCTGGTGTCGGTGCCGCTGGTGTGGCTCGCCGTCCTGCTGGCGCGGGACGCGTGGGCGCTGGACGGGGGCGCCGTCGTCCCCGTCGGCGCCGTCGCCTCCGAGGCGCGGACGACGACGGTGCCGCGCGCGGTGCGCGGGCTGCTCGCGGTGACCGCGGCGGTGCTGGTGGCGCTGCTCGTGGCGGGGACGCTCGTGACCTCCGCGGGCCCGCACGCCGGGGACGCGTCGACGCCTCGCCTGACCACGTTCTCCGTGCCCGACCTCGCGATGGCCCACGCGCACCTGCTCTTCGCCTTCCTGGGCCTGCTCGTGGGGCTCGGGTTCCTCCTGCACGCGGTGGGAGCGCCGCGCCCCGTGGTGCTGCGCTACCGGGTCCTGGTGCTCGTGACGCTCGCGCAGGGCGCACTCGGCGGGGTCCAGTACGCGCTGGGCGTGCCGGACGTCCTCGTGGCGCTGCACGTGCTCGGGGCGATGCTGACGACCGCCGCGACCGCCTGGTTGTGGGCGGCGACGACGGCGCCGGCCCCGCTCGAGGAGCAGCCCGGCGCCGAGCCGGTCGCCGCGCCCGCGTTGTCGGCGCCGTAGGGCATCCTCGCGTCGTCGGGGACGAGCGACGAGAGGGGGCGGCGATGCGAGCCGTCCGGGTGGAGGCCCACGGCGGGCCCGAGGTGCTGGTGCCGGTCGACGTGCCCGATCCCTCCGCCCGGCGACGGCGAGGTCCTCGTCGAGGTGGGCGCCGTGGGGGTCAACTACATCGACACCTACGCGCAGCGGGCGGTGGTCAGCCCTCCACCATGGTGGCCCCGACGACCGGCCCCGCAGGAACCGACGCGTCACGCACACACTTCCTCGGGCAGCCCACCCGACCCCACAGGGACCGACGCGTCACGCACACACCGTGGTCGATTGGGCCGGTCTCGGAGGAACACGGACCTCGACCGATCAGGGAGTCGCGGCACGCCGCACGAAGATCCGCTCGACGCGCAGCGGCTCCCTCGCGCCGCGCCCTGCCCACGAGGGTGGCGGGAGCGATCCGCCTGGCTCTCGGCGGCTCCGCGCACGGCGGATGTGCGCGCCACGCGCAGGTCCCAGCAGGACCGGGTGCCGGGGCCCGCCGATCTGTGTGCGCCACGCGCAGGTGGCGGCACCGCGGAGGCCCGGACCCGTGTGTGCGCGACGCGCAGGTCGCTGACCCTTACTTCGTGTCGAGGACGATGAACCCCTTGGCGAAGCGCTGCTGCGTGGTGTGCCTCACGGCGAGGAGGCCGGGCAGGACGACCGCGGGCGAACGACCTAGAACGGCCAGCCGAGGGCGGGCCAGCCGAACGCCGAGTCCACCGCCACCGCCACGAACAGCCCCGTCAGGTAGGTGTTCGACAGGTGGAACAGGCGCATCGAGTTGACCACCTCGTCGCGATGCACGGCCCGGTCCAGACGGTGCGCGGCCACGAGGAACCAGGCACCTCCGACCACCGCGGTGGCGAGGTCAGATCCACGACGTCGCGGGCACGAGCAGGGCCGACCACGCGACCATCGCCCACGAGTAGAGGACGATCTGGCGGCTGACCCGGGCAGGGGCGGCGACCACCGGCAGCATCGGCACACCGGCCGCGGCGTAGTCGTCGCGGTAGCGCATCGCGAGTGCCCAGAAGTGCGGCGGCGTCCAGAAGAAGATGATCCCGAACAGCACGAGGGCCGGCCACCCGACCGAGCCGGTCACCGCCGCCCAGCCGATCACCACCGGCATGCAGCCCGCGGCGCCCCCCCAGACGATGTTCTGCGAGGTCCGGCGCTTGAGCACCAGCGTGTAGACCACGATGTAGAAGGCGATCGCCGCGACGGACAGCCCCGCGGCGACCCAGTTCGCGGTCAGCCCCAACCACACCGCCGAGCCGGCCCCGAGCACCAGGCCGAAGACGAGCGCGTGCGAGCGCGGCACCGCCTCGCGGGCCAGTGGCCGCTTGCGGGTGCGGGCCATCTTCGCGTCGATGTCCGCGTCGATCACGCAGTTGAGCGCGTGGGCGCTGGCCGCCGCGGCCGCGCCGCCGAGCAGCACGGAGAGCACGAGCCACAGCGAGGGCACGGAGCGCTGGGCGAGCATCATCGCCGGAACCGTGACCACGAGCAGCTGCTCGATGATCCGGGCCTTGGTCAGCGCCAGGTACGCCCGGACGGTCGTCACGGAGCGGGCCCACAGCCCGCCGAGCCTGGTCCGGTCGCCCGTCGGCGCCGGACCGACCGCCGTGCTCACCCGATCACCCGGTCCTCTCCCGCGTCCACCGGCGGCATCCCGGAGCAGTCCGGAGCGCCGCCTCCTACACGCTGTCGTCGATCCAGTCTGCACCCCGGACGCCCGTCCCGCTCGCCCGACCCCCGGTCCGTCGCCGGTGGTGCGGGCCGGTTCACACGCGGGTGACGCCCGCGGAGCCGGAAGGACCGGACGCTGATCGTAGGCGCGCGTGTCCACGCACGCGGGAACGGGTAGCCGCGAACCGGCATCCGACGGTGCACCCAGGTGTCACCTCGGCGTGGGACGATGGTCTCGACGGGACTTCGGGATCGATCCAGCCGGCGCCGGCAGGCCGCATCCCGACCGACCCGCCGGTGGGTCCGAGGGAAACCGAGCTGCGGGCGCCGCACCGCGGCTCACCACGCGAGAGCAGGGAGAGCACGTTCGTGACGACGACCGACGTGGAAGGCACCCATCCGGCGAGTGAATCGCCCGACGAGATCGCCGCCCTCACCACCCCGCACCGGCCCGACGACTGGTCGGACATCGACAACCGCACGGTGGACACCATCCGCGTGCTGGCGGCCGACGCGGTGCAGAAGGTCGGCAACGGCCACCCCGGCACCGCGATGGCCCTGGCCCCACTGGCCTACACCCTGTTCCAGCACACCATGCGGCACGACCCGTCCGACGCGGACTGGCCGGGCCGGGACCGGTTCGTCCTCTCGGCGGGCCACTCGAGCCTCACGCTCTACATCCAGCTCTTCCTCGCCGGCTACGGCCTGGAGATGAAGGACCTGGAGCAGCTGCGCACCTGGGGCTCGCTCACGCCGGGGCACCCCGAGTTCCAGCACACCACCGGCGTCGAGATCACGACCGGCCCGCTCGGTCAGGGTCTCGCCGCCGCGGTCGGCATGGCGATGGCGGCCCGCCGTGAGCGTGGCCTGTGGGACCCGGACGCCGCGCCCGGCGAGAGCCCCTTCGACCACTTCATCTACGTGATCGCCTCGGACGGGGACATCGAGGAGGGCGTGACGGCGGAGGCGAGCTCGATCGCCGGCCGCCAGCAGCTCGGCAACCTCGTCGTCTTCTACGACGACAACCACATCTCCATCGAGGACGACACCACGGTCGCGCTCTCCGAGGACGTCGTCGGCCGCTACGACGCCTACGGCTGGCACACCCAGGTGGTGCGCGGCGGCGAGAACGTCGTCGGGATCCGCGAGGCGATCGAGAACGCCAAGGCGGTCACCGACCGGCCCAGCCTCATCGCGCTGCGCACCGTCATCGGCTATCCCGCGCCCGACAAGATGAACACCGGCTCGGCGCACGGCGCGGCACTGGGTGCCGACGAGGTCGCGGAGGTCAAGAAGATCCTCGGCTTCGACCCGGAGAAGTCGTTCCAGATCGAGGACGAGGTCCTCGCCCACGCCCGCCAGGTCAAGGACCGGGGTCGGGAGGCCCACGAGGCCTGGAACAAGCAGTTCGACGACTGGGCGTCCGCCAACCCGCAGCGCCGCGAGCTCTTCGACCGCATGGCCAAGCGCGAGCTGCCCGCCGGCTGGGCCGACGCCCTCCCGACCTGGAGCACCGAGGACGACCCGCTGGCCACCCGCAAGGCGCTGCAGAAGATCCTCGGCAGCGTCGGGCCGGAGCTGCCCGAGCTCTGGGGTGGTTCGGCGGACCTCGCCGAGAGCAACAACACGACGATTCCCGACTCGCCGTCGTTCGGGCCTTCCACGGTGAAGACGAACATGTGGGGCCAGATGAGCCCCTACGGCCGTGTCCTGCACTTCGGGGTCCGTGAGCACGCCATGGCCTCGATCCTCAACGGGATCGTGCTGCACGGCGGCACGCGCGTCTTCGGGGGCACCTTCCTCATCTTCTCCGACTACCAGCGGCCGCCGGTCCGCCTCGCGGCGCTGATGAACCTGCCCACCATCTATGTCTGGACCCACGACTCGATCGGCCTGGGCGAGGACGGCCCCACCCACCAGCCGATCGAACAGCTCGCCGGCCTGCGCGCCGTCCCGCGGATGTCCGTGGTGCGCCCCGCCGACCCGAACGAGACCGCCCATGCGTTCAAGGCGATCCTCGACAACCCGACCGGGCCGGCCGGCCTGGCGCTGACCCGCCAGAACGTGCCGGTGCTGGAGGGCACCTCGGCCGAAGGGGTCGCCCGGGGCGGCTACGTGCTCGCCGACGCGAGCAGTGGCACGCCGCAGGTCATCCTCATGGCCACCGGCTCCGAGGTGCAGCTCGCCGTCGAGGCACGGAAGACCCTCGAGGACGACGGCGTCCCGACCCGCGTGGTCTCGATGCCGTGCCTGGACTGGTTCGAGAACCAGGACGAGGCCTACCGCGAGAGCGTGCTGCCCTCCGACGTCACGGCCCGCGTCTCCGTCGAGGCGGGCGTGGCCCAGCCGTGGTTCCGCCACATCGGCACCGTCGGCGAGGCCGTCTCCATCGAGCACTTCGGTGCGAGCGCGGACTACAAGACCCTCTTCGAGAAGTTCGGCTTCACGGCCGAGGCCGTCGTGGACGCGGCGCGCCGCACGCTGGCCCGCGTGTCGTCCTGACACGGCCACTGCCAATCCTGGACATCACAGTCCATCCGGAGGACACCATGAGCTCCACCCCCCTCGCCGACCTCTCCGCGGCCGGCGTCTCCATCTGGCTCGACGACCTGTCCCGGCAGCGCATCGAGAGCGGCAACCTCGGGTCCCTGATCGAGGAGAAGCACGTCGTCGGGGTCACCTCGAACCCGACGATCTTCGCCAGCGCGCTCTCCGACGCCGACCACTACGCCGAGCAGCTCGACGACCTCGCCCGCCGCGGGGCCTCGGTCGACGACGCGGTCCGCGAGATCACCACCGACGACGTGCGCCGCGGCTGCGACGTGTTCCGCGGGGTCTTCACCGAGACCGGCGCGGTCGACGGCCGGGTCTCCCTCGAGGTCGACCCGCGCAAGGCCCACGAGACCGACGCCACCGTCGACGAGGCCGTCGACCTCTGGAAGACCGTCGACCGGCCCAACCTCATGATCAAGATTCCGGCGACCGCCGAGGGCATCCCCGCGATCACCCGCACGCTCGCCGAGGGCATCAGCGTCAACGTCACGCTGATCTTCTCGGTCGAGCGCTACCGCGCCGTCATGGACGCGTTCCTCGCCGGCATGGAGCAGGCCAAGGCCAACGGCCACGACCTCTCGACGATGGGGTCGGTCGCCTCGTTCTTCGTCTCCCGCGTCGACACCGAGGTCGACAAGCGGCTCGAGAAGATCGGCACCGACGCGGCCCTCGCGCTGCGTGGCACCGCCGCCGTCGCGAACGCCCGCCTGGCCTACCAGGCCTACCTCGAGGTCTTCGGCACCGAGCGCTGGGCGAGCCTGCAGGGTGCGGGCGCGAAGTCCCAGCGCCCGCTCTGGGCCTCCACCGGGGTCAAGAACAAGGCCTACCCGGACACGCTGTACGTGACCGAGCTGGTCGCGCCGAACACCGTCAACACCATGCCCGAGGCCACCCTCGACGCGTTCGCCGACCACGGTGAGCTGCACGGCGACGCGGTGTCGGGCACGGCGGACGCCGCGACAGAGGTCTTCGCAGCGCTGTCCGAGGTCGGCATCGACGTCGACGACGTCTACCTGACCCTCGAGAACGAGGGCGTCGAGAAGTTCGACGGCTCCTGGAAGCAGCTCCTCGAGACCGTCTCCGAGCAGCTGACCCGGCGCAGCCCGGAGCAGGCGTGAGCGGGCCGGGGGTCTCGGTCTCGCTGGTCGATCCGCAGCTCGCCGACGCCGCCGCGGCCCTCGTCGAGAAGCTCGTCGGTGACGGTGTCGCATCCGCCCTCGCGCGCCAGGACCCCACGCTGTGGGGGCCGGACGCGCAGAGCGAGTCGTCCAAGCGCCTGAGCTGGGTGACGCTGCACGAGTCGTCGCGGCCGCTGGTCGAGCGGCTGACCGCCCTGCGCGGTGACCTGCACGCCGAGGGCGTCGACCGCGTGGTGCTCGCCGGCATGGGCGGCTCGTCGCTCGCGCCCGAGGTCATCTGTCACACCCGCTCCGGGTCGGCGGTCGGCGGCGAGCACCCGATCACGGTGCTCGACACCACCGACCCCGGCCAGATCTCCGACGCGCTCGCCGGCGACCTCTCGCGCACGGTGCTCGTGGTGAGCTCGAAGTCCGGCGGCACCGTCGAGACCGACAGCCAGCGCCGGACCTTCGCCCAGGTCTTCGCGGCCAACGGGATCGACGCGGCGAGCCGCATGGTGGTCGTGACCGATCCCGGCACCGCGCTGGAGGACCTCGCCGCCGAGCAGGGCTACCGCACCACCGTCGAGGCCGACCCCGAGGTGGGCGGGCGCTACTCGGCGCTCACCGCGTTCGGCCTCGTCCCCTCCGCGCTCGCCGGGGTCGACGTCGGGCACCTGCTCGACGAGGCCGCGGCCGCGGCGCCCGCGCTGCAGGCCGACAGCGCCGACAACCCGGCGATCCTGCTCGGCGCGGCACTGGCCGCCGCGCACAACGCGGGGGCCGAGAAGGTCGTGCTGGCCGACTCGGGGTCCGGCCTCATCGGCTTCGGCGACTGGGCCGAGCAGCTCATCGCCGAGTCCACCGGCAAGCAGGGCCTCGGCCTCCTCCCGGTCGTCGTCGAGACCCCCGACGCACCGGGCTTCGCCGACCACGGCAGCGACGCCACCGTGGTGACCATCGGACCCGCCGTCGGGAACGCCCAGATCGCGGCTGAGGGCACCCTCGGCGGACAGTTCCTGCTCTGGGAGACCGCGATCGCGCTCGCCGGGCGGCTGATCGGGATCAACCCGTTCGACCAGCCCGACGTCGAGTCGGCCAAGCAGGCCACGCGCGACCTCCTGGCGGCGGCCGGGTCCGGCTCCGGTCCGGCCCAGGAGGAGGCGCCGGTGCTCGTCGACGGTCCCGTGGAGGTGCGCGGAGGCGACTGGCTCGGGTCACCAGGCACGCTCGCCGAGGCGATCCAGACGCTGATCGACGCCGCGCCGCACCACGGCTACGTCGCCGTGCAGGCCTACCTCGACCGGCTCGACGACGCCTCGGCCGCGGTGCTCCGCGCCGAGATCGCCGGCCGGACGCACCTGCAGACGACGTTCGGCTGGGGTCCGCGCTTCCTGCACTCCACCGGGCAGTACCACAAGGGCGGCCACCAGAACGGCGTGTTCCTGCAGATCACGGGCTCGGTGGCCGACGACCTCGCGATCCCCGACCAGCCCTTCACGTTCGGCCAGCTCCAGCACGCGCAGGCCGCGGGCGACGCTCAGGTCCTCACCGACCACGGCCGCCCGGTGCTGCGGGTGCACCTCGCCGACCGGGCGGCCGGGCTGGTCGCCCTCGCGAACGCGGTCGCCCTGGCGAGCGGAGCGACGGACAGAGGCAATTCGGAGGTGACGCGGTGAGCCGTGGTGGCTCCCCGACGAAGACCTGGAACAACCCCCTGCGCGACGCGCGGGACAAGCGTCTGCCGCGGATCGCCGGCCCGAGCGGGCTCGTGCTGTTCGGCGTGACCGGTGACCTCGCGCGCAAGAAGCTCATGCCGGCGATCTACGACCTGGCGAACCGGGGGCTGCTGCCGCCGGGCTTCGCGCTGGTCGGGTTCGCGCGGCGCAACTGGGCGGACGAGGACTTCGCGGAGGTGGTGCACGACGCCGTGCGCGAGCACGCCCGCACGCCGTTCCGGACCGAGGTGTGGGACCGGCTCGCCGAGGGCCTGCGCTTCGTGCAGGGCACCTTCGACGACGACGACGCCTTCGACCGGCTCGCCACGTGCGTGCGCGAGCTCGACGAGAGCCGCGGCACCAACGGCAACCACGCGTTCTACCTGTCGATCCCGCCCGACGCGTTCCCGACGGTGTGCAAGCAGCTCTCGCGGTCGGGCCTCGCGGACTCCACCGAGGAGGCCTGGCGTCGGGTGGTCATCGAGAAGCCCTTCGGGCACGACCTGGCCTCGGCCCGCGAGCTCAACGGCATCGTCAACGACGTCTTCCCCGAGGAGTCGGTGTTCCGCATCGACCACTACCTCGGCAAGGAGACGGTGCAGAACCTGCTGGCGCTGCGCTTCGCCAACGAGCTGTTCGAGCCGATCTGGAACGCCCACCACGTCGACCACGTGCAGATCACGATGGCCGAGGACATCGGGGTGGGCGGCCGCGCCGGCTACTACGACGGCATCGGCGCCGCGCGCGACGTCATCCAGAACCACCTGCTACAGCTGCTCGCGCTCACCGCGATGGAGGAGCCGCTGTCGTTCTCCCCGCACGACCTGCGCGAGGAGAAGATCAAGGTGCTGTCGGCGACGACGCTCGCCGAGCCGCTGGACGAGACCACAGCGCGGGGCCAGTACGCCGCGGGGTGGCAGGGCTCCACCGAGGTGCGCGGTCTGCAGCAGGAGGAGGGCTTCCCGAGCGACTCGGTCACCGAGACCTACGCCGCGATCACCTGCGAGGTGAACACCCGCCGATGGGCGGGGGTGCCGTTCTACCTGCGCACCGGCAAACGGCTGGGCCGGCGGGTCACCGAGATCGCGGTGGTGTTCAAGCGCGCCCCGCACCTGCCCTTCGACCAGACGATGACCGAGGAGCTCGGGCAGAACGCCCTGGTGGTGCGGGTCCAGCCCGACGAGGGCGTCACGCTGCGGTTCGGCTCCAAGGTCCCCGGGTCGGGGATGGAGGTCCGCGACGTCACCATGGACTTCGGGTACGGCACCGCCTTCACCGAAGCCTCCCCGGAGGCCTACGAGCGGCTGCTGCTCGACGTCCTGCTCGGTGAGCCGTCTCTCTTCCCCACCAACACCGAGGTCGAGCTGTCCTGGCGGATCCTCGACCCGGTGATCGAGAAGTGGCACCGCGAGGGCACCCCGGACGCCTACGCCGCGGGTACGTGGGGACCGAGGTCGGCCGACGAGCTGCTCTCGCGCACCGGCCGCGTGTGGAGGAGGCCCTAGATGATCGTCGACCTGCCCTCGACCGACACGTCGGCGGTCAACCGCAAGATGGTCGAGCTGCGCGAGAGCGCGGGCGCGGTGGCGCTCGGTCGGGTGCTCACCCTGGTGATCTCCACCCAGGACGGGCCCGGCGCCGAGAGCGCCATCCAGGCCGCCAACGACGCGTCGCGGGAGCACCCGTGCCGCGTGCTCGTGCTGGCCCGGGGCCTGCGACGGGCGGCGTCGCGGCTCGATGCCCAGATTCGCATCGGCGGCGACGCCGGCGCGAGCGAGGTCATCGTGCTGCGGATGTACGGGCCGCTCGCCGACCAGGGCGGCAGCATCATCGTGCCGCTGCTGCTCCCCGACGCCCCGATCGTCACGTGGTGGCCCGGTGACCCTCCCGCGGCCCCGGCCGCCGACCCGATCGGCTCGGTCGCCGGGCGGCGGATCACCGACGTGTCCACCACGCGTTCGCCGTCGAGGACGCTCGCGAGGATCGGCGGGAACTACCGCGCCGGTGACACCGACCTGGCGTGGAGCCGCATGACCTCGTGGCGCGCGCTGCTCACGTCGGCGCTCGACGAGCCGCCGCACGAGTCGGTGACGCGGGTCGAGGTCGACGGCGAGAACGACTCCGCCTCCGCGGACCTGCTCGCGGGCTGGCTCTCCTCGCGGCTCGGGCTCCCGGTGGAGCGCGCGCCCGCGGACGTGCCGGGCGGGCACGTCGGCGCGGTGCGCCTCGAGCGCCCGTCGGGCACCGTCGAGCTGCGTCGCGTCGACGGCAAGTCCGCCCGGCTCTCCCAGCCCGGTCAGCCGACCCGGCGTGTGGCGCTGCCGCGGCGGACGGTGCGGGAGTGTCTGGCCGAGGAGCTGCGCCGTCTCGACCCGGACGAGATCTACCGGGAGGCGCTGGAGAGCGCGCTGCGCTCGAACGGCAGGCGGTCCTCGTCGCGTGCGAAGGTGAAGGCATGAGCATCGGCGGACGGATCGTGGCGGGCCGCGAGGTCGTCGTGCACGACGACGAGCAGGCGGTCGCCGACGACGGCGCCGCGCGTCTCCTCGCGGCGCTGGCCGCGGCGCAGTCCGCGCGCGGCATCGCGTCGGTGGTGCTCACCGGCGGGGGGATCGGCATCGCGATGCTCCGGTCCGTGGCGGCGTCGCCCGACCGCGACGGCGTGGACTGGTCGGCCGTCGAGGTCTTCTGGGGCGACGAGCGCTTCGTGCCCGCCGGCGACCCCGAGCGCAACGACGCCCAGGCCCGCGAGGCGCTGCTGGACGCGCTGCCGCTCGACCCCGCGCGGGTGCATCCGATGGCGTCCTCGACGCCCGGGCACGCGGCGCTGGAGGCGGGCGAGGTCGAGCTGCGGGACTCGGCCGACCCCGACCAGGGCGCCGAGGCCTACGCGCAGGAGCTGACGGAAGCCTCGGCGCGGCTCGGCGAGGCGGCGGGGGTGCCCGGCGTGCCGGCGTTCGACGTGCTGCTCGCCGGGTGCGGGCCCGAGGGGCACACGCTCTCGGTGTTCCCCGACTCCCCCGCCGTGCACGCCACCGCGGCCGGCGTCGTCGCGGTCCGGGGCTGCCCCAAGCCCCCGCCGACCCGGATCTCGCTGACCCTCGCCGCGTCCCGGGCGGCGCGCGAGGTCTGGCTCGCCGCCACCGGCTCCGCCAAGGCGGAGGCACTGGCGCGGGCCGCGAACGGGGCGGGCGAGGTCGAGGTCCCGCTCGCCGGGCTCGCCGGCACCGAGCGCACCCTCTGGCTGCTCGACCGGGAGGCCGCCGGTGCGCTGCCGCGCTCGTGAGCAGAAAGTGTCGCTATAACCGCGGAGGCACCTAGCTTAGCTAGGGCTCCTCGGGCAGCGCGCCCGCGAGGTGGTCCTCGTAGGCGGACAGGTCGAGCAGGCCGTGCCCGCAGTAGTTGAAGAGGATCACGCGCTCCTCGTCCTTGGCGGTCGCGTCGTTCGCCTCGGCGATGACCGAGGCGATCCCGTGACCCGCCTCGGGCGCGGGGAGCTTGCCCTCCACGCGCGTGAACAGCACGTTGGCCTCGAACACCGCCCGCTGCCGGTGCGCGACCGCCTCCATGCGGCCCTCGTGGACCAATTTGGAGATGATCGGCGAGTCGCCGTGGTAGCGCAGCCCGCCCGCGTGGATGCCGGGCGGCATGAAGTCGTGACCCAGCGTGTACATGGTCATCAGCGGGGTGAGCCCGGCGCTGTCGCCGAAGTCGTACTCGTAGGTGCCCGCGGTGAGCGTCGGGCACGACGCCGGCTCGGCCGCGAGCAGCCGTACCGCCGGGTCCGGCAGGAAGGGCAGCGCGATCCCGCCCAGGTTCGACCCGCCGCCGCAGGGGGCGATGACGACGTCGGGGCGGATCTCCCCCGCGAGCGCGAGCTGCTGCTGGGCCTCGAGCCCGATGACGGTCTGGTGGAGCAGCACGTGGTTGAGCACCGAGCCGAGCGCGTAGTGCGTGTCCTCGCGCCCGACGGCGTCGCGCACCGCGTCCGAGATCGCCGAGCCCAGGAATCCGCGTTGTCGGGGTCGTCGATCGGCGACGGGACGACGGTGCCGCCCCAGGTCTCCATGATCACCTTGCGGTAGGGCTTCTGCTCGAAGCTCTTGCGGACCATGTAGACCGCGCACTCGAGGTCGTACTGCGCGCACGCGAACGCCAGCGCCGTCCCCCACTGCCCCGCCCCGGTCTCCGTGGACAGCCGGCGGACGCCCTCCCGGGCGTTGTAGAACGCCTGCGGGACGGCCGAGTTCGGCTTGTGCGACCCGGCCGGCGAGACCGACTCGTCCTTGAAGTAGAATCCTCGCCGTCGCCTGCAGCGCCTGCTCGAGCCGGCGGGCGCGGATCAGCGGCGTGGGACGCCACAGGCGCAGGACGTCCAGCACCTCACCGGGGATGTCGATCCACGGGTCGGCGGACATCTCCTGCCCGATGAGCTCGGCCGCGAAGAGCGGCGCGAGATCGTCGGGCCCCACGGGCTCGCGCGTCGCCGGGTGCAACGGCGGGTCGAGCGGGCTCGTGAGGTGCGGAGCGACGTTGAACCAGGCGGTCGGGATGTCGGCCTGGCTCAGGGAGAAGCGGGTGTCCGCGGTTCCCCGCGGATCGGTCGGTGCGGCCACGGCCACACCTTGTCACCTGCGACGGCGCTCTGTCAGTCAGTTCTCGCCGCGACGTGCGCGCAGCTTGGCGAGGGCCTCCTCGAGGAGCGCCTCACCGTCGGCGTCCGAGCGGCGCTCCTTCACGTAGGCCAGGTGCGTCTTGTACGGCTCGGTGCGCCGCGCCGGCGGCGGGTTCTTCATGTCGGTGTTCGCGGGCAGGCCACAGCGCGGGCAGTCCCAGGTGGTGGGGAGCTCGGCGTCGTGGGCGAACGACGGGGTGGTCTCGTGGCCGTTCGAGCACCAGAAGGAGACGACGACCCGGGCCGCGCTCTCCCCGCGCTCGGACTCGCCCATCGGACCCGACCCGACCCGGGTTCCCCGGATCGCGTTGCCAGTGGCCATGTCGGTGCTACCTCCGCATCGTCAGGCCCGGCGCGGCGGTCCGGGCCGGCCGTCAACCCTGGATCTTGATGAGCAGGCCCGTCCCGACGATCGCGATCAGCCAGATCGCGCCGACGAAGAGGGTGAGGCGGTCGAGGTTCTTCTCGACCACGCTGGAGCCCGCGAGGCTCGACTGCACCCCGCCGCCGAACAGCGACGAGAGACCACCGCCCCGCCCGCGGTGCAGCAGCACCAGCAGCACCAGCAGCACGCTGGAGACGATGAGCAGGATGTCGAGGAACAGTCGCATCTCGGGCTCCGTGACCTCCGTCTTCCGGTACTCCGCGGCCTCGCCGTGCGGAGCGGGCGTCCGTCCGTCACACTACCCGGCCGCTCCCGCAGGAGAGCCCGGGGTCACACCCTTGTCGGGCAGGGACCTCGTGGGACTCAACGACCGGCCACGGCGCAGGTCACTCCCGGCTCACGACCGGTTCCGAGCGAAGGGCCCCTTCGGTCAGTTCGAGGCGACCCCCTACAGCGGGCCGCCCGCCGCGAGCGCGCACAGCTCCGCGAACCCCTCGGGGTCGAGCGACGCGCCGCCCACGAGCGCCCCGTCGATGTCGGCCTCGCCGACGAGGTCCTTGACGTTGTTCGACTTCACCGATCCGCCGTAGAGGATGCGGACGGCGTCGGCCGCCGCGTCCCCGTGGACCTCCCGCAGCCGCTCGCGCAGCGCGTGGCAGACCTCCTGTGCGTCCCGGGTGGTCGCGGTCTTCCCGGTGCCGATGGCCCAGACCGGCTCGTAGGCCACCACCACCTTCGCGACGTCCTCGGAGGACAGGCTCGCCAGGGACCCGTCGAGCTGCGAGGTGCAGTACCCGACGTGGCCGCCCGCGTCCCGGACGTCCTCCCCCTCGCCGAGGCAGAGGATCGGCGTCAGGCCGTGCTTCAGGGCGGCGGCCACCTTGCGGGCGACGAGCGCGTCGTCCTCGCCGTGGACGGTCCGCCGCTCCGAGTGCCCGACGACGACCCAGGTGCACCCGAGCTTCGCGAGCATCGCCGCCGAGACGTCCCCGGTGAACGCGCCCGACTCCTCCGGCGAGACGTCCTGCGCGCCGTAGGTGATCGGCATCGAGTCGGCGTCGATCACCGTCTGCACGCTGCGCAGGTCGGTGAACGGCGGGCAGACCGCGACGTCGACGTGGTCGTAGTACTTGCTCGGCAGCGCGAAGTAGAGCTTCTGGACCACCCCGATGGCCTCGAGGTGGTTCAGGTTCATCTTCCAGTTGCCGGCGATGAGCGGCTTGCGCGCCACTACGCACCCTCCTCGAGAACCGCGATACCGGGAAGTTCCTTGCCCTCGAGGAACTCCAACGAGGCACCGCCGCCCGTGGAGATGTGCCCGAAGCGTTCCTCGTCGAGGCCCGCCGCCCGGATCGCCGACGCCGAGTCGCCGCCGCCGATGACGCTGAACGCCGGGCTGTCCGCGACCGCCTCCGCGACCCCGGTGGTGCCCGCCGCGAACGGCGCCATCTCGAACACCCCCATCGGCCCGTTCCAGAACACCGTGGCCGCGTCGGCGAGCTTCGACGAGAACGCCGACACCGTCTCCGGCCCGACGTCGAGCCCCAGCCAGCCCTCGGGGATCTCGGTGACCTGCACCGTCCGCGTGTCCGCGTCCGCCGAGAACTCCGAGGCGACGACGACGTCGGTCGGCAGCACGAGCGTGTCGGCGTACTTGGCCAGGAGATCGCGGCAGGTGTCGATCTGATCCGGCTCCAGCTTCGAGCCGCCCACGTCGTGACCCCGCGCGGCGAGGAAGGTGAAGCACATCGCCCCGCCGACCAGCAGCGTGTCGACGGTCGGCAGCAGGTTGGTCAGCACCGCGAGCTTGTCGGAGACCTTCGAGCCGCCGAGGATCACCACGTACGGCCGGGCCGGGTCGCCGGTGAGCCGGCGCAGCACCTCGGTCTCGCGGGCGACGAGGTCGCCGCCGTAGGCCGGGAGCTTCCGCGCGATCTCGACCACGGAGGCCTGCTCGCGGTGCACCACCCCGAAGCCGTCGGAGACGAACGCCGCCGGCGGACCGTCGCCACCGGTCACGAGGTCGACGAGCTCCGTCGCCAGTGCGTCCCGCTCCGAGGGCGTGCCGGTCTCGCGGGCGTCGCAGCGCACGTTCGCGAGCAGCCCGACCCCGCCGGGCAGCAGGGCGCCGGCGACGCCGTGTGCCGACTGCCCCACCACGTCCTCGGCCAGCGACACCCGCTGGTCGAGCAGCTCACCCAGCCGCGCCGCCACCGGCGAGAGGGTCGAGTGGGGGTCGCGGCCCAACGGCGCGGTCTCCTTCGGCCGCCCCAGGTGGGCCATCACGAGCAGCTTCGCGCCGCCGCCGACGAGCTTGGTGATCGTCGGCAGCGCCGCGCGGATGCGGCCGTCGTCGGTGATCGTGTACCCGTCCAGCGGGACGTTGAAGTCGGCCCGCAGGAGCACGAACCGGTCCTGGACGCCCTCGGCGACGAGGTCGTCGACGGTCTTCATCCGCATCAGAGCTTCGAACCCACCAGCGTGGTCAGGTCCACGACGCGGTTCGAGTAGCCCCACTCGTTGTCGTACCAGCCGATGATCTTGACGGTGTTGCCGCCCAGGACCTTCGTCATCGCGGCGTCGAAGGTGCACGACGCGGGCGAGCCGACGATGTCGGTGGAGACGATCGGGTCCTCGGTGTAGACGAGGACGTTCTTGAGCTCGCCCTCGGCGGCCTTCCTGAACGCCTCGTTGACCTGCTCGACGGTGACCTCCGCCTCGAGGGTCGCGGTGAGGTCGGTGACCGAGCCGTCCGGGACCGGGACGCGCATCGCGACGCCGTTGAGCTTGCCCTCGAGCGCCGGCAGTGCCAGGGCGGTCGCCTGGGCCGCGCCCGTCGTCGTCGGGATGATGTTGACGGCGGCCGCGCGCGCCCGGCGCAGGTCCTTGTGCGGGGCGTCGTGGACGCGCTGGTCGCCGGTGTAGGCGTGCACGGTCGTCATGAAGCCGGTCTGCAGGCCGAACGCGTCGTGCAGCACCTTCGCCATCGGCGCGACGCAGTTGGTGGTGCAGGAGGCGTTGGACAAAATGGTCTGCGTGCCGTCGTAGGCCGAGTCGTTGATGCCCATGACGACGGTGAGGTCCTCGCCCTTGGCCGGGGCGGAGATGACGACCTTCTTCGCGCCCGCCTTCAGGTGCTTGGACGCGGAGTCGGCGTCGGTGAAGATCCCCGAGGACTCGATCACGACGTCGACGCCGAGGTCGCCCCACGGCAGGTTCGCCGGGTCGCGCTCCTCGAGGGCCTTCACGTGCTTGCCGTTGACGATGAGCTCGTCGTCGCCCACCTCGACGGTGCCGTCGAAGCGGCCCAGCACCGAGTCGTAGCGCAGCAGGTGCGCGAGGGTGGCGTTGTCGGTGATGTCGTTGACCGCGAGCACCTCGACGTCGGCGGTGCCGCTCGCACGCTGCTTCTCCAGCGCGCGGAACACGTTCCTGCCGATCCGCCCGAAGCCGTTGATCCCGATCTTGATGGTCACAGGGCGTTGTCCTTCTCTCGTGGTCTGCTCCGCCGGCGCGGCATTCCCTCCGCAGCGCGACCCTAACGAAGCGGACGTCGCACGCCGACCCGACGACGGGTGGTGTGCGCAACCGCTCCTACTCGCGGCCGGCCGGCACCTCGACCATCTCCTCCATCTCGGCGGTGACGGCGCTGGAGGTGTCAGGGACGCGCATGTCCTTGGCCTTCTTGTCGGCCATCGCGAGCAGCCGCCGGATGCGGCCGGCGACCGCGTCCTTGGTCATCGGCGGGTCGGCGAGCTGGCCCAGCTCCTCGAGGGAGGCCTGCTCGTGCTGCACGCGCAGCCGCCCGGCGGTGATGAGGTGGTCGGGCACCTCGTCGCCGAGCAGCTCCAGGGCCCGGTTGACCCGCGCCGACGCGGTCACCGCCGCCTTCACCGAGCGGCGCAGGTTCGCGTCGTCGAAGTTCGCCAGCCGGTTCGCGGTCGCGCGGACCTCCCGGCGCATCCGGCGCTCCTCCCACTGCAGCACCGAGGAATGGGCGCCGATGCGCGTCAGCAGCGCACCGATCGCGTCGCCGTCGCGGACCACCACCCGGTCGGCACCGCGCACCTCGCGGGCCTTGGCCGCCACGCCGAGCCTCCGGGCCGCTCCGACCAGGGCCATCGCGGCCTCCATGCCCGGGCAGGTGATCTCCAGCGCCGACGAGCGCCCCGGTTCGGTGAGCGACCCGTGCGCGAGGAACGCACCGCGCCACGCCGCCTCGGCGTCGCACACGCCGCCGGACACCACCTGGGGCGGCAGGCCGCGCACCGGCCGCCCCCGCGGGTCGAGCAGCCCCGTCTGGCGGGCCAGCGAGTCGCCGTCGGTGGCCACCCGCACCACGTACCGCGTGCCCTTGCGCAGGTTGCCCTGGGAGAGCACGTGCACCTCGGGCTGGTGGCCGTACAGCTCGTGGATCTCCCGGCGGAGCCGTCGCGCGGCGTTGCCGGTGTCGAGCTCCGCCTCGACGACGACCCGCCCGTTGACGATGTGCAGCCCACCCCCGAACCGCAGCAGGGCCGACACCTCGGCCCGCCGGCAGCAGGTCTTGGTGACGGACAGCCGGCTCAGCTCGTCCTTCACCGCAGCGGTCATGGCCAACGGAGAATCCTCCTCCTCATAGCGTCGCGCGTCGCCGGTCGGGGTGAAGAACACGTCCCCGGCCCCGAAGCGGCGGCGTGCACCGCTTCCCCACTCGTCGACGCGCGCGTCCCACTCGTCCGGTGGAACGCGGTCCCGCGAGGCGGCACTGCCCGCCGCCTCGCGCAGTGCCCCGGCCAGGGCCACGGGGTCGTGGTGCGGGGCGCCGCCGGGCTCGCCGACGGCGGTGAACAAGAATCTCGGCGCCGAACGCCTCGGCGCCGCGGCGCAGCCGCTCCGGTTCGGGCGTGGCCCCCGGGTCGGCGACGACGACGTCGAGGCGCAGCCGCGGCGCGTGCTCGGCGAGTGCGTCGAGGTGCTGCTCCGGGGAGAAGCCCGCCGTCTCGCCGGACTGCGGGGCGAGGTTGAGCACCAGCACCCGGCGCGCCTCGGTCTCGCAGAGCGCGGTGAACAGCTCCGGCACCAGCAGGTGCGGCATCACGCTGGTGAACCACGATCCGGGCCCCAGGGTGACGAGGTCGGCGGTGCGGATCGCCTCGACCGCCTCGGCACACGCCTTCGGACGCCGGGGCAGCAGGCGCACCTGCCGGACCCGGCCCGGCGTCGCCGCCACCGCCACCTGCCCGCGGATGCGGTGCGCGACGTCGGCGTCGGCCTCCCCGCCGCCGCTCGCGCTCGCCGAGATCCCCAGCCCGGTCACGTCCGCCTCGATGTCGACCGGCACCGGGCTCATCGGCAGCACGCGTCCCCGCAGCCCCAGCAGCCGGCACGCCTCGTCCAGCGCGGCCACCGGGTCCCCGAGGACGTCGAGCAGGCCGGCCAGCACGAGGTTGCCGACGGCGTGCCCGGCGAGCGCCCCGGTGCCGCCGAGGCGGTGCTCGAAGACCTTCCGCCACGTCGACGGGTCGGTCGGGCCCGGGTGCTCGCGCCCGCCCAGCGCGTCGAGGGCCATCCGCAGGTCGCCCCACGGCAGCATGTCCAGCTCGCGACGGATCCGGCCGGACGACCCGCCGTCGTCGCCGACGGTCACCACCGCGGTGACGTCGTCGGTCAGCCGGCGCAGCGCCCGCAGCGTCGCGTGCAGGCCGTGCCCACCGCCGAGCGCGGTCGCCCGGAACGGTGATCCGGGATCCTCCGGGAGGTGCCCGTTGCCGCCCTCGGCTCCCGTCGACGAGCTCATTCGCGCCCCACGTCCCGGTGCGAGACCGTCACCCGCACCCCGTCCTCGCCGGTCATCCGCCGGGCCAGCTCCTCCGCGATCGCGACGCTGCGGTGCCTGCCACCGGTGCAGCCGACGGCGACGGTGAGGTAGCGCTTGCCTTCACGGCGGTACCCCACCCCGACCAGGCGCAGCAGCGCCAGATACGCCTCGAGGAACTCCTCGGCCCCTTCCTGCGAGAGCACGTAGTCGCTGACCACCGCCTCACGGCCGTCGTGCTCGCGCAGCTCGGGGATCCAGTGCGGGTTGGGCAGGAAGCGCACGTCCACGACGAGGTCGGCGTCGGCGGGCAGCCCGTGCTTGTAGCCGAAGGAGAGCACGGTGACGGTCGAGGAGACCTCGGCGGCGCTCTCGTGGAACGCCTCCTCGATGGCCTTGCGCAGCTCGTGCACCGAGCGGTTGGAGGTGTCGACGACGAGGTCGGCGAGGTCGCGCAGCGGCGCCAGCAGCTCCCGCTCGGCGTCGATGCCGTCGACGAGCCGCCCGTCGCCCTGTAGCGGGTGCGAGCGGCGGTTGGACTCGAAGCGGCGGATGAGCACGGCGTCGTCGGCGTCGAGGAAGACCACCCGCGGGCGCGCGCCCCGGGTGTCGAGCTCCTTGAGCGCGGCGCCCAGGTCCGCGGTGAACGCCCGGCTGCGGACGTCCATCACGACCGCGATCCGGGTGACCTGCCCCTTCGACCTCGCCCCGAGGTCGACGACGGTCTCCAGCAGCTCCGGGGGCAGGTTGTCCACCACGAACCAGCCGAGGTCCTCGAGCACCTTCGCCGCGGTGCTGCGCCCCGCCCCGGACACCCCGGTGACGATCGCGACCTCGACGCCCCCGTCGGGCCCCTCCGGCGCGCTCACGCGCGCGTCCTCCGCCTCGCAGCGCTCACGACGCCCTACCCCCCTGGCTCGCCTGCTGTGTGTCCCCGCCGTCGTTGAGTGCCGCCAGCACCGCCTCGGCGGTGCGCCGGCCCACCCCCGGCACCTCGATGATCTGCTCGACGGACGCCGCCCGCAGCTTCTTGACCGACCCGAAGTGCTTGAGCAGCGCCGTCCGGCGGGTCTCGCCGAGCCCGGGGACGCCGTCGAGCGCCGAGCTCGTCATGCGCGTCGAGCGCTTCTGGCGGTGGTAGGTGATCGCGAAGCGGTGGGCCTCGTCGCGCACCCGCTGGAGCAGGTAGAGCGCCTCGGAGGTGCGCGGGAGGATCGCGGGCACCTCCTCCCCGGGTAGCCACACCTCCTCGAGGCGCTTCGCCAGGCCGCAGACCGCCACGTCGGTGATCCCCAGCTCGGAGAGCACCTCCTGCGCCGCCGCGACCTGCGGAGCGCCGCCGTCGACGACGAGCAGGTTCGGGGCGTAGGAGAACTTGCGCGGCCGGCCCGTCGTCGGGTCGATGCCGGGCAGCAGACCGTCGATCCGGGCCGGGTCGACCTCGCCGGAGGCCGGGGCGCCATCGGCCGTCTCGCCCGAGCAGGAGGTCTCCGTCGGGTCGTGCGCGTGGTCGTCGGCGGTCTCCCGCAGGTAGCGCGCGAAGCGTCGGCGCACCACCTCCGCGATCGCCGCGACGTCCCCGCCCTCGGCCCCGCCGCGGATCGCGAAGCGCCGGTAGTCCGACTTCTTCGGCAGCCCGTCCTCGAAGACCACGAGGCTCGCGACCACGTCGGAGCCCTGGACGTGGCTGACGTCGGTGCACTCGATGCGCAACGGGGCGGAATCGAGCTCCAGGTACTCCTGGAGCTCCTCGAGGGCGGCGCTGCGGGCGGTGAGGTCCCCGGCGCGCTTGAGCTTGTGCTGGGTGAGCGCCTCGGCCGCGTTGCGCCCGACGGTCTCGGCGAGGGTGCGCTTGTCGCCGCGCTGCGCGACCCGGACGCTCACCCGGCTGCCGCGCAGGGTCGCGAGCCACTGGGTGAGCGCCGCGTGGTCCTCGGGCAGCGCCGGCACCAGCACCTCGCGTGGCACCGGTTGCACCGCGTCGTCGGCCGAGCCCGCCAGCGCCGCCTGCTCGCCGTAGAACTGCGAGAGGAACTGCCCGACGAGGGTCTCGAGGCCGTCCTCCTCGCCGCGCTCGACCACCCAGCCGCGCTGGCCGCGGACCCGGCCACCACGCACGTGGAAGACCTGCACGGCCGCCTCGAGCGGGTCCAGGGCGAAGGCGACGACGTCGGCGTCGGTCCCGTCGCCGAGGACGACTGCCTGCTTCTCCACGACCCGTTTGAGCGCCCCGGCGTCGTCGCGCAGCCGCGCCGCCCGCTCGAAGTCCATGTCGGCCGATGCGGCCTGCATCTCCTTCTCGATGCGGTCGATGAGCTGGTCGGTGTGCCCGGCGAGGAAGTCGCAGAAGTCGTCGACGATGGCGCGGTGCTCCTCGGCGGAGACCCGCCCGACGCACGGCGCCGAGCACTTGCCGATGTAGCCGAACATGCACGGCCGCCCGATCTGGCCGTGTCGCTTGAACACCCCGGGCGAGCAGACGCGGGCGGGGAACACCCGGGTGAGCAGCTTCAGCGTCTCCCGGATGGCCCACGCGTGGGCGTAGGGACCGAAGTAGCGGACGCCCTTGCGACGGGGGCCGCGGTAGACCTTGAGCTGCGGGTACTCCTCGTTGAGGGTCACCGCGAGCACCGGGTAGGTCTTGTCGTCGCGGTAGCGGACGTTGAACCGCGGGTCGTACTCCTTGATCCAGTTGTACTCGAGCTGGAGGGCCTCGACCTCGGTGCCGACCACGGTCCACTGCACCGCCGACGCGCTGGTCACCATGCGCCGCGTGCGCGGGTGGAGCCCGGCGACGTCGGCGAAGTAGGAGTTCAGCCGCGAGCGCAGGTTCTTGGCCTTGCCGACGTAGATGACGCGCCCGTTCGCGTCGGAGAACCGGTAGACGCCAGGCGCCTCCGGGATGGTTCCCGGCGCGGGGCGGTAGGTGCTCGGATCGGCCATGGCGACATCCAGCGTAAGCGTGTCCGCTCAGCGTGTCGGCGTGCACCCATGCGGGTGGTCTCGGCGTGTCGTTCGGCGTGTCTGGTGCGGAAACACGTGCATGACGGCGTGTCGGCTCGGCATCTCACCCCCGCTCGCGCTGCCGCTCCCGCCACCGCCGGTACTGCGTCTCGCGCCACCGGGACTCCTGCCGGGCGCGGTGTGCCGGACCAACACAGCGTCGATCGACGGCAGGGCGCGCAGGACGGCGAGCCGGTCCGCGGGCGGGAGCCGCGCCGCCAGGTGCTCGAGGTCCGCGCGCAGGCGGGCGCGGCCGGCCGCGAGGGTCTCGCCGCCCCCGGCGGTGCGGCCGACCCACCAGGTGCTGCGTCCGTCGCCCTCGTCGGTGACCCGTTCGGCGTACCCCTGCGCGACGAGTCGCGCCACCGCCCGCGCCGTCGCGGCATGGCTCAGCCGGCCCGCGAGCGTCGCGACCGACACCGGCGAGACGATCCCGAGGACGTCGAGCACCGCGAGCATCGAAGGATCCAGCCCGAGCTGCGCCGCGTCCGCGCGCAGGAACTCCCCGACCAGCGGGAGCAACCGATCCAGCACACCGACGGCGAACTCCGCGTTCTCCGCGCGGTCCTTCGCAGCCTGCCGCTCCGCGTCGACCTCCCCCACGCCCGGCGACGGTAGAGACCGGGGATGCCCGTGGTGGGCGATTCGAGAATCCGGGGCAGACGAGTCCGGGATGTCCTGCAGGGACCGACGCGTCACGCACACACTTCCTCGGGCAGCCCACCCGGCCCCAGAGGGACCGACGCGTCACGCACACCGTGGTCGATCGGGCCCGTCTCGGAGGAACACGGACCTCGACCGATCAGGGGGCCGCTGCACGCCGCACGAAGATCCGCTCGACGCGCAGCGGCTCCCTCGCGCGGCGCCCTGCCCACGAGGGTGGCGGGAGCGATCCGCCTGGGCTCTCGGCGGCTCCGCGCACGGCGGATGTGCGCGCCACGCGCAGGTCTCAGCAGGACCGGGTGCCGGGGCCGCCGACCTGTGTGCGCCACGCGCAGGTGGCGGCACCGCCGAGTGCCCGACCCGTGTGTGCGCGACGCGCAGGTCGCTGACCCCTACTTCGTGTCGAGGACGATGAACCCCTCGGCGAAGCGCCGCTCGTCCTCGGGCGTCCCCTCCTCGCACCAGCCGGCCGCCTTCGCCTGGGCGTAGCCCCACATCTGCATGCGTCGGGCGAGGTCCTCCATGTGCGCGGTCTGGCTGACGTGGGCCTTGAGCGCCATGATCTTGACGTCGATGAAGTCGGTGATGTCGACGTAGGTGTCCGCGCCCTCGCCCGGGTTGGAGATCCAGGTCTCCGGCACCGTCCACGCCTCGAGGCCCTCCTCGGCGAGGAGCTCCGGGTGGGCGAACGGGTTGCGGGCGTCGGGGTACACCGCGCACATCGCCGCCTCGCCCGCCGCGATGTGGTCGGGGTGGCTGCCGTAGAGGTTGCGCAGCTGGCGGGTCGGCGAGGGGATGACGACGCGGTCGGGCCGGTGGCGACGGATCGAGCGGGTGAGGTCGCGGCGCAGCTCGTGGGTGACGTAGAGCCTGCCGTCGGGATGGCCCAGCCAGTCGATCTCGTCGACGCCGTACACGTCGGCCGCGTCGCGCTGCTCCTTGCGCCGCAGCTCCGCCATCGCGCTGCGCCCGACCGACTCGTCGTATCCTCCCGCGTCGCCGTCGGTGCAGATGCAGTAGTCGACGGTGTCGCCCTCGGACACCCACCGGGCCACCGAGCCGCCGCTGCCGAAGTCGATGTCGTCCGGGTGCGCGACGATCATGAGGATCCGAGCCACGGGACCGTTTCTACCCGTTCGGCGCGCCGAACCGGCGGTAGAGCGGCCGGAGCGCCTCGCGGGCGTCGACGCGGGACCCGCCGTCCTCCTCCCCCACGAGCACCCCGAGGGGCGGCATCTCGTCCAGCAACGCCTCGGACCGGCCCGGGTCGGGGGCGGACTCCACGGTCTCGGGGAGCGGACCGGCCGCGTCGAAGTACCGGTCGAGGACCTCGGCGAGCGGCGTGACGGTCGGCTCGACGTCGTCGCGGTGCGATCGGATGCCCGCGAGCAGGGTCGCGCGGTCCCGCCCGCGCCAGCGCAGGATGAGGAACGGGTCGTCGTCGAACCGCTCGGCGACGAGGTAGGCGACCGCGGCGAGGTGCTTGCAGGGCACCGACCAGTCGGGGCACGAGCAGTCCATCGGCATCTCGCGCGCACCCGTCGGGAAGAGCGAGAGCCCGACCGAGGCGAACACGTCCTCCAGGTCGTCCGGCACCGTGCCGCCGAGCAGGGACGCGGCGTACCAGGAGTCGCGGGCGAAGGCCTCCTCCACCGCCTCCCAGGCCTCGACGGCGAAGGGCGTGAGCCCGATCCGCGCGCGGTAGGGCTCGGCGCGGCTGCCCTGCACGGTCGCCACGATCTCGCCCGGGTCGATCGCCAGGTCGACGACCTGACCTGCGCGGGCGTAGGTCTTGCCACGGGTCAGCCGGCCGCCGACCCCGAGCGCCTCGAGCACGGCGAGGAAGCGCCCGGACCACCAGGACTCCCCGATCGCGCCGCGCCGGCTCCGCGCGGCGAGGCCGCCCTCGACGGCGATCCGCTTGCCGTACTCGGAGAAGTCCCGCGGGCCCTCGTCGGGATCCGGGAACTTCTCGCGGAACGCCCGGCGGCGGGGCGGGGGCTCAAGCGGCACCGGGGTCCTCCTCCGCCTCGAGCTCGGCCTCGTCGTCGTCCTCGTCGCCCGCGGGGTCGTCCAGGGCGACGATGCGGCGCAGCTCGTCGGTGGACAGGCCGGTGAGCCAGTCGGGGTCGTCGCCGCCCGACCCGATCACCTGGCCGGCGAGCACTCGCTTGCCCGCGATCAGGTCGTCGATGCGCTCCTCGACGGTGCCGCCGCACATCAGCGTGCGGACGTTGACCGTGCGCTTCTGGCCGATGCGGAACGCCCGGTCGGTAGCCTGGTCCTCGACGGCGGGGTTCCACCAGCGGTCGAGGTGGACGACGTGCTGGGCCGCGGTGAGCGTGAGGCCCGTCCCCCCCGCCTTGAGCGAGAGCAGGAAGAGCGGCGGACCCCCACCGCCGTCCGGGCTGCCGGAGGGGTCCTGGAACGCCTCGACCATGCGGTCCCGGGCGCGCCGTGGCGTCCCGCCGTGCAGCCAGAGCACCTCGACGCCGAAGCGGGCCGCGAGGTGCGGCGCGAGCATCTCCCCGAACTCGGTGAACTGCGTGAACAGCAGCGCCTTCTCCCCCGCCGCGAGGATCTCCGCGACGATCTCCTCGACCCGCGCGAGCTTGCCCGACCGGCGCGCCAGCGAGGACCCGTCGTGCAGCAGCAGGGCCGGGTGGTCGCACACCTGCTTGAGCTTGGTCAGCGCCGCGAGCACCCGGCCGCGCCGCTCGATGCCGACCTTGCCCGCGGTCTCGAGCCCGTGCAGCGTCTCGGTCATCTCGTCGACGACGACCTGGTAGAGCGAGGCCTGCTCCGCCGTGAGCGGGCACCGCTCGATGGTCTCGATCTTCTCCGGGAGGTCGTCGACGACGGCGGGGTCGGTCTTCACCCGCCGCAGCAGGAACGGGCGCACGGCGGTCTGCAGCCGCTTGGCGACGTCCGTGCGGCCGTGGCGTTCGATGGGGACCGCGTAGCGATCACGGAACGCGGTGACGGTGCCCAGGAGGCCGGGATTGACGGCGTCCATGATCGACCACAGCTCGGCCAGCCGGTTCTCGACGGGCGTGCCGGTGAGCGCGAGCCGGTGCTCGGCCTCGATCGTGCGCACCGCCCGGGCGGCGCGGGAGCGGTTGTTCTTGACCAGCTGGGCCTCGTCGAGCACGAGGCGGTGCCAGCGGTGGCGCGAGAGCTCCGTGGCGTCGCGGGTCAGGGTGCCGTAGGAGGTGACGACGAGGTCGGCGTCGGCGAGCAGCGCGGACAGGTCACCCGTCGCGCGGCCGGCCCCGTGGTGCACCGCGACCCGCAGGCCCGGCACGAACCGGGCGGCCTCGCGCTGCCAGGTCCCGACGACGGAGGTGGGCGCGACGAGCAGCGTCGGGCGGTCCGGGTTCGGGGCGTCCATGCTGCCGGGACCGCCCCGTTCGTGCGCCTCCAGGGCGAGGACCTGCAGCGTCTTCCCGAGCCCCATGTCGTCGGCGAGCACCCCGCCGACCCGCAGCCCGGAGAGGAACGCCAACCACGAGACCCCGCGCCGCTGGTAGGGGCGCAGGGTCGCCTCGAGCGTGGGCGGGTCGTCGAGCAGCGCGAGGTGCGACTCGGCGGCCCCGGAGAGCAGGTCGCCCAACGCTCCCCCGGCGGTGATCTCCTCGACGGGCAGCGGCGCGGCCCACTCGGGGGGCAGGTCGTCGTGATAAGCGGCGTTGAGGGCGAGGACGTCGCCGACGGTGGACGAGGCCGGCGCCCGGTCGAGGAACTCCAGGCCGGCACGCAGCCGCTCGCGGTCGAGCGCCACCCACTGCCCGCGCAGGTGCACCAGCGGGGCCTTCGCGTGCACCAGGGCGCGCATCTCCTCGTCGGAGAGCGGCTCGCCGTCGACCGCGAGCCGCCAGGAGAACTCGACGAGCTCCTCGCGGCGCAGCCGCCCCGGGGTGGCGACGACCCCGTCCGGCGTCGCGGCCCCCTCCGCGTTCGCGGTGAGGCCGAGCCGCGCGGGCTTCGACCACCAGCTCGGCAGCAGCACCCCGAACCCCACCCGGTCGAGGTCGGCGGCGACGTCGAGCAGGAAGTGGTGGGTTCCTTCGCGGTCGAGCTCCATCCCGGTGGGTCGCGGCACGCGCAGCGCGTCGGTGAGCTCGGGGTATAGGGCCGCCGCCCGGCCGAGCTCGGCGAGCAGCAGCTCGCTGGGGTCGTCCAGCCAGCGGCGCAACGCCCCGGCGTCGCGCCAGATCGACTCGGCGGTGACGCGCAGGCTCGGATCCTGCGTGGACTGCAGCGAGAACTCGAGCCAGAAGCGAGGCTCGCCCGCCGTGTCGTCCACCGCGTGACCCAGGTGGTCGACGACGATCTCGGTCAGCCGGAACGTCCCCCGCGCCGGGCCGGCGTGCGGGGCGCCGACGACCTCCCACCGGGCGAGCCCGGCGTCGAGGGCACCGCGGGCGGCGGCGTCCCGCAGGTCCTCGGGCACCTCCTCGTCGGCCAGGAGGTAGCGGGCCTGCGCGTCGACGAACGCGGTGAGCGCCTCGGTGACGACCGTGACGGGGTCGGGCCCGGCGCCCTCGCGCAGCGGCCGGCCGTCGAGGGCCTCGGAGCGCACGGCCGGCGGGAGGGCGGCGGCGAACGCGTCCGCGGCCACGAGGTCGCGGCCCTGCAGGACCGGGCGCCAGCCGAGGGGGTGCTCGGGGTGGTCGGGAGCGGGCGCGGGCAGGACGCGACCGCGGGCGACGAGGTCGGCGGCGAACCGGCCGAGCGCGCGCAGGACCTCGAGCTCCGCGCCCTCACCCGGGAGCGGCTCGGCGCGCAGCAGCACGCCGGCGTCGAGCTCGAGGACGGGGACGGTCCACGGGGCGAGCGCTCCTGCCCCCGGTACCAGCGGAGCGTCGTTGCGTGCATCCAGTGACAGAAAACCCGCATCGTCGACGAGCGCGTTCGAGGGGGTGGGAGCCCGCTGGGCCGCGTCGGGCCCGCCGGTCGAGGGCAGGTGCAGCACGGCCTGCCCCTCCGCACCGGTCGCCCCGAGGGCCGCCGCGACCCCGTGCAGCTGCTCGTGGTCGGCCGCGAACGGGTGCGGCCGTGCCCCACGCGCGCGGCTCGTGCCCCGCAGGCCGCGCGCGGGGTCCTCGGCCCAGAGGCAGACGCCCCGTCCTGGGGACCACGCGGCGTGCAGCGCGAGCATCGTCGTCGTACCCCGTCGCTCCGCTCGCCCCGTCAGGCGAACTGCACCGCGCCGTTGACGACGCGCGTGGGTACCGGGGTCAGCCCGGTCTGCGCCGGGCCCCTCTCCAGCGCGCCGGTGGCCGCGGAGAACTGGCTCCCGTGGCCGGGGCAGGTGATCGTGCCGTCCACGGGCGGGTCGACCGTGACGCCCTGGTGCGGGCACACCGCGCTATAGGCCTTGACGACGCCCGCCGTCGGCTGCACGAACAGGACCGGGCCGTTGGGCCCCTGGACGAGGGTGCCGCTGCCGACGGGGATCGACGAGACCGGGGTACCGCCGGGAGGCGGCGTCGGGAGCCCGTCGCCGCCGGCGCAGGCGGCGAGCACGCCCGGCGCCGCGAGGGCGACGACGAGACCGCAGAGGGCCCGACGACGGGTCAGACCGGGCCCGGACGGCCCCTCCGCCGCGTCGTCGGGGCCGGGGTCGGTGCGGGGCGGGGTCTCACGGGTCACGGGGAGGGACCTTCCGTGGTCGGTCGAGGCGGGGTGACCCGCCCGATCGTCCTCGACGGGCATGGGGCCCGGGTCAGGAGCCCCGGGCGACGCTACTCCGGCAGGGCGAGCAGGCCCGCGACGACGTCGTCGAGCGCCGGGGCGACGACGTGCGGGCGGAGCACGGCGTCGGGGATCCGGCCCTCGAGGCGCTCGCAGAACCCCCCGAGCAGGCCGGCCGCGAGGGCACCGTGGACGTCCCACGAGTGCACCGCGACGAGCGCAGTCCGGGCGGGCTCCCCCCCGATCCGCTGCACCGCGAAGTCGTAGACCCGCCGCGGCGGCTTGAAGGATGCGATCTCCTCGGAGGAGAAGACGTCGTCGAGCAGGTCCCGCACCCCGGCGCCCTCCAACGCCGCCGACGCGGTCGTCGCCGACCCGTGGGTGAACCCGTACGCGCGGATCCCGGCGTCACGCAGGAGCATGAACGCCGGGCGGACGTCGTCGTGCACGGGCAGCTCGCGGAAGCCGTCGAGCACCGAGCCGACCTGCTCGTCGGTGAGGTCGCGGCCGCTGGTGCGCCGGAGCATGTCCGTGGCGACGGTCCGGAACGGTGGCGCCTGCCCGGCGAGCGTCATCGCCATCCCCTGGTGCAGCAGCCGGGCGAAGAACAGCTCCAGCTCGTTGCCGGGACGCCCGAGCGCGGTGAAGCGGGGACGCAGGCCCTCCAGCTGGAGGCACGTCTCGAACAGGTCGAACAGCACGACCTTCGGGCGGCGGGCCGGGGCGATCTGCGGGGCGGTCACGGGCGCCCATCGTGCCGCGTGCGGGGTTCGACGGCTCGCGCAGGCGCGGACCAGCCGGCCGCGAGCCCCGCGTTGACCTGTCCCGGCCACACCGGCCCGCCGTAGACGAAGCCGGTGTAGGCCTGGACCAGCGTCGCGCCGGCCTCGAGCCGGCGGCGCGCCTCGGCGGCATCGGCGATCCCGCCGACCGACACCAGGCAGAGCCGCCCTCCGACCCGCCCCGCCAGCCGGGCGAGCACCGACCGCGCGGGCCCGACGAGCGGCTCCCCCGACAGGCCTCCGTCCCCGGCGGCCTCGACGACCGCCGCCGGCGTCGCGAGGCCGGCCCGCGAGACCGTCGTGTTCGTCGCGACGATGCCGTCGAGGCCCGACGCGACGGCGAGGTCGGCGATCGCGTCCACCCCGTCGTCGTCGAGGTCTGCGGTGATCTTGACCAGCAGCGGCGTCCGGCCGATCTCCTCGCGGACCGCCGCGAGCAGCGGCTGCAGGGCGTCCACGCCCTGGAGGTCGCGCAGGCCCGGGGTGTTCGGTGAGGAGACGTTGACGACGACGTAGTCGGCGTAGGGCCCGAGACGGCGGGCGGAGTGGCGGTAGTCGGCCAGGGTCTCGTCGGGCCCGGTGGCGGCCTTCGACTTGCCGATGTTGACCCCGAGCACGGTGCCCAAGGGTCCCCGGGGCCCCATCTCCTGGTGACGCAGCGCCGCGAGGCGCTCCGCGACCGCGTCCGCCCCGGCGTTGTTGAAACCCATGCGGTTGACGAGCGCCCGGTCGTCGGGCAGCCGGAAGAGCCGCGGGCGCGGGTTCCCCGGCTGGGGGCGGGCGGTGACGGTGCCGATCTCCACGGCGCCGAAGCCGAGGCGCGCGAGCCCGCGGACACCCTCGGCGTCCTTGTCGTAGCCGGCGGCGACCCCGAGCGGTGAGGAGAACTCCAGGCCCATGGCGGAGACCGCCAGCGACGGGTCCGGAGTGCGGCGCGGCAGGACGGGGGTCGCGGCCTGCAGGGCCCGCAGCCCGATCCGGTGGGTCCGCTCCGCGGGCACCCGGACGGCCACGTGGCGGAACATCGCGCCGTAGAGGCCCGGGCTCACGGCCATGGTGGCCTCACGCCAGCGGTGTCCCGTAGCGCGCGTGCAGCCCGCGCAGCCGGGCGATGTCCCGCGCAGCGTGCTCCTTGTCGACGGCCTGGATCGCGGAGACCACGAGGTACTCGTCGTCGGGCAGCTCGAGGCGGGCGAACTGGGCGCCGTCGGGGAAGCTCACCGCCAGGACGTCGTCCCACGCGACCCGACGGGTGAGGATCGTGGCGCGCACCTCGACGCCGCCGCGTCCGGCCCGCAGCCGGGGACGGGTGAACAACAGCGCCCCGCCGGCCAGGAGCAGCCCGAGCACGACCATCGCCACTTGGTCGGCGGGACGGAAGTTGAAGCCTGCCGACCTGACGTAGACGAGCATCGCGCCGGTGGTGAAGAACGCGACGAGCAGCACCGCGATCACCCAGGCGACCCACCGGATGCGGCGGGGCCGCACCTCGAGCTCGACGGGCCCGAGGTCGAGGTCCTCGGGTGGGACGACGACGCGCTCCGCTTCGTCTCCGGGCCGCATGGTCGAGCTCCGCTCCGCTTCGTCTCCGGGCCGGCTCATCGCGCGAACCCCACGGGCGTCCGGCGGCTCCCCTCCCGGAGGACGCCGAGGGTGAGCGCGGCGTCCAGGGCCGCGACGACGGCCTCGAAGCCCTTGTCCTCGCTCGACTCCGGCGTACCGGCGCGTTCCCACGCCTGCTCGACGCTCTCCACCGTCAGCACGCCGTTCCCGACCGGAGTGTGCTCGTCGAGCCCGACGCGCAGCAGCCCGGCGGTGACCGCGTCGCAGACGTAGTCGAAGTGGGGGGTCGCGCCGCGGATGACGACGCCGAGCCCGACCACGGCGTCGTGCCCGGAGGCCAGGCCCTGGCAGACGACGGGGAGCTCCATCGCCCCCGCGACCCGCACGACCGTCGGCTCCGCCACCCCGGCGCGCTCGGCCGCGAGCACCGCGCGCTCGAGGAGGACCTCGACGATCTCGGCGTTCCACCGGGTCGCGGCGACGCCGAGGCGCAGCCCCGTCGCGTCGGGCGTCTCGATCTCGGGCCGTCCCTGGGTGCTCATGCGCCCGACCTCGTCCCCTCACTGTTGAGTAGGCCGTCCTCGTAGGTGTCGAGCCCCTCGAGGTCGTGCCCCATCCGGTCGCGCTTGGTGCGCAGGTAGCGCAGGTTCTCCGGGGTGGCCCGCGCCGGCAGCGGCACCCTGCCGAGGATCTCCAGGCCGTAGCCCTCGAGCCCGGCGCGCTTCTCCGGGTTGTTGGTGAGCAGGCGCATCGAGCGGATGCCGAGGTCGGCGAGGATCTGCGCGCCGGTGCCGTAGTCGCGGGCGTCGGCGGGCATGCCGAGCGCGAGGTTGGCGTCGACGGTGTCCGCACCGGCGTCCTGCAGCTGGTAGGCCTGCAGCTTGTGGATCAGCCCGATCCCCCGGCCCTCGTGCCCGCGCACGTAGAGCACGACGCCGCGGCCCTCGTCGGCCACCGAGGCCATGGCGGCGTCGAGCTGGGGCCCGCAGTCGCAGCGCCGGGAGCGCAGGACGTCGCCGGTGAGGCACTCGGAGTGGACCCGGACGAGGACGTCCTCGCCGTTGCCGATGTCGCCGTACACCAGCGCGATGTGCTCGATGCCGTCGAGCAGCGAGTCGTAGCCGTAGGCGGTGAACACACCGTGGTCGGTGGGGATCTGCGCGTGCGCGACCTGGGCGACCTGCCTCTCCGAGCGGCGCCGGTAGGCGATGAGAATCCTTGATCGTGATGATCGCGAGGTCGTGCTCGTCGGCGAACACGGCGAGCTCGTCGTAGCGCGCCATGTCGCCGTCGTCCTTCTGCGAGACGATCTCGCAGATCGCGCCGGCGGGTTCCAGACCCGCGAGGCGCGCGAGGTCGACCGCCGCCTCGGTGTGCCCGGGCCGGCGCAGCACGCCGCCCTCGCGGGCGCGCAGCGGCACGACGTGCCCGGGGCGCGAGAGATCGGTGGCGGTCGAGGTCGGGTCGGCCAGCACCTGGATGGTGCGGGCACGGTCGGTGCCGGAGATGCCGGTGCCGATGCCCTCGCGAGCGTCGACCGAGACCGTGTAGGCGGTGCCGTGGCGGTCCTGGTTGATCGAGTGGGCCGGCGGCAGGTCCAGCCGGTCGCACGACTCGCCGGTCAGCGGCACGCAGATGTACCCGGACGTGTAGCGGACCATGAAGGAGACGAGCTCGGGCGTCGCCTTCTCGGCGGCGAAGATCAGGTCACCCTCGTTCTCACGGTCCTCGTCGTCGACCACGACGACGGCCTTGCCGGCCGCGATGTCGGCGATGGCGCGCTCGATGTGCTCGAAGCCGTCCACGTGCCTCATCCCTCCGCTGCCGCGGTGCTCGCGGTACCCGCGCCGAGCAGCCGTTCGACGTACTTCGCCAGGACGTCCACCTCGAGGTTCACCGTCGCCCCGACCTCCCTCGAACCGAGCGTCGTCTCCGCGAGTGTGGTGGGGATCAGCCCGACCGTGAACCCGTCGTCGTCGACCCCGGTGACGGTGAGGCTGACGCCGTCGACGGCGATCGAGCCCTTCTCCACCACGTAGCGGGACAGCCCGACGCCGCCGTCGGCCTCGCGGGGCGTCGTGAACCGAACGCCCGTCCAGTGCTCCGAGGGCTCGAGCGCAGCGATCGTGGCCGTGCCGTCCACGTGTCCCTGCACGATGTGCCCGCCGAGCCGCGCGGTGGCGGCGAGGGCGCGCTCGAGGTTGACCGTCGCCCCGGGCGCGGCCCCCGCGAGGCTGGACCGGCGCAGCGTCTCGCCCATCACGTCGACGGCGAAGCTGCCGTCGGCCGGGTCGACCACGGTGAGGCAGACGCCGTTGACCGCGATCGAGTCGCCCGGCCGGGCGTCCGAGGTCACCAGCGGACCACGGATGCGCAGGCGCGCGGAGTCCTCCAGCGGCGTGACGTCGACGATCTCGCCGACCTCTTCCACGATCCCGGTGAACACGGCGCTCCTGCCTCGAATCGGTGACCTCGCACACGACGACCGATGCCTGCATCATCCTCGGCCTCCCCCACCCGTGCCGTCGCCCGGGGCGGCGCGTGCGGTGAGACGGGCCACGCTCGGCGTAGCGCGGTGCCCGAGGTCGATCGCTACTCGCGGGTAGGGATCGTGCGGTGCGGCGAGACGTGGGCCGCCTGCGCGCGCAGCGCCTCGACCGCCCAGCCCGGGTCGTCGGCCCCGTAGACCGCGCTGCCCGCGACGAAGCAGTCCACCCCGGCCTCCGCGGCCTGCTCGATCGTGTCGGTGCCGATCCCGCCGTCGATCTCCACCAGCACGGTGAGGTGTCCGGTGTCCACGAGGCGGCGGGCGGTGCGGACCTTGTCGAGCACCTCGGGAATGAAGCTCTGCCCGCCGAAGCCGGGCTCGACGCTCATCACGAGCAGCGTGTCGTAGTCGCGCAGGACCTCGAGCCAGTCCTCGAGCGGGGTGTTCGGCTTGACCGAGAGCCCGGCGAGGGCGCCGGCGGCCCGCAGGTCCTTGGCGAGCTTGCGCGGGTCGTGCGCGGCCTCGGCGTGGACGGTGACGTTGTGGGCGCCGGCCTCGGCGTAGGGCGGCGCCCAGCGGTCCGGGTCCTCGATCATCAGGTGGCAGTCGAGCGGGATGTCCGTGGCCTGCAGGAGGCTCTCGACGACGGGCAGGCCGATCGTCAGGTTGGGCACGAAGTGGGCGTCCATGACGTCGACGTGCAGCCAGTCGGAACCCTCCACGGCCGCCGCCTCGTCCGCCAGCCGCGCGAAGTCGGCCGACAGGATGCTGGGCGCGATGAGCGGGGCGGGCACGGGCGCCATTGTGGCCTACGGCCATCGTGCGTGCGTTTCCGTGCCCTGGCACGGAAACAGACGCACACGCACGTCAGTGCGAACGGCGCAGGGTGGCGCAGTACATCGCGTCGGTGCCGTGGCGGTGCGGCCAGAGCTGGATGCCGGGGCCGTCCGGGACGGCGGCTCGGGGGACCTCGGGCAGGAGCGCGCCGGTGTCGAGCAGCTCCGCGCCGGTCTCCTCGGCGACGGCCCGCACCACCTCGACGGTCTCGGCGGGGTGCGGCGAGCAGGTCGCGTAGGTGACGACACCGCCGGGGCGCACCCGCTCGAGCGCGTGGGCGAGCAGGCTGCGCTGGAGCTCGGTGAGCTCGGCGAGGTCCTCGGTGCGCCGCCGCCACCGCGCCTCGGGCCGGCGGCGCAGCGCGCCGAGGCCGGTGCACGGCGCGTCGACGAGCACCCGGTCGTACGCCGCCTCGGGCAGGGCGACCTCGCGAGCGTCCCCGGTGTGCACGCGCACGGGCAGTCCCTCGACGGCCTTCTCGACGAGGGCCGCCCGGTGGGGTGCGCGGTCCACCGCGTCCAGCGTCGCGCCCTCGATCGCGGCGAGGGCGCCCAGCATCACGGCCTTCCCGCCCGGGCCGGCGCACAGGTCGAGCCAGAGCTCGTCGCGGCCCGGCCCGTCGCCGCCCCGCAGGTGCGCGCGGGCGGCGGCGAGCGCCACGAGCTGGCTGCCCTCGTCCTGCACCACGGCCAGGCCCTCGCGGACCGGTTCCAGGTCGCCGGGGTCGCCGCCCTCGGTGAGGTGCACGCCGTAGGGCGAGTACGGCGCCTCGTCGCCGCCGGTGACCGCGGCGAGCTCCTCGGCGGTGATCTCCCCGGGCCGGGCGGCGAGGTGGACCGCCGGGCGGGCGTCGTCCGCGGCCAGGGCGGCGGCGAGCTCCGCGTCGGCGGCCGGCCCGAGCGCGTCGCGGAACACCTCGGCGATCCAGCGCGGGTGGGCGTGGACGAGAGCGAGGTGCCCGAGCGGGTCCTCGGCGGCGTCGGGGGCCAGCTCGTCCGCCCAGGCGGCCTCGTCCCGCTCGCCCACCCGTCGCAGGACGGCGTTGACGAAGCCGGTCGGCTTCGAGCCGGCGCGCGAGCGGACCAGCTCGACGGTGGCACCGACGGCGGCGTGGGCGGGAATGCGGGTGCGCAGCAGCTGGTGGGCGCCCAGGCGCAGCGCGTCGAGGACGACCCCGTCGAGCCGGTCGAGGGGGCGGTCGACGCACGCGCCGAGCACGGCGTCGAGCAGGCCCTGGGCCCGGCAGGCCCCGTAGGCGAGGTCGGTGGCCAACGCGGCGTCGCGGCCGGAGATGCGCCGTTCGCGGAGCAGCCGCGGCAGGGTGAGGTTGGCGTAGGCGTCGTCCTCGCGGACCGCGCGCAGCGTGTCGAGCGCGGCCTCGCGGGCGGGGTCGCCCGGCGGCGGACGCTCCGGCCCGGAGCGGCCGCGGGGCGGCCCGGTGCGGTGCGGCCGCCCCGGACGGCGGCGCGGACCGCGCCCGGAGCGGTGACCGCCGGGCGGGACGGAGCTGTCGGTCATCCGTCCCCCGTCGCTTCGCTCGCCCCGCTCACGCGAACCGCTCCCCCGGCTTCGGCTGCGCCCCGCGGGTCCAGTCGACGGCGGGCATGGCCGGCCTGCCGGCGGGCTGGACGGTGCCCAGCGCGACCGGCGCACCCGCCGTCCCCACCAGTACCCGGCGCTTCTCGACGCCCAGCTCGCCGGGTGCGAGGTCGTCGAAGCCGGTCGTCGTCACCGGGCCGATCTTGACCCGTTGCCCCCGGAACGCGGTCCACGCTCCCGGCGCCGGGGTCATCGAGCGGACCAGCCGGTCGATCGCGAGCGGCGGGTCGCTCCAGCGGATCCGGGCGTCCTCGACGGTGATCTTCGGAGCGATCGAGACGCCCTCGGACGGCTGCGGCACGGCGCCGAGCGACCCGTCGGCGATCCCGTCCAGGGTGGCGGCCAGCAGCCCGGCCCCCGACTCACCGAGGCGCTCGAGGAGCGAGCCCGCCGTGTCGTCGTCGGCGATCTTCTCGGTGACGGTGCCGAACACCGGGCCGGTGTCCATGCCCTCCTCGAGCCGGAAGGTGGTGGCGCCGGTGATCTCGTCGCCGGCGCGGATCGCGGCCTGCACCGGCGCGGCGCCGCGCCAGGCGGGCAGCAGCGAGAAGTGCAGGTTCACCCAGCCGTGCTCGGGGATCGCGAGGGCGGCCGGGCGCAGCAGGGCACCGTAGGCGACGACGGGGCAGCAGTCCGGTCCGAGGGCGCGCAGCCGCTCGAGGAACCCGGGGTCGGACGCCTTGGCGGGGGTCAGCACCTCGATGCCGGCCTCGTCGGCGAGCGCGCCGACCGGCGAGCGCTGCAGCGTGCGGCGGCGTCCGGCGGGCGCGTCCGGGCGGGTCACCACCGCGACCACCTCGTGCGCGTCGGAGTCGAGCAGCCGTCGCAGCGACACGACGGCGGGCTCGGGCGTGCCGGCGAAGACCAGCCGCATGGCTACCTGACTCCCCCGAAGAGCGGGTTCACCGGGCCGTGCGTCGGCCCGTGCGGGCTGACCTTGACCCGCGGCGGGGCGGCCGGGTCGAACCAGTCGGCCTGCCGGATCGCCGCCATCGCCTCCTTGCGGGTGGCGGGGTCGAGCTTGTCGAGGAAGAGCACCCCGTCGAGGTGGTCGGTCTCGTGCTGGATCGCGCGGGCGAGCATCGCGGTGCCCTCGATCTCCTGCGGCTCACCGTGGGAGTCCCACCCGCGGGCGACCACGTGGTCGTAACGGCGGCAGTCCCACCGGAACCCGGGGATGGACAGGCAGCCCTCGGGACCGACCTGCTCGGTGTCGTCCAGGACGGTCCACTCCGGGTTGACCATGTGCCCCTCGACGCCGTCGGCGCGGAACACGAACACCCGCAGCCCGACGCCGATCTGGGGCGCGGCGAGCCCCGCGCCGCCCTGCTCGAGCATCGTCTCGTGCAGGTCGTCGACCAGGGTGCGCAGCTCCTTGTCGAACGTCGTCACCTCGGTGGCGCGCTCGCGCAGGACCGGATCTCCGAAGAAGCGGACGGGCTGGACGGTCACGGTCGTCGAGTCTACGGAAGCGGGGTGCCGGGCTCGTGCGACCAGAGCCGGCTAGAGCGGGTCGGCGGGGTCGAGCACGACCCGCACCGGGTCGGTGTCCCTGCGCGCAGAGCGGGTCGCGACGGCGGCCGCCAGGGCGGTGGCGAGCGCCCGTCCGGCCCGGCGGGGCACCCGCACCAGGCAGCGCTCCGCGCGCTCGTTCCGCTCGTCGGCGCGGGGCAGCCGGGTGCCCGCGGGAAGCTCCACCGGCCCCAGGATCTCCGCGTCCGGCTCGCCCTCGCCGGTGTCGGGCAGGTGCAGCACGTCGATCAGACCCCGCAGCGCCTCCGGTTCGCCGTCGAGGGCGGCCAGGCGCACCGCGGGCGGCAGGCCGAGCTCGGTGCGGGCGTCGAGCTCGGCGCCGCCGTGGGCGGCGGGATCCCAGCGCACGAGCGCCTGCACCGCGGCGACGCCCGACTCGGCGACCACCACGACCCGCCCGCCGTCGGGAGCCGGGCGCACCAGCGAGGCCGCCGCGAACCACCGTCGCACCGTCTCCTCCGCGGCGCGCAGCTCGGGGCGGGCAAGCAGCGCCGCACCGTCGAGGAGCAGCGCGGCGCCGTACCCGCCGTCGGCGACCGGCTCCGCGCCGGGGGTGGCGACGACGAGGGCCGGCGCGTCCGGCACGACGTCCAGGACCGGGGACCCGCCGCCCGAGTTCCGGACCGGTGTCTGCGGGAAGGCCCGCCCGAGCTCCTCGGAGGTCCGGCCGCTGCCCACGACGGTGGCCCGCAGCCGCGGGGACGCGCACGCCGGGCAGCGGTAGGTCGGATCGGGGCGCCCGCACCATCGGCAGGTGGGCGGGCCGGGGGTGTCCGCCGTGCCGGCGGGGATGCCCAGCGGGCCGTGGCAGTGCCGGCAACGGGCCGGCTCGCGGCACCGGGCGCACGCCACGGCGGGCAGGTAGCCGCGCCGCGGGACCTGCACGAGCACCGGGCGGTGGGCGGCGAGCGCCTGGCGGGCGGCCTCGAAGGCGACGCCCGGGACGCGGGCGGCTCGGGCGGTCGGGTCGCGCAGCAGCTGGCGGTCGTCCTCGCCGATCGCGGTGACCCGCGGGGCCCGCGCCCGGACGGTGGTGCGCTCGGCGACCACGGGGTGGGCCCAGCGGGTCCTGACGAGCACCTCGGCCTCGGCCGTGCGGGTGGTGCCGGCGACGAGGAGGGCGGCGCCGGTGGCGTGGGCGCGGTCGAGCAGGACGTCGCGGGCGTGCGGGTAGGGGGCGCGCGGTTCGGCGTGGCTGTCGTCGCCGTCGTCCCAGATGGCGAGCAGGCCGGGGTCGTGCACCGGGGCGAAGGCGGCGGCGCGGGTCCCGACGGCCAGCCGTGTGTGCCCCCGCGCGACGGCGAGCCAGCGCCGGTAGCGCTCGGCGGGCCCGAGGTCGGCCGCGAGCGCGGCCACTTCGTGCTCGCCGACCACGTCGATGCAGGCGGCGTGTAGGCGGTCGAGGTCGCGTCGGTCGGGGACCACGATCACGGCGCCGTGACCCGCGTCGATCGCCGCGCGCGCGGCCTCGGCCAGGCGGCGGGCCCAGTCCTCACCGGGCAGGGCCTGCCAGACGGCGTGGGCGCCCTGGCGCCGGGCGAGGGCGTCGAGGAAGGCCGGGCCGCGGGGATAGGCCGACCAGCCCGGGCCGTCGTCGTGCCGGGTGTCGTCGGCGTCGGGCTCGGGCTCCGGTGCGGGTCGGCTCGGCGGTGTCTCCTGCTCGACGCGTGCGTGCCGCGGCGGGACGGCCAGCCGGAGCACGTCGGCCAGCGTGCCGGCGTAGCGGTCGGCCACGGTGCGGCACAGCGACGCGAGCTCCGGGGAGAGCACGGGCTCGGGCGAGACGACCTTGTCCAGCCAGCCGAGCCTGCCGTCGTGGTCGGAGGTGTCGGTGCGGTCGAGGACGAACCCGTCGACGGTGCGCCCCGAGAACCGCACCCGCACCCGGGCGCCGACGACGGCCGTCTCGTCGAGCTGGACCGGCACGCGGTAGTCGAAGGGCCGGTCGAGGTGGGGCAGCGGGACGTCCACGGCGACCTTGGCGACCGACCGGCTCGGCGCGGGGAGGCGCTCGTTGTGCTTGGACTGCTTCGGGGTGGGTCTCGCCGGCCTGCTCGTGGCGGTCTCCTCGGGCATGCCGGGCAGCGCGAGCGCCTCGTGCTCGCCGATCCCGGTTCGCCCCGTCATGCGCGCCGGTCTACCAGAGCGCCCCGTCAGCCCGGGGCTCGTCCCGGGATCACGCCCGCCCGCCCATGATCATGACATCACGGCTCCCCCGACGACGGGGCTTTTCTGCCACCGGATGCAAGCAAAGGGGAGCACGCCGATAGGGCTGCGCTGGCATCCCGGGGAGGCTCGAGGAACGACGACGGCCCGGCCACCCCACGCAGGGGCGGCCGGGCCGGGGTCGGGACGGACCGGGGAGGCTCAGCCCGCGATCGACTTGAGCTGGTCCGCGCGGTCGATGCGCTCCCAGGGCAGGTCGAGGTCGTCGCGGCCGAAGTGGCCGTACGCCGCGGTCGGCTGGTAGATCGGGCGCAGCAGCTCGAGGTCGCGCACGATCGCGCCGGGGCGCAGATCGAACACCTCGCGGATGGCCTTCTCGATCTTGGTCGGGTCGACGACGGAGGTGCCGAAGGTCTCGAGGAAGACGCCGACGGGCTCGGCCTTGCCGATCGCGTAGGCGACCTGGACCTCGGCGCGCTTCGCGAGACCGGCGGCGACGACGTTCTTCGCCACCCAGCGCATCGCGTAGCAGGCCGAGCGGTCGACCTTCGACGGGTCCTTGCCGGAGAAGGCGCCGCCGCCGTGGCGGGCGTAGCCGCCGTAGGTGTCGACGATGATCTTGCGACCGGTGAGGCCGGCGTCGCCCATGGGGCCGCCGGTGACGAAGCGGCCGGTCGGGTTGACCAGGATGCGGGTGTTCGACGAGTCCAGGTCGATGCCCTCGAGCGTCGGCTCGATGACCTTCGAGCGGATGTCGGGGGCGAGCATGTTGTCCAGGTCGATGTCCGCGGCGTGCTGGGTGGACAGGACCACGGTGTCGACGGCGACCGGGCGGTCGTCCTCGTAGGCGATGGTGACCTGCGTCTTCCCGTCCGGGCGGAGGTAGGGCAGCGTGCCCTCGCGGCGCACCGCGGTCAGCTTGCGCGCCATGCGGTGCGCGAGACCGATCGGCAGCGGCATGAGCTCGGGCGTGTCGGCGTCGGCGTAGCCGAACATGAGGCCCTGGTCGCCGGCCCCCTGCTTGGCGATCTCGTCCTCGGAGCCCTCGACGCGCGCCTCGTGGGCGGTGTCGACGCCCTGCGCGATGTCCTTGGACTGCGCGCCGATGGAGATCGAGACGCCACAGCTCTCGCCGTCGAAGCCCTTGGCCGAGGAGTCGTAGCCGATGTCGAGGATCGTCTTGCGGACGACGTCGACGTAGTTGACCCACGCGTTGGTGGTGACCTCGCCGGCCACGTGCACCTGGCCGGTGGTCACCATCGTCTCGACGGCGACACGGCTCTTGGGGTCCTGCGCCAGCAAGGCGTCCAGAATCCCGTCGGAGATGGCGTCACAGATCTTGTCCGGGTGGCCCTCGGTGACGGACTCGGAGGTGAACAAACGCCTAGCGGGCACAATCTCTCCCTGTCTCGACAGTGGGACCCGCCAACCCTAACGGCTCCCGCGGTCCCGGTCAGGGCCCTGACCGGGCCTTCTGCGCAGCCGGTCACAGTCCGGTTGTGCTCCGCGCCGAGCTGTGGGAAAGACGTTTCAGGCGCGGCCGGCCACATACTGTGACATCCCGATCACACGGCGTTCATGCGAGGCGGGCGGCGATCGCGTCCCAGACGCGGGCGGCGAGCGCGGCCTTGGAACCCCGGGGCAACGGCACCGAGGACCCGTCGGAGCCGAGCAGCCAACCCTCGTTGTCCGCGCCCTCGAACGCGGAGTGACCCCCGCTCCCGCCTGCGCCGACGGCGTTCACGATCAGCATGTCGCACCCCTTGCGCGCGAGCTTGTCGCGACCGAAGGAGAGCACGTCGTGCGTCTCGTCGCCGGTCTCCGCGGCGAACCCGACGACGAGGCGACCGGGCACCTGCTCGGCGACGAGCTCGGCGAGGATGTCGGGGTTGCGTGTGAGAGGGATCGCGTCCGGGTCGGCGTCGCCCTTCTTGATCTTGAAACCCGCGATGTTCGCGGGTCGGAAGTCGGCGACCGCGGCGGCCATGACGACCGCGTCGGCGTCCTTGGCGGCGTCGACGACGGCGCGGCGCATCTCCTCGGTGGTGCGCACCCCGACGACCTCGACGGCGGCCGGCGGCTCGAGGTCGGCCGTGGTGCCGGCGACGAGGGTCACCTGCGCGCCGCGCTGGACGGCGACGCGGGCGAGCGCGAAGCCCTGGCGGCCGGACGAGCGGTTGCCGAGGGTGCGCACGGGGTCCAGCGGCTCGGCGGTGCCCCCGGCGGAGACGACGACGTGGCGGCCCTCGAGGTCGCGGGGAAGGGCGGAGGAGTCCTCGAGCAGCAGCCGGGCGAACTCGGCGATCTCGACCGGCTCGGAGAGGCGGCCGGGCCCGGAGTCGGCACCGGTCAGGCGCCCGGAGGCGGGCTCGAGGACGACGGTGCCGCGGCCGCGCAGGGTGGCGACGTTCTCGCGCGTCGCCGGGTGGTCCCACATCTCGGTGTGCATCGCGGGGACGGCCAGCACCGGACATCGGGCGGTGAGCAGGGTCGAGGTGAGCAGGTCGTCCGCGCGGCCCGCGGCCAGCCGGGCGAGCAGGTCGGCGGTGGCCGGGGCGCAGACGACGAGGTCGGCCCGGCGCCCGAGCGCGACGTGGGTGACCTCCGGGACGTGCTCGAAGACCCCGGAGAGGACCTCGCGACCCGAGAGGGCCTCGAAGGTCGCCTCGCCGACGAACCGGAGCGCGTGGGGGGTGGCCACGACCTGGACGTGGTTGCCGGCCTCGCGCAGTCGCCGCAGCAGCTCGCAGGCCTTGTAGGCGGCGATGCCGCCGGACACCCCGAGGACGATCTCCTTCGGGGCGGTGGGGCCGCCGGCTGCGCCGCCGCTGGTCACGGGGACTATTCGCCCTCGGTGTGCTCGAGCATCCGCCCGTGGATCTCGCGCATGGCGATGGAGAGCGGCTTCTCGCGCGCGCCGGGCTCGACGAGCGGGCCGACGTACTCGAGCAGGCCCTCACCGAGCTGGGCGTAGTAGTCGTTGATCTGGCGTGCCCGCTTGGCCGCGTAGATCACCAGCGCGTACTTCGAACTGACCGTCTCCAGCAGCTCGTCGATGGGCGGGTTGGTGATGCCCTCGGGCACGTCGTGGAAACCACCGGTGACGCGACTGGTGGGGATGCTCATTCAGCCATTCCTGCTTTCTGGGGAACCTGCGCCTCGGGGTCCGGCAGCTCCCGCGTGCGCTGCGCCGTCGACGGGTCCGCAGGCAGGAGCGTCCGAGGGGTGGGCCAAGTCTACCAATCGTCGTGCGGTCTCCCGGACGTCGTGGTTCACCAGCGCGACGTCGAACTCCCGCCGGGCCGCCAGCTCGACGCGCGCCGTGGCCAGCCGCCGCTCGACGGCCTCGGCCGCCTCGGTGCCGCGGCCGGTCAGCCGCGACACCAGCTCCTCCCAGGACGGCGGCTCGAGGAACACCAGCAGCGCGTCGGGCCGGCGCTCGTGCACCGCCCGCGCCCCGGCGAGGTCGAGCTCGAGCAGGACCGGCTCGCCCGCCGCGAGGTGCTCCTCGACCGGGGCGGCCGGGGTGCCCGAGCGGTGCAGGCCCTGATGGATCGAGGCCCACTCGAGCATGTCACCGGCCGCCACCATGCGGTCGAACTCCTCGTCGGAGACGAAGTGGTACTCACGCCCGTCGACCTCCCCGGGCCGGGCGGCCCGGGTCGTCGCCGACACGCTGAACCACACCGGGGCACCCATCGCCCGCAGCTCCGCCACGACGGTGCTCTTCCCCACTCCGGAGGGCCCGGCGAGGACGAGGAGCCGACCGCGGCGACAGGCGGGCTCGGGGCTCACGGGGTCACTCGCCGTCGAACTCCGCGAGCAGGGCCTTGCGCTGGCGCTCCCCGAGACCGCGCAGCCGGCGGCTGGGCGCGATCTCGAGGCGCTCCATGATCTGCTGGGCCCGGACCTTGCCGACGCCGGGCAGTGCCTCGAGCAGCGCCGAGACCTTCATCTTGCCCAGCACCTCGTCGGAGTCGGCCGCCTCGAGGACGTCACCCAGCGTGGTGCCCCCTCGCTTGAGCCGCTCCTTGAGCTCGGCCCGGGCGCGACGGGCGGCGGCTGCCTTCTCCAGCGCGGCCGCCCGCTGCTCCTCGGTCAGCTCGGGAAGTGCCACGGTCTCCTCCGGTTCAGCGGTTCGGTGGTGAGAACTCGTCGAGGCGGTCCTCGACCGGCGGTCAGCAGGTCGGGCGGACCTCGTCGCAGGCGAACGTACCGTCTGCGCGGCCGGGACACAGTCCGCGGGTGTCCCGCGTGTGCACGGCGCCGCCCCCGCGGCCGGGTCTCGTGCGCTGCGACGACGTCGGCTGCGCCACCGGCGCGCCTCGTCGGGCCCGGAACCGGGACGGCCGCGGGGCGCCGAGCGCGCTCGTGCGCCCCGCGTCGGGTGTCATGCGCCGACCGGTCCGGCCGGCAGCCCCAGATCCCGCAGCGAGCCGTTCAGCGCCCCGCAGGCCTCGTGCAGCGCTTCCGGGTCGGGACCCGCCGCGAGGATCTCGCGGGAGCTGGACGGGATCACCGGTCCGCTGCCCGCCGCGAAGGCCTCGGCGAGGTCGGCCGGGGTGGCGCCCTGGGCGCCGAGACCGGGCACGAGCACGGGTCCGTCGAGCCGGGACAGGTCCAGCCCGTGGGCCCGGCCCGTCGTCCCGGCGGTGGCCCCGACGACGACGCCCGCGACCCCCGGGTGACGCGCGTTCACCGCCGCGCAGGAGTCGACGACGCTCTGGGCCACCTCGCGCATGCCGCGGTAGCCGGCGGCATGCCCGACGGGGTCCGGGACCGTCGACGGGTCGAGCGTCCACGCCTGCGCGGACTGCACCGCCGGGGCCTCGGGGTTCGAGGTGCGGGCCAGGACGAACACGCCCCGCCCGGTGGCGGCGGCGAGGTCGACCGCGGGCGTGAGCGAGCCGACCCCCAGGTAGGGCGAGAGCGTGACGGCGTCCGCGGCGAGCGGCGAGGTGTCCGCGAGCCACGCCGAGGCGTAGGCCGTCATGGTCGAGCCGATGTCGCCGCGCTTGGCGTCGGCGATCGTGAGCAGGCCCGCGGCCCGGGCGTCGGCGAGCACCCGCTCGAGGGCCCGCACCCCGCCGCTGCCGTGGACCTCGAACAGGGCCACCTGCGGCTTGATCACCGCCACGTGCCCGGCCAGGGCCGCGACCGCGTCCCGCCCGAAGCGCTCCACCCCGGCGGCGTCGTCCGCGTGGCCCCAGCGCGCCAGCAGGCCGGGGTGGGGGTCGATGCCGACGCACAGCGGCCCGTGGTCGGCGACCGCCGCCGTCAGCCGGTCGCGGAACGGCGCGCGGGACTGCCGGCCCGCCGTCACGCCGGGACCGCTCCGACCCGCTCGGCGGCCGCGACCTCTCCCGTCCCGGACCCCGCCGTCGCGGCGCCTCCGGTGTCGGCACGGACCTTGGCCAGCCGCTCGTGCAGCACCTGCAGCGGGGTGACCGCGAGGTCGCCGCGGAGCACCGCCTCGATGGCCTGCACGGCCGCGGCCGCGCCCTGCACCGTGGTCACGCACGCGACGCCGACATTGAGCGCGGCCGCCCGGATCTCGTAGCCGTCGACCCGGGGACCGGCGTGCCCGACGGGGGTGTTGATGATCAGGTCGACCCCCCCGGCCTGGATCGCGTCGACGATGTTGTCCGGACCCTCGACGTGCTTGCGGACCACCTGGCACTCGATGCCGTTGCGCTCCAGCACGCTCGCCGTGCCCGCCGTCGCGAGGATCTCGAAGCCGAGGTCGGCGAGCCGCTTCACCGGGAAGATCAGCGAGCGCTTGTCCCGGTTGGCCACCGAGACGAACACCCGGCCCGACGTCGGGAGTGGCCCGGACGCGGCCGCCTGGGCCTTCGCGAACGCCGTCGAGAAGGCGATGTCGATGCCCATGACCTCGCCGGTGGACTTCATCTCCGGGCCGAGCAGCGAGTCCACCCCACGGCCGTCGGGCCGGCGGAAGCGGTGGAACGGGAGCACCGCCTCCTTGACCGCGACCGGATGCTCCCGCGGCAGGTGCCCGCCGTCGCCCGCCGTCGGCAGGATCCCCTCGCGGCGCAGGCTGGAGATCGTCGCGCCGAGCATCACCCGGGCCGCGGCCGCAGCCAGCGGCACTCCGGTGGCCTTCGCGACGAACGGCACGGTGCGGCTGGCGCGCGGGTTCGCCTCGAGGACGTAGAGCACGTCGTCCTTGAGCGCGTACTGCACGTTCATCAGCCCGAGCACCCCGAGGCGTCGCGCGAGGGCCACCGTCGACGCGCGCACCGTCTCGATCTCGGAGAGCCCGAGCGTGATCGGGGGGAGCGTGCACGACGAGTCGCCGGAGTGGACCCCGGCCTCCTCGATGTGCTCCATGATCCCGCCGAGGTAGACCTCGCCGGTGGCGTCGCAGAGCGCGTCGACGTCGATCTCGATGGCGTCGTCGAGGAACCGGTCGACCAGCACGGGGTGGTCGGGGGTCACCTCGGTGGCGCGCGCGATGTAGTCCGCGAGCGTCTCGTCGTCGTAGACGATCTCCATGCCGCGCCCGCCGAGCACGTAGGACGGGCGGACGAGCACCGGGTAGCCGATGGTCGCCGCGATGTCGCGGGCGCCGTCGAAGCTGGTCGCCGTGCCGTAGGGCGGCGCGGGCAGCCCGGCGTCGGCGAGGACCTGGCCGAACGCGCCGCGCTCCTCGGCGAGGTCGATCGCGGCGGGCGGGGTGCCGACGATCGGGACCCCGGCGGCCTCCAGCGCGCCGGCGAGCTTGAGCGGGGTCTGGCCGCCGAGCTGGACCACCACGCCGGCCAGGCCGGGGGTGCGGGTGCCGTCGGGGCGCCGAACGCTGTCGCCGCCCTGCTCGACCATCTGGCTGGAGAGCCGCTCGGCGTGGACGACCTCGAGCACGTCCTCCTCGGTGAGCGGCTCGAAGTAGAGGCGGTCGGCGGTGTCGTAGTCCGTGGAGACCGTCTCGGGGTTGCAGTTGAGCATGACGGTCTCGAACCCGGCGGCGCGCAGCGAGGTGGCGGCGTGCACGCAGGAGTAGTCGAACTCGATGCCCTGCCCGATGCGGTTCGGCCCCGAGCCCAGGATGATCACCTTGGGCTTCTCGGTCTGCGGAGCGACCTCGGACTCCGCGGCGGGGTCCGACTCGTAGGCCGAGTAGTGGTACGGGGTACGCGCGGCGAACTCGGCGGCGCAGGTGTCGACGGTCTTGTAGACCGGCCGCACGCCGAGCCGGTGGCGCAGCGCCCGCACCCCGGCCTCGCCGGCGAGCTCGGGCCGCACGACGGCGATCTGGGCGTCGGAGAGGCCCGCCCGCTTGGCCCGGCGCAGCAGCGGGGCGTCGAGCACCGGGGCGTCGGCGACCCGGCGGCGCAGCTCGACCAGGCCCTCGATCTGCTCGACGAACCACGGGTCGATCCCGGACGCCTCGCTGACCGCCGCGACCGTGTTGCCGCACCGCAGGGCCCGCTCCACGGCGTAGAGCCGGCCGTCACGCGGCAGCGAGGCCAGGTGCAGGGCGTCCTCGGCGGTCAAGCCGTCCGGGTCGGGCCGGGTGCCGAAGCTCGCGTCCGCCGTCTCGGTCGAGCGCAGTGCTTTGTTCAGCGCCTCGGGGAACGAGCGGCCCAGGGCCATCGCCTCGCCCACCGACTTCATGGTGGTGGTCAGCGTGGGGTCGGCCCCGGGGAACTTCTCGAACGCGAACCGCGGGACCTTGACCACGACGTAGTCCAGCGTCGGCTCGAAGCTCGCCGGGGTCTCGCCGGTGATGTCGTTGGTGATCTCGTCGAGGGTGTAGCCGACGGCGAGGCGGGCCGCGATCTTGGCGATCGGGAACCCGGTGGCCTTCGAGGCGAGCGCGGACGACCGCGAGACGCGCGGGTTCATCTCGATGACGACCAGGCGTCCCGTCCCGGGGTGCACGGCGAACTGGATGTTGCAGCCGCCGGTCTCGACGCCCACCTCGCGCAGCACGGCGATCCCGGTGTCGCGCATGTCCTGGTACTCGCGGTCGGTGAGCGTCATGGCCGGGGCGACTGTCACCGAGTCGCCGGTGTGCACGCCCATCGGGTCGATGTTCTCGATCGAGCAGACCACGACGACGTTGTCCTTGCCGTCGCGCATCAGCTCGAGCTCGTACTCCTTCCAGCCGAGCACCGACTCCTCGATGAGCACCTCGTGCACCGGGCTCGCCGCGAGGCCGGTCCCGGCGAGGCGCTCCAGCTCCTCGTCGGTGTAGGCCAGGCCCGAGCCCAGGCCGCCCATGGTGAAGCTCGGCCGGATGACCACCGGCAGGCCGACCTCGGCGACCGTGGCCCTCACCTCGGCCATCGAGTGGCAGACCTCGGAGCGGGGGACGTCGCCGCCGAGGGAGCGGACGATCTCCTTGAACTTGAGGCGGTCCTCGCCGCGCTGGATGGCGTCGACGTCGGCGCCGATCAGCTCCACGCCGTAGCGCTCGAGGACGCCGGCGTCGTGGAGCGCGATCGCGGTGTTGAGGGCGGTCTGGCCGCCCAGGGTGGCCAGCAGCGCGTCGGGACGCTCGGCCTCGATGACCTTGGTGACGTGCTCGACGGTGATCGGCTCGACGTAGGTGGCGTCGGCGTACTCCGGGTCGGTCATGATCGTCGCCGGGTTGGAGTTGACGAGCGAGACGCGCAGGCCCTCCTCGCGCAGCACGCGGCAGGCCTGGGTGCCGGAGTAGTCGAACTCGCAGGCCTGCCCGATCACGATCGGGCCCGACCCGATGACCAGGACGTGGTGGATGTCGTCGCGGCGCGGCATCTGCTCAGCGCCCTCCCATCAGGCCCGTGAAGCGGTCGAACAGGTCGGCGGCGTCGTGGGGTCCGGCCGCCGCCTCGGGGTGGTACTGCACGGAGAACGCCGGCACGTCGGTGCAGGTCAGCCCCTCGACGACGTCGTCGTTGGGGCAGCCGTGGGAGAGGTGGACGTCGCCGTGCGGGGAGTCGACGTGCTCGCCGGGGGTGCCCGCGACCGCGAATCCGTGGTTCTGGCTCGTGATCGCCACCGTGCCGCTGGTGTGGTCGACGACCGGGATGTTGATCCCGCGGTGGCCGTAGCGCAGCTTGAACGTCCCGAGGCCGAGGGCCCGCCCGAGGATCTGGTTGCCGAAGCAGATGCCGAACAGCGGCACCCCGCGGCGCAGGACGTCCGCGGTGAGGGCGACCGCGTGCTCGGCCGTGGCCGGGTCGCCCGGGCCGTTGGAGAGGAACACCCCGTCGGGCGTGCCGTCGAGGAGCTCGTCGATGGTCGCGGTGCTGGGCAGCACCCGGGTCTCGATCCCGCGGGCGGCGAGCATCCGCGGGGTGTTGGCCTTGATCCCGAGGTCCAGCGCGGTGACGGAGAAGCGCCGCTCGCCCTGGGCGGGGACCACGTAGGGCTGCCGGGTGGTGACGGCGCCCGCGAGGTCGGCGCCCGCCATCGGCGGGCTCCCGCGGACCGCGTCGAGCATGTCCGCCTCGGTGCCGAGCGCGTCGCCGGAGAAGAGCCCCGCGCGCATGGAACCGGACTCCCGCAGCCGCCGGGTGATCGCGCGGGTGTCGACGCCGGACACCCCGACGACGCCCTGGCGCTCCAGCTCGCTACCGAGGGACCGGCTGGCTCTCCAGTTGGACGGCAGGCGAGCGGGGTCGCGCACCACGTAGCCCGCGACCTGGATGCGGGCGGACTCGTCGTCCTCGTCGTTCCAGCCGGTGTTGCCGATGTGCGGTGCCGTGGAGACGACGATCTGGCGGTGGTAGCTCGGGTCGGTGAGGGTCTCCTGGTAGCCGGTCATCCCGGTGGTGAACACGGCCTCGCCGAGTGCGCGGCCCCGCCCGCCGAAGGGCTCGCCCCGGTGGACGGCCCCGTCCTCGAGCACCAGCAACGCCTGATCGCTCACTCCCACACCTTTCCGTCCCGCACCGTCCATCGTCCCCGCAGCATGGTGTGGACCACCGACACCGGCAGCTCCATCCCCTCGTACGGGGTGTTGTCCGCGATGCTCGCCAGCCCCGCGCCGCGCACCGTCCACCGCGCCCCGGGATCGACCAGCGTCAGGTTCGCCGGTTCCCCGGGCGCGATCGGACGGCCCTGGTCGGGCAGGCCCGCGATGCGGGCGGGCGCCTCGCTGCACACCCGGCCGACCCCGCGCCAGTCCAGCAGTCCGCCCTCCACCATGGTGGCCCCGACGACCGACAGCGCGGTCTGCAGACCGAGCATCCCGGGACGTGCGTTCGACCACTCGCAGTCCTTGGCCTCGGGCGCGTGCGGGGCGTGGTCGGTGGCGACGCAGTCGACGACGCCCTCGGCGAGCGCCCGGCGCAGGGCCTGGGTGTCGGCCTCCGGGCGCAGCGGCGGGTTGACCTTGTGCACCGGGTCGTAGTCCTCGGCGGCCGTGTCGGTGAGGAGCAGGTGGTGCGGGGTGACCTCGGCGGAGACGACGAAGCCCTCGCGCGCCGGCAGGCTCTCCCGCGCCCACCGCAGCACGTCCACCGAGCCCGCCGTCGAGAGGTGGCAGACGTGCAGCCGGGCGCCGGCCGCCGCGGCGAGCATCGCGTCGCGGGAGACGATCGACTCCTCGGCGCTCGCGGGCCAGCCGGTCAGGCCCAGCCGTGCGGCGACCGGGCCCTCGTGGGCCTGCGCACCCACCGTGAGCCGGTGGTCCTCGGCGTGCTGGGCGACCACGGCGTCCAGCGAGCGGGCGTACTCCAGCGCGCGGCGCATGACCAGCGGGTCGTTCACGCACCGGCCGTCGTCGGAGAAGACCCGCACGCCCGCCGGCGAGGCGGCCATCATCCCCATCTCGGCGAGGCGCTCCCCGCCGAGGCCGACGGTGACCGCGCCGACCGGGTGCACGTCGACCAGCCCGACCTCGCGTCCGCGGCGCCACACGTGCTCGACGACGACGGGTGAGTCCTGCGTCGGGTCGGTGTTCGGCATCGCGAACACCGCGGTGTAGCCGCCCAGCGCCGCCGCGGCCGACCCGGTGGCGATCGTCTCGGCCTCCTCGCCGCCCGGTTCGCGCATGTGGGTGTGCAGGTCGACCAGGCCCGGGAGGGCGACGAGCCCGTCGGCGTCGATGGTCTCGTCGGGATCGTCGATTGCGTCCACGAGGCGGCCGTCGCCGACGTACAGATCGGTCGGGTCCTCGCCGTAGGGCCGGACGTTCCTGATCAGGGTGGTACTCACGCCACGTCCTCCCCGGCGAGCAGGTGGTACAGGACCGCCATCCGCACGTGCACCCCGGCGGTGACCTGCTCGGCGATTGCGGCGCGGTCGGAGTCGGCCACCGAGCTGGCGATCTCCATGCCGCGCACCGCGGGGCCGGGGTGCAGGACGACGGCGTGGTCGGGCAGCGTGTCCGCCCGGCGCTGCGAGAGTCCGAAGCGGATCGCGTACTCGCGAGCCGACGGGAAGAAGGCGCCGTGCATCCGCTCGGCCTGCACGCGCAGCATCATCACCGCGTCCGGGGAGGTGGCGAGCTGGGCGTCGAGATCGTGGGACAGCGTGACCGGCCAGGCCTCGACCCCCTCCGGCAGCAGCGTCGGCGGCGACACCAGCGTCACCTCGACGCCGAGGGTGGCCAGCAGGTGGGCGTTGGAGCGGGCGACGCGGCTGTGCAGGATGTCCCCGACGATCGCGACCCGCCGTCCGGTGAGGTCGGGTCCCAGCCGCTTGCGCAGCGTGGACGCGTCCAGCAGGGCCTGCGTGGGGTGCTCGTGGGTGCCGTCGCCGGCGTTCACCACCGCCACGTGGGCCCTGCCGTCGCCCCCGTCCCGCCCCAGGTGGGAGTGGCCCACCCGGTCGAGCCATCCCGCGATCCGGTGCGGCGCCCCCGACGCCGGGTGGCGGACGACGACGGCGTCGGCGCCCGCCGCCGCGAGGGTGGCGGCGGTGTCGCGCAACGACTCACCCTTGCCGACGCTCGACCCGGAGGCGCTGACGTTGACGGTGTCCGCGCTCATCCACTTGCCGGCGACCTCGAAGGACACCCGGGTGCGCGTGGAGTTCTCGTAGAAGAGCGTGACGACCGTGCGCCCGCGCAGGGTCGGCAGCTTGCGCACCGCGCGGCCGACGAGGGCCTGCTCCATGTTCGCGGCGGTCGCGAGCAGCGCCTCGGCCTGGTCGCGGCGCAGGTGCTCGGTGGAGAGCAGGTGACGCAACCCGATCGACGACCCGTCCCGGCCCTGCCCGTCGTCGTGCGGTTCGCTCACCGCAGCGTCACCCCGTCGTGGCCGTCGGACTCCACCAGCGACACCGCCACGTCCTCGCCGCGGTTCGTGGGGACGTTCTTGCCCACGTAGTCGGCGCGGATCGGCAGCTCGCGGTGCCCGCGGTCGATCAGGACGGCCAGCTGCACCGCGCGCGGCCTGCCGTGGTCGCGCAGCGCGTCGAGGGCCGCCCGGACCGTGCGCCCGGACATCAGCACGTCGTCGACCAGCACGACGGTCACGTCGTCGATTCCTGCGACGGGGATGTCGGTCTCGGCGAGGGGCCGGGTGGGCTGGCGGCGCAGGTCGTCGCGGTAGAGCGTCGGGTCGAGGGTGCCGACATCGACCGCCACCGGGTCGGTGTCTCCCCCGATCGCGCGAATCCGCTCGGCCAGCCGGTGGGCGAGGTGGACGCCGCGGGTGGGCAGCCCGAGGAGCACGACCCGTGCCCCGGAGTCCGCGGTCTTCTCGAGGATCTCGTGGGCGATCCGGGCCACCGTCCGCGTGAGATCCGCCGAGGAGAGCAGCTCGCGCTCACCCTCGGCGTTCGTCGCGCCGTCCGGCCCGGACCCGCCCCGGCGCCGCGTGGGCACTCGGGGACCTCCTTCTCCGCCTCGCTGGACGGCTCTTAAAGGACGTCGATGGGGAACGCGGCTGACATTATCAGCCACGGACTGCGATCATCCGGGCCGCCCGGGCAATCGCCGGCCCCGGTCGGCGGGCGCTCCGGAGGCAGGCGATCACGGTGGGCGTCGGAGCAACGGGAAGGTGGACCACCCGACCGGTTCGGCGTGCCGCGCGACACAGCGGACGACCAGCGAGGCGACCCCGGCTTGACCTCGTGATCGCGGAGGGCGCATCATCACTCTCCGTATCGACTTCAGCAGGGAGCGTCGGTCGGTCGGTCGACCGACGCGTCGGGAACGGGGTGCTGTCAATGGGCGACTACGCGAAGGCGCTGGGCGCCAAGCTTCGGGGTATCCGGCAGCAGCAGGGGCTCTCGCTGCACGGCGTCGAGCAGAAGTCGGGCGGACGCTGGAAGGCCGTCGTCGTCGGGTCCTACGAGCGCGGTGACCGCGCCGTCACCGTCCAGAAGCTCGCCGAGCTCGCGGACTTCTACGGGGTGCCGGTGGCCGAGCTGCTGCCCGAGGGGCGCATCCCCTCGGGCTCGGAGCCCGCCGCCAAGATCGTCATCAACCTGGAGCGGTTGCAGGCGCTCCCGGCCGACAAGGCCGGCCCGCTCGCCCGCTACGCCGCGGCCATCCAGAGCCAGCGCGGCGACTACAACGGCAAGGTCCTCTCGATCCGCAACGAGGACCTCCGGTCGCTCGCGATCATCTACGACATGACGCCCGGCGACCTGTCCGAGCAGCTCGTCGAGTGGGGCGTGCTGCCGCCCGAGGCGCGGGCCGTCCGCGAGGACTGACCCCACTCGGTTCTGAGCGAAGGGCCCCATCGCTCGACTAGATCGGTGAGGGGCGCCCTTCGCCGGAATGCTGCCCGGCCCCCCGAGATGAGCGAAGGGCACCATCGCTCGACTAGATCGACCGAAGGGCCCCTTCGCTCAGTCCTCGGTGGCGTCCTCGGCTGCGCCCGACCCGGCGAGCTCCGCGTCCGGCGGCACCTCGACCCGCTCCCGCTCCGGCGCCGCCACCGGTTCGCGCCGCCCCGACGCCAGACCGGCCAGCACCCCGTTGACGAAGCGCGGCGAGTCGTCGGTCGAGAGCTCCCGGGCCAGCAGGATCGCCTCGTCGATCGCGACGGCGTCGTCGACGTCGTCGGTGAACAGCACCTCGAAGGCCCCGATCCGCAGGATCGCGCGGTCGACGGCGGCCATCCGCTCGACCGACCACCCGCGCGCCATCTCGCCGAGCGAGGCGTCGATGTGGTCGCGGTGGGAGACGACCCCCTCGACCAGGGCCTGGGCGAAGTCGGAGACCGGCGGCGCGTCGGAGCCCGCGATGCGGCGGCGGAGCACCTCGAGGGGGTCCTCGCCGCGCGCCTCGGACTCGAAGAGGATGTCCAGCGCACGCTTGCGCGCCTTGGAGCGCGACCCCCGGCGTACCGGCGCCTCCCTCGAGGGCACTAGGAGGAGACGCGGCCGAGGTACCGGCCGTCGCGGGTGTCGACCTTGACCTTGGTGCCGGTCTCCAGGAACAGCGGGACCTGGATCTCCGCGCCGGTCGACACCGTGGCCGGCTTGGTGCCGCCGGTGGAGCGGTCGCCCTGGACGCCGGGGTCGGTGTGGGTGATCTCCAGCTCGACCGAGCCCGGCATCTCGACGAACAGCGGCACGCCGTCGTTGAAGGACACCTGCACCTCCTGGTTCTCCAGGAGGAACCGCGACGCGTCGCCCACGGTCCCCGCCGGGACCGGGATCTGCTCGTAGTCGCTCGCGTCCATGAACACGAAGTCGTCACCGTCGCGGTACAGGTAGGTCATGTCGCGTCGGTCGACGTTCGCCGTCTCCACCTTCGTGCCGGCGTTGAAGGTCTTGTCGACGACCTTGCCGGTCATGACGTTCTTGAGCGTCGTCCGGACGAAGGCGCCGCCCTTGCCCGGCTTGACGTGCTGGAACTCGGTGACGGACCAGAGATTGCCGTCGATCCGCAGCACCATGCCGTTCTTCAGGTCGTTCGTCGTCGCCACTGCCGCGTCGTCTCCTGTGCTCGATCTGGTCCCGGTCTTCCATCCCGGTCGGTCCCACGTCAGCCCAGGACCAGGAGATCCCGCGTCGACGCGGTCAGCGGTTCGGCCCCGGACCCGGTGACGACCAGGGTGTCCTCGATCCGCACGCCGCCGCGGCCGGGGACGTACACGCCCGGCTCGACGGTGACCGTCATGCCCTCCACCAGGGTAGCGGTCGCCGTCGCGCCCATCGCCGGAGCCTCGTGGATGACCAGCCCGACGCCGTGCCCGACCGGGTGCACGAAGCGCTCGCCGTACCCCGCGGCGGCGATGACGTCCCGGGCGGCGGCGTCGATCTCGCTCGTCGCGACCCCGGGGCGCAGGGCGGCCCGGCCGGCCGCCGCGGCGGCGTCGACCAGGGCGTAGACCTCGCGCTGCCAGTCGGCGACGGCGCCCTCCGGCCCGAGGAGCACGGTGCGCGTCATGTCCGAGTGGTAACCGTCGACCAGCGCCCCGAAGTCCATGGTCACGAGGTCGCCGATGGCCAGCGGCGCGTCGGAGGGCCGGTGGTGCGGGATCGCGGAGTTGCCGCCCGCGGCCACGATCGTCTCGAAGCTCGGCCCGGACGCGCCGTGCGCGACCATGCGCTCCTCCAGCTCACGGGCCACCTCCCGCTCGGTGTGCCCGGGGGCGAGGACCCCGTCCGCGACGGCGTCCGTCAGCGCCGCGTCCGCCGCCGCACAGGCCAGCCGCAGCGCGTCGACCTCGTCGTCGTCCTTGACCGCGCGCAGTCGCTCCACCAGCCCGGGGGCCCGGCGCAGGTCCGCCTCGGTGGCCGCGGCGAGGGCGTCCAGGGCGTCCACGGTGACCTGGGCGCTGTCGAACCCGACCGCGCCGCTGGTCCACCCGTGCAGCAGGGCCGGTCCGCACTCCCGCTCCACGAGCAACGGCAGCTCGGGGGACTCGGCGGAGGCCTGGGTGGTGTAGCGGCCGTCGGTGGCGAGGACGGTGCGGCCCTCGTCGCCCGGACCGTCGGCGGCGTGCACGAGCAGTGCCGCGTGCGAGCCGGTGAAGCCCGCGAGGTAGCGCACGTTGACCAGGTCGGTGACGAGCAGCGCATCGAGGTCGGCGTCGCGCAGAGCCGCCCGCAGCGCCTCCCGACGACGCGCCCCGGCCGGGTGGGGGCTGGGGGTGAGGGTGGTCCGCGGGGTCACCCGGCGAGCCTAGGACCGACGGTGCCGACGGCCGGTGACGAGGCGCACCGTACGGTGGGCCCGTGCGTCCCTGGGTGCTGCGGGCTCTGGTCATGACGCTGCTCTACGGCGTGGGGCAGACGGCGTTCGTCGCGCTCTCGTCGCGCTTGTTCGACCAGACCCTGTTGTGGACGATCCTGCTGCTCGGCCTGCTGCTGCTCGTCGGCCTGGTGTGGGGCGGCGCCGAGGTGATCGCCGACCGGATTCCGCCCGAGTGGACCTGGTTCAAGGCCTCGCTGGCCACGGGTCCCGCCGCGGGGCTGCTCACGTGGGCCCTGCTGGCGCTGTTCGTGGACTCGGTGGGCGTCGAGGACCTCGGGGGCGCGCTGGTGGGGAGGGCGTCCTTCACGGTGCTCCTCGTGCTCGCCTCGGTGTCGCTGGGCTCGCGGTTCGGCTGGATCTCGCTGCGTCGCTCGGGCGATCCGCGCGCCGAGCGCGACCCGGGCGCCGACGTCGACGAGCCGCTCGGCGAGGACGCGGGGGTCCCGACGACGAGGGCGGGCGAGCCCGCCGCCGCTCCCGTGGTGGCGGCCTCGACGGCCGAGCGGGTGGCCGCCCGGCGGGCCCGCCGCCTCGAGGAGCGCGAGGCGCGGGAGGCGGGGCGTGCTCCGACCCCGGGTCCCTCCCCTGCCTCGGCCCCGCCTGCGCCCTCGCCGCGTCGCTCCGGTTCCCGGGGCGACGACCCGACCCGCGTCCCGTTCGGCGGCGGCCCGTTCGGGGACCCGCCGTCGTGGCCGACGCCCGCGGCGTCCCCTCCCGGCGCCGGGTACGCCTCCCCCGTCGTGGCGGTGCTCCCGCCGGTGGCGCCGCTGCCCTCCCAGACCGACCGCGGGTCCGGTGCCGGCGCGTCCGGCGCCGACGACGCCGAGGCCGACGACCACCGCCGGTCCGGCGGCAGGCGCCGGTTCGGCCTCCGCCGTCCGGCCGCCGACACGGGCGACACCGCCGGCCCCGAGAGCTGAGCCTCACCGCAGCGCGCCGAGCACCAGCGCGAGCGGCGGCCACGACGCCCGCCCGCTTCGGGTGACCGACCGGCACCGCAGCCGCACCTGCGGGTCGCGCAGCTCCAGCACGCGGACCCCCGCCCGGACGGCGCGCTCCTCGGGCAGCAGCCCGACCCCCAGACCGGCGAGGACCAGGTCCTCGACCAGGTCGAGGCTGTCGGCCTCGTGGGTCATCCGGGGCTCGAAGCCGGCCATCGAGGCGAGCAGGCGCACGACGTCCTCGTCGGCGCGGTTGCGGGAGTTCCCGATCCAGTCGTCGCTCGAGTAGGCATCGACGACGGCGGCGGCCGGGCCTGCCGCGTCCGCCACGGCGCGGGCACGCTCGTCGTCGGGCACCCCGAGCCCCCAGCGCGCCTCCCAGAGCGGCACCTCGCGCAGCGCGACGGCGGGCGCCGGGACCGCGGACGGCGCGAGGTCGTAGTCGTAGACCAGCGCCAAATCGACCGCGTCGTCCTCGAGCAGGGCGAGGGCCTCGGCCGGCTCGTGCTCGCGGATGACCAGCCGGACGTGGGTGTGCTCCTGCGCGAAGGCCGCGACGACCGGCAGGAGCGAGCGCCGTACGGCCGTCGCGAAGCCGGCCACCCGCACGGTGCCCGCCGGCTCACCGTGGGGATCGAGGTCGTGCCGGGCCGCGTCGACCGCGGCGAGGATGGACCGGGCGTGCTCGGCGAGCCGCCGGCCCGCGGGAGTGAGCCGGACCCTCCGCCCGTCGGGCTCGACCAGCGGGGTCCCGGCCTCGCGGGCGAGCGTCGCGATCTGCTGGGACACCGACGACGTCGAGGTGTGCAGGCGCTCGGCGACGGCCCGCATGGAACCCAGGCGGGCGAGCTCGACGAGGAACGGCAGGCGTCGGGTGTCCACCCGTCTCATCGTCCGCTATCGCCGAACGATGTGTCCATGATTCTCACGTGGACGCGGACGATGTGCCGGCGTTGACTGCCCGGTCGTGTTCCTCCCTCGTGCCCGCACTCGTGCCCACACCGGCGCGATGCTCGCCCTCGGCTCGATGTCCTGCGTCCAGCTCGGCCTCGCCGCCTCGGTCGACCTGCTCACGCGGCTCCCCGCCGAGGGGGTGGCCGCCCTGCGGCTGGTCTGGGCGGGCGCGATCCTGCTGGTGCTCGTCCGGCCGCGGCCATCGTCGTTCACGCGGTCGAGCCTCGGCGCCGCCGCCCTGCTCGGGGTCGTCACGGCGGGTCTGACGATGCTGTTCATGGCCGCCGTCGCGCGGATCCCGCTGGGCACGGCGAGCGCCGTGGAGTTCCTGGGACCGCTGGGGGTGGCCGCGGTCCGCGGCCGGGGCCGGGGCCTGGTGTGGCCGGTCCTCGCCGCGGCCGGGGTGGTGCTGCTGACCGAGCCGTGGCGGGGCGGGGTGGACCCCGTCGGGCTGGGCTTCGCGCTGGCCGCGGCCGCGTGCTGGGCGAGCTACATCCTGCTCACCCAACGGGTCGGCGACCGGGTCACGGGCCTGCAGGGGCTCGCCGTCTCGATGCCGGTGGCCGGGGTGGTCAGCGCGACGGTGGCGGGCGTGGCGGTGCCGGGGCTCCTCGCGTCGCTCACCCCGACGGTGCTGCTGGCCGGGCTCGGGCTCGGGCTGCTGCTGCCGGTGGTGCCCTTCGCCCTGGAGATGCTGGCCCTGCGCCGCCTCACGACGGGTGCGTTCGGCACCCTGATGGCGCTCGAGCCGGCCATCGCGCTCGTCGTCGGCGCGGTGGTGCTCGGGCAGCTGCCGAAGGTCCTCGGCATCGTCGGGATCGTGCTGGTGGTGACCGCGGGCGTCGGGGCCGCTCGGGCGGGGGGACGCGAGGAGACCTCGGAGGCACCGGTCGCGGCCGGGGCGGGGGCCGGAGTGACGGCGGGAAGCTTGTAGCGGGTCGCGCTGCCGGGTGTCGCCGTGCGCTCCTCCGCGAGGGGCACACCGCGCACGCCGCAGGGCCTCCCACCCTGCCTGGCGGTGCCCTGATCACGGAGGGAGGCTCGGGGACTCCCCGGACCCGCCCCTACGCCTGGTGCAGGCCGAGGACGTTGCCGTCCGGGTCGGCGAGGAAGCAGAAGCGCCCGCCCGGCTGGTCGGAGGGCTCAGAGACCTCGGCCCCGCGGGCGACGAGGTCGCGGCGGGTGGCGTCCAGGTCGTCGGTGTCGAGCACGAGGCCGCGCAGGCTGCCCGCCGGCATTTCGGCGAACCAGGTCACGAGGGCGAACGTCGTCGTCGACCCCGGTGGGGCGACCTGGACCCACCGCTGCCCGGGCCCGAACGTCGCATCGGCCACCGTGTCGAACCCGAGCACGTCGACGTAGAAGGCCCGGGCGCGCTCCTGGTCGCTGACCGGTACCGAGATCACCGAGACCCGCATGGGAGCAGGATGCCAGCGGAACGGGGTCCGTGGAGGCGCCCGGCGGACGCCTCAGCTCGTGAGGGACTCGTAGGCCGCCGCGAGGTCGGCGGCGCCCGGGCCCTCCAGGCGCCCGGGGCGCGCGAGCCCGTCGAGGACGACGAAGCGCAGGAGCGCGCCCCGGCTCTTCTTGTCGACCTTCATGTACTCGACGAGCTCCGGCAGCGCGCCCGGCTCGTAGCGCGTGGGCAGGCCGACCGAGGCGAGGACGTCGCGGTGCCGGTCGGCCGTGGTGTCGTCGAGGCGCCCGACGCGGCGGGCCAGCTCGGCCGCGAAGACGAGCCCGACGGCGACCGCCTCGCCGTGGCGCCAGCGGTAGTCCTCGCGGCGTTCGACGGCGTGGCCGAGGGTGTGGCCGTAGTTGAGGATCTCGCGCAGGTGCGACTCACGGAGGTCGGCGGCCACCACCTCGGCCTTGACGCGGACCGAGTGGACCACGAGCTCGGCGAGCACCGGGCCGGCCGGGTCGAGCGCCGCCTTCGGGTCCGCCTCGACGAGTCCCAGGATCTCCGGGTCGGCGATGAACCCCGTCTTGATCACCTCGGCCATGCCGGCGGCGATCTCCTCGGCGCCGACCGTGGTGAGGCTGTCGAGGTCCGCGATCACCGCGGCCGGCTCGTGGAAGGCACCCACGAGGTTCTTGCCGGCCCCGGTGTTGATCCCGGTCTTCCCGCCCACCGCGGCGTCGACCATGGCGAGCAGCGTGGTCGGGACGTGGACGACCCGCACGCCGCGCATCCAGCCGGCCGCGACGAACCCGCCGAGGTCGGTGGCCGCTCCCCCGCCGACGGCGACGACCGCGTCGGACCGCGTGAGCCCGACGCGGCCGAGCACCTCCCAGCAGAAGCCGGCCGTGGCGAGGTTCTTGCCGTCCTCGCCGTCGGGCAGCTCCACCCGGTGCACGTCGGCCCCCGCCGCCTCCAGCCCCTCGGCGACCGCGCGCGCGACCGGCTCCACGGCGAGCTGGTGCAGGACGGCGACGCGGGCCGCCCCGGCAAGCGCCCCGCCCTCGGCCAGCGCCGCCGCGACGGCACCGGTGACGCCGCGGCCGACCATGACGTCGTAGGGGCTGCCCGAGGCGACGCGGACGGTGGTCGGCTCAGCCACGCCGACCTGCCGGGACATCCGGGGCCGCCGCGAGGGCGGCGTGCACGGCGTCGGCGACCTCCTCGGCGGTGTGCTCGTCGGTCGCGACCTCGTGGACGGCGACGGCGCGGTAGATCGGGAGCCGTTCGGCGAGCAGCGCGGCGAACGTGGCGCGCGGGTTGACCCCGGCGAGCAGTGGCCGGGCGGTGGACAGCCCGGTGCGGCGGACCCCGGCGGCGAGCCCGACGGTCAGGAGCACCACCGGGTGTCCCCGCAGGGCGATCCGCGTCTCCTCGGCGAGCACCGCTCCCCCACCCAGGGCCAGTACCCCGGTGTGGGAGGCCAGCGCCTCGGCGACGGCCTCCCGCTCGAGGGCTCGGAAGGCGGGCTCGCCGTCGCCGGTGAAGATGTCGCTGATCGAGCGGCCCGCAGCGCTCTCCACGAGGTCGTCGGTGTCGGCGAACCCCACACCGAGGCGGGCGGCGAGCAGCGTCCCGACGGTGGTCTTGCCCGCGCCGGGCGGGCCCACGAGCACGGCGGCGGGGCTCACCGGTGCACCTCGCGCAGCGGGTCGATCGAGGCCCGGTAGGCCGCGGCGTTGCGGGCGGTCTCGGCGAGGGAGTCGCCCCCGAACTTCTCGAGGGCGGCGTCGGCGAGCACCAGCGCGACCAGGGCCTCGGCCACCACCCCGGCCGCCGGGACCGCGCAGACGTCGGAGCGCTGGTGGTGCGCGGTGGCCGCCTCGCCGGTCGCGAGGTCGACGGTGCGCAGCGCGCGCGGGACGGTCGAGATCGGCTTCATCGCCACCCGGGCGCGCAGCGGCTCGCCGTTGGTCATGCCGCCCTCGACGCCGCCGGCGCGGTTGGAGGCCCGCTCGATGCCTGCGGGGTCGGCCGGGTCGATCTCGTCGTGCGCGGCGGATCCGCGTCGGCGCGCGGTGGTGAACCCGTCGCCGATCTCGACGCCCTTCATGGCCTGGATGCCCATGAGCGCGCCCGCCAGGCGGGCGTCCAGGCGCCGGTCGGCCTGCACGTAGGAGCCCAGCCCCACCGGCAGGCCGTGCGCCACGACCTCCACCACCCCGCCGAGGGTGTCGCCGTCCTCCTTCGCGGCGTCGACCTCGGCCACCATGGCCGCGGTCGAGGCCTCGTCCACCGCGCGCACCGGGGAGGCGTCGATGCGCTCGCCGTCGCCGGGCATCGGGATCACGCCACCGGTCGCGTCCGCGGTGCCCAACGAGACGACGTGGGAGAGCACCTCCACGCCGAGCGCCTGCGCCAGGAACGCCTTGGCCACCGCCCCCAGCGCCACCTTGGCCGCTGTCTCCCGCGCCGACGCGCGCTCGAGCACCGGGCGGGACTCGTCGAAGCCGTACTTCGTCATCCCCGCCAGGTCGGCGTGGCCGGGCCGCGGACGGGTCAGCGGGGCGTTCCGGGCCCGGCCCTCCAGGATCTCCTGGTCGACCGGGTCCGCGGCCATGACGGTCTCCCACTTCGGCCACTCGGTGTTCCCGATCCGCATCGCCACCGGGCCGCCCTGGGTCAGGCCGTGGCGTACGCCGCCGAGGATCTCCAGCTCGTCGGCCTCGAAGCTCATCCGGGCGCCGCGTCCGTAGCCCAGCCGCCGGCGCGCGAGCTCGGCCGTGACCTCCTTGGAGGACACCGACACCCCCGCGACCATGCCCTCGAGGACCGCCATCAGGGCCGGACCGTGCGACTCACCCGCCGTCAACCACCGCAGCACCCCGCCATCGTTCCACGTGGTCCGCACGGCCCTCATCCTCCCGCCAGCAGCAGCAGCCAGCTCACGCCGAGCAGTGACGGACCGAGCGGCAGGGCCCGCCGCCGCAGGACCCACGCCGCCGCGACGAGCGACGCGGCGGCCAGGGCCGGAGCCGCGGCCAGCGCCCACCACCCGGTGGCTGCGAGCGGGCCGCCGAGCGCGGCGGCCAGCTTGACGTCCCCACCGCCGAGCGCCGCCGGGGCGAGGAGGGCCACCGCGGCGTGCAACCCACCGAGCACCGCCGCCCCGGCGAGCCCCGCGAGCAGCGCCCCCGGCGGGACGAGCGCGACCAGGCCGAGCACGAGCGCGGGGAGTGTGAGGACGTCGGGTAGCCGGCCCGCGACCGTGTCGGTGGCCGCGCCCGCCACCGCCAGCACCGTCACCACCAGCAGCAGCGGCACCCGCGCCGGGGCCACCGCCCCGACGACGGCCGCCGTCGCCGTCACCCCGCACCCGAACGCGGTCCCCAGCACGCACCAGGCCCTCGGAAGGAGCACCGGGCGCCGGGCGCGCGCGAGCCCGGCCCGCACGCCCGCCCCGAGCAGGGCTCCGCCCGCCAGCGGGAGCACGACGCCGAGCAGGACGCCGAGCGGGAGATGTCCGGTCACGAGGGCGAGCCTGCGCCGCCGGCATCCCTCGCGTCGCCTCCCGCCTCCCGGCCTGGGGACAACTCGACCCCCGGGTGCCGCTGGGGACGACCCACTACGGCGAACGGACCTCGAAGCCCGTCGCGCGGACCAACGCCTCGTGCATCGCCGCGCGCGGGGCCGGGCACCCGGTGAACTGCTCGACCTGCCCGAACGCCTGGTGCAGCAGCATGTCGAGCCCCGTCGCGACGCCGAGGCCCCGCCGCGCCGCCGCGGCCGCCAGCGGTGTCGGCCACGGGTGGTACACCGCGTCCAGCACCACGGCCCCGGCCGGCAGCGCGCCGACCAGGCGCGCCGCCAGTGCCTCGTCCACCGACCCGGCCGGGGTGGTGCTGACCAGCGTCGTCGCCCGCGCGAGGTCGTCGTCGCGCATCTCGTCGAACCGGATCACGCGCCGTCGCATGCCGTAGGAACGGGCCACGTCGAGGGTGGCGGCGGCGCGGGCGGGGTCCCGGACGACCACCGTCACCGCCTCGTTCCCGATCTCGCTCAGCGCCCCGACGGCGGCCGAACCGGCGCCGCCCGCGCCGAGGAGCACGGCGTCGACCGTGTCCGCCGCGGCCGCCGGGACGCTGCGCACCCCCGCGGCGCGCAGGGCCCCGGCCACGCCGTCGACGTCCGTGCAGTCGGCCGCCCACCCGTCGCCGTCGCGGACCAGGGTGTTCGCGACCCCGAGGCGCCGCGCCCGGTCCGACGCCGAGGACGCCACGTCGAGGGCCGCCTTCTTCCCGGGCATCGTCACCGACAGCCCGACCCACTCCGCGCCCAGACCGCGCACGAGGCCGGGCAGGGCCGCGGCGTCGCACTCCACCCGCTCGTAGGTCCAGGAGGTCAGCCCGAGCGCGGCGTACGCGGCCCCGTGCAGCACCGGGGAGAGCGAGTGCGCGACCGGGGACCCGAGCACCGCGGCCCGCCGCGCCTCCTGTCCGCCCACTCAGTAGACCCCGCGCGCCTGCGCGAGCCGCCGGTTCGCGTCGTGCTCGGCAGGGCTGACCGCGAAGCACGAGGCGCCGTCCGGCTCGCACTTGACGAAGTACAGCCAGCCGCCCGGCGTCGGCGAGAGCGCGGCCTGCAGGGCAGGGGTCGACACCGCGCCGATGGGGGTCGGCGGTAGGCCGAAGTTCAGGTACGTGTTGTACGGGCCCGGCGCGTCCCGGTCGGCGGGCGTCGTGAGCAGCGTCTGCCGGTCGAGGGGGTAGTTGATCGTCGAGTCGAGCTGCAGGCGCATCGGGATCGGGAGCCGGTTGTACACGACCCGAGCGATCTTGCCGAAGTCCTGCTCGACGCCCTCCCGCTCGGCCAGGGAGCCGATCACGAGCGCCTGGTACGGGCTCACGTTGTCCGCGGCGGCACCGCTGACCAGCCCCGCGGCCTCGAGGCGGCCCGTCGAGGTCCGCACCACGCCGGCGAGGGCCGTCCGGGCGTCCGCGCCGGGCGTCACGTCGTAGGTGCCCGGGGCGATCAGGCCCTCGAGGCGCCGCTCGGGCGCCGCCTTCCGGACGTCGGGGAGCGCCCAGTCGGGGACGCCGAGCTGGGCCGGGTCCGTGGTGGCCATCGTGCGCTGCAGGTCCGCCGGGGAGGTGCACCGGCGCTGCCCGGAGTCCTCCACCACGCAGGTGGCCTGCGAGATCAACGTCAGGACGCCGGGCACGCGCGTCGGGCCGACGCCCGCGGTGTCGTCGAGCTGGGTGCCGCCCCGGACCTCGAGCCGCCCGAGCCGGTTCGCCGGGTCCAGCATCCGGGTGACCGCGGTGGCTGCGGTCATCCCCCGCTGCATGTCGTAGAAGCCCGGCTGGATCCCGCGGCCCCGCGGATCGTCCTCGGCCGCGTCGCCGAACCCGCGGGCGGAGGCGACGACCCCGTCGGCGACGAGGGTCTGGCCGATGTCGCGCGTCGAGTCCCCGTCGGCGACCTGCACGACGACGTGGCCGGTGCCCGGTCCCGCGAAGTCCGGCGGGAAGAAGACGCCCCACAGGTCGCGGGCGAAGAACGCGCCGCCCGCGAGGGCGAGCACCAGCACGCCGGCGACGACCGGCCACACCAGACGCCGACGACGACGGGTGTCCTCGCCGACGGGTCGGGACTCGTCGGAGGAGAGCGGCACGAGGCCGCCGAGCGCACCTTCGTCGCCCTCGTCGCCCTCGTCGGGCTCGTCCGGCTCGTCCACCTGGTCCGCGTCGTCGGTGCCGGGTGCCGACGACGCCGGGCGCGCGGGTGCGTGGCGCGTCGCGGACGTGGGGGTGGTCGGGACCGTGGAGCCGGCCCCGCGCGCGCGGGGCGGCGCCGAACGTCCGGCGGGCCCGGGCAGCGGGATGCGCGACGGCGTGGTGGGCAGCCCCGTGACCGCCCCGTCGCGGTGCAGGGTGTCGGTGACGGCGTCGTCGCGGCGGAGCGTGTCGGTGACGGCGTCGTCGCGGCGGAGGGTGTCGGTGACCGCGTCCTCGTGCCCGGTGCTCGCGGTCCCGGCCTTCCGGGGATCCGCGTCGGACGAGGGCCGGCGCAGCCCACGGGTCCGGCGGGGAGGGGCCGCCGAGCGCGCCGCCGCGTTGCCCGAGCTCTCGTCACCCGGGCGCCGGCCGCCTCGGTCCGTCCCCGGACGCACGGCGACCGTCGCCATGGGCACCAGCCGCCGGCCGCCGTCGGAGCGGTCGGTCCCCGTCACGGGCCCACCACGTCGGGGCCGGGCCGGCGGCGCGCGTCGAGCCACGTCTGGAGGATCTCCACCGCCGCCGCCTGGTCGACGACGCGACGCTGGGCCCGACCCTTCACCCCTCGGTCGGAGAGCATGCGGGTCGCCGAGACGGTGGAGAGGCGCTCGTCGGCGAGCGTGACCGGGAGGTCGGCGAGGGAGTGCTCGGCGAGCACCTCGCGCAGGTCGTCGACGTAGGCCCGCGCCGCCTGCGCCGCCGGACCCTCACGTCCGGCGAGCGTGCGGGGTAGTCCCACGACCACCTCGACCACCTCGTGCTCGGTGACGAGCTCCACCAGCCGGTCCAGGTCGGACCACGTCGTCTCGTCGCGATCGAGGGTAACGAGGGGGGTCGCGAGGGTCCCGGCCGGATCGGAGAGGGCGATGCCGACGCGCACCGCGCCGACGTCGACCCCCAACACCCGGCCGGATCCCACGCCTAGGCGCCCGCCGCCCCGGCGACCTGCGCGCGCAGGGCGTCGATGGCGGCGCCGATCCCGGCGTCCATCCCGGCCGGGCCCCCGGACGGTGAGCCGCCGCCCTGGGCCAGGTCGGCCTTGCCGCCGCCACGGCCACCCACGGCCGGGGCGAAGGACTTGACGAGCTCGCCGGCGGCGAGTCCCCGATCGCGGGCCGCGGCCGTGGTCGCCACCACGAAGGAGACCTTCTCGCCGTCCGGCGCGAACAGCGCGACGACACCGGCGCGGTCGCCGAGCCGGCCACGCACATCGGAGGCCAGGTTCCGCAGGTCGCCGCCCCCGACGCCGGCGGGCGTCCTCGAGGCCACCAGCGCGATCCCACCGATGTCGTCCGCGCCGTCGGCGAGGGCCCCGGCGGAGGCGAGGACCTCGCGGGCCCGGACGTTCTCGAGCTCCTTCTCCGCAGTGCGCAGCCGGTCGAGCACCCCGGCGATGCGCTCGGGCAGCTCCTCGGGCTGGGCGCGGAACTGCTCGGCGAGCTGGTTCACCAGCACGTGCTCCCGGGCCAGGAACCGGAAGGCGTCCATCCCGACGAGGGCCTCCACGCGCCGCACCCCCGAGCCGATGGAGCCCTCGGAGAGCAGCTTCACCAGCCCGAGCTGCCCGGCCCGCCCCACGTGCGTGCCGCCGCAGAGCTCGCGGGAGTAGTCGCCGACCTCGACGATCCGCACGGCGTCGCCGTACTTCTCGCCGAACAGCGCGATGGCACCGAGCCTGCGGGCCTCGTCCATGCTCGTGACGAAGGCGCGCACCTCGTCGTCGCCGAGCAGCACCGCGTTGACCTCGTCCTCGACGTCGGCGAGCACCGTGGTCGGCACCGCGCCCTCGGGTGAGGTGAAGTCGAACCGCAGCCGGCCCGGGGCGTTGAGCGAGCCGGCCTGGGCGGCGGAGTCACCCAGGGCCTTGCGCATCCCGGCGTGCACGAGGTGGGTGGCGGTGTGCGAGCGCGAGATCGCGGCGCGGCGCTCCATGTCGATCTGGGCCGACACGGGGGCGTCGCGGGTGATCTCGCCGTGCACGACACGACCGCGGTGGACCGACAGGCCGGGCACCGGCGTCTGCACGTCGGTCACCTCGACGGTGAACCCGTCGCCGAACAGCCGCCCGGTGTCGGCCTGCTGGCCGCCGCCCTCGGCGTAGAAGGGCGTGCGGTCGAGCATGACCTCGACCTCGTCGCCCTCGGTGGCGGCCGGCACCCCGACCCCGTCCACGACGAGCCCGACCACCGTCGCGTCGGCGCGCTGGTCGGTATAGCCGAGGAAGTCGGTCAGCCCGGCCCGCTCGAGGACCTCGCGGTAGGCGCCGGCGTCGGCCCCGCCGTGCTTGCGGGCGGCGGCATCGGCCTTGGCGCGGGCCCGCTGCTCGTCCATCAGCGTGCGGAAGGCGCCCTCGTCGACATCCAGCCCGGCCTCGGAGGCCATCTCGAGGGTGAGGTCGATCGGGAACCCGTAGGTGTCGTGCAGGGCGAACGCCGACGACCCCGGCAGCGTCGTCGAGCCGGCCGCCCGCGTCTCGGCCACGGCCGACTCGAAGATCCGGGAACCGGTGGCCAGCGTCGCGAGGAAGGCCTCCTCCTCGCGGCGCACGACGGCGGCGATCCGCTCGTAGCTCGTCGCGATCTCCGGGTAGGACGGGCTCATGACGTCGCGGACGACGCCGACGAGGTCGACCAGGACCGGCTCGGTGATCCCGAGCAGCCGGGCGTTGCGGACGACCCGGCGCAGTAGCCGACGCAGCACGTAGCCCCGGCCCTCGTTACCGGGCACCACGCCGTCACCGATGAGCATCGTCCCGGTGCGGACGTGGTCGGCGATGACGCGGAAGCGGACGCCGTCCTCCTCGGTCCCCTCGTCGTAGGACCGCCCGGACAGCATCGCGACGCGGTCGATGACGGGGCGCACCAGGTCGGTCTCGTAGACGTTGTCGACGCCCTGGAGCAGGAACGCGACGCGCTCGACGCCGAGGCCGGTGTCGATGTTCTTCTGCGGCAGCTCGCCGACGGGGGCGGCCCCGTACTTCGGGCTCTGCTCCCCCCGCACGTCCTGCATGAAGACGAGGTTCCAGATCTCCAGGTAGCGGTCCTCGTCCGCGACCGGCCCGCCCTCGACCCCGTACTCCGGGCCGCGGTCGTAGTAGATCTCCGAGCACGGCCCGCCGGGACCGGGAATGCCCATGTCCCAGTAGTTGTCGCGGCCGTCGCGGCGCTGGATGCGCTCGGGCGGCAACCCGGCGACCTCCTGCCACAGGCGCTCCGCCTCGTCGTCGTTCTCGTAGACGGTGACCCAGATGCGCTCCGGGTCGAAGCCGTACCCGCCGTCGTCCTGCGAACCGGTGACCAGCTCCCAGGCGTGGCGGATCGCGCCTTCCTTGAAGTAGTCGCCGAAGGAGAAGTTGCCGGCCATCTGGAAGAACGTGTTGTGCCGGGTGGTGTGCCCGACGTTCTCGATGTCCCCGGTGCGCACGCACTTCTGGACCGAGGTGGCCGTCGCCCAGGGCGGCGGGGCCTCCCCGAGGAAGTACGGCTTGAACTGCACCATCCCGGCGTTGACGAAGAGCAGCGTCGGGTCGTCGAGGATCAGCGAGGCGCTGGGGACGGGGGTGTGGCCGGCGTTCTCGAAGTGGGCGAGGAAGCGTCGGCGGATCTCGTGGGTCTGCACGGTGTCCTGCTCGTGGGTGTCAGCTGCCGGTTCGGGCGAGGAGTGGGGGCGGGCTCAGCGGCGCGCGGCCCCCCGCCGGGGCGCTCGCGCGTGCCGGCCGGGAGCGGGCGCGGCTTCCGGCAGGGCCGCCGGCGACGCGGGCCGCACCGGGATCCGGGTCGTGTCCTCCACCAGGGAGTACAGCTCCTCCTCGCGCTCGGCCATTCCCGCGCGCACCTCCGCGCCGAAGGCCCCGAGGCCGGCCCCGAGCTCGCGCAGGCCCTCGCCGAGGCTGGCGCCGACGCCCGCGGGGCTGGCGCGGTGGGCGGCCTGGGACACCTTGCGGGAGGCGCCGACGCCGATCGCGACGCCGACCCCCAACCAGAACATGCGCTTCATCCGCGAGAGCTCCGCTTACCGTTGGACCGCTTCGAGGGCGGTGCGTTCTTCAGTTTGCGGTTCTGGCTGGCTTTCCGCAGCCCATATGAGAGCGCGGCGATCCTGACCAGTGGTCCGCCGAGGGTGGCCGTGAACAGCGAGCTCAGCGCGCGGGTGTTCGCGGCGACGGCCTGGGCACTGGCGGTGACGCCGTCGACGCGCTCGAGCTGGGTGTTCACCGTGGTCAGCGTGACCTGGGCGTCGTCCAGCAGCGGGGCCGAGCCCTCGTGCGCCTTGCGGATCGCGATCGTCGCCTCGTCGAGCGTGCGCCCCAGCTTGAGCAGGGGCACCGCGAGCAGCAGTACGAGGATGACGAACGCCGCCGCGGCGACGATCGCCGCGATCTGCCCGACCGACACGGTCACTTCCCCTTCGGCTGGGGTCGATGGTCTTCCGCTGACGAGGGCCGGGACGAACCGGATGCGCCGCGCGGTGGCGGAAGGCTACCCGGATGACCATGATCCCCGCGCTCGGCCCCAGGGGGTCCCCTCAGCCGCGCACCACGTCCCGCAGCCGGGCCAGCCGTTCGGCGATCGCCCGCTCCTCGCCGCGCCCCGAGGGTTCGTAGTAGTCACGGCCCACGAGCTCGTCGGGCGGGTACTGCTGGGCGACGACGGCGGCGCGGTCGTCGTGCGGGTAGCGGTACCCCACCGCGTTGCCCAGCTGCTGCGCGCCCGCGTAGTGGCCGTCGCGCAGGTGGGGCGGGACCGGGCCGGCCGCCCCGGAGCGGACGTCGGACATCGCGGCGTCGATCGCGGTGATGACGGCGTTCGACTTCGGCGCGGTGGCGAGGTGGATCGTGGCCTGGGCGAGGGCGATCCGGCACTCGGGCAGGCCGATGAGCGCCACCGCCTGGGCGGCGGCGGTCGCGGCCTGCAGGGCCGTGGGGTCGGCGAGCCCCACGTCCTCGCTGGCGTGCACCACGAGCCGCCGCGCGATGAACCGCGGGTCCTCCCCCGCGACGATCATGCGGGCCAGGTAGTGCAGCGCGGCGTCCGGGTCCGAGCCGCGGATCGACTTGATGAACGCCGAGATGACGTCGTAGTGCTGGTCGCCCGCGCGGTCGTAGCGCACGGCCACCTCGTCGACGACCTGCTCGACGACCGCGAGATCGATGGTGCCGCCGTCCCCGACCGCGTCGGCCGCCGCCTCCAGCGCGGTGAGGCTGCGCCGGCCGTCACCCGCGGCGAGCCGGACGAGGTGCTCGCGCGCCTCGGCGGTGAGGGTGACGGTGCCGCCGAGGCCGCGCTCGTCGGCGACCGCGCGGTCGAGCAGGAGGCCGACCGCCTCGTCGTCGAGGGCGTGCAGTCCGAGGACAAGGCTGCGGGAGAGCAGCGGGGCGACGACGGAGAAGCTCGGGTTCTCCGTGGTGGCGCCGACGAGCAGGACGACGCGGTCCTCCACCGCGCCGAGCAGCGCGTCCTGCTGGGTGCGGCTGAACCGGTGGATCTCGTCGATGAACAGGACGGTGCGCCGCGGGTCGGCGGCCGCCAGGCGCCGGCGGGCGACCTCGATGACCCCGCGCACCTCCTTGACGCCGGCGGACAGCGCCGAGAGTGCCTCGAACGACCGGCCCGTGGCCTGGGAGATGAGGCGCGCCAGGGTGGTCTTGCCGGTGCCCGGCGGGCCGTGGAGCAGCACCGAGGCGGGCGCGGCGCCCTCGACGAGGCGGCGCAGCGGAGCGCCCGGGGCGAGCAGGTGGTCCTGTCCCACGACCTCGTCCAGGCTGGCGGGCCGCATGCGCACCGCCAGTGGGGGCCGGATGTCGTGCCCGGACGGGGCGGGCCGGTCCTCGACGACGCCGCGGGTCACCGGGCGCAGGTCGTCCGCGGTGGGCCGGTCGGGCTCCGGCGGGGCCACCTCGAACAGACTGAAATCCTCGCCCGGGCTGCCCTCGCTCACGTCTCCGACGCTACTGCGCGCCCCCGACACGCGGCGGCGGGCAGGCATCGCGGGTGCGCGCCCGGCAGATGATCACGCCGGGACGACCAGTCGTTCCGGCGAAGGGTGTTCCGGCGAGGGGCGCCCACGGCCCATCTACCCGACCGAAGGGCACCTTCGCTCAGAACCCCGTCGGACCGGCCGATCGGGCGAAGGGCGCCCACGGCCCGTCTACCCGACCGAAGGGGCCCTTCGCTCGGAACCCACCCGCCCGCGCCGGATAGGGTCGGTGACCATGCGGGAGATTCCTCACGGTGCTGGAGGCGGACGCGCACGCGAGCGTCGGCCGCATCGCGACCCTGACCGGGATCGACGAGGCCGTCGTGCGCGAGCAGATCGCGGCGTGGGAGGCCTCGGGGGTGATCCGCCGGTACAAGGCCGTGGTCGATTGGGACCGCTTCGGCGACGAGCGGGTCACCGCCTTCGTCGACGTCACGGTCGCGCCGGAGCGCGGACGCGGGTTCGACGACGTCGCCGAGCGGATCGCCCGGTTCCGCGAGTATCCGCGCGGTGCACCTCGTCTCCGGTGCGCAGGACCTGCGGGTCGAGCTCGAGGGAGCGTCGCTGAAGGAGGTCGCGGACTTCGTGGCCCAGAAACTCTCCGGGATCGACCGCGTCACGGCGACGAGCACGCACTTCCTGCTCCGCCGCTACAAGGACGACGGGCAGCTGCTCACCGACCCCGAGCCCGACCAGCGGCTCCCGGTGACTCCCTGATGCCGCCCGGGAAACCGTTCTCCGAGATCGTCCGGGCCGTCCCGCCGTCGGGCATCCGCAAGTTCTTCGACCTCGCCCAGGGCATGCGGGGCGTGATCTCGCTCGGCGTCGGCGAGCCGGACTTCCCGACGCCGTGGAGCGCCCGCGAGGCAGCCATCCATGCCCTGGAGCACGGCGCGACGACCTACACGTCGAACTCAGGACTGCTGGAGCTGCGCGAGGCGGTGTGCACCGACCTCGCCGACCGCTACGGCGTGCGCTACCGCCCGCAGGACGAGTGCCTGATCACCTCGGGGGTCTCCGAGGGACTCGACCTCACGCTGCGGGCCCTGCTCAACCCCGGCGACGAGGTGATCGTCCCCGAGCCCTGCTACGTCGCCTACGCCCCGTGCGTCGCGTTCGCCGGCGGCACCCCGGTGCCGGTCGCGCTCGACCCGGCCGAGGCCTACCGGCTCGACCCGCAGCGCATCGGCGCCGCGGTCACCGAGCGGACGAAGGCCGTGCTGTTCGGCTCGCCGTCCAACCCGACCGGGTCCGCGCAGAGCGCCACCGACCTCGCCGCGATGGCCGCGCTCGCCGTCGAGCACGACCTGTGGCTGCTCTCCGACGAGATTCTACGACCGGCTGACTTATCACGGCACCCACACCCCGGCCTCCGCGGCGCCGGGGGCCTGGGAGCGCACGGTGCTGCTCGGCGGGTTCTCGAAGTCCTACGCGATGACCGGCTGGCGCGTGGGCTACGTGTGCGCCCCCGAGCCGTTGGCCCAGCTCATGCACCGCATCCACCAGTACACGATGCTGTGCGCGCCGCACATGTCGCAGGTCGCGGCCCTGGAGGCGATGCGCACCGCGCAGGACGAGGTCGAGGAGATGGTCGCCGACTACGACCGTCGCCGGCGCCTGTTCGCCAAGGGGCTCGACGAGCTGGGGCTGACCTGCCCGGAACCGGGTGGGGCCTTCTACGTCTTCCCCTCGATCCGCACCACCGGGATGAGCTCGCAGGAGTTCGCCGAGGGGCTGCTCGAGCAGGAGAAGGTCGCCGTGGTCCCCGGGGACGTCTTCGGGCCGTCCGGCGAGGGCCACGTCCGCTGCTCCTACGCCACCGCGCTCCCCCATCTCGAGCAGGCCCTCGAGCGCATCGCCCGCTTCCTCGGCTGAATCCGTCCGCGTCGCACGCGTCACCATGCAGCTATCTCGGATAGCTATCTATCATAGGTGTCGTGGACGACGACGGCGTGCACCGGCTGCGGACCCAGGTGGCCGCGCTGCACCAGCGGATCCGGCGTGAGGCGCCGACGGTCGACGGGCTCCCCCGCCCTGCCCTCACGGTCCTCGCCGCCGCGGTGCGCCGCAGCGGGCTCACCCCGCGTGACGTCGCCGAGGAGCTGCACATGACCAGCTCGAACGTGGCCGCCTCGCTGCGGGAGCTGGAGTCGGCCGGGTTCGTCGAGCGCGGCCGGGATCCCGACGACGGGCGCCGGGTGCTGCTCACGCCGACGGCGCCGGGGCGGCGCGTGGTGGCCGAGCTGCTCGACGAGCGCGAGACCTGGCTCGGGCGCGCCTTGGCGACGTGTCTCGACGACGACGAGCAGGACCTCCTCCGGCGGGCCGGCGACCTGCTGGAGCGACTTGCCGCGTTCGAGACGACCCCGGCGGGAAGCCCGATCCGGTGACGGCCTTCCTGCGCCGACGCCGCGGCGCGGCCGCGGCCGGGGCCGGTGACGAGGCGTTCGACCGCCGGCTGGTCCTGCCGATGATCCTCGGCGCGATCCTCAACCCGATCAACTCCACCATGCTGGCCGTGGCCCTGGTGCCGATCGGGATCGCGTTCGGCGCCCCGGCCTCGGAGACGTCGTGGCTGATCACCGGCCTCTACCTGGCCACCGCGGTGGGCCAGCCCGTCGTCGGCCGGCTCATCGACCTCTACGGCCCGCGACGGCTCTACCTCGTGGGGTCGGTCCTTATCGGCGCCGGGGGCGTCCTCGGGACGATCGCCCCCTCGCTCGGCGTCCTCGTCGTCGCGCGCGTGCTCATCGGGTTCGGCACCTGCGCCGGCTATCCGGCCGCGATGCACCTGATCCGCACCGAGGCGCAGCGGACCGGGCGGGCCAGCCCCCAGACCATCCTGACGATCCTCGCCGTCTCCACCCAGACCGTCGCGGTCGTCGGGCCGACCCTGGGCGGCCTGCTCATCGCCGTCGGCGGCTGGCACGCGACGTTCACCGTCAACGTCCCGCTCGCATTGGCGTGCCTGGCGCTCGGGGCGTGGCGGCTGCCGCGGGAGCCGCTCACCGGCCGCGACGCCCGCACGGGCCTCGCGGCACGGATCGACCTCGCCGGGATCGTGCTCTTCACCGCGACCCTCGTCGCGCTGCTGCTCTTCCTCGTCCACCCCGAGGCGCGCCTGTGGTTCCTCCCGGTGCTGGCCCTCGGCGCGGGCGCGGCGCTGGTGTGGTGGGAGCTGCGGGCGTCCTCGCCGTTCCTCGACCTGCGCCTGTTGCGTGGCAACGGCCCGCTGCTCGCGACCTACGCGCGCTCGCTGCTCACCGCCGTGTCGTCGTACGCGCTGCTCTACGGCTACACCCAGTGGCTCGAGGAGGGTCGGCGCCTCGACCCGTCGCTGGCAGGCCTGGTGCTCCTGCCGGTGTTCGGCACCGGGATCCTCGTCTCCACGCTGACCGGCCGGCGTCCGGAGATCCGCGGGAAGCTGCTGGTCGGCGCCGTGACGCAGGTCGTGGTCGCCGGCCTGCTGCTGACCCTCGGGCCGACGAGCGCGCTCTGGCTCGTCGTCGTGGTCGCCCTCGTGGCGGGCGTGCCCCAGGGCCTGAACAACCTCGCGAACCAGAACGCGGTCTACCACCAGGCCACGCCCGAGCGGATGGGCTCGTCCAGCGGGCTGTTGCGGACCTTCTACTACCTGGGCGCGATCGTCGCGTCGACGGCCGGTGGGGTCTTCCTCACCCCGCGCGCCGACACCCCGGGTATGCACGACCTCGCGTGGTTCATGCTCGGGGCGGCGGCCCTGTTCGTCACCGTGACCGTGGCCGACCGGTCGCTCGGGCGGGTCACCCTGGCCGCGCGGGGTCAGGCCTCCTGACCGCGGGTGCAGCGGGCGAACGCCGGGAAGTACGGCAGCGGCTCGTCACCGCCGTAGCGCTCGAGCGCGGCGACGACGGCGTCGGCCAGCTCGGTCGTGGCCTCGACGCGCTGGCGCTCGGCGTCGCTGCGCAGCCGCCGCCAGTAGCTCGCCAGCACGGCCGCGGCGTGCTCCGGCGGGCGCCCGACGACGACCTGCTCGGGACCGGCGCCCTTCCCCACCACCCCGGGCAGCAGCGAGCGGGTGCAGACCCAGACCCACAGCGTCGTCGCGGCCAGGTGCCGCGGGACGGCCACGGCGAGGTCGGCCAGCTCGGGCCACACCCCCGCGACCTCCGACTGCCAGGCCGCCGTCATCGCCTCGGTCATGCCCGACGGCAGGACGGCCGGTCGCCCCCAGCCGGGGAAGGGCAGCCGGACGGACGCGGCGGTCAGCGCCACGTCCCGGAAGCAGCCCCACTCGAAGTCCAGGAACCGGGCGCCGGCGCCGGTGAGCAGGCAGTTCTCCGGGGAGACCTCCGAGGGGCTGAAGGCCCGGTAGGGGGTGCCGCCGAGCAGGCCGGCCGCCGAGCGGGCGTGCGAGACCGCCGCCGGGGCGGCCTCCACGCGCAGCAGGTGCGCGAGCAGGTCGGGGATCTCGGCGAGGGCCGAGCGGGCGTCGTCGGCCAGCGGGTCGCGCCAGTGGCGCACGCCGGAGCGGCGCAGCAGCGCCCCGAAGTCACCCTCGCGCGCCGCGGTGACCGCCTGCAGACTGCCGAGCGCGCGGGCCGCCCCGAGCAGGGCCCGCTCGGCCGCCTTCGGGTCGTCCCCGTCGAGCTTGTCCGCCAGGGACGTGCAGCGCCCGAGGTCCTCGAGGACGAGCAGGCGCTGCTCCGGGTCGTTGGCGTAGAGCGTCGGCGTCGCGCGGTCCTCGGCGGGCAGCGCCGTGAAGAGCTGGCAGCTCGCCGCCTCGTAGGGGAACGGGTCGACGCGATCGGTCCGCTCGTCACCGGTGTCCGGGACCGTGTGCCAGTGCTTCACGACGAGGGACCTGGGCAGCGAGAACGGGTTCTCCGCGACCCGGACGCGGACCACCCGCGACCGGGCGCTGCCTCCCAGGTCCTCGGCGTCGGCGAGACGTACCCGTGCCCCGCTGCGGCGGGTGAGGAGCTCCTCGGCGAGGGCCACCGTCCGGTCGATCTCGTGATCGTCGGACGGGTGAGAGGAACTGTCGACCGGGGACGGGACGCCGGGGTCGTCGGCCGTGATCGGGGTCATCAGACGATGGACACTACCTGCCCCGAGGTCTACTACTCGCGAGTAATGAGAACGTGACGGAGTCGGAATCGATGCACGACCGAGTCCTGACGGTCGCGGTCCGATCGTGCGCGATCACGCGGTGTGCGGCTTCCGGGCCCCCCGACGGGCCGCCGCGGCCCGTCCTCGGCGACCCGCGACGAGCAGCACCACCAGCCCCGCGACCACGATCCCGACGACGTTGACCGCCAGCTGGGCGAGCGACCCGAGGGCCTGTGGCCACGCGCCGAGCACCACCGCCACGGCGGCGAAGCCGGCAGCGGGCACCGTCGTCACGGAGATGAAGACGCCCACGAGCACCCCCGTTCCCGCGCCCGCGAGGAGTGCCACCATCCCCGCCACCCCGGCGAGCAGCGCCACGAGGACACTGATCGGGCCGACCTGGTAGACGAACGCGGTCTGGGTCAGGTCCTGCAGCGCGGTCTCGGTGACCGCGCCGGTGGCGCGTCCGAGCGCCGCAGCCGCCGTCGTCACCAGGAGGGCGACCGCGAAGCCGACGACGAGCGCCGTCGCCGCCTCCCGGGCGAGCCCCCGCCGACGGCGCACCACGGCCACGGCGAGGGCGGCGAGCGGCCCGTACTCGGGGCCCAGGACCATCGCGCCGACCACGGTCACCGGCGAGTCGGTGACCACGCCCACGGCGCCGAGCAGGCAGGCGATGGTCAGCATGATCGTGAACGTGACCGTCAGCCGGGCCTCCTGCCCGGTGCGGGCGAGCAGCTCGTGCCAGACGACGGCGTCGGCGCCCTCGCCGGGCGCCGCCTCCTCGGCACGGTCGGCGTCCCGCGAGATGACCGTCTCCAGACCGGACAGCTCGATCGCGCCCTCGTCGCCGATCCCGAGCCGGCGCAGCGCGTCGACCACGCCCTCGACGGCCTCGCGCGCCACGTCCGCCTCGACGAGATCACCCGCCGGCTCGACCGCGGCACCGGGCAGGACGACGACGTGGGTCGCGCCGGGTTCGTCCTGCAGGATCGCGACGACGTCGCGGGTCCGCTCCGACGGGCAGAGCGTCCGGACGCGGATCACGGGCTCACGCCGGGCCGGAGCCGCCCGCCGGACCGGAGCCGCCCGCCGCGCCGGGACCACCCGGGTCCTCCACCGGGCGCTCCTGCGGCTTCACGGGGTTCGCGGGCCTGTCCGGCGTGGTGTCCACCCCCGCCTCCTTGCGCTGCAGCGCCGTGATCGGCGCGGGCGCCGCGGTGAGCGGGTCGTAGCCACCGCCGGTCTTCGGGAAGGCGATGACGTCGCGGATCGAGTCGACCCCGGCGAGCAGCGCGCAGATCCGGTCCCAGCCGAACGCGATCCCGCCGTGCGGCGGCGGCCCGTAGGAGAAGGCGTCGAGCAGGAAGCCGAACTTCTCGCGCTGTTCGTCGGGCGAGAGACCCATGAGCGCGAAGACCCGCTCCTGGACGTCCTGGCGGTGAATACGGATGGACCCGCCGCCGATCTCGTTCCCGTTGCAGACCAGGTCGTAGGCGTAGGCGAGCGCGTTGCCCGGGTCCTCCTCGAAGCGGTCGACCCACTCCGGGGTGGGCGAGGTGAAGGCGTGGTGGACGGCCGTCCACTGCCCCGACCCGACCGCGACGTCCCCGGCGGCGGTGGCCTCGTCCGCCGCCTCGAACAGCGGCGCGTCGACGATCCACACGAAGGACCAGGAGCCGGGCTCGATGAGGTCCAGCCGACGGGCGATCTCCCCGCGGGCCGCGCCGAGCAGGGCCCGGGCGTCGCTGCGCGGACCGGCGGCGAAGAAGACGCAGTCGCCGGGGTTCGCGCCGACGGCCTTGGCGAGCCCCTCGCACTCGGCGTCGGTGAGGTTCTTCGCGACGGGGCCGCCGGTGCCCACCTGCCCGTCGTCCCCGACGAGCACGTAGGCCAGGCCCCGGGCGCCGCGCTGCTTGGCCCACTCCTGCCAGCCGTCGAACGTCCGGCGTGCCTGCGCGGCGCCGCCGGGCATGACGACCGCACCGACGTACGGCGCCCGGAACACCCGGAACGGCGTCTCGGCGAAGTAGTCGGTGAGCTCGGTGAGCTCGATGCCGAACCGCAGGTCCGGCTTGTCCGAGCCGAACCGCGCCATGGCGTCGGCGTAGGTCATCCGCGGGATCGGTGTGGTGATCTCGTGGCCGGCGAGCCGCGACCACAGCTGGGTGATCACCGCCTCGCCGAGGCCGATGACGTCGTCCTGGTCGACGAAGCTCGCCTCGATGTCGAGCTGGGTGAACTCCGGCTGCCGGTCGGCACGGAAGTCCTCGTCGCGGTAGCAGCGCGCGATCTGGAAGTAGCGCTCCATGCCCGCGACCATGAGCAGCTGCTTGAACAGCTGCGGGGACTGCGGCAGCGCGTACCAGCTGCCCGGACGCAGCCGGGCGGGGACGAGGAAGTCGCGCGCGCCCTCGGGGGTGGAGCGGGTCAGCGTCGGGGTCTCGATCTCGACGAACCCACGGTCGTGCAGCACGTCGCGGGCGATCTTGTTGGCCTCGCTGCGCAGGCGGATGGCGTGGGCGGGACCCTCGCGGCGCAGGTCGAGGTAGCGGTAGCGCAGCCGCACGTCCTCGCCCGCGGTGTTCTCCCCGGAGTGCTCGTCGAGGGGGAACGGCAGCGGCGCGGACTCGGAGAGCACCGTCAGTGCCGTGGCGTTCACCTCGATCGCGCCGGTGGCGAGCTCGGCGTTCTCGCTGCCCGCCGGACGAGCCTCGACGACCCCCGTGACCTGCACGCAGTACTCGGAGCGCAGCCGGTGGCTGGCCTCGGCCACCTCCCCGGCGCGGAACACCACCTGGACGACGCCGGACGCGTCGCGCAGGTCGATGAACACCACGCCGCCGTGATCCCGACGGCGGGCCACCCATCCGGCGAGGGTGACGATGGCGCCGACGTGCTCGGCGCGCAGCGTGCCGGCGGGGTGGGTGCGCATCATCGGGGGTGAATCTCCTGGTCGCCTGGGTGTCGAGCCGTGGTGCCGAACGGCAGACACCAGGCTATCGACCGGGCACGAGCGGGTTCTCAGGGCGCTCCGCCGGCCCTGTCCGCGAGGGGCACGTCGGGCAGGTTTTCCGGGCCCCGCGAGATGCGTCCAGTGCTCGTGATCTTGGGGCTCGGGCCGCTCACAGCAGGGCGAGCTGCTCCGGAGGCGCTTCGGTGACCACCCGTTCCGGGAGCCGGGGCAGCGCGCCGTCCGGCCACGGCTCCGGGTTCTCGACACCGCCGTGCTCCGCCGCCTCACCGCCGGCCCGCCCGCCCATGCGGTGACCCCCGCCGTCGAGTACGTGCCGGCGCAGCAGCGGCCCGACCCGCGCGGCCAGGTCCTCGCGGTAGCCCTTCTCCACGTACGCCCCGCGCCGGTAGAGCGTGGCGTACCGCTCGAGGAGCTCCGGGTGCTCGCGCGAGAGCCAGCCGTGGAACCACTCGCGGGTGCCCGGCCGCAGGTGCAGCGCGAGCACCGTCGCCCCGGCCGCCCCGGCGGCGGCGATCTCGCCGAGCAGTGCGTCGAGGGCGGCGTCGGAGTCGGTCAGCCCCGGCAGGACCGGCGCGACGAACACGCCCACGGGCAGGCCCGCGTCGGCGATCCGGCGTACGAGGTCCAGGCGCGCCCGCGGCGTCGGCGTGCCCGGCTCCACCGAACGGTGCAGCTCCGGGTCGAGCAGCGCGAGCGAGACCCCGACCCCGACCGGCACGTCGCCTCCCGCGGCGACGAGGTCCGGGAGGTCGCGGGCCAGCAGCGTGCCCTTGGTGAGGATCGAGAACGGCGTCCCCGACTCCCGCAGCGCCCGGACGATCCCCGGCATGAGCCGGTAGCGGCCTTCCGCGCGCTGGTAGGGGTCGGTGTTGGTGCCCATCGCGACGTGCTCGCGGGTCCACCGCGACGAGCGCAGCTCCCGGGCGAGCACCTCCGGGGCGTTGAGCTTGACGACCACCTGCCGGTCGAAGTCATCGCCCGCGTCGAGGTCGAGGTAGGTGTGGGTGTTGCGGGCGAAGCAGTTGTGGTGCAGCAGCCCGTCGGCCACGTAGTCCCCGGTACCGGTGGTGACGTCGTACACCGTCTCCTCCCCCGCCGGCTCCACGGCGACGACGGTGCGGTCCGCCCCGCGGAAGTCCGCGAGCACGTCCCGCACCCCCGCGAGGTCGGGGGCGGCCAGCGTCTCCGCACCGACCAGGACGTCGCCGGGCACGAGCCACACCCCGTCGTCACCGACGCAGCCCTCCCGCACGACGTGGCGCCAGCCCACCGTGCTGAGCACCCGGTGCTCCGGCCCGGCGCGCACCTCGGTGCCGTCCGCGAGCCGCAGGCGTACCACCGGCACGGTGCGCGACCAGTGGTCGGTGATCTCGGTGCGCACCAGGCGCCGCAGGCCGTCCTCGACGACGCTGCCGACCACCGCGTCGCCGACGCCCAGCTGCGCCATCGACACCGTGCCCCCGTCGGCCCGCAGCACCGGGGTGGACCCCACGAGGCAGTAGGTGCAGGCGTGCGAGCAGCCGCGGTAGGGGTTGACCGTCCACGAGAACGGCATCGGCGAGGCGCCCGGTACGCGGTTGAGCACCGACCGGGCCCGCACCTCGTGGAAGGTCACCCCGGCGAACTCCGGCGTGCGCACGCTGCGGACCAACCCCTTGAGCGCGGGCATGCCGGGAAGGGCCCCGTCGTCGGTCACCTGCTGCCCCGCCCATCGCATGGTGCTATTCGAACACGTGTTCGTATCGCGAGCAACTGTGACACGGAGGTTTCGGTACCGTCGGTACGCGGTAATGGCTGTCACAGGAACACGCAGGAGGCAGCGACGATGAGCGGTTTCACCCTCGAACTGACCCCGGCGCACCACGAGCTCGTCCGACGGGCCCACGCCTTCGCCCGGGACGTGATCCGGCCGGCCGCGCCGAAGTACGACCAGCTCCAGGAGTGCCCCTGGGAGATCGTCGACGCGGCGGCCCGCGAGGGCTTCTACAACGCGGTCTTCTACGCCGACCTCATCGCGGATCCCACCGGGCTCTCCCTCCCGCTCTTCCTCGAGGAGATCTTCTGGGGCTGCGCGGGCATCGGCCTGACGACGGTGCTGCCGGCGCTCGCGCTCTCCGCGCTCAACCAGGCCGGCACCCCGGAGCAGCTCGCGAAGTGGGCGCCGGAGATGTTCGGCGAGCCCGGGAACATCAAGCTCGCCGCCCTGGCCGTCTCGGAGCCGCAGGGCGGGTCCGACGTCGCGAACCTGCAGACGCGGGCCCGCCGCGACGGCGACGACTGGGTGCTGGACGGGACCAAGATCTGGATCGGCAACGGCGGGATCGCCGACGTCACGGTGGTCAACGCCGTCGTGGACCCCGACCTCGGGACCACGGGTCAGGCCATGTTCGTCGTGGCCAAGGACACCCCGGGCATGGAGCAGGTCCGGCGGCTCGACAAGCTCGGCCACCGGGCCTCGCACACCGCCGAGCTCTCGTTCACCGAGTGCCGCATCCCCGGCGACCAGCTCCTCGGCGGCGACGACAAGCTCGAGCACAAGCTGGACAAGGCCCGACGCGGCGAGGGCCGCTCCGCGGCGCTGGGCACCTTCGAGCAGACCCGGCCGATGGTGGCCGCGATGGCCCTCGGCGTCGCCCGCGCGGCGTTCGAGTATGCCTGCGACTTCGCCTCGCGCCGCGAGGCCTTCGGCGGCCCGATCATCGAGAACCAGGGTGTCGCGTTCCCGCTCGCCGACATCGCCGCCGACCTCGACGCGGCCCGGCTGCTGTGCTGGCGGGCCTCCTGGATGGCGGCCAACGGCGTGCCGTTCCATCTCGGTGAGGGCTCGATGTCCAAGCTCAAGGCCTCCGAGGTGGCCGTGCGCGCCGCCGAGCAGGCCGTGCAGGTCTGCGGCGGCTGGGGATACGTGTCCGACCTCCCCGTCGAGAAGTGGTACCGCGACGCGAAGCTCTACACGATCTTCGAGGGGACCAGCGAGATCCAGCGCATGGTCATCGGGCGCGCCCTCGCGACCGAGGCCGCCAAGGGACCCCAGCACCACCAGCTGCCGGGCGACCACGGCGGCCCGTCCCGCCGGTTCGGGCGCGGATCGTTGGCGCGCGCCCGCGTCGGCGAGGTGTTCATGAAGCTCGCGAAGAACGCCCCGGACTCGGTGCTGGAGCTCGGCGGCCGGCTCGCGTCGCCGGGTCGGTGACCCGGGCCGCGTCGCGATGCCCGGGTGGCCGGTGACCCTCTAGGGTCCTCACGCGAGTCCATTCGGTGCAGCAACAGCCAAGGAGTGCCATGACGGAGCCGTCGGAGCGCTCGGCGCAGCACGAGCCGAGGTCCCCGGCCACGTCCTCGGGGCCGCTGCCCGGCGGGGTGCTCGACACCGTGTACGCCCTCGCCGCGGCGTCGGCGCGCACCGCCGTCGAGCTGACCCTCCACGGTCCCCAGATCGTGCGGGGCATCGCCTCCGCCGCCCGCACCGCCACGGTCGAGCTCAGCCCCCTGGTCGTCGACGCGCTGAAGGCAGTACCCCGGGTGGCCGTGGTCCTGGAGTCGCTGCTGCCGCTCGCCCAGGACCTCCAGCGGTCCCTGGACGCGGTCGCCTCCGCCGCGCCGGACATCCACGCGCTCGCCGAGGCGGTGCCGGCCCTGCAACAGCTCGGCGGTGCAGCCGAGGACATCCACGCGCTCGCCGAGGCGGTCCCCGCCCTGCAACAGCTCGGCGGCGCCGCCGAGGACATCCACGCCCTCACCGCCGCCGTCCCCGCCCTGCAACAGCTCGGCGGCGCCGCCGAGGACATCCACGCCCTCACCGCCGCCGTCCCCGCCCTGCAACAGCTCGGCGGCGCCGCGGGCGACATCCGCGAGCTCACCGGCGCCGTCGAGTCGCTGGGCCGGCTGGCCTCGGCCGTCGACGACCTCGAGCGCATCGCCGCGGCCACCGCCGACGTCGCCACCATCGCCGGAGCCGTCGGCACCATCGAGCAGATCGCCGCGGGGGTGCCGACGATCGAGCGGATCGCGGGCGCGATCGGCACCGTGGAGCAGATCGCCGCCGCCGCGCCGACGATCGAGCGGATCGCCGACGCCGTCGGGACCGTCGAGGAGATCGCGGCCGCGGTACCCGTCGTGCGGCACATCGCCGACGCCACCGCCACCGTCGAGGAGATCGCGGCGGCCGTCCCGGCGCTCGCGCGGCTCGCCGACGCCATCCCCACCGCTCAGCAGCTCGCGGACGCGGTCCCCCTGATCAAGGCGCTCGCGGACGCCGTGCCCGAGGTCGAGAAGCTCACCGGGGCCATCGAGCACGTCGAGGTGCTCGCCCGCCACGCCGACACGACCTTCCCCGACATGCCCCCGCGCCTGGCGAGCCTCGACTCCCAGCTCTCGGTCGCCGCCACCGAGCTGGTGAAGGTCACCCCGGACCTGCGGACCGTGGCGGGGCGCATCGAGGAGCTCGACGGGCAGATCAAGGTGCTCGCGGACGCCCTCGCGCCGCTGCAGGGCACCACGGAGCGCCTCGGCCGACTGGTCGACCGGCTCCCGCAGCGGACGCGCCGCGCCGTCGAGGGCTGACGCCCGGGGTCGGTCAGTATCGCGGGGTCCAGCGGGTGCGCCGGACGGCCTCCCGGAGCTCGTCGTCCCGGGCGTGCGGCGCCACGCCGTCGGCGACGGCCTGCGTCGCGACGGCGAGGGCGATGCCGTCGGCGACGTCGCGGACGTCCGCCCAGGGCGGCAGGAGCGGGGCGCGTGGGTCGTGCAGCGCGGGCGAGGCGTCGCCGAGGGCGCGGGCGGCGGCACGCATCATCGCGTCGGTCACCCGGGTGGCGCGGGCGGCGGTCACCGCGAGCCCGACGGCCGGGAAGACGTAGACGTTGTTGCACTGCGCCACCGGGATGTCCTCGCCCTCGTCGCGGTGCAGCGGCGGGAACGGCGACCCGGTGGCGACGAGGGCCCTCCCGTCGGTCCAGGCGTCGATGTCGGCGGGACGGGCCTCGGCGTTGGTCGTCGGGTTGGACAGCGGGAAGACGATCGGTCGGTCGACCTTCGACGCCATCGTCCGCACGATCTCCTCGGTGAACGCGCCCTGGGCGGTGGACAGGCCGAGCAGGACCCCGACGTCGAGATGCTCGACCATGTCGTCCAGCTGCGGCAGCCGGTCGCAGCCCCAGTCCGCGACGTCCGCCGGGTCGTGGGCGAACGCCCGCTGGTCGTCGGCGAGATCGAGGCGGTCGGTGGTGAGGAGGCCCCGGACGTCGACCACCCAGCAGTGCGCCCGGGCCTCGTCGTCGGAGGCGCCCTCGTCGATCATCTCCTGGCGGATCATCTCCATGACCCCGATGCCCGCCGAGCCGGCGCCGAGCATCACGACCTGCTGGTCGCGCAGCCGGGTCCCGGCCACGGTGGTGGCGCCCTGCAGCGCGCCCAGGGCGACCGCGGCGGTGCCCTGGATGTCGTCGTTGAAGGTCAGCAGCCGGTCCCGGTAGCGGGCGAGGATCGGGGCGGCGTGCGGGGTGGCGAAGTCCTCCCACTGCAGCAGCACGTCCGGCAGCTCGGCCTCGACCGCGGTGACGAACTCCTCGACGAAGGCGAAGTAGTCCTCGTCCTCGATGCGGCGGTGGCGCCAGCCGAGGTAGAACCCGTCGTCGAGCAGGTCGGGGTTGTCGGTCCCGACGTCGAGCAGGACCGGCAGGGTGCGCGCCGGGTCGATCCCGCCGATGAGGGTGTAGAGCGAGAGCTTCCCGACGGGGATGCCCATGCCGCCCACCCCCTGGTCGCCGATGCCGAGGATCCGCTGCCCGTCGGTGACGACGATGACGTCGACCTCCTCGTGCGGGCGGTTGCGGAGCATCTCGCGCAGGTAATCGCGGTCCGGGAACGACAGGTAGATCCCGCGCGGGCGGCGCCAGAGCTCGGAGAACCGCCGGCAGCCCTCGGCGACGGTCGGGGTGTAGACGAGCGGGAGTGCGGCGGGCACGTCCGCGGTGAGCACCGAGTAGAAGAGGTTCTCGTTGCGGTCCTGCAGCGAGCGCAGGTAGACGTAGCGGTCGAGGTCGGTCGCCATGCGCTTCACCTCGCCCCAGGCGCGCCGCACCTGCTCGTCGAGCGTGGTCACGGCGTGGGGCAGCAGCCCGAGCAGGCCGTACTCGCGGCGCTCCTCGGCGGTGAACGCGGTGCCCTTGGTGCGCATCGGGTCGTTGAGTAGCGGATTCGGCTCCATCGGCGTCCCTTCGGGGCTCCGCCCCTCGTGCGTGCGTTTCCGTGTCATAGCACGGCAGAGACACAGCACGCCGATAGGGCACGCACAAGGCGTCAGCCGAACGTCGCGAGCCGATCGCGGACCGAGGCGGGCGTGCCCGGCCGCCCGTCGGCGTCCAGCTCGGCGATGGTGGCCCGGCCACGGCCCAGCCCGCCGTCCGACCCGTCGTCGTCGGAACCGCCGGAGTCGCCGGAGTCGTCGCCCTCGAGGTGCATCCGGTCGCCGTCGAGGGTGATCTCCGCCGGGGGCAGCCACTCGAGGCCCGACGCGCGGCCCGTCGGGTGGTTGACGTTGAGCACGAGACCGGGAGCGATCGGCGGTCGCGTCGCGGCCAGCACGCCGACGAGGCGGGCGACGAAATCGGCGGTCGGACCGCAGTCGTCCTGGTCGCGGGCCCGGTCGGTGGACACCGCGATCGCGGGCAGCCCGGCGTGGGCCGCCGTCACCGCCGCGCCCACCGTCCCCGACTCGGTGATCCCGGGTCCGATGTTGCGGCGAGGTTGGTCCCGGAGACCACCAGGTCCGGTGGCCGCCCGGCGGCGCGCATCGCGGCGAGCCCGGCGAGCACGGCGTCCGCCGGGGAACCGGCCACCGTACGCACGCCGGGATCGTCGGTGTCCCGGAGCTCCTGCTCGTCGGTGGTCTGGGCCCCGGTACCGCTGCGGTTGTCCTCCGGGGCCACCTCGACGACGTCGTGCCCGGCGCGGGTCAGCGCCTCGCGCACCGCGCGGATGCCACCCGCGTCGTACCCGTCGTCGTCGGTGAGCAGGATCCGCAGCCGCGGCGCCGGTCGGGGTTGCGTGGTGGTCGCGGTGGTCGTGGTCGCGGAGGTCGGTTCGGCGGCCGCCGACGGAACGATCGGCCCGACGGCGGCCGGGGGCACCGTGCTCGCGCACCCGGTGAGGACCACGGCGACCACGACGGCGATGGTCACGCAGGTCGCGGGCCTGGGTGGGGGCATGGGCCATCTCCGGCTGCGGTCGCGCCCCGCGGTCGGGACCGGCGGGGTCGTGCGGGTGGCGGGTGATCCTAGGAGGGGCCCGCCACGCCGGTCGATCGATCTCCGCCCGGCGTGGCGGACCTGCCGCTCGCCGACACGGGACCGTCGAGAGATCACCCGAAGCACGCCCGGACATCGCTCGTCCGTGGGGTCGTCATTACCCTCCCGTTCACTTCTTCGTTGCCGCAGCGACGGGTCTTGTCGGGGCGAGCGGGTCGCTCCGGCACGTGACGGCAGGGGGCCGACCACCGTGACGAGTACATCCCCGACGCCGACGACCGAGCGCCCCGCCGGTCCGGCGCCGACCCAACGCACCGACCTCGCCGAGGCCGGGCGGATGCTCCTGCGCTCGGTGCTGCCCGTGGGGGTGTTCCTCGGCCTGGCGCTCGCCGTGTACGGCGGCACCGGCCACGACCTGACGATCGTGCTGCAGGACCGCTTCCCGGAGGACTCCGAGTACTCGGGCCTGTTCACGATCATGTTCTCGAGCGCGCTGATGGTGGGCGCCGGGATCGCGATCGGCTCGCTGGTGGTCTCACGGGCATGGGCGCGCCACACCGGGGAGCAGGGTGCGACCTCACCCGCACAGACCGCCGGGTTGGCCGTGGCGATCCTGTGCATCTGGCTCGGGTTCGACGACATGATGATGGTCCACGACGCCGTGCTGCCCGGGATGGGCATCCCGGAGAACGCCGGGCTCGCGGTGTACGCGGTGGTCGGCGTCGTGCTCGTCGTGTGGGCGTTCGGGCCGCTGCGCCGCGAGCGGCTGAGCCTGACGTTCCTGGCGGGGCTGGCCCTGCTCGGCGGCTCGCTCGTGGGCGACGAGGCCGAGGACTTCTTCGAGCACCGGATCCCGCCGCTCGCGACGTTCCTGGGCCACGCCGAGGACGTCGTGAAGTTCCTGGCCTACGTGGCGCTGTGCCACCTGTGCGTGCTGCTCGCGCTGCGGGTGATGTCCCGGACGCTGCAGGCGGCGACGGAGCGGGCGGCCCGGGAGGCGGTCGAGCGGTCGGCCCGCCCGGCGGCCGGCCCGAAGGCCGTGCCGGGACCCAAGGCCGTGCCGATGCGCGCGAGGACGGCGGGCTCCCCGGCCGACGACCGGACCGCGCCGATCCGGGTGCCCGGTGCGCCCCGGCGCTCGTGAGCCCTCAGACTCCCAGCGCCCGGTCCACCGCCGCCACGGCCCCGTCGAGCGGGACCTCGGTCTGCGACCCGTCGGAGAGGTCCTTGAGCTGGATCACGCCGCCCTCGAGGTCGCGCTCGCCGAGCACCAGCGCGTAGCGGGCCCCGGACCGGTCGGCGGCCTTCATCGCGCCCTTGAGTCCCCGTCCGCCGTAGGCGAGGTCGGAGCGGATGCCGCCGCGACGCAGCTGACCGATGATCCCGACGAGCCGGTCACGCGCCGACTCCCCCAGCGGCACCCCGAACACCTCGACGCGCCGCGCCGGCGCGACCTGCAGCCCCTCGGCGTGACACGCCATGAGCGTGCGGTCGACCCCGATCCCGAACCCGACGCCCGACAGCGCCGGCCCGCCGAGCTCGGCCATGAGCCCGTCGTAGCGCCCGCCGCCGCCGATCCCGGACTGCGAGCCGAGGCCGGGGTGGACGAACTCGAACGTCGTCTTCGTGTAGTAGTCCAGGCCGCGGACCATCCACGGGTTCTCGGTGTACGCGACGCCGAGCTCGTCGAGGTAATCCAGGACCTTGCGGTGGTGCGCGGCCGCCTCGTCCGAGAGGTGGTCGATCATCAGCGGCGCCCCGGCGAGCTGCTCCCGGACCTCGGGGCGCTTGTCGTCGAGCACGCGCAGTGGGTTGAGCCGAGTGCGCTCCCGGGTGTCGTCGTCGAGGTCGAGCTTGTCGAGGAAGGCCTGGAGCGCTGCTCGATATTCGGGGCGCGTCGTCGCGTCGCCGAGACTGGTGATCTCCAGGCGGTAGCCGGTGAGGCCCAGTGCGCGGAACCCGGCGTCGGCGACGGCGAGGACCTCGGCGTCGAGCGCGGGGTCGTCCACCCCGATCGCCTCGATGCCGACCTGCTGCAGCTGGCGGTACCGGCCCGCCTGCGGGCGCTCGTAGCGGAAGAACGGCCCCTGGTAGCGCAGCTTGACCGGCAACGTCCCGCGGTCCAGGCCGTGCTCGACGACGCTGCGGACGACCCCGGCGGTGCCTTCCGGGCGCAACGTGACGGTGCGGCCGCCGCGGTCGGCGAAGGTGTACATCTCCTTGGACACCACGTCGGTCGACTCGCCGACGCCGCGCGCGTAGAGGGCGGTGTCCTCGAAGACCGGCAGCTCGAGGTGGACATAGCCGGCCCGGTCCGCCTCACGGACGAGGGTGTCGCGCACGGCGACGAACTCGGGGCCGACGTACTCGGGGATGCCCTTCGGCGCGGCGAAGCCGCCCGGCGGTATCTCTGCCACTGGTCGCGTCCCTGTCAGAGGTTCCGGCCGGGCGCGTTCCGCGTGCCCTGCAGGAAGGGGTTGGTGTGGCGCTCGTCGCCGATCGTGGTCGGCTGCCCGTGCCCGGGCAGCACCGCCGTCTCGTCGGGCAACGTGAGCAGCTTGTCGTGCAGGCTCGCCATCATCTCGGACAGCGAGCCGCCGGGGAGGTCGGTGCGCCCGATACTGCCCTGGAACAGGGTGTCCCCCGCCAGCACGAACGGTGCCCCGTCGTCGGTGGCGCTGCGGAAGACCACCGAGCCCCGGGTGTGGCCCGGGGTGTGGTCGACGGTGAAGCTCACCCCGGCGAGCTCGAGCGTCGCGCCGTCGACGAGGGTCTCGACCTGCTTCGGCTCGCGGAACGCCAGCCCCGGGTACATCGCGGCGAGCTGGGCTCCCATCTCCCCGACGCCTCGCAGCGGGTCGGCCAGCATGAACCGGTCCTCGGGGTGGATCCAGGCGGGGATGTCGTCGCCGTCGCACACCGGGGTCACCGACCACATGTGGTCGAGGTGGCCGTGGGTCAGCAGTACCGCGACCGGCGTCAGCTTCCGCTCGCCCAGGACCGTGCGCAGCGGCTCCTCGGCGTCCTGCCCGGGGTCGACGACGACGCACGGGCCGCCCTCCTCAGGTGCGACCACGAAGCAGTTGGTCTGGAAACTCCCGGCCGGGAACCCGGCGACCAGCACGTCCTCAGTCCTCCTCGGTACGACTCCGAGCCACCCTAGTGCTCGCCCGCGCCGTGGTCCGACGTGGTGAAGTCGACATTCGGCAGCCCCGGAACCGTCGCCGACCTGCCCGAACTCACCGGGGGTTGACTTCCTAGGATGCCGCCGTGCCGACGAACGAGCAGCGCCGAAAGGCCGCCAAGCGCAAGCTGGAGCGACAGATCGAGCGCCGCGCGGAGCGGGCCCGGCGTCGTCGGCAGCGCCTCACGATCGGCGCGGTGGTGGCCGTCGTCGTCGTGATCGCGGCCGCCGTGGGGATCTACCTCGCGACGCGGCCCTCGTCCTCCGAAGCCGCCCCCGCCGCGGCGGCCGGCGCGTGCCAGTACATCCCGGACGGCCAGGCCTCCCGCCCGGTGCAGCCCCCGGACGCGAACCCGGCGCGCACCGGGACGGTGAACCTCACCCTCCAGACCTCGCAGGGCGCGATCCCACTGACCCTCGACCGCGCCCAGGCGCCGTGCGCGGTCAACGCGGTCGTCTCGCTCGCGCAGCAGGGCTTCTACAACGACACCCCCTGCCACCGCCTCACCACCGGCGAGGGCCTGAAGGTGCTGCAGTGCGGCGACCCGACCGGGTCCGGCTCCGGCGGACCCGGCTTCCGCTACGCCGAGGAGCCGCCGACGAACCTCGCGCCGTCGCCGCAGGGCCAGGGCGCGTCGGACTACAGCCGCGGCCTAGTCGCGATGGCCAAGACCTCGGACCCGGACACGACGGGCAGCCAGTTCTTCCTCGTCTACGCCGACTCGGCGCTGCCGCCGCAGTACACGGTCGTCGGGCGCATCAGCACCGCCGGGCTCGCGGTGCTCGACAAGGTCGCCGCGGCGGGGAGCGACAACTCCAACGGTGACGGCGACGGCAAGCCGAAGCTCCCGGTGCAGATCACGCAGGCCCAGGTCCAGGGGTAGCCCGCCCCGCGGGCCGGGCGCCCCGCCTACCCGCGGGCGGCCGAGGGCGGCTCGGCCGAGGCGTCCTCCTGGTGCAGCGTGGCCGCGGGCTCGGCGTCGACCCCGGAGGGTTCGCCGGCGCCATGGTGGGTGTCCTTGTCCGGCGCGGCGACCTCCCGCCGGTTCTGCCGGGCGCTCTGCGCGTCGTCCGGTCCGCGGCGCTCGTCGGTCTCCGGCCCCGCGTGTTCGTGGTCGGCGGTCACGCCACCCGACGTACCCGGGCCTCCCGGCCCCGAACCCGGTTCCGGTCCCCACGCGGCGGACAGGTCCTCGCGGGGTCCGCGGACGACGAGCAGGTAGACCAGGGCCGCCACGAACACGACCCCGGCGACCACGACGTTGATGCGCACGTCCCCGAACACCCGGGTGGCGGGATCGGTCCGCAGCAGCTCGATGACGAAGCGCCCGGCGGTGTAGGCCGCGACGTAGAGCGCGAACGCGCGCCCGCGGGACAGGCGCAGGCGCCGATCGAGCACCACGACGAGGATCGCCACCAGGACGTCCCAGACGAGCTCGTAGAGGAACGTCGGCTGGACGATCTCGACGGGCGTGCGGTCGAGCGCCACCCCGCCGAGGTTGTCGGGGGCGCCGGTGGCCGGGTCGACCCGGCGGTAGATCTCCAGGCCCCACGGCAGCGTGGTCGGCGCGCCGTAGAGCTCCTGGTTGAACCAGTTGCCCAGCCGCCCGATGCCCTGCGCGAGCACGATGCCGGGCGCGGCGGCGTCGGCGAAGGCGGTCAGCGGGACACCGCGCCGGCGACACGCGATCCAGGCACCGACGGCGCCGAGCGCGATCGCGCCCCAGATCCCGAGACCGCCGTTCCAGACGTAGAGCGCGGCGATCGGGTCGCCGCCCGGGCCGAAGTAGGTGCGCCAGTCGGTGGCGAGGTGGTACAGCCGCCCGCCGACGAGGCCGAAGGGCACCGCCCATACGGCCACGTCGACGACGAAGCCGGGTGCGCCGCCGCGGGCGACGAACCGCCGATCGGTCAGCCAGACCGCGAGGATGATCCCGGCGATGATGCACAGGGCGTAGGCGCGCAGCGGGACCGGGCCGACGTGCCACACGCCCTGGGGCGGGCTGGGGATCGTCGCCGGGAGCATCGCTGCGAGCACGTCCGCGAGGCTATCGGTGCCCCCCGACGGTCACGATGAGGCGGGGGTGGCGACCTCGCCCGCCCGGACCTCAACGACCCGTGTGGTTGCCCCGCACCCCGGCGGCCAGCTCGCTGGTGAGCCGCGCGACGGCGGCCCGCCCGTGCTCGGCGGCGGATACCAGGGCGGAGCCCACGATCACCCCGTCCGCGAACGACGCGACCTCGCCGGCCTGCGATCCCGACCGCACTCCGAGCCCCACCCCCACCGGCAGGTCGGTGTGCCGCCGCACCCGCTCGACGAGCGTCCGGGCGCCGTCGGAGACCGCGTCGCGGGCCCCGGTGACACCCATCGTCGACGCGGCGTAGAGGAACCCACCGGTGACGGCCGCCGTGGAGGCGATGCGCTGCTCGGTGGACGACGGCGCCACCAGGAAGATCGGCGCGATCCCGTGCGCGGCCGCCGCGGCGAGCCAGCCGTCCTCCTCGTCGGGCACGAGGTCGGGGGTGATGACCCCGAGCCCGCCGGCCGCGGCGAGGTCACGGGCGAACGCTGCCGGACCGCCGCCCGCCCCGTAGCGCAGCACCGGGTTCCAGTAGGTCATCACGACCGCGCGCCCGCCTCGGGCGGCGAGGGTCTCGACGACGGAGAGGGTGTCGCGGACCCGCACCCCGCCGCGCAGCGCGGTATCGACCGCGTGCTGGATGACCGGGCCGTCGAGCACCGGGTCGGAGTAGGGCAGGCCGACCTCGACGAGGTCCGCCCCGGCGTCGAGGGCCTGGGTGAGCAGCCCGGTGGACCCGGCCACCGTCGGGTAGCCCGCGGGCAGGTAGGCGATCAGCGCGGCCCGGGACTCGGCACGGGCCGTCGTGAAGATCTCGTCCAGCACCGTGAGGCCGGTGCTCCCGGCGGGCTGCGCGTCGCTGACGGTCACAGCTCCCGCTCCCCCGCGCCCGCGTCGTCCGAGGGCGGCCGCTCGGTCGGCAACGACGCCGGGGCGACGACGTCGAACCAGCGCGCGGCCGTGTCGACGTCCTTGTCGCCACGACCCGAGAGGTTGACCAGCAGCGTCGCGTCCGGCCCCAGCTCCCGGCCGAGGCGCACCGCGCCGGCGACCGCGTGCGCCGACTCGATCGCGGGGATGATCCCCTCGGTACGGCAGAGCAGACGGAACGCGTCCATCGCCTCGACGTCGGTGACCGGGATGTACTCCGCACGTCCGAGGTCGCGCAGGAAGGAGTGCTCCGGCCCGACGCCGGGGTAGTCGAGGCCCGCCGAGATCGAGTGCGACTCGACGGTCTGGCCGTCCTCGTCCTGGAGCAGGTAGGTGAGCGCGCCGTGCAGGGCGCCGACGCTCCCGCCGGTGATCGACGCGGCGTGGCGTCCGGTCTCGACGCCGTCGCCGGCGGCCTCGCAGCCCACCAGGCGCACCGCCTCGTCGTCGAGGAACGGATGGAAGATGCCGATCGCGTTCGACCCACCGCCCACGCAGGCCAGCACCGCGTCCGGCAGCCGGCCGTACTGCTCGAGCACCTGGGCGCGGGCCTCGAGGCCGATCACCCGGTGGAAGTCGCGCACCATCATGGGGAACGGGTGCGGACCGGCCGCGGTGCCCAGCACGTAGTGGGTGTGCTCGACGCTCGCGACCCAGTCCCGGTAGGCCTCGTTGAGCGCGTCCTTGAGGGTCCGCGAGCCGGTGGTGACCGGGACGACCTCCGCGCCGAGCAGGCGCATCCGCGCCACGTTCAACGCCTGCCGCTCGGTGTCGACCTCGCCCATGTAGACCACGCACTCGAGGCCGAGCAGCGCCGCGGCGGTCGCGGTGGCGACGCCGTGCTGGCCCGCGCCGGTCTCGGCGATCACCCGCGTCTTGCCCATGCGCTGGGTGAGCAGCGCCTGGCCGAGCACGTTGTTGATCTTGTGGGACCCGGTGTGGTTGAGGTCCTCGCGCTTGAGCAGGACCCGGGCGCCGCCGGCGTGCTCGGAGAGCCGCCGGGCGTCGGTGACGGGGCTGGGCCGTCCCGCGTAGTCCCGCTGCAGCCGGTCGAGCTCGGCGAGGAAGTCCGGGTCGTGGCGGGCCTTGTCGTACGCCGCGGCCACCTCGTCGACGGCGGCGATGAGCGCCTCGGGCATGAACCGGCCACCGAAGCGGCCGAAGTGGCCCGCGGCGTCCGGGTCGTGCCCGTGCTCGGCCAGGCCGGCACTCGCGGGGGGCAGTCCGCCGGGGGTGGGGCTCATGCTCGGTCTCTCTCGTGCCGGACGACGACGGTGCTGCGGGTGCTGGAGCCGGTCAGCGGGAGGGCTTCGGGCACGCCGGGTGCGAGCCCGCCGTCACCAGCTGGCGGACCGCGGCGCGGGGGTCCTCGGCGGTGGCCATGGACTCGCCCACCAGCACCGCGTCGGCGCCGAGACCCGCGTAGGTCATGAGGTCCCCCGGCCCGCGCACCCCGGACTCGGCCACGCGCAGCACCTCTCCGGGCAGCCCGGGAGCGAGCCGGCTGAACACGGTGCGGTCGACGTCGAGGGTGTGCAGGTTCCGGGCGTTGATCCCGACGAGCCTGGCGCCGGCACGCAGCGCCATGTCCGCCTCCTCCTCGTCGTGGATCTCGACGAGGGCGGTCATGCCCAGGGAGTGGACGCGGTCGACCAGGGCGTCGAGGGCATTCTGCTCGAGCACCGAGCACATGAGCAGCACCAGGTCCGCTCCGTGCGCCCGCGCCTCGTGCACCTGATAGGTCCCGACGACGAAGTCCTTGCGCAGGACGGGGATGTCGACCGCGGCGCGGACCTCGTCGAGGTCGGTCAGCGAGCCCTCGAAGAGGCGCTGCTCGGTGAGGACGCTGATCACCCGCGCGCCGCCCTCGACGTACTGGCGGGCGAGCTTGGCGGGGTCGGGGATGTCGACCATGTGGCCCCGTGACGGCGAGGCCCGCTTGACCTCCGCGATGACGCCGATGCCCTGGCCCTGCAGCGCGGCGAGCGCGTCCTTGGGGGGCTGCGCCGCTGCCGCGGCGGCCTTGACCTGGTCGAACGGGACAGCGGCCTCGCGGGCGGCGAGGTCGGCACGGACCCCCTCGAGGATCGTTTCCAGGACGCTCACGCGGCTGCTGCCCCCGTTCCTCGGGCGATCGTCGGTCGTGCTCACCGGGCCCCCGGACCCCGGCCCGGTCCCGTAGGCCGAGTTCGTCCCAATGTTAACCCGGGCCCCCCTCGGCCCGGTCCGGTGCCCTCCCCGGCGCCGGACCGTGCGAGCCGCTCCGCCCGGGGTCCGGCCCCTCGGCGGACGGACCGTCCGGGCCCGGCGCGGCGGTCGGGTCCTCCCCGGCGTCGAGGGCCTCCCAGAGGCCGCGCTCGTCGTCGTGCGGGCGGGCGCGGGCACTCCCGCCCGGGGCGTCGTAGCGCGCCCCGAGCCGGGGCATGAGTGAGCCCCGGGCGGCCACGAGCACCCCCACGGCCAGCAGGAGCAGGCCGCCCAGCGCGGCGAGCAGCGGCCACACGAGGGTGACCTCGACGCCGAGCGCCTGCCCGGCCTGGCGGGCGGGCGCGGGGAGCTGCGACGGTGCCGGCGCGGCGAGCCCGGAGACCGCCCGCAGGAGCGCCCAGAGCCCGGCGACGCCCACGACGACGCCCACGGCCCGCCTGCCCCAGCCCGACGTCGCGAGCAGCCCGCCGATCGCGGCCAGGGCGAGCAGCGCCCACGGCACGAGGATCGGTTCGGTGTCCGCGCCCACCGCCGTCGCCACCACCCGCCCCCGCAGCGGCACCTCCCACGTCGCGGTCAGCCACGTGCCGCGCGAGGCACCCCAGAGCGCCGCCGCGGCGACCACGAGCCCGGCGACGGCGAGCCCGAGCAGCCGGGGGCCGGGCCGGCGCGGGGCCTGCTCAGGGGACTCGGCCCTCCCCACCGGGCGGCTCACGGCACGCCCCGGACCGGCCGCCCCGCCTCCCCGACCGTGTCCGGCGGGGCGAGGGTGCCGGCGGTCGCCACGGCGGCGAGCACCGCGCGGGCCTTGTTGGTGGCCTCGGTGTCCTCCGCGGCCGGATCGGAGTCGGCGACGATCCCGCCTCCCGCCTGCACGTGGGCGACCCCGTCGCGCAGCAGACCGGTGCGGATGGCGATCGCGGTGTCGGCGTCGCCGGCGAAGTCGAGGTACCCGACGATGCCGCCGTAGAGCCCCCGCCGGGTCGGCTCGAGCTCCTCGATGATCTCCATCGCCTTGGGCTTGGGCGCGCCGGAGAGCGTCCCCGCGGGGAAGCACGCGGCCACGGCGTCGAAAGCGGTGCGGCCCTCCGCGAGCCGTCCGGACACCGTCGAGACCAGGTGCATGACGTGGCTGTAGCGCTCGATGTCGAAGAACCGGTGCACCTTCACCGTCCCCGGCGCGCAGACCCGTCCGAGGTCGTTGCGGCCGAGGTCGACGAGCATGAGGTGCTCGGCCCGCTCCTTCTCGTCGGCGAGGAGGTCCTTCTCCAGCAGGACGTCCTCCTCGGCGTCGGCGCCCCGCCACCGCGTGCCCGCGATCGGATGCGTCGTCGCCACGCCGTCGCGCACCGTCACCAGCGCCTCGGGCGAGGAGCCGACGATCTCGAACGGCCGGTCCTCGGCGTCGGTGAGGCGCAGCAGGTACATGTACGGGCTCGGGTTGGTGGCGCGCAGGACGCGGTAGACGTCGAGGGCGTCGGCGGAGGTCTCGGACTCGAAGCGCTGGCTGACGACCACCTGGAACGCGTCGCCGGCGCGGATGCGCTCCTTGGCGGTCTCGACCGCCGCCAGGTACCGGTCGCGGTCGAACCGGCGCCGGACCGACGGCGAGCGCCCGGCCAGCGGGTCGTAGGAGGCGACGGTGGACGGGGCGGGCGCGCCGAGCTCGGCGGTCATGCGGTCGAGCCGAGTGAGGGCGTCGTCGTACGCCGCGTCGGCCCGCTCCGGGCTGTCGTCCCAGTTCACGGCGTTGGCGATGAGCGTGACGGTGCCCTCGTGGTGGTCGAGCACCGCGAGGTCGGTGGCCAGCAGCATCACCAGCTCGGGGATCGCGAGGTCGTCCTGCGTGTACTCGGGCAGGCGCTCCAGGCGTCGCACCGCGTCGTAGCCGACGTAGCCGACGAGCCCCCCGGTGAGCGGCGGCAGCCCCGGCAGCGGGTCGGTGCGCAGCCGCTCCAGCGTCTCGCGCAGCGCGACCAACGGGTCCTCCGTCACGTCGTCCCCGGTGCCCGGCAGGCCGACCGGCGGCGTGCCCGTCCAGTGCGCGCGCCCGCCGCGCTCGGTGAGCGCCGCGGCGCTGTGCGCTCCGACGAACGAGAACCGGGACCAGGACTCGCCGTTCGCCGCCGACTCGAGCAGGAACGTCCCGGTCCGCCGGCCCGCCAGCTTGCGGTAGATCCCGAGCGGTGTCTCGTCGTCGGCCAGCAGGCGCCGCACCACGGGGATGACGCGGTGGTGCGCGGCGAGCTCGTGGAAGCGCGCGCGGTCGGGGAACACCGTCCCGAGGCTGGTCGGCTGGTCGGTCACGGACACGGCCTCCATCTTGGCCTACGGCTTGTGCGTGCGTTTCCGTGCCATGGCACGGAAACACACGCACACGCGCCGTCAGGCGCCAACGGCCTCCTCCGGCGGCGGCTCGGCCCGCGTGCGCGCCGCGAATGCCACCGCGCCGATGACGACCGCGCAGCCCACGAGCTGCCACGCCGTCGGGAACTGGCCGAGCACGAGCATGCCCAGCAGCACCGCGCCGACCGGTTGGAGCAGCAGGATCGAGGCGCCGGTCGAGGACGGCAGCCTCGCCATCCCCCCGGCGATCAGGACCCAGCCCATGCACTGCCCGACCACGGCGAGCAGCGCGAGCCAGCCGATCGCCGTCCACCCGGGCGCGAGGTCCACGCCCTGCCAGAGGCTGCCCAGCGCGAACGAGCTCACCGCCGCGGCCGCCGTCGCGAGCGCGACCGGCCCGGACTTCTGCCCCGGCGCCGACCCGAGCCGCAGGAAGAGCAGGTAGCCCGCGTAGGCGCACGCCGCGAGCAGGGCGAGCACGGTGCCGAGGACGGGGTGGGCCGCACCGGCTCCCCCGTCCGCGAGCCCACCGGCCAGCGCGACCCCGCCGAGCATCACCGGAACCGCCACCAGGAACGAGCGCCGGACCCGCTCGCCCAGGACGAGGAACGCGAGCAGCGGCAGGATCACCACCTGGACGTTCACCAGCACCGTCGAGACCCCGGCCCCGACGGCGTGGATGGCGCCGGTCCACAGCGTCATGTCCAGCCCGAGCAGCAGCCCGCCGACGACGACGAGCCAGGGCCGCCCCCGCGGGACCGCGTCGCGCAGCGGCCGCCGTCGCCGCTCGAGCAGCGCCATCGGCACGAGCAGCGGCAGCCCGAGCAGGCAGCGGAACACCGTGGCGGTGCCCGGCGAGGTGCCCGAGAGCGAGATGAGGATGGGCGAGAGGGCGATGCACAGGCTCCCGGCCACCGCGAGCAGCCGCGGATCGAGCTGACGACGACGGGTGGGGAGCGGGACACCGGTGGAGGCGGACAACGTCACGCATCCAGCGTGGGGCGGCTGACCGTTCAGGACCAGCGACTTCTCCTCGCCGAGAACCGTTAGATTCTCTGATGTGTTCGGAACCGGTCGCCTCCAGGCGCTGCACGCCGTCGCCACCCACCGCACCGTCGGGAAGGCGGCCGCGAGCCTGCACCTCACGCCGTCGGCGGTCTCGCAGCAGCTGGCCGCGCTCGAGCGCGAGGCCGGTGTGGCCCTCACCGAGCCGGCCGGGCGCGGCATCCGGCTGACCCCCGCCGGCCTGGTGCTCGCCGAGCACGCGGGCGCGGTGCTGGACCGCCTCGCCACCGCCCGGCGCGACCTCGACCGGCTCGACGACGACGTCGTCGGCCCGCTGCGGATCGGGGCGATCCCGACGACGGTGCACGCGCTCGCCCCGGCGGCCCTCGCCCGGCTCCGGTCGGCCCACCCCGACCTTGAGGTGCTCCTCGACGACGGCGAGGCCGAGGAGACCCTGCCCGCGCTGGTCGCGGGCGACCTGGAGCTCGCCGTCGTCGAGAACTGGGAGGGCCTGCCCGCCCCGTCGCCGGCCCGGACGAGCCGCACCCAGCTCTGCGACGACGTCCTCGACCTCGCGCTCCCGGGTGAGCACCCGCTGGCCGCCGCGGGGACCGTGGCGCTCTCCGACCTCGCCGGGGCCGACCTCACCTGGGTCGCCGACACCCGCAGCACCCGCGCCCACGACTGGCTCGTCGACCGGCTGCGCCGCGCCGGGGTGGAGCCGCGGGTGACCTGCCGGGTGTGCGGGTTCGCGATCCACCTCGAGCTGGTCGCGGGCGCGGGCCTGGCCGCCATGGTGCCGCGGCTCGCTCGCCCGCCGATCCCCCACGGGGTGCGGATGGTCGCGACGACGCCGGTGCTCTCCCGCACCGTCGACGCCGTGTGGCGCGCCGACCGCGAGACCCCCGCGGTCCGGGCCGCCGTCCGGGCGTTCCGGGCCACGGCCGAGGCGCGCCACCGACCGATGACGGGTCCCGGTGCGCCTCGGCACGGCGCGGGATAGGCCGGATCAGATCAAGCCGAGCTCGAGCACCGCGTCGGCGACCCGGGTGAACCCGGCGATGTTCGCGCCGGCGACGTAGTTGCCGGGCATGCCGAACTCCTCGGCCGTGGCACGGCAGCGTTCGTGCACGTTGGTCATGATCTCGCGGAGGCGCTGCTCGGAGTACTCGAAGGACCAGGAGTCCCGGGAGGCGTTCTGCTGCATCTCCAGCGCCGACGTGGAGACCCCGCCGGAGTTGGCGGCCTTGCCCGGTCCGTAGGCGATGCCGGCCTCCAGGAACACCTCCACTCCCTCGGGCGTGGTGGGCATGTTGGCGCCCTCACCGACCGCGATGCAGCCGTTCTTCACCAGTGCGGTGGCCTCGGCGCGGCCGATCTCGTTATGCGTGGCCGAGGGCATCGCCACGTCGCAGGGCACGTCGTAGACGCTGCCCTCGCTGTGCAGCGTGGCGTCGGGGCGGGCGGCGACGTAGTCGCCGATCCGTCCGCGCTCGACCTCCTTGATCTGCCGCAGCAGGTCCAGGTCGATGCCCTTCTCGTCGACCACGTACCCGGAGGAATCGGAGCAGGCCACGACCCGCCCACCGAGCTGGTGCACCTTCTCGATGGTGTAGATGGACACGTTGCCGGACCCGGAGACGACCACCCGCTTGCCGTCGAACGACTCGCCGCGGGCGCGCAGCATCTCCTCGACGAAGAACGCGCAGCCGTAGCCGGTGGCCTCGGTGCGCACGCGGGCGCCGCCGTACGCCAGGCCCTTGCCGGTCAGCACCCCGGACTCGTACCGGTTGGTGATGCGCTTGTACTGCCCGAACAGGTAGCCCAGCTCACGGCCGCCCACCCCGATGTCACCGGCGGGCACGTCGGTGTGCTCGCCGACGTGGCGGTAGAGCTCGGTCATGAAACTCTGGCAGAACCGCATCACCTCGCGGTCCGACCGGCCCTTGGGGTCGAAGTCCGACCCGCCCTTGGCGCCGCCGATCGGAAGGCCGGTCAGCGCGTTCTTGAACACCTGCTCGAACCCGAGGAACTTCACGGTGCCCAGCAGCACCGACGGGTGGAACCGCAGCCCACCCTTGTACGGGCCGAGGGCGCTGTTGAACTCCACCCGGAACCCGCGGTTGATGTGGACCTCGCCCCGATCGTCCTCCCACGGCACCCGGAAGATGACCTGACGCTCCGGCTCGCACACCCTCTCGATGATCTTGGCTTCGGCCAGCTCCGGACGCTTGGCCAGCACGGGCCCGATGCTGCCGAGCACTTCCCGCACCGCCTGGTGGAACTCCGGCTCGGCCGGGTTGCGCCGCAACACCTGCGCGATCAACGAGTCCACCTGCTGCCCTACCGACATCACATGATTCCTTCTGCCACCCGAAGACCAAGACTTTGCAAAGAACGACGACGGAGGCACGGTAGATCACCGACATGACGCTCGCCGCCCGAGGTAATCGGCGCCGCTACCGGCACTTACTAGGTGCGGCCGGTCCGGGGCCGGGGTCAGTGCGGGGCGGGCAGGAGCACGTCGGCGTCGAAGCAGGTGTGGTCCCCGGTGTGGCACGCGGCACCCTGCTGGTCGACGAGGACCAGCAGGGTGTCGCCGTCGCAGTCGAGCCGGACCTCGTGGACAGCTTGGGTGTGACCGCTGGTCGCGCCCTTGACCCAGAGCTCCTGCCGGGAGCGGGACCAGTAGGTGGCCTCGCGGGTGGCGAGCGTGCGGGCGAGGGCCTCGTCGGACATCCACGCGACCATGAGGACCTCGCGGGTGTCGTACTGCTGCACCACCGCGCAGACCAGCCCGTCGGGGGTGCGCTCGAGCCGGGCGGCGAGCTCGGGGTCGAGGGCGGACTGCTGCGTCGTCACCGGATCTCCACCCCCGCGTCGCGCAGCGCGTCCTTGACCTCGCCGATCCGCATGATGCCGAAGTGGAACACACTGGCCGCGAGGACCGCGTCGGCCCCCGCCTCGACGGCCGGCGCGAAGTGCTCGACGGCGCCCGCCCCGCCACTGGCGATCACCGGGACGTCGACGAGGGCCCGCACCCGGCGCAGCATCTCCAGATCGAACCCGTTCTTGGTGCCGTCGGCGTCCATGGAGTTGAGCAGGATCTCCCCGACGCCGAGCTCGGCGCCCTGCTGCGCCCACTCGAGCGCGTCGATGCCGGTGCCGCGGCGGCCGCCGTGGGTGGTGACCTCGAAGCCGGACGGCGTCGGCGGGGCGGGTGGGGGCACCCGTCGGGCGTCGACCGAGAGCACGATGCACTGCGAGCCGAACCGGCGGCTGGACTCCGCGAGGAACTCCGGGCGGCCGATGGCGGCGGTGTTGATGCTGACCTTGTCCGCGCCCGCGCGCAGCAGCCGGTTGATGTCGTCGTTGGTGCGCACGCCGCCGCCCACGGTCAGCGGGATGAACACCTGCTCGGCGGTGCGGCGCACGACGTCGTAGGTGGTCTCGCGCTCCCCCGACGATGCGCTGACGTCGAGGAACGTGAGCTCGTCGGCGCCCTCGGCGTCGTAGAGCCGGGCCATCTCCACGGGGTCGCCCGCGTCGCGCAGGTCGACGAAGTTGACGCCCTTGACCACCCGCCCGGCGTCGACGTCCAGGCAGGGGATCACGCGGACGGCCACACCCATACTTGGAGCCTACGGCTCGTGTGCGTCAGCCAACCGCGGCCAGCGCCTCCGGGAGCGTGAACGCGCCCGCGTAGAGCGCCTTGCCGATGATCGCGCCCTCCACGCCCGCCGCCCCCAGCGCTGCGAGGGCCCGCACGTCGTCCAGCGTCGCGACCCCGCCGCTGGCGACGACGGGCGCGGCGGTCCGGTCGCACACCGCGGCGAGCAGGTCGGTGTTCGGGCCGGTCAGGGTGCCGTCGCGGCCCACGTCGGTCACCACGTAGCGTGCGCAGCCCTCGGCATCGAGCCGGGCGAGGACCTCCCACAGGTCGCCGCCGTCGGACACCCATCCGCGGGCCGCCAGCCGGTGCTCACCGTCGCGGATCTTGACGTCGAGCCCCACGGCCACCCGGTCGCCGAACGCCGCGATCGCCTTCGCGCACCACTCCGGGTCCTCGAGGGCCGCCGTCCCGATGTTCACCCGGGCGCACCCGGTGTCGAGGGCGCGGCGCAGCGAGTCGTCGTCGCGGATGCCGCCCGAGAGCTCCACCTTGACGGGGACGGTCTCGACGAGCGAGGCCAGGAGCGCCGCATTCGAGCCGCGTCGGAACGCCGCGTCGAGGTCGACCAGGTGGATCCACTCGGCCCCGTCGTCGACCCAGGCACGGGCGGCGTCGAGCGGGTCGCCGTACCCGGTCTCGGTCCCGGCCTCGCCCTGGACGAGGCGCACGGCCTGCCCGTCGACGACGTCCACGGCGGGCAGCAGGTCGAAACTCACGGGAGGCACCCTAGAGCCCTGGGTGAACGGCGCCGTCCTCGCGTCAGATGTCAGGATCGTGCCGTTGCTGCCGCGGAGGCGGCGGCCGGCTCAGCCCCGGCCCAGCGCCGCCTCCCGCAGATCCTCCAGCCGGCGGCGCAGCAGTGCCCGCTCGGCCTCGTTGGACGCCATCCCCGCCGCGCGCTCCAGTTCGGCCGCGGCCTCCTCGCGCCGGCCGAGCTGCGTGAGCAGGTCGGCCCGCACCGCCGGGAGCAGGTGGTAGCGGGCGAGGGCCGGCTCGTCGCGCAGCCGGTCGACCAGGGCCAGCGCGGCGGCCGGTCCCTCGGCCCGCCCGACGGCGACGGCCCGGTTCAGCTCCACGACCGGGGACGGTGCGACGACGGCGAGCTCGGCGTACAGGGCGGCCATCGCCGCCCAGTCGGTGTCCTCGACCGAGCCGGCCCGCGCGTGGCAGGCCGCGATCCCCGCCTGCAGCGTGTAGTGGTCCCGACGACGACCGCCCGCGTCGGCTCCCGCCTCGGCGCGCGCCAGACCCGCCAGCCCACGACGCACGAGCAGGTGGTCCCAGCGCCCGCGGTCCTGCTCGGCGAGCAGCACCGGCTCGCCGTCGGGACCCACCCGGGCCCGCAGCCGCGAGGCCTGCAGCTCCATCAGCGCGAGCAGCCCGTGGACCTCGGGGCGCTCGGGCAGCAGCGCCACCAGCCGCCGGCCCAGGCGCATGGCCTCGTCGCAGAGGTCGGCACGCACCCAGTCGGCACCCGCCGTCGCCGCGTAGCCCTCGTTGAAGATCAGGTACACGACCTCGAGCACCGCACCCAGCCGCCCCTCGAGCTCCTCCCCCGCCGGGATCTCGAGGTCGACGGCGGCCGCCGAGAGCCGCTTCTTCGCCCGGGAGATCCGCTGGCCGACCGTCGTCGACTGGATCAGCAGCGCCCGGGCGATCTCGTCGGTGGTGAGGCCGCCGAAGAGCCGCAGCGTCAGTGCCACCCGCGACTCCCGCGCGAGCACCGGGTGGCACGTGGCGAACAGCAGGGCGAGGACATCGTCGCCGACCGCGCGGACCGGGTCGGCCACCACCTCGGCGACGTCGGGGGCCGACGCGGCGCCCTCCATGTGCCCCACCTGCTCGGCCTTGCGCGCGAACGTCTGCTCCCGGCGGATCAGGTCGATAGCCCGACGGCGGGCCGTCGCGGCCAGCCACGCGCCCGGGTTGTCCGGGACGCCCTCGACCGGCCACTGCTCGAGCGCGGCGACCAGCGCGTCGTGGGCGAGCTCCTCGGCCCGGCCGACGTCGCGCACCACCCGCGCGACGCCGGCCACGATCCGCGCCGACTCGGCCCGCCAGACGGCGTCGAGGACGGCGTAGGGGTCAGCCATCCGGCATCAACCGCCGTGCTGCTGCGCCGCCCGCTCGCGCAGCTCGGCCTCCTGCTCGAGCACCCCTTCCGGGGCCACGCCCTCGAAGTCCTCGGCCTCGGTGACCCGCCGGACCTCGATGCGCTCGCCCGACCGGAACGGGGCCCGGCTCGCCCAGGAGACCGCCTCCTCCAGCGAGTCGACCTTCAGGATCCAGAACCCGCCGATGAGCTCGCGCGCCTCGGTGAAGGGCCCGTCACTCACGGTGGGCCCGTCGCCGTCGCCCTCGGGGAAGGTGAGGACGGCGCCCTGGGAGCTCGGCGCGAGCCCCTCGCCGGCGAGCAGCACCCCGGCGTCGACCATCGCCGCGTTGAACCGGCCCATCTCCTCGAACATCGCCGGGTCGGGCGGCGTCGCCAGCGCGACGGCCTCGTCGTACTTCAGGACCAGCATGTACCGCGCCATCGTCTCCACTCCCCTCAGGAACCGGACTGCTCGTACCGGACGGCACGCTCGGCGACCCGGGCCCGCAGCGCGGCCTCGGCGTCGAGGACCTCGGCCGGCGCGATCCCCTCGAGCTCCCGCATGTCGGGGATGCGCCGCACCTCGAGCCGGACGCCGGGCCCGATCGGGCAGCGCCGCGCCCACTGCTCGGCCTCCGCGCGCGTGGCGACGTCGAGGATCCAGAAGCCGGCGACGAGCTCGCGGGCCTCGGCGAACGGCCCGTCGGTGACGGTCGGGGCCTCGCCGTCGTGGGTCACCTCGAACCCCTCGGCCGAGGGCGCCAGTCCCTCGGCGGCGAGCAGCACGCCGGCCTCGACGAGATCGGTGTTGTAGCGGCTCATCGCCTCGAACATCTCCTCCGGCGGCGGAGCGTCGGCGCCGCCGACGTTCATCGTCTCGGGGGCCTGCATGATCATCATGTAGCGCATCGGGTCCCTCCCGGGGCCTCGGGGCCGGGCTCGTCGCCGGCCGTCACCAGCGCGTCGAACGGGGAACGCGGCCCTCGACAGCGATCGTGGACGAATTTCCTAGAGACTGCCGAGCCAGTTCACGAGCAGCCGCCGCCCGGCCTCGCCGGACTTCTCGGGGTGGAACTGGGTCGCCGCGAGCGGCCCGTCCTCGACCGCGGCGACGAAGTCCTCGCCGTGGTTCGCCCAGGTCACCTTCGCGGGCCGGAAGGGCCCGCCGCGGTCGAGCTCCCAGCGGCGCGCGCCGAACGAGTGCACGAAGTAGAAGCGCTCGTCGGAGGGCATGCCGGCGAAGAGCACGGAGTCCGCCGGGGGCCGCACCGTGTTCCACCCCATGTGCGGGAGCACGGCGGCGTGCAGCTTCTCGACGGTGCCGGGCCACTGGCCCGCCCCCACAGCCTCCTCGCCGAACTCGACGCCGCGCTCGAAGAGGACCTGCATCCCCACGCAGATGCCGAGCACGGGGCGGCCGCCCGCCAGGCGCTGCTCGAGGATCCGCTCGCCGCCCACCGACCGCAGCCCGGCGGCGCACGCGGCGAACGCCCCGACGCCGGGCACCACGAGACCGTCGGCCTCGCGCGCCGCGCGGGAGTCGGCGGTGACCTCGACCTTCGCCCCGGCGCGCTCGAGGGCGCGCTCGGCGGAGCGCAGGTTGCCCGAGCCGTAGTCGAGCACGACGACCGAAGGGGTTCCCGGCATACCGCCCACGCTACCGAGCCCGGCCCGCGGGAGGGCCGGATGTCACCGCGGGCCCCTGGCCTGCGAGGACGCGACGACCTCGAGGACCACGACGAGGTGGTTCTCCCCGGTCGAGGGGTGCAGCGGCGCCTCCGAGGTCTCGGACACGCGCACCACCCGGCGTCGGGCGAGCTGCTGGGTGTACCGCTCGATCTCGGCCCGGCGCCGCGTCCCGACGGTGAGGACGACGTGGCCGCCCCGGCGCACGACGCGCGCGAACTCGGCGAGCGCGGACCGCGGCAGGTGGCCCGGCTCGAACCCGTTGACGCAGGTCACGACGCCGAACTCGTCTCCGGCCCGGGGGAGGCGCTGGGAGAGGTCGGCCGGGCCGAGGTCCTGGTAGACGCCGAGGAGTCGGGCACGGTCCAGCATGCGCGGGGAGAGGTCGAGGCCGTCCACGGAGCGGAACCCGTGGTCGGCGAGCGCCGCACCGACGAGCCCGGTGCCGCACGCGGCGTCGAGGACGTCGGTGGTGGGGTCGGCGAGTCGGGCCACGACGTCACCGACGATCCCGGGCAGCGGGTAGTCGTCGCCGGCCGGCCCGCCGAGGTCGTCGTCGTAGGTCGGGGCCCAGGCGTCGTAGAGCTTCCGGATCTCGGCCGCCGTCGCGAGCGTTCCCGCCCGCGCCGCCCTTGTCGTCGCCACGCCCCGTCGCTCCCCCACCCACACTCCTCCCGCCGGTCGCCATGGTGGTTCCCCGCGGGGCGCGACTCAACCGTGGGCCGCCGGACGGCCCCGGCCGGTCAGGCGGGGAAGAGGCGCAGGACGCCGGCGGCGAGGGCCAGCGCGGCGAGCACCGCGAGGAGAACGACGGCCACCCACCGCCGTTGCCGCGAGAAGGACACCACCCCGCCGATGAGGAAACCGCCGACCAGCAGCAGCCCGAGCCCCAGCAGCCCGGTGCCGCTCACGACTCCAGGACGCCCTTCGTCGACGCCGTGCCGCCCGCCAGCCGGGCGTCGGCCTCGGTGGCGGCCCGCAGCGCCCGCGCGACGGCCTTGTACTCGGCCTCGGTGATGTGGTGCGGATCCCGCCCGCCGGTCATGCGCACGTGCAGGGCGATGCCGGCGTGGAAGGCGATCGACTCGAAGACGTGCCGGTTGAGCACCGTCGGGTAGTTCCCGCCGACGACGAAGCCGGCCATCGTCTCCGGCTCCCCGGTGTGCACGCAGTAGGGCCGCCCGGAGACGTCGACGACCGCGTGTGCCAGGGCCTCGTCCATCGGGATCCAGGCGTCGCCGAACCGCCGGATCCCGCTCTTGTCGCCCAGGGCCCGGCGCAGCGCCTGTCCGAGCACGATCGCGACGTCCTCGACGGTGTGGTGGGCGTCGATCGCGACGTCGCCGCTGGCCCGCACGACGAGGTCGAACGACGAGTGCTTGCCCAGCGCGTCGAGCATGTGGTCGAAGAACGGCACCCCGGTGGCGACCTCGGTGCGCCCGCTCCCGTCGAGGTCGATCTCGACGAGGACGTTCGACTCCTTGGTCACGCGCTCGACGCGTCCGGTGCGGCCCACGGCCGTCATCCTAGGTGGCGACGCCGCGCCTGCACGATCTCGTCGGTGATCGTCGCCGCCTGGCCCTCGGGGCCCGTCGCGGTGCGCTCGGGGGACTCGCAGCGCACGACCTCCCACGACTCGTCCAGCGCCAGCGCCTCCAGCACCTCCGCGGCGCTCGGCATCCGCAGCGACGGGTCCCACGACCACGGCGCCAGCCGGCCGTGCCCCACCACCAGCAGCGTCCCGCCCGGCGCCACCGCCTCGGCCGCGCGCCGCAGGAGCGCGGTGCGGGGGAAGTCGGGGTCCGGCGAGTGCAGGTACTGCGCGCTCACCAGGTCGTAGGTGCCCTCGGGGAACGTCTCGGTGAGGTCGTGCCGCTCGGTGCGCACCGGGAGGTCCCCGGCGTGCTCGGCGATCCGGTCGCAGGCGGTCTGCGCGACGTCGACCGCGGTCACCTTCCAGCCCCGGCCCGCGAGGCAGAGGGCGTCGCCGCCCTCCCCGGCGCCCAGGTCGAGCGCGGTGCCCGGGACGAGGTCGGCGGCGGTGGCGGCGAGTACCGGGTTCGGCCATCCGCTCCACACCTGCTCGCGCTCGGCGTAGAAGCGCTCCCAGAAGTGCGGGCCACCCGCGGAGCTCGCGACGGCGAGGCGGCCGTCCTCGACGACCAGGTCGGCGTTGAGCTGGGCCGCCACGGCGGTGCCGGACGCGGCCGAGGCGATCACCGTCGCGCGCAGGTCGGCCACGTTCCCGACCGCCCACACCCCCGCGACCGAGGTCTCGCCCCGGGCGTCGACCTCGATCACCTCGCCCAGCAGGGTCTCCCCCATCCACTGCTCGGCGGGCGCGACGCCGAGCATCCGCGCGACGTCGGCGCGGGCCCGGGCGATCGTCGGCACCAGCAGGGCGTCGAGCGCGACGACGGTGCCGTCGGCCAGACGGATCCCGCGCAGCGCGTCGTCGACGACCTCGACCGCCGACACCTCGCCGGTCACGACCTCGACGCCCCGCGCCTCCAGCTCGTCGGCGGCGGGGCGCTCCGGCACGAGCGCATCGTTGACGAGCAGCACGACGTCGTCGGTGAGCTGGCGCATCAGCCCGACGTGGTGCAGGGCCATCGGGCTCGTCGCGAGCACCCCGACCCGCCGGTCGCGGACCTCCCAGCCGTGGCAGTACGGGCAGTGCAGCACGTCGCGTCCCCAGCGCTCCCGCAGGCCCACGACGTGGGGCAGCTCGTCGACGACGCCGGTCGCCAGGACCACGCGCCGGGCCCGGACGACGGTGCCCCCGTCGAGCCCCAGGTCGAACCCGCCCTGCGCCGAGGGCGACGCGGACACCACCCGACCGGTGCGGACCACGCCGCCGTACCCCTCCACCTCGGCGCGCCCGATCGCGGTCAGCTCCCCGGGGGCGGCGCCCTCGCAGCCGAGGTAGTTGTGCACCCCCTCCGCCGGCGCGTTCCGGGGCTCGCCCGCGTCGACGGCCAGCACCCGCCGTCGGGAGCGCGCCAGCGTCAGGGCCGCCGCCAGCCCGCCCGCGCCGCCGCCGACCACCACGACGTCCCACTGCTCGTCCATCGCCCGCTCCTCTCGCGTTCCTCCGACGCCACCGAGCCTGCACCCGCCGTCGTCGATATGGCAAAGAACCTTGCCGTAGTGGCAAACTAGGCGCATGAACGAGTTCGCCGAGGTTCTGGACGGCGTCGGCCCGCGGCTGCGGGCACTGCGTGGCGCGCGGAGCATGACGCTGACCGAGGTCGCGGAGGCCACCGGGATCTCGCTGTCGACCCTGTCGCGCCTCGAGTCCGGAGGCCGCAAGCCGACGCTGGAGCTGCTGCTGCCGCTGGCGCGCTGCTTCCAGGTGGCGCTCGACGAGCTCGTCGACGCTCCGCCGACCGGTGACCCGCGGGTCCGGATGCCGGCGGTGCAGCGCGGCGGGATGACCTTCGTCCCGCTGACCCGGCGCCCGGGTGGGCTGCAGGCCTACAAGCTGATCATGCCGGTGGGCTATCCGGGGCGGGTGCCCCAGCAGCAGAGCCACGAGGGCTACGAGTGGGCGTACGTGCTCTCCGGGCAGGTCCGGCTCTGGCTGGGCGACGACGACGTCGTGCTGCGTCCCGCGGAGGTCGTCGAGTTCGACACCCACGTCCCACACGCCTTCGCCAACTCCGGCGCCGAACCGGCCGAGCTGCTCGCCCTGTTCGGACCGCAGGGCGAGCGGGCCCACGTCCGGACCCGCCAGTCCTGATCGCGGGGCCTCGTGCGTGCCTCACCGCAGCGCGGCCGACACCTCCAGGAAGCGGTCGTTCTCCTCGGGGGTCCCGACGGTGACCCGCAGGTGTCCCGGGATCCCGACGTCGCGGATCAGCACGCCCTCGTCCAGGTAGGCCTGCCACGCCGCGTGCGCGTCGGCGAAGCCCTCCGGGAAGCCCCCGTAGAGCAGGAAGTTCGCCGTGCTCGGCACGACGGTGTAGCCCATCCCGTCGAGCGCCGCCGCGACCCGGTCCCGCTCCTTGGACAGCGTGTCGACCAGGGCGAGCGTCTCGTCGGCGTGGCGCAGCGCCGCGAGCGCGGCGGCCTGGGTGAGCGACGAGAGGTGGTAGGGCAGCCGGACGAGCATGAGGGCGTCGACGACGGCGGGTGCGGCCGCCAGGTAGCCCAGCCGGCCTCCCGCGAACGCGAAAGCCTTCGACATCGTCCGGCTCACGACGAGCTTGTGGCCGTGGGTCTCGAGGAGCTCGCAGGCGGACGGCCCGGAGGAGAACTCCACGTAGGCCTCGTCCACGACGACGATCCCCGGAGCGGCGTCCGCGATCGCCGCCAGCTCGCCGAGCTCGATCGACTGACCGGTGGGGTTGTTCGGTGTGGTCACGAAGAGCACGTCGGGGCTGCGCTCGCGGACGACGTCGACCGCGGCGGCCGCGTCGAGGGAGAAGTCGGCGCGACGCGGTGCGGGCACCCACTCGGTGCGGGTGCCGGCGGCGAGGATCGGGTGCATCGAGTAGCTCGGCTCGAAGCCCAGCGCGAGCCGGCCGGGGCCCCCGAAGGCCTGCAGGAGCTGCTGGAGCACCTCGTTCGACCCGTTGGCCGCCCACAGGTTCTCCGTCGCGAGCGCCACGCCGGTGGCCCGGGTCAGGTACCCGCCGAGCGCCGTCCGCAGCGCGACGTGGTCGCGGTCCGGGTAGCGGTGCAGGGCCGCCGCGGCCTCCCGGGTGGCCGCGGCGACGTCGTCGACCAGCGCGGGCGGGGGTGGGAACGGGTTCTCGTTGGTGTTGAGCGCGACCGGCACCTGCAGCTGCGGGGCGCCGTACGGACTGCGCCCCCGCAGGTCCTCGCGCAGCGGCAGGTCGGCGAGGGCGACGCCCGCACCGACGGTGGTGCGCACCGTCGGCCTCGCCCCGGCGACCTCGTTCATGCCCCGGTCCCCGGGTACTCGCGGCGGGCCCCGAACCGGGCGGCGACCGCCTGCCCGTGCGCCGGCAGGTCCTCCGCCTCGGCGAGTGCGACGACGCGGTCGGCCACCTCCCGCAGCGCGTCCGCCGAGTAGTCCACGACGTGGATGCCACGCAGGAACGTCTGCACCGAGAGCCCGCTGGAGTGCCGGGCGCACCCGCCGGTGGGCAGCACGTGGTTGGACCCGGCGCAGTAGTCGCCGAGCGAGACCGGGCTGTGCGGCCCCACGAACACCGCGCCCGCGTTGCGGACCCGCGCCGCCACGGCCGACGCGTCCGCCGTCTGGATCTCCAGGTGCTCCGCGGCGTAGGCGTCGACCACGCGGACGCCTGCATCGAGGTCGGCGACCAGGATCGTCCCGGACTGCGGGCCCGTGAGGGCGGTGCGGATGCGCTCGTCGTGCTTGGTGGTACCGATCTGGGTGGTGAGCTCGGCGTCGACGGCGTCGGCGAGCTCCTCGCTGGTGGTCACGAGCACGGATGCGGCCGCCGGGTCGTGCTCGGCCTGGCTGATGAGGTCGGCCGCGACGTGCACCGGGTCGGCCGTGGCGTCGGCGAGGATCGCGATCTCGGTGGTGCCCGCCTCCGAGTCGATGCCGATGCGTCCGCGCAGGCTGCGCTTGGCGGCGGTGACGTAGACGTTGCCGGGGCCGGTGACCATGTCGACCGGCTCGAGCTCGACGCCGTCGGTGTCGGTGCCGCCGTAGGCCAGCAAGGCGACGGCCTGCGCCCCGCCGACCGCCCACACCTCGTCGACGCCGAGCAGGGCGGCCGCCGCGAGGATCAGCGGGTGCGGCCGCCCGCCGAACTCGCGCTGCGGGGGCGAACAGACCACGAGGCCCTCGACCCCGGCGGCCTGCGCCGGCACCACGTTCATGATCACGCTGGAGGGGTAGACGGCGAGCCCGCCCGGGGCGTACAGCCCGACTCGGGACACCGGCACCCATCGCTCGGTGACGGTGCCGCCGGGAACGACCTGGGTGGTGGTGTCGGTGCGGCGCTGGTCGGCGTGGACGGCGCGGGCACGCTCGATCGAGGTCTCCAGCGCCTCGCGGACCACCGGGTCGACCGCGTCGAGCGCCTCCCGCAGCGTCGTCGTCGGCACCCGGACCGACTCCGAGCGCACCCCGTCGAAGCGCTCGCCGTACTCCAGCACCGCGTCGACCCCGCGAGCGCGAACCGCGTCGAGGATGGGCCGGACCTTCTCGACGACCGCGTCGACGTCCACCTCGGCGCGCGGCAGCATCGCGCGCAGCGCCGCGGCGGCGGGCACACCCCCGCGCAGGTCGGATCGCGTCAGCAGGGGTGTCGTCTCGGCCACGGGAACCAGCCTAAACGCGGTCCCCGACAGCGACTCGGGGCACGATGGTTGTGGCAACAACCGTTCATCCGGACCAGAGGAGCCCCATGACGGAGCCCGCACGCCGTCCCCTGCTGCAGATCATCGTGGCCAGCACCCGGCCCGGGCGGGTCGGAGAGCCGATCGCACGCTGGTTCGCCGACCAGGCCCGCGAGTACGACGCCTTCGACGTCGAGATCGTCGACCTCGCGGACGTGGACCTGCCGATGTTCGCCGAGCCGGAGCACCCGCGCTTCGGCCGGTACACGCTGGACTCGACGAAGGCCTTCAGCGCGACGATCGCCCGGGCGGACGCCTTCGCGATCGTCCACCCCGAGTACAACCACAGCTACAACGCGGCCCTCAAGAACGCCCTGGACCACCTCAACCAGGAATGGGCGCGCAAGCCGGTCACGCTCATCGGCTACGGCGGCGTCGCCGCGGGCGCCCGGGCCGCCGAGGCCCTGATCCCGGTGCTCACCGCACTACAGATGGTGCTCGCGGGCACCGTGCCGATCCCGTTCGCGGGGCAGCGGGTCCTCGGAGAGGGCGAGGGCCGGACGTTCGAGCCCGCCCCCGAGACCGAGGCCGGCGCGAAGGCGGCGCTCGACGGGCTCGCGTCGTGGCTGGAGACGCTGGGCCTGCGCGGTTCGCGCTGACGCGCGTGTGCGTGCGTTTCCGTGTCTGGACGCGGAAACGCACGCACACGACCGAAGGTCCAGTGTCACCGCCACCGCGAGTCCGGCCGCGATCAGGGAGCGCGTCCGGCGAGTCGCGCGGGCGGCCGCCCGCCGCGCCGCGGCCCGTGCCCCCGATCACACCTGTCTGGTCCGTCATGATCTCGTCGTTCCCCCCGTGACCTGCGCCGAGGCGGAGCCCCCCGGCGGTCCGGGCCTTCCTCGTGGGAGGTGACGGGGTCGTTAGCGGGCCCGGTGGAAAGTCACTCCGTCGAGCGTGTGCGGGCACCGATGTCGGGCATGCTGTGCGACGTGAGTCAGACAGCGGAGATCGGCGTCAGCGGCCTCGCCACGATGGGTCGGAACCTCGCACGCAACCTCGCGCGCCACGGCCACGCCGTCGCGCTGCACAACCGGACCGAGAAGCGCACGAAGGACCTCGTCGACCAGTTCTCCGACGAGGGCACGTTCGTCCCCAGCTCGTCCGTCGAGGAGTTCGTGCGCTCGCTGGAACGTCCGCGCCGCATCGTGCTCATGGTCCCGGCCGGCAAGGCGACCGACAGCGTCATCGACGAGTTCACCCCGCTCCTCGAGCAGGGCGACGTGGTCATCGACGCCGGCAACGCCCACTTCGCCGACACCCGCCGTCGGGAGAAGGCGCTGCGCGACCAGGGCCTCAACTTCGTCGGGATGGGCGTCTCGGGCGGCGAGGAGGGCGCGCTCAACGGGCCCTCGATCATGCCCGGTGGCCCGGACGAGGCCTATGCGTCGCTGGGCCCGCTGCTCGAGGACATCTCCGCGCACGTCGACGGCGATCCCTGCTGCACCCACATCGGCGCCGACGGTGCGGGCCACTTCGTCAAGATGGTCCACAACGGCATCGAGTACGCCGACATGCAGCTCATCGCCGAGGCCTACGACCTGTTGCGCTCCGGGCTGGGCATGGACCCCGCCGCCATCGCCGACGTGTTCACCCATTGGAACCAGGGCCGGCTGGACTCCTACCTCATCGAGATCACCTCGGAGGTGCTCGCGCACAACGACGCGGCGTCCGGCAAGCCGTTCGTCGACGTCGTCGCCGACGAGGCCGAGCAGAAGGGCACCGGGCGCTGGACGGTCCAGGCCGCGCTGGACCTCGGGGTCCCGGTGACGGGCATCGCCGAGGCGACCTTCGCCCGCTCGCTCTCGGGCAACCGCACGCTGCGCGACGCTGCCCGGGGCCTGCCCGGGGTGTCGCGGGCCAAGCTCGAAGGTGCGGCGGCCGAGGGCTTCGTCGAGGACATCGAGCAGGCGCTCTACGCCTCGAAGATCGTGGCCTACGCCCAGGGCTTCAACGAGATCCAGGCGGGCGCAGAGGAGTACGGCTGGTCGATCGACCTCGGGCAGGTCGCGAAGATCTGGCGCGGGGGCTGCATCATCCGCGCGAAGTTCCTCAACGAGATCACGGCGGCCTACGAGCGCGAGCCGGGGCTCACCACGCTGCTCACCGACCCCTCGTTCACCGAGGCCATCGGCGGGGCGCAGGACTCGTGGCGGCGGGTCGTCGCGTCGTCGGCCCAGCTGGGGATCCCGACGCCGGGCTTCTCCTCGGCGCTGTCCTACTACGACGGGATCCGGGCCGAGCGGCTGCCGGCCGCCCTGGTGCAGGGCCAGCGGGACTTCTTCGGCGCGCACACCTACCGGCGCACCGACAAGCAGGGCACCTTCCACACCGCGTGGGCGACGCCGGACCGGGCCGAGTCGGAAACGTGAGGTGCGCGCTCGTGAGCACTGAGTGCGGTTATAGCCGCACTCAGTGCTCACGAGCCGAAGGCACCCCACCGACGGCATCCACCACCGCGTCCCACCGGGTGCGCCGGCCCTCGGGGAACCGGGCCCGGGAGCGGACGTCCTTGCTCGATCCCTCCCGGTAGCGCCGCTTCGCCCACGGAGAGCCGGGCTTGGCGATCCGGATCGCCCCCACAACCGCGAACGGCAGCAGGATGACGCCGAGCACCGCCAGCACGGGCTTGCCCTTGAACGCGGCCACCGCGGCGAACGCCAGGGTGACCACCGCCGCACCGATCACGGTCGGGGCGTTGTCCTCGCTGGCCGCGCCGAAGGGGTTCGCACCCAGCACGAGCAGCGCACCGACCGCGGCCACCACGAGGACCGCGTCGACCGAGAGTCGGCCCCGGTCGCTCCAGTACACGTCCTCGAGGTGCAGCCACAGCGCGAACTCGTCGAGCGTCAGTGCGGCGCCCGCGCCGAAGGCGACGGCGAGGACGATCTGCCACGCCCCCTCGGGCCGGTAGAGGAACTCGCCGGCACCCGCGATCAGCATCAGCACGATGCCGTGCACCAGGTGGTGGATGTGCACGCCGCCGATCGAGGTGTTCCGGAACGGCCCGCGCCCGGAACGGATGAGCCGGGTGATCCCGCGGGTGACCAGGAAGACCACGAGGAACGACCCGAGCATCCACGCCGCGGTGATCCGGGTGTCCTCCAGCCCGAGCTCGATGTGCACGTCCATTCGGGGCCCTCCTTGGCCGTCGGCCACCAACAGTGACCGATGCGGCGCCCGGACGCGAGATCACTCCAGGTCACGGATTGATCGCTCTCGACCTCCGCGCGACGAACCGCCAAGATCACACGCGTGCCGAACACCGATGACACGAGGCGTGATCATCGGCTGCTGCTCGTCTCGGTGTGGGCCTCCGCCGCGTTCGCCCTCGTCTCGTGCGTGTGGGGGGCGCTCTCGGGTTCGTCGATGATCGTCTTCGACGGCCTGTACTCGTTCGCCTCGATCGGGCTCTCGCTGCTCGCGGTGGCCGCGCTGCGGGTCTCCCGACGCGGGCCCGACGACGCCCACCCGTGGGGTCGCGAGGAGTGGGAGCCCGTCGTCGTCGTGGTCAAGGCGCTCGCCCTGGCCGGGCTGTCGGTCTACGCCGTCGTCGGCGGGATCACCGACCTGCTCGCCGGCGGTCGCGAGGTCTCCACCGGCTGGGCGCTGGCCTACGCCGTCCTCGCGACGGTCGGCGGCGTCGTCGTCACCCTCGTGCTGCGGCGCGGCCACGGCGGGCTGGTGCGGGCCGAGGCCGCGGAGTGGCAGGGCGACACGCTGCTCTCGCTCGGCGTCCTCGTCGGCTTCGTGATCGCGGCCGTGCTGGTGGCCACCGGCCGCGCCGACCTCGCGGCCTACGTCGACCCCGGCATGGTCGTGCTCGTCTCGCTGCTCTTCCTGCGCGTGCCCGCCCGGCTGGTCGCCCGCGGGATGCGGGAACTGCTGGCGATGTCGCCGCCCGAGGACACCATGCGCGCCCTGCAGGGCGTCGTCGACGCGGTCCGCGACCGCTACCGGATGCGCGAGTCGTTCCTGCGGGCCTCGCAGGTCGGCGGCCGGGTCGACGTCGAGATCGACTTCCTCGTCGACGACACCTCGCGGGTCCGCACCGTCGCCGACTGCGACGAGGTCCGCTCCGACCTGCACGAACGCCTGACCGCCCTGGGCCACGAACGCTCCGTCGTCGTCGCCTTCACGACCGACCGGAGGTGGGCCCAGTGAGCACTGCGAGCACGACGGACGTCCGCGAGGAGATCGTCGTCCACCTCGGCGCTCCGGAGGAGCTGCTCGTCGTCGACCCGCTCGCCCCGCTGTCCGCCCCCGGGGCCGAGCGGGTGCGCGCGACGCCGGGCGTGGACGAGCTGCTGGGCGAGCTCCTCGGCCGCTCCGGGATCCGACGCCGGCGGCGCGTGGTGCTCACCCTGCCCGCCCCGGCGCTCGCCGACCCGCAGGTCGCCGCGCGCCTCGAGACGGGGCTGCGCCGCTGGTGCACGGCCCGCACCGAACGCGTCGAGCGGGAGAGCCGGTCGCTGTGGCGGCAGGGCCTGTGGGCACTGCGCGGCGGGACGGTGCTCTTCGTCGTCGGCCTGGTGCTCTCGACCAACTTCCTCGAGCCCGACGTCCCGCAGTTCTTGCAGGACGTCCTCGGCAACGGCGTCTTCCTCGTCATCGCCTGGATCGGGCTGTGGTACCCGCTCGACCTGCTGTTCTTCGCCCGCTCCCCCGCCAAGCGGGAGATGCGGGCGCTGGACGTGCTGGCGACGACGCCGGTGGAGGTCCGCGCGCGTCCGTGAGGTCCCCGGGGGACGTGTCAGGCGCGCCCCTGCCTGGCCCGGATGCGCTGCCGGTTGCGCAGGTGCGAGTCGAGCTCGACCTTGCGGATCCGCACCGCCGACGGCGTCACCTCGACGCACTCGTCCTCGGAGCAGAACTCGAGGGCCTGCTCGAGGGACAGGATGCGTGGCGGGGTGAGCCGCTCGAGGACGTCCTGGCTGGACTGGCGCATGTTGGTCAGCTTCTTCTCGCGGACGATGTTGACCTCCATGTCCTCCGAGCGGGAGTTCTCCCCGATGACCATGCCCGTGTAGACGACGGTGGTCGGCCCGACGAACAGGTCGCCGCGGTCGGCCAGCAGCCCGACGGCGTGGGCGGTCACCGCGCCGTCGCGGTCGGCGATCAGCGAGCCCGACTGGCGCGCGCGCAGCTCCCCGACCCACGGCCCGTAGCCGTCGAAGAGCTGGTTGGCGATGCCGGTGCCGCGGGTCTCGGTGAGGAACTCGGTCCGGAAGCCGATCAGCCCGCGGGAGGGCACCCGGTACTCCAGGCGCACATGGTCCGACGACGCCGAGTGGGTCATCTCGAGCATCTCGCCCTTGCGGGCGGCGAGGAGCTGCGTGACCGCGCCCAGGTACTCGTCCGGAACGTCGACCGAGAGCCGCTCGAACGGCTCGTGGAGCGTGCCGTCGACGGACTTCGTCACGACCTCGGGCTTGCCGACGGTCAGCTCGAAGCCCTCGCGGCGCATCGTCTCGACGAGGACGGCCAGCGCCAGCTCCCCGCGGCCCTGCACCTCCCAGGTGTCGGGACGCTCGGTGGGCAGCACCCGCATGGACACGTTGCCGACCAGCTCGGAGTCCAACCGGTTCTTCAGCAGGCGCGCCGTGAGCTTGGTGCCCGGCTTGTCGTTCGCCCCGCTGCCCCGGCCGGCGAGCGGCGAGGTGTTGATGCCGATCGTCATCGCGATGGCCGGCTCGTCGACGGTGATGCGCGGCAGCGGCCGCGGGTCGTCCGGGTCGGCGAGCGTGTCGCCGATGGTGACGTCGGCGATCCCCGCCACCGCGACGATGTCGCCGGCGTCGGCGTGGTCGGCCGAGACCCGCTCCAGGCCCTCGGTGCGCAGCAGCTCGGTGACCTTGACGCGGGTGACGCTGCCGTCCTCGCGGCACCACCCGACCTGCTGGCCGCGCCGGATCCGGCCGGAGCGCACGCGGCACAGCGCGATGCGGCCGAGGTAGGCCGACGCGTCGAGGTTGGTGACGTGGGCCTGCAGCGGCCCGCTCGGGTCGTCGGCGGGGGCCGGGACCTCGGAGAGCAGCAGCTCGAACAGCGGGTCGAGGCTCTCCGAGTCGGGCACGGTGCCGTCGGCCGGGCGCGCGAGCGAGGCCTTGCCCGCGCGCGCCGAGGCGTAGACGACGGGCAGCTCCAGCAGCTGCGTGACGACGTCGTCGTCCATCTCGAGGTCGGTCGCGAGCTCGAGCAGCAGGTCGAGCGACTCGTCGACGACCTCGGCGCAGCGCGCGTCGGCCCGGTCGGTCTTGTTCACCACGAGGATCACCGGCAGGCGCGCGGCCAGCGCCTTGCGCAGCACGAACCGGGTCTGCGGGAGCGGGCCCTCCGAGGCGTCGACGAGCAGGACCACACCGTCGACCATCGACAGGCCGCGCTCGACCTCGCCGCCGAAGTCGGCGTGGCCGGGGGTGTCGATGATGTTGAAGGTCACGTCCCCGCGGTGTACCGCCGTGTTCTTCGCGAGGATCGTGATGCCCTTCTCGCGCTCCAGGTCGCCGGAGTCCATGACCCGGTCGACGGGCTCGGCGCGCGCGGAGAAGGCCCCGGACTGACGGAGCATGGCGTCGACGAGGGTGGTCTTGCCATGGTCGACGTGGGCGACGATCGCGATGTTGCGCAGGTCCGCGCGCAGGACGTGATCGGCGGACCCGGGCCGCTCGGGTGCGGTCGTGGTCACGTGGGGGGTGCTTCCTGCCGGAGGAGTGGTCCCTCCCAGGTTACCGACCGTGATCCGCCCGGTTCGCCAGTGTCCCGATGTCCTCCGCCACTGCGTCGGTCGACACCGCCTCCGCGAGGTGCTCCCCCAGCACCGGTGCGAGCTTCGCGAGGTTCTCACCCCACAGGACGTGCACGTTCCCGACGCGGGCCGTGTGGACGGTGCCCGGGTCGCCGCCTGCCGTCGGGGTGCAGGCCAGCTCGCCGACCGGCTCCGGGTCCAGCTCGGGCAGGCGTTCGACGACGTGGGCGGTGACGGCGTCGTGGGAGCGGCGCCGGACCTCCTCGAACGGGTGGTCGGTGGTCGTGAGGTGCTCGGGCAGGTGGCCGCCGATCGCCCACGACCCGTCGGGGGTGCGGTGCTGGTAGGTGGACTCGAGCTGCGGTCCCGGGGTCCCGTCGAGGTGGGCCGGCGGGGTGGCGGTCGGGGTGGCGCGCATCCGGAACGAGAACCGGACGTGGTGGCAGAGCTCGTGCGGGACGTCGATCCCGCGGCGCGCCACGAGCTCGGCGGTGCCCGCGCCCGCCGTCACGACGATCGCGTCGCCGACCAGCTCGTCGAGGTCGACGACCCGGCCCGGACGCAGGTGCGGCCGCAGCGCCTCGATGAGCATCCGGCCGGCGCCGACGAGGTCGAGGGCGCCGCCCGCGGGGTCGACCAGAACGGGGCCGTCGGCCTTCCCGAGGAGGGCGGGCGGCGGGTCGCCCAGGGTGTGCACCGCGCCCACGGCACCCATGGCCTCGGCCCACTGCGGGGCGCGGGGCCCGGAGACGACGGTGCCCTCGGTCCCCACGAGCGGTCGGCCGGCGCGCTGCGACCACTGCTCCCAGAGGTCCCTCGCGCGCGTCGCGGCCTCGACGAGGGCCGGGTCCGCGTGGGCGAGCCGGAAGACGCGGGAGGCCCCGGCGCTGCGCGCCCCCATCGGCCGGTCGGCCTCGAGGACGGTGACGTCGTGGCCGCGGCGGACGAGCGCGTCCGCCGTCGCGAGCCCGACGATGCCGGCCCCGACGACGGTGACCTTCATGGGCCCTCCCTGAGTCGGAGTTCAGGGTGCACCCCGATGTCCTGAGGTCGCAGTCCGGCGCACGATCGTCGTCATGAAGATCGTGGTGTGGGTCCTGGTCGGTATCGGTGCGCTCGTGCTGCTGGGCGGTGTCGTGATCCCGCTCGTGCACTTCCTGCTGGGGGCGCTCGGCTGGCTGATCGCCGGTGCGCTCGTGATCGGTGGCGGCATCTGGCTCGCCAAGCGGGCCGGGTCGCGCCGGGAGGTGGGGTCGTCCGAGGAGGCGCAGCGCCTGCCGTGAGGGCGGCGGGCCCGGCGGGTCGGTGGAAGATCAACGCCGCTTTCCGGACGTCCAGTGTCCGGAACGCGACGTTCCTGACTCCCCTACCGGCTCGCTCGGGCCCGGTCCGACCCGGAGGCGAACACCCCCTCGGGGAAGGCGCCGGCCGCGAGGATCGTCCTCGTCAGGTTCCCGGCCAGCTCCCCGAGCTCGGCGGCCTCGTTCCCCAGCGAGGTGTAGGGCGCGGTCGAGAGCCGTGACGTCTCGGTCTCGATGCCCTCGCGGAACGTCGCGCCCTCGTCGGTGAGCCCGCCGTCGGCGGTGAGCAGCCCTCGCTCGCGCAGCCCGGCCGACGCCTCGCTCCACTGCTCCGCCGACCAGCCGCGCGTCGCCTGCGCGACCTCGACGAGGAACCCGCGGCCGGTCGCCGTGTGCAGGATCAGCGCCTCGAGGCCGGTCAGCCCGGCCGCGAGCAGCGCGTGCAGGTGCCCGTCGCCGCGGTACTCGCGCAGCAGGGTGGCCGCGTGCCAGAGCGCCAGGTGGGGCTCGTCGGGCCAGGGCAGGTCGGCGTGGGCGGCGTAGAGCGCGCGGTCCTCGGGCCGACACGCCTCGGTCGCGCGCCGCGCGAGCACCGAGGCCCGCTCGCACTCCCGCGACGACGCCGCCTCGCCCAGCAGGCGCCGCAGCGCCCCGTCGACGGCGCGCAACCGGCCGTTGAGCACGTCGGCGGGCGACGCCGTGGCCCACACCCCGGGCACGAAGCGGGCGATCAGGGCAGGGTTGAAGTTGTAGTACGTCGCCGCCACCACGCCCGGGCCGACCGCACCCATCGCCGCCGAGCGCTGCGCGAAGTACTGGGCGCGCGGGTGGCCGATCCCGAGCTCGCCGAGCTCGGATCCCACCTCGGGTGCGAAGTAGATCATGGAGTGCAGGGGCTCCAGGCGGCGGGCGAGGCGGGACACGTCGGCGGGTTCCACGGGGCGCACGCTAACGCCTCTCCGGCGCGGTGGCGGGCACACTGGGGGCGTGACCCGCCGGCCCGCCTGGCCCGACCGCGCCCCGCTCGGCGGCCTCGCCCCCCGCCGGCGGGTGTTCGTGCTGGTCGTGACCGCGGTGGTGCTCGCGGTCTCGGCGCTCGTGGCGGTGTCGGTGGCTCGCGAGTACGCGGTCCCGCCGAAGGCCGACCCGGGCCAGATGGGGCCCGTCGTCCTCGTCCCCGGCTACGGCGGCAACACCGCCGCGCTGCAGGCGCTCGCGCTGCGCCTGCGGGTGGTCGGACGCCCCGCCGTCGTCGTCGACCTCCCCGACGGCGGCACGGGCGACTTCTCCGGGCAGGCCGCGGCCATCGACGACGCCGTGCGCGACCTCCTCCGTCACGACGGTGCCCGCAGCGTCGACCTCGTCGGGTACTCGGCCGGCGGCGTGGCGTCCTGGCTCTACCTGCAGACCGGGACGACGGCGCCGGCCATCCGCCGGCTGGTCACGATGGGCTCCCCGTTGCAGGGCGCCGACATCGCCGCGGCCGGCGGGGCGCTCGTCCCCGGCGCGTGCCCGCGGGCCTGCCAGGAGCTCGCGCCCGGCAGTTCGCTGCTCACCCGGCTGGACAACAGTCCGCGGCCCGACATCCCGTGGCTCTCGCTGTGGACCGACCAGGACGACGTCGTCACCCCGCCGCAGTCCGCCGCCCTGCCCGGCGTGCGCTCGATCCGCCTCCAGTCGGTCTGCGACGACATCCCGATCAACCACGGCCAGCTCCCGACGGCGGGTCTCACGATGGGCCTGGTCCTGCGCGCGCTGGGCACGAAGCCGCTGCCCGTCCCCGTGCCGGGCGACTGCTCGAAGCTGCAGTCCGAGGGGGTCGGGCGCCCGGTGCTGGTGGGGACCTCTTAGCTCCGCTCGTGCGTGTGTTTCCGTGCTCAGGCACGACAGTGACACAGCACGCCGATAGGGCACGCACAAGGCGTAGCCCAACGAGCCGTCAGGCACCGACGTCCTTCGTCGTGAAGTTCGCCCACGCCGCGACCATGAGCACCACGACGTAGCCGAGCTGCACCAGCACCCCCGACCGGATGTCGCGCAGGAAGATCGGGTCGCGGAAGAAGTCGATCCACGCGAGCCAGTACCGCGTGGGCAGGTAGGGAGTCACCGAGGCGGCGGCGTCGAGGGTCACGAGCACCTGAGAGGTGATCAGCGCGGCCAGCGCCCCGAGCGTCGCGCCCAGCGAGGACGAGGTCACCGTCGAGAGGAACAGCGCGATCGCCCCGACGCCGAGCATCGAGATCGTGATGTAGCCCATCGCGCCGAGCAGGCGCAGCGCGAGGTCGCCCGGCGAGAGCGGGCTGCCCGACAGCGAGGCGACCGAGTCCTCGGCGCGGTCGCGGGCCTCGGTGGGGTCGAGCGTGGTCGACGACCCGGTGCCGGGGGTACCGGCGGCCGGCGGTGACGCGCCCGGCGCGGCCGGCGCGGCTGCCGCGGGACCGTTCGCGGAACCACCCGACGACGAGCCCGCGTTGCCAGCCCCGCCCGGCCCGCCGATCTGCGGGATCGCGTTGACCACCGCGACCGGGTCGCCGGTCCCGAACAGGGACACCCCGACGACGTACGACGTGCCGGCCACCGCCGCGACCGTGACCACGACGAACACGACCACGGACACGAGCTTCGCCCCCAGCAGCGTCGTCCGGCGGACCGGGCGCACGAGCAGGTAGCGCAGCGTCCCTGCCGTCGACTCGCCCGCCACCGCGTCCCCGGCGACGACGGCGACCGCGACCGGCAGGAAGATCGGCAGCACCAGCGCGAGCGCCGCCGCGGGGTAGAGCGAACCGGACTGCAGCACCGCGGACAGGAACGCCGCGCCCTGCCCGGGGGGCGGCGCGATCCGCGTCGACGCGAGGAACCCCGCCACGACGGCGGGCAGCAGGCAGAGCAGCCCGATCGTCACCCACGTGCGGGGGCGCCGGAAGAGCTTGCGGAGCTCGACGGCGATCACCAGCGGCTCCCCCCGGCGACACTGTCGTCGCCCGGCCCGGTGAGGTCGACGACGACGTCCTCCAGGCTCACCCGCTCGGGCTCCAGCGCGTCCAGCCGGACGTCGTGCGCGACGAGGTGGCGGGCCAGGCCGCGGGGACCGTGGCCGTCGGCGGGCACCACGACGAGCCCGCCGCCGTCGGTGCGCCCCACCACCGCCCGCCCGAGGACGGCCAGCGCGCGCTCGACGTCGGGGGTGGTGACGACGACCCGGCCGGTGGCGCGGCGCACGGCGTCGAGTGGCTCCTCGAGCACGAGCCGGCCGTGGTCCACCACCCCGACCCGGGTGCACAGGGTCTCGATCTCGACGAGCAGGTGGCTGGAGAGGAACACCGTGGTCCCCGCCTCGTTCAGCTCCACCAGCAGCTCACGGATCTCGCGGATGCCGTGCGGGTCGAGGCCGTTGGTGGGCTCGTCGAGGATCAGCAGCTCCGGCTCGGTGAGCAGCGCACCGGCCAGTCCCAGGCGCTGGCGCATGCCGAGCGAGTAGGTGCGCACCGGGCGACGGTCGATGCCGGCGAGCCCGACCCGCTCCAGGGCCTCCCCCACCCGTCGCCGCCGTCCGGCGCGCCCGCCGGGGCCGGAGGCGTCGAGCAGGTCGAGGTTGGCGCGGCCGGAGAGGTGGCCGTACGCCGCCGGGCCTTCGACCAACGCGCCGATCGCGGGCAGCACCTCGTGCACCTGCCCCGGCACCTCGCGGCCGAGCACCCGGATCTCCCCGCGCGTGGCGAAGACGAGCCCGAGCAGCATCCGGACCAGCGTCGTCTTGCCCGAGCCGTTGGGGCCGAGGAAGCCGTAGCGGTCGCCGCGGGCGACGTGCAGGTCGACGTCGTCGACGGCGGTGCGCGACCCGAACCGCTTGGTCAGCCCCCGCGTCTCGATGACCAGCGGCGCGTCGGTGGCCGGGGCGGCGGTCGCGGTGGGGACCGGGCGCGGGCCCGGGCCCCGCTGCGCGGGCAGTCGCGCTGCGACGTCGGGCTCGGGCGCGGGGACCTCGCCGGCGGCGGCCTCCCGGTTCGCACTCACGTGGCACTCCCGGCGAGGTCGGTGACGGCGCGGTCGAGCACCGCGTCCGGGACCAGGCCGCCGACCGCCCACGCCCGGCCGGCGACCCGGACGACCGCCAGCTGCAGCAGCGGGGAGACCAGGGCCCCGGCCTGGGCGCTGCCGACCCGTCCCCGGGTCGGCAGAGCCCCGGCCGGCGCCTCGACGGCGATGATCCGGCTCGCGGAGCCCGCGCGGGCGATGGTGGCGAGCAGCGACGTCGCGAGGTCCGGGGGCAGCGGCACCACGACGAGCTGGGCCAGCGAGCTGCCGTACTGGCCGATCGCGGCGAAGCCCCGCTGCGGGCGCTCGCGTGTGACGCCGTCGACGCGGTCGGGCACGGCCGCGGCGCTCCCCCGGCCGAGGACGCCGAACAGGTCGGAGGTCGGGCTGCGGGTGACGCCGGCACCCGGCCCGGCGTGGGGGACGAAGAGCGCCGGGTCGGGAGGCGACTGGTCCAGCTGCAGCATCGTGCTCACGACGACGGGTGCGGCGGCCGTCCGTCCCTCCGCGTCCTTGGTACGGACCTCCACCGCGACGGGCAGCCCGCTCGCGGGGTCGGCCCACACGTCGAGCGCACCTACGGTGGTGCGCGGGTCGGCGACCCTCACGCGGAACCCGGCGGCGTCGACGCCGGCGAGCCGGCGCGCGGGCAGAGGGGACACCACGTCGTCGGGAGCGGTCCCGGAGAGCAGCCGGCGGGCCAGCTGCGGGGGCGGGAGGTCGTCGGGGCGGGGCAGGCGCACCGTCGGGTCGCGGCGCACGTAGGTGAGCAGCTGGGCGCCGTAGTCCCACACGGCCTGGCCGGTGGGCAGCACGTAGCGGCTGCGCTCGCCGGTCGGGTAGAGCTGATCGACCCGGCTGGTGTCCGGGGCGGCGTACCACACCCGCAGCCGCGAGGTGCCCGAGAGCAGCGACGTGACGTCGGAGAGCTGGGCGACGTCGGGCAGGTTCAGCCCTCCGGAGGCCTCGGCGTACCCGCTCCACGGGACGTCCGCCGAGGCGCTGACGCGGTCGCGCAGCTGCGCGGGGGTGAGGGCCGGGGCCGGGTCGGCGGACCATGACGTGATGAGCGCCGGGACCGCGAGGACGAGCGCCAGCACCCCCGCGACGACGGCCCATCGGCGCCGCCGCACAGCCGCGATGGGCGGCGGACCCGGGGATGGGGCCGAGGGGGGCCGGTCGAGGACTGCTGCCACCCGCGCTCCGTTCGTGCCGCCGTCGTGGTCCGGGTCGCGCCCGCCCGCCCCGGACCTCCTTCCGTCGAGGGTGCCAGCGCGGGCGCGGGTCCGCCGTGAGCGCGCCGTGTGGGGTCAGGTCGGCGCGCCGCCCCGCAGCCGCGTACGCAGCAGGCTGGCCACGGTGGTGACGGCGAGCACACCGACGATGACCCCGAGGGAGAACTCGAGGCCGATGAGCGGGACGGGCACCGGGGCGCCGCCGTTGACGACGGGCACCGTGTTCGTGTGCAGGGCCTCGAGCACCAGCTTGACGCCGATGAAGCCGAGGATCACGGCCAGGCCGTACTGCAGGTACACCAACCGCGAGAGCAGCCCGTCGAGCAGGAAGTACAGCTGGCGCAGGCCCAGCAGCGCGAAGGCGTTCGCGGTGAAGACGATGTAGGCGTCCCGGGTGAGCCCGAGGATCGCGGGGATGGAGTCGAGCGCGAAGAACAGGTCGGTGAGCCCGAGCGCGAGCATCACCATGAGCATCGGGGTCACCATCCGCCGGCCCTGCTCGACGACGGTGAGCCGCTCGCCGCGGAAGTCGTCGGTCACCGGGAGGATTCGCCGCACCGCCCGGACCAGCACGTTCTCGCGGTACTCGTCGTCGTCGCCGCGGAGCACCCGCCACGCCGTCAGCAGCAGGAACGCGCCGAAGAGGTAGAACACCCACGAGAAGCGCGACACCACCGCGGCGCCGGCGAGGATGAACCCGCCGCGCATCACCAGCGCCACGAGGATGCCGACCAGCAGCACGCGGTGCTGGAACGCCCGCGGCACGGCGAACGCCGTCATGATCAGCAGGAAGACGAAGAGGTTGTCGACCGAGAGCGAGTACTCGGTGACGTAGCCGGCGATGAAGGCGGTCGCGGCGTGCCGCCCGCCGAGCACCATGAGGCCCCCGGCGAAGAGCACCGCGAGACCCACGTAGATCGCCACCCCCCGCCCGGCGTCGCGGATGGTGATCTCGCGCGGACGGCGGCCCGCCCACAGGTCCACGGCGAAGATCGCGAGCAGGCCGACGAGGGTGAGGGCCCACACCCAGATCGGCTCGCCACCGGCTGGCGGGAGCGCGCCCGCGACGGCCGGGTCGGCAGCGGGCACGGGGGGCGCTGCGGGGAGCAACGGGCGCACTTCTCCTCCGGTGGGTCGTACTCATCCACACCGGAGGTCTCTCCCGGCGCCACCGGCCCGGGTCGGGCGGCGGCGTCTGGGCGCCCCGGACATCTTTCCGCTGTCGTGCTGACGAGGCGCCCGCAGGCCGTCTGGGGATACTCCCCTCCGCGTCCGATCATTGCACAGGGGTTCACTACGCGTGTCCCATCCCACCCTCAGCGTGGCCGCGGGTCGCTCCGCACGCCGAGCACACCGCCCCGACCTAGGGTTCCGCAGGTGATGCGCCCCCGTGCCCTCGCGGCCGCCGTGGTGTCCCTCGTGGCGCTGGTGCTGGCGCTCGGGGTGCCCGCGCCCGTCGCGAGCGCGCAGGACGCCGGGACACCGGATGCTGCGGCACCGGATCCGGGGGCCATCCGCGAGCAGGCGCTGCGCATCCCGGTGCGCGACGGGCCGGGCCGCACCCAGCCGCAGTCGCTCGACGCGACGCTCTACCTGCCCGCGCGCACCCCCGCGCCCGCTGTGCTGCTCGCCCACGGCTTCGGCCAGACCAAGGACTCGGTGGCCGCCGAGGCGCGCTCGCTCGCCGCCCGCGGCTACGTGGTGCTCGCCTGGTCGGCCCGCGGCTTCGGGGCGAGCACCGGGCAGATCGCGCTGAACGATCCCGACGACGAGGTGGCGGACGCCTCCCAGCTCGTCGACTGGCTGGCCACGCGACCCGAGGTCCGCCTCGACGGGCCGGGCGACCCGCGCGTCGGTGTGACCGGCGGGTCGTACGGCGGCGCGCTCTCCCTGCTGCTCGCCGGCTACGACCACCGCGTCGACGCCGTCGTCCCGCTCATCACCTGGAACGACCTCGGCCAGGCGCTCTTCCCGAACGACGGGTCCCCGGCGCCGGTCACCGCCGGGACGCCGGCGCCGGGCGCGGACGGGCCGGACGGGGTGTTCAAGCGCTCCTGGGCGTCGCTGTTCTTCGGGATCGGGCAGAACACGCCGCGGCAGGGTCCCGACGTGTGCGGCCGGTTCCTCCCCGAGGTGTGCGCCGGGTACGTCGAGGCGGTGCGCACCGGGCGGGAGCCGCCGGCGCTCGCCGCGTTCCTGGCCCGGGCCTCCCCCGCCTCGGTGGCGTCACGCATCACCGCGCCGACCCTGCTCGTCCAGGGGGAGAACGACACCCTCTTCGGGCTCGACCAGGCCGACGCCACCGCCCGCCAGATCGCCGCCGGGGGCGGCACCGTCGCCGTCGCGTGGTTCGACGGCGGGCACGACGGCGGGTCCCCCGACCAGCGCACGAACGCGCGGATCGCCGGGTGGCTCGACCACTACCTGCAGGGCGTCGGACCCACGCCGCCGACCACGTTCACCTACGTGCTGCCCTCCGGGGTGCGCAGCCGCTCGACCTCCACCCGGCGACTGGTGACCTCGCCCGCCTACCCCGGGCTGCCCGGGGTCGCGCCCACCCCGCGGGCGTCGCTGGCGCTGCGCGGGACGGCGCAGACCGTGGTCTCCCCGGCCGGCGGGGTGCCGGGGTCGATCTCGAGCGTGCCGGGACTGTCGGGGTCAGCCGGAGGTGTCGGGGGCGGATCGACGGGCTCGGGGTCCGGCGGCCCCGGGGGTGGGTCGTCGGGCTCCGGCGGCGCGTCGGCGCTGCTCGGTCGCCTCGCCTCCGACCTGCCCGGCCAGGCCGCCACCTTCACCACCGACCCGCTCCCGGCGCGCACCGTGGTCTCCGGCTCCCCGCAGGTCCACGTGACGGTCGCCGCGCCTCCGGGCGCCGCGCGGCCCGGCGTCACGAGCCCGACGACGTCCCCGGTGCTCTTCGGCAAGGTCTACGACGTGGCCCCGGGCCAGGACGGCGCCGCGCCGACGCGCACGCTCCTGGGCTCGGCCGTCGCGCCGGTGCGCCTGCCCGCGCTGCCCACCGACGGGACCGCGGTCCCCGTGACGGTGACGCTGCCCGGACTCGTCGCCACCGTGCCGGCCGGGCACCGGCTCCAGGTCGCGCTCGCGACCACCGACCAGGGCTTCGCCTCCCCGCCCGACCCGGCCGTCTACCGCATCGACCTCGACCGCTCGGTCCCGGCGGCGCTCTCCGTGCCCGACGTCCCGGGCACCGAGACCGGCGGCACCACTGTGCCGCTCGGACCCGTCGTCGCGATCGGGCTGCTGCTGGCGGGCGTGGCCGCCGCGGTGGTCGTCGGGCGGGTGGTGGCCGCCCGCCGTCGTCGTCGGGACCTCGAACCGGGCGGCGACCTCGCCGTCGACCCGGAGCTCGTCGACGTGCCGCTGGTCGTGCGCGACCTCGCGAAGACCTACCCGTCGGGGATCCGGGCCGGGAACGGGCTCGTCGCGGTGCGCGAGGTGGGGTTCCGCGTCGAGCGCGGGCAGGTCCTCGGGCTGCTCGGGCCCAACGGCGCGGGGAAGACCACGACGCTGCGGATGCTCATGGGGCTCGTCCGCCCGACGGGGGGCGAGCTGCGGGTCTTCGGGGTGCGCGTGGTGCCCGGGGCGCCGGTGCTGGGGCGGGTCGGGGCGTTCGTCGAGGGCCCCGGGTTCCTGCCGCACCTGTCCGGGCGCTCGAACCTGGAGCTGTACTGGGCCGCCACCGGACGGCCGCTGCCCGAGGCCCGGATGGACGAGGCGCTGGAGATCGCAGGACTGGGGAGCGCGATCGACCGGGTGGTGAAGACCTATTCGCACGGTATGCAGCAGCGCCTCGCGATCGCGCAGGCGATGCTCGGGCTGCCCGACCTGCTCGTGCTCGACGAGCCCACCAACGGGCTCGATCCGCCGCAGATCCACGCGATGCGCGAGGTCCTGCGCCGCTACGCGGGCGAGCGGGGGCGAGCCGTCCTGGTGTCGAGCCACCTGCTCGCGGAGGTGGAACAGACCTGCAGCCACGTCGTCGTGATGAACCGGGGCGAGGTGGTGGCCACCGGGGAGGTCACGGAGCTGGTCGCCGGCGGGCAGCTCGCGGTCACGGTGCCGGTGGGCGAGCGGGACCGCGCCGTCGCGGTCGTCGCCGCCGGTGAGCACGCGGCGGAGGCGGATCGCGAGCGCGACGACGTCGTCGTCGTCGACGTGGGCCGTCACGCCGGGCCCGCCGAGCGCGCGGCGGTGGTGCGCCGGCTGGTGGACGCCGGCATCGACGTCGTCGGGGTCGGCCCGCGGCGTCGCCTCGAGGACGCGTTCCTGGCGCTGATCGGGGAGGAAGGGAGCCTGTCGTGAGGAGCGATCTCGGCGACCACCGGCTGTCGGATCATCGGTTGGGGCCGCGCCTGGAGTCGGCGGGGGCGACGCTGCCGGTGCGGGTCGAGCTGCTGCGCCAGCTGCGGCGCCGCCGCACCCGGATCACGCTCGGGCTCGCCGTCGTGCTGCCGTTCGTGCTGTGGATCGCGTTCTCGGTCGGCAGCTCGTCGCCGCCGGGTGAGGCCGGGATGTCGCTCACCGACCTGGCGCAGACCTCGGGGCCGAACTTCACGGCGTTCGCGCTGTTCTCCTCGGCGAGCTTCCTGTTCGTGGTGCTCGTGGCGCTGTTCTTCGGCGACACGGTGGCGAGCGAGGCGTCGTGGTCCTCGTTGCGCTACCTGCTGGCGATCCCGGTCGGCCGGGTGCGGCTGCTGCGCCAGAAGGTGATCGTCGCCGGCATCCTGTCGGCGGCCGCGCTCGTCGTGCTCCCGCTGGTCGCGCTGGCCCTGGGCACCCTGGTCTACGGCGACGGGGCCTACACGTCACCGGCCGGGGAGACGCTGCCGTACGGCTCCACGGTGCTGCGGCTGCTGCTCTGCGTGGTCTACCTCGCGCTCTACCTGGCATGGGTCGCCGGGGTGTCGACGCTGCTCTCGGTCGCCACGGACGCCCCGCTCGGGGCGGTCGGCGGGGCGGTGCTGATCTCGATCCTCTCGCAGATCCTCGACACCATCGACGCGCTCGGCTCGGTGCGCGACGCGCTGCCGACGCACTACGCGTTCGCGTGGTCGGACCTGCTCGCGGTGGATGTCGACGCGACCGACGTCGTGCGCGGGGTGCTCGCGGGCCTGGTGTGGGCGACGGCGTTCGGCGCCACGGCGGTGTGGTGGTTCCGGCGCAAGGACATCACGTCATAGGTGGGCGGAGCCCTCGTGAGCACTAGGGCGTGTCTGACGGACCGTTGAGGGGTTGTGGGGGAAGATCTTGCTGTGATCAGGCAGGAGATCTCCGACGAGGCCTGGGAGTGGATCGAGCCGCTGCTCCCGGATCGCACCCCGCGGCGCGGGGGCCGGTGGCGGGAGCACCGCAGCATGCTCGAAGCGATGGTGTGGCGGTTCCGCGTCGGCGCCCCGTGGCGTGATCTGCCCGAGCGCTACGGGCCCTGGCAGACCGTCTACGACCGATTCAACCGCTGGTCAGCCGACGGCACCTTCGACCGGTTGCTGGCCCGCGCCCGGGCCGAGGCCGATGCCCGCGGTGAGATCGACTGGCAGGTCTCGGCCGATTCCACCGCCGCGAAGCTCCACCAGCACGGGGCCACGCTGCGCCGGCTGGGCGGCAACGCCGCCACCGCCAAACCCGCCCCCGTCGAGCCGGCCCAGGACGCTGAGGGCGACCCGCTGGCCAGCGGCGATCGGGAGGACGTTGTCGTGGCCGCCGCGGTCGACACAGGGGGCCCGTCCGGGATTCTTGGCTGAAGTCCGCGCCGCGGCGGGCAAGCACGAACCCGACGACCACGCGATCGGGCGTTCCCGCGGCGGATTGAACACCAAGGTCCACGCCCTCACCGACGGCCGGCTGCGGCTGCTGGCGTTCACCCTGACCGGCGGAAACGCCCACGACAGCCCGCTGTTGCCGGTGCTGCTCGAGCGGCTCTCAGTCGCCCGCGAGCACGGCGGCCGGCCGCGGACCCGCCCGGATCACCTGCTCGGCGACAAGGCCTACAGCTCCAAGGCCCACCGGGCGATGCTGCGCCGCCGCGGCATCCCACACACCATCCCCGAACGCGACGACGAGAAAGCCAGGCGCATCAGCCGCGGCTCCCGCGGCGGGCGCCCCCCGACGTTCGATGCCGAGCTCTACAAGCAGCGCAACGTGGTCGAACGCGGCTTCTCCTGGCTCAAGCAGTGGCGCGGGCTGTCTCAGCGCAGCGACAAACTCGCCATCAACTACGCCGGCGGGATCACCCTCAAAGCTGGTGATGCCGCTGTCGCGGCGCTCACGGATCGGTGAAACTGGGGCCGCGTCACCCGCTGACGTCGTGTGGTCTTGGTGCGGGTCGAGCCCGTCTCAAAGATTGACGCGGGAGCCTGCCCCGGTTGGGCACTCCGGGTTGCTGCCTTGCGAGCGCGAGTCTCAGACTCTTGATCTTCATGCGGGCTCCGCGGACGACGCGCTTATCCGGGCGTGGAAAGGAGCCCAGCGATGGAGATCGTGTACGAGCGGGTCGCCGCGATCGATGTCGGCAAGAAGATCATCGCGGTCGCGGTGCGCACCCCCGGTGAACGCCAAGGAAAGCGCCGTCAGCAGCTACGCAAGTACAACACCTATCACCAGACGCTGATCGAGATGGTGGCCTGGTTGGTGTCCGAGGGCGTCACGCACGTGTGCATGGAAGCCACCGGGGTCTACTGGAAGCCGATCTTCCATGCCCTGTGCGAGGCCGAACGGCCGCTCGAGGTGTTGTTGGTCAACGCTCGGCACGTCAAGAACGTCCCCGGCCGCAAGAGCGACGCCCTTGACGCAGTGTGGCTGGCGGAGTTGACCGAGTGCGGGCTGCTGCGCGGCAGCTTCATCCCACCACAGCAGATCGCCTCGATCCGGGAGCTGACCCGCTACCGCAAGAAGCTCATCGAGCAACGCACCAGTGAGCTGCAGCGTCTGGCCAAGATCCTCGAGGATGCCGGGGTCAAGATTGACTCGGTGGCCTCGGCGCTGACCACTCTGTCGGCCCGGGACATGATCGAGGCGTTGATCAACGGTGAGCGGGAACCCACGGTGCTCGCCGAGCTGGCCCGCGGCCGGATGCGGAGCAAGATCCCCGATCTGACCTTGGCCTGCGCCGGTCGCTTCGGTGACCAGCACGCGTTGATGTGCACCCTGCACCTGGAACACATCGATCACCTCGCCGACATGATCGCCCGGCTCAACACTCGCATCGACGAGGCCAGCCTCCCTTTCGCCAGCCAGACCCAGCTGCTGGCCACGATCCCGGGGATCAGTGAACGCGCCGCCCAGGTCGTGATCTCCGAGATCGGGGTGGACATGACCCGCTTCCCCAGCGACGCGCACTTGGCCTCATGGGCTGGATTGTGTCCGGGCAACAACGAGTCCGCGGGCAAGCACCGCTCCGGCCGGACCCGCAAGGGCAACAGCGAGCTGTGCACGATCCTCACCGAGTGCGCTTGGGCCGCCGGGCGCACCAGCACCTATGTCGGGGCGCAGTTCCGCCGCTTCCACCGGCGTTTCGGCAAGAAGGGCGGACAGAAGGCGGCCACCGCCACCGCCCACACCCTGATCGTGATCATCTGGCATGTCCTGAACACCGGGATCGGCTACCGCGACCTCGGCTCGGACTACTTCACCCGCCGCGTCGACAACCCCCACACCCGCGAGCAACGACTCGTCCGCGCGCTCGAAGCCCTCGGGCACAAGGTCACCCTCGAACCCGCCGCCGCCTGACCGGTCACCAATACTGATCACCGACCAACCCGGCCCGCCGACCGGGTCACTGACCCCTGCCTCCTGAACGTGCCCGGTTGCTGTAGTTACGTCTCAGCCACCCTGGACTGGCTCTCATGATCCGCCAGACACGCCCTAATCCGCCCTATAGGACGGATTAGTGCTCACGGGGGCCGGAGGCCCACATAGGCACCCTCCACCCGGAACCGCAGCCCCGGTTCCGCGTACTGCTCGAGCGCGTGGGCGATCCACCCGACGGTGCGCGCCACCGCGAACACCGCCTCGCCGGCCTCGGGGCGCAGGCCGCACGCGTGCTGCACCGCGGCGAGCGCCAGGTCGACGTTCGGGAACCCGCCCGGTCGGCCGGCCACGGCCGCCGTCAGGCGCTCGACGACCGCCGCCGCCTCGCTCGGCGCGATCAGCTCCAGCAGCACCGCGGTGCGCGGGTCGCGCTCGCGGTAGATGGAGTGCCCGAAACCGGGCAGCCGCTCCCCCGCGCGCAGCCGTTCGGCCACCGCGGCCTCCGGGTCGTCGAGCGCCTCGGCCAGGAACCGATGCGCGGCCGTGCTCGCCGTGCCGTGCACCGGCCCGTCGAGCGCGCCCAGCCCCGCCGAGACCACCGCGTACGGGTGCGCCCGCGCGCTCGCCGCCACCCGGGCGGCCATGGTCGACGCCGCCAGCCCGTGGTCGGCCAGCAGCACGAGGGCGGTCCGCAGCACCTCCGGCGGCTCGGGCGCCGCCGGGTCCTCGGCGAGCGCCGGCCACAGCCCACCCTCGCCCAGCGCGCCGACCATTCCGCGCCAGCACCGCATCCCCGTCGCGACCACCGCTGCCGGCTCGAGGTCGAAGCGCCACGGGTCCAACGGGGCGAGGCCGGCGACGGCGACCCGGAGCCGGTCGGTCGGGCGTGGTCGCCCGGGCAGGCGCTCGACGAGGTCCCGGACCGGTTCGACGACGCCCTCGAGGTCGGGCTCCTCGAGCGGCGCGGCCAGGGCGCCGAGCCAGAGCAGGGCGGCGACACGCTCCGGGGTCTCGGAGCGGGCGAGGTCGGCGACCCGGAGCCCGCGGAACCAGGCCTCGTCGTCGGCCAGCAGCGTGAGCCGCGTCGTGATCGTCTCCGCGACGCCGGTGGGACGCCGGGTGGCGCCGCGGGTGGCGACGAGGGCGTCGACCTCGGCGGCGTCGAAGGTGCTCGCCCGTCCGCCGGTACCCCGCGCGGAGGTCAGCAGGCCACGGCTCACGTAGGCGTACAGCGTCTCGGGCTTCACCCCGAGCCGTGCCGCCGCCTCCGCCGTCGTGAGTCGGGTCGTCCGTCGGGTCACAGCGTTGACCGTATCAAGATTGACTGCATTGATTCGAGGCGCGCATCGTCGACGGCATGACCATCGACACCGTTCCCGCCGGGCTGCGCGGGGTGGCCGTCAGCGACACCGCCATCGGCGACGTCCTGGGCCGCGAGGGCTTCTACCACTACCGCGGCCGCTCGGCGGTCGAGCTGGCCCGCACGCGCACGTTCGACGACGCCGCGGCGCTCGTCCTCGACGGCAAGCTCCCCGACGAGGCCGGGCGGGCACGCTTCCGCGCGGAGCTCGCCGAGCGCCGGGAGCTCCCCGCCGCCGTGCAGGCGGTGCTCCCGACCCTCGCCGCGGCCGGCACCGAGCTCGCCGCCCTCGCCGGGCTGCGCGCGGCGTTGTCGACCCTCGGCGCGGCCGACGGGCTCGCGCCGATGTGGGGCGCGGCCCCCCGCGATCGCCGGGCCGACGCCCTGCGCGTGGTCGCCGCGACCCCGACGATCCTCGCCGCCCTGCACCGCCTGCGCCGCGGCCTCGAGCCCGTGACCCCGCGCGACGACCTGCACGGCGGCGCGGCCTGGCTGTACCTGCTGCAGGGCGTCGCGCCCGACCCGCAGGCCGCGGCCGCCGTCGAGCGCTACCTCGTCGCCACCATCGACCACGGGTTCAACGCTTCGACGTTCACCGCACGGGTGGCGGCCTCGGCCGGCACCGACGTGGCGTCCGCTGTCGTCGCGGCGCTGGGCACCTTCGCCGGTCCGCTCCACGGCGGCGCTCCCGACCGTGCCCTCGAGGCGGTCGACGAGATCGGCTCCCCCGAGCGGGTCGAGGACTACGTCCGGGCCAAGCTCGAGGCCGGCGACCGGATCATGGGGTTCGGGCACGCGGTCTACCGGACCGCGGACCCCCGCGCGGTCCTGCTCCGGGAGGTGGCCCGGGAGCTGCGCGACCGCCCGGGCGGCGGGATCGTCGCGCTCGCCGAGACCGTCGAGGAGCGCACCGAGGCCCTGCTCGCCGAGTACCGGCCCGACCGCGACCTGCGGGCCAACGTGGAGTTCTGGGCCGGGGTGGTGATGCACCTCGCCGGGATCCCCCGGGAGATGTTCACGCCGACCTTCGCGGTGAGCCGGGTGGTGGGGTGGTGCGCGCACGTGCTCGAGCAGGCCGGGTCGTCGACGATCATCCGGCCCTCGGCGCGCTACGTGGGCCCGCCGCCGGCGTGAGCGGCCCTCGCGTTGATCACCAGCACGTCAGGAAGGCCGGGCACCTCGTGGAGCTGCCCGACGTGCTCCTCGCTGGGCGCGGCCCTCGGGTGGTCAGCTTCAGCGGGCGGGGTGGTCGAGGGCGTCGAGGTCGAGAGTCGCGCCCAGTTCCAGCGGAGCCCGCCCGGCGTGCTCGGCGACCTGCACGTAGGTGCCGCCGACCAGCCGGAAATCGGTGAGCGTCACCGGCGGGCCGGGCTCGACGAGCAGGTAGCAGGGCACGCCCGCGTCGGCGTACTCGTGGAACTTGAGGATCCGGTCGAGCCGACGGGTCCCCGGCGAGACGACCTCGAGGACGGCGAGCCGTCTCGCGTCACACCGCGGGGGCTTCGTCGGGCAGATCCGGGGGGCGACGACGAGGTCGGGCACCCGCACCGTCGGAGCCGGACCGGCGTCGACCACGACCTCGACCTCGGGGAACACCCGCCAGCGGCCTCGAGCGGCAACGTCGAGCTGGCCGGCCAGGCGCGTGATCAGCATCTGGTGCCGGAAGATGGGGCGAGGCGCCACCAACAGGACCCCTTCGGCGAGCTCGATCCGCCGGCTCGGGTCCTCGGGGAGCGCACTCCACTCGTCGAGGTCGAGGAGATGGTCGGGCCATGTCGGGTGCACGGTCACCACACCTCCTTCGACGGCACCCATGCTCGCACGGTTCCTCCTGACGCACCGGAAGCGTCAGGAACTGCCGTGGGTTCCGCCGCCGACAGGCAGGCGAGGGGCGTGGAAGAGGGCGGCACCGGCGGCGAGCAGCAGGAGCGCCGCGCCGAGAGCGAGGCCGAGCCGGATTCCGCTCGGACCCTCGGACACGGCGCCGGAGAGCACCGGCCCGACGCACTGTCCGAGGGCGAACGCGGTGGTCAGCACGGCGATCGCGGCCGTCCACTGGTGCGGGGGAAGGGCGCGGCGTGCGCTGCTGGTCACGGCGGTCACCACGGACAGGAAACTGGCACCGAACAGGATCGCAGACGCGAGCGCTGCCGCCGGTCCGTCGGCCAGCACCGGCACGACCGCGCCGAGGGTGAGGATCAGCAGGACCACGACCAGGCCGGTCCGGGAACCTAGTGCGGCGAGGATGGGCCCCCAGGCGAACGCGGCAGCAATGGCGGTGACCCCGAGCACCACCCAGAACACGGTGACCTCGACGGTGGCGGCGCCGGCCGCGTCGAGCGCGGCGATGACGAAGGTCATGTAGGCGATGTAGCCCGCGCCGAAGAGGCCGTAGCAGGCCAGCAGCGCGGCCATCGAGCGCAGCCGAGGGCGGGCCCCATCGCTCGGTCCGGCGTAGGCGGTCGTCTCCGGCACCGAGCGGGCGGCGGGAACCGTGGCCGCCAGGGCCAGCACGGACAGGACGCCCAGCACGAGCCAAGCGCTGCGCCAGCCGCCGATCCCCACTGCCGCGGGGACCAGGAGCCCGGAGACCACGATGCCCACCCCGCCGCCGGCGAAGTAGACGGCCAGCAGCTGCGTCGCCCGGGTGCGGGTGGCTTCGCGGCCGGCTTGCGCGGCCAGGCCGGCGCCGACGACGAAGCAGACCGCGCCGCTGGCCCCGGCCAGGAACCGCAGCACCAGCAGCACCACCACGTCACCGGTGCTGGCCGAGCCCAGCAGCACGAGTGCCGTGGCCACCATGCCCAGCAGGAACGCGTGCCGCTCGCCCAGGCGGCGCGCCGTCACCGCGGCCAACGGCGCGGCCAGCAGGTACCCCACGGCGTTCGCGGTGTTCATCGCCCCCGCGGTGGTGAGCGACCAACCCAGTTGGTCCCGCATCGCCGGCAGGACCAGGGCGTACGCGAAGCGACCCAGGCCCAGGGCCACCGCCGGACCGAGCATCAGCCCCATCGCGGCCACGATCGACACCCCACCGCGACCCTCGCCGGCTTCCCCGCCGGACCCGGCCTCGGCGGCGCTCACGGCACGCCCGGCCGGAACCACCGCTTCTGGGCGTGCACCACGGCTTCGACACCCCCGACGCGGCGACCACCGTGTCCGCGTGGCCGCCTCCGGCATCCGCTCCGCTGCCGCGGACACGACATCACCCACCTGACAGATCGGTCAACTCCCGGCGAGAGCTCACCGACCTGTCAGCATGATCCGGCCGCTGCCGACGGGTCACGACCAGCGCCTGCGCCGCCCTCGCCGGGCTCCGCTCGGCGCACGATCGCCGCCGTTCTGCCCGCAGGCGGGCAGGAATCTGGCGCTCGCGTCCCGGATACTCGCAGGCTCGTCGTCGTGGACCCCGAACTCGTCGCGCACGTCGCGGCGTCGACGGGTCTGCCCGGGCCGGTCGCCGCACGCGTGGTGGCCGACGTCGTCGCGTATTTCTCGGAGACCACCGAGGAGTTCGTCCGGCGGCGGCACCGGGAGCTGCAGGCCCGCGAGAAGCGCAACGCCGAGATCTGGACCGTGATCGCCGACGAGCTCGCCCGGCGACCCGTCGCGTCCGGACCGGTCAGCGAGCGGCGCCTGCGACGCATCGTCTACGGCTGAAGGGGCAGGCTGGTATGTGCGGCATCGTGGGGTACGTCGGCACCCGTCCGGCATCGAGGATCCTCGTCGAGGGGCTCGCGCGGCTGGAGTACCGCGGGTACGACTCCGCGGGCCTCGCGGTCGCCCACCGCAAGGCCCTGCGCACGACGAAGGCCGTCGGTCGCGTTGACGACCTCCGCGCGGCGGTCGGTGACGAGCCCGGCCCGGGCAGGGTCGGCATCGCCCACACCCGGTGGGCCACCCACGGCGAGCCCAGCGAGCGCAACGCCCACCCCCACACCGACACCGCCGGCCGGATCGCGGTGGTGCACAACGGCATCGTCGAGAACGCCGAGGAACTGCGGGCCAAGCTCGCCGCCGACGGGGTGAGGTTCGCCAGCGAGACCGACACCGAGGTCCTGCCCCAGCTGATCGCCCGGGCCGTGGAGGACGAGTCGCGCACCTTGGAGGAGGCGGTCCGCGAGGCGCTGCGCGTGGTCGAGGGAACCTACGGGCTCGTCGTGCTCGACGCCCGGCGTCCCGACGAGCTCGTCGTCGCCCGCAACGGCAGCCCGATCGTGCTGGGGCTCGGCGACGGCGAGATGTTCGTCGCCTCCGACGTCGCCGCGCTCGTCCGGCACACCCGCCAGGTGGTGTTCCTCGCCGACGGCGAGCTCGCGACGATCACCGCGACAGGTTACGAGGGCTCCCGGCTCGGCCCGCCCACCACGGTGGACGTGGACGAGGACGACTACGACCTCGACGGGCACCCCGACTTCCTCTCCAAGGAGATCCACGAGCAACCGGCCGCCCTGCGCCGCGTGCTCGCGGGCCGCCTCGACGCCCGGTTCGCGACGGCGCGGCTGGACGGGCTGCGGCTCGACCCCCGCGAGCTGCGCAGCATCCGTCGGGTCACGTTCCTGGGCTGCGGGTCGGCGCTCTACGCCGGGCAGATGGGCGCGACGCTGGTCGAGGAGCTCGCGCGGGTGCCCGCCGACGCCGAGCAGGCCAGCGAGTTCCGCTACCGCAACCCGCTGGTCGACCCGGACACGCTCTACGTCGCGGTCAGCCAGTCCGGCGAGACCATCGACACGCTCGCCGCGGTGGAGGAGCTGCAGCGCAAGGGCGGGCGCGTCGTCGGATGCGTCAACGTCATCGGCTCGGCCATCGCGCGCCAGTGCGGGGCGGGCATGTTCCTGCACGCCGGACCGGAGGTCTCGGTGGCCTCGACGAAGGCGTTCAGTTCGATGACGACGTCGTTCGCGCTGCTCGCGCTCCTGCTGGGCCGGGTGCGGGACCTCTCGGCCGCTCATGGCGCCCGGCTCGTCGAGGGACTGCGGCGGCTGCCCGACGCGGTGGAGCACGCCCTGGCCGGCGAGGCCGAGGTGGCCGCGGTCGCGCGGAAGTACGCCGAGGCCGGGTCGATGTTCTACCTGGGGCGCGTGCGGGGGTCGGCGGTCGCGCGGGAGGGCGCGCAGAAGCTGAAGGAGATCTCCTACGTGCACGCCGAGGCGTACCCCTCGGCGGAGCTCAAGCACGGCCCGCTGGCACTGGTGGACGCGACGATGCCGTGCGTGGTGGTGGTCCCCGACGACGAGCTGGTCGCGAAGAACGTCTCGACGATCGAGCAGGTCAAGGCCCGCGGCGGCCCGGTGATCGCGGTGACCAACGCCGAGCTGCCCGACGGGCTCGCCGACGCCGTGCTGCGCGTGCCGCGCCTGGAGCCCGAGCTCGACCCGATCCTGCTCGGCGTCCCGCTGCAGATGCTGGCCTACCACTGCGCGACCGCGCTCGGCCGCGACATCGACAAGCCCCGCAACCTCGCGAAGTCGGTGACGGTCGAGTAGGTGGGCGGAGCCCTCGTGAGCACTTTCCGGGGCTATAACCCCGGAAAGTGCTCAGCGAGCGCGTCAGCGCACCTCGAAGGTCACCGCCTCCCCGTGCCCGTCCACCACGACCTCGGCCCCGCCCGGCACCGCCCCGGCCACGATCCGCCGCGCGATCGGCCGCTCCACCTCCCGGGCCACGACCTGCCGTAGCCCCCGCGCCCCGGAGCGCGGGTCGGCCCGGCCCGCGAGCAGCGCCCGCGCGGCCGGCGTCACCCGCAGCGCCACGTCCCGCTCGGCCAGCCGCTCCCGCGTCGCGGCGAGGAGCAGCTCCACGACCTCCCCGAGCCGCGAGGCCGAAAGCGGCCGGAACAGCACGACGTCGTCGATCCGTCCCAAGAGCTCCGGGCGCAACGAGCGCCGCATCACCGTCATCACCGGCTCCCGTGCCGCCTCGACGTCCTCCCCCGCCACCTTCAGCTCCGCCGCCGCGAGGTTCGACGTCATCACCAGGACGGTGTCGGTGAACGAGGTCGTCCGCCCGTGCGTGTCGGTGAGCCGGCCCGCGTCGAGGACGCCGAGCAGCACCGCGACCACGTCCGCGTGCGCCTTCTCGATCTCGTCGAACAGCACCACGCTCGACGGGCGCCGCCGCACCGCCTCGGTGAGCTCCCCCGGGCGGTCGTGGCCGACGTAGCCGGGCGGCGCCCCGGTGAGCCGCGAGACGGTGTGCGCCTCGGCGAACTCCGCCATGTCGAACCGCACCAGGTACTCGTCGGACCCGTGGACCGCGGACGCCAGCGCCCGCGCCAGCTCGGTCTTCCCCACCCCGGTCGGGCCCACGAACAGCAGCGACGCCACCGGCCGGCCGGGGTCGGCGAGCCCCGCCCGCCCCGCGAGGACCGCGTCGACCACCGTCGCCACCGCCGGGTCCTGCCCGACGATGCGCGAGCGCAGCCGGGCATCGAGGTCCAGCAGGCGGACGCGGTCGTCGTCGGTGAGGTCGGCGACGGGCAGGCCGGTGGTGTCGGCGACGACCTGCGCGACGTCGGCCGGGGTCACCATCGGCGGGCCGTCGCCAGTGCCGACCGAGCCCTCCGAGCTGCGGGTCCGCACCCGGGCCGCGGCGCGGTCGAGCGCGTCGAGCGCCTTGTCGGGCAGGCGCCGGTCGTGCACGTGGCGGGCCGTGAGCTCCACGGCGGCGCGGCGGGTCGCCGGGGGCAGGACGACGCGGTGGTGGGTCTCGTACCGGCCCACCACCCCGTCGAGCACGGCGAGCGTCTGCTCCGGGGTCGGCTCCTCGACGGTGATCGTCGCGAGCCGCCGGGCGAGCGCCGCGTCGGGCTCGACGTGGCGGCGGTACTCGGCCGTCGTCGTCGCCCCGACCAGCCGCAGCTCCCCGCGGGCCAGCGCGGGCTTGAGCATCGACGCGGCGTCCATCGTCCCCTCGTGGCCCGCGCCGGTCCCGACGATCAGGTGCAGCTCGTCGACGAACAGCACGACGTCGGGGTGCGCGGCCTCGCGCAGGACGGCGGTCAGCCGCTCCTCGAACTCCCCGCGGTACTTCGTCCCCGCGACCATCCCGGCGAGGTCCACCGCGACGATCCGCACGCCGCGCAGCGCCTCGGGCACCCGCCCCTCGACCACGCGCGCCGCGATGCCCTCGACGACCGCCGTCTTCCCGACGCCGGGCTCCCCCAGCAGGACCGGGTTGTTCTTGCTGCGCCGCGCGAGCACCTCGACCACCTGCGCGATCTCGGCGTCGCGCCCGATGACCGGGTCGAGCCGCCCCGCACGGGCGTCCGCGGTGAGGTCGTGGCCGTGCCGGTCGAGGGTGGGCGTCCGCCGCGGCGGCCGGGACGGTCCCGACGCCGGGTCGGTGCGGGTCCGGTCGCCGGGTCCCGACGAGGGGTCCGGCCGGTCGCGCTCGTCGCGCTCGTCGACGCGGCTCCCGGAGCGCTCGCCACCGGGGTCCCCGAAGAGGAGCCCGAGGTCGAGGTCGACGAGCCGGCCGACGATCCCGTCGAGCAGGGAGCCGGCGGGGTCGGCGCGGTCGTCGTCGTGGCGGTCGGGCACGGAACCTCCCGGGGACGTGTCGCCTCCAGAGTGCCCGCACCGGGCCGCTCGTGCCCGTCCTTCAGTCCGACGCCGTCGCCACCAACCGCGCGTAGGGCCCGCCTGCGCCCAGCAGCTGCGCCGGCGGCCCCAGCTCGACGATCTCGCCGTCGGCCATCACCGCCACCCGGTCGGCCCGGGCCGCGGTGTGCAGCCGGTGGGCGATCGCGATGACCGTGCGCCCGGCGAGCACCCGGTCGAGCGCGCTCTCCGCCCGGCGCGCCGAGGCGGTGTCGAGGAGCGAGGTGGCCTCGTCGAGCACGACGGTGCCGGGATCGGCGAGGACCACCCGGGCGAGGGCGAGCTGCTGGGCCACCGGCGCCGGGACCGCGAGCGCCCCGGACCCGACCGCCGTCGCCAGGCCGTCGGGCAGGCCAGCGAGCCAGTCGCCGAGCCCGACCAGCTCGAGTGCGTCCCGCAGGTCGTCGTCCGGGAAGTCGCCGGCCGGCAGCCGCAGGTTGTCGCGGACCGCTCCGGTGAACACGTGGTGCTCCTGGGTCAGCAGGAGCACCTCGCCGCGCAGCGTGTCGTCGTCGAGCGAGCTGACGTCGCGGCCGTCGAGACGGACCGCACCCGACGTCGGGGCGGAGATTCCGGCGACGAGGCGGGCGAGCGTCGACTTCCCGGCCCCCGACCTGCCGACGACGGCGAGCCGCTCCCCCGGCGCGACGCGCAGGTCGACCCCGCGCAGCACGGGCCGCTCGGGCCGGTAGGAGAACCGGACCGCTTCGAGGTGCAGCCCCCGCTCGCCCGGCAGCGGTGCGGGCGTCGCGGCGGGCCGGCGCCCGTCGTCGGGCACCCGCACCCCGAGCACCCGGCGCAGCGCCACCACCGCCACGGTGAGGTCCTCCACCCACCACAGCGCGGTGTCCAGCGGCGTGGCGAGCGCCTGGACGTAGACGACCATCGTGGTCACCTCGCCCAGCGAGACCTGTCCCGCGCCGTACGCCCAGGCGCCGAGCGCGAGGCTCGCCGCGAGCGGCAGCACGTGGGAGATCTCCAGCCACGGCGTCCAGCGGACGTGCAGCGCGCGCAGATCCCGCTCCCGGTCCACCCCGGCGACGAGGGCCGCATCGTCGCCGGCGACCCGGCGATCGACGAGCCCGAGCGCGTCGAGGGTGCGGGCCCCGGCCGTCGACTCGTGCACCCGCGCGGTCAGCCCGGCCCAGGCGTCGAGCATCTGCTGCATCGCCGTCGGGAGCCGGCGCCAGAGCCACCGGGTCGGGAGCACGACCGTCGGGACCGCCACCAGCAGCGCGAGCGCCAGCAGCGGTGACGTCACCACCATCGCGACGACGGTGAGGACCACCGTCACCACCGCGGTGAGGACCTCCGGGACGCCCTGGCGCAGGGCGTTGTCGACGCGGTCGAGGTCGGTGGTGGCGCGGCTCAGCAGCGCGCCGGTGCCGACCGACTCCACGGTCGCGAGCGGCAGGGCCAGGGCGCGCTCGACGAGACCCGTGCGGTTGGCGGCGAGGAGCTCCTCGCCCAGCACTCCGGCGCGCCACCGCGCGGACCGGCGCAGCACGGCCGTGACCAGCAGCGCGGCCAGGAACGCGAGGGCGAGCAGATCGACGCGGTCGGTGGAGCGCCCGCCGCCCGCGACCTCGTCGACGAGCATCCCGAGCAGCTGCGGGCCGACCAGTCCGGCCGCGGTGGCGAGGAGGAAGCACCCCGCGGTGAGGGCGGCCTGCCCCCGGCGGGCGCGCAGCACCCCGCGCGTCCACGCCCAGGCCTCCCGCGGGGTGGCGTAGCCGAGGACGGCGGTCACGACGGGCTCCTCTCGAGGCTGCGGGTGAGGTCGACGACGTGGTCGGCGACGTGGCGCCACGGCGCTCCCTCGGAGAGGACCACCGTGGTGCGGCCACGACGCAGCGCCGCGACCCGGGCGGCGATCCACGCCTCGGTGTGGGCGTCGACGGCCGAGGTGGGCTCGGAGAGCACGAGGGCGTCGGCGTCGGTGAGCAGCACCCGGGCCAGCGCGAGCCGTTGCCGCTGGCCGCCCGAGATCTCCCGCCCCCGCTCCCCCAGCACCTCGTCGAGGCCGGCGGGGAACCCGTCGACGATCTCCGTGGCGGCGGCCGCGTCGAGGGCCGCGTCGGCGTCGAGGCCGCCGTGCACGACCAGCTCGTCGCGCAGTCGTCCCGAGAACCAGAGGTCCTCGGGGTGGGCGTGCACGACGCGCCGGCGCAGCGCCGCGAGCTCGACCCGGTCGACCGGGACGCCCCCGACCCGCGCCGCGTCGGCGTCGCCGGAGCCGACCGACCGGGTGAGCCGGGTTGCCAGGGCGGCGGCCTCCGGCCCGGCGTCGACGAGCGTCAGCGCGGCCGCGGGCGCGTGCAGCCCGGTGAGCGGGTCGTGCAGATCCGGGGCGCCGGGCGGGATCGGGACCGGGTTCGTCGGTTCGTCGAGCAGCGGGCGCAGCGCGAGCAGCCGCACCACGCGGCGCGCGCCCGCCCGCGCCGCGGCCAGCGACCCCGCCGTCTCCGTCGCGGTCATGACCGGCACGACGAGGAACGCCGAGGCGCCGTACACCGCCACGAGCTCGCCGGCGGTGATGGTGCCGGCGACGGCGAGCCGTGCTCCCGACCACGTGATCACGACGAGCACCGCGCCGGGCAGCAGCACCTCCGCCGCGGCGAGCCACGCCGTGCTGCGGGCGACGAGGATCCCCGCGTCACGGACGCGTCGGGTGGCCTCGCCGACCCGCGCGGAGAACCGCGACTCGCCACCGATCCCCCGCAGGATCCGCAGCCCGGCGACGATGTCGGCGGCCAGCGCGTTCACCGCGGTCAGCTCGCTGCGCTGGTCGTCGAGGCGCCGCTGCAGGGGCGCGAGCAGCGGGCCGATCCCGGCGACGGCGAGGGGCACCCCGACGAGCGCGATCGCCCCGAGCAGCGGCGACCGCGCGAGCAGGCCGGCCCCGACCACCCCGAACGCGACCACGGAGCCGACGAGCCGGCCGGCCGTCTCGAAGAGGTTGCCGATCCTGGCGACGTCCGACGTCGTCACGGCCGTGACGTCGCCGGACTCGGCCTGAGGTGCCAGCGAGGCTCCCAGGCGCAGGACGTGTGCGCTGACCGTGCGCTGGGTGGCCGAGGCGGCGTGCAGCCACATGCCGTGCGCGAGGAAGTCCAGCGCGCCGCCGCTCACCATCTGCGCGAGACCGAGGCCGACGACCAGCGCGACGTCCCGGGCGAGGGCTCCGGAGTCGCCGCGGGCGATCCCGGCGTCGACGGCCGTGCCCGCCACCAGCGGGATCACCGCGCCGGGCACCAGCCACAGGGTGCCGACGACGACGGTGGCGGCCGCGAGCCACGGGCGGGAGCGCAGGATCGCGACGAGGAAGCCGCCCGGGGTGGGCCGGGCGGGCAGACGGAGCGGCGGCGCGGGGTAGGGGCGGTGTGGGCGGAGCTGCGAAGGGACTCAAGAGTCGGGGCGTGGGCTCACGGACCCGACGCTAGGCCGACGCGGCGCGGCGCCGCGACCGGTTTACCGAGGTGCTGGGGGCGGGCTCAGAACGGCTCGACGCTGACGACGCCGGGCAGCAGCCGGACGCGCCCGGCGAACTCGTCGCACTCGGCGGCGGTGAGCGCGACGGTGCACGAGATGCACGAGCACGAGACGCCCTCGTGCACGTCGACGGAGAAGTCCGGGACCCGGTAGCCGAACTCGCACAGCGACGAGGCGAGCGTCATGACGCCGGGCATGCCCCCGGTGGTCACGATCGTCCACGGCCGGGGCAGACGCGAGGGCCGGCGGCCGGGTCCGTTGACGGCACGCTCGACGTCGTCGGCGGCGATGCGGGCGGGCTCGAGGGTGGTCACGATCGTGCTCCTGGAGGTGGATCCGCGGGATGGAATCCGAGCCAGGTCTCGGGGTCGTGCGTGGCTCACGGTCGCGCGCCGTGCCTCTGCGCGCCGGGAGCCTGGCTCACCCGACGCGCCGAGGTACTACCTCTTCCTGCCGCGCGATCATGGCGGTCATGGTACCGAGGGCACTCGCGGGCGCAACAGGCAGGTGGGCGGAGCCCACCTACACCATGACGATGCCGCCGTCGATCATCGGCGCCTGCCCCGTCATGTAGTCCGCGTCCGGGCTCGCGAGGTAGGAGACGAAGGACGCGACGTCCTCCGGCGTCTGCACCCGACCGAGCGCGATGAGCTGCGAGTACTGCGCGAGCGCCTCCCCCTGGCCGGTCCCGAGGTAGCGGCCCAGCCCGACGTCGATCTCGTCCCACATCGTGGTCCCGACGATCCCGGGGCAGTAGGCGTTCACGGTGATCCCGTGGGGCGCCAGTTCCTTCGCGGCGGCCTGGGTGAGCGCCCGGACGGCGAACTTCGAGGCCGAGTAGTGCCCGAGGTGATCGAAGCCCTGGTGCCCGGCGATCGACGACGCCGAGATGATCTTCCCCCCGCGTCCCTGCTCGATCATCGCCTCGGCCGCGGCCTGCAGGCACCACAGCACCCCGCCCACGTTGATCCCGAGCATCCGCTCCAGGTCGACGGGGGTGACCTCGAGGAGCGTCTTCACCTGCGCGATCCCCGCGTTGGACACCATCACGTCGATCCCGCCGAGCTCCTCGCGGGCCTCGGCGACGAGGGCGAAGCAGGCGTCCCGGTCGGACACGTCGGTCACGTGCGCGACCGCGCGGCCGCCGGCGGCGGTGATCGCCTCGGCGGTCTCGGCGGCGGTGCCACCGTCCAGGTCGGAGGCCATCACGGCCAGCCCGTCCGCGGCCAGCCGCCGCGCGATGGCCGCCCCGATCCCACGGCCCGCACCGGTGACCACGGCGACCCGTGGCTGCGTCGCCTCCCCGCCCGCCCGGCTCACGGGTGCACCAGGATCTTGACGTTGGACTCCTTGTGGTCGATGAGCTCGCGGAAGCCCTGGTCGACGATGTCCTCGAGCCCGATGCGCCCGGTGATGAACTGGTCCACGTCGACCGTGCCGGAGCGGATCAGCTCGATGACCTCCTCGTGCCGGTTGGCGTAGGCGAGCGAGCCGACCAGGTAGATCTCGGAGAAGACCAGTGAGTTGACGTCGAAGGTGGCGGGGTGGCCCCAGATCGAGACGTTGACGCACGTGCCGCCGGGCCGGGTGCTGGCGACGGCGGCGGCGAGCACCTCGTCCACGCCGGCGCACTCGAAGGTCACGTCGGCGCCCCGGCCGTCGGTGAGGTCGCGGATCGCGTCGGGCACGTCGACCTCGGTCGGGTCGAGGACGTGGTCGGCGCCGGCGCCGGGGGCCTTCGCCTTCCGGGCCTGCGCCGGCTCGACGACGATGACCTGGCCGGCCCCGGTGGCGCGCAGCGCGGCCGCGGTGACCAGGCCGATCGGCCCGGAACCGAACACGGCCGCCGTCCCGCCCGTCGGCAGGCCCGAGAGCTTCGTCGCGTGGTAGCCGACCGCGAGCGGCTCGACGAGGGCGCCCTGCTCGGGGGTCAGGCCGTCGATGGAGTGGACCCAGCGCTGGTCGACGACCATCCGCTCGGCGAACCCGCCCTGGTCGCCGTCGAGGCCGATGAACCCGAGCTTGCGGCAGATGTTGTAGCGGCCGTCGCGGCACGCGGTGCACTCGCCGCACACGTCGTAGGGCTCGACCACCACCCGGTCGCCCTCCGACAGCCCCGTCACGCCCTGGCCGAGCTCGGCGACGACACCGGAGAACTCGTGGCCGAGGGTGATGGGCACGCCCCCGCCGGTGAGCGGGTGCGGGTTCGCCGGGGTCGGCGCGAAGATCGGCCCGTCGAGGAACTCGTGCAGATCGGTACCACAGATGCCGCACCAGTCGACGGCGATCTGCACCTGACCCGGCCCCGGGTGGGGCTCGGAGAGCTCCTCGACGCGGACGTCACCCCGTCCGTGGAAGCGCGCGGCCTTCATCGGTCCTCCCTGGGCTCGAAGGACCCCATCCCACAACAGTGACCCGCGTCACGACCAGGGTTGCAGCGGTGTTGCAGACCCGAGCAGCCGTGCCAGGACCTCGCGGGACGGCGGGACGACCTCGACGCCGGGCGCGATCCGGTACGGACGCGCGGCGATCAGTCCGCCGAGCACCCGCCGCAACCGGGAGAGCTCGGCGCGGACGGTGACGAGGTGGTCGGCGTCGTCGTAGAGCGCGCGGGACAGCGACGCGGCGTCGAGGCCCTCGCCGCCCGCGCACAGGAGCAGGGCGAGGATCTGCTGGTGGCGCAGCGAGAGGGCGTGACGCCACTGCTCCCGGGCCTCGACGACGGCGCCGGGCGGGTCGCCGTCGGGGTCCAGGCGCAGCCGGGTGACGCCCTCCCCCGAGGCGCTCGGGCGCAGCATCCAGCCACCCGGCACGCGTTCGGGCAGGCAGGCACCGAGTCCGTGCACGAGCAGGGCCTCCCCGGCGCTCGGCACCGCCACCCGCTCGCGGGGCGCGAGGCCGGTCGCGGCGGCGACCCAGCCGTGGTCGTCGACGACGAGGGCCGGGCCGTGCTCCCGGGCCAGGAGCGGGGCGGCGACCGCACGCAGCCCGTCGAGCCGGGCCTCGTGCTGGGTCCAGAGCCCGGACTCGGCCAGCCGCACCGCCGTCTGGACCAGCGCGACCGTGGTCGGGTGCACCGTGGGCGCCGGACCGGACAGGTCGACGACGCCGAGCATCTCGCCGGTGCGTGGATCGTGGATCGGGCTCGCGGTGCAGGTCCACGGGTGCTGGGCCCGCACGAAGTGCTCGGCCGAGAAGAGCTGCACCGACGCGTGCTCGGCGAGGGCGGTGCCGATGGCGTTCGTCCCGACGGACGCCTCGGTCCAGTCCGCGCCGGGGAGGAAGCCGAGGTGGTCGGCCAGGCGCCCGACCCGCACCGCGCCCTCCCGCCACAGCACGAACCCGTCGGAGGCGGTGACGACCATGATGTGCTCGGCGTCCTCGGCCACCGCGGTGAGGCTAGCGCGCAGCCGGGGCAGGACCTTCGCGATGGGCGACTCGGAACGCCGCTGCTCGACGACGTCGGGTGTGGCCGGGTCGTCGAGGGTCCGCCCATCGGGCGCGACGCCGTACGAGAGGACGCGGTCCCAGGAGCGGCTGACCACCCGGCGCAGCGACGTCTGCGAGCGTGAGCCGGACAGCCGCGCGTCGTGCGCCTGGTGGAGCAGGCGCGCGTGACGGCGCAGGTCCGTCGTCCGCGTCACCGCGCAGACGCCGTCGTCCACCACGCGCACCTCCGGACAGGATCCTCGCGTCCTGTGACCCGGAGCATAACCGCGAGGGTGCCTTCGGCTCGTGAGCCGAAGGCACCTTCGTCAGCCCGACGCGACCCCCATCGCCTCCAGAACACGCTGCGGGGCCTCCATGTGGATCATGTGGCCGGCACCGTCCACCGTCGTCACCGATCCCCGCGACCCCACCGCCGACTCGGCCGCCGACGCCCCGGACGCGGGCAGGATCCGATCGTCCGACCCCCACACCACTGTCACCGGCACCGACGACCCCCCGAGCAGCTCCGTCGCGTCGATGACCTGCCGGTCGTTCTCGTCGAGCAACGTGTTGTCGAGGATCGTCGTCAACGCCGACGACACGCCGTCCAACCGCTTGTAGGCCAGCATGTCGGCGACCAGCTGCCGGGTGACCAGGGCGTCGTCGGCGAACAGCCGCCCGAGCAGCCCCTTGAGCTCCTTGCGCGAGTTCGTGGCGGCGAATCCGCGCAGGTACTCCGCGTCGGCTTCGGTGGAGAACCCGGCCGGGGCGAGCAGCGTCAGGCGCCCGACCCGATCGGTGGACCCGGCCGCGGCCAGCGCCACCGCGCCCCCGAGCGAGTGCCCGACGAGGTGCACGTCGCGCAGGTCCAGCGCCTCGAGGAAGCCGGTGAGCACCCCGGCCAGGGTGGCCAGCGACCCGTCGCCGACGTCCTTGGACGAGGTGCCGTGCCCGGGCAGGTCGAGCACGTGGTGTTGACGCACACGTCGACCAGGGCGATCTCGCGACGATCCGCCACGCTCGCCGTCAACGCTTTGGCCCGGTGGGTGCCCTCGTCGGCGGGAACGCGGCCGGTCGCGAGGAGCGCCGCGGCTGTCCCGGCGACGGTGGCCTCCCACATCTCCGGGAAGGCGTTGTTGGTGCCCGTCGACAGCGGCAGGACCGGGACGTCGCCGAGCTCGGCGCACGCGGCACGCACCGTGCCGTCGCCGCCGAGGACGACGATGCACCCGACGCCGCGTTCGCGCATGAGCCGGACCAGGGTGCGCGTGTCCTCGGCGGTGCCGCGCAGGGTGTCGGGCTCGCAGAACTCCACCTTCGGCCAGCGGCCGGTGGCGGCCCGGGCGCGCTGGTCCGCGGCGCGCAGCACTCCGGCGGCGATGCCCATGGTGTCGGTGGACATGGACACGCTCTCGACCCCGAGGGCGCCCGCGGCGTCGAGCAGGCGCAGCACCATGGCCACCTTCTCGGCGTTGGGGAACACCGAGGCCCGCGCGACCAGGCGGCGGATGTCGCGCCCGGACATCGGGTTGGCGACGATGCCGAGGGCGGAGCCGGGGACCACGGTGAGCACGTAACCCATGTCACATGGTCGAGCGCGCGAACGCCAGGGTTGCAGCACCGTTGCGTCGGGTCGTTCGAGCTGTTCTCGGGCATCCTGTCGGATGACCGAACCGCTCGATCTCTTCTCCGACTCCGACGTGGCGCCGGATCTCGCCACGCTGCGCGAACGGGCCGCCGGCTGTACGGCCTGCGAGCTCTACGAGGGCACCACCGGCACCGTCTTCGGCGTCGGCCCGGCCACGGCGCGCGTGATGTTCGTCGGGGAGCAGCCCGGCGACCAGGAGGACCGCGCGCTCGAGCCGTTCGTGGGGCCCGCGGGGCGACTGCTCGACGAGGCGCTGGTCGAGGCCGGGATCGCGCGCGACGACGCCTACGTCACGAACGCCGTCAAACACTTCTCATTCCGCCGCCAGGGCAACCGGCGCATCCACCAGACGCCGAAGGCCGGGCACCTCCGCGCCTGCCGACCGTGGCTGGAAGGCGAGCTCGCCCTGGTGCGCCCGCACGTGCTCGTGACGCTCGGGGCGACCGCCGGGAAGGCCCTGCTCGGCTCGTCGTTCCGCATCACCGCCGAGCGCGGACAGCCGCGCCCGTGGCAGGGCTCGACGCTGGTCCCGACGATCCACCCGTCGGCGATCCTGCGCGCCGACCCCCAGCGCGGGCAGGACGCCGACGAGATGCGCGCCGGCTTCGTCGAGGACCTCCGCACGGCCGCGCAGCTGCTCGACTGAGTGCGACTCAGCTGACGCCGGCCGCGTCCATCCCCCGCATCTCCTTCTTGAGGTCGGCGATCTCGTCGCGCAGCCGCCCGGCGAGCTCGAACTGCAGGTCGCGTGCCGCGGCCATCATCTGGTCGGTGAGCTGCTGGATGAGGTCCGCGAGCTCGGCGCGGGCCATTCCCGTGGTGTCGCGGTGCTCCACCACGCCCGAGTGGCCCCGGGTGCCGCCCGCCTCGCCGGCCGCCCGCCGCCCGCGGGAGGCGTTGCGGCCCGACCCGCCGACCTCCACCTCGGTGTCCTCGGCCTCGCGGTAGACGCGGTCGAGGATGTCGTTGATGTTCTTGCGCAGCGGCTGCGGGTCGACCCCGCGCTCGGTGTTGTAGGCGATCTGCTTCTCGCGGCGCCGGTTGGTCTCGTCGATGGCGTGCTGCATCGACTCGGTGACCGTGTCCGCGTACATGTGCACCTGGCCGGAGACGTTGCGGGCGGCACGCCCGATCGTCTGGATCAGCGATCGCTCGCTGCGCAGGAAGCCCTCCTTGTCCGCGTCGAGGATCGCGACCAGCGACACCTCGGGCAGGTCGAGGCCCTCGCGGAGCAGGTTGATGCCGACGAGCACGTCGTACTCGCCGGACCGCAGCTGGCGCAGCAGTTCGACGCGGCGCAGCGTGTCGACCTCGGAGTGCAGGTACCGGACCTTGATCCCCAGCTCGAGCAGGTAGTCGGTGAGGTCCTCGGCCATCTTCTTGGTGAGCGTGGTGACCAGCGTGCGCTCGTCCTTCTCGACCCGGGCGCGGATCTCGGCGATGAGGTCGTCGATCTGGCCCTTGGTCGGCTTGACGACCACCTCGGGGTCGACCAGGCCGGTGGGGCGGATGACCTGCTCGACGAACTCGCCGCCGGCCTGGCGCATCTCGTAGTCGCCCGGGGTCGCGGAGAGGTACACCGTCTGCCCGATGCGGTCGGCGAACTCCTCCCAGGTCAACGGGCGATTGTCGGTCGCCGACGGCAGCCGGAACCCGTACTCGACGAGGTTGCGCTTGCGCGACATGTCGCCCTCGTACATGCCGCCGATCTGCGGCACGGTCACGTGGGACTCGTCGATGACGAGCAGGAAGTCGTTCGGGAAGTAGTCGATCAGCGTGGCGGGCGCGGTGCCGGGGCCGCGGCCGTCGATGTGCCGGGAGTAGTTCTCGATCCCCGAGCAGAACCCGACCTGGCGCATCATCTCGATGTCGTAGCTGGTGCGCATGCGCAACCGCTGGGCCTCGAGCAGCTTGCCCTGGTTCTCAAGCTCGCCGAGGCGCTCCTCGAGCTCGGCCTCGATGCCCTTGATCGCCTTCTCCATGCGCTCCGGCCCGGCGACGTAGTGGGTCGCCGGGAAGATGCGCACGTCCTCGACCTGGTTGACCACATCGCCCGTGAGCGGGTTGAGGTAGTAGAGCGCCTCGACCTCGTCGCCGAAGAACTCGATGCGGATCGCCAGCTCCTCGTAGGCCGGGATGATCTCCACGGTGTCGCCGCGCACCCGGAACGTGCCACGGGCGAAGGCCATGTCGTTGCGGGTGTACTGGACGTCGACCAACGCGCGCAGCAGCGTGTCGCGGTCGATCTCCTCGCCGACCTCGAGCTTCACCGAGCGGTCGAGGTAGGACTGCGGCGTGCCGAGGCCGTAGATGCACGACACCGAGGCGACCACGACGGTGTCCCGGCGCAGCAGGAGGTTGGACGTGGCCGAGTGACGCAGCCGCTCGACGTCCTCGTTGATCGAGGAGTCCTTCTCGATGTAGGTGTCGGTCTGCGCGATGTACGCCTCGGGCTGGTAGTAGTCGTAGTACGAGACGAAGTACTCGACGGAGTTGTTCGGCAGCAGCTCGCGCAGCTCGTTCGCCAGCTGCGCGGCCAGCGTCTTGTTCGGCGCCATCACGAGCGTGGGTCGCTGCACCCGCTCGATCAACCACGCCGCGGTGGCCGACTTCCCGGTACCGGTGGCGCCGAGCAGCACGATGTCGTGCTCCCCCGCCTTGACGCGGCGCTCGAGCTCGTCGATGGCCGCCGGCTGGTCACCCGCCGGCTGGTAGGGGCTGACGACCTTGAACGGCTCGCCGGTGCGCTCGATCTCGCTGATCGGGCGGAACTCGGACTCGGCGAGGGCGTCGTCCGGAAGGCCCTCGGGGTTGTCCAGCAACGTGCCCGGGTGGGCCTCGTGGGCATCACGGGCAGCACCGGGGACCTCGGTCGCGAACGCCATGTCACCGAGGCTAACCCGACCCCCTGACAGTCTCTTCCCGCCGGAACGGCACCGCTCGTTAGGGTCCCGGGCCGTGGCGCTGCATCCCCCGAAGGTCGAGACCTTCGCCGTGGACGAGGGCACGAACACCGACCCGAAGGGCTTCGTCCGGACCGTCGACCTCTACCGCGAGGAACCGTTCGGGCTCTACCTCAGCCGGCCGATGCCGGGCCACCCGACGCTCGACCACATGCGCTCGTGGCTGCTCCCGGACCTCGGCATCCGCGTCACCGACTTCCGGTTCCAGCCCGGGCACGAGCGGCTCCAGGACTTCTACGTCGACATCGCCGACGTGCACCACGACGGAGCCGTCTGGACCACTGTCGACCACTACCTCGACCTCGTCGTGCGCACCGGGGAGCGCACCGAGCTGCTCGACGTCGACGAGTTCGTCGAGGCGGTGGCCGCGGGCCTCCTCGCCCCGGACGCCGCGGAGCGGGCGCTCAGGACGGCGACGACGGTGCACGCCGGGATCGCCGAGCACGGGCACGACCTCGACGCCTGGCTCGCGACGCGCGGGGTGGTGCTGGACTGGCCGTGGTAGGTGGACGGAGCTCACGAGCGACGGAGCCGCACCTTCACCGGGCGCCCCGGATCCGCGCTGCCGTGCAGGTCCTCGTCCACCCGTGGGAAGCCGGCCCCGGCCAGCGCCGCCGCGAGCTCCCCCGTGCGGTCGCTCCCGGTCACGTGCACCACCAGGTCGAGGACGTCGGGCGCGGCGCGCCCGGCCCGGGCGGTCGGCCCGACGTGCTCCACCCCGTCGACGTGCCCCTGCCCGGCCAGCTCGACCCGCGCCGCCACCCGCCGGGCCTGCTCCGGCCACGTCGGGTCGGGATCGACGACATCGTCCGGCCAGGGCGCCGCCCGACCCTCGCGCACCCCGGCCTCGAACGGCACGATCCGCTCGGACCACAGCGCGCGCACCGTCGCCTGCACCGTCTCGACGTCACCCACGTTGTCGATCCACACGTCGGCCGCCGCCCGACGGTCCGCCTCGGACGCCTGGGCACGGATGCGGGCCCGGGCGTCGTCCTCGCCCATCCCACGGGTCTCGGCCAACCGCTGCACCCGCACCTCCGCGGGCGCGTCCACCACGACGACCAGCGCGAACGCAGGCCCCATGCCGTTCTCGACGAGCAGCGGGACGTCGTGCACGACGACGGCGTCGTCGGGTGCGGCCGCGATGAGCTCGGCGGTCCGGGCGCCGATGCGCGGGTGCAGGATGCCGTTGAGGCGGGTGCGCGCCTCCTCGTCCCCGAACACCACGCGGCCCAGGGCCGGCCGGTCCAGGCGGCCCTCGTCGTCGAGGACGTCCTCGCCGAACGCGGCCACGACCTCCGCGAGACCGTCCGTACCGGGCTCGACGACCTCCCGCGCGATCCGGTCCGCGTCCACGACGATCGCCCCGAGCTCGGAGAGCTCCGCCGCGACCGTCGACTTGCCCGCCCCGATCCCGCCGGTCAGCCCCACGCGCAGCACGGCGCGCAGTCTGCCCGATCGGGCCGACGGCCGCCGACGGGCGGGAGGGATCAGGCGGGGGCGCCGAGCGCGTGGCGCGCCGTGGCGAAGAGCGTCTCGAACAGCCCGCGGCGCGCGACCGCCGGTCCGTCGAGGGCGGTGGCCACCGCGACGTACTCCCCGCACCACGTCAGCCCGGCCGCGCCCAGCCGGTGCCGGCCGGCGTGGCGGCGTCGTCCCCAGGCCATTCCCACTCCCCTGCGTCGGTGATGCTGGTGTGACGCAGGTTAGCCATGTGGCGTATGTGGTCAACGCGACCCGCGGTTCGACCTTCGGTCGTGTGCGTGCCCTATCGGTGTGCTCAGAACACTGTCGTGCTGGAGCACGGAAACGCACGCACACGCGCGTCAGCGCGAACTCAGTTGCCCGAGAGCTTCTCCCGCAGCGCGGCGAGCTGGGCGTCGCTGGCGAGCGCGCCGCCGCCGGAGGCCGACGGCGGGCCCTGGCCCGGGTCGTTGGGCGAGGCGGCGGGCGCGGCCCCCTCGTCCTCCTCGTCCTCGGCGGACGCGGGGCCGCCCGAGGAGTAGTTGGCCGGCGCCGCCTCGGCGGCCTCCGCCTCCTGCTCCGCGGTGCGCTGCAGCTGGGCGATGTGCTGCTGGTAGCGGGCGTAGGCCGCCTGGTACTGGCGCTCCCACTCCTCGCGCTGGGACTCGAAGCCCTCGCGCCACTCCCCGGAGTCGGGGTCGAAGCCCTCCGGGTAGATGTAGTTGCCGGCGTCGTCGTACTCGGCGCCCATGCCGTAGAGGGCCGGGTCGAACTCGGTCTCCGGCGTCATGCCCTCGTTCGCCTGCTTCAGCGACAGCGAGATGCGGCGACGGTCGAGGTCGATGTCGATGACCTTGACCATGACGTCGTTGCCGACCTGGACGACCTGCTCGGGCACCTCCACGTGGCGCTCGGCCAGCTCGGAGATGTGGACCAGGCCCTCGATGCCCTCGTCGACCCGGACGAACGCACCGAAGGGCACCAGCTTGGTGACCTTGCCGGGCACGATCTGGCCGATCTGGTGGGTCCGCGCGAACTGGCGCCACGGGTCCTCCTGCGTCGCCTTGAGCGACAGCGAGACCCGCTCGCGGTCCAGGTCGACGTCGAGGACCTCGACCGTGACCTCCTGGCCCACCTCGACGACCTCGCTCGGGTGGTCGATGTGCTTCCAGGAGAGCTCGGAGACGTGGACCAGACCGTCGACCCCGCCGAGGTCGACGAACGCGCCGAAGTTGACGATCGAGGAGACCTGACCCTTGCGGATCTGGCCCTTGGCGAGCTGGTTGAGGAACTCGCTGCGCACCGCCGACTGGGTCTGCTCCAGCCAGGCGCGGCGGGACAGCACCACGTTGTTGCGGTTCTTGTCCAGCTCGATGATCTTGGCCTCGATCTCCTTGCCGACGTACGGCTGGAGGTCGCGGACGCGGCGCATCTCGACCAGGGAGGCGGGGAGGAAGCCGCGGAGGCCGATGTCGAGGATGAGACCACCCTTGACGACCTCGATGACGGTGCCCTTGACCGGCTCGTCGTTGTCCTTGAGCTGCTCGATCGTGCCCCAGGCGCGCTCGTACTGGGCGCGCTTCTTGGACAGGATCAGCCGGCCCTCCTTGTCCTCCTTCTGGAGGACGAGGGCTTCGACCTCGTCGCCGACGGCGACGACCTCGTGGGGGTCGACATCGTGCTTGATGGACAGCTCGCGCGAGGGGATGACGCCCTCGGTCTTGTAGCCGATGTCGAGGAGGACCTCGTCGCGGTCGACCTTGACGATGGTGCCTTCGACGATGTCGCCATCGTTGAAGTACTTGATCGTCTTGTCGATGGCAGCGAGGAAGTCCTCTTCCGACCCGATGTCGTTCACAGCCACCTGGGGGCTGGTCGTGTTCGGGGCGGTGTGGGTGTCGATGGACATACGGTGGACGGCTCCGGGAATGGGCAGGTCTCGGTCGGGTGGGCGCTTTCCCACGAGGGCGGACGTCGTCCTGACGCGTGATCGGCACCCGGGGGGACCGAGGGATCGCTGCCCGCCGGAGGTGATCCGGACAGGGCGAGACCACTGACGTGGACCACTATCGTATCCATCGCCGATCGCGCCCGGCAAACGGGCCAGACCGCGCTCGTCCCGGCGCGCCGCGAGCCGTGTCGGCGCCCGTCAAGAGGACTCGGACGGCGTGTCAGGATGCCCCCATGAGCGCCGGCTCCGCGACGCCGCCGCCCCGCCCGGAGGGCCCGGCGGGCATCCTTGGCACTGTCGCGCGGCCGGTCGGGGCAGCGGAGTCGGTGGCCGCGTCCCGGACGTGGTGGGACGACGAGGCCGCCGCCTACCAGGCCGAGCACGGGGCCTTCCTGGGCGACGTCGACTTCGTCTGGTGCCCGGAGCGGCTGCGCGAGGCCGACGCCGAGCTGCTCGGGCCGCCGGCCTCGCTCGTGGGCGCCCGGGTGCTCGAGGTCGGGTGCGGGGCGGCGTCCTGCTCGCGCTGGCTGGTCGACCACGGCGCCGACGCGGTCGGGCTCGACCTCTCGGCCGGCATGCTCCGCGAGGCGCGCGCCGCGGACGCGCGCTCCGGGATCGCCGTGCCGTTGGTGCAGGCCGACGCCTCCCGACTCCCCTTCCCCGACGCGACCTTCGACCTCGCCTGCTCGGCCTTCGGCGCGGTGCCCTTCGTGGCCGACACCGCGGGGCTCATGGCCGAGGTCGCCCGGGTGCTGCGCCCCGGCGGGCGGTGGGTGTTCGCGGTGAACCACCCCATGCGCTGGATCTTCCCGGACGACCCCGGCGAGGACGGCCTGCGGGTCACCCAGTCCTACTTCGACCGGACGCCCTACGCCGAGGCCGACGGGGACGGCCGGATCGTCTACGTCGAGCACCACCGCACCCTCGGTGACCGGGTGGCGGACGTCGTCGGGGCCGGGCTCGTGCTCGAGGGCCTCGTCGAGCCCGAGTGGCCGCCGGACCTCCACGAGGTGTGGGGCCAGTGGTCGCCGCTGCGCGGCGCCCTGTTCCCCGGGACCGCGATCTTCTGCTGCCGCCGGCCCCAGGGTCCCGACGGCGGGCGTGGACCCGAGCGAGCAACTGAGCACGCCGATAAGGGGGCGGGCCCGGCTCCCGGGGTTGGTCACCCGCGATGACCGGCGGCCCGCGGGCGGTGACCCCGGACTCCCCCGCGCAGGTCGTCGCCGACCTGCTGGAGGTCCAGCGCCGCCGCTTCGCCGCCCTCGACGCGCGGCTGCCGCGCGCCGCGGCACCTCCGCCGGGCGACGTCCTCGTCGTCGGGACCCCGCCGCACCACGCGGCCGGCGTCGTCACCCACCACGTGTGGCCCGTGGGCAGCGGTCCGCTGCTGTGGTCGGCCGCCCAGGTCAGCGAGCTGCATCCGGTGATCGGTGCTGCCGGGCACGGACCGCTGCACGCGCTGGTCGACGCCTGGCGCGGGCACGTCCTTCCCGCGGTGCTGCGCGACGAGGACTCCGCGGCCGTCGTGACCTGGCCCAGCCGCGACGTCGTCGCGACCCGGGTCTTCCTCGACCACGGACTGGTCCCGCTCGCCGTGCTGGCCGTGCGCGGTCCCGGCACGGTGCCGGAGCCGGCCCGCGACCCGACGCTGGCGCTGCGCCGGGCCGAGCCGACCGACCTCGAGGCGTGCGTGCGGCTCGCCCTCGAGGAGCTCGCCTACTCCAGCCAGGTCGGCGGATCGCTCCTGCGGCCCGACGCCGAGAAGGTCAAGCGCACCACGATCCGCGACCGGCTCGGCCGTGGGGAACCGACGTGGCTGGCCGAGCGCGACGGCGTCGTGGTCGGGATGATCGAGTGCGGCCACGCCGAGGCCGCCCCGGGCACGTGGCTGGCGAACCTGCTGCCGGCCGGGCTGTGGGGGTACGTCAACTGCACCTCGGTGACCGCCGCCGAGCGTGGGCGCGGGGTGGGCGCGCGCCTCGCCGCCACGGCGCTCTCCGCGATCGAGGCCGGTGTCCGCGGCAGCCCGGTCCGCGGGACCTATCTCTACTACAACCCGCCCAACCCGCTGTCCTCGGTGTTCTGGCCCCGGGCCGGCTACGCGCCGCTGTGGACGCTGTGGGAGGTCCGCCCGGCGGGGGGCATGCGGTAGCCGGGGCACGGTCCGAGAGGGACGGCGCCCGGCTCGAGGCTCGCGCGGCCCCGTCGTACCAGCACCGGGCGCAGCCCGGTACGGCATCGCCCAGGCGGTCGGGTACGGCCCGACCTCCACCCGGACCTGAGCCGGCCCGGGCGGCGGACACCTCCGCCCGGGACAGCGTCAGGTGTCGCAGGACCCGGTGTCGATGGGGACGCGGGTGGTCACCCAGCGGCACAGCCGGACCCCGACCACGATGCCGAGGATCGTCGCGGCGGCCGGCAGGTAGCCGCTGCCCAGCTGCACCAGCGGGATTGCCGGGCACCCCCCTGAGATCGCCCAGCCGATGCCGAAGAGCGCCGCGCCCGGCACGATGCCGGCGTGATAGGTGCGCGGCACGCGACGGAGGCGGAGCAAGGCGAAGACCAGCGCGATGATCGCGACGGCGCCGGCGAAGGACAGCAGCATGCGTAGGTCGGCGAAGGTGAACATGCGGTTGAGCTCGCCGAAGTCGGCGAACCCGATGTTGTCCACCACGAAGCCGAGCGCGAGCCCGGCGATGATGTTGGCGAAGAGCATCGCCCCGCGGGTGCGCATCACGCCGCCAGCAGGAACGAGACGAGGACCGCGGTGCCGAAGAACACCGCGGTGGCCAGGAAGCTCATCGGGTACAGGCGCCCGCAGCCGCTGAGCCCGTGGCCCGAACTGCAGCCTCCGGCCAGGCGCGTGCCGAAGCCGACCAGCACACCCCCGACGAACAGCGTCACGACCATGAGAAGCGGATCTCCGGTCACCAGCGTGCGGTAGGCCTCGCCCATGTCGAACCGCAGCTGGAGCCGGCCGCTGACGGCGGCCGCGAGCATCCCGCCCAGGACGATCGACACCAGGAGCGCTACCTGCGTGGCGAGCGGGAGCCGCCGCGGCGGGACGGCCTCGGAGCCCGCCACGGCGCCCGAGGTGCCGCCGTCGTGCCCGGCCGACGGGTCGCCGACGACGGTGGTCCCGGTGCCGCCGCTGGCTGCGGTGCCTCCTCCGGCCGCCGTGTCGGACATCGACGGTGATGCGCCCGGTCCGGCGGCCAGAGCCGCCACGAGGGCCTGTTGGTCGACGTGGTCGTCGAGCCGCTCCGCCTCGCGCTCGCGGCGCCAGTGCACGACCCGCTGCCACGTTCCGGAGACGCCGAGCGACCGGTCGGTCATGAGGGTGTAGTTCACTGTGACCAGGGCGAGCCCGATCGCGCCCGCCCACCACGGCCAGTAGCCACTCATATGCTGCTCTGCATCCAATCTGTGTATCGGGTCCACCAGCTTCGCTTTCGGCCCGCCGGCCCGGTCCGCTTCCTCGGTTCCCGAACCGCCACCCGCGGGCGCACCGTGAGCTGCGGTTTGGGGGGTCGCACGGCCTGGGCTGTCCGGTCCGGGCGTCTCATCTGCTCGAACCAGCCCGAGGCCGGCGCGGTCTCCGGCATCCCGTGGTCGGCAGCCGGGGCGTGGGTGGGTGTGGAGGCCGTGGTCGTGCCGGCCGGGGCGTCGTCGGCCTCGCCCTGGATGTGCTGGGCGTGCCGCCCGTTGGGTAGCAGGCCGAGAGGCACAATCTCGCCCCGGCTCGACCGGATGTACCGCGCGCACTCCTGTGACCCGGTGGGACTCTCGCAGTAGTAGCGACGCCACTCGTTCAGGCTCGCGCTCATCAACGGGAAGAGTGGGCATGTCGACGCGTGCGGACAGGCCATGGCAATTCCGATCTGCGCGCGCAGGGATCCGCGGCGGCGCATCGTGGGGAAGGCTTCGCGGTCGTTGTACGGGAGCCTAGCTCGGTCCTCCGAAGAATCGAACCCCCGCGAGTCCGCGGAGTCCAACGGTCGTTTCTCGGCGCCCAACCACGCCACCTTCGTGCAGGGGAACCAACGGTAAATGGGCCGTCCGCCCATGCCGGCATCGAATGGCCGAGCATTCTCAGTCTCGGAGTTCTAGGGCGTGCTCGACGAGCCTCACGAGTGTGGCCAACGCGGAGGCATCGTCCCGGGCATCCATCCGGATCACCGGGCAGTCGGCCCTCAGCGCGAGCGCATCGCGGACCACCGCGTCGGCGAACTCGGACGACTCCGGAAAGTTGTTGATCGCGACCACGAACGGCAGGCCCCGGTTCTCGAAGTAGTCGATCGAGGGGAAGCAGTCGTCGACGCGTCGGAGGTCGACCAGCACGACCGCGCCGACGGCGCCGCGGGCCAGCTCGTCCCACATGAACCAGAAGCGCGACTGTCCAGGTGTACCGAACAGGTAGAGGATCAACGAGTCGTCGACGGTGATGCGGCCGAAGTCCATAGCGACCGTCGTCGTCCGCTTGTCCGGGACGGCCTCGGCGTCGTCCACCCCGACCGACAGGCTCGTCATCTCCTGCTCGGTCGACAGTGGCGGGATCTCGGAGAGGGCGTGTACCAGCGTCGTCTTACCCGCCCCGAAACCACCGGCGATCATGACCTTCAGGGGCAGGGGTGCCGCCACCGTGCTGGTCACAGGCGGGCGATCAGTGGGCGCGGAGTCCATCGAGGAGCCTCTCGAGCAGTTCGCGTCGGGGCCGGCCGTGGGCGTCGACCAGGGGAAGGTGGACCGCGAGGTGGTCGGCATCGACGAGGTCGCCGACCAGGACGCGAGCGACCCCGACCGGCACGTTCAGCAGGCATCCGATCTCCACGAGCGATTGGGGGTCCGAACAGGCCTCCACGATCCGGCGGTACTCCGGCTGCAGCGCGAATCGCTGGGCCTGGCCGTGCTCGGTGGCGGTGACGAGCGCCTCGACCGGCAGCTCGCGGCCGTTCCCGCGGGTGCGGCCGCTGGTCAGCGCGTAGTTGGGAACGACCCGTCCCCCGCCCCTCGGCGCGTCGAAGCCGTGATCCATGATCACTGACTGGCGGGCGCCCGATCGGGCCGGCCGTCCGGGGCGAGGGCGTGACCCACCCGCGTCGCGAGCATGGTCATCTCGTACCCCACCAGGCCCATGTCGGCCTCGCGCGTGGTGAACACTGCCAGGACCGAGCCGGCGCTGATCGAGGTGGCGAACAGGTAACCGCCCGCCGTCTCCACGATGGTCTGGTGGACCGGCTCGGCACCGAGCAGCGTCGCCGTCCCGCGGGCGAGGCTGACCAGTCCCGACGTCGCCGCGGCGAGCTGGTCGGCCAGCGCCTGCGACACCTCGGACGTGGCGGCCAGGCGCAGCCCGTCCGAGGACACGACGAGCGCATGCACGACGCCGGGTGTGGCGCGGGCGAAGTCCGTGAGTAGCCAGTCCAGTTGCCCATCCCAGTGCGCGAACCCGCTCACGACGGCGTTCCTTCCTGATCAGGACGCTCGTCCGGGCCCTCGGACCCGTCGATCAACCGTTGGGCGCTGCGACGACTGGCCTGATACCGGGAGAGAGCCCCGGCTGCCCCCTCGTCGGGCGGGCCGGACGCCGCCGGCCGCGCGGCGTCGGGTGCGGGGGTGGCGCGGACGAGCTCCGGCGCGAGGTGGCTCTGCGGCACCCGGCGGGTCAGGGTGCGTGCGCCCGGCGCGGGCGGCTCGTCGGGCGACTGGGCGGGGGTCGGGGCCACCGGCTGCGGACCGGAGCCCGGGTCGCGCGGGGGTGGCACGACCACCGGGTGGATCAGGCGACCGCAGGGTGGTTCGGCACGATCCCCCAGGTCCCCCTCGGTGCCCCTCCCGCCGCCGGCCGGGATGGCGGCCGGCTCGCCGGCGACGATCCCGTGGTGAGCGTTTGCGACCGACTCGGCTCCCGTGGGGACCTCGTGGGCTCCGAGCCGGCCATCGTCGTGCTCCGGCGATGACGGAGCCGCGTCGGCAGGACTGGCTGAACCGGGCCAGGAGTGGCGACCAGAGGTCGGGACCGGCGGCGGCCCGGCGGCGGGGGTCGCCGTCGCCGGGGACGCGAAGGCCCGCGGGCGCTGGGCGACCATCCAGTCGGTGTGGGGTGAGGCCAGGACCGAGGGCAGGATCGGACTGGACGTGGCGCTGGAGTCGCCGGCGAACAGGGCCGCGGGAAGGATCACGACCGCGGTCAGCCCACAGCCCGGCGTCGGTGTGAGCGACACCTCGATGCCGTGCCGCGCGGCGAGCCGGGCCACCACGTGGAAACCGAGCCGGCGGGACGCCGACGCGTCGACGTCCCTCGGCGTCGCGAGGATGGCGTTCGAGGTGACCAGCTCCTTGGCGGGCATGCCGACCCCGGCGTCCTCGATGAGGATCAGGTGCGCGCCGGGGGCCGGATGGTAGGGACGGCTCTGCATCGTGACGGGGCTGGTGGGCGGCGAGTACTGGACGGCGTTCTCGACCAGTTCGGCGAGCAGATGGGTCAGATCGGACACCGCGCTGCCGATCACCATGAGCTGCTCGTCGACGGTGAACACGATGCGCTGGAGGTCCTCGGTCTCGGCGATGGCCGCACGCACGACGTCGCGCAGTCCGACCGGCTCGGACCACATGCGAGCCGGCTGCTCGCCGGACAGGACGAGCAGGCTCTCCGCGTTCCGTCGGACCCGGGTCGCGAGGTGGTCGAGGCGGAACAGCTCCGCGAGCCGGTCGGGGTCGCGCTCCTTCTCCTCGAGATCGTTGATGATCTCGAGTTGGCGGTGGAACATGCCCTGGTTACGGCGGGAGAGATTGAGGAGCAGATCGGACGCGAACTGTTTCCTGTTGATCTCGGCCTGGGCGAGCCGATGGGCGAGGTCGGCGTGCTGGGTCTGGGCATCCTCGGTGAACCGCCAGACCACCACGACGCCGAGGACGGCGGCGAGCACCGCCAGCTCGTCGAGCGCCGACCACGCCCACAGGTTCGTCTCACCGGCATGGGGACCGAAGATCAGCCCGGGGTACAGCGCAACTCCGAGCCCGTGGATGAGCGCGGTGAGCGCGATGTACGCCAGGAAGGGGATCCAGTCCTGGTACAGCGCGAGGAAGCCGATGACGACGAGGAAGTGGAAGTGCGCCTCGGTGGAGCCGTGCGAGAAGGCGACGAGCACGACCGAGCAGGAGGTCAAGCCGAGGGCGACCAGCAGCGACGCGGGGTGCCGCCGCTCACCGAGGGCGGAGGCGAAGGTGATCAGACCGATCGCGAGGGCCACCGGGAGGACAACTCTCGGGCTCCACCCCTCGGCGAGTCCGAAGGCCGTGAGAGCGGGAACGTGGAGCGCGAGCACCCAGACCAGGAGGCGGTGACGGTGTTTCCACTCCGCATCCTCGAGCATCCCGCCGCGCGGCACGTATCGGAGCACGACCTCGGTCCACGCGGGACGTCCTCGCACGGCTGGGCTCGTCTCGGACACCAGCGCACCTCGCTGATCGTCGTCGGCATCGGGGGCCCGGCGTCCGCCGGGGGTCGGCGGGGAAGCGTACACGCCACAATTCCCGCTGCCGTTCCTGGTGGTCCTCGTTCGACGATCGGGAAACCGGGCGTGCCTGCGACCGACGCCGAACAGGGCTGGACGCTGCGCGGAATTGCGACGGACGACGGTGAGCACGCAGGCGAACGCCTCCTGATCGCCTCGGCCATTTGTTCGCACTCCCCGAGTCTGTTTCGCGACGGAGCGAGGCGAGCACCGTTCGTCGGGAAGCTGCTCCGGCCACGGCCGACTCGCCGACCTTCTGGACGACGTTGTTGGTGATGACGAGCCGATTGGCGCGAATGGCGGAGCAGCGAGGTCACGTGATGGGCCGTCCGGGCTCGAACTGTGTCCACTCGGAGCATTGTCAGGCCGACTCGGGGCCGGCCGCCCCCCTGCCGCGTTCCCGGACCGGAGGGGTCAGCAGTCGTCCGGGTGCGGGCGCAGCCCCGCGGGCGAGGTGAGCCCGGCGAGCACGTCCTCGGGGCGCCGCGTCCCCCAGTCCGGCGTCGCGAGGCGGCGGTAGACCTCCGCCATCGCGGCGAAGAGGTCCGGGGTCAGGCCCGCGTCGGCCTGGGTCGCCGCGATCTCGTCCATCTCGTCGGCGAACCGCCACGCCTTGGTCACCGCGGCGGCGGCGTGGCGGACGTCGTCGTGGGGGAAGTCCAGGCGCAGGTCCGCGAGCACCGTGTCGAGGACGCCATGGTGCTCCGCGGTGAGCAGGGCGTGCGCGAGCAGCGCCTGGTGGCCCTTGCGCACGGACGCGGTGCACATCTTCGCGGCGCTGGCCGCGCCGAGGTCGCCCTCGATGACGACCCAGCGCACCCCGGGGACCTCCAGCGCGGCGGCCTCGACCGCTCGCGGGCCGGCCGAGAAGATCCTTGTGGGGTGCTCGGCGCCGGGCCGGGGCGGGGGACCGGAGATCGCGGCGTCGACCACCTCGAGGTCCGCAGTGCGCAGCGTCGCGGCGACCTCCGTCACCGTCGCCGGCGACACTGCGTTCGCCTCGAGCAGGAGCGGTCGTGCGCCGGTGCGTCGCGCGCTCGCGGCGATCTCGTCGGCGGTGGCCCGGGCCTGCGCGGGCGGGACGACGCTGATCACCAGCGACGCTCCCCCGACGACGGCGTCCATGGATCCGGCGTCGGCGATCCCGGCGTCGGCGAGGCGGCGGGCCGTCGCGGCCGAGCGCCCCGCCGCCGTCGTGAGCACCCGGTGCCCGCCGGCGGCGAGGCAGCGCCCGAGCGCGACACCCATCGCGCCCGGGGCGACGACGCCGACGGCGACCCCTCCCCCCACCCCGCCGGTCACGCCCGGACCGGGGTGCGCGCGGGCTCGAAGCGCATCCCCTCGTCCACCCGGGCCCGGCGCAACGCGACCGCGTCGATCGCGTAGTTCATCGCGAGCGTCCACGGAGCACGGTCGCCGCCCTTGGGCAGCTCGTGGATGGAGCGCTGGACGTAGCCGGCGTCGAAGTCGAGCAGCGGGCGCTCCCCCACCGCGGGGTCGCGCTGCGGGACCGCGACGCCCTTGCCGTGGGCCTCCATCCACCCGAGGAGGCGGCAGAAGTACTCGGCGACCAGGTCGACCTTGAGCGTCCAGGAGGCGTTGGTGTACCCGATCATGAAGACCAGGTTGGGCACCCCGGACAGCATCATGCCGCGGTAGGCCATGGTGTCAGGCAGGTGCACCGGCTCGCCGTCGACCTCCAGGCCGGCTCCACCGAACATCTGCAGGTTCAGGCCCGTCGCGGTGATCACGATGTCCGCCTCGAGCTCCTGCCCGGAGCGCAGCCGGAGCCCGCGCTCGGTGAAGGTCTCGATCCGGTCGGTGACGATGTCGGCGTCGCCGCGGCGGATGGCCTTGAACAGGTCGCCGTCGGGGACCATGCACATGCGCTGGTCCCACGGGTCGTACGGCGGGTTGAAGTGGGTGTCGACCTCGTAGCCCTCGGGCAGCTGGGCGATCGCGCCCTTGCGCAGGAGGCCCTTCACGAGGGTCGGGAAGCGTTGCGAGATCTGGTAGAGCGCGATCAGCTGCGCGATGTTCTTCGCCCGCACGATCGGGTCGGCGATCCGGGACGGCACCCAGCGGTTCAGGAACTCCGCCACGGGGTCGGTGCGGCCGATCGAGAGCACGTAGCTCGGGGTGCGCTGCAGCTGGGTCACGTGGGCGGCGCGGTCCTCCCCCTGCGTCATGGCGGGCACGAGGGTCACCGCGGTGGCGCCCGAGCCGATGACCACGACCCGCTTGCCCGCGTAGTCCAGCTCCGGGTCCCAGTGCTGGGGGTGGACGATGGTGCCGCCGTAGTTCTCGATGCCGGGGAGCTCCGGGGTGTAGCCCTGGTCGTAGCGGTAGTAGCCGGAGCACCACAGCACGAACGAGCAGGTCAGGGGCTGCTCGCCGGTCGCAGTGGTGAGAGTGAGCGTCCAGCGTTGGTCCTCGCTCGACCAGGCGGCGTGGGTGACCCGGGTGCCGTAGCGGATGTGCCGGTCGACGCCGTACTCCTGGGCGGTGTCGCGCACGTACTCGAGGATCGACGGTCCGTCGGCGAGGGCGACGGTGTCCGGCCAGGGGCGGAACCGGAACCCGAGGGTGTGCATGTCGGAGTCCGAGCGGACGCCCGGGTAGCGGAAGAGGTTCCAGGTGCCGCCGAGGTCGTCGCGGGCCTCGAGGAGCGCATAGGAGTGCCCCGGCTGCTCGCGCTCGAGGTGACACGCGGTGCCGATGCCGGAGAGCCCGGCGCCGACGATGACGACGTCGAGGTGCTCCGGCTCGCCGCCCTCGCCGCCCTCAGTGGCAACGGGCGGGACACCCACATCGGTACTCATACGTACCACTGTATCGCCTGGTACCGGGCTGTACCAGAGGTGCGGCCGAGTCCTCGGGCCGGGAATCAGTACCGGCGGCGTGCGGTGATGCGGTTGCGCACCTCGCGTCCCTCGAGCAGACGGTGGAGGTTGTCGACGAACAGGTCGACGATGCGCTCGTTCTCCCGGGGCGAGAGGGCCGCGGTGTGCGGGCTGAGGAGCACCGTGGGCATGGTCCACAGCGCGCTCGTGGGAGGGAGGGGCTCCCGGGCGGTGACGTCGAGCGCGGCGCCCGCGAGCCGACCGTTCTGCAGCGCGGCCACGAGGGCCTCCTCGTCGATCACCCGACCTCGGCCGACGTTGACGAGGATGGCGCCCGAGGGTAGCGCGGCCAGGAGCGTGGCGTCGACCAGCCCGACGGTCTCCGCGGTCGCGGGCAGCGTGATCACCAGCGCGTCCGCGCGCGGAGCGAGCTCGGGCAGCGCGGTGGTCCCGACGACCTGGTCGAACGCCTCGTCGGCGGTGTGGCCGGTCGAGTTCACGCCCACCACGATCATGCTCAGGGCACGGCACAGCTGCGCGATCCGGGTGCCGATGGCGCCGGTCCCCAGGACGGCGACCGTGCGGCCGGCCAGCTCCCGCGTGGGGTAGTGATCCCATCGGCGCTCGGCCTGGTCGCGACGCAACCGTGGCAGCCCGCGGGCGAACGCCAGCAACCCGAACAGCGCGAACTCGCCGAGCGGACCGGCGTGGACGCCGCTCGCGCTGGCCACGATCACCCGCTCCAACTGCTGCGCCGACAGCCCCGCCGCGGCCACCTGTTCGCCGGCGCCTGCTGCCGTCGCCTGGACGAAGCGCAGGTGCGGGCTGCCGCCGTCCACCGCCTCGGCCAGCTGCTCGGGGTCGTCGCCGGGGATGCCGAAGAACACGTGGGCGGCGCCGAGCATCTCCTGCCAGCGGCGCTGCCCCGCGGTAGTCCGCCGGAACTCCGGGTCTCCCCGGTGGTCGCTGGCGTAGCGGGGCGGGGGAAGCAGGTCGGGTTCGTAGCGGACCTCGACGCCGTCCCCGACGCGCACGACCCGCTCGACCAGCTCCGCGGACAGCGGTGTGGTGATCGCGACGATCATCTCCGTGCCCGCGACGGTGCGTGGCTCAGGCACGGCCGAGGCGACCGGGAGCCGGCCCGGAGGAGGGCTGCCCGGTCGAGGACGGGTCGGTGGCCGTGGCGTCGGCGCCCCGGCGGGGGTGACGCACGACGAACATCAACACCGCCGCGAGGAACAGGCACGCCGCGAGGAACACGAACGGGGCCGACGAGCCCGCTCCGCCGAGCAGCCCCACGACGTACGTGCCCACGAAACCGCCGAGCCCGCCGAACGCGTTGATCATTCCGGTCGCCGGGGCCGCATCGCTGGCCAGGAACAGCTCGGGGATCGTGGCGAAGTACGGGCCGTACGGCGCGTACATTCCACCGGCCGCGATGATCAGCAGCACGTAGGCGACGACGAACGATCCGCCGCCGGTGGCGTACGACGCGATGAAGCACCCGCCGGCCAGGAGCAGGAAGGGCCAGACGAAGATCCGGCGCAGGTGCAACCGGTCGGAGAACGTGGACGCCACGAGCATGAACACGATGGCGACGGCGTAGACCACCGCCGTCAGCGCACCGCTGGTGCCGATCCCGCTCTCGGTCAGTCGCCGGATGATGCTCGGCAGCCAGAAGACCAGTCCGTAGACGCCGACGCTCCACAGCAGGTACTGGGCCGACAGCACCACCGCGTTCCACGACGTCATCACCTTCCGGAGGCCGCGGGCCGGAGGGAGCGAGCGCTGTTCGTCGGCCAGCTGCGTCTCGACGGCCTCGCGCTCGTCGGCGGAGAGCCACCCGGCGTCCCGGGGGCGGTCCTCGACCAGTGCTCGGAACACGAAGGCCCACGCGATGGCCGGTGCTCCCTCGATGACGAACATCCACTGGTACCCGACCGCCTCGACCAGGTAGCCCGACACGGCCGACATCCACAGCAAGGTGACGGGGTTGCCGAGGATGAGGACGGTGTCCGCGCGGCCCCGTTCCCGGCTGGTGAACCAGTGCGACAGGAAGACCAGCATGGCGGGGAGCACGACGGCCTCCACCACGCCCAGCAGGAACCGCACCACCAGCAGGAACCAGAAGCTGGTCGCCACGCCCTGCAGCGAGGCCAGGACGCCCCACGCCACCAGCGACCAGAACATCAGCGATTTGACGCTGCGCCGTTCCGCGTAGCTGCCGGCCGGGACCTGGAAGAGGAAGTAGCCGATGAAGAAGAGCCCACCGAGCAGCCCCGACTGGGCGGGGCTGATGCTGAGCTTCTCGGTGAGGCCGCCGGCCGCGGCGATCGAGTAGTTCGACCGGTCGAGGTAGGCGAACGAATAGGTGATGAACGCGAGGGGAAGCAGACGCCGCCAGCGAGCGGAGCTCAACGCCACTGCGGGACTGCTCATGCCGGGCCCCCTTGCACGCCGGCCCGAACCTAACTCCGTTCGAGGCGGGGCACCAGGCGGCCCGGCGTCGCTAGTGCGCCGCCCGGTCCCACGACGGGCCGTACCCCACGGAGACCTCCAGCGGCACGTCGAGCTCGAACGCCGCCCCCATCTCGCGGCGCACCAGCTCGGTGACCTGCTCCCGCTCCCCCGGGGCGAGCTCGAGCACCAGTTCGTCATGCACCTGCAGCAGCATCCGGCTGCGGAGGCCCTCCTCGCGCAGCGCCGCGTGCACCCCGAGCATCGCGACCTTGACGATGTCGGCGGCGCTGCCCTGGATCGGCGCGTTGAGCGCCATCCGCTCCGCCATCTCCCGCCGCTGCCGGTTGTCGGTGGTGAGGTCGGGCAGGTAGCGGCGGCGCCCGAGGATAGAGCTCGTGTAGCCGTCCTTGCGGGCCTGGTCGACCACCTGGCGCAGGTAGTCCCGCACCCCGCCGAAGCGGGCGAAGTACTCCTCCATGAGCTCCTTGGCCTCCTCGGTGGAGGTCCGCAACTGCGCGGAGAGCCCGTAGGCGGACAGCCCGTAGGCCAGGCCGTAGTTCATCGCCTTGATCTTCGCGCGCTGGGCCTGGCTCACCTCGTTCTCCGCGACACCGAACACCTTGGCCGCGGTGACGGAGTGGAAGTCCTCGCCGGACTTGAACGACTCGATCAGCTCGGCGTCCACCGACAGGTGCGCCATGATCCGCATCTCGATCTGCGAGTAGTCGGCGGTCATCAGCTCGGCGTAGGCCCCGGCGGCCGAGTCCGCCCCGACGACGAACGTGTCACGGATCCGCCGGCCCGCCTCGGTGCGGACCGGGATGTTCTGCAGGTTCGGCTCGGTCGAGGACAGCCGGCCGGTGCGCGCGATCGTCTGGTTGAACGTGGTGTGGATGCGCCCGTCGTCGGTGACGCTGTCGAGCAGTCCCTTGACCGTGACCCGCAGGCGCGTGGCGTCGCGGTGCTCGAGCAGGTGCTCCAGGAAGGGGTGCGGGTTCGTCTCGTTCAGCGTCTGCAGCGCGTCGGCGTCGGTGGTGTAGCCGGTCTTCGTCCGCTTCGTCTTCGGCATCTGCAGCTCGTCGAACAGCACGACCTGCAGCTGCTTGGGTGACCCGAGGTTGATCTCCTTGCCGATGACGTCGTACGCGGACTGCGCCGCCGACGACACCCGCCCGCCGAACTCCGACTCGAGCTCCTGCAGCGCGCTGACGTCCACCGCCACGCCCGCGGCCTCGAGGTCGGCCAGCACCCGCAGGAGTGGCAGCTCGAGGTCGGTGAGCAGCGCGGTGCCGCCGCGCTCGGCGAGGTCGGCGTCGAGGGCGTCGGCGAGGTCCGCCACGGCCCGGGCGCGCAGCATCTCGGTCTGCGCCGCCGTCTCGTCGGCCTCCTCCTCGCCCCCATCGAGGGTGAGCTGCTCCCCGCCGGCCGCGTCGGACTCCTCGGCCCGCAGCTCCCGACGCAGGTAGCGCAGCACCAGGTCGGCGAGGTCGAAGCTGCGCTCCCCGGGGCGGGCCAGATAGGCCGCGAGGGCGGTGTCGCTGGTGACCCCCTCGAGCTGCCACCCGCGCGCCCGCACCGCGTGGCTCGGGCCCTTGACCTCGTGGCCGGCCTTCGGCACGTCCGGGTCCGCGAGCCACGCCGCGAGCGCCGTCTCGTCCTCCGGGCTCAGCGCGCGCACATCGACCGACGCCGCCTCGCCGTCAGCGGCAGCGAGTGCCACGCCGTGCAGGTCTCCGGTGCCCTGGCCCCAGGTGCCCCGGAAGGAGATGCCGACACGGCCGCCGTCGCGGGCGTGCGCGTCGAGCCAGTCGCCGACCGAGCCCGGCTCCAGCACCACGCCGTGCAGCTCGAAGCCCTCGTCGGCCTCGGGCTCGGCGGCGGTGAGGGTGGAGAAGAGGCGCTCGCGCAGCACGCGGAACTCGAGCTCGTCGAAGAGCCGGTGCACCGCGTCGCGGTCCCACGAACGGACCTCGAGCTCCGCGGGCGTGACGTCGAGCTCGACGTCGCGCACCAGCTCGGTGAGCTGGCGGTTGAGCACCACCGAGGACAGGTGCTCGCGCAGGGCGTCGCCCGCCTTGCCGCGGACCTCGTCCACCCGCTCGACCAGCGCGTCGAGCGAGCCGAACTCGCGGATCCACTTCTGCGCGGTCTTCTCCCCCACCCCCGGGATGCTCGGGAGGTTGTCGCTGGGGTCGCCGCGCAGGGCGGCGAAGTCCGGGTACTGCTCGGGGGTGAGGGTGTAGCGCTCCTCGACCGCTTCGGGCGTGTAGCGCGCCAGGTCCGACACGCCCTTGCGGGGGTAGAGGACCGTGACCTCGTCGGTCACGAGCTGGAACGCGTCCCGGTCACCCGTGCAGATCGAGACGCGCATGCCCTCGGCGACGGCCTGGGTGGTGAGCGTGGCGATGACGTCGTCCGCCTCGAACCCCTCGCGCGTGACCACCGGAATGTTCAGCGTGGCGAGGATGTCCTTGATCAGATCGATCTGGCCGCGGAACTCGTCCGGGGTGGAGCTGCGGTTGGCCTTGTACGCCGCGTAGGTCTCGGAGCGGAAGCTCTGGCGGGACACGTCGAAGGCCACGCACACATGCGTCGGCGTCTCGTCGCGCAGCAGGTTGATCAGCATGGACGTGAAGCCGTAGACCGCGTTGGTGGTCTGACCCGACGTCGTGGTGAAGTTCTCGCTGGGCAGCGCGAAGAACGCCCGGTACGCCAGGGAGTGACCGTCGAGCAGCAGCAGGCGCGCGCCGCCCGCCTCCTCGCCGGGCGCACCCGCCGTCGCGCTGCTCGAGGACTTCACCGCCGCTGTCGTCGCCACCACGGACCCGAGTCTGCCAGGGGGGTCCGACAGTCTCCCTCGGCCTCGCGTAGCCGCGGTCCTAGCATGATCGCCGTGGCAGACGTACCCGAGCAGACCGCGGTCCCCGACCTCCAGGTGGCCTACCCCGAGGAGCAGCTCGCCGCGCGGATGGGCATCGAGGTCACCGAGTGGGCCCCGGAGCGGATGGTCGCGACGATGCCGGTCGCCGGGAACCGCCAGCCGTTCGGCCTGCTGCACGGCGGCGCGAACGGGGTGCTGGCCGAGACCCTCGGGTCGACGGCCGCCTACCTCAACCGCAAGGACGACCTCCGCCCCGTCGGCCTCGAGCTCTCCTGCACCCACCACCGCTCGGCCACCTCGGGCCACGTCACCGCGGTGTGCACACCGCTGTCGGTGGGCCGGACCGTCGGGACCTTCGAGATCGTCGTCTCCGACGACGACGGGCGCCGCGTCTGCACCGCGAAGCTCACCTGCCTCTACCGGTCGAGCACGCCGCCGGTGTAGAAGTGCTGGTGATCATGAGGGCCGCGGGAACCGTCACGCCCCGTCGTCGCGGGGTCAGCTGATCGGCGAGTTCGTGACGCTCTACGGCTGCTTGCGGTCGGGGATCCATCGGCCCCCGACCATCCGATACACGGTCACGGCGCCCGAACCGACGTCGCCGGACCGGTCGAACGAGATGGGCCCGGTGATCCCGTCGGCGTCGTACGCCTGGACCGCCTGGTCGACAGCCGGTCGCAGCGCGCTCGACCACTCTCCGCCACCACGGTTGGCCACGACGGTGCCGACCGAGCCGAGGACGACGTTGGCGGCGTCGAAGCTGAACGCGCCGTACTGCCCGTACGCCTCCCGATAGCCGGCCGCGCGGTAGGCGTCGATGAACGCCTTGGCGCCGGGCAGGGTGTCCGTGGGCGGCCCGATGGACGTGCCGAGGTCACCGTCGCGGCCGCCCGCCGTGGCGTAGTCGGGGTCCACGATGCCGTCGCCGCCCATCAACGGGATTCCCAGGCCGGTCAGAGCGCGCGAGAGCGGCCCGGCGTCGGGGTACTCCCCGCCGTAGAAGACGGCCTGGGGGTCGGCGCGGGAGATGGCGGCGACCGCGGCCGCGGGCGGCGATCCCGGGGGCAGTGTCATCCGCAGGACGACGTCTCCCCCGCGCGTGCCCAGCTGCTTGGTGAACTCCTCCGCGATGCCCTCGCCGTAGGTCTGACCGTCGCTGACGACGGCCACCCGGGTGCGGCCCAGCGCGGCGAGGTGGTCGGCCGCGGCGGGGCCCTGGACGGCGTCCGTCGCCACCACCCGGAAGTAGGTCTGGTACTGCCGCAGCGGGGCGGTGACCGGGTTGGCGCCGCGGGTCAGCGAGACGTTCGTGTTGCCCGGGGAGACCTGGACGATGCCCGCGTCGCCCAGCACCGGCTGGACCGTCTGGGCCGTCGAGGAGTTGTAGGTCCCCACGACGCCGATCAGATCGGGGTTCGCCGCGAGGTCCTTTGCGGCGGCGGCCCCGGTCGGCGGGTCGCCGCGGTCGTCACGGCTCTGCAGCTCGAGGCGGTAGCCCGGGATGGCGCACCGGTCGTTGGCCTGGCGCACCGCGAGGTCGGCCGAGTCGCGCATCCCGAGACCGATGTTCGCCAACGGGCCCGACAGCGGCGCGATGAGCCCGACGACGAGGGTGCCCTTGTCGGTGCTGCAGTCGCCTCCGGCGCTCGAGGTGGAGCATCCGGCGAGCGCGAGCGCCCCGGCGAGCACGGTGACCGCGAGCAGGCTCGTGCGCCGGCCGCGTCGTGCGCCTGTGGCACCGGCCCGCTCTGTCACCCCTGCATCGACCCGCCGACCACCCACTGCGACCTCCGCACCCGCCGACGACACCGAGCGCCCGCCACCGTAGGTCACGATCGAGTGACAGCCGTCAGCGGGTCGGGCCGTTGATGCAGGTCAGCGGCGCGCTCACCCGGCCGGCGGAGCCACACATCGTCGCGACTTCCGTCTCCGTGAGCGACAACGGCGAGCAGGTGACCGGGTCTACGGCGACCTGGTGAGGGCGCGAGCTGGGAGCGGCCGAGTCAGCGGGGGCTCTTCGTCGATCAGGAGCACACCTGGCAGGTCGGTGGTTCGGGCTGCGCCATGTGCCCGTGATCAAGGCGACGCAAGCACCGCGCCCGGTCTCCGTCCCGCCGAGCTCACCCGAAGGTCTCGACGACGGCGTCGGCGACCACCTTCATCGTCGTGCGGCGGTCCATCGCGGTGCGCTGGATCCAGCGGAAGGCGTCCGGCTCGGTCATCCTCTTCTTGCTCATCAGCAGGCCCTTGGCGCGCTCGACGGCCTTGCGGGTCTCGAGGCGCTCGGTGAGCCCCGCGACCTCGTCCTCGAGCGCGGTGATCTCCGCGAACCGGCTCGCGGCCACCTCGATCGCGGGCACCACGTCGGTCTTGCTGAAGGGCTTGACCAGGTAGGCCATGGCCCCCGCGTCGCGAGCCGCGTCCACCAGCTCGCGCTGGCTGAACGCGGTGAGCATGACGACGGGGGCGATCCGCTCCCGCGCGATGGTGGTGGCGGCCTCGAGCCCGTCGGTGCCGGGCATCTTGATGTCCATCATGACCAGGCCCGGCTCGAGCTGCCGCGCCAGCTCGATCGCCTGCGCGCCGTCCCCGGCCTCTCCGACGACGTCGTAGCCCTCCTCGCGGAGCATCTCCACGAGGTCCATCCGGATCAGGGCCTCGTCCTCGGCCACCAGGACGCGCAACGGCTCGCGCGACGCGGGCTCCTCGGCGACGACGGCTCCCGTGGCGATGTCCTCGGCCGGCCGGCTCATCACGGTCCTCCTGTGCGTGTCGCTGCGGCCGGCCGCACTGCCGGTGCCGACCGGGTCACGGCTCGGCACCGCCGGTCCCCGCACCAGGCCGATTCGATTCAGTCGACCCTACCGGGCTGGATCGGGCATCCGTCGACGACAAGCGCCACGATGTGGACGAGCTAACAGAGTTCGCGCCCCGGGAAAGACGGCCCGCGGGCGGGGCCGCCGGACTGATCATCGCGCCCCGCGGCAGCTCCACGGAGACTCGAGCACGAGGCCGGGAGCCGATGCGAGTCGGCACCCGGCCTGTCGTGGGTGCCCCCGGTGGGATTCGAACCCACACTGGACGGATTTTGAATCCGCTGCCTGCTGCCGATTGGGCTACGGGGGCGCGTCCGTTCGGCGTACTCCGTGCCGAGCGACGCAGAGTCCGGCCAGAAGCAGCCTAGAGGGTGCGCGCGACGGGGTTGCGGCGGTCCCGGAACGCACCGTCGATGTCGGTGGGTCGATGCAACCTGTGGGCGTGCACCCGAAGGCAACCGTCGACGAGGCCCGGCACCTCGCAAGGGCGGGTCTTCGCCCGGGCTCCATCGCTCGCCGGCTCGGGCTGCCGGAGCCGACCGTGGCCCACTGGGTCCGGGGCGACCGGCGAGGACCGAGAACCGACGGAGGTCATCCCGTCTGTCCGCGCTGTGAGCAGGCACGACTCGATGAGCGGCAGTATGCCTACCTCCTGGGCGCCTATCTCGGCGATGGCTACATCAACGTCGGGCGCCGCCGAGTCGCATCACTGTCGGTGTTCTGTGACGACGCCTGGCCTGGCGTTGCGTCCGAGGTCCGCGGAGCCCTCGAAGCCGTGATGCCCTCCTCCTCGGTGTGCACCGTCGCCAGGACCGGGTGCTCTGAGATCAAGAGCTACTCGACCCACTGGCCGTGCCTGTTCCCACAGCACGGGGCCGGCCACAAGCACACCCGTCCCATCGTGCTGGAACCGTGGCAGCTGCTCATCGTGGAGCGGGAGCCCGGCCAGCTCCTGCGGGGGCTGTTCCATTCCGACGGGTGCCGCATCACCAACTGGACGGAGAAGCGGACCGCGACCGGCACGAAGCGATATGAGTACCCGCGCTACCTGTTCTCCAACAAGTCCACGGACATCCTCGGGATCTGCGCTGCTGCACTCGACCACCTCGGCATCGCCCACCGCAGACCCCGGTGGGACATGATCTCGGTGGCCCGGCGCTCGGCCGTCGCCGCGCTCGATGAATGCGTGGGGCCGAAGTACTGAGATACCAGGGCTAAGGTCACGGGGCGTGGCGCCATCAGACGGAGCCCGATGGCGCCACGAGGACGGCCGACTCCTCAACGGCCATCGATCCGTCCTACCTGGCTATCCCGGCCGAAGGGTCCCCCACGCCTTCGGCCTGGCCCCCCAGTCAGGCACCCTCTACCGTCAAAACATACCGCTCGGCACGTAGAAGGCAACCCACTCATGACCGGTCCGCGCTCCGACGATGCCCCGCCCCGCCCCCACGCAGGTGGGGCGCCCGGTCGTGGCCGCACCGGCCGGCAACAACAACGCGCTGCTGCTACCCGCCATGCCCTGCTGGTCGCCGCGGGCGAACATTTCGCCGTCAACGGCTATCACGCCACCAGTCTGAACGATCTGCTCAGCCAGGGCCCGGGCAGCAAGGGCGCGCTGTACTTCCATTTCCCTTCCAAGCATGCCGTCGCCACCGCTCTGGTCGAGGCGATGACCGCCTCCTGGGATCACGTCGTGCCCACCGCCGAACGCGACGCGCCCGACCTCCTCCACGCCCTCATCGCCATCACCGACATCGTCGTGGTCCGCTTGGACGACCCCATCGTTCGCGGAGCGGCCCGCGTCCTGCGCGACCAGGTCCTGGACCGGCCCACCCTCGCCGAGCTCAGCGCCGACTGGGAGGCCGACCTCGCGCGGCTGTTCACCCTCGCCGCCGAGCAACACCTGCTGAAACCGACGGTCGACCCACGGTGGGCCGCACACGAACTCGTCGTCAGCCTGGCCGGCCGCGCCACCTTGCTCGAGTCCCTGAGCCCGAAGCAGGAGCTCTGGGACCAGATGAACCAGTTCTGGACCGGCTTCCTCCCGCTCGTCGCCACCGAATCCTGGTGCGAGACCTGGGATGGCAGAAACTGGCTGGCCCGTCCCCGCCCACCGACAGGCCTCGACCGGTAAGACCCGCCGCGTGTTGAGCGACGACCACGAGACTGGCTTGATGGTGCGGTGACCGCCGGCGCAAGCGATCTCGGGGACGGCCGGACGGTCGTGTCCTGGATCGAGCACCACGCGGCTCGGACCCCGAAGCGGGTGGCCCTGGTCGACCTGCATCGTGGTCGGGAGACGACCTACGGCGAGCTCGCGGCACGGGCGCGGGCGCTGGCGTGGTCGCTGGCCGAGGACCACGGCCTCGCCGCGGGCGACCGGGTGGCGGTGCTCTCGCGCAACGACACCCGCGTGTTCGAGGTCCTCTACGGCTGCGCGCTGCTCGGTGCGATCTGCGTCCCGCTGAACTGGCGCCTGACCCCGGCCGAGCTCGGCGGCATCGTCGAGGACGCCGCACCACGGGTGTTGGTGCACGAGAGCTGGGCCGCCGAGGTGGCGCAGCAGCTGGCGGCCGAGCACGCGCCGCGGCTCGTCGGGTGGGCGAGCGACGACGGCGACCCCGACGGCTACGAGGACCTCGCCGGGCGGACCGTCCCCGCCGCGTGGTCACCGCCCCCGGTGCCCGACCACGCGGTGTGGACGATCATCTACACCTCGGGGACCACCGGACTGCCCAAGGGTGTGCAGGCCACCCACGCCGGGGTGCTCGCGAGCATGCTCGGCATCCTCGTCGCGCACGGCGTCAGCGCGGACTCGCGGGGGCTGACCGTGCTGCCGACCTTCCACGTCGCGGGCCTGAACCTGCACGCCAACCCCGTGCTCTACGCCGGCGGCACCGTCGTCGTCGCCCGGACCTTCGACCCGGCCCAGGCGCTCGGGTTGCTCACCGACCCGTCGACACCGATCACCCACTTCTGCGGCGTCCCGGCCAACTATCAGTATCTCCAGCAACTGCCCGAGTTCGCCGGCACGACGCTGCGCCCGTTCACCGCCGTCGTCGGCGGCTCCCCCGTGCCCTCCGCGCTCGTCGCCGCATGGGCCGATCGCGGGATCGCGCTCACCACGGTCTTCGGGATCACCGAGGCCGGCGCCTGCGTGACCACCATGCCGCCCGGCCGCGAGCTCGACCACAACGGCACGATCGGGATGCCGGTGCTCTACGCGCGCTGCCGCGTCCGGACCGTCGACGACACCCCCGCCGCCGTCGGCGAGACCGGGGAACTGCAGATCGCGGGCCCTCTGGTGACCCCCGGCTACTGGGGCAAGCCGGAGGCTACAGCCGCGGCCTTCACCGCGGACGGCTGGCTGCGCACCGGTGATGCGGCCCGGTCGACCGACGACGGCCACCTCGTGCTGGTGGATCGCTGGAAGGACATGTACATCTCCGGCGGCGAGAACGTGTACCCGGCCGAGGTCGAGAACGTCCTCCACGGCCACGCCGGCGTCTCGCAGGCGGCCGTCGTGGGCGCGCCCCACCCGCGGTGGGGCGAGACCGGGGTCGCGTTCGTCGTGCCCGCCCGCGGCGCGACCCCCGACCCCGACGACCTCGTCGCCTGGTGCCGGGCGCGGCTCGCGCCCTACAAGGTGCCCGCGCACATCGCCCTGCTCGACGAGCTGCCCCGCAACGCCACCGGGAAGGTGCTCAAGGCGCCGCTGCGCGAGACGGCGGCCGGCGTGGTCGCCGGACCGACCCGCTACTGAGGGGCGGCGGTGTCCGGGTCCCTGACGTCGCCTGGTGTCCTCAGAAGAAGTGTCGCCGACCGCCGATCGCGCGTCCGGTCGCCCCGAGCACGGCGAGGATCAGGCCGATCACGAGGATGATGATGCCGATGGTCCACAGAATCGAGATCTTGAGGAGGAACCCGACGATCAACAGGATGATCCCGAGGATGATCATGACGACTCCCAGAGGCTTTCGGCCAGGACGACCCCGACGCGGCTGGTGCCATTGTGGATGCTGATCGGGACGTCGCACCAGCATCGACACGCCGCGGTGATGGGAGCATCCCCGAATGGAACGGGTCCCGGTCCTGATCATCGGTGGCGGCGTGGGCGGGCTCGCCACGGCGGCCGCGTTGGGCCGTGCTGGGGTCGGGGTCCGGGTGCTCGAGCGCGCGCCGGTGCTCGAGCCCCTGGGGGCCGGCGTCACCTTGTTCCCGAACGCGGTCCGCGCGCTGCGCCGCCTCGGGATCAGCGGTCTGGAGGCCATGCCGGCGACGTCGGCCCCGGGCGGATTCTGGCGCTGCGACGGCACGCTGCTCGTGACCGAGGAGCCCGCGCAGCTCGAGCGGCGCTACGGCGCGCCGCTCGTCGCGCTGCACCGCGGTGACCTGCAGACGGCCCTGCTGGAGCAGCTCGGGCACGACATCGTGGTGCCGGGGGCCGACGCTCGACACCTGGAGCAGGACGCGAGCGGGGTCGTCGTCACCCTCGCCGAGGGTGCACGGGTCGGCGCGGACCTCCTGATCGGGGCTGATGGGGTTCACTCGGTCACGAGAGCGACGATCCTGGCCGACGGCGAGCCGGACTACCACGGAATCGTGGCCTATCGCGGGGTGGTCGACCTCGAGGCACCCGAGCGGATCGGCGAGTTCTGGGGCCCCGGCGGGGTCTTCGGCGTCGTGCCGCTCATGGATGGACGCGTGTACTGGTACGCCACCCGACTGGAGCCCGACCAGGAGGGAGCGGCTGCGGATCTCGGCACCACGTTCGGGGACTGGTGCGCTCCGGTGCCGCGCGTTCTCGAACAGGGCGGCCGGCGACTACGCCATCCCCTCGTCGACCGCCCACCGGCTCGGGCCTGGACACGCGGCCGGGTGACCCTGCTCGGCGATGCCGCCCACCCGATGCTGCCGTTCCTCGGTCAAGGTGCCTGCCAGGCGATCGAGGACGCCGTCGCACTCGGTGCGGCAGTCACGCTCACGGGCCCCGTGCCGGCCGCGCTCGCCCGTTACGAGAGCACCCGTCGCGATCGGGTGGCGATGATCGTGAAGCGGTCCCGGTCTGCCGCGCGAATCGCGCACCTGCGCGCCGGGTGGCAGCGGTCGCTGCGGGACCGCCTGATACCCGCGCTGCCGGCCACGGTGATGCGGCGTCAGTTCGACGCCGTCATCGGTACCCCCTGACGCCGATCTTGCCCTGAGCACCGTCGGTCGGCGTCCTGCAACGCTGGTGAGCGACGATCTCAGCACGGGGTTCCACGCGACCTCGCCGGCGTCGTCCTCGTCGCCGAGGACGCCGACACGGGTGTCGTCGAGCGACGCGATCACCAGCCTCTCGGTCGTGACGTTCAGAGCGCCGGCAAGCTCGGCGACCAGGTCGAGAACGTCGGCCGCGGCGCATAGCGATGACCTGAACAGACTCATTGGTCGGTGCGCTCCATCGTCGGACGTGCGGATGCAGCGGTGACGCCGTGAGGGGCCCGTCGGCACGCGGCCGACGGCGCGTTCACCCCTCCGTGCGTTGCGATAGTTCAACGATACGAATTACTCCTACAAACCAGCCCACCCTGGCCGATGCTCGGTGATCACGGCGCCCCCAAGAACGACGACGTCGGGCCACTCCATCAGTGGTACTTCACGTCCGATCGATGTGGGAGGCACTCGGGTTGGACGCGACGCTGATCCGGGCCGAGGGCGGCCGGTGGGTGGGCGAGGACCTACCCGGCACCGCCGACCCGGGTGGGCATCGCCGCAGGCGACCGCGGGAGCCCGTGTCTGCAGTCCGGTGTGGAGCCAGCACCGACCCCCGCCGTCTCGGTCGCCGAAGGCACGCAGGCGTGGGTCAACGCCCGGCGGCCCGTCGAGCGCTGACGCTCCACCGGAGCGTCGAGAGGCCGCGGCCGTCCGGTCACCGCCGGAAGTCCGTCTCCTCCAGACGCGTCTGGACGGTGCGTCCGCTCTCCCAGGGGTTGGCGCCCGGCACCACGGTCGGCGTAGGGATGTCGGCACGCTTCTGCCGCCTCTCCGGCGCGGAGACGCCGAGGCGGCGGTCCCGGGCATGGATCGACGATTCCTCGGCCTGACCGTCACGGGTGAACGCCATCATCAGCTGTGGGATCCCGTAGGGGAAATCGTCACGGTCGTACTGCCAGGTGTGGAACGTCTTCCCGTAGGTCGTGACGAGGTCCTCGAAATACGTCCGCTCGGCGATCTCAGGAATGCCCGGCGCGACGAGCACGCCGGACTTCACCTCGTAGTGGTGGCTGTGCCAGAGGCGCTTCTCGTCCGCCGGCAGACGGCCGAAGCGCTCCTCGCTCACGATGTACTCGATCCCGATCAGACGGGCGTCGACGGCGTTGCGGTCGAAGATCACGCACTGGTGGAGGTCGTGCTGCAGGTGGATGCAGAAGTGCGAGGCCTCCACCTGTCGACCCATGTCGTCGGCGTACATGTGGAAGCCATTGAGGTAGGTGCTCATCGCCTCCAACGGATACTTGGGTTGCAGGGCGCCGGCCGCGGCGTCGAGCACGCGGTGCTTGAGCGAGTGGCCCTGGCCGACCTTGGAGGCCGACGCCACCTTCCGACCGACCGCCACCCCCGCCGCGGTCGCGAGCCCTGCGGCGACGCCCAAGGCCCCGGCCGCACCGCGACTCGAGCGGGTACTCCCGTTCTTCGTTCCCATGGCTCGGGCTACCCGATAGGTCCAAGCACCGCACAACGCTTCCGCGGCGCCGCGCCCGCGACCGCGCCGGGACTTCACAGGGGATCGGGGAACTGCGTCGCGACGACCGCGACCAGGGGCGAACTCCTAGGACACAACTGAGGGCCCTGGATTGCGGGGGTGTCCAATACAGCCATGGCGGCCCCCACCGAGCGCACCAGCCGACGCGTGGACCCTTCGGCCGGTCTTGGCCGGTGGGGATGGGCGGGACTGGCGCTGCTGGTGCTGCTCGGGTTGTTCATGGTCTTCGCGGTCATCTCCGACCTGACCGCCGACGCCGCCGGCGGCATCCCCACCGATCACGGCGGCACCTTCGGCGCGCTGAGCCACACCAGCTGGGACCAGGCCCGCGCCGCAGCCCCTGGCGTCGCGGACTACGTCACCCTGCTCGAGCGCGGTTATGCCCTGCACGAGCTGACTGTCGCGCTGCTGTTCCTGGTGATCGTGCTCATCCCGTTCCGCCGTCGCCAGCGGTGGGCCTGGTGGAGCCTCTGGTTACTGCTCATCGCCGACCTCGGCTACACCCTCACCTTCGGCATCCACGACTCCACGATCTTCACCCGCAGCCTGATCGCCGACATCGCCCTACCGGTGCTGCTGCTCGCCCACATCCCGGCCTTCTTCGCACGCCGGCCAGGAACCATGAGAGCTCGTCACGTCGACCTCGGACCTCCAGGAGGGCAGCTCGATGGCCCGCGCCGCTGAAACGACGTCGTACCGAGGCGCGTCCTCCCACTATCTGTCCCCGCACCGCCGGGACCCGGTGAAACAACTCTGGGAGGAACCGGTGAACCACCGGCTCCTGGCCTCAGCGATCGAGGCGCTGCCCACCCGGGGCCCGCTCCGTGTCCTCGACGTCGGCGCCGGGACCGGCGACGGCCTGGCCCTGCTCGAGCGCAGCCTGACCCTGACGTCCACGCCCTCCCGGCCGCTGCGCTACCTCGGGCTGGATCCGGACGAAGAGATGATCCGCACCGCCGAGGCCACCTACTCCCACCGCGACGACGCCGGGTTCGTGATCGGCGACGTCCGCGACGCCCTCCCGCCCGTCGAGTTCGACCTGTACCTGTCCACGGGCGTGCCCTACTCCCACCTGAGCCACGCCGACTTCGACGAGGCCCTCACCCGCATCCTCATTGCCATCGGCCGCGGGCCGGGACCGGCAGCGATCGTCCTCGATGTCCTCGGCCGCTACTCGATCGAGTGGACCACCGGGTGGGATCACGACCACTGGGACTACCCGATGTCGTTCTTCCACGGCGCCGACGGCGAGAACCCCATCACCGCATCGATGAGCTTCCACGACCGTCGATCGGTCGGCAGAGCGCTCGCCCGGGCACGCCGGCGAGCACCGGCCGAGATCCTGTCGGTCGAGTTCCACGACCGCTCGGTGATGGTCGGACGGCACACCACCACCGCCGCCCTCAACCCGGACCTTCCGAACTACCGGTCCCTCGTCAACAGGCTCCGCGACGGCGACGTCACCGTGGACCTGGACTCGCTGCGCTTCTGCGCCCCCTCCCGGCCCGCGCCCGCCGAGGTCACCGGGTTCTTCGCCGCCCTCGAGCCGAGGTGGAACGCCTGCCTGGAGCTGAGCGAGCGCAGCGAAGCACGCGGTGGCGCCAGCAGCCGGTCCCGGACCCGCCTCGCCGACCGACTGCGCGCTCTCGAACGAGGCACCCAGCAAGGGCTCGGCGCCGCGCATTCGCTGATCTGCGTCGTCCTCGCCGCACCGCGCCGGTGAGATCCGACTTCATCCGCCGGGCGAGTGGTCGCGCTGGAAGCCCCGCGCCTCGAGGTCCCGACGTCGACGCCGACGATCACGACGTCACCTCCCGCCGGTCGAGGACCTCGGGGTTGAGGCAGTGCTCGAGGGGTCGGCCCTGGACGAAGCGGCCGACCTCGGCGGCGATCCGGCGGGCCCCCCGGTGCGCCACGTCCTTCGACGCGCCGGCCAGGTGGGAGACGGTGAGCACCTGGGGCATACCCAGCAGCGGGTCGTCGGGGCGCGGCGGTTCGGTGGCGTAGACGTCGAGGGCCGCGCCGGAGAGCCGGCCGGCTCGCAGCGCGTCGACGAGGGCGTCCTGGTCGACGAGCTCGCCGCGTGCGGTGTTCACCAGGTACGCACCCGGCTTGACCCGGCCGAGCACCTCGGCGTCGATCATGTGACGGGTCTCCGGGCCGAGCCGGGCGTGCAGGCTGAGCACGTCCGCAGCCGCGACCAGCTCGTCGAGCCCGACGAGCTCGACGCCGCGCTCCACGGCGACGTCGCGCTCGACGTAGGGGTCGTGGGCCAGCAGCCGGACACCGAAGCCGCGCAGCATGTCGGCCACGCGGGTGCCGACCTGCCCGAGGCCGACCAGGCCGACGGTGCGCCCGGCCAGCTCCGGTCCGGCCTCGTCGTAACGGTAGAGGTCGCCGGTCCACTCGCCCTGGCGCATCCGGGCGTGGCTGCGGGCGATGTTGCGCTGTCCGGCGATGAGCATCCCGACGGTGGCCTCGGCGACGGCCCGGGCGTTGCGCCCGGGCAGGTTCACCACGGCGACCCCGTGACGCGTCGCCGCGTCGAGGTCGACGTTGGTGGGGCCACCGCGGGGGGTGGCGACCAGACGCAGCCGGTCGGCGGCGGCGAGCACCCGCTCGGTCACCGGGGCGAGATGGGTGACCAGGAGGTCGACACCGACGACGGCCTCGACGATCTCGTCCTCCTCGCCGGCGGCCTCGGCCACCTCGTCGGTGGCGTACCAGGGCTCGCTGGGCCACCGACTGGCGTGGGTGACGAACACGGCGTCCTCCCCGGTCAGCTCCGGTCCCAGGGCCTCGACCAGCATCGTCGGGGTGATGAACTCGTCACCGGCGCACAGCACCTGCATGTCGTCCTCCAACGGCCGCCGGGGTTCAGGGTGAGGTCACCGTCTGTCCGTAGCTGTCGAGCTTGGTGGACACCCGGTCGATCTCCTCGAGGGGCAGCAGGCGCGGCTCGCCCAGCAGCCGGGCCTGGTGATACATCCGGCAGACCCACTCCAGGTAGACGCTGCGGGTGTAGGCCTTCGCCAGGCTCTCGCCGTGGGTGGTGGCTCCGTGGTTCTGCAGCAAGGCCCCGAAGCGGCCCTGCATCGCCGTGACGCTGTTCTCGGCCAGCTCGCGGCTGCCGTAGGTGGCGTAAGGCGCCACCCGCACCGGTCCGCCCAACAGGGCGATCATGTAGTGCACGGGCGGGAGCTCGTCGACGAGCACCGACAGGGTGCTGGCGAAGAGCGGGTGGGTGTGCACGACGGCGGCCGCGTCGGTGTGCTGGTAGACGAGCGTGTGCATCGGGACCTCGGAGGACGGCTCCAGGGACCCGTCGACCTGGTCGCCGTCGACCGTCACCACGCAGATCGACTCCGGCGTGAGGTCCTCGTAGGCCGCCCCGCTCGGGGTGATCGCGACGTGGTCACCCCGGCGGATGCTGAGGTTGCCCGACGTCCCGACCGTCAGCTCGTCGGCCTGCATCCTGTGGCAGTAGTCGACCAGCTGGATGCGTTCCTGCTCCATCAGCACGGGGATCTCCCCTCATCGCACTGTTGCGGGGGCCCTGTGAAGTTAACATTCGGATTGTGATGACGGAACCCTTCGTCCTCCGGGAGGCTGGCCGCGTGAGTCCCCCTTCCCCGGGCCGGGCGGTGCACGCGCGCACCGCCCGGCAGCAGCAGATCGTCGACCACGTCCTGGCCGCCGGCTCGGCGAGCGCCGCCGAGCTGGTCGAGCTGACAGGGGTCAGCCTGATGACGGTGCACCGCGACGTGGACGAGCTCGTGCGACGGGGCCTGGTGCGCAAGTACCGCGGTGGGGTCTCCGCCCAGCCGACGTCGGTGTTCGAGTCGCACTCGGAGTACCGGCGGACCCGGCACCGTACCCAGAAGGCGGCGATCGCGGACGCGGCGCTGGCGATGGTCGAGCCCGGCTCCTCGATCATGGTCGACGACTCGTCCACCACGCTGGCGCTGGTCGAGCGCCTGCACGAGGTGGGCCCGCTGACCGTGGTGACCAACTACCTGCCGGCCCTGCAGCTGCTCAAGGACGTCGCAGAGGTCAGGCTCATCGGGCTGGGGGGCGACTACTCGCGCACCCACGACTCCTTCGGCGGCATCGCCTGCATGGAGTCGGTGGCCTCGATGGCCGTGGACGTGGCCTTCGTCTCGACCTCGTCGATGACCGGGTCGATGACCTTCCACCAGGAGCAGGACATCGTCCTGGTCAAGCGCGCCATGCTCGATGCGGGGGCCCGGTCGGTGCTGCTCATGGACTCGAGCAAGGCGCCGCGGCGGGCGCTGCACCAGGTGCGTCCGCTCCAGGCCTTCGACGCGCTGGTCATCGACGACCGCGTCGACGACGACCTGCTGCTCGAGCTGCGCGAGCACACCCGGGTCACGGTGGCGCGCACCTGAACCGGCGCCGCGGACTTGCGATGTTAACACGACGATTGGTAAGTGTGGTCCGCTGCACATCCGTGGAGGCGACCATGAGCGAGAGCAACGAAGCCTCGGCCCGCACCGACCACCTGCTGGAGCGCTGGGGGATCCCCTACGGCAGCCAGGTGTCCTTCGCCACGGTGACTTGGTGTCGCCCGCCGGGCTCCGGCCGCGGCTCACTCGCGAGCGGCGTGACCGCGACGTGACCGGACGCGTCTTCATCGGGGTCGACCTGGGCACCCAGGGGGTTCGGGCGCTCGCCGCCGACGACACCGGAGGGGTCCGGGCGGCGTCCTCGCGCGCGCTGCACAGCCGGCGCGGTCGCGGCCCGGACGGCGGCGCCCGTCACGAGCAGCAGCCCGAGGCGTGGTGCCGCGCGGTCGAGGAGGTCCTCGCCGAAGTCAGCGCGGCGGTCGAGGTCGACCGTGTGCACGGGGTCGCCGTGGACGCCACCTCGGGCACCGTGGTGCTGGTCGACGAACAGGGCGGCGCGCTCACCCCGGGCGTCATGTACGACGACGCCCGCGGCAGGGCCCACCTCGACCGCGTCCGCACCGCCGGCGCGACCGTCTGGGACCGGCTCGGCTACGCCGTCGGCCCGACCTGGGCCCTGCCCACCGTGCTCACGCTGCTCGCCGACCAGCCGGGCGGGCGTCCGCGCCACCAGGGTGACGTCGTCAACGCCCACCTCGTCGGGCACCCGGTCGCCACCGACACCAGCTCCGCGCTCAAGACCGGGTACGACCTGCTCGAGCGGCGCTGGCCCGAGGAGGTGCTCGGGCGGCTCGGGGTCGACCCGGCACACCTGCCCGAGGTCGTCCTCCCGGGCACCACTCTCGGCGGGGTCAGCCCCGCGGTGGCCGCCCGCACCGGGCTGCGCGTGGGCACCCCGGTGGTGGCCGGCATGACCGACGGGTGTGCCGCGCAGCTCGCGGCCGGCGCCGTGACGCCCGGGTCCTGGAACAGCGTGCTCGGCACCACCCTGGTGCTCAAGGGCGTCACCGAGCACCTGCTGCGCGACCCGACCGGTGCGGTCTACTGCCACCTCGGCCCCCAGCGCGGATGGTGGCTGCCCGGCGGGGCCTCCAACGTCGGCGCGGCCGTGCTCGCCGATCTCGTGGACCCGGACCACTTCGACGCGCACACCGAGGCCCTGCTGGCCGGGCCGCCGCCCGATGCAGCCGAGGTACCCGTCGTCTACCCGCTGTCGGGCACCGGCGAGCGGTTCCCGTTCGCCTCGTCCGACGCGGCCGGGTTCTGGCTCGACGGGGCCCACCTCCGTCCCCTGCCCGAGCTCGTCGGAAGCGTCGGGGAGCGCCGTGCCTTCGTCGCGGTCGCCGAAGGAGTCGCCTTCGTCGAACGGCTGGCCTTCGAGCACCTGGCCCGGCTCGGCGCCGACGTCACCGGCGGGCGCACGATCACCGGCGGCGCCACCGCCAACCGCTGGTGGAACCAGCGTCGCGCCGACGTGCTCGGCGTCGCCCTGCACCGGCCCCGCCACGCCGAGCCTGCTCTGGGCATGGCCCTGCTCGCACGCGCCGCCGACGACGCCGACGGCACCGAGCTCGACCTGGTCACCGCGGCCGAGGCCATGGTGCACCCGGCCGAGATCGTCGAACCCCGCCCGGATCCCGAGGTGAACGAGCGCTACGAGGCGTTCCGGGCGGCCCTGGTCGATCGTGGCTGGCTCGGAGCGAGCAGGCTCGCCCGGTGACCGAACTCGTCCTGGTCCGCCACGGCAACACCGTGGTGCACGCCGAGAACCGCTACACCGGCCGCTCCGACATCCCCCTGTCCGACCGCGGGCACGACCAGGCCGCGGCGCTGGCCCGCTGGGCCGCGGGCGCCGACCTCGACGCGGTGACGGCCTCACCGTTGCGACGCGCGCGGGACACCGCCGGACCCGCCGCGAGGGCCGCCGGCCTCGCCGTGCAGGTCGACCACCGCCTGGTCGAGGTCGACTTCGGCGCCGGCGACGGCCTCACCCGTGACGAGATGCGCGCGCGGTTCCCCGACGACGTGGCCGCCTTCCTTGCCCGGCCCGGCAGCCACCCGCTGCCCGGCGGCGAACCCGGCCACCACGCCGTCGACCGGGCGATGCCGGCTCTGGACGAGGCGTGTCGTGCGCACCCGCAGGGCCGCGTCCTCGTCGTGGCCCACCAGACCGTGCTGCGACTCCTGCTGTGCGCGCTGCTGGAGATACCCCTCGACCACTACCGCCGCGTGTTCCCGCGGCTGGACGGCGCCGCCCGTACCGTCGTCCGGCCCGCACCACACGGGCCTGCGGCCCTGCTCACGCTCAATGTGCCCTGTCTCTGAGGACGCATCCGGGGGTGCCACGCGGGACGGTCACGGCTTCCGGCCGTAGGTGATCGGTGACGGAACATCGACTCGACGCGAAGCGGCCGACGGGTCATCGACCCGATCGACGGTCACGATGGCGCGAGGCACGATGGGGCCCCGGGCGCGGGTGCGATGGTGTTCCTCGGCGAGATCGGGCAGGCGACCGTCGAGGAGATGTTCGACCGTGACCAGCCCGACCAGGCAGGCCTCCCCGTCGGGGCCGTCGCTGACCACCGGGGCCGCGGTGATCGCGTAGTGGGCGAACCTGGCACGGACGGCGCGCAGGGTGTCGTCCCGCTCGACGACCACCGGCGCGAAGCTGATCAGCTCCCCCACCGTCGCGGCGCCGAGTGGCTTCCCGATCGCCCCTTCGATCTGGTTGCGGCTGACGACGCCGCGCAATATCCCGGCGGAGTCCACGACCGGGAACAGGCGCTGGCGCACCACCGACCCGGAGGCATCCGCCACCTCGGTGCCCGGCCCGGCTGACGGCAGGACCGTCGTCGGGAACTGTGGGTCGCGGCCCGGTCGAGGAACGGTCGCGGCCAGAACCTCGGTCAGGGTGTGGGCCGGCAGCGGCAGCGACTGCTCGGCGCGGAGCACGACAGGGTCAGGGTGCATGACCTCGTCGACGAAGAGCACCTCGAGCGGATCGACGTCGTACTCTCGGGACAGGTGATAGCCGCGGCGGGCGACCTTCTCGGTGAGCACCGAGCGTTTGAGCAGCAGCGCCGAGACCGCGTACGCGGCGGTCGAGGTGATCAGCAACGCCAGGAGCGCCGGCCAGGCGTGCGTCAGCTCGAGGGAGAACACCACGCCGGTCATGGGGGAGCGCATCACGCCGCCGACCACGGCGGCCAGGCCGACGAGCGCCCAGAACCCCGGGCCCACGGCGGGCAGGAACTGCCCTTCCAGAGCACCGAGCGCCGCGCCGATCATGAACACCGGGGCCAGCACCCCACCCGAGGTGCCCGAGCCCAGCGACAAGCCCCAGATCAGGCTCTTCACCACCAGGATGCTGACGACCAGGGTGAGGGTGGCGTGCCCGCTGAGCAGGTCTCCGATGACGTCGTAGCCCACTCCGAGGGCGCGGGGCTGGATCAGGCCACCGAGCCCGATGATCAGCCCGCCGATGGCGGGCCACCACATCCAGTGCACCGAGAACCGCTCGCCGGCTTCGCCTCGCGCAGCCGACGGTGACCGCAGCCACCGCGGCTTCGGCAGGGAGCTCAAGCGGGAGAAGGTGTCCTCGGAGAAATAGACGAGGGCGGTCACCGCCACGGCGAGCAAGCCGCCGAGCGCGCCGGTGACCACGCACCACAGCTCGGGAACGATCCCGATGTGCCAGCCGGTGGTGTCGAGCCCGAAGATCGGCGCGCCCCCGAGGAGGGGGATGCGGAGCAGCACGGACACGCTGACGGCCGTGGCCACCGGCAGGAAGCTGCGCGGGCGCCACTCGAAGAGCAACAGCTCCACCGCGAGCAGCACCGAGGCCAGGGGCGCGTTGAACGTGGCCGCCATGCCGGCCGCGGCGCCGCCGACCATCAGCGCCTTCCGCTCGTCGGCGGACAATCGGAGGTACTGAGCCAGCAGCGACCCCAGGGCACCACCGGTCATGATGATCGGACCCTCCGCGCCGAACGGACCGCCGGTGCCGATGCTGATCGCCGCCGAGACCGGCTTGAGGGCCGCCACCTTGGGCTCGACGCGACTGCGGCCGATCAGGATGGCCTCGATGGCCTCGGGCATTCCGTGGCCGCGGATCTTCTCGGAGCCGTAGCGAGCCATGATCCCGACGACCAGTCCACCGGCCACGGGAACCGTCAGCACGAGCCACCACGGGTGGGGGCCGACGCCGGGGGAGACCAGCTGGGACGACAGGCTGCCGAAGAACACCAGGTGAGTGATCAGCCCGATCAACCGGAGCAGCACCCATGCCGCGCCGGCGCCGAGCGCGCCGATCGGAACCGCCCACAGGCAAATCCACAGCACGCGAGGAGCGAGGGTGAAATCTCCCAGGCCGGTCCGCCGGCGTCGCGGCGCCGACCCGGCCGCCTGCGATGCCGGGTCCGCCTCGGAAGCTCCGATCGGCTCGCTGGGCCCGCTGGCCACGCCGTCCTCGCCCCGTGCGGGGCTCATCGGACCTGGAGCTCGACCGGTCCGGCGCCGTAACCGTGCCCGGCGGCCTCCACGAAGGTCCACAACCCGGTCTCGACAGCGCGCGCATCCGCACTCGGCAGCTGCGCCACGATGCCCTCCAGCTCCGACCGCCGCCACTCCATGACGCGGTTCACGAGGGCGCGTCCGGAGTCGGTCAGCTCCAGGCGGACCACGCTGCGGTTGGGGCGTTCGCGACGTCGGACCAGGTGCCCCGCGTCCTCCAGCCGGTCGGCTACGCGGGTCACCGACGAGCCAGCCGCCCCCAGCTGCTCCGCTACCTCCGAGCTCGAGGTCGGGCCGTGCTCGGCCAGCACCGCCAGGAGCCGGAACTGCGAGATCGTGACCTCGTCGCCCAGCTGCTCCAGCCCTCGCGAGGCGATCCCCACCAGCACACGGGTCGCGGCCAGCAACCCTTCCACCGCACTTCCCACGGGCTCATCCCTCGTCGGCATCGGACCACCGTCAGCGAAAGCCACTGCTGCTCGGGCGTCGTCGCAAACACCAGGCACGGCGCAAGTCTTGCACGCCCTCAAACCGGACGCCGGGTAGAGTTGCCTCCCTCTCAGTCGCCGTCACAGCAGTGCTCCCCTTTCGCGAGAGATCATCGCGGTCCGACCGCGGGATGCTGACGGTGCGTTCAGAGGGCGTGACGGCGGTGGCGCAGCAGCACCACCACGGCCACGCCGACCACTGCCGCGGTCAGGGCGGCGCCGGCCGTGGTGGTCACCCCGACGTGCTGGTCGAGGCCGAGCGCGAGCAAGGTCGTGCCGAACGCGATCCCCATCAGCCACAACGCCGCGATGACCAGCGTCCGCACGGCCGCCTCGGCATCGGCTCGTGTCCCGCGGCGGCGTGGTGACCCGCTCAGCGCGCGAGCCAAGCCGGGATCGCTGGCTTCGAGGTGTGTGGCGATGACGTCGAGGGCTCGTTGCTCGTCGGGTCGCATCGCGGATCCACCTCGCCCACGCCTTGCATAGCGCAAGTCTGCCAGCAGTGCATCACTTGCACAAGGGAAGGGACGCACCTGGTGGATCCTCGGCATGGAGTGCAGCCTCATGGCCCGCCCTGCCAAGCGACAAGACTTGCACTGTGCAATGCTTACAAGCAGGATGGTGGTTAGCAAGGTACACGAGGTCGAGACCGCACGAGACACGCCGCGATCCAGGACGGGGAGAACGCCATCATGGTCGGACAGTCGGGCCACGTTGCCACCCGAGACATGGAATCGAACGGATCGGGAGCACCGGGAGCAGCGGCGTTGACAGCTCCGATACGTGCCGCGGCCGAGCAGTCCTCGCAGGTGGCGACGGGCGTGGTGGTCGGAGTCGACGACTCGGCCAGCGCGCGCGCCGCCGTGGCCTGGGCCGCAACAGCGGCCGACCGGCGCGGCGTGGGCCTGCACCTGGTGGAGGTACTTCCGGGCTCGTCGGAACCGTCACCAGGACCAGCGGCCGCGGCAGCCGGTGTACCACACGGCCGGGCACGCGCCCTGCTTGCTCGCGCTCAGCGGATCGCCCGGGCCGCCTGTCCGCAGGTGAGGGTCAGCATGCACACCCTCTCGGGGCCGGTCGGCGCGACGTTGGTCGGCTACGCGGCCGAGGCCAGCTTGCTCGTCCTCGGTTCCAACGGTCCGGGCGGGCCGATCCCGCTCTCGCTGGGCTCCATCCTGGGCGAGGTGACGCGACACTGTCTCTGCCCGGTGGTGCTCGTCCCCCACACGGCCCGGTCCCATGCCCTGAGGGCCGACGGCCCGGTGCTGGTGGCCCTGGAGGACACCCCGGACGGGGAACGCGCCGTGGCTTTCGCCGCCGAAGCGGCCCACCGACGCGGGGTCGCGCTCACGCCCCTGGTGACCGCCCAGGAGTCGGTCCCCGATCGAGCGGGAGGCGAGCCCGCGCTCCCCGCCTCCCTGGCTGACATCCAACGTCGCTACCCGGACCTGGTGATCCATCCGCAGGTCATCACGACACCACCCGCCGACGCACTGCTGGCCGCCGACAGGGAGGCCGCGATGCTCGTCGTACCGTCCCGGCCCCGCCGACCGAGTCGCGACCGTCCCACCGCCGGCTGGACCGGGCACTTCCTCCCGATCCTCGCCACCTGCCCGGTCGGTGTGGTGTCCATCCACACCCGCCCGTCGACCACGCTGGCCTAGAACGCCCAGCCGCAGAACGCTCAGCCTCGGGCCGCCAACCGTCGGCGTTGCGGCTCCACGGTGTACCGAGGGTCGGCCGCCGACGCCTTACCGGCGAGGAACACCCCGAAGCGCGTGGCGGCGGAGGACAGCATCAGGGCGGCCCCGCACAGCGCGGACGCGACCCGGGCTCGCGGGCCGTCGAGCCGGGTCACGCCCTGGGCTGCCAGGGCAGCGGTGGCGGTGCCGATCTCACCGGCGCGCACCAGCTGCCCGGAGCGACCCTGCTCGTAGGGCTCCGCCACCATCCCGAGGCGGCGCCGCATGAGCCGCCCGGCACCCACCTCGAGCGCGGCGCCGAGGAGCGCCGACCGCCGCGCCGGGCCCGCCTCGTGCACCGGCGCGGCCAGCATCCCGAGCCCGGCGGCCGCCGTCGCCCCCGAGCCGACGAACAGGAACGGCATCTCGCGGTAGCCGTCGTGCCACGCGGGAACCGCGGTGTCGCTGATCAGCGCCGCCGTGTACGACGCGACGGCCGGCCCGAGGAGCGCGGTCCCGAGGGTCGCCACGCGTCCGGTACGCGGCAGCAGCCCGACGACGTCGGTCGCGGCGGCCACACCCGCCACCGGCGCGTAGGCGGAGAGCAACCAGGACCCGACGCTCATCGGGGAGCTCGGCTTGAGGACCCGCAGCATGTGGAGGAACCGCTCGGGCCGCCCGAGGTCGTGGACGAGGCCGACGAGGGAGAGCCCGACGGCGACGAGGGAGGTGACCTTGGTGGCCCGGCCGAGCACGGGACGCCCGGTGAGCTCGGCGCCCGCGGCCAGCACCGACGAGGCGCCGGCCAGGCCGCCGAGGTAGAGGTAGCCGCCGATGTCGAGGGTCTCCCAGGTGACCTGGTTGAGGACCGGCAGGCCGTAGTAGGACGTGCTCTCCCCGGTGGAGACCGCGGGCTGCTCCCCCGGCCGACGTCCGCGGCGCCCCGCGTAGACGCCGGTGACCGCCTCGCGCTCGTGCCGCACACCGCGCAGCCCCGAGCGGGTGACCTCGGCGCTGCTCATCGCCGCCTCCTGGGTCGGGTCGGTCCTGCGAACGTGACCGCGACCCCGGTCAGCAGGGTCACCGCCGCAACGGCGGCGTGGCGCCACATGGACGGCAGGTCGCGGGTGGTGTCCACCGGGTCCGGGGGCAGGCCGTAGACCTCGGGCTCGTCGAGCAGCAGGAAGAAGGCGCCGTCCCCACCGACCCCGTCGTCGGGATCGCGCCCGTAGAGCCGTGCGTCGCTGACGCCGTCCGCCTGCAGCGACGCCAGGCGCTCGTCCGCGCGCGCCCGCAGCTCGTCGAGCGGGCCGAACTGGATGGAGTCGGTGGGGCAGGCCTTCGCGCAGGCCGGTTCGGCGCCGACCGAGAGCCGGTCGTAGCACAGCGTGCACTTCCAGACACGGCCGTCCTCGGGCCGCTGGTCGATGACGCCGTACGGGCAGGCGGGCACGCAGTAGCCGCAGCCGTTGCAGATGTCCTCCTGCACCACGACCGTCCCGAACTCGGTCCGGAACAGCGACCCGGTCGGACACACGTCGAGGCACGCGGCGTGGGTGCAGTGCTTGCACACGTCGGAGGCCATGAGCCATCGGAACTCGCCCGCCGGACCCGGCGTCGTCGGGGTCATGCCCGCCTCCGACGGCGGTGTACCGGACCCCGCCGCGGCGAGGGCGAGGACGTCCTGACCCGTCGGGTCGTCCCCGTGGAACTGGCCGGGCTCCTGGAGTGCCAGGGGCTTGCGCTGCTCGACGAACGCCACGTGCCGCCAGGTGTCGGCGCCCAGCCCCATGCTGTTGTCCATCGACATCGCGGTGAAGTCCTGGGCCACCGCGGGCCCGGCCTCCGAGCCCCGGGCGGGGATGGCGTTCCACGTCTTGCACGCCACCTCGCAGGCCTTGCACCCGATGCAGATGCTCGTGTCGGTGAAGAAGCCCATCCGGGGAGGGGCGTCGGTCCAGCCGCTCGCGGCGACGGGATCGGGCAGCGGGCGGATCGTCACCTCACACCTCCGTGCCGGTCTCGGCCGTGATTCCCGCACGGCGCTGGTAGTCGCGCACGAGGTCGAGCCGGGCGGCGCCCCGTGGGCGCCGACCGGGGCGGATGTCGCAGGTCAGCGCCTTGGTCTCCATGATGTGGGAGTTGGGGTCGAGCGAGAAGTGCGTCAGTTCGTTGACCGCGTCCCCGGACGAGGGGCCCCCGTGGCCCCAGTGGTAGGGCAGACCCACCTGGTAGGTGGTGCGCCCGCCGGAGCGGAACGGCGCCATCCGCTCGGTGACCATGACCCGGGCCTCGATGACGCCGCGGGCCGTGGCGATGGTGGCCCAGCCGCCGTGCTCGAGGCCGCGGTGGCCGGCCAGTTCCGGGGACACCTCGCAGAAGAGCTCCGGCGCCAGCTCCGCCAGGTAGGGCGACCACCGGCTCATGCCGCCTGCGGTGTGGTGCTCCGCGATCCGGTAGGTGTGCAGGGAGAACGGGAAGACGTCGGCGCCCGGCTCGTCGCCGCTGGGGTGGAAGCGGTCGGCGGGGTGGACGAAGGCGCTCAGCTGCCGGACCGGGTTGCGCTGCTGGTCGTACAGCGCGTTGGTGACCGGTGACTCCTGCGGCTCGTAGTGCGTGGGCAGCGGCCCGTCCACCAGCCCCGTCGGCACGTAGAGCCAGCCCTTGCCGTCGGCCTGCATGATGAACGGGTCGGTCCCGGCGAGCGCCTCCTTGCCACGCGCCCCCTTCGGCGGGGCGTACCCCGGCTCCGTCGTCGGCGGGAAGTCGGGGATGTCGTGCCCGGTCCAGCGACCCTGCTCGGCGTCCCACCACAGGTAGGCCTTGCGCTCGCTCCACGGCTTGCCCTCGGGGTCGGCCGAGGCACGGTTGTAGAGGATGCGCCGGTTCATCGGCCAGGCCCAGCCCCACTCCGGCGCGACCCAGCTCTGCTCGGCCTGTGGGCGCCGTCGGGCCGACTGGTTGACGCCCTCGGCGTAGACGCCGCAGTAGATCCAGCACCCGCAGGCGGTGGACCCGTCGGGCTGCAGCTGCTCGTAGCTCGACAGGGGGTTGCCGTCCGCGTCCCACCCGTTGATCTCGGCGAGCACGGCCTCGGCCTCCGGCTCGTCGATCGGCCCCTTCGTCGGGTAGTCCCACGTGAGGTCGAGCAGCGGACGATCCCGCTCGCGGTCCTCGGGCGTCGCGGCCTCCTGCGCGGCCGCGAGCTTGTCCCGGATGCGGCGCCCGAGGTGGTAGGTGAACCACAGGTCGCTGCGGGCGTCACCCGGCGGCTCCACGGCCTGGTGATGCCATTGCAGCATGCGCTGGGTGTTGGTGAAGCTGCCGTCCTTCTCGGTGTGCGCCGCGGCCGGCAGGAAGAACACCTCGGTGCCGATGTCCTCGGTGCGCATCTCCCCGGTCTCGATCTCCGGCCCGCTCTCCCACCAGGTGGCGCTCTCGATGAGCTGGAAGTCGCGCACGACGAGCCAGTCCAGGTTGGCCATCCCGAGGCGCTGCATCTTCGCGTTCGACGTGCCGACGGCGGGGTTCTGGCCGAGCACGAAGTAGCCGGTGCACCTGCCGTCGAGCTGGGCCATGACCGTCTCGAACGTGCTGTGGCTGCCGGTCAGGCGCGGCAGGTGGTCGTAGCAGAAGTCGTTGTCAGCGGTGGCCGTCCCGCCCCACCAGGACTTCAGCAGGCTGATCAGGTAGGCGTCGGCGTACGCCCAGTACCCCTTCTCCGTCGACTCGGCCTCGAGGTAGGTCTGCAGGTCGTCGTTGGTGTGCGCGTGCGGCATCGGAATGTAGCCGGGCAGCAGGTTGAACAGCGTCGGGATGTCCGTCGAGCCCTGGATCGAGGCGTGGCCCCGCAGCGCGAGGATGCCGCCGCCGGGCCGCCCGATGTTGCCGAGCAGGAGCTGGAGGATCGCCGCGGTCCGGATGTACTGGACCCCGACCGTGTGCTGGGTCCAGCCCACCGAGTACACCCACGACGTGGTGCGCTCGCGGCCGGAGTTCTCGACGACGAGGTCGCAGACCTGCCCGAACACGTCCTGCGGGACTCCGCAGACCTCCTCCACCATCTCCGGCGTGTAGCGCGCGTAGTGGCGCTTGAGCAGCTGGAAGACGCAGCGCGGGTGGGTCAGCGACTCGTCGCGGGGTGCGTCCGAGGGGACGCGCGCGCCGCCCGAGCCGTGCGCCTCGCCCCGCGCCGACTCGCCCACGCCCCCCGGCGACGACCGGTCCGACCGGAGCTCCTCACGCTGGCCCGCGGCCGCCTGGACCTCGGTGCCCTCGTACGACCAGGTGTGGACGTCGTAGCTGCGCCGCTCGGCGTCGAGCCCGGAGAACACGCCGGCGAGGTCCTCGGTGTCCGCGAAGTCCTCCGTGACGATCGTGGCGGCGTTGGTGTAGGCCAGCACGTACTCACGGAACTCGTGCCCGTGCGTCAGCACGTGGTTGATCATGCCGCCGAGAAAGGCGATGTCGGTGCCGGCCCGCAGCGGCACGTGGATGTCGGCCAGCGCGCTGGTGCGGGTGAAGCGCGGGTCGACATGGATGACCCGGGCGCCACGCGCCTTGGCCTCCATGACCCACTGGAAGCCGACCGGATGGCACTCGGCCATGTTCGAGCCCTGCTCGACGATGCAGTCGGCGTTCTGCAGGTCCTGCTGGAAGGTGGTCGCGCCGCCGCGGCCGAAGCTGGTCCCCAGACTGGGGACGGTGGCCGAGTGTCAAATACGGGCCTGGTTCTCGACCTGGACCGCGCCCATGGCCGTGAACAGCTTCTTGATGAGGTAGTTCTCCTCGTTGTCCAGGGTCGCACCGCCGAGGGACGCGAGCCCGAGGGTGCGCCGGACGCGGTAGCCGCCGGACTCCCACTCCCAGCCCTTGCGCCGCGACGCGATCACCCGGTCGGCGATCATGTCCATGGCGGTGTCGAGGTCGAGGTCCTCCCACTCGGTGCCGTGCGGCCGGCGGTAGCGCACCCGGCGCTCCCGCCGCGGGTTGGTCACCAGCTGCAGGCTCGAGGACCCCCGCGCGCACAGCCGACCGCGGCTCACCGGGGAGTCCGGGTCCCCCTCGATCTGGGTGACCCGCCCGTCGGACACCGTGACGTTCTGCCCGCAGCCGACCGCGCAGAAGGGGCAGATCGACTTGACGGTGGTCTCCGAGGTGGCGATCCGGGGCTCGAGACCGGCGCTGACCGGGCTCTTCACGGCCGCGCCGTGCCCGCCGGGATCTCCCGCGGTGACCTGCCGGACCACCGGCCAGGACGCGAGCCACTGCCGCACACCCATGTCCGCCACTCCCCTCGCCCGACCCCGCGTACCGATCACGGCGTCGGCTGAGGGATCAACCGGCAACGTGGCCGGAGAGTATCGGGACGGGCCGCAGCGGCGCCAGCGGACAACGGTGGCCGGCCGGTCAGGGCTCGGAGCCGCGCATCTCCGCCGCCCGCCGGCTCATCCATCGGTGCACCACCTCGCGCCTCGTCGGGTTCTGCGCTGGGGGGTGGACCAGGTGCTGTGCGCTGGGGAGCATGCCGTCGGGCGCCTCCCCCGGCGGCTGCTGTTCGCCTCCGTCGGCCGGCATCCCCGTCGCGATCAGGTAGGCCTGGCCCGCCGGGATGCCCAGCGCGCGACCCACCGCCGCGTAGTCCTGCCCGTCTTCCAGGAGGCGGCGGATTCTGTTCTCTCGTCGGCACGAGCGCTCCTCCACGACTTGCCCTCAGCGCGATCACGCGGGATTCTCGGCTCCCGCCATCGGAGGTTGACCCCCTCAGCCCTCCCGTGTCCACGGACCAGGAGGAGCTGCGTGTCCCTGCTGGGTGTTTTCTCCGACATCTTCCGTCTCGAGGTCTCGATCGCGGGCGCGGTGTTCGCGATCATCCTCGTGCTGTTCGTGGTGTCGCTCGTCCGTCGACGGGCGGGCGCGGGCCGTTCACCGTCGTCGCGCGCGAGCAACATGCCGCTCGAGATCGGGTACGCGGTGGCGCTCACCGGGATCGCGGTCTTCCTCGTCGTGGTGACCGCCAACGCCAACCACCGGCAGACACAAATCCAGGACGCGGCCGGCAGCTCCCCCGACGTCGCCCGGGTGGACGTCACCGCCTACCAGTGGTGCTGGCAGTTCCGGCATCTCGACGGTCCCGCCACCGCCAACGGCACCTGCACCGAGGACCCCGCCACCCGCCCCGTGCTCGTCGTGCCGGCCGGGCGCCCGGTGCAGCTGACCCTGCACTCCAACGACGTCGTGCACGCCTTCTGGCTCCCCGACTTCGCGGTGAAGAGCGCGGTCTACCCCGACCACACCAACACGCTGTCGATGACCTTCGATCACCCCGGGCAGTGGCTGGGCCGGTGCTCCGAGTACTGCGGCACCCACCACATGACGATGGACTTCTACGTCCGGGCCGTTCCGGAGCAGCAGTACCAGCAGTACCTGGCCTCCGGCGGCCAGACGGTATGACCACGACCGCGCCCCGCTCCGGGTCGCCGCCGCAACGGGTCCGCGCCACCGCCGGGGCGTGGCTGACCACCACCGACCACAAGCGCATCGCCCTGCTCACCCTCGGCACCGCGCTGTTCCTGTTCCTGGTGGTGGGGGTCCTCGCGCTGATCATCCGTGCCCAGCTCGCGGTGCCCGACCAGCACCTCGTCTCGAACGACATGTACGACGGGCTGTTCACCATCCACGGCTCGGGAATGATCTACCTCGTCATGACGCCGGTGGCGATCGCGCTCGGGGTCTACCTCGTGCCGCTGCAGATCGGTGCCCCGAACATCGCCGCTCCGAGGCTGACGATGACCGGGTTCTGGTTCTACCTCGCCGGCACCCTGCTGATCTTCGGGGGGTTCCTCACCGCGCTCGGGCCCGCAGCCGGTGGCTGGTACTCCTATCCGCCGCTGGTCGACAGCCGGTACTCCCCCGGGGTGGGGCAGAGCCTGTGGATCGCCGGGGTCTTCGTGGCCGTCCTGGGCCTGATCCTGCAGGCGGCGACGGTGCTGTGGACCACGCTGCTCAAGCGGGGCCGGGGCGTGACCATGCTGCGGATGCCGGTGTTCACCTGGTCCTCCATCGCGACGAACCTCATGGTGATCGGTTCGTTCCCCTCCCTGCTGGCCGCGATGGCACTTCTGGGCTGGGGCCGGATGTTCCCGCAGGTGTTCACCGCCAACCTGTGGAACATCGGCTACCAGCAGCTCTTCTGGTTCTTCGCCCACCCCGTCGTGTACGTGATGTTCTTCCCGTTCGTCGGAACGGTGGCCGAGGTGCTCTCGACCTTCGCCGGGCGACGGTTCTTCGGCTACCGCGCGACCGTGGTCTCGTTGCTCGTCTTCGCCGGGTTCTCGATGAGCGTGTGGGGCCACCACCTGTTCGTCACCCAACAGGTCAGCAACGACTACTACTCGCTGACCTCGATCCTGCTGCTCGTGCCGGCCGGGGTGGAGTACTTCGGTTTCCTCGCGACGCTGGTCGGCGGAGCGCTGCGCTTCCCGACGCCGATGCTCTTCGCGCTCGCGTTCATCCCGCAGTTCCTCGTCGGCGGCCTGACCGGGATCATGGTCGCCACCCCGGTCTTCAACTACCAGGCCAACGGCAGCTACTTCATCGTGGCCCACTGGCACTACACCCTCGCCGCCGGCTCGCTGTTCGGGATGTTCGCCGCGTTCTACTTCTGGTTCCCCAAGGCTACCGGGCTGCTGCTCGACGACCGGCTCGGACGCTGGCATTTCTGGCTCATGGTCGTGGGCACCAACGCGACGTTCCTGCCGATGTTCTGGCTCGGTCTCGACGGGATGCCGCGCCGCGTCGCGAGCTACCTGCCGGGCGACGGGCTCGCGCTGCCCAACATGATCTCCAGCGCCGGGGCCGCCGTGCTCGCGCTCGCGGTGCTCATCTGGGTCATCAACGTCGTCACCAGCGTGCGCTACCGACGCCTGCAGGCCGGCGACGACCCGTGGGGTGGGCTGACCCTGGAGTGGGCGACCGCCTCCCCGCCCGCGCCGACCAACTTCGACGAGGACCATCCCCTCCCCCCCGTACGCAGCTTCGCGCCGCTGCTCGACGAACGGGAGTCGTGATGCGCGCCTTCCCCGCCCACGTCGTCGGACTCTGGGCCGTCGGCAACGCCGCGCTCGCCCTGGGCATCATCGCCTACGGCGGCGGCCCGATCCCCGTCCTGATGCACCTCGGGGGCTCCGTGCTCGTCGCGGTGTACGGGGTCGCGGTCCTGATCGCCTTTCGCCGCCGAGGGGTCGGTCCCCAGCTGCGGACGGCCTACCGCAGCGTCGCGGCGATGGCCGCGGGCGCGCTCGCCCTCGTCCTCGGCGCGACATCCGCCTACGGCTGGTGGGTCCTCGCGCTCGCCCCCTATCCCGCTCTCGTCCTCCTGGTCATGCTGCGCCGCGAGCGTCTGCCCGCCGACGCGAGCGGGATCACCCGGCCGCGGGAGGTGCCGGTGGCACGGCCCCCGACGACGCAGGAAGTACGTGACGAGGCGCTCGAGATCGCGCACGCCCGCACGCGCAGGCGACGGGGCGAGGCGACGTGAACCACGACATGGCGATGGATTCCGCGGGTGCGGTCCTGGGCATGCTGGCCATGGGCCTGCTGATCTCGGTGGTGGCGCCGCTCCTGGTCGTCGCGGGCCGGCGGCGGGGTGCGGACACGCCAGGCCGCCGCCCCGGCCTCGCCGTCGTGATCCTCCTCGGCGTCGGCGTCCTGCACGCTGCGGTCATGCTCGGCCCGATGGACGACGGGCCGGTGGGCGAGGTCGCGTCGCACGCGCTGCTCCTGGCCAGTGGGATCGCGTTCTGGCTGCCGGTCCTCGGGCGGGGGGTGACGCGGCTGCCCGACGCCGGGCGGAGCGTCTACCTCTTCCTCGCCTGCCCCTACCTGGACATGGCCGCCCTCGCGCTGATCGTGCGCGGCGAGGAGCTCGCGGGGATCGCCATGATCGTCGGGATGCTCCCGATCCCGCTGGCAGCGGTGGTGCTCACGTGGCGCTGGATCGCGGGCGAGGAACGGTCCGCGCAGGCCCTCGACGGCGCTACGCTCGGGAGGACGCCGTGACCCGCATGCTGCGCGGCTACCGCCCCCACAAGCGAACCCCGACGGCGGTGGTCGCCCGCGCGGTGGAGCGCCGCTTCCAGATCGCGGGCCTGGTCCGCCATCAGATCAACAAGGTCTTCCCCTGGCACTTCTCGTTCCTCTGGGGCGAGATCGCGCTCTACTCGTTCGTGGTCCTCGTCGGCTCCGGAGTGCTGCTGACCCTGTTCTACGTCCCCTCCCTGGACGAGATCACCTACCAGGGTTCCTACGCGCCCGCGTTCGGGCTGGAGGCCAGCCGGGCCTGGGCGTCGACGGTCGACCTGTCGGTCGACGTGCACGGTGGGCTCTTCCTGCGCCAGCTCCACCACTGGAGCGCGCTGGTGTTCCTCGCCGCGATCATGCTGCACATGTGCCGGATCTTCTTCACCGGCGCCTACCGCGCGCCGCGGGAGCTGAACTGGTTCATCGGCGTGATCATGCTCGTGGTCAGCATCTTCGAGGGCTACCTGGGCTACTCGATGCTCGACGACCTGCTCTCCGGCACCGGCGTCCGGATCTTCTCGGGCATCATCCTCTCGATCCCCGTCATCGGGACGTGGCTGCACTGGATCGTCTTCGACAGCGAGTACCCCGGCGAGATCTTCGTCGAGCGCTTCTACATCGGGCACGTGCTGCTGCTGCCGGGCCTGCTCGTCGCCCTGATCGCCGTGCACCTCGTGATCGTGTGGTACCAGAAGCACACCCAGTTCCCCGGCCCGCGTGCCGGTGCGGGCAACGTGATCGGCAACCGCACCGCGCCGGTCTTCGCAATGCACAGCATCTCGATGCTGCTGGGCACCACCGCCCTGCTCGGGCTGCTCGCCGGCACCGCCCAGATCAACCCCGTGTTCCAGTACGGTCCGTACAACCCGACCCAGATCGCCAACGGCAACCAGCCCGACTGGTACGCGTTATGGCTCATCGGCTCGCTGAAGATGTTCCCGCGCGCCGACTTCTCGATCGCCGGCCGCTACACCGTCCCCGCGGGGTTCTGGTCCGGGGTCGTCATCCCGGCGCTGATGATCGTGCTGCTTCTCGCCTGGCCGTTCATCGACCGCCTGCGCTCCCCCGACAGGGACCTGCACAACCTGCTCGACCGTCCCCGCGACGCGGCCGTCCGGACCGCGATCGGCGCGATGGCACTGACGTTCTGGCTGATCCTCACGCTCGCGGGCACCGACGACATCGACGCCACCGTCTTCTCGATCCCCCTCGAGGGCCTGCGGTGGACCGAGCGGATCGCGGTGTTCGTCCTCCCACCGCTGGTCTACGTGGTCACCAAGCGGCTCTGCCTGCGGTTGCAGCGCTTGGACCGCTCTCGGCTGGCGGGCGGCCTGCCCACCGGGCTCGTCGAGCAGCCCGACGACGGCGTGTACCACCCGGTGCGCCAGCCCTTCGTCGGCGTCGACCCCGAGGGCGGGGAGCACCCGCCGGCCTACGACGGCGCCCGCATCCCCACGGCTCCGTCATCGCCGCCCTCCGGAGGACCGTCGTGAGCGACCAGGACTCCACGCCCTCGGAACGCGAGCTCGACCGGATGGACGTCACCGAGCTGGGCCGGCTCGGGGCACGCCTCGACGACGTGGAGATCATCGACGACCACCCTCGGGTGCGGCCCGGCAGCCCGGAGGAGCGCCGCGTCGTCCGCCGGATCGCGGCGTGGTTCGGGCTGGCCGTGCTCGGGGCCGTCGGCTTCGTCCTGGTGTATGTGCTCTGGCCCTGGCAGTACACCGGGGTCGGGCCGCGAGCGGCGGTCACGGACTGGTTCACGCCGCTGCTCGGGATCACCTTCGCGATCAGCGTCGGCGCGGTCGCGGTCGGGCTGGTGCGCTGGTCCGAACTGCTCGTCCCGCCCGACGTCGCCGTGCAGCAACGTCACGACGGGCCGTCGCCGCCCGTCGACCAGCGCACGACCGCCGCCCGCTTCGTCGAGATCGGCGAGCAGACCGGGCTCTCGCGCCACCCGATCCTGCGCCGCACCGTGCTCGCCGCGGGCACCGCGATCGGGGGCATCCTCGCCGTGACCGCGATCGGGTCGCTGGTGCGCAGCCCGTGGTCGGAGGGGCAGTACTCGCCGTTGGTGGTCACCGGCTGGCGCTCCCCCGACGGCGAGCGCACCTACCTGCGCACCGACACCGGCGACCCCCACAGCGTCACCCTCGTGCGGCCCGACGACATCGCCCCCGGTGGCCTGATGACCGTCTTCCCGTTCCGCGAGTCCGAGCGCGGCGACCCCGACCGGCTCTCCACCGAGCTGCGCAGCGCCGACGACCCGGTCATCCTCGTGCGCTTCGAGCCCGGCACGCCGGTCGTGGAGCGCGCAGGCCAGGAGGACTTCCACTACGGCGGCATCTACGCCTACTCCAAGATCTGCACGCACATGGGGTGCCCCGCCTCGCTGTTCGAGGAGATGACCCTGCGGATCCTCTGCCCCTGCCACCAGACCGAGTTCCAGGCCAACGAGTACGCCCGGCCCGTGTTCGGGCCCGGCGCTCGGCCGCTCCCCCAACTCCCGATCGACGTCGACGAGCGCGGTTACCTCTACGCCCGCCACGACTTCATCGAGCCGATCGGACCCGGGTTCTGGTCCCGCAACCCGCGCGGCTGATTCCTGCGGTGTCGGCCGGCGACATGGGGCATGGTCGAGGCGTCTCGGCCGGAGATTGGACTCTCCGACCCGATCCGTGGGTCGATTGATCGACTTCTGGTCACAGGCTGCCGGCCCGGTCATCACCGGGCCGGGGTGGGGCATCTTTGCGGGGCGTCCCCGGGCACGGCGCGGTTCGCCGCGGGCCAGGGCGTGGGCGGTGTTCCAGGCTTGGCGGCGGACCTCGTCGAGGGCCTCGGTGGCCCAAGCCACCCTGTGGAAGGCGTCCGCGCAGCGCACCGCGTTCGGGCGGCGTTCGGCGACCACCTCGGCGATCCAGTCCGCGGCATCGGCCGAGACGTGGGTGATCCGGCTGGCCGCTCCGGCCCAACAGCAGGAGAACCGAATTGCTCCGTTTGCCCGCTTTCGTGGCTCGAACACCTGTTCGATACTGGGTGGGTGGCTGCCGCTGCCGAACCGTTCCCGTGGGACGACGACGAGCTGCCCGACGCGGTCATCGACGCCGGGCTGGCGGCCCACGACGCCGCGATCTGGGGGCGCGACGACGAGGAGCTGGGGGGCTGGATCGACGACGCCCTGTCCGCCGAGATCGACGCCGAACTCGCCGCCTGCACCGAGCGCGACGCCGACCAGCCGGGCTGGGCGGTGCCCGGGCTGGGCTCGGTCGAGGACGGCGGTGGGTTGTCGGCGCGCTCGGCGGCGGTGTTGGCCGAGACCGCCGCGGCCGCGAGCGCGGTGCGGCTGGCCCAGGCCCGGTTCTACCGCGCCCTGGCCGCGCTGGAGGCCTCCGAGGCGGTGGCCGAGTCCGGCTACCGCCACACCTCGCGGCTGCTGGCCGAGCACGTCCGCCTCGACACCGCCGAAGCCACCCGGCTGGCCCGCCACGCCCACTCCCTGACTCCCGCGGTGTCCCCCACCGGCGCGGAGGTCCCCGCGGCGCTGCCCGCCACCGCCAACCACGTGCACGCCGGGGTGATCGGGCCCGGGCACGTCGAGGTCATCCGGCGCACCATGGCCCGGCTGGCCGCGGTGACCCCCGCCCTCGCCGAGCACGTGCTGGCCACCACCGAGACCGAACTCGCCGAACTGGCCACCACCCGCACCCCCGCCGCGCTGGCCGAGGCCGCCACCGCCATCCTCGCGCTGCTCGACCCCGACGGCACCGCCCCGGATGACCAGCCACCACCGGAGAACGAGCTGCACTACCTGCGCCGACGCAACGGCAGCCTGGTGGGCCGGTTCACCTACCGCGACCCCGCCGCCGCGGACACCCTGCACACCGCGCTGACCGTGGCCACCCCGCCCCCCGACCCGATCCCCGACCCCACCGCCGAGCAGCGGGCCGGGACCGCGCCCCGCGGCTACAGCGCCGAGGCGTACGCCTCGCAGACCCTGCCCGAACGCCGCGCGCACGCCCTGCTCGACCTCGCCGGCGAAGCCCTCACCCACGGCCTCAACATCCCCGACCACAGCGAACCCGGCGACCGGCCCGGCGACGACGACGACGAGGACACCACCAGCTGGGGCCTCTTCCCCGACCACGACCCACCCGCACCCCCGGACGACACCGCCCACCACGACAGCCACGGTGACGACCCCAACGACGCCGACACCAACGACGCCGACACCAACGACGCCGACACCAACAACGCCGACACCAACGTTGACGGCAACGGCAACGGCGACACCGGTGGTGACGAGCGGGCCGACGACCAGGCCGGGTGCCCAGCCGACGCCGCGGACGGCGCCGCTCAACCACCGCCGGATGATCCACCGCCCCCCGAGCCACCGCCGGCCGGTGGCGCTGCCCCGCCGCGGTGGACCCGCGCGGATCTCGAGGGCGGGGAACGGGTCGCGCTCACCCTGACCCTGAACTACGACACCCTGCGCGCCGCCCTGACCACCGGCCCCCACCGTGACGGTCACTGCCGCTGCGCCAGCAGCAGCGCCGGCAGCGGCAGTAGCGGCAGGGATCCCGGCGACGGGTTCACCGGGCGGCTGGCGCTGCTCGGGGAGAACACCTGGATCCGCCCCGGAACCGCCCGCCGGCTGGCCTGCGACGCCGAACTGATCCCGGTCGTGCTCGGCTCCAAGGGCGAAGTGCTCGACCTGGGCCGCAAGAACCGGCTGGTCTCCCTGGCGCTACGCCGCGCGGTCATCCACCGCGACCGTCACTGCGCGCACCCCGGCTGCCGGCGCCGCGCCCGCCGCTGCCAGGTCCACCACATCCAAGCCTGGGCCGACGGCGGCGAGACCTGCCTGCAGAACTGCGTTCTCTTGTGCTCCTACCACCACAGCCTGGTCCACCACAGCGACTGGCAGATCCACATGATCGACGGACTGCCCTGGTTCACCCCACCCGCCTACATCGACCCCCAACGAAGACCACGCCACAACCGACCCTGGCAACCCCACACCGAAGCGGCCGCCTGAGCCCGACGATCGGGACTGTCCAACTTCCTGGAGTGTCCCCGCCGTGCCGGACAGCGGTCAGACTGCCGGGTCGGCTATCTCTGTCAGCGTCTCGTATCCTAATTCGTACTCCGAGGGTGTCAAATAGCCAAGGGTGGAGTGGCGCCAGAGCCGGTTGTAGTCCTCCGATCCACACGAACGTCGCTTGCTGCAGTTCGGGCAGGCCGTTCCAGGGCCGAGTGTGGATCAACTCCTTCTTGTAGGTCGCGAAGAACGACTCAGCGACAGCATTGATGCTCCTATAGATCGCAAGCGGGTCTCAGGCGGCTTGAGGAAGCGGCGGGCTGGCCGCGGGGCTCGGTGAGGGTGGCGGGAGCAGCCGGTAGATTTCGCGGGCGAGGTAGCGCTTGAGGCAGCGGATGATCTCGCGCTTGGACAGGCCTTCGGCGGTGCGGCGGGCGACGTAGTCGATGGTGGGCTGGTGCCAGCGCATGCGGACGATGATCGCCCGGTAGAGCGCGGCGTTGGCTTGGCGGTTCCCGCCACGATTGAGTCGGTGGCGGCCGTTGGTCTTGCCGGATCCGGCGGGGATCGGGCTGGCTCCGCAGAGTTTCGCGAACGCCGACTCCGAGCGGACCCGATCGTTGTTGTCGCCCCCGGTCACCAGCATTTCCGCGGCGATGTCGAGCCCGATCCCGACGGCTTCGACCAGTCGCGGCGCGGCGGCGGTGGTCTGGGCCTTGAGGTGGCGGCTGTGGGTCTTGATCTCGTCGTGCAGCTCGAGCCAGCGACGGGCGAGCGAGCGCAGCACGTGGCGCATCGCCGCGTCCGGGTCGTCGAGCTCGGCGCCGGCTTGAAGGGCGGCGCAAGCGGTGATCAGCTGGTAGTCGGTGAGCGGCTCGAGCTCGCCGCGAAGGTCCTCGGTCGCGGTGACCAGGGTGGCTGAGACGTAACTACAGCAACCGGGCACGTTCAGGAGGCAGGGGTCAGTGACCCGGTCGGCGGGCCGGGTTGGTCGGTGATCAGTATTGGTGACCGGTCAGGCGGCGGCGGGTTCGAGGGTGACCTTGTGCCCGAGGGCTTCGAGCGCGCGGACGAGTCGTTGCTCGCGGGTGTGGGGGTTGTCGACGCGGCGGGTGAAGTAGTCCGAGCCGAGGTCGCGGTAGCCGATCCCGGTGTTCAGGACATGCCAGATGATCACGATCAGGGTGTGGGCGGTGGCGGTGGCCGCCTTCTGTCCGCCCTTCTTGCCGAAACGCCGGTGGAAGCGGCGGAACTGCGCCCCGACATAGGTGCTGGTGCGCCCGGCGGCCCAAGCGCACTCGGTGAGGATCGTGCACAGCTCGCTGTTGCCCTTGCGGGTCCGGCCGGAGCGGTGCTTGCCCGCGGACTCGTTGTTGCCCGGACACAATCCAGCCCATGAGGCCAAGTGCGCGTCGCTGGGGAAGCGGGTCATGTCCACCCCGATCTCGGAGATCACGACCTGGGCGGCGCGTTCACTGATCCCCGGGATCGTGGCCAGCAGCTGGGTCTGGCTGGCGAAAGGGAGGCTGGCCTCGTCGATGCGAGTGTTGAGCCGGGCGATCATGTCGGCGAGGTGATCGATGTGTTCCAGGTGCAGGGTGCACATCAACGCGTGCTGGTCACCGAAGCGACCGGCGCAGGCCAAGGTCAGATCGGGGATCTTGCTCCGCATCCGGCCGCGGGCCAGCTCGGCGAGCACCGTGGGTTCCCGCTCACCGTTGATCAACGCCTCGATCATGTCCCGGGCCGACAGAGTGGTCAGCGCCGAGGCCACCGAGTCAATCTTGACCCCGGCATCCTCGAGGATCTTGGCCAGACGCTGCAGCTCACTGGTGCGTTGCTCGATGAGCTTCTTGCGGTAGCGGGTCAGCTCCCGGATCGAGGCGATCTGCTGTGGTGGGATGAAGCTGCCGCGCAGCAGCCCGCACTCGGTCAACTCCGCCAGCCACACTGCGTCAAGGGCGTCGCTCTTGCGGCCGGGGACGTTCTTGACGTGCCGAGCGTTGACCAACAACACCTCGAGCGGCCGTTCGGCCTCGCACAGGGCATGGAAGATCGGCTTCCAGTAGACCCCGGTGGCTTCCATGCACACGTGCGTGACGCCCTCGGACACCAACCAGGCCACCATCTCGATCAGCGTCTGGTGATAGGTGTTGTACTTGCGTAGCTGCTGACGGCGCTTTCCTTGGCGTTCACCGGGGGTGCGCACCGCGACCGCGATGATCTTCTTGCCGACATCGATCGCGGCGACCCGCTCGTACACGATCTCCATCGCTGGGCTCCTTTCCACGCCCGGATAAGCGCGTCGTCCGCGGAGCCCGCATGAAGATCAAGAGTCTGAGACTCGCGCTCGCAAGGCAGCAACCCGGAGTGCCCAACCGGGGCAGGCTCCCGCGTCAATCTTTGAGACGGGCTCGACCCGCACCAAGACCACACGACGTCAGCGGGTGACGCGGCCCCAGTTTCACCGATCCGTGAGCGCCGCGACAGCGGCATCACCATCTTTGAGGGTGATGATGGCGCTGCTGCGGGCCTTGACCGCGGTGTCACGGGCGACCTTGAGCAGCCGCAGCGCCTCGACCGCCCCGGACGCGGTCTTGGGCACCGGCGCCTTCGTGCCGGTGAGGACCTGGCGGGCGGCGTGTTCGGCGTCGATGGTGTCGCTCTTGCCCGAGAGCCGCCGCTCGCCCTTCCGCGGTGGGCGATGGACCTCGTGGACGGTCAGGCCTGTGCGGCGCAGGAACCGCGCGAGTCCGATGCCGTAGGAACCGGTGCCCTCGACCCCGAACCCGATCAGGCTGCCCTCGGGCCCGACGTGGTCGCGGCAAAACTTCAACAGCGCGGCGAACCCGGCCAGAGTCGCCGGAATGAACAGCTCCCCGAGCCGGCCGCCGAATCCGTCGAGAAGAACCGCGACGTGTTCGTCTTTGTGGGTGTCGACGCCGACGATGACATCGTCGCGGCGCAGCTTCATGCTGGGCATGGCCGTGGGTCTCCTTCACAGAATCCCGGTCCGAGTTCCGCTGGTCGGGCGGGCGGACAGGACTGCGATGGGACCTGGTTGGGTCAGGCTCCTATGAGGTCACTGCCCACCCGGCCAGCGGGCAGGGGCGTCGCCACCGGCCGGGGCCGACACGTCAACGCGAAGGCACCCGCAGGGCCGGTCATAACAAGGGTCAGACCCCGACCGGCAGCGACCACAGGATGCTCGCAGTCGAAGCAGGTGGCCTTACGGCCCGTCGAGCGATGGATCCCGTGTTCGGCGCAGGAGCGTGCGAACTCGCCGCTGGTGAATTGCATTCCCCGGTTCGAGTGGAAGATCACCCCGGTCCGGGTCGACGGGTGGCCAGCGCTTGGGTCAGCGCGTCGGTGACCAGATCGGTGCGCATGTGCTGATGCAGGGCCCAGCCCACGACCCGCCGGGAGGCCAGGTCGATCACCGTGGCCAAGAAGCAGAATCCGTCGACGGTGTCGATGTAGGTGATGTCGCCGGCCCAGGCGGTGTCCACGGCCTCGACGTCGAAGTCCTGTTCAAGCAGGTCCGGCGCATCGATCGGGCGACGGCCGGCGATAGTGGTGCGCCGCTACTTTTTTGCGAAGTCACGCTCCATCTTCAACCGGGCGTTCTCGGCGCGCAGCTTCTCCAGCTCGGCGCGCTCATCGACGCCCAACTCTGCATCAGCTACGCGTCCGGCGTCGCGGCCTTCTTGACCCACTTACCCAACGTTCTCGTCCACGCCGATGCTCCTGGCGACCTCGGCGATCGTGCGGCCCGAATCCAGCACCAGGCTCACCGCCTGGTCCTTGTACTCCTGTGTGAAGTGTCGGCGTGTCGCCACGTCGTCCCTCCCGCTGGGGTCAGCGGCAGCCTACGACGGTGTCCGCCACAACGGGGACGGTCCATTCCGGGCGCACCAGCACGCGTTGATGGTCAATTGGTGATTTGACAGATGGCGGCCGAGGAAGTCGATCGCGAAGGCGTTCAACACCGGCTTCCAGCGGATCAGCCAGCCGGCGCGGACCCTCGCCGGTCGGGCGACCGAGCGGATTAAGAATGTCAACTTCAGCTGGCCCCACCAGGACGACTTGATCTGGGCCCGGGCGACTCGGTGGCGATGGGTCAGGCGAGGACGTTGTTCCAGGGCGTTGCAGTGGTTGGAGCGTGGAACAGCAGGCTCGCGCCGAGGGCTGCCTCGGGCGGCAGGCAGATCAGTTGGGGGCCTTTGAGGATCGGGGTCGTGTCGGCTTCGGCGAGCGCCCTGTCGGTGACCTTGAGGTCGGTGCTGGTGAGAGCGATTCCGGCGATGAACGGCGGCGTTGGCCAACGGCTGGTGGGCATTGTCTGATGGGCCGTGTCGGCGGAGGTGAAGATCAGGGCGGCTCGATCGAGGGTCAGCACGCGGGTGTGGCCGTGCCGGTCAACGGGGCGGTCCGTGTAGAGCGCGTAGCGGGCGGCGACCTTGTCGGGGTCCTCGACGCAGATCCAGACGTCGCTGATCGCGTCGGCGGCGTTGTCGTGGCGCATGGTTCCTGGTGGCCAGGACAGCTCGGGGGTGTGACTGGCGACGAACTGCACCCGCCCTTCGGGCATCGCCCCGGGCTGGGACCGCAGCACCGACCAGGCGACCTCGGCCCTGGCGTGGTCGGCGGTGGCGGGCCGGCGGAGCTCGACGACGGGTTGCATGCCCCAGCCCTCGGCGACGAGTCGTCGGCGCTGACCGGGGATGTCGCGGCAGGACAGGGCGATCAGATGCAGACCGAGGTGGTGGCCCAGGGCGGTGCGGAGCTGCCGGGCCAGCGGGGTGTCGCCCGTGGCGGCGAGGATCTCGAGGAACCCGCGGCGTAGTCGAACGAGCCGGTTCGATGTGCCTGCGGCGACCAGGGCGCCGGTGTCGTCGAGCGAGGCTTGGACGTTGACCTCCGAGACCTGGAATCCGAGGTGTTGCAGGGTCCGGCCGGCCTGGTCGAGGTCGCTGGTGAAGTAGCCGACGTGGTCGAGGAAGAGCTGCTCGCCTCGGGGAAGTTGGGTGTCGTTGCCCGCCGATGGAGCGCTCATGCCAGGGAGTCTCGTCGGGCGTTGGCGTGGGCGAGCCGGTAGGAGTAGGTGCCGGCCTCGGTGATCAGCCCGGCGAGGCGAGCCGGCGTTCGTCCCGCCGGGCCAAGCGGCGCCGGTCGCGGTCGTCGCACTCGGAAAGCAGCAGCTCGGCGAGAAACCCCTACCCCGATCCCCAGGCAGACCTCGGTGAGCTGACGATCTCCTGACGAACGCCTGACGGCGGGCTCGTGCGACTCGACGGCGGCCCGCCGCCGGTAGCGTGACCCCGGATCGCCAGGGAGGACCGGGGATGGGCACTCGTGTTCTGCTCGTGGAGGACGACGAGCGCATCCGGCAGGCGCTCGGGCTGGCCCTCGCCGACGAGGGGTACGACGTGGTGGAGACCGCCACCGGGGAGGAGGCGCTCGAGGTCGTCGACCCCGACCTCGACGTCGTGCTGCTCGATCTCATGCTCCCCGGCATCGACGGGATCGAGGTGTGCTCGACCCTGCGCTCCCGCGGTGACCTCCCCATCATCATCGCGACGGCGCGCTCCGACACCGCCGACGTCATCGCCGGTCTCGAGGCAGGGGCGGACGACTACGTGACCAAGCCGCTGGTCGCGGGCGAGCTGGCGGCCCGCATCCGGGCGCTGCTGCGGCGCCGTCGCCCCGACGGGCACGGCGGCGCGCCGCCCGACGCGAGCCCCGTCCTGCGGCTGGGTGACCTCGAGATCCACCCGTCCCGTGAGGTGGTGGAGCGGGCGGGCGCGCCGGTCCACCTGACCCAGACCGAGTTCCGGTTGCTCGTCGAGCTCGCCTCCGCCCACGGGGACGTGGTCACGCGCGAGCAACTGCTGCAGCGGGTCTGGGGCTACGACTACTTCGGCGACACGCGACTGCTCGACGTCCACGTCCGTCGCGTGCGACGCAAGATCGAGCGCGACCCCGACGAGCCGGTGCTGGTGCTGACGGTCCGCGGGTCCGGCTATCGCGCGGGCGGCGGGTGAGCGCGCGGGTGCTGCGGCGCGTGCGCTCCCTCTCGCTGCGCGCGCGAGTGTCGGCGGCCTTCGGGCTGGTCACGCTCGTGGTGGCGGCGCTGCTGTCGTTCACCACCTGGCAGCTCGCCGGCCACTACATGCTGGCCCAGCGGGCGCGCAGCGCGACCGATCAGGCGGCGATCGCCGCCAAGCTCGTGGTCGACGACCTCGCGCGCGGATCGCCGGACCTCCCGGCGCTGCTGGCCGGCCTCACGGGGCAGCCGGAGACGGGCCTGCTCCTGCGCGTCGACGGTCGATGGACGACCGCGGGGGCGCAGGCCGACGTCGGAGAGATACCGGGCGACCTGCTCCGATCGGCTGCCTCGGGGACCCCGGCCAGCCGCCGCCTGGTGCTCGGGGGCACGCCGGTGCTCGCGGTCGCGGTGCCCGCCGGCCCCGACGCCGGCATCTTCGTCGAGCTGGAACCGCTGTCGGAGCTCGACCACACGCTGCGCTTCCTGGCGGCCACGCTCGCCGCCGGGACCGCGGCCGTGGGGCTGCTCGGCACGTTGCTGGGCTGGTGGACGACCCGGCGGGCCCTGCGCCCGCTCTCGGAGCTGACCGACGCCGCGGGCCGGATGGCCGAGGGTGACCTCGCCGCTCGTCTGCCCGAGCGTCCCGAGAACGACCTCGCGCCGTTGGCCGCGCGGTTCAACGCCACCGCCGACGCGCTGGAACGACGCGTGCACAGCGACGCTCGCTTCGCCGGGGACGTCAGCCACGAGCTCCGCTCGCCGTTGACCACGATGATCAACGCCGGGGAGGTCCTCCGGCGGCGGCGCGACGACATGCCCGAGGCCGCGCGGCGGGCCGTCGACCTGCTCGTCGCCGACGTCGCGCGATTCCACCGGATGGTCGAGGATCTGCTCGAGATCTCGCGTGGCATGCAGGCCCCGGCGTTCCCGGACCTCGAGCCGGTCGATCTCGGCGTCGTCGTGGAGAACGTTCCGGCCGCGCTCGTCCGGCGCGCCGTGGTGGAGATCGAACGACCGGCCCCGCTCGTCCTCGCCGATCGTCGACGCCTCGATCAGGTGCTGGCGAATCTCTGCCAGAACGCGTCGGTCCACGCGGGCGGAGTCGTGCGGCTCGCCGTCTGCCGTCGCGACGGGCACGCGGTCGTCGAGATCGACGACGACGGTCCCGGGGTACCACCGGAGTACCGGAACCAGATCTTCGAGCGCTTCGCGCGGGGCCCGCGGCCCGGCAGGGGCGGGGACAGCGGAGGCACGGGGCTCGGCCTGGCCCTGGTCGCCCAGCACGTCCACGGGCATGGTGGCCGGGTCCGCGTCGAGGACCGACCCGGGGGCGGCTCACGCTTCGTGGTGGAACTGCCGGAGGTCACGCGGTGAGGGCCGTGCCCGAACACACGAGTGGTCCCGACCCCTGGGGAGCCGAGACCACTCGCGGTCGGAGAATCTCAGCGCACGTCCTGCACCCGGGGCTCCGAGTGCTCGGGACGACGCTCACCGGTCCCCGTGCCCTTCGTGGCGGCGGCGCCGGAGAGCGTCCCGACGATCGCGGCGACCAGGGCGACACCGAGCCACAGCGCGGCCCACCCCGCACCGTTCTGGATCGCCTGGTTCGCCTCGACGACGGCGCCCGGGTTGCCGTCGAACTGCTGGGGCCCCGTCGCGACGATGCGGTTGACCAGGCCGCCGAGGTTCCCGGCGATCGCGGCACCGCCGACCGAGGCGATCGAGAACACACCCACGGCCGTCAACGCCCAGGTCATCGCCCCCTGCAGGGCAGCGTTGGCCGAGGTCCCGCCCCAGGACGACGCCGTCCCGCCGGCCAGACCACCGACGAACAGCGCGACGATCGCGAGCACGGCGCTCACGATGCTCGCGGTCGTCCCGGAGCCCGAGCCGTCGACGCCCAGTGCGATCCAGCCGAACGCGACGAACAGCAACTGAAGGACCAAGAACACGGGCAGGGCGACGAGGGCGCCGACCCACGCCGGTCCCCAGCGGACCGTGCCCTGGCGCGGGACGTCGTTCCGCCCGCTCGCCGGCGAGGTCGTGGACGGCGCCTGGTCGATCGTGGTCATCGTTCCTCCTACGAGTAGAGATCGCGCCCGCGCCGGCTGGGCGCTCAACCGGGCACGCACCGGCTTCCCGGCTGCGCCCGCACGCCTACCTTGCGGTCACCTGACGCCGCGGCCGACCACGTCACACCGTCGGCCCCGGGGCGGGCGGGCTCGTCCCGGCTCCCGACCTCGTCGACCAGCCACGCCGCCACGTCGGCCAGCCGGACGTTGGTCTGCTGCGAGATCTGCACCAGCCTCGAGAAGGCCTGGTCGGCGGTCAGGTCGTGGCGCGCCATGAGCACGCCCTTGGCCTGTCCGATGCGGCCACGGGACCCCACCGCCCGCTCCAGGGACTGCATCTGGTCGATCGCCTGCAGGGCGACCGTGATCGGCCCCGCGAACGCCTGTGCGGCCTCCACGCTCGACTGGTCGAAGCCGTCGGGACGGGAGGAGTAGAAGGTCAGGACGGTGGGACGTTTCCCGCAGGTGACCGGCAGGGTGATCGTCAGGGTCGCGGCGACACCCTCGGCGTCGGCGCGGCGCTTCCACCGGGGCCAACGCTGTGACTCCACCGCGTCGAGGGCGGTCACGGTGGCGGCCACCGACGACGCGTGCCCCGCGGCGGCGACCGCCGGTCCCTCCTGGTGCTCGGCGCCGAGGAGGTCCAGCTCCTCGATCGCGGCGTGGGTGGCGTGGCGGGAGAGCACGCCCCGTGGGGAGAGCTCCAGGATGCTCGCGGCCCGCGCCCCGGGGACCGCGTCGACCGCGCCGTCGACCAGCGAGCTCAACAGGGCCGGGAGGTCCCGGTCCGAGGACCGGGAGCGGGCGGTGCCGGAGCCGAACTCGTCGAGTCGGCTCAGCACCGCGAGGGAATGGAGATGACCGGACATGAGCCTCCGTCCACTGCGCGAATCCGGGGCGCGTGGCCGGAGTGCTCGACCGGCGTCCCGCAGTCACCTCCAGAGTTACCGCGGTGGGGAGGGCCGGGAACGGCCTGGCACCTGCCGATTCGCTGACGAACGCGCCGGCCCCCGACGATCAGCGACCCGGTTCGCCCCGGGTGGCGGTGAGGAACTCCAGGGGGTGCGGCCGGACCCCGGCCGGGGCGAGGACGAGGTCGCCGTCGCGGCGCGGGTGCGGGGCCGGTTCGCCCGCCGTGGCGTCCGACACCAGTCGCGCGAGCTGCTCGCCGCACCGGCGGTAGAACCGGAGCTGGGTTCGCCGGCCGAACATCCCCCAACCGAGCCGCAGGACGGGTCCCAGATCGGCGCGGCGGGAGCACCCGCGCAGGACGAACTCGACGCGGCCGGTCGAGCGGTGCTTGACGACCTCGTAGGTCATCCGGCCGCGCTCGAGGTGGCCCCGGAGGGTGTCGTAGGACCAGCCCCAGACCCGTTGGTCCCCGGCGGCCCGCTCGGTGTCCACGACGCTCGTGACGCGCACCCCCATGAGGAAGCGCAGGCCGAGGAAGCGACCCTCGAGCAGCATGTCGCGACCCAGGAGCGGGGACGAACGGCGGTAGACGGCGCGGATGATCTCCGGGGCGGCGAACTCGTAGTCGCGCACCAGGCGACAGGCGGTCTCCCAGCACCCGCCGGGTTCGGGGTGGCCGGGACGCTCGGTCCCCAGGTCGTGACGCACCACGTCGTCGTGCCATCCCGGGCCGCCGAGCTCGTCCTCGGAGAAGTTGACCGGGCGATCGGCGAGCCGGTCGAGGGCGGTCGCGTGATCCCGTCGGGTGAGCAGCCGGGTGTGGACGACGCCCCTGCCGCTCACGAGGTGCGGAGCCGCATCTCGATGTCCGCGTGGACCTGGTCTGCGCTCAGCCCCGGGCCGAGCTCGTCGGCCACCTCGCGCGCCGCGTCGTCGGACAGCCGCGCCGAGATGTCGACGATCGTCGGCGGAAGCGACGGGAGGTGCTCGACGTGGGCCTTGGACAGGTCGAGGTCGAACACCGTCAGGGGGCGGCCGTCCACCGTGCCCGTGACGCGGGAACCGTCCAGGTCGACGACGAGGTCGCGAAAGGCGATCGAGGTGCCCGAGCGCGAGAGCATCGGGGAACCGGCGGTCGTCACCCGCCCATGAGGCGGCGCGCCCGCGAGGGTCACGTCGCCGCCGGTGATGGGGAGGTGCACGGTGTCGCGGCCGTCCGACCAGCCGGGCAGCTGCCCGAGGGTCGGTTCCTCGGCGCGCCATTCGGTCTGCGTGTCCTCGAGGACGAGCCCGGTGGCCGGGTCGAACTCGATGGAGATCTCGTCGCCGATGAGGTGGGCCACCGGCGGCACCGGCGTTGCGGAGACGACGGGCATGGGCGCGGCCGGCGTCGGCGTGGGGGTGGCGGGGCCCGGGCCGTTCGCGCATCCGGCCGCGACGAGGAGCACCCCGAGCACCCCGAGCACGAGCAGGGCAGCGCGCCGGTGGTCGCCCGACGCGAGGCGGGAGCCCGGGGTGGCCTCGGACCCACTCGGCGACGCCGTCATGCCGAAGCCTCCCTGGAGGATGTGCGCTGCTCCGGCAGGTGGGATCGACCGTGGCCGGGAGATCGTACGTCCTCTCGACGCCGTGTCCACCACCGCAGGTGGCGGGACGGGCCCGGAGCGTGAGCGATCGACGATGTGCGACCGGTCTCGTCCTGATAATCTCCGCCTGCTCGCGCTGCCACTGCGAGCGATTCCGGGTGCAACCCCCGCGCCCCACCGTTCGCAGGCGACGGCGGGCCGCGGTCCGTCTCTCCCGCCCAGGTCAGGTAGGGATCGAGCGCGGTCCCGCCCCGAGGGAGCCGACAGCGATGACCGATCAGCACCGCCGGCCTCGCTTCGGCGCGCGTCGTGCCCGTCGGTGGCGCCGACTGGCGGGGCTGCTGGTCATGCTGGGGGTGGTCGGGGGGACGTACGCGCTCGTCGTTCCGCGCCCCGGGGTGGCCCGGGCCGCGGATCCGGCGCTGGAGCGCGAGGGCGAGGCGCTCTACGACACCTCCTGCATCACCTGTCACGGCAGCAATCTGCAGGGCATCCCGAACCGTGCTCCCAGCATCGTCGGTGCGGGCCAGGCCGCGGTGTACTTCCAGGTGTCCACAGGGCGGATGCCACTCGCCGAACAGGGCGCGCAGGCCCAGCGCAAGGCGCCGCGCTTCACCCCGGACCAGATCGACGCGCTCGGCGCGTTCGTCCAGGCCCACGGGGGCGGCCCGATGACACCGGCCGTGAGCGACGAGGACCTGGTCGGTAGCGACATCAGCCGTGGCGGCGAGCTCTACCGACTCAACTGCGCCCAGTGCCACAACTTCACCGGTCGCGGTGGCGCCCTGTCCGAGGGCAAGGTCGCGCCTCCCCTCGACCCCGCAACACCGCGACAGGTGTACGCGGCGATGCTGAGCGGGCCCGGGAACATGCCGGTCTTCTCGGACGGAACGCTCTCTCCGGAGGAGAAGCGGGACGTCATCGGCTACATCGACGCCATGAAGTACCACGTGGCCAACAGCCCGGGCGGGTTGCGACTCGGCGGCTTCGGCCCCGCGGACGAAGGGTTCGTGGCCTTCGCGGTGGGCCTCGGGGTACTCGTCGCGTTCTCGCTCTGGGTGGGCTCTCGGCGCTGACGACGAAGGGAGAGCCGGCCATGACACAGGCGTCCGGCGCCGGGGATCCGCGACAGCACGCCCAGGTGTTCCTGCGCCCGCTGGCCAACCCGCTGCCCGTCGGGTTCATCGGGCTGGCCGGCGGCACGATCATCCTGACCGGCCAGCAGGTGAGGTGGGTCCCGACGGCCGAGGCCCACCTGGTCGGGGCCGCGGTGCTCCTGGTCGCGGTGCCCCTGCAGCTGGTGGCGTGGCTGTTCGGGTTCTTCTCCCGGGATTCCGCCGCGGCCACCGGGATGGGCACCCTCGCGGCCACCTGGTCCGCGATCGGGGTGCTCACCGTGCTGAGTCCGCCGGGCTCCCACAGCCCGGTGCTCGGCGTCCTGCTGTTCTACCTGGCCGGAGCCGTCCTCGTCTCGGCCGGTGTCGCCGCGATGAGCAAGCTCCTCGCCGCGGTCGTGCTCGCGCTCGCCGCGGCCCGTTTCGCCGTCACCGGGGTGTACGAGTACCTGGGAGGTGAGGCATGGATGCGTGCCGCGGGCTGGGTCGGGCTCGCGCTGTGCGTGGTGGCGCTCCTCGCCGCCGCCGCCTTCGCCGTGGAGGACGCCCGCCGGACCCTGCTGCCGGCGACCGGACGGCTGGGCCGCGGACGGGCCAGCTTCAGCGCTCCGGGCCTCGGCACCATCGGCCCGGTCGAGCGGGAAGCCGGGGTCCGCGACGAGCTCTGAACGCGGCGACCCACGCCGGCGGCGGTCGGCAGCGGGCAGCTGCCGTCACGGCCGTCCGGGCTCACTCCCGCTGCCGGGCGCCCAGTTCGGAGCAGTCCCTCGCGACGGTCTCCCACGCGGCGCGAACCCGGTCGTCGCGACCCATCCAGAGCTGTGCCTCGGCCAGCGCCCCGGGGTCTCCGTGCTCGGCGAGCACGTGGAGCTCCACGAGGCGATCCATCCAGGTGCCCGTCGAACGGTCCTCATGGTAAGTGTTCATGAGAACAAGTCTTGCACAATGCGTGATGCTACGCCGGGAGGCTCGACGACCGGTTCTCCGTCGCGCCGGAGGCGTGATCCTCCCCGGTGTGACCGGCGGAGAGCACCGGCGACCGGGCCAGGAGGACCGTGCCCACCACGAGCAGCACCCCGCCGGAGATCGAGCCCACGAGCCAGAGGCCGGTACGGGCCTGCTCGCCGAAGATCACGAGCCCCCACGTCACCGCGACCAGCGGGTTGGCCAGGGTGAGCCCGGGCTCGGTGGCCACGAGCAATCCGGCCGAGAGCGAGTTCTGCAGCGCGTAGAACGACGCCAGGCCGACGGCGATCGCGGCGTAGGCCTGCCAGGTGCCCAGCAGTGCGGTGACACCCTGCGACGCGGCTGCTCCCGCGGTGGAGAACAGCACCGCGGTGGCGCCGTAGCCGATCCCGGCCGCGCCCCCCAGCAAGCCCGCGCGCAGATCCTGTCGGGAGTGCCAGCCGATCGCCGCGAGCAGCACCGCAAGGCCCAGCACCACCGCCAGACCCACCGCCCAGACCGAGCCTGAGACCCCGGTCGGCGACGCGCCGTGCGGGAACAGGGCGAACACGAACGCCGCCAGGCCGACCGCGAGCAGCGCCACCGCGACCCAGTCCCGTCGCGAGAGTCGCGCCCCGAACAGCCGCGACGACACGACCACCGCGATCGGGAGCTCGAGCACCAGCAACGGCTGCACGGTGGCGATCGTGCCCAGCGAGAGCGCGACGACGTGCACCCCCAGCCCGACCAGGCTGGCCACCAGTCCGAGCAGCCAGCCGGGACGACGGAACAGATCCCACAGCAGCGAGGCCGACCCGGAGCCGGCATCGCGCTCGTCCCGCCCGGACCGGCGCTGCAGGAGATCACCGGTGGCGTTCAGGCAGGCGGCGACGACGGCCAGGACCAGAGGGATCATGAGCGTCCGTGTACCCGATGTCGGGAGTGTCCACCGGCGTCGCGACAGTTACGGCGGACACGATGGTCATCTCCCGACCCGTTCCTCGGTGGCCATGGCTGCGGACACGTCCGGGACGTACCACCGCATCCCGATGAGCAGCGCCGTGGCCGCCAGCACCAGCGCGGCGGTCAGCAGCGCGAAGGCCACCGCGATGCCGAAGGCCGCGGAGAGCACTCCCACCAGCGACGGGGCCAGCGCGTAGCCCATCAGACGCAGGGTGGTGCGCACCCCCTCGCCGCGTCCCCAGGCGCTGTGGTGGACCACGTCGAGCCGAGCCGAGTCCAGTGGGGGGTTGGACCCGCCGAGCGCCAGCGCCCCGAGGACCAGCAGCGGGATCGACACCCACACCGTGCCCAGCAGGACCCCGGGCACGAAGCACACCGCCGCGGCTCCGAGGCTCGCCGCGGCCACCAGGGGACGCCCCCGGAGCACCCCGTGGCGGATCAGTCGGTCGGCCACCCGCCCGGTGACCAGGACGCCGACCACGGCGCCCAGCCCGACGGCGACCAGCGCGGCACTGAGCGCGAACCCGGACAGGTGCTCGTGCTGCCCGGCGAACGCGAACGCGAAGGTCTGGACCCCGGACAGGAACAGATAGCCGAAGGCCGAGGCGACGATGAGCACGACGTTGCTGCGCACGGAGAGCACGTAGCGCAGCACCGCGGCCGCCGACATCGTCGCCGGGTCCCGGGTGAGCACCAGCGCCGACGGCGCGGGCACGCCCGCCCGGGCGACCTCCTGTTCGAGGTCGCCGGGCTGCTCGTCCGAGGAGCCCGACCCGCCCACGTCGCCGCCGTACCCGGAGTGCCGGCGCAGCTGTTCGCCGCGCCGCGGCTCGGCCAGGCGCACCAGGGCCGCCGCGAGCAGCACGGCGAGCGCCGCGAGCAGCGCGAAACCCCATCGCCAGCCCACGAGCCGGCCCAGCGGCCCGACCACCAGGTAGCCCAGCGCGGTACCCAGCAGCTCGCCGGAGAGGATGTACCCGAACATCCGGGCTCGACGCTCGACCGGGAACCAGTCGCCGACCAGCGACATCACCGCCGGGGTCGCCGCCAGGATCGCTCCGAGGAACAGCCGGGCCACCAGCAGCATCACATAGGAGCTCGACACGGCGCTGCCGATCTCGGCCAACGCCCATATCCCGGTACACACCGCGAGCAGTCGGGTCCGGTCGAGCCGGTCGGCGGCGATCCCGACCGGGATCGCCGCGACGATCCCGACCAGTGAGGACGCCGTGGCCAGCAGCCCGAACCCGGCCGGGCCGATGTGCAGCTGGGCCTGCAGCTGCACCTCGGAGGCGGACCAACGTGCTGCGGTCCGCGCTGTCGAGGCTCTGGACGGCGGCCAGCAGCACCAGGATCGTCCACCGTGACGGTGCACCCAGCGACGGGAGCCGAGGGACACGCGGGCGACGCGAGGTGGGCGCGGGCATGTCGTCGCGGGGTGTACCAGCGGTGCTCAGTGCGGGATCCGCGCCGGTCGGCGTGAGCCGGCCCAGGCCAGGACCGCGGTGGCCGCGTCCTCGAGCAGCGCCCCCGGCAGGTCGGAGCCGAACCGTTGCTGCGCGGCACGGCGGAGCCGCATCCCCGCGAGGGCGCTGCCGACCGCACCGGCCGCCGCCACCAACGCGGCCGGGCCGCCTTCGCGCTGGTCACGCCGGGCCATGACCTCGGCGGAGGTGGCGGCCAGCGCGATGCGCGGAGCCAAGCCCTCGACACTGTCACGCGGCGGCACGGACGGGTGCTTGTCGACCCCGACCTCACCGACGGCCGCGAGGACCGGTATCGCGCGGACGGCCGGTCGGGCCAGGACGCGACCGGCGCCGGGGTCGTCGCGCCGGGCACGACAGGCGAGGGCGGCCAGCCCGGCGCTGCTGCGCGCCCCGGTCGCCGCCCCCAGCGCCGCCGCCCTGGCGAGGGTGCCGCTCGTGGCGGGCCGGCGGGTACCCGTGGGGTGCTCGGCCCGTTCCCGTTCGTCGCCGGCGAAGGTCGCCGCCAGGGTGGCGTGGGTCGTGACGCCGTACATCAGATGCGGCACCGCGTCGGCCACCCAGTCCGCCGTGCTCCATTTGCGGGGATCGGTGATGCCGAGCCGGGCCATGGGGAGATCGGTCGCCGCCATGGCTCCCGCTCCGAGCAGCGGTCCCCCGATGACGCCGGGCAGACGCACGCCGCTCGCGCGCAGGAGCCCGGCGACCGCCCCGACACCCAGGCCGGCGGCGGCACCGCCCAGCCCGCCCAGTCCCTGGAGCCGGTTGCTGCGTTCTCCTCGCCGCCCGGGGATCGACGCGCCGACGCGGTCGGCGATGGTCGAGATCGCTTCGGTCGGAGCGTCACTGGACGGGCGGGCGCGCAGGGCCATGTCGGTGCGGGTGGCGATGTCGAGGGCCGTGGTCCCGGCGGCCCCGGCAGCGACGCCCCGCAGCAGGCCGGTCAGCAATGAGGTCATCGCTGCGGCTACCCCCCGGCGGGCGGGCTCATCACTCGTCCTCGGACCCGCCGCAGGACCATGCCCGTCGCCGCCGCGCCGCCGAGCGCCGTCGCTCCCGCGAGGACGGCGAGGCCGAGACGAGTCCGGGCTCCCGGTCGGGTAGGACGTTCGGCGAGGTCGGCGTCGGGCCGCGAGCCCGGGCGCTCGCCGCGCACGGCGGCGGCGAGCACCTCGGCGAGGTGGACCGGTGTACGGCCCACGCCGGACTGCTCGATCTGGGTGCGGCAGCTGTAGCCGTCGGCCAGCACGAGGGTCGAGGTCTCGGTCTCGCGGATCCGGGGCAGCAGCTTGTCCTCGGCGCAGGCCATCGACACCTCGTAGTGGCCGGCCTCGAAGCCGAAGTTGCCGGCGAGCCCGCAGCAGCCGGCGTCGAGGATCTCGCCGTCGATCCCGGCCGCCTTCATGAGCTCCTGGTCTGCGCTGGTGCCCAGAATGGCGTGCTGGTGGCAGTGCGGCTGGTTGATCGCGGCCCGCTCGACGCCCGTCCGAGGCCGCCAGTCCGACGCCCGCTGCCGCAGGAGCTCGGCCAGCGTGTAGGTCTGCCGCGCCAGCCGGTGGGCGTCCTCGTCACCGTGCATCAGCTCGCGGAGGTCCGAGCGGAAGACCGCGGCACAGCTGGGCTCGAGCACCACGATCGGCGTCCCGTCGTGAAGCTGCGGGCGCAGCAGGTCGAGGGTCCGTTGCAGGACCCGCTGGGCGATCGGCAGCTGCCCGGTGGAGATCCACGTCAGCCCGCAGCAGACGGTGGTCTGCGGCACCGTCACCTCGAAGCCGGCGTCCTCGAGCACCTCGACCGCCGCGCGCGCCACCGCCGGGTGCAGGTTGTTGGTGAACGTGTCCGGCCAGAGCAGGACCCGCCCGCGCGGCGTCGTGGTGTCGCGGCGCGGCTGCTCGGACAGCGGGCGGGTGTGGAACCAGTCGACGAAGCGCTGCTCGGCGAAGATCGGGATCTCGCGCTGCTCGGCGACGCCGCCGACCTTCTTGATCAGCGTGGCGAGCCCCGGAGTGTCGGTCAGGGTGTTGACCACCCGCGTCAGCGGCGCAGCGAGGGTGGCGACCCGGGCCCACAGCGGGAGCCAGCCCATCGACCAGTGCGCCAGCGGACGGCGCCACGGGCGGCCCTCGTAGTGGTGGGTGAGGAACTCGGCCTTGTAGGTGGCCATGTCCACACTGACCGGGCAGTCGCTCTTGCAGCCCTTGCAGGCCAGGCAGAGGTCGAGGGAGTCGAGGACGTCCTCCGAGCGCCATCCCTCCGTGATCACCTCGCCCTTCAGCATCTCGAACAGCATCCGCGCCCGGCCGCGGGTGGAGTGCTCCTCCTCGCGGGTGGCCCGATAGCTCGGGCACATCACGCCGCTCTCGTCGCCGCGGCAGTGCCCGATGCCGACGCAGCGTGCCGCCGCGTTGGAGAACTGTCCGGAGTCGTCGGGGTAGTCGAAGTACGTCTGGGGCTGCCACGGCCGGTAGTCCACGCCCTGGCGCAGATCGACGTCGACGGGGCGAGGGTGCACGACCTTGCCGGGGTTCATCCGGTCCTGCGGGTCGAACAGCGTCTTGAGCTCGCCGAACGCCTCGATGATCCGGTCGCCGAACATGATCGGCAGGAGCTCGCCGCGGGCCTGGCCGTCGCCGTGCTCGCCCGACAGCGACCCGTTGTAGGAGACGGCCAGTTGTGCCGCTTCGTGCAGGAAGTCCCGGTAGCGCGCGATACCGTCGGCGGTGCCGAGGTCGAACGGGATGCGGCAGTGCACGCAGCCCTGCCCGAAGTGTCCGTAGACCGACGCCGACCCGTAGCCGTAGCGCTCGAGCAGGTCGCGGTAGTCGGACAGGTAGTCCCCGAGCCGGTCGGGCGCGACGGCCGCGTCCTCCCAGCCGGGGTGGGTCTCGGCGCCCAGCGGCGGGTAGGCGGTGGCCCCGAGCCCGGCCTCGCGGGCCTCCCAGAGCTGCTGCTCGGTCACCGGCTCATCGACCCACGCGATGCTCGGCGGGTCGTCGCGCTCCTTGAGCGCGTCGACCATCCCGCGGGCCCGCCGGTCGGCCTCGTCCTGGTCGTCGCCGGAGAACTGGGCCAGGAGCCACGCCTGCCCCTCGGGCAGCTGGGAGATCGCCTCGAGGCCCAGCGACTCGTGGCGCTCGAGCTCGACCAGGCGCTGGTCCACCCCTTCGAGCGCCGACGGCCCGTGGTCGACCACCGTCGGCACGTCACGGGCCGCGGTGACGATGTCCGGGTAGCCGAGCACGACGAGCGAGGCCCCGCTGCGCGTGGGGAACAGGTCGATCTCCGCCTGCAGCACCGTGACCAGCGTGCTCTCGCTACCGACCAACGCCTTGGCGACGTCGAAGCCCTTCTCGGGGAGCAGCGAGTCGAGGTTGTAGCCCGAGACCCGGCGGGGGATGTCGGGATAGCGCGCCCGGATCTCCTCGGCGTACTGGTCACGGATGCGGCGCAGACCCCCGTACAGCTCGGCGCGCCGGTCACCGGCGGCGACGATCCGCTCGTACTCCTCGTCGCTGGTCTGCCCCACCCAGAACCGCTCGCCGTCGTAGGTGAGCACCTCCAGGCGGCGCACCGAGTCGACCATCTTGCCGTAGGCCTGGGCGGTGGACCCGCACGAGTTGTTGCCGATCATCCCGCCGATCGAGCAGCTGGCGTGGGTGGAGGGCTTCGGCCCGACCTTCAGCCCGTGCTCGGCGAGCTGGTCGTTGAGTGGGTCGAGCGCGACCCCCGGCTCCACCACAGCCGTCCTCGCGTCGGCGTCGAGCGCGACCAGCCGGTGGCAGTACTTCGTCCAGTCGATGACCACCGCGGTGTTGGTGGTGCTGCCCGCGAGGTTGGTCCCGCCACCGCGGGAGAGCACCGGTGCCCCGTGCTCGCGGCACACCGCGATCGCCGCCACCGCGTCGTCGACGCTGCGCGGGACCACCACCCCGATCGGCACCTCCCGGTAGTTCGAGGCGTCGGTGGAGTAGGTCGCACGGCTGCCCGCGTCGAAGCGCACCTCACCCTCGACGCGAGCCCGCAGCGCGTTCTCGAGCGCGCCGCCCTCGCCGCGGCGAGCACGCACGACCGGGTCCTGGAGATGGACCACCATTCGATTCCTCCTTCGGTCGTGCGGGCTGTCAGTGGTCGGTGCTGCCGGGGAGGTGGGTCTTGATGGACTCGGTGAACTCGTGGGCCTTCTGCTTGACGCCCTTCTTGGCGATGCCGAGGGTCTCCGGGTCGCCCTTGGCGACGGCCTTCACGGCGCCCTTCGCCTGCGCCTTCATGATGTGCGGAGGCACCGGTGGGATCTCCGGGTCGACGACGACCTCGAGCACGCAGGGCACGTTGGAGCCCAGGGCCTCGTCCCAGGCCGCGCCGATGCGCTCCGGGCTGTCGCACTTGATCCCGCGCAGTCCCAGCAGCTTGGCGTACTCGGCGTAGGGCACGTCGGGGATCCACTGGGAGCCGGGGTACTTGGGGTCGCCGGCCATGGCCCGCTGCTCCCAGGTCACCTGGTTGAGGTCCTGGTTGTTGAACACGCAGAACACCAGTGGAGCGCTCTGGAACCGCTCCCAGTAGCGCTTGATGGTGATCATCTCGAGCATGCCGTTCATCTGGAACACACCGTCCCCGATCAGCGCGATGACCGGTCGGTCCGGGAAGGCCAGACGAGCCGAGACGGCGTACGGGGTGCCCGGGCCCATGGTGGCCAGGTTGCCCGCCAGCGAGGCCTTCATCCCCCGGCGCATCCGCAGATGCCGCGACCACCAGTTGGCCACCGACCCGGCGTCGGTGGTCAGGATCGCCCCGTCGGGCAGGCGCTTGGACAGCTCGTGCACCACCAGCTCCGGGTTGAGCGGGTCGGCGTCGTCGTGGGCCCGGTCGTCGAGCACCCGCCACCACTCGTCGACCTGGCTCTCGATGTCCTCGCGCCAGGAGCGGTCGGTCTTGCGCTCGAGCAGCGGGATGAGCTCGCGCAGCGTGTCCCGGGAGTCACCGACCAGGTTCGCCTCCATCGGGTAGCGCACGCCGATCATCCGGCCGTCGAGGTTGATCTCGACGCCGCGCGCCTGCCCCTCCTTCGGCAGCCACTCCGCGTAGGGGAAGGCCGTGCCGACGAAGAACAGCGTGTCGCACTCGTTCATCATGTGGTCGCTGGCCGTGGAGCCGAGCAGCCCGATCGGGCCGGTGACATAGGGCAGGTCGTCGGGCGGCTCGGCCCGGCCCAGGGACGTCTTCGCGATGCCCGCGCCGAGCAGCTCGGCCACCTGCATGACCTCGTCGACGGCCGTCTGGGCGCCCTGCCCGACGACCATCGCGACCTTCTTGCCCTCGTTGAGGATGTCCGCGGCCTTGCGCAGCTCCTCCTCGGGCGGGATGACCCGAGGCTGGGTCCAGCCCACCCCCGAGAACACCGCGCCGTGCTCGCGCGGCGGCGACTCGACGGCCTCGGACTCCCCCACATCCTCGGGGATGATCACCGCGGCGACCGTGCGGTTGGTCAACGCCACCTTGCACGCACGGTCGATCAGATGGCGGGCCTGTCCGGGGACCATGCAGGTCTGCACGAAGTCCGAGGCGACGTCCTTGTACAGCGTGTTCGGGTCGATCTCCTGCTGGAAGGCCGAGCCCATCCCGACGCGCTTCTGCTGGCCGATGATCGCCACCACCGGCTGGTGGTCGAGCTTGGCGTCGTAGAGCCCATTGAGCAGGTGGATGGTGCCGCCACCCGAGGTGGCCATGGCACACCCGATCTCACCGGTGAACTTGGCGTGGGCGGTCGCCATGAACGCCGCCATCTCCTCGTGCCGGGCCTGGATGAGCTCTGGATCGCCCTCGGCACGGTCCAGCGCGCCGAGGAAGGCGTTGATCCCGTCACCGGGGTAGCCGAAGATGCGGTGGATGCCCCAGGCCCGGAGGCGCTGCAGCACGTAATCGGCGACGAGCATGCACTTGCTCCCTGATGTCGTGGTGGTCGAGCACGGTGCCGGCTGCGTGGCTGAACCAGACTTGCACTATGCAACGCTTGCGCTGCGTCTCACAACTTGAGGGTGCCCGCGCAGGACGTGGGTCAAATCACGCGAACCGCCTAGTAGGCGCGGCGTAGCCGTGCTCCGAGCGGACGACCGTCGGGGTCGAGCAGGTCGACGTCATCGGCGAGGTTGGTGATCTGGCCCGGTTCCAGGCGTGCAATCAACCCCCGGGTGGCGTTGTCACAGTCTGTCCGGTCTTCGAACGACGGCTTCGACATGAGTCATTCCTCTCGATCCGACATCTTGGTGGTGTAGCCATCAGGGGTGCGCTGGGCCGGAGTCCTGAGGGCGAGTCCGCACACGAGCGCCACGCCGACGCCCAGAGCGGTCTCCCCCACGCGCTCGCCGAGCCGGTCCACGGCCTGCGCGACGTCGCCACCGACGAGGAGCATGAGCACGAGGAAGGTGGTGAAGGCCGGGGTCACGTACCAGCGGCTGCGAACGGTGGCGGTCGCGGTGACGACGACGAGTGCGGTCACCGTGGCGAGCACACCCCGTGGCAGGTCGACCGTGACGACGAGCACCGCTGCCAGCGCGCCGGCGACCACCGAGAGGGCGCGACCGACGGCACGCAACCGCAGCACCGTCGCGGTCGGCCGCATGACAATCATCGCTGCCATGGCCGCCCAACCGACGTGGTCGAAGTCCAGCGCGAATCCGACTGCCGCGCACACCCCACCCGCCAGCCCCAGCCGCACGCCCCACCCGCTGGACACCGGTTCCGGTTCGGCTGCCTCGGGCGCGGCGCCCTCGCGCTCAGCTCCTTCGGGCCAGGGCAGCGAGACCAGCCACGCGTACACCGCGCCGGTGACGAGCAGGACGGCCAGCGGCCACGACCGCGGGAGACCCGGGTAGCTGAAGCCGACCGCCACCAGCGGGAGCCCGAGGACCAGCAGCACCCTCAGCCGCGGCCGGCGGGCCACCAGCGCGGCGGTGGCCACGCAGAGGACGAACAGACCGAGCACGGCGACCCAGGGCGAGAGCGCCGCCATGACCGAGCCGAGCAGCAGTGCGAGCCCGATCAGCGCTCCCAGCACCACCAGCACCGCGCGGCCGCGCCGTCGCGGGGCGAGCGGCGCGATCGCGGCGGGTAGCACTCCGACGGCGACCGCGAGTCCGAGCCGCTGGTCGATGGGGAGGAGCGGGGCGGCGGGAATCGCGTACACGAGCCCGCGAAGGACCGATGCCCAGTCCCAGGCCAGCCGGCGCGGGGGAGGCGCGGGCGCACTCCGGGATCCGCCGTCGTTCATCGGCCGGCCGGCCGCCGTCCACGTCGACCTCGAGCGGGGACCGCGCACCGACGTGCGCTGTCACTTCGGCGAGAGTTCGGCCGTGCGGTTGGCCTGCGAGCGGGAGCCCGGTTTCCTGGGGCCATGGTCTCCGAACGTCCCGAGGCGGGAGCGGTGCACCATCGAGTCCGCCTTCGCTCCGGCGACACGGTGCTCGTGCGCACTCTGCGACCTGAGGACCAGGCCGGCCTCGGCGCGATGTTCGAGGAGCTCAGCAGCACCTCCCGCTACCAGCGCTTCCTGGGCGGCAAGCCCGCCGTCTCGGCCGGCGCGCTGCGTCGGCTGGCCGACGTCGACCATCACGATCACGAAGCGCTGGTGGCGGTGACCACCGACGACGGGGACGACCGGAAGGTGATCGGCGAGGCCCGCTGGATCCGGGACAAGGACGACTGCGCCCTGGCCGAGATGGCCATCACGGTGGCCGACGACTGGCAGCAGCGCGGCCTGGGCACCGCCCTGGCCGACGACCTGACGCGCCGTGCCGTCGAGGAGGGCGTCGACCGCTTCAGCGCCGATGTACTGACCGACAACAGTGGCATCCACCGGCTCATCGAGCACGTCGGCGAGGTCGATCACGCCGGCCAGGACCACGGTGTCACCACCCTGCACGTCACCACCACCGGGCCCGACGGCGAGATGGTCGACGACGGGGCCATCCGCCGGTTCATGCGTTCCGCGGCCTCCGGCGACTTCCTGGTCGTTCCGCGCCCGCTGCGGTGGTGGCTGCGGCTGTCCAGCGAGATCACCAAGACCGTGATGGTGCCGGTCACCGTGCTCCTGCGCCGCCGCTGAGCCGGCGCTCGCATGATCGACGAGCACTCATGGCAGTTCCCGGCGCTCGTCGCGGAGGCCTCCGCGCACTCGACGGCGCCGTAGCGGAGCACTCCCGTCCCCCGACGGAGTCGCTGCGCGTCGAGAGGTTGAGGGCGCTGGCAAGGATGGGGGTACCGAACAGATACGACAGAAGTCAGTGGCGCAGGACGACAGAGCGAATCCTCGTGCTCGACACGTTGGTGTCGGATACCTGGTAGGTCATCCCGAGGTTGTAGCTGAAGTAGAAGAAGTCGCGGTATTCCGGTAGCTGTTCGGAGTTGAAGTCGCAGGCGTGGATTGTCGCTTCGGACAAACCATGTTGACGTGAGCGACATGGACAGGACATGCCCATGGGACGAGACTCGAATGGGTAGGCTCCGGCCCCGCGGCGACAATTGTTGCCCCACGATTCTGGAGAGCGCGCATGACCCAACCGCGTGCCTCCGATGAGGAGGGCGACGTTGATCGCGCGTCTGCGGCGGGAGATCTCCGGGCTGAACCCGGGATACGGCGCGTGGGTGATGGCCACCGGGATCGTGTCGACCGGACTCGACATCTTCGGCTACCACACGCTCTCAGCCATCTTGCTGGTCGTCGCGTGCGTCGCCTTCGCGGTGCTGCTGGTGGCCTACACCTGGCGGTTCGCGGGCTACCGATCGCAGGCGTTGGCCGACGCGCGGAGCCCGAGCCGGGCCTTCGGATACTTCAGCCTGGTCGCGGCCGCCAACGTCGTGGCCGTTCGCTTCGCGCTCGACCACCACATCACCACGACCGCGGCGCTGGGCGCGGTCAGCGTCCCGCTCTGGCTGATCCTGACCTACGGGGTCCTGGGCACGATGGTCATGGGTCGGCGGGACGGTCCGGTACTCCCCGGGGTGAACGGCAGCTGGTTCCTGCTGGTGGTCGCCACGCAGTCGCTGTCGGTCACAGCCGCGACGCTCGCGGCCGCCGTCCCCGGCGCGGGCCCCTCGATGGGGCCGCTCGCGGTCGCGCTGTGGGGGGTCAGCGTGGTGCTGTACCTGATGTTCGTCGGCGTGGTCACGGTGCACCTGCTCGACCGGGAGAGCGCGCCGCGCGCGCTCAGCCCCACGTACTGGATCTACATGGGCGCGACCGCGATCACCGTACTGGCCGCGGCGCGGATCCTGCAGCTGCCCGACGTCGTGCCCGCCCTCGGCGCGACCCGCCAGGTGGTGTCCGGGCTGGCCTTCCTGCTCTGGGCGTTCGGGACCTGGTGGATCCCGCTGCTGTTGGTGTTCGCCTTGTGGCGCCACGCGCCCTTCCGCGACCTCCGCGAGGACCTGCGCTACCAGCCGACGTGGTGGAGCATGGTGTTCCCCTTGGGGATGTACGCCGCGGCCAGCGCGAGCTTCGGGGAGGCCAGCGGGATCGGGTTCATGGTCGACATCGCCCGGGGCGAGGTGTGGCTGGGCTTCGCCGCGTGGCTCGTCGTCTCCGCGGCGATGGTCGGTTCGTTCCGGCCGGCCCGGCACCACCAGGACCCGCTCGGTGACCAGGGCTCCCTCGAAACCACGCCAACCGGAGGTGCGATGAACGACGGACGGGTCGCCGACATCTGGGGCGCGCGAACGCCGTACGGCTCCGGAGCGTCCTGGCCGCCGCGCGTTGACGAGTTCCTGGCCGACGGGCATTCCGCCGCGGACGTGGACCGGTGGGTGCGCGGCGCCTGTCTGCTGTGCTCGAACGGGTGCGGCGTGGAGGTCGCGGTCTCCGACGATCGCATCGTCGGGGTCCGGGGGCGGGCCGAGGACCGGATCAACCACGGCCGGTTGGGCCCGAAGGGTCTCTACGGCTGGCAGGGCCAGCAGCATGATCGGTTGACCACGCCGCTGGTGCGGGAGGGCGGCCGGTTGGTGGAGACCGACTGGGACACCGCCATGTCGCTGGTGGTGGAGCGCTCCCGGTCGCTGTTGGAGGCCAAGGGGCCGCTCTCGCACGGCTTCTTCACCTCGGGCCAGCTGATGATCGAGGAGTACTACACGCTGGCGGTGGTCGGGAAGGCGGGGATCGGCACGCCGCACATGGACGGCAACACCCGCTGGTGCACCGTGACCGCGGCCGCCGCGCTGCAGGAGTCGTTCGGCAGCGACGGCAACCCGGGCTCCTACACCGACGTCGACCACTGCGACGCGGTGTTCCTCTACGGGCACAACGTCGCCGAGACCCAGACGATGCTGTGGGCTCGCATGCTCGACCGGCTCGACGGCGCGGATCCGCCACGGGTGGTGTGCGTCGACCCGCGCCGGACGAAGGTGGCCGAGCGCGCGACCGTCCACCTGCCGATCCGCAACGGCACCAACCTGGCGCTGATGAATGCCCTGGTGCACGAGCAGATCGCCCGCGGCTACCTGGACGCCGAGTACGTCGCCGAGCACACGATCGGGCTGGACCAGCTGGACGAGCTGACCCGGGAGAGCACGCCGGAATGGGCGGCCGAGATCTGCGGGGTCCCCGCCGACGACATCCGGCGGGCCGCCGAGATCTTCGGTACCAGCCGGCGGGTGGTCTCGACGATCTCGATGGGCTTCTACCAGTCCCATCAGGCGACCGCCGCGTCGTGCCAGGTCAACAACCTGCACCTGCTGCGCGGCATGCTCGGGCGACCCGGGGCCGGCATCCTGCAGATGAACGGCCAGCCCTCGGCCGAGAACAACCGCGAGGCCGGCTGCGGCCCGGCGCTGCCCGGTTTCCGCAACTGGGACAACCCCGAGCACGTCCGCGAGCTCGCCGAACTGTGGAACGTCGACGAGGACACCATCCCGCACTGGGCGCCGCCCACCGACGCGAACACGATGTTCCGCTACGTCGAGCAGGGGTCGATCGGCTTCCTGTGGATCGCCGGCACCAACCCGGCGGTATCCATGTACGACCTGGACCGCATCCGGCGCATCCTGGCCGGCGACCAGTGCTTCGTCGTGGTGACCGACGCCTACCGCACCGAGACCACCGAGCTCGCCGACGTCGTCCTCCCGGCAGCACTCTGGGCCGAGAAGACCGGCACCTACACCAACGTCGACCGCACCGTGCACCTGCAGGAACAGGCCGTGAACCCGCCCGGGCAGGCGCGCAGCGACCTCGCGATCTGGGTCGACTACGCCCGACGGATGGGGCTGGTGGACAAGGACGGTCGGCCGTTGCCGTCGTGGGACACACCGGAGGCGGCGTTCGACGCCTGGAAGCGCTCCACAGCGGGACGCCCGTGCGATTACTCCGGGCTGACCTACGGCCGGCTGTACGAGGTCGGCGGCATCCAGTGGCCGATCAACGCCGAGGCGCCCGAGGGCACCGAGCGCCTCTACGGCGACGGGCGCTTCCACACCCACCCGGAGACCTGCGAGACCTTCGGCCACGACCTGCTCACCGGTGCGCCGGTCACCGAGACCGAGTTCCGCGCACGCCGGCCGGACGGTCGGGCGGTCCTCAAGACGGCCCCGTACGCGCCGGCCTACGAGCTACCCGACGCCGAGTACCCGCTGCGGCTGACGACCGGCCGGACCGTCTTCCACTGGCACACCCGGACGAAGACCAGCCGCGCCCGGCAGCTCCAGGACGCCGCGCCGGCGATGTGGGTGGAGCTCTCCGTGCCCGACGCCGGTCGGCTCGGCATCGCCGAGGGCGACATCGTCCGCGTGACGTCGCGGCGCGGCAGCGTCCAGGCACCCGCCCGAATATCGGGGGTCCGCGAAGGCGTCGTGTTCGCGCCCTGGCACTACGGCCACCCCGCCGGCGCCGCCGCCAACGAGCTGACGCTCACCGCCTGGGACCCGGTCTCGAAGCAGCCCGAGTTCAAGGTCGCCGCCGTCGTCGTCGAGCGCCTGGGTCCCGGAGACGGCCCGGCACCCGCACCCACCAACACCGCCTCCGCGCCATGCACCTGACCACGTACCTGCGCCTGCTCCACCGCGGCGAAGAGACCCTCGGTGTCTCCTACCGGCATGTCGGCGACGGCCACCGGGTCGAATCCGACGTCTACTACACCTGTCGCCGCTTCGCCGAGGACGCCGCCGGCCATGCCGTCGCCCTCGAGCCGGTCCTGCTGCGCTACGAACGGGTGGCCGAGCCGGAACCCGACCGCCTGCATCCGCCCGGCCTGACCGCCGCCCGCACCGGCCCGATCGGTCTCCTGCGCGACCTCCAGGACCTCTGGCAGCTCGCGAACCTCGTCGACAGCACCTGGACGATGGTCGGACAGGCGGCTTACGGCGCCCGTGACCGCGAGTTGGTCGACCTCGTCGAGCGCTGCGGCCACGAGCTGAGCGCGCAGCTGGCGTGGATCCGGATGCGGATGAAGGCCGCCGCCCCGCAGACGCTGCTCGTCGCGGACTGAGAATGGCGTATCCGAACTCCCCGCTGTTCCGATGAGTCGTCGACGGAGAACGAGCCTCGAGCGGGCATCGCACGCACTGCTCAACTGGTGCACTGAAACCGCGTCAAGAGCGAGCCATTCCGCGCAGCCATGCGCACCTGCGGATTTGTGAGTGGAGACAACACATTCTGACCTCGACGACATCGACACCATCTCGCGTCCCCGCGAAACTGCCATGACGGAGGCGGTGGACGACGGACGGGAAGGCGGACGAATGGGGCCGACCAGGGTGTCACCGTCCACGTCGCCACCCGAGTTGTTCTCGCGCGCCGGAACGACCTCGGTCGGATTGGCGATGATGCGCGCCCGAGAGTCGCGGCGCGCGGATCGGCTCTTCGAGGACCCCTTCGCCGCGGCCCTCGCGAACGCCGCCCGCGAGGCCTTCCTGGCCGTCGACGCACCGACCGGCTCCCGGGAGACGTGGACGCACGTGGTGCGGTTGGTCGAGGCGTTCGGCGAGGGACGCGCCCGTGGCGTGCGGGCGGGTGACGACCTCGTCGTCGAGTCCGTGTCCGCGGGCTGCCGACAGGTGGTGACCCTGGGCGCCGGCCTGGACACCCGCGCGTTCCGGCTGCCCCTTCCGTCCGGCACGACCGTGTTCGAGATCGACGGGCCGCAGATGGTCGAGTTCACCCAGGCGGTCCTCGACGCGGAGGGTGCGACGCCCGCCTGCCGACGGCGGGTCGTGGGCGCCGACCTGCGCGGGACCTGGTGGCCGGCACTCCTCGCCGCGGGGTTCCGCGAGGACATCCCGACGCTGTGGTTCGAGGAAGGGGCGTTGGCCTGCTTGAGCCGGGCCGACGCCTGGACCGTGGCTGCCCGCGCGACCGCCCTGTCGTCGCCCGATAGTCGGATCTGCGTGGCCCAGACCAGCATCGACCGCGGCGAGCAGGTCTACCTCGACCTGGCGCGCTACAGCCGGGAGGAACCCGGCACGATCCAGCCGCTGACCGGTCTCGGACTCGACACCGCTTCCCGCCTCGCCCGATGGGGCTGGGACGTCGGGTCCCGCGTCTGGCACGGGCAGCGCGCCGCGCTGACCGGTGAGGCTCCCGGCCCGGAGTTGTGCGGGGCCTTCGTCCTGGGCACCCGACCCGCACGAGCGAGAGAGAGGAGGACGTGTGAGCACGATATTCACGCAGATCATCAAGGGTGAGATCCCCGCACGGATGGTGTGGTCCGACGACTCGTGTATCGGGTTCCTGTCGATCAACCCGCTCGGGCCGGGGCATTCGTTGGTCGTCCCCCGCGCCGAGGTCGAACGCTGGACCGAGTGCGACCCGGACCTGCTCGCGCACCTGACGCTCGTCGCGCGCACTCTCGCGCAGGCGATCGAGGCGGTCTGGGAACCCCCGCGGACCGGCCTCACGATCGCCGGGTTCGACGTTCCCCACCTCCACCTGCACGTGTTCCCCGCCTGGAGCCTCGACTCGTTCGACTTCGCCGAGGCGGCCGACGACGTCGATGCCGCCGAGCAGGACGGCTACGCGAACCAGCTCCGGGAGGCGCTGAGAGCGGCCGGGCACGGGGCGTGCGTGCCGGACTGACTCCCCTGCCACGGCCTGCCCTCAGGGCCGGACGTCACCGACGGTCGCGCAGCAGGTAGTTGCTGCCGTAGCGGTCCAGCACGCGGGTCCGCACGTCCGGGTCCTGACGGGGCACCGGCTCGAGGAAGATCTCGTCGAGGTCGGGGAACTCCTCGTGCAGTTCGCCCTCGAGCCGCACGCACAGGCGCTCCACCTCGGCCGCGTTCAACGTGTCCTCGAAGTCCAGGCGGGCACACAGCAGCACCTGGTCGGTGCCCATCATCATGGTCAGCAGGTCCACCACGCCGCTGATCCCGTCGTGGCCGTCGAGCCGGTCGCGGATCGCCCGGACGAGACGGATGTTGGCCTGGCGTCCGATCAGGAGGCCCTTGTTGGTGTTGCCGAGGGCGTAGGCAACGCCGGCCAGGAGCAGCCCGATCAGCAGCGAGGCCAGCCCGTCCCAGATCGCGGATCCCGTCAGCTGGTGCAGCCCGACACCGGCGAAGGCCAGCAGCAGCCCGATCAATGCGGCGGTGTCCTCGAAGAGGACCGTGACCACGGTCGGGTCGTCGGTGCCGCGCAGCCACTGCACGACCGTCGTGTTCTCGGCGCGCGCCTCCTGGTGCACCTGGTGCAGCGCCCGGGCCCAGGAGGTGCCCTCGAGCAGGAACGACACGCCGAGCACGGCGTAGGCGACCCAGGCCAACGTCTGCTCGGCTTCGCCACCCACGAGCGTGCGCACGCCCTCGGCGATCGCGAACACCGCGCCGGAGACGAAGATCGAGACCGCGGCGATCAGAGCCCAGAAGTAGCGCACCTTGCCGTAGCCGAACGGGTGGCGACGGTCGGCCGGCCGCGCCGAGCGCCGCAGGGCGGCGAGCAGCAGTCCCTCGGTCGTCGTGTCGGCGGCCGAGTGCGCCGCCTCGGCGAGCATCGCGCCGGAGCCCGTCAACAGGCCGGCAACCAGCTTGAGCACGCCGATCGCGGCGTTCGACGCCAGGGCGAGCAGCACCGTGATCGTGCTCTCCCCGTTCTCGCTCGTGCCCGCCATTCTCCGAGCCTAGAACGACACCCGACCCGGCACCATCGCCTCGAATTCGAACCATTCGCCCCACATCACGGTGACATGTTCCGTCGAACAGCAGATGTTGTCGGGGACCATGAATCACACGCCTCGTCCAGCACTTCTCAGCGATCCGGAAGTGTGCGTTCCTCGTGGTCGAGCTCACGGCGGAGCCTGCGCAGGCTGGTGTCCGGCAATCGGCCCGAGTCGCGCCAGCGCAACAGCTCCTGGCGCTGCGCCTCGATGACCGCCCGGCGAGCGGCCAGCGCCGATTCGTAGGACGGCGGCCAGCCGAGCTCGCCGTCGTCGGACTCGGTCATCGCCGCGATGCGGGCGCGGCACCGATCGGCGCGGGCCGTGAGGATGGTGCGCAACGACGTGGCCAGCGACGGGGTGACCTCGTCCCGGGCGAGCAGGTCGTCGACGGCGGCCATCCCGGCGTCGAGCGACGCCAGGCGCGCCTCGTTGCGCAGCTGTTCGGCCTCGGCGGGGTTCGCCTGCAGCCGCAATCGGCGTAGCAGCGGCGCGAACGTCAGGCCCTGGCCGACCAGTGTCACCAGCACCACTACGTAGGTGCAGAACAGCAACAGGTCGCGGTGGGGGAACGGTGTCCCCGCCGTGGTGACCAGCGGCACCGCGAACACCGCCGCCAGGCTGATCACTCCGCGCGTGCCGGCCCAGCTCAGGGCCGTCAGCTCCCGAGCGCCGAGCCGCTCCCCCGGCTCGCGACCCAGACGGGCGTGCAACCAGGTGGGCACCGACTGGGTGACCAGCAGCCACAGCGGTCGCACCACCAGCACGGCCCCGACGGTGAGGACCGCGGCGGCGGTGACGGTGCCGGCCGGCTGGTCCTGCAGGCCGCGGAGGATGTCCGGCAGCTGTTGGCCGATCAGCAGGAAGATGAAGCCTTCGAGGAGGAACTCGACGAACTGCCACACCGCACCGGTCTGCAGCCGCGACGCGCCGGTCTCCTCCCGCCCCGGGTCGTGACCGACCATGAGGCCGGCGACGACCACGGCCAGGATTCCGGAGGAATGGATGCTGTCGGCCAGCAGATAGGTGACGAACGGCACGGCGAGTGACACGGCGTTGCCGATCAACGGGTCACCCAGCCGCGGACGCGCGGCGCGAACCGCCAGCGCGACCACGGCCCCGATGAACAACCCGCCCACCAGGGCCAGCAGGAAGCGTCCGGAGACCGCCGCCCAGGACAGCCCGCCGCCGACGGCGGCCGCGACAGCCACCTGGTAGGTCGTCAGCGCCGTGGCGTCGTTGAGCAGGCCCTCGCCCTCGATGAGCACGCTCAACCGAGGCGGGATGCCTGCGCGGCGCCCCACCGAGAGCGCGGCCACCGGGTCCGGGGGAGCGACCGCGGCCCCCAGCACCAGGCCCACTGCCACGGGCATGCCCGGCACCACGAGCGTCACCAGCGCCCCGACCGCGAAGGCGGTGAGCAGGACGAGCAAGACCGAGAGGCTCACGATGGGGCGCAGGTTCGCCCTGATCGAGAGCAGGCTCGATCCGCGGGCGGTGCTGTAGAGCAGTGGCGGCAGGATCACGGTCAGCACGATCGCCGGATCGAGGTGCAGCTTCGGCCCCGGCAAGATTGCGTACAGCAGACCGATCAGGGTCAGCAGGATGCTGAACGGCACTCCGATCCGCTGGCCGACGCCGCGGGCCAGGACAACCACCGCCAGCATCGCCAGCACGAACCACAGCTCCCCGATCACGCGGACAGTGTCACAGACGTCCGACCGGGCGCGGCAGTTCGAGAACGGCGACAATGCTCGCCGGTTCTCCGCACAGACTTTGTTGTGCGACCGCACAGGAGGGCACTCACTGCCTCAGCCCTGTTACCGTCGGCCGATGGAGATTCTGCAAAAGGTCGACACCGAGCGGATCCGGAGCCTGCGCGATCGCGGCGACTCGTTCTGGCTGGATCTCGTCGACCCGAGCAAAGCCGATCTCGACGAGCTTCGCGAACTGATCACCATTCATCCGTTGGCGTTCGAGGACTCGAACGAGTTCGGCCAGCGGGCCAAGCTCGACGACTATCCGCACAGCGCGCTGCTCGTCGCCTACGGTGTCGAACCGCGATCCGGCGGGCGTCCGCGCATGGTCGAGGTCCACGTGCACGTGTCGGGCGACGCGGTCGTCACGGTGTCCCGCGAGGCGTTGACCGCGCTCGCCGATGCGCGGCAGGACGTGGCGGCGCGTCCGTCGGCACACCGGGGCCATGCGGTACACGGCGTGCTCGACGCGCTCGCCGACAGCTTCCTCAACGCGCTCGACGGGTTCGACGACACCATCGACGACCTCCAGGAGGCGGTCGCCGAGCGTCCGACCAGCGCGCACCGTCAGCAGATCTTCACCTTGCGGCGCGAGCTCGCCGAGATGCGCCGGGTCCTCCTCCCCCAGCGCGACCTGGTCACCCCCGGCGGTCGCCTCGTCGACGCGATCCCCGACCTGCGCGCCGACGACATGCCCAACGCGGTGCGCGACGTGCACGACCACCTGGAACGGGCCGCGGGCCTCGTCGGCTCCTACCGCGAGCAGCTCGCCAGCGTGCTCGACCTGTACCTCACCGAGGTCTCCACCCGCCTCAACGAGGTCATGAAGCGCCTGACGGTGCTCGCCACGGTGTTCCTGCCGCTGTCGTTCCTGGTCGGCTTCTTCGGGATGAACTTCGGCTGGTTCCTGAACGCGATCACGCCGCTGTGGACGTTCATCGTCTTCGGCATCGGCCTGCTCGTCCTCTCGACCGTCTCCGTGGTCGTGTACCTGCGGCGCACCGGCGCGTAGTGAACGGTCGCCGCATCGCCAGGCCCCGCCGTCACCAGCCCCGGCGCCGACGCGCACGGGTCATGTCCACCCGCGCACCGCGCATCGGGGTCCCCTCGTCGTCGAGCCGCTCCGTCGCTCCTCCGCCGTGGCAGGTGGCGGGGGTTCCGTCCGCGTGGACCACGCGCCACCACGGCACCCCGTCATCGAGCATGCTCATGGCCCGCCCCACCTGTCGCGGGCCCGCACCGATCCTCGTGCCGATATCGGCATAGGAGGCGACGGACCCGGCAGGGATCGAGACGACCACCGCGCGCACGTCGTCGACGATGCTCATCGGGTCGACCTCGCTCCGCCCTTTCACAGCTTGGTCAGCACATCCGGCTTGTGCATGGCGATGTGATCCGTCTTGTCGCTCCTGATCTCGTACTGCGGGTCGTCCTCCGAGCACCGGCGCATGTGACCCTTGTATTCCACGTCTTTCGTGTGCTTCGCGGTGATGACACCTTCGACGTACCCGGCTTCGGAGTTCCACCGGACGTGGTCGCCGACCGAGAACTGCTTGGTCATGATCTACCTCCTGGATGTTTCTGCCGCTCCGTCCACACCGGGACGACGGCGAACGTGCCGATCGCCATGAACGCCAGGAGCAGCACCACGCCCACTGCGTGCGCCCACCCCGGCTCGGCGACGGTCAACAGAGCGAACCCTGCCACCAGACACCCACCCGCGACGACCAGCGATCGCCGCGGGGGTCGCCTCGGCGGGCGGGGCACCTGACCCCCGGCTTCCTCGGCGCGTGCGGAGTCGAGCCGCCCGCCGAGCACGAGCCGGAACAGCACGGCCAGCGACGGGAACAGGATCACCGCGCCGCCGAGCACGGCGACGACGACCGCGATGATGGTGGCCGTCGGGGCGGCGGCCTGCGCCACGGTCAGCCCCGGCAGGAACACCGGGCGCTGGGCCAGTGCCCAGCCCGCCAGGATCCCGGCCACGGCCAGGGCCGCGCTGAGCCGGGCCGACCCGAACCGCCAGTCGAGCACCAGCGCGAGCGTCGCCACCCCGGCCACCGCGGAGACGATCAGCCCGATCAACCCGTACCCGCCGGTCAGGCCCCGGAAGAGAGCGGGTGCGTCGGACCGGACCACCACGAGGCCGCCGAGCGCGACGAGTCCGGCCACCACGCCGGCGATCAGCGCCCGCGACCGGAACCAGCGCGCGAGCTCCAGGTCGCCGAGCCGGACCTCATCGGCGCACAGGTACACCGCGGCCAGGAACGCACCGGTCACCACGGCCAGCACCCCGAGCAGCACCGAGGTCGGGTTCCACCAGCTCCGCAGCAGGTCACCGGCCGCGTTGCCGACCGGCACCCGACCGGACGCGATACCGCCCACCGCCGTGCCCAGCGCGAACGGCGTCAGCACCGAGGACAGCGAGAACACCGCGTCGATCAGTCGCCGCTGCCGGGCGGCTGAGCTGCCGGTGTGCAGTGCGTAGCCCAGCCCGCGCAGGATGATCCCGACCGCGGCCACGAAGAGCGGGATCGTCAGCGTGGAGGCCATGGAGCCGAACGCCGTCGGGTACGCGGTCCAGACCACGGTCAGCACGAAGACCAGCCACACGTGGTTGGCCTCCCACACCGGGCCGATCGCGTCGTAGGTGGCCGTCCGCACCGATTCGCCGCGGTGCCCGCCACCGGCGACCAGCTGCCAGAAGCCGGCCCCGTAGTCGGCGCCGGCCAGCACGGTGTACAGCACGAGCCCGATCAGGGCGAAGACCAGCGGCAGCTCCTGCAGCGTCATTCCGCTCGCCCTCCCGTGTCCGCCGCCGTGGCCGGGACCACCGGGTCGGGTACGGGCAGTGGGGCTCGGGCCTGCCGGCGCAACATCCAGGCCACCGCCACCGCCAGCGCGAGGTAGACCACGGCCAGCGTCGCGTAGCCGACCGGGATACCGGCGGCGCCGGTGACCGCATCGGACGTGAGCATCACCCCGTACACCACCCACGGCTGGCGGCCGACCTCGGTGGTCACCCAGCCGCAGAGCAGCGCCACCACCGACAACGGCCCGGCCACGGCGACCGCGCGGTAGAACCACGCCGACTCGGGAAGCCGTCCCCGCCGGGCCCGATAGACCAGGTAGACGACGGCCAGCAGGGCCAGCAACGACCCGATCGCCACCATCGCCTGGAACGCCACCCGCACGACGTTCACCGGCGGCGCCGCACCGGGCGGCACCGTGTCCAGGCCCGCCACGGTCGCGCCCGGCTCGTGGAAGGCCAACAGCGACAACAGCCGTGGGATCTCGACCCCGTAGTGCACCTCGCCTCCGCTGTACCAGCCCAGCACGTGCGCGGGGGCACCGGCCGTCGTGTGCCCGAGACCCTCCAGCGCAGCGAGCTTGACCGGCTGCTGGGCCGCGACCGCCCGTGCTGCCCAGTCACCGACGAGGAGCTGCACCGGGGAGGCAAGCGCGGCCACGGTCAGCGACACGGTCAGCGCGGTGCGCTCGTAGCGACCCCACCGCCCCTGCAACCGGCTCACTGCGTACGTCCCGGCGACCAAGAACCCGGCGACCATGAACCCGGCGACGTACATGTGGATCAGCTCGTGCCAGAAGAACGAGTTGGCGAAGAGCGCCCGGAACGGCTCCACGTCCACCACCTGCCCGTCGCGCATGGTGAACCCGACCGGATGGTTCATCCAGCCGTTCACCGAGATCACGGTCAGCGATCCCGTGAACCCGGCGAGCACGATCGGCAGGCCGCTGGCCAGGTGGGCCCGTGGCGAGAGCCGGTCCCAGCCGTAGAGGTAGATGCCGATGAAGATGGCCTCGAGGAAGAACGAGAAGCCCTCCACGGCGAACCCCAGCCCGAACACGCCGCCGAACGTGCCGGTGAAGGCGGGCCAGAGCAGCCCCATCTCGAAGCTCAGGATCGTCCCCGTGACCACTCCGGCCGCGAACAGCGTGGCCATCACCCGACTCCATCGGCGCGCCACGGCGCGGTAGACCTCGTCCCCGGTGCGCAGGTGCAGCCACTCGACGAACACGACCATCGCCGGGAACGCGATCCCGAAGCACACCAGCGGGATGTGGACCGCGAAGGAGAGTGCCTGCATCTGGCGGGCCTGCAGCAGGTACGCCTGATCGACCCCCGGCGCCGTGGCGACGAGCCCTCCGAGCACCATCGTCATCACCTCCCCGCCGGAAATCGGTCAAGGTTTACCGGCGGCGGTAACGTCGTCAAGGTCGCACCGCTATCCGATGCCGCATCTCTGCTCTCGTGTCTCGGCGAACAACGGATACTGGAGTGGGAGACATCGACGGGCCCGGGGCGTTGATGCACGCCTCCCCGCGACGCCGAGGGCTGCGCTACGGTGACATGCGCTCCGACGAGAGGGAGGCACGATGCAGGACGCCGAGCCGCAGGCAGTTCTGACTCCGATCACCACGGCCGCGATATCCCTGACGCTCACCGTCGACGCGGGCGCGGAAGCGTCTGTTCGTGACGTCCTGTCGGATGTCGATGCGCTGCGGAAGTCGGTGGGTTTCCGGGTTCCGGAGGCTGATCTCACCTGTGTTGTCGGAATCGGCGCCGCGGTGTGGGATCGGCTGTTCGAGCTGCCGCGTCCGGCCGGACTCCACCCCTTCCGCGAACTGCAGGGTCCCACTCATCGCGCACCTGCCACGCCGGGTGATCTGTTCTTCCACATCCGAGCCAACCGTATGGGCATGTGCTTCGAGCTCGCTCAACTGGTGATCGGGCGACTCCGCGGATCGGTGCGGGTGGTGGACGAGGTCCACGGATTCAGGTCCTTCGATGACCGCGACCTCCTGGGCTTCGTCGACGGCACGGCCAACCCCGAAGGAGCCGCGGGGCGCGCCTCGGTCCTGATCGGCGACGAGGACCCACAGTTCGCCGGCGGGAGCTACGTCCTCGTCCAGAAATACCTGCACGATCTCGTCGGCTGGGACGCGCTGACGGTCGAGGGGCAGGAGCGGGCGATGGGCCGGACGAAGCTCAATGACATCGAGATCCCCGACGACCGCAAGGCGGCCGACGCGCACGTGGCGCTGAACACGATCACCGATGACAATGGAGAACAGCAGCAGATCGTACGCTTCAACATGCCGTTCGGTCAGGTGGGGGCGGGAGATTTCGGCACGTACTTCATCGGCTACGTCCGCCGGTCGTGGGTGATCGAGCAGATGCTCGAGAACATGTTCATCGGGAAGCCGTCCGGCAACACCGATCGGATCCTCGACTTCTCCACCGCGGCGACCGGGAATCTGTTCTTCGTGCCCAGCGCCGACTTCCTCGACAATCCGCCGAGCCCGGCGAAGGCCAGCACTCCGAACACCGCAGAAAGCCCGGCGAACGCAGGGGACGGTTCCCTGTCGATCGGGAGCCTGAAGGCGGGGCAGCGGTGACCGTCTGCCTTGGGTAGCTCCGGCCGCACGAACCCGTGTGAAATCTGGACCATCGGCCATTGGACGTACTCGCAGGAACGTTTCTTGTCGTTCTTGCAGAGCCAGGACATCGAGCTGGTGGTCGACGTCCGGGCCCACCCGGGGTCGCGCCGGAGTCCGCAGTTCGGGAGCGAAGCGATGTCCGGCTGGCTCGACGCCGCAGGCATCGGCTATCTGCACCTTCCCGAGCTGGGCGGGCGGCGCCCCCGCCAGGACGTGGAGCCGAGCATCAACGCGGGCTGGCGCAACGCGAGTTTCAAGAACTACGCCGACTACACGCTGCTGCCGGGCTACGAGGCGGGCATCGAGCGGTTGGTGGAACTGGCGTCGACCCGCCGGGTCGCGCTCATGTGCGGTGAACCGACGCCGTGGCGTTGTCATCGACTACTGATCAGCAACACGCTCGCGGCGCGGGGATGGACGGTATGCCACATCATCGACGACGAGGAACCGCAGACGCACGAGCTCGGCCGGTGGGGTGCACCGACCGAGGTCGACGCAGGCGCGCGGGTGACCTACCCCGCGGCCCGTAGCGCGAGGGAGACCCGATGACCACGATGTCCCGGACGCGGGAGAACCCGCTGGTCGAGGGCCTCGAGCGGCTCCCGGTACCCGACACCACGCTGACGATCTTCGGGGCCACCGGTGACCTCGCTCGCCGGAAGCTGCTGCCGGGGCTGTACAACCTCGCCCACGAGGGCGCCCTGCCGGAGAGCTTCTTCCTGATCGGTGTCGCGCGCGGCGAGATGCCCGACGACGAGTTCCGAGCCTTCGCCCGTGAGGCGATCGTGGAGTTCTCACGCCGAGTGCCGGACACCCAGGTGCTCGACGGCCTGCTGTCGCGGCTGCGCTACCTCCCGTTCTCGTTCGACGACGCCGCCGGGTACGAACAGTTCAGCTGCCTGCTCGACAAGCTGGATCGCGAGGCGGGACGACCGCTGAACCGGGTGTACTACCTGTCGACCGCACCCGAGTACTTCGGGTTGATCGTCGAGCGGCTCGGGGACGCGGACCTGGCCCGTCCCGAGGACAGCGACGCACGGGTGATCATCGAGAAGCCCTTCGGTACCGACCTGCGCTCCGCGCGCATGCTCCAGGAGACGGTGTCGAGCGTGTTCGACGAGCACCAGGTGTTCCGCATCGATCACTACCTGGGCAAGGAGACCGTCCAGAACCTGATGGCGTTCCGATTCGCCAACCACCTGTTCGAGCCGGTGTGGAACCGTCAGTACGTCGATCACATCGAGATCACCGCGGCCGAGGACATCGGGATCGGCTCGCGCGCGGACTACTACGACCGAGCCGGCGCGCTGCGCGATCTGATCGAGAACCACATGCTGCAGCTCTTGACGTTGGTGTGCATGGAACCGCCGGCACATTTCGAGGCCGACAAGGTGCGCGACGAGAAGGTCAAGGTCCTCCAGGCGATCACCATCCCGACGGCGGCGACGATTGCGACGAGCACGGTGAGGGCCCAGTACACCAGCGGCGTGGTGGCGGGCGAACGGGTTCCGGGCTACCTCGAGGAGCCCGGGGTACCGCCGCACTCGACGACCGAGACCTACGCGGCGCTGCGACTCGAGGTCGACAACTGGCGCTGGGCCGGGGTGCCGATCCTTCTGCGCACCGGCAAACGGCTGGCGCGCAAGACCACCGAGATCGCCGTGACGCTCAAACCGGTGCCACATCTGGCCTTCACCACCGAAGGATCGGCCGGCGTGGCGCCCAACCACATCGTGCTGACCGTGCAGCCCAACGAGGGCGTGTCGGTGTCGCTCGAGGCGAAGATCCCCGGGCCCCGCATGCGCCTCCAGCCGGTCAACATGGAGTTCCTGTACGGCACCTCCTTCCTGTCGGAGTCGCCCGAGGCCTACGAGCGGCTGATCCTCGACGCGATGCGCGGAGACGCGACGCTGTTCACCCGCGCCGACGAGACCGCCGCCCAGTGGGCGATCGTTCAGCCGATCCTCGAGCACTGGGTCGACGCCGGCGAGCCGCCCCTCGAGACCTATCCGGCGGGCTCGGCCGGCCCGGCCGGCACGGACGCGCTGATCGCCGAGGGCCGCCAATGGAGGAGGCTGTGATGCAGGAGGTCTGGCGCGAGGACGCCGCATCCCCCGCGGGCATCGAGGCCGCCTTGCGTCAACGGGTCGGCCGCCTCCGAAGCGGGGACGACGAGTCGCGACCGCTGTTGGTCCCGGCACGGGTCCTGAACCTCGTCGCGATCGTCGACGCCGATCGACGCCGCGAGATCGAGACCCGGCTCCGAGGCGCGGGCCGGCTGTATCCCTCGAGGCTGATCGTCTGCGCGGTGGAGCACGACCGCGCGCAGATGGAGGCCCGGGGAGGCATCGGCACCGACGACGCGAACCACGTGACCGGACGCCTCGCCGTCACCTACGAGCACATCGAGATCACGCTCGGTCCCCAGCACCTGCCCGGGCTGGACACGATCGTGGACATGCTGCTCGTGCCTGATCTCTCCACGGTGGTGTGGTCGCCGCACGGCCACGAGGAGGGCGTCGACGCGCTGCGACGGCTGGCCCAGGTCGTGATGATCGATTCTCACGAGGGCCAGGACGCGGCCACGGCACTGGCTCGTGCGGGCGAGCTCGCTCGCGACTCCTACCTGGTCGACCTCGCGTGGTTGCGCTCGACGCCATGGCGTGAGCGCCTGGCCGCGCTGTTCGATCCGGCCGAGATGCGACCCGGGCTGGAGGCCATCACCCGAGTGTCGGTGCGCTACCGCGAGGACTCGCTCGCCACGGCGCTGCTGTGGTGCGGGTGGCTGTCCGCGCGGCTGCGTTGGCGACCGCTGCGGCTGACCGATGCGGGCGACGCGCTGCGGGGCCACGCCCACGCCCACGACCGAGTGGTGACGATCGAGCTGCGGACGGCCGAGGTTGAAGCCCCGGGACTGGCCGGCGTGAGCATCGAGCTGAGCTCGGGCGCCGTGCTCTCCCTCGACCGCGCGGCGGGCGGGTTGCGCACGACGCACCGTGGCCTGCGCGGCGCCGACCGGGTCGCGACCTTCCTCGGCGCGTCGCGCGGCGAGGCCGGCATCCTCGGCGAAGGGGTGCGCCAGACCCTGCTGCGCGACCCCACGTACCACCCGGCGCTGCGCGCCGCCGCACGGATGCTGTTGTAAAACACTGAGCTGTCGCCACAACGACGTCTATTCGTGGTGACAATTCTGTCGATCGCGCCGGATCCGCGTGGTCGGAAAGGTTGTCGGGTCGATTGCACCGGTGCGAGGGTCGAGCGCGCGTGGTGCAGCGCAGTCCTGGCATGGTCGCAGGAGGTCGCATGGCTCTCTCCCGTCGTCTCACCGAGCTCGTGCGTTCCTGGCCTCTCGTCCGACAGGCCACCGGCGCCGATCCGCTCGGTCGGGGCGTCGCGGCGGAGTCCGATGGCCCCGACTCCTGGCGCACCGTCCCACCGCGCACCGACGAGGCCGACGCCGTGACCCGCTCGGTGTGCCCGTTCTGCGCCGTGGGCTGTGGGCAGCGGATCTACTCGAAGCAGGGTCGGGTCACCCAGATCGAGGGTGACCCGGACTCCCCGGTCAGCCGGGGTCGGCTCTGCGCGCGGGGCTCGTCGAGCCTGAGCCTGGTCACCTCGCCCACGCGGTTGAACCGGGTCCGCTACCGCCGCCCCGGGGGGACCGAGTGGGAGGATCTCGACCTCTCGACGGCGATGGACATGATCGCCGACCGGGTGGTGGAGACCCGGGCGCGGACCTGGCACGACCACGACGACGAGGGCCGCGTGCTGCGGCGGACGTTGGGGCTGGCACATCTGGGCGGAGCCACGCTGGACAACGAGGAGAACTACCTGCTCAAGAAGCTCTACACCGCGATCGGCGCCGTCCAGGTGGAGAACCAGGCGCGCATTTGACACTCCTCCACCGTCCCCGGTCTGGGGATCAGCTTCGGGCGCGGCGGCGCCACCAACCCCCAGCAGGACATCGCGCGGGCCGACTGCGTGATCCTCGAGGGCTCGAACATGGCCGAGGCCCACCCGGTGGGCTTCCAGTGGGTGATGGAGGCCAAGGCGCGTGGTGCCACGATCATCCACGTCGACCCGCGCTTCACCCGGACCAGCGCCGTCGCGGACGCGCACGTGCCGATCCGGCCGGGCACCGACATCGCCTTTCTGGGCGGGCTGGTCAACTACGTACTGGCGAACGAGCGGGACTTCCGCGAGTACGTCGTGGCGTACACGAACGCGCCGATGCTCGTCAGCGAGGAATTCCGCGACGCCGGCGACGAGGACGGGCTGTTCTCCGGCTGGGACCCGGAGACCCGCAGCTACGACACCTCGACCTGGCAGTACGAGGGCGCCGAGGTCGCCGCGGCGTCCGGTGACCGTGACCAGTGGGATCTCGTCGAGCACACCGGAGACGAGGGTGAAGGCGCTCCAGGCCACCGGGTCCGCCACCTGCTCGGTCAGTCGGAGACGACCGGCTCGGGAGGGGCGTCATTGCGGGGGACCCCGGTCCGTGACGACACGCTGCAACACCCGCGCTGCGTCTACCAGGTCCTCAAGCGCCATTTCGCCCGCTACACCGCGGAGATGGTCTCGCAGGTGTGCGGCATGTCGCCGGAACTGTTCTCGCAGGTCGCGGAGGCGATCTGCGCGAACTCCGGCCGCGAGCGCACCACGATGTGGATCTACTCGGTCGGCTGGACCCAGCACACCGTCGGCGTGCAGTACATCCGCGCAGCGTCGATCCTGCAGGGTCTGCTGGGCAACATCGGCCGTCCCGGCGGCGGGATCATGGCCATGCGTGGGCACGCGACCATCCAGGGCTCGACCGACATCCCCACGCTCTACGACCTGCTGCCCGGCTACATCCCCATGCCCAACGCGCACAAGGAGATGCACCTGCAGGAGTTCCTGGCTGCGGACGCGGCGCAGAAGGGCTTCTGGGGGAACATGCCCGCGTACACGATCAGCATGCTCAAGGCGTGGTTCGGTGACGCGGCCACCGCGGAGAACGACTACGGCTTCGAGTGGCTGCCGCGCATCTCGGGCGATCACAGCACCTACCCCACCGTGCTCGAGCAGATCGACGGCGAATGCGAGGGTTACCTCGTGCTCGGCGAGAACCCCGCGGTGGGCACCGGCAACGCCAAGCAGCAGCGCCAGGGGCTGGCCGCGTTGCGGTGGCTGGTGGTGCGCGACCTGCAAGAGATCGAGACGGCCACGTTCTGGAAGGACGGACCGGAGATCGAGACCGGGGAGATGCGCACCGAGGACATCGACACCGAGGTGTTCCTCCTGCCGGCGGCCGCGCACACCGAGAAAGCCGGCTCGTTCACCAACACCCAACGGCTGCTGCAGTGGCGTCATCAGGCCGTCCAGCCGCCGGGCGACGCCCGGAGCGACCTGTGGTTCGTCCACCAACTCGGACTGCGTATCAAGCGGCGCCTGGCCGGGTCCACCCTTCTCCGCGACGCCCCCGTCCATCACCTGGCCTGGGACTATCCGACCGAAGGGCCACACGGCGACCCGGACCCCGAGGCCGTCCTGGCCGAGATCTCCGGGTTCCGCGCCGACGGCACCCCGGTGAGCGGCTACACCGAGCTGCGCGACGACGGGTCCACCTCCTGCGGCTGCTGGATCTACTCCGGCGTCTACGCCGACGGGATCAACCAGGCCGCGCGGCGCACACCCGGGGGCGGCGACAGCCCGGCCGCGCTGGAGTGGGGCTGGGCCTGGCCGATGAACCGGCGAGTGCTCTACAACCGGGCATCGGCCGACCCGCAGGGCCGGCCGTGGAGCGAGCGCAAGGCCTACGTCTGGTGGGACGCCGAGGCCGGGCGCTGGACCGGGCACGACGTCCCGGACTTCGAAGCGGACAAGCCGCCGTCGTACCGACCACCGGACGGCGCGACCGCGGAGGACGCGCTCGGCGGCGACGAGCCGTTCATCATGCAGGCCGACGGACGCGCGTGGCTCTACGCCCCGACGGGCCTCGCGGACGGTCCGCTCCCGGCCCACTACGAGCCCGAAGAAGCCCCGACGGGCAACGCCGTGCATCCGGACCAGCGTGCGAACCCCGCCCGGCAGCGCTTCGAGCGCCCGGACAACCGCTACAACCCGCCGGCCGGGCAGCCCGGCTCCGACGTGTTCCCCTACGTGTTCACCACCCATCGCATCGCCGAGCACCACACCGCCGGCGGCATGACCCGCTGGACCGGCTACCTCGCCGAGCTCGCCCCGGAGATGTTCGTCGAGGTCTCCCCCGCCCTCGCTGCCGAACGCGACCTGCACCACCTGGGATGGGCCACCATCGTCACCTCCCGCACCGCGATCGAAGCTCGGGTCATGGTCACCGAGCGGATCCGACCGCTCCACATCGACGGGCGCACGGTTCACCAGGTCGGACTGCCCTACCACTGGGGCCGGAACGGGCTGGTCACCGGCGACCCCGCCAACGATCTCGTCGGCATCTCGCTGGACCCCAACGTGCACATCATGGACACCAAGGCGGGGACGTGCGACGTCGTCGCGGGCCGGCGTCCCCGGGGGCAGGACCTGCCGGAGTTCGTCGAGGGCTACCGTCGGCGCGCCGGGTTGACCTGAGCAGCGGGAGCCCATGAGCCACCACGGATCGACCGCGAGGAAGCCCGCCTCGAGCGCCGTGACCCTCCCTCAGGTGACGGCCAGCGCGCTCGCCGCCGCGACCGCCGCGACCCTCGGCTCATTCCTGGGGGTGCTCGGCACGATCGGGGGCGCAGCCGCGGCCGCGATCATCTCCACGGTCGGCAAGTACCTGTTCCAACGATCCTTCGAGGCCACCCGGGACGAGGTCGGCAAGGTCAAGGAGCGCCTCGTCGTCGGCTCCGGGACACGGCCGGGCAGCGAGGACCCGGCCGGCCCGGACGAGCCCACGGTCCCGCTCCCCCGCACGCCGGCTTCCGCGCAGCAGCGCAGACCATGGAAGACGTGGGCCGTGCTCGCCGGCCTTGCTGTCAGCATCTTCGGGATCGGGCTGCTCGCGAGCTTCGGGGTCGAGAGCGCGGCCGGCCGTCCCCTCTCCGGCGGCAGCGAGGGCACCTCGGTGGGCTCGCTGTTCGGCCAACCGACCGGCCACCCGGAGACGACGCCCGCCGGCCCGTCCTCGTCCGAGACGACGGGCCGCACCACGCCCTCCACGACCGCGCCGACCGCCGGGGAGCGAGGCAGCCATCCCACCGGGGACCAGCAGCAGCCCTCGACCCGGACGACGGAAGCGACGCCCGCTCCGGTGCCGGGGGGTCTGCTCCCAGGGCTCTCCACGGAGAGGAACAACGGTTGACGGCAACGGGGAAGAGTGGGATCCGGATGAAGAACCGCGTACTGGCCGGTGTCGCCGCGGGTGCCGCCGGCACGACCGTCCTGAACACCGTCACCTACCTCGACATGGCGTTGTCCGCGCGCCCGGCGAGCTCGACACCGCAGGACACCGTGCGCAAGGCCGAGAACCTCACCGGAGTGTCGCTGGCGAGGGCGGGAGCCGACAGCGAGGACGCGTCGAATCGGCGTGCCGGCATCGGTGCCCTGCTCGGGATCGCTGCGGGGCTCGGCACCGGAGCGGCCTATGGAATGGCTCGTCCGCGGATGCGCCGGATCCCGCCGCCGGTGCGAGGCCTGCTCGCGGGCCTGGCTGCGAACCTCGGCACCACGGGGCCGATGGTGGCCTTGGGGATCACGGACCCACGCCAGTGGCCCGCCGAGTCCTGGCTGCGCGATCTGATCCCGCATCTGGCGTACGGGTTCGCGACCGCCGCGGTCTACGAACGCTTACGGTGACTGCGGCCGTCGGTCGCCCATGATCGAGGCCGAGATGCTCCTGACGTCGTTCATGGTCGCCGTTGATCAGGCATAGCCGGGGCCGCGCAGGGTGTGCTCCGGGGGGCGTCCGAAGCGGGTCCGGTACGCGCTCACGAAGGGCTGCGGGCGGAAACTCCAGGAGGCCGCGACCGCGCCCACCGTCGTCTCCCCCGGTCGGTGAGAGTCGAGGTCCCGGTGGGCACGGTCGAGCCGCACCCGCGCGACGTCGTGCCCGGGCGGGCGCTCACGGTGCCGCACCCAGCATCCCTCGAGTGCACGGACGCTCAGGCCGGCGGCCGCCGCGAGGGTCGCGGGCGTCAGCGGCAGTTCGGGGTGCGCCTCGATGAGGTCGACACAGCGGCGGACCGTGCGTGGTGCCCAGGTCGGGACGGGTTCGTCGAGCGCCTCGCGGTCGGGGTGATCCGCAGTGAGCAGCAGTCCGAGCAGCAGCCGCTCCTCCAGCGGGTCTGCGCTGATCGCGTAGGACAGCGTCGAGGTGGTGCCCGGCCGTGCTTCGGCCACCCGCCGGATCGCGGCCATGAGGGCACGACCCGAGGCGCTGTCCAGGTCCACCGCGGCACGCGGTCGCAGCGGGCGTCGCACCGATCGGCCGAGCAGCGCCTCCAGCGCGTCCTCCAGCGCGGCGGAGCGGATGCGGACCAGCACGACGTCGAAACCCTCGCCGGTGGTCACCGCCGCCTCGGAGCCGGGGTCGAAGACCGCCGCCCGGCCCGGGCCGAGATCGAGCTCGTCGCCGCGGTGGTCGGCGTGCACGGTTCCGCGCACCGGCAGCCCGAGCGCGTAGGTCGACTGCCCGATGACCTCGATCCGGACCCCATCGGTGCACCGGTCCTCCTCGACGTCGAGCGAGCCGCGGGCCACGGTGTGCCGATGGAACGCGAACCGGGCGGCCGGGCGGTGGTCGAGGTGCACCGACGGCGACAGGTGAGCCTCGGCCTGCTCGGCGTCGGTGTCGTGGACATCGGAGAACGACGGGGCGGTCATCGGGACACCTCCCGGTCAGTGGTGTTCGAGAGTCATGAGGAGCTCGGCGTCCCGAGCGCCTCGTCCAGCCAACGCCGCAGCGCGGCGACCGGCGCGGCGCCCGTCTGGCGCGCGACGATCCGTGCCGGGTCGTCCGCGCCGAGCAGCAGCAGGGTCGGCACCGCACGGATCTCGAAGCGGTGCGACAGCGTCGGGCTCGAGTCGACGTCGACCTTGACGAGCTTGACGGCACCCGCCCGTTCGGTCGCGAGTGTCTCCAGCGCGGGGCTGATCGTGCGGCACGGTCCGCACCAGGGCGCCCAGAAATCCACGAGTACCGGGACCGTGGCCCCCTTGGTGACCTTCGCGAAGTCGGCGTCACCCGCCTCGACGATCCAGGGCAGCGCCTGCCGGCAGCTCCCGCACCGGGGACTGCCCGCACCTACCGCGGACACTCGGTTCCGTTTCCCGCACGACGGGCAGCTCACGATCGTGCCGCGGCCGGTGGCCGAGGCCGTCACGCCGCTGTCCCGATGAGAAGTACGGGGGACCCACGCGTGGGCGCCGCACCGGAATTCGCATGATCTCTCATCGGATGTTCGCCTCCACCTCGAGCGAACTGGCTGGTTCGCGCCGCCGCCCACTCATCTAGCCGCCGCCCTGGACGTGGCGTCAAGGCGTGGCCGGCGGAACTCCGGAGGTTTGTGTGCGTCACCAGCGTCCGTTGTCATCCGTTGCGATGTCGCTGGTCAGCACTTCGTTCCTGCGTCAACATGCGCGGGCGAAGGGTTCCCGGGCTCAAGTAGCCATCACCGAGAAGGCGATGTGTCCGTCCCGGAGAAGGAAGCGATATGACGAACCTCGACCAAACGGCGAGCCAGACTGACTTCCGGCGGGAGCTCGCAGCGCAGCTGCGGGTCGACTCGGTGCGCGCCGCTGCCGAGGCCGGTTCGGGACACCCGACCTCGTCGATGTCGGCCGCGGACCTGATGGCGGTGCTGCTCGACGGGCACCTGCGGCTGGACTACACCCACCCCGATGAGCCGGGCAACGATCATCTGATCTTCTCGAAGGGCCACGCTTCCCCGCTCTACTACGCCATCCTCAAGGCCGTCGGGGCCATCGACGACGGCGAGCTGATGACCTACCGCCGGCTCGGGTCCCGGTTGGAGGGCCATCCCACGCCTCGGATGCCTCCGACCGACGTGGCGACCGGCTCGTTGGGGCAGGGGCTGCCGATCGGGGTCGGGCTCGCCCTGACCGGACGGGACCTCGACCGGCTGCCGTATCGGGTGTGGGTGCTGTGCGGGGACTCGGAGATGGCCGAGGGATCCATGTGGGAGTCCGCCCAGTACGCCGGCTGGGCCCGGCTGGAGCGGTTGATCGCGATCATCGACGTCAACCGCCTCGGCCAACGCGGCGAGACCATGCTCGGCTGGGACCTCGCGGGCTACCGTCGGCGGTTCGCCGCCTTCGGCTGGCGCGTGATCGAGGTCAACGGGCACGACGTGGACGAGATCGAGCGGGCCTACACCAGGGCCGAACATCCCGACGACGCGCCGACCGTGATCCTGGCGTGGACGTGCAAGGGCCGCGGGGTGGCGGCCGTGGAGGACCAGCCGGGCCACCATGGCAAGCCCCTCGACGATGCCGAGGCGGCGGTCGCGGAGCTCGGCGGTCGACGGAACCTCCACGTCGAGGTCGCCGCCCCGCCCCAGCTCGCCGCGCACGTGTTCACCGCTACCGAGGACGGGCCGCTGCCGAGCTGGGAACTCGGCGACGAGGTGGCCACCCGCACCGCATTCGGACAGGCGGCCGCCGCGGTCGGCGCCCGCCACGGTCAGATGGTGATGCTCGACGGGGAGGTCGACAACTCCACCGGCGCCGCCGACTTCGCCGCCGCCCACCCCGAGCGCTACTTCGAGATGTACATCGCCGAACAGCAGATGGTCGCCGCCGCGGTCGGCATGCAGGCCCGCGGCTGGTATCCCGTCGCCACCTCGTTCGCCGCGTTCTTCGCCCGCGCCTACGACTTCGTGCGCATGGCCTCGATCTCTCGCGCCACGCTGGCCCTCGTGGGATCACACGCCGGAGTGGCCATCGGCCCCGACGGCCCCTCACAGATGGCACTGGAGGACATCGCCTCGCTGCGCGCCATCGACGGGTCCACCGTGCTGCACCCCAGCGACGCAAATCAGACCGCCGCCCTGACCGCCGCGGTGATCGGGCAACCGGGCGTGACCTTCCTGCGCACCCTGCGCGGCCCGACCACGGTGCGCACCGCTCCCGACGAGGATGTGCGTGTCGGTGGCTCGCGGGTGGTCACCGACGCTGCCGACCCGGACGTGGTCATCGTGGCATGCGGGACCACCGTCGATCAGGCCGCCCTGGCCGCCCAGACGCTCTCCGAGCAGGGGATCAAAGCGCTGGTGCTGGACTGCTACTCGATCTCCCCGATCGACCACGACGCGCTCGCCGCCGCCGTCCGCGGCTGCCGACGGCTGGTCACCGTCGAGGACCACCGACCCGCCGGCGGGCTCGGCGACGCCGTGCTCGACGCCCTCGCCGACGCGGAGGCCCTCGACGGCGTCCGGCTCCGCAAGCTCGCCGTCCGCATCATGCCCACCTCCGGCACTCCCGCCGAGCTCCTCCATGCCGCCGGCATCGATGGCGAGGCCATCACCACCGCCGTCACCGAACTCGTCGGTCGGCCGTCGATCTGAAGGGTGAGCAGGACGACCGACCGGTCGGCCGCGGGCTCGAGCTCAGCTGGTTCTCGTCCGAGGCGGGACGACGGTCACCGGGCATTCGGCGTGCGCCACCACGCCCAGCCCGACCGAGCCGATCAACCGGCGCACGTGCGTACCGCGCGTCGGATAGCCCACGACCAGCAGCGCGGCGTATCGGCTGACCCACACCAGGACGTCAGCCGGCACACCGGTCCGGATCGCCACGCGCACCCGACCGGTTTCCACGCCCCGCGCGCGTAGCTCGGCGATCACCTCGTCGACGAGGCGCTGAGCGGCGCCTCGCACCGCCCCCTCCAGTCGGTCCTCGTCGAGCACGGTCGAAACCTTGGGCTCCCACGGCGACTGCGAGGAGAAGACCGACACGGCCAGGACCGGCAACTGCCGCCGAGCACCCTCCTCCAGGGCGAAGGCCAGGGCCGCGCGGGCGCCCTCGGAGTCGTCGATGCCGACCACGATCGCGCCGCGGGCCGCCTCGACCAGATCGTCGTCGCTCACCGGAACCCTCCCTCCGAGCTGGCGCTCACGCGTTCACGGTGCCTCACCCTGGGGCCAGATCTCGCGATCCGGACCCGGATCCCACCGGTGAATCGAATCAGAAGCCGGAGATCAGCACCGCCAGCGGGTAGATGAGCGCGGCCACGGCCGCGGCCGCCGGCAGGGTGAGGATCCACGCGAGGACGATCTCGCGGGCGACGCCCCAGCGCACGGCCGAGACGCGGCGGGTGGTGCCGACGCCCATCACGGACGCGGTGATGACGTGGGTGGTGGAGATCGGAGCGTGAACGAGGAACGTGGTCAGGTACAGCACGATGGAGCTGGTCGCTTCGGCGACGAACCCGTGCGGTGGGCGGAGCGGGAAGATGCGGCGGCCGAGGGTGCGCATGATGCGCCAACCGCCGGAGTAGGTTCCGGCGCCGATCGCAGCGGCCGAGAGCAGCACCACCCACAGGGGCACCCCGAACCCGGTCTGGCGGTCGGCGGTGACCAGGGCGAGCACGATGATGCCCATGCTCTTCTGGGCGTCCTGGAGGCCGTGGCCGATGGCCAGGCTGGCCGCGGAGCCGATCTGCGCGAGCCGGAAGTGGTGTTCGGCGCGATGGGGGTTGGCTCGGCGTAGGGCCCAGAGAACGCCGATCATGGCCCCGTAGCCCGCGACCATCCCGACGATCGGTGAGATCACCATGGGCAGCACGACTTTCCCGACGACTCCGCTGCTCCAGTACACCGTCACGCCGGCGGCCAGTCCGGCGCCGACCATGCCTCCGATCAAGGCTTGCGACGAGGAGGAGGGCAGCCCGAAGTACCACGTCGTGAAGTTCCACACGATCGCTCCGGTGACCGACGCGAACAGGACGGCCATTCCGCGGCCCCCGGTCGGCGGTTCGATGATGCCCGCTGCGATGGTGACCGCCACCCCGGTGGAGAGCAGGGAGCCGACCAAGTTGCCCACCGCGGCGAGCGCAAGGGCCGCTCGCGGGGTGAGTGCCCGGGTGGATACCGCGCTCGCGATGGCGTTGGCGGCGTCGTGGAAGCCGTTGGTGTATGCGAACACCAACGCCAACGCGATCACTGCCAGCAGCATCCCGTCGGCCACTCAGGACTCCTTCGCGGCGATGGACTGGATGACGTCGGCGACGTGTTCGAAAGCGTCGGCCGCTGCTTCGAGCTGGTCGACGACCTCCTTGACCTTCAAGATCGTCACCGGGTCGACGCCGTCGTTGAACAGCTCGGCCAGCAACGCGCGGTAGACGTCGTCGGCCTGGTTCTCCAGCTCGTTGATGGTGATCCAGTAGCTGTCGAGGTCACGGAGTGTCCGCAGCCTCGGCATCGCCGCCACGGTGAGCTCGGCCGCCTGCCGCAACAGCGCGACCTGCTCTCGCACCCCGCGGGGTAGCTCGTGGATGCGGTAGAGCACCGAGAGATCGGCGGCGGCCTCCATGGCGTCGAGGACGTCGTCGAGCCGCCCGGCGAGCTGGGCGATGTCCTCGCGATCGAAGGGGGTGATGAAGCTGGTGTTCAACGCATGCATGATCGCATGAGTGGTCTCGTCGCCGGCGTGCTCGACGGCCTTGATGCGCGTGGCCACCACGGAACGCTCGGCGGGAACGGTGTCGACCAGCTCACCGAGCAGCTCCGCGCCCTCGAGCAGGTTGTCGGCTGCGGCGCCGAAGAGCTCGTAGAAGCGCGTGTCGCGCGGAGTCAGACGCATCGGGGTCTCCTGAGGGGTCCCGGCAGGCCGGTGCGGGCGGAGGTCACGGTCCCGTAGTCTTCATCGTCCGCGTGGTCGGCGTGGCCCCGGGCCGCTCATCGAGCCCGATGCCTCGTCATCTGCCGCATAGGGGTCTTTGCGTGTCTACCCAACAGGAGGCAGGGCGCCCCTTCGTCCGGGGCCGGTGGTACTCACGTCCGGGGAGATGGCCGACCGCCTGCGGTGCCCTTCGTGGACGTATCCGTCGCGAGGTGCCCGGCAGGCACCGTCCGCCGTCGCACTCGGGGCAGCACCCGACCCGTCGTCGCCGCGTAGTCGTCGTAGGCGATCCCCAGCGCGGCCCGCAGCGCCCGCTCCTCGACGGCGATGCGGTAGGCGAAGCCGAGGCCCAGCACCGCGGTCATCACCGCCGCGGTCGCGACGCTGCCGCCGGTCAGGCCGAACCCGAACACGCCGACGAGCGCTCCGAGGTACGACGGGTGCCGCACGAGCCGGTACGGCCCCCGCCGGACCACCTCGTGGTCGGCCTGGATGGTGACGACCCCGCGGAAGAAGCGGCCCAGCACGACGATGGACCAGAACCGCAATGCGACACCGATCAGCGCGAGGGCGAACCCGGCCCACAGCGCCACGGTGTGGGGGAGCTCGAGGGTGTGGTGGAACGGCGTCCCCGCGAGCCCGCACAGCGCCCCGGCAGCGATCAGCACCACGAGGCTCGCCCACTCCGGGCGGCCGCTCCCGCGCCCTCGGCACCACTGCCAGGCCTGCAACCCGATCTCGCCGGCCAGCCATACACCGCCCAGGACGGCGACGGCTGCGCCGCCGCTCACGACCCCGCCCCCATCAGCACCGACGTCCGGTGCACGTCCAACCCCGCTGTGCTCATCTCGCCCCTCCCGCGACCCGCCGAGCCCGGCATCCGACCGAACACCGATCACGGTCGCCCCGCGGGACGCTCCGCGGCGTCGACCTGGGGGTGGAGACGGGGTGGAGGACCGTACGGACGCGCGGACCACGGTCAGTCCGACATCGACGACGCGGGCCGGCGCGGGCGTGGCTTCCAGAGCCACCTCGACCACGCGCTCGACGATGAGCTGGTGCATCTTTCCGAGGCGGCCTCGATCGTAGGCGGCTGCTCGGCGATCGAACGCGTCGACATCGCGGTCGCTCGGCTTCGGTGCTACGTGCCACCGTCGGTACCACGGCCGCTGCCAGTGCTGGTGCCGGCGTCCTGGCCGTGCAGCCGCGCGCGTCGTTCTCGCTCGCGTGTGCTGTAGGCGACCTCACGCACGGCGTTCTCGTCGGTGAGACCCGACCCGAGCGTACCGGCGATCGTGCCCATGGACGAGGCCAGCCACGCGACGGTGGCGAAACGCGACGACTCCGGCGGGGTGCTTCAGGGTCGAGCTCAGGTAGTCGGGCGGGATGACGATGAACGCCGACACCAGGGCGACCGCGTAGAGCAGCACGTACATGCACACCGCAGCGATGGTGATGGTCAGCGCGGTGACGGCGTTGAACAGTGCCGCCTGTCGGTGGAGCTCCTGATTCCTCGGTCGTTCCCAGAGGTTGTTGTCGATGATCAGCCACACGATCAGGACCAGGACGGCGAGGACGTTGACCAGGGCGAGCCGTGCGGTGCTGAACGAGTCGCCGAGCTCCCAGATGTTGGAGTAGAAGATCCCGAACGCGGCCCCGGCGGCGGCGCCGGCCAGGGCCGGGGACAGGCTTGGAAGCAGCCGCCAGGGCCGGTTGGCCCGGACCATCCCGGTGAGCAGACGGAGTCTTCCGCGGGTGCCTGTGAGGGCGAGGTGACCGTCTATTCCCTTGTCGGTGGAGTCGATGTGCTCGACTGGGGGCCCGAAGCCCCCGAGCCGGCGGTCCTGGGCCTGGCGGGGCGCCGGGGGCCCGTGACCGTCGCCGCGGTGGACGCCCAGGGGCTTGGCAGCCAGATGCTCGGCGATCAGGTGCGCGGTCACCTCCCGGGCACGGCGACGCAGCTCCATCGCCCCGAGAGCGGCCAACGACATCAACCCGACCCCGGCCTCGACGCCGTAGTCGGAGACGATCGGCTGGGTGCCGGCACGACGGGGCAACCCGGTGACCAGCACGACCAGGTGCCGTCCGTGCTCGGCCATGGCCCGCTGACCGATCTGCACCGCGGGCAGGGTGCCGTGCTCGTCGAGGGGCAGTTTGTGGGTCGTGGTCTCGACCCGCCACTCGACTCGTCCGTCGGTCTGCGCGAGCCGCTTGGGCAATGTCCTCACGAGATCTGCGGACAGCTTGGACGACAAGCCGGGATCGGCGAGGAGCCCCACGACCATTGTCCGGGTGCCGCTGGCGGTGCCCCTCGGTGTTTCGTCGTCGGTGACGATAACGCTCGACCCCCTCACGATGGACCCGGTGGGGTTACCGTCGGCACCTCGATGGCAAACGCAAGTGGCTGAGCACAACGGTTTCTGTCGTTCACAACAATCGGCGAGACTGGTCATAGCCCTACCGGAAGCGGTAGGAACGACCCACACCCACCGCAGGCCAGCTCCTCGTCGACCTCGGCGGGACCAGGCCTGAAAGGGAGCCGATGATGGACATTGCCCGCTTCATCTGTCGCCTCATGATCGGCGGGCTGTTCATCGGTCATGGCATGCAGAAGCTCTTCGGCTGGTTCGGCGGCTCGGGGATCGAGGGCACCGAGAAACTGATGGCCTCGTTGAAGGTGGAACCCCCGAAGGAGAGCGCTTGGGCAGCGGGGCTCACCGAGACGGGTGCGGGCACGCTGCTCGCCGCTGGATTGGCGACGCCGCTCGCTGCATCCGGGTTGACCGGAGTGATGACGACCGCCATTCGCAAGGCGCACTGGTCCAATGGCTTCTGGAACTACAATGGTGGCTACGAATACAATCTGGTACTGATCACCACACTTGCAGCACTGACCGAGTCGGGTCCGGGGGCACTGTCGCTGGACCGTGCGCTGGGGATCGAACGCCGTGGCACCGGTTGGGCCATCGGTGCTGCGGCCCTCGGCGTCGCCGCCTCGTTGGCGGCCTCGGAGGCGGGCCATCGTCTGGCCGAGCAACACGAGCAGCGGGGTGGGGAACTGCGGACCGCTGACGCAGACAAGCAGCACGGCCTGTCCGCTACCCGCTGACGACTGGAGTCCGTGCCGACACCTCCGTCATGAATGTTGTCGAATACAACAATAGGTCTGCTGCGGATGGCTATTGACAGCCGAAGCATCGTGACCTACGAGGCCTTCATGATCAGGGGTTGGTGCCACAATCAACGAGATTGCAGGCTGTGCCTGTGCCATCGTCGAGGCTAACGTCGGTGGTCGGCGTCAGCCCAGGTGGAATTATCGACCGCCCCAGACCCCGGTTGGTCGACTCCGTCCACTGGGTGCTCGGGAGGAGGCGGCGATCATGTCGACGATGCACGTGCGGGTACCTGCATCGGTTCCGGGTTCCCCCCATCGCCGCCTGACGATCATCCCAACCAACTCATCCATGCTCGGCGCGCAGCGGCACCGGCGCGCAGCCGTGGTGGGTGCGCTGTTGCGCGGCGATCACGCCCGCGAGCTCGGGCCGTGGGAGGCGGGCAAGCAACTCGGTCTGCCATTGGACACCGAACTGATCGTGGTCGCGGCGGATACCGACGGATACGCCGCGGAGAGCTTGTCCGGCATCGAGCACCGACTGCACGAGATCGGTGTCGTCTCGGCCTGGCAACTCGGCGCCACCCAGCAGGCCGGTGTGGTGTCGATCCGCGACGAGCAACGCGAGCCTGTGATGAGCGTGCTCCGCGCTACGGCCAGCGCTCGGACCGGCGTCAGCCCCCCGTACCGCTCGTTGTGCGAGACACCGCGGGCGCTGCACCTCGCCAAAGCAGCACTGGCCGGGATCGCGCCGGGCCGTGCCGAAGTACGGGCGTTCAGCCCCAGCCCCCTGGCCGCCCTGATCGCCCACGACCCCGATGAACGCCAACGCCTGGCCACGCAGGTCCTCGGACCGGTGCTCGACCTGCCACCCGAGGACCGCCGCGGACTTCTGGACACGCTCTACGCCTACCTTCACAACCAGGGCTCCTGCGAGCACGCCGCGAGCCTGTTGCACTGCCACCCCAACACGGTCCGGTATCGGCTCCGCCGCATCCGTGAGCTCACCGGGCGGTCGCTGACCGACCCCGTCGCGGTGGCAGAACTGGTCGCCGCCGCCGAAGCAGTCCGCCTGCACCCCGAGCCCGGTCCTTGAGGTGCGCGGTCGGTCCCACAGTCACGGTTCAGGAGGCGTCGACACGAGGGAGCAGTCGATGACTGCACATGCGCGCAAGACCTACGAAGCGATCCTCGGCTCGCCCGCTCCGCGCGATCTGGAGTGGACGCAGTTCGAGGCCATGTGGCGGCACATGGCACAGGAGGTGGAGCAGGAGTCGGGTGATCGGTTGGCTGTGCGAATGCACGGTCACCGCGAGGTCTTCCGGCGACCGCACGACGGCGGGGTATCGATCGAGGACGTGGAGCGCGCGCGGCACCTGCTGCGCTCAACGCCGGATGTCAAGGGCTCGGGACATCTCATCGCCGTTGCCATCGACGACCGACGCGCACGCATCCTCGATTTCGACCTGGACGCCGAGCAGGAGCAGGACTCCCAACGCGATGTCAGGGACCGTGACACCCGCAGCCGTCACCTACGCACCGTCGAGCGACACTCCGGCCACGAGGACACGCAGCTACTGAACACGTTCTTCGACGACGTCGCAGCCGCACTCACGAAGCCGGCACAGCACCACCCTGTTGTCGTACTCGGCCATGGACACGGAAAGTCGAACGCGGCAGCGAGTTTCATCTCGAGGCTGCGGGAAAAACACCCCGACCTGGCCGCTCACATCGCCGGCGTCGGTGACGTCGACCTGAGCTCGGACAACGACGCCGAGCTCGAGACCAAAGCCGTGCAGGTCGCTCGCGCTCACACGGAAACGTGACGGACTGCGGGGCGTTCTCCACCGCGCTCAAAAGGCGCGCAGCAAGTCCAGCAATGCCCGCGCTGCGGGGGCGGACGAGGCCGGGTTCTGCCCGGTGACCAGCGTGCCGTCGGTGAGCACGTACGGGTTGAAGTCGTCGGCCTGGCTGTACACCCCACCGCGCTCCTTGAGGCGGTCCTCGAGCAGGAATGGCACCACGTCGGTCAACCCGACGGCGGCCTCCTCACCGTCGGTGAAGCCGGTGACACGAAGCCCCTCGATGAGGTACGAACCGTCGGGACGACGGACGTTGACCAACGCCGCCGGGCCGTGACACACCGCGCCGACCGGCTTGTCGGCCCGAGCGAAGTCCTCGAGCAACTCGATCGACTCGGGGTTGTCGGGCATGTCCCACATCGGACCGTGCCCTCCCGGGTAGAACACCGCGTCGAAGTCGTCCGCGGATACCTCACCGAGCTTGGCGGTGGTGTCGAGCGCTTCCTGAGCCTCGGGATCGCCGGCGAGACGTCGGGTGGCGTCGGTCTGGCTGTCCTCGGCCGCGCTCTTCGGGTCTTCGGGCGGACGCCCACCCAGCGGCGTGGCCAGCGCGATCTCCACCCCGGCGTCACGCAGGGCGTAATAGGGCGCCGCGAACTCCTCGACCCAGAACCCGGTCTTCTCGCCGGTGTTCCCGAGCTGGTCGTGCGAGGTCAGTACCATCAGGACCTTCACGGATCCTCCTCTCGTCGGCATTGCTCGGCTACCCCTGTGAGGTTTGGGTCATGCAGCCTTGTTCAGCCTCCCGGGATCGAAGACCGTACGGATCATGGTTATTCGGTCGTCCCTGATATGCAGCCAGGTGGCGGCTTGGATCGGCGGAGCGCTTGCGGTCATCACGGCCGACCAGATCAGCGCGTCCTTGTTGTCGGACAGTCGCACCAAGACCTCGTTCGTCACGATCGTCCTCGACATCTCCACCAGGCCTGCGATGCACTCCTCGACACCGCTGGCTTCGGCCAGCGGTCCGGCGAACGTCACGTCGGGCGCCAGAATCGATCTCAACGTGTCGACATCACCTGACAGGGTCGCAGCGTGGAATTGGTCGGCGAGCCGTTCCGCAATAGCCATGGTCTCTCCTCACGCAGGCACCCCATCTAGCCGCCGTCCACGACGTGACGTCAAGGCGTGGGCAGCGGAACCCCGGAGATTTGTGCGCCTCACCAGGGTCTATTGTGTAGTCCGCGAGATTCAGCGCCGTTCTTCCAGTGGTCCCTCTCACTCGCCCGGCCGGTCGGGGCGGCGTTCCCGGAGGACCGCGCGGCGCAGGCTCACCGCCGTGATCGCCAGCACCGCCACGGGCAGCAGCCACCAGGCCGGCACCCCGGCCTCGGTCAGCCCCCAGGTGCCCACCAGCGCCACGGCCACCGTGGCCGCGACCGTGGGGTCGTCTCCGAGAATGAAGTCGACCCAGAACAGCGCGAACCCGCGCAGCCCCCGCACGATGGCTCTCACCGGCCGTCCTCCGCCGTGATCCCCGCCGCCCGGTGGCCCCCGTGACCCCGCGCGGTCGCGGTGCCTCGCCAACGGCGCACGAGCGCGAGCAGCACCAGCGCGGCCGCGACGTAGAGCACGGTCAGCTCGAGCAGCGCGAGCTGATCACCCGGCCACCGCACGCCCACGCCCTCGCCGGCCCAGAAGGTGCCGAACGTGGTCAACATGGCCCCGACGAACAGCTGCAGCGCACGCCGCGGGATCGCGGCCACCCATCGGTAGGCAATCCCGCCCAGGACGCCGAGGACGAGGACGGCCCCGGCCGCGCCGAGCGCGGCGGAGCCGATCGCGCGGGCGGCGGCACCGAAGGCCACCACGATCACCGCGACCTCCAGGCCCTCCAACGAGACCCCCTTGAACGAGAGCACGAACCCGGTCCAGTCGAAACCGGCTGCTTGCGGGTCGGCTGGGTCGACGTCCTCGTCGCCGTAGCCGACACCCCAGCCGTCGCGCGCCACTCGCAGCACACCTTTGCGCAGCCACTGCAACCCGAACACCAGCAGCAGCGCCCCCACCACCAGCCGGATCGGCGGCAGGGGCACGTCACGCAGCGCCGTGCCGAGCACGCCCACCAGCACGACCAGCACGACCAGGCCGCCCGCGGCTCCGGTCAGTGCGGCCCGCCACGAGCGCGTCGCTCCGACCGCCACCACGATCGCCACCATCTCGATGACCTCGATCGCAGCGGCGAAGAAGGTGCTCACCAACACCGTCGCGTTCGTCGGCGCCACCCCTCCTGATCTCGTGATGGGCGGTCTCAAGGACGCAGGAGCTTGTCCGGCGTCACGGGCAGGTCGCGGACCCGGATCCCCGTCGCGTGGTAGAGGGCGTTCGCCACCGCGGCGGCGGAGCCGACGATGCCGATCTCGCCGATGCCCTTGGTGCCCATCGGGTTGACGTAGGGATCCTCCTCGTCGATCCAGGTCGCCTCGATGTCACGGACGTCGGCGTTGGCCGCGACGTGGTACTCGGCGAAGTCGTGGTTGGCCACCTGACCGAACCGCGGGTCCATGACGCCGACCTCGTAGAGGGCCATCGACTGCCCCATGACCATTCCGCCGAGGAACTGCGAGCGGGCCAGGCGCGGGTTGACGATCCGCCCCGCGGCGAAGACCCCCAGCATCCGCGGCACCCGCACCTCCCCGGTGAGCGCGTGCACACGCGCCTCGACGAAGTACGCGCCGTAGGCGTTCATCGAGTACCGCTCGGCGTCCGGGTTGTCGGGCGTCGAGCCGTCCGCCTCGTCGTCCTCGTCCGGGTCGTCACCGAACTTGTCCCGGAAGGTCCGCGCCGCGTCCACGATGGTCGAGCCCCACGAGGTGATGCCGCTCGAGCCACCCTCCACCGAAGCCGCCGGTTGCGCCGTGTCACCGATCTCCAGCTCGACTGCCTCCACCGGCACGCCGAGGGCGTCGGCAGCGATCTGGGCGAGAGCCGTCCAGGTCCCGGTGCCTATGTCGACGGCTGCGATGCGGACCCGGAAGCGCTCCGGCCCGACGCAACGGATCGTGGCGCGCGACCCCGGGATCCGAAGGACGGGGTAGGTCGCCGCCGCGACGCCCGTACCGACCAGCCAGTCGCCGTCGCGGCGCACGCCCGGCGTGGGATCCCGGTCCTGCCAGCCGAAGCGTCGTGCCCCCTCGCGCAGGCACGTCACGAGGTTCCGGCTGGAGAACGGCTTCCCGGTCTCCGGGTCGAGCTCGGGTTCGTTGCGGATCCGGAACTCCACCGGATCCAGACCGCACGCGATGGCCATCTCGTCCATCGCGGCCTCGAGCGCGTACGCCCCGGGCGCCTCCCCGGGAGCGCGCATCCAGCTGGGCACCGGCACGTCGAGCGCCGCGAGTCGATGGCTCGTACGCCGGTTCGCTCCCGCGTACATGCTCCGCGTGACCACCGCGGCCTGTTCGCCGAACTCCTTGATCCGGGACGTCTGCGCGACGGCGGCGTGCTCACTCGCGGTCAACCGCCCGTCGGCGTCGGCCCCGAGCCGCAGGTGCTGGATGGTCGGCGTGCGATACCCGGCCACGACGAACATCTGTTGGCGGGTCAGCGCGAACTTCACCGCGCGGCCCGGCACCAGCCGCGCGGCCAGGGCGGCGAGGAAGGCGGGGGCGTGAGGCATGCCCTTGGAGCCGAACCCGCCCCCGACGAACGGGGCGATGACGGTGACCCGCTCGGGCTCGAGACCGAACACGGTGGCCACCGTCTGGCGCACGGTGTGCGGGCCCTGCGTGGACTCGTAGAGCGTCAGCTCGTCGACGTCGTCGTTCCACGCCGCGACGGTGGTGTGCGGCTCCATCGGGTTGTTGAACTCCGTCGGCGTGGAGTACGTGGCATCCAGCGTGAACGTCGCCGACGCCAGCGCGGCGTCGACGTCGCCGTCGTCGGTGTCGGGGGGATAGTTCCCGTTCACCACCTCCGGGGTGTAGAGGTCGTCGCCCTCGGCGCGCAGCTCGACGTCGTGCGGCTGCACGTCGTAGGTCACCGTCACCAGCGAGGCCGCGTGCCGCGCGATCTCCGGCGTCGTGGCGATGACCCCGCCGACGAACTGTCCGCGGAAGGCGACCTCGTCGGACTGCAGCACGGCGTACTCGCGGTCCTCGGTCGAGGCGAGCCCGCCCGCGTTCGCGTGCGTGAGCACCGCGACCACACCGTCGGTCGCCTCGGCGGCCGCGGTGTCCATCCCGATGACGCGGCCGCGCGCGATGGTGGCCTGGACGGCGTGCAGGTAGAGCGGGTCGGTGACCGGCTGCTCGAAGGCGTACGGCGCGGTGCCGGTCACCTTGGCGGGACCGTCGGTGCGGGGCAGGGAGGCGCCCATGGCGCTCGCTTCGATCGGAGTCATCGGCGGTCCTCCGTCCGGTCGGGCCCGGCCGTGAGATCGCGGACGGCGGCGAGCAGGGTGTTGCGGGCCATCGGGATCTTGAAGCCGTTGCCGGACGGGATGCCCTCGAGCGGGTCGGCGGCGTCCAGCTCGGCGTCGGCCGCCGCGAGCACCGCGTCGTCGGTGGGCTGCTGTCCGCGCAGCGCCTCCTCGGCCACGACGGCGCGCCACGGCTTGTGGGCCACCCCGCCGAACGCGAGGCGGACGTCGGCGACCGTGCCGTCGTCGGCGAGCTCGAGCGCCGCGGCCACCGAGACCAGGGCGAAGGCGAACGATGCCCGGTCGCGCACCTTGCGGTAGGTCGAGCGGGCGGCCATCGGGGTGCGCGGCAGGTCCACCGCGGTGATCAGGTCACCGTGGTCGAGCACGGTGTCGCGTGACGGGTCGTCGCCGGGCAGCCGGTGCAGCTCAGCGGCGCGGATGCCCTTCGCTCCGTGCGGCCCTTGGACCTGCACCACCGCGTCGAGCGCCGCCATGGCCACTGCCATGTCCGACGGGTGCACCGCCACACACTGGGTGGAGGCGCCGAGGATGGCGTGGTAGCGGGTGTACCCGCCCAACGCCGAACACCCTGCGCCGGGCTCGCGCTTGTTGCACGGCGTGGTGACGTCCTGGAAGTACACGCAGCGGGTGCGTTGGAGGAAGTTCCCGCCGGTGGTGGCGAGGTTGCGTAGCTGGCCCGACGCACCCGACAGCAACGCCTGCGACAGGGCCGGGTAGCCCTCGTGGATCCGGGGGTCGGCCGCGAGATCGCTGTTCCGCACGCCCGCTCCGATACGCAGGCCGCCGTCGTCGAGCTCCTCGATCCCGCCGAACGGTAGCCGGGTCACGTCGACGAGCAGGTCCGGGGACTCCACCCCGAGCTTCATCCGGTCGGTGAGGTTGGTCCCGCCGGCGAGGAACGTCGCCCCGGGACGGGAGGCCACCGTGGCCACCGCGCCCTCGGCGTCGGTGGCGCGCTCGTAGGAGAACGGGATCATCGAGCCGCCTCCCCGACCGCGGCTGTTCCGGACGCGGCTTGCCGGATGGCGGCGACGATGCCCGCGTAGGCGCCGCAGCGGCACAGGTTTCCGCTCATCCGCTCGCGGATCTCTGCGTCGATCTCGGAGTCGTCGAGCCCGTCGAGGTTCTGGTGACCGGCCCAGCTGGGTGCGCCCGACCGCCACTCGTCGAGCATCCCCACCGCGGAACAGACCTGCCCGGGGGTGCAGTAGCCGCATTGGAAACCGTCGTGGTCCACGAACGACTGGGCCACCGGATGCAGCCGTTCCCCGTCCCCCAGCCCGGCGGCGGTGACGATCTGCCCGCCGTCGTGAGCGACGGCGAACGCCAGGCAGGTGGTGGCCCGGCGCCCGTCGAGCAGGACCGTGCACGACCCGCACTGCCCGTGGTCGCAACCCTTCTTCGGCGACGTCACGCCGAGCCGTTCCCGGAGGGCATCGAGCAGCGTCGTGCGGGTGTCGACGGTCAGGGACCGCTCCTGGCCGTCCACCCACAACCGGATATCAGCGTCCATCGACGTCTCCCTCTGGGGTCGGTTGACCAGTATGGGTGAACGCGCTGTCGAGGACAGCGTTGCGGATCGACCGCCGCTGCGCGGTGAGCCGCCCGATGACGCGGCGCAGGTCATCGCACAGCAGGCCGGCCAGGTCGTGGGTGAAGCCGTCGCGGACGACGAAGCGCAGCACGGCGAGGTCGGTGCGGTCGGCGGGGAAGGTGTAGGCCGGGACCTGCCAACCGTGCTCGCGCAGCGTGCTGGAGATGTCGAAGACGTTGTAGTCGGTGATGTCCTCGTGCAGGCGCACGACGAAGACGGGCAGCTGCGATCCGTCGGTGACCAGCACGAGCGGTCCGATCTCGGCGACCTTGCGAGCGAGCCGAGTGGCGACGTCGCGGGAGTGCTGTTGGACCTTGACGAAGCCCTCCCTGCCCAATCGCAAGAACTGGTAGTACTGGGCAGCGACCTGCGAACCTGGTCGGGAGAAGGTCAGGGCGAACGTCGACATCTCGTTGCCCAGGTAGTTGACGTGATAGATCAGGTCGTCGGGGAGCGCCTCGGCGTCGCGCCAGAGCACCCAGCCGATCCCGGGCGGCACCAGGCCGTACTTGTGACCGGAGGTGTTGATCGACGCGATCCGCGGGAGGCGGAAGTCCCAGGTGAGGTCGGGATCGAGGAACGGGGCGATCATGGCGCCCGAGGCCCCGTCGACGTGCACCGGGACGTCCGCACCACCGTGTGCGCCGAGATCGTCGAGCGCGTCGCAGATCCGGGCCACGGGCTCATAGCTCCCGTCGAAGGTCGAGCCCAGGATGGTGATCACACCGATGGTGTCCTCGTCGCAGCGCGCCCGGGCTTCGGAGGCGTCGAGGTGGAACCGGTCACCCGACATCGGGACGGTGCGGGGCTCGACCTCGAAATAGTTGGCGAACTTCTTCCAGCACACCTGCACGTTCTCGCCCATGACCAGATTCGGGCGCCCCCGGCCTGCGTGGCGCGCCTGCCAGCGTCGTTTGAGGGCCAGCCCGGCGAGCATGCACGCTTCTGACGAGCCGGTCGTCGAACACCCCGGGGCCGCGTCCGAATCCGGAGCCCGCCAGAGGTCGGCCAGGATGCGTACGCACCGCCCCTCGAGCTCCGCGGTCTGCGGGTACTCGTCCTTGTCGATCATGTTCTTGAAGGCGCACTCCCCCATCAGCCGCCCCACGTGGGGTTCGGCCCACGTGGTGACGAACGTGGCGAGGTTCAGCCGCGCGTTCCCGTCGAGCATGAGCTCGTCGTGGACGAGCTGGTAGGCCACGTCGGGATCGAGCTGGGCCTCGGGAAGCCGATTGCGCGGGACCGAGGACGGCTCCCGGATGAGGTGAGGAGCGAGATCGAGGTCGTGCTCGACCTCCTGGTGCGGATTCTTCGGGTCGTGCAGTGGCACGCGGCAACATCTCCCCGAACGCGGTTTCCCCAGACCCGGGTGCGCGGGGCTATTCGCGGTCCCCACCCGGGCTGTCGTTGCCGGCGGCGGCGTAGGACTTCGCCCCGGTGCCGCTCCAATCACCGCCTTGGACGATCAGATACACCTCGGCGATGTCGCGGTCGGCGAGGAAGTCCTCGAGGATCTCTCGGGTGCCGGCGGCATAACGGGCTTGGGCGGACAGCGTGGTGCCCGAGACGTGGGGTGTCATCGCCTCGTGCGGCATGGTGCGCCACGGGTGATCCACGGCCGGCGGCTGGGGGTACCAGACGTCGCCCGCGTAGCCGGCCAGTTGCCCGGATCGCAGCACCTCGACGATGTCGTCGCGCCCGACGATCTCGGCGCGGGCGGTGTTGACGATGTAGGAGCCCCGTCGCATCGAGCCGAGCAGCTCGGCGTCGAAGAGGTGGTGGGTCTCCGGGGTCAGCGGTGCGTGGATGGACACGATGTCCACCGACCGGGCCAGCGACTGAGCGTCGGGGTGGTACGTCGCCCCGAACTCCTCCTCCAATTCAGGTTTGCGGTGCCGGCTGAAGTAGTGAAGCTGCACATCGAACGGGGCCAGGCGTCGCATCAGGGCCTCACCGATGCGACCCGCGGCGATCACACCGACGTCCATCCCTTCCAGGTCGTAGGCCCGCTCGACCGAGTCGGCGATGTTCCAGCCACCGTTGATCACCCACGCGTGGGCGGGCAGGAAATTGCGCACGAGGGTGAGGATCTGCATGACCGCGTGCTCGGCGACGCTGATGCTGTTGCAGTAGGTGACCTCGGCGACGGTGATGCCTGCCTCGATCGCCGCGTCCAGGTCGACATGGTCCGAGCCGATTCCGGCCGTCAGCGCCAGCTTCAGCTTCGAAGCCTTCGCGATCCGCTCGGCAGTCAGGTAGGCCGGCCAGAAGGGTTGGGAGATGACCACGTCGGCGTCCGGGAGCTCTCGTTCGAACACCGAGTCCGGACCGTCCTTGTCCGAGGTGACGACCAGCTCGTGACCCTCGGCTTCGAGGAACCTCCGTAGCCCCAGTTCCCCCGATACGCATCCGAGCAGCTGACCGGGCGTGAAGTCGACGGCCGACGGGGTCGGCAGGGGCTGGCCGTCCGGGTAGGCCTCCACCGTGGGGATCGAGTCGCGGGCGTAGTCGGGCGGGTACCCGGTGACGGGGTCGGGGTAGAGCACGCACAGGACCTTGGCCATGACACTCCTTGTCGGGTCCATCCGGCGTGACGTCAGCGCTGAGCCGGGCTCATGCCGCGGCGAATCTCGGCGCATTCCTCGCACAGGATGAGCCGGCCTCGCTCCGGAGCCCCCGAGAGTCCCGGCGGCGCCGCCTTCGGCATCTCCTCGTCGACGAGGTGGTGCAGGCACAGCCCAGCACCGCACTCGGCGCAGACGGCGACCGCCTCCCTGGTCGTCCCGTCCTTGGCGTCGATGTAGCACTGCATCGTCCGAACCTCCTCTTCACGCCGCCGAGTCCGGCGCCTCGTCGGGCAGGTGGTGGCTCACGACGAGGTCGTCGTCGACCACGTCGACCTCGATCACCGATCCGTCCGGGATCGTCCCGGCGAGCAGGGTGCGGCCGATGGAGGTCTCGACCTCGCGGGCGATGTAGCGCCGCAGCGGGCGAGCACCGTAGACGGGATCGAAGCCTTGCCGAGCGATGAATTCGCGCGCGGCCTCGGTCACCTCCAACGTCATCAACCGCTCCCCGAGCCGGGCGCGCAGGTCGACGAACATGATGTCGACGATCTGCTCGATCTCGGCCTTGGTGAGCGGGGTGAACAGGACGACCTCGTCGATGCGGTTGAGGAACTCGGGGCGGAAGTGGCTGCGCAGCTCGGCCAGCACCAGGTCACGCGCCTCGGGCTTGATCTCGCCCTCCCGCGTGACGCCGTCGAGGAGGTAGGGCGAGCCGATGTTCGAGGTCATGATGATCACGGTGTTGCGGAAGTCGACCGTCCGTCCCTGCGCGTCCGTGAGCCGTCCGTCGTCGAGGACCTGGAGCAGGGTGTTGAAGACGTCGGCGTGGGCCTTCTCGATCTCGTCGAAGAGGATCACGGAGTAGGGCTTGCGACGCACGGCCTCGGTGAGCTGCCCGCCCTCGTCGTAGCCGACGTATCCGGGTGGAGCCCCGACGAGGCGGCTGACCGTGTGCCGCTCCTGGTACTCGCTCATGTCGATGCGGATCATGTTGTCCTCGGAGTCGAACAGCGCCGCCGCAAGCGCCTTGGCGAGCTCCGTCTTCCCGACTCCGGTGGGGCCGAGGAAGATGAACGAGCCGATCGGCCGTCGCGGGTCCTTCATGCCCGAGCGCGCCCGGACGATCGCGTCGCTGACCAGCTGCACGGCCTCGTCCTGCCCCACCACCCGCTCGTGCAGGATCGTGCCCAGACGCAGCACCTTCTCCCGCTCGCCCTCGGTGAGCCTGCTGACCGGGATCCCGGTCCACGCCGAGACGATGTCGGCGATCTCCTCCGGGGTGACGACCTCGCGCAGCAGGCGGTGCTCGCCCTGTTTGATCGCGAGTGCCTCCTCCTCGGACGCCAGCCGGCGCTCGGCCTCGGTGATCGAGCCGTAGCGCAGCTCGGCGGCCCGGGTGAGGTCGTAGCGGCGCTCCGCCTCCTCGGCCTCACGGCGCAACTGCTCGAGCTCGCCGCGCAGCTCCTGGACCCGGCGGATCGCCTGCCGCTCCGCCTCCCACTGGGCGCGCTTGGCGTCGGCCTCGCCGCGCAGGTCGGCCAGTTCGCGGCGCAGGTCCGCCAGCCGGGTCTGGCTGGCCGGGTCGGTCTCGGTGGCCAGCGCGGCCTCCTCGATCTCGAGCCGGGTGACCCGCCGGGTCAGCTCGTCGAGCTCGGCCGGCATCGAGTCGATCTCGGTGCGCAGCCGGGCACACGCCTCGTCGACCAGGTCGATCGCCTTGTCCGGCAGGAACCGGTCGGTCAGGTAGCGGTTGGACAGGCTCGCCGCCGCCACGAGCGCCGAGTCCATGATCTTGACCCCGTGGAAGATCTCCAAGCGTTCCCGCAGGCCACGCAGGATCGACACGGTGTCCTCGACGCTCGGCTCGTCGACGATCACGGGTTGGAAGCGCCGCTCCAGCGCGGCGTCGTTCTCGATGTGGCGGCGGTACTCGTCCAGCGTGGTCGCGCCGATCATGTGCAGCTCGCCGCGAGCCAGCATCGGCTTGAGCATGTTGCCGGCGTCCATCGCGCCCTCGGCGGCCCCGGCCCCAACCACGTTGTGCAGCTCGTCGACGAACAGCAGGATGTCGCCCTCCGCGGACTTCACCTCGGACAGGACGGCCTGCAGGCGCTCCTCGAACTCGCCGCGGTACTTCGCCCCGGCGACGAGCAGCCCCATGTCCAACGCGAAGATCGTCTTGTCGCGGAGTCCCTCGGGCACGTCGCCGGCCACGATCCGCTGGGCCAGGCCCTCGACGATGGCGGTCTTGCCGACCCCGGGGTCGCCGATGAGCACGGGGTTGTTCTTGGACTTGCGCGAGAGGATCTGCACGACGCGACGGATCTCGGTGTCCCGGCCGATGACCGGGTCGAGCTTGCCGGCGCGAGCGTCCGCGACGAGGTCCTGGCCGTACTTCTCCAGGGCCTCGTAGGTGCCCTCGGGGGTGGCCGAGCGCACCCGCTGGTTCCCGCGGATCTGGGTGAGCGCGGCCAGGAACCCCTCCCGGGTCACCCCGTGCTCCTTGAGCCGCCGCCCCGCCGCCGTCGCCGATCCCTCGTCGGTCAGGGCCAGCATCAGATGCTCGACCGAGACGTACTCGTCCTTGAGCCGGCGCGCTTCCCGATCCGCGGTGTCCAGCAGCCGGGACAGCCGCTGGGTCAGGTGGACCTGGCCGGGCTGGACGCCGGGGCCGGTGACCCTGGGGCGGCGTGCCACGTCGGACTCGACGTCGCGGCGCAGGGCGGGGACGTCGGCCCCGACCTGGCCGAGCAGCCGCGGGACGAGCCCGTCGGGCTGATCGAGCAACGCGAGCAGCAAGTGCTCGCCGTCCACCTCGGTCTGGCCCGCGTTCAGGGCGATGGACTGGGCCTCGGCGAGGGCCTCCTGAGATTTCTGGGTCAGCCGGTTCAGCTCCATCGGGCGCTCCTGTGCCGGGTGCGTAGCGTGGTCTCGAGCTCGGTGATGCGGTCGAGCAGGTCCATCACCAGCCCGACCGCGGCGTAGTTGATCGGTAGTCCCGCGCGCAGCCGCTGGACCCGAGCCACCACGGCCACCTGGTCGGGCCGGACCCACAGCCGCCCGGCGGCGTCGCGTTCGGCCTCGACCAGCCCGAGCGCCACCAGCCGCCGGACCAGCTCGGGGTGCAGGCCACTGCGGGCGGCGAACTGCTCCGCCGAGAGCCGCAGTGGGCGGGCCAGGGGGTATCGGGTCGGCCCGTCGTCCTCAGGGGTCATGCGGTCCTCCGCGGATCGAACGTCGAGCTGCCGGCCAACTGCTCGAACAGCTCTCGTTCCCGGTCACTCAGGTGTGCCGGCACCTTGATCTGCACCACCGCGTAGAGGTCCCCGGCCTGACCGCGAGGATTCGGCATCCCCTGTCCGCGCAGCCGCAGCCGTCGCCCGCTGGACGTACCCGCCGGCACCTTCACCTTGGCGTCGCCGCCCGGCGTGCTCACCGGGACGTCGTCGCCGAGCGCCGCCTCCCACGGCGTCAGCGCGAGGTCGACGTAGACGTCGCGGCCGTCCAGCCGGTACCGGGAGTCCGCCGCGATCCGCACGACCAGATACAGGTCACCCGGGGGCCCGCCGCCGGCCCCGCGTCCACCTTCGCCGGCCAGGCGGATGCGCTGGCCGTCGACGGACCCCGCCGGGATGGTGACGTCGTAGTTGCGCTGCCCCGTCGGTCCCGACAACGTGATCTGCCGGTGCCCGCCGCGGTAGGCGTCCTCGACGCTGAGCTCGATCTCGGCTTCCTGGTCGGCGCCTCCGACCGGGCCGGAGGCGCCCCGGCGACCGAACATGCCCCCGAGCAGGTCCTCGAGGTCGATGTCGCCCAGGTCGATGTCACCGAAGTCGACGTCGGCGGTCCGGTAGCCGCGCTGCTGGCCGCCGCCGAATCCGCCGTACCCCCGGCCCGCACCAGCGGTCTGTTCGTACCCCTCGGGGACCTGGCGGAAGTTCGGCCCGAACCGGTCGTAGCGCCGCCGGGTCTCGGGGTCGGCCAGCACGTGGTAGGCCTCGTTGACCTCCTTGAACCGTTCCTCCGCGGCCGGGTCCTTGTTGACGTCGGGGTGGTTGGCCCGGGCCAGCCGTCGGTAGGCCTCCTGCAGCTCGTCGGCCCCGGCGTCGCGCGGCACCCCGAGCACCTCGTAGTAGTCCCGAGCCACCCGAGCTCACCTCGCCTGCTGCGCGACCGCCACCGCCGCCGGCCGCAGCTGGGACTGGTCGGTGCCGTAGCCGGGGCGCAGCACGCCCACCACGGTGCCGGGCGGGGCCTGCGCGTCGTCGACGACCGTGACCACCTCGTGGAGGTTGGGGTCGAACGGGACCCCGGTCTCGTCCTGGCGGGGGTACCCCAGCCAGGCGAGCACCTCCACGGCCTGGTCGACCACCCGGCGGACACCCTCGATGATCGCCGTGGGGTCCGCCTCGGCGTGCTCCAGTGCCAGCTCGAGGTTGTCCAGCACCGGCAGGAATGCCGCCGCGACCCGGTTGCGCTCCACCCCGCGCTCGCGATCCAACGCGCGGGCATAACGCTTGCGCAGGTTGTCCAGATCGGCGACCGCCCGCTGCCAGCGGGCCCGCAGCTCGTCGACGTCCTCGCCCGACGCCTCCGCCGACCCGGACCGCGTGCGATCCTCCGCGGCCCCGTCCTCGACGTGGAACACGCCGGATCCCGGGGTGTCGGCGACCGCGTCGGCGGAGGTCCGGTCGGGGTCGTGGGTCGGGTCGGAACCCACGTCGGCGGGCTGCTGCTCGGTCATCGAGTCTCCGCTTCGTCTCGCCCGGGTGAGTGCGTCGCGCCAGCTCACCCTCACCCTCGGTCGAACTCGGCGTCGATGACGTCGTCGTCCGGGCCCTGCGAACCGCCGGCACCGCGGGCCGAGCCCCCGCCACCGTCCCCCGGCCGAACGGCCATCAGGCCCTGGTGGACCTGCTGGAGCTCGCTGATCAGCTCCCGAGCCCGGTCGACCGGCGCCTCGTCCCGGACCGCCTGACGTGCGTCCGTGACGAGCATCTCGGCCCGCGCCCGCTCGTGTGCCGCGGCGGCGTCGCCCAGCTCGGACAACCGGCGCTCCACCTGGTAAGCCAGCGAGTCCAGCTCGTTGCGGACGTCGATCTCCTGGCGCAGGGCCTGGTCGGCGGCCCGGTTCCGCTCCGCGTCGGAGATCATCCGCTCGACCTCGCTCGTGTCGAGGTTGGAGCTCTCGCTGATCGTGATGCCCTGCTCGGTACCGGTGGTCTTGTCCCGGGCGGTGACGTTGACGATGCCGTTGGCGTCGACGTCGAAGGTCACCTCGATCTGCGGCTCACCGCGTCGCGCGGGGCGGATGTCCTCCAACCGGAACCGGCCCAGCACCCGGTTGTCCGCGGCCCGCTCCCGCTCTCCCTGCAGGACCACCACGTCGACCGCGGGCTGGTTGTCCTCGGCGGTGGAGAAGGTCTCGGTCCGGCGGGCGGGGATGGTGGTGTTGCGTTCGATGATCGCGGTCATCACGCCACCCTGGGTCTCGACGCCCAGCGAGAGCGGCGTGACGTCGAGCAGCAGGACGTCGGAGACCTCGCCCTTGAGCACCCCCGCCTGGACCGCGGCCCCCAACGCGACGACCTCGTCGGGGTTGACGGTCATGTTCGGGTCCTTGCCGCCGGTCAGCCGGCGCACCAGGTTCTGCACCGCCGGGATCCGGGTGGAACCGCCGACCAGGATCACTTCGTCGATGTCGTTGGCGGTGACCTTCGCGTCGGTCATCGCCTGCTCGACCGGCCCCATCGTGCGCTCCACCAGGTCCGCGGTGATCTGGTCGAACGTCGAACGCATGATCGTCATCGTCAGGTGCTTCGGACCCGTCGCGTCCGCGGTGACGAACGGCAGGTTGACCTGGGTCTGGGTCACCGAGCTCAGCTCGACCTTGGCCTTCTCGGCCGCCTCGAACAATCGCTGCAGCGCCTGCGGGTCCGACCGCAGATCGACTCCGTTGTCGCGCTTGAACTCATCGGCGATGTAATCCACCAGCCGCCGGTCGAAATCGTCGCCGCCCAGGTGGGTGTCACCGGCGGTCGCCCGGACCTCGACCACACCGTCACCGACGTCGAGCACACTGACGTCGAAGGTCCCACCGCCCAGGTCGAACACCAGCACGGTCTCGTGCTGACTCTTCTCGAGCCCGTAGGCCAACGCGGCCGCGGTCGGCTCGTTGATGATCCGCAGCACCTCGAGGCCGGCGATGCGGCCCGCGTCCTGGGTGGCGTTGCGCTGCGCGTCGTTGAAGTACGCCGGCACCGTGATCACGGCTTCGGTGACCCGCTCCCCCAGGTACCGGCCCGCGTCCTCCACCAGCTTCCGCAGCACCAGCGCGCTGATCTCCTCAGGAGCGTAGTTCTTCCCGCGCACGTCGAAGCGCGCCAGGCCGTTCTCGTCGACGACGTCGAACGATACGGCTTTGGCCTCGTCGGTGATCTCGTCGTAGCGCCGGCCGATGAACCGTTTCGCCGAGTAGATCGTGCCTTGGGGGTTCAGGACCGCTTGGCGGTGCGCCAGCTGGCCGACCAGCCGTTCGCCGTTGTCGGTGAAGGCCACCACCGACGGCGTCGTGCGCGAGCCCTCCGCGTTGGGGATCACTTCCGGCTGGCCGCCCTCCCAGGCGGCGATCACCGAGTTCGTCGTACCCAGGTCGATCCCGACCGCCTTGGCCATCTGACGCTCCTTTCGTCACCGAATCCCGTCCGAAACTCGACGAGCTGGCCGCCGACCTATCGCTGTGTCGCTGTAGCTGATCTGCACCTTCCGCGGCTCGGCCTGCGCGGCCTCCGGAATCGTGACGGTCAGGACACGTCCGACGCATCTCACCGTCTAGCCGCAGCTCGACCACGTCAAGTCCGGCAGTCGCCGGAGCACGGGGAGCTCTGGAATCCTGTTTCCTCGGACAACATGCCTTGGCGTCGTCGACATCGACGCTCGGAGTCGTCGAACCACGGCGGGCATGCCCCGGTTCGGATGATCGCACATCGAGAACGGATAACGCGAACGGTGCATCGGCTCCTGAAATGCCGCGGAGAGCGAAGGGAATTGGTGTCCATGTGCCGAGAAGCGCGCCGACGCGGTTCTCTGCGCATTTCGCAGTGCCGCCCGGCCTGTTCGCGTCGCTCCCGAAGATCGGTGGCGAGCAGGTGCCCTGCGCCCCGGCCGTGCTCCTCCGGGTCGCTGACCTGATCGGGTGGTAGGGCAGGACGCCCGCCGAGCGGCCTGCTCAGGTCGTCGTTCGATGCGGCTCCACCAACCCGGGCCCGGTGTGCCACGGCCGTCGCTCGCTGATGAATCGAATCAGAAGATTCGGTAGGTTCTTCGTCGCAGGCGCGCGCGTGTCGAGGTGGTGGTCGAGTGAGCAACGATGAGCTTGCCGAGCTCGTCGAGTGGGCCGAGGCACGCCTGCCCGGCCTCGTCGATGAGGCGTACGCGGCGATCTGCGCCCGTATCGATCTCTACCACGACGAGGAGGTCGTGCCGCGCGACGACCTGCACAGTTCCGTCGCGCACAACCTGCGCTTCATGCTCTCCGCCCTGGCCGACCCGCACGCCGGCCACGACTTCGCCGCCCCGCGCGAGACCGGCCGCCGCCGTGCACACCAGGGCGCGCCGTTACCGGAGGTGCTCCGCGCGTACCGCGTCGGGTTCGCGCTGGTCTGGGACCGGCTGGTCGAGCGTGCTCGTCGTCACGAACGACCAGGGACCCTGGATGCACTGCTGGGGGCGGCGAGCATGCTCTGGCAACTCACCGACGAGCATGCGCTGGCGATCACCGAGGCCTACCGCGCGACGACCGCCGAGTTGTTGACCGCCCAGCAGCGGCGCCGGACGGCGTTGGTGGAGGCGCTGCTGTCCGGCCAGGTGACCGACGACGGTCCGTGGGAGGCCGGGAAGATTCTCGGCCTGCCCCTCGACGGGAAGTTGGCCGTGGTCGTCGCGGAGACCCGGGGCCTCGCGGAGGAGAGCCTGCCCGGTGTCGAGCAACGGCTCGCCTCGCACGGGCTCGTCTCGGCCTGGCAACTCACCTCGGCGATGCAGTGCGGCATCGTCTCGGTTCCCGACGAGCACGACGACATGCTGCTGGCCGTCCTGCGCGACGCCGCCGGCTCCCGAACCGGGGTCAGTCCGTTGTATCGGCTCCTGACAGAGACTCCGTGTGCGCTGCATCTGGCCCGGGTGGCGCTCGCCTCGGTCCCACCCGGGAAGGCCGAGGTGCGCATGTTCAGCAGCAGCCCGCTCGCCGCCCTCGTCGCGCACGATCCCGACGAGAGCAGCCGCCTGGTGGAGCAGGTCCTCGGTGCGGTGCTCGAGCTGCCCGGCGAGGACCGCGACGGATTGTTGGACACCCTGCAGGCCGTCCTGGACCACGGCGGCTCGTCCGACCGGGCGGCTCATGTCCTGCACTGCCACCCCAACACCGTCCGCTACCGGTTACGGCGCATCCACGAGCTCACTGGACGGTCACTGTCCGATCCGGGCTCGATGGCAGAACTGGCCACCGCCGCACAAGCACTGCGGTGGAACCCCCGCGCGCGAGCCGGGAGGCGGCCACCTCGCCAGGGGTCGGCAACGTCGCCGAGGGCGTGACGACCGCAGCACGCATTGCCGCCGCCTGATCATCCCGAAGCCGTCCACCGACGGGAGCCGTCAGTGACCAGCAGACAGCACCACGTTCAGGTTCGCCGGATCTACGAGGAACCCATGCCGGACGACGGCGCTCGAGTGCTGGTCGACCGCATCTGGCCGCGCGGGGTCAGCAAGGAGCGCGCGGACCTGGACGAGTGGTGCAAGCAGATCGCGCCGTCGACAGAACTGCGCAAGTGGTACGGGCACGACCCGAGCCGCTTCGACGAGTTCACCCGCCGTTACCGCGACGAACTCGACGATCCCGATCGAGCCGCCGCATTGGCGCACCTCCGCGAGCTCGCGAGCAGGCAGATGCTCACCCTGCTCACCGCGACCAAGCACCCCGGCATCAGCGAGGCCGCCGTCCTCGCGAAGCTCGTCGCAGAACCCGGCAACTGACGCGCGTTCTCGTCGTCCTCGTAGCGCGTGACCGTCAGGAGAGACGGCGGAACAGCGGCGCCCGTCCCGGCGGCTGTGCTATCGGAGCCGGGTGCGGCAGCGGCGGCAGGTCGAAGGTCATCGCCTCATCGACCGTCAGCACGAACTCCGCGCCGTGATGGCGCAACTGGAGGTCCTCGGTCACCTCGCCGTCCTTCTCCATGGTGTACGTGGCCACCCCGCCGCCGATCTCGACCTGCAGCGACCGGCCCCGCCACTGCACCCGGAAACGGATTCCAGCGAGCATCTCGGGCAGCCGCGGCGCAAAGGTGAGCCGGCCCTCGGACGCTCGCATTCCCCCGAAGCCCATCACCACCGCGGTCCAGCTGTTGGCCAACGCGGCCAGGTGGACACCGTCGCGGACGTTGTTCTCGAGGTCGGCGAAATCCATCTGTGCGCTCTCGCACAGGTAGTCGTACGCGAGATCGAGATGCCCGGTCTCGGCGGCCATCACCGCGAGCGTCCCCGGCGACAGAGACGAATCGCGAACCGTGATCCGCTCGTAGTAGGCGAAGTTGTCGGCCTTCTGCTGCGAGGTGAACGCGTCGGGACACTGCACCATGGCCAGCACCAGGTCGGGCTGCTTGACGACCTGCTTGCGGTACAGATCGAAGTACGGGTAGTTCAACAAGAGCGGGTAGTTCTCCGGTGGGGTGTGCGCGAAGTCCCACACCGCGTGGCGTGTGTAGCCCGCGGACTGCTGGTGGACGCCCAGTACCTCGTCGTAGGGAACCACCATGGCGGCCGCCGCCGCCCGCCAGCTCGCGATCTCTTCGGGTGTGACGCCGAGACGCTCGGCCTCGCGAGGCCAGCGCACGCAGACGTCCGCCGCGCTACGGAGGTTCTTCTGCGCCATGAGGTTGGTGTAGACGTTGTTGTCGGCCACCGCGGAGTACTCGTCGGGCCCGGTGACCCCGTCGATGCGGAACTGGCTCGCGCTGTCGTGGTGGCCGAGCGAGCGCCACAGCCGAGCGGTACCGACCAGCAGGTCCACGCCGATCTCGCGCTCGAACTCGGCGTCCTCGGTGGCGTCGACATAGCGCACCACCGCGTCGGCGACGTCGGCGTTGACGTGGAAGGCCGCGGTGCCCGCGGGCCAGTACCCCGAGGTCTCCTCCCCGCGGATGGTGCGCCACGGGAACGTGACCCCGTCCAGTCCGAGATACCGGGCCCGCTCGCGAGCGATCTCCATGGTGCTGTGACGCCAGCGCAGCGCGTCGCTCGCGGCCTCGGGCTGGGTGTAGATGAACACCGGGAGCACGAACGTGTCGGTGTCCCACAAGGTGTGACCGTCGTAGCCCTGCCCGGTGAGCCCTTTCGCGCCGATGGCCCGTTTCTCGGCCCGGGCACCGGCCTGCAGCACGTGGAACAGACAGAAGCGGATCGCCTGCTGCAGCCGAGGGTCGCCGTCGACCTCGATGTCGGCGTGGCCCCAGAAGTCGTCGAGGTAGTTGCGCTGGGCGGCGACCAGCCCCTCCCACCCGGTGTAGACGGCCGCGTCGAGAGCGGCTTCGACCTGGTCCACGATCGCCGGCTGCGAGCGATGGCTCGACCACCCATAAGCGAGGTACTTGACCACGGTCAGCTTCTGCCCCGGACGGAGCCGCGTGATGATCGTGGTGCGGCCGACGTTGTTCGAGCACGAGCTCCGGACATAGAGGTCGTCAGGACCCTCGACCTGGTGCTCCATGGCCGCGCCGACGCGCAGTTCCGAACGCCGCGTCTGGTGGGTCATCCGCGCGCCGTGGGTGCTCGAGCTGTGGTGCTCGGGCACGAGCGGGTCGGCTAACGCGGCCGCCACCCGCGGATCGCCGTGGATCGCGGGCATCTGCTCGTTGGCGAAGAGTTCCGATTGGACGACCAGCAGCGCTTCGGCGTCGACCACCTCGACCTCGTAGTGGATAGCGGCCACGGCGCGCTGGGAGAACGACACCAGGCGTTGTGCACGCACCTTGACCCGCTGGTCGTTGGGCGAGACCCAGTCGACGTCGCGAGTGAGGATTCCCGAACGCAGGTCGAGCTCCCGGGAATGGTGGAGCACCTGCCCGTAGCGTACGTCCAGCGGCTCGTCGTCGACCAGCAGCCGGATCAACTTCCCGTTGGGCACGTTGACCAGCGTCTGGCCCTCCTCCGGATAGCCGAAGCCACCTTCGGCGTACGGCAACGGCCGCGCCTCGAAGAAGGAGTTGAGGTAGGTGCCCGGCATCGCGTGCGGCTCCCCCTCGTCGAGGTTGCCGCGCATTCCGACGTGCCCGTTGGACAGGGCGAACAAGGACTCGGTCTGCGGCAGGTACTCGATCTCGGTCGTGGGCTCGCGGACCTTCCACGGGTCCACGGTGAAGACGTTGGAGATCACGGCTCCTCCTCCGGCGTCGCACCCGTCCTCATCCGTGGCGCGTCGGGACGTACCGACGGTCGTGGCCCGGGACGGCCGGCGCAATGGCTCCCCGACCAACTCTTGCTGTGTCGGCCGGAAGCGCACCGGCTGGCGCCGGACTGCCCGACGTGGACAGGCCGACGCCAACCGAGGCGGTCGAGCTCAGCGCGCACCGGAACCGGCGCCGGTTTTCGGGTCCGCTCGACAGTAACGTCATGGCCTGCGGAACGGCGTCCTCCGAGGATGCACTTGTCGCCGCGAACAAAAATCTCTGGCATATACTACACAGCTAGATCACGGCCGGCACCGGCGCCATTCTCAACGCGATCCGCTCAGACGCCGAATGAGTGAGTGAGTCACCGCGGTCCTGACCGAGAAGATCACCGGCTGGTGACGAGACAGGCCGGAGGCAACCTCGACGGCGTGGCGGTGGTCGTCGCGGTGGCGGTCGTGGTGCTCGCGGGCCTGCTCATGAGTCAGCCGTGAGGAGGATGGCCGCCTCCGGGATCGCGCCGTGACGCAGCCAATGCCTCCTCCCCGCGTCGGGAAGGGCGTGAAGCCCGCCAACGGCGTTTGTGCGCGGGCACAGCATCCACCTTCTCCCGCCGGAACGGTGGCGGATGGTATTGACGGCGCGCACGGGTCGATAGACGGTGTGAGAGCGCAGTCCCGATGCCTTCCCGCACCACGACCGGTCCGATCGACAAGGACGGGTCCAAGCTCTGTGGGGTGAAACGCGTTGACCCAACGGGAGGAGCACGGCGAGCGCGCCCACCCCGCGACGTCGATAGTCGACGCATTTTCCGGGGCAGACGACGCGCTCTATGGGCCGTTGGTGGATCCGGCGGGCGATGCCGGGTTCGGCGCCGGGCATCCGAGGCGGGTGGGGTTTTTCACCGACACCTCGGTGTGTATCGGGTGCAAGGCCTGTGAGGTCGCCTGCAAGGAGTGGAACCTGGTGCCCGACGACGGCACCGATGCCTCCGATCTCTACCGGCTCACCGGGATGTCCTACGACAACACCGGTGATCTGGGGGCCTCCACCTGGCGGCACGTGGCCTTCATCGAGGACGTCCGCCCGCACGGCACCGCCACCCGCGCCCACCGCGGCGCCGCGACCACGGGGCACCTGCCGTCCGGGCTGCCCGCCCTGGGGGGCGGCGCGCTACCGACCGGGCGGGACACCGCGACCGCGCCGCCGGGTCCCGGCGGGGCGGGCGAGGGCACCGTCGACCTGCTCTCGCTGTTGCCCGACACGGGGGCGCACGGCCAGCAGACCCCCGACGACGAACGCGACGTGCGCTGGCTGATGGCCTCGGATGTGTGCAAGCACTGCACCCACGCCGGCTGCCTCGACAACTGCCCGACCGGGGCCCTGTTTCGCACCGAGTTCGGCACCGTGGTGGTGCAAGACGACATCTGCAACGGCTGCGGCTACTGCGTGCCCTCCTGTCCCTACGGCGTGATCGACGTCCGCGGCGCCGACGGCGGCGCCCACAAGTGCACGCTGTGCTACGACCGGCTCGGCAGCGGGCTCGAACCCGCCTGCGCGAAGGCCTGCCCCACCAACTCCATCCAGTTCGGCGACCTCGACGCGCTGCAGGCCACCGCCGACACCCGGCTGGCCGAGCTGCACGCCCGCGGGGTCGCCGAGGCCCGCCTGTATGGCCGCGACCCCGACGACGGCGTCGGCGGCGACGGCGCGTTCTTCCTGCTGCTCGACCAGCCCGAGGTCTACGGGCTGCCGCCGGACCCGATCGTGACCACCCGCGACCTGCCCGAGATGTGGCGCAACGCCGCGCTGACCGCCCTCGGTCTCGGGCTCGCCACCGTCGCGGCGTTCTGGACGGGCGGCCGGCGATGACCCCCACCGAGGACCAGAACCCGCAACAGCCCCAGCGGCACCGCCACCGCGGGGGCCGGCGGGGTGAGCAGCTGCAGGTCCCCGAGGCGCGGTTCCGCTCCTACTACGGGCGCCCGATCATCAAGGCGCCGGTGTGGAAGAACCCGGACGTGCCGCTGTATCTGTTCCTGGGCGGGCTGGCCGGCTCCTCCTCGGTGCTCGCCGCGATGGCCGCCGCCACCGACCGGCCCACGCTGCGCCGCGCCGGGCGGCTGGCCGCGGCCGGCGGGGCCATGGGCGGCACCGTGTTCCTCATCCACGACCTGCACCGCCCGGCGCGGTTCCTGCACATGCTGCGGGTGTTCAAGCCCACCTCGCCGCTCTCGGTCGGCTCCTGGCTCCTCTCCCCCTTCGCCGCCTTCGCCACCGCCACCGCGGCCACCGAGCTGACCGGATGGTTCCGCCGCACCGGCGACCTCACCGGCGCCGCCGCAGCCGTGATCGGGCCGGCGCTGGCCACCTACACCGCGGTGCTGGTCTCCAACACCGCCGTGCCCACCTGGCACGAGGCCCACCGCCACCTCCCGGTGCTCTTCGCCGGCAGCGCCGCCGCCGCCGGCGGCGGGTTCGGGCTGCTGTTCTCCTCGACCGCCGACAACCAGCCCGCGGCCCGGCTCGGCGTCCTCGGCGCCGCGGTGGAGCTCGCGACCGAGGAGAAGATGACCCGCGACCTCGGCCTGCTCGCCGACGTCTACTCCACGGGGCGCGCCAACACCCTGATGACCGCGTCGAAAGCCTGCCTGGCGCTCGGCGCGGTCGGCGCCGTACTCGGCCGCACGCGCCGGTGGGCCGCGGCCCTCTCGGGCGCCGCGCTCATGGCCGGCTCGGCACTGACCCGGTTCGGGGTCTTCGACGCCGGCATCGCCTCCGCCAACGACCCCGCCCACATCGTCATCCCCCAACGCGAACGCATCCGCCGCCGCGACGAGACCGTGCAGCCGGGGACGACCCCGCCCGACAGGCACTACACGCCCGCGACCGGCTCCTGAGCCGGCCCCCGGACCACCCCGGGCCCACGACGCTGAAGGACGAACCGGACATGAGTGAGCAGCGAACGGTCTCAGCCGAGTGGGTGGGAAACCCCGGCGGGGGGCTGGTCGACAACCCCTGGCCCGACGGGCGTCCCCTCGAGGGCGAGCGGGTCGCCCTCTTCACCTACCAGGTCGTCTCGGTAGACGGCGCCGCCGCCAACCACTCGAACAGTTATCACATCGCCCCCATCAGTCAGCTTCAGGAGGGCCCGATCGGGCCCATCCATCACGATCCACAAGGGATCAGCGTCCGATGGGTCGGTCTCGGTGCCGGCGTCGTCGTGCGGAGCGTTGCCCCAGTGGGCAGTCCGGACCATTGCGAGGTGGCGCCGGAGGCTGCTCGACCCTGCTCATGACTCGGCGGTGAGCACGACGGCCGCCTCCGGGGTTGCGACGTGGAAACTGAAGCTCTCCTGGAGATACAGGCCGACCGTCTCGGCATCATGCCAGTCGTATCCGATCGAGAGGTCCTGGCCGGAGTCGACGACGAAATCCCCACCTCGCTGGCTCACCACGAAGGCGCCAGACACACCGGGGGTCCAGACGATCGGACCGCCCAGAATTCCCCGGAGATGCTCCAGAAGTGGGTAACCACCGTGTTCCGTTGTCTGCGATACGAGACGGAACTGCTCGCTGTCCACCGCGAGTCCGTAGGGCCCCTCGACCCCGCTCCCCAGAAGTTGTTCGACCGCAGCCGCTATCGCCTGCGGGTATCCATCGACATCGCTCCCCAGTGCGATCATCCCGTGCGGTGAGGCCTCGCTGATCCCGTGCAAGACGTCGGCCCAGCCATGGAAGACCGCCTGGTTCTCGGCCACGGCGATCTCGTGCGCGGCCTGGTCCAGGGGTCCGAGGTCAGCGTCGTCGGCGCCTCGATCAGCGTCACGCAGCTCTGCCCGGGACAGCTGAAAGTCGACTCTCAACTCCACGATCGGCAGGACCCGCCGGGCGAGCGCGAACACCTTGTGAGCCGAGGACGAGGCGATTTCTTCAGTGCGACCGAGGTTCGTCGCCGAGTGCTGCCAGCCGTGAGGGCCCGAGAAGTCGACGAGCTTTCGGGCGGCGAGCGCCGGGGTGAGGCGCTGTGTGGCTTCGTCGTCGAGCATCTGCCAGCCCGGACCGGTGATCGGCGCCAGCTCTCGGAGCAGGTGATTCATCGCGGGTTCCCTTCCGACTCACGAGCCGCTGCTCGCTTGTTCCGATGCTCCAGGTCGATCAAGGCCAATGGGTCCTGTTGCCGGGGTTGTGACGGCGGCTCCGAACGACATCCCGGAGGATGTAGGTCGCGATGATCACGCCGACGATCGGGGCGACCCACCACCACCCGAGCGAGAGGGTGACAGCGACCGCCACCAACGCAGCCGCGACGAGCACCAGCTCGACGTACCGGGGACGGCTCTCGTTGTTCCCGCGCAAGGTGACAGGCCGTTTCACGAGGAGGCCCGCTCCGCCAGGGACCACGTCGAAGATCCCGAAGGGCCACGAACCGAGGCGGAGCGCGAACGAGCGCACGGTAGCCGGTCGGCGATCATCTCGCTCGTGGCCACCTGCCGCTCCTCCCGTCCACCTGGTGTTCGATAGCCTTCGTCCGAGAATGGCACTCGAACCGACCGTTCGCCAGCCGCCCGGTACGCCAGAGATCTTTGTTCGTCGCCACAAATGCACTCTCACGGGAAGCCGCTTCGCAGGTCACATCGTCGGGAAGGGCAATAGACGACTAATCGCAGTCCCGTGACTGGGCATCTGAAAGTACAGCGTCGGCGAGGTCGGAGAAGAGCTCGAAGTCGTTGTCCTGTCCGGAAACGGCCAGGGACCGACGGACAATGCCATTGGCAGCGACGACGAGCCGCGGGACGTGACCGTGACGATCACGCCACTCTACGAGGCCGGAAAGCGCGCCCATGCCGAGAAAGGTGACCTCGCGCAGGTCGACCACCAACGTTGTGGACAATTCCTGGCAGCCGAAAAGTCTGCGGAAGTCGATGGAGCCACGCTGGCCGGCTACGGCGCTCAGTGCCCGATCGAGCTCTCCCTGGTTGAAGCGGTCGACTTCACCCTTCACGGAGAGAACCAGCACTGGGCGCGGCGGGCCGAACACCGCGCGCGTGTGGAACGTCGCGCTCACGAGATGTGGAGTGCGTGGAGTGGGCAGCGGGGATCGATGAACGGCGTTTCATCGGGAGCGCCGGAACGGTAGGCGGCGTTCGCGAGTACCGAGCAGATACATCCTTCGGTCAAGGCCGTCCGTCCGCCCGGGGCCATCGCCGGGTCGGACAGAAGGCCCCCGGGTGAGAGGGCTTCTGTGCAAGGCTCGTCCACCTGGTCGGGAGCCGCGCGGCACTGATCCTCGCCGTCAGACATGCCACCTCCGCAACAAGGTGAAGGAGCGTCCGCCGTCACCTGATGACAGTATCCTCAACTACCACGGACAAATGCAGGTTACGGCATCGTTATCCTGGGTACTGTGAGCCGCAACACTCTTGGGAGCTCCGACAAACACCTTTGTCGACCGACACAAGGCGATATGTACGTTGGCACTCAACTCAGGAAAAGGGCGCTTGCGGGTTTCGAGTGCGAGGTTGCCTCTCGCGGGGTGCTCACCAGGGCAGGCTGGCGCTGGTCCAGTGCGAGAGTCCGTCCAGGTCGTCCATCCTGTGCACGTGGCGCGGCGGGGTCGCGAACGTCGCGTACGGGGTCACCCGGAGCACCACGCGCTGTTCCTCACGAGCCATGCGAGCGATCTGCTCGCGGCGCTCGTCCGGCACTCTCTCGCCGGCCATGAGCTCGACGACCCGCCGCAGCAGGTCGGCCCCGTGCTCGGGGTCGGTGTCGAGGACGGCCGTCCCGTAGACCTGCAGATAGGTCGGCGGCCAGTTCTCGTCGAGCACGCACAGGCTGACGTGCGGGTCGCGGGCCACCGCTTTGGCCTTCTGGCGCTCCGCCATGGTGGAGACGAGCATGTCGTCGCCGTCGGTGACGTAGTAGACGACCGTCATCGCGGGTCCGTGCTCGCGCCGGTTGTAGCCGAAGACGCAGGTGCGGTGGTCACGCACGAAGCGACGACGTTCCTCGGGATCCATGGCGACGTCCTCTGCAGGGTGCTGCGGGTGGTGGTCGGGCACAGCATCGGGGCGCTGAGACCCCACCGCCAGCCACCGGCCCGGAGTAGACGGGCCACTCACCGGCCCGCGGAGTCGGTGCGGTTGTGGCCCCGCTCGCCCTCGGCGAACTCGACGGTGTAGCTGTCGGGATCCCGTAGCTGCATCTGCCGCTCGAAACCCCGGTCGCGGGGCGGGACGTGCACCGGAACGCCCCGCTCCACGAAATCGGCGTAGAGCGCGTCGAGGTCGTCGGTTCCCAGTTCGACCTGCACGAACGCGCGGACGTTGCCGCCACCGTGCTCCGCCGCGCGCTCCACGGCAGGCCCCAGGGCGAGCAGGCCCAGGGTCCCCGAGCCGTGGCGCAGCAGGGCGAACCGGTCGGCCCGGATCTCGAGGATGAAGCCCAGCGAGGCGTAGAACCGGATCGACCGGTCGAGGTCGGTGACCGGCAGGCTGAGTCCCTCGAACCACGTGTCGGGCATGGCGTTCCTCCGGGGTGCACAGTGAGGACGCCAGGGAGCCGCGGTTGGGCACGCGTGGCGTTCCGACGCAGCACCATGCGCGTCGAGGAGCCTAACTCCGCCCTCGTCAGGGCGCTGAACCGACCTCAGCAGTCTCACGGTCAGGGTCCACCGGCTCCGGGAGGCGCCAGAACTCCACGAACGAGCGGAGAAGGCTTCCGAGCGCGGTTGCTGGTCCGGGGTCTCGAGACGGGTGGGAGCGGTCGCCGGGGCGCTCGAGCGTGCGGTGACGGCGTCGCCGGAGGCTTCGCGGTCCACCGGCTCGACGACGGTCTTGGCGTCGCCCCAGCGGATTGCCGCGAGCCGTCGGGTGGGGCTCGTTCGGAGGCACTGGGACGGGGACGGGCTCCTCGTACCACTCGATCCAGATCGGCTCGACGAGCCGGACTGAAATCCACCGTTCGTCCTGGGTCAGCGGCACGACCTCGACGGTGGGTATCCCATAGGCCGCCGCGAAGCGGTCGGCCTTCTTCGCGAAGTCGCTCAGCAGCTGACCGGGGCGCAGCTTGACCGAGAAGCGCGCCGGGACGGCGTCGAGGGTGATCGAGCTGACCAGGGGGGCCTGGAAGATCGCGCCGGGCGGCGGGATCCGCTGCACGAGGCGAGTGACCTGGCACGCGTTGGTCCAGATGTCCTTGATCTCCCGTTCGGTGGCTGCCACCTCCCGGCGGTGCCACTCGCGGTCGGCCCGGCTTGCCCCTGGCGGTAGTGGAGGGATGACCCACATGATTCCTGACCCCTGATCTCTTGCATTCCCCCGAGAGCAGACCCGCGGCTGCTCCTGAAACCCCTGTCAGGAACGTTAGAACGACAGGGCGCCGCGGTCTGTAGTCGGAACGACTCGTCTGCTGTCACGAACGGCGTAACAACGCCCTCGGGTGGCGGGCCATGCTGTCGCTAAAAGTAACCATGCTGTGCGGTTGCTACGGGGGATCTGACCCCCGGACGAGTCGAAGCACGGCCGCAGTCGTCGCCATGAGGCCCGCCGCGCCGAGCAGGACACCGCGCAGGCCCGCAGTCGTCACGAGGGCTCCGATCATCGCAGGGGTGAGCGTGGCGCTCACCGAGCCGACGAGCAGGGTGGCGGTGAACGCGGTGGCAGGGTCGTCAGGGATCAGCGTGGCGGTCCAGATGGGCAGAGCGGCGGATTCCGACGGTGTTCGCGGAGCCGAACAGCGCGGCGGACACGAGGACGGCCGGCAACGAACTCGCGCCGAGACCGAGCAGTGCGAGGGCGACACCGAGGAGGAGTAGCGCCGTGACCGCGACCGTTCTTCCTCCCGCGCGATCGGCCAGCGTGCCGGCGGCGAGGCCGAGGAAGCCCGCCGCGCCGACCAGGACGAAGATCGTCGGATCGGCCGCCGCGCCGAGGCCGCCGCGCTCCGCGGCGTCGGTGGCGTAGGTGAAGTACGCGGTCGCGCCGACGAACAGCACGACGGCGAACCCGATCGGCCGCGCGAGGCCGCGACCGAGCCGCATTCCCCGACGTCCGCCGGCGGACTGATGGGCCGGCGACAGGAGCGGCACGCTCCCACGGTTCAGCGCCGTTGCTGCCAGAGCGGCCAGGGCGATGCCGGCCCAGATCCATCGCCATGAATCGACGACGAGGGCGAGTACGCCCATGGCGACGAGGCCGGCGGCTGCCCCGGTCGTGATGCCGGCCAGCAGCCGAGGTCGCTGCCGCGGCGCCGCGACCGCGGCGACGATCGTCGAATAGGAGGCCCAGACCCAACCGGCCGCGCTCCCGGCGACGAGCGCACCGAGCGCGAGCACGCTCGGCGAGGGGGCTACCGCGACGAGGGCACAGCCCACGGCCGCGCTGGCGCCGCCGACCGTGGTCGGAGCTCGTGGGCCCTTCCACCTCGCCAACGACGGCGCGGTCAGGAGCGAGAGCAGGAACCCGCCGAACGTGCCGCTGCCGATCAGACCGAGGATGAGCTCGGGCACATCGAGTGCGCTCCGGATGGCCGGCAACGTCAGCCCGTAGGCGTAGCGCGCCATCCCGAATGTCACGCCCATGACCGCGCCACCCGCGATCCCGACCCGCCATCCGGCGGTCACCGAGGACCGCACGCGAGCAACGGGGCCGGCGCCATCAGTTCGGTGCGCGCCGGGTGCGGCGCCACAGCAGGACGACGGCGACGAGTCCCGGCAGAGCGGGCAGGAGGCCGAGCACTCCGAGCCACGTCGGCAGGATCGGGCGGCCGTACTCGGTGGCGCTGAGGTCGACGACGGCGAGCACGGCCCCCAGGACCAGGAACGCGGCAGCCATCACCGGGGCACTGCGTCGCCCTCGGCGGGCGGCCCGGATGGTGGCCACCTAGGCGAGCGCCCCGAGCACTCCGAGGCCCACCAGGTAGGCGGCGACCTCGGACGCAGCGGGTGCGGCGACTCCGCTGCCGGCGTAGACGGCCCGCAGGTGCGCCGCGAGGGTGCCGGCAGTCAGCTGGTCGACGACCGGCGCGGCGAGAGCGACCAGGGTGAGGGCGAGGCCGACGATCATCGCCCGGATCGCCTGCCGCGGGGATGGTGGTATCGACGAGGTGGTGAGGGATCGCGCCGTCGTCGACGACGGCCGCGCGGTGGACATGGGTGGCTCCTTCGTGGGTGCGGTCACGCAGCGATGCCGCGGCGCAGGACGGCGCCGAGCTCGGCGGTCTGGCGCTGGGACACCTCGGCGGACACGACCGCCTGTGAGCCGTGGAACGTGCCGGCCCACTGGTGCAGCTCGACCGGCACACCGGCCTGCAGCAGGCGCTGGGCGTACTCGATCGCCTCGTCGCGATTCGGATCGAACTCGGCGCTCGTGATGTAGGCAGGGGGCAGCCCGGAGAGGTCGTCGGCCCGGGCCGGGGCGGCGTACGCGGAGGCGGGCGCGGAGCCGAGGTAGTGCCGCCATGAGGCCGCGGCCTTGTCGCGGGTCATGAACGGCGTGTCGGTGAAGGTGCGGGCCGACCACGTCGTCTGCGCGTCGTCGAGCTGGGGCTGGTTGAGCAACTGGTACCTGATGGGCGGTCCTTGCTGATCTCGTGCCCGCAACGCCACCGCGGCCGCGAGTCCGGCGCCGGCGGCGTGGCCACCGATCGCGACGCGGTCGGGTTCGACGCCCAGCTCGGCCGCGTGATCCGCCGCCCAGGCCATCACGGTGCAGGCGTCGTCGAAGGCCGCCGGGAACCGATGCTCCGGCGCGCGGCGGTAGCCCACCGAGATCACCACCGCCCCGGCAGCCTGGGCGAGCCGGACGGCCCAGGGATGCTCGGTCTCCAGGTCGCCCATGACGAACCCGCCGCCGTGCAACCAGACCAGCGCGCCGTGCGCCCGCTGTGGGCGGTAGATCCGTGTCGGTACGTCCGGCTCGCCGGGCACCGTGCGGTCCTCGATCTCCAATCCCGCGGTATCGGTCGCCGGCGCCGCGGCGGCCAGCTGCGCGAGCGTGCTGCGCGCGCTGATCGGGTCGCTCAGGTCGGCCACCGGGAACAGCGGGAGCGAGCCCTCGAGCTCGGGCGCGATGCGCCTCGTCGTCGCGTTGCTGGTCATTTCTCACTACTCCCTGGGATGTGCGTGACGGGGTGGTGCCGGCTGGATGTTGTGGTTGCGCGCGAACCGATTGCCGGGGTCGTAGGCGTGCTTGACCGCGGACAACCGGGCGTACGTCCGGGGCGGGTAGGCCGCCGCCAGGTCCCGGGCCGTCGCCGAACCCTGGAAATTGACGTAGGTGCCGGCGCCTCGGGCGGCGACGGCGCGCCAGGGGACGAGTGCCCGCTCGATCCCGGCGTGGGTCGTCGCGCCCGGAAGCATCAGCAGCCCGACCACCATCGCCTCGGCGTCACGGTGCGCGAAGGCTGTGGCCTCGGAGGGCACCCGGCTGAACGCTCCGCCCAGACTCCGGACTGCGACAGCCGTGGGGACGCGGCCGGCGTGGAAGCGGGTGATGGCCGCGACCACGGCGTCGTCGAGGGCCGTCATCAACGTGTTGCGCACGACCAGCCGGACCCCGGCGGGGGGCTCGGCGTCCTCCAGGATCGCGGCGTAGCGGCACGAGGAGATCCTCGTCCCGGTCACCGTGCCGATCCCGAGCAGCGGCTCGATGACGGCGTCGGCGTCGGAAGCCGTCGTGCCGTGATCGCCGGCGTAGCAGAGCAGCAGCGCTGCCGTGGGTGGTGCGCCGGGCGTTCGAGGCAGCAGCGCCAGGGTGCTGGACAGCTCGTCCGGCGCGGACCGCATCACGTCCCGCCACCGGCCGAGCAGGCCGGCCGGATCGTCGAGCCGGTAGGTCACCGTCCCGAACCGCACGATGCTGACCGGCTGGGCGAGGAAGTCGAAGTCGACGACGACCCCGAAGTTGCCGCCGCCGCCGCGCAGTGCCCAGAACAGGTCGGGGTTCTCCTTCTCGGATGCCGTGAGCAGCCGGCCGTCGGCGGTCACCACGCGAGCGCCGACCAGGTTGTCGATCGCCAGACCGTCCCGTCGGACCATCCAGCCCACACCGCCGCCCAGGGTCAGCCCCCCGACGCCCACGCTGTTGGTGTCGCCGGCGCTGACGCCCCAGCCCAGCGGATCGAGTGTCGCGGCCACCCGACCCCAGGTCGCGCCGCTCCCCACGCGCACGAGCCGGCTCGCGGCGTCGAGGACCTCGACGTCGTCGAAACGCGCTAGGTCGATCATCATCCCGCCCGTGTCGAGCCCGTGATCGAGCGGGCTGTGCCCGCCCGATCGCACCGACACCCGCAGGTCGTCACGTGCGGCACGGACGAGCAGGGCGGCCACGTCGTCGGGGACGCGAGGTCGGACCACCAGCCCCGGACGAGCGGCGTTGTAGAAGCCCCGCGTCGCCGCGTCATAGCCGTCATGCCCCGGACGCAGGACCTCGACAGCCTCGCTCGTCGTCGTCGTCGAACTCATCTGTCGTCTCCATGATTGTGAATCCGAGTGCCGGTCCGGCAGACGCATCGGACCGATGTCCTTGACGGATGCAGCCTGGGCCGGGCAGGACCGTGTCGCCATGGGCGAACCCGCAGAGTTGCGGGCCGGATTTGCGGTCTACCGAAAGGCGCTGCGCGCTTAGCATGGTTGGCCGGCGTCTGGCGAAGGAGCTGGGGTGCACACGGGGCTCGCGACCGGGATCGACGGGACGCTTCGTGCTGTGGCCGGTCGGCTGCGCGACGAGATCGATGATCTGGTCGCCACGATGCTCGTCCGGATGCGCGACGAGGCACCGGATTTCGACACGGCGTCGCGGCCCGAGCTCGCGGACGGGCTGCGCGAGTCGTGCTACGGCAACATCCGGACCGCGCTGGAGGCGCTCGGCGACGACCGGCAGCCACCGCGCCACTCCCCCGCCGAAGCCATGGACGTGGCCCGCGCGACGGCCCGGGCCGACATCGCACTCGAACCGCTGCTGCACACCTACCGGATCGGGCACGCCGTCGTCCTCGAGAGGTTCTTCGCCCTCATCGAGGAGATGGAGTTGTCCTCGGCGCAGCGACACAGCGCCACGCTGATCGGGTCGAAGTACCTGTTCGCCTACGTGGACCGCGTCGTGGGCGAGGTGTCCGCGGAGTACACCACCGAGTGCCAGCGAGTGAGCCGGAGCAGCATCCAGCGGCGGGTCCAGCTGGTGCGCGACGTGCTCGGCGGGGCGATCATCGACAGTACGGAGCTCGGGTATCGCCTCGAACAGGAGCACCTCGCGGTCGTCGCCACCGGGCCGGCGGCCGATGCCTCCCTCCGCGACCTGGCGCGCCGGCTGGAACGACACCTGCTCACGATCGCGATGACCGACGACACGGTGTGGGCCTGGTTGGGCTCGACACGGCGCGAACCACGCCCACCGCACGACACTCCGTGGAGCCAGGCCGCGGACCGGACCCGCTACGCCGTCGGCGAGCCGGCGTGGGGGATCTCAGGGTTCCGTGACAGTCACGAGCAGGCGCTCGCCGCCCACCGGGTCGCCCGGCACCTCCCCCAGCTCGTGACCCGCTACGACGACGTCGCGCTCGAGGCGGCGCTGCTGCACGACGTCCATGCCGCGCGCCACTTCGTCCACCGCGAACTCGGCCCGTTGACGGCCTCGGACGCACGGAGCCGTCTGCTGCGCGAGACCCTGGGCAGCTACCTGCAGTCCGGCCTCAACGCGGCGGCGACGGCAGCCGTACTGCATGTCAGCGACCGCACGATCGCCTATCGGATCCACGGCATCGAGGAGACGCTCGGGCGCAGCGTCCTGTCCCGCAGCAGCGAGCTCGCCGCGGCCGTCCGACTGCACCGCGTCCTCAACCCGTGAGGGGCGCCCCGACCTCGGCACGCTGACGGTGTCATCGATCCTCCGCACGAACCTCGGTCACTGTCCGCGCGCGATCACCCACGCGCGGCTCGATTCCGAGATCTTGTTTCACGACCGTAACGGTCGCGGCAGTCGAAGCGAGTTCGTAGGTGTTGCGACCACCCCACGCGGGATCCGTCGCATCGCAAAGGTGTTCCACCGGATTCGACCGGGGCGAATCTGTCGGAGCACGACGTCAGGAGTTGCGGGCCGCCGGATTCGGCTGGACGGGCTTCTCAGCGGAGGGGAACACAGGGTGCGCACACCTGCGCAATCCGGGCGAGCGGCGCTCGTGCTACTGGCGACCTTCGTCGCACTGATCTCGTGGACCGGCGCGGCCCAAGCAGCGGCCGGGCCGGTGTGGCAGTCGGACTTCACCGGAAGCGGATTCGACAAGTTCAAGTCCACACCCTGGAACGACGTGGGCGCCTCGGCCCCGGTACTGGTGACGAGCACGGTGAACGCACCGGCGCAGGCTGCTCGGTTCACCGTCCCCGGTGGCGGGACGCGTTCGGAGATCGAACCCGACGTCGTGAACTTCACCGAGGGCAGTGACTACTATTTCGGCGATTCCTTCACCCTGCCCGCGACCTTCCCGGTGAACGAGTCCAGCTGGCAGGTCATCACACAGTGGAAGAACTCCGACGACGGTTCCCCGCCGGTCGAGCTGAAGGTCGGGCACGGGAACGTGATCCTCGACGGTGGCTACGGCTACCCGAGTGGTCCAGCAGGAAGCAAATACTGGACGCAGACCCTCGCTCCTGCCGCCACCACGACCCAGACCAGCGTCGTGCTGCACATCCACTTCTCGTCCAAGCCGTCGTTGGGGAGCATCGACGCGTGGGTCAACGGTGCCCCCGTCCTCACCGGCTACCACCCGGTGAGTGGCACCCTGTATCCGGCCGCGAAGAAGACGAAGGCCACGGCTGCGCAGGCGAAGGCGCAGAAGGATGCGCTGGCCCACACGCCCCAGCCCAAGGACACCCCGAAGGAGCCGGCCGCGTCGACCGATGTCGTCGTGACCGCGTCGAAGACCTCGTCGCAGTACGACTACTGGAAGATGGGGATGTACCGCGACAACACCCTCACCTCCACCGCGACCTACGATATCGAGAGCGCGCGTCTGGCCACCACCTACGCCGGCGCCGCCGGATGACTCTGCCTGTTGAGGGTTGTCCACGTCCGGCCATCGCCGCCGACCAGATCATTCGTTCGAAGGCGAGCGCCGACGCGATGAGGCCGTCTGCGTGTGAGGCGGACGCGGCCAGAGGACGGGTCCCCGCGCAGCGAAGAACCGACCGTCCGCCGTCGTTCGGGCGGCCGAACGGCTCGGCGTCAGGTCGGGCGTGCGAGGGAGGCCGCCCCATCGTTCTCGCGCTGACGGTGCAGGAGCACCGGCGGGTCCTGTGACCGCCTCGGGGCCCTCGTCGGGAGACGGGTCGGGCGGAGTCATGATCTGCCTCATGAGGTCGGGGATCAGGGCGTCCTTGGCGAAGCAGCGTCCGAATCTCCCATAGGCGATGAGTTCCCGGTGGATGAGTTCGCCGACGGGGCCGGGGTACAGCCGCAGAGCACACTCCGCTGCCGCCCCGTAGCGATTCTGCTCATGAGCCGCGAGGCGCGGCAGCTCACCAGACGAGCGTGGTGCGGTGGACGTGGTCACGAGGACTCCTTGGTGGAACGTGGAAAATGGGTCAGCCGAGCAGCGGCGCGATCAGCTCGGCGGCTCGGCGGGCGCCGTCGGCGGACGCAGCGACCGGCTCCACCGATCGCCCGAGCAGCTCGACGATCGCGGCGGCCACGGACTCCGGAGTGGCCTCGGCGTAGTCCATCCGACGACCGGCTCCGAGACGGGCCAGCCGGTGCGGGACGTGGAACTGCTGCTCGAAGTGGTGGGCCAGCGGGAAGTACAGGAACGGGCGCCCGGCGATGGCGAGCTCCATCGTGGTGGTGAGCCCGCCCTGCACGACGGCGACGTCGCAGGCGGTGAGCTCGCGCTCGAGATCGGGCACGTGCCCCCGCACCTCGACCCCGTCGGGCACGCGCAACGAGGCGGGATCGATCCGCGGCCCGGCGACCGCCACCATCCGGAGCCCGCGCACCCGCTCGATCAGCTCGGGGTAGGACGCCGCCACCCGCTCGAGCAGCGGACGGCCCACCCCGGAGCCACCGACGGTGAGCAGGCAGACCGACTCGTCACGGGCCCAGCCCAGCTCGTCGCGCAGCTCGTCCCGGTCGCGGAGCGGGCCGCCGGTCGGGACCCAACCGCTGAACGCGAAGTGCTCGCACGTCCAGTCCCGCACGGTCGGCAGGCCCGGCCCGAGCGGGCAGGTGACCAGGTCCTCCGGGTCACCGACGAACACGGAGCGGTCCCGCACCCGGGGATAGCGGGCGATGTGCTCGATCATCTCGGCGTTGTAGTCGGCGGTCAGCGCCGCCTCCTCCGGGCCGCCGTCGGGCATCGGGAGCCAGCCGACGAAGTCGGTGAGCCAGGCGAACGGAGTGCGCTTGAGCTCCGGGTTCTCATGGAGGAAGTGATCGATCTCCCAGCCCTCGTCCGCCACGACGAGATCGTGGTGCTCGGCGTCGACGACGTCGGCGAACACATGGAAGTTCGCCAGCAGGACCTCGTCCATCCGCCGGATCGCCTGGAAGGCGTGCAGGTCGTGCTCGCCGGCCTCCGACTCGATGTGGGCGCTCTCCCCGGCCAGCAGCGCGCTCGCGGGGTGCACCTGTGAGCCCTCAAGTCGCAGGATCCTGGTTACGGGGTCCTGCGCCAGCCAGTCGATCTCCACCTCAGGAACGTGGACCCGGAGCTCGCGCGCGATCGCGACGTCGCGACGGGCGTGCCCCAGGCCGATCGGCGAGCTGACGAACAGCACCCGACGGCGCCGGGAGCGCGCCGGCGTCCAGCTCGTCCGTCGAGGACGCGGGCCCGAGAGGGATCGCAGGAACTCCCGGAGGAGCAGGTTCACCCTCACCGGCTCGCGCACGGTCGGCGCGTGCCCCCCTCCAGGGAGGGTCACCAGCCCGCCTCCGGTCCACTCCGCGATGGCGACACCGTTCTCGTACGGGGTGACGGCGTCCGCGTCTCCGTGCACGACGAGCACCGGGCATCGCACCGCGCGACAGAATCTCCTCCGCGTCGGCGGCGGTCGGCTCGGCCACCCCGGGCAGCGTGCACGCCAAGGTCTCTGCGTCGGTGTCCAGTGCCCACCTGACGAGGTCCTCCCATGCCTTGGTCGAGTGTGGCTCTGGGACGACCTGCGACATGAAGAACTCGACCCAGCCGCGGTAGTCGGCCTTCCAGTAATGACGGTTGGCCTTCTCCCATCCCTCGTGGGAGTCGCGCACCGCCTCGAAGCCGGGCGGCAGCGGCCAGGGCAGGGCCGTGCCGATGGCGACGACCCCGGCGACCCGCTCGGGGTGCCACGCCGCCAGTTGGAGAGCCCGCCGCGCTCCCAGTGAGAGCCCGACCGCCACGGCCCGATCCGTGCCGGTGGCGCCGAGGACGGCCACGACGTCCTCGACGGCCTCGCGGTCAAGGTAGGCCGCCGGGTCGAGGGGGCGGTCCGCCGCGCCGTTGCCCCGTCCTTCCACGGTGATCACGCGGAACTCGCGGGCGAGGAACGGGACCTGCCCCTTCCACTGGCGCATGTGCACGATCGCCCACGAGGTCAGCAGCACGACAGTGGGCGCTCCGGCCCCCGTCGAGCTCCGCTCCGCTTCGTCTGCGGCGAACACCTCGTAACCGACCCGGACCCCGTCCCGTTCGATCGTTCCGACCTCGTCGGGCTCTCGTGCACGCACGGCGCTTACCCCCCTCGGCCCCGCTACGGCCGGATCTCGTAGACGATGTTGAACGGCGTCTCGGTGGCCCGCCGGAAGCGGGTGAAGCCGGCGTCGGTCGCGATCTGGCGGATCGCGGCGGGGCCGGCCTGGGCGCCGAGGCTGTAGCCGCCGGGCTGGGAGCGCCCGCTGGGCACGCACAGGAACGTCGAGAACGCGTAGTACAGCCGGCCGACCGGGTTGAGGTTCTCGGAGAGCGAGTCCCCGGCGAACGGCTCGACGACCATCCACGTCCCGTCCGCCGCCAGCGAGTCACGGACGTGGCGCGCCGCGCCGAGCGGGTCGCCCATGTCGTGCAGGCAGTCGAACGAGGTCACGAGGTCGAGATCGCCACCGGAGAAGGACGCTGCGGAGGCCACCTCGAAGCTGGTCCGATGCGTGACGCCTGCCTCCGCAGCGCGCTTGCGGGCGATCTGGATCGACTCGTCGTGGTAGTCGGAGCCCGCGATCGTCGACGCCGGATAGGCCTGCGCCAGCAGGACGGTGGATGCACCGTGTCCGCACCCCACGTCGGCCACGCGAGCGCCGACGCGCAGCTTCTCCTCCACGCCGTCGAGGGCCGGGATCCAGGCGTCGACCAGGTTCGCGACGTACCCGGGGCGGAAGAAGGTCTCGCAGCCGTCGAACACATCCGGGTCGTGCTCGTTCCAGCCCATGCCCGCGCCGGTGCGGAAGGCCTCGGTGATCCGCGGTTCCGCCCGCAGAGCGCCGAGGGTGAGGACGAACGCGCCGGGGAGGTAGATCGGACCCTCGGGGTCGGTGAGCGCGAACGCCTGCTCCTCGTCCAGGGCGAACGTGCCGGCCTCGGCGTCGTACTGGAGGTAGCCACTCGCGGCCTGCGCGGCGAGCCACTCGGTGACGTAGCGGGTGCTCGTCTCGGTCCGCCGCGCGAGCTCCTCGGGGGTCGCCGGTCCCTGCGCCAGGGCCCGGTAGAGCCCGAGCCGGTGGCCGATGACCACGCCGCCGGCCGCGCCCGCGGCTCCCAGGTCGCTCACCATCCCTCCGACGAACGTCATCAGCTTGTCCTGGTTCACGGCCATCGTCGTCTCCTCGCTCGGTGCGGTCGCGTACGACGACGACCCTGCCGAGCGGCGTTGCGTGCTCATTGCGCGACTGCTGCGCCGGTGCTCGCGGCGTCGCAGCCCTCGATCGACGGGGCCGCCGCGAGCACCGTCCGCCACCCGTGTCGTTCGGCGGCCACCAGCAGCGGCCCCAGGGCGCTGCGGGCCCGGTCGGGCCGGCCGAGCGTGCACCACGCCCGGGCCACGCACAGGTAGGCGTCCGCGCCGAGCAGCCATGCCGACCCGGGGGGCGCGGTGATGTCGGCGAGCAGCCGGTCGGCTTCGCGCAGGGTCGCGGGGGCCCCCGCTCCGGGCTCGGCGCGCGCCTCGGCCTCGGCCAGCGGCGCCAAGCAGCGCAGGCGGCAGGCGGCGACGGCGTCGGCCCCGGCCGACTCGAGGGCCTCACCCGCCTCCGTCCGGGCCTGCGCGGTCTCCCCGATCTCGAGCAGGGAGGTCGCCAGCAGGGCGCGAGCGGTGGGCAACCACCAGGGATGCGCGACCGGTCCGCCGACCTCGACGGCGCGCCGACCGTGCTCCACGGCCTCGTCGAGGTCACCCTGCAGCCTCGCGATCCAGCCGAGGTGGGCGACGAACCAGGTCGCGTGGCCCGGGTAGCCGCTGTGGGCGCTCGCGTCGAGGGCCTCACCGACACGATCGCGGGCGTCGTCCCACTGCCCGTGCGCGAACGCGACGAAGGATCCCTCGAAGAGCGCCCACGGGAGGTACCAGCGGTCGTCCCGCCGTCGCACGAGGGGCTCCATCTCCTCGATGACTCCGGTGAGCTCGCCGACGTGCCCGAGATAGGCGTGGGCTGTCTTGAGCCCGTCGAGACCCACGACCAGGGTCTCCGCGTCGCCGGCGGCGCGCGCGGCGTCGACGGCGCGGGCTCCCTCGTCGAGGGCTTCGCCGAACGCCAGGCGGTGGGTCGCGAGGACCGCGAGCCGGGCCCGGAAGTCGGCCTCAGCACCCGGGTCGCCCTCCTCCAGAGCAAAGCGCAACCCCTGCCGCAGGTGGGCCGTGCTCTCGTGGATCGGTCGGCCGAGGGCGACCGGGACGTCGCCGCCGAGCGCGCGCAGCGCGCCCATCTCCAGCCGCCGGTCACCGGCCTGGCGGGCCGCGACGGCGGCCGCCTCCAGGTCCGCCCACGCGGCGGCGAAGTGCTCCAGACCTTCGCGGGCCCGGGCGCGGGCGATGAGCACCCGGCCGACCAGCTCGGTGGAGTCGGCGCGGCGGGCGGCGTCCAGGGCCTGGTGGAGCAGCGTCTCGGCGTCGCCGACGCCGCCCTGCCGGGTGGCGGCCCGGCCGGCCAGGAGGAACGCGCGGGCCGCGCGCGGCCAGTCCTCGATCGCGAGGGCGTGGAGCGCGACGGCTTCGGGGGTGGCGGTCAGCAGGTCAGCGGCGCGCCGGTGGTGGAGACGCCGGGTGGGGACCGGTGTGGTCGCGTACAGGACCTCGTGGATCAGGTCGTTGGCGAACTCGTAGACGCGACCCGCTTCGACCAGCAGCCGCCCCGCCGCGGCCTGTTCGCACCGTCGCGCGATCTCGGCCGCGTCGACCCGCAGGAGGCGCGCTACGACGATCGGGTCCAGGGTGGCGCCGAGGACTGCCGCTGCCCGGAGGAGCTCCTCCACCGGGCTCCCGAGGCGGCGGACCCGGGCGACCACTGCTGCCTGCAGGGTCTGGGGCACGTCCCGGTCACCGGCGACGAGACCTCGGAGCACCTCGACGACGAAGAAGGGGTTGCCCCGGGTGCGGCGCTCGATCGCGGCTCCGCGGCCAGCCTGCCCGGCCCGACTGGCGAGCTCGGCGACCTCCGTTGACGACAGCGGCCCGAGGTCGATCCTGCCGGCCGCGTCCTGCAGGGTGGCGAGCGTCGTGGAGCCCTCCTCGAGCCGGACCGTCGCCACGACGAGCAGGCGCGCGTCCCCTGCCCGCAGCGCGAGGTGGTGCACGAGCTCGACGGTGGCCACGCCCGCGTTGTGCAGGTCGTCGAGGACCAGCAGCATCGCCCGGCTGGTGGTCAGGGCGCGCAGCAGCGCGCCGATGGCCTCGAAGGAGCGTCGGGCGTCGGCCGGGGACGCGTCGAGGTCCTCCAGGCCCAGCGCCTCGGCGAGGTCCGGGAACAGTCCCCCGAGGACGCGGGCGTGGTGGCCGGCTGCTCCACGCAGCTCGCCGGAAGGAAGCCCCGCCAGCGTGGCGCCGAGGGCGTCGACGACCGGTTGGAGGAACAGCGAGCGTTCCGCGACGTGACACCGCCCCACGGCCACCCGGGCGCCGATCTCGACCGCTCTGTGCTGGAGCTCCGCCGCCAGTCGCGTCTTGCCGATCCCGGCCTCCCCGACGACGAGGACGACCCCGGCGGCGGTCGCGGCGGCGCGGTCCCAGGACGAGACGAGCCGCGCGGTCTCGGTTGCCCGACCGACCATCGCCGGCGCGCCGGTGCCGAGCTCACCCGTGGCCGGCGCGAGGCCCGAGGGTGGCGGGCGTCCCGGCGCGGCCGGGGACTCGTGCAGCACGGCGAGATAAGCCGCGCGGGTCGGCGGTGAGGGCTCGACGCCGAGCTCGTCGGCCAGTCTGGCCCGGAGCTCGTGGTAGGCGATGAGGGCCCGGGCGGGCTCCCCGGCCGCCTGCTCGGCGGCCAGCAGGAGGCGTACCGCACGCTCGTCGAGCGGATCCGCGCTGAGGGCGGCCGCGGCCGCCGCCTGTGCGGTCGTGGCGTCGCCGGTGTCGAGCGCCGCCTGCGCGGCGTGGTGGTGCGCGACGCGCCTCAGCTCGTGCCACCTCCGACGGACGTCGACCACCCACGGGGCGTCGTCCTCCTCGACGAGCGGCTCCCCCTCCACCAGGTCCAGGGCACGTCGCGCCGCCGTGAACGCCATCCCCGGGGCGCCCTCCGCGAGCCGGCGTCCGGCCCGGGCCACCAGCTCCGCGGCCTCATCGATGTCGACCCGCACGACGGGTGGCTCGCCGAGCCGGTACCCCTGTCGACCACCGAGGACCGCCACGGAACCGAGTCGACCCCGCAGCCGGCTGACCAACGTCGCGACGTTCGCCGACGGGCTGTGTGGAGGCCGATCGGGCCACAACACATCCGTCAAACGCTCCGGCGACACCGGATGAGGACGCTGCGCCGCGAGGACCGCCAGCAGCCGGCGCTCCTTCGCGCTCCCGATGCGCAGCGTCCCGGGCCCGTGATCGAGCTCGACCCGCAACGGACCGGCGAGCCGGACCGTGACACTCATCGTCACACTATGCAGCGGGCGATCCTGGGTGGGCAACCGGTCGTACGCCCGAATGGGTCAAGAGCCACGTGGATGGCCACGCAGCGTATGAACGTCGCGTCCTCGCCACGCACAACGCCCGAACGGGCCCCGGCGCCGGGACGAAAGGCCCTTGTCTCCCACTCCGGCACGACTGTGACGCTGAGAGACGTCGACCTGTCGCCACCCCAGGGGAGGCCCGATGACCTCGACCATCGACCCGACCTTCTACCGCTCACCCTCCGAGGCCGCGGCGGCTCCCCCGGAGACGCTCGCGTACGTCGTGGCCTTCGACCGGTCCGGCGAGGCGTCCGACGCCATGACCGTCGTCGACGTGGACCCGGGTTCCGAGCAGTACGGGCGGGTGGTCGGGTGGACCGACCTCGGCACGGGCGCGGAGCTGCACCACTTCGGGTGGAACGCCTGCAGCAGTGCCCTGATGCACGAGGGCCACGACATGGAAGGACTCGCGCGGCGATACCTGCTCGTGCCGGGGCTGCGATCCTCCGACGTCCACGTGCTCGACACCCGGCCCGACCCGCGATCGCCCCGCCTGATGAAGACGATCAGCGCCGCGGAGCTCTCCGCGAAGGCCGGCTACTCCCGCCCGCACACTCTGCACTGCGGGCCCGACGGCGTCTTCCTGACCTGCCTCGGCGGCCCGCTCGACGACCCGGACGGCCCCGGCGGGATCGCTCTGCTCGACCACACGACCTTCGACGTCCTGCGCCCGTGGGAGACCGATCGGGGCCCGCAGCACTTCGCCTACGACGCCTGGTGGCACCTCGGCCAGAACGTGCTGGTCACCAGCGAGTGGGGCAGCCCGTCGATGATCGAGGACGGGCTCGTCCCGGAATTGCTGCTCGCTGGTCGCTACGGCCACACGCTGCATTTCTGGGACCTCGCGAAGGGGGTGCACCAGCAGGGCGTCGACCTCGGCGTCGAGCAGCAGATGGTCCTCGAGGTCCGGCCCTCGCACGACCCGGAGGCGACATGGGGGTACGTCGGCGTCGTCATCTCCACCGCCGACCTCTCCGCCTCGGTGTGGCGCTGGTACCGGTCCGGCCCCGACGCACCCTTCGAGGTCGAGAAGGTCATCACCATCCCCGCCGAGCCGGCCGACCCCGAGCAGCTCCCGCCCGCCCTGGCGCCCTTCGGCGCTGTCCCCCCGCTGGTCACGGACATCGACCTCTCAGTCGACGACCGTTTCCTCTACGTCTCCTGCTGGGGCACCGGCGAGCTCAAGCAGTACGACGTCACCGACCCGGCGCACCCCCGCGAGACCGGGTCCGTGCGCCTCGGCGGTGTCGTCGGCCGCCGGCCGCACCTGGCGGCGCCCGACCTGCCCCTGGCCGGCGGGCCGCAGATGGTGGAGGTCAGTCGCGACGGAGCGCGGGTCTACGTGACCAACTCGCTCTACGGCGCCTGGGACGACCAGTTCTACCCTGACGGCGTCGGCGCCTGGATGGCCAAGCTCGACGTCGGGCCGCAGGGTGGGCTCACCCCGGACCCTCGCTTCTTCCCGCACGGCGACGAGTTCCGTGGCCGGCGGGTCCACCAGGTGCGGCTGCAGGGTGGGGACGCGTCCTCGGACTCCTACTGCTACCGGTCCTGATCCCGGCCGAGGTGGTCGCCTCGGTGATCCTGCTGCAGACCTTGTACTCGTGCTCGGACACCGAGGCGGCGGAGGCGGTCACCTTCGATCTGCGGTGGAAGGCGGCGTGCGGGCTGGCGGTGACCACCCCACGACGTTGACCTACTGGCGGCGTCGGCTGGCGGCCTCCGACCGCCCGAACCGGACCTTCGATGCGGTCAAGGCGATGGTGGCCGAGACCGGGGTGTTGACCGGGAAGACCCGCCGGGCGTTGGACTCCACGGTGCTCGATGACGCGGTCGCCACCCAGGACACGGTGACCCAGCTGATCGCCGCGATCCGCCGGGTGGCCCGCGAGGTGCCCGGTGCGGGCGCGGTCATGGCGGCGCACTGCAGCGCCCATGACTACGGGGATCCGGGCAAGCCCGCGATCGCCTGGGACGACCCGGGCGCGCGGGAGCGGCTCGTCGATGCCTTGGTCAGCGACGCCCACCGGCCGCTGGGGCATTTGCCCGAGGCGGAGCTCGACGCGCGAGCGGGCGACGCGGTGGCGTTGCTGGCGCTGGTCGCCGGGCAGGACGTGGAGCCGGCCGAGGGCTCGGATGGCACCGATGGGCGGTGGCAGATTGCGCGGCGGGTCGCCCCGGAGCGGGTGATCTCCACGGTCGATCCGGAGACGCGGCACGCGCACAAGACCCGCTCGCGACGCCAGGACGGCTACCAAGCCCACGTGGTCGTCGAACCGGACACCGGGATCATCACCGACACCGCGCTGACCCCCGCGGCGGGCCCGGCCAACTCCGATGCTGCGGTGGGCATGGACCTGCTCGCCGACATCGAGGACCCGGTGGAGGTGCTCGCCGATTCCGCCTACGGCACCGGGGTGATGCTCGACGAGTTGGAGCAGGCCGGGCACACCGCGATCATCAAGCCGTGGCCGCTGCGCCCCGCCGTGGACGGCGGATTCACCCTCGACGACTTCACCGTCACCGACCCCGCCCAGGGACAGGCCGATGCGTCAGCGGGGTCGGTGACCTGCCCCAACGGTGTCACCCGCCCGATCACCCCCATCGGCAGCGTGGCCTTCGGCGCAGCCTGTCGTGGCTGCCCGCTGCGCGCTCGCTGCACCACCTCGGCCTCCGCGCGAACGAGACCGCAGACCTCAGTCGAACGGTCCAGGGTCCCCGGATGTAGGCCAGGCCAACAGCAGCAGGACGAACGCCGCCCCGAAGAGGCCGAAGCCGAGGGTGTGACCGAGTTCCCAGCGGGTGCGCAACGCTTCCCAGGGGGCGTGAGGAACACGACCAGGCCGACGAGTTGCAGCCCGGCAGCGGTCGCGATCAGACGTCGTCCGGAGCTGCGACGGAACAACCAAGCCGTGGCCAGCCCGCCGAGAACGGCAAGCACGAACACGACGCCACCGAGGTTGCCGAACCAGATGTAGAGCGACTCCTGGAGCTGGGCGTACAGCTCGGCCGGGTAGTGCGCCTTCTGCGGCCATTCCAGGACGTGAGCAACTCCAGGCCGGCGGTGAGGGTGGTCAGCAGCACCGCCGCGAAGTCGCGCGCGAGCACGTCCCTGACGATGGGCCCGCGGCCCGCCCTCCGCCAAGGAGACCCCGGGGCAACGTCATCTGGTGGACGCGGGCACGCCCGCCCCCAGCGCCGAGCTCAACGCGCGGTGCCCTGGGCGGCGGAGGTCCCGGAGCAGGAGGCGGCGCGCTCGTCGACTGTGGCGCAGGAGCTCATGGCGGTGACGACGGCGTCGGTGCCGTACTCGGGTGCGTCGTCCTTGACGGTGTAGATCTCCCAGGGCGGACGGTCTTGCGGTCTGCCGCCGCCAGGCGGGTCACCTCCCGCAGCGACCGACCGTCCAGCCACAACCGAAGGATCTCTTTCACCTCGACCACGGACACCTCCCGGTAGGACACGCATGGACCACAACGGAAAGGGACGGGTGCAAGCCGGTGAAGGACGCTCACAGATCGCCGGAGAGCTGCTTGACCAGCGTCTTCGGCGCGTGGGTAGCCCACGCCTCGCGGACCCAGGCCTGGACACGCTCGGGCGGAACCCCGGCGAGCCGCACCTCCAGCCCGAGGAAGCTGCGCTGCGCGTTCATCCGGCGAACCGCGGCGACATGCTCCGGGTCCGCGGCCGCCGCTCCTACTGCGGAATCCTCGCTGACGCAGAAGACGGCCGAGGTCTCGTCGCGGCCCATTCCGAGGAAGGTCTTGCCGCGCACCTGCCACAGCGGAACGTGGAACCGAGAGTGCTGCTTCTCTGTGACCGCCGGTAGCGCGATCGCCCAGGAGCGGATCTCGTCGGGGGTCACCACACGGGTCACCGGTGCACGATCCCGCGGCTCGGCGACCGGAACAAGGTCGCTGGGGATCGGCGATCTCGTTGTCGGGCGGCTGGGGTGATCGCTGTCGGTGGCGGATCCACCACACCAGGGGGGCCAGGCCAGTGATGGCCATGGCCACGCTGATGGGTCGTTGGAGCGCCAGGAAGGCGGCGGTGCTGGTGTCCTGCGCGAGCACGACCATGACCACGGCATGCACCAGGAGGATCACTCCGAGGACGGCAGTGGTGACGGTGGCGATCCGCTCTGCCCCGGGGCGTTGGATGCGTTGGGCGACCTGCGGGCTGCGGCGGGCCACCAGGTTCAGGAGCACGAGGAACAGGGGCCGTCGGACGGCCAGAGAGATCAGGCAGGCCAGCCCGAGCGGCCCGGTCCAGAGGTCTTCTCGGATCTTGAACAGGAACTCGTCGCCGCCGGTGGCGATGACCAGCAGCAGCCCGAGCCCAAGACACCCCAGGGCAAGGACACCGACCGGGTCGAGGCGGCGGTGCCAGGCCAAGACCACGCCGGTGTAGGCGGCCGGGATCGCGGCCGCGATCACCAGCGCGGTCACATCGCTGGGCAGGTGCCGGCCGATCAGCAGGTAGGCCAGCACCGGGCCCGCGAGGTTGATCACCAACCTGGGCAGCAGCAGCGTCAGGATCTTCTGTCGCGTCAGGGCTGGGCTGGGCTGGTGCGGGGTGGTCGGGGGTGTCATGGCGTCCCTCCCTTCGGGGCGGTGTGGCTGGTCAGCGGGTTAGTGACCGGTGCGCTCGGCGCTGCGGCGGAGCGTGACCTCGGGGAACTCGACTGGCGTGGCCGGTTGGCCGGCCTGGATTTCCCAGGCCTGCCCTGAGGTTGACCCCTGACACCGGGCACGTCACCTGAGGTGGACCCGGTCCGCCAGGGAGGATGTCGTCTGTGCCCGCACCTCACCCACCGGAGTTCCGGCGTGGCGCGGTCGAGCTTGCCCGTCTGGGCGAGCAACCGATCGCGGCGATCGCGAAGGATCTGCAGATTTCGGAGTCGTGTCTGCGGAACTGGATGGCCCAGGCCGACGCAGATGACGGCACCAACTCCGAGCGGCTGACCACCAAGGAGCGCGCCGAGCTGCGCAAAGACAAGCGCCGGCTTGAGGTCGAAAACGAGATACTCAAGCGGGCCGCGGCCTACTTCGCACGGGAGAACGTCCTCCCAAAGTAGTCTTCCCGCTGGTCCACGAACTCGCCGACGACGGCTTCGACGTCGCGGTGACCTGTCGGGTCCTGAACGTTCGTCGTCAGGGCTATTACGAATGGCTCTCACGGGTGAAGTCTGCCCGAACCCAGGAGAACGAGTTGCTGCTCAAGCACATCGAGAAGATTCACGAGGAGTCTCGCGGCACGTACGGGTGGCCGCGGGTGCACGCCGAGCTGACCCTCGGGCTGGGCCTGGCGGTCAACCACAAGCGGGTCGCCCGGCTGATACGCGAGGCCGGCATCCAGGGCCTCTACCGGCGCCGACGCCACGGCTGCACCGTCCGCGACCCCGCCGCTGACCCCTACCCGACCTGGTCGACCGCCGGTTCACCGTCGATGAGCCTGACCGGCTGTGGGTCACGGATATCACAGAGCATCCCACCGCCGAGGGCAGCCTCTACTGCGCCGCGGTCCTCGATGCCTATTCACGCCGGTGGGATGGTCGATCGACGACAACATGCGCACCGAGTTGGTCACCGACGCTCTCGGCATGGCGATCACGCGTCGCCGACCGGAGAACGGGTCGACGATCATGCACTCGGACCGCGGCTCGCAGTTCACCTCGTGGGCATTCGGGCAACGACTGCTCGCCGTCGGCCTGCTCGGCTCCATGGGCTCGGTCGGCGATTGCTACGACAACTCGATGATGGAGTCATTCTGGGGCACCACGCAACTCGAGCTACTCGACTCCCGGACGTGGGAAACTCGCGATGAGCTTGCCAATGCGATATTCGAGTGGATAGAGTGCTGGTACAACCCGAAACGGCGCCATTCCAGCATCGGGATGTTCAGCCCGATGGAGTACGAAGCCCACCACACCGCCCTCGACCAAGATCACTGATCCCACACCGTTGGTGTCCGGTCTACGGGGTCAACCTCACTCGTCTATATATAGCCCGTCTCGCCCTCGAGCCCGGCGACTCCGACGCTGGTGGCGGCGTCGAGACGCCCGTGATGGGTCGGAAGAATCACCTGCGAGCACCTCGAGCGGTCATGTCACAGCGGATCGACGTCTTGTGTCGACTGGGCATGACCACTCAGCATCAAGGCACCGTCAGGCCAGCTCGCGACCGAACCCCGCACCGGGTCGTGGTGCTCGGTGCCGGATACGCGGGGCTCCTGGCCGCGAAACGCCTGGCCGCCCACGTCTTCACGGATGAGGTCGAGGTGACGCTGGTGAACGCCTCCGCTGGGTTCGTGGAGCGACCACGACTGCACCAGGTCGCGACCGGCCAACCGATCCCCGCCGTCGAGTTGGGGGCTCTCCTGGCGGGGACCGGTGTCCGGTTGGTCGTCGCGACCGTGACCGACCTCGACCTCGGGAGTCGCACGGTGCTGGCACGAGCCGACGGCACCACCCGGCGGCTCAGCTACGACACACTGATCTACGCGCTCGGAAGCCAGATCGACCCTGACCCGGTACCCGGCGTCCTCGAGTACGCCCACGTCCTCAACGACGTGGCCGCTGCCGAAAGGCTCGCGACGCGGCTGAAGGCTGCCGGTGGCGCGCGGGTGGTGGTGTGCGGTGGCGGGCTCACCGGAATCGAGGTGGCCGCCGAGATCGCCGAGTCCCACCCCGATCTCAGGGTCGCCCTGGTGAGCTCCGACCCGCCCGGCGGCTGGCTCTCGCTACCGGCTCAACGCTACCTGAACCGGATCCTGGGTCGCCTGGGAATCACGGTGCGGGCCGGCGCCCGAGTGATCTCGGTGGAGAACGATCACGTGATCACAGAGGACGGCGAGAAGACGGCGGCCGACATCTGTGTCTGGGCCGGTGGGTTCAGCGTGCCCGATCTCGCCACCCGGGCCGGCCTCGAGGTCACCCCCGGCGGGCGCGCCATCGTCGACGACTCGATGAGGTCACGCTCGCATCCCGAGGTGTATGTCATCGGCGACGCTGCCGCGATCTCCGGCTCCTGGGGCTCCGAGCTGGCCATGGGCTGCCGTACCGGCGGCGCCACCGGGCCGAAGGTGGCCGACGTGGTCTCGGCGGAATCTGACCGGCCGCCCACCGGCCGGGTCGATGCGCTACCGCTACGTCCACGAGTGCATCAGCCTCGGACGCCGGCGCGGGCTGGTGCAGTTCCTCCACGCCGATGAGAGGCCGCGCGACCGGATCCTCACCGGGCGGGCCGCGATCCTCTACAAGAACGCCACCCTGCGAGGCGCTCTGCTCCTCTTCGCCCACCCCGGGCCCTATATCGGACCCCGCCGTCACCTCGCGATGGCCGCCCGATGAACACCGCACCCGACCTGGAGACGCTGCGACCCGTCGCGTTCGCGGTGGCCTACCGCATGCTGGGCAGCGTCAGCGAAGCCGAGGACATCGTCCAAGAGACCCTGGTGCGCCTGCACCAAGCCCGCGCAGACGAGATCCGGTGCTGGGAGGCCTACGCCACCACCATCGCCACCCGCCAGAGCCTCAACCAGCTGCGCTCGGCGCGGGTGCGCCGCGAGCACTACGTCGGCACCTGGCTGCCCGAGCCACTGCTCGACGTTCCGGAGCCGTCGACCCCGGACGGCGCCGCCGAGACGGCCGACTCCATTTCGATGGCGTTCCTCGTGCTGCTGGAGACGCTCAGCCCGGCCGAACGGGCCGCCTTCCTGCTGCGCGAGGTGTTCGACTACGACTACCCGAGCGTCGCGGAGATGCTGCAACGCACCCCGACGGCCTGCCGACAGCTGGTGACCCGGGCACGCCGCCACGTCGATGCCGGCCGGCCCCGCTTCGAGGTCGACAACCAGCAGCGCGAGCAGGTCACCACACGCTTCATCACCGCCTGCCGGACCGGTGACCTCGACGAGCTCACCGATATGCTCACCGCGGACGCCGTCTTCACAGGCGACGGAGGCGGAAACGTCCCCCCCGGCATCGCGATCACTAAGCCCGTGCACGGCCGCCCGGCCGTGGCCCGGTTGCTGCTGTCGTTCCACCGCCGCGGAGCCGGCCTCCGTTTCGACCCCACCACCGTCAACGGACAGCCCGGCCTCCGACTGCAGGCACCCGAGGGCCTGCTGATCGCGGTCCTGAGCCTGGACATCGTCGACGGTCGCGTCCAGGCCATCCGCTCAGTGGTCACCCCCGCCAAGCTCCGACACCTCGGCCCGACCGCCGACCTGGACCGCCTGCGCACCGCGACACCGACCAACCCACCGGAGGCGACGCTATGAGCCCGCTCCGGGTCGAGGACCACGGCTCGGTCCGACACCTGGTGATCGACCGGCCGGACAAGCGCAACGCCCTGACCCACCGCCTCTAGCGTCCGAGGTGCGCTCTCTGGTCCTGCGCGCTCATGTCGTGCGGCCGACAGTGTGTGCGGCACGCGAGGGGCGTGTCTTCTCGGCCGGACACGACGTCCACGAGCTCGCCGAGCTGATGCGGATCCCGACCGGCTACGACCGGTGCGGCCCGTGCGGCTTCGGGCTGTCAACCGTCTCGAGGACGTCGCGAAACCGACCATCGCGTGCGTGCACGGCCCATGCATCGGAGCCGGCGATCGGTTGCTCGCCCAGACGGGCAAGCTCGACCGCGCGACGCCGGAACTCCGGTGGGTGGGGTCGTGCCGTGGCTGTGGAACCTGCCGCCCAACGATCGGCGCTACTACCCGCTCTACACCGCCTGCGTCGACCTCGGGATCCCCTTCTGCACCCAGATCGGCCACACCGGCCCGCTATGTCCCTCCGAATCCGGCCGACCCATCCCATACCTCGACGACGTCCTGCTGGAGTTCCCCGAGCTCACCGTCGTGGCCGGCCACGTCGGGCACCCATGGACCGAGGAAGCGATCTCGCTGGCCACCAAGTACCCCAACTTCCACATCGACGTACCCCAACTTCCACATCGACGCCTCGGCCTACGTCACGCACCGGTTACCCGCCGCCCTGGTCGACTACATGCGCGGACACGGGCGGCACCAGGTCCTGTTCGGCACGAACTGGCCCATGCTCTCCCCGTCGCGCTGCCTGGACGGCCTCGACGCGCTTGAGCTCGACCACAAGCCCGATCACTGTTCCTCGGCGACAACGGCACCCGTGTATTCACGGGCCGCTGACCGAGCGAACACGAGCCCGCGGCGGCCCGGCGGGCACCAGCCGAGGCGGCGCGGCACTCTGACTCGCCGGCCACGCTTGCGCCCACGCACTCAGCAAGACAGGAAATTAGGGAAGTGCCATATTCCCTGTGTGCTGGACGTGGCGGTGGTCAAGGCGGTGGCCAACACCAACCGCCTGCTGATCATAGATTGGCTTCGGGACCCGGAGGCCCATTTTTCCGCCGCAGCGGAACGACGATTCGGAAGGGGCCGCGGCGCAAGTCGTCCTCGACGAGCCCCGGGTGGGGTCCTCTACCCGGCGCGATGGCGTCCGCGAACCGCTCGCTCCGGAGCAGATCCAGTTCGTGCGCCCGGGGGAGCTGCGCGCCCACGTCGACATCGACCTCGACGACCTGCACCTGTAGCGCGGGGTCGCTGACGGCGAGCTGCTGCAGTGCGGGCACCACGAAGGTCCCGAGCGCGGTCGGGAAGCCGCCGACGTGCACCGTGCCCTCGGGCTGGCGGTCGGCCTCGTTCGATGTAGTCGGGGGGTGCTTCACCGTGTGCCGACCGCCGAACTGCGGAGAGCCCGTGGTCGGGTGGGGTGTTCGGGGTCGCGTAGTCGCGTGTTGTGCAGGCAGCAGCGGACGAAGTCCTGGACGACGGGATTGGTGTCGGCTACCGGGGGCCAGGCGACACCGACTTGGCTGGGGCTGAGCCCGATGACGGGCCGGTAGGTGATGTCTGGCCGGGCATAGTAGCGGGCGCCGGACTCGGGTACGAGCGCGATGCCATGGCCGGTGGCGATCGCGGTTAGCCAGTCGTCGGGCTGACCGGTGTCGGTGACGGTGCCAGTGCGGACGGGGTGGCCCTCGCGCTCGTCGACGGCCAGCCACCAGTCGCGCCACGAGCCGGTCTCGACGGGGGCAGCGACGAACGGCTCGTCCCACAGCTCGCGGAATGATATGTATTCGCGGCCGGCCAGCGGGTGCGCGGCGGGCAGCACCACCCAGCGTGGTTCGGTGAACAAGATCTCGACTCGTAGATCGTCTTGGTTGGGGAAAGGCACCCGTACCAGGGCGACATCGACATCGCCGCTGGCCAGCCCGACAGTGGGGTCCACCCACGGCGCGGCCCGCATGTCCACCCGCCAGCCTGGCCGACAGCGGGCAAACGCGGCGAGGATTGACGGGGTGGCCTCGTTGGCCGCGCCGGCCAGGAACCCGACCCGCAGTACCTGGGCGGCCTGACTGTCGGCACTCTTGGTCTCCCGCATCGCCTGGTCCCAGCCGGCCAACAGGTCGGGCAGCCGCTTGGCCAGTGCCTGCCCGGCCGCGGTGAGCCCCATGCCGGAACGCGACCGCGTGAACAGCTGAACTCCGAGCCGATTCTCTAGCTGCTTGATCTGTTTGGTCAGCGCCGGCTGGGACACGAACAGCCGCTGCGCCGCGCGGGTGAGGTTTCCGTCCGCGGCAACGGCGGCGAAGTAGCGCAGCAGCCGCGTATCAACGTCCATGCCACCAGGTTATGGGAGCGTGTATTAGACGTCGAGTCGGAACCTGGCAAGGCTTGTTCCTGCGACGACCACTCGTCGGGCAGCAAGCTCGACGAGCACCTGCTCGCTGGACAGCACCCTGGAGGTCGAGCCCTATGTACGCCATCTACCTCACATTCACGGGTATTGCTGCGTTTGCCTGCGGCTATGCCGCCTATCTGAGCCTCACGCGCGCCACCATGATCGCCGACACCGCGCAGCGACTGGGCCTTCCCTTATCGCTGATGGTCCCGTTCGGGCTTCTGCTTGGCTCGGCGGGGGTAGGGCTACTTGTTGGATTGGCGGTGCCGGGGCTTCAAACAGCCGCCGCTGCGGGGCTGGTCGCGTACTTCGTCATCGCGCTCGCCGCCCACCTACGCGCGCGCGATGTCCACCTGGCTTGGGCGCTGCTCTACCTGTCACTCGCGGGGGCCGCTCTGGCTACGGGTCTCGCCTACCACGGCCCGCTCGGCTGAGGTCAGTGGTTTCCGAGCACGCGGGCGTGCACCACCGCAACTGGCGCAGCTGGCGGGCCATGCGCGCAGCCCCGGCTGCTGCGCACCAGCCTCCGCGACCTCGACCGATCTTCGGGGCGGCTTCGTCCCGGATTGGGGCCTTGTGGGCCAGCGATCGTGACATTGGCCCTCCGTAACTTCGTCGTGTCACAGTCCCGTGCCGTATCGCGTCTAGCTTCAAGACATGCGCTACTCGGACCCTAGGAGGCGCCATGTACCGCACCATCGGCTACGAACAGAAGGACCGCATCGGCACAGTCACGCTGCGGCGGCCGGAGAAGCACAACGCGGTCAATCCCCTCATGCGTGATGAGCTAGTCGACCTCGGCGCAGCACTCGAGGGCGACTCGTCGCTTGGCTGTCTCGTGATCCGGGGTGAGGCGCACTCGTTCTCAGCCGGCCTTGATCTCCGTGAGGGATTCGATCATCTGCTCGCCGGGCAAGGTCAAGTCGACAGTGACCAGACGGTCATGGAGAAGGGGTTGGCGCTCGCGAGCGCCTTCGAGTGGGTTCCTCGCCTCGATTGTCCTAGCGTCGCCGCCGTGCACCGTCACGCATACGGCGCTGGATGTCAGCTAGCCCTGGCATGCGACTTCCGGATTTTCGCAGAGGGTGCCCGCGTCGGCCTTATCGAACCCCGGTACGGGTTGCTCCCGGATATGGGCGCAACGTTTCGTTTGCCGCGGATTGTCGGTGAGCCGGCCGCTCGTCGGATGATCCTGCTCGGTGAGGTCATCGGGGCAAGCGAGGCAGCGGCCATTGGATTGGCAGACCTCGTGGTGCCAGACGCCGAGCTCGGCCGGGCAGCCGAGGATTTCGCCCGCCGGCTTGCCGCTCAGCCACCAACGGCTGTCCGCGGAGCACGCAGGGCCCTCGCGAGCTGTCGGCTCCTGCCCGACGACCAAGCGTTGCGTGTCGCGGTCGAGCAGCAAGCGCTCTGTCTGAACTCCGCCGAGTTTCGAAGCGCTCTGGAGGAGCTGCGGTGAGGGCGGCGCCCCCGATATTGGGCGCCCGGTCCACACGATATTCTCGCGCAGGCAGACCTGGGGTCCTCCTGCGGGGTTCCCTCTCGAGAGGGCCAGCTCCTCATGGTGACGCCCGCTGGCGCTCCCTCATACGTTCTGTTCGTCTTAGTTAGCTGATATGGAGGCGTTCCCTGTCAAGTGGGCAGGTGGAGATGGCCGCGGCGGGAGCGACGTGGCGGCTGGTGGGGGACCGGGTATGGGCCCGGCGGGAGCCGGTGAGTAGGCGTGTCGGTCGACGCGCGGTCAGGCTGATATACAGCGGGTTGGTTACCGCATGACCGGGTGTTCGTCGGGAGTGTTCCGCTGCTCTAGAGGGCGAGCGTCGCCCTCGCCCGCAACCGCGGACGATCTTGGGCGTGAGCTGCTCATAGCTAGCTCGCGGGTCCTCCTCGCGTTGCCTTCCACCGGCTCCCGTCGGGGTCTTGGGGCCGCCCCGAATGCAGTTCACGGCGGCAGTTCTCGGGCTATGTCGGTGAGTCGAGGACGGCCAGGCTCCAGCACCAGCCGGCGAGCTCGCGGGCCACGGCGACGACGCTGACGGTGGGGCGCTTGCGGCGGGCGTCGAGTCGGGTCCAGCGCTGGTGCAGGCGCCGGTTGCCGTTCTCGGCGCGGTCGCGCACCGCGGCCGGCTGGTCGTCGGCGCGGCGAGCTCGGGCGCGGTGGGGTCGATACGGGCGGCGGTGGTGCCAGGCGGCTTCGACGAGCAGCCGTCGGGCGTGGCCGTTGCCGGTCTTGGTGATCGAGCCCTGGGCGCGGTGAGCTCCCGAGGAGTACTCGGCGGGCACCAAACCCAGATAGGAGCCGATGGTGGAGCCGGTGAACCGGTGCCAGTCGGCGACTTCGACGCAGAGCCCGAGCGCGGTCAGCGTGGAGACCCCGCGCAGGCACTCGAGCCGGCCCACCGGGGCGGCGAAGGGTGGCTCGGCGGCCATCGCGACGATCTCGGTGTCCAGGCGGGTGCGGCGGGCGTGGACGCTGAGCACGGCGTCGAACGCCTCGTCGTAGGCCAGCTGCACCCCGCGGCGGGCGAAGTGGTGGCCGCGCAGCCACTGCTCATGTTCGGCGGTCCAGGCGGTCTGCTCCCACACCAGGCCCTGGCGCAGCAGCAGCTTGGAGAGCCGGTGTCGGGCACGCATGAGATCGCCGCGGGCGTCCTCGCGGGCCCGGACCAGATCCCGGGCGGCTTCCTCGGCCTCGGTCGGCACCCGCACCGCGGGCAGTTCCCCGATGCGTAGCAGCCGAGCCAGCCGCTCGGCGTCGCGGCGGTCGGTCTTGACCTTGTCGCCGGGTGGGCGTTCGAGTTTCGAGGGCGCCACCACCTCGCAGCGCACCCCGGCCGCGGCCAACGCGCGGGCCAGTCCGAACCCGGTCGGGCCGGCCTCGTAGGTCACCGCCACCGGGCCCGGCTGGGCGAGCACCCACTCCACGATCGCTTCGGTCTTCGGCGACACCCGCTGAGCTTGATCTTTAACCTCGAGATGCGGCCGTTGGCGAGTTGATGCAGGTCGTGCGGCGTGTCGGCCGTACATGAGGCGGCCACCGCTTGATCCTCTTCGGGTTCCTCTCACAGAGCTCGAAGACGAAAGCGGTGGCCGCGGTGGTGAGTGTGACCTACGGGCCGGGTGCGAGCGCGGGTGACACCCGGCTTCGGCAGGGTGAACTCGACCGGTTCCGGTGGGAGTTCTACCGATCCTGCACTGGGCGGGCGGATGCGCTGTTCGAGCTCACCGATGCGGTCCTGTGCGCCGACGGCCCGGTCCGCTCACTGGTCGAGCTGAGTCTGGTGGCCGAACACCGGCGTGGGCACGGCGCGATGTATGACGCGTTGTCCTGCGGGGTGATCGAGCCGGCGCGGCTGCGTCGATCACTGGCCGCTCTGCTGCTCCCGCGAGCCGCCGATGGCCGCCTTGTCCTGGCGGTCGATGTGTCACCGTGGCTGCGCTCGGACGCGCCGACCAGCGCGGAGCGGATGTTCTGCCATGTCTACGGCCGCGGTAAGGGCAACGCGCAGATGATCCCGGGCTGGCCGTACTCCTTCGTGGCCGCCCTCGAACCGGGTCGCGGCTCGTGGACCGCGCTGCTCGACGCGGTCCGGATCGGCCCTGACCACGACGCCACCGCGGTGACCGCCGCCCAGCTCCGGGAGGTCCTCGAGCGCCTCGTCGCCGCCGGGCAATGGCGCGACGGGGACCCGCCGATCCTGATCGTCGCCGACGCCGGCTACGACATCACCCGCCTGGCGCACGTGCTGGCCGACCTGCCGGTCGAGCTGCTGGGTCGGCTGCGCTCGGACCGGGTCCTACGCGGCCCCCGCACCCTGCGCGCGGCCACCGCCACCGGGCGCCCGCCGCGGCACGGCCCGGACTTCGCCCTGTCGAACTCCGGGACCTGGTGGACACCGGCCCACACCACCGCCACCGACACCAGCCGCTACGGCCGGGCCAGCGCCACGGCCTGGGACGGGCTCTCCCCACGCCTGACCCACCGCGGGGTGTGGGCCGACCATCCCGGCGAGCTCCCGATCATCGCCGGCACCCTGATCCGCCTGCAGGTCGAGCGGCTACCCGGCGACCACGATGCGCATTCCGACGTAATGGAGCACCCGGTCCGGAGGTTTTGAAGCGTCTGGTCCGGGGGTTTTGGTGCAGGGCCGACCCGGCGGGTCGGAGCGTCGGCGACGGCTTGGCTCCCGGTCACCTCCTTCGGGTGGGTGGGGGGTCGAGTCTGACAGCAGCGAGGGGCCGCGGGGGCCTCGCTTCCGGGTCAGCAGCCCGAGGGGCCGATCGTGGGCGGTGGCGGGTCGTCGGCGCCGGTGGTGCGGCGCATCGACTCGCCGCGCAGCTCGAGGCGGTGAGCCCTGTGCAGCAGCCGGTCGCAGATGGCGTCGGCGAGGGTGGGGTCGCCGAGGTTGTCGTGCCAGGCCTTGATCGGCAGTTGGCTGGTCAGGATGGTCGAGCGTCGTTGGTGGCGGTCCTCGATGACCTCGAGCAGGTCGCCGGCTTGGGTGCTGGTCAGCGGTTGGAGCCCGAGGTCGTCGAGGACGAGGACGTCGACGCGCGTCCAGCTCGCGAGCAGCGCCGCGGCGCGGCCGTCGGCGTGAGCCAGGCGCAGCTCGCCGAGCAGACGCGGCAGGCGCCAGTAGAGCGCCTTGTAGCCGCGGCGGATCGCGGCATGGGCCAGCGCGCAGGCCAGGTAGGTCTTCCCGGCGCCGGTGGCCCCGGTGACCAGCAGATCGCGGTGGTCGGTGACCCAGCCGGCCTCGGCCAGGCGCAGGATGTGGCTGCGGTCCAGCCCGCGGTCCCGGCGGAAGTCGAGGTCCTCGACGCAGGCCGGGGTGCGCAGCCGGGCGGTCTTGAGGTTGCGGGTCACCCGCCGGTTGTCGCGGTCCTGGGTCTCGCGGTCGAGCAGCAGCCCGAGCCGGTCGGTGAACTCCAGCTCGTCGTAGCGGTCGGGGCGCTCGAGCTGCTCGGACAGCGCCTCGGCCATCCCGGCCAGGCGCAGTTCGTGGAGCCGCTCGAGGGTCTGGTTGATCAGCATCAGGGGTCTCCCGGGGTTACTGGTAGTAGGTGGGGCCGCGCAGCCCGGCGTGCTGGCGCGGCAGGGCCTCGGCGGGTTCGGCGCCGGGCAGCGGCGCGGTCTCGAGGCCGTGGGCGAGGATGGATTCGACGCTGCGGTAGGAGCGGGCGCCGATGGCCAGGGCGCGTCGGCAGGCGGCTTCCATCCGCGGCTGGGGGTAGCGCTCGGACAGGCGCATGATCCCCAGGCAGGAGCGGTAGCCCATCTCGGGATGCGGGCGGCTGTCCATGATCGCGGTGACCAGTTCGGCGGTGGCCGGGCCGGTGCGCTGCGCCCAGGCCACCAGGCGCTCCGGGGTCCAGGCCAGGTGCGCGCGGTGGCGTTCGGGCATGTGCGCGTCCTGGGTGGAATAGCCGCCGCGGACCGTGCTGCGGCGGTGGCTGGCCACCCGCTTGCCCGAGAAGAACGCCTCGACGGCGTACTCGCTGACCCGGACGTCGACCCGGTGCCCGACCAGCTGATACGGGACGCTGTAGTAGTGCCGGTCGACATCGACGTGATAGTCGATGTTGACCTTGGCGGTCTTCCAGGTCGCGAGCTCGAACCGGGTCGCGGGCAGCGGGCGCATCGCCGGACGGTCGAGCTGCTCGAACAGCATCCGGCGGGTGCCGTCGAGCTTGGAGAAGGGCCGGTTGTTCAGCCAGGTCAGCTTCGCGGCGATGGCCGCGTTGGCTTCGGCCAGGCTGCTGAACCGCTCGTGGCGCAGCGTGGCGAGGATCCAGCGCTCGGCGATCTGCACCCCGACCTCGGCCTTGGCCTTGTCCCTCGGCCGGTTGGCTCGGGCGGGCAGGATCGCGGTGCCGTAGTGGGTGGCCATCTCGCTGTAGGTGCGGTTGAGCAGCGGCTCGTAGCGGTGGGACTTGGTGACCCCGGAGCGCAGGTTGTCCGGCACCAGCAGTGCCGGCACCGCCCCGAAGAACTCGAAGGCCCGCACGTGCGAGCCGATCCAGCAGCTCAGCTGCTGGGAGGCGGTCGCTTCGGCGTAGGTGTAGTTGCTCGCCCCGAGCACCGCCACGAACACCTGGGCCGGCCAGCTCGGCGCGTCCGGCGGGTAAATCGGGATCGTGTGCCCGGCGTAGTCGACGAACAGCTTGTCCCCGGCCCGATGCTGGTGGCGCATGACCAGATCGACCCGCCCGGCCCAGTCCGCGTAGAGCTCGCAGAACCGGGAGTACTGGAAGCCCTCGGAGTGGGCCTGCTTGTACTCCATCCACAGCAGCTCCAGCGTCACGCCCTTGCGGCGCAGCTCGCGGTGCACCCACCCGAAATCCGGCGGGGTGCGCGGCACCGTCGACGGAGCCGTCGGCGGGAACAACGCCGCCTCCAACGCGGCGTCGTCGAGCTCGACCGGCAGCGGCCAGGACAGCCCGGCCTGCCCGGCCCGGTGCAGATACCGGTGCACCGTGGAGGCCGCGATCTGTAACGACGCGGAGATTTGGCGTTCGCTGAGCCCCGCCTCATGGGTCAGCCGCAGAGCTTCTCGGATGTGTCGCATGGCGGTTCGGGGCCGCGCCATCGGCTACCTCGCTCATGATCGGACAAGTTGATGTCCGAGCGAGGCTGTCGCTGATCACCCCACCGGCCCGGCAGCGCCACACCCTGCTGGGCGCGGTGCTCCAGAACCTCCGGAACAGCTGCTTCAGAACCCTGGAACGGGTGCTTCATTACCGTTGGAACGGCTGCTTCTTTTCGATCGGAACGAGCGCTCCATTACCTCCGGAATCCGCAACCACGACCCGAAACCGGTCTGGCTGTGGTCCTCGGTCACCGGCGCGAGCGCCCAGGACGTTGACCGGTGGTGGCAGTCGTTCCTGCGTCGCTTCGACCTCGAACACACCTTCCGGCTGTTCAAGCAGACCCTGGGCTGGACCGCGCCGAAGATCCGGACCCCCGCCGCCGCGGACCGCTGGACCTGGCTGATCATCGCCGCCTACACCCAGCTGCGCCTGGCCCGGCCGCTGGCTGCTGACCTGCGACGCCCCTGGGAGAGGCCCGCCGAGCCGGGCCGGCTGACCCCCGCGCGGGTGCGTCGCGGGTTTCGCCACCTCCGCGGCCACACCAGCCGTCCCGCCGCCGCACCGAAACCCAGCCGACCCGGCCCCGGCCGCCCACCCGGCTCCCGCAACCAACGCCGCGCCACCCGGCACGACGTGGGCAAACGCGCCGCTACAGGAGCGACGAGCCGAACAAGCCGGGGTTAAAGATCAAGCTGAGTGCGGATTCTCGCCGGCCTCGTCGTCGATCGCGCACCCCACGACCGAACGAGCGTGAACGTCCAGACCGACCCACGTACGCTCTACCAACACCCGGCGCCTCCCGTAATTGCGGCACCGTCACCGAGTGCGACGGCGACCCGCGCCAACTTACGAGCGAGGCGCCGGGCCTCCATACGGTCTAGCGGTGTCGTCCTTCCGGCCGCTCGTGCGTTCTTCCTCCGGGACACGACGATCTCCTTGGTCGGCGGTCGCTACGGATTCCGCTGCCCCCGCTGGTGCCGCTCCGCGAGCTGCTTCAGGGTCAGCAACTGCCGTCGAGCCATGATCAGATCGCCGACGCAGAGCCCGGGGGCCGCCCATCGGCTGGTGTTCATGACGACCTTGAGCAGCAGGCGGGTCCGGTCGCGGCTCTCGGGCACGAGCACGTAGGACATGAAGGCGCCCATGATGGTGCCCGTCAACTGTCTTGACGGGTCGACCGAGACGATCCGGCCCAGTTCGCGACCGCCGGCTGCGGTGAAGGCGTCTCCGACCCGCGGCTCGGGCAGGCCGACCAGCTCGCGGGGTGAGCGTCGGCCGGCGTTGTCGATCCAGTCATACGAGTACGGCGCCAGCCGTACTTGTGCCACCCACGGCCATGCGGCTTCGACCGGCGCCTCGATACTCACGCCTCGCCACGCCTGCAGGGTGGGAGCGGCGACAAAGTCGTCGCACGGGTAGGAGCGCGCAATCTCGCTGTCACTCACTCCCCACCGGTCACCGATCATGCCCGTCCCCTATGACGGTGCACAGGCGGGCACGGAACGCGTCGGTACGGATGAGCAGGTCTTGGGCCGTGCCTTCGAGTTCCGTGCCCGCCTGCGCGGCGGCGAGCGATGATTTGGCGCTGGCGTCCGAGACGCGTTTGGCCAGACCGACTGCGGTCGGTGGGTTCGCGAGGAGACCGTCGACCAGTTCGTCGAGGGTGGTGTCCAGGTGGTCGGTCCGGGCGCCCCGGTTCATGAGCCCCGATCTGCAGGGCTTCCTCGGCCACGACAGCGCGGCACGTAGTAATGACCTCTTTGGCTCGCCCGAGCCCGACCAGGGCGGGCAGCTGGGAGCACACCCGAACTCGTCCTTTGCCTTCGACGCTCATTCTCAAGTGCGACCTTCGCTGCAACGGTTAGTGACTTCTTGACACATGCTGCCACCCCGCGGTGCGAACGGGTGCGGTTCGGTGCACCTCGTGACTTCATGCGCGCCAGGAAGGATGCCTCGCAACTCAATGCCCATACCGGGTTGCGAGTCGTTCAATGTCACGGAGCTCCTGATCGATTTTCGCGAGGGCGGCGCGGTCGTGCGACTCTGTCGGGCCCGAGGCCGGGCTCGGTACGCGCCGGTACTCAAAATGAGCTAGCAGAGTCATGCTGCCCTGAGGGCGGGCGGCGAAGCCAATAGCGACTGCGACGGACTGCATCAGACACCATCCTGGTCGCAGCCTGGCGTCCATCATGTCCTCGCGGCCGGCAGTGTCTTCCACCAGCACGCGGAGGAACTCGCCATGATGCTCGATGACACGCACGTGTGCGACGCCGGGTTCGTACCGTGGAGTGGCGTGCTCCAGGTCCGAGATGACCCGCCACACAGCGTCGAACGGAGCCTCGATGCGCCGCTGCCCGATAGCGGCGCCAGGCAAGGCGGCCGCGAGGATGGCGAGGCGGTCGATCGGGTCGATATCGGGAAGCGCCACGGGATCGATCACGACTCCCACACCTCCCGGAACGCGGCCCTCGCTCGATGCAACCGGGATTTCACGGTTCCTATAGGGATACCCAACGTGATGGCGATCTCTTGTTCGCTGAGGCCTTCCCGGGAGCGCAAGACCAGCACGATGCGCTGGGATACCGGCAAGCAGGCCAGGGCATCATCGATGTCCACCAGCCCTTCGAGCGAGGAGGTGTAGCGGCCCATGAGCGTTTCCTCCGAGACGGCGTTCAGGTCACGCTGTCGGGCGAGCCGGAGCGCCGTCCGGACGGTGACCGACCGCACCCAGATCATGATCGCCTCGGGGGCACGCAGCGAAGGCACGCCCAGGAAGACCGCCAGCAGGGCCTCCTGCGTCGCATCGTCGGCCGTGGCCGGTGCGATCCGTGCGCACAAGCGGCGGACGTAGGGAGCCAGCTCGTCGAGGAGCCGGTCCAACGCGAGCGCGTCTCCCTGCTGCGCAGCCGCGACGATCTCTGGGTCCACGTAAGGAAAGTTAGCCGGAACCCTCCGGAGGTTCCCGGCCACTTTCCGGTCGGGAGGACACCACACAGGAGGGCTTGTCTGATGGGACCAGACCTAATGATCATTGGCGCGGGGCTCACCGGCCTCACCGCCGCCATCGAGGCGGCCGAACGTAGCTGGCGCGTGAGCATGGCCGAAGCACATTCCGAGCCAGGCGGGCGAGCACGCTCGCTGGCTGCCCCCTTCCGGGCCAACCTCGGTACCCACGCGGTCTACGTCGACGGGCCATGGTGGGCATGGCTGGAGCACCGCGATCTCACACCCGACATCGTGGAAGCACCGCGCGACGCCAGCCTCGCCCGCACCGCCGGCAGGCTCGGTCCGTGGCCAGAACTCAACGAGGCCATCGCAGCCCTGCCAGCCCAGGCCCCGGTAGACGAACCGTTTCGCGCATGGTTGCTCCGACACATTGACGCGAAGTCTGCTGAGGCGGTCATCGGAGTTTCTTTCCTCTCCACCTTCGACCACGACCCCGGCCGGCTCTCGGCCGCCTTCGTTCACCAACGCCTTCGCCGAGCGCTTGCCGGCGGCGCCCGGTACGTGGCCGGCGGATGGTCCACCCTGGTCGATCTCCTTGTCGAACGAGCGACCAGCCTGGGCGTACGGATAAGCACCCAGACACGGGTGCCCGCCCTGCCCACAGGCCCGACGATGGTGGCCACCAGCCTGGCCGCAGCGCGCCAGCTGACCGGCGACAGATCGCTCGACTGGCCCAGCGCCCGTGTGGCAACGGTCGACCTGGGCCTGCGCACCGCCGGTGGCCCGGACTGGTTCCGGGTGATAGACCTTGATGACCGGATCTACGCCGCCCGCTACAGCCTCGCCGACCCCACTTTGGCGCCACCCGGGCATGACCTCATTCAAATCTCCGCCGCATGCGCCCCAGGCGAACGGAAGAGCGACGCCGAACGCCGCGTGGAGCGTCTCCTCGACCAGGCCTGGCCGGGCTGGCGCACTGCCACACAGTGGCACCGCAGTGCCGTGCGCACGCACTGCACCGGGGCCATCGACCTACCCGGGACGACATGGCAGGCCCGACCGGCGGTCAATCGCGGCAACAACCTCGCCGTGGCCACAGACCAATCTGCCGCGCCCGGACTGCTCGCAGAGGTCGCAATCAACGCTGCGCAACTCGCCCTGCAGCAGCTCGGCGCAAACCACCCAGACGCCAGCCCGATTCTCGCCCACATCATGGATGCGTCCCGTGAAGCGGTGTAGATCCGTGACGTGGGGCGGCGTGAGTGGCCCACCTTGGAGGGGCCACCGTTGAGTGGCTTTGCGATAGGACCCGCGAGCCGAGGCCGAGAACGAACCGACCGGAACAAGCCCCCGGCGCGCACCGAAGGCAACAGTGCGCCCATGACAGCTACTCATCGTTCCGGGCTCGACAGTCGGTTCGACGACGCCGCTCCGCAACCCCCTGACAGGAACCCCCACTCCAGGCGCCTGGGTCGCCGTCGACGACGACGCATCATCGCCCGCCCCACCCTGCCAGCGATCGTCGGCACGCTGCTGGGCAACACGACGGCCGTGGACCGCCAGGATGCCGAAGCCACGAGGGATGATCCGCTCCTGCGTCTCGACGGCGAGAAGATCTTCGTCAGCCAAGAGGGCCCACTCGATGCCCCGCCGCTCGTGCTGATCCACGGCCTCGGTGGGTCCAGCCGTTGGTGGGACCCGCTCGTTCCGCTGCTGGTCAGATCCCATCGCGTCATCAGAATCGACCTGCTCGGGCACGGACGGTCAGCCAAACCGGCTGGTCTCGGCTACGAGATCCCAGAGCAGGGAGCCCGAGTCGGCGCGGCACTGGATCAGCTCCGCATGAGGCACGCCATCGTGGTCGGCCATTCCACCGGCGGCTCGGTCGCCACCGCCCTCACCGAGCAACGACCCGCGCTGGTGACCGCGCTCGCGCTCATCGACACCGGTCCCCGACCCGAAGCCTTCATCTCCAACGGGCTCGCCAGCCAGCTCCTGTTCACCCCGATCATCGGCCGGCTGCTCTGGCAGCTCCGGACGGACGGCCTGCTCCGGCAGGGCCTGAGCACCGCGCTCAGCCGGCCCGGCTATCAGACCCCACAACAGCTCGTCGATGATCTGGGTGGTATGACCTACCACGCGTTGACCGCGACGTCGCGGGCAGCCGACGACTACCTCACCCAACGCGCGCTCCCCGACCGGATCAAAGCACTCGGCGCCCCACTGCTCGTGATCTTCGGTCAGAAAGACCGGAGATGGCGATCCTCGTCCGCCCTCGAGTACCGAGCCGTCCCCGGCGCGCGAGTTGAAATGCTACCCGTTGGACACTCGCCTATGCTCGAGTGCTCGCCGCAGACCGCCGCCCTTCTCCTCTCGTTCACCGCGAGCCGCACGCGGAAGCGCAATGAGTGAGAAACGGCACCGACATGATGGCCCCATCACCCGCGCGATCACCTTGATCGGCATCCCCTCCGATCGATGCAACCGGCGGACCTCTGCCCAATCCTCCACGCGCAACACCCCTTCGCCCTCCCCAGCTCGGTGTGAGCCAGGGTCACGGCCCAGAGGGGTCAAAATTCGGATGCCGCACAGTCAGTTTTCACGTGCCGTCGACATTGGTCAGCGGGGTCGTGGATGACGGCGAGCTCGAGGACCCGGTAGAACAGCAGGCCGCGAGGCCACCGCGGCCTGGACAGGCAGCTTCTGCGTGTCCGTGGAGAGACGACGATGGCCGAGCCGAACGGGGGTCCGGGTATGGCCGCGAGCCCGTTCGCCCGGGCGTGTACACCGCGGGCGCCACGCGGCATGGCGCTTACGGACGAGGCCACGACGTGCCCGATATTCGGTCTCCCGACCAAGGAGCCCAACGATGCTTGCCATAGCCGTGGCGGTCTTGTTCCTCATCGCTCTGATCTTCGAACTGCTCGGCTTCTCCATCAGCGTGATCACCCCGACCGTGCTTCTGGGGGAGGCGCCGCTCGCCTGAAACGTGGCCCTACCCGCTGGGAGCCAGACCTCGAATGGGTTCCGGCTCCTGCAGGGTCGAGCCGCCTGCCTGGCGGTCGCACCCTGGACCGTCGCGAAGTTGCGCCTACACGCCCCATGACTGTTCGAGATCGAGGAGATCGCGAACAGCTCGGATGACCGGGGTGAACCAGCGTCTCCCCGTTGATCTACGTCTCGCAGTCTCACCGTCACCCGGCAGCGCCAACCTGCGAGCGAGGGGGGCCTCACCAGCCGCGGTCAGATCCGCGCCGGGAACCTAAACGGTTGCGGTTCTCTCGGGGAGATCTCCTGGCGTCCGCTGAACATGGTGAACGGTGCGGTTGGCTGGTGGGTGGCGTAGCGGCGAGGAAGGCCGTCGGCTGCCCGGACCTGGGGGGGCGTCGGTACCCGGCGGGTGTCGGCCGAGGCGAGGACCTCGCTCCCGAAGGTCCAGCCCGTCCGGCGGGCGGTGCGGGCGACGTTGGCAAGGTCCCCCAGGGCCCGAGCACCGACCCCATGCGCTGACCGCGGGTCCTCTCGAGCGGGTGCCGGGGCTCGATGGCCCGACGGAGGCGGCTCGGGCGTCTGAGGCGGGTTGTCCGCCCCACCTGACCCGCGGGTTGATCTCGCGGTGCGCTGCTTGCGGTGCTGCCCCATCACCGACCCCCTCTCGCTCTGCTCCGAGAACGGCTGGCGCGGCTAAAGGAAACGCTCACCGGGCCGGCTCCCACCGATGCCCGCTGGGACGGGCGGGTCGCCACCTTTGATCCGCATCGCTGCCGGGCCGGCCGAGCTCGGCCAGGACGCGCATCCCGGAGAGCTTCAGGGCGCGGAGCGCCTCGCGCAGTCCCTCGTCGGCGCTCACCGGTTGGGTCCCTTCGTCTTGGTGGACGTGGTGGGCAGGGGGACGACATTCGTGCTCGTGGTGGCCGCGGGGACGACGTCCGCGGCGACCGAGACGACATCCGGTGGCCGCGGGGTGAGCTCTGCTGGTGGGTCGGCGAACAGCGCTTCGGGGCCGTGCAGGTGCGCCGCGGGCGCCGCCATCCCCGGAAGCGCGGATGATGGGTTGGGCTTCGGTGCCGGCGGCGAGGATGCCCTTGATGGTGCGGTAGGACGGGTCGCCGACCTCGACTGCGCGGGCGCAGGCCGCCTCGAGGCGGTTCGGGCCGTGCTTGTCGGCCAGCCCGAGGACTCCCTGGGCTGCGCGGACCGAAGGGTCGGACGCCCTGCCCGGTCCGTCCGCACCGACGCGGTTCGGCCGGTCGCGAGGGCTCCCGGTGCGTGTGGCGCAATTGTGACGTGATTCGGCGGTCATTCGCACCGCCCCCCTGCGGGCCTCGTTCTCCGCTGTGCCGGGACCGGCTCGCCGAACACGATTCGGATGGTCCCGGGAACCGCTCCCCCGACCTGCGGAGGCACAACACCGTGATCATTCTCGGAATCATCCTCATCGTGCTGGGATACCTCGCGCCCGTGCCCAGCATCATCGTCACCATCGGCTGGATCCTCCTGGTCGTCGGCCTGATCCTCACCCTGCTGGGCGCCGTCGGACGGCCGGTCGGTCGCAGGACGTACTTCTGAGGCGTCGTCCCCGGGGCCGCCCGTCGTCGTGCCGGCCCCGGGGCACCGACCCCGAACGACGCCGGTCAGGGTCACCCGGGCTCGTAGGCTCTGGGGGCAGGCGGCCACGACCACACCGGGTCGGGCGACGACGACGGGACGGCGGAGCAGGTGGACGCGGAGCGCCGCGGGGTCCGCGCTTCCGACCGGGAGCGCGCGTTGGTCGTGGAGCGGCTCACGCGTGCCCTCGAGCAGGGGCGGCTGAGCCTGGCCGAGTACGACGAGCGGGTCGCGGCGACCTACACCGTCGTCAGCCGCGAGGAGCTGACGGTGCTCACCGACGACCTTCCAGGTCGTCTGTGGTGAGCAGCGGCTCCTCCGTGGGTTCCGCCTCCGCGGCGCTCGGCCCCGCGACCTCCCTCGACGGCTCCACCAGATCGTGGGTACCCCCCGACGACCGGGCAGTGCTCGAGCCGGAGCTCGTCGCGGTGACCTGCTCGAAGAAGCGGAGCAGCTCGACCGGGAACGGCATCACCAGCGTGCTGTTCTTCTCCGCCGCCACGTCGTTCACGGTCTGGAGCAGCCGCAGCTGCAGCGCTCCCGGCGTGCCGCTCATCCTCTCCGCGGCCTGGGAGAGCTTGCTCGAGGCCTGCAGCTCACCGTCGGCGGCGATGACCCGGGCCCGCCGGTCACGCTCCGCCTCGGCCTGACGGGACATCGAGCGACGCATTCCCTCGGGCAGCGAGATGTCCTTGATCTCCACGCGTTCGACGACGATGCCCCAGTCCTCGGTCGGGGCGTCGATCACGTCCCGCAGCTCCGCGTTGATCCGCGCGCGATCGGAGAGCAGGGTGTCCAGGTCCGAGCGACCGATCACCGAGCGCAGCGACGTCTGGGCGACCTGCGAGGTGGCCCGGACGTAGCTCTCGACGTTGATGACGGCACGGACCGGGTCGTCGACGCGGAAGTACACGACCGCGTCCACGCCGATGGTGACGTTGTCCCGCGTGATCGTGCCCTGCGAGGGCACGTCGAGCACCACCGTCTGGACCGACACCTTCCGCATCCGGTCGGCCACCGGGACGATCGCGCGCAGGCCCGGCTGGCGAACCGCCGGCAGCAGACGACCGAAGCGCAGGACGACGCCCCGTTCGTACTGCTGGACCAGGCGGAACGTCATCGACGACAGGACGACGGTCAGCAGGACGACCACCACGACGATGGTCACGACGACGTTCATCGGAGGCTTCCCCTCGCAGCGGGGCGGCTCCCCACCGGGGCACGCTCCCGCCGTCCATGGTGCGCTCGACGCCTCGGGGTGGCCAGTGCATCCCGGCCCGTCACGACGACGTCGTCGGCCGCCTCGGCGCGAGCTCGACGACGGCCTCGAAGCCCGAGAGCTCGAGGACCCGCCGCGCCAGCGAGCCGACCGCGGCGATGACCTCCAGCTCGATCTGCAGCACGTCGAGGCGCGCCGCCAGGGCGAACAGGATCCGTAGTCCCACGCTGTCGATGAAGTCGAGGCCGGAGACGTCGAGGGTGACGGCGGTGAGGTGGTTCGGGATCGCGGCGGCAAGCTGTTCCTCGACGGTCGCGGCGTTCTCGAGGTCGACCTCCCCGGAGAGGTCGATGTGCACCCGCGAGTGGTCGGGGCGAACCAGCACCGTCGCCTTGGTCATACCGTGCCCTTCTCGAGGCGCCGGCGCAGGGTCACCGTCGTCCCGGCCACCCCGGTGGCCACGTCCACCTCGTCGCAGCACTGCCGCATCAGCGTGGTGCCCCGCCCCCGGCCCTCACCGCGGGCCGACCGCCACTGACCGTCGTCGCGCACGATCACGATGACCTCGCCGCCCTCGAGGCCCGCGCGGACCGTCACCGTCCCGCCGCCCGGGCCGTAGGCGTGCTCGACGACGTTCGAGCAGGCCTCGCTGGTGGCCACGAGCAGGTCGGCGGTCACCTCCGGGGGCGCGTGCGCCGCGTTCAGCCACCGCCGCATCGCGGACCGCACCTCGCCCAGCGAGCGCGGGGCCGCCGGCAGCACGACGTCGAGGGGCACCACCTGCTCGGTCGGGAGCCGGCGGGCGACGAGCATCGCGACGTCGTCGGACACGTGATCGCTGCCGACCAGCCGGCCGAGGACCGTGGTGCACACCGTCTCGACCTCGTCGAGGGTTACCGCCTCGCTCAGCAGTTCCAGGCCGACGTCGAGGGATCGTCCCCGGCGTTCCACCAGTCCGTCGGTGTAGAGGAACAACAGCCCGCCGAGCGGGAGGTCGATGACGGTGGACCGGCGCGGGGGGCCGACCGAGACACCGACCGGCAGGTCCACGGGCATCTGGATCAGGGCGGCGCCGTCGCTGGGTGAGGCGACGATGGGCGGGAGGTGGCCGGCCGTGGACAGCGTCACCCGGTCCATCGACGGCTCGAAGATCGCGTACAGCACCGTCGCCATGACGCCGTCCTCGAAGTGCTGCACGTTCCCGTCGAGCCGTTCGAGGACCTCCGCCGGGTCGTCCTCCTCCAGGGCGAAGGCCCGCAGCGCGCTGCGCAGCCGTCCCATGACGACGGCCGCCTGCAGCCCCCGCCCGACGACGTCGCCGATCACCACGCCCAGCCGGCCCGAGGGCAGGGTGAAGACGTCGTACCAGTCCCCGCCCAGGCCTCCGGCGTCGCCGGGGATGTAGCGGGCCGCGAACTCCAGGCCCGCCACGGAGGGCAGGCTTCCCGGCATCAGACTGCGCTGCAGCGCCGCCGCGGCCGCCCGTTCCAGCTCGCTGAGGTGGGTGCTGGTCATCGACGCGATGCGGTCGGCCGCCAGCTGGAGCAGTTCGGCGTCCTCGTCGACGAACCGCCTCCTCGTCAGGGTGCCGACGTGCAGGACCCCCAGGACCGCGCCCTCGGCGATCAGCGGGACACCGAGCAGCGAGCGGATCGCCTTCTCCTGCAGGATCGGGTTGAGCACGGTCGAGTGGTCGACCTGCTCGAGGATCACCGGGCGCCGCTCCGCGGCGACCCGTCCCGCGAACCCCCTCCCGAGAGGTATGCGCACCCCTTGGCGCACCTCCTCCTCGATCCCCCGGGCCGCGGTCGCCACCAGGTGGGTCGACGACGGGTCCAGCAGGAGGACCGCCGCGGTGTCGGCGTCGAGGAGGGTCCGCACCCGATCGAGCAGTTCCACCAGCAGATCCTCGACGGCCAGGTGCGCGAGCGCCGTGTCGGTGACCATCTCGATCCGGCGCAGCCGGTCCTCGTCCGAGGTCACCATGGGCCAGGTCACGCCGGAGCACGCTATACGCGCCCTCGGCCGCCCGCCCAGTGGGCCGTCCGGGGGGTGTTCTCAAGGTCGCGGCCCGCTGCGAGATCACAGTTCGATACTCACTGTGACAGAGCAGTGCACCTCGCCGCACGTCTCGCTACTCTTTTCGAGTCATCGAGACCGGGGGCAGCCCCACACCTTCACCGATTGTGAGAACAGCGCCATGCAGTGGTACCTGAAGGCACTCCGGCAGTACGCCGACTTCGGCGGACGCGCCCGCCGCACCGAGTTCTGGATGTTCGTGCTGGTGAACCTGGCCATCTCGGTCGTGCTGGGGATCGTCGACACCGTGACCGGCACGGCCAACGCCTACGCCATGGGCGGGGCGGCCAGCTTCAGCCCCGGTCTCCTCGGCTCGATCTACGGCCTCGCCGTGCTGATCCCGTCGATCGCCGTGACGGTGCGGCGCCTGCACGACACCGACCGGTCCGGCTGGTGGTTCCTCATCCAGCTCATCCCGGTCGTCGGCACGATCGTCCTGCTGGTCTTCGTCTGCCTCGAGGGCACCCGCGGCCCCAACCGCTTCGGCGCCGACCCGAAGTTGGAGACGGCGGAGGGCCCGCAGCCCGGCCACCCGGCCATGCCGGTCTGATCCGGAAGCCGACCCGCGGCGCCCATCCGCTCAGGCCTCGTCCAACAGCGGCAGGACGCGGTGGGTGAAGAACCTGGCGTCAGCGGGGTGCGAGAGCAGCTCCGCGACCGACTCCCGCGGCACCCAGCGAGCCTCCGGGTTGGCGGGGTCGCGGGGTCGGAGGCCGGCGTCGGGGCTGCGGAAGAGGAACAGCGTGATCGTCTTGCGCTCGGGGAGACCGCGGCCGAAGCCGAGCCGGGAGTACGACCCCAGGTCGCGCACCAGCTCCCAGGTCGGCGAGGCCGCACTCCTCGTGGATCTCGCGCCGGGCCGCGTCGAGCACGCTCTCCCCGGCTTCGACATGGCCCTTGGGCAGCGACCACGTCCGGGCCCGCTGACGGACGACCGCCACGAGCCCCCGCTGATCGAGGACAACCCCGCCTGCGGCCTGCCTCCGGAGCATCGTCGAAGTGTGCCCAGCCGTGGCAGCACTTGAACCGTCACCACGCGGGGGAGCACGCTCCGGGCTCGGAGAACCGCGCAGGGGAGGTCGGGCCCATGGCCACGGTCAGCGTTCGGTACATCGTCGACGACGTCGACGCGGCGATCTCCTTCTACACCGGCCACCTCGGCTTCACCGAGCTGATGCACCCGGCGCCCACCTTCGCCATGCTCACCCGGGGCGACCTGCGGTTGGTGCTCAGCGCCCCGGGCGGTGGGCCCGGGGGCGGCCAGGCGATGCCCGACGGACGGGTACCGCAGCCTGGGGGCTGGAACCGCTTCTCCCTCGAGGTCGGCGATCTCGACGCCGTGGTCGGCCGCCTCCGCGCCGGCGGCGTCCACTTCCGCAACGACGTCGTCGACGGGGTGGGCGGTCGTCAGGTCCTGATCGACGACCCCGCCGGCAACCCCGTCGAACTGTTCGAGCCGACCCGGCCCGAGGCCTCCCTCGACGCGCCATCGTCGAGCGCTCGCTAGGTCGGACTCCTCGGCGCCGTACGGTGACCGTCGTGAGTCCGCCCGGTCCCTCGCTCGAGGTGGCAGCGCAGGACGAGGCCGGCGAGACGGCCGCGCCCCGGGCGCTGATCGTGTCGCTCTTCGGGCTCTACGCGCGGGACCTGGGCGGGTGGTTGTCGGTGGCGAGCATCGTGCGTCTGATGGCCGATCTCGACGTCGACGAGCAGGCCACGCGCTCGGCCGTCTTCCGGCTCAAGAAGCGGGGCTGGCTGGACGCGGAGAAGCGGGGGCGGGCCGCCGGCTACCGGGCGTCCGCCGAGGCGATGGAGATCCTCGTCGAGGGCGACGACCGGATCTACGGCCGGCGTCGCGCGACCGTGGACGACGGATGGCTGCTGGTGGTGTTCTCCGTCCCGGAGGCGAAGCGCGACAAGCGCCACCAGCTGCGGACGACGCTGACCCGGCTCGGCCTGGGAACGGTCGGCCCGGGGACGTGGGTCGCCCCCGGGCACCTCGACGACGCCGTCCGGGGCGCTCTCGATCGCTCGGGGCTGCAGGGCTTCACCGACGTCTTCCGCGCACGACACCTCTCCTCGCGGTCGCCCCGCGACACCATCACCGCTTGGTGGGACCTCGAGACGCTGGAGGCCACGTACGCGGACTACCTGCGCCGGTTCTCCGGGCTCGCCGATCGCTGGGAGCACGGTCCGGCGCAGGACGAACCGGCCGCGTTCGCCGACTACGTCCGGGCGGTCACGGCATGGCGCCGGCTGCCCTACCTCGACCCCGGACTCCCGCTCGAGGCGCTGCCCGGGGACTGGATCGGCCTGCGCGCCGAGGCCCTGTTCGCCCGGCTCCGGGAGCTCCTGGCCGCCCCGGCCGCCGCGCACGTCCGCACGGTCGTCCGGGACTGAGCACGTCCTCACACCGCGGCGACCGCCTGGATCTCGACCAGTGCCTCGGGCTGCCAGAGCCCGGTGACGCCGACCCCGGTCATGGCCGGGTAGTCGGTCCCGACCAGCTCCCGCCACACCTCGCCGATCGCGCGGCCGTGCGCCTGGTAGTCGGGGATGTCGGTGAGGTAGATCGTCACCGAGAGGAGGCGCGTCGGATCGCCCCCCGCCTCGCGGAGCGCCGTGAGCACGTTGGAGAGCGCCTGGCGGAACTGCTCGACGATGCCGCCCGGAACGATGCGCCCCTCGACGTCGAGCGCCGTCTGCCCGGAGAGCCAGACGGTCTGCCCGCACCGCACCGCGTGGGTGAAGCCGCTCGGCCTCGCGAGGGACGCCGGGTTGACGAGCGAGATGGTCATGAGCTCCTCCTGGTGCCGCGGTCGTGCGTCACGCTAGTGTGTTTCTCTGATCGTCGTAAGGAAGACGATATGAGTGACCAGCCCTACTGGAACCCGAAGACCGAGACGCTGCCGCGGGAGCAGCTGCGCGAGCTCCAGCTCGCCAAGCTGCGGTACACCGTCGCGTGGGCCAAGGCGCGGAGCCCGCACTACGCGCGCACGCTCGCCGGGATCGAGCCCGAGCAGCTCCGTCGGTGGGACGACGTGCGGCGGATTCCCTTCCTCACCCGTGAGGAGTGGATGGCCGGCCAGGACACCCGGCCGCCCTACGGGGAGCTCCCGGTGGTCGGGCCGGAGGCTGCGATCCGCGTCCACACCACCAGCGGCACCTCCGGGCGCACCCCGCTCCGCGCGCTCGACTCCCGCAAGGACTGGTCCTGGGCGGCGGAGATGTGGTGCTACGCGCTGTGGGGCGCGGGCGTGCGACCGCACGACGTCGGCTACGTGGCCTTCGGGTACGGGAGCTTCATCGGCTTCTGGGGCCTGCACTACGGGCTGGAGAAGCTCGGGGCGCTCACCGTCCCCGGCGGCGCGCAGACCACGCCGAACCGGGTCGCCCAGATCGTCGACTTCGGGGCCACCGTCGTCGCGTCCACCCCGACCTACGCCCTGCGCCTGGCCCGGGAGGCCGAGGCGAGGGGCGTCGACCTGCCGTCGACCCCGGTCCACACCCTGATCCTCTCCGGCGAGCCCGCCGGGTCGATCCCGGAGACCAAGGCCCTGATCGAGCGGCTGTGGGGCGCGAAGGCGATCGACACCGCGGGCATGACCGAGGTCTCGACGATCGTCATGTTCGAGCCGGCCACGCCGGGGCGGGAGATCGGCGCGGTCCAGCCCGGCGGCTGCCACGTCATCGAGGACCACTTCATCGAGGAGGTCGTCGACCCCTCCACCGGCCTCGAGGTGCCCTACGGCGAGCGCGGTGAGCGGGTGTGTACCTCCTTCGGCCGCTCGACGACGCCGCTGCTGCGCTACCGGACCGCCGACCTCGTCGTGAAGGTCCCCGCCGAGACCGCGCACAACGGGCGCACCTTCGACCTCTACCAGGGCGGCATCATCGGCCGGGTCGACGACATGAAGCTCGTCCGCGGTACCAACGTCTACCCGGGCGCGATCGAGGCGATCGTGCGGGGGTTCGCGGGGATCGAGGAGTTCCAGGTCCGCCTGGAGCACCTGGACGGCCGCGACGAGGTCATCCTGCTCGTCGAGTGCTCCCCGACGGTGCCCGACGACGGCTGGGAGCGGCTGTCCCGCGACCTCGGCCGGGCGCTCGCGGACGCCCACGAGGGCCTGCGGTTCCTGCTGCGCCGCGCCGCGCCGGACGAACTGCCGCGCTTCGAGCTCAAGGCCAAGCGCCTCACCGACGTGCGCGCCGAGCAGCAGCGCGCCGCCTTCGTCGTCACCGGGTGAGGAGGAGGACCCCGATGAGCACCGACCTGGTGGGCACCGAGCTCACGGCCACCGAGACCGAGCTCCTGGGCGTCTACGACGCCCTGCGCGCCCTCGCCGCGTCCGACGACCTCGCCCCGTGCGCCGCGGCCGGGGTCCGCGCCGCCCTCGCCCACCTCGCGGTCGTCGTCACCGACCTCGGGCTGCGCTTCGAGCACCTCAGCGACGTCGGGATTCTGATCGATGACGGTCCGGAAGATCGCCAGCATCGGGGGCGGCCCGGGCGGGCTGTTCACCGCGATCCTCACCAAGAAGTCCCACCCCGAGCGCGAGGTCGTGGTGTACGAGCGCAACGCCGCCGACGACACCTTCGGGTTCGGCGTCGTGTTCTCCGAGGAGACCCTGCAGAGCATCGCCGACGCCGACCCGGCGTCCATCGACCGCATCGAGGCCGAGTTCCGGCACTGGTCGGCCATCGACACCGACTTCCTCGGCACGGTCGAGCGCTCCGACGGCCACGCCTTCGCCGCCCTGGAGCGCACGCGGCTGCTGCAGATCCTCGGCGAGCGCGCGGCCGACCTCGGCGTCGACGTGCGCTACCGCACCGAGGCGCCACCGTTGGACGAGCTGCGCGCCGCGAACGACGTCGTCCTCGCCGCCGACGGGGTCAACAGCCGCACCCGCGAGGCGCTGGCGTCCGAGTTCGTCCCGTCCCGGGAGGGACGCACCGCGAAGTACGCCTGGTTCGCCACCGAGCGGCCCTTCGACTGCTTCACGTTCCTCATCGTCGAGACCCGCTTCGGCCTGTTCTGGGCGCACGTCTATCCCTTCGACGACACCCGCTCCACGTTCATCGTCGAGACCGACGAGGCGACCTGGCGGCGTGCCGGACTGGACGCGTACGCGGCGGTCGAGCGCAGGCCCGGCGAGAACGACGAGGCCTCGATGCGCTTCTGCGAGCAGGTGTTCGCCGAGCACCTGCGGGGCTTCGGCCTGCTGGGCAACAACTCGGGCTGGCTGTCGTTCACGGTGATGCGCAACGAGCACTGGGCGGCGGGCAACGTCGTGCTCGTCGGCGACGCCGCGCACACGGCGCACTTCTCCATCGGGTCGGGCACGAAGCTCGCACTGGAGGACGCGATCGCGCTGGCCGGGGCGCTGGACCGCGAAGGCGACTCGGGCGGGGTCCACGCCGCCCTGAAGGCCTACGCCGAGGAACGCCGACCCGTCGTCGCGTCGCTGCAGCGCTCGGCCCAGACGAGCCTCGAGTGGTTCGAGGGGCTGGCGCGCTACCGCCACCTCGCGCCGCAGCAGTTCGTGTTCCAGCTGCTCACCCGTTCCCAGCGGGTCACCTACGACAACCTGCAGCTGCGCGACGCCGAGTACGTGGGCCGGCTGGACGCGTGGCTCGCCGAGCAGACCCGGGCGATGGGTCTCGAGGTCGCCGTGGGCACCCCACCGATGTTCCACCCCTTCCGCCTGCGGGGAGTGACGTTCCCGAACCGGATCGTCGTCTCGCCCATGGCGCAGTACTCGGCGGTCGAGGGCGTCCCCACCGACTGGCACCTGGTCCACCTGGGGTCGCGGGCCGTGGGCGGCGCCGGCCTCGTCATGACCGAGATGACCTGCGTGACCCCGCAGGGCCGTATCACGCCGGGCTGCCCCGGGCTCTGGAACGACGAGCAGACCCGGGCCTGGCGACGGATCGTCGACTTCGTCCACGCCGAGACCCCGGCTCTCATCGGCGCGCAGATCGGCCACTCGGGGCGCAAGGGCTCGACGAAGGCGATGTGGGAGGGCATCGACGACCCGCTGCCCGCCGAGCAGGTCTGGGAGATCCTCGGCCCCTCCCCGCTCCCCTACCGTCCCGACAGCCCCGTCCCGCGGGAGATGACGCAGCACGACATCGACGAGGTCGTCGCCGCCCACGCCGACGCCGCGCGGCGGGCGGCGGAGGCCGGCTTCGACCTGCTCGAGCTGCACTACGCCCACGGCTACCTGGTGTCGTCGTTCCTCTCCCCCCTGTCGAACCGGCGGACCGACGCCTACGGCGGCCCGCTGGAGAATCGGGCCCGGCTGGCGCTGGAGATCCTCGATGCGGTGCGGGCGGTGTGGCCGGCGGACAAGCCGGTCAGCGTGCGGATCAGCGCCACGGACTGGGTGGAGGGCCTGAAGGGGATCGGCCCGGGCTTCACGGGCGACGACGCGGTCGCGCTCGCCCCGATGCTGGCCGCGCACGGCGCGGACGTCATCGACGTGTCGACCGGCCAGACCTCGACCGACGCGGCCCCGAAGTACGGGCGGCTCTACCAGACCCCGTTCGCCGACCGGATCCGCCAGGAGACCGGCATCCCGACCATCACCGTCGGGGCGGTGGCCTCCGTGGCGGACGCGAACACCATCATCGCGTCCGGGCGCGCGGACCTCTGTGCCATCGCCCGCCCGCATCTCGTCGACCCCTACTGGACCTGGAACGCCGCCCTCGACCAGGACTACCGCGGGCTGCCGGTGCCCAAGCAGTACCGGTCGGGCCTCTCGGCGCGACGGCGGGAGCAGACACCATGACGACGACGTCGCTCGTCAGTGTCCTCGGAGCCCTCGGAACGCCTCGGCCAGCCACCACGCGGGCCCGTCGGAGGTGACCTTCGCGTCCAGCAGGATCGGCGTCCGACGCGGACCGTCCAGCCAGGCCCGCAGGGCGGCGAGGTCGGCGCTCGACCGCACCGTGGCCGCGTCGCACCCGTAGCCCCGCGCGATCGCGGCGAGGTCGGTCTCCGGGAACCGGACGGTGCCGTGGTCGGCCCCGGTGAAGTGGTGGAACTCCGCGCCGTACCCGCCGTCGTCGTAGACCACCACGACCATCCCGAGCCCGAGCCGCACCGCGGTCTCCAGCTCGGCGACGCCCATGAGGAACCCGCCGTCACCGCACGCCGCCACCGCCAGCCGATCGGGACGGGCGAGCGCCGCCCCGATTCCGGTGGCGAGGCCGAGCCCGATCGACTGGAAGCCCTGGGTGAAACAGAACGCGGTCTCGTCGGGCACCCCGAGCAGCGCGGCCGGGTAGCCCATGAAGTTGCCGGAGTCGACGGCCACAGTGCGCTCTGCGGGCAGCACCTCGTCGAGCGCAGCGGTGAGCAGCCGCGGGTCGATCCGCTCCCCGGCCACCTCGGGGGGTACCGCGTGCCGGCTCTCGGTCCGCACCCGCTCGCCGATCTCGTCGGTCCGGTAGCCGGTGGCCTTCTCGCGGGCGAGCTCGAGCACGTCGGCGGCGGTCGTCGCCACGTCCCCCAGGACGCCGAGCGCGATCGGCCGCTGGGCCCCGAGGGCCTCGGGGGTGTCGTCGACCTGGACGAGGGTGGCGCCCGAGACCAGCTCGCCGTGGCGGGTGGTCCACGTCGTCAACGACGCGCCCCACGCCACGATCAGGTCGGCGCCGGAGATCAGCTCGGCCGCGAGGGGGGTGGCGAAGCCCCCGGAGATGCCCAGCGACCAGGGCGAGCCGGTGAAGAGCCCGTGGGCCACCGCCGACGTCGCGAGCAGGGCCCCGCAGCGCTCGGCCAGCTCCTCCAGCTCGTCCCGGGCACCCCGCGCGCCGCGGCCGGCGATGAACACGGGGCGCTCGGCCTCTCCGAGCAGGCGGACGAGCTCGGCCACCGAGGCGGCGTCGGGCCGCGGGGCCCGCCACGCCGTGCGCGGCGGCACGGGCGCGTCCACCACCGGAGCGGCCTGGATGTCGAGCGGGAGGTTGAGCACGACGGTGCGCCGCTGGTCTCGGCAGACGCCGTAGGCCCGCACCACGTCCGCCACGGCCGAGGCTGCGCTGTGCACGCGCTCGGGGACCGCGCCGACCGCGCGGGCGAGGGCGTCCTGGTCGACCCGGAAGTTGGACCGGACCGCAGACCCGGCCGTGTCCGCGGCGAGTACCAGCAGCGGGGTGCGGCTCTTGGCCGCCTCGGTGATCCCGGTCAGCGCGTTGGTGAGGCCCGGCCCCTGGTGCAGGGTGACGAGGGCGACCTCGCCCGACGTGCGCGCGTACGCGTCGGCCATCGTCGCCGCGCCGCACTCGTGCCGCGCCGCGGTGTAGGGCACCCCGGCGGCGCGCAGCGCGTTGGTGACGTGGAAGTTGCCGCTCCCCACGACGCCGAACGCGTGTCTGACGCCGAGCTCGGCCAGCAGCGTCCCGACCTGCTCGGCGACGGTGCCCATCAGGGTTGCTCCACCAGAGCGAGCACCCGCGCCGGGCTCCCGGACCCGCCGACGATCGGCAACGGGCTGACCAGCAGCACCGCACCCGTCGTCGGGAGCCTGCCGAGGTTGCGCAGGCTGGTCAGGCCCCACTTGTCCGCCCCCATGAGGAAGTGGTGGCACGAGAACGGGGGGTCAAAGCCGGCGGCCGCGCCCGCGTCGGTGCCGACGGTCTCCACCCCGAACCCGGAGAGCGGGGACTCCTGCGCGATCCAGCGGGCGCACTCGGTCGAGACCCCCGGGGTGTGCGGGCCCGCCGCGTCGGCGTTCATGAACTCCTCCTGCGTCGCGCCGCGGGTCTCCCACCCGGTGCGGTAGAGGAGCCACCCGCCGTCGGGGAGGGGTCCGTGCTCGGCCTGCCACGTCTCCAGGTGCGCGACCTCGAGCAGGAAGTCCGGATCCCGCGCCACCTCGGCGGTCATGTCGACGACGACGGCGGGCGCGACGAGCGTCGTCAGCGGCACCTGCGAGACGTCGGGGCCGTCGCGGCCGGTGACCCAGTGGTTCGGCGCGTCGAGGTGGGTCCCGGTGTGCTCGCCGGTGTGGATGTCGTTCCAGTACCAGGCCGAGCCGCGGTCGTCGTAGCGGGAGAGCTCCTCGAGGCGGAAGCGCGACGTGTTCGCGAAGGGCTCTGGGAGCTCGAGGATCGGCGTCGACTCCTGCAGCGGCGTGGTGAGGTCGACGACCTCGACGGCGCCGGAGCGCAGTGCCTCGGCGAATGCGGTGAGGACGGACACGGGTCGAGCATGGCCCGGGTCGAGGACCCGCGCACCATCGGGCCGCGCGTCGCGTGCTCCGACTGACGACGGCAGAATATGAGCCAGATCACTGGACACCTCACCGACGCCGCCCGCGCCACCGCCGAGCGCTTGAGTCGACTCGCCCATCCCGAGGACCCACCCAGCCGCTACGATCACGACCCCGACTTCTGACGCAGGGCAGGGCCCGACGTCGAGGACCGCGCCACGCGGGGCTGAGCGAGCGCGTCTCCCGCCCTGGTGTTGGGCCGCTACCCTCGACGCCCCGGCTGCGGAAGGACGCCCGATGCAGAAGCTCTCCCTCGACGCCCTCGCTCGTCAGCAGCTCGACCGCGCCGCCGGGTCGGCCAGCGGACGAGCCGCCGACACCGTCTACGGCGGCCACGAGCACACCCTCCGGCAGACCATGATCACGTTGACCGCCGGCAGTTCGCTCTCCGAGCACGATGGTCCTGGCGAGGCCACCCTCGAGGTGCGGCGCGGCCGGGTCCGCCTCGTCGCCGGAGCGGACTCCTGGGACGGCCGGACCGGGGACCTCCTCATCATCCCCACCGCCCGCCACACCCTCGAGGCCCTCGAGACGAGCGTCGTCCTGCTCACCGTGGTGAAGTCCTCGCGCGGCACCGCGCGGCCGTGAGCCCCTGCGGGCGTCCGGATCAGGTGGCGTGGCTCTCGTGCTCGTCGACCTCGGAGCGCTGGTCGTCCGGCACCCGGACGACGAGGACGCTGCAGTGCGCGTGGACCACCGCGCTCAGCCCGACCGAGCCGATGAGCCGGTTGGCCACGGCACCCCGGCCGCGGTGACCGATCACGAGCATCGTGGCCTCGGCGCAGGCCCGCTCGAGGACGACCGGGGTCGGTCCGGAGGCAGCCATCAGCTCGATCACCGCGACCGAGGCGCCCCGCCGGGCACGGGCGGCGAGCACCTCGTGGATCTGGACGCGAGCCAGGTCGATGGCGGCAGCGTGCATCTCCTGGGCCGAGGGGACCAGCAGGTGCGGGGTGACCCACACCTCGGGTGCCGCCCAGGCGATCACGGCGGCGAGGGGCAGGCCGCGAAACTGCGCCTCGTCGCAGGCGGCCTCGAGCGCGGCCCGGCTGCCCGGCGAGCCGTCGATGCCGACCACGATCGCGCCCTTGCTGGGCAGGTGGACGATCTGGGGCGCCGGGATGTCGACGGCCTCGGTGCTGGCGGTGTCGGTGCTCATGGACGGGCTCCTCGGGCTCGGTTCCTCCCCTTCGAGCCTCGCCGGGTGCAGGCTCGCGCTCCAGGGCCGCAGGGCCCGGGCTCGACCGTCCCCGTCCCCGTCACCGCTTCACGCCGCGGGGCGCGGCCAGGAGAGGTCGATCTCCAGTTCGATCTGCTCGCCGCCCTGCTCGACCTCGAGCTCGCACCGCACGTCGTCGGGGAGGTCGAGCGTCACGCCGGGCGCGACGAGGGCGATCTCCACCGGGCCGCCCCGGCCGATCGCGGCCGCGAGGTCGGAGAGCCACGTCCCCACCTCGGCGCGCGAGAGGGTCGTCGGCTGTCCTCTCCGACGGCCGCCGCCGCCTCGGGCCCGTAGCCCGTGGACGACGTAGACGATCAGGAGGTCCTCCCACGCCTGCCGGACCGCCGGCGCGCCCGCCGGTCGGGGCCACCAGCCCGCGAGGGTGGTGGCGAGCTCGCGGAGACGGCCGGCGTCTACTGCGGCGTCCTCGGCGAACACCCCGTCGGCCCGGTCGAGGAGACCGGCCAGCCCCTCCAGCACGGCGGCCGCCTCGTGGAGCGTCGCCGCCGAGAGGTAACGGTCCTCGGACGGTCGGGCCACGTGTCCTCCTCGACGGTCACGGGGTGAGCCGCAGCACAGTCGACCGGCTTCGCGTCGGGACAGGGCCGTTCGGGCCGAGCGCGTCGCCGAGTGACCCGGGTCGTGCGACACGGGGACTCATGCCGTCGGCCCGCGGTTGCGGCCCAGGCAGAAGAGCGCCCAGTCCTCGTCCCAGTCGCGCATCCGCCGGCGGTCGAGGATCCAGTGGAGGACGCCCAGGAGCCCGAACAACCCGGTCGCCGTCGCCACGAACGCCCATAACGCGAGCAGCACCCCGTGGGTGGTCGCCGCGGTGTCACTGGGAGGCGTGCGCACCTGGTGTCCGCCCGCGTCGACCCAGCCCGACCACGGATCACCGACGCGGGCACCGCGGAACGCCACCCCGGTCACCGTGTGGGTGCTCCCGTCGGGAGCCGTCCAGGCAGCCGTGACGTCGACGACGTCGGACGGGACGTCGCTCACCGTGCTCGCCCGGGGCACGACCCGGGTGACGGTGGCGGAGACGGGATGGGACGAGGCACGGGCGCGGGCGGCCTCGTCGCGGATCTGCTGCGCGTGGGTGCTCCCGAACGTGAGCAGGAACGGCACGGCGGCGACGAGCAGGACCAGTGCGACCCACCGCGCGATCGTCTCCGCACGGTCCGACGGGCGTCGCAGGACGCTGCGACGCGGGACGAACGCCGTCCACACCCGGTCCGGCAACGACCCCGTCGTCGAGATGGTCATCGGTCCTCCTCGTCGACCTCCTGCGAGGAGCCTGACCGGGACGCGCCCGGCCGGGCAGGGGCGAGGGTCCGCAACGGGGCGGGCCGTGCGGCCCGGACGCGGCGCGTCGGACGCCGCATCGCCCGCGCACGGCTCCTCCTGCCGGGTCGTTCGGCCCTGGGCGGGAGCCGCGACCCGCTCCACGCTGGGACGATGAAGCGCGTGGACCTCGTCGGCCTGCACGTGGAGCCCACGTCGGGTACCCCGCTGCTCATCCTGCGCGAGCACGACGCGCCGCACCGGCTGGTGCCGATCGGCATCGGCGGGGCAGAGGCCGCCTCGATCGCGGTGGCGCTCAGTGGTCAGACGCCTCCCCGCCCCCTCACCCACGACCTGATGGCGGAGCTGGTGAGGAGCCTGGGCGCCCGCGTGGAGCGGGTCGAGATCACCGCGCTGGTCGAGGGCGCGTTCCACGCCGACCTCGCGGTGTCCGCCCCCGACGGGGACCGGCGTCTCGACGCCCGGCCCTCCGACGGGATCGCGCTGGCGGTGCGGCTGGGTGCGCCGCTCTGGATGAGCGAGGGCGTGCTGGACGAGGCGGGCACCGTGCTCGACGAGCAGCCCGACGAGCAGCCCGACGAGCAGGCGATCGATCACGCGGTGGACGAGTTCCGCCACCACCTCGACCAGCTCGACCCCGACGCGCTGGCCGACGCGCTCGGGGAGCCGCGGGCCGGACCGGAAGGCTCGTCCGGGCCGGACCCCGACGACGACGAGGGACCGCCGGAACCGGGCCCGGGTGATCGGGCCTGACCAGGGGCCGGGGTCGTCCGTCAGGAGGCCGTCCGCATCGCCGTGGTGGCGCCGCGCAGGAAGTCGCGGACGACCCGCGCGTCGTGCTCGTCGAGCGCGTCGGTGAGCGCGGAGATCCCGCTGAGCAGCGGGGCGAGGGCCCGGAGTGCCTCGCTCCGGGCGTGCTCGGTCGCGACCAGCCGGGTGCGGCGGCCGTCGTCGGGGTCCGGAACCCGCGCGAGGTGCCCCGCCTCGACGAGCCGGTCGACGAGCACGCTCGCGGAGGCCGATCGGATACCCAGCCGCCGCGCCAGCTCGACCGGACCGAGAGGCCGGACGGCCGTGACGACGTGGTCGATCGCCTGCAGGTCGATCATGCGGAGGTCGAGGCGGCGGGCCATGGCGGTGTGCATCTCCCGCCCCGCCTGGAGCAGGTGGCGCAGCGCCGTCGCGATCTCGTCCCGCGCCTGCTCGTCGATCATGATTCCAGGGTAGTGGCTAGAAGTCCGAGCGACCCGTAGCCTCAGCGACATGACTAGAGAGTCTAGCGACTCGGGGGTGAGCGGGCCGGCCGCGCGCGATGCGGTGGTCGTCGGCGGTGGACCCGGCGGCATGCTGCTCGCCTACCTGTTGGGCCGGGCCGGGCTGCGGGTGACGCTGCTCGAGCTCCACCGCGACTTCGACCGCGACTTCCGTGGCGACTCGCTGCACCCGTACACCCTGGAGCTGCTGGACCAGCTCGGGCTCTCCGACGTCCTCGAGCTGCCGCACCACCGGGCCCGATGGTTCCGCCTGCACACCCCACGCGGGACGATCACCACCGCCGACTACGCGCACATCCGGTCCCGGCACCCCTACGTCGCACTCATGCCGCAGGCCCGCTTCCTCGACTTCCTCGCCGAGCGGGTCCGCGCGCTCCCCCATGCCGAGGTCCGGACCGGGACGCGGGTGGTCGACCTGCTGACCGGGGCGGACGGCACGGTCTGCGGTGTCCGCGCCCGCCAGGACGGAGAGACCGTGGACCTCACCGCCCGGGTGGTGATCGGCGCCGACGGCCGGTTCTCCCGCGTCCGTCGCCTCGCCGACCTGCCGGCCCGGGCGCTCGGCGCGACCACCGACCTGCTGTGGTTCCGCCTCCCGCACCGGCCCGAGGATCCGCCCGACGCCGACGTCGACGTGTTCTTCGGCCGCGATCACTACGTCGGGCTGCTCACGGGCACCGCGGGCTGGCAGGTCGGCTACAGCCTGCCCAAGGGTGGCTACCCCGCCGCGCGGGACGCCGGTGTCGAGCCCGTCCGGCGCTTCGTCGCGGAGCAGATCCCGTGGCTCGCCGACCGTGTCGCAGCGCTGCGCGACTTCTCCCAGACCACGCTGCTCCCGGTGGAGATCGCGCGGGTCGATCGCTGGTGGCGCCGCGGCCTGCTCGTCATCGGCGACGCCGCCCACGTCATCTCCCCCGTCGGGGGCAACGGCATCCTCATGGCCGTCCAGGACGCCGTCGCCGCGGCGAACCACCTGGTGCTCGCCCTCCGGGCCGAGGGTCCGGTGCCCGACACCGCGCTCGCCGCCGTCCAGGCCGACCGCGAGCCGGCCATCCGACGGGTGCAGTACCAGCAGGTGCGGATCGAGCGCTCCACGGCCCGGGCCCGCGAGCGCGGCCGCCCGATCACCCCGCCGCGGGTGCTCGCGCTGCTCAGCGCAGTCCCGGCGGTGCGGCGCAGGGCCGCCCGCGCCAACGCCTTCGGCCCGCGGCCTCCCCGGCTCGACCCCGCGATCCTGGGTGGGTCCGCCTCGTGAAGGCGGCGCGCGCCTGGGACCTTCGGCCCTCCCGGCACCGGGCCCGGCGGGTGAGCATGGGCGGCATCCGACGGAGGGGGCCCCATGCCTCGCACACCGCAGCAGATCTTCGCCCACCACGCCGAGGCCCTCATGGCCGGCGACGTGGAGAGCATCGTCTCGGACTACGCCGACGACGCGGTGCTCATCAGCGCCAAGGGCGCCCTGCGCGGCAAGGACGGCGCGCGCAAGGCGTTCACCGACCTGCTCGCCGACCTGCCCGACGCTGCCTGGGAGGTGCCGGTCCAGATCTTCGAGGGCGACGTCCTCTACATCGAGTGGTCGGCGGTCGCGGCCTCGACGCAGGTGACGGACGGCGTCGACACCTTCGTCTTCGACGGCGACGCGATCCGCGTCCAGACGGTCCGGTACACCCTCCAGGGCCGCTAGGGCCCGAAGGTCATCGGACGGCCTCGGCGGAGCGCGGCTCCCACGACACCAGCCGGAGCCGGGCGATCTCGCGACCGTAGGGCCTGCCGGGGTACCACCCGACCGCGACCGTGGCAGGGACGCGGACGGAGCCGAAGGTGCGCCACTCGTGGACCTCGTACCCGATCTCGGCCCACCGCGGGTGGCCGATGCGGTACGGGTCGCCCCACCCCTGGGTGCGCACCCCGAGGACGCGGCCGTGCTGGTGGACGTGCACCCGCAGGTCGAGGTCGTCGGCGGTCACCCGCAGGTGCGTCGCGTCGAGGCGCTCCCAGGACGCGCCGGTCTCCGGTCGCAGGGCCCCGGGGACCCAGAGCGCGGTCAGGGCGCGGAGGGTGCGCGCGTGACGGACGGCGCCGCCGCCGTGGTCCTGCGCCCGCTGCTCCTCCACCAGACGCGTCATCCCGAGGACCCGGACGCGCACGAGGTAGCCCGCCCGGGGGGCCACGGTGCCGACCGCGCGCAGCGGCACCCAGGCCGGCCCGACGCGGACCGTGCCGCGCACCCGCACCTCGGCGGCGTCCGCGGCCACGGCGCCCGTGCCGAGCGCCGTGGCGAGGTGTCGGACGACGAGGGGGTCGAGGTCGGCGGGCGGGGCCGACGACCCGGCGGGTGTCGGCAGGACGGACATGGGGACCTCCGGGACCCGGCGGACGACGGCGGGTGTCCACGGTGCGCGCTCCGGCTCCCGGATTCCAGGGCCGAACGACCGGCCGATGGTCACCGCCGGATGGCCCCCATCCCCGGGCCCAGCGCCCCTGGGCGCCGCCGCCGCGCGCCCCGACGCTGGGAGCACTCCGGGGAAGGAGGCGTCGATGAGCACCGACAGCCCGACGGCGTACGGCGCGGACGGCGCGGGCGGTCCGGTCGACGTGGCCGCCCTGCTGGGCGCGGGTGCGCTCGCGCCCTCGAGCTACAACTCCCAGCCGTGGCGGCTGCGTTGGCACGAGGGGGCCGTCGAGGTCCACGCGGATCTCGAGCGGGCGCTGCCCGTGGCCGACCCGGAATGCCGTGAGCTGCGGCTGGCCTGCGGCGCCGCGATCGCGAACGTCCGTCTCGCCGTGCGTGCGCAGGGTAGGCGGGCCCACCTCCGGCTCCTGCCCGACCCGGACGACCCGTGGTTCCTCGGCGTGGTGAGGGTCGGCGCGCCGCTCGGGGCGACGTCGACGGAGAACGCACTCGCCGAGGCCATTCCCCGACGCCGCACGGACCGCTCGACACTGGCCGGCCACGGGCTGACGCCGCAGGTGCGCGAGGAGATGCGGACGGCCGCCCAGCGCGAGCACTGCTGGGCGGTCTTCGTCGACGACGGGACCGAGCGCAGGGCACTGCACCAGCTCGCGGTGCGGGCCCACACCGTCCAGCAGTCCGACCCCGCGTTCCACGCCGAGTGGGCCCGCTGGGTCGGCTCCGACGACGGCGCCGGCGCCGGCCTGCCGCGGGAGGTGCTCTCCCGCCAACCGCGTCCGGACGGACGGTGGCGGCTGCGCGACTTCGGGGCCGACGCCGACCCCGACGACGCCCGGACGCCGGCCCGGATGGACGACCCCGCCCTGCTCGTCCTCGCCACCACCCTCGACCAGCCCCTGGCGCACCTCCAGGCCGGCCAGGCCCTGCAGCACCTGCTGCTCCTCGCCACGGTGCGGGGGCTGGCGGCGTCGTTCGTCGCCCCGCCCCTGGAGGTCGCCGAGACCCGCGCGGAGCTGCGCCAGCTCCTGGGTGGCGCACTGTGGCCGCAGGCTGCGCTGCGGTTGGGCGTCCGGGAGCGGGCGGTGCCGCGGCCGCCGCGACGGTCGCCGGACGGGGGCGGCTGACATGATCGTGTGCGACGGCCGGCACGGATCGGTGGTCGGCGGCCGGTACCGGCTCGAGCAGGTGCTGCACTGCGGACCCGACCGGTGCGTGCACCGCGCCCACGACGTCCTGCTGCGCCGCGCGGTCACCACGGTGATCGCGGCGCCGTCGGACGGAGAGCCCGTGCCCGAGGCGGTGACGCTGCCGATCAGCGCCCGCCTTCCCCACGGCCCCGGGCTGGCTGAGGTGTACGACGGCGGCGACGACGACGGCGTGCTCTACCTCGTCGTCCCCCGGATCGAGGGCACCTCGCTCGCCGACGACCTCGCCACGGGCCCCCTGCCCGTCGCCGAGGTCCGCGAGCTCGGCGCGCAGATCGCGCTCGCCCTGCTGCCGATCCACCGCCACGGGTGTGCCCACGGTGCACTCGGCGCGGCGCTCGTGACGCGCGGACCCACCGGCGTCACCGTCGCGGGACTCGGGGTCGACGAGTGGCTGCACCGATGGGCGCACCAGCACCGCGACCCGCCCCATCCCGCCCCCGAGCAGCGGGGACCGGCACCCTCGGTCTCCCCCGCCACCGACGTCTACGCCCTCGGCCGCCTGCTGGGCGCCGCGGCCGGCCGGCTCCCGAGGAAGGAGCCCCTCCGGGTGGTGCTCCGGGCGATGACCGCCCGGGACCCCGCCCTGCGCCCGGACACCGTCGAGCTCCTCGACCTGCTCCACGGGACCTCGCTCCCGCGCTCGGCCCGCCGGGTCCTGACCGGGACGGTGACGACGGTCGCCCTCGTGGGCGCCCTCGCCCTCGGCGGGCTCGTCGCCCAGGCCGCGTCCACCTCGGCGGGCCTCTTCGGCGGGGCCACCGTCGGCGCGGCGACGCCCTCGCGAAGCGTCGAGGTGCCGCGCGTCGTGTCCGACACGGCGACCGGCCACACTGCGACCGCCCACACTGCGACCGCCCACACCGCGACCGCCCACACCGCGACCGGCCACACCGCGACCAGCCACACCGCAACCGGCCACACCGCAACCGGTCACACCGCGACCAGCTCCACGCCCTCCGGGGCGCGACAGGACGGGGGCCACCGGTCGGTGGACCCGGTCGCCGTCGTCGTGACGCAGGAGGCGGGTCCTGCTCGCCCGGAGACCCACGCCTCGGGCGCGACGTCGGACGAGCCGGAAGCGCGGGACACGGTCACCTCGCCCGACGCGCCGGGCCCGCCGTCGTCACGGGTCCGAGCCGACCGGCCCCACGTCACGTCCACCACCGATCCCAGGAAAACGGCCCCGCGCTCTCCGACGGCCCGGGCGGGGCGTCATACCCCCGTTCGGACACCGCGCTCCGTGGTGCCGACGACCACCCGCCCGGCGCCCACCTCGCCCTCGACGGGGGCGAAGAAGAGCTCGCGAGCGTCCTGCTCCTCGCTCCCGACCTGCATGTCCGGACCCGAGGTGCCGCCGCAACACTAGGAGACGTCGACGGAGAAGACGGTGTCCCGGATGGTGCGCGTCAGGCGGTCCACCGTGTCGATGTGGTCGAGGACCTGTCCCCGCAGGTCGACGGGCACCTGGGCGACCAGCCCCGCGAGGTCGAGGCCCAGCCGCATGAGTTGGCCCATGACCTCGTCGTTGAGGTGGCGCGCGAGGCGCTCGCTGCTCTCGGCGCGGCGCTGGGCGGCGCGCTGGCCTCGCGCGGTGCGCAGCGCGAGCGCGGTGGCCACGTGGGCGGCGAACCCGGAGATCATCTCGCACTCCAGGGGCCCGAACGGGGCGGCGCCGTCCTGCCGGGACAGTACGAGCGCCATGGCGGCGGCCCCGTCGTCGTCGCTGAGGCGGGTGGCGACGGCGCGTCGCATCCCGGGGGCACGTTCGGCGGCCGCGGTGGTGCGCGGATCGGTGTTGGTGTCCTCGAACGAGACCGGGCCGTCGATGTCCAGGACGGCGTCGGTGATCGACCCCCGCCGCTGGACGCGCTGGTGCTGCCACTCGCACAACGTCCCCACCGCGGCCAGCACGTGCACCCGGTCCGGGTGCACCGGGTCGACCGCGCAGACCGCACCCCCGTGGGCCTCCGCGGACTCGATGGCGAGCTCGAGGAGCCGCTGCCACCCGGAGGGCGGGTCGGAGCGATCGACGGGATCGCCGGCGAGCAGCTCACCGGTGATCTGGGTGGACACGGCCTGCCAGCGTTCCCGCCGGCGGGCCTCGCGGTAGAGCAGCGCGTTCTCGATGGCCAGCCCGGCCGCCGCGGCCAGGGCGAGGACGAGCTCCTCGTCGTCGGCGCTGAAACGGCCCGCGGCGTCGTCGGTCAGGTAGAGGTTCCCGTAGAGGGTGCCGCGCACCCGGACCGGCGCCCCGAGGAACGGGGTCATCGGAGGGTGCTGGGCGGGGAGGCCGGCCGCCGCGGGATGGGTCGAGAGGTCGTCGAGGCGAAGTGGGCCGGGGTGCTCGATCAGGTACCCGAGCACGCCCCGGCCGGCGGGGAGGTCCCCGATCGCCGCGACCTCCTCGGGAGTCATCCCGCTGTGGACGAACCGCTCGAGAGCTCCGTCGCGGACGACCCCGAGCGCGGCGTACCGGGCACCGGTGAGGGTGCGGGCGCTCTCGACGATGCGCTGCAGCACCTCGTCGAGCTCCAGCCCGGCGGCGATGTGGTGGGTGGCGGCCAGCAGACCCCGCAACCGTCCCTGGGTGGCCTTGACGTCGCCCGCCCGGGCGATCAGCTCGTCCAGCAGTTCGTCGAGGGCCAGCCGGGCCGCCCGCGGGAACTGCAGCGCACCGGAGCCGGACGTCGCGGTGGTCTCGCCGCCGTCGCTGACCTCGCTCGTGAAGTCGTCGTACACCGTCAGGTCCCCGCCCCCGGGAATGGATCGGGATCGCGGTCACGTGCCACTCGCGTCCCCTGCGTCACGACCGTACGACCGTCCGCGATTTGTGTCAGCCCCCGCGCGCACGGCGCCGGCCTCCCTCACTCGGCGAGGAACGGCGTCAGACGGGAGACGACGAGGCCCGGGGCGGCGTCGACGGCCTCGTGACCCTGCCCGGGCAGCCCGACGACCGCGCTGGCGGCCAGCGCCCGGTGCAGGCGGCTGGTGACGGCGGCGGCCCACGGGGGGCTGCGGTCGCCGAGGAGGAACAGGACCGGCGCCGTGACCGGGCGGGCGAGCTCCTCCAGGTCGAGGCAGGCGAGCGCCTCCGATTCGCGCGACAGCGTGGCCGCCGTGATCGAGAGCGCCTCACCGGCGACCGGGGTGTCGCGCATCGCGGCGACCGTGGCCGGGTCGAGGCCGACGATCTCGACGAGGAAGCTCACCACGGCCCGCCCGGTCTGCCCGTCCTCGAGCCAGGTCGTGGCCCGGTCGATCCACTCGCGGCTCACCGTCGCCGGCCCGGGTGGCTCGTAGAGCGCCATCCGGCGCACGGGTGCGCCGCGACCCGCCGCCCCGAGTGCGCACACGGCGCCGTAGCTGTGGGCGAAGACGTCGATGCCGTGCGGACGACCCCGGACCAGGTGCTCCACGACCGCGCGCACGTCGTCGAACTCGTCGGCCGGCGCGTAGGCGGGCGCGTCCCCGCTGCGGCCGCGCCCCCGCCGGTCCATCGCGGTGACCCGGTACCGGTCGACCAGCAACGGCCACAGCGGGGCCCAGCGGGTCGCGCTGCACATACCCCCGTGGACCAGGAGCAGGGGTGGGCCCGAGCCCTCGGTGACCAGCCCAATCTCGACGCCGCCCGCTCCGGCGACCGACGTCTGCACTGCACCCACGCGCTCCAGGCTCGCGGCTGCGTCGACCGTCGTCCACCCGTCCCGGGCTGGCCGCTGCACGAAAAGCATGGCCGGAACACGTGAACGCGAGCCGAATTCGCAGGAATGCCTCACGCGGGCCGGAGACAGAAGGGCCGTTGCCACGTCGAGTAACATGAGATCGGCACGAGTCGGGGTGTAGCGATGGGGTGCCACCGATGTCGGAGGAACGGAGCGGAGCGCTTACGGCACAGACGCGCGACGACGTCCGCATCGACGTCGTGGAGCGGCTCCTCCACCGGATCCACGTCGGATCGCTGGACCGCGTCATGAAGGTCTCCCTCAAACTGACGGCGCTCGCGTCGTTCGCGGGCCCGACCGATCGGCAGATACTCCTCTCGCAGGTGGAACAATTGGACGCGGCTGTCCGGAACGTGCGCGAGACGTTCTTCCGTGAGTCGGAGGACACCGCTGCCGCGTCGCCGGAGGAGCCCGACCAGGGCCGCGTCGAGGTGGCCCTGCTCGACCGGGCCGGGGTCATCGTCTGGACGAACCAGGTCTGGGACGACTTCTGCCGGGCGAACGGCGGCGACCCCCGCCGCGCCGGCGTCGGACGCTCCTACGTCGGCATCTGCGACGTCGCCGGCGACGAGGCCAGCGCCGACCTGGCCCGGGCGATCCGCGCGGCCGTCGGCGGGTGCCTGCCGATCCCGGCCCGCCACGTCCTGTCCTGCCCCGCCCCGGGGCGGCCGCGGGCGTTCGACACCCTCGTCTCCACGCGCTTCGGCGACGACGGCCGCAGCGTGGGTGCCCTGGTCACGCTCACCCGGGTGGCCTGAGCCCCTGATCGACGAAAGATGGTCAGGGGACGAGGACGGCAGCCCCGGTGACCCGGCCCGCCGCGAGGTCGGCGAGCGCACGGCCCGCGTCCTCGAGGGCGTACGGCATCGTCGTCACCTCCAGGTGGTGGCGCTCCACGATCGCGAGGAACTCGCGGGCGTCGGCCCGGGTGTTCGAGGTGACCGAGCGCAGGCTGCGCTCCTCGAAGAGGTGGCGCCGGTAGTCCAGCACCGGGATGTCGGAGAGGTGGATCCCGGCGACGGCGAGCGTGCCCCCGCGGTCGAGCGCCTCCAGCGCGGGGAGCACCAGGTCCCCGACCGGCGCGAAGAGGATCGCCGCGTCGAGGGGCTCGGGTGGGGGGTCGGCCGCGTCCTGGGCCGACGCCGCCCCCAGCTGCAGGGCGAGCCGTCGGGCGCCGACGCTGCGGGTCATGACGTGGACCGTGGCGCCCTCGGCGAGCGCGACCTGCGACGCCAGGTGGGCGCTGCCCCCGAAGCCGTAGACGCCGAGGCGCCCGCCCTCGGGCAGGCAGGCGCGCCGCAGCGCGCGGAACCCGATGATGCCGGCGCACAGCAGCGGGGCCAGCTCCACGTCGGAGTAGCCCGTGGGCAACCGGTGCACGAACGCGGCAGGAGCCACGGTGTGCTCGGCGTACCCGCCGTCGGCGTCCCAACCCGTGTAGCGCGACTCCGGGCAGAGGTTCTCCGCGCCGCGTCGGCAGTAGCGGCACCGTCCGCAGGTGCTGCGCAGCCAGGCAGCGCCGACGCGGTCCCCGACGGCGAGTCCCGTCACCGCCGCGCCGAGGCTCTCGACCTCGCCGACGATCTCGTGGCCGGGCACGACGCCGTGCCGGTGCACGGGCAGGTCGCCCTCCGCGACGTGCAGGTCCGTGCGGCACACGCCGCAGGCCAGCACGCGGATACCGACCTCGTCGGGGGCCGGGTCGGGCACCGCGGCCTCCACCCGCTCGAGCGGGAAGGAGGCTGCCGGGCCCGGGTGGGCCACGCGGAAGGCCCGCATCGTGGTCGTCACCGCATGGCTCAGACCGAGGTGCCGCTCGCCGTCAGCGACGCGGCGGCACCCGGCCGGGACACCACGGGGACAGGGACGACCGCGACGGGGCAGCGGGCGCGGTGCCGGACGGCGCGGCCGACCGCGTCCGCGGCGTCGTGCGGGCGGGTCGTCGCGCCGAGCACCACCAGGCCGGTCGACGGCCCGACCAGTCCGCGCAGCTCCTCCGCCGGGTCACCGTGACCGAGGACCTGGTGCACCGTCACGTCCTGCCCGGCCTCCGCCGTGCAGGCGTCGAACGCACGGCACGCGGCGCCGACGCGGGGCGCGGTGTGCGCCCCCGGCAGCACCACGGCCACCAGGAGCGGTCGGCTCCAGTGCCGGGCGACGTCGGCGGCCAGGGTGACCGTGGCCCGGCGGATCTCCTCCGGACCGGTCGGGTCGACGGCCACGACGACCTCACCGGCATGGCGGTCGGCGTCCCACCGAGCCGGGACCACGACGACCGGGCAGGCAGCCCCGTCGACCACCGCCGAGGGGAGACCCCCGGGGACGGGCTCGCCCGCCTCGCCGTCGCTGCCGAGCACGAGCAGCGTCGCCGGCCGGCACCCGCGCGCCAGCACCGAGGCCGGATCGCCCGAGGCCGACTCGGTCGAGGTCGCCACCGCGGCGGTGGCGAGCGCGACCCGGCGCGCGGTCGCCAGATCCTCGCCCGCCCGGCGCCAGGCCGCTGCCGGGTCCGGCGCGTCGGCGGGGACGACGGCGACCAGGCGCACCGAGAGCTCGCGGCGGTCGGCCTCGCGGGCCGCCCACGCGACGGCGCGCAGGGCCGCGGGGCGGCCGTCGACCCCGACGACCAGGGGGCCCTGGGTGTTCACGGAGCCCTACGCCCGTCGGGACCCTCGATGACCACCCATGTGCCGACCTGCGCCTGCATCGCGCCCTCCTGACTCATTCGCTCCGGGCCGACCACATCGGGCGTGGCGCGCCACGGGGTGGCACCACGAGCACGGGACAGGGCGACATGCGCAGCAGCTCCGAGCCCGGCGACGGGTCGAGGAGCCCCCGCGCCCGGCCGCGTGCCGGGGGCCCCATGACGACCAGCTGGGCCTCCCGGGCGCGCCGGGTCAGGGCCTCGGTCGGGTCCGAGCCGACCACCTCGAGGTCCACGGTGACCTCCGGCAGGGCGAGCCTCCAGACCGCGAGGTCGTCCTCGCAGGTGCGCGCCGCCTCCTCGGCGTCGCCCGCGGGCTCGAGCGCGCGGACGACCTGCAGGTCCGCTCCGTACCGGGCGGCCGTCTCGAACGCGGCGCCCACCACCTCGCCCCCGGTCCCCGGCGCGAGCGCGAGCACCACGTCCCCGTGCGCGGAGGGCAGCTCGCGATCGGGCACCGCCACCACGGGCTCGCTCATCGTCCCGACGACCTCGGGCAGCTCCGGGAGCGACTGCGGGACCACCAGCATCCGTGCCCCGGCGACGGCGCCCACCAGCTCCCGCACCAGCGCCGTCGCCATCGGTGGCCGCAGCGGGCCGAGCACGCGGCCGGCGAGGTCGCGCGCCGTCCGCACGAGCAGCCCGGGGATGTTGCGCGGGTGCCCGCCGTCGTCGGGACGCCCGCGCCCGTCGACGAGGACCTGGACGGACCCGCCGGTGCGGGCCGCGTGCCGGGTCGCCCAGCGCAGGACGCGACGGCGGGCGTGGTCGGCGGGCGCGAAGACCCGGACGCTCCGGGCGCGGTCGGTGCCCACCCGGTCCTCGCCCACCCGGTCCTCCGAGGGGCGGCCGCCGACCGGCCCGGCGCCTCCCGGCCGGACTCGTCCTGTGCCGGGTCGACGACCGCGGACCGTCTGCCGCCCGGCGCCCATCACACGTCCACCTGTCACCGGGTCGAGGCTGGTCGAGCTCCGCCGTGACCGACAGGGCCGGAGGTCCCGGCATCGGGATGTTCCGTGCCGCACGTCGGGACGACGCTCGGGACCTTCGGACTCCGGCGGGAGGAGCATCGACCCTGACCGACCCCCGGTCGCGCTCCTAGCCTCGGTCGTCGACGGACGGCGGCCCGTCGGGAGCGAGGGGGTCACGGTGGCGGACATCGGCATCGACCTGGGGACCGCGACCACCGTGGTGTGCCACCCCCGCGACGGCGTGCTGCACGACGAGCCCACGCTGCTGCTGGAGTGGCCGGCCCGCCGCGGGCGGGAGCTGCTCCTCGGTGACGCGGCCGCGGCCCTGGACGGGCGGACACCGCCCGGAGCCCGCCTCGGGCACCCCCTCCGTGGTGGGGCCGTCACCGATCTGTCCCTCGTCCGCACCTATCTCCACCAGCTCCTGCCCCGCGTCGCCCGCGGACGCTGGCGCCTCCGCCGCCCCCACGCGATCCTGAGCTGCCCGGTCGACGCGACGCCGCTCGAGCGTCGTGCGCTGCTGGAGTCGGCCGAGGAGGCCGGGCTGGCACACGTCGAGCTCCTCGCGGCGCCCCTCGCCGCCGCCCTCGGGTGCGGCCTGGACCTCGGCGACGCCCGCGTCCAGGCCGTGGTCGACGTCGGGGCGGGCACCGCGGAGATCGCGGTGTTCTGCCACGGGGTGGTCCTCACCGGGCGGTCCTGCCGGCACGCGGGCGACGAGATGACCGCCGCGCTGCGCGCGCACCTGCGCGACGAGCACGGCCTGCACCTCTCCGCCCCGGCCACGGACGCCCTGAAGACCCGGTCCTCGTCGACCCGCGAGGCCGTGGTGGCCGAGGGCCGCGACGTCGCGACCGGCCGTCCCCGGGTGAGCACCGTCGAGGTCGCCGAGGTCGAGGCGGTCGTCGCGCCGGTCGTGCGCCGTGGGGTCACGGCGCTGGCCGACTGCCTCGACGACCTTCCCGTCGCCGGGGTGCCCGACCTCCTCGCCGGCGGGATCGTCCTCGTCGGCGGCGCAGCGCTCTCGCCCCACCTGCGCGAGCAGCTCGAGTCCGCCCTCGGGTTCCCCGTCAAGGTGCCCGAGCGGCCGCGGACGTGCATCGCCGAGGGACTCGCCCTGGCCGGTGGCCGTCCCGAGCTGCGCGCCCGCACCGCCTGAGTGCGCCGCCCCTCCGTCTGTCCTCACCGCCCGTTCTCACCGCCTGTCCTCACCGCCCGTCCGGACCTCACGATGACCGCTGCGCCCAGCCGCTCCGCCTGCCCCGACCCCACCGAACCCGCCGAGCCCGCCGCGTCCCATACCCACCCGGCCCCGGCCGACCGGCTCCTGCCCGTCCCGCCGTTCCCCCCGCCGCGGGGTCCGCGCACCCCCGCGGCCGTCGCGGGCCGTGCCTGGCGCCGGACGTGGCCCTGGCTCGCCGCCGTGGCCGTCGTCGTCCTCGTGGTGACCACCGAACTGGTCCTGCTCCAGGGACACATCCGCGCCGACGTGGCACGCCTGCGCGACGCCGCCGCCGCTCCGGTGGCCCGCCCGAGCGCGACGGCGGCCCCGCTCCCGGCGCCGCCGGTCGTCGCGCCGCCCGCCGCGGGGGACGTGTCCGCCGTCCGCCTCCGCCTGCTCGACCCCCCGTGCTCCCCCGCCGGTCCCTGCACCGTCGTGGTCGGGGTCGATCGCCGGCCCGGCGCGCCCGCGGCACCCGTGTCGTGGACGGTGCTCGGGGCGGATCGCTGTCGGGGGACGCTGGTGACGCTCGGGTCGGGGCTCACCCCCGCCCCGACGGGTGCCCTCGGGGTCGCCACCGTGCCCCTCCCGCCGGCTCGCGCCCTGGCCCTCGTCGCGGTGACGGCGGGGCCGGCTCGGGCGGCGTCCGCCGCCGTGCCGCTCGGGGCCGGGCCGTGCTGAACGACGAGGCCGGCAGCTGGGACCGGCCGCCGGAGCGGATACCCGAGCCCGGTGCCGACTGGGGCCGTCCCCGGAGGTTGCGGCGGCTGCGCCGGCGGCTCGGAGGGTTCGGCCGCGCGGGTCGCCACGGTGTCGACGGTGACGAGGACCGCGCGACGCGGCGGCGCGCCCGCGCCCGGGCCCGGGAGGAGCGCGGGCTCGAGCCGCGACGAAGGGTCGTCGCGGACGTCGCCGCCGTCCTCGCCGCCGTCGTCCTGGTGGCCCTGGGGGCGGCGAACCTCCTGGCCGCCGACGAGCCGAGCGCGGCGGTCACCAAGCTCGTGACCGGCGGCCTCGGCCTGGCCCTGCTGGGCCTGCTCGCCGCGCGCCGCCGCCCGGTCACGCCCGCGCTCGCCTGGGGCGTCTACGGCACCACGGTCGTCCTGCTCCTCGCGGTGCTCGTCGCCGGGCTCGAGGTGAACGGCGCCCGCCGCTGGCTCGGCGCCGGGCCGCTCACGGTGCAGCCCTCCGAGCTCGCCAAGCTCGCCGTCCCGCTCGTGCTCGCCGCCGTGCTCGCCCACGCCCGGCCCACCTGGCGCCGGTTCGCGGTGGCGCTGCCGCTGGCGGCCGTGCCGATCGTGCTCGTCGCGGGCCAACCGGACCTCTCCACCGCCACCCTGCTCACCCTGACCGCGGCGGCCGTGATCGTGATCGCCCGGGTGCCCGCCCGCTACCTGGTGCCCGTGCTCGCGGCGGCGGCGGTGGCCGCCCCCCTCGCCCTGGGTCTGCTGCACGACTACCAGCTCGCCCGGCTCGGCACCTTCCTCACCGGCTCCCAGTCCGCCGAAGGCCCCGGCTGGGCCGTGCGCCAGGCCCGGCTCGCGATCGCCCGGGGCGGCTGGTGGGGGGACCGGGCCGACCCGGTGCACAGCCTGGCCGCGGGGTACCTGCCCGAGCGCGAGACCGACCTCGCGCTGGCCTCCCTCGCCTCCGGGTGGGGCGCGGTCGTCGCCGCGCTCGCCGTCGTGGCGGGACTGGTCATCGTGTGGCGGTGCGTGCTCGGGGCGCGCTCCCCCCGCAGCGCCACCGGTCGGCTGCTGTGCGCCGGGTTCGCGGTGCTGGTCGGCGTCGAGCTCGTGGTGTCCACCGGCGGCAACCTGGGCCTGCTGCCCGTCGCCGGCGTCCCCTTCCCGATCCTCTCCTCCGGGGGCACCGCCACCGTGGTGCACCTCGCCGCGCTCGGCCTCGCCCTCGGCGGCCGCCGCGACGGCGCCCGCCGTCCGCTGTGGGCCCCCTCCGCACGCAACCGTCCCCGGCTCGCCCGCACCGCGGTCGTCGCCGTGACCGCGGTGCTCGCCGTGTTCGCCGGCTACGGGGTCGGCCTGGTCCGTGACCCGGCGGCGCTCGCCGCGGGGGTCCAGCAGATGACGCGGTGCATGACGATCCCGGCGCCGCGGGGCGCGATCGTCGACCGGCACGGCGCACTGCTCGCCGCCGACGCGGGCGACCGGGACGTCCGGGTCGTGCCGGCGCTGCTGCGCGCCGACCCCGGGGCGGTCGACCGCCTCGCCGGCGTCCTGGGCCGCGACCCGACCGGGCTGCACGCGCTGGTGGACCGGGCACCGGCGACGACCATCGACCTGGACGCCGGCGTGGTGTCGGGCCCGCTGGGCGACACCGTGGCCCGGGCCGCGCTGCCCGGCGTCGTGGTGGTCCCGGCGCCGCGCCGGACCTACCCGACCGGCCCGGTGCTCGCACCGGTGCTCGGGTGGGTCGGGACCGCCACCCCCGTCGAGACGGCCCGGCAGGCCGACCTCGACCCGAACGCCACGACCGGGCGGGACGGGCTGGAGCAGACCTACGACGCCGTGCTGCGCGGCGCGCCGGGCGAGCAGTGCTTCTGGGTCGACCCGACCGGACGACCGGTGGCGCCGGCGGCGCGCCGGGACCCGGTCCCCGGCGCCACGCTGACGCTGACGATCGACCTCGGCATGCAGCGGCGCCTGGTCACCGACGTCGCGGCCTCCCTGGCCGGCGGCTCGCCCGGTGCGGTGGGCGGGGCCGTCGCGATGGACCCGCGCAGCGGCGCCGTGCTCGCCCTCGCCAGCTGGCCGAGCCACGACGACGGGCTCTACGGCCCGCCGCTCGACACCGCCGCCCTCGAGCAGGCGTCGAACGCTCCCGGCAGTCCGATGATCGACCACGCCATCGCCTCGGCCGTGCCACCCGGCTCCACCTACAAGCTGGTCAACGCCACGGCGGACATGGTCCACCCCGCCATCCCGCCGGACCTGGTGATCCCCACCGGCGGCAGTTTCACCTACGGCGATCACACGTTCAACAACTGGCGGGTGCTGCCGCCGCAGGACCTCGTCGACGCCATCGCCTGGTCGAACGACGTGTACTTCTACCAGCTCGCGGTCGCCCTCGGCCCCGAGACGATGATCGACACCGCGCACGCCCTCGGCGTCGGGAGCCCGACGGGTATCGACCTGCCCGGGGAGAGCGCCGGCTACCTGGGGACGCCCGCGAGCGTCACGGCCGGCGGCGGCACCTGGTACCCGGGCACCACCGTCATCCTCGGCATCGGGCAGGGACCGATCCAGGTGACCCCGCTGCAGGACGCGCGCTGGACCGCCGCGGTGGCGACCGGCGCACTCGCCACGCCCTACCTGGGGATGAGCGTGGGCAGCGGTCCCGCAGCCACCACACTGCCCCACCCGGCGCCGACCCCGCTGCCGTTCGCCGACCGCCTCGGGCCCGTACGTGCCGGCATGCGCGCCATGGTGACCTCCGGGATCGGGACGGCGCTCGCGGACGTCGGGGTCCCGGTGGAGGCCAAGTCGGGCACCGCCGAGGACCCCTCGGTCCCGGGCGGCGGGGTGGACGACTGGATGACCGCGGCGGCGCCGGCGGCCGCGCCGGGGCTCGTCGTCACCGCGCTCGCCCAACGACCGGACGCCGGCAGCTCGCGCACCGCCGACGTGGTGGCCGACATGATGCGCGCCTACGGCGCCGCCGGGCCGTGACCGGTCGGGCGACCCGGGGCCTGTCCCCTCACCTGATTGGCGAGCACCGCGGCCTGCACCCGGCGCTGCAAGCCGAGCTTGGCCAGGAGCGCGGAGACGTAGTTCTTCACCGTCTTCTCGGCCAGGAACATGCGCCGGCCGATCTCGCGGTTGGTGAGGCCCTCGCCGATGTAGCCCAGCACCTCCCGTTCCTTGTCGGTCAGCTCGGCCAGCGGGTCGACGGCCTCGGAGCGCTCCCGCAGCCGGCTCATGAGCGCGGTCGCGGCGCGCCCGTCGAGCAGCGAGCGGCCCGCCCCGACCTCGCGCACCGCGTTGACGATGTCGTTGCCGCGCACGTCCTTGATGACGAACCCGCTGGCGCCGGCGAGCACGGCGTCGAACATCGCCTGCTCGTCGGTGTAGGAGGTCAGCATCAGGCAGCGCAGGTGGGGCATCCGCGAGCGCAGGTCCCGGCACAACTCCACCCCGCTGCCGTCGGGGAGCCGGACGTCCAGCACCGCCACCTCGGGGTTCAGCGCCGGGATCCGGGCCAGGGCCTCGGCCACACTTCCGGCGTCCCCGACCACCTCGAGATCCTCGTGCGCGCCGAGCAGGTCGGCCACCCCGCGCCGCACCACCTCGTGGTCGTCGACCAGGAACACCGTCGTCATCGTCCGCTCTCTTCCGTGCTGCGCGGCAGGCGTCCGTCGCCGGCCGGACCGTCGGGCCGGGTGGGGTCGAGGGGCACCCACCACGTCAACCGGGTGCCGGGCCCCACCGGCCGCCGGGCTACCCGGGCGTCCCCGCCGGCCGCGCGGGCGCGCGCGACGACGTTGGCGAGGCCGCTGCGGCCGACCGTCTCGGGGATGCCGATCCCGTCGTCGACGACCTCGACGGTGAGAGTCGAGTCCGCCGAGACGGTCACGGTGATCTGGGAGGGCGCGGCATGGCGCACGGCGTTGCTCACGCCCTCCCGCACGACCGCCTCGACCGCGATCGCCAGGTCCTCGGGCACGCCCTCCACATCCCCGCTCACCCGCACCACGGGCTCGATGTCGGTGTCGGCGGCCATCCCGGTCGCGGCGGCCTGCACCCGGGCGGCCAGCTCCCTGCCGCCCCGCGCCGTGTGCAGGTCGAAGATCGAGGTGCGGATGTCGCGGATGATCCCGTCGATCTGATCCACGGCCTCGTCCACGCGGCGTGCGGCGTCGGACGTGGGGAGCCGGGCGTGCGCGGCCTGCAGGCCCAGGCCCAGCGCGAACAGCCGCTGCAGCACGTGGTCGTGGAGATCGGCCGCGATCCGCTCGCGGTCCGTGACGACGTCGAGCTGGCGCCGCGTCCGTTGCGACTCGGCGTAGCGCAGGACGAGGGCGGCCTGGTCGGCGAACGAGGCGAGGATCGAGAGCCCGTCGTCGCCGACGGTCTCCGCCCACCCGTCGACTCCCCCCACGACGAGCACGCCGCTGATCTCCTCGCCGCTGCGCATCGGGACCGCGAGCCCCGGCCCCTCGCCGGATCGGCCGGGGCACAGCACCAGGTCGTCGACGGCCTGCGGTGCGCCACTGTGGGCGACGGCGCCCAGCACCGTGTCCCGCACCGGCAGCCGGGTCCCGGCCGGGTACCTGCTCTCGAGCCCGACCGCGACCGTGACCCTCACCGGCGTCTCGTCGCCGTCGCCCGTCGTGCTGACCGGGGTGGTGATGAGGGCACCGGAGCCGCCGACGAGCTCCGCGGCGCGCTGGGCGACCAGCGCCAGCGCCTCCCCCGGGCCCGCCCCGGCGAGCAGTGTCGTGGTGATCTCCCCGGACGCCTCGAGCCAGCGCTGGCGCAGTCGGGTCTCCGCCACCAGGTGCCGCGTGCGGGCGTGCAGCCGGGCGTTCTCGACCGCGATGCCGGCCGCGGCGGCCAGCGTGATCATCACGTCCTCGTCGTCGGCGGTGAAGGACCCGTTGCTCTTGTCGGTGAGGTACAGGTTGCCGACCACCCGGTCCCGCACCCGGAGGGGGACCCCGAGGAACGAGCCCATCGGCGGGTGCCCCGGGGGCAGCCCGACCGAGGCGGGGTGCTCGCGGAGGTCGTCGAGGCGCAGCGCGACGGGATGGCGGATCAGCTCACCGAGCAGGCCCCGCCCCGTCGGCGGCGGCCCCAACCGAGCACGGGTGTCCTCGTCGAGCCCGACCGTCACGAAGCGAGCCAGCGCGGTGCCGTCCTCGGTGAGGAGACCGAGGGCCCCGTAGCCGGCGTCGACGAGGTCGACGGCCTCGCGGACGATCCGCGGCAGGGTCTCCTCGAGGTCGAGCCCGTCCGCGAGGGCGATCATCGACCGCAGGAGGCGGTCGGCCCGTGTCGTCTCCCGGATGGCCACCCCCGCATCGTCGTCCCGGCGGGCCCGCACCCGCCAGCGGCATCGTCGGGCTCGGCCGGACCGGGTCCGCCGTTGAACACTGCGGGAAGGGCAGGCTAACCTCCCTGCGATGTCTCCAGCCGTGGCCGGCACACCGGAGTGCCTCTTGGTCGATCGTCCCGTGGGGTCGGTGTCGGTGCTGCGCCGGGTCGGTGCCGGCCGGGTGAGGCGCCGCCGGCTCGCGGAGCTCGGATTCGTCCCCGGCGCGACCATCGAGGTGCTTTGCCGCGGCGGCGTCGGCGGGCTCGTGCTCGCCGTGAACGCCGACACCCGGGTGGCGATCGACGCCGCCGGAGCGCGCGAGCTGTGGGTCGGGGAGGGCCGCCGTGGCTGAGGGTCTCCTCACGGGACGCCGGATCCGTCCGTCCCTCCTGGAGAAGCCGTGCTGCTCCGACGGGACGGAGGACGGACCGGCCGCCGGAGCGCCCGGCGTCGTCCTGGTCGGGAACCCGAACGTGGGCAAGTCGACGTTGTTCAACGCCCTGACCGGCGCCCGGCAGCACGTCGGGAACTGGCCGGGCAAGACCGTCTCGGTGGCCCGTGGCACCTGGCGGCCCGCGGGTGGCGGCGAGGTCGGCGTCGTCGACCTGCCCGGGACCTACAGCCTGGTGCCGGACTCCCCCGATGAGGAGCTCACCCGCGAGCTGCTCGTCGAGGTCGGACCGCACGAACGGCCCGACCTCGTCGTCGCCGTGCTCGACGCCTCGAACCTGACCCGGAACCTCTACCTGGCCGCGCAGCTCGCGGACACGGGCATCCCCGTCGTGGTGGCGCTGACGATGGTGGACGTCGCGCGGTCGCGCGGCCTCGAGGTCGACGCCGCGGCCCTGGAGCGGGCCCTGGGGGTGCCGGTCGTCCCGGTCGTGCCGCGCAGCGGCCACGGCGTCGACCGGCTCGCCGACGCGGTCGCCCGCGCCCTCTCCGATCCCGCACCGATCGCCCCGGCCCCGCTCGGCAGGGAGGTCGAGGACACCGTGGCCACCGTGTCCACCGCCCTGGTGGCCGCCGGTGACAGCGGACCGGCCGTGCGGTGGCGGGCGTTGACGCTGCTCGAGGGCGGCAGCAGTGCCGACGACAGCGTCGTCGATGTCGTCGGTGTCGTCGATGTCGTCGATGTCGCCCGGGGCGCGGCCGCGGGGCTCGTCGCCGACGACGAGGTCGACGACCCGGCCGAGGAGGTGGAGCTGCGCGTCGCCGAGGCCCGCTACGCCTGGGCGCACGAGGTCCTCGCGGCGGTCGTCGTCCGTCGTGGTTCCCGGCTCACCTGGTCGGACCGCGTGGACCGCGTGCTCACCTCGCGCTGGTTCGGCCTCCCGATCTTCCTCGCCGTCATGTGGGGCGTCTTCGAGGCGACCACCACGGTCGCCGCACCCCTGCAGGACGCGGTCCAGAACCTCTTCGACGGGCCGGTGTCCGACGGCTTCGGATGGGTGCTCGACGTCGTCCGTGCCCCGGAGTGGCTGACCGGCCTGGTGCAGGACGGACTCATCTCCGGCGTCGGGCAGCTACTGAGCTTCGCACCCCTCATGGCGATCATGTTCGTGCTGCTGGCGGTGCTGGAGGACTCCGGCTACATGGCCCGGGCGGCGTTCGTGGTCGACCGACTGATGCGGGTCATGGGTCTGCCGGGCAAGGCCTTCCTGCCGATCATCGTCGGCTTCGGCTGCAACGTCCCCGCCCTCGCGGGCACCCGCATCCTGCGCAACCCGCGCCAGCGGCTGCTGCTGGGCCTGCTCATCCCGTTCGTCTCCTGCAGCGCCCGCCTGACGGTGTACGTCCTGCTGGCGGGCATCTTCTTCGGCAGCCAGGCCGGGACGATGGTCTTCGTCATGTACGTGCTGTCGATCGCGCTCGTCGTCGGGATGGGGTGGCTGCTGCGCCGTGTCGCCTTCCGCGACCTGGCCGACGAACCGCTCGTGCTCGAGCTGCCGCCGTACCGCCGGCCGACGCTGCGCGTGATGGGCGTCCAGATCTGGCAGAAGCTGCGGGCGTTCCTGCGCACCGCGAGCGGCATCATCGTCGCCACGGTGACCGCGGTGTGGCTGCTGTCCTCGATCCCGCTGCCCAGTACCGCCCCCCACGCCGAGCCCACGTCGTTCGGGCACGTCGCGCCCGCCGAGAGCGTCTTCGGGGGCGTCTCCCGCGCGGTCGCACCGGTGTTCGCCCCGGCCGGGTTCGACGACTGGCACGCCTCCGCCGCCCTCGTCACCGGCTTCGTCGCCAAGGAGGCCGTGGTCGCGACGACCGCGCAGACCTACTCGGCCGAGGAGCCCTCCGACGTGCACCAGGCCGGGGCGCTCGGCACGGCACTGCACGACACGTTCGACCGGACGTCGGGCGGGCACACCGTCGCGGCCGTGCTCGCTTTCATGATCTTCCTGCTCGCCTACACCCCCTGCATGACCACGGTCGCCGCGCAGCGTGCGGAGATCGGCACCCGGGCGACCCTCGCCGGGATCGGCATGCAGCTCGTGGTGGCCTGGGTCCTGGCCGTCGTGGTGTTCCAGGTCGGGGCGCTGCTGACATGACGAGCGCCCGGCCGACCAGCCCACTGCGCCAGGTCCTGAACGAGGTACGGGAGGGGACGGCGACGAGCCTGACGCAGATCGCCGAGCGGGTGGGGGTGTCGCGCGACGAGGCCGCGGCGATGGTGGATCACTGGGTCCGCAAGGGCCGGCTCACCGTCGACGACCTCGGTGCCGCCTGCCCGAGCGGCGGGTGCGGGTCGTGCTCCTCCGGTCACGGCGACCAGCCCGGCTGCGGCGCCGCCTCGCCCGCCGACCGCCCCACGTTGCTGGCGATCAGCTTCCGACGCGGAGACTGACGCGGGTCGGGGCGTCTCAGACCACGCCCAGCAGGAACGCGCCCACGACGATCAGCGCCAGCACCCCCAGCACCACGAGGACGACCCCGGCCCGACGCAGCCCGGACATCGGGGGCGGCGCATCGGGGGCGGGAGGCTCTTCCGAGACGGCGCCGTGCTCGACCTCCGCCGTGTCGACGACGACGGTGCGGGTGGCGGGCGACTCCGGGGATCGCTCGCCCCGCCAAGCCAGCGCGTGCAGCGCTTCGGCCAGGGCCGCGGCGTCGGGCCGCCCCGGCGGGTGCAGCGACATCGTCCGCAGCACGAGATCCTCCACGGCGACCGAGAGCTCCGGTCGGAGCCGGCGGAGCGGGACCGCCGGCTCGTGCAGCCGCACCGAGGCCACGTCCGCCGAGCCGGAGCCGCGGAACGGTGGTGTCCCCGTCAACGCCTCGTAGAGCGCGCAGCCCAACGAGTAGACGTCGGAGCGCCCGTCGAGGTCGTCACCGCGGACCTGCTCGGGAGACATGTACGCGGGGGTGCCGAGCACCGCGCCGGTCTCGGTGAGCCCGCCGGCGTCCGCGAGCCGCGCGATCCCGAAGTCCATGAGCTTGGGGGTGCCGTCGGCGAGCAGCATGACGTTGGCCGGGTTCACGTCCCGGTGGGTGATGCCGTGCGCGTGCGCGTGGGCGAGCGCGGAGGCCACCGCCGCTCCCACCCGCACCACCTCGGGCTCGGGCAGCGGTCCCCGGTGGGACAGCTCGTCGCGCCACGTGCGGCCGTCCAGCAGTTCCATCACCACGTAGACGCCGTGCGGCGAGAGCCCGACGTCGTGGACGGCGACGACGTTCGGGTGGCTGAGCCCGGCGCACGCCCGTGCCTCCTCCTGCAACCGCCGGGCCCGCACGTCGTCGTGGCGCTGGTCCGCGGGCAGCAGCTTCACCGCCACGACGCGACCGAGGCTGCGATCGTGGGCCCGGTGCACCTCGGCCATCCCTCCACGACCCAGGGGATCGAGGAGCTCGTAGCGATCCCCGAGCACGACCGGTCCCCGCCGCGGCCCGTCGCTGCCGTCGGACCCGTCGTCCCGGGTGTAGGGACGGGTCACAGGCGACGGGTCCGTTCGGCGTCCCCACCCTGGAGCAGGGCGTCGAACAGGTAGCGGTGGTCGACCATCGCCTGGCGGCGGTCCTCGAGGCGCTGCTCGCTCTGCTCGTCGGCGACGGCGACCTCGTGCGCCGAGCGGAAGTGCTCGACGAGGTCCGGGTAGTCGACCGAGACCAGCTTCTCCCGCTCCTCGAAACGCTCCGAGGGGTAGCCGCGGTCGCGCATCACCTGCTGGACGAGCAGGTCGGCGTCGCGCAGGCCGGTGGACGGGTTCTCGACGAAGGTCGACTGCGCGGTCTCCCACGCCCGGGAGTACCGATCGCGCTCGTCGGGCACGAGGTCGCGCAGCTCGAGCTGCCTGCGCCGCCGCAACCGGGAGCGCAGCTCCTTCTCCCCGCTGCGCTGTCCGTACGCGCCCACCACCCGGTCGTACTCGTTCCCGAATCGGCTGCGCAGGGCGGCGGTGGTCCCGCGTGACCATCGGCGGGCGACCACGATGAGTGCCGCCCCCAGCAGGACCACCACGACGGCGGCGATCACGACCCAGAGCACGACACCGTTCATGGCAGAATCCTCCGTCCGCTGGTGCTCGCCCCCATCTCAACACCCGATCGAGCGATGTGCGCGACCACGCGCCGCTGCGGGCGGTCGGTCTGCGACGTCGCTCCCCTGACGGCCCCTGCCTGAGGCCGCCCCGGTCTGCGCGTGCCGGTGAGGTCGTGACGCCGGCCCGTACCGTGGCGTGGGTGGCGACGAAGCGCGGTTCCAGAGCGGGCTGGGTACGACCCTGGCTGCAGCTCGTCGAGATCTCGGTGTCGGCGCCGGTGGTGATCGCCCACCGGACCGCGCGGATCGCGATCGGCGGCTGGCCACCGAGCGCGAAGGACCGCCGGGAGCTCACGAGGATGGTCCGGGAGAAGGCCGACGTCTTCGGACGGGTCGCGGCGGCGGCGGTGACGACGCCGCCGAGGGACACCGCGAGGCTGGTGGGCCGGGTCGTCGGCCCGGTGCATCGACGGGTCGTGTCGAACCGCCGGCGGCTGAACGGACTCTGAGCGCGGGGGACCGGCTCCTCGGGGCTACCGACCACCCGCCGCGAGCTCGGCGAAGGTGTCGGCGACCCAGTCCGCGACGTAGGTGCTGACGTGCGGGAGGTGGTCGAGGCCGATGTGCTCGGTGGCGCCTTCCTCGGGGCTGAACACCCGCAGCTCGCGCTGGGTGAGTCGACCGCCTGGTCGTAGGAGCGATGGACGTACTCGAGCGGGATCTGGCGGTCGTTCTCGCCGTGGGCGATCAGGAAGGGCACCGTGATCTGCTCGACGACGCCGTCGAGGTGCACGTCGTCGGCGAAGGCGACGAACTCGGCCAGGTCGGTGTCGGGCCCGAAGCTCACACCCACAGCACGTGCTCCCAGTAGTGGGGCACCGGGCGCTCACCCTCGCGCTCGAGGCGGCGCCGCTGCACCGCGCCCCAGTTGTGGTTGGCGCCCCACGCGACGCACAGGGCGAACCGCTTTCTCGTACGCCGCGGCACGCGGCACGAAGTAGCCGCCCAGCGACCACCCCGCGATGGTGCTGCCGCACGGCTAATGCAGGACCTGCCGCACCAGGACATCTACACCGACCAGTGGGTATGCATGGTCAGCGGCGACAACGCCGAGGTGGGCGGGACCTTCACCCTCGAGCACCTGCAGAGCCTGCCGATGGTCGTCTACCGCCGGGACCCCACGGCCTACACCCCGGCGGTGAAGCAGCTGGCCATGGCGGGGATCGAGCCGGCCGTCGTCGCGGTGTCGGAGAGCTTCCTCGCGCTGCCGTTCCTGGTCGCGGGCACCGACCGCTTCGCGCTGATCCAGGAACGGCTCGCCTGCCGGCTCTCCACGGCCGCCGACGTCCGGATCCTGCCGTGCCCGTTCCCGGTCACCCCGCTCGTCGAGGCCCTCTGGTGGCACCCGACGTACGAGCGCGACGCCGGGCACCGGTGGTTCCGCGGCGCGTTCTCCCAGGTCCGCGACCGGCTCGGAGCTCCGACGGCGCGGTGACCGACCGCGGACCTCCGCGCCGCACATGATCAACGGGTACATCACGGGCCTGTGGATCTCCGTCCACCCCGCCAAGTGCCAGATGATCATGAGGCGAGGTCATCGGCGGTCCCGATACCCGGCATCGGGGCTTTCGCCTTCCCCGGCTCTCCGGGAACTCCCCACGGGTCCTGCTGCCCGTCGAGTTCGGGCTCGCCGCGGTCGGTCTCCTGCTGGTCTTCGCCACCTCGTCGACCGCCCTGATCACCGTCGGCGCCGTCATCACCGGCTTCGGGACCGGCATGTTGCTGCCGACCATGCTGACCTGGGCGGTGAACCGCCTGAGCTTCGAGCAGCGCGGACGCGGCACCGGGCTGTGGACCGGCACGCTGTTCATCGGCGAGTTCCTCTCGCCGCTGGTCATCGCCGCCCTCGGCGCCGGGGTCGGCGGGCTCCAGCCGGCACTGGCCGTGCTCGCCGTGCTCACCCTCGTCGTCGCCGCGATCACCGTGGTCGCCCCCGCCGGCACACCCAGCCGCTCAACGTCAGCCACCTCTGAGCCACCGAGCCCCGGGGTCGAACGCCGTGACCACCGCATCGTGAGGACCTGACGAGCGGCAGCCGCGCGACGGGGTACACCGGGGACGACGGACGAGGGCGGGAGGCACGATCGCGATGGCACCACGACCGGTCTGGAGCGGGGCGATCACCTTCGGACTCGTGACGCTCCCGGTCGGGCTCTACAGCGCGACCGAGGACCACACCATCCACTTCCACCAGTACGTCCGCGGCACGTCCGACCGCGTCCGCATCCAGCGGGTGGACGAACGGACCGGTGACCAGGTCCCCAACGACCAGATCGTCAAGGGACGCGAGGTCGACGACGAGATCGTCCTGGTCGAGCCCGAGGAGCTCCGGGAGATCGCCCCCGGCCGGTCGCAGGCCATCGACGTGGTCGAGTTCGTCGACCTCGCCGAGATCGACCCCGTCTACTTCGACCGCACCTACTGGGTGGCGCCCGGTGACGAGAAGTACCGGCACTCCTACGGCTTGCTCTGCCGGGCGCTCGCGCAGAGCGACCGCGCCGGCATCGCCACCATGACCATGCACGGCCGCGAGCACCTGACCGCGCTGCGCGCCCAGGGCGACGTCCTGGTGCTCCAGACCCTCTTCTGGGCCGACGAGGTCCGCGACCCCGTCGAGGCGCTCGACGCGCTGCCGGTGCACGAGGAGCCCCGCGGCCAGGAGCTGGACATGGCGGTCCAGCTCGTGGGCGCGATGACGACGACCTGGAAGCCGGACCAGTACCGGGACACCTACACCGAGCGGGTCGACCAGCTCATCGCGGACAAGCGCGAGGGCCGTGAGGTCGTGAGCGCGGAGGGGCCGGACGAGGCCACCGAGGTCGGCGACCTCCTCGAGGCCCTCCGCCGCAGCGTCGAGAACGCCGGTCGCTCGGGCTCGGGGAGCGAGCAGACCCACGACGAGGACCTCGCCGGCCTCAGCAAGGCCGAGCTGTCGACCCGGGCCCGCGAGCTGGACATCTCGGGGCGCTCGAAGATGACCCGCGACGAGCTCGCGCAGGCCGTCGCGGACGCGGAGCGTGCGGCCCGGGCGTCCTGAGTGCCCTCAACGGTCGTGCTCGTGCCGGCCCAGGTGGTCGAGGACGGCCCGGGTGATCTCCTCGGGGCGCTCGATGGTGGGCAGGTGCGCGGCGCCGGCGACGGTGCGGAAGCGGGCGCCGGGGATGGTGTAGGCGAGTAGCTGCACGGTCTGGGGTGGGCAGGAGGGATCGTCGGCGCCGGCGATGGCGAGGGTGGGAGCCTGGACCCGCGTGAGGTGTTCGCACAGGTCGAAGGAGTCGAGGGCCTCGCAGCAGGCGGCGTAGCCCTCGTCGTCGGTGGCCTCGAGCATGTCCAGCACCCGACGCACGGTGTCGGGGTGCGTCTCGGCGAAGGGACGCGTGAACCACACCCCGGGCCGGGAGTCGCGCACGGCCCGGGTGCCCTGGGCGCGGACCAGTGCGGCGTGGCGGCGCCAGGATCCGGGGTCGGCGAAGCGGGCCGCGGTGGCGATCGCGGTGAGGGTGGCGACGCGGTCGGGATAATCGACGGCGAGCTGCTCGCCGATGGCACCGCCGAGGGAGACCCCGACGTAGTGGAAGCGTTCGACGCCGAGGGCGTCGAGCAGCTCGACGACCGAGGCGGCGAGGCTCGCCATGGTCTGGGAGCGAGCCGGCGGCGGGGACCCGCCGTGGCCGGGCAGGTCGTAGCGGATGACGCGGTGGTCGGTGGCGAGGCTCTCCCCGCGCCCGGGATGGACCTGTGGGTCGAACAGGTGCAGGTCGGTCCCGAGGGAGGGACCCAGGACGAGCACCGGACCATCGGGCGGCCCGTCCACCTGGTGGTGGAGCACGCCGACCACCGGTTCCGGTCGAGCATGGCTTGACTCAGCTCCGTGGTGGGCAGGCCGCGCCTCGGGGTCGAGCAGCTCGGCCCCGAGGCGGGCCGGGTGGTCGCCGCGCTAGCGGCCATTGCGCCCGAAGAGGCGGACGTCGTCGTTGTCGGCGAGGTCGGGCACGGTCCAGCCGTTGAGGTCGTACTCGCTCATGCACTGCTCGGCGAAGCCCTTCATCGCCGCGGCGGTGCCGGAGGCCTCGGCGGCGAAGAGCAGCTCGGCGCGCACGCCCTCGTGGTTGCCGGAGTAGTTGCGCTCGTAGAGCTCGTGGCGCCCGCCGAACTCCGAGCCGATCGAGTCCCAGATCAGCTTCATCAGCTTGACCCGGTCGACGGCCTCGTAGCCGTGGGAGCCGCGCACGTACTTGTCGAGGTAGGGCCGGACCTCCGGGGACAGGAAGTCCGCGGAGTGGGAGGGCAGATAGATCAGCGAGGCGCCGAGGTCCTGCATGATGATCTCCCGGACCCGGGGGTAGCCGACGGTCATGAACCACCGGTAGGCCAGCCCGTAGTCCAGGTTGGGCAGCAGCGCGCCGTTGACCCACTCGTCGGGGTTGGCGCACATCGCATCCGAGAGCGCCCAGAACAGGTTGCGCCAGGCGATGACCTCACCGACGCGGGTCTGCACCCCGCGGAAGTCCTTGGTGCCCGTCATCTCCAGGCCCTTCATCAGCAGCCCGGCGATGAAGTCGAGCTTGACCGCCAGGCGCGTGACGCCGTGGAAGGTGAAGCGGTGCAGGAACCCCGAGCCGGGGAAGAAGGTGGAGGCCTTCTCGGGGTCGCCGTAGATGAAGACGTTCTCCCAGGGGATGAGGACCTTGTCGAGCACGAAGATCGTGTCGTTCTCGTCCATCCGGGAGGACAGCGGGTAGTCGAAGGGGCTACCCATCACACTGGCCTGCTGGGCGTAGGAGGGCCGGCAGATCAGCTTCATCCCGGGCGCGCCCATCGGCACGGTGCACACCAGGGAGTACTCACGCTTCTTGATCGGCAGGCCGTAGTGGGCCAGGAAGTTGAAGTGGGTGATCGCCGACCCGGTGGCCACGACCTTCGCCCCGGAGACCACCACGCCGCGGTCGTTCTCCTCCTCGACGTGCATGAACACGTCGGAGACCTCGTCGGGGTCGCGGTGGCGGTCGACCGGCGGGTTGATGATCGCGTGGTTCCAGTAGAGCAGCTTCTCCTGGGACTCGGTGTACCAGCGCCGGGCGTTGGCGGCGTAGGGGTCGTAGAACTCCGAGTTCGCGCCCAGGGTGCCGAGGAAGGCGGCCTTGTAGTCCGGGCTGCGGCCCATGAACCCGTAGGTCATCCGCGCCCACTCCGCGATCGCGGCCCGGTCGGCCTTGAGGTCCTCCACGGTGTGCGGGGTGCGGAAGAACGGGTGGGTGAACCCCGACGAGCCGGTGTCGGTCGGCGTGGTCAGGACGTCGGCCTTGGCCGGGTCGTGCATCGCGTCGTAGAGCCGCGCGGTCATCCGCACCGCGTTGCGGAACGCGGGGTGAGTGGTGACGTCGTCGACCCGCTCGCCGTAGAGGTACACCTCCCGGTCGTCGCGCAGGCTCCCGATGTACTCGTCACCGGTCATCGGGCGGGTGGTGTGGCCCTCGGCGGTGGTCGGGGTGGGCACCGAATCCTGTTGCAGGGTCATCTCGATCCTCTCTGGCGGTCTCTAGGGCGTCGTGGTGGTGAGGGCCTGGGAGAACCAGGACATGCCGCCGGGCCCGTCGGCGGAGTCGTCCCAGAGCAGCGGGTCGTGGTCGCCGCCGAGGTGGTGGAACTTGCCGGTGTGGAACAGCAGCGGGTGCCCGCCGTGGATCCGGAACTGCTGCACCTCGCCGAGGTAGAGCACGTGGTCTCCCCCGTCGTGGTGCTGCCACGGGGTGCACGCGATGTGGGCCAGCGCGCCGGCCAGTTGCGGGGCGCCGCACTCGCTCTCGGCGTCCCAGACCCACGTCCTGGTTCGGACGCCCCGCGAAGTGCAGGGCGAGGTCCTTCTGGGCCGACTCGAGCACGTTGACCGTGAACGGCCGGTCCTCGAGCAGCGAGCACAGCCTCGAGCGCCGGTCCAGGGACACCAGCACCAGCGGCGGCTCCAACGACACCGCCGTGAACGCGTTGACCGTCGCCCCGTGCGGCGCGCCGTCGGCGCCCGCACAGGTGATCACCGTGACCCCGGTCGTGAAGTGACCGAGGCAGCGGCGGAGCTCTCGCGGATCGATCGGCATCGATCGTTCACCTCATCCCGACGTACGCTCTGCGTGCAGGATGCCCGCTGTGCGTACAACGACGGTGCCCCAGCTCACATGTTCGTGTCAAGGGGGGAGTTCGAGATGATGGAGACGATGAGCGAGATCGGCGGGAGCGACCGCGACCACATCCAGAGCCTCGAGCGGGGCTTCGCGGTGCTGCTGGCCTTCGACGAGCAGCGACCCCGCCCCACCCTCGCCGAGCTCGCCGCGGTCACCGGCTACTCCCGGCCGGCGGTGCGGCGGATCCTGCTGACCCTGCAGCGGCTGGGCTACGTCGAGAACCACGGAGTGCGCTGGTCGCTGACGCCTCGCGTGCTCTCGATCGGCCAGCACTACACCGCGTCGCACTCCATGCCCGACATCGCCCAGCCACACCTGGTGCGCCTGGCCGAGAAGACCCGCGAGTCGGCCTCACTGGCCGCGCTGGACGGCGACGAGGTCGTCTACATCGCCCGGGTCGCGACGCGGCGCGTCATGAGCATCAACGTCTCCCCCGGCACCCGGGTCCCGGCCCACGCCACCTCGATGGGCCGGGTCCTGCTGGCCTGGGAGGACCACGACCGCGTGGAGCGCTACCTCGCGCGGACGGGCCTCGCCCCGCTGACCCCGCACACCGTCACCGACCACGACCAGTTCCGCCGCGCGCTGCACCGCGTCCGCACCCAGGGCTGGGCGCTGGTCTCCGAAGAGCTCGAGGAAGGCCTCATCTCGGTCTCGGCGCCCGTGCGCGACCACACCGGCTCGGTCGTCGCCGCCCTGGCCTCCTCGAGCAGCACCGGGCGCTCGACGCCGGGTCACCTCGAGCGCTCCGTCGTCCCGCTCGCCCTCGCGACCGCGGACGCCATCAGCAACGACCTCGGCTACCGCGGCCCCAGCGCCGCGTCGGTCGCCGCCGCCCCGCCCGCCCGGGACGGCTTCTACTGACCTGCCAGTCCTGATCAGCTCGCGGGCGGTGAGGCGACGAGGACCTCGTACCAGGTCGTCTCGCTCGGTCCCTCCTGCAGACCCTCCATGCGTTCGCGGGTCTCGAGGAAGGCCTCGTCGGCGTGCCACGCCTCCCACGCGGAGCGGGTCGACCAGGTGCCGACCACGGTCCGCTCGTTCGCGGCGTCGAGGGGGATCAGCAGCTGGTTCCCGAGCCAGCCGTCGCGCTGTCTGGCCGACTCGAGCCGGTCGCGCATCGCGGCGTCCCACTCCGGCTCGGATCCCCGCTTCAGGGCGACATGGGTGATCACGGTCATCATGCGCCGGGCTACCCGTTCGCGGCGGTCCGCAGCGACGCGGCGAGCCGGGCGAAGCCCTCGTCGAGCGGCACCCGCGGGACGTAGCCGAGGTCGCGGCGCGCGGCGCCGATGTCGAACCAGTGCGCCGTCGCGAGCTGCCGGGCCAGGAAGCGGGTCATCGGCGGGTCCCCGGGGTCCCCGAGGACACCGACCCGCCCCAGGACCCGCCACACCGTCTCCACCGCCGCGCCGGCGGCGAGGGCGACCGGCAGCGGCACGGTGCCCCGCACCGGCTCCAGTCCCCCGGCGACGACGATGCCGTTCACCAGCTCGCGGACGGGGCGCGGGTCGCCGGAGGTGACGAAGTAGGCCCGCCCGGCGCACGCCGCGCCCGGCGCGAGGCGGTCCGCGGCGTCGAGGTGGGCGCGGGCGGCGTCGTCGACGTAGGTGGTGTCGACGATCGCGGACCCGTCCCCGACGAACCGCAGCCGGCCGCTCCGCGCCCGCGCGAGGATGCGCGGGACGAACTGGGTGTCGCCCGGGCCCCACACCAGGTGCGGGCGCAGCGCGACCGTCGCGAGCCCGTGCCCGTTCGCGGCGAGCACCATCCGCTCGGCCTCGGCCTTCGTCGCCGGGTAGGGCGAGTCGAAGCGCGTGGCGTAGGGCAGGGACTCGTCGCCGCCGGTGATGTCGGCGCCGGTGTGGACTACGCTGGGCGTGCTGGTGAACACGAACCGCCCGACGCCCGCGTCGCGGCACGCGTCGAGCAGCACGCGCGTGCCCTCGACGTTGCTGCGCCGGAACGCCTCGTCGCGTCCGCCGATGCCCGCCTTGGCCGCCACGTGGAAGACGACGTCGACGCCCTCGACGGCGGCGCGCGACGCGGGCGGGTCGGCGAGATCCCCCCGGATCGTCGTGACGCCGCGCTCGCGCAGCGCCGGGTAGTCGCCGCGGGCGAGGCTCACGACGCCGTCCCCCCGCGCGAGCAGCGCGTCGACGACGGCACCGCCCAGGAACCCGCCGCCCCCGGTGACCAGCGCCTTCATGCCGACGCCCCGGTGCCGAGCCGGCGCGCGGCCCACTCGGCCAGCGCCTCGCGGTCGATCTTCGAGTTGTGCCGCGGGTCGACCGGCAGGCCGGGGTGCTCGAGCAGGGTGGTGATCGTGCGGGTGCGCGGGTCGGCGGCGGCCAGCGCGCGCAGCTCCGCGGCGACGGCGCCGGCCAACCACGCGGGGGCGAGCATCTCGACGACGACGACGGGGGTGGCCTCGCCCGCCGGACCGACGCCGACGAGCGCGGTGCGGCGCACCGCCGGGTGGTGGTTGAGCACCTCTTCGCACGGGACGCTGGGCAACGGCCCCGCCGCGGTGTGCACCACGTGGGCGACGCGCCCGGCGTACCAGAGCCGGCCCTCGTCGTCGGTGCTGGCGAGGTCGCCGGTGCGGTGGGCGAGCTTGCCGTCCCAGCGCAGCTTCGCGGCCCGCGTCGCCTCGGGGCGGTCGGCGTAGGCCGGGCTCACGACGCGGCCGCGCACCACGACCTCGCCGATCTCGCCGGGCGCGACGAGCCGGTCCGCGGTGAGGGTGGCCACGGGGCCGTCGGTCACGCGCATCAGCGCGACGTCGACCCCGGGCACCGGGCGCCCGACGCAGATCCCGTCCTCGGGGAGCCCGAGGAGCTCGTCGCTGCCGATGGTCGCGACCGGCAGCGCCTCGGTGGCCCCGTAGGGGGTGTGGACCTGCGCGCCGGGGGCGAGCAGCGCGAGCACCCGTCGTTGGGTGTCGCGCGGGACGGGGGCCCCGGCCGAGACGACCTGGCGCAGCGACGGCATCCGCGTGCCGGTGGGGGCGCCGCGGCCGAGGCGTTCGAGCAGGGCCGGCGAGCCGAACATGACCGTCGCCCCGGTGCGCTGCACCGCCCGCACGATCCGGGACGGCACGACCTTCGCCGGTCGGGTCGGGTCCATCCGCGGCACCACGGTCGTCATGCCCAGCGCCGGCCCGAACAGGGCGAAGGGCGGGAACGTGGCCACGTTGACCTCGCCGGGCCCGAGCCCGTAGAGGTCGCGCACGAGGAGGGCCTGGGCGAGCAGCCCGTCCTCGTGGTGCTCGACGCCCTTGGGCGGTCCCGTGCTGCCGCTGGTGAACAGGATGGCCGCGGGCACGCCGTCCGGCCTCGGGACCGGCGCCCGCGGCCCACGTCGGGACCCCTCCCGTTCGAGGCGGCGCAGCCACCGGGTGCCGGGCACCGGCACCGAGCCGGCGGTGACGGCGATCCGGGCGTCGGGGCACCACCGCAGCGCCCGGCGGGCGAGGTGGGCCTTCGCGACCCCGACGAAGGCCTCCGGCGCGGCCTCGCCCAGGCAGGACCGCACCCGGTCCAGCCCGATACCGGGGTCGACGACGACGGGCACGGCCCGGACCCGCAGCAGCGCGTACGCGAGCACGAAGAAGTCCGCGATCGGCGGCACGAGCAGCGCGGTCCGGGTGCCCGGGCCGATCCCCGCGGCCAGCAGCCCGGAGGCGGCGGCGTCCACCCGGCGCTGCAGCGCCCCGAAGGTCACGGTGCGGGTCGCCGGCGCCGCGAGTGAGAGCAGGGGGGTCGGGAGGACGAGCGCGGCCTCGCCGGGCCGGGCCGCGGCATGCGCGGCGAGCAGGCCGTCGAGGGTCGTGGGTCCGGTCGTCGGCGAGGTCGCGGCGCTCATCGGTCGCGCCCCAGGAAGGCCCGGACCCGCGGCACGATCTCCTCGGCCGCGTCCTCGAGGACGTAGTGCCCGGCGTCGGGGTAGCGGTGCACCTCGGCGCCGGGCAGGTACCCGCGCAGGTGGTCGAGGATCCCGGCGTCGAACACCGGGTCCTTCATCCCCCAGTGGATCTGCACCGGGTGCGTGTCGAGCAGTGGCAGCCGTGCGGCGAGCCGCTCGAGGACCGGGTGGGCGGGATCGGCCGGGCCGGTGGGGATGTCCTGGACGAACGCGTGCACGGCCACGCGGTGCTCCGGGTTGTCGTAGGGCGCGAGCAGCCCGCGGCGGGCCTCGACGTCGAGCCACGGCCGCCCGGACCCGAGGACCAGGGCGCCCAGCGAGAACGCGTTGAACCGGCGGACCATCACGTCCCCGACGACGGGCAGCCGCGCGGCGGCCAGCGTCCACGGGATCCGCTTGTCGGCGGGCAGCGGGAACGCCGCCGTGTTGAGCACGACGAGCTCGTCCACGCGGTCGAGGTGCTCCACGGCCCAGGCGAGCCCGATCGGGCCGCCCCAGTCGTGGACCACGAGCGAGAGCGGTCCGTCGAGGTCGAGGGTGTCGACGAACTCGGTGAGGTCGGCGACCCGACGGCCCAGCGTGTGCGGGTACGCCGCGCGGGCGGGCTTGTCCGAGCGGCCCATCCCGATGTGATCCGGCGCGATCGCGCGGAAGCCGTCGCCGGGCAGCGTCGCGAGCAGCGACCGGAAGTGAAACGACCAGGTCGGGTTGCCGTGGACGTGCAGGACCGGCCGTCCGGCTCCCTCGTCGACGTACGCCATCGCGTGCCCGCCGATCTCCACGGTGCGCGAGGTGAAGGGGAACCCGGGCAGGGTCGGGGCCGTCGGGACCACTGCGCTCACCACAGCACCTCGGCGGCCGCGGCGTTGATCCCGCTGCCCACGCCCATGAGCATGACCCGCGACCCCTCGGCGACGGTGCCGTCCTCCACCGCCTTGGACAGCACGGTCGGGACCCCCGCCGGGCCGGTGTTGCCGAAGCGCGGGTACTGCGAGGGGAACCGGTCGTGGTCGAGACCGAGCTGGTCGGACACGGCGCGGGTGTGCACCTTGCTGACCTGGTGCAGGCAGTAGACGTCGTAGCTGTCGGTGTCCCAGTCGAAGGCCGCGACGGCGTCCTTCCAGGCCCGGCCCGCGAGCTCCATGCCCGCCATGAGCAGACCCTTGGAGTCGGTGCGCATCTCGTCGGCCTGGCCGACGCACAGCTGCGAGTTGCCCGTGGTGCTCGCCCGGCCCAGCCCGCCGAGGTAGCGGTGCCCGCCGGGGCCGTCGGCGCGCGAGAGCACCATCGCCACGGCACCCGAGCCGACGGTGAGGGTGGCGAACTGCTCGTGGAACGTCCGGCGGGTCGCGTCCGGGGAGGACAACCGCGCGATCGTCGACTCCATCGCGAACCGGCTCGTCTCACCGGCCACGACGAGACCGTGGTCGATCTCGCCCGAGGAGATCATTGTCGCGACGAGGTTCATCCCGTTGAGGAATCCGAGGCACGCATTGCCCAGATCGAAGTTCGTGGCATCCGACGACAATTCCATCAGGCCGTGGACGATGCTCGCGGTCGACGGTTCCAGGTGGTCCCGGCTCACGGAGGTGTTGATCAGCGCGCCGATGTCGGCACGGGCCACACCGCTGCTCGCCAGGGCCGCCTCCCCGGCGCGGGCGGCCACCTCACTGGGCATCGTCCCCTCGTCCCACACCCGCCGCTCGACGATGCCGGACAGCTTCTCGAGCAGGCCGGGAGTGATCCGGAGCCGCTTCAGCGTGTCGCCGAGACGGGCCTCGAGCTCGGTGGAGGTGACCACGTGCGGCGCGTCGACGTGCGCCAGCCCGGTGATCACCACGTCGTCGTAGCGCTGAGCCGCTCTCATGGATCGAGAATGCGCGCGCACGACAATTCCTGCTGCGGACCCGTTGTGTGCTACCGACCATCACACGAACCCGGGTAACAGGGAGGAACGACGACGTGCCTGGGCCGAACGGGCGCACCGGAGCGGTGTTCGCGGCAACGATTCCGACGATCTGCACGGTACGGCACTACTCCCGCGTACGACGACGGTTCCGGTGCGAGATTGCGCATAATCTTCGTGCGGCACCGGCCCGCGGCGTCCCCGGAGCCCGTCGTGGCCTTCCTGCGCGCGGCGGAGGTACTCGGCGCACCGTTCTGACGATCGTCTCGTTGCACGAGCAACCCGGACGTTCTCGACCCGTCCTGGGACCGGACAGACGATCCGACGGAGGACGTGCGTGATGGGGCGAGGGCGGCGCGCAACCGTGAAGCGAGTGGGAGCCGTGGCGGCCGGGGTGCTGCTGACCAGCCTGGTGGCCTCCGGTGTGGCGACGGCGCAGGCCCGCACCGCCGAACCCGCCGCCGCGCCCGGCGCGGGTGTGCTCAGCGTGGTGAGCATCCCGGGGGCCAACGACGCCTCGAGCACGTCCTCGACGACGGGCGGCTTCTCGCCCCTCGACGCGCTCACGGGCTCCACGGGCTCCACCTCCACGGGCTCGACCTCGACCAGCAGCACCTCGACCAGCTCCAACTCGACGAGCAGCACCTCGACCAGCTCGACCTCGACCAGCTCGACGAGCAGCACCTCCAACGGCACCTACACGATCACCTTCCCGCCGACGCTGCCCCCCGGCTACGGCGCGCCCGACGGCGGGCACCGGTACTTCGGCCGGTACTGGGACGCCGCCGCGAACTGCTGGCGCTACGCCTCGCCGAACTACGTGGCGCCGGTCGTCGTCGCGACCCAGGTCGCGTCGGTGCCCAAGGGCGGCGTCAACACCGGCGACGGGTCGTTCCGCTAGTGCCGCTCCGTCGTCGAGTGGTCCCGCTCAGATGAGGGCCTGCTCGCGGGCCAGGGCGACGAACGTCGTCGCCGCCGGACCGAGGGTGTCGTCGCGCCGGAGCACGAGGTAGAGGCAGCGTTCGATCGGGTCCCCGTCGAGCCGGACCTCCCGGACGCCGCCGCGGGCGTGACGCGCGAGCGCCCAGGAGCTGATGACGCCCACGCCGTCCCCGGCCGCCACCGCCTCGATCACGCCCTCGTTCGAGTCGCGGATCGTCCACTCCTGGTCGGTGATCAACGGGGTGCCCCGGGCGGCGAGCGCGTCGGTGAACGAGCGCCGCGTCCCCGAGCCCTCCTCGCGCTCGACCAGGGGCGTCGCGGCGAGCTGCGCGACGGTCACCGGCGCCGACCGGTCGAGCGCGTGCCCGCGCGGCACCGCGAGCACGATCTCGTCGGCCGCGACCACCTCGGCGTCGAGGTCGTCGCCGTCGGGCTCCGCGCCGGCGAAGCCGACCTCCGCGCTCCCGTCGCGCAGGGCCGCGAACACCCCGGCCGAGTCGGTGACCACGGTGTCGACCACCAGCTCGGGATGCTCGGCGGTGAACGTCTCGACGAGGTCGGGCACGAGGAACTCACCCGGGATGCTGCTCGCGGCCACCGCCACCGCGGTCGCCGCCGCGTAGGGGTCGTCGATCGGGTCGTCGGGCTCCGTCACGGGGTCCTCCTCGGGGTCGTCGGGCGGCATTCCTCAGCGATCGGCGACACGGTGGGCGCCCTGCTGGGCGGCGGCGGAGCCGCGGGCGGCGCCCACGCCGAACAGGTGCAGCCCGCCCGTGACGACGACACCGACGGCGCGGCCGCAGAGGCGGACTGGGTTGAGCGTGTGGGCGAGCTGGTCCAACGGCGCGGCCGCCGCCTCGGTGACGGCGTGGATTTGCCGGCCGACGTGGTCGGCGGCGCCCTCGGCCTCGTCGCCGACCTCCGCGCCGATGCCGGCGACGCGGTCGGCCCCGGCCGCCGCGTCCGCGCCGACCTCGTGGGCAGCAGACCGGGCGCGGGCGCCGGCGCGACGACCGGCGGCGCGGGTCTCGCCCGCCACCTCGCGGGCGGTGCCCTGGGCCTGTTCCGCGAGCTGCTCGCCGCTCGCCCGGGCGACGGCGGCGGCGTCCCGCGCCGCGGTCCCGGCGCTCTTGTCCCCCGCCCGCGCCGCGCCGACCTCGTCGGCGACGCCCGACGCGCCGGCCCCCGCCGTGGACCGGGCGCGCTTCGCGGCGCCGCGGGCGCGGCCACCGACCTTCTTCGCGGTGGCCGACGCGTCCTCGGCGACGTCCTCGGCCGCGCCGGTGGCGTCCGCGGCCGCGGTCACTGCGGTGGCGCCCACCTCCCGCGCCGCGGCGCGGGTGCTCTCGGACAGCTCGGCGGCCGGGGACCCGTCGCCGCCGGCCCCGTCGGCCGCCGGTCGGGTCTCCGCGTCGGTCCCGCCCACCTCGTGCACGGCCTCGGGGGTGTGCCCGGTCTGCTCGGCGGCGACGACGGAGGCGGCGTCGGACACGCCCTCCTCGCTGTCGCCGACCGCTGCCTCCACGGCCTCGACCGCGCCCTCGACCCCGGCGTTCTCGGCGATCTCGGCCGCGGGGCGGCTGATCTCGGTGGTCCCGGCCTCGACGTGGTGGGTCTCGACGACCTCCCCCTCGGTGCCGTGCACCACGACCTGGCCGCCACCCTGGTCGGCCACGATGTTGACCGCACGCTCGACCGCCTCGACCTCGGTGGCGGTCCGGGCGGTGACGTGGTCGTCGTCGGGGGCCGTGACGGCCCAGCCCTCGTCGGTGGGCTTCACGTGGCGGTCGGACATGTCTGGCTCCCTCGCGGGTCGGGTGGCTGGATGGGGGCTGCCCACCCGCGGCCCCGGTTCCACGTCCGTCTGCGGTGGGCGAGGCCACGAGGCCCCGCGGCGGGTCCCCCCTTGTCCGTCGAGCTGATCGCCCTACGGTGTGATCCTTGTGATCGATGGGACCGATGGGCCTCGTGATACGACACGTGCCGTGATCGGTAGGCGACGTTCGGTCGTCGCCATGGTCGTCGTCGTCTCCACCGTGGTGCTGGGCATCGCCGCGGCGGCGCCCGCGGCGCGGGCCGGCACGTCCGCGTCGCCGCCGACGGGCCCGGCGCACCCGACGCCCACGGTGCTCGCCACCGCCCGGGCGTCCGGCAGGGTCGTGGCCCTGACCTTCGACGACGGACCCACCGCCCGGTACACCCCGCAGATCCTCGCCGTGCTCGCCCGCGAGCACATCACCGCGACCTTCTGCCAGATCGGCCGGCAGGCGTACGCCCAGCCGGCACTCGTGCGCCGCGTGGTCGCGGCGGGCCACCGGCTCTGCGACCACACCATCACCCACGACCCCACCATCGGGAGGCACTCCCCCACGGTGATCGACCAGCAGCTCCGGACGAGCCGCGACGTCCTGTCCGCCGCGGCGGGCGGGGCCGACGTCGACTACTTCCGCGCGCCCGACGGGAACTGGACGCCCACCCTGGTGCGCCTGTCCGCCCAGGACGGGATGCAGCCGCTCGGGTGGAGCGTCGACACCCGCGACTGGACCCGCCCCGGCACCGCGGGCATCGTCCGCACCGTCGAGGCGCACGTGCGCCCCGGCGCCGTCATCCTCTTCCACGACGGCGGCGGCCCCCGCGACCAGACCGTCCAGGCGATCGGGCAACTGATCCCCTGGCTGCGCGCCCAGGGCTACTCGTTCGTCCTCCCATGAAGGTGATCGACATCGTGGCCCTGGGCGCAGCAGCCGCGTGGGCCTACCTGGCCGCGGCGCCCCACGTCGGCGCGAGGGGACCCTTCGGTCGGATAGAGCGACGGTTCCTTCCCCTCGCGGACGCGTGTCCCGGGCGTTCAGCCCACCCCCGCCAGCAGCTCCCCGCCCGCGGCGGCCACGATCCCGGACCCGAGGGTGGCGACGGGCGGGTCCGCGCCGGGGCGCCCCCGCCCAGCGGCGAGCGCGATCGCCACGGCAGCGGTGGCCGCCGCGGTGAACTCGCCCGCGTCGCCGAGGCGCAGCCACCCCTCACGCACGGTGCCGTCGGCCCACTCCACCCGCGCGTGGCCGAACGAGTGCTCGCGCGGGCGTTCCCGGGCCGGCGTGCGGACCTGCGCGAGCCGGCGCCGGGCGAACCCGCGGATCGCGCCGGCCGAGAGCAGCACGCCCGCGACCGGCAGGAGGGCCCGCACGAGCGGGTTCCCCGGCGCCAGCGTCGAGGCGGCGACGACCGACGGCGCGCCGCTCGCGCGCTGCGCCGCGGCCAGGTCGCCGAGCGGGACGCCGCGCGTGGTGACCACCGTGCCGTCGGGCAACGTCAGCGTCTCGGCGTCGGCCCCGATACCGACCCGCACCGCGCGGCCGTCCAGGTAGCGCCGCCCGCCGTCGGGCACCGCGTCGAGGAGGCTGGCGGCGAGCGCGTCGCCCACCACGCCCTCCTCGCTCGCGAGCGACGGCACCGAGTCCACGCGCACGCGCACGGGTGTGGGGCGATCCGCGCACAGCGCCGCGACGACGCTCTCGGTGGCCAGGACGCCGAACCCGGCGCCGACCACCAGGCTGCGCCCGGCCGCCACGGCCTCGTCCCGCAGGGCGAGCACCGCCGCGAACGACTCCGGGTCGTTGGCGATGTCGACGTAGTGGCTGTGCGGCAGGCACGCCCGGGCGATCACGGGGGCGCTCCCGGTGAAGGGCCCGACGGTGTTGACCACAACGGCCGGGCGCTGCCGGCGGATCTCGTCGGCCATCGCCGCGACCGGTCCCGCCGCCACCGTGCGTGCCGCGTCCGGGAACGCGGCGGCCAGGCGTGCGGCGTCACGCCCCACCGGCACCACCGCGACCTCCGTCCCCGCGAGCGCGGCGACGATCGCGCGGCCGCTGCGCCCGGTCGCGCCCAAAACCCAGACCTCGCCGGCGCCCGTTCCTTCTCCCACCACGGCTCTCGCCTCCTCAGGTGATGACACACCGTGCCATCGCTGCCGACACTAGCAACGATGACTCGCTGTGTCATCGCCTCTAGGATCGTGGGGTGGCCAGGTGGGATCCCGGAGCCGCGGACCGGCTGCGCGCCGCGGCCGTCGCGCTGTTCGGCGAGCGCGGGTTCGAGCACGTCTCCGCGGCGGAGATCAGCGAGCGGGCCGGGCTGACCCGACGCACGTTCTTCCGCTACTTCGCCGACAAGCGCGAGGTCCTCTTCGCCGGCGCGGAGCGGCTGCCCGCGGCGGTCACCGAGGCGGTGCACGAGGCCGACCCCGCGCTCGCGCCGCTCGGCACCGCACTGCACGCGCTGCGGGCCGTCGGGGTCCTGATCGTCGAGCAGGTCGAGCCGTGGCAGTCCCGCGAGCGGCGGGCCGTCATCGCGGCCAGCCCGGAGCTGCAGGAGCGCGAGCGCACCAAGCTCGCCGACTGCACGGCCGCGCTCGCCGAGGCGCTGCGCGGGCGCGGCGTGCCCGCCGACACCGCGGACCTGGACGCCCGGGTCGGGGTGGCGATCATGGAGACCGCATTCGCCCGGTGGGTCGAGCGCGACGGCGCTGCCGACTTCCCGTCCTGCTTCGACGAGGCCGTCGACGAGGCGACCGCGGGGTTCTCGGCGGGCGCGGGCCCCCGCAGCTGACCGGCCGGCGCAGCTACGGCGCCGCGCCGACGCGACCACCCGATTTCCCCCGCGGTCACGGAGCGCGGAGCTCGCCGTCCTCGCACGTCGTCCGCGAGCCACGGGCACCGACGGCACCGGGTCCCGCGGACCCCGCACCTCCCGGGCACCAGCCCCGGGAGGTCACGCTGTGCCGACGCCGCCCGGGCGGCGGGACGCGACGGCCGTGCAGCCGGCCCTCGTCCTCGCCGCCCGCCCAGTGCAGGAGCTCCTCCTCCCAGGGGCGGTTGATCAGCAGCAGGCGCTCCTGGAGCTCGCAGGTCTCCGCGTAGAACGTCCGCCAGCGGTCCCACCACGTGCCAATCCGACTCACACTGCGCAGAGTGGCTGGTCTTTGGCTCCTCAGACAGAGCCAATCGCCGGAAAGTGGCTAGAGTATGACGTCGTGGACAGCAACGGTCACCTCAGCGCGGCGCAGTTGGCCCTCCGGCTCGGCGAGTGGCGCGGGGCCGACACCGCATCCGGCTACTCCGCGCTGGCCGACCGGATTCCGCCTGCTCGTGCTCGACGGGCGCCTGCCCCAGGGGCTGCGGCTGCCCGCCGAACGCGAGCTGGCCGCGACCCTGCTGGTCAGCCGCGGGACCGTGGCGGCCGCCTATCAGCGGCTCCGGGACGGCGGCTTCCTCCACAGCCGCCGTGGATCGGGCCACTGGACCGCACTGCCCGAGGGCACCGCGGCCGAGACCGCGCGCCCGTTCGCCCCGCTCGGCACCGAGGACATGATCGACCTCGCGCACGCGGCCCCGTCGGCGCCGACCGACGCGGTCCACGCCGCCGCGCGCCGCGCCGTCGAGGTGCTGCCCGTGCACCTGGCCGGTCACGGCTACGACCTGTTCGGGCTCCCCGCGCTGCGCGAGACGGTCGCCGCACGGTTCTGCGCGCGCGGCCTGCCGACCACGGCCGACCAGGTGATGATCACCAGCGGGGCACAGCACGCGTTCATGCTCGCCCTGCGCACGCTGACCGGCCCGGGCGACCGGGTCGTCGTGGAGCACCCCACCTACCCCAATGCGCTCGAGGCCATCGGGCGCGGGGCCGCCCGGCCGGTGCCCGCCCCCCTGTCGGACGAGGGCTGGGACCTCGACATGATCGCCTCGACGCTGCGTGAGGCCAACCCGGCGCTGGCCTACCTCGTCCCCGACTTCCAGAACCCCACCGGGCACCAGATGACCGCCGAGCAGCGTCGCGCGGTCGTCGAGCTCGCCCGACGCAGCGGGACGCCGCTGGTCGTCGACGAGACGGTGGCCGAGCTCGCGCTCGACGGAAGCCCGCCACCGCCCCTGGGGGCCTTCGCGGTCCCGGCGAACGACACCGCCGTGATCACCCTCGGCTCGGTCTCCAAGATCATCTGGGGCGGCCTGCGCATCGGCTGGCTCCGCGCGCCACGGCTCCTGTTGCGCCGCATCGCCACCACCCGGGCGTCGGTCGACCTGGGCCCGCCGGTGCTCGAGCAGCTCGTCGCGGCCGACCTGCTGACGCGCGTCGAGGACCTCCTCCCGCCCCACCTGGCCCGGTTGCGTGAGAGCCGTGACCACCTCGCCCACATCCTGTCCGGTGAGCTGCCCGCGTGGCGCTTCCGTGTCCCGACCGGCGGGCTCAGCCTCTGGGTCGGGCTCGGCGCCCCCGCCTCCAACGCGCTCACCGACGCCGCCGCCGCGCGCGGACTGCGGCTGGCCGCCGGTCCGCGTTTCGGCACCGGCGGGGCCTTCGAGTCCTTCCTGCGCGTGCCCTTCGCCCATCCGCCCGCGGTCCTCGACGACGCCGTGCACCGCCTCCGCGACGCCTGGGTATCGCTGCGCCACGCCGTCCCCGCCGCCGAGCGGACGACGACACCGGCCGTGGTGTGAAGCGATCGCCTACTCGACCACGTCCGCGCCCATGCCCAGGAACACGCCCACGATCACCATCACTGCACCGCCGCCTCCGTCCGCTCGTACGAGGACCACGTCCGCCCCGAGCTTGGTCGGACGGCGCCGGTCGCGCCGTCACCGACGTGTCGTCCCGGTCGCGGGATGGATCGGGCGGGCCGCGGGGGTGCGGGCCGCGCGGATCCGCGGTGGACTGCCCCCGTGCGCGTGATCGACACGGTGGCGGTGGGGGCGGCGGCCGCGTGGGCCTACCTGCTGGCGGCCCACGGCGACTTCTGGCGGATGCGCACGCGGTTGCCCGCCGACGCCCCGGCCCCGGACCCGTGGCCATCGGTGACGGTCATCGTGCCCGCGCGCGACGAGGCGGCGGTGCTCCCGCAGACCCTGCGCTCGCTGCTGGACCAGGACTATCCCGGCGAGCTCACGGTGTGGCTCGTCGACGACGCCAGCACCGACCCGACGGCCTCGACGGCCCGCGCCGTCGCGGCCGAGCACGTCGCCGGCGCCCGGTTGCAGGTGGTGACCGCGCCGCCTCCCCCACCGGACTGGGCCGGCAAGCTCCACGCCCTCCACCACGGCCTGCGGGCCTCGACGGCGCACGAGGGCGCCCGCGGAATGGTGCTGTTCACCGACGCCGACATCGCCCACCGCCCGTACTCGGTGCGTCGGCTGGTCGCCCACGCCCTCGCCGACCGCCGCGAGCTGGTCTCGCTGATGGCGCGGCTGCGCACCGACACCTTTTGGGAACGGATGGTGGTGCCGGCCTTCGTCTACTTCTTCGCCCAGCTCTACCCGTTCCCCCGCGTCGGGCGGCCGGCGGCGCGGACCGCGGCCGCCGCGGGCGGGTGCATGCTCGTGGCGCGTGACGCCCTCGACCACTCCGGCGGCCTCACGGCGATCCGCGGAGCCCTGATCGACGACGTCGCCCTCGGACGACTGCTCAAGCGGGCCGGCGCGCGGACGTGGCTCGGGGTGGCCGGGGCCGACCCCGAAGTGCGCAGCGTCCGCCCCTACCCGGATTCTCGCCGCCCTGTGGGACATGGTCGCCCGCAGCGCCTACGTGCAGCTGCGACGCTCCCCGGTGCTGCTCGGGCTCACCGTCGCCGGGCTGGGCCTGGTCTACGTCGCCCCGCCGACGGCCGCGGTGGCGGGACTCGTGCGACGGCGGCCCGCCGCGGCCCTGCTCGGGTTCGGTGCCTGGACCGCGATGGCGGCGACGCAGGGCCCCGTCCTGCGGCTCTACGGCCTGTCGCGGTGGCGCGGCGTCGCGCTCCCCGGCGTCGCGGTGCTCTACGCCGCGATGACCGTCGACTCCGCGCGTCGCCACCACCTCGGTCGCGGCACGCGGTGGAAGGACCGCGACGCGCCGACCTGACGCCGCCGGGCCATAGTGAGGTCCATGGCCGAGCCCCCGGCGGTGCCCGTCGACCGCAGGCCACCCACTCACCCCTCGGCGTTCGGCGGCGGGACCGCGGGCCTCGCGCTCGGCGCACTCGGGGTGGTGTTCGGCGACATCGGCACCAGCCCGCTCTACGCGATGCAGACGGTGTTCTCCATCGACGGCAACGCGGTGCGCCCCACGCCGAACGACGTCTACGGCGTGGTCTCGCTGATCTTCTGGTCGGTCACGCTGGTCGTGTCGGTCAAGTACGTGACGTTCATGCTGCGCGCCGACAACGACGGCGAGGGCGGGGTCATGGCCCTGGCCGCCCTGGTGCGCGGCCGGGTGCGGGGATCGCGCCCGGCCGCGGTCGCCCTGGGGCTCGGGGTCCTCGGGGCGGCCCTGTTCTACGGCGACTCGCTGATCACGCCGGCGATCTCGGTCCTCTCCGCGGTCGAGGGTCTCGGGGTGGCCGAGCCCGACCTCGCCGAGGCGGTGCTGCCGATCGGGGCGGTCATCCTGGCCCTGCTGTTCCTCGTCCAACGGGCCGGGACGCACCTGGTCGGGCGCCTGTTCGGGCCCGTCATGCTGCTCTGGTTCGTCGTCCTGGCCGTGCTGGGACTCCCGCACCTCGTCGCGCACCCCGAGGTGCTCGTCGGGCTCTCCCCCACCTACATCGGCTCGTTCGTGGCCGACCATCCCTACACCGCGTTCATCGCGATGGGCGCGGTGGTCCTCTCGATCACCGGCGCGGAGGCGCTCTACGCCGACATGGGCCACTTCGGGCGGCACCCGATCCGGGTGTCCTGGTTCGCGGTGGTCTTCCCCGCCCTGATCATCGACTACCTCGGCCAGGCGACGCTGATCCTGCACGACCCCCGGGCGGTGACCAACCCCTTCTACCTGCTGGCCCCGGGGTGGGCGCAGCTGCCGCTCGTGGTCCTCGCGACCGCGGCGACCGTCATCGCCTCGCAGGCCGTGATCTCGGGGGCGTTCTCGGTCTCCCAGCAGGCGGTCCGCCTGGGCTACCTGCCGCAGCTGACCGTGCGCCACACCTCGCAGCGCGAGAGCGGGCAGATCTACGTACCGGCCGTCAACTGGCTGCTCTTCGGAGGAGTTCTCGTGCTCCTCGCGACGTTCCGTTCCTCCGCGAACCTCGCCACCGCCTACGGGCTCGCGGTCACCGGCACCCTGCTCCTCTCCACCACGCTCTTCCTCGTCCACGCGGCCACGGCCTGGCGGTGGGCGCCGTGGCGACTCGTGGCCTTCGGCGTCGTGATCGGCGGGGTCGAGCTGCTCTACCTCGCCGCCAACGTCAGCAAGGTCGTCCACGGCGGGTGGCTCCCGATCCTGGTCGCGGCCGGCGTCGTCACGATCATGACCACCTGGCAGCGCGGCCGGCGGCTGGTGACCGCGCGGCGGGCCGCACTGGAGGGCTCGCTGCGCGAGTTCGTGGACCAGCTCCCGGACGGGATGGTTCGGGTGCCCGGCACGGCCGTGTTCCCCCACCCCACCGACGAGACCGCTCCCCTGGCGCTGCGCGCCAACGTCGAGTTCAACCGGGTGCTGCACGAGCACAGCGTCATCGTGACGCTCGTGCCCACGAACGTCCCCCACGTCCCCCGGGAGGAGCGGCTCACCGTCGACGAGCTGGGCCACCGCGACGACGGCATCGTCCACGTCAGCGCCCGCTTCGGCTTCCAGGACGTCCAGGACGTCCCCGACGTGCTGCGCCAGGCCCGCGAGCTGTCCCCGGAGCTGACCGAGCGCACCGACCCCGACGCCGCGTCCTACTACCTCTCCCGCATCACCATCGAGCGCGGACAGGAGCCGGGGATGCGGCCGTGGCGCAAGCGCCTGTTCATCGGGCTCGCCCACAACGCGGCCTCCCCGTCGGCGTCGTTCGAGCTGCCGATCGAGCGCACCGTGGTGATGGGATCGCGGTTGGAGCTCTGAGCCGGACCAAGGGCGCCCTTCGCCGTGCCTGGGCCGATCCAGTGGTGTCCGTCTCGCCACGGGGTAGCGCCCGGCCAGGGCAGCCGACCCTCACCGCGCGGCGTCCCCACACCCCGATCGACCTCGACGAGCGCCGGACCCGGAGCCGCGCCCGGCTCCGTGGCGGCGCGCTCGTCCGACGAGGCCAGGCTGCCCTCGCGAGGGCGCCGGTGATGCCGGGCTGTGCGCGAGTGGTCGTCGGGATCGGGTCGTGGTCTGCTTCCCGGTTGTGACCGAAGACAGCGTGGTGCTGCCGACCCACGGGGACGAGCCGCACGCCGAGGCCAGCGACGCCCGCCTCAACTGGCTGCGCGCGGGGGTGCTCGGCGCGAACGACGGCATCGTGTCCGTCGCGGGCATCGTGCTCGGCGTGGCCGGCGCGACCATCGAGCGCGCCCCCATCCTCACCGCCGGCGTCGCCGGCCTCGTCGCCGGCGCGGTCTCGATGGCCCTCGGGGAGTACGTGTCGGTATCCAGCCAGCGCGACTCCCAGCGCTCGATGCTCGCCAAGGAACGCCGCGAGCTCGCCGAGGACCCCGACGACGAGCTCGCCGAGCTGACCGCCATCTACGAGGCCAAGGGACTGGCCCGCGAGACCGCCGACCAGGTCGCCCGTGAGCTCACCGCCCACGACGCGTTCGCCGCCCACGTCGACGCCGAGCTCGGCATCGACCCCGAGGAGCTCTCGAGTCCCTCACAGGCCGCCGGGGCGTCGGCGCTGGCGTTCACCCTGGGCGGCATCCTGCCCCTGCTGGCGATCCTGCTCCCGCCGCTCGGCTGGCGCGTGCCGGTGGCCTTCGTGGCCGTGCTGGTCGCGCTCGGCCTCGCGGGCTGGATCTCCGCGAACCTGGGCGGCAGCTCGGTGGGCAAGGCCGTGCTGCGCGTGGTCGTGGGCGGCGCGCTCGGGCTCGCGGTCACCTACGGCATCGGACACCTCGTCGGCACGGCGGTCGGATGAGCCGTCGGCTGACCGGCGTGAGCGGATACCCGGTGCGGCGCACACTGGAGCCATGGCACTCACGCGCTTCGGCGGCCCGCTCTCCCGCAAGCTCCCGGACACCAGGACGTTCACCGTCGAGGGCCCGGCGCACTCGCTGCTGCTCGAGCCGTTCCGCCGTCGGGTGCGGGCCATCGTCACCGACGACACCGGCACCGACGTCGTCGTGCTCGACACCGTCCGCGGTGCCCTGCTGCACGAGACCGGGCTCGGCCCGCAGCTCTACCTGCCCGCCCAGGACGTGCGCGCCGACCTGCTCTCCCCCAGCGACACCACCACCCACTGCCCGTTCAAGGGTGACGCGAGCTACCAGCACCTCACCGTCGGCGGCCGCACGGTGGCCGACGCCGTCTGGTCCTACCCCGACCCGAAGCCGGACGCGGCGTGGCTGGCCGGGCTCGTCGCGCTCCCGATGAGCGCCGCCGACCGCTGGCTCGACGAGGACGAGGAGGTCCTCGGGCACCTCACCGACCCCTACCACCGGGTCGACCTGCGCCCCACGAGCCGCGAGGTCACCGTCACCGCCCCGGACGGCACCGTCGTGGCGCGGACGACGAGCGCGGTGCTGCTCGACGAGACCGGCCTCGACGTGCGCTTCTACGTCGACCGCGCCGACGTCCACGCGGAGCTGCGGCCCAGCGGCACCACCACCGTGTGCCCGTACAAGGGCGTCGCGAGCTACTGGGCGGTGCAGGCGGGCCGGACCGAGGTCGTCGACGGCGCGTGGTCCTACGAGGCCCCGCGGGACGAGTCGCGGGGCATCGCCGGACGGGTCTGCTTCTCCGACGAGTTCTCGGTGTCGGCCGCGCCGAGCTGACGCAACGACGTGACGACCGCCGCCGCGTCGAGACCCTCCAGGAGACCGCGTTCGACGTCCTCGACCGAGGGCCACAGCCGGTCGTGGGTGGCTCGTCCGCGGGCGCTGAGGGTGACGCGCACCCGCCGGCGGTCGGTGGGGTCGGCCTCGCGGTAGATCGCGCCGATCGCGGCGAGCCGGTCCACCACCCGGGTGAGCGTCGAGTCGTTGAGCCGGGTGCCGGCGACGAGGTCCCGCATCGCCTGGTCACCGTGCTCGGCGAGGCGACGGACGACGAGCCACTGCTCGACGCTCAGGCCCTCGGCCGCCGTGATCTCTCCGACCCGCCGCGTGACCTCGTCGAGGGCCTGGGTGAGCGCGACGACGAGCGACGGGACGAGTGCGTTGCGGGTGTCGGGCACCGCTACGGCCTCCATGCACACCGGGTTGTCGGCGTCCCCGGATGGTGTGATCCTAGCTCCCCTGGTCGATCCCTCCTCGGAGCCGCCGATGGTGTCGGGCATGTCACGCGAGGAGTGGCGGGTCGCGATGGTCCTGCCCCTGCGCGGACCCGCGGGGCTGTTCGCCCCGTCCTGCGAAGCGGTCATCGACGTCGCGGTCCGCGAGATCAACGAGCGGGGCGGCATCCTGGGACGGGAAGTCGTCGCGGAGGTCATCGACGGCGGCGGAGCGCCGCGCGACGTCGCCGAGCGGGTTCGCCGGCGCCTCGCGGCAGGAGCCGTCCACGCGGTGAGCGGGTGGCACATCTCCTCGGTGCGCGAGGCCCTGATCCCCGTCCTGGCCGGCAGGGTGCCCTACGCCTACCCGTCGTTGTACGAGGGCGGCGAGGTGCACCCCGGGGTGTTCTGCAGCGGCGAGACGCCGGACGTCCAGATCGCACCCGCGCTGCGATGGCTGCGCGACGAGCTCGGGCTGCGCCGCTGGTTCGTCGTCGGTGACGACTACGTCTGGCCCCGCGCGTCCGCGCGAGCCGTCCGCCACTATGTGCACGACCTCGGCCTCGACCTGGTCGGCCAGGCTTTCGTCGAGCTCGGTGCGGCGGACATCGACCGGGTGATGACCCGGCTCGAGCGCGCCTCGTGCGACGGGGTGCTGATGCTGCTGGTGGGACAGGACGCCGTGGAGTTCAACCGCGAGTTCGCGCGCCGCGGGCTGTCCGAGCGCCTGGCGCGCTTCAGCCCCCTGATGGAGGAGAACATGCTGTTGGCCAGTGGGGCCGACAGCACGGCGAACCTCTTCGTGGCCTCGTCGTACTTCCGGTCGATGGCCACGAGCGGCGCGATGGACCTGCTCGACAGGTACGTGGGTGTCCACGGAGCGGGCGCTCCCGCGCTCAACAGTGCCGCCGAGAGCTGCCACGAGGGCCTGCACACCCTGGCCGCGCTGGCGCGCCGCGCCGGGACCGACCGCCTCGACGCGTGGGACGCCGCGACCGACGGCACCGCCTGGGAAGGTCCCCGCGGGACCGTGGAGTTCCACGGACGCACGGCGCGCCAGCGCGTCCACCTCGCGGTGGCCGACGGCGTGGACTTCGACGTCCTCGCCTGCCTGTGAGGACCGGCCCTTGACAGGGCAGTATTCTCATATGAGAACAACCACTCAGGAGGCCAACCATGCCCGACGTCGTGTTCCGCGTGGACCAGTCGAAGTCGATGCGGGACCAGGACGTCCCCGGGCACAACCGGTGGCATCCCGACATCCCTCCCGCGGCGTCGGTCCGCCCCGGTGACATCTTCCGCATCGAGTGCAAGGACTGGACCGACGGCCAGGTCCGCAACGACGACTCGGCGAACGACATCCGGGACATGGTCCTCGACCACAACCACATGCTCTCCGGCCCGATCAACGTCGAGGGGGCCGAGCCGGGCGACCTCCTGGTGGTCGACTACCTCGACCTCGGTCCCGCGCACGGCGGGGCGCCCGCCGTCGGCAGCGAGGCCGGCCAGGGCTGGGGCTACACCGGCATCTTCGCCAAGAGCAACGGCGGTGGGTTCCTCACCGACCACTTCCCCGACGCCGGCAAGGCCATCTGGGACTTCGAGGGCAAGTACGCCACCTCGCGGCACCTGCCCGGCGTGCGGATCGCCTCCAACGTCCACGCCGGCCTGGCCGGGTGCGCGCCCTCGGCGGACCTGCTCGCGAAGTGGAACCGGCGCGAGCAGGCCCTCATCGACACCGACCCGCAGCGGGTGCCGCCCCTGGCCCTGCCCCCGCTGCCCGACCACGCCCTGCTCGGTTCGTTGTCCGGCAACGACCTCGAGCGCGCGGCCGCTGAGGCCTCGCGCACCGTGCCCCCGCGCGAGCACGGCGGCAACGTCGACATCAAGAACCTCTCCATCGGCTCCCGCGTGTTCTACCCCGTGTACGTGCCGGGCGCGAAGTTCTCCATCGGCGACCTGCACTTCGCGCAGGGCGACGGCGAGATCAGCTTCTGCGGCGCGGTGGAGATGGGTGGCTACGTCGACGTCCACGTCGACCTCGTCAAGGGCGGCGTCGACACGTACAAGGCGACGATGCCGATCTTCCAGCCCGGCCGGCACGAGCCGCGCTACGACGAGTTCGTCTCGTTCATCGGCATCTCGGTCGACGAGGGCGGCGACCAGCACTACATGGACGCCACGATCGCCTACCGGCAGGCCTGCCTCCATGCCATCGACTACCTGAAGCAGTTCGGCTACACCGGCGAACAGGCCTACCTCATCCTCTGCGCGGCCCCGATCGAGGGACGGGTCAGCGGCATCGTCGACATCCCCAACGCGTGCTGCTCGCTCTACCTGCCGACCGCCATCTTCGACGTGGACATCCGCCCCACGTCGGACGGACCGACGGTGGTCGACCGCGGCCAGTGCGCCACCGCCGGCTGATCCGCGGTCAGGCCGGGCCCTCTGCCGCGAACAGCAGCACTTCCCGAAGGGCCTGTGCCTGACCCGCGCGCCGTGCCGTCTCCGTGACCAGGTGCAGCAGGATCCACCGCAGCTCGATGTGGCCGCGGCGGTCGTCGCGGACCGCGTCGTCGAGGGACTCCGCGCCGGCCAGCGCGTCCCGTCCCTTCTCGCAGACCTCCTGGTAGTCGCCCACGAGGGTCGCGGGGTCGTCGAGGTCGCTGACGCGGAAGGCCTCGTCGGAGTCGTCGACGTAGCGCAGCGCGTACGCGGCACGGCCGCCGCGCTCGCCCCAGCGCTCCACGAGCCAGGTCCGCTCGAGCTCGGTGAGGTGCCGGACGAGACCGGTGAGGCTGGGTCCGGTCTCGGGGATGCGGCGGCGCAGGGCGTCGGGGGGCAGCCCGTCGAGCGCCAGGACCACCTGCGTGCGGAAGTAGTCCAGCCAGCCCTCGAGGGCCTCGCGCTCGTCCGCGACCTCGGGAGGGTGCCGACGTCGGACGGGGGCGCGGAAGACGGGGGCGGACGCGCCGGACGGGTCCTCGGCGGCCGGGCCGTGCTGCTCGTCGAAGGTCACTCTCGTCCCGGGGTCGGTGGGGCGGGGCACGGCGCCACCCCCGCGGGACGCCCGACCCGCACGGGTCGACGCAGCAGCATGCCGTCCCGGCCCGCCCGCGACAACCCGGTGCCGGGGACGGAGCCGGCGACCCGGATCAGTCCGAGGGCATCGTGACCAGCGCCTCGAGGGCGGGCACGGCCGCGGCCAGGGCCTCGCGGTGCTCCGGGGCGAGCCGCTCCAGGCGCTGGGCGAGCACCGCGGTCCGCTCGGTGCGCAGCCGTTCGATCATCGCGCGGCCCTCGGCGGAGAGCTCCACGAGCGCCGACCGCGCGTCCTGCGGATCCGGCGTGCGCACGAGGAGCCCGGCGTCGTCGAGCGCGGCGAGCACGCGGCTCATGGTGGGCGGCGTGACGGCCTCCCGGCGTGCCAGCTCGGAGAGGCGCAGCGGCTCGTGCTCCTCGAGCGTGACGAGCACGGAGGTCTGCAGCGGCGGCAGCACCGCGGCGGAGTCCACGCGGATGCGGCGGTTCAGCCGGCCGATCGCCAGACGCAGGCGGGCCGGCAGCATCGGGTCGTCGATCGCCGGCGGGCAGTCGCCGGGGGGGACGGAGACCGACGGTGCGGTGGCGGACGAGGAGGCAGCCATACCTCATCGTCGCACTACTTAGGCTTCGCACATACCACCGGGCAGGTGTCGCTCGTCGCTTTCGTCCTGATTCCTGGGGCCGTGTACCGCCGTCCGGGGTCGGCTCAGAGCTTGCGGAGCCGGATCCGTCGCACCGAGTGATCAGGACCCTTGGTCAGCACGAGCCCGGCCCGCGACCGGGTCGGGGCGATGTTCTCCCGCAGGTTCGGCCCGTTGATCTCGTCCCAGAGCTGGGCGGCGCGGGCGCGGGCGGCCTCGGTATCCAGCCCGCCGTAGCGGCGGAAGTACGACGCCGGGTCGCGGAACGCGGTCTCGCGCAGCGCCAGGAACCGCTCGATGTACCAGCGGCGCACGTCGGCGGGGTGGGCGTCGACGTAGATCGAGAAGTCGATGAGGTCGCTGACCGCCAGCGCGCTCGCCCGCTCCCCGGTCTGCGGCGCCGGCTGGAGCACGTTGAGCCCCTCGAGGACGAGGATGTCCGGCCGCGCCACCGACCGCTGCTCGTCGAGCACGTCGTAGACCAGGTGGGAGTACACCGGCGCCGGGACCTCGGGCTTGCCCGCCTTGACGTCGGAGACGAAGCGCAGCAGCGCCCGCCGGTCGTAGGACTCCGGGAACCCCTTGCGCGCCATGAGCCCGCGGCGCTCGAGCTCGGCGTTCGGGTAGAGGAACCCGTCGGTGGTCACCAGCGCGACGTCGGGATGGTCCTGCCAGCGTGCGAGCAGCAGTCGGAGCAGCCGGGCGGTGGTCGACTTGCCCACCGACACCGATCCGGCGATCCCGACGACGAACGGGGTCCGCTCCTCGTCCTGGCGCAGGAAGGTCCGGTAGGCCTCGAGCAGGCCGGCGTTCGCGCGCACGTGCAGGTCGAGCAGCCGGGAGAGCGGCAGGTAGACGTCGCGGACCTCGTCGAGGTCCACCGGGTCCCCGAGGGAGCGCAGCTCCTCGAGCTCGTCCGCGGTCAGGGGGAGGTCGCCGGACTCGTCCCGCAGCTCGGCCCAGGCGGAACGGTCGAAGTCGACGAACGGGGACCCGCTCATGGGCGCCCATTCTCGCCACGCCCACCCCGGGGCCCGCCAGCGGCTGTCTGGCGTCTCACGTTCGCGGCGTCCGTACCCTGGGCGCCGTGGCGAGGACGGCGAACTGGGACGAGTACAAGGACGCGATGGCGACGCAGGGCAAGTGCCTGGTCCGGCTCTCCGTGGAGCGCTGGGGTCCCATCGCGACCGGCGGCTTCCCGCCGCGCCTGCAGAAGGACTGAGAGGACACCGTAGGCCCCGATGGACGTCCTGTTCTCCGTGCTCCGCCTCGTCGGGGTCGTCGCGGTCACGCTCGGCACGGCGGTGTTCGTCGCGGCAGAGTTCTCGCTGACCACGCTGGAGCGCAGCCAGGTCGACCACCACGTCGCCGAGGTCGGCGACCGGCGGGCCCGGATCGTCGCCCGCGCCCACCGCAACCTGTCCTTCGAGCTCTCCGGGGCCCAGCTGGGGATCACGATCACGACGCTGGTCACCGGCTACCTGGCCCAGCCCGCCATCGCGACGCTCATCGCGCCGGTCCTGGCCCACGTGGGCCTGTCCGAGGGCGCCGCGACCGGGACGGCGGCCGTGATCGCGCTGGTCCTCGCGACGGTGCTGTCGATGGTGTTCGGCGAGCTGGTGCCGAAGAACCTCGCGATCGCTGCGCCGCTGCGCACCGCCCGCGCCGTCGTGGGGGTGCAGGCCGGGTTCTCCCGCGTGCTGGCCTGGTTCATCTCCGGGCTCAACGGCGCCGCGAACTGGATCGTGCGCCGCCTCGGGGTGGAGCCCGCCGAGGAGCTGCGCTCGGCCCGCTCGCCCCAGGAGCTGGGCTCGCTGGTGGCCACCAGCGCGGAGCAGGGAACGATCGACGAGGGCACCGCCGCCGTGCTCGCCCGCTCGCTGCGCGTCGGCGAGCGCACCGCCGACGAGCTGATGACCCCGCGGGTGCGCGTGGACACCCTGGCGATCGACGACACCGTGGACGCGCTGCTCGCCGCCGCGATGCGCACCGGGCACTCCCGGTTCCCGGTGGTGGAGGGCGACCTGGACGACGTCCGCGGCGTGGTGCACGTCAAGCAGGCGTTCGCCGAGCCGCGGGCGCGGCGCGCGAACACCCTCGTGCGCAACCTGATGCGCACCCCCACCACCGTGCCGGACTCCCTCGACGGCGACGAGCTGCTCGACCGGCTGCGCGGGGCGGGCTTCCAGATGGCCGTCGTCGTCGACGAGTACGGCGGCACGGCCGGGATCGTCACCCTCGAGGATCTCGTCGAGGAGATCGTCGGCGACGTCCGTGACGAGCACGACCGCGGCGAGGCCGCGCCCTACCGCGACGCCGGGCCCGAGGGCTGGGTCGTCTCGGGGACGCTGCGCCCCGACGAGCTCTCCGAGCTGGTCGGCTGGTCCTTCCCGGACTCCGAGGTCTACGAGACCCTCGCGGGCTTCCTGCTCGCCGAGCTGGGCCGCATCCCGTCGGTCGGGGATCGGGTGATCCACGACGGCCGCACCCTGGTGGTGACCCGCATGGACCGGCGCCGGATCGCCGACGTCCGGATCACCGCCCCGGATCCGGCGGACGCGACGCTGCCGGACCCGACGGGGGTGACCTCGTGAACGACGGTGTCGCCCTGCTGGTGATGGTCCTCCTGCTGGGGCTCAACGCCTTCTTCGTCGGCGGCGAGTTCGCGCTGATCTCCGCGCGGCGCGACCGGCTCGAGACCATGGTCGACGCCGGCACCACCGGCGCGACCACCGTGCTGCGCGCCAGCGAGCACCTGTCGATGATGCTGGCCGCCGCCCAGCTCGGGATCACGATCTGCTCGCTGGCGCTCGGGGCGCTGGGCGAACCGGCGGTGGCCCACCTGCTCGAGGACGTGTTCGGGCCTCTGGGCGTCCCGGACGCCGTGGTGCACCCGGTCGCCTTCGTCATCGCCCTGCTGGTGGTGACCGTCCTGCACATCGTCATCGGCGAGATGGTCCCGAAGAACATCGCCATCGCCGGCCCCGAGCGCACCGCGGTGTGGCTCGTCCCGCCGCTGGTCTGGTTCTCCACGATCGCGCGCCCGGTGATCACGCTGCTCAACTGGGTCGCCAACCACGTGCTGAAGCTCCTCGGCGTCGAGCCGCGGGACGAGAAGGAGTCGGCCTACACCCCCTCCGAGCTCGCCGAGATGCTCTCGGAGTCCCGGCGTGAGGGCCTGCTCGACGCCTCCCAGACCCAGCGGCTCACCCAGGCCCTGCACACCGCGGAGCGGACCGTGGCCGACGTGCTCATCCCCCGCGAGCGGCTGACCGTGCTGCCCGCCCACCCGACGGTCGGGGCGCTGGAGGAGGCGGTGGCCCGCACCGGGTTCTCCCGCTACCCGGTGCAGGCGCCCGAGGCCCCGGACGCCCACCCCCGCCTGGACGCCCACCCGCTGGAGCCGGGCACCGACCCGCTCCTGCCGCACCGCACCGTGGTCGCGCCGAACGTCGAGCTCGACGGGTACCTGCACATCAAGGACGTCCTCGACCTCGACGGCGGGCCGGAGGAGGTGGTGCCCGCCGAGCGGGTGCGGGCGCTGCCGCGGCTCTCGGTGGACGCCCCGGTCGACGAGGCGCTCGCGACCATGCGCCGGGAGGGCTCCCACCTGGCCCGAGCGGTCGACGGCGAGGGCGCCACGGTCGGCGTGGTCGCCCTGGAGGACCTCCTCGAGGAGTACGTCGGCACGGTCCGCGACAGCACCCACGTGGCGCGCTCGCGGAGCACGTCATGACCGATCCCTCCGCGGTGTCCCCCCGCACCGACGTCCTCGTCGTGGGCGCCGGGATCAGCGGGATCGCCTGCGCCCGGGCGCTCACCGAGGCCGGGGTGCCGGTCCGCGTCCTCGAACGGGCCGGGCACGTGGGCGGGCGCCTCGCCAGCCCCGATCTCCCGCGCGATCGCGAGGACGCAGGCCCGTTCGGTCCGCGCCCGGTCGACCTCGGTGCCGCGTACTTCACCGTCTCGGGCTCCGACGAGCCCGGCGCGGCCGAGTTCGCCGCGCTCGCGCAGGACTGGAACCGCCGCCGCATCGCGATCCCGTGGACCGACACCCTCTCCGCCCACGAGACGGACGGCACCTGGAGGTCCACGCCCGGTCCGCAGCGCTGGTCGGCCCCGGGTGGCCTGGGCTCGCTGGTGACCGACCTCGCGCGGGGGCTGCGGATCGAGACCCGCCGGAGCGTCGAGCAGGTGACCCCCGGGCCCGCCGTCGACGGCGAGGCGGCGTGCGCGGTCGTCCTCGCGATGCCCGACCCGCAGGCGGCCCGGTTGGTGGCCCCGCCGCTGCGGGTGGCGCAGGTGCTCGCGGGCCGCGAGTGGGAGCCGGTGATCGCCGTGGCGCTGGGCTACGCCGCGAAGGGCTGGTCGGACGACCTCACGGCGGCCTTCGTCAACGGCCACCCCGACCTGTCCCTGATCGCCGACGACGGTGCGCGGCGGGGCGACCTGGCCCCGGTGATGGTCGCGCACACCACCGGCGACCTCGCGCGACGCCACCTCGACGACCCCGACGGCGTCGTGCCGACGGTGGTCGACGCGGTCGGCGAGCTCCTCGAGCTCGACACCCGGCCCCGCTGGACCCACGCGCACCGCTGGACCGACGCGAGCCCGGCGCACCCCCACGACGCGCCGTACCACCTCGACGACGACCTGCTCGCCGTCGTCGGCGACGCCTGGGGCAGCCCGAAGGTCGAGACGGCGTGGCGCTCGGGGACGCTTCTCGGGCGCGCCCTGGCCGCCCGCGTGAGCTGCTGAGCACCGCCGCGGGAGCTCGCTCCCCCGTTAGGGTGCGGCCGTGACGCTGCTCGTGGGGCTCTCGCCGGAGGCCCGGGACGACGCGGGCGGCGCGGTCGGGCTGGGGGCGCGCCTCGCGCTCGCCTGGGACGAGGATGTCACCGTGGCCGTCGTCGTCACCCCGGGGTCGCGGAACCTCGACGGCGAGCCGGCGCGCTCGGCGGTCGAGGGCGTCCTCGCCGAGGCCGGACTGGGACCACGGTGGATGACCGTCCGGGGTCGGTCGGTCGCCGAGGCCCTGCTGGAGGCCGCGGCGGACCCGGAGGTGACGGCGATCGTGCTGGGCACCGACCCGGACCGCTCGGGCCGGATCGCCGTGCGTGTGGCCCGCAGCTCGCCGGTACCCGTCGTCCTCGCCCGCGGCCCTGGATCGCTGCCCGGCGAGCCGATCACGCGAGTGACCTGCGCCTTCGACGGGACGTCCGCGGCGCCGGCGGTGCTGGCCGCGGCGGCGGAGCTGGCGAACCGGTCGTCGGCGACGCTGCGGGTGGCGTCGTTCGCGGTACGCCGGCCCACCTCCACCTCCTGGGAGACCGGCCGGCACGCCGGGGCGTCGGTGCTGGCGAGCTGGTCCGAGCAGATCGCGGCGACGCAGGCCGAGGAGCTCGCCGTGCTCGGGCGGGAGGCGGAGGCCGGCGTCCACGCCGGCGCGACGTGGGACGAGGCCGTGCACGCCGCCGAGTGGGGGCCCGGCGACATCCTCGTCGTCGGCGGCTCCCCCGGCACGTCGACCCGCTTCTTCCTCGGCGACCGGGTGGGCGCCATCCTGCAGGCCGCGCCGGTGCCGGCGGTGATCGTCCGGTCGGGCTGATCTCCCGCTACGCCTCCGCCAGCTCCTCCAGGGGCGGGCAGGAGCAGACCAGGTGGCGGTCGCCGTGTGCGGAGTCGATCCGCCGGACCGGCACCCAGATCTTGTCCGGTCGGCCGGCCGCCGGGAACGCGGCCTCCTCACGGGTGTACGCGTGGTCCCACTCGGCGACGGTCACCGAGCGCGCCGTGAACGGGGCGTGCACCAGCGGGTTGTCGTCCGCCGGCCACTCCCCCGCCTCGACCTTCGCGGCCTCCGCCCGGATGGCGATCATCGCGTCGCAGAAGCGGTCGATCTCGGCGAGGTCCTCGGATTCGGTCGGCTCCACCATCAGCGTCCCTGCCACCGGGAACGACATCGTCGGCGCGTGGAAGCCGTAGTCGGCCAGGCGCTTGGCGACGTCGTCGACGGTGATGCCCGAGGACTTCGTCAGCGGCCGCAGGTCGAGGATGCACTCGTGCGCGACGAACCCGTCGGCGCCGGTGTACAGCACCGGGTACGACTCGTGCAGCCGCGCCGCCACGTAGTTCGCGGCCGCCACCGCGGTCAGCGTCGCGCGACGCAGCCCGTCGACGCCCATGAGCCGGATGTAGGCCCACGAGATCGGCAGGATCGACGCCGAGCCCCACGGCGCGCCCGCCACCGGCCCGACCCCGGTCGACGGCCCCGCCGAGGGCTGCGCGGGGTGGTTGGGCAGGAACGGCCCCAGGTGCTCGGCGACGCCGATCGGCCCGACGCCGGGCCCGCCCCCGCCGTGCGGAATGCAGAAGGTCTTGTGCAGGTTCAGGTGGCTCACGTCGGCGCCGAAACGGCCCGGACGCGCGAGCCCGACGAGCGCGTTGAGGTTGGCGCCGTCGACGTAGACCTGACCGCCGGCGTCGTGGACCGCCGCGAGCACCTTGCGCACGTGGGGCTCGTACACCCCGTGCGTTGACGGGTAGGTGATCATGATCGCGGACAGGGCGTCCCCGACCTCGTCGATGACCCGGCGCAGATCCTCGAGGTCGACGTCGCCGCGGTCGGTGGTCGTGACGACCTTGACCCGCATCCCCGCCGAGATCGCCGACGCGGCGTTGGTGCCGTGCGCCGAGGACGGGATCACGCAGACGTCGCGCTGGGTGTCCCCCCGCGAGTGGTGGTAGGCACGGATGGCGAGCAGCCCGGCGAGCTCGCCCTGCGAGCCGGCGTTGGGCTGCAGCGACACCGCGTGGTAGCCGGTGAGGTGGACCAGCCACGCCTCGAGGTCCCGGATCACCCGCAGCATCCCCGGCGCGTCGGACTCCGGCGCGAACGGGTGCAGCTCGGCGAAGCCGGGGTAGGTGATCGGCTCCATCTCCGCGGTGGCGTTGAGCTTCATCGTGCAGGACCCCAGCGGGATCATGCTGCGGTCGAGCGCGACGTCCTTGTCGGCGAGGACGCGCAGGTAGCGCAGCAGCCCGGTCTCGCTGCGGTGGCGGTGGAAGACCGGGTTGGTGAGGTAGCGCGAGGATCGCGCCATCGCGGCAGGGACGGCATCCTCGGTGGCCGCGTCGAGGTCCTCGAGGCCGAGCCCGTCGATCCCGAAGGCACGCCAGACCGCCGTGAGGTGCTCGCGGGAGGTGATCTCCGAGCAGGAGAGGCCGACGTGGTCGGCGTCGACCTCGCGGACGAGCAGGCCCTCCTCGCGGCAGCGCGCCACCACGTCGGCCGCACGGCCGGGCACGCGGGCGAGCACGGTGTCGAAGAACTCCCGGTGCACGACCTGGACGCCGCCCTTGACCAGTCCCGCGGCGAGGACCGCGGCCATGCGGTGGGTGCGCTGCGCGACACCGCGCAGGCCCGACGGGCCGTGGTAGACCGCGTACATCGACGCGATGACGGCGAGCAGCACCTGGGCGGTGCAGATGTTGCTCGTGGCCTTGGCGCGGCGGATGTGCTGCTCGCGGGTCTGCAGCGCGAGCCGGTGGGCGGGCGCGCCGTCGGCGTCGACCGAGGTGCCCACGAGGCGGCCGGGCAGCTGGCGCGCCAGCGGCTGGCGCACGGCGAGGAACCCGGCGTGCGGACCACCGAAGCCGAGCGGGACCCCGAAGCGCTGGGTGGACCCGACGGCGACGTCGGCGCCCTGCTCGCCGGGCGGGGTGATCATCGTGGCCGCCAGCAGGTCGCACGCCACGACGACCTTCGACCCGCGCTCGTGCGCGGCGGCGATGACCTCGGTGTGGTCGCGCAGCGCGCCGGAGGCACCGGGGGCCGCGAGGAGGAGCCCGAAGAAGTCGTCGGCGGGCAGGTCGGCCGTCGGGTCGACCAGCTCGATCCGGATGCCCAGCGACGCGGCCCGGGTCCGCAGCACCGCGATCGTCTGGGGCAGCGTGTCCTCGTCGACGAGAAAGAAGTCGCTCTTGGTCTTGTCCACCCGGCGCAGCAGCAGCATGGCCTCGGCGGCCGCGGTCGACTCGTCGAGCATGGAGGCCCCGGCGATGTCGAGGCCCGTGAGGTCGGTGACGACCGTCTGGAAGTTGAGCAGCGCCTCGAGCCGGCCCTGGGAGATCTCGGGCTGGTACGGCGTGTAGGCGGTGTACCAGGCCGGGTCCTCGAGCACGTTGCGCCGGATCACCGGCGGAGTGACGGTGCCGTGGTAGCCCAGCCCCAGCATCGGGGTGAGCACGGTGTTCGACCCCGCCAGGGCCCGGAGCTCGTCGAGGACCTGCGCCTCGGTGGCCGCGGCCGGCGGCGCGCTGTCGACGCTGCCCGCGCTCCGCTCGGCGTCCCAGTCGGCGGGGTCCGAGCGGATCGAGGTCGGCATCGCCCGGTCGGCGAGCTCGTCGAGCGAGCCGACGCCGATCGTCTCGAGCATGCGGGCGAGCTCGGCGGCGTCCGGGCCGATGTGGCGCTCGGTGAACGGTGTGCCGTGCTCGAGCGCGGCGAGCGAGTGACGGTCTGAAGAGCTCACGCGGGGCCTCCCGGTGGCTGCCGGTGGGCCGGGTGCGCCGGCCGCGACCGGACTCGGTCAGGGTCGCCCCGACGCGTGCCTCGACGGACGCGCCGGGTCCCTCCCCCTCTGCCGCTGCCCGCCACCTGCACGGGCGCCTGAGAGCTTCACCGGACCTCGACCCCGACTTCTCGGGCCGGCTTGCACCATCGGCGGGTGCTCACCCCGGAGGGATCGCACCACTTTCCAGAGGTCGTCTCGCCCACGCGGTACCCGATGCCTGAGAGATTCCGGGGAGGAGTTGCTCCTTCGGCGCCTGCGTCCAGAGGCTTCTGACTGCAGGTCTCTCCCGCGTGGAGTCGTTGACCGACCCCGCGCACCTTACCGGGACGATCACCGGGTGTCACCCCGCGGAACGCGCCCCGCGGTGACGGCGGGAGGCCAGCTCGTCCTCGTGGGCGTGGTCCATCACGGCCGCTCCCGCCCCGGCCCGCTCGGCCGGGAAGTGGGCGATGGAGCCCGACAGCTCGCGCATCGCCCCGCCCACCGCGATGCCGAAGACTCCCTGACCGCCCTCGAGCAGGTCGACGACCTCCTCGGGCGAGGTGCACTCGTAGACCGTCACGCCGTCGGAGAACAGGGTGATGCGCGCGAGATCCCGCACGCCGTGGCGGCGCAGCTGCTCCACCGCGGTGCGGATGTTGTTCAGCGACACCCCGGTGTCGAGGAGGTTCTTGACCACCTTGAGCACCGCGAGATCCTTGAACGAGTACAGCCGCTGCGAGCCCGATCCGGTGGCCGTGCGGATGCTGGGGACGACGAGCTTGGTGCGGGCCCAGTAGTCCAGCTGCCGGTAGGTGATCCCGACGATCTGGCAGGCCGCCGGCCCGCGGTAGCCGAGGACCTCGTCGTTGGGGCTCTCCCCGAACAGCTCGTCGGGGAAGAGCGACCCCTGCTCGCCGGCCGGGCCGAGCGGCTGGAGCCCCGGGGCGCCCGGCGTCGGCGCGGTGTGCTCCGACGCGTCCCGCGCACCGGGCCGCTCTCCGGCTCCCGCCACACCTGCCTCCTCGAGACCGTCGCAGACCGTCGTCCGGCCCTGCTCAGACGACCGTACGAGGGGTGTCGACGGGGGTCAACGCGACGCGCGGCCAACTCTGCACCTGAACTTCAGGGTTGGACCGTTCGAGCATGATCACGTTCCCGCGAAGTCCTCCGGCGAGACCGTGTCGAGGAACTCGCGGAACTTCTCGACCTCGTCCTCCTGCTCGTCCGGGATGACCAGCCCGGCCTCGGAGAGCACGCCCTCCTCGGCGTGGATCGGCACCCCGACGCGCAGTGCGAGGGCGACCGAGTCGCTGGGGCGGGCGGAGACCCGCACGTCGCCGTCGAAGACGAGCTCGGCGTAGAACGTGCCCTCCTGCAGGTCGGTGATCCGGACCTGCTCGAGCCGCCGGTCGAGGGCACCGAGGACGTCCTTGAGGAGGTCGTGGGTCAGCGGGCGCGCCGGCTTCACGCCCTGCTGCTCGAGGGCGATCGCGGTCGCCTCGACCGACCCGATCCAGATCGGCAGGTAGCGGTCGCCGTCGGACTCCCGCAGCAGGAGGATCGGCTGGTTCGCGGGCAGTTCGACCCGCACCCCCACGACACGCATCTCGCTCATGCGTCGCCTCCCTGTTTCCCACGTGGCGCGTGCTCGCACCGTCGGATCCCGGTCGGACGACGGTCGCGCCCGGCGCCCCCACGAGGTGGGTGGGGCGACCCCGTCGACGCCGGGAACGCTACACGCTCACGGGGTTCTGGGGGCGGTGAGACGCCGCGGAGCAGGGGTCGACCACGCAGCACCGCGCGAGCCGGGCCCACGGCCGGGCGGGTCGGTCAGCGGCGCAGCCCGTGGCGCAGCCCGGCGCCGACGAGCAGGGCGTGCAGCCTGCCCGAGAGGGCCGCCAGCTCCCCGGAGAGCTCGCGGGCCCGCCGCGCGGCCTCCGGGGCCCGGCTGCGAGCCACCGGGGTGACGAGCTGGGTGAGCAGACCGACCTCGCGTTCGGCGCCCGCCCGCAGGCCGCGCAGCAGCCGCGGCTCGACGCCGAGGGCGGCCAGGGCCGCGGCGGTGCGGGCGATCACGGGGGCCTCCGGCTCGTAGCGCCCGGTGACGTCGGGCCGCAGGATCCCGTGGTGCTCGAGGGAGGCCAGCAGCGCCTCGTCCACGCCGTCCTCGGCGAGCACCGTCTCGCGCTCGACGCCCTCGACGTCGTCCGGGCCGGCACCGGCGTCCGCCGGCACGGCACGGTCCGGGTCCTGGTCGGCGGAGTCGGCGGGCTCCGCGAACGGTCCCACCGCGGTGAGGCTCCGCGGCCGTGCCGGCCGGACCTCGGCGGGTCGCCCGCCTCCACCGCCGTCTCCGGGGCCGCCGGTGTCGGAACCGCTCAGCACCTCGGCCGGGCTGACCGGGTCGGCGGACGCCGTGAGCACGGGGCCGTCCGGGGTGGGGTCGCGGTCGAACTCGTCGAGCTTCGCGCGGATCACCTTGAGCGGCAGGTACTGGTCGCGCTGGGCGGAGAGCACGAACCGCAGCCGTCGGATGTCGGCGTGGGAGAACTGCCGGTAGCCCGACGGCGTCCGCGCCGGCGAGATCAGGCCCTCGGACTCGAGGAACCGGATCTTGGAGATCGTGATCTCGGGGAAGTCCTCGCGCAGGGCGTCGAGCACCGAGCCGATGGACAGCGCTCCCCGGCCCGCACGGTCGCCCTGCGGCAGGCCGGACACGGCCCGCGTCGCTCCGCCCGCCCCCGCAGCCGTCACGAGTACTCCAGTCCGGCCCCCTGACCGGCGGAGCCGGCGTCGCGCGGCCCGGTCAGGAAGACCAGGCGGAACTTGCCGATCTGCACCTCGTCGCCGTTGGCGAGCACGGCGGTGTCCACCGGCTCACGGTTGACGTAGGTGCCGTTGAGGCTGCCGACGTCGACGACGACGAACTCCGCGCCGTCGCGCCGGAACTCGGCGTGCCGGCGCGACACCGTCACGTCGTCGAGGAAGATGTCGCTGTCGGGGTGCCGGCCCGCGCTCGTGGTGTCGCGGTCGAGCAGGAAGCGCGACCCCGCGTTCGGCCCGCGCTTGACCACCAGCAGGGCGGACCCGGCGGGCAGCGAGTCGACGCCCGAGACGCCTCCGCCGCGGGTGTCCGCATCGGACTCGGCGAGGAAGTCGGCCCGGAAGACCGACGTCGTCTCACCCTGACGCTCGGGGGGGACCGGACCGCCTGTGCTCACCGTGCTCCTCCGTCGATGCTCGCCTGCCACTGCCGTTTCGGGCCCTCACCGAGCCGTGCCCGGGAGCGGGTGCCTCGTCCCGTGATACGCCCTCCTCGGGCGCCGCGACGAGGTCGTGGTCACGGTACCGTGCGTCACCATCGGCCCGTGTCTCGGTCCCGACTCGGCGCTCCCGCCCAGGCCGGGCCGGGGATCACTCCCCGTCGATGAGCGACTGGTACGCCGAGGCGTCGAGGAGCTCCGAGCGCGCCCCCGGGTCGGCCAGGTGCAGCTCGAACATCCACCCCGAGCCATAGGGGTCGGAGTTGATCTGCTCGGGGCTGTCGCCGAGCGAGTCGTTCACCGCGGTGATCTCCCCGGCGAGCGGGGCATAGATCTCCGAGACGGACTTGGTCGACTCCACCTCGGCGATCGAGTCGCCGGACGACACCGAGTCGCCGACCGTCGGCAACTGGACGAAGACCACGTCGCCGAGCTGGTCCTGCGCGTAGTCGGTGATGCCGACCCGCACCGTCCCCTCGTCCCCCGCCGTCGCGACCCACTCGTGCTCAGCGGTGTACTGCAGACCCTCGGGGACCACGCTCGACTCCCTCGTCTTCCGGTGCTGATGGTCGTTGACGGTGATCGTCGACGGCGGCGGCGAGCGTAGAGGGAGGCTGTCAGGAGGGGCAATCGAGCGCCCGCGCCGGGGTGCGGACGAGCTGGGTGAGGTAGAGCGCGCCCGAGTAGAGGTGCAGCGCGATGCCCCAGACGGTGAACGCGTAGGCGAACGGGCGAGCGGCGTCGGCGCCGGGCCAGTCCATCTGCGCGAGCAGGAGCAGCGGGAACGCGTAGAGCAGGCACAGCGTCGCGGCCTTGCCGATGTAGAGCACCGGGAACGCGAGGTAGCCCTTGCGGCGCAGCAGCGGCAGCGCCGCCGCGACGACGACGTCGCGCCCGACGATGAGCGCCACCACCCACCACGGCACGATGTCGCGGACGACGAAGGCCACCAGCGCCGCGAGCGTGTAGAGCCGGTCGGCCAGCGGGTCCAGCGCCTCCCCCAGCCGGCTGTACTGGTCGAGCCAGCGGGCGATCTTGCCGTCGAGGTAGTCGGTGATCCCCGAGATCACGAGCACGATGAGCGCCCACCCGTCGGCGCGGGGACCGAGCAGCAGCCAGAGGAACACCGGCACGCCCGCCAGCCGGATCACCGACAGCAGGTTGGGCACCGTCAGCCACCGCTCGGCGGCGATCTCCCGGATCGTCACGGGCGGGGAGTCTGGCACCTCCCGGTGGCAGCAACGGCACGATGCTGTCGCCTGACGTCAGAACGGCGCCGTTCACTCATGACGGGGTTCGGCGGTCCTCAGCGCGCGGTCCAGCCCATGTCCATGGTCACGGGCGCGCCGGTGAACGCGCCGCCGGCCGGTGTGGTGAGGAACGCGACGACGTCGGCGACCTCGCTCGGCTCGATGAGCCGCTTGAGCGCGTGCGGGGTGAGGATGACCTCCTCGATCACGCGGTCCTCGCTGATCCCGTGCGCCCGGGCCTGGTCGGCGATCTGCTTCTCGACCAGCGGGGTGCGCACGTAGGCCGGGCACACCGCCGCCGCGGTGACACCGTGGGGGGCGCCCTCGAGGGCGAGCGTCTTCACCAGGCCCAGCACGCCGTGCTTGGCCGACACGTAGCCCGCCTTGAAGGGGCTCGCCGCCAGAGCGTGGGCCGAGGCGATCGGGACGAACCGGCCACCCTCGGGCGCCGCGCACAGCGCCTCCCACGAGTACTTGGCGAGCAGGAACGGGCTGGTCAGCAGGATCGCGAGCAGCGCGTCCCAGCGGTCCTCGGGGAACTCCGCGATCGGCGCGACGTGCTGGAAACCGGCGTTGGGCACCACGAGGTCGAGGTGGCCGAACCGCTCGAGGGCGGTGTCGACGGCGGCGCGGTTGCCCTCGCGGGTCGTGAGGTCGGCGCCGAGACCCTCCGCGCCCTTGAGGTCCGGTTCCTCGAGGTCCACCCCGAGCACCTGCCAGCCGTCGCCCACGAGGCGGTCGACGACGGCGCGGCCGATGCCGCTGGCGGATCCGGTCACGAGGGCGGCGCGTTGAGTCACGGGCGCCGACGGTATGTCGCCGCGGCGGCGGGCGGAAGGCCGCCCCCGTCGTCGGGATCGTCCGGGGCCGTCGAGCGGCGAGGACGAGCCGGAGCTGCCAGCATCACGCGACGTGAACGCCCCGCCCGCGACCCCGACCGCGACCGGCAGCCCCGCTCCCGCGCTCGGTGTGCCCGCGGACCCGGTGCCGCCGGTGCCCGACGTCCGGCGGATCGCGATCCTGCGCGCCAACGGTCTCGGGGACCTCGTGGTCGCCGAGCCGGCGCTCTCGGCCGTGCGCACCGCCTACCCCGACGCGGAGATCACGCTCCTCGGCGCGCCGCACCACGAGGCGCTGCTGGCGGGGCGCCCGTCGCCCGTCGACCGGGTCGTCGTGGTGCCCCCGGTGCACGGCGTCCGGTCGTACCCGCACTCCGTCCCGAACGTGACCGAGGACGAGCTCGAGGCGTGGGCCGCGCCGTTGCGTGCCTACGGCTTCGACCTCGCGATCCAGATGCACGGCGGGGGCGGCAACTCCAACCCGTTGATCGACCGGCTCGGGGCGCGGGTGACAGCGGGTACCGCGGCGCCGGGCGCCCCGCGGCCCGACCGTTGGGTGCCCTACACCCCCTACCAGCACGACACGCTGCGCTGGAACGAGCTTGCGGCCGCGGTGGGGGCCCGCGCCGACCGGGTGGAGCCGCGGCTGGCGGTGACCGCCGAGGACGTCGCCGCCTCGCTGGAGGTCGTGCCGGCGGCCGACGCGCCCCTGGTGGTGGTGCACCCGGGAGCCACCGACGCGCGGCGCTGCTATCCGGAGGAGCGTCTCGGCGCGGTCGCGGGCGGCCTTCCCGGCGCCCGGGTCGTCGTCGTGGGCGGGCCGACGGAGGCCGACCGGGTGGCGCGGGTCGCCGACGGGTTCCGCACGGAGACGGGGCGGGCGCCGGAGACCGTGGTCGGCGGGCTGTCCTTGCCGGGGCTGGTCGGTCTGCTCGCGCGCGCGGACATGGTGGTCGGCAACGACTCCGGGCCCCGGCACATCGCCGGCGCCGTGGGTACGCCGACCGTGGCTGTCTTCACCTACGCCAACCTCGCCGACGTCGCCCCGCTCACCCGCGTCTGGCACCGGGTGCTGGTCTCCTGGCACGGCGGCTGCCGGGTCTGCGGGCTGCGGGTGCTCGAGGGCTGGTGCGGGCACGGGGCCTCGGCGACCCACGACGCGCCGATCGAGGACGTCCGGGAGGCCGCGCTCGACCTGTGGGGGCAGGCCAGGTGAGTACTCACAGGCGGAGCACCGTCCCTTCCGCCGGGACCAGCTCCCCGATCACCGGAGCCCCGGGGATCTCGCCGACGAGCAGCAGTCCACCCGAGGTCTGGGCGTCGGCGAGCAGCAGCCGGTCGTCCTCCGCGACCGCCCCGAAGTCGGTCTCCGGGGTGACCCAGTCCAGGTTGCGGCGGGTGCCGCCGGGGACGAAGCCGTCCCGCACGGCCTCACGGGCCCCGTCGAGGTAGGGCACGGCGGCGCTGTCGATCACCGCGGTCACCCCCGAGGCGCGCGCCAGCTTGTAGGCGTGCCCGAGCAGCCCGAACCCGGTGACGTCGGTCCCGGCCACGATGCCTGCCGCGAGCGCGGCGGCCGAGGCCTCGGCGTTGAGCGTCGCCATGGTCTCGACGGCGTTCCCGAAGACCTCGCCGGTGACCTTGTGCCGGTTGTTGAGGACGCCGAGGCCCAGCGGCTTGGTCAGGGAAAGCGGCTGGCCCGCGCGGCCGGCGTCGTTGCGGATCAGTGTCGACGGGTCGGCGGTGCCGGTGACCGCCATCCCGTACTTGGGCTCGGGGTCGTCGACCGAGTGCCCGCCGGCGACGTGGCAGCCGGCGGTGTCGGCGACGTGGAGGCCGCCGCGCAGCACCTCCGCGGCGAGCTCGAGGGGCAGCAGCTCCCGCGGCCAGCAGAGCAGGTTGAGCGCGACCACGGGGCGCCCGCCCATGGCGTAGACGTCGGAGAGGGCGTTGGCGGCCGCGATGCGTCCCCAGTCGTAGGGATCGTCGACGACGGGGGTGAAGAAGTCGGTGGTCGCGATGAGCGCCAGCCCGTCACGGATGGTGACCGCGGCCGCGTCGTCACCGTCCTCGAGGCCCACGAGCAGCTCGCCGGTCCGCGGCGTCGACGGCGTGGGCGCCAGCCCGCGCACCACGGACTCGAGCTCACCGGGCGGGATCTTGCAGGCGCACCCCCCACCGTGGGCGTAGCCGGTCAGACGCGTCGGGGTGGCGGTGCTCATGTCCACCATCCTGCGCCGGATCGGGCCGGGTCACGACGAGTGCGCCGTTCCGGTGATCGGGGTGGCTCTCACCACCGCGACACGAGGGCCGGGACTACGCTTGTGGTGGCTCTGCCTCTGACCTCTCGGCAGGGCTCATCTCGGCGGAACCCGGGGTCGTCGTCGTTCCACCCGGTCCGCCGGGACGGTGACTCCGGGTTTCGTTGCGCCTGCTCATCATCGGGCCTGTCCTGCGGCTCACCCCGGCGCCTCCTCCTCGACCACTCGGACCCGCTCTCCGCCACACGCGACGACGTCGCCGTGCGCCAGCTGGCGCCCGCGTCGCGTCTCGGTCCGCCCGTTCACGGTCACCTCCCCGGCGGCCACCACGTCCTTGGCGTCCGCTCCGTGCTCCACGAGGCCCGAGAGCTTGAGGAACTGCCCGAGGCGGATCGCCCCGCGCACGTCGACGTCCCGGATCGGTGTGCGTGCACCCACCACTGACTGCATCTCCTCGGTCGATCTGTTCGGATGGCCGCCGTGCTCCCGGCGCCCCTGCTGCTCGTCCTCGCCGGCATCGGCGCGGGGCTCTCGGGCTCGATGGCGGGCCTGGCCTCGCTCTTCTCCTATCCCGCCCTGCTCGCGGTCGGCCTCCCCCCGACCGTGGCCAACCAGACGAACACCATCGCCCTCGCGAGCGCCAGCATCGGCTCGATCGTCGGCTCCCGCCCGGAGCTGCGCGGCCAGGGTGCCCGGGTGCGGCGACTGCTCCCGCTCACGGTGCTCGGCGGCGTCATCGGCGGCGCGCTGGTGCTCGTGACCCCGTCGAAGACGTTCGCGCTCATCGTCCCGTTCCTCGTCGGCGGGGCGTCGCTCGTCCTGCTCCGCCCGCCCCGGCCCGCGCCGCCCGGCACCGCCCGGACCGCGGACCCGGCCCGGGCCGAGCGGCCGGGCCCGGCGACGGTGCTCGGCGCGGTCGCCATCGGCGTCTACTCCGGTTACTTCGGCGCCGCCGCCGGTGTCCTGATGCTGGCCCTGCTCACCCGGTTGCTGGCCGACACGCTCGTGCGGGTCAACGCGGTGAAGAACGTGCTGCTGGGCGCCTCGAACGCCGTGGCGGCGATCGCGTTCATCGTGCTCGGACACGTCGTGTGGAGCGCGGCGCTCCCGCTGGCCGCGGGCCTGCTCGTCGGGAACTACACGGGCCCCGCGATCGCGCGCCGCCTCCGGCCGTGGGTGCTGCGCGTCGGCATCGCGGTCGCGGGCCTCGGGCTCGCCGTGGTGCTCTTCGTCGACGCCGTGCGGGGGTGACCCGGGAGCGAGCGCTAGGCCCCGGAGAGCTGGCGCCGCACCTCGGTCGACACCCGCTTGCCGTCGGCGCGCGAGCCCACCTGCGGCTGGACCGCCTTCATGACCTGACCCATCTGGCGCACCGAGGCCGCCCCGGTCTCGGCGATCGCCGCGGACACCAGGGACGTGAGCTCCTCGTCGGTCAGCGGCTGCGGCAGGTACTCGGCGAGGACCTTCTCCTCGGCGCGCTCGCGCTCGGCCAGCTCGATGCGCCCGGCGCCGTCGAACGCCTCGGCGGACTCCCGCCGCTTCTTGGTCTCGCGGGAGAGCACACCCAGCACGTCGTCGTCGGAGAGGTCCTGGTGCGCCTGGCCCGCGGTCTCGGCGTTCGACACCGCGGTGAGCGCCATCCGCAGCGTCGCGACCCGGACCTCGTCACGGGCCTTCATGGCAGCGGTCAGGTCGCTGCGCAGCCTCTCCTTGAGCACGGCCCCCAGCCTAGTCCGGGCGGATCACATCACCGGTGCGCGACGACGTTCACCACCACCCCGCCCGGCGTCCGCACGAAGAACCGGCGTACACCCCAGGGCTCGTCGGTCGGCGGGTGCTCGACGCGCAGTCCGGCGCCGACCACCCGCTCGTGCAGGGCGTCGACCGTCGCCGGGGAGTCGACCTCCACCGACACCGCCGCGTCGACCGGCGCCGTGGCGTCGCGGGACAGGAGCTGGACCTGCACCGGCATGGTCACCCCGCTCGCCCGGTGGTTCACCACCCATCCCTGGTCCATGACGGTCTCCAGCCCGAGCAGTTCGGTCCAGAACGGGGTGTCGACGGCGGGATCGGCGACGGGCAGGTTCGCGACCACACGGCGGATCGGGGTGCTCATGGGCGCCGAGCCTGCCCGGGCACCGTCACCGGTGTCTTGAACAGATTCAGCACGCCGACAGGGGATCCGGCACCCGGGCCAGCGACTGCGCCCGCCGCAGCGTCATGAGTCCCTGGACGCCGAGGCCGACCGCGATGAACAGCAGCACGCTGGAGGCGTTCACGGCATCGGCCGAGGGGGCGATGGCTCGGGCCAGGACGTCGAGCCCGATGTGGACCCCCATGCCGACGATCCACAGGGCGGCCGTCATCGCGTGGCCCTGCGTGTAGACCGCGCCGTCGCGCACCCACAGCGTCACGGTCGCGGCCCGCAGCAGGCCGAGCGCCGCGCCGATCATGAGCCCGGTGACCAGCAGCGTCCAGCCGACGACGGCCACCGGGTGTGTCGCGGCGGTCGAGGAGATCTCGACGAGGCCGACGATCCCGAGGATCGCCGCGACCCGCAGCCGGCCCGGCGAGAACTGCCGCACCCGCAGCTGCTTCCAGAGGATCCACCCCAGCACCGCGATGCCGACGACCACCTGCAGCGGCCCGCTCATCCGATCTCGCCCTCCCCGTCTCCCCGGCCCGTCCGGCCCGGCTGCTGATCAGGTTCGTCGCGGGCGAGCAGGTCGGGCGTCCACCCGCGGGTGGAGGCGGGGTGGAGAACGGGTGTGCGACGGCGGGCGGGGGTCCAGACTCGTCGTCCATGACGGTGCGGTCCGACCCGGGGACGGGTGACGCGGGCACGGTCCCGACGGCGGGCGCCGAGAACGGCGTGCCGGGGTCCGGCCGGCGCGAACCGGCTCCCAGACCGGCGTTCCAGACCGCCGGGGTGCCGCCACCGGCCACCGGCTCGCGGATCGCCCGTCTGGCCAGGAGCGGGCGTCCCGTCCTGTGGCTGGCCATCGCCGTGGGCACGGCCTGGCCGCTCACCCCCACGGCGATCCTCGCCGCCGTCGTGACCCTGGTCGGGGGGGCCTGCGCGGTCGCCGCCGCCCGGGACCCCCGCATCCCGTCGGTCACCGGCGAGGGCGAGCGGTGGCGGACCGCGATGCTCTCGCTGTGCACGCTGTGCGGCCTCGTGGCGACCGTGCTCGAGCCCCGGGGGGCGGGCTACGTCTGCGCACTCGTCGGCGGGGCGCTGATCGGCCGGATCGTCATCGACGCCCGGCTCATCTGGGGGTTCTCCGCGATCGCCGGGCTCGCCGTCAGCCTGATCATGGCGATCCGGCTCGACTCGCCGTGGGCCCTGCTCATCGGTCTCGGCGTCCCGGCCCTCGTCTCGCGCTCGCTCGACCGGGCCCGGCTCTACCGGGAGCACGCCCGCGTCCTCGCCCTGCTCACCGAGCGGGACGCCCTGCGCGAGGTCGAACTGGCCGCCGCGGCCGGCGAGGAGCGCGCCCGCATCGCACGCGACCTGCACGACGTCCTCGCCCACACCCTCTCGGGTCTCTCGCTGCACCTGCAGGGGATCCGCGCCGTCGCGGCGAAGCGCCTCGGCGCGGACGACCCGGTGATCACCTCCGTCGAGCGGGCCGCCGAGCTCGCCCGCACCGGGCTCGCCGAGGCGAAGCAGGCCGTCGCCGCGCTGCGCGAGGAGGCCGAGGACGCCGAGGTCTCCGCGCCACGCCTCGCCGACCTGACCGCGCTCACCGAGGAGCACGGGGCGGCGCTCGACGTCCCCGGCGACGTGGACGCACTCTCCCCGCAGGTCCGGGAGACGGTGTTCGCGACCGTGCGCGAGGCGCTCACGAACGCCGGCCGGCACGCGCCCGGTGCGGCGGTGACCGTGTCGGTGGGCGTCGCCGAGGCCGTGGACGTCCGGGTCACCGACGACGGGCCCGCCCCGGGAGCCGCACCGGACGGCGCCGGCGCGCGCGGCGACGTCGGCGGCGGGAAGGGCCTGGTCGGGCTGCGCGAACGGGCCGCCCTCGTCGGTGGCACGCTCGAGTCCGGGCCGTGGGACGGGGGGTGGCGCGTGGGCCTGCACGTCCCGCTCCCCGGCGTCGTCGCGACGTCGGGCAGGGTGGCACCGTGACCTCTCCGACCGGACCGGCGTCCGTGCGTGTCGTGCTCGCCGACGACCAGGCCGTGGTCCGCGACGGCCTGGGCATGCTGCTCTCCGCGGCGGACGACCTCGAGGTGGTCGCCACCGCCGCGGACGGGACCCGCGCCGTGGCGGTCGTGCTCGAGGAGCGCCCCGACGTGGCGCTGGTCGACCTGCGCATGCCGGGCCTCGACGGCGCCCAGGTCACCGCCGCCGTGCGTCGCGACGCCCCCGAGGTGCGCGTGCTCATCCTCACGACCTACGCCGACGACGACGCCGTCCTCCCCGCCCTGCGCGCGGGCGCCGCCGGCTACCTCACCAAGGACACCACCGGCGAGGCGCTGCTGGCGGCGATCCGGACGGTCGCGGCCGGCGGGTCGGTGCTCGACGCCGCGGTGCAGCGTCGCCTCGTGGACCTCGTCGGCGCCTCACCCCCCACCCCGGCGCCCTCCCCCGAGCCCGAGCTGCCCGAGGGGCTGACCGCCCGGGAGGTCGACACGCTGCGACTGGTGGCCGAGGGACTGTCCAACCAGCAGATCGCCTCGAAGCTCTACGTCAGCGAGGCGACGGTGAAGACCCACGTCAACCACCTGATCTCGAAGCTCGGCGTGGACGGCAGGCCCGCGCTGGTGGCGTGGGCCTGGCGTCACGGGGTGGCTTCGGGCTGACGCCCTTGTGCGTGTGTTTCCGTGCTGGGGCACGGAAACACACGCACAAGGCCTACAGGCCCAACGTCTTCCCGATGATGTCGCGCTGGATCTCGCTCGTGCCGCCGTACACCGTCGAGACCACCGACTGGCGCAGCAGCCGCTCCATCCCGTACTCGGTCGCGTAGCCGTAGCCGCCGAGCATCTGCATGCCCTCCAGCGAGAGGTGCTTGGCGAGCTCGGTGGCCTTCAGCTTCGCCATCGACGCCTCCTTCGGGAAGAGCGCCTCGGGGTTCGCGTCGATCGTGTGGGCAGTGTCGTGGACGAGGAGCTTCGTGGCGGCGAGCTCGGTGGCGTTGTCGGCGATCCGGTGGCGCAGGGCCTGGAAGCTGCCGACCGGACGCCCGAACTGCTCGCGCTCCTTGACGTAGGCGAGCGTGTCGTCGAACGCCCGGCGCGCGAGGCCGAGCATCAGCCCGGCGAGGATCATCCGCTCGAGGTTGAGCCCCGCCATGAGCTGGCGCCAGCCCTGGCCCTCGGTGCCGACCACGGCGTCGGCGGGCAGGTGGCAGTTCGTGAAGTAGAGGTCGTTGACCTCCTTGCCCCCCATCGTCTCGATGCCGCGGATCTCGAGACCCTCGACGTCGGCGGGGACGACGAACATCGTCAGCCCGTCGTGCTTGCCGCCCGCGGTCGAGGTGCGCGCCACGAGGAGGATGTGGGAGGCGATGTGGGCGTTGGAGCACCACGTCTTCTGCCCGTCGACGACCCAGCCGTCCTCGGTCTTGCTCGCCTTGCAGGTCAGCCCCCCGACGTCGGAGCCCGCGCCCGGCTCGGACATCGAGATCGCCAGGACGTCGCCGCGGCACACCCCGCCGAGCAGCTCGGACTTCTGCTCCTCGGACCCGAACCTCCGGATCGCCGCCGCGGTGATGATCGTGGTGCCGAACCCGCCGATCGGCGCCTGGTGGTAGGCGGTCTCCTCGAGGAAGACCAGCAGATCGGTCATCGAGCCGTCGGCGCCGCCGTAGGCCTCCGGCAGCGCGATCCCGAGCCAGCCGAGGTCGGCCATCTTCCGGTAGACCTCGTCGCTGTGCGGGCCCTCGACCGTGAGCCGGTCGCGGGCGGCCTTGTCCGGGATCTCCCGGCGGGCGAACTCGGCGATCGCGCCGGCGAGGGCGTCCTGCTCCTCGGTGAGCGTGACGGGCATGGGACCTCCAGGTGAACGGAAATGGTCGTCGGGACGTCGAAAAGCGTTCACGAGGCTTCGAAGAAGCCCCGGACGTCGAGGTGGGCGAGCAACAGGTCCCGGCCGTCGAGGACGTGGCCGGACATGGCGTCGCGGGCGCGCTCACCGTCCCCGGCGGCGAGCGCGTCGAGCAACGCGGCGTGGGAGCGGCGGGTGGCGGAGCGCCACGCCGCGCTGGCGGTGTAGAAGCGCGCCGGCAGGTAGCGCTCGGCGCACCCCGCGAGCCAAGCGAGCTTGCGGGAGCCGGCCGCGCGGTTCACCGCGGCGTGGAAGTCGTGCTCGGCGTGCGCGAGCGCCAGGCCGTTCTCGAGGCCGGCGTCCCCGGCACCCCCCGCCTCGCACTCCTCGACGAGCCGGCCCACCTCGGCGTCGTGCTCCCGCAGCACCCGCAGCACTGCCAGGTGCTCCGGACCCGCGGACCCGACCACGGCGGCGGCGCGCGCCGCCAGCTCGCCGGTGAGGTGCGCCTGGGCCGCGAAGAGGTCCGCCACGTCGCCGCGGGTCATCTCGGCGACGACGTAGCCGCGGCGCGGCAGCGCGCGCACCATGTCGTCCGCGCGCAGCGACTGCAGCGCCTCGCGCACCGGGGTCTGGCTCACCCCGAGCTCCTCGCCGAGCCGGTCCACCCGCAGGAACGTCCCCGGCGCGAGCTCCCCGGAGAGGATCCGGTCGCGCAGCAGCAGCGCGACCCGGTCGGGCAGCGCCCGGCCGTCCCCGAGCGGTGGCGCCCCGTCTCTCGTCCTGGCCGGCATGGTCGCCACCGTATCCTATCGAATATAGGATCGGCATGTGACCGACCCTGCCGCCCTGCGCCCTCGCCGCGCCGCGGACACCGTCAGCGGTGCCGTGGTGCTCGGCGCCACCGCCAACGTGATCATGCAGTTGGCCCGGCCTGCGGTCGGGTACGGCGTGGTGGAGAGCCGCGTCGACCGCGGCAACATCATGCTCCACCCGCTGCACCGGCTCCGGACGACGAGCACGTACCTGTCGGTGGCCATGCTCGGTGACGAGCGCGACGCGCGGGCCTACCGCAGCGCGGTCGGGCGCTCCCACGCCCAGGTGCGCTCGGGCGACGCGAGCCCGGTCGCCTACGACGCCTTCGACCGCGAGCTGCAGATGTGGGTCGCCGGCTGCCTCGTGCGCGCCTTCGAGGACACCTGGGCGCTGCTGCATGGCCGTCCCGGGGCGTGGCTGCCCGACGACGTCTACCGCGCGTGCGCCCCGCTGGGCACCGGGCTGCAGGTCCGGCCCGAGCAGTGGCCCGCCGACCGCGCGGCCTTCGAGCGCTGGTGGGAGGCCCAGCTCGAGCGCGTGCACCTCGACGACACGGTGCGGACCTACCTGTGGGGGCTCGTCGACCAGGAGTTCCTGCCCGCCCCGCTACGGCCCGCCCTCGCCCCGGCGAGCCGGTTCCTCACCGCCGGGTTCCTGCGCGAACCGTTCCGCTCGTTGATGGGTTTCGCGTGGTCCGACGCGGACCAGGAGCGGTTCGAGACGACGATGCGCCGGATCGGCACGGTCCTGAACCGGACACCCGCCGCGATCCGCCGCTTCCCCTACAACGCCTTCCTCGCCGACGTGCGTGCCCGCCGGCGTCTCGGGATGCCGCTGGTGTGAGGCGGCTCGGCCTGGCGCGCTCGCCTGCCCCGCTGATCACGGAGTCACCAGACGTCGAGCGGATCTCCGTCCGCCGCGCAGTACTCCGTGATCTTCGCCGGGTCCCGACGACGGGTCAGCCGGCCGCTCCCGAGCGGCACTTCCGGCAGGCCCGGCGCTGCGCGTCGAGGTCGAGGCCGGCCGCCCACGCGCGCACGACCTCCACGCCGAGCGCCGTCCAGCTCTCCGGGACGGCGCTGCGCCGGTGCTGGTGGACGGTGCCGTCCTCCAGCGCGCGGCGCAGCGACCCCACGGCCTCGCGGACCCGGGTGGCGACGTCGATCTCGGGCGACCCGGCGGGGGCCGGGATCGAGGTGGCGGGGACGGGAGTGGCCTGGGCGGGGACAGCGGCGACGGCGGGCGGGCGGAAATCCTCGGAGACGGTCACGTGAGGAGGGACGGCGCCGCCCCGCCCGATCTTGAGCCCGTCCCCGCGCGCCGCCACGCGTCCGACCGTGGTGCGTGCCTCGCCCGGGTCGCCGATCACGGCCCGATCCGCCTCACGCCGCGTCGTGGGCGGGCGCGACCGGCGCGGCGGGTCCTCGTCCGCCACGCCGTCCTCGTCGGCGGTCGGTCCCCGAACGGCCGAGCACCGTGCGCGAGCCGCCGCACTGCGCGACGGGCGGCCATCGCCGCCACGCCACCCGAAGGCGTGATCTCCGGGCGCCCTACAGCGTCTGGCCGCCGTCGACGGTGATCGTCTGCCCCGTGATCGCCTGCGAGGTGACCAGCCCGACCACGGCCGCGGCCACGTCCTCGACCGTCGTCTCCCGCCCGACGAGCGCGTTCGCGGCCAGCGCGCGCCCCTGCTCCTCCTTGCCGGCCCACCAGCGGGTGAGCACGAGACCGGGCCACACCTCGTTCACCCGCACCGGGGCGAGGGCGTTCGCGAGGGCCCTCGTGAGCCCCGACAGGGCCGCCTTGGACACCACGTAGGGCACCGAGGAGCCGCGCCCCGACGAGACCGACGCGCTGCCCACGTTCACGACGCACCCGTCGTCGGCCGCCCGCAGGTCGGGCGCCGCCGCCCGCGCGCAGTGCCAGGCCGAGAGCGTGTTCAGCCGGAAGAGCCGCTCGAAGACCTCGTCGCGGGCACCCTCGAGGTCGTCCAGGGCGATGTGCTCGGTGCCGCCGGCGTTGTTGACCAGCACCGACACCGGGCCGAGGCCGGCACGGACGTCGGCGACCAGGCCGCGCACGGCGTCGTCGTCGGTGACGTCGGCATGGAAGGCCTCCGCCGTGCCGCCCGCGGCGCGGAGGGACTCGACGGTCGCGGCCGCGTCGTCGGCGGACCGGCTGTACACGACGGCCACGGGGTGGCCGAGCCCCGCGAGCGCCTGGGCGACGGCGCGCCCGATGCCCGTCCCCCCACCCGTCACCAGCGCCGTCATGAGGTCCTCCGCACCGTCGTCGTCGACCGGGTCGTCCACCGGACGGTGATGATGGTCCCGTGCACGCCCGACCCGCCGCGACCGACGCCCGTCCGGACCCCGCCGGTCCTGCCGTCCACGTCCGCGACATCCGGCCCGACGACGTCGCCGCGGTGGTGCGGTTCGTCCACGAGCTCGCCGAGTACGAGCGCGAACCGGAGTCCTGCCTGCTGACCGACGAGCAGCTGCACACCGCGCTGTTCTCCGACCACCCGGCGGTGTTCGGGCACGTCGCGGAGGTCGACGGCGTCGTCGCGGCCACCGCGCTGTGGTTCGTCACGTTCTCGACGTGGACCGGGGTGCACGGCGTGCATCTCGAGGACCTCTACGTCTCGCCGTCGCACCGCCGTCTGGGGCTGGCGCGGGCGCTCCTGGCCCGGCTCGCCGCGACGTGCCTCGAGCGCGGGTGGGCCCGGCTGGAGTGGGCGGTGCTCGACTGGAACACCCCGGCGCTCGACTTCTACGCCACCCTGTCCTCGAGCCCGCAGGACGGCTGGACCACCCACCGCGTCGACGGCACGGCGCTCGACGACCTCGCCGCCCTCGACCGCTGAGCCGGCGGGGCCGGGTCGTCGCTCAGCTCGGTAGCCCGCTCTCGCGGAGGAAGACGACGGTGTTGTCGCGGTAGGAGCGCGCGCCCGCGTCGAACGACCCGCTGCAGGTGATCAGCCGGAGCTCCGGGCCCGCGGTGCCGGCGTAGACCTCGCTCGTCGGGAACGCGTCCTTGGCGAACGAGCGCGTGGCGTAGACGGTGAACGGCACCGTGCGCCCGTCGTCCCGGGTGACGGTGACCGTGTCGCCGGGGGCGAGGGCGCCGAGCCGGAAGAACACCGACGGTCCGTTCTCGGCCGAGTCGATGTGTCCGATGATCACCGATGGACCCTGCTCGCCCGGGGTCACCGAGTACCGGTACCACGCGGCGAGGTCGTAGAGGGGCCCCTTCGCCGGGACCTCCATGGTGTGGTCGGGGTTCAGCCCCACCGAGCTCACCCGCGAGTCCACGCCGAGCTTCGGAATGACGATGCGCGCCGGCGGCGACGGGGGCGGCGCGGTGGGGGTCGTGGGGCGCGGGGTGCTCGTGACGGGCGGAGGGGCGGGCAGCGCCCCGGCGTCGTGCTCGACGGGTGCGTGCTGCTGGCCGAGCAGCGCGGCCACGATCGCGCCGATCCCGACCAGGGCCAGCACCCCCGCGAGCACGAGCAGCGCACGGCGCCGGCGCCCGTTTCCGTCGGGTGGAGGGGGTTCGGACGGCGCCGACGCCGCGGCCTCGGCGCCGTCCGGGGTCATTCCGGGTCCTCAGTCCTGGGTGCGACGACGACGGGTCGCGACGACCGCGATCCCGCCCGCGGCCACGAGCGCCACGCCGCCGAAGCCGAAGAGCTCGCCGTGCTCGACGCCCGCCGTGCTCCCCGCACCGGTCTGCACACCGCCCGAGGGCGTCTGGCTGGGCGCCCCGCCGGTGCCGTTCGAGCCGGAGCTGCTTCCCGAGCCGGAACCGGAGCCTGCGGCGCCGCCCTGGCCCGCGGCACCGCCCTGGCCTTCGGTGCCGGTGGCGCCGGGCTGGCCCGGGGCGCCCGGCTGACCGGGCGCCGGCTGACCGGGCGCCGGCTGACCCGGCGCGCCCGGCTCGCCGGGAGCGGGCTGGCCGGGCTGACCCGGCTGACCGGGCGCGGGCTGGCCCGCCAGGTTCGACGGTGCTGCCGGCGGCGCCTGCGGTGGCGCCGGCGCACCGCCGGAGCACGCGGCCAGCGTGCCGACCGACAGCGTCGCCGCGGCGACCACCATCCCGGCGCGGGTCACGGTCCTTCGCGTCATGTGTCCTCCCCGTATCTCGCTCTGGTCCGAATCTCGTTCCGATCACGAGTCGGAGGAGTTCTTACCCCATACGGGAGATCTCACACAGCACGCGCGCCGCCCCGTCGCAAGCGCTCGACGAGTTCTCTCACCGGATCCTCAGTGTCCGCCGGCGCCGCGGGCGACACGTTTCGCGGTCAGGCCGCGTCGAGCAGCTTCTCGCCGGCCTCGACCGCGACGTCGAGCACGTTGTCCGCCGGCGGGAGCGGGCAGGTCGCGAACGCCGTCATGGCGCACGGCAGGTTGACGACCCGGTTGAGGTCGACCACGAGCGCGCCGTCGGGGGCCGGGTCGCCGGTCCGCAGGATGCGCCCGCCGCCGTAGGTCGTGGTGCCGTTGGTCGCGTCGCGGAAGTGCAGCGAGAGCCCCCCGTCCTTGCCGGCGAGGGCCACGAGGTGCTGCTCGCGGCCCTCGACGTCGAAGGTCACGGTGCCCACCGCCGTCGGGAAGTGCTCCAACCCGTCGACCACGGCCCCCACGGTGATCTGCCGCGGTGCGTCGTAGGCCTCGAACCGGCCCGTGACCACCCAGCGGGCGTCGACGGGGAAGTGCGGGACGCCGTCGAACGCCGCGCGGGTGGGGGCGTGCGGATCCCGGACGCGCAGCGCGTAGGAGTCGGTGCGGCGGGCCAGCTCGACGACCCGCTCCCCCACCGACACGAGGACGCCCGGCTCGCCGTCGACCGGGCGCACCACGCGGGTGCCGTCGACGCGCTCACCGTCGACCTCGATGCCGTCCGCGACGGACGCGGTGATCTCGACGCTGCCGTCACCGGGTGCGCGCCAGGTCCCGGGAAGGTCCGCGATGGCGCGCGGAGTCTCGTCGAGCCACTCCAGCGCGGTGAGCGAGAGCCAGCCGTGGGGCTCGCGCAGCATCGTCTCGCGCTCGTCGTGCCAGCGCTGCCAGGCCGCCTGCAGCGTCGCCTGGTCCTCGGTGACGGTCATCGGGCGTCCTCCCGGTGTGGGGTGCTGCTCGGCAGAACCCCACGCGGCGCGCTCGGATTCCGGCCCGGGGCTCGACCCGGCGGGCGGCACGCCGGCCCGCCGGGTCCGCCCGACGTTCAGGCGTCGACGACCGGCGCGCCCTCGGCGGCCTTCTGGACCGACTCGCAGCCCTTCTTGGCGGCCGCCTTCGTCTCGTACGCCTCACCCGAGGCCACGATCTGTCCGTTGCTGGCCTTGAGCCGGAACCGGAACTTCCCGGAGCGGTCCTCGTAGACCTCGAACTTCCCAGACATGCCCTGCCTCCCCGCTGTTATGGTCAACGTGCTGGTCAGGACGGACGCTAGCGCTGGAGGGCCACCTCAGGAACTCCCCTCCTCCGGCGCGTCGGAAAGCGTCGGAATGCTCAGAGCGCGGTGCGCACGGCGTAGAGCTCCGGGAAGAAGGTGAGCTCGAGAGCGCGCCGCAGGAACGCCGCGCCGCTCGAGCCGCCGGTGCCGGTGCGAAACCCGATCGTCCGCTCCACGGTCTTGAGGTGCCGGAAGCGCCAGAGCTGGACGTTCTCCTCGATGTCGACGAGCTCCTCGCAGGTCTCGTAGACGTCCCAGTGCCGGTCGGGGTCGGCGTAGATCTCCCGGAACACCTCGACGAGGTCGGGGTCCTCGACGTGGGCCGCGCGCACGTCGCGGTGCAGCAGGTGCTCGGGCACCGGGAGGCCGCGGCGGGCGAGCAGGCGGAGGAACTCGTCGTAGAGGCTCGGTCGGTCGAGGGCCTCGGTGAGGATCCGCTGCGCGGTCTCGTCGCCCGCGAACAGCTCGAGCATCGCCTCGTTCTTGTTGCCGAGGACGAACTCGACGGCGCGGTACTGGTAGCTCTGGAACCCCGAGGACGTCCCGAGGAACCCGCGGAACTGGCCGTACTCGCTCGGCGTCAGGGTCGCGAGCACCGACCACTGCTCGATGAGCTGGCGCTGGACGTGCTTGACGCGGGCCAGCCGTTTGAGTGCGCGGGCGAGGTCGTCGCGGGCGAGGTCGTCGCATGCGGTCGTCAGCTCGTGGAGCGCGAGCTTGAGCCAGAGCTCCGACGTCTGGTGCTGGATGACGAACAGCAGCTCGTCGTGGTGCTCCGGGCGGGAGAGCGGGTGCTGGGCGGCCAGCAGTTCGTCGAGGTGCAGGTAGCGGCCGTACGACAGGTTCCCGGTGAAGTCCCGCACGATCTCGTCCTCGAGCGGCCGGGTGCTGCGCTCGCTGGTCATTCCTCGAGCTCCTCGCCGCAGCGCGGGCAGGTGCGCGGCGCCGACCCGCCGTCGTCGGGATCCGGCATCGCCCCGCACGACGGGCACAGCAGGTGCATCCAGCAGACGGGGTCGCCGCCTTCGGTCTCGTACTCGCTCCGATCCGCGCTCACGACGACGATCCTGCGCGTCCGGGCGGCCGGCTGCCAGACTCGGCCCGCCGCGGAGCCAGCCCGTGGGAAGACTCCATGGCGCTCGACCCGACGAGGAGGCGGTCCGACCATGCGCCTGGAGACCCTGTTGCCCCTGGGCAAGGTCGACCCGGGCCTGCGGGCCCCCGAGGCGCCCCTGGATCTCGGCAGCGTCGCCGCGAACGCGGCCTTCCTCGAGGAGATCGGCTACGGCGGTCTCGCCGTCGAGGAGACCAAGGACGACCCGTTCGTCGTCCTCGCCCTGGCCGCCGCGGCGACACGCCGCCTGCGGCTCACCACCGCCGTCGCCATCGCCTTCCCCCGCAGCCCCACGACGATGGCACTGCACGCGTGGACCCAGCAGAAGTTCTCCGGCGGGCGGTTCACCCTGGGCCTCGGCACCCAGGTCCGTGGTCACATCCGGCGCCGGTACGGCCTCGAGTGGCACCCGCCCGCCCCCTGGATGCGCGACTACGTCCGGGCGATGCGCGCGGTCTGGCACACCTGGCAGACCGGGGAGCGACTCGATCACCACGGCGAGCACTACGACCTCGACCTCATGGTGCCGCTCTTCGACGCCGGTCCGATCGAGCACCCGGAGATCCCGGTCCACCTCGCGGCGGTGAACACGAACATGTGCGCCGTGGCCGGCGAGGTCGCCGACGGCGTCCGCCCCCACCCGGTGTGCACGCCGAGCTACATCGCCGAGGTCATGCTCCCCGCCGTCCGCCGCGGCGCGGCCCGCTCGGGTCGCTCGCTCGACGGGTTCCGCGTCGCCATGAAGCCGCTCGTCGCGTCCGCCCGCACGCAGGAGGAGCTGCAGGTCAAGATCCGTGACGCCCGGGCCCGGATCGCCTTCTACGCCTCCACGCCCGGCTACCGCGCGGCCTTCGACCACCTCGGCCTGGGAGACCTCGCATCGGAGGCCAAGGAGCTCTCCAAGGCCCAGCGCTGGGAGGAGCTGCCGAGGATGATCGATGACGAGACGCTGGACCGGTTAGCCGTCATCGGCACCTACGACGAGATCGGCGGACGGCTGCTCCAGCGCTACTCGGGCGTGGTGACCGACGTCGAGTTCTCGATCGCGGTGAGCTCCGATCCTGAGCACCACGAAGCCGACCGCGAGACCCTGCGGGCTCTCGCCGCGGTGGTGCAGGGTGCCGACGACGCGGCCGCGCGGGCGGAGATCCAGGGAACGTCGAACCGGGGAGAGGAGACGACGGGTGTCTGACGAGGAGCCGGTACACGTCGAGACGGGCGACGGGATCACCGTCATCACCCTCGACCGTCCGAAGTCGCTGAACGCGCTCAACGCGGCGGTGGCCGCCGCCCTCGGCGGGGCGCTCGAGGCCGCGGACCGGGACGAGGCCGTCCGCGCGATCGTCGTCACCGGCACCGGGCGGGCCTTCAGCTTGATCTTTAACCCCGGCTTGTTCGGCTCGTCGCTCCTGTAGCGGCGCGTTTGCCCACGTCGTGCCGGGTGGCGCGGCGTTGGTTGCGGGAGCCGGGTGGGCGGCCGGGGCCGGGTCGGCTGGGTTTCGGTGCGGCGGCGGGACGGCTGGTGTGGCCGCGGAGGTGGCGAAACCCGCGACGCACCCGCGCGGGGGTCAGCCGGCCCGGCTCGGCGGGCCTCTCCCAGGGGCGTCGCAGGTCAGCAGCCAGCGGCCGGGCCAGGCGCAGCTGGGTGTAGGCGGCGATGATCAGCCAGGTCCAGCGGTCCGCGGCGGCGGGGGTCCGGATCTTCGGCGCGGTCCAGCCCAGGGTCTGCTTGAACAGCCGGAAGGTGTGTTCGAGGTCGAAGCGACGCAGGAACGACTGCCACCACCGGTCAACGTCCTGGGCGCTCGCGCCGGTGACCGAGGACCACAGCCAGACCGGTTTCGGGTCGTGGTCGCCGGGTAGCCGCTCGACCTGCAGGCGGATCAGGGTGCCGGCGATGATCGGGAGCTCGCCGGGATGGTCGGCCCACACCCCGCGGTGGGTCAGGCGTGGGGAGAGCCCGTCCCAGGCCGTGGCGCTGGCCCGGCCGTAGCGGCTGGTGTCGGTGGCGGTGGTGTGGGCCGGTGTCCACCAGGTCCCGGAGTTCGACAGGGCGAAGTCCGGGCCGTGCCGCGGCGGGCGCCCGGTGGCGGTGGCCGCGCGCAGGGTGCGGGGGCCGCGTAGGACCCGGTCCGAGCGCAGCCGACCCAGCAGCTCGACCGGCAGGTCGGCCAGCACGTGCGCCAGGCGGGTGATGTCGTAGCCGGCGTCGGCGACGATCAGGATCGGCGGGTCCCCGTCGCGCCATTGCCCGGCGGCGACGAGGCGCTCGAGGACCTCCCGGAGCTGGGCGGCGGTCACCGCGGTGGCGTCGTGGTCAGGGCCGATCCGGACCGCGTCGAGCAGCGCGGTCCACGAGCCGCGACCCGGTTCGAGGGCGGCCACGAAGGAGTACGGCCAGCCCGGGATCATCTGCGCGTTGCCCTTACCGCGGCCGTAGACATGGCAGAACATCCGCTCCGCGCTGGTCGGCGCGTCCGAGCGCAGCCACGGTGACACATCGACCGCCAGGACAAGGCGGCCATCGGCGGCTCGCGGGAGCAGCAGAGCGGCCAGTGATCGACGCAGCCGCGCCGGCTCGATCACCCCGCAGGACAACGCGTCATACATCGCGCCGTGCCCACGCCGGTGTTCGGCCACCAGACTCAGCTCGACCAGTGAGCGGACCGGGCCGTCGGCGCACAGGACCGCATCGGTGAGCTCGAACAGCGCATCCGCCCGCCCAGTGCAGGATCGGTAGAACTCCCACCGGAACCGGTCGAGTTCACCCTGCCGAAGCCGGGTGTCACCCGCGCTCGCACCCGGCCCGTAGGTCACACTCACCACCGCGGCCACCGCTTTCGTCTTCGAGCTCTGTGAGAGGAACCCGAAGAGGATCAAGCGGTGGCCGCCTCATGTACGGCCGACACGCCGCACGACCTGCATCAACTCGCCAACGGCCGCATCTCGAGGTTAAAGATCAAGTTCAGCGCGGGCGCCGACCTCAAGGCCGTGGCGCAGGGCGACACCCTCACCGACCCCGACCACCCCGAGTGGGGCTTCGGGGGCTTCACGCGGCACGAGCTGGCCACCCCCACCATCGCCGCGGTCAACGGTCTGGCCTTCGGCGGCGGCCTCGAGCTCATGCTCTTCTGCGACCTCGCGATCGCCGACGAGGACGCCCGCTTCGGCCTGCCCGAGGTCACCCGCGGGCTCGCGGCCGGCGCCGGTGGACTGGTGCGCCTGCCCCAGCGCATCCCCCGCGTCGTCGCCTTGGAGATCGCGATGACTGGTGCACCGATCACCGCCGCACGAGCCTACGAGCTGGGTCTCGTGAACCGCGTCGCGCCCGCCGGGACATCCCTGGAGGCCGCGCGGGCCATGGCCGCGACGATCGCCGCCAACGCACCCCTCGCCGTGCGCGAGTCGCGCGGGATGATGCTGCGGGCGGTGCACGCCGACGAGCACGACGACGCCGTCTGGGAGGACAACGCCGCCGTCATGGGCCGGGTCTTCTCCAGCGAGGACGCGAAGGAGGGACCTCGGGCGTTCGCCGAGAAGCGCTCGCCGGTCTGGACCGGCCGCTGACGCGGCGACCTCGTCGTCATCCGGCGTCGGCACCGTCGCGCCGAGCTCGACGCGCGACCGCGGCCGAGCGGCTCGAGGAAGCCGAGTCGGTCGTGCGTGGGGGCGACCTCGCGCACCTCGCGACCGAGCTGCGCAACCACGACAACGCGCGCATACGCCCCGTCGCTGACGCGCTGCTCGGCATCCGCCGCTGATGCGCGTGCTGCTCGGGCTCGTCCCCGGCGTGCAGGTCGGGTGGCTGCTGTCCGAGATCCTTCGCGGTTGGCGCGCCGGCTCGCAGCCCGCGTCAGCTGACGGCCCGCCGTTCGCAGCCGAGCTCATGGGCGTTCCGCGTCAGGTCGGCGAGCCTGACTGGCCGTTCGACGAGCGCTGAAGCTCGCGCCACGCCAGGACGGCGGCGGCGCCGAGCATCGGAGCGAGCGGCATGAAGATGCGCGATTCGTCGACCCGACCGACGACGAAAACCGCGGCGAACTCCACCGCGAACATCGCCAGCACGAACGCCAGCGGTGGCAGCGCCCGGCGCCGCGCGGCCAGCAGCAGCGGCAGCGCGACGACCACGCCGTAGAACGACAGCACCGTCCCCCACGACCCTAGCGAGAGGTTATAGGCCAGCTGTACCACTGCGGCCACGTAGTGGGCCTGCGGGAACGCCCGCACGAGGAGCACCGTCGCGATCACCGCGGCGCCGGCGACCGCCACGCCCGTCGAGGCCAGCACGAGGCGCCGGCGGTGCAGACCGACGGCGAAGATGACCACACCGAGTGTCGCGGCGTAGTCGGTGCGCGCCAGGCACGCGACCAGGCCGAGCACGAGTAGCACCGAGCACCGCGGCCGGCGGTCGAGCAGCAGCAGTGCCGTCGCCGTGACGATCACGGTCAACGCCATGATCTCCGGGTGCCAGTGGTCCAGCTTCGCGACCCACCACGCCCAGACCGCGGCCGCACCGACGACCAGCGACGGCGTGCCGAGCCGGGCGCTGATCCGCACGAGCAGCACGAAGGTGACCCCGAGCAGCACGAGGTCGCTGACGAGGATCGCCGTTGGCAACGGCACACGCAGCAGCACAGCGAGCACGTCATCGACCCACGGCATGAGCACGCGGTACTGATTCGGCGCGATGGCCGTGCCGTCCACGGTGGTCGTCGCGACCCACGTGGTGTAGCCCGCGGCCGGGTATCCGGGGATGAACCATCGCTGGCGAATGCGCATGAAGCACCCGAAGAACACGACCGCCGCGAGCACCGTCGGCGTGTGCTGCACCACCCGCGGGTCGGCGGCCAGCGATGCGAGTCCGCGGCGAGCTCGAGGTGCTGGTGCAGGCTCGCGATGGCGAGCGACTGTCCCCCCGGTAGTCACCTCCGAAGAGTGACACGAGTCCTACCGTGCGCAGTCGGCGCCCCGCGGATCTACGGACCCAAAGTAGTGATAGCGGCTCGTCAACTTGACACGGATGCCGATCTTGTGAACCTCTGCTCGATAAGAGCCGATCAGTAGGTCAAGAGCCCGGCAGCGCACCGCGCGGCCGGGCTCTGGTACGTCTGGGGGTCGACGGCATATGACGATCCGCCCCGACTGGTCGAAGGTCCGCGGCGCTGACCCCGCCGCCGAACGATCAACGCTGAGTTGCGTGTTCGACATCCGCGCCGTGTCGGTGCTGCCCGAGTCGTGCGGTCGTGTTCGGCGCAAGCACCGCCACACCGGCGACCCCGAGCAGCACGTGCCCGAGTGGGCGCGTGATCTCTACAACCGCGTCGACAAGATCGAACGCAGGCTGGAGCGCGAGATGGCCGACATCAAGCAGGCGATGAGTGACCTCGACGGCTACTTCACCGAGCTCGAGGGTCAGCTCGCCGACCTGCGCAACCACGCGGCGAACAGCGACACCGACCAGATGAAGGCCCTGGCCGACCAGATCGAGCAGAAGATCCAGGTCGGAGTGCCGTCACCTCCGGTGCTGCTGCCGACAACCGCGGCACAGTCGGCACCGACCCGACCGCCACCACGCCGACCGCCGACGCCTCATCGACCGCGGCCAACGTCACTGACCCGACCTCGATCACCACCGACCCGAACGCCACCCCGGGCACGGCGACCCGAGCGCCGGCCTGTCGACCGGCACGCCGCAGTAGTTCGTGACCGGTGCCGACGGCAGGCGCACCTGCGCGCCGAGGAGTCGATACGGCGGTCAGACGAACAGCTCCTCGACCTCGACGAGCGCATGATCGCCGACGCCGACGAGCACGCCACCGGGGTCCGCCTGGTGGGGAGACGCGGGCGCGCGAGCTCGCCGACCGCCCGTCGAGATCGCCGTCGTCAGGGGAGCGGCTGCGTGCCGCGAGCGGCCGGGCGGTAGCCGGCATCGGCGAGCCAGGCCCGGGCACGGCCTCGTTCACGTTCGTCGGAGAAGGCATGCCGCCGCGTGAGCTCGGCGGGCCATCGGGCGAGGACGTCCTTGAAGCGGCGGAACGCGCCACGACCCTGGAGCGCGATCTCCAGGCGGTCTCGCCGGTCGGGGTCGTCGATCGTGTCGACGAAGCGCTCCATGTCGCGGTAGCCGGAACGCGAGCCCTGGGTCTCGACCTCGAGCCACAGGTCCTCGTCGTCGTCCTCGTCGTCCTCATCGTCTTCGTCGGAGAACTCGAGCCCATCGTCGAGGACGAACTGCGGCCAGACCTCGCCGGTGCGCAGGTCGATAGCGCCTCCTCCCTCCCTGGGGTCGCCCTCGAGGACGCCCGAGAGCGCGTCGAGATCGACCGGGAGCGGCCGCAGCAACGGAGCCGCGCCGATGCCGAGCCGCGCGGCGAGCTGGTCGGCCAGTTCGTGGTCGCCGTCCCAGTCGCGTTCGCGTAGTTCGTCGACCCACGCTCTGGCTGTCTCCACCGCGCCCGGCGAATCCTGGTCGAGCGCGAGGAGCAGCCCGTCCCCTCCGAGCTGCAGCCAATCCGCCGGCGGGTACTTCCGGAGGATCGCGACGATCGTCGCCACGTCGCCGCGGTAGACCGCGCCGCGCAGCTCGGCCCTCGGACCGGTCGCTGCCATGGCCCCGGAGTCTGCCCGAGGCCACTGCGGCTCAGGCAGCCGCTTCGGTGTGGGGTTGCCAGGGTCGGTTGTGGCGTGGTCTTCGTTGGGGGTCGATGTAGGCGGGTGGGGTGAACCAGGGCAGTCCGTCGATCATGTGGATCTGCCAGTCGCTGTGGTGGACCAGGCTGTGGTGGTAGGAGCACAACAGGACGCAGTTCTGCAGGCAGGTCTCGCCGCCGTCGGCCCAGGCTTGGATGTGGTGGACCTGGCAGCGGCGGGCGCGGCGCCGGCAGCCGGGGTGCGCGCAGTGACGGTCGCGGTGGATGACCGCGCGGCGTAGCGCCAGGGAGACCAGCCGGTGCTTGCGGCCCAGGTCGAGCACTTCGCCCTTGGAGCCGAGCACGACCGGGATCAGTTCGGCGTCGCAGGCCAGCCGGCGGGCGGTTCCGGGGCGGATCCAGGTGTTCTCCCCGAGCAGCGCCAGCCGCCCGGTGAACCCGTCGCCGGGATCCCTGCCGCTACTGCCGCTGCCGGCGCTGCTGCTGGCGCAGCGGCAGTGACCGTCACGGTGGGGGCCGGTGGTCAGGGCGGCGCGCAGGGTGTCGTAGTTCAGGGTCAGGGTGAGCGCGACCCGTTCCCCGCCCTCGAGATCCGCGCGGGTCCACCGCGGCGGGGCAGCGCCACCGGCCGGCGGTGGCTCGGGGGGCGGTGGATCATCCGGCGGTGGTTGAGCGGCGCCGTCCGCGGCGTCGGCTGGGCACCCGGCCTGGTCGTCGGCCCGCTCGTCACCACCGGTGTCGCCGTTGCCGTTGCCGTCAACGTTGGTGTCGGCGTTGTTGGTGTCGGCGTCGTTGGTGTCGGCGTCGTTGGTGTCGGCGTCGTTGGGGTCGTCACCGTGGCTGTCGTGGTGGGCGGTGTCGTCCGGGGGTGCGGGTGGGTCGTGGTCGGGGAAGAGGCCCCAGCTGGTGGTGTCCTCGTCGTCGTCGTCGCCGGGCCGGTCGCCGGGTTCGCTGTGGTCGGGGATGTTGAGGCCGTGGGTGAGGGCTTCGCCGGCGAGGTCGAGCAGGGCGTGCGCGCGGCGTTCGGGCAGGGTCTGCGAGGCGTACGCCTCGGCGCTGTAGCCGCGGGGCGCGGTCCCGGCCCGCTGCTCGGCGGTGGGGTCGGGGATCGGGTCGGGGGGCGGGGTGGCCACGGTCAGCGCGGTGTGCAGGGTGTCCGCGGCGGCGGGGTCGCGGTAGGTGAACCGGCCCACCAGGCTGCCGTTGCGTCGGCGCAGGTAGTGCAGCTCGTTCTCCGGTGGTGGCTGGTCATCCGGGGCGGTGCCGTCGGGGTCGAGCAGCGCGAGGATGGCGGTGGCGGCCTCGGCCAGCGCGGCGGGGGTGCGGGTGGTGGCCAGTTCGGCGAGTTCGGTCTCGGTGGTGGCCAGCACGTGCTCGGCGAGGGCGGGGGTCACCGCGGCCAGCCGGGCCATGGTGCGCCGGATGACCTCGACGTGCCCGGGCCCGATCACCCCGGCGTGCACGTGGTTGGCGGTGGCGGGCAGCGCCGCGGGGACCTCCGCGCCGGTGGGGGACACCGCGGGAGTCAGGGAGTGGGCGTGGCGGGCCAGCCGGGTGGCTTCGGCGGTGTCGAGGCGGACGTGCTCGGCCAGCAGCCGCGAGGTGTGGCGGTAGCCGGACTCGGCCACCGCCTCGGAGGCCTCCAGCGCGGCCAGGGCGCGGTAGAACCGGGCCTGGGCCAGCCGCACCGCGCTCGCGGCCGCGGCGGTCTCGGCCAACACCGCCGCCGAGCGCGCCGACAACCCACCGCCGTCCTCGACCGAGCCCAGCCCGGGCACCGCCCAGCCCGGCTGGTCGGCGTCGCGCTCGGTGCAGGCGGCGAGTTCGGCGTCGATCTCGGCGGACAGGGCGTCGTCGATCCAGCCCCCCAGCTCCTCGTCGTCGCGCCCCCAGATCGCGGCGTCGTGGGCCGCCAGCCCGGCGTCGATGACCGCGTCGGGCAGCTCGTCGTCGTCCCACGGGAACGGTTCGGCAGCGGCAGCCACCCACCCAGTATCGAACAGGTGTTCGAGCCACGAAAGCGGGCAAACGGAGCAATTCGACCACACAGACGGATCACCGCCCCCCTGAGTAGATCCCCGCTCCCCCACCACGAGCCGACGGAGCAACCTCCAGGTCCATGGGCATCGTCCTCACCTGGATCAACGTCGTCGCGCTGCTCGGTGTCGGTGGGCTCGGCACACGCTCTACTCGCTCATCCCGTTCGCGAGGGCCAACGACAGCCCCCGGTGCGGCCCACTCCTGCGCTATGGAGTCCTGCAGATCGCCGGACTGGCCGGGTCAGTGCTCCTCGGCGCATGGGTCGCCCACCGCGCCACCGGTCTGGGAGGGATGGGCGGCCGTCGGGATGGGCGCTGCCGGCTGGGCCACCTGGATCGGTGGGGTGATCCTCACGATGTCCCTCGTCTTCGGTGCGAGCGCCCTCGACATGGCGGCCGCCGAACGGTGGCGGCGCCGTCGAACTCCTCGTCGTCGGTGACCGCCATGTTGATGTGATAGCCGACGACGCCGGCCCAGCGCTTCACCTTCGGCGCGTGCTCGGGGAACCACCAGCGGCGGAAGTCCTCGAAGGACGTGCCCTCGGGACGCTTGAGGATGCCGATGACCTTGAACATGCCCGCGGGATACCCGTCAGGGGCGGCGCACGCGGAATGAGCCCGACGCGCCATGATTGCTGTCCTCACGATGTTCCAGCCGGCTGGGGGGACGGACCGTGACCGACGCGTACGACGTGGTGGTCGTCGGCGCCCGGTGCGCCGGCGCCTCGCTGGCAGTCCGCCTGGCCCGCGCCGGTCTACGGGTCTGCATGCTCGACCGCGCCCGCTTCCCCAGCGACGTCCCGTCCACCCACGCCATCCAGCCGACCGGTGTGGCGGTCCTGCGCGACCTCGGCTGCTTCGACACCCTCGCCGCGCTCACCGACCCCATCAACCGCGGCACGGTGGTCGTCGACGACGCCCGCATCGAGTTCGACCACGCCGACGAGCTCCTCGGCGCACCGATGCTGAACCTGCGCCGCGGCGTCCTCGACGCGGTGCTCCTCGCGACGGCGGAGGCGGCCGGCGCGGAGGTCCGCACGCGGACCGCGGTGACCGGGCTGGTCCACGAGCACGGGCGGGTCGCCGGCGTCGTGACACCGGACGAGTCGGTGCGCGCCCGGCTCGTCGTGGGCGCCGACGGGGCCGGTTCGACCGTAGCCCGCCTCGTGGGCGCCGAGGAGTACTGCCGCACGCCGGCCGAGCGGGTGTTCCTGTGGGGCTACTTCGAGGGGACGGACCACCCGCCCGGCCACGTCTGGCTCGGCCGGATCGGCGACCACGGCTACCTGGCCAGCCCCACCGACGGCGGCGCGTTCATGGCCGTGGTGGCCGCATCACGCCACCGGCGGGAGGAGGTGCTCGCCGACCGACCGAGAGCCTTCACGGAGGGCCTGCGCGACTGGCCCGAGCTCGAGGCCGTGGTCGCCCCGGGCCGCCGGGTCGGGCCCCTGCACACCGTGCCGGACCGGGACGGCTTCTTCCGCCGCTCGGCCGGGCCGGGCTGGGTCCTGGTCGGGGACGCCGGGCACGTCAAGGACCCCACCCCGGGCCAGGGCATCGCCGACGCGTTGCGCCAGACGACGGCGCTGGCACCCGTCGTCGTCGACGGCCTGGCTCCAGGAGCCGACCTCGACGATGGACTCCGGCGCTGGTGGAGCTGGCGCGACCGCGACGCCTGGGCGATGTACTGGTTCGCCCGCGACCTGGGCGCTCGCGGGCCGGTGCCACTGCTGACCCAGGAGGTCATGCGCCGGGTCGCCGCCGACCCGCGCCGGCGCCGGCACCTGCTCCAGGTGCTCAACCACGACCTGCCTCCGAGCGGGCTCGTCACCACCCCGCTCGCCCTCGCCGCCCTCGCCGGGGCGCTCCTGCACCGGTCGGGTCAGCGCCGGCGCCTGCTGCGCGAGGCCCGCACCGCCGTCGCGGACGAGCTGCGCCACCTCCGACCGCCGCGGGCGGCCTGACGCCCCAGCCAGGCCTCGATGGCCGTCAGGCCTCGACGACCGCCAGGCCTCGACGACCATCAGGCCTCGACGACGGCGGGTCCCCCGGTCGACGGCGCCCGGCCGGAGCGCAGGAAGCACGCCAGCACCACGCCGACGGCCGTGAGCACGCTGGTGACGATCATGAGATCGTCCAGCGCCGTGACGAAGGCGTTCGCCGAGGCCTGCGTGTAGGTCATGTAGTGCTCGAGCATGGGCGACATCCCGCCGCTCGCACCGGACGTCCCGGACGACCCGGACGACCCGGACGCGGCCGCGCTCACCGCCCCGGTGGCCGCGCCCGACCTCATGCCCATCATCCCGCCCGTGTCGGCGAGCTGTTGGGCCTCGCGGCTGCTGAGCAGGGCGGTGAGGGCCGCGAGTCCCATGGCCGCCGCGGTCCGCTGGGTGACGTTGTTGAACGCGCTCGCGCCGCTGACCTGGTCCGGAGGCACAGCGGAGATGCCGCCGGTCATGATCGGCATCATCGCCAGTCCCATGCCGACCGCCCGGAACATCAGGATCCAGCGCAGCTCGCTCCACGACGAGTCCACCGAGAGATCCCGCAGCATCCACGTCCCGATCGCGAGGATCGTCAGACCGATCACCGCGGGCCAGCGCGGCCCGAACCGGTCGTAGATCCGCCCCGCCACCGGCATCAGCACACCCATGACGAGTGCCTGCGGCAGCAGCAGCAGGCCGGTGTCGAAGGCGCCCAGCCCCTGGGTCTGCTGCAGGAACAGCGGGATGAAGAACAGCACGCCGAAGAGGCCGACGGAGAGCACCGCGATGAGGATCAGCGAGTTGGTGAACGGCCAGTAGCGGAACACGCGCACGTTCAGCATCGGCTCGTCGACCTCGAGCTCGATCACCACGAACAGCGCGAGGCACAGCACGCCCACCGTGATCAGAATGAGGATGGGGTAGGACGTCCATCCCCAGGACTCCCCCTCGGAGAGCGCCAGGAGCAGGGAGAACAGGCCGGTGGCGACCGAGGCGAAGCCCAGGACGTCGAACCGCTTGCCGCGGGACCCCTTCGGCAGCGGCAGCCAGACGAGCGCCGCGATGGCTCCGAGCACACCGATCGGGACGTTGATGAAGAAGATCAGCCGCCAGTTGACGTACTCGACCAGGTAGCCGCCCAGCGTCGGCCCGACCGCCGGGGCGAACACGATGCCGAGACCGTAGAGCCCCATCGCCGCACCGATCCGCTCGCGCGGCACGAGGCGGTAGACCATCGAGAGGGCCACGACCGGGATGATCCCGCCGGGGATCGCCTGCAGGATGCGGAAGACGATCATCGAGTTGATGTCCCAGGCGAGCCCGCACAGCGCGGACCCCAGCCCGAAGGCGACCAGCGACACGACGTAGGCCCGGCCCAGACCCAGCCGCTCCCCCAGCCACGCGCTCGCCGGCACGATCACCCCCAGCGCGAGGGAGTACGCCGTCGAGACCCACTGGATCTGGTCGGTGGTGACCCCGAAGTCCTTCTGCATCGACGGGATCGCGACGTTGACGATGCTCACGTCGAGCACCGACATGAACATGCCGGTGACGAGGACGAGCAGGGAGAGGAGCCACGGTGTCGCCGACCCGCGTGCCGGGGCGGGCGGGGCCCCGGCCCGCGAGGTCGGCGGGGCCGCCGCCGTCGTGCGGGGCGCATCCGCCTGCTCCCGCGGTGGCGCGTCCGGCGTCGCCGTTCCCGGAGCCGTCGGTGTGGTCGTCACCACGGCAGTGTGACACCGTTCCCCGGCGCGAGGCCGCTGAGGCGGCCGCCGTCGAGGAGGGGTTCCGGCTCGTCCGGGAGCGCCAGGGTCCGCCGGCCGGTGGCCCGGTGCCCGAGGAAGACCGGCCGGTTCGCGTGCCCGAACAACAGGGGTAAGAGTTCGGCCGCGCGCACCCTGCCGTACCAGCCCGACGCGGCCGGGGCCTCGCCGAACGCCGTGACCGGGTCGGGACGCACGGTCGGCCCGGCGACGACGAGCGGCGTCGGGTCGCCGGTGTGCAGCACACCGCCGGTCGACGGGGTGGCGTGGTCCCCGGTGACGGCGACGACGGCACGGTCGGCCAGGTCGAGCAGGCCGGAGAGCCCCGGGTCTGCGGCCTCGAGGACCTCCAGCTTGGCGCGGGGCTCCTTGGTGTGCCCCGCGTCGTCGGTGGCCTTGGTGTGCACGTGGACGAACCGGGCACCGGCCTCGATGAGTCCCCCGGCGCACTCCAGCCGCGCCCGCAGGTCCTCGCCGGTGTCCGCGACCGCGGCGAGGTGGCGGAGGTCCATCCCGAGCAGGCGCGCCAATCCCCGGTAGAGCCGGGTGCTCGTGACGGCCGCGCCCGCCACGCCGGCCCGCTCGACGAAGCCCGGGATCTCCGCCCGCGTGCCCGACCACTTCGTCGTCAGCACGTCGAGCGGCGGCCGCGCCCGGCGGTCACGGTTGACCGGGTGGTCACGCAGCGCGGCGCGGGCGTCGAGCAGCAGCGCGTTGAGGGTGTCGGCCGTCGCGGCGGCGCCGGCGCCGTCCGTCCCCGGCACGCACGGCAGCACCCGCAGCCACGGGTGGCGGTCCTCGAAGAACGGGTCGGAGTCGGTGACGGCGCCCGCCGCGTGGCCGTGCAGGACGAGCAGCGCCTCCCCACGCCCGCCGAGCGGCCGCAGCTCGGCGCCGTGGCGCGCCGCGACCGGCGCGAGCGCGTCGAGGAGCGTGGCGGCGTCGGCGGCGTCCTGCGGGTCCGGCCCCACCCGCCCGGTGATCCACACCCGGCCGTCGTCACCGGTCGCCGAGGTCCGCAGCGCCGCGTGCGTCACCGCGGTGCCGAGGGGCACCTCGACGCCCGCGCCCCGAACTCCGGCACCCAGCGCCTCGAGCACCGCGCGACCGGGGAAGGGCACGTCGCCGAACCCGAACATCGCCCAGTGCGCCAGCTCGGAGGCGGGCGCGCGACCCCAGCCGAACGGCAGGTGCCACCCGGAGCACCCGCGCGCCGCCAGCGCGTCCAGCACCGGGGTGTGCGCGGCCTCCGCCGGTGTCCGGTCACCGAGCTCGGGTACCGGACGGTCCCCCAGGCCGTCGAGCACGACGAGCACGACGGGCAGGCGGTCGTCGACGAGCCGGGGCTGGGTTTCGCCCCATCCCGGAGGACTCGAGCCGGCCGGGCTCGTCACCGCTCCGCCAGCAGCGTGAGCAGGACCGGCACGGTCGACGTCGGGACCATGTCGACCCACGACCCGTCGTCGAACCCGGCCCGGATCGTGGCGGCGTCGAGCTTGGCGGCCGGGTCGCCCGCGAGCACGGACACCGTGTAGCCGCCCGCCTCGAGCTGGGCCGCCTTGACCTCCTCCCACGGCGAGTAGGCGCGCACGTAGTGGTGCGCGTGGCGTGGGACGTACTCCGGCCACAGGTGGGGGCGGGTGAGGTCGAACGGCACGACGAGGGCGCGGTCGGCCATCCCGGCGCCCGCGAGCGCGGCGGTGAGCAGGCGCAGCCGCTCGTAGTAGGTGAAGGGGTTGGCGGCGTCGGTGTGCCGGTGCGCCGAGGTCGCCTCCTCCCGACGGGCGCCGGTGTCGGGGTTGGTGACGGCGACGACGAGCTCGTCGTGGTGGCGCAGGGCGTGCCCGAAGAGCTCGAGATGCTGGACGTGGACGGGCTGGAACCTCCCGGTCACCGCGGCGACGCTCATCGACGGAGCAGCCCGCGCGCGATCGCGTTGCGCTGGATCTCGACGGTGCCCGCCGGGATCTTGAGGTTGCGCGCCAGCCGGAAGAGCTTCTCCTCGGGCGCCCCGAGCCGCAGGCCGGTGCCGCCGTGGACCTGGACCGCGCGGTCGGCGACCCGGAAGAAGGCCTCGTCGTTGATCACCTTGATGAGGCTCATCAGGCGCGGCGCGTCGGGGTGCAGCGGCATGCCGTAGGGGCCGCCGGGCAGCTCGTCCAGCTCGACCTGGGCGCGCAGCGACGCGGCCCGCGCCGTGTACACGTCGGCGTCCATGTCGGCGAGCATGTGCTGCACCGCCTGCAGCTCGGCGATGGGCCTCCCCCCGGACGTGCGGGTGGCCGCGCGGTCGAGGGCCCGCTCCAGCAGCCAGGCACCCCACCCGGCGCACATCCCGCCCCGGCACATCCGTCGCCAGTTGATCCAGGCCATGGCCAGCACGAAGCCGTCGCCGGGCTCCCCGACGACGTCCTCGGCAGGGACGCGCACGCCGGAGAAGTGCAGCTCCCCGGTCAGCCCGTCGTCGAGCATCGTCGGGATGTCGCGGCCGCGGGTGACGCCGGGCGCGTTCGCGTCGACGAGGAACATCGTCAGCGAGCGGGTGCCCGCCCCGGGCTCGGTCACGGCGGTGACCTGCAGGACGTCGGCGAACGCGGCGTTGGTGATCCACGCCTTGTGGCCGTCCAGCACCCAGTCGTCCCCGTCGCGGCGGGCACGGGTCTCCATCGCGAGCACGTCGGTCCCGACCGAGATCTCGGTGTTCGCGAACGCCGCCGTGATCTCGCCCGCCATCAGCGGCTCGAGCCAGTGCTCCCGGGCCGCCGGCGAGCAGTGTTCGAGCGCCGCGTTCGGGCCCTCGGTCCACCCGAGCGCGGCGAGCCCGAGCCCGAGGCCGCTGCGGTGGTAGACGAACTCCTCCACGTGCTGCATCTCGGCCCGGGTGAAGCCCCCGCCGCCGGACGCCTCACCGACGTGCGGGGCGTAGAGCCCGGCCTTCGCCGAGCGCCGCTGGACCTCCCGGCGCGCCTCCCACACCGCGGGGTGCATCCGCCCGTCCTCGTCGAGGCGCGGGTTGTACGGAGTCCCGACGTCGAGGCGCGCCAGCTCCTGCTCGGCGGGCCCGACCTCGACGGTGAGGAAGGTGGCGAACCGCTCCCGGTAGTGCTCGACGCGGGCGGTGAGCCCCGCTTCGCTGGTCATGCTCGCTGGCATACGTGTCGTGCGGTCGCGCCGCAAGCGCGCCTAGGAGACTGCTGAAGAAGTGGGTGCTGGGTGGGTGGGGCGCTTTGGCAGTCGTGCTGTGGTCAGCGCTTAGGGTGTGCGGCAGAGAGCCGCTTCGCCCGCGGGTGAGGGTGGCGTGCGGGCGGTGGGTGTCGAGGACGGGCGCCTCGGGCCGGTGCTGTGGGCTCGGGCGGGGTTTTCGGGGCCTAGGCCAGTGCCCAGGTGCCGTGGTGGTGCAGGCCCAGGGCGAGCAGGCGGCGCAGGTTGACCGCGGCGACCCGGAGGTGCAGCCAGGCGTTGTTCTTGCTCACGCCGCGGTAGGGGACGCGTCGGGCGCCGCGGGTCAACCAGGCCAGGGAGCGTTCCACCATGGGCCGGTGGCGCCGGTAGGTCTCGAGGTGTTCCGCGGTGGCGGCGCGGGCGCGATGAGCGCGCTGCAGCTTGTGGTGGGGCCCGAGCACGAGCTTGCGGCCCCGCCGTGAGGTGGTGCAGCGCTCGCGCAGCGGGCAGCCGCGGCAGGCGGCGCCGAAGTTGGCCGCGCCCTTGGGGTTGATCGGGCGGGTGATCCCGTTCGGGCAGGTCACGGTGTCGCCGGTGTCGCCGGTGTCGTTGATGGCGAAGTCATCGAGGGTGAACCCGCCCTGGACCGCGGGCCGCAGCGGCCAGGGCTTGATCACCGGGTCGTGCCCGGCTTCGTTCAGCGCGGCCAGCGCGTCGCCGGTGCCGTAGGCCGAGTCGCCCAGCACCTCCACGGGCTGGTCGTCGCCGAGGGTGGGGTCGCCGGTGAGCAGGGCGATCCCGACGGTGGCGTCGCTGTTGTCCGCCCCGGTGGCCTTGCTCAGCGCGGTGTCGGTGATCAGTCCGGTGTCGGGTTCGACGACCACATGGGCCTTGAAGCCATCCTGGCGGCGCTCGCGGGTCTTGTGGGCATGCCGGGAGTCGGGATCCACGACCGAGACCACCCGGTCCGGGGCGACCCGCCGCGCGATGCGCCACCGACCATCGGTGCCATCCGAGCCCTCGGCCGGCTCGACGTCCTGCCCGGCGATCAGCGCCAACAACGCCACCGCTTCGGACTGCTTGTCGGCGAGCCCCTCGCTGGCGGGGTAGAGCTCCTCGAGCCCGGCCAGCACCGCCAGCGCGTCGCCGACCAGCGCCGAGACCAGCTCGTCGCGAGCCTGCGGGTCGTCCCAGGCGATCTCGGGCTTACCCGGGCGGGAGTAATCATGTCCCGAGGTCCGCGACTCGACGATCTCGGCCGCGCCGGGAACCTCGCGGGCGACCCGGCGGATCGCGGCGATCAGCTGGGTCACGGTGTCCTGGCGGGCGACCGCGTCGTCGAGGATCGTCGAGTCCAGCGCCCGGCGGGTCTTACCCGCCACCGCGCCGGTCTGGGCGATCACCTCGGCGACGACCTCGAAGATGCGCTGCGGGCGGGCCGAGGACGCCAACCGACGCCGCCAGTAGGTCAACGTCGAGGGGTCGAACGCGGTGTCGGTGACCGCCAACCCGCACGCGGCTTTCCAGCGCAGGTCGAACGTCAGCGCCTCGATCGCCTCCCGGTCGGAGAGGTGGTGCAGGGACTAAAGCACCAGCACCGTCGCGACGACCTCGCCGGGCACACTCGGTCGGCCCCGCTGACTGGGGAACAGATCTTCGAACAGCCCCGGCGGGAACAACCGACCCCGGTGAGCGGTCAAAAACCCGAACACGCTGCCCGGCTTGATCAGATGACCAGCCAGCGACTCCACATCCAGCAACTCACGCTGATCATCCGAGTGGCCCTGCACCAGACCAGGATCCCAGCCCACCGGCCAAGATCCTCGCCCGACACCCCGCTTAATTCAGCAGTCTCCTAGGGTTCTGCCGTGCCGCTGCTGTCCGCCGGGTCCTCGGTCCTGCTCGTGATCGACCTGCAGGAGCGCCTCATGCCGGCGATCGCCGGGGCGCCCGGCGTCGTCGAGAACTGCTCCCGGCTGATCCGGGCCGCGACGCGCCTCGACGTCGCCGTGACCACCACCGAGCAGGACCCGCACAAGCTGGGACCCACCGTGGAGCCGGTCGCGGCGCTGCTGCGCGCACCCGCTGTTGCGAAGTCGGCCTTCGCCGCGGACCTCGCCCTCGGCACCGCGACCGTGGTGGTGTGCGGCTGCGAGACCCACGTCTGCGTCCAGTCGACGGTGCTGGCCCTGCGGGCCGCCGGTCACGACGTGGCCGTGGTCGCCGACGCCGTCGGGAGCCGGTCGCCACACAACCGCGACGCGGCGCTGGATCGGATGCGGGCACACGGCGTCGACGTGGTGACCACGGAGATGGTCGTCTTCGAATGGCTCGGGTCGAGCGTGAACCCGGCCTTCCGTGAGGTACTGGAACTGATCAGATGAACCCGCCACTTCCAGGGATCTTCGGGACGCTGGAGCCGGTGCTGAGTTCGTACGGCTACCTGGCCGTCGGCGGGTTCATCCTGCTGGAGGACTTCGGCGTCCCGGTGCCCGGGGAGACCATCCTGATCGCCGCCGCGGTCTACGCCGGCGCGGGGCGGCTGGACGTCGTCGTGGTCGCCGTCATCGCCTTCGTGGCCGCCGTGGCCGGGGACAACCTCGGCTACGCCCTCGGCTACTTCGGCGGACGACGGGTGGTGGTGCGCTGGGGCCGCTACGTCGGCCTGACCGAGCGTCGGGTCGGCCACGTGGAACGCGTCGTGCGCCGCCACGGCCCCTGGATCGTGGTGGTGGCACGCTTCGTGGAGGGGCTCCGCCAGGCCAACGGGATCCTCGCCGGCGTGGCCGCGATGCCCTGGCTGCGCCGGTTCCTGCCGGCCAACCTGCTCGGCGCCGCCCTCTGGGTGGCGCTGTGGACCACCGTCGGCCTGCTCGCCGGCAACCACATCGACGCGACCTACGCACAGTTCCGGCGCTACGGGCTCTACATTCTCATCGGGATCGCGGTCCTGGTCGTGGCCCTGGTGGCCCGGGCGGTGTACCGGCGGCGCATCGCGCGAAGAGCTGATCCGGGGGCCGGCTGACGCTGGCGGTCTCGGACTCAGCCAGGTTCGCCGCGGGCCTTGCGATACAACACCCAGACCAGGTCGACCAGGCTGATCAGCCCGATCACCCCGAAGGCGATCGCCGCCCACGGGAGAACCACCACGGTCAGGAAGACCACCACGCCGGCGATGGCGCACAGCACGCCGAACGCGGCCAGCACCGCTCGGAACGTCAGCGGACTGTAGGTCGGCGCGGCACCGCCGAAGCCCCCCGTGGGGTCGTGGTAGTCCGGCAGGCCCCGCTCGTAGTCGGCGCGGGTTCGGCCCCACCGATCGGGCTGCTGTTGGGACATGACCTCTCCCTATCAGCTGCGGCAGCCCGGCCGGATACCCGACGGCGGCGCCGGCCGACACCGGCGATCAGGGCGCCCAGGTGCGCAGCCAGACCGTCTGCGGCGCGCGCCGCAGGTCGGAGAGCGCCTGCTCCGGGATCGGCGTCTCGGTGTCGACGACGACGTAGCCGCGCTCGCCACGAGTGGACAGCGCCTGCCCGACGACGTTGACCCCGGCGTCGAGCAGCAACTGGTTGATGTGAGCCAGCACGCCGGGCTGGTTCGTGTGCAGGTAGCCCAGCCGGTGGGTGTCGGGCACGAGCGGCGGCGCCACCTCGGGCAGGTTCACCGAGAGCGCGGTGCTGCCGTTGGCGACGAAGGCGAGGAGCTTCGTCGAGACGAAGCCGCCGATCTCCTCCTGCGCCTCCTGGGTGGAGCCGCCGACGTGCGGGGTGAGGATGACGTTGTCGAGGCCCCGCAGCGGGGACTCGAAGGTGTCGCCCTGGGCCTTCGGCTCGATCGGGAACACGTCGATCGCCGCGCCGGCGATGTGGCCCGAGAGGATGTTCTCCCGGAGGGCGTGGTCGTCGATGACCATCCCGCGGGACGCATTGATGAAGATCGACCGCGGCTTCATCGCGGCGAACTGTTCGGCGCCGAACAGTCCCGCATTGCCGGGCCGGCCGTCCACGTGCAGGCTCACGACGTCGGCCTCGGCGAGCAGATCCTCGAGCGAGTCGACCTTGCGGGCGTTGCCGTGGGCGAGCCGGTCCGCGGTGTCGTAGAAGATCACCCGCAGCCCGACCGCCTCGGCGACGTTCGACAGCTGGGTGCCGATGTTCCCGTACCCGACGATGCCCAGGGTCCGGCCGCGGAACTCGTGGCTGCCGCGCGCCGACTTGTCCCAGATGCCCTCGTGCATCCGCTGGGTCTTCTCCGGCAGCCGCCGGACCAGCGCGATGATCTCACCGAGCACCAGTTCGACGACGCTGCGGGTGTTCGAGAACGGCGCGTTGAAGACCGCGACACCGCGCTCGGCCGCCTCGGCGAGGTCGACCTGGTTCGTGCCGATGCAGAAGCAGCCGATCGCCAGGAGATCCTTCCCGGCGTCGAGCACCTCGGACGTGATCTTGGTGTTCGAGCGGATGCCGAGCAGGGACACGCCCGGCAGCGCGTCGGCGAGCTCGTCGCCCGAGAGCGACCCCGGCCGCTCCTCGACCTCGAGCCCGGCACGCCGGAACGCCTCGGCTGCGGTCGGGTGGATGCTCTCCAGCAGTAGGACCTTCACGGGGGGCGAGCCTACTGTCGGAGCGGGCGCCCTGGGCCGGCGATCCGTGCCGGACCGGGTGTTTCCGCAGGTCGACGCGGCTATGACCGGGACCACCCTCGTGGGCTCGGGGGCCGCCCGGCTTCGGATCAGGCGCCGACGGACGCCACCCCCACGTACGCCGCGAGGTGCTCCCCGGTGAGCGTCGAGCGGGCCGCGACGAGGTCGGCGGGGGTGCCCTCGAAGACGACCCGCCCGCCGTCGTGACCCGCGCCGGGACCGAGGTCGAGGATCCAGTCGGCGTGCGCCATGACCGCCTGGTGGTGCTCGATGACGATCACCGACCGCCCGGCGTCGACGAGCCGATCGAGCAGACCGAGCAGCTGCTCGACGTCGGCGAGATGCAGCCCCGTCGTCGGCTCGTCGAGGACGTAGGTGCCGGCCTTCTCCGAGAGGTGCGTGGCGAGCTTGAGCCGCTGGCGCTCGCCACCGGAGAGCGTGGTCAGCGGCTGGCCGAGGCGCAGGTAGCCGAGCCCGACGTCGGCGAGGCGCCGCAGGATCGTGTGCGCGGCCGGGGTGCGGGCCTCGCCCTCGCCGAAGAAGCGCTCGGCCTGCGCCACCGGCATCGCGAGCACCTCGCTGATGTCCAGGCCGCCGAAGGTGTAGTCGAGCACGTCGGCCGAGAACCGCTTGCCGCCGCAGACCTCGCACGTGGTGGCGACGCTCGCCATGATCGCGAGGTCGGTGTAGACGACGCCCGCGCCGTTGCAGTTCGGGCAGGCGCCCTCGGAGTTGGCGCTGAACAGCGCCGGCTTCACGCCGTTGGCCTTGGCGAACGCCTTGCGGATCGGGTCGAGCAGCCCGGTGTAGGTCGCCGGGTTGCTGCGTCGCGAGCCGCGGATCGGGGCCTGGTCGACCACCACGACGCCGTCGCGCCCGGCGACCGACCCCTGGATCAAGGAGCTCTTGCCGGAGCCCGCCACGCCGGTGACGGCGACGAGCACCCCGAGGGGGATGTCGACGTCGACGCTGCGCAGGTTGTGGGTGGTGGCGCCGCGCACCTCGAGCGCACCCGACGGCGTCCGGACGCTCGGCTTCAGGGCGGCGCGGTCGTCGAGGTGCCGCCCGGTGATGGTCCCGCTGGCGCGCAACCCCTCGACGGTGCCCTCGAACTGCACGGTGCCGCCGTCGGTGCCCGCTCCGGGACCGAGGTCGACGACGTGGTCGGCGATCGCGATGGTCTCCGGCTTGTGCTCGACGACGAGCACCGTGTTGCCCTTGTCGCGCAGCCGCAGCAGGAGGTTGTTCATGCGCGCGATGTCGTGGGGATGCAGACCGATCGTCGGCTCGTCGAAGACGTAGGTGACGTCGGTGAGCGAGGAGCCGAGGTGCCCCACCATCTTCACCCGCTGCGCCTCGCCGCCCGACAGCGTGCCCGCCGGCCGCTCGAGCGAGAGGTAGCCCAGGCCGATCTCGACGAACGAGTCGAGGGTGTCGCGCAGCGTCGCGAGCAGCGGCGCGAGGGTCGGCTCGTCGAGGACCCGCACCCAGTCCGCGAGGTCACTGATCTGCATCGCGGACGCCTCGGCGATGTTGGTGCCCCGGATCCGCGACGACCGCGCCTCCTCGGTCAGACGCGTCCCGCCGCACTCCGGGCACGTCCGGAAGACGACCGCCCGGTCGACGAAGGCGCGGACGTGCGGCTGGAGCGAGTCGACGTCCTTGGACAGCATCGACTTCTGGATGCGCGGGATGAGCCCCTCGTAGGTGAGGTTGATCCCCTCCACCTTGATCTTGGTGGGCTCGCGGTACAGGAGGTCGTCGAGCTCGCGCCTCGTGTAGTTCTTGATCGGCTTCTGCGGGTCGAAGTAACCGGAGCCCTTGAAGATGCGGCCGTACCAGCCGTCCATGCTGTAGCCGGGGATCGTGATGGCGCCCTCGTCGAGCGAGCGGTCCTCGTCGTAGATCGCGGCCAGGTCGATGTCGGAGACCGACCCCCGCCCCTCGCACCGGGGGCACATGCCGCCGGTGATGCTGAACGCGCGGCGCTCCTTGACGGTGCGCCCGCCCTTCTCGAGGGTGACCGCCCCCGCCCCGCTGATCGAGGCGACGTTGAACGAGAACGCCTGCGGCGAGCCGACGTGCGGGTCGCCGAGCCGGCTGAACAGGATGCGCAGCAGCGCGCCCGCGTCGGTGGCGGTGCCGACCGTGGAGCGGGCGTCGCCGCCCATCCGCTCCTGGCCCACGATGATCGCGGTCGTCAGCCCGTCGAGGACGTCGACGTCCGGGCGGGCGAGTGTCGGCATGAAGCCCTGGACGAAGGTGCTGTAGGTCTCGTTGATCAACCGCTGAGATTCCGCGGCGATCGTCGAGAACACCAGCGAGCTCTTCCCCGAGCCCGAGACCCCGGTGAACACGGTGAGGCGGCGCTTGGGCAGGTCGACGCTGACGTCGCGGAGGTTGTTCTCGCGGGCGCCGAGCACGCGGATGAGGTCGTGCCCGTCAGCGGCGTGCCGGGAGGGCGCCGCGGCACCCGTCGTCGTGGCCGTGCTCATCGTGACTCCGTCCCTGTCGCGTCTCCGGTGCGCCCCCGCACCGCGACCAGTATGTCGGTTTCCCCGGTGCGGTCCCGGTCCGCGATCACGCTAGGAGCACGGCGACGGCCGACGCTTCTGGAGTTCCTGATCGATGCGGGTCTGGCCCCGCCACCTATGTTCATCTACGCTTACCGTTCGTGCAGCCGAACATAGATGGTGCGGTCGGGTTGCTCGGTGACCCGAACCGGCGCGCCATCTTCGAGCTGCTCGCAGGGCGCCCGAGCGCGGTGGGCGAGATCGCCGACCAGCTCCCGATCAGCCGGCCCGCGGTGTCCCAGCACCTCAAGGCCCTCAAGGACGGCGGCCTGGTCGTCTCCCGCCCCGAGGGCAACCGGCGCGTGTACAGCCTCGACCCCCAGGGCGTCTCCGCACTGCGGAGCTGGCTCGACGGCGTCTGGGAGCACGCGCTGGCCAACGTCCACAAGTTCGCCGAGCAGACCGTCGCCGACGAGACCGCCGGCGCCGACCACCCCGACGAGGAGCACCCATGACCACGCCCATCCCACCGATCGAGGGCAAGACCACCGTCGACGTCAGCCGTGACCGCGCGTTCGCCCTGTTCACCGGCTCGATGGGCGAATGGTGGCCGCGCCAGTACCATATTGGCGCCGCCGAGGTAGCCGACGTCGTCCTCGAGCCGCACGAGGGCGGACGCTGGTTCGAACGCGGGGTCGACGGCAGCGAATGCGACTGGGGCCGCGTCCTCACCTGGGATCCGCCCGAGCGGATCGTCTTCACCTGGCAGATCGGCGGCGACTGGCAGTTCGACCCGGACCCGTCGCACGCCAGCGAGATCGAGGTCCGCTTCCACGCCGACGGGCCCGAACAGACCACCATCGAGGTCGAGCAACGCCACTTCGAGCGCCTCGTCGGCGGCGAGAGCGTCCACGGCGCCATCGAGTACGGCGGCGGTGGCTGGGTCGCGCTGCTGCAGGCCTATGCCCAGCTCGTCGCCGCCCGGACCCAGCAGGTTCAGCCATGACCGACACCGACCCGGCCCGCCTCGCCCAGGACGAGCGCACCGACCTGGCCGATCTGCTCGCCGGGCTCTCTCCGGAGCAGTGGAACGCGCCCACCCTGTGCACCAAGTGGCGCGTCCGGGACGTCGCCGCGCACATCGTGAGCTACGACCACCTCGGCCCGGTCGGGCTCGCCGGGCGGTTCGCTCGCGGCCGGTTCATCCCCGACCGGGTCAACGAGGTCGGCGTCCGGGACTTCGCCCCGCTCTCCCCCGACGAGCTGCTGGCGGTCTTCAAGGACCACCTGCGCCCCGCCGGGCTCACCGCCGGCTTCGGCGGACGGATCGGTCTGGTGGACGGGCTCATCCATCACCAGGACATCCGCCGCTCCCTCGGCCTGCCCCGCGAGGTCCCTCGGGAGCGGCTCGCCGCGGCGCTGCCCTTCGCCCGCGTCGCGCCCCCCATCCGAGCGTTCTCCCGCGCCCGAGGCCTGCGTCTGGTCGCCACCGACCTCGACTGGACCTCCGGGCGCGGACCGGTCGTCGAAGGCCCCGCCGAGCCCCTGGCTCATGGCCATCGCCGGACGCCGGCAGGCCCTCGACGAACTCAGCGGCCCGGGCAAGGCCACGCTGGCCGGACGGGTCGACGGATAGGCCAGGCTTGCTCGAGAGCTGCAGCGGGCAGTCGGGGCGGTCCCACCGCCCGCGGGGGGAGCAGGCGGTGGGACCCGGCCTGGGCTCCTGGGGGGTCGGAGCCGCGGCCTCACCCCGATCGTGGCCTTCCTCGGCCGCGCCCGCCATATCTACGCGCTCAGGATTCCTTATGAATCGATAGGGCCGCGATGAGTACCCGCACCGGCAGTCAGGCTCCGACCTCCAGGCGGACGTGGGTGCCGTCGTCGGTGCTCCAGAGATGGAGGATGTCGCACAGCTGGCGGGCGAGCCAGATACCCCGCCCGCGCACCGAGAGAGCGTCGGGCCGGCGCAGCCCGGGCGTCGTCGTGCTCATGTGCCCCGGGTCGTGGATCTGGGCCACGACCCGTCCCGGCCGGATCCACCAGGACAGGGTGCCGTAGCCGGCTCCGTGCTCGATGCTGTTGCTGACCAGCTCGCAGACGGCGAGGACCAGCCCGTCGATGCGCGCCGGGTCGAGGCCGGCCTCGAGCCCGTGCCGCTTCGTCCAGGCCCGGATGCCGCGCAGCGTGGTGGTGCCGTTCGCGAACGGCTGCCTTCGGCTCGGGGGCCCGAGGGCGGGGGCGGGCGGCGCCGGGATCGAGGCGAGCACGTCGGCGGGGGGCCGGAAGCGTGGGTTGGGGCTCGTGGTGGCACCGACGAACAGCTCGGGGTGGTTCCAGTAGCAGAAGCGCTCGGTGTCATCGGAGGTGCGCTCGGCGTCGCACAGGCAGATCAACGTGACCGGCATGCCGCTGAGGGCGAGGTTGCAGCTGGCGTCGACGACGCTCCACAGTTCGGGCGCGAACGAGTCCCCGTCGGAACCGCCCACGGTGGCGGCGTCGCTGAGGATCAGGGCCGCGCGGCCGTCGCCGATCATGGTTCGCAGGTGGTCCGCACGGCGTGCCGCGGTCGTCTGTCCGCTGTAGCTGTAGGGCTGGCCCGGCTCGCCGAAGACGAAGCCGAAAGCCGCGGTGCCGAGGCGACGCTGGATGGCGTCGCGGGCGGCGTCGTCGACGGCGGCCCAGATGAGGTCCCCACGGGTCACGGAGGCGCGGAGCAGCGGGGCGAGAGTGTCGAGCAGCTCCTCGACGCCGTGGTAGAGCACGGCGAGGTGGCGGAAGGGGTCGGGGGTCGCCGACGTCGCCCATGATCGATCGGGAGCGCTGGTCACGATGACGAGGCCTCCCCGTCGTCGAGGACCTCGAGGCGACCGGTGATTCCGAGCATGTCGAAGACGCGCCGGGTGGGCCCGTGCCCGAGGCGCACGGCGAGGCGACGGTTCACGTCGTCGGCGACGTGCTGGGCCAGCAGCACCAGCCGGACCCCGGAGGAGTCGACGTACTCCAGCTGCGAGAGGTCAAGGACGAGGACCGTCGGTTCCTGGCCCTCGGCGGCGGCCACCTCGTGCTGCGCGGCCGCCAGCGTGTCGAGGTCGAGGTCGCCGTGCAGGACCAGGACCAGCCGGTCGGACTCCCACGAGTGCTCCACCCACAGCCCGCCGGAGGTCTCGGTCGGCGTGCTGTCGCGCGGCTCGGTCATCGCTCCACCTGCACCACGAGGAGAGCGACGTCGTCCCGGAGGCGGCCCTCCTGGAAGTCCGCCACCTCGGCGAGGATGCGATCGGCGATGGCGTCGGCGGACTCGCCGGCCAGGGAGGCCAGCAGCGCCTCGAGCGGAACGGAGCCGTAGAAGCCGTGCGGACCGCGCGCCTCGGTGACACCGTCGGTATAGAGCACCAGGGTGTCGCCCGGTGCGAGGCGAACCTCGACCTCGGCGAGGCTCAGGTCGGGGTAGACGCCGAGGAGGGTGCCGGGGACGACGATCGGCTCGACACGGTCGCCCCGCAGGACGAGTCCCGGCGGGTGCCCGCCGTTGACCAGCGTGATCGTGACGCCGGCAGGGCCCACCGTCAGCGCCCCGTGGACCATCGTGGCGAAGCGTGCCCGGGCGCGGCCGTGGTGGCGCAGCATCGCCGCGTTGACCCGTCGCAGGACGTCCGCCGGTGCGAACCCGTGCCCGACCTCGGCGTGGACGGTGTGCCGGATCAACGCGGTCAGGGCGGCGGCCTGCGGACCCTTGCCGCAGACGTCGGCGACCGTGAGCGCCCACCGCCCGCGTTCGGAGTCCTCGTGGATGTCGTAGAGGTCCCCGCCGACATAGACGTCCGTGAGCTCGGGGCTCGGCGGACGGTAACGACCGGCGCACTGCACGCCGGGCACCTCGGGAAGCTCGGCGGGCAGGAGGGCCGCCTGCAGGGTGCGCGCCACCGTGCGCTGCTGTTCGTAGAGAGCGGCGTTGTCGAGGGCGAGCGCGGCAGTGGTGGCGAGCTGGCCGACGAACGTCAGGTCGTCGGTGGTGAAGCGCTCGCCCGATTCGGCGTGCACCAAGGTCAACGCCCCGAGGCTGCGCCCGCGGGTCAGCAGCGGCATCACGATCGCCGACCGCAGCCCGATCGCGCGGAGCAGCTCGAGGTGCGTCTCGTCCTGGGCGGACGCGACGAGCAACTCGTCGGGCACGTCCGCCATGACGACCGGCACCCCGGTACGGGCCACCTCGATGGCGCTACCGGGGGCGTCCGGGTTCGGGGGGTACCGACGCTCGAGCTCCTCGACGAAAGCGACCTTCGTGGGATCGAGGTGGGCCACGGCGACCCGCTCGACCTGGGTGCCGCGGACGAAGTGCACCGCGGACCAGTCGGCGATCCCCTTCACGACGAGGTCGGCCAGCTGGCGCAGGCGCTCCTCCACCGACAGCGGCGCCTCCATCAACTGGCTCGTCTGGGCGAGGAAGGACATGCGGTCCCGCTCGCGCTCGGCGGCGGCGCGCGCCTCGTGCTCCGCGGTGTAGAGGCGGGCGCGGTCGAGCGCCTGGGCACACAGGGCGGCCACCGCGAGCAGGAACTCCCGCTCGGCGAGGTCGAAGGCCCGAGGCCGGTAGAAGCTGAACACTGCCGCGCCGAGCTCGCGGTCCTCCACCCTCAGGGGAAGGCAGGCGCTGGCCTGGTGCCCCTCGGCGACGCCGACCGGGGCCATCTCCGGGTAGCGGCTCCGCCACTGCTCGACGTCCTCGATCCAGACCGGGCGGCCGGTCAGCACGGCGTCCGACAGCGGCCGCCCGCGCTGCAGGGACAACCGGCGGAAGCGCTCGACCGTGTCGCCGGGCCAGCCTGCGTGGTGCAGCGACTCCACCACGTCCGCGCCTTCGGCCCGAGCGTAGACCGCGCAGGCGTCGGCGCCGATCAACGCGGCCGCGGAGGTGGCCGTCAACCGGCCGATCTCCGCCGGCGTCGCGGCACTGGAGAGCTGTTCGGTCAGACGTTGGAACTCCCGCGCACGTGACCGGGAGCGCTCGTCGTCGGGAGGGGCGTCGGCCAGGACACGCAGCAGGAGACCGGCGACCCGACACGGCCCGTCGCCCACCGGCGAGCAGCTGACCCCGAACTCCAGCCCGCTCGCCGCCTCGTCCGTCACGGACGACAGCACCCCTCGGGGGACGATGGTCGTCTCGCCGCTGCGGTAGGCCGCGTCGAGAGCGGCGACGAGATCGCCGGCGGGGAGGGTCTCCCGGATGGGGTGGCCGGGTCGGACCGCGGTCCCGAGCAGCTGCCCGCCACGCGGGCTCAGCGACTCGACGACGTGGTCGGCGCCGACAGTGATGGCGAGAGCGTCTGGCATCACAGCGAGTAAATTCGCCACCGTCATCGCCACCTGTGAAGGCTAGCGGTCGCGCGGATCCGATCACAACGCGTCTCCGCGACCTGCGTGCACGCCTGGGTGGTGATCGAGAGCGGTGAGGGTCAGACTCGCGCCCAGGTGGGGTCGCGGAGGAGGTCGACCGCGACGTCGACGTCGTCGGCGAGGCGGCGGTCCTCGGTGCGGGGGTCGAGGATCTCCTCCGCGCGGGCGAGAGCGTCCTCGACCGGCGCCCCGTTCGTCGCCCCACGAGCGGGCGCCCCGGCCCGCCGCCGGAGGCGCTGGGCCCGGACCGCGGCGACGAGCTCGCACGCCAGCACGCGGGTGTAGGCCGTCGCAACCTCCGTCGTGGCCCGGGCCGCCTGGGTCGAGAAGCTCGCGTGGTCCTCCAGGCCGCGGGAGACGACCGCGCTGCCGAGGGTGACGGGCAGGGCAGCCTGGCGGAGCGCCGCGAGCGCGTCGTGGCTCATGTACTCGAGGATCATCACGCCGGAGCTGCCGGGCGGCCCGTCGGCGAGGAACGCCCGCAGGCCGGTCTGCTCGGGCTCGACGAGGTCGCCGAGGCGGGCCGCGGAGAGCTCGGCGACCCCGTGGACGCAGGCGCGCACGTGGTCGAGCGCGCCCGCCACGTAGGCGGTGTGGAAGTGCGCGTGGTGGTACGCGTCGTCCTCGGCGACGGCGATCATCGGGTTCTCCGCCCCGGCGTTGACCTCCACGTCGAGCACGCGGTGCAGCGCCTCCAGGGCGTCGATCGCCGGCCCGTTGACCTGGGGGAACGCGCGGAGCCCGAACGGGTCCTGGATGCGTCGGCCCTTGGGCGGGGTCCGCTCCATGCCGAGCAGGTGGCGCATCCGCTGCGCACAGCGGACCTGGCCGGGGTGCGGCCGGGCGCGGTGGACCGGGTCGGCGTACGCCTCGGGGCTGCCGTCCAGCGCGAGGTAGGACAGCGCCGCGACGACGTGACTGGAGGCGAGGACGACGTCGAGCGTGCCCGCGGCGAGCGCGGCCTCGGCGAGGGTGACCGCGTTGCTGGAGACGAACGCCAGCGCGTCGCCGGCGTCGACCGCCACGGGCGCGCGGCCGGGCGGCTCCGTCTCCCACGCCCCCTCCCCCGCGAGCGCCAGCGCGATCTCGGCCAGCGGCGCGAGGTCGCCGGTCCCGATGGCGCCGAGGCGGTGCACGACGGGCCGCGCGCCGGCGGCCACGGCGTCGGCCAGGGCCCGCACGAGACCCGGTGACACGCCGGACCGGCCGGCGAGGAGCTGGTTGAGCCGGATCAGGAGCGCCGCCCGCACGAGCTCCGGATCGAGCCGGTCGCCCGCCCCGCCGCAGTGGCTGCGCAGCAGGCGCAGGCCGTGTCCCGACGGCTGCCCCGCCGTCCCGCCCTGCTCGGGAACCAGTTCGTCGCGGTTGGCGCCGACGCCGGTGGTGCGCCCGTAGACCGCCCGGCGGGTGCTGAGGTCGGCGCCGAGCCGGGCGGCGCGCTTCACGTGGGCGAGCGCGGCGCCGTCCAGGTGCAGGTCGACGGGACCGGGTGTCCGGGCCACCGCCGCGACGACGCGGGCGGTGAGCGACGTGCCGTCGAGGCACAACGGGGGGCGCCCGTCGAGCGGCGGGAGGTCGGTCCCCGGCCGGATCGGGCTGTCGGTGCTCATGGTCGGACCTCCTCCGGCACGGGACAGGGGGTGACGGGCACGCGGCGCCCGGCACGCCACACCGCCGCGGTCAGCGGGACGCCGGGCCGCTGAGCCAGGTGCACGACGGTCGGCGCGTCGAGGACGTGCAGGTCGGCACGGGCGCCCACGCGGAGGTGACCGACGTCGTCGCGGCGCAGGGCCCGGGCGCCGCCGAGGGTCCCGGCGCGGACCGCCTCCCCCACGGACAGCCCGCACTGCAGCACGGCGAGGGACACGCAGAGCGCCATGGACGTGGTGTAGCAGCTCCCGGGGTTCGCGTTGCTGGCCAGCGCGACCGTCGCGCCGGCGTCGAGGAGGCGCCGGGCCGGCGGCGGAGGTTGCCGGGTCGAGAGGTCGCAGGCCGGCAGCAGCGTCGCCACCGTCGACGAGCCGGCGAGGGCGTCGACGTCACCCTCGGTCAGGTGCGTGGCGTGGTCGACCGAGGCGGCGCCGGCCGCCACGGCGACGGCGACCCCCGGCCCCGGTCCGAGCTGGTTGCCGTGCACACGCCCGCCCAGCCCGCGCGTGGCGCCCGCGGCCAGGACCCGCGCGGCGGCGTCGGCGTCGAAGGCGCCGTCCTCGCAGAACACGTCGATCCACCGGACGTGGCCGGCGACGGCCTCGAGCATCGGCCCGCAGACGAGGTCGAGGTAGTCCTCGGCGGTGGTGCCGGCCGGGGTCAGGTGGGCGCCGAGGAAGGTCACCTCGTCGACGTGCTCGGTCCGGGCGGCCAGTCGGGCCATCCGGGCCTCGTCGGTGACCGAGAGCCCGTAACCGGTCTTGGTCTCCAGACAGGTGGTGCCCTGCCGGGCGGCCTCCGCGACGTGCCGGCGCAGCCGGGCGGCGAGGTCGGCGTCGGACGCGGCGCGGGTCGCGTCCACCGTCGTGCGCATCCCGGCCGCGGCGTAGGGCCGCCCGGCGACCCGCTCAGCGAACTCCTCGCTCCGGTCACCGGCGAAGACCAGGTGGGTGTGGCTGTCGACCCAGCCGGGCAGCACCGCCCGACCCCCGACGTCGACGGCGGTGTCGGCGGCCGGCCCGTCGCCCGCCCGCCCGGTCCACGCCACGCGGTCGCCGTCGATCACCACGGCGAACGGGCCGCGGCCGGCCGGTCCCTCGTCGTCGTGGGTCGTGAGCTCCCCGATCCCGGTGATCAGCGTCGTCGTCATGCCCCGACTCCCGCGGCCTCGACCCGCGTGGTCACCGCGGTGATCTCGGCGGCCAGGTCCGCGGCCGGGCGCTCCACGAGCTGGTGGACCCCGTCGCGGACGACCACGCGGCCGCCGACCCGGACCTCGCGGACGTCGGCCGCCGCCGCCGCGAGGAGGACCCCGTCCGGCCGGGCGCCCGCGGTGCGCACGGAGACGGTGTCGAGGGTGACGAGGTCGGCCGGGGAGCCGACGGTGATGGTTGCGCCGTCCGCGCCGGCCGCGACCAGCTCGGCGGGCGTGAAGCGCTCCCGCACCCGGTGGCGCAGCCGCTCGTGCATCTCGAGGGCGCGCATCTCCTCGCACGGGTCGACGACCGCGTGGCTGTCGCTGCCCAGGCACAGCGGCACCCCGGCGGCGGCGAGGGCGCCGGCCGGCCCGATCCCGTCGCCGAGGTCGCGCTCGGTGGTCGGGCAGAAGCACGCCCGGGCCCCGGCGCGGGCGAGGACCTCGATGTCGTCGTCGGTCAGGTGGGTGGCGTGCACCGCGGTCGTCGCGGGCCCGAGCGCGCCCGCGTCGTCGAGGAGGGCCGTGGGGGTCCGTCCGTGGAAGGCGAGGCACGCGGCGTTCTCGTCGGGCTGCTCGGAGAGGTGGACGTGCAGCGGCCTCTCCCGTCCCGCCCCGGTCCTCGTCCACGCCGCCACGGCCGACAGCGCCGCGCGCGGCACCGCGCGCACCGAATGGATCGCGCCGCCGACGCGCACGCGGTCCCCGTTGTCGAGGGAGGCCACCGCGGAGGCGCGCTCCGCCCAGGCGTCGACGTCGGCGTCGGCGAAGCGGCTCTGGACCCCCTCCGGCGGGCGACCGAGCCCGCCGGCGAGGTAGCAGGTGTCGAGCAGGGTGAGCCGCAGCCCGGCGGTCGTGGCCGCCTCGACGAGGGCGCGGTCCATGACGATCGGGTCGGCGTACGGGCGGCCGCCGGGGGCGTGGTGCAGGTAGTGGAACTCCGTCACCGCCGTGTAACCCACGAGCGCCATCTCGGCGTAGACCGCCGTGGCGAGCCGCCGGTAGGCGTCGGGGTCGAGCGCCGACGCGACGCGGTACATGCCCTCGCGCCAGCTCCAGAACGAGCCGGCCGCCCGCGCCGGACGCCCCCGCAGCGCGCGGTGGAAGGCGTGGGAGTGCTGGTTGACCAGCCCCGGCACGGTGAGTCCGGGCAGGACCGTTCCGCGCCGTGGGGCGCCCGCAGTGACGCCGACGATCCGGTCACCGGACAGCTCGAGGGCGACGGCGCGGGCGGGGCCGTCGGGCAGCCAGGCGAGCTCACACCAGAGGACTAGCGACACAGGACCTCCAGGACGTCGGCGAGGGCGCGGGCGCCGGTCTCGACGTCGGTGTCCTCCGCGTGCTCGTCGGGCGCGTGGCTGACCCCGGTGGGGTTGCGGACGTGCAGCATCCCCGCCGGAACGTGCGCGGCGAGGACACCGGCGTCGTGGCCGGCGGCGGTGGGCAGGCGCCCGGCGCCGACGACCGCGGCGAGCGTGTCGGCAAGCCCGGCGTCGAGGGTGACCGCCTCCGAGACCGACTCCACGCGGACCTCGAGCGAGCACCCCTCCGCCTCCGCGGCAGCGCGTGCGGCGGCGACCACGTCGTCGACGAGCGTCTGTGGGAGCGGCCCTCGGGCGTCCAGCCAGAGGTCCACGCGGGAGGCGACGACGTTGGTCCCGCCGGGGACGGGGTGCAGGCGCCCGACGGTGGCCCGGGCGTCGTCGCCGTGGTGCGCCATCGCGGCGCGGGCGGCGAGGACCGTGGCGGCCGCCGGGACCATCGGATCGCGGCGGTCGTCGAGACGGGTGGTCCCGGCGTGATCGGCGCGCCCCAGGAACGACAGCCGCCACCGTCCGTGGGCGACGATCGTCGAGCCGACGGCGAGCGGCTCCCCGCGCGGCGCCAGCGCGCGCCCCTGCTCGACGTGCAGCTCGACGAAGTGCCCGAGACGCGCGAGTCGGTCCGGGTCCGGACCGAGCCGGTCGGGGTGCCGACCGCGGCGGACGAGCGCCTCGGCGAGGGTGACGCCGTCGGGGTCGCGCAGGCCGCGCGCCCGGTCGGGATCGAGCGAGCCGGTGAGCAGTCGCGAGCCCAGGCACGGCACGCCGAAGCGCCCGCCCTCCTCCTCGGCGAACACCACCACGGCAAGGGGGCGGACCGGGCGGATTCCGCGCTCGCGCAGGGCGTCGACGGCGGCGAGCGCCGAGACCACGCCGAGCGGTCCGTCGTAGGCGCCGCCGCCCGGGACGGAGTCGAGGTGGCTGCCGGTGGCCACGACGTCGCCGCCGGCGGGGTCTCCCCACCAGGCCCAGAGATTGAGGGCCGCGTCGGCCTCCACCTCCAGGTCACGGCGCTGCGCCTGCTCGGTGAACCACTCCCGCAGCGTCGTCTCGGCGTCGTCGCCGAGGTGGCGCGACCAGCCGCCCCGGCGGCGGTCACGGCCGACGTCCGCGATCTCGGCGAGGAGCGTGCCCGCGCTCATGCCTGCTCCCGCGGTTCCCGCATGGGGATGCGCACCCCGCGCTCGTCGGCGACCTCGAGGGCGCGGGGGTAGCCGGCGTCGGCGTGGCGGATCACGCCGGTGCCGGGATCGTTGGTGAGCACGCGGGCGATCTTGCGCCCGGCGAGCTCGGAACCGTCGGCCACGCACACCTGTCCGGCGTGGATCGAGCGCCCGATGCCGACACCCCCGCCGTGGTGCAGCGACACCCAGCTCGCTCCCGACGCGGTGTTGAGCAGGGCGTTGAGCAGGGGCCAATCGGCGATCGCGTCCGATCCGTCGGCCATCGCCTCGGTCTCCCGGAGCGGCGAGGCGACGCTGCCGGCGTCGAGGTGGTCGCGGCCGATGACGACCGGGGCGGCAAGCTCCCCCGAGGCCACCATGTCGTTGAAGCGCTCCCCCGCTCGGTGGCGCTCGCCGTAGCCCAGCCAGCAGATCCGGGCGGGCAGGCCCTGGTGGCGCACCTTCTCCCCCGCCAGGCGCATCCAGCGCGCGAGCGGTTCGTCGTCGCCGAAGAGGTCGAGCACCGCGCGGTCGGTGGCCGCGATGTCGGCGGGGTCGCCGGAGAGCGCCGCCCACCGGAACGGCCCGCGGCCCTCGCAGAACAGCGGGCGGATGTAGGCGGGCACGAAGCCGGGGATGTCGAACGCGCGCTCGACACCGGCGAGGCGGGCCTCGGCGCGGATCGAGTTGCCGTAGTCGAACACCTCGGCGCCGTCGTCGGAGAACCCGAGCATCGCCTCGACGTGCGCGCCCATCGACGCGCGGGCGCGGTCGGTGAACTCCTCGGGCTTGGCGCGGGCGTACTCGCCCCAGTCCGCGAGATCGACGCCGAGGGGCAGGTACGACAGCGGGTCGTGTGCCGAGGTCTGGTCGGTGACGACGTCGACCGGCGCCCCCGACCGGCGGATCGCGGGCAGGAGCTCCGCGGCGTTGCCGACGACGCCGACCGAGACGGCCTCCCCGGTCGCGCGAGCACGGTCGACCCGGCGCAGGGCGGCGTCGAGGTCATCGGCCACCTCGTCGAGATAGCCGGTGGCCACACGGCGGTGCGCACGGGCCGGGTCGGCCTCGACGACCAGCGCGGTGCCCCCGTTCATCGTCACCGCGAGCGGCTGCGCGCCGCCCATCCCGCCGAGCCCGGCGGTCAGCGTGAGCGTCCCGGTGAGCGAGCCGCCGCGCGGACGGGCCACCGCGGCGAAGGTCTCGTAGGTGCCCTGCAGGATGCCCTGGCTCCCGATGTAGATCCACGAGCCGGCGGTCATCTGCCCGTACATCGTCAGGCCCAGGTGCTCGAGGCGGCGGAACTCCGGCCAGGTGGCCCAGTCGCCCACGAGGTTGGCGTTGGCGAGGAGGACCCGCGGCGCCCACTCGTGCGTGGTGAAGACCCCGACCGGGCGTCCGGACTGTACGAGCAGCGTCTCGTCGGGCGCGAGGTCGACGAGACAGCGGCGGATCGCCGCGAGGCTCGCGTGGTCGCGGGCGGCCTTGCCCGTGCCGCCGTAGACCACGAGGTCCTCGGGACGCTCCGCCACCTCGGGATCGAGGTTGTTGTCGAGCATCCGCAGTGCGCCCTCGGCGCCCCACGTCCGTGCCGTCATCGTCCGTCCCCGTGCCGCTGGCATGGGTCCAGTGCAGCGGCCCGCGGTCCTGGGGGACAGGGGCGCTGGCGTCCGGGTGTCTCGGATACGAGACTCGGGTCATGCCCGGGGTCCCGGGGTTGCGGCGTGGGCTCGCGATCCTCCGTCTGCTCGCCGAGGGCGAGCCCCTGACCGCGGCGACGCTGGCCGCGCGCCTCGACCTCCCCCGGTCGACGACGTACCACCTGCTCACCGAGCTCGAGGCGGCCGGCGTCGTCGCGCACCTCCCGGACACCGCGCGCTGGGCGATCGGGATCGGCGCCTTCGAGGTCGGGACGGCCTACCTGCGTCACCACCCCCTCGACGAGGTGGCGGGGCCGTCGCTGCGACGCCTGGCTCACCGTGTCGGCCACGACGTCCACCTCGGGGTGCTCGACGGCCGCGAGCTGCTCTACCTGGTGCGCGAGCGCCCGCCCCGTCCACAGACGCTCGTCACCGCGGTCGGCGTCCGTCTCCCCGCGCACCTCACCGCGTCGGGACGGGCCGTCCTCGCCGGCCTCGCCCCCGCGCAGCGCCGGGCCCTCCTTGCCGGCGCCGGTCCCCTGGCCCGGCGCACCGACCGGGGCCCGACGTCACTGCGCGCGCTCACCGCGGTGCTGGCCGCGGAGGCACGGCGCGGGTGGTCGGTCGAGGACGGCGAGGTCAGCCGCGGCTACGCCTCCGTCGCGCGGGCGATCCGAGGTGCCGACGGGCAGGCGATCGCGGCGATCAGCGTGACGTTCCCGCACCAGTGCGCGCCGCAGTGCCACACCGACTTCGCCGACCTCGCCGCCGTCGTCGGACGCACCGCTGACGAGATCACCCGCCATCTCGGTGGCGTGCGGGAGTGGGGACGACCTGGGAGCGGTAGCCCCTGATGATTCCACCCAGCGGGTCGGTCTCGGCGAGCAGGACCGTGCGGTGCTCGTGCTGTGCTCTTGTACCCGCCCTGTCGATCTCATCGTCGGTGGCCGATCAGCCGGGTGGAGGATGCCCGGCGCGACCACTCGGCGGTGGCCGCCGCGCTGGACGCGGGCCGTGTGCTGTATGGCCGCGCTCCTGGACTCGCTCGATGAGCGCCGCGAGCAGGGTGGCCAGGCCTGCCATGCCGCCCAGGAACAGTCCGAGCGCCGCGACCGCGACGACGGCGAGGACCGCAGCGATGATGAGCAGGACCAGCAGGCTTCCGATGGTGGCCATACCGGTGTTCCCTTCCCGAGTGCCGCGCGGTGCCCCGCAGCTTCTACCAGCGCCTCTGGTCTCGCTCTCGTGTCTTCACGTGCCTCCAGGCGCCCGGCTGCTCAGAACGAACCGAACAGGCTGCCCAGAAGGATCACCACTATCAGTGCCAGGATCGAGTTCACGATTCCCACCATGACGATGTGCAGGTAGCTCTCGCGATGGGTGCAGCCGCAGACCGTGAGGAGCGTGATGACCGCGCCGTTGTGCGGCAGGATGTCGAGTGTGCCGGCGCCGATCACGGCGACGCGGTGCATCAACCCCGGGTCGATGCCGTACTGGGCCGCCAGGGCCATGTAGTTGGGTCCCAGCGCGTCGAGCGCGATGGTCAGCCCACCCGAGGCCGAGCCGGTGAGAGCAGATAGCACGTTCGTGGCTATCGCGAGGGAGACGAGCGGCCCGCCACCCACCCCCAGCACCCAGTTCCGTACCACCTCGAAGGCCGGCATGGCGGCCACCACCGCCCCGAACCCCACCAGGCTGGCCACGCTGAGGACCGGCAGGACGGAGGCGTTGGCGCCAGCATCGATCGTCGCGCGCAGAGAGGGAACGCGGCGCCCGGTCGTCACGAGCAGGGTGATGATGCCCGCCGCGAGCGCGGTGGCGACCGACCAGATCCCGGCGACGGCCGACAGCGTCGTCTGTCCCCAGGCAGGCTCCGCGAGGAAGTCGGCATCCATGTGCGGCAGCACCACGAAGGTCATCAGCAGGTTGACCAGCACGACGACCACGACCGGCAGAGCAGACGCCAGGGCGCCCGGCGCAGTGGCCACCTCCTCCCCGTGGTGGATCTCCGCAGGGTCGAATTCGTGTGCGACCACAGCGCGCTCGCGCACCAGGGGGTCGTCGGCGGCGGCATCGGCCATGTCCGGCCGGTCCCTGTCGAAGCCCTCGGCGCGACGGCGAGCCGCCGCTGTCGCCCGGTGAAGCCACCACAGACCAGCGGGGATCATCACAGCGGAGGCCACAATCCCCAAGCCGGGCGCGGCGAAGGTCGTGGTGCCGAAGAAGCGCATGGGGATGGTGTTAGGGATGGCCGGTGTGCCCGGCAGCGCGGACATGGTGAAAGTGGAACTGCCCAGCACGATCGCAGCGGGCATCAGCCGACGTGGAATGTCGGCGGCGCGGAACAGTCCCGTGGCCATGGGCGCGAGCACGAAATAGGCCACGAAGAGGCTGACGCCGCCATAGGTGACGATGGCGCCGGCGAGAACCACGGCGAGCACCGCGCGGCGCGCGCCGAGCTTCTCCGTCATGAGGGCGGCGATCGACTCCACCGCCCCGCTGTCCTCCATCAACTTGCCGAACAGCGCGCCGAGCAGGAACAGCGGGAAGAACTGCGCGACGAATTGGCCTGCGCTGCCCATGAACGTCTGGGTCCAGCTCGCGAGCAGGGGTTCACCGGCGAAGGCGGCCGCCACCAGCGCCGCGAGCGGCGCCAGCAGCAGCACGCTCCAGCCCAGGTAGGCCAGCCAGACCAGCAGGCCGAGGCCCACCAGGACACCGGCGAGGCCCACGGCTCAGACCTGTCGCAACAGGTCGTCGAGGTCCATCGAGGAAATGCGACCCAGCGCGTCGCCGTGGTCGGCGAGGAGGGCATCTGCGGCGCGGCGGCCCTCGTCGCGCAGCATCGTCAGGAACGCCCACTCCGTGTTGAGCTTGGAGGACCAGCCGAGCTCGACGAGCGGTGTGTTCCTGACCGAGTGGACGCGCATGCTGGCCCAGCGCGCCCCTTCGGTGTCCCCAGGATCGGCGACCTGTCGCAGCAGCGCGATCATGCGCAGCTCCTTCAGGAGGACCGCGTTGAAGGAGACCTCATCCACCCGGTTGAGGATCTCGCGGGCGCTGCGTGGCGTGCCTCGGCGCTCCATCGGATTGACGGGCACGATGATGGTGTCCTGGGAGCGGCACTCGCGCACCAACGGAGTGATGGTCGGGTTACCCGAATAGCCCCCGTCCCAGTAGGCCTCGCCGTCGATCTCTACGGCCCGGAACAGCGTCGGCAGACAGGCGGAGGCCAGCAGCACCTGCGGCGTGATCTCGGGGTTACGGAACACGCGGCCCCGACCGGTCCTGACATGGGTGGCGGTGATGAACACCTTGATCGAGGCGCGAGCCAGACGGCCGAAATCCACACTCTCGGCCAGCACGGCCTGCATCGGGTTCGGCGCCCAGGGGGCGAGGTCGTATGGCGAGAAGACGCGGGCCAGCAGGTCCAGCATCACGAAGACCGGCGAGTGATCTAGCGACCAACGACCGAGCGCCCTGTCGAGCGGTGTGCGCCGGAATGAGCTGAATCTGGCAGCGCGCGCGACGCGGCGCCAGAAACCCTCGAGCGCGACGCGTGCACCGTCGCGCCCACCCGCAGCGAACCCATCCGCCATCACTGCGGCGTTCATCGCGCCCGCCGAGGTGCCGGAGATGCCCTCGAACTCGAGCCACGACACCTCCAGCAGCCGGTCGATCACGCCCCAGGTGAAGGCGCCATGGGCACCCCCTCCCTGTAGCGCGAGGTCCACGAGCAGCAGCTCGCACCGTGTCGTGGTGGAGGAAGTAGTGCTGTCTGCCATGAGGTGCTCGTTCCCGTCAGCGGCCGGGCGGTCGTCGGCGGCCAGACGATGCGTCGCCCGTGATCGCCTGGGTACCCGACCGCCCGATCGCGGAGGCGGAACACGCCAGGTCATCCATGAAGCGCAGGAGACGGCCGCCAGCAGCGTGCCCAGAAGGAGCACCAGGGCGCCACGACCAGGGCGCGGCGGGTAGTTCCACCATCGACAGACCACGCCCGAGCCCCCACCCAGCACGCACTGCTCGATCGCTCCGAGCTGTCGACGCCGTCGTCCGTGTGACCCGAGTTCCGCAGATGATGGCGGGTGCTGGGACACGGCTGGGCCGAGTGTGCTGGTCAGGGGGTCGCGCGGGCGCGGGCACCATGGGATCGCCTAGTACACGACCTGAGATCGTTGATTTGTCTGAGCTGCACTGAAGCCGATAGCGTCTGGGACATGTTCCTGCGGGAGGTGAAGCGGACCAACCGGGACGGCAGCCAGGTCCGCTACCTGCAGCTGGTCCACAACGAGTGGGACAGTGCCGCCCGAACCTCCCGCACCAAGATCCTCTACAGCTTCGGGCGGGCCGACCAGGTCGACACCGCCGCCATCGAGCGACTGATCGGGTCGCTGGCGCGGCTGCTCGACCCGCAAACGGCGTGGCGGGCCACCGCCGGCACCGAGCTCAGCTTCTTGGGCGCCCGCCCGCTGGGCGGGGTCGATGTCCTGGACCGGCTGTGGCGGCGGCTGGGCATCGACACCGCGCTACGCACCGCCGGGCACCGCCAGGCCGGTCGGGGTAGGGGTCGGGGGCGGCCCCGCGAGGTCGAGACCACCGAGCGGGTGATCTTCGGGCTGGTCGCCAACCGGGCGCTGGCACCGAGCTCGAAGCTCGCCGCCGCCGACTGGATCACCCACGACGTGCACCTCGACGGGCTCGACGAGGTCTCCGACGACCCTGCTACCGGGCCATGGACTGGCTCCACCAGGTCCGGGAGCCGCTGGAGAAAGAGGTCTTCTCCCAGGTCGCGAACCTGCTCAACCTCGAGGTCGACCTGCTGTTCTTCGACACCACCTCGACCTACTTCGAGCTCGAGCACGCCGACGATCCCGTCGACCGCGACCCGCAGGGCCACCGCCGGCCCCCGCCCAGCGACACCAGCGACGGTCAGGGCAGCGACGACGGGAACGGCAGCGAGGGCAGCGACGCCGGGAACGGGGTCGGGTTCCGCACCTACGGCAAGTCGAAGGACTCCCGCGACGACCTCTGCCCCAGATCGTGATCGGGATGGCGGTCACCCGCGAGGGCATCCCGGTGCGGTGCTGGTGCTGGCCGGGCAACACCGCCGACTCCGCGCTGATCCGCCAGGTCAAAGACGACATGCGGGACTGGACCCTGGCCCGGATCGTGTGGGTCGCCGACCGCGGGTTCTCCTCGGCGGCCAACCGCCGCTACATGCGCCGCGGCGATCACCACTACATCATCGGGGAGAAGCTGCGCTCCGGGTCCGCCGAAGCCACCGCGGCGCTGGCCCGACCGGGCCGCTACCAACACCTCGGCGACAACCTGCAGGTCAAGGAGGTCCGCATCGCCGAGGGCGAGCGGTTCGTGATCTGCTTCAACCCCGAGCAGGCCGAACGCGACGCCGCGCTGCGCGAGGTGATGACCGGCAAGCTCACCGCGCTGATCGCCGACTCCGATCAGCTCTCGGTCACCCAGCGCGCCGAGCTGCGCGGGCGCATCTCGACCATGCCCGGGCTGGACCGGTTCCTGCGCACCACCGGCGGCGGACTGCTGCGCCTGGACAAGACCCGCATCGAGGCCGAGACCAAGCTCGACGGCAAGTACCTGCTGCGCGCCTCGGACCCGTCGCTCTCGGCCGAGGACATCGCGCGCGGCTACAAGCAGCTGCTCGAGGTCGAACGCGGCTGGCGGGACATGAAGCAGATCCTCGACCTGCGCCCGGTCTACCACCGCCGCGAAGAACGCATCCGCGCCCACGTGCAACTGTGCTGGCTGGCCCTGCTCCTGATCCGGGTCGCCGAGACCACCACCGGGCAGACCTGGCCGGTGATGCGCCGCGAGCTCGACCGGCTCCACGCGATCACCTACACCGGGCCCACCGGCACCTTCCGGCAGACCACCGAACCCACCAAGCCCCAGATCGACCTCTACGCCCAGCTCGACCTGACGCTGCCCAAGAAGATCATCGAGATCACCGCCGCAACCCCCTGACCAGGCACAACACCGACGCCTAGTCACACGCGTAGTACCCGCGCGACCGCACATTCCCGCAGGTCAACCCCACAATCCAGGTACTAGACGATCACCATATCTGCGGAACTCGGGTGTGAGAGTGCCCGTCATCGCGATGACCCATCTGCCGCCGCGGGCGTGGAGCAGCCTCGACGCTACCCCCACCGAGCCGCCCGCACATCTGGCGGAGCATGTGCTCGGGCCACGACCGACAAGGCCGCGAGTTGCTCGGAGCATCCGATCAGCTACGCGAGGGCCCACTCTACCTCGATAGTCATCTCGAACCCACCTCAACAAGAACGTCTGGAATTGAAAGACGGCTAGTCGAGTCGCTCATGCCGGTGTACAGGCCGCGAAGGAGCGTGAAGTTGAGACCGATTCTGCGCTCCCGGAGCCAGTTCTGACGCTGCTGGCTACGGACCAGCACCGATGAGCGCTACGAGGACGGCCACGCCAGGTGGGTGCGTCCATCTCGACGATCCCTCGGTGCCACGTTGTTCGACCTCAGGGGCGGGGATCGTCAGGCTGAGTCATGCTCTGCCGTGGAGGCGACGGCTCCCCCCGTTGCCTCCACGGCGCGTACGGAGTAGGAATTCCAGAAAGGATCCGGAAGGATCCGGAAGGATTGTGCACCAACGGAGCGGATCGGAGGCGGACCACCTTGCCCGTCGCAGCCACGTCGTACCCCTTCCTGAGCATCTTCTGGGACATCCTGATCTTCTTCGCCTGGGTGATCTTCATCTGGTTCGCGATCACCGTGCTGATCGACGTCTTCCGCCGACACGACCTCTCCGGCTGGGCCAAGGCCGGTTGGGTCGTGTTCGTTGTCATCCTTCCGTGGATCGGCGTGTTGACCTACCTGATCGTCAACCACATAGGGATGGCTGAGCGCAGGGCCAAGGACGCCCAGGCGGCCCAGGCCGAATTCGATCAGTACATCCGCCGTGCCGCCGGCGGGAGCGGACCGGCGAGCGAGATCGAAAAGGCAGGGCAGCTTCTCGATAAAGGGACCATCACGCGTGAGGAGTTCGAGGCGATCAAGGCCAGGGCCGTCGGGACGAGGTCGATGTGACCGCTGAGGGCCGGCCGATTCGCTGACGGGTCGAAGCTCAGGTAGGTAGCTCTGGAGCGGTGAACCGGCTCAGGTCGCCGATGCCGAGTTGCCGTTCGATGCGCTCGACCTGTTGCAGGTAGCCCGTGATGCCCGCGCCGACGGTGCTGACGTGGACAGTGGCGATCTGCTGGGAGATGCGCTCGAAGGTCGGCCCGGCGGTGACGTCGCGGAATGCAGGGAAGATTTCCGTGTCCTCCCAGGCTTCGTGATGCTCGTACATGGTCACGAAGGCGTCGAGCATGTCGGCGAGCTGGGCTCGACCGGTGGCGGTGGCGAAGCCCGGGGCAGCCGGGCCGCTCATGGTCATCGGGGTGGTCGCTGCGATCACCGCAGTAGTGATCTTGCGGCCGCGGTCGTGTTGGACGAGCAAGGTGCGCACCGTCGGGACGGCCACCCCGGCCCGGGTCAGAGCGGGAAAGATGTAGCCCTCTTCCATGCCCTCGTGGAAGTTCTCGATATAGCTGTGGATCAGTCCGGCGGCGCGGTAGAGCGCCTGGGGGTCGAGCAGGTCGCCGGTGCGCAGTCGCCGGCTGGCCTCGCGGTAGATCAACAGGACGCGTTTGAGCAGGCCGTGGTCGGTGAGCAGACCCTCGGTGGCCGGCAGAGGCGGGGGTGGCGGGGATGGCGTCAGCTGGTCGGCGGCGGTGACGGCGCCTGCCCCGACGGCGACTCCCGCGACCCCGATCCCGGCGGTGAGCAGGTCGCGTCGTCCGAGCACCCTTCGTGGGCCAGACGCGGGAGACCCGACCGCGGTCGCGGTAGGCGAGTCGGACGGTGGCCGGTCGGCCGGGTCGGCACTCATCGCCCACCGGTCTCCATTCCGGTATCCATATCGGCGAGCTGGTCAGGGGGCACGACGACCCGCCCGGAGGGGGCCAGGACATACCAAGGGCCGCCGTCGAGGTCGAGGCCCTGCCCACTGGCCTGGCCGGGATTGATGTCGGCGGCGTAGGTGTACAGCGGCCATCCCGCGTAGGTCACCACCGGCCGGCCGCTCGGATCGGCCAGGTTCGGAATCTGTCCGACCAGCGCGGGGTCGACGCCGGGACCGAGGACCGGTGCGGCGCCCCGGGCGATGGTGACCGGTGGCCAGCTGCCCGCGCACGCGTCGACGCAGCTGACGACGTGCCGCTGGTCGGGCGGGAACATGTACACGACGAAACCGGCCCCGGTCGTCATCACCGGGCCCAGGCCGGGTACCCCCCGAACCCCGAGCGCGACCGGGCCCGGCGGCGGGGCCAAGGCCGGCTCGGGCAGTAGCGCCGCCCGCGATCCTGTCGAAGCGCCGCATCCGGCGAGCACAACGGTGAGCACAACCACGACGGCGGCCAGCAGCGCCGTCACCAGAGCCGGCGGGTCACGCCGGGCCTGTGACCGGGTGCCGCTGCTGTCGGGCAGGCCTGCGCGTGGCACCGCCCACCCACCTTCGTGCTGGCTCATGGTTCGGCCAGGATCGCGTACCCTCGCCTGCCGCGCGCGGCAGGCGTGGCCGGACGGGCGTCCTGCGCGGGCCGCGTGAGCGGCGACACGTCCCTGTCGGGCATACCCCCTGGGGTACCTTGGTAGTGTCGGGTGCCAGGCCGTAACACTCTCGAGGGGAGCCCCACCATGCAGGTCCAGGCTGCCGAGCTCACTGATGTGGTCGCACGCCTGCGGCGTGTGGAGGGTCAGCTCGCCGGGATCGTGCGCATGATCGAAGAGGGCCGGGAGTGCAAGGACGTGGTCACTCAGCTCGCGGCCGCGGCCCGCGCCCTCGACAAGGCCGGATTCAAGATCATCGCGACCGGGTTGCGGCACTGCATGACCGAGTCCGACGACGGCGAGCGCGCTGTCGACGTCGCGGAGATGGAGAAGCTCTTCCTGTCCCTGGCCTGATCGCGCAATCAGCACTGACGGCGTGACGGGGCACAACGTCCTGGGCGCCGCCCGCCGAGACCGAACCGACGCAGCAACGGTAGATACCCTACCGGGTAGGGAACACATCCATGATCGACGTGCAGACCATCGCCACCACCAGCCTGGGCGACCGCAGCTACCTCGCCCACGACGGCCAGACCGCGCTGATCATCGACCCGCAACGCGACATCGACCGCGTCCTGACCCTGGCCGAACAGCTCGCGGTGCGGATCACCCACGTCGCCGAGACCCACATCCACAACGACTACCTCACCGGCGGGCTCGAGCTCGCCGAGCGCACCGGCGCGGCCTACCTCGTCGACGCCCGCGACCAGGTCGGCTTCGACCGCACCCCGATCACCGAGGGCGAGGACATCCCAGTCGGGTCGATGCGGCTGCGGCCGCTGGCCACCCCGGGCCACACCCACCACCACCTGTCCTACGCCCTGGCCGACGGCTCAGGCGCTGTACAGGCGGTGTTCACCGGTGGGTCGATGCTCTACGGCACCACCGGGCGCACCGACCTGGTCTCACCCGCCGACACCGTCGAGCTCACCCACGCCCAGTACCACTCGGTGCGCCGGCTGGTCGCCGAGCTCCCGGCCGAGGCCGTGGTCTACCCGACCCACGGGTTCGGCAGCTTCTGCTCGGCGACCCCGCCCTCGGGAGAGGCGTCCACCGTCGGCGACCAACGCACGGCCAACCCGGCGCTGACCTCCGACGAGCGGGACTTCGTCGATACCCTGATCGCCGGGCTGGGGGCCTACCCCGCCTACTACGCGCGGATGGCCCCCACCAACACCGCCGGCCCGGCCCCGGTCGACCTGTCCGTCCCGGAACCGGTCGAGCCCGTCCAGCTGCGCTCTCGCCTCGAGGCCGGCATCGCCGCCGGGCAGTGGGTGGTCGACCTGCGAGAGCGCACCGCATTCGCCGCCGGGCACCTGGTCGGGTCGCTGTCCTTCCAGCTCGCCCAGCCCTTCGTCACCTATCTCGGGTGGCTGCTGCCCGACGACGCCGAGCTGACCCTGATCGGCGAGACCGGCGAGCAGGTCGCCGACGCCCGCCGCGAGCTCGTGCGCATCGGCATCGACCGGCTCGCCGGCGCGGCCACCGGCCCCCTCGACACCCTCGCCGACGGGGCCGCCATCCAGTCCTACCGAGTCTCGGACTTCCCCGGGCTGCTCGCCCGCGACCCCGCGGCGGTGGCCGTCGTCGACGCCCGCACCGAGAACGAACGCGCCGGCGGCGGGGTCGCCGGATCGGTGCACATCCCGCTGCACGAGCTCGTCGCCCGCCGCGGCGAGATCCCCGACGGCGAGGTGTGGATCTACTGCGGCTCCGGCTACCGCGCATCGGTCGCCGCCTCACTGCTCGCCGCCGACCCCGACCGCGACCGCGAGCTGGTCGTGGTCAACGACGACTGGCCCCACGCCGCCGAGGCCGGCCTGCCCATCGCCCACGAGCGGGCCCCCGCACCCGTCGCCTGACCCCCCGAAGCAGCGCTGACCCCCCGAAGCAGCGCTCGAGCCCTCCAGCCCCCGGACCGCTCGAGCGCCGGGGTGGCCCGGGCCCTCCCCCAGGCCTGGGCCACCCCACCCCGCTGCACGAGAGGAGTTCTCCATCGACGTGCGCAGCGCCGCCGAGTACGAGTCGGTGCACATCCGACGCCACCTCGCCGCCGAGGGCCTCTGCCACACCCGGGTACTCGTCGGCCGCATCCCAGACGCCGCCGGCGCCGAACGGCTGATCTCACCGTGGGCGCGGCTGGTCACAGCCGGAATCGGGCGCCGGACTGGCCGCCTCCGCGCCCACCGACACCTGCGCCATGGCCGCCGCCCTGGCGGGGATGCCCTGGAACCGAGACCGGACCGAGCCCACCGCAGTCCACGCACTGAACCGGGTGGCACACCCCGGAGGGCTGATTGATGCTCGGATTCGCTGCACTGTTCGGCGCCGTCATCGGCGCGCTGCTGGGCCTGGTCGGTGGAGGCGGCGGCATCCTCGCCGTCCCTGCCCTGGCCTACGGCCTGGGCTTGCCGCTCGCCGCCGCCGTGCCCGCCTCGCTGGTGGTCATCGGGCTGGCCTCCGCGGTCGCGGTCGCTCCCCGCGCCCGGCGGCACGTCAACTGGCGGATTGCGGGGATCATCGGTGCCGCCGGGGTCCCCACCGCCCTGCTCGGCGGGGTGGTCAACCACTACTTCGACCAGCACGTGCTGCTGCTGGTCTTCGCCGCCCTCATGATCGCCGCCGCGGTCCGGATGCTGCGCACCACCAGCGAGACGGGCGGCGTCTGCGACCTGCCCGGCGGCGGCGTCGCCTGGCGACGCTGCCTGCCGCGCGCCATCGCCACCGGCCTGCTCGTCGGGTTCCTGACCGGGCTGCTCGGCGTCGGCGGCGGATTCCTGCTCGTGCCGGCGCTGATCATCGCCCTCGGACTGCGCACCCCCGCCGCCGTGGCGACCTCACTGGTCGTCATTGTCATTAACTCCGCGGCCGGCCTCGTGCCCTACCTCGCCACCGGCCACGCCGCCGCCGGCATGTACTGGCCGGTGATCGCGGCGTTCGCGCTGGCCGCAATCGTCGTCTCACTGCCCGCCGGCCGGCTCGCCCGCCGCGTCCCGGCCGCTGTCCTGCGCCGCGGCTTCGCCGTGCTGGTCCTGCTCGTCGCCGCCGGCGTCACTACCCAGGCCGTGACCGCTCTAGCATCCTGACCGCATCCGACCGAAACCCGCACCACCCAGCGATCGGAGAAACAACAGGGCGCCGAACTGCTCGGCCAGCACGGCATCAACGCCGTGTCCGCCAGGATCGCCTCCGGCCGCTCCGCCAGCACTTCAGGGCGGGCTTCCAGCGCATCGTCCAACGATCTCGTGACCAGGTAGCGGCACTTCAGCGCGGCCCCCCAGACTCTCCGAGGATCTCCATGCGATGCGCGATCTGGAAGACGTTGCCGAACGGGTCCTCGACCATGGCCCGGCGATCGCCGTAGAACGTGTCAACGGGGTCCTCGATGCTGCGCGCTCCGGCCGAGATCGCGCGCTCGAAGACCGCATCGGCATCGTCGACGTAGACGTACAGGAAGGCAGGGAACGGCTCTCGCTCACCTGCGGCGCTGACCATGATCGTCGAGCCACTCAGCTCGACCTCGGCCGGTCGCCCGTCCTGCACTTCGCCGGCCGCGCCGAACACATCGCGCAGGAACGCCACCGCGCCCGCGACATCGGCCACGACCATGCGCGGAATCACCGATCCAGCGGTCGCCCCAGGCATGCCGTCGAGTCTGGCCGCATCCGCCGCCTGGCGTCCACGCACGGAGGTGCTCCCTCACCCCGCGCGGAGGACGTCCCGGAGGAAGTCGATGGAGAGCTTGCGGGCGACGTTCGCGGCCTTGGTGTTGCGCAGGCTGTCGAGGAGCAGGAAGTCGTGGACCATCCCGGCGACGCGCAGCGACGTGACCTCGACGCCGGCCTCGCGCAGCTTGTTGGCGTACTTCTCGCCTTCGTCGCGCAGGACGTCGGCTTCATCGGTGATGACCAGCGCGGGTGGGAGTCCCCGGAGTTGGTCCAGGGTGGATTGCAGCGGGGCGGCGTGGTGCTCGGTGCGCTGCTCGGGGCTGGAGTAGTGGTCCCAGAACCACTTCATGGCCTCGCGGGTCAGGTAGTAGCCCTCGGCGAACTGGATGTAGGACGGGGTGTCGAAGTCGGCATCGGCGACGGGGTAGAGCAGGAGCTGGCCGGTGAGGTCGATCCCGGAGCGTTCCTTGTTCATCAGCGCGAAGACGGTGGACATACAGCCACCGACCGATTCGCCGGCGACGGCGATGCGGGAGGTGTCGAGGCCGTACTCGGCGCCGTGAGCGAGGACCCACTGCCCGACCGCGTAGTTCTGCTCGATCTGGGTCGGGTACTTCGCTTCGGGAGCGTCGTCGTAGACCGGGAAGACCCCGGCGGCGCCGGCCCCGACGACGAGCTCACGGAAGAGCCGGTCGTGGGTGCGGTCGTCGCCGAACACCCAGCCGGCGCCGTGGATGTAGAAGACGACGGGCAGCGGTCCGCTGCTTCCGACGGGCTTGATGATGCGGGTGCGGACGGTGCCCCACTGCCCGGCGTCGACCTCGATCCACTGCTCGTCGACGTCCGGGCGCGGCACGCCTTCGCCGCTCTGCAGGTCGAGCAGGATCTGGCGACCCTGCTCCGGGGGCACCTCGTAGATGCGCGGGTGGGGGTCGGTCGCCTGGGCGAGCTCGCGGGCTTCTGGCTCGAGGTAGGGGGTCACGGGCGGGGGAATCGCGGTCATCGGTCGTCTCCTTCGTCCTCGGACGCGGGTTATCGGGTGGTCGGGACCGAGGTCGGTACCGGCATGTGGAGGGCGAGCTGGCCCTCAGCGGTGACGTCGAACGCCACCGCGCGGATCGGGGCCAGCGAGCGCAGGTCGTCGGCCATGCGCCCCTGGCCGACCTGGAGTTCGACGTCGCGGGGCAGGCGGACACCGCCGCTGGACAGGGCGTTGGTCTGGCTGGTGGTGGCGTGCCAGGCGCCGTCGATGCGGGTGTAGCTGGTGAGGGTGGAGACGCGCTCCCCGGAGCGGTGCCGGTGCTGAGCCGGCGTGGTGGCGGTCAGGGCCAGGTCGGTCCCGCCGGCGTCGTTCGCGACGCGCGCCGTGGTCCGGGAGGCGTCGATGTCGACGGCGAGGTCGGTGACCCACTTCGGGAACCCGTACCCGTCGTGGCCGCGGATCTGCGCGATCGCGGTGTTGACGGGCAGTGAGAGGACATAGGAGTGCAGGTGGTCGTTCTGCAGGCTCGCGGCGAGGTCGGCGACCCCGAGGCGACCACCGTGCCGGGCGGGCCGCACGGCGATCCCGACGGCGGCCTCGGTGTAGAAGTCGATGTCGCAGACGTCGTAGCGGAAGAAGATCACCGAGATCAGCCCGAGCCCGGGCGCGACCTCCAGGGGCGCGAGCTCCCGCGGCAGCCGAGTCCGGATCGCGCGCGACCGGGCCAGCATCGTGAGCCGCGCGGAGGACATCCGGTAGTAGAAGTTCGGCGTCAGCGTCGGCCCGATCCGCGACTCCACCGCGGTCTTGGGCAGCCCGCGGAAGAACTCGACGCCGCTCACCCGTGGGTCGCGGGCGACCTCGTCGAGGTCGGTGGCCATCCGGTAGCGGTCGTAGAGCCCACCGCGCGGCACGGGAACCGCGTGTCCGCCGAGGTCGACCTCGACGGTCTCGCCGGTGCGGGTGGATGAGGTCGGCATCGGACCCTCCTCGGATGTGTGCAGTGCTCACACCGACACTAGGTGGACGCCGTGAGCACTGTCAACATCAGCGGGTCATGGTGTCGCCGGTGGTGCCGAGCAGCGTGGTCGCCGCCGTGGCGACCGTGGCGGCCACCGCCTCGGAGGACGAGGCGTCGAGCTTGCCGTCGAGGTGCAGGAACGCCAGGCCGTGCACCAGGGCCCACAGCGTGGTCGCCATCGCCGCGGTGTCTGCGGCCGGCAACGTCGTCGCCACGATGTGGTGCAGATACGCATTGATCGCCTGCGTCGCGGCCACCCGCTCCGGGCTGTCCGGGTCGCACGGTTCGGCGAACATGACCCGGAACAGCGCCGGGTGGTCGAGGGCGAAGCGCACATAGGCCACGCCGATGTCGACGAGGTCGCCGGGCGTCGACGGCGAGGGGTGCGCGGCTCCGAGGTCGGCGGCCAGTTCCCGGTAGCCCGCCGCGGCGACCGCGGAGACCAGGGCCTCGCGGTCGGCGAAGTGGCGGTAGGGGGCAGTGGCCGACACACCGGCCCGTCGCGCCACCGCCCGCAGTGACAGCTCGGAGTCCCCGGTCTCCTCGAGCAGCTCGCGGGCGGCGCGGATGCAGGCGGCGCGCAGGTCGCCGTGGTGATAGGGGGTCGGCGACGTCTGAGGCACGGCCCACATCCCTTCCATGTGTGCATCGCTCACATCGACCGCTAGTGTGAGCGGTGCATACATCCTAGCCGAGGAGATCGAGATGAGCGGGGAGCTGTTCTCGCCCCTGACGCTGCGCTCGGGCGCGGTGCTGGACAACCGGATCGCGAAGGCGGCGATGGAGGAGAACCTGGCCGGGGAGGGGCAGCTGCCCGACGGCCGGTTGGTCGAGCTCTACCGGCGCTGGAGCACCGGTGGCGCGAGTCTGCTGATCACCGGGAACGTGATGGTCCACGCCGAGGCGCTGACCGGCCCGGCCGGTGTGGTGCTCGACGAGGAAGCACCCCTGGCGCCGTTCGCGGCCTGGGCGCGCGCCGGCAAGACCGGCGGATCGGCGATCTGGCTGCAGATCAACCACCCGGGCAGGCAGATCGAGGCGGACATGCCCGGGGTGGTGTGGGGCCCCTCGGCCGTGGGCCTCGACCTCGGGCGCCAGAGCAGCCGCTTCGGGGCCCCGACCGCGATGACGACCGAGGAGATCGACGCGACCGTGCGCCGCTTCGCCGTCACTGCCGCCCGCGCGGAGCAGGCCGGGTTCGACGGCGTCGAGGTCCACGCCGCGCACGGCTATCTGCTCTCGCAGTTCCTGTCCCCGCTGGCCAACCGGCGCACCGACGCGTGGGGCGGGTCGCTGGAGAACCGGGCCCGGCTGCTGCTCGACGTCGTCCGGGCGATCCGCCAATCCGTCTCGGCGTCGTTCGCCGTCGCGGTCAAGCTCAACTCCGCGGACTTCCAGCGCGGCGGGTTCGACGCCGACGACGCCCGCCGGGTCATCGCCTGGCTGGAGCCCCTCGGCGTCGACCTGGTCGAGCTCTCCGGCGGCAGCTATGAGAGCCCGGCCATGACCGGCCGCCCGGCCGACGACCGCACCCGAGCCCGCGAGGCCTACTTCCTCGACCTGGCCACCGACCTGGTCGCGACCAGCCCGGTGCCGCTGATGCTGACCGGCGGCATCACCCGACGCGAGACGGCCGACCAGGTCGTCGCCGGCGGGGTCGCCGTCGTCGGGATGGGTACCGCGCTGGCCATCACCCCCGACCTGCCGCGGCGCTGGCGCGACGCTCGCGAGGCCGACACCGCGATGCGGCCGGTGACCTGGTCGAACAAGCCGCTCGCCTCCGCCGCGAGCATGGCCCAGGTCCGCCGCCAGGTCCGCCGCCTCGCCCGAGGTGCCGCGCCGCGCCCCGGCGTTCACCCCGCCTACGCTTTGGCCGCCGAGCAGCTGGCACGACGGCGGGCGCTGCGCCGCTACCGCTCCTGGCTCGCTGCCCGACCCGCCGCCAGCGAAGCCGTAGCCAGGGAGAAGGAGATCGCACGATGACCTCGGTCCTGTTCGTCGTCACCGCCGCCGACCGCTGGACGCTCAAGGACGGCACCATCCACCCCTCCGGCTTCTGGGGCGAGGAACTCGCGGTCCCGCACAAGATCTTCGCCGGGGCCGGCTGGGACATCACCATCGCCACCCCAGGTGGCGTGCCGCCCACGCTCGACCAGCTCAGCATGGGCCGCACCGCCGGGCGCCCCTCGAAGATCCGGGAAGTCGCCGACTACCTCGCGTCGATCAAGACCGGGCTCGACAAGCCCCGGCCCCTCGACGAGATCGACGAGGACGCCTTCGACGTCGTCTTCTACCCCGGCGGGCACGGCCCGATGGAAGACCTCGCGTACGACCCGGTCTCCGGAGCGCTGTTGACGCGGCGGCTCGCGTCCGGCAAGCCGTTGGCCCTGCTCTGCCACTCGCCCGCCGCCTCCCTCGCGGCCCACAACGACGACGGGTCGTGGCCCTTCGCCGGCTATCGCATGACTGGGCTGTCCAACGCCGAGGAACGCCTGAACACCTTCGGGTGGAAGGCCCCTTGGTACCTGGAGGACCGCCTGAAGGAGAACGGCGCCGACTACTCCAAGGCCCTCCTCCCGTTGCGCCCCTACGTCGTGGTCGACCGGAACCTCTACACCGGCCAGAACCCGTTCTCCTCCGAGAAGCTCGCCGAGAAGATCGTCGCCGACGTCAGCGGGCATTGATCTCGTCTGGCGCCCCTTACCGTCACGACCACGGTGTGGTCGGTCGTGCGCGGGTGACACCGTCAACCACGAGATCGGATCGCTCGTCGAAGAACGTCACGTACCCGGCAAGCTGAGCGGCGTCGGGCAGAGGGCTCTGGTAGCCCCACATCAAGTCGTCGACCCGGCGGTCAGGGAGATCGACCGTCCAGTACGACGCCTTGCCCTTGTAGGCGCAGTAGGTCTTGGTCGGGCTCAGCTCTCGCGCAGCCACGACGTCCTCGGCGGGCACGTAGTAGCGCTCCGGCAACATCGTCTCGTAGACGATGCGCGCGCGAGTCGACCGCGCAAGCACCGCACCGTCGAGCATCCACTGCACCGGGCGCGAACTCGTGCGGACATCGATGCGGTGATAAGGGTCGCGGGGATGGCCCACGACCTCGTCGCCGTCCTCGAGCCATTGATCGAAGCTGGCGAAGTCGAGGATCACCAGGCCGGCGAGATCGGGGTCGGTCGAGCGAAAGCCGCGCGCAGTCCGACCGGTGGCCCGCGCCCGGACCTGCACCGGCTCGCCCTCGCCGACCCGGACATCGAAAGGGACCCGTGGATCATAGACCGGCAGCTCCGTCAGCCCCGGGAAGGCGAAGCCGGCGGCCGTCTCGCTCGACTTCGGAGCCGGCGACAAATCCGCGTCGATGTCCTCCGCCGGCACGGCGTAGGTGGGCACCACCCGGCGCGGCTCCCACACCAGCACCGCGCGGTCGCTGTCGACGACGGTCTCGCCGTCGAGCTTCGCGCGAACACGCTTGGCAGTCGGCTCGTGGCGCATCTGCCCCAGCTCGCCTCCGAACAGATCTCGCAACCGAACGCTCACAGTGCCTCCCTCGTCCTGGGGCGTTGCCAGGAAGCTTCGGCCTCCTTCGCGCGCGTGGCTAGCCGCATGCGCACGCGACTGTGGGCGACGCGTCCAATGGGGATGCACGTAGGTGTGCGCGACCGGGAGTCAGCGGCCCCTTCGCGTGAATTGGCCTGCGTTCGATCCGGGGTCTCGCCCCGCTGTCGTCGTATGGGTGCCGGCGGTGGAACGGGCACGCTCGTGAGTAGCCTGACCATCGGCGTGGGTGGCACAGCCGAGCGCGGAGGGCGGCGTCGGTTTCGGCATCGACGGCTTCGGAGGCGTGGCGATGGTCCGTCAGGTTTCGGTGGAGCTGGATCTGTTCGCTGCGCTCCCGCTGGGTGCATGGGTGAACCAGAACCCGGCCGCGGTCACGGCCCGGCGCCGGCTCGACGGAGTCAACCGGCGCCGAGCCATCCGCGGCACGTCACGTCCCCGGTCCGAGACGCCGAGGGCCTCAGGGAGCCGGCGTGCTCGTGACGCGAGGCTGATACCCCCGCAGCCGGCGGGCGTGGTCGCGTTCGTGGGCGGCTCGACAACGGGCCGATGCCGGCAAGTTGCACCACCACCAGGTCAGCTTCGGCAAGCTCGCCAACGTCCGCGCCGCCCTCGAGGTCGCGCGCACGGCGCGCACCGTGCTCGGCGGCAGCGGGATCACCCTCGAGTACCCGGTCATGCGACACATGGCCAACCTCGAGACCGTGCTGACCTTCGAAGGCACCGAGGAGATGCACGCCCTCTCTCTCGGCGAGGCGGTCACCGGGCTCCCGGCCTTCCGCTGACGTAGTGACGAGGGACAGCGGGGCGCCGTAGAGCAGTGCATCGAGCCAGCGACGCGGCGCGGGTCGGCAGCCAGGATGGAGCTACTACACGACCGAAGGAGTTCGCATGAAGGGCCTCGTCTACGACGGACCGCAGCAGATCGCATACAAGGACCAGCCCGATCCGCAGCTTCGCGAGGACACCGACCTCATCATGCGGATCACGCACTCGACGATCTGCGGCACCGACGCGCACATCATCGCCGGGGGCGTCCCGACCTGCCTGCCCGGCACGATCCTCGGCCACGAGGCGACCGGCATCGTCGAGGAGGTCGGCGCCTCGGTCAGCAACGTCAAGGCCGGCGACCGCATCCTCGCGACCTGCGTGAGCGCCTGCGGCTACTGCCGCTTCTGCACGTCGGGCATGTACGGCCAGTGCCTGACCGGCGGCTGGATCCTCGGGCACACGATCAACGGCGTGCAGGCCGAGTACGCCCGGATTCCGTACGCCCGCAACTCCGTCTACCCCATCCCGGAGTCGCTGACCGACGAGCAGGTCCTCTTCCTCACCGACATCCTCGCCACGGGCTACGAGGTGGGTGTCCTGCGCGGCAAGGTCTCCCCCGGCGACACGGTGGTCATCGTCGGCGCCGGGCCCGTCGGGCTGAGCACGGCACTCACGGCGAGGCTCTACTCGCCGCAGAACATCGTGGTCGTCGAGCGCACCGCCGCCCGCCGCGGCTTCGCCCTGAAGATGGGCGCGACCCACGCGGTCACCGAGGACGAGGCCCACGACGTCGTCGACCGGCTCACCGACGGCCTCGGCGCCGACGTCACCGTCGAGGCGGTCGGGTTCCCCGAGGCGTTCGAGCTGGCGTGCGACCTGGTGCGCTCCGGCGGCCACATCGCCAACATCGGTGTGCACGAGGGTCCTGCGACCCTGCACGTCGAGAAGCTCTGGGCCAAGCAGATCACGCTGACCACGGGTATCCCGTCGGGTCTGACGATCCCGCGGCTGATGAACTCGATCGCGACCGGGGCTCTGGACGCCACGCCGATGATCACGCACCGGATGTCGCTCTCGGAGATGGAGCAGGGCTACGACACCTTCCTGCGCCCGAGTGAGACCGGCGCGGTGAAGGTGGTCCTCTCGACCTGACCTCAGGCTCCGACCCGCCACGACCCCCGACCGGACCACCGGCCTTGCCGAGCAGCTCGGGGTCGTCGCGGTCGAGCCCGTCGGAGCACACGACCACGACGGCGCCCCGCAGGGCCCGATGGCCCCCGAAGCGCTCGACGAGGGTGGCCACCGAGCTCCCGAGACGGGTGCCGCCGTCCTAGTCGCGCACGGCCTCGCCGATCCGCGCCAGCGCGGCGTCGACGGCGGGTCGCTCGAGCTCGTCGGTGATGCGGGTCAGCTCGATGCCGACGGTGAACACCTCGACGCGGTGGCCGGCGTGTCGCAGGGCGTGGGCGAGTCGCAGGACCGCGAGCGCGTAGGGCGCCATGGAGCCGGAGACGTCGACGACGAGCGTGATCGGACGTTCCCGCCACGGGTGACGACGATGGGCCAGGCGGATGGGCTCCCCATCGGTGCGCAACGCCGCGCGGAGGACGCCGCGGGTGTCGAGGTGGCGCCCCCGCGAAGCCGGGACGAGTTGACGGCTCCGCCGGCGCGGCAGGTCCGCGTCGAGGCGGCGCACGAGGGCTGCCGCCCGTCGCTGCTCGGCCGCGTCCATCGCGGCGAACGACTTCGCCTTGAGGATGCGCAACGTCGCTCGGGGTCAGGCGGGCCTCGTCGAGGTGAGCACCACCAGCGGCGGCGACGGCGCGGCGACGCGACCGATCTCCGGGATGGTCACCGCGAAGTCGGTGAGGAGGCGACCGCCGAGCTGTGGTCGAGATGCTGCACGGCGCGGTAGAGACCGCAGCCGCGGCCGCGCGTAGAGACCGCAGCCGCGGCCGGGCGCGAGGTGCGAGTTGATCTCGATGCGGTTATCGCGCACGCCGTCGCCGCCGCCCCACCCGGTGGACGTCACCGTCGAGGGCCCCGGGCTTCGCCGAAGTGGCCGCCGGACGCGGCCGGCACTGCCTCCCGCCCTCGCCGGGGCGCGCCTGGTTGCGGCATGCCGACTGCGCCGATGCGGGTTGACGTGCGCACCGACGCGGGGGCTTGGCGATAAGAGATAGTGGCGAGGCGCACGTCACACGCGAAGGGGCTCCCATGGACAGCTTGATGATGGACCGCCAGCTGCTGCTCAGCTCCCTGCTGTGGCGCACTGAGCGACTCTTCCACGACAAGAAGATCATCACCCGGCTCGGCGAGGGCGAGTACCACTCCTACACGTACCGCGAGTACGGGCAGCGGGTGCGCAAGCTGGCCAACGCGCTGGGCACGCTGGGCATCCAGCACGGCGACCGCGTCGGGTCGCTGGGCTGGAACCACTACCGGCACATGGAGACGTACTTCGCCGTGCCGGGCACCGGCGCCGTGCTGCACACGGTGAACCTGCGTCTGTTCCCGGAGCAGCAGCGCTTCACGATCAACAAGGTCGAGGACAAGGTGCTGTTCCTCGATGCCGATCGAGATCCCCGTGGCCGAGGAACTGGTCGACCTCGGCATCCCGTCCGTCACGACGTTCGTCGTGTTCGGCGACGAGGTACCCGAGACCCGGCTGCCGAACGTGCGCAGCTACGAGGAGCTCATCGCCGACGAGTCCGACGAGTACGACTTCCCGGAGTTCGACGAGCACGAGGCCGCCGCCATCTGCTTCACCTCGGCGACCACCGGCGACCCCAAGGGCGTCGTCTACAGCCACCGCGGCATGGTCCTGCAGGCCATGTGCCTGGCGATGCACGACAAGCTGGGCATGAGCGAGGACCAGGTCTGGCTCGAGGTCGCCCCGATGTTCCACTGCAACGGCTGGAACATCCCGCACACCGCGCTGTTGCAGGGCGCCACGCTGGTCCTGCCCGGGGCCCACCCCCATCCGCTCGACTATGTGCAAATCGTGTCCGACCTCGAGGTCACGGGCATGAACGCCGCGGTCACCATCGGCACGCTGATGCGCGACGCGGTCCGCAACTCCGGTCAGGAGTGGGACCTCAGTTCGCTCAAGACCATCTGGCTGGGCGGTCAGGCACCGTCGAAGGCGATCATGCAATGGTGGGCCGAGCAGTACGGCACCTACATCACCCAAGGCTGGGGCATGACCGAGAACAGCCCACAGATCTGCTTCTCGGCCATCAAGAGCACGATCCGCGAGACGGCCGGCGACGACGCGCTCTACGCCCTGCGCCAGAAGCAGGGCCAGCCGATCCCGCTGGTGCAGATCAAGGTCATCGGCCCCGAGGGTGAGGAGCTTCCCTGGGACGGCGAGAGCGTCGGTGACTTCTGGGTGCGCTCCCCGTTCACGGCCAGCGCGTACTACGACGACCCCCGCACCGAGGAGAGCATGGTCGACGGCTGGTTCAAGACCGGCGATGTCGGCGCCATCGACCGTGACGGGTACGTCGTGCTCAAGGACCGCTCGAAGGACCTGATCAAGTCCGGTGGCGAGTGGATCTCCTCGATCGACCTGGAGAACGCACTCATGGCGCACCCCAAGGTCCAGGAGGCCACCGTCGTCAACATCCCGGACGAGAAGTGGCTCGAGCGACCATTGGCCTGCGTCGTCCCCGGGGACAACTCCCTGACCGAGGACGAGCTGCGCAGCCACCTTGCCGTGGACTTCGCCAAGTGGTCGATCCCGGACCGCTTCCTGTTCGTCAAGGAGGTCCCGAAGACCGGCGTCGGCAAGTACGACAAGAAGGTCGTCCGGAACCTCTACATCGACGGAGGCGTCGACGCGATCGAGGCGGACCTCGGGGTGCGCTGACCGTGTACCCCTCCGGGCCGGCGAGGGGCGACGAGTCCCTCGCCGGGCCGCAGGGCGCTCGTGGTCGCCGTATACGCCACCGATCCCCGGCCCGAAGCACCCCTCGACGCGCTCGCAGCCGGCCTTCGTCGGGACCGACAACCGTCCGCCGAAGCGGGTGCTCGATGCTCCGGCCCTACCGGAGGTGGTGTGGTCCCAAAGGGGCCCCGAGGTGCAGAGCTCAACGCCCTCCGTGGCTGCGGCACGGACAGACGAAAGCCCCGCCGACCTGTGTCAACGGGCTTCGTGGTTCTGTCGGGACGACAGGACTTGAACCTGCGACCCCTTGACCCCCAGGCCTCGCCAGGGACTCGAGCCCGGCGAGCACGCCTCATCTGCCGCTCAGGGAGGCGTGCAGTCGACTCAGGGTCGGCGGGCCCGCACGAGCCACGTCGCGGAGTCGAACAGGACCCCGTCGGAGGTGTGGTGGGCCTCGAACAGCGCACGGAGCCGGTCGAGAGCACGACGCCGGGTGGCCTCGTCGTAGCCGTCGAGCACGGCCACGTGGTGGGTGGCCGTGAAGCGCACGGCGTCGTCCGGATCGGCCCCCGACCAGTGCGGTGCGCGCAGGTCCTCGAGGTCGACGTCGACGAAGCCGGCGGCGCCCAGCACGCTCCGGACGCGGGCCGCGGTGCTGAGCCCGAAGGGGCTCGGCCCGTCGGTCGGAGGGATCGGCGCCTCCTGGTCGGGGTGCAGGGCGCGCAGCACCTCGACCTGCCAGGGATTGCGCTCCGGGCCCTGCCAGGTGAGCAGTACGAGCCGTCCCCCGGAGCGCAGCGCCCGGTGCAAGGCGGTGAACGCGGTGACGGGGTCGTCGAAGAACATCGACCCGAAGTGGCTCACGACGATGTCGAATGGTCCATCGTCCGGCAGCGGGTCGACCTGCGCGTCGGCCACCACGAAGACCGCGTCGTCACGGCCCGCCGCCTGCGCGCGACGACGTGCGAGGTCGACGAGTGGGGCCGACACGTCGACGCCGACCACGCGGCGCGCCGTCGCCGCGATCTCGAGCGCCAGGGCTCCGGGTCCGCTGCCCACGTCGAGCACCAGGTCGTCCGCCCGCGCGGCGACGGCGGCCAGGTAGGCCGCGTCGAAGTCGGCGTACCCGCGCTCGAAGTGCTCGGCGTACTCGCTCCAGGCACTCCCGGAAGGACCGTTCCATCGGGCGCGCTGCTCGGCGTTGGGCGCGGTGGTCACAGCGCCATCGTGCCGGACGTCGTCACGGAGGAGGACGAAACCACCAACGAGTGATCCCTCAGCAGAGCGCGTAGCGAACATACGAAAACCCGCTGACCTGCGCGAATGCCCAAGTCGACGGGTTTCTCGTCGGTCGGGACGACAGGATTTGAACCTGCGACCCCTTGACCCCCAGTCAAGTGCGCTACCAAGCTGCGCCACGTCCCGAACCGCTGCCCGACCGCTGCAGCGACCCGCACACTACCCCACGCCGGAGCCCGGTCCGATCGCCGGGTCGCGCCCGCTGAGCTTGAGCAGCCGGTCGAGCCCCGTGGCCTCCTTCGCGTCCGGCAGCGGGGTTCCGAAGGGGCCGCCGGGCATGCCGGAGAACTCCTCGGCGAAGGGGAGACAGACCTCGACGTCCTCGGGCGTGACGGTGAACGGGGCGCCGATGGCCGTCGCCAAGTCCCAGCCGTGCAGCACCACCTCGTCGAGCGCGACGACCCCGAGCGCGGCCCGCGGCATCGTGACGCCACCGGCCTCGTCCTGGCCCTCCCAGGCCTCGGGCCGACGCCACGCGTCCGAGAGGTCTGCCAACGACTCGGCGAGCAGCTCGCGCCAGCCGTCGGGCAGGCCCGACGCGGGCGGGTCGCCGGTCAGCTGCTCACGACGGGCCACCGCCGCGAAGTGGGCCGAGAACGTCGCCATGTGCTCGAGCAGCGAGCGCACCGGCCACGCCTCGCAGGGGGTCGGCAGGTCGAGGTGCTCGTCGGTCACCAGAGCGACGACGCGGGCAGCCGCCGCCGTCGCGGGGAAGAAGTCGTGCATACGGCCCTCCTGTGGTCGGCGGACACATCCTCCCCGGGAGTCTCCCCGTCGTGGCCTGGAAACCCCTCGGTCGCGCACTTCACCGGGATCTCACCACGGCTACCTCGGATGGTGGACACTCGTCCGCTGGGGAGCCGGGTCCGCGGAGGAGGTGAGGTCGTGCTCGAGGGATGGCCCTTCGCCGCGCGCGACCAGGACCTCGTCGCCGCCCGCAAGGCCCTCGACGAGCACGGCACCGTGGTGCTCGGTGGGCCCGCGGGGGTCGGGAAGAGCCGGCTCGCCCGGGAGATCGCGGCGCGGGAGGACGACGACGCCGTATTCGGCATCGTCCGGGCGACCGCGTCGGCCCGGGAGATCCCGCTCGGGGCCTTCGTCGACGTCCTCACGGGGCTCGCCCCGCCACAGCCCTCCCCCGACCTCACCCACGTCCGCGACGCCGTCACCGCCCTCGGGAGCGACGGCGGGAGCCGCCTGCTCGTCATCGACGACGCCCACCTGCTCGACGAGGTGTCGGCGACCGTCGTGCACCAGCTCTCGACGGGCCACCGCGCCCGGCTCGTGCTGACGGTCCGCACCGGCGCGCCCGCCCCCGACGCCGTCACCGCCCTGTGGAAGGACGACGGCGCGGCCCGCCTCGAGCTCGCCGAGTTCGACCAGGACCAGACGTTCGCGGTCCTCGTCGCCGTGCTGGGCGGCGGGCTCGAGCCCTCCACGGCCCGTCGGCTGCACGACAGCACCCGCGGCAACGTCCTCTGGCTGCGCCACCTGGTCGAGGGCGAGCGGGCCGCAGGCCGGTTGCGCCGGGAGCACGGCACCTGGGTCTGGGAGGGCGCGGTGTCGCTCTCCCCGGTGCTCGCGGACCTCGTCGCCACTCGGATCGGTGCCCTCGACGACGACCAACGTCGGGTGCTCGACCTGCTCGCGATCTTCGAGCCGCTCGGGCTCGGCATGCTGGAGGAACTCGCGTCCCCGCGGGCCGTCGAGGACGTCGCCGAACGCGGTCTGGTCACCGTCGAGCCCGACGGCGACCGGTGGGAGGTCCGCCTCGCCCACCCGCTCTACGGCGAGTCGGTCCGATCCCGGACGAGCCCGCCCCGGCTCCGGCGGCTGCGCACCGAGCTCTCGACGGCGCTGTCGAGGACCGGGGGCCGGCGGGCCGGGGACAGCCTCCGGCGCGCCGTGCTCGACCTCGGCGGCGACCGTCCCCTCGACCCCGACGAGCTGGTGGCCGCGTCGGTCCAGGCGTCCGCCCTGGCGGACTTCGCCCTGGCCGAGCGGTTGCTGCGCGCCGCGATCCGGGCAGGTGGGGGGTTCGGGGCACGGCTGGGCCTGGCGCACCTCCTGGACTACGAGATGCGCCCCGACGAGGCCGACGCCGTGCTCGCCGAGGCCGCCGCGCTGACCCACACCGCGAGCGAGCGCGAGCAGGCCGTCGTCCTCCGGGGACTCGCGCTGCACTTCCAGGCGGACCCGCCGCGCTCGGGCGAGGACGTGCTCGCTGCCGAGGAGGCCGAGCACCACGGCGGCCGGCGCAATCCCGCCTTCGACGCGCTGCGGGCCATGTTCGCCGGCGTGACGGGGCGGGTCCAGGAGGCGATCGAGCTCGGCGAGGCCGTCCTCGCCGACGATTCCCGGCCACCCCAGTCACGCTCGCTCGCCGCGTTCGTCCTCGGCCATGTGCGCGCCCTCACCGGGCAGGGACAGGATTCGAGACGGACGATCGACGCCGGGATCGAGGCCGCCTCGCGCAGCCCGGAGACGGCCGCCGTCGCCTGCAACATCGGCTACATGGAGCTCCACGACGCCGACCTGCGCGGCTGCGCGGAGATCGCCCGGCACCGCCTGGAGTGGGTGCGGACCCTCAACGGCCCGCAGGCGCCGCCCTGGGTCGCGCTCTACGAGGGGCGGATGGCGGAGAGCGGCGGACTGCCCCGCGCGGCGATCGGGTTCCTCGAGTCCGCACTGCCGGCATTCCCCGGACACGGCGGCGGCTGGGGCGGGTGGTCGGCGGCCATGATCGCCCAGTGTCACGGCATGCTCGGCGAGGCCGCCGCGGCCCGCGAGTGGGTCGAGGAGGCCGAGCGGCGCCGCCACCCGCACATCCCGGTCATCGACTACGAGCACGACCTCGCCCGCGCCTGGGCGGCGGCCGCGGCGGGCAGCTCCCGGGAGGCCGTCGAGCGCTGCCGCCAGGGAGCGGATCGCTGCCGTCGGTACGGGATCCACGCCGCCGAGGTCCTGATGCGCCAGACCTCGGTCCGCTTCGGTGACCGCGATCAGGTCGCCCGTCTCGCCGCCCTCGCCCGGCTGCTCGGGACCCCGAGGGCCCTCCTCGCCGCGCGACACGCGCGGGCGCTCGCGACGTCCGACGCGGCCGCCCTGATGGAGGTCGCGGACGAGCTGGAGGAGGCCGGGATGGTACTGGAGGCGGCCGATGCCGCCGGACAGTCGGCCGCGACCGCCCGCGCCCGCGGCGAGACGGTGCTCGCCGCCGAGGCCGAGGAGCGGTCGAGGAGCCTGGCGGGCAGCGGGGAGCACGCACGCACCCCCGCCGTCCTCGAGGCCGAGCTCCCGGTGCCGCTGAGCTCCCGCGAGCGCGAGGTCGCGATGCTCGCCGGCGAGGGGCTGACGAACCGGCAGATCGCCGAGCGGCTCCACGTGTCGGTCCGCACCGTCGAGAGCCACGTCTACCGCGCCTGCTCCCGGCTGGGCCTGTCCGACCGGGCCGCGCTGGTCGCCGTCGTCGGGGCACGCCGCCCGAGCTGACGGCGGCACACGCGCCGGCCCTCAGCGCTTGCGTGCTCGCTTCTCCCGCACCCGCACGTTGATCTGCACCGGCGTACCGGTGAGCGGGAACGTCTCGCGCAGCCTGCGCTCCAGGAACCGGCGGTAGCCCGCTTCGAGGAAGCCCGAGGTGAACAGGACGAACGTCGGCGGACGGTTCTGCGCCTGCGTCGCGTAGAGGATCTTCGGCTGCTTCCCGCCGCGCACCGGCGGCGGGGTGGCGGCGACGACGTCGGAGAGCCACTGGTTGAGCTGCCCCGTCGGCACCCGGCGGTCCCAGTTCTCCAGCGCGGTGCGCATCGCCGGGGCGAGCTTCTGCACCGCACGCCCGGTGCGCGCGGAGATGTTGACCCGCTCGACCCACGGGAACCGGACCAGTGCCCGCTCGAGCTCGCGCTTCATCGCGTGGCGGCGGTCCTCGTCGACGAGGTCCCACTTGTTCATCGCGAGGACGAGGGCCCGGCCGGCCTCGACCACCTGCGAGGCCACCCGGAGGTCCTGCTCGGCGATCGGCTCGGAGGCGTCGAGCAGGAGCACCGTCACCTCGGCGGCCTCGATGGCCGCCTTCGTGCGCAGGCTCGCGTAGTACTCCGTGCCGGAGGCCTGGTTCACCTTCCGGCGCAGGCCCGCCGTGTCGACGAGCTGCCAGATTTGCCCGTCGATCTCGACGAGCGAGTCGACCGGGTCCGTGGTCGTGCCCGCTACTGCGTCGACGACCGAGCGGTCCTCGCCGGTGAGCTGGTTGAGCAGGCTGGACTTGCCCACGTTCGGCTTCCCGACGAGGGCCACGCGCCGGGGGCCGCGCTCGAGGTCGACGTCGTCGCGGGGGGACTCGGGCAGGACGTCGAGCACGGCGTCGAGCAGGTCACCCGAGCCGCGGCCGTGCAGGCCCGACACCGGGTGGGGCTCGCCGAGCCCGAGGCGCCACAGGGCGGGGAGCTTGCTCATGCCGCGCGCGTCGTCGACCTTCGTCGCGGCCAGCAGCACCGGCCGGTCGGAGCGGCGAAGCACGCGGGCGGCGGCCTCGTCGACGGTCGTCGCCCCGACCTGGCCGTCGACCACCAGCAGGATCGCGTCAGCGGTGCGCATCGCGGTCTCGGCCTGGGCCGACACCGCGGCCTGCATGCCCTTGGCGTCGGGCACCCAGCCGCCGGTGTCGACGAGGGTGAACCGGCGGCCGTTCCACAGCGCGTCGTAGGTGACCCGGTCCCGAGTCACCCCGGGCACGTCCTGCACGACCGCCTCACGCCGCCCGAGGATGCGGTTGACCAGCGTCGACTTGCCGACGTTGGGTCGCCCGACGACGGCGAGCACCGGCTGCGCGGGGCGTGCGTCGTCATGGGGTATCGCCTCCGCGCCGAGGTCGGCGGGGAGTTCCTGCGTCACGTCATCCTCCGTTCGGGGCCCCGCCGCCGACCTGGGCCAGGGCGGGGGTGAGCATGCCGCGCTCCGCGGCGAGGTCCTCGAGGCGGTCCAGGACGTCCTCGACGTCGAGCACCGAGGTGTCGACCTCGACGGCGTCGGGCGCCGCGCGCAGCGGGGACGACGAGCGCGAGGAGTCGAGCCGGTCACGGCGGGCGAGGTCGGCGCCCGTCGCGGCGGTGTCCGCCGTGCGCCCGGCCGAGGTGTCCTCGGCGGTGCGGCGGTCGGCGCGCACGTGGTCCGATGCGATCAGGTAGATCTTCAGGGGGGCGTCGGGCACGACGACGGTGCCGATGTCGCGGCCCTCGACGACGATCCCGGCGCCGTCGGCCAGGATTTCGTCGACGATGCGGCGCTGCTCGGCCACCAGGTGCTCGCGGACCCGCGTCAGGGCGGAGACCGCGGAGACGTTGCGGGTGACGTCGGTGCCGCGGATCTCGGCGCCGACGTCCTCGCCGGCGAGCAGCACCCACGGCTCGGCGGGGTCGGTGGACATCACGAGGTCGGCGGTGGTGGCGACGTCGACGGCCTCGTCGTGCCCGTCGGCGTCCGTGCAGGTGGCGTCGACCGGGATCCCGGCCCGCATCACGGCGAGGGTCGCGGCGCGGTACATGGCGCCGGTGTCGAGGTAGCGGGCGCCCAGACGGAGCGCGGTGCCGCGGGCAGCGGTGGACTTGCCGGTGCCCGAGGGTCCGTCGACCGCCACGACACCCTGCAGCACCATCTCCGGCCGGTCCACGGCACGCCTCCAGCGTTCTCGACACCCTGCCGGAAGTTCATTGTAGGTGCCTGCGGCCCACGAGCGCGGAGCGCACCTAAAGGCCCACCGCCTTGTACAGCGACCCCACCTCGTCGCGGCCGAGCTTGCGCAACGTCCCCGGGCGCTGATCACCGAGGTGCACGTCGCCGACGGCCGTGCGCACCAGCCGTTCCACCGGCTTGTCCACCGCCTCGAAGATCCGTCGCACGATCCGGTGGCGGCCCTCGTGCAGGACGACCTCGACCATCACGCGGGATCCGGACCGGTCGATCACGCGGAAGCTGTCCAGCGCCGCCGGGCCGTCGTCGAGCTCGACCCCGGCCCGCAGCTGCCGGCCGAGGTCCTTCGCGATGGGGGTGCGGATCTCCGCGAGGTAGGTCTTCGGGATCTCGTACGACGGGTGCATCAGCCGGTTGGCGAGCTCCCCGTCGTTGGTCAGCAGCAGCAGCCCCTCGGTGGCGGCGTCGAGCCGGCCGACGTGGAAGAGCCCCTTCGTGCCCCCGGCCTTCTCCAGCACGACGTCGCCGACGCAGCGACGGCCGTGCTCGTCCCACATCGTCGAGAGCATCCCCTCGGGCTTGTTCAGCGCGAGGTGCACGGTCTCGACGTCGGTGACGACGCGGCTGCCGTCGACGTGGATGACGCTCGCCGCCGGATCCACGCGGCGGCCCATCTCCTTGACGACCTCGCCGTCGACCTCCACCCGACCCTGGCGCATCAGGATCTCGGCCTGCCGCCGCGAGGCCACCCCGGCCTCCGCGAGCACCTTCTGCAGGCGGACACCCTGCTCACCGTCGGTCACAGGGCTCCAGGGTAGTCGTCGCGACGACGGGGCTTTCCTGCCACTGGATGCAAGCAATCAGGGGAGCACGCGGATAGGGCTCCGCTGGCGCCGCCGGCCACCACCTACAGCTCGTCGATGTCGTCGACCTCGGGCAGCAGGGGGGCGATCGGCGGCAGCTCGTCGAGCGAGGAGAGGCCGAGGCGCTCGAGGAAGAGCTCGGTCGTGCGGTACAGGGTGCCGCCGGTGGACGCGTCCAGGCCCGCCTCGACGATGAGCCCTCGCGCGGTGAGCGTGCGCATCACGCCGTCGACGTTGACCCCGCGCACCGCCGCCACCCGCGAGCGCGTCACCGGCTGGCGGTAGGCCACGACGGCGAGGGTCTCCAGCGCCGCGCGCGTGAGCCGGGCCCGCTGGCCGTCGAGCACGAAGCGCTCGACCCAGGGCGCGAACCGCGCCCGCGAGGCGTAGCGCCAGCCCTCGTCGGTGGCCCGCAGCTCGAAGCCGCGGTCGCCGTACGAGTCGGCCAGCCGCGCCAGCGCGGCGGACACCCGGGCGACGGGCTCCTCGAGCACCTCCGCGAGCTGGCCCGCGGGCACCGGGGCGTCGACGACCATGAGCACGGCCTCGATCGCGGCGTCCAGCTCGGCGTCGGCGCCGAGCGCGGGGAGCTCGTCCGGCTCGCTCACGACACGCCCGCGCCCGCGTCCGCACCGGCCGGATCGAGCGCCGCGGTGCCCCGGTCGTCCGAGTCCGGCGCCCAGCGCACCGCGAGCTCGGCGAACGCCTCGTCCTGGTCGAGCGCGACCTGGCGCGAGCGGTACATCTCCAGCACCCCGAGGAACCGTCCGACGACCTCGACCCCGTGCGCGGCGTCCGCGCAGAGCTGGGCGAACGTCAACCGCCCGGCGTCGCGCAGCCGACCGGTCATGATCTCGACCTGTTCGGGCACCGAGACCGAGGGGGCGTGCAGGTGGTCCAGCCCGACCGTGGGGGGTGGGGACGGGCGGAACACCGCCGCCGCCACCTCGGCGAACCGGGCGGCATCGACCCCGAGGTCCACCGGCGGCAGCAGCGCGGTCAGCTCCTCGGGCAGCGACACCGCCCGCGGGTAGCGCCGCCGCGCCGAGCCCTCGAGCTCGCGGAAGAGCGCCGCGACCTGCTGGTAGGCCCGGTACTGCAGCAGCCGCGCGAACAGCACGTCGCGGGCTTCGAGCAGGGCGAGGTCCTCCTCGTCCTCGACCTCGGCCGCCGGCAGCAGGCGCGCGGCCTTGAGGTCGAGCAGCGTGGCGGCGACGACGAGGAAGCCGGTGGTCTCCTCGAGGTCGGTCGCGCCGCCGAGCGAGGCGGTGTAGGCGATGAAGTCGTCGGTCACCCGGTGCAGCGCGACCTCGGTGACGTCGAGCTCGTGGCGCCCGATGAGCGCCAGCAGCAGGTCGAACGGGCCGGTGAAGTTCTCCAGCCGCACCTGGAACCCGGCGCGCTCCGGGGCCTCCTCGAGTGCCGTCACCGGGCGAGGACCTCCCGCGCCAGCGCCCGGTAGGCCTCCGCGCCCGCCGACCTCGACGCCCACCGGGTGATCGGCTCGCCGGCCACCGTGGTCTCGGGGAAGCGCACGGTGCGGTTGATGACCGTGTCGAACACCAGCTCGCCGAACGCCTCCACGACGCGGGCCATGACCTCGCGGGTGTGCAGGGTGCGTGGGTCGTACATGGTGGCCAGGATGCCGGTGATCTCCAGCTTGGGGTTCAGCCGGTCCTGCACCTTCTCGATGGTGTCCATGAGCAGCGCCACCCCGCGCAGCGAGAAGAACTCGCACTCGAGAGGGATGAGCACGCCGTCGGCGCAGGACAGCGCGTTGACGGTGAGCAAACCGAGCGAGGGCTGGCAGTCGACGAGGACGTAGTCGTAGCGCTCCACCGCCGGGGCGATCGTGCGCCCGAGGGTCTGCTCGCGCCCGACCTCGGTGACCAGCTGCACCTCGGCGGCCGACAGGTCGATGTTGGACGGCAGCAGGTCGAGGCCCTCGACGGTGGTCGGGCGGATGACGTCGTCGATCGTGACCGACCGCTCCATGATCAGGTTGTAGATCGTGGTGTCGAGCTCGTGGGGCTGGACCCCGAGGCCCACCGACAGCGCGCCCTGCGGGTCGAAGTCGACCAGCAGCACCCGGCGCCCGTACTCCGCGAGCGCGGCCCCGAGGTTGATCGTCGAGGTGGTCTTGCCGACGCCGCCCTTCTGGTTGCACATCGCCAGGACCGTGGCCGGACCGTGGCCGCTCAGCGGCGCCGGCTCCGGGAGCTCCCGGCGCGGCCGTACCGCGGGATCGGCGGACCCGGCCCCTCCGGTGGCCGTCTCGGACCGGCCCGGCTCCGGCGGCCCCATGTGCAGGGAGTCGGCGTCGAAGAGTGGTGCCGACATGCCCGAGCCTCCTCCCCGTCGTCCCCGACACGGCTGCCGCAGGCCTCGCCGCGTCGCGGACATGCCGCAGCCGTCGTCGCCGATCAGGCTAGGAGGCGGGTCCGGCGGGAGTCACCGCGACTCGCCGGGTGTGGTGAGATCGCCGCCCGGGCATACCGGGCGATGACCAGCGCCACGCAGCGAGCCGCGGGCGATGCTCCGCGCTCGGTGCTGGGACGGGCACTCGGTGTGCTCGCCGCGTTCTCCGACGCGGCCCCGGAGCTCGCGCTCGCCGACATCGTGGCCGCCACGTCACTGCCCCCCGCCACCGCCCACCGGATCGTGGCCGAGCTCGTCGCCTGGGGCGCCCTCGAACGGGTCGGACGCGGCCGGTACCGGGTCGGGATGCGGCTGTGGCGCGTGGGGGCGCTCGCCCCGTCCGCGCGCAACCTCCGCGAGGCCGCCCTGCCCTCGCTGCAGGACCTCGCCGCGGCCACCGGACACGTCGTGCACCTCGTCGTCCTCGACGGGCACCGGGCGCTGTTCGTGGAGCGCCTCGCCGGCGCGCAGGACGCGGTCACGGTGCGCTCCCGGGTGGGGCGCGACATGCCGCTGCACGCGAGCGGGCCCGGGAAGGTGCTGCTCGCCCACGCCTCCGCCGCGCTCGTCGATGAGGTTATCGCCCGCGGGCTCCCCCGGCTGGCGCCGGGCACCATCACCGACCCCGTCGCCCTGCGCACCGCCCTCGACGACGTGCGGCGGACCGACTACTGCCTCTCGCGCGAGGAGATGACCGAGGGGGCGGCCTCCGTGGCCGCCCCGCTCCGCGACGCCACCGGACGGGTGGTGGCCGCGCTCGCCGTCGTGGTCCCGGTGTCCGCGGCGCTTCCACCGTTCGTCCCGGCGGTGCGGATGGCGGCCGCGGCCGCGTCGCGCCGCCTCGGGCACCGCAGCGAGAACGGACACGGGGGATATTCCGCTCAGTGAGAGGAGCGGCTGACGCCCTCCCCCCAACGTCATGGACCTGCCGACGGCCCACCTCAGCAGGACCGGCGGGCGCTCGCGACGAAGGTGAACCGGTCCCCGCGGTACACCGACCGCGTCCACTCCACCGGCCGGCCGTCGGCGGTGTGGCTCACCCGGCGGATCAGCAGCAGCGGATGTCCGGTCTCGACGTCGAGCAGCTCGGCCTCGCGCGGGTCGGCCAGCCGACTCTGCACGCTGTCGCGAACCTGGTCGACACCCCGGCCGTAGACCTCGCGCAGGGTGGCGTAGAGCGACCCCCGGCTCGCCAGCTCGGCCGCCAGCCCGGGTAGGTCGCCGGCCAGCCGAGCGGTCTCGACGGCCAGCGGCGCGCCGTCCACCAGCCGCACGCGTTCCACCACGTGCACGATCTCGCCGGGGGCGAGGCCCAGATGTGAGGCGGTGTCGGCGTCGGCCGGGTCGGTGCGCACGTCGAGGACCCGGTTCGCGACCCGCTCGGGTCCGAGGTCCTCGGTGAACGAGGTCAGCTGCTGTACCTCCACCGGTAACGGCTCGGCGATGTAGGTCCCGCTGCCCTGGGTGCGATGCAGCCGTCCCTCGGTGACCAGCTCGGTGATCGCTTGGCGCACGGTGGTACGCGAGGTGGCGAACCGCTGCGCCAGTTCCCGCTCGGTCGGCAGCGCGGACCCCGGCGGCCCTGCGGCGACGAGGTCGAGCAGGGACTGCTTGACCGTCCAGTACTTCGGCACCCGTAGCCCGGACTGCATCGTCGGCCCCCTTGACTCGTGAATTGGTCTATGCCAACCTACCAGAAAATTGGTCTAGATCAATCAGAGAGAGGGCGGGGCGGTGGGATTCCTCCAGGAGCTACGCGGGGCCTCGCGGTTGGGCACGCTGGTGGCGGGCTCGGCGGCGACCGTGGGCGTGATCTACGGGTACGACCAGTCGAACATCGCTGGCGCGTTGCTGTTCATGACCGACGATTTCGGCCTGAGCACCCAGCAGCAGGAACAGGTGGCGACGGTCGTCGTCATCGGCCAGATCCTCGGCGCGCTGGGTGGCGGCGCGCTGGCCAACCGGATCGGCCGGAAGCCGGCCATGATCGGCGTGGCCACCACGTTCGGGGTGTTCTCGCTGCTCTCGGCGCTGTCGGTGTCCGTCCCGATGCTGCTGGCCTCGCGCCTGCTGCTGGGGGTGACGATCGGCGTGTCCATCGTGGTAGCCCCGGTGTTCGTGGCGGAGTCCTCCCCGGCCCGGATCCGCGGGGCGCTGCTGGTGCTCTACCAGATGGCGACGGTCGTCGGGATCATCGCGGGCTACCTGGTCGCATGGGCACTCTCCGGGGGCGGTAGCTGGCGCTGGATGCTGGGGCTCGCGGCCGTGCCGGCGGCCCTGGTCACCGTGATGATCGTGCGGCTGCCGGACACCGCCCGCTGGTATGCGATGCGCGGACGGATCGCCGAGGCGCGCGCTGTGCTGGAGCGCCTCGAACCGGACGCGGACAGTGAGAGCCGCCTCGCCGAGATCACCAGCGAGTCGGGGGAGACGACCCGGCGCGGGGCCTGGCGGGAGATGTTGCGCCGTCCCTACCTGCGGGCCACGGTGTTCGTCCTCGGCCTGGGCTTCTTCATCCAGATCACCGGCATCAACGCGATCGTCTACTACTCGCCGCGGATCTTCGAGTCGATGGGCTTCACCGGCAACGCCGCCCTGCTCGGGCTGCCGGCCCTGGTCCAGGTCGCCGGTCTGATCGCGGTCGTGGGATCGCTGACCACTGTGGACCGGCTGGGGCGACGCCCGGTGCTGCTCGGCGGGATCGGGATCATGGTGCTGGCGAACGTGCTCCTCGTCGTGGTGTTCGCGACCGACGCCGGAAACGTGCTGGGGTTCATCGGGCTGGTGCTGTTCACGGTCGGGTACACCTTCGGCTTCGGCTCGCTGGTGTGGGTCTACGCCGGCGAGGCGTTCCCGGCGCGGCTGCGCTCGCTCGGGGCGAGCGCCATGCTCACCGCCGACCTGGTGGCCAACGCCGTGGTCGCCTTCGTCTTCCTCACCCTGCTCACCGGGCTCGGCGGGGTCGGCACCTTCGCGGTGTTCGGGGGACTCGCCCTGCTCGCCATGGTGTTCATCCACTTCCTCGCCCCGGAGACCCGGGGCCGGGAGCTCGAGGACATCCGCCAGTACTGGGAGAACGGCGGCACCTGGACGACATCCAGGGAGAAGGCCGAGTCATGATCGACCTGCTGGGACTCGACATCGGCGGGTCCAAGACCAAGGTGCTGCGCTGGACCGACGGCGTGCGTCGCGAGTCGGAGACCGGTAGTGCCAACCTCGCCTCGGTCGGCGACACGGAAGCCGGCCGCCAGCTCGACGCGGCCCTCGCGAGGCTCGGCGACCTCACCGGAGTCTCCGCGGTCTGCGCCGGCGCCGCCGGGGCCGACTCCCCCGCCACCGTGGCGCGGCTGACCGCGCTGGTGACCGAGCGGGTGCCGAACGCGCAGGTCCTGGTCGTGCACGACACCCAGCTTCTGCTCGCGGCGGCCGGACGCGACGAAGGCGTCGCGCTGATCTCCGGCACCGGCTCCGTCGCCTGGGGGCGCCGCCGCGACGGCGTTCACGCCCGAGCCGGAGGCTGGGGCTACCTGCTCGGCGACGAGGGCAGCGGCTGGTGGGTGGCCCGCGAGGCGGTCCGGCACGCGCTCGCCCGACACGATCGCGGGCTCCCCCATGACGCGCTCACCGCGGCGGTGCTGGCGAGCTGCCAGCTCGAGGACTGCGACCAGCTGCTCGACCACGTCTACGGCCGCCCGGACCGCCGCTACTGGGCGGGCCGGGCCGGCGCCGTGGCCGGACTCTCCGGAGCCGACCCGGTCGCCGACGCGATCCTGGCCCGCGCTGCCGACGCGCTCGCCGATCTCGGCCACTGCGTGCTGGACCGGCTCGACCTGGCCGGGCCGGTGGTGCTCGGCGGCGGGTTCGCGGTGCACCACCCCGCCGTGGCGGACCTGCTGGGCGAGCGGCTGCCGGGCGTGGCGCTGCACGTCCTGCGCACCGACCCCGTCGACGGCGCGCTGGCCCTGGCGCGCGCCCTGGCCGACGCACCGCACACCCCGACCGACACCGTGCCTTCCCTGGAGGAGAGCTCATGAGCAACACCACGGAGACCCACCCCGGATCCCGGATGGCCGCGGAGACCGCCGAGCAGCCCGCCGTCTGGCGCCGGCTGCTCGCGGAGGCCGGACCGGACGGCGCCTCCGGCGTCGACGCCGCCGCCGCGCTGATCCGCCGCCGCGCGCCGCGGTTCGCGCTACTGGCCGCCCGCGGCACGAGCGACCACGCCGCGCTCTACGCGAAGTACCTGATGGAGATCACGCTCGGGCTCCCGGTCGGGCTGGTCTCACCGTCGACGTTCACCGCCTACGGCGCGCGACCGGACCTGACCGATGTGCTGATGGTCGCGGTCAGCCAGTCCGGGGGGTCCCCGGACCTGCTGCGCACACTGGAGGTGGCCCGCGACGGTGGCGCGCTGACGCTGTCGGTCACCAACAACGCCGGCTCGGAGCTCGCCGGGGCGTCCCACGCGCATGTCGACGTGCTCGCCGGTCCGGAACGGGCAGTCGCTGCGACCAAGTCCTACACCGCCCAGCTGCTCGCCCTGTACCTGCTGCTCGACCGGGTGCGGAACGGGTCGGGCGACGTCGGCGGGCTCACCGACCTCGGCGAACAGGTGCTCGCCCGAGATCCGGAGATCGCCGCGCTCGCCGTCCGGTACCGGTTCGCCGACCGTATGATCACCTCCGGCCGCGGCTACTCCTACCCGACGGCCCGGGAGGCGGCACTGAAGCTGATGGAGACCGCGTACGTCTCGGCGCAGCCCTTTTCCGGTGCCGACCTGCTGCATGGCCCGCTCGCGCTCGTCGAACCCCGCGTCCCGGTGCTGGCCGTGGTGTCGGCCGGGGCGGGGGGCGAGGCGTTCCGCCCGGTGCTCGACGCGCTGGCCGAGCGGAACGCGGACGTGCTGACCGTTGGCAGCGCGGGCGCCTCGGTGCCGCTGCCGCAGACCGCCGAGCCGCTCGCCCCGCTGCTGGAGATCCTGCCGTTTCAGCTGCTCGCCCGGCACGTCGCGGTGGACCGGGGTGGTGATCCGGACGCGCCGCGGGGGCTGCGCAAGGTCACGGAGACCCTGTGAGCGCGCTGGTGGCCACGCTGCTCGCGGCGGACACGGTCGTGCTGCCCGAGTCGTGCGGGCCGGGCTGGCTGGAGGTGACCGGCGAACGGATCACGGCGACCGGGACCGGCCGCCCCGCCCGGCCCGCGGACGTCGAGCTGGGGGCTGCGGTCCTGGTGCCCGGGTTCGTGGACCAGCACGTGCACGGCGGCGGCGGCGGCGAGTACACGAGCGGGGATCCGGCCCAGGCGCGGCGCGCGGTGGCCTTCCACCGGGCCCACGGCACCACCACGACGCTCGCCTCGCTGGTCACGGCGCCGCCGGCGGAGCTGCGCCGCGCGGTGGACGCGCTCGCGGAGCTCGTCGCCGACGGGGAGCTGGCCGGTGTGCACTTGGAGGGACCATGGCTGGCGCCGGGGCGCTGCGGCGCTCACGACCCGTCGCTGCTGCGTGATCCGGACCCGGCCGAGCTCCGCCCGCTGCTGCGCACCGGCGTGGTCCGGATGGTCACCCTGGCCCCGGAGCGGGCGGGCGGCCTCGACGCCGTCCGGCGGGTGACCGACGCCGGCGCGCTGGCCGCCGTCGGGCACACCGACGCGGGCTACGCACTGGTGAAGGACGCGATCGAGGCCGGGGTTCGGGTCGGCACCCACCTGTTCAACGCGATGGCGCCGCTGCACCACCGCGAGCCCGGCCCCGTCGCCGCATTGCTCGGCGACCCGCGGGTCACCGTGGAGCTGGTCACCGACGGGCTGCACGTACACCCGGCGTTGTGGGACCTGGTTCTCGCCGCGGCCGGCCCGGACCGGGTCGCGGCGGTGAGCGACGCGATGGCCGCCGCCGGGATGCCGGACGGTCGCTACCGGCTCGGCGCGCTCGACGTCCGGGTCACCGACGGCGTCGCCCGGCTCGCCGACCGCGGCTCGATCGCGGGCAGCACCGCCGCCGCGGACACACTCTTCCGCGCGATCGTGGCCAACGCGCCGGACCGGGCATCGGGCCTGCGCCGGGCGGTGGCGCTGACCTCCACGACCCCGGCGGCCAGCCTGGGATTCGACGGCGTCGGAGCGCTGGAGCCGGGACGATTCGCCGACCTCGTGGTGCTGACCGGGGACCTGCAGGTCCGGACGGTGTACCGGCGGGGTCGGCCCCTCTGATCGACCCGGTCCGTGCTCGCCGTCGTGGTCCCGGTGTCCGCGGCGCACGCGCCGTTCATCCCGGCCGTGCGGACGGCCGCCGCGGCCGCGTCGCGCCGGCTCGGGCACCGCAGCGAGAACGGACACGGGGCATGTTCCGCTGAGTGATAGGAGTGGCTGACGGTGTGAGGTGCGGCCTCCCATACTCCGGACCCCGGGGCGTGACGACGACGCCACGTCCCGTTCGGGAGGTGGCTCATGTCGGATCCGACGACGACGGGTACCGGGGCCGGGCACGGCTCGGGCGCCTCGGGCTGGGTGCGGGGACTGTGCTGGTCCGCGGTCGCGCTGGAGGGCTACGACCTCGTCGTCCTCGGCGTCGTCCTCCCGGTGCTGCTCCGCGACCCCGGGTGGGGGCTGACACCGGCGAGCGCGTCGGTGGTGGCCACCGTCGGGCTGGTGGGCGTCATGGTGGGGGCGCTCGCGGTCGGTCCGGTGTCGGACCTGGTGGGGCGGCGCCGCGCCCTCGTCGCGTCAGTGGTCGTGTTCTCGGTGCTGAGCCTCGCCTGCGCGGCGGCCGCTGGACCGACGTCGCTGACGGTGCTGCGTTTCCTGGCCGGGCTGGGACTCGGCGGCGTCCTGCCGGTGGCGCTCGCGACGGTCGCCGAGCACGCCCCGCCCCGCCGCGGGAACTCGGCGACGACGATCATGATGACCGGCTACCACGTCGGCGCGGTCGCGGCCTCACTGCTCGGGATCGCGCTCGTCACGCGGCTGGGCTGGCCGGTGATGTTCGCGCTCGGCGCCGTGCCCGCGCTCCTCCTCGTGCCGCTGATGCTCACGCGCCTGCCGCGGGACCCGGCCCGAGGACGCGCGACCGCCGGGTCCGCCGGACGGCGCGGGACCGACCCCCTGCGGGCCCTCTTCCGCGACGGCCGGGCCCGAGCCACCGTCGTTCTGGGTCGCCTCGTTCATGGGCCTGCTGCTCGTCTACGGCCTCAACACCTGGCTGCCCGAGATCATGCGCCATGCCGGCTACCCGCTGGGCGCGGCCCTGGCGCTGCTGCTGACCCTCAACGTCGGCGCCGTCATCGGGATGCTCGTCGGCGGGTCCGTGGCCGACCGCATCGGGGTGCGCACCGCGACGATCATCTGGTTCGTGCTGGCGGCGGTGTTCCTCGCCCTGCTCTCGATCCGCCTGCCCGGGCTCGGCGTGTACGCGGTCGTCCTGCTCGCAGGGATCTTCGTGTTCTCCGCGCAGGTCCTGGTGTACGCCTGGGTCGGCCGGTACTACCCGGCCGCGATCCGCGGCTCGGCTCTCGGCGCGACGAGCGGGGTCGGGCGCCTCGGGGCGATCACCGGCCCGGCGCTCGGCGGCGCGCTGCTCTCGGCCGGCATCGCCTATCCATGGGGGTTCTACGCGTTCGCCCTGGTCGCCGCGCTCGGCGCCGTGGCCGTCCTCGGGGTCGGCCGGGCCGGCCCCGCGCCCGAGGGCGACGACGTGGCGCAGGTGCCCGGAGCGTCCGGGGCGCCGGCCGAGGGCACCCCGACCTGACCCGTCGACGGAGAGGAGCGCCGGTGGAGCCCGGCCCGGACCCCGGTACCGCACGGACGGTGCGCGACGCGACCTTCGACGTCCTGCGCCGCCGCGGCCTCGACAGGATCTTCGCCAACCCCGGGTCCACCGAGATCCGCCTGCTGACCGACCTGCCCGACGACCTCGACTTCGTGCTCGCGCTGCACGAGGGCTCCGTCGTCGGCCTCGCGACCGGCTACGCCACCGCCACCGACCGCGCCGCCCTCGTCGTCCTGCACACGACCGCGGGCCTGGGCAACGCGGTGGGCTCCCTCGCGACGGCGCGGGTGAACCGGACGCCGCTGGTGGTGCTCGTCGGGCAGCAGGACCGCCGCCACCTCGCCTCGCGGCCCTTCCTCACCGGCGATCTCGAGGGGCTCGCGGGCTCGTACCCGGTCTGGACGGCCGCCCCGGCGCGCCCCCAGGACGTGCCCGCCGCCGTCGACCGGGCCTTCCACGAGGCGACGACGGCGCGCGGACCGGCGGTCGTCACCGTCCCGAGCGACGACTGGGACGCGCCCGCCGACCCGCGGACGCTCCCGAGCCCGGTCGCGGTGCGGCGCAGCCGGGCGCCCGAGCCCGAGGCGGTCGCCGAGCTCGCCGGTCGCGTCGGTGCCGCCCGGCACCCGGCGCTCGTCGTCGGCGCCGACGCCGACGGGCCCGCCGCCTGGGAGGCGCTGGTGGGCCTGGCGGAGCACCTGGGCGCCCCGGTGTGGCAGGAGGCGTTCGCCGCCCGCGCCGGCTTCCCCCAGGACCACCGGCTCTTCGCCGGGCACCTGCCCCCCGAGCGGGCCGCGCTGCGCGAGGCGCTCGGCGCCCACGACCTGCTGCTCGTGGTCGGCGCGCCGGTCTTCCGCCAGTACCAGTACTCCCCCGGCGAGCTCGTGGCGCCCGGCACGACGATCGCGCTGGTCACCGACGACGCCGAGGACCTCCACCACAGCCGCGCCGACCTCGCCCTGCTCGCCGACCCCGCGCTGACCGTGGCCGCGCTGACCGCCGCCCTGCCGCCGGCCCCCACAGCCCCGCACGAGGGGAACCCTCGGCCGGCTAGAGCGACCGAATCCTCCCCTCGTGGCCCCGCCGACGCCCCGCTCGACCCGCCGACCGTCTTCCGCGAGCTCGCCGCACGACTCCCTGCCGACGCCGTCGTCGTCGAGGAGACCCCGTCGTCGCGGCCAGACCTGCACCGCCTCGTGCCCGCCCGCGCCCCGCTGGGGTTCCTCTCCGCCGCCCAGGGCGGCCTGGGGTTCGGGGTGCCGGCGGCCATCGGGGTCCGGCTGGGGGCGCCGACCCGCCCGGTCGTGGCCGTCGTCGGCGACGGCTCGACGCTCTACGGGGTGCAGGCGCTGTGGTCGGCGGCCCACTACGGCGTCGGCGTGCTCGTCCTCGTCCTGGACAACGGCCGCTACGCGATCATGGACCGGCTGGCCGTCGAGGCCGGGGGCAAGGCGCCGTGGCCGGGGTTCGCCGAGGTCGACGTGGCCGGGCTCGCGACGGCGCTGGGCTGCCCGGCCCGGCGCGTCGCGACGTCCGGCGAGCTCACCGGGCTCCTCGACGACGTCGTCCCCGGGCTCGCCGAGCGCGACTCGCCCCTCGTCGTCGTCTGTGGGCTACGCGGGTGAGGTCCACCTGGCGCGGGGGTGCGACGTCGCGAACACCTCGCGCAGCGTGTCGACCGTGACCAGCGTGTAGATCTGCGTCGTCGTCACCGACGCGTGGCCCAGCAGCTCCTGCACCACGCGCAGGTCCGCCCCGCCGTCGAGCAGGTGGGTCGCGAACGAGTGCCGCAGGGTGTGCGGCGAGATCGCCTGGGTGATGCCCGCCCGCTCGGCGGCCTCGCGCAGCACGTTCCACGCGCTCTGCCGGGAGAGCCGGGCCCCGCGGGCGTTGAGGAAGAGCGCGGGCGTGCCCCGGCCGCGCGTCGCGAACCCCGGCCGCGCCCGCACCCGGTAGGCCTCGAGCGCGGCGAGCGCCGGCCGCCCGACCGGCACCAGCCGCTGCTTGCCGCCCTTCCCGGTGAGCACGACGGTGCGCTGCTCGGTGTCCACGTCGTCGACGTCGAGGTCGGTGATCTCGGTGATCCGCGCGCCGGTGGAGTAGAGCAGCTCGAGGAGCGCCCGATCGCGGACCCCGCGCGGGTCGTCCTCCGGCGGCGCGGTGAGCAGCCGCTCGACCGAGGCGACGTCGAGCGCCTTCGGGAGCCGCTTGGCCGCCGCCGGCGGGTGGACGTCGGCGGCGACGTCGCGGGCGACGATCCCCTCGGCCAGGGCGAACCGGTGCAGTCCGCGGACGGCGACGACGGCGCGCGAGGCCGACGACGCCGCCAGCGGCGGATGCTCGTCGTCGCCGCGGCGCAGCGCGACGAGGAACGACCCGACGTCGGACTCGCCGACCTCGGCCAGCGCGGTGCGTCCCGCACGGGCGAGGTGCTCGAGGTAGCGGGTGAGGTCGCGGCGATAGTTGGAGAGCGTGTGCCGCGACATGCCGCGCTCGACGTCGAGGTGGTCGAGGTAGGTCGCGACGGCGTCGGTGAGCTCGTCCGAGGGCTCGGCGACCGTCTCCCCCTGCTGTGCCACGTCGCCCACCTCCCGCCGGTGGCGCCGACGCTAACCCGCGGGCGCGGCCGTGTCCGGGACCGACGCGGCCCAGGGCCTGCCTCGCCGACGTCGGGTGCTCAGCCCTGGCGACGCCGGGCGTAGTCGGTCGGCCGGTCCACCCACGGGGCGTCGACCGGGCGGGGACTGAACCGTCCGGCGACCACCTCGGCGGCCGCGAACACCCCGGCGATGCACGGCCCGTTGACCAGGTCCCCCGACATCGCCCCGGTGACGAGGTCGGACAGCGGCACGCGCCGGACGACCAGGTCGGCCTCCTCGTCGTCGGTGGCCGCGGGCCGGTCCACGTCGTGCAGCCCGCGGGCGAGGAAGACCCGCACCGACTCGTCGGCGAAGCCGGGGCACCCGACGACGTCCACGAGCGTCGACCAGTCGGCCGCGGTGACCCCGACCTCCTCGACGAGCTCGCGCTTCGCCGCCTCCACAGGCTCCTCGTCCGAGCCACTGTCGAGCAGACCGGCCGGCATCTCCCAGATCCGCCGGCCGATCGCGGGCCGGTACTGGTAGATCATGACGAGCCGCTCGGTGTCGTCGAGCGCGGCGATCGCGACCGCCCCGAAGTGCTCGACCTTCTCCCGCGTCGCGACCCGGCCGCCGGGCATGCGGACCTCGTCCCCGCGCAGCGCGAAGATCGCGCCGTCGTAGAGCGTCGTCGAGGAGACGACGTCGAACGAGTGCTGCGGGTGCCCGTGGTGCGGGTCGGCCAGCGTGTCGGGCGTCCGCGCGACCGGCGGTGCGGTCCTCGACGGTTCCGGGGTCACCGCGACACCGTCTGGTGCACGCGCAGGCCGTCGGCGCCGTCGACACCCGCGACGTCGTCGCGCCTGTCCCAGCCCTCGGGCGCCGGGCCCTCGCTCGCGATCACCGGCTCCTCCTCGTCCGGGCCGAAGAGCCGCGACGACGCGTCGTGGCGCAGCGCCGCGGCCACGAACGCGGCGAACAGCGGGTGGGCCCGCGTCGGGCGCGACTTGAGCTCCGGGTGGGCCTGGGTGCCGACGAAGAACGGGTGCGTCGAGCGCGGCAGCTCGACGAACTCGACGAGCGTCCCCTCCGGCGAGGTCCCCGAGAACACCAGCCCGGCCTCGGCCAGCCGCTCGCGGTAGGCGTTGTTCACCTCATAGCGGTGCCGGTGGCGCTCGGACACCTTGCCGGTGCCGTACGCGGCGCGGGTGATCGTGTCCGGGATGAGGACCGCGGGGTAGGCGCCGAGGCGCATCGTGCCGCCCATGTCCCGCTCGCCGGCGACGACGTCGGTCTGCTCGGCCATCGTCGAGATCACGGGGTTCGGGGTGGCCGGGTCGAACTCCGCGGAGTGGGCGTCCTCGATGCCGGCGAGGGCGCGGGCGGCGTGGATGACCATGCACTGCAGGCCCAGGCACAGGCCCAGGGCGGGGATGCCGTGGCGGCGGGCGTGGTCGAGCGCGCCGATCTTGCCCTCGATGCCGCGTATGCCGAACCCGCCGGGGACGAGGACCCCGTGCACCCCGGCGAGCGCGGCTGACGCCCCGGCCGGGGTCGCGCACCCGTCGGAGGGCACCCACCGGATGTCGACCTTGGCACGGTGCGCGAAGCCGCCGGCGCGAACCGCCTCGGTCACCGAGAGATACGCGTCGGGCAGGTCGACGTACTTCCCGACGACGGCGATGGTCACCGTCTCTCCCGGCTGGTGCACCCGATCGAGCAGGTCGCCCCACACCGTCCAGTCGACGTCGCGGAACGGCAGCCCGAGCCGGCGCACCACGTAGGCGTCCAGGCCCTCGGAGTGCAGCACCTTGGGGATGTCGTAGATCGACGGCGCGTCTGGGCAGGCGACGACGCCGTCGTCCTCGACGTCGCACATCAGGGAGATCTTGCGGGTCATCTCCTCGGGGATGGCCCGGTCGGCGCGCAGCACGAGACCGTCGGGCTGGATACCGATGTTGCGCAGCGCGGCCACGGAGTGCTGGGTCGGCTTGGTCTTCAGCTCCCCCGACGGGGCGAGGAACGGCACCAGCGACACGTGCAGGAAGAAGCAGTCGTCGCGGCCGATCTCGTGGCGCAGCTGGCGGGCGGCCTCGAGGAAGGGCAGCGACTCGATGTCGCCGACGGTGCCGCCGATCTCGGTGATGACGACGTCGGGCGCGGAACCCTCGGTGACGTCACGCATCGCGAGCACCCGCGACTTGATCTCGTCGGTGATGTGCGGGATGACCTGCACGGTGTCCCCGAGGTACTCACCGCGGCGCTCCTTGGCGATCACCTCGGAGTACACCTGGCCGGTGGTGACGTTGGCGCGGGCGTTGAGGTCGCGGTCGAGGAACCGCTCGTAGTGCCCGATGTCGAGGTCGGTCTCGGCCCCGTCCTCGGTCACGAAGACCTCGCCGTGCTGGAACGGGTTCATCGTCCCGGGGTCGACGTTGAGGTAGGGGTCGAGCTTCTGCATCGTCACCCGCAGCCCACGGCTGGTGAGCAGCTGACCGAGGCTCGAGGCGGTCAGACCCTTGCCGAGCGAGGAGGCGACGCCGCCGGTGACGAAGACGTGCTTCGTGCTGCGCGAGTGCTGCATCGTCACATCCCTCCGGTCAGGGCGCGGGCCGTGCGCCTGGTGGGGAGGGGATCGATCCGGGAGTATCGGGCGTTCGGGCACCGGTCCACGGGACCCCACCGTAACACCGGCCGCGCGCTGACCTGGTCCGACTCCCTGTCAGGAGGGCGCCGCACCCACACCCGGGAGGGCGGCCGCCCCCGGCGCGGTGCCGTAGCTGCCGGACCGGCCCGCGGCCTGCTCGCCCGCGGCCAGCACCGCGGCGATCCGGCCGGCCGTCGTCCCGATCCCGTCGACCGTCGACACCCCGGACAGACCGTGGTCGGCGCGCACCGCCGCGACCTCGCCCGAAGCGGCCCGGGAGGCGACGACGGTGCCGGCGCCCCCGGCGTGCACCGCGCCGGCGAGGTGGGCGAGGGTGGTGGCGCGCCCGGCCGCGTCGGGGGGCATCGCGCCGCCGTCGCCGGTGACGACGAGCGCCACCTGGGCGGGAGCCGGTGCCGGGCCCGGCCTGAGGAAGCCGCCGTCGACGAGGGCGGTGAAGGCCGTCCCGACCTCGGCGGGGCTGCTCGACGGGCCCTTCCCGGTGGTGATCAGGGAGCCCAGCAGCGCCCCGGTGAGGGTGCCGGCGTCGGTGGTCGCCGGGAGCTGCACGCCGGCCGGCAGCACCCGCGTGACGAGCGTGCGCAGCGCGTCGGCCCGGTCGGGGGCGAGCGCGGCCCCGGTGAGGCCGAGCTGTCCGGTCACCGTGCCACCGGCCTCCGCGACCAGGCCCGACACCGCGTCGAGATCGGCGGGGACGGCGTTCGGTGCCGCCAGCAGGACGACGCGGCGGTCGGCGAGCCGCCCGGCGAGGAGGGCGGGCGCCGCGGCACTCAGTACCCGGTCGGACTGTGCCTGGGCGGCGCGCGCGGCGTCCCGGTCGGCGGTGAGGGCGCCGACCTGCCCGGCGGGGTCGGCGCGGTCGGTGCGCACGGCACCGACCCACGGCTGTGACAGCGACGACGCCCCGAGGGCGACACCGAGCCCGAGGGCCAGCAGGACCGCGCAGACCGACACGACGTGGTAGCGGAACGAGATCATCCGACGACGCTCCGGAAGACGTCGGTGGCCCAGGCTGCGAGGGCGCGGCCGGCGGCCTCGAGCAGCAGCAGGAGCGAGGGACCCGCGCCGAGCGCCACCGCCGCGACGACCGCCGCGGCGAGCACCGACGCCAGCAGCAGCGCGAGCACCGTCGCCGAGCCCCGGGTGCGGTGCAGCGCACGGACCGCGGGAGCGTCGACGAGGGTGGTGCCCAGCCGCAGCCGGGTGAGGAAGGTCGAGGGGATCGAGCCGGAGCGCCCCCGGTCGAGGAAGCCGCCGAGGCTCGCGTCGAACCCGACCGCGACGACGAGGGCCGCGCCGTGGGCGTGCGCGAGGAGCAGCGCCATGTCCTCCGGGTTCGCCGAGGACGCGAACGGCACGGGGTCGACCCCGAGGTCCTGCAGCCGGGCGAGGCCCGCGATGTGGCCGTCGCTGTCGGCGGGCACGACGACGTCGGCCGCACGGCGCGCGAGGACCGGGTCCAGCTCGGCGACCGTGCCGAGCACGACGGCCGGGGTGTGCCCGGCGTCGCGCAACGTCGCCGCTCCCTCGCCGACCCCGACGAGCACGGGCTTGTGCTCGCGCAGGTAGCCCGCGATCGAGCGGAGCTCGGGCAGCGACTCGGAGCCGCCCGCCACGACGACGACGTGCTTCTCGCGCATCGTCGTCGCGACCGCGGGGACGCCCAAGCCGTCGACGAGCAGCGCCCGCTCCCGGCCGAGGAACTCGCTGGTGTTCGCCGAGAAGGCCTCGAGCTGGGCCGCCATGCCCCCGCGGGCGTCGTCGAGCAGCTCGGCGACGGTCTCGCGGTCCTGGGCGAAGCCGCGGAGCACCTCGCGGTCGCCGACGTGGACCGCGGCGTCGTGCAGCCGGACCGTCGCGCCTTCGGCGAGCTCGCTGAACACGCCGGACCCGCAGTCGTCGATCAGCACGACCCCGGCCTCGACGAGGATCTCCGGGCCGAGGTTCGGGTAGCGCCCCGAGATCGACGGCGCGGCGTTGACCACGCCGACCACGCCCGCGTCGAGCAGCGCCGTGGCCGTGGCCCGGTCGAGGTCGACCTGGTCGATCACGGCCACGTCGCCGGGGCCGAGCCGGCGCAGGTAGGCCGCCCCGGCGCTCCCCGCACCGCCCCGGCCCAGCCGGGCCGTGCCGCTGACGCCGGGCGGCGCCTCCGTGGTCCGCGCTCCCCGCCCTGGCCATCGCATGGCCCGATGGTGGCTGGCCGGCCGGCCGGCGCCACGACGCCACGCCGACGGAACACGTCCGCCTCACCCGGCTCGGTGTCCCCATCCGTCACACGGGTCTCACCGCTGAGCCGGTCGGCGGCCGATCCCGACGATGTCAGCCGGCGCGGCGTCCGGTCCGGCGCTCGCCGCGTGGCCGGACCTTGGTCACCCCCTTGGTGATCGGTGTCGGCGCCGACCCGCCCCGTTTGTCCTGCGCCGCCGCCAGCAGTTCCTCGGCGTGGGCGCGGCCGGTCTCGGTCTCCTCGGTCCCCGCCAGCATCCGGGCGAGCTCCACCACCCGCTCGGAGTCATCGAGGTTGCGGACCGAGCTGCGGGTCACGCCCTCGCCCCCGTCCTGAGTCGCAGCCGCGCCCTTGTCCACCATCAGCTGCCGATCGGCATACGCCGCGACCTGGGCGAGGTGGGTGACGACGACGACCTGGTGGGTCTCGGCGAGCCGGGCGAGCCGGCGTCCGATCTCCACAGCCGCGTGCCCGCCGACCCCCGCGTCGACCTCGTCGAAGACCAGCGTCGGGACGGTGTCCGCGCCCGCGAGGACCACCTCGACCGCGAGCATCACCCGGGAGAGCTCGCCGCCCGAGGCGCCCTTCGCGATCGGCAGCGGCGGCGCCCCCGCGTGCGGGGCGAGCAGCAGCTCCACCTCGTCGACCCCGTCGGGGCCGGTGACGACCCGCCCGGCGCCGGGCACGTCGAGCCCGGCCGGATCCGCGGGCCCGGCGGCCTTGCGCCCCACGACCACGCTCACCGACGCGGCCGCCATCGCGAGCCCGTCGAGCTCGGTGGTGACGGCCTTCGCGAGCCGCTCGGCCGCCTCGGCCCGTACGGCGGTCAGGGCGGCGGCCCGCTCGGCGAGCTCGCCCGCGAGACGGTCGGCCTCCGCGGCGAGCGCGGCCAGGGCCTCGTCGGAGACGTCGAGGGACTCCAGCCGCTCGCGGGCGGTCTGCGCCCAGGCGAGGACACCGTCCACGTCGGCGGCGTACTTGCGGGTGAGCCCCTTGAGCGCGGCCTGGCGCTCGAGCACCTGCGCGAGCCGCTCCGGGTCGGCCTCGAGACCGTCGAGGTAGCCGGACAGCTCCGCGGCCACGTCCGTGAGCAGCGTGGACACCTCCGCGAGCCGCGGCTCGAGGGCCGTGAGCCGGGGGTCCTCGGTGCCGGAGAGCGAGCGACGGGCCTCGCCGACCATGGCGGTGGCGTCGGGCTCGTCGCCGGTGCCGTCGGGTGGGCCCGCGACGGCGGCGAGCGCGGTCAGGGCGGCCGAGCGCAGGTCGTCCACGTCGGCCAGGCGCCGGGCCTCGGCGACGAGGGCCGCGTCCTCGCCCGGCTGCGGGTCGAGCGAGGAGATCTCGGTGAGGCCGTGGCGCAGCAGGTCGGCCTCGCGGGCCATCTCGCGGGTGTGCTCGCGGCGCTCGGCGAGCTCGCTCACCGTGGACCGCCACCGCGCGCGGGTGTCCCGGTAGCGCGCAAGCGCCTCGGCGGCCGGCGCCCCGGCGAACCGGTCGAGCACCGCACGCTGCTCGGCGGGGCGCAGGAGCCGCAGCGCCTCGTGCTGGCCGTGGACGGCCAGCGAGACGTCGGCGACGTCGGAGAGCACCCCGAGGGGCACCGAGCGGCCCCCGAGGTGGGCCCGCGAACGGCCGTCGGCGGTCACGGTGCGGGCCGCGATGAGCGAGCCGTCGTCGTCGAGCGCGGCTCCGGCATCCCGGGCGATCTCGGCCGCGTCGCGCGTCTCGGCCTCGTCGACGGCGCGGCCGGTGTCACCGGTGGCGCCGGGATCGTCCGCGGTCGCGGGCAGGACGTAGCGCCCCTCGACGACCGCGCGGGACGCGCCGCGGCGCACGCGCGAGGAGTCCGCCCGTCCACCGCCCAGGAGGTGCAGCCCGGTGATCACCATGGTCTTCCCGGCGCCGGTCTCGCCGGTCACCGCGGTGAGTCCCGGGTGCAGCTCCAGGGTCGCGTCCTCGATCACGCCGAGGCCCTGGATTCTCAGCTCGGAGAGCACGGCCGTCACTGTAACGACGGGGTCCGACACCCGGGCTCGAACACGCCGATCCCGATCGAACACCTGGTCGAACGGCGGGACGGCCTCGGTGAACGGCGCCGCAGCGTCCTCGCGGTCAGTCGACGCGCCGGCCCCGCCAGCCCTGGACCGGTAGCTCGAACTTGCGCACCAGCCGGTCGGTGAACGGCTGGCTGTGCAGCCGCACCAGCATGACGGGCGAGGTGCCGCGCGCGATCTCCACCCGCGAGCCCGGCGGCAGGTCCATCGTCCGGCGCCCGTCGCACACCAGCACGCCGGAATCGCCCCGCTGCGACACCTCGAGCGCGACCCGCGACTCCGGGGACACCACGAGCGGCCGCGCGAACAGCGCGTGCGCGTTCGACGGCACCAGCAGCATCGCCTGGACCTCGGGCCACACCACGGGGCCGCCCGCGGAGTAGGCGTAGGCGGTCGAGCCGGTCGGCGTCGCGCACAGCACCCCGTCGCAGGCGAACTCCGACACCGGCCGGTCGTCGACCTCGAGGACGACGTCGAGCAGCTTCGCCCAGTTGGTCTTCTCCACGATGGCCTCGTTGAGCGCCCAGGTCCGGCCCAGGTGCCGGCCGTCGGATCGGACGACGACGTCCACCGTCATCCGCTCCTCGACGTGATAGGTGCGCGAGACCACGGCGTCGACCACCTCGTCGACGTCGTCGAGGTCGGCCTCCGCGAGGAACCCGACCCGTCCGAGGTTGATGCCCAGCAGCGGCACCCGCGCCGTCCGCGCGAGCTCCGCGGCCCGCAGCAGCGTGCCGTCGCCGCCGAGCACGATGACGATCTCGGCGCCGTTGGCCGCCTCGTCGTCGGGGTCGATGCGCAGCGGACGCTCGTCGTCGGGCAGGTCGTCGAAGAGGTGGGCGTCCGTGGAGTACTCGTCGGGCATCACCCGCAGCGTGAAGCCGGCCTCGTGCAGCCGTGCCGCGACGGTCGAGGCCACCTTCCGCGTGGCCTCCCGGCCGGTGTGGACGACGATGAGCGCGTCCCGCGCCACGGTGTCTCCCGTCATGTGGGGCCCTCCTGCACCGCCCGGGCTACCCGCTTCGCATCGCGGGCCAAGTCGTCCGGCGTCGAGTCCGTCGCCCGTCGCAGCCGCAGGAAGTACTCGACGTTGCCCGACGGTCCCGGCAGGGGGCTGGCGGTCACGTCGACGAGCCCGAGGCCGCGCTCCCGGGCGGCCGCGACGACGGTTCCCACCGCCTCGGCGCGCAGTGCGGGGTCGCGGACGACCCCGCCGTGGCCCAGGCGGTCCTTCCCCACCTCGAACTGGGGCTTCACCATCGGCAGCAGCTCGCCGTCGTCGGCGGTGCACGCCGCGAGGGCGTCGAGCACCAGCCGCAGCGAGATGAACGACAGGTCGGCCACGACGAGGTCGACCCGCCCGTTGATCGCCTCCGGGGTCAGGGTGCGGACGTTGGTGCGGTCGAGGACCGTCACGCGGTCGTCGGTACGCAGTGACCACACCAGTTGCCCGTACCCGACGTCGGCGGCCACCACCTCCCGCGCGCCGCGGCGCAGCAGGACGTCGGTGAAACCGCCGGTGGACGCGCCCGCGTCCAGGCAACGCCGCCCCTCGACGACGACGTCGCCGAAGGCCTCGAGCGCCCCGAGCAGCTTGTGCGCGCCGCGGCTGGCCCAGTCGTCGACGGTGCCGTCGGGCTCGGGGGCGACGACGACGGCGGCCGCGGTCTCGACGCCGGTCGCCGGCTTGTGGGCCACGGCGCCGCCCACCGTGACGCGCCCGCCGGCGATCAGGGCGGCGGCGTGCTCGCGGGACCGGGCCAGGCCGCGCCGGACCAGCTCGGCGTCGAGGCGCAGGCGACGGCTCGTCGTGCGGGCCACCGGGTCAGCCCCGGTCGACGTCGGCGAGCACGGTCACCAGCGCGTCGTGCAGCTCGGAGAACCGGCCCGCGTGCTCCGTCACGTCGAACCCGGCGTCCTGTGCGGCGCTCTCGTCGGGCGCATCCAGGTCCGCGACGGCGGCCGCGGCCGCGCGCAGCCGCGCCAGCGGGTCCGGGCCCTCGTGATCCACGCCCTCCACGCTAACCCGTCGCCGCCCGGGGCAGCGCGAGCGCGGTCACGACCGCGTCGGCGCGCGCGTCGCACGGACGCACCGCGGGCTCGGTGTCCGCGCCCTCGGACCACCATGCCCGGCACAGGGTGCGCAGCGCGGTGATCTGCGCCGACCGGTCGTCGGTGGCGGCGTCGTCGGGGGCGGTCAGCTCGAGCACGCCGTCGTCGATCTCGGCCCGCCACCCGCTCCCGGCGTCGACCCGGACCGCGTCGACGTCGGCGAGGGCGCCCAGGTCGGCAGCGAGGTGGGTCGGGCGCTGGTCCGCGGGGGCGGCGAGGACGTCGGCGGGCGTCGAGACGCCGGTGAGCACCAGCAGGGTGTCGGCCTCGACCGCGTGGCCGCCGGCGATGTCGGTGTCGAGCCGGTCGCCGACCACCAGTGGCGTCGACGCCCCGGCCCGCTCGATCGCCTGGCGCAGCAACGGCGCGGCCGGCTTGCCCGCGACCTGCGGCTCCCTCCCGGTGGCGGTGCGCAGCGCCGCGACCATCGAGCCGTTGCCCAGCATGATCCCGCGGTCGCTGGGCAGCGTGGTGTCGACATTGGTCGCCACCCAGGTCGCGCCGCGCCCGAGGGCGAGCGATGCCTCCGCGAGCCGGCGCCACCCGGTGTCCGGGTCGTGCCCCTGCACGACGGCGACCGGGTCGTCGTCGGCGGACCGCACCGGCTCCAGGCCGACCTCGCGCACCTCGTCGGCGAGCGCCTCCGTCCCCACGACCAGCACCTTCGCACCCCGGTCGCACTGCTGCGCCAGGACGGCCGCGCCGGCCTGGGCGCTGGTGACGACGTCGTCCGCGGTGAGGATCAGCCCCAGCCGGGTGAGGTGCTCGACCACCTCGGCCGGGGAGCGCGAGGCGTTGTTGGTGACGTAGGAGACGGCCAGCCCTTGCTCCCTGGCGGCCTCGAGGGCCTCGACCGCCCCGGGGATCGGGTCGGAACCGGCGTAGACGGTGCCGTCGAGGTCGACGAGCAGCGCGTCGTGCCGCGTCATCGGGAGGGGTCCTCCGTCTCCTCGGCCGTGCCGCGGACGGCGTCGCCGGGAGCGTCGCCGGGAGCCTCGTCGGGGGTCTCGTCGTCGACAGCGTCGTCACCGTCGTCGACGTCGGTCGGGTCGTCGATCTCACCGGGCGGGGTGTCGACGCCTGCCGCGACGAGCGCTGCCCGCTCCTCCGCGTCGGTCTCGCCATCGGCGTCGGTCTGGGCGGCGTCGAGGAACGCGCGGACGGCGTCGTCGCGGCGGCCCGCACCGAGCAGCGCCTCGCCGTAGGCGTAGAACAGCCGCGACGTCCACGGATCCTCACGACGGACGTCGAGCTCCGGGACCTGCAGCCCCACCACCGCGGCCGCGTGCTCACCGAGGTCCCGTCGCGCCCCGGACGTGACGATCAGCAGTTCCATCGCCTCGTCGCGTGGCAGGTCCGCCGACTCCGGGCTCCGCGCGATCTCCAGCGCGCGCTCCGGGCGACCCAGGGCCCGCTCGGCGTCGGCCATCACCGCCACGTGCGCGGCGCCGCCCATCCGCCGGCTGGCCCGGAGCTCGGAGAGGGCTTCGGCCCACTCGCCGGCGTGGTAGGCGGCGAGCCCCGACGCCTCACGCACGACCGCGACGCGCGAGGCCCGGTGCCGGGCGAAGCGGGCGTGCGCGAGCGCCGCGTCCGGGTCGTCCTCGATGAGCTCCCCGACGGCGACGAGGTGGCGCGCCACGGTGTCGGCGAGGTCCTTGGGCAGGCCCCGCAGGTCGCGCCGGACCTGCTGGTCGAGCAGCTCCGGGGTCACGTCGTCCGGCAGAGCCGGCTCGACCGGGCGCGGCGCGGCGTCCTGGTGGCGGCGCACCGGGCGGTCCTCGGCGCGGGGACGCCCCTCGGCCGCTTCGGCCCCCGCGACCCGGCGATCCCGACGGTCGTCGGCGCCGCGCGGGCCACGCCGGTCCGCCCCCCGCGGACGGTCGTCTCCCCGCCGGCCCGGGCGGTCGTCGCGTCCACGGGCCGGAGAGCTGCCCCGGTCGTCCCGCCGCGCCGGCGAACGACCGTCGGGACGCCGGCTGCCCCGGCGGTCGTCATGACCACCGGTCCGGCCGCCGGCCGCCTGGTCGCGCCCCGATCCGGCACGACGGTGGTCGCGGGCGTCACCACGCTCGTCCCCACGCGGCCTTCCCCGATCATCGTCCCGGGCAGGCGAACCGTCGTGCCGGGGACGCCCGCCACGGGCGCGGTCGTCGCGCGGCCGGTCGTGACGGGAGCGCTCGTCACGCGGCCGGTCCTCGCGGGGACGGTCGTCCCGGGGCCGGTCGTGCCGGGGCCGGTCGTCACGGGGCCGGTCGTCCCGGGACCGATCATCGCCGGAACGGTCGCTCCCGGGCCGGTCATCACGCGCCCGGTCGTTGCGCGGGCGGTCGTTGCGCGGGCCGTCGTTGCGCGGCCGGTCCTCGCGCCACGGACGGTCCCTTCGGCCGCCGGGAGCGCCCTGGCTGCTCTGACCACCCTGACCCGGCGCGCCTCCGCGGCCGCGATCAGCATCGCGCGGACCACGGCCGCGGTCCCCGGAGGAACCGTCGCGATACCCGCCGGGCCGACCGCCACCACGGGAACCGCGGTCGCGGTCGTCGCGCGGCCGGTCCCCGCCGAAGCGGCTCGGTCGACCGCCGCCATGACCGCCGCGGCCACCGCCGGGACCCTCGCGCCGACCGCCCTCGCGACCACGGTCGTCGGGGCCGCCGCGGGAGCGGCCGCCACGGTCGTCGGGTGGGCCGTTGCGGTCACCGCCGCGCCGCGGCCCGCCGCCGGACGGTCCCTGGGACCGCCCGCGGGAGTCGCCACCTCGAGGGGCGGAGTCCGGACGCGAGTCGTGCCGCGTCGAGGACGAGCGGTCGGGTCGGCCCCTATCGGCGTGCTCCCCTGACGGCGGGTCCACGGTCACCGATCGTCCTCCTGACACGACGAAACGGGGCAGGACGCGAATGGTCCTGCCCCGATGTGTCACGCGGTCCAACGGACCGCGCTGTGCGCTCTCGAGATGTTTCCCCGTGTGGTGGTGGGGGTGGTTGGGTGTTCCGGCGGTGTCCTACTCTCCCACGACCTGGCGGTCGCAGTACCATCGGCGCTGGAGGGCTTAGCTTCCGGGTTCGGGATGGGTCCGGGCGTTTCCCCTCCGCTGTGGCCACCGGAACACCGAACCACCTCCACCAGGGGTGGGGTGTGGTGGGGGGTGCGGTGGGTGGACGCGAGCGGTGCTTGGTTCTTGGTTGTTCGCCCTGTGTGGGCGGTGGTGGTGTGTTGGGCAAGTCCTCGGCCTATTAGTACCAGTCCACTGAACACCTTGCGGTGCGTGCATGTCTGGCCTATCAACCCACTGGTCTGGTGGGGGCCTTAACCCTCGAAGGGGTGGGAGACCTCATCTTGGAACGGGCTTCCCGCTTAGATGCCTTCAGCGGTTATCCCTTCCGAACGTAGCCAACCAGCCGTGCCCCTGGCGGGACAACTGGCACACCAGAGGTTCGTCCGTCCCGGTCCTCTCGTACTAGGGACAGCCTTCCTCAAGTCTCCTGCGCGCGCGGCGGATAGGGACCGAACTGTCTCACGACGTTCTAAACCCAGCTCGCGTACCGCTTTAATGGGCGAACAGCCCAACCCTTGGGACCTACTCCAGCCCCAGGATGCGACGAGCCGACATCGAGGTGCCAAACCATGCCGTCGATATGGACTCTTGGGCAAGATCAGCCTGTTATCCCCGGGGTACCTTTTATCCGTTGAGCGACACCCCAACCACGTGGTGGTGCCGGATCACTAGTCCCGACTTTCGTCCCTGCTCGACCCGTCGGTCTCACAGTCAAGCTCCCTTGTGCACTTGCACTCGACACCTGGTTGCCGACCAGGCTGAGGGAACCTTTGGGCGCCTCCGTTACTCTTTGGGAGGCAACCGCCCCAGTTAAACTACCCACCAGGCACTGTCCCTGGACCAGATCATGGCCCGAGGTTAGATGCCCAATTCGACCAGAGTGGTATTTCAACGATGACTCCACCCGCACTGGCGTGCGGGCTTCGCAGTCTCCCACCTATCCTACACAAGCCGAACCGAGCACCAATACCAAGCTGTAGTGAAGGTCCCGGGGTCTTTCCGTCCTGCCGCGCGTAACGAGCATCTTTACTCGTAGTGCAATTTCGCCGAGTCTGTGGTCGAGACAGCGGGGAAGTCGTTACTCCATTCGTGCAGGTCGGAACTTACCCGACAAGGAATTTCGCTACCTTAGGATGGTTATAGTTACCACCGCCGTTTACTGGCGCTTAAGTTCTCAGCTTCGGCCTGGCGGCCTAACCGGTCCCCTTAACGTTCCAGCACCGGGCAGGAGTCAGTCCGTATACCTCGTCTTGCGACTTCGCACGGACCTGTGTTTTTAGTAAACAGTCGCTTCCCCCTGGTCTCTGCGGCCCCACAGCCCTAACCCGCAAAGGGGTTTCAGGCCCCAGGGCCCCCCTTCTCCCGAAGTTACGGGGGCATTTTGCCGAATTCCTTGACCACAGTTCGCTCGAACGCCTCGGTATTCTCTACCTGACCACCTGTGTTGGTTTGGGGTACGGGTCGCGTAGGAACTCGCTAGAGGCTTTTCTCGGCAGCATGGGATCACTCTGCTTCGCCTCAACGGCTATGCGTCACGTCTCAGCCATCATGGCCCGCGGATTTGCCTACGGACCGGCCTACACGCTTGCACCAGTCACTACCACTCACTGGCGGAGCTGCCCTCCTGCGTCACCCCATCGCTTGGCTACTACCAGGCGGGGTCCCGCGCTCCCCACCACCAGCTCCCGAAGGAGACAGGGATGGTTCGGGCGGTTAGCACACCAGGCCTGGCCAGGGACGCGCCTACACGAGCACGGGAATATCAACCCGTTGTCCATCGACTACGCCTGTCGGCCTCGCCTTAGGTCCCGGCTCACCCTGGGCGGAAAAACCTGGCCCAGGAACCCTTGGTCATCCGGCGGCAGAGTTTCTCACTCTGCTATCGCTACTCATGCCTGCATTCTCACTCACACGGGTTCCACGGCTGGATCACTCCGCCGCTTCACCACCCGCATGACGCTCCCCTACCCAACACCACCATCACACCCCCACCACACGGGAGAGAGTGAACGTTCGTGGTGTTGCCGCGGCTTCGGCGGTGCGCTTGAGCCCCGCTACATTGTCGGCGCAGGACCACTTGACCAGTGAGCTATTACGCACTCTTTCAAGGATGGCTGCTTCTAAGCCAACCTCCTGGTTGTCTGGGCGATCCCACATCCTTTCCCACTTAGCGCACGCTTAGGGGCCTTAGCCGGCGATCTGGGCTGTTTCCCTCTCGACTACGAAGCTTATCCCCCGCAGTCTCACTGCCGCGCTGCACGCTCACCGGCATTCGGAGTTTGGCTGACTTCAGTAAGCTTGTAGGCCCCCTAGGCCAACCAGTGCTCTACCTCCGGTGAGTACCACACGACGCTGCACCTAAATGCATTTCGGGGAGAACCAGCTATCACGGAGTTTGATTGGCCTTTCACCCCTACCCACAGCTCATCCCCCAGGTTTTCAACCCTGGTGGGTTCGGGCCTCCACACCGTCTTACCGGCGCTTCACCCTGGCCATGGGTAGATCACCCCGCTTCGGGTCTAGAGCACGCGACTACCACCGCCCTGTTCGGACTCGCTTTCGCTACGGCTACCCCACCCGGGTTAACCTCGCCACGCACCGCTAACTCGCAGGCTCATTCTTCAAAAGGCACGCCATCACCCGCAACACGTCACGGGCTCTGACGGCTTGTAGGCACACGGTTTCAGGTACTGTTTCACTCCCCTCCCGGGGTACTTTTCACCTTTCCCTCACGGTACTCGTCCGCTATCGGTCACCAGGAAGTATTCAGGCTTACCGGGTGGTCCCGGCAGATTCACAGCGAATTCCACGGGCTCGCTGCTACTCGGGCACGCCACCACGCAGCCATGAACGGTTTTCGCCTACGGGGGTCTCACCCTCTACGCCGACGCGTCCCAACGCCTTCGACTAACCATCCACCACCACGCCCCGGGCCGGCAGACCCAGGCCATGACGCCCCACAACACCCCACCAGCAACACCTGCCGGCTCTCACACAGGCGGGGTTTAGCCTCCTCCGCTTTCGCTCGCCACTACTCACGGAATCACGGTTGTTTTCTTCTCCTGCGGGTACTGAGATGTTTCACTTCCCCGCGTTCCCTCCACCCGCCCTATACATTCAAGCGGGGGTGACAGCCCATGACGGCTGCCGGGTTACCCCATTCGGACACCCTCGGATCACAGCTCGGTTGACAACTCCCCGAGGACTATCGCGGCCTCCCACGTCCTTCATCGGCTCCTGATGCCCAGGCATCCACCGTGCGCCCTTGACAACTTGACCAACACACCAACACCGGCCACACAGTCATCAAACAAACCACAACCACGCGCACCAAGGGGCACACGCGGTCGATCAAAGAAAAAAGATGCTCGCGTCCACTCTGCACTTGACAACCACACCCGCACACCACCACCCCCACCCCGAACCAACCCGGAATGGAGATCAATGGGTGCCCAGAGAAGACCGGTCGTCCTCTCAGGACCCAACAGTGCGCCAACGTCTCGCCGTCATCGAAGACAGTGCCCTGTTCCACTTCAAACCAAGCAAGCAACCACCACCACAGCCAGGTGGGGTGGTCCTCCCACCACGGGCCTGCCGGGCCGGCCACCACACGGTGGCCCGTCACCCGAGAGGTCCCGGTGATCCGAGGCAAAGCTCCTTAGAAAGGAGGTGATCCAGCCGCACCTTCCGGTACGGCTACCTTGTTACGACTTCGTCCCAATCGCCAGTCCCACCTTCGACCGCTCCCCCCCTTACGGGTTGGGCCACGGGCTTCGGGTGTTACCGACTTTCGTGACGTGACGGGCGGTGTGTACAAGGCCCGGGAACGTATTCACCGCAGCGTTGCTGATCTGCGATTACTAGCGACTCCGACTTCACGGGGTCGAGTTGCAGACCCCGATCCGAACTGAGACCGGCTTTACGAGATTCGCTCCACCTCACGGCTTCGCAGCCCTCTGTACCGGCCATTGTAGCATGTGTGAAGCCCTGGACATAAGGGGCATGATGACTTGACGTCATCCCCACCTTCCTCCGAGTTGACCCCGGCAGTCTCCCATGAGTCCCCGGCATCACCCGCTGGCAACATGGGACAAGGGTTGCGCTCGTTGCGGGACTTAACCCAACATCTCACGACACGAGCTGACGACAGCCATGCACCACCTGCACACCAACCACAAGGGAGGACGTATCTCTACGCCTGTCTGGTGCATGTCAAACCCAGGTAAGGTTCTTCGCGTTGCATCGAATTAATCCACATGCTCCGCCGCTTGTGCGGGCCCCCGTCAATTCCTTTGAGTTTTAGCCTTGCGGCCGTACTCCCCAGGCGGGGCGCTTAATGCGTTAGCTGCGGCACGGAACCCGTGGAATGGACCCCACACCTAGCGCCCAACGTTTACGGCATGGACTACCAGGGTATCTAATCCTGTTCGCTACCCATGCTTTCGCTCCTCAGCGTCAGTATCGGCCCAGAGACCCGCCTTCGCCACCGGTGTTCCTCCTGATATCTGCGCATTTCACCGCTACACCAGGAATTCCAGTCTCCCCTGCCGAACTCAAGTGATGCCCGTATCGACCGCACGCCCAGAGTTGAGCCCCAGGTTTTCACGGCCGACGCGACACACCGCCTACGAGCTCTTTACGCCCAATAATTCCGGACAACGCTCGCACCCTACGTATTACCGCGGCTGCTGGCACGTAGTTGGCCGGTGCTTCTTCTCGACCTACCGTCACCCCACCAAAAAGATGGAGCTTCGTCGATCGCGAAAGAGGTTTACAACCCGAAGGCCGTCATCCCCCACGCGGCGTTGCTGCGTCAGGCTTCCGCCCATTGCGCAAGATTCCCCACTGCTGCCTCCCGTAGGAGTCTGGGCCGTGTCTCAGTCCCAGTGTGGCCGATCACCCTCTCAGGCCGGCTATCCGTCGTCGCCTTGGTAGGCCATCACCCCACCAACAAGCTGATAGACCGCGGGCCCATCCCCCACCGCAACAACTTTCCACCAAGGAACATGCATCCCAAGGTCCTATCCGGTATTAGACCCAGTTTCCCAGGCTTATCCCGAAGTGGAGGGCAGGTCACCCACGTGTTACTCACCCGTTCGCCGCTCGTGTACCCCGAAAGGCCTTACCGCTCGACTTGCATGTGTTAAGCACGCCGCCAGCGTTCGTCCTGAGCCAGGATCAAACTCTCCAACAAAAACCGTCAGAAGAGAAACCCTCTCCCAGCAAAACAACTGCACTCAAAGAAAACCCCCACCCCAAAAAAAGGTGCGGGGCCAAAGCACACAAAACGTCAGCACACTGTTGAGTTCTCAAAGGACGACCACACAGACTGCCAACCACCCACACTCAGGCGGCCACACCATCCAGTGCCACCAGAACCGCCACCCTACCAGACCAGCCGAAGGGCAACCGCTCCAACCTATCCCGCCACCGGCACGAGAGCAACCCCCTCGCCCTGGCGGCACGGAGAACACTACAGGGTGGGTGTGAGGGGCCTGATCGGGGGGTACCGGTGGGGCCGTCCGCGCAGGTCGGACCGCGTTTCCTGCCGACCCGCACCCGACGTCAGCCCGCCACGAGCTCGACGCCCGCCGTCGTCCGCTTCCCGCGGCGCACCACGAGCCAGCGGCCGTGGAGGAGGTCGGCGTCGGCCGGCGTCCAGTCCTCGGCCTCGACCTTGGCGTTGTTCACGTAGGCGCCCCCCTCCGCGACCGTGCGGCGCGCAGCGCCCCGGCCCGAGGCCAGCCCGGTGCCGACGAGGAGGTCGACGATCGTGGGGTTCTCGGTGCGGGCCAGCGACGCCGACGGCACCTCGGCGAGCGCAGCCGCGAGCGTCCCCGCGTCGAGTTCGCGGAGCTCGCCGCGCCCGAAGAGCGCCCGGCTAGCGGCCTCCACCCGGCGCACCTCGTCCTCACCGTGCACCAGGGCCGTCACCGACTGCGCGAGCGCGCGCTGCGCAGCGCGGGCCTGCGGGCGCTCGACGGTGGCCTTCTCCAGCTCCTCGATCTCCTCGCGCGGCAGCCAGGTGAAGGCCCGCAGGTACTCCCCGACCTTGGCGTCCTCGGCGTTGATCCAGAACTGGTAGAAGGCGTAGGGACTCGTGAGGCTGGCGTCCAGCCAGACGGTCCCGCCCTCGGTCTTGCCGAACTTGGACCCGTCGGCCTTCGTGATCAGCGGCGTGCCCAGCGCGTGCACGGCATGCCCGGTCACCCGGTGGATGAGGTCGATCCCGGCGGTGAGGTTCCCCCACTGGTCGCTGCCACCGGTCTGCAGGGTGCAGCCGTACCGACGGAAGAGCTCGAGGAAGTCGAGGGACTGCAGGATCTGGTAGGAGAACTCGGCGTAGCTGATGCCCTCGTCGGACTCCATGCGCCGGCTCACCGCCTCCTTGGCGAGCATGCGCCCGACCCGGAAGTGCTTGCCGTACTCGCGCAGGAAGTCCAGGGCCGTGATGCCCTCGGTCCAGTCGAGGTTGTTCACCAGAAGCGCCCCGTGCTCCCCGGTGAAGTCGAGGAACGGACGCAGCTGCGCCCCGATCTTCTCCACCCACTCTGCGACCACTTCGCGGTCGTTCAGCATGCGCTCCGACGTCGGCTTCGGGTCGCCGATGAGGCCGGTGGCCCCCCCGACCAGGGCGATCGGGCGATGGCCCGCCTGCTGGAAGCGGGCCAGGGTCAGCCACTGCAGCAGGTGCCCGATGTGGGCGCTGGGCGCGGTCGGGTCGATCCCGGAGTAGAGGGTGACCGTGCCGGCGTCGAGGTCGCGGCGCAGCGCGTCGAGGTCGGTGCTCTGGGCGATCAGGCCCCGCCAGGCGAGGTCGTCGAGGATGTGCGGTGCGGTCACCGCTCCATTGTGTCGTGCGTCGTGCGACGACGGCCGACAGCCGCTACCAGTCGGGACCGTCGGGACGGGAGCGCCCCGGCTTGTAGGGCGTGACCGCGGGCGACCCGGCGACCCACAGCCGCCACGGCCGCTGCTGCCCCGCCGCGACTCCGACCCGCGGACCGCGACGAACCGCGTCGTCGGGTACCGCTTCTCCCGGCTCGAGGCGCACCGGTGAGGACGGGTCGAGGACGTCGACCCCGTTCTGCTCGCGCCGGAGGCCCAGCAAAGTGCACAGCCGGGCGGGTCCGCGCGCGAGCTCGGCGTCCCGTCCGCGGGCGGTCGGCCGGCGGACGTGGGCGACCGCCGGATCGGAGAGCACCTCCCCCGCCCGCAGCAGCACCGCGCCGGGCCGCCCGTCGTCGAGGGCGACGACGTTCGCGCAGAAGTGCATGCCGTAGACGAAGTACACGTAGAGGTGGCCCGCCGGTCCCCACATCACGGCGTTGCGGTCGGTGCGGCCGCGGTAGCAGTGCGACCCGGGGTCATGCTCGCCCCGATAGGCCTCGACCTCGACGAGCCGGACCCGGACCTCGCCGTCGGCGGTGTCGGCGACGAGCTCGCAGCCGAGCAGCATCCGGGCCGCGTCGAGGGGATCGACCGCCAGCGCGGCGCGGTCGACCAGCGTCGGGGAGGTCACCGGCGCGCGATCGGGGCCCAGGCCCAGCTGCGGGCCTCGACGACGGCGCCGACGATGCGGTCGTACTGCTCGGCGACGCGCTTCGGCGCGGTCCCGCCGTGCGCGTCGCGCGAGGCGATCGACCCCTCGACCGTGAGCACCGACCGGACGTCGGGGGTGAGCGCGGGGTCGCAGGCCCGCAGTTCGGAGTCGGTGAGCTCCTCGAGTCCCACGCCGCGGGCCTCGGCCGTGCGGACGCAGGCACCCGCCGCCTCGTGGGCCCGGCGGAACGGGACGCCCTGGCGCACGAGCCACTCGGCGACGTCGGTGGCGAGGGTGAACCCGGCGGGCGCCAGCTCGGCGAGCCGGTCGGTGTGGACGGTGAGGGTGCGGATCATGCCCGCCATCGCGGGCAGCACCATCGTCAGCTGCGCGACCGAGTCGAACAGCGGCTCCTTGTCCTCCTGCAGGTCGCGGTTGTAGGCCAAGGGCAGCGCCTTGAGCGTGGTCATCAGGCCGGCGAGGTTGCCGACGAGCCGGCCGGCCTTGCCCCGGGCCAGCTCCGCGACGTCGGGGTTCTTCTTCTGCGGCATGATCGACGACCCGGTGGACCAGGCGTCGTGCAGCGTCACGTACCCGAACTCGGCCGTGGCCCAGAGGATCAGCTCCTCGGCGAGGCGCGAGAGGTCGACCGACGTCATGGCCAGGACGAACGCGCCCTCGGCGGCGAGGTCGCGGGACGCCGTGCCGTCGATGGAGTTGTCGACGGCGTCGCGGAAGCCGAGATCGCGGGCGACGGCGACCGGGTCGAGGCCGAGCGAGGTCCCAGCCAGTGCCCCCGATCCGTAGGGCGAGAGGTCGAGTCGCCGATCGAGATCCCGGAAGCGTTCCAGTTCGCGCAGCAGCGCCTGGGCGTGCGCGCCGAGGTGGTGGGCGAGCAGCACCGGCTGCGCGTGCTGCAGGTGGGTGCGCCCCGGCATGACCGCGTCCGGGTGGGCACGTCCCTGGTGCACGAGCGCGTCGACGACGTCGCAGACCCCACGGGTGAGATCCCGGAGCCGGTCGCGCAGCCACATGCGCAGCTGGGTGGCGATCTGGTCGTTGCGCGAGCGCCCGGCGCGCAGCTTGCCGCCCAGCTCCGGGCCGATCCGCTCGATCAGGCCCCGCTCGAGGGCGGTGTGGACGTCCTCGTCGCCCTCCGCGGCGCTGAAGGCGCCCGAGGCCACGTCGTCCGACAGCCGCGCGAGGCCGTCCAGCATTCCGGCGAGCTCGGCGTCGTCGAGCAGGCCCGCGGCGTGCAGGACACGGGCGTGGGCTCGGGAGCCGGCGATGTCGTACGGCGCGAGCACCCAGTCGAACTGCGTGGACTTCGAGAGCGCCGCCATCACCGCGTCGGGCCCGGACGCGAACCGGCCGCCCCACAGCGCCGCGCCGGGGCCCGGCTGATCGGCCTCCCTCACCGGTCCTCGTCCTCCTGCGATGTCCCCGTCGGTCGGCCCGACCGCCTGCTCAGCGTGCTCAGCAGCTCGGCGAGCCCGGCGCCGTCGAGCGGTTCGCGTGCGACGACGAGCACGGTGTCGTCGCCCGCGACGGTCCCCACCACCTCGGCCAGCGAGGCCCGGTCGAGCGAGCTGGCCAGGTAGTGGGCCCCGCCGGGCGGGGTCCGCAGCACCGCCAGGTTGCCCGAGTGGTCGGTGGAGACGAGCAGTTCGCCGAGCAGCCGCACCAGTCTGTCGGTCCCGCCCGTGACGCCGCGCACCGGGCTCCCGTCGTCGGGCACGACGTAGCGCCCGGCTCCGCCGTCGGCACCGCGCAGCTTGACCGCGCCGAGCTCGTCGAGATCCCGCGAGAGGGTCGCCTGGGTGACCTCGACACCCTCCTGGGCGAGCATCCCCGCCAGCTCGCTCTGGCTGTGGACCTCCCGCGTACTGATCAACGCCACGATCCGCGCCTGCCGGGAGGCCCGGCCGGACCCGGGGCGCAGCCGCTCGAGCCGCTCCCGGACGGCCCGGCGGTCCTCGGGCCGGACCTCCTCGGCGAGCTCGTCCTCACCCAGCGCCTGCGGCGCGGATCCCTCGATCGGACTCATCGCGCCAGGAGCCAGGTGAGGACGGCCTTCTGGGCGTGCAGCCGGTTCTCGGCCTCGTCCCAGACCGCCGAGCCCGGGGCGTCGATGACGTCGTCGGTGATCTCGTCGCCCCGGTGGGCGGGCAGGCAGTGCAGCACCGTGGCACCGGGGGCCGCGTGTGCGACGAGGTCGGCGTCGACACGGAAGGGCCGGAACGGTGCGATCCGGTCCAACCCGTCCTCCTCCTGCCCCATCGAGGTCCAGGTGTCGGTGACCAGCACGTCGGCGCCCTCGACGGCGGCCTTCGCCTCGCTACGGCCCTCCCCGTCGAGCACCGTCGCCGACCCGCCGGTCTCGACGGCCCGCCTGGTCGCGGCGTCGACGACCGACGGGTCGGGGCGGAACCCGCCGGGCGCGGCGACGCGCACGTGCATCCCCGCGGTCACGCCCCCGAGCATCAGTGACTGGGCCATGTTGTTCGCGCCGTCACCGAGGTAGGTCATGGTCAGACCGGCGGTGCGGCCGTGGCGCTCGGTGATGGTCTGCAGGTCGGCGAGGACCTGGCACGGGTGGAACCCGTCGGTGAGGGCGTTGATCACGGGGACGGAGGCGTGCGCGGCCATCGCCTCCAGGCGAGCGTCCGGGCCGGTGCGCCAGACGATGGCCTCGACGTAGCGCGAGAGCACCCGCGCGGTGTCCGCGATGGTCTCCCCGCGCCCGAGCTGGGCGGCCCGCCCGTCGATGATCACCGGGGTGCCGCCGAGCGCCCCGATGCCCACCTCGAAGGAGACCCGGGTGCGCGTCGAGGGCTTGTCGAAGATGACCGCGACCGCGCGCGGCCCCGCGAGCGGGCGCCGGCCGAACGGGTCGGCCTTCATGGTCGCGGCGAGCGCGAGGACCTCCGCCTGCTCGGCCGGGGTCAGGTCGTCGTCCCGCAGCAGGTGACGGGGGGCCCGCGTCGCACCCGCCGCCACGGACGGCCCCTCGGCCGTGGGCCGGGCCGCCGCGGTCACGGGGCGCCCCCCGCCTCGGCCGCACCCCGCGAGAGCGCGTCGGGCAGATCGGCGAGGAAGGCGTCGACCTCGGGGTCGGTGACCACGGCGGGTGGGGCCAGCCGGAGCCGCCCGGGCACCGGGCCGTTGACGAGGTAGCCGGCCTCGCGGGCGGCGTTCGTCACCGGCCCCGACGCGTCGGCCGTCAGCGCGATCCCGACGAGCAGGCCGGCCACGTCGACGTGGTCGACCAGCGGGTGGTCCAGGCCCTCGATGCGGGTGCCGAGGTCCTTACCGAGGGCGTCCGCGCGGTCGAGGAGGCCCTCGGCGGCGACCGTGTCGAGGACCGCGAGCGCGGCCGCGCAGCACACCGGGTTGCCGCCGAACGTGGTGCCGTGCTGGCCGGCCGTCAGCAGGTCGCCCGCGGCCCCGAGCCCGATGCACGCCCCGATCGGCAGGCCGCCCCCCAGGCCCTTGGCCAGGGTGACGACGTCCGGGACGATGCCCGCCCGCTGGTGGGCGAACCACACCCCGGTGCGCCCGACCCCCGTCTGCACCTCGTCGATCACGAGCAGCGCGCCGTGCTGCGTGGTGATCTCGCGGGCGGCCTGCAGGTATCCCTCCGGCGGGATGATCACGCCCGATTCGCCCTGGATGGGCTCCAGGACCACCGCGGCGGTGTCAGCGTCCACCGCCGTACGGAGGGCCTCGGCGTCGCCGTAGGGCACGAACTCCACCCCCGGCGGCATCGGCTCGAAGGGCTCCCGCTTGGCGGGCTGGCCGGTGAGCGCGAGGGCACCCATGGTGCGGCCGTGGAAACCGCCGATGGTCGAGACGATCTTCAGCCGCCCGGTGCGTCGGGCGATCTTGAAGGCCGCCTCGTTGGCCTCCGCGCCGGAGTTGCACATGAGCACCCGGCCCTCGCCCGCGCCGAGCAGGAAGAGCAGACGCTCGCCCAGCTCGACGGTGAGCGGGTTGATGACCAGGTTGGAGGTGTGCCCGAGTGTCGCGACCTGTCGGCTGACGGCGTCGACCACCGCGGGGTGGGCGTGGCCGAGGAGGTTGACCGCGATCCCGCCGAGCAGGTCGAGGTACTCCCGGCCGTCGGCGTCCCACACCCGGGCGCCCTCGCCGCGCACCAGGGTCATCGGTGGGGTGCCGTAGTTGCCCATCATCGTGGCGGACCAGCGGCGGCGGAGGTCCTCACCGGTCGGTGTCGCTGGGGTCATGCGGGAGGACCTCCTTCGCTGGTGGACGGGGCGGGGACGACCATCGTCCCGACGCCTTCGCTGGTGAACACCTCGAGCAGGACGGAGTGCGCGATGCGGCCGTCGATGACGTGGGCGCGGGGGACTCCGCCGGCGACCGCGCGCAGGCAGGCCTCCATCTTCGGGATCATGCCGCTGGCCAGGTTCGGCAGGAGCTCGACGAGCTCCCCGGCGTCGATCTCGGTGCGCAGGCTGGAGCGGTCCGGCCAGTCGGTGTAGAGGCCCTCGACATCGGTGAGGACGACGAGCTTGCGGGCCCCGAGGGCGACCGCGAGCGCTCCGGCAGCGGTGTCGGCGTTGACGTTGTGCACGACGCCGTCGGCGTCGGGGGCCACCGTGGAGATCACCGGGATGCGACCCCCGGCGACGAGGTCGAGCACGGCCGCCGGGTTGACCTCGACGACGTCGCCGACGAGTCCGATGTCGACGTCCTCGCCGTCCACCTGCGCGGTCCGGCGTGCCGCGGTGAACAGGCGGGCGTCCTCGCCGGACATCCCGACCGCGAGCGGTCCGTGGGCGTTGATCAGGCCGACGAGCTCGCGGCCCACCTGGCCGACGAGCACCATCCGCACGACGTCCATCGTCTCGGGCGTGGTGACCCGCAGCCCGCCCCGGAACTCGCCGGGGATGTCGAGCCGCTCGAGCATCGAGGTGATCTGCGGGCCGCCGCCGTGGACGACCACGGGTCGGATGCCGGCGAGCCGCAGGAAGACCATGTCCTCGGCGAAGGCGCGGCGCAGCTCGTCGTCGACCATCGCGTTGCCGCCGTACTTGACGACGACGACGGCGTCCTGGAACTCGCGCAGCCACGGCAGGGCCTCGGCGAGCACCGCCGCCTTGGCCTGGGCCTCCTCCGGGAACCCGGCGGCCCCGGTCGGCGCAGTGGTGGGCGTCGCGCTCATGTCGAGGCCGGTCATGTCGAGTAGGCGCTGTTCTCTTCGACGTAGGCGTGGGAGAGGTCGGTGGTGAGCACGGTCGCGGTCCCCGTGCCGAGCCCCAGGTCGACCTCGACGGTGATCTCCGGGCCGGACAGATCGGCCTTCGCGCGGTCGCCCACGGCGGCCGCGGCGGAGCAGAGCAGCACCCCGTTCACCGTCACGGCGAGGGTGGCCGGTTCGACGTGGGCCTCGCTCGCGCCGGTCGCCGCGGCGATCCGGCCCCAGTTGGGGTCGGAGCCGAACAGTGCGGTCTTCACGAGGCTGTCGCGGGCGACGGCCCGGGCCCCGAGCAGGGCGTCGGCGTCGGAGTCGGCGCCGGTGACCGTGACCGTGATGCGCTTGGTGACCCCCTCGGCGTCGGCCTGCAGGCCGCGGGCGAGGTCGGCACACACCGCCCGGAGCTCCTCGGCGAACGCCTCCTCCCCCGGCGTCGCCCCGGAGGCGCCCGACGCCAGGAGCAGCACCGTGTCGTTGGTGCTGGTGGAGCCGTCGATGTCGAGGCGCTCGAACGTCACGGCGGTGGCGGCGCGCAGCGCCCGGTCCGCGGTCGGTGGGTCGACGACCGCGTCGGTGGTGACGACGACGAGCATCGTCGCGAGGCTCGGTGCCATCATCCCGGCGCCCTTGGCGAAGCCGCCGACGGTCCAGGAGCCGTCGGGGCTCGTCCGGCTCGCCTGCTTGTCCACGGTGTCCGTGGTCAGCACCGCGGTGGCCGCGTCCGAGCCGGCCCGCGCGTCCGTGCCGAGCGCCGCGGAGGCGGTGTCGACCCCCGAGAGCAGGCGCGCGATCGGCAGGCGCTCGCCGATCAGGCCGGTGGAGCAGACCGCGACCTCGATCGCCCCGCAGCCGAGCACCTCGGCGACCTTCTCCGCCGTGTGGTGGGTGTCGCCGAAGCCGTCCGGCCCGGTGCAGGCGTTGGCGCCGCCCGAGTTGAGCACGACGGCACGCAGCGAGCGCTCGCGCAGGACCTGCTGGGACCACAGCACCGGCGCGGCCTTGACCTGGTTGCGGGTGAAGACGCCGGCCGCCGTGGTCGTCGGGCCGTCGTTGACGACGAGGGCCAGGTCCGGGCGCTCGCCATGGGCGCGCAGGCCGGCGCGCACCCCGGCGGCACGGAACCCGGCGGCGGCGGTGACGCTCACGGCGCGAGCCCGGCGGTGGGCAGGCCCACGGTCTCACCGAGGCCGAGGGCGAGGTTGACGGACTGGATCGCCCCGCCCGCGGTGCCCTTCGTGAGGTTGTCGATGGCCGCCGTGGCGACCAGACGCCCGGCGTCGACGTCCACCTCGACCTGGACCTGCACCGTGTTGGAGCCGAGGACGTTCTTGGTGGCCGGCTGCACGCCCTCGGGCTGCAGGTGCACGAAGGGCTCGTCGCCGTAGGCCTTCGCGTAGGCCCCGCGGACCTCCGCCGCGTCCACCCCGGGGTCGGCCAGCGGCGCGCCGACCACGGCGAGGATGCCGCGCGGCATCGGGGCGAGCACCGGGGTGAAGGACACCGTCACCGGACCCGCGCCGAGACCGGAGAGGTTCTGGATGATCTCCGGGGTGTGACGGTGCGAGCCGCCGACGCCGTACGCCGTCGCCGAGCCCATGACCTCCGAGCCCAGCAGGTGGGCCTTGGCGGCCCGCCCGGCCCCGGACGTGCCGGAGAACGCGACGACGCTGATGGCAGGGTCGACCAGCCCCGCGGCGACGGCGGGGACCGCCGCGAGCGTCGCCGTCGTGGGGTAGCACCCCGGGACCGCGATGCGCCGCGTGCCGCGCAGCGCGTCACGCGCGCCGGGCATCTCGGGAAGCCCGTAGGGCCAGGACCCCGCGTGGGGGCCGCCGTACCAGCGCTCCCACGCCAGCGGGTCCCGCAGCCGGTGGTCCGCCCCGCAGTCGACGACCAGCACGTCCTCGGGCAGCTGCGCGGCGAGCTCGGCCGAGCGCCCGTGGGGCAGCGCGAGGAAGACGACGTCGTGCCCCGAGAGCGCCTCGACCGAGGTGGACTCCACCGGACGGTCGGCGAGCGGGGTGAGGTGGGGCTGGTGGGCGCCCAGCAGGGTGCCCGCCGACTCCCCCGCGGTGAGCGCGCCGACCTCCATCTCGGGATGGCCGAGCGCGAGCCGCAGGATCTCCCCTCCGACGTAGCCGCTGGCACCGGCCACCGCGATCCGCATGCGTATGACTATGCACGATCACGGAAGACCATGCAACGAGTTCGGGTCAGCGCCTCCGGAGGTCGTGGCGCCCGGAGGAGATCCACGTGAGTGCCGGTTGGTCGCCGGTCACCGGCCCGCCTGGGCGCGGTGCGACGGACCCTACCCGCGTCGGCAGCGAGGGGTGCGGCTCGCGCAGCGTCGGCCGGTCGTAGTCGTCGGAGCGGACGGGAACCGACGGAGCCGGCGCCGGAGCCGGGGCCGGGGCCGGGATCGGCGCCGGAGCCGGGGCCGGGGCCGGAGCCGGGGTCGCGGCAGGAGCCGGGGCCGGCACGTCCTCGTCGCCCCGGCGCGGGCCCGGCACCACGGCGCCGGTGGCAACGGGGTCGCGTCCGAGCAGCGCCGAGGCGACCCAGTCCAGCACGATGCGCGCCTTGCGCTCCGCCGTCGGCATGGCCCACAGGTGGTAGGCGCGGTGCAGCGCGTACGCCGGCCACCCCATCAGCCGCAGCCCGCGGATCTCGGCCACACCGCGCCGGCGACCGAGCCCGGCGACCACGCCGGACGACGAGTGCGAGTACGGCTGCAGCGGGCGTCCCCCGAGGTGGGCGACCACGTTGTCGGCGAGCACCCGCGCTTGCCGGACCGCGTGCTGCGCGGTGGGCGCGGTCAGCACCTCCGGGTCCTCGTCGGCGAGGGTGGCGCCGCGCGCGAGGTCGGGGACCGCCGCGCCGTCGCCCGCGGCGAAGGCGTGCGGCCGACCGATCACCTGCAGCATCGCGGTGCAGCGGACCTTGCCGGTGCGCTCCAGGGGCAGGTCGGTGCGCTCGAGCAGCGGGTGCGGGCGCGTCCCGGCGGCGAGGACGATCGTGTCCGTCGGAATCACCGTGCCGTCCGCGAGCCGGACCTCGCCGTCGAGCGCCGAGGTCAGCCCGGCGCCGACCCGCACCTCGACCCCGCGGCGCGCGAGGCGTCCGTGCACGCGCGCCGCGGTGGGCTCGCTGATCTCGGGCATGATCCGCCGCGCCGCCTCCACGAGCACCCAGCGCAGCTCGGACTCCTCGACGCCGACCTGGCGGCCCGCCCGCCGGGTGAGGTCCTCGAGCTCGCCGAGCGCCTCCACCCCGGCGAACCCGCCGCCCACCACGACGAAGGTGAGCAGCCGCGCGCGCCGGGCGACCTCGGCGGGCGTGGTGGGCACCACGGAGGCGGCGGCGTCGAGGCGGGAGAGCACGTGGTCGTGCAGCGCCGCGGCGTCGCCGACCGTCCGGAAGGTCAGTGCGCGCTCGGCGAGCCCGGGCACGGGCAGCTCGCGGGCGATCGCGCCCGGGGCGACGACCAGGACGTCGTAGGAAACCTCCCGGGAGGTCCCGTCCGGGAGGCTGACGACGGCACGGCGGCGGGTGTCGTCGACGGCGACGACCGACCCGGTGACGACGTCGCAGCGGTCGAGCACCCGGCGCAGCGAGACCGTGAGGTGCCGCGGGGCGATCGAGCCGCCGGCCGCCTCGGGCAGGAAGGGCTGGTAGGTCATGTGCGGCTGGGGGTCGACCACTGTGACCGAGCCGATCGGCATGACGGCGCGGGACCGGCCGGGCCGGTTGCCGCGGTGGCGCCCGTCGCCCGCGATGCCGATCCGCTCCTGCAGGGCCCGGGCCGCGACGAGCCCGACGTAGCCGCCGCCGACGACGAGCACGCGGGCACCGGGCACGAAGTCGCCGGTGTCGGGCACCACCGGCTCGCCGACCGGGGTGAACAGCCGGCTGCCCGCCAGCAGGGCCGTCCCGCCGCCGAGCGCCACCGCCGCGCCGCCGGCGGCCGGCCAGAACCCGAGCATCCCGCCGGCCCAGAGGCCGAGCACGACGGTCGCCAGGCCGAGCACCCCGAGGGCGGCGAGCAGGCGGGCCGCCGTGCGGGGAGGACGACCGGTCGGGGACCACTGGTACTGCTCGTCGGGGCGGCGCATGGCGAGACCGTCAGCTCCCTCTCGGGGTCGGGTGCGGGTCCACCCCGCCGCCACGTCGGGGGAGCCGGCGGCGGGATCGGACGGCGACGCTAGGCAGTCGGATCCTCGCGGAGCGCGAACATGAGAGCCGAGGCCGTGGGTGCCGCCCACCGACGCGACCACGGCGCCCAACAGCGGTCGGATGGTCCGATCGGACCAGCACGTTCCGATGGGCGCGGACCCCGCCTCTCAGGAAGGGCCGTCCGTCCAGGCCGGGCCGTCCTCGGCGGCGAGCAACGTCTCCCGGAGGTGACCCTTGAGGACCTTGCCGGCCGCCGACACCGGCAGCGCGTCGACCGTGTAGATCCGCCGCAACCGCTCGTAGGGACGGACCGCACCGTTCACCGCGGCGGCCAGCTCGTCCAGCCCCGCGACGCCGGGCGCCAGCACGACGGCGGCGGCGGGCAGCTCGCCGACCGCGTCGTCCGGGAGCCCGACCACGGCCGCCGTCCGGACCTCCGGCCGCGCGGCGAGCAGTTCCTCGAGCTCGCGCGGGAACACGTTGTAACCCTTGTAGAGCAGCATGTCCTTGGCCCGGTCGACCACCGCGAGATAGCCGTCCTCGCCGAGCACGCCGATGTCCCCGGTGCGCAGCCAGCCGTCGACGAGGCTCGCGGCGGTCTCCTCGGGCCGGTCGTGGTAGCGCTGCATCACCTGCGGGCCGCGCGCCCAGATCTCGCCGCGCTCCCCGAGCGCCACCGGGTCGTCCCCGGGGCGCCCCGTCCCGACCGGCAGCAGCGCGAGCTCGGTGTTGGCCACCGGGAGCCCCACCGTGCCGACCCGCCGCGCCGCCGAACGCTCCGACGGCGAGATGCACAGCCCCATCGTCGCCTCGGTGAGGCCGTACCCCTCGACGACGACCGCCTCGGGCATGAGCGCGGCGATCCGCTCGGCCTGCGCGACCGCCATCGGGCTGGCCCCGGAGGTCACGGTGCGCACCGACGACAGGTCCCGCGTCGGGGCGTCGGGGTGGGCGAGCAGCGCGTGGTACATCGCGGGTGCCCCGGACAACGTCGTCGCGCGGTAGCGCTCGACGTCGGCGAGGTAGGCGGCCGGGTCGAAGCGGTCCTGCACGATCGCGGTCGTCCCGGTGACCAGACCGATCGTCAGCCCGTTGGTGCCCATGGCGTGGAACCACGGCGCGACGGCGAGCGAGACCGCCTCGCCGAGCCGGACGGGGTGCTCCTCCGGCGGCGAGGTCTGCTCGACGGTGATCCCGCCGTGGACGTCGGGCACGGGCTCGGCGCCCGCAGAGGTCGCGACGTACTGCAGCACGTTGGCGACGACGTTGGCGTGGGTGAGCTCGACGCCCTTCGAGCGCCCGGTCGTGCCGCCGGTGTAGGCGAGGTGGGCCAGGGCCACGGTCGGGTCGAGGTCGACCCGCGGCGGGGCGTCGTGCTCCGTCACGCGCAGGTCGAGCCGTCGCCCGTCGGTGGCGATGACGTTCTCCAGCGACTCGTCGAGGCTGACGACCGCGACCGCCCCCGCGTCGGCGAGCTGGGCCTCGAGGAGCTCGCGGGGCAGGGCCGGGCTCGCGAGCGCGACGGTGGCGCCGGCGAGCAGGATGGCGTGGTAGGCGACGGGCCAGGCGAGACGGTTCGGCAGGTGCAGCGCGACGACGTCGCCCGGCCGCACACCGCGCGCGACGAGCGCATGGGCGACCCCGCACGCCTCCTCCCACAGCCCGCGGTAGGACAGGACGTCGTCGTGGTGGACCAGGGCGGGCCGCTCGCCGTAGCGGCGGGCGGCCCCGTCGAGCAGCGCGCCGACCGGGACCACGGGGAGCTCGATGGTGCGGGGGGACGCCACCGCGGAGGAACCTGGTCGAGCAGCCGTCGTCATGACCCGGGAGTCTGCCCCCGGCTCGCGGCGCGGTACATGATCACCCGGCGAAGAGCTCGCGCTCCACCCGGCGGTTGCGGCCGCCGCCGACCCACTTCCAGGTCCCGACGACGCGGCCCTCCCGCACGACCGTCGGGCGGAACACTCCGTTGCCCCCCGGTGCGATCCGGTCGGCGTGCTCGGGGTCGAGGACCTCGGCGCGGTCGCCGTAGCCGAGCACGAACTCGTCGAACCCGGGCAGGAGCAGCTCGGCGCCCGGGTCCTCGACGGCCGCGAGTCGGTCCGGGGTCTCCGGTTCGAGGAGCATCCCGTCGTCGTCCTCGACGAGGTGGTGCCGGGCGCCGTCGATCGCGGTCCGGACCTCGGCGGCGGGCAGACCCGTCCATCGCGCGAAGTCCTGACGCCGGGCGGGGCCGTGGCCGGTGAAGTACTGCCGCGCCCGCTCCGCGAGCGCTTCGTCGCGGTCGAGCCGGCGGGGCTCGGGCACCCACTCGTCGAGCAGCACGAGCTGCTGCTCCTTCACCGAGGCGAAGGGGCCGTAGGTCAGCACCCCGTGCATGGCGAGCACCGAGATCGTGTGCGTGACATGGGAGGGCTCGACGAGCACGCCGGCCTGCGCCCAGTGCGCCGCGAGCTCGGCCCGGGTGGCCCGGCCGCCCCCGGCGAGCAGCTCGCGTGCCGCCTCGCCGGCCCGCTCGACGGTCCCGTCGGCGAGCCCGAGCTGCGGGCGGCGCTTCGCGGCCTCGGCCAACGGGCGGGCCGTGGCGAGCGGGAGCATCCAGCCGAGGTCGCGCGCCGCGACCACGTGCAGCGTGCGGCGCATCGGCCAGGAGCGGACGATCTCGCCGTCGTCGAACGCCCGTCGGACCTCCTCCGCGTCCCCCGACGCCGTCCGCATCGCGATCGAGGACAGCACGCCGGGCAGGTCCTGGCCCTGGGCGGCACCGAGCACGGAGACCGCATCCGCGGGCGTGGCGCAGGGGGGCCCGACGAGGCGCAGCGCGGCGAGCCGGCGCAGCCCCACGGTGGTCGGTCGCACGGAGTTCACGGCCCGATCGTCGCAGGTCGTCGGAGTGAGCTGGCAGCATCTGGCGCCATGGCCTACTGCGTCGCCGACCACCTCGCCGACCGGCTCGCCGAGATGGGCGTCGAGCACGTCTTCGGCGTGCCGGGCGACTACAACCTCGCGATGCTCGACCATGTCGTCTCGCACGAGCGCATGACCTGGGTGGGTTGCGCGAACGAGCTCGATGCCGGGTACGCCGCCGACGGGTACGGCCGGCTGCGCGGCATCGCGGCACTCGCGACGGCGTTCGGTGTGGGCGAGCTGTCGGCGATCAACGCGGTGGCCGGGAGCTTCGCCGAGCACGTGCCGGTGGTGCACGTGGTGGGCGCGCCGTCCACCGATCACCAGGCCGCGCACCGCGTCGTGCACCATTCGCTGGGCGACGGCGTGTTCACCCACTTCATGACGATGCACGAGGGCATCACGTGCGCCCGCGCGGCCCTGACCGCCGACACCGCCGCCGCGGAGATCGACCGGGTGCTCACCGAGGTCCGCGACCGGCACCTGCCGGGGTACCTGCTCATCCCGACCGACGTCTCGGCGGCCGCGATCGACCCGCCGTCGGGACCCCTGCCCTCCCGGGTCGACCACACCGACCCGGAGGCGCTCGCCGGGTTCGTCGACTCCGCCCGCACGCTCCTGGAGCGGGCCGGGTCGGTGGACCGGATCGCGCTGCTCGCAGGACTGCTCACCCATCGGGTCGGCGGCCGCGAGGTGCTCGCCGAGCTGCTCGCCGCCGGGCCCGTGCCGCACGCGACCACGGTGTGGGCCAAGAGTCTGGTCGACGAGAGCGCGGCCGGCTTCATCGGCACCTACGCCGGCGCGGCGAGCCCCGAGGAGGTCCGCGCCACCGTCGAGGACGCCGCCGCGCTCGTCATCACCGGCGTCCAGTTCACCGACCTCACCAGCGGCTTCTTCACCCAGCGCATCACCCGCCCGCGCACGATCGAGCTCGGGGCCTGGACCGCGAGCGTCGGGGCGGCGACCTTCTCCCCGGTCGAACTGCCGACGGCGCTGGCGGCCCTCGTCCCGCTGGTGCGCGAGCTCGCCGCCACGGGCGGACCGGCCCCGCGCCCGCACGCGCCGACCGAGGCCGCGCCCACCGCGGACGACGCCGAGCCGCTCTCCCAGGACGCGCTCTGGGCCGAGGTGGCGGCGTTCCTGCGCGAGGGCGACCTGGTGCTCGCCGACCAGGGCACCTCGTTCTACGGCGTGGCCACGCACCGGCTCCCCAGCGGGGTCACGTTCATCGGGCAGCCGCTGTGGGCCTCGATCGGCTACACGCTCCCGGCGACGCTCGGCACGTGCCTGGCCCAGCCGGGCTCGCGCGGGATCCTGCTGATCGGCGACGGCGCGGCGCAGCTGACGGTCGCCGAGCTCGGGACGATCGTGCGCGAGGGGCTGGCGCCGGTGGTGATCGTGGTCGACAACGACGGCTACACCGTCGAGCGCGCGATCCACGGCCCGACCGAGCCGTACAACGACATCCCGCGCTGGGACTGGACGGCCGCGCCCGCGATGTTCGCACCGGGTGGCGGGGCCAGGGCCTGCCGTGCGGAGACGGTCGGCGAGCTGCGCACCGCGCTCGCCGCGGCCCGCGAGGACCCCGCCACGCTCGCCGTCGTGCAGGCGGTGGTCCCCCGCGACGACGTCCCGCGGCTGCTCGCGGACCTGACGAAGGCCCTCGGCCAGGCCAATTCCGGCCAGGCAGATTCCGGTCAGGCCGATTCCGGTCAGGCCGACTCGAAGGCCTGAGCCAGCCAGGCCACCGCCAGCGCGTCGACGCGCACCGCGTGCGGGGTCTGCGGCGCGGGATCGACGCCGGGCTCCTCGGCGAGGGCGTGGCCCATGCCCTCGACGACGTGGAGGTCGGCCGCCGTGCCGAGCGCGGTGACCGCGTCCCGCAGGCGCTGCGCCGGGTGGAGGAACGCGTCGACGGAGTCGTCCGCGCCGACGACGAGGCGGACCGGGGTGCCGGCGAAGCCGGCACCCCGCGCCACGAGATCCATCCGGTCGGCCACCGACTCGGACTCGGGCGTCCAGCGGTAGTCCATCCCGAAGAACGTCGCGAGCTCCGCCACGACCGGCCGGAGCTGCAGGAGCGGGCTGACCAGGACGGCGGCGCGCGCCTCGACGACCTTCTCGACCACGGCCGCCCCGGCGATCCCCGCCCCTGCCGACCCGCCGACCACGGCGAGCGGTCCGTCGCCGATGCCGTGCTCCGCGCGCACCGCGTCGAGGAGGGCGGGCAGCTCGGCGACGGCCTGGGCGTTGACGGCCCCGTGCAGGTTGAGGACCGGCTCCTCGCGACCGAGCCGCAGGATCTCCTCGAAGCCCGGCGAGCGCGCCCCGCACATCGGCAGGCCGGGGTAGAGCCGCCAGGCGTCGAGCCCCTCGAGCGGCAGCGCCGCGGCGAAGGCGCGCTCGGTGCGCGGTGCGTCCATGAGGTGCCAGGCGAGGACGACCGGCGCGTCGGGGCGCGGCGTGGCCGGCGGACGCAGCACGTAGGGCACGCCGGCCGCGGTTCCGGTGACGGCGTCGGGAGCGAGGGTCATCACGGCCTCCTGTCGCGAGCTGAACACTGTCCAGCTTACCTGGACGGCGTACAGTTGACCAGCGTGAGGGGACCGGGACAGCGGGCGGGACTCAGTCGAGAGGCCGTGGTGACGGCGGCCCGGGCGGTGCTGGAGGACTCCTCGACGCTGTCCATGCGCGCCGTGGCCGGCCGGCTCGGGGTGGCCCCGAACGCCCTCTACAGCCACGTCGACGGGCGCGAGGGCCTGCTCGACGCCGTGCTCGACGACCTGCTCGGCGCCCTCCCGCTCCCCGATGCGTCGGCGGACCCCGAGGCCGGGCTGACGGCGGTCATGACGGCCTCCCACGAGCTGCTGATCGCCCACCCGGGCCTCGCACCGCACTTCGTGGCGCGCCAGGGAGCGCGCGGACCGAACGCCCAGCGGCTCGGCGACGCGATGCGGGTGCTGCTGGCCAAGGCCGGTGTGGACGACGAGGCGGCGCAGGACACCGCGATCCGGGTGCTCGTGGTGCACGCGATCGGCGACGCGGCCGTGGCCGCCGGGCCCGGGGGCGCGGTGGATCCCGAGGCGCTCCGCGCCTCCTACGCGACCGGCCTGCGGTGGTTGCTCCGAGGTGCCCTCCGGGCCCGTGAGCACTATTCCGTGTCATAGAGCCTGTCGGGTTTTGTAGCTGCGGGGCGGGCTGGGGTGTGCCGGCCCGACCTTGTTGCTGGGGTGTGGGTGGTGGCGTGGCTGGCTTGGCCGCTGGTCGCGGTGGCCGGCGGCCTGCCCGGTCTGCGGGTCCGAAGGGCCGGGTGGGCCCGGGGGCGGCTGCCTGAGGTCAGGTGGCGAGCTGGCGGGCGGTGTGGAGTTTGCGCAGGTTGTGGGCGGTGGCGATCAGGGCCAGTTCGGCGCGGACGTTGTCGAAGCCGCGCAGCCGGAACCGGTCGCTGATACGGGCCTTGATCTGCCCGAAGACGGGTTCGACGGTGACGCCGCGGCGGCGGTAGCGGGCGCGTAGGTCGGGCTCGGCCAGCCGGGCGCGCATCGCTTTGGCTCGGGCTGACTGCCGGCGGGGTGGATGTTGTTCGGCCGGGTCGCGCAGCGCGTCACGGTTGGGTGGGACCAGGGGCTCGGGGCCGGCGTGGTCGCGGTGAGCGCTGTGGAGGGCGTCGAGGTCGCCGGGGTGGAAGTAGCCGGTGTCGGCGAGCACCGCCTCGACCGGGTCGGGGATCCCGGCCGCGGCCAGGTTGTCCAGCGCGGCGTGGGTCATCGCGGCGAGCTGGCCGACGTCGTTGGCCTGGTCGACGACCTCGACGGCGAGCACGAGCTGGTCGTCGCTGACCGCGGCCTGGGCGTTGAAGCCCTGCAGGAAACCCTGCGCGGTGCGCAGCGGGCGGGAGTCGGGGTCGGTGGTGTTCGCCCTGCTCGGCGGGCCCGGCTCCGCGGTGCCCGGCTCGGTCGGGGGCCGACCCTTGGGGTAGCGGCCGTGCTCGGCGCGGTAGGCCTCCCGCGCCGCGGTGGCCTGCTCATAGCGGGTCTGGCGGGCCGCCGCCGCGGCCGCGGTGGCCGCCTCCCGGGCCCGAATCTTCTCCCGGGCCTGCGCAAACCGGGCCCGGCGACGGTGCGGGTCAGCCATGTCCTCGCCCGGCTCATCCCCCCGGCGCCCCGCCCCGTACTCGGCGTCCTCGGCGGCATCGGTGCTCTCCGCGGCGGCCAGCCGGTCCTCGACCAACCCACCCAGGTCGAACTCGCCCTGAGCGGACCCCTGCGGCCCGGCGGAGGCAGGGTCCTCGGCGGCCAGGACGCGTTCGATACCGGCGGCGGTGCGGTTGGCCCGCGACGAGGCGTTCGCGCGGAACTTGCAGCCATCGACTGCGATCGTCCCGACCTGGCCCAGCCCGGCTTCCCGGCACAACCCCAGCACCTGGGTGAACAGGTCCTTGAACAGCTCACGGTGGCGCTGCCGGAACGCGGCGATGGTGTCGTGGTCGGGATGCTGGTTGCCGGTGATCACCATGAACGCGGTGTCGTGCTCGCAGAGCCGCTCGATCTGGCGCGACGAGGACTGCCCACAGCAATAGGCATAGACCAACAGGGTCAGCATCATCGTCGGGTCATAGGCTCGCCGACCCCGCCCACCCAGACGATAGGTGCTGATCAACGCGGTCAAGTCCAGCGCCTCGACCGCGTCGATCAACACCCAGGCCAGATGCCCCTCGGGCAGCCAGTCCCGGATGTCGGGGGCAACAAGAACCCGGTCTCACGATCCACCGGACGGAACCCACGAGCCACCCCAAGATCTAATCAGGTCCGGGGGCCGACCGGGACCCCCAAAACCCGACAGGCTCCATAGGGCGGATTAGTGCTCACGAGCGGAGCGCAGCGGAGCACCTCTCCCCTGCCAGCGCCACCGCCCTGTCGCGAGCGGCGGCGGCCTCGTCGACGGTGAGCGTGCGGTCGGGCGCGCGGAAGCGCAGGGCGAACGCCAGCGAGCGGCGGCCCTCCCCGACCTGGGCGCCGCTGTAGACGTCGAAGAGCCGCACGTCCTCGAGCAGCTCACCGCCGCCCTCGGTCAGCGCCGCCTGCACCGCGGCCACCGGCACGTCGACGGGGGCCGTCAGCGCGACGTCGAGCAGCACCGGCGGGAAGGCCGACACCTCGGGCCGGGCGAGCACCTCGGTCACGGGGAGCCGGTCGAGCTCGAGCTCCATCGCGCAGGTGCGCGGCGGCAGACCGAGGACCTCGAGCACCTTCGGGTGCAGCTCTCCCGCGTGGCCCACGAGCACGTCGCCGACGTGCAGCGCGGCGCAGCGGCCGGGGTGCCAGGGCGCGTGCCGGTCGGCGGTGACGGTGAGCTCGGCGCCGTAGACCGCGGCCACCGTGCGCGCGGACGACACCGCGTCGGCCCACGTCGCGGGCCGTCCCTCGCCCCACCAGCCCGGGCGCTCCCACGCCCCGGTGAGCACCGCGCCGACCCGCAGCGGCTGGGCCGGCAGCGCCTCCTGCAGTGCGGCGACCTGGGCGTCGGTGGGCCGCGCGTCCACACCGACCTCGGGCGCGGGGCCCGGTGTGCCGGCCGCCCGGGCCACCTGACCCACGTGGAAGAGGGCCAGGTCGCGCAGGCCCCGCGACACGTTCCGGACGACGGCGTCGAGCAGGCCCGGGAGCAGCGTCGTCGCCACCAGGGAGCGGTCGGCGTCGAGCGGGTTGGCGAGCCGGACGGCGCGGCGGCGCGGGTCGTCGTCGTCCAGGCCGAACGCGTCGAGGACGGCCGGCGCCATGAACGGCGAGGGCAGGACCTCCTGGTAGCCGGCGTCGGCGAGCGCGCGCGACACCTGCCGGCGCCGCCGCTGCGCGAGGGTCAGCCCGATACCGCCCGCGAACACCGGCAGCTGCGACGGGATGGCCTCGTAGCCCTCGAGGCGCAGCACCTCCTCGACCAGGTCGGCCGGGCGGGTGAGGTCGGGGCGCCAGGTCGGCGGGACGACGACCAGCCCGGTTCCGCCGGCCGAGTCCACCTCCACCGCGCACCCCACCTGGACGAGGCGCCGCACGCTCGCCCCGCGTGCATAGGTCACCCCGGCGACGCGGTCGGGCAGGTCCAGCGCCATCCGGATCAGCGCCGACGCGGGCTCGCCGCCGTCCGGGAACGGTCCGGCGTCGGTGACCCCGGGTTCGACCGTCGCGCCGCCGTAGCGCTCGAGCAGCGCCCCGGCGCGGTCCGTCGCGGCCCGCGCCACCGCGGGGTCCACCGACCGCTCGAAGCGGCGGGCGGCCTCGCTGGGCAGCTTGTGACGCCGGGCCGCCCGGGCGACGGCGGCCGGGTCCCAGGTGGCGGCCTCGAGCAGGACGTCGGAGGTGGCCTCGGTGACCTCGGTGGCCGCCCCGCCCATGACGCCGGCGAGCCCGATCGGTCCGGAGTCGTCGCAGACCGCGACGTCGTCGGGGTCGAGCGCGCGGCTCACGTCGTCCAGCGTCGTGAGCTTCTCGTCCGTGCGGGCCCGGCGGACCACGACGTCGCCGCTGACGCGGGCCGCGTCGTAGGCGTGCATGGGCTGGCCGAGCTCGAGCATCACGTAGTTCGTGACGTCGACGGCGAGCGAGATGGGCCGGATGCCCGCGAGCAGCAGGCGACGGCGCATCCACCACGGGGTCGGCGCCGTCGGGTCGAGCCCGGTGACCCGCCGCGCCGCGAACCGGCGGCACCCCGAATCGGGCTCGACGCGCACCGGCCAGGCCGTCCCGCTCGCGGGGGGCAGTCCCTGGTCGACGCTCGCCGGGTCACCGAAGCCGGCGTCGCAGGCGCAGGCGACCTCGCGGCCCATCCCCCGGATCGACAGCGCGTAGCCACGGTCGGGGTTGACGGCGATGTCGAGGACGGCGTCGGGGTCCGCCGGGTCGAGACCGAGGAGCCCCCCGGCGTCGTCGCCCGGGTCCGCGGTGCCCGGCGGCAGCACCAGGATGCCGCTGTGGTCGTCGCCGAGCCCGAGCTCGTCGAGGGCGCAGATCATCCCGTCGGACACGCGGCCGTAGGTCGTGCGCGCCGCGATCCCGAACCCGCCGGGCAGCGTCGTCCCCGGAAGTGCCGCGACGACGAGGTCCCCGACGGCGAAGTTGGTCGCGCCGCAGACGATGCCCTGCGGCTGGTCGGGGTCCGACCCGCGAGTGCCCACGTCGACCCGGCAGAACCGGATGGGCTTCTTGAACTCGGAGAGCTCCTCGATCTCCAGGACCCGCCCGACGACCAGCGGACCGGTCACGGGCTCGAGGGGCTCGACCGCCTCGACCTCGAACCCGACCCGGATCAGCGCCTCGGCGAGATCGTCCGCCGAGCGGCCGGCAGCGTCGTCACGGTCGTCGAGGGCGACGGGCTCGGTGAGCCAGGAGACGGGGACGCGCACGGTCGGGCCTTTCCGGGGACGAGGAAGCGGGACGGATCAGGGTGTCGCCACGCTCAGGGTTCTACGGCGAACGCGCTGGTGAAGCGGATGTCGCCCTCCACCATGTCGCGCATGTCGGGCAGGCCGTTGCGAAACATCAGGGTGCGCTCGAGCCCCATCCCGAAGGCGAAGCCGGAGTAGACGTCGGGGTCCACGCCGCAGGCGCGCAGCACGTTCGGGTCGACCATCCCGCAGCCGCCCCACTCCACCCAGCCCGCGCCGCCCTTCTTCTGCGGGAACCAGACGTCGGGCTCCGCGGAGGGCTCGGTGAACGGGAAGTACGACGGCCGCATCCGGATCCGCGAGTCCGGCCCGAACATCGCGCGGGCGAACGCGTCGAGCGTGCCCTTCAGGTGGGCCATCGTCAGGCCCTTGTCGACGGCGAGCCCCTCGATCTGGTGGAACACCGGGGTGTGGGTGGCGTCGAGCTCGTCGGTGCGGAACGTCCGCCCGGGGCAGACCACGTACACCGGCAGGTCGCGCTCGAGCAGCGAGCGGATCTGCACCGGCGAGGTGTGGGTGCGCAGCACCTGCTTCGCCTCGGGCGGCTCGACGTGGAAGGTGTCCTGCATGGTGCGGGCCGGATGATCGGGCAGGAAGTTCAGCGCGTCGAAGTTGAACCACTCCGACTCGACCTCCGGTCCCTCGGCCACCTCCCACCCCATCGCGATGAAGACGTCGGCGATCCGCTCGGAGGTCTGCGTCAACGGGTGGCGGCTGCCGCGCGGATGCCGCTCGGTGGGCAGGGTGACGTCGACGGCCTCCTGCGCCAGCACCCGCTCGTCGCGCTCGGCGAGCAGGACGGCGTGGCGCTCGTCGTAGGCGGCCTGCACGGCCTGGCGGGCCTCGTTCACCCGCTTCCCGGCGTCGGCCTTCGCCTGCGGGGGCAGCGACCCGATCTCGCGCCGGGCCAGCAGGACCGGCGAGCGGTCCCCGAGATGGGCCGGCTTGATCGCGGTGAGCGCCTCGAGCGTCGTCGCGCCCGCGAACGCGCTCGTCGCCTCGTCGCGCGCCGCCTCGAGCGTCTCGGGAGAGAGCGCGGAGACCTGCTTGGGGTCGAACGAGTCGTTGGTTCCGGACATCGCGGGTGGCTGCTGCTCCTGCTCGGGAACGGTGGCGCCCTGAAAGGGGTGGGCACGGAGTCTATCGACCCTGCGCCCGCACCGACGCGTACAGGCACACCGCCGCCGCCGTCGCCAGGTTGAGGCTCTCGGCCCGCCCGCGGATCGGGACCCGCACCCGGGCGTCGGCCGCGGCGGCGAGCTCCGCCGGCACCCCGTGGGCCTCACTGCCCAGCACCCAGGCGGTGGGGCGGGCGAGCAGATCGTCGGTGGCCGCACCCAGCTCGGTCTCGCCGTCCCCGGCGGCGACCACGACGCCGAGCCCGGCGTCCCGCAGCATCGCCACCGCGGCGTCGGTGGACCGCTCCCGCAGCACCGGCAGGTGGAACAGGCTGCCCATGCTCGCGCGGACGCACTTGGGGTTGTGGGGGTCGACGGTGTCGCCGGCGAGCACCACCGCATCGGCCCCCGCGGCGTCGGCGGTCCGGATGACGGTGCCCGCGTTGCCGGGGTCGGCGACCCCGGCGAGCACGGCGACGAGCCGGGCGCCCGACAGCGCGTCGGCCGGGTCGGGGTCGTCGCGCCGGCACACCAGGACGAGGCCCTGCGGGTGCACGGTGTCGGTCAGGCTCGCGATCGCCCGGTCGGTGACCAGGGCGGTACGCACGCCCGCGGCCCGGGCGCGGATCAGCAGGTCGCGCTCGCGATCGGCCACGGCGTCGGTGACGAAGAGGTCGACGACGGCCCCCGGGTGCTCCTCTGCCCGGGTGAGCGCGTCGTACGCCGACCGCACCCCCTCGACGAGGAAGCGGCCGGTGTCCTCGCGCGCCGCGCGCCGCAGCAGCTTGCGGGCTGCCGCGACGCGCGGGGTGCGCTCGGTGAGCGTCTCGCTCAGGCGGCGTCCTCGGACGACGAGGCGCCCTTGGGGACGTCCGCCACGGCCGCGCGGGCGGTCTCGACCAGGGCGGTGAAGGCGGCGGGGTCCGACACCGCGATCTCCGCGAGGTTCTTGCGGTCGATCTCGACGCCGGCGAGCTTGAGGCCCTGCATGAACCGGTTGTAGGTCATGTCGTTGGCCCGGGCGGCCGCGTTGATGCGGGTGATCCACAGCTGCCGGAAGTCGCCCTTGCGCTGCTTGCGGTCGCGGTAGGCGTAGGTCAGCGAGTGGAGCGTCTGCTCCTTGGCCTTGCGGTAGAGCCGGGAGCGCTGGCCGCGGTAGCCGCTGGCCATCTCCAGCGTGGTGCGGCGCTTCTTCTGGGCGTTGACTGCGCGCTTGACGCGTGCCACGTCGTCCTGCCTTCGATCGTCTCGGGGACGGTCACCGGTGCTCGCGGGACCTGTCCGGGGTGGGTGTGGGCGTCAGATGCCGAGCATGCGGCGCAGGCGCTTCTCGTCCTGCGGCGCGACCTCGGTCTGGCCGGCGAGCCGGCGGGTCTTCTCGCTGGACTTCTTCTCCAGCAGGTGACGCTTGCCGGCCTTCTCGCGCAGCAGCTTGCCGGTGCTCGACACCTTGATGCGCTTCTTGGTCCCGGAGTGGGTCTTGTTCTTCATCCGTCCTCGTCCTGGTCGTCCTGCCGTCCCGGAGTCCTGCGACCCGGGCGGGGGCGGCTCCCGCGGTCCCGTGCGGCAGCGGGCCGTCGTCGCCGTCCGACGGTACGGCCCGCCGCCGCAGGGCTCAGGAGGCGGGCTCGGGCTGAGCGGACTGCTCGGCCCCGGCCTGCTGTGCTGCCTGCTGCTTGGGGGTCTTCGCGACCTTCTTGTTCGGCGCCAGCACCATGGTCATGTTGCGGCCGTCCTGCTTCGGTGAAGCCTCGACGAACGCGAGGTCGCCGACGTCCTCGGCGAGCCGCTGGAGCAGCCGGAAACCCAGCTCCGGGCGGGACTGCTCACGACCGCGGAACATGATCGTGACCTTGACCTTGTGACCCTGGCCGAGGAAGCGGGTGACGTGACCCTTCTTCGTCTCGTAGTCGTGCGGGTCGATCTTCGGTCGGAGCTTCTGCTCCTTGATCACCGTCTGCTGCTGGTTGCGACGCGACTCGCGGGCCTTCTGCGCGCTCTCGTACTTGAACTTGCCGTAGTCCATGAGCTTGCAGACCGGCGGACGTGCCTGGGCCGCGACCTCGACGAGGTCGAGGTCGGACTCCCGGGCCAGCCGCAGGGCGTCCTCGATGCGGACGATCCCCACCTGCTCGCCGTTCGGACCGACCAGGCGGACCTCGGGCACGCGGATGCGCTCGTTGATGCGCGTCTCTGCGCTGATGAGTTCTCCTCGGGTTCGACAGTGTAACCGGGGAGCAACGCCGGCGAGGGGGTCCTTTGTTCCCACGACGTCTGGCCCCGCGCCACCAGGAACACAGTGCTGGTGGCGGGGGCCCTGACTCGTACCGATCCGGCGGCGCCCCCGGGACCCACGTCCCGACGACGAGCCGTCGTCACCGACCCGCGGACGGGCCGACAGACCGGAACCCGGCCACCTGGGGCGGCGGACCGGGTGGGAGACGGGCTCCACTTGCCGCCCGAGGGACACCCGCGTGCCCACCGAGCTGGTCGCTCACATCGAGCATACCACCCGGCGTATCCGCCGGTCGCCGGGCGTGTCCGTGACGGATCATCCCGCTTTGGCGCGGGTGCGCCGGGCCGGCGCCTCCTCCGGGGTGACCAGGCCCGCCAGGAACTGCCCGGTGTAGCTCCCCGGGACCCCCGCGACCTGCTCCGGGGTGCCTTCGGCGACGACGGTGCCACCGCTGTTGCCGCCCTCCGGGCCCATGTCCACGACCCAGTCGGAGACCTTGATGATGTCGAGGTTGTGCTCGATGACGAGCACGGTGTTCCCCTTGTCGACCAGCCCGTTGATCACGCCGAGCAGCTTGCGGATGTCCTCGAAGTGCAGGCCGGTGGTGGGCTCGTCGAGGATGTAGATCGTCCGGCCCATCGAGCGCTTCTGCAGCTCCGAGGCCAGCTTCACGCGCTGGGCCTCGCCGCCGGACAGCGTCGGCGCGGGCTGCCCGAGCCGCACGTAGCCCAGACCGACCTCGGTGAGCGTCTTGAGGTGCCGGTTGATCGCGGTGATCGGCTCGGAGAACTCCGCGGCCTCCTCGATCGGCATGTCGAGGACCTCGGCCACCGTCTTGCCCTTGTAGTGCACCTCGAGGGTCTCGCGGTTGTACCGGGCGCCCTTGCACACCTCGCAGGGGACGTAGACGTCCGGCAGAAAATTCATCTCGATCTTGATCGTGCCGTCGCCGGCGCACGCCTCGCAGCGGCCGCCCTTGACGTTGAACGAGAACCGGCCGGGCCCGTAGCCGCGCACCTTCGCCTCGGTGGTGGAGGCGAAGAGCTTGCGCATGTGGTCCCACACACCGGTGTAGGTGGCCGGGTTGGACCGCGGCGTGCGCCCGATCGGCGACTGGTCGACCCGCACGAGCTTGTCGAGGTGCTCCAGCCCGGTGACGCGGGTGTGGCGGCCGGGCACCTGGCGCGCGCCGTTGAGCTTGTTGGCCAGCACCGTGGCGAGGATGTCGTTGACCAGCGTCGACTTGCCCGAACCGGACACCCCGGTGATCGCCACCAGGCAGCCCAGCGGGAACGAGACGTCCACGTCGTGCAGGTTGTGCTCGCGGGCGCCGACCACGCTGACCTGGCGCCTGCGGTCACGGGGACGGCGGATGTCGGGCACCGGGATGGCGCGGCGCCCGGAGAGATAGTCCCCCGTCATCGAGGCGGTGTTCGCCTCGAGCTCGGCGACGGATCCCGAGTGCACCACCTGGCCGCCGTGCTCGCCCGCCCCCGGCCCGATGTCGACGACCCAGTCCGACGCGCGGACGGTGTCCTCGTCGTGCTCGACGACGATGAGGGTGTTGCCGAGGTCGCGCAGCCGGGTCAGCGTGTCGATGAGGCGGCGGTTGTCGCGCTGGTGCAGGCCGATCGAGGGTTCGTCGAGCACGTAGAGCACGCCGACGAGGCCCGACCCGATCTGCGTCGCGAGCCGGATGCGCTGCGCCTCGCCACCGGACAGCGTGCCGGCCGCGCGGGCGAGCGAGAGGTAGTCCAGCCCGACGTCGAGCAGGAAGCCCAGCCGGGCCTGGATCTCCTTGAGCACGGCACCGGCGATGACCTGCTCCCGGGTCCCGAGGACGAGTCCGGTGAGGAACTCGGCGCAGTCGGCCACCGAGAGCGCGCAGACCTCGGCGATCGAGCGGTCACCCTGCGTCTCGTGCCGCAGCGTGACCGCGAGGATCTCCGGCTTGAGGCGGGTGCCGGAGCACACCGGGCACGGGACCTCGCGCATGTAGCCCTCGTAGCGCTCCCGGGCGCTGTCGGACTCGGCCTGGTCGAGCCGGCGCTCGAGGAAGGGAACGACGCCCTCGAACGCGGCGTAGTAGGACCGCTCGCGGCCGTAGCGGTTGCGGTACCGGACGTGCACCTGGTCGGTGGAGCCGTGGAGCACGGCCTTCTTGACCGCGGCCGGCAGCTTGCGCCAGGGCGTGTCCATGCGGAAGCCGACCGACTCGGACAGGGCGGTGAGCAGCCGCTGGAAGTACTCGGCGGTCTGGCCCATGTTCCAGGGTGCGATGGCCCCCTCGCCGAGGGAGAGCTCGTCGTCGGGGACGAGCAGCTCCGGGTCGACCTCCATCCTCGTGCCGAGGCCGGCGCACGTCGGGCAGGCGCCGTAGGGCGAGTTGAACGAGAAGGCGCGGGGCTCGAGGTCGTCCACCGCGAGCTGGTGACCGTTCGGGCACGCCATCTTCTCCGAGAAGCGGCGCTCGCGGTCCGGGTCGCCCTCGGGGAGGTCCACGAAGTCGAGCACGACGATGCCCTCGGCGAGGCGCAGCGCCGTCTCCACCGAGTCGGTGAGCCGCTGCTTGGCGCTCGCCTTGACCGAGAGCCGGTCCACGACCACCGCGATGTCGTGCTTCTCCTGCTTCTTCAACGTGGGCGGCTCGGCCAGCGGGTACACGGTGCCGTCCACCAGGACGCGCGAGTACCCCTGACCCTGGAGCTGGGAGAACAGGTCGACGTACTCGCCCTTGCGGCCGCGGATGACCGGCGCGAGCACCTGGAACCGGCGCCCCGACTCCATCTCGAGCACCTGGTCGACGATCTGCTGCGGGGTCTGCTTGGAGATGACCTCGCCGCACTGCGGGCAGTGCGGCGTCCCGGCCCGGGCGTAGAGCAGCCGGAGGTAGTCGTAGACCTCGGTGATGGTCCCGACGGTGGAGCGAGGGTTGCGACTGGTGGACTTCTGGTCGATCGAGACGGCCGGGGAGAGGCCCTCGATGAAGTCGACGTCCGGCTTGTCCATCTGTCCGAGGAACTGGCGCGCGTACGCCGAGAGCGACTCGACGTAGCGGCGCTGGCCCTCGGCGAAGATGGTGTCGAAGGCCAGGCTGGACTTGCCCGAGCCGGACAGTCCGGTGAAGACGACGAGGCTGTCGCGCGGCAGGTCGATGTCGACGCCGGTGAGGTTGTGCTCACGAGCGCCCTTGACGACGAGGCGGTCGGCCACGGGATGAGCCTCCTGGGGGGCATGGGTGCCGGGCGGGCTGGTCTGCCCTGCATACCCCCGGGCACCGACAACGACGGACGCCGCGGAGGCCGTCGGGGATTCCTCCTCATGCTAGGCGTGCGCTCCAACGGTCGGTCGCCGCCCCGCATTCCGCGCCGTACGGACGTTTGTGGGAGGCGCCTCGCGCGGCATATAGAGGACATGACGGAGCAGGACGCGGGACAGCAGGGCGCCCGGGACCGCGCGGACGACGAAGCAGGCGACACCGGCGTCGGCGCCGCGCGCGACGAGGAGCGGTCCCACCCCGACACCGGGGAGCGCGGGCAGCACGACGAGGCCGGCCGGGTCGGGGGCGCTCCGTACGTCCCGTCGGGCCGCGACGAGGCGGGGCGTCCGCAGCCCGCCGTCCCGCACGAGGGCCTGCTGGGTCGGATCGCGACCTCGCTGGTCGCCGGACAGTCCGTGGTCCTGATCGTGGTGGCCGTGGCCGGCTACGTCGTCGGGAGCGGCGAGGGCTTCGCCGGCCGCTCGGAGGCCACCTTCCTCGCGCTGCGGCTCAACCCGGCGCACAGCACGATCCTGCTGGTCTGGGCGGTGCTCGGTCTCGCCGCGCTCGCGCGCCGCAAGACGCTGCGGGCCTACGCCGCCCTGCAGGCGGTCATCTTCCTGATTCTGTTCGCCTTCGGTACCGCCTACTCCGTGGCCACTGGGGACTCCACCGCGCTGGACCTCAACACCCCGGACAACATCCTGCACGGCGTGCTGTTCCTGCTCGGTTTCATCATCATGATGATCTCCAGCGCCCGCATCGTCGAGCCGCCGCCAGGACCCGACCCCTACCCGGACGCGAAGGAGGACGACCCCTCGGAGGCCTCCGACCGCGGGTCGGGCGGCGGTTCGACCGCGAGCAACCCGGGTGGGCACGGCCGCACGGGGTGACTGGATGTCGGGGGCAGCGGGCAGACTGTCCGACGTGGAGCTCCTCGACGACTACACCGGACACGTCGACCCGGAGGGTCCCGCCGCGCGGCGGGATCTCGACGCCGTGACGATCACCAAGGTCTCGGTCGGGCCGATGGACAACAACGCGTACGTGCTGGTCGACAAGGCGACGGGCCGCACACTGCTCATCGACGCGGCGAACGAGGCACAGCGGCTGCTCGACACCGTGGACACGGTGGGCTCGCGCGACCAGCTCAAGGACCTCGTCACCACCCACCAGCACTGGGACCACGTCCAGGCGCTGCAGGCGATGACGACCGAGACCTCGCCCACCACCTACGCCCACCCGCTCGACGGCCCCGAGCTCCCGGTGGCGCCGGATCGCACCGTCTCCGACGACGACCAGGTCCGGTTCGGGGACTCGTTCGTCGAGGTCATCCACCTCGACGGGCACACCCCGGGCTCGATCGCGCTGTACTACAAGGACCCCGACGGCACCGGGCACATCTTCACGGGGGACAGCCTCTTCCCGGGCGGCCACGGCAAGACGGCCACCCGCGAGCACCACGACTCGCTGATGGACGACCTCGAGCGCAAGGTGTTCGGCCGCTTCGACGACGACACCTGGGTCTACCCGGGCCACGGCGACGACACCACGCTCGGCGCCGAGCGCCCGCAGCTGCCGGAGTGGCGCGAGCGCGGCTGGTGAGCTTATGCGTCCTCAGGTGCCGGGCATCGCCGCGCCCGGCGCCGGGACGGTGCGGCTCATGAGGGAACGCGCCACCTCGTGCACGAGGTCCTGCTCGTGCACCACGGCGTACTCCATCTCGCCGCACCCGCACGGGCGGGCCACGAGCGCCGCGGCCACGTGCGGCCCGACGACGGCGACGTCCCACTCGCGGCGCAGCGGGTCGCCCTCGGTCAGGGCGGCCCCGCGCACGCCGGGCGGGAGCCCGGTCTCCGCCCCGAGCAGCGTGACGAGGGCCGAGCGCTCCGCCACCGCGGCCACCCGCCGGGCATGCTCGCCCGACGGCACGCCGTCCGGGCCGACCGAGGCGAGCAGCACGATCGGACCCTCGGCGCTACGGGCGCGCTCCTCGAGCATGGTGGCCGCGACGCGCACCTCTGCCACGGGCCCCCGGCGGAGGTGGCGGACCCGGGCGACCGCGGCCAGTGGGCTGACCCGGGTCGGGCCCTCGGGCTCCCGGGGCGTCGGGGCGCCGGGTCCGGCCGGCGGCGGCGTTCCCACGGCCCGTCCGAGCGGCGCGGGGCGACCGAAGCGGTAGCCCTGGCCGAGCGTCGCCCCGAGGGCGCGCGCGGTCCGTTCGTGCTCGGCGGTCTCGACGCCCTCCGCGAGCACGACGGCGTCGTTGCGCTCGGCGTAGGCACCCACTGCGGCCGCCACCCGGGCGACCTCCTCGTCGAGCGGCTCCTGCACGAGGCGCTGGTCGAGCTTGACCACCTCGGGGCGCAGGAACGGCATGAGCGCGAGCGAGTCGGGGTGGCTGCCCACGTCGTCGAGCGCCACGGCGATCCCGACGTGGCGCAGGCGGGTGGCGAACCACTGGAGGCGAGCCGGGTCGCCGGTCAGGGCGCGCTCGGTGAACTCCAGGACCAGTCGTCCGCCCCGCTCCAGGAATGTCACCGCCACCGGCGGCGGCGGACCGAGCGGGATGCCGTCGGGCTCGATGTTGAGGAAGAGCGCCGAGGGGCCCTCGGCGCCGGCCTCCAGGGCGGTCGCGAGCGCGAGCTGGCGGCAGTGCTCGTCGAGCTCGGCGAGCCGGCCCCGGGTACGGGCGCGCTCGAAGAGCCGCTGCGGGCAGTGCCAGGCCCCGGAGGGGCCACGGGTGAGCCCCTCGTGGGCGACGACGACACCCGTCGTGAGGTCGACGATCGGCTGGAACACCGTGGTGAGACCCGCGAGCTCCGGATCGGCGTCGATCACGCGCAGCGCGTCGGCCACGTACCACCTCGCTCCGCTCCGGCGCGCTCCCGTGGCGCGCCGCCCCTGCGCCCGTCCCCCGACGTCGACGTGACCCAGCATCAGCACACGGAGCGTACCCACCTGGACCGAACGAGCTAGGAGACTGCTGAAGAAGTGGGTGCTGGGTGGGTGGGGCGCTTTGGCAGTCGTGCTGTGGTCAGCGCTTAGCTTGATCTTTAACCCCGGCTTGTTCGGCTCGTCGCTCCTGTAGCGGCGCGTTTGCCCACGTCGTGCCGGGTGGCGCGGCGTTGGTTGCGGGAGCCGGGTGGGCGGCCGGGGCCGGGTCGGCTGGGTTTCGGTGCGGCGGCGGGACGGCTGGTGTGGCCGCGGAGGTGGCGAAACCCGCGACGCACCCGCGCGGGGGTCAGCCGGCCCGGCTCGGCGGGCCTCTCCCAGGGGCGTCGCAGGTCAGCAGCCAGCGGCCGGGCCAGGCGCAGCTGGGTGTAGGCGGCGATGATCAGCCAGGTCCAGCGGTCCGCGGCGGCGGGGGTCCGGATCTTCGGCGCGGTCCAGCCCAGGGTCTGCTTGAACAGCCGGAAGGTGTGTTCGAGGTCGAAGCGACGCAGGAACGACTGCCACCACCGGTCAACGTCCTGGGCGCTCGCGCCGGTGACCGAGGACCACAGCCAGACCGGTTTCGGGTCGTGGTCGCCGGGTAGCCGCTCGACCTGCAGGCGGATCAGGGTGCCGGCGATGATCGGGAGCTCGCCGGGATGGTCGGCCCACACCCCGCGGTGGGTCAGGCGTGGGGAGAGCCCGTCCCAGGCCGTGGCGCTGGCCCGGCCGTAGCGGCTGGTGTCGGTGGCGGTGGTGTGGGCCGGTGTCCACCAGGTCCCGGAGTTCGACAGGGCGAAGTCCGGGCCGTGCCGCGGCGGGCGCCCGGTGGCGGTGGCCGCGCGCAGGGTGCGGGGGCCGCGTAGGACCCGGTCCGAGCGCAGCCGACCCAGCAGCTCGACCGGCAGGTCGGCCAGCACGTGCGCCAGGCGGGTGATGTCGTAGCCGGCGTCGGCGACGATCAGGATCGGCGGGTCCCCGTCGCGCCATTGCCCGGCGGCGACGAGGCGCTCGAGGACCTCCCGGAGCTGGGCGGCGGTCACCGCGGTGGCGTCGTGGTCAGGGCCGATCCGGACCGCGTCGAGCAGCGCGGTCCACGAGCCGCGACCCGGTTCGAGGGCGGCCACGAAGGAGTACGGCCAGCCCGGGATCATCTGCGCGTTGCCCTTACCGCGGCCGTAGACATGGCAGAACATCCGCTCCGCGCTGGTCGGCGCGTCCGAGCGCAGCCACGGTGACACATCGACCGCCAGGACAAGGCGGCCATCGGCGGCTCGCGGGAGCAGCAGAGCGGCCAGTGATCGACGCAGCCGCGCCGGCTCGATCACCCCGCAGGACAACGCGTCATACATCGCGCCGTGCCCACGCCGGTGTTCGGCCACCAGACTCAGCTCGACCAGTGAGCGGACCGGGCCGTCGGCGCACAGGACCGCATCGGTGAGCTCGAACAGCGCATCCGCCCGCCCAGTGCAGGATCGGTAGAACTCCCACCGGAACCGGTCGAGTTCACCCTGCCGAAGCCGGGTGTCACCCGCGCTCGCACCCGGCCCGTAGGTCACACTCACCACCGCGGCCACCGCTTTCGTCTTCGAGCTCTGTGAGAGGAACCCGAAGAGGATCAAGCGGTGGCCGCCTCATGTACGGCCGACACGCCGCACGACCTGCATCAACTCGCCAACGGCCGCATCTCGAGGTTAAAGATCAAGCTTAGGGTGTGCGGCAGAGGGCCGCTTCGCCCGCGGGTGAGGGTGGCGTGCGGGCGGTGGGTGTCGAGGACGGGCGCCTCGGGCCGGTGCTGTGGGCTCGGGCGGGGTTTTCGGGGCCTAGGCCAGTGCCCAGGTGCCGTGGTGGTGCAGGCCCAGGGCGAGCAGGCGGCGCAGGTTGACCGCGGCGACCCGGAGGTGCAGCCAGGCGTTGTTCTTGCTCACGCCGCGGTAGGGGACGCGTCGGGCGCCGCGGGTCAACCAGGCCAGGGAGCGTTCCACCATGGGCCGGTGGCGCCGGTAGGTCTCGAGGTGTTCCGCGGTGGCGGCGCGGGCGCGATGAGCGCGCTGCAGCTTGTGGTGGGGCCCGAGCACGAGCTTGCGGCCCCGCCGTGAGGTGGTGCAGCGCTCGCGCAGCGGGCAGCCGCGGCAGGCGGCGCCGAAGTTGGCCGCGCCCTTGGGGTTGATCGGGCGGGTGATCCCGTTCGGGCAGGTCACGGTGTCGCCGGTGTCGCCGGTGTCGTTGATGGCGAAGTCATCGAGGGTGAACCCGCCCTGGACCGCGGGCCGCAGCGGCCAGGGCTTGATCACCGGGTCGTGCCCGGCTTCGTTCAGCGCGGCCAGCGCGTCGCCGGTGCCGTAGGCCGAGTCGCCCAGCACCTCCACGGGCTGGTCGTCGCCGAGGGTGGGGTCGCCGGTGAGCAGGGCGATCCCGACGGTGGCGTCGCTGTTGTCCGCCCCGGTGGCCTTGCTCAGCGCGGTGTCGGTGATCAGTCCGGTGTCGGGTTCGACGACCACATGGGCCTTGAAGCCATCCTGGCGGCGCTCGCGGGTCTTGTGGGCATGCCGGGAGTCGGGATCCACGACCGAGACCACCCGGTCCGGGGCGACCCGCCGCGCGATGCGCCACCGACCATCGGTGCCATCCGAGCCCTCGGCCGGCTCGACGTCCTGCCCGGCGATCAGCGCCAACAACGCCACCGCTTCGGACTGCTTGTCGGCGAGCCCCTCGCTGGCGGGGTAGAGCTCCTCGAGCCCGGCCAGCACCGCCAGCGCGTCGCCGACCAGCGCCGAGACCAGCTCGTCGCGAGCCTGCGGGTCGTCCCAGGCGATCTCGGGCTTACCCGGGCGGGAGTAATCATGTCCCGAGGTCCGCGACTCGACGATCTCGGCCGCGCCGGGAACCTCGCGGGCGACCCGGCGGATCGCGGCGATCAGCTGGGTCACGGTGTCCTGGCGGGCGACCGCGTCGTCGAGGATCGTCGAGTCCAGCGCCCGGCGGGTCTTACCCGCCACCGCGCCGGTCTGGGCGATCACCTCGGCGACGACCTCGAAGATGCGCTGCGGGCGGGCCGAGGACGCCAACCGACGCCGCCAGTAGGTCAACGTCGAGGGGTCGAACGCGGTGTCGGTGACCGCCAACCCGCACGCGGCTTTCCAGCGCAGGTCGAACGTCAGCGCCTCGATCGCCTCCCGGTCGGAGAGGTGGTGCAGGGACTGAAGCACCAGCACCGTCGCGACGACCTCGCCGGGCACACTCGGTCGGCCCCGCTGACTGGGGAACAGATCTTCGAACAGCCCCGGCGGGAACAACCGACCCCGGTGAGCGGTCAAAAACCCGAACACGCTGCCCGGCTTGATCAGATGACCAGCCAGCGACTCCACATCCAGCAACTCACGCTGATCATCCGAGTGGCCCTGCACCAGACCAGGATCCCAGCCCACCGGCCAGAGATCCTCGCCCGACACCCCGCTTAATTCAGCAGTCTCCTAGCAGTCGGGGACCCGAGCCACCCCCAGGGTCGACAGGAGCGGACCCGCGACGATCCCAGCGTCGTCGGCGTCCTGACTGTCGTCGGGCACCGGGAGCGCGGCAGACTGGCGTCGATGGAGTCCACGCGTGTCGACCGCTGGCTGTGGGCGGTGCGCCTGTCGAAGACCCGGGCGGACGCGGCGACCGCGTGCCGGGGCGGCCACGTCCGCGTCAACGACAAGCCGGCGAAGCCGTCCACGTCCGTGCGGCCCGGCGACACCGTGCGCACGCGTCTCTACGACATCCCCCGCGTGGTCGAGGTCGGTCGCGTCATCGAGAAGCGTGTCGGCGCTCCCGAGGCCGTGACCTGCTACGTCGACCACACTCCTCCCCCACCGAAGGAGACGGCCGTGCCGGTGGCGCAGCGCGAGCGCGGCGCCGGCCGCCCGACCAAGCGCGACCGGCGCCGGATGGAGGCCTTCGAGAAGTCCTCGCTCGTGCACGCCGTGGAGCACGACCTCGAGCACTGAGGAACTACTGGCCGTTCCGCGTCACCGAGAATGACGTCGTGGCGAGCCCGGTGCCGCCGATCCACGGCTCGAACCCGGCCTGCACGCTCGTCAAGTACCAGCCCGGCTTCGCGACCCCCCGCTTGGTCGCGTCGGTGACGAAGGTGGGGATGGACAGGTTCGTGACGCTGTTGGTGGCCTGCTTGCGGACGTAGGAGATCGTCGTGACGTCCGCCCTGCCCTGCCACACCTCGTAGGGCACGCCGTCGAGCGTGGTCTCGCCGACCTGCTTGCCGATGGGGTTCACGCGGTCGGTGTGCTTGAGCCAGATCATCAGCTCGAGCCCCGTGGGTCGCCCGTTCTTGCGGGCGGTCGGGTCGAGCCAGATGTCGTAGGAGACGTTGTACTCGCCCTTGTCGGGGGTGGTCGTGGCCCACGAGGTCCGCAGATCCCCGAGGTCGGAGATCGGCCGGGGGAACGGGGTGCCCTTGGTGCAGTTGCCGTAGTTGCAGCCGAAGACGATCGAGGGGTACGACGCCGGGCCGCTGGACTTGTTGTGGTTCGCCTCCACCCGGAAGCCGGTGTCGAACGCGATGACGCACTGCGAGCTGCTCGCGCCCCAGAGGTCGTTCTGCACCTCGTAGCGCCCACCCTGCACCGGGGTCGACCCGAACTTGTCGCACACCTTCTTCTCGTTCGGCTCGCGAGGCCGGGTGGTGGTGGCAGTGGTGGTGTCAGTGGTGGTGTCTGGGGCGGCGGTCGTCGTCGGGGCCGTCGTGGTCACCGCCGCGGGCACGAGCCCCGTCGCGTGCCCCGGCGGCACGACGGTGGTGAGCACGACGAGCGCGGCCAGGCCGAGCCCGCCGACGAGGGCCCGCAGGGCGTCCCGGCCGCGCAGCGGCACCGTGTCGCGGCGCCGGTGCCGTCCGCCGCGTCGTCGTGCCGGACGTCCACCGGACCCGTCGTTCGTCGTCGGCCACCGACCGTTCATCCCGCGCGCCCTCCCCGTTGGACCGTTCAGCGCGGCGGAACGTACGTTCGGCGCAGCACGGCTCGCCAGGTGAGGTCAGCCGTTCGGGCACCACGAGGGGCGGATGCCACCCACACGAGTGTGTCGGCGGCTGCGTGCCCGCGCTACACGCCGTTGCGCGTGGCGTTGAAGGCGTCGGTCGAGAGCCCGGTGCCGCCGACCCACGGCTCGAAGCCGGCCTGGAGGTTGGTGAGGTACCACTGCGGCTGCACGACGCCCTGGCGGATCGCGTCGTGCACGAAGTCGGTGACGGGCAGGTCGAGGACCTGGCGCACGGCCTGCTGGCGCACGTAGGAGATCACCGGGACGCCGTTGTTCTCGCCCTCGTAGACGTCCCAGGCGGCCCCGGCGAGGTTCGCGGTCCCGGCCTTCGAGCCGATCGGGTCGATCCCGCCGGCGCGGACCAACCAGATCATCAGTTCGGCACCGGTGTTGTCGCCGTCGCGGCGCGGGGTCGGGTCGAGCCAGATGTCGTAGGAGGCGTTGTACCGGCCGCTGCCGGGCACCGAGACCGCCCAGCTGGAGCGCACGTCGCCGAGGTCGGAGAGCGGCCGCGGGAACGGGGTGCCGCGGGTGCAGGTCCCGTGGTTGCAGCCCCACACGATCGAGGGGTAGGCGGCCGGCCCGGAGTCCTTGTCGTGGTCGGCCTGCACGCTGAAACCGGTGTCGAACGCCGTCGTGCACTGCGGGGTCGAGGCGCCCCAGGCATCGTTCTGGACCTCGAAGCGGCCGCCCGCGACGGGGACGGATCCGAACTTCGCGCACACCCGGGGGCCCAGGCGGCTGCCGATGGCCGACAGCGGCGCCAGCAGCTGGGGCACGAGGGGCGCCACGGCGGGCGCCGGGGGCTGCGGGGCCTGCGGCAGGGGAGCGGCTCCCGCGACGTCCTGCTCGGTGGCCGGGTGGTCCACCGTGATCGGCGGGACGGTCTGCTCCTGGACCCCGCAGGCGGCCCCCAGCAGGGCGAGCACGGCGACGACGGCGGTGAGGAGGGCGCGTGAGGCACGCGTGGGTTCGCCCACGCGGGCGAGGCTAGATGATGCGCCGATCGCTGTAGTGGGCGGCCTCGACCCCGTGTCGTCGCAGGTCAGGGGGGATGTCCTCGCCGAGGAACACCGCGCGGGCGAGCGCGGCGGCCGCCGGCGCGGTCTCGATCCCGGAGCCGCCCTGGCCCGCGAACACTCCCAGCCCCGGCAGGCGCTCCCCGACGACGAGGGCGCGGTCGGGCGCGAACGTCCGCTGCCCTGCCCAGCTGGTGACCACCGAGCGCAGGCCGAGCGTGGTCACCGCGTTCACCCGCTCCAGCGCGACGGCGACGTCGAGCTCGTCGGGCCGCGCGTCCCCGGGCTCCTGCGGCGTCTCCTCCGACGGCGACACCAGCAGGTACTGCCCCTCCGGCTTGGCGTACCAGGTCTCGGCGACCGAGACCGCGAAGGGATCGTCGGGGTGGACCGGGGCACCGGGCGGGACGCGGACGACCGCGATGGTGCGCCGGTAGGCCGTCAGCCCGATCGGGCGCGCCCCGGCGAGCGCGAGGAGGCGGTCGGTCCAGGCGCCGGCGGCGAGCACCACGCGGTCGGTGTCGAGCGACCGGCCGTCGCGGATGGTGACCCGCCACCCGCCGGCTCGCCGCGCGATCCCGACGACGGGTGCCCCGGTCAGGATCTCGCCGTGCAGCGCCCGGAAGCGCTGCCGGTAGTGCTGGTGGAGCCCGATCGGGTCCGCGTCGCAGGCGTCCTCGACCACCGCGGCGGCCCGCACCGCTTCGGGGCGCAGCGCGGGCCAGCGGCGCACGGCCTCGTCGGGTGTCACCTCCGTGACCGGCGCGAGCGGGAGGATCTCGTCGCGCAGCACGCGCTCCTCCTCCGGCGTGGACGCGACGTGCAGGACCGGCCGCGGACGCAGGAACCCGTGGCCCGCCTCCTGCGCGAGCGCGTCGAACCGCGCCCGCGACGCCGCGGTCAGGGCCCGGGTGGGAGCCGGGCCGTGACCGGGGATGTAGCTCGCGGCCGAGCGTCCGGTGGTGTGCCGGGCGAGCTCCGGCTCGGCCTCGAGCAGCACGGGGCGACGGACTCCGGCCGCGGCCAGCTCGGCCGCGACCGACATCCCCGCGATGCCGCCCCCGACGACGGGCACACCGACGCCACCGCCGCTCACGAGGACCGCAGGTCCAGGCCCAGGTCCAGCGCCGTCGAGGAGTGCGTGAGCCCCCCGACGGCGAGGTAGTCCACCCCGGCGGCCCCGTAGGCCGCGGCGGTGTCGACGGTGAGGCCCCCGGAGGCCTCCAGGCCCGTCGCCGGCGCCACCGCGTCCCGGCGCCGGACCGCCTCGGCGCACTCCCGCGGCGAGAAGTTGTCGAGCAGGACCAGCTCCAGGTCGAGGTCGAGCGCCTCGTCGAGCTGGGTCAGCGAGTCCACCTCGAGCTCGCACGGCAGCTCCGGCGCCGCCTCCCGCGCCGCGCGCACCGCCGCCGTCACCGACCCGGCGGCGAGCACGTGGTTGTCCTTGATGAGCAGGGCGTCGCCCAGGGACATCCGGTGGTTGACCCCGCCGCCGCAGCGCACGGCGTACTTCTGCAGCGCCCGTAGCCCCGGGACGGTCTTGCGGGTGTCGCGGATGCGCGCCCGGGTCCCGGCCACCGCGTCGACCCACGCCGAGGTCGCCGTCGCCACCCCCGACAGCTGGCAGAGCAGGTTGAGAGCGGTGCGCTCGGCGGTGAGCAGGGTCGCGAGCGGCGCCCGGACGGCGAGGGCGACGTCGCCGGGGCGCAGGCGGTCGCCGTCGGCGCGGGCGTCGAGGACCTCCAGCGCGTCGCCGCACACGCGCTCGAGCACGCGCACCGCGACCCCGACGCCCGCCAGCGTGCCCGCGGGCCTCGTCCGGAACTCCCCCACGGCGACCGACCCGGCCGGCACGCACGCCGCCGTCGTGCGGTCGGGTCCGTCGCGGAGGTCCTCGTCGAGGGCGGCGCCGACGACGCGGTCGATCTCCGCGGCGTCCAGCCCCGCCGGCAGCGCGACGGTGTTCACGCTGGTCATGCGGCACCTCCGAGCACCCGGTCCATCGAGGTCATCCGCGGCCGACCGTCGACGAGCACGACGGCGGCCGAGACCGCCTGCCAGCGGTCGTCGCGGCGGGGGTGGTCGCGGCGCACGTGGCAGCCCCGCGACTCGGTGCGCGACCCGGCGGCGGCGAGCAGCGCTCCGGCGGCCAGGGTGAGCGCGGCGTCCTCGACGCTCGCCCGGTCGACGAGCGGGCGCTCCACGGTCACCGACTCGAGCGCGTCGGAGACCGCGGCGAGGCCCGCGGCGTCGCGCCCGATCGCGGCGCCCCGGCTCATCGCGCCCTGGAGCACGGTGCGGTCGGCCGCGGCGACGACGGGGCGGACCGGCGCGTCGGGACGGGTCACCGGGCGGGGCCCGGCGAGCGCGACCGCCACGTCGAGGCCCACCCGCCTGCCGACGACGAGGCCCTCCAGCAGGCTGTTCGACGCGAGCCGGTTCGCGCCGTGCAGCCCGGTGCGCGCCACCTCGCCCGCCGCCCAGAGCCCCGGCACCCCGGTGCGCCCGCGGGTGTCGGTGACGACGCCGCCGCACGCGTAGTGCGCGGCGGGCCGGACGGGGATCGGGTCGCGGGCGAGGTCGACCCCGATCGCGGCGCACGACGCGGTCACGGTCGGGAACCGGTGGCGCACGTCCGGGACCCCGGTCGCGTCGAGCAGCACGTGGTCCGCCCCGGTGGAGGCGAGCACGGCGGTGACGGCGCCGGCGACGACGTCGCGGGGTGCGAGGTCGCCGCGCGGGTCGACCCCGTCCATGACGGGGCGGCCGCTGAGGTCGACGAGACGGGCCCCCTCGCCGCGGAGGGCCTCGGTGACCAGCGGGGCGCGGCCGCGCAGTCCGGGGACGCGCAGCGCCGTGGGGTGGAACTGCACGAACTCGACGTCGGCGAGGGCGGCGCCCGCGCGCAGGGCGAGCGCCCAGCCGTCGGCGGTGGCGACGGCGGGGTTGGTCGTCGTCTCGTAGAGGCCGCCGACCCCGCCGGTGGCGAGCACGACGGCGGGCGCGGTGACGATGCCGGCGTGGCCCTCCTGATCGACCACGTCGAGGCCGGTGACCCGCCCGTCCGCGTGCTGCCGGAGGGCGACCGCGGTGTGCCGGGCGAGCACGGTGACCTCGCCGGGCAGGGCCGCGAGCAGGGCCCGCTCGACCTCGGCGCCGGTCGCGTCGCCGCCCGCGTGGATGACGCGGGTGGTGCGGTGCCCGCCCTCGCGGGTGCGGGCGAGGCGGGTGGCCGCGGGCGCGGTGTCGAACAGCGCGCCGCGGGACCGCAGCTCCGCCACCGCGTCGGGTCCCCCGCCGAGGATTCTCGCGCCCGGCGTCCTCGTCGACCAGCCCGCCGCCGGCGGCGAGCGTGTCGGCCACGTGCGCGGCCACGCTGTCCCCGGCGACGTCGCCCAGGACGACGGCGACGCCGCCCTGGGCCCAGCGTGTCGAGCCCTCGTCGGGGGCGTCCTTGGTGACGACGACGACCCGCAGACCCCGGCGCGACGCCTCGCTGGCCGCGGAGAGCCCGGCGACCCCCGACCCCACCACGACGACGTCGGCCGCGGCGGCCCAGGAGGGGCTCACTCCCCGCCCCCGGGCCGGCCGATCTCGATCATCCGCTGCACCGAGGCCCGCGCCCTCGCGGCGGTGGCGGGGTCGACGTGGACCTCGTCGCGGCCCTCGCGCAGCGCTCGTGTGAGTGCCCCCGGGGTGATCGTCTTCATGTAGCCGCAGGCCGCGCGGTCGTTGACCGGGCGGAAGTCCACCGTCGGATTGGCTCGGCGCAGCTGGTGGAGCATGCCGACCTCGGTCGCCACGAGCACCGAGCGCTTAGCGGTGTTCTTCGCCGCGTCGAGCATGCCGCCGGTCGAGAGGATGTGGACCTGCTCGCGCGGGACGGCGCCCGCCCCCGCGAGGTAGAGCGCGCTGGTCGCGCAGCCGCACTCCGGGTGGACGAACAGGTCGGCCTCGGGGTCGGCCCGGGCCCGGGCGGTCAGCTCGGCGCCGTTGATCCCGGCGTGGACGTGGCACTCCCCCGCCCACACGTGCAGGTTCTCCCGCCCGGTCTCGCGCCGGACGTGGGCGCCGAGGAACTGGTCGGGCAGGAAGAGCACGTCGCGCTCGGGGTCGATGCTCGCGACCACCTCGACGGCGTTCGAGGACGTGCAGCACACGTCGGTCTCGGCCTTCACCGCGGCCGTCGTGTTGACGTAGGAGACGACGACGGGCGGCGAGGATCCGGGCCTCGTGTGCTCCCGCTTCCACGCGCGGAGCTCGTCGGCGGTGATCGAGTCGGCGAGCGAGCACCCGGCACGGGCGTCGGGGATGAGGACGGCCTTGTCCGGTGCGAGGATCTTGGCTGTCTCGGCCATGAAGTGGACGCCGCAGAAGACGATCGTGCTCGCGTCGCTGGCGGCGGCGATCCGGGAGAGGGCGAGGGAGTCCCCGGTGTGGTCGGCGACGTCCTGGATCTCCGGGCGCTGGTAGTTGTGCGCGAGCACCACCGCGTCGCGCTCCCGCGCGAGCCGGCGGACCTCGGCGGCCCACTGCCCGACGACGTCGTCGTCGGCGCCGTCCAGCGACCGCGGCTCGACGAGGTCGGTCGGTGGCTGGTGCGCCCCGGCGTCCACGATGACGGTCATGCGGTGTCCCTCCCGGGGACGCCCCGCCCGTGGGTGGACGCGGGTCCCGGTGCTGTCCCAGGTTTTCGCCTTGTGGTCGAAAACGCGGGCGAGACTACGCCCCGGGCACGGGCGGTACCACCCCTCGGGTCGCTCGGTATGACCGACGACACGCGGCGCTACCGTGAGTACGGGGAGGTGGCGGGGTGGAGGCCGAGGGCCTGATCGCGCACGACGTGCTGGCCGTCGTCCTGCGCATCACCGGACCCGTCCCGTCGGTCCTGCTCTGGCGGCGGGCGCGCGAGCCCCAGCCCGGCCGGTGGGCGCTCCCGGGCGGCCGGCTCGGGGCGGCCGAGGACGTCGAGGCATCCGTGCGGCGCCAGCTGGCCGAGAAGGTGGACCTCGCCGAGGTCGCCCACGTCGAGCAGCTCTCCGTGTTCAGCGACCCCCATCGCGGGCCCGCCCCGCGCCGGGTGGCGACCGCCTTCCTCGGGCTGGTCCCCTCCGACGCCGACCCGGCGATCCCCGCCGACACCGCCTGGCACCCGGTCGACGCCCTCCCGTGCACCGCGTTCGACCACGGCGAGATCACCCGGGCCGGGCTCGACCGGCTGCGCGCCAAGCTCTCCTACACCAACATCGGCTTCGCGCTCGCCCCCGACGACTTCTCGATCTCCGAGCTGCGCCGGCTCTACGCCGCCGCCCTCGGGCACCACGTCTCGGCGACCAACCTCCAGCGCGTGCTCACCCGGCGCGGGGTCCTCGTCCCCACCGGCACGACGGCCGCGCCGGGCCCTGCCGGTGGGCGTCCCGCGGCGCTCTTCCGGTTCTCGGAGCGCTCCCTGCGCGTGACCGATCCGTTCGCGGCGCTGCGCCCGCCGTCGGGGGCCGGAGCGGTCTGACGGCGCACGCGCTTGCGCCCCGGGTGATCGCCGGCACCGTCATCGTCCATCCGGCGATCGAGGGCCGCAGACCGTAGCGTGGTCGCCGTGGTCGAGACGCTGCCCCTCTTCCCGCTGGGCACGGTGCTGATGCCCGGGGCACCGCTCCCACTGCACATCTTCGAGCCCCGCTACCGGCAGCTGACCATCGACCTGGTCACCGGCGCGGTCTCCGGCAAGCAGTTCGGGGTGGTCGCGGTCCGTGAGGGCTGGGGTCCCGACGACGGGCCCGAGGGGCTGCACGAGATCGGGTGCACCGCGGAGCTGCGCGAGGTGCGGCGCCTGCCCGACGGCCGCTTCGACGTCCTCACCGTCGGGGACCGCCGGTTCCGGCTGCTCGACGTCGACGAGTCCACGGCTCCGTACCTCGTCGCGAACGTCGAGTGGATCCCCGACCGCGAAGGCGACGACCTCACCGACCTCGAGCTCCTCGAGCGGGCCGCCCGGGCCGCGCACCGCCGCTACTGCACCACCGCCCGCACCTTCCGACGGCGAGCGGATGCCGAGACCGACGGGTCGGCCGACGCCGAGGTCGAGCCCGTCGCGGAGGAGCCGGAGGAGGCGCCGCCTGCCGGCGGGGAGCACGAGCCGGTGGAGGCGTCGATCCTGGCCCACGTCCTCGCGGCCGACTGCCTGCTGCCCCTGGGCGACCGTCAGGAGATCCTCGAGCAGACGTGCCCGAAGAAGCGGCTGGAGCTCGTGTCCCACGCGATGGCCCGGGAGGCCGAGCTGCTCGGGCGCCTGCACGCGGTGTGGGCCCCGACGGCGAAGTTCGCGGTGCCCACCAGCGACAACTGAGCCGGCCGCCCGGGTCGTCCGGCTCAGTCCTGCGGCCGCCCCAGGTCGTCGGAGCCGAGCGTGATCGCGCACAACAGGTACGCGAGCACCGCGCCCACCCCGGCACCCAGCACCGTCCAGAAGGAGCCGATCTCGGCGGGCATCGTCGCGAGCGTGGCCGGGATCGGCGGGCCGGGGGCGCCGCTCGAGCTGGCCTCGGCACGGTCGAGCAGGACCCCGACCGCGTGGCGGTCGGTCAGCGGACCCGCGAGCCAGGTCCCGACCCGCGCGGCCACCCACGCCGCCGCCGTCGACGCCACCGCGATCCCGAGCAGGATCACCGGCCCCCGTCGGGTCCTCGTGCGCCACGCCAGGGCACCGACGACGACGCCGTAGGCGGTGGCCAGCAGGAAGAACACCGCGGTCGCGTCGAAGACGTGGTCGGACTCCGCCGCCAGCGGCGCGCTCGCGCCCGTCGCCGTCGTGACCGTCGCCCGGCCCGGGGCGACGAGCGCCCACAGCAGCCCGAGCAGCACCCCGCCGACGAGCACCGCGAGCACGATCCGCAGCACCGGGCGCACGTCACCGAGGAGCTCGCGCCGGGTGAGCAGCCCGGTCGGGGCCTCGGGCACGAACTCGTCGGCCGGGAACCGCTCGGCGTCCACGCTCATCGGCCCGTCACCGCTGGGACCGGTTCGCGCTGGTGGTCTCACCGTGCCGGCTGCAGCGTGCCGTCCAGCCCATCGGGTCGACTTGCACCACCATGCGCCGGGCGCACTCGGGGCAGTAGCGCGGCGGGTCGACCAGGGCGAGGCGGGCGCGGCAGCGCTCGTGCGCCTCATCCGTGCCGGTGCTCTCGCCGCCGCACCAGGAGCAGAACCTACCCACCGTCGTCGTCACAGGGTGTCGTTCAGGGCCTTGATCGGCATCTTCAGGTGGTCGAGCATCTCGAGGTCCTGCTCGGCAGGGCGCCCCAGGTTGGTCAGGTAGTTCCCGACGATGATCGCGTTGACCCCACCGAGCATGCCCTGCTCCGCGCCCAGGTCGCCGAGGGTGAGCTCCCGGCCGCCGGCGAACCTGAGCACGGTCCTCGGCATCGCGAGCCGGAAGGCGGCGATCGTCATCAGCGCGTCCGGACCCTGCGGAACGTCCAGGTGCGCGAACGGGGTCCCCGGGTTCGGGATCAGGAAGTTCATCGGGACCTCGTCGGGCTCGAGCTCGGCGAGCTGGACCGCGAACTCGGCGCGCTGCTCGAGGGACTCCCCCATCCCGACGATGCCCCCGCAGCAGACCTCCATTCCCGCCGCCCGGACCATCTGCAGGGTCTGCCAGCGCTCCTCCCAGGTGTGGGTGGTGACGACCTCGGGGAAGTGGCTGCGGGCGGTCTCGAGGTTGTGGTTGTAGCGGTGCACGCCCATCGCGGCGAGCTGGTCGACCTGGTCCTGGGTCAGCATCCCCAGCGAGCAGGCGACGTTGATGTCGACCTCGGCGCGGATCGCCGCGATCCCGGCCCGGACCTGCTCCATGAGCTTCTCGTCGGGCCCGCGCACCGCCGCGACGATGCAGAACTCGGTCGCCCCGGTCTTCGCGGTCTGCTTGGCCGCCTCGACCAGGCGGTCCTTGTCCAGCCACGCCGCGCGCACCGGGGAGTCGAACAGCCCCGACTGGCTGCAGAAGTGGCAGTCCTCCGGACACCCACCGGTCTTGAGGCTGACGATGCCCTCGACCTCGACATCGGGCCCGCACCAGCGCATCCGCACCTCGTGGGCCAGCGCCAGCGCCTCGGTCAACCGCTCACCGGGCAGCCGCAGCACCTTGAGCACCTGCGCCTCGGACAGCCCCTCGCCGCGCTCGAGGACCTGCTCACGGGCCACGGCGAGGATGTCCCCGTCGGTGTCCTGGCCGGTCTGCCTGGCGGTGCCGGTGCTCGCCGTCACACGTCGCTCCTCGAACGTCGGGACTGATCGCGCGCGAGTCTGCCCCACGGTTTCCCGTCACGGGAGGGGCGGGACCCACTGCCCGCCCAGGACGGGATGCAGGCCACACCTGGCCATCGTGAGGAAGCGCTCCGGGTCGGCGTCCCCCAGCCCCTCCGGCAGGACCCCGAGCAGGGGCGCCCCGGTGACTGCCGGGAGGTCGGTGAGGTTGGTTCGCTCGGCCAGGTCGGGGGCGTGGGGGTAGGCCCCGACGACCGTCCCGGCGTGGGTGATCCCGCGGTGCGCGAGGGCCTCCGCGGTCAGGGCGGCGGTGTTGAGCACGCCGAGGCCCGCGCTGGCGACGACGAGGACCGTGGCGTCGAGCGCGGCGGCCACGTCGGCGAGGGTCTCGCCGTCGTCGTTGAGCCGGACGAGCAGGCCGCCGGCGCCCTCGACGAGGAGGAGGTCCGCGCCGGTGCGCGCGATCTCGGCGACGGCGGATACCACGTCGGTGACGCGCAGCGGTGGGAGGCCGCTGCGGCGCGCGGCGGTGGCGGGGGCGAGCGGCTCGGGGTAGCGGGCGAGCTCGCGGGTGACGACATGCCGGCCGACGAGGCGGGTGATCTCGGCGAGGTCGCCGGGGGCGTCGGGCGCGACCCCGGTCTGGGCCGGCTTGAGGATGACGACGTGCTCGCCCTCGGCCGCGGCCACCGCGGCCACCGCCGCGGTCACCACGGTCTTCCCGACCCCGGTGCCGGTACCGGAGACGATCGTCGTCCGCACAGGCGACGAGCGTAGAACGAACGCGTCGGCCAGCCCGAGCACCTCGCCGACGAGGGCGGCTCTCGCGTACGCGAGCTCGCGCTCGAACGTACTCGCCCCGGCGGTCCTCGTCCGAATCGTCGGGCTCGCGCCCGTCGGCGCGCACTCGGGCACGACCGGGGCGTCGGTCAGAAGTCGGGGTCGTGGTCGTAGCGGCTGGGGGGTTGCTGGTGTCGGTGTCGTTCCCGGGCGGCGAGGTGTTCGACCGTTTCTCGGGCTTGGCGGGTGACGCGCCCGTCGCGGGTGCGTCGGGGGGTCCAGTCCGGGCGCGAGGGCGCTGGCCGGCCGGGGTCGGGGGTGATGCCGCGCCCCGGGTCGACCGGGGCCAGGCGGGGCTGCACGACGCGGTTGACGGTGCGGTGACGGGTGCCGGTGGGGTCGGTGATGACGAACGAGCCGGGCGTGGGCTGCTCGTAGGTCCAGCCGCCCTCGTGCTTGCCGCGGTGGTCGTGGCGGCACAGGGCCTCGAGGTCGCCGGCCTCGGTGGGGCCGCCGCGGACCCAGTCGATGGTGTGGTCGAGGTCGCAGGTCTCGGCGGGGCGGGGGCAGCCCGGGGCCACGCAGACCTGGTCGCGGGCGATCACCCAGGCGGCCAGGCGGGCCCCGGGGAAGCGACGGTCCCGGTCCCGCCTGGTGGTGGCGGGGTGGTCCTCGGGGTCGGCGGTCTCGGAGGCGATCAGGGCGTCGCGGGCGCGGCGCAGCCACACTGTGGTGGCCGCGTCGAGCACCACGTCCCGGGCCCAGCGCAGCTCTTGAGGCACCCCGCCGCCGTCGCCGTCGCTGTGGGCAGCGTCGGTGCCCAGGGCGTGCAGCAGGGCCGCCGACGCCATGAGCTGGACGGTCTGTCGGCGGTGTCGGGGGTCGCGCGCCGCATTCGGCGGGGCGCAGGGCCAGCAGATGGACCAGGCGCCCGTCGTCGTCGTGGACGAGGACCTGCCAGCTCGCCGCGCCCCGTCGCAGGGCAGCGGTCCTGGCGGTGCCACCGGGGACGGGGCCGGTGCCGGGCAGGACACCGGGGTAGTCGTCGAGCCCCAGCAGGGTCGAGAGCTCCAGACGCACCGTGATGTCCGGCGCGAAGACCACCGAGTGCTGGGAGCCCGGGGCACCGACGGGACGCATCGGGCTGTCGCCGACACCAGCATCCGCCGGGGAATCCTCGGACCCGGCGCCCCAGAGGTCGGGATGCCCGATGTTCGGCTCGCCGGCGTCGGGGCCGCTGTCGTCCGGGCCGCTGTCGTCCGGGCCGCCGCGGCCTCCTCCCCTATCAGCGTCCACCACCACTGCCATAATGGGAACACTAGTTCGAACCCCCGACAATCTCGGCCGGTTCGACGCCCCAGCACTACGCCGGACGAGTGGATCTGGGAGACGTGGGGCAGCAACGATGGGGACGCTGGACGACCTCTAGAACCAGTGGCGGACGCGCACCGCGTTCGGGTCGAACGCCGGGCGCTCGGCGGCCTCGACGTCGGGTCGGGGCGTGCCGTCGACGTCGTGGACCGCGCCGCAACAACCGCAGCGCAGGAAGTCCGCGCCCTCGGCCAGCGGGCGACGGCACCGTTCGCAGTGCCAGACCCTTGCTCCAGCATTCCATCACGCGCTCAGGAGAGCAGCGCCGTCCCCCGCACCCCGGGGAGAACCTCGGCCAGGACGTGGTCCACCAGCGCGAGGTCGTCGCCGCTGAGGTCGGCGCGGGCCGTGAGCCGCAGCCGCGAGGTGCCCTCGGGGACCGACGGAGGGCGGAAGCAGCCCACCCGCAGTCCGACCGCCGCGCAGGCGTCCCGCGCGTCCGTCGCCAGCTCGGGCTCCCCGAGCACGACGGGGACCATCGCCGCCGTCGGGGCGGCGACCCGCGCCCACGGCGCGGCAGCCCGCGCCGAGGACGCCACGGCCGCGGCCGCCGCGTGCAGCGCCGTGACCCGCTCGGGCTCGTGACGCAGGACCCCCAGCGCCGTGAGTGCCGCGCCCGCGGCGGCGGGGGCCAGTCCGGTGTCGAAGATGAAGGACCGGGCGGCGTCGACCAGGTGCGCGACGACGTCGGCGTCGCCGAGCACCACGCCGCCCTGGGAGCCGAGCGACTTCGACAGGGTCGCGGTGACGACGACGCCCCGCTCCCCCGCCAGGCCCATCTCGGCCACCAGCCCGGCCCCGGGCACCGACGCCGGGCCGCGCACCCCGAGCCCGTGGGCGTCGTCGACGATCAGCACCGCACCGCGGGCCCGGCACACCTCGGCGAGCTCCCGCAACGGTGCGAGCCCGCCGTCCACCGAGTCGACGCCGTCGGTCACCACCAGCCGCCGGGTCTCGGGAGCAGCGGCGAGCACCGCGTCGACGTCGGCGGCCACCGCGCACCGGGACACCACGACGCGGGCCCGGGAGAGCCGGGCCGCATCCACCAGCGAGGCGTGCGCGGCGACGTCGGAGACGACGAGCGCGCCCCGTCCCGACAGCGCCGTCACCGCCCCGAGGTTGGCCGTGTAGCCCGAGGAGAACACCAGGGCGGCCTCGGCGCCACAGAACGCCGCGAGGGCCTCCTCGAGCTCGGCGTGCAGTCGCGTCGACCCGGTGACCAGCCGCGACCCCGTCGACCCCGCGCCCCACGTCCGTGCCGCCGCCACCGCCCCCTCGACGACACGAGGGTCACGCGCGAGGCCGAGGTAGTCGTTCGAGGCGAGGTCGACGAGCGGCTCGACGACCTCGCGCGGTGCGATGGTGCGGCGCAGGCCCGCCGCCCGACGGGCCCGCGCCGTCTCGTCCAGCCACGCCAGCGGGTCGGTCACATCGACACCCTAGGCAACGCACCCCGTGGCGGGTCGACGCCGGCACGACGCGGTCAGCCTGCCGCTGCCGCGGCCACGACGCCCCGGGCGATGCGGTCCACGTCGTCGGGCGGGGTGACGAACGGCGGCATGGTGTAGACGAGGTCGCGGAACGGGCGCAGCCACACCCCGTGCTCTTCAGCGGCGGCCTGCGCAGCCGGGACGTCGACGGGGTGGTCGAGCTGGACCACCCCGATCGCGCCGAGCACCCGCACGTCACGCACCCTCGGCAGCTCCCGCGCCGGCGCGAGCCCGGCGCGCAACGCGGCCCCGATGCCGCCCACCTCCGCCCGCCAGTCCCGGCGCAGCAGCTCCTCGATGCTCGCGAGGGCGACCCTCGAGGCCAGCGGGTTGCCCATGAACGTCGGGCCGTGCATGAGTCCCCCGCCACCACGTTCGTCGCTGACGGCCGCCGCCACGGCCGGGGTGCAGAGCGCCGCGGCTAGCGTCACGTAGCCGCCGGTGAGGGCCTTCCCCACGCACAGCACGTCGGGCGCGACCTCGGCGTGGTCGGCGGCGAAGAGCTCACCGGTGCGCCCGAAGCCGGTGGCGATCTCGTCGAAGACCAGCACGAGGTCGTGCCGGTCGGCGATCTCGCGGAGTGCGACCAGGTGGCGGGGATCGTGGAACCGCATGCCCCCGGCGCCCTGCACGACGGGCTCGACGACGATGCCGGCCAGCTCGTCGGCGTGGGCCGCGGCCAGGGCGGCCAGGTGCTCGTCGTACTCCGGCCGGTACTGCGCCGGCGGCACGTCGGCGAAGACCTGCTCGGGCAGGAAGCCCTTCCAGAGCGCGTGCATCCCGCCGTCGGGGTCGCAGACGCTCATCGCCGCGAACGTGTCGCCGTGGTAGCCCCCGCGCCACGTCATCATCCGGGTGCGCCCCGCCCGGCCCCGGGCGCGCTGGTACTGCAGGCACATCTTGACCGCCACCTCGACCGAGACCGACCCGGAGTCGGCGAGGAAGACGTGGCGCAACGGCTCGGGGGTGATCTCGACGAGCCGCGTCGCGAGGGCCACCGCGGGATGGTGGGTGAGGCCGCCGAACATCACGTGGCTCATCTCCCCCGTCGCCGCGCGCAGCGCCGCGTCGAGCGCGGGGTGGCGGTAGCCGTGCACGGCGGCCCACCAGGAGCTCATCCCGTCGACGAGCTCCCGGCCGTCGTCGAGGGTGAGGCGCACCCCGGACGCCGAGGTCACCACCAGCGGGTCGGCGCGGCCGGGCATCGGGCCGTAGGGGTGCCAGACGTGCTCCCGGTCCTGCGCGCGCAGGCCGGTGGGTCGGGGAGGGTCGGGAACGGGCGACACGCCTACGATCGTCGGCCATGGCGGCGGGGGACGTGGCGAACGGGTCCCCCTCGGGTTCAGGTCCCTCGGGTTCGGCCGAGGACGCCTTCTCTCGGCGGCGCGAGGTCGCCGCGACGAGTGCCCGGTCACTGCTGCTGACCGTGCTCGGGGAGTTCGTGCTGCCCACGGGCGGACCGGTGTGGACGCAGAACCTGCTCGACGCGCTCGGCGCGGTCGGGATCGAGGAGAAGTCGGCGAGGCAGGCGCTCGCCCGGACCGCCGCGGACGACGTCCTCGTTTCCGAGCGAGCCGGACGACGGGTGCGGTGGTCCCTGACGCCGTCCGGGCGCCGGTTGCTCTCGGAGGGCGCGGAACGGATCTATTCGCACGGGACGCCGCGCCCGCCGTGGGACGGCCGCTGGCTGGTGCTCGTCGTCAGCGTCCCCGAGGCCCAGCGGGCACTGCGCCACCAGCTGCGCACCCAGCTCGCCTGGGCGGGCCTCGGCTCCCCCGCCCCGGGGGTGTGGGTGTGTCCCGACGCCGAGCGGGTCAGCGAGGCGCACCGGGCCCTCGCCGACGTCGGGCTCGACGAGGCGGCGCTCGTCGTCGTCGGCGGCACCCACGGCGGCCTGTCCGACGCGGAGCTGGTGGCGCAGTCCTGGGACCTGCGCGACCTCGAGGCCCGCTACGCGGAGTTCGTCGCCCGCTTCGCCACGCTCGAACCGGACCCGGCGGACCCCGCGGCCGTGCTCGGGGCGCAGGTCCGGCTCATCGACGCCTGGCGGCGCTTCCCGTTCCTCGACCCGCAGCTGCCGGCCGAGCTGCTGCCCGCGGGCTGGGCCGGCACGCGGGCGGCCGAGGTCTTCCATCGGCGCCACGAGCAGTGGGCTCCCGCGGCACGGCGGGCGTTCGGTACCTGACTTGCCTGCCCCGGCGTCATCCTCTGGGCAGCCACACCTCCCACGCGATGCCGTCCGGGTCGGTGAACGACACGAACTCGGCGTAGCCCGCGTCGCGCACCGGCGAGTGCTCCACCCCGTGCTGGTCGAGGTGGGCGATCCACTCCTCGAGAGCCGCGTGGTCCTCGACGGTCACCGCGAGGTGGTCGAGGCCGGTCCGCTGCGGGTCGAACCGGTCGCCCGAGCGGTCGTAGGGCTCGTGGATCCCCAGGACCAGGCCGGAGCCCGGGTGGCGCAACAGCCGCCGGGGGTGGCGGGCCTCGGGCGGGCCCTCGCGGCGCTCGCTCGCGGGCTCGAAACCCATGACCTGTTCGTAGAAGGCCACGCTGGCGTCCATGTCGCGCACCACGAGCGCGACATGGGCGGCCTGCATGAAGGTCGGGACGGTCACCTGCTGATCACTGGATCCAGATCGTCTTGGCGTTGACGAACGACTGCGGGCCGAAGCTCGCCAGCTCGCGGCCGTAGCCCGAGTTCTTCGCGCCGCCGAACGGCACCTCGGGCGTCGACTCGGTGACCTTGTTGACGTACACCATGCCGCTCTCGACCTCGTTGGCGAAGCGCTCCTTCTCCGCGTCGTCCTCGGTCCAGGCGGACCCGCCGAGGCCGAAGTCGGAGTCGTTGGCGATGCGGATCGCGTCGTCGACGTCGGCGGCGCGGAACACCAGCGCGACCGGGCCGAACAGCTCCTCGCGGTAGGCGCGGGAATCCTTCGGGATGTCGGTGAGCACCGTCGGCGGGTACCAGTTGCCGCGGCGGTCGAGGGGCTCACCGCCGGTCAGCAGCCGAGCGCCGGCCTTGATCGAGTCCTGGACCTGCTCGTCGAGGTCCGTGACCCCGTTGCCCTGCGACATCGGCCCGAGGTCGGTGTTCTCGTCCATCGGGTCGCCGATGGTCAGCGACTCCATCTTCTCCACGAGCTTGCGCGTGAACTCGTCCGCGATCTGCTCGTGGACGATGAAGCGCTTGGCGTTGATGCAGGACTGGCCGTTGTTGAGCATCCGGCTCGACACCGCGGCGTCGACGGTGGCGTCGAGGTCCACCGAAGGCATGACGATGAACGGGTCACTGCCGCCGAGCTCCAGCACGCTGGTCTTGACGTTCTTCCCGGCGCGGGCGCCCACTTCGCGGCCGGCGGGCTCGCTGCCGGTGAGGGTGACGGCACGCACGCGCGGGTCGTCGATGATCCCCTCGATCGCCGACGAGCCCACCAGGAGGGTCTGGAACACGCCCTCGGGGAAGCCGGCGCGAGTCAGGACGTCCTCGATGGCCATCGCCACCTGCGGGACGTTCGAGGCGTGCTTGAGCAGCCCGGTGTTGCCGGCCATCAGCGCAGGCGCAGCGAAGCGGAGCACCTGCCAGTAGGGGAAGTTCCACGGCATGACCGCGAGGACCGGGCCGAGCGGCTGGTAGCGGGTGAAGATGCGCGCACCGTCGGGCGCGTTCGCGGGCTTGGGCCACTCGACGTCGGCGAGGTCCTCGGCGGCGTGGTCGGCGTACCAGCGACAGCCGAGGGCGGACTTGGTCACCTCGGCCTTGGCCGCGGCGAACGTCTTGCCCATCTCGAGCGTCGCCAGCTCGGCGAGGCGCTCGTTCTCGGCGTCGAAGATGTCGGCCGCCGCGCGCAGCCAGCCGGCCCGCTGCTCGAACGTCGTGGCGCGATAGCGCGCGAATGCGTCCCAGGATCGCTGGAGCTTCTCCTCGAGCTGCTCCGAGGTGAGGGCGTCGAACTCCTGGACGGTCTCCCCGGTGGCGGGGTTCGTCGTAGCGATGGCCATACCAGTGGTCTACCCCCTCGTCGCGTCCCAGCACACGGCTCGACGGCAGTCAGCTCTACAGCCGCGGGAAGACCCGCTGCGCGTTGCCGCCGAGCACGGCGTCGGCGAGCTCCTCGGAGAGGCCGAGGTCGCGGATCGCGGCGATGTTGCGCGCGGGGGTCGCCGACGGGGAGTCGGTGCCGAAGATCGCGCGCGTCGCGATCCGGTCGAGCCCGAAGCTCGCGTAGTAGGTGGGCAGCCGCTTCGGGGGGAGCCCGGCGAGGTCGAGCCAGACGTTCGGCCTGGTCAGCGCGAGCGAGGCAGCGGCGTCGTAGCTCCACCCGCGCCCGCCGTGGGCGAGCACGACGGTGAGGTCGGAGAAGTCCCGCAGCACGTCGTCGATGAGCACCGGATCCCCGTACCGCGACGTCGCGCCGGGGAAGAACGACGGCCCGGTGTGCACGATCAGCGGGACGCCGCGCTCCACGCAGCGGGCGTAGGCGGGGTAGAGCTCGCGGTCGTTCGGCGCGATCCCCGCGTGCACCGGGTGGACCTTCAGCGCGACCGCGCCGAGGTCGAGCTGGCGGTCGAGCTCGCGCACCACCGGGTGGTGCACGTGCGGGTTGACGTTGGCGACGATCCGGAACCGCTGCGGGTCGTGCTCCACGATCGGCAGCACGTCCTCGACGGTCTGCCACCCGGTGGCCTTGGGGCTGTACTCGCAGAAGAGCAGCACCCGGTCGACGCCCTCCTCGGCGAAGTACCGGCTGACCGCGGCGGGGATCGGCGCGCCCTCGTCGTCGTAGAGCTCCGCCCACCTCGCGGCGTCCCCGGCCGGCCCGATCCACGTCTCCCACGGCACCTTCAACCGCGCCAGGTGGGCGACGTGGACGTGGGCGTCGACGATCACGCCGCGGGACGTTAGTCGAACAGGTCGGGGTCCGTGCGGACGATCTCGTCCCACAGTGGCTGGAAGGAGAACCAGCCCATGTAGGGCGTCCCGATCTGCTCCGCGGTGAACTTGGCGTTGGTGTGGTCGATCTGCGTGGGCGTGCCGGCGGCCTCCGCGAGCAGCTGCGCCTGGCAGTTGCGCTCGGTGTTGACGAACCACCACGCGGCCTCGGCCACGGTGTCGCCGACCGTGAAGATGCCGTGGTTCTGGTGGAACACCATCCTCCGGCCGGTCAGTCCGGTGGCGAGCGCGCGGCCGACCTCGGGGTCGAGCGCCACGGCGCCGCGGCCCTCGGTGACCACGCCGTGGTTCTCGTAGAGCGTGCAGGCGTCCTGGGTGATCGGGTCGAGCGGACGGCCCAGCGACGACCATGCCTTGCCGTACACCGAGTGCGCGTGCGCGGCGGCCACGACGTCGGAGTGGGCGTGGTGCACCGCGGAGTGGATGACGAACCCGGCCTGGTTGACCGGCTTGGTCCCGTACACCACGTCGCCCTCGTGGTTCACCGCGATGAGGTCGGAGACCCGGATGTGCCGGAAGCTCATCCCGAACGGGTTGACCCAGAACATGTGCGGGTCCTCGGGGTCGCGCACCGTGATGTGGCCGGCGATCCCCTCGCCGAAGCCGAACTTCCCGAAGATGCGGAACGCGCCCGCGAGCTGCTGCTTGCGGTGCAGCCGCTCCTCGGCGCTGGTCGCGAACGTGGGCGGTTGCGGCATCACGATGCCCTCCTGGGAGGGCCGGAAGCCGGACGTCGCCTCGGAGCGGGATTCCTGCGTGGGTGCGGCCATGTCCCGACGGTGCGCCGGTTCACGCGAGCAGGTCAAGGGGTCGGCGGGCGCGAGGGCCGCGGAGGATGATCGGCGCCATGCCCGCACCCGGCCTCGCCCTCTCCAACGCCCTCGGCTGGAGCCCCCGATGACCGTGGACGTGGAGCGTGACGGGCCCGTCACGACCGTGACCCTCGACCGGCCCGAGCGGCGCAACGCCGTCGACGGGCCGACGGCTCGGGTCCTGGCCGACGCCTTCCGCGCCTTCGACGCCGACGACGGGGCCGCGGTCGCCGTCCTGCACGGAGCCGGCGGCACGTTCTGCGCGGGCGCCGACCTCACCGCCGTGGCCACCGAACGCCGCAACCGCACCGAGCCCGACGGGGACGGGCCGATGGGCCCCACCCGGATGCGGCTCTCCAAGCCGGTGATCGCCGCGGTCGCGGGCCACGCGGTGGCCGGCGGGCTCGAGCTCGCCCTGTGGTGCGACCTGCGGGTGGCCGACGAGACCGCCGTGTTCGGGGTGTTCTGCCGGCGCTGGGGCGTGCCGCTGATCGACGGCGGGACGGTGCGGCTCCCACGGCTGATCGGGACGAGCCGGGCGATGGACCTCGTGCTCACCGGACGTCCGGTCGGTGCGGCCGAAGCTCACGGTATGGGCCTGGCCAACCGGGTGGTGCCCGCCGGGGAGGCCCTGGCGGCGGCACAGGCCCTCGGACGCGAGCTCGCGGCGTTCCCGCAGGTCTGCCTGCGCTCGGACCGGGCCTCGGTGCTCGACGCCGAGGGCCTCGACGAGCCGGCGGCGCTCGCGTCCGAGTTCGCCCACGGCCGGGCGGCGCTGGAGACCGAGACGGTCGCCGGCGCCGCTCGGTTCGCCGCGGGGGCGGGCCGGCACGGGCGCTTCGAGGGCTCCGGGCTCTAGGGACTGCCCGCAGGAACCGCCCGGGTGATGACGGCGAACCGGTTCCAGGCGTTGATCACCGTGATCGCCGCGATGAGCTGGGCGAGCTCGGTCTCGTCGAACGCGGCGGCCGCCACGGCCCAGATTTCGTCGGGCACGAACCCGCCGGTGAGCACCGTGACGGCCTCGGTGAGCTCGAGGGCGGCCAGCTCACGCTCGCTGTAGAAGTGCCGCGACTCGCGCCACGCAGAGAGCTGCACGACCCGTGCGGTGCTCTCCCCGGCGTCGAACGCCTCGCGGCTGTGCATGTCGACGCAGAACGCGCAGTGGTTGATCTGTGACGCACGGATCTTCACCAGTTCCACCAGCGGCCGCTCCAGCCCCGCACGTTAGGCGCGACCGGGGCGGATCTGCACCTCGACCTCCCGCCCTACCCCAGGCAGCGAGGGCCGAGGAGCGCCTTGAGGTCACCCATGAGCGCCCCCGAATTGGTGACCTTGAGCCCGTCGTCGAGACGCAGCACGTGGCTCGCGCCGTTCGCGGCGAGCAACGTCAGGTGCACCTCGCTCGGACCCGGGTGGGCGACCAGGACCTCCTTGAACCTGCCGACCCGCTCCGGGGTGCACCGCGCGCTCTCGATCTGGACACGGACCGGTGGGGCGGCCCCCGCCCCCGTCGAGAGGTCGGGGACGGCGAGGTCCTCGACGAACAGGCTCAGGCGGTCGTCGCGCTTGCTGACCTTGCCCTTGAGCAGCACGATCGCGTCCTCGGACACGTCGATCGACACCGCCGCGTAGGTGCGCGGGAAGAACAGCACCTCGATGCCGGCCGCGAGGTCCTCGATCTGCGCGGACGCCCAGGGCTCGCCCTTCTTGTTCACCCGGCGGGTCACGCTGGCGAGGATCCCGCCGACGGTGATCGTCGTCCCCTCGGCGACGTCCCCCTCGAGGATCTTCGTGATCGGGGTGTCGGCGCGGCTGGCGAGGACGTGCTCGATGCCGTTGAGCGGGTGCCCGGAGACGTAGAGACCGAGCATCTCGCGCTCGAGGGCGAGGCGGTGCTTGGGCTCCCACTCCCCGTCGGGCACCTTCACGTCGAACATGCCGGTCGTGTCGACGGCGGCGTCGTCGAACGAGCCGAAGAGGTCGAACTGTCCCTCGGCCTCGGCCCGCTTGGTCGTCATGACCGAGTCGATGGCCTCGCCGTGGACGAGCGCGAGCCCCTTGCGGGGGTGGCCGAGCGAGTCGAACGCGCCGGCCTTGATCAGCGACTCGACGACCTTCTTGTTGCAGACCTGCTGCTCGACCTTGCGCAGGAAGTCGGAGAAGTCGGTGTAGTTCCCCTTCTCCCGGCGGGTGGCGACGATCGAGTCGACGACGTTCGTGCCGACGTTGCGGATCGCGGAGAGGCCGAACCGGATGTCGTCGCCGACCGGCGCGAAGTCGCGCACCGAGTCGTTGACGTCGGGCGGGAGCACCGTGATGCCCATCTTGCGGCACTCGGCGAGGTAGATCGCCGCCTTGTCCTTGTCGTCGCGGACGCTGGTGAGCACCGCGGCCATGTACTCGGCGGGGTAGTTCGCCTTGAGGTAGGCCGTCCAGTAGGAGACGACGCCGTAGGCCGCGGAGTGCGCGCGGTTGAACGCGTAGTCCGAGAACGGGAGCAGGATGTCCCACAGCGTCTTGACCGCATCGTCGGAGTAGTCGTTGTCGCGCATGCCCTGCGCGAACCCCGCGTACTCCTTGTCGAGGATCTCCTTCTTCTTCTTGCCCATCGCGCGACGCAGCAGGTCGGCCTTGCCCAGCGAGTAGCCCGCGAGCTTCTGGGCGATCGCCATGACCTGTTCCTGGTAGACGATCAGGCCGTAGGTCTCGCCGAGGACGTCCTTGAGCGGCTCGGCCAGCTCGGGGTGGATGGGCTTGACCTCTTGCCGCCCGTTCTTGCGGTCGGCGTAGTCGTTGTGGGCGTTGGCGCCCATCGGGCCCGGGCGGTAGAGCGCGCCGACCGCGGAGATGTCGTCGAACTCGGTGGGCGCCATGCGGCGCAGCAGGTCGCGCATCGGGCCGCCGTCGAGCTGGAAGACGCCCAGGGTGTCGCCGCGGGAGAGCAGCTCGTAGGTCTTGGGGTCGTCGAGCCCGAGGTTGTCGAGGTCGAGCGGCTCCTTGCCGTTGAGCGCGATGTTGTTCAGCGCATCGTCGATGATCGTGAGGTTGCGCAGGCCGAGGAAGTCCATCTTGAGCAGCCCGAGGGTCTCGCAGACCCCCATGTCGAACTGCGTGATGATCGCGCCGTCGGCCTCCCGGCGCTGGATCGGGATCACGTCGATGAGGTTCTCCCTCGACATGATCACGCCGGCTGCGTGCACGCCCCACTGCCGCTTGAGGCCCTCGAGGTCCTTCGCGGTGTCGACGATCTCCTTGACCTGCGGGTCGGACTCGTAGAGGGCGCGCATCTCGGCGGCCTCGGAGTACCGCTTGTGGCTGGGGTCGAACACCCCCGAGAGCGGGATGTCCTTGCCCATCACCGCGGGCGGCATCGACTTCGTGATGCGGTCGGCCACCGCGTAGCCGGGCTGCCCGTAGAGCACCCGCGCCGAGTCCTTGATCGCGGCCTTCGCCTTGATGGTGGAGTAGGTGATGATCTGGGCGATCTTCTCCTCGCCGTACTTCTCGGTGACGTAGCGGATCATCTCGCCGCGCCGGCGCTCGTCGAAGTCCATGTCGATGTCGGGCATGGAGACGCGCTCGGGGTTGAGGAACCGCTCGAAGATCAGCTTGTGGTGGATCGGGTCGAGCTCGGTGATGCCCAGGACGTAGGCGACGAGGCTGCCCGCCGCGGACCCCCGCCCGGGCCCGACGCGCAGGTTGACCTCGCGGGCGTGGTTGATGAGGTCGGCGGTCACCAGGAAGTAGCCCGGGTAGCCCATCTGCATGATGACCGAGACCTCGTACTCGGCCTGCTTGCGGTAGGTGTCCGGGACGCCGTTCGGGAACCGCCAGTGCAGGCCCCGCTCGACCTCCTTGACCAGCCAGCTGCCCTCGGTCTCGCCCTCGGGCACCGGCGCCACGGGCTGCAGATCCCGACCCTCGGTGAAGGAGACGTCGACCCGCTCGGCGATCGCGAGGGTGTTGTCGCAGGCCTCGGGGAAGATCGGGTCCCACTGGTCGCGCATCTCGCGCGGGCTCTTGAGGTAGAAGTCCTGCGCGTCGAACCGGAAGCGGTTCGGGTCGTTCATCGTCTTGCCGGTCTGGACGCAGAGCAGCACCTCGTGCGGCTTGGCGTCCTTGGCGTAGGTGTAGTGCAGGTCGTTCGTCGCGAGACCCGGCAGGTCGAGCTTCTTCTTGAGGTCGTAGAGGTCGTCCCGGACCCGGCGCTCGATCTCGATGCCGTGGTCCATCAGCTCGCAGAAGAAGTTGTCCTTGCCGAAGATGTCGCGGTAGTCGCTCGCGGCCTGCATCGCGCCGTCGCGGTCGCCCTGCTGGAGCAGGCGCGCCACCTCACCCGACGGGCAGCCGGTGGTGGCGATGATCCCCTTGCCGTAGGTCTCCAGCAGCTCGCGGTCCATGCGCGGCTTGTAGTAGTAGCCCTCCAGGCTGGCCAGGCTGGAGAGCCGGAAGAGGTTGTGCATCCCCTCGGTGTTCTCCGCTAGCAGCGTCATGTGGGTGTACATGAGGTCGGGGTTGTCGCTGCCGTTGACGTTCTGCCCGATGGAGGCGCGCTTGCGCTCGTGGCGCGAGCCCGGCGCGAGGTAGCCCTCCATGCCGATGATCGGCTTCACCCCGTGCGCCTTGGACTTCTTCCAGAACTCGTAGGCGCCGTAGGTGTTGCCGTGGTCGGTCATCGCCAGGGCCGGCATGCCCATGCGCGCGGACTCGGCGAACAGGTCGTCCAGCCGCGCGGCCCCGTCGAGCATGGAGAACTCGGTGTGGGTGTGGAGGTGGACGAACGAGTCGCCGGACACGCCAGGGACCTCCCCGCAGGACGGCATCGGGACGCGGGCCACGCTACCTCTCGGGTCCGACAGGCTCGGCGCGCGCCGGGGCGGTGGCTCGTCGGTGCTGCTCACCGCCCCGCGACGGCGTGTCGTGCCCCTCAGCAGTGCTCGAGGCCGTCGCAACCGCCGCACGGGCAGCACACCGAGCCGTCGCACGGGATCGGAGGGAGGTCCTCGTCCTCGTCCTCGTCGTCGTCCTCGAGCCAGGAGAGCCCGAGCGGGTCGTCGAGGTCCTCGACCCCGCTCGCGAACCGCAGCCACTCGTCCGAGGCCACGCTCCCGCCGCGCGCGACGCGCTGCACGAGCGCGATGTCCCACGCCGTCAATCCCTCGATACGCCTCATGGCGACCTCCTCACCTCGTCGGTGAGCGGAGGGTGGCAGGAGGGTCCGACATCGTCGGGCCGTGCCGGGCTGGCCCGTCGTGACAAGCATCAGCACGGGACTACCGTGACGCGACGGTCCGCGCCCTCGGCCAGGCGCCGAACGTCCTCGGGGTCGCTGGTCAGAATCCGGTCGCCACGGCCGGCGACGAGCACGACGGTAGCGTCCGCGGGGTCCGACATCCCGGCCCGCCCGAGCAGAAGTCCTGCGTCGCGACCCAGCTGCTCGTCGACGGGACGGACGTCCACGGCCCGCAGCAACCGGGCCAGGCGCGCCTGTCGGCCACCGTCGCGCCAGATCTGGGCGACCACGATACCGGTGGTGCGCAGTCCGATGCCTTCCTGCTCGGCCACACGCAGGCGGGCGACCGTCGTCCGGTCGTCACGCTCGACCGCCAGGAACGCTCCGGCGTCGAGGACGAGGGTGGTCAAGCGGTCGGGTCCCATGGTCGCTTCCTGAGGTCCTGCTCGGCCCGAGCGAGCTCGTCGGGCGTCAACGCGCCGTGCTCCCGTTCCCACTCGTCGAGGAACGCCGCGAGCGCCTCTGCCCGCAACCGGTCCGCCGCGGCATCCGCCAGCCACCCCGAGACGCCTCGACCAGCGCGCCGCGCGGCGTCCCTGATCGCTGCGCCGAGGTCGGCGTCGAGCGAGATGCTCATCTTGTCCACCCGCATCAGGTGATCCTACCGGGGAATGGCCCTACCGCGGTATGACCAGAAGATCGGACGCTGTCGAGCAGGTCCAGCCAGGCCACGTCGCCGTCCCCTGCCACCGCTACCAGACCGCTGACGAGCCAGACCAGCACGGCGGTGAGGTCGTCGGAGAGGAGCTCGGTGAGGTCGAGAGGGCGCGGCGCCCCCGGTCCCCCGAGGTGGATCGCCTGCTGCTCGATGGCCGGCCCCGACCGACCCAGGTGATCAGCCACCCACGCGACGACCTGGCTCGCTGTCTCCCTTCCGCCACTCTGCTTGCGCGCCGCCCGCAGCCAGCTGACGAGGACGAAGCGGGCAGCCTCGGAAGGAGACTCGTCGCGCGGGTCCACCTCGCTCAGTCCGGCGAGGAAGTCGTCGAGCTCGGCCTCGACGGACTCCTCGTACTCCTCGTCGAGCTCCGTGATCCAGTCGGCCACGGACCGGCCCACGGTGGGGGTCCGCTCCGCGACCGTCCGCGCCACGGCCTCCACCAGGAGCGCCCGAACAACCTCGTCCTGGGTGTCGGGGACGCCGATGTCGGCCAGCGCCTCCTGCGGACCGGACTCCGCGGCCCGGGCTGGCGGCGTCTCCCCCACGGAGTTGTCGACGGGCGAGGCCGGGGCGACGTCGCCCATCCGCGCGACCGGGTGCGGCCCCCGCGGACACCCCCTCTGCAGGCCACGATCCCGCTTCCGGCGGGCCAGGACCTTCCCGGCCCGACGCTGCCCCGGTGACCTGCGCTTGCTCATGTCGTCCCCTCACTCGTGCTTCGACAAGAAGGAGAGTGACATCGACGTCCGACAGCCCCGGGTGATCTCGCGAGTCCCGCGACGATCACCAACAACCAGATGTTCTCCAGCGTGGGTGCCCGACCCTCGAGAACATCATGAGAGGACGCCGGCGCCCTCGAGCGCGGCGCGGACGACGGAGCGCTCGGCGTCGTCGGCCTCGACCAGGGGCAGGCGCAGCCCCCCGACTGGGCGACCCACCAGCGCCAGCGCCGCCTTGATCGGGATGGGGTTGGTGGTGACACCGAGGGCGTCGAAGAGCGGCTTGAGCGACGCCTCGATCTCGGCGCGGTTCTCCGGCTCGTCCACCATCCGGCGCATCTGCGGGCCCACCACGTGGCTCGCGACGAGGACCCCGCCGCAGCCGCCCATGTCGAGGACGGACGCGAACAGGTCGTCGTTGCCCGCGTAGATCCCCAGCCCGTCGACGGGGGCGAGGTTGGCGTTGTTGGCCTGCTTGACGTACTCGACGTGCTCGATCTGGGCGAGCTCGGCGAGCTGGTCGTTGGGCAGGTCCAGCGACACCCGCGAGGGGATGTTGTAGAGCACGATCGGCTTGTCCGTCGCCCGGCTGATCTCGCTGTAGTGGGCGTGGACCCCGCGCCGGTTCGGGCGGTTGTAGTACGGGGTCACCGAGAGGATCGCGTCGGCGCCCGCCTCGGTGGCCCGCTCGGTCATCTCGACCGCGTGGCGGGTGTCGTTGGAGCCGGTCGACGCGACGATCGTGGCCCCCGCCGGGCGCTCCGTGCAGGCCAGCTCGACCAGGCGCAGGTGCTCCTCCGTCGAGAGGGTGGGGGACTCCCCCGTCGTCCCGCAGACGACGATCCCGTCGGACCCGTGGGCGCACAGGTGGCCCATCAGGTCGACGAACACCTTCTCGTCGACGGCCCCGCGGTCGTCGAAGGGGGTGACGATGGCGGTGAGGACGGCTCCGAGCGACACGACAGACAGGTTGCCTTGTCGGGGGCGGCGCGTCGAGTCGGCTCCCGGGCCACGTGCGTGTCGCCGGCGAGGGTGCCGGCCTGGCCACGGCCACGCGCCTCGTCGACCGCGAGGGGCACACCAGGCAGGCCCGCCCAGCTGTGGACGGGGCTCAGCGCGCCTCGGCGTCCGGGCCGTCGACGTTCACTGTGGGCGGGCCGTCCCCGGCGCGCGCGATCACCGCGGTGGAGCGGTCGGCCCCCGGGTTCGACTCGCGGTGCACCGTCCACGCCGGCACGTGGATGAACTCGCCCGAGCCCGCGTCGGCCACCTCGGATCCGCCCGCGCCGAACTCGAGCCGCATCGTGCCCGCGACCACGTAGAGGCTGGTCTCGTGGTCCCCGTGGTGGTGCCAGCCCGACGTCGCCCCGGGGTCGGTGTGCACCAGGCCCGCCCACAACGACGGGGCCTCGAACGCGACCTGCCGGTGCATGCCCGGGGTGGGGTCGCCGTCGACGAGGTCGCCCTCCCGGACGACGCGTACGGGTTCGCTCATGCCGACAAGTGTGCGTGTGTTTCCGTGCCTGGGCACGGAAACACACGCACGAGTCGTCAGACCAACCCGAGCTTCTTGACGGCCTCGCGCTCCTCGCCCAGCTCGGCGACCGAGGCGTCGATGCGCTCGCGGGAGAAGTCGCTGATCTCCAGGCCCTGGACGATCTCGAACTTCCCGTTCGAGGCGGTCACCGGGAAGGACGACACGAGCCCCTCCGGCACGCCGTAGGAGCCGTCCGACACGAGCGCGGCCGAGGTCCAGTCACCCTCGCGGGTGCCGTGGACCCAGGTGTACACGTGGTCGATCGCCGCCGCGGCCGCCGACGCCGCCGAGGACGCGCCGCGCACCTCGATGATCTCGGCGCCGCGCTTGGCCACCCGCGGGATGAACTCGTCGGTGACCCAGGACTGGTCGATCCGATCGGCCACCGGCTTGCCGTCGACGAGGACCTGCGAGACGTCCGGGTACTGCGAGGCGGAGTGGTTGCCCCAGATCGTCAGCCGAGAGATTTGCCCGACGCGGACGCCGAACTTGTTGGCGAGCTGGGCGAGCCCGCGGTTGTGGTCCAACCGCGTCATGGCCGTGAAGCGGTCCTGGGGCACGTCGGAGTTGGACGCCGCGATGAGCGCGTTGGTGTTCGCCGGGTTGCCGACGACGAGGACCTTGACGTCGTCCGCCGCGCCGTTGAGAGCCTCGCCCTGCGGCTTGAAGATGCCGCCGTTGGCCTCCAGCAGGTCGGCGCGCTCCATGCCCTTGGAGCGGGGACGCGCGCCGACGAGCAGCGCGACGTTGACACCGTCGAAGGCCTGGGTGGCGTCGTCGAACACGTCGACCCCGTCGAGGAGCTCGAACGCGCCGTCCTCGAGCTCGAGGGCCGTGCCCTGCGCGGCCTTGACGGCCTCCGGGATCTCGAGCAGGCGCAGCCGGACCGGGGTGTCCTCCCCCAGCAGTTGCCCGGAGGCGATGCGGAAGAGCAGCGCGTAGCCGATCTGTCCGGCGGCTCCGGTGACGACGACGTTGACGGGCGAGGCCATTGCTTCTCCACGAGGTCGGACTGATCGTGATCGCCCCGAAGCCTCCCACGCCGGGCCGACGGTCACGCGGCGAGGCGGGTCACGCCCGGGGTGGTCCGCGCCTAGTCCCCCACGACGAGGACGGTGCGCCGCTGACCGATGTAGCGGAACATCAGCGCGAGCGAGACCATGATCCGGTTCCGGTTGCCCAGCAGCGCGAAGACGTGCACGAACATCCAGGTCAGCCAGGCCAGGGTGCCGGTCAGCTTCGGCCCGTGGGCGATCTCGGCCACCGCGGAGCGCCGCCCGATCGTCGCCATCGTGCCCTTGTCGAAGTACCTGAACGTCGACGGCGGGCGGCCTTCGAGCACCGCGAGCAGGTTCTTGGCGGCGCGCGCGCCGGTCTGGATGGCCGGCTGGGCGAGCTGCGGCAGCGGGTTGTCGTCGATGATGCCGATGTCCCCGGCCACGAAGATGTCGGGGTGCTCGGGGACCCGGAGATCCGGGCCGACGATGATGCGGCCCGCCCGGCCCTGGGTCAGGCCCCACTTCTTGACGACGTCGTGCGCCACCACGCCGGTGGCCCAGATGGTCATCTGGGCGGCCAGCTCCGAGCCGTCCTTGAGGACGACCCGGTCCTCCTTCACCTCGGCGACGGCGGCGCCCAGCCGCAGCTCGACACCACGGGCGCGCAGCTGCTCGGTGGCATAGGCCCGCAGCTTCGGGTCGAAGGGCGCGAGGACCTTGTCGGTCATCTCGAGCAGGATGACCTTGACGTGATCGGGGTCCAGTTCCGGGTAGCGGCTCGGCAGCATGGTGTTGCGCAGCTCGGCGAGGGTGCCGGCCATCTCGACGCCGGTGGCGCCGGCCCCGACGACGACCACCGAGGCACCGTCGCTCTCGCCGGTGGCCGAGATGCGGTCGAGGTAGCCCATCATCCGGTCGCGCACGGCCAGCGCCTCGGCGCGGGTGTAGATCGGGTAGGCGTGCTCCTTCGCACCGGGCACCCCGAAGTAGTTCGTGGTGACCCCGTTGGCGAGGATGAGGTAGTCGTAGGACATCGAGGGCCCGACGTCGAAGGTCAGCACCTTCGCCTCGGGGTCGATCTCGATGACCACGCCCTTGCGGAAGGTCGCCCAGGTCCGGCCCTTGCGGCTCACGCTGGCCACGAACGAGCGGGCGCCGTAGGTGATGTCGCCGGGGTTCAGGGCACCGGTCGCGACCTGGTAGAGCAACGGCTGGAAGGTGCTGTAGCTGTGCCGGTCGACCAGGGTGACCCGGACCGGCATCGGGCGCAGTGTCCGCATCGCGGACAGCCCCGCGAACCCCGCCCCCACGACGACGACGTGGGGACGCGTGTCCGTCTCCGCCCCCGCGGCTACCGCGGCACTCATCCGCCTGCTCCTCTCCCCGGATCGGTCACTACTTACCCTTCATGCTCCTCCGTCACGCCCGCGGATGGGTGTCCCGACGGTGCCGTCCGCGTCACGTCGTGTGGCGTGTCAGCGGCCCATTCCTGTCATGCCCGCGGCACCGACCCGTCGTCGGGGACGGGCCCCACGACAGCGCCGTCCGGGCGCCCAGGCCCCTGCTCGGGGAGCAGCGGCGACACCGCGAGCCGGGTGCGGCTCGTGCCGGGGGGCGCGACCTGGACAGCCCGCACCCCGGGGGTGGTGCGGACCGCGGGGACGGCGGAGGGGGCGAGCTGCACGACCGCCCCGATCAGGCACGCGCAGTCGGGTCGGCCCAGCGCGGCCGCCTCCGCGCGGGCCACGGCGACACGCCGGGCCTCGGCGGGCGAGGACGCCGGGCCGGCACGCGCGGCGTCGGCGCCGGCCTCGCCACCCGCCGTCGTGAGCGCGGCAGCCAGCGCCGCGGCCGGGGGCGCCGGCGGCGTGTCGACGCGGTGCAGGGCGGTCTGGACCCGTGGGAAGGGGACGCGCACCACGGCCTGCAGCAGCGTCGTGCGGGCCGGTGTCGTGGGGTCGAGGGCGGCGGCGGCCGCCTCAGCGGTCAGCGAGGTGTCGAACTGCACGAGGGCCAGGCGCGGGGACGGGTCCCCGGGCGCGGGGACCGCGAGGGTGCTGTTGATGTAGGCGTCCACGTCCTGCCCCGCGGCGGGGCCGAGCCGGACGGCGTCGGTCGACCCGGCGTCGGGCGCGGGCGGTGAGAGCTGCAGGCCCGCGGCCCACGCCGTCACGAGGACGACGACGAGGAGCACGGCCGCCGCGATCGCGTACCGCGGCCAGCGCAGCGGCTCCTCCGGCTCCTGCGGCTCCTCGGGGTCCTCGGGCGCGGCGCCGGCCGGGCCGGAGGATCCGCGGGCGGTCAGGCCGCCGCCCGTAGGACGTCGAGGGCGTGCGCCAGATCGCCCGGCGGCGTGCTGGTGAACTCCACCCAGCGTCCGTCGGCGGGGTGGTGCAGCCCGAGCCGGTGGGCGTGCAGCCACTGGCGGGTGAGTCCGAGCCGCTTCGCGAGCGTCGGGTCGGCGCCGTAGCCGGTGTCGCCCACGCAGGGGTGGCGCAGCGCGGAGAAGTGCACGCGGATCTGATGGGTGCGCCCGGTCTCGAGCTCGACCTCGAGCAGCGAGGCGGCCGGGAACGCCTCGAGGGTGCGGTAGTGGGTCACCGAGGGCTTGCCGTCGGTCATCACCGCGAAGCGCCACTCGTGGCGGGGATGGCGGTCGATGGGAGCGTCGATCGTGCCCTCGCTGGGGTCCGGGTGGCCCTGCACGACGGCGAGGTAGGACTTGGCGACGGTGCGCTCGCGGAACGCCTCCTTGAGCACCGCGTACGCCCGCTCCGACTTCGCGACGACCATGACTCCGGTGGTGCCCGCGTCGAGCCGGTGCACCACGCCCTGCCGTTCGGCAGCTCCGCTGGTGGCGATCGAGACCCCGAGCGCGGCGAGCCCGGCCACCACGGTCGGCCCGGTCCACCCGGGGCTGGGGTGCACGGCGACGCCCACCGGCTTGTCGACCACGACGATCTCGTCGTCCTCGTGGAGGATGCGCAGGCCCTCGACGGCCTGGGCGGTGGCGACATGAGCAGAGTGGGCGGAGGCGTCGGGCTCGGGCAGCTCGACCTCGAGCCAGCTGCCGGCGACGAGCCGGTCGGACTTGCCCGCCGGGGTCCCGTCGAGGCGGACCGCACCGTCCTCGGCGAGGGTCGCGACGACGGTGCGGGACAGCCCCAGCATGCGGGAGAGCCCGGCGTCGAGGCGCATCCCGTCGAGCCCGTCGGGGACCGGCAGCGTGCGCAGGCTCACCGGGTCTCCCCCGTCCCCGGGCGGTCCGCCACGCGATCCGGGCGACGGCCGTCGATCTCGACACCCCAGAGCGCGAGGATCACCAGCAGCGCGCCGCCGCAGCAGATCGCCGAGTCGGCCGCGTTGAACACCGGCCACCACCCGACCGAGACGAAGTCGACGACGTGGCCCTCCAGCGGTCCGGGACCGCGGAAGAAGCGGTCGGTGAGGTTGCCCAGCGCACCGCCGAGCACCAGGCCCAGCGCGATCGCCCAGCCCACGGAGCGCAGCCGCCGCGCGAACCGCACGATGCCGACGACGACCGCGAGCGCAACCAGGGTGAGCACCCACGTCATGCCGGTGGCCAGCGAGAACGCGGCGCCGGAGTTGCGGATGAGGTAGAGGCTCACGGTGTCGCCGAGCAGCGGGATGCGCTGGCCGTCGGTCATCGTCGCGACGACCACCGCCTTCGTCGCGATGTCGAGCGCCAGCACCACGACGGCCGTGACGACGAGCAGCGCGAGTCGGCGCCGGGGCTGCGGGCCCGGAGCGTCCGTCGAGGACGGGGGGGCCGCGGGCGGGGCGGCCGGCTCGCCCTCCGGGGTTGCGCTCTGCACCCCGCCATCCTCCTCCCGTGCGCCGGGACCCGGTTGCGAGGGGCGCTACGAGGAGGGGTCCCCACGCGGCGGGCGCAGGGCGGGGGCGCCGCCGTCGTCGCCGCGCCAGCGGGCCAGCCGCCCGGAGCGGTCGACCGCGCGCAGTCGTCGTTCCGCGGCGTCCCGGGCGGTGCCGGTGGCGACGACGAGCAGCTGGTCGCCCTCCTGGATCCGGGTCTCGCCCTGCGGGGTGAAGCTCGCGCCGCCGCGGACCACGAGCGAGAGGTTGGCGCCCTCGGGCAGCCGCAGCTCCCGGACGTAGACCCCGTGCATCTTCGAGCCCTGGGGCACCGACATCTGCAGCAGGTCGGCGCGCACCGACTCCAGCGGGGCGGCGTCGACCTCGATCTGCTGCACCGGCTGGGCGGCGAGGCCGAGCGCGCGGGCGACCGCGGGCAGCGTCGTCCCCTGCACGAGCGTGAGCACCAGGACGAGGACGAACACGGCGTCGACGAGCTCGCGCGCGCCCTGCATCCCGGTGGTCAGCGGGACGAGGGCGAGCACGATCGGCACCGCGCCGCGCAGCCCCGCCCACGACAGGAAGGCCTGTTCGCGCCACGGCACCCGGAACCAGCTCGCCGCCGCGACCACCGAGACCGGGCGGGCCACCACCAGCAGCACGGCGGCGGCGATGACGGCCGGGACGACGGCGGCGAGCAGGCGGTCGGGCGAGACGTAGAGCCCGAGGAGCACGAACAGACCGATCTGGGCGAGCCAGCCCAGGCCCTCGGCGAACGACCGGGTGCCCTCGCGGTGCGGCAGCGTCGCGTTCCCCAGGACGAGCGCCGCCACGTAGCAGGCGAGCAGGCCCGAGGCGTGCAACCACTGCACCAGCGCGTAGGCCCCGACACACACCGCGAGCGTGGCGAGGGGGTAGAGCCCGGTGGCGGGGAGCGCGGCCCGGGAGAGCCCGGCGGCGCCGAGGCGCCCCAGCACCGCGCCGAGCACGGCCCCGACGACGAGCTCGTACACGACGAGCAGCGGGTCGATCCACGAGAGATCGGCGGTGGAGGCCAGCAGGACGACGGCGATGAAGACCGGCGCGTCGTTCAGCCCCGACTCCAGCTCGAGCGCCCCGACGAGACGACCCCGCAGCCCCAGCCCACGCAGCACGCTGAACACCGCGGCCGCGTCGGTCGAGGAGAGCACGGCGCCCCAGAGGAACCCGACACGCAGGTCGAGGCCGAGCAGCCAGTGCAGCGCGAATCCGGTGGTGACGATGCTGACGACCACCGAGACCGTCGAGAGCGCGACCCCGAGGCCCAGCGCGGGACGCACCGTCGACCAGCGGGTGGACAGGCCACCGTCGGCGAGGATGAGCACGAGCGCGGCCAGGCCGAGCATCGCGGTGAGCTCGGCGTCGTCGAAGCGGATCCCCAGGCCCGACTCGCCGATGAGGAGCCCGATCCCCAGGTAGAGCAGCAGCGAGGGCAGCCCGACGCGGGTGGAGATCCGGACCGCGACCACGGCGAGCAGCACGACCCCGGAGCCGATCCCGAGGAGCACCGGCAACCGGTCCACGCGCCCGCGACCCTCCCGTCCCCGCCCTCGCTCGACCGGACCGACGATCCTACCGGGGCGACGCCGCGTCCCGTCCTGGCTGCAAGCAACGGCGCATTCCTGGCACTGGGTGCGTGCACGGCGCCGTTCGCGCACACCCGCCGTGGGGTCAGGGCCGCCAGGTCACGGTGACCCGTTCGCGGGGCGAGCCGGCGAGCGACGGGTCGTCCGCCAGCGCCGCGGCGACCTCCGGCACCTGCTCGGACGGCAGGCACAACCGGCGGGCGACCCGGACGGCACGCGCCTCCGGGTCCTCGGCCGGCCGAGGACCCGCGGTCCAGCGCTCCACCCGCGGGTCGAGACCCAGCTCGGTGAGGACGGCGAGCGCGTCGTCGGCGGTCGGCGGGGCGGGGTGGACGAGGCCGTGGAAGCGCCGCCACAGCGGGTCCAGCCAGGCCTGCGGGTGCTCGGTGTGCAGCTCCAGGACCACGCCGATGCCTGCCGCCGCGGTGAGCCCGGCCGCGAAGCCCGCGAGGTCCACGGTGTCGTAGCCCACGTGGTGGCAGAGCACGAGCGGGGCGCCGCCGGCGTCGGCGGCCGCGTCCGGCCAGGTCCCGAGCACCGCCTGGTAGGGCACGCCGCGGTCGAGGCAGGCCGCGGCGAAGGCGGCGAGCATGTCCGACGCCGGGTCGACCCCGACCACGTGGTCGATCTCGCCCGCCAGCGCGAGCGACGCGGCGCCCGCCCCGCACCCGACGTCGAGCACTCGGCGTCCGCCGGGGCCCGGCGTCTCGGCGAGCAGCGCCAGGGCCGCGCGCCGCGACGGGGTGTCCGGCGGTTCGGTGGCCGCGCGGAACCGTTCGGGGTCCTGGCGGTACGGGCTCGCCGGGGCGTGGGCGAGGATCTCGTCCGGTACCCGGCGCGCGTCCATCATGGCCGTCCAGCGCGCGGCTGCGGTCTGCGTCCCGGTCGTCTCCACGGCCATCATCTGATCACGCCCGGCGGGCGCGGGTCAGCGTCGACTGTCGGCGTGCTGCTCGGCGAGCGCCCGGACGGGCCGGCACCAGGAGCAGCCGGCGAAGCCGAGCTCGAGGGCCTCCGAGACCGGGAGCGGGATCACCTCGCGGCCGAACAGGTAGCCGCACCGCCCGAGGTGGAAGTGGGGCTCCTCGTCGATGACGAGCACCTCGTCCGTGCGCGTGGCGACGGCGTCGAGGGTCGCCCGGTCCGGGTTCTCGTCCTCGGGCGTGGGCGCGCGGGGCGGAGGTCCGCCGCGTGGCGGGCCGCCGTTGCCGAGGCCGCCACCGTTGCCGCCGCCGGCCTGCACCGGCGGCCCGGCTTGTTCCGGGTGGCCGCCCCGACTGCCCCCGTCCCCGTCCGCGGAGTGCGGAGGCGGCGCGGACTCGCTGGCGCCGGAGGCGGCCGCGCCCTGTCGGGTGCCCTCCGGCGGGGCGCCCTCCGCCGCCGTCCGGGACGGGGCGCTCCCGGTCCTGCCGTCGGCCTCCGCGTCCCCACGCATGCGCTCGAGGCTCTCGGCGGGCATCCGCGACGTGGCGTCGTCCTCCTCGTCATGGCGGTCGCCGGGCTCGCCGTGGTCGGCGGGCTCGCCGTGGTCGCCGCGACCCGCCGCAGCAGCGGCCGCGGCCGCTCCGGCGGCGACACCGGCGCCCGCCGCCGCACCCCGGCCCTCGTGCTCCCGGGGCGGAGGACCGGCCGGCCCCTGCGGGCCGGACGTCTGAGTCGTCGACGCCGACTGGCCGGGGGCGGCCTGGTGGGGGGCGGACTGGTTCGTGGCGGCCGTCTGCGCCGTCGCGGCCGCCGGGGGCTGTCCGGGGGCACCCTGGGGGTGGCCGGGCTGTCCCTGTGGCTGACCGGGCCGGCCCGGTCCCTGCTGGGGGCCGCGCGCGCCGGGTGGCGGGCCGTAGGGGCGCCCGGGCGGCGCGAACGGACCGGCGGCGGGGGTGTTCGGGAGCGGCACGAGGCCGAGGAACCGCGAGCCCTCCGGGGCGTTCGGCACCCGGGACGGGTCGTTCCCGACGCGCCCCGACGTCGTCGCGCGAAGGCCCGGTGGAATACCCCGCGGACGCATCGGCGGCGGAGCCGTGGGCGGACGGCCGGGGCCCTGCTGGCCGGGCCCACCGGGCCCACCGGGGGGACCGCCGGGTCCGCCCGGCGCGCCGGGTCCGGACGAGCTGCCGTTGCCCGCGGGGCCGCCGTGGCCCGCCGGGCCGCCGACCTGACCGGACCCACCCGGGGAGCCCGGGCCACCGGGACCCGGAGCGCCTCCGGTGAAGGCTCTCGGGCCGCTCGCGCCCGCGGAGTCCGGGCCCGGGATGCCCGTTCCGGCGCTCCCCGGACCGGGACCGGCGCCACCAGGACCGGCCTGGACCGGCTGCGGCTGGGAGGCGGCCGGCGCGTCCTGCCAGCTCTCCTCGCCCGGCGTGGACCCGCCCGCCGGCGTCGGCGAGGCGGCGGCTCGCCGTCGACGCATGAAGTCCGCGGCCAACAGGATCGCGGCGACGGCGCTCGCGACCACGGATCCCCAGGCCCAGGCAGCCGTCGTCGTGACGACGGCGACCACGAGCAGCCCGAAGGCGATGACGACGCAGAGCAGGACGAGCAGTAGCACGTTCGACCCCTCACGTACCGCGTCGGGTCACCGGACGGAAGCCTTCCCCTGCCCCGACCGGATCTCCCGACTCAGCTGCCGGCTTCGGCCCGGGAGCCGTAACCGCTGGTCGCGTAACCGCCGGAGCCGTTGCGGCTGCCGTCGGCAGGCGCGGCCGATCCGCGGCCCTCCAGGTCCCGCAGCTGCGACTCCAGATAGGTCTTCAACCGGGTGCGGTACTCGCGCTCGAAGGTGCGCAGCTCGTCGATCTTCTTCTCGAGGCCGGTCTTCTGCTGCTCGATGAGGGTGATCGTCTCGTTGTGCTTGCGCTGCGCGTCCCGCTCGAGGGTGGACGCCTTGTCCCGCGCCTGACGCTCGAGTGTCTCCGCCCGGGTCCGGGCGTCGTTCAGCATCGTCTCGGCCCGGCTGCGGGCCTCGTTCACCATGCTGTCGGCCTTCGTGCGGGCCTCGGAGAGGAGCTGCTCGGACTTGGTCCGCGCGTCGGAGAGCATGCCGTCCGCCTCGGACTTGGCCTCGGCGGTGAGCCGGTCCGCCATCTCCTGCGCGAGCCCGAGGACCTTCGCGGCCTGCACGTGGTGGTCGCCGCTCCCGTTCATCGGCGAGGAGTCGCCGCCGTAGGGCGGCGGGACCATTCCCGACGCCTGCTGGGTCTGCGGCGGCTGCTGCGGGACCGGCATGGGCTGCTGCACCGTGCGCGGGGCGTCCTCGACGGGACGCTGCTGGTGCGGCGCGACCATCGTGGTCTGGGCGGCCGACGGCGGCGGGGACTGCGAGCCGGAGGACTGGGCCTGCGCGGCCTTCGTCCTGGCGTCGTCGAGGTCCGAGTGGGCGCTCGAGAGCTGCTGCTCGAGCTGCTCGACCTGCTCGCGGAGATCGTTGTTCTCCTCGATGAGACGCCCCAGCTCGGCCTCCACGAGGTCGAGGAAGGCATCCACCTCGTCCTCGTTGTAGCCCCTTTTGCCGATCGGCGGCTTGCTGAACGCGACGTTGTGGACGTCGGCAGGGGTCAGCGGCATCGGATCTCCTCATGCACTCCTCGGCTGCGGAACCCCAGGTACCTCGGGCTCTTCGAGCTCCGCGACACGCAGAGTATGACCTCTGCGAGCAGGTGAACCATAGTGGACGGGTCCAGTGGTTCGCTGCTCACGAGGCCCGATCGGTGACTGAGCGCCACGAACACCCGGTCGACCACCCACACGCGTACCTCGCGACACGCCGGAGAGCGATCGGCCGGACGGGGAGGAACCGCTCACCGACGCCCACGGGTGGTGACCTCCACACTTACCCTTCTCCGCGGCCCGTCCGGGACTCGATCGGACGCTCACCGCGGCTGTCCGACCACCCACCGCAATCAGCCTCGGAGGTCTTGCCGCCTCTCAGATTCGGCTCAGGGAGCGGTGGAGAAGGACTTCTCGGCAAGCTTGCGTCGATCGGAGGCGGAGACCTCGACGTTGGGCGGTGAGAGAAGGAACACGCGGTTCGTGACCTTCTCGATCGAGCCGCGCAGCGCGAAGGCGAGACCCGCCGCGAAGTCCACGAGGCGCTTGGCCGCCACGTCGTCCATCTCGGTGAGGTTCATGATCACCGGAATGCCGTCCCGGTAGCGCTCGCCGATCACCCGGGCCTCGTTGTAGCTGGTGGGCTGCAACGTGGTGATCTCCGGGACGGCCGGGGTGTCCGGGACGGGCGCCACGTCGGCGGAGGGACGCCGCGCCGGCTCCTCGAGGGCGAGGGCGGCCGCGCCTGCCGTGCCGAGCGACCCCGAGAGCGAGCCCGAGGAGGAGCCGACCGACGCCAGCGAGCCCGAGCGGCTGCGCGAGGTGTGGTTGGGGCCGGTGTTGTGCTCCCAGCTGCGGCCCCGGGTGCTCGAGCGGACGGACACGTCGGCCTCCTCGTCGCGGTTGCCGGACGCGGTCCGGCCGTGGTCTGGCCCGGCGCGCTCGGCACGCAGCTCGGGCTCGGGGTCGCGGGGCTTGGGGGTGTGCGGGGAACGACCGTCGAACCGCCCGGAGTCGTGGCGGTCGGCGTCCCAGCGGTCGGCGTCGAAGCGGTCGGCGTCGAAGCGGTCGTGGCGCGACGCCGTGTACCGGTGCTCGTCGTCGTCCCGGTCGGAGCGGTCCGAGCGGTCCGAGCCGTACCGCTCGGCGGCGTAGCGCCCGGCGCCGTAGCGCTCGGAGGAGTACCGCTCCGACCCGTGGCGCGTGTCGTCGTCGCTGCCGTAGCCGTCGTAGCGGTCGAGCCTCGAGCGCCGCGCGTAGCGGTCCGGGTCGCGGCCGTCCTCGTCGTACCGGTCGGCGTCGGGGTAATCGCCGTACCCGTCGTAGGAGTCCAGCTCGTCCGCGGGCACCATGCCGAAGTACGCCTTCACGCGGTGCAGTGCGGTCATGGCAGCCCTCTCCCCTTCACGTCGCCCGGCCGACGTCCGCGGACCCCGATGCGGCGGTGGACTTACATCCGTGTCATTCACTCACACGGAACGCTAGCTACCGGGTGCCGAGGAGGGCCGTACCGACACGCACACACGTCGAACCGTGCTCGATCGCGGCCTCGAGATCCTCCGACATGCCTGCTGAGAGCGTCGTGGCGCCGGGATGGGCGGCCGCCACCCGCCGCGCCAGCTCGGCAAACGTGGCGAAGGCCTCGGCGGGGTCGGCGTGCTGCGGGGCCACGGTCATCACGCCGTCGAGTGAAAGGTGCTCGCTCTGCGCGACACGCTCGGCGAGGCCCGGGACGTCGGGGATCGACGCGCCGCCGCGGCCCGGCGCGTCGTCGAGGCTCACCTGGACCAGGACCGAGAGCGGGTCCGAGCGCTCCCCTGCCTCCAGCGCCTTCCCGGCGGCCCGGTCGAGGGCCTCGACCAGGCGCTCCGAGTCCACCGAGTCGACCGCGTGCGCCCAGCGCACGAGGTGGCGGGCCTTGTTGCGCTGCAACCGCCCGACGACGCGCCAGCGGACGGCCGCGTCGGGCCGCAACGAGGCGAGCTCGCCGGCCTTGACCGCGCCCTCCTGTTCCTTGTTCTCCCCGAACTCGGCGAGCCCGAGGTCGACGAGGTGCGCGACGTCGGAGGCGGGCCAGGTCTTGCTCACCGCGAGCAGGGACACCTCGCTCGGGTCGCGCCCCGCCGCCCGGGCGGCCGCGTCGATGCGGGCGCGCACCTCCTCGAGCGAGCGCGCCAGCGCGGTCCGGCGCTCCCGGCCCGCGTCCTCACCGCTCATCGGGGCCGCGTGGGCGTCGTGTCGTACTCCCACCACGTCACGCCGGCGAAGCGCCCGGTGGGCCGGGCACGGCGGTGGCTGAAGAGCTGGTCGTCCTCGAAGGTGCAGCGAGTGTCGGCGTCGATCTTCCGCACGCCGAGGCCCTCGAGCTGGCGCACGAGGCCCGCGTGCAGGTCCAGCGACGGCGTGCCGAGGCGGGTCGTCCCCCCGCTGCCGGGCAGCACCGCGTCGACCTCGTCGCGCATGTCGGCCGGCACCTCGTAGCACCGCCCGCACACGCCCGGTCCGAGCAGCACCTCGACCCGCTCCCGCTCCGCGCCGAGCCGCTCCATGACGCCGAGGGTGCTGGGCAGGACCCCCGCGGCGGCCCCGGTCCGTCCGGCGTGGGCCGCCGCGACGACGCCGGCCCCGGGGTCGGCGAGCAGCACCGGGACGCAGTCCGCGACGACGACGGCGAGGGCCTGGCGCGGCCGGTCGGTGACGAGCGCGTCGGCGGTCGGGACCTCCTCCTGGGGACCCTCGACGACGGCGACGTCGGTGCCGTGCACCTGGTTCATCCAGGCCACCCGCGAGGGGTCGAGCCCGATCCCGCGCGCGAGGCGATCACGGTTGGCGGCGACGGCCGCGGGCTCGTCGCCCACGTGGTCGCCGAGGTTGAACGAGTCGTACGGGGGCCTCGACCGGCCGCCCGCACGAGTGGTCAGTACGCGACGGACCCGCACGGACCCATCATCCCGTCCCGCTCAGCGCATGAAGGACGGGACGTCGACGTCGTCCTCGTCCCCCCGGGTCCTCGCAGCCGGGGCCGACGTCGAGCCCTCGCCGCCCGCCGCCGTGGGCCCGGCGTCGGGCGCCGTGGGGTCGGACGGGGAACCGCCCCCCGGCGCCGCGGTGGACGCCTCCTCCCGCGAGACGGCGGGCGTGGTCGGCATCGTGGGGGCGGCGGCCACGGCGGGCGGGATGACCGGTTCCGGCGCCTGGCGCGGCGGCTGCCGGACCTGGCCCGCCTGCGCGGACGCGGTGGCCTGGGAGGACCGCGCGGGCGGCCCGCCGGCCTGGCCCCCGCCCAGCATCTCGCCGGGCAGCTTCTTGTGCGTCGGCGCGCCCGAGTCGAAGCCGGCGGCGATGACGGTGACGCGGACCTCGTCGCCGAGGGAGTCGTCGATGACCGTCCCGAAGATGATGTTGGCGTCCGGGTGCGCGGCCTCCTGGACGAGCGAGGCGGCCTCGTTGATCTCGAAGAGCCCGAGGTCGGAGCCGCCGGCGATGGAGAGCAGGACGCCGTAGGCCCCGTCCATCGACGCCTCGAGCAGCGGTGAGTTGATGGCCTTGCCGGCGGCCTCGACGCTGCGCCCGTCGCCGCGCGCGGATCCGATGCCCATCAGCGCGCTGCCCGCCCCCGACATGACGCTCTTGACGTCGGCGAAGTCGAGGTTGATCAGACCGGGGGTGGTGATGAGGTCGGTGATGCCCTGGACACCGGAGAGCAGCACCTCGTCGGCGGACCGGAAGGCGTCCATGAGACTCAACGACACGTCGCCCAGCTGAAGCAGCCGGTCGTTCGGGATGACGATGAGCGTGTCGCACTCGTTGCGCAGCTCGGTGATCCCGTTCTCGGCCTGCGTCGCGCGGCGCTTGCCCTCGAAGGAGAACGGCCGGGTGACGACGCCGATGGTCAGCGCACCGAGCTTGCGGGCGATGCCGGCGACGACGGGCGCGCCGCCGGTGCCGGTGCCGCCGCCCTCGCCCGCGGTCACGAAGACCATGTCGGCCCCCTTGAGGACCTCCTCGATCTCCTCGGCGTGGTCCTCGGCCGCGCGGCGGCCCACGTCGGGAGCCGCCCCGGCGCCGAGCCCCCGGGTCAGCTCACGCCCGACGTCGAGCTTGACGTCGGCGTCGGACATCAGCAGGGCCTGCGCGTCGGTGTTCACCGCGATGAACTCGACGCCCTTGAGGCCGACCTCGATCATGCGGTTGACGGCGTTGACGCCGCCGCCACCGATGCCGACGACCTTGATCACGGCCAGGTAGTTGTGCGGGGGCGTCATGGGTCCGCCTTTCACCACGGGAGCGCTCGGGGCGACACCGGTCGACACGCGGACGAACCCTCAACCCTCGACCTCTCGTGGAGGTCTATGCTTCGGGGGCGCCCCGTCGGCGTCGGGCGCGACCGTAGGCAGCCGACGCGCGGGTTTTCCAGCAGGCGCGCCGGGCGTGTCCCGGTCGACGTGGCCCTTTCGTCGAACTCTCGATTCGAGGTCGAGACTTCGCGTCCTTCCCGTTCTGGCGAAGGGCGCCCCTCGCCGATCTATTGGACCGAGGGGGCCCTTCGCTCGGATTGGCGGGATTCCGGCGAAGGGCGCCCCTCGCCCGTCTACTCGACCGAAAGGGCCCTTCGCTCGGAACCGGCAGCGATCACCCGGCCACCGAGGCGTAGGAGTCGCCGAGGCGGGCGTCGGAGAGCTCGTAGGTCGCGGTCTGGCCGATGCTCCGGTCGCGGTAGATCCCGAGCTTCCAGTAGCTGTAGTCCCCGGAGTAGAGGGTTCCGCCGGGCGGGTGGAAGCCGGCGACCTTCTGCTGGCCGTCGACCCACGCGTCGACGACGCTGGCGGCGCTCTTGCTCGAGAACTTCACGTGCAGCACCAGGGTCGTGACCTTCCCCGTCACGGCGGGCGCGATGGTCTTGTCGAAGTTCTTCGAGCCGCTGGGGTTCCCGAAGCCTCCCGAGAGGATGTAGTTCCCGTTGCCGACCCGCAGCTCCAGCGGCGGGCTGCCGGTGCCCTCGTTCTTGAACTGCGTGAGGACCTGCCACGTGCCGGTGTCGACGGGGAAGCCGGGCGCGAGCCGCACCGTCAGGCGGATGTAGCGGTCCTGGCCCTCGGTGAAGTTGTCGACGTTCGGCTCGATCTCGGCGCGCTGTCCCCCGCCCGGCATCGTGAACCTCAGCGCCTTCTGCCCCGGGAGGTCGGTCGCCGGCACGACGGTCGGCTGCTTGGCCCCGACGAAGTTCCACGGCGTGTCCTTGAACATGCCCAGGGCCTGCGCGGTGATGTCGGAGTCCCACAGCGCCTTGGGGGCGGCCGCGTCGGGCGTGCTCGGGGTGCTGGGTGACGACGACGACGGCTTCGTCGTGCCGGAGGGCCGCGTGGAGGACCGCGTGGACGGCCGTGGCTCGGGCGACCTGGTCGGGACGGTGCTCACCGCGGTCGACGTGCCCGCGTCGGGCGCCGAGAGGATCGAGAGCCCGCCGACGCCCGGGACGGCCACCTGCGCGGCCGGGGTGTGGGTGCCGCCCGCCGGAGCGCTGGGTCGGGTCGGCTCCGGGGCCGGCGGCACCGCCGCGGTGGTGCTCGGGGCCACGGGGGCCGTCGCCGGCGACGGGGCCGTCGATGTGCTCGAGGTCGTCAGCCACAGGCGCTCGACCGCCGGGCTCACCGCCCCCGACCCGCCGAGCAGCACGATCCGGGCCTGCACCTGGGTGGTGGTGGCGGGCAGGACGGTGCGGGCCCCGTCGCGCGTGGGGATCCACCGGCTCCACACGCCGGTCGGGAGGATGCCGCGGACGTCCACGCGGGCCGAGGTCCCGGGCGGGAGGTCGGCGGTGAGGTCGGTGGTGATCGCGTTCGCGGGAGCCGCGGGCCGGCGCGGGGCGAGCACCATCACCCCCTCGGAGCGCTTCCGCTCGGTGGACGGGGTCACGAGGCGCACGGCGCCGTCGGCGAGCCGGACGTTGACGTCGTCCCCGCCGGAGACCGACAGCTCGGCGCCCCAGCTCTCGCCGCTGGGCACCGCGGTGGCCGAGGCGGCGAGCCCGACGATCCCCGCCAGCAGCACCCCGGCCCCGGCGAGCAGGGCCGCGCGCCGCCGACGCCGGGCGCGGCGGGGGTCCGGTGGAGGCGTCGGCCGGGCTCCGGGCCCCGCGTGCGGGGACAGCGGGCGCGGCGCGAGCGGCTCGTGGCGGGCGGGTGCCGTCCGACGGGTGACCGAGGCGGCGGGCCGGGCGGTCACCTCGACGGTGGGGGTCTCGGTGAACAGGTCGTCGAGCAGGTCAGCAGGACGCGACACGGGGGGCCTCCACACCGGCGGCGGGGACGTACTGGTTCGGGCCGATGCGCAGCCAGCTGCTGCTCGTGCCCTGCGTGCCGGAGCGCTGCTGACCGGCGGCACTGCACTGGACGGCCACCCGCGCGCCGCCCGCGACGGCCCCGACGGCCGACGAGGCGTCGGTCGGGGCGGAGCGCACGACGAGCGTCGGGGCCCCGGTCGGCTTCGCGAGCCCCGAGTGGCCGGTCGCGGTCCAGAGGTAGGTGACGGTGACCCAGCTGTTGTCGCGCAGCGCCAGGTCGTCGTAGAAGGTGCCGTCGGCGAGGTCGATGCCCGCGGGGTTGACCACCCTGCGGCCGAAGCCGTCCTTGCCGCCGTTGTAGTGCTGCGTGAACGCCGCCTGGGCCTGCGGGGTGCCCTGCGCCAGGTCCTTCCAGGTCTGCCGGGCCGCGGCGGGGTTCCAGTAGTCGTCGGTGGTGTTCCAGGGGCCGACGTCCCAGACCGGTGACCAGGCGCAGCGCCCGTTCGGCGCGCAGACCTTCGCCGTGTAGTCGCCGGTGCCGCGCGGTGAGAGGCCGCGGCGCGAGGGCAGGGCGACGAAGTGGTCCCGGACCGCGACGACGTGGCCGTTGGCGGTGGTCCCGCCGACCAGACCCTCCCTCGTCGCGAACACGCGGCTGCTCACCGCGGGGACCGCCCGCGAGGCGGGGGCGCCGGCCCCGGGCGTGATGGGGATCGTCGTCGGCCCGGCGGGGACGGCCGCCCGGGTCCGGTCGGCGGAGAGCCACAGGCGCTGCAGGGCCGGGCCGGCGCCGTGGTCGCCGGCGACGAGGGTCGCGCGGACCTGCACCTGGGTCGTCGGCTCGGGGAGCACGGCCGGGCCGCCGGGGCTCGCGGTGACCCACCCGCTCCACGTGCCGTCCGCGCGCAGGCCGCGCACGTCGACGAGGACCTGGGCGCCGGGGGGCACGTCGGCGGTGACCTTGGCGGTGACCCGGTCGACCGCGGTCGGCATGCGGCGCGGGGCCAGCAGCAGCTCGCCCTCGGCCAGCGGCGAGCGGGCGCTCTGGGCGCGCACGGTGTCGCCGGCGAGGCGGACGGCGCCGTCGGCGGCGACCACGTTGGTGTCGTCGCCCCCCTCCACGGCGAGCTCGGCGATCCACGTGTCTCCCAGGGACGACGCTGCCGCCGCGCGCGCGGCGGGCGCCCCCGCGAGGGCCCCTCCGAGCAGCGCGAGCACCGCGAGCCCCGCGGCGAGCACCGGGCCGAGGACGGCTCGTGCCGTCCCCCCGCCGCGCGGTGCCCGTCCTCCGGGCCCACGGTCGCGCCCCGCCGGCGCGGTCGTCATGGTCATCGCCCTCTCCCTCGCCGTCCCCGGGCCCCGGCGCGACTCGAACGCCGCGCGCCCCGACCCCGGAACGCCGCAGAGTTGACGCTGCGTGACACACGTGGGTCAAGAGCGACAGAAGGTGTGCGCGTGAGTGATAGCCAGCCGGGTGACACCCGTTGGCGCAGGTCAAACGGCTGCGGAAGTAGCCCGATCGGGGACGGCGGACGGCGCGGACGGGTGGCGGTGGCGGCCCTGGCCACGCTCGGCGACGCCGGGGTCACGGACAACGGTGACCGTGGGTCACCGAACGGGGCGGGCGTCGCGGGCACCGTCGCGGACCGCGCTCGCGTCCCGGGGCTCACGTGCGCTTCATCTCCCCGTCGCCCGTGCCCGGTCCCGGCGGACGGTAGGAGGCGCCCCGTCACGGGGTAGCCCGCGTCCCCGACACCGAGGACGAGGAGGACCGGATGACCCCGATCCCCGACTTCGACCACCTGCCGCTGCCCGCGGTGGCCCAGCGCATCCGCTCGCTGGACCTCGCCGGCCTCGACGAGCTCATCGAGCACGAGCAGGCGCACGGCGACCGCCTGCCCGTCCTCGAGGTGCTGCGCTCGCGGCGTCAGGAGCTGGAGAACGGCGCCACGCCCTCCGGCGGCGACCAGGACGACGTGCACCCCGAGACGAGCGGGACCGCGCACGGCTCGCCGGTGGACCCGTCGTCGGCCGCCGAGCCCGGGCCTCCGGACCGCCACGGTCTGCGCCAGGTGACCTGGGGCGGCTGAGAGCCGGTCAGGACACGACGGGCAGGTCCGGGGTGGAGACGTCGTAGGTCGACCCGGGCCGGGTGAGCAGCGGCCCGAGCACGGCCGCCTTGCGCGCGTCGTCGGCGTCCGCGCCCCAACGCACGGTCCGGTTCCCGTCGAGGGTGAACGAGACGTCGTAGGGACTCGCCGCCCGCAGCTCGAGGACCCTGCCCCGCAGGTCGGCGGGCAGGGCCCCGAGCACGCGGACGGCGGCCACCGTCGTCGGGTCCGACGGCGAGGCGGCGAGACCCATGCCCAGGAGGAGCCGCGGGATCCCGGGCGGTGGGGCGGGCATGGTGCGGTAGGCGAACCCGGTGCCGTCGACGAGCGCCACCCCGGAGGCCATCGGTACCGCCGCGACCGGCTCCCGCTCGGTGACGGTCACCGTGACCGTGTGCGGGAGCGAGCGGCGCACGTCCACCGTCGCCACCCGCGGGATCGTCTGCACCCGGGCGTCGAGGGCGGACGTGTCGAGCCAGAGCAGCGACGTGCCCGGGTCCACCCGGGCGGCCGCACGGACGGCGGGCAGCGTCTCGGGCGAGGCTCCGCCGATCTCGACGTCGGCCACGTCGAAGACCGGGGAGAAGCCCAGGAGCCAGACCAGCCCGGCCACCACGATCGCCGCGACGAGCCCCGCGAGCCCGCGCCGCAGGACGCTGCGGCGGCGTGCGGTGCGGGCCTCGAGGGCCACGTGGTCGCGCGGACCACGGTCCCGCGGCGGACGGTTCGACGGGCGCCGCCGGGCGCGTTCGGCGGCCCGTCGTTCCGAGCCCCCGCGGGATCCGCGGGCGGCCCCGCCACGCGCCGAGGTCCCCCGGACGGCTCCCCGCTGGCCGGCCCGCTCCGTGGACTCCCGCGCGGCTCCGGGCTCCGCCGGACGCCCTCCCGTGCCCTGGGTGGCGCCGGATCGGGGGGCGCGCCGGCGCGGGGAGGAGGGCAGGGGATCAGCTCCCCGTGTGGCCGGCGCCGACGGTGTCGGGCCGGGCGGGGGCCTCGCGGCGCTCGAGCTCGGCGAGCACCTCCGGGCCGAGCACCGTGACGTCCCCGGCGCCCATGGTGATCACCAGGTCGCCGGGCCGGGCGAGGTCGGCGAGCAGGCCCGGCACCGCGGCCCACGAGGGCTCGTAGTGCACGCGGGCGGGCGGCAGGTCGATCCGGTCGGCGATGAGCCGGCCGCTGACGCCGGGCTCGGGCTGCTCGCGGGCGCCGTAGACGTCGAGCACGACGACCTCGTCGGCCATCGAGAGCGCCTCGCCGAACTGGGCGGCGAAGTCCCGGGTGCGCGAGTACAGGTGGGGCTGGAAGGCCACGAGCAGCCGGCCCCGCTCCCCCAGCACCGGACGCGCCGCCCGCAGCTGGGCGGCGACCTTGGTGGGGGCGTGGGCGTAGTCGTCGTACACCCGCACGCCGGCGGCCTGACCGCGCAGCTCGAACCGGCGGCGCACCCCGGTGAACGACGAGAGCCCGGCGAGCAGCCGCGGCAGCGGCGCGCCGAGGTCGAGCCCCGCGAGCAGCGCGGCGCACGCGTTGAGCGCCTGGTGCTCGCCCGCGACCCCCAGCCGGACGTGGTGCTCGGTCCCGCACACCCGGAGGTGCAGCAGGCCCGTCGCGGCCTCCGCGCGGTAGTCGAGCACCACGAGGTCGGCGCTGTCGGCGGGGTCCGCCCTCCGGCCGTAGCGGCGGACGCGGATGCCCGCCGCCTCCGCCCGGTCGCCGAGCGCCGCGGAGCCGGGGTCGTCGGCGCACACGACGAGGCACCCGCCCGGCTCGATCCGCGCGGCGAACGCGTCGAACACCGCGACGTAGGCCTCGACGGTGCCGTGGTGGTCGAGGTGGTCGGGCTCGACGTTGGTGACGACCGCGACCGCGGGCGAGTACGCGAGGAACGAGCCGTCGCTCTCGTCGGCCTCGGCGACGAACACGTCCCCGCTGCCGTGGTGGGCGCTCGAGCCGGACGCGAGCAGGTCCCCGCCGATCATGAACGACGGGTCGGCGCCGCACGCCTGCAGCGCGACGACCAGCATCGACGTCGTCGAGGTCTTCCCCGCGCTGCCCGAGACGCACGCGGCGCGGTGGTCGGCCATGAGCTCGGCGAGCACGGCCGAGCGGTGCAGCACCGGGATGCCGCGGGCGGCGGCCTCGACCAGCTCCGGGTTGTCCGGGTCGGCCTGGTGCACGGCCTTGGTGGTGACGAGCGCCGTGGGTCCGCCCGGCAGCAGGTCGAGGTTGGACGCGTCGTGCCCGACGGCGACCTCCGCGCCGAGGGTGCGCAGCGCGAGCACCGCCCGGGAGTCCTTCGCGTCGGAGCCGGACACCATCGCGCCGCGCGCCAGCAGGATGCGCGCGATGCCGCTCATCGCCGCGCCGCCGGCCCCGATGAAGTGCACCCGCGACAGCAGCCGCGGCAGCTCCGGGATGACCGCCTGCTCGCCCGGCTCGATGGTCGAGCTCCGCTGCGCTGTGTCTCCCGGCTCGATGACCGCCCGCTGTCCCTGGTCCTCGCTCACCGCTGCTTCCCCTCGTGCCGCACCACGTCCCCCATGGTGCCCCCCGCCCCGTCGGCGTCCCCCACCACGTCCAGCACCATCCGGGCCAGTGTCTCGTCCGCGTCCGCGTGGCCGGTCCGCCGGGCCGCGGCGCTCATCGCCGAGAGCCGCTCGCCGCTGGTGAGCAGCGGCACGACGAGCTCCGCGACCCGCTCGGGGGTGAGGTCGGCGTCCTCCACGAGCTCCCCGCCGCCGTGCTCCACCACGGGCAGCGCGTTGAGCCGCTGCTCGCCGTTGCCGTGCGGGAGCGGCACGTAGATCGCGGGCAGGCCGACGGCAGACACCTCGGCCACCGTCATCGCCCCCGCCCGGCAGATCGCGACGTCGGCCGCGGCGTAGGCGAGGTCCATCCGCTCCAGGTAGGGCACCGTCACGTACGGGGGCGCCCCGGGGACCGTCTCGACGTCGACGGTGTTCTTCGGCCCGTGCGCGTGCAGCACGCCGATGCCGGCGCGTCCCAGCGCCCCCGCCGCCCCGGCCACCGCCTCGTTGAGGGAGCGAGCCCCCTGCGAGCCGCCGAACACCAGCAGCGTCGGGGCGTCCGGGTCGAGGCCGAAGTGGGCGCGGGCCTTCGCCCGCAGCGCGCCCCGGTCCAGCGTCGTGATCGCCCGGCGCAGCGGCATCCCGATCACCGGGCCGTCCAGGCCGCTGCCCGGCACCGCGGCGGCCACCGCGGCCGCGTGCCGCGCGCCCACCTTGTTGGCGATCCCGGCGCTGGCGTTGGCCTCGTGGACCACCACCGGCACCCGCGAGCCGGGCAGCCACGAGGCCAGGTAGGCCGGCAGCGCCACGTAGCCGCCGAAGCCGACGACGACGTCCGCGTCGACCCGGCGCAGCACCTGCCGGGTCCGCCGCACCGAGCGCAGGACCCGCCACGGCAGCGCCGCGAGGTCCTTCGACGGCTTGCGCGGCAGCGGCACCGGCGGCACCAGCTCCAGCGCGTACCCCCGCTTGGGCACGAGCGTCGTCTCCAGCCCGCGCTCGGTGCCCAGGGCGGTCACCGTCGCGTCCGGCCGCAGCCGCCGGACCGCGTCGGCCAGCGCCAGCGCCGGCTCGACGTGGCCCGCGGTGCCGCCCCCGGCGACGACGACGGAGAGCGGGTGGGTGGCGGAGCGGGGCCGGTCGGGCACGCGGTGCCTCCTGGAGGCGGTCAGGCGGTGCGGGCGCGGGCCCGCACGGGTTCGGGTGGTGGGAGGCGCAGGGCCCGCGCGAGGCGGCCCTGGCCCTGGGTGCGCAGCACCGCCGCCGCGTCGGACTCGTGCCGGGCGAAGTTCGCCAGCAGGCCGCCGGCGAACAGCGCGAGCGCGAGCGAGGTACCCCCGGAGGACACCAGCGGCAGCGGGATCCCCGTGACGGGCAGCAGGCCCACGACGTAGCCGATGTTGATCGTCGCCTGGACGACGAGCCACACCGTGAGGGTCCCCGCGACGACACGGATCCACGGGTCCACCGAGCGCGCGGCGATGCGCAGCCCGGTGTAGGCGAGCGTGACGAACAGCGCGATCACCGCGGCCGCGCCGAGGAAGCCGAGCTCCTCGCCGATGATCGCGAAGATGAAGTCGTTGTCGGCGTTGGGCAGGTAGCTCCACTTCGAGCGACCCTGCCCGAGGCCCTGACCGAACACGCCGCCGTCGGCGAGCGAGTAGAGCGCCTGCCGGGCCTGGTAGGCGGGCCCGAGCGGGTCGGCGCCCGAGGGGTCGAGGAACGCCGCGATCCGGCTCTGCCGGTAGGAGGCGACCACGCCGAGCACCACGGCGCCGATCACGCCCGCGGTCCCCAGCAGGGCGAGCAGCCCGAGCGGCGCGCACGCGAACCAGAGCAGGCCCGCGACGACGACCGCCAGGGAGATGGTCGTCCCGAGGTCGGGCTGCGCGACGACGAGGGTGAGGATCAGCAGCGCCACCGGCACCACGGGCATCAGCGCCTGCCGCCAGCGCCGGGGGGCGGGTCGGTGCCGGACGAGCACGTGCGCGCCCCACAGCGCGAGGGCCACCTTGGTGACCTCCGAGGGCTGCAGCGACACCCCGGCGAGGCGGAACCAGGACCGCGAGCCGTTGACCTCGGCCCCCAGCCCCGGGACGAGCACCAGGACGAGCAGCACCAGGCAGCCCGCGAGCAGCCACGGGCTCGCCGCCCGCCAGCGCCGCGGCGGCACCCGCAGCCCGAGCCAGAACAGCACCGCACCGATCCCGGCGAAGAGCAGCTGGCGGAAGAAGACGCCGTAGGACGAGCCGCCGGCGGCGTAGGCGTTGACCGACGACGCGGAGAGCACCATCACCAGGCCCAGCGCGGTGAGGAGCCCGAAGACGGCGAGCACCAAGTGCAGCGAGGTCAGCGGTCGCCCGAGCCACTGCGCCACCGTCGCGCCGACCGCCCGGACCCGGGGCGGGGCGGTCACGACGGGGCGCCGGGGTCGGAGGCGGGCTCGGGGACGCCTGCGACCCGCTGGGCGGCGGCCGCGAACGCGTCCCCGCGGGCGGCGTAGTCACGGAACATGTCCATCGACGCGGCGGCCGGGGCCAGCAGCACGACGTCGCCGGGGTGGGCCATCGAGGACGCTGCCGACGCAGCCGCCATCATGGGGTCGGGCTCACTGACCATCCCGCCATCGTCGCCCCCGCCGACGTCGACGACGGGCACCTCGGGGGCGTGTCGGGCGAGGGCGTCGAGGATCGCGGCACGGTCGACGCCGAGCACCACGACCCCGGCGAGCCGGCCGTGGTGCGCGACGACGAGGTCGTCGACGTGGGCCCCCTTGAGGATGCCGCCCGCGATCCACACCACCCGGTCGTGCGCGGCCAGCGAGGCCGCGGCCGCGTGGGGGTTGGTGGCCTTGGAGTCGTCGAGCCAGCGCACCCCGTTCGCCTCGGCGACGACGGCGCCGCGGTGCGCGCCCGGCGCGTAGGCCCGCAGGCCCGCCGCCACCGCATCGGCGGGGACGCCGTGGGCGCGGGCGAGCGCGGCCGCGGCCAGCGCGTTGGCCTCCCCCGGCGGCCCGGGCGGGACCACGTCCTCGAGGGCGGCGAGCACGGTGCCCCGGCGCTCGCCCTCGTCGGGGAACGCCCGGTCGAGCAGGAGCCCCTCGTCGCGGCGCACGCCCAGCTCCCCCGGGCTCGGCTCGCCGCGGGTGAACCCGACGTGGCGGGGCGCGGGCGCCGCCCGCAGCAGGCCCGCGGCCCGTTCGTCGTCGAGACCGGCGATCGCGATCTCGCCCCGCAGCACCCGGGCCTTGGCCGCGGCGTACGCGGCCATCGACCCGTGCCAGTCGAGGTGGTCGTCGGCGACGTTGAGCACCGCGCCCGCGTACGGCGCGATCGAGGGCGACCACTCGAGCTGGAAGCTGGAGAGCTCGACGGCGAGCACGCGGTGCCCGGCGCGCAGCGCGTCGACGACCGGGAGCCCGATGTTGCCGCAGGCCACGGCGTCCTCGCCGGCCGCGAGCAGGATCACCTCGAGCATGCCGGTCGTCGTGGTCTTGCCGTTGGTCCCGGTGACCGCGAGCCATCGGGGCGGCCCGCCGGGGCACACCGCGGGGTCCTGTCCCAGCCGCCACGCCAGCTCGGGCTCGCCGATCATCTCGACGCCCGCGGCGCGCGCGGCCCGCGCGAGCGGCGAGTCCGGACGGAAGCCGGGGCTGGTGACGACGAGGTCGCACCCGTCGGGCAGGGTCGTGAGGTCTGTGGTCAGGGCCGTCCCGCGGTCCGCGACCGTCGCGAGCTGGCCCGGGTCGGCGTCGGCGACGGTGACGGTCGCGCCGATCTCGAGCAGCACGTCGACCACCGACGCCCCGGTGCGCCGCGCGCCCGCCACCAGCACGTGGGCGCCCGCGAGTCCCGCCGGTCGGTTCATCCGCCTCAGCCACCCGACGCGGCGAGCCACTCGCTGTAGAACAGCCCGAGGCCCAGCGCACAACAGATCGCCGCGAGCAGCCAGAAGCGGATGATCACCGTGGTCTCCGCCCAGCCGGCCAGCTCGAAGTGGTGGTGGAACGGCGCCATCCGGAACAGCCGCCGTCGCGTCGTGCGGAACACCGCGACCTGCAGCACCACCGAGAGCGCCTCGACGACGAACACCCCGCCCAGCACGACGAGCAGCAGCTCGGTGCGGGTGACCATCGCGAGCCCGGCGAACAGGCCGCCGAGGGCGAGCGAGCCGGTGTCGCCCATGAAGATGCGCGCGGGCGCCGCGTTCCACCACAGGAACCCGATGCACGCCCCCATGCCCGCGGCCGCGACGAGGGTGATGTCCAGCGGGTCTCGGACCTGGTAGCACCCGGCCTCGATCGCGGTGCCGCAGGCGTTGCGGAACTGCCAGAACGAGACGATCAGGTAGGTCGCGAGCACCATCGCCGAGATGCCGGCCGCGAGCCCGTCCAGCCCGTCGGTGAGGTTCACCGCGTTCGAGGCCGCGGTGACGATCAGGTAGCAGAACAGGATGAACCCGATGCTGCCGAAGCCGATGACGGCGATGTCGCGGACGAACGAGAGGTTCGTCGAGGCGGGGGTGAGGCCCTGTTCGTCGGCGAACTGCAGCGCGAGTGCCCCGAAGATCACCGCGGTGACGAGCTGGCCGACCAGCTTCGCGGTCTTGTTCAGCCCGAGGTTCCGCTGCCGGCGAATCTTGATGAAGTCGTCGAGGAAGCCGACGACGCCCAGCGAGGTCATCAGCAGCAGCACCAGCAGGCCGGACGCCGAGATCGACACGTCCGCCGCGAGGTGGGAGAGGAGATAGCCGATCCAGATGGCGGCGAGGATCGCGACCCCGCCCATCGTCGGGGTGCCGCGCTTGCCCTGGTGGCTCTGCGGACCCTCCTCGCGGATCTCCTGCCCGAAGCCCTGCTTGATGAACAGGCGGATGACGTACGGCGTCAGCAGGATCGACACCGCGAGCGCGATCCCGGCCGCGACGAGGACGCCCTTCACGACGCGTCACCCCCTGCCAGCAGCGCCTCGGCCACCGTCTCCAGCCCGGCCGAGCGGCTGGCCTTGACCAGCACGACGTCGCCCGGGCCGGCGTCGACCGCCTCGAGGGCGGCCGCGGCGTCGGGCACCAGGGCGGAGGCGAGACCGGCGTCGCGGGCCGCCTCGTGCGTGCGACGGGCCGCCTCCCCGACGACGACGAGGCGGTGCAGCCCGGTGCTGGCGGCCAGGCGGCCGAGCTCGGCGTGCGCCGTCTCGGCGTCGGGACCGAGCTCGGCCATCGCGCCGAGCACGGCCGTGTGGCGCCCCTTCATCGCGGCGAGGGTGGTCAGGGCGGCGCGCATCGACTCCGGGTTGGCGTTGTAGGCGTCGTTGAGCACCGTCAGGCCGTCGGCGCGCTCGCCGACCTCCATGCGCCAGCGGCTGCGGGGCTCGGCCTCGCCGAGCCCGGCGGCGACCTGCGCGACCGACAGTCCCGTGGTCTCCAGCGCGATCGCGGCCGCGACGAGGGCGTTGTCGACCTGGTGGGCGCCGCGCAGGCGCAGCGCCACGTCGGCCTCGCCGGCCACGGTGACCAGGCGGAAGCGGGCGCGGCCGTCGTCGCCGAGGGACTCGTCGACGGCGCGGATCTCGGCCCGCGGCGCGCGGCCGGCGTGCACCACGCGGGCCTTCGTGCGGTCCGCCATCGCGGCCACGACCGGATCGTCGGCGCCGAGCACGGCGACGCCGCCGTCCGCGGCGGCGGGGAGGGCCTCGACGAGCTCGCCCTTGGCGGCCGCGATCGCCTCGCGCGAGCCGAACTCCCCCAGGTGCGCGGACCCGACGTTGAGCACCGCCCCCACCCGTGGCGGGGCCACCCGGCAGAGCGCGGCGATGTGCCCGGGCCCGCGGGCGGAGAGCTCGCAGACCAGGTGGCGCGTGGCGGCGTCGGCGCGCAGCACCGTCCAGGGGTGCCCGAGCTCGTTGTTGAAGCTCCCGGGCGGGGCGACCGTGGGACCGTCGCGCTCGAGCAGCGCGGCGACGAGGTCCTTGGTCGAGGTCTTGCCCGAGGAGCCGGTGATGCCGACGACGCTCAGCCCGGTCCGCGCGACCAGGGTGTCCACCACGTGGCGGGCCAGGGTCTGGAGCGCGGCGAGCACGGCGGCGCCCGACCCGTCGCGGTCCGCCGCCAGGACGTAGGAACCGTGCGCGCCCTCGGGCCGGGCGCCGGGGGGCACGACGACGGCCGGCCCGCCGACCTCACGGGCGGCGAGCACCGCGGCCGCGCCCGCGGCCAGGGCGGCGTCGGCGAAGGCGTGGCCGTCCACCCGCTCGCCCGGCAGGGCCACGAAGAGCCCTCCGGGACCGACCGCGCGGCTGTCGAACTCGACCGTGCCGGTGATCCGCTCGTCCCCGGTCGCCCGGTGCAGCCGCCCGCCGACGAGGCGGGCGAGCTCGGCGAGGGTCAGATCGATCACGCAGGGTCTCCTCGCGGGGCGCGGTCGTGCAGGGCGGACGTCAGTTCCTCGACGTCGGAGAAGGGCAGCACCTCGGCGCCCACCTTCTGCCCGGGCTCGTGGCCCTTGCCGGCGACCACGACGACGTCCCCCGGCCCAGCCGCGGCGACGGCGGCCCGGATCGCGGCCCGGCGGTCACCCTCCTCCGTCACGATCGCACGGGCGTGCTCGGAGGCCCGCGCCCCGTCCAGCATCGCGGCACGGATCGCCGCGGGGTCCTCGGTGCGCGGGTTGTCGTCGGTGATCCAGACCAGGTCCGAGAGCTCCGCGGCCAGCGCGCCCATGACCGGGCGCTTCTCGCGGTCGCGGTCGCCGCCGCAGCCCAGCACCGTCAGCACCCGGCCCGTGCCGTCCGGGTCGCCGGGGAGCTGCGCGCGCAGGGTCGTCAGCAGCGCCTCGACCGCGGCCGGCTTGTGCGCGTAGTCCACGACGGCCAGGAAGGGCTGCCCGGCGTCGACCCGCTGCATCCTCCCGGGCACTGCGACCTGCGCGAACCCTGCCGCGAGCCTCGTCGGGTCGAGGCCCGCGGCCTGCCCGCAGGCGAGCGCGACGAGGGCGTTGGCGACGTTGAACGCCCCCGGCAGCCGCAGGCTGACCGGCAGGTCGGCGCCGCCGGGGCCGAGCGCCCGGAAGGTCTGGGTGCCGTCGGGGTGGGCGTGGACGTCGGTGGCGGTCCAGTCGGCGTCCTGCCGGGTGGCGCTCACCGTCGTCAGCGTCCCGTCCCGCAGTTCGGCGGCCAGGCGCCGACCCCAGGCGTCGTCGACGCACACCACCGAGGCGCGCGCTCTGCCTTCCTCGAAGAGGCGACGCTTGGCGGCGAAGTAGTCCTCCATCGTCGGGTGGAAGTCCAGGTGCTCGGCCGAGAGGTTGGTGAAGGCGGCGACGTCGTACGCGGTGCCGTCGACCCGGCCCTGGGCGAGCGCGTGGCTCGAGACCTCCATCGCCGTGTGCGTGACCCCGACCTCGACCATCGCGGCGAGCAGGGCCTGCAGGTCGGGTGCCTCCGGGGTGGTGAAGGCGCTGGGCACGTGGCGCCCCTGCACCCGGGTCTCGACGGTGCCGATCAGGCCGGTCGTCGCGCCCGCCGCGGCCAGCGCCGCCTCGAGCAGGTACACCGTCGTCGTCTTGCCGCTCGTCCCGGTGACGCCGAGCAGGGCGAGCCGCCGGGACGGGTCGCCGAAGACCAGCGAGGCGGCCGGGCCGAGGGCCTCCCGCGGCCGCGGGTGGACCAGCAGCGGCACGTCCGCGACGGCGAGCGCGGGGCGGGTGGCGCCGTCGGGGTCGGTGAGCACGGCGGCCGCCCCGCGCTCGAGGGCCTGGGCAGCGAAGTCGGCGCCGTGGGCGCGTGCCCCGCCGAGGGCGGCGAAGAGCTCGCCCGACGCGACCTCGTGGGCCCGCAGGCACGCCCCGGTGACGGTGGCGGCGGGGTTCCCGTGCAGGTCGGGGGCGGTGCCGGTGGCGTCGGCGATCCGGGCGGCGAGCGCCTCGACCGTGGTCGGTGCGACCCGGCGCGGGCGGATCACGTGGGGGCCCGGCGCGCCGGTCTCCCCGGAGGGCACCGCGGGCTCCACGGCGGTCCGGCTGGGCGCGGGAGGCACGCGCGAAAGGCTACTCACCGTCCCGCAGCGGTCCGCCCGCGCCCTCGGTGCCCGCGGTGCTCGCGGGGGTCCTGGCCAGGGCGCGTACGTGGGTCGCGACGGCGGCTCCGGTGCGCGCGGCGTCGCCGGTCGCGAGCAGGTCGAGCAGGGCGCCGCGAAGGACCGCGAGCACCAGCGCGCGCTGGGCGGCGCCGCCGGGCGTGCCGACCACCGACGAGGGCTGGTGCGCGGCGAGCAGCAGGTCCCAGTCGGTGACGGTGTCGCGGGCGAACCCGCGCCAGGGGCCCGGCTCGCCGGTCACCGAACGGCTGTAGGCCTCCAGCCAGAGCCGCAGCAGCGGGCGGTGCTCCTCGGCGGCGAGCCACCGCCACACCCGTTCGGCCACGGTCGCGAGCCCGGCGTCGTCGGGCAGGTCCTCCAGCACCCGCAGCTGGTCGGCCCGGGAACGGCCCAGGAGCGCACGGACCAGGCCGTCCTTGCTGCCGAACAGGTAGAGCAGCACGCGGGGGCTGGAGCCGATGGCCTCGGCCAGCGGGCGCAGCGACATGTCCGAGAGCCCGTGGGTGAGCACCCACCCGTACGCGGCCTCGAGCAGTTCCCGCCGCCGCGCGGAACCCTCGTCGACCCCTGGCGCCGCGGAATCGGTAGCCGTCACGAGGCACAGTGTGCTTCACTGAAACAGTCGTTTCAGTGAGGGGGCGGGTTCTCGTGGGTGACGTCGTGCTCCGGGACGCCGATCGGCCCGGTGACCTCGGGTGGATGGTGATGGCCCACGGCGAGCGCTATGCGGCCGAGTACGGGTGGTCGGTGGAGCCCGTGACGGCGCGGATCGTGGCGGACTTCGCCGCTGCCGCGGTGCCGGGCCGCGACGCGGCGTGGGTGGCCGACCTCGACGGACGCCGGGTCGGCTCGGTGCTGTGCGTGCGCGAGGACGCGACGACGGCGCGGCTGCGGTTGCTGCTGGTCGAGCCGGACGCCCGCGGCCTCGGCGTCGGTCGGGCCCTCGTCGAGCGCTGCATCGCCTTCGCCCGCGCGGCGGGCTACACCCGGCTGGTGCTGTGGACCAACGAGCCGCTCGCGGCCGCACGGGGGATCTACCTGGCGGCCGGGTTCGTGCTCACCGTGCAGGAGATCCACACCGAGTTCGGGGAGGAGCTGCTGGGGCAGTCCTATGTGCTCCGCCTGTGAGCACTAGGGCGTGTCTGGCGGATCATGAGAGCCAGTCCAGGGTGGCCTTGAGGGTGATCCCGCCGGCGTAGTTGATGGCGAGTTTGTCGCTGCGCTGAGACAGCCCGCGCCACTGCTTGAGCCAGGAGAAGCCGCGTTCGACCACGTTGCGCTGCTTGTAGAGCTCGGCATCGAACGTCGGGGGGCGCCCGCCGCGGGAGCCGCGGCTGATGCGCCTGGCTTTCTCGTCGTCGCGTTCGGGGATGGTGTGTGGGATGCCGCGGCGGCGCAGCATCGCCCGGTGGGCCTTGGAGCTGTAGGCCTTGTCGCCGAGCAGGTGAGCGGGGCGGGTCCGCGGCCGGCCGCCGTGCTCGCGGGCGACTGAGAGCCGCTCGAGCAGCACCGGCAACAGCGGGCTGTCGTGGGCGTTTCCGCCGGTCAGGGTGAACGCCAGCAGCCGCAGCCGGCCGTCGGTGAGGGCGTGGACCTTGGTGTTCAATCCGCCGCGGGAACGCCCGATCGCGTGGTCGTCGGGTTCGTGCTTGCCCGCCGCGGCGCGGACTTCAGCCAAAGATCCCGGACGGGCCCCCTGTGTCGACCGCGGCGGCCACGACAACGTCCTCCCGATCGCCGCTGGCCAGCGGGTCGCCCTCAGCGTCCTGGGCCGGCTCGACGGGGGCGGGTTTGGCGGTGGCGGCGTTGCCGCCCAGCCGGCGCAGCGTGGCCCCGTGCTGGTGGAGCTTCGCGGCGGTGGAATCGGCCGAGACCTGCCAGTCGATCTCACCGCGGGCATCGGCCTCGGCCCGGGCGCGGGCCAGCAACCGGTCGAAGGTGCCGTCGGCTGACCAGCGGTTGAACCGGTCGTAGACGGTCTGCCAGGGCCCGTAGCGCTCGGGCAGATCACGCCACGGGGCGCCGACGCGGAACCGCCACACCATCGCTTCGAGCATGCTGCGGTGCTCCCGCCACCGGCCCCCGCGCCGCGGGGTGCGATCCGGGAGCAGCGGCTCGATCCACTCCCAGGCCTCGTCGGAGATCTCCTGCCTGATCACAGCAAGATCTTCCCCCACAACCCCTCAACGGTCCGTCAGACACGCCCTAATCCGTGCTATACGGCGGATTAGTGCTCACAGGCGCGCAGCGCACCTACGGGAGCTGGAGCGGGACGACCCGCGGCGGAGCCGTGGAGACCGGGATGTTCCCGTGAGCGGCGAGGTAGGTCGCGATGTCGTGGAAGAGCGGGGCGGCGGAGTCCCCGCCGGGCGGGGCGTCGAGCATGAGCGCGACGACGTAGCGAGGGTCGTCCGCGGGGAACATGCCGGCGAACGTGATCCAGTAGATCGACTTCGCGTAGCAGCCGCAGCTCGGGTCCACCTGCTGCGCGGTGCCCGTCTTCCCCGCCACCGGGTAGCCGTCCATCGCGGCCTTGGCGCCGGTGCCCTCGTTGGGGCTCTTCCCGCCCTGGGTCACCGACTGCAGCATCTGTCGCAGTGTCTGCGCCGTCTGCGGGGACATCGCCCGGACCCCCGCCGGCTGCGGGCTCGGGGTGCGGACCCCGTCCGGCCCGACGGTCGCCGAGATCACCCGCGGCGGGATGCGGACCCCGTCGTTGGCGACGGCCTGGTAGATGCTCGCCATCTGCAGCGTCGTCATCGACAGCCCCTGGCCGATGGGCAGGTTGCCGAACGTCGAGCCGGACCAGTCCTGCCGCGGCGGGACCGACCCGGCGCTCTCGCCGGGGAGCTCCACCCCGGTCCGGGTCCCGACGCCGAGGTTCGAGAGCATCTGGGCGAACCGGTCCGGCCCGAGGCGCTGGGCCGTCATCAGCGTCCCGACGTTCGACGACTTCCCGAGGACGCCGTTCATCGTCATCCGCACCGGGCCGTGCACCCACGCGTCGTTGATGGTGCGGTCGGCGACCTTGATGCTGCCGGGCACCGTGAGCACGTCGTCGGGCTTGATGAGGCCGGCCTCGAGGGCGCCCGCGAAGGTCACCACCTTGTTGACCGAACCCGGCTCGAACGGCGTCGTCACCGCCGCGTCGCCCGGGGCCGGTGCCCCGCCCGCCGCGCTGTTGGCCAGCGAGAGGATCTGGCCGGTCTTCGCGTCGAGGACCACCGCGCTGCCGTCCTTGGCGCCGGTGCGCCCGACGTAGGCCGACAGGTCCTGCTGCACGGTGTACTGCAGGTCGGCGTCGAGGGTCAGCACGATGTCGCGGCCGGCCTGCGCGGGCTGCTCGGCGCGGGTGCTGCCGGGAATGACGGCGTCGCTGCCCTCGGCGGTGTCGACGATCCGGAACCCGTCCTGGCCGGCGAGGGTGGCGTCCTGGGCGCTCTCCAGGCCGACGTTGCCGCTGACCCGGCCCTTGTCCATGCTCCAGGACGCGCTGCCCACCACCGAGCCACCGACGTCGCCGGCCGGGTACTGGCGTGACTCACGGTCCTCCGCGGCGATCTCGGGGAACTGCTGCTGGATGGTGCGTGCCGCGGTCGGGTCGACCAGCGGTGCCAGCACGACGTAGCTCTTGTCGCTCTCCAGCTCGTTGAACAGCGCCAGCGGGTCGGCGTGCAGGATCGCGGCCACGCCCTGGGCGATCTGCGCCTTGCGCTGGTCCGGGGTCGGCGCGCCGGGCACCGCGCGGACCTCGGGCTTGGACCAGTCCTCGGTGATCCGCCGCGGGTTGGCCGTCAGCGCCTTCGCCTCGACCGAGAACGCCAGCGGGGTGCCGTTGCGGTCGAGGATCGCCCCGCGCTCGGCGGGGACGACCAGGCGGGTCATGCGCTGCTTGGCCGCGTCGGCGGCGAGCGAGCTCGCGCTGATGGCCTGCACCTCGACGAGCTTGCCCGCCGCAACGAGCAGCAGGACGACGAGCACGAGCCGCCCGATCCGCAGCCGGCGGCGCGGGTTCGGCGGGGTCGGGGCACGCCGGGCCCGCGGTGGGGGCCCCGACGGCGGGCCGGGCCGGCGGGCTCCCCCGCCGCCGCGGGCCGGCGGGGGCGGGCGCCGTCGCGGTCCGGGCGCCGGTGGTCCCCACCGGTCGCCGCGGGAGCCCTGCCGGGACGGCGGGCGCGTGAGGGTGTCGGGCAGGCGCGCCATCAGCGGCCTCCGGCCAGCGCCGGGTGGGCCGGGTCGACCGGTGCGGCCGGGATGCTGGTCGTCGCGCCCGCCCCGGCCGGTGCGGGGTCGCCCGCGGCAGTGGTCGTGCCGGCCCCGGCGGGCGCCGGGGCGGGGGCGCCGCCGGTCGAGGCCTGCACCCCGGAGCGCGGGTCGTTGGCGAGCGCCTCGGGATCGGGCGCGGTGGCGGCCGCGGGGTTCGCGGGCGCGGCGGGGTTCACCGGGCCGGGCGGGCTCGCGGGCCCTGCCGGGACGGGCGGCGGCGCGGCGGCCCGGGCCTTCGACGGGGTGCCGACCACCTGCGAGGTGCCGTCGGGGTGCACGAGGATCACGGCCGGCGCCCCGGCCGGCACCATGCCGATCCGCTGGGCGGCCGCCGCGAGCGCGGGCGCGGACTGCATCGCCGCGACGTCGCGGTGCAGCCGCTCGACCTCCTCGGAGCGGTCCCGGGTGGCCTGGCGGGCGGCGTCGAGCCGGTAGGAGTCAGCGGCGGCCGCGGTCGAGAGCCACAGGGTCGCGACGAGGCCGGAGGTCAGCAGCACCATGATCAGGAGCACGAAGGGGGCCGTCCCGCCCGAGGACTCGCTCGCCCCGGCCGTCGTGCGCCCGGTCCGGCCTCGGGCCCGCGCCGACGACGCCCGTGCCCCGGCACGCGTGGTCGCGGCACCCGGCGTCGCACCCGCCGTCGCCCTCGCCGTGGCACCCGCCGTCGCCCTCGCCGTCGTCGCGCCTCGGCGGGTCGCGCCGGCCCGCGTCGTCGTGGCGGCACCCACCGCCGTGGCGGGGCGGCCCGACACCGGGGTTCCCGCGCGGGTTCCGCGCGCGCCTGCGCTCCGGGCGGCCGTGCTCGCCGCGCGTTCGAGCGTGCTGGAGCTCATGGCGCCTCCCGGACCCGTTGCGCGGCGCGCAGCCGCACCGAGGCCGCCCGCGGGTTCGCGGCGACCTCGGCCTCGTCGGCCTTCTCGGCGCCGCGGGTGAGCAGCGCGAGCTCGGGCTCGTCCTCGGGACGCACCACCGGCATGTCCGGCGGCGCCGTGGTCCGCGAGCGCTCGCCGAGCACCCGCTTGACGATCCGGTCCTCGAGCGACTGGTAGCTCATGACGACGATCCGGCCGCCGACGGCGAGCGCGTCGACCGCGTCGGGCACCGCGGTGGCGATGGCGTCGAGCTCGCCGTTCACCTCGATCCGCAGCGCCTGGAAGGTCCGCTTCGCGGGATTCCCGCCGGTGCGCCGGCTCGCCGCGGGCAGGGCCTGCTCGAGGAGGGCGACGAGCTCCGCGGTGGTCCGCAGCGGAGCCCGCCGCCGGGCACGCACGACGGCCTCGACGATGCGCCGGGCCGCGCGCTCCTCCCCGTGGTCACGGAGCACCCGGACGAGCTCCCCGGGCGCGTAGGTGTTGAGGACGTCGGCCGCGCTCGCCCCCGTCGTCGGGTCCATGCGCATGTCGAGCGGCGCGTCACGGGCGTAGGAGAAGCCGCGGGCGGCCTCGTCGAGCTGCAGCGAGGACACCCCGAGGTCGAACAGCACGCCCTGGACGGGTCCGAGACCGAGGTCGTCCAGGACGTCGGCGATCTCGTCGAAGACCGCGCGCACCAGGTGGACACGGCCGGCGTGTCGCGCGAGCCGCTCGGTGGCGAGACGCAGCGCCTCGGGGTCGCGGTCGAGGCCGACGAGGGTCAGGTGCTCGTGGCGGTCGAGCAGCGCCTCGGCGTGCCCGCCGAGGCCGAGCGTCGCGTCGACGACGACGGCGTGGGGCACCTCCAGCGCCGGGGCGAGCAGCTCGAGGACGCGGGCCAGGAGGACGGGGACGTGCCGTGCGGACGTGGGTTGGGCGTCGGACACGTCGTCGTTGGTGCGCATGTGGGTGATACGCGGGGTGTCGTCGTCCCCGTCCCGTGGCCCCGGGCCCATCGTCGCCTCCACCGCTCTCGCCCGGCCGCCGCGACGGGCGCGGGCCGCACTGCTCGTCGGGGACGCGGTCGGGCCGCGCCCCGGGCCCGCACGGGCGGATGCCGTCACGTCCCGGCCCGCAGGGCGGGCGGACCTGGCACCGGGGAAGGTGTGCCAGGGCCGTCACCCTGCGGGCCGGGGCCTCACGGCACCCGCACCGTCGGTGGGCTCGTCGTCTGCTCGAGGGACCTAGAAGACCCCGGGGAGCACCTCCTGCTGGGCCTGCGCGTAGCCGTCCTCGTGGGCGTCCTGGTAGCGCTGCCACGCCGCGGAGTCCCAGATCTCGAGACGGTTCACGGCCCCGATCACCGTGCAGTCCCGGTCCAGCCCGGCGTAGCGGCGCAGCTCCGCGGCGATCGGGATGCGCCCCTGGGAGTCCGGGCGCTGCTCGTCGGTGCCGGCGAACAGGTAGCGCTGGTACGCGCGGACCCGCTCGTCGGTGAACGGCGCCTCGGCCACCTTGCGGGCCATCTGCTCGAACTCGTCGCGGGGGAACACGTACAGGCAGTGGTCCTGCCCCTTCGTGATCATCAGCCCCCCTGCGAGCTCGTCGCGGAACCTGGCGGGCAGCGTCAACCTGCCCTTGTCGTCCAACCTCGGGGTGTGGGTGCCGAGGAACACGGCCCCACCTCCCCGGTGAGGCCCCTCGCGCCCCACTGCTCACCACAATACCCCACGATGCTCCACTCACAACCTCACGGGCTGGGCGAGTGTGCCCCGATGGGTGGAGTTCGCGCAGGTCAACGTCGGTGGGGCGGAGTGGGGAACGGACGACGACGATCCCCGAACCGGCGCGTCCCCGAGCGTTCCGACACGCCTGCCGCGGCGATCGAGGCGGCGTTTCCCCTGCTCGGAGGGGGGCGGTGGGGCGGAGTGGGGCGCCGCGTGGGGGGTGGTGCGGAGCAGCGGAGCGCGGCGGTGGTGATCATGCTCGACCGGCCCGGCCGTGATCGCTCCACAGAAGTGGATCAAGCGCGACCGAGCGCGCCCGAGGTCGGCGACGAGTCGCCCCGCGACGAGGTGGGGACGCCGAGCAGCACACCCCGGCCCCGCAACGACGACGCGCCGCCGACCACGGGGGTCGACGGCGCGTCGGGACGAGGTGGGCCGGGCTACTCCTGCTCGAAGCGCTTGCGGAAGCGCTCCTCCATCCGGCTGGTGAACCTGCTCTTCTCCTTGTCGCCGGCCGGGGGCGTCTTGCCGTCGCCCTCCGCGGCGGCCGCCTCACCCTTCTTCCCCCCGGTGGCGGTGATCGCGAGGACGGCGCCGGCGAACATCAGCAGGAACCCGACGACGCTGACGACCGGGAAGCCCGCGACGAACCACTGGAAGACCAGCCCGAGCACCAGCGCGACCACGCCGAGGACGAAGAGCACCACACCCTGGACGCGTCGGCGCCGGGACGGGCGCCGCAGGCGACCGCCGCGCACCGTCGAGGCGAACTTCGGATCCTCGGCATAGAGCGCGCGCTCGATCTGGTCGAGCAGACGCTGCTCGTGCTCGGAGAGCGGCATGATTCTCCTCCGGCACCGGAACGAGAGCGAGGATCGACCCGGGTGAGTGGGACGATCGGCACATCATCGGGATGGCTGACCTCATCGTACGAGCACTGCGGCACTCCGACTACCCGGACCGGGCTGTTGCCCCGCCGATCATTCTTTCGGCCGGTGGGGAGGGGCACCCGGCCACACGCCGCGATCAGGTCGCCGCGGGGCGGGCCGACCCGGGACGATCACCGTCACCCCGTCCGCTGATCACCGCCGGACCGCTCGGCGAGCCATCACGTGGATCCGCGAGGCGAGGTCGCGCAGCGGCGGCGTGTCGCCGGCGAGCTCCTCGAGGGCGGCCAGCTCGGCGTGGGCGCCCGGCGCGCCGTCCGGTGTCTCGGGGACGAGGTCGGCCAGCACCCGGTGCCCGCGCACCTGCTCGACGACGAGGCCGGCGTCGCGCTCGAGCAGCGTCCGGACCTCGTCGGTGTCCATCCGACGTAGGAGCGGGTCACCCGCTCCCCAGCGGCCCGCGGGGTCGGTGACCAGCCGCCGCGCCTCCGCCACCCGGCCGGCCACCACCCGGCCCAGCACCGCCGCCCAGCGCCCGGCGACGAGGACCGACACCGCGCCCCCCGGCATCGTCGCGCCGGCCAGGGCACGCACCGCGGCCACCGGGTCGTCCACGTACTCGAGGAGCCCGTGCCCCAGCACCAGGTCGGCCCCGCCGTCGCCGTCCGCGATGTCGGCCAGCGCGTCGACGTCGCCCTGCACCCCGCGCACCCGGTCGGCGACGCCGGCGTCGCGCGCGCGGCTGTGGAGCACGGCCAGGGCGTTGGCGCTCGAGTCGACGACGGTGACCGCGCACCCCTGCCCGGCGAGCGGCACCGCCCACGTCCCGCTGCCGCCGCCGACGTCGAGCACGCGCGGCACGGCGTCCGCGCCTGCCCGGGCCCGGACGTCGGCGAGCTCGTCCCGCAGCGCGCGGGCCACCACGTCCACGGCCTCGGATGCGGACGGGCGTGCGGTCACGGCCACACCGTAGTGCGGACCCATCGGGGATCCACGCGCGAGCCGGTACGTTGCCCCCGTGTACGTGACGGCTGTGCTGAGCCTCAAGGGCGGGGTCGGCAAGACCACCGTCACCCTCGGCCTCGCCGGGTCGGCCGCGCGGCAGGGACTGCGCACCCTCGTCGTCGACCTCGACCCGCAGGGCAACGCCACCACGGCCCTCGAGCCGGCCGAGAGCGAGACCACGATCGCCGACGCGCTCGAGAACCCCTCACCGGCCACCCTGGCCACCTCGATCGCCCCGAGCGCCTGGGACGACGCGATCGACGTGCTGGTCGGCTCCGAGGACATCGAGCGGCACAACCACCCCGACCCCGCTTCCCAGCGGCTCGGACGGCTCTCCCGCCTGCTCGCCGCGCTCCCCCGCGCCACGGGCGACGAGAGCACGGCGCGCTCGTCGGCCGGCGTCCGGCTCCCCCACTACGAGCTCGTCCTGATCGACTGCCCGCCCTCACTGGGCCAGCTCACCCGTTCCGCGCTCGTGGCGGTGGACCGTGCGGTGCTCGTCACCGAGCCGACGATCTTCGCGGTCTCCGGTGTCCAGCGCGCTTTCGAGGCGGTGCAGGCCGAGCGCGCCCACAACTCACGTCTGCAGCCCCTCGGCGTGCTCATCAACCGGTACCGCACCCGCTCGGCGGAGCACGAGTTCCGCGTGAACGAGCTCCGCGAGCTGTTCGGGCCGCTGGTGCTGCCCGGCGTCCTGCCCGACCGCACCGCGGTGCAGCAGGCCCAGGGCGCGGGCGTGCCGATCCAGCGCTGGGACACCCCGGGCGCCCGGGAGATTTCGCAGCACTTCGACAACCTGCTCGGACGGATCGTGCGGGCCGGCCACCGTGCCCGCGGGCAGCGCGACCCGCGCCGCACCGGCTGATCGCCCTCAGCTCTCCCGCCGCCCGGCCACCGTCCTCGTCACGAGGGCGAGGAAGAGGTCCGCCTGCCGGACCATGTCGTCGGCGTCGCGCTGCCCCACCCGGCTGCGCGCGCCCGCCTCGACCGCCGAGCGGGTCGCCGAGTGCGCGGCGAAGAACGCCGCCCATTCGCCGTACTCCGGCGCCACCGCGGTGAGCAGCGTCCACGCGTCGGTCGGCCGGGCAGAGCGCCGGGGCGTGGCCCGGGCCGCCAGCACCGCCGCGGCCGAGCGCAGCGCGGACAGGTGCGCCAGGCGGAACCGTTCGGCCGGGGTCTCGGCCCGCTGCGCCTCGCGCAGGCCGTCGCGGGCGGCCTCGAGCAGCGTCACCACCGACCGGGACGGCGGCGGACCGGGCGGGCGAGCGGCGCTTGTCCCGGCCCCCGCCGGACGCGGAGCCCGGCTCCGGCGGACGTGGTGCCCGCCGCGCGGCGCGGGCGCGTGCACCAGGCCGGTGTCGAAGAGGCTCGCCGCACCCGCCCCGCTGCCGGGCAGGGACGTCGGGAACGTCGGCGTGGAGATCGTCACGGTGTCCTCCCGGACTCGGTGTCGGTCAGCTCAGCCAGCGGAGGTCCCAGACCCCCGGCCCGGAGCGCATGCGGAGCACGAACTCGCCCGGCGGGAGGTGGGGCTCGTCCGAGCGACGGGCCAGCACCCGCCAGCAGCGACACCGATCTCCCCCGATGGGCATCATCGAGCGGAACGGCCACCGCGACTGTTCGATCCAGCGCTCCCGGACCTCCGTGACCAGGTAGTGGCTGTCGCGTCGGCCGGGGCGGCGGTGGAACTCGACGGGGTCGCCGTCGACGCACCGCACTCCGACCGGCAAGGGGCTGCGTACCAATGCGTCCTCCACGGCGGCGCGCTCGCCGCCCCGCCGGGTGCGGGACGGACCAGTGCCTGCCACCGTGGGGAAGCCGGCGGCGCCGGGTGCGACGGGACGCTTCCCCACGGCCCGCCGCACCCGGAGTCGAACACGTGTTCGACGGATACGAGTGAACCGCGCCGCCCGACCCGCGTCAAGTCGGCCGGCCGGGTCCTCGGCGACGCCGCGCGGCGGACCCGTCTCGACGGGCGTGATGAGATGGCGCGATGGACACCGAGGCGCCGGCATGGGGGAACCCGGCGCCGGTGGGGTGCCGGGCGGGCGGACCGTGATGACGGCCGCTCCCCAGGAGGCGCGCCTGGTCGACCTCGATCCCGCCGAGCTCCCCGCGCGGCTCGACGAGGCCCTCGACCTGTACGTGGCGGCGATGGGCTATCCACCCGGCACCGCACGGCAGCGGGCCCCGATGTGGCTCGAGCACTCACGCCGGGTCGGCTGGCGGGCGGTCGCGGCCCTCGACGAGCAGGACGTCCTGCGCGGTATCGCGTACGGCTACCCCGGGGCGCCGGGCCAGTGGTGGTACGAGGAGGTCCGTCGCGGCCTGCGACGGGCCGGGCGGCCGGCCCGCTCGACGGCCGGGGGACTGTTCGGCGCGGGACTGGGCCGGCTGCTCGGCGACACCGGCGCGTCCCACGGCAGCGCCGGCGGGCCGATCCCCGCGGCCGCGGTCACCGGCGCCACCGACCTCGACCCGTGGCCGCTCGACGGCGACCCCGAGAGCTACCTGGCCGACTACTTCGAGCTCACCGAGCTGCACGTCCGCACCGACGCGCAGGGCCACGGCCTGGGGCACTCCCTGCTGCGGCGGCTCCTGGAGCGGGCCGACGCGGGCCACGTGCTGCTCTCGACCCCGGAGGCGCCGGTACCCACCCGCGCCTGGGGTCTGTACCGCCGGTGCGGGTTCCGCGACCTGCTGCGCCATCACCGCTTCTCCAGCGACCCGCGGCCGTTCGCGGTCCTGGGCCGCACCCTGCCGCTCGGGCCGACGCCCACGGGGTGAGCGCCGGAACGCGCCGCCCCCTCGGCGTCGCCGGGCGCCGTCGGACCCGCCTGGCACGATGTCCGCGTGCCGCTGCCCCCTCTCCTCCGGCCTCGTCCCGCGTCCGGGTCGCGTCGTCGGTCGCTGGTCCTGCTCGCCGCGATGCTCGCGGTGGTGGCGCTGCTCGGTACGGGGTGCGTGCGGGTGCGGGCCGGGTTGGCGGTCTCGCCGCAGGACACGGTGTCCGGCACGATCGACGTCGGCACGCCCGACGGCGCTCCGGGCGGGAACGGCCCGCCGCTGCAGGTCCCGTCGGATCTCTCGGGGGACGTCACCGTCACCCGCTACGAGCAGGACGGCTACATCGGCTCGCACCTCGCGTTCGAGGACCTGAGCTTCGACGACGTGTCGCGGCTGCTCCCGCAGATCAGCCCGACGACGTCGTCGGCCGTGCGGCTCCAGCTACGCCGGGCGGGTGACCGCGTGATCCTCTCCGGCCAGGTCGACCTGACCCGCGTGACCCCGGAAAGCGCCGACGTCCAGCTCAAGATCGCGTTCCCCGGCACCGTCACCCAGACCGACGGCACCGTCTCGCAGGGCGTCGTCTCGTGGACCTTCACGCCCGGGGAGGTGGGCGAGGTCAACGCCGTCGCCTCCTACCCCGACCCGAACGCCCCGTCCTGGGTGAGCTGGGCGCTGCTGCTGATCGCGGTCGTGCTCGTCGCCGCGGGGGTGGTGTTCGCGCTGGCCGCCGCGACGCGGCCCCGGGTCGACCGACGGGCGCGCCGCTGAGCGAACGGCGCCGTCCTGGCGTCGGACGTCAGGATCGTGCCGTTGCTGACACGGCGCCCGAGGCCGAGGCCGACGCGGGACGGGCCGCGACGCCGAGGCGCTGCACCACGTCCACGACGGCCGGCGAGCGGTTCATGCTGATGTAGTGGATGTTGCCGACGCCCTCGTCGTACATCCGCTGCGAGAGCTCGACGCACAGGTCGATGCCGCACTCGCGGAACCCGTCGGCGTCGTCGGAGTACGGCTCGAGCCGCTCGGTCATAGCCCGCGGCAGCGGCGCGCCGGAGAAGTCCGCGCCGCGCTCCGCCGACTTCGGCGTGGTGATCGGCATGAGCCCGGGCATGATCGGGATCTCGCAGCCCGCCGCGTGGATACGGTCACGCATCCGCAGGAACTGGTCCGCGTCGTAGAACATCTGGGTGATCGCGAACTCGGCACCCGCCTTGATCTTCTGCACGAAGAAGCGGGTGTCGCTGTCCTCGTCGACCGACCGCGGGTGCAGGTAGGGGAACGCCGCCACCCCCACGCAGAACGAGCCCAGCCGCCGGACCATGTGGACCAGCTCCTCGGTGTACTGCAGGCCGGCCGGGTGCGGCACCCATTCGGCGTCCTTGTCGTTGGGCGGGTCGCCCCGGATGGCGAGGACGTTCGAGATGCCCGCCTCGGCGTAGGAGCCGATGACGTGGCGGAGGTCCTCCATCGACGCGTCGACCGCCGTGAGGTGGGCCATGGCGGTCAGCGTGGTGTCGGTGGCGATCCGCCCGGTGGTGCGCACCGTCCGGTCCCGGCTCGAGCCACCCGCGCCGTAGGTCACCGAGACGAACGCCGGGTCGAGGGGTTCGAGGGAACGAATGGTGTTCCACAGGGTCCGCTCGCCCTCGTCGTTCTTGGGAGGGAAGAACTCCACCGAGAACGTCGGCGTCCCACGTTGGATGCGTTCGGTGACAGTGGCCATTCGGTGACCATACGCAGTCGTCACGCCGACGGGGAGCACTCGTGTGACGGTCGCCGCCCGGTTCGACGCTCGTCCGGCCGGGCAATCCGGACCTGCCTACCCTGTGGACGGCGGCCCGGCGAGAGGAGCTCGGATGACCGGTGGCCGGACGCTCGTGACCCCATGCGACCCCCTGATCTGGGACGATCCGGCGGACGTCCTCGCCACCGTCGACGCCGACCTGCCCGCCGCCGTGACCGGCTCGCTCCGGGACTTCCTCGACGCCCGGCGCGAGACCTGCGCGTGCCTGGCCCCCGAGTTCTTGGACGTCGTGGACGACCTGGGCGCGCTCACGCTCGGCGGCGGGAAGCGGCTGCGGCCCACCTTCGCGTGGTGGGGCTGGCGGGCCGCCGGCGGCGCCGTGGCCCCCGACGGCCCTCCTCCCGGGGTGGTCCTCGACGCCGTGTCCGCCCTGGAGCTGATCCAGGCCTGCGCCCTGGTGCACGACGACCTCATCGACGACTCCCTGCTGCGTCGCGGCCGACCGACGGTGCACGCGATCTGGTCCGCGCGGCACCGCGAGCGGGCCTGGATCGGCTCCTCGGAACGGCTCGGCGCCGCCGTCGCGGTCCTGGTGGGTGACGTCGCCCTGGCCTGGGCGGACGACATGCTCCGGGCCGCCGGCCTGGACGCGCCCACCCTGGGGCGGGTGTCGCCGGTGTGGGAGGCGATGCGCACCGAGCTGCTCACCGGCCAGTTCCTCGACGTCGTCGGGCACGCCACCGACCTCGCGACCCCCGAGGGCGTGCTGCGGATCAGCCGGTACAAGACCGCCGCGTACACGATCGAGCGCCCGCTGCACCTCGGCGCCGCGCTCGCCGGCGCCGACGACGACGTCGTCTCGGCCTACCGGCGCTTCGGCGTCGACCTGGGGATCGCGTTCCAGCTGCGCGACGACCTGCTCGGGGTCTTCGGCGACCCGGAGGTCACCGGCAAGCCCGCGGGCGACGACCTGCGTGAGGGCAAGCGGACCCTGCTGGTCGCGCTGGCCCGCAGCCACCCCGACGCCGCGACCGCCGTCCCCGTCGAGCACGCCCTCGGCAAGCCCGACCTCACGACGTCCGACGTCGAGGCCGCCCGGGCGGCGCTCGAGTCGCTCGGGGTGGTCGCCGAGGTCGAGGAGCGCATCGACTCCCTGACGGCCTCGGCGCTCGACGCCCTGGCCGGGGCCGACCTCGACCCCGCCGGCCGCGACCGGCTCACCGCGCTCGCCGCCGTCGCGTCCCACCGGACCCGCTGAGTCCCCCGCTCCCCCACCCCAGCCGACCCCGTCGCGAAGGAGGTCCGTCGTGCCCCGGAGGACCGTTCCCCCGTCGCGCCGCGTGGTCGTCGTCGGGGCGGGCCTCGCGGGACTGACCGCCGCCCTGCATCTGCGCGGCGCCGGTTGCGAGGTCACGGTGGTGGAGCGCGAGCCGTTCCCCGGGGGGCGTGCGGGACGGCTGGACCTCCCCGGGAAAGGACAGCACGCCGACAGGGGATACCGGCTCGACACCGGGCCCACCGTCCTGACGATGCCGGACCTGCTCGAGGCGCCCCTGGTCGCCGTCGGGGAGAAGCTCGGCGACCGGCTCGACCTCGTCCGCCTCGACCCCGCCTACCACGCCCGCTTCGCGGACGGCTCCGCCCTCGACGTGCACACCGACGCCGAGGCCATGGAGCAGGAGATCCGCGAGAAGGTCTCGGCGCGCGACGCGGCGGGCTACCGGCGGCTGCGGGACTGGCTGGGCGAGCTCTACCGCGTGCAGATGGCGACCTTCATCGACGCCAACTTCGACTCGCCGCTCGACGTCCTCTCCCCCGACCTGGCCCGCCTCGGCGTGCTGGGCGGCTTCGGGCGGCTGGGCCCGCGGATCGGCCGGTTCCTCGACGACGAGCGGCTGCGGCGCATCTTCTCCTTCCAGGCGCTCTACGCCGGGGTTCCACCGGCGCGGGCGCTCGCGGCCTACGCGGTGATCGCCTACATGGACACCATCGCGGGGGTCTACTTCCCGCGAGGTCGCGACGGCGGGCCCGGTGGGGTCCGCTCGCTGCCCCAGGCCTACGCGGACGCCGCCGCCGACGCCGCGGTCGAGCTGCGGCTCGGGACCGAGGTCACCGAGCTGGAGCGGCGCGGTCACCGGGTCACGGCCGTCGTCGCCGGCGAGGAGCGCCTGCCCGCGGACGCCGTCGTCCTCACCCCCGACCTGCCCGTCGCGCGCCGGCTGCTGGGGCGCACCCCGCGGCGCGGGGTGCCGCTGCGCTGGTCACCCTCGGCGTTCGTGGTGCACCTCGGCATGAACCGTCCCCAGCCCGACCTGGGCCACCACACGATCTCCTTCGGCGCCGCCTGGGCGTCCACCTTCGACGAGATCATCACCGACGGCCGGCTCATGAGCGACCCGTCCCTGCTGGTCACGCGCCCCACCGCGACCGATCCCGCCCTGGCCCCGCCCGGCGGCGACTACGTCTCGGTGCTCGCCCCCTGTCCCAACACCGACCGCGCCCCCGATCTCGACTGGGACCGCGTCGCCCCCCACTACCGCGACGAGCTGCTCTCGGTGCTCGCCGCGCGCGGGATCGCGCTCGACCCCGGCGCCGTCGTCGCCGAGCACCGCATCTCGCCCGCCGACTGGGCGCGGCGGGGCATGGCCGCCGGCACCCCGTTCTCCGCCGCTCACACGTTCGCCCAGACCGGCCCGTTCCGGTCCGGCAACCTGCCGCGGGGCGTCGACAATGTCGTGCTCGCCGGGTGCGGCACCACGCCCGGCGTCGGGGTCCCGACGGTGGTCGTGTCCGGCAAGCTCGCCGCCCAGCGCATCGTCGGGGACGCCGCGTGACCGCCGGGGTGGCACCGCACCCGGAGCGCGGCGCCGCGGGCGAGCTCGACGCGGCCGGCATCACCGCCCCCGCGCTGCGGGGGGCCTACGCCCGCTGCCGCGCGCTCAACGCCGCCCACGGCCGCACCTACTTCCTCGCCACCCGGCTGCTGACCCCCGCCCAGCGGCCGGCGATCCATGCCCTCTACGGCTTCGCGCGCATGGTGGACGACGTCGTGGACGCGCCCGGGGCGGCCGGGCCGGACGAGGTGGTCGCCCGGCTCGAGGAGGTGCGGGCGCGGATGCGGGTGGCGCTCGCCGGGTCCACCGACCCGGACGACGCCGCGGCGCTGCTCGCCGAGGAGCCCGTCGTGGCGGCGCTCGCGCACACCGTCGCCCGCTACGGGATCGACCACCGCCACCTCGAGGACTTCATGGACTCCATGGCCATGGACCTCGTGGTGAACGGCTACGAGACGTTCGACGACCTCGGGGTCTACGTGCACGGCTCCGCGGCGGTGATCGGGCTGCAGGTGCTGCCGGTGCTCGGCACCGTGGTGCCGCGCGCGGAGGCCGAGCCCGCGGCGGCCGCCCTCGGGGTGGCGTTCCAGCTCACCAACTTCCTGCGCGACGTCGGCGAGGACCTCGACCGCGGCCGGGTCTACCTGCCCCAGGAGGACCTGGCGGCCTTCGGCGTGGACCGCGAGCTCCTGGCCTGGTGCCGGGCACGCCGGCGCACCGATCCCCGCGTCCGGCGCGCGCTCGGGCACCTGGTGGCCAGGACCCGGGCGATCTACCGCCGCGCCGAGGCGGGGTTCCCCCTCCTCGACCCCGTCTCCCGCCCGTGCGTGCGCACGGCCGCGGTGCTCTACGGGCGCATCCTCGACGAGATCGTGGCGGTCGACTACGACGTGCTCACCCACCGGGTCGTCGTCTCCGAGGCACGCCGGGCCGCCGTCGCGGGCCCGGGGCTGATCCGCGCGATCGCCGCCCGCCGCCTGGGTGCGCTCCGCACTCGTGAGCAGTAATCCGCCCTATGACACGGATTAGTGCTCACGAGCGCGGGAGCGCACCTAGGCTCGCACCGGTGCGGCAGGTCCCCGACGAGCTCGTCCTCGCCTTCGACGCGGACTGCCGGCGCTGCCGGGAGGTGGCGGCCGCCGTCGCCGGGCGCGCCCCGGGTCTCGAGGTCCTGCCGCTGCGGGACTACCGGGTCGCGGCGTGGCGTCGCGAGGCCCTGGGCGACGATCCGCCGCACGCGCCGACGCTCCTCGCCGTCACCGTGGCGCCCGACGGGGCCGACCGGGTGCGAGCCTGGACCGGCCGGGCGGTGGTCGCCGGGCTCGTCGCGACCCTCGGCCCGCGGCGAACCGCCGCGCTGGCGCCGGTGGTCGCGACCCTCGTCGGGAGGCTCAGAACGCCATCGCCTGGGCGCGGCGCTTGACCTCGCCGCCGCGATCCGATCGCAACGCCTCGATCGGGGCCCCGGGCAGCGTCGGGTCCTCCAGGAACAACCAGCGCAGGATCTCGTCGTCGCCGTAGCCGCCGTCGCGCAGCACCGTGATCAGGCCCGGCAGGCCCTTCACCACCCCGGACTGCCCGAGGAAGGCCGCCGGCACGACCCACCGGTCGCCCTCGCGGACCCCGAGGAGCTGGCCCTGCTTGATCATCTGGCTGATGCGGGTGCGGGGCACGTCGAGGCGCTCGGCGGCCTCGGCGAGGGTGAGGGCCTCGATCTCCCGTCCCACGAGAGCGGTCAGCGCGGCGGTCATCCCCGCACTGTGCCAGAGGACACCCCGCGCATCACCGGTCCGCGCGACCGTGCCGGGGTCCGCGCGTCGTCGCGGGGCATCGGCGTCGCCCGCTCGTAGCATCCCCGCCATGGCCCGCGACGCCCCAGGTGCCCCGAGGACGGGGACGGCCGGGGCATCGGGCCCGGGATCGTCGGGGCCGGCGGCGTCGGCCATGGTGCTCGACGGCCGCTACCGCGTCGGTGACGTGCTCGCCCGGGGCGGGATGTCGACGGTGCACCGGGGTACCGACACCCGCCTCGACCGGCCCGTCGCGATCAAGATCATGGAGCGGTCGCTCGCGTCGGACCCCGCCTTCGTCCGTCGCTTCGAGCGGGAGGCCCGCGCGGCGGCCCGCCTCTCCCACCCCGGCATCGTCGCGGTGCACGACCAGGGACGCCACGAGGACGGCACCGTCTTCCTGGTCCTCGAGCTGGTCGAGGGCGGCACCCTGCGCGACGTGATCCGCGAACAGGTGCGGCTGGCGCCGGCGACCGCGCTCACCGTGGTCGAGCAGGTGCTCGCGGCGCTGCGGGTGGCCCATCGCCAGGGGATGGTCCACCGGGACGTGAAGCCCGAGAACGTGCTGGTGGCCCGTTCGGGGCAGCTCAAGGTGGCCGACTTCGGGCTGGTCGCGGCCGCCTGGGATGGGGCCGCGGACGGCTCGCTGGACACGGGCGGCTCGACGTCGGACGACCTCATCCTCGGGACCGCCGCGTACCTCGCGCCCGAACAGGTCGAGCACGGGCGCACCGACGAGCGCAGCGACGTCTACGCCGCCGGGATCGTGCTCTACGAACTGCTCACCGGCGTGCCACCGCACGGCGGCGACACCGCGCTCGCCGTCGCCTACCGCCACGTCAACGTGGACGTGCCCGCTCCCTCGACACGGGCGCCGGGGATCCCGCGGGCGCTGGACCGGCTCGTCCTTGCGGCGACCTGCCGCGACCCCGCCGAGCGCCTCGCCTCCGCGGCCGCCTTCCTCGAGGAGGCCCGGCGAGCTCGCCGGGAGGAGTCGCTGCCCTTCTCCCCCGTCACCCCGCCCCGGCGGCCTCGCGTGGGTTCGGCGCCGCCACCGCGTACCGGAACGCGCCGGTTCACCGGGCCGAGGTCGCGCCGGCCCGCCGACGAGGCGCCGCCCCGCGAGGACGTCGACGAGCCGGACTTCGGGGACGTCGACCCGCCCGAGGCCGACGACGCCGACCAGCCCGAGGCCGACGAGGACCGGCCGCGCGAGGGGACCGGCCGGGGCCACGTCGACGACGTGGGCGACCGCGTCGAGCGCCACGCCCGGCGTCGGGACCGCATCCGCTCGCGGCGGGTCTTCACGGCGTGGGTGGTGCTGGTCGGCGCGGCCACGACGGCGGCGGGCCTGGCCGGGTGGCTCTTGGGTGCCGGAGGCACGTGAGCACTTTCTGGGGCTATAGAGCCTGTCGGGTTTTGTAGCTGCGGGGTGGGCTGGGGTGTGCCGGTCCGACCTTGTTGCTGGGGTTGGGTGGTGGCGTGGCTGGCTTGGCCGCTGGTCGCGGTGGCTGGCGGTCTGCGCGGTCCGAAGGGCCGGGTGGGCCCGGGGGCGGCTGCCTGAGGTCAGGTGGCGAGCTGGCGGGCGGTGTGGAGTTTGCGCAGGTTGTGAGCGGTGGCGATCAGGGCCAGTTCGGCGCGGACGTTGTCGAAGCCGCGCAGCCGGAACCGGTCGCTGATACGGGCCTTGATCTGCCCGAAGACGGGTTCGACGGTGACGCCGCGGCGGCGGTAGCGGGCGCGTAGGTCGGGCTCGGCCAGCCGGGCGCGCATCGCTTTGGCTCGGGCTGATTGCCGGCGGGGTGGATGTTGTTCGGCCGGGTCGCGCAGCGCGTCACGGTTGGGTGGGACCAGGGGCTCGGGGCCGGCGTGGTCGCGGTGAGCGCTGTGGAGGGCGTCGAGGTCGCCGGGGTGGAAGTAGCCGGTGTCGGCGAGCACCGCCTCGACCGGGTCGGGGATCCCGGCCGCGGCCAGGTTGTCCAGCGCGGCGTGGGTCATCGCGGCGAGCTGGCCGACGTCGTTGGCCTGGTCGACGACCTCGACGGCGAGCACGAGCTGGTCGTCGCTGACCGCGGCCTGGGCGTTGAAGCCCTGCAGGAAACCCTGCGCGGTGCGCAGCGGGCGGGAGTCGGGGTCGGTGGTGTTCGCCCTGCTCGGCGGGCCCGGCTCCGCGGTGCCCGGCCGGGTCGGGGGCCGACCCTTGGGGTAGCGGCCGTGCTCGGCGCGGTAGGCCTCCCGCGCCGCGGTGGCCTGCTCATAGCGGGTCTGGCGGGCCGCCGCCGCGGCCGCGGTGGCCGCCTCCCGGGCCCGAATCTTCTCCCGGGCCTGCGCAAACCGGGCCCGGCGACGGTGCGGGTCAGCCATGTCCTCGCCCGGCTCATCCCCCCGGCGCCCCGCCCCGTACTCGGCGTCCTCGGCGGCGTCGGTGCTCTCCGCGGCGGCCAGCCGGTCCTCGACCAACCCACCCAGGTCGAACTCGCCCTGAGCGGACCCCTGCGGCCCGGCGGAGGCAGGGTCCTCGGCGGCCAGGACGCGTTCGATACCGGCGGCGGTGCGGTTGGCCCGCGACGAGGCGTTCGCGCGGAACTTGCAGCCATCGACTGCGATCGTCCCGACCTGGCCCAGCCCGGCTTCCCGGCACAACCCCAGCACCTGGGTGAACAGGTCCTTGAACAGCTCACGGTGGCGCTGCCGGAACGCGGCGATGGTGTCGTGGTCGGGATGCTGGTTGCCGGTGATCACCATGAACGCGGTGTCGTGCTCGCAGAGCCGCTCGATCTGGCGCGACGAGGACTGCCCACAGCAATAGGCATAGACCAACAGGGTCAGCATCATCGTCGGGTCATAGGCTCGCCGACCCCGCCCACCCAGACGATAGGTGCTGATCAACGCGGTCAAGTCCAGCGCCTCGACCGCGTCGATCAACACCCAGGCCAGATGCCCCTCGGGCAGCCAGTCCCGGATGTCGGGGGGCAACAAGAACCCGGTCTCACGATCCACCGGACGGAACCCACGAGCCACCCCAAGATCTAATCAGGTCCGGGGGCCGACCGGGACCCCTAAAACCCGACAGGCTCCATAGCACCAGAAAGTGCTCACAAGGGCTCCGCCCACCTAGGGCGTGTCTGGCGGATCATGAGAGCCAGTCCAGGGTGGCCTTGAGGGTGATCCCGCCGGCGTAGTTGATGGCGAGTTTGTCGCTGCGCTGAGACAGCCCGCGCCACTGCTTGAGCCAGGAGAAGCCGCGTTCGACCACGTTGCGCTGCTTGTAGAGCTCGGCATCGAACGTCGGGGGGCGCCCGCCGCGGGAGCCGCGGCTGATGCGCTTGGCTTTCTCGTCGTCGCGTTCGGGGATGGTGTGTGGGATGCCGCGGCGGCGCAGCATCGCCCGGTGGGTCTTGGAGCTGTAGGCCTTGTCGCCGAGCAGGTGAGCGGGGCGGGTGCGCGGGTGTCCGGGCCCGACGCGGTCGACCGAGAGCTTCTCGAGCAGCACCGGCAACAGCGGGCTGTCGTGGGCGTTTCCGCCGGTCAGGGTGAACGCCAGCAGCCGCAGCCGGCCGTCGGTGAGGGCGTGGACCTTGGTGTTCAACCCGCCGCGGGAACGCCCGATCGCGTGGTCGTCGGGTTCGTGCTTGCCCGCCGCGGCGCGGACTTCAGCCAAAGATCCCGGACGGGCCCCCTGTGTCGACCGCGGCGGCCACGACAACGTCCTCCCGATCGCCGCTGGCCAGCGGGTCGCCCTCAGCGTCCTGGGCCGGCTCGACGGGGGCGGGTTTGGCGGTGGCGGCGTTGCCGCCCAGCCGGCGCAGCGTGGCCCCGTGCTGGTGGAGCTTCGCGGCGGTGGAATCGGCCGAGACCTGCCAGTCGATCTCACCGCGGGCATCGGCCTCGGCCCGGGCGCGGGCCAGCAGCCGGTCGAAGGTGCCGTCGGCTGACCAGCGGTTGAACCGGTCGTAGACGGTCTGCCAGGGCCCGTAGCGCTCGGGCAGATCACGCCACGGGGCGCCGACGCGGAACCGCCACACCATCGCTTCGAGCATGCTGCGGTGCTCCCGCCACCGGCCCCCGCGCCGCGGGGTGCGATCCGGGAGCAGCGGCTCGATCCACTCCCAGGTCTCGTCGGAGATCTCCTGCCTGATCACAGCAAGATCTTCCCCCACAACCCCTCAACGGTCCGTCAGACACGCCCTAGTGCCGCAGCATCTCCGCGGTCAGGAACGCCAGCTCGAGGGACTGCTGGGTGTTCAGGCGGGGGTCGCAGGCGGTCTCGTAGCGCCCGGAGAGGTCCGAGTCGGAGATGTCCTGGGCGCCGCCGAGGCACTCGGTGACGTTCTCGCCGGTGAGCTCGACGTGGATGCCCCCCGGGTGCGTGCCCAGCCGGTGGTGGACCTCGAAGAAGCCCTGCACCTCGTCGACGACCTGGTCGAAGTGCCGCGTCTTGAACCCCGTGGTGGCCTCGTAGGTGTTGCCGTGCATCGGGTCGCACTGCCAGATCACCTGGTGCCCGGAGGCGGTCACCTTCTCCACGATCCCCGGCAGGACCTCGCGGACCTTGCCCGCGCCCATGCGGCTGATCAGCGTCAACCGGCCCGGCTCGTGGCGCGGGTCGAGCCGCTCCACGTACTCCACCGCCTGCTCCGGGGTCGTCGACGGGCCGATCTTCACCCCGATCGGGTTCGCCAGCAGCTCCGCGAACGCCACGTGGGCCCCGTCCAGGGCGCGGGTGCGCTCCCCGACCCACAGGAAGTGCGCTCCCAGCGAGAACAACCGCGGATCCTCCGGGCGCGTGGTGTCCAGGCGCAGCAGCGCCCGCTCGTAGTCCAGCACCAGCGCCTCGTGGCTGGCGTAGATCTCCGTCGCGTGCAGCGAGTGGTCGGTGACCCCGCACGCCGACATGAACCGCAGCGCCCGGTCGATCTCCGCGGCCACCGCCTCGTAGCGCTCCCCCGCGGCCGAGGTCCGGACGAACTCCCGGTTCCAGTCGTGCACCTCGTGCAGGTCGGCCATGCCGCCGCTGGTCAGCGCCCGGGTCAGGTTCATCGCCGCGCTCGCGTTCGCGTAGGCGCGGATCATCCGCCCCGGGTCGGGCACCCGCAGCTCGGCGTTCGCCGCCAGCGAGTTGACCATGTCCCCGCGGTAGGACGGCAGCCCGAACGCGTCGGTCACCGACGAACGCGGCTTCGCGTACTGCCCCGCGATCCGCCCGATCTTGACCACGGGTGTCGAGGCGCCGTAGGTGAGCACGACCGCCATCTGCAGCAACGTGCGGATGTTGCCGCGCAGGTGCGGCTCGGTGTTGTCGGCGAAGGTCTCCGCGCAGTCCCCGCCCTGCAGCAGGAACGCCTCTCCGCGTGCCACCGCCGCCAGCTGCCCGCGCAACCGGTCGACCTCGGAGGGCACCGTGATCGGTGGCACGTGCTCGAGCACGGTGCGCACGTCGGCCACGGCCGCGGCGTCCGGCCACTCCGGTTGCTGGCTCGCCGGACGCGAGAGCGCCGCGTCCAGACGCGCGCGCATCTCGGGAGGCAGGGGCGGCAGGCCGGGCAGGGCATCCACGGGCAGGTCGACGGACCACACGGGACACGAGCTTACGGGGCGCCCCCCGATGCCTCAGGCGACGCGGTGGTGGAGCTCCTCGCCGCGCGCCCATCGCCCGACGTTGGCGACGAAACCGCGCGCCATCCCCCCGTACGACTCCTCGGTGATCCCGCCGATGTGCGGGGTCACGACGACGTTCTCGGCGAGCAGCTCGTTGTGCGGGTCGATCGGTTCGGTCCAGGTGACGTCGAGCCCGGCGCCGGCGAGGCCGCCGGAGCGCAGCGCCGCGAGCAGGGCGTCGTAATCGACGACCGGGCCGCGCCCGACGTTGACGAGGTGACCCCCGGGGCGCAGCGCGGCGAGGGCCGCGTCGTCGACGATGCCCCGGGTGTCCTCGGTGAGCGGGCAGGCGACCACCAGGTCGTCACACCCCGCCAGGGCGGCGGGCAGGTCGTCCGCGCGGCGGTGGGTGCCGACGACGGCGGCCGCGGCCGGGTAGGCGTCCGCGTCCCGGCGCCCGATCCCCACGACGTGGACCCCGAACGCCGCGAGCCGGCGTGCCACCTCCACGCCGATGTCGCCGGTCCCGAGCACGGCCACCGTCCGGCCCCGCAGCATGGTCCCCATCGGCGCGCCGACCGCCTTCTCGGCGACTCCTGCGCGGGCCTCGGGGAACCGGCGCAGCAGCGCCAGGAGCAGCAGCACGGCGAGCTCGGCGACGGCGGTGGCGTTGCCCGAGTCGCCGCCGGGCACGTTCGCGACGGGGATGCCGCGGGCGCGGGCGGCGTCGAGGTCGACGCCGGAGACCCCGACGCCGAACTGCTGGACGAACCGCGCGCCGCATGCGTCCATCAGGCCGCCGTCGATCGTGCTGCCGAGGGGCGAGAGCACGTCCGCGGGCTCCGGGGCCGCGTGCGGTACGTCGACCAGCTCCACCTCCGCGAGCCCGGGGACGCCCTCCGCGAGCGCCGCCTCCAGGCAGCGCCGCACCTCCGGGAACCCACCGCCGACCAGCCCGATGCGCACGTCGATCACGATGCCACGTCGTCGTCCGGGCCGCCCCGCGCCGCCGGATCAGCGCCGGGCGTCGCGCGCCTCGACGTCGGCCATGCCCAGCTCGCGCCAGCGCGCGTCGATGACCTCCCACTTGCGCAGGTTGTGCCGGGCGTCGGCGAGCGCGTCGTGGGCGTCGTCGGGCGGGGCCGGCAGCGCGGGCCGTCCGACGTCCTCCCAGCGCTGCCGCAGGTCGCGGGTGAACCGGGGGAGCGCGCGCGGCAGGTCGGGCATCGCCCCCCAGAGCTGGGCGATGACCACGTGGTCGTAGGGCGCGTTCCACGCCCACAGCTCCACCTCGTCCGCGCCCGCCGTCACGAACTCGTAGAAGCCCTCACGGAGCTGCAGCCGGCTGCACCACACCGGGTCCGAGCTCGGCGGGAGCTTGTCGAGGACGTTCTTGCGCACCCACGGGCCGGCCCGCAGCGGGTCGAACTGGCGGGAGACCGCGTAGAACTCGCGGCCGGTCTCGTCGACGGCGCCGAGGGAGACCAGCTCGATGGTGGTCCCGTCCTCGATGAACTCGCAGTCGTAGAAGATCCGTGCCACAGCCAAGAAGGGTATTGCCAGCCGATTGTCCCCCAGGGCGGTACGCCCGGTCCCGGTTGCCCTGGGCCCGCTCATGCGGCCCGGTCGGCGGACTCCTTGGCTTTCGAGGCGTAGACGTCGACGTACTCCTGCCCCGAGAGCTCCATGAGCGCGTACATCACCTCGTCGGTGAGCGCGCGCTCCACCTGGCGGTCGTCGGCGATGCCGAAGTAGCGCGAGAAGTCCAACGGCTCCCCGATCACGATCCTGATCTTCACGGGGCGCCAGAAGCGGGAGCCGACCGGGTTCGCGCGGTCGGTGCCCACCATCGCGACCGGCACGACGGGGACCTGCGCCTCGAGTGCCATGCGCGCGACCCCGGTGCGACCCTTGTAGAGCCGGCCGTCGGGCGAGCGGGTGCCCTCGGGGTAGATGCCGAAGAGCCGGCCCTCGCGCAGCACGCCGATGCCGGTGTCGAGCGCGGCGCGTGCGGCTCGCCCGTTGCCGCGCTCGATCGGCACCTGGCCCATGCCGGTGAAGAACCAGCGCTGCAGGGTGCCGACCAGCCCCGGCGTCGTGAAGTACTCCGCCTTGGCCGGGAAGGCCATGCGCCGGGGCACCATGAGCGGCAGGACGAAGGAGTCGATCACCGCGAGGTGGTTCGAGGCGACCAGGGCACCGCCGGTGCGCGGCAGGTTGTCCGCCCCCCGCACCTCGGGCCGGAACGCCAGGCGCATCAGGGGCCCGAGGAACACCCACTTCATGAGCCAGTAGAGCACCGTTCTCCCTCCTCGCCTGCCCGAGAGCCCCCGGATGTCGCAGCGTAGGCAGGCGTGTCGCGCTGGACAAACGACGCCGTGTCGTATTTGCCGTACCCGTCACGCGACGGTGTCGCGACACCATCACCGGTTCGGGCACCTGGCCGTATCGCATGCGTGTGGGACGTGCCACGATGGACGCGGACGGCGCAGTGTTCGGCGCCCGGACGATCCTGGAGCAGGAGGCGCTCGTGCCCGTGATGCTCGGGGCGGAGCCGTTCTCCGTCGATCCCCCGGGCGGGCCCGGGATCGGCGTGGTCCTCTCGCACGGCTTCACCGGCACCCCGCAGAGCATGCGGCCGTGGGGCGAGCATCTCGCCGCGCAGGGCTTCACCGTCCGCGGCCCCCGCCTCCCGGGGCACGGCACTCACTGGCGGGACATGCAGGCCACCTGCTGGCCCGACTGGTACGGCGCGCTGTCCCGCGCGGTCGACGAGCTGGCGGCGCGGTGCCGCTCGGTGTTCGTCTTCGGGCTGTCGATGGGCGGGACGCTCGCCCTGCGCCTCGCCGAGGAGTACGGCGACGCGATCGCCGGGATCTGCCTGGTCAACCCGTCCGTGACGACGCTGCGGCGCGACGCGGCCGTCGCCCGCTACCTCGCGCGGGTGTGGCCGTGGGCGAACGCGGTGGCGAACGACGTCGCGAAGCCGGGGGTGACCGAGCTCGCGTACGACCGGGTGCCGCTGCGGGCCTTCGTCTCGCTCACCGAGCTGTGGACCCTGGTGCGCGCCGACCTGGGGCGGGTCACCTCCCCGGTGCTGCTCTACCGGTCCACCGCGGATCACGTGGTCGAGCCGGTGAACGCCCGCCTGGTCCTCGAGGGGATCTCCTCGACCGACGTCACCGAGGTCGTCCTGCACGACAGCTACCACGTCGCGACCCTCGACCACGATGCCCCGACCATCTTCGAGGGCAGCACCGCCTTCGCGCGCCGGCTCGACGCGGCGCGCACCGCCCCGTCGTCCCCCACCGCCACCCCGATCACCGGTTCGACCGCAGGGAACCCCGCATGAGCTCGCCCGACCCCGAGGACACCCCCCGGCCGGAGTCTCCCCGCCGCCCCGACGGGTCGGCCGACGCGGCCCGGTCCCCAGGCTCGGCCGACGCCCGGAAGTTCGAGCTGCCCGACGACGTCGACGCGGCCTTCGCGGCGATCGTGGCCGAGTGGGCGAGCACCGACGCCCCCCGCTGGCCCGACGACCCGACCGCCACCACGGACGACGGCCCGTCCTCGGGCCTCGGCCTCGCGACACCCCCGCAGGGACAGCCGGGGGCACACCCTGAGCGCCGCCCCGGGGACCTGTTCGAGGCGGGCCCGCCGGCCACGCCGCCCGGGACGCCGCCCGGAACGCCGACAGGGACGCCGCCCGGGACGCCGCGGGTCGCCCGGCCCCGTGGGCCGGGCGACGAGACCCCGCCGCCGCGCCGCGAGGCCACCCCCGGGCCGGCCGACTCCGGCGACCACGAGCACTTCGTGCCGCCCGAGCCGCCGCCGCTGCCGCGCATCGGGCTCTCCAGCCTGCTGGGCCTGCTGCTCCTCATCGCCGGGGTGGTGCTCCTCGCGCTGCCCGCCCTCGTCGGCGGCGGGCTCGCCGGGCTCGGCATCGTGCCGGGGCTGCTCGCGATGGCGGCCGGCCTGGGGTGGCTGGTGGTCGGCATGCGCCGGCCGTCGGACGACGGCGGGTCGGGTCACGACGAGGGCGGCACCCTCTAGCGCGAGGCGCACCTCTCGCGGGCGTCGAGCGCCGCGCCGATCATGCTCGCGCTCCCGCCCAGCACGGCGGGACGCACCCGGGCGAGCCGCCGGTGGCCCCGCCCGGTGACCTCCTCGCCGTACGTGCGCACGGCGTCGTCGAGGAAGAGCCCGCACGACGCGGACACCTCGCCGCCGATCACGACCACGTCGGGGTCGAACACGTCCGCGACCAGCGCGAGGCCGCGGCCGAGCCAGCTCGCGAAGTCGGCGACCACGCGCAGGGCGAGCACGTCGCCGGCCGCCGCGGCCTGGGCGACCTCGCGCCCGGTCAGCGGGAGCCCGCGCTCCCAGGTGGCCCGCAGCGTGGTGAAGTCCTCGCCGGCGGAGACCAGCTCGTCGGCCCGGGTGCCCAGGGCCGTCCCGCTGCAGTAGCGCTCGAAGCACCCCCGCTTGCCGCACGGGCACGGGCGGCCGTGCGGCACGAGCACGAGGTGCCCCAGCTCGGGCGCGACGCCGAACGCGCCGCGGAAGACGGTGCCGTCGACGAGCAGCGCTGCGCCGATCCCGGTGCCGATCGCGACCAGCACCGCGACCCGCGCGCCCGCCGCGGCGCCCACCCGGTGCTCCGCCAGGCCCGCGGCATTGGCGTCATGCTCCAGGGTCACCGGGAGCCCGAGGCGGTCGGACATGCGCGCGACGACGGGTTCGTCACGCCAGGGCAGGTGGGCGCCGAAGGAGACCGAGCGGCGGTCCGGGTCGACGAACCCGGCTACCGCGAGTCCCACGGCGGCCACGTCGGTGCCGTCCGCGCGCGCCTCGCCGACGAGGTGCTTGACGAGCCCCGCCACCGTGTGGTCGAGCTCGCGGGTGTCGCGCGGGGTCGGGGCGACGCGCGTGGTGAGCAGCGTCCCGTCGGCGTCGACGAGCCCGGCCTTCGCCGTGGTGCCGCCGACGTCGACGCCGACGGTCAGCACGGGCGCGGCCGGCGGCGGACGGGGATGCGCTGGACCCCCCTCGAGGAGCGGACGGGGGCGGCCGGCGTGACCGACCGGGCCGCCGGAGCGGGGGTGGCCGGGGCGGAGGGAGTGGGCGACGGGGGCGTCGGGGGCGCCGTGCCGCCGGAGGCCTGCTGGCGCCGCGGGCTGGGGCGCGGGCCTCGCTTGCCGGTGGGGCGCTCCGGCACGGCCCCCGGCGGCTCGGCAGGGGTGGGTGCCTCCGGCTCGGGCTCGGGGTCGAATCGCGCGTGCGGGGCGACGTCCCAGGGCACCTCGGACGCGGCCTCCCCGGCACCGTCGGCGGGGTGCGGCCCCGACGGCTCCTCGGGTGGCGGGTCGCCGGGCGCGGCGCGACCGGGCGCCGGGTGCTCGTGGACGTGCGACTGGAGGAGCAGGCGCAGGACGACCAGGAGCGCGGAGGCCTGCTCGGCGAGGTGGGCGGTGAGCTCGGGCTGCTCGCCGCGCAGGGCCGCGACCAGCGCGCACACCGGGCACCAGGTGCAGGGTCCGGCGCTCTGCCGGGGGCGGGCGGACGACGTCGGATCGGCGCGGGCCGTCGCCGCGCCCTCCACCCGGGTGCCGACCCAGCCCAACAGCGCCGTCGCCGTCGCCCGCGCCTCGCGGGACAGCCGCTCCCGCGCCTCCCGGTCCGCCTCGGTCCCCCCCGCTCCGGTCACGTCACTGCATCCAGACCGACGGGTCGGGGCGGAACGCCACGGAGAGCACGTCGTCGTCGAGGTCGGCGGCGATGACGTCGCACCGGCGCAGCACCGGGGGGAGGGCCACCGTGCGCCGCCGGCCCGCGACGGTCACCACGAGCTCGTCGCCGATGCGGGCGAGGTCGACGTCGCCGTCGCCGATGCCGGGCACCTGCAGGTCGAGCACGTACTCGCTGTCGGCGGACGTGCCCTCCCCCGCGGTCCGGCGCAGCTCCAGCAGCGGCCGGGCAGACCCGCCCTCGAGCGGGTCGTCGGCGCCGTAGAGGTCGTCGGCGAGCGCGGCGAGCTCCTCGAGCCCGACCGGTTCGCCCGCCCGGTGGCCGACGGTGCGCAGTGGCACACCCGTACCGGTCGCGAGCTCGGCGAGCTCGGCGACGACGTCCTCCTGCTCGCCCCGGCGCTCGCGCATCCAGGTGGCCGCGACGCCACGGGAGGTGCCCGGGTCGGGCACGAGGCGGTTCGCGACGACGCCGTCGACGTGCAGCTCGTGCAGCGCGAGCGCGGTCAGCGTGCGGCGGGTCTCGGCGGCGACGACGCGCTCGGGGGTGAGCACGAGCCGGATCGTGGTCGTCGCCTGGTCGGCGAGCAGGGCGCGCAGCCCGGAGAGCTGCTCGGCCAGGCGCGAGAGCGACGCGGCCGCGACGTCCCACTTCGCGACCTGCGCCCCACTTCCGGCCAGCCCGGCCAGCACCCCCCGCACCGCCCGGCGATGAGCCGGGAAGAGCCGCTCCAGGTAGCCGCCGACCGCCTCGGGCAGGCTGAGCAGGCGCAGCGTCTCCGCGGTCGGGCCGCAGTCGACGACGACGACCTCCCAGGGACCGTCCTCGGTGGCCCGCCGGACCTGCTCGAGCGCGAGCAGCTCCTCGACGCCCGGGAGCACGGTGAGCTCGTCGGCGACGACCTCCTCCACGCCGGCGCCCGCGAGCAGCGTCCGCAGCTGCGCGCGCAGCGGCTCCCAGGCCTCGTCGACGAGCGCTCGGGTGTCGACGTGTGCCGCGAACAGTCCGGGCAGGTTCGCCGCGACCTCGGTCGGCTCCCCGCCGAGGTCGGCGGCGAAGGCGTCGCCCAGCGAGTGCGCCGGATCCGTGGAGAGCACGAGGACCTTGCGGCCCGACCGTGCGAGCGCCACCGCCGTCGCGGCGGCGGTGGTCGTCTTGCCCACCCCGCCCTTGCCGGTGAAGAGCAGGACGCGCACTAGCTCTCCACGCGTCGCTTGAGACCGGTCAGCGCCGTGTCCATGATCCGCTTCTCGGCGCGGCGCTTGATCATCCCGGGCATGGGGACCGCCAGGTCCACCGACAGCGTGTAGGTCACGGTGGTCTCCTCCTCGGAGCCCTCGAGCCGGTACCGCCCGCGCTGGCCGCGCTGCATCTGTCCCGAGACGAGGTCCCAGGTGACGCCGTCGGCGACCCAGTCGTAGGCGAGCACGTACGTGTCCTTGATCGGACCGGCGTCGAGCGTGAACCGGACCTGTTCGGGACGACCCTCGTCGTCGTTGGTCAGGACCTTCGCCGAGGTGATCGAGTCCGCCCACTCAGGGTAGGCGGGGAAGTCGGCGATGACGTCCAGCACCGCCCCCGGGGCGGCGGCGATGGTGATGGACTGCGTGGACTCGTCCGCCATGGCGCGGAAGGTTACCGTCGCGTCCCGTTCGCCTCGTCCCCGCACCTCACCAGCGGACGACCGCTGCCGTCCCACGACGCCGGAAATGCCCGACGTTGACGCATTCGGTCGGCCCGATCCGCATCCGGGTGGTGAGCGGGGCGTGCACGTGGCCGAAGAGCGCGAGTCGGGGGCGGTGGGCGCGGATGTGCTCGAGCAGGGCCGGTGAGGCCAGCTCGTGGGTGCGGGCGACGACGTCGTAGGCCAGCTCGGGGACGGCGGGCGGCGCGTGGCTGCAGAGGACGTCGACCGGCCCGAGCGCCTCCACCGCCGCCGTGTACTCCTGCGCCTCGCGCATGTAGGAGGGGAACACCCGGCCCCGGGGCACCACGCCCGGCGGCAGCGGCACGCCCCCGGCGAAGCCGACGCGCCGCTCGCCGATCTCGACCACCTCGCCGTCGACCACCCGCAGGTGCGGGTGCTTCGCGAGGTACTCCGGCCACAGCGCGGGCACGTCGACGTTGCCCGGGATGAGCCAGACCGGGACGTCGAGCGACCCGAGCACGGCGAACATCTGCTCGTAGCGGCGGCGCACGACGACCTCGACCGCGCCGGCCGGATCCGCCACCTCGGCCCACAACCGCCGGGTGTACTCGCGCAGCGCGCCCGGGCCGCCCTCGGCGCGCAGCCGCGCGAACTCGACGGTGGCCCCGGGCCCGAGGACCTCGGCGAGGATCCCGTGGGTCGGCTCGTCGTAGTCGACGAAGTCGAGGAGGTCGCCGAGCACGAGCAGACCCTCGGCGCCCTCGGCGGCGTGGGCGAGATCGGCGGCGTTGCCGTGGACGTCGGAGACGGCATGAACCAGCACAGCCCGGCACTCGTCCCGTCGTCAGGCGGGGCTCGCCGCGGGCACCGCGGGCTCACCGGGCCGGCGCCCGCGCTCGAGGGCGTCCTTGAGGCCGAACGCGATCTCCTTGGCCGCGCGCTGGCGGCGCAGCGCCTCCCGCGCCGGACCGGAGCGACCCCGGAGCAGGCGGCGCGCGGACGCCCCCTCCGGACCGGGGGCGGGGTCCACGCGCAAGAACCAGTGCAGCAGCGTGCCCTCCTCGCCGCCCTCCCCCGGCCCCGGGCCGACCACCACCGGCTCGCACCAGACCTCGGCGCTGCCGACCCACCGGCCGCTCACCGACCACCGGATACCGGCCTCGCCGCGGTCGGCGAAGACGGTCAGCTCGAGGTCCGGCCAGAGCCGCGGCCACTGCACCGGATCGGCGAAGGCGGCGGCCACCTCCGCGCGCGGGGCGACCACGAACGTCTCGTCGATCACGTCCAGGGCGGCCACGGGCCCAGCGTGCCGGACGATCACCGGCCTCGCACCGGGAGGCCGAGCGATTCGTCCCCGCCCGGGCGTTTCACCCGGTTACCTGGGGGTAGTGACGGGCCGTCGTGGTCGCCCTAGGCTGCGCCACCGGGGGTCGTCGAGGACCCCGGGCGAGGCGAGAGGGTGTGTTCGGGGTGCAGGAGTACAGCGTGCCGGCCGCGGCGAAGGTCGCGGACGACGATCGACTCACCGACGCCGTGTGGGACAACGCCGCCGAGCACCCCGACGAGGTCGCCTACCGCCGGGTCGTCGACGGCGAGTGGACTCCGGTCACGTTCCGCGAGTTCCGCGACGAGGTCGTCGCCGTCGCCAAGGGGTTCGTCGCGGCGGGCCTGCAGCCGGGTGACCGCGTCGGGATCGTCGCCCACACCCGCTACGAGTGGACGCTGCTCGACTACGCCCTCTGGGCCGCGGGCTGCGCGGGACTCCCGATCTACGAGACCTCCTCGGCCTCCCAGTACGAGTGGTGCCTGTCGAACTCGGGCGCCCGCGGCGTGATCGTCGAGGCCGACGAGCACCGCGCCGCCCTCGACGAGGTCCTCGGCTCGCTCCCCGACCTCGCGCACGTCTGGCAGATCGAGCCCGGCCACTCCGCCGGCCCCGCGATCGACGCGCTGAAGCACGCCGGCGCCGACGTCTCCGACGCCGATCTCGAGGCGCGCCGTACCGCCGTGCGTGCCGACGACCTCGCGACGCTGATCTACACCTCCGGCACCACCGGGCGCCCCAAGGGCTGCGAGATCACCCACCGCAACCTGCTCTTCGAGGTGCGCGCGGCCGGAGAGGTGTTCGGCTCGCTGATGCAGCCCGGCAACGCCACGCTGCTCTTCCTCCCGCTCGCACACATCTTCGCGCGCGTGGTGCAGATCGCCGCCCAGGAGCACCGCTACGTCGTCGGGCACTTCGCCGACACCTCGAAGCTCTCCGGCGAGCTCCCGCGCTTCCGGCCGGACTTCATCCTCTCGGTGCCGCGGGTGTTCGAGAAGGTCTACAACTCGGCCAAACAGAAGGCCTACCAGGGCGGGAAGGGACGGATCTTCGACCTGGCCGAGGCGACGGCGGTCGAGTACAGCACCGCGCTCGACGGCTCCGGGCCCGGCCTGCTGCTGCGCGCCAAGCACGCGGTGTTCGACGCGCTGGTCTACGGCAAGCTGCGCGAGGCCCTGGGAGGGCAGTGCCGCGGCGCGGTCTCCGGTGGTTCGGCGCTCGGGCCGCGCATCGGGCACTTCTTCCGCGGCGTCGGCATCCCGATCTACGAGGGCTACGGCCTCACCGAGACCAGCGCGGCCATCACCGCCAACGGCGAGAGCACGCTGCGGGTCGGCACGGTCGGGCGCCCGCTGCCCGGTGTCACCGTCGCGATCGCCGACGACGGCGAGGTGATCACCAAGGGCGACGTGGTCTTCGGCGGCTACTGGAAGAACCAGGAGGCGACCGAGGAGACCCTGGTCGACGGCTGGTTCCACACCGGCGACATCGGTGCCCTCGACGACGGCTACCTCTCCATCACCGGCCGCAAGAAGGAGCTGATCGTCACCGCGGGCGGCAAGAACGTGGCTCCCGCGGTGATCGAGGACCGCATCCGCTCCCACCGGCTGGTGAGCCAGGCCCTCGTCGTCGGCGACAACCGTCCCTACGTCGCGGCGCTGATCACCCTCGACGCCGAGGCGCTGCCGGACTGGGCGTCCGAGCACGGCAAGTCCGGCACCACCGCCGAGGAGCTCGCCGGGGACGAGGATTTCCGCGCCGAGATCCAGTCCGCGATCGACGACGGCAACGCCGCGGTCTCGAAGGCCGAGTCGGTGCGGCAGTTCCGCATCCTGACCTCCGACTTCACCGAGGACTCGGGGGAGCTCACCCCGACGATGAAGCTCAAGCGCAACGTCATCGCCGAGGTGCGCGCCGAGGACATCGAGCAGGTGTACGCGCAGCGCTAGCTCCGCGCTAGCTCCCCCGGAGCGAACGGCACTCTCGCTGCTTCTATGTGAGCGAAAGTGCCGTTCGCTCGGCCCGGGGACGGGCGGGGTTACTCCGGGCGGGCCAGCCCCGCGAGCCGGCGGGCCCGCGAGGTCCATGTCCACTCCGCCTGCATCCACCGCCGGCCGGCCGCGCCCGCCGTCGCCGCGGCGTCCGGATCGGCGAGGAGGTCGCCCACCACCTCGGCGACGTCCGCCGGGTCACGGCCGTCGGTGAGCCGCCCGGTCCGGGTGCCGGGCGGGCCGCCGCGCACCGTCTCCGGTGCCCCGCCGGAACGGCCCGCGACCACCGGGACGCCGCACGCGGAGGCCTCGAGCAGCACGATCCCGAGCCCCTCGACGTCGAGCCCGCCCGCCAGCGTGCGGCAGGGCAGGGCGAACACGTCGAGGGCGGCGTGGTGGGCGGGGATCTCGTCGTGCGCGATCGGGCCGGTGAAGACGACGTGGTCGGCCACGTCGTGCTCGCGGGCCAGCCGGTGCAGGCGATCGCGGTCGGGCCCGTCGCCGGCGACGAGCAGCGCCGCGCCGGGCACCCGCCGGCGCACGGCGGGCAGTGCCCGGATGAGGACGTCCTGCCCCTTGCGCCGCACCAGCCGGGACACGCAGCCGACGACGGGCCGGTCCCCGAGCCCGTGGCGGGACCGGATCGTCTCCCGCGCCCCGCGGTCAGGGGCGAACCGGCGGGTGTCGATGCCCGGCGGGAGCGGCTCGAGCGCGGCGTCCGGCCCCAGCGCCGCCGCGATGCGCCCGCGGGTGTAGCGGCTGACCGTGGTCACGACGTCGGCGCAGCGCCCGATCCGGCGCAGCGCCTGCCGGGCGCCCGGGAGCATCGACCAGCCGACCTCGTGTCCGTGGGTACTCGCGAGCACCCGGGACACGCCGGCGCGACGCCGCAGGACCGGCGCCATCAGCCCGAGGGGAGCGGCGGCGCCGAACCAGACCGTGTCGCAGCCCTCGGCGCGCGCGAGCTCGACCGCGCGGCGGGTGGCGGCCGGGCTCGGCACCATCACCGTCGTCGGGAAGCGGTGCACCGCGAACGGCTGGGCGGCGTCGAAGCGGGCGCAGCGGCCGTCGGTGTCGTGCGCGTCGGGCCAGGTCGAGGCGAGCACCGTGAGAGCGCCCGGCGGGAGCCGGACGGCGAGCTCGTGCAGGTAGGACTGGATGCCGCCGGGCCGGGGCGGGAAGTCGTTGGTGACGAGCAGCGTCCTCGTCCCGGCGGGCACGGTCACGCCCGGCACCCTGGCAGAGGCTCCTCAGACGGGCGCGATGCGCCGGATCGCCGAGATGTTGCCGCGCAGGGGGGCCACCTTGACGACGTCACCGGACTGCGGCGCCTCCAGGAACTGCCCGCCGCCGACGTAGATCCCCACGTGGTAGGCCGGATCGCCGAAGAAGACGAGGTCGCCGGGCTGCGCCTGGTCGGGGGTGACCGGCGCGCCGACCTGCTGCTGGGCGGCGGCCACCCGCGGCATCGCGATCCCGATCTGCCGGTAGGCCCATTGCACGAGCCCGGAGCAGTCGAAGGTGCGCGGTCCCGTGGCGCCCCACACGTAGGGCGCCCCCTGGCGGGTGAGGGCGGCCCGCAGCGCGGCGATGCCGAGGGAGTCGCCGGCGATCGTCGTCGGGAAGTTCGTCACGCCGCCGCTGCGCAGCTCGGCACGGTCGGCGGGCGAGAGGCGGGCCAGGGCGGCGTTGGCGGCCGCGACGTCGCGGTCGGCCTCGGCCTTGGTCCGGGCGGCGTCGGTGACGGCGCGGGCGGCGTCGTCGGCCGCGCGCCGGGCGTCGAGGGCACGGGCGTCGGCGTCGCGCTGGGCGGCGTCGGCGGCCGACGCCGCGTCGAGGTAGCCCTGCAGCACCGCCCGGTTGGCCTCGGAGACGGTGTCGAGGAGGGCGACCTTGTCGAGGTAGTCCTGCGGCGAGGGGCTGGAGAGCAGCGCGCCCAGCTGGTCGAGCCCGCCGCCCTGGTAGGTGCTGCGGGTGACCTGGTCGACCGAGGTGTAGGCCTGCTCGAGGCGCCCGTGCGCCGCGTCGACCGCGGTGCGGGCCGCGGCGGCGGCCTGCGCGGTCCGGTCGGCCTCGGCGCGCCTGACGGGGAGCTGCTCCCGGGCTCCCATGGCCTGCTCGTTCGCGGCCTCGGCGCGGGAGTTGGCGTCGGCGAGGCGGCGGACGACGTCGTTCGCGTTGGGCGGGACGATCGGGTCGGCCGCGGCGGCGGGCGGGGCCAGCAGCCCGGGCCCCAGGACGGCGAGCAGGGCGAGGAGTACGAGGACCGCGGACGCGGGGGCCAGCCGCGCACGCCGGGGAGCCGGTCCGGGGATCACGGGCGGGGAACCCTTTCTCGAACAGGGACGCCTGCTCGACGGACCGGTGCGGGGAGCTCGTCCGCGAGGAGGTGACGGGACGGTAACGAACCAGCACCTCCGACGATCCGCGTGGTCCCCCGGCGCCCGTCACCGGGGGCCCGTCACCCGGCGTCGCGACGCCGCGCGGCCCCGCGGGGCGCGGACGTCCGTCCGTGGTGGGGGTCCTCCGTGGCCGTCACGAGCCGCAGGCGCGGGATCAGGCCGTGGTCGGCGAGCACCTCGAGGGCGCGGCACTCGACAGGACCGAACTCGACGGGCAGCGGCGCCCCCGGTTCGGCGGGCTCGCGGGGCTCCCGGGCCGGCGCGGCAGCCGGCTCCCCCGGCCGGGCCGGCACCTCCGGAGTGCCCAGGAGGACCCCGACGACGCAGTCGTCACAGGCCTGGTGGCGCACCACGCACGTGTCGCAGTCGATGAGCATCTCGGCCTCCGGCGGTCGGCCCCCGGCTCTCGGGGGGTCGCGGCGGACGGTAGGTGGGGGGTCCGACAGCCACCCGGGCACCGTCCCGCGAGTGTGGCCCAGGTCTCAGATCCGGGCGAGCCGGTCGAGCAGGACGCTCGAGGGCACCGGGTGCGCACCGCGGCGGCGCACCGAGTCGACCACCGCCCGGTCGGAGGTGACGACGACGAGCGGGCGGCCCTCGGGCTCGGCGTCGACGAGCCTGCGGATGAGGTCGTCGGCGATCACGCCGGGGTCGGAGAAGAGCACCCGCACCCCGCGCACGGAGGCGGTCGGCACCCCGGTGATGCCCGCGCCGTCGAACACCAGCGTCGTCTCGGCCTGCGTGCGCGCCGCGAGCGGGGCGACCGAGGCCACCAGCCGCTCGCGCTGGGCGGCCAGCGAGAGACCGGGCCACCCGGTCTTGGTGACGTTGTAGCCGTCCACGAGCAGGTGGACCTCGGGCAGGGCGAGGAGGCGGTCGAGGGTCGCGGGGTCGGTCACCCGGGCCAGCGGGGTGTGGTCGGCGGAGCCGACGAGCTCGGCGGGGCGCGGGCCGACGTGGTGGTCGTCGACGCGCAGCCCGAGCTCGTGGCGCAGGCCGGCCGCGGCGCCCGCGACGGTGTCGACGAGCAGCGCGAGCCGGGCGTCGTCGGCGCGACGGGCCTCGTGGGCGGCGCGGCGGGCCGCCTCCAGCTCCGCGGTCGCCCGGCGGGCCCGCGCCTCCGCCGCGGCCAGGGCCTGCCGGTCGCGTGACCGCTCGCGCCGCAGCTCCTCGAGCTCGCGGTGCTCCTCGCCGCGGTCGTCCGCCAGCCGGGCCGCCGCCTCGGCCGCGGCGTCCTCGGCGCGACGGACCCGGACGCCCTGCTCGCGCAGCCGGGCCCGCAGCTTGGCGACCTCCTCGGACAGGTCGGGGGTGCTCTCGGCCGCCCGCGCCTTCGCCTCGTCCCGTTCGGCGGTGACCCGCTCGAGGTCGGCGGCCAGGCGGTCGGCGCGGGCGAGCGCGGCGTCCCGCTCGGCACGCAGCCGGGCCACGTCGGCGCGCTCCCCGGCGTCGCGCAGCAGCTCCCGCGCGGCGTCCTCGTCACCGGTGAGCACCGCGACGGCCGCGGCGTGCACGGGCTCGGCGACCGGCGGCGCCCACTCCTCGGGCCGGTGCTCGCGCCACCAGGACACGACCTCGTCGGCGAACCCCTCGACGCTGCCCAGCGCCGCGAGCATCGGCCCGGCGCCGACCTTGGCGCGCTTGGCGGGCGCGAAGCGGGCGACGGGGCGGACCGTGGCGGGGAGGTCGGTGGCGGGGAGCTGGCCGACGGCCTGCGAGACGAGGTCGGCGACCCGGCCCCGCACGGTCTCCGGGGCCGCCTCCAGCAGCGCCGCGTGGACCGCGGGCGGTACCGGCGCCGAGGGGTCCGGTTCGGGGTCGGCGGCGTCGTGCCCGGCGTCGTGCCCGGCGTCCTGGTGGTCCCGCTTCCCCACCTCCCCGTCCGCCATCAGCCCAGGTTAGCGGCCCCGGTCACGCTCGCGGCCACCGTTGTCGGGGGGTCGTCCTAGCGTCCGCGGCGATGGACGCACCACGCCCGGTGACGGGGCCCGACCCGCAGCTCACGTTCGAGGAGCTGGGCACGCCGCTGCACGCGGCCACCTTCGTGGTGCTCGACCTCGAGACCACCGGCGGGCCGCCGGCGGAGCCGGAGCCACCCGGTGCGGACCCCCTGGCCGCACCGCGCCCCGACGCGATCACCGAGATCGGCGCGGTGAAGGTGCGCGGCGGCGAGATCCTCGGCGAGTACGCCACGCTGGTCGACCCGGGAGTGGCGGTGCCGCCACAGATCGTGGCGCTCACCGGGATCACCACGGCCATGGTGCGCGCCGCGCCGCGGCTCGCGGCGGTGCTGCCGGGGTTCCTGGAGTTCTGTGCCGGGTCGGTGGTGGTGGCCCACAACGCCCCGTTCGACGTCGGGCACCTGCGGGCCGCGTGCCGCAGGCACGGGTCGGTGTGGCCGCGGCCGCCGGTGGTCTGCACCGCGCGGCTCGCCCGCAAGGTGCTCACGCGCGACGAGGCGCCGTCGTGCCGGCTCTCCGCACTCGCGGGCCTCTTCCACGCCACCACTCGTCCGGTGCACCGGGCCCTGGCCGACGCACGGGCCACCGTCGACGTCCTGCACGCGCTGCTGGAGCGGGTCGGCGGGCAGGGCGTGGCGTCGCTGGAGGACCTCCTCGCCCTGCAGGTCGAGACCACCCCCGCCCAGCGCGGCAAGCGCCACCTGGCCGACGCCGTGCCGCACGCGGCGGGCGTGTACCTCTTTCGCGGTCCGGCCGACGAGGTCCTCTACGTCGGGACGTCGAACGACCTGCGCCGGCGCGTGCGCTCCTACTTCACCGGCTCGGAGAAGCGGGCCCGGGTGAAGGAGATGGTCGGCCTCGCCGAGCGGGTCGACTGGGTGGAGTGCGCCCACGCGCTCGAGGCCGAGGTCCGGGAGCTGCGGCTGCTCGCCGGGCACGCACCGCGCTACAACCGGCGGTCCCGCTACCCGCACCGCGGCTGGTGGGTGGCGCTGACCGACGAGCCGTTCCCGCGGTGGTCGGTGGTGCGCACCCCCCGCGCCGACGCCGTGGGCCCGTTCGGCCGGCGCCCCGACGCGGTCCGCGCCGTCGAGGCGCTCGCGGACGCCTCGCGCCTGCGGCCGTGCAGCCAGCGCATCCCCGCCCGCGGCGGGCGCGCCAGCCCCTGCGCGCTGCACGGCCTGGGGCGCTGCGGGGCGCCGTGCGCGGGGCTGCAGAGCGCCGAGGACTACTCCACCGCCGTCGCCGGGGCGCTCGCCCTGCTCCACGGCGGCTCCGACGACGGGCTGGTGCGGCTGCGGGAGAAGGTCACGTCGCTGGCCGCGGGGGAACGCTTCGACGACGCCGCCACCCACCGGGACCGGCTCGCCGAGCTGGCGGGCGCGCTGGCGCGGGTGCAGCGGCTCTCGGCGGTCGCCCGGGCCGAGGAGCTCGTCGCCGCGCGCCCGGACGGCGGCGGCGGGTGGGAGCTCGCCGTCGTGCGCCACGGACGCCTGGCCGCGGCGGGCACCGCGCGGCGCGGCGTGCCACCGATGCCCGTCGTCGACACGCTGGTGGCCGCGGCGGAGACGGTGCGGCCGGGGGCGGGGCCGCTGCGGGGCGCGCCGCCGGAGGAGGTCGCCGTGGTCACCCGCTGGCTCGAGCGGCCCGGCACCCGGATGGTGCGCACGACGACGCCGTGGGCGGTCCCCGCCCGCGGCGCCGGCGCCTGGTCGGAGTGGGTGGGCCGGGCCCGCGAGGCCGGACGCAGCCCATCCGGGGCGGTGTCGGGCCCGGAAGCGGCGCCGGGGCCTAGAGTTCCGCGCGGAGCCGCCGACCGCCGCCCGCGCCGCCGACCCAGGGAGCCCCCGTGATCACGGCCATCGTCATGGTCCACGCGAACGCCGACCGGATCCCGGAGACCGCGCAGGCCATCGCGGACCTCGACGGGGTCGCGGAGGTCTACTCCTGCGCGGGCGACGTCGACCTCATCGCGATGGTGCGGGTCAGCGAGCACGAGGAGCTCGCCGACGTCATCGCCGGGAGCCTGAGCCGGGTGCCGGGGGTGCGCTCCACCTCGACCCACATCGCGTTCCGCTCGTACTCGGCGAGCGACACCGACGCGGCCTTCGCCGTCGGGCTCGACTAGGGCACTCCGGCCCGAATCGGGCTCGGGGGCCCGCCGAGCCTCGTCGTCAGCCGCGCAGCCGCGTCGCGACAGCGGCCCAGCGCTCCAGCAGCGCCGCCGCTGCCCCGTCGTCGACGGCGGCCGCCGCCCGCTCGCGCCCGCGCGCCACCGCCGCGTGCAGCTCGTCCGACCTCCCGGTCCGGGCCTCCTCGTACGCGGCGAGCGCGGCCCCGGCGTTGAGCAGCACCGCCTCGCGGACGGCTCCGGGCTCGCCGGCGAACACCGAGTGGGCGACCCGGGCGTTCACCGTCGCGTCGCCGCCGCGCAGGTCGCCCGGCGCCGAGGTGGGGATCCCGAGGCGGCTCGGGTCGAGCGTCTCGACGACCACGCCCCCCGGGCGCGCGCGCCAGACGGTGGTCGTGGTGGTCGTCGTGATCTCGTCGAGGCCGTCGTCGCCGCGCACGACGAGCGCGGTGTCCCCCCGTCCGGCCAGCACCGCGGCGAGGACGGGGGCGAACCGGGCGTCGGCGCAGCCGATGAGCGCCGCGGCCGGGCGCGCGGGGTTGGTGAGCGGACCGAGCAGGTTGAACGCCGTCGGGACGCCGATCTCGCGGCGCACCCCGCCGACGTGGCGCATGGCCGGGTGGAAGGTCTGCGCGAAGCAGAACCCGATGCCGACCTCGTCGACACTCGCCGCGACGCCCTCGGGACCGAGGTCGATCGGGACACCGAGCTCCTCGAGCAGGTCGACCGATCCGCACGCCGACGACGCCGCACGCCCGCCGTGCTTGACCACCCGGGCGCCCGCGGCGGCCATGACGACGGCGGCCATCGTCGAGATGTTGACGGTGTGGGCCTGGTCGCCGCCGGTCCCGACGATGTCGACCACGACGCCGTCGACCGTCACCGCCCGCGCGTGCGCGCGCATGACCTCGGCGAGCCCGCCGACCTCCTCGGCGGTCTCCCCCTTGCCGCGCAGCGCGACCGCGAAGGCGGCCACCTGGGCCGGCGAGGCCTCGCCGGACATCATGCGGTCCATCGCCCATGCGGCCTCGGGGCCCGCCAGGTCCTCCCCACGCAGCAGCCGGCCGAGCAGCGAGGGCCACGTCGGCGCCCCGGCACCGGTCGGTCCGGGGGTGGTCCCGGCCGCCGCGGTGCCGGCCGGGGACATCCCCGCGCTCACCCCCGGGTGGCCGGGACGGGGTCCCCGGCACGCAGGACGTCGGCGACGGTGCGCGCGGCGGTCACGGGGTCGAGCGGCTGCACCAGGACCGCGTCGGCCTGCGACCACGTCGCGAGCCAGCGGTCGTCCTCGCGCCGGACGACCACGATCACCGGCGCCGGGTCGTCGCGCTCGTTCTTGAGCTGGCGGCACACCCCCATGCCTCCGGTCGGCTGGGCCTCGGCATCGAGCACCGCGAGGTCGAGGCGGCCCGCGTCGGCCGCGCCGAGGACGTCGCCGATCCCGTCGGCCTCGCTCCAGCGCAGCCGCGGCACGTCGCGGGCCGGGCGCCGGCCGACCGCGGACATCACGGCCTCGCGGACCTCGGGACGGTGGCTCATCACCACGACGTCCAGCGGCTGTCCGGCACTGTCGGCGGTCATCTCGTGGCCCTCCCCGGCGCGTCTCCCACGGGTGCGCCGCAGCCTAGTCGGGCGGCCCCCCGCGGGGGCGAGCACGGCACCGTCGGGTCTCGACTACGACACGACGTACGACACCTGGTAGGAGAATCCGCAGGTGAGGGACGGTGCAGGTCGGCGGGCTGCTGACCAGCCCTCGCCCCGCCCGGCTGATGTCGGGCCGAGGTGACATGATGTCGCCCGTGACGACCGCCTCGAGTGCGCCGGCGCCCTCCTTCAGCGCGAGGATCCACTCCCTCAACCGACCCAACGTGGTCAGCGTGGGGACGATCATCTGGCTGTCCAGCGAGCTGATGTTCTTCGCGGGTCTTTTCGCCATGTACTTCGTGGCACGGGCCCAGAACGTGGGCGAGTGGCCGCCGCCGCCGACCGAGCTCGACGTGCCGTACGCCCTGGTGAACACGATCATCCTGGTGGCGTCGTCGTTCACCTGCCAGTACGGCGTGTTCGCCGCCGAGCGCGGTGACGTGTTCGGCCTGCGCCGCTGGTACGCGGTGACCTTCGTGATGGGCCTGATCTTCGTGCTCGGCCAGGTGAACGAGTACCACACGCTCGTCACCGAGCACGGCACGACGATGGCCTCGGGCGCCTACGGCTCGGTCTTCTACATCACGACCGGGTTCCACGCGCTGCACGTCACGGGTGGTCTGATCGCGTTCATCCTGCTGCTCAGCCGGACGTTCCTCAGTCGGTTCACCCCGGCGCAGGCGACCGCGGCGATCGTCGTCTCGTACTACTGGCACTTCGTGGACGTGGTCTGGATCGGCCTGTTCACGGTCATCTACTTCATCCGGTGAGCACGCGACCGTGATGAGCACGTCACCAGAGTCAGAGTCAGGGTCAGGGGAGGACATGAGCGACCGGACGCCACGCCCACGCCGCAGGCCGTGGGCGCGTGCGGGGACCAGGACGCGCCGGCGCGTCGCGGGCTTCGTCGCGCTCGGCGCGGCGCTGCTCGCCGTCGGCGGCATCTACGCGGCGGTCCAGCCCGCCCCGCAGACGGCGACCGGCCAGGACGCGGCGCTCGTGCGCCAGGGCCAGGCGCTCTTCGACAACTCCTGCATCACCTGCCACGGGTCGAACCTGCAGGGCGTCGAGGGCCGCGGCCCGAGCCTCATCGGCGTCGGCCAGGCGTCGGTGTACTTCCAGGTCTCCACCGGCCGGATGCCGCTCAAGGTCCAGGGCGCCCAGGCCGAGGAGAAGCCGCCGAAGTTCGACCCGGCCCAGATCGACGCGCTGGGCGCGTACGTCGAGGCCAACGGTGGCGGCCCGTCCGTCCCGGCGGTCCCGGAGGACACCCTCGTCGGCTCCGACCTCGGCCGCGGCGGTGAGCTGTACCGCCTGAACTGCGCGCAGTGCCACAACTTCACCGGCCGCGGGGGGGCGCTCTCGTCGGGCAAGTTCGCCCCGGTGCTCGACCCGGCCAGCCCGTCGCAGATCTACGCCGCGATGCTCTCCGGGCCCGGCAACATGCCGACCTTCTCGGACGCCCAGCTCGGCCCCGAGGAGAAGCGGGACATCATCGGCTACATCAAGTCGGTGAGCTCGGACAGCGTCGGCGTCAACCCGGGCGGCAACAGTCTCGGCGGGTTCGGTCCCGTGCCCGAGGGCCTCGTCGCCTTCTTCGTCGGCCTCGCCGCCCTGATCGGAATCTCCCTCTGGATCGGATCCCGCCAGTGAGTGCACCGCCCGAATCTGAGTCCCACCGCGCCGGAAGCCCGTCGGGCCCCCAGGGCCACGGGTCGGACGAGCTGCGCATCCCGACCGACGCGGAGCTCGCCGAGATGAGCACCGACGACCTGGTGCGGCTCGGCAACCGCATCGACGACATCGAGGTCGTCGCCGACCGCGCCCGTTTCCCCGTGCCCGGCACGCGGGCCGAGAAGCGGGCCGAGCGCCAGGTCGCCGGCTGGTTCATCATCGCCGCGCTCGCGGGGCTGGCGTTCATCGTCGCGTTCGTCGCCTGGCCGCACGAGTGGGTCCCGCCGGGCGCCCCCGGCTCCTGGTGGTACGTCCTCTACACCCCGGCCATCGGCGTGACGCTGGGTGTCTCGATCCTCGCGGTCGGCATGGGCGTGATCGCCTACTCGAAGAAGCTGCTGCCCGAGGACCTGACCATCCAGCAGCGCCACGACGGCCGGTCGGGGGAGGTCGAGCGCCGCACCGCCGCCGCCCGCCTGGTCCAGGCCGGGACGCAGAGTGGCATCGGCCGCCGGAAGCTCATCGTCCGCTCGTTGGGAGCCGCCGGGGGCGTCCTCGGCGCCGGACTCGCGATCGCGGCGTTCGGCGGCCTGGTGAAGAACCCGTGGAAGCAGGGCGACGAGTCGCCCCTCCTGGTCACCGACTGGCGCTCCGACGACGGCGAGCGGGTCTATCTGCGGGCGTTCGACGGCGTGCCCGAACACGTCGTCCTGGTGCGCGCCGGGGACCTCCAGCCGGGCTCGATGGAGACGGTCTACCCGTTCAAGGAGTCCGACCGCAACGATCCGGAGAAGCTCGCCGAGATACTCCGCTCCTCCGACTCCCCGGTGATGCTCATCCGCCTGCGCCCGGACGTGCCGGTGATCAAGCGGGCCGGCCAGGAGGACTTCAACTACGGCTCGCTCTTCGCCTACTCGAAGATCTGCAGCCACATGGGGTGCCCGACGTCCCTCTACGAGGACCAGACGATGCGCATCCTCTGTCCCTGCCACCAGTCGCAGTTCCAGGCCAACGAGTACGCCCGGCCGGTCTTCGGCCCCGCTGCCCGCCCGCTGGCGCAACTACCCATCACGGTGGACGATCAGGGATACCTGTACGCCCGCAGTGACTTCATCGAGCCGATCGGACCCGGCTTCTGGGAGCGCAGATCATGAGTGCGATCACCACACCGCGGCGCAGCGGCAGTACGGCGATGAACCTCGTCGCGACCGCAGCTGACGAGATCGACAGCCGGATCCACCCGGCGGGCGGGATCCGTCGGCAGATCAACAAGGTCTTCCCCACCCACTGGTCGTTCATGCTGGGCGAGATCGCCATATACAGCTTCATCGTGCTGCTCATCTCCGGCACCTGGCTGGCGGTCTTCTACGACCCGTCCATGGCCGACACGACGTACGAGGGTTCCTACGCGGGCCTGCGCGGCGTCACGATGTCGATGGCGTACCAGTCCACCGTCAACATCTCGATCGACGTCCGCGGCGGCCTCTTCATCCGTCAGATCCACCACTGGTCCGCGCTGATCTTCGTCGCCGCGATGATCGCGCACATGATGCGGACGTTCTTCACCGGAGCGTTCCGCCGCCCGCGCGAGACCAACTGGGTGCTCGGCGTCGTGCTGCTGCTCAGCGGCATGATCGAGGGCTTCATCGGCTACTCGCTGCCTGACGACCTGCTCTCCGGCACGGGGGTGCGCACGGGCGTCTCGGCGATCATCCTGTCGATGCCGGTCATCGGGACCTGGCTGCACTTCGCCATCTTCGGCGGCGAGTACCCCGGGACGATCATCCTCCCGCGCTTCTACATCGTCCACGTCTTCCTGCTGCCCGGGATCATCCTCGCGGTCATCGGCGTGCACGTGGGGCTCGTGTGGTTCCAGAAGCACACCCAGTTCCCCGGGCCGGGACGCACCGAGCGCAACGTCGTCGGCGTGCGCATCCTGCCGACGTTCGCCACCAAGGGCGGCGGCTTCATGGTCGTCGCGGTCGGCATCATGGCGATCATGTCCGGCGTCTTCCAGATCAACCCGATCTGGAAGCTCGGCCCGTACGACCCGACGCAGGTCTCCGCCGGGTCACAGCCCGACTTCTACATGGCCGTGTTCGACGGCGCGGTCCGGCTGTGGCCCTCGTGGGAGATGTACCTGTTCGGCCGGTACACCATCCCGTGCATCTTCTTCCCCGCCGTCCTCGGCATGGGGATCCTGATAACGCTGCTCGCGCTCTATCCGCTGATCGAGCGCAAGCTGACCGGCGACGGGGCGCACCACAACCTGCTCCAGCGCCCGCGCGACGCCCCGGTGCGCACCGCGACCGGCATGATGGCGCTGTCGTTCTACTTCTGGCTCGTCGTGGCCTGCGGGAACGACATCATCGGCTACACGTTCGACATCTCGCTGAACGTCATGACCTGGATCGGTCGCATCGGCCTCCTGGTGATCCCGCCGGTCGTCTACTTCGCGACCTACCGGATCTGCCTGGGCCTGCAGCGTTCCGACCGCGAGGTGCTCGAGCACGGCATCGAGACCGGCCACATCAAGCGGCTGCCGCACGGCGAGTTCATCGAGGTCCACCAACCCCTCGGTGGGTTCGACGACCACGGCCACGCCATCCCGCTGGCCTACCAGGGCTCGAAGGTGCCCAAGCGCATGAACGACCTGGGCTACTCGGGCAGCCCGATGAAGGGCGGCTGGTTCCGCCCCGACCCCGCCGAGGAGCAGGCCGACGTCCACGCGGGCACCGGGACCGATCCGATGCAGGTCGAGCCGGGCAGCGACCGCGAGCTCGCGGGTCGACCCGACGCCGGGCGGCCCCGCGACGTGCGGGACTGATCCCGCCGCCCGCACACCGCAGGACCGCCGACGGGGCGGGGAGCCACGCGCTCCCCGCCCCGTCGTCGTTCCTGCAGCCGTCGTGGGTGCCGGCCGGGCTCGGGCTTCCGGCGCGTTGACACTGAGAGCACAGCACGCAGGCCCGAGCGCTCCCGAGGATGCGCCCAGTGCCTCTCGTCATGCGTGCCCGCCCCGGGCCCCGCCGGCCCCCCCGGCGCTGATCAGGACGGGACGCGGGCCCTCTGCCCCCGGAACGACGACACGGGCACCGCCGGCCGGAGCCGGCGATGCCCGTCGTCGGGAAGGGGTACGGGAGGGACCCTCAGTGGGCCTCCGGGCCCGCGTGGTACTCGAACACCAGGCCGCACACGGCGATGATGAGGCCGATGCCGCCCAGCACGATCAACCACCACTGCCAGAGCGCGAGCCCGAGGCCGGTGAACGCGACCCCGCCGGCCACCGTGATGGGCCAGTAGCTGGCGGGGCTGAAGAAGCCGACGTCACCGGCGCCGTCGGAGACCTCGGCCTCCGGGTTGTCCTCCGGGCGCTCCTCGAGGCGGCGGGCGACGAAGCGGAAGTAGGTCCCGATGATCAGGCAGAGGCCGCCGGTGAGGGTGAACCCGACGATGCCGACGGCCTCCTCGGACAGGAAGCCGTAGACGACCGCGCAGACGAAGAAGAAGACACACAGGAGCTCGAAGATGCGGGACTCGACCTTCATTGCCACGCGCTCCTCTCAGCGGTCGTGGGGCGGGTCATGTCAGAACGCCAGGCGGACGGTCGGGTCCGGGTTGAACGGGTGCGTCGTGGTGGCCGTGGGCGAGCACAGCGGGCCGCAGTTCATCCGGGCGAGGGCCTCGGCAGCCGAGTAGGGCTGGTTCGTCGCCGGGTTCACGGACTGCCGGAGCTGCATGTACTGGTCGAACAGGTTCTCCGGCAGCGCCCGGACCTCGAAGTTCATCATCGAGTGGTAGGAGCCGCAGTACTCCGCGCACCGGCCCACGAACGCGCCCGGTTGGTCGATCTTGTCGATGACCCAGGTGTCCTTCTGGTCGTTCTTGTCGGGGTCCGGGAAGACGTCCCGCTTGAACAGGAACTCCGGGATCCAGAACGAGTGGATCACGTCCTCGGAGTGCTGGGTGAACGAGATCGGACGACCGGTCGGCAGCACCAGCAGCGGGACCTCGGCGGTCGTGCCGATGGTCGCGACCGGTTGGCCGGCGGGGTTGCGCGTGCCGGGGTACTGGAACTCCCAGTTCCACTGGAACGCGGTGACGTCGACCTTCAGCTCGTTGCCGGTCGGCTCGCGGTCGACGACGTTCTGCACGACGACCGTGAAGTAGAACAGCACCGCCACCATGACCAGCGGGAGCACCGTGAGCACCAGCTCGAGCGGCAGGTTGTACTGGAACTGGCGGGGCAGGTCGGAGTCGCCGGCCTTGCGGCGGTGGAAGATGACGACCCACGCGGTGGCGCCCCAGACCAGGACACCGACGCAGAGCGCCGCGATCGCGGACCAGGTCCACAGGGTCTGCATCATGGTGGCCTCGGGCGTGACGCCTATCGGCCAGCCGAAGCGGATGACCTCCTGGATCGAGCACCCCGTCGAGACGAGGGCGACCAGGCACGCCAGGACGGCGAGCTGGAGAGCGCGCGTCAGCCGACGGGTCCGCCGGCGCGGCGTCCGGCCGCGCTGGTCCTGCCGGGCCGGCCCCTCCCCGGCCTGCGCAACGCTCGCTGCTCGGCGCACTGCTGGCTGCCCTCCTCGAGGCCGTGCGACCTCGGGCGACACCACCCTCGGTCCGGACACCGGGAGACTAGCCGAGGTCTCCACTACGCGCTGTCGGAGGGGCCGCCCGTCCCGCCGTCGACGGCGGCCGCGGCGGCACCCGTCGGGACCCCCGAGGCGGGTGGCGCGACGAGGCCGTCGGTCCCCCTCGCCATACTGGGCAGCGTGTGCGGGCTGATGGGTTGGATCACGGCGGACGGCACGGCAGCACGGCACGCGGCGGACGTCGAGGCCGCGCTGCCGTGCATGCGCCACCGCGGGCCGGACGAGTCGGGTGTGTGGCAGGACGAGGAGGTCGTGCTCGGCTTCAACCGGCTGTCGATCATCGACGTCGAGGGCTCCCACCAGCCGCTGGCGTTCCCCCCGGACGGTGAGGCGGCCGGCCGCTACCGCATCGTCTTCAACGGCGAGATCTACAACTACGTGGAATTGCGGGCGGAGCTGCGCAGGGAGCACGGCGTCCGCTTCGCCACCGAGGGCGACACCGAGGCGATCGTCGCGGCGTACTCGGTGTGGGGCGCGGACGCGGTGCCGCGGCTGCGCGGGATGTTCACCTTCCTCATCTGGGACACCCGGGACCGCGTGCTCTTCGGCGCCCGGGACCCGTTCGGCATCAAGCCGTTGTTCTTCGCCGCCGGCGCGAACGGCGTGGCGTTCGCCAGCGAGAAGAAGAGCCTGCTGCAGATCCTCGCGCCGCTGGGCGCCTCGTCGGCGGCGCCCGACCCCGCCGCGCTGCAGCACTACCTGACGCTGCAGTACGTCCCCGAGCCGGCGACCCTCCACCGCGCGATCCGGCGGCTGGAGTCGGGGTGCTCGTTCACGATCACCCCGGGCGAGCCCGTGAGCGTGCAGCGCTACTTCACCCCGCGCTTCGAGGAACGCCCGATCGCCCGTGGCGACACCGCCGAGGAGACGCGGCGTCACGAGGAGATCACCGAGGTGCTGCGCGACTCGGTGGCCAAGCACATGCGCGCCGACGTCACCGTGGGCGCCTTCCTCTCCGGCGGCATCGACTCGACGGCGATCGCGGCGCTCGCCCGCGAGCACAACCCGGACCTGATCACCTTCACGACGGGGTTCGAGCGGGCCGGCTACTCCGAGATCGACGTCGCGGCCGAGTCGGCCGAGGCCATCGGGGTCCGCCACGTCGTCCGCACCGTGACCGCCCAGGACATGATGGACGCCCTGCCGCTGATCGTGTGGTACCTCGACGACCCGGTGGCCGATCCGGCGCTGGTCCCGCTCTACTTCGTGGCGAACGAGGCGCGCAAGCACGTCAAGGTCGTGCTCTCCGGCGAGGGGGCGGACGAGCTCTTCGGCGGCTACACGATCTACAAGGAGCCGCTCTCGCTCGCGCCGTTCGACCGGCTGCCGGGCGCGATCCGTACGCTGGCCGGCTCGCTCTCGGAGCGCCTGCCGACCGGGGTGCGCGGCAAGGACCTGCTGCGCCGCGGCGCGCTGCCCCTCGAGCAGCGCTACTACGGCAACGCCCGCAACTTCTTCCCCCCGCAGCTGGCGGCGGTCCTGCGCGGATACGACGACGAGCTCTCCCACGTCGACCTGACCGCGTCGGTGTACGAGGGGTCGCGGGGGTGGGACCCGGTCGCGCGCATGCAGCACGTCGACCTCTTCACCTGGCTGCGTGGGGACATCCTCGTCAAGGCCGACAAGATGACCATGGCGAACTCCCTGGAGCTGCGGGTCCCGTTCCTCGACCCCGAGGTGTTCCGGGTGGCCTCGGCGCTGCCGACCGACCAGAAGATCGCCCACGGCACCACCAAGTACGCCCTGCGCCGTGCCATCGAGGGCATCGTGCCGCCGCACGTGCTGCACCGTCGCAAGCTCGGCTTCCCGGTCCCCATCCGCCACTGGCTCGCCACCGACATGCTCGACTGGGCCCGCGGGATCGTCCGGGACTCGCAGACCGACGCGATCCTCGACAAGGCCGCCGTGCTGCGCCTGATCGACGAGCACCGGGCCGGGCCGGTCGACCACTCGCGGCGCATCTGGACGCTGCTGGTGTTCATGCTCTGGCACGGCATCTTCGTCGAGCAGCGCATCACCCCGGCGATCCCGGAGCCGCAGTACCCGGTCTACGCCTGAGCAGCGGGGATGGTGCCCGACGCAACGATCGGGCTGTCGGTGGTCACCCCATCACCTACGGTGGCCCGTTGTTCCGAAGCGAGCCACGCGATGGAGAGGACATCTGAGGCCCGATGGACGTTCTGGGAATCGGCAACGCGATCGTCGACGTGCTCACGCAGGTCGACGACGCCACCATCACCGCCTTCGACCTGCCGAAGGGGGGCATGACGCTCGTCGACCAGGACCAGGCCGAGGCGCTGTACGCGAAGGCCGGTGACAAGACCGAGCGCTCGGGCGGGAGCGTCGCCAACTCGATCGCCGTCGCGGCCGCTCTGGGCGGGGACACCGGCTACGTCGGGAAGGTCCACGACGACCAGCTCGGCACCTCGTTCACGACCTCGATCCGCAGCCACGGCGTGAGCTTCCGCACCCCGCCGCTCACCGAGGGCCCCTCGACCGCCCGCTGCCTGGTGCTCGTCACCCCGGACGGCGAGCGCACGATGGGCACCTACCTCGGGGCCTGCACCAGGCTCGGCCCGTCGGACATCGACCAGGACGAGGTCGCCGGCTCGGCGGTCGCCCTCATCGAGGGCTACCTGGCCGACACCGAGCAGGCCCGGGCGACGATCGGCAAGATCATCGACGCGTCGGCCAAGAGCGAGGCCCGCGTCGCGCTGACCCTCTCGGACGCGCTGTGCGTGGAGCGCCACCGCGACTACTTCCGCGAGCTGACCCGGGAGAACGTCGAGATCCTCGTCGCCGACGAGGACGAGGTCGCCGCGCTGGTGGGCGACGAGCCCATCGAGTCGCTGCTGCGCGGCACCGGCGGCAACTGCGAGCTCGTCGCCGTCACCCACGGCGCGAAGGGCTCGACGATCTACGCCGAGGGCGGCGTGCGCCACGAGGTCGAGGCACGGCCCGCCGACGAGCTCGTCGACACCACCGGCGCGGGCGACGCCTACGCCGGCGGCTTCCTCTACGGCCTGGTCCGCCGGTTCGAGCTGCCGGTGGCCGGGCGGATCGGCTCGGTCGCGGCGTCGCACGTCGTCGCGCAGCTCGGTGCGCAGCCGCCGGAGAACCTCAAGGCGAAGGTCGCCCAGGACGTCCCCGAGGCCGGCTGACCGTCGCCGCCGCGTGGAGCGAACGGCACTCTCGCGCACCAAGAAGCAGCGAGAGTGCCGTTCGCTCCGGGCGGCAGGGGGCGGGCGGCACACCCCGCAAGCGCACGAGAGCCCCGGCCCGCCGAGCAGGCGGGACCGGGGCTCGTCGTCGTGGGGACGTCGGCGACTCAGTTGAAGCTGTCGCCGCAGGCGCAGGACCCCGTGGCGTTCGGGTTGTCGATCGTGAAGCCCTGCTTGTCGATGGTGTCGACGAAGTCGATGGTGGCGCCCTGCACGTACGGCGCGCTCATCCGGTCCACGGCCACCTTGAGGCCGTTGAAGTCACGGAAGAGGTCGCCGTCGAGACTGCGGTCGTCGAAGAAGAGCTGGTAGCGCAGACCCGCGCAGCCGCCCGGCTGGACGGCGATGCGCAGGTGCATGTCGTCGCGGCCCTCCTGGTCGAGCAGCGCCTTGGCCTTGCTCGACGCGGCCTCGCTCAGCTCGACGCCGTGCTCGCCCGGCGCCGGGGTGGCGGGGGCAGCCGGGTCAGTGATGGGGGCGTTCTCGACGGTCATGGTTCTCCCTGGAGCTCCCGGTGCGTTCCGCGGCGTGCAACCTCGCCGGACGGCGGGATGTTCCCGCCCGGCGGGGCCGCTCCGCCGGGACGCGATGGGGTCCCGTCGGGGCACGACGCGGCTCGCCTGCGATCTCCATGGTGTCACATCGCAGGCCCGTCTTCATGCGGACCGAGGGGACGTGCGCCACGTCAGTCTGGCGCTGTGGCGCTGCGGCGCTCACGCGCCGGAGGGGTCCGGCGGCGTCGACGGCGCCGCGGGCCCGCCCCGCCACGGTGTCCCGGTCCGGCGCAGCAGGGCGAACACCCCGAGGACCACGAGCCACGCGACCTGCCAACCGGTCGAGACCACCAGCGCCACCGGGCCCGTGATCATGATCAGCATCGACAGGGCGTCGTCCCGGTCGTCCATCGCCTTCCCCTCCCCGACGCTCACGCTGTACCGCAGGGTGCCGGATCCCGGTGAGGTGCGCGGCGGTCAGTGCCCGGGACCTTCGTGGCCGGGGTCGCGCGGTCCGGGGACGACCGGCTCGGGCCGGGCCTCGGGCAGCAGCTCCGGGCGCAGCTGGTCACGCCCGCGCCGGCCACCCCAGTGCTGGGCGATGCCCTCGGCGAGCACCTCCAGGGTGCGGACGGGATCGGCCATCGACGCCTCCACCGACCCGACGTCGGCCGCCGCGGCGTAGGCGCCGTGGATGCCGGACTCGAAGGCGACCCGCGACCCGACATGGACCTGCCCGGCCAGCACGATGCACGGGACCCCCCGGGCCATCGCCGCCGAGGAGACCGCGGCGAGAGCGGTGTCGCTCAGCGACCGGTACTCCAGGCTGCCCTCCCCGGTGACGACCAGGTCGGGCAGCGCCTCGTCGGGCGCCGTCTCGAGGGTGGCCGCGGCCTCACCCACCGGCGAGCGCGTCAGCTCGTCGGTCCCGGCGCCCCGGGACCACCCGTCGGCGATCGCCGCGGCGGCCTGCTCGCCGGTCAGGGTGCCGCGGAAGGCGTCCGGCGCGATCAGCACGCGCATGGCAGACGACGCTAGCGCGCGGGCGTGCCCCCGTCGGCCCCCGCGCGGTGAACGGGGAGCGTCGCGCTGTGAGGTGACCGGGGAGGGCGCCAGGTACCCTATCCTTGGCGTGTGAACTTCCTGCGACGGGGCTCCAGCGCCACCTCCGCGCCCGGTTCCGCGGACGCCGACGTCGACGCGACCGCCGAGCAGGACGTGGTCTCGGTCGGGGGGCGGCGCGGGCAGACCCCCGGCAAGGGCCGTCCGACCCGGTCGCGTCGTGACGCCGAGGGCCGTCGTCGCGGGCCGGCGGCCCCGGCGCCGAAGACACAGCGCGAGGCGATGAAGCGCTCCAAGACGCTGCGCGGCGACAAGACCCAACGCCGCGAGGCCGCCGCCGAGCGTCGCAAGCGGATGATGGCCGGGGACGACCGTGTGCTCCCGGTGCGTGACCGCGGGCAGGTCAAGGCGCACGTGCGCGACCTCGTGGATTCCCGGCGCCACCTCATGGGACTGTTCATGCCGCTCGCCGTGCTGATCTTCATCACGGTGGTCGTGCCGGTGCCCGGCCTGCAGAACCTCGGCAGCCTGCTGTGCCTGTGCATCCTCGCGGCGATGGTCGTCGAGGGCACGCTGCTCAGTCGTCAGGTCCTCTCGCGGGTGCGCGCCAAGTACCCGAACGAGGAGGTCAAGGGCTTCGCGGTCGGCTGGTACGCCTTCACCCGGGCGACCCAGATCCGCCGGCTCCGGATGCCCGCGCCGCGGGTGTCGGTCGGTGACCCGGTCTCCTGACGCCGCCCCCGCACCGCACCCTGGTCCTCGGCGGGACCCGCTCGGGGAAGTCCGCCTGGGCGGAGTCCCAGCTCGACGAGACCGCGCCCGCCGTCTACGTCGCGACGGCCCGCGCGGTCGACCCGGCGACCGACCCGGAGTGGGCCGACCGGGTCGCCGTGCACCGCGCCCGTCGTCCGGCACGCTGGGAGACGGTCGAGGATCCCGACGGGACGGTGACGGCGGACGTCGTCCGACGCCGGACGGACGTGGCGGTGCTCGTCGACGACCTCGGCACCTGGCTGACCGGGTTGCTCGACGACGCCGGGTGGGCGCGCGACGCGGCGAGCGTCGCGGCGGCTCGGACGAAGCTGGTCGAGGCGGTGGCCGCCCGCGCCGGCGCCCCGCTGGTCCTGGTGTCCGCCGAGGTTGGGCTGGGAGTGGTGCCCTCGACGTCGGCGGGCCGGCGCTTCCGCGACGAGCTGGGCCTGCTCAACGCCGAGCTCGCCGCGGTGTGCGACGAGGTACGCCTGCTGGTGGCCGGCCTCCCGCTCACCCTTAAGGTGCCTACGGCTCGTGAGCACTAGATGCGGCTATAGCGACACTTGGTGCTCACAGGCGACCGAAGGGAGCACCCAGTGCCGTCGGTGGCACCCCCGGACGAGGCCGCGCGGGCCGACGCCCGTGCCCACCTGACGCGGCTGCCGCTCGCGTCGCACGCTCTCGGCCGGCTCGAGGACGTCGCCGCCTGGCTCGCCGCCTGCCAGGCCCGCTCCCCCGCCCGGCCACCCGCGGCGCCGCGGGTGGTGCTCTTCGCCGCCGAGCACGGGATCGCGGCGGCCGGGGTGTCGGCCTTCGGCCCGGAGGAGACCGCGGCCCGCCTGGAGGCCGTCCGCGCGGGCAGCGCCCCCACCAACGCGCTGGCGACCGTCGCGGGCGCGGACGTGCGCCTCGTCGAGGTCGGCGACGGGCCGAGCGGGCGGATCGACCGCGAGGACGCGCTCACCGACGGCGGGGTGCAGGCCGCCCTCGAGGCCGGGCGCACCGCCGCCGACTCCGCCGTCGACGAGGGCGCCGACCTGCTCGTCCCGGGCGAGCTCGCCGTCGGGATCTCCACCCCGACCGCCGTACTCGCCGCCGCCATGACCGCCCGGGAGCCGGTGGCCGTCGTCGGGCGCGGCAGCGGCATCGACGACACCGCGTGGATGCGCAAGGCTGCGGCCGTGCGTGACGGGCTGCGCCGCACCAGGCGGGTCGGCCGCGACCCCGAGGCGTTGCTGCGCGTGGCCGGGGGCGCCGACCTCGCCGCCCTCGTCGGGTTCCTCGCGCAGGCCGCCCGCCGTCGCACGCCCGTGCTGCTCGACGGGGCCGCGGTCTGCGTCGCCGCCCTGCTGGCCGACGCCTGGGCCCCCGGCTCCCGGGCCTGGTGGCAGGCCGCGACGAGGGACACCGAGCCCGCCCAGGCCCTCGCCCTCGAGGTGCTCGGCCTCGATCCGCTGCTGCTGCTCGACCTGCGCGCCGGCGCGGCGACCGGCGCCCTCGCTGCGGTCCCGCTGGTGACGATGGCCGCGCGGGTCGCCGCGGGCTCGTGAGCGGGCGCGACGACGGGCCCGGCCCCGAGGGCGGGCCCCGTCCCGACGGCGCGCACGGTCCCGACGGCGGGTCGGGCCGGTCGGACGGGCCACGGCTCCCCGCTCCCGAGGAGGGCGCCTCCTGGGGCGCAGCCGTCGCGCTCGCGCTCTCGCTGTTCAGCGTCGCGCCGGTGCGGGTCCGTGCGACCGATCGTGGGACGGCAGGCCGGGCCCTGGCCCTCGCCCCGCTGGTGGGGCTGCTGATCGGCGGGGCCGTGGGCGGCGTCGCCCTCGGACTGCTGGCGCTCGGGGCGCCGGGGCTGCTGGCGGGGGTCGCCGGGGTGGCCGCGGGCGCGGCGCTCACCCGGGGGCTGCACCTCGACGGGCTCGCCGACCTCGCGGACGGACTCGGCAGCTACGGCGGCCCGGAGCGGATGCTCGCCGTGATGAAGGACCCCTCGACCGGGGCGTTCGGCGTGGTCACGCTGGTGATCGCCCTCGGCGCCCAGGCGGCGGCGCTCCCGGCGGTGGCCGGGCGTGGCGGTCTCGGCGTCCTCGCGGTCGCCCTCGCCTGGGCCGCGGGACGCGCGTCGTTCACCTGGTGCGCCCGGCGCGGTGTCGGTGCCGCCGCGCCGGGCGGCCTGGGCGCCCTCGTCGCGGGCACCCAGCACCTCGCGGTCCCGGTGGGATGGGGCCTCGTGCTCGCCGGCTCGGCGCTGTTCGCCGTGCCCGGCCGGCTCTGGCAGGGGCCGGTGGCGCTCATGGTCGCCGCCCTCGCCGCGCTCACCCTCGCCCGGCACGTCCTCCGGCGCCTCGGTGGCATCAACGGCGACGTGTTCGGCGGGGTGTGCGAGGTGACGGTGACGGTCGCGGTCGCCGTCCTGGCACTCGGCCGCTGAGCCCGAGGAAGATCAGGAGCACACCAGCGGCCCGGACCGCGCTTGGGTGCCCGACGTGCTGTTGATCACCGTGAGGGCTCGGCCAGGCGTTCCATCCAGCCGTGGCGGTCCGGAGCCGCGCCACGCTGGATGGCGGTGAGCCGCTCGCGCAGCCGGGCGGTGACCGGGCCCGGTGTGCCGTCGCCGATCTCGAAGGACCCGCCGTCGTACTTCACCGACCCGACCGGGGTGATCACGGCCGCCGTCCCGCAGGCGAACACCTCCGTGAGCGCCCCGGACGCGACCTCCTTCTCCCACTCGTCGGTGGAGATGCGGCGCTCGGTCACGGTGGCGCCGTCCTCGCGAGCGAGCTCGAGCAGCGAGCGGCGCGTGATGCCGGGTAACAGGGAGCCGGAGAGCTCGGGAGTGACGACCTCGTGGTGACCCTCGGCGTCGGTGAAGACGAAGAACAGGTTCATCCCGCCCATCTCCTCCACCCAGCGGTGCTCGAGCGCGTCGAGCCAGACCACCTGGTCGCATCCCTGCGCGGAGGCCTGGGCCTGCGCGGCCAGCGACGCCGCGTAGTTCCCGCCGCACTTGGCCTCGCCGGTGCCACCGGGCGCGGCGCGAACGTAGTCGGTGGAGAGCCAGACGCTCACCGGGGCCAGCCCGCGCGGGAAGTAGGCGCCGGCCGGGGAGGCGATGAGCAGGTACAGGTACTCCTCGGAGGGCCGCACGCCCAGCCCCGACGACGAGCCGAACATGAACGGCCGCAGGTAGAGCGACTCCTCGCCGCCGGCCGCCGGCACCCACCGGGCGTCGACGGCGACCAGCTCGCGGAGCGAGTCGAGGAAGAGCTCCTCGGGCAGCGGGGGCATGGCCAGCCGCTCGGCCGAGCGCGCCATCCGCTCCGCGTTGGCCCACGGGCGGAAGGACGCGATCGAGCCGTCGGGCTGCCGGTAGGCCTTGAGCCCCTCGAAGATCGTCTGGCTGTAGTGCAGCACCACCGACGCCGGGTCGATCGACAGCGGCTGGTAGGGGCCCACGGCGGCGTCGTGCCAGCCGCGGGCGGCGTCCCAGGTCACGGTGACCATGTGGTCGGTGAAGTACTTGCCGAACCCCGGCGCCGCCAGTACCTCCGCGACCCGCTCGTCGGTCGCCGGACCGGGGTGCGGGAGGTGCGCGAAGGTCGTGCTCGACATGCCAGTCACCCTAGCCCGCCCCTGCGACCCCCGGCACCGTCCGCGGGGGCGTCACGAGCCCGCCACGAGGGTCGCCCCGGGCCGGGGCACAGCGGTGCCCAGCTCGACGTCGTGGGCGGCCGGCACCCCCAGGGCCACCGACACGACGGCGGGTGCGGCACCGGCGTGGCGGCCGCGCGCGATCAGCAGGCCCGAGCCGGACGTGTCACCGGCGGGCAGGTGGAACGCGCCCTCGACGTCGGTGCCGCCCCGCGCGAGCTGGTGGCCGCCGCCGTCGACGAGGGTGAGCACGGCGTCGACGGGCCGCCCCGCGCGGTCGCGCACCCGTCCGGTGAGCACCGGTCCCGCGGGCGCGGCCGGATCGGGGGCCGCCGGCGCATGCGTGAACGGCGCCGTCCTCGCGCTGGACGCCAGTAACGTGCCGTTGCTGCCGTCCGGGCCGGCCATCCCCTGCGGGATCACCAGGACGGGGCGATCGCCGTGCTCCCACAGTGCCCGGTCGGCACTGGGGTGCGCGAGGGCGGCGAGCGGGCCGCCGTGCGGGCTGCCGACGACCACGGCGCGGGCGTCACGGCGCCGGGCGAGGTCGACGAGCGCGAGGCCGACCGCGCCGTGCGAGGCGACCGGGCGCAGGGACTCCGCGGCGGCGCGCAGACCGGACGCCGTGAGCTCCGCGACCCGCCCGGTCAGCACCTCCCGATCGTCGTGCGCGGGGGTCGCGTCCCCGGCCACGGCGTCCTCGGAGACGTGCACGAGCAGGACCGGCGCGTCGAGGGTGCGCGCGAGGCGGGCGCCGGCCGTGACGACCCGGTCGGCGTGGGGAGCGCCGTCGACGGCGACCAGGACGGGGCGCTCGGCCGCCTCGAGCGCGGGAACGCCCTCCCCGGGCTCCTCGGTCTCGGCCCGCCGCAGGAGCCGGTGCGCGGTGGCCAGGATCAGGATCCCGACGGCGACGATGATCGCGGCGACCCAGAACGGGGTGTTCGGGAGGAAGGCCTCACCGATGATCCCGGAGATCCACGGGGCGAGCCCGCCGCCGAGGAAGCGCACGAAGCTGTAGGACGACGACGCGACCGGGCGCGGCACCGGCGCGACCGACATGACGGCCTGGGTGACCAGCGTGTTGTTCAGCCCGATCATCGCGCCGGCGACGATCACCGCGCCGATGACCACGCTCGGCGTCGTCTGCCAGATCGCGATCACGAGCAGGTCGAGCGCCAGCAGGCCGAGGACGAAGTACAGGACGCGGACCGTGCCGAAGCGTCGTTCCAGGGCGGGGGCGGCGAACACCGCGAAGATCGCGACCAGCACACCCCAGGCGGTGAACACCATGCCGAGTCCGAGGGGCCCGAGGTTCCCCATGGAGTAGGGCGAGTACGCGAGCAGGGTGAAGAAGCCCCAGTTGTAGGCGAAGGCGGTCAGCGCGATCGTCGCGAGGCTGCGGTGGCGCAGGGCCTTGATCGGGTCGAGCAGGCTGATCTTCTGCGCGGGCTTCGGTGTCCTGTCCAGCAGCACCAGGGTCGCGACGAGCGCGATCGCCATGAGGACGGCGACCCCGAAGAACGGCGCGCGCCAGCTCACCGAGCCGAGCAGGCCGCCGACCAGCGGCCCCAGCGCGATCCCGACGCCGAGGGCGGTCTCGTAGAGGATGATCGCGCCGGCGAAGCCGCCGCTCGCGCTCGCGACGATCACCGCGAGCGAGGTGGCGATGAACAGCGCGTTCCCCAGGCCCCAGCCGGCGCGGAAGCCGACGATCCCGCCGATGGAGCCGGACAGCCCGGCCAGCGCCGCGAAGACGACGATGATCACCAGGCCGGTGACCAGCGTGGCCTTGGCGCCGATGCGGCTGGAGACCCAGCCGGTCACGAGCATCGCCACCGCGGTGATGATCAGGTAGCTGGTGAACAGCAGCGAGACCTGCGCGGGCGTGGCGGCGAGCTGCTGGGCCAGCGCGGGCAGGATCGGGTCGACCAGCCCGATCCCCATGAACGAGATGACGCAGGCGAAGGCGACCGCCCAGACCGCCTTCGGCTGGCGGAAGGGACTCGCTCCCTCGGCTTTCACGACGACCTCCAGCGCACGACGAGACCCGACCCGCTTAGTTGTACCAAGCTAAGTAAAGGTCCGTCGATGACTCGGCCGTCACAGATCCCGACGCGCCGCGTAGGCCGGCCAGTCGCGGAGGTTGACCTGGTCGCACTCGCGGGCCATCGCGTCGATCTCCTCGGGGCCCGCCCCGCGCTCGAGGCACTCCGCGAGGCGACGGAAGTACTCCTCGCGGGGCGCGCCGGGCACGAACAGGATGAGGAAGCGGGCGAGCTCGTCGCCCACCGCCTGGAAGGCGTGCACCCCGCCCACGGGGACGTGGGCGAAGTCGCCGCTGCCCAGCACCTGCCAGTCGGTCCCGCTCATCACCCCCAGCCGCCCGGAGATCACCCAGAACGACTCCGAGAAGCCCTGGTGGTAGTGCGGCACGGCACCGACGCGTCCCGGTACGGCGGCGGTCTCGAACAGCCCGAACCCGCCCCCGACGACGTGGCCGGGTGCGGTGAAGATCGCCGGGCCGGCCTGCTCGGCCTGCGCACGGAAGCGGTAGACGCCGGGCTCGGCGTCGGGCAGGGCCTCCGTCGGGAAACTCATCGGCAGCTCACCTCAACGCACGTGTGACGGCACGAACGGCGGGCTCACGACGTCGCACTCGAGGGGCCGCCCCCGCACGTCGATGGACACCACGTCACCCTCCGACAGGCCCGCGGCGGTGTCCAGCAGCGCGAGCGCGATCCCCGTCCGCAGCGTCGGCGAGAAGGTCCCCGACGTCGTCTCCCCCACCGCCGAGCCGCCCGCGGTGACCGGCATGTGGGGGCGCGGGATGCCCCGCCCGGTGGCGCGCAGCCCCCAGGACCGGCGGCGCGGGCCGGCCTCGCGCTCGGCGAGCAGGGCCTCGCGGCCCCAGAACTCCGCCTTCTTCCACCCCACCGCGAACCCGCAGCGGGCCTGGTTGGGGGTGATCTCCGGTCCGAGGTCCTGGCCGTGCAGCGGCAGGCCGGCCTCGGTGCGCAGCGTGTCGCGCGCCCCGAGGCCCGCCGGGCGTCCACCGGCCTCGGCGACGACCGCGGCGAGCGCGTCCCAGAGCACCTCGGCATCCGTCGCGGGCGCGATGAGCTCGTAGCCATGCTCGCCGGTGTAGCCGGTGCGGCAGAGCCGGACCGCCCGGCCCTGCCAGTCGACGTCGACGAAGGCCATGTAGTCGAGGTCGGCGCCGTCCGAGCCGCCGAGGTCCGTCAGGATCCCGGCCTCGGTGAGCACCCGGGCCGAGGCGGGCCCCTGCACGGCGAGGACCACGTGCTCGTCGTGCTCGTCGGACACCGTGATCCCCGCGGGGGCGGCCGCGGCGAGCCGCTTCCCGACGCCGGCCGAGTTCGCGGCGTTCGGTACGGCGAAGACCTCGTCGGGTCCGACGAGGTAGAGGATGAGGTCGTCGACGACGCCGCCGTCCTCCGCGCAGCACAGCGTGTACTGCGCCTTCCCGGGGACGATCCGCGTGAGGTCGTTGGTCAGGCAGCGGTCGACGAAGGCCGCCGCGCCCTCGCCGCTGATGCGCACCTTGCCCAGGTGGCTGACGTCGAAGAGCCCCACGGCCTCGCGGGTCGCGGTGTGCTCGGCGACCACGCCGCCCTTGCCCGCCCCCTCGCCGCCCGCGTACTGGACCGGCATCTCCCAGCCCCCGAACGGGGCGAAGGTGGCGCCGAGCGCCTCGTGGTGTGCGTGCAGGGGGCTGTGCCGCAGTGTCGGTGCTGGACTGGATCCCGGGTCGGTCACGGGTCAGGCACCGTACGCCACGCGCAGGCCGGCCGGGGGCGTCCTAGCATGCCGATCACAGTGCCGGGACGACCCCGGCCGTGTCACGTCCCTACTGGAGGCACGCCCGTGAGCACCCCGCCCGACCTGCGGCTCAGCCAGGAGGCGGCCGACGCGGCCGATGTCGACGTCCTCGTGATCGGGACCCGGCCGGGCACCGGGGAGGAGGACGCGGCGGACCCGCCGGAGACGACGTCCTCCGCGCCCCCGGTCCTGGTCGGCGCGGACGGCCTCGACGGGGCCTTCGACGGCGAGCTCGCGTCGCTGCTCGCGCTCGCCGGCGCGGCGGGCACGGCCGAGGAGGTCGTCAAGCTGCCCACCCGCGGCGCGATCGCGGCGCCGCTGCTGCTCGCCGTCGGGCTCGGTCCCGACCCGGACGCCCGGCCCCCCGACGGCACGGCCGGCGCGCCGGACCTCGCCGAGCAGGTGCGGCGGGCGGCGGGAGCGGCCGCCCGCGCCTTCGGGAAGTCGGCCACCCGCATCGGCTCGACGCTGGCCGCCCTGGACCTCGCGGCCGCCGTCGAGGGCACCGTGCTGGGCTCCTACGCCTTCACCGACTACCGCAGCACGGACGAGGACCCGGTGCGGACCGTGACCTTCCTCGGCGCGCAGGGGGGCAGCGGCGGCGCGATGGAGCGCGAGCCCGCCACGCTCGCCGACGCCGCGATGACGGCACGGGCCGTGTGCGCCGCGCGCGACCTCATCAACACCCCGCCGAACGACCTCTACCCGGCCGAGCTCGCCCGGCGTGCCCGGGACATGGCCGAGACGGTCGGCGTCGAGGTCGAGGTGCTCGACGAGTCGGCGCTCGCCGAGGGCGGCTACGGCGGGATCCTCGGCGTCGGTGGCGGGTCCGCCCGCCCGCCGCGACTGGTCCGTCTGCGACACACCCACCCCGACGCGACCCGGACGGTGGCCCTGGTCGGCAAGGGCATCACGTTCGACACCGGCGGCATCTCCATCAAGCCGGCCGCGAACATGGACCACATGACCTCGGACATGTCCGGGGCCGCCTGCGTCGTCGCCACGGTGTGCCTGGCCGCCGAGCAGAACCTGCCGGTCAACGTCGCCGCGACGGTGCCGATGGCCGAGAACATGCCCTCGGGCACCGCCTACCGCCCCGGTGACGTGCTCACGATGTACGGCGGGAAGACCGTCGAGGTCCTCAACACCGACGCCGAGGGCCGCCTGATCCTCGGCGACGCGATCGTGCGGGCCTGCGAGGACGACCCGGACTACCTCGTGGAGACCTCCACGCTCACCGGGGCCCAGGTCGTGGCCCTCGGGTCGCGCACCGCCGGGATCATGGGTAGCGACGAGTTCCGGGACCGCGTCGCCGCGGCCGCGGTCGGCGTCGGCGAGGGCGGCTGGGCGATGCCGCTGCCCGAGGAGCTGCGCGGCGACCTCGACTCGCGCATCGCCGACATCGCCAACGTCACCGGCCACCGCTTCGGCGGGATGCTCGTCGCGGGCGTCTTCCTGCGGGAGTTCGTCGCCGACGGGGTGCCCTGGGCCCACATCGACATCGCGGGGCCGGCGTTCAACACCGGCGCCCCGCACGGCTACACCCCCAAGGGCGGCACCGGGCTGCCGGTGCGCACCCTCGCGGCCGTCCTCGCCGACGTCGCCGGGAAGGGGTGAGCGGACTCGACACGACGAGCGGGGAGCGCCCCGGCACCCGTTTGCCCGCGGTGGAAGGATGGTCTTGACAGTTCCGAGTGCCCCGTCCGCGACCACCCTCGCCGACGGTCCACCGCACGTCACACGCCGACGCGGGAGAAGTGAGAGTTGAGCGAGAGCGACACCTTCGACGTCCTGATCCTGGGCGGGGGCTCGGGCGGGTACGCCTGCGCGCTGCGCGCGGCCGAGCTGGGCCTCTCGGTCGCCCTCGTCGAGCAGGACAAGCTGGGCGGCACGTGCCTGCACCGCGGCTGCATCCCCACCAAGGCGCTGCTGCACGCCGCCGAGGTGGCCGACAGCGCCCGCGACGGCGAGCAGATCGGTGTCAAGAGCTCGCTGTCGGGCATCGACATGAGCGGCGTCAACTCCTACAAGGACGGCGTCGTCGGCAAGCTCTACAAGGGCCTGCAGGGGCTGGTGAAGTCCCGCAAGATCACGATGATCGAGGGGCACGGCACGCTGGCCGGCCCGGACACCGTCGAGGTCGACGGGCAGCGCTACACCGGCCGTCACGTCGTGCTCGCCTCGGGCTCCTACTCGAAGACGCTGCCCGGGCTCGAGCTCGGCGGCCGCGTGATGACCTCGACCGAGGCCATCAACCTCGACTACGTGCCCGAGCGCGTGGTGGTGCTCGGCGGCGGGGTCATCGGGGTGGAGTTCGCCAGCGTGTGGCGCTCCTTCGGCGCCGAGGTGACGGTCGTGGAGGCCCTGCCGCATCTGGTGCCCAACGAGGACGAGTTCCTCTCCAAGTCACTCGAGCGCCAGTTCCGCAAGCGGAAGATCAACTACAAGATCGGCACGAAGTTCACCGGCGTCGAGCAGAGCGCCGACGCGGTGACGGTGAACCTCGAGAACGGCGAGCAGCTCGAGGCCGACATCCTGCTGGTGGCCGTGGGCCGCGGACCCAACACCGCCGACCTGGGCTACGAGGCGGCGGGGGTCACCCTCGACCGCGGGTTCGTGCGCACCGACGAGCGGCTGCGCACCGGGGTGGAGAACGTCTTCGCCGTGGGCGACATCGTCCCCGGCCTGCAGCTGGCCCATCGCGGATTCGCGCAGGGCATCTTCGTCGCCGAGCAGATCGCGGGCCTGAACCCGCCGGTGATCGACGAGAAGGGCATCCCGCGGGTCACCTACTGCGAGCCCGAGATCGCTTCCGTCGGGCTCACCGAGGCCGAGGCCAAGGAGATCCACGGCGAGGTCCAGACCACCACCTACGACCTGGCCGGCAACGGCAAGTCGCAGATCCTGCGCACCGCGGGTGCGATCAAGCTGGTCAAGGGCGGCACGGGCGACGACGCCCCCGTCGTCGGGGTCCACATGGTCGGCGCCCGGATCGGTGAGCTCGTCGGGGAGGCGCAGCTGATCTACAACTGGGAGGCCCTCCCGATCGACGTGGCCGCCCTCGTCCACGCCCACCCGACGCAGAACGAGGCCCTCGGCGAGGCACACCTCGCGCTGGCCGGCAAGCCCCTCCACAGCCATTCCTGATCTGGGCTACCGCTGACCCCGGCACGGCCCACCCACGGTTCTGCGAAGGAGTTCCGAGCACGATGGCCTACACCGTCCAGATGCCTGCTCTCGGCGAGAGCGTCACCGAGGGCACCATCACCCGGTGGCTGAAGCAGGAGGGCGACCACGTCGAGGTCGACGAGCCGCTCCTGGAGGTCTCGACCGACAAGGTCGACACCGAGATCCCCTCGCCGCAGGCCGGGGTGCTCCAGCGGATCGTGGCCGCCGAGGACGACACCGTCGAGATCGGCGGAGACCTCGCGGTCATCGGTGACGAGTCCGAGGGGACGGCTGGCGACGACGGGTCCGGCGGCGGTGCCGCCCAGCAGGAGCCGGCACAGCAGGAGCCGGCACAGCAGGAGTCGCAGCCCGAGCCGGAACCGGCACAGCAGGAGTCGCAGCCCGAGCCGGAGCCCGCGGCGGCCTCGTCGGGCGGGTCGTCCTCCGGCGGGTCCTCCGACGGGTCGGGCACGCAGGTCGAGATGCCGGCGCTGGGTGAGTCGGTGACCGAGGGGACGATCACCCGCTGGCTCAAGCAGGTGGGGGACTCGGTCGAGGTCGACGAGCCGCTGCTCGAGGTCTCGACCGACAAGGTCGACACCGAGATCCCCTCGCCCGTCGCCGGGACGCTGCTGGAGATCCGAGCGAACGAGGACGACACGGTCGAGGTCGGCGGGGTGCTCGCCGTCGTCGGGAGCGGCAGCCCGTCCTCGGGTGGCGGCCAGGCGCCGTCGCAGCCCGAGCCGGAGCAGTCGCAGCCGCAGCAGGAGCAGCAGCCCCAGCAGCAGCCCGAGGGCGAGCCGGGCGGGTCGTCGGGCACCACGTCCGACGGCGCGGTCGCCGCGTCCGGGGCGGACGACTCCGTCTCGCACGAGACCGAGGAGCCGGCCGGGCCGAGCGGGCCCGCGGACGCGGGCGCCCTGGCGTCGCAGTCCTCCGGCGGCGAGGCCACCGCGACCCGCGGCGACGGCAACGGCCAGGGCACGCCGGCCCAGGGCGCCCCGTACGTCACGCCGCTGGTGCGCAAGCTGGCCGCCGAGCGCGGGGTCGACCTGTCCTCGATCAGCGGCACCGGCGTCGGCGGCCGCATCCGCAAGCAGGACGTCGTCGCCGCCGCCGACGAGCAGGACCAGCAGCGCTCCGCCGCGTCCTCGGCCCCCGCCGGGACCGAGGCCGAGGCACCGGCGCAGGCCGTGGCCTCGGGCGGGTCCGGTGCAGGCGCGGTGCACGGCGGCGAGGTGCAGCGGCCCTCGGGCGCCGGCGCGGCGATCCCGGAGCCCGACGAGTCCGGCCTGCGCGGCACGACGCAGAAGCTGTCGCGGCGGCGGGCCACGATCGCGCGGCGCATGGTCGAGTCGCTGCAGACCTCGGCCCAGCTGACCACGGTGGTCGAGGCCGACCTCACCCGCATCGCGCGGCTGCGCGAGCGCGCCAAGGACGACTTCGCGCGCCGCGAGGGCGTCAAGCTCTCCTTCCTGCCGTTCATGGCGCTGGCCACCGTCGAGGCGCTCAAGGCCCACCCGGCCGTGAACTCCTCGATCGACACCGAGAACGGCGAGGTCACCTACCACGGCGCCGAGCACCTCGGCATCGCGGTGGACTCCCCCGCCGGGCTGATCGTGCCGGTGGTCCACGACGCCGGGGACCTCAACCTCGGCGGCCTCTCCCGCAAGATCGCCGACGTGGCCGAGCGCACCCGGGCGAACAAGATCGCGCCGGACGAGCTCTCGGGCGGCACCTTCACGATCACCAACACCGGCTCGCGCGGCGCGCTGATCGACACCCCGATCATCAACCAGCCCCAGGTCGGCATCCTGGGCACCGGCGCCGTCGTCAAGAAGCCGGTGGTGGTCACCGACAGCGAGGGCGGCGAGTCGATCGCCATCCGCTCGATGGCCTACCTCTGCCTGTCCTACGACCACCGCATCGTCGACGGCGCCGACGCCGCCCGGTTCCTCGCCTCGGTCAAGGCCCGGCTCGAGGCCGGCGCGTTCGAGGCCGACCTCGGGCTGATGTAGCGGGCTCCGGCGAGGGGCTCCCCTGGTCCATCTATCCGCGCGAAGGGGCCCCTCGTTCGTGATCAACGCCGGTCGCGTTCCGGACGCGAGGGGACGATCCGGTCGCTCTATCCGCACCAGGGTTCCCCTCGTGCGGGACGAGACGCGCCCGTCCCCGGGTCGCGCCACGCCCGCGTCTCCGCGACGATCACGCCATGCGCGTCGTCATCTCCGGCTCGTCCGGACTCATCGGCACCGCCCTGGTGCCGCACCTGCGCAGCGCGGGGCACGAGGTGGTCCGTCTGGTCCGCCGCGCCGCGCAGGCCCCCGACGAGCGCGGATGGGATCCGCCGTCGGGACACATCGACGACGGCGCCCTCGACGGCGCGGACGCGGTGATCAACCTCTCGGGCGCCGGGATCGCGGACAAGCGCTGGACCGGGGCCTACAAGCAGGAGCTGCGTGACAGCCGGCTCGTCCCCACCGACGTGCTCGCCCGGGCGGTGGCCGCCCACGGCGTCCCGGTGATGATCAACGGCTCGGCGGTGGGCTTCTACGGCGACACCGGGGCGGTCGCGGTCGACGAGTCCGGCGCCCGGGGCCGGGGCTTCCTCGCCGACCTGGTGCGCGACTGGGAGAACGCCACAGCCCCGGCGGCCGAGGCGGGCGCGCGGGTCGTCACGATCCGGACCGGGCTGGTGCTCTCCCCCGCGGGCGGCCTCCTGGGCATCATGCGGCCGATCTTCAAGGCCGGCCTCGGCGGGCGGCTGGGCTCCGGCGAGCAGTACTGGCCGTGGATCAGCCTCGACGACGAGGTGGGCGCGTTCACGTGGGCGCTGGAGCACGACTCCGTCGTCGGGCCGCTGAACGCCACCGGTCCCGCCCCGGTGACCTGCCGCGAGTTCACCAGGGTGATGGCCGGGACCCTGCACCGGCCCGCCCCGTGGGCCGTGCCGGGCTTCGCCATGCGCGCCGTCCTCGGTGAGTTCGCCGACGAGGGAGTGCTGGTCAGCCAGCGGGTGCTCCCGGGGGTGCTGGAGCGCGAGGGCTACACCTTCTCGCACGCGACGGTGAACGCGGCGCTCTCCGCCGTGCTGGACGGCTGAGGGGTCGGCGGCGTCGTCAGCGATGGTCCCCTATCGGCGTGCTGGCTCTGATGCTGGCACCTGACGTCACGATGAACCCTTCCTGACGTCGGGCCGAGTACGTTCGAGCGCATGGGCTCCCACCGCGCGAGCAGCGACCCGATGCAGGTCCTCGAGCTCGGCACCGTCGAGTACACGCAGGCCTGGGAGCAGCAGCGCGCCCACGCCGCCGCACGGGTCGAGGGCACCGGACCCGACGTGCTGATGCTCCTCGAGCACTCCAGCGTCTACACCGCGGGCAGGCGCACCCAGCCCGAGGACCGGCCGGTCGACGGCACCCCCGTCGTCGACGTCGACCGCGGTGGGCGGATCACCTGGCACGGGCCCGGCCAGCTCGTGGGCTACCCGATCCTGAAGCTGGCCGAGCCGTTCGACGTCGTGGCCCACGTGCGCCGCCTCGAGGAGGCCCTCATCCACGTGTGCGCCGGCTACGGGCTGGAGACCGGGCGGATCGAGGGCCGTCCCGGGGTGTGGCTCGCCGCACGCGCGGGCCGGCCCGAGCGCAAGATCGCCGCGATCGGGGTCCGGGTGGCCCGCGGGGTCACCCTGCACGGGTTCGCGATCAACGCCGACCCCGACCTCACCGCGTTCGGTGCGATCGTGCCCTGCGGGATCACCGACGCGGGGGTCACGAGCCTGACCGCCGAGCTCGCCCGCCGCGTGACCGTCGAGGAGATCCGGCCGGCCGTCCGGGACGCCGTGCTGGCGGCCTGCGCCGGCAAGCTGCCCGTGAGCGAGCACCCGGTCCGGCGGGCGGAGACGACGACGGTCGGCGGGGTCGCGGTGGAGATGCTCGCGGGGCGCTGACCCCGGGCTCTACAGCGCCGGCGCCACGCTGCCGGCGACGAACTCCAGGTGGTCGAGGTCGGACAGGTCGAGCACCTGCAGGTACATCCGTTCGACGCCGACCTCGGCGAACCGGCCGATCTTGTCGACGACCTCGTCCGCGGTGCCCGCGAGGCCCCGCGCCCGCAGCTCGCCAGGCTCCCGGCCGATCGCCGCCGCCCGCCGTCGCACGGTCGCCTCGTCGCTCCCCGCGCAGAGCACCTGCGCGGTCGAGCGGAGCAGCGTGCCGGGGTCGCGTCCGAGCGCGCGGCAGGCCTCGTCGGCCCGATCGAGCTGCGCGGCGACGTCGTCCACCCCGGCGAAGGGCACGTCGATCTCGTCCGCGTAGCGCGCGGCCAGCGCGACGGTGCGCCGCGGCCCGGTCCCCCCGACGATGATCGGCGGGTGCGGCTCCTGCACCGGCTTGGGCAGCCCGGGGCTGTCGGCGAAGGTGTAGTGCTCACCCGTGAAGCTGTAGGCCCGGCCCACGGGCGTCTCCCAGGCCCCCGTCATGACCTCCAGCTGCTCGGCCAGCATGCCGAAGCGCTCCGACGTCGGGGGGAACGGGATGCCGTAGGCCAGGTGCTCGGCCTCGTACCACCCGGTACCGAGGCCCAGCTCGACCCGTCCGCCCGACATCTGGTCGACCTGCGCGACGGCCACCCCGAGCGGGCCGGGGAGGCGGAAGGTGACCGGGCTCATCAACGTGCCCAGCCGGATCGTCGTCGTCTCGCGGGCCAGCGCGCCCAGCGTGACCCAGGCGTCCGTCGGGCCGGGCAGTCCCGACGAGTCCCCCATGGCGAGCAGGTGGTCGGAGCGGAAGAAGGCGTCGTAGCCCGCCTCCTCGGCACAGCGGGCGACGCGGAGGAGGTCGTCGTACGTGGCGCCCTGCTGCGGCTCGGTGAAGATCCGGAGGTCCACGACCGGTCAGCCTATCGGGCTAGCGCGCGTAGGCTCGGGCCGTGACCACGACGAGCGCCGACGACACCGCCACGGCCACCGCGCCGGCCGGACGCAAGCTGCTCCGCCTCGAGGTCCGCAACTCGCAGACGCCGATCGAGCGCAAGCCCGACTGGATCCGCACCCGCGTCCAGACCGGCCCGAACTTCTCCGAGCTCAAGGGCATGGTGCGCTCCGCGGGGCTCGCCACGGTCTGCGAGGAGGCGGGCTGCCCCAACATCTACGAGTGCTGGGAGGACCGCGAGGCGACGTTCCTCATCGGGGGCGAGCAGTGCACCCGGCGGTGCGACTTCTGCCAGATCGACACCGGCAAGCCCTCGCCGCTGGACCGTGACGAGCCGCGCAAGGTCGCCGAGTCGGTGCGTCAGATGGGGCTGCGCTACTCGACGATCACCGGGGTCGCGCGCGACGACCTCGACGACGGCGGGTCGTGGCTCTACGCCGAGACGGTGCGGCAGGTCCACGCGATGAACCCCGACACCGGGGTGGAGCTGCTCATCCCCGACTTCGACGGCCGCGACGACCAGCTCGGCCCGGTCTTCGACGCCGCGCCCGAGGTGCTCGCGCACAACCTGGAGACGGTGCCGCGGGTGTTCCGCCGCATCCGCCCGGGCTTCCGCTACGAGCGGTCGCTGGACGTGATCCGGAAGGCACGCGACGCCGGGCTGGTGACCAAGTCCAACCTCATCCTCGGCATGGGCGAGACCCCCGAGGAGGTCACCGTGGCGATGCGCGACCTGCACGACGCCGGGTGCGACCTGCTGACGCTGACGCAGTACCTGCGCCCGTCGCTGCGCCACCACCCGGTGGAGCGCTGGGTCAAGCCCGAGGAGTTCGTGGAGCACCGCGACGAGGCGCAGCGCCTCGGCTTCGCGGGCGTCATGGCGGGGCCGCTGGTGCGCTCGTCCTACCGCGCCGGGCGGCTGTACGCGCAGGCCAAGCTGCACCGCGGCGAGACGCTCCCGGAGGGCATGGCGGAGCTGGCGGCCGAGGGCGAGGCCCGGCAGGAGGTCGGGGCGGTCCTCGCCCGCCGCGGATAGCACCCTTCCGGCAGAATGTGTGGCATGGCGAAGGGTCCGGCCGGCAAGGCGTCCAAGGAAGAGAAGAAGGCCGCCAAGCGGGCCGCGCGCGCGGAGCGCCGCCAGCGCTGGTCGCAGATCTGGCAGGCGTTCCAGATGCAGCGCAAGGAGGACAAGCTCCTCCTGCCGCTCATGATCGGCGCGATCGTCGTCACCGGACTCGTGGCCCTCGTCGTCGGGCTGCTGATCGGCCAGTCGTGGTACCTCGTGCCGATCGGGGTGCTGCTCGGCGCGGCGCTGGCGATGCTCCTCTTCGGGCGCCGCGTGCAGCACAACGTCTACGCCAAGGCCGAGGGCCAGCCCGGTGCGGCCGGGTGGGCGCTGGACAACATGCGCGGGCAGTGGCGGGTGACGCAGGCCGTCGCGGGCACCACCCAGCTCGACGTCGTGCACCGCGTGATAGGCCGCCCCGGCGTCGTGCTCGTGTCCGAGGGCGCCTCGCACCGCACGAAGGGCCTGCTCGCCCAGGAGAAGAAGAAGGTCGCCCGCGTCGCCGGGCAGGTGCCGATCTACGAGCTCACCGTGGGCAACGAGGAGGGCGACGTCCCGCTCTCCAAGCTGCAGCGCCGCATGACCAAGCTCCCCCGCAACATCGACCGCGACCAGATGGAGACCCTGGAGAAGCGGCTGGCGGCCATCGCGGGGCGCGGCGGGCCGGCGATGCCGAAGGGCCCGATGCCCAAGGGCGCGCAGATGAAGGGCATGCAGCGCACGGTGCGCCGCCGCTAGTCAGTCGCGCCAAGGTACTGCGCTGGGATCAAGGAGAGCACGCCGATAGGGCTCGTTCCTCGCGGTGCACCAGCGTCCACCGGCGCGTTCCAGTGGCCGGCTCTGACTAGCGGGTGCGGACGACGACGGTGCGGCTGACGCGGTCGTGCAGGCCGCGCCCGTCCCGGTCCATGATCAGCGCGGGGATGACGAAGAACAGCGAGACCGTCCGGGCGAGTGACCACGCCCCCACCCGGCGGGCCCCGTCGACGCGCACGACGCACAGCCCGGTCAGCACCATCGCGGGCGTCTGGCCGATGAACGCCACCGGCAGCGTCACGAGCACCACCCACACCGCGAGGCTGAGGTAGGCCGGTGCCGGGAAGCTGATCGCCGAGGCGACGAGGCCGCCGACGAGCAGGTCGAGCAGGAACTGGCCGCAGCGCAGCAGCGGGCTGCCCACCGCCCCTCGCCCGTGCTCGGGGAGCCCGAGGTCGCGGCCGGGCCAGCCCTCGACGTGGGGTCCCGTGGCCGTGCGGGCCGACCCCCGCGCGCCCGACCCCGAGCGCCCGTTCGGTCCAGCACCCGCGGCCCGTGGTGTCGAGGTGGCCGTCCGATCCGGACCTTCCGGATCCTCCGGGCGGCTCTCGGCAGCCCGATCAGGCCCCTCGTCGGTGAGCCATTCACGAATCCAGGACACTCTGACAGGCTACGGTTCCGCGGCGTCGGGACGGGCCACGGCAGCGGCGCCGACCGGCTCGTCCGGGGCCCGCCGGCGGACGACGGGGCGGCCCGGGAATGTGAGGCGAGCCCGTTAACGGCCGCGAAACACCGACGCGACAGGCGAGTAACGCCGCCCGCTTAGCGTCCGGGACCACCTGATGCGGTGAGCGGCACCCGACCGGGCGGGACCGTGCGGGCCGTGGACGACAGTGCCAGAGAAGGAGCCAGCGAGGGTGTTCAACAACCAGGACGAGGTCTTCAAGTTCATCTCCGACGAGGGGGTGCAGTACGTCGACGTCCGGTTCTGCGACCTCCCCGGCCAGATGCAGCACTTCACCGTGCCCGCGTCGGAGTTCGACGAGGACGTCTTCAGCGACGGGCTCGCCTTCGACGGCTCCTCGGTCACCGGGTTCCAGACGATCAACGAGTCGGACATGACGCTGCTGCCCGACGTGGCGACCGCGCGCGTCGACCCGTTCCGGGCCCAGAAGACCCTGAACATGAACTTCTTCGTGCACGACCCGCTGACGCTCGAGGCCTACAGCCGCGACCCGCGCAATGTGGCCCGCAAGGCGGAGAACTTCCTCTCGACGGTCGACGTCGCCGACACCTGCTTCTTCGGCCCCGAGGCCGAGTTCTACATCTTCGACTCGGTGCAGTACGAGTCCTCGATGAACCGGCAGTTCTACGCCGTCGACGCGGTCGAGGGTGTGTGGAACACCGCCCGCGAGGAGCCGGGCGGCAACAAGGGCTACAAGATCGCCGCGAAGGGCGGGTACTTCCCCGTCGAGCCCACCGACCAGACCTCGGACCTGCGCGCCGCGATCGGCACTAACCTCATCAACGCCGGCTTCCAGCTCGAGAAGCTGCACCACGAGGTCGGCACGGGCGGCCAGGCCGAGATCAACTACAAGTTCAACACGCTGCTGCACGCCGCGGACGACCTGCAGCTGTTCAAGTACATCGTCAAGAACACCGCGTGGCAGGCCGGCAAGTCGGTCACCTTCATGCCGAAGCCGCTGGCCGGCGACAACGGCTCGGGCATGCACTGTCACCAGTCGCTGTTCAAGGGCGGCGAGCCGCTCTTCTACGACGAGAACGGCTACGCCGGCCTCTCCGACATGGCCCGCCACTACATCGGCGGCATTCTGCACCACGCGCCCTCGCTGGTGGCGTTCACCAACCCGACCGCGAACTCCTACCACCGCCTGGTCCCCGGCTTCGAGGCCCCGATCAACCTGGTGTACTCGAACCGGAACCGCTCGGCGTGCGTCCGCATCCCGATCACGGGCAACAACCCCAAGGCCAAGCGCCTGGAGTTCCGCTGCCCCGACTCGTCGGGCAACCCGTACCTGTCGTTCGCCGCCATGATGATGGCGGGCCTCGACGGCATCCGGAACAAGATCGAGCCGCCGACGCCGATCGACAAGGACCTCTACGAGCTCCCGCCGGAGGAGGCCGCCAACATCGCCCATGTACCGGCGAGCCTGGACGCCGCGGTCGACAACCTCGAGACCGACCACGACTACCTGCTCGAGGGCGGGGTGTTCACCGCCGACCTCATCGAGAAGTGGGTCGAGCTCAAGCGCGACGACGTGACCGGCCTGCGCCTGCGGCCGCACCCGTACGAGTTCGAGCTGTACTACAACTGCTGACCACCGGCAGCTGACGGCCCGGTCGCCCCTCGGGGTGGCCGGGCCGTCGTGCCGTCGGGGTCGGGCTCACCGGCGGTCGCGCAGGTCCTCCCGCGGGGAGAGCGCCGCGGCCGCCACGTACTGGTACACGTAGCGGACCTCCTCGCCCTGGCTGATCGGCACGCACACCCAGCCGACCCACTCCCCCGTCGTCGTGCGCCGCCACCCGAGGAGCTCCCCCGGCACGCGGCTCTGCAGGTCCACGCCCTCCGGGAAGGCCCGCGGCGGCCGCCCGGCCGGGCGCGGATAGGCGATGGCGAGGTCCACCCAGACCCGGCGGACCTCGGTGCGCTGCAGGGCGCCCGATCGCTCGTTCCGGCGCTGCGCCGGACCTCGCTCATCGAACACGTGTTCGATGATGCCGGGTCGGCCCGTCCGAACGCCACCGGGCCCGCCGATGTCACTCGACGGACCCGAGGCTGTCGGGAGTCGCTGCCACGGTGCGACCATGCCCGTCACGGACGACGCCGAGGAGGAGGCACCGTGGCCGCACCCGAGCAGGTGCCCGACCCCTACGCCCACGCCGGGCCCTGGACCGAGCAGGACTGGTTCGATCTCCCGACCGAGCAGCACGTCGAGCTCGTCGACGGGGCCCTCGTGATGAGCCCGCGGGCGTCGAACCCGCACCAGCGCCTCGCCTACCGCATCTGGGGCGCGCTCGACGCCGGAGCCACGGACGGATGGGATGTCATCGGCGAGCCGAACGTCCGCGTCGGGGTCGACCGGGTGCTCATCCCCGACGTGGCCGTGCTCGCCCGCGCCGACATGGCCGCCGCGATGAACGACGCCGCCGGTGTGTCGCTCGTCGTCGAGGTCGTCAGCCCCGGCAACGCCGCGTACGACCGCGCCCTCAAGCCCCGGCTCTACGCCGAGGCCGGCATCCCGTGGTACCTGCGCGTCGAGCAGGAGGGCCCCGTCGGCCATCTCCACGAGCTCGTCGGCGACGCCTACCGCGAGGTGGCGCACGGACCCGTCGTCGGGATCACCGACCCGTTCCCGGTGACGCTGGACCTCCCGCACCTCGCCCGCTGACGCACCACGGCTCAGTCCACCGCCGAGAACGCCTTCTCCACCACCGCGCGGGCGTGCCGGGTGACCCGGCGGTACTCGTCGATGCAGGCGCCCGGGTCGTCCTCCGGGTACCCGAGCGCGGAGGCGAACGCCGCGAGCTCCCGTCCGGAGCGGGGCAGCTGGTCGGTGGGCTTGCCGCGCACGAGGGTCGCCACCCCCCGGGCCCGGGTCGCCGTCGTCCACCCCGCCACGAGCGCCTCGACGTCGTCGTCGGCGAGCAGGTCGGCCTCGGCGAGCGCCCGCAGCGCCCCGAGCGTCGAGGTCGTGCGCAGCGACGGCACCCGTCCGGCGTGCTGGAGCTGCAGGAGCTGCACGGTCCACTCGACGTCGGCCAGCCCGCCGGTACCGAGCTTCGTGTGCAGGGCCCGGTCGGCACCCCGCGGGAGCCGCTCGGCGTCGACCCGGGCCTTCATCCGCCGGATCTCGGTGGCCGCCGACTCCGGCAGGCCCTCCTCGGAGTAGCGGTAGGGTGCGATCATCTCCTCGAAGCGCTCCCCCAGCGCCACGTCCCCCGCGACGGGCCGCGCCCGCAGCAGGGCCTGCCGCTCCCACGTGGCCGCCCACCGGCGCAGGTAGTCCGCGTAGGACGACAGCGTGCGCACCAGCGGCCCGGACCGCCCCTCGGGACGCAGCTTCGTGTCGACCTCCAGCGGCGGGTCCGGACTCGGGGCACCGAGGGCCGAGGTGACCGCCTCGACGACCGCCCGCGCGTGCGTCGTCGCGTCCTGGTCGGAGACGCCGGGCGCGGGCTCGCACACCGCGACGACGTCGGCGTCCGAGCCGTAGCCCAGCTCCCCGCCGCCGAGCCGCCCCATCCCGATGATCGCGATCGTGGCGGGGCGGGAGCCGGGTTCGTCGATCGAGGCGCCGGACCGCTCGCGCTCGGCCGCGTCCAGCGCGGCCTGGAGCACGGCGACCCAGACACTCGACAACGCGGTGCACACGCGGGCGACGTCGGTGAGCCCCAGCAGGTCCGCGCACGCGACCCGCAGCAGCTCCACCCGGCGCAGCGAGCGGGCGACGTTGCCCGCGGAGCGCGGGTCGGTGTGCCGCGCGACGGCCGCGCACAGCGAGCGGGCGACCTCGTCCGGGTCGCGCGCCACCAGGTCCGCGGAGGGCCCGTCGCCTCCGAGCAGCCGCAGCACCTCGGGTGAGCGCGGCATCATCTCGGCGACCCACCGCGAGGTACCGAGGACATAGCACAGCCGGTCGGCCGCGAGACCCTCGTCGCGGAGGAGGGCGAGGAACCACGGGGTGTCGGCGAGCGCCTCGGAGACCTTGCGGTAGGCGAGCAGCCCGTGGTCGGGATCGGCGGTGTTGCCGAGACGGTCGAGCAGCACCGGCATGAGCGCCCGCTGGATGCGCGCCGCGCGGCTGGTCCCGGAGGTCAGCGCGGCGACGTGCGTGAGCGCACCCGACGGCGAGCTCCAGCCCAGCGCCGCGAGCCGCTTGGTCGCGGACTCCTCGGTGAGCACCAGCTGCTCGCCCGGCACGCGCGCCACCGATTCCAGCAGCGGGCGGTAGAACAGCTTCTCGTGCAGCCGGCGGACGCGGACGGTGTTGCGGGACAGCTCCGCCTGCAGCACCCCGACGGCGTCGCGGCGTCCGTCGGGACGCAGCTTCGCCGCCCGCGCGAGCCAGCGCAGGCTCGTGGTGTCGTCCTCGGAGGGGAAGAGGTGGGTGCGCCGCAGCTTCTGCAGCTGCACCCGGTGCTCGAGCATCCGCAGGAACCGGTACGACGCGGCGAGGTTCGCGGCGTCGTCGCGGCCCACGTACCCGCCCTGGCCGAGCGCCGCGAGCGTCTCGAGGGTGTTCTGGCCACGCAGCGTCTCGTCGCCGCGGCCGTGGACGAGCTGGAGCAGCTGCACGGCGAACTCGACGTCGCGCAGCCCGCCCCGGCCGAGCTTGAGCTCGCGGTCGGCGACGTCGAGGCGGACGTGGTCCTCGACGCGACGGCGCATGGCGCGCACGTCGGCGACGAAGTCCTCGCGCTCGGCGGCCTGCCAGACCATCGGGGCGAGCGCGTCGCAGTACTCCTGCCCCAGCTCCAGGTCACCCGCGACCGGGCGGGCCTTCAGCAGCGCCTGGAACTCCCAGGTCCGGGCCCACCGCTGGTAGTAGGACACGTGGCCCTCGAGGGTGCGCACGAGCTGCCCGGAGCGGCCCTCGGGGCGCAGGTTGGCGTCGACCTCGAGGAACGCGTCGGTGGCGACCCGCATCATCGTCGCGGCCACCCGCGTCGCGGAGTCGACCGCGCCCGACGATCCCCCGTCGCTCCGCTCGCCCGGACCGGCGACGAAGATGACGTCGATGTCGGAGACGTAGTTGAGCTCGCGCCCGCCGCACTTGCCCATGCCGATGACGGCAAGGCGGTGATCGCCCGCGCGCGCGGGTCCGACCTCGGCGCGCGCGACGGCGAGGGCGGCCTCGAGCCCGGCCGCGGCGACGTCGGCGAGCTGTCCGGAGATGACGTCGACCGGCCAGAACGGCAGCTCCGGTTCGCACACCGACTGCAGGTCGGCCGCCGCGAGCAGCAGCACGTCGTCGCGCCACGCCAGGCGGAGCAGCTCGACGGCGGGCTGACCCGTCACCGTCGCGGTGGGGGCCGGTTCGTCGGCCTTCGCACCGACGGCGTCGAGGTGGGTGCGGCGCCGGTCGGCGGCGGAGGGCATCCGGGAGGCGTCGTGCACCCGGCCCGGCGCGAGGACGGTCGCCAGCAGGCGCCAGCGCTCGGGCTGGGCGACCAGGTGGTCGCCGAGGGCGGTGGAGCCGCCCAGCACGCCGAAGAGCCGCCCCCGTAGTCCCTGGTCGGAGCGCAGCGCGGCGTCGAGCTCGGCCCAGTCCTCCTCCCCCAGGGACTCCCGGAGGCGCTCGACCGCCAGCAGCGCGAGGTCCGGGTCCGCCGCCCGCGCGAGGGCCCACACGACGAGGGCCGCGGCCGGCACCGCGTCGTCGCCGTCCCACCAGCCGAGGTCGGCGAGGCGGCGGCCCGAGTCGGGATCGGTGAGGCCGAGGCGCGCCGGCGCCCGGGCCGGGCGCCGGTCCCGCGCGGAACGGGGAGCGGTCACACTTTGACCCTACGGGTCGCGTGTGTGCGTTTCCGTGCTTCGGCACGGAAACGCACGCACAAGACCCGGAGGGTCAAAGAATCGGCAGGTACGTCGCCAGCTCGTAGGGGGTCACGTTGCGGCGGTAGTTGTCCCACTCGGTGCGCTTGTTGCGCAGGAAGAAGTCGAACACGTGCTCGCCGAGGATCTCGGCCATGAGGTCGGACTGCTCGAAGGACTGCAGCGCGCCGTCGAGGTTCTGCGGCAGCGTCTGGTAGCCCATCGCGCGCCGCTCGCCCTCGGTGAGCGACCAGACGTTGTCCTCGGCGGCCGGCGGCAGCTCGTAGCCCTCGGAGATCCCCTTGAGCCCGGAGCCGAGGATCACCGCGTAGGCCAGGTAGGGGTTGGCCGCGGAGTCCAGGGACCGCACCTCCACGCGCCGCGACGAGGCCTTGCCCGGTGAGTACATCGGTACGCGCACCAGCGCCGACCGGTTCGCGTGGCCCCAGCACACCGCCGTCGGGGCCTCCCCGCCCACCACCAGGCGCTTGTAGGAGTTCACGAACTGGTTGGTCACCGCCGACATCTCGCGCGCGTGGCGCAGCACGCCCGCGACGAAGGCCTTGCCGGTCTTGGAGAGCTCGAAGGGCTCCGCGGCGTCGTGGAAGGCGTTCTGGTCGCCCTCGAACAGGCTGATGTGGGTGTGCATCGCCGAGCCGGGGTGGCCGGTGAACGGCTTGGGCATGAACGACGCCTTCACGCCCTGGGTGATCGCCACCTCCTTGACGAGGTAGCGGAACGTCATGATGTTGTCCGCCATCGTCAGGGCGTCGGCGTAGCGCAGGTCGATCTCCTGCTGCCCCGGGCCGCCCTCGTGGTGGGAGAACTCCACGGAGATCCCCATCGCCTCGAGCGCCTCGATGGCGTGCCGGCGGAAGTGCGGCGCCACATCGTGGCTGGCCTGGTCGAAGTAGCCGCCGGTGTCCGCCGGGACCGGCGGTGTCCCGTCGTCGGGAAGGCCCCGCAGCAGGTAGAACTCGATCTCCGGGTGGACGTAGCAGGTGAAGCCCGCCTCCGCGGCGCGCGAGAGCGCGCGGCGCAGCACGTGGCGCGGGTCGGCCCATGACGGCGAGCCGTCGGGCATCGTGATGTCGCACAGCATCCGCGCCGAGTAGTGGTCGCCCTCGGTGTCCTCCCAGGGCAGGACCTGGAACGTGGACGGGTCGGGCTTGGCGACCATGTCCGACTCGTACACCCGGCTGAAGCCCTCGATCGACGAGCCGTCGAAGCCGATCCCCTCGGCGAACGCCCCCTCGAGCTCGGCGGGCGCGATCGCCACGGACTTGAGGTACCCGAGGACGTCGGTGAACCAGAGCCGCACGAAGCGGATGTCGCGCTCGTCGAGCGTCCGCAGGACGAACTCCTGCTGGCGATCCATGCTCTGAGACCCTAAGGAGACGGTGTTACAGCGACGTCACAGGGGGTCCAACCTCGCCCGTCCGATCGGGGTCGCGGTCACCCGTTCTCGGGACACCGGGCGTTCGCCGGGGCCGGGGTGCCGTCGACGAGGTAGCGGGTGACGATCGCGTCGACGCACGGGAAGCCCTGGAACGACGCGGTGTGCTGGTCGCCGACCTTGGTCAGCAGCGACCCGTGGAGGTCCTCGGCCAGGTTCACGCCCGCCTGGTACGGGGTCGCCGGGTCGTCGGTGGTGGAGACGACGAGGGGCGGCGCCAGACCCGGCACCTGGGGCACGTGCGGGCCGCCGGTGGAGGGCACCGGCCAGAAGCCGCAGGCGTCGAGCGCGGCGCTCGGGCCGCGACCGGAGTCGAGGAAGGGGGCGGCGTCGTTGTAGCGGGCGGCGCGGTCGAGGGACTGCGCGTGGTCGCGGACCTGCGGGTCGTCGACGCAGCGCACGGCGTTGAAGGCGTCCTGCTGCGGGGAGTAGGTGCCGTTCGGGGCGCGGTCGTAGTACTCGTCGGCCAGGCCCATGAGGGTCTGGCCGTTGCCGTGGGCGAGCTCGGTGAGGCCCTGGCGCAGCTGCGGCCACAGCGAGGTGGCGTAGAGCGCCTGGATGGTGCCCTGCTGCGCGTCGCCGTAGGAGAGCTCGCGGCCGTCGGGCAGCCGGATCGGCGTGTCGAGCAGCGGACGGGTGAGCTGCTGGAAGCGGGCGGTGGCCTGTGCGGGGTCCGTGCCGAGAGGGCAGCCGGGCTGGCCGGCGCAGTCCTTGGCGAAGGCCTGGAACACGTCCTGGAACCCGCGGCCCTGGTCGATGAGGGCGTCGGTCGGGTCCTGGTCGGGGTCCACGGCGCCGTCGAGGACCATCGCGCGGACGTTGCGGGGGAACTCCTCGGCGTACGTGGAGCCGATCCGGGTGCCGTAGGAGTAGCCGAGGTAGGTGAGCTGCTTGTCGCCGACGACGCTGCGCAGCACGTCCATGTCCCGCGCGACGTCGCGGGTGCCGACGTTCGCGAGGAAGCTCGCGCCGGTCTTCTGCGCGCAGCCGTCCGCGGTCTGGCGGGCCGCCGCCTCGGCGCGGGCGACGCCGGCCGGCGAGGGGTCGAGGATGTCGGTGGTGCGCTGGGCGTCCTGCTGGGCCGCGGTGAGGCAGTGGATCGTCGGGGTGCTCGCGCCGATCCCGCGCGGATCGAAGCCGACGAGGTCGAACCTGCGCGCGACCTCGGTGTTCTTCATGAGCAGCGCGAGCTGGGACGCGATCTCGATCCCGGAGGCGCCCGGGCCGCCCGGGTTCACCAGCAGCGACCCGATCCGCTGGCCCGGGTCCGCGGCCCGCAGCCGGGAGACCGCGATCTGGGCCGTGGGCCCCTGCGGGTTCGAGTAGTCGATCGGGACCTCGACCTTCGCGCACTGCAGCCCGGGCTGGGCGTAGTACTGGCGCTGGTCGTCGGTGGTGGCGAAGGGCAGGCAGGACCCCCACGCCGGGCGCTGGGTGTAGAAGCGTTCGAGGCCGGCGGGGATCGCGCCCGGCGTCGGGTCGGCGCTGCTCGTGGGCACCGCGGACGACGACGCGGCCGGGCCGGGCGCAGCGTCCGCGCACCCGGCGGCGGTCACCAGGACCGCGGCGACCGCCACCAGCCGCCACACCGTCCGACGTCGAGGCCTGCGGGCCCCGGAGGGGACACCCGGCTCCGGGAACGACCGAGCGCCGTCGTCGTCGTTCCCGCCGTCGGTCCCCGCGCCCCGTCGCCACACGCAGGTCATCCTCGCAACCGCCGCGTGGGTCCCACGTCCGCCCCCGGTCGGCGTCGTCGGCGGGGCCCGCCGTGCCAGCAACGGCACGTTCCTGGCGTCAGACGTCAGAACGGCGCCGTTCACGCTTCAGAGCGGACGCCGCTGTGAAGCTCGTCCCACCGTGTCCCGGGACGCTTCGCCCGGCGCGCCCGTGGTGCGAGGCTCCCGCAGTCCGACCAGACCCTCGGCACGCCCGGGGACCCGCGCCGCGGGCCTCGAGGCAGGAGGACGGAGACGATGACGTCACCCGAACCGCAGGCTGCGCACCCACTCCCGAAGCGGGTCCGCATCCACCACCTGCAGCAGTGGAAGGACGCGGGTGAGCGCTGGCCGATGCTCACCGCCTACGACTTCCCGACCGGACGGATCTTCGACGAGGCCGGGATCCCGGTCCTGCTCGTCGGGGACTCGGCCGCGAACAACGTGCTGGGCTACGACTCGACCGTGCCGGTCTCGGTCGACGAGCTGCTCATGCTGACCAGGGCCGTCGTGCGGGGCGTGTCGCGGGCGCTCGTCGTCGCCGATCTCCCCTTCGGCTCCTACCAGTCCTCCCCGGCGCAGGCCCTGGAGACCGCGGTGCGGTTCTTCAAGGAGGGCGGTGCCGCCGCGGTGAAGCTCGAGGGTGGCGCGCAGTACGCCGGGCAGGTCCGCACGCTCACCGACGCCGGCATCCCGGTCATGGCCCACCTCGGGTTCACCCCGCAGAGCGAGCACGCGCTCGGCGGGTTCCGGGTGCAGGGCCGCGGGGCGGGCGCGGAGAAGCTGATCGAGGACGCGCTGGCGGTGCAGGCCGCGGGCGCCTTCGCCGTGGTGCTCGAGATGGTCCCGGCCGACGTCGCGAAGCGGGTGACCGCCGAGCTGCGAGTCCCGACCATCGGCATCGGCGCGGGCCCGGACACCGACGCGCAGGTGCTCGTCTGGCCCGACATGGCCGGGCTGAACACCGGGCGGGTGCCGCGGTTCGTCAAGCGCTACGCCGACCTCGCCGGGGTGCTGGGCGGCGCGGCCGAGCAGTTCGCGCACGAGGTCCGCGAGGGCGTCTACCCGACGGCGGAGCACTCGTTCTCGTAGGTGGGCGGAGCCCTCGTGAGCACTTTCCGGGGTCGTAGCCCCGGAAAGTGCTCACAGGGCGGCAGCCACCTCGGCGTGCAGAGCGGCCACGGCGTCGTCGGCCGCGCGAGAGACCCCGGTGAAGCCGAGGAACCCGTGCACCAACGACGGGTGCTCGCGGCGACGCACGTCCACTCCGGCCACGGCGAGGGCATCGGCGAAGGCGTGTCCGGCGTCGCGCAGCGGGTCGAACCCGGCCGTCGCGACGATCGTCGGACCCAGCCCGGCGAGGTCGGTGCGCAGCGGTGAGAGCCGCACGTCGCCGTCCGGCGAGGTCCCGGCGAGGTAGAGCCGGCTGCAGGCCATCACGTCGGCGGCGGTCAGGAAGTAGCCATCGCCGTTCTCGCGCACCGAGGGGTACCGGCCCTCGAAGTCCGGCGGCGGGTAGACGAGCAGGGTCACGGCGGCCGGGGCGCCCGCGTCGCGCCGGGCCAGGGCGGCCCCGGCGACGAGGTTCGCCCCGGCGCTGTCCCCCGCGAGGCCCAGCCGGGCGGGGTCGGCCTGCCAGCGGCCGGCGTGCTCGACGATCCACGCGAGCGCCGCCAGGACGTCGTCGTACGGCACCGGGAACGGGTTCTCGGGCGCGAGGCGGTGGTCGACGGCGACGACGACGGCGTGGGTGTCCTCGGCCAGGCGCTGGGCGATCGGGTCGTAGACGGCGCCGCCCCCGAGGACCCAACCGCCGCCGTGGACGTACACCACGAGCGCGCCCGACGCCTCGCTGCTCGGACGGTGCACCCGCAGCGGCACCGGGCCGTCGGTCACGAGCTCCGGCTCCCGCTCGACCGGACGCACCGTCTCGGTCATCAGCCCGGCGAAACGCGCTCGGGCCGCGGCCACTCCCTCGAGGGTGCCGGTGCCGGCGAACATGGCCGGCTCGCCCCGGTCGCGAAGGCGCTCCAGCAGCGCCGCGACGTCGGGATCGAGGCCGTCCGCCGGGCGTTCGACGTCCGGATCCGGGTGGTTCGCAGGAGGCACGGGCGGACACCCTAGGGCGGAACCACCCCAGCGCGTGCTGGTTTGTCCGGCGAAGCACGAGCACACTGTCCGGGATCTGGCACGTTCCCGCCGGCCGTTGCCGAATCGACACCTCCGCCGGGGGCAACCGCGTCCCGGACGACACGTCTGACTCCATGCCGGGCTCGATCGACCACGACCGGGCCCGGTGCTCTTCCTCCCCCGACCGATCCGCTCCCGACTAAAAGGATTTCGCGCTCCCAATGGCACTGCCCTGGCCCCACAACGCCCCGACCCTGCCCCGCATCGGTCTGCCGGACCTGCGCGCCGACCAGCCCACCACCACGGCGCGCCCGATGCCCGAGTGGCTCGTCCGCGCCCGCGAGATCGCCACCTCGCCGGTGACCGCGCTCGTCGTCATGCTGCTGGGCCTCGTCGCGCTGTTCGTGCTGCCCATGGTGGGCCTGCCGTTCGTGGCCCTCGTCGTGCTCCCGGTGGTCATCTACCAGCTGCGTGCCGAGCAGCGCCGCAACCTGCGCCTCGGGCGCCACTGACCCAGACCTCACCGCGCACGGTTTCCCCGCGCGGAGCCGGGGCGGTCGCGCGCGGCCGGGGTCAGTACGAGTTGACACCTGACGCCGCTGCGCCGGCGATCACGACGATGAAGAACACGACGAGCAGGACGCCGAGCGCGAGGATGATGTAGCCGATGATGAGACCGGCGAGCGCCATGCCGTCGCCGGACTCGTGCCCCTCGCGAATCTGGCGCCGGGCGATGTGCCCGCAGATCACTCCGCCGATCGCGGTCACGTAGAAGAACAGCCCCAGCAACGAGAGCACCAGCGAGACGATCGCCAGCCCGTTCATGGGACCGGCGCCGGACTGGCCGTACGGCGACGGCTGCGGGTAGCCGGGCTGCCCGTAGCCCGGCTGGCCGTACCCGGTCTGGCCGTAGCCGGTCTGGTGGTATGCCGGCTGGCCGTACCCGGTCTGGCCATATCCCAGCTGGTCGTACCCCTGCGGCCCGTACCCCGCCTGCCCGTACCCCTGCTGTCCATACCCATGCTGGCCGTACCCCTGCTGGCCGTAGCCGGTCTGCGGGTAGGCCGGCTGGGAGTAGCCGGTCTGGCCGTGACCCGGCTGGCCGTAGCCGGGCGACCCGGACGACCCGGAGTCGGACGAGGACGGTCCCGAGGAACCGTGGGAGCCCGACGACGATCCGGTGGCGGAGCCGCCGGGGTAGGCGGTGGGGGGCGGGTAGCCGGACGACTCCTGGGCACCGGCGCCCGTCGATCCGGCCTGCTCACCCTGCGGGCGTGCGAACGGGTCACCGTCCTGCGGCTCGCGATCCGGCTCAGTCATCTGATCCACCCCAACCCGGACCGCCGCGGCGTCCGCACCGTGTCATGGGGCGGCCGGATCGGGGCCACCCGTGTGACGCGGCATCTTCGCACGCATCACCGACACCAAGCGCCCAACAACGCGAATCGGGCCTCCGTCAGGACCTCGCGCCGCCCGACGACCCGGCGCCGGAGGGCCGGCCCTCGCGCGAGGCGGAGCCCGACGAGGGCTTCGACGACCCCGACGACGGCTTCGAGGAGAAGGCGGGCGCCGACGACGCCGGGCTCGACGGGCGCGGCGGCACCGTCGAGGTCGACGGGGGCGTGGTCGAGGTGGGCGACGGGCGGGTCGTCGACGGGGGCGCGGGCCGGGTCGTGGAGGTCGGTGGGACCGAGGTGGGCGAGCTCGTCGTCGGGCCCGCGGGCCCGGTCGTCGTCGAACCGGTCGGGCCACCCGAGCCCGGGCCACCGGAGCCCGAGCCGCCGCCCGGCGCCCCGGGGACGCCCGCCGCGGGCGACCCGGGCCCGCCCGGCGCACCCGTCGCTGGGCTGCCACCACCGGGCGCGGGGGCGAGCGCGACCGGGGCGCCACCGAGGAGCCCGCCGCCTGACTCCCCCGGACCGGACAGCGGCGCGCGCTGCGCCTGCAGGTCGACCCGGGTGCCTGCTGGCGGGGCGACGATCCCGACGGCACCCGGCACCGGGCCCAGGTCCGTGATCACGGGCGCGACGGCGCCGGTGGGCAGCACCGCCGGGCCCTGGAGGGTCGGGGTCGAGGAACCGGCGAACAGCGCCCCGAGCCCGGGGGCCATCGCCAGCGAGGTGGAGGTGCCCGTGACGGTCTGGAAGACCGCCGTGCTCACCGCGGCGGCGCCCATGAGCGCCACCCCGGCCGCCGCGACCCGACGTCGTCGTGCCCCGGTCCCGCCGTCGGCCACCATAAGCGCGATCGACGCCGCGGCGATCCCCCCGGCCACCACACCGTCGGCGCCCGCGCCCGACGTGCTCGCTCCCACGCGTTCCTCCCGCCGCTCCGACCGGCCCCCGGCTCCTCCCGGGACCACGGCACCCGGACTCCTGCCCGGCTCCGGGCGCCGTGTGCCCAGTCAAACGGACGAAAGGCGTAGTCGTCCTTCTGACGATCAGGCGGCGGATCCTGCGTCCGAGTGGGCGTGGCTCTCACCCGGCCGAGGCGTCCGCTCTCGTCCTGTGGACCAGCGCGAACCCCTGCCCGTCGCGCTCCGGCGGCCGCTCGTCGCGTCACGCCGGGCAACCGCGCACCGCCGACCGGACGGCGTCCACCCGCACTCATCCCCCGAACAGCCCTACGATGCCGCCGTGACTCCCGCCGCGCCTGCCTCCTGGTCCGACCGGGACGACTCCACCGCGCCCGTCGTGCAGGAGCCAGCCGACCCGTCGTCGACGCCCACCGTCCTGGACGCGGCGCTGCGTGAGGCGGGCTCGGTGCTGGGGCGGCTCGGGTCGGCGGCGGTGAACGTCCGCGACCGCGTCTGGCACGGCCACCTCGCGGACACCCAACGGATGCCCCGCACCGCGGTGACCGGCGGGCGGGGCTGGACCCTGCACCGCTACGCGCCGCTGCCCGAGGGGCCGACCGGGGTCGGGCTCCCGATCCTGCTCGTGCCACCCCTCGGGGCGCCGGACCTCGCCTTCGACCTGCGCCGCGGCAACAGCCTGGTCGAGTTCCTCCTCGGCGAGGGGCGCACCGTCTACGTCGTCACCTACGACCCCGCGTTCTGGCGGGGCAGGCGCCGCGGCCTGGAGACCTGGGTCGACGACGTGGTCCCCGCCGCCGTCGGACGGGTGTGCGACGACGAGGCCGTGGACGGCCGGCGGTGCCCCGTGCACCTCACGGGCTGGAGCCTCGGGGGACTGTTCGTGCTGCTCACCCCGGCCGCCTACCCCGAGCTGCCCATCGCCTCGGTCACGGCCTTCGCCGCACCGGTGGACGTCGAGGCGGTGCCGATCGTGGCCCCGTTCCGCTCGATCGCCGAGTACACCGGCGGCCAGATCTTCACGACGCTCTACCGCCTGCTCGGCGGGTTCCCGGCGCCCGCGGTGCGCGCGGCCTTCCAGGTCGTGAGCGTGGACCGCTACGTCACCAAGCCGGTCACGATCCTGACCCACCTCGACGACCGCCAGCTGCTCGAGCAGATGGAGGCCGTCGACATCCTGATGAACAACATGGTGGCCTACCCGGGCCGGGCGTTCGGGCAGGTCTACCACCACGTGATCCGGCACAACGAGGTCGCCAGCGACTCCGTCCGGATCGGCGACCGCCCCGTCCGGCTGGCCGACGTCACCACCCCGGTCCTGCTGATCGCCGGCGCCGACGACGGGATCGCGCCCGTGGCCGCGGTGCGGCGCGGGACCGAGCTGCTGACCTCGTCGTCGGATCTTCGCTTTTCCGTGGAGCCGGGCGGGCATCTCGGCGTGCTCGCCGGCCGCCGGGCGCACGACCACTCGTGGGCCTCGTTCCTCGACTTCGTCTCCGCCCACGACGACGGGGCCGACGACGAGGGGTCCTGACGAACCACACGGATGTCATTCGCTCTCGGGGCCGCGCGGGGTGATCACGTCCGGGTGTCGTACCGTCGCCTGGCCCTGCTCCCCCGTGGAAGGACACCTCGCGTGGCCGTCACCCTCAAGGCAGCCCTGCTCGACTCCGACAAGCGCGGATACGTCGTCGACGACCTGACCCAGCTGGTCGACGACGAGGTCCGGGACAAGAGCGGATTGTCGGGCGGCGTGATCAAGACGGGGTACGCCGCCGTCAAGAAGATCAAGCCCGGGATCATCTGGGGCGCGATCAACACGCTGCTCGACGACTTCGTCGAGGCCCTCGAGCCCCACTGGACCGCCTACAACGCGTCGCCCACCGGAGACTTCGGCGCCTACCTCGCCGCCCATCCGCAGCCGGTGTCGGAGGCCCTGCTGGGCGTCACCGACCTGCGGGCCCAGAAGTCGAACCGGCAGGCGGTCACCTCGGTCTACTCGAGGCTGCGCCCGAAGGCCCAGGAGAACGTCATCGAGGCGCTGCCCCGGCTCGGGGCCGTCGTCGAGAAGCACGCGGCGTAGTCGCGCCAGGTCGACGCTGGGGGGACGCGCTCGTTCCGCGCGCTCCCCTCAGCCGTCGTCGGCGCGGAGGTCGAATCACCCTCCGCTCGGAGGGGTGACCTGGCGACGACGACTGGTCCAGGGTGACGTGGTGCACATCCTCACGGTCCTCTACGGACAGCCCGACGACCCCGCCGCGTTCGACCAGTACTACACGAGCACGCACGTCCCGCTCGCGAACAAGATCCCGGACTGCCGGAGCTTCACCTACCGGCACCTGTCCACGCTGGACGGCTCGCAGCCGCCGTACCACCTCATCGCCGAGCTCGCCTTCGACTCGCTGGAGTCGCTGCAGTCCGCGTTGGGCTCTCCCGAGGGTCAGGCCGCCGCAGGCGACGTCCCGAACTTCGCCACCGGCGGCGCGACGATGCTGGTCGCGCACGACTGAGCCGTCGGCCCCCGCACCATGATCATGAGCACGTGGCGCAGCCGAGGAGGGCTTGTCCTCAGGGGGCGGTCGCAACCAGTCGGCGGTCGAGGGTCATGATCAGCTGCACACCACCCAGGCCCAAGACTCCAAAGCCTGCGTGGTGTGCCCGTCGTCGGGGCGGCCGCGGCTGAGTCAGCGCACCTCGTGCGGCAGCCGCCGGACCGACCCCTCGGACCGCAGGTCCGCCAGGGTCGGGTAGCCGTCCACGGCCATGATCAGGTCGGTCTCGGCGAGCACCGAGCGCAGGTGGTGCACCACCCCGTCCTCACCGCCGAGCGCCAGCGCGTAGGCGTAGGGCCGCCCGAGGCCCACCGCCGAGGCCCCCAGCGCGAGCGCCTTCGCCACGTCCGCCCCCGAGCGCACCCCCGAGTCGAACAGCACCGGCACGTCCCCGGCGGCCGCGACCACGTCCGGCAACGTCTCCAGCGCGGGCAGCCCGCCGTTGGCCTGGCGTCCGCCGTGGTTGGAGCAGTAGAGCCCGTCCACGCCGAGGCCGACCGCGCGCCGGGCGTCGTCGGCGTGGCTGATGCCCTTGAGCAGGATCGGCAGGTCGGTCGCCTCGCGCATCCACGCCAGGTCGTCCCAGCCGACGCTGTGGCCGAACAGGCGCGACCACAGCGACACGGCCCCACGCAGGTCCTCCTCCGGCGGCGCGTCCAGCAGCGCCCGGAACGCCGGGTCGGAGAAGTAGTTGGCCAGGCAGTGCCCCCGGAGCTGCGGGAAGTTGGCGGTGTTCAGGTCACGCGGGCGCCAGCCGGTCACCCAGGTGTCGAGGGTGACGACGAGGGCCGAGAACCCGGCCTTCTCCGCACGCTGGATCAACGAGACCGCGACGTCGCGGTCCTTGGGCGTGTAGAGCTGGAAGAAGCCCGGGGTGTCGCCGAGGGCGACGGCGACGTCCTCGAGCGGGTCCTGCGTGAGGGTGGACATCACCATCGGCACGCCGGTCCTGGCGCAGGCCCGCGCGACCGCGAGGTCGCCGTGGAAGTCCTGCGAGCAGATACCGATCACGCCGATCGGGCAGCAGAACAGCGGCGTCGGGAGCGCGACGCCGCAGATCGACGTCGTGAAGTCACGCTCGTACGCGCCGGCCATCATCCGCGGGACGATCCCCCACCAGCCGAACGCCTCGGCGTTGCCGCGCTGCGTGCGCTCGTCGCCGGCCCCGCCGGCGACGTAGTTCAGGATCCAGTCCGGCAGCGCCGCCGCGGCCGCGCGCTCGAGCCCCGCGAAGTCGACCGGCCAGCGGGGCAGCACGCCCTTCAGCCCGGCGCCGTAAATCTCCAGCTGGTAGTCGCCGTACTGCATTGGGCCTCCGGCCTCGTGCGTGCCCTATCGGTGTGCTGAATGGGATTGTCGTGTCCTGACACGACAATCCCATTCAGCACACCGATAGGGCACGCACGAGCCGTCAGGCAAACTGGCGGTGTGGAGGGAGCGGCCCTCGTGGCCCGGCTGCGCGCCGCCGGGTGCGTGTTCGCCGAGGAGGAGGCCTCGCTGCTGCTCGCCGACCCCGCCGCCTCCGACCCGGAGGCACTCGAGGCCCTGACGGCACGCCGCGAGGCCGGCGAGCCGCTCGAGCACCTCCTGGGATGGGCGGAGTTCCGGGGACGCCGGATCGCCGTCGCGACCGGTGTGTTCGTGCCCCGGCAGCGCAGCGGCCTGCTCGTGGACCGGGCGGTCGCCGCGGCGCGGCCGGGCGCCGTCGTCGTCGACCTGTGCTGTGGGTCCGGGGCGCTCGGCGCGGCGGTGGCCGCGGAGGTCGCCGACGTCGAGCTGCACGCCGCCGACGTCGACCCCGTCGCCGTGGCCTGCGCCCGGCGCACCGTCCCGCCCCGCGCCGGGGTGCACCAGGGCGACCTCGACGACGCCCTGCCCACCGGCCTGCGCGGCCGGGTCGACGTCCTGCTCGCCTCCCCGCCCTACGTGCCCACGACGAGCCTCGCGACCATGCCGCCCGAGGCCCGCGAGCACGAGCCGCGCGCCGCCCTCGACGGCGGGCCCGACGGCCTGGCCGTCCTGCGCCGGATCGCCGCGCTCGCCCCGGGGTGGCTCGCCCCGGGCGGCCGCGTCCTGCTGGAGTGCGCCGGCCACCAGACGAGCGCCGCGCGGGAGGCGGTCGCGGTGGCGGGCCTCGCCGCCGACGTCGAGCACGACGACGAGGCCGACGCGACCGTCGTCGTCGGCCGGCGGGAGGAGGCCCGGTGAGGGTGCTGGACGTGCTCGCCCGCCGTCGGGAACAGGGCCGCGACGACGAGGCGCGCGTCGCCCTCGTCGTCGAGGGCGGCGGGAGCCGCGCGACGTTCTCGGCCGGCATGGCTGCCGCCGTCGAGGACCACGGCCTGACCCCGCTGCTAAACGACGTCTACGGCGTATCGGCCGGCTCGCTGAACGCGGCGTGGCTCGTCGCCGGGAAGGCGCGCGAGGCGATGTCACCCTGGACCGACCGCTCGGTGATGCGCGGGACGATCGACCCGCGCCGGGTGCTGTACGGCGGCCGGGTGGTCGACCTCTCCTACCTCGTCGAGCACGTCTACGTCCACCAGGTGCCGATGCCCTTCGCGACGATCCTCGCGAGCCCGGTGACCTACCACCCGATGGCCACCGACGCGGACACCGGCGCCGCCACCGACCTCGCTCCGCAGCTCGACGGACCGCCCAACCTCCGGCGCGCCCTGCAGGCGAGCTCGACGCTGCCGGCCCTCGCCGGGCCGCCGGTCGCGCTCGCGGGCCGGCGATGGGTGGACGGCGGGCTCGTCGAACCGGTCGCGGCGCACACCGCGCTGGCCCACGGCGCGACGCACCTGATCGTGCTGCGCACGCACGGCTCGGGACACGTCCCCGCCGAACCCCCGAGCGTCGTCGACGGCGTCGTGCGGCGTTGGCTGCGCCGGCACGCACCCGGCGTCGTCGACCCCTGGGCCCACCGGGTCGAGCGCGCCCGGCAGACCGAGACCCTCCTCGACGCGCTGGAGGCCGAGGGCCGGCTGCTGCACGTGCGGCCACCCGGTGACGCGCCCGCGGTGTCGCGGACGTCGACCGACCTCGGCCTGCTCGCCGAGGCCCTGCGGATCGGGTACGAGGCGGCGGACGCGGCGCTGCGCGCGGCCCTGCCCAGCCCGTCGCCCTGAGCCCCTTTCAGCCCCCGGCAGCGAGCCCGAGGACCTCGTCGAACCCGGCGACGAGGCAGTCCCGGAACAGGTCGGGGTCGGTGATCGCCGCGGGATCCAGCGTCACCGCGACGCAGCAGGTGTCCTCGTGCGACGTGAGCGCGATCATGACCGCGCCCCCGGGCAGCGGGGCGAAGGGGTAGCTGCGCTCGATCCGTGCGCCCGCGAGGAAGGTGGGCCGGCGCATGCCGGGGATGTTGCTGGCCTGGAGGTCGTTGGCGCTCGTGGCGCCACCCTGGATGCGCGTGAGCAGTGGGGCCGGCAGGACCGCCAGCAGCGGGGCGATGATCCCCAGCGCGTCGACGACGCGCTCCCCGGTGACCGCCCGGACGAGCCCGTGGATGCGCGCGATCCGGGCAGCGGGATCGGCGTCGTCGAGGGGCGCCGCGAAGCGGGTGCCCGCCCAGCGGTTGCCGCCCACCGGGTCGGAGGGGTCGCGGGTGTTCACGGGCATCCCCATCGGGATCCGCGCGGGGACGGGGGCGCCGAGCTCGAGGTGGTAGCGCCGTAGACCACCGAGCAGTGCGGCGAGGTAGGCGTCGTTGAGGGAGCCGCCCGCGGCACGGCCGGCGGCCCGCAGCGTCGCGAGGTCGACGTCGAGCGCCTCGAGACGCCGGTTCAGGCTGCGCGCCCGCAGGAGGGGCGATCCCGACGCGGACGGCGGGACCGCCGCGCGCAGCGCCGAGGACACGGTGTCCCAGCCGTCGGTGGTGGTCGCCACGGGCGCCGTCGCCGCCCGGCGGATCAGCGACGTCGCGGCGCGCAGCCCGTCGAGCGCGGCGGACGGGGCAGCGGCGAGGGCGCGGGCGGTCTGGGCGGCTGTGAGGCCGAGACTGGAGGCCGGCGTCGCCGCCGGAAGCGGGGCGTCGGCCTTGTCGTCGGTGTGTTCCCGGACGGCGCTGTGCAGCAGCCCCAGGATTTGCACCAGCCCGAGTCCGTCGGCCAGGCTGTGGTGCACCTTCAGCAGGTAGCCGGCACGCCCACCGTCGAGACCCTCGACCAGCACGGCCTCCCAGAGCGGGCGGTCGCGGTCGAACGGCGTCATCATCGCGAGGGCGGCCTGGTCGAGCAGATCGCGCAGGCGCCCCGTCTCGGCGTGCTGTCCTGCATTCCTGTCGGGAAGCCGCATCCGACGCAGGTGGAACGGCAGGGCGAAGTCGGGGTCGACGGCCCACGCGGGCGCGCCCCACCCCCACGGCTCCACCACGCGCTGACGCAGGCGGGGCACGGCGCGGGTCGCCCACTCGTGGGCGGCGACCAGCCGCGGCCAGTCGGGCGCGGTGTCGAGAACGTCGACGATCACGACGGTGGCGCGCAGGCGCGGGTCCGTCTCCGCCCGCCACATCATGGTCTCGAGCGGGTTCATCTCCCCCGGTGCGCCCACGAGGGGGAGGTCGTCGTCCGCCATCCCCATATCCTCCACCGGGATCGCGGTGGGGCTGTGGCCCGCGGGTATGAGGCGCAGGACCACAGCCCCGGCAGGCCCGGCGCATCACCCTGACGGCGGCGCCCGGCCCAGTCGGGCTCTGTCAGAGAGCCTGGACCGAGTCGGCCTGCGGGCCCTTCGCGCCCTGGCTGGACTCGAAGCTCACCCGCTGGTTCTCCTCCAGCGAGCGGAAGCCGTTGCCCTGGATCGCGGAGTAGTGGACGAACACGTCCTTGCCGCCGTCGTCAGGCGCGATGAAGCCGAAGCCCTTCTCCGCGTTGAACCACTTGACGGTTCCTTCAGTCATCCATCCTCTTTCGGGTCGGACGGTCCGTGGACGACCTGTCCACGGGCGTTGCCCGACACCGGATCACAGAAGAAGGCGATGTTCCCTCTGTAGTGCGAGCCGGCCGGTGTCACATGATCCACGGAGCTCGAGCACAGCGAGGAAAACGAGACTGCAACGGTGTCGACGGTAGCACGACGGCACGGTTGGACTACGCCGCCCGGTGGGTAGCGTCGGGCGGTGTGCCTCGACGAACCGGCCCGATCCGACCCGGGCGACCGCGCGTCCGCGCTCCGCGCGGTGATCGAGGCGGCGTGCGACGGCGAGGGTGCGCCGCCGCCGCAGTTCTCCCCTGACGGCGGCGTCACCGTGCACGACGCGTGGGGGCGTGGCGCACGGGTCCAGCCGCTCGGACAGCGGACGAGGATCAGCCTGACCGTCCGGGACGGGCTGGACGCCGAGGGCGAGGTGGACACGGACACGCTGGTCGCCGAGATCGGCCGCCACCGGTCCGCGTACGGCGCGATCGCCGCGGCCCTCGAGCGCGAGAACGGATCGGGGAGCCTGACGGACTGATCCCGGGGGTCTACATCCACCGCCCGCGTCCCGGCGTGAAGAGCAGCGGGACGGAGAATCGCGCCGCGTACCCCGTGACAGACCCGAACCTCGAGTCGATCGAGGCCCGGTACTTGGCGAGGAAGCCCTCGTGCTCGTCGGCGTCCGGGTGGTCGGGACCGGCCCGGCGCAGCGTCCCCGTCAGGACGAGGTAGTCGCGCCCCTGCCCGTCGTCGTCCAGGTGCAACGAGGCACGGTCGCGGCGGGCGAGCCAGTCGAGCCGGCGGGCGTCCGGTTGGCTGTAGATCAGGACGTCCCCGGTCCGGGCGTCCCAGAGGAACGCGACGGGGGCCGGCTGCGGCGTCCCGCTGTCCGCGACGAGGGTCAGCCAGGCGACGAGGTCCGTGCGCAGCCGATCGCGGAGCCGACGTCCGGGCTCGGATTCCGGGTCCGGGAGGACACCCACCGGACCGAGCCTTCCAGACGGGCGCGACGACGCAGGTCCGGAACGCCGTGGCGGAGGAGTCGGCCTGTAAGCCGGATCCTGTACCCGCGGTCCCTCGCGGGTCCGCGGGCGGCGACCATCCATCTCGGCCCGTCGTCGCCGACGGGCTCCAGCGGTCTACCCGCAGGTCTCGGACGGGCAGCCCTCGGACGACCTGCGCGGCTCCGCCGTCTCCGGCGGAGCCTTCTTGACCTTGCTCCGGGTGGGGTTTGCCGAGCCGTCCTGGTCACCCAGGACGCTGGTGGTCTCTTACACCACCGTTTCACCCTCACCACCGGCAGCGCCGATGGCGGTCTGTTCTCTGTGGCACTGTCCCGCGGGTCACCCCGGGTTGCTGTTGGCAACCACCCTGCCCTGTGGAGTCCGGACTTTCCTCGACGAGCCCTCGTGGGGCCCGCCGCGGCCGCCCGGCCAACTTCTCCGCGTGACCGATCGTAGCGCCGACGGACCGGGCGGGGACGCGACGGTCGAGCAGCCCGTCCTGTCGCGGGCTACCACCCGCCGAGGCTCGCCTTGTCGCGGTGAATCCGAACGACAAGGCACCGGCCGCACCGCTGGAACCCGCGACAAGACGACGGCCGCCGCCACGACCGGCCACCCCGGGAGCGAGCGGCACTCTCGCTGCTTCTACGCGCGCGAACGGACCGCTCGCTCGCCCAGACCGGCGAGCGGGCACCGTGCCCCCGTCAGGGCTAGCGTCCCGAGCCGTGACGCACCCGGGCGCGCTCCAGATCATCCTGCTCGTCGTGCTCGGGCTGATCGCCGGCGCGGTGAACGCGATCGCCGGCGGGGGCTCCCTCATCGTCTTCCCGGTGCTGCTCGCGACGGGGCTCCCGCCGCTCCCGGCCAACGTCACCAACTCCGTCGCCCAGTGGCCCGGGTACGCCGGATCCACGGTGTCCGCCCGCCGTGACCTCCGCGGCCAGGGACGTCGCATCGCGCTCACGGCCATCCCCGCCGCCGTCGGCTCCGCCGCGGGCTGCGGACTGCTGCTCGTGCTCCCGCAGTCGGTGTTCAACGCGGTCGTGCCGGTGCTCGTCCTGCTCGCCAGCCTGACGCTGGGCGCCCAGCCGTGGATCAGGCGCTGGACCTCCCGCGACGGCGAGTCCGAGGCCGGGCGCGAGCGACCCGTCGTGCTGGCGGTCGTCACCTTCGTCGCCGCGGTGTACGGCGGGTACTTCGGCGGGGCACTCGGCGTCGTGCTCATCGCCGTGCTCTCGCTGCTCTCGGCCGACTCGATGCGCCGGCTCAACGCGGTCAAGGTGCTGCTCTCGCTCGTCGTCGCGACGGTGACCGTGGTGCTCTTCGCGCTCTTCGCACCGGTCGACTGGTTCGCGGTGCTGCTGCTCGCCCCCTCCACGCTGGTCGGCGGTTACCTCGGGATGGCCGTCGCGCAGCGGATGCCCGACAACGCCCTGCGCTGGAGCGTCGTCGTGCTCGGCGTGGCGGTGGCGATCTACCTGTTCCTCAGGGGGTGACCGGACCCGCCGCGACCGCGCTGGCCGTCGCCCTCCTCGCGGCGCTGCTCGTCGTCGCCGTGTGGCGGCCCCGCGGCGCGCCCGAGGCGGCCGCGGCGATCCCGGCCGCGGCCCTCGTCGTCGGGTCCGGGCTGCTGTCGTGGGAACGCGCGCTCGCCGAGGTCGAGCGGCTCGGGCCGACGGTCGGGTTCCTCGCGGCGGTGCTGGTGCTCGCCCACCTCGCCGACGCCGAGGGCGTGTTCACCTGGGCCGGGTCCCTTCTGCGCCGGGATCGGCCTCGTGATCAACGCCGGTCTCCGGACGTCCAGTGTCCGGAACGAGGCTTTCCTGACGCCGGGACCCGGCTCTACCGCCGCGTCTTCGCCATCGCCGCCGTGACCACCGCCGTCCTGAGCCTCGACGCGACCGTCGTCCTGCTCACCCCGGTCGTCGTGCGCACCGCGCGCCGGTCGCGCGTCGCCGTCGCGCCCGCCGCGTTCGTCTGCGCGCACCTGGCGAACTCGGCGTCGTTGCTGCTGCCGATCTCCAACCTGACCAACCTGCTCGCGTTCGGTGCGGCGGACCTCTCGTTCCTGCACTTCGCCGTCCTGATGGCGCTCCCGTGGCTCGTGGTGCTCGCGGTCGAGTACGCCGGGCTGCGGTGGCTGTTCCGCCGCGAGCTCGCCCCGTCGAGAGCCGACGCCCCCGACGCCCCCGACATCACCGACACCACCGACGCCGAGGACGCCGACCCGCCCGACACCCCCGCCCCCCGCTACGCGCTCGCCGTGCTCGCCCTGACCCTCGTCGGGTTCGCCGCCGCGGCGCCGGTGGGCGTCGAGCCGGTGTGGGTCGCGGTGGCCGGGGTGGTGGTGCTCGGGGCGCGCTCGCTCATCACCCGCCGCACCACCCCGCGGACACTGATCGCGGCCGCCGCACCCCTGTTCTGCCTGTTCGTCCTGGCGCTGGGGATCGTGGTGGCCGCCGTCGGCGCGCACGGTCTCGGCGGAGTGCTCGGCGGGATCGTGGCACCACTCGGCACGGACCTCCCCGGGCTCCTCGCCGTCGCCGGTCTCGCCGCGCTGCTCGCCAACGTCGTCAACAACCTGCCCGCCACGCTGCTCCTGCTCGCCGCCCTCGGCCCGACCGCCACGCCCGCGACCGTGCTCGCGATGCTCATCGGGGTCGGCGTCGGACCCAACCTGACCTACGTCGGTTCGCTCGCGACGCTGCTGTGGCGCCGGGTGATGGCCGCCGAGGGGGCGCCGCAGCCGCTCGGGCGCTTCACCGTCGCGGGGCTCGTCACCGCCCCGGCGGCTCTCGTCCTCGGCACCGTGGCCCTGTGGCTGGTGGCGTGAGCGCCCTACGCTCGGCGCCGTGAGCGCCGAGGACGCCCGGACCCGCGTGCGCGATCAGGCACTCGGCGTCGCCGCGGGCTGGTCGCCGCCCGACGCGCCGCCGAGCTGGGCGCTGACCGCCGAGCTCTTCCGCGCGATCGCCCAGGACGACGTCCTGCTCGACCTCGCGGCCGCCGTGCCGGCCGACCGGCTACCACCGCTGCTGCTCAGTGCCGCCCTCCGCCACCTCGTCGCCCGCGAGGCGCCCGAGCCCCTCGCGCGCTACTTCCCGACGCCGGGCTCCGGCCAGCCGCCCCTCGACGACGGGTTCCGGCCCGCGCTGGCGGCGTTCGCCCGCGAGCAGGCCGAGGCACTGACGCAGCTCTGCGCCGTGCACCGCTACCAGATGAACGAGGTCGGCCGCAGCGCCGACGTGCTCGCCGTGCTCGGTGACGTCGCGCCGGACCGACCGGTCGCCCTGGTCGACCTCGGCACCGGGGCGGGGCTCGGGCTGCACCTCGACCGCTACCGCTACACCTTCGAGGCGACCCACGGCGCCCGCGAGGTCGGCGACCCCGACTCCCCGGTCCGCATCAGGTGCGTGGTCCGCGCCGGCGACCCGCCAGTGCCCGCGACGGTGCCCGAGATCGTCGCCCGCGTCGGCATCGACGTCGAGCCGCTCGACCTCGACCGGCCCGGGGTCCGGGACTGGCTCGCGGCCTGCGTGCCGCCCGAGACCGGCGCGGTCGACCGGTTCGCGGCGGCGAGCGCCGTCGCCCTCGCCCATCCGGCCCCGCTGGTCCGCGGCGACCTCGTCGACGCCCTCGAGAAGGTCTGCGCCGACCTGCCGTCGGACACGCTGCTCGTCCTCGTCGACACCTACGTCCACGTCTTCCTCCCCGACGCCGAGCGCGCCCGGTTCACCGCCCTGCTCCCGGAGCTGGGCCGCGACCTGGAGTGGGTCTCCGTGGACCCGCTCGTCCCCCTCGGGCCCGAGGGGCGCGAGAGCGTGCAGGGCCTGCCCGTGCCCGAGCGGGCCGTCCAGGCGTGCCGGACGGGCGTCACCGGGGTGGTCGGGCGCCTCTCGGTCCGTGTCCGTGACGGCGTGGTGTCCGGCCGGGTCCTCGGGCTCGCGCACCCCGGCGCGGCGTGGCTGGAGTGGCTGGATCAGCGCAGGTAGGAGGTGTCGTTGACCAGCCGCACGCTCGCCCCGCCGTCGGCCCAGAAGTCGACCACCGACAGGCACGCCAGGTCGAGGTGCAGCCGGTAGAGCAGCGCCGGCCCGGCGTCGAGCGCGAGGCGCAGGATCGTCTTGATCGGCGTCACGTGGCTGACCAGCACGACGGTGCTTCCCGCGTACCGCTCGAGCAGCCCGCGCAGGGCCGCCGACACCCGCACCGCGACGTCGTCGAAGCTCTCCCCGTCGGGCGGGGGCACCGCCGAGTCGCCGAGCCAGGCCCGGTGCACGTCGGGGTCGCGCTCGGCCGCCTCGCGGAAGGTCAGCCCCTCCCAGCCCCCGAAGTCGGTCTCGGTGAAGCCCTCGTCGAGGACCACCTCGACGCCCAGCGCCGCCGCGACCGGGCCCGCCGTCGAGCGGGCCCGGTCCAGCGGGGAGCTCACCACCGCGGAGGCCGCCGGGTAGCGGTCGGCCACCGACGCCGCGGCCGCGGCCGCCTGCGCCTGTCCGACCTCGGTCAGCGGCGGGTTCCCGCGCCCCGAGTAGCGCCGGTCCACCGAGAGCGGCGACTGCCCGTGGCGCAGGAGCAGCACCCGGGTGGGGACGGCGGTCCCCCGTCCGGTCCAGGCGCCGGCCGCGTCCGACGAGGAGCTCACCGGACGACGATCGCGCCGCAGTTCTCGCACCGGACGACGTCGTCGGGCGCGGCGGCCTGGACGTCGCGCAGCTCGCTGCGGTCCATCTCGAGCCGGCACGCGCCGCAGCGGTTGCCGGTCAGCTCGCCGGCACCGACCCCGCTCTTGGCGCGGATCTTGTCGTAGAGCTCGACGAGGTCGGCGGGGAGCTGGGCCACCAGGGCCGTGCGCTCCTCGCCACGGCGGGCCTCGATGGTGCCGATGTCCCCGAGGGTCCCGTCGCGGCGCTCCACGGCGTCGACGAGCGCGGCGCGCGCCGCGTCGTGCGCCTCGGTCTCGTGCCGCAGGTCGATCCCCGCCGCCTCCTGGCGCTCCATGACCTCGAGCTGCTCCTCCTCGAGCACCGCCCGCCGCCGCGCCAGGGAGTCGAGCTCGTGCTGCAGGTCGGCGGCCTGCTTCGCCGAGACCGAGCCCTTCTCGAGCAGCTGCCGGTCGCGGGTCTCGCGGGTGCGCACCTGCTCGACCTCGCGGTCGAGCTTGGCGACGTCGCGGTCCAGGTCGGACAGCGCGGTCTGCGCGACGACGACGGCGTCGGCCACCGCCCGCAGCGTGCGCTCGGCCTCCTCCACCGCGGCCTGCTCGGGCAGGGTCCTGCGACGGTGCTCGGCGCGGGCGAGCTCGGCGTCGACCGCGGCGAGGTCGAGGAGCCGACGCTGGGCGGAGGGGTCGGCCTTCACGGCTGGATCAACCTCATGGCTGGATGGCTCCTTCGATGACGTCGGGCAGGCTCGGCGGCGCGGCGGCCGTGCCCGCCCGGTGGGTGGCGGGCGCCGGGCCCTCCGCCGCGCCGAGAGTCCACGGGTCGGTCCGGCGCGTGGAGACCGACACCGTGGCTCCCGGCAGCGCACGGCGCAGGACGCCGGCGGCCTGGGTGCACCAGGGGTGCTCGGAGGCCCAGTGGGCCACGTCGACGAGGGCCGGCGCACCGGCGCGCGCGAGGTGCTCGTCCGCGGGGTGATGGCGCAGGTCCGCGGTGACGTAGGCGTCCACGCCGGCGTCGCGGGCCAGGCCGAGCATCGAGTCGCCCGCCCCGCCCGAGAGCGCGACCCGACGGATCGTTCGCTCCGGGTCGCCGGCGCCGCGCACCCCCCACGCCGTCGGCGGCAGGGCGGCCGCGACCCGCTCGACGAACGCCGCGAACGGTTCCGGGGTCTCGAGGTGGCCGACCCGCCCGATGCCGACCGAACCGTCGTCACCCTGCGGTGCCAGGGGGCGCTCCACGACGACGCCGAGCGCGTCCGCGAGCGCGTCGGAGACCCCGGGCCGGGCGGCGTCGGCGTTGGTGTGGGCGGCGAAGAGCGCGCAGCCCGCCCGGATGAGGCGGTGCACCGCCGAGCCCTTGGGCTGGTCGGCCGGGACCCCGTGCACGCCGCGCAGCAGCAGCGGGTGGTGGGTGACGAGCAGCTCCACACCGCCGGCCACGGCGTCCTCGACGACGGCCGGAGTCGGGTCGACGGCGACGAGCACGCGGGTCACGGGCTCGCCCGGATCCCCGCAGACCAGTCCCACGGCGTCCCAGTCCTGCGCGAGCCCGGGCGGGTAGGCGGCCTCGAGCGCGGCGATCGCGGTGGCGGCGGAGTTCATGGTGGCCGCCATTGTGGTCCACGCGGGGTGTGAGGATGTGACGGTGTCGGACCTCCTGCACCTCGTGACCGTCTGCTCGGGGAACATCTGCCGCTCCCCCATGGCCGAGAAGATGCTCCTCGCGGCGCTGGCCGACGCCGGACTCGCCGGCCGCGTGCTCGTCACCAGCGCGGGCGTCGGCGACTGGCACGTCGGCGAGCCGATGGACCCCCGCGCCGCCGACACCCTGACGGCCCGCGGGTTCGGCACCGACCACGTCGCCCGGCAGATCGACGGCACCACCGCCGACGCGGACCTGGTGCTCGCCGCGACGAACGACCACGCCCGCGACCTGCTGCGCGCCGGCGTCCCGGCCGAGCGCGTCCGGCTGCTGCGCTCGTTCGACCCCGCCGCACCCGAGGGTGCCGAGGTCCCGGACCCGTACTACGGCGGCGACGAGGGCTTCGACGAGGTGCTCGCGATGATCGAGGCGGCGACGCCGGGCATCGTCGCCTGGGTGCGGGAGCGGGTGTGACCGCCTCCGAGGCGGTCGCGCGGCTCACCGGGCACGGCGTCGTCCGGGCGCGCCCGCTCGGCGCGGTCACCCGCTGCACCCTCGACGACGGTCGCGAGGTGGTCGCCAAGACCGGCGAGCCGACCGAGGTCGCCGCCGAGGCCGCCGGACTGCGCTGGTTGGCCGTGCCCGGCGGGCCCGGCGTCCCGGAGGTGCTGGGCGCCGACGAGTCGTGGCTGGTCAGCGAGGCGGTCGGTGAGGGCTCGCCGACGCGGGAGGCGGCCGAGGCGTTCGGCCGGGGCCTCGCGGCCATGCACGCGGCGGGCGCCCCGGCCTTCGGCTCGCCGCCGCCCGACGGCCCCGCGGACGCCTGGATCGGTGACGCCCCGATGCGCAACGACCCCGCGCCCGGGGGCACCTACTGGATCGACTGGTACGTCGAGGCCCGCGTCCTGCCCTACGTGCGGCTGGCGCTCGACCGCGGCGGGATGTCCTCGTCCCAGGCCACGCAGGTGGAGGACGGGTGCGCCCGGCTCACCGGCGGTGACGTCGACGTCGGGCCCGACGAGCCGCCGGCGCGCCTGCACGGCGACCTGTGGACCGGGAACGTGCTCTGGGCCGGGGACCGGGCGTGGGTGATCGACCCGGCCGCCCACGGCGGGCACCGCGAGACCGACCTGGCAATGCTCGCGCTGTTCGGCTGCCCGCAGCTGGACACCGTGCTCGGGGCCTACGAGGAGGCGGCCCCGCTCGCGGCGGGCCGGCGGGAGCGCGTCCGCCTCCACCAGCTCTTCCCGCTGATGGTGCACGCGGCCCTGTTCGGCGGGGGCTACGCGGACGCCGCCTGCGAACGGATCCGTGCGCTCTGACGCCGCACAGCGATCACAGGTCCGGAGGCCATACTGGTCGCGTGCGCTTCCTGCTCCGGCCCGGGTGGATCGCCCTGACGCTGGCGGTCGTCGCCTTCGCGTTCGGGTGCTACTACCTGCTCGCGCCGTGGCAGTTCCACCGCAGCGTGGAGCGCGACGGCAACAACGAGGCCCTCGTCCGCGCCGTCACCACCGCGCCGGTGTCCCGCGCCTCGCTCGTCCCCCCGAACACGGAACCGGCGCCTGCCGTGCAGTGGCGCCAGGTGATCGTCACCGGGACCTACGAGCCCTCCGGCGAGGTCCTGGCCCGGCTGCGCAGCGTCGACAGCGACGCCGCGAGCGAGATCCTCACCCCGCTGCGCACCGTCGACGGGCAGACCCTGCTCGTCGACCGCGGCTACGTCCGCCCGCAGACCGGCGACACGCTGCCCCCCATCCCACCGGCACCGCCCGGCGTCGTGACGGTCGTCGGCTATCAGCGCCCCGACGAGTCGGCCACCGACCGCGCGCCCATCACCCAGGCCGGGTACCGCCAGGTCTACGCGGTGGACGCCGCGCAGATCGGCCCGCTGGTCGGGATGCCGCTCGCCCCCGGCTACGTCCAGCTCCTGCCCGGCCAGCCCGGCGTCGTCACGGCCGTCCCGCTGCCCCCGCCCGACCCCAACCCGTCGTACTCCTACGCCTGGCAGTGGCTGATCTTCGGCGTGATGGCGATCGGCGGATGGGTGTACTTCGTGCGCCTGGAGTACCGCACCCGCAAGGCCCAGGCGGAGGGTCCCGAGGATTCCGGGGAGGGTCCCGACGGGGATGCACGGCAGCACACCGACGCGGGGTCGCCGCCCCCGCCGCCCGACCGCGCCGGGCGTGACGCCCCCACCGAACCGGCCTCGCCCCGCACCCGTACCACCTCCGAGGTGCTCGCCGACCGCTACGGTCGCTGAGGCCTGCGGCGCCTGGTCACCGGGACGCGGCGCGCCGGTCGGGCGACTACCGCCGCCACGCCCCACGTGAGCGCTGCCGCACCCGTCGTCACGAGCCGCGAGAGGGTGACGGCGCGGCGCAGGTCGGGGAGACGGGGCGGCGGGCCGGCGCCGAGAGTCGGGCGTTCCTGCACGCCGTAGGGGTAGACCGTGCGACCGCCGAGCCGGCGTCCGAGGGCGCCCGCGAACGCCGCCTCCACCGGCCCGGCGTTGGGGCTCGGGTGCCGTCGCGCGTCGCGCCGCCAGGCCGTGAGCGCGCCGACCGGTCGCCCGCCGACCAGGGGCGCCGCCGCCGCGACCAGCAGCGCCGCGACCCGGGCGGGGACGGCGTTCGCGACGTCGTCGGCGCGCGCGCTCGCCCAGCCGAAGCGGGCGTGCCGCGTCGAGAGGTGCCCGACCATCGCGTCGAGGGTGTTCACCGCCCGGTACCCGAGCAGGCCGGGCACGCCGCCCACCGCGCCCCACAGCAGGGGCGCCACCACGGCGTCGGAGGTGTTCTCGGCGACCGACTCGAGGGCGGCGCGGGCCAGGCCGTCGGCGTCGAGCGCGGCGGGGTCCCGGCCGCAGAGCGAGGGCAGCCGCCGGCGGGCCGCGGCGAGGTCGGCCACCGCGAGCTCACCGGCCAGCGCCGAGCCCTCCCCCGCGAGCGAGCGTCCGCCGAGCACGGCCCACGTCGCGAGCGCGGTGAGGGCGGCCGTCGCCGCCGGCGAGCGTCCGGCGGCCCGCTCCCCCAGGACCCCGGCGAGCACCGCGCCACCGACGAGCACCCCGGCGTACGCGACACCGCGCGGCCGCGAGTCCGCCCAGCAAGCGCGCTCGAGCCGCTCCGCGGCGGCCCCGAACACCGCCACCGGGTGGCCACGGCGCGGATCGCCCAGGAGGGCGTCGGCGACGACACCCGCCACCAGCCCCGTCGCCCGTCCCCGCACCGCGTGATCATCGCAGCAGCGACGCCGTGCCCGGCGTGACAGGCTGCCCGCATGGCGTTCAGCGAGGAGCTCTGGGAGTCCGCGGCCGACGTCTACGCCGCGATCCGGGCCCACCCGTTCCTGACCGGCCTGACCGACGGGACCCTGCCGCACGCGGCGTTCGGGCACTTCGTGGTGCAGGACAGCCACTACCTGCGGGGGTACGCCCGCGCCCTCGCGGTCCTCGCGGCCCGCGCGCCCACCGAGGACGACACCACGCTGCTCGCCCAGCACGCCGCGGGGGCCATCGCCGCCGAGCAGGAGATGCACGCCGCCCTCGCGGACGCCCTGGCCGACGACACCGACACCCACGCACCGCCCGCGCCCACGACCCTGGCCTACTCCAACTACCTGCTCGCGACCTCCTACGGCGGCTCGTTCGCCGAGGGGATGGGCGCGGTGCTGCCGTGCTACTGGATCTACGCGCGGGTCGGGGAGGCGCTGCTCGCGGAGTCCTCGCCCGACCCCCTCTACGCCCGGTGGATCGCCCTCTACGGCGGCGAGGAGTTCCAGGCGGTGGTCGACGCGGCGCTCGGCGTCGTGGACCGGATCGCGGGTGACCTCGCCGCGGCCGAGCGGGCGCGGATCGTCGGGCACTACCGCACGACGTCGCGCTACGAGTGGATGTTCTGGGACGCGGCCTGGCGCCGGGAAGCGTGGCCCGTGTGACGAGCCCGCGAACGACGACGGCGGGCCCACCCCGCAGGGTGGGCCCGCCGTGGCGAGCCGTGGGGCCTCAGGCCTCGACGAGGGTCTGCTCACCCTCCGGGCGGGCGCCCTTCCAGTGGCGCTGCGCGTAGGCGGCGAGGCTGGACGCCACCGCGACTCCCGCTCCTGCAACGACGACCATCGCCACGAACACTGCTGCCATCCGGTGGCTCCTCCTCACCACGTGCACGCGCCGCGTCCGGTGGGCGGATCCTTCTGACCCGGTCGGAGCCCGGCGCTTGCGAATCGGTGGATGCTGGCTGCATCCACCCCGTATGACGCGTCGATCTCGGGTGATGTTCCAGGTGACGGACGGTGGTTTCCGGTGTTCCATGTCACCGTCAGGTGTCCACCGGGCACGCGGGGTACCGGGCCAGTACCGTTCCCCACGCGCACGAAGTGAAACGGACATCGGGGTCGCAGTACTCGCACGGTTCAACCAGAGCCACGGGGCGGGGAGGACGAGACGTGACAGGGACGGACGTCGGGTCGAACGGAGCACCGTCGAACATCACGGTGACCGATACCGCCACCATGCGGCGCGCCGTCGGTGCGGCCGCGGTCGGCAACATCACCGAGTGGTTCGACTTCGGTGTGTACGCCTACCTGGCCACCACCATCGAGGCGAACTTCTTCCCCCCGGACAACCCCACCCTCGCCCAGGTCGGGACCTTCGCGGGCTTCGCGGTGTCCTTCCTGGTCAGGCCGCTCGGCGGTCTGTTCTTCGGTCCCCTCGGTGACCGCATCGGCCGGACCAGGGTGCTCTCGATCACGGTCATCATGATGGCCATCGGGACGTTCCTGCTCGGGTTCATCCCGTCCTACGCCACGATCGGCATCTGGGCGCCGATCCTGCTGGTGTGCTGCCGCGTGATCCAGGGCTTCTCCACCGGCGGTGAGTACGCGGGCGCGATGACGTTCATCGCGGAGTACTCGCCCGACAAGCGGCGGGGTTTCTTCGGCAGCTTCCTCGAGTGCGGGACGTTCATCGGCTACGCCCTCGGCGCCACCATCGCCACCGTCATCCCGCTCGTGTCCTCGCCGGAGTTCGCCGCCACCTGGGCGTGGCGCATCCCGTTCTTCATCGCGCTGCCGCTCGGCATCGTCGGGGTGTACCTGCGAGTGCGCCTCGAGGAGACGCCGGCGTTCCAGACGCTGCTGTCGGAGTCCGAGGAGCGCGAGGGCACCCAGGCCGGTACGGGCATCAAGATGCTGTTCGTCAGGTACTGGCCCGCGATGCTCACCGCCGGCGGGATCGTCGTCGCCTGGAACATCACGAACTACATGCTCACCAGCTACATGCCGACGTTCCTGGAGAAGAACGTCACCGACACCGGCGGCAGGGCGATCGACACGACGACCTCGGAGCTCCTCCAGATCGTCATCCTGTGGATCGCCGTGTTCGTGATCCCGCTGCTCGGCAACCTGTCCGACAAGGTCGGGCGCAAGCCGCTGATGCTGACCGGCGCGATCGGGCTCGTCGTCCTCGCCTTCCCGATGATCTACATCCTGACGCTCGGGTCGGTGCCGCTGGTGGCCCTCGGGCTGGGGGTGATGGCGCTCCTGCTGATCCTGTTCTCCTCCACCTCGCCCTCGACCCTGCCGGCGCTGTTCCCGACGGAGATCAGGTACGGCGGGCTGTCGATCTCGTTCAACATCTTCGTGTCGGCCTTCGCGGGCACGACATCGCTGATCATGTCCGCCCTGGTGCCGACCACGGGCTGGGCCTACTGGCCCGCCCTCTACCTGATCTTCGGTGGCCTGGCCGGCCTGGTGGTGCTGGTGAAGCTCAAGGAGCCGGCCGGCCGGCCGCTGCTCGGGTCCAACGCGGCGGTCTCGACCCCCGAGGAGGCGCGGGAGCTCGAGCGCTCGGGAGCAGCCCTCCGCGGCTGATCACCCGCCGCCCGTCCCGCCGGCGCGCGGGAACGCACCTCACCACGCTAGGTGCCGACCGGTTCCTCCGCGTTGGTCTGTTCGGGTCGGCTTGGGCGCCGTGACGGGTGCGGAGCGCCGCCGTAGGCTGCACCCAACGATCACTCGGGAGGGGTGCTGTGAGGGAGTTCGCCGTCCGGTACGTCAACGGTCCGCTGCAGGGCGAGGGGTCCATCTCGGTCCCCGACGCCGCGGCCGCCGAGCCCCCGCTGGTGCAGCGGATCCCCCTCCCCACGCCCGAGAAGGGCCTGCAGCAGACGATGTCGCGCATGGTGGGCGGCGAGAGCCACGCCGTCTACGAGCGCACCTCCTACAACGACGCGTCTGGCGAGTGGGAGTTCCAGCTCGTCCGCATCGAGTAGCGGGCGTGGCGGGGGCGCGCGGCGCCAGAGAGGATGCCGGCATGACCGACCCCGGGATCACGGTGCGGCCCGCTGAGGACGAGGACGCCGAGCGGATCGCGGACGTCTTCGCCGGGTACGTGCTGGCCTCCATCGCCACCTTCGTCGAGGACCCGCCGTCCGCCTCGGCCTGGCGCGACCGCCTGGCGGAGGCACGGGAGCACAAGCTCCCCTTCGTCGTCGCCGACCTCCCCGACGGTCACGGCAGCGCGCCTCCCGGCGGCCTGCGCGTCGCGGGCTTCGCCGCCTGCGGACGGTTCCGACCCCACGCGGCCTACCGCTACACGGTCGAGGACTCGGTCTACATCGCCCCGGAGGCCACCGGGCAGGGTCTCGGGGGCCTGCTGCTCGCGACCCTCGTCGACGAGCTCTCCCACACCGAGATGCGACAGGTCGTCGCCGTGATCGCGACGCTGCCGGACGCCCGCCACGACACCCCGTCGATCGTGCTGCACCGGCGCCTGGGATTCGAGGTCGTCGGACGAATGCCGGCAGTCGGTTACAAGCAGGGGCAGTGGGTGGACACGGTGCTCATGCAGAAGGACCTCCGTCCACGGTCCTGACCATTCTCCTCCGAGGGACGATTGTCGTCCGGGAACGGCGGCGCGCAGACGAGACGCGCATGCCGTCATCAGCACGTTGATCGTTCAACTACCTGGCGGTGCCCCACCCTCGTTCGCCGCCAGGCTCCCCGAGTCGGAGGAATCACTTCCCCGATACCGTCATGGTCCGTGTCCGGGTGCCGCTGTTCGCGGGGCGACCGATTCACCGTCCCGGCGGACGTGCTCGGCGGGGCGGGCGCCCGGCCGGCCCCGGCTACCGGCGGGCAGCGCGCTGACCTGTATGAACCCGCCGAGCGTGCGGGCGGTCCGCCACGACGCCGGGGGCACACAGTCAGCGCCGGCGCTCGCGTCGACGATTGTTGTGGTCACTGGACGAATACTCCTGGTCCCGGCCGACCGACGACCACCCGTTCGTCGGAATTCGATCTTGACTCCGCTCGTCGGGCTCGCGACGGAAATTGCGACGAGAACTCGCTCCGATCCTGCCTTCGGGTTCTCGGGTGGGGGCAATCGCATCCTCGTCGGCATTCTTCTACTATTCCGCCCATGAACCGTGCGGCGGATCACAGTCTCCACGCGGCGGAGTCGGCGGCTTCGTCCGGCTCCGTGGTCGGTTATGGGCGCGGTTCCGTGAACTCGCCCGGCGTCGGGAGTCTCGAGCAGCAGCGGGACGCGCTGGTGGCAGCGGGCTGCGAGCGGGTCTACCTCGACCGGTCCGCCGGTCGGGGCAGCACGGCGCGGCCCGAGCTCGACGCCTGCCTCGCGTCGCTGGAGCCGGGTGACACCCTCGTCGTCGTGCGTCTGGACCGGCTCAGCCGATCGCTGCCGCAGCTCGTGACCCTGGTGAACGACCTGGGGAGCCAGGGGGTCGGGATCCGGGCGCTCCACGAGGGCCTGGACACGGCGTCCCCGGGTGGTCGAGTGGTCTTCGACGTCTTCGATGCCCTCGGCGACTTCCTGCGCGAGCTGCTGGTGGAGGGGACGCGGGACGGGTTGGCCGCCGCTCGTGCCCGCGGACAGCGACTCGGGCGGCCGCCGGCGCTGACGCCCGAGAAGGTCCACCAGGCGCGCACGATGCTCGCCCGCCCGGAGAACTCCGTCGCCTCGATCGCCCGGATGCTCGGCGTCAGCCGCTCCACCCTCTACAAGCACGTGCCCGAGCTGGGCGGGCGGGCGCCCGTCGCACCGCACTCCGAGGCGCGGGAGGCCTGAGCTTGATCTTTAACCTCGAGATGCGGCCGTTGGCGAGTTGATGCAGGTCGTGCGGCGTGTCGGCCGTACATGAGGCGGCCACCGCTTGATCCTCTTCGGGTTCCTCTCACAGAGCTCGAAGACGAAAGCGGTGGCCGCGGTGGTGAGTGTGACCTACGGGCCGGGTGCGAGCGCGGGTGACACCCGGCTTCGGCAGGGTGAACTCGACCGGTTCCGGTGGGAGTTCTACCGATCCTGCACTGGGCGGGCGGATGCGCTGTTCGAGCTCACCGATGCGGTCCTGTGCGCCGACGGCCCGGTCCGCTCACTGGTCGAGCTGAGTCTGGTGGCCGAACACCGGCGTGGGCACGGCGCGATGTATGACGCGTTGTCCTGCGGGGTGATCGAGCCGGCGCGGCTGCGTCGATCACTGGCCGCTCTGCTGCTCCCGCGAGCCGCCGATGGCCGCCTTGTCCTGGCGGTCGATGTGTCACCGTGGCTGCGCTCGGACGCGCCGACCAGCGCGGAGCGGATGTTCTGCCATGTCTACGGCCGCGGTAAGGGCAACGCGCAGATGATCCCGGGCTGGCCGTACTCCTTCGTGGCCGCCCTCGAACCGGGTCGCGGCTCGTGGACCGCGCTGCTCGACGCGGTCCGGATCGGCCCTGACCACGACGCCACCGCGGTGACCGCCGCCCAGCTCCGGGAGGTCCTCGAGCGCCTCGTCGCCGCCGGGCAATGGCGCGACGGGGACCCGCCGATCCTGATCGTCGCCGACGCCGGCTACGACATCACCCGCCTGGCGCACGTGCTGGCCGACCTGCCGGTCGAGCTGCTGGGTCGGCTGCGCTCGGACCGGGTCCTACGCGGCCCCCGCACCCTGCGCGCGGCCACCGCCACCGGGCGCCCGCCGCGGCACGGCCCGGACTTCGCCCTGTCGAACTCCGGGACCTGGTGGACACCGGCCCACACCACCGCCACCGACACCAGCCGCTACGGCCGGGCCAGCGCCACGGCCTGGGACGGGCTCTCCCCACGCCTGACCCACCGCGGGGTGTGGGCCGACCATCCCGGCGAGCTCCCGATCATCGCCGGCACCCTGATCCGCCTGCAGGTCGAGCGGCTACCCGGCGACCACGACCCGAAACCGGTCTGGCTGTGGTCCTCGGTCACCGGCGCGAGCGCCCAGGACGTTGACCGGTGGTGGCAGTCGTTCCTGCGTCGCTTCGACCTCGAACACACCTTCCGGCTGTTCAAGCAGACCCTGGGCTGGACCGCGCCGAAGATCCGGACCCCCGCCGCCGCGGACCGCTGGACCTGGCTGATCATCGCCGCCTACACCCAGCTGCGCCTGGCCCGGCCGCTGGCTGCTGACCTGCGACGCCCCTGGGAGAGGCCCGCCGAGCCGGGCCGGCTGACCCCCGCGCGGGTGCGTCGCGGGTTTCGCCACCTCCGCGGCCACACCAGCCGTCCCGCCGCCGCACCGAAACCCAGCCGACCCGGCCCCGGCCGCCCACCCGGCTCCCGCAACCAACGCCGCGCCACCCGGCACGACGTGGGCAAACGCGCCGCTACAGGAGCGACGAGCCGAACAAGCCGGGGTTAAAGATCAAGCTGAGGGGTCGGTCCCCTCGTCGAGAAGGGTCAGCAGGCCCGGGAGCGCGTCCCTGCGACGCGGCGCCCCGCCGAACGGACCGTGGCGGTACGACGGCGGGCACGGGCCGCGGCCGACGCCGACGGCCGCGGTGAACCGGTCGAAGGCTCGGCGTTCTCGGGTGTTCCCGGAGCGGAGGTGTCGGCGGCGGTCAACAACCCGGGCGCGGCGGACGGCGGAGCGTGGCTCTCCGGCTCCCGGGGACGGACCAGGACGTCCGTGTCCGCGACCTGCGGATCGACCGGGTGGCTCCCACCGGCCGTGGGGACCGGCCCGGCGACGGTGGAAGGCGAGGGCTCGACGCGGCGACCCGGCGAGGGCCGCCCGGTCGGGGACGGGGCAGCCAGGGACGGTTCGCAGGCCGCCGCGAGCGGCGATCGCCGGGGCTGCGGGGCCGGGCGTCGAGGAGCGGGAGCCGGGGTCGCCGACGACCGGGGCGCCGAGGGCCGGGGCGCCGAGGACCGGGTCGCCGACGACGGGGTTGGGGAGGTCCGGGACCTCGGCACCGGCCGCGCGGAGGGCGACCGCTCCCCCGCCGCGTCGCGGCGCCGCGGTACGGGACACGGGCGCACCCCCGACGCGGTGCGCGGGGACGACTGCGCGAGGGCGCGCCACCAGCTGCGGCTGGGGCGGGCCGACCACGTGTTCGCCCCGGCGACCAGCATGACCATCGCCGCCACGAGGGCCGACACCTCGTCACCGGCCACCAGCAGGCCGACGAGCGCGAGGAGCGCCGCCACGGCGACGAGCCCGGCGGCGACCATCCTCGACGCGGCCGCCCGCGAGGACTCGTCGGCGCAGGACCAGGGAGCCGCGTCCGGACACTCGGGACTCGTCGTCATCCCCGCTCCCGCCTCGTGGAGCGCCCGGCCGGCGCCACCTGCCACAGGCAACGGGCGGGCGGCCCGCCGGTAACGGTCCGGAGCACGCAGGCGCGCGGGCGACTCCACCGATCAGGGGGCGATGCGCTCCATTCGGACCACGGCGACCCCCGCGGCGTCCACCTCCCGGTCCCGCTCGACGTACCCGCGCCGCCGGTAGAGGGCGAGGCTCCGGGCACTGTCCACCCCCGTGACGAGCCACGAGGTGGCCCCGGCGGGGAGCACCGCGTGCGCGGCGTCGATCAGCGCGGATCCGATGCCGTTGCCCTGCACGTCAGGCGCCACCGAGCAGCGCACGAACGCGACGGGGTCGGCGCCCCCGACCCCGCGCAGGCGTACCGATCCGACCAGCCGGGGTCCCAGCCACGCGGCGAAGCCGGCGACGTCGGGTCGTCGCAGGTCCGCCGCGAGCTCCTCAGCGGTCTCGACCAGGGGCGGGAGCTCGGTCGTGCCGTAGCGGCGCCCTTCGGACAGGTAGGCCGCGTACTGGACCGTGAGTGCCTCGCCGGCGTGCTCGGGACGCAGCGTGTCGACGACGAGGGCCCCGACGAGCGACCCGCTCGTCACCCGACCTCGGCCATGACCTCGTCGGAGGCGTCGAAGTTCGAGTAGACGTTCTGCACGTCGTCGGAGTCCTCGAGCGCGTCGATGATCCGCAGGACCTTGCGGGCTCCGTCGGCGTCGACCTCGACGTTCATCGAGGGCACGAAGGACGCCTCCGCGGAGTCGTAGTCGATCCCGGCGTCCTGCAGGGCGGTCCGCACCGTCACGAGGTCACCGGCCTCGCAGATCACCTCGAAGCTGTCGCCGAGGTCGTTGACCTCCTCCGCGCCGGCTTCGAGCACCGCCAGCAGGACGTCGTCCTCGGCGAGCTCGGAGCTGCCCTGCTCCTTGGGGACGAGGATGACGCCCTTGCGGTTGAACAGGTAGGCGACCGAGCCCGGATCGGCCATGGCGCCGCCGTTGCGGTTCATGGCCGTGCGGACCTCGCCCGCGGCGCGGTTCTTGTTGTCGGTGAGGCACTCGATGAGCACCGCGATCCCGCCGGGGGCGTAGCCCTCGTAGGTGATGGCCTGGTACTCGGCGCCCCCGGCCTCGGCCCCGGAGCCGCGCTTGACGGCGCGGTCGATGTTGTCGTTGGGAACCGAGGTCTTCTTCGCCTTCTGGATGGCGTCGTAGAGCGTCGGGTTTGCCGCCGGGTCCCCGCCGCCGGTGCGTGCCGCGACCTCGATGTTCTTGATCAGCTTCGCGAACATCTTGCCACGCTTGGCGTCGATGGCGGCCTTCTTGTGCTTCGTCGTCGCCCACTTGGAGTGGCCGCTCATGGCTGTCCCGCCCTTCGTCTCCGCGCGTGCCGTGCGGCGCCGGCGCACGCCGACCCCGGAGCGGTGCGACGGGCGATCCGACGACGGCACGGGTCGCGACCCGACCCCGGCTCGCCCGGTGTCGTCGCGCTCTCCTGCCTCGACCGTCCAGTCTACCGAGGACGACGGAGCCGGTGGGACGCCGTGCCGGGTGTGGATGAGCCCGGGTGTGACGGGCGGACCGTTGCCCGGACCGTGGCGACGCCCTAGCGTCTGAGTTCTTCATCGCAACTCAGGAGGTCCTGCGTGAGCACCGACGTCGTCGTCCGGGAACGGTCCTACGGGTGGGAGGACCCGCGCGCGCTGGCCGCCCAGGCCCCGCTGCGCAGCGGCCTCGCGTTCCTCGAAGCGATCCGCGACGGTGAGCTGCCGCCACCCCCGATCATGGCGACCATCGGCGCCGGGGTGGAGTCGGTCGAGGCGGGCCGCGTCGTCTTCGTCCTCGAGCCGGCCGAGTACCACTACAACCCGATCGGCTCGGTGCACGGCGGCGTCTACGCGACGCTGCTCGACTCCTCCTGCGGGTGCGCGGTGCAGTCGACGCTGCCGGCGGGCGTCGGGTACACGAGCCTCGACCTCTCGGTGCGCTTCCTCCGGCCGATGACCGCCGACACCGGACCGGTGCGCTGCGAGGGGATCGTCGTCTCCGCGGGGCGGCGCACGGCACTCGCCCGGGCGTCGATCACCGACGCCTCGGGGCGACTGCTCGGCGAGGCCACGTCGAGCTGCCTCATCCTGCGCCCCTAGACGGTGCCGCTCCGGTCGCACCGCCCCGACGTCGGGACCCGGGGCCGGGCAACGTCCGCACCCGGTCCTGCGGGCCGAGCACGTGCCCGTCGGTGCAGACCTCCTGTAGCACCACGGGCGCCCCGCACTCGTGCTCGACGACGGCGGGTGCCCCGTCGGGTCCGGCGTGGTGGCGATCGCCGTAGGCCATGAGCGCGAGCAGGACCGGCCGCAGGTCACGCCCCGCCGGGGTCGGCCGGTACTCGCGACGCGCCCGCCGTCCGGGCTCGCGATACTCCCGGGTCTCGACGAGCCCCGCGTCGACCAGCGTGGTCAGGCGGCGGGTGAGGACGTTGCGGGCGATGCCGAGGTGGTCGACCAGCTCGTCGAACCGGCGGACGCCGTTGAGGAGGTCGCGCAGCACGAGCACCGTCCACGGCTCGCCGATGACGGCCATGGTGCGGGCGATCGAGCAGGTGCCGGAGTCCAGTTCCCGCCAGGCCGGGGTCGGAATGCTCGCCGCGTCCATGCGGCTCACGGTACCTGGGTGGTTACGCGCTACCCAGCCGTGTCAGGCCACGTACTCGCGGACGCGGCGCAGGAACAGGTCGTGCAGGCGGGCGTCGCCGGTCTGCTCGGGGTGGAAGGCGGTCGCCATCACCGGGCCCTGCCGCACCGCGACGACCTTCCCGGACGACGGGCCCCCGACGCTCGACGGGATGCGGGCGAGGACGTCGACCTCACGCCCGACCGACTCGACCCACGGGGCCCGGATGAACACCGCGCGGACCGGGCCGCCCCCGATCCCGGTGACCGACAGGTCGGTCTCGAACGACTGCACCTGCCGGCCGAACGCGTTGCGCCGCACCACGATGTCGAGCGCGCCGAGCTGGTGCTGGTCGGGACGCGCGTCGATGGCCTCGCGGGCGAGCAGGATCATCCCGGCGCACGACCCGAACGCGGGCATCCCGGCGCCGAGGCGCTCGCGCAGCGGCTCGAGCAGGTCGAACGCGACCAGCAGCTTCGAGAGCGTCGTCGACTCGCCGCCGGGGAGCACGAGCCCGGAGACCTCCGCCAGCTCGCCCGGCCGGCGCACCGGACGCGGGTCGGCTCCGCAGGCGCGCAGCGCGTCGAGGTGCTCGGCGACGTTGCCCTGGAGGGCGAGGACTCCCACCGGGGGCCCGGCGGTCATGGCTGCTCCGTCCTGCGGCCCGCCCCGGTGAGGAGGTCGGCCGGCGTCAGATGTTGTTGCGGTTCGGGAAGCGGGCCCGGTACTCGTCGAGGTGCTGGGTGGCACACATCCGCTGCTCCTGCTGGCCCTTCGCCTGGGCCATGCACTGGTCCAGCGTCAGCCCCTCACCGAAGGTACCCACCCCGAGCAGGGCCGGGACGACGATCGCGAGCCCCCACACCAGGCCGACCAGCCCGAGCGCGAGCCCCGCCAGCGCGGCGCCGCCGGAACGGTCGGGGTCGTGGAACGCCTTGCGGGCACCGACGAAGCCGACGACGACGCCGGCCAGCCCCACGACGATCCCGATCCAGCCGAAGAGCCAGGCGGTGCCCGCCGCGATGACCCCGAGCACCAGTGCCGGAGTGCCCCATCCCGCCAGTCCGCGGCTCGACGTGGGCCCCTCCGCGGCGGGATCGGCGGGTCCGGCCGGGCGCGGCGTCGTCATGCGCCCAGATGGTGCCACGGGCGCCCGCGGCCCCTGCCGCGCGGTCAGGTCGAGGCGTTGGGGAAGCGCTGGTTGAACTCGGTGATGTGCTGGGACTTGCACATGTGCATCTGGAAGGCGCCGTTGGCCTGCTGCAGGCACTGGTCGAGGGTCAGGCCGTCCCCGAAGTTCCCGCTGCCGAAGAGCGTCGGCCAGACCACGACGACGCCCACGACCAGCCCGATCGCGCCGAGCACGAGACCGCCGAGGGACCTGGCGCCGTCGGTGGCGAGGCCCTTCCAGGCGCGCCGCGCGCCCAGATAGCCGGCGGCCGCGCCGAAGAGCCCGAGCACGACGCCGGCCCAGCCGGTCCAGCAGGTGCCGGCGGCGAGGAGGCCGAGCACCAGGGCCGGGGTGCCCATGCCGTAGCGGTGCTCGGGGCCCTCCGCGGCCTCGTCGTCCTCGTCGGGGACGTCCGTGCGGTCGCGGTCCGGCGCGGTGGTGCCCCGCGGTGGCTCGCCGACGGGTGCGCCCGTCGCCGCGGCGACGGCGGCCGCGGCGGCGTGCCCGGTGCGGCCGTGCGGGGCCGTGCCCGACGGCCGCACCGGGCCCGCGCCGGCCGGGGCGCGCCCGGGAGCGGCGGGACCGACGCGGGGCAGCACGTCCGTGTCCGCGTCGACCGGGGCGGGCCCGGACGGCGCGCTGCGCCCCGCGCGCGGGACCACGCGGACGCGGCGATCGGGCTCGTTCGTCTCCCCGGTCATCGTCGCGATCCTCCCACCTGGTCGTGTGCCCGGGTGTGGGGGCGTCACCAGCCGCGGCTCGCCAGCTTCTCGGACTCGGGCAGGTCGGACGTCGTGCGACCGACCATCGCCTCGCCCAGCCCGGCCGACACCTTGGCGATGACGTCGGGGTCGTCGTGGAAGGTCGTGGCCTTGACGATGGCCTCCGCGCGCCGTGCCGGGTCGCCCGACTTGAAGATGCCGGAACCGACGAACACGCCCTCGGCGCCGAGCTGCATCATCATCGCCGCGTCCGCCGGGGTGGCGATCCCGCCCGCGGTGAAGAGCACGACGGGCAGCCGGCCGGTGTCGGCGATCTCCTGGACGATCGGCAGCGGCGCCTGGAGGTCCTTCGCCGCGGCGTAGAGCTCCTGGGTGTCCATGCGCGAGAGCCGGCGGATGTCGGCGCGGATGGCGCGCATGTGCCGGGTGGCCTCGACGACGTTGCCGGTGCCGGCCTCGCCCTTCGACCGGATCATCGCGGCGCCCTCGCCGAGGCGCCGCAACGCCTCGCCGAGGTTGGTCGCGCCGCAGACGAACGGCACCGTGAACGCCCACTTGTCGATGTGGTGCGCTTCGTCGGCCGGGGTGAGGACCTCGGACTCGTCGACGTAGTCCACGCCGAGCGACTGGAGGACCTGGGCCTCGACGAAGTGGCCGATGCGGGCCTTGGCCATCACCGGGATCGACACCGCGTCGACGATCCCGGTGATCATCTCCGGATCGGACATGCGGGCGACACCCCCGTCGGCCCGGATGTCGGCCGGCACGCGCTCGAGCGCCATGACGGCGACCGCGCCGGCGTCCTCGGCGATCCGCGCCTGCTCCGGCGTGACCACGTCCATGATCACGCCGCCCTTGAGCATGTCGGCGAGACCGCGCTTGACCCCCCGGGCTTCGGCGGAGGGGGTCGGGTCGGGGCGGGTCACGAGAACGCCTCCATCAGCTGTGTCCTTCATGGCGGTGGAACGCCCCCGATGTTAGACGCGCCCCCCGACACCGTCAGACGCCCGGCGCTCCGAGCGAACTCGACGAAGCGGCTTTCCTGCCACTGGATGCAAGCAACGACGCGCCGCTTGCACCCGAGGGTGGCTGCTACTGGATCGGCACCGGCGGGTCCGACGGGGCCAGCGATCCCGGATCGCCCAGCAGCTCGGCGAGCTGGCGCGGGTAGACGACGTCCACGGTCGCCGCCAGCTCGGTGCGGGTCCACCAGCGGTGGCGGCGCACGGTCCGGCGCTCCTGCTCGGTGAACCCGGACACGTCGATCACGGGTGCCGGGTCGACGCGGAGGAGGAAGAACACCTCGCGCGCGGCGTAAGTGACGGCGTCGTGGTCGAAGAGGACGTCGCGCACCCACACCGGGCCGGTGAGATCACCGAAGCCGGGCTTGCCCTCGGCCATCCCGGTCTCCTCGGTCAGCTCGCGCCACGCCGCCTCCGCCGGGTCCTCGTCGGGCTCCACCCCGCCGCCCGGGGTGAACCAGAACGCCTCGGACGGGCGCGCCGGGTCCACGCCCTCGAAGAGCAGCACCCGCTCGTCGGGGTCGAGCACCACCACGCGCGCGGCGTCCCGCGCCACGGCGACGTCGAACCGCCCCGCTCCGGCCGGCCCCTCCCCCACCTCGGCGATCTCGAAGTAGCGCGGCCACGGCGCGGTCCCGGCGAGGTGGAGCACGCGCACCATCCGGCGACCGCGCAGTGCCCGCGTGTCCCGGACCGCGTCGTTGTGGACCCGGCGCGCGACCACCACGCGGGCGTCCGCGTCGGCGAGCTCGGCGGACAGGTCCGGGGCCAGCAGATCGGTGTCGAGCCGTCCGCGCTGCTCGACCAGGTCGTTCTCGGCGGCCTCCCGGCCCTCCTCGCCCCCGGCGGCCTCCGCGGCGCGGGCCGCGGCCCGCAGGGCGCGGCGGTCGGTCGGCGACAGCGCCGAGGCGGGCGCGCTCGCGGCGACCGCCCGCAGCACCGCGGCCCGCCGGTCGAGGGCCTCGACGAGCCCGTGGCGCGCCCCGTCGACCCGCACGTGGAGGCGGTCGAGGCGGCGCGCCCGCGCGATCATCACCGTGGCGAGCCAGAGGAGCACCACCACGACGAGCACGACGACGAGCACCACGAGCCAACCGCCCGCGCCGAACAGGTTCACGGGGAGGACGGTAGGCGCCCCGGCGCGGCGTCCGCGGTGCGGTGACGGCCCCGCGCGCCGACGGGTCCGCGCTCCGAGCCGAGCGCTCCGCCGGCGACCGGCACGTCCACCGCGTCCTCGGCCCGCGCCACGACCTGCCGGGGATCGGCGGCCACCGCCACCTCGTAGACCCGGACGACCGCCGTGGCGACGGTCGACCAGTCGAACGCGACGACGCGTGACCGCCCGGCGCGCGCGAGGGCCGCTCGCCGTGCCGGGTCCCCGAGCAGGGCGGCCAGGCCCGCCGTCCACGCCGCGGCGTCGTCGGGCGGGAGCAGGAGGCCGGCGACCGTGCCGGAGTCGGGATCGGTGAGGACCCGCCGGAACGCCTCGAGGTCGCTGGCGACCACCGGGGTTCCCGCGGCCATGCCCTCGGCGAGGACGATGCCGAAGCTCTCGCCGCCGGTGTTCGGGGTGGCGAGGACGTCCATCGCCCCGAGCGCGCGGGCCTTCGTGGTGTCGTCCACGGCCCCGAGGACGTCGACCCGCTCGGCGAGCGGGGCGGGCAACCGCCCGAGCAGCTCGGCGACGTCGCCGCGCCCCACCACGAGCAGCCGGACGTCCTGCCGCGCCGCCAGCGGCGCCAGGGCGTCGAGCAGGGTGGCCATGCCCTTGCGGGGTTCGTCGAAACGGCCCAGGAACCCGACCGTCGTGCTGCCCCCCGGCCGCGGGAGGGGATCGGCCGCCTCGGAGGCCACGGCGGTGACATCGACGCCGTTGGGGATCTCGACGGCGTCGCCGCCCAGGTGCTCGACGTAGACCTGCCGCGCCAGCGGGGAGACCGCGATCCGGGCGGTGACCCGCTCGAGCAGCGGCCGCAGCACGGGCTGGAACGCGACCATGGTGCGCGAGCGCGGCGTCGAGGTGTGGAAGGTGGCGACGACGGGGCCGTCGGCGACGGCGAGCGCCAGCAGCGACAGGCTCGGCGCGGTGGGTTCGTGCAGGTGGAGCACGTCGAACGCGCCGGCCCGCAGCCACCGGCGCACCCGGTGCATCGAGACGGGCCCGAACGTCAGCCGGGCCACCGAGCCGTTGTAGGGGACCCCGACCGCGCGGCCGGCCCGGGTGACGAACTCCGGGATCGGGGTGGACTCGCTCGCGGGGGCGAGCACGTCGACGTGGTGCCCGAGACCCTGCAGCGCCCGGGCGAGGTCCAGGGCGTGCGCCTGGACCCCGCCCGCGACGTCGAGCGAGTACGGGCAGACGAGGCCGACACGCACGAGGGACAGGGTCCCATGTGAACGGATGTGGTCGTTCAGGCGACCACATCCGTTCACATGCCGTCAGGCGAACATCTCCTCCAGCTCCTTGCCCTTGGTCTCCTTCACCGCTCTCAGCACGAAGATCAGTGAGAGGAGGGCGAAGAAGGTGTAGAGGCCGTAGGCGAGGGTCAGCCCCACGCTCGCGAGCGACTGGAACGTCACGGTGATGAGGAAGTTCGCGATCCACTGCGCGGCGGCCGCGACGGCGAGGGCGGCGGCACGCAGGTAGTTCGGGAACATCTCGCCGAGCAGGACCCAGACCACCGGGCCCCACGTGATCGCGAACGACACGACGAACAGGTTCGCCGCGACCAGCGCGACCGGGCCCCAGAGTCCCGGCAGCGCCACGGTCGCCTTCCCGCTCTGGCTCACCGTGGGGACCGCCTGGGAGAACGCGATCGCCATGATGCCGAGCGTGATCGTCATGCCGATCGAGCCACCGAGGAGCATCGGGCGTCTGCCGACCTTGTCGACGATGAGGATCGCGACGATCGTCGACAGCACGTTGATCAGACCGTTGATGACCGAGGCCGTGAAGGAGTCGGACTCCGAGAACCCGACGGCCTGCCACAGCGTCGTCGAGTAGTAGAAGATCACGTTGATGCCGACGAACTGCTGGAAGACCGACAGCAGGATGCCGACCCAGACGATCGGTTTCAGGCCGAGCCGGGGTCCGGCCAGGTCACGCAGCGACGGCTTCTCCTCGCGGCGCAGGGTCTCGGCGATCTCGTCGATCTTGATCTTGATCGCGGACGGGGAACGGGAGGTCTCCACCGACTGCAGGACCTCGCCCGCCCTCGTCAGCTCGCCCCGGGCCACCAGGTAGCGGGGCGACTCCGGGATGCGCAGCGCCAGCACCGCGTAGATGATCGAGGGGATGATCCCGACGAGGAACATCCAGCGCCACGCCTCGAGGCCGAGCCAGAAGGTGTTCGCAGCACCGCCCGCGACCCCGGCCAGCAGGGCGTCGGAGAGCAGCGCGATGAAGATGCCCAGCACGATGGCCATCTGCTGCAGCGAGCCGAGCCGCCCGCGCATCCGGGCCGGGGCGACCTCGGCGATGTAGGCGGGCGCGATCACCGAGGCGATGCCGATGCCGACGCCGGCGAGGATCCGCCAGATGATCAGGTCCCAGACGGCGAACGCGAGGCCCGCCCCGATCGAGCTGATCGCGAACAGTGCCGCCGCGATGAGCATGACCCGCACCCGGCCGTACCGGTCGGCCGCCGGACCGGCGAACCACGCGCCGACCGCCGAGCCGAGCAGCGCGCAGGCCACCGCGAAGCCGGACAGCAGCGGGCTGTTGGTGAGGTTGAAGTTGCTGTTCAGGGCGTCGACGGCACCATTGATGACGCTGGAGTCGAACCCGAACAGGAACCCGCCGACCGCGGCGACGATCGAGATCAGGATCGCCCTGGCCGAGGACGTCGGTCTGGTCCCGGAGGCTCCGGGCGAGGCGGCCGGGTCGGGCGACGACCCGGCGGGTGAATCGGTGGTCATGACGCCCTCCCCGGGACGGCAGTGTCGCTCTGTGTACGTGCCAGGTCGGCGGCGCCGACCATCCCGGCCTCCCAGCCGAGCTCGGCGAGGCGCACCTCGGCCACAGGACGGTGCCCGCGCCCGGTGAGGTTGCCCCGGAAGACGTCCTCGACCCGGGAGCGCAGCACCTCCCCCGCCGCGGAGACGCCGCCGCCGATGACGAACAGCGTGGGGTCGAGCACGGCCGCGAGCTGCGCGAGGCCGAGTCCGATCCACCGCCCGATCTCGTCGAAGCAGTGCAGGGCCCCCACGTCGCCGCGCTGCGCGGCGGCGGTGACCATCTCGCCGGTGATCCCGTCCGGGTCGCCGCCGGCGTCGGCGAGCAGCCCGGCCGCGAACGCGGGCGAGTGGCGGGCGATCTCGCGGGCCTCGGTGACCAGCGCACGCCCGGAGCCGTACTGCTCCCAGCACCCCTGCAGCCCGCACCCGCAGCGCCGGCCGTAGGGGACCATCGTGATGTGGCCGATCTCGCTGGCCACCCCGTACCCGCCGCGCAGCAGCCGCCCGCCGATGACGAGACCGCCGCCGACGCCGGTGCCGATCGTGATCGCCGCGAGGTCGTCGTGGTCCCGGCCGGCGCCGAAGCGCGACTCGGCCCACGCCGCGGCGTTCGCGTCGTTCTCGACGACGACCGGCAGCGAGAGCTGCGCGGTCAGCGCCGAGCGCAGGTCCTCGTCGCGCCACGCGAGGTTCGGCGCGAACATCACCGTCGAGCGCCCGGCGTCGACGAAGCCCGCCGCGCCGATGCCGACCGCGGCGAGGTCGTGTGTCACGGCGAGCTCGCGCACCGCGTCAGCGATGCCCGAGAGCACCCCGGACGTGCTCTGCGCCGGGGTCTCGCGACGGGTGTGGGCGAGCAGCTTGCCCGTCCCGTCCACCACTCCGGCGGCGATCTTGGTGCCGCCCACGTCGACGCCGACGGTGAGGGCCTCGGCCGGGATCTCATCGGTCGCCATACCGGCCGCTCACCTCGTCGCGAGCCGGTGGGAGGAGAGCGCGTCGACGTCGACGGTGCCCATGTCGGTGACGACGATGTCCGCACCCTCGGCGGCGAGGGCGTCCACGTCGTCGGCCCGCGAGACCCCGACGGCCCCGAACTCGCCCGCCTTGGCGGCCTGGATGCCGTTGGTGGCGTCCTCGCAGACGAACGCGTCGTGCGGGTCGACCCCGAGCTCCGCGGCCGCGGTCAGGAAGATCTCCGGGTTCGGCTTGCCCTGGGCGAAGTCCCGCCCGGAGACGTCCACGTCGAAGACCTCGTGCAGGTTGCCCGAGCCGCCGAAGCGCCCGAGGTCCACCTGCTCGAGGAAGAGCCTCGCGTTCTTCGACGACGAGGCCGCGGCGACAGGGATGCCGGCCTTCTTGACCGCGATGACGAAGCGCACCGCGTCGTCGTACGCGGCGAACTTCCCGTCCTTGATCAGCCGGATGATCATCTCCTGCTTGTGCTCGCCGTACTCGGCCACCCGACGGTCGAGGTCGGGCACGCCGAAGTACTCCAGCGCCGCGGTGGCCCCGGCCTTGCGCGGCTTGCCCGACATCCGCTGGTGGTAGAGCTCGGGCGTGAACGCCTCCGGGCTCCAGGTCGTCTGCGGGCGGATGTCGGACCAGGGACCCTCCATCAGCTCCTGCAGCGACTGCCGCCACGCCTGCTCGTGCGGAGAGTCGACGAGCACCCCGTCGACGTCGAAGATCGCGCCCCTGAAGCCCCCGTCCATTGCTTGGCTGCTCACTGCTCGCTCCTCCCGTTCCGCCCGATCAGCACGTGCCCGTCCCCCGACGCCGACGGGTCGTCGGTGCCCTCGGAGATCCGGCCGGGGTCGTCGGCCACGCGTACCGAGGCCCGCTCCCCGGCGGCCAGCTCCCGCACCTCGCCGCCGATGCCGACCTTCACCGGGTGCGAGAAGCCCTCCGTGGCGACCTCGACGAGCAGCTCGCCGTCGGTGACGGAGACCTGCAGGCTCGTGCCCTGGAAGACCATCGAGTACCGCAGGCCGTCGAGCCGCGTGGTCAGCCGCGGCGCGAAGTGCAGCACCCCGTCGTGGACGCTGCACCCGACGTAGGCCCGCTGCAGGAGGTCGAGGGTCCCCGACATGACCCCCATGTGGATGCCTTCCTTGGTGGTGCCGCCCTGGACGTCGCCGACGTCGGACTCGAGGGCCACCAGGAACCGCTCCCACGAGCTGGCCGGGTCGATCCCGGCGAGCACCGCGGCGTGCGCCACCAGCGACAGCGTCGACCCGTGGGAGGTGCGCCGGTCGTAGTAGTCGATGGTGCGGCGGGCGAGCTCGGGGTCGCCCGCGATGTCGTCGTAGCCGAGGTGGCCGAGGATCTCGCGCAGCTCGTCGGCGGAGAACAGGAAGAACAGCATCACCGCGTCGGCCTGCTTGGCGACCTTGTAGCGGTCCGGGTCGGATCCCTCGGCCTTGAGGATGCGGTCCATCCGCTGGATGTTGGCGTGCTTGGCGCGGTAGGCGTCCCAGTCCAGCTCCTCGAGGTTCTCGTAGCCCTCGAACTGGCTGACGACGCGGCTGCCGTCCGGCGCGGTGTGGGTGGGCACGTACATTAGCCGCGACATCTCCGACCAGCGCTCGACCTCGGCGTCGGTGATGCCGAGCCGGGTGCGCAGCGCCCGGCGACGGCTGCCGGGGAGCATCGCGAGCACCCGGGGCGCGGTCGAGCAGACCCAGGCGACCATGACGTTGGTGTAGGCGTTGTTGCGCAGCCCGCCCTCGGAGGCGCCGGGATAGCGCTCGTGGAACTCGTCGGGCCCCATGACGCCGTGGATCTCGTAGCGCCCGGTCTGCGGGTTGCGGTGCGCGATCGAGGCCCAGAACCGCGCGATCTCGAGCATCAGCTCGGCGCCGTAGTCGCGCAGGAACTCCAGGTCGTCGGTGGCCTGGTAGTACTGCCAGACGTTGTAGAAGATCGCGGCGTTGACGTGGCGCTGGTTGTGCGAGTGGTCGGGGTCCCACTGGCCCGAGAGCGGGTTGAGGTGGACGACCTGGGTCTCCTCGGTGCCGTCCGAGCCCGACTGCCACGGGAACATCGCCCCCGAGTAGCCCGCCTCGGCCGCTGCCGCGCGGGCCTCGGCGAGGCGGCGGTAGCGGTACATCAGCAGACCGCGGGTGACCTCGGGCAGCCGGAAGTCGAGGAACGGGTAGACGTAGAGCTCGTCCCAGAACACGTGCCCGCGGTAGGCCTCGCCGTTGAGCCCGCGGGCGGGGACGCCCGCGTCGTGCCGGGCGGTGTGCCGCGAGCAGACCTGCAGGATGTGCGCGGTGTGGAACCGCAGCAGCAGCTGCACCCGGGGCTCGGAGGGCAGGTCGATCGCGCAGACGTCCCAGAGCTCGGTCCACGCCGCCTCGTGCTCGGCGAACGCCTCGGCGAAGTCGGGGTAGCGCTCGACGTGGCGCCCGGCCGCGGTCAGCGTCTCGGTGATCGCGTTGTCGTGGCTGGTGAAGAACGAGACCACCTTCTCGACCTTGATCGACTCACCCTCGTGGGCCTCGAGCTCGAGCACCTGCTGGATGTAGTCGTTCATCTGGTGCAACGTGCGCTTCGGCTCGACGGCCTGCCAGGAGCGGCCCCGGCTGCGCGCCACCCGGGTGCGGGCGGCCTCGGAGATGTAGAGGTTCGACTGCCGGGTGCGCACCTTGAGCGCGATGACCTCCGGCCCGAACGTGCGCGGGGTGACGGGGTCGAGGTGGCGGCCCTCGAGGTCGCGGTAGCGCGCGACCATGTTGTTGTCGACGCGGCCGTCGATCGCGGAGACGATGCCGACGTCGCCCGACCAGTTCTCCGGGGTGATCACCCACTCGATCGCCGCCTGGTGGCTGTGGGCCATCGAGACGAAGCGACGGCTGCGCAGCGTCGTCTCCCGGCCGTTGCGGTCGCGGAACCGGAAGAGCCGCGAGACCGTGGCGGTCCGGATGTCGTAGGTGTGCCGGTACTCGAGCACCTCGACGTTGGCGAGGGTGATGGCCTCCTCGCCCTCGATGCGCAGCATGAGGACCAGCCAGTTCGGCAGGTTGACCAGGTCCTCGTTGAGCACCGGCCGGCCGCCGAGGATCGTCGTCTCGCGGTTGTAGGCGCCGTGGGCGTAGGTGCCGGCGTAGTGCGCGGGCGGGTCGGTGTCCTCCCACTCGGCGGCGCCGCGGGTGCAGAAGTAGCCGTTGCCCGTGGAGGACAGCGCCTCGCGCAGGCCCTCCTCCTCGGGGTCGACTCCCTCCCACGTCAGGGTCCAGCCCTCGGAGGCGTCCTCCGGGACCGTGGCTGTGGCGTGGTCCGTCGCGGGACTGGTCACCGCGGTCTCCTCCCGGCTCGGTCGGGTGTGGACATGGGTGACTAACGACCCAGCCCGTCGAGGAAGCGGGCGACGCCGTCGACGTCGGGCAGCACCGCGGCGGCCGCCGTCTCGCGGCCCGCGGCATCGGCCGGGTCGATGACGAGCACGCCGAGGCCGGCCTCGGCGATGCCGGGCGCCCGGAAGGCGTCCTCGTCGGTGACGTCGTCGCCGAGGTAGACCGGCAGGATCCCGGGCCCGCGGAGGTCGAGGACGTCGAGCAGGTGCTCGACGGCGCGCCCCTTGTTCCAGTCGATCTTCGGCTGGATCTCGTGCACGAACTTGCCGGGGGTCACCCGCAGCTCGCCGGGGTGGGCGGCGAGGACCCCGTCGACCAGCTCCTGCACCTCGCCGTGGCGCGACGGGTCGACCGCGCGGTAGTGCAGGGCGACCGAGGCGTGCTTGGGCTCGACGAGCGTGCCCTCGATGCCCGCGGCGCGCTCGGAGACCTCGGCGGTGACCTTCTCGACGAGCTCCTCGAAGCCCGAGGAGGCGTCGTGCGTGATCACCCCGGCGCGCGGGTCGAAGATGTCGAAGCCGTGGCTGCCGGCGACGATGAGGTCGTCGAGGCCCATCAGCTCGGTGACCACGCCGCGGTCCCGGCCCGACACGACGCACACGCTGACCCGGCGGGCGAGGTCGGAGACGATGCGGCGCATCTCGGGGCCCATCACGGCGTCGGACGGGTTGTCGACGATCGGGGTGAGCACGCCGTCGTAGTCGAGGAACACCGCCGGCGTCCGGTCGCCGCCCTGCCCGGTGAGCCCGGCCAGCACCGCCTCCGGGGCGGGCAGCTCGGACGCTCGCGCGGTCATCGATGCGACCTCCCGTCGACGTGCGCCCGCACCGACGGCGGCGTGTGACGCGGTTCACAGGCTAGGTGCGCGCGGTCCCGCGGTCAACGGATGAACGCACCTCGGCGATCATGGCACGTCGCGCGGATCCGTTCGACGTGATCACCGAGGCGCGCCGAGCACCAGCTCGCCGGCGAGAGCCACGGCTCCCAGCACGTGCGCCCGGGCACCGAGGCGGGCGGGCACCACCTCGACGCCCTCGGCCGCCCCGGGCAGCGCCCATCGCACCAGCGCCGCGTGCAGCGGGTCGAGCAGCAGGTCCCCGGCCTGGGCGAGCTCGCCGCCGACGACGACGCGGGCTGGGGTGAGGACGCTGCAGAGCCCGCCGAGGGCGCGCCCGACGTGGCCGCCGGTGTCGGCGAGCACGCGGCGCGAGGGGGCGTGCCCGCCGCGAGCACGGGCCACCACGTCCGCGATCGACAGCGGCCGGCCCAGGAGCGGCTCGAGGAGGCCGACCACGGTCGTCGTCGACGCCCACGTCTCCAGGCAGCCGCGGTTGCCGCAGCGGCAGACCGTGCTGCCCGCGCCCCCGGCCGCCCCGCCCGCGTCGTCGCCGACGACGACGTGCCCGATCTCGCCCGCGGTCCCCGCGCGTCCGCGGTACGGGCGCCCGTCGAGCACGAGACCGGCCCCGACGCCGTCGGAGAGCTTGAGGTAGATCGCGTCCCGGACGCCCACCAGTGCGCCCCAGGCCTGCTCGGCGAGGGTGCCGAGCAGCGCGTCGTTGTCGACCGCGACCGGGATGCCCAGCCGTCGCCCGGCCCGCGCCGCCGCGTCGACGCCGACCCAGCCCGGCAGGATGCCGGGCTCGCCGACCGCCCCGCTGCGGTCGTCCACCGGGGCCGGGAGCCCCACCCCGACGCCGCGCAGCCCGGACCGGTCGACCCCCGCCGCGGCCATCGCCTCGTCGAGCAGCGCGACGGCGATGTCGAGCCCGTCGTCGGCGCCGTGCCCGTCGGGCAGGTCGGCGTCGCGCTCCGCGAGCAGGGTCACGGGCGGCTCGGGCGTCCCGTCCGTCGTGGTGCGTGCCACCGTGTCCGCCGCGGCGAGCCCGACGCGGACGTGGCGGTGGCCGAAGTCGATCCCCGCGACGTGACCCGCGGGCGGCACGGCCCGGACCGCCCGCACCCGCCGCCCGCCCCGCACCGTCGTCGTGGCCGTGAGGCTGCCGGTGCCCACGAGCTGGCGGACGATGTTCGACACCGTCGCGGGAGCGAGCCCGGTGGCCGCGGCGATGCCCGCCTGGGTCGGCTCCCCCGCTGCGAGGACGGCGTCGAGCACCCGGCGTCGGTTCGCCTCCCGCAGCCCCGCGGGAGATCCGGGGCCCGCCGCGTTCACCCGATGAACGTAGCGCGTCGGTGTGGTCCATGTCACTACCTCTCCCGGTCAACCGCGGTGGAGTGGCACGTCCGGGCCCGTCGAGCGGTGTCAGGGGTCGCACCGATAGCGTCCGTTCGGTGGACGAGCGGCTCTCCGAGCTCCGCCAGGCCGTCATCGAGGCGCTGGAGGCGAGCCGCACCGCGTCCGAGGTCTTCGACGAGGACGGCCGGCTGCGGTGGGTCTCCGAGCAGCTGCTGGACCTGGCGGGCGCCGACGAGTCCACCGACGTGGGCTACGGCCTGCATCTCGGTGAGGGGCTGGAGCTGCCGCTGTGGTCCTCGATGCTGTCGGAGGAGACCCGTCGCGGGGTGCGCGAGGACCTCGAGCAGCGCCTCGCCGGCGGGAGCGACCTCGCCCCGATCTGGGTCTCGCCGGTGGAGCTCAACCTGGCGAGGCGTCGCCGCCCGGTGGGGATGCTCGGCGTTACGATCCGCGCCGCCGACGGCTCGCTCGCCGGGACCGCGCTGGTGTTCGCGCCGCTGCTGCCCGCGCGGGTGCTCGCCCTGGTCAGCGAGGGCGACGAGGCAATGTTCACCCGGATGGCCGACCTCACCGAACCGCGACGGCGGCCCACCGCGGTGGTGTTCGCCGACATCGACTCCTCCGGCCGGCTCTCCCGCCTGCTACCCACGCCGGCCTACTTCGAGCTGATCCGCCGATTCACCACCACCTTCGACGACCTCGTGGCCCGGCACGGCGGCATCGTCGGCAAGCACGCCGGTGACGGCGCGAGCGCGTTCTTCCTGGCGGCCCAGGTCGAGGAGGGCGGCGGCCAGGCCCCATCCCGGCCGCCGGAGTCCGACGCGGCGTCGGCTGCCCTCGCCGTCGCCCTGGCCTTCCCCGCGGCGGTGCGGACGATCGTCGAGCACCTCGCCGAGGACGGCGTGGGCGTCGGGCTCGACGACTGTCGGGTGAACCTGGGCGTGCACTGGGGCGCCAACCTCTACATCGGCCAGATCGTGACCGGCGGGCGTCTCGAGGTCACCGCCCTCGGCGACGAGGTGAACGAGTGCGCCCGCATCGAGCACGTCGCCACGGGCGGTCAGACGCTGGTCTCGAAGACCGTGCTGGAGCGCCTCGACGACGACGCCGCCCGCGACCTCGGGATCGACCCCATGGCACTGACCTACCGCATGCTCGCCGACCTCACCGACACCGACACGAAGGCCGTGCGCGACGCGGGCTCGCTCGCCGTCGTGGACCTCGCCGGCCTCGGGTCCGACGAGTCCCCTTGATCAGGGGCACACCACCCAGGCGGCCTGGTCGGGGCCTGGGTGCTGCTCGTCGAGATCCTGCGCTGAGCGCCGGCGTCTCAGATCGGCGGCCTCCGGGGGCGGGTGATGCCGACCTCGACGAGGTAGCGATCGCCGCGCACCAGCGCGTCCAGGCGCTCGACGACGGTGCCGCGCTCGTCGCGCGAGGTCCGGCGGAAGCGCCATCCCGCGTGCCCCGCGGGGACCCCGAGCAGGGCGGCGTCCTCGCCTTCGACGATCACCGGTTCGACGGTCTGGGTCCCACCGGTCACCCGCCGTCCGTAGCGGGACTCGAGCAGGCCGTACCAGGAGGCGTCGCCGTCGAGGTCCGCGCCGCGGAGGCCCGGGACGAGCCGGGTGGGCACGTGCAACAGCTCGCGTGCCATCGGCTCGCCGTCGGCCAGGCGGAGGCGGGCGAACCGCCGGACCGGGTCGTCCACGGGTACCTCGAGGTGGGCCGCGAGGTCGTCGTCGGCGGCGATCTCGTCGCACCACAGCAGCCGCGAGGAGGGTCGCAGTCCGCGGCGGGTCATGTCGTCGTGGAACGAGAGCGCGTCCAACGGCTGGGCCGCGGCGGTGCGCCGCGCGTAGGTGCCGGCCCCGTGACGGCGCTCGACCACGCGCCGGCTGGTGAGCTCCGCCAGAGCGAGGCGCACGGTGGAGCGCGACACCCCGCACCGCTCGGCGAGGTCCCGCTCCCCCGGCAGGAGCGCGCCCGGTCCGAGCTCTCGACAGAGCCGTTCCACCTCCGCCTCCACCTGCGCGGTCCGGGAGGTCAGCACGGGACCGGTCCTACCACGAGCGCCCGTCACCGCCGGGCGGCAAGCGGTTGCGGGTACCGGATCGTTGCGAAGCTCAAGCAACCCGCGCCGGCAGAGCGGTCAGCCGAGGTCCGGCCAGATCCGCTGCAGCATGTGCCAGTCCGCGGGGTGCTCGGCGATGTCGCCCGCGAAGGCGTCCGCCACCGCCTGCGTCGCGGCGGGGACGTCGGCCCGCGTCGCGACCGGCACCGGCGGGTGGACGCGGAACCCCCAGCTCTCGTCGCGGCCGGAGCCGGTGAACCAGCAGCCCACCGGCAGCAGCGTCGCGCCCGTCGTCGCCGCCAGCGAGGCGGGACCGGGGGGCATGGTGGCGCGGTGGCCGAAGAAGTCGACGTCGACGCCGCGGTGGGAGTGGTCGCGCTCGGCGACGAGGCACACCACCCGTCCGGCCCGCAGCGTGCGGAGCAGGCCCCGCACCGGGGTCTCCCCGCCGGTCATCGGCAGGATCTCGAAGCCCAGGGACTCGCGGTAGTCGACGAACCGCCGGAAGAGCGCCTCGGGCCGCAGCCGTTCGGCCACCGTCGCGAACCCGCCGTAGCGCTGCACCAGCCACGCCCCGGCGACGTCCCAGTTGCCGGAGTGCGTCAGCGCCAGCACCGCCCCGCGGCCCCGGGCGAGGGCGGCGTCGAGGTGCTCGCGGCCGTGCACGGCGGGGTCGACGCGTTCGGCCAGCTCCTTGAGATCCATCGACGGCAGACGGAACGCCTCGCGCCAGTACCGGGCGTAGGAGCGCGCCCCGGCGCGGGTGAGCTCGTCGAGCTGGGGGGCGGTGAGGTCCGGCCGCACCCGCGCGTAGTTGGCCCGCAGCCGCGCGAGACCCGGGCCGCGGCGCCGGACGGCGAGGTCGGCCCCGGCGTCGAAGAGCCCGCGCGCGACGGGGGCCGGCAGCTCGCGGACCAGGCGCCAGCCCGCGGCGTAACCGAGGTCGGCAGCCCGCTCTGCGGGCCTCACCGTTCGGCGTCGCGCGGGCCGCTCGACCCCGCGGGACTGCTCGGCTCCCCGGGATGACCCGTGGGCGGCTGCGTCGGACCCGACGTCGTCCCCGGTGGTGTCCCGGTGACGCCGGTGGCCGCGCCGTACTGCTCGCGGGCGCTCACCCAGACCGCGTGGATGCGCTGCCCGACGGTCACCAGGGACCCGACGGTGAGCAGCCAGAGCGCCACGTCGAGGGCCCACCACACCCCGAGCCCGGTGAGCCCGCAGCCGGTGAGCCCCAGGATGAGGCGCTCGGCGCGCTCGAGGACGCCGCCGTCCGCGCGCAGCCCCGCCGCCTCGGCCCGCGCCTTGATGTAGGAGATGAGCTGGCCGCTGACCAGGCAGACGAGCGCGAGCGCGACGAGCACCCAGTGGTCGTGCGCCGCCGCCCACCACGTGATGCCCCCGAAGACGGCGCCGTCGACGATCCGGTCGCACAGCGAGTCGAGCACACCGCCGAACGGACTCGAGACCCCCCGCGCACGGGCCATCGCCCCGTCCAGGACGTCGAGCATCGCGAAGCCCCAGACGATCATCGAGGCCGCGAACAGGTGCCCGGTGGGGATCAGCCAGATCGCGAACCCGGTGGCGCCGGCGGTCCCGACCACGGTCATCGCGTCCGGGTGGATGCCCTGGCGGACGAGCCACTTCCCGGCGGGCTCGAGGCTGCGGCTGATCGCCGCCCGCCCCCATTCGTTGATCATCGCCCGCTACCCGTCGTCTCGGACCAGACCTCGGCCAGCCGGGCCCGTGTCTCCGCCAGCAGGGCGGGGATGACCTTGGTCTGGCCGATGACGGTGATGAAGTTGGCATCGCCGCCCCAGCGCGGCACCACGTGCTGGTGCAGGTGGTCGGCGAGCGAGCCGCCCGCGACGTGCCCGAGGTTGATCCCGAGGTTGAACCCGTGGGGCGAGGACATGGCTCGCAGCGCCCGCAGCGCGTACTGGGTGAAGCGCATCAGCTCGATCGACTCGTCGTCGGTGAGCTCGTCGAGCCGCGCCACGTGGCGGTAGGGCACGACCATGAGGTGGCCCGGGTTGTACGGGTGCAGGTTGAGCACCGCGTACACCAGGTCGCCCCGCGCGACGACGAGCCCGTCGCCGTCGGAGCGCCCCGGGATCGCGCACAGCGGGCACCCGCCGTCGACCTCTCCGGTGCCCGACTCGCCCGCGATGTAGGCCATCCGGTGCGGCGCCCACAGCCGGCGGAAGCCGTCCGGGGTGCCGGCACCGTTGATCTCGTCGGCACCCGGTGGGTGGTCGACCGGGACACCGGACTCCGGCCGGCCGGGCTGCGGGGGCAGGCCGGGCGACGCGGGCCCGAGCGGCCTCCCGGCCGTCTGCTCGCTGGTCACCCCGTCGTCGTTCATCGCGGACCCATCGTGCTCGCCGGGTCAGGCACGCGTCACGAGCGGGCCGAAGGTCGCCTCGTCCGGTGAGGCGTTCTCCCGGCGTGCGACCCAGTCGGCCAGGGCCGTGATCGCGTCGTCCACCGGCACCCCGTTGAGCTGCGAGCCGTCGCGGAACCGGAAGGACACGGCGTTCGCGTCGGCGTCCTTGCCCCCCGCGAGCAGCAGGAACGGCACCTTCTGCAGGGTGTGGGTGCGGATCTTCTTCTGCATCCGGTCGTCCGAGTGGTCGGCCTCGACCCGCAGGCCCCGCGCCCGCAGCCCCGCGACGATGCCGTCGACGTAGTCGGCCTGGTCGCCCGAGACCGGGATCGCGACGGCCTGCACCGGCGCGAGCCACGCGGGGAAGGCGCCCGCGTAGTGCTCGAGGAGCACGGCGAAGAACCGCTCGATCGAGCCGAACAGCGCCCGGTGGATCATCACCGGCCGCTGGCGGGAACCGTCGGCGGCGGTGTACTCGAGCTCGAAGCGGTCGGGCAGCATGAGGTCGACCTGGATCGTCGACATCTGCCAGGAGCGCCCGATGGCGTCCCTGGCCTGCACGCTGATCTTCGGCGCGTAGAACGCGGCGCCGCCCGGGTCGTCGACGAGGTCGAGGCCGAAGTTCGACGCGGCCTCGCGCAGCGCCCGGGTGGCCTCCTCCCACTCCTCGTCGGAGCCGATCGACTTCTCCGGGTTGCGGGTGGAGAGCTCCAGGTAGAAGTCGTCGAGACCGTAGTCGCGCAGCAGGCCGAGCACGAAGGTCAGCAGCGAGGTGATCTCGCCGGCCATCTGCTCGCGGGTGCAGTAGATGTGCGCGTCGTCCTGGGTGAACCCGCGCGCCCGGGTCAGGCCGTGCACCACCCCCGACTTCTCGTACCGGTAGACGGTGCCGAACTCGAAGAGCCGCAGCGGCAGCTCCCGGTACGACCGCCCGCGCGAGCGGTAGATCAGGTTGTGCATCGGGCAGTTCATCGGCTTGAGGTAGTAGTCGACGGCCGGCCGCTGGAGCTCACCGTCGGCGGAGTACTCCGCGTCGAGCTGCATGGGCGGGTACATGCCCTCCGCGTACCACTCCAGGTGCCCGGAGAGCTCGAACAGCGTGCCCTTGGTGGCGTGCGGGGTGTTGACGAACTCGTAGCCGGCCTCGGAGTGCCGCCGGCGGCTGTAGTCCTCGAGCTCCTTGCGGACGATCCCGCCCTTGGGGTGGAAGACCGCGAGGCCGGAGCCGATCTCGTCCGGGAAGCTGAACAGGTCCAGCTCGGCGCCGAGGCGGCGGTGGTCGCGGCGCTCGGCCTCGGCCAGCCGCTCCAGGTAGGCGTCCTGGGCCTCCTGCGACTCCCAGGCCGTGCCGTAGATGCGCTGGAGCTGGGCGTTGCGCTGGTCGCCGCGCCAGTAGGCGGCCGCCGACCTGGTGATCGTGAAGGCCGGGATGTAGCCGGTGGTCGGGATGTGGGGGCCACGGCACAGGTCACCCCAGACCCGCTCGCCGGTGTGGGCGTGGACGTTGTCGTAGGCGGTCAGCGCGCCCGCGCCGACCTCCATGATCTCGCTGTCGTCCTCGCCGGTCGTCCCCTTGAGGTCGACGAGCTCGAGCTTGAACGGCTCGTCGGCGAGCTCCTCGCGGGCCGCGTCGAGGGAGGCGTACTCGCGCCGGACGAAACGCTGCTTCGCCTTGATGATCTTGCGCATGGCCTTCTCGAGGGACGCGAGGTCCTCGGGGGTGAAGGGCCGCTCGACCGCGAAGTCGTAGTAGAAGCCGTCGGTGACCGGCGGGCCGATACCCAGCTTGGCCTCGGGGAACTGCTGCTGGACGGCCTGGGCGAGCACGTGCGCGGCGCTGTGGCGGATGACCGCGCGCCCGTCCTCGGTGTCCGCGGGCACCGGCTCGACGTCGACGTCGTCCTCCGGGCGCCACGCGAGGTCCCGGAGGGTGCCGTCGGGGGCGCGCACGACGACGATCGCCTGCGGGCCGTTGCCGGGCAGGCCCGCGCTCCTGACGGCCTCGCCCGCCGTCGTGCCCGCGCCGACCCGGACGGTGGCGGCGGGCGCGGGGGCTGCGAGCGAGGACACGGCGGTGCTCCATGGATCGTGGCGGGCTGGTCCGCGGGGGGTCTCCTCCGCGTGTGTCCAGCCTATCGATCGGCGGCGACGGGGTTCGCGGGGTCGTGGCCGGCCCGGCGGCCGTCACGCAGGACGGGTCGGGCGGCGTCCCAGCGCGGCGACCAGGAAGGCCTCCACCGCGCGCACCACCAGCAGGGTGCGTCGGGTGGGCAGCACGTCGAACCCGTGCTGGGCGTGCGGCAGCTCGGCGTACGCCACCGGCCGGGCCGACACCGCCCGCAGTGCGCGCACGAAGGCGCGGCTCTGCTCCGGGACCACGATCGCGTCACCGGTGCCGTGCAGCACGAAGAACGGGGGCGCCTCGGGGTGCACCCGGTGGGCGGGCGAGGCCTCGGTCCACACCGCGGCGTCGTGCGTCAGCGGCCCGGGCATCATCGTCTCGGCGAGCAGCGCGTCGAGGGTGCCACTGCCGTCGTCCTCGGTGAGGTCGTAGATGCCGTAGAGGGTCACGGCGGCGTCGACCCGCGTCCCTGCCTCGTCGTCACCGGTCAGCGCGGCGAGCGCGGCGAGGTGGGCGCCCGCGGAGCCGCCGGTCACCGCGACGGAGCCGGGGTCACCGCCGTGCGCGCCGATGTTCGCGTGGACCCACCGCAGGGCCGCGCGCACGTCGTCGATCATGGCCGGCCACCGTGCCCCGGGGCCGAGCCGGTAGTTCATCGTCACGCAGACCCACCCGCGCTCGACGAGGTGGCTCATCAGCGGGTTGGCCTCTCCCTCCTTGCGCCCCGAGGACCAGGCACCGCCGTGGATCTCGACCAGGACGGGGGCACCCGCGTCGGCGGGGAGGTCGGGGTGGCGCCAGACGTCGAGGAGGTTCTCCCGTCCGTGCGGGCCGTAGGCCACGTCCCGGGCACCGGCGGCCCGGAAGCGGCGCGGCGCGGTCACCGCGCGCGGCGAGAGCCAGGCCGGGGGCTCCGGGACGGGCGCCCCGGGGCCGAGGGCGTCCGCTAGCGCGTCGGCCAGGACGCGCTCGGTGGCCCGGGCGCGACGGTCGAGGGTGAGCATGGCCACGACGGCGGCCGCCGCGAGGCCGAGCCCGAGCCGGCCGGGCACCGTCCGTCCGGCCCCGCGGTACACGGTGGTGACCGCCGCAGCGGCGGTCAGTACGGCGGTGGGGCGCGGGAGCTCCGTCGCGAATGCCGCGAGCAGCGAGGCGCCGACCGCGCCGGGCCACCGGCGCGTCAGGGGCCGGAATCCCGCGGCGGCGACGAGCGAGGCCCCGGCGCCGGTGACGAGGGCGGTGAGCGTCGCGGCTCGGCGTGCGCCCGGCGAGCTGCGCCGACCGGCCCTGCCGCCTGCCCTCCACACGCCCAGTCACCTCCACCGATCGCGCGCCCCGGGGGCACTCGCCGGACCGTCCGATCCTCCGTGAGCGTGCCGCTGCCGCCTGTGAGGGAACTGTGCCCGCTTCCTGCGCGTCGCGCGCGACACGCGTCGATGGGGGTTCCGACGTGGCACGGATCGCGACGGACCCCACCGAGCGGCCCGAGTGGGCCACAATGAGCGTCGTGACGGACGTAGCGCGGGCCGCGAAGGCTCCCACCGGGTGTTCGCCCGGCGGCAGCCGGGCGACGCTGCGCGCCGTCGACGAACCGGGACCCGAGCCGCGGCGCCACCCCTGGGCCGAGGTGCCGGCGGAAGCCGCGGACCGGATGCGTTCGGTGGTCCTCGGCACGGGGGACGACATCATCGAGCAGGTGCGAGCGGAGGTCGCCGAGTACGCGTTGTCGATGGACGGCGTGTTCGGCCAGAACATCCGCCGGGGCGTGTCGGTGGCTCTCGAGCAGTTCTTGCAGCTCCTCGGCACCGACGACGACCTGCCCGACACGCGGGTGTACTTCGAGCTCGGCCGCGTCGAGCACCGTCAGGGGCGCACGATGGACGCGTTGCAGAGCGCCTACCGCGTCGGCTCACGCGTGATGTGGCGTCGCATCTCCGCGGGCAGCGACACTTACGGCCTCGGGCCCGACGGCATCTTCCGGCTCGCGGAGGCGCTCTTCGAGTACATCGAGCAGCTCGCCGCCGCCTCGGTGGCGGGCTACGCGCACGAGCAGAGCCTCACCGCGGGCTCCCGCCACGCCCGCCGTCACACCCTGGTAGCCGCGTTCCTGCGCACGCCACCTCCCGAGGGACCCGAGCTGGAGCGCCTCGTCCGCGAGGCGGAGTGGGCGCTGCCTCGCTCGCTCGCGGTGGCGATCTGCGACGAGGACGCGATGCAGGCCGTCTGCCGGCGCCTGCCCGCCGACGTCCTCGGGTCCCGCGTCGACGGTCTCGGGGTGCTCGTGATCCCCGACCCGGACGGGCCCGGGCGGGCCGACGCGCTGCTCGACGCGACCGCAGGCGTCTCCGCCGTCGTCGGCCCGACCGTGTCGGTCGACCAGGTGGCGCGCACGGTGGAACGGGCGCGGGCGGCGTGGCCGCTCGTGACGGCCGGCGAACTCCGTTCCCAGCCCGACGACGAGCGATCCCTGGAGGCGCGTCCGGCCTCAGGGCTGGTGCGCGCCGACGACCACCTGCTCGCGCTGCTGCTGCACGCCGACGTCTCGGTGACCGCCGACCTGGTCGCCCAGCGCCTCGAGCCGCTGCGGCGCATGACCTCCTCGGCTCGCGACCGCGCGGTGACGACGCTGCGGGCGTGGCTGGACGCCCACGGCGACATCGCCGAGACGGCGGGCCGGTTGCACGTACACCCGCAGACGGTGCGCTACCGGCTGGCGCGGCTCAGGGAGTCGTTCGCGGGCGCCCTCGACGACCCGGTGGCGCGCCTCGAGGTGGCGCTGGCGCTGCGGTTCGGAGCGACGTTCGGCGAGCCCGCCCTCGAGGGGTGAGCGGCCCTCAGCGCCCGGGCGGGTCCTCGTGCACCGTGTACTCGGTGGCCGGGCGGGCCCCGAGCTCGGCGGTCAGGGCGGGAGGCGCTCCGTGCACCTCGACCCGCGCGCCCGCGGACAGCCGCTGCACCCGGAGCTGGCCCAGCACCCGCACGAGCGCCGGACCGCAGTCCCCCTCGAGCCCCCCGAGGTCGACGACCAGCTCGCACCACGCCTCGCGCGCGAGCCGGGCTCGCAGGGCCCGCAACGTGCGGACCTGGGCCGGCCCGCCGACGCCCACGACCGCCAGCGCGACGCACCCGTCGTCGTACCGGCAGAGCCCGACGCCCCCGCTCACGTCGGGGCGCTCCCGCCCGCGGCGGACGGCGGCGATCCGCGCCTGCTGGCGCCGCTGATCGGCCGTCCCGCGGGAGACCGCCTCGGACGCCGGTTCGACGGCCCGGGACCCGCTCGTCATCGACGAGGTCATCACGCACCTCCGCGAAGCCGCTCTGCTCGGACGGAGCCCGCGCGGTCTCGACGGGGTGTTCAACGTAGGGTCACCGACGCTTTACCTCACGAAACGTGACCGGAATCACCACGGTATCAGAGTTCGGCGCGGCGGTCCGCCAACGTCCGGGCCAGATCACGCAGCTTGACGTTCAGGTCCTGCGAGGTCCGGCGCAGCGTGTCGAAGGCCTCGTCGGCCGTCAGGCCGCGACGCTCCATGAGGATGCCCTTGGCCTGTCCGATGACGTCGCGCGACCGCACGGCCTCGGTGAGCTGGGTGGCCCGCAGCTCCGCGGCCTCCACCGCCTTCGCGCCGTGCAGCGCGACGGCCGCCTGGGTCGCGAACACCAGCGCGATGTCCTTGTCCGCCCGGTCGAGCCCGTGGGGGGTGCGCGAGTAGTAGTTCAGCGCGCCCATCCGGGGGCCGGCGTCGCGGGGGAACATCCCGGTGGCCAGGACGGCGTGCAGCCCCAGGTCCGCCGCGGCGGGACCGAACCGGGTCCAGCGGGAGTCGTGGCGCAGGTCGGACGACGCGGCGTACCCGAGGCCCGCGTCGAGGGTGGCCTCGACGCAGGGACCCTCGACGTGCTCGTACTGCACCACGTCCGCCTTGCTCGCGACCGGGTCGGTCTCCACGGGAGTGGTGAACTGCGAGCCGTGGCGGAGGGTCACGGACACCACGTCCGCGCCCACCACGGCCTGTGCCGAGCGCACGAGGCGTTCGAGCACGTCCGCCACGCCGAGGCCGCCCTCGGCGATCGTCAGCGCCTCGCCGAGGGACAGGAACTCCTCCGCGAGGGGCCCGAGCTCCTCCACCTCGTCGTTCACGAACCGTTCCCGCTCCTCCCGCCACCCGCCCTGCACCACCACCGTCGGATCATCGCATCCCGAGGCCGCGAGCACGGAGGAGAGCGACGTCAGGCCGCGAGCGGGGTAACCCGCTCACGCAACCGGCGCAGCGTGGCGGCCGCGCCACGGCCCACGGGCAGTGCCTTCCGACGACGCTTCTCGACGGACTCGTGCCCCCCGGGCAGGGAGAGGCGCGCGATCTTCCCGAGCACCCCGCCGTACTGCTTCCACATCGGGCCCGCGTGGTAGGGCAGCCCGTAACGGCGGCAGAGGTCGCGGATCTTCGGCGCGACCCGCGCGTACTGGTTGGACGGCATGTCCGGGAACAGGTGGTGCTCGATCTGGTGGGAGAGGTTGCCGGTCATCAGGTGCAGCAGCGGCGAGCCCTCGATGTTGGCCGAGCCGAGCATCTGACGGACGTACCACTCGGCCTGCGACTCGTTCTCCAGGCGCTCCTCGTCGAAGGTCTCCACCTCGACCGGGAAGTGCCCGCAGAAGATCACCGCGTGCGACCAGATGTTGCGGATGGTGTTGGCGAGGAACGCACCGACGGCGGCCTGCACGAAGGATGGGCCGGACAGGGCCGGGAAGATCACGTAGTCCTTGGCCAGCTGCTTGCCGGCCTTGCGGGCCATCTTCTTGATCTCGGGCATCTTGTCGGCCCAGGTCGCCTTGCCGTCGGAGATCTCGTCGAGCTCGAGGTCGAACATCCCGATGCCCCACTCGAAGATCAGCGCGAGACCCATGTTGGTCAGCGGCTGGATCAGGTGGAGCGGCTTCCACGGCTGATCGGGGTCGACCCGCAGCACGTTGTAGCCGATGTCCCGGTCCTTGCCCTGCACGTTGGTGTAGGTGTGGTGCAGGTAGTTGTGCGTCTGCTGCCATCCGGCCGCGGTGGAGACGTGGTCCCACTCCCAGGTGGTCGAGTGGATCTCCGGGTCGCGCATCCAGTCCCACTGACCGTGCAGGACGTTGTGCCCGATCTCCATGTTCTCGAGGATCTTGGCCACCGCGAGGGAGGCGGTGCCGAGGACGAAGGCCGGCGGGAAGAGCGCGCCGAGCAGCAGCACCCGCCCGGCGAGGTCGAGCCCGCGCTGGGTCGCGATGACGCGCCGGATGTAGCGGGCGTCCGCCTCGCCGAGCGAGGACATGACCTCGTCGCGGATGGCCTCGAGCTCGGCACCGATGCGCTCGACGTCCTCCACGCCCAGGTGGGCGGTGGAGGCCGTGATGTGGGCGGTGCTCGCCCCCGGCCGGCCCGGACCGGTGGGCGTCCGGGCCTCATTGATGCGGGTGACGTGCTCGGGGATGATCTCGGGCGTCGACATGACCACGCACCCGACGGTAGGGACGCGGTCGGGCCGTCTGCTACGCCGGAAGCGAGGAGGTGGCGACCGGTTCTGTTGCATCTCCACAAACCGGGGCCGTGCTCAGCGCAGCGACCGGGTCAGGAGCCCGGCCAGGGCACCACGGTCCGCGGGCCGCGGCGCGTTGCGCCCCACCGGGTCGGCGGCGGCCGTCGTCGCGAGCGCGTCGATCTCCGCGCGGTCGACGCCGAGGACCGCGCCGTCGATGCGTGTCGCCACCCCGACCGCCTCGCACCACTCGGCGAGCGCGCCCGGCGTCGAGGCCACCGGAACCCCGAGTGTCCCGGCGACCAGCGCCCACGCCCCCTCGTCGCCACCGGTCGCGCCGTCCTCGAGCGACCAGGCGACGACCTCCGGGAGGACCGTCCCCAGCGCACGGCCGTGCACGACGCCGTGATGCGCGGTCAGCGCGTGTCCCAGGGCGTGCACCAGGCCGAGCCCGCTGCGGGTGAGCGCCTGCCCCGCGAGGTGGGCGCCCACCAGCATCTCGGCCCGGGCGGTCGGGTCGGCGCCGTCGGCCACGGCGACCGGCAGCCAGCGCCACACCCGGCGCAACGCCTCCGCCGCGAAAGCCACCGAGACGGGGCTGCGCCCCCGGCTGACCAGCGACTCCACCGCGTGCACGAGCGCGTCCACGCCCGTCGCCGCCGTCGCTCCCGCCGGCAGGCCATGGGTAAGCACCGGATCGAGCACGGCGACCCGTGGGGTGGTGGTCGCGTCGCCGCAGTAGACCTTGCAGCGCCGGACCGGGTCCTCCAGCACCCCGAACCCGTTGGTCTCGGCGCCGGTGCCCGCCGTCGTCGGGACCGCGACCAGCGGCAGTGCGGGACCCGACGGGTCCGCGGCCAGTCGCGCGATGCCCTTGGCCGCGTCCAGCGCGGAGCCGCCGCCCAGGGCGACGACGACGGGCCGGGTGCCGGGGAAGGCGCCGGCCACGACTCTCGCGCCGGCCTCGACCGAGGGCACGGTCGGGTTGCCGGGGACGTCGTCGACGACGACGGTCGGGCACCCGACCGCGGCGAGCACGGCGAGGGCCTCGTCGACGATGCCCGCCGCGCGCAGGCCGGGATCGGTGACGACGAGGGCGCCCCCGGTACGTGCGCCCGCGTGGACGTCGAGGACGTGGTCGCCGAGGCGGGCGAGCGCCCCCGGCCCCGAGTCGACGGCGGGACCCGGCTCGTGGACGAAGGGGGTGGTCGCGGCGCACGCGCACGGCGCCGTGTCGCTCGGGCTCACGGCAGGGTCTCCTCGACAGGGTGGACAGTCGGGTGTCACACGGCCAGTGCGGCGCCCAGCCCGGGCGCCTGGGGGACGGCGAGGGTGCCGTCGGGGGCGGGCCAGAGCGGCGACTCGAGCAGGAAGTCGCGCCGCTCGGGGGTCCAGCCGCCCGCCGGGTCGTAGGGGAACTCCAGATACGGGCCGGCGCCGACGCCCGCCGCGACGTGCAGGTTCGCCAGCAGCCCGAGACCGTTCGACCAGGTGTGCGGGGTGAACCGGCGGTGCCGCGCCGCGAGGTCCTCGGCGAGCCGGCGTGCGCGGGACATCCCGAGGGAGAGGACGACGTCGGTCTGCACGACGTCGAGCGCGTCGGCGTCCACGAGCGCGCGGACCTGCATGGCGTCGTCGAGCATCTCCCCCGAGGCGATCCGGGTGCCGGGGTTCTCCGCCCGCAGCAGCCGGTGCCCGGCGACGTCGGCGTAGGGCAGCGGCTCCTCGACCCAGCCCGGGTCGTGCTCGCCCAGCCGCCGGACCAACCGCCGGATCTCCGCGAGCTCCACCGGTGGCCGCGTGTCGCCCGGCATGCGCCAGGCCTGGTTGAGGTCGACCAGGACGTCGAGCCGCTCCCCCACCGCCGCGCGGACCGCGGCGATCGCGGCGACGCCGGGCTCGGGGTCGCGCGGGTCGACGCGGACCTTCACCGCGCGGAAGCCCCGGTCGACGAGCTCGGCCGCGTCGTCCGCCCGCCGCTGCGGGGGCGCCACCGCGCACCACGAGGCGTACACCGGCAGCCGATCGGCGACACCGCCGAAGAGCACCGAGACCGGGAGGCCCGCGACCTGACCGACGATGTCCCACAGCGCCACCTCGAGCGGCCAGAACCGCCCACCGTGGAACGCGATCGACTCGATGCGGCGCACCTGCGGCTCGATCGCGAGCGGGTCGGTGCCCAGGAAGTGGTCCACGTGGGGCGCGAAGCCGGCCATCGTGTCGCCCGACCCGACCCCGGTCACGCCCTCGTCGGTCTCGACGCGCACGACCGTGGCGCCGAACCGTCGGCGCGGGTCGGGGTCCCATGCCGCGTGCATCGGAGGGTCCAGCTCGATCTCGTGCTCGGTCACCCGGATCGCGGTGATCTTCACATTCCCGAGTGCACGCCGCGCCCGTCGCCGCCACAAGGCCGTCTTGCGGTGAGCGCAAGAGCCCTGGTGAGGTGGACGGGTGGACGCCGGCGCGGGCTCGCGACGCGACGTCGACCTGCTCTCCGCCCTCGCCGCACCCGAGGCGCAGGCCACCGGCCTCGGCGTCTCGCGTCTCGCGGCGCTGACCGGACGCACCGAGAGCCAGGTCTCCCGAGCCCTGGCCGTCCTCGCCGAGGAGGGGCTCGTCGAGCGCGACCCCGGGAGCCGGCGCTACGCCCTGGGCTGGCGGCTCTACGCGTTCGCCGCCCGGACCACCGAGGCCCGGCTGGTGCGCACCGCGGGGCGGGTGCTCGCCCGGCTCGGCGACCGGCTCGGGGTGGGAGCGCACCTGTGCCGCCTGCACGGCGAGGCCGTGGCCACGGTGCTCACCGTCGCCGGTGACGGTTCGCCGCCGCGCACCGGCTTCGACGTCTCCGACATGCCGATCGAGGTCAGCTCTGCCGGCCGCGTCCTGCTCGCGTTCCGCGACGAGGCCGGGCTCGCGCGCCGGCTGTCCGCCCGCGGCCTCGACCCGCGGATCGCGGCGCAGGTGCTCGGCGACGGGATGGCGGTGGTCGACGGCGAGCTCGATCCGCGTCTCGCCGGGGCGTCCGCGCCGGTGCGCGACGTCCACGGTGGGGTCGTGGCCGCCGTCAACGTCTCCGGCCCGGTCGCGCAGGTCCGCCCGGTACTGCCCGCCCTCGCCGCGGCGACCGTGGAGGCCGCCGCTGACCTGTCGTCGCGGCTGGCCTCACCCCGGGACTGATCGCTGTCGGCGGCCCGCGCGTGCTCCCGACCTCGGGGTCGATGGCGCACGGGTTCGTATCTCTTGGTTCGTCCGAGGGCAGAGGTCAATACCTCTCCCGTGCGGGCCACCAGGTCGACCGAGGTGGTCGAGCGGGTCGACTCGCTCGCGCGCGGGGACCGGTACCTGATCGAGATGGACATCATCCCGCCCGGGAAGGGCTCGTGACCCCCGGGGGGTCGGTGCCGGGCACCGAGTTCACCGTCGTCGGCGGGTTGGCGGACGCGCTCGTGCCCCGGCTGTCGGCCGCCAGGCCCGACCTGGTGGTGCGCGGCCCGGACGGAGACGCGTTCGCGGGCCTCCTCCGGCTGCTGGAGGACCGCGCGACAGCGCACGAGCCCGGCGTCGTGCGGCGCCGCGCGGAGCAGATCGTGCGCGACGCGTGACCGTGATCGCCGACAGCCGCTGGGCGCTCGTCACCGACGCGGGAGGTTCTCGATCTCCACCGGCTCGATGCCCTCGTCGGCCGGGAGGTCGAAGCCGAAGAGCCGCGCGTAGAAGGCGAGCTCGGCGTCGAGGGCCCGCCGGATGTTCCCGGCGCGGCGGAACCCGTGCTGCTCGCCCGTGAAGAGCAGGTAGGCCACCGGCACGCCGCGTCGGCGGAGGGCGTCGACGATCATCTCCGACTGGTTCGGCGGGACGATCGCGTCCTCGTCACCCTGCAGCACGATGAGCGGGGTCGCGAACTCGCCGACGTGGTGCAGGGGCGAGCGCTCGACGTAGACGTCACGCGCGGCCGGGTAGGGCCCGATGAGCCCGTCGAGGTAGCGGGACTCGAACTTGTGCGTGTCGCGGGCGAGCGCCTCGAGGTCGGCGACGCCGAAGTGGTCCGCCCCGGCCGAGAACGGGGTGTCGGCGCGGACGAGTGGGGCGAGCGTGGTGAACCCGCCCGCCGAGCCGCCGCGGATCGCCATCCGGTCCGGGTCGACCCGCCCGGCGTCGGCGAGCGCGCGGGCGGCGGCGAGGCAGTCGGCGACGTCGACGATTCCCCACGCGCCCTGCAGCTGCTCGCGGTAGGCGCGCCCGTAGCCGGTCGATCCGCCGTAGTCGACGTCCACCACGGCGAACCCGCGACTGGTCCAGTACTGCAGCCCGACGGCGAGCACCGGGGTGGCCGCCCCGGTGGGGCCGCCGTGGATGACGACGAGCAGCGGCGGCAGCTCCCCCTCGGGCCCGGCGTGCGCTCCCGACGGCGGGTAGTAGAGCGCGTGGGCGTCGCGGGGCGCTCCCTCCCGGTCGACCGAGCCGAACGTCATCGGCTCCGGCACCGAGATCGTCGCCGGGTCGAGGCCGAGGTCGCGGGGCGGGCGGAGGGTCGTGACGGTCCCGTCGGTGGTGACGCGGTGGACGCCCGGCTCGGTGGTCGGGGTGCCGGCCACGCAGACGACGGCGTCGGGGCCGTCGGCACGCACGGAGCGGATCGCGGTGAACCCGGTGTCGAGTGTCGTGCACGTGCCGTCGACCTCGCGGACGACCAGGGCCTCGAAGCCCTCCGACGAGCGGGCGAAGACGATCTGCCCCCTATCGGCGTGCTCCGTTGCATTGTCGAGCAGGGCGTACCGGGAACCGCCGAGCTGCCAGGCGGGCACCCCGATCTCGGCGTCGAGGACGACCAGGGGCTCGACGCCCTGCGCGCCGGTCCACCGGTAGAGGTTCCACCAGCCGGTGCGGTCGGAGAGGAAGGTCAACGACCCGTCGTCGTGCCACACCGGCTCGCCCACCGACTCCCCCGGGCCGCCGGCGACGACGGTGTCGGTCCCGGTCGCGAGCTCGCGCACCGTCAGCACGGTGTCGTCCCACGGCATCGAGGGGTGGTCCCACGACACCCAGGCCAGCCGGGTGGCGTCGCGCGAGAGGCGGGGCGCGGCGACGAAGTCCGGGCCGCTCACCAGCACCTCGGGCGTCGAGGGCTCCCGGGCGTCGAGCCGCACCACCTCGTTGACGACCTCGCCGGCCGGGGCGTGCGTGGTCGGGTGATGCTCGCGCACGCAGACCAGCCGGCTGCCGTCGGGGGCGACGTCGCCGTCGGCGTAGCGGTCCCCGCGACCCACCGCGGGCTCCGGGGTGAGGACGGTGACCGCGCCGGCCACCTCCCGCCGACGCAGCCGCTGGTCGGCCCAGTCGGCGTAGAAGACGACACCCGGCTCGGCCCTCGACGTCCACCACGCGCCGCCGCCGTACTCGTGGACGGCGGTGCGGGCGTTGCCGCCCTCGGGCAGCAGGTCGGTACGTGTCCCGTCCGGTGCGCGGTGCACCAGCTCGATCCGCCCGCCCTCGGTGGCCCGCGCCCCAGATCAGCCCGCCGGCCCCGTCGGGGCGCACCTCGTCGAGGCGGACCGCGGCGGCGACCACCAGCTCGGAGGTCACCGGGGTCGGCCAGGAGCCGTAGGGGGAGATCAACACGGCCGTCACGCTAGCGCTGCCGGCCCATCCGCCCCTGATCACGCGCCCACGAGGCAGCCCGCGGACGCTCCGGGGCTGCCTCGTGTGCTGTTGGTCAAGCGAGGGCGGGGCGGCTCAGGCCGCGACGGGCTGCTCCGCCCGGGCGGCCGCCTCGGCCGCGGGCGTCGTGGTCACCTTCTCCCGGGGCAGGCCCTCCGCCTCGTGGGCCGCCTGCTCCGCGGCGGCCTTCCGGTTGGGCAGCGCGAGTCGCCAGATGGTGCGGATCGACTTCCAGAACTGCTTCGGGAACGGCCCGATGTTGTAGGGCAGCTCGTACCGGGCGCAGATCTCCTTCACCCGCTCCGCGATCTCCGGGTACCGGTTGGACGGCAGGTCGGGGAACAGGTGGTGCTCGATCTGGTAGCCCAGCGAGCCGGACATGACGTGCATCAGCCGGCCGCCGGTGAAGTTCGCAGACCCGAGCAGCTGGCGCAGGTACCACTCGCCCTGCGTCTCGTTCTCCAGCTGCTCCTCGGTGAACACCTCGGCGCCGTCCGGGAAGTGCCCGCAGAAGATGATCGCGTAGGACCACACGTTGCGGATGAGGTTCGCGGTCAGGTTCGCGGTCAGCGTCGTGGCGAAGAACGGGCCGGTGAGCAGCGGGAAGAGGATGTAGTCCTTGCCCATCTGCTTGCGCATCTTGCGGCCGACCTGCTCGAGCTTCGCCTTGAACTCCTCCGGGTCGGAGACGTCCCGGCGCAGCAGTCCCTCGATGTCGAGGTCGTGGATCGCCACGCCGTGCTGGAAGAGCAGCATCAGCAGGGTGTTGAACACCGGCTGCGCGAGGTTGACCGGGTGCCACTTCTGGTCGGAGGTGACCCGGAGGATCTCGTACCCGACGTCCTTGTCCTTGCCGATCACGTTCGTGTAGGTGTGGTGCAGGTAGTTGTGGGAGTGCTTCCACTGCTCGGCCGGGCAGGTGTTGTCCCACTCCCAGGTCGCCGAGTGGATCTCGGGGTCGTTCATCCAGTCCCACTGGCCGTGCATGACGTTGTGGCCGATCTCCATGTTCTCGAGGATCTTGGCCACGCCCAGCAGGGCGGCGCCCGCCATCCACAACGGCGGGATCGGGCTGCCGAAGAGCGCCGCGCGACCGGCGATCTCGACGCGGCGCTGCGTGCGGATGATCGAGCGGATGTACTCCTCGTCCGCCGCGCCGCGGGAGGCCTCGACGTCGCGACGGATCTGGTCGAACTCCTCGCCGAGCGCCTCGACGTCGGCGTCGGTGAGATGGGCGAACTCGGTGATGTCGGAGATGGCCATGGCCGGCTCCTCTCTCTTACAGGTCGACGGTGCAGTCACCGGCAGCGGCGGTGACGCAGGTCTGGACGGTCTTGGTGGACTGGTCGGTGCCGGCCACCCGGTGCTCGGTGCCGTCGCGCAGGTCGCGGACGGTGCCGGCGCGCAGCGGGGCCACGCAGGTGTGGCAGATGCCCATGCGGCACCCGAAGGGCATGGGGATGCCGGCCTGTTCGCCGGCCTGGAGGACGGTCGTGGCGCCGTCGGTCTCGACGGAGCGGCCGCTGCGGGCGAAGGTGACGGTCCCGCCCTCGCCACCGGTGCGCAGCGAGGCGGCGAAGCGCTCGAGGTGCAGCGCGTCGGCGAGCCCGGCGTCCGCCCAGAGCTTCTCGGCGTCGTCGAGCATGGCGGCCGGGCCGCACGCCCAGGTCTCCCGCTCGCGCCAGTCGGGCACGACGTCGTCGAGGCTCGCGCGAGGGGAGGATTCGATCGCTCTTCCCGCACGAGGGCCCCCCTCGTGCCGGACCGGGCGGAGGTCGAGGTGGCCCTCGACACGGGTGTGGCGCTGGACGACCCGCCAGCCGGGGTGACGGTGGGCGAGCAGGTCGAGCTCGTCGGCGAACAGCGCGCGCTCGGCGTCCGGAGCCGAGTGCACGACGGTGACGTCGGCCAGTGAGCCAGCCCCGTGGCGCCGGTCCAGGGTGCGCAGCATCGCCATGATCGGCGTGATCCCGGAGCCGGCCGTCAGGAACAGCACCTTCGACGGCAGCGGGTCGGGCAGGACGAACTCGCCCTGCGGCGGCGCCAGCCGCACGACGGTGCCGGGCGCGACGCCGTGCACGAGGTGGTGCGAGGCGAAGCCGTCCGGCATCGCCCGGACGGTGATCACGAGGCGCTTGCCGTCGCGCGACGGCGGCGTCGTGAGCGAGTACGAGCGCCAGACGAAGCGCCCGTCGATCGCGACGCCGATGCCGATGTACTGGCCGGCGGCGTGCTCGAAGGTCCACCCCCAGCCGGGCTCGACGACGAGCGTCGCCGCGTCCTCGGCCTCGGGGGTGACGCTGACGATCCGGCCCCGCAGCTCACGGGCGGACCACAGCGGGTTGATCAGGGTCAGGTAGTCGTCGGGGAGCAGCGGGGTGGTCAGCCGCGTCGCCAGCTCCCGCCAGCGAGCCGGTGACGACGAAGCGGTGGTCACGGGGTCTCCTCTGCCTGGTGAACTACTAGGTACCAGGAGTACCGGAGACCTCCGGTGTCCGCTACCCACGGTACCGGTTTGACCGCACGATCCGCGTCACACGCACCGTCGTGCGCCAGGGCACATGTGCGTGCCCTATCGGCGTGCTGTGTTGACTGCCGTGCTCTGGGACGGCAGTCAACACAGCACGCCGATAGGGCACGCACGAGCGCCGGAGGCGCGAAGGGGAATTAGTTCCCGATCGCGGTCGCCGCGAGGACCGGCCGCGCCGCTTGACTCGGGGTCGACATCGTTGCCGGACCCGAGGGAGGACCCGTGGGCGGGACGGACCTCGTCGTCGACCTGGTGGTGCTCGTGGTCGTCGCCCTCGCCGCGTGGCGGGGCTGGCGGCGTGGCGGCACCGCGCTGGTGCTGTCCCTGGCGGGCGCGGTGGCCGGGGTGTTCCTCGGCGGCGCGCTCGCTACCTGGTGGGACGCCTCGTCCACGGTGCTGCTCGTCGTCGCGATCATCGTCGCCGGGCTGATCGGCCTCGGGGTGGGCCGGCGTCTCGCGGACGCCCTCGCCCGGCGCGGCGGCGGGAGGATCGCCCGCCCGCACCTGCTCGAGCGGGTCGTCGGGGTCGTCGCCCACGGCGGGCTCGCGCTCGTGGTGTGCGTCGCGATCGGTGCCGCGCTCGCGGCGGTCGGCCCGGCGGGACTCGGCCAGGCCGTGCGCGGCAGTTCGGTGCTGACCGCCACCGCCGCGCACCTCCCCAGCCCGACGCAGCTGGCCGAGCGGGTCCCGGGCCTGAGCCGCGTGGTGGCGGCCGGAGGCACGTCATGAGCGCGCCGGGCGGATCCCGGGTCCCGACGGGTGCCGCGGGCGGCCCCCGTCCGCCGCTGCTGGGCCCGCGGGCCCGGCTGGTGCTCGCCGCGGCCGTCGTCGGCGTCGGGCTGTTGTGGTGGACCTCGGGGTCGCTGCTGGTGGCCGTGCTCGTCGTCGTGCTCCTGGGTCTCGCGGCCGGGCTCGCGATCGTCGTCTCCGCGTGGGCGCGGCCGCGACCCGAGCCCCTCGACGCCCTGGGCGCGGAGCGCGCCACTGCCGACCTCTCGCTCGCGCCGCCCGCGGGCGCGCCGGTACGCCGGATGCTCCGCGTGCTGCTCGCACGCCCCTGGGTCCACGGCGACGGGCTGCTGCGCGCCACCGCCGCGCGGCTCGACGGGCAGGACGCCCTGGTGTGGACCCCGCGCGGGCAGCAGGTGGCGGCCCCGCACCTGTGGGTCGAGTGGAACCCGGTCGACGCGGCGGAGGTCGCCGGGCGCCGCCCGCTCGAGGCGCTCGCCCGTGAGCTCGCCGAGGGCTACGTCGAGCGCGGCCGGGAGCAGGGGGTGCGCCGGCTCGCCGAGCGCACCTGGGTGCACCTGCTGGTCTGCGACGACGTCCCGCTCGGGCGCGTCGTCGTGACGGCCGCCTTCTCCGAGCCGCAGCAGCCACCGGTGGCCGCGGCCTGCGCCTCGACCGCCGCACCCCTCGCCCCTGCCCGCGGCGCCCCGCGGCGCCCCGCCGCGCTGCCGGTGGACGGCCGCCCCGCGCCGCCACCGGCGGCGGCGCCCCGACGATCGTGGTCCGCAGGGGCGCTCGCCGCCATGGCGACGGTGTCCGTCCCGGCGCGGCTGCGGACCACGATCGCTCGCCTCGCCCCCGCCGCTCCCCCGGCACCGGCGCGTGCGGTCCTCGTCGTCGACGACCCGGCCGGCTCCGGGGTGACCGACACCGACCTGGACGGACGGGTGGAGCTCGGGCGCGATCCCGCGGGCGACGTCGTCGTCGACCACCCGAGCGTCTCGTGGCGCCACCTGGTGCTCGAGCCCGATCGCTCCGGCGTCTGGACCGTCACCGACCTCGGGTCGACCAACGGCACCACGGTCGACGGGACACCGGTCACCGGTCGGGTGCGGCTCGCTCCCGGCGCGGCGCTCGCGCTCGGTGCCGACGGGCCCCGCCTGCGTCTGCAGGTGCCCGAGCGCCGGCCGGCTCCGCGCGCCGCCGCCACGACCACCGCACCCGTCGTCGCCCGGGGATACTGACCGGGGGGATACCGGACGGGCGAGGAGGAGGACGCACGTGAGGCAGGTCCGCGAGCCGGCGCGGCGGCTGCCGCTCGGCGGGCTCGCCCTGCTCGACGTGCGGACCGAGCGGCGCATCTCGGTGCCGTGGGGCGAGACCGCGACGATCGGGCGCAACGGCGCGTCGGAGCGCCACGTGCACATCGGCGACGACCAGGTCTCCCGGGTCGCGGCCGAGATCGAGGTGCGGGACGACGCCTACCTGGTGATCAACCGCCAGCGCCACGGCGGACAGCTGACCCTCGTCGTCCCCGGGGTCGCCGGGCAGGACCGCATCCGGGCGGGCAACGGGCTGCTGGTGCGCGACTCGCGGGCCTCGCTCGGGCTCTGGCTCGCCGACGGGCGGGAGGTGACGCTGGCGCTGCTCGCATTCGGGCCGGTCGGCGCCTCCGCGGCGATGACCGGCGGGCTCGACCTCGCCGGCGGCGCCACCGTCAACGCCGCCCTCCCGACCGACGAGACCTGGTGGTCGGTCCTGGTGGCGGCGTGCGGACCGACGCTGATCGCCGCCGCCCAGAGCCCCGACGGGGCCGCGAGGGACGTGCACGGTGACGCCGACCAGATCGCCGCCTGGCACCGCGAGGCGGGCCGACCGGTGCCGAGCCCGAAGACGCAGAGCGAGGCCTTCCGCCACGCCCAGCGGTGGTTGCGCGGCGTGCGGCTCAACGACAAGACCCGGGGGTGGCGCGTCGCGGTCGTCGACCAGGTGATCGGGCTGCGCCTGGTCACCCTCGACGACGTCCGGCGGCTCTTCCCCGCACAGGTCCCCACGGAGCTGCCCGGCCGGGTCTGACACGGTTCGCCGACGCGCCCGGGCCGCCACGACTCGCTTCGATGGGGGTCGAGAACGTAGCGTGCAACCCGTCGCGGCGACGCGGCGTGCAGGGGGAACGCGTACCCGTCCATCCGGACGAGTGACGCGCAGTTCGCGGTGGGGTGCTCCGCGAACCGCTCACCTGGCCGGGCTCCACGCCCCGTGGTCGGTGACGGAGCACTCCGCGCCCGAGGGGGAACGAGGGCGGGATGACTCGACACAGCGGGTCGGCGGGGCGGAACGGAGCGTGTCCGCAGGAGCCGGACGGGACCGGACGACCGGGACGAGGCGACGCCGCGCCCGCCGCCCCTCCGAGCACGCCGGAGCCCCTGCGCAGCACCCCGGGATTCCTCGTCCGGCGGCTCTACCAGGCCCATGCGGCGGCGTGGTTGCGGCACGTCGACACCGGACTCACCGGGCCGCAGTTCGCGGTGCTGACCGCCGTCCAGGCCTACCCGCGGGTCGACCAGGGAACGCTCGCCACCTGCGTGTCGCTCGACCGCTCGACGATGGCCGACGTGTGCCGCCGCCTCGAGGACCGTGCGCTCATCCAGCGCGACACCGCTCCGGCGGACGGACGACGCAAGCTGTTGAGCCTGACCGACCAGGGCGAGGCGGTCCTCGCGGAGGTCACGCGGCGGGTCTCGCGACTGAACCTGCGGTTGATGGACGACGGCGACGACCCCGACGAGTACACGTCGTTGCTGCTGACCCTCGACCAGCTCAGCGAGCGTTGGGAGCAGGTCGCGGACGAGGACGCGGTCTAGCCGCGTCCCCGGGGGGCCGCTCGTGGGACTCCCAGTCCGGCTCCACGTCCGGCTCCGGGGCCCGCTCGGCGGCCCGACGCTGCGACCGCATCAGGAGCAGGCCGATGCCGAGCATGAGCGTCGCCGCGATCAGCAGGACGGCGACGACGTAGGGCAGCCAGCCGTTGCTCAGGAGCGCGAAGGTCAGCACGTAGGCCGACGCGAGCAGCCCGACCGGGAAGCCGAGCCGGAAGAGGAACCGGTTGCGGTCGGTGTCCGGCGGCGGCCAGGCCGGCGTCCTGCGCATGCGCCGACCGTACGCGCCGGCGCCGCGGGTCCTCACGCGCCCGTCGCGGCCTCGGTGAGCACCCGCCGGCGCCGCGGCAGCCCGCCGGGAGCGAGCCCGAGCTGGTCGGCCAGGCCCAGGAGGTCCCACACCAGCCGGACGCGGGTGATCCGGGAGCGGCGCACGCCGACCAGGGTGACGAGGTCGACCTCGACGCAGCGTCCGGTGGCCGGCACGCCGGGCAGGAGCCAGGGCATCTCCCGGTCGTGGGTGAAGGTCGCGACCGCCTCGTCGACGACGTGCCAGCGGTCGCCGGTGCGCGAGCGCCGCCGGACGGCGAGGTCGGCGGGCCGGCCGGGCGCGACCTGCTCGGCGACGAAGTGCCGGATCGCGTCCGCGCCCTGGACGGTGGTGCCCGCGGGGTCGATCACGAGGCGGGCGTCGGGGGTGAGCAGTGCATGGGCGGCGTCCGGGTCGGGTCCCAGGAGCGCGGCGACGAACGCGTCGCGGACGCGCTCCACCTCGACCATGAGGTCCTGTACGGCCTTCGTCACGGAGCACCTCCGCGCCCACCATGCGCGACCCGCCACTCACCGGCAAGGCGAGCAACCACCCGGCGGTCACCCGAGGCCCCTGTCGGGGCAGTACGTGCCAGTGAAGGTTTCCCTTAAGGTGGGCGGAACCGTCACCACCGGACGGAGGACGCCGTGACCACCGAACGGGCGCAGGACGGCGGAGCGCGCCGGGGTCGCCCGCCGGAGACCGACGAGCAGCGCGCGCGGCGCCGCCTCGCGATCTCGCGCCACGCGGTGCGACTGTTCCGCGAGCACGGCGTCGTCGAGACCACCGGTGGAGAGATCGCGCGCGCCGCCGGCGTCTCCGAACGGACTCTCTGGCGGCTCTTCCGCGCCAAGGAGGCCTGCGTCGAGCCGGTGCTGACGATCGCACTGCACGACTTCGTCGCCGTGCTGCGCAGCTGGCCGGCGCATCTCGAGCTCGACGAGCACCTCCGGTCCGCGTACGGCGTGGAGCTCAGCGCGTCGCTCGACGACGCCGGGACCGTCCTCGCCGTCGTCCGCATGACCCGCGACGAGCCGGGACTGCGCGCGATCTGGCTCGTGCTGCACGAGCGCGCGGAGCCCACCATCGCCGAGGCGCTGGCCGCCCGCCTCGGCCGCCCGGTCGACGACCTCGACGTGCGCCTGCGCGCGGCCGCCGTGAACGCGGCCCTGCGCGTGCTGACCGACGACCTCGCCTGGTCGGTCGCCGACGACGCCGTCACCACGGCCGTGCTCGAGCACCACCGCGACCGACTGGCCGAGACGCTGCGCATCCTCACCCGCCTGCCCGCTGAGGCGCGACCGGGTGAGCCGGACGTTCGTGACGGATTCGTGACCGCCGGGCACCCGCAGTAGCCCATTGAGGTGATGGACTCCACGACGGAGATCCGTGCACAGTGACTGCTCGTCACCAGCACCCATGTGGGAGAACGTCATGCAACGAATGGGCGTGTTCCTCGGATTTGTCCCCTGGATCGTCTTCTCGATCGTGTCCGGACCGAGCACTTGGGAGTGGGCGGCCCTCGCCGCGCTGGTCTGCTCCCTCATCCTGGTGGTGCCGGAATGGCGGCGGACCCACTCGATGAGTGTCCTCGACGGTGCGGCCATCGCGTTCTTCGCCGTGATCGCGATCCTCGCACTGGTGCTCGACCGCGCGGCGCTGCAGCCCCTGGAGGACCGCGCCCAGCTGCTCTCCAGCGTCGTGATCGCCGTGGTCGCGTTCGGCTCGTTGGCCGCCGGGCGCCCCTTCACCGAGTACTACGCCAAGCAGACCACCCCCCGCGAGTACTGGCACGAGCCGACGTTCCGGCGCATAAACCGCGTGCTCACCGCCGTCTGGGGCGGGGTGTTCGTCCTCAACGCCCTCTGCGACCTCGCCGCCGGGTTCTGGGGAGGCAGCTCGGACGTGTTCAACTGGGTGCTGCCGGTGATCCTCATCGTCGCGGCCGTCCGCTTCACCTCGTGGTACCCGGACCATGTGACCGGTGGCCGCGACGATCACGCGGCCGCGACGACCGCGCAGGCCTGAGCGATGACGACCATCTCCCCCAGCCCACCCCCGCCGGTCGACGCCGCCGCCGACCCGCACCTCTCCGGGATCTTCGAACCGGTGGTCGACGAGATCGACGCCGGGGACCTGCCGGTCGTCGGCGAGCTCCCGCCCGAGATGGACGGGCTCTACCTGCGCAACGGGCCCAACCCGCGCTTCACCCCGCTGGGCTCCTACATCTACCCACTCGAGGGCGACGGGATGGTCCACGGCCTCTGGGTCTCCGAGGGGCGCGCCCGCTACGCCAACCGCTTCGTGCGCACGCCCGCCCTCGACGCCGAGGAGAAGGCCGGACGCGCGCTGTGGGGCGGGCTGATGACGGGGTACATGCCCGGCGCCGACGAGGTCGGGCCCGCGCTCGCGGGCACGATGAAGGACCTCCCCGACATCAACATCGTGCGCCACGGCGGCAGACTGCTGGCCCTCGCCGAGTCGGCGCCGCCCTACGCGCTGACCCCGGAGCTCGCGACCCGTGGCCGCGAGACCTTCGACGGCTCGCTGCCCGCGGGGATCACCGCGCACCCGAAGGTCGATCCGCGCACCGGCGAGATGGCGGTGTTCTGCTACGGCCTCGAGCCGCCGTTCCTCACGTGGTCGATCCTCGGCCCCGACGGGACGGCCCGGCGCACCCCCACCGCGGTGGACGGGGTCGATCGCCCGGTCATGATCCACGACATGGCGCTCACCGAGCGCTTCCTCGTACTGGTGGTGGCGCCGCTCTACTTCGACATGGCCGCGGCGATGTCCGGCGGGTCGATGCTCTCCTGGCAGCCCGACGACGGCACCCGGTTCGCGCTGATCCCCCGCGACGGCGGCCCGGTCCGCTGGGCCCACTCCGAGGCGTTCTGGACGTGGCACTCCGCCAACGCCTACGACGCCGACGACGGCGGGGTGGTCCTCGACTACGTGGAGTGGTCGCGTCCCGGCGGGCTCAGCCGGGGCACCGCACCCGTCGTCGGGGGCATCTCGCGCGCCCGGATCGACCCGGCGGGCGGCACGGTGCGCCGCGACCGGCTCGCCGACCCGGGCTCGATGGAGTTCCCGCGCATCGACGACCGGCGGCTCGGGAGCCGTCACGACGTCATCGCGCTCGGGGCGGGCACCGGGCGCCAGGAGCTGACGCCCGGCGACCACGACGCGGTCCTCTGGCTCGAGACCTCCTCGGGCCGCACGGTGCGCTGGGACGCGGGCGACCTCGCCGTCGGCGAGCCGGCCTTCGTGCCGCGGCCCGGCGACCCCGAGCAGGCGCACGGCTGGTGGGTCACCTTCGCGATCGACCGGACCGACCGCACCAGCTGGTTCCTGGTGATCCCCGCGGGCGACCCGGCGTCGGGGCCCCTCGCGCGCGTCCGCCTCCCGGTGCGGGTGCCGCTGGGACTGCACGGGGCCTGGCTGCCGACGGAGGAGTAGGGCTGTGGGGGGCCAGCCCGTCCGGTACGCGGTCACCGAGTCACTCGGTGGTGCCCGTCTCGAGCTCGTCGGCGTCGATGAAGGCGGGCATCGTCGGGACGCTGCGCTCCACGACGACGGGGTTGGGCGCGCGGTTGATGAGCAGGCGCATGACGTCGGGCCGGGAGTAGTGCCCGACGGGGTCCGCGGCCGACTTGGCGATGGCGATCAGCGAGAAGTCCAGGTCCGCGATCACCAGGCCCTCCTCGGTCTCGGGCAGGTTCTCCCCCAGCGGGCTGCCCTCGGGCCCGAAGATGCGGGCGAAACCACCACCCTGGAGCAGGAGCCGGCGTTTGACCTCGGTGTCGCAGAACAGGTCGTGCGCGGCCTGCCCGACGACCGCGCACGGGGCCACGACGAACGTCTGGCCCTCGACGGCGTAGACGAGGCTCGCGGCGTTGTTGACCTCCGGCCCGAGCGCCTGGGCGGCTCCGCGGTAGACCGAGAAGCTCGGCCAGGCACCGACGTGGATCTGCTCGCCCAGGCTGTACATCGCGTACTTCGTCAGCGGCTGGAAGTGTTCCCAGCAGTTCAGTGCGCCGACCCGGCCGAGGGCGGTGTCGTGGACCTGGATGTCGCTGCCGTCGCCCTCGCCGAACACCGAGCGCTCGACGTGGGTGGGCTTGAGCTTGCGACGCACGCTGATCACGCGCCCGGCGTCGGAGAGGAGCGCCTGGGAGATGTAGAGACTGCCGCCGGCGCGCTCGCTGAACCCGAACACGACGTGGATGCCGTGCCGGCCGGCGGCCTCGGCGAGGCGCCGCATGTGCCCGCCGTCGCGCGTCATCGAGTTCTCGGCGTAGCGCGGCACCCGCGATGCGTGCCTCGTGGCGGGCTGCTGCTCAGCGGCGCTGCTCGCGGAAAGCGCCCGGGGTGACGCCGAGGGCGTCGCGGAACGTGCGGTGGAACTGCGCCTCCCCGCCGAACCCGCACCGCGCGGCCACCACGGTGGACAGCTCGACCTCGTCGAGCGCCTGGTGCGCGATGGCCCCGGCGAATGGCCCGTCCTTGCCGGGGCGGGCGGAGAGCTGAACGAACGCGTCGCAGATCAGGTCACGCCAGTAGTCGAAGGCCTGGTCCTGATCCACCGTCGTCGTGGACCACACGGCCGCAGCCGGGGTCGACTCCGATGCTTCCGGCATTTGAAGACCCGAGCCCTGACGATGTCCAGCTAGCCGGAGACCGTTCGCGACTCGCCGTCGGGCCGGTCCGGGTCGATGTGCCAGCTGAGGATGCGCGTGGGGTGGATGCGCATGATCTCGTGGTCGAACCAGTCCGGCGCGACCGGCGGGACCTCGACCTCGGTGAGCTCGACCCAGCCCCGGACCTCCACTCCGCGTCCCATTCCGGGCTTGACGGCACCGGGCTCGTCGGGGGTGATGTCGTCGACGACGAATCCCACGCGTGGTCGCTTCGTGACGTTCCGATAGCGCAGGGACGAGCGCAGGTTCGGTCCCCCGGTGTCGTTGGTCCCGTCGTCGTTGAGGCGGAACCCGAGCGGGCGCACGGCGGGCGTCCCGTCGTCGCCGACGGTGGCGAGTCGACCGAGCGACTGACCGGCGAGGTAGGCGCGTTCGGCGTCGGTGAAGATCATGCGACGACCGTAGGAACTCAACCGCGGTGGAGGTCAACGCCTGCCGCGCTCAGCGAGGGCACCAGGCGGTGAGTCGTCGCGGCGTACTCCGCGTACCCGGGGAGGTCCCGGCGCAGGAGCGCCTCCTCGGCGTCGATGCGGCGCTGATACGCCGTCCCGACCGCAGTGATCGTCAGCGCCGGCGCCGCCGCGTTCCGGGCGGTGAGCGCCGCGCCGGCCCAGAGCAGGAGGGCGCTCAGGTAGCCGGGGTGTCGCACGAACCGGTAGGGCCCGGTACGGATGACCGCCTGCCCGTCGACGACCCGCAGCGTGCGCGCGTAATGCCCCCGCAGGGTGCGCATGGCCCAGACGCGCAGGCCGACGCTGCACACCTCGACGACGAGCCCGGCCGGCCCGCACCACCGCGGGAGCCGCACCGAGGTCGCGATGAGGGGGCTCGCGATGATCGCGCCGGCCGAGAAGACGTACGCCCGCGTCAACTCACCGACGCCGGCCCGGCTCTCGGCCGCGGCGACGTCCTCGGCGACGACCTCCGGTCGGAACGCCTCCATCAGTCGGATCCCTCCGAAGGCCCCGGCCACCCCGACCCCGGCCCACAGGGTGTCCCGGACCCAGCGTGGTGCAGGTCGTCGCATGAGCCGCAGCCTGGCAGCGGCTCGACGACCATGGCAACGCGGTACCGCACGCCCCGAGGCGTCTATTGCTTCTTCAGTGGTCGGGTCAGGGGTCGGGCAAGGGGCGGGTCGACGACGAGGAGCAGCGTCCCGACTGCGACGACCACCGCACCCAGCCCGACGACACTCCAGCCCGAGTGTGTAGGGCCGATGAGGTTGGTGGCCCCGAACCCGATGAGCAGCAACCCGGCGAGGACGGCGACGGCGAGCGCGTAGGCGACCCGGCGGTCTTCATTCCGGCGGCGACAGCGCGGCTGGATGGTGCGCACGAATGCCCAATCGTCGTGGTGTCAATGGGTCCGCGTCCAGAATGGTCGTGGCGGCGCTCTGGCCCCGACTCCCCGAAAGCCGGGGACAGAGCGCCTGCCACTGGCCGGGCCGTCGATCCGCTCCCCAGCGACCGGACGAGCCCTGCCACGGGCAGAGTGCCCGTCGAACGTCATCAACCACAGGAGTTATGCCGACAACCACTCGAAAGGGGTCTTGTTCGGTGCCTTTTCTGCGACGGCCGGGCGACTTGAGTCCCTCACCGGTCGGCGGACCGGAGAGCTGCGAGTTCCTTGCGGAGCTCCCGCACCTCATTGAACCGCGTGGTCACGTCCCGCAGCGTCGCCGCGATTCCGCGCAGGGCCCCGTCGCGGTCGCGGACCGGGTGAATGCTGAACTCGACGGAGAGCGGGGTCCCGTCGCGTCGTCGTCCGGGCACGCTGAGCAGGTCGTCGGCGCCGTAGCGACTGCGCCCCGACTGCATCACCTGCCGCCAGCCCTGCCAATGCCGTTCCCGGAGGCGTTCCGGGATGATCAGGTCCAGCGAGGCCCCACGTGCCTCGGCCGCTGAGTACCCGAAGATGCGTTCGGCTCCCGCGTTCCAGTAGGTGATCACTCCCTCGGCGTCGGCCGCGATGATCGCGTCGGGACCGGCCAGGACGGCGGCGGCGACCTCGTGCTCATCCATCGACGAGAGCATTCCCTTCTCTGCGTTTCCGACCAGCAGGTGCCCGTCGACCGGGCGTCCAGGTCGTGGCGGTGTCAGGGATTCCGGACCCGAACGAGCACCAGCCCGACCGGAATGCTGACCAGCAGGATGACCACCAGCAGCCGGTAGGCGTGGAGCCAGTATCGACGGGCGCCGTGGACCGGCACCGTGCTGGACGGCCGCAGGCCGCGCGCGAGCAACGCCAGCGTCACGACGAGCAGCGCCCCGCCGACGTCGACGAGCGGGGTCAGGTTCAGCAGGGTTCCGACGAGGACGGCGGCGTTGCCGAGGTTCCAGCCCGCCACCTCCGTCGCGGTGACCCCGGGGCCGGTGGGAGCGGCGAACAGGGCCTGCCCGAGCCCCAGACCGGCCTGAGCGACACCGCCGACCAGCACGAGGTAGGCGGCCGCCCAGCTGGAGTGCTCGCTCGCCGTGGGCGCGGTCACAGCCGCCACGAGCCCGCCGCCGATCACGCAAACCAGACCGGCCATCAGGAACGGCAGAAGCTCCGGTCCCCGAACGGCGCGCAGCGCTCCGCCGCAGGGCGCCACCGCGCGCCGAGTGGGTGGAGTCACCTCTCTCCTCCCTCGAACACCGCTCGGTACCGCAGTTCCTACTGTCCGTCGACTGCGGCTCCGCAGTGCGGACAGCGCGTGGGTGGATCCTCGTTCGCCACGCCTCCGCAGGCCGGACACAGTCGATGCATCAGGCAGACGGGTTCGCCGCCGACGTGCTCTGCCTCGGCTCGGCTAGCGTCGACCGCCTCCGCCGAGCCCGTCGTCTCGTCCACCGAAACCTCCAGCCCGGTTCTCGCGGCAGCAACCATGTCGTCTCACGATACGTCCGATGAGGCGCGCAGCCCGTACGGCGGCCGCCAGGACCTTGGTCCACAAGATCGACAACGAGGTGGCCAGCCTTCGGGACGAATGGTGTCCCGCCCAACACGGTCCAGCGCGTCATGGGCCACGAGAACGTGGCGTCCACACGTCAGCTCTACAGCCAGCGCACGAGCACCACGACTGCATCCTCGATGCCCTGGGCGGCCCGCCCCCGAGCCGGAACCGCCGGCCTACGACGAGCCTGGCGGTCCCGACGACGAGGACGGGCCCCGTTGGCTCGCCGGTGGAGCCGATGTTCCCGAAAAGTCTGGAATCCGACGAGGAAGGCCCGGCCCCACGGACGGGGACCGGGCTGTGATCTGCGATGGGCGATACTGGGATCGAACCAGTCGCCTCTTCGGTGTGAACAGGCCACGGTTCGATTCCGGGGTCTCCCCCGCTGCCCCCTTATGGGCCCTGACCTGCTGTTTCGTGCTGGTGCGTCCAGCAGCGCGGGGCCGGCTGTCAGGGCTAGTGCTGCCTCAATGCTGCATTTGGTCATGGCCTGCCGCTACTCAGCGACGAGCAGGTCGGCAAGCTCCGATGGCTTGCTCAGCGGCACGAAATGGCTGGCGTTGACCTCGAGGACCTTAAACGCGCTCCCCGGCGTCGCGGTGTCGGCCTCGCGGATCATCTGTTCCTGCACGGCCGGCGGGATGACCTCGTCGCTGGTCGTCTTCACGTACGTCCGAGGTACGCCGCCCCAGCTGGTCGGGTCGACCTGTGCGCTGCCGGCGACCGCCGCGATGGGTTCATCGGGTTGGAGCCCGTAGGCCAGGGCCGCCGGCACCTTCTCCCGGTCAAGATCGGCCATCATCAGGGCGTGCTGGGCGTCCAGCACCTCCGCGGCTCCTGCTCGCGGGTTGCTTCGCGACGCCCCGGTCGTTCGTGGATCGCCGACCCATGTGAGCTGACGGGCCCGGGCGAGTGGGCCGGCTGGGTCGAGATCGCGAGGCGCGTAGGCCATGACGTTCTCGGCCTCGACACAGCAGTACGCGGAGACGTAGATCATGCGACTCAGGAGCTCCGGGGCCGCGTTGGCGACCCGGGTGACGACGTTGCCGCCGAGGCTGTGTCCGACGAGCACGACCGGACCGAGTGCGGACGCGGCGCGTACCAGGTCGAGGACGTGTGCGACGTAATCATCGAGACCGATAAGGGCGATCGGGGACGGAGCTGTGGCGAACCGGTCGAGGTCCTGGGGGCACGCGTAGCCGTCCGGGAAGCGCGTGTCGAAGCCGTGGCCCGGCAACTCGACAGGAATCGAACAGGCACCGCGCAGCGCCAGCTCACGTACGACGTGAACCCACATCGCAGCCGTGGCGCCCATGCCGGGAACGAGGACGAAGGTTCGGGAGCCCACCCGCCGGACCTTGCCACTCGCGACAAGGTGTCCGGCACCGGATTGCCCGCAGCACTCCTCCAGCACACCGCGGTAGGCGCTGACGTGGGCGGCCGTCACGGGTTCCGGCGCATCTATGCCGCTGTCCTGCGATTCTTTGCTGATGTGGCCCGTGTGCTGCAGGAACATCCTCGGAGGCCCAGCACCTCGCTACAAGCCGAACGCCCCAACCTGGACCGTTCCGTGGGAGGAAAGCGGGAACGATGTTGGCTCAGCTCCAGCCACGCACGACGGCGTAGAGGCTGAGGCCCCGCCCCTCGCGACGCAGGGCGTCCTGATCGTCTTCATGCCGCCGCAGCGTGCGGCCGTGACGGCAACCTGTCCATCGAACGTGCGTGCGAGTCTGCTGCGCATCCTTGACCAAGGACTCACCGACGACACTCGGTCGGCGCCGCTTGGATCATTGGGCAGAACCCCTGATCCGTAAGTCCCGACGGGCCTGTACGCGATCAGCCCAGTGCGCGATCGGGCCAGACTCAGCCTTCGGGCGGTCAGTCTCCTCATGGTCCTCGGCTCGACTCGCCACCGACCCTCCGCCACTGCTGACCTTCTGCAGTTTTCCGTCGAGGTCACGAGCCCAACGAAGACCATTCGAGTCAGCGAACGTCATTTCAACAGAAATAGTGCCAGCTCCTTTTCGCCAGTCCTTGAGAAGGGCATGAAGCCATTCGTCGACCTCTCCCCGATTCCGCTCGTCAGCGCCCTGGACGCACTGCGCGCTCCACACGAGGGCCAGCGCGACGATGCCGACCAGTTCTCCCAGGGCCCTCGTCCGCGCTGGTGGTGGTGCCCGATGACGGCGCCCGCTCTCGGTAAAGGGGCCGACTCAGGAAGCGCCATGGCCGCGAAAACGCCCGCCGAGGTCTAGCGGTCCGCCCTTATCCGGTGGAAGCAGTGGCCTTCTTCGCGGCGCGCTGGCGGCGTTCCTCGGCCTTCTCCAGGCCCTCGTCCCAGGTCGCGCGCTTCATCAGCAGGCGCCGGTACTGCATGACCTCGGCGGGCCGGTCGACGGTGAGGGCGCCGACGAGGCGGTCGCCGCAGCGGTAGAGCGCGACGAACCGGTCGTCCTCCGAGCCCATGACGACCTCGGTCTCGACGTCGGGCTTGCCCTCGCCGGAGCGGGAGACCCCGACGAACTGGATGCGGCTGTCGTACCAGTCCGACCAGAAGTACGGCACCGTCGTGTACGCCTGCGCCGACGACGGGTCCACCGCGTTGCGCGCCGCCCGCGCGCCCTGCTCCGAGGCCGACGTCCAGTGCTCCAGGCGCATCGTGCCCCCGACGACGTCGTCGAAGAGCCGGTTGGGCCAGCGCGCCACGTCGCCGGCCACGTAGACCCCCGGGGCGGCGGCGAGCGTCGCGTCGGCGACGACGCCGTCGTCGAGGGTCAGCCCGGAGCCCTCGAGCCACGACGTGGTGGGCGCGGCGCCGATCCCGACCACGAGCACGTCGGTGTCGATCACGGTGTCGTCGGAGAGCACCACGGCCTCGACCGCCCCGTTCCCGCGGACCTCGGTCACCGAGGCGCCGGTAAGCACGCGGGTGCCGTGCCGCTCGTGGATCGCGGTGAGCGTCCGGCCCATGGGCTCGCCGACCCCGCGGACCAGCGGCACCGGGAGCGCCTCGACGATGCTGACCTCGTGCCCGCGCTTACGGGCGACCGCGGCGATCTCCGAGCCGATGAACCCCGCCCCGATCACGGTGACCCGCGGGTTCCCGCGGCGCAGCAGCCCGTGCAGGTGCAGCGAGTCATCCCGGGTCCGCAGCGTGACGACGCCGGCGAGGTCGGGGGCGCACACGGCGACGGGCAGCTCCTTCGCGTGCGCGCCGGTGGCGATGACCAGCCCGTCGAAGCCCAGCTCGCGGTCGCCGACAGTGACCGTGCGGCGCGCGATGTCGAGCGCGGTCGCCGGGGTCCCCAGCGCGAGCTCCACCCCGATGTCGTCGAGCTTCTCCTGCTCGCGGTAGGTGGAGTCGCCGTGCTCGTCGTCAGCGAGGTGCTCCTTGGACAGCGGCGGGCGATCGTAGGGCAGGTGCTCCTCGGCGCCGACCAGGGTCACCGAGCCCTCGAACCCGTCGTTCCGCACGGCCTCCACCGCGCGCAGCCCCGCCAACGACGCCCCGACCACCACGAGATCAGCCATAGCTGTGTCCTCACAAAAGGGATTCGGTAGGCCCTGGAGTCAGTCCTCGACGAGGACGAGGGCTTCGGTGGGGCAGGCATCGCACGCGGCGCGGGCGGCTGCAAGCTCGTGGGAACCGGGTTGGTCGTCGAGGACGAGCAGGGAACCGTCGTCCTGGACCTCGAACAGGTCGGGGGCTTCGGCTTCGCACATCCCCAGCCCGCTGCACTTTTCGTAGTTGACCTCGATGCGCATCGCGCTCGGTCCTTTCTGTAGTGAGAGTGGTCGGGGCCGTTCAGGAGACGCGCAGCGGGACGGAGGCGAACCCGCGGGTGACGTTGTTGAGCGCGCGGGTGGGTTCGCCGGCGAGCTCGATGGTGCTCACGCGACGGGCGAGGGCGTTGAACACCGCGTCGGCTTCGAGCCGGGCGAGGTTCTGGCCGACGCAGGCATGGGCGCCGGCGCCGAAGGCCAAGTGGGTGAGTGGGTTGCGGGTGACGTCGAATCGGTCGGGGTCCGGGTATTGACGTCCGTCGCGGTTGGCGGCGCCGTAGCTGTGCAATACTCGTGCGCCTTCGGGGAGCACGACCCCGTCGCCGAGGTCGACCTCGCGGGTCGTGACGCGCGAGAAGAACTGGACCGGGCTCTCCATCCGCAGGATTTCGTTGAACGCCGAGCGGATGTGGGTGGGGTCCTTGCGGACGATCTCCCACTGGTCGGGGTGGTTGGCGAACAGCCACATGCCGCTGGCCACCCCGTTGATGGTGGTGTCGAGCGCGGCGGTGACGTAGGCCAGGAGCAGCCCGATCGCGGCGTCCTTGCTGATCTTCTCCTCGCGTGCTGCCTGGGTGACGGAGTCACCGAAGGAGCCGGCGGCCATCCGGTTCGACTCGTAGATCGCGGTGACGTACTCGACTGTGCTGGCGAGCTTGGGGAGGGCCGCCTGGACCCGCTCGCCCATGGGGCCGACGCTGTCGAAGCTGCCGGCGGCGAAGTCGAGCAGGTTGTCGCGCTCCGACTCCGGCCAGCCCACCAGGTCCATGATGACGTTGACCGGGAGGGCGTGGGCGACGTCGGCGACGCCGTCGATGGTCCCACGGGCCACGATCTGTTCGACGAGCTCATCGGCGCGCTCGTCGATCTCCTCGGCGACCTGCTTGATCTGCTTGGGCCCGAGCCGGTCCATCATCAACTTCTTGACCGGGGTGTGCTCGGGTGGGTCCATCGAGATGATGGCGTTGGACCAGGCCTCGTTGATGATCGGGTTGAGGCCCACGCCCTGACAGGAGGAGAAGGTCTTCGAGTCGAGCAGGGCGGCGCGCACTTCCTTGTACCGCGACAGGAACCACACGCCGTGCTTGGCGAGATAGGTCGCCGGACCCAGGTCCTGCAATTGCTTGTACAACGGGTAGGGGTCGGTCAGAGCTTCGTCAGTGAACAGGTCGATGTCGGACTCGACCGACGCCGGTGTCGTGGTCATGACGTGTTCTCCCTCGGTGGTGGGTGCGGGAAGGGGCTCGTTCGTCGAATTGGTCGCCCGGCTACGCTGATGCCTTGGCCTTGGCGAGCGTGATGTCGAAGGTGATGGCGTGCCACGAGGTGTCGAGTTCGGTGCCGTCGTCGGCGCGTCCGGGTGCGCGCTCGTCGACGTCGACGACGAGACTCGGTCTGGCCCCGAATACGGCGTCGCGGTCGAGGTAGGCATCGCCGGCCAGGAAGATGTGGGTGATGAGTGTCCGGTGGCCAGGTGCGTCGACTTTGAAGTGCAGATGCGAGGGGCGCATCGGACCGCGTCCTGCGGCCGCGAGGAGGTCACCGACGGGGCCGTCGTGGGGAATCGGGTAGGGCGCGGGCAACACCGACCAGAATCGGTACTCCCCGCCCTCACCGGAGCGCAGCCAAGCTCGGCCGGCGTTGCGGTCGTCGTCGTACTGGACGTCGTAGAAGCCGTCCTCGTCGGCCTCCCACACCTCGATGCGTGCGCCGGGTAGCGGGGTGCCGTCGGAGGAGCGCACGGTGCCGCTGACGTGACAGGGCGCGCCCGTCGCGCCGCGGGCGATGTCCCCACCGAGGGGAACCTCAGGGGCGTCGGCGGTGAAGAACGGGCCGAGCACGGTGGACTCGGTGGCCCCGGCCGAAGCGACGTCGTCGAGCACGACGGTGAGCATCGACAGGCCGAGCACGTCGGAGAGCAGGATGAACTCCTGGCGACGGTCGGTGGTGATGTGCCCGGCGCGGGTGAGGAACTCGATCCCCTGGTCCCACTCGTCGGGGGTCAGATGGACCTCGCGGGCGAAGGCGTGGAGGTGGCGCACCAGGCTCTGCATGACGTGGCGATACCGCGGTGACCCCGCGCGGGCGAAGCTGACGAGGACCTCGTCGGTGAGGGCGTCGGCACGGTCTCGTGACGTCGGTTCCGGCTGCGACCGGGACGGGTCATCGGTGGTGGTCACGATGCCTCGGTCATCGCCCGAGAGGGGGTACCGGCCCAGGCGGCCTCGAGCAGTCCGCGGAGCCTGTCGCGCGTGACCGGCACGGGGTTGTCCGCCGGTACGACGGCCATCAGGTCAGGCACAGCGGTGTCGAGCTGTTCCTCGCGCAGCCCCAGGGACCGCAGGTCGGAGGGAACCCCGAGCCGTTCGGCGAGTGTGTGCAGCTCGGCCACCGGGTCCACCGCGTGGAGCGCACGGGCGACGCGAGCGGCCGCCTGGGGGACGCCGGGGGCGTTGAACGCCAGCACGTGCGGCAGCACGATCGCGTGGGTCTCGGCGTGGGGTAGGTCGAACGCCCCGCCGAGCACGTGGCAGACCTTATGGTGCAGCCCCGACCCGGTGACGGCGAACGCGGCACCGCCGAGGTAGGCGCCGTAGAGCAGGTGGGCGCGGGCTGCCGGGTCGTCGCGGTCTGCGGTCAGGGCCGAGAGGCCGGTCGCCAGGGCGCGGATCGCCTCCTCGGCGGTCAGCGAGCTGATCGGGTTCCGCCCGGGTGCCCAGAAGGCCTCGACACTGTGGGCCATGGCGTTGAGCCCGCTGGCGGCGGCGAGCTTGCCGGGCAGGGAGGTGGTCAGGTCCGGGTCGTAGACCACCACGCGCGGCAGGACCCGGGGGTCGGTGCCGGTGGTCTTGCGGCCGTCGTCGGTGAGGCCCCAGACCGGGGTGACCTCGGAGCCCGCATAGGTGGTCGGCACCGCGACGATCGGCAGCCCGGTCGTCAGCGCCACGGCTTTCGCGGTCCCGGTGGTCGACCCACCACCGATGCTGAGCAGCCCATCCGCGCCACTGCCCGCGGCGAGCTCGCGGGCCTGCTCGGCGACGGCGACCGGCACGTGTGGGCGCACGGCGGTGAAGGAGGCGACGACGAGCTCGGCGAACGGGGCCACCAGCTCCCGGGCGAGTTCGTGCTCGGCTTCGGCGACGACGAGCATCACGCGGCGGGACTCGAGTCGCTCGAGCTCACCTCGCAGTGCGGAGCGGGCAGCTCCGGTGGCGAACACGACGCGGCCGGGCAGTGCTTGATACCGGAAGGGATCGACGGTCATCACGGGGCTCCCTGCGTGGCCGGGACAGCTGGCGGCCCACCGACCTCGTGCTCGCGCTGCGCGGTGAATAGGTCGCCGAACCAGTCGGTGACCAGGGCGTTGCGCTCGCCGGCGTGGTTGTAGAGGGTGTGCTCGCCGTCGTCGACGACGTGCAGAGCGCTGGCGTCGTGCGAGGTGGCTGCGAGGAACGGGCGCTGCTCGTCGAGGGTGACGATGGGGTCCTCGCCGCCGTGCAGGACCAGCACCGGGCCCTCGATGCGGTGCTGCTCGGGGTCGAAGCGCAACCCGTCGAAGACGGCTCGGATGCGCTCGGCGTCCTGCGAGCCGATCATCGCGGCGGCCTGCTCCGTGAAGGTGCGGAACTCCAGCAGCCGCGGGGCGGCCGGGGCACCGTTGACGCAACAGGCCGACACCCGCGGGTCGGCGGCAGCGGTCAGTGCGCCGTAGAGCCCGCCGAGGCTGTTGCCCCACAGACCCACCGCGCCGCCGAGCTCGGGCCGGCTCAGGGCGAGATCGACGAAGCGGCGGTAGCCCTCGGCCACGTCGACGTCGAGGTGAACCCCGCCGGCGAGGCGGGACTCGCCCTGACCGGGCCCCTCGGCGAGGATCGCGGCCATCCCGCGCCGGGTCAGGGCGTCGGCCAGGCGCAGGTAGGCCAGTCCCCAGCCACTCTGGCCACCGAAGACGATCACGGTGCCGATCGCTGAGCCCGTGGGCGGTGGCACGAGCCACCCACGCAGCCAGCCGTTCTGGTGGGGTAGCTCGAGTCGCTCCCAAACGGGGGCGGCCAGGGTCGCCGCGTGCGAGGCAACGGAGGCGAGCCGGCCGTAGAGCTCGTGCTTGCGGTCGCCGCCGAAGTTGAACGCCATCTGCGCGAAGACCAGGTCGGCGATCGCGGCGCGGTAGGCCTCGAGCGCCGACAGGCAATGGCCGGCGCGCTCGGCGTCCCGGGCCCGGTGCAGCTGGGTGTCGGCGAGGTCCTCAGCGGCGGCATCCCACGCGGCGCCTCGCCTGGTGCGGTGCCACAGGGCGAGGACGTCGCCGTAATCCATGCCGCAGTCGAGCAGCCGCGTGGGGGACATCGCCCGCCACAGAGCGGCCGTCTCGCCCGTCGACGGCGCCGGCTCCAGCCCGGGCCCCGCGCTGACGCTGCTCACGCTCCCACGCCCTGGACCGTGGCCATGGCCGGCGTCGGCACCCAGCCCAGGCGGGCGCGGAGCTCGTCGACCAGTGCGGGCAGGTCGGCCATGCTCCCGGCGCCGAAGAGGTGGAAGTCCGGGCGGGCGAGGAAGACCTCGATGTCGTTCTCGAGCAGATAGTCCCGATAGACGCCCTCCAGGTCGACCACCGAGGCGGGCGAGCCCGGGGCGATCGTCGCGATGAGCGCGCCGAGCTGGTCGAGGAACTCCAACTGCGCTGGGTCGAGGACCGCGCGAGGGTCGGACGCGCCGACGATGCTGAACCCGCGACCGACGACGTCGTCGAAGCGGCCCTGCCGCCCGTCCACCTCGACGGTGCCCTGCGGGGCGAGGGTGCCGGCGAGCGCGGCCACGGCGCCGTCGGCGTCGCGGTGGACGACCCCGTCGGTGATGGTGGGGAACGGCGGGGGCGGCGGGACGTTGCCGCTGCGGAAGGCCTCGTCGCGGGCGGCGGCGGCCTCGTGGTCGTGGGTGTTCGCTACGCCGCCGAGCATCACGGCGGTCTCGACGATGTTGGTGGCGTGGGGGCGGCGTTCGGACTCGTAGGTGTCCAGGAGCGTGTCGTCGGCCTTGCCCTGCAGGACCAGGTCGAGCTTCCAGGCCAGGCTCAGCCCGTCGCGCATCCCGGAACAGGCACCCTGGCCCATGTAGGGCGGCATGGTGTGCGCGGCGTCGCCAGCGAGGAACACGCGCCCATCGCGCCAGCGCTGCGCGATGCGCGCCTCGAAGACGTAGACGATCTGGCGGACGATGCGCACGTCGTCGGGCCCGACGTCGTGGGTCTCGCGCAGCCAGCGCCAGGCGACCTCCGGCCGCTCCATGTCCTCGACGGTCTCCTCGGGCAGCAGCGCCAGTTCGAACCGCTGCCGGCGGGTGCCAATCGGCATGAACATGTGCCCGCGGTCCGGGTCGCAGAACTGCATGAGCCGGTCCAGCCCGGCGGGCAGCTGCCGCAGCCGTTCGGTGTCCAGGTTGAGCCACCGGTCCTGCACGCCCAGGTCGTCGCGCTCGATCCCAGGCTGGTGCGCACGAAGCTGTTCGCGCCGTCCGCGCCGACCAGGTAGCGGGCCCGGACCGTGCGCTCCTCGGCAGGAGGCTCCTCGGCGTCGCCCGATCGCGGGCGGATCGTCAGCGCCACCCCGGCGGCGTCCTGGTCGAACCCGACCGCGACCCAGCCCTGGTTGACCTCGACGTTCGGGTGGCTGCGCACCCGGGCGTCGATCGCGTCCTCGATGTCGGGCTGGTACATCCCGATGTGGGCCGCGAAGCCGCAGGAACGCCCGCTCCAGTCCAGCTCGACCAGCAGCTCCCCGGCGCCGTTGAGGTACTGGTAGCTCTCCAGCGGGATCGCGTCGGCGAGAGCGGTGTCGACGTCGGCGACCGCCTGGATGATCCGGGCGGTCTCGCCGTCGATGTGGGTCAGCCGCGGGAGTCCGTACAACCCGGGCCAACGCTCGACGACGATGACTCGGTGGCCCGCTTCGGCAAGCGCCGACGCCAACACGAGCCCGGTCGGGCCGTAGCCGATGATCCCGACGTCGTAGTCCTCGGCCATGATCCGCCTCCCTGCGGCTCCGCGGACCGGGACCCTGGTGGCCCGGCCGCTATGAGCGAGGGAGGTTAGGAAGCAATCGAGGCGTCAGCGATCCGCTTCGCGACTCGACCGACCGGATTGCGACCTCAACGTGGTGGCCGACACGCACATGTCGGTGATGTCGCCCTCAGCGACATCGCAGGGTCTCCGACGGCGCCACTCCGTAGCGCGCCCGGTAGGCGGCCGCGAAGCGCGACGGGTGGGTGAACCCCCAGCGCAGCGCCACGTCCGTGACCGTGGTGTCAGAACCCGGCGGGGCGTTGAGGAGCTCCTCGTGCACCTTGACCAGCCGGCACTGCTGGACGTACGCCATCGGCGAGGTGCCGAGGCACTCACGGAACTCCCGTTGCAACGCTCGGGCTCCTACCCCGGCTGCTGCCGCGATCTCCGGCAACCCGAGGGGCTGGTCGAGGCGCGCCTCGATCAAGTCGACCGCCCGGCGGACCGTGCGCGGTGAACGCCGGGTCGCCGGCTCCTCCAGCAGCCCGAGGTGGTCATGGTGCTGGGCGACCAGCAGGCCAGTCATGAGGAGGTCCGACCAGTTCTTCGCCGCCAACGGATGGGTCGCCAGCCCACTGGCGTCATCGAGGTCGCGAACGAGCGCGCTCACCGTCGAGGCCCACGACGAAGGCCCCGGCGCCGTCAGGTCCATCCCGAGGTCGAACCGCAGCGGACCGGCGACCGCGTGGCCGAGCAAGCCCTCGAGGTGGCGCTCGAGGGCAGTGCGCTCGATCCGCACGTGCATCTGGCGGTACTCGTCACTGAGATGCATCTCGGCGCTCATGCCCGGCGACAAGATGCCCGCGCGGTCCTGGTCGACCATGACACTGGTCCCGCCGCTCGTCACGAGGTTGTGACCACCCAGGGACAGGTTGATGTCGTAGTAGGAAAGCTCGTCGGTCAGCGTCGCACCGAGCTCGCCACCACGATGCTGGGCATAGACCAAGGACACCGCCCCCAGCGGCGCTACGGCCATCTGGGCGTCCAACCGCATCCCGCGCGCGAGCGGGTACAGCCGGTGCTTGGTGAGCCTCCCCGAGATCTCCGAGCAGAGCTGATCGACATCGCGGATCTCAGGCCCGCGGTAGCGCTCCAGCGCCCCGGTATCGCTCATCACTCACGCCGTTGCCCTCGCTCGCTCCTTCGCGACGGTCCACTCTAACGGCCGCACACGTCACCTGGTTCGCGCGAACGCGCACCGCTCCGGCAGCCGCCGGCCCCGCCCGGGTCTGCCTCCGTCGCGCTGGGCGTCACGACCACCGAGGGCCGCATCCTCGCCGCCCTGGACGACGACGAGGAGGACGACCGGTGATGTCCGCTGCTCCATTTCTGCTACATGGATCATGATCTGGAACGACGAAGGCCCTGGCCGGTGCTCCTTGCGGAGTCCTGACCAGGGCCTTTGCTGGTGGGCGATACTGGGATCGAACCAGTGACCTCTTCGGTGTGAACGAAGCGCTCTCCCCCTGAGCTAATCGCCCGCAGCAGCCCACAGCTTAGCTCACGCCATGATCGGGCTGTGCAGCCAGGTCCAGTGGCTCAGGCCCACGAGCCGCGTGACGAGCCACAGGGCGTCGAGCAGCCACAGCGTCGCCAGCACCACGGCCAGCGTCGCGAGGCCCAGGAGCGCCTGGACCACCCGGTTCTGCCGGCGGACCCACGCCATCCAGCGGTCGTAGTGGCGGCGGACGAACCGCAGCAGCCGCCCGGCCCACACGAACTCCGTCGCGAGGATCCCGAGGCCGGCGAAGACGATCAGCCACCCCGGCCCCGGGTAGGGGATCGCGAGGACCCCGAGCACGAGCACGGCGGTGCCGAGCACCCCGATCCCGACCCGCCACACGAGGTTCCATCCCGGCCGCGCCCGGACCTTCGCCCGGAACGCCACCAGCCGGAGGCGGGCCGCCTGCAGTCGCCGCTCCCGGGGAGCGGGCGGGACCGAGCGGTCGGAGCTGACGTGAGGGTGCGTCATCGCCTTCCCTGGGGCGTCGGCCGGCGGTGCCGGTCGGGCGGGTCGGTCACGGCTCGCCGTCGTCGCGCCCCGGTCGGTCAGCCCGCCGTCTGACCGCTCGCGACGACCTGGGTCGGCGTGGCGGGCACGGAGTGGCCGGGCTCGAGGGAGACCGCGAACCCGGCGAACCGTCCTGCCGCCGCCACCGAGGGTACGGACTGCACGACGGGGCCCGAACCGGACATCTGGAACGCGGTCAGCCCCACCGGCGTCGCGCCCTCGAGGCCCCAGAGGACGTAGATGTGGTTCGGGTCGTTCGGCGCGAGGCCGGAGGCGAGCATCTCGGGCCCGTGCCCGCGGTCCACGACGAGGCCCACGAACGTCCCCTGCGGGGTGGCGAGCACCGCGTGCGGGACGCCGGGCTGCGAGGCCGCGTCGACCATCTGCACCACCTCGACGCTCTGCGCCGCCTGCGCCGCCGCGGCGTCACGCTGCTCGGTGAGCGAGCGGTTGGCGGCGATCAGCACGCCGACGGCGACGACGAGCGCGAGCACCGCCGTGACGGCGACGACGGCGGTGGTGCGGCGGATCCAGCCTCCGCGCTCCAGGCGTCGCACTTCTCCGCCCGACGACGGGGCTTTCCTGTCACTGGACGCAAGCAACGACGCTCCGCTGGCATCCCGAGAGTCCCCGACGGCAGCCTCCGCCAGGATCCGGTCCCGCAACGACGACGGTGGGTCGACCGGCTCGACGGCCGACCCCAGCAGCGTCGTGACCTCCTCGGTCTCCGCGACGATGCGCAGGCAGCCCGGGCAGTCGCCGAGGTGGGCGGTGAAGGCGGCGTCCTCGTCGGGCTCGAGACCGTGCAGCACCCAGGCGACGGCGAGCTGCGGGTGGCCGTCGGCCGAGGCGGACAGCGGCGCGCTCACGACGACTCCCCCGCGTCCCCGCGGTCCGCCTGACCTTCGAGCAACCCGCGCAGGGTGCGGACCGCGGTGAACATGCGCGACTTCACCGTCCCGAGCGGGACGCCCGCGATGCTCGCGACCTCACGCTGGGTGAAGCCGCCGAAGTAGGCGAGCGTCAGGGCCTCGCGCTGCTCGGTGGGCAGCGCGCCGAGCGCCTCCCGGACGTGCCCGGCGACGACGGCGTCGAGCGCGGCCTCGTCGGCGCCGGGCCCGGGCGGGAGCCACTCGTCACCCTCCTCACGTGGCGGGACGGTGTGGCGGCGACGGGTGGCCTCGCGCCGCACGGCGTCGACGGCCCGGTGGTGGACCAGGGTCATCAGCCAGGCCGCGACGCTGCCACGCGCGGGGTCGTAGCGCTCCGGATGGCGCCAGACCAGCAGGAACACCTCCTGCAGCACGTCCTCCGCGAGGGCCTCGTCGACGCAGATGCGGCGGGCGAGGGAGTACGCCCGCCGGGAGAACCGGTCGTAGAACTCCTCGAGGGACCGAGGTGATCGCGCCGCCACCGCGCCGAGGAGTGTGGCTTCCGTCACACCGCTCTCGGACCCGTCGTCACGCTGAGCAGCCACCTCGGCTCCGCGCCGCGAGGCGTCCGACACGGCTGTCTCCTGCCTCATCGTCGCGTGTCCGGGTAAGACGCAGCACAGGCTAGTGCTCCCGGGGCCCGCGAGCCGCTCCGGCGGGGAGGGTGCGCCGTTACGGAACCGGACCATGTAAGGCCTCGACCGGGTACTCCTACGATGCTCTCGGTGCGTGAGCCGGGTGAACCGGCGTCACATGCTCGGCCGCCGGTCGTTCCCCACTTCGACAGCAGCGTGCGCGAAAGGCAGCCTTCGAATGCACACCGACCACGTCACGATCCGGTCCACGGCGGTCTTCGACCTCGTCGGCCCGCCCAACCCGCCGGTGCCGGTCCAGGTCGAGCTCCGCTACGACACCCGGGACCCGTACGCGGTGCAGGCCGCCTTCCGCACCGGGCGGGCCGGCTGGGTCGAGTGGGTGTTCTCTCGGGACCTGCTCACCGAGGGGCTGATCGACACCGCCGGCGACGGTGACGTCCGCATCCGCCCGGCCGAGGGCGAGAGCGTAGAGATCGAGCTGTCCTCGCCGTCGGGCCACGCGACCTTCCGCGCGCTCTCCCGCGAGGTCTCGGAGTTCCTCCAGCGGACCCACGAGGTGATCGAGCCGGGCGCCGAGGACGACTGGCTCGACCTCGAGCACGCCCTCGGGATGCTGCTGTCCACCGACCCCTCCTGATCGGACCCCCGCCTCCGGGGGGCGCGCACGATGCAGTAGAGTTCCGGTCGTCGGCAGGGGGGCGTCAGCGGACGTTCTCACCGATGACATGCGGACGTAGCGCAGTTGGTAGCGCATCACCTTGCCAAGGTGAGGGTCGCGGGTTCGAGTCCCGTCGTCCGCTCGGGAGGCAGGCCCCCTCGGCGCCGGGCCGTTCTCCGAACTCCCGGCGGAGTGGCCGAGTGGTTTAGGCAAGGGCCTGCAAAGCCCTGTACGCGGGTTCGATTCCCGCCTCCGCCTCGGGCGATTAGCTCAGTGGGAGAGCGCTACCTTGACACGGTAGAGGTCACTGGTTCGATACCAGTATCGCCCACCACAGAGGCCCTGGTCACCACGGTGACCAGGGCCTTCGTCGTGTGCGGGCCCCCGCTCAGACCCGGGGGGCGGGCAGGACGCGCAGCCGCGCGAGGTCGGCGCCCAGGAGGTCGGCGATCCGCTCGTGCCCGGCCCGCGTCGGGTGGATGTGGTCCGAGCCGATCAGGGGTGCCTGCGCGTCGGTGAACCACCCCTCGCCGATCGCGTCCACGTACGGCAGCCCGGCCGCCCGGGCCGCGGCGCCGACCGCCCGGTCCACCCTCGACAGCGCGGCCGCCTGGGCCGAGTTCGACGCGACCGGCCCCAGGACGACGACGCGGGTCTGCGGCAGGTCCCGCTGCAACCGGGTGTACAGCGCGGTCGCGGCGGCGCCCACCTGGGCAGGGTCGGAGTGCCCGTCGTTCTGCGAGCCCTCGACGACGAGCACGCCCGGCCGGGCGGCCACCATCGCCGTGACCTGCCCCGCGAACGGCTGAGTCCCGGCCGGGTGCGCGACGTATCCCGTTCCCGCGACGGCCGTCGTGGTCGCCCGCCAACCGACACGGTCGGCGATCATCATCGGGAACCCGTGCCCACCCACCTCGCCGGTGCCCGCCGCGAAGGAGTCCCCGATCACGCCCAACACCGGCGGCGGGGCGACGACGGCCGGGGTCGGCGCCCGGGGCACCTGAGTGGGCCCGCGGTCGTCGGCGCGCGCCGTGACGACGACCAGTCCGCCCAGCACGGCGAGCACGACCGCCGCGGCCACCGTCACGACGCGCATGGCACTCCCTCCGGGTCGGGTCCCCCGGAGGTGTCTCGGTGTGGCCCGGTCCACCGTTAGGCGTCCGGCCCGACCTCACTCGGTCCGGTGACCGGAGGCGCGCACCTGAAGGCAGGGGTCGGCGTCCGGAGCAACCGCGGCCGACGTTCAGCCGCTCTGGGCACCGTTTGCCGCACCACGAGGCCCCCTGCGCGGCCACGAGACGGTCACGTTCTCAGCTCCGGCGCTGTCGCACCGTGCCTTCCCTACCGTCGTCGTCGCGCCCGCCGCGACACCCCCGACGTCGCGGCGGGACCCGCTCCCCATCCACGGAGGTTCTCGTCCATGCGCCCCGACCTGCAGCAGGACCCGCGCCCGGAGTTCGGCATCCCGGTGCCCCGGGACACGGCCGGCATCGGCCGGCACGACGCCGCCGCGGCCGGGCCGACAGCCCCGTGGTCGGGCCCGCAGCCCGCCGCGCCCTGGTCCGGGCCCACCCCCGCGCCCGGGCCGTACTCGGGAGCGCGGCCGGCCGCCGGCCCCTACTCCGGACCGCAGCCGGCGCCGCCGCGCACGGGCGGGTGGCCGGCCGTGGACCCGAGGACGGCCGGTCCCACCGCCCGGCAGGCCGCCGAGCCGACGGTGCGGCACCAGCCCGCCGAGGCCCCCCGGTACGAGCCGACCGCCTACGACGCCGCCGCTGCGGGGTACGAGCCGGTCGGCTACACCCCGCCCGGGTACGACCCGCGCGACGGCCACCCCAGCGGCCCGCTCCCCGTCGGCTCCGGACACCGGCGCGGTGACCGCCGCACGGGCAGCGGACGCGGACGGCGTCGCGCCCTCCTCGCACTCGTCGCCGCGGGCGCCGTCGTGGCGGGCGCGGCCGGTTACGTCGCGCTCGCCCACTGGGGCGCCTCGTCGTCGGACACGCCCGCGGCCCCCGCGGCCGGGACCCCGGTGGCCGCCGCCACGCTGTCGGGCCCGAACCTCGCGACCCGCGAGACGCCGCTCGGCCTCGTCGCCACCAGCGACGGCTTCACCGTCTACGAGTACACGAAGGACTCGAACAAGCCGGCCAAGGCGACCTGCAGCGGCAGCTGCGCGACCACGTGGCCGCCGGTGCTCGCCGGCGACACCCCCTGGCTCAAGGGGGTCAACCCGGACAAGGTGGGCACCGTCGACCGGCCCGACGGCACCAAGCAGATGACCCTCAACGGCTGGCCGCTCTACCGCTACGCGAAGGACGCCAAGCCTGGTGACACCACCGGCAACGGCGTCGGCGGCACGTGGAAGGCGCTCAACCCCGAGGGCAAGCCGGTCGCGCCGAACGCCCCCTCCGCGGGCGGCACGGCTCCGGCCGCCACCGGTGGGTCCGGCGGCGGCGCGGCGTCCGGTGGCGCGGCCACCGGTGGCTCCGGGTACGGCTCGGACTCCGGCGCCGCCCCCGCCCCCGCCCCGGCCGCGTCCGGTGACTCCTACGGATCCTCCGGGTACTGATCCGGCGCTGCGCAGCGCGCGCTGTGCCTGCTCGCCGAGCTCACGTCGGCTCCACCGTCACCGGGAACGCGACGGAGCGGGCGATGAAGCACGCCTCGTGGGCGTGGTGGTGCAGCCCGGCCAGGTCGGCGGCGGGTGCCTCGACCATCACCTCGGGGTGCAGGACGACCGAGGCGAACGACCACCCGCCGTCGTCGTCCTTCGTCATCCGCCCCACGGGGTGGTCGGTGTAGGAAGTGACGACGACGCCGGCGTCGGCGGCCGCGTGCAGGAAGCTCAGCAGGTGGCACTGCGAGAGCGCCGCGACGAGGAGCTCCTCGGGGTTCCAGCGCGCAGCGTTCCCCCGGAAGGCGCGGTCGGAGGACCCGTCGAGCGGGGGCTTGCCTTCGGCGGAGACCACGTGGTCGCGGGTGTAGGAGCGGTAGTCGACGGTGCCGGGGTCGTCGTGCCACGCGACCGTCAGCCGGTACTCGTGAGCCACGGGCGCTACGTCCGGGCGAACCGGGCGTTGCCGAGGATCACCTCGGCCACCAGTGCGGGGTCGTCGGCCATCGGGATGTGCCCGCAGTCGGGCAGCACGACGACGTGGGCGTCGGGCAGCACGGTGCGAAGCCGCCGGATTCTGGGTCCGCGGCAGGAGGTAGTCGCGGTTGCCCCAGGCGACCATGGTCGGGACGTCGGAACGGCGCGGCACCGTCCAGCTGTCGAGCGCGCCCAACATCGTCGCGAACCCCTCTCGGGGCCGGGCGAGGCCCTGCAGGTCGCGGGAGAGCACGGCGGGGTCCTGCCGGCCGGGGTGGGCCATGATCAGCCCGGTGAGCGCGATGCGGCCCGTCGGCCCGGCGAGCACCCGGTCGAGCTGCTCGGGGCTCAACCGGCGCAGCAGCGCGCTCGCCCCGATCAGCACACCGCGGGCCCACGCGCGCCCGATCGGCGACCAGAACCCGGCCGGGGAGAGCGCCGTCGCCGACGCCACCGAGCCGCGGGCCGCCAGCTCGAGCGCGATGAGTCCGCCGAGCGAGTTGCCGGCGACGTGCGGCCGCTCCAGGCCGAGCTCCCGGGCGAGGTCCTCCACGGCCTCGACGAGCGAGCGCGGGGTGCCGTCGAAATCGGCCTCCACGTCCGCCGACCCGCCATGGCCCGGCAGGTCCACGGCGATCACCTCGTGCTCGGCCTCGAGGTAGGGGGTCACCGTGTCCCAGGCCTCCCGGCGATGGGTGATGCCGTGGACCAGGATCAGCGGTTCACCGCTGCCGGTGCGCGAGTGGGCGAGCACGGGGCCTCCGGGGCGACGACGAGAAGGGTGCTCGATCCTTCCACAATCGGCGGTCGCCGCGGCTCACTCCTGAGGACGAACCACGACCTTGCCGGTGACCCGGCGCTCGGCGAGCTCGCCGACCGCGTCCGCCGTCTGGGACAGCGGGTAGGTGGCGCTGATCGGCGGGGCGAGCCGGCCCGACGCGATGTCGTCGTAGAGCTCGTCCCACTGCCCGCGCATGAAGCCCGGCGTGCCCCAGGCCCACTCGCCCCAGGCCGCGCCGATCACCTCGGTGTTGTTCAGCAGCAGCCGGTTGACCTTCACCGTCGGGATCTCGCCCGCGGTGAACCCGACGACGAGCAGCCGGCCGCCCCGGCGCAGGCTGCGCAGCGAGTCGGTGAACCGGTCCCCGCCGACCGGGTCGACGACGATGTCCACGCCCGCCCCGCCGGTGATCTCCCGCGCGGCGTCCTTGAAGCCGTCGACGAGGACCGCGTGGTCGGCACCCGCCGCCCGCGCGACCTCGGCCTTGCCCTCGGTGGACACGACCGCGATCACCAGGGCGCCGCGGGCCTTCGCGAACTGGATGCACGCGATCCCGACCCCGCCGGCGGCGCCGTGGACGAGCACGGTCTCGCCCTCGGCGAGCCGCCCCCGCATCGCGAGCACGAAGTGAGCGGTGAGGTAGTTCATCGGCAGGCCGGCGCCCACGTCGGACGACACCGCGTCGGGCAGCCGGAAGGTCTGGTCGACCGGCGCGACGGCGCGCTCGGCGAAGCCGCCGACGACGCACAGCGCCGCGACCCGATCCCCCGGCGCGAAGCCGGACCCGTCGGGCGCGGTGCGGATCGTCCCGGCGACCTCGGAGCCGAGCACGAACGGCAGCTCGGGGCGCATCTGGTACTCGCCGCGGGTGAGCAGGAGGTCGGGGAACACCACGCCCGCAGCCTCGACGTCGACGAGCACCTGGTCCGGACCGGCGACCGGCTCGTCGACGTCGACGACCTCGACGGCACCGGGACCCTCGAGCTTGCCCACCTGTACTGCGCGCATACGTCTCCTTGGGCCTCCGGCCTCGTGCGTGCGTTTCCGTGCCAGGGCACGGAAACGCACGCACACTCGAGGTCCGCACCCTAGAGGTCGACCGGCGAGCAGGCCCAAGTGTGCGTGCGTTCCCGTGCTATGGGGCGGAAACGCACGCACGAGCGCGTCAGCGCAAACGGAGCGGGCGGCCCGGCGTCCGTCGATGATCGGCTCGTGTGGCCGAGGCCGGCGAACATGTCGGGAGCCAGGCGCACGATCTCGTCGGCGTCGCCGGCGGTGGCTGCTCGCGCGGTCATGTCACGTCTGCGAACCGTCCGGGCAGCCACCGCCGATGCGCCTCCGGGATGATGTGTTCCAGACCCGACCGCACTGGCTCGGCGGCCGTTCGCCACCGGGGGCACCGCCGTGGGCCCCGTCGCCTCGTGCGGCTCGGGTGCACGGGAGGCGACGTCTACGGTCAAGGCAGGAACAGGCGCAGCACCTGGTGCTCGATCGCTGTGCCCTGCTGCGGCTGGGTCTCGAAGTTCGACGACAGCAGACCCGTCGCCCCGGCCAGGTCTCCGCTGCCCTCGACCCGCCACACGACGGCGCCCCGCAGCGTCCCGTCTTCGGCGGAGGGCTCGAGCACCCCGGCGCCGACCGTGCTCAGGTGCAGCCCTCCGCCGTCGACGATGACGTCGCCGTCCTCGACGAAGGTGGTCTCGCCGGTCATGGTCACGCGGGTCTCGTAGGAGACCTCCCTCGGAACGGCGGACGGGTCGCCGTCGAGGTAGGTGATGGTTCCGGGCCCGGACTTGACCCACATGGTGGGCGGGTCGCCTTCCGGAGGGGACGCCTGGGGCTCGTACCTGATAAGCAACGCCAACTGTCGCATGGTTCTCCTCGCACTATTCGGTTGGTACGACGTCAAAATTTCGGTGGTCCCAGTTCGTAGCAGTGCGTGATACGCATTTTTCACGCGCATGGCGCAGTACGGGACGGATCGGACTCCACCATTGTGCAGTTCCGTGCACGGGGAACACGGCTCGTGACGCCAGATAGAGGCGCGAGCGGACGCAGCCCGCCGGTTCAGCACGCCTGGTGGTCTTGAAAGTCACGAGGGCACCGGCGATGACGTTGACCGTGGACGCCACGGCAGACTGTGGCTACCGCGCGGCTACGACGCCGCGGTATCGCCGACCGTCGCGTTGTCGCTCACACCGACGCCCGAACCGTGGAGATGGACCGGCGGTTACGGGACGAGCTCGATCCAGCCTCGGATCACGTCCGGCGTCACCTGGTCGACGAGTTCGGGGTGGCTCTCCCGGACGTGTTGCTGGACCGTGCGGACCAGGGTTGCCTCGTCGTTCTCTCGGGCCTGGTACCCGCACTCACAGCTGACCTGACGGAGCATGGCTGACTCCCCGGCTGGCGACGAGGGATGAACCTCGCCGTTCGATTTGTGGATTTTCGCAGTGTGCCGCAGCCGGTTGCGGCGAAGGTGTCGCGACGTTGCTGAAACCTTGTCACCATGACGCGGTGCGGATCCAGCTGCACGGACACTTCACCGTCGAGTGCGACGGCCGCCCGGTCGATGCACGGTTGCCCGGTCGACGGGCCCGTCTGCTCGTGGCCTACCTGGCAGCGCATCGGCCGGAGATCGTCGAGCGATCCACGCTGATCGAGGAGCTCTGGGCGCCCACGACGCCGTCCGCGGGCGCCGCGCGTGTGTTCGATGCGGTGCTGTCGAAGACCCGAACGGTGCTTGCGCCCGCCGAGATTCGCGGTCGAGCTGGGCTGCGACTCGTCCTTCCCCCGGAGACGCTGGTGGATTCCGACCGCGCGGCCGCAGCTCTGCACGACGCCGAGGCCGCAGCAGGTCGGGGCGACTGGCGGCGAGCATGGGCGCAGGCACTGAGCGCCATGTTCGTCACCCAGCGCGAGTTCCTCCCGGAGTTCAGCGCGGACTGGGTCCTGCGGCGCCGTGCCGAGGTCCAGCTCGCCCACGCCCGTGCCACCGTCTGCTACACCGAGGCCTGCCTGGAGCTGGCCGGCGGCGAGCTGGCCAGCGCCGAACGGTGCGCACGCCGGCTGATAGCGGCCGACCCCCTCGCCGAGAGCGGATACCTGCTTCTCATGCGAGCCCTGAACGCCCGCGGGGACCGAGCCGCCGCACTGGCGGTGTTCGCGCAGCTGCACCGAACCCTGCGCAACCACCTCGGTGTCTCGCCGGGCCCGCAGATCGCCGCCCTGCACCACGCCCTTCTCCACGACACGGCGTGACCCCCAAGCCCTCCCGGCAACCGAGATTCATGCCCCGCAGCGGAGGGGACGGGTCGGCTCGTGCCGGCGACTGCGTGTCCCCCGGAGGCTCGACGATGCGCGAACGGCGCCGTCCTGGCGTCGGACGCCAGGAACGTGCCGTTGCTGGCATCCGAGCAAGCCTGCCCAAGTGTGCGTGTGTTTCCGTGTCCTGGCACGGAAACGCACGCACGAGCGCGTCAGCGCAAACGGTGCACCGTCGTCGGCGTCACCGCACGGCCCTCGAGGTCGGCGGTGCCGGGCACGTCGTAGGTCGCCAGCGGCGTGACCCGCTTCCGCGGCAGGTACTCCCGGCCCGGGTCGCCCACCAGGACATCGATGCCCGCCCCGGCGGCCTCGTCGAGGAGCTCCAGCATCAGGCGCGCCATCGGCTGCTCGTAGAAGACGTCCCCCGCCAGCACGACGTCGACGTCGAGCTCGACGTCCTCCGCGCCGTCACCGACGAGATCCCCGACGACGTCGAGGCTGATGCCGTTGAGCGCCGCGTTGCGGCGGGTCGCGACCCGGGCGCGGGCGTCCGAGTCGGAGGCGACGACGTGCAGCGCCCCCGCCCGCGCGGCCGCGATCCCGACGATCCCGGAGCCGGCCGCGAGGTCGAGGACCCGGCGGCGGCGCACCACCTGCGGGTGGTCGAGCACGTACCGGGCGAGGGCCTGCCCGCCCGCCCACGCGAAGGCCCAGAACGGCGGGGCCTCCTCGTCGGCCTGCGACCACGTGCGGTGGATGTCGTCGGCGAGCAGCAGCGTGACCTCCCCGACCAGCGGTGCCGTGCCGGGCGCGGTCCACCCGGAGACCTGCGCGTCGAGGTCGGCCACGCCACCATCGGTGGCCCCGCGCTCACCGGACGTCACGAGATGACCCCGGACGGATGCAGCGCACCCGCGACCTCCGACCTACCCTGTTCGGCAACCGCGAGACCTCGGGGAGGCAGACCATGTCCGACGACCACGACTCGGAGGACGCCGTGCTGCTCTACCTCGGGGGTCCGCTCGACGGGCGCGTCGAGGTCCGGGAGGCACGCCACGGCGCCCCGCTGCCGACGGTGACCCACACCCACCTCCACGACGGCCCGAAGGTCGTGCACCACTACGACCTGCACCCGCTCTCCGCCGGAGCCGGTGTCTACCACCTGCGGGTCGAGCCCGCCCCGGACCCCGAGCCGGCGGACCAGAACACGGCCTGAGCCGGGTCACGCCGCCCAGAAACCCAGCGCGCACAGCGCGCCCCAGCCACCCGCGGCTGCGGCCGCCGTCGTCCGGGCCTGCCGGTCGGGCAGGCCCGTACCGAGCAGGACGAGGTCGACGACGTCGGAGGCGACGCGGACCGCGACCGCCGTGCGCAGCGGGGTGCCCGCCGGGGTGCACACCATCGCCAGGCCCGAGGCGAGGTCGCGGCCGCCGAGGGCGCGGATGCCGATGGCGGTGCCGCGCGGGATCTCCTCCCGGTCGGAGACCAGCTTCGTGGGGCGGGCGAAGAGCTCGGGCTTGGCGATGATCGCGACGCTGTAGGCGGCGGTGGCCGCCCCGAGCACGCGGGGGATCCAGGAGGTGGACGAGCGACGACGCGACATGCGCCGGAGGTACCCCTTGGGCGCTACGTCACCCGCGGGCTCACCGTCCCTGGTCGCGCAGCCGCGCGTCGAGCCGGGGGTAGACGCGCCGGGCGTTGCGCTCGTAGACCTTGTCGCGGTCCTCGGGATCGAGCTTCACCGCGTCGACGTAGCGACGGGTGTCGTCGAAGTGGTGTCCGGTGCGGGGGTCGATCCCGCGGACCGCGCCGACCATCTCCGAGCCGAACAGGATGTTGTCCGGCTCGATGACCTCGAAGAGCAGATCGATGCCGGGCTGGTGGTAGACGCAGGTGTCGAAGAAGACGTTGCCCATCACCGCGTCCTGCACCGGCGGCCGCCCGAGCATGTCGGCCAACCCGCGGAAGCGGCCCCAGTGGTAGGGCACCGCTCCCCCGCCGTGCGGGATGAGGAACCGCAGCCCGGGCAGGTCGCGGAAGAGATCGGCCTGCACGAGCTGCATGAAGGCGGTGGTGTCGGCGTTGAGGTAGTGCGAGCCGGTCGCGTGGAAGTTCGGGTTGGTCACCGCGGAGACGTGCACCATTGCCGGCACGTCGAGCTCGATCATGGCCTCGTAGAACGGGTACCAGGAGCGGTCGGTCAGCGGGGCGGCGGTCCAGTGCCCGCCCGAGGGGTCGGGGTTGAGGTTGCAGCCGACGAAGCCGAGCTCGGAGACACAGCGACGGAGCTCGGACACCGAGTGCTCGATCGGCACACCCGGCGACTGCGGGAGCTGGCACACCCCCGCGTAGTGCTGCGGGAACTCCTCGACGACGCGGGCCACGAGGTCGTTGCACGCGCGGGTCCAGGCGGCGCTGACCGCCTCGTCGCCGCGGTGGTGGCCCATCGCCGACGCGCGCGGGGAGAAGATCGTCAGGTCGATCCCCCGCTCGGCCATGAGCGGCAGCTGGCTGCCCTCGATGCTCTCGCGGATCTCGTCGTCACCGATCTCCGGGTAGAGCGGCGCCGGCTCCCCGGCGTCGAACGCGGCGGTCTGCGCCTCGCGCCAGGACGTGTGCGCGGCGGGCGCGGTGGTGTAGTGGCCGTGGCAGTCGATGATCACGCGGAACCTCCGGTCGCATCCCGCAGGGCGGCGAGCAGGTCGTGGGCGGCGGTGGCGACCCGCGGCTCGACGCCGAGCTCGCGCAGCTGCTCGGCGGCGGCGGCCATCTCGTCGGCCCGACGACGGGCGTGGCGGTGGGTGCCGTCGACGAGGCGGTCGAGGGCGTGCTCGTCGAACCCCGCGAGCTCGGCGGAGACGTTGCCGGCGAGCCACTCGGAGCACCCGGCGGCCTCGGCCGCGGCCAGCGCCTCGACGACGGCCGCGGCGAGGCCCTTGTAGAACACGCTGCGCAGCAGCTTGCGGGAGATCGCCGTGCCGGCGGGCCCCGGCTGCACGGTGACCTGCGCGCCCAGGGGCCGCAGCATCCCCGCGTAGCGCTCCGCGGCCTCCCCGGAGACGAGCATCGGGGTCCGCAGCCCCTTACCGGGCACCGGCGACATCAGCGCGACGTCGACACCGACGCTGCCGGCCGCCTCCGCTGTGTCCGCCAGCTCCGCCTTGACCCCCGGCGAGGCGGTGTTGAGGTCCGCCCAGACGGTGCCGGGACGCAGTCCGGGCAGCGCGTTCCCGAGCGCCACGGCCGCGTCGTGGGAGCTGTTCGCGGACAGGACGAGCTCGGCGTCGCGGACGGCGTCGGCCTCGTCGTCGCGGGGGTCGATCCCGGGGCCCGGGCGCACCTTCGGGTCGTAGCCGCGGACGTCGGCGCCGGCGGCGACGAGGTCGGCCGCGATCTCGCCGCCCGCCTCCCCCAGCCCGAGCAGCGCGACCCGCAGGCTCACGGGGTCACCACCGGCGGGGTGCCGTGGGTGTGGAACGACTCGATGGTCTGCAGCCCCCAGGCCTGCCCCTTCGCGCGCTCGGCCTCGGTCCAGTCCACGGGCTCCCAGTCGGGGGCGAGCACGAGGCGCGCGCCGGCGGTGCACAGCTCGATGCGGTTGCCGGCGGGCTCGTAGACGTAGAGGAAGACGGTCTGCTGGATCGCGTGCTTGTGCGGGCCGGTCTCGATGAACACGCCCTGGTCGATCGCGATGTCGGCGGCGCGCAGGATGTCCGCGCGGGTGTCGACGGCGAACGCGACGTGGTGCAGCCGCCCCGCGGTGCCGGCGCGGTCGCGGGTGTAGACGGCGTCGTAGCCCTTGTTGGTGAAGGTCGTCCAGCTCCCGGCGATCGCCCCGTCGTCGAGCACGATCTGCTCGGTGACCATCGCGCCGAGCGTGTCACGCAGCTGGTCGCGGTTGGCGACGACGTCGACGCCGAGGTAGTTGACGTGGTCCAGGCGGCGCACGCCGACCCCGCGCGCCGGGTAGGCCTGGGCCTGGTTCTTCAGCGAGGGCGCCAGCTCCGCGGGCGCCCGGTACCACTGCGACTCCCAGTACAGCCCGAACTCGTGCCCGTCGGGGTCGGTGAACAGGTAGGTGGGGCCGGTGCCGGGATCGCCGTCGACCCAGCCGAGGCCGCGGCCGGTTTCCTCGATGGCCGCCACCCGCCGTTCGAGGGCCTCGGGGCTCGCGGCGCGCAGGCTGGTGCGCCCGATCCCTGAGGTCTCGTGGGCGGTGAGCTTGATCGTGGTCTGCTCGTAGTCGTCGAAGGCGCGCAGGAAGACCGAGCCGCCCGCCTCGTCGGTGACGGTCAGGCCGAGGTAGTCGGTGAAGAAGGCCACGCTCTCGTCGAGCACCGGGGTGCGCAGCTCGAGGTGGGCCAGGTGGGCGATGTCGTGCAGGGGTGGCACGGGCGCTACTCCTGTCCGGGACGGGGGAACGCGACCCCGTCCATCAGTGTGCGGGCGGTGCGGACCACGCCGGAGCGCACGACCCTCGGGGGCGTGGCGTCGGTGTCGACCACGACGTCGACCAGGAAGTGCCCGGTCGGGTGCTCGACGTCGACCCGGCTGGAGTCGGCGGGCCAGGCGGTGGTGAGGTCGTGGCCGACGGCGCCGGGCAGCAGCATCCCGGTGACGACGCTGACGGCGGCGAGCACGCCGATGGCGGTGTGCGGGGCGACCGGGATGAAGGAGCGGGTGGCCACCTGGCCGCCGTCGGCGGGCGGGGCGAGCAGGACGGTCTTGGGCACCGAGGAGCCCGACACGTCGCCGAGGCCCATGAGCGTGCCCGCCTTGGTCCGGAACGCGTCGACCCGCTCGGCGAGGGCGGTGTCGCCGGCGAGCTCCTCGTGGGTCTCGTGCCCGGTCAGCCCGAACGACGAGGCGAGCGCGAGCACCACCGGCATGCCGTTGTCGACGCAGGTGACCTCGACGTCGTCGACCGTGTCGCGCACGTTCCCGGTCGGCAGGAGCGCGCCGGTCGTCGAGCCCTCGGTGTCGGTGAAGGCGAGCGTGATGCCGGCGGCGGTGCCCGGGACGCCCGCGATCGCGACGTCGCCGCGGTAGGTCACCCGCCCGCCCGGGGTCGGGACGGTCGCGACCGCGACGCTGTCGGAGTTGACCATGCGGATGCGCACGTCGGTGTGCCCGTCGGCGGCGGCCACGAGGCCGCGCTCGATCGCGAACGGTCCCACGCCGGCGAGGATGTTCCCGCAGTTCTGGGCGTCGGAGACGGTCGCCTCGGCGACCCCGAGCTGCAGGAACAGGTAGTCGACGTCGGCGTCGTCGCGCTCCGACGGGCTCACCACCGCGACCTTGCTCGTCAGCGAGGTGGCCCCGCCCAGCCCGTCGATCTGGCGCGGAATCCGGGGTGCCCATGAGGCGCAGGAGCAGGTCGTCGCGGGCGGCCGGGTCGGTCGGCAGGTCGGCCGCCTCGAAGTACAGGCCCCGCGACGTGCCGCCGCGCAGCATCGTCGTGCGGACGCCCGCCTCGTCTGGTCTCACCCTGTCGTTCATCGCCGGTCCTGCACGTACTCGTCGTACGACACGTACTCGATGCCGAGCCCGGCGAGCCGGTCGCGCAACCCGTAACGGTCGAGCCCGAGCTCCCCGTCCCGGAACGCGGCGCGCGTCGCGTCCTCCTTCTCGACGCGTGCCGCGGCGGCGGACAGTGCGCGCGGCACGTCGGCACGGGGCACGACCGCGACGCCGTCGTCGTCGCCGAGCACAACGTCGCCGGGGTTCACCAGCTGCCCGCCGAGGACCACCGGCACGTTGACCGCCCCCGGCGTCGCCTTCACCGAGCCCTGGGCGCTCACGGCGCGCGACCAGGCGGGGAACCCCATCTCGCGCAGCTCGGCGACGTCGCGCACCCCGCAGTCCAGCACCACGCCGTGGACCCCTCGGTGGGCCAGGGCGGTGGCGAACAGCTCGCCGAAGAGCCCGTCGGTGCTGGGCGAGGTGGTGGTGACCACGAGGACGTCGCCGGGGCGGCACTGCTCGACCGCGACGTGGATCATGAGGTTGTCGCCGGGCCAGCAGGCCACGGTGACCGCGGTGCCGCCGACGCGGGCGCCCGGCCAGGCCGGGCGCAGCTCCGGGCCGAGGTAGCCGACCCGCCCCAGCGCCTCGTGCACCGTCGCGACCCCGTACATCCCCAGCCCCGCGGCGTCCTCGACGTCCGCGCGCGGCGGGTCGGTCACGACCACCGTCCTCATCCCGGGCTCTCCCTCGTCTCGGCTGCCGGCGTCCCGCCCCCGAGCCTGGGCGTGACGACCCAGATTGTCAACAATCTCGTCATCCTTCTTGTCGACGAAGCTGTCTGGTGGCTACGGTCACGCTTCCATGGACCCGGATCAGACGAGCGGAGAGACCGCGATGACGAGCGCCCAGCGGGCCACCGGCGAGCTCACCGGCCGGCTCGACCGCCTCCCCCGCCACGCGGTCTCGTGGGCGGCGACCGGCATCACCGGGCTCGCGCTCTTCGTGGTGTTCTTCTGCAACTTCGACATCAACGTCTCGTTCATCCAGACCTGCACCGGGATCGTGCCGGGCTGCACGGACGCGAGCGCCGGCGGCTTCCTCGCGCTGCCGGTGGTGCTCTACCTGCTCGGCTACATGCTCGGCGGTCTCGTCGTCGCGCCGCTGTCCGACCGGCGTGGCCGGCGGCCGATCATGCTCATCGGGCTGGCGTTCGCCCTGGTCGGCTCGGTGCTCACGGCCGTGAGCGGCGACTACGCGATGTTCGTCGTCGCCCGCGCGATCACCGGCGTGGCGATGGGCACGCTGCTCTCGGTGGGCAACACCTACATCGGCGAGGTGGCCCCGGCCCGGGCACGAGCGGCCTACACCGCCACGACGTTCGTGCTCTGCGCCCTCGGCGCCACCCTCGGGATCGGGCTCGGCGTCCTGTTCACGACGCCGGGCGCGCCGTTCCCCGAGGGACTGCCGATCGCGGTCGGGGCGTCGCTGACGAGCGGGTGGCGCTGGATCTACGTGCTGGCCGCCGTCGTCGCGCTGGCCGCGCTGCTCGCCGTGCTCGCCCTCCCGGAGTCCCCGCGCTGGCTGCTGCAGCACGGCCGGTACGACGACGCCGAGCGCGTCGTGGCGGCGTTCGAGAGCCGGGCCCGCCGCCGGGGGCCGTTGGCGGACCCGGAACCGGCACCGGAGATCGTCGCGGGCGCGGACCCGGCGGTGGCGCTGCGCGAGATCGTCGCCGTCCCCCTCTACCGGCGCCGCCTGGTCCTGCTGACCCTCATGTGGTTCTTCGGCTACGCCACGGTGTTCGGCTACTCGACCGGCTCGACCGCGATCCTCACCGGCCTGCACTTCACCGCACCCGTCGCCGGCATGATCTCGGCGGTCGGCGGGCTCGGGTTCCTCGTGCAGGCGCTCTTCTCGGCCCGCTTCTCCGAGGCCCTGGAGCGCCGCGCCTGGCTGCCGGTGGCCGCGGTGATGACGATGGTCGGCGGCATCGTCGTCGCCGTGCTCGGCCAGAGCATTGCCTGGGCGTTCGTCGGGTCGTTCCTGGTGTTCTTCGGGTTCAACGTCTGGGTCCCGCCGACCTTCGCGCTCTCCGCGGAGAGCTTCCCGACCCGCGTGCGCTCGGCCGGCTTCGGGCTCGTCGACGGGCTGGGCGTCCTCGGCGGGGCGGCGGGCGTGCTCGTCATCGCCCCGCTCGTGCCGCTGCTCTCCCCGCTCCCCGCGCTGGTGCTCGTGTCGAGCTTCCTCGTCGTCGCCGCGGTGATCGCGCAGTTCACCCCGCGCGCCCGCAACCGGGCCCTCGAGGACCTCTCGCCGTGAGCGCCGGCCACCCCCTCCGGCGAGCGAACGGCACCCTCGCTGCTTCTATGCGAGCGAACGGCCCGCTCGCTCGTCCGGGGCGGCGCTCAGCGCCCGGGCGACGAGCCCACCTGCGGGAGCGTCTCGATGACGCTCGCCAGGTGGGCCCGCATCGCGGCCTCGGCGCGCTCCGGATCGCGGGCGCAGATCGCGTCGACGATCTCGAGGTGCTGGGGCAGGGACACCGAGGCTCGTCCCGGGAGCAGCGCGAGCCGGAACTGGTGGCGCACGTTCTGGCCGCGCAGCCGCTCGAGCACCCCGTCGGCCACCCGCTGGCCGCCCGTGGCCCGGACGGCCGCGTGCAGGCGCCGGTTGAGCTCCGAGTAGGCGAAGACGTCGCCGCCGTCGACGGCGCGGCGCATGTCGGCCGCGATCTCGCGCAGCAGGGCGAGGTCGTCCTCCGACGCGCGCCCGGCGGCCTTCGCGGCGCAGAGCCCCTCGACGACCATGCGGACCTCGCAGATCTCGATGGCCTCGTCGAGGGAGACCGCCCGGACCCGCGCGCCGCGGTTCTGCACCCGCTCGACGAGCCCCTCGGCGGCGAGCTGGACCAGCGCGGTGCGCACCGCGGCGCGGCTGGCCCCGAACTGGACCGAGAGGTCGGCCTCGACCAGGCGCTGGTTCGGCACGAACTCGCCCTGGTGGATCGCCGCGCGCACGAGGTCGACGACCTCCTCGGTCCCACCGGCGGTTGAGGTCACCGCGCTCATCCGCACCCCCTTTCCGACCAGGACGGACAGTACGCGTCCGTCCGGACCAGCCTGCCAGCCGCCATGGAATTCACACAAGATTGTCAACAATACTTGCGCCGATCGTGGCGTGAGTGCAGGGTGAGTCCCCGGCACCGGGGCCACCCCCATCGACGCCGGGAGGACCGCGTGGGCAGGGACGGCACGGACACTGGCAGCTTCACCCCGACCCCGGGGTGGCTCGACCACGACCGCCACCCGTCGACCCCGACCTTCCGGCTGCCCCCGGGCGCCGTCGACGCGCACAGCCACGTGTTCGGGCCCGGCCACGTGTTCCCGTACGCCCCCGAGCGGAAGTACACCCCGACCGACGCCGGGCGCGACGAGCTCTTCGCGCTGCGCGACCACCTCGGCGTCACCCGCAACGTCGTCGTGCAGGCGACCTGCCACGGCGCCGACAACCGCGCGATGGTCGACGCCGTGCGCGCCGCGGGCGACCGTGCCCGCGGCGTCGCCACCGTGCGCCCCGACGTCACCGCCGCCGAGCTCGCGGAGCTGCACGAGGCGGGCGTGCGCGGGGTGCGCTTCAACTTCCTCAAGCGGCTGGTGGACGCCGCGCCGGCCGAGGATCTCGGCACGATCGCCGCGAAGATCGCCCCGCTCGGCTGGCACGCCGTCGTCTACTTCGAGGCCGACTCGCTCGACGAGCTCGAGGGCGTCCTCGGCGGGCTGCCGGTGCCGCTGGTGGCCGACCACATGGGCCGTCCGGACGTCACCCGCGACGTCGACGGGCCCTTCTCCCACTTCCTGCGCTTCGTCGACCGCCACGACGTGTGGGTCAAGGTCAGCTGCCCGGAGCGCCTCTCGATCACCGGCCCGCCCGCGATCGACGGGGAGCGCGACGCGTACCGCGACGTCGTGCCCTTCGCCCGCCGGATGGTCGAGGAGTTCGGCGACCGCGTGCTCTGGGGCACCGACTGGCCCCACCCCAACCTCACCGACCACATGCCCGACGACGGCCTGCTCGTCGACCACATCCCGCACGTCGCGCCGACCCCGCAGGCCCAGCAGCGCCTCCTGGTCGACAACCCGATGCGGCTCTACTGGCCCGAGGAGGCCCGGCGATGACCGACGCACCCCTCGTCACCGCGAACGCGCAGCAGCGGCTCGACCGGCTCCCCATCGGGCGCTTCCACAAGATCACCCTGGTTGCCGTCTCGTTCGCCTACTTCTTCGAGTTCGCCGACATCAACACCTTCGCGGTCACCGCCCCCCGGCTGATCAAGCTCTGGGGTGTCACGGTGAGCCAGATCGCCTACGTCACGTCGACGTCGTTCGTCGGGATGTTCCTCGGCTCGATCATCGCGGGTGCGCTCGCCGACCGGATCGGGCGCCGGCGCGCGCTGACCGCCACGACGATGTTCTTCGGGCTCTTCTCGCTGGTGACGGTCTTCTCCTGGGACGTCGTCTCCCTCGGGGTCTTCCGCTTCCTCACCTCGGCCGGGCTCTCCGCGATGACGGTCGTCGCGGTGATCTACCTGTCCGAGCTCTTCCCGGCCGCGGTCCGCGGCCGCTACCAGGCGTACGCCATCGCGATCGGCATCTGCGGGACCCCCGCGACGAGCCTGCTCGCCAGCGCGATCGTCCCGGCCGCGGACTGGACGTGGCGGCTGGTGTTCCTGTGGGGCGCCCTCGGGCTCGGGTTCGTGTTCTTCCTGCGCCACCTCGCCGAGTCGCCCCGCTGGCTCGAGCAGCGCGGCGAGACCGGACGCGCCGACGAGGTGCTGCGCTCGATCGAGGCCCGTATCGAGGCCGAGCACGGGCCGCTGCCCGCGCCGGCCACCCCGGCGCCGACGCCCTCGGCGGCCGAGGACGACGCCACACCTCGCTGGCGCCTGCTGCTCCGGCGCCGGACGTTGCTGCCCGTGCTGCTGCTCTGCGTCCTGTGGGTCACCCAGACCATCGGGTTCTTCGGCTACTCGAGCTGGGCGCCGACGCTGCTCGCGAAGCAGGGCTTCAGCGTCCAGAGCTCGATCTTCTACGTCGCCCTCACCACCGTCGGTGCACCACTGGGCTGCCTGCTCGCCGCCGCCGTCGTCGACCGCGTGGAGCGCAAGTGGTGCCTCGCGGTGTTCGGCGCCGCGATCGGCGTCTTCGGCCTGCTCTACGGCCTGACGTTCAACCCGGTGCTCATCGTGGTCTTCGGGTTCCTCGTCAACCTCATCGAGCGCGGCTACACGGCCCTGGCCTACGCCTACTCCCCCGAGCTGTTCGACACCCGCACCCGCTCGCTGGGCACCGGGATCTCCTACGGCGTGGGGCGGCTCTCCAACGCCGCGGGACCGCTGATCATCGCGGCGCTCTACACCGGCTCGGGCTACCGCAGCGTGTTCGTCTTCATCGCCGCGACCTGGTTCGTCGGCGCCGTCGCCGTGGCCCTGTTCGGTCCCCGGACGAGGCAGCGCCCGCTCGACCGGACCCCGGCGGTGAGCCCCGCGTCCGCCTGATCCCGACCGTCGTCGGTGGACAATGGGCGGTGATGAGCACCCCGACCCTCCTCCAGACGCCCGGCGCCGACCCCGACGAGCTGTTCGAGGGGTTCTCCGCCTGGGCGGCCGAGCGCGGGCTGGAGCTCTACCCGGCGCAGGCCGAGGCGCTCATCGAGCTGGTCACCGGCGCGAACGTCATCGTCTCGACGCCCACGGGGTCCGGGAAGTCGCTCATCGCGCTCGGGGCCCACGTCGCGGCGATGTCGCGCGGCGAGCGCACCGTCTACACCGCGCCGATCAAGGCCCTGGTCAGCGAGAAGTTCTTCGCCCTGGGCGCGCAGCTCGGGTACACAGAAGTCGGCATGCTCACCGGCGACGCCGCGGTCAACCCCGAGGCGCCGGTCATCTGCTGCACCGCCGAGGTGCTGGCGAACTGGGCGCTGCGCGAGGGCGAGCGGGCCGACATCGGTCAGGTCGTGATGGATGAGTTCCACTTCTACGCCGACCCCGACCGCGGCTGGGCCTGGCAGGTCCCGCTCGTCGAGCTGCCGCAGTGCCAGTTCCTGCTGATGTCGGCCACCCTCGGCGATGTCTCGTTCTTCCAGACCGACCTCACCGAGCGCACCGGGCGCGAGACCGCCGTCGTGGCGCACACCGAGCGCCCGGTGCCACTGTCGTTCCGCTGGTCGACGACCCCGCTGCACGAGACCATCTCCGAGCTGATCTCCGGACAGCAGGCGCCGGTCTACATCGTGCACACCACGCAGGCGGCCGCGGTCGAGCAGGCGCAGGCGCTGATGAGCCTCAACGTCAGCTCGAAGGCCGAGAAGGAGCAGATCGCCGAGCTGATCGGCTCCTTCCGCTTCACTGCCGGCTTCGGGAGGACCCTCTCGCGGCTGGTCCGCCACGGCATCGGGGTGCACCACGCCGGGATGCTCCCCAAGTACCGCCGTCTCGTGGAGACCCTCGCCCAGGCCGGGCTGCTCAAGCTCATCTGCGGCACCGACACCCTCGGCGTCGGGATCAACATCCCGATCCGCACCGTGCTGTTCACGGCGCTGACGAAGTTCGACGGCCAGCGGGTGCGCCACCTGCGGGCGCGGGAGTTCCACCAGGTCGCGGGCCGCGCGGGCCGGGCCGGCTACGACGTGGCGGGCTACGTCGTCGTCCAGGCCCCCGAGCACGAGGTGGAGAACGCCAAGCGCCTCGCCAAGGCCGGCGACGACGTCAAGAAGCAGCGGCGCGTCGTGCGGGTGAAGCCGCCGGACGGCTTCGTCTCCTGGTCGGAGCGCACGATGGAGAAGCTCGTCGAGGCCCAGCCCGAGCAGCTGACCAGCCAGATGCGGGTGACGACGGCGATGCTGCTGCAGGTCGCCCAGCGCCCCGGCCCCTACCTGCCGGCCATGCGCCACCTGCTCGAGGACAACCACGCCGACCGCCCGACCCAGCGCAGGCTGATCCTCCGGGCGATCCAGCTGTTCCGCGGGCTGCTCGAGGCCGACGTCGTCGAGGTCCTGCCCGAGCCCGACGAGGCCGGCCGCACGGTCCGGCTCGTCGACGACCTGCAGGTCGACTTCGCGCTCAACCAGCCGCTCTCGCCGTTCGCGCTGGCGGCCTTCGACCTGCTCGACCCAGAGTCGCCGACCTACGCGCTCGACATGGTCTCCGTGGTCGAGGCGACGCTGGACGACCCGAAGCAGGTGCTGCGCGCCCAGGAGAACGCCGCGCGCGGCGAGGCCGTCGGCGCGATGAAGGCCGAGGGGATCGAGTACGAGGAGCGGATGGAGCGCCTCGAGGAGATCACCTGGCCGAAGCCGCTCGCCGAGCTCCTCGACCCGGCGTTCGAGTCCTACCGCAAGGGCCACCCGTGGGTCGGGGACGTCGAGCTGTCGTGCAAGTCGGTGGTGCGCGACCTCTACGAGCGCGCGATGACCTTCACCGAGTACGTCTCGTACTACAAGATCGCCCGCTCCGAGGGTCTCGTCCTGCGCTACCTCACCGACGCCTACCGCGCCCTGCGCCAGACGATCCCGGACGCCGCGCGCACCGAGGACCTCGAGGACGTGATCGCCTGGCTCGGCGAGCTGGTGCGCCAGACCGACTCCTCGCTGCTCGACGAGTGGGAGACGCTCACCGGGGCGGGCGGGATCTCGGACACAGCGCTCGACGCCGCGGGGACGGACGCCGCCCCGGTCGACCAGGGCCCGCCCCCCGTCACCCGCAACGCCCGCGCGTTCCGGGTGCTGGTGCGCAACGAGCTCTTCCGCCGCGTCGAGCTCATCGCGAGCCGGGTCCCGGACGACCTCGCCGACCTCTCGGAGGACGGGCCCTCGTCGCAGGACTGGGCCTCGGCGATGGAGTCGTACTTCGCGGAGTACCCCACCCTCGGTACCGGCCCCGACGCCCGCGGCCCGGCGCTGTTCCGCGTCAGCGAGCAGGGACGCACGTGGGAGGTCCGCCAGGTGTTCGACGACCCGGAGGGCGACCACGACTGGGGCATCACCGCCACGGTCGATCTCGACGCCTCCGACGAGGTGGGCTCCGCTGTGGTGCGCGTGACCCACGTGGGCCCGTTCCCGGCCGTCTAGGCCTCGAGACCCTCGCCGAGTGGACCCCCACGGCTGCCCCGGCAGCCCTCGGCGCCCACTCGGCGGTGGGTCGCGCCCCGGGCGCGGGACGGCTTCGGGCTGCTCCCCGCCGACCGTGGCGTCAGCCCTTCTTCCGTGACGCGCCCTTCTTCGCGCCCAGCGAGGGCGGCGGCACGACGGGGCCGAGGTCGCCGTCGGGGGCCTCGTCGAGATCGAGCATCACCGGCGCGTGGTCGGACGGACCGGTGCCCTTGCGGGCCTTCCGGTCGATCCACACCGCGGCCCGCCGCTCGGCGATCGGGGCGCCGGCGAGGATGAGGTCGATCCGCATCCCGCGGTCCTGGTGGAAGGCGCCCCCGCGGTAGTCCCAGTAGGTGAAGACGCGCTCGGAGGGCCAGCGCTCGCGGACGACGTCGTGCAGGCCGGTCTTCTGGAGCGCGGCGAGCGCGTCGCGCTCCGGCGGGGTGACGTGCGTGGACTCCGCGAACGCCTCGACGGAGTAGACGTCGGCGTCGGTCGGCGCGATGTTGAAGTCGCCCGCGACGAGCGTCGACGCGGGGTCACCGGCCTCCACGACGTCGCGCAGCGCGGCCAGCCACTCCAGCTTGTAGGCGTAGTGCGGGTCCTCGCGGTCCCGGCCGTTGGGCACGTACACCGAGGTCACCCGGACCCCGTCGCAGGTGGCGGTGACCGCGCGGGCCTCCTGCTGCGGGTAGCCGGGGCCGCCGGGCAGGCCCTCGACGACGTCGTCGAGCCCCACCCGGGACAGCACCGCGACCCCGTTCCACCGCCCCTCGCCGTGGTGCGCGACGGCGTAGCCGCGCTCGCGCAGCGGCGCCCCGAAGGTCTCGTCGAACGCCTCGTCGGAGAGCTTGGTCTCCTGCAGGCACACGACGTCGGGTGCGCGCTCGTCGAGCCAGCCGAGCAGGCGCGGCTCGCGCGCCTTCGCGGAGTTCACGTTCCAGGTCGCCACTCGCACGCCCGCCACGCTAGCCGGACCCCCCGACACCGGGGCTCAGCCCTCCACGCGGCGCTTCACGGTAGCGAGCGTCTGCTGCATGCCGGCGCGGTTGTGCGACGGACTGTCGCTCGTGCGCCCCTTCCCGACGAGCGCGGCGATCGGGGTCCGCTTGTCCTGCCAGCGCTGGACCACCCGCGTCCCGGATCCCTCGGGCTCGAGGGTGAAGCTCCAGCGCGCGACGCTCTGACCCACGACGTCGACGTCCCAGCTGATCGTGCGCTCCGGCTCGTACTCGGCGATCGTGCTCGTCGTCGGCCAGCGCAGCAGACCCTTGCGGTTCCACCCGACGAAGCGCGCTCCCGGCGCCGGTCCGGTCGAGCCGCCCAGCCACCGGATGGCGTAGGTCTCGGGCGAGATCTCGACGACGCGGGCCGGGTCCCCGACCAGCTCCCACACCCGCGAGGGCGGAGCCTCCACGACCTCGCTGACCACCACGTCGGGCGCCTTCTCCGGCACGTCCGGCCTCCTTGGCTCGGGGTGGTACCCCTCGGTACCACGATGGGCGCACTCTAGGGGCACCGGAGGTCTACCCTGGGTTCGGGATCGATACAGACCCTGCCATCCCGAGACGGACGGACCTCTCATGTCGCTGGCCCTCGACGACCTCCGGGTCCGCTCACTCGGCCCCTGCGAGCACGACTCGCCGTTCGCCGAGATGCTCTCCACCAAGCACACCTCGCCCCACTACGTCGCCGAGGACGACCGTGTGCTCGTCGACGACACGGTGTCGGTGCTGCTCTCCCACGGCGTGCCGATCGACCGGGTGCCCAGCTTCGAGGCGGCCGGGGCCCGCAAGAAGATCTACTTCGATCCCGCGGTGACCACCGTCGGCATCGTCACCTGCGGCGGCCTCTGCCCTGGGCTCAACGACGTCATCCGCGGCATCGTCGGAGAGCTCACCGAGCACTATCGGGTCAAGCGCATCCTCGGGTTCCGCCACGGGTTCAAGGGCCTGTCGAAGGACGCCCGCAACGCGGTGACGGAGCTGACGCTCGACGTCGTCCGCGACATCAACAACGACGGCGGCACAATCCTCGGCAGCTCGCGCGGCGCGCAGGACCCCGACGAGATGGTCGACTCGCTGCTGATCCACGACGTCGACGTGCTGTTCGTCATCGGCGGCGACGGCTCGATGCGCGGCGCGATGTCCCTGGTCGGGCGGATCGACGAGCGCGGGCTGGACATCGCCGTCGTCGGGGTCCCCAAGACGATCGACAATGATCTCCCCTACACCGACCAGAGCTTCGGGTTCCAGACCGCGTTCGCGCGGGCGACCGACTTCATCGCCTCGGTGTTCATCGAGTCGCAGGCCACGGAGAACGGCGTCGGGATCGTCAAGCTGATGGGCCGCCACTCGGGCTTCATCGCCTGCTACGCGGCCCTGTCGGTCAACGACGCCGACTTCGTGCTCATCCCCGAGGTGCCCTTCGGGCTCGACGGCGAGGACGGGCTGCTCTGCCGGGTGGAGCACCACCTGCGCGAGCACGGCCAGGTGGTGATCGTGGTCGCCGAGGGCGCCGGGCAGCACCTGCTCGAGTGCGACGGGACCAAGGACGCCTCGGGCAACGACAAGCTCGGCGACATCGGGCTCTTCCTCAAGGAGCGCATCACCGAGAAGCTCACCGAGGTCGGGCTCGCCCCGACGGTGCGCTACCTGGACCCGTCGTACGCGATCCGTTCCGTGGCAGCGAACGCCTACGACAGCGTCTACTGCGTGCGGCTGGCCCACGCCGCGGTGCACGCGGGCATGGCCGGGCGCACCCAGACGGTGGTGGTGCGCTGGCGCCGCCGGTTCGTGCACGTGCCGATGGCACTGATCTGCGGGCACCGCAACCAGGTCGACCCGGACGGCGACCTGTGGATGTCGGTGCTCGAGGCGACGGGCCAGCCGGCCACCTTCGGCGCCTGACGGCCCTATCGGCGTGCTGAATTGGACGTGCGTGAACGTTTCCGTGTCCAGACACGGCAGCAACACAGCACGCCGATAGGGCACGCACGAGAGCGAAGCTCAAACGACCTTCACGAGGTCGACGACGAACACGAGGTGCGCGTTCGGCGGGATGACCCCGCCCGCACCCTGCGCGCCGTAGCCCTGGTGCGGCGGCACGACGAGGATGCGGCGCCCGCCCTCGCGCATGCCCGAGATGCCCAGCTTGAAGCCGTCGATGACCTGCCCGAGCGGGAACTGGACGGGCGTCCCGCCGCGGTTCCAGGACGAGTCGAACTCGCCGCTGTCCGCGACCCGGATGCCCTGGTACTGGACCTGCACGGTGTCGCGGACGCCCGCCTCCGTGCCGCCGCCCACGACGAGGTCGGTGATGTCCAGGTCGTTCGGCAGGGTGTCGGGGGTGACCGACGCCCCGGGCGAGCGGGTCAGGTCCTCGGCGTTCTCCACGATGACAGCCATTCCCCCACCGTAGGTGCCGGCGCCTACCCCTTCGGCGCCAGCCCCAGCAACGACCGCGCCTTCGCCCCCACGGTCTCCCGCACGCCGTCGGCGATGATCGACAACGCGTCGCCCTCGCCGGAGACCTGCGACCGCGCGGTGTTCAGCGCCTGCTGCAGCGTCACGTGCGGCGGCACCAGCGGGACGTCCTTGTCGACCTTCGCGTCGACGAGGAACGGCCGGTCCGCGGCGAACGCCTGGTCCCACATCGAGCCGATGGCACCGCGTTCCGTGAGCGTCGCCCCGCCGAGCCCCAGGAGCGTGGCCCACTCGGCGTAGGGCACGTCCGGCACCGACTGCGACTGCGGGTCGGGCGCCTCCCCGAGCATCCCGCGGGTCTCCCACGAGACGTAGGAGAGGTCCTCGTTGGAGAGCACCAGCACGACGAACCGCGGGTCGGCCCACGTCCGCCAGTACCGCGCGACGGTGATCAGCTCGTTGACGCCGTTCATCTGCATCGCGCCGTCCCCGACGAGGGCCACCACCGGGCGGTCGGGGTGCGCGGTCTTGGCGGCGAGCGCGTAGGGCATCGCGCCGCCCATCGAGAGCAGCGTCCCCGAGAGCGAGCCGCGCTGGGAGGGCTTGAGCGCGAGGTCCCGGGCGTACCACGAGGTGGCGGTGCCGCAGTCGACGGCGACCTGGACGTCGTCGGGGAGCCGGTCGGAGAGCTCCCGGACGACGAGCTCGGGGTTGAGCGCCGTCGTGGGCTGGTGGGCGCGCTGCTCGGAGTAGGAGTCCCAGGTCGCGGTCCAGCGCTCCACGTGGGCGCGCCACGACGGGTCGGTCCTGTCCCGCAGCAGCGGCAGCAGCGCGGAGAGCGTGGCGGCCGCGTCGCCGGTGAGGTTGACGTCGGTGTCGTAGCGGATGCCGCACCGCGACCCGTCGACGTCGATCTGCACCGCCCGCGCCTGCCCCGGCGCCGGGTAGTACTCGGTGTAGGGCATGGTCGAGCCGACGATCAGCAGGGTGTCGCACTCGCGCATGAGGTGCCACGACGCCGTCGTCCCCAGCAGACCGATGGCGCCGGTGTTCCACGGCGACCGGTCGTCGATCACGCCCTTGCCCAGCAGCGCGGTGGCGACGCCCGCACCGAGCCGGTTCGCGACCTCGGTGAGCTCGGTCGACGCGCCCAGCGCACCGGCCCCGGCGAGGATCGCGACCTTCTCCCCCGCGTTGAGCACCTCGGCCGCGCGCACCAGGGCGTCCGGCGGCGGGGCGCCGGGATCGGACGAGGGCACCGCGGAGGTCTGGTAGTAGCCGTGCGCGTCGGTCGGCTCGGGCACCGCCTTCTCCTCCAGCACGTCGCTGGGCAGGATCACGACGGAGACGGTGCGGTCGGCCAGCGCGCTGCGGCACGCCCGGTCGACGACGTGGCGGACCCGCGAGGGGTCCTTGACCTCGGCGACGTAGCCGCCGACGTCGGAGAACAACGACGACAGGCCGTCTCCTCGTGGCGGACCTGGACGAACTCCGCGTCGTCCCGTTCGGGCAGGGCGGTGAAGATCCCGCCGATGCCGTCCCCCGGGTAGCCGTAGAAGCGGTGCACACCCCAGGCGGCGAGGCGGTCCAGCACGTGCTCGGCGACGTTCTTCGGTGCGCTCACCCCGCCTGACTACCCGGGCGCCCCCGGTTCATATGTCGATCGGTCCCAGCGGGCGCAGCGGGTGCTCCAGCGGCGCGGGCGGGGTCCCGTCCCGGCCGAACGGCGACCCGCCCAGCTCCTCGCGGTGGTGCGGTGTGAGCCAGGCCGAGGAGTCGGGGCCCAGCGGCACGATCTGCGTCGGGTTGATCGTCGTCTGGACCATGTAGTAGTGGCGCTTGATGTGGTCGAAGTCGACCGTGTCGCCGAAGCCCGGGGTCTGGTAGAGGTCCCGCGCGTAGGCCCAGAGGGCGCCGAACTCCGCGAGCTTCTGCCGGTTGCACTTGAAGTGGGACTGGTAGACCGCGTCGAACCGGGCCAGCGTCGTGAACAGCCGGATGTCGGCCTCGGTGATGTGGTCGCCGACCAGGTAGCGCCGGTCGGTCAGGCGCTCGTCGAGCGCGTCGAGCCGCGCGAAGAGCGCGGTGTAGGCCTCCTCGTAGCGGGCCTGCCGCGTCGCGAACCCGGCCTTGTAGACGCCGTTGTTGACGTCGTGGAAGACGCCCTCGTTCACCTCGTCGATCTCGTCGCGCAGGTCGTCGGGGTACAGCGTCGGGGCGCCCTCGCGCTGGTGGGCCCCCCACTCACGCCCCAGGTCGATGGTGATCTGTGGGTAGTCGTTGGTGACCAGCACGCCGGAGGGGACGTCGACGATCGCCGGGACGCTCACCCCGTTCTCGGTGCCGTCCTCCGGGTCGCGCGCGAGGTAGGCCTGCTCGAGGTGGCTGTAGCCCAGCACCGGGTCGACCCCGCCCTCGTCGAGGGAGAACCGCCACGACCGGTCGTCCTGGAGCGGGTCGGTGATCGCCAGCGAGATCGCGTCCTCCAGCCCCATGAGCCGGCGCACGATCACCGAGCGGTGGGCCCAGGGGCAGGCCAGCGAGACGACGAGCCGGTAGCGGCCCGCCTCGACCGGCCACTCCCCCGGTCCCGACGGCGAGGCGACGATCCGGTCGGTGAAGCGCGGGCCTCGGCGCTTGAACGAACCGCTGGAGTCGGCGTAGGCCTTCGTGTTCCCGGCTGTCGTGGTCACGTCCCGAGTCTCCCACCGCGAGGGCTGTCGATTCCGCCGATCCGTCCGCGACGTCATGATGAGGGCCCCGGAGACGCCGAGGCCCGCCCACCCGAGGGAGACACGACCATGGCCGGCTACCTGATCCTGCTCTACGTCGACGAGGCCGCCTACGCCGCCGGGGCGCCCGACGACCTCCTCGCCGCCCACCAGAAGTTCCAGGCCGCGCACTCCGACGCGCTCCGCGGCGGCGGCCAGCTCGCCCCGTCCGCCACGGCCACCAGCGTGCGCGGGCCCGGCCTGGCCCCGGACTACGCCGCGATGGACGACGCGGAGGTGACCGACGGGCCGTTCGTCGAGACGAAGGAGGCCCTCGGCGGCTACTACCTCGTCGAGGCACCCGACCTCGACGCCGCGCTCGCGATCGCCCGTGAGGTCCCGGCGCTGTTCGGCGGGGTCGAGGTCCGCCCCGTCATCTATCCCTGAGGTGGAACCCGCCGACGCGGCCCTCGCGGACGCGCACCGTCACGAGTGGGGCCCGGTCCTCGCCGCGACGGTGCGCGTCACGCGCGACCTCGACCTCGCCGAGGAGTGCGTCCAGGAGGCCTACGCCCAGGCCCTCGTGGCCTGGCGCGCCGAGGGCGTCCCTGCCCGGCCGGGCGCCTGGTTGACGACGGCCGCGCGCCGCCGGGCGACGGACCGGCTCCGCCGCGCCGACGTCGCCGCCCGCGCACTGCCGCTCCTGGTCACCGACGAGGCCGTCGACGCGACCCCGGAGGAGGTGGCCGACACCGACCTGCTCGCCCTGGTGTTCACCTGCTGCCACCCCGCCCTCGCCGAGCCCGCGCGGGTGGCGCTGACGCTGCGGCTGCTGGGTGGGCTCACCACCTCGGAGATCGCGAAGGCGTTCCTCGTCGGCGGGGCGACGATGGCCGCGCGGATCACGCGGGCCAAGAAGAAGATCGCGACGGCGCGCGTGCCCTACCGGGTGCCCGGCCCCACCGAGCTGCCGGCCCGGCTCGACGCGGTGCTCACCGTCGTGCACCTGGTCCTCACCACGGGGCACACGGCACCCGACGGCGACGAGCTCGTCCGCCGGGACCTCGTCGACCGCGCGCACGACCTCGCCCGGCTGCTGCGCGCCCGCTTCCCGACGGACCCCGCGGTCGCCGGCCTGCTCGCGCTGGTGCTGCTCACCGACGCCCGGTCCCCCGCCCGGACCGGGCCGGACGGGGAGCTGGTGCTGCTCGCGGATCAGGACCGGTCGCGGTGGGACGCGGCCATGATCGCCGAGGGCACCGCGCTGACGCGGGAGGCGCTGCTCGGCCGGCCGGTGTCCCGGTACGCCCTGCTCGCGGCGATCGCGGCGGTGCACGACGAGGCCCCGTCGGCTGCGGAGACCGACTGGCAGGAGGTCGTCGGGCTCTACGACGAGCTGCTCGCCCGGTGGCCCTCACCCGTCGTCGCCCTGAACCGGGCAGTGGCCCTCGGGTTCGCCGACGGTCCGGCCGCCGGTCTCGGCGCCCTCGAACCGCTGACCTCCGACCCGCGGCTCGCGACCTACCACTACCTCGCCGCAGCCCGGGCGTCGTTCCTGCGGCGACTCGGCCGTCACGACGAGGCGGCGCTGGCGGCCGGCGAGGCGGCGACGCTCGCCGGGAACGCGGTGGAGCGGGACGCCCTGCGCACCGGGCGGCTCCCGGGCGCCTGACGGGCCGGTGGGCGGCCGCGTTCCGGACGCGAGGGGAAGATCCGGTCGCAGCGGTCCCGGTGGATTCATGAGGTGGTCTTCGCCCACCTGCGGGGCACCAGCGGCAGGTCCGTCCGCGTCGAGGCCTCGTTGGCCTCCTCGACCGCGGCCTCGACGAGGTGGTGGTCGGGCGAGAGATGGCACACCGGGTCGGTCCGCGTGGCGTCGCCGGTGAGCGCGAAGGCCTGGCAGCGGCAGCCGCCGAGGTCGACCTCGCGCCGCGAGCAGCTCGCGCACGGGTCGGGCAGCCAGTCGGTGCCGCGGAACGCGGTGAACATCGGCGAGTCCCGCCAGATCCACTCCAGCGACGCCTCGCGCACGTTCGCCCGGGGCAACGGGAGCTGGTGGGCGGACAGGCACGGCATGGCGTCGCCGGTGGGCACGACGACGAGCTGGCGCGACCCCCAGCCGCCCATGCACGGCTTGGGGTAGGTCGCGTAGTAGTCCGGCACCACGTAGATGATCTCCATGCGGCCGCGCAGCCGTTCCTTCGCGGCGCGCACGGTCACCTCGGCGGCGGCGAGCTGCTCGCGGCTCGGCAGGAGCGCCGCGCGGTTGCGCCAGGCCCAGCCGTAGTACTGGGTGTTGGCCAGCTCGATGCGGTCGGCGCCCAGGTCCTCCGCGGCGGCGAGCATCCGGTCGACCCGGTCGATGTTCTGGCGGTGCAGCACCACGTTCAGCGTCAGCGGCCAGCCCAGTTCGCGCACGGTGCGCGCCGCGGCGATCTTGCGCTCGAACGACGGCGTGCCGGCGATGCGGTCGGAGAGCGTCGGCTCGTCGGCCTGTAGGGAGACCTGCACGTGGTCCAGACCGGCGTCGTGCAGCTCCGCGGCGCGGGACTCGGTGAACCCGAGCGCCGAGGTGACGAGGTTGGTGTAGAGCCCCTGGTCGCGGGCGGTGGCCACGATCTGCGCGAGGTCGCGGCGCAGCAACGGCTCGCCGCCGGAGAGGTGGCACTGCAGGGCGCCGAGCTCCGCGGCCTCGGTGACCACGCGCTGCCAGTCGGCGGTCGAGAGCTCGTCGCGGTAGGCGGCCAGCTCGATCGGGTTCGAGCAGTAGGCGCAGGCCAGCGGGCAGCGGTAGGTCAGCTCGGCGAGCAGGCCCAGCGGTCCGTCGGGGACCTCAGTGCTCATGGGTCACCTCCACGTGCCGCCGCTCGACCAGCTTGGCCAGGTAGGCGTGCACCTGCTCCTCGGGGACCTCGCCGTAGCGCTCCCGCAGGGCGGCGACGATCTCGCCGACCGTCCGCGTCCCGTCGCAGAGCTCGAGGATCGCGGTGCCGGTGGCGTTGAGGACGACGACGGTCTCGGGCAGCAGCAGGACGTGCCGGTCGCGCGACCTGTCGTACCGCATCCGCACCCCGCGCCCGAGGCGCGGGATCGCCGTCGTGTCCACCACCACCGTCACGGGTAGGCCGCCTCGATCGCGTCCATCATGCTCCAGAGCACGTCGTTCTTGAACGCCAGCGCGTCGTAGGCCTGCTGCTCGGACTCCGGCGTCCGGCAGTGCTCGAGGACCACCTCGAGCGCGTGCTCGGAGTCGCGCGGCGCCTGGAAGAGCCGGTCGCGGAAGTACTGCAGGCCCTCCGGGTCGATCCAGGTGTAGTACTTCTCGAAGGCCGCGAGCCGGTCGGCCATGAGGTCGGGCGCGAACAGCTCGGTGAGCGACGACGCCACGGCGATCACCCACGGCTGGGTCCGCGCGAACGTCACGTAGGCGCCGACCGCGAACCGGACGCCCGGCTGCAGGTGGCGGTGGTCGGTCATCTCCTCCCGCGGCACCCCGCAGGCCTCGCCCAGCTGCAGCCAGGCCTCGATGCCACCCGGGTCGTCCCCGGTCCCGTCGTGGTCGGTGATTCGGCGGATCCACCGCCGCCGCACCGTCACGTCCGGGCAGTTCGACAGAATCGCCGCGTCCTTGATCGGGATCGACTCCTGGTAGTGGAACCGGTTCGCAACCCACCCGCGGATCTGTGAGGGCGAGAGCTCTCCGGCGTTCATGCGCACGTGGAACGGGTGCGCCGCGTGGTAGCGCTCGGCCTGCGAGCGGAGCCGGTCCACCAGGTCAGTCACGCCAGGATCTCCCATTCGTCGGTACCGATCTCGACCCCGGCGCGCTCGACGGCCGCCCGCTCGGGCGAGTCCTCGAGCAGGACCGGGTTCGAGTTGTTGATGTGGACGAGGACCGTGCGCGCCGCGCGGCCGGCCACGCGCTCCAGCAGGCCGCCCGGACCCGCCAGGGCCAGGTGGCCCATGTCGGCTGCGGTCTTGCTGCCCAGGCCCTGGGTGACGAGCTCGTCGTCGGCGTACGCGGTGCCGTCGACCAGCAGGGCCGAGGCACCCTCGCACGCGTCGAGCAGGGCCGGGACGACGTCCGCGACGCCGGGCGCGTAGACCACGGTGCCGCCGGTGCGGCGGTCGTGGAAGCGGTAGCCGACGACGCGTCCCGGGTCGTCCGCCGAGCCGACCTCGGCGAAGCGCGGCGCCTTCCCGGTGGGGAGGTCGACGGCGGTGTAGGACAGCTCGTCGGTGAGCGCGACCTCGACGCCGGGCTCGACGGGCACCACCCGCACCGGGCAGTACCGCTCGAGCGTCGTCAGGAACCCGGTGCCGCGGCGCAGCGTCGCCTCGGTCGCCGGGGTCGCGTGGACCGTCACCCCCCGACCCTCGCGCAGCAGCAGCAGACCCAGCGTGTGGTCGATCTCGGCGTCGGTGAGCAGCACCACCTCGAGCGGCGTCGCGCGCCCCTCCCGGGGGTGCAGGCCGGGGCAGGCGGTCATCTGCTGGCGCACGTCGGGCGAGGCGTTGACGAGGAACCAGCGGTCCCCGGCCTCGACGGCGATCGATGACTGGGTGCGCGCCGTCGCGGCGCCGGCGCGGGCGGCCCGGCATCCCGTGCACGAGCAGTTCCACTGCGGGAAGCCGCCGCCGGCGGCGGAACCGAGCACCCGGACGCGCACGCGGCCTCGCACCTCCTTCCTCGCGGCCGTGGCTTCCGCGCGGCCGTGTGCGCCGGCCTCGGTGGGCCTGGCCCCGACCGTAGGAGTGTTCGCGATCACGTCCCACCCGCAACCCGGCATCCCCTCCGGACGGAGGGGATGCCCCGCCCCGTCGGACGGCGGCGGTTCTTCCACTTCCGGGGCGGGTGTCGAGCGCCGCGGTCTCCCGGGAACCCCCAGGGCATGGAACCCGGCACGACGGCGACCGACGTCTGTCCCAAGCGCATGGTGTTCGGCCCCTGTGGCGGTGTCCGGCCCGGTGGGGCCTGCGAGCTGGACGCCACGCTCCCCTGTCCGTGGGCGGATCCGGCCGGTGCCGCACCCGTCCGCCGCTGGGAGGGCCCCACCCCGCGGCGGCCCACGACGGTGCCGGGCGGGCTGCTCGACACCGCGACGCGGCGGCCCGTGGTGCTCACCGACCTGTCCGTCCCGCCCTACGACGTGGCCACCCTGCGCGACGTCGCCGGTCGGCTGGCCCGCCACTCGGACGCACTGCTGGTGGGCGAGCACCACGACGTGCCCGACTTCCCGCCGACGATGATGGCCGCCGAGCTCCACGGCGCCGGCGCCCGGCCGTGGATCACGCTGACCTGCCGCGACCGCAACCGCGTCGTGCTCGAGCAGGAGATCGCGGGGCTGGCCGCCCTCGGCGTCGAGGGCGTCCTCTGCGTCACCGGGGACGGCCGGGGCCCCGGGGTGCGCCCGGAGGTGGGCCGGGTCTTCGACCTCGACTCGACCCGGCTCGCCCACCTCGCCGCCTCCGCCGGACTGGTCGCGACCTCCGCCGTCGCACCCGCGGCCCCGCCCCCGGGCGCGCGGGTGCAGGTGCTCGTCGAGAAGCAGCGCGCCGGGACCTCGCTGGTGGTCACCAACCACGTGGGCCGGGCCGACGAGCTGGACGCCTTCCTGACGCGGGCCCGCGCGGCCGGTGCCGACCTGCCGGTGATCGCCGGTGTCGCGATCTACACCGACGAGGCGACGGCCCGCGGGCTGGCGGCGCTCCCCGGCCTCGAGCTCGACGAGGAGGCCGTCGCGGCCGTGATCACCGCCCTGGACCCGGTGGAAGCGGGCGTCGAGGTCGCGGTCGCCGAGGCGCGGGCCCTGCTCGCCGTGCCCGGCGTCGTCGGGGTCAACCTCTCCGGTGTCGGCTCGCGCGCCGGGTGGGTACCAGCGGCCGAGATCAAGGCGGAGGTGGGGCGGCGGCTCGCGGCCGTGGGGTCCGGACCGGCTGGAGGTGGCGGTGCTGCTCGGGCACTCCGCGGGTCCTGACGGCTCCGGAGGCGTGGACGGCCTGGGGCCCACGGGCGCCGACCCCGCGCTGGAGGCCGAGTTCGACACCGTCGCCGCGTGGACCGAGGCGGCGGTCGCCGAGCTCGGTGAGGACCACGCGATCCCGGGTGCGTGCCGCGGCTCCGGCAGCCCGGCGGACCTCGGGTGGCTCGCCGAGGGCCTCGACCTGCACCCCGGCGACCGCTTCCTCGACGCCGGCTCCGGGCTCGGCGGCCCGACGGCGTGGCTGATCCGGGAGTACGCACCGCGCTGGACGGGCCCCGTGGTCCTCGCCGAGCCGATGCCGCACGCCGCGGCCGCGTCGCAGCGCCTGTTCGGTCGGCCCGCGGTGGCCGCCTGGAGCGAGCATCTCCCGCTGCGCGACGACGCCGTCGACGCCGCCTGGTGCCTGGGCGTCCTCGACACCACGCAGGACAAGCGGGCCCTGCTCACCGAGCTGCACCGGGTGCTGCGGCCCGGCGGGCGTCTCGGCCTGCTCGTGCTGGTCGCCCGGCGGGAGCTCTCCGAGGCGTTCCCGAGCAACGACTTCCCCAGCGACGACTCGCTGGACGCGGACCTCGCGGCGACCGGCTTCGAGGTGCTCCACCGGCGCGACTCGTCCTCGCTGCCCGGCCCGCCACCGCAGTGGACACGCCGCGCGGAGGCCGTCGGGGAGGTGATCGCCCGCGACCACGGCGACCACCCCGAGCACCGGGAGGCCGACCACCAGCACGCCGTCCTGGGGCGGCTCATGGGCGCCGGAGAGGTCGTCAGCGTGCTGCTGCGCGCCCGGGCGAGCTGATCAGCCCCTCGCAGGACGCGGCGAGGACCTCGGCGGCCTCGCGGACCGTCCGGTCGACCGCGACGTGGCCGGCGAGGCGCTGCCAGCGGACGCGCTGCTCGCGCGCGGCGGCCTCGACCTCGTCGGGCCCGGCGGCCGGTGACAGGCCGAGCCGGACCGGGGGCGCCGTACCGTCGCGGCCGAGGAGGCGGACGGCGGCCTCGCGGTGGGCCGCCGGCAGCACCGTCCTGCCGGCGCGCAGGGCGTCCGCGAGCTCGGACTCGGCGAGCTCCTGCGCCCCGGCGGTCCGCACCCGCTCGACCTCGAAGAGGACCCGCCGCCCCCACGGGTCGCGGCCCGCGCGACGGGCGAGCGCCTCGATCCCGTCCAGGACGGCGCGCGCCCGCAGCCGCGCGGCGTGGCGGCGGCACTGCCCGGTCAGCTCGTCGACGAGGCGGTCGACGCCGTCGCCGTCGGGCACGGTGATCCACCGCTGACCAGCCGCGTCGTCGGGGTCGGCCGGTCCGGCGCCGGTCCGGACGTCGACCGTCGGCACCTCGGCCAGCCACCCCGGCACCCGGCTGCCGGCCTCGTCGACGGCGAGCAGGACGAGCACGTCGGGCACCTCGTCCGCGGGGAGGGGTCCCTCGGCGGCCCGCGCGGTGAGGTCGACGACGACGCCGGGCGGCGGCTCCGCCGCGGCGAGGGCCCGCGCGGTCGCGGCGGCCTCGGCCGGGTCGGGGCCGGCGACGCCCACCCGCCACGGGGCGCCCTGCCGGGCGAGCAGCCCCGCGAGCGGTCCACCCGCGGGGTGGCCGGCCGGGGTGCGGCTGACGACCTGGCGGAGGAGGTCGACCGATGCGTCGTGGATCGCCGAGCCGGACGGCGGGAGCACCGGCGGCGGGTCGGCCGTGGGGGCCGGGCCGGGCGGGCCGAGCTCTGGGACGACCGCCGGGACGCGTCGCACGACGACCGGACGTGCCGGAGGGGCAGCGGGCTCCGACGGGGGCCCCTCAGGTCCGGCGGGCTCGGCCTCCGGGACGTCAGCAACGGCACGATCCTGACGTTGGACGTCAGAACGGCGCCGTTCACCCGCAGCCGGCTCGGCCTGCGGCAGCGGCACCTCCACGCGCACCGTCGTCCCGGCCCCGGGTGCCGACTCGACGCCGACCCGGCCCGACACCGCCGCCAGCCGTGTCGCGAGGTTGCGCATCCCGCGTCCCGGACCCCGGCCCGGGTCCGGGGTGAAGCCCGGGCCCTCGTCGCGCACGACGGCGCGCAGCACGCCGTCGGACTCGGCGAGGTGCACGGTGATCGGGGCCCCCTCGGCGTGCTTGCGGGCGTTGTTCACCGCCTCGAGGGTGCTGAAGTAGATCGCGGTTTCGACGGCCTCGTCGTGCCGGGAGACCCCGTCGCCCTCGACCACCACCGGGGGCTCGGCCTCGGCGAGGTCCGCCCGCAGGGTCTCGACCGGCCCGAGCCGGCGCAGCGTCGCCGACGACACCCCGGTCGCCGTCTCGGCGAGCACCGCCTCGGCGGTAACGAGCTGGCCGACGAGCAGCTCGAGACGCTCGTGGGCCTTCTCGAGCTGCCCGGCCGACACCAGGTGCTCGACCAGGCCGAGGGTCAGCCGCAGCGAGACGAGGTGGTGCTGGGCTCCGTCGTGCAGGTTGCGCTCGATGCCGCGCCGCTCGCTGTCCATCTCCGACACCAGCCGGCGCCGGGAGACCGCGATCTGCTCGGCGTGGGCGACCGCGGCCCGCAGCTGGCGCTCCAGCTCGATCTCCAGCCGGTGCGCGGCGAGGACCCCGCCGAGCCCGTCGGCGACGTCGGCCACCAGCCGGCGGCGCTCGTCGCCCCCGGCCAGGGCCTCGTCGTCGACGGCGAGGGCGCCCACCTCGACGCCCTCGTGCCGGATGGGGAACGACGCCTGGGGCTCCCCCACCCCGCTGCCGGGGGCCCGCCAGCGCGACGTGCGGTCGCGCATCCCCTCGCGGTGCGTGGTGAGCCGGACGACGCGGGCGCCCAGGGCCTTCCCGACGGCCTCCGGGAGCCGGTCGAGGTCGGTGGGGTCGTCCGCTGTGCGCCGGGTCAGCTCGGACACCTCGGCGAGCACGCCGGCCGGGGTCGCCCGCGTGCCGTAGAGCAGACGCTCGGCGAGCCGCTCGGTGCGGGCCGCCACCGGCTGCCACAGCGCGGCGACCACCACGACGGCCACGACCCAGCCCACCACGGCCGAGCCCACCCCGTGAGCGCCCAGCAGCGTCTCGGTCACCGTCGCGAGCAGCACCGCGAGGCCACCGAGGGTCACGACGACGACGAGCGCCGCCAGCCCGCTGCGCATCCACCGCTCGGCGGGGCGCGCCCGTCGCGCGGCGAGCACGGCCAGGGCGATCACCGCGGCGGTCAGGCGGGCGAACCAGAAGAGCAGCGCGGTCGGTTCGCCGCCGAGCGCGCTGTGGCGGGCGGTCGGGTCGTCGAGGGTCAGCCCCGGGCGGCCGAGCAGGACCAGGACGACGGTGAGCACCGCGAGCACCGTCGCCGCCCCCACCGAGGCGACCAGCACGCTCGTCAGCAGCCGCGCCCGGGCCCGCGCCTCGGGCGTGGGCGCGCGGCGGACGGCGGGCGCGATCGCGGCGGTGCCCAGCATCGGGACGAGGAAACCGAAGAACACCACGCAGCTCACGGTGTGCGGCAGCAGCGCGGTGCCCAGCCCGGCCACGAACAGCACGAGGCCGGCGACGACGGGCACGACCCGCCGCCGCACCGGGCTCCCCGCGATCTCGGCCGGGAGGAGCAGCAGGGCCCCCGCGAACGCCGCGCCGGCCACCCCGTGCAGCAGGATTTGGTGGGCCTCCCCGATGCCGATCCCCGTCGCGTCCTGCACGGCCACGGTGGCCGAGTGCGCCTGCAGGTTGAACGCGCCCGCCGAGCCCACCATGGCGAGCGCGAGCAGCCGCCCCGACCAGGACCGTCCGTCCCAGCGCAGTAGCACGACGGCGACGACGAGGTTGACCCCGCTCGCGAAGTAGTCGACGACGGCCTGCCCGGGCGGCTCGTTCAGCGGCGTCGTGACCAGGGCGCCGACCGTCAGCCACACCAGGGCCAGCACCGAGACGGCGACGAGCACCACCCAGAAGGCCAGGAGGCGCCAGGGGTCGGTGTCCCCGGTCGGGCGGGCCACCGGCCGGGCCAGCCCGGCCGCGGCGGCCTCCCGGGTCACCACGACGACCCGACCAGGGGGCGCAGCTGCGCGGGGAGCCGGGCGCACAGGACGGTGCGCCCGTCGTCGTCGGCACTCACCTCGAGGGAGCCGCCGAGGGCGGCGAGTCGGTCGGCGTCGTCGGCGAGGGCGGTGCGGGTGGCGTCGGGGTCGGCGCCGGCGTCGGTCACCCGGACCTCGGCGTGGTCACCGGTCTGCTCGAGGGCCAGCTCGAGCGGCTCGCCGTCGCCGGCTCGCCCGCCGAGCAGGGCCAGCGCCGCGGCCGCCGCGTAGTACAGCCCCGACTCGACCTCCCAGGGCAGCCGGGCGGTGAGACGTCCCGTCATCTGCACCGTCCGGGGCAGGTCGGCGACGACCTCCTCCAGCGCGGCGCGCGGCCCCTGGTCTCGCAGCACCGCGGGGTGCACGCCGCGGGCGATCACCCGGAAGCGGTCGAGCAGCTCCTCCAGGCGCTCGCGGGCCGTCTCGAGGTGATGGCGCGCGAAGCCGGCGGCCTCCTCGCGCGCGGAGTCGTCCTCCGGTTCCTCGAGGCCCTCCTCCAGCGCCTCGCCGGCTGCGACGACGGTGGCCCGGAACGCCGCGAGCCGCTCGGTCGTCGCGCCCCCGAGCTCGCCGACCAGGCGGCGCCGCTCCACCTCCCGCGCCCGCCCCAGCCGGCGGCGGGACTCCTCGGTCTCGCGGGCGAGCTCGTCGGCCCGCGCGACCCGCTCGGCCAGCTCGGCGCCCCGGGCGACCCCGCGCAGCAGCAGGCCGGCACCGGCGCCGGCCTCGGCGACGAGGTCCCGGTCGGCGGCGGTCACCGCGCGCCCGGGCTTGCCGAGGGTGAGGACCGCGCGGAGCTCGCCGCCGTCGACGAGGGGCAGCGCGTGGTCGACGTCGGGGCGGACGAGGAGCTCGGTCAGCGACCCGACCCGGTCGGGCGTGGTCTGCGCCGCGAGCCCGTCCGGGACGGCCAACCAGACCTCGGCGTGGGCTGCGCCGGTGCCCTCCCGCAGGACCCGCGCGAGCGCGGGGAGGGACGGGGGCGCGGTGGCGGCGACCAGCGCCGAGCGGCCCGTGGACACGGCACCCGCCTCGTCGTCGCCCCGGCCGCGGGTGAGGAGGGCGACGGCTCCCGCGGCGAGACCGGCGCCCGCGAACGGCGCGAGCAGCGGCCCGACCGCGGGCCCGAGGACGGCCTCGCCGACCACCACGGCCACGACGAGGCAGACGGCGACCACCGCTACGACGGAGAGTGTCCGCCACAGCCGCGCCGTACCCGCCCGGTCCATCGTTCCGCCGCTCCGTCCCCTGCCTCGAACACGGAGAGTAGGGGGTGAACCGCGGGATCGGCCAGTGTCAGTTCTCGCCGCTGTCAGTTCTCGCCGCGCCGGGAGCGCAGGTATGTCAGCACGGCGAGCACCCGGCGGTGGTGCACGGAGGCGTCCCCGTGCAGCCCGAGCTTGTCGAAGATGCTCGCGATGTGCTTCTCCACGGCCTTCCCGCTGACGTAGAGCTCGGCGGCGATGCCGCCGTTCGACCGGCCCTCGGCCATGAGCCGCAGGACGTCGCGCTCGCGCTCGGACAGCGCCGCCACCACGTCCTTGCGGTCGTTGCGGGGCCGCTCGACCAGCCGCTTGGCGAGCACCGGTTCGATGACGATCTCGCCGTCGGCGATCCGGGACAGCGTGTCGGAGAGGACCTCGACGCTGCCGACCTTCTCCTTGAGCCGGTAGCCCACCTTCTCGGTGCCGATCTCGAGGATGCGCACGAGGTAGTGCGACTCGGCGTAGTGCGAGAGGAACAGCAGGCCCATGTCGGGGTGGGCGGCGCGGAGACGCTCCGCGGTGATGAGCCCGCCGTCGGGCTCCGGGGGCATGCGGATGTCGAGCAGCGCCACGTCGACGGGGTCGTTCGCCAGGGCCGCGACCAGCTCGTCGCCGCCCGGCACACAGGCGACGACCTCGTGCCCGGCCGCCTCGAGGAGCATGACCAGGCCCTGGCGGAAGAGGGCGCCGTCCTCGGCGAGCGCTACGCGCACGGGAACCTCGCGGTGATCGTGGCGGTGCCGCCCGGGGCAGCGGGGTCGGTGGCGACGTCCACGGTGCCCCCCAGCGGGCCCGCCTCGTCGAGCACGGACGGGGCGAGGGCGGGATCCGCCCCCTCGATGACCACCACGACGAGGTCCTCCTCTGCTGTGCTGTCGGTGCGGACTTCGATCGTGAGCGGTCCGGGCGGCGACTCCAGGCAGTCGGCCAGCGCGAAGTACACCGCGCCCTCGACGGCGGGCTCGGCGCGGTCCGCGGTGACGTCGAGCGAGGCGTCGGCCCCGCGGGCCGTGACCAGCTCGCGCAGGGCCGGGCCGAGCCCCGCCTCGTGCAGCAGGGGCGGGTAGATCTGGCCCGCGACCGCCCGCAGCTCCTCGAGCGCGGCCGCCACCTCGTCCTGGAGCGCGTCGATGTCGCGGCGCAGCACCCCGGCCGAGCCGGAGGCCTCCCGGTCGAGCGCGCCCAGCCGCAGCGCCATCGAGGAGATGCGCAGCGCGGCGCCGTCGTGGAGCTGGCGCTCGAGGCAGAGCCGCCGCCGCCAGCGCTCCCGGTGGCGTCGGCGGTCGTCGCGGGCGTCGCTCATGGCGCTCCAGCGTCGCGGGCGCGGGATGTTGCGGGGAGGGGGCCCACCCTCCGGCGAGGTAGGGCTGTCCCCCTTGACACCGGGCTCCATGGGCCGAGGACCTCCCCCGCCCGACGTCGATGTCATTACGATGCGTGGGCCCAGTGCGCGGAGGGAGCGGAGGGACGTGCCGTGACCCATGTCCTCGGGGTCGATCTCGGGGGCACCGCCGTGGCCGCGGCGGTCGCCACCGAGGACGACCGCGTCGAGATGGTCGCCCTGGGGGACCGGTCGACCACGGTGCCCGCCATGGTCCACCGGCGCGACGAGGCCTCGCTGGTCACCGGGGAGCTCGCCGCCCGGCGTGCGACCGGCGATCCGGCCCACGCGGCCTTCGGTGTCCGCCGTCGTCTCGGGGATCCCGCGCCGGTGCTGCTCGGCGAGCACTCCGAGCCGGCGGGCGACCTGCTCGCCGCGATCCTGCGCGACGTCCTCGCCCGCAGCGCGACGGTCCGCGGCGAGTCGCCACGGCGGGTCGTGCTGACCCACCCCGCGAGCTGGGGGCCCTACCGGCGGGGGCTGTTCGAGGACGTGGCCCTCTCCGCCGGCCTCGAGGACGCCGTCGCGCTGTCCGACCCGGAGGCCGCGGCACACCACCACCGTGCCGTGCACGGGCTCGACGAGGGTGACGCGCTCGCGGTCTACGACCTCGGTGGCAGCTCCTTCGAGGCGACGGTGCTCACCCGCCGCGGCGAGGACGTCGAGCTGCTCGGGACGCCGGTGGGCATCGAGCGGCTCGGCGGGGTGGACCTCGACGAGGCCGTGATCGCGCTGGTCGACGAGGCCACCGGGGGCCTGCTCGCCGACCTGGACCCCGACGACGACTCCAGCGCCACCGCCCTGGCCCGGCTGCGCCAGGACGCCGTCGCGGCCAAGGAGGCGCTGTCGACCGACGACGAGGCCGAGGTGTCGGTCCTGCTGCCGGGTCGCCACACCGACGTGTCGGTGACCCGCAGCGCCTTCGAGGAGCGGATCCGTCCCGCGGTGGCCCGCAGTGTGGAGGCGTTGGGGCGCGCGGTGGAGGCGTCCCCGGTGCGCCCCACGGCAGTGCTGCTCATCGGCGGCTCCTCCCGGGTGCCCCTGATCGGGCGGACCGTCGCCGAGCAGCTCGGGCTGCGCGTGATCGCCGAGCGCCGTCCGGAGCACGTGGTCGCGATGGGCGCCGCGCGCGCTGCGCAGGACGCGGCGCCGTCGGTCACCCGGGTGACGAGCGGGCTCGGCGCGGCGCTGCCGGTCAAGGGCCGCTCGGACAGCGGTGGTGCGGGCGCCGCTCGCTCGTCCCCGGTCGGTACGACGTCGTCCGCGGCGACCGACGGCGCGGCGTCGGAGGCGTCGGAGGCGCCCGCGCGGTCGGAGGCGCCCGCGCGGTCGGAGGCGTCCGAGGCGGAGCCGGCCGCGACGGCCGTCGTGCGGCCGCCGCTGGTCGACGGTCGCGTCGCCGCGCGCGCGGACGCCCCCGGGGACGACGGCTCCGGAGAGGACGGGTCGACGCCGGACGAGTCGGCCACCACGGTCACCCGCCTCGATCCCACGGAGGCGAGGACCACGATCACCCGCAACTCGCCGGGTGACGACGCGCACGCCGAGGACGCGAAGACCACGGTCGTCCGGGCCACGCCCGGCAGCATCCGCTCGCAGGCGACGGGAGCAGCGCCACCCCGCCGACCCGCGACGCCGGCGCAGACGCCTCCCCCGCGCCGGCCACCGGCGCGTCCCGGGACGCCGAGCGGGACCTTCCCCGCCCAGGGGCGACCGGGCGGTTCCTCTCCGGGCGGGCCGCAGGGCGGCCGTTCGACGGGCTTCCCGGCCCAGCGTGGCCCGGGCCAGGGTCCGGGTGGGTCCGGCCCGCGTCCGGGGTGGCGCGCGCCGGGCGGTCCTCCGGGACCGGGTGGGGGCCCGCCCCCGGGTCGTCCGGCGCCCGGTCCCCACCCCGGTGCCCCGCCCGGTACGGGGCCGATCCCGCCCGCCGGTGAGGCGGGCGGCGAGCAGGGCGGCGCGCGGAGCCGGACGGGGCTGCTGGTCGGCGCGGCCGTCGTCGTCCTGCTCGTCCTCGTCGTCGTGGTCCTGGTGATCACCGGGATCCTCTGAGCACCTCCGCACCCGGGGTAGGGCTGACCCCACCTGCGATCGCAGGGTGCACACCCGCCGTCGTGGGGCGCGCTCCACCGCGCCGGACGGGGGTCGCGACCAGGCTGAGAGCCGTCGGCGAGACGCCTCGACAGCCTCCGGGAGACCCACCATGAACACCGCACTCGACCAGCTCAGCCGCCGCGACCGCGCCGTCCTGGCCGCCGTCGCCGCCGGGCGCGGCACCGTCGACGCCGGTCGTCTCCTCATCGACGGCCTGCCCTGCGCCGACCAGTTCCTCGCTGCCCGGCTGTGCGCCGCGGGGCTGCTCGCGACTCAGGTCGTCGGGCCGGCGCTGCTCACCGACTCCGGCGTCGACGCCCTGGCCGCCTGAGCGCCCACCCGGACGAGGAGGGGAACCGTGTCCAATCGACCTCGATCTCCGCGCCCCCACCCGGACCGCTGCGCGCCGCCCTCGACGCCGGCGCCCGCTGCCTCGTCCTCTTCGACCACCTCGTCACCCGCGACCTCGGCCTCGCCTGGCCCGGCCCGGTCGTGTGGTTCTCGGACTTCCCCTACGCACTCGACCACGCGCCCGACCCGGTTCCTGCGCCGCGAGGGTCTGCGTCCCTGGTCGTTCGACGACGGCCTCCACGCGAAGGAGGCGCTCGTCCGCGGTTACACCACGCAGGTCAACGCGTTGTTCCCCTCCGGGGTCGTCCCGCGCCGGCCGGAGACCTACTGGACGCGCTGAGGTCAGCCGCGCAGCCCGCGCCGTGCTGGCGTACCGGCGAGCACGACGCCTCTCCGACACATCGTGACCTCCCCGCGGCCGTGGTGGACCAGGTGGTGGTCAGTCGGCGCGGCAGGAATCTGACCCGCCGCCGCTCGTAGAACCGTGGGTGACACTCTCGCGTTACGCGGCACCCACCGTCGACCCGACACGCCCAGCGGACTACGTGGTCGTTGATCTCGCGGAGCAGGAATCGGATCAACAGGGACACGACGCGATGGATCGTCGTGGCGATCTCGTGGAAGCTCAGTTCGGTGCATGGCCCAGCCACAATGAAGGGGATGCACCCGATCGTGAAGCTTGGTTGCATCCGAGAGAAGAGCGCTCGTCGAGGGGGGCACCGCACGGCGTAGGCAGGGCGTCCCCTGGAACCACGGGGACCGTGGCGAACGACATCAACGTCCCGGGACCTCGGTGGTGTGAGGCCGCTATCGGTGATCGAGTCGAGCACGGGCACACTGCACTCATGGTCACGATCGGGGGGCTGCAGGTCCGGTCCAGTGCTGCGGGAGCGGAGCCAGCGAAGGCGACGAACCGCGCCAGGTCGTGGCTCGCTGCCTATGGCGCCGGAATGGGTGTCCTGTTGTTCGCCGTGGCGCGCAACGCGATGCCCGACGACGGTCTGATATCGCTGAGCTTCGCGCGCAACGTCGCTGAACATGGCTGCTGGTGTCTCACTACGGGGATCGAGTCGAACACCGCCACGAGCCCCCTCAACGTGTGGTTGCTCGCCAGTCTCATCTTCGTCACAGGACACGCATTTGTTGCCGTCGGCATGCTGCTGGCAGCGTGCCTTGCCGCGTGCGCGGTGTGGCTGTACTCCCTCGGCGGGTGGTGGTCCGCACTGCTCGGCGTCGCGCTTCTTGCGAGCTCGCCGGTGCTCACCTCATCGGTCGGCCTCGAAACCTATCTGGCGGCCGCTGCTCTCGTCGGCTTAGTGCGCTACGGCGCTGCGCGACGATGGTTAGTCACGTCCGCGTTCGTCGGGGCCGGGATCCTGACCCGTCCGGACCTCGTCGTCCCAGCCGTCGTCGCGGTGGCGCTGCTCGCAGTTACCTACCGGAAGTTGCTGTGGTCGCTGCCGGTGGGCGGTCTCGTCGCAGTTCCGTGGCTCGCCTTTTCTTTGTGGCACTTCGGGTCGGCCTGGTCCAATACGGTGCCGCTCAAGAGCGCTGCAGGCGGGTGGAACGGCGGCACGGCCTTCATCTACAGCGTGGACTACTTCTATGCCACCTTTCCCGCGGCCACGGCTCTTACCGTGGCGACCTTTGTGGGTGGAGTGCTCGCGCTGGTCGTCGGAGCGGCACGTCGTCACTGGGTGGTGGTCGCGATGGCGGGGGCCGGGCTCGCCCACTGGGCGGCGCTCGCGGCGACGTCCGCGCCGCCGACCGAGTACTATCTCGGCCCTGCTCTCGTGGGTCTGGGACTGGCCGCGGTCTTGATGGGCGGTGACCGTTGGAGCTGGCGGGGCTGGTCTGCGCTACTCGTCATCGGGTCGCTGACGTTGAGTGTGGCGCATGGCCCGCTTTGGACCGAAGGGGTGGCGCCGATGCGGCAGAATTGGGTGAGCGATGACGAGTACGCGCGAGTCGCGGCACGCCTGCCGACCAACGGCATCATCTACACCACCACCGAGATCGGTGCACTCGCGTTCTACTGCCAGGACCGCGGCTGCACAGTCATCGACCAGTTTCTCGCCTATCCAGCGGCGACCGACGCGTGGGTGCAGAAGTGGCGCGACGCGCACCCATGGGCCGAGTGGAACTACGCCCGATACCGGCAGTCGGCCCCCGTTCCTGTGCGCTACCGCCTCGACTACCGTGTCGTCGACCCCAACAACCCGGGCGACTGGCCGCTCACCCGCCCCCCGGGCTTCTACCAGGCAGTCCGTCTTCCACCCATCGGGTGACCGAGGATGGCTACGCCCATCTCTTGTCACGCGCCCGGGCGCCGAGGTCGGATGTTGATTCTTCGTCCAGGTACTACGCCGAGCCGCCGCCGGGCGTCGTCGGAGAGCAGGGCGACGAAGGCCGGAAGGTCCTCGTGCTGGGCTCGGCGAACGACGGAGGTGCCGGCACGGCCGAGGGCGCTCGTCCCGCCATCCTGCGCGAGGGGAGGATGGCGACGTGCCCACCGGCGGCTGGTCCTGGGACCCCACCCTCTACGCCGGCAGCGCCCCGTTCTATTCAGTGGGACGGGTGCCCTTCCCGCCCGAGCTCGCCGACCGGCTCGGTGAGGCCCTCGGAGACGACAGGTCCGGGCGTCTCCTCGACGTCGGGTGCGGTCCGGGCTCGCTGACGCTGCTGCTGGCACCGCGCTTCGCCGAGGCCCGCCACCACCCATGAGGGCCGCCCACCGACGAGTCCCTGTCGCACCCGCAGCCACCGCGAGGAGAGATCGGCGCGCTCGTCCGCCGCTACCTCGGCGACCAGCCCCGAGCCGGTCGAGGACTGCTCCCCGGGGCACGGCCGGCGACGAGGGCGACGTGTTCGGCGCCGCCGGCTTCCACGGCCCGCAGCGCCAGCACGGTCCGCTGCCTGGCGGCGCGGGCGTGGTCGGGCCTGTGGTGGCCCGGTTGGTGGCGGGGCCGCCGACCCACTAGTCAATCGATCATGAAATCAGGCACACCTCGCTGTGCCGGTTTCCATGATCGACTGCCTAGCGGCGGGCGGTGGGGAGGGCTGGCCATCGTCGACCCGGCCGATTCACCCGCCGGCGACGACCCGGCCATACGACGCCACGTCGATCCCCGAGCCCGGCTCGAAGAGCTGGTCCTCGAACGCGAGGTACCAGGCCTCGACGTCGCACCCCCGCGCGTAGCTGCCTGGACCATCTGTCCGACTGGGCGGTCCCCGTCGGTGTTCGGGAGGTCGGGCGGGCACCCGGTTCTCGGCCACGACGCCCAGTCCGGCCGGGTGCGCGAGCGCGATCGTCCAGCGCTGGGTCGCCCCCCGGTCCAGGCCCGCGGCGGTCAGCGCCGCGGGGGGGTCGTCGGGGCGCCAGCCGTCCTGCGCGGGGCTCGCCGCGCGGGCCAGGACGGCGCTGTCGTCGTCGAGGCCGGCGGTGCCCCAGCGACGCGAGGCGGGCGCGGTCCGCGGCCAGGCCGTCGAGCGCCGCGGCGAGGGCGTCGGTGTCGCGGGGCGGGACGACAAGGCCCGCGTCGGCGACGAGGTCCCGCACCCCGGGCAGGTCGAAGACCACCGGGACGCACCCGGCCGCCATCCCCTCGAGCACGACAAGCCCGAACGCCTCCGCCCGGGTGACCGAGGGGACGACGACGACGTCGTGCGTGTCGTACGCACGGTGCAGATCGTCGTCGGAGATGCGCCCGGTGAACAGGACGGTCCGGGATGCACCGGCCAGGAGCTCGTACTCGCGCCGATGCGCTCCGTCACCGAGACGGCGTCGAGGTCGAGCGCGGCCCGGCGGACCGCGAAGAAGCCGGTGAGCGAGTCGCTCATCCGCGCCACGGCACCGCCGAGCACCCGCGCGGCGAGCGCCGTCGCGCCGCGCGAGACCGCGTGGCGGTACGGGGAGCCGAGGCCGGACCCGTCGCCGCCTGCGGCGTAACGGGTGGCGACGACGACGTCGTGGCCGGGCTGCCGCGGCGAGCAGGTCGGCGACGACGGCGGGCGGGTGCTGCAGGTCGCCGTCCATGACGACGGCCCACTCGGCCCGCGCGGCGCGCAGCCCCGCCACGACCGCCCCGCCCAGCCCTCCCGCCGGCTCGTCCCGGTGGATCACGGTGAGCGTGACCGGCAGGAAGCGGGCGGCGGCGTGGGCGCGGGTGGCGGTGTCGTCGGTCGAGTCGTCGACGAGGAGGACCTCGGCGCCGGTCGGCAGGGACTCCGCGAGCCGGCGGAGCAGCTCGCCGACGTTGTCCGCCTCGTTGTAGGCCGGGATGACGACGGAGACGGTCGGGCCGGCCGACCGTGTCGTGACGGCGGTGCTGGCGAGCATGGTCGTCGGACCTCCCCGGTGTCGTCGTGCTCGGCGTTGACACCGGGAAGGCTGCTGGTCAGGGCCTTGCGGCCACGATGGAGCGGACCCCCGAGCGGGCGGGGACAGCCCTCGTCGTGAGGTCCGGGTCCTCCCCCTGTGGTGCGCGTCTCGGCACCGGGCGGTGGGCGGTACGTCCTGTCGAGTGAGGCCTCGACCAGCGGCACCACCTGGCGCGGAATCGGTTCAGTTCGGCGCGACATCCCGCGTGTCCGCTGGCTGCGCCGCTCCGGGGACCGTTGTCTGGGTCAGGACGCAGTCGAGCCCCGATCGTCGGGGCCGTGAGGAGGGTCCGTGACGTACGACGCGGTCAGTGCCTACACCGTGCTGCTCGGTGACGGTGTCGGCCCGACCACGGTGAGCGTGCACGGCAGCGCCGTGGACGCCTGGGCCGCACTCGGGGCCGCACTGGGTTCTCAGGGGTTTGCGGACCGTGCCGGCCACGTCGCGGCGCCGCGGCGGCGGTGGCTGCCCGTCCCGCGCGCCGGCTCCCCCGTCACCGTCGTCCCGCGGGACGGGCTGTCCCAGGACGAGGTGCACGAGGCGGCGGAGTCGTGGCGCCTGGTCGACCCCGCCCGACGCTTCTGGCAGGTCAGCGCCCACCGGCTGCAGATGACCGTTCCCGCGATCAACACCGGCCCCGTCGTCAGCCGTTCGGCGTAGTCCCGGTCTCCATCGAGACAGGGACGAGGGCCCGATCGCCGTGGCGGCCGGGCCCTCGTCCGTGTCGTGTGGTGCTGCGCCTGTCGATCAGGAGGAGCGGCCGCCCCGCAGGACGGCGCCGATCGTGGCGCCGGCGAGCCGCGACATCGAGCCCGCGACGGTCATCGGGAAGAACAGCGTCGCCCCGACCAGGTCGGCGACGGACGAGGACGCCGAGCGCCGGTCGGCGTCCGAGCCCGGGTTCTGACCGTCGGGCTCGGCGTGGCCCTCGGGCTGTCCGTCACGCCTCGGCCCACCGTGGCGCGCCTGCTGACCCTCGGGCTCCGGGGCCCAACCCTGCCGGCCCTCCGGTCCGGGAGCACCCTGGGGCCCCGGGGCGCCCTGCGGTCCTGGGGGTCCCTGGGGGCCGACCTCGCCCTGCGGCCCTGCCGGCCCCTGCGGGCCGGCGGGGCCGGGCTCGCCCTGCGTGCCCTGCTCGCCCCGCGGGCCGGCTTGGCCCTGCGGTCCAGGGGCACCCCGGTCGCCCGTCGTGCCGTGCTCGCCGCGGAGGCCCTGCTCACCCTGCTCGCCCTGCTCGCCCTGCTCGCCGTGCGCGCCCTGTTCGCCTGGGTAGCCGTGCACGCCCTGCACACCCTGCTCGCCCTGCAGGCCCTGCTCACCGTGGAAGCCCTGCTCACCCCGAACGCCCTGCTCACCCCGGAAGCCCTGCTGGCCCTGCTGCCCCTGCGGACCCTGCTCGCCGCGGAAACCCTCCTGGCCCTGCGGGCCGAGCTCACCGGTCCGCCCCCGTGGGCCCGGCTGCCCGGTCGCACCCTGCTCGCCGGGGGAACCCTGCTCGCCGGTCGCACCCTGCTCACCGGTCGCACCCTGCTCGCCGGTCGGACCCTGCTCGCCCGCCGAGCCGACGGCCCCCGTCGCTCCCTGGTCGCCGGCGGGGCCCTGGTCGCCGGCGGGGCCCTGGTCGCCGGCGGGGCCCTGGTCGCCCGAGGGGCCCTTGTCTCCTGCCGGACCCTGCGGGCCCGGGCGGCCTCGCGGCAGGGTGCCCTCGGTGTCGGTCTCGTCCTGGCGGGTGCGGCCCCGCGGCCGCGCCTCGCCCGCGGTGTCCCGCCGGCGCGTGCGGGCCGGTGTCCGCGCCTCACCGGCGTTGTCCCGCACCCGCGCGGGCCTGGTGGTGGTCGCCTCGTCGCCGCCCGCGGAACGCCGGGTGGCGGTGGCCGGGGTCTCGTTCGATGTCAAGGGAGCTCCTCGTGCCGGCGCGCCATCGCCGTCCCGGGGGACGGCGGCGCGCCCGGCTGTTCGTGGTGCGGTCGGTCCAGATGGGACCGCCCCGCGGTCGACGGGCTGCCCCGGTGTCGAGCGGCTCCGTACCGGACGGATGCCCGCACTCGTCGGTTGAGGACCGCGATCGTCTGATGACGAGACCCACCAAGGTCCCGGTTTGTCTCTGGGCGCCCTCGGCCGGACGCCGAGGCACACGCGGCCGGGTCGTCGGCGGATGCGCGGTCATGTCCGCCGACGGTCCCAACCGGGCACACCACGTAGAACCCGTAGGTGTGCGTGCGTTTCCGTGTCCCAGCACGGAAACACACGCACGAGCCGTCAGGCGAACGCGCGTTCCCCCGGCCCGATTGGGCGCGGGAGGACGTCGCGGCCGGTCAGTGCCGCGTCCACGCCCGCCGCCGCCGAGCGGCCCTCGGCGATCGCCCACACGATGAGCGACTGTCCGCGGCCCGCGTCACCGGCGACGAACACCCCCGGCACCGAGGTCTGGTAGGACCCGTCGCGGCGCACATTGCCGCGCTCGTCGTAGTCCACGCCCAGCGCGTCGAGCAGCCCTTCCTTCTGCGGCCCGAGGAAGCCCATCGCGAGGAGCACCAGGTCGGCCTCGAACTCCCGCTCGCTGCCCTCGACCGGCACGAACTTCCCGTCCACCCGCTGCACGTCGACGAGCTTCAGCGCGCGCAGGCCGCCGTTCCCGTCGTCCACGAACTCCTGGGTGTTCACCGAGAACAGCCGCTCGCCGCCCTCCTCGTGGGCCGCGGAGACGCGGAAGATCGCCGGGTAGGTCGGCCACGGGTTCGAGGCAGGCCGCTGCGAGGGCGGGATCGGCATGATCTCCAGCTGGGTGACCGAGGCGGCACCCTGGCGGTGGGCGGTCCCGACGCAGTCGGCCCCGGTGTCGCCGCCCCCGATGATGACGACGTGCTTGCCCTCGGCGTCGATGTCCGAGCGCGCGTAGTCGCCCTGCTGCACCCGGTTCGATGGCGGCAGGTACTCCATCGCCTGGTGGATGCCGTGCAGCTCCCGGCCGGGGATGGGCAGGTCGCGCCAGGCGGTGGCCCCGACGGCGAGGACGACGGCGTCGTAGCGCGAGCGCAGCTCGTCGACCGACAGGTCGTGCTCGCCCGGCCCGCCGACCTCGACCCCCGCGATGAAGTGGGTGCCCTCGGCGGCCATCTGCTCGAGCCGGCGGTCGAGCCGGCGCTTCTCCATCTTGAACTCGGGGATGCCGTAGCGCAGCAGCCCGCCGATGCGGTCGGCCCGCTCGTACACCGTCACGTCGTGCCCGGCGCGGGTGAGCTGCTGGGCGGCCGCGAGCCCGCTCGGCCCGGACCCGACGACGGCGACCGAGAACCCGGTCCTCGTCTCCGGCGGCTCCGGGCGGACCCAGCCCTCCTCCCAGGCGCGATCGATGATCTCGATCTCGACCTGCTTGATCGTCACCGGGTCGGAGTTGATCGACAGCACGCACGCGGACTCGCACGGAGCGGGACAGAGCGTGCCGGTGAACTCCGGGAAGTTGTTGGTGGCGTGCAGCCGCTCGATGGCGTCGGACCAGTCGTCGCGCCACACCAGGTCGTTCCACTCCGGGATCATGTTCCCGAGCGGGCAGCCCTGGTGGCAGAACGGGATGCCGCAGTCCATGCAGCGCCCCGCCTGCTTGCGGAGCGTGGTCTCGTTGAGCTCCTCGTAGACCTCGTGCCAGTCGCGCAGGCGCAGGTCGACCGGCCGGCGCCGCGGCAGCTCCCGGCCGGTGGTGAGGAATCCGCGGGGGTCAGCCACGAGCGGCCTCCATGATCGCGTCGTTCACGTCCCGCCCGTCGCGCTCGGCGTCGGCGGTGGCTTCCAGGACCCGCTTGAAGTCCACCGGCATCACCTTGGTGAAGCGCGGGCAGGCGGCCTCCCAGTCGGTGAGCAGCTGGTGGGCCACGGCCGAGTCGGTGGCGGCGTAGTGCTTCTCGACGAGGGCCCGCAGCTCGTCGAGGTCGACCGGCGAAGGCACCTCGAGCTCGACCATCTGGCGGTTCACGCGGTTCTCGCACAGGTCGAGCACGTAGGCCACGCCGCCGGACATCCCCGCCGCGAAGTTCCTCCCGATCGAGCCGAGGATCACCGCGCGCCCGCCGGTCATGTACTCGCAGCCGTGGTCGCCGACGCCCTCGACCACCGCGTGGGCCCCGGAGTTGCGCACGCAGAACCGCTCGCCGACCTGGCCCCGCAGGAAGAGCTCGCCGGCGGTGGCGCCGTAGGCGATGACGTTGCCCGCGACGATGTTCTCCTCCGCGGTCAGCGGCGCCTCCGGGTGCGGGCGGACCGTGATGCGGCCGCCGGAGAGTCCCTTGCCGCAGTAGTCGTTGGTGTCGCCGACGAGGCGCAGGGTCACGCCCCGGGGCAGGAACGCCCCGAACGACTGGCCGCCGGACCCGGTGAAGGTGACGTCGATGGTGTCGTCGGGGAGGCCCTTGCCGCCCCAGCGCTTGGTCACCTCGGAGCCGAGCATCGTGCCGACGGTGCGGTTGACGTTGCGCACCGGCAGCTCGAGTCGCACCGGCGCGCCGTCGGCCAGCGCCCCTTCGGCGAGCTGGATCAGCGTGTGGTCCAGCGCCTTCTCCAGCCCGTGGTCCTGGGGCCGGGACTGGTGCAGCGTCTGTCCCGCGAAGTTCTCCGGGATCTCGGGGCGGTGCAGGATCGGCGTCAGGTCGAGGCCCTCGGCCTTCCAGTGCGACTCGGCCGCACGGGTGTCGAGCACCTCGGTGTGCCCGATCGCCTCGGCGAGCGAGCGGAAGCCCAGCGCCGCGAGGTGCTCGCGCACCTCCTGGGCGATGAACTCCATGAACGCCACGACGTGGTCGGCCTTGCCGGTGAACTTCGCCCGCAGCGCCGGGTTCTGCGTCGCGACGCCGACGGGACAGGTGTCGAGGTGGCAGACCCGCATCATGATGCAGCCCGACACCACCAGCGGCGCGGTCGCGAAGCCGTACTCCTCCGCGCCGAGCAGCGCGGCGATCACGACGTCGCGGCCGGTCTTGAGCTGGCCGTCGGTCTGCACGACGATGCGGTCGCGCAGCCCGTTGAGCAGCAGCGTCTGCTGGGTCTCGGCGAGCCCCAGCTCCCACGGCCCGCCCGCGTGCTTGATCGACGACAGCGGCGACGCGCCCGTCCCGCCGTCGTGGCCCGAGATGAGCACGACGTCGGCCTTGGCCTTCGAGACCCCGGCCGCGACCGTCCCCACCCCGACCTGGGAGACGAGCTTGACGTGGACCCGCGCCGCCGGGTTGGCGTTCTTCAGGTCGTGGATCAGCTGGGCGATGTCCTCGATCGAGTAGATGTCGTGGTGCGGCGGCGGGCTGATCAGGCCCACGCCCGGTGTCGAGTACCGGGTCTTCGCGATCCAGGGGTAGACCTTGTGGCCGGGCAGCTGCCCGCCCTCGCCGGGCTTCGCGCCCTGCGCGATCTTGATCTGGATGTCGTCGGCGCTGACCAGGTACTCGCTGGTGACGCCGAACCGGCCGGACGCGACCTGCTTGACCGCCGAGCGCCGGGAGTCGCCGTTCGCATCGCGGGTGAAGCGGTCGGGGTCCTCACCGCCCTCGCCGGTGTTGGACCGCCCGCCGAGGCGGTTCATCGCGATCGCCAGGACCTCGTGCATCTCCTGGGAGATCGACCCGTAGGAGATCGCACCGGTGCCGAACCGCTTGACGATCTCGGAGACCGGTTCGACCTCCTCGATCGGCACCGGCGTCCGGTCCTGCCTGAACGCGAACAGGCCGCGCAGGGTCAGCAGGGCCGAGCTCTGCTCGTCGACGGCCCGCGTGTACTCCTTGAAGATGTCGTAGTTCTGCGTCCTGGTGGAGTGCTGGAGCTTGAAGACCGTGTGCGGGTTGAACACGTGCAGCTCGCCCTCGCGACGCCACTGGTACTCGCCGCCCACCACGAGCTCGCGGTGGGTGGGGCGCACCCCGTCCTCCGGCCAGGCCAGGCGGTGGCGGATCGCGACCTCCTCGGCGAGGACGTCGTAGCCGACGCCGCCCAGGCGCGAGGTGGTGCCGGCGAAGCAGTCGGCGACGACCTGCTCGCCCAGCCCGATGGCCTCGAAGATCTGCGCGCCGATGTAGGACGCCACCGTCGAGACGCCCATCTTGCTCATCACCTTGCGCACGCCCTTGGCCAGCGCCTCGACGACGTTGCGGGTGGCGGTGGGCACGCCGACGCCGGTGATGACGCCGCGGTCGATGAGGTCGGCGACCGTGTCGAGCGCGAGGTAGGGGTTCACCGCCGAGGCCCCGTAGCCCAGGAGCAGCGACACGTGGTGGGTCTCCCGGACGTCGCCGGCCTCGACGACGATGTCGGTCCGGGTCCGCGTCTTCTCCCGCACCAGGTGCTGGTGCACCACCCCGGTGAGCAGCAGCGACGGGATGGGGGCGTGCTCGGAGTCGGAGTTGCGGTCGGAGAGCACGATGACGCGGGCCCCCTCGGCGACCGCCGCCGAGACCTCCTCGCGGATCTGGACGAGACGGGCCTCGAGGGCCTCGCCCCCACCGGCGACCGGGAAGAGGCCGGAGACCACGTGCGGGGCGAAGCCGGGCAGGTTGCCGTCGTCGTTGATGCCGACGAGCTGGGCCAGCTCGTCGTCGTCGATGACCGGGAGCGGCAGCACCACCCGGCGGCAGGAGGCCGGGGAGACCTCGAGCAGGTTGGTCTCCGAGCCGAGCGAGACCTGCAGCGAGGTGACCAGCTCCTCGCGGTAGGCGTCCAGCGGCGGATTGGTGACCTGCGCGAAGAGCTGGATGAAGTAGTCGAAGAGCAAGCGGCTGCGCGACGAGAACGGCGCGAGCGGCGCGTCGTTGCCCATGGAGCCGGTGGCCTCGCCCTGGCCGACGGCCATCGGCCGCAGCAGCAGGGTCAGCTCCTCGCCGGTGTAGCCGAAGGTCTGCTGACGGCGCACGAGCACGTCGTGGTCGAACGGGACGCGCTCCCGGGCCGGGAGGTCGGCCAGGTCGATCATCCCGGCGTGCAGCCACTCGTCGTACGGGTGCTCGGCGGCGAGCCCGCCCTTGATCTCGTCGTCGTCGACGATGCGACGGCCCACGGTGTCGACGAGGAACATGCGGCCCGGCTCGAGGCGGCCCTTGCGCACGATCGACGCCGGGTCGATGTCCAGGACGCCGACCTCGGACCCGAGCACCACCAGGCCGTCCTCGGTGACCCAGTAGCGCGCCGGGCGCAGCCCGTTGCGGTCGAGGACGGCGCCGATCACCGAGCCGTCGGTGAACGCGGCGAGCGCCGGGCCGTCCCACGCCTCCATGATCGTCGAGTGGTAGCGGTAGAACGCGCGCCGGGCCGGGTCCATCTCGGTATGGTTCTCCCACGCCTCCGGGATCATCATCAGCACGGCGTGCGGCAGCGAGCGCCCGGCCAGGTGCAGCAGCTCGAGCACCTCGTCGAAGCTCGCGGAGTCGCTCGCGTCGGGCGTGACGATCGGGAAGAGCCGGTCGAGGTCCTGCTTGGTGAACGCGTCGCTGGCGAGCATCGACTCACGCGCGGTCATCCAGTTGCGGTTGCCGCGCAGCGTGTTGATCTCGCCGTTGTGCGCGAGGTAGCGGTACGGGTGGGCCAGGCTCCAGGACGGGAACGTGTTGGTCGAGAACCGGCTGTGCACCAGCGCGATCGAGCTGGTGGTGCGCTCGTCGCGCAGGTCGGCGTAGAAGGGCGCGAGCTGCTCCTCGGCGAGCATGCCCTTGTAGACGACGGTGCGCCCGGACAGGCTCGAGAAGTAGGTCTCGCAGCCGGCTGCGCGGGTCTCGTGCTCGACGCGCTTGCGCAGCGCGAAGGCGCGCCGCTCGAGGGTGAGGACGATGCCCGCCTCGTCGTCGCCGGCGTTGGGGGTGTCGACGACGGTGGTGACGTCGGGCGGCAGGCCCACGAAGAGCTGGGCGAATCGCGGCATGACCCCGCGCGCGGTCGGGCCGATGCCCGCCCCGTCCGGGTCGGTCGGCAGGTCACGCCAGGCCAGGACGTCCAGACCCTCCTCGCCCGCGAGGCGCTCGACGATCGCGCGGGCCTCGTCGGCCTCCGACTCGCCCGTCGGGAGGAAGGCCACGCCCGCGGCGTAGCGCCCCACCGGGGGCAGCTCGACGCCCTGCTCGGCGAGCACCGGGCGGAACAGGCCGTCGGGGAGCTGGATGAGGATGCCTGCGCCGTCCCCGGTCTCGTGCTCGGCGCCCCGGGCACCGCGGTGCTCGAGGTTGATCAGGGCGGTCAGGCCCTTGGCGACGATGTCGTGCTCGCGTCGGCCCGCGATGTCGGCGACGAACGAGACCCCGCAGGCGTCGTGCTCGTGCGCGGGGTCGTAGAGACCCTGGGCGTGCTGGCCCGAACTGTGCGACCAGCCCGCGCGCGGGCCGCTCGTGCTGGTGCCGGAGGCGGTGGTGGCCACGTGCCCCTCCCGTCGTCGACGAAGGTGGTGCGCCGTTCCGCGGCGGTGTGGGACCGGATGGCCGAGCAGCGGGTGCGGAGGCGGCGGGTCTGGGTGGTTCCGGCGGGCGACCGGCGGTCGGGGGGCGGCGGCCGGAGGCCGTCGCCCGGTGCGGGCGGATGACGAGGGGTGAGCCGCAGGCGGGAGTCGGGGGACGGCGTCCCGGGTCGGGCCGGAGCGTCGTCGGCCGGCCCGAGGGCGAACGCTCCGTGGCGTGGTCCGAAGCAACCTGACGTTAACGGTGCCGACGCCCCTGCGCACGACCCCTGCCGAGATCGGGAACGTGCTGATCGCCACGTCCCGGCAACGCGACCCCGCCCCGGCCTCCCGTGCGGCACCTCCGGGTGACCTCATCGTCACCCTCGGTGGTGGCGTGCCCGCGGGCGGCGCCTCCGGCGCCGGGTACGCGCTCTGCGCGCCCGGCGACCGCTCCCCGTGCACCGACGGTACGCGCCGCAGCCCGATCTGCGGGAACCGTCGGGTATCGGGGCCCTGGTGTCGGGGTATGCCCCTATGGTGTCGAACGAGTGTTCGACCGCACGGGACGCCCCCTGCGTCTGGGCGACGCGGGACGTCTGCGGCGCCCCGATGCGGGGCGTTCATCCGTGCGAGCACCAGCACGACCCACGACGGCCACGACCTCGGGAGCCATCATGAGCGAGACCGACACGCGCGACAGTCTGCCGTCCGACACGCCGTCGGGCCAAGACCCCCGTCGTCACACGGACGCCACGCCGGCGTCGAGCGCGCCGGATCCGCACGGGGTGAAGACACAGGACGGCGGATCCCCGGCCGAGAAGGACCCGGCGCACTGGGTCACCGGTGACGAGCCGATGACCGGGCCGCAGGCGAGCTACCTGGAGACCCTGGCCCGGCAGGCGGGCGAGGAACCACCGAAGGACCTCACGAAGGCCCAGGCCTCGCGGGCGATCGACGAGCTGCAGGAGAGGGCCGGGAGACGAAGCGGAGCGTAGCTCGACCATGAGGCCGGGAGGACGTGAGACGGTGAGGAGGTGAGGCACGTCTGGCCCCCCGGCGGCCCGCCGGGGGAGCTCGACCGATCGGCGTTGGCCGAGGTCTACGCCTATCCCCCCGCGCCGCGGCGCCCGTTCGTGCGCGTCACCTTCGTCGCGAGCGCGGACGGGGCGGTGGTCGACGGGGTCATCGGCCGCTCGGGCGGGTTGGACGCCCCGGGCGACCGAGAGGTGTTCGGGCTGCTGCGCGAGCTGGCGGACGTCGTCGTCGTCGGGGCGGGCACCGTGCGGACCGAGGGCTACCGAGGCGCGCGCACCTCGCCCGAGCGCCGGGCCCGGCGCCGGGCCCGGGGGCAGGCCGAGGTCCCGCCGGTCGCGGTGGTGACGACGACGGCGACGGTGGAGCCCGACGCCGCCCTGATCACCGACACCACGGTCCCGCCGCTCCTGCTCACCACCGTCGGCGCGGCGACGTCGGCCCGGGCCCGGCTGGGCGACGCGGCGGAGGTGGCGGCCCTCGGCGAGGGTGACGTGACGCCGGAGGCGGTCCTGGCGGCGCTCGCGGAGCGGGGCCTGCACCGCGTGCTCTGCGAGGGCGGGCCCACCCTGTTCGGCTCGTTCGCGGCGGCCGGTCTGATCGACGAGCTGTGCCTGAGCCTGGCCCCGCAGCTCGCCGGTGCCGGGCCGGGCCGCATCCTCGACGGCCCCGCCGACCGGCGCCCTCCGACGCCGATGCGCCTGGCATCCGCGATCACCCACGACGACGGGCTGCTGCTCCGGTACCGGACGGCCCGGGGCGACGCCGCTGATCCGCCCCGCGGGATCCCCTAGTCCGTTCGGGTGATGTGCCGTGACGATCTCGCGGCGGCCGGAGTCCTACGGGTAGTCGGCCGCCCGCGAGGGCGACACCACCGACAGGCACGTCCACGTCGCCCGTCCCACCGCGCGAAGGAGCGCCCCATGACGACCCCCTCGGGTTCCCCCGTGACGAGCACACCCGCTTCCGCCGCGACGAGCACGCCCGCTCCCCCCGTGACGCCCGCGACGTCCCCGCGCACCGGCGCTGCCAACCCCTCCCGACTCGCCGACGACTCCGGCCAGGGCAAGACCACGATCGCGTCCGGGGTCGTGCAGAAGATCGCCGGCATCGCCGCCCGGGAGGTCTCGGGCGTGTACTCGATGGGTGGCGGCGTCTCGCGCGCCTTCGGGGCCATCCGCGAGCGCATCCCCGGCGGCACCGGCACCTCGCAGGCCGCGGGCGTGCAGGTCGAGGTCGGCGAGAAGCAGGCCGCGATCGACCTCGACATCATCGTCGAGTACGGCGCCGGGATCGTCGAGCTCGCCCGCGCCGTGCGCCGCAACGTGATCGGCGCCGTCGAGCAGATGACCGGCCTCGAGGTGATCGAGGTCAACATCGCGGTCAACGACATCCACATACCCGGCGACGACAGCGATTCCGGGGAGCCCGCGCCGACGCCGGTCTCCCGCGTCGAGTGAGCATCCGCTCAGGAGACGCAGCAGCAAGTGGAGCACGCCGACAGGAGAGCTCGACCATGACACGCCGGGAGATCGGAGCTCGACCATGAGACCCGGCACGGTCCCGCCGTCGGCCGCAGGCGTGCGTGCCACCTCCCCGCACAGCCCGACGGCGCCCGGCCTGGGCCCGCTCTCGGAGCGGGTCGCGGTCGCCCTGCTCGCCCACCCCGACGTGGTGCGGCTCTCCGGCGGCCCTTACGGCTCGATCGCGACCTACCTGCCGGGCCGGCGCCTGGAGGGGGTCGCGCTCGGCGAGGGCGAGGAACCGACGCGGATCGGCGTGGTCCTGCGCCTCGGTGCGCCGGTGCACGCGACGGCGGAGGCGCTGCGTGCCCTGGTCGCCGCGGAGACCGGCGCGCGGCGGGTGGACGTCGTCGTCACCGACGTCGAGCCCGGGAGCCGGGTCCGGTGACCGCCGCCGCGCGGTTCCGGGCCTTCGCCCGCCGTCACCACCCGGACGTCGGCGGCGACCCGGACACCTTCCGTTGCGGGGTGGAGGCCTTCCGCGCGGGCCGGTCACCCTTCGCGGCGATCGGGGAGCCCGACCCCCGGGTCGAGCCGGCGCCGCCGCTCCCGCGGTGGACCGTCTCCGCCGACGACCCCCGCCTCGACGCGCCGGTCGTCGCGGTCTCCGGCCACCTCGTGCCCCGCACGCTGCGCGCCGGCCAGCGCTGGCTCGGCCGGGCGCCCCTGCGCCCCGTCCGCGTCCGCCGCGTGGTCTGACGCCGCGTGGTCCGACCCACCCGCCCACCCACCCGCTGAGAGGTCCTTCCCATGAGTGCCACCACGGTCGGCTTGTTCGTCGGCCTCCTGCTCGGCGTCGCCGCCGCCGCGGGCGGTCTCGTCGGCTTCTTCATCGCCCTCGTCCTGGGCATCCTGGGGCTCGTCGTCGGCCGGGTGCTCGACGGCGAACTCGACCTCACCCAGTTCACCGGCCGCGGCCGCGACCGATGAGCGAACCCTCCCGCGACGCCACGACGCCGGTCCCCGTCGTCGCCCCCACGGGACCGGCGGAGTCCGGGCCGGCGCAGTCCGGGCCGGCCGCGGACGACGATCCCGCCGCACGCGGCCGGCTCGAGATCGGCTTCTCGGTGGTGCGCCGCATCGCCGAGTACGCCGCGGACTCCACCGAGGGCACGGTGCGCACCCGGCGGCGCGTCGTCGGGGTCGGCCTCGGCGAGGCCGGGACGACCGCGAAGGTCTCCGGCTACGGCGACCAGGTGGACCTGCGCCTGGAGGTCCCGCTCGCCTACCCGGCGCCGATCGCGCTCACCGTCGAGGCGGTCCGCGGCAACGTCCGCGACCGTGTGGAGGCCCTCACCGGCTACGCGGTGCGGGCGCTCGACGTCACGGTCTCCGCACTCGCCGTCCCGGCCGGACCGCCGGCCTCGACCCGACGGACGGAGTGATCGTCCCGTGCGCTTCGTGCTGCGCCTGCTCTCCCCGCTGCTCGGGCTGGTGGTGGCCGCCGTCGGCGTCCTCGTGCTCCTCGAGGTGATCACTGCGTGGGCCGCGCCCGCGTCGTCGCCCCTCGTCGTCCCGTGGCCGGCCTGGCGGGCCGCGCTCTCCGCCGCCACCTGGTCGTCCTCGCTGGTGCGGACCATCGCGATCGTCGTCGCGATCGTCGGGCTGCTGGTGCTGCTGGTCGGGCTCGTCGCCCGCCGCCACGACGTGCGGCTCACCGACCCGGTCCCGGAGGTCACCGTGACCACCTCGCCGCGCTCGCTGGCACGGGCCGTCGGCCACGAGGTCCGCTCCCACTCCGAGGTGGTGTCGGCCTCGGTGGTCGCGACGTCGACGAAGGTCGTGGTCAAAGCCGCCACCCTCGACGAGCCCGAGACGGTGCGCCAGGCGATCCGCGAGCGGGTCGACGGCCTGTTCGCCCGCCTGCCGCTCGCGCGCCGTCCGCGCGTGGCGGTGTCCGTCGCTCCCACCAAGGGGGTCAAGTGAGCCGCCGTTCCCGCGCCGCCGTCGCGCGCTCGACCGCCTCCGACCGCACGCTCGTGGTGCTCTCCGGGCTCGTGCTGCTCGCGCTCGGCGTGCTCGTCGCGCTCCTCGGCCAGGGCGTGTTCGGGACCTACCGGGCGCAGCGCCCCCTCATCGACCCCGAGATCAGCGACTGGATCGCCGCGAACGCCACCGCCTCCCGCTGGATCGCGATCGGGGGCGGCGTCGTGCTGGTGGTGCTGGGTCTGACCTGGGCGGCCCGCTCGCTGCGCCCGGAACGGCGCCCGGACGTGCTCCTCTCCGACGTGCCGGGCTCGCGGCTGTCCGTGGAGCACTCGGCGATCGCGGACGCCGTGCGCGCGGACGCGGAATCCATCGACGGGGTGAGCCGGGCGCGGGTGCGGCTCGTGGGCAACGAGCGGCGGCCCGCGATGCGGGTGACGCTCTGGCTGACCGAGGACGCCGACGTGCGCGACGTGTGGGCCGAGGTCGACGGCCGGGTGCTGGCCCGCGCCCGCCGGGCCTTGGCGGTCGACGCGATCCCGACCGCGATGCGCATCGAGCTGGAGGCCGCGGCGGCGACGACCCCGCGCGTGCTCTAGCGACCCGCGCGTGCTCCGAGGGGCCGGGCCTGGGCCAGACTGGTCGTCGTGGACCTGCCCGTGATGCCGCCGGTGCTGCCGATGCTGGCGAAGCCCGTGAAGACCGTGCCGGAGGGCCAGCACTACGAGCCCAAGTGGGACGGGTTCCGCGCGATCGTCTTCCGCGACGGCGACGAGGTGGAGATCGGCAGCCGCAACACCAGGCCGATGACCCGCTACTTCCCCGAGGTCGTGGAGGCGCTGCGCGAGCACCTGCCGCCGCGGTGCGTGGTGGACGGCGAGATCATCGTCGCGAGCCGGGACGGGCGGGGGCTCGACTTCGAGGCCCTCCAGCAGCGCATTCACCCGGCGGTCTCCCGGGTGACCCTCCTGTCGACGGAGACGCCCGCGAGCATGGTCGCGTTCGACCTGCTCGCGCTCGGCGACGACGACCTCACGGCGCGGCCGTTCGCGCAGCGCCGCGCGGCCCTCGAGGACGCGCTCGGGGCCACGGGGCACGCGCCGGTGCACGTCACCCCGATGACGTCGGACGTGGACGAGGCACGGGAGTGGTTCGTGCGCTTCGAGGGCGCCGGGCTCGACGGGCTCATCGCGAAGAAGGGCGACCTGCGCTACCAGCCGGACAAGCGGGTGATGAGCAAGATCAAGCACGAGCGGACGGCGGACTGCGTCGTCGCCGGGTACCGGGTGCACAAGTCGGGGCCGGACGCGATCGGCTCGCTGCTGCTGGGCCTGTACACCCCCGACGGGACGCTGGCCTCGGTCGGCGTCGTCGGCGCCTTCACGATGGCCCGGCGCCGGGAGCTCTTCACCGAGCTCGCGCCCCTGGTGACGAGCTTCGAGGGGCACCCGTGGAACTGGGCGGCCCACGAGGCGGGCGAGCGCACACCGCGCAAGAACGAGACCAGCCGCTGGAACGCGGGCAAGGACCTCTCCTTCACCCCGCTGCGCCCGGAGCGGGTGGTCGAGGTCCGGTACGACTACCTCGAGGGCGAGCGGTTCCGGCACACCACGCAGTTCGTGCGCTGGCGCCCCGACCGCGACCCGGAGTCGTGCACCTACGACCAGCTCGAGCGGCCCGTGAGCTTCGACCTCGCCGAGATCCTCGAGCCCGGCCCGCGCTGAGGCGCGCGCCTCCACGTCGGCTCGGTTCACGGTGGTACGACCGGCGCCCGGTCACCATTGCGGGCCGCCCGTCGTCGGCCACCGCGCCCGTCACCAGCCAGGAAGGTCCGCCATTCGCGCCGCGCTCCCCGCCCGCCCCGCCCGCACCCGTGCGGTCACGGTCGCGACGGTGCTCGTCGGGGCGCTCCTCGCGCTCGCGGGCTGCGCGGTCGGCCCCTCGCAACGCCCGCCGGTCGCCACGGTCAACAGCGACGCACCCTCGGCGCCGCCGGAGTCCTCGTCGGCCGCACCGCCCCCGCCCTCGCCCCTGCCGCCGCTGGTGGCCTCCTCCCCCACGCTGGACTTCACCGACTGCACCGCCGCGGTGATCGCCGGACTGGGTGGCCCGGCCGCGCTCGGCGGGCGCGACGTCCGGATCGGCTGCGCGACGGTGCCGGTGGGCGGCGGGTTCGTGGCGGGGTCCTCCGACTCGGCCGCCCAGGTCGACGTCACGCGGGTGACGATCGGCCCGGCCCCCGCCACCCCGACGGTGCCGATCGCGGTGCTCGGCGACCCGGGCCGGCGGACCGGCACCGAGGCGGCCGTCCGGCTCGCCGCGCAGGGCCCCGCCGACCTGCTGTCCGGACGGACCCTCTACGGGATCGACGTGCGCGGCAGCTCCGGCAGCGCGGTCGACTGCATCACGCCCACCACCAGGGCGGCCCTCGACGACGCCGACCCGGCGGCGGCGGACCCGGTGGCGCTGGCCCCGCTCGCCGCCGCCGGCGGCAGCGCGGCGCGCACGTGCTCGCAGCTGCTCGAGGACTCGCTCACCGACTTCACCACCGCGACCGACGCCGACGACCTCGAGGACGTCCGCCAGGCGCTCGCGGCGGGCCGGCTCAACGCGGTGGGGCTCGGCGGCGGCGCCTCCACCCTCGCACGGTGGGCGCAGGCGCACCCCGCGTCGCAGGGCCGCCTCGTGCTCGACGCGCTCCCCGACCCGACCGCCACCGAGCCGGTCGCCTCCGACCAGCGGGCCGCCGCCGCCAACGGAGGTCTCGACGCCTTCGCCACCGCCTGCGTCGCCGACGGCGGCTGCCCGCTCGGAGCGGACCCGCGGGGTGCGGTCACCGACCTCGTCCGTCGGTTGCACGCCGCGCCCCTGCCCGCCGCGACCGACGCCACCGGGCCGGTGCCGGGGCGGCAGGTGACCGCCGGCACCGTCGTGACCGTGCTGGTGGACGCGCTCGGCGACCCCGGCTCCTGGCCGGCTCTCGCCACCGCGCTGGCCGCGGCCCGCGCCGGCGACCCCGCCGGGGTCCTCGGGCTCGCCGAGGCCCATGAGGGCTCGGGCGGCGGAGTGGGCTCGGGCAGCGGGGTGGGCTCGGCGGGCTCCCCGGCCGCCTCGGCCACCGCAGCCGCGGGGTTCGACCTCGGGCTCGTCCAGACCTGCAACGACGACGCGAACCGCGCGACCGTCGACCAGGTCGCGCAGGCCGCGCGCCGGGCCGCGTCCGTGGACCCCGTCTTCGGGGGCTGGTTCGCGCAGCGGGCGTTGGCGTGCTCGTCCTGGCCGGTACCCACGCAGGCGCCCGCGCCGCTCGCCGGCACCCCCGTTCCGACCCTGCTGCTGGGCACCTCCTCCGACCCGGCCGTGCCGCTCGCCGAGAGCCAGCGGGTGGCGGCGGGCATGCAGGGCTCGGTGCTGGTGTCGTGGCTCGGTGCCGGGCACGGCGCCTACCCGGGGACGCCGTGCATCGCGGGGGTGGTCGACGACTTCCTGATCGCGGGTCACATCCCTCGCGAGGAGACGGTCTGCCCGCCCTGAGACGGAGCGCGGCGAAGGATGATCACCGGCGTGCCCCCTCGGGGGCCCGGCCGTAGGCTGCGCCGCGTGCCGCTGCCGCGACTGCTCGACGCCGCGCTCGACCGCCTCGTGCTGCCGGGCTACTCGCGTCTCGGGTACCTCGCTCGCGCGGCCGGGTGGTCGGCGCTGCCCCCCGACGCGCTGACGGGCCGGACCGTGGCGGTGACCGGGGCGGGGGGCGGCCTCGGGGAGGCCATGGCCGCCGGGCTCGCCGCGCTGGGTGCCGAGGTCGAGATGCTGGTGCGTGACCGCGGGCGCGGCGAACAGGCCCGCGCGCGGCTGGTCGAGGCCCACCCGGGGGCCCGGATCACCGTGGCGCGCTGCGACCTCGCCGACCTCGACGACGTGCGCCGCTACGCCGCCGACGCGCGGGACCGGCTGATCGCGCTGCACGGCCTGGTGCACAACGCGGGAGTGCTTCCCGCCGAGCGCACCGAGACCGCGGCGGGGCACGAGCTGTGCCTGGCCACCCACGTGCTCGGGCCGTTCCTGCTCACCCGCGAGCTGCTGCCGCTGCTGCGGGCCGGCTCGCCGCCCGACCGCCCCGGCAGCCCGGCCCGGGTGGTGTTCGTGTCCTCGGGCGGGATGTACACCGCGTCGCTGCGCACCGACGACCCGGAGTTCCGCGGGGGCCGTTACTCGGGCGGCGCCGCGTACGCCCGGACCAAGCGCATGCAGGTGGTCCTCGCGGAGCTGCTCGCCGACGACCTCGCCGCGGCGGGCGTCGCGGTGCACAGCATGCACCCGGGGTGGGCGGACACCCCCGGGGTGGCCGGATCCCTGCCCGCGTTCCACCGCCTCACCGGCCCCCTGCTGCGCACCGTCGAGCAGGGGGCCGACACCGCGGTGTGGCTGCAGGCGGCGCGCGAGCCCGGACGGTGCAGCGGCGTGTTCTGGCACGACCGGGTGCCGCGCCCGACCCACTACCTGCCCCGCGGCGAGGAGGCCCCGGAGCAGCGCGCCGCGCTCTGGACGCTGTGCGTGGACGCCACCGCCTGACCCCGCCGGTTAACGCCCGGCCCCCGTGCGTCGATGCGTCCGATGGCAGCCCCGTGACGGAGCGGGGTCCGGTGCCATCGGGGGCGACGGGATGACGGGTCAGGAGATGGACCGCCGGGGCGCGAGCGGTGGGCAGGCCGTGGGCCGGCCGACACCCTGGCCCGTGCCCACCCCGCGGCCGACCCCGAGCGGTCCGCAGCCGATCGTGCCGGGCCACTACGCGGCCTACGGCTGGGACCCCGCCGAGGACGTCGACGACCCGCGGCCGGCCGGGAATCCCGCCGCCGCGTTCTCCGTGGTCCTCGGCGTGCTCGCGGTGCTGGTGAGCCTGCGCCCGCTGGCCTTCGGCTCGATGGCGATGGCCTGGGACACCTACCTGGCGCTCGGCGTCGCGGTGCTCGCCCTCGTCGTCGGCGGCGCCGGGCTGCGCACCCGGGTCCGCCGCGCGGTCGCCGTCGTCGGGATGGTCCTCGCGGTGGCGGCGCTGCTGGCCGTCGCGGTGCTGCCCACACTGTGAGGGCCTCGTGCCGGCGGGCGCGTCACGGCCCCGGGACCATGGTCATCCGGAGTCGTACGATGCGCGGGTGACGTCCCCCGTCACGCCGGTGCCGGCGTCCGCGCTCGTCGCCCCCGTGTCGTGCTGGGCCGACGACGAGGTCCGGGAACGGACGCGGCGCACCCGGCGTCGCCTCCTGCTCGCAGCCGCGCGGTTGTTCTGCGAGGACGGGTACCACGGGGCCTCCGTCGCCGACATCCTCGCGGCCGCCGGGCTGACCAAGGGCGCGCTGTACTTCCACTTCCGCTCCAAGTACGCGCTCGCGGAGGCCCTGGTCCACGAGGTGGAGCGGTCGTGGACGGCGGTGGCCGCCGAGATCGCGGGTCGCGGGCTCGACCCGGTCTGGCGGCTGCTGGTGGAGACCGACGCCTACGTGGCGCGCTGGATGTACGACTCGGTGGTGCGGGGCGCCAGCCAAGCCCTCGACGACCCCGAGCTGACGACGTTGCGGGGGCCCTGGTTCGAACGCTGGGAGACCACCACCGCCGACCTCCTCACCGAGGCCTCGGACGCGGGACTGCTCGCGGCCGAGGTCGACGCCCACCGTGCGGCGCGCGCCATCGTCGCCATTGCAACCGGGAACTACGCGCTCGCCGACGGGCCCGACGATTACTGGGCCCGGATGACCGAGTCGTGGGAGGGCCTGCTGCCCATCCTGACGTGTCCCGCCTGGCGGTCGACGTGGGCGTCGTCGGCGTGGCACACCCGTCCCGCGCCGGACGCGGAGGCCTACCGGCTGGCCCGCGAGCCCTGAGGCCGCCGGCCGCCTCTCAGCCGTGCGCGCCGGGAGCGGTGCGCCCCAGGGCGTCCCATCCCTGGTCCTGCGCCCGGGCCGCCTCCTCGGCCGCCCCGCCCCCGCGCAGCCCGAAGAGCCGCTTGGCGAAGAGCAGGTAGGCGATCACCGCGAGGTTGATGATCAGCGCGAGGATCTTCGTGACGGTGACCCGGCCGGTGAGCTCCCAGATCTCGGGGACGAGCAGCACCGTGGTGGCCACGAGCGTCAGGTACTCGGCCCAGCGCTTCGCCATCCACAGACCGATCGCCTCGATGCCCTCGAGCAGCGCGTACGCCCCGACGACCGCCCCGAGGAGCACGAGCGTCGTGGCGCTCGCCGAGAACGCCCGGCGGAGCTCTCCGACCACCCCGTCCTCGGCGTCGCCGATGCCGACGGTGTCGCGCAGCGTACCGAGCACCGCGAAGAAGGGGGTGCGCAGGGCTTCGCGGTCGGCGAGGAACACGAACACGGCCACCGCGACCAGTCCCAGGCCCACGAAATGGATCACCCGGTCGATCGCGATGAGCCGCAGCACGAAGCGGTCGCGCAGCGCCCGGCCCCGCAGCGGGAGGTCGACCTCGGTGCGGGTGGGCAGCTGGGGGTGCGTCGGTGCGTCGGGCGGGTCGAGCGGCACCCAGGAGTCGCAGCGCAGGCAGCGGTGCCACCGCACGGTCCCGTCCCCGTCGGCCTCCGCGACGTCGCGCACGACGACCGCCGGGTCGAACCCCGGGTCGTCGGAGGTCAGGGCGGCGGCGTCGGTGCCGAGCAGCCGGTGGCCGCGGAGCCCGCAGGTGAGCAGCTCGTAGTGGAACCGGGGCCGGAAGCGGGCCGGCGGGACGGTGCCGGGCGGGCGGTGCGGCCTGCTCGGCGCGTGCGTCGACGCGGTGCCGGTCCTGCCGGTGGTGCTGGTCATGTGGCTCCTCCCGCCCCCGGATCCTACGGACGCCGGGGCGGTCGGGCCGTCGTCCGCGGCCCCCGGGTGGTGCCCCGCCCTGGCGGCCCGCCACGCTGGCGAGGTCATGACCGACACCGCCGCCGGCCGCCGCGCCTCCCGGTTCGTCCTCGCCGGGCTCGTCGCGCTCTCGCTCCTCGTGTCCGCCTGTTCCTCCTCGGACCCCGGGCCGCCCGCCCCCGCCGGCCTGGTGTCGACGCCGCTGCAGGTCGGCGCCGGGATGGGCGCCGAACCGTTCGACACCCCCCGCTCGATGCAGGTGCCCGCCGGGTGGACCGCGTCGGTGTGGGCTCGCGTGCCGGCGGCGCGACTCGAGGCCTGGGCCCCGGACGGCTCGCTGCTCGTCTCGCTGCCCGGCTCCGGGGAGGTCGCCCGCCTCGTTCCCGGGGCGGACGGCGCGGCGCCGACGCGGACGACGCTGCGCTCGGGGCTCACCCAGCCCCACGGGCTCGCGTTCGACGGTTCGACGCTCTACGTCGCGGAGAGCGACCAGGTCTCGGCGTACTCCTACGCGAACGGGGCCGCGACCGGGCAGCGGGTCGTCGTCCCGGGCCTCCCGGACTCCAAGAGCCCCGACCTGCACGGCGCCTACGCGCACGCGCTCAAGACGGTGGTCGTGGGGCCGGACAGGTCGCTCTACGTCTCGGTCGGCTCCACGGCGAACATCTCCCCGCAGGACCGCGACGCGGACCCGCAGCGGGCGGCGATCCTGCGCATACCGCCCGGCGGCGGCGCGCCGGAGGTGTTCGCCCGCGGTGTGCGCAACGGCACCGGTCTCGCCCTCGGGCCGGACGGGCGCGTGTGGACCGCGGTCAACAACCGCGACAACATCCCGTACCCGTTCCACCAGCCCTACGGCGGCGCCGGCGACGCGTACGGCCGGGTGATCCCGGACTACGTCGACGACCACCCGCCGGAGGCGCTGGCGGCGCTCACGCCGGGCCGGGACCTCGGCTGGCCGTTCTGCGAGCCGGAGCCGGACACGCAGCCCGGCGTCGCGGGGACGCCCCTCGAGCATGCCGACGTCGGGTTCACCCGCGACGCCGAGACCAACGGGGACTCCTCGAAGCTGGACTGTTCGAGGCTCGCGCCCGTCGAGCAGACCTTCGGGGCGCACTCGGCCCCGCTGGGCCTGGCGTTCGCGGACGTGCCGGGCAAGGGCGAGGGCGCCGTCGTCGGCGTGCACGGCTCGTGGAACCGCACCGCGCCACGGGCGCCGGAGGTGTCGTACTTCCCGTACTCGCACGGGCGGATGGGCGACCAGCAGACCCTCGTCGGGGGTTTCCAGGCCCCGGACGGCTCGCGCTGGGGCCGCCCGGTCGCGGCGGTGTTCGGTCCGGACGGCGCGCTCTACGTCAGCGACGACCAGGCCGGCGCGATCTACCGGGTGGCGCCGCCGGCGACGTGATGCGGGCCTGGTGGAGCGCCACGATCCTGCCGTCCCTCATGCTCGGGCCGGTACTAGGCAGTTGACCATGGAATCAGGCACACCCCGGTGGTGCCGATTTCCATGATCAACTGCCTACGCGTCCGAGGAGTCCGGGCTCAAGGGAACGTCGTCCCCCGGACGGCGCGTGGTCGCGCGCTCACAGTCCGAGCATGCCCGAGGTGTCACACGTTAGGCTCACTGGGAGCGCCCGGTCCGGCCGCCGTCGGGGGACGGCCGGTTCGGGCGTTCCGTCCCCGCCCGCCCGGGCGCAGCCGGACCAGACGCCAGCCGGACCAGGACGGGGCCCGGACACGAAGGAACCCGGGCCGTCAGGTCGGGGGTCTGACGGCACCGGGTTCATCCAGCACATCGTCCGGGCCCCCGCGAGCCGTTACCGCCACTCGCGTGTGACCGCGGTCACAGTGCTCAGCGCGGCGAGAACGCGGCCAGGAAGCGGTCCCGGAAGGCCTCCATGGGCCAGGTCGGGGCGTCCGGCGCGGGGCGCAGCCCGTCGGTCCAGCCCCAGTCCGCAGTGCGGGCGAGGACCGCCGGGTCGCGGGAGATGATCGAGATCGGGACGTCCGCGCCCGCTGCGGGGCCGGTCACCAACGGCGCGGGCTGGTGGTCCCCGACGGCGATCACGACCAGGTTCGGGTCGTTCGAGCGCTGCACCCAGGAGGTGAGCGCGTCGAGAGTGTAGGCGATCGACGTGGCGTACCCGGCGCGTACGGCGGCGGTGTCGCGGGGGCCGGGGTTCGCGGTCTGGGACCAGAACACCGAGCCGTCGCCGAGCTGGTCCCACCCGATCATGTGCGGCAGCGGCGCCCAGGGCGCGTGGCTGGAGACGAGGTCGACCTCGGACATGATCGGCGGCCGCGGCCCGGGACGGTCGCGCTCGAGGCGGTCGTAGCGGTCGAGCACGAACTGGTCGGGCATGGAGGCCCACCCGAACGTCGGGCCGTGGTAGCCGAGGTCGTTCACGTTGTAGGTCCGCTCGTAGCCGTAGAAGGCGCCCTCGGGCCAGGGACGGGTGGTGCCGGGCTGCATCGCGGAGGTGTCCCACCCCGCGCGCCGGAACGCGGCGGAGAGCGTGAACCGGGTGCTGGAGGTGAGCGTGAGGTAGCGCTGCTCGTTGTCCACGTGGAGGCCGGAGAGCAGCGTCGCGTGAGCGAGCCAGCTACCGCTGCCGACCACCGACGACGTCAGGAACCCGCTGCGCGCGCCCCACCCGGCGGCCGGGAGGTCGCGGTCGGCGCGGTCGAGGACGGGGGTGACGGTCCCGGCGAGGCCGGGGTCGGTGAGCGCGGCGCGGCCGTAGCTCTCGACGACCGCGAGGACGACGTCCTTGCCGCGCAGCGCCGTGAGAAGGTCGGGCGCCGGCACGCCGGCCCATGCATCCGTCCGGGACGCCGCGGCGAAGGCGCCGGCGTCGCGCAGGGAGGCGTCGGTGAGGTGGGCCCGCGCGGCCGCGCCGGTCGCGGTGCTCGCGGCGGCGAGCGGGACGCCCGGCGCGGTGGTCACCCCCGTCACGATCGCGACCAGCCACACCGCGGTGAGCGCGCCGAGGCTCCGGAGCACGGTCCGCCGGTGCGCCGCGGCGCGGGTCACCACGCGGCGGGCCGCCAGGGCCCCGCCCGCGAGCAGGAGCACCCCGAGGACGACCGCGGCGACGACCGCCCCGACCTCGGCGGCGGCCCCGTAGGTGCTCCCGACGAACTCCGCGCCGTCGGCGACGAGCGCCCGGTCGAGGACCGGGTCGAACGGGCGGGCGAGGACGGTGGTGAAGCCGACGTCGAAGGCGGAGAGCACCGCCCATCCCCCGAGCAGCGCTCCGGCCGCGAGCGCGAGCGGCAAGCGTGCCCGGGAGGGCAGGAGCACCAGCAGCGCGAGCCCGGCGATCCCCTCGAGGGGCAGGCGCAGGTAGGCCTCCGGGACGAGCCCGGTCGCGTCCTGGGGAGCGACGAGGATCACGGCCAGGACGACGACGGCGACGACGGTCACCACCGCGCCCACCACGCGGCGCCCGGCCGAGGTCTCCTCACGAGCAGCGTCGGGAGCGGTGTCGCCGGGAGCGGAGTCGTCGGGGGCGCTGCCCGGCTCCCGGTGCCGCGCGAGCCACACCACCGACATCCCGAACGACCACGCCAGCGCAGCGAGCGCCACGGCGACCAGCGTCGTCGACACCACCCGCGGCAGGAGCTCGGCGCTCGCCGCCGTGAGCGCGACCCCCTGCAGCGCCGCGACCACCTTCGCCGAGCGCCGCACCGGCAGGCGGCCCCGCAGCCACGGCAGCGCCCACCCGGCCGCGAGGAACGCGTAGCGCATCCCGCCCACCGCGAGCACCCAGACGCCGAGGTCGGTCGCGACGTGCACCGAGAGGACCGCGAGCAGGGCGGCGTCGAGCTCGGCGTCGAGGCGCGCGCCGAGCTCGCTCGCCGTGCGGGTCCGCCGCGCCACCTGCCCGTCGACGCCGTCGAGCAGCAGCGCGAGCAGGGTGAGGACGACCAGCGGGGCCGGCGCGCCGGTGCCCGGGCTCGCCAGGTCCTGGGACACCAGGGCGGCGACCCCGCCCGCCAGCACGGCTCGCAGCGCGGTGACGCTCCCGGCCGGGCCGAGCGTCGTCGTCCCGGCCCGGTGCGCCGCCCGCGCGACCAGCGCCCCGGCCAGCACGAGGAACGTGCCGCCCCCGAGCCAGCCCGCCGTCCCCAGCACCGTGAGCACCCTCAGCAGGGCGAACAGTCCGACCGCGACGACGGCCGCGGCGGCCAGCACCGAAGCGACCGGGGGCCGCCCGAGCGTCGTGGCGCGGGAGAGCATCCGCCTATCGTGACCCCCGGCCATCAGACGCTCGTGAGGGAGGTGTCCGCGCTGGCGACCGCGCGCGCCTATCGGGTGCTCGAGCCCGGCCACGGTGCCCTGGTGGAGGTCGACCTCCCCGAGCCCGGGCCCGAGGACGTCGTCGTGGCCACCCGGCACAGCGCGATCAGCCGGGGCACCGAGCTGCTGGTGCTCCGCGGCGGGGTGCCGGCGAGCCAGTACGGGGTGATGCGGGCGCCGTTCCAGTCCGGCGAGTTCCCCGGGCCGGTGACGTACGGCTACCTCGCGGTGGGCAGCGTCGAGGAGGGACCGGCGGCCCTGCGCGGGCGGGACGTGTTCTGCCTGCACCCGCACCAGGACCGGTTCGTGGTCCCGGCGTCCGCGGTGTCGATGGTGCCCGACGGGGTGCCGGCGACGCGGGCGGTCCTGGCCGGGACGGTCGAGACGGCGGTGAACGCGTTGTGGGACGCGGCGCCGCGGATCGGGGACCGCGTCGCGGTGGTGGGCGCCGGGATGGTCGGCGGCGCGGTCGCCGCGCTGCTGGCGGGCTTCCCGGGGACGCGGGTGGAGCTGGTCGACGTCGACGCGGACCGCGCGGCGCTGGCGCAGGCCCTCGGTGTCGGGTTCGCGCTCCCCGCCGACGCGGCGGGCGGCTGCGACCTGGTGGTCCACGCCAGCGCGTCCGAGGAGGGCCTCGCGCGCTCGCTGGAGCTGCTCGGCGTGGAGGGCGAGCTGGTGGAGCTGTCCTGGTACGGGGACCGCGCGCCGCGGGTGCCGCTGGGCGAGGGCTTCCACTCCGGGCGGCTCGCGATCCGGGCCAGCCAGGTGGGGCGGGTGTCCCCGTCACGGCGGGCACGCTGGACCCACGCCGACCGGATGGCGCTCGCGCTGCGCCTGCTCGCCGACCCCCGCTTCGACGCACTGATCACCGAGGCCGTGCCGTTCGCGGCGCTGCCGGAGACGATGGCCCGGCTCGCGGGCGGAGCCCCCGGCTTGGCTGTACGCGTCGACTACTGACCGGCGTGTGGATCACGAGGAGGGTGCCGTGTTCTCGGTGACGGTCCGCGATCACGTGATGGTCGCCCACAGCTTCCGCGGGGCGGTCTTCGGCCCGGCGCAGGCGTTGCACGGGGCGACGTTCGTCGTCGACGCCACCTTCCGACGGCCCGAGCTCGACCCGGACGGCATCGTCGTCGACATCGGGGCGGCGACGACGGCCCTGGGCGCGGTCCTCGACGACCTGCGCTACCGCAACCTCGACGACGAGCCCGCCTTCGCCGGGGTGAACACGACGACGGAGTTCCTCGCCCGGGTGATCGCCGACCGGCTCGCGGACCGCATCCACGCCGGCGACCTCGGGGAGGGCGCCCGGGGGATCGCGGCGCTCGCGGTGGAGCTGCACGAGTCGCACGTCGCACGAGCGGGGTACGAGCGGGCGCTGTGAGCGCCGGCCCCGTCAGCGATGGTCCTCCGCTGACACCTGACCTCAGGATGGCGCCGCCCTCACGTGCGGCTCCACGCATCCACGCCGTGCTCCCCGCCGACGTCGACACCGTCCCGAGCGGCGGCAACGTCTACGACCGGCGGGTCCTCGCCGGGCTGGCGTCGCTCGGCCTCGGAGTGGTCGAGCACCGGCTGCCGGGGCCGTGGCCCGACGGTGAGCCGTCGGCGGTGGCACGGGTGCTGAAAGAGGTTCCCGACGGCGGGGCGGTGCTGGTGGACGGGCTCGTGGCCTGCGGGGTGCCGCAGGCGCTCGCCGCGCATGCCGACCGGCTGCGGCTGGTGGTGGTCGTGCACCTGCCCCTGGCCGACGAGGTCGGGCTCGCCCCGGCGCTCGCCCGCGACCGGGACGACCGCGAGCGGCGAGCCCTCGCCCACGCCACCGCGGTGGTGACGACGAGCCGGTGGACCGCCGCCCGGGTCGTCGCGCGTCACGGGCTGGACCCGGCCCGGGTCCACGTCGCGACGCCGGGCGTCGATCCGGCGCCGGTGTCCCCCGGGTCGGCGGTCACCGGGGTGGCGCCACGGCTGCTCTGCCTCGGGGCACTCACCCCGACCAAGGGCCAGGACGTGCTGGTGGAGGCCCTGGCCCGGATCGCCGACCGGCCCTGGACCGCGGTGCTGGCGGGCCCGACGAGCCGCGACCCGGGCTTCGTGGTCCGTCTCCGCGCGGCCATCGCCCGCCACGGCCTCGCCGGCCGCGTCGACGTGCCCGGCACCCGCTGCGGCCGGGACCTGGACGCGCTGTGGGCAGCGACGGACCTGCTCGTGCTGCCCTCGCGGGTCGAGACCTTCGGGGTGGTGGTCACCGAGGCCCTGGCATGCGGCATCCCGGTGGTGGCCAGCCGCGTCGGGGGCGTCGGCGAGGCCTGGGCCGCGGGGTCACCGAGTGGACCTCGGCAGGGCGGGCGGCCGGGGTTCCCGCCCCTCGCGGGTCCCCTCGGCGGCCCGGGAACCTGGGTACCGCCTGAGAACGTTCCGGCGCTCGCCCGTACGCTGCAGCGCTGGCTGGACCATCCGGCTCTGCGTTCCGGGTGGAGACTCTCAGCGCTCGGACGGCGAGGCACGCTGAGGTCGTGGTACTCCCCGTCCCTCCTGATCTCCCAGGTGCTCCTCGTCCCGCCTGGGCCGCCCGTCTGAGCGAGCCCGGGTCGTCGGTCTGCTCGCCGGACTGGCTCGCACTGCGCGAGCGCGCCGATCACGCCGCCCGCTCCGCCGAGCTCGCCGCGCGCCTCGACGCCCGGCTCGGACCCGGCGACGTCGTGGTCCGCGACCTCGGGTGCGGCACCGGGTCGATGGGCCGCTGGCTCGCCCCCCGCCTGGCCGGGCGTCAGCGCTGGTTCACCCACGACCGCGACGCCGACCTGGCGCACCGTGCCGCCGCGACCTCGCCGGTCCCGGCGACGGCCGTCGTCGGCGACCTCACCGCCCTCACCGACCTGACCGACCTCGCCGGCACCGACGTCGTCGTCTGCTCGGCGCTGCTCGACCTGCTCGACGCCCCCGACGTCGAGCACCTCGCCACAGGTGCCGCCGCGGCCGGCGCGGCTGCGCTGCTGACGCTCTCGGTCACCGGCGAGGTCGAGCTCGTACCGGGCGACGCGCTCGACGCGGCCCTCGCGGTGGCCTTCGACGCCCACCAGCGCCGGGACGGTCGGCTCGGCCCCGACGCGCCCGACGTCGCCGTCGACGCGTTCACCCGGCTCGGGTGCCTCGTGACGCGCCGGGCGAGCCCGTGGCGGCTCGACGCCCGGGACGCGGTCCTCGTCGAGGAATGGCTGCGCGGACGCCTCGAGGCGGCCTGCGCGCAGGACCCGTCGCTCGAGCCGCACGCCGGGCCCTACCTCGAGCGCCGCCTCGCGGCGCTCGAGGCCGGGACGCTGCACGCCGAGGTGGGGCACGCCGACGTCCTCGCGCTCCCGCACGACGGGACCGGCCGGTGAAGGCGAAGCTCCTGGTCGGGGGCGCGGTAGTGGTGGCGGTCGTGGTCCACCTCGGCACCGCGCCGGTGCTCGACGGACTGCGCGCGGTCACCCCGGCCGCCCTCGTGGCCGCGCTCGGGCTCGGGCTGGTGACCACCGCGGCGTCGGCCGCGCGGTGGTGCGTGGTCGCGCGCGGGCTGGACCTGCAGATCGGGTTCCCCGGCGCGGTCGGCGACTGCTACCGCGCACAGTTCCTGAACTCCGTACTGCCCGCCGGGGTCCTCGGCGACGTGCACCGGGCGGTCGACCACGGCCGGCGCAGCGGCGACGTGACCCGCGGCGTGCACGCCGTGGTGCTCGAGCGGATCGCCGGACAGGCGGTCGTCGTGGTGGTCGGGGTCGCGGTGCTGCTCGCGGTGCCCGGCCCGCTCACGAGCCTGCTCCCGCACGGCGCGCCCGACGTGGCCGGCGTCGCGGGCGTGGTGGGGGCCGTGGTGGCGGTGCTGCTCGGGGTGGCGGGGATCCCCCGGGTGCGTCGCGCGCTCGCCGGCCTGGCCACCGGGGTGCGCCGGGGGCTGTTCGGCGCCCGCACCGGCCCCGCCGTGCTCGCGCTGTCGCTGGTCACCATGGCCGGGCACCTGGCCCTGCTGGACGTGGCCGCCCTGGCCGTGGGCGTGCCGGCCGGGATCGGCGCGCTCACCCCGCTGCTGGTGCTCTCCCTGCTGTCGATGGGCCTGCCGGTCAACGTCGGCGGCTGGGGCCCCCGCGAGGCGACCACCGCCACCGCCTTCGGCCTGGCCGGGCTCGGCGCCGCCACCGGCCTCGCGGTCGCGGTCGCCTTCGGCGTCCTCGCCCTGGTCTCGACCCTGCCCGGCCTCGGGGTGCTCGCGCTACGCCGGACGGCGCAGCGGCCCACCCCCGCCCCCACGAACTCACCGCGCAGCACCTTCCGGACACGGCCCGCGTCAGTAGCGTGAGCGGGGTGCTGATCCTCGTCCGCCACGGCCAGACGGGCGCGAACGAGCGCGGCCTGCTCCTGGGCCGGGCCGACGAGCCGCTGTGCCCGGGCGGGCGCGAGCAGGCCGAGGCCCTGGCCCGCGCGCTCCCGACGCCCTCCCGGTTGGTCAGCAGCCCGTTGGGGCGGGCCCGACAGACCGCCGACGCGATCGCCGCGGCGTCCGGCGCGTCGGTGGAGGTCGACGAGCGGTGGGTCGAGATGGACTACGGCGCCCTCGACGGCCGTCCCGCCTCGGCGCTCGACGCCGACGGCTGGCGCGCCTGGCGGGCCGACCCGGCCCACGTCCCGGCGGGGGGCGAGTCGGTCGCCGAGGTCGGCGCCCGCGTCCGGGCGGCCTGCCGGGAGCTGGCCGGGGCGGCCGCGGACGGCGACGTGGTGGTCGTCAGCCACGTCTCCCCCATCAAGGCTGCGATCGCGTGGGCGCTCGGGGTCGGCGACGAGGTGGCGTGGCGGATGTGGGTCGCCGACGCCGCGGTGTGCCGCATCGACACCTCGGGCTCGCTGCCCCGGCTGCTCGCGTTCAACGACGTGACCGCGCACGTGCGGGCGCCGGTCCCCTGAGCAGGCGGGTGCTCCCCTGATCCACCGGCCGCACAAGATCAAGGCGAGCGGTCAGGCGGGCGCCGCAAGTTGCCAGGAGACCCCGAACCGGTCCTCGACCCATCCGAAGGGACCGAACCCGTAGTCGTCGAGCGGCATGTACTCCCGGCCGCCCTCGGCCAGGGTCTCGAACACGCGCCGCTGCTCGTCCAGCGATGCGCACTCGACCCACACCGAGACCGCCGGGGTGAAGCCCCAGGCGTGCTCGACGGGGCTGTCGCTCGCCCGGAACCGCTGCCCCGCCACGACGAACTCGGCCAGTTCGACGGTGCCCTCGCCGGGCGTGCCCGCCGCACGGCGCCGCACCGAGACCACCTCGCCGTCGGCGAACAGCGCCGTGTAGACCCCCATCGCCTCGTCGGCGCCGTGTCCACGCGTGGGCTGGAAGGTCAGGAAGGGCATGGCCAGTGCCGCCACGGCGGGCTCCGTTCCGGTCGGGTTCTCGACGACGAGAGTGTCCTGGCCGCGTCCGGGCTCGACGGGACCGGGCCCGGTGTTTCGCGCCTCGGCCGCGTTCTGAGCGAAGGGCACCCTCGCTCGGATAGACGGGCCAGGGGTGACCTTGGCCGGATTACCGCGCCCGGCCGCGACACGCACGCGCTCAGCGCGGCTCGGAGAGCTGCGGGAGCTCGGTGTCGACCACCTGGCGAAGGGCGGCCAGCCCGGCCGCGACGGTCGGTTGGTCGCTGGAACCGGCCCGGACGGCCGTCAGGACGTGGCGGGTCGGGACGGGCTCTCCGGCGACGGGGATGCGGCGGGTGTCGTGGTGGGCGGGCAGGTCCGCCAGGCGCGGGACGAGGGCGACGCCGAACCCTCGCGCGACCAGCGCGGCTCCGGTGTCCCACTCGTCGGCGTGGTGCGCCACCGCGGGGTCGAAGCCCGCGCCGGTGCAGGCGAGCATGACCAGTTGGTGGTACGCCCGGCCGGGGCTGCCGAGGATCCACGGGTCGGCGGCGACGTCGGCGAGCGCGACCGACTCCCGGGCCGCCAACGGGTGGTCCGGTCCGACCAGCAGGTCCAGCGGCTCGAGGTAGAGGGGCTGCTGCTCGAAGGCGGTGTCGGTCCGCGGCGGGATGCTCGGGGTGGCGACGACGACGGCGATGTCGGTGTCGCCCGCCGCGAGCAGGTCGAAGGCCCGGGCCGGCTCGATCTCGCGGAGGTACACCCGCAGGCCCGGGTGCTCGTCGCGCAGTCGCGCGAGCGCCCGGGGCGCGACGACGGCGGCGGCGGTGGAGAACCCGCACACCCGCAGCGTCCCGGTGAGCCCGCTCGCGCGGTGGGCCGCGAGGTCCGCCCGCGCCCGCTCCCACTGCGCGGTCAGCGTGCCGGCGTGCTCGAGGAGGGTGAGCGCCGCCGGGGTGAGGCGCACGTTGCGCCCGACGTGCTCGAGCAGCGCCACGTCGAGCTCCCGGGCGAGGGCCTGCATCTGGTGGGAGACCGCGGACGGCGTGAGGCGGCAGACCTCGGCCGCCGCGGTCACCGTGCCGTGCCGCGCGATGGCCTGCAGGACCTGCAGCCGCCGGTCGATCATTCGATCAACGTACAAGATTCTGTGTACGTGCCTGTGATGGACGCGAACGATGATCGACGTCACACTCGCTCTCAGCACCCCGCGTGACGGCGCCGTAGCCCACCCAGGGTGCCGATTCCGCGCGACCTGGTTCGCCCGTCACCACCACCACCACCGCGGCTGCTCGCGGATCCCGCGCGCGACGTCACCCGGCCCCGCCCCGACCGTTCCCGCGCAGCTTCCACGTCTGACACCGGAAGGGAGTCCCGACAGCGATGACGACCGACACCACCCCCACCACCGGGTCGAGCGATCCGTACGGCGCGCTGCCGGCGCGCCCCGTCGACCCCGCCCGGTTCACCGAGGAGGCCACCTACCGCGCCACCCGGCTCCCGGTGGAGCTCGCCTCCACCCTGATCCCCGACGCCTACACCTCGCCCGAATTCTTCGCCCTCGAGCGCGACCGGGTGTTCACCAGCAGCTGGGTCGCGGTCGGCCTGGTGGGTGATGTCGACCGACCCGGCCGCTGCATCGTGGTCGACGTCGCCGGGCGCTCGATCATCGTCACCCGCAACCGCCACGGGCAGCTGCGCGGCTTCCACAACGTGTGCCGCCACCGGGCCACCAGGCTCCTCGACCCCGATGCGAGTGAGGTCGGCCGTCACGGACGCATCCGCTGCCCGTACCACAGCTGGACCTACGACACCGACGGCGCGTGCCTGGGCACCCCGCTCTTCGAGGACTCCGACGTCCCCGCCGGCCAGGAGCCGATCTTCGACACCTCGGTGGCCCAGGGCTTCGACAAGGCCGACTACGGGCTGGGAACTGCTCTCCCACGCGCCGGCGGACCGGGTGCTCCTCTAGGGAGCGCTACCAGGGTTTCCTCGGGGTCGACCACGGAGTCGGTCCGCCCGTGTCCGGCCGAGCATGGTCCTATGACGACGGACGACCCCACCAGCGACCACGACCGGGTCGAAGCGCTGCTCGCCGCACTCGCCGACGCGTGGAACGACGGCGACGGCGACGCCTACGGCGCGCTGTTCACCGAGGACGCCAGCTACGTCACCTTCTTCGGCGAGGTCGCCCGCGGCCGGTCGCAGATCGTGGAAGGGCACCGTCGGCTCTTCGCGCGCATGCCCGGCTCACGGATGACGCCGGGCGCGAAGACCGACCGCGACATCCGCTTCGTCGGCCCGGACACCGCCGTCGTCGTGGGTCAGGGCCCCGGCACGACGGTGCCCGGGCGGGAGTCCGCCGCCGACCGTGCCTCCACGGTCAGCTTCGTGGTCGTCCGGACCGACGCGGGCTGGCGATTCGCGCACTTCCAGAACACCCGGATGCAGGCGCCGGGGACCTGACGGAGGTCCCCAGGTCCGGGCGCATCGCGGCCGGCAACGGCAGCCGCAGGTCGCGGGGAATGTGTCCGTGCCCGGCGCGCATCCGTGCCACCAGCAGCACGGCCGTCACCGCACCGAGGCCGGCCAGCACCAGCGCCGCGGCGAGGACCGCGATACCGACGACGGCGGTCGCCGGGGGCGGCAGCGGCAGCACGATCACGACGGGGCTGGCCACGGCGACGAGGGTGACCGCGGCGGAGAGCAGCGCGTCGGTCCAGATCACCACGCGCAGGCCGGCGTCGTACCGGAAGGGGACGGCGGGCGTCGGGTCCACGGCTCCAGCAGACCGCGGCGCGGTCTCGAGGTCGATGACCTCACACGTCATGGCGTGCGCGACGACGATGGAGGAGGAGGACGACGACCCCCGTACCCACAGCGGCGAGCAGGCTGAGCCCGGTGACGACGAGCAGGTAGGCCGCGAGCCAGGCGTGCTTGAACACCTCGAAGTAGCCGTCGCCCAGCACCGCGACCACGACGAGGCCGACAGCCGTGAGCGCGGCGAGTCCCGCGCCCAGGCACCAGCGCGCGGCCGCGGGAGCCCGGCGTCGCCACGCCGGGGAGCTCGCGGCGGCCACGACGGCGAGCAGCACGAGCACGGTGGGGAGCCACGCGGGACGCGGGGTGGCGTCGAGGGTGCGGCGCAGATCGGGCTGCCGGGCGCCCGACCAGCCGGGGTCGCCACCGGCCGGGGAGGGCCGCGCGGTGTCGCCCGGGCCCGACGCCAGGTACGGGAGGTCGGCACGGGTCGTCGCCTGCAGCCCGACCCCGACGGCGCGCAGCAGTACCCCCGGGTGCCGGGCCAGCGCCTCGTCCGCGGCGGCGCGCGTCGCCGCGGGCCGGTCGCGGATCGCTCGCACCCACCAGTCACCGGTGGGGTGGGGAGGCCCGTTGAAGTAGCCGTTGCCGGCGAACGCGGCCGCCTCCGGCGGGAGGCCGAGCTCGGCGGTGGCGCCGGGCCCGAGCTCGGGCAGCGCCAGGGTGAACACGACGTCGTGGACGTTCGCGCCCTCGTAGGCCAGGTCCTGGAACCCCACGGCGGCCCCGACGGGCACGGCCACCCCGAGCACCGTGAGGACGGCGATCGCGGGTCCGATCAGCCGTCGGGGACGACGTCGGCCCACGGTCGCCACCGCGCAGACGACGACGGCGACGACGAGGACCGGCAGGTAGGCCACCTTCGCGGTGGCGGCGATCCCGCCGCCGAGGGCGGTCACGAGCAGGGCGACGGTGCGGGCGGCCCGCTGCTCGCACCCGGTGACCAGCAGCGCGGCGATGCCACAGGCGACCGCGAGGGTCCCCAGCAGACCGGCTGGCTCGCCGTAGGTGGAGACGAAGAACCGTGTGAACGCCGGCAGCGCGAGCGGGGCGACCGGCACGACGAGCACGGCCGCGCGCCGGAGACCCGACGCCGAGGCCGCCCACGCCGCGGCGGCCACGACGAGCGCGACGAGCGCCGCGTACCACCCGGCGACGGTGCTGAGCGTCAGCGTGCCGCCGCTGCCGAGGGTGGCGGCGCGCAGCACCATGCCCGCCGACGAGGGCGTCGACGCCGCGCAGGTCGGGGCGGCGCCCACGGTGAAGTCCGTGACGACCCCGCCCTTCCAGGCCGCGAGCCGGTCGACGGTTCGCGGGACCAGCCCGAGGCCGCAGTAGAGCCGGAAGCCGTCGCCGTTGTCCTCGACCCCGAAGGGCCGTCCTGCCGGCAGGCCGAGGGTGCCGACGACGACCGCGGCCGCGGCGACGCCCGCTCCGATCCCGAGCACGGCCCGACGTCGGGCCGTGGGGCCACGCGATCGCGGGTCCCACGCGCCGGTCGTCACCGCTCTACGGTGCCCGGTCCGTGACGGGACGATGCAGGCGGGCACCGGCTCGTCCGAGGACCCGGGGTCCGACGCCGGCGCCCGACCGACCACGACGGCCCGCTCCGTCACGGGAGGGGCCGTCGTGCCCGGCGACCGGGATCAGCCGATGACCAGGTGCTGGCCGGGCATGATCAGATCGGGGTCGGCGAGACCGTTGCGCTGGGCGACCGCCGTGGCGTCCACGCCGTGCGCCGCGGCGATCGACGAGAGCGTGTCGCCGGCCGCGACGGTGTAGGACCCGCCGGGCGCCGCAGCGGCCGGGCTCGTGCTCGTGCCGGCCTGGTGCGCCGTCGTGCCGGACGAGTCGGACGCCGCCGAGGACCCGCTCGACGCCGCCGAGGATCCGGAGTCGTCCGCCGCGTTCGAGTTCTGCCCGGCCTTCTTCGAGCAGACCGGCCAGGCGCCCATGCCCTGCCCGGCCTTGACCTTCTCGGCCACCTGGATTTGCTGCTCGCGGCTGGCGTCCTCCGGGCTGCCCGTGCCGCCGAAGGCGTGCCAGGTCGAGTCGGTGAACTGCAGCCCACCGCCGAAGCCGTTGCCGGTGTTGGTGTGCCAGTTGCCGCTGCTCTCGCACTGGGCGACGGCGTCCCAGTCCGTGGCCGAGGCGGTGCCGGCCGTCAGGGCCAGCGGGGTGGCCGCGAGCGCGCCGACGAGCGTGACCTGGGCCGCCCGGCGGCTGAGGGCGCGCGCCAGCGACACATCGGTACTACGAAACATGACCTCTCACTCGCACCGCGCCCCACCAGGTGCGGATCGGGAGGCCTCCCCAGCGGGTCCTCGACCGGTTCCACGCGGTCTCTCCGCCAGGCACGCCCGGGGGCGTGCCGGATCCGTCCTGCTCGCGCCTGCCCGGTCCGCACCTCTCGTGTGGGGTCTCCCGGGGCCGCTGGACAGGCGTCGGGCGCGGCGCCCCGGGGTGCTCGGTGACCTGTGGTATCAGGCCGACGCCGAACGGTACGCAGCACGCGGAGGGTTTCAAGCGGGTCGCGGTGGCGTGCCGTGAGGACGATTCGATCGTCCACGACATCACGAAGCGTGTTCGTGCATCTCACGCGCGAGTGCACGCACCCCGGAATTGGTGAGACGCGTTGTCACGCTACGGGGTTGAATGTGATGCGTCTCACAGCCTCCGGGCCTCGTGGAGGGCGTCTCCACCGGGGTGAGGCGCGGCACCGCGCGGGGTCACATCGAGGCAGGCGCCTCGCCCTGCTGCAGCGCGAACAGGCTGGTGTACCCGCCGGACCAGTCCGGAGGGATCAGGCAGGGACGGGGATCGTGGTGGGCCCAGCGCGCCGGTGCGCCCCGCACGATCTCGCCCGCGTGGCTCGAGCCGAGAGGGTTGAAGGTGTAGGGGTGCGCATCCGCCGAGGAGTACACGTTGAGCAGCAGCGGACGGCCGATCGGTGACTCGTTGGCCGCCGAGTGGTGGGCGGTGCGGCAGTTGTGGACGGTGACCGAGCCGGCCGGCCCGGCCAGGTAGGCGGTGCGCTCGACGTCGAGGCTCGCGGCGTCGCGCGGCCCGAGCGCCCCGGTCCAGGTGCCGTGGTCGTCGTAGAGGTCGTAGAGCGGCCCGTTGTGGCTCCCCGGGAGGACCCCCAACGGGCCCTGCTCCATCCCGCAGTCGTAGAGGTAGGTCCCGAAGGTCAGCGGGCTGTAGTTGGTGTGCGGCCAGTACTGGATGTCCTGGTGCCACTTGACCTCTGCGCCACCACGGGCCCACTTGAAGTTGAGCTTGGAGTGATGGAACACGACGTCGGGCCCGACGAGGTCGGCGGCGACGTCGGCGAGGAGCGAGTCGCGGGCGTAGGCCCAGTAGTCCGGGTGCTGGTCGACGGGGCTGGTGACCCGCCGCAGCCGCGGCGCCTCGGCCGTGTGGTTCGGCTCGAGGTCGAACACGGAGTCCGACGCGGTCAGGGCACGGCTGCGCTCGACCATCTCGTCGGTGGCGGCGCGCAGACGCTGCAGCCACTGCTCCGGGATGATCTCCTCCAGCAGCAGGTAGCCGTTCTCCCAGTAGGACTCGCGCTGCTCCTCGGTGACGACCTTGGGCGGCGTCTGCCGAATCTCCTCGATGAGCACGGCGGACCTCCTGATCCGATGACCGCGACGTCGGCGTGCCGTCGACCGATCGTGTTCTCCTCTGGTGAACGGTAGGTCGCAGGGCGTAACCGCTCAAGGCATCCGACGAGATCGACCTCGGATCTCGGCGACGCGGTGGAGATGGTTGTCGGACACCGACATCCAGCGCGGCGCCGACGGCACGATCAGCATCTACTTCGGCGACGAGCGCTGCGCGGGGAAGCCCAACGTCATCGAGACGACCGAGGGCCAGGAGTTCTACTACGGAGCCCGCCTGTACCGACCGCTCGACGTGGATGCGACCCGGGAGTTCATCGAGGGCCTCCGTGCGCGACCGATCCGTCCGGTCAGTCCCTGAGCCCTCATAGCAGGCTCATCCTCCGCGCCGTGAGGACGGCTTCGCGCCGGTTGCCTGCCCCGAGTTTGCGGTACAGCGAGCGCAGGTGGCTCTTCACGGTGTTGACGCTGAGGGTGTGCTGCTCGGCGATGCCCTCGGTGGTCAACAGCGAGGGAAGATCGCGGAGCAGTTCGATCTCGCGGCGTGTGAGCGGCGCGACGAGTTCGGCAGGCCCGACCGACCCGGGATCCGCCGAGAACGCCGAGCCGCTGAGTCGTCGCTTCTCGGCCGCGTCGGTCCATGCCGCGAGCAACTCCTCGAGAAACCCTTCGCGTGGTCCGGCTCGCCCCACCACCGCGACGAGCATGTCGTGCACCGCGTGCCCGAGATCGTAGAACGGGCGCATGACCCGGGTGCGCGCGCCGTCGGCCAGGGCGGTGAACAGGGCCCTGTGGGCGGCTTCGACGCGGCCGGCCCGCTCGGCCGCGAGGGCCTCGATCAACCAGGCGGTCATCCGCACGGTCACCACCGACGTCGGGCGCTCTCCGCTGAGGACCGGCGCGACCATGGCGCTGGCTTGAGGCGGTCGTCCGTCGATCACTGTGAGGGCGTGCAGGACGGCGGCGTCCCCATGGCCGGGCAGGGCCTTCTCGACGCGGCGCACGACGGCCACGGCGTGCTCGCGCTCGGCCAGGTCGAGACACATCCGGACCACCGAGAGGCTGGCGAATCCGATGAGCGCGGGCGAGGGCGGTGCTTCTTGCGCGAGGGTCTCCCACACCCGTTCGAAGCGGCGGAGTGCGTCGGGGCGCTGCGGGAGCCGATCGAACGCGATGACGGCCTCGCCCGACCGGGTCGCGATCTCGACCTCCGGCTCGACCCGACCGGCCTGTACGAGGGCCATGGCCACCGACGCCTGCGCGGATGCCTCGTCCGGGTCGAGCGCGAGATGCGCACGCCAGGCGGCGAGCAGGTGCGCGTAGGCCAGCCGGGGTGAGGACGCCCACCCGCGTTCTCCGGCGAAGGAGATGGCCTGCGTCGTCCACTCCCCCGCCTCATGGACCTCGCTCAGGCCGATCGTCGCACCGCCGAGCTGATTGAGGCAGTCGAGTGTGAGGTGATCGAGCCCTTCACGTCGGCTCAGCGTCAGAGCCGACCGCAGATCGTTCCTCGCCCCGGGGTAGTCGCCGGTCGCGATGCGGACCCCGGCCTGGTTGGCCAGCGTCAGGAGCTCCACGTAGACCGCGTCGGGCTTGACGGGGCGTCGCTCATCCGGCACCAGAACGACCTCGGGTTCGTCGAGGGCGGGAGGGGCGCCCTGCAGACGCGCATGGCAGAGAAGGGCGAGCCGGTACAGCCCGGCCGCCCGCCCGCCGAGCTGCTCCGCAGCGGCCCCCAGCCGCGCGAGGGCCTGCTCCCCTGCGGCGAGGTCGCCGTCCTCGAGCGCGACGACGGCGACCAGGCCGAGCACCTCAGGGTCCGCGAGCATCGCCTCCGAACACCCTGCGAGCACCGCGCGCAGCCGCTGCCCCCAGCCGGCGAGGAGCAGCCGCAGACCGTGGCGCACCAGCAGGTCACGCACCAGCCCGTCGCCACCGCCGGCGACCGCGTGCTCCAGGGCCGGCGCCGGCTCGTCGGTGTCGGCGAACCACCGGGCCGCCCGGAGATGCTGCGTGCGCGCGGCGACGAGGTCTCGCCGACGCAGCTCGGCGAGGAGGTACGAGCGCAGGAGCGCGTGGAAGCGGTACCAGTCTCCGGTGCGACCGAGACGCTGCACCAGGGCGTTCGCGTGTTCGAGGCGCTCGAGGATCGCTCCCGCGTCCGCGCGGCCCGACAGGCGGTTCGCCAGTTCGACGGTCAGTTCCTCGGCGACACACGTGTCGAGCAGGAACCGCACGATGTCGTCCGGCTGGCGGTCCAGGATCTCCGCGACGAGGTAGTCGGCGACCCCGCGGTCGTCGCCGGCGAAGTGCTCGACGAAGCCGGCCGGGTCCTGGTCCGCGATCGCGAGCGTCGCCAGGCGGGTCGCTGCCGGCCAGCCCTCGGTGCGCTGCCAGAGCGCGTTCAGGAGATCCTCGGTGAGCGCGACACCGAAGGCGCCGAGGACCGCCCGCGTCTCCTCGCGGTCGAACCTCAGCTCTCGCGCACGGATCTCCCGCAGCCGCCCCTCGAGCTTGAGCCGGTGCAGAGGGATCCCCGGGTCCCGCCGGGTGCCCAGCAGCAGATGCAGGGTCGGCGGGAGACTGCGCACGAGGTCGGCGAGCGTGGCCATCACGGCACCGTCGGGTAGCTCGTGCAGGTCGTCGAGCACGAGGGTCATCACGGTCCCGGTCGCGCTGACGGCTTCGACGAACTCGGCGAGGAACGCCGGCTCCACCGTGTGCGGGGGCTCCAAGGCATCGAAGACGCCCGCGAACGAGTTCCCGGATTCGTCGGGACCGGTGCTCGTCGAGAGCGCGGTGAGCACCGCGGTCCACCAGCGCGGCAGGTCGGCGTCGTGACGGTCGCAGGTCACCCACCCGACGGGAGTGGCCCGATCACGGAGCAGACGCGCGTACTGGGCCAACAGGGTCGACTTCCCGTATCCCGCGGGAGCACACACCTCGATCACCGGGGCGGGCTGCGCAGCGGGCGGGGCCTCACCCGCGTCCATGAAGGTCAGGAGCCTCGTGCGGGGAAGCCCGATCTCGGACACCCGAGGGATTCTCGGTCTTCGCCCGAGGAATCAGCATCCGCGAGCCCGTCTGCTCGAGCACTCCATCATCATCTCGCGCGCGGGCTCCGAAAGCAGCAGTGAGCACGGTGGTCATTACTCGACCGAATGCTCCGGTTTGCCGGACCTTCCGCGCCTCCCTCGGCACGCGAATCACCCGCCGTGGGTGAAGAACCGGACGAGCGGCCCCGCCACGATGACTCGGACGCAACCGGAGTCGTGCCTCGGCGGGGCCGTGGCCACGGGTTGCGCCACGCACAGGCTCGAACAGGCCGGGAGGTCCTCGGTGCCGGCGCTCCCCGAGGTGACGGTCGACGACCTGCACCGCATGACGACCAAGCTCTACCTGGTCGGGCGCGCCGGTCGCTCGGCATTCTGGGTGCTGCTCACCCTCGCGGCGATCATCGCGAGCTCCGGCGTGGTCGCCGACTCCGTCGCCACCGTCATCGGCGCGATGATCGTCGCCCCGTTGATGACCCCGATCCTCGGGACGGCCCTGGCCCTGGTCCTGGCCGACCGGACGCAGGTGCTCCGCAGTGTCGCGTTCGTCCTCGGCGGCGCCCTGCTCGTCGTGATCGTCGGCTACGGGATGGGCCTGCTGGACCCGACCCCCGTCGTCGCCGACACCAACTCCCAGGTCGCCGCGCGCGTCGCCCCGAAGCTCATCGACCTGGTCTCCGCCCTGGCCACCGGCGCTGTGGGCGCCTTCGCCCTCGTGCGCTCCGACGTCTCCGACACGCTGCCCGGGGTGGCCATCGCGATCTCCCTGGTCCCGCCGCTGGCGGTGGTCGGCCTGACGCTGGAGTCCGGAGCACCCGACCAGGCCGCGGGAGCGCTGCTGCTGTTCGGCACCAACGTCACGGCCATCGTCGCCACCGGAACCGCGGTCCTGCTGGCCTACCGAGTGCGGGCCACGGCGGCCGCCGCCGGGAGCATGGTCGGCCGGCTCCGCGCTCGTACCGTGATCGTGGTGATGACCATGGTCGTCGCCGTGGCCGTGCCGCTCGGACTCGGAAGCTACCGGGCGATCACCGACCAGGCCATCGTGACCACGGCGCAGCCCGTGGCCGAACGGTGGGCGCGGACCCGGGTGTGGGCGGTGGTGGACGTCACCGTCCGGCAGGGCGTGCTGCAGATCGTCGCCGCCGGCCCCGGCCCTGGCGCCGACGCCCCTCCCTGCGCCACGCCCTCGACGAAGCCGGCCTCGCCGACGTACCGGCCCGGCTGTCCGAGGTCCTCGGCGGCTCGCGGGACCTCCCGGTCACCGCGGCGCCGTGACGGCAGGGCCGCCGGTCCTCAGTCCGGGAGCCGGCGCATGTCGACGACCTCGAGCCCGAGATCGCTGAAGCGGGCGAGCAGCCCGTCGACGTGAGCGCGATCTACCACCGGGCCGAACAACGTCGTGCCAGCACTCGGCGCCGCCGAGAGCTGCAGTTCGGGGAAGGCGGCCAGGGCCATCTCGGACATCCGCGAGGAGACGGTGAACTCGTAGCGCATCGGCCCGCCCTTCCCGGCTCACAACGAGCACGAGCGTGCCCGAGAGCGGGACCTGGCGCGTCATACCTCCCGGGTGAGATGGCGAGCTGCTCCTCTTCATCGCGCACGGCCTTCGGGTGAGTCCCGATGTGACCTCGGTAGGGGTGACCGGGCGGTCCGTCACCGCTGTGCCTGACACGCACAGCCACGCCGATCTTCTTGCCCCGGCGGGTCCGTAGTTCACCCATGCTGGGTGAGGTGAGTTGTCCACAGCGGCTCGACGCTGGCCGCATGACGACTCCGCGACCAGCCACTTCGGCGATCGTCCAGCAGCAGGCGGAGCTCCTCGAGCGCCTGCCTTTCGCGGACACCCAGGACTTCGTGGACGCCGAGCGAGGCCTGCTCGCCTCGATCGACGAGCCGGTCCGGGACGAGGACGGGAGGGTCCTGTGGGACAACTCGACCGCCCTTGCGTCGGGCGGGCTGAGCGCAGACGGCCTCGCCGCGGCAGGCATCGAGCTCACCGGTGACGCGACGGTGCTCGCCCGCCTCGCCGATGTCCTGGACCCGGGCGACAAGAACTTCGCCATCGTGACCCGGGCTGATGCATCCCCTCAGCAGCCGACCCCCCCTCCCTGGCAATCCTGGTCACCGCCACCCGAAATCGTGAGAGGGCATACCGCTCGCGATGGCGGCGGGGCGCCCGCATCACCGCCGACGGCTCCGGCCTGCTTGCCCCTTCGGTGGCGACGTTCTCGATCCCCGGACCCGAGCCTCGCCATCACGACCGCCTGCGCGATCCCGACCACGAGGAGGACGAGATGGGAGCCGCGATCGGCGCGGTCCTGCCGCTGGGCGTCGGAGTCGCGCTCAGCCCGATCCCGATCATCGCGGTGGTGCTGATGCTGGCCACCCCGCGCGGGCGGGTCAACGGGCCCGCGTTCATCGCCGGTTGGGTCCTCGGGCTCGCCGCCGTGGGGATCGTGGTTCTGGCGATCTCCGCCGGGGCCGGAGCCTCCGACGGGCAGGACCAACCCACGACCTGGGTCTCGATCGTCAAGCTCGTGCTCGGCGTCGCGCTCATCGCGCTGGCGGTGCACCAGTGGTGGGGCCGTCCCTCCGGCGAGGGGGAACCGACGCTACCGGGCTGGATGAGCTCGATCGACACCTTCGGGCCGGGCAAGGCCTTCGGACTCGCGCTCGCCCTCTCGGCGGTCAACCCGAAGAACCTCCTGCTCGTCGTCGCGGCCGCCACCGCCATCGCCCAGACCGGCGTCGGCACCGGCGGCCAGGCCGTGGCACTCGCGGTCTTCGTCGTGCTCGGCACCGTCGGACCCGGACTGCCACTCGGGATCTACTACGCCCTCGGCGCCCGCAGCGCTCATCTCCTGGAGGGGCTGCGACGGTGGATGGCCGCCCACAACACCGCCGTCATGACCGTGCTGCTCCTGGTGATCGGCCTCAAGCTCGTCGGCGACGCGCTCTCGGATCTGACGGCTTGAACGCTCGAGTGATCAGTCCGTAGCTCGGCGCGCCGGTCGGTCAGTTGTGGGACCACGGCTGCGCTGTAAGGTTCGTGCGCGGTCAACCCTGCGGCCGTGACCCGGACACGGGGCGTTGCTGGACGACGCTTCCGACAGTTCCGTTCGCCATGTGCATCCCCGAGCCCCACCGTCAGGCGGCAGAGCAGATCGCAGCGCATGTCGCTTCGGCTCCGCCTGCAGCGCTCGATCTGCTGCTCCGTGCCCACCGCATCTCGGATCGGGGGAGCGCTGATTGACCACCGAAGATGACCACCAGCTCGTCGTCGCCTTGCGCAACGCGGCCCGGCGGCTGGCCATGCGGCGAAGCATCCGCGATCTGGAGCAGTTGCTCCAACAGATCGTTTCGGCGGCGGTGGAGACCATCCCCAGGGTGGACGCGGGCAGCATCTCGATGACCGAGCACGGGTGCATCGAGACCCGCTACCCCACCACCCACGCGATCCGACAGCTCGACGAGACCCAGAGCGAGCTGCACGAGGGGCCCTGCATCACAGCGATCGAGGATCCGCCGGAGAACGGGTTGGTGGTGGCCCAGGACTTCGGCGGCGCCGACGCCGAGCGATGGCCGCGCTTCGCCCCCCGTGCGGTCGATGCGGGCTTCCGCGGGCTGATGTCGACGCAGCTGTCGACCGACGGCGGCATGCGGGCCGCGCTGAACCTGTACGCGGCGGCCCCGGACGCCTTCGACGAGCACGTCCGCACCCTGGCCGGGCTGTTCGGGGTTCAGGCGTCGCTGCTGCTCTACGGCGCCGACACTGCGGGGCACCTGCAGCGCGCCGTGGACAGCCGCGACCTCATCGGGCAGGCCAAGGGGATACTCATGGAGCGGTTCAAGATCGACGAGGAAGGTGCGTTCCACCTGCTGGTACGCGCCTCGCAGGACACCAACATGAAGCTCACCGCCGTTGCGCAGTGGCTCACGACCAGCGTCGGCGCGACCGATGCCCTCCGCTCGAGCACCGACTCGAACAGCTTCTGATCGCCATCGCGGCCGCTGCGCGAAGCCTGCGATGGCCGTCGAGCGGAGATGGGTCCCGCACGACCGGCCGTCAAGCGAGAGCTGATGATCTAGTGGTCGCGGAGCCGGTCGTCGCGATCGCGCGGGTGCGGAATCCGCGCGGGCGGGCCGGTCAACAACTCGTCGGTGGGCCGGGTGGCCAACACGGCCAGCGCTGCGGCGTGGACGGAGACACCGGTGTGCGACGCGCGGTCCCTCAGCGCGTCGGTGCTCTGGCTCGTCGTGAGTCCTCGTACCCGGGACACCAGGGCCACGGCTCGTTCGACGTCCCGGTTCGTCTGTTGCTCGTGCGCGCTGCTACGGCCCATGTTTCCTCCGTGACTCGATCCTGCTCCCGCCAAGCGCGGGTACAGCGATCAGCAGGGTCTGGGCCGTCACCTCCCACTGTCGCGGACCCGGCGGAAAACGTCCACCCGTGACCAGGTGCTCACGGAGTGGAGCCGGCCGACCCTAGGCCGCGCGGGGACCGCTACGAGAGGTCGAGCTCGCCGGCCGTCACCTGTCGCGCGACGGTGGCCAGGCGCAGGCTGTGGCGACGGGCGTAGGAGCGCAGTCGTCCGAACGCTTGATCGAGGCCCTCGTGATGGCGCTGGGCGAGATACCCCTTCGCCTGTTCGATGAGCACGCGGCTGTCCAGGGCGTGTTGGAGCTGCTCGGTCAACATGTCCTTGGAATGTTGAGCACGGACGTGCCGGACCGCGATGGTCGTGGCCGTCGCGAACGAGGCAGCGATGTCGAGTTGCGCTTCGTCCAGCGGGCCGGGACGAGCGCGGAACAGGTTCAAGCCCCCGATCACCGTTTCGCCCAGCTTCATCGGTACCGCGTGCACGGACAAGACCCCTTCTTCCCGTGCGCGGGCGGCGAAGTCCGGCCACCGATGGGCATCGTCATCGAGATCGGCCGACGACACGACTTCGCCCTTGCGGAAGCAGTCGACACAGGGCCCCTCGTCGGTCTGCAACTGGAAGAGTTCGAGGAGCCGGGTGCTCTCGTGCGAGGACGCGACGGTTTCCAGCTTGCCGTGCTCGTCGGCGAGCAGGAGCCCCGCGGTGTCCACGTCCAACAGCTCGACACTGCTCGCCGTGAGACGGTACAGAGCGCCGGTGAAGTCGAAGTCGGCACCGTCGGAATCCGCGAGATCGACCGCGGCCCTGACGAGACGTTGCGCAGACGGGGTGCTCATCGACGTGACCTTCCCTGCCGGTCAGCTCAGTGTGACGCTGTTGCCGGACGGGGGTTCCCGATCCGTGGCGCGAGGAAGCAGACGTCCGTCCTCAGCCGTCGAGTCGGGCGGACGACAGCACGCCGGTGCGGCGGAAGGTGGCAGCGCAGACACAGGGCGAGGACAGCCCAGACCATCACCGGGGGGACAGCGGGGTCTGGGCCGTCCTCTTGCGGCTCACGCGCCGACGGGAGCTGAGGGTAACTCGTCAACGCTCGTCGAGAGCCGGCGCAAGCATGCTCTCTCCGAACGTCGGGGCTGCTCAAGAGGCTCCGGGAGAATTTTCTGCTCCCCACAGGGGACCGCGTCGGGGCTTCCCCGTGGCGCGAGGCCGTTCAGACGGACCCGGTCTCGAGGGTGCGCGCCGCAGGGGCTGCACGGGATCCCAAGTCATCCTCGGTCGACGGGTGGCCGTGTCTCGGGGTGTAACGTGTGCTGTCCGCTTCCGGTCCGATGTCTCGGGACCGGTGGCGCGCCCGATCGGGACCACGTCGGGAGCACGGGTGGGTGCGCCACCCGGTACGACGACCGAGGTGGCGTGGTGGATCAGGTCCGGTTGAGCCAGGCATTGACCACGGCCGTCGCGAGCGGCGCACCCGACGCCCCGCTGGCGGTGTGTCGAGCATGTGTGGCGTGGCTGCCGATGACCGGCGCGGCCATCACGATGATGGCCAGTCCGGAAAGCCAGGAACTCGTGTGCGCCACGGACGACGCGGCGGCGCGGATCGACGAATTGCAGTTCAGCCTGGGGGACGGCCCCTGCGTCGAATCGTTCACCACGGGGCGCGCGGTGCTGGTCCCCGACATCACCGATCCGAGTGATCATCGGTGGCCGGTCTTCACCACGGCGGTCGCCGAGACCGGAGCTCGGGGGATGTTCGTGTTCCCCCTGCGCGTGGGCGCGAGCAGAATCGGTGTGCTCGACTGCTACCGCGACACCCCCGGTGCCCTGGACGAGCAGGACTTGACCGGGGCGCTGCGCGTCGCGGATGCCGCGGTGTGGACATTGCTCGACACTGTGGGTCCACACACCATGATCGAGGGGACGGCCGGGGTGGACGCCGTCGACGGCTCGGTACTCGCCCGGGCGGAGGTGCACCAAGCCACCGGCATGCTGATCGCCCAGGCCGGGTTGACGGCACCCTCCGCGCTCGCTCGACTGCGCGCGGCCGCCTTCGCCGACGGCCGCTCCATCAGCGAGGTTGCCGACGACGTCCTGGCCCGCCGACTGCGCCTGCGTCCTGACGGGTCCTGGCTGCGCACCCAGCACGAGCCCGATGAGGAGCCGAACACCGACGACCCCGCCGAAACCAAGGGTCGGGGCGAGGAGAACCCGCTATGAACACACCTCCACAGGAGCGTGAGCTGTCACTGGTGCAGGCATTCGTGCGCCTGGCCGACACCCTGGTCACCGACTACGACGTGATCGACCTGTTCCACGGGCTGTGCGGGGACTGCGTGACCCTTCTCGGGGCGGACGCCGCCGGGCTGCTGTTGACCGACCAACGTGGCAGCCTGCAGGTGGTCTCGGCCTCGAGCGAGCAGGCGCACGTGGTAGAGCTCTTCCAGCTCCAGTCGGACCAGGGTCCCTGCCTGGACTGCTTCCACACCAACGCCCAGGTCAACGCGGCCGACCTGGCCAGTGATACCCGCTGGCCCCGATTCACCGCTCGCGCTCGCGAGTACGGTTTCGGCGCCGTGCACGCTCTCCCGATGCGCCTGCGTGGGGAGACCGTCGGTGCCCTGAACCTCTTCCATCACCACCGCCGCGCGATGGACGCCGCCGACCTGGGAGTGGGGCAAGCCCTCGCGGACGTGGCCACCATTGCGATCCTCACCGATCGCACCAGCCGCCAGCGCGAGCTGCTGACCGAGCAGCTCCAGGCCGCCCTGACCAGCCGCGTGGTCATCGAGCAGGCCAAGGGTGTGCTCGCGGAGCGCGGTGGGATCGGCCTCGACGACGCCTTCGGCCGCATGCGTGTCCACGCTCGCACACACCGACGGCGCCTGTCTGATCTCGCCCGCGAGGTGGTCGAGGGCACGCTCGATACGGGCGGCTTGCTTCCCTAGCCTCGTTCGCCACCTCGAGCGCTGTACGCACTCGCCGTCTCGGTCCCGGCGGCGCCCTCTACCTGCCGCCATCGCGCTGCGTCTCGAGGAATCTGCATACCATCCGACCTGCGTCGACACCCCGTGGGCTGCGCCGTGAGAGGCGGCGCTGGCCCCGGCGTGGCGCGTCCGGCCAGAGATAGGGCATGCTGTGATCGCGGTTCACCAGCGCAGCCGATCGAAGCGATCTCGTGCGTCAGCCCGGACCATGCGGCGACGGGATCGACTTCGACACCAGCTTCCGGCGAACAATCCGTCCCCCCGGGGCGACTGCGGGGCGGCGCGGTACCGGTGCCGGTCACCAGCAAGGCGGTCGACCTCCCGGCCGCTGGTACTGGACGCGGGCGCCGGCGTGTCGAGCTGCGCCCTGGTAGTCCCGCTGTTCATGTGCGTCCCCGCCCCCGGGTCCCCGTGGCTGGGTAGAGCGCAGCCTAAGGCCGCAGGCAGGACCGGTAGGCCTTAGCTGATCGCCGGCGGCCGCAGAGCGGCATCGCGACATCCAGCTCGACGGTGGTCCGGTAGGGCCGGAACCGGCCGAGGTGAGCCCCCCGGCGTGTCCGGAGAGTCCGCGGAGTGTGTTCACCGGAGGAATGGGTTCAGGCCATCTTTCCGCTGGTATCGGCCCTGGAGCGGCTCGGCTGCACCCGCTTGGGCTCGCCCGGCATCTTGGGGTACTCGGGCGGATAGGGCATGTCCCCCAGCCCGTGGTCGCGCTCGTCGCGCTCCACCCACTCCAGCGCGGTCTCCAGCCCGGCCGGCTCGTCGTGCAGGCCCGCATGGGCGTCGCCGCGCTCGGCGTACAGGCTCGCGACGGTCAGCACATCGAAGTCGTCGGGCTCGGCGTCGGGAAGGTCCTCCCACCGCAACGGGAAGGAGACCGTCGCCCGCGGGGTGCCCCGCACCGACCACGCCGAGGCGATCGTCCGGTCCCGCGCGGCCTGGTTGAAGTCGAGGAAGACGCGCTCGCCGCGCTCCTCCTTCCACCAGTCGACGGTGGCGTGCTCCGGGAGACGCCGGCACACCTCCCGCCCGAGCGCGATCACGGCGCGCCGCACCGCGACGAAGTCCCACTCGGCCCGGATCGGGACCATCACGTGGATGCCGCGTCCGCCCGAGGTCTTCGGCCAGCCGGTGAGGCCGGCCTCGGTGAGCACCTCGCGCAGCGTCGCGGCGACCCGCGCGGCGTCGGCGAAGTCGGTGCCGGGCTGCGGGTCGAGGTCGATGCGCAGCTCGTCCGGGGCATCCACGTCGGGGCGCCGCACCGGCCAGGGGTGGAAGTCGAAGGTGCCGAGGTTGGCCGCCCAGGCGAGCACGGCCGGTTCGGTCGGGCACAGCACGTCGGCCGGGCGACCGGACGGGAAGCGGACCTGCACCGTCTCGGCGTACTCGGGGGCACCCTTGGGCAGGCGCTTCTGGTAGAACCACTCGCCCGTCACGCCGTCGACGAAGCGCTTCAGGTGCGTCGGACGGTCCCGCAGCACCCCGAGCAGCGGGTCGGCGACGGCGAGGTAGTGCTCGACCACCTGCCGCTTGGTGATCTCCCGCTCCGGGAAGTAGATCTTGTCAGGATTGGACACGCGCACGGTGCGCCCACCCACCTCGAGCTCCACCGCCGGCGACCGGGCCACAGCTCCGGAGGCTACCGTGGCGCCCATGACCTGGGGTGCCGCAGCCGGAGCCGGCCGCCCGGACCCGGCGCGCCGCTTCCACGACGACCTCGTCGGGCTCGACCCCGACGACCCGGAGGCCCGCGCGTTCGCCGAGCACCTCGACCGCATGGAGCGGGTGCGGCCGATGTACACCGTCGAGGGCGAGCTGTCGGGGGTGCGGGACTTCGCCGAGTCGGCCAACCGGGTCGGCGGCGCGACGCGGTGGCTCGCGTGGCTGCTCGTCGTCCTCGTGCTGATCGGGACCGGCTACGTGATCTTCGGGGTGGTGGAGGTGGTGCTCGGCGCCTGGCTCTCCTGACGGGCGCCCGTCCGACGGCGACCGGTTGCGCGCGATCCGAGTTAGCCTGGATGCATGAGCAGTGCGATCGGCAAGCCCAAGGTCGAGAAGACCGACGCGCAGTGGCGCGAGCAGCTCTCGCCCGAGGAGTACCACGTCCTGCGGGAAGCGGGCACCGAGCGCCCGTTCACCGGGGAGTACGACGAGACGTTCACCGAGGGCGTCTACCACTGCCGCGCGTGCGGCGCGGAACTCTTCCGCTCGGAGACCAAGTTCGCCTCCCACTGCGGGTGGCCGTCGTTCTACGCGCCCTCGAGCGAGGACAACGTCATCCTGCGCGAGGACTCGTCGATGGGCATGCGCCGCGTCGAGGTGCTGTGCGGGACGTGCCACTCCCATCTCGGGCACGTCTTCCACGGTGAGGGCTACGGCACGCCCACCGACGACCGCTACTGCATGAACTCGGTGTCGCTCACGCTGGAGCCGAAGAAGGCCTGAGGCCCCTACGGCCTACCCAGGACCAGGCGCGTCACGCGGAGAAGGCCAGCAGGGCGCCCGGGGCGACCCGCGGGCCGGTGAAGAACGGCAGCTCCACGCGGACGTGACGGCGGGCCTCGGTGGCCCGCAGGTCGCGCATGAGGTCGACGATGCGGTCGAGCTGGTCGGACTCGAAGGCCAGGACCCACTCGTAGTCCCCGAGCGCGAACGCGGGCACGGTGTTCGCGCGGACGTCGGCGTACCCGCGGGCGGCCTTGCCGTGGTCGGCCAGCATCTGGCGCCGCTCCTCGTCGGGCAGCAGGTACCAGTCGTACGACCGGACGAACGGGTAGACGCAGAGGTAGCCCTTGGGCTCCTCGCCGGCGATGAACGCCGGCACGTGGCTCTTGTTGAACTCGGCCGGGCGGTGCAGCGCCGTGGTCGACCAGACCGGCTCCGACGCCCGCCCCAGTGCGGTGTGCCGCAGCGCGGTGTACGTGGCCTGCAGCGACTCGACGTCGGGCGCGTGTGTCCAGACCAGCCAGTCGGCGTCGGCGCGCAGGCCCGCGAGGTCGTAGACCCCGCGCACGACGACGCCCTTGGCCTCCTGCTCGTCGACGGCGGCCGCGAACTCCTCGGCGGCCGCGCGGCGGTCGTCGGGCAGGCGCGCCTGGTCGGTCCGGAAGACCGACCACATGGCGTAGCGGAGCGTCGAGTTCAGCTCGTCGTAGTTCAGCCGTGCCACGCCCCCCATCGTGCCACTCGTGGACGTGGCCGGCCGCGCGCCCGCCTCGCCTCGCCGCCGCCATCGCGGCGCGAGCGGCACTCTCGCTGCTTCTATGCCCGCGAAGGTGCCTTTCGCTCGCTCGGAACCCACCCGCCGCGTTCCGGCGGGGGGCGCCCCTCGCCGATCTATCCGAGCGAAGGGGCCCCTCGCTCAGAACGGGCGGCGAGGTGGCCGACGACGCGCTCGGCGGCCGCGTCGGCCGTGGCGAGGCAGGCCGGCACGCCGACGCCGTGCAGTGCCGCGCCCGCCACCGCGAGCCCCGGCGCCGCGGCGACCGCGTCCTCGATCGCCGCCACCCGTTCGCCGTGCCCGACGCCGTACTGCGGTAGCCCACCGCCCCAGCGCGCCACCACGGTCTCCAGCGGCTCGACCGTGAGTCCCAGCAGCGCGGCGAGGTCGTCGCGCACCGCGGCCACCAGCTCGTCGTCGTCGCGGTTCAGCGTCCCGGTGTCCCCGAACCGCCCGACCGAGGCCCGCAGCACGAGCGCGCCGTCGGTGACCAGGTGAGGCCACTTGACCGACGACACCGTGACCGCCTTGATCGTCCACGGCGTGCCGTCGGGGCGGCGCTCCCCCGAGCCCACGAGCACCCCGGAGCGCCCGCCCAGGTCGGTGCCCGGGGGGACGGCGACGGCGACGACGGCGCTGGAGGCCAGCTCGATCCCGTCGGCGGCCCGGGCGGCGCCGGGGGCGACGTCGGCGAGCAGGCGCCGCAGCCCCGGTGCGGGCACCGCGAGGACCACCGCATCGGCGTCGTGGCTCTCCTCCCCGGCCGGCCCCGAGGCGGTGACGCGCCATCCGTCGGGAGTCCTGGCGAGCCCGGTGACCGTGCGGGCCAGCCGCACGTCGGCACGGGCGGCGACGGCGAGCGCGGGCGGGAGGTCGGCGAGCCCGGTGCGCAGGGTGCCGAACACCGGGGCCGGAGCGGTGCCCTCCGGCGGGGCGGCGGGCAGGGCGTTGAGGGCGGCGGCGCGCAGCGAGGGGGCGCCCCGGTCGAGCGCCGCGGCCAGGGCGGGCACAGTGGCCCGCACGCCCAGGGCGTCGGCGCGTCCGGAGTAGACCCCGCCGAGGAGCGGGTCGACGAGCCGGTCGGCCACCTCGTCCCCGAGCCGGGCCCGCACCAGCCCGCCCACCGAGTCGTCGCCCGCCCAGTCCACCGGGCCGCGGGAGTCGTCCGCCGCGAGCGCGGCGCGGCCGGGCGGGGAGAGTAGGTCCGCCACGTCAGCCGGGTCGGTGGGCACGCCCATGACGGTGCGCCGCGGCATCGCGTGGGTGGCCCCGCCGGCGCGGACGGCGGAGGACGCGGCCGACGGGTGCACGATCTCGTCGGCGAGTCCGAGCTCGGACAAGCGCGCGACCGCCTCGGGACGGCGGGCGAGGAAGGCCTCGGCGCCGACGTCGACCCGCACTCCGGCGAGGTCGACCGCGGCAAGCTTGCCGCCGAGCACGCGCGCGGACTCGAGCACGGTGATCGCGGCGTCGTCGCCGAGACGGGTGCGCAGCCGGTGCGCCGCGGCCAGCCCGCTGACACCGCCGCCGACCACGACGACCCGGGGCGCCGCGCGGGTCACGTGACCGGGAGGGCGTGCACCAGGTCGACGACGCGGGCGAGCGCGTCGGGATCGGTCTCGGGCAGCACGCCGTGCCCGAGGTTCACCACGTGGCCGGGGGCGGCCCGGCCCTCCTCGACGATGCGCCGCACCTCGCCCTCGACCACCTCCGGCCCCGCGAAGAGCACGGCCGGATCGAGGTTGCCCTGGACCGCGCGGCTCGGCCCGATGCGGCGCGTCGCCTCGTCGAGCGGGACGCGCCAGTCGACCCCGACGACGTCGGCGCCGGCCTCGCCCATGGCCCCGAGCAGCTCCCCGGTGCCGACCCCGAAGTGCAGGCGGGGAACCCCGGAGTCGGCCAGGCCCGCGAGGATCTTCGACGAGTGCGGCGCGACGAGCTCGCGGTAGTCCCGCTCGGAGAGCGCGCCCGCCCACGAGTCGAACAGCTGCACCGCGTCCACCCCGGCGTCTACCTGCGCGCGCAGGAAGGTCAGCGTGAGGTCCGCGAGGTGGTCGAGCAGCGCGTGCCACGTCGTGGGAGCGGCGTGCATGAGCGCCTTGGTGCGCTCGTGGTTGCGGCTCGGGCCGCCCTCGACGAGGTAGGAGGCGAGCGTGAACGGCGCCCCGGCGAACCCGATCAGCGGGGTGTCGCCGAGCTCGCCGACGAGCAGGCGCACCGTGTCGGCCACCGGCGCGACGGCGGCGGGGTCCAGGCGCGGCAGGGCCGCGACGTCGGCGTCGGTGCGGACGGGCTCGTCGATGACCGGGCCGGTGCCCGCGACGATGTCCACGCCGACGCCGGCGGCCTTGAGGGGCACGACGATGTCGGAGAAGAGGATCGCGGCGTCCACCCCGTAGCGGCGCACCGGCTGCAGCGTGATCTCGCAGGCCAGGTCGGGGGTCAGGCAGGACTCGAGCATGCCGGTCCCCTGCCGCACCCGGCGGTACTCCGGCAGCGACCGGCCGGCCTGGCGCATGAACCACACGGGCAGGTGCGCGGCGCGCTCGCCGCGGGCGGCCGCGAGGAACGCGGAGCCCGGGAGGGCACGGCGAGCGACCGGTGGCGTCGGGCCGCCCGACCCGGCGACCGTGCTCGAGGTCGGCGCACTCATGGTGGCCCCAGTGTGCCATTCGGGCCTCCGGCCCTCGTGCGTGCGTTTCCGTGCCTGAGCACGGAAACGCACGCACAAGGGGCGCAGCCCCGAACGGCGCGTCGGTACTCCCGCCGGTGGCACGGGCCACCTACCCTCCGCGAGGTGACGGCTGCTGCGACCGCCCCCGAGACGTTCCGGCGGGCCGTGGAGTCGCTGGCCGCTCTGCGCCCCCGCCCCGAGATCGAGCTGCGCGACATGCGCCCACCACAGCGGCTGGCGCCCTGGTCGGCCGCGTGGAGCGCCGAGGTGGTCTCCCCGACGATGGACCCGTCGGACGACGAGCCCGAGGTGCTCGTCACCGGCCGCCTGGTGCTGCTGCACGACCCCGACGGCCAGGAGGCGTGGGACGGCACGCTGCGGCTGGTGACCTTCGTGCGCGCCGAGCTCGACCCCGAGCACGCGAACGACCCGCTGCTCCCCGAGGTCGCCTGGTCCTGGCTCACCGGCGCGCTCGAGGAGAGCGGGGCCGACTCGACGGCGGTCGGCGGCACCGTCACCCAGACCTCGTCGGTGCGCTTCGGCGACATCTCCGGGCCCTCGCACGTCACGGACCTCGAGCTGCGGGCGTCGTGGACGCCGGTGCTCGGCGACGGGCCGGTCGACCTCACCGACCACGGTACGGCGTTCACGACGGTGCTGGCGACGGCGGCCGGGCTGCCCCCGGTGGGTGTCGCGAGCCTCGCGGCCCGCCGGCCCGGCTGAGCCGGCGGAGTGATCGACGGGAGACATCCCGGTTCGCATCGTCTCTCTGCGAAGCGCTTCCCGTCAGTTCTCGACCCCCCATTTCCCGGTACCACTGGTGCCGATGTCACCATTTCCGCAGGCCACGGCGCCGACATGTGTGCATCTGCCGGATGCATCAGCGCTTCGCCAACGCGGGTGAACGACCCGCCGCGAGCGGGTCACAGCGCCGCCGCCGAACGTCGCTGAGACACTACGGCCGATGTTGAGCACAGATTGGGTCGAACGTTGCAATGACCCTGGGGCAAACGGGGCCTTTGAGCACTCACCGTCACAGTGACTACACTGTGTGTCACCAGGAGGCGACGGAGCGTCGATGATCCACACCAAGGAGTGACGACGCTGCTGTTCCGAGCGAAACTCCACCGAGCGAAGTTGGCCCTAATGCTCTCGTTAACTCGCCAGGGGGGATATGTTCTCCCGCGACGCACTTCCTCGGCCGTTCGGCGGCGCGGTCGGCGACCGGGGGTTCCAGGTGCGTCACGTCGGGGGGCAAGACCGACTCCAGGGAGGTAGTTGACGTGGCTACCGTGGGCCCAGGGATGGCTCTACGAGGCGTCGCGAGCGGGCTGTTGCCGCCGGCGATGGTCCCGCATCCGCGGGAAGAGATGTTCTCTGTGCTGGTGGTCGACGACCACCCGCTGCTGCGCGAGGCCATCGCGCAGCGGCTGTCCTCGATGGGCGCGGGCACCGTCCACGAGGCGGCCTCGATCTCCGAGGCCCGTACGCGGGCTCTGGCCTCCGGGCCGTGCGACCTCGCGATCCTCGACCTCGGTCTGCCGGACGGCAGCGGGCTCGACCTGATCGCCGAGCTGCGCGCCCAGGGCTGGAACCGCGTGGTGGTGCTGGCGGCCTCGGACGACCCGTCCGCGGTGCGCGCGGCGTTCCAGGCGGGCGCCCAGGCGTACCTGCTGAAGTCGGCCTCGCCCGGCATCGTGACCGACGGCGTGCGGCGGGTGCTGGAGGGCGGCCTCTACGCCGACCCCTCGGTCGCCCCGCTCCTCGCTGCGGGCACCCGGGTACCGGCCACCGACAACACCCCGCGGGAGCTGTCGGCCCGCGAGGTCGAGGTGCTCCAGCTGGTCGCCGACGGGCGCTCGAACAAGGAGATCGGTGACGCGCTGAGCCTCTCGGCCCTGACGGTCAAGAGCCACCTCTCGCGCATCGGACGCAAGCTCGGCACGGGCGACCGCGCCCAGATGGTCGCGCTGGCCATGCGGGCCGGCGTCATCCGCTGAGCACCCCTGACGATCCCGGCACCGCCGGGACGGCAGCGGAGGGCCGGGAGGTCGACGAGACGGGGTCCGGCGCGGACGTCGTCGACCTCCTGGCCCCCGCCGAGGGCGTGCCCGAGCTGGTCACCGACCGCGCGGGGCTGACCGCCCTCGCCGAGGCGATGGCGGCCGGGAGCGGGCCGGTGGCCCTGGACGCCGAACGGGCGTCGGGGTTCCGGTACTCCGCGCGGGCCTACCTGGTGCAGCTGCGCCGGGAGGGCGCCGGCTCCGCCCTCGTCGACCCCGTGGCGCTCGACGGCGACCTCGCGGTCCTCGGCGAGGCGCTGCGCGGGGTCGAGTGGGTGCTGCACGCCGCCTCCCAGGATTTGCCCTGCCTCGCCGAGGTCGGCATGCGCCCGGACGCACTCTTCGACACCGAGCTCGCCGGGCGCCTCGCCGGCTATGCCCGGGTCGGCCTGGGTCCGCTCGCCGAACGCCTCCTCGGCGTCCGGCTGCGCAAGGGCTACGGCGCGGCGGACTGGTCCACCCGGCCGCTGCCCGCCGACTGGCTCGTCTACGCCGCCCTCGACGTCGAACTGCTCGTGCCGATGCGCGACCTGCTCGCCGCCGACCTCGAGAGCCAGGGCAAGAGCCGGTGGGCGGCCGAGGAGTTCGAGGCCGTCCGCCTGGCCGGGCCCCCGCCGCGGCGGGCCGAGCCCTGGCGGCGCACCTCCGGGCTCCACAAGGTGCGCCGGCCCCGCCAGCTCGCCGTCGTCCGCTCGCTGTGGGAGTCACGGGACCAGCTCGCCGCCTCCCGCGACGTGGCCCCCGGGCGGCTGCTGCCCGACGCGGCCATCGTCGACGCCGCCGTGCGCGAGCCCGCCGACCCCGACGAGCTCGTGGCGCTGCCGGTGTATCGCGGACGCGCCCAGCGCCGGCTCGCCGACCGCTGGTGGCGCGCGATCCGCGCGGGCGCGACGCTGCCCGCCGCGGAGCTCCCCGAGACCTCCCCCGCCGGTGAGGGGCCGCCACCGGTCAACCGCTGGGCCGACAAGGACCCGGACGCCGCCGCGCGCCTCACGGCCGCGCGCGCCCACCTCGCCGCCCTCGCCGAGCAGTGGGACACCCCGGTCGAGAACCTGCTGCAGCCCGACCTGGTGCGGCGGCTGTGCTGGACCCCGCCCGAACGCCTCGACGCAGGCTCGGTCGACGCCGTGCTCGCCGCCGGCGGCGCCCGTCCCTGGCAGCGGGAGCTGGCCGTGCCGGGCCTCCTCGAGGCGCTGCACGCCACCGGACCGCCGGCGTCGGAGGGCTCGCGCCGCGCCGAGCGCCCGGACGAGTCGGCCGACGCCGGAACGGAGGGGGTCCGCGGGTCCCGGAGCAGCTCGGGCCGGTCCCGACGGCGACGACGGGGTGGCCGGGAGCCGGCCCAGGGTCAGGTGGGGACCGTCACCCCGGTGTTCAGCGACCCCGACGCCTGATCCTCCGGCGCCGCCGGGAGCACCACCCGCACCGACAGGCCACCGTCGGGAACCGGCTCGGCGGCCACCGAGCCGCCGTGCGAGCGCACCACCGCGCGCACGATCGACAGGCCGAGTCCCGAGCCCGTCCCGACGCGGTCGGTGCCCCGGCGGAACGGCTCGAACAGGTCGGGCACCCGCTCCGGGTCGAGCTGCGGGCCCGACGATGCGACGACGAGCTCCACCTGCGGGACACCCCTCTCGGCGTGCTCAGCTGCATCCTCGGCGAGGAACCGCGTGGTCACCGAGAGCCAGCCGCCCTCGACGTTGTGCCGTACCGCGTTCTCGACGAGGTTGCCGACGACCCGCTCCAGCAGGGCGGCGTCCCCGACGACGACGGGCGCCTCCCGCCCGTCGGGGGTGATCTCGACGCGCAGCCGCCGGCACTCCACCTCGGCGCGCACCGCGTCCAGGGCGCCGTGCGCCGCGAGGTCGAGGTCCACGGGCTCGTCCGCGCCGGCCGGACGGTGCTGGGCGGCCTCCGTGCGGGCGAGCAGCAGCAGCCCCTCGACGAGGCCCTCGGCGCGGCGGGTGGCGTCACGCAGGACGCCGGCCATGCGGCGCAGCTCGGCGACGTCGGCCTCCGGGTCGGCGAGGGTCACGTCGATCTCGGTGCGCAGCACTGCCAGCGGGGTGCGCAGCTCGTGGCTGGCGTTGGCGACGAACCGGCGCTGGGCGTCGAAGGCCGCCTGCAGTCGGTCGAGCATCGCGTCGAAGGTGTCGGCCAGCTCGGCGACCTCGTCGCGCGGGCCCTCGAGGTCGATGCGCTCGTCGAGCGACTCCGCGGAGAGCCGTCGCGCGGTCGCGGTGACCTCGTGGACCGGGCGGAGCACGTGCCCCGTCAGGACCCACGACACCATCGCCGCCGCCACCACCACCAGGGCGAACGCGATGGTCCCGACCTGCAGCACCTCGGTGCGCGCGCTGTGCCCGAGCGCGGCGGCGATCTCCCCGGCGGGCACCGACACGCCGTCGACGAGGACCGGGGTCTGCGGCGGCAGCGTCGGCAGGGACGCGGCCACCTCGCCGACGAGCATCCACCCCAGCCACAGCAGGACCGCGCTGACGGCGGCGACGAGTCCCGTCGCGAGCAGGGTGAGTCGGACCCGCAGCCCCGGACCGCGCCGCCGGCGCGCGCGCGACGCCGCCGCGGGTCTGCCCTCCTCGGGGGCACGGTCGACACGGCGGAACACGGTGTCCGAGCCTACGTCCGCCCGCGGTGCCCCCGCGTGAGCCGGGCGTCCGGTCCGGGGGCGCGCTCGGGTCGGGCCCACGCGGCGACGCGGGCGGCCAGCGGCGAGGCGTCGGTCCAGGCGCGGTAGACCGGGTCGCGCTCCAGCTCGGCGAGGGCGGCGGCCGCGAGGGCGTGCGCGGCCCGCCCGGCGGTGGTGTCCCCGTCGTCGAGCCATCGGCGTCCGAGCTCGAGCTCGGCCCGTTCGTCGCCGTCGAGCGCCTGCGCGAAGAGCGCCGTGACCTCGTCGCGCCCCGCCATCGTTCCCTCCCCTCGACCTGGGACCTGCCCGGCGGACCCGTCCGCTCCGTTCAACGAGCGGGACCCGCACACGCCACGGGCCCGGTCCCACGCCTCGGGGCGCGGGACCGGGCCCGTTGCGAGCGCGGTGTGCGTCAGTTGATCGCGTGGATCGGGTTCGAGCACGACTTGGCGATGGCCGCCCCGTTGCCGTGGCCGGCCGCCGAGGCGATCGGCACGCCGACCGCGTTGTCCTGGACGGGCACCTGGACGCCGAGGACGTTGACCGGGACGTCGTTGTTGCACACGTCGGCGGTGGTGTTCGGGGCGAAGTCGCTCGAGTTGACGAAGCCCTTCTGGACCGTCGCGTCGCCGTGGTCGCTGGCGAACGCCATGCCGGTGGTGGCGACCAGACCCGAGCTGATCAGGGCGGTGGCGAGGACGGTCTTGTGCATCATGGCCATGGGAGTTCCTCTCGTGGGGAGCGTCAGCGGCCGCTACCCAGAGCGACCATCTGAATACGTGGCGTCAACGCGTGCGGAGCTGTGCGAGTCACGGTCTCTGGCACCGATCCGCCGATCGGGTGAGGTTTCTCCCGGGGTGAGGCATCCTCGGGAGATGGCGGTCGAGTGACCTGCCTCGATGCCGGCGCTGCTCGACGAGGCCGTGTCCCTGCTCGCGGCGCTCGGGCGTCGCCCGGCGACGTGTGTCGAGGCCCGGGAGATGCTCCGGGTCCCGGCGACGTGAGGGTCCTCAGACCCCCGCGTGGGCGTCGGTGCGGACGCGGTAGCCGGATCCGACGACGGTGTCGATGATGCCGGGCTCGCCCAGCTTCTTGCGCAGGGTCATGACGGTGACCCGCACGGTCGTGGTGAAGGGGTCGGCGTTCTCGTCCCAGACCCGCTCGAGCAGCTCCTCGGACGACACCACGGCGCCGCCCGCGGCGAGCAGCACCTCGAGGACGCCGAACTCCTTGCGGGTGAGGTCGACCGGCCCGCCGTCGCGCAGGACGGTGCGCTTCGCCGGGTCGAGCACCACGCCCGCGGCCTCGAGCACCGGCGGCGTCGCGGGCGTGGCCCGGCGGCCCAGCGCCCGGATCCGCGCCACGAGCTCGGGGAAGTCGAAGGGCTTGGCGAGGTAGTCGTCGGCGCCCAGGGCGAGACCGGCGACCTTGTCGCGCAGCGTCCCGCTGGCCGTCAGCATGATCACCCGGGTGACGCCGCCCGCCATCTCGGCGCACAGCTCGTCCCCGGAGCGACCCGGGAGGTCGCGGTCGAGGACCACGACGTCGTAGCGGGTCACCGAGGCCTTCTCGGAGCCGGTGTCGCCGTCGTAGGCGACGTCGACCGCCATCCCCTCACGGCGCAGGCCGCGGGCGAGCGCATCCGCCAGGGCCTGCTCGTCCTCCACGATCAGAATCCGCACACCCTCACGATGCCACCGTCCGCCTGAGCGGGGGCTGAGGATTCGCTGGGCGGATCTCGTCGATCGGGTGGGCGGGCGCGCCCGCCGACGGAGTGGCTTTCCTGCCACTGGACGCAAGCAGTCAGGGGAGCACGCCGATAGGGGCTTCGCTGGCACCGGGCCGGGCGGCGACGGGGCGGCCAGGACCCGTTCAGCGCCCGCCGTCACCCGCCGCCCGAGGCAGCGAGGAGACCACCGGCACCGTGTGCTCGGCGCGGCCCGAGACCCACTCGGTGATCCGGCGGGCCACGTCCTGGTCGGTCAGGCCGGCCGCGGTGAGGATCGCGCCCCGGCTGTCGTGGGAGAGGAACTCCTGGTCGAGGGCGATCCGGCGCACCGGGACGTCGATCCCGGCCTCGGCGAGCCGGTCGGCCACCGCCGACCCGAACCCGCCGTGGCGCCCGCCGTCCTCGACGGTCACCACGAGCCGGTGCGCGGCCGCGAGCTCGCACAGTGCCTCGGGGACGGGCTGGCACCAGCGGGGGTCGACCACGGTGACCCCGATCCCGTGCGCCGTCAGCCGGTCCGCGGCCTCGATGCCGAGCTGGCCGAAGGCACCGACGGCGACGAGCAGGACGTCGGGCACGCCCGGGGTCTCGTCGTCGTCGAGGAGCTCGACCGAGGTGGGGCGCGGGGCGGCGCGGGAGAGCCGGCCGGGCTCGGCGAGCACGTCCACCGCCCCGGGGCCACCGGACGCGTCGACCCCACCCGGACCGAGACGGCGCAGCGCGGGCACCTCGCCCGGCACCGCGCCCTTGGACCATCGCAGGGCGGTGGGGCCGTCGGAGACCTCGACGGCCTCGCGCAGCTCCTCGCGCAGGGTCACCGCGTCGCGCGGTGCGGCCACCCGCAGGCCCGGGACGATCCCCATGACCGAGAGGTCCCACATCCCGTTGTGGCTGGCACCGTCGCTGCCGGTGACCCCGGCGCGGTCGAGGACCACGGTGACCGGCTCGCGGTGCAGGGCGACGTCCATGAGCAGCTGGTCGAAGGCCCGGTTGAGGAAGGTCGAGTAGATCGCCACGACCGGGTGGAGCCCGCCGTGCGCGAGCCCGGCCGCGGAGGTCATGGCGTGCGCCTCGGCGATCCCGACGTCGAAGAGCCGTTCCGGGTAGGCCTCGCCGAACGCCGAGAGCCCCGTCGGGCCGGGCATCGCGGCGGTGATGGCCACGACGTCGGAGCGCTCGCGGCCGAGCTCGAGCATCGCGTCGGTGAACACCGAGGTCCACTCGCGGGGCTTCGGGCCGACCGGCAGGCCGGTGTCCGGGTCGAGCACGCCGACCGAGTGCATCTGGTCGGCCTGGTCCTGCTCGGCCGAGGGGAACCCCCGGCCCTTGTAGGTGACGGCGTGCACGATCACCGGCGCGCCGAAGTCCCGGGCGGCCGCCAGCGCGGTCTCCAGGGCCCCGATGTCGTGCCCGTCGACGGGGCCGACGTACTTGATGCCGAGGTCGGAGAACAGCGCCTGCGGGGTGATCGCGTCCTTCACCCCGGCCTTGGCCGCGTGTGCCGCCGAGTACAGCGGCCGCCCGACCACCGGGATCCTCTGCAGCGCACGCTTGCCGTGCTCGAGGACCTCCTCGTAGCGCGGGGCGAGCCGCAGCGTCGAGAGCCGCTCGGACAGGCCGCCGATGGTCGGGGCGTAGGAGCGGCCGTTGTCGTTGACGACGATGACGACCGGCCGGTCGGACCCGGCGATGTTGTTGAGGGCCTCCCAGCACATCCCGCCGGTGAGGGCACCGTCGCCGACCACCGCCACCACGGAGCGCTCGCGGCCCAGCAGCGCGTCGGCCTTGGCCAGCCCGTCCGCCCAGGAGAGCGCGGTGGAGGCGTGGGAGTTCTCGACGTGGTCGTGCTCGCTCTCGGCACGGTTCGGGTAGCCGGACAGGCCCCCGCCCTGGCGCAGGCCGTCGAACGCGCCGGAGCGCCCGGTGACGATCTTGTGGACGTAGCTCTGGTGGCCGGTGTCGAACACCAGTGCGTCGCGCGGGGAGTCGAAGACCCGGTGCAGCGCGAGCGTGAGCTCGACGACACCCAGGTTCGGCCCGAGGTGGCCGCCGGTGCGGCACACCTTGTCCACGAGGAAGCCGCGGATCTCGGCGGCCAGGAAGTCGACCTCGTCGGCGGCGAGCGCCCTCAGGTCGGCCGGGGTGCGGACGCGCTGCAGCAGGCTCACTGCTCCTCGCCTCATCTCTCACGGGTCCCGGATCGGGCCCGGCGCACGGGCCGCGGTCAGTCTACGGAGAACAGCGGCGAGCGCAGGCCCTGCGGCTGCCCGGGCGCGGTGTCCGACCCGGCGGGCGCGCCCCTCACAGGGTTCGTGGACGGCGTGCGACGTAGACCACCGCGGGGGGCACGTTGGCCCACACCGTGCGGCTGACCACCACCTCCTCGAACGTGGCCTCCAGATTGCGCTGCACCTGCTTGGCCGTCGGGAAGAAGCGGATCCAGGCGTGGGCGAGCTGTGTCACCGCACCGCCGGGGGCGGCCAGCCGGGCCAGCAGCGGAAAGATCGAGCGGTCCTTCGGGGCGGTGGCGAGCCACGGGAGCCCCGAGACCGACAGGTCGGCCCGCACGCCCTCGGCGAGCAGCTTCTCGACGGCGGCGTGGGCGTCGTCGCAGACGACCTCGACCTCGGGATGCCGCTCGCGCAGGACCTCGGCCATCGCCTCGTCGAACTCGATCGCGATGTGGCGCCCGCGGCCCTGCAGCACCTTCTGGATCTCGTCGGTCACCGAGCCGGTGCCCGCGCCGAGGTCGAGGACGACGGGGTCCCCGGTCGCGGGCAGCGGCGCGATGGCCTGGCGGCACAGCGGCGGGAAGCTCGGGAACAGGGCCGCGACGTGCAACGGGTCGCGGAGGAAGGCCTGGCTGAAGTGACGGATCTCGGTCACCGGGGCTCCTGGGCTCGTGCGTCTGGGGGGTCGGACGGCGCGGTGAGCTGGTGCCCTGCCGCGACCACGGCGGCGAGCAGGGCACGGGCGACCTCGCCGACCATGGCGTCGTCGGGCGAGAACGCCGGGTGGTGCAGTCCGGCGGCGCTGCCGAGCACGGCGTCGGGGTCGGCCGTGCCCACGAAGAGCATCATGGCCGGGACGGGGGCAGCGTCCTCCCCCGCCGTGTAGTGGGAGAAGTCGTCCGCGCCGCACGAGCGGAACGTGGTGTCCAGGGCGAGCCCCGTGGCGTGGCCGCCCCGCTCGCCGAGGGCCGCGGCGACCGCGGACGCCAGGCGGTCGTCGTTGACGACGGCGGGCTCGTTGGGCACCACGCGCACCTCGCCGGTACACCCGTGCGCGGCGGCGGTGTGCTCGACGATCTCGTGCACCGCGTCGAGGATCTCGTCGCGGTCGGCGTCGAGGGCGCGGACGGTGCCGCGGGCGGTGGCCTCGGCGGGCACCACGTTGGGCGCGCTGCCCGCGGTGAGCTGCCCGATCGTCACCACCCCCGCCTCCAGGGGGTTCACCCGCCGCGACACCACCTGCTGGATCGACACGACCACCTGAGCGAGCGCGAGCACGGGGTCGCGCGTGCGGTGCGGGTAGCCGCCGTGCCCGGCGCGACCGCGCACGACGATCTCGATCTCGTCGGACGAGGCGTTGACCGCCCCGTCGCGGGCGGAGACCACCCCGCGGGGCAGCTCCGGCTGGACGTGGACACCGAGCACGGCCCCGGGGGTGTGCGCACGGAAGGTCGGGGAGCCGACGACGTCGGCCGCGCCGCTCGGCGCCTTCTCCTCCCGCGGCTGGAAGACCGCGAGCAGCGGGGCGGGCAGCAGCTCCGGGCCGGCCGCGGCGACGGCGCGGGCGAGCGCCACGAGGGCGGCGACGTGGACGTCGTGGCCGCAGACGTGGGCGGCGGGCTGGGCGAGGGTGGGCACGGCGGCGAACGGCAGCCCCGTCTGCTCCACCACCGGGAGCGCGTCCAGCTCCGCGCGCACGGCGACGGCGGGCCCCGGCCCACCGAGGCGCAGCATGCCGCCGGTGTCGGCCACGGGCTCGAGGACGGACCCGAGGGCTCCGGCCACCGCGTCGCGGGAGTCGGCCTCGTCGCCGGAGACCCGGGGCTCGCGGTGCAGCGCGTGCCGCAGCTCGACCGCGGCGGCCAGCTCCGCCTCGAGGGCCGCGGACAGGGCGGGCGGCACTAGCGGCACAGCCGGGTCCGCCGTCGGGAGGACGTCATCGGTGGCGGATGGGGACGACCCGAGGGTCGAGCTCCGCTGCGCTCCGTCTCCCGACCCGAGGGTCGAGCTCCGCTGCGCTCCGTCTCCCGACCCGACGGTCGAGCTCCGCTGCGCTCCGTCTCCCGGCCCGGTCACGCGGGCATCCGTGGATAGACCCGGCGGGCGTTCTCGCGAGCGATCATGGTGGCCACCCGTTCGGCGTCGGCAGGAGCGATCTCGTCGGTCGCGCAGGCCTGTTCGAGCAGTCCACCGAGGGCCGCCCGGAACCGCAGCGCGCCCAGCAGGTGCAGCTCGGGCAGGCCGTACGCGTCCGAGGCGTAGAGCACCTTGGCAAAGGGAGCGAGCTCGAGCATCTCGGCGATCACCGACCGGGAGCGCGCGCCGACGTAGGGCACCGCGAGACTGACGTCCACGTGCACGCAGGAGAACACCTGGGCGAGCCACGCGGCCTGACGGTGGTAGGGGTAGGTGTGCAGCAGCATCAGCGGCACACCGAGTGGCTCGACGAGGCGCGCGAAGCCGGCGAGCAGCGCGGGGTCCGACCGGTGCAGGTCCTCGTCGGCGTCGCCGAACCCGGTGTGCACCTGCAGCGGCAGCCCGGTGTCGAGGCCCGACCAGATGCCGTGGCGCAGCAGCACCGGGTCGCGCAGCGGGGCGCGCTCGGCGGCCCGCCGTGGCAGCCAGGTGTCCGCGGCGGCGGCCACCGCCGCGGGCTCGGGCCGCCGCGGGTCGACGTCGAGGCCCGCGCGGTAGGCGAGCACGGTCTTGCACGCGACGGCGAGGGGACGCGCCCCGGGCGCGGTGCGCCGGGAGACCTCGGCGGTCACCGCGTCGCCGTACCCGGCGGCGTCCACCCCCGCGTCGGCGACGTCCTCGGCGACCGCCTCGAGGCGCACCACCTCGCCGACCGGTACGCCGGCGGTCTCGGCCAGCTCGTCGAGCCCCAGCAGGTCCCCGGCGGCGAACCCGTGGTCGACCAGCAGCGCCTCCGTGCCCGCGGCGCGCAGCAGCGCCCGGGAGACGGTGCCGGCGCCGATCTCCGCGCGGCGCGCGAGGTACTCGTCGGCGGGCGCGTGCGCCGGGAGGCCGATGACCGGGGCGCACCAGCGGCGCACCGAGAAGCCGAGCGCCGAGTCGAACGCCGAGGTGCCCGGGGCCGGCCGCTCCCCCTCGGTGAGCATCGCCTCGAACGCGGGCCGGTCGAGGTCGTCGGCGGCCACCGAATGGCAGTGGTGGTCGACCAGGCCCGCCCCGTCGAGGAAGCTCACCGGTCCGGCCGGGACGAGGCCGAGCGCGACCAGTCCTTCGGGCGGGGTGGGGCAGCTCACGGCCCGGTCCCGCGCACCAGGGTGGCGACGCACTCCACGTGGTGGGTCATCGGGAACGCGTCGAACACCCGCAGGTGCTCGAGGCGGTACCCGGCCTCGCCCAGCGCCGCGACGTCGCGGGCCAGTGCCGCCGGGTCGCAGGCGACGTGGACGACCCGGCGGGCGCCGAGCGCCCCGAGGCGCCCGGCCTGGTGCCGTCCCAGGCCCTTGCGGGGCGGGTCGGCGACGACGACGTCGGGTGCGCCGTCGGAGCGCACCAGCGAGTCGAGCACCTTCTCGACCCGGCCGCGGACCACCCGGCACGCGGGCAGATCGGCCAGGTTCGCGCCCGCCGCGGCGGTGGCGTCGGGGTCGCACTCCACGAGGACGACCGTCCCCTCCGATCCGACCCGCTCCGCGAGGGCCGCCGCGATGAGCCCGGCACCCCCGTAGAGGTCCCACACCGTCTCGCCGGCCCCGAGGTCACCGACCCCCTCGAGGACCGCGGCCACGACGGCGTCCGCTGCTCCGGGGTGGACCTGCCAGAACGCCGGCGCCGGAAGCTCCCAGTCCCGCCCGGCGGCGTGCTCGTGGGCGACCCCGGACCCGAGCTCGGGATGCCGCTCCCCCTCGAGCAGCTCGGCGGCGTGGGTCTCCCCCGCCGCGTCGCGCACGATCTCGATCTCCGCGGTCGGCGTCCACTCCCGCGCGAGCACGGGCTCGAGCGCGCCGGGCGCCGCGATCGGGCAGGTGCCGACCGGGAGCACCTCGTGGCTGCGGTGCGCCCGGAGCCCGGGCCGGCCGTCGTCGGTGACCGCCATCCGCAGCCGCGTCCGCCAGCCCAGCGGTCCGCCCGGCAGCGCCTCGCAGACGACCTCGCGCTCGATCCCGGCGAGGTGGGCGAGCTGCTCGGCCACCACGGCGGCCTTGAGCGCGCGCTGGGTGTCGTGGTCGGCGTGCTGGAAGTCGCAGCCCCCGCACCCGCCCGGGCCGGCCCACGGGCACACCGGCTCGACCCGCCCCGGCGCCGCCCGCAGCACCGCGACCGCGTCGGCCCGGCAGAAGGACCCGCCGCCGTCCTCGGTGACGACGGCGTGGATCCGCTCCCCGGGCAGGGCGTGGCGCACGAAGACCACGCGCCCCTCGTGGCGGGCCACGCAGTGCCCGCCGTGCGCGACGGGACCGACCTCGACGTCGAGCATGCGGTCCACCCACGAATCCGCCTGCCCACCCGCCGCGGTCAGGGCGCCGCCGGGATCAGCGGACATCGGCACCGGGGCGCGGCGCCCCGTCCGGGCCGGCAGGTTCGTTCGGCGAGCCCGTCGTGCCGGACGACGGGCCCCGCGGCGGCAGCGTGCCGGTCGTGTCGGGGGGGTTCGGTCGCGGACCGCCGGCGCTGGGCGGGGGCGCCTCGTAGCCGCGGCGGGCCACCCCGGGCGCCAACGGCGGTCGCCGGGCGGCCGCGCGGGCCGAGGACTCCAGCTGCCAGGGCACGCTGACGACCATCACGCCCTTCTGGAACAGCAGCCGGCCCTTGAGCCGCAAAGCACTCTGGTTGTGCAGCAACTGCTCCCACCAGCGCCCGAGCACGTACTCGGGGATGAACACGGTGACGACGTCGCGCGGGTTGTCGGTCCGGATCCGCTTGACGTACTGCAGGATCGGCCGGGTGATCTCCCGGTAGGGCGACTCCAGCACCTTGAGCGGCACCGGGAGCTGGCGGTGCTCCCAGTCGGCGACCACCTTGCGGGTGTCGGCGTCGTCGACGTTGACCGTGATCGCCTCGAGCACGTCGGGCCGCGTCGCGCGGGCGTACGCGACCGCCCGCAGCGTCGGGAGGTGCACCGTCGAGACCAGCACGACGGCGTGGTTGCGGCTGGGCAGGACGGCGTCGATGACCTCCGGCGCGGCGATCTCCTCGGCCACCCGGTCGTAGTGCTTGCGGATGGAGACCATGAGCGCGAAGGCCAGGGCCCCCGCCACGAGGGCGATCCACGCCCCCACCGCGAACTTGGTGACGAGCACGACGACGAGGACGACCCCGGTCATCGTCGCCCCGAACCCGGAGACCAGCCGCACCCGGTGCAGGTGCCGCCGCTCGGACGTCCCGGTCTCGGTGCGCAGCAACCGGTTCCAGTGCCGCACCATCCCGGTCTGGGACAGGGTGAACGACACGAACACGCCCACCGTGTAGAGCGGGATGAGGGCCGTGACCTGCGCGCCGAACCCCACGACGAGCACGATCGCGAAGAACGCGAGGAAGAGGATCCCGTTGGAGAAGGCGAGCCGGTCGCCCCGGGTGTGCAGCTGGCGGGGCAGGTAGCGGTCCTGGGCGAGGATCGAGCCGAGCACCGGGAAGCCGTTGAACGCCGTGTTCGCGGCCAGCATCAGGATCAGCGCCGTGAAGACTGTCACGGCCCAGAAGCCGGGCGGGAACCCGCGGAAGATCGTCTCGGCGAGCTGGGCGATCAGCGTGTCCTGCTTGTAGCCGGGAGGCGCACCGGTGAGCTGGATGTCCGGGTCCTCGGCGAGGCGCACCCCGGTGGCGCGGGCCAGCGCCAGCATCCCGGCGAAGAGGCTCACCGCGATGAGCCCGAGCATCGCGAGGGTGGTCGCGGCGTTGCGGGACTTCGGCTTGCGGAACGCCGGGACGCCGTTGGAGATCGCCTCGACGCCGGTCAGCGCCGCGCAGCCCTGGGTGAACGAGCGCAGCACCAGGAACATCAGCGCGAACTGCGAGAGCTGCTGGTCCTCCGCGACGATGCTGATCCCGGCACTGGGGGCGGTCAGCGGCTCGCCGATCACGACGATCCGGATCACCCCGACGACGATCAGGGCGACGAGGCTCGCGATGAAGCAGTAGACCGGGATCGCGAACGCCGCCCCGGACTCGCGCACACCGCGCAGGTTGACCGCGGTGAGCACGAGGATCGCCGCCACGCAGAAGAGCACCTTGTGCGTCCCGACGAACGGGATGAGTGCGCCGAGGTTGTCCGCGGCCGAGGACATCGACACCGCGACCGTGAGCGTGTAGTCGACGAGCAGCGCGGACGCGACGGTCAGGCCCGCGTACGGACCCAGGTTCACCGTCGCGATCTCGTAGTCGCCGCCGCCGGAGGGGTAGGCGTGCACGTTCTGCCGGTAGCTGATCACCACGGTCGCGAGCACGAGGACGACGGCCACGCCGATCCACGGCGAGAACACGTAGGCGCCGAGTCCGGCCAGCGAGAGCGTGACCAGGACCTCCTGCGGGGCGTACGCCACCGAGGAGAGGGCGTCGGAGGCGAACACCGGCAGCGCGATGCGTTTGCGCAGCAGCGTGTCCGAGAGCTCGTCGCTGCGGAACGGGAGTCCGAGCACGAGGCGTTTCGCGGCGGTCGCGAGCCTGGGCACGGCGCAGAGCGTAGGCCGCGTTGGCGCGGAGCGCGTGTGCGTGCGTTTCCGTGTCCTGACACGGAAACGCACGCACGAGCCGGAGGCGAACCCCCGTTCCCGCGCCGACTATCGCGGGCACCCGATAGCGTGCGCGGCGAGGGACGCCGGGCCCACACACGGGCGGGTCGGAGGTCGGGGCGGCCGGGGACCGGAGCGGTCCGCGGCGACGGGAGGACGCGTGCACATCGTCGTCATGGGCTGCGGCCGCGTGGGATCGGCGCTGGCCCTGTCGCTGGAGCGCCTCGGTCACGAGGTGGCGGTCGTCGACCGCGACCCGCAGGCGTTCCGCCGCCTGGGCAACGACTTCCACGGCCAGGAGGTCGTCGGCGTCGGGTTCGACCGCGAGGTCCTCACCTCCGCCGGCATCCACCGGGCGGAGGCGTTCGCGGCGGTCTCGTCCGGTGACAATTCCAACATCATCTCCGCGCGTGTCGCGCGCGAGACCTTCGGCGTCGAGACCGTGGTCGCGCGGATCTACGACGCCAAGCGCGCCGCGGTGTACGAGCGGCTCGGGATCCCGACGGTGGCCACGGTCCCGTGGACCACGGACCGCTTCCTGCGGATGCTCCTGCCCGACGGCGTCGCCACCGCGTGGCGCGACCCCTCTGGCACCGTCGCGATGATGCAGCTGCCGTTCCACGAGGACTGGTCCGGCCACCCGGTCACCGAGCTGGAGGAGGCGACGGGCAGCCGCGTCGCCTTCCTCGTCCGCTTCGGCACCGGCGTGCTGACGAGGCCCGACACGGTCATCCAGGCCGACGACGTGGTCTACGCGGCGGCGGTCAGCGGGACCGTCGCGTCGGTGACCCACGCGGCGCTGACCGCACCGGTGGAGCGGGGGTAGCCGGCATGCGCGTGACGATCGCCGGGGCGGGCGCCGTGGGGCGCTCCATCGCCGCCGAGCTCATCGAGAACGAACACGAGGTCATGCTCATCGAGCGCGACCTCGCCGAGGTCGAGCCGGAGGCGGTGCCGCAGGCCGAGTGGGTGCACGCGGACGCCTGCGAGGTCGCCTCGCTCGAGGACGCCCAGGTGCAGGACTGCGACGTCGTCATCGCCGCCACCGGCGACGACAAGGTCAACCTCGTCGTCTCGCTGCTCGCCAAGACCGAGTTCGCGGTGCGCCGCGTGGTGGCGCGGGTCAACGACCCGCGCAACGAGTGGCTGTTCACCGAGGCCTGGGGCGTCGACGTCGCGGTCTCGACGCCGCGCATGCTCGCCGCGATGGTCGAGGAGGCGGTGTCGGTCGGCGACCTCGTGCGGCTGCTCACACTCCGGCAGGGCAAGGCGAACCTCGTCGAGGTGACGCTGCCGTCGGACACCCCGCTCGCGGGCCGGCCGGTACGCGACGTGCCGCTGCCCGCCGACGCCGCCCTGGTGGCGATCCTGCGCGGCGGGCGGGTGATCGTGCCGCAGTCCGACGACCCGCTCGAGGGCGGCGACGAGATGCTCTTCGTGGCCGGCGAGGGCGTGGAGCAGGAGATCCACACGGTGCTGACGACGCGGGACGAGGGTGGCCAGGAGTTGATCTAGAGGAGTTGCCAGCGAAGCGTCGTTGCTTGCATCCAGTGGCAGGAAAGCCCCCTCGTCGACCGGAGTGGCTGTGCTCGACGGAGCGATCGCCCTGCCCGGGGGCGGGCTGGTCCGCGGCCGAGGGCTCCGTCACGGGCTCCCGCCCGGTCCGACGCCCGCGTTCGGGCTCTACCTGGGATCGCCCCGCGCCGCCCGACGTCACGACCCCGACCTGTCATGGCCGCACCGGTGGCTGGTCTGGCCCGACTTCCGGCTCCCCCGCCACCCCACCGAGGCCGCGGACGCGATCGTCGGAGCCCACCACCGGATCGTCGCGCTCGGTGAGGACGTCGAGGTGGCCTGCGGCGGCGGCATCGGGCGCACCGGCACCGTCCTCGCCTGTCTCGCGGTCCTCGACGGGCTCGCCCCCGACGAGGCGCTGGCGTGGGTCCGTGCCCACCATCACCGGCGCGCCGTCGAGACCCGCGGCCAGCGCCGGTGGGTGCACCGGTTCGCGGCCGGACGCGGACCCGGCGGGCCCGACGACGGGTGAACGGCGCCGTTCCGACGTCAGAGAAAGGGGAGCACGCCGAGAGGGTGCCCTTGCTGACACCGCGCCCTCAGCTCCCCGTCGCCCGCGCATGGTGGCGGGCCGCTTTCGCGCGGTTCCCGCAGGTCGCCATCGAGCACCAGCGCCGCCGGCGCGACGGCGAGGGGTCGAGGAAGAGCCACGAGCAGCGGCCGCACAGCCCGACCCGGCGGCGCTCCTCCCCCGCGAGCAGCGCCGCCGTCGCCAGGGCGAGGCGCCGGCCCGGCAGTGCGAGCCCGGCGTCGTCGACCGTCACCAGCCAGGCCGGGCCCCGGGTCGGGTCCCCGGCCGGACGGGCGGCGCGGTGGGCGGCCACGACGTCGTCGGTGACGCGGGCCCGGTCGGCCGGGTCACCCTCGCCGCCGGTCACCGACGCCGCCAACCACCGGTGGAGCGCCTCGCGCTGCTCCCGGAGATCGGCGAGGGCCCGGGCCGCCGCGTCCGGGTCAGCGGCAGCGAGGGCGGACAGCGCCGCGGCCTCGGCGTCGTCGAGCACCTCCGCCGCGCGCGACCACGCCACGACGTCGTCGTAGGAGCCCAGGCGCTCGGTGCGCTCCCGCCCGGACCCGCCGACGGTGTTGGTGAAGTCGAGCGCCGGGTGGCCGCCGACGAACGCCTCGGGTCCCCAGACCACGGTTGACACCTCCTCGGTCGATGCACTAACCCTAATACCAATGAAAGGGGTTAGACAATGGATTTGACGGAGACGTTCACCTTCCACGGCGACGCGGTGCGCTGGGGCGCCGAGGGCGAGGGCGAGCCCCTGGTGCTGCTGCACGGCACGCCCTTCTCCTCGGTGGTGTGGCGGCGGATCGCGCCGCACCTGGCCCGTCGCCGCCGCGTGTACGCGTTCGACCTGCTCGGCTACGGCGTCTCGGACAAGCACGCGGACCAGGACGTGTCGCTGGGGGTGCAGAACCGGCTGTTCGCGGCGCTGCTCGACCACTGGGGGCTGGACCGTCCCGACGTCATCGCCCACGACTTCGGCGGCGCCACCGCCCTGCGCACCCACCTGCTCGACGGGCGGGACTACCGCACGCTGACGCTGGTCGACCCGGTTGCGCTCAGCCCGTGGGGCTCCCAGCTCGTTCGGGCCGCCGCCGGCCACGCCGACGCGTACGCCGCGATGCCGCCCTACGTCCACGAGGCGGTGCTGCGCGCCTACCTCCGCGGCGCCACACACCGCACGCTCGAGGAGGCCGAGCTGCGCCGCTACCTCGACCCGTGGCTCGGCGAGGTCGGGCAGCCGGCGTTCTACCGGCAGGTCGCACAGATGGACGACCGGTACACCGACGACATTGCCCAACTCCTCGGCGACGTCCGCTGCCCGACGACGATCCTGTGGGGCGCCCAGGACGCCTGGATCCCGGTCGAGCGGGCGCACGAGCTCGCCGCGCGCATCCCGGGCGCCGACCTGCGGGTGGTCGAGGACGCGGGACACCTGCTGCAGGAGGACAGCCCGGAGACGGTGGTGGCGACGGTGCTGGAGGTGCTCGAGGGCGTCCCCGCGTGACGACCGGGCCGCCCGCCCGGAATGGGAGGAAGGGTTCATCGTGACGTCAGGTGCCAGCGACGGACCATCGCTGCCACCGCTCTGGTGATCCGCTGCCAGACTCCCGCCCGTGGCCCATCCCCCGGCGCCCCGACCGACCCTCCCCGACCCGACCGCGGCGCCAGCGGTCCGCACCACCCGCCGTCGCCCTCTCCTGCACCCGGGCGGGCTGCTGCTCGGCACGGCGCTCGGCGCCCTCGCGATGACGCCCTCGCTCATCCCCCGCACCGGGCTCCTTCAGGGCCTGGTCAGCGGGGTCATGCTCGCCGCCGGCTACCTGGTGGGGGTGCTGCTCGGGCTGCTGCTGCGCCCACTCACCCGCCGTACGGGGCGGCGGCTGAACGGGGCTGCGTGGGTCCTCATCACCGTCGTGGTCCTGATCGTCTGGGCGATCGCGGGGTTCCTGGGGTTCCGGTGGCAGGGCGACCAGGCGGCCCTGCTCGGCGTCGCCGGGCCGGAGCCCACGGACTGGCTGCTCGCCGTCCCGGTGGCCCTCGGCGTCCTGCTCGCGCTGCTCGTGCTGGTCCGGGGGTTGCGGGCGCTCCCGCGGTGGCCGCGCCGGGTCGTCGGGGTCGTGGTGCTCGTCGTCCTCGTCCTCGCGGCGATCTCGCTCGCCGGCATCCCCGGGGTCAACCCCGCCCGCACCCTGCTCGACCGGGCCTTCGCCGCCCAGAACGAGGGCGTCTTCGGCGGGGCCACCCAGCCCGTCGATCCGCTGCGCTCCGGGTCCCCGGCCTCGCTGCTCAGCTGGGAGAGTCTCGGCCGCGGCGGGCGCACCTTCGTCACCGCCACGCCGTCCCCCGCCGATCTCGCCCGCGCGAGCGGGCACCCCGCGGTCGACCCGATCCGCGTCTACGTCGGGCTCGGCGCCTCGCAGGACGCGCGGGAGCGCGCGCAGCTCGCCGTCCGCGAGCTCGCCCGCACCGGGGCCTTCTCCCGGCCGGTCATCGGGGTCGTCACCACGACCGGCACGGGGTTCGCCGACGCCGAGGCCGTGAACGCCCTCGAGCTCGCGTGCGGCGGCGACACCGCCCTCGTCACCAGCCAGTACTCGCTGCTGCCCAGCGGGCTGTCGTTCCTGGTCGACGGCGACCGGGTGCGCGACGCGGGCACGACGATGTTCGACGCGGTGCGCGCCGCGGTGGACGCGCTCCCGCCCGGCGCGCCGCACCCGCAGGTCGTCGTGTTCGGCGAGAGCCTCGGCTCGCTGGGATCCCAGGCGGCGTTCCCGACGGTGGACGCGGTGCGATCCCGCGCCGACGGCGCCCTGTGGAACGGCCCGCCGAACTCCGCCGACCTCTGGCACGGCCTCGTCGCAGGGCGTGACCCTGGGAGCCCGGAGATCCGCCCCGTCGTCGAGGACGGGCGCACGGTGCGCTTCGGTGGCGGGAGCATCACCCCGCACCTGGCGACTGCGCCATCGGCACCGTGGCCCCACCCGCGGGTGGTCTACCTGCAGCACCCCAGCGACCCGGTGGTCTGGTGGAGCCCACAGCTGCTCTGGTCCCGGCCCGACTGGCTCACCGAGCCGCGCGGCGAGGACGTCCTGCCCAGCGTCCGCTGGTACCCGTTGGTGACGTTCTGGCAGGTCACCATGGACATGATCCGGGCGCAGACCGTGCCGTTCGGGCACGGCCACAACTACGGGCCGGAGTCGCTCGACGCGTGGATGGACGTGGTGCCGCCGCCGGGCTGGACCCCGGCCGACACCGCCCGCGTGCACGCCGTCCAGGTGGTGCCGGACCCCACACGCTGACGTCAGGCCGCAGCGGTCCCGCTCTCCGCTGCCTCGCGCTCGGCCGTGGCCTCCCCGGTGGCCCGCCGGATCGCCCAGACGGTCACGGCGGCCGCGAGGAGGGCGAGCGGCACACCCATCGCGAGGCGGACCCAGCCCAGCCAGGTGTCGGCGTAGGCGGAGTCGTAGAGCCAGCGCTGGACGACGAACCGCGCCCCGAACACGATCACCCAGGCGAGCGTCGCGAGGTCGTACCCGCGACGCAGCCGCCCCGAGCGCCGCCAGCGCTGCCCGTCACCGTTCACCAGGTGCCAGAGGGTCCCGACCAGTGGCCAGCGCACCACCATCGAGATCAGGAAGACCCCGCCGTAGAGCAGGCTGGTCCAGATGCCCAGCAGGAAGAAGCCCTTGGCCTGCCCGGTGCGCCACGCGATGAACGCGCAGACCGCGACCCCGAACAGACCCGAGAACGCCGGCTGCAGCTTCTCGCCGCGCACCAGCCGCCACCCCGCCACCACGACCGCGGACACCACGGCGGCGACGATCGACGTGACGAGGGAATGGAAGATCGCCTGCGCGACTACGAACACCACGACCGGCACGGCCGAGGAGACCACCCCGGTGATGCCGCCCATCTGCTCGAGCAGCGTCGGGGCACGCTCCGCGGTGGCGTCGGGCCCGTCGTCCTCGTCGTGTCCCGCCTCGGGGCCTCGGTCGCTCGGGTCGTCCGCCACCGCCCGGCCGACCCGGCCGTCGCGGACGGGTCTGCTGCCCGTGCGGCGGCCGAACACCGGCGCCGTCGGGGCGTCGGGCCGGGGCGGCTGGTGGGCGACCGGGCGCCCCACGGCCCGGGAACCCGCCGGATCAGTCTCGTCGGACGCGATGAACGCGTCCGTCGGCGGATCCTCCGGGCGCGCGTGGCGCCCCCCGGTCTGGTGGCGGGGCTGGCCGGTCTCGGGGTGGCGGATGGGTGCTCCCTCAGGGCGCTCGCTGCAGCTCGTAGTACGGGTTGTAGATGACCTTGCGGCCGTCGCGGACCGCAACCCGCCCGCTCGCCCGCACCGTGCGCCCCGGCTCGATGCCAGGGATGCGCCGCCGGCCCATCCACACCAGGGTGACACCGTCGGTGCCGTCGAAGAGCTCCGCCTCCAGCGTGGCGACGGAGTCCCGCGGGCAGATCTCGACCGACCGCAGCCGGCCCTTGACAGTGATCGCCTCGCCGGAGCCGGCGCAGTCGCCCGCCAGCTGGCAGCCGGAGCGCTCCGCCTCCGCCGAGAGGTCCTCGGCGTCCAGATCGGACACGTCGGAGGTGAGCTTGCGGACCATCCGCGACACGAACCCCGAGCTCTTGCCCATCGTCCGCTCCTCGTGAAGGACACCGCGGCCACCGCGGTGCCGTCCGGACCCCCATCGGGTCCGACGCCAGGGTAGCTCCGTTCAGCCGCGCCCGGGCGACGTCCCGGGGTCACTGCGCTGCGGCAGCATCATGGGGATCACCGGTCCGTCGGGCGACGTGAGCTGCCGGGGTCGGGTCGGCAACGACTGGAAGAGCGACTCGCGGAACACCTCCGGCACGTCCTCGGGCACCTCGAGGGGCAGCAGCGACCGGGCGGGCAGCGGGTCGGACGAGCGGACCACGACGGTGCCGCGCATCACCTCGCGGAGCATCCCGTGCAGGGCGAGGGCGTGCGCCGCCGGACCCGTCCCGACGCCGCGCAGCAGCCACCGCGGTCCCTCGACGGCGACGACGCGGGCCACGATGTCCCCGTTGCGGGCGACCAGCTCCCGGCCCCACTCGCCCCGGTCACGCCGGATGGTGGCGCCCTCGGCCTGCAGCTGGGAGGCCAGCTCCTCGATCAGCTCCGTCCACAGCCCGCCGGTGCGGGGCGCGGCGAAGGCGCTCACCGTGAGCCGGCCCTCGGGGACCATCGCGTGCACCGCCCGCAGCGGACCGCTCGGATCGGGCTCGCACACCAGCTTCGCGTTCGGCGGCACAGGCAGCTGGACCGAGCCGAGGTCGAGGCGCAGGTGTCCGTCGCGGGGGGCGTCCTCGGAGTCCCACGGCCCCCGGTGCTGGTGCACGTGGCGGCCCGCCGGCTCCGACGACGGCGGCACCTGGGAGATGCGGCCCTTGCGGTGCCGCCCGCGTGACGGCTCGGTCACGACCACTCCACCTCAGAGCTCCTCTGCGGGCGCGGCCGATCCCGGCCGGCGTCGTCCTGTGCATCAGCCTGGAAGGAATCGGCCTTGGCTGCCGGGTCCTCAATACCCTCTTCGTGACCAATCCGTGACCTCGACGGGCCGAGATCACCCGTCCGGCTCCATCCGCCGGTCGAACCGAATCCGCTGGCGCCCCGCCCGGAGCCCGGGAGCTCGTCGACGACCCGCACCGTCGGGAGCTCGACGCGCTGGATCACGAGCTGGGCGATGCGGTCCCCGCGTCGGAGCGCCACGGCGCGCCCGGGGTCGTGGTTGACCAGGCAGACCCGGATCTCCCCGCGATACCCCGCGTCGACGGTCCCGGGCGCGTTGAGCAGGCCCAGCCCCTCCCGCGCGGCGAGTCCCGAGCGCGGACACACGAACGCGGCGTAGCCCGTGGGCAGCGCGACTGAGACCCCGGTCCCGACGAGGGCCCGTTCCCCCGGCGCGATCTCCACGTCGGTGGAGCAGTAGAGGTCGAGGCCGGCGTCGTCGGGGTGGGCCCGCCCGGGCACGGGCAGGCCCGGGTCCAGGCGCACCAGGTCGACCTCCAGCACGATCGGCCAGATTACCCTGACGTGCGTGACGTCCTCCCGCCCGTCCGCGGCGCCCGCCCGGCCGGCACCCCCGTCCGGCCTCGAGCGCCTCGGCCTGCCCTGGTGGGCCTGGCCGCCCGGCCTCGTTGCGGGCGCGCTCGTGGGGATCGAGGTCAACATGGGCCTGCCGAAGATCCCGTTCTGGGTGCCCTACGTGGTGGTCCTGCCCCTGGCCGTCCTCGTGCTGTGGCGGCTCGGCCGCACGCACGTGGGTGTCGGGCCCGGTCCCGACGGCGAGCCCGAGGTCTGGGCGGGCACCGCGCACATCCCGACGCGGTTCGTGGGCCGCGCCGACGTCGTGCGCGGGGAGGGCAAGCGGCTGGCGCTGGGCCCCCAGCTCGACCCCTCGGCCCACGTGCTGCACCGGCCCTGGGTGCCCGCCGCGGTCCGGCTCGAGATCACCGACCCCGCCGACCCCACGCCGTACTGGGTGGTGTCGACCCGCCGGCCCGAGCGCCTGCTCGCGGCGATCCACGGCGCGACCTAGCGCTCGGGCTCGGGGACACGAAAAAGCCCGGGCCGGGTGTGTCGCCCGGCTCGGGCCGCTCGTGGGTCGGTGGATCGTGGATCGTCAGAGGTGCTCGGCGGTGGTCGCCGGCCCGTGGTCGGTGGAGGTCAGGCCGCGCAGTCGCGGCAGATGAACGCGTTGCCGCGGGTCTCCGCCAGACGGCTGCGGTGGTGGACCAGGAAGCAGCTGCCGCAGGTGAACTCGTCGGCCTGCTTGGGCAGCACCCGGACGGTCAGCTCCTCACCGGACAGGTCGGCGCCCGGGAGCTCGAAGCTCTCCGCGGTGTCGGTCTCGTCGACGTCGACGGCCGCGGACTGCGCCTCGTTGCGCCGGGCCTTGAGCTCCTCGAGCGAGTCCTCGCCCATCTCGTCGGACTCGTTGCGGCGCGGGGCGTCGTAGTCGGTCGCCATTGGTGTGTCCCACCCTCGAATTGCTGTGTTGTCGTGCGGCTGCACAACGCGGGACGGCACCGGTTTGTGCCGGTGCCGTCGAGTGACGCGGGTCTCATCGACGACGGGTGCTGAGACTGCCGTGCCGCGAGGCGGCAGGAGGGTAAACCACCGCTCTCCGCAGCGCACCCGAATCGGCTGCGCCGAAGGTGTGATGTCGGGCTCGCCGGCGCGCCCGGGCCCACGGGGCGGCACCCGCACCCCGCTCCGGAGCGGCGCGGCGCCGGAGGGACGCGACGAGCGCGCCTCTAGGGTGGGGGCGTGGCCGCCTCCCCTCCCCGGGCCGGCGGCGGGTACCGGCGCCGGCACCTGCTCCCCATGGGCCTGCTGGTGCTCGTCCTCGCCGTCGCCGGCATCCTGACCTGGATCGTCGTCTTCGCGAACTCCACGTCCACGTCGGTGACCTCCTGCAACACGCCGGCTGCGGGAGGCGGCAGCGTGCAGTCGCGGACCGCCCTCGACTCGACCCCCGCCGCGTCGCCCGCGGACACCGCCGTGCGCGTGCTCAACGGCGCGGGCCAGCGCGGGTCGGCGCAGCTCGCCGCCGTGGAGCTGGGCGAGCTCGGGATCCCGGAGGCCGCGCCCCCCGACAACGACCCGCTCTACCCCGCCCAGGACCTCTCCTGCGTGGGCCAGATCCGCTACGGGCCGGACGGCGCGTCGGCGGCGCGCACCCTCTCACTGGTCGTCCCCTGTGCCGAGCTCGTCGAGGACAACCGGCCGGGCGCCGCGGTCGACCTGGCACTGGGCAGCGACTTCCGCGACATCACCCCGAGCCAGGGCGTCACGCAGGCGCTCAAGGCACTCGGCCAGGGCAGCACGTCGGGCACGGACCCGGCGTCCCTGTCCGGACTGCGCGACGTGGACTGCTCCGCGTAGGTGCACCGGTGGGTCGCGTGGTGGGCGGCCGGCCCCGGCGGCCCGCGGCCGCCGAGTGGACTCCCACGGCTGCCGCGGCAACCCTCACGGTCCACTCGATGACCCCCCGGCCGCACCTAGATCTCGGCAACCCCGTGCTCGCGGAGCAGGTCGGCCAGGCCCGCGGCCATCCCGGGCGCGGCGGCCAGGACGGCCTCAGCCCCGAGCCCGTCGGCGTCGGCCGCGGACGGTCGGCGCACCACGGCGCCCGCCTCCTCGGCGATCAGCGCCCCGGCCGCCCAGTCCCAGTGGTGCAGGCCGTGCTCGTAGTAGCCGTCCACCCAGCCGGCCGCGACCGAGCACAGGTCCAGCGACGCACATCCTTGGCGGCGGATGTCGCCCACCTGTCCGGCGATGCGCGCGACGAGCGCGGCCTGCCGGGCGCGCCGCTCCGGGTCGTAGTTCAGGCCCGTGGCGACCAAGGCGACGCCGGGCCGCGTCAGCGCCGAGGCCCGCAGCGTCCGTCCGTCGAGCTGCGCACCGCAGCCCGCCGCGGCGCACCACACCCGGCCGGACACCGGCTCGATGACGGCTCCCGCGAGCGGGCGGCCGTCGGCCTCCGCGCCGATCGAGACCGCGAACCAGGGCAGTCCATGGGCGTAGTTCACGGTGCCGTCGATGGGGTCGACCACCCAGCGGACCTGGCCTGGCGCCGGGTCCGAGTCCGCGCCCTCCTCCTCGCCGAGGACCACGTCGTCCGGCCGCAGCGCGCCGAGGCGCTCGCGGATCAGGGCCTCGCACTCGCGATCGCCAGCGGTGACGACGTCCGTCGCCGAGCTCTTGGTCGGCAGGTCGGCCACCGAGCCGGGCCCGACCACCCGGTCGCGGACCGCGAGCGCGAGCTCCGCGGCCTCCCGCGCGACCCCGACGGCCAGCTTCTCCAGGGTGCGGACGTCCTGATCGTTCACGGGTCCATCGGACCACACCTGACTACGATCCTCAGGTCAGCGAGAGGGGACACCAGTGAACGACGCATGGCGGCTCGGGATCGACGTCGGGGGCACCGGGGTCAAGGGCAACATCGTCGACACCACCTCCGGCGAGCTGATGGCCGACCGCGTCCGGATCGAGACACCCCACCCCGCCACGCCCGAGGCGGTGTCCGACACCGTCGCCGCGGTCGTGGAGGCGCACGGCTGGGAGGGGCCGGTCGGCATCACGCTGCCCTCGGTCGTCAAGGAGGGCATCGCGCACACCGCGGCCAACATCGATCCGAGCTGGCCCGGCACGGACGCGCTGACGCTGTTCGGCGAGCGCCTCGGCCGGCGCACCGTCCACGTGCTCAACGACGCCGACGCGGCCGGGCTCGCCGAGGTGCGGTTCGGTGCCGGGCAGGGCGTGAGCGGGGTGGTCTGCCTGCTCACGATCGGCACGGGGATCGGGAGCGCGGTCTTCCACGACGGGGTCCTGCTGCCCTCCACCGAGCTCGGTCACCTCCAGGTCGACGGGCACGACGCGGAGACCCGCGCCTCGACGTCGGCCCGGGAGCGGGAGGAACTGAGCTGGCGGAAGTGGGCCAAGCGGTTCTCCCGCTACCTGCAGGTGCTCGAGGATTCTGATCTGGCCGGACCTGATCATCCTGGGCGGCGGCGTGAGCAAGAAACCGGACAAATGGCTGCCGCTGCTCGAGGCGCGGACGCGGATGGTCACCGCGCAGCTGCGCAACCAGGCGGGCATCGTGGGCGCGGCGATGGCCGCGATGGAGGGTACGAGCCCCTGAGCTGGGGTTTCCCGGCTGCGGCGGATCTCCGCGGCCACTGCGCCGACCGGCGGTGAGGACTGGTCGACGTGAGGTACCGGCGGCCGTCACCCGGCGTCGTTACAATGGTGGGCAGCCCAGGACGGCACGCCGCCGGAGCCGGGTCCGGAGCCGTTCCCGACACCTCCTGTCGTGACCGTCCGTCGATCCGGTGTGGTGTCCCGCAGTTCGTTCGTCGCGAAAGGTCGTACGTGGCAGCCGCAGATTCCGCTTCCCGCCGTCGCGCCACCACCGCCACGGCTGAGCAGCCCTCGTCGCTCGCGGTGGTGCCCTCCGAGGACGCGGACGCCGCCGCGGCGGCTCCGGCGCCGGCGAAGACCGCGACCAAGTCGCGTGCCACGAAGACCGGAGGTCGCGCGGCCAAGTCCGGCACGGCGGCCAAGGGCGCCAAGAACGCGCCGGCGCAGAAGTCCGGCTCCGGCGACACTCCCGTCGAGAGCGAGGGCGGCGAGGTCGAGCTCGACGGTCCCGAGGGCGACCTCGAGGACGAGGCGCCCGGTGCAGAGGACCTGACCGACGAGGTCGAGGCGCTCGGGGCCGAGGTCGTGGAGGTGGTCGAGGCCACCGACGTCGAGACCGAGGAGCCCTCCGAGGAGGACAAGAAGTCCGGCGACTTCGTCTGGGACGAGGAGGAGTCCGAGGCGCTGCGCCAGGCGCGCAAGGACGCCGAGCTCACGGCCTCGGCGGACTCGGTACGTGCCTACCTCAAGCAGATCGGCAAGGTGGCACTGCTCAACGCCGAGGAGGAGGTCGAGCTCGCCAAGCGGATCGAGGCCGGCCTCTACGCGGCCGAGCGGCTCCGCAAGGTCGCCGAGGCCCAGCAGGAGCTCGCGACGCAGATGCGGCGCGACCTGCGCTGGATCGTCCGCGACGGCGAGCGCGCCAAGTCCCACCTGCTCGAGGCGAACCTCCGCCTCGTCGTCTCGCTGGCCAAGCGCTACACCGGCCGCGGCATGGCGTTCCTGGACCTGATCCAGGAGGGCAACCTCGGCCTGATCCGTGCGGTCGAGAAGTTCGACTACACCAAGGGCTACAAGTTCTCGACCTACGCGACGTGGTGGATCCGTCAGGCCATCACCCGCGCCATGGCCGACCAGGCCCGCACCATCCGCATCCCGGTGCACATGGTCGAGGTCATCAACAAGCTCGGCCGCATCCAGCGTGAGCTGCTCCAGGACCTGGGCCGTGAGCCCACGCCCGAGGAGCTGGCCAAGGAGATGGACATCACCCCGGACAAGGTGCTGGAGATCCAGCAGTACGCCCGGGAGCCCATCTCGCTCGACCAGACCATCGGGGACGAGGGCGACTCGCAGCTCGGTGACTTCATCGAGGACTCCGAGGCCGTGGTGGCCGTCGACGCGGTGTCGTTCACGCTGCTACAGGACCAGCTGCAGTCGGTCCTCGCCACGCTCTCCGAGCGCGAGGCCGGCGTCGTGCGCCTGCGCTTCGGTCTCACCGACGGCCAGCCGCGCACCCTGGACGAGATCGGGCAGGTCTACGGCGTGACGCGCGAGCGCATCCGCCAGATCGAGTCCAAGACGATGTCGAAGCTGCGCCACCCGTCGCGCTCGCAGGTGCTGCGCGACTACCTCGACTGAGTTTCGACGTCGACATGACGACACGGCCCCCGAGCTTGCGGCTCGGGGGCCGTTCTCGTCCCGCGGCCCGGGCCCGTCAGCGGGCGGGCGGGATGTTGCAGTTGCGGTGGAAGACGTTCTCCGGGTCGTACGTGGCCTTGATGCGCGCGAGCCGGCCGTATTTCGTCCCGTAGGAGTCGGGCACCCGGTATGCGTCATCGGCGGTCATGCCGTTCACGTAGGCACCGGCTCCGAGGGAGTGCGGCGCGAGGGCGTCGTACACGCCCCGCGCCCAAGACCGTTGGGAGACCAGCCCGGCGGCGTCGGCCGCCATGCCGATGATGAAGACCGCGAGGCGTGCGGACCGGCCACCGCTGAAGGCCGTCGCGTCCTCCTCGGGATCGCAGTAGGCACCGGAGAGCACGTAGAAGTGCACTACCGAGAGAGGCGAGTCCATGCCACGGAGCCCGGCGAGGAAGGTCTCGATCACACCGTCGGTGAGCTCGACGACATAGGTCGCCTTCTCGTAGCAGTGCAAGCCCCACGCGAACGCCTCGTCGAACATCTGCTGCAGTGCCGTGTACGGCATCGGGCTGACCATCTCGAACAGCGGCGCCACGTCCGACCGCAGCCGGTCGACGACGTCTCGGTAAGACGCCTCGTCGCCGAAGCCGACGACCGCCAGCGCGATGACGAGGCGGAACTGGTGCTCTTCGGGGACGAACGGGGCGGGCGGGGCGTGCAGGGCGACGATCTGGAAGCTCACGTCGGCCGGGAGCACGGGGATGGTCTCGCGTGCCGCCCGCAGCGCGGCCGTGGCGTCCTCCAGCCCGTAGAACAGCATGCCGACCTGCACGGTCGGGCCCACCTCGTGCAGGGCGAACTCGAACGAGGTCACGATGCCGAAGTTGCCGCCACCACCTCGGATGGCCCAGAACAAATCCGGGTTCTCGTCCTCGGCGGCTCGCACGACTCGGCCGTCGGCGAGGACCACGCTTGCCGCAAGCAGATTGTCGATGGTCAGTCCGTGCTGACGGGTGAGCCAGCCCATGCCGCCCCCGAGACAGAGCCCGCCGATCCCGGTGTGGCCGATCTCCCCAGCCGGCACCGCCAGCCCGTGGGTCTGGGCGGCCGCGTCGAGGTCGCGCAGCAGCGCGCCACCCCCGACCACCGCACGTCGTCGTCCCGGATCGATCTCGACGTCCTTCATCCGGCTGAGGTCGATCACGATCCCGGCGTCCCCGACGCACGAGCCGGACGTCGAATGGGCACCGGCACGGACCGAGATCTCCATCGAGGTCCGCCGGGCGAAGGTCACCGCGACGGCGACGTCCTCGGTCCCGGTGCAGTACACGACGGCTCCCGGCCTGCGGTCGATGTCGGCATTCCACACCCGCCGCGCCTCGTCGTAACCCAAGTCTTCCGGGGTCACGACGCTGCCCGTGACGGCGGTGCGTAGTTCGTCCAGCGGAGAAACAACCTGAGTCATGGGTGACCACGCCCCCGGATCTCGGCACCGCAGCCGCCGATGCGACCGCGATGCGCGTGACGGCCGCCCGCGCGGCCCGTAACGGAGAGCGAGAGTACGTGGTGCAGACATCCGCCAAAAGGGTGGCTTGCGTGTAAGAGCAAGTCATTCTACTACTCGAGTAGTAACGATCGGTAACTACTTGGACTGACAGGATGAAGGTCAGGACGTGGCAGCGGACGGCGTTTCTGGGGCGGGTGGACGGTGGGGCTGGACTCAGGCCGCCCGGGCGGTTCCGACCTGAGCGCGGATCACCGCCACCGGGCAGTGAGCCGTGCGCATCACGACCTGACTGACCGATCCGAACACCGCACCGCTGAGCCGGCCTCGCCCGCGCGAACCCACCGCCACCAGCGCCGCTCCGGCGGCCTCTGCGGTCAGGGCGCGGGCCGGGTCATCCTCGACGAGCTTGGTCACCACCTCCACCCCGGGGAACCACTGGCGCCACCGGGTGAGGGCGCCGTCGAACACGCGCTCAGCTTGATCTTTAACCCCGGCTTGTTCGGCTCGTCGCTCCTGTAGCGGCGCGTTTGCCCACGTCGTGCCGGGTGGCGCGGCGTTGGTTGCGGGAGCCGGGTGGGCGGCCGGGGCCGGGTCGGCTGGGTTTCGGTGCGGCGGCGGGACGGCTGGTGTGGCCGCGGAGGTGGCGAAACCCGCGACGCACCCGCGCGGGGGTCAGCCGGCCCGGCTCGGCGGGCCTCTCCCAGGGGCGTCGCAGGTCAGCAGCCAGCGGCCGGGCCAGGCGCAGCTGGGTGTAGGCGGCGATGATCAGCCAGGTCCAGCGGTCCGCGGCGGCGGGGGTCCGGATCTTCGGCGCGGTCCAGCCCAGGGTCTGCTTGAACAGCCGGAAGGTGTGTTCGAGGTCGAAGCGACGCAGGAACGACTGCCACCACCGGTCAACGTCCTGGGCGCTCGCGCCGGTGACCGAGGACCACAGCCAGACCGGTTTCGGGTCGTGGTCGCCGGGTAGCCGCTCGACCTGCAGGCGGATCAGGGTGCCGGCGATGATCGGGAGCTCGCCGGGATGGTCGGCCCACACCCCGCGGTGGGTCAGGCGTGGGGAGAGCCCGTCCCAGGCCGTGGCGCTGGCCCGGCCGTAGCGGCTGGTGTCGGTGGCGGTGGTGTGGGCCGGTGTCCACCAGGTCCCGGAGTTCGACAGGGCGAAGTCCGGGCCGTGCCGCGGCGGGCGCCCGGTGGCGGTGGCCGCGCGCAGGGTGCGGGGGCCGCGTAGGACCCGGTCCGAGCGCAGCCGACCCAGCAGCTCGACCGGCAGGTCGGCCAGCACGTGCGCCAGGCGGGTGATGTCGTAGCCGGCGTCGGCGACGATCAGGATCGGCGGGTCCCCGTCGCGCCATTGCCCGGCGGCGACGAGGCGCTCGAGGACCTCCCGGAGCTGGGCGGCGGTCACCGCGGTGGCGTCGTGGTCAGGGCCGATCCGGACCGCGTCGAGCAGCGCGGTCCACGAGCCGCGACCCGGTTCGAGGGCGGCCACGAAGGAGTACGGCCAGCCCGGGATCATCTGCGCGTTGCCCTTACCGCGGCCGTAGACATGGCAGAACATCCGCTCCGCGCTGGTCGGCGCGTCCGAGCGCAGCCACGGTGACACATCGACCGCCAGGACAAGGCGGCCATCGGCGGCTCGCGGGAGCAGCAGAGCGGCCAGTGATCGACGCAGCCGCGCCGGCTCGATCACCCCGCAGGACAACGCGTCATACATCGCGCCGTGCCCACGCCGGTGTTCGGCCACCAGACTCAGCTCGACCAGTGAGCGGACCGGGCCGTCGGCGCACAGGACCGCATCGGTGAGCTCGAACAGCGCATCCGCCCGCCCAGTGCAGGATCGGTAGAACTCCCACCGGAACCGGTCGAGTTCACCCTGCCGAAGCCGGGTGTCACCCGCGCTCGCACCCGGCCCGTAGGTCACACTCACCACCGCGGCCACCGCTTTCGTCTTCGAGCTCTGTGAGAGGAACCCGAAGAGGATCAAGCGGTGGCCGCCTCATGTACGGCCGACACGCCGCACGACCTGCATCAACTCGCCAACGGCCGCATCTCGAGGTTAAAGATCAAGCTCAGCGGTCGGTGGGGCGCTGACCCGGTCGCTGGTGGCCCCACCGAGCCCGACCGGCGCGCGGGGGCTCCAGGCGTGCAGCGCGGTGACCCCGATCCCCCGCTGGGCCGCCGCGCGCAGCGCGAACCCGATCGCCGGACTCGAGAGCTCTGAGCCGTCGAGCCCGACCACCACCCGAGCTCGCGAGGTCCCGGGCGTGACCGCGCCCAGCGGGGGCACCACCACCACCGGGCAGCGCGCGTGCGCGCCCAGCGCCACGGCCACCGAGCCCCCCAGCGCGCCGCGCACGCCACCGGCGCCGCGGGCCCCGATGACGATGAGCTCGGCACGCTGTCCGAGGATCGCCGGCACCGGCCCGCCGGCCACCAGACAGGTCACGACCTCGACGTCGGGAGCGACTTCCCGGGCGCGCCGCGTCGCCTCGTCGAGCACGCCCCGGTTGTCAGGTTGAGGCACCGACGGGTAACCGGGAGCGAGAAGACCCGGATCGATGCGCGGCGCGCAGGCGTGCACGATCCACAACGGGCGCGACCGCGCCGCGGCCTCGGCCAACGCCCAGTCCAGCGCGTCACGCCCCACTCCCGAGGAGTCCACCCCCACCACCACCGGGGGTGGCCCGACGACCTGTCCCATCGCACCTCTCCGCTGCCTGCGCCCGGGTCGCAAGACCGACCCGGCCGTTTCCCCTCGTGAGGGGCCGCCGCGGATGACCACCGCGGCCACCCCAGCGAAACATATCGTGACACGATACAAAAGTCTGGATGTCGCGCCGCTTTCCCTCATGGGTACGGAGGCTCTCCGGTCCGAGCCGTACGAGATCGTCGCGGGCGGCCGGGTCGCACGGCGGTGACCCCGGGCCACTCCGGGGTACGCGCAACGGCACCACTATCGTATCGCGATATATCGAGGCCGGTACGCTGCTAGCATCGTCGAGGGCCGGACGGGGGTCGGACGTGACGCTGACGGAGAGGATCCAGGTGGTGCCGGAGGGCGGGCCAGGCCCGATGACCAAAGGAGACTTCGAAGCGCTGGCCCGCTTCCGGTTCGCGATCCGGTCCTACCTGCGCTTCAGCGAGGAGACCGTCCGCGAGCACGGGCTGACCCCGCAGCACTATCAACTCCTGCTCGCCCTCAAGGGCTTCCCCGGCCGGGAATGGGCCAGCGTGGGCGAGCTGGCCAAGCAGCTCCAGCTGCGCCACCACAGCACCGTCGAGCTGATCAACCGGGCCACCGAGCACGAGCTGGTACGTCGCGACGCCGACCCCGACGACGGGCGGCTGGTGCGGGTGGTGCTCACCGCCGAGGGCCAGCGCAAACTCACCCGGCTCAGCCCCCTGCACCGCGAGCAGATGCGGCGGATGGCGGCCGCGCTGACCCCCCCGTGGGACGACGACGTCGACGAGCCCGACCCGGCGGCCACCGTCTGAGCCCGGAGATCGCCGGCGGCTCTCGTGCTCTTCGGTCGCGCCGGCACGTCATCGGCCGTGAGACGATCGCTGCTGTGCCGGGACAGTGCGACGTGAGCGCCCGGGAGCTCGGATGATCGACCGGGCCGCGCAGCCGAGGCGGAGTGTGGGCCCTCGTGGCCGTGAACCCGAGGGAAGCGACGTCGAACCGAGAACGGTTCTCGTGTCGGACTCCTTGCAGGGGCGTCTGGACACCTTCTGCGGGCACGACATCCATCGCAGCGCCTCCTCGGTGACCTTCGATGCGATCGAGTACTTTCGCGCGGAGCTGCCGGAGCTCGTTCATGCGGCCCGCGCCCGCCTCGCCTCGGCGGTTCCCGGCGAGGCGGAGGTGCGCTACCTCGGGATGGGGCCCGTGCACATTCGCCTCCATCCGGGTGCTGCCGGAGCCAGATTGCTGGACCGGATTTCGAGTGAACTGCACCTTTCCTGGCGGACGTGGGTTCCGCCGGTGCTCAATGCCTACTTGCCTGGACGTAGGGAACCCGAGAACATGCCGTGGCTCGTGCGCATGGAGCCGGGCGCTCAGCTCAACCCTGCTCCAGGGTCGCCTCCACGCTGATCTCAGCGTTGGCGAAGAGTCGAGAGACCGGGCAGAGGGCGGCGGCCTGGTCCACCGCATCCTGGAACTGCTGCTCGTCGGCACCCGGCACCGTGGCGCGCACGGCGATCCGGGCGGTGGTGATCGTCGGTTTGCCCTCGACGTCGTCGAGCGTCACGGTGCCCTGCACCGAGGTCTTCTCGGCCGGGGTGTGCCGCTCACCGAGCACCAGGTTCAGTGCCATCGCGAAGCATGAGGAGTGCGCGGCCGCCAGCAGCTCCTCGGGGCTGGTCTTACCGCCGGGCTGCTCGGTTCGAGACGCCCATGTCACTTCCATCGACGCGTACGCACCGCTGTCCGGGGTGATCCGGCCGATGCCTCCGGCGAGGCTGCCTTCCCAGTCGGTCCGTGCGGTTCGCTCAGCAATCGCCATTCGGGTTTCCTCCGTCAGATGCTCGACCTGCAGATGTCTCGGCCGCCCCGGTCAGGTGCGGGTGAGCTGCAGACGCCAGGTCTCCGGACCCCGCTCCAGGTAGCTGACCTCGATCGCGCCCTGCTCCAGCCGGGCGATCGGCGCCAGCAGCGGCTTCGGGTCGTGCGGGGCGATCAGCACCATCGACCTACCGGCGCCGACCGAGCTCAGGGCACCGAGGACCGCCGCGTGCCGGATCGCGTGCGGGATCACTCGGGCGTCGAGGGCGGGCGGAGCGTCATGGCTCTCGCCACACTCGCACTCGTGGCTCTCGGTGATCGGCAGCGTGGTACCAGACGGGGGGATAGCGGTCACGGGTCGGCTCTCCTCGTGTGTCGTCACGGTCGGGTCAGGCCGCCGCGACTTGGCAGGCGACCCCGACTTTTACTACGGTCGTGTCCGTGGAAAATAGCGCCTCCTGGGGGCCGATGCCAACTCGGATGGCCCCCGAGCTCGACCTGATCCTGACGGCGCCGCAGCAACGGGTGCTCGACCAGCTGGTCGGGCACCTCGACTCGGTGACGGCCACGGTCCTGGCCGGCGAGCTCTCGCTGCACCACAACACGGTCCGCGAGCACCTCGACGTGTTGGTGGAGCACGGCCTGGCTCGCCGTCGAGCCCGCCGCGGCGCTGGGCGGGGCCGGCCGTCGTGGGTCTACGAGGCCGCGACGGCCCGCCCGGGCAGGCGCGCCGCGGACTACCTCGACCTGGCGGAGGCGTTCGCCGAGAACCTGTCGGCCACGAGTGCGCGACCGAGCGCCGAGGCACGTGAGATCGGTCGACGATGGGGCACGCGCCTGGCCACGTCCGAAACCGACACCCGGCCGACGGACAGCCGGCCGGGGGCTCCCCCGGCGGACCCGATCGCCACGTCCCGGCGGCGGCTGGTGGGCCTGTTGCGCGACGTCGGGTTCGCCCCCGAACCCAACGAGGATCGCGACGACATGGCCTTGCGCGAATGCCCGCTGCTGGACTCCGCGCGCGCACACCCCGAGGTGGTGTGCCAGGTACACCAGGGCCTGGTCGGAGGCGCGCTGCAGGCCTACGGCAACACTGTCGACGCCGTCCGTCTCACACCGTTCTCCCAACCGGGTGCCTGCCGGCTGCGCCTGGTCCGAGGCGCCGAATGACAGGTCTTCAGAACGTGGTGCCGATCCGGCGCCAGCGGCGACCGCCGGTCCCGGGCTCGTGGGGATGCTTGGTGCCGCGGGAGCGATAGACGATGAACGGGCGCCACAGATACCACAACGGGTAGCTCCAGGCGTGCACGAGCCGGGTGAACGGCCAGACCAGGAACAGCAGCCAGGCCACGATCGCGTGGACCTGGAAGATCAGCGGTGCCTGCAGGGCGAGGCTCACGTCGGGGGTGGCGCTGAACAGCTGCCGGAACCAGACCGAGATCGTGTTGCGGTACTCGTAGCCCAGTGGGGCGTTGATCGCGGTCGTCGCGATGCCCAGCGCGACCATGATGCCCAGCAGGACGAGCGCGACCCAGTCGACGGGGCTGGTAGTGGCCCGCACCCGGGCCACGAACAGCCGCCGGGCCGCCAGGATCCCCACACCGATGATCACCAGGGCGGCGGCGAGCAGCCCCGCCGAGGCCGAGAACAAGTGGTAGGCGTGCTCGGGGATGCCGATCGCGTCGATCCAGGTCTTGGGGATCAGGATGCCGAGGACATGGCCGGCGATCGCTCCGAAGGTGCCGTAGTGGAACAGCGGCGCTCCCCACTTCAGCCAGCGCCGCTCCTGCAGCTGGGTGGAGAAGCTGGTCCAACCGAAGCGGTCGTAGCGCCAACGCCAGATGTGGCCGAGCACGAACACCGCCATCGCGATGTAGGGCAGGACGACCCACCAGAAGTACGCCCACGCGGCGCTCATCGTGCGTCCCCCCTACCCATGTACTCCGGTGGCGCGAACGGCTCGAGGCCGACCTCCTCGTGCGGGGGGCCGTCGGCCCAGTGGTCGCGCACCAGTTCCTGTTCCCGCTTGCGCAGCTTCGGGAGCTGCGTGCAGACGGCCTCGACGACGTCGGCGTAGGGGGAGCCCGCGTCGTACAGCGCCCGGAGCAGCAGCTCGAGGTCGGCCCGGCAGCTGCTCAGCAGCCGCACCCCGGCGGGTGTCAGCGCCGCGAACTCGAGCACGAGCGGCAGGTAGTCGGGCAGCTCCTCGTCGGAGGGCTCGAACCGCGCCTGACGGTACGCGGCCTTGAACCGCAGCATCGCCATCCCGCGCTTGCGGGTGTCGCCGTAGCGGTAGTAGGTGAGGTAGAGGGCGCAGCGGCGGCGCAGGTCGAAGGTCTGCACGTAGTGCTGCGCCACCTCGATGGAGGGCGTGGACCGCAGCCAGCCCAGGAAGCGGTGCAGCGGCTCCCGGCTCGCCCGTGGGCAGCCCGCCACCGCCTGGTCCAGCACGTCCACGCCGCTGACCAGAGCGGCGCTGGGGTACTGGAGCAGGACCGAGGTGAGCTTGTAGAGACCGGCATCGATCGGTCTCGACGACGTGGCGGGCCCGCCGTCGTCGGCCGCCGCGCTCACGGCGCCCCCTGCTCTCCGAACAGGTACGGGGCGCTGCCGCTACCGTCCCAGCCGAGCAGGTTGAAGTGCCGGCGCCCGTCGGTGCCGGTGACCGTGTGGCTCCCGCCGGCCTCACCGCCCAGGTGGAAGGACTGCTCGGTGCCCGGCGGGCCCCCTCCCATGCCCGGTCCTCCCTCGGTGTCGAGGCTGCAGAACATCTGCTCGTGCTGGGACATCAGCCGGCCGGCGTCCTCGGCGTGGGCGGGCGGGATCACGTAGCGCTCGTCGTACTTGGCGATCGCGAGCAGCCGGTACAGGTCGGCGAGCGCGGTGGGGGTCGAGGCCACGGCCGCCGCCAGCGTCTCGTTGGGCTCCATCCCGAGCTGCTGGGCGCGCATCTGCGCCCGGATCGCGGCCAGCGTGCGCAGCACCCGACGCACCGGAGCGACGTCCCCGGCGGTGAACAGGCTCGCGAGGTAGTCCATCGGGATCCGCAGCGAGTCGATGGTGGCGAAGACGTGGTCGGGGTCGGCCTCGTCGTAGCCGGCCGCGTGCACCACGTCGGCCACCGGGGACAGCGGCGGGATGTACCAGACCATGGGCATCGTGCGGTACTCGGGGTGCAGCGGCAGCGCGACCCGGTGACGGGCGGCCAGCGCGTAGACCGGCGACCGCTGGGCGGCCTGCAGCCAGTCGTGCGGGATTCCCTGCTCGGTCGCCGCCGCGACCACCTCGGGATCCTCCGGGTCGAGGAACACCGACAGCTGCGCCTCGTAGAGGTCCTGCTCGGCGGGGGTGGCCGCCGCCTCCAGGACCTTGTCGGCGTCGTAGAGCACGAGTCCGAGATAGCGCAGCCGGCCCACACAGGTCTCGGAGCAGATCGTCGGCTGGCCGACCTCGATCCGCGGCGCGCACAGCGTGCACTTCTCGGCCTTGCCGGTGCGGTGGTTGAAGTAGACCTTCTTGTACGGGCACCCCGACACGCAGAAGCGCCACCCGCGGCAGCGGTCCTGGTCCACCAGCACGATGCCGTCCTCGTCGCGCTTGTACATCGCGCCGGAGGGGCAGGAGGCCACGCAGGACGGGTTGAGGCAGTGCTCGCAGATGCGCGGCAGGTAGAACATGAACGCCTGCTCGAACTCCATCTGCACGTGGGAGTCCAGGCGCTCGAGGTTGGGATCGGCGGCGGCATGCTCGGCAGCGCCGGCCAGGTCGTCGTCCCAGTTGCTCCCCCACTGCATGTCCATCGTCCGGCCGGTCAGCGCCGAGTGCGAGTGCGCGCTCGGGTTGGCCGTGCCCAGCGGGGCGTGGATCAGCGTCTGGTAGTCGTAGGTCCACGGCTCGCCGTAGTCGTCGATCGTGGGCAGCTCGGGGTTGTAGAAGATCGACAGCAGCTTGCGCAGCCGGCCCCCGGCCCGCAGCGCCAGGCGACCCTTGCGGTCCAGCGTCCAGCCGCCCTTGAAGTGCTCCTGGTCCTCGTAGCGACGGGGATAACCGGCGCCGGGCTTGGTCTCGACGTTGTTGAAGTAGACGTACTCCGTGCCGGGCCGGTTGGTCCACACCTGCTTGCAGGTGACGGTGCAGGTGTGGCACCCGATGCACTTGTCGAGGTTCATCACCATCGCCATCTGGGCCATCACGCGCATCCGTGGCCTCCTCCGGGGCGCATCAGAACTCCACCTGCTGGGAGCGGCGGCGGATCACGGTGACCTCGTCGCGCTGGTTGCCGGTCGGCCCGTAGTAGTTGAACCCGAAGGAGAACTGAGCGTAGCCGCCGATCATGTGCGTCGGCTTGATCACCAGCCGGGTCAGCGCGTTGTCACCGCCGCCGTGCCAGCCCGAGATCTCCGACCGTGGCGTCATCAGGTGGCGGTCCTTGGCGTGGTACATGTACACGGTGCCCTCGGGCATCCGATGGCTGACCACGGCCCGGCAGGCGACGACGCCGTTGCGGTTGTACGCCTCGATCCACTCGTTGTCCGAGACACCGATCTTCACCGCGTCCCGCGGGCTCATCCAGATCACCGGTCCGCCGCGGAACAACCGCAGCATGTGGAGGTTGTCCTGGTACTCGGAGTGGATCGACCACTTCGAGTGCGGGGTGAGGTAACGGACGGTGATCTCCGGGCGGCCGGCCTCGTCGAGCCCCTGATCACCGAAGTGCCGGGCGTAGTTCAGCGGTGGCCGGTAGGCGGGCAGCGCCTCGCCGTACTCGTGGATCCAGTCATGGTCGAGGTAGAAGTGCATACGCCCGGTCAGCGTGTGCCACGGCTTGTTCCGCTCGACGTTGACCACGAACGGCGAGTAGCGACGCCCGCCGGTCTCGCTGCCCGACCACTCCGGCGACGTGATCACCGCCCGGGGCTGGACCTGGGTGTCGGCGAAGCGGATCTGCTCCCCCATCCGCTCCTCGGCCAGGTCCGCCAGCGCGACGCCGGTGCGCTGCTCGAGCGCCTTCCAGCCCGCGACCGCGACCTCGCCGTTCGTGGTGCCCGACAGCGCGAGGATCCCCTCGGCGAGATGGATGTCGCGCTCGAGGGCGGGCCGCCCGTCGGCCACGCCGCCCCGCACCGTGCCGTTGGTCCGCCGCAGGTGGTCCACCGCCCGCTCGGGGTGGACGGTGACGCCCTTGACGGAGGTGCCGAGGCTGTCGATCAGCGGGCCCAGCGCGGCCATCTTCTCCGCGACCCGGGCGTAGTCTCGCTCGATGGTGACGAAGCGCGGCATGGTGACCCCCGGGACCGGCTCGCACTCGCCGGCCGCCCAGTCCCGGACCCGCCCGCCGGGCTGGGCCGTCTCGTCCGCGGTGTCGTGCATCAACGGGGCGGCGACCACGTCGGTGCGCACACCCAGGTGGTCCGCGGCCAGCCGGGAGAACTCTCGGCCGATCGTGGCGAAGGTGTCGAAGTCGGTGCGGGCCTCCCACGGCGGGGCGATCGCCGGGTTGAACGAGTGCACGAACGGGTGCATGTCGGTGGTCGAGATGTCGTGCTTCTCGTACCAGGTGGCCGCGGGCAGCACGATGTCGGCGTAGGTGCACGTGCTGGTCATGCGGAAGTCGATCGCGGTGACCAGGTCGAGCTTCCCGCGCGGCGCCTCGTCGCGCCAGACGACCTCCGCCGGGCGCGATCCCGGCGGGCACTCGTCGGCGCGGACTGCATCGTCGACGCCGAGCAGGTGGCGCATGAAGTACTCCATGCCCTTGCCCGACGAGCCGAGCAGGTTCGCCCGCCACACCGTCATCACCCGGGGGAAGTTGGCCGGATCGTCGGGGTCGGTGTCGGCGAAGCGCAGTCGCCCGGCGCGCAGCTCGTCGACGATGTGCTCCCCTACCGGCCTGCCCGCCCGAGCGGCGTCGTCGGCGACGTCGAGGGGGTTGCGGTCGAAGGTCGGGTGGGACGGTGTCCACCCCATCCGGCCGGCCTGGGCGAGGCAGTCTGCGAACGTGCGGCCGGCGAAGATGCCGCGTCCGAGCGGGCTGGCGAGCTCGTCGGCGTCGAAACGCTCGTAGCGCCACTGATCGCTGTGCAGGTAGAAGAACGAGGTCCCGGTCATGTGCCGTGTGGGGCGCTGCCAGTCCAGAGCGAACGCGAGCTGCTGGAACCCGGTCAGCGGACGCACCTTCTCCTGGCCGACGTAGTGCGCCCAGCCGCCGCCGTTGACCCCCTGGCAGCCGCACAACATGATCAGGGTGAAGAAGCAGCGATAGATCTGGTCGGAGTGGTACCAGTGGTTGGTGCCGGCTCCCATCGCGATCATCGAGCGGCCCCGCGAGAGCTCCGCGTTGCGCGCGAACTCGCGGGCAATCCGCGCAGCGGCCGCCGCGGGCACCGAGGTGATCGCCTCCTGCCAGGCCGGGGTGCAGGGCTGCGGGTCGTCGTAGCCGGTGGGCCACTCCCCGGGCAGGCCCTCGCGCGGCACCGCGTACTGGGCCATCAGCAGGTCGAACACGGTGGTCACCAGCCGTCCGGCGACCCGGGTCGCCGGGACGCCGCGGCGCACCACCGCGCCCCCCTCGGTGTCGCCGACGTCGAAGCGGGCCAGGTCGACGCCGACGGCCGTCTCGCCGCGCCCGTGCAGCGACAGCAGCGGGTCCACCTCGCCGAGCTCGAGGTTCCATCGACCCTCGCCGGTCGCGGTGTAGCGAAAGCCCAGCGAGCCGTTGGGCACCCGCGGCTGCCCGGTCGACGCGTCCAGCACCACGGTCTGGTGAGCCGCCCCCTCGGCGTCCGCCTCGGTCCCGGCGAGCTCGGCGGCGGTCAGGAAGCGGTCGGGAACGTACGCGTCGCCGCGCTCGCGAAGTGTCACCAGGAACGGCAGGTCGGTGTAGCGCTTGGTGTAGTCGGTGAAGTAGTCGACCTGGCGGTCCCGGAAGAACTCGGTGAGGATGACGTGGCCCATGGCCATCGCCAGCGCGGCGTCGGTGCCCGGGGCCGCGGCCAGCCAGTCGTCGGCGAACTTCGTGTGGTCGGAGTAGTCCGGACTGACCACCACCACCTTCTGGCCGTGGTAACGCGCCTCGGTCATGAAGTGCGCGTCCGGGGTGCGGGTGATCGGCAGGTTCGTCCCCCAGACCACCAGGTAGCTGGAGTTCCACCAGTCCCCGGACTCCGGCACGTCGGTCTGGTCGCCGAACACCTGGGGCGAGGCGATCGGCATGTCGGCGTACCAGTCGTAGAACGACAGGATCGTGCCCCCGATCATGGACAGGAACCGGGTGCCCGCGGAGTAGGAGACCTGCGACATCGCCGGGATCGGCGAGAACCCGATGCACCGGTCAGGCCCGTACCGCGCGACGGTGTGCACGTGCGCCGCGGCGATCAGCTCACTGACCTCGGGCCAGCTCGCCCGCACGAACCCGCCCTTGCCGCGGAAGCCCTTGTAGGCCGCGACGCGCTCCGGGTCGCCGCTGATCTCCGCCCAGGCCGCGACCGGATCCCCGAGCCGCACCCGAGCCTCACGCCACATCTGCAGCAGCGGGCCCCGCACGTACGGGTGGCGCACCCGCGAGGGGGAGTACGTGTACCAGGAGAACGAGGCCCCGCGCGGGCAGCCGCGCGGTTCGTACTCCGGCGAGTCCGGGCCGACCGAGGGGTAGTCGGTCTGCTGGGTCTCCCAGGTGATGATGCCGTCCTTGACGTACACCTTCCACGAGCACGACCCGGTGCAGTTGACCCCGTGGGTCGAGCGCACCACCTTGTCGTGGCGCCAGCGCTCGTGCCAGAACTCCTCGGCCTCGCGCCCGCCCCGGCGGTGCAGCTCGCGGTGGTCGGCGGTGGGCGTGCCGGGCTGGAAGAACTGCATGCCGCGCAACAGCCGCTCGACCGGTTCGCCACCCGGCAACGACGGAGCCAGCAGATCATCGCGGCCACCGGGCATGAGCGCCGCCTTCCCAGGGCAGTCACCGTGTCGACGAACGCCGCCTGCCTACCACAGAGGCTGTGACACACACCATATGCCGGACGGCTGCCCGCAAAACCCCGTGCCTCGCCGGCCCGATCACCGTCCTCGCTCGGGATCCGAGCCACCGGTTGCCTAGGCTTCTCCGCCGTGACGCAGACCCTGGCCGGGCGGGTCCGGCAGGCGGTCCGGGAGCTGAACCCGGGCTACTTCGCCCTCGTGATGGCCAGCGGGATCCTCTCGGTGGGCACCCACCGTGAGGGCTTCACCGTGCTCTCGGTGGTGCTGCTGGCCGTGGGCGCCGTCGCGTTCGTCGTGCTGGTCGCGCTGACCGCATGGCGCCTGGTGTCCTTCCGTGACGCGGTCGCCGACGACTTCACCGACCCGGCCCGCGGCTTCGGCTTCTTCACGTTCATCGCCGGCGCCGACGTCCTCGCGACCCGGCTGTCGATCGACGGCTACTTCGGGGTGGCGGTCGGGCTGCTGATCGTGTCCAGCCTCACCTGGCTGGTGCTGGGCTACGTCATCCCCTGGACGGCGGTGCTGAGCCGCGCGCAACGTCCGGTGATCGCGGCCGCGAACGGCACCTGGTTCATCTGGGTGGTCGCGAGCCAGTCGGTCGCGGTCGTCGCGGCCACCCTGGAACCGGTGCTGGACCCGGCCCGGAACCTGCTGGCGGTGGTGGCGGTGTTCTCGTTCTCGGTCGGAGTGTTCCTGTACGGCGCCGCGGCCGTGTTCGTGGCCACCCGCACGATGCTCTACGAGTTGCACCCCTCGGATTCTGACCCCGCCCTACTGGGTGACGATGGGGGCGGCCGCGATCACGACGCTGGCCGGGGCGCGGATCGCCGAGATGGCCTCGGCGCCCATGGTGACGGCCACCCGCGGGCTGGTCGCCGGCATGTCGGTGGCGTTCTGGTCGTTCGCCACGTGGCTGATACCGGTGCTCGTCGCGGCCGGCTGGTGGCGTCACCGCGTGCACCGGGTGCCGCTGACCTACCAGGCCACGTTGTGGAGCGTGGTGTTCCCGCTGGGCATGTACGCCGTCGCGGGCATCTATCTCGGCCAGGCCGTCGCGCTCCCGGTGGTCGGCTGGATCGGCAGCGTCGAGCTCTGGTTCGCGCTCGCCGCCTGGTTGCTGACCTTCGCGGCGATGGCCGCGCACCTGGTACGGACCGTGGCCCGAGGTTAGCGACCACTCGTACCGCGGCACCGGAGATGGTCACGGGATCGAGCCGGGGTCGGGGTCGAAGGTCGCTGCGCTGAGGAGCACGAACTCGGCGAATCCGGCGATGAACACGCCTCCGATCAGGAGCGCGCCGGCGGCGTTGAGCTCCCAGCCGCCGCTGTCCGCGGACAGCGCCCCGAAGATGATGAAGAGGAAGATGAACACGCCGGCCTTGAAGATGGCCACCAGAGGGAGCGCCTTGCGCGGCCCGGCAGCGGCGCCGACGATCGCCAGCGCCGTGATCACGAAAATCACGTACTGGACGATCCCGAGGCGGAATCCGACGGCGTTCACCGTGGCGGCATCGACGGAGTGCGCGATCATCCACAACCCGCCGGCGCCGAGCGCCGCGAGCACGAGCGCCTCGAGCAGCATGGCCCGTCGCGTCCATCGCGAGAGACGGTCGCGTTCGCTGGTCAGGGCGGCCACGACCTGCTCGACCACCGACCCGTCGGGCGACTCGGTCCGAACCGCGGGAGCCCGCCGGCTGTCGCGATCTTCGGCGTTGTCCGAGGTCAGGGTCATGACCAGCTCCAGGGGGCGCGGTGGCGTCGGCGCCCTGCCGGAGGAGGCAGCTGCGCCGCTGCCTCTCTCATATTAACGAGCCGCCTTGTCAAAACAAGAGGGCGGATGCTACTGGGCGGGCCCCAAGCGGGCCACGCACAGCGAGGGCTCCACGAACGGCTCCAGCGTCGCCGTGCCGACCGGGGCCCGGACCTCGGCGGCCGCACCCTCCATCAGGCCCAGATGCAGCGAGCAGACCACGTCCTGATGCTGCTCGGCGAGCTCCCGGAACGGGCAGCCGCGGATCGCCAGGACGGCCTGTCCCTGCTCGGCGGTGACCGGGTCGGCGAGGAAGCCGACCTCGAGGAGCACACGCCGGATGCGGTCCAGAGCCTCGGCGGCGTCGACCCGCTGGGCGGGATACGGACGATCCACCAGGTAGCGGCCCCACTCGTGCCCGGCCGCGACGGCCGCCGCGACCGGCTGCTCGACGGCGGCGGAGATCATGCTGATGAGCATCGTGGCCAGCAGCCGGAAGCTGCGACGATGACCCGGAGACGCCTCGTCGGCGGCCCGGTAGACCATCCGCGGGCGCCCGGGGGTGCCGGCGTCCTCGCGCGCGCGGGTGGCCAACCCCGCCTCGACCAGGCCGTCGAGGTGGAATCGGGCGGTGTTCACGTGCAGCCCTGCCCCGGCCGCCACCTCGGTCACGCCGAGCACCCCGTCCGCCGCGCGCAGCAGCCCCAGCACCCGCGCCTTGGTCTGGCCCAATGCCGGTGCGGGGTCGGTCCAGGTCTGCTCACCCATCGGGCGCGGAGTTTAACCGAACCGACCCGGAAGAAACGACACCGGAAGCGACGGGGGCCCAGGCCGGCCGCATCCCGGCCTCGATGCGCCGCCGTCTGCTCGGGCGCTCGGCCAGCGAGATGGTCACCCTCCCGGTGCCGCCGGCGCCGAACCGGTCGGCGGCACAGGACCGACACCCCGTCGACTCCTGGAGCGCAGTGCAAGACTTGTCCTCGTGAAAATCAACGGGGAGCGAAGTAGCTCGCCGGCCGTGGAGGCGTTGCTGGCGGTCACCCCGGTGCTGCTGGGCGTGGCCGTGCACGCGGTGGAAGCCCGCGGCAAGAAGGTGTCGCTGACCCAGTTCCGGCTACTGCGGGCGCTGGCAGAGCTCGGCCCCACTCCCAGCACGAGGTTGGCCTACCATCTGGGGTCGGCGGCGTCGTCGGTGACCAGGCTGGGCGATCGACTCGAGGGGGCGGGCTACGTCGTGCGCCGCCGGGAACCGCCGAACCGCAGCGTGGTGCGCCTGGAGCTCACCGCCGTCGGGCGGGCCCTGGTGGATCAGGTGGAGAGCGCCCGCCGTCGGGAACTGCGCGGGGTGGTCGATCGGCTGCCCGCCGACACCGCGGCGCAGCTGGCCGGTGCGCTGCACAGCGTGGTCAGCGCCGCCGGCTCCCCCGCCGGCCCGGTCGCGCTACAGGCACTCTGACCAGCGCCTCCACGCCGGTGCCATGGCCGTCGGACTTATATCGTGATACGATACAAACACAGGCAGACCATCGCCGCGTTCGCCCACGAGAGCCTCGACACGGTCTCCGCATAGGGCCGCGCGTCCAGTGAGTCTTCGATACGTGCGCCGGTCACAGGAGCTGGCACGGCGCATCTTCGGTTTCAGCGGGGTGACGCACGTGGGCATCGACAGTTCCGTCGCGCTGTGCGAGAGGCACGAGTCGAGGGCGAGCACCCCGGGCACGGCAGGCACGGGGAGGGGCCCCCGCGAGGTGGGTGTGCTACCCGCAGGGTCCGCGACGCTGCTGCTCACGCGGGGCCCTGGGGCCGGTTCCCGGTTTCTGCTCGACCGCGACACCACGCTCATCGGCCGCTCGGACACCGACATCGTCCTCGACGGTGTGACGGTCTCCCGGTGCCACGCCGAGGTCCGTCGCCACGGCACCAGCTTCGTCGTCGTCGACGTCGGCAGCTTCAACGGCACCTACCTCAACCGATCACCGGTGGACAGCGCCGTACTGGCCGACGGCGACGAAATCCAGGTCGGCAAGTTCCGGCTGGTCTTCCAGGCGGCTACCAGACGGGTCGAGGGGCCTTCGGCTTCTCCGAGCGTTCCCACAGCTCCCCGCCGGTGAGGACGTAGACGAACGGCACCACGGGGACGAGCGCCAGGATCGCCCAGACGATCTTCGCGGTGCCGCTGAGCTCCGGGCGGACGACGAGGTTGAGCCAGATCAGCACGACCGCGACCGGGTGGATGAAGCACACCAGGAGTTCGGCGATCTTCTTCATCGCAGCTGCCTCCGCGCAGGGGACGGCGTGGTCCACCGCCCGGTCCAGCGACAGTAGTCAGGGGCAACCGTGCGGCGCCATCCTCCTGGAGATCCGGATCCTGGTCGCGAGTCGTGGCGCCTGGAGTAAGAGGAGCACGCCGATAGGGTGTCGCTCCCTGGAACCGGATCTACGGCGAAGCCGCGCCGGCCGACGCTGACGCCGGCCCCACCGTCGCTACCGTGGCAACGTGGACGACTTCCTGGGGCCCGCGGGTCGGAGCGAGCGGGTCCGGCCGGAGGAACGGCGCCGCTACCAGTTCGGTCTGGGCTTCAACGTGGTCGCCGGCATCATCTGGCTCGTCATGTACATCACGACCGGCGCCTGGTACTTCGCGGTCCTCCTCACGGTGTGCGCCGTCATCGCGGGGCTCTCCGGCTATGCGCTCATGGCGTTGCGCTCCGGCCGAGGCCGGTGACGTGGGCGCCCACGACCGCGAACCTGACATCCTGTCGACCATGACCCAGCACCCCGACGCCGACGAGCTCCCCGGTCCTGACCCGGCCGCGGTCCACGAGCGCTCGGTGGCCGTCATCCGGGCCATGGACGCCGGCGACCTCGAGGCCGTCGGGGGGCTGCTCGGGGAGCTCGGCGGACCCGAGGAGTTCGCCGCCCAGGTGGTCAGCCTCGCGAGCCTGGCGCGCCTGCTGCTCGACCAGGTGCCGCAGACCGGCCCGGACGACGACGAGGCACGCTCGGCCCTGCTCGACGAGCTCGCCCGTGTCCTCGCCGCCGCCGAGACCCCGGACGAGGCCGTCGGCGATTGATCACTGAGGGCACATCGGGCGGGCCAGGGGACCCGCCGAGCTGCTCCCGGTGCCCGTCGTCGGGGGCGACGTCCGGCTGCCGCTGATCAGGACGCCGCGACGCCCAGCGCCACGAGGGCCACGACCTTGACGACCTCCAGCCCGATGTAGGCGAGGTGCGCCCGGCCACCCCGCCCGGGGCCCTCGCCCACGAGCACCCGCGCGGTCCGCCGGGACAGCACCGGGCGCACGGCCGCGAGCTGCACGACGAGGGTCGCGACGGCGAGTGCCGCGGCCACGGTCGCCGTCGTATCGGAGCCCCCGGTGACGAGGCCCACGACGACCAGCACCGCGAGCACCGCCTCGACGCCCTCCAGCGCGCGGAACACCAGCCGGCCGATGCCAAGCCCGATCGGCACCGTCACCCCCGGCGCCCGGAACTTCAGGGGTGCCTCGAGGAACGAGATCGCGAGGACCATCCCGAACCACGTGAACGTCGCAGCCGCGGTCAGCGCCATGACCTCCACCCTGCCAGCGGGCGCCCACCCGCCGTCGTGGGTGAAGATCGAGGGGTGAGCAGCGCGGACGTCCTGACCCCCGGCAGCCCGGCGACCGCGGAGGACGCCGCCCTCGCCCGGGAGCTCGCCGGGGCGACCGGCGAGCTGTTGCTGGACCTGCGCGACCGCACACCGCCGGGCCGGGACCGCGAGTACGCCGGCGACGCCGACGCGCACGCCTACCTCACCCGCGAGCTCGCCCGCCGTCGTGCCGACGACGCGGTGCTCTCCGAGGAGGGCTCGCTCGACCCCCGTACCCGCCACGGCGCGCACCGTCTCTGGATCGTCGACCCGCTCGACGGATCCAGCGGCTTCGGGCGGGGCACCGACGAGTGGGGCGTGCACGTCGCGCTGGTCATCGACGGGCGGCTGGCGGCGGGGGCGGTCGCGGTGCCGGGGATTGACGCCCTGGTCGACTCGGCCACCGTCGAGCCGGTCCCCGACGACCCCCTGCCCTGGGACGAGCGTGCCGGGAAGGCGTCGTTGGCGGTGGCCGTGAGCCGATCGCGGCCGCCGTCGGAGCTGCGGACGGTGGAAGGTGCGTTCCGGGTGCGGCTGGTGCGCCGCTCCGCGGCCGGGGTCAAGATGCTCTCCGTGCTGCGCGGCGAGGCCGACGCCTACCTGCACTCGGGTGGGCAGTACGAGTGGGACAACGCCGCGCCGATGGCGGTCGCGATGGCGGCCGGATTGCGGGCGACCCGCATCGACGGCACCGAGGTCCCGTACGGCCGGGACGACCCCTACTCCCCCGACCTGCTCATCGCCCGCCCGACGGTGCACGAGGCGGTCCTGGCTGCGCTGACGCGCACCTAATACCGCCACCGCCAGGCCGCGAGGACGTCCTCGGTCTCCTTCTCCTCGGCCCAGGCGGCGTCGGAGCGCCGCACCGCCAGGAAGGCGCCGAGGAGCTCCTCGCCGAGCACGCCCGCGATCCGGGGGTTGCCGGACAGCGCCTCCTCCTGCTCGGCCTGGGTGGACGGGAGCTGCGCGATCCCGGCGGCGGCGCGCTCCTCCTTCGTCCACGTGCCCGGGTCCTCGCTGATCGGGGCGGGCGGCGCGAGGTTCTCCTCGACCCCGGCCACCCCGGCGGACAGCAGGGCGGCGAGGGCCAGGTAGGGGTTGGCGGAGGCGTCGGAGACCTTGAGCTCGACGTTGGCGTGGTCCTCGCCGAGCAGGGCCGACCCCGGCACGTAGCGCAGCGGGGCCTCGCGGTTCTCCACGCCCCAGAAGCCGAACGCGCCGGCGAAGAACCCGGGCCGGATGCGGGCGAGCGAGCCGAGCGACGGTGCCGTGATCGCGGCGAGGGCCGGCAGGTCGCGCAGCAGTCCGGCGATGTAGGCGCCGCCAGCCTTCCCGCGCGGTCCCTCCGCGGTGCCGGCCAGGAGGTTCTCGCCGCCGCGCCACAGGGAGGTGTGGATGTGCCAGCCGTTTCCCGCCCCGGCCAGGGTAGGCAGCGGCGCGAACGACACCCGCAGGCCGTGGGCCTCGGCGGCCGCCAGCACCGTCTGGCGGGCGAGCAGCTGCTGGTCGGCGGCCGTCACCGGATCGGTGGCCGCGAGCGAGAGCTCGACCTGGGCCGGGCCGTACTCGGCGTGGACCTGGCCCAGCCGCAGACCGTTGGCCTCGGCGTCGCGCATCACCGAGGCGACGAAGTCGTCGATCGGCAGCAGCGCGTGCGGGCTGTAGGCCGGCCCCGGGTGGGCGGGCACCAGCGAGCCCTCGTCGTCGCCCTCCTGCTCCGGCTCGAAGACCCCGAACTCCATCTCGTAGCCCACCAGCGCCGAGTAGCCGGCCTCGTCGAGCCGCGCGACGGTGCGCTCGAGCACGGAGCGCTGGTCGAACGGCCAGGGCCCGCCATCGGCGGTGACCTGCCGGCCCGGGGCCCAGGCGAACGCGGGCTGGCCCGCGAGCCGGGTGACGCGGTCGAGCTGCGGGACGAGCCGCAGGTCGCCGGAGGGGGTCTGCAGGCCGGGCGCGGCGAAGGTGATGGCGTCGTTGGTGTCGAAGACCGCGAACAGGGTCGTGACGCCGACGCCGGCCACCGCGACCTGCGGCAGCGCCGCGACGGGCGCGGTGCGCGAGCGGGGGATGCCGTTGTTGTCGGCCCACGCGATCATCACGCCCGCCACGCCGTCGGCGGCCAGCGCGGCCGCGAGCTCCCGTCCGCGCTCCCTGGCGTCCTCGACAGCAGACACGGCCCCCACCTCTCCTCGACGGAAATCGCCGATCAGGCTAGCCAGTTCGCTCGGAATCGGGAGCGGCTTCCCGCCGCAGCGCCACCCCACCGACGACCGCCGCGATGCCCACCGCCTCGAGCGGCGCGGGGACCTGGGCGAGCGCGACGAGCCCGACGACGGTGGCCGTGAGCGGCAGCATGGCCAGCAGCAGCGCGAAGCGGGCACGGCCGACCCGGCGAAGCACCACCTGGTCGAGCACGTAGGGCACCACCGACGAGAGCACCCCGAGCGCCAGCGCCGAGCCCAGCAGCGCCGGCGACGCCGCGACCCGCCCGACGGTCAGGGCCAGCGGCGAGAACACCACGGTCGCCACGACGAACCCGATCGCGAGCCCGTCGACGCCCTCCCCCGCGTTCTCCGAGCCGGCCGAGACCCGGGCGCCGAGCACGATGTAGCCGGCCCAGAGCAGGGCGGCCCCCACCGCGCACAGCACGCCGACCGGGGAGCCCTCGAGCCGGACGTCGGCGATCGACCCCACGCCGACGACGACGAGTGCCAGCGCCAGCCAGTCCCGCCGCGTCCGTGACCCGAGCGCGGCGACGAGCACCGGCCCCGAGAACTCGACCGCCACCGCCGTCCCGAGCGGCAGCCGTGCGATCGCCTCGTAGAAGACGATGTTCATCCCCGCTGTGACGAGGCCGAAGGCGCCCGCGAGGGCCACCCGCCGTCCGGTCCAACGGCCGCTGCTCCGTCCGGTCACCGTCGGGACGAGCCGCCAGACCCCCAGCACCACGGCCGCGCCGGCGAGGCGTAACCACGCGACCCCGGCCGGTGGCGCATCCGCGAACAGGCGCACGGCGAGGGCCGCGCCGACGTACATCGACACCCCACCGATCACGAACAGTGAGGGGGCCGGCAGACCGTTCGTCGCGTGAGATCGACTCACCATCGAGTGGTTCCCCGCCGTACCCGATAACAACGGTCGCTGAACGTCGATGAGCGGTACGTGACCCACGCCAAAGCAGCGTGTGAACACGAGCGGTCGCCGTCCCGGTCTGCCACAGTGGAGGGGCGACGGTCACTCGGCCGAAGCCTGCGGGACCGGTTTCCCGGCCGGTACCCGAACGGAGGGAGATGACGATGCCCGGCACCCTGACCCGGCCAGAACTCACCGCCTCGGACCGTTGCGACCGCTGCGGAGCAGCGGCGCAGGTTCGCGCCATCCTGCCCTCCGGCGGGGAGCTGTTCTTCTGCGGGCACCACGCCCGTGCCCACGAGGCGAAGTTCAAGGAGCTCTCCATCGACGTGCAGACGGGCGCAGCCGTCTGACGCGGCCTTGACCAGCGGCGACGCGCTCGCCGCGCTCGGCTGGCCACAGCCCGACACGACGGCGGGCGGGAACCACCCCGGTTCCCGCCCGCCGTCGTCGTGTGTGGGGCCCCGCCGATCCAACGGACACGTATCGCGACGGGCTCGGCACCGGCCGTGTGCGGCAACACCGGGTGTGATCTCGACCACAGGGGAGCAGGGCGTGGCCGCGGGCCTCACCGCCACGAGCGCAGGGTCGCGATCCGCTCCTCGATCTGCTCGGCCGTCGCGACCGGGGTCGCCGGGCCACCACACGCCCGGCGCAGATCGCCGTGGATCACGCCGTGCGGGGCCCCGGTGCGGTGGTGGTGCGCCGCCACCAGGGTGTTGAGCTCCCGGCGCAGCTCCTTGAGCTTTCCGGCCGCACTCGGCGTGAGCCGGACGGGCGGCGCGGCGGGCGTCGATCCGGCCTCCTCCTGCTTCGCCCGTTCGTCGAGCTGCTCGGACTGGCGCCGCCGCAGCAGCGCGCGCACCTGGTCGGGGTCGAGCAGCCCCGGCAGGCCGAGGTAGTCCTCCTCCGCGGCGCTGCCCGCGCCCGCCGCCGTGCCGAACGAGGCGCCGTCGTAGATGAGCTGGTCGAGCTCGGCCTCGGCCGAGAGCGCCTCGAAGCTCTTCTCCTGCTCCCCGGGCTCGTCCTCGGTGCGGTTGGCCCGCTCGATCAGCTCGTCGTCCAGGCCCTCCTTCGGCCGGTGCGGCTCGCCGAGCACGTGGTCGCGCTGCAGCTCGAGCTCGCTGGCCAGCCCGAGCAGCGTCGGGACGCTGGGCAGGAACACCGACGCGGTCTCCCCCGCCCGCCGCGAGCGCACGAACCGGCCCACGGCCTGCGCGAAGAACAGCGGCGTCGATGCGCTGGTGGCGTAGACCCCGACGGCGAGACGGGGCACGTCGACGCCCTCGCTGACCATGCGCACCGCGACCAGCCACCGCTGCGTCGAAGCCGCGAACGTCGCGATCCGCCCGGAGGCCCTGGGGTCGTCGGAGAGCACGACGGCGGGCTCCTCGCCCGCCAGCCGCGCGAGGATCCTCGCGTAGGCCTTCGCCGTCGTGTGGTCGCTGGCGATGACGAGGCCGCCGGCGTCGGGCATCCCGCCGGCGCGCAGCTGCGTCAGGCGGGTGTCGGCGGCCTGCAGGACCGCGGGCATCCAGTCGCCCTTGGGGTCGAGCGCGGTCTTCCACGCCCGCGAGGTCTGCTCGGCGGTGAGGGGCTCGCCGAGCCGCGCCGTCATCTCCTCGCCGGCGCTGGTCCGCCAGCTCGCCTGGCCCGAGTAGGCGAGGAAGACGACCGGGCGCACCACGCCGTCGGCCAGCGCGTCGGCGTAGCCGTAGGAGTGGTCCGCCTTCGAGCGCATCGCCCCGGCGGAGTCGGGCTCGTAGGTGATGAAGGGGATCGGGTTGTCGTCCGAGCGGAACGGCGTGCCGGTGAGCGCGAGACGGCGGGTCGCGCCGGCGAACGCCTCGCGGGTCGCCTCGCCCCAGCTCTTGGCGTCGCCGGCATGGTGGATCTCGTCGAAGACCACCAGGGTGCGGCGGCCCTCGGTGCGGTTCATGTGCAGCACCGGGTGGGCGGCCACCTGGGCGTAGGTGACGGCGACGCCCTGGAAGTCCGCCGAGAGCTTCCCGACCGCGTTCGAGTACTCGGGGTCGATCGCGATCCCGACGCGGGTGGCCGCCTCCGCCCACTGGTGCTTGAGGTGCTCGGTGGGGCAGACGATCGTCACGGTGTCCACCGTCCGGTCCCCCAGCAGCTCCGCGGCGACCCGCAGGGCGAACGTGGTCTTCCCGGCCCCGGGCGTCGCGACAGCGAGGAAGTCCTTCGGCCGGTCGGCGAGGTAGCGGGTGAGGGCGCGGCGCTGCCACTGCCGCAGGGGTGGCGCGGACGGTGCCGGGGCGTCGAGCCCGGGCTGCGGGGCGGGATTCCTGCGGGGAGCGCGCGTGGTCATGACCCTCCGGGCGGGGACGTGGCCAGGGACGCCCGGCGTCGGGACCGGGCAGGCGGGACCGCGGTGACGGTCCGGGCAGGGACGACGGGGGCTGGGCCTCCCTACTCGTCGTCACCACCGCGGGGGAGCTTGTCGAAGATCTCCTTGCACGCCGGGCACACGGGGGACCCGGGCTTCGGCGAGCGGGTCACCGGGAAGGTCTCCCCGCACAACGCGACGACCATCGAGCCCATGACGGCACTCTCGGCCACCTTGTCCTTGCGGACGTAGTGGAACATCTTCGGGTCGTCGTCGGTCGTGCGGTCCGTGCCCTCGGGACGGACGTCGGGGAGTACCGCGGTCTGGCTCATGGCCCAATGATGCCCCACCGGGCGGCCCGCGGCGTGACGGCTCCCGGGCCGTCACGTCGGTCCTGGGCTCAGCCGCCGGTACCGGTACGCGGAGGGTCGTGGTCGGCGTTGTCCTGCTGCTCCTGACGAGGTCCGTCGGTGCGGCGCGAGCGGGCGTCGAGGACCTCCGCGGCCTCGATGATCTGCGCCTCGGTGACCTCGGGCAGCGCGCGCCGGTCCGCCCGGTAGCGGTTGACCTTCCGCGCCTTCTTCGGCAGCCGGTCGTTGGCGATGAGCACCGCGATCCACGGCAGCGGCACGGACAGCACGATGAGGGCGACCGCGATCCAGGGGTTGCCGAACGCGAGATACGAGACGCCCGCGAGCACCAGGCACGGGATGCGGCACGCCATCAGGATCGTGTACCGACGCTTGCGGGCGGCGAACTCGTCGTCGAAGGAGACCTCGGCCTCGGTGATGAGGATCGGGTCGTCGTCGTGACGCCTGCTCACGGCATCACCTCCCCTGCACCCACTGTCCCACTTCGGGTCCCCGTCGGCACCCTCGTCACCGGTGCGCTTCGCGCTCGTGAGCAGAAACCTGTGGGTATAGCCGCATTTTCTGCTCACGAGCCCGGAGGGCACCTCAGCAGGTACGTGTCCATGATCCAGCCCTTGCGCTCCCGCAGCTCGGCCCGCGTCCGGAGGATCTCGTCCCGGACGTCGCCCAGCCGCCCGCTGATCAGCGCCTCGTCGGGGGTGCCGAGGTAGGCGCCCCAGTAGACGATGGCGTCGTCGGGGGCGGCGTCCACCCCGTGGGCGTCGGCGCCGTCGAGCATGACCACCAGGTCCGCCCGCTCGGTGGGCGTCCCCGCGATCACCTGGCGCGCCGGGGTCACCGCGACCGGCCGCCCGGTCCGCGTCATCGTCACCCGGTGGGCCGCGGTGAGCGCCGCGGGCGCGGAGATGCCGGGGATGACGGCCCAGGTGATGGCGACGTTCCCGCGCTCGGCGATCCGCTCGACCGTGTCGACGGTCCCGTCGTAAATCCCGGGATCACCCCACGCCAGCAGCGCGACCGACCCGCCGTCGGGGACCTCGGTGGCGATGAGCTCCTCGTAGAGGGCGACCCGCTCGTCCCGCCAGCTCGCCGTGGTGGCCAGGTAGCGGCCCTCCTCGGTGGTCCCCCGCTCGCGGTGGGCGTCCTGGCGGCGCACCACCTTCGCCTGCGGGGCGAACCTCGCCGCGATGGCCGCACGGGCCTCGGTGAGCTCGTCGGCCGCCCCGCGCTTGGCGAGCAGGAGCACGACGTCGACGGAGCCCAGGGTCTCCACGGCGGCGAGGGTGAGGTGTCCCGGGGAGCCGGCGCCGATGCCGACGACCTGCACGGTGCGCATGTCGACATCCCACCGCACCCACCGCGCGGAGGACGATGGGAGTCTCCGCCGACCTCGCCCTGCCCGACGTCGGGCTCACCACGCTCTCCGAGGTCGCGGCGCGGACCACCCAGATCGCCCGGATGACGGACCTGCCCGTGCTCGTCGACGCCGACACCGGCTTCGGCGAGCCGCTCTCGGCCGCCCGCACCGTGGTGCGCGGTCGTCGCGACCCCGACTTCGTCGTGTGGATGCAGACCCGGGGGCAGCTCTACGAGGTCCTCGACTACGACGCGTACGCCGCGTTCGACGACTCCGTGGCCGGGTTCCGCGCGGACACACCGCAGGCCGGCCTGACCGGGCGGACGGCGTAGCGACGTCGTCGACCGGCGCAGGTGCCGCCTGCCCTGGGACCAACTCCGTCCCGGGGCGCATGCGGGTCTGACGGGCACGGGCAGCCGCCCTCGACGACCGCACGATCGAGGAGAGCGATGACCGAGGACACGGCCCAGCAGGACCAGCCCGTCCGGGAGCCGGACGGTGACCTGACGGACCGGGACGACGACCGCCGACCGGACGAGGCGGAGGACGGGGGTCGCCGTGCCGGGAACGACTCCGAACCGGACGTCTACCTCCACGTGCCGACCCTCGAGGTCGACGAGATCGACCTCGAGGTCGAGGACCTCCGCGCGCACGTCTCCCTACAGGCCGAGGTGCTGGACCTGGTGAAGCTGAACGTCGGCGTCGACGCTTCACTCGGGCGCGTGAAGCTCGGCATCCGCGGCGTGAACGCGCAGGCCACGCTCAAGGTCCGGCTCGACGAGGTCGCGGGGATCGTCGATCGCGTGCTGGACACGATCGACCGCAACCCCCAGATCCTCGAGCACGTGACCCGGGGGCTCGGGCAGGCCACGCAGGAGGTGGGCTCGGGCGCGGGGCAGGCGGTCGAGCAGCTCGGCGGCGGGGCGAGTGACGCCGTGTCCGAGGTCGGGTCGGGCGCCGCGACCGCGGCGGGCGAGCTCGGGCGCGGCGCCGGCGAGGCGGTGTCGGATGTCGGGGAGGGCGCCGGATCGGCGGTCTCCGACGTCGGGGAGACCGCGTCCGAGGTCGGGCAGGGCGCCGGCTCGGCAGTCTCCGGCGTCGGCCAGAGCGCCGGCCAGGCGGTGTCGGGGGTCGATCGGAGCGCCGGCTCGGCAGTGTCGGGTGTCGGGGACACGGCGAGCGGACTCGTCGGCTCCGACGGGGGAGCGGAGAGCGGCGACGGCGACGGCGACGGCGACGGCGACGGCGACGGCGACGGCGACGAGCCGGCCACGGGTGCGGCCGACACCCAGACGCAGGAGCCCGAGACCGAGGACTCCGACGTGGAGGACAGCGCCGAGCCGGCCGAAGGCGCGGAGGCCACCGACGCGGAGGACGCGACCGACGTCACCGACGAGGACGCGGCTACCGAGGACGCCGACACCGAAGACGCCGACACCGAGGACACCGACACCGAGGACACGGACGCCGAGGACACGGACGCCGAGGACAGCGACCTCGAGGACGTGGAGGACTTGGAGGCCGAGGACATCGGGTCGGAGGACGCCGAGGACGACGCCGAGGCGGTCGGGGGCACCGAGTCCGAGGACGAGTCCGACGACGGCCAGCATGCCGACGAGGGCGCCACGGTGGCGGCGTCCACCCCGACGGCCCGAACTGACGAGTCCTCGTCGACCGGGACCGCGGAGGACACCGATACCCCTGACGAGGAGGAGGTCGCGCCGGTCCGGCGAGCGACCACCGGACGTCGCCGTGCCCAGGGGCGCGAACCCCAGGACACGCCGCGGGAGACGCAGGGACGGCGGCCCGCCCGGCAGGAGCCCGGGGAGACGTCGGCGCGGCGCACCGGACGGCAGGAGACGCCGGAGCGCCGCACGACCACCGGTCGCCGGCGGACCGGGCAGGGCACGCCCGACCAGGATCGCGACGCCCCGGCCCGGCCGCGCCGCGCGAGCCGGCGCACCGGTGAGTCATGAGCTGGGTGTCGTTCCGCAGCTCCGTGGCGGCGGAGGAGATGACCTTCGGCGAGGTGGGGGGCGACGAGATCACCTTCTCCGGTGACGCCGCCGAGGACTCATGGTCGGGCACCCGTCGTCGGAACCTGCCGCCGGCGGTCACCCCGCACACGACCTACGAGGACGTCCGCGTCGACCTCGCGATCGAGGGTCGGTGCCCTCCGCCCTCGTGATCACCCTCCCAGGTCGCAGCGGGAGCTCGCCGAGTGGACCCTCACGGCTCCCGCCGCAACCACCGGAGCCCACTCGACGCCGGTGACAACCCACGGCGCCCGCCCAGTGGACCCGCACGGCTCCCGCCGCAACCACCGGAGCCCACTCGACGCTCCTCAGCCCTGCGCGCGGCCCCTCAGGCCTTGGCGGCCTTCGCCTCCTTGGCGGCGCGCTTCTGGGCCTGCTTGAAGTCGCGCACCTCGGCGAGGGTGGTCGCGTCGACGACGTCGGCGATGGAGCGCCGGGAGCCCTCGTCGCCGTAGGAGCCGGCGGCGTCGCGCCAGCCGTCGAGTTCGAGCCCGCACTGCTTGCCGAGGAGCGCGGTGAAGATCTGCGCCTTCTGCGTGCCCCAGCCGGGCAGGGCGTTGAGGCGACGGAACACGTCGTCGCCGTCGACGGCCTCGGTCCAGATCCGGGTGACGTCGCCGTCGCAGTCGTCGACGATCGTGCGGCAGACCGCCTGCACCCGCTCCGCCATCGACCTCGGGTACCGGTGCAGCGCGGGCGGGCCGGTGAACGCGGCGACGAGCTCGTCGTGGTCGTACTCGGCGATCTTCTCGGCCGTGATCTCGCCGATCCGCTCGGTCAGCAGCGCGGGGCTCGCGAACGCGCGCTCCATGGGGAACTGCTGGTCGAGCTGCATGCCGATCAGGAGCGCGAGCGGGTTCGCCGAGAGCACCGCATCGGCATCCGGGTCCTGGGCGAGGGTGAACGTCGGCACGGCGGCCAGCCTACGGCGTCGGGCCCTCGACCAGGGACTTCGTGAGGACCGCGAAGCGCAGGTCGGGATCGTGGGGGAAGCCGACGCCGGGCTCGCCGTACGGGAAGGGGCGGGTCTCACCGGTGCGCACGTAGCCGCGGCGCTCGTACCAGGCGATGAGCTCGACCCGGCGGTCGATCACGCACAGCTCCATGGTGGTGGCGCCGCCGGCCCGCGCGTGGTCCTCGGCCGCGGCCTGCAGCGCCTTCCCGAGCCCAGAGCCCTGGCCGTCGGGGCGCACCGCGAACATCCCGAACGACGCCGTCGCCTCCCCCGCCCGGTGGTTCACCGCGGCGCAGCCGTCGAAGGAACCGGCGACGAGCAGGGTGATCGCCGGGTCGGCGAGGTCGGCGGCGAGCAGCTCGCGGGTGGTCCGCGGGCCCGCGATGAGCTCGGCCTCGGTGGTCCACCCGTTCTGTCCGCCCTCGCCGCGGTAGGCGGCGTGGATCAGCTCGAGCAGCGGGTCGACGTCGTCGGCGGCGGCGGGCCGGATCTCCAGCGCGGAGGTCGTCACATTCGCGATTCTGCGCTCCGGGGCTCCAGCTGCCCGAGACCCGGGTCGACGTCGGCGGGCGTGCGCGGGACCACGGGCAGCCCGCGGGCCCACAACGCGATCCCGCGGCGCCGGATGGCGAGCGCGACCCGCTGGGTGACGAACGGGTGCCGCAACAGAGTCCGCACGACGGCGGCCCGCGTCGCCGGCCGCCGTCGTCCCCGCATGGTCGCGACGAACGCGGTGACCAGCCTGCCGTCTTCGTCGGGACGTCGCAGCACGACCGTCGCGGAGAGGGTCTCGCCGGGCTCCGGAACCCGCATCCGGTACTCGCCGTCGACGGGGAAGAACGGCGAGACGTAGAAGCCCTTGTCGACGCGGGCGCGGCCGGCGTCGTCCACGTCGAGCAGGTAGTGGTACCGCCCGCCGTAGGTGTTGTGGACCTCGGCGACGACGGCGGCGAGCGCGCCGCCCGCGTCGGGGCACCAGAACAGGCTGATCGGGTTGAAGACGTACCCGAGCGTGCGCGGGTGGGCGAGCATGAGCACCCGTGCCGGGCGGGCCCGGCCGTGGGCGGCGAGGAACGCATCGAGGTTCTCGCGGATCGAGCGGTCGGGGTGCCCCAGGTGGTCGGCGCCCCGGAACGCGATCCCGGGGTGGCGCGGGAGGTCGTCGAGGTCGACCAGCCACAGCACCATCCGATGGGTGAACGCGTCCTCGAGGGTCTGGCTGCGCCGGTGGGTGACGCTGACCTCGTAGAGGGCGGTCACCAGCTCACCCCCAACGACGCCGCCGCCCGCACCCCGGACGCGCAGCCGTCCTCGTGGAAGCCCCACCCGTGGTACGCCCCCGCGAACGCGATCCGCCCGTCGTCGAGCTCCGGCAGCCGGCGCTGCGCCGCGACCGAGGCCGGCGTGTAGGCGGGGTGCTCGTAGTCCATCCGCGCGATCACGGTCGAGGGGTCGATGCGATCGGTGGCGTTGAGGGTGACGACGTAGGTCTCGGGTCCGTCCAGGCGCATCAGCCGCGTCATGTCGTAGCTGACGAGCACCCGGTCCTCGCCCGGGACGCGCAGCAGGTTCCACGAGGCCCGCGCGCCGGTCGCCCGCGGCAGGACCGAGGTGTCGGTGTGCAGCCAGGTCTCGTTGTGCGAGTAGGAGAAGGCGCCGAGCAGCTCCCGCTCGGGCACCGTCGGCGCGGCGAGCAGCGACAGCGCCGTAGGAGCGTGGGTGGCGACGACGACCCGGTCGAACCGGCGCGCCACGTCGGCGTCGTCGCAGACCTCGAACCCCTCGCCGTCGCGGACGACCGCCCGCACCGGCGTGGACACCTCCACGGCGGACAGGCCCTTGACCACCCGCTCGACGTAGCGGGCCGAGCCCCCGGTCACCGTCTTCCACTGGTGCGAGCCGCCGACCGAGAGCATCCCGTGGTTGGCGAGGAACGCGAACAGGTAGCGCGCCGGGTACCGCATCGACAGTTCGGCGCCGGACGACCAGACCGCCGAGACCACCGGCACCGCGAAGGTGTCGACGAAGTGGCGCGAGAACCGGTGCCGGCGCAGGAACTCGCCGAGCGTGACCTCCTCGTCCAGGTCCCCCGCGGCGAGCACCCGCCGAGCACCGCGGTGGAAGCGCAGCACCTCGGCGAGCATCCGGAGGTGGCGGGGACTCGCGAGGTTCCGCTTCTGCGCGAACAGCCCCTCCGCCCCCCTTGCCCCGGCGTACTCCAGCCCGGTGGACTCGTCGCGCACGCTCATCGACATCTCGGAGTCCTGCGTGGTGACGCCGAGCTCGCCGAAGAGCCGGACCAGGTGCGGGTAGGTCGCCTCGTTGTGGACGATGAACCCGGAGTCGACGCTGACCGTGCCGAGATCGTGGGTGTGGGCGTGCCCGCCGAGCCGGTCCTCGGCCTCGAAGAGCGTGACGTCGTGCTCGCGCTGCAGCACGTAGGCGGCGGTCAGGCCGGAGACGCCGGCCCCGACGACGGCGACGCGGTCACGAGGCACGGGGTGCTCCTGGTCACGAGGGGCTAGAGCGGGACGGACAGGCCGTCGGGGGCACCGGCCGCCATGGCGTTCGCGACGGCCTCGTCGAACGGTTCGAGTCCGAGCGCCGCCAGCGTGAAGCGCGCGACCAGCCGGTGCCACTCCCCCGCGCGGCGCAGCATCGCGTGGCCGTCGCCGTGGACGTCGAAGCGGGCGACGCGGTCGCTGATCCCTGCGACCCGGTTCGCGAACGCCAGCGACGCCCGGGGGTCGGTCATGCGCTCGCGGTCGCCGTGCGCCATCAGCAGGGTCTGCCCGGCGAGGTGCTCGGTCGGCTCGCCGGACCCGATCCACGGGGCGAGGGCCGCGACGCCGACGACGTTCGGGTCCCCGCCCACCCGCAGCGCCGCCCGGGCGCCCATGGAGTGCCCCACGAGGACGATCCGGACGTCGTCGCCGTGCCGACGGCGCACGTCGCCGAGGGCCCACCGCGCGTCGCGGACCGGGTCGGGAGCCCGGTCGGAATCCGGGGGGAGCCTCGTTCCAGCCCCGCACCCGGTAGCGCAGCAGCGCCGTCTCGACGCCCCGGGACGCGCCGGCCCGGGCGATCGCCTGCCCGAACGGCACCATCCGCACGTGGGAGAGCAGGAACCCGCCGGCGGCGTCGTGCCCGTCGGGCCGGCCGCCGTGCAGGACGAGTGCGACGCCGGCCGCGCCGCTGCCGTGGGGAGTGGCCGGTTCGAGGCGGGGCAGGGTCACGGATCCCACTATCCGTGCGCCCCCTGCCCGACGTCGGGTGCCGCATCGCGGTGTCGTGGGGGTCACGCCATGACCACCACGACTACTCCTCTGCGCGCAGCGCTCGTCACCACTCGGGCGTGTGCGAACGAGTCCACCGCGATCCGGAGGATCAGCCGGGCGCCGTTGCCGCCGCCGAAGTTCGGGTAGGGCCGGCCGAGGTAGCGCTGCGAGAGCTCCTCGATGTGCTCGGCGCCGCCCTCGGTCGTCGTCTGCACCACGTGGCCCCGCAGGCCCCAGTAGCGCGCGGGCTGGTCCGGGTCGACGACGTTGACCGCGACCCGCGGGTCGCGCGCGACGTTGCGCGCCTTCTGCATGCCCTCGACGACGTTGACGACGACGTGCTCGCCGTCGGTGTCGACCCAGGTCTCGGTGAGCTGGGGCGACCCGTCGGGCATCACGGTGGCGACGAAGCAGGGGGCTGGGCGGCGCAGCAGGGCGGCGAGTCCGTCGGGGAGCGGCTCGGACACGGGGTGGTCCTCTCAGGTGGCGCGGGCGGGCGCGGAGTCGGGGGGCAGCGGGAAGAACCCGGAGGTCCGGTGCACGTAGTCGTCGTAGCCGGGCCGTCCGGACATCGACTTCTCGGTGAGCTCCTTGCCGGTGACCCCGATCAACAGATAGCTCATCAAGACCGGCCCGATGACGCTCACCAGCGCGGCCGGGTGCCCGGCGGCGACCAGGAAGATGCCCCACCACACGCAGAAGTCGCCGAAGTAGTTCGGGTGGCGGGTGTACCGCCAGAGCCCCGAGTCGAGGACCTTCCCCCTGTTGTCCGGATCCGCCTTGAACCGCGCGAGCTGGGCGTCGCCGACGGACTCGAAGAGGAGCCCGACGAGCCACACCACCGCGCCGAGCACCACCACCGCGGCCACCGTCGAGGCCCGCACCATCGCGGCGAGGACCGGGAGCGCCACGACGAGCATGACGGCGGCCTGGGTCAGGTAGACCTTGCGCACGACGGTCCAGGAGATCGCGCCGCCGGGCTGGTCGTCGCCCAGCATCGCCGTGTAGCGGGGGTCCTCGCCCTTCCCGCGGTTGCGCCAGCCGATGTAGATCGCGAGCCGCAGCGCCCAGACCACCGGAAGGAGCATCGCGACCAGCCGCACCGTCGGGTTCCCGACACCGAGCAGGCCCGACGTCACGTACGCGGCCACGGCGACGAGCACGAAGCCCAGCCCCCAGGTCACGTCGACGACGCTGTGCTTGCCCACCGCCCGCGCCACGGCGAGCGTCACCGCGAAGGTCACGACGACGACGGCCGCGCCGACCGCCAGCAGCACGCCGGCGGCCGCCCAGTCGAAGCTCATGGCGCCGGAGTACCCGCCGCCACACCCTCGGGCTCGAAGGTGGCCCGGGTCGCGGGCATGCCCGACCGGCCGGTCGTCGTGGGCCGGGCCAGCAGGATCTGGTCGACGCCCATGCGGTTCTCCTCGAAGGCGAGCGCGCCGCCCACGAGGTAGAGCCGCCACATCCGGGCACCCCGAACCCCGGCCAATGCCACCGCGCGTTCCCAGTTCGCCTCGAGGGTGGCGATCCAGGCACGGATCGTCGGGACGTAGTGCTCACGCATGACGTGCACGTCGCGGACCTCGAGGCCGGCGCGCTGCAGCAGCGTCAGGGTGTCGCCGACCGGGCGCATCACCATGTCCGGCGTCACGTAGGTCTCGATGAACGCCCCGCCGCCGGGGTGGTGCGCGCCGCGCGACATCTGCTGCACGAGAGCGCGCCCGCCGGGTCGCAGGGCGCCGTACAGGATCGCCGCGAAGGCCGGGTAGTTCTCGTCCCCGACGTGCTCGCCCATCTCGATGCTCGAGACGGCGTCGAACCCGCCGTAGCCCTGGATGCGGGTCGGGACGTCGCGGTAGTCGACGAGGTCGACCTGCACCCGGTCGGCGAGCCCCTCGGCGCGGATCCGCCGGTTGACGTGGTCACGCTGCTCGGCCGCGATCGTCACCCCGCGGATGTGGGCGCCGAAGTGCTTCGCGGCGTGGACGGGCAGCGAGCCCCAGCCGCACCCGACGTCGAGCAGCGTCGAGCCGGGTCCGAGCCCGAGCTTGCGGCAGATCATGTCGAGCTTGGCGTCCTGGGCGGCGCGCAGGGCGTCGGCGCTCGGCGGCGCGCCGAGGTCGGTCCAATAGCCCGACGAGTACGCCATGGTGGAGTCGAGGATGAGCTCGTAGAAGTCGTTGCCGGCGTCGTAGTGGTGCGCGATCGCCGCCCGGTCGCGCAGCTTGGAGTGCAGCTTCGCGAACCGCGGCAGCCGGATCGCCTCCGGCGGCGGCGCAGGCCTCGGTCCGAGCAGACCGAGCCGCGCGGCGTTCCCGACGACGCCGGGCAGCTCCCGCAGGCGGGGGCGTCGTGGGGAGATCGCGCCGTCGCGGACGAGACCCCACATCGCGGCGAGGCCCGCGCCGAGGTCGCCCTCGACGTCGAGGTCGCCGGAGACGTAGGCGTGCGCCAGGCCCATCTCGCCCGGCTGCCACAGCAGGCGCCGCAGCGCCCGGCGGTGGTGGAGGACGACAACGGGTGCGCCCGACCCTCGGGTCGCGCCGGCCTCGCTGCCGTCCCACGCGCGGATGCGCACCGGGAGCTGCCCGTCCACGAACACGCCGACCGCGCGCGCCACCCGTGCTGCTGCCTGACCCATGCGTGTTCCTCTCCGGGGACGGTGACGACGCCTGGATCATCGCGGTGGCCCCGGCGACGGTTCGGCCTCGTCGTGCGGCCGGACGAGCGCCGGGCTCGACCATGATCATCGAGATGACGAGGATCCGGACGCCCAGGCCCCGGGAGGTCGTCGTCTAGGCGATCATGGACCGCACCCCGGGCAGAACTACTCATGCGCGAAGGGCGAACGGCAGGACATGATCGAGCCCATGAGCTCGCAGCCCGAGGACGCGCCTCCCACCGGCTCCCCTCTCGCAGCGCCGCCCCCGGAACCAGCCCCCGGGACCGCGAGCGGCCCGACGCGCCCGGCCCTCCGCTCCCCGGCGACCGCGCCTCCGACGGGCCCGCCCCCGCCCCGCGCCCACCCGGCGGTGCGCCGCATCGCCCAGGCCCACGACGCCCGGCCCCCCGGCCGGGCGATGCGGCTGTGGCGCAAGCTCGCGATCTGGGTGCTCTACGCGCGCCGGGACCGCGGATTCGGCTACGGGTTCGCGATCGACCTGCTGTGGCCGGTGCTCATGGCCGTGGCGCGCTGGGACTTCCGCGGCGGCCGGAACGTGCCGGCGACCGGCGGGGCCCTGCTGGCCGTCAACCACCTCACCCACGTCGACCCGATCGTCCTCGTCGCGTACTGCATGGCCCAGGGCCGTGTGCCGCGGTTCCTCGCGATGAAGGAGCTCTGGGGGATGCGCGTGGTCGGCTCGCCGCTGCGCGGGGGGCGCCACATCCCCGTGGACCGCACGGCCTCGGGCATCGAGGCCTACCGGGCCGCGGTGGACGCCGCGGAGCGCGGCGAGCTGGTCGTGGTCTACCCGGAGGGCGGCTTCCCGTACGTGTCCGACGGCTGGCCGCAGAAGGCGCACCCCGGCATCGCCCGGATGGCGCTCGCGACGGGGGTGCCGGTGATCCCGGTCGGGCAGTGGGGGGCGAACCAGCTGTTGCCGCCGGCCGCGAAGCGACCCGTCCTCGTCCCTCGCGCCACCCTGCGGGTGCTCGCCGGGGAACCGGTCGACCTCTCCGACCTGGTCGGCAGGCAGGGACAGCGCAAGGCCCTGGCCGAGGCCACCGACCGCATCATGGGCCGGGTGACCGACGAGCTGGCGATCCTGCGCGGTGAGGCCCCGCCCGCCCCGGAGGACCGGGTCTCCGACGGGACGAGGAACGGCTGAGCCCCACAGCGCGACGGCCGAGGACGGTGCGCAGAGCACCACCCTCGGCCGTCGGCCTGCCGCGAGTGCTCAGGTCTGCTTCTGCATCTGCTTCTGCATCTCGTCCACCACCGACGGGTCGACGAGCGTGGAGGTGTCGCCCAGCTCCTCGCCCTCGGCGAGGTTCTTGAGCAGGCGGCGCATGATCTTGCCGGAGCGCGTCTTGGGCAGGTCCGGAGCGAAGATCACCGAGGCCGGCCGGGCGAGCTTGCCGATCGACTGGGCCACCTGCTCGCGCAGGGCCTGCTCCAGTTCCTCGGTGCCCTGCGTGTCGCCCCGCAGCGACACGAAGGCGACGATCGCCTGCCCGGTGTCGGGGTCCTTGCGCGCCGCGACGGCGGCCTCGGCCACGTCGTCGTGCTCGACCAGGGCATTCTCCACCTCGAAGGTGGAGAGGCGGTGGCCGGAGACGTTGACGACGTCGTCGATGCGGCCCATCAGCATGATGTCGCCGTCCGCGTCGTACTTCGCGCCGTCACCGGCGAAGTACGCATCGGAGTACTTCGACCAGTAGGTCTCGCGGAAGCGCTGGTCGTCGTTGTACAGCGTGCGCATCATGCCGGGCCACGGCGCGGTGAGGACCAGGTTGCCGGTCTGGTCGGCGCCGAGCTGGTTGCCCTCGTCGTCCCGGATCTCGGGGCGCACCCCCGGGAACGGCTGCTGGGCCATGCCCGGCTTGAGGGTGGTGATGCCGGGCAGCGGGGTGATCATGATGTGCCCGGTCTCGGTCTGCCACCAGGTGTCCATGATCGGGGTCTTGCCGCCGCCGACGTACTCCCGGTACCACTCCCAGACCTCGGGGTTGATGGGCTCACCCACACTGCCGAGGATCTTGATCGAGGAGAGGTCGGCCGACTGCGCGTACTTCTCGCCCCACTTCATGTGCGAGCGGATCGCGGTGGGCGAGGTGTAGAGGATCGTGACCCCGTACTTCTCGATGATCTTCCACCAGACGTCCTTGTCCGGGTAGCCGGGGACGCCCTCGTAGAGCACCGACGTGCACGCGTTGGCGAGCGGGCCGTAGACGATGTAGCTGTGCCCGGTGACCCAGCCGATGTCGGCGGCACACCAGTAGACGGAGTCGTCCTTGACATCGAAGACCAGGTTGTGGGTGGTCGCGCACCCGAGCAGGTAGCCGGCCGTGGTGTGGACGACGCCCTTGGGCTTGCCGGTGGAGCCCGAGGTGTAGAGCAGGAACAGCAGGTCCTCGGACTCCATGGGCTCGCAGGGGCAGGTCTCGGGGTCCCCGGACTCGTCGGCGATCAGGTCGTCGAGGTACACGTCCCGGTCGCTCATCGGGATGTCCCCGCCGGAGCGCTTGACCACGACGACCTTCTCGATCGTGGTGTCGCTGCCCAGACCCTCGTCGGCGTTGGTCTTCTGCGCGCCGGTCTTGCCGCCGCGCATCGCCTCGTCCTGGGTGATGAGGACCTTGGCCTCGAAGTCGTTGCAGCGCTCGGCCACGGCCTTGCCGCTGAAGCCGCCGAAGACGACGGTGTGCGGCGCGCCGAGGCGGGCGCAGGCGAGCATCGCGACGACGGCCTCGGGGATCATCTGCATGTAGATGCCGACGCCGACGCCTTTGCCCACGCCGAGCTTCTTGAGGCCGTTGGCGAAACGGACGACCTGCTCCTGCAGCTGGGCGAAGGTGATGTCCCGCGCCTCCGAGGAGTCGGGGCCGTCGTCGGGGACGACGTGCAGCGCGACCTTGTCGCCCTTGCCCCCCTCGACGTGGCGGTCGACGCAGTTGTAGCAGGCGTTGAGCTTGCCGCCCTGGAACCACTTGGCGTAGGGAAGGTTCCACTCGAGCACGGTGTCGTACTCGGTGAACCAGTCGAGGCGCTGCTTGGCCTGCTCGTCCCAGAACTCCTCGAGGCCCTGCTCCTTCATCTCGGGGCGGGCGTTGGCGGTCTTCGCCAGCTCGGGGTCCGGGGGATACGTGTGCCCCTCGTTCGCCGTGGTGCTGCCCTGCTCCGACATTTCGCTGGCCTCCCGGTCGATCGACGTACGGAAACGCTGGTCGGCGCCCGACGTCGCGCCGCACCGAATGTGCACAGCGTCACGCGCCGACCTCGATCAGGCAACCCTGCCACGCCCCGCGCGGCGCGGTCCCCTCTCGTCGAACGGGCTGGTTCCCCGTCCCGGCGGTGTGCCACACGCCACAAGTGGGCGCAACGGCGGTGAACCGATCCCGCGCAGCGTGTCCGACACTGTCCCGGTGATCGAACCGGTCCCGGACGTCGACGCTCCGGTCCTTGACGAGGCCCTCCTGCCCGGGCTCGCCCAGCGTCTCGCCGACCCGCTGCGCCGGGCGGGGTTCACCGTCGCCGGGCTGGCCGAGGCGCTCGGCACCGGGGCCGGCGCGGCGCTGGACCGGGGCGAGCCGGAACCGGCCGCCCGCGCGCTCGGCGACGACGGGCCGCTCGCGACACTGGTGCGGTTGTTCCTGCTCGCCGAGACGCGTCCGGCACGTGCCGTCGCGGCCGCGCTCGAGCCCGTCGGGCTCGACGAGGCCGTCGACGCCGGGCTGCTCCGCCGCGAGGGCACGGCGGTGGCCGCTGCGCTCGACCTGCGCCCGCACGCCGACGACCACGGCTCGTGGTGGGTGCTCTCCGACCTCGAGGTCCGCCCTGGCGACACCTCCGGCGACCGGGCGCGCGAGCACGTCCTGGGAACCGGGGCGGCCTCGCTCTCCCTCGCGCGGGCGACTGTGCGCCGGCCGGTCGGGACGCTGCTCGACCTCGGCGCCGGCTCCGGGGTGCAGACGCTGCACGCCTCCGGGCACGCCGCGGTGCTGACCGCCACCGACGTCTCGACCCGCGCCCTCGCCGTCGCGCGGGCGACGTTCGCCATCTCCGGGCTCGAGGTGGAGGTGCTCGCCGGGCCGTGGTGGGAACCGGTCGGGGAGCGCCGCTTCGACCAGGTCGTCTGCAACCCGCCATTCGTGCCCGGCCCGCCCGGTATCGAGCACGTCTACCGCGACGCGGGCCTGGGCGGCGACGGCGCGAGCGCCCTGCTCGTCTCGACGCTGCCCGCGCACCTCGCCGAGGACGGCGTCGGGCAGCTGCTCGCCTCCTGGCTCGTGACCCGCGCCGACGTCGAGGCGGCGCGGGCGGCGGGCGAGGAGCACGACGGGTGGGACGCGCGCCCGCGCCGCTGGCTCGCCGCGGCCACCGAGGCGGCCACACCCGGCGGGTTGGACGCATGGGTGGTGCAGCGCGACGTGGCCGACCCGGCGCTGCACGTCGGGACGTGGCTGCGCGACGCCGGCGTCGACCCTGCCTCCCCCGCCGGACGGGCGCGCTCGGCGCGCTGGCTCGACTTCTTCGCCGAGCAGGACGTCGTCGGGATCGGGTTCGGGTTCGTGACGCTGCGCCGCACCGCCACGGGCGTCGGAGGCACCGTCGTGTGCGAGGACATGCGCCAGGCCCACGGGGACCCGCTGGGCCCCGAGGTCGGGGCGTGGCTGGACCGGGTGGCCTGGCTGCGGGAGCACGACCTGCTCGACGAGGCGCTGGTCGTCCCGCCGACGACGGCGCTGGAGCGGGGCTACACCGCGGCCTCTCCGAAGGAGGACGGGGAGGACGGGGAGGGCGGGGCCTGGCGGCGCATCGGCGCGACGCTGGTGCGCCTGGACGGCCCGCAGTGGCGCCACGACCTCGACGATCTCGGCGAGGCGCTGCTCGCCGGGTGCCGCGGTCACCTGCCGCTGCGCGACCTCTGCGAGCTGCTCGCCCTCGCCCACGGCCGCGACGCCGAGGAGCTCACCGCCGCCGCGCTGCCCGTCGTCCGGGAGCTCTTCCTGCACGGGATGCTGGTGCCGAGGACGGCGCCGTGAGGGCGGTGGTGGCGCGGGTGAGCCGGGCGTCGGTCACGGTGGGCGGGAATGTCGTCGGCGCGCTCCCCGGGCCGGGGCTGCTCGTGCTGCTCGGGGTCCACCGCGACGACCCGGGCCGGGTGGGCACCAGCGACGACCCGGTGCCCAGGATGGCTCGCAAGCTGCACGAGCTGCGCCTCTTCGACGGGGACGGGGAGCACGGTGGCGAGCGCTCCAGCGCCGAGACCGGGGCGGGCCTGCTCGTCGTGAGCCAGTTCACGCTCTACGGCGACACCCGCAAGGGACGACGACCGTCGTGGACGGCGGCGGCGCCGGGCGCGGAGGGGCAGCGGCTCGTCACCGCCGTCGTCGAGGCCCTGCGCGGGCGGGGCGCGACCGTCGCGACCGGGGTGTTCGGGGCGGACATGGCGGTCGAGTCGGTCAACGACGGCCCGTTCACCGTGCTCGTCGAGGTGTGAGCGCCGCGCGACCGGTTGCGCGTCGATGGCCCGGAACACGCGTCGGCACCGTCACAAGCGGTTAACCGGCCGATGCGCGGCTATCGGGAACGATCGCGCACTGCTGTGCGTTCGAGCATGTGACGCGGCGCGCCAGACCAACGCCGCGCAGGGAGGATTCCATGACGGCGACACTCGCCCCGCAGCAGTCTCGCGACGCCGAGGCCGTCCTGCCCGAGTCGACCCCCGACAGCGCCGGCATTGTCCCCGAGACTACTGCGCTCCAGACCGAGGCGGAGGCCCAGAGCGACCTCGACGCCCAGAGTCCGGCCGCCGACCTCGTGCGCGTCTACCTCAACGGTATCGGAAAGACCGCACTGCTGACGGCCGCCGACGAGGTGGAGCTGGCGAAGCGCATCGAGGCCGGCGTGTACGCGGCCCACCTGCTCGAAGACGACACGCTCGACGCCGCCCGCGCGCGGGACCTCCGGGCGGTCGCACGGGACGGCCGCCGTGCCCGCGCCCACCTGCTCGAGGCCAACCTGCGCCTCGTCGTCTCGCTGGCCAAGCGCTACACCGGCCGCGGGATGCCCCTGCTCGACCTGATCCAGGAGGGCAACCTCGGCCTGATCCGGGCGGTCGAGAAGTTCGACTACTCCAAGGGCTTCAAGTTCTCGACCTACGCGACCTGGTGGATTCCGCCAGGCGATCACGCGTGGCATGGCCGACCAGGCCCGCACGATCCGCCTGCCCGTCCACCTGGTCGAGCAGGTCAACAAGCTGGCCCGCATCAAGCGCGACCTGCACCAGACCCTCGGGCGCGAGGCGACCAACGAGGAGCTCGCCGAGGAGTCGGGGCTCGCGGTCGACAAGGTCGCGGACCTGCTCGACCACAGCCGTGACCCGGTGAGCCTGGACATGCCGGTGGGGTCCGAGGAGGAGGCCCCGCTCGGGGACTTCATCGAGGACGCCGAGGCCACCGACGCCGAGTCGACGGTGATCTCCGGCCTGCTCCACGACGACATGCGGCGGGTCATCGCCACCCTCGACGAGCGCGAGCAGAACGTCATCCGGCTGCGCTATGGCCTCGACGACGGCCAGCCGCGCACGCTCGACCAGATCGGCAAGCAGTTCGGGCTCTCCCGCGAGCGGGTCCGCCAGATCGAGCGCGAGGTCATGGGGAAGCTGCGCGAGGGCGACCGCGCTCGCCGGCTCAAGGCCTACGCGGCGAGCTAGATCTGACGGGCTGCGACGCCCACCGTCGGTCGGGGTCCCCGGATACGGGGTCCCGACCGCGCTCGGGCGCCCGCCGACCGGCCGCAGTCGTGACGGCGGGTCACGGAATCGGTGCGGAGGCGAACGATCGCGACCGCCCACTCGACCGCTTGACCCCTCCGTTCGGAGGGCGTCATGCTCTGCTCCAGCATAGGTGGTGTGACGCGGGGCACGCCGGAACGGCGGTACCGCCTACGTGATCCGGACGGGACGGCCACGAGGTCGTCGGCGACGAGGGACCGGGACGGCCGGGGGCCGGCCCGGTCTCTCGGCCTTCCCGGATCCGGTCCGTGCGCGCCTCAGCGCACCTCGCCCGTGAGGACCACCTGCCGGGTGCCCAGGTCGTCGGCCAGCGTCACCTCGAGCGGCGGGTAGCGCAGCTCGCGCGTGCAGGGCCCGGGCGAGGTCGTGGTCTGCACCACCCGGAGGATCACCTCCCGCGGGGTCTGCTCCACCACCTGCGCGCTCGCCTCGGTGCAGCCGCCGGCGCGCCCGTACACCCCGAGGGTCCGGGGCCCGCGGGTCCACACCAGCGTCGGGAACCCGGGCGGCAGACCGCGGACCTCGACGCGCGAGGGGTCGAGCGCGGTCGTCCCGGCGGGGGGCTCGGCGGTCAGCGGATCGGGGGGCACCGGCGGGGTCGAGGTCCCGCCGGGCGGCGCGCCGGTGGCCACGGTCGGTACGCCCGCGGGCGTGCTCGGGTCCGGCGGCGACGAGGGACTCCCCCCGCACCCGGCGAGCAGCAGGGCGACCCCGAGCAGGGCCGAGGGGAACAGCACGGTCATCCGGAGGGCACGCATCGCCGGGCATTGTGAGCGGGATCCGTCGCCCCCACGATGAAATCCGCTCACATGGGCTACATCCTGCGCGGGCCGGCGTCGCGCGGCCCCGGCGGCGGGCCCAGGACCGCCCGCATCGAGGTCGGGCGGGCGCCGTGCTCGGCGACGAGGATCGGGTCGAGCGTGAGCGCGCGCAGCTCCGGGACGTGGTCGGCCAGCTGCCCGACGCGCAGCAGCAGGTCCTCGAGCGCGGCCAGGTCCATCGGGCGGGCGCCTCGGTAGCCGTCGAGCAGCGGGGCGGCCCGCGGCGCGCGGACGAGGGTGTGGGCGTCCATCGTCGACAGCGGCGTCGCGCAGTAGGCCCGGTCGCCGAGCAGCTCGGTGACCACGCCCGCGAGGCCGAACGAGACCAGCGAGCCGAACGACGGGTCGTCGCGCAGCTCCACCACGACCGGCAGGCCCGGCGGCACCTGGGCCTGCACGTCGACCTCGGGCGAGCCGGAGAGCTGGGCGAGCTGGTGGTAGGCGGCGGTGACCGCCTCGGGGTCGGTGAGCCCCAGGCGCACCCCCGCGAGGTCGCTGCCGGCCCGCCAGGTGCGGACCACCGTCTTCAGCACCACCGATCCGTCCAGCTGCGCCGCCGCGTCCACCGCCTCCTGCGCGGAGCGGGCGCGGCGGAACGGCGCCACCCGGATCCCGACGCTGCCCAGCAGCGCGTCCGCCTGCTCGTCGGTGAGCACCGTCGCCGTCTCGAACGGGCCCCACCCGTCCACCAGCGCCCGCGCAGCGGCGACGTCGCAGCCGGGCGGGACGACGAAGTCCCCCACCGGGCGCTCGAGCCACTGCGTGTACCGCACGACGCGGGCCAGGGCGAGCACCGCGCGCTCCGGCGACGGGTAGGACGGGACGCTGCCGCGCGCGGGCACGTCCGCGCCGCCCGCCTCCGGGGGCGAGGGCACCAGGAGGTGCTCGGGCACCCCGGCCGAGGCCAGGAACGTCGTGGTCACCGGCTTGCGGGCGCCGATGACGACCTCGGCGAGCGCGTCGGCGTGCTCGGCGCCGTCGGTGGCCACCGGCGGGGAGAACACGATGACGAGCGCGTCGCAGTCGTCGTCCTGCAGCGCCCGCCGGGCGGCGTCGGCGAGCTCGGCCGGCTCGGCCATCGCACCGACGTCGACCGGCGGGAAGGCCAGGTGCATGCCGCTCGCGAGCGCCACGTCCGAGGCGAGGACGCCCAGCGCGCTGGAGTTCCCGACGACGCCGATGCGTGGTCCGGCCGGCAGCGGCTGATTGGCCACGAGCAGCGCGACGTCGAAGAGCTCGTCGACCGAATTGACGCGGATCACGCCCGACTGGTCGAACACCGCGGCGATCGATGCCGCCTCCAGCGGGGAGGTCGACGCCGCGAGCCCGGGCGTCGCGTGCCGCCCGCTGGCCACCGCCACGACCGGCTTGCGCCGCGCCAGCCGCCGGGCCACCCGCGCGAACTTGCGCGGGTTGCCGAAGTTCTCGAGGTAGAGCAGGACGGCGTCGGTGGCCGGGTCGGTGTCCCAGTACTGCATCAGGTCGTTGCCCGAGAGGTCGGCGCGGTTCCCGGCCGAGACGAAGCTCGACAGTCCGAGCCGGCGCCGCGCCGCCGTCGCGAGGATCTGGATGCCCAGCGCGCCGGACTGGCAGAAGAACCCCACCCGGCCGGGGGGCGGCAGCTGCGGGGCCAGCGTGGCGTTGAGGCGGTAGCCCGGGTCGAGGTTGACGACGCCGAGCGCGCTCGGCCCGACCACGCGCATCCCCCGGGACCGCGCGAGCGTGACCAGCTCGCGCTGGGCGGCGGCGCCCGCCTCGCCGGTCTCGCCGAAGCCGGAGGTGACGACGACGAGGGCCTTGACCCCCTTGGCCACGCAGCCGTCGACCACGCCGGACACCTCGGGCGCGGGCACGGCCACCACGGCGAGGTCGACGTCGTCGGGGATGTCGGGCACCGTCGGGTACGCGCGCACCCCGCGGACCGACCGGGCCTCGGGGTTCACCGGGTAGACCGGCCCGGTGAATCCCCCGCGCAGCAGGTTCGCGAGCACGACGTGGCCGAGCTTGCCGGGGTCGACCGACGCGCCGACCACCGCGACCGAGCGCGGGTGCAGGACGTTGGCGACGCTGCGGGCCTCGGCGGCCTGCTCGCGGGCGAGGCGCACCTCGGTGGACCGCTCGGTGGCGGCCACGTCGAACTCGAGGTGCAGCGTCGAGCCCTCGAGGGCCCGGGTCACGTCGTAGCCGGCCTGGCGGAACGTCCGGACCATGACGCGGTTCTCGGTGAGCACCTCGGCCACGAACCGGGTGATCCCGACCTCCTCGGCCGCCGCGGCCAGGTGCTCGAGCAGGATCGACCCGAGGCCGCGGCCCTGGTGGTCGTCGCGGACGACGAACGCCACCTCCGCGGACGAGCTTGGCTCCCCGTTCTGGCTCGGCCCCAGCCGCACGTACCGGCCGATCGCGATGATCTCCTCGCCCAGCCAGACCACGAGGGCCACCGTGTCGTGGTGGTCGACCTCGACGAAACGCTCGAGGTCGCGGGCCGGGATCGTGGGGTAGGGGCTGAAGTACCGGAAGTAGCGGGTGCGCTCGGAGAGCCGCGAGTGGAAGTCGACGACGGCGTCGGCGTCGGAGGGGCTGATGGGGCGCAGGTGGGCGGTGGCGCCGTCGGCCGCGACGACGTCGGCCTCCCAGTGCTGCGGGTAGGGCGCGTCGGGGGCCGCGCGCATGGGGAGGGTGGCGGCGTCCGGGCCCGTGGGGTCGTCGGGATGCTGCGTGGTCTCCGGGGCCTGCGAGCTCATTTCCTCAGTCCAGGACGTTCTGCGGTTCCAGGCCGTGCAGGGGGAACACCGCGCGGCGGGTCTCGAGGACGAAGCGGTCCACGTCGAGCTCGGTGTACCCGCCCCAGGGCGACCAGTCGGTCGGGGCGTCCTCGGTCATCGTCGTCGGCAGCGGCCGCGTCGAGAGCTCCGCGGCGTAGGAGGTCCACGACGCGGGGATCGGGCGCTGTGGGTCGACGTCGCGGTCGAGCACCGTGGCGAGCAGGTGGGTCCACGAGCGGGGGACGCCGCGCACGAGGTTGTAGCCGCCGCCCCCGAGCGCGAGCCACTTCCCGCCCGCGTACTCGCCGGCGAGGTCGCGGCACGCCCGGTAGATCGCCCGGTGCCCGTCGACGGTGAGGGAGAGCTCGGCCAGCGGGTCCTCGTGGTGGGTGTCCGCCCCGCACTGGGTGACGAGGATCTGCGGCTCGAAGGCCCGCAGCAGCCCGGGCACCACGGCGTGGAAGGCGCGCAGCCACTCGCGGTCGCGCGTGCCCGGCGGGAGCGGCAGGTTCACCGCGGTCCCGGCCGCGGCACCGTCGCCGAGCTCGGAGGAGAACCCCGTGCCGGGCCAGAGGGTGCGCGGGTGCTGGTGGACCGAGATCGTGAGGACCCGGGGGTCGTCGAGGAACGCCGCCTGCACCCCGTCGCCGTGGTGGACGTCGGTGTCGAGGTAGGCGATCCGAGTGTAGCCGTGGTCGAGCAGCCACGAGATGGCGATGGCGCAGTCGTTGTAGATGCAGAAGCCCCACGCGTGGTCGCGCATCGCGTGGTGGAGGCCCCCGGCGAGGTTCACCGCACGGTCGGCCCGTCCCTCGGCGATCTCCCGCGCCGCCGCGACCGAGCCGCCGGCGACGAGCGCGGCCGCGTCGTGCATGCCCTCGAAGATCGGGTTGTCCATGGTGCCGAGCTGGTGGACCGGGTCGTCCCCCTCGCGCGGCGCTCGCCGCACGGCCTCCAGGTAGGAGGCCACGTGGATCCGCTCGAGCTCCTCGTCGGGCGCCGGGGCGGGGACCAGCAGCTCGACCCCCTCGAGCACGCCGAGGGCCCGTGCGAGGCGCATGGTGAGGTCCAGCCGCACCGGATGCAGCGGGTGGTCCGCGGAGAGCTTGTAGGCGAGCAGGGCCTCGTCCCAGACCACGGTGGTGCGCATCCCCTGACGCTACCGAGGACCCGCCCCCGCACGTGGGGACCCTTCGGCCTCCTAGAGCGTTCGGATCCTCCCCTCGCGGTTCGCGGCCGGGTCAGGCGCCGGTGGCCACCGGCCGCTTGTTCGCGCACCAGTTCGACCAGGAACCGATGTAGAGCGCCACCGGGTCCTCCGGCGGGCGGACCCCCGCGATCTCGGCGGCCAGCACGAGCATCGCGGCGCTGACCCCGGAGCCGCAGTAGGCGCCGACCGACGCGGACTCCCCCACCACCCCGCGCAGCGCGGCCGCCAGCTCGTCGGCGGGTCGCCACCGGCCGTCCTCGCCGAGCACCGAGCCGGCGGGGAGGTTCGCCGCCCCGGGCACGTGGCCCGCGACCGGGTCGATCGGCTCGGTCTCGCCACGGAAGCGCTCGGGGGCGCGGGCGTCGAGCAGCACGCCGCGGCCCGCGACGTCGATCGCGCCGTCGGCGGTGAGCACCGGCATCGCTCCGGCCGTGATCGTGATGTCGCCCTGGGTCCGCACCCCGCCGGACGCGGTCGAGGTCGGCCCGCCCGCGGTTGTCCAGGCGTCGAACCCGCCGTCGAGCACGCGCACGCGCTCGGGCGCGAGGCCCGCCCAGCGCAGCACCCACCAGGCGCGGGCGGCGGCCATGCCGTCGCCCGCGCCCACGCCGTCGTGGACGACGACGCTGCTGCGGGGTCCGATCCCGGCGCGCCGCAACGTGGTCTGCAGGTCGTCGGGGTCGGGCAGCGGGTGGCGCCCGGCCGCTCCGGGCGGCCCCGCGAGGTCGGTGTCGACGTCGAGGAACACCGCCCCCGGCACATGCCCGGCGTCGAAGTCGGGCTCGCCGACGGGGTCGGGGCGCCGGCGCGGTTTGCGGCCCTTCGGCGGCGGGACCAGCCGCCAGCGGACGTCCAGCACGACGGGGCGTCCGTCGGTGCCGGCGGGACCGTCGGCGAGCTCGGAGACCAGATCCGGGGCGGCGACGAGCGGTGTCGCGGTGGTCGGCACGCGTCCATCGTGCCCCGCCCGAGTCCGCGTCGCGGTCCGCGGTGCCTCCCCCGTCGGTAGGATCGCAGCCGGGACGGAAGGGGTGGGGATGAACGACCTCATCGACACCACGGAGATGTACCTGCGCACGGTGTACGAGCTCGAGGAGGAGGGCGTCACGCCGCTGCGTGCACGTATCGCCGAACGCCTCGAGCAGAGCGGCCCGACGGTGAGCCAGACGGTCGCCCGGATGGAGCGCGACGGCCTGGTGCAGGTCGCGGGGGACCGCCACCTCGAGCTCACCCCCGAGGGCCGCGCCAAGGCCGTCTCCGTCATGCGCAAGCACCGCCTCGCCGAGCTGCTGCTGGTCAACGTCATCGGCCTGGAGTGGGAGCACGTCCACACCGAGGCCTGCCGGTGGGAGCACGTGATGAGCGAGGCCGTCGAGAAGAAGGTCTTCACGCTGCTCGGCGAGCCGTCGGTGTCCCCGTACGGCAACCCGATCCCGGGGCTGGACGAGCTGCGCGGCGGGCTCGCCGACCTGCCCACCCGCACCCCGACCCCCGACGACGCCGGCCTGGTCCGCCTCGACGAGTTCGCGCGCTCCGGCGGCGGCAAGGTCGTCATCCGCCGGATCGCCGAGCACGTGCAGCTCAACGAGAGCCTGATGGCCGGTCTGAAGTCGGCGGGCGTGCTGCCGGGGAGCGACGTCGAGGTCGTGGGCATCCCGCGGTTCGGCGACGCGGTGAACGTCGGCCACGCCGGGCAGCGCTCCGAGGTCGACCCGCTCGTGGCGCACGCGGTGCTCGTCCGCGCCGTCTGACGGGGCTCCGCGCCGCTCGCCGTCCCCACAGCGGGGTGCGCCAGACTCGTGCCCATGAAGCTGCTCGTCACCGGAGGCGCCGGCTACGTCGGCAGCGTGTGCACCGCCCACCTGCTCGCGGCGGGCCACTCGGTCACCGTCCTCGACGACCTCTCCACCGGGCACCGTGACGCCGTGCCCTCGGCCGCCGCGTTCGTCGAGGGCGACGTCGCCGCCGCCGCCGACGAGGTGCTGGCCACGGCCGGGCCCTTCGACGGCGTGCTGCACTTCGCGGCACGCTCGCTGGTCGGCGAGTCCGTGGTGGACCCGGCCAGGTACTGGCACGGCAACGTGGTCACCACGCTCGCGCTGCTCGACGCCGTCCGCGCCCACCGCGTGCCCCGTCTGGTGTTCTCCTCCACCGCCGCGACCTACGGCGAGCCCGAGACCAGCCCGATCACCGAGGACTCCCCCACCCGCCCCACCAACCCCTACGGCGCGACGAAGCTCGCCGTCGACCACGCCATCGCCTCCTACGCCGCGGCCTCGCACGGGGAGCTCGGCGCGGTGTCGCTGCGCTACTTCAACGTCGCCGGCGCCCACCGCCCGATCGAGGGCCCGATGCTCGGCGAGCGGCACACCACCGAGACCCATCTCATCCCCCTGGTGCTGCAGGTCGCCCTCGGCGAGCGCGAGCACGTCGCGATGTTCGGCGACGACTGGCCCACCCCGGACGGCACCTGCGTGCGGGACTACATCCACGTCGACGACCTCGCCGCCGCGCACCTGCTGGCCCTCGAGTCCGCCGAGGCGGGCGGGCACCTGGTGTGCAACCTCGGCAACGGCACCGGGTTCTCGGTCCGCGAGGTCGTCGAGGCCTGCCGCCGGGTGACCGGCCACCCGATCCCGGCGATCGTCGCGCCGCGCCGCGCGGGGGACCCGGCGGTGCTCGTCGCGTCCGCGCAGCGCGCCCGGACCCGCCTGGGCTGGACGCCACGCCGCGGCGACCTCGACGGCATCGTCGCCGACGCCTGGGCCTTCGCGCAGGCCGCTCGGGTGGGAGCCGGCGCCTGACGGGCCCGTACCGATGCTCACGCGGTCAGGCGTGCGGCGGACTCGGCGGCGGACTCGGCGACCATCTCCCGGACCGTGTCGGGGTCGATCCCGGCCGCGACGACGCTGCCGAGCAGCCGGCTGAGCTGGTGGCCGGGGTCGGCACGCATCGCGCGCTCCAGGGCCGTCGTGAGGGTCGCGCCGCCCCCGCGGTCCATGGTCGCGAAGGCCAGCAGGGTCGCTGGTTCGGCGACCTCCGGGGCGGGCACCGCGCGCACGAGCAGCGTCCACAACTGCTCGGCGTGGTCCGGGTCGACCGCAGCGTCGTGGCCCGCGGCGAACCCCAGGCAGACGTCGCGCACCCGCGGGTCGCGCAGGGCGACCGCCAGCCGCGCGATCTCGGTGTCGGCGAGCACCACGCCGCGCCCCACCTCCGCGGCCGCGTGACGGACCGCCTCGAGGTCCCGGCGCGCGGCGGCCAGGCCGGAGAGCTCCCGGTCGGTGACCGCGGCCCGGTGCGCGTCGTCGACGAGCTCCCGGCGACGGCGCCCATCGGCCGCGGGATCGGGCGCGAGGGTGGCCTCCACCTCGGCGCGCGAGCCGTACGTGACGCGCCCGGTCGCCGCGGTCTCGGCGGCAGCGAGGGTGCCGGTCGGGTCGGGCAGCGTGCCCGCGCAGCCGCAGGCGTCGTAGCAGCGCCAGGGGGCGCCCTGGGCGACCCGTGCCGCCCAGATCGCGCCGGTGACCGGCACTCCCAGCTCGCCGAACGCGGCGGTGACCGCCTCGACCAGTGCTTGGTGCGGCGGCTGCTCGCCCGGTTCGGCCCCGGCGGCCTCGGAGACGACCACCACCACCAGCGAAACGGGCGCCGCGCGCTCCAACCGCTGACGCACCGCCGCGACCAGCACCCGGTCGACCTCTGCGCGCTCGTGCGGCGCGGCCTCCGGCACCAGGTCCACCCGGGCCATGCCACCGACGCGGCTGCGTCCGCCGCGGCGGTGCATCGCGATGACCACCAGCGACTCCTCGGGGACGAACCCGAGCATCGAGGGCAGCGCCGCGACGAGGTCCGGCGGACCCCCGAGCCGGACGACCACCTCCTCGTCGCGGGTGCGGGACCCCGGCGACGCCGGAGGGTGGGACGACTGGCGGCGGGTGCGCTTGCGGGAGCTCATGCCCCTTCGACTCGGCCCACCCGCCCGCGGCTCCACGGTTCAACCGAAAGCCGCACCACAGCCGAGCGAGCGGCGCCCTCGCTCGCGTAGAAGCAGCGAGAGCGCCGTTCGCTCCGGTCCGGCTAGCTGCCCGTGGGGAAGCGCAGCAGCGCGCCCACGTTGTCCTGCAGCTCGGCGCCGCCGCCGAGCACCGCGACGTCGCCGCCGAACGCGCCCGTGGCCCGGAGCAGGACCTGCTCGGCCGGGCGGGCCACCGGCTCGACGTCGGAGATCTCGCGCAGGTTCGCGGGATCGGTGGACAGCGCCTCCGGGCTGTCGCCGACGTAGAGCTCACCGGGGACGGGCTTGGCGTCGACCAGGATCAGCGTCGCGATCGCCCCGGTGCGGGCGGCCTCGAGGACCGGCTCGAGGCCCTCGACGGCGTTCGCGTGGCCCTTGGCCTCCTGGAACTGCTGGTCGATCGCCGTCTCCTTCTCCGTGGCGACCCGGCCGGCCTCGGTGAGCAGCTCGTCCTCGAGGGCGTCCTCGTCGGAGCCCGCCGCGCGACTGCCGTGCTCGAGCTCGCGGGTGATGTCCGCCAGCTCGCGGGGCAGCTGCTCGCGCACCAGCTCACGGCCCTGCACCTCGCCGGCGAGCAGCAGCACCTCGGGCCGGAACGACGACGCCGCGCTGCGGATGCCGGAGACCAGGTCCGCGGCGTTCTGGTAGGCGGCCTTCTCGTGCCGGCGCTGGCGGTGCTTGTGGGCGTTCCCGCCCTCGCGGGGCTTGTGCACCGTCTCGACCGCGGAGCCGCTGATGGTCTCCTCGGTGAGCTCGCGCGCGCCCTCGACGTTCGAGGCGATCACCTGGTAGACGTCGCCGCCGGTCTGGTCGGCGACGACGAGCAGCACCCGCACCGAACCGGACTGGGAGCGGTAGTACGTGCCCAGCTCGGGCAGCGGCGACCACGTGGCGGTGTCGCCGGCCCGGTCGACGCCCTCGACCGCCTCGTCGAACAGCACGCCGTCGGCCGAGGCGACGACCACGCGACCGTAGGCGTCGATGTCGCCGCCGCGGGCGGAGCCCAGCAGCTCGTCGAGGGCGGCGATGGTCTTGTCGTCGGCGCCCTGCTCCGAGAGCGACTCGGAGAGCCCGCGCCAGCGCAGCTCGGTCTCCTTGGCGGCGTGCTCGCCCGGGTTGCGGGCCTCCAGGTAGACCGTCGCGAACGGCCCCTGCCGTTCGAAGAGATCCCGCGTACGCGACAGGTCCATCCGGTGTTCCTCCTTCTCGCCGCGCCCGTTCGGGGTGGGGCGCGGATGTCGTGTGTCTCGCCCGCAGCGGTACCCCGTGGACCCGGTTCGCCATGCCTCCCCGGCCCCGCACGGAGGTCACCACCCGCGCAGGTCCACCGCCCAGGTGTCGAGCACCTCGCCGTCGCGGACCAGGTGCATCCGTTCGTGCAGGGCCACGGTGGGGTCGATGTGAGCGGGGACGACGAGCACGTGGTCACCCACCCGCACCGGGGCGCCGTCGTCGGGTGCGAACGTCACGTGCTCGTCGGAGCAGAACCACACCGCGGCGCCGCCGATGGACGGGTTCCCGTGGTCCATGCCCAGCGCCTTGAGCCCGACGTCGGCCACCGCGTACGCGGGCATGTCCGGGCGCGCCGCCGAGGTGGAGACCACCGTGCCGAGCACGTGCAGCGCCTGGCGGTACCCGACCCCCGCCGCCGCGTAGGCCGAATCCATCAGCGCGTACGACCCGGCCTGCATCTCGGTGACCCACGGGTTGACCGCCGAGGTCCCGGTGCCGCCGCCGGAGACGATCTCCCCGCCGACGTCGGCGTGCGCCGCGCGCAGCCGCGCCATGCACTCCTGCGTCAGCCGCGCCCGCTCGGCGACGTCGGGCAGGGCCTGCAGGTGGCCCTCGTAGCCCATGACGCCGCGCACCACGAGCCCGGCCGCCCGGGCCTTGTCCGCCAGCGTGCCGGCCTCGGCGGGCTGGATCCCGCACCGCGGCAGCCCCACGTTCACGTCGACCAGCACCTCACGCACCCCGCCGGCCGCGGCCGCCTCCACCGTCTCCGGCGAGTCGACCGCCACCGTCACCCGCGCGCCGCGGGCCACGAGAGCGCCGATCCGGCGGGTGTCGAGCACCTCGTTCGCGAGCAGGAGGTCCTCCCCCAGCCCGGCGGCGACCATGCCCTCGACCTCGCGGATCGTCGCGCACGTGAACCCCGGCGAGCCGTGCGCGGCCTGCCGGTGGGCCAGGGCCGTCGTCTTGTGCGCCTTGACGTGCGGACGCAGCGACGCGCCGGGCCAGCGGGCGGCCATGTCGGCGAGGTTGGCCTCCAGCGCGTCGGCGTCGACGACGAGGGCGGGCGTCTGCAGGTCAGCGAGGTGCACGCTCGCCCTCCCTTCCTCCGGGGCACCCCAGGATCCGGTCGAGGTGGGCGTTGGTGAAGCGGCCCTCGGGGTCGAGCCGGTCGCGCAGCGCGACGAACGCGCCGAACTCCGGGTAGGACTGCGCCAGCTGGACGGCGGTGCGGGTGTGGAGCTTCCCCCAGTGCGGCCGGCCTCCCAGCGAGGTCATCACCGCCTCCACGGCGGAGAAGTAGGCCTCGTAGGGCGGGAGACGAAGCGTTGAGGGGAGCACGCCGATAGGGGAGCTCGACCATGGACGCCTCCCTCGATGGACGTGGACCGCGAGGTAGGCCGAGTCGCGCCCGCTCGCCGTCGAGAGCGGGACGTCGTCCGCCCCGGCCACCCGCACCTCGACCGGGAAGGTCACGTCGACCGCGTGGCGGGCGGCCGCGGCCCGCAGCCCGTCGAACGCCTCGCGCAGCACAGCCCGCGGCACCGCGTACTCCATCTCGAGGAAGCGCACCCGGCGCGGGCTGGTGAACACGCGGTAGGACAGGTCGACGTACTCGGCGTTGGCCATCTGTCCGGCCATGATCCGGTTGAGCGCGGGGACGGCGCGCGGCAGGGCCGAGCCGAGGCGGCACACCGCCGCGAAGGCCCCGTTGCCGAGCAGCTCGTCGCCGACCCACCCGGCGACCCGCCCGCGCGCCGGGCCGTCGGCCGTCGTCCGGTCGTTGAGCTTCGTCGCCGCGACGTCGGTGTGGGGGAACCAGTAGAACTCCACGTGGTCGTGCGCGGCCGCGAGCTCGTCGAAGGACTCCAGGACCTCCCCGAGCGGCCGCGCGGACTCGCTCGCGTGCAGCCTGAACGCCGGCACCGTCTCGAGCACGACCGCCGTCACCACCCCGAGCGCGCCGAGCCCGACGCGGCCGTGGTGGAAGAGCTCCGGGTGCTCGGTCGCCGTGGCGGTGGCGACGGTGCCGTCGGCGAGGACCATCTCCAGCCCGCGGATGCCCGCGGCGATCCCCTGGTGGCGAGCGCCGGTGCCGTGGGTACCGGTGGCAACGGCGCCGGCGATGGTCTGGGCGTCGATGTCCCCGAGGTTGGGCAGGGCGCGGCCGTGCTCGGCCAGCAGCGCGTTCAGCGTCCGGATCGTCATGCCCGCGGGGACGGTGACGCGGTCGCCGTCGACGGCGAGCAGGTCCGGCGACGACGGCGTCGCCAGCGCGATCCCGTCCGGCACGCCGATGCCGGTGAACGAGTGGCCGGAGCCGGTGGCCTTCACCCGCAGCCCGTCGCGCGCGGCCGCCTTGACCGCGGTCACGACGTCGTCGGTGTCGCGCGCGGTCACGCGGCGCGCCGGGAAGGTCCGCTGGTTCACGGCCCAGTTGGTCCAGGTCATGAGTTCTCCAGGGCCTTCCCGACGGCGGGTGCCGCGTCCCGGGCGGGCAGCCCGGCGGTCCCGTCGCGCAGGCGGCGCCGCAGCACCGCGAGGTACCAGAGCCCGGTCAGCGCGAGGCCGCCGAGCACGACGTAGTCGGCCGAACGGAAGGCGTCGGGCAGCGTCAGCGCCGCGACGACGACCACCAGCCACACCATCGCGAGGGCCGCCACCGGCAGCGCCGCGCGGCCGAGCGAGAAGCCCGGCTCGCCCGTGTCCCGCAGCCGGCGGCGCCGGGCGAGATAGCCGCCGAGCGTCAGCAGGTAGATCAGGTAGGGCACGAGGGCAGTGGCGCCGACGAGGATGGTGAACGCGGCGCCGTCGAGGGTGCCGTAGGCGAGCAGCACCAGGCAGATCACCAGCGAGGTGACCAGCGCGGGGACCGGCGTCGCGGTGGTCGGGTTCACCCGCCGCAGCAGGCCCGATCCGGGCAGGAGGCGGTCGCGGGACATCGCGAAGAGCAGCCGGGAGTTCGAGGCCGCGCCGACCACGAGCAGCGCGAACATCGAGAACACCACGATGACCAGGAACACCCGCGTGAGCACCGGCCCGAGCCAGTACTGCGCGATGTCGGCGAGCGGCACCGGCGAGGCCTCCACGGCCGGCAGGTCGGGGATGGCGACGGTGAACCCGATGAGCGCGACGAGCCCGAGGATTCCGGAGATCACCGCGGCCGCGATCATCGCGCGGGGCACGGTGCGGCGGGCGTCGACGGCCTCCTCGGCCATGTCGGCGGCGGCCTCGAACCCGACGAGGGTGAAGATCCCGATCAGTGCGCCCCCGACGACGGCGTCGGCGATCGGGGTGCCGGGGTTCACCGTGCCGAGGAAGCCGAGCCCGTGCCCGCCGTCGGGGGTCCCCGTGCGGCCGTGCGCCCAGAGGCCGAGCAGGAGCAGCGAGAGCACGCCCGTGCCCGCGATCTCGGCGAACACCGCGAGGTTGTTGACGCGGGCCGCCCACTGCACGCGCACGATGTTGACCCCGAAGGCCAGCAGGAGGGCGACGACCGCGACGACGAGCAGCGTCGTCGGGTCGGCGGCGTCGAGGCCGAGCACGGTCGCGGTCAGCGGGGCCAGCCCGACCAGCGCGATCCCGGGGAGCCCGACCGCGCTGTAGAGCAGGCCGAGCGCCCCCACGGTGTAGCCGAAGCGCGTGCCGACCAGCCGCGCCGTCCACTGGTAGTTCGCGCCGGCCAGCGGCATGTGCCCCGCGAGCTCGGCGAGGACGAGCACCACGAGCACCTGCCCGACCGCGGCCACCGGCCACAGCCACACCGCGGCCGGGCCCATCGTCGTGAGGCCGTAGGCGTAGTTGACGAAGATCCCGGTGGTGATCGAGACGACGGAGAACGCGATCGCGAAGAGCGCGAACCGTCGCAGCACCCGCGGGAACGCCGCCGCGTAGCCCGCCGTCGTGGTGTCCACGAGCGCCAGCGTGTGGCGTGGGCCATACTGTGTCAAGTGTCTGGGACAGGTGACCCAGTTAGGGGGTGCTCGTGGTTCGGGTGTCGGCGGTGCAGCGGCGCCGCCAGCTGGTCGAGGCGGCGTTCCGGGTGATCGGCGCCGAGGGCTTCGCCGCCGCCACGACCCGGCGGATCTGCGCCGAGGCCGGGGCCCCGGTGGCGGCCTTCCACTACTGCTTCGCCTCAAAGGAGGAGCTCCTCGTGGAGCTGACCGAGGCGACGGTGGGGGCACTCGTGGAGGCCCAGGCGGGTGGCGTGCTGGTGCGTGGCAGCGTCCGCGAGTCGTTGCGGGCCACCCTTCACGAGTACTGGGCGACCGTGGAGGCCGACCCGAACCGCGAGGCCGTGCTCACCGGCCTGACGCAGTACGCCCTGCACGAGCCCTCGCTCGCGGGCGTCGCGCGGCGCCAGTACGAGGCCTACCACCGCACCGCGCGGCTGACGTGCCAGTCGTTGGCGGCCGCGCACGGGGTGTCCTGGTCGCTGCCGGTCGACCAGCTGGCCCGGATGCTCGTCGTCGTCACCGACGGAGTGGTGATCGCCTGGCTGGTGGACCGCGACGGCGAGGCGGCGCGGGCGGCGCTGGACGCGTTCGCCGACGCGCTGGCGGGCTTCGCGGTGTCTGGAAAGCCTCCCTATCGGCGTGCTCCCCTTCCCTGAACGTCCGGGAACCGTCGTTCACGGTCGCCGGGAGCGCGTGCACGACGACGACGGGTGCGGTAGGCCTGACGTCGTGACCGCCGTGCCCGAGCTGCGGACCGTGGACGTCGCCGAGGTCGAGGACGTCGTGGCGAGGCTCTGCGTCGAGGCCAACCACGAGCTGCGCGCCGACCACGTCGCGGCGCTCGAGCGCGGCCGGGCGGCCGAGCAGTCGCCGACCGGGCGCGAGGTGCTCGACCGGCTCCTGGAGAACGCCCGGGTCTCCGCCGCCGAGCAGATCGCGTTCTGCCAGGACACCGGCTACGCCGTGGTGTTCCTGACGATCGGGCAGGACGTGCACTTCACCGGCGGCTCGCTGGCCGAGGCGATCGACCGCGGGGTCGCGCGGGGCTACCGCGACGGCTATCTGCGCGCCTCGCTCGTGCGCTCGCCCGTCGACCGCGTCAACACCGGCGACAACACCCCCGCGATGGTGCACTACGACCTCGTGCCCGGCGCCGGGATCGAGCTGACGCTGCTGGTCAAGGGCGCGGGCTGCGACAACATGAGCGCGCTGCGGATGCTGACCCCCGCCGCCGGGGTCGAGGGCATGAAGCGGTTCGTCGTGGAGACGATCGAGAAGGCCGGGCCGAGCGCCAGCCCGCCGGTGACCGTCGGGATCGGCATGGGCGGCACGTTCGACCGGGCCGCGGTGCTGGCGAAGCGGGCGCTGACCCGCGACCCCACCGGCTCGCCGTCGCCGGACCCGACGCTTGCCGGGCTCGAGGCCGAGCTGGTCGAGGCGATCAACGCGACCGGCATCGGGCCGGCCGGATTCGGCGGGACGGTGACGACGGTGGCCGTGCACGTCGAGGCCCACCCCACCCACATCGCCGCGTTCCCCGTGGCCATCAACCTCGACTGCCACTCCCACCGGGTGCGGAGCGTGACCCTGTGACGGACCGCCCTCGAGCAAGCGAAGCACTATCGGCGTGCTCCCCTGGATCTGCATCCAGCGACAGGAGAGCCCCGTCGTCGATCCGATTCCCCCTCGACGAGGCCACGCTGCGTGACCTCCGATCCGGCGACTCCGTGCTGCTCTCCGGCACCGTGTACACCGCCCGCGACGCCGCCCACGCCCGCTTCGCCGCCGCGATCGACGCCGGGGAACCGCTCCCCTTCGACGTCGAGGGCGCCACCATCTACTTCGTCGGCCCCACCCCGGCCCGCCCCGGCCACGTCATCGGCTCCGCCGGTCCCACCACGGCCAGCCGTTGCGATGCGTACTCCCCGATGCTCATCGAGCGCGGCCTGCAGGCGATGATCGGCAAGGGTCGGCGCAGCGAGGCCGTCAAGGAGTCGATGCGCGCCCACGGCTGTGTCTACTTCGGTGCGATCGAGGGCACCGCGGCGCTGCTCTCCCGGTGCATCACCAGCGCCGAGATCGTGGCCTACGCCGACCTCGGCGCCGAGGCCGTCCGCCGTCTCACCATCGAGGACTTCCCGGCCCTCGTCGTCAACGACCTGCACGGCGGGGACCTCTACGACGACGGGCCCGCCCACTGGCGGCGCGGCCCGGACCGCTAGGACGAACCGGACGTGCGTCGCCTCCGCCCCGCGCCGCCGTCCCCGAAGTGCTCTGATCGGACCGAGCGGTGCCACCGACGCACCGACGAGGAGGGAGTGCTCGCATGCGCTACGACGCCGTCCTGGCGGAGACGGTCGGCATCCGGGGACACGGCGGGGACCTCATCGAGGCCTACTGCGCGCGGCCCATGGACGCCGCCCCCCACAGCGGAATGATCGTCATCCACCACATGCCGGGCTACGACCCGGAGACCAAGGAGATCACCCGCCGCTTCGCGACGCTGGGCTATTCGGCGATCTGCCCGAACCTCTACACCCGCGAGGCCCCCGGCGCCGACCCCGACGACGCCGCCGCCACCGCCCGCGCGAGCGGCGGCGTGCCCGACGAGCGCTTCGTCGGCGACGCCGCCGGCGCCGCCGCGTGGCTGCGCGCGCTGCCCAACGCGACCGGGAACGTCGGCGTCATCGGCTTCTGCTCGGGTGGGCGCCAGGCGGTGCTCACCGGGATCGAGGTCGACGTCCAGGCCGCGATCGACTGCTACGGCGCGTTCGTCGTCGGGACCCCGCCGGAGGGCTTCCCGCTGCAGGTCTCCCCGCTGGCCGACCGGATCGGCGAGCTGGGCGCGCCGCTGCTCGGCCTGTTCGGCAACGACGACTCCTACCCCTCGCCCGACCAGGTCGACGAGCTGGAGAAGCTGCTGCAGCACCACGGCAAGACCTACGAGTTCCACCGCTACGACGGCGCCGGGCACGCGTTCTTCGCCGTCAACCGGCCGTCCTACCGGCCCGAGGCCGCCGTCGACGGCTGGCAGAAGATCGAGTCCTTCCTCGACACGCACCTCGCCGCAGCCGGGACCGGAGCGGCCTGATGTGCACCTACTCCACGGAGAAGGTCGCCCTCGCCCGCTCCTCGGGGAAGACCCGTGACGGCTGGCAGCGCATGTCCGAGGCGACCGTCTACTACGACCACCCGGTGCACGCCCCCGACGCCCACACGGTGAACATCGACTTCCTGTCCCCGGACCGCGGACCGGCCTCGCGCATCGCGGTCGAGCTCTCGCTCGAGTCCGCCCGCGAGCTCCTCGCCGCCCTGCAGACGACCGTCGAGCGCGCGGAGTTTCACATGTGAACGGAATTGGTCGCCTCAGCGACGAATTCCGTTCACCTGCGTCAGCCGCTCCACGACGGCGGCCGGGCTGGGCTGGGTGGCCATCTCCGCCCGGACCTCCCCGGCCGCCGTCGCGAACGCCTCCTCGGTGAGCAGCCGCCACAGCGACGCGCGGAGGGTCCCGACGTCGAGCGTGGCGGGGCCGTGCGAGAGCCCCACCCCGCGCTCGACCACGCGCGCCGCGGCCAGCGGGTTGTCGGCGAAGGAGGGCAGCACGAGCTGCGGGACGCCGTAGAACAGCGGCGCCGCGGTGCTGCCGGAGCCGCCGTGGTGGACGATCGCGGCGCACGTCGGGAGGAACGACGACAGCGGGAGGTACCCGACCGAGCGGACGTTGCCGGGCAGGTCGCCGAGCTCGGAGAGGTCCGCTGTCCCGGCCGCGAGGACGACCTCGACGTCCGTCCCGCCCAGCGCCTCGAGCACCACCGCGAGGGAGCTGAGCCCGTTCACGGCGGGGACGACGGTGCCCAGGGTGACCGCCACCCGGGGTCGTACGGGACGGTGCAGGGCCCACTCCGGGACCACGGTGCCGCCGTTGTAGGGCACGAACCGCATCGGCCACCACGGCGCGCCGTCGCGCTCGTCGAGCGGCGCCTCGTCGGGACGCAGACCGCCCATGCTCGGTGGGCGCGGGTCGATCCGGGCGACCGGGACCGGGGTCCCGGGGATGTCGAGCTTCTCCCGGACGAGGGTGGTGACCTCGGAGTCGCCGAAGCCGTCGTGCCCGGTGCGCCAGTCGACGTCGCGCATCGACCAGGAGACCCGGTTGCCGACCTCGAGCGCCGGCACCCCGAGCGCGGCGGCGGTGAGCATTCCTGCGGCGTGGTCGGACGGGTAGGCGACGAGGTCCGCGCCGAACGCGCGGCCCGCGTCGACGGTGCCCTCGGTCATCGTCACGGTGAAGAGACCGAAGGGGTTCCCGGCCCTCGCGGCGAGGCGGTGCTCCTCCGGCAGGTCGTCGGACGGCTCGCCGGCGCCCATCACCCGACGCATCAGGTCGCCCCACACGTCCCGGTCCGGGTACACGTCGTGCACCGGCAGCCCGGCCGCCGGACCGACGACGGCCATCTCCGACGTCGTCGCGAGCAGCACCTCGTGCCCGGCCGCGCGCGCCGCCCAGATCAACGGGACCAGCGGCAGCGTCAGCCCGTACCCCGGTGCGGACGCGAAGAGGATCCTCACGGGTCGAGTCTGGCGTACCCGCGCTCGCGGGTCGTGGCCAGCGCGCGGGCCAGCCGCGCCACGCCCTCGTCGGCGCGCCGGGGATCCGTGGTCGCGAAGCAGAGCCGCAGCGCGTCGGTGAAGTGCCCGTCCGGCGAGAAGGCCTGGCCGGGGATGTAGGCGACGCCCTCGGCGAGCGCCGTCGGGAAGAGGGCCTGGGTGTCGACGGCGGGCACGGTCACCCACAGGAAGAAGCCGCCGTCGGGGTCCGTCCAGTGCGCCCGGTCGCCGAGGTGACGGGTCAGCGCCGCCTGCATGCCCTCCTTGCGCGCGCGGTACCTCGTGCGCTGCGCCGCGAGGTGCTCGTCGAGGTGTCCCCCGGTGAGGAACCGGGCCACCAGCCGCTGTGCGGGCATGTTCGTGCACGTGTCCATCGCCTGCTTGGCGTTGATCAGCAGCGGTGCCAGCGACGGGTCGGTGTCCACCCAGCCGACGCGCAGCCCCGGGGCGACGGTCTTCGAGAACGTCCGCACCGAGAACACCAGGGGGTCGCCGCCGGACACCGCGCGCAGCGAGGGCACGTCGGTCCCGGCGAAGCGCAGCAGCGCGTAGGGGTCGTCGTCGATCACCATCGAGCCCCAGCGCCGTGCGAGCTCGACCAGCCGCTCACGACGCGGCAGCGACAGTGTGGTCCCCGCCGGGTTCTGGAAGGTCGGGATCGTGTAGATCACCTTCGGGAGACGGCCGGCGGCCCCGACCGCCATCTCCAGGGCGTCGACGTCGAGCCCGTCGGCGTCGGTGGACACCTCGAGCAGGTCCGCGCCGTAGGAGAGCGCCACCGCGGCGCCGCCGGTGTAGGTCGGGGACTCCACGACGACGAGGTCGCCCGGGTCGACGAAGAGGGTGCAGGCCAGGTCGAGTCCCTGCATGCCGCCGGCGGTGATCGTGAGGCGGTCGTCGGTGGTTTCGTCGGAGGTGCCGCGCAGCGAGTCCAGGAGCGCCGCGCGCAGCGCCGGGTCGCCCTCGGTGGCGGCGTAGTCGTACGCCGACGGCCGGGCCAGTTCCTCGGCGGCGAGCGCGGCGAGCGTGGCGGCGGGGATCGAGTCCGGTGCGGGGCTGCCCATGGCGAATCGGACGATGTCGTGGGTCTGCGCCGCGAGCAGCGACGTCGACGAGTCGATCACCGATCCGACGAGGCCGTCGGCGCGGGCGGCGAGGGGCAGGGTGATCACGCGGTGTCCTCCGGACGGGTCGGGCGCAGGGCAGATATGCGGGTGCAGGCGGTGGTGGTCGGCCGGCGCCGGCAGCGGGCGCTCACGTCGGGTCCGCCCGTCCGGTGAGCAGCAGCGCGACCCGCGTCCCGGCGAACCGCGACGGGTCGGCCGCGAGGAGGGCGAGCCCGGCCGCGGCGGCCGGCTCGACGGCGTGACCGAGCCCGTGCAGCGCGGCCGTGGCTGCGACGAGCGCCTCCTCGCCGACGAGCTCGACGACGTCGAGCACCTCGGAGCACACCGCGAACGTCACGGCGTTGTCCGGACCGAGGTCCCCCATGAGCGACGTCGCGACGGTGTCGATCTCCTCGACGGCGACCGGGCGGCCCGCCGCGAGGGAGCGGGCCATGGCCGGCGCCCGCTCGGCCGACACCCCGATCACCGCGGTTCCCGGCGAGACCGCGCGCAGTGCGAGTCCCACCCCGGCCGCGAGTCCCCCGCCCGAGACCGGGATCAGCACCGCGTCGTACGTCGGGCTCCGCTGCACTCCGTCTCCGGGCCGGACCCCGGCCAGCTCGAGCCCGAGCGTGCCCTGTCCGGCCACCACGTCGGGGTGGTCGAAGGGCGGGACGAACGTCTCTCCGTCGGCGGTGGCCGCCGCCGACGCCGCGCGGATCGCCGCGGTCTGGTCCGGTGACGACGCGTCGACCTCCGCCCCCGCCTCGCGCAGCGCCCGCACCCGCGACGCCGACACCGACGACGCCACGAACGCCCGCACGCGCATCCCCGCCCGCGCGGCCACCGTCGCGACCGCCCGCGCGTGGTTGCCGGTGGAGGCCGTCGTCACCCCGCTCGCACCCCGCTCCGCCGCCGCGAGCACCGCGTTCGACGCTCCTCGGATCTTGAAGCTGCCACTGGGCTGGACGTACTCGCAGACCAGGTCGACACGGGCGGCGAAGCGTGCGGAGAGCACGGGGCTCGGCCGCACGGCGGCGGGACGGGCGAGGGTCGCCACCCGCGGCACCGCCGCCTCGACGTCGCAGACGGTCGGGAGCACCGCCGTCACCCCCGTCACCGGACCACCAGCTCGCGCGGCAGCCGCGAGAGCGGACGGGCCCCGGTGTCGGTGACGTGCACCGTCTCGGAGAGCGCGTAACCGACGTCGTCGAGCCAGATCGCGACCATGAGGTGCAGGACGTGCCCGTCGACCAGCACGGTCCGGTCGCCGGGGGCTAGGCTGATGGTGCCCTCCATCCAGATCGTCTTCGGGAAGGAGATGCCGATCGAGTAGCCGATCCGGGCCGCCTTGGTGATGCCGTGGGGAGCGACCACCTTCCGCCACGCCGCCTCGACGTCCTCGGCGCGGGCGCCGACTTGCACGGCCTCCAGCGCGGCCCCCAGCCCCTCGGTGACGACGCCCTCGACCCGCCGGTAGGACGACGGGGGCTCGCCGACGTGGACGCTGCGGGAGAGCCCCGCGGCGTAGTTGTGCCGGTGTCCCCCGAGCTCGACGTACACCGGGCCGTCCCCGTACACGCCCTCGCGCCAGCGCAGGTGCGGGTTGTTGGTGTTCTCGCCCGCCGCCATGTAGGGCTGGGCGGGTGTGGACCCGGTGAGGTCGCCGGTCCCGCGCACGAGCGCCGCGTAGACCTCGGCGGCGACGTCGGCCTCCCGCGCGCCCGGGCGGATCGCCTCCTGGGCGACGGTCATCGCGGCGTCGCTGATCGCGGCCGCCTCGGTCATCACCGCGATCTCGGCGGGGGTCTTCACGGCACGGACCCACTCGACGAGCCCGTCGGACGACGCGAACGCCGACGCCGGGAACGCCGCCCGCAGGATCTCCAGCTCGCGCGGGGTGAGGGTCCCGTCCAGCTCGACCCCGATCCGCCCGCGCTCGAGGCCCCGTTCCGCGATCGTGGCGGCCACCACCGAGAACGGATGCTCGCCCCGCGGGCCGTCGTTGATGCAGGACTCGGGGTAGCCGACCAGCTGGTCCTCGGCGAGCCACGTCGTCACCCGGGCGCCCTGCACGTCCATCGCCCGGAGCATGAGGACGAGCCCGCCCGCGGCCGGGACGAGCAGCGCCTGCGGCACGTAGAACGAGTAGGCGTCGTAGCCGGTCAGGTAGAAGATGTTCTTCGGGTCGGTGACGACGAGCAGTTCCAGCCCGTCCCGTGCGGCGGACTCGCGCACCCGGGCGAGCCGGCCAGCCAGCTCGGACCGGTCGAACGGCACGGACGGCGTCGTGGGCGTGGTCACGGGCGTTCCTCCCTGGTCAGGACTCGCCGATGAGGGCCGACCACAGGGCCGTGGACAGCTCGAGGCTGCGCAGGTCGACCCGCTCGTCCGGGCCGTGGAACATCCGCCGGAACCCGTCGGGCGTGGTGTAGCCGGAGTGCATCGAGAAGCCGTAGACCTCGGCCCCGGCCCGGCGGAAGTAGTCCGCGTCGGTGGACGCGGTGATCATCCCGGGGACGAGCCGGGTGCCGGGCACGAGTGCGTCGGCGATGCCGGCGACACGCTCGCGCAGCGCGCTGGTCACAGGGGAGGCCGTGGTCTCCAGGCGGTGGCGCCAGACCAGGTCGACGCGGTCGGCCAGGTCGTCGAGCGCGCGCACGATCTCGGCCTCGAGGGCCGCGCACGTCCGGCCCGGCAGGATGCGTCCGTCCACGTCGATCTCGACGAGGTCGGGGATGGCGTTGATGACGACGCCGCCCCGCGCGCCGGTCGGGGTGATGGTCGCGTGGGTACAGGCGTGGGCGTGCGCGGCGAGCGCGGGGTCGCCGCTCGCCTCGGCGGTGGCGAGCACCCGTGCGGGATCGAGCAGGCCCGCGGTGAGCCCGGCGTCGTACCCCATCGCGAGCACCCACGCCGCCCACTCGTCGCCGACCTGTACCGGCATCGGGTGCTCACTGAGCCTGCGGACCACCTCGGCGGCGGTGACCAGGGCGTTGTCCGCGCCGTGCGGCATCGCCGCGTGCCCGGCGCGGCCGCGGACGTCGAGGCGCAGCCACGCCGAGCCCTTCTCCGCGACCGCCCACGACAGGGCGGGGACCGGACCCGTCGTGAGGGGCCAGCCGCCGCCCTCGGTGACGATGCGGTCGGCCATCACCTCCTCGCGGCAGTGGGCGAGCAGGTGGCGGACGCCGAACTCGGCGTGCCCCTCCTCGTCGGCGGCGGCGACGAACACGATGTCGCCCCGCGGCCGCACACCGCGGCGCGCGGCGAGCCCGGCGCGGCGCATCGCCACGGCCATCGTCGCGGTGGTGTCGAGCATGTCGATCGCGCCGCGGCCCCACACCACGCCGTCGCGCCAGTCCCCCGTCGCGGCGCCCGCCAGGTCGAGCTCACCGCCGAACGGGTCACGGGTCCAGTCGGCGTCGGACGCGGGCACGACGTCGGTGTGGCACACCAGGCCGAGCGAGGGCGCCGTCGGATCGCGGCCGCGCAGGCGCGCGACGAGCGAGCGCCGGCCGGGTGCCGCGTCGACGACGGCGGTGTCCACGACGTCGCCGAGGTGGGCGCCGAGGGTGTCGGCGGTGCGGATCTCGTGTCCGGAGCCGACGTCGCCGGTGTTCACGCAGGTATGGCGGATCATGGTCGAGAGCAGCTCGACGACCTCGCCGGTCGCGGCGTCCACCGTGGCGGTCACCGCGCCACCCCCGGCACGAACCCGGCGTCGAGGTCGGCGACGTTGCGGAGCGGGCGTCCGTCGAGGAACCGCAGCGCCTGCTCGACGAAGAGCGTCGCGAGGTCGTCGCGCCACCCGAGGACGTCGCCGGAGCAGTGCGGCGAGATCAGGACGTTCGGCGCCGACCACAGCGGGTCGTCCGGCGGGAGCGGCTCGTCGTCGGTGACGTCGAGCGACGCCGCGCCGAGCCGGCCGGCGTGCAGCGCGGCGACGAGGGCGGCGGCGTCGACGATCGGCCCGCGACCCACGTTGACCAGGTGCGCGTGGGTCGGCATCGCGGCGAGGACGTCCGCGGACACCATGCCGCGCGTGTCCGGGGTCAGCGGCGCCGTCACGACGACGTGGTCGGCGTCGCCCACCACGGACTCCGGGTCCTTCGCCAGCTCGGGCGCGCCGGTGACCTCGTCGAAGTCGGGGTCGGTCTCGCGGGCCGACCGGGCGACCCCCCGCACGCGGACCCCGACCGCCCGCAGCATCCGGCCGGTCGCCCGGCCCAGCGCCCCGGTCCCGACGACGACGGCGCGGGTCCCGGCGAGCCGGGCGTTCTCGCGGTAGTGCCAGCGGTGGGCGTCGGTGTCGCGCGTCGTCGTCGCCAGGTCCTTGACGTGGGCGAGCAGCAGGGCCAGGACGTACTCGGCGATCGGCTCGTCGAACACCCCACGGCTGTTGGTGACCACCACCCCCGACGCCCACAGCTCCGGGGTCATCAGGTGGTCGACGCCCGCGGCGGCCACGTGGACCCACGCCAGCCGGTCGGCCTGCGTCCAGGCCCGGTTCAGCGCGGGCGAGAAGTGGTCCCACAGCAGCAGCGCGTGGGCGCCGGGCAGCGCGTCGGCGAGGTCGTCGGCGTGCACCTGCCGGATCGTCATCCGGCCCGCGAGCCGGTCCAGCCCGGCGGGCGGAGCGAGGCCGGGCGCCGAGAGGACGACCAGCACCGGGTCCTCGTCGGGCCCCTCCCGAGCCGGCCCCGTCACGCGGCCACCGGGGCCGCGTCGGCGGCACGGGGGATCTCCGTGCCGCGCAGCGAGCAGCCACGGGTCTCGGGCACGAACCACAGGGCCACCATGCCGATCACGAAGGCCACCATCATCACGTAGGCGGGGATCAGGTTCGACCCGGTCGCACCGATGAGGGCCTCGCTGACCACGGGTGCGGTGCCGCCGAAGATCGCCGTGGCGATGTTGTAGGAGGCGGCGAAGCCGACGTAGCGCACCTGGGTCGGGAACATCGCCGGGAACGTCGAGGAGATCGTGCCCAGCTGCAGGGTGTAGATCAGGCCGAGCACCGCGAAGCCGATCAGCGCCCCGGTGAAGCCCTGGGCCATGAGCAGGTAGGCCGGGATGACGAGCACGAACATGCCGATCAGCGAGATCCACCAGAGCGGCTTGCGCCCGACCCGGTCGGACCACGCCCCGGCGATCGGCAGGAACACGATCATCGCGGCCTGACCGATCGCGATGAGCAGGTCGGTCTGACCCGAGCTCATCTTGATCGTCTGCTGCAGGTAGGTCGGCGAATAGGTCAGCAACGTGTAGTTCGCGACATTGAGCGCGACGACCAGGCCGCCGAGCATGAGCATGGGGCGCCAGTAGCCGCGCACCAGGTCCACGACGCGCGCCCCCGCGGAGTTCTGCTGCACGCGACCCTGCTCCTCGAGCTCGCGGAAGCATGGGGTGTCCTCGAGCCGGGAGCGCAGGTAGAGCCCGATCAGGCCGAGCGGCAGGCCGAGCAGGAACGGGATCCGCCAGCCCCACGCGCCCATCGCCTCGGTGCCGATCGAGGCCTCGGTGACGCCGACGATGATGATCGCCAGGGTGAACCCGGAGATGGTGCCGACCTCGAGGAAGCTGCCGAAGAACCCTCGCCTGCGGTCCGGGGCGTACTCGGCCATGAAGGTCGCGGCACCGCCGTACTCCCCGCCCGTGGCGAATCCCTGCACCATGCGCAGGATCAGCAGCAGGATCGGCGCCGCGATCCCGATCGAGGCGGCCGAGGGCAGGACGCCCACCAGGAACGTCGCGAGCGACATCAGCAGGATCGTCAGCGCCAGGACGGAGCGACGGCCGATCCGGTCGCCGAGCGCGCCCCAGAAGATCCCCCCGAGCGGGCGGAACACGAAGCTCACCGCGAACACCGCCATGGACGCGAGCGTGGAGTACTCGCCGGGGAAGAAGGCGTTCCCGATCTCGGTGGCGACGTAGGCGTAGACACCGTAGTCGAACCACTCGGTGGCGTTGCCGATCGCGGACGCGGCGATGGCTCGGCGCAGCAGCGGGTGGACCGCCTCGGTCGCCGTGCTGCCGGATGCCGCCGGCGGGTCGCTGGGTGTCTGGGTCATGGGTGGGCTCCCGAGATCAGGCAGTGGCGATCAGGCGAGACGCCGGTCGAGCGCCGACCGGATCGTCGTCGCGATGCGGGCGACCTCGTCGTCGGTGACCACGAAGGGCGGGCAAATCTGCAGGGTGTTCTCGTGGATGGCACGCAGGATCACGCCGTCCTCGGTGACGTCGGTGGCCACGGCGGCGGCGTCGACGTCCGCGCGCAGCGCGACACCGGCGAGGAAGCCGGAGCCGGAGCGCACCTCGGCGACCAGTGGGTGGTCGCGCAGCGGGTCGAGCACCTTGGTGAGCACGTCCTCGCCCGCCGCCGCCCGGGCGACGAGCTCCTCCTCGGCGAGGACGTCGAGGTTGGCCTCGGCGACCGCGCAGGCCGTCGCGTGCCCGGAGTACGTCAGGCCGTGGCGGAACATCGGCGTGTCGGGCCCGTCGGCGAAGAACCGGTCGGCCACGCGCGGGGAGACGAGGACGGCGCCGAGCGGGGCGTAACCGGAGGTCAGTCCCTTGGCGAGGGTGACCAGGTCGGGGTCGAGGCCCCACCGCTGCGCGGCGAACCACCGCCCGGTGCGCCCGAACCCGGTGATCACCTCGTCGACGACGAACAGCGCACCGATCTCGCGGGCGAGTGCCTGCAGGCCCTCGAGGTAGCCCTCCGCGGGGCCGTGGACACCACCGGTGCCGATGACGGGCTCGGTGACAATCGCGGCGATCCGCTCCGGGCCGATCCGCTCGATCCGCGCCCGGGCGCCGTCGAGGTCGTCGGTCGGGACGCGCGCGGTGTCCGGGACGAGGGACGGCGAGCCGTACCCGTCGCGGTTGTAGGGCAGGCCCGCGATGCTCGTCCCGAACCCGTGCAGGCCGTGGTAGGCGCGCTCGCGGGAGACGAGCACGGTGCGCTCCCGCTCGCCGCGCAGCTGGGCGTGGCGCAGCGCGAGCTTGCAGGCGAGGTCGACCGAGTCCGAGCCACCGCTGGTCAGCATGACCTTGGCGTCCTCGACGGGGCCGAGGTCAGCGAGCCGGTCCGCGAGATGCAACGCCGGCTCGTTCGCGAAGCGCCCGAAGCAGTGGTAGGTCTCCAGCCGGCACATCTGGTCGTAGGCGGCGCGGGCGATCCGCTCGCGCCCGTGGCCGACGTTCGCGTGCCAGAGCCCGGCGGTGCCGTCGAGCAGGCGGCGGCCGTCGTCGGTGGTCACGTACGCGCCGTCGCCGCCGGTGATCACCAGCCGGTTCCGGGCCGTGGTGGGCATGTGCGCCTGGCCGTGCCAGAGCGCCGTTCCGAGCGTCATGCGCACCTCCCGTGCCCGATCGATGACCGCGAACTGTAAGACAGTTATGCAGTGAGACACAAGGACTAGAGTGGCGTCGTGCGGGTCGACGAGGGACTCACGGCGGGGATGACGGTGCGGCGCACCACCACCGCCCAGCAGGTGGCGGACGGTCTCGCCGAGCGGATTCTCGACGGGCGCATCGCCCCCGGCGCCCGGCTCCGCGAGAGCGCGATCGCGGCCGACCTGGGAATCGCCCGGCCCACCGTCCGCGAGGCGGTGCGGATGCTCGAACTGCGCGGCCTGGTCCGCTACGAGGTGAACCGTGGCGCCGTCGTCATCTCCCCCACCCCGGACGAGCTCGCGAGCCTCTACGCGGCGCGGGCCGAGCTGGAGGTGGCCGCCGTGGCATCACCCCGTGCCCCCGAGGCGGTGGAGCGGGTGCGGGCCGCGCTGGAGGCGCTGCACCGGGCGGCCGAGACGCATGACCCGGAGCGCATCGTCGAGCACGACCTCGCCTTCCACGCCGCCCTCGTCGGCATGCTCGGCGTGCGCCGCCTCGACGACTTCTACGCCCAGCTCACCCAGGAACTGCGCGTCTACCTGCTCGTCCTCTCGGTGTCCGACCGGGAGTACGAGCGCTCCGACGGGGTGGTCGCCGAGCACGCCGCGATCGTCGACGCGCTCGACTCGGGCGATCCGGCGCACGCCACGGCGGTCGTGCGCCACCACGTCGAGTCCAACGCCGCGCGGCTGACGGAGATCCTCACCCGGTCGCGCTGACCGCCGGCTGCGGGCCGGCCGGGTGGCAGCAACGGCACGTTCCTGGCATCCAACGCGAGGACGGCGCCGCTCACCCATCGCCGGCGCACCCACGGGGATCGACCGAGCCACCCGCCGGGCCGGCTCGTAACTCGTCCCTTGCCTTCCGAGCGGTAGCGATATATCGTCGAGCTATCGCCGACAGTCGGCGGTATCTCGACCGAGAGGAACATCGACATGTTCAGCACTCATGAGCGCCCCGAGTGGGCGCAGCACCGCGGCCCGGGTGGGCCGCACGAGCACCGAGGCGAGCCCGGCGGGCCGCACCGCGGTGCACGCCGACGGGGCGGCCCGTTCGGCATGGACTTCGGACCGCCCTTCGGCGGCCCGTTCGGTCCCGGGGGTCCCCGTGGGCGCGGTCGCGGACGCGGACGCGGCCCGGAGGACGAGGGGCCGCAGGACGGTCCCGACGGCGGCCCCGGTCCCTGGGGCCCGGGTGGTCGCCGGGGCGGCCCGGGTGGCCGTGGCTTCGGCGGTCCCGGTGGCCGCGGACGCGGCGGCCGGGGCGGCCCGAGCCGGCGCTCGCGGGGCGACGTCCGCCTCGCGATCCTCGCTCTGTTGCGCGAGGAGCCCCGTCACGGCTACCAGATCATCCAGGAGATCGCCGAGCGCTCGGGCGGCTCGTGGAAGCCGAGCCCGGGGTCGGTCTACCCGACCGTCTCCCAGCTGGCCGACGAGGGCCTGGTCCACACCGAGAAGGAGTCCGGCCGCACGGTCGTGCACCTGACCGAGGAGGGCAAGAAGTACACCGAGGAGCACGCCGCCGAGCTCGACGCGGTGTGGTCGCAGGTCGAGGCGGGCGCGGACGACGGGTTCACCGGTCTCCGCACCGCGGGCCGCGGACTGGCCGGCGCGGTCGCGCAGATCGCCCAGGTCGGCACCCCGGAGCAGGTCACGCAGGCGACGGGCATCCTCGACGAGGCTCGGCGGCGGCTCTACCTGCTGCTCGCCGAGGTCGACCCGAACCCGGGGACCGGCGTCAACGACGAGGCCGAGGACGACGGGTCGGAAGACCCGGCCGCCGAGACCTCGTGACAGTCGGTCGCGCCGCCACCTCCCTGCCCCCGGACGTCACGGGCGCTCCTACGCTCGCTCGTCGATGGCCCGCCACCGAACGGGCCCGGAGAGGAGCGCGGACGGTGCTGGGTCGGCGTCGGGGCGGGGACGACTGGCGCGGCCAGGTCGTACCGAGCCCGCGCACTGGAGCCCCCCGGACGTCGGGGTTCGATCAGGGCGGCGCCGCCGTCGGTAGCGGCGTCGGCGAGTTCCGCGAAGCGCGCGAGCGGCGCGGTCGGCTCGTCGCTGGCCGCCATCCTGCTCCCGATTCGTTCGAACCCACGTTCGATACCGTATCCCGACTCCCTGACATCTGGGGCGCCCGACCGGCACGGCGCTCGCGGGTGGGCAGACTGGGACGGTGACCGCCACGTCAGCCACCACCGAGACGAGCACCGACGACCCCTACCGCTGGCTCGAGGACGTCACCGGCGACGAGGCCTTGGCCTGGGTCCGCGCCCGCAACAGCGAGAGCCTGGGGGTGCTGGCCGAGGGCGAGCGGTTCACGGCCCTGCGCGATGGCCTGCGGGCGGTCCTGGACTCCGACGACCGCATCCCCTACACCCGCCGTCGCGGTGAGCTGCTCTACAACTTCTGGCAGGACGCCGAGCACCCCCGCGGCCTCTGGCGGCGCACCACCCTCGACGACTACCGCACGGGCGAGCCGGACTGGGAGCTGCTGCTCGACGTCGACGCGCTGGCCGCGCAGGAGGACGAGAACTGGGTGTGGGCGGGTGCGGCGGCACGCTGGCCGGACTACACGCGTGCGCTCGTGCAGCTCTCCCGCGGCGGCGCGGACGCGATCGTGGTCCGCGAGTTCGACCTCGAGACCAAGCGCTTCGTGCCCGCCGAGGAGGGCGGGTTCACGCTGCCCGAGGCCAAGAGCCGGATCTCCTGGATCAACGACGACACGGTCTTCGTCGGGACCGACCTCGGGCCGGGGTCGATGACGACGTCGGGCTACCCGCGGGTGATGCGCCGCTGGACCCGGGGCACGCCGGTGGCCGAGGCACCCGTCGTGTTCGAGGCCGCCGAGACCGACGTGTCCGCGTTCGCGAGCCACGACCACACCGTCGGCTTCGAGCGCGACGTCGTCGGGCGCAGCCCGGACTTCCACACCAGCGAGGAGTTCGTGCTGCGCCCGGACGGCACCCGCGTGCTGCTCGACGTGCCCCCTGACGCGGACACCGAGATGGAGCGGGCCTGGCTGCTGGTGCGCACGCGGTCGGCTTGGACGGTGAACGACGTCGAGTACCCGGCGGGCGCGCTCCTCGCGTTCGGGGTCGAGGACTACCTCGACGGGCAGCGGGAGCACACGGTGCTGTTCACCCCCACCCCGAGCCGGTCGCTCGCGGGCTGGGCGTGGACCCGGCACCACCTGATCCTCACCCTGCTCGACGCCGTCGCGACGCGGCTGGAGGTGCTGACGCCGCCGGCGGGCCCGGAGCAGGCGACGCCCGGCGACTGGACCCGGCGGGAGCTGCCCACCGGCGACGACTTCTCCGTGGTCGGCGTGGTCGGGGTCGACCCGGACGAGAGCGACGAGGTCTTCCTCGACACCGACGGCTTCACCCGGCCCTCGACGTTCGTGCGCACCGTGATCGGCGAGCCCGCCGCCGACAGCACGGACCAAGCGCCACTGGAGACGCTGCGCTCCGCCCCGGAGTTCTTCGACGCCACCGGGGTCACCGTCCGGCAGTTCTTCGCGACCTCCGACGACGCCACGTTGGTGCCCTACTTCGTCGTCGGGAAGGAGCGTGCCGAGCCGGCACCGGTGCTCATGACGGGCTACGGCGGGTTCGAGATCTCCCGCACGCCCGCGTACTCCGGGGTGATTGGCCGCGGCTGGATCGAGGCGTCCCCGGAGCAGGGCTGGGACGGCGGGACGTACGTCGTCGCGAACATCCGCGGCGGCGGGGAGTACGGCCCGGAGTGGCACACCTCGGCGCTGCGCGAGCACCGGCACCGGGCCTACGAGGACTTCGCCGCGGTGGCCCGGGACCTCGTCGAGCGCGGGATCACGACACCGCACCGGCTCGCGATCCACGGCGGCTCGAACGGCGGACTGCTCATGGGCGTGATGATCACGCGGTACCCGGAGCTGTTCGGGGCCGTCGTCGTGATGGTGCCGCTGCTGGACATGCGGCGGTTCCATCTGCTGCTCGCGGGCGCCTCGTGGATGGCCGAGTACGGCGACCCCGACGACCCGGACGACTGGGCCTTCATCTCGCAGTACTCGCCCTATCAGAAGCTCGCGCGCGACGCGTCGTACCCGCCGATCCTGGTGACCACCTCAACCCGCGACGACCGCGTGCACCCCGGGCACGCCCGGAAGTTCGTCGCGCGCCTGCGGGAGTACGGCCACCCGGTGGAGTACTACGAGAACGTCGAGGGCGGGCACGGCGGCGCGGCCGACAACGCGCAGCGGGCCTTCCAGTGGGCGCTGGTCCTGGAGTTCTGCCGGCGTTTGCGCTGACGCGCTCGTGCGTGCGTTTCCGTGCCTGGGCACGGAAACACACGCACACACGAGCGTCAGCGAGTCAACGCGGCCAGCAGCCGGTCGGCCTCGGCCTCGGGGTCGGCCGTCAGCCCGGTGTGCACCGGGCCGGCCTGCACCACGGTCGAGCGCGGCGCGGTGAGCCACCGGAACCGCTCGCCCGCCGAGAGCACCCCGGCCGGCCCCTCCCCCGCCACGATGCGCTCCCACGCGCGGACCGCAGTCGCGACCTCCTCGACGTCGAGGCCCGGGGCCAGGGCGGCGAGGCGCCCGACGTCGAGCGCCAGCCGGATCGTCAGGTGCACTCGATGGCGGCAGTAGAGCAGCACGCCGACGTTGACGCACTCGCCCCGGTCGACCCGTGGCACCACCCGCAGCGGGGCCCACTCGTAGGCGTCCATCACGGCACCCACGTGGGCTCGGCCAGCCGCGCGAGCAGGTGCGCCACGTACGCCTCCCGCGCCTGCGCCACCGACCCGACGTCGTCCTCGGCCAGCCACTCCTCGGGCACCGCCGCCACGACGCGCTCGAGCAGCGGCCGGGTCACCGTCGCCGCCAGCGCCTCGGCGGCCGCCGCGCGCGAGCCCGCCGTCGTGCACGGCGCCAGTACGTGGTCGGAGGTGTCGTAGGCCCGCCCGACGACGCCGGCCGCGCGCGGCCACGAGTGGTGGAAGTACAGGCAGGCGCCGTGGTCGATGCACCACAGCTCACTGTGGCGAGCGGAGCGACGGGGGAAGAACGTGGGCCACCGCAGCAGGTTCGGGTTGCGCCAGGTCCGGTCGACGTTCTCGACGAACGCGTCGAACCACAGCACCCGCGCGGCCTCGTCGGGCTCCACGCGGTGCACCACAGGGTCGAACCCGATCGCCCCGGGCAGGAAGTCCATGCCCAGGTTCGGCCCGCCCGAGCGCGCGAGGAGCTCCTGGACCTCCCAGTCGGGCTCGGCGCGGGCCACGACGGGGTCGAGGTCGACGACGACGAGCTCGGGCACCCGCAGCCCCAGGGCGCGTCCCAGACCGCCGGCGACGACCTCCGCGACGAGCGCCTTCACGCCCTGCCCGGCGCCGGTGAACTTGACGACGTAGGTGCCGAGGTCGTCGGCCTCCACGACCCCGGGCAGCGAGCCGCCCTCGCGCAGCGGGGTCACGTACCGGGTCGCGGTCACGCGCGGCAGCGTCACCCCAGGTCCAGCGAGTACCAGACCTGGGCGTGGGCGTTGTCGTTGTAGGGCGCGATCTCGACGAAGCCCGCCCGCTCGTAGAGCGTGCGGGCCTCCACGAGATCGGCGCGGGAGTCCAGGACCAGCCGAGCGCACCCGGCGTCGCGAGCCCGGCGGACCACCTCGTCGAGCAGCAGCTTGCCCACCCCGTGCCCGCGCACCGCCGGGGAGGTCCACATCCGCTTGATCTCCGCGGCGTCCGCGGGCACACCGGCGCCGCGCCAGCGCAGCCCGACGCAGCCGAGGACCTCGTCGCTGTCCGCACCGTCCTGGCTGGCCACGAGGAACGTCCCGAGCGGCGGCACCAGCCCGTCGTTGGGGCTCTGCGCGGCGAACGCCGCGACCTCGTCGTCCGTCGCGGGCCGGCCCTGCACGCGGCCGAGGACGTCGTGCAGGTAGCCGTGGAGCGCGCCGCGCCCCGGCTCGACGTCGGGGTGGGCCTCGCGCAGGACGATCGTCGTGCTCACAGGGCTCATTCTGCGTCGCACCCGCACGGTGGGGGCCCCGGGGTCCCCGGTACCGGTGCAGCCGCGGTGCTCAGTCCGCGGCGGGCCAGAGCACGGCGAGCCGGGCGCCTCCGTCGGGGGACTCCCCGGCGCGCACCGTCCCGCCGCGGCCCTCGACGAGCCGGGCGACGAGCGCGAGGCCCAGCCCGGCACCCGCCGCGCCGCCGGTGGCGTCGAGCCGGGTGAAGCGGTCGAAGACGCGGCGGCGGTCGGCGGGCGGGATGCCGGGCCCGTCGTCGTCGACGAGCACCCGCACCCACCGCCCGGCCGGGACCGCCGACACGTGCACGACGCTGCGCGCGTGGCGGCGGGCGTTGGCGAGCAGGTTGTCCAGCACCAGCCCGACCTCGGCGGGCGTCGCCGCCGCCCGCACCGCGACGGGGACCCAGACGGTGGTGGTGACGGCGCCGTCTGGCGATCTGGCGATCGCCTCGCCGAGGGCGTCCGCGAGATCCACCGGGGTCGGCTCCCCGCGGACGCCGCCCTCGGCGCGGGCGAGCGCGAGCAGGTCGCCGACCAGCCCGGAGAGCCGCTCCGCGTCACGGGCGACCGAGCGCCACGCCTCCCGCTCCTCCTCCGACGAGCCCGGCGACGGGTGGGCGACCGCGACCTCGGCCTGCGCGCGCACCGACGCGATCGGTGAGCGCAGTTCGTGGGCCGCGTCGTCGGAGAAGCGCCGGAGCCGGTCGACGGCCTCGTCGCGCCGGGTGAGCAGGGCGTTGATCTCGACGGCGAGGGCGGTCAGCTCGTCGGCCGCGGGCGGTACCGGCAGGCGCTGCCCGGCGTCGAGGCCCCGCGCGGCGAGGCGCAGCCGGTCGACGGGGCGCAGCGCCGCCCTGCTCGCGACCCACGCCGCGGCGGTGAGCGCGGCCGCCGCCACGAGCGCGCCGGGCAGGAACCATCGGGCCGCGTCCCCCAGCAGCACCACCGCTGCGAGCAGGTCGCGGGCGGCGAGGACCAGGCGGCGGGATCCGTCGGGCAGCGTCACCGGGACGGCGACCCACCGGGTGAGCGGGCCGGCCGCGTCGTGCGCGGACCCGGGCGGGCCGCCCGCGGTCACCGCCTCACCGGCGGCGAGGGCGCGCACCTCGGCGGGGTCGAGCGGGAGCGGACCGCGGCCGTCGGTCGGGGAGCCCGCCATGTCGGTCACGCGGATGCCCGGCGGCACGGCCGCCCCGGTGCTCACCGCGACGCCCGCCGTCGTCGCCCGCTCCCGCAGCTGGCCGTCGCCGACCGTGACCACCGCCGAGAACAGCAGGCCGGCCCCGAGGCGGGCCAGCGCCGCGAGGACGACGACGGCCACCACCGCGACGACGAGCGTGATCCGGGTCCGCAGCCCGCGCCGGGACCACCAGCCGCGGAGCCGCCCGCCGATCCGCCCGCCCCGGCCCGCACGAGGGGAACCCTCGGTCGCTCTACCCGCCGGAACTCTCCCCTCGCGACCCCGCGGCTCGTCGCCCGTCGTCGCGCGAGGGGAGGATTCGGTCGCTCTATCCGACCGAGGGTTCCCCTCGTGCGTCCGGAAGGTGCTCACGTCGACGGGGGGTCGAGCCGGTACCCGCGCCCGCGGACGGTGGTGACGAGGTCGCCGGCCCCGACCGCAGCCAGCTTGCGGCGCAGGTAGCCGACGTAGACCTCGACGACGTTGCGGGCCGCCGCGCCGTCGCCCCACACCACCGCGAGCAGCTCGTCCTTGGTCATCGCGCGTCCGGGCCGGCCGGCGAGCGCATGCAGCAGGGCGGCCTCCCGGCCCGAGAGCTCGACCTCCCGCCCCTGCCAGCTCGCCGTCCCGGCGCCCGGGTCGACGACCAGCGGGCCGAGGACGACGCGGGCCGGCGCCGGACCGCGGCGGCGCAACAGCGCCCGGAGCTGCGCCACGAGCACCACGAAGGAGAACGGCTTGACGACGTAGCCGTCGGCGCCCAGGTCGAGCCCGTCGGCCTGGTCGACCTCGCCGTCCTTGGCCGAGAGCATCAGCACCGGGGTCTCGACGCCGCCGGCGCGCAGTCGCTCGAGGACGCGGTAGCCGGAGAGCCCGGGCAGCACGACGTCGAGCACGACGACGTCGAACGCCCCCGTCTCGGCCTGGGCGAGCCCGGCCGGGCCGTCGCCGACCGCCACGACGTCCATCCCCTCGGCGCCCAGCCCGCGCACCAGGGCCGCGCGCACGCCGGGCTCGTCGTCAACGACCAGCACGCTCGGCATGGCATCGACGTTAGCGCCGGGAACGACGCGGCGACGACGGCTGACGCCGCGCGAGGCACGAGCGCGGGGGCAGCGCTCGTCTTGCCGCGCAAACACTGTGGGCGTCTCAGGGAACGACCCTGAGGATTGGCCCCATGAGCAAGCCGAAGCGCTGGGGTGCGGGTCTCGCGGGCATCGTGGTGGCCGCCGCGGTCGCCGTCGGCGTGGCCGTCGCACCGACGGCTGCCGCGGCGCCGCCGCTGCCGCCGGTGAGCCCGGAGGCCCTCGTCGCCTCGGTGATCACCGCGAAGCCCGGGCCGCTGAACGGCACCGTCACCGTCGACAACGAGCTCGGCCTGCCGGCGCTCCCGGACGCCCCGCAGCTCGCCAACGGCACCCGGACCGCTCGGGTGTGGTCGGGCGGTGACGGCAAGGGCCGGGTCGCGCTGCCGTCCTCCGAGGGCGAGCGCACGCTGATCTCGGACGGCACGACGCGGTGGTCCTACGACTCCACCGACCGCACCGCGACGAAGGCGCCCGCGCACCCCGCGGGCACGGGCGCGGGGCCCGACCACCCCGGCGGCATCGACCCGCAGACCGACCCGTCCGGCGCGGCCACGCAGATGATCGCCGACCTGCGGAAGACGAGCACCGTCTCGGTCGACGGCACCGCCGAGGTCGCGGGCCGGTCCGCCTACCAGCTCGTCCTGACCCCGCTGCCGACCGAACGCACGCTGCTGCGCGAGGTGCGCGTTGCCGTCGACGCCGAGAAGCGCATCCCGTTGCAGCTCACGGTGCTCGCGACGGGGCAGCCGCAGCCGGCGCTGACGATCGGGTTCTCCGACATCACGTTCGGGCCGCAGGACCCGTCGCTGTTCACCTTCACTCCGCCGCCCGGCACGACGGTGAAGGAGGCCCTGGCCGAGGGCCAGGGCCAGGGCGCGCATCCCGGCGGTGCCCAGCCCCGCGTCGTCGGCGACGGCTGGGACCGCGTCGTCATCGCCCAGCGCCCGACGACGCCACCGAACGGGCAGAACCAGCCGAACCGGCCGGGCAACGCTCCCGACCTCTCCACCCTCGGCACGCCGGTCAGCGGTCCGTGGGGCCAGGGACGGCTGATCACCACGGCCGTCGCGACCGCGATCGTCACCAACGACGGCCGGATCGCCGTGGGCGCCGTGCCGGAGCAGGTCCTCTCCGAGGCGCTCGGACGGTGACCGCGGCGCCTGGCACCCTCGACGTCGTGCCGCCGCCCGACGACTCCGGCGCGGACACGGGCGGGCCCGCTCCCGCCGCCCGCGTGCGGGGCCTGCGCAAGACCTTCGGGCGGGTGGTGGCCGTCGACGGGGTGGACCTCGACCTGCCGTCGGGATCCATCGTCGGGATGCTCGGGCCCAACGGCTCGGGCAAGACCACCCTGATCCGGGTGCTGCTGGGCCTCACCCGGCCGACCGCGGGCCACGTGGAGCTGCTCGGGCGGACCGGCGACGACCTCCCGGCGGCGCTGCCCGACGTCGGGGCGCTCGTCGAGGGGCCCGGGTTCCACCCGTTCCTCTCGGGACGCGACAACCTGCTCCGCGCCGCGGCGACGGAGCCGCGGGTGGACGGCGACGTGCGGGCGCCGGTCGACGCCGCGCTCGAGCGGGTGGGCCTCACCGACGCCGCCCGGCGGCGCTACCGCGGCTACTCGCTCGGCATGAAGCAGCGCCTCGGCCTGGCCGCCGCGCTGCTCGTGCCGCGGCGGCTCGTGGTGCTCGACGAGCCCACCAACGGGCTCGACCCGGCGGGCACCCGCGACGTGCGCCGGGTGATCGCCGAGCTGCACGAGGCCGGCACCACCGTGCTGGTCTCCTCGCACCTGCTGGCCGAGGTCGAGGCGGTCTGCACCCACGTCGCGGTGCTCCAGCGCGGCTCGCTGCTGGTCTGCGGGGAGCTCGCGGGCCTCCTCGACGCCGGGGCGGGCGAGCTCGTCGTCACCACCGACGACCCGACGGCGGCCCTGGGCGCGCTCCGGATCGCGGGCGGTGGGCCGTACCTGCGCGACGGCGGGGTCGTCGTCCCGGCCGGCCCGCTGTCCCCGCCCGAGGTCGTCGCGGCGCTGGTGCACGCGGGGATCGGGGTGTGGGAGGTCCACCGGCGGCGGGCCCACCTCGAGGAGCTCTTCGCCCGGCTGACCGAGGAGGACGCGTGAGCACGGCGGTGGCGTCGCGGGGTGGCGCCGGTACCCGGAGCGCCGCGCCCCTGGGCCGGCTGCTCGCCGCGGAGCTGCGGTGGGTGCTGCGCCGGCCCCGCACCCTGGTGGTGCTCGGCCTGCTCGCCCTCGTGCCACTGGCGATCGCGATCGGGATCGCCACCACCGGCGGGCCGTCCGCGGGCCGCGGACCGGGCCTGGTCGCCCAGGTCGCGGGCAACGGCTTCGTGCTGCCGGTGGTCGCGCTCGGGCTGTCGCTGACGCTGCTCCTGCCGCTGGCGGTCGCGAGCGCGGGCGCCGACGCGATCGCGGGCGAGGCCGCCACCGGCACGCTGCGCGGGCTGCTGCTCGCCCCGGTCGGGCGGGGGCGGCTGGTCGTGATGAAGGCGGCGGGGGTGGTGACGGTGGCCGTGCTCGCCGTCGTGGTCGTCGCGGTGGTCGGGATGGCGGCGGGCACCGTGGTCGTCGGCGGGGCGCAGGGCACGCTGGTGACGCTCTCGGGCACGACGCTCGGGGTCGGTGAGGCGCTCGGCCGGATCGCGCTGGTCGCGGCGTGGACGGTCGGCCAGCTGCTCGCGGTCGGCGCGGTCGCGCTCGCGATCTCGACGCTCACCGAGCACCCGCTCGTCGTGCTCGCCTGCGTGCTCGGCGGGCTCATCGTGTTCGGGGTGCTCTCCGCGATCCCGTCGCTGGACTGGTTGCAACCGGTGCTGCTGACCACGGGCTTCACCGCGGGCACCGACGTGCTGCGCGATCCCCTGCCGCTCGACGGGCTCGCGTCCTCGACGCTGCGGGCGCTGGTCTACGTCGTGCTCGGGCTCGCGGTCACCGTGGTGCGGATGCGCCGGCGGGACGCTTAGGTTGGGCCTTCGGCCTCGTGTGTGTGTTTCCGTGCCTGGGCACGGAAACACACGCACACGCGCGCGAGAGCGCGAATGGTCCTTGATGCGGACCGCCCGGTCCCAGTACTGTATCGGTGATCGAACGGGACATTCCCGACCCCGTTCCCGAGCACCGGAGCAGCTCATGAGCACCCCCACCGACGCGCCGACGACCGTCACCAACATCGGCGTCGTCATGTTCACGGTGTCCGACGTGGACGCCGCCATCGCCTTCTACCGCGACCGTCTCGGCTGGGAGCTCCGCGGCGACATGAGCTTCGGTGAGCACGGCGAGAACCGGTGGGTGGAGGTGGCGCCGCCCGGCTCGGTCGCGCGGCTGGCGCTCAACCCGCCGATGTTCGACCAGCCCGGCGGCGGCTCGATCGGCGTGGAGACCACCGACGTCGTCGGGGAGCACCGTCGGCTGTCCGCGATCGGCGGTATCGACCTCGACGCCGAGCCGATGCGGACCCCGGGCGCGCCGCTGATGTTCATGCTGCGTGATCCGGACGCCAACAACATCGTGGTCGTCGAAGCCCCTCCGGCCGGCTGACGCGCCGGAGGCGGGATGGGGTGGGGAGGGTGGACGCACCCTCCCCACCCCGATCCGGTTGCGGCGGACGGGACTCGTCGCCGAATCGGGTTTCGTACTGTCGGTGCATGTTCGGGCCGCGATGTCGCATGTCAAAGGTCCGTTGACCCTCAGCTGACCCAGTCCTACTGTGTTCCGGCACCCAGAGTGATCAGCTCTTCGTGCGGAGCGGTCGTCGATCGCCTCGATGACGAGGAGGGGCTGTGTTCGCGCAGATTCTCGATCCCCTGGGTTCGGTCGCCGCTGACACTCTGGTCGCCCTGGTTCCCGTCGTCGTCCTCCTGTTGTTGCTCGCAGTAGCACGGATGACGGCGTGGCAGGCGGTGATCATCGGTTCCGTGGTCACCGTGCTGCTGGCCATCTTCGTGTGGTCCGCGCCGACCGGTGACGTCTTCGCGTCGTACGGGCTGGGTTTCGGCACCGGTGTGTGGTCGGTCGACTGGATCGTGTTCTGGGGTGTGGTCATCTACAACACCCTCGTGACGACCGGGGTGTTCGGCCATTTCCGCGAGTGGCTGATACGGCAGGCGACGGCCGACATCCGCGTGCAGACGCTCCTGATGGCCTGGGCGTTCGGCGCGCTGCTCGAGGGCCTGGTCGGCTTCGGCTATCCGTGGGCGGTGGTGGCGCCCATCCTCATCACGCTCGGGGTCGTGGACCTGGCAGCCATCCGCGTGGCGGCCCTCGCCAACAACGCGCCGGTGTCGTTCGGCGCCCTCGGGGCACCGATCATCGGTCTGGCCTCGGTGACCGGGCTGCCGCTCATGGCGCTGTCGCATTCCATCGGTCGCATCGTGGCCATCCTCGCGTTGGCGCCACCATGGATTCTGATCTACCTGGTGAGCGGCCGCCGGGGGCTCAAGACCGGCTGGCCGTTGGCGCTCGTCGGCTCCTTCGGATACATCGCCGGTCAGTTCCCCATCGCCGAGTTCGTCGGGCCGTACCTGCCGGACATCGTCGGCTCGCTGGTCTGCTTCGCCGCGCTGATGACGCTGCTCAAGTTCTGGCGACCCGCCGAGGTGCTGGGTTTCGGCGGCCGGGTACTGAGCCCCGAGGAGATCAGCGCCGGCGCCCCGGCGGAGAGTGATCGCGGCCCCGGGGCGATGACCGCACCGGCGTCCCAGGACCGGGGCAACGTGATCCGGGCACTCGTGCCGTTCGGAATCCTCATCGCCGTGGTGGTGGCATGGACCGGCCCCTGGTCGCCGTTGAGCCACATCGTCGCGTTCAAGCCCACCGTGAAGGCCGTCAGCTCGCTCCAGCCGGGCCAGACCGTGAGCTCGAGCTGGGAGTTCTCGCCCTTCGTCGCCGGCACCGCGATCCTGGCGTCGTGGCTGCTCATCCTGCTGTACCTGCGGCCCCACCCCCGCGCCATGAAGGAGATCTTCGGGAACACGTTCACCCAGATGTGGGGCGCGCTACTGGTAGCTCCTTTCATCTTCGGTCTGGCGTACGTGTTCAATTTCAGCGGTATGGCGAACTCGATGGCCAACGGGTTCTCGAAGGTGGGCGTCGTCTTCGTGGTGCTCGCCCCGGTGCTCGGCTGGATCGCTGTCGCGCTCTCCGGTAGCAACACGTCGTCGAACGCGGTCTTCGGCGCCTTCCAGGTGGCGGTGGCCCGACTTCTCGGCGCGCCGTTGCTGCTGTTCCCGTCGCTGAACTCGGTGGGGGCCGAGGTCGGCAAACCGGTTGCACCGCAGACCGCGAGCGTCGGGGTGGCGACCACCCGCTTCGTCCGCAACGAGGGCGAGGTCATCCGCTACAACATGGTGTGGACGCTGGTGATCCTCGTCTACCTGATCGGCATCGGCTGCCTGTACTACTTCGTATTCCCAGCGGCGGTGAGCCTGTAGAACTCAGGCCGGGCTCACCCCTCGACGTTCGACATCGGCCGGGGCGGCGTGCAGGTCCTGGTGCAGCGTCTCGCGGGCAGCCAGCACGCAGCCGGTCGTGATCGCCAGGGTGATCACCACGTAGACCGCGACCGGGAGCCAGGAGTGAAACTGGTCCAGCAGGGCGGTGGAGATGATCGGGGCGATGCCGCCACCGACGATGCCGGCCAGCTGATAGCCCACCGAGGACCCGGTGTAGCGGACGCGGGTGGGGAACATCTCACTGATGAACGCCGCCTGCGGACCGTACATGGCGGCGTGCGCGAACAACGCCACGATCGCGGCGATCAGGATGGCCACGAAGCTGCGGGTGTCCAGCAAGGCGAAGAACGCGAACACCCAACCGGCGGAAACCACGGCACCCGCCGCGTACACCGGCCGCCGGCCGAAGCGGTCGCACAGGTGCCCGAACCAGGGGATGAAGAACACCTGGCAGGCGGCCGCGATGAGCACCGAGGTCAGCGCGTAGCTCTTCGGCAGGTGCAGATACGTCACCACATAGGTCGTGATGAACAGCACGAACGTGTAGAAGGCCACGTCCACCCCGATTCGGGCCCCGATACACAGCAGCACCTGCTTCGGGTAGTTCCGCAGCACATCGAGGATCGGTGCGCCGGCCTTCGCGTCGCTGGCGGCGACCTCGCGGAACAGCGGGCTCTCGGCGAGCGACAGGCGGATCCACAGCCCCACCAGCACCAGCACGCCGCTGAGCAGGAACGGCACCCGCCAGCCCCAGGACTCGAAGGCCGAGCCCGGGGCGAGCTGGCCGAACAGCGACAGCACACCGTTGGCGAGCAGCAGCCCGACGGGCACCCCGATCTGCGGCCAGCTGGCGTTCAGGCCCCGCCGCTCGGGCCGTCCGCTCTCCAGGGTCATCAGCACCGCGCCGCCCCATTCGCCACCGAGGCCGAGGCCCTGCAGGAAGCGCAGGATCACCACGATGATCGGCGCCCACACCCCGATCACCGCATAGCTCGGCACCAGGCCCATGCCTGCTGTGCAGATGCCCATCAGCAGCAGGGTCGCGACCAGCACGTTCTTGCGGCCGATGCGATCGCCGAAGTGCCCGAACACGAACGCGCCCAGCGGCCGGGAGGCGAACCCGACGGCGAACGTGACGAACGCCAGCAGCGTGCCGACCAACGGGTCGAAGGTGGGGAAGAAGACCTTGTCGAACACCAGCGCGGCCGCGGTGCCGTAGATGAAGAAGTCGTACCACTCCAGTGACGTGCCCATCAGGCTCGCGAGCACCACGCGGCGAACCGACGACGGCGGGGGAACGAGCGGGTCGCTGTGGGACATGTCCTCTCCCGACGGTGTGGCAACGCTCACGACGGCCAGATGCAACGAGGGTAAGGACTTGTTCAACGCTCCCACAGGGGGCAGCACGGAGTCCGACGAGCGGCGGGGGCTGATCACTCGGCCCCCGCCGCGCCGGGCGGCGTTGCAGTTGTTACAACACCGGTCGCTCTCAGCTGCAGCCGCTGGTGGAGCCGCAGCCCTCGCACACGTAGCAGGAACCGGCCGGGCGCATCTTCGTCCCGCAGGTCAGGCACAGCGGCGCGTCGGCCGCCTTGCCCTGCTGCAGCTCGAGGAGCTCGGTGGAGCTGCCGACCGAGACGTCGGCCTTCCGCGTCCCGGCCGGCTCGACCGGGGCTTCGACGGCGGCGTCAACCGTGGAGCGCAGCTCCTCGACCTCCGCCGGGACCGGCGCCTGCCCGTAGTCGTTGGCCACCTGAGCGGTGCGCTCGTCGGCGGAGAAGATGCCTAGCTGGGCACGCTTGTCGTAGGGCAGGTGATCCAGCGCGATCCGGCGGAACAGGTAGTCGACGATGCTCGTCGCCATCCGCACGTCCGGGTCGTCGGTCATGCCCGCCGGCTCGAAGCGCATGTTCACGAACTTCGACACGTAGGTCTCCAGCGGCACGCCGTACTGGAGCGCGATGGAGATGGCCATGGAGAACGCGTCCATGACACCGGCCAGCGTGGAGCCCTGCTTCGACATCTTGACGAAGATCTCGCCGAGGCCGTCGTCGGGGTAGGAGCCCGCCGTCAGGTAGCCCTCGGCGCCGGCGACGGCGAACGACACCGTCTCGCTCGGACGCTTCTTCGGCAGCCGCTTGCGGACCGGGCGGTGGTCGGTGGTGGCCACCTCGGCGCCCGTCGTCGACTCCGCGGCGGAGCCCCCGGACTTGCCCGTGGACAGCGGCTGCCCGACCTTGCAGTTGTCGCGGTAGATCGCGAGCGCCTTGAGCCCCAGCTTCCAGGACTCGAAGTAGATCTCCTCGACGTCCTGCACGGTGGCCCGCTCGGGCATGTTCACCGTCTTGGAGATCGCGCCGGAGATGAACGGCTGGACGGCGGCCATCATCCGCACGTGGCCCATCGGGGCGATCGCGCGCTCGCCCATCGCGCAGTCGAAGACCTCGTAGTGCTCGGGGCGCAGGCCGGGGGCATCGACGACGTGGCCGTGCTCGGCGATGTACTCGACGATCGCCTCGATCTGCTCGCCCTGGTAGCCCAGCGCCGCCAGCGCCCGCGGCACCGTCTGGTTGACGATCTGCATCGAGCCGCCGCCGACGAGCTTCTTGAACTTGACCAGCGAGAAGTCCGGCTCCACCCCGGTGGTGTCGCAATCCATCATGAAACCAATAGTTCCAGTCGGCGCCAAAACACTTGCTTGCGCATTTCTCCAACCGTTTCGCGCGCCGATCTCCAAGCAATTCTGCCACTGCTCGGTGGCCGCGTCGCGAATGCGCGCGTCCTCGCGGTGCAGCGTGCGGATGGCGTCGTTCGCCGCCGCGTGCTTGCGCATGACCCGGCGGTGGGCGTCGGCGTTGCGGGCGTAGCCCTCGTAGGGCGCGACCGCCCCAGCGAGCTCCGCCGAGCGGCGGTACGCCGCGCCGGTCATGAGGGACGTGACCGCGGCGGCGAGCGCCTGCCCGCCGGCGGAGTCGTACGCGTGGCCGGTGGCCATGAGCAGGGCGCCGAGGTTCGCGTAGCCGATCCCGAGCTGGCGGAACGCCCGCGTGGTCTCGCCGATCGCCTCGGTCGGGAAGTCCGCGAAGCAGATCGAGATGTCCATGGCGGTGATGACCAGCTCGACCGACCGCACGAAGCCCTCGACGTCGAACCGGTTGTCGTCGCCGAGGAACTTCATCAGGTTGAGCGAGGCCAGGTTGCAGCTGGAGTTGTCCAGGTGCAGGTACTCGGAGCACGGGTTGGACGCGGTGATGCGCCCGGACTCCGGCGAGGTGTGCCAGTCGTTGATCGTGTCGTCGTACTGCAGCCCCGGGTCGGCGCACTCCCACGCCGCCTCGGCCATCTTGCGGAAGAGGCCCTTGGCGTCGACGGACTCGATGACCTCACCGGTCATGCGGGCCCGCAGGCCGAACTCGCCGCCGGACTGCACGGCGCGCATGAACTCGTCGGAGACCCGGACCGAGTTGTTGGCGTTCTGGTACTGGACCGAGGCGATGTCGGCGCCACCGAGGTCCATGTCGAAGCCCGCGTCGCGCAGCACCCGGATCTTGTGCTCCTCGGAACGCTTGGTCTCGATGAACTCGGCGACGTCCGGGTGGTCGACGTCGAGCACGACCATCTTCGCGGCGCGCCGGGTGGCGCCACCGGACTTGATGGTCCCCGCGGAGGCGTCGGCGCCGCGCATGAACGACACCGGACCGGACGCGGTGCCCCCCGAGGAGAGCAGTTCCTTCGAGGAACGGATGCGCGAGAGGTTCAGGCCGGCACCGGAGCCGCCCTTGAAGATCAGGCCCTCCTCGCGGTACCAGTTGAGGATCGACTCCATGGTGTCGTCCACGGAGAGGATGAAGCAGTTGTGCACCCGGATGTTGCCCGAGAGGTACTCGCCGGACTCGGTCTGGATGTCGTAGACCGGCATCGCGCCGCGTGCCTCGATGCTCTGGATTTGGAGGCGCTTGGTCGGCTTCGCCGGCAGTCCGGGCTTGTCGAAGGACGCCTCGAGCTTCTCGGCCTTGACGGGGTCGATGAATCCGATCGAGTCGGCGAAGATTCGTCGGTCCCCGTCGTTCTGGATCCGGATTCCCCACAAATCTTGGCGATTCGAGCGCTTGTCCCGCTTGCAACCGACTCGCGCGAAGATTCCGAAGCGGGCCAGGAGGGCCTGAACGCCACGGACCAGCTCCTCGCTGATCATGTCGAGCCCGACCAGCGTCGAGCTCTCCCGCGCCGACACGTAGCCCTCGGCCTGGAAAATGCTCCGCAGGTACGCGGCGACGACCGGAAGCGCTGCGGTCCGCAGGAACGCGGGCACAGCCATCTCGGTGCCGCGAGCGCGCAACCCCCAGCCCTCGACGAACTCACTGAGGACCTGTCCGTAGAGCCGTGTGCGGCGACAGTCGAGCGACGGGTCGAGGGTCTCGACCGAGGTCTCGTGGCGGTGGACCCCGGGGAAGACGACGTCGAGCGCCGTCGTGACCCACGCGAGCTCGGCGTCGGTCACGGTCATCGCCTCGATGGTCAGCGATCTGTTGGTTCCCGCGTACTGACCGACGAACCCGTCCGACTGCAGCCAGCCGGCCAGAGCGGCCTCGGCGACGTCACGAGTACGGAACTCGTGCTCCCCGCTGTCCGAGCCTCGTCGGTGCCATTCGACGGTGTCACCGGCGACCAGCTCACCGGCGGGGACGAACCGCCCCGTTCCCTCACCCGAGGCCCGCCACACGAGGTGGTCGGCAGTGACATCGAGGGCGTGACCGGAATGCGTGTGCACTCGCAGGACGTCCTTGACTCCGTTGGCCTTGGTGGCCACGACACGAGTGAGACCCTCCGCGTCGTAGACCTTCGTGCCCACCGCATCGTCGTCGACGAGCCGGCCGATGGGGACCATGCCGTGCGGCGTGCTGACCAGGGCGTCCCAGGGCTGGCAGGCACTGACCTGCTGGGGCGAAGAGGTACCGACGTTGAACCAAACAGGCGAGTTGAAGCTGAAGTACTGGTGCAGCAGCATCCAGGTCAGCTCGTCGGAGAAGATCTCGGCGTCGGCGGGCGTCGCGAAGTAGCCGTTCTGCCGGCCCGCCTCGGTGTAGCTGCCGACCACGCGGTCGATGAGCTGGCGCAGGCTCGACTCGCGCTGCGAGGTGCCCACGGCACCGCGGAAGTACTTGCTGGTGACGATGTTGGTGGCGTTGGCCGACCACGCCGAGGGGAACTCGACCCCGCGCTGCTCGAAGTTCACCGAGCCGTCGCGCCAGTTGGTCATGACGACGTCGCGGCGCTCCCACTCCACCTCGTCGTAGGGGTGGCGCCCCTCGGTGGTGTGCACACGCTCGATCGACAGCCCGCGGCCCGCGGACGGACGACCGGACGCTCCGTCCGCGCCGTCCGTGCTCGTGCCGGACCCGACGGTCTCCGTCATCCGCTCATCCCCTCGTGCTCGCGTGTGCCGGGGACGCTTCCCCACGACCCGGCATCGATGTCCCCGACCGGTCACCCTCGACGGCGCCTCCGGCACCGCCTCCGTCCGGCCGCTCGTCCGTCCCGTCCGTGCTGCTCGCCCCGCCGGCCCCGGAGCCGCCACCCGCCGCACCGTCGACGGACATCCGTCCGCGTAGGTCGGCGATCTCGGCCTCGAAGTCCGCGACGGAGGAGAAGTTGCGGTAGACGCTGGCGAACCTCAGGTAGGCCACCGCGTCCAGCTCGCGCAGCGGGCCCAGGATCGCCATCCCGACCTCGTGGCTCGGCACCTCGGCCGTGCCCGACGCCCGCACCGTCTCCTCCACCTTGTGCGCCAGCAGCGCGACCGCGTCCGGGTCGACCGGACGCCCCTGACAGGCCCGACCCACACCGCGGACGACCTTGTCGCGGCTGAACGGCTCGGTGACCCCACTGCGCTTGACCACCGCGAGGACGGCCTCCTCGACGGTGGTGAACCGCTTCCCGCACGCGGTGCAGGAGCGGCGGCGACGGATCGCCTGGCCCTCGTCGGCCTCGCGCGAGTCGACGACCCGCGAGTCGTCGTTGCGACAGAACGGACAACGCACCCTCGGCTCCCTTCCCGTGCGAGACCCGGAGTCCCTGTGGATCGCCGGCCGGCGGCCGTCATCCTGGGGTCGACCCTGTGGACCTGGCACCTCCGGCCGTGGACCGGGCGGTGCCGCCGGTGGACGGACCACCGACCCCGGTGGAGTTCCCTGTGGACGGGACCTCCACCTGCATGCACAACTTGTGGACTAACTACATCAATGTAACCACAAGATGTTGGGGCGGGACGCTAGCGACACCCGAGGAAGTCGTGCAACTCCCGATCACACCTCCGGGGCGGCGCGCGGCGAGCGGTGCCGACCCGGGCGCCGGGCGGCCGCACACCGGGACGGCGGGGACACCTGGGACCCGTGGGAGTGACCCGCCCCCGGACCGTTCAGGAACCGGCCGGGACGACCAGCGGACGCCCCGGGGTGACCGCCGATCCGTCGAGATGGTTGTCCGTGCGGATGCGCGCGAGGACGGCGTCCGTGTCCGCCGTCGGCGCCGCCCGCCGCGCCACGTCGAGCAGCGACTCCCCCGGTGCGACGACGACGACCGCCGTGCCCGAGGGCACCGGCCCCTCCGGCGGCTCGGGCACGGTGGCACCGCCGAGGCGCACCACCAGCGCGAGCAGGCCGAGCAGGACGAGGCCCAGGACGACGGTCGCGACGCTGCGTCGCCGACGCAGCACTCCGGCCCGCGTGTGGGCCCGCTCCTGGGTCCTCGTCGAGTTCACCTGATCGGACGCCGGTACCGGGCGCACGAGAGGCGTGACGAGCGCGGCCGGGCGCCCGGCGGGCCGACGGGCGTCGCGCCGACCCGCGGGCCGCGTCGGCGCCGGCGCCCACGGCGCGGTTGCCGGGGGCGGCGCCCCGGTGGACGGGGCCGCGCCCACCGCTCCGTCTCCCCGGCCGACCTGGGCCGGGACCTGCACCGCGGAGACCGGGCCGGAGGCCGGCCGGGGGCCGGCGGCCGGGCTCGTCCGGGTCGTCATCGGGGCCGTCATCGGGCACCTCTCCCCCGCACACGCGTTCGATCGAACGCGTGTGCGATGTCTAGCATCGACCCCCGACAACGTCGACGGAGGAGACCGGCGTGTCGTTCGAACACGTGTTTGATCCCGTCGGCGGTCGGCGCTACCTTCGGACCTCAGGAGCACGCAGCGTCACCGGCGCCCCGGCAGCATCGCGACATCGCGGCCGGCCGCGGCGCCCGCTGTCGGGCCGAACGGAGGAGGAACCATGGCTGGACGCAGGCGCGACGGCGGGTCGCCCCCGTCGGGAGGCGCCGACGACGGTGCCCCCGCAGGGGTGGAGAACGTCGACGCGGTCGTCACCACCGGCCCGGAGCCGGGCGCGGACGCGGCCGGCACCCCCGGCCCCGCCGGGATGGCCACGGCCCGGGTCCACCCGTTCCCCGACCGCGAGCCCGAGCCCTCGGCCTCCGGCGCTCCGAGCCTGACGCCCCGGCAGCGCAAGGTCCTGGAGGTCATCCGCGACCACGTCGAGCGGGTCGGCTACCCGCCGAGCGTCCGCGAGATCGGGGACGCGGCCGGCCTCACCTCGACCTCGTCGGTGGCCCACCAGATGAAGGTGCTGGAGAAGAAGGGGTACCTGCGGCGGAACCCGAACCGCCCCCGGGCCCTGGACGTCCGCCTGCCCGAGGAGATCGACCCCGAGCTCGGCGCGGCCACCGAGACCGAGGCGCTGCGCGCCGACCGGCCGACGCCGTCGTTCGTGCCGGTGGTCGGCCGGATCGCGGCCGGCGGCCCGATCCTCGCCGAGCAGGCCGTCGAGGACGTGTTCCCGCTCCCGAAGGAGCTCGTCGGCGAGGGGTCGCTGTTCCTGCTCAAGGTGGTCGGCGACTCGATGGTCGAGGCCGCGATCACCGACGGGGACTGGGTGGTCGTCCGACAGCAGCCGGTCGCCGACAACGGCGAGATCGTGGCGGCGATGCTCGACAACGAGGCCACGGTCAAGACCTACAAGCGCCGGGACGGCCACGTCTGGCTCCTGCCCGCCAACGCGGCCTACGAGCCCATCCCCGGTGACGAGGCGACCGTGCTCGGCAAGGTCGTGGCGGTGCTGCGCAAGCTCTGACCCGGCGACCCCGCCTCGGCGGGCGACCGATCAGGGACGCCGCGGCTGCGCCGCGCGTGGCCCGCGTCCGCACGGCCCGCGTCCGCACGGCCGGAGAGCACGCACCGCGTGACGGGCGCCGCCGGCCCGGCCACAGCCATCGGAACCGTCGGGAATCCCAGGACGACCGGGACTGCGGCCACGAGGCCCCCGACGACGCCGCGGACCACCCGTCCCCCCCCCCGGCAGCAACGGCACGATGCTGACGTCTGACGTCAGAACGGCGCCGTTCACCCACCGACGGGGTCACCCCCTCCCCGGCAGCAAGGCGCCGGGACCACCGGTCACGACACGGGAAGGTCCGCGCCCACCGAGGCCCGCTCGACGGCGGCAGCCAGCTCCGGACCGACCCGGGCCTGCAGCACGGTGCCCTCGGCCACGTGGCGCTCGGCGAGGACCTCGCCCTCGGCGTGCACCCGCCCGACGAGCGCGCCCTCGGTGTAGGGCAGCAGCACGTCGACCTCGACCTCGGGCCGCGGCAGCGCCTCGGCGATCCGGCGCCGCAGGAGCTCGATGCCCTCACCGGTGCGCGCCGAGACGAACACCGAGCCCGGCAGCGTGGCGCGCAGCTGGGCCAGCGCGAGCGGGTCGGCGTCGTCGACCTTGTTGACCACCAGCAGCTCCGGCGGGGTGACCGCGCCCTCCGGGCTGATGTCGGCGATCACCTCGCGGACCGCGGCGATCTGGTCGGTGGCCGACGGGTCGGAACCGTCGACGACGTGGACCACGAGGTCGGCGTCGCCGACCTCCTCGAGCGTCGAGCGGAACGCCTCGACCAGCTGGTGGGGCAGGTGCCGCACGAAGCCGACCGTGTCGGTGAGCGTCGACTCGCGCCCGTCCGGGGTCTCCCAGCGGCGCGTGGTGGGGTCGAGGGTCGCGAACAGCGCGTCCTCGACGAGCACGCCCGCGTCGGTGATCGCGTTGAGCAGCGACGACTTGCCGGCGTTGGTGTACCCGGCGATCGCGGCGGCCGGCACCTCCCGGCGGCGGCGACGGTCGCGCTGGGTCTCCCGGACCGTCTTCATGCCCTCCAGCTCGCGGCGCAGCTTCGCGATGCGCTGGTGGATCCGCCGCCGGTCGGTCTCGAGCTTGGTCTCACCCGGGCCACGCGTGCCGACCCCGCCGCCGCCCGCGCCGCCACCACCACCGGCGCCGCCGCCCTGCCGGGACATCGACTCGCCCCAACCGCGCAGGCGCGGCAGGAAGTAGCGCAGCTGGGCGAGCTCGACCTGCGCCTTGCCCTCCCGGGAGCGAGCGTGCTGCGCGAAGATGTCGAGGATCAGTGCGGTCCGGTCGACGACCTTGACCTTGAGCTTCTCCTCGAGCTGGCGCAGCTGGCCGGGCGAGAGCTCGCCGTCGGCGATCACGGTGTCCGCGCCGGTCGCCGAGACGGTCGCCCGCAGCTCGCCGACCTTGCCGGAGCCGACGAACGTGGCCGGGTCCGGCGAGGAACGCCGCTGGATGAGCCCGTCGAGGACCTCGGAGCCCGCCGTCTCCGCGAGCCGGGCGAGCTCGACGAGCGAGGCGTCCGCCACGGCGGCGCTGCCCTCGGTCCACACCCCGATGAGCACGACGCGCTCGAGGCGCAGCCGCCGGTACTCGACCTCGGTGACGTCGGTGAGCTCGGTCGACGCACCCGAGAGACCCGGGACGCGCCGCAGCCACGAGCGCTCCTCGAGGTCCAGGGCGCCGCGGGTCGGGTCGGTCTCCTCGGGGCTGCCCGCGTCGAGCGACGACGGGTCGATCTCGATGCCCGCGTGGTCGGGACGGCCGCGGCGCGAGGGGGCGCTCGGCTCGGCCAGGGCGGAACGGTCGGATGCGGGTTCTGTCATCGTGCGCTCCACTGTCGCAGAAGCGACGCCCCGTCACCACGCCTTTCCGGAGCGCACGCCCGCCACGGCCGGGGCTCACACCCTCACACCGCAGCGGCGGCCGGCAGCCCGACGCGGGCCCGCATCTCCCCGGGACGGTCGGGGTCGTCCTCGAGCTCGACCTCACCGCGCGCGACGAGGACAGCGGCGCCGGTGAGCGTCGTCGTGGAGCCCGGTGCCGAGCCGAGGCCGGCGCCGACGTCCACCCGCAGCACCCCGCCCGGCGTCGTCACCGTCACCGTGCCCGCGTCCCGGCCCGCCGCGCGGAGCCCGGCGACCGCGCCGGCGACGGTGCCCGTGCCGCACGAGCGCGTCTCGCCGGAGCCGCGCTCGTGCACGCGTAACCGCGTGGCCCCGTCGGCGGTCAGCGGCGTCAGGAACTCGACGTTGACCCCGTCCGGGAAGAGCTCGGCGTCGTGGCCGGGGGCGACGGTGAGGTCGAGGGAGTCCACGTCGGCGGTGGTGACGCAGGCCAGGTGCGGGTTCCCGACATCGACGGCCACCCCGGCGAAGGAGGTGACCGAGGCCGCGGGCCCCGTCGCCGAGGGCAGGATCGCCACCGACTCCTCCCCGACCCGCACGGGACCCATGTCCACGGTGACCTCGCCGTCGGGGTCCTCGCCGAGCGTCACGGCCCGCAGGCCGGCGCGGGTCGCGACCGCGAACGTCCCCGCGCGCACCAGCCCGGCCGCGACGAGGTAGCGGGCGAAGACCCGTACGCCGTTCCCGCACATCTCCGCGAGCGAGCCGTCGGCGTTGCGGTAGTCCATGGAGAAGGCCGCGCCCGGCTCCTCGGCGGCGGCGACCCGCAGCACCCCGTCGGCGCCCAGCCCGCGGCGCCGATGGCAGAGCGCGCGGACGGCGGCCGGGCCGAGGTCGAGCCGGCCCTCGGGGTCGGGCAGCAGCACGAAGTCGTTCTCCGTGCCGTGGCCGAGGACGAACTCCATACCGTGCCTCCTTCTCCTGGCCAGACTACGAAGCCCCGGCGGCGTCACGCGCCAGGGCCACGACGTCGTCGACGAGCGTGACCGACGACGCGTCGAGCCACCGCACGCGGGGGTCCCGGCGGAACCACGACCGCTGCCGACGGACCAGTCGGCGGGTCGCCACGACGATCCGGCGCCGCGCCTCCGCGAGCGCGTCGGGGTCCGGCTCCCGACCGGTGTCGTCGAGGATCTCGAGGAGCTCGCGGTAGCCGACGGCCCGCGACGCCGTCTCGCCGTCGCGCAGCCCCCGATCGGCGAGCCGGCGGACCTCGTCGAGCAGACCCGCCGCGAGCATCCCGTCCACCCGCGCCTCGATGCGCGCGTCGAGCGTCGTCGTCTCGCGGTCGATCCCGACGAGCACGGTGCCGTGCCGCGGCGCCCCGGGTCGCGGCAGGCTCGCGGCGAACGGCGCCCCGGTGATCTCGATGACCTCGAGCGCCCGCACCACCCGCCGTCCGTTGCTCGGCAGGATGCCCGCAGCGGCGTCGGGGTCGGTCCGCGCGAGCCGCGCATGCAGGGCGGCCGGGCCGAGCTCGGCGAGCTCCCCCTCGAGCCGGGCGCGCACCGCGGGGTCGGTACCGGGGAAGCGCAGGTCGTCGACCAGGGCCTGGACATAGAGCCCCGAGCCGCCGACGGCGACGGGGGTGCCGTGACGGGCCAGGACGTCGTCGACGGCGGCGCGCGCGTCGCGCTGGTAGGCCGCGACGGTGGCGGTCTCGGTGACCTCCAGGACGTCGAGCAGGTGGTGCGGGACGCCGCGGCGCGCCTCGACGGGCAGCTTCGCGGTGCCGATGTCCATGCCGCGATAGAGCTGCATGGCGTCGGCGTTGACCACTTCGACCCCGGCGAGCCGCGTGCCGAGCTGGAGGGCCAGGTCGGACTTGCCGGTCGCCGTCGGCCCGACGAGGGCGATCGGCCGGGGCGGTGCCGCCGTCTCGATCACGGTTCCCACGCTATCCCGGGGGGAGAAGGTGCGGTCGTCGCAGGTCGGGGGTGCGACGCTGCCCGGGGAGCTGTTTGAATGCCCGCACGATCGGAGCGGGAGGTGTGCGGCGAATGGCCGACGAGCAGGCCACGGGGGTGGCCGGCGCGGTCCCGGGCGCGGTCGAGACGCGATCCGGTACGGCGACGAGCGAGGACGGGCAGGACGCCGAGGGCACCGTGGACGCCACGGCGCAGGACGAGACCACGCCGACGGCGGGTGAGGACGCGTCCGGGAACGGGACGGGCGCCGCCGCCACGCCCTCGAGCGACCACGTGCCGGATCCGGAGCCCGACCCGCTGCCGACCCCCGCGGATCTCGCCGCGACGACCGCGCATGCCCCCGGCGCCGAGACACCGGCAACCGAGACACCGGCGGCCGAGCGGCCCGACGATTCGATCCCGCCGGTCACCACCCCCGACCCCGCCACCCCCGACCCCGCCACGGCCGACCCCGCGGCCCTCGGCCGCGGCGCGCCCGACGACGTCGCGGAGGCGCCCCCGGCACCGTCGCCGACCCCGGCAACCCCGGCCACCCCGGCCACCCCGGCCGCGGACGTCGCCGAACTGCCCACCGTCCTCCCCGCCTCCGACGACCCCGCCCGCTGGGGCCGCGTCGACGCCGACGGCACCGTCTGGACCGTCGCGCCGGAGGGCGACCGCGCCGTCGGCTCCTGGCAGGCCGGGGACGCGACGGAAGGCCTCGCCCACTACGCGCGGCGCTTCGACGACCTCCGGACGGAGGCCGACCTCCTCGTCCGCCGCCTGCAGTCCGGCCGCGGTGACGCGGCGGGGGTGCTGCGCAGCGCGACCGTGCTGCGGGAGCGTCTCGACGTCGCGTCCGTCGTGGGCGACCTCCCGGGGCTGGTGCTGCGCCTCGACGCCGTCATCACCACCGCGGAACAGGCCGGACGCGCCGAGAAGTCGGCCAAGGCGAGTGCCCGCGAGCAGGCGGTCGCGCGCAAGGAGGCCCTCATCCGCGAGGCCGAGACCCTGGCCGAGGAGACCACACGCTGGAAGCACGCGGGCGACCGCTTCTCGGCGATGCTCGAGGAGTGGAAGACGATCCGCGGGATCGACCGCAAGACCGACGACGCGCTCTGGAAGCGGTTCGCGAAGGCCCGCGAGACGTTCACCCGCCGTCGTGGGGCCCACTTCGCCGAGCTCGACCGTGCCCGCTCCGCCGCGAAGGCGCGCAAGGAGGAGCTGGTCGTCGAGGCGGAGTCGCTGCAGGACTCGGAGGACTGGGGGCCGACGGCGGGCCGCTACAAGGAGCTCATGGCCGAGTGGAAGGCGGCCGGGCGCACCTCGAAGGACGCGGACGACGCCCTCTGGGCCCGCTTCCGCGGCGCGCAGGACCACTTCTTCGCGCGCCGCTCGTCGACGTTCGACGCGCGCGACGCCGAATTCGCCGGCAACGCCAGGGCGAAGGAGGCGCTGCTCGCCGAGGCGGCCGCGATCGACCTCTCCGACATCGACGCGGCCCGCGCCGCGCTGCGCTCGGTACAGGAGCGCTGGGACCAGATCGGGAAGGTGCCCCGCGAGCGGGTGCGTGAGTTCGCGGCCCGGCTCAAGGAGGTCGAGGACCGGGTGCGCGCCGCGGTCGACCGGCGCTGGTCGCGCACCGACCCGGAGAAGGAGGCCCGCGTCGGCCAGTTCCGGGAGCGCGTCGAGCAGTTCGAGTCGCAGGCCGCGAAGGCCCGGGCGGCCGGCGACGAGCGACGCGCGAAGGAGGCCGAGCGGCAGGCCGCCCAGTGGCGCGAGTGGCTCGCCGCCGCGGAGCGCGCCACCGGCTGAGCACGCAGGCTTGCCCGGCACTCCCTCCTGATGATCGACGACGGTTCCCGGACGTCCAGTGTCAGGAACGCGTCTTTCCTGACGGCAGCCCCCCGCGCCGGAACCGCACGGTCGTCCCCGGCCGGACCTGACCCGCGCGGTCGGTGTCGGCGTCGAGCACCACCCCGATCACCGGGTAGCCGCCGGTCACCGGGTGGTCGGCGAGGAACACCGTCGGCCGCCCGGACGGCGGGACCTGCACGCTCCCACGGATCACCCCCTCGCTCGGCAGCTCGGCACCGTCCCGCTCGGCCGTCCGGGCGAGCTCGGGGCCGTCGAGCCGGAAGCCGACGCGGTTGGCGTCCTCGGTCACGCTCCAGGCCGTGCCGAAGAACGTCGCGAGGGCCGCGTCGGTGAACCAGTCGTGGCGCGGGCCCGGGATGACGGCGAGGGTCACCTCCCCCACGAGCGCTGCCTCCGGGGCGACGTCCACAGCAGGCACCGGGGACGACGGCGGGCGCCCCACCGGCAGCTCGACACCGGACTCGAGCACCGGCGGCCCGAGCCCGGCGACGGTGTCCGTGGCCCGGCTGCCCAGCACCGGGTCCACCGCGATCCCGCCGCGCACCGCGACGTAGCTGCGCAGGCCGCTCGGCGGCGTGCCCAGGGCCACCTCGGCACCGGCGGGCACGACGACGGGCCGGTGCGGGTCACCGGGCCGCGGCCCGATCGTCATCGGCGCGGGCGCGCCGGTCAGCGCCACGACGGTCGTCGTCGCCGCCGTGAAGCGCAGGCCGCCGAAGGTGACCTCCAGACCGGCGGCCCCCTCCTCGTTGCCGACCAGCCGGTTGGCCCGCCGCAGCGCGGCGCGGTCGGCCGCGCCCGACACCCCGACGCCGAGGTCGGCGCGGCCCGGGCGCCCGTCGGCGTCCTGGACGGTGGCCAGCGGGCCCGTGGCGGTCACCGTGATCCGCCCGCTCATGCCTGCCCCCTCACACTTCCCGGAACCGGATGCGCGCGCCCGGCACGAGGACGGCAGGCGGGTCGCGGTCGAGGTCCCACAGCACGGCCTCGGTCCGCCCGATGAGCTGCCAGCCCCCGGGCGACTCGCGCGGGTAGACCCCGCTGAACTCCCCCGCCAGCCCCACCGCACCGGCCGGGACGCGGGTGCGCGACGTCGAGCGCCTGGGCACGTGCAGCCGGTCGTCGCCGTCCTCGGGCGCGAGGTAGCCGAAACCGGGCGTGAATCCCGCGAACGCCACGGTCCAGACACGGCCGGTGTGTGCCTCGACGATCCGGTCGTGGTCCAGGCCGGTGTGCGCGGCGACGTCGGCGAGATCCTCGCCGTCGTAGGTCACCGCGATCTCGGTGACCTCGCCCGCGGCCTCCCGCACGCTCGACGCCGCCGGCTCACGATCGCGGACGTCCCGGGCGACGCCGGGCAGGTCGGCGGCCGAGCGGACGCGCAGCAGCACGGTGCGGGCCGCCGGGACGAGGTCGACGACGCCGTCGGGCGGGTCGGCGGCCAGGGCGGCATGGAGACCCAGCACCCCCTCGAGGCTGTCCAGCTCGACGAGCAGGGCGGTGTCGCCGCAGGGCCGCAGGGTGCGGGTCACGGCGCCCATCCTGCGCCCACCGACCGGAAACGGCTCGATCGAGCACTGTCGCAGGGGCTCAGTCGCGCGAGAGCGCCCAGGTTGCCCAGCGGCCGGCGAGCACGATCATGGCGAGGAGCGCCAGCACCATGCCGAAGCCCGGCCCGTGGCCCGGCACCGTGTTCTGCGACCAGATCGCCCACAGCCCGGTCACCGAGGTGACGCAGCAGCCCGCGGCGGTCACGAAGACGACCACCCACCGACGCGTCATCACCGACGCCACCGAGCAGCCGACCCCGAACACCAGCGCGAGGATCGCGAAGAGCCGCGGGAGCTTGGTGACCCCGGAGATCCCCGCCACGACCTCCCAGCCCGTCGCGCCGTCGGCGGTCCACCGCAGGACGACCGCCACCAGGAGCACCATCACGGCGATCGCGGCGACGATCACCTTCGGACCGAAGTCGATCTCGCGGGAGATCGGGGGCCGCTGGGGCTCGGCCGCCTCGACCGGGCCCGGGGGCTCGTCGAACGGGTTCGGACGGCTCATGACCGCTGACTCCCCACACCGCAGCTAGTGCTCCGCTGCGCGGCCGGCTCCGGACGTCCGATCGCCGGTAGGCCCAGGGTGACGCGCGGCGTCGTCGGGCGCGTACCGGCCTCGTGCGCGTCGCCCGCCCGCGTGCGGCGGTGGTGCAGGACGTCGCCGTCGGCCACCACGTGGTGCGGCGCCCCGTAGGTGGCGCGGACGGTGACGACGTCGCCCGGGCGGACGTGGCCGTCGAGCGCCGGCCCGGTCGGCCTGAAGTGGACCAGGCGGCCGTCACGGGCGCGGCCGCTCATCCGGCGGGTCGCGGTGTCCTTGCGGCCCTCGCCGGTGGCGACGAGCAGCTCGAGGTCCCGGCCGACCTGCTCCCGGTTGCCCGCGAGCGAGGACTCCTCCTGCAGGGCCACCAACCGGTCGTATCGGTCCTGGACGACGGCCTTGGGCACCTGGTCGGGCAGCGAGGCGGCCGGCGTGCCCGGGCGCGGCGAGTACTGGAAGGTGAACGCCTGGGCGAACCGGGACCGGGCGACGACGTCGAGCGTGCCCTGGAAGTCCTCCTCGGTCTCCCCCGGGAAGCCGACGATGATGTCGGTGGTCAGCGCGGCGTCGGGCATGGCGGCACGGACCTCGTCGACGATCTCGAGGTAGCGCCGGGCCCGGTAGGAGCGGCGCATCGCCTTGAGCACCCGGTCCGACCCGGACTGCAGCGGCATGTGCAACTGGGGACACACGTTCGGCGTCTCGGCCATGGCGGCGATGACATCGGACGTGAAGTCACGCGGGTGTGGGCTCGTGAACCGCACCCGCTCCAGCCCCTCGACGTCCCCGCACGCACGCAGCAGGTCGGCGAACGCCGTCCGGCCGGTGGCGCGGTCGGAGAACCCGACGCCGTAGGCGTTGACGTTCTGGCCGAGCAGCGTCACCTCGAGCACTCCCTCGGCGACCAGCGCCTCGACCTCGCCGAGGATCTCCCCCGGGCGACGGTCGACCTCCTTGCCGCGCAGCGAGGGCACGATGCAGAAGGTGCACGTGTTGTTGCAGCCCACCGAGATGGACACCCAGCCCGAGTAGGCGGACTCGCGCCGCGCGGGCAGGTGCGACGGGAACGTCTCCAGCGCCTCGAGGATCTCGACCTGGGCCTCGCCGTTGTGCCGCGCCCGCTCGAGCAGGGCAGGCAGGGACCCGACGTTGTGGGTGCCGAAGACGACGTCGACCCACGGGGCCCGCGTCGTGACGGTCTCGCGGTCCTTCTGCGCGAGGCACCCGCCGACCGCGATCTGCTGGTCGGGCCGCGCGGCCTTGACCGGGGCGAGCCGTCCGAGCTGCCCGTAGAGCTTGTTGTCGGCGTTCTCGCGGACCGCGCAGGTGTTGAACACGACGAGATCGACACTGTCGACGTCCGCGTCCGCAGGCGCGGGCTCCCACCCGGCCTCGACGAGCACACCAGCCAGCCGTTCGGAGTCGTGCACGTTCATCTGGCACCCGTGCGTCCGGATCGCGAAGGTGCGCGGCACTGCTGCGGTCATCACGGTCCAGGGTAGGCGCTCGACGCGCACCGACCGTCCGGGAGCCCCTCTTCGGGCCCGCCGACGGCACGAACGACTCGTTCGTGCGCGTAGAAGCCACGAACGAGTCGTTCGTCCCGGCGGGACGCGGCCGACCGGTTCAGCTCCCGACCGGGCCGATCGAGTCCGCCGGGAGCGGCGAGCCGTTGTCGGCGCCGGCCTCGTCGAGCGAACGCTTCCCGGTGGCGCCGCGCGCTTCGAGATCCTCCCGCTTGAAGATCTTGCGCCCGAGCCAGACCAGCGGATCGTACTTGCGGTCGACCACCCGCTCCTTCATCGGAATGAGGGAGTTGTCGGTGATCTTGATGTGCTCGGGGCAGACCTCGGTGCAGCACTTGGTGATGTTGCAGTACCCGAGACCGTGGTCCTCCTGGGCGTCCTCCTTGCGGTTACGGACGTCGAGGGGGTGCATGTCGAGCTCGGCGACGCGCATCAGGTAGCGCGGCCCGGAGAACTCCGGCTTGTTCTCGTCGTGGTCACGCACCACGTGGCAGGTGTTCTGGCACAGGTAGCACTCGATGCATTTGCGGAACTCCTGCGGGCGCTCCACGTCGATCTGCGACATCCGGTACTCGCCCGGCGCCAGGTCCTCCGGCGGCGCGAAGGAGGCGATCTCGCGGGCCTTGATGTAGTTGAACTCGACGTCGGTGACGAGGTCGCGGATCACCGGGAACGTCCGCATCGGGGCCACGGTGATGACCTCGTCCTCGGCGAACGTCGACATCCGCGTCATGCACATCAGCCGGGGGCGGCCATTGATCTCGGCGCTGCACGACCCGCACTTCCCGGCCTTGCAGTTCCACCGCACCGCCATGTCGCCGGCCTGGGTGGCCTGCAGCCGGTGGATGATGTCGAGGACGACCTCGCCCTCGTTGACGTCGACCCAATAGTCCTGGAGGTCACCGGCGGTGTCGTCGCCGCGCCACACCTTGAAGTGCGCCTGGTAGCCCACGCCTAGGTCCCCTGTCCCTGTGCCTGCTGCTCGTCACCGAGGCCGCCCTCGGTCTGGTCGGCGCGCTGGCCGCGGGGCGCATCCGAGCGGTGTCCGCCCAGCTCGTCGCCGGTGTAGTACTTCTTGAGCTCGTCGAGCTCGAAGAGGTCGAACAGGTCGGAGCGCATCGCCGGCTGTTCCTGGTGCTCGAGCACCACCTCGTCGTCGTGCAGCGACAGCACCAGCAGCTGGCGGCGCCACTGTTCGTCCATCGTCGGGAAGTCGTCGCGGGTGTGCCCGCCGCGGCTCTCCTGACGCTCGAGCGCGGCCATCGCGATGCACCGGCTGACCAGGAGCATGTTGCGCAGGTCCATGGCCAGGTGCCAGCCCGGGTTGTAGGTGCGGTGCCCGTCGACGGCCACCTTCGGGACCCGGAGCTTGAGCTCCTCGAGCTTCTTGAGCGCCTGCTCCATCTGGTCGGCCTTGCGGATGATGCCGACGAGGTCGTGCATCGTCTGCTGCAGTTCCTGGTGCACGGTGTAGGCGTTCTCGCCGCCCGAGTTGCGGATCGGCCGCTCGACGTCGTCCCGCGCCGCCTCGACCGCCGCGTCGGACACCGCCGGCACCGTGTCGAGCGCGTCGAGGTACGCCGCCGCTCCCGCACCGGCCCGGCACCCGAACACGAGCAGGTCCGAGAGCGAGTTGCCGCCGAGCCGGTTGGAGCCGTGCATGCCCCCCGCCACCTCGCCGGCGGCGAACAGGCCCGGCACCGCGGACTCCGCGGTGTCCGGGTCGACCTCCACCCCGCCCATGACGTAGTGGCAGGTCGGGCCGACCTCCATCGGGCCGGCCGTGATGTCGACGTCGGCCAGCTCCTTGAACTGGTGGTACATCGACGGCAGCCGCTTGCGGATGGTCTCGGCCGGCATGCGGCTCGAGACGTCGAGGTACACCCCGCCGGAGGGCGAGCCGCGGCCTTCCTTGACCTCGTTGTTGATCGCGCGGGCGACCTCGTCGCGGGGCAGCAGCTCTGGCGGGCGCCGGTTGTTGTCCGCGTCGGTGTACCAGCGGTCGCCCTCGTCCTCGCTGGTCGCGTACTGCTCCTTGAACACGTCGGGGATGTAGTTGAACATGAACCGCTCGCCCTCGGAGTTCTTGAGGACGCCGCCGTCGCCGCGGACCGACTCCGTGACGAGGATGCCCTTCACGCTGGGCGGCGAGACCATGCCCGTGGGGTGGAACTGGACGAACTCCATGTTCACCAGCTTCGCGCCGGCGCGCAGGGCGAGGGCGTGGCCGTCGCCGGTGTACTCCCACGAGTTGCTGGTGACCTTGAACGACTTCCCGACGCCGCCGGTCGCGAGCACCACCGCGGCGCTGTGGAAGCACAACAGCTTGCCGGAGGGCCGGTCGTACCCGAACGCCCCGGCGACGCGGTCCCCGTCCTTCATCAGCTCGGTGATCGTGGTCTCGTGGAAGACCTTGATGTCGGACTCGTAGTCCCCGCTGCGCCGGTGGTCCTCCTGCTGCAGCGAGACGATCTTCTGCTGCAGCGTGCGGATGAGCTCGAGGCCGGTGCGGTCCCCGACGTGGGCCAGGCGCGGGAACTCGTGGCCGCCGAAGTTGCGCTGGCTGATCTTGCCCTCGGGGGTGCGGTCGAACAGCGCCCCGTAGGTCTCGAGCTCCCAGACCCGCTGCGGCGCCTCCTTGGCGTGCAGCTCGGCCATGCGCCAGTGGTTGAGGAACTTGCCCCCGCGCATGGTGTCGCGGAAGTGGACCTCCCAGTTGTCGTGCGGGTTCGCGTTGCCCATGGACGCGGCGATCCCGCCCTCGGCCATGACGGTGTGCGCCTTGCCGAACAGCGACTTGGAGATGATCGCGACCCGCTTACCACGCAGCCGCGCCTCGATCGCGGCGCGCAGCCCGGCGCCGCCGGCCCCGATGACGAGGACGTCGTAGGTGTGGTGGGTGATGTCCGGCGCGGTGTCCTGCGCGGAACCGGCCGGATCGGTGCCCTGGGTCATCAGTTCACGATCCTCGGGTCGGGAATGGTGCCGCTCGCGACGAGCATGACGTACAGGTCGGTGATGATGAGCGTCGAGAGGCTGATCCACGCGTAGAGCATGTGCCGGGTGTTGAGCCGCGAGATCGCCGTCCAGATCCGGTAGCGCATCGGGTGCCGCGAGAAGTGCTTGAGCCGCCCGCCGGTGACGTGCCGACAGGAGTGGCACGAGAGCGTGTACAGCCACAGCGCGACCACGTTGATCAACAGGATGACGTTCCCGAGCCCGATCCCGAACCGCTCCGAGCCGTCAGGGGCGTCGCTCCGGAACGCCACGGCCAGGTCGTAGGTATTGATCACCGAGATGATGAACGCGAGGTAGAAGAAGTACCGGTGCGCGTTCTGCATGAGCAGTGGGAAGCGCGTCTCGCCGGAGTACGTCGAGTGCGGCTCGGCCACCGCGCAGGCCGGCGGCGAGGACCAGAACGCCCGGTAGTACGACTTCCGGTAGTAGTAGCACGTCACACGGAAGGCGAGCAGGAACGGCAGCGAGATGATCGCGAGCGGGATCCACGGCGGGAAGGCCGGCAGATGCACGCCGAGGTGGCTCGAGCCCGGGACGCAGCTCGCCGAGAGGCACGGCGAGTAGAACGGCGAGAGGTAGTGGTACTGCGAGACGAAGTAGGCGGATCCCCAGAACGACCTGATCGTCGCGTAGATGACGAACGCCGCCAGCCCCAGAGCGTTCGCCAGGGGCGCGAGCCACCAACGGTCGCGTCGGAGGGTGCGTGCTCGGATGTCGGCGCGCCCCGCCGCGATCGGGGGGGTGGCGCCGTGGTCGCGCTCTGTGGTGGTCACTCGCACCTGTCCTCGTCGACGGAGCCGGCCGGCGCGCGGGGCGCCCGGCGGCGGCTTCCGCGGTCGTGGTGGTGACCGCGGACAACTGATGGCCCACGTGGCTGCGAGCCGCGCGGTGCGAGGCACACTACGACTCCCCTTCCCGAGCTGTCGTCCGGGTCACAGGTGATCGTCGTCGTGATCCCTGTCACCGAGCGTCGCCGGGAGCATATCCGCTGGTCAGGAGCGCGGCTCGACGAACGCTTCCGCGTCCTCGAGGTCGGGCTCGGCCTCGTCGAGCTCGGCTCCGCGTGCCGCCATCTCGGTGCGTACCACCTCGTAGGACAGCCCAGCGCCGTAGCCCTTCCGGGCGAGCATGGCGACGAGACGGCGGGCCGCCGCCGGCGGCTCCACGCGGTCCAGCGAGGGCAGCCGACGCCGGACCAGCTCGCGGGCCTTCTCGCGCTCGGCGTCGGCGTCGAGACCGGCGACCGCCTCGTCCGCGGTCTCGGTGTCGACGCCTCTGCGTCGCAGCTCCTGCGACAGGGCCCGCCGGCCGAGACCCCGATGGCGGTGGCGCGAGTCCACCCACTGCTCGGCGAACGCGGCGTCGTCGAGCAGCCGCACCTCGACCAGTCGCTCGAGCACGGCGGCGGCCACGTCGTCCTCGAACCCGCGGCGCGCGAGCTCCGCCGCCAGCTCGGCACGGGTGCGCACGCGTGTGGTCAGCAGGTTCAGGCACACCGTGCGGGCCGCCGACCGAGGATCCGCGGCCGGATCGGCCTCGTGGTCAGGGGGCCAGCCGTCCCGGGTGCGGCCGTCGGCGTCCGGCGGTTCGGGAGCCGGACGCCGGGGCCGTCGCCCGAGGCCTCCTCCGAGCTGTGCCACCGCGTCAGAAGTCGACGGGGGCCGGCGTCGTCTCGTCCTCGTCGTCGAGCTTCGGCCCGACCCCGAGCTTCTCCTTGATCCGCTTCTCGATCTCGCCGGCGACGTCCGGGTTCTCCTTGAGGAACTTCCGGGCGTTCTCCTTGCCCTGACCGAGCTGGTCGCCGTCGTAGGTGTACCAGGCACCGGACTTGCGGACGATGCCCTGCTCCACGCCCACGTCGATGAGCGAGCCCTCCTTGGAGATGCCATGGCCGTAGAGCATGTCGAACTCCGCCTGCTTGAACGGCGGCGCGCAGTTGTGCACCACCACGTCGTCGGCCACCAGCGTGTGGTGCTCGAGCACCTCCACGTCGAACGTCCGGCGCCGCCGCGGCGGCAGGACCTCGGCCACGGCCGCGTAACTCACCTGCTCGGCCAGCACGTCGTCGAGGAACGGGTCGTCGAGTGCCTCGGCCAGCCGAGCGAGGCGATCACGCCGGATGCGCCAGACGCCGAGCACCTGCCGCATCCCTCCCTTCGGATCCCCGGTGTGCTCCCCGATCAGGGCCGCGGCCTGCGCAGCGGTGACACCGCGCCGAGCGAGATGCTCGAGCACCGGAGCGCTGTCGACCCGGGACAGGTAGACGGCCTGCGAGCCCCGCTCACGACTCCCCTCGGCGCTGAGGTGCTCCGTGAGAGTCCGTCCGCGCGGGCCCCACATCGGAATACGGTCGGCGAATGCTCGCACGTTGTCCGAGCCCGCCACCCGGACCTCCCAGCAGGGCAACCGCCCGGACACTCGGCGACCTCGAATGAGGCCCCCGCGCTGATCCCGGGGGTCGCGTCGACGAACGCTGCTGCTGATGCCCCACCGGAGCAGCAACCAGTGCAGCTGATGGGCCAGCTGCTCCGATGTGGTCGCATATCCCAGACGCAGCGCCCCGGTCTGCTCACGGCAGACCCATCCATCGGTCTCGAACAGCCCGAACACGAGGTTCGCGACCACCTCGGCCGAGACGTCGGGAGTGAAGAAGGACGCCGGAATCCGCTTCTCCGGAGCGAGCTTTCCCCAGATCCCGGCGGCACGGCACAGCTCCAGCACGCCATTGGGTTCACCGCGACGGTGGGAGAAGGCGACCTCGAGCCCGTCACCACGTCGACGGGCGTCACACCCGAGCCCGGACGCTATGGATGCCGCGTCCTCGTGGAGCGAAGGCTCGACGTTGATGAACGTGACCGGGGTCTTCCCCCCGACGTATCCGTCTCCGATCAAGTACCCCAGCAACCGGGCGTGCTCCGCCGACACCGGCTCCTCGGTGCCGAATCCGTCGAGCTCCCTCGGTCGCGCCACCCGGTCCCCCACGCTGAGTTCCCCCGCGACCCGCCAGCCGTCCTCGGTGAGGATCTCGGTGGTCCGGAGTGACCCACAGCTCGGGCCCCCCGCGGAGACGCAGGCCGATGACCTCCTGGTCTCCCTGGTCGAACCAGGACACCACGGGACGCCGGTCCAACGTCCCGGCCTTGTCGGCCGCGACGACGTGGACGGGAAGGCGGTGATCGACGATGTCCTCGATCGAGTGGGTGATGCCGGTGACCGGATCGAACACCTTCGTGCCCTCGGCGAGGCACTTGTTCTTCACGACCTTGACACGCGTGCGGTTGCCGACCGCGTCGGTGCCGTCCTTGAGGGTCTCGATCCGGCGGATATCCAGCCGCACCGAGGAGTAGAACTTCAGCGCGCGTCCACCGGTCGTCGTCTCCGGGGAGTTGTGCACGATCACACCGTCAGCGAGGTAGTTGTGCGTGCCCTCGACCTCGATGTCGAATCGATGCATCGATCGGGTTCGCGGCTTCACCTGGACCGACACCACAGGCACCGGGATCGGCAAGTGGACCGGCTCGACGAATTCCGGCTCCACGGCGAACCGTCCGCGGAAGCGCTCGAGCAACTTGTACTGCATGGACGGATGTACGTATGGAGCGATCAGTTCGTGCAGCTTGGCCGTCTCTTCCTTGGCGAAGGTCAGCACGGCCTTCTGTCGCGTGCCTCGCAGCCGGAGCGTGGGATGCAGGTCGAACACGTCCCCGAGGTGCTGGACGAGCCGGTCGCGGGAACCCGGGCTCATCGCCTCGACGCAGATCTGTGAGCGGCCCGAGCCGTCACGGGTGCGCTCCTGGAGCTGCTTCGAACGCAGGACGAAGGAGCCGTCGTCGCAGTACCAGATCGCCAGAGACAGCGGAGTGAGCGCCTTGAGGTACTCCCAGGACAGATGCTTGTGCCCGTCACCCAGGTACACGGCTTCGCGGAGTCCGGCGAGCTCCGGGAGCGGTGACAGATCGACGAACACGGCACCCTTGGAGTTCGTCGTGCGGCACTGGCCGATGTTGCCGAACAGGGAGGCCTTCCACGACAGGTACGCCTCCTGCCGCGCCGCATGTCCCATACGGAAGCGAGTCCCCAGGCTGCCGGGGATGCGGCTGGGCGACAGCGCCGCATCCCCCATCAGCCCGCCCAGCACCGCCTGCCACTGCTGGTCACCGAGTCGGTGCGGCTGGGAGAGCATCACCCGGTCACCCGGGGCCAGCTCGCCGGCCTCGCGCCATCCGCCGGGAGTACTGATCAGGTGGTTGGCCGTGACACCCATCTGCGCCCGACCGTTGCCGCCCGGCCGGGCGACCGTGATCTGGAGGAACTCATCGGTCGGTCCGTTGTCGAACCAGTTGACGACCTTCTTGGGCACGACCTCGCCACGCTCGTGGTCGTAGGAGAGGACCTCGACGGGGAGCTTCTGGTTGACGATCTTGCCGATCTTCTCCTGCGTCCCGTCGGCCAACGTGATCCGGGTGCCGTAGGAGAAGCACCCGAACATGACCCCGACCTTCTCGCGCAGCTGGTTGATGAAGATCGCCGTGGTGCCCGAGTGGTTCAGGGCGCCGGTGATCTTGCGCAGCGCCTGGCTCATGAGGCGCGCCTGCAGGCCGACGTGGCTGTCGCCCATGTCGCCCTCGATCTCGGCGCGCGGCACGAGCGCGGCCACCGAGTCGACCACGATGATGTCGAGGGCGTTCGAGCGGATCAGCATGTCCATGATCTCGAGCGCCTGCTCGCCGGTGTCCGGCTGGGCGACCAGCAGCGCGTCGGTGTCGACGCCCAGCGCCTTGGCGTACTCCGGGTCCAGCGCGTGCTCGGCGTCGATGAACGCCGCGACACCGCCCTGGGCCTGGGCGTTGGCCACCGCGTGCAGCGTCACGGTCGTCTTCCCCGAGGACTCCGGGCCGTAGATCTCCACAACCCGGCCGCGGGGCAGACCGCCCACGCCGAGGGCGACGTCCAGGGCGATCGAGCCCGTGGGGATGACGCCGACCGGCGCCCGGCTCTCGTCGCCCAGCCGCATCACCGAGCCCTTGCCGAACTGCTTGTCGATCTGCGCGAGCGCGAGCTCCAGCGCCTTGTCTCGGTCCGGGGCCTGAGGCATGCGGGGTTCCCCCTCGGGACGGGTGGTGGGTCCGGCGTTCGGTCCGGGTTCGGTGCGGACGCTAGGCCGGGGGTCCGACACCGTGGTGCCGGCGGGTGTTCGGCTGTGGACTGCTCGGGCGGTCGGTGCCGCTGTGGACAACCGCGTCGGACGTTCAGAGTAGACGAACAGGTGTTCGATGCCCCAGGGGGACACGCCAGGGATCGCGGCCGTGCGGTCAGCGGCGCTCGACGGGGACCTCGAACTCGGCGCACACCGCCCGCCACACCTCGCGGGGTTCCTCGCCGTCCTCGAGCGCCTGGTCGACGGTCCGGCCGTCGAGCGCGGAGAACACGTGGTCGCGACTGATCGACCCGGCGCGCACCGCACCGAACTCGTCCTCCATCAGCTGGCGGAAGTGGGTCAGGCGCACCCGTCCGAGGGTAGGGACAGCCTCGCCGCGGCGCGGATCCCGGGCGGACGTGGAGCGCGGAGGCGCCGGGGGCGGCGGCTCACGACGCCGTCGACGAGGCTGCCCGGTCGGTAGCGTGGTGGTCGTGGACCCGCTGCTCGCCGTGGTCGCCCAGATCGACCTCCACTCCACGGGTCCCGCGTGGCTCTGGCAGGTCGCCGGCGTGCTCGCCCTCGTGGCGGTGCTCGTCGTGCTGCTGCGGTGGTGGTTCTCGCAGCGCAGACGGTGAGCGCGCGTCGCTGTCGGACCCCCGGGGCACCATGGGTGGCGTGACCGTCCTCGACCGTTTCTCCCTCGCCACGCGCGACTGGTTCTCCGGCGCATTCGGGGAGCCCACCGCCGCGCAGGCCGGGGCGTGGGACGCGGTCGCCGAGGGCGAGCACGCGCTCGTCGTCGCGCCCACCGGCTCGGGCAAGACGCTGGCGGCGTTCCTGTGGGCGCTGGACCGGCTCGCGGCGGCGCCGGTGCCCGAGGAGCCGCAGCGCCGCTGCCGCGTCCTCTACGTCTCCCCCATGAAGGCGCTGACGGTCGACGTCCAGCGCAACCTGCGCTCGCCGCTGGCCGGGCTGCGGCAGGCCAGCCACCGCCTCGGGCTGCCCGAGCCGGACATCCACGTGGCCTCCCGCACCGGCGACACCCCGGCCGACGAGCGCCGCACGTTCGCCCGCACCCCGCCCGACGTGCTCGTCACCACCCCGGAATCGCTATTCCTGCTGCTCACCTCGGCGGCGCGGGAGTCGCTGCGCGGGGTGGAGACGGTGATCGTCGACGAGGTGCACGCCGTGCTCGCCTCCAAGCGCGGCGCCCACCTCGCGCTCTCCCTCGAGCGCCTCGACGCGCTGCTCGACGCGCCCGCCCAGCGCATCGGCCTCTCGGCGACCGTCCGCCCGGTGGACGAGGTCTCGACGTTCCTCGCGGGCGGGCGCCCGGTGCGCGTGGTGCAGCCGGACACCGCGAAGACGGTGCAGGTCAGCGTGGTCGTGCCCGTCGAGGACATGGGCGCACTGGACAGCGGCGGAGGGAGCGGGTCCGGTCCCGGCGTCGAGGAGGAGGTCGAGGGCTCGGCCGCCGGGGCGGCCCAGCGGGCCTCCATCTGGCCCGCGGTGCAGGAGAAGGTGCTCGACCTCGTCGAGTCCCACCGCTCGACGATCGTGTTCGCCAACTCCCGCCGCCTCGCCGAGCGCCTCACCGCGCGGATCAACGAGCTCGCCTCCGGGCGGGCCGCACAGCAGGCGGCAGAGCGGCCGCCGGTCGACCTCGACGACACCGACGGCGAGGACGACGAACCCGGGGAGCTCGCCCCGGTGGTCGGGCGGGTCGGGCCCTTCCCCGCCGAGGCGGTCGGCCAGTCGGGGGTGGCCGAGCCGGCCGAGGTGGTCGTCGCGCGGGCCCATCACGGCTCGATGAGCCGCACCCAGCGCACCCTCGTCGAGGAGGCGCTGAAGTCCGGCGAGCTCCCGTGCGTCGTCGCCACCTCCAGCCTCGAGCTGGGCATCGACATGGGCGCGGTCGACCTCGTGGTCCAGGTCGAGGCCCCGCCGTCGGTGGCCAGCGGGCTGCAGCGGATCGGGCGCGCGGGCCACCAGGTGGGCGCGGTGTCCGAGGGCGTGGTGTTCCCGAAGTACCGGGGCGACCTGGTGTCGTGCGCCGTCGTCGCCGAGCGCATGGCCGGTGGGCGCATCGAGGCGATGCGCTACCCGCGCAACCCGCTCGACGTGCTCGCCCAGCACGTGGTGGCCATGACGGCGATGGAGAACTGGTCGCTGACCCAGCTCACCGCGCTCGTCCGGCGCGCCGCCCCGTTCTCGGGGCTGCCGGACTCGGCGATGACCTCGGTCCTCGACATGCTCGCCGGGCGCTACCCCAGCGAGGACTTCGGGGAGCTCCGCCCCCGCATCACCTGGGACCGGGTCACCGACGAGCTCGCGGGCCGGCCGGGCGCCCAGCGCCTCGCCGTCACCTCCGGCGGCACCATCCCCGACCGCGGCCTCTACACCGTCGTGAAGCCCGGGTCCGGGGAGAACGGCACGGGCGGCTCCCGGGTCGGCGAGCTCGACGAGGAGATGGTCTACGAGTCCCGCGCGGGCGACACCTTCCTGCTGGGCTCCACGGCCTGGCGGGTCCTCGACATCACCCGGGACCGCGTCATCGCCGAGCCGGCGCCCGGCGTCCCCGCCCGGATGCCGTTCTGGAAGGGCGACGCCCCGGGGCGCCCGCTGGAGCTGGGCCGCGCGCTCGGGGCCTTCGTCCGGGAGGTCACCGCGGCCGACGAGCCCGAGGCCCGCGCCCGTGCCGAGGCGGCGGGGCTCGATGCGTGGGCCGTCGACAACCTCGTCGGGTACCTCACCGAGCAGCGCGAGGCGACCCGCCACGTCCCCAGTGACCGCACGATCGTCGTGGAGCGCTTCCGCGACGAGCTGGGCGACTGGCGCATCGTGGTGCACTCCCCGTTCGGCGCCCAGGTGAACGCCCCCTGGGCGTTGGCGATCGCGGCGCGGTTCCGGGAGCAGCGCGGGCTGGAGGTCTCCGCGGCCTCCGCCGACGACGGGATCGTGCTGCGGCTGCCCGACACCCTCGACGAGGCGGGCACGGAGATCCTGCCGGGCGCCGAGGACGTCCTGCTCGACCCCGACGAGGTGGACCAGCTGGTGACCGCCGAGGTGAGCGGCTCGGCGCTGTTCGCCGCCCGGTTCCGGGAGTGCGCGGCGCGCTCGCTGCTCCTCCCGCGCCGCGACCCGACCCGCCGGACCCCGCTGTGGCAGCAGCGCCAGCGCGCGTCGCAGCTGCTCTCGGTAGCCGCGAACTACGAGCAGTTCCCGGTGGTGCTGGAGACCTTCCGGGAGTGCCTGCAGGACGTCTACGACGTGCCGGGGCTGGTCGAGCTGATGCGTGACGTCCGCGCGCGCTCCGTGCAGGTGGTGGACGTCGCCACCCCGTCGCCGTCGCCCTTCGCCCGCACCCTGATGTTCGGCTACGTCGGGATGTTCCTCTACGAGATGGACGCCCCGCTGGCCGAACGCCGGGCGGCGGCGCTGTCGCTGGACTCCACGCTGCTCGCGGAGCTGCTCGGCTCGGAGGCGATCCGCGAGCTGCTCGACCCGGCCGTGGTGGGTGAGATCGAGGCCGGGCTGCAGCGCACCGACCCGGAGCGCCACGTCCGCGACGCCGAGGGCACCGCGGACCTGCTGCGCTTCGTCGGCGACCTCACCACCGCCGAGGCCGTGGAACGGGGTGTACGCGAGGAGTGGCTGGCCGAGCTGGAGGCCGCCCGCCGGGTGATCCGCGTGAAGATCGCGGGAGACGTGCGGTGGGTCGCGGTCGAGGACGCCGGGCGGCTGCGCGACGCCCTGGGCGCGGGCCTGCCGGTGGGCGTGCCGGAGGCGTTCACCGAGCCGGTCACCGATCCACTGGGCGACCTGCTCGCCCGCTACGCCCGCACCCGTGGCCCGTTCCCGGCGGCGGCCGCGGCCCGACGTTTCGGGCTGGGCGTCGCGGTGGTGACGGCGGTGCTGGAGCGCATGACCGGCGCGGGCCGCCTGGCCCGGGGCGAGCTGCGGCCCTCCGACGCCCCGCCGGTGCCGGGAATCCGCGCCGACGACGCGGCCGCCGGCACCTCCGCGGGTGTCGACTTCTGCGACGCCGAGGTGCTGCGCCGCATCCGGCGGGGGTCGCTCGCGCGGCTGCGCGCGGAGGTGGAACCGGTCGAGCCGGCCGCCCTCGGACGCTTCCTGCCGTCCTGGCACGGCATCGGCGGGCGTCGGCGACGTGTCCCCGGACCCGACGACGTCCTCGCCGTCGTCGAGCAGCTCGCGGGCGCCCCGATCCCGGCCAGCGCGTGGGAGTCGCTGGTGCTGCCGGTCCGGCTGCCGGGCTACCACCCGGCCCTGCTCGACGAGCTGACCAGCGCGGGCGAGGTGACCTGGACGGGCTGCGGCACGCTCTCGGGAGGCGACGGATGGCTCGCCGTGGCCCCCTCCGACGTGGCGGACCTGATGCTGCCCGACCCCGATGACACGTTGGCCGAGCTCCCGATCCACCGGGCACTGCTCGAGGCGCTCGGCCCCGCCGAGGGCGGCGGGGCGCTGTTCTTCCGCCAGCTCGCCGACCGCGCGGGTGCGCTCCTCCGTGACGCCGGCGAGCCGCTGCCCGACGATCCGGCCACCGTCGAGGCGCTGTGGGACCTGGTGTGGGCCGGGCACGCCACCAACGACACCCTCGCCCCCCTGCGGGCGGTGGTCTCGGGCGGTGGTGGCCGGTCAGCCGGGAAGGGCAGGAGCACGGCGGCCCACCAGCGCCGCCGCGCGCCGTCGCGCGGCCGCTACGCCCGGGTCGGCCGCCCGCACATGCCCTCCCGGACCGGTCCCCCCACCGCGGCCGGCCGATGGTCGCGGGTGCCTCCCCGTGAGCCCGACCCCACGCGGCGGGCCCAGGCCCGGACGGAGTCGTTCCTCGAGCGGCACGGGGTGCTGACCCGGGGGGCGCTCGAGACCGAGCGGGTCACCGGCGGCTTCGCCGGCATCTACCCGGTGCTGCGGGCGATGGAGGAGTCCGGACGGTGCCGCCGCGGCTACGTCGTCGAGGGACTGGGCGCGGCGCAGTTCGCGGTGCCCGGCGCGATCGACCGCCTACGCGCGACCTCCCGCGACGACGACGCCTCCGCCCGCGGGCAGGGCGCGCTGGTCCTCGCGGCGACCGACCCTGCCCAGCCCTGGGGCGCGGCACTCGACTGGCCGGCGACCCGTGCCTCGCAGGACGGCACCACGGGCCACCGACCGGGCCGCAAGGCGGGGGCGCTCGTGGTGCTGACGGGCGGCGAACCCACGATCTACGTCGAGCGCGGCGGGCGGTCGCTGCTCTCCTTCACCGACGAGCTCGAGGCGCTCACCGAGGCCGCGGGGGCTCTCTCGGCGGCGGTGCGCGAGGGCTGGTTGGGTGGGCTGTCGGTGGAGCGGACCGACGGGTCGGGGGCACTCGACGGGACGCTGGCCGAGGCACTGGCCGAGGCCGGCTTCCGCAACAGCCCGAAGGGCCTGCGGCTCCGCGCGTGACGCGTTAGTTCCCCGATCGCGGCCACGAATTCAGGACGCCTCGACGATCTCGACGGACTCGCTCGTACGAAGCACTCCCGCAGCGCGATCGTTGACCGGACGACGTGGGACGCCTCGCTCGCGGGCACCGCTCGTAGTCTTTCAACGTCAACTGAGCGCGATGACCGAGACGGCCGTGTCCAGCCCGGCGAAGTCGTCGGGGTTGCGGGTCAGCAACGGCAGACCGTGACGCGCGGCCGTCGCTGCGATCATCAAGTCCCACCGCCGCCCGCGTGGTGTGCGACCGTGCTGACGCACGAACGTGCACAAGGTGCCGTAGAACTCGGTCGTCGGTAGGTCGAACGACAGCACGTCGAACCGGTCCACGGCGTCCTGCAGGCGGCCACGGCGCCGCTGCTGTTCCATCAGGTCGTCGTCTGCGGTGATGCCGTACTGCAACTCCGCGACCGTCAAGATCGACACCGCCAGCTCGTCGGCATACTCGGTGACCCGCTCGGGATTGATGACCACCGATGTGTCTGCCAGCGCCTGCCGTACGCGCCTCAACGGTCACCCCCCGTTCGACGCTGCTGAGCGTGACGGGTCCAGGGGTCCGGGGGTTCTTCGTCGCGACCTTCGCGGACGTCGCGCAACCAGCCTTCGGCCTGCCGTGCCGTCAGCGGGGACGTTTCGGCCATGGCAGCAACCTCGGCCGCCGGGACGAACCGCCGCCGACCGGTGTCGCGCTGATGCGGCACCACATCGGCGACCGGGCGACCGTTGACGGTGACGGTGAAGGACTCCCCCGCCGCGACCCGGCGCATGATGGCGGCGTTGTCGTTGCGGAGTTCGGACTGCCGTATCTCGGTGCCCATAGCGACATGATAGCGTTGCGTTAGCGAAAGGGTTTCCTGCTGGCGCCGCTCGTGGGGCGCGAGGCATGGATTGCGGCTCACCGCGCCCGGCTCGCTCGCTCGCTCGACTCGCACCCCACCGGCCGGCGCGGAGATCCAGTCGGCCGATTAGGGTGCCTTCCCTGGCGTGATCCACTGCACTGGGGGCGGGCTTGGCGGCAGGCACGGGATTCGCAGCAGGCAGCGCGGTCGTCGTCCGGGACGAGGAGTGGATCGTCTCGAGCTGCGAGCGCGCGGGTGAGGGCTGGCGGGTCCGGTGCACCGGGAGCACCGAGCTGGTCAGGGGCACGACGGCCACCTTCTACACCGACCTCGACCACATCGAGCCGCTCGACCCCGCCGAGGCCACCCTCGTCCAGGACGACTCCCCGCGCTTCCGGCGCAGCCGGCTCTGGGTCGAGGCCGTCCTGCGCAAGACCCCGGTCCCCCTGCACGAGCCCGGGCTCACGGTCAGCCAGGACATGCTGCTCGACGCGCTGGACTACCAGCGCCAGGCCGTCGCCACCGCGCTGGACGGCAAGCGCCTGCGGCCGCGGCTGCTCATCGCCGACGCCGTCGGGCTCGGCAAGACCCTCGAGATCGGCATGATCCTCGCGGAGCTGACCCGGCGCGGTCGGGCCGAGCGCGTCCTCGTCGTCACCCCACGCCACGTCCTCGAGCAGATGCAGTACGAGCTGTGGACCAGGTTCAGCCTGCCCCTGGTGCGCCTCGACTCGGCCGGCATCCAGAAGGTCCGCCAGACCCTCCCGGCGAGCCGCAACCCGTTCACCTACTACCCCAAGGTCATCGTCTCGATCGACACGCTCAAGTCCGACCGCTACCGCGCCCACCTGGAGCGCCACCAGTGGGATGCCGTGGTGATCGACGAGTCCCACAACGTCACCAACGCCGCCGCTGCGCGCAGCGAGCTGGCGCGGACCCTGGCGAAGCAGACCGACGCGCTGATCCTCGCGTCCGCCACTCCGCACAACGGCAAGCCGGAGTCCTTCGCCGCCCTGGTCGACCTCCTCGACCCGACGGCCATCGTCGACCGTCGCGACTACGAGATGGCCGACATCAAGCACCTCTTCGTCCGACGGCACCGGCACTCCCCTGCCGTCGCCAAGGAGGTCGGCCACTCCTGGGCCGAACGCCCGGAGCCCGAGGTCCTGCCCCTACCGGCCTCCGCGGCGGAGGACGCCATCGCCGACGAGCTCTCCTCGACCTGGCTGCACCCCACCCACGACTCCCCCATCGAGGGCAAGGGCAGCCGCCTCTTCCCCTGGACCCTGGCGAAGGCATTCCTGTCCTCTCCCGCCGCGCTCGCCGAGACCGTCGAGAACCGGCAGAAGCGGCTCGCGAGCCGACGCGACGCGTCGCAGCGGGAACTCGACGCCCTCGACCGGCTCGCCGACCTGGCCGCGGCCGCGCGCACCGGCTCCAGCGCCAAGCTCGACGGGCTGGTGAAGCACCTGCAGGGCATCGGGGTCGGCCAGGACTCGGACACCCGGGCGGTCCTCTTCTCCGAGCGACTCGCGACGCTCGACTGGTTGCGCGAACAACTGCCCAAGCGCCTCGGGCTGCCGGCGAAGGCGTTCGGGGTCCTCCACGGCGGGCTTCCCGACGACGAGCAGATGCGGATCGTCGAGGCCTTCCGGCTCACGTCGAGCCCGATCCGCGTCCTGATCACCGGCGACGTGGCCAGCGAGGGGGTGAACCTGCACAAGCGCTGCCACCACCTCGTCCACGTCGACATCCCGTGGAGCCTCATCCGCATCGAGCAGCGCAACGGCCGCATCGACCGCTACGGACAGCAGCACCCGCCCCAGATCACGGCCCTGGCGCTCACGACGACCGACGAGCGCTTCTCCGGTGACGTCCGCGTCATCACCCGGCTCCTGGCCAAGGAGCACGCCGCCCACGTCGCCCTGGGTGACGCCGCCTCCCTGCTGCGGCTGCATGACGTCGGCCGCGAGGAGGAGCAGATCCGCCGCGCCCTGGACGACGGCATCGCGCTCGACGACGTCGTCCCCGAGCCACGACAGAAGCCGCACCTCATCGACGAGGACGAGTACGCCTCCGGCGACGAGTTCGACGACGACGAGGAGTACGCCCCGGACTCCGACTTCGAGGACGACTTCGCCACCGCAGGCGAGGACGTCGACCCGCCCCCACCCGTCGTCGGGAAGGCCGGTCTGTTCGACCGCGAGGTCGACTTCCTGCGCGAAGCGCTCCACGAGGCGTTCGCCGAGCCGACGGCGCGACCGCAGTCCGGCGGGGTGGGGTGGAAGGAGCACCCCGACGAGGGCCTCGTCGAGCTGGTCCCACCGAAGGACCTCTACGCGCGGCTGACGGTGCTGCCCGAGTCCTACCTCGCGGAGCGGAGAGTGAAGGACGGGCTGCTGCTGGCCGTGACGAAGGAGGTCGGGGACCAGCAGCTGCGCCGGGCCGTCGACGAGACCCCGACGGGCGCGAAGCAGACCCAGTGGCCGAGCGGGCACTTCCTCTCCCCGCTGCACCCGGTGCTCGACTGGGTCGTCGATCGCGCCCTCGGCCGGCTCGGCCGCAACGAGGTGCCCGTGGCGACGGCGGCCGTCGACGTCCCGACGGCGATCGTGATCGGGACGCTGACCAACCAGCGCGGCCAGGTCGTGCTGCGCTCGGTGGTGGGCATGCAGTTCCCGCCCGGCTCGCTCGACCCGATCGTCGTCGACGACGCCGACGGCCTGCTGCGCGGCGCCGGCTTCCGCAGCGATGCCGTCAACCCCGGCACCCCGCTCGACCTCGCGCCCTACCAGCCGATGGTGCCCGCCGCCGTCGAGCGGATGCGCAGGCACATGGCGTGGCTGCGCGACGAGCGCCGGGACGTCCTGCGCGGCCCGCTGCAGGAGGCGGCCCGAGCGGTCGCCGACTGGCGCAAGCGCGCGACCGTCCACGCCGACACGCTCTCCGGAGCGCACGCCGCGGCCGCCCGGCGTCGCGTCGAGGAGCACGGCGACCAGGCAGAGCGGCTCATGGCCTCGCTCGGTGCTCGCCCCGACCCGATGGTCCGCGTCCTGCTCCTGCTCGTCCCCGGTCCGGAGGCAGCCGCATGAGTCGCTTCGACACGATCGTCGTCGGGAACGACTTCGTCTCGGAGCACTGGCTCGCCGAGCAGTTCCCCGCGACCGTCACCAAGGCACGCGCCGCGTGGAAGGAGCGTGAGGAGCACTCCAAGACCACCCCGCGCAGCGGTCTGGTCGCACTCGCCGGCGAGTTCGGGTCGGCGCTGGTGCGGTTGCGGGAGTCGCGCGACCGCGAGGCGCTGCGCGCGCTGCACGCGACGGTGCGGGCAGCGCTGGGGCTTCCCGACGACGAGCCCGAGTGGGCGGGGCTGCGCGCCTCCGGCGAGATGTCGGTGCGAGCTGCCGTCGCGGCGTCGTCGACCGGGACGAACCTGCTCGTCCTGCAGGCCCACGACGCCTCGACCGTCGAGGACCTCCTCGACGCGGGTCACGAGGACAGCCCCGGTGCCGGAAGGCTGCTCGACCCAGCCGTCGTCGACGGCGAGCCGGTCGAGGCGACGGCCGCGGTGATCTCGCGAGTGTTCGGCGTCGAGCACCCGCCGCCGTTGGTCCTGGTCACGGCCGGGGCGTGGCTGCTGCTGGCCGAGCGCTCGAGCTGGCCCGAGGGACGCTGGCTGGCCGTCGACTTGGCGACGGCGCTCGAACGCCGCGACACCAGGGCGGCCGGTGAGCTCGAGACGATCGCCGCGCTGGTCTCAGCGGACGCGCTCGTCCCGGAGGCCGACGGCACCGCCCCGCTGCTCGGCCTCCTCGAGGAGTCGGTCAAGCACGCGGTGGGCGTGTCGAAGGCCCTCCGCAACGGCGTGAAGGAGTCGGTCGAGCTCATCGCGTCGGAGGTCTTGCGACGCCGCCGCGGCCGCGGCCTGCCCGACGACGTCCCGGACCTCGCCCGCGACCTCACGCGCCAGAGCCTGCGCTACCTCTACCGCATCCTGTTCCTGCTCTACGCCGAGGCGCGTCCGGAGCTGGGCGTGCTGCCGGTCGGCGCTCCGGAGTACGCCGAGGGCTACGGGCTCGACCGGATGCGCGAGCTCGTCCTCACCGAGCTCACCAGCGCCGCCGCCCAGCACGGCACCCATCTGTACTCGTCGCTGTCGACCCTGTTTCGGCTGGTGAACGAGGGCCACGGCGCGACGACCGAGCTTCCCGACGACGAGGGCGGGCTGCGGTTCGAGGCGCTGCGCGCCGACCTGTTCGAGACGCCCGCGACGGTCCTGATCGACGAGGTCGGGCTGGGCAACGCCTGCCTGCAGCAGGTGCTGCGGCGCCTGCTGCTCTCGCAGGAGAAGCGCGGGCGCGACCGCGGATTCGTCTCCTACGCGCAGCTCGGAATCAACCAGCTCGGCGCGGTCTACGAGGGCCTGATGTCCTACAGCGGGTCGATCGCGCGGGACGAGATGGTGGAGGTCGCGAAGGACGGCAACCCGGAGAGGGGCAGCTGGGTCGTCCCGCTGTCGGCGACCCGTGGATTCGACGAGGCGTGGTTCGTGACCCGCCGCGACGAGACGACCGGCGAGAACGTACGCGTCACCTACTCGCCGGGCGACTTCGTCTTCCGGCTCTCGGGTCGCGACCGGCAGCGTTCGGCGTCCTACTACACGCCCGAGGTCCTGACCCGGTGCGTGGTGACCCACTCCCTGGCGGAGCTGCTCTCCGAGGAGACGACCGCCGCGCAGGTGCTGGCGCTGACGGTCTGCGAGCCGGCGCTGGGCTCGGGTGCCTTCCTCGTGGAGGCGATCAACCAGCTCGCCGACCAGTACCTGACGCGGCGGCAGCACGAGCTGGACCGGGAGATCCCACCGGAGGACTACCAGGCGGAGAAGCAGCAGGTGAAGGCGTACCTCGCGCTGCACCAGTGCTACGGGGTCGACCTCAACGCCACCGCGGTCGAGCTCGCCGAGATCACGCTGTGGCTCGACGCCATGCACCCGGGCCTCCAGGCGCCCTGGTTCGGGCTGCATCTGCGCCGCGGGAACTCGCTGATCGGAGCCCGCCGCGAGACCTACACCCCGGCCGAGGTGGCGAAGCGGGGCTGGCTGACGACCGTGCCCACCGCTCGACCGCTCTCCTCCGACGAGGGCGTCGACCCGAAGGACATCCACCACTTCCTCCTCCCCGCCGCCGGCTGGGGTGCGGTCGCGGACACGAAGGAGGCCAAGGAGGGACGCCCGGAGGCGGCCGCCGAGCTGAAGGCGTGGCGGAAGTCCGTCACCTCCGCGCTATCGGCGACGGAGGTGAAGCGGCTGCAGGGATTGGCACGCCGGGTCGAGGTGCTGTGGGCATTGGCCACCCGCCGGCTGACGATCGCCGAGGCGGAGATCCGCCGGCCGATCGACGTGTGGGGCTCAGAGGCGCTGGAGCTGCCCGTCGGGATCGGTGCCGTGCAGCGGGAGCAGATCGAGGAGTCGCTCTTCGACAGCCCCGATTCCGCCTACCGCCGGCTGCGCCGGGTCATGGACGCGTGGGCCGCCCTGTGGTTCTGGCCGGTCACCCGCGGCGAGACGCCTCCGACTCGCGAGCAGTGGCTCTCCGCGTTGGAGTCGCTGCTGGGCACGACGTCGAAGGCCGAGACCAAGGCCGGTCGCGGCATGTTCGGTGACGACGCCACGTGGGACGAGCTCGACGACGTCGAGGCCAACGAGCGGTCGTTCGCGCAGATGGCGAGCGTCGGCTCGGTCCTCGCTGCCCACCCGTGGCTCCGCATCTGTCAGGAGATCGCCAACCGCGAGGGCTTCTTCCACTGGGAGCTCGACTTCGCTCCGGTGTTCGCGGCCGCCGGTGGCTTCGACCTCCAGCTCGGCAACCCGCCCTGGGTTCGCCCCGACTGGGACGACAACCTCGTCCTCGCCGAGGAGGACGCATGGTTCGGCCTCGCCGACAAACCCTCCGTCGTCGACGTCCGCCAACGGCGTCAAGAGGTCCTCGACGACGGCGACACTCGCTATATCGATGAGCGTACGTCGCTCGCGGGCACGAGTGCGCATCTCCGCAGCGGCGTCGATCGGCCGCTCCTTACGGGCACCCATCCTGACCTCTACCGCTGTTTCATGGACCGCACGTGGCGCAGCGCCGGTGCGGCCGGAGTGGTCGGCCTTATTCACCCCGAGTCCCATTTCACCGAGGCCAGGGCGACGGGCCTGCGGCGCGCCACGTACACGCGCCTTCGTCGCCGATGGCAATTTCGGAACGTTTTCAAGCGGCTTTTTGAAGAAATCGACAACGGCGGCGAATTCAGCGTGTCGATTTATGCGTGGCCCATAAGTGTCCGCTTTCTCAGCGCATCGTCACTGTACTGGCCCGACGTCGTCGACCGTTCCCTCCAACACGACGGCTCCGGCCCGGAGCCCGGACTCCGCCACCACGACGGGAGCTGGGACCTGACTGCTCACGCGGCACGAATCGTGGCCGTCGACGAAGAGGTCCTGAGCTCCTGGGCGGCGCTGATCGATGAACCGGGCACTCCGCCCCTTGAGGCGCGGATGTTGCGCCCCGTCACCCGATCCAGCCAAGAGGTCCTGGACAAGATCGCCACTGCACCTCGGTTCGACTCGGTCCCGTTTCAGTGGACTCGCGGTTGGGAGGAGGACGCCGACCGACGCACCGGTTGGTTCGTCGCGCGTTCTGAGGTGCCAACATCTCTCGACGACGTCATACTGCAGGGACCGCATTTCACCGTCGCAACTCCGAACGCCCGTCAACCCAACCCAACAATGCGCAGCAACAAAGACTATACGCAATGGGACTTGGAGCGACTCCCCGAGCGCGCAATCCCGAGAACCAGTTACCAACGCTCGCAGCCGACTATCGACTATGTTGCGGCGTATCCCCATTGGGAAGGCACGCCGTCGAATCATTTCTGGCGCCTAGCATGGCGCAATATGGTGGATTCGTCGACCGTCCGAAGCTGCCACGCTGCACTTCTGCCGCCGGGTCCAACACACGTGCATGGTGTCCACACACTCTCATGTCCGGAACATCGGGACCTTGCCATCGCAGGCGGTATGTGGGCCTCACTTCCCGTGGACTTCCTCGTTAAAGTCAGCGGCGCCTCCAAGTTGCAAGCCGAGTTCGCCGCCCGCTTCCCGCACCCCCGCGACCACGCTCTCGTGCCAGAGCTGATCCTGCGCACTCTTCGTCTCAACTGCCTGACGACCGACTACGAGCCGTTGTGGGCGGAGCTGTTCAACTCGGGGTGGGAGCGCGACGCTTGGACCCGCAGGTTTCCTGCCGCGGCGCTCGGCGACGTAGGCACGGAGTGGTCCATGTCCACACCGCTACGTCGGGACGCCGAACGGCGACAGGCTCTCGTCGAGATCGACGCTCTCGCCGCCGTGATGCTCGACATCACGGCCGATGAGCTGTGCGCCATCTACCGCACCCAGTTCGGCGTCCTACGCAAGTACGAGCGCGTGATGCGGTTCGACGCCAATGGACGCCAGGTGCCGAAGGACGTCCTCAAGGACTACGAGAAGTACGGCACCCGCGCCGACCTCGGCCGCTACGAGCTGCCGTTCACCGGCGTCGACCGCGAACGTGAGATGACCATCGCGCACGAGGAGTTCAGTCGACGCCTCGCCGAGCGCACCGCCGCGATGCAATCGGCAGATTGAACAGGGGGAACGTCGGACGATGAGCAACTTTCTACCGCCCACCACCGTGGCCAAAACCGTCGCCGCGATCCAACAGCGCCGCTACGTTCTTCCAGCCATCCAGCGCGAGTTCGTGTGGGACAGCGACCAGGTGTGCCGGCTGTTCGACAGCCTGCTGCGGGGCTACCCCATCGGATCCCTGCTCTTCTGGGCCGTCGACGGCAAACAGGCCCAGGACTTCCGCTTCTACGAGTTCCAGACCGACTATCACGAGAAGAACCATCCGCACGCCGACGTCGCCCACATCCCCGTCGGCAGCGACGTCACCGCGGTGCTCGACGGGCAGCAGCGCCTGACCGCCCACAACATCGGACTCTACGGCAGTCTGGCCGAGCGGCTCCCCCGCAGGCTGGTCCCGCCGGGCAGGCTGATCCCGGCTACTCGCCCGCCAAATGGGCCAGCAACCCAGACGCCTACCCTGTGAAGCGGCTGCACCTCGACCTGCTCCACGACGACGACGGAGAGGACGGCCTCGCCTCGCAGTACCGGTTCCAGTTCCTCACCGATGCCGAGGCGGCGCCCACGGACGGCCGGCCGACCCAGTGGTTCCGAGTCTCGGAGGTCCTCCACTTCCCCAATGGCGGACCGGCGATGATGGCGTGGATCCGCAAGAACGGGCTCGCCGAGGACGAGAACGCGTACGACCGACTCCACGCGTTGTACCACGCCGTCGTCGAACGCGAGTCGATGAACGCGTACCAGGAAGACGGACAGGACCCCAACACCGTCCTGGACATCTTCGTCCGCGTGAACAGCGGCGGCACGACCCTGTCGTACTCCGACCTGCTCCTCTCGATGGCCACCAACCAGTGGCTCGAACGCGACGCGCGCCACGAAGTCCACCAACTCGTCGAGGAGCTCGACGACACCGGCCTCGGCCTCACGCGCGACAACGTCCTGAAGACCGCGCTGGTCCTCATCGACCTGACCGACATCAGGTTCAACGTCGCGAACTTCACCAGCGCGAACATGGCCGAGCTGGAAAAGCAGTGGACCGGCGTTCGGAAGGCGATGCTGCTCGCCGCGCGCCTGCTCCGCTCGTTCGGTTTCACCGCCCGCACCCTGTCGGCGAACAATGTCGTGATCCCGATCGCCTACTACCTCTACCGTCGAGAGGCGACGCGCAACTATTTGACCGCGTCGTCCACCAAGCCGGACCGCAACGCGATCAAGACCTGGGTGCTGCGGAGCCTGGTCAAGCGCGGTATCTGGGGCAGCGGTTCCGACACGCTCCTCAGTCGGCTGCGCGAAGTGATCCGGCAGACCCCGGTCAACGTGGGCTGGCCCGCCGATGCCATCGAGAGTGCGATGGATCGCATGGGCAAGACGCTGAGCTTCTCGGCTGCCGAGATCAGCGAGCTTGCTGATCTGCAGTACAATTCGGCGCGCACGTTCGCGGTTCTGGCCTTCCTCTATCCCGGCCTCGACCTGTCCCAGGAGTTTCACGAGGACCACATCTTTCCGCGCTCCGAGTTCACTGCGGCGCGCCTACGCAAGCACGAGGTCCCCGAGGACCGACGTCCTGCCTACGTCGACGCGGTCAACGGGCTCGCCAACCTCCAGTTGCTGCAAGGCCCCGTGAACATCGGGAAGAAGGATGCGTGGCCGTGGGACTGGTTGAAGTCTCCCGAATTCACGTCTGAGGCAGAGCGCGAGAACTACCGAGCCCGCAATGACCTCGACCTGTTGCCCGAGACCTTCGACGGATTCCTGGACTTTTACCGCGCCCGCAGCGAGCGCCTGGAGAAACGGCTCCGTGCATTGCTCGGCGTCGAGGACCCAACGGCCACCCGGTGAGAGGACGCTGAACGATGCTGCCGTCGTTGGTCGCCGAAGACCTGCGAGACTCGCTGACGAGCTTCCTGGGCACGACATTCGCCCTGGCCGACGATGACGTCCGGGCTGAGCTCGAGCGGTTCATCGCCGACCCGCACGACGGCGTCTTCCGCGGCCCCTACGTCCGGCTGCGCACGCCGTTCCGGCCCGCCGACGACGAATGGCGCCACCACCTGGACTGGGCGCCCACGGGCTTCCGTCCTCACAAGCACCAAGCCGAAGCGTGGCAGCGGCTGTCCTCGAAGGGTGCCCTCCCCGAGCCCACGCTGGTCACCACCGGCACCGGGTCGGGCAAGACCGAGAGCTTCCTGATCCCGCTGCTGGACCATTGCCGCCGGCAGCGGAGCCAGCCGGGCATCAAAGCGCTCGTCCTCTACCCGATGAACGCGCTGGCCAACGACCAGGCCCGGCGCATCGCGACGCTCGTCCACGACCACCGCGACGAGCTCGGCGACGTTTCCGTGGGCCTCTACACTGGCGACTCGGGCAGCCACACCGCGATGACCCCGACCACGGTCATCGAGGACGAGCACCAGATGCGGCAGAGCCCGCCGGACGTCCTGCTCACGAACTACAAGATGCTCGACATGCTGCTGCTGCGCAGCGAGGACACCCCGCTGTTCGCGCACGCCGGCGAGGCGCTGCGCTACCTGGTGCTCGACGAGTTCCACACCTACGACGGCGCCCAGGGCACCGACGTCGCCATGCTGCTGCGACGCCTCGGGACTGCCCTCGGAGTCGCGACCGACGAGCAGCCACTGGGTGCGATCACGCCGGTCGCGACCTCCGCGACCCTCGGGAGCGGCGCCGACACCGGCGAGAAGCTGCGCGCGTTCGCGCGGACCGTCTTCGGCTGCGACTTCGACGACGGCTCCCTCATCGGCGAGGACCGGCTGTCACCGCAGGAGTGGGTCACTCCCCCGCAGCCCGACGGGAAGACCGTCGTCATCCCGCTCCTCGACCGGATCACCACCACCGTCGACGCCCACACCCCGCACGAGGAGCAGCTCACCGCCGCCGCCCAGCTCTTCCTCGGACTCGACACGCTCGACCCGCGCGAGCTCGGCGAGCGGCTCCGGGCCCACCCGCTGACCGGACGCCTGCTCACCCTCACACGATCCCCGACGCCGCTCACCGAGATCGCCACCGAGCTCGAGCCGAGCTGGGGAGGCGACGACCCTCGCCGTCGGGACGCCGCCCGTCACGCCGTCTCGCTCTACCTCGCCCTGCTCTCCCGGGCCCGCTCACCGGAGAACCGGCCGCTGTTGACCGTCGACGTGCAGCTCTGGGTGCGCGAGGTGAGCCGCCTGCTCCGCCGGCTGGGCGGCACACCCCGGTTTGGCTGGTTCGAGGGCGCCCCGGACGAGGAGGGCGAGCGCGCCCTGCCGTCGGTGTACTGCCGGCAGTGCGGTCGCTCCGGATGGGGCGTGGTCGCCACGCCGGGCGGGGGTACGACGGCGAGCGCCCGCACGGTCTGGTCGAAGTCGACCTCGGAGCCGGCGACGGCTCGCGCGTGGCTGTTCGCCCCGGGTGAGGCCCGCCAGGACCCGACGACCGTGCAGTGGGTCGATCCGGACACCGCCGACTTCGTCGACGGACCGTCGGGGCGGCACAGCAACGAGGTCCCGGTCCTCGTCACCCCGGACGGCGACGCCGCCCGGAAGGAGACCTGCCCCGCCTGCGGCCAGGAGAACGCGATCCGGTTCCTCGGCTCCCGGGTCGCCACCCTCGCGTCCGCGGCACTCGGTCAGCTCTTCGGCAGCGCCGACGTCGCCGAGGCCGAGAAGAAGACCCTCGTCTTCACCGACTCCGTGCAGGACGCGTCGCACCGAGCGGCCTTCGTCGAGAGCCGCGCCTACGCCCTCAACCGGCGCTCGCTCATCCGCCGCGCGGTCGGCGAGGACCGGACGGGCATCACCCTCGACGAGGTCGGGCGGCGCATCGAGGCCGCGGCGGTCACGCCGGCCGAGCGCTACGCCCTCCTGCCGCCCGACCTGCGCCTGCACGAGACGTTCCGCCGGTACTGGGAGTCCGACGAGCCCGAGCGCAGTGTGCGCGACGTCGTCGCCACCCGAATGGGCTTCGCAGCCACCCTCGAGTTCGGGCTCGACGCCCGGACCGGCCGCACGTTGGAGCTCACCGGCACCGCGGATGCCCACGTGGAGATCGACGACTCCGACGCCGTCGTTCGCCGTGCCCTCGACGACGTCGCCCGGCAGAGCACCCAGCTCACCCTGGACGACCTTCCGCCGCGGCGGACCCGGGCCTGGGTCCGCGGTGTCGTCGAGCGGCTGCGCACCGAGGGCGGGATCGGCCACCGGTGGTTCGAGCGGTACGCCCGGACCGACGACGACTACTCGATCTGGGGCGGGCGGCCACGTCGGGAAGGCATGCCCGCCTTCTCCCGGGACCGCGCGAAGCCCGCCTTCCCGACGACGGGGCGTTCCCCGGAGCACCTCACGACCATCACCGGCGCCCGCAGCTGGTACTCGACCTGGACCGCGCGGGTGCTCGAGGTACCGAAGGTCGACGCGCACCACTACACGCTCGCGCTGGTCAACGCGCTGGTCGCCGACGGCGCGCTGGAGCGGCTCGACGGGCCGGGCGGTAACTCGGTCTGGTGGATCCCGCCGCACCGGGCTCGCGTCGCCCCGACGGCCGGGGTCGCCCCGCGCCTGCGGTGCTCGGCCTGCTCGACGCTCGTGCCCGGGCCCCGAGCGGTGCTCGACGAGCTCGTCGACGCTCCGTGTCGCCGGGACCGGTGCCCCGGCTCCTACCGGGAGGAGGCCGGCGAACCCCGGGACTACTACCGCGAGCTGTACCGGCGCGGCGAGGTCCGGCGGATCATCGCCCGCGAGCACACCTCACTGCTCGACGCGCAGGACCGCGTGGAGCTCGAGACCGACTTCAAGACCGGGGCAGGCGCGGACGACCCCAACGTCCTGACCTGCACGCCGACCCTCGAGCTCGGCATCGACATCGGCGACCTCTCGATGGTCGCGCTGACCTCCCTGCCGCGGTCCACGGCGTCGTACCTTCAGCGCGTCGGTCGGGCCGGACGCCTGACCGGCAACGCACTCGTCGTCTCGCTGCTCCCCGCCCGGCCGCTGGAGCTGCAGCGACTCGTCGACCCCCGGACCATGATCGCCGGCGAGGTCGTCCCGCCCGCCTGCTACCTCGACGCCACCGAGATCCTGCGCCGCCAGTACGTCGCGTCGTTGATCGACCGGCGCTCCCGTGTGAACGCCCCGACCCGCCGCGCGAAGGACGTCTTCGCCGGCGGGCTCGGCCCGACCTCGTGGTTGGGCAAGCTCGTCGCGGACGCGCGGACGAACGCCCCGTCCTACGTCGACGAGTTCCTGAAAGGCTTCGACGACGACGCGGTGGGCAAGGACAGCCGCGAGACGCTGCGCTTCTGGGCGACGGGGACCGACGACGAGCCACCCGGGCTGGAACGGGACGTCGAGGCCGCCGTCGTCGCGTGGAACGACGAGACCGAGGAGCTCGCCGGGCGGCTCGAGCGACTCAAGGTCGAACTCGCGGACTTCGAGGCCAAGCCGTCGCTCGACGACGCCGGCAAGCGGGAGCTCCGCCGGTTGCGGGGTGAGCTCGGCGCGGCGCGGTCGGCGTGGAGCAAGCGCGACACCATGTACTGGATCTCCGCGCTCGAGGCCCGCGGGCTGCTGCCGAACTACGCGCTCCTCGACGACACGACCACCCTCGACGTCGGGCTGTGGTGGATCGACGAGGAGACCGGCGAGCACCGGTCGTCGGACGAGCAGTACGTCCGGGGCAGCCGCACCGCCCTCGGCGAGCTCGCGCCCGGCGCGACGTTCTACGTGAAGGGCACGTCGGTGGAGATCGACGGCGTCGATCTCGGCACCAGCCGGAACCCGGCGACGGAGGTGCGCCGCTTCTGCCCCGCCTGCGGGTGGTCACGACGCTGGTCGGACTCCGAGGCCGCCACCTCCTGCCCGCGGTGCGGGAGCGCCCAGGCCGCCGACGCCGGGCAGCTGCTCACGACCCTCCCGTTCCGCCGCGCCTCGGCCCACACCTCCCGGGAGCGCGCCCTGCGGGAGAACGACGACGAGGAACGGGTGAAGACCCGCTTCGCCGTGGTGACGACCGTCGACGCCGAGCCGGGCGACATCGCCGCGGCTTGGCGGCTCAAGGAGTACCCCTTCGGCGCGGAGGTGCTGCGCTCGGCCGACATCCGGTGGATCAACCTCGGTCCGGTGGACCGGGGTGGGGTCGCCACCGAGGTCGCGGGTTACGAGCTGACCGCGCCACGGTTCCAGGCCTGCCGGTACTGCGGTGTCGTGCCGGCCGCCCAGAGCGGGGTGCGGGACACGACCGAGGCGCGCCACCGCGGCTGGTGCCGGCAGCGCAAGGAGCCGGACGCCGATCCCTGGGTGACGGTCGTGCTCACCCACGAGCTGCGCACCCAGGCCGTGCGCCTGCTCGTGCCACCGGTGGTCGTCGCCGATGCCACGGTGCGGACCTCGTTCCGCGCCGCGATCCTGCTCGGGCTCCGTCACCTGCTCGGCGGCGCCCCAGAGCACCTCGACGTGGTCGAGGCGACCGACCCGTCGTCCGGAAGTTCCGAGAGGTGGGTGATGGTGCTGCACGACCTCGTTCCCGGCGGCACCGGCTACCTGCGCGAGTTCGCCGACTCCGACGGCGTGCACGCGCTGCTGAGCTCGGCGCTCGGCGCATTGCGGGAGTGCCCGTGCCGCACCGAGGGCGTCGCGGCGTGCCATCGCTGCCTGCTCCCGCATGTGCCGCCGCACCAGGCGACCGACGCCCGCCGTGACACCGCGATCTCGCTGCTGGCGGAGATCCTGCAGTACTGGGAGCCGGAGCCGGTCGAGACCATCAAGAAGATCGTGGTCGGGAGCCACGACACCCCGATCGAGAAGCGGTTCCGAGCGCTGTGGATCCAGTGGGCCAAGTCGGCGGGCGCCGCCGTCTCGGTCACCGCGACGAACCACGGCGACAGCGCCCACCTCCGGTTCCCCAAGCACCTCGACGGCCGGCAGTGGCGGCTCACCCCGCAGGTGCCGCTCGGCGGCGTGCAGCCCGACTTCGTGCTGGAGTCGTCCGACCAGACGGTCCCGAAGATCGCGGTGTTCTGCGACGGGCGGGCCTACCACTGCTCGCCGAAGCACAATCGCCTCGCCGACGACGCCGAGAAGCGCGCCGGGCTGCGCGATCAGGGGTACCTCGTATGGGCGGTGACCCACGACGATCTCGACGCGTTCGGGCGGGCTCTCGACGGTGGCGCCACGCCGGTGCCGGGGGCCGTGGACGACGCGGTGCGGGCGAGGGCGGTGGCCGAGGCCCGGAAGTCGGCGGTGCCGGGCAGCGCCACGGCCGAGGAGCTGCTGGTCGATCCGATGTCGCTGCTCACCGCGGTCGTGCTCCGGCCGCGGATCGAGGCGTGGACTCCCCCGGTCCACGCGCTCGCGCTCGCCCACTGCGTCGTCGGGGCGCCGGTCTCGAAGATCCCGAAGAACGCGGTGCCCGAGCTCGTGTCGTCGGAGATCGTGGCGGGCTCGCCGGCGGTTGCCGACGGCAAGCTCCCGGTGGTGCGTGCTCGCAGCGCACATGGGTGTGCGGTGGTGGTGGAGCGCCGCGACCGGACGAATCTCTCGGTCTGGCTCGGGCTCGATGACCGCGACTCCCACGTCGGCGGCGAAGCACAGGTCTCGGCGTGGCGGGACTGGCTCGCTTTGAGCAACGTCTTCCAGCTCCTCGAATGCGGCCGCTTCCACGCCCACACCGCGACCACGGTCGAGCACGCCTCGGTGCCGGCGGTGCCGACGATCGACGTGGCCCCGGCCTGGCGCGACATCGCCGAGACCTTCGAAGGCGAACAACGCAGCAGGGTGCTCGGGCTGGGTGCGGCCGGGCTGCCCACGCCCGAGGCGGGACACGAGCTCGACGACGGCGAGATCGTCGTCGACCTCGCGTGGCCCGGACCGAACGTCGCCGTGCTCCTGGAACCGGACGACGAGACCTCGTCGTGGCTGTCGGGGCACGGGTGGACCATCGTCGCACCGCAGCCGGAGGACGTCCGGCAGGCGCTCGAGGAGGGGGAGCACTGATGGGCGTCATCATGTCCAAGCAGTTCCACAAGGATCTCGAGCTCGACGGCTCGATCAAGGCGAAGGCCTGGGACTTCCTCGGCAAGCTCAACGGCAACGCCGATCTCACCGGGCTGGACCTGAAGCGCCCGAGGAACCCGGTCGATCCGCGGGTGCGCACCGCCCGGGTCGACCAGCAGTACCGCGCCGTGATGTTCGCGGTCAGTGAGGATCCCGAGCCGATGTGGCTGCTCGCCGCGATCAAGAACCACGACGACGCGTACGAGCTCGCCGGGACGCTGGTCTACGAGGTCAACCCGGCCAACGGGGCGATGGAGGTCTACCGGCCCTCCGCCGTCGAGCAGACCGTCGGGATCTTCCGTACCCGCGCGGCCGAGCCGACGGCCCCGCAGGTCCTCCCGTTCACGCCGGAGGAGCTGGTCGGGGTCGGTATCAACGCCGAGGTGGCGGCCGAAGCGGTCCGGCTCACCAGCGAGGACGACATCCTGGCGCTGGCGGTCGACCTCCCCGCCTGGCAGCAACAGGTCCTGCTCGATCTCGCCACCGGCTCCTCGCTCGACGACGTGCGCGCGACCTACGGCGATCAGGAACCGACCTCCGGCGACGACCCCGTCACCGCGGTGCGGCGCGCCGCCAGCCGCATGGAGTTCGTGTACCTGGACACCGACGACGAGCTGCGCCGCATGCTCGAGGGCGACTTCGCCGCGTGGCGGACCTACCTCCATCCCACCCAACGCTCGATCGCCCACCGCGAGAAGTACAACGGCCCGTTCCGGCTCGCCGGCGGCGCCGGGACCGGGAAGACCGTCGTCGCGCTGCACCGGGCGGCCTTCCTCGCCGGGCGCGGCGGCACCACGCTGCTCTGCACGTTCACCCGGAACCTCGCCGCGAACCTGCGTGTCGACCTGCGCGGCCTGGTGACCGCGGACGCCGCGACACGAGCCGAGGTCCTCGGGGTCGACCAGATCGTTCGACGAGTCGTCGAGGCGGTCGACGGGCAGGCCGGACAACCGCTCAACCCCCGCGAGGAGGACCAGCGCTGGGAGGAAGCCGTGCACGCGGCCGGGGTGCCCGCCGACCTCGCCCCCGGCCTCACGCCGTCCTTCCTCGCGGGCGAGTACCGGACCGTCGTGCTCGCGCAGCCTTCCGCCACCCGGGAGGCGTACCTCAAGGCCCGGCGAGCGGGTCGCGGAGTGCGCCTCAACCGGGTGCAACGGACGGCGGTGTGGCGAGCCTTCGAGGCGTTTCGGCGCGCTGTGGAGGCAGAGGGACGCACCACCTACGACCTGCTCGCCGGGCGAGCCGCCGAGATCCTCGCGGACCCGGAGCTGCGCGAGCGAACTCCCCGCTACGACCACGTGGTGGTCGACGAGGGCCAGGACCTGCACGCCGGTCACTGGCGTGTCTTGCGTGGGCTGGTCGATCCGGGTCCGAACGACATGTTCCTCTGCGAGGACGGCTTCCAGCGCATCTACGGTGAGCGGAGCGTGCTCAGCCAGTTCGGCATCGAGACCCGGGGACGCTCACGGCGCCTGACACTCAACTACCGGACCACTCGCCAGAACCTCCGGTTCGCAGTGTCCGTCATCGAGGACGAGCCGATCACCGACCTCGACGGCGACCCGGAGACGGTCGCCGGGTACCACTCCGCCTTCGACGGGCCCGAAGCCCGAGACCCGTGGCTTCACCTCCGACGCCGAGGAGATGCGGTTCGTCGCGGAGACCGTGGCGCAGTGGCTGTCCGAGGACGTCGAGGCGAGGTCGATCGCGGTGCTCTCCCGGCGCGGCACCGAGCAGGACAAGATACGAGGCGCGCTGAAGGACGCGGGGGTCCCGGTGGAGGTCGTGGACAAGGAGGGCCCGGGCGACGGGGACGCCGTCAAGCTGGCGACGATGCACCGCTCGAAGGGGACGGAGTTCTCGCGGGTGATCGTGGTGGGCGCGGAGAAGGGTGTCCTGCCCCTCGACTTCGTGCTCGACCAGCTGCCCGAGCTCGAGCGCGCGGCGGGCGTCGCTCGGGAACGTTCGCTGTTCTACGTGGCCTGCAGCCGGGCGCGTGACCAGCTCGTCGTCACATGGTCGGGCACGCGGAGCCCGTTCGTTCCCGTGGCCGCTTGAGAGCGGACTTGAGGGGCTCTTCCCGGCCTGCCAGCAACGGCACGTTCCTCGCGTCCAACGCCAGGATGGTGCCGTTCACTCGTGGTCGATCGGTGCTGGGCCGGGTGGTCGCTCGTCGGCTCCGGCTGGTTGAGTGGGCCACGGCAAGGCCGCCCGCGAGGGGAGGAGAGCGATGGCGCTGGCGTGTCCGAGCTGCGCGGAAGCCTCGGCGGAGTACGTCGGGATGGCCGACGACGGCCGCAACGAGATGAAGTGCACGGCGTGCGGGCACCACTGGCTGCTCGGCGCCAGGCCGATCTCGCCGCGGGCGGTCGTCGCGAAGCCGGCACGCTCGTCGTCGCCGAGGTCGGCACGCCCGCCCGCCGCCCGGTCCACGGGCACGCGGTCCCCCCGCACCACCCGCGCGGCCACCACCCCGTCGGCGGCGCCGCCGGTGGCCACACGCTTCCCGACCCCCGACGACGTCCCCGCGGAGCAGCTGGCGCACCTCGCAGCCCTCAAGGCGGTCTGGCCTCGGCAGCGCCCGCGCCCCGATCCCTACGCGGCCGACTTCCGCCGGCTCCACGAGCTGATGTTCAGCCGTGCGGGCCTGCCGCACGCCGAGCCGGGAGTGCTCAAGGACTTCGTCACCAGCGACGTGCTCGCCCTCTCCGGCAACACCACCTCGTTCTCCCGGGAGTGGCGACGCCTCGGGGACCGGGACGCCTCCGAGCGCTTCCGTGGCGTCGTGGAGTACCTGCTGCGCGGCGAGAGCGGCGAGGACGGGGGCGGCACCGACGACCCGCCGTTGGAGGACCGGTTCACCGCGCTGGCCGAGCAGCGCTCGGCCTACGCGATGGGCGGGGTCCGGGAGCCGGTCCTCATGCACGTCCTCACGGTCGCCCGGCCGGAGCGCTTCCTGCCGCTGCTCACCGTCGACAGCGGCCCGGGCGGCGAGGGCAAGCGCGACATCGCCCGCTCCGTGCTCGGGGTCGAGCTCCCGGCGACCGACCGCAGCCGGCACACCGTCGGGCGGGTCGCCTGCGGCTCGAACGACCTGCTGGTCGACGCGCTGGGCGCCGGATTCCACGATCTCGACGACGCCGCGGCGTTCCTGCTCTGGGCCCACGCGCAGGCCTGACGGCGCGCCGGCGCGGTCAGGACGGGGAGCGCGTCGCGTCCTGCCCGGAGGCCCAGGCGGCCACCTCGGCCCGCAGGGCGGCCCGCCGGGCGTCGTCGACGAAGGCGGCCTCGACGGCGTTCTCCGCGAGCATGCGGACCTGATCGGAGGAGAGCTGCAGGGCCTCGGCGACGGCGCGGTGGTTGTCGTCGACGTAGCCCCCGAAGTAGGCGGGGTCGTCGGAGTGGACGCTCACGGCGAGTCCGGCGTCGATCATGCGCGCGAGCGGGTGGTCGGCGAGCGTGTCGACGGCACACAGCCGCACGTTCGACAGCGGGCAGACGGTGAGCGGCACCGCCTCCTGGACGAGTCGACGGACGAGCGCCGGGTCGTCGAGGCTGCGGATCCCGTGGTCGACCCGCTCGACCCCGAGCACGTCGAGGGCCTCGGTGACGTAGGCCGCCGGGCCCTCCTCCCCCGCGTGCGCGACCAGGCGCAGACCCTCCGCGCGGGCCCTGGCGTACACCTCGGCGAAGTCCGAGGGCGGGTGCCCGAGCTCCGCCGAGTCGAGCCCCACCCCCAGCAGCGGCACGTCCGCCCCGACCAGCGCCTCGAGCACCTCGAGCGCCTCCGCGACCGGACGGTCGCGCAGGAAGCACGGGATCAGGCCCGTCGTCATACCGCCCGGGGCCACCTCCAGCGCTCCCGAGACGCCCTCGAGCACCGCCGCGAGCGGCACCCCGCGGGCGAGGTGGGCCTGCGGGTCGACGAACAGCTCGACGTGTCGGACCCCGGCGACGTGCGCCCGCGCCAGGTAGGCCGCCGTCATCGCCGCGAAGTCCTCCGCGGTGCGCAGCACGGCCATGTTCGCGTAGTAGAGCTCGAGGAAATGGCCCAGGTCGGTGAAGGCGTACCGGGTGCGCAGGTCGTCGAGGTCGGTGTAGGGCAGCCTGACGCGCCCCCGGTCGGCCAGCTCGAGGATCAGCTCGGGCTCGAGGGTGCCCTCGACGTGGACGTGCAGCTCGACGGCCGGCGGGGTGTCGTGCGCGCTCATGGCGCCGCATCCTCGCTCACGGGACGGCCGGGGAACCCGGCATCGCCGCGAGGTGGGCCGCGCCCGGGCTCGCCGGGTCGCACCCGACGCGGTGCAGCCGTTGCAGGACGCCACCGGTGGTCCGTTCGAACCGTTCCGCGAGCTCGCCCATCAGCTCCGTGCGGTCGGCACCCGGGTCGGCCTCGAGCCAGGCCCGGCGCAGCGCGGCGTCGTCCTCGGCGGGCCACGGCAGGCCCGAGCGCGGTGCGCGGTCGCGGGGCCGCCAGGGCGGCGGCTCCCACGACGGCGGGCTCCACGACCCCGGACGCGGGAAGGCCACGAGGGCACCCTGGCCGCGTACCGCGTCCGCGCACTCGTCGGGCCAGTCGTCGCGCCACCCGAACCGCAGCCGCTCCTCGCGGAACGGGTCCTCCTCCGGTTCCGGGCCGTCCGGGGGCTCGTCGCCGGGGCCGGGCGGGTCGAGCGGGCCCAGCGCGCCGTACTGGTCGTCGGCCCAGGCGGCACGCACGAGGGCGTACAGCCGGCGGGCAGGCAACGACACGGCCCGCGTCCAGGCGTCCGCGTCCTCCGAGGAGTCGGCGGCGACGATCGCGACGTAGGCCCGCCCGTCGAGCACCTGCACCCGCAGCTCCTGGCCCGCCTCGCGGACCCTGATCATCTCGCGCATGACGACCACGCTCGTGGGCCGCGGCACCGCGCACAACCACGGCCGCCCGCGCCTGTGGACAACCTGCACCGTCCACAGGGGACGCTGCTCCGAACGGCGGGATCGCGGTGGTGGCGCCGGCCCGTCAGCGCCGGTACCGCTCCACGACGCGGGCGGTGAGGCGGCGGTCGAAGTACTCCACGGCCAGCTCGGTACCCTCGACGGCGAGCCGCGGGGGCACCACGGCGAGCGCGAGCGAGACGTCCTCGGTGTGCGACACCTCCCCGACCGACACCCGCCCGACGCACTCCTCGCCGTCGTGGACCGGCTCGCCGCCGAGGACCACCTCGCCCGGTTCGTCGAGGACGAGCGTGACCAGCCGACGCCCGGGTGCGCAGAGGGCCCCGTCGCGGCCCACGAAGAGGCCCTTGCCCGGGTCCACGAGGTGGTCGAGACCGGCCTCGGCCGGGGTGAGCTCGGCGTCGATCCCGGCGCCGAGGGTCCGGTGCCCGGCCTCGACGAGCAGGCTCGTCACGGCGCGCGCCCCGGCGGCGACGACGCCGAGGGTGGCGCCGGCGTCCCAGAGGACGTCCCAGAGCGCGGCGCCCAGGTCGGCCCGGGTACGCAGCTCGACGCCGTCGACCCCGGCGGGGGTGCCGCGAAGCGCGAGCACCGGCACCGGGCCGACGTGGGTCTCGACGGCGTCGGCGGTCCGGGCGCGTCCGGAGGGATCGGTCAGGCGGGAGAGCAGTACCCCGGCCGCCGGGCCCCACACTCCGAGGGCGCAGGTCCCGGGGGACACGTCGCGGATCTCCACCGGGCCCAGGACGTGCTCGGCGAGCCAGCGGGCCTCGAGCCGGGTGGCGACGCCGACCGCGAAGCGGTCCCGGCCGAGGCGGGCCACGTCGAGGTCGGCCCGGATGCGCCCGGTGCGGTCGAGCGCGAGCGCCCGGGTCCGGCTGCCGACCGGGCAGTCCACGTCGACGGTCGTCAGCTGCTGGAGCAGGCCGAGGGCGTTCGGGCCGGTCACCTCGAGGCGGTGGCGGCTCGTCAGGTCGACCAGCGCGACCGCCCGGCGCACCACCAGGGCCTCGGCCCCGGCGATCGGCGACCAGTGCCGCCCCGCCCAGGCCCGCCGCGGGCGGACCTCGCAGACTTCCGGGAGGTCGGCGTTGTCGCCGAACCACGCCGGGACCGCCCAGCCGTCCAGCTCCGCCACGACCGCGCCGAGCTCGCGGTGGCGCGCGTCGAACGGTCCGGCGCGCAACGGGCGCGTCGTCGGTGACAGCCGTTGCGGGTGGGCGATGTCGTAGACCTCGCCGAACGCGTGGCACGCGCGGCTGCGCACCGTCGAGGGGGCGAGCAGTGCGGGGTCGAAGCGGTCGTGGTGGGAGGCCGAGACGTCCACTGGTTCGCCCGGGTCGTGCGGGCCCCCGTCCGGCGCCGGGAGCGTGGGGACGCCGTCGACCATCCAGCTCGCGACGGCCTGCGCGACCCCGGCGGAGTGGGCGACCCACACGGCTTCGGCCAGCCAGAGACCGCGCACCGCGGTCTCGCCGAGCAGGGGCATCCCGTCCGGGGTGAACGCGACGAGCCCGTTGACGCCGCGCTCCACCTTCGCCTCGGTGAGCGCGGGCAGCAGGGCCTGGGCCGCGTGCCAGCTGGGCTCGAAGTCGAGCTCGGTGAAGGCGCGTTCGCCGGGGACGGCGCCGCGGTCGGGGCCCGGGCGGTCGAGTCCGGCGGGATCGGCCGGCATCGCGCGGTGGGCGTACGCCCCGATGCCGAGCCGGTCACCGTGCTCGCGGACGTACAGGTCGGCGTCCGGGTGGCGCAGCACCGGGTACACCGCGCTTGCGGGGTCCACGAGTCCGCGCAGCTTCTGCAGGACGTCGAGCTCGCGCAGCGGGGTGGTCCAGGCGTATTGGTGCGCCATCGGCGAGAGCGGCACGGCCACCCCCGCCATGGCCCCGATCAACGGTCCCCACATCCCGGCGGCCGAGACCACCACCTCCGCCGGGATCGTCCCCTGGTCGGTCTCGACGCCGCGGACCCGCCCGTCGTCGGCCTGGATCCCGGTGACCCGCACGCCGTGGCGGACCTCGGCGCCGCGGTCCACGGCCGCGCGTGCCTGGGCCTGCGCCGCCGCGAGCGGGACCGCGACGCCGTCCGACGGGATGTGCAGACCGCCGAGGAGGACCTCGCGGTCGAGCAGCGGGTGCAGGGCGGCGCACTCGCCGGGATCGAGCAGATGGGCCTCGATCCCCGCGGCGGCGGCCCAGCCGTGCCGACGCCGGAGGTCGGTCAGGCGCTCGCGGGTCGCCGCGACCTCGAGCCCGCCGACCGCGCGGAAGCACGGCCGTCCGTCGACCCGCAGGGCGCCGTACTTCGCGGCCGTGGCGCGGGCGAACCGGGTCAGGGTGCGGTCGGCGGCGGTCTGGAACACCAGTCCGGGGGCGTGCGAGGTCGAGCCGCCGGGGCGCGCCGCGTCGCCCTGGTCGAGCACCGTCACGCGGGTCCATCCGCGCCGCGTGAGCTCGTCGGCCAGGGCGCAGCCGACGATGCCGGCTCCGACGATGACGACGCGAGGTCCCATGGGGGTCTCCGCTCAAACGAGTCACCGGAGCGGGTTGCGGATGAGGCAACTCGTTCTTCCTACTGCAACACCGTGGGCGTGACGGAGGAGCGCTGTCAAGAGGCCGGGCATTCGGCGACGGGCGCGCGGTCGCCGACGACGGCGAGGGATCAGCTCGCTCGGCGGGTCGGCCGCCGAGACAGTGCTCCGATCAGCGCAGCGAGGTGCCGCCGCTGGGGTCCACCCAGCCGAGCTTGGCCGAGAGCTCCCGCGCGGCGTCGCGCATGTCCGAGACGACCGCGCGGGCGCGCCGCCGCGGCAGCCGGTACGACGGTCCGGACGCGGAGAGCGCGGCCACCACGTTCCCGTCGTGCGCCCACACCGGCACGGCGACGGCGTGCATGCCGACCTCGAGCTCCTCGAAGGAGCGCGCGTAGCCCTCGTCCACCACGCGGGCGAGCTCGGAGCGCAGGGCGGCGGGCTCGGTGATGGTGGCCTCGGTGTAGCGCGGCAGACGGCGCCGCAGCAGCGTGCGCCGCTCGCCCTCGTCCATGTGCGCCAGCAGGACCTTCCCGGCCGACGTGGCGTGCAGCGGGGTCCGGCGTCCGACCCAGTTCTGCGAGCTCACGGACGAGGTGCCGAACTCCTGGGCGAGGTTGATCGCCGCCTCGCCGTCCGACACCGCGAGGTTGACGGTCTCGCCGATGATCTCCGCGAGCGCCTGGCAGGTCGGCTGCCCCAGCCGCGCGAGATCCATCCGCCCCGTCGTGGCGGCGGCGAGGCGGACGATCCCGAAGCTCAGCGCGTACTTCCCGCGGTCCCCCAGCTGCTCGAGCAGACCGCGCCGTTGCAGCGCCGAGACGAGACGGGACGCCGTCGACTTGTGGACGCCGAGTTCCTCGGCGATCTCGGTGATCCCGGCCTCGCCGCGCGCGGCGAGGATCTCCAGGATGGTCACGGCCCGGTCGACGGACTGGACCGCGGAGCGGTCACCACGCTCGCCGTCGGCCCTCGACATGCGGAAAAGTGTAGCCACCGTGTGCGTCCCCGAGGTCACCCCCGATCCACGTTTTCCGACGCCACCCCGGGATCGACCGCCCGTCGTTGCACATCGCGGATGCTCGTTCTGCGACGCGCAACGACCGACGACCACGCCCTCCAGGCCCCGCTCGGGCCAAGCGGGCCGACCGTGTGGCCCACAGCGCCCGCCTCCCGTCGCTCGTCCGAACGGGTGTGGTCCAGGATGGAGGGCGTGTCGGGGGCCGGGGTCGAGAGCGACGACTCGGCGGCCTCACCGGAGGTCACCGGCGCGGGCACCACGGCGCTCGCGGGCCCGGCCCCGCCCGACGCGCCGGTGCACGGCCCCCTCCCGCGACCGCCGGCCGCGCAGGTCGTCCACCGCGGTCCGGGCCCGCTCGACCGTCGCGGACTGCGCTGGCTACGGGTCGACGCGCTGGGCCTCACGCTCGCCGTCGCCACCGGCTCCGTGGCGATGACCCCGTCGCTCATCCCGCGGACCTGGCTGGTGCAGGGTCTCGCGAGCGGTCTCTCCGCCGCCGTCGGCTACGCGGTGGGCACCTTCGCCTGGTTCCTGCTGCGCCGCACGCGCCACGGCCGGCGCCTCGTCGCGCGCGCCCGCATCTGGATGCCCTACCGGGTCCGGCAGGCGGCCTGGCCGATCCTGCTCGTCGCGGCGGCGGTCGTCGTGCTGGTCATGCTCGTCGCCGGCGCCCACTGGCAGCGGGAGCTGGCCTCGTCGATGGGCATGGCGGCGCCCGGCTACCTGGGGTACCTCCGCGCCGCCCCGACGGCGATCCTGGTCGCGGCCGTGCCGATCGCGGTGGTGCGGACGATCCGTCACGCCGACCACGTGCTCGTCCGGGGGCTGCGTCGCTACGCGCGCCTCCCCCGGCGGATCGCGGCCTCCGTCGCGGTCGTCGTGCTCGCCGTCGTCATCGCCGCGTTCGCCGACAACGTCGTGCTGCAGGGCACCCTCGCGATCGTCGACCAGGCCTTCAGCGGGGTGAACCACGAGAACTTCCCCGACGCCGTGCAGCCGCAGCGCCCGACCCGGTCCGGCTCGCCGACCTCGTTCGCGCCGTGGAACACGCTCGGCAGGGAGGGTCGGCGCTTCGTCTCCGGCGGCCGCGACGCCGCCGACCTCGCGGCCGCCTCGGGGAAGCCCGCGATGGACCCGATCCGCGCCTACGCCGGACTCGAGTCCGCCCCCGATCCACAGGCCCGCGCCGACCTCGCCGTCGCCGAGCTCGACCGGGAAGGGGCGTTCTCCCGCCAGGTGATCGTCGTCGTGACGACCACGGGCACCGGATGGGTGGACGCGCCCGTCGCGGACTCCCTCGAGGCGATCTACGGCGGGGACAGCGCGATCGTCGCCACCCAGTACTCCTACCTGCCCAGCTGGCTGTCGTTCCTGTTCGACGGCTTGCGGGCGGAGCAGGCCGGGCGGCTGCTCATCGACGGCGTGCACGCCCGCATCGAGGCGACCCCGGCCGGACAGCCGCGGCCGAGGGAGATCGTCTTCGGGGAGAGCCTGGGCTCGCAGGGATCCGAGGCCGCGTTCAGCTCGCTGGCCGACGTGCGTGCCGACACCGACGGGGCGCTCTGGGTCGGTCCTCCCAACACCAACCGGCTGTGGTCGCAGATCGTGGACCGTCGCGATCCCGGTACGCCGGAGGTGCGGCCCACCTACTCCGACGGGCTCGTCGTCCGCTTCGCCGGCGGCCCGGGCACGCGCGACGTCGCACGGACCCCGCCGACGCCGTGGATCGAGCCGCACGTGCTCTACCTGCAGCACGCGTCGGACCCCGTGGTGTGGTGGTCCCCCGACCTGATCTGGAGCCGCCCCGACTGGTTGGTGGAGCCTCGCGGTCGCGACGTCCTCGGAGCGATGAGCTGGTACCCCGTCGTCACGTTCTGGCAGGTCACGATCGACCTGACCAACGCGATGGGCGTGCCGCCCGGCCACGGGCACGTCTACCAGGGCGAGATCCTCGACGGCTGGGTGGCGGTCGCCGCACCGCCCGGGTGGACACCCGCCGACACCGAGCGTGCCCGGCACGTCCTCGGGCCCGACGCGTGAGACGTGTCACCCGCTGGGTACGACCTGAGCGACACCTCCCCGGGCCCTCACCGGTCGCTCACGGGTGGCCCTGGCACCGTGGAGGGTCGACGTGTCCCCGACCCGGCAGGTGACATGACCGCACCCAACGTTCCGCGCCCGGTCGGGGCCGTCCCGTCCGCGCCTCCGTCCGCCGCGAGGACCGGACCGCGCCGGGTGCCCGCCGTCGTCGTGCTCTCGGTGGTGGCCCTCGTCGTGGCCGCGGGCCTCGTCGCGTGGAACAACCTGCTGGTCCCGTCGCTGCCCGCCGACCCGGTCGTGCGGATGATCGCCAACGTCGTCGGCGTCCTCGTCCTCGTGCTGGCCGCCCGCGCCGGTGGGCTCTCCTGGCGTGACCTGGGGCTGTGCCCGACGACGTGGCTCTCCGGGCTGCGGTGGGGAGGCGCGGCCGTCGGGATCGTGGCGCTGGGCTACGCGGTGGCGTTCCTGCTCCCGGCGACGCGGCCGCTGCTGGAGAATCCCGGCGTCGCCGCGAGCCCGACGTCGGCGGTGGTCCTGCGGGCGCTGCTGCTCATCCCGGTCGGCACGGTGCTCTGCGAGGAGCTCGCCTTCCGGGGGGTCCTGCACGGGCTGACCGAGCGCGCATGGGCGGGCCGTCGGTGGGCCGGGCACGGTGCCGTGGTCGCGGTGGCCTCGGTGTTCGCGGTGTGGCACCTCGCGGGCGCCGTCGCGGCGCCCGTGGCCGGTATGCCGGTGCTCGGGGTGCTGGCCGTCCTCCTGGTGACGGCAACCGGCGGCGTGATCATGTCCGTGGTGCGCCGGCGCACGGGGAGCGTCTTCGCCTCGATCGGCATCCACCTGGGCACGAACGTCGTCGGCCTGGTCGCGGTCATCCTGGCCACTCGCTAGGTGTCCTGACCGGAGCGCGTCGCTGACGGCCTCAGCGTCGGCTTGGCGGGAGAACAGCTGCGGAAATACTGTGGCGCGACGGACGTTCTCGTCCTCGTGGCAGACCCGAGCCCTAGTGTGACCTCCGAGTTGTTGAGCACACGAAACGGACAGCCCGGAGGCCCGGTGGCGCGAGCGGTCGTGCAGGACACCGCGATCGATCCCCCGGCGGACTCCGGCAGGCCCGGGCTCGTCGTCGCGGTGCTGTCCTCGGTCGGGCTCATCGCGTCGCTGTGCATGACACTGGTCGTGCCGGTGGTGCCCGAGCTCCCCGCCCTGCTGCACACCACGACCGCCGACGCCTCGTGGGTCATCACCGCGACCCTGCTCGGCGGTGCCGTCGCGACGCCGATCGCCGGGCGGCTCGGCGACATGGTCGGGAAGCGGACGGTGCTGCTCGGGACGCTCGGGCTGCTCGTCGCGGGGGCCGTGATCTGCGCGGTGACGTCGTCGCTGGTCCCGGTCATCGTCGGGCGCTCGCTGCAGGGGGTGGCGGTCAGCGCCGTCCCGCTGGGCATCAGCCTCATGCGCGACGCCCTGCCCCCGGAGCGCCTCGGCTCCGGCATCGCCCTGATGAGCGCGACCCTGGGCATCGGCGGCGGCCTCGGGCTGCCGTTGTCCGCGCTGATCGTCGAGGTGGCCGACTGGCACGCCCTGTTCTGGCTCGCGGGTGCGCTCGGGGTGGCCGGCCTCGTCCTCATCCTCGCCGTCATCCCGGAGTCGCCGCAGCGCTCCGGCGGGCGGTTCGACGCGGTGGGCGCGGTCGGGCTCACCGTCGGCCTCGTCCTGGGCCTGCTCGCGATCTCCAAGGGCGGCTCGTGGGGCTGGGGCAGCCCGATGACGATCGGGTCCGCCGTCGGCGCCGTCGTCGTCCTGCTGGTGTGGGGCGCGTGGGAGCTGCGCACGACCGACCCGGTGGTCGACCTGCGGATCTCGGCACGGCGCGCGGTGCTGGTGCCGAACCTGGTCTCGGTCCCGGTGGGCATCGCGATGTTCACCGGGATGGTGACCTTCCCGCAGTTGCTGCAGGCGCCCACGTCGTCCGGCTACGGGCTGGGGCTCTCGCTGCTGGTCGCGGGCCTGGTGCTGGCCCCGAACGGCGTCGTGATGATGCTGATGTCGCCGGTGACGGCGCGGGTGTCGGCCCGGTTCGGGCCGCGCACCTCGCTGCAGGCCGGGCTGGTGATCATCGTCGTGGCCTACGCCCTCGGAACGATGCTGCTCTCGCAGGCGTGGCACGTGGCGCTCGTGATCGCCCTCGTGGGGGCCGGGGTCGCGCTGGCCTACGGCTCGCTGCCCGACCTCATCATGCGTGCCGTCCCGACCGACAAGACCGCCGCCGCCAACGGTCTGAACACGCTCATGCGCTCGGTGGGCACCTCGACGGCGTCCGCGCTGGCCGCCGTGGTGCTCTCGGCGATGACGATCCGCGTGGGCGGCGCCGTGCTGCCCTCGCTCGGCGGCCTGCGCGCGACCCTGGTCATCGCGGCGGGTGCCGGGCTGGTGGCGCTCGTCGCGACCGCCGCCATCCCGGTGCTTCCCCGCTCGCGCTCGGTCGACGAGGTCGTGGTGGACACCGGCGCGGTCGTCGGGGAGCCGGCCGGTGACGAGGTCCGCCGGAGCGTCCACGGACGGGTCCGGCTGGCGCACGGCGAGCCCGCCCCGGACGCCCACGTGACCCTGGTCGACCTGTCCGGGCGCCAGCTCGCCGCCGTGCCGGTGCGTCCCGACGGGACGTTCTGCGCCTCGGTCGACGACCCGGGCACGGTCCTGGTCATCGCGAGCGGCCCGGGCGGGCGTCCGACGGCGCAGCACGTCTCGCTCGCGCAGCGCTCCTCGCCGCGCGAGCTCGTGCTGGCCCGCTGAGGCCGGCCGGACCCGGCATCATCGGGGGGTGCCCGAGGGTGACACCGTGTTCCTCGCCGGCCGGCGCCTCGATGACGCGCTCGCCGGGCGGGAGCTCGTGCGGGGCGAGCTGCGCCACCCCCGGTTGATCGAGCACGACCTGGCAGGGCGCACCGTGCTCGGGGTGGCCACCGTCGGCAAGCACCTGTTCACCCGCTTCGACGATGGCACGAGCCTGCACAGCCACCTCCGCATGGACGGGTCGTGGCACCTCTACCGGCCCGGGCGGCCGTGGCGCGGGCGGGAGCACGACATCCGGGCGATCCTCGAGGTGCCCGAGCGGGTCGCCGTCGGGTTCCGCCTGCACGACCTCGACCTGCTGCCGACCACCGACGAGGCCCGGTGGGTGGGTCACCTCGGGCCCGACCTCCTCGGGGCCGCGTGGGACGAGGACCCGGAGGGCTGCGCCGCGGAGGTGGCGCGGCGGCTGCGGGCCGACCCCGGCCGCGAGCTCGGGGCGGCGCTGCTCGACCAGCGGGTGGCGTGCGGGGTGGGGAACCTCTACAAGGCCGAGATCTGCTTCCTGCTACGGGTGTCGCCCTGGACCCGCGTCGGGGACCTCACCGACGCGCAGATCGGCGACGCGATCCGCTGGTCACGCAGGCTGCTGCTGCGCAACGCCTGGCGTCCGGAGCAGTCGACCACCGGGGACCTCGGCGAGGGCGCCCAACACTGGGTGTTCGAGCGCGGCGGGCGCGGGTGCCGGCGCTGCCGCGACGTGGTGGCGGTGGCGCGCCAGGGCGACGGCACGCCCGATTCCGAGGACCGGGTCGCCTACTTCTGCCCCACCTGTCAGCCCGGACCCCACCCGGAGCTGCCGCCACGGCGGGGCCGGCGTCCGCAGCAGCAGTCCGGTCGGCGCTCGCGGTACTGATCCCGGAATCGAGCGAAGGGGCCCTTCGCTCGAATAGATGAGCCGTGGGCGCCCCTCGCCGGAACGGAGCGGCCCGTCCCGGAACGAGCGAACGGCACTCTCGCTGCCGTAGAAGCAGCGAAAGTGCCGTTCGCTCGGTTCGGGACGGCTGCCGCGTCGAGCTCAGTTCTGCTGGGGCGGCGCGTACTGGGTCGGGGCCTGCGCCGGGGCGGGCTGCGCCGGCTGGGTCTGCCCGGAGGCGGGCTGGCCCTGCGTGACCTGGCCGGTGCCCTGCATCGAGGCCCGGATCTGCTCGAGGCGGCTCTGGCCCGCGAAGTCCGTGCTCGCTTGTTGCACCTCGAGCATCCGGCCCTGCACGCTGTTCTGCGCCAGCTCGGCCTGCCCGAGGGCGGTGGTGTACCGCTTCTCGATCTTGTCGCGGACCTCGTCGAGCGAGGGCGTGTTGCCCGGGGCAGCGACCTCGCTCATGGAGCGCAGCGACGCGGAGACCTGCTCCTGCATCTTCGCCTGCTCGAGCTGGCTGAGCAGCTTGGTCCGCTCGGCGAGCTTCTGCTGCAGCACCATGGCGTTGCGCTCGACCGCCTGCTTGGCCTGCTGCGCGGCGCCGATCGACTGGTCGTGCAGCGTCTTGAGGTCCTCGACGTTCTGCTCGGCCGTGACGAGCTGCGTCGCGAACGCCTGGGCGGACTGCTCGTACTGCTGCGCGGCCGCCTCGTCGCCCTTGGCGCGCGCCTGGTCGGCCATCGTCAGGGCCTGCCGGGCCGAGGACTGCAGCTTCTCGATGTCGCCGAGCTGACGGTTCAGCTTCATCTCCAGCTGGCGCTGGTTGCCGATCACCGAGGCCGCCTGCTGCGAGAGCGCCTGGTGCTGGCGCTGGGCGTCCTCGATCGCCTGCTGGATCTGGACCTTGGGGTCCGCGTGCTCGTCGATCTTCGAGGAGAACGCCGCCAGGAAGTACTTCCAGGCCTTCACGAAGGGGTTGGCCATCTGCTCCCGCCCAACTCGTCATCGTCCGCACAGGCCGAACACGCTGACCTGGACTCCTCACCCATCGTGTCAGCTCGCGGCGCTGCGTTCCACCGAGGTCACGTCCCCGACGTCCGGATCGGTGATCGCGAGCGACGAGCGGTCGCCCGGCCGAGCCCGGCACGGTGACGGCTCGACGGCGGCCTCACGCAGCGGAGCACACCGCCCCGGCCGGCTCCCGCCCGACGGTCACCAGCTCGACCACGCGCAGCTCCCCGGTCTCGGGCTCGTCGACGACCGGGCCGTCCTCGTCCTCGACGGTCGCTCCGGGCCCCGCGTCGCCGGCGGGCTCGACGACCTCCGCCGCCGGGTCGCCCGACGTCGCCGCGGTGGTCCCGGCGTCCGCGGTCTCGGCGGCGTCGTCGCCGGCGCCCTCGAACGCCTCCTCGACCGCGGTGCGCAGCGCCGGGTCGACCCCGACGAGACGCCGCTCGGCGAGCCGGGCGGCGGCCCGGCGCGGGGCCTCGGGACGCACGGCGGCCGGACGGAGGGAGTCCGGCCTCAGCGTATTGGCCACGTCGTCGAGGAGCTCGGGCAAGGAGAGCGCCAGGGCGTCACAGATCGCAGCGAGCAGCTCGCTCGAGGGCTCCTTGCGCCCGCGCTCGATCTCCGAGAGGTACCCCAGGCTGACGCGCGCGTCCCGCGAGACGTCGCGCAGCGTCCGCCGGCGCTCGGTGCGCGCACGCCGGATCGTGCCGCCGATCGCCTCGCGCAACAACAGCGCCATCTCGCACCTCCGCCCTCACCGCACCCCGGACGCGGGGACCAGCAGCGGCCCCGCGGGGAGCCCGGCGTCGATGACCGTTCCGACCACGGTACCGACTCCCGCACCACCGCGTCGGTCGCGCGGACCCCCGACGCGGGAGGTTCGCCGACGGCGAACAGGGGCGCTCAGGCCGTCGCCGCCCGCCGCAGGCGCACCGCCTGCGCGACGTAGTCCAGGCCCGACACCACCGTGACCACCACCGCGAGCAGGAAGAGCGTGGCCACCGCGGGCTGCGTGACGGGGGGCAGCGGCATGATCGCCAGTCCCAGCGCGAGGGTCTGGAGCACGGTCTTGAGCTTGCCGCCCCGGCTGGCCGGGATCACACCGTGAGGCAGCACCCAGAACCGCATTACGGTGATCCCCAGCTCGCGGACCGCGATGACGATCGTGACCCACCACGCCAGCTCGCCGAGCAGCGACAGGCCGACCAGCGCGGCGCCGACGAGGGCCTTGTCGGCGATGGGATCGGCGATCTTGCCGAAGTCGGTGACGAGGCCCCACCGGCGGGCGAACTCGCCGTCGAAGCTGTCGGTCAGGGAGGCCACGGCGAACACCACGAACGCCGCCCACCGCCAGGGCACCGCGTGTCCGCCGTCGACGAAGAGGACCGCGAGGAACACGGGCACGAGCACCAGCCGCACCACGGTGAGCGCGTTGGCGATGTTGACCAGCGGCACCGGGGCGCGCACCGCCGCCGTGGGGCCCACCACGGGTCCCGGGGTCGCGCCGCCGTTCGCGGACGACGGGGCCGGCGACCCCGGCGGCTGCGTCATCGCGCGCCGGCCACGGCGGGCTCGGCGGCCCCGACGACGGGGCCCGGGTGCAGGACCTCGAGGGCCTCGACGACGAGGTCGACGCCGTGCGTGCCGGTCACCCGGGCGCGGACCATCGCGCCCCGGTGCAGCCCGGCGAGCAGCTCCTCGTCGCCGGTGAGCAGGCACTCCCCGTCGACGTCGGGGCCCTGGTGCGCGGCCCGCCCGAGCCAGACGAGATCGCCGGGCTCGGTGTCGTCGACCTCCACGGGCTCGTCGTCGGACCCGTCGTCGAGATCGGTCATCTCGGGGACGTCGTCCTCGGACAGGCCCAGCTCGGCGAGGTCGAGATCGTCGAGGTCGGCGAGGTCCGGGTAGGACGCGGACTCCGAGAGCTCCTGGCGCTCGAGGAGCACCTCCACCTCGGTGCCGACACGGCGGGCGGCGCGGTCGGCCGTGAGGTGCTCGACCAGCGAGGTGATCCGCTCGACGCGGGCGGCGACCTCCGTCGGGTCGATCTTGTCGGGCAGGTCGGCCGCCTCGGTGCCGTCCTCGTCGGAGTAGCCGAACACCCCGACGGCGTCGAGGTCGGCCTCGGACAGGAACGCCTCGAGCTCGGCGAGGTCGTCCTGCGTCTCCCCCGGGAACCCGACTATGACGTTTGAGCGGATGCCCGCCTCGGGCGCCAGCGCGCGGATCTCCCGGCACAGCGCCAGGAAGGTCTCCCGTGAGCCGAACCGCCGCATGCGCCGCAGCAGCGGGCCGGAGGCGTGCTGGAAGGACAGGTCGAAGTAGTCGGCGACGCCGGGCGTGCGGGCGATGGCGGCCAGCAGCGGCGGGCGGACCTCGGCGGGCTGCAGGTACGAGACCCGCACCCGCCGCAGGCCCGGCACCGTCGTCAACGACCCGAGCAGGCGCTCCAGCGCCCCGCCCGCGGCCCCGCGGGGGTCGATGTCCTTGCCGTACGACGTCGAGTTCTCGCTGACCAGCATGACCTCGGCGGCGCCGTGGTCGGCCAGCCAGGCCGCCTCGGCGACGACGTCCTCCGGCGCGCGCGAGACGAAGGCGCCGCGGAACGACGGGATCGCGCAGAACGCGCAGCGGCGGTCGCAGCCCGAGGCGAGCTTGAGCGGGGCGACCGGGGCGTCGTCGAGACGCTGCCGCGGGACGTCGGGGAGCCAGGCGTGACCGGGGATGCTCGTCGTCGACACCGCCTCGGGCCGATCCACCGGGCTCAGGGGCAGCAGGGTCCGGCGGTCGGCGGGCCGGTGGGAGGCGAGGGGGCGCCCGGCGAGGACGTCGTCGAGACGCGCGGAGATCGACCCGTACTCGTCGAAGCCGAGCACCGCGGACGCCTCGGGCAGGGCCTCGGCGAGCTCGGCGCCGTAGCGCTCGGCCATGCAGCCCACCGCGACGACCTTGGAGTCCGGGCCGCCGGCGGCCAGGACCGCGTCGACCGAGTCCTTCTTGGCCTGCTCGACGAAGGTGCAGGTGTTGACGAGGACGACGTCGGCGCTGCCGTCGTCACCGCCCGCGACCTCCCAGCCCTCGGCGGCCAGCCGGCCGGCCAGTTCCTCGGAGTCGACGTCGTTGCGGGCGCAGCCGAGCGTCACGAGCGCCACGCGGCGTCGGTGGTCGAGCTGCGCAGCGGTCGATGTCCCGGATGAGCCCGCGCGGGAGCCCTCTTCGCGCTGCGGCACCCGTCCAGGGTAGACGCCCCGCGGCAGGGCGCGGCGACGCCGGTCGCCCTCCCCGGGTCGCGGACGGCCGAGCCGCGGGCGTCCGCCTAGGCTCGGCGCCCATGTCCGCGGAGCCCCGTCCCCCCGACGCCGTCCCGCCCCCGGCGGAGCCCGGGACCGCCCACCGCGCACCGATCCTGCTGCGGCGTGCCCGCACCGCCGACGTCCTGGGCATCAAGGCGCTGGTCGACGGGTTCGCGTCGGACAACATCCTGCTGCGCAAGCCGCTGGTGACCCTCTACGAGACGGTGCAGGAGTTCCGGGTGGCGGTCCGGGGCCACGAGGTCGTCGGGTGCGGGGCGCTGCACGTGCTCTGGGAGAACCTCGGCGAGGTGCGCACGATCGCGGTGCACCCCTCGGTCCAGGGCGGAGGTGTGGGGCACGCCCTCGTGGACGAGCTCGTCGCGCAGGCCCGGGCGCTCGGGCTCGCGAGCCTGTTCGTGCTGACCTTCGAGGTCGACTTCTTCACCCGCCACGGGTTCCGGGAGATCGAGGGCTCGCCGGTGGCCGAGGACGTCTACCTGGAGATGATGCAGTCGGCCGACGAGGGCGTCGCGGAGTTCCTCGACCTCGCCTACGTCAAGCCGAACACCCTCGGCAACACCCGGATGCTGCTGGATTTGTAGGTGCGCTGACGCGCTCGTGAGCACTTTCCGGGGTTATGGCCCTGGAAAGTGCTCACGAGCGCGTCAGCGCACCTATGCGGCGACGGCGGCCGGCGCCGGGGCGGGGAGCGTGCCGGTCACGGGGAGGACGACGCGGACGGAGATCGCCTCGCGGCACGAGGTCACCTCGACGGTGCCGCCGAGCAGGGCCGCCCGTTCCGCCAACGCGGCGGGTACCCGCGCCGGGCGCGAGCCCGGGACGCGCCCGCGCCCGGAGGCGACCTCCAGCACCACGGCGTCGTCGCGGTGCTCCACGCTCACGCACGCCGCCACCGGCCCGGGCCGGAAGGCGACCTCGGCCACCAGCTCGGCGAGCAGCCGCGCCGCGAACAGCCCCACCTCGGGGTGCCCGGGGGCGGGCACGCCGCGGACGACCACCGACGGCGGGCGGCCGACGTGGCGCCCCGCGGGCTGGTGGCCCAGCTCGGCGCCGTGCCGGGCCGACGCGACGAGCACGGCGACCCGGCCCTCGTCGAGCACGGCGTCGAGCTCGGCCACGCCCCGACCCGGCTCGACGTCCACGGCGGCGAGCGTCGGCAGGACCGCGGCCACGCGGTGCCGCGCGATCCGGCGACGCCGCGGCTCACCGGCGTCGCGCCCGGCGAGCACCCGCAGTTCGGTGGTGAGGGTGCGGTGCAGCGGCGACGGGAGCCCGAGGCGCCCGTCGGCGTCGCTGCGGACCTCGCCGTCGAGCGCGTGCAGCAGGTGCCGGCGACCGGTCGCGATCGCCCGGCGACGCCGGTGAAGCCCGAGCGCGTAGGCGGCCCCGAGGACCACCCCGAGCAGCAGGCACTCCCCCGGCTCCGGCGTGGCCTCGACCGGCAGGCCGATGGTGCCGGCGACGGCGCCGGTGGTCGGCGCGGTCGTCGGCGCGAAGGGCGCGGCGAGGACGAGCACGCCGAGCACGACCGCGAGCACGACGCCCGACGCCGCGGGTGGTGCGTGGCGCCCGGTCAGCGCGACGGCAACCGCGAGCGCCACGACGAGCAGCGGTCCCGCCGAGACGCTCGCGGGGAGGAGCACGACGACGAGCGCGGTGAGCGAGACCGCCGCAGCTCCGAGCAGGGTGCCGACGACGAGGCCGACCGGGCGCAACCCGTGCCCGCGCTCCGGGCGCGACGGGCCGACCGGGAGCTGGAGGCCCCCGAGGGCGGCGGCGCGGTGGACGGCGTCGAGCGCGGTGCCCGCGTGGGCCACGACGGCCTCGCGGTCCTCGGGCTCGGCCGGGGTCTCGAGCAGCCGGTGCAGGGCGTCGACGACGACCGCGCGCAGGTCGGTCGCGATCCGGCCACGTTCCCGGCGCACGGCCTCGACCGCGTCCGGGTGCGGAGTGTCGGACAGGTCCGGGAGGTCGGCCGGGTCGGTCGGCTCCGACGGCCCGGTCAGCTCCGCCGCACCGACCGCCGCCTGCGTCTCGTGCTCGGCCATGTCCGCCTCCCCCGACCCGTGGGATGTGCGGCGCAGCCTCCCAGATGCCCCGACGCGCGCCGCAGGGACACGCTGACCCGATCAGGCGGGTTCCTCCGGGTACGCACCACCCGTCTCACCGGCCCCATCCGGCCCCTCGTCGGCGTCCTCGCCCCGGCCGCTCGGAGCGGGCTCGCCCCGGATCGAGGCCATGAGATCGGCCAGCTCGTCGGGTTTGAACAGCACGTCGCGGGCCTTGGAGCCCTCGCTCGGACCGACGACGCCGCGGGTCTCGAGCAGGTCCATGAGCCGGCCGGCCTTCGCGAAGCCGACCCGCAGCTTGCGCTGCAGCATCGAGGTGGAGCCGAACTGGCTCGTCACCACCAGCTCCGCCGCCTGCAGCAGGACCTCGAGATCGTCCCCGATGTCGGGGTCGATCTCCTTCTTCTCCGCGGCGGCCTCGGTGGTGACGCTGTCGTCGTAGTCCGGCTCGGCCTGCTCCTTGCAGAACTCGACCATCCCGGAGATCTCGTCGTCGCCGACGAACGCGCCCTGGAGCCGGTGCGTCTTGCCCGCGCCCATCGGCAGGAAGAGCGCGTCGCCCATGCCGATGAGCTTCTCGGCTCCCGGTTGGTCGAGGATGACGCGCGAGTCGGTCACCGACGACGTGGCGAACGCGAGCCGCGAGGGCACGTTCGTCTTGATCAGGCCGGTGACGACGTCGACGCTCGGGCGCTGGGTGGCGAGCACCAGGTGGATGCCGGCCGCGCGGGCCTTCTGCGTGATCCGCACGATCGCGTCCTCGACGTCGCGCGGCGCCGTCATCATGAGGTCGGCGAGCTCGTCGACGATCGCGAGGATGTAGGGGTAGGGCCGGTAGACCCGCTCGGAACCCAGCGGCGCCTGGATCTCCCCCGAGCGCACCTTCTCGTTGAAGACGTCGATGTGGCGCACGCGGTTGGCCTGCATGTCCGTGTAGCGCTGCTCCATCTCCTCGACCAGCCACTGCAGCGCGGTGGCGGCCTTCTTGGGCGAGGTGATGATCGGCGTGATCAGGTGCGGGATGCCCTCGTAGGGCGTCAGCTCGACCATCTTGGGGTCGATGAGGATCATCCGGACCTCGTCCGGCGTGGCCCGCGCGAGCAGCGAGACCAGCATCGAGTTGACGAAGCTCGACTTGCCGGAGCCCGTGGACCCCGCGACGAGCAGGTGCGGCATCTTCGCGAGGTTGGCCGTCACCATCTGGCCCTCGATGTCCTTGCCCAACCCGATGACCATGGGGTGGGTCTCGCGGCGGGCGGAGCCCGACGTGAGCACGTCCGCGAGCCGGACCATCTCGCGGTCGGTGTTCGGCACCTCGATGCCGACGGCGGACTTGCCGGGGATGGGCGCGAGCAGCCGGACGTTCTCGGTGGCCGCGGCGTAGGCCAGGTTGCGGTGCAGCTGGGTGATCTTCTCGACCTTCACCCCGTGGCCGAGCTCGACCTCGTAGCGGGTGACCGTCGGGCCCCGCGTGAAGCCGGTGACCTGGGCGTCGATCTTGAACTGTTCCAGCACCCCGGTGATCGCGTCGATCATGGCGTCGTTGGCCGCGCTGCGGGCCTTCGCCGGCTCACCGGGAACGAGCAGGTCCGGCGGGGGGAGGTGGTAGGCGGTCTCGGAGTCGGCGACCTCGCGGTGCGAGCTGAAGCTCGTCGCCGCCTGCGGGTCGGTCTCGGAGTCGGGGCCCTGGGGGGTGTCGCTCGCGGCCGGGGTCTCGGGGACTTCTGCGGCCGGAACCTTCTTCTTCCGCCGCGCGGGCGCGGGCCCGTCGGCGGGGGTGTCCTCCCCCACGGCGTCGGCAGGGGCGTCGACGGGGTCGCCCGCGGCGTCGCGGTGGCGCGCAGGGTGGGCCGCGGCGTCCGCGGGGTCGAGCTCCCCGGTCGCCCCGTCGGCGCCGGAGTCGACGTCCTCGACCCCGCCCCACTCGCCGCCGTGCTCGCCGTCCTCGCGGTCGAACGGCTCGCCGGTGATCAGGCAGCGCACGCGCCGCGGCACGTCGCGGACCGGGGTGCCGGTGAGCACGAGCAGGCCGAACGCTGCCACGAGCACGAGCACCGGCATCGCGAGCCACACCGTGACACCGGCCGTCAGGGGGTCTGCCACCCACGCGCCCACCACCCCTCCCCCGGCCTGGCGCCCGGCGAGGAGGGCGGGCGCCCCGACCGTCAGGTGCCACGCGCCCAGCACGCCGAGGGTGAGCAGCAGGGCGCCGACGACGGTGCGGGGACGGGTCTCCGGGTCTGGATCCGTGCGCATGAGCACCACGGCGATCCCCAGCAGATTCACCGGCAGGCCCAGCGCCACCGACCCGAGCACCGTCCGGAACGCGATCTGGATGCCGCTGCCGATGGGGCCGCCGGCGCCGAGCCACAGTCCCGCGGCGGTGACGAGCGCGAGCACGACGAGCGCGAGGGCGATCCCGTCGCGCCGGTGGGCCGCGTCGATCTCGCGGCCGCGCCCGATCGTGCGCGCGACCGACCCGAGGCCCCACGCGGCCAGCGACCACGTGCCCTTCAGCATGCGGACGATCGGCCCCGGCCCGCGCCGGGAGGCGGGGCGGCGGGCGGGGGCGCGGCGTCCGGCCGACCCCGTCGCGGGACCCCGTCGTCCGCCGCCCTTCCCCGAGCCCGACCGTGGGCGGGGCGCCGGCTGGGCCGACTCCACCGTGCGCTCCGGCCTGCGGCCCCGGGTGAGGGGCCGGCTGCGCGCGGACCGCGGAGGGGACGTCTCGGTACGGCCGGGCATGCCGGACACCGTAGCCGGGGTGCCCCACGCGTCCCGGGAGCCACACGCCAGGTGGCCTCCGACGTTGTGCGCGGCCCCCTACGCGCGCGCCACCGCGAAGATCCGGCGGAACGGGAACCAGGTCGAGCCGTCCCCCCGCCGCGGATAGGCCTCGCGGAGCAGCGGCGCGAGCTCGGCGATGTAAGCGGAGTAGTCGGCGTCGGACAGCGCGTCACGCACCGGGCGCAGCGCCGTCCCCGAGATCCAGCGCAGCACCGGGTCGTCGCCGGTGAGCCGCTGCAGGTACGTGGTCTCCCAGACGTCCACCGCGCTCGCCCCGGCGGCCGCGAGGTCGTCGGCGTAGTCGGCGGGCTCGGCCACCGTCGCCGCGTCGCGCAGCCCGACCCCGAAGCTCTCGGCCACCGCGCGGGCGAGCTCGTGCGAGGGCGCGGCGAAGTTGCCCGGGACCTGCATCGCGAACCAGCCCCCATCGGGCAGCGCCTCCACCCACCGCCGCACCAGGGCGCGGTGCCCGGGGACCCACTGCAGGACCGCGTTGGTGACGACGACGTCGTGCTCCCCCGACGGCGCCCACGTCTCGACGTCGGCCTCCTGCGCCTCGATCCCCCGCGCGCGCGCCGACGCGACCATCTCCGGTGAGGAGTCGAACGCGGTCACCCGCGCCCGCGGCCAGCGCGACGCCAGCACCGCCGTCAGGTGGCCGGGGCCGCACCCGGCGTCGACCACGTGCCGCGGCTCGCGGGCCCCCACCCGCGCGAGCAGGTCGGCGAACGGCCGCGCGCGCAGGTCGTCGAAGTCGAGGTAGAGGTCCGGGTCCCAGGTCGTCGCGGTCGTCACGGGACGGACGCTACGCCCGCGATCACCAGCACCGCGCCGGTGACGACCGCGCCGAGCACGCACCCGACGACGACCTGCGCGAGCGTGTGCGCCGTCAGCCGCAGTCGCGCCCACCCCACCACCGGCACCGCGAGCCACGACAACGCCCACCACTCGCCACCCAGCAGCGTGAGCACGCAGGCGGCCGCACCGACCACCGCGACGTGCAGGCTGACCTTCCACACCAGGGTCACGGAGGTGACCACGAGCACCGTGACCAGCACCGCCACCTGCAGCGCGACGATCGCCCGCGGCGCGCCCGCGAGCACCAGCACCGCCAGCCCGACCAGCACCGACGCCGCGGAGAGCCCGAGGGGGACCGCCCGCTGCTCGCGCCGGGAGAGGTGGTGGTCGGTGTAGCGGCCGCGCCGCACCCCGACGTCGACGATCGCGGCCGGGATCCCGACGGTGAACACCATCCCCACCAGCGACCACGCGACGCCGGGCCACCCGGCCGCGAGCGCACCGACGACCGGGTAGAGGACGGCGAGCAGCAGGGTCGGGGTGAACACCCGGGAGATCACGGTCGCGGCCCGCACCCACACATCCTCCGGCAGGACCGCTCACGCGACGAGCAGACCCACCGCCACCAGCGCGAACGCCGCCACCAGCAGCGCGACGCGGCCGAGGTGCAGCCGGTCCCAGCGGCCCACCTGCGCCCGCCAGTCGGCCGGAGCGTCGCCCGCGGTCCACGTCTTCACCCGGTCGTTGATCGGCACGAGCAGGGCGATCGAGGCGATGATGGCCACGACGAGCAGCGCGGCCGCCACCACCACCGGGACCGCCACCCCGCCGCCCCACGCCAGCACCGCCCAGACGACCGCCAGCACGATCGAGCCCGCGTACCAGAACGGCATCACCCTCCCGAGCACCCGCGCCCCGTCGCTGCGGGCCGCGAGCACGGCATCACCAGGCAGCCGGTCGAAGATCGGGTTCAAGAACACCGCCACTGCGAGCTCCACCCCGACGAGCAGGCCGACCACCACCACCGTCACCACACCCAGCACGTTCACCACGGACCTCCGTCGCCTCCTAGCGCTGCTAGATTCGACATCGACGCTAACTCATCGCAGCTCGGATATCTAGCAGCGCTAGAGTGAGGCCCGTGGCCGTCCGGGAACGCAGGGAGCGGGAGCGCGCCGAGCGCCACGGCCGGATCGTCGCCGTGGCCCGGGAACTCGCCGAGGACCAGGGCTGGGACGCGGTGACCACTCGCCGGCTCGCCGACCGGATCGAGTACAGCCAGCCGGTGCTCTACGGCCACTTCCCCGGCGGGAAGGACGAGATCGTCGGCGCGGTCGCGCTCGAGGGGTTCGCGGAGCTGGCGACGGCGCTGCGGGCGGCGGTCGACGCGGCGGGTCCCGACGACGCCGTGCGCGCGCTGGCCGGCGCGTACCTGGACTTCGCCGCGGCGCACCCGGAGGTCTACCGGGCGATGTTCGACCTCGCCGCCCTGCCCTTCGCCCGCGACGACACCCCGGCGCCCCTGCGCGAGGGGTTCGAGATCGTGCGCGACGTGCTCGCCCCACACACGAGGGACCCCGACCGGTACGCCGAGGTCGGCTGGGCCACCCTGCACGGGCTCGCGACGCTCTCCCGCGCCGGGCGGCTCCCGCCGGAGGGCGCTGCCGAGCGGCTCGCCCTCGCCGTCGACCTCCTCGGGACGGGCGCTGCGCGCCATGTGAACGAATCTGGTCGCCAGGACGACCGAATTCGTTCACACCGGTAAGACCGTCGGGACGATCATCGGCCGGCGGCGGTAGGTCTCGCCGACCCACTTGCCCACGACCCGACGCACCGACTGCGCGATCCGGTGGGGGTCGGTGATCCCCTCGGCCTCGGTGCGCGAGAGCTCCATCTCGACGAGGGAGACGACGTCCTCGAGCGCCTTCGGGTCGTCGGAGAAGCCGCGGCCGGATATCCGCGGCGGCGAGACCGCGCGCCCGGTGGCCGCCTCGACCGCCACCGTGATCGCGATGAAGCCACCCTCGCCGAGCACCAGCCGGTCCGAGAGCGTCGACTCGCCGACGTCGCCGACCTGATTGCCGTCGACGTAGACGTGCCCCACCTCGACGCGCCCGGCGATCGCGGCCCGGCGGTCGGTGACGTCGACGACGACGCCGTCCTCGGCGATGACGATGCGGTCCCGGTCCACCCCCGTCTTCGCGGCGATCTCGGCGTTGGCGCGCAGGTGCCGCCACTCACCGTGCACCGGCATGACGTTGCGCGGCCGCAGCGCGTTGTAGAGGAACAGCAGTTCCCCGGCGCTCGCGTGCCCGGACACGTGCACCTTGGCAACCCCGGAGTGGATCACCTCGGCGCCCAGCCGCGTCAGCCCGTTGATCACGGCGAACACCGCGGTCTCGTTGCCGGGGATGAGGCTGGAGAGCAGGACGACGGTGTCGCCCGGGGTGATCGTGATCTGCCGGTGGTCGCCGCGCGCCATGCGTCCGAGGGCCGAGAGCGGCTCGCCCTGGCTGCCGGTGGAGACGAGCACGACGTCGCGCTCGGGCATCGCCAGCGCGTCGTCGAGGTCGACCAGCAGGCCCTCGGGGATGTCGAGCAGGCCGAGGTCCGCGGCGATCCCCATGTTGCGCACCATCGAGCGCCCGGTGAAGCAGACCTTGCGCCGGTGCCTCGCCGCGGCGGTGAGCACCTGCTGCACCCGGTGCACGTGGCTGGCGAAGCAGGCGACGATCAGGCGGCTGGGCGCCGTGCGGAAGACGTCGTCGATCACCGGCGCGATCTCGCGCTCCGGGGTGACGAAACCGGGGACCTCGGCGTTCGTCGAGTCGACCATCAGCAGGTCGACGCCCTCGTCGCCGAGCCGGGCGAACCCGGCCAGGTCGGTGAGGCGACCGTCGAGGGGCAGCTGGTCGAGCTTGATGTCCCCGGTGTGCAGCACGGTCCCGGCGGGGGTCCGGACGGCGACGGCGAGCGCGTCGGGGATGGAGTGGTTGACCGCGAAGAACTCGAGGTCGAACGTGCCGATGTGGTTGCGCTCGCCCTCGCGCACCTCGAGCAGGTGCGGGGTGAGGCGGTGCTCCTTGCACTTGGCCTCGACCAGCGCGAGCGTGAACCGGGACCCGACGATGAGCAGGTCCGGCTTCAGGCGCAACAGGAACGGCACCGCGCCGATGTGGTCCTCGTGCCCGTGGGTGAGCACCAGGGCGTCGACGTCGTCGAGGCGGTCCTCGATGGCACGGAAGTCGGGCAGGATGAGGTCGACGCCGGGCGACTCCTCGCTGGGGAAGAGCACGCCGCAGTCGACGATGAGCAGCTGCCCGCCGTACTCGAGCACGGACATGTTCCGCCCGACCTCGCCGACGCCACCGAGCGCCACGACCCGCAGGGCCCCCTGCGCGAGCGGGCCGGGGGGCGTGTCGGCGACGGCGCCCGAGGTCTGCGGCACCGACTGGGTCGGCACGCCGGTGCCCTGACCGCAGTCGTGGTCGGCGTGCCCGGCGTCCCGGGGCTTCTGGTCCTGGTTCTGCGGGCCACCGTTGCCCCGGCGGCGCGGTGCGGTCGATCGGCTCACCGGATCACCCCGGTGGGGTTCTCGCTGTGGATGTCGGTTCCTCCTGATCAGGCGGCGTCGCCTCGCGCGCGTCGTGCCGACGCTGGGATCGCGGGGCGTCCACCAACGGGGGCGACCCGTCGCGGGTCGCGGGATGTGCGGGGGGCAGAGCGCGCTACGGCGCGGGTCCGGCACCGTGCCGCGGGGCGGGCGGTGCGATCGGCGGGCGTACTCATGCCGGGGTCACCGTACCGCCCGTGCCGGGCACGGGTGGGCCGTGAGGGGGGTTCCCTACAGGCCGCGGTCGAGGGCCTTCACGCTCGCGACGTCGGCCGGCTCGCCCTCGAACGACACGACGGCCTGCTCGCGCCCGCTGGAGAACACCATCAGCTCGCCGGGCTCCCCGACGATGGTCACCGTCCGCGGACCGCGCCTGACCGCGTGCTCCCGACCGTCCGGGGCCTGCAGGGTCACCCCGACCGGGCTCGACCGGTAGGACAACCGGCCGAGCAGACCGAGCTGGGACCACAGCAGTTCGTCCCGCGTCGGGTCGGCGGGCCGCGGCGCCCAGCCCTCGACCGCGCGACGGACGTCCTCGTGGTGGATGAAGTACTCCTGGACGTCCACCCCGCTCAGGAAGGGCAGCGCCATCGGGCTCCACGACGGCGGGCCGCTGCGGATCAGCGCGACGTTGGCGCCGAAGTCGCGCTGCGCGGCCTGCGCCTGCACTCGCTCGGTCCAGAACGACAGCGGCGGGAGCAGGATCCCGGGCGCCGCGTCCGGTCGGCGCTCGCGGATGACTAGGTGGGCGAGCAGGTCGTTCGTCGTCCAGTCCCCGCACAGGGTCGGCTCGGCGGGCCCCCGCTCGAGGAAGAGGTCGGCGAGGGCGTTGCGCTCGGCGGCGGCGACGGCGCCGGCGGACCGGGGAGCACTCATGTCCGGGGCACTACCCGGTGCGGCTGCCGATCACCCCTCCGCGACGAACGGGCTGGACGCGACCCGCGACCCGTTCGGCAGCTCGCTGATCGCGAAGTCGGCGAACACGTTGGGGACCTCGGCCTGCAGCACCTCGAGGCAGGCGATCGCGAGGTCGCGGATCTCGATGTCGGCGTGCTCGGTGGCCCGCATGGCGATGAAGTGCCGCCAGGCCCGGTAGTTGCCGGTCACGACGATGCGGGTCTCGGTCGCGTTGGGGAGCACGGCGCGGGCGGCCTGGCGGGCCTGCTTGCGCCGCAGGGTGCGGTTCGGCTCGTCGGCGAAACGCTCCTCGAGCCCGGCGAGCAGCTTCTCGTAGGAGGCGAGAGCCGCCGCGCTCGCCTCGGCGAACAGCTCGTGGAGCTCCGGGTCGGCGGCGATGACCTCGGGCTCGACCATCGCGGCGTCCCGCTCGGGCACGTAGCGCTGCGAGAGCTGCGAGTAGGAGAAGTGCCGGTGGCGGATGAGCTCGTGGGTCAGGCTGCGCGACATCCCGGTCAGGTAGAAGGTGACCGTGCCGTGCTCGAGCACCGAGAGGTGCCCGACCTCGAGGATGTGGCGCAGGTAGCCGGCGTTGGTGGCGGTGGCGGGGTTCGGTTTGGTCCACGACTGGTAGCAGGCCCGGCCCGCGAACTCGGCGAGCGCCTGGCCCCCGTCCGCGTCCGTCTCCCACGGCACCCCGGCGGGCGGGCGGAACTCGGTCTTCGCGATCAGCGTCACCTGGGGCGTCACGGTGTCCGGCACCCGCTCACCGTAACGGCTCCCCCCGACGACCAGGATCCCTCGTCAGGCATCACGGGTGACACCACGAGCCTTGCTGTGGTGTCGCGATGGTGTCATGGTGGTGGCATGGACCTCACGCCCTACGTCACCGCACTGCGGGACGACCTCGCCGCCGCGGCGTCGGTGGGCGACGAGCAGACCGCCAAGGCCGGCACCGCGCTGGCCGGGGCGCTCGAGCCCGCCGTGCGCCTCGCCCTCATGAACGCCCTCTCCGATCTCGCCTCCGAGATCTCGGACTCGCTCGACGACCACACCGTCTCGCTGCGCCTGCGGGGCCGCGAGGTCGACGTGGTGGTCGACCGCGCCCCCGATGCGCCCCAGGAGGACCCCGCGCCGGGCGGGTTCTACGCCGGCCCGGCGTCGAGCCCGTTCGTCGGGTCGAACCCCTTCGGCAGGCACGGCTTCGACCGGCCCGGGTTCCCCGGGCGTCCCGGCCCCGGCGACATGGGCGACATCTCGCGCATGACCCTGCGCCTGGTCGACCAGATCAAGGGGCAGGCCGAGCAGGCCGCCGCCGCCCAGGGCATGTCGCTCAACTCGTGGATCTCGCAGGCCGTGCAGGGCGCACTGCGCGACTCCTGGGGCCACGGCACCCACCGCGGTCACGGCTGGGACCACGGGTGGGACGCCGGGCACGGCCGTCCGGAGTCCGGGGACGAGACTCACGACGGGTCGTCGGGTGACGACGACGAGGGCGGTGCCGACGGCTGCGGTGGTTCCGGAGTGTCCGGGTGGGTGCGGGGATGAGCGCGCCGAGCAGGGAGCAACGGTTCGACGTCGACGGTCCGGTCGACGCCCTCGTCGAGATCGACGCCGGGCGGGTCGCCGTCCGGCTGACGGCGCCCGCCGCGGCCGCCGGGGACGCCCCGGATGCCGGGGGCGCCCCGGATGCCGGGGGCGCCACGGAGGCCGGGGACGCCGGGGAGGCCACGGATGCCGGGGACGCCACGGACCGGGGCCCGACGCCCGACGTCGGGACCTCGCCGGTGCACGTCGAGGTGACCGCCGACCTCGAGGGCGCACCCGGATGGGTACGCGGCCTCGCGGGCCTGGTGGACGCCGCCGGCGGGCTCGAACGGCGCTTCGGCTTCGACCTCGGTGTGGTGTCGGGCCTCGGCGGCCACCTGGGCGAGGACCTCGACGAACGGGCCGCCCGTGCCGTGGAGGCAGTGGAGGTCTCGCTCGAGGACGGCCGGCTGACCGTGCACGGACCCCGCGAGGTGGTGCTGCGCACGGTGCCGCTGGCCGTGACGGTGCACGCCCCGGCCGGGAGCGGGGTCCGGGTGCGCGCCGGCGCGGCGCCGGTGGAGGTCACCGGGCGGCCCGGCGAGGTGGACGTCCGTACCACCGGCGGCGTCACGCTCGAGGAGGTCGCCGAGCGGAGCGCGGTGCGCTGCGGAGCGGGCGACGTGGCGGTGCGGCGCGTGGCCGGGACGCTGCGGGTCAGGGGCGGCGCGGGCGACGTGACCCTCGACGACGTCGCCGCCCCGGTCGAGGTCGTCACCGGCAGCGGGTCGGTCACGGCCGACCGGGTGGCCGCCGACCTCGCGGTGCGCTGCGGGAGCGGGAACGTGACGGTGCGCGACGCCACCTCCGGCGACCTCGACCTGACCACGGGCGCCGGCTCGGTGCGCGTCGGTGTGCACGCCGGGGTGGACGCGTCGGTCGACCTGCGCTCGGCGGCGGGCTCGGCCTCGTCGGACCTGCCGGTCAGCCGCACCCGTCCCGAGACCACCGGGGAGACGCCCGCGGCCGCGCCGCTGCGCATCCGCGGCCGGGCCGCCGCCGGGAGCGCCCGGGTGCAGTCGGCTTCGCGCTGACGCGCGTGTGCGTGCGTTTCCGTGTCCAGACACGGAAACGCACGCACGAGGCCGTAGGCCTAACGCCCCGCCAAGGTCGCGCCGAGCACGTCGTGGTTGAGCCGCGAGATCGTCGCCAGCGGGATGCCCTTGGGGCACACCTCGGCGCACGCGCCGACGTTGGTGCACCCGCCGAAGTCGAGCTCGTCCTGCTTGGCGAGCATGTTGATCGCGCGGGTCGCCCGCTCGGGCTGGCCCTGCGGGAGCAGGCCGAGGTGAGTGACCTTGGCCGCCGTGAACAGCATCGAGCTGCCGTTCGGGCACGCCGCCACGCACGCCCCGCACGCGATGCAGGTCGCGGCGTCGAACGCGTCGTCCGCGGAGACCTTGTCCACGGGCGTGGCGTGCGCCTCGGGGGCCGCGCCGGTGTTGACGCTGACGTAGCCGCCGGCCTGGATGATCTGGTCGAAGGCCGACCGGTCGGTCACCAGGTCCTTGATCACCGGGAACGCCCGCGCCCGCCACGGCTCCACGTCGATCGTGGCGCCGTCCTTGAAGTGCCGCATGTGGAGCTGGCAGGTGGTGGTGTTCTTCTGCGGGCCGTGCGGGATGCCGTTGATGACCATCGCGCACGAGCCGCAGATGCCCTCGCGGCAGTCGTGGTCGAACGACACCGGGTCCTCGTCGTCGAGGATCAGCTTCTCGTTCAGCACGTCGAGCATCTCGAGGAACGACATGTCCTCGTCGACGTCGTCGAGCTGGTAGCGGACCATCGTGCCCTTGGCGTCGGCGTCCTTCTGACGCCACACGCGCAGAGTGAGCTTCATCTCCTGATGCCCTCTTACTTGTAGCTGCGCTGGCTCGGGTGGACGTAGGAGAACTCGAGAATCCTCCTTGTGCAGGACCGGCTTGCGGCCGTCGGTCCACTCCCAGGCGGCGACGTACGAGAAGTTCTCGTCGTCGCGGGCCGCCTCGCCGTCCTCGGTCTGGTGCTCGACGCGGAAGTGCGCGCCGCACGACTCCTCGCGGTGGAGCGCGTCGAGACACATGAGCTCGGCGAGCTCCATGAAGTCCGCCACACGGTTGGCCTTCTCCAGGGACTGGGTGAACCCGTCGCCGGTCCCGACGATCTTGACGTCGCGCCAGAACTCCTCGCGCAATGAGGGGATCCGGTCCAGGGCCTTCTCCAGCCCCTCCTTGCTGCGCGCCATCCCGCACTGGTCCCGGACGAGCTGGCCCAGCTCGCGGTGGAACGAGTCGACGGTGCGGCTGCCGTTGGCCGACAGGAGCTTGTCGATGCGGGCACGGGTCGACTCGACGGCCTCACGCACCGCGGGGTGGTCCTCGGGCACCTGCTCGAACGGGGCGTCGGCGAGGTAGTCGGCCACGGTCGTCGGGAGGATGAAGTACCCGTCCGAGAGCCCCTGCATCAGCGCGGACGCGCCGAGCCGGTTGGCGCCGTGGTCGGAGTAGTTCGCCTCGCCACCCACGAACAGGCCGGGGATCGTCGAGCGCAGGTCGTAGTCGACCCAGAGTCCGCCCATCGTGTAGTGGATCGCCGGGTAGATGCGCATCGGGACCTCGTACGGGTCGTCCCCGGTGATGCGCTGGTACATCTCGAAGAGGTTCCCGTACTTCGCCTCGACGGCGTGGCGCCCGAGACGCGCGATCGCATCCTGGAAATCGAGGTAGACGCCGAGGCCACCGGGCCCGACGCCGTGCTCGGCGTCGCACATGTTCTTCGCGGCCCGCGAGGCGATGTCGCGCGGCACCAGGTTCCCGAACGCCGGGTACAGGCGCTCGAGGTAGTAGTCGCGCTCGTCCTCGGGGATGTCGTCGGGAGCGCGGTCGTCGCCCCGCTCCTTCGGCACCCACACGCGGCCGTCGTTGCGCAACGACTCCGACATCAGGGTCAGCTTCGACTGGTACTCGCCGCTGACCGGGATGCAGGTCGGGTGGATCTGGGTGTAGCAGGGGTTCGCGAAGAGCGCACCGCGCCGGTGCGCCCGCCACGCCGCGGTGACGTTGGAGCCCTTGGCGTTCGTCGAGAGGTAGTAGACGTTGCCGTAGCCGCCGGTGCAGAGCACCACGACGTCGGCCAGGTACGTCTCGATCTCCCCGGTGAGCACGCTGCGCGTGACGATGCCACGGGCGCGGCCGTCCACCACGATCAGGTCGAGCATCTCGGTGCGCGGGTGCATCTCGACGGTGCCCGCGGCGATCTGGCGCTCGAGGGCCTGGTAGGCGCCGAGCAGCAGTTGCTGGCCGGTTTGGCCCCGCGCGTAGAACGTCCGCGAGACCTGGGTGCCGCCGAACGACCGGGTGTCGAGCAGGCCGGAGTACTCCCGCGCGAACGGCACGCCCTGGGCGACGCACTGGTCGATGATGGACAGGCTGTTCTCGGCGAGGCGATGGACGTTCGACTCACGCGACCGGAAGTCGCCGCCCTTGACCGTGTCGTAGAAGAGGCGGTGCACGGAGTCGCCGTCGTTGCGGTAGTTCTTGGCGGCGTTGATCCCGCCCTGGGCGGCGATCGAGTGCGCGCGCCGGGGCGAGTCCTGGTAGCAGAACGACTTGACGTGGTAGCCGGCCTCGCCGAGCGTCGTGGCCGCGGCGCCGCCGGCCAGGCCGGTGCCGACGACGATGACCGTCATCTTGCGGCGGTTGGCCGGGTTGACCAGGCGGGCCGAGAACTTCCGGTCGTCCCACCGGTCGCCGATCGGGCTGTCGGGCGCGCGGTTGTCGGCGATCGGGTCCCCGAGCACGTAGCGGCCCTCGCCCTGCGTCGACGTGGGCTCCTGCGCCAGCTCAGACATTGCTCACCTCACCAGACCGGTCATGACCGAGATCGGGATGATCGCGAAGCCGACGGCGATGACGACGCCGAGGGTGATCGAGAAGGTCTTCAGGGCGTGCTGCCGGACCGCGCTGTTGCCACCGAGGGTCTGGATGCCCGACCACAGACCGTGGCTGATGTGGGTGGAGAGCGCGAGCATCGCGATGATGTAGAAGATCGCCACGACCGGCCGGTCGAAGCTCGCGACGAGCTTCGCGTAGGCGCCGCCGGACGGGTCGGGGTTCACGGTGCCCGTGGTCAGGTCGAGGACGTGCCAGATCACGAACAGGGCGATGATCACGCCGCCCCAGCGCATGGTGCGTGCGGCGTAGCTGCCCTGGGGGTTCTTGTGCCGGTAGCCGATCGGACGCGCCCGCCGGGCCCTGTACCAGAGCGAGAACGCGGCCCACATGTGCAGGACCACCGCGGCGACCAGGACGACCCGGATGATCCAGAGCACGCCCGCGTACCCGAAGATCTCGGCGCCCAGGGTACGCAGGTGCACGGAGTAGGCGTCGAAGGTCTCCTGACCGAAGAAGATCTTCAGGTTCCCGATCATGTGGGCGATGACGTACAGCAGGAAGATCGCGCCCGTCACGGCCATGACGGACTTCTTGCCGACGGACGAGCCCCACGTCCTCGTGACGATGTTGCGCTGGGTCATTACCACGGACGACACGCTAGGCCGGAGAACACGCCGACCGCCAATGCATGAAAGTTCGTCCAGCGATGCTTCTAAGCTATGGAGGTGACGCTCAAGCAGCTCGTCTATTTCCTCGCGGTGGCCGACGCCGGCCGGTTCGTGCAGGCAGCGGGCGACGTGCGGATCGCGCAGCCCACACTCAGCCGACAAATCCAGGCCCTCGAAGATGATCTCGGCGAGACGCTGTTCACACGCGGTCGCGATCACGTCACACTCACGGCGGCGGGCGAGACCCTGCTGCCCCTCGCCCGCCGGATCGTCGCCGACGTCGAGACCGCCCGCCTGGAGATCGCCGAGCTCGCCGGGTTGCGTCGCGGGCGGCTGCGGGTCGGCGCCACCCCCAGCCTGTGCGTCGGGGTGCTGGCCGACGTCCTCGCGGTCTTCCACGCCGGCTACCCGGGCATCTCGCTGCAGATCCGCGAGGGCGGCTCGCAGGACCTCGTCGCCGATCTCGAGGACGGCCAGCTCGACCTGGCGCTGGTCATCCATCGGCCCGACCGGTCACCGGGCGGGGCCCCGGTGCGCGGCTCGACGACGCGGGCCGGGGCCGGGATCCCGACGGCGGGCGACGTCCCCCTGCGGCTCACGCCGGTGCTGCGCGAGGAGCTGGTGGCCATCTCCGCCGCGGGTGGCCGGGCCGGGCTCGACGAGACCCTCGGCGACCACGCGGGCATCGTCGAGCTCGCCCACCACCCCCTGGTGCTGAACCGACCCGGCTACGAGCTGCGCGAGGCGGTGCTCTCCGCGTGCGCCGCGGCCGGGGTGACCCCGCGGATCGCCGTCGAGGGCGGAGAGATGGACGCGGTGCTGCGGATGGTGGAACGGGGGCTGGGCGTCGCGATCGTCCCGAGCCTCGTGCTCACGGGCCGCCACGGGCTGCACGTCACCCGGCTCGACGGCTCCGGATGGACCCACCGCACGATCGCGCTCGCGCACCGCACCGACGTCGCCCCTACCCGGGCCGCGGACGCCTTCCGGGAGACGCTGCTGGCGGTCCTCGCCCGGACCTCACGGACCGGGGGGCTCCCGACGGGCGTGCGCTTCATCCACCCCTGACCGGCCCCGCTCGACCTTGATCACGAGCACACAATGCAGGTCCGAGCCGGTCACCCGGCGTCGGCGCGCAGCACCGCCCTCGAGAGCGCCGGGGCGAGCGGGCCACCCTCGACGACGACGTCGCCGACCCCCAACCACGCCGCCATCTCCTGCAGCGCCCCCGCCATCTCTACCGCCACCTGCATCTCGTCCGCGGCGCGCTCGAGGCACTCCGGCTCGGCGAACGCGCCGGGCACCCGCAGCACCCCCGCCGCCCGGTCGGTCTTGACGTCCACGCGGCCCACGAGGTGGCCGTCGAGCAGGAACGGGAACACGTAGTAGCCGTGGGTCCGCTGGTGGGCCGGGGTGTAGATCCCGATGCGGTACTCGAACCCGAAGAGCCGTTCGGTCCGCGGCCGGAACCACACCAGCGGGTCGAACGGCGCGAGCAGCGCTCGACCCGTGGTCCTCCGCGGCACCCGGGCCCCGGCCGACCGGTACGCCGGCGCGTCCCAGCCGTCGACCTCCACCGGCACCAGCTCCCCCGCCTCCACGAGCTCGGTCACCGCGACGCGGCTCTCGACAGGTGGCAGGCGGTAGTAGTCGCGCAGGTCCGGCTCGGTCGCGACGCCCAGCGCGCTCGCCGCGCGCCGGGCCAGCTCCCGCATGGCCTCGCCGCGATCCGGATCGCGCGCCAGCACGTCCGGGGGCAGGACGTCCTCGGTGACGGCGTAGGCCCGACGGAAGCCGCGCCGCGTGCCCGTCGTCAGGACCCCCGTGGCGAACAGGTGCTCGCACGCGACCTTGACGTCCGAGCGCTGCCACCACCCGCCGTGGGCGCGGGCCCGACGCTCGCCGCCGTCCCCGAGGACCTGCTCGACCTCGCGCGCCTCGAGGGGCCCGTGGGCCGCCACCGCGTCGTGCACCGCGTCGAGGATGTCCGGGCGGTGGTCCAGGGCGTTGCCGAGCCAACGGCTGCTCCGTGCGGAGTTGTCCCGCATCCGCCAGCGCAGGAGCGGCCAGTCCTCGACCGGGACCAGGCTCGCCTCGTGCGCCCAGTACTCGACGAAGGCCCGGCGCCGCCGGTCGGCCGAGCTCTGCGGCCAGGCCAGCGCGTCGAGGACGTCACGGTCGTACGGCCCGAGCCGGGCGAACGGCGGGGCGTGGTGCGCCCGGACCGCCACGTTCACCGAGTCCAGCTGCAGCAGCCCGAGCCGGCGCACGAGCCGCTTGAGCGCCCCCCGGTCGGGCGCGGCCCCGACGCGCACGGGCGCGCCCAGCCCCTGCGCGGCGAGGGCGGCACGCCGCGCCGCGGCCGACGTCATCCGTTCCGGCGACATCCGCGGCCCGGGAGCCGTCCCGTGATCTCCCACGTCCCGGATCGTGCCACCGCCCCCCGACAGCGGCCGGGCCGGTGCGGGACGTCGAGCTCGGCCCCGGTCACGTCACCTCGGCGAGTGCGCCGGTGTCGACGTCGTAGACGAACCCCCGGACGGCGTCGGTCTGCGGCAGGAACGGGTTCGCCCGCACGGCGGCGAGCGAGTCACGCACGTCCTGCTCGGTGTCGCCGAACGCGCCCGGGGCCCACGGCGGGCGCTCGCCGCACTCCGACTCGATCTCGGCGGCGAACTCGTCGTCGGCGAAGGTCGTCATGCCGCACCTGGTGTGGTGGACCAGGACGACCTCGGTGGTCCCCAGCTTGCGCTGGCTGATCGCCAGCGAGCGCACGACGTCGTCGGTGACGACGCCGCCGGCGTTGCGGATGACGTGCGCCTCGCCGTCGCCGAGCCCGAGGGCCCGGTAGACGTCGAGCCGGGCGTCCATGCAGGCGACGACGGCGACGCGGCGCGAGGGCGGCCCCGCCAGCCCCCCGCCGGGGAACGACGCGGCGAACGACTCGTTGGCGGCGACCAGCTCGTCGGTGGCGGACACGGCGGCTCCTCACGGGTGGGTGCTGGGGTGGTGGCGAAGGTCTACCACCGGTTCCGGGTCTGTCTCGCGTGACGCGGGCGACAGCACCCCGTGCCACCCTCACGCCATGGCGATCGCCCAGGTCCGCCCGGCCGCTCCCGAGGACGCCCCGCCCGTCACCGCCGTGCAGCGCGAGGTGTGGACGAGCGCCTGGGCCGGCTTCCTGCCGGCCGGGCTCACCGAGGGGTTCGACGACGAGGCCGTCAGCGCCGCGTGGGCCCGCGCGGCCTCCGGCCCCGGACTCTGGGTGGCGACCGAGGGCGACGACGTCGTCGGGTTCTGCCTCGCCGGGCCCGCCGGCGAGGAGGACGTCGCGGACGCGGTGGGGACGGTGCCCGACGACGCCGGGCGGGTCGGGCTGGTCGCGACGCTGCTGGTCTCGCCGCGGTGGGGCCGGCGCGGGCACGGCGGGCGACTGCTCGTGGCGGCGGCGGCGGGGCTGCGCTCGGGCGGCGCGGCGCGGGGGATCACCTGGATCCCCGAGCGCGACGTCGCCTCGCGGGCCTTCTACCGCCGCGCCGGGTGGGAGCCCGACGGCACGGTGCGCACCCTCGACGCGGGCGGGCGTCCGCTGCGCGAGGTACGCCTGGGCGGCTCGCTGGACCTCGGGTTCGCACCCGAGCCGACCGCGGACGACCTCGGCCTCCCGCTGCTGTAGATCGGGCGCCCCCCGGACGGAGCGAACGGCGCCGTCCTGGCGTCAGATGACAGCATCGTGCCGTTGCTGTCATGTGCGGTGGGGAGCGCGCATGAGCGAACGGCGCCGTCCTGGCGTCCGACGCCAGCATCGTGCCGTTGCTGCCACGGGGCCACGCGGGGCCACGAGGCCACGGCTCAGTCGAGGTCGAGCACCGGCTCCAGGCCCACGGTGAGCCCCGGACGGGACGACACCGACCGCACCGCCAGCAGGACACCGGGCATGAACGAGGCGCGGTCGAGCGAGTCGTGCCGGATCACCAGGGTCTCCCCCGCCGTCCCGAACAGCACCTGCTGGTGGGCGACGAGCCCGGCCATCCGGACCGCGTGCACGTGCACCCCGTCGACGACGGCGCCGCGGGCGTGGTCGGGATCGTGCGTGGTGGCGTCCGGGCTCGGTCCCAGCCCGGCCGCGGCCCGCGCCTCGGCGACCAGCTGGGCCGTCCGGGTCGCCGTGCCCGAGGGTGCGTCGGCCTTGTTCGGGTGGTGCAGCTCGACGATCTCGACCGAGTCGAAGAACCGGGCCGCCTGGGCGGCGAACCGCATCGAGAGCACGGCCCCGATCCCGAAGTTCGGGACCACCATGACGCCGAGCTCGGGCTTGGGCTCGAGCCAGCCCCGGATCGTCTCCAGCATCTCGGGGGTGATCCCGCTGGTCCCGACGACGCAGTGGATGTTCTGGTCGATACAGAACCGGATGTTCTCGGCGACGGTCGCGGGGTGGGTGAAGTCGACCGCGACCTGGGTGTCGGCGTCGGCGAGCGAGAACAGCCAGTCGCCCTCGTCGACCATCGCGACCAGATCGAGGTCCGCGGCGACCTCGACGGCCCGGCAGACCTCCCCACCCATGCGGCCGCGGGCCCCGAGCACCCCGACCCGGATGAGGTCCTCGGGCACCTCGGCGGCGGAAGCCGCTCCCTCGCTCACCGGGTCCAGCTCCGCGTCGCTCCGTGTCCCGCACTCATCTGGCCACCTCGCGCAGCTCGTCGGGGAGATCGTCGGCGTCAGCGTAGGGCCCGACGACGGCCGCGGTCACCGGCGTGGAGAACAGGTCGGCGGCCACGGCGGCCACGTCCTCGCGGGTGACCGCGTCGATGCGGGCCAGCGAGTCGGCGAGGTCCAGCGAGGCCTCGGGGCCGTCGAGCTCGCGACGGCCGAGCCAGCTCATGCGCGACGAGGTGTCCTCCAGCCCGAGCACGTACTCCCCGCGCAGCTGCCCGCGGGCACGGACGAGCTCGGCCTGCGTGACCCCGCGCCGCGCGAGGTCGGCGAGCTGCTCGCGCAGGACGCCGGCGGCGGTGCCCAGCCGCTCCGGGGCGCACCCGATGTAGACCGACAGCACGCCGAGGTCGGCGTAGCCGGTCGCGGAGGAGTACACCGAGTACGCGAGCCCCCGCCGCTCGCGGATCTCCTGGAAGAGCCGCGAACTGCTGCCGCCGCCGAGGACCGTGGACAGGACGAGCTGCGCGGCCCACCGCGGGTCGCCGCGCCGCACGGAGGGCACCCCGAGCATGAGGTGGGCCTGCTCGGTGTCCTCGTCGCGCACGGCGAGCCGCTCGGCGGGCAGGGGCGCCGCGACGGCCGCGTCCGGACGTACCCATGCGGTGTCGCCGGGACGGAGCCGGTCGCCGAACCCGGCGACGACGGCGTCGAGGACGTCGGCGTGGGTGACGTTCCCGGCGACCGCGATCACCGACCGGGACGGGACGTAGTGCGCGGCGTGGAACCGGGCCAGGACGTCGCGCGTCATCGCGCCCACCGACTCCTCCGAGCCCACCACCGGCCCACCGAGCGGGTGGGCGCCGAGCAGCAGGGCGTCGAAGTCGTCGGCGAGCAGGTCCTCGGGGTCGTCGTCGCGGCCGGCGATCTCGGAGAGCACCACGTCCCGCTCGAGCTCGACGTCCTCGACGGCCATGAGGCCCTCGAGCACCACGTCGCACACGACGTCGACGGCGAGCGGCATGTCCGCGTCGAGCACGTGGGCGTAGAAGCAGGTGTGCTCCTTCGTGGTGAACGCGTTGAGGTCACCACCGACCGCGTCGATCTCCTCCGCGATGCGCCGCGCGGAGCGTCGCCGGGTGCCCTTGAACAGCAGGTGCTCGAGGAAGTGCGCGGCACCGCACGAGGCCGGGTCGAAGCCCGGCTCGTCGCGCGACCCGACGTCGACCCAGAGCCCGACCGAGGCCGACCGGGCCCCCGCGACGTGCTCGGTGACCACCCGCAGGCCCCCGGGGAGCACGCTGCGTGCCACCCCGGGAGCCGGGTGCTCCGTCACGACGGCGGTGCCGATGGTCGAGCTCCGCTCCGCTGCGTCTCCGGCGGTGACCGGTCGAGTCGTCGAGGTCAGGAGCGGCCTCCGCCGATGGCGCCGGTGATGGCGCCCGTGGCCGCGGGCTCGGCCGGCGGTACGCCGGCACCCTCCGCGCCGGTGCCCTCCGGGGCCCCGTCCGTGGTGCCGTTCCCGGACGCCTCCGCGGTGTCCTCCTCCTTGACCGGGAGGAGGCTGATCTTGCCGCGGTTGTCGATGTCGGTGATCTCGACGCGGATCTTGTCGCCGACGTTGACGACGTCCTCGACCTTGCCGATCCGCTTCCCGCCGCCGAGCTTGGAGATGTGCACCAGGCCGTCGCGGCCGGGCACCAGCGAGACGAACGCGCCGAACGCCGCGGTCTTCACCACGGTGCCGAGGTAGCGCTCGCCGATCTTCGGCATCTGGGGGTTGGCGATGGCGTTGATCTTGTCGACGGCGGCCTGGGCGCTCGGCCCGTCCGCGGCGCCGACGTAGATCGTGCCGTCGTCCTCGATCGAGATGTCGGCGCCGGTCTCCTCGGTGATCGAGTTGATCATCTTGCCCTTCGGGCCGATGACCTCGCCGATCTTGTCGACGGGCACCTTCACCGTCGTGATGCGCGGCGCGTAGTCGCTCATCTCGTCGGGCGCGTCGATGGCCTCGGCCATGACGTCGAGGATCGCGAGGCGGGCGCCCTTGGCCTGGGTGAGCGCCTTGGCCAGGACCTCGGAGGGGATGCCGTCCAGCTTGGTGTCGAGCTGCAGGGCGGTGACGAGGTCCTTGGTACCCGCGACCTTGAAGTCCATGTCGCCGAACGCGTCCTCGGCGCCGAGGATGTCGGTCAGCGCGACGAAGGTCTCCTTGCCGTCCACCTCGCCCGAGACCAGGCCCATCGCGATGCCCGCGACCGGCGCCTTCAGCGGCACCCCGGCGTTGAGCAGCGACATCGTCGAGGCGCAGACCGAGCCCATCGACGTCGAGCCGTTGGAGCCCAGCGCCTCGGAGACCTGCCGGATCGCGTAGGGGAACTCCTCGCGGGTGGGCAGGACAGGGACGAGCGCCCGCTCGGCGAGCGCGCCGTGCCCGATCTCGCGGCGCTTCGGCGACCCCACACGGCCGGTCTCGCCGGTGGAGAACGGCGGGAAGTTGTAGTGGTGCATGTATCGCTTCGTCGTCTCTGGGGTGAGGGAGTCGATCGACTGCTCCATGCGCAGCATGTTCAGCGTGGTGACGCCGAGGATCTGGGTCTCGCCGCGCTCGAAGAGCGCCGACCCGTGCGCCCGCGGGACGACCTCGACCTCGGCCGCGAGCGGCCGGATGTCGGTGACGCCGCGACCGTCGATGCGGAAGCCGTCGGTGAGGATCTTCTTCCGCACCGTGGACTTGGTCAGCGAGCGGAAGGCCTCGCCGATCTCCTTCTCGCGGCCCTCGAACTTCGGGCCGAGCTCGGTGACCAGGCGCTCCTTGAGGGCGTCCTGGGCCTCGTCGCGCTCCTGCTTGCCGGCGATCGTGAGCGTGCGGGCCAGCTCGTCGCCGGCCGACTCGGTGACCGCGGAGAGCACGTCCGACTGGTACGGCGGGAAGGTCGGGTAGTCCTTCGTCGTGACACCGAGCGAGGTGTAGAGGTTCTGCTGTGCCTCGCACAGGGTGCGCAGGAAGGGCTTCGCGGCCTCCATGCCGGCGGCCACGACCTCCTCGGTGGGCGCCGGGGCACCGCCCGCGACGAGCGCCAGCGCGTGGTCGGTGGCCTCGGCCTCAACCATGGAGATCGCGACGTCGGAGCCGTCCTCGGTGATCGAGCCCGCGATCACCATGTCGAACACGGCGCCCTCGAGCTGCTCCCACGTCGGGAAGGCCACCCACTGGTCACCGATCAGCGCCATGCGCGTCGCGCCCACCGGGCCGTCGAACGGCAGGCCCGAGATCTGGGTGGAGGCCGACGCCGCGTTGATCGCCAGCACGTCGTAGGGGTCGTTCGGGTTGAGGCTCTGCACCGTGATGACGACCTGGACCTCGTTGCGCAGGTTCGACACGAAGGTCGGGCGCAGCGGGCGGTCGATGAGCCGGCACGTGAGGATCGCGTCGGTGGACGGGCGGCCCTCGCGGCGGAAGAACGAGCCGGGGATGCGCCCGGCCGCGTACATCCGCTCCTCGACGTCGACGGTGAGCGGGAAGAAGTCGAAGTTGTCCTTCGGGCGCTTCGACGCGGTGGTGGCCGAGAGGAGCATGGTCTCGTCGTCGAGGTAGGCGACGACGGCGCCCGCCGCCTGGCGGGCGAGGCGGCCGGACTCGAAGCGGACGGTGCGGCTGCCGAAGCTGCCGTTGTCGAGGACGGCGCTGGTCTCGTGGACACCGGTCTCGGTGTCGACGGCGGCCGGAGAGGCGGAGTTCGCCATGGGTGGGGATTCCTCCTGGGAGGCCCCGCCGCCACGTGCCCCCTCGCGTCGGGGGCCACCGCGGATTGGCCGACGTGACCGGTCTTCGATCGAAGCCCTCGGACGGCGTGTCCGGGAGCCACTACCGAGGACCGGGTCGGATCGGTCGTCCACCGGCGTTGCGGTGGCGGGGCTCGTCGTTGTGCGGGATCTGGTACGGATCGGGCCGCCCGCGTCCCTCGCGAGACGCGGGCGGCCCAGGGGTCTAGCGGCGCAGACCCAGCCGCTCGATGAGCGACCGGTAGCGCGTGATGTCCACCGAGGCCACGTACTTCAGCAGCCGTCGGCGGCGCCCGACCAGCAGGAGCAGGCCGCGCCGGGAGTGGTGATCGTGCTTGTGGGTCTTCAGGTGCTCGGTGAGCTGGATGATCCGCTGCGTCAGCAGCGCGACCTGAGCCTCGGGCGAGCCCGTGTCGGTGGTGTGCACGCCGTAGTCGGCGAGGATCGTGCGCTTCTGCTCGGTGGTCAGGGCCACGTCGGTGGTGCTCCTCGGTGCTCGGGGGTCCTGCCCGTCCGCGCGACCCTGGGCCGCGCGACCGGTGCCGTGTCCAGGTGCGTCGGGAGGCCGGGCCGCCTGCTGCGTTCGCTGCCTGCTGCATTGACTGCTCGGGCGCCCCGTCCGGCGCGTCCGGCCGCCACGGACCGCAGCCGGATCACACCTGAGTCTACCGGTCCGCTCCGACACCCTCCCCGGCGCCCGGGCGTCCCACCAGCGGGAACCGCTCGACCACCCGGTGGCGGCCCCCGCCGGTGACCAGCAGCGCCTCGCGTGGGGTCCAGGCCGGGCCCCGGTCGTCCGCCAGCTCCTGCGGGACGTCCGGCACCCGCCCGCGGCACCGCGCGACGGTCAGGTGGGGGACGTGCGTGGCGGGGTCGCCCCCGGCCGCGGCCACCAGGTGCGCCCAGGCGCGGGGGTCGGTGGGCCGCACCCCGAGCCACAGGGCGGTGCCGAACACGCCGGCTCCTTCCGTGCCCAGCGTGGGCGCCGGGTGACCCGCGAGGGCGCGTCGCAGCGCCGCGGCCGTGGCGTCGGGGTCGGCGTCGGCGAGGAAGTGCAGCGTCACGTGCCGGCGCTCCCGGGCCACCGGGCGCCAGCGGTCCGCGTCGGGAGCCCGCCGCAGCGCCCGCTCGAGCGCGGCGTCGGCGGCCGCGTTCACGGCCTCGTCGGGGTACACCGCGACGAACAGCCGCACTGCGGTCACAGCCCGAGCAGCTCGCGCGTGGCGGTGACGTCGCCCTCCATGGCGGTGATGAGCTCCTCGATGGAGTCGAAGCGCGTCATCCCCCGCACCCGGGCGACGAAGTCCACCCCCACCCGCTGGCCGTAGAAGTCCTCGTCGTGGTCGAGCACGAATGCCTCGACGGTGCGGACGTGCCCGGAGAACGTCGGGTTGGTGCCCACCGAGACCGCGGCCGGGAGGGCCTGGTCGCCGCGGACGAACCACCCCGCGTACACCCCGTCGGCCGGGACCGCGGCGTGCTCGGTCGCGGCGACGTTCGCGGTCGGGTAGCCGAGCCCGCGGCCGCGCTGGTCACCGCGCACGACGACGCCCTCGACCCGGTGCGGGCGGCCCAGCGCGTCGGCCGCCGCCTCGACGTCGCCCGCCGCGATCGAGCTGCGGATGTAGGTCGACGAGAACGTCACCCTGCGTCCGCGGTCACCGTCGGCCACCAGGTCGAGCCCGATGGCCTCGAACCCGAAGCGCTGCCCGAGCCGCTCCAGCTCGGCGACGTCCCCGGCCGCCTTGTAGCCGTAGGTGAAGTTGCGGCCGACGACGACCGCGGAGGCGTGCAGGCGGTCGACGAGCAGCTCGTGGACGAACTCGGCGGGCGAGACGTGGGCGAACTCCTGGGTGAAGGGCAGCACCCAGAACGCGTCGACGCCGAGCTCGGCGACCAGCTCCGCCCGGCGGGTCAGGGTCGTCAGCTGCGCCGGGTGGGAGCCCGGTCGCAGGACCTCGGTGGGGTGCGGGTCGAACGTGATGAGCACGGTCGGGAGGTCGCCGAGCTCGCGGGCCCGCGCGACGGCCTGCCCGATCAGCTCCTGGTGGCCGCGGTGCACCCCGTCGAACACGCCGATGGTGACCACGCAACGACCCCAGCCCGGGGGTACGCCGTCACGACCGCGCCAGCGTTGCACTGCTTCGGGCCTCCGGGGTGCTCCGTGGGTCTCGGGTCCATCGGGTGGCGAACGCGTGTCAGCCTACGGCCGCGCGATCCCGGGTTCCCGGCAGGATCGGCACGGCACACCGTCGGGGTGTTCGCCCGGTCCGCGCTCGCCGGATGATCAGGGGCACACCAGGCAGCGCGCGGCCGACCAGCACCTGCCCCACGTGCCTCAGTGACCCGGCCCGCCCTCGGATCACCCCGCCGGGGCGAGCACCAGGACGGGATGGGCGCGCCCGCGTTCGTCGGCGACGAGCCCCACGACGTGCCCGTCGGGCCCGAACACCGCGGTGGTCCCGGCCGTGCCGGTGGCGGGCAGCGGCCGACCGTGGGCGAGGTCGGAGGCGCCGACGGCATCGACCTCCCGGCGCGGGAAGGCGGTGTCCACCGCGGCGTCGAGGTCGAGCGAGAGCTCCGCGCGGCCGTGCTCCCCCTCGGCCTGCGCGGTGAGGGTGTCGAGGTCGCGGGCGTGGGCGAGGGTGAACGGCCCGACGCGCGTGCGGCGCAGCGCGGTGAGGTGGCCACCGACACCGAGCCCGCGGCCCAGGTCCCGCGCCAGCGCGCGCACGTACGTGCCCGACGAGCAGTCGACGAGCACGTCGAGGTCCACCGTCGCGCCTTCCCGACGGGTCGCGAGCACGTCGAAGCGCGCCACGTGCACGGGGCGTGCCTCGAGGGTGACCTCCTCGCCGGCGCGGACCCGCTCGTAGGCCCGCCTGCCGTCCACCTTGATGGCCGACACCGTGCTCGGGACCTGCGCGATGTCGCCCGTCAGCGTGGCCACGGCCGCCGCGATCGCCGCGTCGGTCACCCCGCTCGCGTCGGCCCCGCCGCGCGGCTCGCCCTCCGCGTCGTCGGTCGAGGTCTCGACGCCGAGCCGGACGGTGGCCAGGTAGGTCTTGGTGTCGAGCGCGAGGTGGCCGAGGAGCTTGGTGGCGCGCTCCACCCCGAGGACCAGCACGCCGGTGGCCATCGGGTCGAGCGTGCCGGCGTGGCCCACCTTCCGCGTCCCGACCAGGCGCCGCGCCCGTCCGACCACGTCGTGCGAGGTCCACCCGGCGGGCTTGTCGACCACGAGCAGGCCGGGCGGCGGTGGTGGGTGCTTCGGCGGACGGCGCGCGTTCATCGCGGGGCATCATGCCCGGCGATGAGCGGACCTCACGGTGTCGGGCGTGATGCGGTCGAAGGACACCGACACCACGGGCACCCGCCGCGGAGCCGGCACGGCGTCGGGTCCATGTGCCCAGACCGGCAGTGCCGCGAGCCACGTCGGCCCGGCGTCGTGCTCCCACGGCACCGCGAGCCAGCCGGCGGTGGTCGACGTGGCCGCGCACCCCGTCCACACCAGGACCACGTGGCGCAGCCCGACGTGCCCGTCGGCGGGCTCGACCGGCGGCGGGAGCCCGAAGCCGTCGAACCACAGCTGCCCCGTGCGGTCGTCCCGGGAGCGGGCGTAGACCAGGCCGTTCACCGTCGCTGCCGCCGAGCGCACCTCACCGACCCAGCGCAGCGTCGAGAAGTCCGGACGGCTCCCCGCAGCGTCGGGAGCCTTCATCAGGTGCAGGACCACCGCGTCGTGCGCGACGGCCAGGGAGTTCCACGGGGCGCCGATGAGGACGCCCCGCGGCTCCCACTCCGGGGCGGCCCGCAGCAGCACGATCCGCAGGTTCTCCGACGAGGTGATCCCGAGGGTCATCGGCGTGTCCCCCGCCACCGCCGGGTCGTGGCGGGCGACGTTGCGCTCCCACACCGTCGCGACGGTCTCCTCGAGCAGCTCGAGGACCCCGAGCGCGCGCCACCGGTCGCGCACCTCCCGCAGCCACGTGAGGGCCCCCGGGTCCCATCCACCCTCGACCGAGCCGCCGCCCTGGTCCCCGTCGTCCGCGTCGTCGTGCCGTGTCCCGCTCATGCCGGCGATCAGAGCACCGACCCCCGACAGCGTGACTAGGTCTTCGGGCCCCCGGCGACGTAGATGACCTGGCCGGAGACGAACCCGGAGCGCTCGTCGACGAAGAACGCGACCATGTTGGCGATGTCCTCGGGCGCCCCGGCCCGCTGCACCGGGATCTCCTTGGCGCGCATGGCCATGAAGTCCTCCCACGGCACCCCGAGCCGCTCGGCGGTGGCCCTGGTCATCTCCGAGGCGATGAAGCCGGGGGCGACGCAGTTGGCGGTGATCCCGAAGCGGCCGAGCTCGATCGCGAGGGTCTTGGTGAACCCCTGCAGCCCGGCCTTGGCCGCGGAGTAGTTGACCTGCCCGCGGTTGCCCAGCGCCGAGGTCGAGGACAGGTTGACGATCCGCCCCCACCCGGCGGCGACCATGTACTTCTGGCACGCGCGGGTCATGAGGAACGAGCCGCGCAGGTGCACCCCCATCACGGCGTCCCAGTCGGCCTCGGTCATCTTGAACAGCAGGTTGTCGCGGGTGATGCCGGCGTTGTTGACGAGCACGGTGGGCGGCCCGAGCTCGGCGACCACCCGCTCCACCGCGGCCTCGACCGCCGCCGAGTCGGCGACGTCGGCACCGATCGCGATGGCGCGCCCCCCGGCGTCGGTGATCGCGTCCGCGGTGCCCTTGGCCGCGCTCTCCTCGAGGTCGATCACCGCGACGGCCGCCCCCTCGGCGGCGAGGCGCAGCGCGGTGGCGGCCCCGAGGCCACGGGCGGCCCCCGTGACGACGGCGACGCGGGAACTGGGTGCGGTCATGGTCTGCGAGACCTCCTCGAGCCGGGGACGATGGTCGTCGTCCGGCATCCTGCCTCGCATCCGTCGCGGCTGCTCAGAGGCCCCCGGGCACCATCCACCGGTCGCCGCGCGCCCGCAGGCCGACGCCGAGCGCCCGGCCGACCATGAACAACGACAGGCCGGCCCACACCCCGGCGAGCCCCCACCCGAACGCCAGCGACAGCCAGATCAGGGGCAGGAAGCCCAGGACCGCCGATCCCAGGGTGAGTCTGCGCAGGAAGGCGGCGTCCGCGGCGCCGAGGAGCACCCCGTCGAGGGCGAAGACGTATCCGGCGACGGGCTGCAGCGCGACGAAGAACCACCACGCGTCCGGGATGGTCGCGAGCACCGTCGGGTCCGGGCTGAACACCTCCGGCAGGACCCCGGCGAGTGCGGCGAAGACCACACCCGCGACGACACCGAGCACCAGCCCGTAGCGGGTCACCCGGCCGGTCGCCACCCGCGCCGCCGTTCCCGACGACGCGCCCAGCGCCGCGCCGACCAGCTGCTGCGCCGCGATCGCGAGCGAGTCCAGCACCGTCGCCATGAACGTCCAGAGCTGGAGCACGACCTGGTGCGCGGCGACCGAGGCCGCCCCGAACCGGGCGGTGACCGCGGTGGCCGAGAGGAAGCAGGCCTGGAAGGCGAGGCTGCGCAGCAGCAGGTCGCGCCCGAGGCCGAGCTGGGCCCGCAGGTCGGCGGGTACGGGACGCAGCGGCACCCGCAGCGCGAGCGCCTCGCGCACCAGCGCGGCGCTGAAGAGCACCAGCACCACCGACTGCGCCGCGACGTTCGCGATCGCCGAGCCCTCGAGGCCCAGCCCGCCCCAGCCCCCGGCTCCGTGGACGAGGAACGGGCTCGCGAGCGCCGAGGCCCCGTTGCCCGCCAGCACGACGACGACGGGGGCGCGGGTCGACTGCACGCCGCGCATCCAGCCGTTGCCGGCCATCGCGACGAGGATCCCCGGGGCCCCGCACAGCGCGATCCGCAGCCAGGAGACCGCGGCGTCGGTGAGGGGGCCACCGCCGCCGAGCGCCTCCGCGACCGGCCGCGCGACCAGCTGCCCGACCCCGACGACGGCGAGGCCCGCGAGCAGCGCCAGCCACGTCGCGGCGACCCCCTCGGCGATCGCGCGGTCCCGCCGGCCGGCGCCGTACGCGCGGGCCGCCCGGGCGGTGGTGCCGTAGGCGAGGAAGGTGCCCAGCGAGGACACCTGGGCGAGGACGACGGCGCCGACGGCGAGCGCCCCGAGCGGCAGGGCGCCGAGCCGCCCGACGACGGCGGTGTCGACGAGCAGGTAGAGCGGTTCGGCGACGAGGACGACGAGCGCGGCCGCCGAGAGCGACAGCACCCGGACCGGTCCGGCGTCGAGCGACGTCGTCATCGGCCCATGCCAGTCCCTCGACGATGTGGGAAAACTGCCACTGGATGCAAGCAACGCCGCTCCGCTTGCACGACGGCGGGTCCCGTTATCCCCACCGCGCGAGGGGTCACCGCGACGGGTCCTCCAGCGCGTCCGGCAGGTCCTCGAGCTGGTCCTCGGGGTCGTCGTCCTCCGGCGGCCTGCGGTACGGGTCGGGCTCCCCGGCGTAGGAGGCCGCGGCGGCCTGCGAGGCGACCTCGGCGTCCGCCGCCCGGGCACCCGCGAGGAGCTCCTCCATCCGCGCGGCGCCTTCGGGGACCACGTCCGGGACGAACGCGATCGACGGCGTGTGCCGCACGCCGGTCTGGCGACCGACGGCGGTGCGCACGACGCCCTTCGCGCTGGCCAGCGCGGCCGCGCTGGCGGACCGGTCGGCCTCGCCGCCGTAGACGGTGTAGTAGACCGTCGCCTCGCGCAGGTCGCCCGTGAGCCGGGCGTCGGTGATCGTCACCATCGCCAGGCGCGGGTCCTTCACCTCGTGCTCCAGGGTCGAGGCGACGATCTGGATGATCCGCTTGGCGAGCCGTCGGGCCCGGGGTGCATCGGCCATCTCGGGCCTTTCCTCCAACAGATCAGTCGTCGTGCGGGCCCAGCCAGCGGGTCCGCGCGGAGAGCACCTGGAGCTCGGGACGGGAGCTCACCAGGCGCTCGCAGTGGTCGAGCACGTCGGTGACGTGCCCGGCGTCCGCGGCCACCACCGCCACGCCGATGAGGGCGCGGCGGTGGAGGTCGAGGTGTCCGGCCTCGGCGACCGAGACAGCGAACCTGCGCTTGATCTCGGCGACGACCGGGCGCACCACGGAACGCTTCTCCTTGATGCTCCCGATGTCGCCGAGCAGCAGGTCGAGCTCGAGAGCGCCGACGTACACGTTCGTCCCTTCGGGACGTGTGCGTGCGTTTCCGTGCCTGGGCACGGCTCGGTAATACAGCACACCGATAGGGCACGCACGAGCGCACCGCGCGAACTACTCGCGCGGCTTCTCCCGCATCTCGTAGGTCATGATCTTGTCATCGACCTTGAGGTCGTTGAACGACCCGAGCGTCAGACCGCACTCGTAGCCGTCGCGGACCTCGGTCGCGTCGTCCTTGAACCGCTTGAGCGACGAGATCGTCAGGTTCTCCGCGACCACCGCGCCGTCGCGCACCAGGCGTGCCCTGGCGTTGCGGCGGATGATCCCGTCGGTCACCAGGCACCCGGCGATCGCCCCGACCTTGGAGGAGCGGAAGACCTCGCGCACCTCCGCGGTGCCGAGCTCGACCTCCTCGTAGATCGGCTTGAGCATGCCCTTGAGAGCCTGCTCGATCTCGTCGATCGCCGCGTAGATGACCGAGTAGTAGCGGATGTCGATGCCCTCGCGGTTGGCCAGCTCGGTGGCCTTGCCCTCCGCGCGGACGTTGAAGCCCATGACGATGACGTTGGACGCGATCGCGAGGTTGATGTCGCCCTCGGTGATCGCGCCGACGCCACGGTGCAGCACGCGCAGCTGCACCTCGTCGCCCACGTCGATCTTCGTGAGGGCGTCCTCGAGCGCCTCGACGGTACCCGAGTTGTCACCCTTGATGATCAGGTTGAGCTCGTTGGTCTCCTTCAGCGCGGCGTCGAGGTCCTCGAGCGAGATGCGCTTGCGGCGGCTGGCGAGCTCGGCGTTGCGTTCGCGGGCGCGCCGCCGGTCGGCGATCTGACGGGCGACCCGGTCCTCGTCGACGACGAGGAACGTGTCACCGGCACCGGGCACCGAGGTGAAGCCGATGACCTGCACCGGACGGGAGGGCAGCGCCTCGCGCACGTCCTCCCCGAACTCGTCGAGCATGCGTCGCACCCGGCCCGACGCGTCGCCGGCGACCACCGAGTCCCCGACGCGCAGCGTCCCGCGCTGGACCAGCACCGTCGCCACGGGACCGCGGCCGCGGTCGAGGTGGGCCTCGATCGCGACGCCCTGGGCCTCCATGTCGGGGTTGGCGCGCAGGTCCAGCGAAGCGTCCGCGGTGAGCAGGACGGCCTCGAGCAGCCCGTCGATGTTGATGTTCTCGCGTGCCGAGATGTCGACGAACATCGTGTCGCCGCCGAACTCCTCGGCGACGAGGTTGTACTCGGTGAGCTGCTGACGGATCTTGGAGGGGTTCGCCCCCTCCTTGTCGATCTTGTTCACCGCGACCACGATCGGCACGTCGGCCGCCTGGGCGTGGTTGATCGCCTCCACCGTCTGCGGCATGACGCCGTCGTCGGCCGCCACCACGATCACCGCGATGTCCGTGGACTTCGCACCCCGGGCACGCATGGCGGTGAACGCCTCGTGACCGGGGGTGTCGATGAAGGTGATGGCCCGCTCGACACCCTCGAGCTCGGTGTCGACCTGGTAGGCACCGATGTGCTGCGTGATGCCACCGGCCTCGGCCTCGGCCACGCGCGTCTTCCGGATCGTGTCCAGGAGACGGGTCTTGCCGTGGTCGACGTGACCCATGACGGTGACGACCGGCGGGCGGGCCTGCAGGTCCTCCTCGTCGCCCTCGTCGGAGCCGTAGCTGATCGAGAACGACTCCAGCAGCTCGCGGTCCTCCTCCTCGGGGGACACGACCTGCACGTCGTAGTTCATCTCGCCGCCGAGCAGCTCGAGGATGTCGTCGGACACCGACTGCGTGGCCGTGACCATCTCGCCGAGGTGGAAGAGCACCTGGACCAGCGACGCCGGGTTCGCGTCGATCTTCTCCGCGAAGTCGGTCAGCGAGGCGCCACGGGGCAGCCGGACGGTCTCGCCCTTGCCCTTCGGCAGGCGGACACCGCCGACCGAGGGCGCCTGCATGTTGTCGAACTCCTGGCGCTTCTGCCGCTTCGACTTGCGGCCACGGCGCGCGGGACCACCCGGGCGACCGAACGCACCGGCGGCACCGCCACCACGACCACGGCCGCCGCCACCACCGGGACGACCGCGGAAGCCGCCCGCGGGCGCTCCTCCGCCACCGCCGCCGGGACCGCCACCGCCTCCGGGACGGAAGCCACCGCCACCGCCACCGCCGCCGGGACGACCGGCGCCACCACCGGGGCGACCGGCGGGACCGGAACGGCCACCGGGGCCACCGGGGCCACCGGGGCCGCCGCGACCGGCGGGACCCGTCGGGCGGGTCGGCATCATGCCGGGGTTCGGGCGCGGGGGCATGTTGCCCGGGGTCGCGCCACCCGTGCCGCCGGGACGCGGCGGACGGTCGTTCGCGGCCGGACGCTCGCCGTCGCGCGCCGGACGGGGCACCGCGTTGGTGCCGGCCTCGCCGTCCCGCGGCGGACGCGGCGGGCGCTCGCCACCGGCGGCACCGCCACCGGGACGCGGGCCCTGCGGCCGCGGCGGCGCGCCGGAGCCGACGCCGAACGGGTTGTTGCCGACGCGCGGCGTCTTCGGGCCCGGCTTGGGCGCCTGCGGGCGCGGCGCGACCGTGCTCGCGTCACCGGACGCGGCGGCCGCGGCCGGGCGCTGCTGCTGCCCACCGGACTGGCCCGGCCGGGACTGTCCGGGACGGGACGCGCCCTGACGCTGGTCCCCGCCGCGCTCGATCGTGCCGCCGTCCCGCCCGCCTCGCGGGGCCCCGGGCCGTGGGATGCCGCCCTGGCGGGGCGGCCGGTCCGGGCGGTCGGTGCCGCTCTGGCGCGGGGCCGGGCGGGTGGCGTCCCGCGACGGCCCGGGGGCCGGGGCGGACGGGCGCTCGGACCCGGGTCGCGAAGGGGCGTCCGACGGCGGGGCCGCGGGGGCGTCCGCCTCGGGCGCCGCCGGCGCGGCGGCCGAGGCCGCCGGAGCCTCCGGAGCCGCCGGGGCGGCGGGAGCGGACGGTCCGGGCCTGGGCCTGCCGGGACGCGGCCCCGGGGCGGGCGCCGGGGCGCCGCCACCGGTGCCGGATGCGCCGGGGCGTGCCCCGGGACGCGGCTTGCGGGCGGCGCCGCCGTTGCCGTTGCCGCCGCCGTTCATGGAGTCGCGCAGCTTGCGCGCGACCGGGGCCTCCACCGTCGAGGACGCCGACTTGACGAACTCGCCGAGGGACTCCAACTGCGTGAGTACCTGCTTGCTGGTGACGCCGAGCTCCTTCGCGAGCTCGTGCACCCGGGCCTTGCCTGCCACTGATCTCCTCATTCTCGAGGTCGGCGGCGTGCCCGCGACCTCGTGTCCTACGCCTGCGCGCTCATCGCGAGTGCTTCACGGCTGGCTCATCGGGGGTCGACCTACTTCCTCGTCCTCCGGCTCCGACGGGCGTCGGGGCCGTCACCCGGGTGTCCGGCGCCGGGTCCGCCTCGAGCAGTGCGTGCAGCGCGCCGGTGTCGAGCGGCCCCGGGACGCGCAGCGCCCTGGGGAACGCCGATCGGCGCTCCGCGCGGTGCAGACAGTCCGTGGCGGGATGCACCCAGGCTCCCCGCCCCGGCTTGCGACGCCGTGGGTCGGGCTCGCATGCCCCGTCCACGGCCACCACTCGCAGCAGTTCCGACACCGGGCCCCGCGATCGGCACCCCACGCAGGTGCGCACCGGTCCGTCGATCGGTACTTCCTCGCGAGGGGCCGGGCGGGTCCGGGCCATGGGTCACTCTACCGCGCTCGCCCGCACACCAAGAACGGCCCTGTGACGACGACCTGGGGCGCTACGGCGCCACCAAATCCGTCTCGGGCTCGGCGTCCTCGGGCTGGGCGTCGGACCGGATGTCGATACGCCATCCGGTGAGACGCGCGGCGAGGCGGGCGTTCTGGCCCTCCTTGCCGATCGCGAGCGAGAGCTGGTAGTCGGGGACCACGACACGGGCGGCGCGCGCCCGCTCGTCGGTCACCTCCACCGAGACGACCTTCGACGGCGAGAGGGCGTTGCCCACGAACTCCGCGGGGTCGTCGGAGTGGTCGATGATGTCGATCTTCTCACCGTGCAGCTCGTCCATGACGCCGCGCACCCGCGCGCCCATCGGGCCGATGCAGGCACCCTTGGCGTTGAGCCCCGCGACGTTCGAGCGGACCGCGATCTTCGACCGGTACCCCGCCTCCCGGGCGATCGCGGTGATCTCCACCGCCCCGCTGGCGATCTCGGGGACCTCGAACGCGAAGAGCTTGCGCACCAGGTTCGGGTGCGTGCGGGAGAGCGTCACGGCCGTGCCCCGCGGGGTCCTCGTGACCCCGATGACGTAACAGCGCACCCGCTCGCCGTGTTCCAGCCTCTCGCCGGGGACCTGCTCGGCGGACGGGAGGACGCCCTCGACCGACCCGATGTCGACGACGACGACCCCCCGCGCGTTGGCGCGGGCGTCGCGCTGCACGACCCCGGAGACGACCTCGCCCTCGCGGGTGGCGTACTCGCCGTAGCTGCGCTCGTTCTCCGCGTCGCGCAGCTTGGCGACGATGACCTGGCGCGCGGTCGCCGCGGCGATGCGGTCGAATCCCGCGGGGGTGTCGTCGACCTCCCCGACCGGCTCGCCGTCCTCCCCGAGCTCGGGGACGAGCACCCGGATCTCGCCGGTGTCGCGGTCGATCTCGGCGCGCGCGCCCGGGGTCTCCCGGCCGGTCTGCCGGTAGGCCGAGAGCAGGGCCGACTCGATGGCCGAGACGACCGTCTCGAAGGAGATGTCCTTGTCGCGCTCGATCGCGCGCAGGGCCATCAGGTCGACCTTCACTGGTCCTCCACCGTGCTCTGGCGTCGCGACTCGCGCAGGGCCGACACCTCGGCGTCGGGAGCGGGCTTGAACTCGACCTCGACGACCGCCCGCGACACCTCGTCGAGGGCCACGGTGCGCAGCTCCTTCCCGACGGCGAGGGTGACCGTCGCCGGTCCCTCGGCGGGTTCGTCCACGCCACCGACCCGCCCGGTGAGGGTCTCTCCCCCGGTGCGGGTGACTGCGACACGGCGCAGCCACGCCCGCCGCCAATGACGCGGCTCGGTGAGGGGCCGGTCGGTGCCGGGTGTGGTGACCTCGAGGGTGTAGGCGCCGGCGAGCGCGGCGCGCACCGCCGGATCCTCGGCCTCGCGGGCGTCGACGGCGGCCGAGACGTCGCGGGAGAGCTCGGCGACCGCGTCGAGGTCGACGCCGCCCGCCGGGCCGTCGTCGACCCCCGGCGCGTCGGGCGAGTCGACGGTGACGCGCACGACCAGGCGGCGCCCGGCGGGGCGCACGTCGAGCTCGTCGAGCACGAAGCCGGCGCGCGCCACGACGTCGTCGACGACGGGCGACAGGGCGTTCACGACGGCACCGGTGGGTGAGCCCACGGGCGCACGGGACACGGCGGGGTCCTCCTCGCTGGGAGTCCGGACTGGGAGCGCCGCGGGGCGGCGACGGGGCGCCCGCGGGACACCCAGCCTAGCCCGCGCCGCGGACCGGCGACCCCGCCCGGCGTCCCGTCGGTGCCCGGGCCGGACTGGCAGGATGACCGCCGATGGACCTCCCCTCCCCGTCACGGCGCAGCGTGCTGCGCGGGACGGCGGCTCTGGCCCTGGCAGGGGCGGCGACCGCGCTCGTGGCGGCCTGCGGGAACGCCGACGAGGGCCCGGACGAGCTGGAGGCCCCGCTCGCGGCGGCACGCGCCGACGCGGCGCTCGCCACGGTGTCCGGGCGGGCGTTCCCCGACCTCGCCGCGCGGGTGGGCCCGGTCGCGCAGACACGCGCCGCCCACGCCGACTCGCTCGCCGCGGAGATCCGCCGTGCCCGCCCCGACCGGTCCGACGCGGTGGCCGCGCCGATCCCGGACCCGGCCCCGCCGTCGTCGTCCGCGGCGGCCACCGCGGCGCTGCGCACCTCCCTGGTGGCGGCACGGGACGCGGGCTCGGAGCTCGCGGTGCGCACGGCGCGCTACCGCAGCGGTCTCGTCGCCTCCGTGGCCGCGGCGTGCGGCGGGCTCGTGGAGGTGCAGGCGTGACGGGACCGCTGGACGACGCCGACACCCGGGCCGCGGTGCAGGCCGCGCTGGGCGCCGAGCACGCCGCGGTCTGGTCCTGCGGGCTCGCGAGCGCCTACCTGCCGGCCGACGACCAGGGCGCCCTCGCCCGGGCCGCCCTGGCCCACCGGGAGCGCCGGGACGCGCTGGTGGCGCTCTGCGAGGCGGCCGGGGTCGCGCCGGCACCCGCCGCGGCCGCCTACGCCACCCCGCGCCCGGTCACCGACGCGGCGAGCGCGGCCGCCCTGCTCGTCGTCGCCGAGGACGACACCGCGGTCGGGTGGCGTGCGGTCCTGGAGCGCACCGACGACCCGGGCCTGCGCCGCAGCGGGGTGCAGGCCATGGTGTCGGCAGCCGATGTCGGGGTGCGCTGGCGCCGGCTCTCCGGCATCCAGCCGCTGGTGCCCCCGTTCCCCGGCACCCGCTGAGGACCTATCCAGTTCTGCGCGAGGGGACCCTTCGTGCGGTAGAGCCGGTCGAGGGTTCCCTTCGTCGGCGGGCTCGGGCGCACCCGGTCCCGTGCGAGGGGCACGCTGCGCTCCTCCCGGGCCGCGTCCTGCGCCCAGTGCTCCTGATCTTCGCGCTCGGGGTCTGCCGATCGATCAGCGCAGGCCGAGCGCCTGGCGGGCGGCCCGGTCGAGCGTGCTCTCCGCGACCGACGCCGCCCCGGCCCCGGTCGTGGTCTCCGCGATCACCACCGACTCCCCCACCTGGGCCGAGCCGTAGCCGGCGCTCGCCGACAGCGACGCGGGCGCGCCGGGGAAGCCCTTGCCCTCGCGCAGCAGGTCCGCGACGTTGCCGGTGCCCGACGAGTCGACGAGCGCCTTGAACGCCGTCGCCGAGGCCGCATCGCCCATCCGCACCACCGCCACCGACGCGACCATCGGACTGCCGCCCACGTCGCCGGACCACAGCGAGCGGTCGAGCTGGGCGCACGGGTGCTGGTGCAGGAACTGGACCGCTTCGCCGTACGCGTGCCCCTCGCAGGTGGGGTCGGTGGTCACGACGCGCTGGGTCCACGCCACCCCGTCCACGACCCGCACCGGCTGGGCGGCCACGTCCTCCGGCGCGGGCGAGACCCCGCGAACCACCAGGACGGCCACGCCGAGCGCCACACCGAAGGTGACCGCGGCGGTGACCCCGAGCCCACGCCAGGTACGCAACCAACCGCCCACCACGAGCCGGCCCCGCCGCTCGCGTCGACGCCGGGGCCCGCTCCCGCCGTCGGAGACCCACGGACCGGCCGACGGAGCGGCATCGGCCACCGGCTCGGGGCTGACCGGTATCGGGGCCGTCGGCGGCCGTGGCTGCTGCTCGTCGACCTCGGGCAGGACCCCCGTCCGCGACGGTCCCGACGGCTCCGGCAGGCCTCCCGGGCCCGAGGCGAAGGACGACCGCGCGACGGGCACCGGCGGGGTCGACGGGTGGGACGAGCCCGGGTTCGACGACAGCGCGTTCGACGACAGCGCCTTCGGCGAGACCGGACGCGGCGCCGAGCCGGACCCGCCGTCGGGAAGCACGCCGGGAAAGCCCGCGGCCTGCAGGTCGAGGCCGTCGGGGACGAACTCGGCGAGCCGCCACGCCTCGAGCAGGCGCCTCACCTCGGCGGCGTCGAGGACGGTCGGCCCGGCCGAGGCGGTGAGCACGAGCCGGGCGCCGGTGGCGACGCCGACGCCGTGGTCCTCGTCGGTGCGCTCCGGGTCCTCGTGGCGGGAGGCGCTCGGCGGGCGGCGGGCGACGATCTGGACGACCTGGCGGGGCGCGGTCGGCACGGGGTCGGCGAGGGCGAGCAGCCGGTCGATCTCGGCCGCCGCGAGCTCCTCGGAGCCTGCCCCCTGGCCGCCGGAGGCACCCGCACCGACCCCCACGCGCCGCGCCGCGGCCGCCGGGACGAGCCCGAGGACGCCGTCGGGACGCAGGACCACCGCGTCGAGCTCGCCGTCGGGTCCTCCGGGCAGTGCGACGGCGAGCCCGGGCGCCGTGGGCAGCCCGTCGATCAGGGTGCGGACCCGGCTGATGCGCTCCGGCGCGATCCCCAGGCGGGGATCGGGGGCGACGAGGAGCATCCGGCCTCCACGATCGGGGGACGACGACCGGCGCACACCGTAGCCTGTCAGATCACGGGAACGTCACGACCCCCGGACCGCTCGGCCGGTCACCGCACCGGACGGCGCCGTTCACCGACGCGGGCGACCACGGGGGTCAGGTACCTGGCGGCAGCCGGCAGCACGGACTGTGTCCGGGTGAGCCATCCGCGCCACGCCGGCAGGACCTTGAGCTGACGCCGGGAGGAGAGCAGGTCCATCGCCCCCTCGACGACCTCGTCGACGCCGAGCACCCGGGGCCCGGTGAAGAGCAGCGCCGAGCTGGGCCGGTCGGAGACGGCGTGCAGCAGCTCGGTGCTCACCGCGTCGGGGCACAGGGCGCGCACCCGGATCGGGCGTCGGGCCGCCCCCATCTCGATGTGCAGCGCCTGCGAGTAGGACAGGGCCGCCGCCTTGCTGGCGCCGTAGATCGCGAGCCCGGGCGTGGGCCCGAGGCCCGACAGCGACACCACGTTGAGGATGTCGCCGCGGCGCATGACCTCGACGGCGGCGCGGCACCCGTGGACCACGCCGAGGGTGTTGATCTCGACCGTGGCGGTGACCTCGGCGTCGGTGGACTCCCACACCGGGGCGGTCGAGAGGACGCCGGCGTTGTTGACCCAGACCGTGACCTCCCCGAGGTCGGCCGCCGCGAGGGCGACCGCGCGGTGGGCGGAGGGGTCCCGGACGTCGAGGGGCATCGCGGTGGCGGGACCGTCGAGGGCGTCGGCGGTGGCGCGGGCGGTGTCGGCGGCCACGTCGGTGACGACGAGGTGGTGCCCGCGGGCCGAGAGCGCCCGCGCGATCCCGGCGCCGATGCCGCGGCCGGCTCCCGTGACCACGGCGACTCCGGCGTGACCGCTCATGGGCGAGGTCCTCTCTGATCGGGGCGGCCCCCGATGCAAGCGACGCGGCGTTGCTTGCAACCAGTGGCAGGAAATCCGCTTCGTCGCGAGGCGGGCCGGGCGATTCTGACGCATCGTGTGAGCGCCGTAGGCTCGTAGGTGATGCGCAGCGAGGAGATCGAGATCCGGACCGGCGGCGACGAGGCCGTGCGCGACATCACCGGGGAGTGCGAGCGCTTCGTGTCCGGCGGAGGTGACGGCGGGACGCAGGACGGGCTGCTGCACGTGTTCGTGCCGCACGCCACCGCCGGGCTCGCCGTCATCGAGACCGGCGCGGGCAGCGACGACGACCTGCTCCGTCAGCTGCGCGAGCTCCTGCCCGCCGACGACCGCTGGGGCCACCGGCACGGGTCCCCCGGCCACGGCCGCGACCACGTGCTGCCCGCCCTGGTCAGCCCCTCGCTCTCGCTTCCGGTGCTCGGTGGACGGATGGCGCTGGGCACCTGGCAGTCGGTCTGCCTGGTCGACACCAACGGCGACAACCCGAGCCGTCGCGTCCGTCTCAGCTTCCTCGCGGGCTGAACGAGACGGGCACCCTGGACACCGTGAGCATCCCGACCCGCACCGACGTCCTCGTCGTGGGCGCCGGCCCCGCCGGGTCCGCCGCCGCGGCCCGCGCCGCCGGGGCCGGCCACGACGTCGTCCTCGCCGACGCCGCCGTCTTCCCCCGCGACAAGGCGTGCGGTGACGGCCTGACCCCGCGCGCCGTCGCCGAGCTGGCGCACCTGGGCCTCGGCGAGTGGGTTCGCGGGCGCGGCGAGAACCGGGGCCTCCGAGCAGCCGGCTTCGGGCAGCTGCTCGAGCTGCCCTGGCCCGGCGGGTCCCTGCCGGCGCACGGGGGCGCGGTGGCCCGGACGGAGCTGGACACGCGGATCCGCGGGGCGGCCCTCGACTGCGGCGCCACCGGGGTCGAGGGCGCCCGCGCGATCGACGTCGAGCGCGACGGCGACCGGGTGGACGGCGTCGTGTTCACCACCGACGCCGGCCCGCACACGATCTGCTGCCGCCGCCTCGTCGTCGCCGACGGCGCCCGGTCGACGCTCGGCAGGCTGCTGGGCCGGGTCTGGCACCGCGACACCGCCTACGGCGTGGCCGCCCGCGGCTACGTCCGCTCGGGGCGCCACGACGACGAGTGGATCTCCTCGCACCTGGAGCTGCGGGGCGCGCAGGACGAGGTCCTCTCCGGCTACGGCTGGGTGTTCCCGCTGCACGACGGGCACGTGAACATCGGCGTCGGGACGCTCGCGACGGCGGCCCGGCCCGCCAACCTCCGGCTGCGCTCGCTCATCGCGCACTACGCGGCGCAGCGCCGCGAGGACTGGCAGCTCGAGGGCGAGGTGCGCGACGTCGCCTCGGCACTGCTGCCGATGGGGGGCGCGGTCTCCGGCGTCGCCGGGCGCAACTGGGCGCTCGTCGGGGACGCGGCGGGGTGCGTGAACCCGCTCAACGGCGAGGGCATCGACTACGGCCTGGAGACCGGGCGGACGGTGGTCGACCTGCTCGACGAGCCCGACCTCACCCTCGCCTGGCCCGCGACGCTGCGCCGCCACTACGGCTCGGCCTTCTCCATCGCCCGGCGGCTGGCCGGGCTGCTGACGACGCCGAGGCTGCTGCCGCTGGCGGGCCCGGTCGGCATGCGCTCGCGGGCGCTCATGACGGTGGCCCTGCGCGTGATGGGCAACCTCGTCACCGACGAGGACGCGGACCTCGTCGCGCGGGCGTGGCGGCTGGCCGGGCGGGCCTCGATGCGGGCCGACGTGCTCCCGCCGTTCCCGGCCGCCGACCTGCGCACGCCCGCCGTCGCCGGCTGAGCGCGGGCGTCGGCGCCGCCCGGCCCGGTCCCTCGCCAGGGGCACACCGCGCAGGCCGGCGCGTACCGGAGCCGGCGCCTCGTGCCGTGATCATGCGGAGGCGCGCGACCCACCCGACGCACCGGACCCGGGCGGGCCGACCTCAGGGCGTGATGACGACCTTGAGGGCGAGGTTCGCCGTGGCGTTGGCGAAGACGTCGTAGGCCTCGTCGATCTGGTCGAACGTGAACGAGTGCGTGCCCATCTTCTCGGCCGGGATGCGCCCGCTCGCGACCATCTTGAGCAGCGTCGGGATCGAGACCGTGTCGACCAGGCCCATCGTCAGCGTGACGTTGGAGATCCACATGTCCTGCATCGGGATCTCCACCGGGGTGCCGTGCACACCGACGTTCGCGATCGTCCCGCCGGGGCGCACCAGCGACGCCGCCGTGAGCAGGGTCTCCGGGTAGCCGACCGCCTCGATCGCCACGTCGACGCCCAGGCCGTCGGTCAGTCCGACGACGTCCGAGACCGTGCCCGGCCCGACCTCGATCGCGTCGGTCGCCCCGAACTCCAGCGCCCGCTCCAGCCGGAACTTGTTGGAGTCGATCGCGATGACCTTCGAGGCGCCCCACAGCCCCGTCGTGAGCACCGCCGAGAGCCCCACCGCGCCCGCGCCCACCACGGCGACGGTGTTGCCGGGACGCACTCCGCCGGCGAGCACGCCCACCTCGTAGCCGGTGGGTAGCGAGTCGGCGAGGAAGATCGCCTGCTCGTCGGTGACCGAGTCGGGGACGACGTACAGGGAGGTGTCGGCGTAGGGCACCCGCACGTACTCGGCCTGCGTGCCGTCGATGAGGTGGCCGAAGATCCAGCCGATCCCGCCGACGGTCTGGCAGTGCGACGGCATCCCGCGCTGGCAGTACTCGCAGCGGCCGCACTTGGTGATCGCCGGGACGAGCACCCGGTCTCCCACCGAGAAGCCCCGCACCGCGTCGCCGACCTCGGTGATCGTCCCGACCGCCTCGTGCCCGAGGATGCGCCCGTCGGTGACCGCCGCGACGTCGCCCTGCAGGATGTGCAGGTCGGTCCCGCAGATCGTCGTCGTGTCGACCTTGACGACGACGTCGGTGGGCTCCTGGACGCGGGCGTCGGGAACGTCCTCCCACGCCTTGGAACCGGGACCGTGGTAGACAAGGGCCTTCATGGCATGGGCCTCCGAGACCTCCGTGGCTGCGCTGCGACGCGACCGACGCTAGTGGCGCAGGACACACCTGGACTGTCCGACTTCGAGACGATCCGCTCCGCCCCCCGACCGCTCCGGCCCACCGACTGTCCCGCTCCCGGGACACTCCCCGGTCACTCCTCCGGCGGCCAGACGCTTGGCCTGCTGCATCCCGACGAGCCGGGGCAGCAGCCACGATCCACTGCTCACCCCCCGTCGTAGGTGCGCGGAGTGCACCTACGCCACGTAGCTGATCCCGAACGCGTCGATCTTGCGATAGAGCGAGGACCGAGCGATGCCGAGCATGGCGGCCGCCTTGTAGCGGTTGCCGCGGGTCTCGTAGAGCGCGTGGATGATCGCGTCGGCCTGGGCGGTCTCGAGCATCGTCAGCCGCGGCGCGCTGGTGAAGCAGAAGGCCGGCAGGTCGGGCGGCTGCACCACCCCGACCGGCTTGCGGGCCACGACGTAGCGCAGCACGTCCTCGAGCTCGGCGATGTTGCCCGGCCACGAGTAGCCCTCGAGCACGCGCACGACCTGGTGCGAGAGCCGCAGCGAGCGAGCCCCGCTGGTCGAGCGCAGCACCGAGCCGGCGATCTCGGCGAGCTCGTCGGAGCGGTGGCGCAGCGCCGGCACCCGCACCGTCTCGTGGAAGTGGCGCAGCAGCAGCCCGTAGGGCCGGCCGGCGTCGACCGACGCGCTGTCCAGGCAGCCGACGACCACCACCCGGCCCGGCAGCACCGTCAGCGGCCGCAGCGCCTCGTCGAGCCGGCGGGCGCTGCGCGGGGTGAGGGTGTGCACGCCGTCGAGCAGCACGAGGTGGACCTCGCCGCCCGCCACCCCGACGTCGTCGGGCCCGGGACCGTCGCCCAGGGTCGAGCAGTCGATCGTCGTCGACGTCCCGCGCGGGAAGAGGTGGGCGAAGCGCTCGCGGGCCAGCGTGCGCTTGCCGACCCCGGTCTCCCCCACGAGCAGCAGGTGCCGGCGGTGCGCGAGCGTGGCGGTGGCGTCGCGGCGGGCCCGGACGTAGGGGCTGAAGAGCTCCTGGTTCGCCCGCAGCCGCGCCTCCTCGGAGGCCTCCGCCGACGGGCCGCGGTGCAGGTCGGCGGCGAAGTCCCGGCGTGCGGTCGGCGCGACGTGCGAGCCCTGGCGACGGCGGGCCTCGCGGGCCGCCGTCGCCGTCCCCCCGGCCGCCACGTGGACCTCCACCGGCGACCCGCCGAGGACCGCGCCGAGCACTTCCCCGTCGCGACCACGCACCTCCTCGACCCGCACCTCGGCGCACAGGCCGGACGGCAGGTCGAGGTGCCGGGGGGCGTCGCCCTCGCCGAGCAGGACGCTCGCGGTCAACAGGTCGTGCAGTGCCTGCTGGTCCGGCGGGGCCATGGCCTGCGCGCCGCGCCCCACCCAGAGGTCGTCGCCGGCCGCGGCGAGCACCCACGGCACGCCGTCGGCCCGCAACTCGGCCGCCGCGTCGTGCACCGCGAGCACCCGACGGTGCCGCTCGGCCTCCTCGTGCCCCACGACGGCCGCCGCGAGCGTCCGGGCGAGCGCGAGCGGTGTCCCGCCCTGCTCGGAGGCATGGGTGACGACGACGACGGCGGCCCGGTGCGCACCGAGGGTCACCGGCGCGGCGGCGTCGCGCAGGACGCGCAGGGCCGGGTGCAGGTGCTCGGGCCCCTCGACGAGGGATGCGCGGCGGGTGTGGCGGGACAGGGACGCCGCCGTGGTCCCGACCGTGCGCTCGTCGTGCCGGTGGCCCGGCACCCACCACGCCGCGTCGAGGAGCTCGACGGGCGCGGTGGCGGTGTCGCGGCGGACCCGGACGGTGCCGTCGTCGCCGACGAGGCCGACGGCGCACCCGCCGTCGGGGTTCTCCTGCGCGAACGCGGCGAGGACGGCGTCGGCCGCGGCGACCAGCGGCCCGCCATCGTGGTGGCCCACGAACGGCGGCGGGCCGCCCCGGTCCGCGCCGGCCGAGCGCTCCCAGGAGGCGAGGACCTCGGCGCGCACCTCGTCGGGCGCGAGCGCCGCCCGGCCGCCCCGCAGGAACCGGGCTCGGGCGGCGTCGAGGTCCCGCTCCGGCGCCACGTCCCGGAACGGTAGGCCGACGGCGGGGGCGCGCACCACCGCCGACGGCGTCTCATCCCGAGACGCGGGCCAGGCCCTCCGCGCTGGTGACGTCGTCGAGGGCGAGCGCGACAGCGCCGTGCAGCGGTGCGTCGTCGCCGTGGACGCCGTCGCGGACCGGGGTGGGGTCGGCGCGCCGGTAGGCCATGAGCCCGCACCGGTACGCCGCGTCGAACGCGGACCCGCGGAAGCGCGGGGCGAGGCCGCCGAGGACGACGACGTCCGGGTCGTGGGCGTTCACCAGCCCCGCCACGCCCCGGCCGAGCACCGCCGCGACCCGGGCGACCGCATGCGCCGCGGGGACGTCGCCCGCCGCCGCGCGGTCGCAGACCTCGACGGCGAAGGTGCGGGGGTCCGCCGGCGGTGCGACGCCGAGGTGACGGGCGAGTGCCCGCCCGTCGAGCTCGGGGGCCCAGCACCCCCACGCGCCGCAGGGACAGGCGACCGACGGGTCGGCGAAGGGCATGTGCCCGTACTCCCCCGCCGCGCCGTGAGCCCCGCGCTGGGGCCGCCCGTCGAGCAGCAGGGTGCCGCCGATCCCGACCTCCAGGGTCAGCGACAACGCCGTGCCCGCGCCGGTGGCCGCCCCGGTCCGGGCCTCGGCGAGCCCGGCGAGCGTCGCGTCGTTGCCAGGCAGCACGGGAATCCCGGGCCGGTCCGGGCCGGCGACGAGGCCGGCGGCGACGGGGCCCCAGTCCAGCTCGGTGGTCCGGACGAACACGTCGTCGGACAGCGGGGCGGGGACGGCGAGCCCGAGGGCGAGGGGCCGGCCACCTCCCGGGACGAACGACTCGTTCGTGGCGTCCCTGTGCACGGACGAGTCGTTCGTCCCGGAGCCGGCTGCCCCGATCGCCCGCGTCAGCTGCTCGGACAAATCGTCGCCGCGGCGGCCGGCGCACAGCACCGTCGGGACCCCGTCGAGTCCGGCCTCGGCGAGGCGCCAGTCCTCGTGGCGCAGGTCGAGGGCGAGGACGCGGGGACCGTCGGGGGCGGGGTGCAGGCACGTCGTCGGGCGCCCACGGCCGCTGACCGGCGCCCGCGCCTCGGCCAGCCAGCCCGCGTCCCGCAGCCGCGCGACCGTCTCGGTGGTGGTCGCGCTGGAGAGGTTCAGGCGCGCCGCCAGCTCGACGCGGGTCAGCCCCGGGGTCCGGCGGACCTCGTCGAGGACGCTCGCGCTGGTGCGCCAGCGGTCGACGCGGGCGCGATACGGCTCACAGCGCTCGACGCCCTCGCCGCTTCCCACGATGCCCACGTCCTCATTATGCTCGGATGGCGAGGAAAAGCGACGGGAGGGACCGGCTCATGACGCACTCAGGCATGACGCGCACCAGTGACCTCCCCACCGTCGAGGGGTTCGCCGCGGTCCTGTTCGACATGGACGGCACCCTGGTCGACTCGGACGCCGCCGTCGAGCGCTCGTGGCGCGCGTGGGCCCGCGAGTACGGCGTCGACGAGGAGCAGGTGCTCGCCGTCATGCCGGGCCACCCGGCCGCGGACACCGTCGTCCGCGTGCGCCCGGACCTCGACGGCCCCGCCGTGGCGGCCGCCGCCGCGGCCCAGCTCGAGCGCGAGTACCACGACCTCGACGGGGTGACCGCCACACCCGGCGCCCTCGACCTGGTCGCCGCCCTCGAGCGGGACGGGCGCCCCTGGGCCGTCGTCACCAGCGCGGACGCACGCCTCGCCGCGATCCGGCTGGGCGCCGCGGGCATCGCGGCCCGCGTGGTGGTCGACCGGGACGCGGTCGTCCACGGCAAGCCCGACCCCGAGGGCTACCGGCTCGCCGCGAGCCGTCTCGGCGTCGACCCGGACGACTGCCTCGTCGTCGAGGACACCGACACCGGCGCCGCCGCCGGCCGGGCGGCCGGCGCCACGGTCGCCGGGCTCAAGGGGATCGACGCCGATCTCCCCCTCACCGACCTCTCCGACCTCGTTCCCCACTCGTCCGCCCGGAGGGCCCTGCAGTGAGCACTTCCGTCGAGTCCCCCGACACGACCGGATCGCCGCCAACCACCGCCACCCGCTCGCGCGGCCTCGCCGGGCGCGTCCCCGCCGGGGTCAGCCTGGCCGCGCTCTCGCTCGGTGGGCTCGCGATCGGCACCACCGAGTTCGCGAGCATGGGCGTGCTGCCCGGCTTCGCGTCCGACCTCGGCGTCTCCGTCCCGACGGCGGGCGTCGCGATCAGCGCGTACGCCCTCGGCGTCGTCGTGGGTGCGCCGCTCATCGCGCTGGTCGGCGCGCGGTGGGCCCGCAAGCGCCTGGTGGTGGCGCTCGCCGTCGCGCTGGTCGTCTTCAACGTGCTCTCCGCGCTCGCCCCGGCGTTCCTGCCCTTCGTCGGGCTGCGCTTCCTCGCCGGCCTGCCCCACGGCGCCTACTTCGGCACGGCCGCCGTGCTCGGCTCGAAGCTGGTGCCCCCGGAGCGGCGCGCCCGCGCCCTGGCCACCGTGATGCTGGGGCTGACGATCGCGAACATCGTCGGCGTCCCGGCCGCGACGTGGCTCGGGGACACCTTCGGCTGGCGCAGCGCCTACCTCGCCGTCACCGTGATCGCCCTGGTCACGGTGCTCGCGGTGACGACGTTGGTGCCGAGCCCCACCGACGATCACGGCGGCAGCCTGCGCGGCGAGCTCACCGCGCTCACCCGCCCGCAGGTGTGGCTGACCCTCGGCGTCATCGCCGCGGGCTTCGGCGGGCTGTTCGCCGTGTACAGCTACATCAGCCCGATCCTCACGGCGGAGGCCGGGGTGCCGACCTCGACCGTGCCGCTGCTGCTCGGCGCGCTCGGCATCGGGATGACCCTCGGGAACGTCGCCGGGGGCCGGTTCGCCGAGCGCGCCCCGCGTACGACGATCGCGGCGGCCCTCGTCGTGTACTCCGCGGTGCTCGTGGGGTTCGTCTTCGGGGCGCACCACGTCGTCACGGCGGCGATCGGGCTCTTCGCGCTCGGCTTCGTCGGCTTGTCGGCCGGGCCGGCGCTCATGGGCCGGCTCATCGACTTCGCGGCCGAGGGCCCGTCCCTGGCGGCCGCGAGCTTCCACTCCGCGTTCAACGTCGCCAACGCCCTCGGCGCGGCGCTCGGTGGGGCGGTCCTGGCGGCCGGGCTGGGCTTCGACGCGCCGGCCGCGGTGGGCGCGGCGCTGCCGCTCGCCGGGATCGTGGTGTTCGCGGTGAGTGTGGGGTTGGAGCGGCGCCGCCGTGGGGTCTCGGCCGGGTGACTGAACGGCGCCGTTCTGACGTCTGACGTCAGCATCGTGCCGTTGCTGCCGCGGAGGGGCGGGCTCAGCTCCCGCCGGTCAGCGCCCCGACCACCTCGTCGACCGGGATCTCCCGGCGGTCACCGGTGGCCCGCTCGGTCACCTCGACGACACCCGTCGCGAGGCCCCGTCCGACGGTGATCGAGGTCGGGACGCCGATCAGCTCGGCGTCGGCGAACTTCACCCCGGGCGAGGCCTTGCGGTCGTCGAGCAGGACCTCGAGGCCCGCCTCGGCGAGCCCCGCGGCGATCGTCTCGGCGGCCTCGGTCTGGGCGGCGTCCTTGCCGGCGATCACGAGATGCACCTCGAACGGTGCCACCTCCCGCGGCCACACCAGCCCCTTCTCGTCGGCGTGCTGCTCGCAGATCGCGGCCACGGCGCGCGAGACGCCGACCCCGTAGGAGCCCATGGTCACCGTCACCGGCTTGCCGTCCGACCCGAGGGCGGACAGGCCGAGCGCGTCGGCGTACTTGCGGCCGAGCTGGAAGATGTGGCCCATCTCGATGCCGCGCGCGGCGACGAGGGTGCCGGCGCCGTCGGGCGAGGGGTCGCCCTCGCGCACGTCGGCGGCCTCGATCGTGCCGTCGGGGACGAAGTCGCGGCCCGCGACGAGGTCGACGACGTGGCGGCCGTGCTCGTCGGCGCCCGTGACCCACGCGGTGCCGGTGACGATGCGGGGGTCGACCAGGTAGCGCACGCCGTTCTTGGCCAGGCCGACCGGTCCGATGTAGCCCTTGGTGAGGAAGGGGTTCGCGGCGAAGTCGGCGTCGTCGAGCAGCGCCACCTCCGCCGGGGAGAGCGAGGCCTCGAGGCGGCGCATGTCGACGTCGCGGTCGCCGGGGACGCCGACCCCGAGCAGCGTCCATTCGAAAGTGCCCGGCAGCCGCGTCTTCACCATGACGTTCTTCAGCGTGTCCGCCGCGGTGAACGTCCGCCCCAGCCCGAGCGTGTTCACGTGCGCGACGAGCGTGTCGATCGTCGGCGTGTCGGGGGTGTCGTAGACGACCGCCTCGGGCTTGTCGGCGACCGACTGCTCGGGTGGTGCGGGGGTGGTCACCGCCTCGACGTTCGCGGCGTAGCCCGATTCCAGGCAGCGGACGTAGGTGTCCTCACCCGTCTCGCAGGGCGCGAGGAACTCCTCCGACGCCGAGCCGCCCATCGCCCCGGACATCGCCGAGACGATCTGGGTCTCGAGCCCGAGCCGGGAGAACAGCCGCTGGTAGGCGACGCGGTGCGCGGCGTAGGACTCGGCCAGGCCGGAGTCGGTGAGGTCGAAGGAGTACGAGTCCTTCATGACGAACTCGCGCCCGCGCAGGATCCCCGCGCGCGGCCGCTCCTCGTCGCGGTACTTCGTCTGGATCTGGTAGAGGATCACCGGGAAGTCCCGGTACGACGACGTCTCCCCCTTCACCATGAGCGTGAAGAGCTCCTCGTGGGTCGGCCCGAGGAGGTAGTCGGCCTTCTTCCGGTCCTTGAGCCGGAAGAGCGCGTCGCCGTACTCGGTCCAGCGCCCGGTCGCCTCGTAGGGCTCCTTGGGCAGCAGTGCGGGGAAGTGCACCTCCTGGCCGCCGATCGCGTCCATCTCCTCGCGCACGATGCGCTCGATGTTGTGCAGGACCCGCATGCCCAGCGGCAACCAGGAGTAGATGCCGGGTGCCACCCGGCGCACGTAGCCCGCGCGCACCAGCAGCTTGTGGCTGGGCACCTCGGCGTCGGCCGGGTCCTCGCGCAGGGTGCGCAGGAACAGATCGGACATCCGCGTGACGCCTCGTGCCATGGAGCGAGCCTAACGACGTCCCGCGAGCGGGTTCCGCGCTGGCTACTGGTAGCTGACGAGGTCAGGTGCGGGCTGCAGCGCGAGCGCCTGCGCGGCGGTGAGCATCGGGGTGTCCTGGGTGTAGAAGAGCTTGAACCCCAGGTGCATCTGCTGCGGGCGCGCCAGCTCCTGGTACTTCCCGAGCTTGTTCGGCGGCGCGCCGAACCCGTCGATGTGCTGGACGACGGCGAGCTGCGGCGGCGTCTGCAGCCGCTCCGGGTTGCTGATCATGTTCGGGGTGAACTGGTGCACCACGAACAGCTTCTGCGGCAGGTCGTTCGCCTGGACCAGGTTCGCGAGCCACGTCGAGACCTGGTTGACCTCGTCGGCGGACACCGTCCCGATCTGCTGTCCCGGGACCTCGCCGGGCGGCATCCGCCACTCCGGGTCGAGGGCGAGGCTGACGTCGGGCTCGCGCAGCAGGTTCTCCCACGGCCGCACGGCGGTCATGAAGTCGGTGCGCCCGGGCTGGATGTCGATGATCATCAGCTGCCGGTGCGCGCGGGCGGCCGCGAGGTAGCGCCGGGCGGCGGCCTGGTCGATGTCGTGGTGGTAGTCGCCGTCAGGACCCGGGTTGCCGTCGGCGACCCCGGCGATCAGCTCCATGGCCGGCTGCACCGTGCGCCCCGGGGTGGCGAACGCTGCGGCGGCCTGCTCGAGCTTCGTCGCCGCCTGGTCCGCGGTGCCGGCCCCGAGCACCCCGAGCCGGTCGGTGTCGGCCGTGCCGTAGTACGCGACGACCCGGTAGTTCGGGAAGATCGTCGTCCCGCCCCGCGGCAGCTGCGGGGATGGGGCGGGCGCGGCCGGTGCGGCCGCGGGCACGCTGAGCACGGGTCGCGGGGCCGCCCGCGGCGCAGCCGCGCCGTCGTCGCTGGTGATGAGGGCGACCAGTCCGAGGAACGCCGCCAGCACCAGCGCGGCCAGCAGGAAGGCGAAGAGCACCCGACGACGACGGCGGCGGTCCCGGGCCAGCCCCGGTCGCGGCTCCCCGGTCTCCGGCGCCGTGTCCGGGTCCGCGACCGGGACCATCGCGTCGGTGCGCTCGGCCGGGGTCGGCTCGTCGACGGGCGCGGGCGTGGGCGTGGGCGGGGCGGTCGCGGTCGTGCCGGTCGGCGTGCGCTTCGCGGGCGTCGCCGGTGCCGGTGCGGCCGAACCGGGTCGCGGCGACTCGGTCGGCGACTCGCGCGTCGACGGCTGCGGCGTGCGCACGGTGTCGGGCTCCGACGGCGCGCTCGTCCTCGGCTTCTCCGTCGCCGGCGCACTCGCCGCCGCTGCTGCCCCGACAGCCATGGCTCCCGCCGTCGCCGCGCCGGGCGACCGGTCCGGCTTCTCCTCCGTGCCCGGTGCGGCCGGACCGGGTCGCGGTGACCCGGTCGCCACATCGCGCTTCGCGGGACTCGGTCTCCGCGGGGTGTCCGGCTGTGCGGGGGTGCTCGCCGGCCGTGGCTTCTCCGCCTTCTTCGGCGCCACCCCGGGGGCGGGCATGGTGGGCCGGTCCTCGGGAGGAGCGGCTCGCGTCGGGATGCGGGTCGATGCAGCTCCCGCGCCGGCGGCGGCCGGACCTCGCGCGGAGCCCTGTCCTTCGGAGACGGTCTCCCCGTCACTGGTCGCCGGGGCCGACAAGCGCGCGTCGGTGCGCCAGGGCGGGAGGCCCAGCATCGGGGGACGCTCGGCGTCGGCGCGCGACGCCGGGGCCTGCGGCCGCGGGGCGGCCGGGCGCGGCTTCCCGGGCGAGGGCCGACGACCCCACATCGGGCGCCGGGCCTCGCCGCCGGGCCGGCGGCGGTCCTCGGGCGCGTCCGCGGGACGGCGCGGTGGACCGGATCGGGGCGGCGGCCCGTGCGGCCGCTCCGGAGCCTTGGTCGACGCGCCGTTCGAGGACCGGGCCGCCGCCCCCTCGTCCGTGCCGGGCCCGTCGGCGCCGTTCTCGGGCGAGCGACGGGGCTCCGGCGCTTCCGCGGGGGTCTCGGCCGGCACCGACGCGGGGGCCACGGCGGCCTTCTCCGGCGGCTTCAGGGTCACCTCGTCGGGTCCGCCCCAGCGCATCACGCCCTCCTCCGCCTCCCCCGGGGCGGCGGACGGCCGCACCCCGCGGCACAACATAGGCAGTGGAGACCCGAAATTCAGTACATCCGACCCGCGTGTCACACGGGTATCACGCGTAACACCTGTCTCTATGCCAGACCGAGCACCGAGAGTGCCGTCCGGGCGGCCTCTCCGCCCTCGTTCTCGGCGACGTCGAGGGCGGTGGGGACGTCGAGGTCGTCGAGCAGCGCGGCCACCACGGCGTCGGCCGCGACGGTCCCGTCGACGTGCCGCGCGGCCGCGGCGAAGAGGCGCTCGAGGCGGCCCGCGGCGGCGTCGAGCGCGCCGGGGCCCAGGTCCCACGCCTGCGCCCACGGCCGGTCGAGCAGCAGCAGGCGGATCGCGGCGGCGGGGTGGGTCTCGAGGAGATCGGCGACGAGCACGAGGTTCCCCGCCGACTTCGCCATCTTCGCGCCCTCCACCCGCACCGTCCCGACGTGCAGCCGCGCCCGGGCGAACGGCCGCACCCCCGTCACGGCCTCGGCCATCCTCGCCATGCAGGTGTGGTGGGGATGGCGCAGGTCCGCGCCGCCGACGTGCAGGTCGACGGCGGGGCCGAGCACGGAGAGCGCCATCGCGGCGCACTCGGCGTGCCACCCCGGGCGCCCGTCGCCCCAGGGGCTCGGCCAGGCCGCCTCCCCCGGCGTCGCCGGCCGCCAGATCGTGGGGTCACGGGGGTCCTCGGCGCGGGGGGACGCGGCGACCTCGGACGCGTCCGGGGGCACGTCGAGGACGTCGAGGCCGGTCGCCGCGGCCCGGAGCAGGATCTCGCCGTCACGCTCGTAGGCCACTCCCCGCTCGAGCAGCGCGGCGGCCAGCCGGACGACGTCGTCGACGTGGTTGTGCGCCCGCGGCTGGTGCGTGGGCGGGCGGACCCGCAGTGCGGCCATGTCGCGGTCGAACCGGAACTGGCCCACGGCGGCGAAGCTGTCGAACCGGCGCCCGGCGCGCTCGGCCGCCGCGTCGAGGACGTCGTCGACGTCGGTGATGTTGCGACAGGTCTCGACCTCGACGCCGATCCGGTGCAGCACCCTCCCGACGACGTCGGCCCACACGAACGTCGAGGCGTGGCCGAGGTGGGTGGTGTCGTAGGGCGTGATCCCGCAGACGTAGGCGCGGGCGCGCCCGACCAGCGGCAGCGGTTCTCCGGCGAGGGCGAGACGTTGGGTCACCCCGTCATCCTCCCCCGGCGCGTGGACGCTCAGGGACCGGTGTGGAGGAACCGTTCGAAGGCGCGTCGCGCCGACGCGTCCCGCGCGGCGATGCGTGACAGGTCCTCGGCGAGCGCGTGCAGCCAGTCCTCGACCTCGACGCGACGCCGGCTGATGACCACTCCGCCGGAGACGCGCCGGACCTCGGCGTGCACCCGCTCCCCCTCGGCCCGCAGCTCCAGGTCGCGGCCCTCGCCGTGCACGAGCACCGACTCGGCGCGGCCGTCCCGCCCGGTCAGGCGGTCGCCCAGGCCGCGCCGGTAGGTCACCTCGACGGTGCCGGCAGGCAGCGCGTCGCCGAGGGTCCCGGAGAGCACCCGCGCGTACGAGGCCACGTCGGCCCGGTCGGTGCGCAGGGCGGCCGCGAGCAGCGCGACGTCGCCCATCGGGCCCAGCCCGCTCGGCTCGAGCCCGCTCGGCTCGAGCCCGCTCGGCTCGAGCCCGCGCCCGGCGTCGTCGGGACCCGTCGTCATGCCCTCACCCGTCCGTCAGCGGCAGCACGAGCTGCGGGGTGGCGATGTGGTGGTCGGCGCGCAGCGGGCGGACCGCGGTGCCGATCGCGAAGAACTCCGTGGTGTGCCCGCCCCACTGGTGGCCGTGCGCGCGCAGCCGGACCCCGACGATGCCCTCGGCGTGCAGCGCCTCGGCCTCGGCCTGCATGCGGCTCATCGCGAGCTCGCGGGCGTCGTAGAGCCCCTCGGTGTACTGCGGGAGCTCGACGTTCTGCCCGATGTTGCTCATCGCGCGGAACATCCCCTGGTGCGCGATGTGGTAGACGCACGAGCCCATGACCATGCCGAGCGGCGCGTAGCCCGCCTGGATCAGCGTCCAGAAGTCCTGACCGGAGAGGTCGGAGGTGAACGGCTGGCGGTGGACGTTGCGCCAGGAGCCGCCGCTGGGCGGGGCCGACTCGCCGGCGACCGCCGTGCCGACGGCGATGAACTCGGCGAGGTCGTTGCCGAACTCCTTGAACTCGATGTCCAGGCGGACCCCGACGATCCCGTCCGCGCCGAGCTGGTCGGCCTCGGCCTCCATGCGCGTCATCGCCAGCTCGCGGGCGTGGTACATCGCCTGCGACAGCGTGTCGAGCTCCTGGTTCTTCCCCCAGCGGCCCACCTGGAAGCCCACGTGGTAGATGCTCGAGCCCAGCACCAGCCCGAGCGGCCGGAACCCGGCCTCGCGCACGAGGAGGAACTCGTTCACCGTGAGGTCCGAGGTGAACATGCTCGTCGCCTGGCCGGGGCGCATGTGGGCCAGCCGGCGCATGGCGTCCGACGGGACCCCCTCGGCGGTCGGGGCGTCGGGCTGCGATGCCGCGTCGGGGTGCGTCACGGTGTCTCCCGGGTGGGGCGCAGGGGCAGGAAGGTCAGCGTCGACGACCGCGCCGGCGCGGCCGGGTGCTCGACGGCGAGCAGGGCGTTGCCGAACACCGTCGCCTCGGCGACGTGGTCGCGGTGGTTCTCCGCGGGCTCGATCTCGCGCATCCACAGGCCCATCTCGGAGACGATCGCGCCCTCGGCGCCCACCCCGGCGACCCGGCGGGTGAAGTCGCGGCGCGCGTCGGCCCGCGCCGCCGTCACGAGCTGGGTGTAGCCGGCCACCTCGGTGTTGCCGCTCATCCAGGAGGCCTGGGAGCGGGTGACCATGTCGTCGTGGCGGACGTAGAGCGCGATGCCATAGACGATGCGCACCGGCAGCCAGCCGGCGCCGACGAGCTTCGCGACGTCCTGACCGGCGAGCCCGGTGCAGAACGGCTGCCGCGGGCGCTCGTGCGGGCGGCGGGAGCGGACCGCGGTGCCCAGGGCCATGAACTCGCGGCTGCCCTGGTCGAAGGCCCCGGCGGTGAGACTCACGCCGACGACGCCGTCGGCGCCGATGCCGGTGGCCTCGAGCTGCATGCGGGCCAGGGCGGTGTCGTACCCGTGGCGCAGCGCCTCGACGTAGGGGGCGAACGCGGGCACCGGGGCCATGGACCCGGGCACGCCCCCGAGGCCACCGAACCCGCCGACGCCCCAGGCGCCGCAGCCGCCGTAGCCGCTCCACCCGACGTTCTGGACGATCGAGCCCATCACCTCGCCCACGGGCTCGAACTCGGTGGCGGAGAGGCCCGCGGCGGAGGGCACCGTGAGCATCGACGTCCACGGTCCGCCGGACGCGGCCCGCGCCACCCGCTGCGCGGCGACCGGGGGCAGCCCGCGGCCGTCCCACTCATCGGCCACGCGCGCGAAGCTACACCCGCCCGACCTCGGATCCGTGTGTCAGCGGGCCAGGGCGACGGTCACCATCCGTCCCCGCCGCTTCCCGACGACGAGCTCTCCCGCGCCTCCGGTGGCCCGCGCGGCCAGGATCGCCGCGGCCTCGGCGACGCTCCCGGTGCCGGTGAGCCGCCGGACGACCAGTGAGGGGTGGGGCACGTCGACGGCGTCGAGCTCCTCGGTGGTGTAGGTGAGCAGCGTGCGGCCGGCCGCCACCGCGGCGACCGAGGGCTCGTTCCGGCGCCGGTCGATGGTGGCGACGGTGTGCACGTCGTGGGACCCGAGCGCCGCGACGGCCTCGAGCAGGTACTCGGCCGGGGTCCCGGGCCCGACCCCGACGCCCAAGATCACGAGCGGGCCGAGCGAGCCGAGCGGGCCGAGCGGGCCGAGCGGGCGAACCGGCGGACCGCCGCGGGCCGCCCGGCGGGATGGGTGTGCAAGTAGGACGCGTGGACGTTCCCCGCGACGAAGCCGTCGGTCACGACCTCGCCGTCCGCCGACCAGCGCCAGGCCGGCGTCGACCCGGCCCGTGGGGTGGTGACCGTGCGGTGGAACTCGTGCCCGGCGACGGTCTCCCCCGCGGCGGCCACGGGCGAGTCGGCGGCCGCGGTCGCGCTGCGGTAGCCCAGGTGCAGGCGCGCGCCCATCCGCGCGTCGGCGTCGAGCACCCCGCACATCGCAGCGCCGTCGAGCGAACGCCCCAGGTAGAGCAGCCCGCCGCACTCGGCGTGCACCGGGCCGCCGTCGTCGGCGAACCGGCGGACGGCCGCGCGCAGCGGGGCGTTGGCGGCGAGGGCGTCGAGGTGCTCCTCCGGGAAGCCCCCCGGCAGCACGACGCCCGCCGTGCCCTCGGGCAGCGCCTCGTGGCGCAGCGGGTCGACGACGACGACCTCGCAGCCGGCCGCGGCGAGCAGCTCGGCGTGCTCGGGGTAGCCGAACGTGAACGCCGGGCCACCGGCCACCGCGACCACCGGGGCCGGGCGCCCGTCGGGAACCCAGGGCGGGCGGCCGTCGAGAGCATCCACCTCGCGGGCCGGGTCCCAGGGCGTGGCCGGGGTCGCCGGGGCGCGGCGGGCGAGGGCCTCGACCGCGTCGAGGTCGACGTGCGCCGCGACCAGCGACGTCATCGCGTCGACGGCCTCGCGGGCGGCGGCGCCGTGCTCGGCGGCGGTGACCAGCCCGAGGTGGCGGCTCGGCACGGCCAGCTCGTCGCGACGCGGCACGACGCCGAGGACCGGCATCCCGACCTCGGCACACGCGTCGCGCAGCGCGGCCGCGTGCCGCTCGCTGCCGACCCGGTTGAGCACGACGCCGGCCGGGCGCACCCGCGGGTCGAAGTTGGCGAACCCGTGGAGCAGGGCGGCGACCGAGCGGTGCTGGCCGCGGGCGTCGACGACGAGCACGACGGGGGCGTCGAGCACGCGGGCGACGTGGGCGGTGGATCCGTTTGCGCTACGCGCGTGTGCGTGCGTTTCCGTGCCTGGACACGGAAACGCACGCACGAGACGGCCGTCAAACAGGCCCATCACGCCCTCGACGACGGCGAGCTCGGCCCCCGCGGCGCCGTGGACGACGAGGCCGGGCAGCCGGTCGGCGCCGACGAGCACCGGGTCGAGATTGCGGCCCGGGCGGCCGGCGGCGAGCGCGTGGTAGCCGGGGTCGACGTAGTCCGGACCGATCTTGAACGGGGCCGGGCGGGTGCCCCGGGCGGCGAACGCGCCGATCAGGCCCGTCGCGATCGTCGTCTTCCCGCTGCCCGACGACGGCGCCGCGACCACCACGCGGGGCGGCAGCGTCACCACTCGATGCCCTTCTGGCCCTTCTGGCCGGCGTCCATCGGGTGCTTGACCTTGGTCATCTCGGTGACCAGGTCGGCGAGCTCGACCAGCTCCGGGGGCGCGTCCCGACCGGTGATGACGACGTGCTGGAACCCCGGCCGGTCACGCAGCACCGACACCACCTCCTCGACGTCGATCCACCCCCACTTCAGCGGGTAGGTGAACTCGTCGAGCACGTAGAAGTCGTGGGCGCCGGACTCCAGCCGCCGCCGGATCTCCGCCCAGCCCTCGCGGGCGGCCTCCGCGTGGTCGGACTCCGACCCCTGCTTGCGCGACCACGACCAGCCCTCGCCCATCTTGTGCCACTCGACGGGCCCGCCCTGCCCGGTGCTCGCGTGCAGCTCGCCGAGGGCCTTCAGCGCGGTCTCCTCGCCGACGCGCCACTTCGCCGACTTCACGAACTGGAACACCGCGACGCTCGCGCCCGCCGTCCACTGGCGCAGCGCCATGCCGAACGCGGCGGTCGACTTGCCCTTGTTCGGCCCGGTGTGCACGACGACGAGCGGGCGGCGCCGGCGCTGGCGGGTGGTGAGCCCGTCGGCCGGCACCGTGGTGGGGACGCCCTGCGGCATGGTTGTTCCTCCTAGACGGCAGCACGCGCGACGGCGGCCACGCTCTCGCCGGTCAGCTCGTCGAGGGTCACGAGCGCACCCGCGGCGGCGCCCGCGACCCGTCCCGCCAGCCCGAGGCGCACCGGCCCGGACTCGCAGTCGACCACGACGGTGCTCATGGTGGGACCGCCCCGGCCGGGTCCCGCCTCGCGGGCGAGCCCGCGGGCGGCGTCGAGGGCCGCCTCCAGCGGCTTCGGCCCACCCACCGTCGCCCGCCCGTCGGTGAGCACGACGAGCAGGCCGCGGCGCCGCGGGTCGCGCACCCGCTCGGCTCGCAGCACCCGCCGCGCGGTCCGCAACCCGTCGGCGAGCGGGGTCCGCCCACCGGTGCGCAGGTCGGCGAGGCGGTGGTGCGCGGTGTGCACGGAGGTGGTCGGCGGCAGCGCCACCGTGGCGCCCGCCCCACGGAAGGTCACGACGCCGACCTTGTCCCGCCGCTGATAGGCGTCGCGGAGCAGGGCTACGACCGCCCCGGTCACCGCGCTCATCCGCCGCCGCGCCGCCATCGAGCCGGAGGCGTCGACGCAGAACAGCACGAGATTGCCCTCGCGTCCCTCGCGCTGGGCGTGGCGCAGGTCCTCCGGGCCCGGCCGGCCGCGCCGGCCACCGCGGACGGAGGCGAGCACGGTGGCCGGCACGTGCGGTGCGGGTCCCGTGACGGGGGTCTCGACGACGGCGCGCACGGTGCGGCCACGCCGTCCCCGGGCCCGGGACCGACGACCCGGCACGCCCTCGCCGAGGCCGTGGACCTCGAACCGGCGGGTGCGCAGCCGGGTGGGGGTGGGCGCGCCGACCGGGAGCCCCGCGTGCTCGTCGTCCCGCCCCTGCCCCGCCGTCTGTGGTGCCAGCGAAGCCCTATCGGCGTGCTCGTCCTGACTGCTGGCATCCAGCGGCAGAAAAGCCCCGTCGTCGCGGCCGGCCGGTGACCCGCCGGGTCCCGACGACGGCGGAGCATCCCCCGACCCCTCGAGCGGCTGCCCGCCGTCGGAAGCCCCACCGTCGTCGGCGGCGCCCTCGGCAGCCTCGTCCGGCGGGGCACCATCATCGGGGCCGCCGTCGTCCGGACCACCGTCGTCCGGGCCGCCACCACCCGACGGCGGGTCGGGCGGGTCCTCGTCGTCGAAGTCCTGGACAGCCTGCTCGGCCTGCTCGAGGGCCTTCTCCAGCTCCTCCTCGGTCAGGGAGGGCTCGTCGAACGGATCCCGGCGGCGCCGGTGGGGCAGCGCGAGGCGGGCGGCGACGCGGACGTCGTCGGCGTCGACCGCGCCCGCCCCCCGCCAGGCCGCGTGCGCGGCGGCGGTGCGGGCGAGCACGACGTCCGCGCGCATCCCGTCGACCTCGACCGCGGCGCACACCGCGGAGATCCGCACCAGCTCGCGGTCGGACAGCTCCACCGCCCCCAATCGACCACGGGCCTCGCCGAGCCGGCGGCGCAGCTCGTCCTCGACGCCGGCGAAGCGGACGGCGAATCCGGCGGGGTCGGCGTCGTGGGCGAGCCGGCGGCGCACCACCTCGGTGCGCTCGGCGACCACCCGCGAGGCGGTCACCGCCACGGTGAGGCCGAAGCGGTCGAGCAGCTGCGGGCGCAGCTCGCCCTCCTCGGGGTTCATCGTGCCGACCAGCAGGAACCGCGCCGGGTGGGAGAACGAGATGCCGTCGCGCTCCACGTGCGAGCGCCCGGAGGCGGCGGCGTCGAGGAGCAGGTCGACCAGGTGGTCGTGGAGCAGGTTGACCTCGTCGACGTAGAGCACACCGCGGTGCGCGGCCGCGAGCAGCCCGGGCTGGACCGAGCCGCGGCCGTGGGCGAGGACCTCCTGCAGGTCCAGCGAGCCGATCAGCCGGTCCTCCGAGGCGCCGACCGGCAGTTCCACCAGGCGGGCGGGCCGGTGCTCGACGGGGACGTCGGGTCCGAAGGGACCGTCGGGGCTCTCCTCGCCGGCGTCGACGTCCACGCCGAAGCGGTCCCCGACGCGCACGGTGACCGCGGGCAGCAGCGCGGCGAGCGCGCGCACGACGGTCGACTTCGCGGTCCCCTTCTCCCCGCGCACCAGCACGCCGCCGATCCCCGGGTCCACGGCCGAGAGCAGCAGCGCCAGCCGCAGGTCCGGGTGGCCGACGACGGCCGAGAAGGGGAACGTCACAGGAGGCGACCCTAATCGGGGTCGGCCTCCGACATCTCATCGGACGCTGAGATGTGAGCACGGCATCTCGCGGCCCGCAGCACGAGGAGATCCCGCTCGGCCACGCTCGTGGCGCCCGCGGCCGCCGCCCGGTACGCCTCGTGGGCCGCCGCGTGGTGCCCGAGCCGGGCGAGCAGGTGGGCCCGTGCCGCGGGCAACCGGTGCCCGAGCCGGCGCGCCTGGTCCTCGAGCTCGTCCAGCAGCGCCAGCCCCGCGCGGGGCTCACCGGCCTCGCCCACCGCGACGGCCCGGTTGAGCGCGACCACCGGCGACGGATCGACCCGCGACAGGACCTCGTAGAGCCCGGCGATCTGGGGCCAGTCGGTCGCGGCCAGGTCGGGGGCCTCCGCGTGCACCGCGGCGATCGCGGCCTGCAGCTGGTAGGCCCCGACGCGGCCGCGGCGCATGGCCCGCTCGACACGGTCGGTGCCCTCGACGACGAGGTCGCGGTCCCACCGGGTGCGGTCCTGCTCGTCGAGCGGCACGAGCTCCCCGTCGGGACCGGTGCGCGCCGGACGGCGGGCCTCGGTGAGCAGGACGAGGGCGAGCAGGCCGCCGACCTCGGGCTCGTCGGGCAGCAGCCGGTCGAGCTCGCGCAGCAGGCGGACCGCCTCGGCGGCGGCGTCGGGCGCGCCCGAACCGGCGTCCTCGTCCGGCGCGTTCCCGATCGTCGCGAGCAGGTAGAGCACGTGCAGCACGGCCCGCAGACGCCCCGGCCACTCCGCCGCGGTGGGCAGTCGGAAGGGCTCGCCCGACGCGCGGATCGCCTGCTTCGCCCGGTGGATCCGCTGCGTCACCGCGGCCTCGGTGAGCAAGAGCAGCCGCGCGATCTCGGACGTGGCGAGGCCGCCGACGGCGCGCAGGGTCAGCGGGATCGCCATCGACGGGGGCAGCGCCGGGTGCGCGCAGCAGAACAGCAGGGCGAGCGAGTCGTCGCGCGACGGCGTCGTCGGTGCCGTCGCTGCCGGGAGCCCCGGGTCGGCGGCGTGGCCGGTGACGACGGCGTCCTCCCGGGCCCGCCGCGCGGTGTCGCTGCGGATCCGGTCGACGTGGCGCCGGACGGCCGTCGTCACCAGCCACGCCGTCGGGTCGTCCGGCACCCCGCGCTCCGGCCAGGCGCCGACGGCCGCGATGAGGGCCTCCTGGACGGCGTCCTCGGCGTCGGCGAGGTCGCCGAGACGGCGGGCGAGGGCCGCGAGGGCCCGCGGCGCGTGCTCGCGCAGCAGGCCCTCGAGGTCCGCGGTCACCACGAGAACATCACGGCACGGACCTCGATGCGGTTGTTGACGGGCTTGCCGCCCGGGCCGGGCGCGGCCGCGACCTGCGCGGCGATCTCGACCGCGCGGTCCTCGTCGGCGACGTCGACGAGCTGGTAGCCCGCCAGCAGCTCGGTGCTCTCGGGGTAGGGCCCGTCGCTCACGAGCGGCGTCCCGGCCTCGAGCCCGTGGACGATCCGGGCGCTCGCCGGGTCGGCGAGGGCCTGCATCGTCAGGAGCTCCCCGGTCTCGGTGAGCTGCGCGTTGATCGCCCGCAGGGCCGCGAGGTGGGCCTCGGCGTCGGCCGGGTCCCACTCGGCCATCGGCCCCACACCGGTGTCGCACGCGTTGTGGCGGGTCAGCAGCAGGAACTTCATGGCGGTCTCCTCGGTCGTCCTCGCCGCACCCGGTGTGCGGCTCGCCCGGGGGTCGGAGCCGCGGCCCGCACGATGACACGGACCCGACCCGCAACGCCGGTACCGCCCGATCGGACCTACGGTAGAGAGCCCAGTTCCGCCGGCGGTTCGACGGCGATCGCGAGATCAGTGTGCATGGCAAGGCGATCGAAATCCGGGTCGTAGTGCAGGGCTGCGTCGTGATCCTCGGCGATGGCGGCGATGAGGTAGTCCATCCCCGCCGCCCGCGCCCGCTGAGCCCCGGCCGACCCGCCCCGCACCCGGCCGAGGGCGGACCGGCCTGCCCGCCGATCCGCCCTCATCCCCGCTCCGGTCTGCCCTCCGGCGGGGCCGCCCGCGGCGCCGCTCAGGCGAGCTGTTTCTCGATGATCGCGGCGTTCGGTCCGACGCGGGTGTAGTAGCCCGGCTTACCGGCCCGCGCGCAGCCGTCGCCGAAGCTGGTGATCCCGACGAGCTTGCCCCCCACCACGAGGGGGCCGCCGGAGTCGCCCTGGCAGGTGTCCACCCCGCCGGCGTCGTAGCCCGCGCAGGTCAGCAGGCCAGGGTCGAAGTTCGAGGCCCCGGCCTTGCAGTACGCGTCGTCGCGGATCGGCACCGTCGCGGAGAGCAGGTAGCGCGAGGGCGTCCCGTTCTCCGCGGTGGAGCCCCAGCCGTAGATGGTCGCCGCGGTCGCCGGGGCGTAGAGCCTGGTGTCCGTGGGCGTCGCGAGGGGAAGCGTCCTCTGCCCCACGGGCGTGGCGAGCGTGAGCACCGAGACGTCGAGGCCGTTGCCCACCGAGGTGAACGTCGGGCTCACCCAGGTCTTCACGACGGGGACCGACACCCCGTCCTTCGACTGCTTGTCCTCCCGGCCGACGACGACGAAGGTCTTGCGGTCGGGCGCCGAGGCGGTGCAGTGGGCCGCGGTGAGGACCTTCGTCGGGGTCACCAGCGTGCCGCCGCAGAACTGGAAGCCCGAGGCGTCGGTGAGGTAGACGACCCACGGCGCGCTCGTGGTACTGGCCCGCTGCCCGCCGACGACGCGGCCCTGCTCGACCCCACCGTCCCCGTCATCCCCGGAGCCGTCACCACCGGAACCACCCGAACCACCCGAACCACCGGAACGGTCCCCCGCATCGTCGGACCCGGGGTCGCTCACCGTTCGCGACCCGGCGTGCCCCGGGACGACGACCGCGGCGGCCCCGGTGCTCACGGTCGCCGAGCTCCGCCCGCCGAGCCCGACCATCCCGACCGCGATGACGGCGAGGACAGCCGCACCCGCCGTCGCCAGCACCACCGTCCGGCGGGCCACGCGCGCACCGGTGACGGCCCGGGGTCCGGGCGCCGACCGGTGCCGCCCGACCCCGCGTCCGCGACGGCTCCCGGGGCCGGAGGCCACGTGCCGCGCCCGATCCGCCGCCCCACGTCCCCGCATGAACCCCTCCCCTCACGTTCCGCTGTTCCCCGCCCCCCAAGGGGGTCCATCGGGAGCAACGACCAGCGCCTGACGGAGCAGCACCTGACCAGAGTCCGCGGTGAGCCGACAAGCCGGAGGGTCGGAGTTCGCCCCGCTGAGCGACGACGAACGGTCGATTTTCATCGGTAAACGACACCGCTGGGTGAGCTGCGCGCGACGAGCGGTCGAGGGACGACGCCGTCCGGCGCGGCCGGTGACCGCTCGACGACGGTCACGCAGAGTCGCACTCCTGACGACGGTGGGTGGCCGACTCCAGGGGCGCGCCGGGGGCCACCGTCCTCAGTAGCGTGGACGCCGTGACGCACCACGACCTCGTCATCATCGGCTCGGGATCGGGTAACTCGATCCTGGACTCGCGGTTCGACGACCTGGACGTCGCGCTCGTCGAGCACGGCGCCTTCGGGGGCACCTGCCTCAACGTCGGGTGCATCCCGACGAAGATGTACGTCTACGCCTCCGACGTCGCGGAGGCCGTCCGCGAGGCCGGCCGCTACGGCATCGACGCGAGCATCGACAAGGTCCGCTGGTCCGACATCCGCGACCGCGTGTTCGGGCGTATCGACCCCATCTCCGCGGGCGGGCGGCGCTACCGCGACACCGAGTGCTCGAACGTCACCCTCTACCAGGGTCACGCCACGTTCACCGGGGAGCGCGAGCTCGCGGTCGCCCCCACCGACGGATCCCCGGCTACGACGGTGACGGGGGACCGCATCGTCATCGCCGCCGGCTCACGCCCGACCGTCCCCGCCGTCATCACCGATGCGGGCGTCCCGTTCCACACCTCGGACGACGTGATGCGCCTCGAGGACCTGCCGCGACGCGTGATCATCCTCGGTGGCGGCTACATCGCCGCGGAGTTCGCGCACGTCTTCGACGCCCTCGGTGTCGAGGTCACCGTCGTCACCCGTGGCCCCGCGCTGCTGCGCGAGCAGGACGAACTGATCTCGGCGCGGTTCACCGCGCTCGCGGCCGAGCGCTTCACCGTGCGCACCGACGCCGCACCGACCGCGGCCGAGCAGCGCGCCGACGGCACGATCGCGCTGACCTGCCCGTCCGGGGAGACGATCGAGGGGGACGCCCTGCTCGTCGCCACCGGCCGGCGTCCCAACGGCGACCGCATGGACGTCGCGAGGACCGGCCTGCAGCTGACCCGCGACGGGCGCATCGAGGTCGACGAGTACCAGCGCACCTCGGTCGAGGGCATCTGGGCGCTCGGCGACGTCAGCTCGCCCTACCAGCTCAAGCACGTCGCCAACCACGAGGCGCGCGTCGTGCAGCACAACCTGCTCCACCCCGACGCGCTGCGCACCACCAGCCACCGCTTCGTGCCCTCGGCGGTGTTCACCCACCCCCAGGTCGCCTCGGTCGGACAGCGCGAGCAGGAGCTCCGCGACTCCGCCACCCCCTACGTCGCCAAGGTCCAGGCCTACGGCGACGTGGCGTTCGGCTGGGCGATGGAGGACACCACGGGGTTCGTGAAGGTCCTCGCGGCCCCCGACGGCACGCTGCTCGGCGCGCACTTCCTCGGCCCGCAGGCCTCGTCGCTCATCCAGGTGCTCGTGCAGGCCATGGTGTTCGGGCAGAAGGCCCAGGAGGTCGCCCACGGCCAGTACTGGATCCACCCGGCGCTGCCCGAGCTCATCGAGAACGCGCTGCTGGGCCTCCCGCTCGGCAGTTGATCGACCTCAGTCACCGTCCTCCTTCGCGACGCGCTCGCGCAGGGCGTGCAACGCCTCGACGCGGGTGGCCTTGAGCACGTCCGGCGGCTCCCCGGGGAACCGGCGCTTCCACGAGTCCGTGGACCCGCGGTCGGCGACGGCGAACCACACCGTGCCCGGGGGCTCGTCGTCCTGCGGGTCGGGGCCGCCCGCCCCGCTGACGGCCACCACGAGGTCCGCGCCGAACATCTCGGTCGCCCGCTCGGCCATGGTGCGCACCGCGGGTTCGGCGACGACCGGCCCGTCCGGCACGCCGAGGACCCCGTGCTTGGTGCTGCGGTCGTAGGCGACGACGCCGCCGCGGAACCATTCGCTGGAGCCGGGCGAGGCGGCGAGGTCGCTCGAGACCAGCCCGCCGGTCAGCGACTCCACCACGGCCACTCGGCGCCCGCCGCGGTCGGCGCCCTCCGAGATCTCCTTGGCGAGCTGCTCGGGGTCCACGTCGACGGGTTGGTCCACCGATCTCCTCCTCGGGTACCCGGGCGCGACCGACCCGCACCCGGCACCGGGAGTGACCGCCGGACCGTCGTCGGAAACTCCTCAGTCCGTGCGGCGGAACCGCGCGACGGCGAGCCCGAGCAGCACCACCGAGAACGCGATCGTCAGCACGATCTCCAGCCACGTCGGGACGACGTAGGCGCCCCACCGGATGCCGGGGTCGAAGCGCGCCACGTCGGCCGGGGAGGCGGCGAGGCGGGCGAAGACGACGTGGCGCAGCGGCTCGACCGCGTAGGTCATGGGGTTGACGTGGGTGAGCACGGTCAGCCACGCCGGGAGGTTCCCGAGCGGGAAGAGCGCCCCCGACAGGAACATCAGCGGCGTGATGATCAGCTGCACCATGGGCATGGCCGTCTGGACCTGCTTGAGCCGGGCGGCCAGCATCAGGCCGAGCGAGCAGATCATGACGGCCATGAGGAAGATCAGGCAGAGCAGCTCGAGGAACATCAGCGGGTCGTAGGGCACGCCCACCAGCCCGGCCAGTGCGAGCAGCAGGACGCACTGCAGCGTCGCCACGGTCGCCCCGCCGACCGCCTTCCCCACCAGGATCGAGCTCGTCGACACCGGCGCGACGAGCATCTCGCGCAGGAACCCGAACTCGCGGTCCCACACGATCGAGATGCCCGAGAACGCCGCGGTGAACAGCACCGAGATCGCGAGCACCCCGGGGAACAGGAACGTCGGCAGCGCCACACCCCCGCTGTGCCCGCCGGCGCTCGCGAGCAGCGAGCCCAGGCCCGAGCCCAGCACGAACAGGAACAGCAGCGGCTGGGCGAGCGAGGAGAGGATCCGGGTGCGGTCCTTGCCGAACCGGATCATCTCGCGCTGCCAGACGACGGCGGCCGCGCGCGCCTCGGTCGCGAGCCCGCTCTGCGGGACGCGCACCGCCGCGACGCGCAACCGCGTCGGGTCCTCGAGCTGGGTCATTGATCAGCGCCCCCTCATCCGCATGGCCATCGGGTGCATCGACGGCCCGCGGCCGGCCTCGGCGTCGCGCAGCGTCGTGCCGGTGTGGGCGAGGAACACGTCGTCGAGCGACGGCCGCGTCACCGCCACCGACCGCACCCCGACGCCCTCGGCCGTGAGCGCCGCGAACAGCCGCGGCACGAACTCGGCGCCCTGGGGCACCGAGACCGTCACCGCGCCTTCCCGGACGGCGGCCTCCAGCCCGAACTCCCGCCGGACGACGGCGAGGGCGGCCGCGTCCTGGTCGGTGGCGACGACGACGCGGTCCGCCCCGACCTGCGCCTTGAGCGCCTCCGGGGTGTCCAGCGCCACGATCCGGCCCTCGTTCATGATCGCGATCCGGTCGCAGTTCTCCGCCTCGTCCATGTAGTGCGTGGTGACGAAGACGGTGATCTCCTCGGCCTCGCCCAGGCGCGCGAGGTAGTCCCAGATCGAGGCGCGGGTCTGCGGGTCGAGCCCGATCGTGGGCTCGTCGAGGAAGAGCACCTGCGGCGAGTGCAGCAGGCCGCGCGCGATCTCGAGGCGCCGCCGCATCCCGCCCGAGTAGGTCGACACCGGGTCCGCGCGGCGCTCCCAGAGGCCGACGGTGCGCAGCACCTCCTCGCGCCGGGCGGCGGCGGTGCGCCGATCGACGCCGTAGAGCTCGCCGTGGAAGCGCAGGTTCTGCTCCCCCGACATCGGCCCGTCGAGCGTCGGCTCCTGGAACACCAGGCCGATGCGGCGCCGCACCGCGGCGCGGTCGGCGACCACGTCGAGGCCCGCCACGGCGGCGGTGCCGCTCGTCGGCTCGACCAGCGTGCACAGGATGTTGATCGTGGTCGACTTGCCCGCGCCGTTCGGGCCGAGGAACCCGAACGTCTCGCCGCGGGCCACCTCGAGGTCGATGCCGCGGACCGCCTCGACCTCGCCGTAGCGCTTGGTCAGGCCGCGGACCGCGACGGCCGCTGCGTCCACCACGCCCCCTCTCTAACAGTGTTAGAGTCAGCCTAGGGCGGCCGGGACGCGGGCGGCAAGGAGGTTTCGCCGATGGCGATCAGTCGCGACGAGGTGGTGGCGGCGGCCGTGGGCCTGCTCGACGAGGTCGGCCTGGCCGCGCTGTCGCTGCGCCGGCTCGCGGCCACGCTCGGGGTCTCGGCGCCGACCCTGTACTGGCACGTCGCGGACAAGCGGGCGCTGCTCGACCTCATGGCCGAGCGGATGGTGGGCGAGCACTCCCGGCCGGTCGCCCCCGCGCCGGGTCAGCCCTGGTGGGAGTGGCTCGCCGACTCCGCCCGCGCGCAGTACCGGGCGCTCACCGCCCACCGCGACGCCGCCCTCGTCGTCGCCGGCAACCGACCGACGACCCGGGCGTCGCTGGAGCACGTCGAGCGCACGCTCGAGGTCCTCGTGGACGCGGGCTTCGAGCCGCCGGAGGCCATGGAGGCCGTGTTCGGGGTCGGCCACTACGTGCTCGGGGCCGCGCTCGAGGCGCAGGCCGAGGCGGGGCGCGACGAGCACCCGCCGGACCCGGAACTGCAGGCGGGGATCGCCGAGCTGCCCCTGCTCCGGGCGGCCGGACGAGGGGGGCTCGACGCGGACCGGGTGTTCGAGTCCGGGCTCGCGTCCCTGCTCGACGGCCTGCGGGCGCGGGTCGAGCGGTCGGCGGAGCGTTCGACCGCGGGCTGACCGGCCTCCACGTGATCAGGAGCACCACCCGCCGCTCAGGGGATGCCCACCGACGTCGCCGCCACCCCCGCGACGTGGTCGAAGTACGTGTCGCGGTCGACCACGACGTTCTCGTACTGCCCGAAGAGCTCGAACCCGACCGTGCCGAACAGCATCGTCCACGCCGAGACCGCCGCCGGAGCGAGGCGCGGGTCGATGCCCAGGGTCGCCGCGACGTCGGGCGCCACCGACGTCGTGACCGCCTCGCCCGGGTCGACGTCGGGCGTCCCCGCGGTGGCGATCGCGCCGAGCACCACACCGACGCGCCCCGCGGCGGGCAGCGTGTCCTGCGGCGCGGAGTAGCCGGGCACCGGTGAGCCGTAGATCAGCGCGTACTGCGCCGGGTGCGCCTGCGCCCACGCCCGCACGCTGCGCCACACCGCGACCCAGCACTCCCGCGCGGACGCGCCCGACGCGGCGTCGCGCGCCGCCTCGGCCGCCGCCCCGACGGCGTCGTAGGCCTCGATGATCAGCGCAGTCAGCAGCTCGTCGCGGCTGGGGAAGTAGCGGTACACGGCCGACGAGACCAGGCCGACCTCGCGTGCCACGGCCCGCAGCGACAGGGCCGCCGCCCCGACCTCGGCGAGCTGGGTCCGGGCAGCCGCCAGGATGGCCTCGGTGGTCTGGACGCGGGCGCGTTCGCGGGCGGTGGTCACGAGCGAGAGCATCGCACACATTCGAGAGCACTGCTCTTGACAGCGGGCGCAGGTTCCGAGAACACTGCTCTTATTCGAGAGCAGCGCTCTCGACCCTCGAACCCCAGGAGCGATCCCGATGAGCACCCACTACCAGCAGCCCGGCGTCGTCACCCGTCGCGTCATGAACCCGCTGGTCGCCTTCCTGACCCGCCGGGGCCTCCCGCTCGCGGGGTCCGCCGTCCTCGGCGTCCCCGGCCGGACGACCGGGGAGATGCGGACGACGCCGGTGAACCCGCTGACCCACGACGGTGTCCGCTACCTGCTGGCGGCCCGCGGCCAGACCCAGTGGGTGCGGAACCTGCGGGTCTCCGGCTGGGCGGAGCTGACCGTCGGGCGCCGCACCGAGCGCATCACAGCGCGCGAGATCACCGAGCCCGCCGAGATCGTCCCGGTCCTGCGGGCCTATCTGAAGGCCTGGGCGTGGGAGGTCGGCGCGTTCTTCGAGGGCGTCGGCGCCGACGCCTCGGACGAGGAACTGGCCGCGATCGCCGACCGGCACCCGGTCTTCGTGATCACCGGGTGACGTGGACGGCGAACCGTGCGGGCCGCCGCTACGGTGCGGCTCCATGAGCCAGCGCGCGCACGACGTCGTCCTCTACGGCGCGACCAGCTTCGTCGGGGCCCTGACCGCCGACTACCTCGCCCGCCACGCCCCGACCGGGACGCGCGTGGCCCTCGCCGGCCGCTCGCGGGACAAGCTCGAGCGGGTCCGGGCCTCGCTGCCCGCGCCGGGCTCCGACTGGCCCCTCATCGTCGCCGACTCCACCGACCGCGCCGCGCTCGACGCGATGGCCGCCTCGACGACCGCGCTCGCCACCACCGTCGGGCCCTACGCGAAGTACGGCATGCCGGTGGTCGAGGCCTGCGCGGCCGCCGGCACCCACTACGCGGACCTCACCGGCGAGGCGACGTTCGCCCGGCAGGCCATCGACGCGGCCGACACCCGCGCCCAGGGCACGGGCGCCCGCATCGTGCACTCCTGCGGCTACGACTCGGTGCCCTCCGACCTCGGCGTGCTGCTCCTGCACTCGCGGGTGCAGGCCGACGGCGAGGGCGAGCTCACCGACGTCACCACCGTCGTACGCGCGCGCGCCGGCGTCTCGGGCGGCACGATCGACTCGATGCGCGGCATCGCCGACACGATCCGGACCGACCGGTCGACGATGAAGGTGCTGCGCGACCCCTACAGCCTCTCCCCCGACCGCGCCGGCGAGCCGGACACCCGCCAGCCCAGCGACAACCCGCCGCCGCACCGGCTCGACGGCGGGTGGCTCGACGGGCGCTGGGCCGCCCCGTTCCTCATGGCCTCCTACAACACGCGCATCGTGCGCCGCTCCAACGCCATCGCCGGCTACGCCTACGGCAAGGGCCTGCGCTACGGCGAGGTGCTGGCCACCGGCTCGGGGCCCCTCGGTGCGGCCGCCGCCGGAGCGGTCACGGCGGGTCTGGGCGCCCTCGTGGCCGGGTTCGCGACGCCGGGTGCGCGCCAGCTCCTCGACCGGGTCCTTCCCAAGCCCGGGGAGGGCCCATCGGAGCAGACGCGCGAGAAGGGCTGGTTCCGCCACGACGTCGACGCCACGACGACGACGGGGGCCCGCTACACCGCGCGGGTCTCGGCGTCGGGCGACCCGGGCTACGCGGCGACCTCGGTCATCCTCGGCGAGTCGGTCCTGTGCCTGGCCCTCGACGGTGACCGGCTCCCGGACCGGGTCGGCTCGCTGACGCCCGCGACCGCCATGGGTCCCGCGCTGGTGGAACGGCTGCGCACCGCGGGCCACGTGTACGAGGCGGGCCGGGCGAGCTGAGCCCCGACGTCAGGGGGCGCCGGCCGGGGGCACCACCCGAAGTCCGGCCGGCACTCCGTCCTCGATCAGCCGCAGCAGCCCCGCCGTGTCGAGGTGGTCCTCAACGAGGTCGGCGAGCAGGTCGAGCTGCGCGGTGCGGGCGGTGGCGAACGACGTCGTCGTCGACACCCGGAACGCGCGGCCCGCCGTCGTCGCCACCCGCTCGAGGAACCGGCGCCGGAACCCGTCGTTCTCCAGCAGCCCGTGCCAGTGGGTGCCGAGCACCGGCCCCGCGTCGACGCCCTCGACGGTGCCGTCGGCGTGCGTGACCAGCGGCGCGGCCCCGGCGTCGCGCACCTCCCGGCCGTGGTGGATCTCGTAGCCGGCGACCGGCTCCCCCAGCGCGTTGCCCGTGGGGTTGCCGAGGTGCTTGCCGGGGTCGAAGACGACGTCGACGTCGAGCAGGCCGAGACCCGCGTGCCGGCCCGGCGCCGCCTCGACGCCGTACGGATCGGCGATCGTGCGCGTGAGCATCTGGTAGCCGCCGCAGATCCCGAGCAGCGGGCGGCCGGCGCGCGCGTGGGCCAGCACGGCCTCCGCGAGCCCGCTGTCCCGCAGCCACGCGAGGTCGGACACGGTGGCCTTCGAGCCGGGGAGCACGACGAGGTCGGCCCCGACCAGCTCGCCCGGTGAGGTGACGTACCGGACGGCCACTCCGGGCTCGGTGGCCAGCGCGTCGACGTCGGTGCCGTTGGAGACACGCGGGAGGCGCACGACGGCGACCCGGAGCCAGTCGCGCCCCAGCGGCGGCGCGGGACGCCCGAGGGCGCCGTCGTGACCCAGCGAGTCCTCCGCGTCGATCCACAGCTCGGGCGCGAACGGCAGCACGCCCAGTGTCGGGCGCCCGGTCAGCCGTTCCAGCTGGCCCAGTCCGGGCTCGAGCAGTGACGGGTCGCCCCGGAACTTGTTGACGACGAACCCCGCGACGAGGGCCTGGTCCGCGGGCTCCAGCACGGCGAGGGTGCCGAACAGGTGGGCCAGGACGCCCCCGCGGTCGATGTCCCCGACGACGAGGGTGGGCAGGCCCGCGGCGCGCGCGAGCCCCATGTTCGCGATGTCGGTGGCTCGCAGGTTGATCTCCGCGGGCGAGCCGGCGCCCTCGCAGACCACGACGTCGTGCTGTGTCCGGAGCGCGGCGAGCGTCGAGGTCACCACCTCGAGCAGCGCGGCCTTGCGCTCGCGGTAGGACAACGCGGTGACCGTGCCGTCGACGCGGCCGTGGACGACGACCTGGCTGGTGCGGTCCGAGCCGGGCTTGAGCAGGACCGGGTTGAACGCGACGCTCGGGATGAGGTCGCAGGCGGCGGCCTGCAACGCCTGCGCCCGGCCGATCTCCCCGCCGTCGGTGGTGACGACGGAGTTGTTGCTCATGTTCTGCGCCTTGAACGGCGCGACGTCGACCTCCTGACGGCGCAGCCACCGGCACAGGCCGGCCACGAGCACGCTCTTCCCGGCGTCGCTGGTGGTGCCGGCGACGAGGAGGGCACCGCGCACCGTCCGAGCCTACGTGCGCGCAGCGCACCTCGCGGACCGCCGGGCCAGCGGCTCCCACCGCGGCAGGTGCGTGGTCGCGATCCCGGCGCGCTCGAGCTGGACGATGCCCGACGGGCGGGCGACGAACTCCGGGGGTTCACGCCAGGCGTAGACGACCCGGGCGACACCGGCCCGCTCGACCAGCGTCGCGCACGAGTCCGGCCGGGACGCCCGCCGGCCACAGGGCTCGAGCGAGCTGTACAGCGTCGCGCCGGGTAGCCGCGGGTCGCCCGCCAGGTCCCGCAGGACGCCCTCCTCGGCGTGGTCGAGCGGGTGGTGCCGGCGTGACCAGCTCGAGCCGAGCACGGACCCGTCGTCGGCGACCACCACGCACCCGACACTGAACGCGCTCTCGCTGGGCGGGCAGCGCTCGGTGAGGATGCAGGCCTCCGCGAGGTGGCGGTCGTCGGGGGTGCCGAAGCGGTACCGAAGCAGGACGTCCTCGCCCAGGGTCCGCGTCTCGACCAGGTGCGGCGAGGACCGCGCGGCGCCGGTGAACCGCGGGCCGTCGCCCACGAGCCGGGGCGCCACGACCAGCTGGAGCTCGTCGACCACGCCCGCCGCCAGGAACTCCCGCAGCACGCGCGCGCCGCCCTCGACCATGAGCTTGACGACGCCGCGCCGGGCCAGCTCCTCGAGCACCTCCTCCGGCGGACCCGCCAGCGTGACGGTCTCCGCACCCGGTTCGGTGAGCACGCGGGCGTGCGGATCGACCGTCGAGCCGGACAGCACCACCCGCAGCGGCGACGGCGGCCGGCCACAGGCGCCCCGGGCGTCGCGGCGCTTCGCGGAGCGCACGAGCAGCCGGGGGTCGTCCGCGCGGACGGTGCCGGCCCCGACCAGGATCGCGTCGACCTTCGAGCGTTCCTCGTCTACCCGGTCCAGGTCCTCGGGACCGGAGAGGACCATCCGCCGCGGCGCGGCGTCGTCGAGGAACCCGTCGAGCGAGACCGCGCACGAGGCGAGGACGTGGGGCCTCATGCCGGGCTCACGGCAGCGTCAGGATCTCGCTGCCCGTCTCGGTGACGAGGATCGTGTGCTCGAACTGGGCGGTGTGCGACTTGTCCTTCGTCGTCACCGTCCACCCGTCGTCCCAGATGTCGTAGTCGATGCTGCCGCGGGTGATCATCGGCTCGATCGTGAACGTCATGCCCGGCTCGAGCATCTCGTGCCGCGTCGGATCGTCGTAGTGCACCACGACCAGGCCCGAGTGGAAGGTCCGCCCGATCCCGTGCCCGGTGAAGTCGCGGACGACGCCGTAGCCGAACCGGTTGGCGTAGGACTCGATGACCCGCCCGACGATGTTGAGCTCGCGGCCCGGCTTGACCGCCTTGATGGCGCGCATCGTCGCCTCGTGGGTGCGCTCGACGAGGAGCCGGTCCTCCTCGTCGACGTCGCCGGCGAGGAACGTGGCGTTGGTGTCGCCGTGCACACCGTCGAGGAAGGCGGTGACGTCGATGTTGACGATGTCGCCGTCCTCGATGACCGTCGAGTCCGGGATGCCGTGGCAGATGACCTCGTTGAGCGAGGTGCAGCACGACTTCGGGAACCCGCGGTAGCCCAGGGTCGACGGGTAGGCGCCGTGCTCGACGAGGAACTCGTGCACCACGCGGTCCACCTCGTCGGTGGTCGCGCCGGGCTTCACGGCCTCGCCGCCGGCGGCCAGCGACTGGGCCGCGACCTTGCTCGCCACCCGCATCTTCTCGATGACCTCGGGGTCCTGCACCCACGGATCCGTCGAGCGTGCGGGTGCGGGCCTCCCGACGTACTCGGGGCGCGGGATGGAGGCGGGCACCGGGCGCAGGGGCGTCTGCTGCCCGGCGCGCAGGGGAGCACGGACCGGCATGGCTCCCAGGGTAGGCGTCACCTCAGGGCGTGCTGCCGCGCCCGCCGACCCCGCAGCCGCAGGATCCCGAGCACGGCACCGCGCCACCCCAGGACGAGGACGGCGAGCGAGACGGTGGCGACGATCGCGAAGGACACCGGCAGCCGGTCGAGGAACGCCGCCCGCAGCACGAGCCCGACGACGACGGCGCCGAGCCAGACCACGAGTCCGGTGCGCAGCGCGAGCGGGTCGCGCCAGGAGCGGACGGCGAGCGCCCCGACGAGCGCGCCGACCAGGAACGGGGCCGCGACCTCGACGATCCCGACGATCGCGAGGCCCTCCTCGTGACTGCGCCGCCCGATAGCGGCGAACACGAGCACGGCGAGCGCGTCGACTCCGGCGAGGACAGGACGGTGGCGCACGACGGCGAGGGTAGGCGCGCGCCGCTAGAACAGCACCGTGGCGAAGCTCGCGACCTGGCTGAACCCGACCCGCGCGTAGGCCGCCCGGGCGGGGGTGTTGAACGCGTTCACGTAGAGCGAGGCGACCCGGCCGGCGCGCGCCAGGTGCTCGACGACGGTGGCGGTCCCCGCCTGTCCGAGGCCCCGGCCGCGCCAGTCGGGGTGCACCCACACCCCCTGGATTTGTCCGACGCGCGTGGACAGCGCCCCGACCTCGGCCTTGAACACGACCTCGCCGTTCTCGAAGCGGACGAACGCCCGGCCCGAGGAGATCAGTTCGCCGACCCGGGCCCGATATCCCGCGCCGCCGTCGCCGAGGCGCGGGTCGACCCCCACCTCCTCGAGGAACATCGCGATGGCCGCGGGGAGGTAGCGCTCCATGTCGTCGGGGCGGGCCTGCCGTACGGTGCGGTCGGGAATGATGGCGGGCATCCCGTCGATCGCCATGAGCGGCTGGTCCGAGCGCACCTCGCGGGCGGCGCCCCAGTGCTCGGCGAGCTCCTCCCAGAGCGGCAGGACGAGCTCCCGGCGCCCGACGAGCGAGGAGCACGTGCGCCGGTGACGCCGGGCCCGGTCCGCGAACGCGCGCACCGCGGCTCGCTCGCCGCGCAGGGGCACCAGGTTCGCCCCGGAGAAGCACAGTCCGTCGAGCCGGCCGCCGACGCCCCAGAGCTCGCCGCCGAGCCGCCACGGCTCCACCCCGACGGTCTCGACGCGCGAGGCGACCATGCAGGTCGCGATCGGGTCGTCGTCGAGCACACCGCGCACCCTCGACCGGTCACGGTCGTCGAGGAGCCGCGCACCGGCCGTACGGAGCACCCGTCAAGAGTGCCACACCATGCCCCTACACGAGCTCCGGCCGTTCCCAGGCCCCGCCCAGCACGTGGTGGGCCAGGAACGCGAACACCGTGGTGTACCAGAGCTTGGCATCGCCGGGCCCCAGCACCCAGTGGTTCTCGTCGGGGAAGTAGAGGAACTGCGAGACGTCCCCGACGCGGCCGTGGCGCTGCAGGTCGTACCAGAGCCGGAGCCCCTCGCCGATCGGCACGCGGTAGTCCTTGTCGCCGTGGATCACCAGCATCGGCGTGGTGATCTCCGCGGCCCGGCGGTGCGGCGAGTGCTCGTCGTAGCGATCACGGTCGGTGATCGGGTCCCCCCACTGGCGCACCCAGTGGTACGAGCCGTCGGTGGTGCCGACGAAGCCGTCCAGGTGCCAGATGGATGCGTGCGTGACGATGGCGCCGAACCGGTCGGTGTGCCCGGCGATCCAGTTCGCCATGTAGCCGCCGAAGGAGCCACCCATCGCCGCCGTCCGGGAGGCGTCGAGGTCGGGGCGCTCCAGCGCGGCGTCGGTGACGGTCATCAGGTCGGTGTAGGGCAACCCGCCCCACGCGCCGGTCGCCGGATCGGTGAACTCCCGGCCGTAGCCGGTCGAGAGGCGAGGGTCGGGGAGCAGCACCGCGTACCCCCGCGCCACCATGAGCCACGGGCACCAGCGCCAGGACCAGCCGTTCCAGCTCATGTACGGCCCGCCGTGCACCCACAGCAGCAGCGGGGCGGGGGCCTGCTCCGACGCTTCGGCCGGGAGCGCGAGCCACCCCCGCAGGGCGGTCCCGTCCTCGGCCGTCGCGTGCACCTCGGTGAGCGAGCCCGGGACGTCGTCGATCTCGGTTGCCCCGCGCAGCTCGGCGGGCTGCTGGTCCGCGGTGTGCGGGTCGAGCCGCACCGGCGTCGGTGGCGCGTCGATCGTCGAACGCATCGCGTACAGCGCGCCGGCTTCGGGGCTCGCGACGACGTCGCCGTAGGCCCCGGACGCGGTCAGGCGCGTGACGGACCCGTCCGCCACCGAGACCCGGAAGACCGGCGCATGGCCGCGCTCGTCGGCGACGACCAGGACGACGCCGGGGTCGGCGGCACCCGTCACCGAGCGGATCGCCCACCGGCCGGACTCCAGGACCGTCCGCGTCTCACCACCCTCCAGCGGCCGCGCCAGGAGCGCCTGGGCCGGCGCGCGCCCGGGGGCGGCGTGCTCATCGCGGATCCACAGCAGCCAGCGCCCGTCCGGGGTGATCACGGGCATCTCGTGGTCCGCCCCGGCCTCGTCGGCGACGACCTCCGCGTCGCTGTCCACCGCAGCCCCGCCCGCCGTCGCGCGCAGCTCCAGGCGGACGCGGACGGCGGCGGGGTCGGCGGTGTCCCGCACGTCGACGGCGACGGCGAGCCGGGACCCGTCGGGACTGATCGCGGACTCGCGCACCCGCTGGGTCGGCTCCGCGGGGTCGACGACGGTGACGGGCTCGGTGAGGCGGTCGGCGGCCAGGGTGTCGTGCACGCGGATTTGCGGTCGCCCCGGGCCGAGGTCGTGGTCCCAGAACCGCACCGGGAAGCGGTCGTGCAGCCGCGCCGAGACGCCCGCCTTCTTGCGCGCGGCCCGCAGCGTGGCGGCGGCGTCGGAGCCCGCCCCGTCGTCGGCACCCGCGTCCGGCGCGGGAACGGGACCGACGGGGACGGTGGTGATGACGACGACGTGGCCCGAGTCGCGGGCCACCTCGATCGACGCGACACCGTCGCCCGGGGCCAGGATCCGCCGTGCCTCACCGCCGTGGCGCGGGAGCACCCAGAGCGCGGCCGGCTCGTCGTCGCCGGCCTCGACCGTCGGGTCCGGACGGCGCGAGGTGAACAGCAGGTCGCCGTCGGGCGCGAAGGCCGCCGACGACTCCCCCGCCGCCGAGCGCGTGAGCCGCCGTGCCGGGGCCTCCCCCGTCGGGTCGATCTCCCAGAGCGACGACACGTACTTCGTCGCGTCGGGGGAGAGCTCGGAGACCGTGGTGACCAGCCGCGACCCGTCCGGGGACAGCGCGAGCCCGGCCTGGCGCCGGGCGGCGACGAAGGCGTCGAGGTCGTCGAAGGTGCTCATCGTTTGCGCTTCGCGCGTGTGCGTGTGTTTCCGTGCCCTGGCACGGAAACACACGCACGAGGCGCTAGCCGACCGTGACCGTGGGCGCGCCGCCGGCCTGGCCGCCCGACAAGCTGTCGCCGGCCGCAGCGCTCTCCTCGGCCAACCGCATGGCCTCGTCGATGAGGGTCTCGACGATCTGGGCCTCCGGCACGGTCTTGATGACCTCGCCCTTGACGAAGATCTGGCCCTTCCCGTTGCCGGACGCCACGCCCAGGTCGGCGTCGCGGGCCTCGCCGGGGCCGTTGACGACGCAGCCCATGACGGCCACCCGCAGCGGCACCTCCATGCCCTCGAGCCCGGCGGTCACCTCGTCGGCGAGCTTGTAGACGTCGACCTGCGCGCGTCCGCAGGACGGGCAGGACACGATCTCGAGCTTGCGCGGGCGCAGGTTCAGCGACTCCAGGATCGACAGGCCGACCCGGACCTCCTCGATCGGCGGCGCCGAGAGCGAGACCCGGATGGTGTCGCCGATGCCCCTGCTCAACAGCGCCCCGAACGCGGTCGCCGACTTGATCGTCCCCTGGAACGTCGGGCCGGCCTCGGTGACGCCGAGGTGCAGCGGGTAGTCGCACTGCTCGGCGAGCAGCTCGTAGGCCCGCACCATCGTCACCGGGTCGTGGTGCTTCACCGAGATCTTGATGTCGTGGAAGTCGTGCTCGCCGAACAGCGAGGCCTCCCACAGCGCCGACTCGACGAGCGCCTCGGGGGTCGCCTTGCCGTACTTCGCCATGATCGAGGGCTCCAGCGAGCCCGCGTTCACCCCGATGCGGATCGGGATACCCGCGTCCTGGGCGGCCTTCGCGATCTCGCCGACCTTGTCGTCGAAGCGCTTGATGTTCCCGGGGTTCACCCGGACCGCCGCGCACCCGGCGTCGATCGCCGCGAAGACGTACTTCGGCTGGAAGTGGATGTCGGCGATCACGGGGATCCCGGACTTCTTCGCGATCGCGGGCAGCGCCTCGGCGTCGTCGGCGCTCGGGCAGGCCACGCGCACGATGTCGCAGCCGGCGGCGGTGAGCTCGGCGATCTGCTGCAGGGTGGCGTTGACGTCCGCGGTCAGCGTGGTCGTCATCGACTGGACCGACACCGGGTGGTCGCTCCCCACCCCGACGCCCCCGACGTCGAGCTGACGGGTCTTCCGGCGCGGGGCGAGCACCGCGGGCGCCTCCGGCATGCCGAGATCGATCGTCATGCCACTAGTCTAGGGGCGAAGCCCCTGTGCACGGATGTGGTCGCCATGACGTCGAAATCCGTTCACAGGTTCAGCTTGATGGGGTTGACGATGTCCGCGACGATCACCAGCCCGCCGTAGAGCATGATCAGGATCGCGAAGCCGTAGGCGATCGGCATGAGCCGGGCCATGTCCACCGGCCCGGGGTCCGGACGCCCCCGCAGCCGCGCGAACCGCTTCTTCGTCGCCTCCCACAGCGCCGGCAGGATGTGGCCGCCGTCGAGGGGCAGGATCGGCAGCAGGTTGAGCAGGAAGAGCGAGATGTTCACCGCGGCGAGCAGCTGCAGCATCGTCGCGAGCTCCGTCGTCACCGGCTGGTCGGAGGCCAGCACCTCCCCGCCGAGCACCGAGACCCCGACGACGCTGACGGGCCCGGTCGCGTCGCGCTGCTGCCCGAGGAACACCGCGCCGAACAGCGACGGGATCTTGTGCGGCAGCGCCGCCATGCTCGTGACGACGTTCGAGAACATCTGGCCCGTGTAGTGCAGGACCTGAGCCGGCGTCTGGCGCATCACCGGTTGGATCGGGGTCAGTCCGAGGAACGATCCCGTGACGTAGCGCGGCTCGCCGGACTGCGCCGAGTCGAGGTCGAGCAGCTGCGTCTGGATGAGGTGCGGGTACAGCGTGAGGGTCTGCACACCACCGCCCGGCTGTGCCCGCTCGACGACGACGGGGACGGTGCCCTTGGCGTCGCGGATCGCGAGCTGCAGGTCCTGCCAGGAGTCGAAGGTCCGCCCCTCGAAGCTCACGATCCGGTCGCCGGCGCGGAAGCCGGCCTGCGCGGCCGGGGTCGGCGGGGCGCCCGGCGGGCAGCGGTTGTCGGGGGTGGCCTGCGAGGCCGGCACCACGCACTCGCTCACCGACTGGACGACCGGCTGGGAGGTCGGGATCCCGAAGCCCATGAGCACCACCACGAACAGCACCGCCGCGAGGACCAGGTTCATGAACGGCCCGGCGAACATCACGACGATGCGCTGCCACGGCTTGCGCGTCCAGAACTGCCGTTTCTCGTCGCCGGGCACGATGTCGCGCGCCGAGTCGGCCCGGACGTCGTCGATGAGCCCCTGGAACGGGCCTGAGCGGCGGCTGCGGCCGATGCGCTCGCCCGGGGCGGGCGGCACCATCCCGATCATGCGGATGTAGCCACCCAGCGGGATCGCGCGGACACCGAACGACGTCTCACCGTGCTGCCGGGAGAAGATGACCGGCCCGAAGCCCACCATGAACTCCGGCACGCGCACGCCGAACCACCGTGCGGTGGTGAAGTGGCCGAGCTCGTGCCAGGCGATCGAGAACAGCAGCCCGAGCGCGAAGAGCACGATCCCGAGGACGAGCATCACGAGGCGCCACGGTATCCGGGCCGCTGTGGCGATCACGTGCGGCCCCGGGGTGGTTCAGGCCCGGGCGGCCCCCAGGATCGCCCCGGCCCGGGCCCGGGCCCACTCCTCGGCGGCGAGCACGTCGGAGACGTCGACCGGGTCGCGCGACCATCCGTCCGCGGCGTTCAGCACCTCCGCGACGGTGTCGACGATGCCCAGCCACGTGCCCCGACCCGCGAGGAACCCACGCACGGCCTCCTCGTTCGCGGCGTTGAAGACCGCGGGCAGGCACCCGCCCGCCGAGCCCGCCGCCCGCGCCAGGTCCACGGCCGGGAAGGCCGCCGCGTCGAGGGGCTCGAACGTCCACGCCGACGCGGCCGCGAACGTCTCGCGCCGCGACGCCCCCGCCAGCCGCTCCGGCCAGCCCAGCGCGAGCGCGATCGGCAGGTGCATGTCCGGCGGGCTGGCCTGCGCGATCGTGGCGCCGTCGGAGAAGGTGACCATCGAGTGCACCATCGACTGCGGGTGCACCACCACGTCGATCCGCTCGTAGGGCACCCCGAACAGCAGGTGCGCCTCGATCAGCTCGAGACCCTTGTTCACCAGGGTCGACGAGTTCAGCGTCACGACCGGCCCCATCGCCCACGTCGGGTGGGCCAGCGCGTCGTCGAGGGAGACCCCGGCGAGCTGCGCGCGGCTGCGCCCGCGGAAGGGGCCGCCCGAGGCGGTGAGCACGATCCGGTCGACCTCGCCCGCCGTCCCGGAGCGCAGGCACTGCGCGATCGCGGAGTGCTCGGAGTCCACCGGCACGATCTGGCCCGGGGTGGCCGCGCGCGTCACGAGCGGCCCCCCGGCGACGAGCGACTCCTTGTTGGCCAGCGCGAGGGTCGCACCGGTGTGCAGCGCGGCGAGCGTCGGCGCGAGGCCGCGCGAGCCGTCCACCGCGTTGAGCACGACGGTGCCCGGGCCCCCGGACCCGGCGAGGTCGGTCATCGCGTCCGCACCGGCGACGACGGCGGCGCGCGCGCCCGCCGCCCGCAGGGCCGCCTCGACGGGAGCCGCGGCCGCCGGGTCGGCCACGGCTACCGTCGCCACCCCGAACTCCGTGGCCTGGGCGGCCAGCAGCTCGGGACGGCCGCCGCCGGCGGCCAGGGCGGTGACGGTGAGACGGTCGGGGTTGTCCCGCACGACGTCGAGCGCCTGGGTGCCGATCGACCCGGTCGAGCCGAGCAGGACCACCGGGCGGCGGTGGGACGGGACCGACGGGGTGCGGTCCGTGGGTGCGGAGGTGGCCATCGCCGCATCCTGGACCGTGGGAGGCTCCGCCGTCGCCCCGGACCCCCGCCCTCCGATCGCCCCGCACGCCGCGGGCGGATAGGTTGACGCGTGAGACCCCGGGTGCCCGGGGGACACGAACGCGCGAGGAGGACCCGTGGCGAGCGGCTCGACCCCGGCCCGTCAGGCGCACGGCGAGGTGGAGAAGGGCGACACGCACCATGCCGTCGTCGTGAACGGCGTGTCGTCCGACGACGAGCCCTCGGTCGAGTGGGGCTGGCACGCGCACTACCCGAAGGTGGCCCGCTTCGCCGGCTTCGTCGTCGCGGCCGTCCTGCTGATCATGCTGTGGTCGAACTATTACAACGGCGAGGACCAGGTCTGGCTGGTCGTTCTGGCCGTCGGCTTCTTCTGCCTCTCCCTCGGGTCGGTCATCCGCGCCCGCACCGCCTGGCGGCGCTGACCCCGCCCTACGCCGGCGAGACCGGGATGTCGCCCTCCACGACCTTCGCCGCCTTGCGGGACGCCACCAGCACCGCGTCCCAGACCGGGGAGAACGGCGGGGCGTAGGAGAGGTCCATGAACGTCATCTCCTCGACGTCCATGCCGTTCCAGATCGCGGTGGCGAACACGTCGATGCGCTTCGCCGAGTCGGCCCGACCGACGATCTGGGCGCCGAGCAGCTTCCCGGTGCGCTTCTCGGCGAGCACCTTCACGGTCATCGTCTCGGCGCCGGGGAAGTAGCCGGCGACGTTGGTCGACTCGATCGTCGAGGTGACGTACCCGTACCCGGCGGCCGTCGCCTCGGCCTCCCCCAGCCCGGTCCGACCGATCTCCAGCGAGCACACCTTCGAGATCGCGGTGCCGAGGACCCCGGGGAACGCGCCGTAGCCGCCCGCGAGGTTCGTGCCGATGATCCGGCCGTGCTTGTTGGCGTGGGTCCCGAGCGCGATCGTGACGCCGTGGTGGGAGAGCCGGTGGTAGACCTCCACGCAGTCCCCGCCCGCCCAGACGTTGTGGTGACCCACGCAGCGCATCTGCACGTCGGTGACGAGGCCGCCCGACTCCCCCACCGTCAGCCCGGCCTGCTGGGCGAGTTCCACGTTGGGCCGGACGCCGAGCCCGAGGACGACGATGTCCGCACCGACCGTGCCCCGGTCGGTGCGCACGCCGGTCACCCGGCCGTCGTCGCCGACGTCGAAGCCCTCGACGGCGACGCCGCTGCGGACGGTCATCCCCATGCCCTGCATCGCCTCCCGGACGATGGCGCCCATGTCCGGGTCGATCTGGGTGAAGGGCTCCGGGGCCTGGTCGAGGATGGTCACCTCGAGGCCGCGCAGGACCATCGCCTCGGCCATCTCGACGCCGATGTAGCCGGCGCCGACCACCACGGCGCGCCTCGCGTCGGAGCCGCTCAGGTCCTTGATGATCGCCTCGCCGTCCTCCAGCGACTGCACGCCGAAGATGCCCTCGGCGTCGATGCCGTCCAGCGGCGGGCGCAGCGGCCGGGCGCCGGTGGCGATCACGAGGTCGTCGTAGGAGATCTCCCCGTCGTCGCCGTCGCCGTCGACGGCGCGGAAGGAGACCACCTGCTCGTCGAGGTCGACGGCCGTCGCCTCGGTGCGCATGCGCACGTCGATGCCGGCCTCCCGGTGCTCGTCGGGCGAGCGGGCGATCAGCGAGTCGCCGTCGGAGACGGTGCCGGAGATCCAGTAGGGGATCCCGCACGCCGAGTACGAGGTGTAGTGGCCGCCCTCGAGGACGACCACCTCGACCCGGTCGGACCCCGCGTGACGCAGGGCGGTGTTCGCGGCGCTCATGCCGGTGGCATCGCCCCCGATCACGACGATGCGGCGGGTCATGGGAGAACCTCCGATAGCGTGCTCGCGTGGCCGAACCAGCCGAGATCGAGGTGGACGGTCGCGTCGTGCGCCTGACCAACCCCGACAGGGTGTACTTCTCCGCACGGGGCGAAACGAAACTCGATCTCGCGCAGTACTACCTCGCGGTCGGTGCCGGCATCGTCAACGCGCTGCGCGACCGGCCGTGCATGCTGCACCGCTTCCCCGCCGGCGTCGACGGCGAGAAGGTCCACCAGAAGCGGCTGCCGAAGGGCGCCCCGGACTGGGTCCAGACCGTGCGGGTGCGCTTCCCGCGCTACAACCGCGCCGCCGACGAGCTCGTGCGTCACCGACGCTGCCGACGTGGTCTGGGCGGTGCAGATGTCGACCGTCGAGTTCCACCCCTGGAACTCCCGCGCCGACGACGTCGAGTCGCCCGGACGAGTGGCGCATCGACCTCGACCCGATGCCCGCGTCGGGTTCGCCACGTGCGGCGCGTCGCGCGGCGTCGTGCGCGAGGTGCTCGACGAGCTCGGCGCGGTCGGCTACCCCAAGACCTCCGGCGGCAAGGGCCTGCACGTCTACGTGCGCATCGTCCCCGACCACGGCTTCGCCGACGTGCGCCGGGCGGCGTGGGCGTTCGCGCGCGAGGTCGAGCGCCGGGCGACGGATCGACGTGACACGACGTGGTGGCGCAAGGACCGCGAGCCCGGCACGGTCTTCGTCGACTACAACCAGAACGCCCGCGACCACACCATCGCCTGCGCCTACTCGGTGCGGGGGACGCCGCGCGGGCTCGGTCTCGGCGCCGGTGCGTGGGAGGAGGTCGCCGACGTCGAGCCGGGGGACTTCACCATCGCGACGATGCCCGCGCGGTTCGCGCGAGCTCGGGGACCTGCAGGCGGGGATCGACGAGGCGGTGTTCGACATCGCGCCGCTGCTCGAGTGGGCCGAGCGGGACGACGCCGAGGAGCCCGAGGCCCCGGAGGTCTAAGAAGGCCAGGACTCAGAACGCCAGCCCGTTCCAGGGCACCGACGGCGCCGCGAGCAGCCGGGCCAGCCGTCCCGCGGCGCCGGCCGAGACCTCCTCGAGTCGCGCGGTCCGCGCCAGCACGCGGGGGTCGACGCCGCCGAGGATGACCGAGCCCAGCGAGGCGACCGGCAGCACGACGTCGGGCTGCTCCCGGGTGGGTTCGACGGCGGGCGCGAGCCGGTCGTGGGTGTCGAGGCGCCAGCGGCCCGCGGTGAAGCCGGCGTCGTCGGCGACGTCGAGCACGATCGCGTCCTCGAGGGGGTAGCGCCGCGCCGCGAGCAGCGCGGGGACGTCGAGCACGCGCAGCCAGAGCATCGTCCGCTCCCCCTCGACGGCGACGGCGCGGTGGTCCTCGAGCAGCCACGGCAGCGGTTCGTCGACGGACGCCTGGCCCCAGGTGACGGTGCCGACGAGGTCCTGGGAGCACAGGTGGCGCCAGAGCTCCTGGTACGCCTGCGGTGTCGTGGCCTGGAGGTCGACGACGCCGAGGGTCGCGGCCCCCGTCGCGTACCAGCCCCGCTCGACGCGGTGCACGACGTACCCGGCGGGCGTGCCCTCGTCGTCGCACCAGACGGCGACCTGCCGCTGGCGGTCGGGCTCGAGGCCGTTGTGGGCGGCGGCCCCGGTGAGCACCGCGTCCCACTGCGCGGGGGTGCGGGCCAGGACGCCGGGGTGACGACGGCGGGCGCGGGCGTGGACCGGTGCGGCGACGGCCAGGGCGGCGTCGGGTCGGTCGACGAGCTCGACGGTGCCGTGCGGGGTCGGGTCCCGGAACCGGGCGGTCGTGGTGTCGACCCGGATCGCGCGGGTGCGGGTGGCCGGGCCGAACCCGAAGCGCTCGTAGAGCGAGCCCTGGGTGGAGGTGAGCACGGCGGCCGGGGTGTGCGCGCGGACCGCGGCGGCGAGGTCCTCGGCGAGCAGCCGCCGGGCGAGCCCCCGGCGGCGGTGGGTCGGGCGCACCCCGATACCGGTGACCGCGTCGGCGGTGACGGCGCCGCCGGGCACCGTCAGCTCGGCGTCCCAGGACCGCAGCGTGGCGACCGGGGAGGGGTCGGGGTCCGCGTAGGCCCCGCGCAACCGCTGACCCTCGAGCCCGGCCCCGACACGGGCCAGCTGCTCCGGTTCGAGGCGCGGCCCGAGGAAGGCGGCGAGCATCGCGCGCGTCCAGGCGACGGTCCCGGCGTCCGCGGAGCCCTCGGTGACGCGCGGCGTCATGGACCGGACGACCGGTCCGGCGTCGGGCACGCTCAGCTCGCGGTGGCGGCGTCGGCCCGGCCCTGCGGGGCAGCGCCGGCAGCGAGCTGCCCGCAGGCGGCCGCGATCTCGCGCCCGCGGGTGTCGCGCACCGTGCACGCGACGCCGCCCTGTCGCACCCGGCGGACGAACTCGGCCTGCACCGGCGCCGGGCTCGCGTCCCACCTGCTGCCCGGCGTCGGGTTGAGCGGGATGAGGTTGACGTGCACCAGCCGGCCGAGGTGCTGGGAGGCGAGCTTCGCGAGCAGGTCGGCCCGCCAGGGCTGGTCGTTGACGTCGCGGATGAGGGCGTACTCGATGGACACCCGGCGCCCGGTGACGTCGGCGTAGTGGCGGGCGGCCTCGAACACCTCGCGGACCGGCCAGCGGGTGTTGACCGGGACCAGGGTGTCGCGCAGCTCGTCGTCGGGCGTGTGCAGCGAGACCGCGAGCGTGACCTGCAGGCCCTCGCCGGCGAGCCGGTGGATGGCCGGGACGAGCCCGACGGTGGAGACGGTGACGCTCCGCTGGGAGATGCCGAGGCCCGCGGGGGCCGGGTCGCAGATGCGGTGGACCGCGTCGACCACCCGCCGGTAGTTGGCCAGCGGCTCGCCCATGCCCATGAAGACGATGTTCGAGAGCCGCGCGGGGACGCCCGCGCCGAGGGCGCCGTCCCGTGCCGACGCGGCCGCCGTCCGGACCTGCTCGACGATCTCCGCCGTCGACATGTTGCGCTGCAGGCCGCCCTGGCCGGTGGCGCAGAACGGACAGGCCATCCCGCAGCCGGCCTGGCTGGAGACGCAGACCGTGGCGCGGTCGGAGTAGCCCATGAGGACGCTCTCGACGAGGGCGCCGTCGACGGCCCGCCAGAGTGTCTTGCGGGTCGCGCCGCCGTCGCAGTCCACCACCGAGGCCGGCTCGAAGAGCGGCGGGAAGAGCCGCGTGAGGGTCTCGCGCGCCGCCGCCGGCAGGTCGGTCATGGCGGCCGGGTCGCCCTCGTAGCGGGCGAAGTACTGACGGGCGACCTGGTCGGCGCGGAAGCCCGGCAGGCCGAGGTCGGTGACGGCGGCCTTGCGCTCGTCGGGCGCGAGGTCGGCGAAGTGCCGCGGCGGGCGGGTGCGCCTCGTGCCGGTGCCCGAGAGCGAGAGGACGGGCAGCTCGTTCGTGCTCGTGGGACCGTCGTGCCGGGCCGTGCTCATCGCATCCGGTCCCGGAGGGTCTCGAGCAGACCGATCCGGTCCGCGGCCGAGATCAGCACGAGAACCCCGCACAGCAGGCCCAGCAGGCCCTGCGAGACGAAGCTCGACGTCTCCTGCGTCGCCATGAGGGCTCCGAGCACGCCCAGCACCGCGAGGGCGATGCCGAGCCACTGCGTGGGGCGCTGCCCGGTCGAGCGCGACAGCGCGAGGAAGGCGACGCCGGTGATCACCGCGGCGGCCCCGGGCCCGAGGTCGGCGGCCGAGAGCAGCCCGAGGAGCACCGACACCACGACGATGCCGCCGATCGCGAATCCCCCGTAGCGCAGGAGGTCTCCGGAGCGGCGGGCGTCGAACGGCCGCGAGCCCCGACGGCGGTTCTCGACGAGGACGAACACGACCAGCGCGATCCCGCCCGCCAGCAGCAGCGTCCCCGCCCCGTCCGAACCCAGCCCGAGGCTGCCCACCGTCAACCAGGCCACCCCGACGAGGCACTCCACGATCACTGGGTCGAGGTGGAGCGCCGCACGCGGACCCCGGCCGCCCGAGGCCGGGCCCCGGGAGCTCGGCCGCGACGCGCCTCGGGGCGGGCCGGCGGGTCCGCCGGGCCCACGGTAGAAGCCGGCCGGGCCCTGATCGCCGTGGCCGGCGCCGCGGTAGGGGTCACCCGGGTACGGACCGGGGTGCGGGTAGGACACGCCTCCACGGTAACTGCGTCCCGGGGTCCGGCTGCCGGGCAGGGGGAGCGCTCGGGGCGTCGAAGTTCACTCGTCCGGCTCAGCGCGGGGTGTCTGATTCGGGCCGTGGCTGTCGGGGGGTCGAACTAGTGTTCGAGGCATGGCGGTGATGGTGGACGAGGCGGCGCTCGGCGGGTTCGATGCCCTCCCGGGCGGGCCCACGCTGGCCGCCGAGGTCGACGCGGCCGACCCCGCCACGTTGAGCGGCCAGGAGGCCGCGGCCTGGATGCGGGCCGCCTTCCGGGTCCGCAACCACGCCGACTGGCTGCTCCTGCGTGCCATCCGTGAGGCCTGCTCGGCGCGCGCCGACACCACCGACCGCGCCGGGCTCGACGAGTTCGCCCCCAAGATCGCGGCGGCGAACCTGGGCTGGTCCGCGAGTGCGGCCTGCACCAAGCTCGACCTCGCCGTCGGGGTGCTCGAGCGCATGCCCGCTCTGGGCGAGCGCATGCGCCAGGGAGAGCTGGAGCTGACCAAGGCCGCCTCGTTCGTCACCGGCCTCGACGGGCTGACCGACGCGCAGTGCGCCGAGGTGCTCACCCAGCTGCTGGACGAGGCCCCGGACCTCCCGATGGGCCGGCTGCGCGACCGGATCCTCGACGCCGGCTACGCCGTCGACAAGGTCTGGGGCGCGAACCGGCTCGCCGCCGCCACCGCCCGGGCGCGGGTCACGCGCGAGACCGCCCCCTCCGGGGCCGTCAACCTCTGCGGGCGGGACCTGCCGCCGAACCTGGCCCAGGACGCCGCGCACCGGCTGCGGGCGCTCGCGCTGGCGGTGCGGGCCCGGCTACGGGCAGCCGGGCACCGGCGCGCGCTCGGGTTCATCGAAGCCCGGGTGTTCGTCCGGCTCATGGACGGCACCCAAGCCGGCGCCCACGACGCGCAAGTCATCGACGCGCTCACCACCGAACTCGCCGAAGCCGGCGGACCCGACGACAGCCCCGATGATCCCGACGACAGCCCCGATGATCCCGACGACAGCCCCGATGATCCCGACGACAGCGGCCCCGACAGCCCCGACAGCCCCGACGACGGCGGCCCCGACGACAACGGCCCCGACGACAGCGGCCCCGACGACAGCGGCGTCGATGGCAGCCCTGGGGCGGGGTCTGCTGCCGGTCCCGGCGACGCTGAACCATGTCCTCCTGAGTCGACTGCTGATCAGCCGACCCCTCGGCCGGCTGGCGGCGAGCCAGCTCCAGATGCTGCGCCCGCCGGCTGCGCTGCGGGCCCGCAGCAGGCCGTGGTGTTCGCGCCCGGGGTCGCGGTGCGCCTGGAGCTCTCCACCCTGCTCGGCCTCGACGACCACCCCGGGGTCCTGCCCGAAACCGGCCCGGTGCCCGCCGGCGTCGCCCGCGCCGCCGCCCGCACCCGCGCCGCCGCGACCTGGCAGATCCTCGTCCACGACGAGCACGGCCACCTGACCCACCTGCTGGTGCTACGCGGCCCACCCGGCGCCAGCCGCGACCCCCGCCACCGCCAGCAAACCGTCCAGATCACCGCCCCGGCGGCGCTGCTGCACGCCCTCGACCCCGCCACCGTCGCCGAGGTCGAGCCACCCTAACTCGCCGGCACCCACGGCGTCCTCCTCGACCAGGCCACCACCACCTGGCTGCGCCGCGCCCGCGACGCCCTGATCCGCTCCGAGACCGCCGACCCCGAGGACCACCCCGCCACCACCACCCGCGACCGCCACCGCCGCGTGCCCGGCGCCCGCCTCGCCGCCTGGGTCAGCGCCCGCGACCAAACCTGCATCGCGCCGGGCTGCGCCCGCCCCGCCGAGGCCTGCGACCTCGACCACACCCTCGACTGGACCCTCGGCGGCCCCACCGAGGCCGGCGACCTCGAAGCGATCTGCCGCCACGACCACCGCGCCAAACACGAAGGCGGCTGGACCTACCAGCAACCCACCCCCGGCCACTTCGTGATCACCGACCCCACCGGCACCCGCCACCACACCGAAAGCCGCGTCATCCACCCCCGCCCCGCACCCCTGATCCCCGGCCACGCGATCGCTGCAGACCCCGGCCCACCCCCGACCCCACCACAGCACTGGACCCCGCGACCCACCCGCGACGGCCGCATCACCAACAAGGCCCGCGCCACCGCCGACCACCTCGCCCACCGCGCCCGCCGCGCCCGCCGACTCCGAGCAGAACCACCCAGCCGCTACGACCACGACCCCGACTTCTAACGGGGTGGACGCAGCAGCCCCGCCGGCCGACGACGCACGTGGATTCCGATAGCCGACCGGCAGCGCGAGTCCCGGGGTGCCGGCCACCGCCCGATCGGCCACGGAGGGGGTGAACTCGATGTGGAGGACAGCGGACAGGGTCGGCCGGTCCGGGAAGCGCCACATCGTGTCGACCCGCCGGGTCGAGAACCCGCGTTCGGCGAAGAACCGCTCGGCGGCCCGCGGGTCGTAGCCCGGCGCCGACGCGCGCATCCAGGCTCCGTAGCTGTGCCGGGTCGCGTCGAGGTCGACGATCACGAGGGCGCCACCCGGACGCAGCACCCGGTCGGCCTCGGCCAGGCCGGGCTCGCACCCCGGACCGAAGAAGTAGGCGGTACGGGCGTGGAGCACGTCGGCCGAGTCGTCGGGCAGGGGCAGGGCCGCCGCGCTGCCACCGAGCACCGACACCGACGCGAGCCCCTCACACCGGGTCCGCGCCCGGGACACCAGCGGCGGGTGCGGCTCGACCCCGACGACGTGCCGCGCCCTCGTCGCGAACCGCGGCAGGTGATACCCGTCGCCGCACCCGACGTCCACGACGTCCGCCCCGTCGAGGTCCACGCTCTCCTCGAGGGCCTCCCAGAGGGCCCCGGTGGCGTCCTGGGCGGCGTTCTCGGCCTCGTAGACGTCGGGCCAGCGCCAGATGTTCGGGCTCTCGGCCACCCCGGGGAAGGACACCGAGGGTTCAGGCGACGGTGGGGACGAGCAGGAACAGCAGCAGCCAGGCCACCGGCGCCGAGGTGACGAGGGAGTCCAGCCGCTCCATGAGTCCCCCGTGCCCGGGAATCGTGTGGCCCATGTCCTTGATGCCGAGGTCGCGCTTCACCAGCGACTCGACGAGGTCACCGATGACGGCCGTGCACACCAGTACCGGACCGACGATCAGCCCGTACCACCACGGTGCGTGCAGCAGCCACATCAGCGAGAGAGCGGCACCGGCCGCGCCGAGCACCATCGACCCGGCGAGCCCCTCCCACGACTTCTTCGGGCTGACCTTCGGGGCCATCGGGTGCTTGCCGAACAGCACCCCCGCCGCGTAGCCGCCGGTGTCGGAGCACACCACGACGATGAGGAACGTGAGGACGCGGGCGCGCCCGTCGTCGGGCACGACGAGCATGGCGCCGAAGGCCATGCACAACGGGATCCAGCACAGGACGAGCATCGACGCCCCGACGTCGCGCACGAACCCCGCGGCGCCCAGGCGCATCCGCCACACGAAGCAACCGAGCACCGTGACCAGCAGCGACCCGAGGATGCCCTCGGTGCCGAACGGCCACGACAGCCAGATCATCGCCTGCCCGCCGACGAGCACCGGCACGCGCGAGAGCCGGATGCCGGCCGCGCGGTTGAGCGCGCCGAAGACCTCCCACGTGCCGATGACGGCCGAGACGGCGACGATCGCGATCCAGGTCTGCCGCACGGTCAGCAGGGCGACGATGATGATCGCGCCCATGAGCAGGCCGACGCCGATGGCGAGCGGCAGGTTGCGTCCCGCCCGGGAGCCGGACCCGCCCGACGGCGAGGCCGCGTCCGACGGAGCGGGCCCCGCCACGTCCTCCGCCACCGCGGACCTCCCCGATCGAGGACCCGGCGCGCTGGGCGCCCCGGGTCGGGCCGCTCAGACCGCGAGCAGCTCGGTCTCCTTGGCCTTGACCATGTCGTCGATCTTGGCCACGTACGTGTGGGTGGTGCCCTCGAGCTCCTTCTCGGCGCGGGCGACCTCGTCCTCACCGGCCTCGCCGTCCTTGGCGATGCGCTGCAGCTCGGTCATCGCCGTGCGCCGGACGCTGCGGATGGACACGCGGGCGTCCTCCCCCTTGCTGCGCGCGACCTTGACCATGTCGCGGCGGCGCTCCTCGGAGAGCTCCGGGAACACGACGCGGATGATCGTGCCGTCGTTGGAGGGGTTGACGCCGAGGTCGGAATCGCGGATGGCGCGCTCCATGACGCCCAGCGAGCTCACGTCGTAGGGCTTGATCACCGCCATGCGGGCCTCGGGCACCGACACGGACGCGAGCTGGGGCAGCGGGGTGTACGAGCCGTAGTACTCGACGTTGATCCGGTTGAACATCGCGGGGCTCGCCCGCCCGGTCCGCACGCCGGAGAGGTCCTCCCGCGCGACACTGACCGCCTTCTCCATCTTCTCCTCGGCGTCGAGGAGGGTCTCGTCGATCACTGGGGCTCCTCTCCCGGCGTCGAGGTCTTCTCAGTACTGCGCCGGTGTGTGGACCAGCGTCCCGATCCTCTCACCTCGCACCGCTCGTGCGATGTTCCCCTCGACCAGCAGGTTGAAGACCATGATCGGCATCTGGTTGTCCATGCAGAGGCTGAACGCGGTGGCGTCGGCGACCTTGAGGCCCTTCTCGAGGACCTCGCGGTGGGTGATCTCGGTGAACATGGTGGCCGTGGGATCGACCTTGGGGTCCGCGGTGAACACCCCATCGACGCCCTTGGCCAGCAGGACGACCTCGCACTCGATCTCGAGGGCGCGCTGCGCGGCGGTCGTGTCGGTGGAGAAGTAGGGCATCCCGACGCCGGCGCCGAAGATGACGACGCGGCCCTTCTCGAGGTGCCGGATGGCGCGCCGCGGGATGTAGGACTCGGCGACCTGGCCCATCGTGATGGCGGTCTGCACGCGGGTGTCGATGTTGTGCTCGCGCTCGAGGAAGTCCTGCAGCGCCAGGCAGTTCATAACGGTGCCGAGCATGCCCATGTAGTCGCTGCGCTGCCGCTGCATCCCGGCGTGGGAGAGCTCCTCGCCGCGGAAGAAGTTGCCGCCGCCGATGACGACCGCGATCTGCACGCCGGACCGGACCACCTCGGCGATCTGGCGCGCGACGGTGCGCACGACCGTCGGATCGACCCCGACGCCACCCCCGCCGAACATCTCGCCGCCGAGCTTGAGCAGCACCCGGCGTCGGGGAGTCTGCCCCCAGCCCTCGGTCCGCACCGCCGACACCTCGGCGATCTCCGTTCCGGCCATTGGCGACGGCTCCCCTCGTCCCGTGGGCTGCTCCCGGTGGCCGCCGTCCGGGTCCGCGGTGCCCCACCGGGGGCCCGGACGGCGGGACGGCTCAGGGCTGCCCGACCTCGAAGCGGGCGAAGGTACGGAGCTCGACACCCGCGTCCTTCAGCACCGCGCCGACCGTGCGCTTGTCGACCGACACCGAGTCCTGCTCGAGCAGGACGGTGTCCTTGAAGTAGCCGTTGAGACGACCCTCGACGATCCGGTCGATGATCTTCTCCGGCTTGCCCTCCTCGCGCGCGGTGGCCTCGGCGACGCGCCGCTCGCCCTCGAGGACGTCGGCCGGCACCTCCTCGCGCGTGGTGTACAGCGGGCGCGCGGCCGCGACCTGCATCGCGGCGCCGCGCGCGGCCTCTGCACTCTCACTGCCGTCGCCCACGTAGGACACGACGACGCCGATCGCCGGCGGCAGGTCGGAGGACCGACGGTGCAGGTACGTCGCGGTCGGGCCCTCGAGGGTCACGACGCGGCGCAGCTCGAGCTTCTCACCGATGCGGGCCGAGAGGGCCTGCACGGCGTCCTCGACGGTGGCGTCGCCGAGCTTCGCGGCCTTGAGGGCCTCGAGGTCGGTCGCGTGCTCGGCGATCGCGACGCCGAGGATGTCGTCGGCGAGCTGGACGAAGTCGGGGTTCTTCGCGACGAAGTCGGTCTCGGAGTTCAGCTCGATCATGGAGCCGTCGCGGGCCGCGACGACCCCGTTGGCGGTGGTGCGTCCGGCCCGCTTGCCGACGTCCTTGGCGCCCTTGATGCGCAGGGCCTCGATGGCCTTGTCGAAGTCGCCGTCGTTCTCCTCGAGCGCCTTCTTGCAGTCCATCATCCCCGAGCCGGTGGCTTCGCGGAGCTTCTTCACGTCGGCGGCGGTGTAGTTCGCCATCGTGGGTCCCCTCGTGGGTCTTCGCTGGTGGGGTGGGTGGGGCCGGGGGCCCTGCCGAGCCGGGCGGCGGCCGCGCCGAGCGCGGCCGCCGCCGTGGCGTCAGCGGCTCGCGCGGCCGTTCTGCGGGATGCCCGCGGACGGCGCGACGTCGATCGCGTTGTCGTCCTCGCCGCCCGGGGTCTCGGCGACCCCCGCGGTGCGGTCCGGGCGGTCCGGGCCGCCCGGGCCGCGGTTCTGCGTGCCCTGGGTCGACTCGTGGGCGTCGACGTGGGTCTCGGCCTCGGGGCTCGCGACCGGCATGTCGCCCGGCGCGTCGGTGGCCGCGTTCGACGGCAGGCTCTCCGGCGCGGAGGCGCCGTCGCCGCCGACCGGCGCGAAGTCGCGCTCGGCCTGCGCGTCCGCGCCCGGCTCCTCCTCGGTACCGCTCTGGCGCTGACCGCGGGCCTGGAGCCCGTCGGCGCAGGCCTGCGCGACGACCTTGGTCAGCAGCGCCGCCGAGCGGATCGCGTCGTCGTTGCCCGGGATCGGGTAGTCGACCTCGTCGGGGTCGCAGTTCGTGTCGAGGATCGCCACGACCGGGATGTTCAGCTTCCGCGCCTCGCCGACGGCGATGTGCTCCTTCTTGGTGTCCACGATCCACACCGCGCTCGGGACGCGGGCCATGTCGCGGATACCGCCGAGGGTCTTCTCGAGCTTCTCGTGCTCACGGGTGAGCATGAGGATCTCCTTCTTGGTGCGACCCTCGAAGCCGCCGGACTGCTCCATCGCCTCGAGCTCCTTGAGGCGCTGCAGCCGCTTGTGCACGGTCTGGAAGTTCGTGAGCATGCCGCCCAGCCAGCGCTGGTTGACGTAGGGCATCCCGACGCGGGTCGCCTCGTCGTCGATCGCCTCCTGGGCCTGCTTCTTCGTGCCGACGAACAGGATGGTCCCGCCGTGGGCGACCGTCTGCTTCACGAAGTCGTAGGCGCGGTCCACGTAGGACAGCGTCTGCTGCAGGTCGATGATGTAGATGCCGTTGCGCTCGGTGAAGATGAAGCGGCGCATCTTGGGGTTCCAGCGCCGGGTCTGGTGGCCGAAATGGACACCGGAGTCCAGCAGCTGTCGCATGGTGACGACGGCCATGGTGGCGTGCTACCTCTGTCTCTGTCCGGCCCGCGGGGGGCCTGCTGCGGTTGTCGCGCCGGACCGTTCGGACCGGCGCCCTGGTGCCCCGTTCGCGACCGATCCCCGGATCCGTGGAGCCGGACCGGGACCGCTCGGCCGCGAGGGGTGGCGCGCACGAGGCAGCGGGCTGCTGTGCGGGCTCGTCGGGGCACGCGAAGTCGGCCCACGTGGAGCGGGCCGCTCCGTGCAGTCTACGCGGGCGCCCCGACGGCCTCCGACCGGTTCCGACGGGGTGGACGGCGCCCGTAGTGGTCGTCGCGACGAGGGGCACACGGCGCAGGCAGGCAGGACAAGCCGCCCCGACCCTGCCCCAGGTCGTCCTGATCACGGCCGGCGGGCGCGACGGAGCCGCGAGGCGACCGGGTGCGTCCCAGTCCCGTGAGACTCCCGCGCCACCGTCGTGCCCTCGCCGTCCTGCTGGGCGCGCTGCTGCTCCTCCTGTCGACGACGGCCGCCGCGTCGCCGCCCCGTTCACCGACCGATCCCCCGCTCCCGGTGATCGCCGTCGGCACGTTCCGCTGGCCGCTCGCCGGGCTCGACGCCACCGGGCCACCGACCGCGGGCAGGCCGGGCGCGGTGGCCCGGCGCTTCCTCCCGCCGCCGAACCCCTACGGGCGGGGTCACCGCGGGGTGGATCTCGTGGGCTCACCCGGCACGCCGGTCCTCGCGGCGGGGGACGGCGTCGTCGCCCAGGCCGGGACACTCGCCGGGCGCGGGGTGGTGTCCGTCGTGCACCCCGGCGGCCTGCGGACCACCTACGAGCCGGTGACGGCCCGCGTCGTCGTCGGGGCGCCCGTAGCCCGCGGGACCGTGCTCGGCACCCTCGAGGCGGGCCACCCCGGGTGCCCAGCCGCCGCGTGCCTGCACTGGGGCCTGCGGTGGCGGGCCGGTCCGGACGTCCGCCGCGAGCAGTACCTCGATCCCCTGCTCCTCGTGGGGCTCGGGCGCACGCGGCTGTGGCCGACTCCGCGGTAGGGCCTCGGTTCAGTCCTCGTGCGCCTCGGCCAGCCGCGCCCGCAGCCGCAGCACCGCGCGGGTGTGCAGCTGGCAGACCCGGGACTCGGTCACCCCGAGGACCTTGCCGATCTCGGCGAGGGTCAGGTTCTCGAAGTAGTAGAGACCGACGATGGTGCGGTCGCGCTCGGCCAGTCCCTGGATCGCCTCGGCGAGCTGGCGACGGGTCTCGCGGGACTCCATCGCGGTCACCGGGTCCTCCGCGGCCCCGTCCGGCAGGGAGTCGGCGAGCGAGGCCGCCGTGCCACCCGGCCCGGCCGCGTGGGAGCGGCCGGCCGCGACGAGCTCGTCGAGCGCCGCCACACTGGTCATCGCGATCTGCCCGAACGTCGAGCGCAGGTCGGCGGTCTCCATGCCGAGCTCGTCGGCGAGCTCGCCGTCGGTGCACGTCCGCTGCTCCCGACCCTCGAGGCGCTCGATGGCGCGCTCGATCTCGCGGGCGCGGGAGCGCACGGAGCGCGGCACCCAGTCCTGGGAGCGCAGCTCGTCGAGGATGGCGCCGCGGATGCGCTGCATCGCGTACACCTCGAACTTGCGCCCGCGGTCGGGCTCGAACCGCTCGATGGCGTCGACGAGACCGAAGATCCCGCACTGGACGAGGTCGGCCACGTCGACGTGCGACGGGAGCCCGGTGCCGACCCGCCCGGCCACGTACTTGACCAGCGGCGCGTAGTGCAGCACGAGCCGGTCGCGGACCGTCCGGTCGTGCGGCGCCTCGGCGTAGTCGGCCCACATCTCGGCGATGCCGGCCTCGACGATCGCCTCCTCGTCGGCGACGGTGCCGTCCGGGGCCGTGATCGGGTGGATCGTCGTCGGGCGGGCGCGCACCGCGGTGCCCCGCCCCGGTCGCGGTGCGGTGAAGACGGACTCGACGCCGGGCAGGGCAGGCAACGGAGTGACGACCGCCGCAGTGGCCGCTCGGCCCGTCCGGTGCCCGGGACCCGCCGGGCGCGGCGGCTCAGGCGCGGGGATGGGCGGAGTCATGAACGGCCCTCAGGCGGTCGGCGGTCACATGGGTGTAGAGCTGGGTGGTCGCCGGTGAGGCGTGTCCCAACAGCTCCTGGACGCTTCTCAGGTCCGCTCCCCCCTCGAGCAGGTGCGTCGCGGCCGAGTGCCGCAACCCGTGCGGTGCGATGTCCGGTGCCCCGGGCACCGACCGGGCCGCGTCGTGGACGACGGCGCGGGCGATCCGCGGGTCGAGGCGCCCACCGCGGGCGCCGAGCAGCAGCGCGGGCGGCGAGCCCGCGACGGCGAGGTGCGGGCGCCCCTCGGTGCGCCACGCGTCGAGCGCGGCGGCGGCCGGGGCGCCGTAGACGACGGTGCGTTCCTTGGCGCCCTTGCCGAGCACCCGCAGGGTGCGCCGGCCGTCGTCGACGTCGTCCACGTCGAGCCCGCACAGCTCCGAGACGCGGATGCCGGTGGCGTAGAGCAGCTCGAGCAGCAGGTGGTCGCGCAGCGCGACGGGATCGCGCTCGGCCGCGCCGCGCGCGGCGTTGTCGAGCGCCGCCGCGGCCTGGTCGGCCCGCAGCACCTCGGGCAGCCGGTGGTGGGCACGGGGTGAGGCGAGGCGGGCCCCGGGGTCGGTCTCGGCACGCCCGGCGCGGGCCGCCCAGGCGGTGAAGGCCCGGACCGAGGCCGCGCGGCGGGCGACGGTCGTGCGCTGCAGCGGGCGCCTCCCGGCCTCGCCCCCGCGCGTGCGGACGTCGAGGCCCGCCGCGGCCAACCAGGACCGGAGCGCGGTCAGGTCGAGGTCCGCGAGCGTGACCTCCCGCCCCGCCGAGCTCCCCGGGCGCCGGGCGGCGCGGACGACGACGTGGCGCAGGGCCGCAGTGACGTCCCCGGTGTACCCGCGCACCGTGTGCTCGGAGAGCCCGCGCTCCAGGCGCAGGTGCTCGGCGAAGTCCGCGACGGCACGGGCCAGCCCGTCCGGCAGCTTCGGGGTCGCGTGGCCGGTCGCGTCGGTTTGCTCGTCGGCAACACCGCGACCTGCGGAGATCCCCGTTGTGGCTCTGCGTGACGGCTCGGGGCGTCCGTCACCGGACCGGGCAGCTCCGCCGGCAGGGCCCGCCGCGCGCCGCGCCGCGGCGGCCGCATCGGTGCCCCGAGAGGGGAATCTGCCGGTCATCGCCGTCGAGAGTCCAAGGCGGCCCGGTGGTCGTCAAGGATCCCCGCGCGCTCGTCGGTGACCGTGTCGCCCTGTCGGGCAGCGGTCGTCGCCGTCGCGCTCCGCAACCGTTCGTCGCACGGGTCCGGTCGTCAGACGGGTCGGCACCACCCCCGCTCGCCGTCGGGGACGACGAGACCCGCGGTGGCCAGCTCGTCGAGCGCCGCGGGCACGGTCCGCGGGTCGACACCGGCCTCCCGGGCGAGGGTCGCGGCCGTCGCGGTCGCGAAGCCCCGCAGGGCGCCGTGCACCCGGACCGCCGTGCTCGACAGACCGTCGAGCGGCCTGCGGGGCCGCGGCGGCGGCTCGGCCAGCCTCCCCGCCGGCCCGATGTCCTCCAGCACGTGGGCGACCGATCCGACCAGGCCGACCCCGGGCTGGCGGGCGAGGTGGTGGGTCCCGACCGACAGCGCCGAGGTGACCGGGCCCGGCACCGCCATCACGACACGCCCGAGCTCGCGTGCCGCCGACGCCGTGCGCGCGGCGCCGCTGCGCGCGCCCGCCTCGACCACGAGGGTGCCGCTGGCGAGGGCCGCGATGAGCCGGTTGCGCACCAGGAAGCGGTGCCGGGCGGGAACGGCACCCACCGGGTACTCGCTGACCACCACGCCCCGCTCGGCGACGGCCTGGAGCAGCCGGGCGTGGGCGGCCGGGTAGGCGCGCTCGATGCCGCACGCCAGTACCGCCACCGTCGCGCCGCCCGCGGCGAGACAACCGCGGTGGGCGGCGGCGTCGATGCCGTAGGCCGCGCCGGAGACCACCGCCAGGCCGGCGTCGGCCAGCGAGGCCGACCAGTCCCGGGCGACCCACGTGCCGTACCCGGTGGCTGCCCGCGACCCGACCACCGCGACGCTGCGGTGCGCGCCGTCGGCGTGCTCGGCCAGCGATCCCGGACCCCGCACCCACAGCCCGAGCGGAGCCACCCAGTCGACGTGCCCCTGCAGGTCGGGCTGCTCGAAGGAGGCCATCGCCGCGGCGGGCCAGCCGGGGTCCTCCGGCACGAGCAGCCGGCCGCCGAGGGCCCGCACGGCCTCCAGGTCGGCCTCGGCGCGGTCGACGTCGCGCCGCCCGGACACCTCCGACCCGACGTGCCGGCCGAGGTCGGCGCCGCCACGGATCCGATCCGCGGCCTCGAGGGGCCCCAGGAGGGCCACGAGGTGCCCCAGCCGCGGCGCCGGGGGCTCGGCGAGGCGCATGAGGTAGGCGCGGGCGCGCAGCACCTCCTCGTCGACGACCTCCTCGACGGCCCCTCCGGCGGCGGACGTCCCGGCGCTCATACCGCCGCCCTCTGGTGCTTGAGCTCCAGCGCCGCGTGCACGTCGGCGCTGTCCGGCCGCTCCGCCCCGCGCAGGTCACACAGTGTCCACGCCACGCGCAGGCACCGATCGAGTCCTCGCGCCGTGAGGACGCCGTCCCGCAGTTGCCGGTCGAGGTCGGTGGCGGCCTCCCGCGGCAGCGGCACGTGGCGGCGCAGGGCGGGTCCCGGCACCTCGGCGTTGCTGCGCCAGCCCGCCGCGCGCCACCGTTCCCGGGCCCTCCCCCGCGCGGCGAGCACCCGGGCCCGGACCGTGGCGGTGTCCTCGGGCATCTCGTCCGGCCCGCGCTCGAGCGAGGTCACCGGCTCGAACGCCACGCGCAGGTCCACCCGGTCGAGCATCGGGCCCGAGAGCCGGCTCTCGTAGCGGCGCAGCGTCGATTGCGGGCACCGGCACTCCTCGGGCCGCGGCGGGGCGCAGGGGCACGGGTTGGCGGCCATGACGAGCTGGAAGCGCGCCGGGTAGCGCACCACGCCGTCCTTGCGGGCCAGGCGCACCTCGCCCTCCTCGAGCGGCGTGCGCAGACAGTCGAGCAGGTGCGGCCCGAACTCGTAGACCTCGTCGAGGAAGAGCACCCCTCGATGGGCCATGGAGACCGCGCCGGGGCGCGCGAGGCCGGAGCCACCCCCGACGAGGGCCGCCATCGACACGCCGTGGTGCGGGGCGACGAACGGCGGCGTCACCGGCAGCTCCTCGTCGGGCGGCAGCGCGCCGGCGAGCGAGCGCACCGCCGCCACCTCCATCGCCTCCTCGACCCCCAGGTCGGGCAGCAGCCCCACGAGCCGGCGCGCGAGCATCGTCTTGCCCGACCCGGGCGGCCCGACGAACAGCAGGTGGTGCCCGCCCGCGGCCGCGACCTCGACCGCGCGGCGGGCGACGTCCTGACCGACGACGTCGACGAGGTCGTCCGTGGGCGGCCGGACGCGCGGACCCCGCTGTCCCTCCGGCGTGGGCAGGTCCGCGTACCCGCGCAGCCAGGCGAGGACCTCCCGCAGGTGGGAGGCACCGAAGAGCTCGACGCCGCCGACCAGGGCGGCCTCCTCCAGGGCCGCCGCGGGCACCACGACGCGGCGCACCCCCGCGCGCCGGGCGGCCATGACGCACGGCAGCACGCCCCGCACGTCGCGTACCCGCCCGTCGAGGGCGAGCTCGCCGAGCAGGACGACGTCCTCGAGGGACTCGGGCCGCAGCCGGCCGTCGGCCGCGAGGACACCGCAGGCCAGCGCCACGTCGTAGCTCGAGCCCTGCTTGGGCAGCGTGGCCGGCGACAGCGCCAGGGTGATCTTGCGGCTCGGCCAGATCTGTCCCGAGTTCACGACGGCGGCACGCACCCGGTCACGGGCCTCGGCGAGCGCGGCGTCGGGCAGGCCGACCAGCGAGAGCCCCGGCAGGCCGGGCCCGAGGTCGGCCTCGATCTCCACGAGGTCGCCGTCCACACCGTGCAGCCCGATCGACCACGCGCGGGCCAGCCCCATCAGAAGGCCCCCTCGTAGTGCTCGACCTGCGGGGCCCGGCCGGGCAGGAGGAGCACGGCCACCACGTCGAAGCGCACGTCGACGAACCGGGCCCGCGACTCGGCGAGCCACTGGTGCGCGAGCCGCCGGATCCGGGCGGCCTTGGCCCGGGTGACCGCCTCGACCGGCAGCCCGTAGCCCACCCCGGAGCGGGTCTTGACCTCGCAGACCACCAGGCTCCGGCCGTCGGTGGCCACGACGTCCAGCTCGCCCTCACGCCGCCGCCAGTTCCGGGCCAGGATCACCAGACCGCGCGCGACGAGGTGCTCGGCGGCGAGCCGTTCGCCCTCCCTCCCGAGCTCGTCCTTCGCCAGCCCACCACCCGTCGCACTGCCACCCGGCCGCATCCCCACCACCGCGCCGCCTCCCGTCGTCCCGGACGGCCGCGCCGTCCGGAGATCACGATGGACGCGGGCGGACGGGGACGGGGAGTGTGGGCGCGCGGGCTGGGGACAACTCGGGCCCGGCGTCGGGGGTGGGGATGGAGCGCTACGCCGGGTGCCGCCCTCGAAGCGGCGCAGGGAGGCGGGTCAGCCGCCGAACGGTCCGTCCTCGAGGCGCAGGTCCGGCTTGTCGAGCTCCTCGACGTTGACGTCCTTGAAGGTCACGACGCGGACGTTCTTGACGAAGCGCGCGGGCCGGTACATGTCCCACACCCAGGCGTCGGACATCCGCACCTCGAAGTAGACCTCGCCGTCGGCGTTGCGCACCGCGACGTCGACGGTGTTCGCCAGGTAGAAGCGGCGCTCGGTCTCGACGACGTAGGAGAACTGGCTCACGATGTCGCGGTACTCGCGGTAGAGCGACAGCTCCATGTCGGTCTCGTACTTCTCGAGATCCTCGGCGCTCACGGTCCCTCTCCCCCCTCCGCCTCGGCGTCGGCCAGGCCCTCGATGCCGCTCATGCCCTCGATCACGTCGACCTCGTCGGGCATCGTGTCCGAGAGGTCGTCGACGGCCCACTCCTCCTCATTGTGGCCCACCGACCCGTCCGACGAGTCTGCCGCCCGGCCGGCGCCGAGGCGAGCCGCCCCGGCCACGTTCACGAAGCTGTAGCGGTGATCGGCGCTGGGCCCGTGCTCCGCCAGGGCCGCGGCGTGCGTCGGGGTGCAGTAGCCCTTGTGCAGGTCGAACCGGTACTCCGGACGGCGCTCGTGCAGCTCGGTCATCAGCCGGTCCCGGGTGGTCTTGGCGAGGATCGACGCGGCCGCCACGCAGGCGGCCGCCAGGTCGCCCTTCGGCACCGCGAGGCTCGGCACGCCGAAACCGGTGACGGGGAAGCCGTCGGTGAGGACGTACCCCGGGCGCACCTGCAGCCGCGCGACCGCGCGGCGCATGCCGTCGATGTTCGCCGCGTGCACCCCGCGCCGGTCGACCTCGGCGGGGTCGACGAGCACCACGCAGTGGTCGACGGCGCGCCGAAGCACGATCGCCGCGAGGCGCTCGCGCTCCTCGGGGGTGAGCAGCTTGGAGTCGGTGAGGCCGTCGAACCGCTTGGCGTCGTTCGGGCGCAGGATGCACGCCGCGACGGCGAGCGGTCCGGCGCACGCCCCCCGGCCCGCCTCGTCGACACCGACGACGGGTCCGAGGCCGTGGCGCTCCAGCGCGGACTGCAGGGCCCACGACTCGCTGGAGCGGCGGACGATCGCCCGCGGCGGCTGCACGCCGGCGCGGGGCGGGAGCGCGCGGCGGGCGCGGCGCAGCGGGCGTCCCCCGGCCCGGGCACGTCCGTCGCCGCCGGGGCGGGACCGTGCGGAGGTCACTCCCGGTCGGCCTCGGCCGCTCGACGGTCCTCCCCGCCGTCCTCCCGGTCGGGCCCGGGCGAGCCCGGCCGGGGCGGGGCCCCGGTCGCCCGTTCGGCCGCGGCCGCTCGGCGCAGGCGCCGCCCCGCGCCGATGACGGGGACGGCCAGCAGGGCGCCCGCCGCCGCGCCCGCCGTACCGGTCCCCAGCGGCAGTCCCGTGCCGGCCAGCGCCGCCGTCGTGGTCTGCGGGTCGATCGCCGGCACGGTGCGCCAGCGGCTGATCGGCAGCACGACGACACGCACCTTGCCGATGACGTCGCTGACCGGCACCGGCCCGTGGAAGCGGGCGTCCGCCGAGTTGTTGCGGTTGTCGCCCATCACCCAGAGCTGGCCGTCCGGTACGCGCACCGGGTCGAACGTCGCCTGCTTGTCCCCGAGCCCGGGCTGGTAGTACAGGTACGGCTCGTTGATCGGCTTGCCGTCGACGAGGACGTGGTTCGTGGCGTCGCAGCACGCGACGGTCTGCCCGCCCGTGGCGATGACGCGCTTGACGAAGTCCTTCTCGTTGGGCGCCGCGAGGCCGACCAGCGACAGCGCGTCCTGGAATCCGCGGATGAGCGGGTTGCTCGAGGGCTGGGTCTCCCCGACCTCGTCGTTGTCGAGCCACGCCGGCGGGCCCTTGAAGACGACGACGTCGCCGGGCGCCGGGTCGCTGAAGCGGTAGGTGACCTTGTCGACGGCGACACGGTCGTTCGCGCAGCCGTCGCAGCCGTGCAGCGTCTGCTCCATCGACGCGGACGGGATGACGTAGATCCGCGCGACGAACGTCTGGATGACGAACGTCAGGACGATCGCGACGACCACGAGCAGCGGGAGCTCGCGCCAGAACGAGCCCTTGCGCTTCTTCTTGCCGCCGGCCTCGTCGGTGCCCCGGGCGCGGCTGCGGCGTCCGGGACCCGAGGCGTCGCCGGATCCCTCGTCACCGTTCCGGCCCGGGCCCGGGCCCGAGCCGGCGCCGCGACGGTGCCGCGAGGGGGCACCGCCGTGCACGGTGGTGCCGGCCTCGTCCTCGCCGTCGTCGTCGTGCGAGGAGCCCGCCCGCGGGGACCGCGACGACGGCGCGACCCCGTCGGCCTCGTCACGCTTCCGGGGCGGCGGCGTGCCGCCGGCCAGCAGCGGGGCCTCGGCCTCGTCGGCGGTCGCCGGTGTGTCGACGGGAGGCTGCACCGCGGTCGAGCCGGGCCCGCCCCCCGGGCCGGGCGGCGAGGACGGCGGCTGACCGTGACCGGAGGGTGGCGACGGCGGGGCCTGCCCGTAGGGCGGCGAGGGCGGGGCCTGACCGTAGGGCGGCGAGGGCGGTGCCTGGCCGTAAGGCGGCGACGGCGGCGCCTGGCCGTAGGGGGACGAGCCGTTCGATCCCGTGCCGTTCCGGGGCGGTCCGTAGGGCGACGACGAGCCGTTCGGCGGCGGCCCGAATGCGGGCGGCGGGCCGTACGGCGGCGGTTGCTGACCCGGCCGGCCGGCGCCACGGGCGTCCGGGGCGCCATACGGTGGACCCGTCGGACCTGCCGGACCCGGGCCGTGCTCCTCGGAGCCGAACCGCCACGACGGCCGGTCCCACCCGGCGTCGTCGGGGCCGAAGCGGCCCGAGGGCAGCGCGGAGGGCGGCGGCCACGGGGCCGGGCCCGGCCGGCCGCCGCCGAGCGCGTCGTCGGGGTGCTCGCCCCCGCCGAGGCGCGGACGGCTCGACCAGGTGTCGGCGCGCCAGCCGTCGCCGTCGTCCCAGCCGCCCTCCCAGCCGCCGTCGTCCCGACCGCCGATGCGCCGGCCGTCACCGTGCCGGGGACCGCCGTCGTCGGGCGCCCCGTGCCGGCCGCCCGAGCGCCGGCCCGCGGGCACGTCGCCGTACGGGTCGTCCTCGACCGGCGCGACCGCGCCGGGCCCGCCCCACCGGGGATCGGGCTCCCCGTGGCGAGGCGAGCGGTAGCGGCGACCGGGCTCGTCGGCTGGAGGCACGGAGGTCAGGCTAGGAGACGGCGTCGGGAGAGGGCACGGGAGGCCGCACGACCGTGGCCCGCTCAGGAAGCGGGCGACGTCTCGCGCTTCTCGCGGATCTTGGCGGCCTTGCCGCGGAGCTCGCGGAGGTAGTAGAGCTTCGCGCGCCGGACGTCACCGCGGGTGACGACCTCGATGTGGTCGATGTTCGGGGAATGCACCGGGAACGTGCGCTCCACCCCGACGCCGAAGGAGACCTTACGGACGGTGAACGTCTCCCGGAGGCCGCCGCCGTGGCGACGGATCACGACGCCCTGGAAGACCTGGACACGGCGGCGTGAGCCCTCGATCACCTTGACGTGCACCTTGACGGTGTCACCCGGACGGAAGTCCGGGATGTCGGTGCGCAGCGACTGCGCGTCGAGCTCGTCCAGGGCGTTCATGGCTCGTCGTCCTCGCGTCTGCAGGGCCGGCCCGGCGGCACCGTCGACGTGACGGCGGCCGGATGACCGGATGGGTTCGTACCGTGTTGCTCGTGCACGGGGCCGCACTGCGGGCGAGATCGCGGGGGCGGGATCCCGGCCCGTGGCAACTCCCCCAGTCTGCCAGACGTGCTCACGGTCCCCGGTGGGCGGGGCGCCGCGCCCTCAGCCGCCGGAGCCGCCCGGCACCTCGTAGCCCACCGCGGCCAGCACCTCCCGGTCGTGGCGGTCGAAGGCCGCCGGCCCGTGCGCCGCGTAGAGCCCGTCGAGCAGGTCGGGGCGCACCGCGGCGGTGCGCTCCAGCGACCGGTCGCGCCGCCAGCGGGCCACCGCACCGTGGTCGCCGCCGCGCAGGACCGCCGGCACGTCGAGGTCGCGCCACGACTCGGGCCGCGTGAACGCGGGCGCCTCGAGCAGGCCGTCGGAGAAGGAGTCCAGCTCGGCGGACGCCGGGTTGCCCAGCACCCCGGGGACGAGCCGGGAGACCGCCTCCACCGCGACGAGGGCGGCGACCTCGCCCCCGGCGAGCACGTAGTCGCCCAGCGAGAACTCCTCGACCCGGCCGTGGCGGGCGGCGTCGAGCGTCACGCGCGCGTCGATGCCCTCGTAGCGCCCGCAGGCCAGCACCAGCCGCGGCTCGGCCGCCCAGGCGGCCACCCTCGCCTGGGTGAGCGGTGCCCCCGCCGGCGTCGGGACGAGCAGCAGGCCGGGTGAGCCCGGGACCTCGGCGCGCACAGCGTCGAGCGCCTCGCCCCAGACCGTCGGCACCATCACCATGCCGGGACCGCCGCCGTACGGGGCGTCGTCCACGGCCTTGTGCACCCCGGGGGCCCAGGTGCGCAGGTCGTGCACGTGCAGCTCGATCAGCCCGGCGCGCCGCGCCCGCCCGACGAGGGCCTCGTCGAGCGGCGAGAGGTAACCGGGGAAGATCGTGACGACGTCGATACGCACGTGGTGGATCCTGCCGGGTGCGTCGGGGAGGAGGGACGGATGGGCGGGACCGCACCGGTGCTCTGGTCCTCGGACCTCGGCGTGCAGTGGCGGGTGCTGCTGGACCTGCTGCTCGCCCTCGTGCTCTGCACCGTCATCGGGGTCGAGCGCGAGCTGGCCGCGAAGAGCGCCGGGCTGCGCACCCACGCCCTGGTGGGGGTCGGCTCGGCGGCGTTCATGCTCGTCTCGAAGTTCGGCTTCGGCGATCTCCTGGGTCTCGAGCACGTCTCGCTCGACCCCTCGCGCATCGCGGCGCAGATCGTGTCCGGCATCGGGTTCATCGGCGGCGGGCTGATCTTCGTGCGCCGCGACGCGGTCCGCGGGCTCACCACCGCGGCCACGGTCTGGGTGGCCGCCGCGGTCGGTGCCGCCGCCGGGGCGGGCCTTCCGCTGCTCGCGGTGGCGGGCACCGTCGTGCACTACCTGATCACTCGCGGGTTCCGGCCGCTCTCGCGGGCGCTGGCGCGGTCGTCCGCGGCACCGCGGCCGGTGCACGTCTCCTACATCGACGGTCGGGGAGTGCTCCGGGCGGTCCTCACCCTGTGCACCGAGCGCGGGTTCGCCGTGGCCGGCATGACGGTGGACCGGGAGGACCCCGGCGACGGCACCACCCCGCGCAGTGCCGCGGTGACGCTCTCGCTGCTCGGCCGCCGCATCCCGCTGCATCCGCTGACGAGCGAGCTCGCCGAGCTCCCGGGCGTCCTGGGGGTGCGGATCGTCGCCGACGAGGCCGAGGAGGCCGAGGAGTGACCACGCGCAGCGGGTGATCTGTCGCGGCGCCCTGGGTACAACTCTCGACACCGCCCAGCCGTAGGAGGTCCGTCATGGTCGAGTCGTCCGAGCCCCGGGGAGTCGCGGAGAAGCTGATCTCCTCCCATCTCGTCGACGGCGACATGACTCCGGGCGAGGAGGTGTCGATCCGCATCGACCAGACGCTCACCCAGGACGCGACCGGCACCCTGGTCATGCAGGAGCTCGAGGCGTTCGGGCTGGAGCGCGCGCAGACCGAGGTCTCGGTGCAGTACGTCGACCACAACCTGCTGCAGACCGACGAGAAGAACGCCGAGGACCACGCCTACCTGCACTCGGCCTGTCGGCGCTTCGGGCTCTGGTACTCCAAGCCGGGCAACGGGGTCTCGCACCCGACGCACATGCAGCGCTTCGGCAAGCCGGGGAAGACGATGATCGGGTCGGACTCCCACACCCCGGCCGCCGGGTCGCTGGGGATGCTCGCCATCGGCGTCGGCGGGCTGGAGGTGGCGCTCGCGATCACGGGACGCCCGCTCTCGGTCCGCATGCCCGAGATCTGGGGGATCGAGCTCGTCGGTGAGCTGCCGCCGTGGTGCTCGGCCAAGGACGTGATCCTGGAGATGCTGCGTCGCCACGGCACCAAGGGCGGCACCAACCGCATCCTGGAGTACCACGGCCCGGGTCTGGAGACGCTGACGGCGATGGACCGCCACGTCATCGCCAACATGGGGGCGGAGCTCGGGGCGACGACGACGGTCTTCCCGGCCGACGACGCCGTGCGCGCCTTCCTCCGTGCGGAGGACCGCGAGGACGACTTCACCGAGCTGGTCGCCGACGAGGGCACCGAGTACGACCTCACCGAGCGCATCGACCTGTCGGAGATCGTCCCGCTCATCGCGAAGCCGTCGTCCCCCGGCAACGTCGTCCCCGTGTCGGAGGTGGCCGGCGAGCCGGTCGGCCAGGTGGTCATCGGCTCCTCGGCCAACCCCGGCCTGCGGGACTTCGCGATCGCTGCCCGGATGGTCGACGGGCGCCAGACCAACGACGCGGTGAGCTTCGACGTCAACCCGAGCTCCCGGGAGATCCTCTCCGACCTCACCAAGTGGGGCGGGACGTTCTCGCTGATCGCGGCGGGGGCGCGCATCCACCAGGCCGGGTGCATGGGATGCATCGGTATGGGTCAGGCGCCCGCTCCGGGCACGAACTCGCTGCGGACCTTCCCCCGCAACTTCCCCGGCCGCTCCGGTGGTGGCGCGGACGACCACGTCTGGCTGTGCTCGCCCGAGACCGCGGCGGCGAGCGCGCTCACCGGCGTCATCACCGATCCCCGCGAGCTCGCCGAGAAGCTCGGTCTGACCTGGGGCGACCTCGGGCTGCCGGAGCACGCGACGGTGAACACCTCGATGCTCTCCGAGCCGCCCTCGGAGGCCGACGCCCGCGACGTCGAGCTGGTCAAGGGCCCGAACATCTCCGGGCTGCCCGAGTTCGACCGGTTCCCCGACTCGCTCGAGGTGCCGATCCTGCTCAAGGTGGGCGACGACATCTCCACCGACGACATCTCCCCCGCCGGCGCGGCCGCCCTGCCCTACCGCTCGAACATCCCGAAGCTGGCGCAGTTCGCCTTCGTCCGGATCGACGAGGACTACCCGGCGAACGCGGAGGAGATCAAGGAGTCCGGGGGCCACGCGATCGTCGGGGGCGACAACTACGGGCAGGGATCGTCGCGCGAGCACGCGGCGATCTGCCCGCGCTACCTGGGGCTGCGGGTGGTGATCGCGAAGTCGTTCGCGCGGATCCACTGGCAGAACCTCGCGAACTTCGGGATCCTCGCCCTCGAGTTCACCGACGGCGCCGACTACGACGCCCTGGAGCAGGGCGCGACGCTGTCGTTCTCCGGTCTGCACGACGCCCTGCAGGGTGGCTCGGAGATCACCGGGAGCGTCAACGGCACGGAGTACACGTTCCGCCACCAGCTCTCCGACCGGCAGGTGTCGATGGTGCTGGCGGGCGGGCTGATCCGCGAGATCGCGGAGTCGGACGACTGAGACTCAGGAGGGGTCGAGCAGGCCGTCGGGCGGGTCGAGCACGACCCGCCCGCCGGCCACGTCCACCGTCGGGACGATGGCCTTGACGAAGGGCACGAGCAGCTCGCCGCCGTGCGGCGGCGCGACGACCAGCAGCTCGCCACCCACGCCGTGGGACACGGCGGTGACGGTCCCGACGACGGTGCCGTCGGTGAGCTGGGCGACGAGGCCCTCCAGCTGGTGGTCGTGGAACTCGTCGTCGTCGGCGATGTCCTCCTCGGAGGCGGCGGCGCTCAGCACGGCGCGCCGCATCTCCTCGGCGGTGTCGCGGTCGGTGACCTCCGCCGCCGTCACGAGCAGGCGCCCGCCGTGCCACCGGGCGTCGGTGATCGTCACGGCGCTCCGGCCGGGCACGCCGGAGACCTGCAGCACCGCGCCGGGCGCGAAGCGCTGCTCGGCCTGGTCGGTGCTGGGCTCGACGACGAGCTCGCCGCGCAGTCCGTGGGCCTTGACCACCCGCCCGACCACGCGGAGGTCGGACGGGCCGGCCATCAACGGTCGGTGTCGACCACGTCGACGCGCACGCCACGCCCGCCGACACCGCTGATGACGGTGCGCAGCGCGGTCGCCGTGCGTCCGCCACGCCCGATGACCTTGCCCAGGTCGTCGGGGTGCACGCGCACCTCGAGGGTGCGCCCGCGGCGGTTCGTCACGAGGTCGACCGAGACCTCGTCGGGGTGCGCCACGATGCCGCGCACCAGGTGCTCGAGGGCCTCGGCGAGATCGCTCATGGAGGACTCACCCGGCTCAGGCGTTGCCGGCGTTGCTGACCTTCGCCAGCTCCTCGTTGAACCGCGCCTGCTTGTCGACCTTCTCCGGCTGCGGCTGGAGCCTGCCCTCGGCGCCGGGGAGGCCCTTGAACTTCTGCCAGTCGCCGGTGATCTTGAGCAGGCCGTGCACCGGCTCGGTCGGGATGGCGCCCACGCCGAGCCAGTACTGCGCGCGCTCCGAGTCGATCCGGATGTCGCTCGGCTGGCTCTTCGGGTGGTACTCGCCGATCGTCTCGATCACGCGCCCGTCGCGACGGTTGCGGGCGTCGGCGACGACCACGCGGTAGTGGGGCTCGCGGATCTTGCCCATGCGGGCGAGCTTGATCTTGACGGCCACGGGTCCGGTGTACTCCTCGTTCGCGCTACTGCTGCGTGCTCGGCGTCCCCGGCCGGTGTGGGGACTCACCACCGGCCGTGCACCGCAGGTCCGACGGTCGCGGCCCAGGGAGAGGGTGGCCACGACACAACTCCATGGATTGTGCCAGAGCCTCCCGACCACGAGGTGGGCCGGGGCTACCCGTCGGCGAGCGCGGCCGCGACCGCCTGGGCGTTCGCCACGGCCTCGGGGGTGTCGCCGTGCAGGCACAGCGAGTCCGCGCGGACGTCGAGCTCGGTGCCGTCCACCGCGACGATCACGCCCTCGCGCGCCAGCCGGACCGCCCGCTCGACGACGGCGTCGGTGTCGGGCAGCAGGGCGCCCGGCTCCGAGCGCGGGACGAGGGTGCCCTCGGGGGTGTAGCCGCGGTCGGCGAACGCCTCGGCGATCGTGGTCAGACCCGCGTCGGCCGCGAGCGCGAGGAACCGGCCGCCGGGCAGGCCCATGACCGGCAGGTCCCCCGCCGCCCGGGCCGCCTCGACGACGGCGGCCGCCTGCTCCTCGTGGTGCACGACGGTGTTGTAGAGCGCCCCGTGCGGCTTGACGTACTCGACGTCGGCGCCGGCCGCCTGCGCCATCGCCCGCAGCGCACCGATCTGGTACAGGACCTCGGCCGCGAGCGTCGCGCGGTCCACGTCGAGGAAGCGGCGACCGAACCCGGCGAGGTCGCGGTAGGACACCTGGGCGCCGATGCGCACCCCGCGCTCGGCCGCCCGCGCGCACACCCGCCGCATCGTCGCGGCGTCGCCCGCGTGGAACCCGCAGGCGACGTTGGCCGAGGTCACGACCTCGAGCAGGGCGTCGTCGTCGGTCAGCGGCCAGGGCCCGAACCCCTCGGCGAGGTCGGCGTTGAGGTCCATCTACAACCTCCTCCCGTGGCGCAGCACGGCGGTCGGCCGGCGCAGGACCTCGAGGTCGGCGGCGGGGTCCGCGGGCAGCACGAGGACGTCGGCCGGGGCGCCGGGCTCGATCCGCGGTCGCCGCAGCCAAGCCCGCGCCCGGACCGTCGCGGCCGCCAGCGCCCGGCCGCGGCCGAGCCCGGCGTCGGCCAGCGCCACGACCTCGTCGACGATGCGCCCGTGGGCGACGCCGCCACCGGCGTCGGTCCCGGCGTAGACGGTGATGCCCGCGTCGATGACCTTCCCGATCGTCTCCCCCGCCCGTGCGTGCAGCTCGCGCATGTGCGCGCCGTAGCGCGGGAACCTCTCCCCGGCCGCGCTCGCGAACCCCGGGAAGTTCTCGACGTTGACCAGCGTGGGCACCAGAACGGTGCCGCGGTCGACCATCATCGCGATCGTCTCGTCGGTCAGGCCGGTGCCGTGCTCGAGGCAGTCGATGCCCGCCGCGATCAGCCCGGGCAGGGCGTGCTCGCCGAACACGTGGGCGGTGACGCGCGCGCCGTGGGCGTGGGCGGTGTCGATGGCCTCGCGCAGGACGTCGTCGGGCCAGAGCGGCGCGAGGTCGCCCTCGTCGCGGTCGATCCAGTCGCCCACGAGCTTGACCCAGGGGTTGTGCCGGGCCTGCTCGGCGACGAGGCGCGGGAGGTCGGCGGGCTCGTCGGCGTCGACGGCCAGGCCACGGATGTAGCGCTTGGGGCGAGCGAGGTGGCGGCCGGCCCGGACGATCTCCGGCATCTCCGCGTCGTCGTCGAGCGGGCGGGTGTCGATCGGGACGCCGCAGTCGCGGATCAGCAGCGCCCCCGCGGCCGCGTCGCGGTGTCCCTGGGCCCGGGCCTCCTCGAGCTCGACGGGTCCGTCCGGACCGATCCCGACGTGGCAGTGCGCGTCGACCAGCCCGGGGAGGATCGAGCCGGAGATCGTCTCGGCGTCCGCGAGCGGGCCGTCGGTGAAGCGGCCGCGCTCGTCGATCCAGAGGTCCCGGGCGGCGTCCCCGGGCTCGGCCGTCTCGTCGAGCACGACGCCGTGCAGGTGGAGGGAGGGCACGGCCCGGATCGTAGGAGAATCGGGCCGTGCCGACCGGCCCGGACGCCGAGCGCCCCGCGCGCGTCGAGGACGTGCACGCCCTGGCCCGCGGAATGCCCCACGTCAAGGAGCTGGTCGGCCCGAAGGGCAACTCGATCTACCAGGTCGGCGGGAAGTCCTTCGTCTTCTTCCGCACCCCGCAGCGCGACGCCGCCGACCCGGAGACCGGGCGGAAGTACCACGAGGTGATCATGTTCTGGGTCGAGGACGAGGAGGCCAAGGCGGCCCTGGTGAACGACCCGTCGACGCCGTTCTTCACCACGCCGAGGTTCGACGGGCACCCGTCGGTCCTGGTCCGCGCGTCACGCCTGGCCGAGATCGACGTCGCCGAGCTGACCGAGATCGTGCAGGACGCCTGGCTCGCGCAGGCCTCCCCCCGTCGTCGGGACGCCTGGCTGGCCGAGCACGCGCCGTCCCAGGAGTGAGCGAGCGGCCCTCTCGCACGCCTAGAAGCAGCGAAAGTGCCGTTCGCTCCGGGAAGCCGGGCACTACTTGCGGCGCTTCTTGTTGCCCTTCTTGCCCCCACCGGACCCGCGGCCCCCGCCGCCGCCACCAGAGTTGCCGGGGAAGGTGAGGGCCCCGGGGTCGAAGCCCTCGGGCAGCTGGTCGAGGCCGGCGAGCCCGGGCGGGAGCTGGTTGAGGCCCGGCGTCTCGTAGGAGCCCACCGAGCGCTGACCGCGGGAGCTCTCGGCCGCGATGCCCGCGATCGCAGGCATGGTCTTGCCCCCGCCGCGCTGGCCCTTGCCGCCGCCCTTGCGGGCGCTGCGCGCGGCCTTCCGGCCGCCGCCGCCCAGGCCCGGCAGACCGAACTGGCCCGCCATGTTCTTCATCATCTTGCGGGCCTCGAAGAACCGCTCGACGAGCTGGTTGACGTCGGTGACCCCGACCCCGGAGCCGTTCGCGATGCGCAGCCGCCGGGACCCGTTGATGATCTTCGGATCGGCCCGCTCGGCCGGTGTCATGCCGCGGATGATCGCCTGCACCCGGTCGAGGTGGCGCTCGTCGACGTTCGCGAGCTGGTCCTTCATGCCCGCCGCGCCCGGGAGCATCCCGAGGATGTTGGCGATCGGGCCCATCTTGCGCACCGACTGCATCTGCTCGAGGAAGTCCTCGAGCGTGAAGTCGCCCTCCCCGAGCTTGCGGGCGGCCGCCTCGGCCTGGCCCGCCTCGAAGGCCTCCTCGGCCTGCTCGATCAGCGACAGGACGTCGCCCATGCCGAGGATGCGCGAGGCCATCCGGTCGGGGTGGAAGACGTCGAACTCGTCCTGCCGCTCGCCGTTCGAGGCGAACAGGATGGGCTCGCCGGTCACCTGGCGCACCGAGAGCGCCGCCCCGCCGCGGGCGTCGCCGTCGAGCTTGGTCAGCACCACGCCGGTGAAGCCGACGCCGTCGCGGAACGCCTCGGCGGTGTTCACCGCGTCCTGGCCGACCATGGCGTCGAGCACGAAGAGGATCTCGTCCGGCGAGACCGCGTCGCGGATGTCCGCGGCCTGGCGCATGAGCTCGGAGTCGACGCCGAGGCGGCCCGCGGTGTCGACGACGAGCACGTCGTACTGCCGGGTCCTGGCGTCGGAGATCGCGCGGCGCGCCACGTCGACCGGGTCGCCCACGCCGTTGCCCGGCTCGGGGGCGAAGACCTCGACCCCGGCCCGCTCGCCGACGATCTGCAGCTGGTTCACCGCGTTCGGGCGCTGCAGGTCGCAGGCCGCGAGCATCGGGGTGTGGCCCTGCTTCTTGAGCCAGAACGCGAGCTTCCCGGCCAGGGTCGTCTTCCCGGAGCCCTGCAGGCCGGCGAGCATGATCACCGTCGGCGGGTTCTTCGCGAGGCGCAGGCGTCGGGTCTCCCCGCCGAGGATGGCGACGAGCTCCTCGTTGACGATCTTGACGACCTGCTGCGCGGGGTTGAGGGCCTCGGAGACCTCGGCGCCCTTGGCGCGCTCCTTGATCTGCCGGACGAATTCCCGGACCACGGGCAGCGCGACGTCGGCCTCGAGCAGCGCGATCCGGATCTCGCGGCAGGTGGTGTCGATGTCGGTCTCGGAGAGCCGGCCCTTGCCACGCAGGTCCGACAGGACCGAGGTGAGGCGTTCGGACAGGGTGTCGAACACGGCGGACGTTCTCCCCCAGACGACGGGTGGCGGCACCTCACCGGTGCCTGCTGACGCACTGCCCGGGCAGGCCACGGGCACACCCAGCCTAACCGGGCGCCGCCGGGCCCCGGTGGGGGTGGGCCGCCGTCATCACCGCTGCCTCGATCGCCCGACGTCTGGTCGGGTCGAGCGACACGACGGTCCCGGTGCCCGGCCCGTCGTGCGGCGTGCCGTCCTCGATGTCCGGGTCGGCGGTGGCCTCGAGGCAGAACGCGTCGACGACCGATGTCCCGAGCGTCGACACCCTGGCCCAGCGCACGTCGACGCCCTGGGCCTCCAGGGCGGCGGCGACGTGGTGGAGCAGCCCGATGCGGTCGGCGGTGCGCAGCTCGAGGACGACCGCGCCGGTGGCCTCGTCGTCGAACCACAGCACCCGGCTCGGGGGCGGTGTCGACGGGGCAGGGCCGGCGTAGTCCCGCTCCTTGGCGGCGAGGCGTGCGGGCAGGTCGAGGGAGCCCCGCAGCACGCGGACGAGGTCCTCGCGCAGCAGCGAGGCCTCGGGCAGCCGGCCGAACCGCGGCGAGACGGTGAAGCTGTCGACCGCCACGCCGTCGTGCTCGACCATCACCGCGGCGTGCACCTGCAGGGAATGCAGCGCGAGGACGCCCGCCGCCTGGCTCAGCAGCCCGGGGCGGTCCGGGGCGGCCACGGTCATCGTCACCGTCGTGGTCTCGTCGCCGGCGTCGATCGCGACCTCCGGGCGACCCGACGCCGCGACCGACCGCGCGAGGGCCAGCCGGTCGCCCGAGAGCGGTTCCGGCCCGGGCACCGGCTCCCCCGCCATCACGACGCTGCAGTGACGCACCAGGTCCCCCATCAGCGTGGCCCGCCACGGCGTCCACACCCCGGGTCCGGTGCCGCAGGCGTCGGCCTCGGCGAGGGCGTGCAGCAGCTCGAGCAGCACCGGGTCGGCGTCGAGGGTGTCGACGACCCGCTGCACCGTCGCCGGATCCTCCGGGTCGCGGCGCTGCGAGGTGTGCGGCAGCAGCAGGTGGTGGCGCACCATCGCCGCGAGCGTGTCGACGTCGGCGGGCCGGAGGCCCAGCCGGCGCCCGATGTGGCGGGCGAGCTCGGCGCCGACCCGCGAGTGGTCCTCGCCGCGGCCCTTGCCGATGTCGTGGACGAGCGCACCGAGCAGCAGCAGGTCCGGCCGGGAGACCCGGGTGGTGAGCTCGCCGGCACGCCGGGTGACCTCCACGAGGTGGCGGTCGACGGTCCAGACGTGCTGGCGGTCGCGCGGCGGCAGGTCGCGCACCGCGCCCCACTCCGGGAAGAAGCGGCCCCACAGTCCGGTGCGGTCGAGGGCCTCGATCACGTCGACCGTGCCCTCACCGGCCCCGAGCAGGGCGAGCAGCTCAGTGCGCGCCGAGCGCGGCCAGGGTTCCCGCAGCTCGGGCGCGGCCCCGGCGAGCCGGTCGAGGGTCCCCGCGGCCATCGGCAGGCCGGTGCGCGCGGCGACGGCGGCGAGGCGCAGCACGAGGGCCGGGTCCCGGCTGACCTGGGCCTCGCGGGCGAGCACGACCTCCCCGGCGTGCTCGACCACGCCCTCGTCGAGGGGGCGGCGGGCCGGCGTGCGGCGCAGGGCGGCCAGGCCGCGCTTCGGCAGGGCCGCGCGGGCGGAGCGCAGCGCGACGTCGGTGGCGTAGGCGACCGTGCGCGCGGCGCCGGAGAGCGAACGGGCGAGGTCGTAGCGGTCGGTGACGCCGAGGTCGGGGATCCCGGCGAGCTCGTGGGCGTCCTCGGCCTGGAGCACGTCGCGGGCGCGGCCGGCGCGCCGGTGCAGCTCGGTGCGCAGGTCGAGCATGAGCGTGCGGGCCGAGCGGACGTCGACGGCGGGCCGGTCGACGAGCTGGGCGGCCGCCAGGGCGTCGAGGAGCGCGACGTCGCGCAGCCCACCGCGCCCGTTCTTCAGGTCGGGCTCGACGCGGTGGGCGACCTCGCCGGAGCGCTGCCAGCGGGCACGCGTGGCCTCGACGAGCTCGTCGAACCGGCCGCGGATGCCCGCCCGCCACGCCTGCCGCGCCGAGGACGCGAGGCGCTCGGCGAGCTCGGCGTCGCCGGCGAGCAGGCGGACCTCGAGCAGGCCCAGGGCCACCCGCAGGTCCTCGGTGGCCACACCGACCGCCTCGCCGACGGTGCGCACCGAGTGGTCGAGGCCGATGCCGGCGTCCCAGAGGGGGTACCAGAGGGCGTCGGCGATGCGGGCGACGGCGTCGTTCCTCTCGGTTCCCTTCTGCCGGCGGGCGCCGTCGTGGACGAGGACGAGGTCCAGGTCGGACCAGGGCGCGAGCTCGCGCCGCCCGAGCCCCCCGACCGCGACGAGCGCCGTCCCGGTCTCCTCGCCGATGCCGACGGCGGCGGCGCGGGTGGCGAGCCAGAAGTCGTGCAGTTCGACGAGCGCCTCGCGCAGCGCGGCCGGTCCGAGCCGGCGGGCCCCGGGCGGGGGGGTGAGCAGCGCCGTGCGGGCGCGGACCAGGTCGACCGCGGCGCCCTCGTCGGACTCCCCCGACACCCCGGCTCCCGCCCCCGCAGCGACCATGCCGCCCTCTCCGTGCTCGCCCGTCGTGGCTGTGGATGGGGCGCGGGGCACGCCCTGCTAGAGGGCGTCCGCCCCGCGCTCGCCGGTGCGCACCCGCACCACGGTCTCGACGGGGGTCACCCAGACCTTGCCGTCACCGATCTTGCCGGTGCGGGCGGTCTCGGCGATCGCCTCGAGCACCTTCTCCGCGGTCGGGTCGTCGGTGACGACCTCGATGCGGACCTTGGGGACGAAGTCCACGGAGTACTCGGCTCCGCGGTAGACCTCGGTGTGGCCCTTCTGGCGGCCGTAGCCCTGGACCTCACTGACGGTCATGCCCAGGACGCCGAGCTGTTCCAGCGCTCCCTTGACGTCCTCCAGCACGAACGGCTTGATGATCGCCGTCACCATCTTCACTCGTCAGCCCTCCTGACCGGCCGAGGCCGGAACTCGCGACGGGGTGGCGGACTCCAGGATGGACCCGCTGCCGACGCCACTGCGCAGACCGGAGTAGTCATAGCTGGTCTCGGCGTGCTGCGACTCGTCGATGCCCGAACTCTCCTCCTCGTCGCTGACCCGGAAGCCGATCGTGTACTTGATCAGCAGCGCGATGATCGACGTGACCACGAACGAGTAGCCGAGCACCGAGAACGCGGCCACGGCCTGCTTGCCGAGCTGGTCGAACCCGCCGCCGTAGAACAGGCCGTCGGCGCTCGAGGGGTTCAGCGACGTGGTGCCGAGGAACCCGATGAGCAGGGTGCCGATCAGCCCGCCGACGAGGTGGACGGCGACCACGTCGAGCGAGTCGTCGAAGCCGAACCGGAACTTGATCGACACGCACAGGGCGCACACGGCGCCGGCGATGAAGCCGACGGCGAGACCGCCGACCGGGTTGACGTAGGCGCAGGCCGGGGTGATCGCGACCAGGCCGGCGACCGCACCGGACGCGGCCCCCAGGGTGGTCGGCTTGCCGTCACGGAGCTGCTCGACGAGCAGCCAGCCGACGGTCGCGGCCGCGGTGGCCACGGTCGTCGTCGTGAAGGCGACCGCGGCGGTCGAGTTGGCGCCCAGGGCCGACCCGGCGTTGAAGCCGTACCAGCCGAACCACAGCAGGCTGGCGCCGAGCAGGACGAACGGCAGCGAGTGCGGACGCCCCGGGTCGCGCGGCCAGCCGCGGCGCCTGCCGAGCACGATCGCGAGCGCGAGACCCGCCGCACCCGCGTTGATGTGGACCGCGGTCCCACCGGCGAAGTCGAGCGCCTTGAGCGAGTTGGCGATCCAGCCGCCCTTGACGCCCGAGTACCCGTCGAAGGAGAACACCCAGTGGGCGACGGGGAAGTAGACGATCGTCGACCACAGCACGACGAACAGGCCCCAGCTCCAGAACTTGATGCGCTCCGGGACCGCGCCCGAGATCAGCGCCGGGGTGATCACCGCGAACATCAGCTGGAACATCGCGAACGCGAGCACCGGGACGCCGTCGCCGGTGCTGGCACCAACGATCGCCTGCGACCCACCCGGAAAAGTGTTGCCCAGGCCCAGGTACTGGAAGTTGCCGATCAGCCCGCCGAACGAGTCGGAGCCGAACGCGAGCGAGAAGCCGTAGAGGCACCAGAGCACCGCGACGATCGCGAGGCAGGAGAAGTTCATCATGAGCATGTTCAGGACGCTCTTCGAGCGGACCATGCCGCCGTAGAAGAACGCGAGCCCTGGCGTCATGAGCATCACCAGCGCGGCGCTGGCCAGTACCCACGCGGTACTACCGGCATTCAACACGGCCGACCGTCCCTCCTGCATTCACCGTCGTGGCGGTCACTGGGAGAGAAGGATGCGCAGGGTGTGTTTCGGGCGCCGTCGAGGTGTGTTTCGCGGCAGTTAACAGCCGCCGACCGCGTGTCACCATCACGTTGCCGACGCGAGGGGCTCTGCGGCCGCCTCAGCCTCAGCGCAGCAGGGCGTCGACGAAGGCCTCCGGCTCGAACGGCGCGAGGTCGTCGGGGCCCTCGCCGAGCCCGACGAGCTTCACCGGGACACCGAGCTCGCGCTGCACCTGGAAGACGATCCCGCCCTTGGCCGTGCCGTCGAGCTTGGTGAGCACGACCCCGGTCACGTCCACCACCTCGCCGAACACGCGCGCCTGGGTCAGGCCGTTCTGCCCGGTCGTGGCGTCGAGCACGAGCAGCACCTCGTCCACCTCGGCCTGCCGCTCCACCACCCGCTTGACCTTGCCCAGCTCGTCCATCAGTCCGGTCTTGGTGTGCAGGCGGCCCGCGGTGTCGAGCAGCACCGCGTCGACCCCGGCCTCGGTGCCCTTCTTGACGGCGTCGAACGCGACGCTCGCCGGGTCGGCTCCCTCGGCACCCCGCACGGTGCGCGCGCCCGCCCGCTCGCCCCACGTCTGGAGCTGCTCGGCCGCCGCCGCGCGGAAGGTGTCGGCCGCCCCCAGGACGATCTCGTGACCACCGCCGACGAGCACGCGGGCGAGCTTGCCGGTCGTCGTCGTCTTGCCGGTCCCGTTGACGCCGACGACGAGCACCACGGCCGGCCTGCCGTCGTGCGCCAGGGCCCGCACCGCGCGCTCCAGGTCGGTGCCCAGCGTTTCGACGAGCACCTCGCGCAGCAGCTCGCGCACCTCCTCGGGGGTCCGTACGCCCCGGGAGACGATCCGCTCGCGGAGCTTGCTGACGATCTCCTGGGTGGTCGCCGACCCGAGGTCGGCCATGAGGAGCTGGTCCTCGACCTCCTCCCACGAGTCCTCGTCGAGGTCCCCGGCGCCGAGCAGGCCCAGCAGGCCGGTGCCGAGCGTCGAGCGGGAGCGGCCCAGCCGTCCCCGCAGCCGTTCCAGCCGACCCTCCGGCGCGGCGATCGGCTCGACCGGTGCCGGCGGCGCGTCGGTGGTCGCGGGCTCGGCGGGTGCGGGCTCCGCGGCCGGGGTCCCGACGACGGGCGGGGTCTCGACGGCGGGGGTCTCGACGGCGGGGGTCTCGACGGCGGGGGTCTCGACGGCGGGTTCTGAGCGAGGGGCCCCTTCGCTCGGCTCTATCGTCGAGGGGAGCCCTTCGCCGGCGCGTCTCGGCGGGGCCTCGGTCGCCGGCGGGGCCTCGGTCGTCGGTGGGGCCTCGGTCGTCGGCGGGGCCTCGGTCGTTGAGGGCTCCGCGGGCGCCGGCTCGGCGGACGGCGCCTCCACGGTCGCCGACGGGACGTCCCGGACCGGCTCGGGCGTCGGCTCCGGCGTCGGCTCGGGCTCGGGCTCGGGCTCGGGGACGGTCGGCCGCTCCTTGGTCGCCGCACCCCCGCCGGTGCCCGCGGAGAACGAGAACCCGCCCCCCGCGGTGTAACTGCCCTTGCTGGGGCCGGCCTGCTCCTCGGCCTCCTCGCGCAACGAGAATCCGCTGGCGCCGGGCGAGCACCAGGCCGAGGACGAGCACGACCAGCAGCACGACCACGACGACCGCGACGACGATCCCGGTGAGCGCCCCGGGCGAGAGGCCTGCCGCCGGCGCCTGGACCAGCAGGTCGGGGTGACCGGGCAGCAGGCCGGGACCCGGGAGGGCGGTGTCAGTCAGCGTCGAGCTCACCGCACCATCCTGTCAGCCGCGCGGCGGGCCGTCGGGGTGCGCCGTCGCACCTCGAAGTCGCGGAGCGCCCGACGAGGGGCAGGTCCTGGGCGGGGCGGTCGCGGCGGTGGCTCGGTGATCACCGAGCGCCCGACCGCCACCCGCCCCACGGGAAGAGCGACGACCCAGCTCAGGTCAGCAGGGCCACACCGAGGCCGACCAGCCCGGCGAGCAGCACGAGTACCGCGAGGAGCAGCGCGAGCAGCGCCGCCACCCCGCTCGTCGACTGCGGGACCGGCCCGAGCGAACCACGGCGGTGCGCCAGGGCGGGGGCGCGGTAGTAGACGTCCACGGTGTGGCCGGCGGCCACGGGGACGGCCTCCACCACGCGACCCCAGCCGTCGCCGCGGTCGACGGCGATCTCGACGCGGTGGCGACCGGCGGGCAGCGCGATGTCGGTACGGCCCCACCGCACGTGCAACGGCAGGTCGTCGACGGTGACGGCGAGGTGGCTCTTCGCGAGCTGCGGGCAGAGCACGCTGTGGGAGGCGTCGACGACGAGGTGTCCGACCGGCACGTCGGTGCCGCGGGCGGGCGTGGCCCTGGACCGATTGAGCTGGACGAAGCGTCCGGGCTGGAGCACCGTCATGCGTCCGACCTCTCCGGAGAGCCTCACGTGGTGCACCACCACGCCGACGACCTCGACGGTAGGCCCGGTCCCCCGCCCTCGGGGATTCCCCGGCCGCGTCGTCGTCGGTCACGGACGCGTGACCCTCTCGATCACGCAGAGCTATGCTAGCGCGACACACCGTCACAGAACGGGGGTGGGGTCCGCTCCGGCGAGTGGTCCCGGAGCGTCCCGGCCGCGCAGCCGTTGGGAGACGACCGCCGTGATGCCGTCGCCTCGCATGCTCACCCCGTACAGGGCGTCGGCGATCTCCATCGTCGGTTTCTGGTGCGTGATGATCACCAGCTGGGACGATCGCCGCAGCTGGTCGAGCAACGCGAGGAGCCGGCGCAGGTTCGCGTCGTCGAGCGCCGCCTCCACCTCGTCGAGCACGTAGAACGGCGAGGGCCGGGCGCGGAAGATCGCGACGAGCATCGCGACCGCCGTGAGGGACTTCTCCCCGCCGGAGAGCAGCGAGAGCCGCTTGACCTTCTTCCCCGGCGGACGGGCCTCGACCTCGACGCCGGTGGTCAGCAGGTCGGCGGGGTCGGTGAGCACGAGCCGGCCGTCGCCGCCGGGGAAGAGCGCCGGGAAGACGGCCTCGAACTCGCGCGCGACGTCGGCGAACGCCTCGGCGAAGACGTCGAGGATTCGCTGGTCGACGTCGGCGACGACCGCGAGCAGGTCCCGTTTGGACGCCTTGACGTCCTCGAGCTGGGTCGACAGGAAGCGGTAGCGCTCCTCGAGGGCGGCGTACTCCTCGAGCGCGAGCGGGTTGACCTTCCCGAGCGTGCCCAGCTCCTTCTCCGCGCGCGCCGACCGACGCTGCTGCTCGGCGCGGTCGTAGGCCAGGGGCGGCGGCATCGACACCTGCTCACCGCGCTCCCGGGCCGCGGTGACCTCGGCGACCTCGGCCTCGCTCGGGGGGATCCCGACCTCCGGGCCGTACTCGCGGACCAGGTCCTCGAGGCCGATGCCGAACCGCTCGCCGATGGACTCCTCCAGCTGTGCGAGCCGGGTGCGCTGCTCGGCGCGCAGCACCTCGTCGCGGTGCACGGCGTCGGTGAGGCGCTCGAGGGTCTGCTGCAGGCCGCGCAGGCGCTCGCGGACACCCTCGAGCTCCGCCGTCCGAGCCTGCCGGGCCGCCGCCAGGCGATCCCGCTCGCGCTCGGCCCGCGTCACCGACACCGCGATCCGCTCGACGCCGGCCCGGCCGTGCTCGAGGACCTCCGCGAGCAGGGCGGCCGCCCGCTCCCGCTCACGACGACGTCGCGCGGCCCGGTCGCGCTGCTCGCGCTCGGAGCGGGCGCGCTGGCGCAGCGCCTCGGCCCGGCCGGTGACCGCGCGCGCCCGTTCCTCGGCGGTGCGCAGCGCGAGCCGGCTCTCGACCTCGCTCGCCCGCGCGGTGGTCACCGCCGACGAGGCGGCCTCACGCGCCGCGGTGTCCTCCTCGGCGGCCTCCTCGCCCTCGGTCCCGGCCGCGTCGATGGCCAGGGCGAGGCGCTCGGTGAGGTCGTCGAGCTCGGCGCGCCGCTCGTCCCGGGCGGTCTCCACGGCCGCGCGGCGCTCGGTGAGGCGGGCGACCTCGGCCTCGGCGCCCCGGACCGTCTCGGCGAGCCGGCCGAGCCGCCGCGCCTCCTCCGCGCGGCGCGCGTCGTCCTGCGCCCGGCGGGCCTCGGCGGCCCGGTGGCGCTCCGCGATGGCGCGGCGGTGGTCGTCGCGCACCTGCCGGGCGACCCCGACCTCGGCCCGCGCCGCGGCCTCCGCCGTGCGCGCCTCCTCCAGCGCGGCGGCTCCCAGCGCCACGGCCCGCTCGGCCTCGGCGAGGCGGTCGCCCGCCTCGTCGGCCGCGGACTGCATCTGCAGGATGGACTGGCTGCCCGAGGGGCCGCCGACCGCCCAGGACCTGCCGAGCACGTCCCCGGCGCGGGTGGCCGCCGCGAGCTCCGGGTGGGCGGCGACGACGGCCCGGGCCGCTGCGAGGTCGTCCACGACGACGATGCCGGCGAGCAGCCGGTCGACCGCGCCGGCGAGCGGCTCGGGGGCGCTCACCAGCTCCGCGGCCCAGCGCGACCCGGCCGGCGCCTCGCCACGGGGCCGCGCCGGGGCGCTCGCCCCGGTCACGACGAGCCCCGCCCGGCCCGCGTCGGCGGTGTGCAGGTGGGTCAGCGCGTCGGCCGCCGCGTCCGACCCGGTGACGACGACGGCGTCCGCGGCCGGGCCGAGCGCGGCGGTGACCGCCGCCTCCTCCCCCGCCGGGACGCGCAGCAGCGCCGCGACCGAGCCGAGGACCCCGTCGCGACCGCCCGCGAGCAGCTCCCCGGCGCCGTCGCGGCGGGTCAGGGTGAGCTCGAGGGCCTCCACGCGCGCCTTCCAGTGCGCGCGGTCGCGCTCGGCGTCGCGATGCGCCGCGCCGGCCCGGTCGACCTCGGCACGGACCTGCTCGTGGCGCTCGGTGGCGGCGTCGAACGCGGCCTCCGGGTCGATGTCGGTGGGCGCGTCCTCCTCGGGGGCGCCGCGCGGCGCGGGGTCGGCGTCGGGCCCGGGCGCGGACGCGTCCGCCTCCTCCTCGGCCTCCGCGAGCTCCTCGCGTGCCACGGCCGCCCGCTCGGTGGCCTCGGTGATCGAGCCCGCGAGGGTCTCGAGCTCCTCCACCGCCGCCGCCACCCGGCCGCGCTGGGTCTCGACCTGCCCGGCCAGCCGAGCCAGCCCCTCGCGCCGGTCGGCCGCGGCGCGCTGGGCGGCGGCGAGCCGCCGGTCGGCCGCCGTGAGGGCCTCCTCGGCGTCTTCCCGGTGCGCCGCGGCCTCCTCGAGGGCCTCCCGGGCGGCGGCGACCTCCTCGGCGAGGCCGGTCTCGGTCTCGGCGGCCTCCTCGGCCCGGCGGTCGAGCTCGGCGGGATCCGGCCCGCTCGGCGCGTCCTCGGGCGCGACGAGGTGACGGTGGCGCTCGGCGGCGAGCGCGACGGTGCCGCGCAGCCGCTCGGCGAGCGAGGACAGCCGGTGGTGAGCGGCGACGGCGTCGTCGTGGGCCGGGGCGTCGCGCTCCAGGGCGGCCTCGAGCCGCGCCGACGCCTCGGACTCGACGGCGAGGGCCCGCTCGGTCTCGTCCCGCCGGCGCCGTGCCTCGTCCTCGTCGGCGCGCTCCCGTGCGATGGTGCCGCGCAGCGTCACCAGGTCGTCCGCGGCCAGGCGCAGCCGGGCGTCGCGCAGGTCGGCCTGGATGGTCTGGGCGCGCCGCGCGATCTCGGCCTGCCGCCCGAGGGGCTTGAGCTGGCGGCGGAGCTCGGTGGTGAGGTCGGCGAGACGGGCGAGGTTGGCCTCCATCGCCTCGAGCTTGCGCAGCGCCTTCTCCTTGCGCTTGCGGTGCTTGAGGACGCCGGCGGCCTCCTCGATGAACGCGCGGCGCTCCTCGGGGCGTGACTGGAGGATGGCGTCGAGCTGGCCCTGCCCCACGAGGACGTGCAGCTCCCGGCCGATGCCCGAGTCCGAGAGCAGTTCCTGGACGTCGAGCAGCCGACAGGAGCTGCCGTTGATCTCGTACTCGCCGGCGCCCGACCGGAAGACCCGCCGGGTGATCGACACCTCGGCGTACTCGATGGGCAGTGCGCCGTCGGAGTTGTCGATCGTCAGCGTCACCTCGGCCCGGCCCAGCGGGGCGCGTCCGGACGTGCCGGCGAAGATGACGTCCTCCATCTTCCCGCCGCGCAGGGCCTTCGCGCCCTGCTCCCCGAGCACCCAGCTGATGGCGTCGACGACGTTCGACTTGCCCGAGCCGTTGGGGCCGACGACACAGGTGATGCCCGGCTCGAACCGCAGCGTCGTCGAGGAGGCGAAGGACTTGAAGCCCTTCAGCGTGAGGCTCTTGAGGTGCACGCGGCTGGTCCCCCTCCCTGGCCGCGACGGCTCGGGCACGTGCCGGCTGACGCTACGCGAGACCCGGATGTCACCGGCCACGCCCCGCCGCTCGGGGCACCTTCTGGCACGTCGGGCACCAGTACGACGAGCGGTTGGTGAACGAGGAGCGCACGATCGCCGTCCCGCACCGCGGACAGGGCTCGTCCTCGCGGCCGTAGACCGCGAGCGAGCGCTCGAAGTACCCGCGGGCACCGTGGACGTCGACGTAGAGCGCGTCGAACGAGGTCCCGCCCGCCGCGAGCGCCTCGCCCATCACCTCGACGGCCGCGCCCAGCACCCGCCGCCCCTCCGCACGGGTCAACCTCGTCGTCGGTCGCAGCGAGTGCAGCCTCGCCCGCCACAGCGCCTCGTCGGCGTAGATGTTGCCGATCCCCGACACGACCGTCTGGTCGAGCAGCGCCCGCTTGAGCTCGGTGCGCCGCCGCCGGTACGCCCCGACGGCCGCCTCCAGGTCGAACCGCGGGTCCAGCGGATCGCGACCGATGTGCGACACCAGCACCGGAACCGTCTCGTCGTCCGACGTCACCGTGTCCACCGCGGTCAGCCCGCCGAACGTGCGCTGGTCGACGAAGCGCAGCTCCGAGCGGTGGTCGTCGAAGCGGACCCGCACCCGCAGGTGGGTCTCGTCCGGACGCTCGGCCGGCTGCACCAGCAGCTGGCCGCTCATCCCGAGGTGCGCGAGCACCGCGCCGTCCGCCGCCCCGGTGGGGCCTTCGAGGTCGAGCCAGAGGAACTTGCCGCGCCGTCGGGCGGCGACGACCGTGCGGCCGACGAGGCGGTCCACCAGCTCGGTCGCCCCGCCGGGCTGACGGCGGACCGCCCGCGGGTGCAGCACCTCGACGGCCGCGACCGTGCGGCCGACCGCGTGGTCGGCGAGGCCGCGGCGCACGACCTCGACCTCGGGGAGCTCGGGCAGCTCAGCCGCCGGCCAGGTCGGAGGACTCGGCGTTCCCGCCCTGCAGCGCCTCGTAGGCGGCCTGGGCCGCCTTCTGCTCGGCGTCCTTCTTGGTGCGCCCCACCCCGACGCCGAGGTCCTGCTCGGCCACGACGGCCGTCGCCGTGAACTCCTTGGCGTGGTCCGGTCCCTGGTCGGTGATCCGGTACTCGGGCACGCCCCGGCCGGTGGCCGCCGTCAGCTCCTGGAGGCTGGTCTTCCAGTCCAGTCCGGCGCCCAGGCGCGGCGCCGCGTGCATGAGGTCACCGAAGAGCCGCCCGACCAGCGCGCGCGAGACCTCGATCCCGTGCTGCAGGTGCACCGCGCCGAGGATCGCCTCGACGGCGTCGCCCAGGATCGAGTCCTTGTCGCGGCCGCCGGTCATCTCCTCCCCGCGACCCAGGTACATGAGCTCGCCGAGCCCGAGGCTGCGCGCGACCCCGGCCAGCGCGTGCATGTTCACCACGCTCGCCCGCAGCTTCGCGAGCTGCCCCTCGGGCAGGTCGGGGTGCTCGCGGTAGAGCCGCTCGGTGACCGCGACGCCCAGCACCGAGTCGCCCAGGAACTCCAGGCGCTCGTTGGTGGGCAGCCCGCCCTTCTCGTAGGCGTAGGACCGATGGGTGAGGGCGAGCGTGAGCAACCCGGGCTCGACCTCGACCCCGAGCACCCGGCTCAGCCGGGTCGTCCGGTCCTCACCCACGACATCCGTGCGTTCGTCTCCGTCGCGCCCCGTCGAGGGCGCCGGCGCCGTCGGGGGCACCCCGGCGTCAGGCCGGGGTGACGGCCCGGCGGCCGGCGTACTGGCCGCAGTTCGGGCAGGCGACGTGCGGGGGCTTCGGCTTCCCGCAGGCCTTGTTCTGGCACGGCACCAGCGTGGGCGCGGACGCCTTCCACTGCGAGCGGCGGGCGTGGGTGTTGGCGCGCGACATCCGGCGCTTGGGGACGGCCACGGTGGTTCGATCTCCCTATCGGCGTGCTGTATTACACGTTATCTGTGCTGCCGCCGGCGAAACGCTCCTGCAGGGCGGCCCAGCGAGGATCGATTCTCTCACGCGTGGTCCCGGCGGGCACGAAGGCCCATGCCTCCTCGTCCGGGGAGGCCACGCCGGGGCAGTCCTCGCGGCACAGCGGCGCGTTCGGCAGCTCGAGCAGCACCGCGTCGCGCACGGCCGGCTCCAGGTCGATCTTCTCGTCGACGATGCGGCTGACGTCCTCGTCGTCCGTGGTCTCGTCGGTCACCGAGTCCGGGTAGGCGTAGAGCTCGGTGAGGTCGACGTCGACGTGGTCGGCCACCGGACCGAGGCAGCGGGAGCACTCCCCACGACGTCGGCGCTCACGGTGCCGCTCGCGAGGACGCCCTCGACCACGGACTCGAGGCGCAGGTCGAGGTGGATGGGCTCGCCGGCCGGCACGCCGACGACCTCGAGGCCGAAGTCGTCGGGAGCGGGCACGTCGCGCACCCAGGGCTTCATGGTGCCCGGACGCCGCGAGATCTCGCGCAGGACGTCGATCGTCCACGGGCTCGTGGGGTCCGGCACCGTCGCCTTGGCCTGGGGGGTCTTGTCAGTCGTCATCTCGCCGTGTTCCAACGTGCTCGACCGGGGGACGTGTTCCCCGAGGGGCGGCCGTCGCCCCGAGGGTACGGACACGCCCTCGACGGAGCGAACGGCACTCTCGCTGCGTCTATGTGCACCAACGGGCCGTTCGCTCCCGGCAGGGACGCGGGCCGGGCGGGCCTAGGCGCTCGCGCGGTCGGACCAGCGGGCGCCGTCGTCGGCGCGGTCGGCGCGGTCGTCGTGCCCACCCGCGCCGGCCCCGACCTGTCCCGTGCGCAGCTGGTGGCGGTGCCGCCCGACGGTGTCGAGCACCGACTCGAGGGTCTCGGTGAACTCCGCGAGCGCCGTGTCGACGTAGGAGTCGCAGTCGGTGCGGGCACGGTGCGCGTCCTCGGCGGCGCGGTCGAGGATGCGGCCCGCCTCGTCGCGCGCGGCGAGGGTGACCTCGTGCTCGGAGACGAGGCGCTGCTGCTCGGCGCGCCCGTCGGCCACGGCGTGGTCGTAGCTCTGCCGACCGGCCTCGGCCATGCGGTCGGCCTCGGCCGCGGCACGGTCCGTGAGGTCGGCGTACTCGCGGCGGCCCCGGGACACGACGCGCTCGGCCTCGTGCTCGGCCTCGGCGATCATCTGCTGGGCCTGCTCGCGGGCCTCGGCGACGATGCGGTCGGCCTCTTTCCGCGCCGCCTCGGTGGCGCGCCCGGCCTCCTCGGTCGCCTCGGTCACCAGCTGATCGCGGTGGTCGAGCACGTCCTGGGCGTCGTCGAGCTCGCCGGGGATGGCCTCGCGGATGTCGTCGAGCAGCTCCAGGACGTCCCCCCGGGGCACGACGCAGCTCGTCGTCATGGGGACCCCGCGAGCCTCCTCGCAGATGGTCACCAGTTCGTCGAGCGCCTCGAACACCCGGTACACGTCCGCCCACCTCCCGCGTCAGCACGGCTCGGTCAGTGTGCGCGCCACAATCCTGCGACCGGTGCATTGCGGCTCGCCCCGGCGTGTCCACCCACGGGAGCGGCCCGACCTTCAGCCGAGCCTGGCCCGCAGCGCCTCGAGCACCTCCGAGGTGAGGAACGCCGAGACGTCGCCGCCGCCGCGGGCGACCTCCTTGACCAGCGAGCTCGAGACGAACGTGTGCGCCGGGTCGGCGGTGAGGAAGACCGTGTCGACGCCGGTGAGGTGCCGGTTCATCTGCGCCATCGGCAGCTCGTAGGCGTAGTCGCTGTCCGAGCGCAGGCCCTTGACGATGACCCCGATCCCCTGCTCGGCGCACCAGTCGACGAGCAGCCCGGAGAACGCGGCGGTCGAGACGTTCCCCAGGTCGCCGACCGCCCCCGCGATGAGCTCGCGACGCTCGTCGACGGTGAAGAGCCCCTCCTTGTTCGGGTTCACCGCCACCGCCACGACGACCTCGTCGAACATCGCCGCCGCCCGACGCACGACGTCGACGTGCCCCAGGGTGATCGGGTCGAAGGAGCCGGGACAGACCGCGCGCATGGCGGTGATCATGCCGGATCCGCGCCACGATGAGCGCCGTGGACCCCGGCCTGCTGCGTGACGACCTCGCGGCGCTCTACCCGCAGTTCGGGGTCACGGTCGCCCACACCGGCCTCGTCCTCGCCCCGCCGACCGACGTCGAGCTGCTCGAGCTCGCGGCGATCGTCGCCGAGCCCGGCGGGATCGTCGAGCCGGGACGCGAGCCCGAGCTGCTCGGTTGGCCCGTCGAGCACGGTGAGGGGGCCGCGCGGCGGTTCCTCGAGTGGGCCTGGCGGCTGCGGGAGGTCCCGACGGCGGGTCGGTGGCGGGTGCCGCTCGCGGTCATCGAGGGCGGTCGAACCATCGGGCTGGTGGTGCTCGCGCACGAGATCGACCACCCGGCCGGCACGGTGCACACCTCGTCGTGGCTGGCGCGAGCCGACCAGGGCCGCGGCCTGGGCCGGCGCGTGCGGCTCATGCTGCTCGAGCTGGCGTTCGGCCACCTCGGCGCGGTCCGGGCCGTCACGGGCGCGGCGGCGGGCAACGTCGCCTCGCTGCGGGTGAGCACCCGGCTCGGCTACCGCGAGACCCACCGGGAGACCGGGAGCGGCGGGGTCGTCGAGGTCCACCTCGCGGTCACCCCCGGCGCGTGGCGCCGGCGGCGGCTCGACGACGTCGTCGTCGAGGGTCTCGACGGGTTCCTCGCCGCGGTCAGGCCCCCGTGATCGACGCGAGCGTGATCGTCCCCGCGATCGACGCCGGCGACCCCGCCGCGCCGGCCACGACGGTGAGCTCGTCGCCGCCCGGGGAGCCGTCGTGGTCGGCGACGAGCTGCGTCCCGGCGAAGGCGGGCCGCGAGAGCCGGTAGTCGAACCCCGTGACACTGCGCCCGGGGCGGTGCCGGCGCGGGATCTCCAGCAGCATCAGCGCGAGCAGCGGCCCGTGGACGACGAGGCCGGGGTAGCCCTCGACGCCGGTGGTGTACGGATGGTCGTAGTGGATCCGGTGGCTGTTGTAGGTGAGCGCGGAGACGCGGAAGAGCAGGGTCTCGTCGGGCAGCAGCGTCACCGCGTCGGCCGACCCCGGCGGCCCGTCGGCGGACGGCGGGTCGAACCCGATGCCCCGGGCCTGACCGGGTGCCTGCGAGCGGTACACCAGGTCCGACTCCTCGGTGACGAGGACGTCGTCCCCGCCCACCGGCCGGAACTCGTCGCGCACCGTCACCAGCAGCATCTCCCCGCTGCGGCCGTGCTTGACCCGGGCGTCGACGAGCGAGGAGGTCCGGCGCAGCGTCTCGCCCACCCGCATCGGCCGGTCCACCCGCAGCCGCCCACCCGCGAACATCCGGCGGCGCATCTCCAGCGGCGGGAGGAAGTGCCCGGCCTCGACGTGTCCGTCGTCCCCGAGCTCGTCGGAGCGGGGGTGGGAGAGGAACCCGAACCAGTGCCACATCGGCGGCAGGTCGTCGCCCTCGCCGGCCACCGGGTCGAGGTCGAAGAGCCCCGACGCCGCGGCGACCGCGCACGCCGTCGTCGTCCCCGTCGTCGTCACCGGCTCCGGGGCCCAGCCCAGGATCGCCTTCTCGAGATCGGTCACCGGGCGATCATCCTCTCCCGCCGAGCGGTCCTGCAGTGGCCGACGCGTACCCGCCAGGTGCAGCGTCGTCTCCCCGTAGACCCGTGGCTCCTCGGGCGTCAGGGCCTCCGGCCACGCAGGGGTCCGCGACCGGGAGTCCCGCTCGACGACGACGAGCGCCCCCTCGGCGAGCCACGGCGGGAGCAGTCCGAGCACGGTGTCGACCTCGTCCTCGGTGTCGGCGTAGGGCGGGTCGACGAACACGAGGTCGACGGTGTCGGTGGGCTGCTTCAGGAACGTCGGCACGGACGCCCGGCGCACGAGCGCCCCGCCGAGGTTCGTGGTGCGGGCGTTGGTCCGGATGAACCCGCAGGCCCGGGGGTCGCGCTCGACGAGGGTCGCGGTGAGGGCGCCGCGGCTCAGCGCCTCCAGCCCGAGCGCACCCGACCCGGAGTACAGGTCGAGCACGGTCGCGTCCTCGAGCACCCCGCGGGCCTCGAGCAGCGAGAACAGCGCCTCACGGACGCGGTCCGACGTCGGCCGGACCCCGTTCGGCGGAACCGTGATCCGCTGCCCGCCGGCCGCGCCCGCGACGATCCGACTCATACTTGGTCCTCCGGACGTGTGCGAGGCGTCAGCCCAACACCACCACGAGGTCGCCGCCCTCGACCTGCTGGACGTTCCCGATGGCCAGCCGCTCCACCGTGCCACCCGTCGGCGCGGTGATCGCGGCCTCCATCTTCATGGCCTCGATCGTGCCGACGGTGTCGCCGGCGCGGACCGCGTCGCCCTCGGCGACCTGCAGCGTGACCACCCCGGCGAACGGCGCCGCGACGTGGCCCGGGTCGGACCGGTCGGCCTTCTCGGCGACCTTGACGGCGGTGTCGACGGCGCGGTCGCGCACCTGCAGCGGGCGCAGCTGGCCGTTGAGCGACATGAGCACGGTGCGCAGGCCGCGCGCGTCGGGCTCGGAGATCGCCTCGAGCGCGATGAGCAGCTGGACCCCGGGCTCGAGGTCGACCGCGTACTCCGTCTCGGGGCTCAGCCCGTAGAAGAACTCCTGGCTGCGCAGCACCGAGGTGTCCCCGTAGGCGTCCCGGTGGGCGCGGAACTCCTTCGCCGGGCCTGGGAAGAGCAGCTCGTTGAGGGTGGCGGCGCGATCGGCCTCGAGGCCCTTGCGCTCGTCGTCGGTGAGGTCCGCGAGCCCCGGGCGCTCCGTCCGGCCCTCCAGCGCGCGGCTGCGCAGCGGCTCGGGCCAGCCCCCGGGCGGGTCGCCCAGCTCGCCGCGCAGGAACCCGATCACCGAGTCCGGGATGTCGTAGCGCGACGGTTCGGCCTCGAACGCGTCCGGGTCGACGCCGGCGCCCACGAAGTGCAGGGCGAGGTCACCGACCACCTTCGACGACGGCGTCACCTTCACCAGGTGCCCGAGCATCCGGTCGGCCGCGGCGTAGGCGTCCTCGACCTGCTCGAAGCGGTCGCCCAGCCCCAGCGCCACGGCCTGCTGGCGCAGGTTGGAGAGCTGCCCGCCGGGGATCTCGTGGGTGTAGACCCGCCCGGTCGGCGACGCGAGGCCCGCCTCGAACGGCGCGTAGACCTTGCGGACCAGCTCCCAGTACGGCTCGAGGGCGTTGACGGCCTCCAGCGACAGCCCGGTGGTCCGCTCGCTGTGGTCGGTGGCCGCGACGAGCGCGGAGAGGGAGGGCTGCGACGTGGTGCCCGACATCGAGGCGACGGCGGCGTCGACCGCGTCCACCCCGGCCTCGATCGCGGCGGTGAGCGTGGCGAGCTGGCCGCCCGCGGTGTCGTGGGTGTGCAGGTGCACCGGCAGGTCGAACCGGTCCCGCAGCGCACGCACCAGCGTCCGGGCCGCCGGCGGGCGCAGCAGCCCCGCCATGTCCTTGATCGCGAGCACGTGGGCCCCGGCGTCGACGATCTGCTCGGCCAGGCGCAGGTAGTAGTCCAGGGTGTAGAGCCGCTCGCCCGGGTCGGAGAGGTCGCCCGTGTAGCAGAGCGCGACCTCGGCGATCGCCCCGCCGGACTGGCGCACCGCCTCGATCGCCGGTCGCATCTGGGAGACGTCGTTGAGCGCGTCGAACACGCGGAACACGTCGATCCCGACGCGGGCCGCCTCCGCGACGAAGGCGTCGGTCACCTCCGTCGGGTAGGGCGTGTAGCCGACGGTGTTCCGCCCGCGCAGCAGCATCTGCAGGCACAGGTTCGGGACGGCCTCGCGCAGCCGGGCCAGCCGCTCCCAGGGGTCCTCGGCGAGGAAGCGCAGTGCCACGTCGTAGGTCGCGCCGCCCCAGCACTCCAGCGAGAGCAGCTCCGGCGTGATCCGTGCGACGTGGGGCGCGATCTCGAGCAGGTCGCTGGTGCGCACCCGGGTGGCCAGCAGGGACTGGTGGGCGTCGCGGAAGGTCGTGTCGGTCACCAGTACCCCGGTCTGCTCGCGCAGCCACGCGGCGAAGCCCTCCGGGCCGAGCGTGCCCAGCCGCTGCCGTGACCCGTCGGGCGGGGCGGTCGCGAGGTCGACGCCGGAGGGGAGCTTCTCGCGCGGGTCGACGAGGTCGGGGGCGGGACCGTGGGGCCGGTTCACAGTGACGTCGGCGAGGTAGCTCATCAGCCGGGTCCCGCGGTCGGCCGGCGGCCGGGCGGACAGCAGCTCGGGGTGCTCGGCGATGAAGCTCGTCGTGACCCGGCCCTCGCGGAAGTCCGGCTCGTCGAGCAGGGCCATGAGGAACGGGATGTTCGTCGACACGCCCCGCACCCGGAACTCGGCGAGCGCGCGGCGGGCGCGTCGCACCGCCGTCGTGAAGTCGCGGCCGCGGCAGGTGACCTTGACCAGCAGCGAGTCGAAGTGGGGGCTGATCTGGGCGCCCGCGTAGGCGGTGCCGCCGTCGAGGCGCACGCCCGAGCCCGACGCCGAGCGGTACGCCGAGATCATCCCGATGTCGGGCCGGAACTCGTTGGCCGGGTCCTCGGTGGTGATCCGGCACTGCAGCGCGAAGCCGTGCAGGGCGACCGCGTCCTGGGAGAGCCCCAGGTCCGCGAGGGTCTCCCCCGATGCGATGCGCATCTGCGCGCCGACGAGGTCGACGTCGGCGACCTCCTCGGTCACCGTGTGCTCGACCTGGATGCGCGGGTTCATCTCGATGAAGTGGTGGCGACCGTCGCGGTCGAGCAGGAACTCGACGGTGCCCGCGTTGACGTAGCCGATCGCGGTCGCGAAGCGCACCGCGTCCGCGCAGATCCGCTCCCGCAGCTCCGCGGACAGGTGCGGTGCCGGGGCGATCTCGACGACCTTCTGGTGACGACGCTGCACCGAGCAGTCGCGCTCGAACAGGTGCATGACGTGGCCCGCCGCGTCGGCGAGGATCTGCACCTCGATGTGCCGCGGGTCGATCACCGCCTGCTCCAGGATGACCGTGGCGTCGCCGAACGCCGACGAGGCCTCGTTCATCGCCGCCTGCAGCGACTCCCGCAGGTCCCGCTCCTCGCGCACCAGGCGCATGCCGCGCCCGCCGCCGCCCGCGACGGCCTTGACGAACAGCGGGAACGTCATCTCCCGCGCCGCGGCCAGCAGGACCTCGACGTCGTCGGAGGGATCGGAGGAGTCGAGCACCGGAACGCCGGCCTCGCGGGCCGCGGCGACCGCCCGGTGCTTGTTGCCCGCCATCGCGAGCACCCGCGGCGGTGGGCCGATGAAGGTGATGCCGGCCTCGGCGCACGCGGTCGCCAGCCCCGGGTTCTCGGAGAGGAAGCCGTAGCCGGGGTAGATCGCGTCGGCGCGCGCCTTCCGTGCGGCGGCGATCACCTCCTCGATCGAGAGGTAGGCCCGGACCGGGTGGCCCTCCTCGCCGATCTGGTAGGCCTCGTCGGCCTTGAGGCGGTGCTCGGAGTTGCGGTCCTCGACCGGGAAGACCGCCACGGTGGCCGCGCCGAGCTCGTAGGCGGCACGGAAGGCCCGGATGGCGATCTCGCCCCGGTTCGCCACCAGCACCTTGCGGAACATCGACACCGTCCTCCCTGGCCACGCGACGTCGGGGAGCACCACCCTGCCCCGACGGGTCCCGGCGCGTCACTGCCCGGACGGTCGTGCCGGACGTCCGGCCGTGGTCAACGCCTCCCGGGGTGAGGTACCAAGGAGGAGTCACCCCGCGGGCGCAGGAGGTCAGGACATGAACGGCGCAGCCGGCAGCAACCGTCCCCTGCGGCGCTCGGCCGCGCCCTGGCTCTACGGCCTCGCGGCGCTGCTCGCGGTCCTGCTCCCGGTGGTCCTGCTCGGCGTCTGGGTCGGCGGCGCGGGGCTGGGCGCCGCGCTGCTCGCCGCGGTGGCGGACCTCGTCGCCGCGGTGATCGCCGCGGGCGCCGCGACGGTGGTACTGGCCCGTCGAGGGGTGCGCCGGGTCCGCGCCGTGGTGCTCGGGCACCCCGAGGGCCGCGCCGGACGGCTCGCCGAGCACGGCGCGGCGCGCTGGGTCCTCGCCCGCGACCGGTTCGCCGAGCTGCAGGCCGAGTACGCCCGGGCGGAGTCCGACCCGCACGAGGTCGCGGCCAGGCCGGCCCTCCTCGACGTCTCGGTGCCGTCGACCGCCCGGTTCGTCGAGGCGCTCGGCGAGGCGCATGACCTCGCGACGCCCACCAAGCCGGCCGACCCACGGCACCGCGAGCGGTTCGCGGCCGCGGTCGACCGGGCGGTGGCCGCATGGGACGAGGCACGACGCACCGCCGATGCCCTGGCCGTCGACGCTCCCACCGCCGTCCCGTCCCTCACGCCGGAGCCGGCACTCGCCCCCGGCACAGCACGTCCGGCCCCTGTCCCGGGTCGTGACGAGTACGGGGCCGCCGCCCGGGCCGTCCGCGCGGCCGCCGTCCGTGGGGCTCGTGACCTGCGGGAACGACTGCGCGCCTGAGACGGCCCACACGCTCAGCGGCACGACGCTGCGCTGAGTAGTAGTGTGCGCTACGTCACTTCACCCGTTCGAACCCGGTTGGTGGCCCCGTCGTTGGGACACCCCTTGTGTGGCGGGCTCGCGAGGAGCGGAGTCAGCCGCGAGAGACCATCGGTGTATGGGAGCTGGGGAGCGTCCGTCCACCGAGCAAGGCCCGGGGTTCCCTTTCGGGGAGGGAGCCCCGGGTCGTTCTCGTGTACGGGGGGATGAGTAGGTCGCGCCGTGGCCTCAGGCCACCCGGCGGGCGCCGACGGCGTTCTTCTCGATCTTCGACAGCGGGGTGTACTTGACGTCCTCCCCGCTGTTCGGGGCCTCGATGACCTTGCCGTTGCCCACGTACATGACGACGTGGCTGACCGGGCTGTAGAGGAAGATCAGGTCGCCGGGCTTGAGGTCGTCCATGGAGACCTCCTGGCCGACCTGCGACTGCGCGGCCGAGGTGCGCGGGAGGTCCTTGCCCGCCTGCTCGAAGGCGTACTGCATGAGCCCGGAGCAGTCGAAGGAGTTCGGGCCGGTCGCGCCCCACACGTAGGGCTTGCCGAGCTTGGACTCCGCGGCGTCGATCGCCTGGGCGGCGATGGACGACGGCTCGTCCGCGGCGGGCTTCGCGGCCGGCTTGGCCGCGGCGGCCTGGCGGGCGGACGCGGCGACCGTCTTGTACTGCGGCGCCTCGACGTGCGAGGCGGCCGGGATGACGGGCATCATCGTCGTGACGGCGGGCGCCTGCACGTGGTGCGAGCCCGCCTGCAGCGACAGGTGGCTGGCCGCGAGGTCGGTGGGGAGCGCGACCTCGCCGGTGGTGGCGGGCTCGTCGCTCGGGAGCAGCCCGTGGGCCGCGGCACCGCCGGCGCCGGCGAGGGCGCCGAGCGCGGCGAGCGACAGGCCCGCGGTCCGCGCCGCGCGGTTCAGCGGGGCCTGCGCGGGGCCCTGGTCACGACGCGGCTGCGGGCCGCGGGTACGGGGAGCACGCGACCGCGGGTCGGTCGGACGGCCGTCGGCGGGAGCGACGTGCGCGAAACGCCCGGTCCACTCCTGGGGGATCGGCCCGAGCGAGCCCGTCGTCGCGGCGTCGGGGGCACGGTGGCGCCCGGCGGGGACAGGCCTGACCGGAGGAAGGACAGCGGTCATGCGTGGTCTCCTCACCCGACGGCGACCCGACGAGGACGGCACGCGACCGTTCCCGGTCGGCCCGGCCGCTGGGGAGTCCGGCGGGCCGACGATCTCCGTCCCGTCCTGGACGTCCACGCGCTCCGGGGAGGCCGCCGGACGGGAGTCGGGCGAAGCGGCCGAGCGCATCGGCACGCTGTTGCGGACCGACCGCCAGACCGTAACCGAACCGTGACCGGTGTGGCGCAACGGCGACCTGCGTGTCGCGCCCGGAGGTCGGCCGGGCGCGCTGATCGGCGAGCGCCGCGTGCCCGTCCGGTCACGCCGCGTCGCCGCCAGCGGTCGCGCGGGACCGGCCGCCCGCCGGCGGTCGGGACCGTTCAGGCCCGCAGCAGGGCCATTCGGAGGCGGTCGGCCCCCCGGTCGGAGCCGCTCGAGGCCAGATCCGGTCGGGACCAGAGCCGGTCCAGGCTAGAGCCGGTCCAGGAACTGGGCCCCCTCGTCCCCCACGACCGCGCGGACGAGCCCGGCCAGCCGCGGGTGGCGGGCCAGCGCCGGATCGTCCTCGAGCACCGTGCGCGCCTCCTCCCGTGCCTCGGCGATCTCCTCGCCGTGGCGGCGTACCGAGAGGAAGCGCAGCGTGCTCACCCGCCCCGCCTGCTCGGTGCCCAGCACGTCGCCCTCGCTGCGCAGCTCGAGGTCCAGGTCGGCCATCGCGAACCCGTCGGAGATCTCGGCGATCCGCTCCAGGCGGGTCATGCTCGGGCTGCCCGGCGCGGCGTCGGTCACCAGGAAGCACTCCGCCGGTGACTCACCCCGCCCGACGCGCCCGCGGAGCTGGTGGAGCTGCGAGACCCCGAAGCGCTCGGCGTCGAGCACCACGATCGCGGTGGCGTTGGGGACGTCGAGGCCCACCTCGACCACCGTCGTGGCGACCAGGACGTCGACGTCGCCCGCGCCGAAGCGGCGCATCACGTCGTCCTTCTCCTCGGCGGGCAGCCGGCCGTGCAGGATCTCGATCCGCAGACCGGCGAGCGGTCCGGCCGCGAGCAGCTCGCCCACCTCGAGGACCCCGAGCGGCGGGCGGCGCTCCTCGCCGTCCGCGGTGTCCTCCGGCGCCGTGCCCGTCCCGTCCGCCTCGTCGCCCGGGTGGGGTCCGGGTGCGCCGGTCTCGTCGTCGCCGATGCGCGGGCACACGACGTAGGCCTGGTGCCCGGCGTCCACCTCCTCGCGCACCCGCTCCCAGACCCGCGCCAGCCACTTGGGACGCCCGCCGGGCACGGCGCGCGTCTCGATCGGCTGCCGCCCGGCGGGCAGCTCGTCGAGGACGGAGACGTCGAGGTCGCCGTAGAGGGTGAGCGCGACCGTGCGCGGGATCGGGGTCGCCGTCATGACCAGCAGGTGCGGCACGGAGTCCCCGGTGCGCGACCGGAGCTCGTCGCGCTGGCGCACCCCGAACCGGTGCTGCTCGTCCACGACGACCAGGCCGAGGTCGGCGAAGCCCACGCCCTCCTGGATCACCGCGTGCGTGCCGACCACGATGCCGGCGGCGCCGGACTGCACGTCGAGCAGCGCGGACCGCCGCTCCTTCGTCGACAGCGAACCGGTGAGGAGCACGATCCTCGTGGCTGCCTCGGTGGTGTCGAGCTCGACGGGCTGCGACCCGCCGTCGTCGTCGAACAGCGCCGCCGGCTCGCCCGCCCGGCCGAGCGGGCCGAGCATGGCGCGCAACGAGCGCGCGTGCTGCGCGGCGAGCACCTCGGTGGGGGCGAGCAGCACGGCCTGCCGGCCGGCGTCGACGACCTGGAGCATCGCCCGCAGCGCCACCACCGTCTTGCCCGACCCGACGTCGCCCTGCAGCAGCCGGTTCAGCGGGCGGGTCCCGGCCAGCGAGTCCGCCAGGTCCGCCCCGACCTTCTGCTGCCCGGCGGTCAGCGCGAACGGCAGGCGGGCGTCGAACGCCGCGGCGAGGCCGTCGGAGATCCGGGGGCACGGCGGGGCGGGCCGTTCGGAGGCGGCGAGCTTCTCGCCCTGCAGCACGAGCTGCAGGGCCAGCGCCTCGTCCCAGGTGAGCCGGCGCATGGCAGGCACCGTGTCAGCGAGGACGGCCGGCAGGTGGATGTCGCGCAGGGCGCGCCCGAGCCCGACGAGGCCGTGGCGCCGCCGGATCGCCTCGGGGACCGGATCCACCGGGTCGTCGAACACCTCGAGGGTCTGGCGCACGGCGGCGAGCAGGTCCCAGGTCTGCACGTTCCGGGTGGCCGGGTAGATCGGGGTCACCGGCGGCAGCTTGAGCGACTCCTCGTCGTCCTCCTCGGCCTCACCGCCGCCGTCCCCCCGGATTCTGCGTGCCTGCGGGGTGTCGAGCTGCCAGCGCCCCTGGAAGCGCTGGAGCTTGCCGGCGAACATCGCGCGCGTGCCCCGCGGCATCTGCAGGTGGCGCCAGGGCTGGTTGAAGAAGGTGACGCCGAGCTCGATCGACCCCACCGAGATCTGCATGACCGTGATGTCCAGCATCCCGCGTTTCCCGCGACGGGGCCGGCGCTGGTGGGTCACGCGCTCGACCCGGGCCACCACCGTGACGTAGGTGCCCTCGCGCAGCTCCCGCGGGTCCATGGCGCCGAGGTCGTTGACCAGCTGGTACTTGCGGGGGAGGTGGCGCAGGAGGTCCCCGACCGTGTGCATGTCGAGGTGGCGGCGCAGCGCGGCTGCCGAGCGCCCGCCGAGGGCCTCCGCGAGGGGGGAGTCCATGTCCACCACGGGGTGAAGGTTCTCATCCCCCCACCGACGACGTCGCCGACTCAGCCGCTCGTGGCGCCGGGACACCCCCGGCGACGGGGTCGGCCCGACCGCTCGGTTACCCTGGAGTCCTGCCGCGCGGGCTCTGGTGCCGCGCGCCGAAGTGATCGGCGAATCTCGAGAGGTGTTCGAAGTGGCTGCGGTGTGCGACGTGTGCGCGAAGGGCCCCGGGTTCGGGAAGTCGGTCTCGCACTCCCACCGCCGGACCAACCGCCGGTGGAACCCGAACGTGCAGACCGTGCACGCCCGGGTCGGCAACGGCAACCGGCAGCGGATGAACGTCTGCACGTCCTGCCTCAAGGCCGGCAAGGTCAGCCGCGCCTGATCCCGGCTCCCGGCCACCAGGGCCGGGAGCCCACGCACACCACCCGGGCCCGGCCTCGTGCCGGGCCCGACGTGTGTCCGGGGCTCAGGACTCCTCGGCCAGGTCGTCGAACTCGCCGTCCTTGGCCCCCCGCACGAACGCGTCGATCTCGGCGCGGGTGTAGCGCAGCACCGGCCCGTCGGCGTCGCCCGCGGCCCGGACCAGGAGCCCGCCCTCGGGCGACCGGGCCGTCTCGATGCCGGCCTCGCTCGTCGTCCACGTCGGCACGTCGGCCCTCCCCCACGACTGGCGATCCCTCGACCACGACGGTACGACGTCGGCAGACGCACGTGCGAGGAGTCCTTGCGCCTGCACGGTACGTAGGTGAAGATCGAACGAGAGCGACCGGGCCGGGTGTGCGACGAACGGGGGACGTGGTGAGCCGACCGGACACAGCCCCCGCCGCTGAACCGCGCCTCCCGCGCGCCGAGCGCACCGTCCACCGTCGCTCGGCGCCGGTACCGCTGCGGGTCGTGGCGCAGCGGCTCCCGCCGGAGCAGGCCGCGCGGGCCGCCCCGCAGGAGCCCCGCTCCGCCCCGGTGGCGGTGCGGGAGGAGGCGCCGTCGCCCTCGCCGGAGAACGTGGGGCTCCCCGCGCGGACCGACCGTGCCCTGCCCGTCCTCGCCCGTCGGCCCCGCCGGCGGCCGTTCGAGCGGCTGCTCGCCCTGGTCTGCGGTCGGGGCCGCTCCACGGGCTGTGGGCGGCACCGGCCCGACACCATCCCCAGCAGCGGATGGAGCATGTTCGCCCCGCGCCGACGGGCGCGGCACCGGTTCGGCCGCTGAGTCCCCACGGGTTCGCCGGCCCGGCCACGCCTCGTGCTCAGCGAGGATCGTCGGCGTGGCCTCCGGCGGCGGCCAGCGCCTCGGCCTCGACGAGGAGTCCGTGCCGCTCGTAGCGCTGGCGGGTGCGGCTGAAGCGCACGACCACCGCGGACAGGCTGCTGGCGCGGTGCGCGCGCCGGGTCAGCCCGGCGTCTCCGGCCGGCAGGAAGACGAGATGATCGAGCCGAGCGCACGCCAGGCAGGTCGGTCCGTCCTCCTGCATGAACAACAGATCACCGGTGTGCTCGCACCGCACGCAGCTCCATTCGCGCACCGGAGAGACCACCACGAGGTCCGGTGGTTGGCTCTGCCGGGCGGCGAGGCGTTCGCGCTCGGCCGCCGAGAGCTCCGGCGACACCCAGTGCGTCCGGTAGGCCTCCTCGACCGTCGGCGTCCCGCTGACGCTGAACCGCAGTGGCCTGCGGTCCCGGGTCCGGGCCACGTACGCCGTCGGGCTCGCCGTCAGACCGGATGTCCGGGCCCACTGACGGAACAGCCGCATGGCCTCGGTGAGCTTGTGCAGGTTCACCTGCACCTCGCGCTCGAGGCAGTCGACCCGTCCCTGGCGCCAGCGGTCGACGTGCGACGAGGTGAGCCATCCGATGCCGAGGAGGACGTCGATCGCGCTCACGTACTTCTGTTCGGCGAGCGCTGCCTCGGCCGCCGTGCGCACCCGTTCCTCGAGCGGTTGCTTGGGCACGGAGACACCTCTCGCGCACTCGGCCCGGGTCCGACGTCGGCAGTCTCGCGGCGTCCCACCGACGACGTCCAGCCGGACGCGGACACCGACGCGGTGGAGCACGGCCCCGTCAGTCGGCCTTGCGTGCGACGAAGTACGTGAGCGGCGGCCACCCGTCCTCCGGCTGCGGTCGGCCGGGCCTGTTCGGCGCCTCGGGCACGGTCACGTCGTCGAACGTCGCCCGGGCCGTGTCCAGGACGTCGACGCCGGCCCACCCCGCGAGGAGCCGGTAGAGGCCGGCGAACAGCCAGATCAGCGGAGTCGACCAGCCCGCCGCGCGCAACTTCATGTCGAAGACGACCAGCAGCCCGCCCGGCCGCAGGACACCGAACGCGGTGCTCAGCGCAGCAGGCACGTCGGGCATCGCGCTGATCGACGCGAACGCGACCGCCCGGTCGACGCTCTCGGGCTCCAGGTCGGCGCGGGTGAAGTCGGCTCGCCGGACCTCGACGTCGTCCCACCCGTTCTCCCGCACCCGTCGTCGGGCCCGGGCGACCATGCCCGGGCTGTAGTCGAGGCCGATCACGCGTCCCCCCGGAGCGACCGCCTCCCGCAGCGACGCGAACGTGTCGCCGTAGCCACAGCCGATGTCGAGGACGGTGTGCCCGGCACGCAGGTCCAGATCCGGGAGGCCGAGCTCGTCGAGGATGCGCTGCGCGTACATCGTCCGGGACCCGCGGGCGGCCAGGTCCCACCAGCGCCGCCCTCGCTCGAGCCGTCGCTCGTGCATCGTCACGGCCATCGGTCCCCTCCGCCGGCGTTGCCATGCACACGCATGGTGACAGCATCGGAGAGCCGACACAATGCAGTTGCATGGTCACGTGGGACCGAGGATCGCACTGATCTGCGTGTCGAGGGCGTGCTGTGCCTCGCCGGGGGTCACGACGCCGCCGAGGACGTGCAGCATCAATCCGTCGGTCAGGGCGAGCAGGGTCGCGGCGGCGGTCTCGGGGTCCTCGGTCCTCCCCGCTGCCCGGGCTGTGACGGCCACGTACTCCCGCAACTGGTCCATCTGCGCGCGGACCTCATGGGCCGCGTCCGGACGCACGGCGGTGTAGGCCGCGTACGCCAGCGCGGCGTGGCCCTCGCGCCGGCGCTCCTCGTCGATCGGCAGCATCTGGTGGAGCAGAGCGCGGACCACTGCACGAGGGTCCTCGCACGGGTCGAGAGCCTGCTCGGCGAGGCGGCGCTGGACGTTCTCGCTGACCACGCCGAGAGCGAAGGTCATCATCTCGTCCTTGGTGCGGAAGTAGTGCTGGACGAGCCCCATCGAGACGCCGGCCTCCGCCGCGACGTGACGTAGGCTCACCGAGCCCAGCCCCTCGCGGGCGGCCACGCGCAACAGCGCCTCGGCGATCTGGGTCCGTCGCGCTCCATGATCGACGTGCTTCGGCACGGGATCACGGTGCCACGGCTCGGGCGGCATCGCCGGGCGCGCAGATCGACACCCGCGGCGCGGATGCGCGCGATCGCCGATCGCCTGGTCCGTCCTTGGCGGGCCTCGTGGTCAACGGGCACCTGGCGGGGTCACCGGCCGCCCGACACCCCGCTAGGTGCCCGCTGATCATCGTCGCCGACGTCCGCACGAGCAGGCGGTCCGTCCTTGGCGGGGGGATCCGCTCAGGGCAGGCGCCAGTCCAGCGGCTCGTCACCCAGCTCCTCGAGATAGGCGTTGACCCGGCTGAACGGGCGCGAGCCGAAGAATCCGCCTGCCGCGGACATCGGGCTCGGGTGCGCCGACTCCACCGCCGGGACGTCCTCGCCCAAGAGTGGCGCGAGCGAGCGGGCGTCGCGTCCCCAGAGGATCGCGACGAGGGGCGCGTCGATGCGGTCGACGAGGGCGCGGATGGCCTGCTCGGTGACCTTCTCCCAGCCCTTGTTGCGGTGCGAGCCGGGTGCGCCGGGCGCCACGGTGAGCACGCGGTTGAGCAGCAGCACGCCCCGCCGCGTCCACGGCGAGAGGTCCCCGCTCGAGGGTGGCGGGTGGCCGAGGTCCTCGCGGTACTCACGGAAGATGTTCTGGAGGCTCTTGGGCAGCGGGCGCACGTCGGGCGCGACCGAGAACGAGAGCCCGACCGCGTGGCCGGGCGTCGGGTAGGGGTCCTGTCCCACCACGAGCACCCGCACGTCCTCGAACGGCTGGTGGAACGCCCGGAGCACGTGGGCGCCGGCGGGCAGGTACGTCCGGCCGGCGGCGATCTCGGCGCGCAGGAAGTCACCCATGGCCGCGACGTCGTCCGCGACCGGCGCGAGCGCCTCCGCCCAGCCGGCCTCGACGGTCTCCGCGAGAGGACGGGCCATCAGGCGGCCCTCGACGGCCGGTGGCCCGCCCGGCGGGCGGCCGGCGGGGTCGGAAGCACGACGGCGTCGGTGGATCGAGGCCTCTGGTCGACCTCGCGGGGGGCGGTGATCGGCACGCGGTCACGCTAGACGGCCCGTCGTCGATCTCGTCGGGCGCCTCGCTGCGCGGGACCTCGCTCTCCCGGCGACGACGAGCACACCACGCAGTCCCGCGAGCCGGACGAACTGCCCCGTGTGCCCCTCACGCCGCGAGCGCGGCCGCCGTCGTGCTCAGTCGATGAGCTCGTACGCCGGCAGCGTGAGGAACTCGACGTAGTCGTCCGCGAGCGCCACCGACTCGAAGACGTCGCGCGCCTCCTGCCAGCGGCCCTTCTCGAAGGTCTGCTCGCCGACCGCGTCCCGGATCTTCTCGAGCTCCTCGCCGATCACCGTGCGGACGTAGTCCGGAGTGACCTGCTGGCCGTTGTCCAGCGTGACGTCGTTGTGGATCCACTGCCAGATCTGCGAGCGGGAGATTTCCGCGGTGGCGGCGTCCTCCATGAGGTTGAAGATGCCGGCCGCCCCCGTGCCGGAGAGCCAGGACTGGATGTACTGCAGCCCGACCGAGACGTCGTTGCGCAGGCCGGCCTCGGTGCACTCGCCGGGGGTCGACTTCACGTCGAGGAGCTCCGCGGCGCCCACCGAGACGTCCTCGCGGGTCCGGTCCAGCTGGTTCGGCCGGTCACCGAGGACCTTGGTGAACTCCTCGCGGCAGATCTCGACCAGGTCGGGGTGGGCGACCCAGGACCCGTCGTAGCCGTCGCCCGCCTCGCGGGCCTTGTCGTCGTGGACCTTCTGCATGGCCTGCTCGTTGACCTCGGGATCCTTGCGCGAGGGGATGAAGGCCGCCATGCCGCCGATCGCGAACGCCCCGCGCTGGTGGCAGGTGCGCACCAGCAGCTCGGAGTAGGCCCGCATGAACGGCACCGTCATGCCCACCGAGTTGCGGTCGGGCAGCACGAAGTCCCGGCCCTGCTCGCGGAAGTTCTTGATCACCGAGAACAGGTAGTCCCACCGGCCCGCGTTGAGCCCCGAGGCGTGGTCACGCAGCTCGTAGAGGATCTCCTCCATCTCGAACGCGGCGGTGATCGTCTCGATGAGGACCGTCGCCCGGACACTGCCCTGCGGGACACCCAGGAGGTCCTGGGCCTTGACGAAGACGTCGTTCCACAGCCGCGCCTCGAGGTGCGACTCCATCTTGGGCAGGTAGTAGTACGGGCCGCTCCCCCGCTCGACGAGCGCCTTCGCGTTGTGGAAGAAGTACAGCCCGAAGTCGACCAGCCCACCGGCGATCGGGGTGCCGTCGACGGTGATGTGCTTCTCGTCGAGGTGCCATCCCCGCGGGCGGACCACGACCGTCGGCAGCTCGTCCGCGGTGACCTCGTAGTGCTTGCCCTCGGGGCTGTCGAAGGTGAGCTTGCCGTCGCCGGACTGTGCGTCGATGAGGTTCGCCTGGCCCGCGATCACGAGCTCCCAGGTGGGGGTGTGGGAGTCCTCGAAGTCGGCCAGCCAGACCTTGGCGCCGGAGTTGAGCGCGTTGATCGTCATCTTGCGGTCGGTCGGCCCGGTCATCTCGACGCGGCGGTCGCGCAGGTCGGCGGGGGCCTCGGCCACCTGCCAGTCGCCCTCGCGGATCTCCCGGGTCTCGTCCAGGAAGTCCAGCGTGCCGGTGCGCGCGATCTCCGCGCGGCGCTGCTTGCGCCGCTCCAGCAGCTCGAGCCGGGTGGCCTGCGCGTGCCGGTGCAGCTCGGCGAGGAAGGCGAGCGCCTCGTCGGGGAGCACCTCCTCCTGGCGATCGGCGGTGTATGCGGACACCTCGACACCGGTGGTCGACATGGCAGAGCGCTCCTCACGACGGTGGATGGCTGGTCCCGTTTCTACCCCGCGGAACTTGCTTTCCGCAATGCGGAATGATGGGATCATCCGGGCCCGGCGGCGTGACCGCCAATACCCGTGTACCCGCCGCAGGGAGGACTGACGATGCCCTCGGTGCAGTCGCTGACCCGGGCGCTCGATCTCCTCGATCACCTGGCCGACGCCGGCGGACGGGCGACGCTCTCCGAGCTCGCCTCCGCCACGGGGGTGCCGGCCGCGAGTGTCCACCGGCTGCTCGCGACGCTCGTCGGCACCGGGCACGTCCGCCGCGAGGCCGGCCGCCGCTACGCGCTCGGCCCCCGGCTGGTGCGCCTCGGGGACGCCGCGGGCCGGGTACTCGGCGACGGGGTGCGCCCGGTGCTCGCCGAGCTCGTCGCGGTCACCGGGGAGTCGGCCAACCTCGCGGTGCTCGACGGCTCGGGCGAGCCGGCCGCCGTGTACCTCGCCCAGGTGCCCTCGCCGCACCCGATGCGGATGTTCACCGAGGTGGGGCGCCGGGTGCCGCTGCACGCCACCGGCGTGGGCAAGGCGCTGCTCTCGACGATGGAGGACGCCGCCGTGTCCTCGCTGCTGATCCGCACCGGCATGACCGCCCGCACCCCGGCCACCCACACCGAGTCCGCCGCGCTGCTGGCCGAGCTGGCCGCGGCGCGTGACCGCGGGTGGGTCGTCGACGACGGCGAGCAGGAGGTCGGGGTGCGCTGTGTCGCCGTGCCCGTGCCCGGGGCGCCCGCGCCGTGCGCGCTCTCGATCTCCGGACCGTCGGCGAGGCTGGGCAGCGCCGAGGTCGCGCGCGCCGGGCCGTTGCTGCGCGACGCGGCCGCGCGGCTGGGCGAGCAGCTCGCCGGCCTGCCGCCGGAGCCGGTCGGCGCGGGCGACGGCAGCCGTGACCGCCGCCGTGACGACACGGGGGGCGGGTCGTGACCGGCACCGTCGCCGTCTGCTGGGACCTCGACGGCACGCTGCTCCGCGCCGGGCTCGTCGGCGGCGAGGTGCTGCGCCGGGCGTTCACCGAGGTCACGGGCCTCGTGGCGCCCGAGGGCGTGGCGATGGGCGGGCTGACCGACCGCCTCGTCGCCGAGGCCTACCGCGACATGCTGCCCGCCGCGGACGCCGCCGCCCTGCACGCCCGGGGCGAGGAGTACGGGATCGCGTTCGCGGAGGCGGTGACCGCCCAGTGGGCCGGCCGCGACGACGAGCTCGCCGCGGTGACCACGGCGCTGCCGGGCGTGCTCGAGACCGTCGCCGCGCTGGCCGCCGAGCCGGGCGTCACCCAGGTGGTGGTCACCGGCAACGTGCGGGCGGGTGCCGAGGCCAAGCTGCGGGCCGCCGGGCTCGCCCCGCACGCGGCGCTGGACCTCGACCGTGGCGCCTACGGCCACCTCGGCGGTCCCCGCTCGACGCTGGTGCACGCCGCGCGCGCCGCGCTCGAGGCCCACCACGGGCCGCCGGTGGCGCTGGTGGTCGTGGGCGACACCCCGCGCGACGTCGAGGCCGCGCACGCCGCCGGCGCGGTCGCGGTCGGCGTCGCCACCGGGGGGTCCTCGCGCGACGAGCTGCACGCCGCCGGCGCCGAGCACGTCTTCGACGACCTGTCCGACCCGCGCCGTCTGGTGGCGGTGGCCCGCAGCACGCGCGACGATTCGTGGCACACCACGAGGAGGCGCGTGATGCCGGAGCGGACGATGCAGGCCCCACACGGTGGCACGGGGGACGACGCCCCTGCGGCGGCGACCCGGCCGGCGCCGGTGGGCCCGGAGCTGGCCCGGGAGTTCCGCGACGTCCTGCCCGCGGACCTGGTGATCACCGACGAGGTGGGGCTGCGCAGCTACGAGTGCGACGGGCTCACCGGGTTCCGCCAGATCCCGGCCGTGGTGGTGCTGCCGCGGAACGCCGACGAGGTGGCCGCCTGCGTCCGGATCTGCGCCCGTCACCGGGTGCCGTTCGTGGCCCGCGGCGCCGGGACCGGGCTGTCCGGCGGCGCGCTGCCGGTGGCCCACGGCGTCGTCATCTCCCTGCAGAAGCTGCGCCGGATCCTCGAGATCGACGTGGCGAACCGGCGCGCGGTCCTCGAGCCGGGCGTGTTCAACCTCGACATCACGCGGGCCGCGTCACCGCACGGCTTGTACTACGCGCCGGACCCCTCGAGTCAGCAGGTGTGCACCATCGGCGGCAACGTCGCGGAGAACTCCGGCGGGGCGCACTGCCTCAAGTACGGATTCACCACCAACCACGTGCTGGAGATGGAGGTCGTGCTCGCCGACGGGTCACTGATCACCCTCGGCGCGCCGACCGGCGAGCAGGCCGGCCCCGATCTGCGCGGAGTCTTCCTGGGCTCCGAGGGCACCCTCGGCGTCTGCACCAAGGTGACGGTGCGGCTGCTGAAGACCCCGGAGACCATCCGGACCGTGCTGGCGGACTTCCCGTCGGTGGAGGACGCGGGCAACACCGTCGGCGACATCGTGGAGGCCTCGATCATCCCCGCCGCGGTGGAGATGATGGACTCGCTGGCCATGGAGGCCGCCGAGGCCGCGGTCGGCGCCGGCTACACCGTGGAGTCCCCCGCCGCCCTCATCGTCGAGCTCGACGGGCCGGCCGAGGAGTGCGACGAGCAGTTCGCGAAGCTGACCGAGCTCTGCGAGCGCAACGGCGCCACCCGGCTGCACGTGCCCGAGACCGGAGAGGAGCGCGCGAAGGTCTGGAAGGGCCGCAAGGCGGCGTTCGCGGCGGTCGGCCGGATCAGCCCGGACTACATCGTCCAGGACGGCGTGGTGCCGCGGACCCGGCTCGCCGAGGTGCTGGGCCGCATCGCGGAGATGGGCGCCGAGGTGGGGCTGCGGGTGGCCAACGTCTTCCACGCCGGCGACGGCAACCTGCACCCGCTGGTGCTCTACTCGGAGTCGGCCGGTGAGCACGACCGCGCCGAGGAGCTCTCGGCGCACATCGCCGAGCTGTGCGTGGAGCTCGGCGGCTCGCTGTCCGGGGAGCACGGCATCGGCGCCGACAAGGCGTGCTCGATGCCGGTGATGTTCACCAAGGACGACCTCGCGGTGATGCAGCGCGTCCGCACCGGGTTCGACCCGCACGGGCTCTGCAACCCCGGCAAGGTCTTCCCGACGCCGCGGCTGTGCGGCGAGAAGCCGGGCCCCTACCGCCCGCACCCGCTGGAGGAGGCAGGAGTGATCGAGCGCCTGTGAGCCAGCCACCCACGGTGACGCCGGGCTCGGTCCGCGAGCTCCGCGACGCCGTCCTCGACCATCCCGGCGTCGTGGCCCTGACCGGGGCCGGCACCGCCCCCGACTGGGCCGGCACCCCCGCCCCGGCCGACGTCACCGTCTCCACCGCGGGCCTGTCCGGCATCGTCGCCCACAACCCGGGCGACATGACCGTCGAGGTACGCGCCGGCACCCCGCTGGCCGCGCTGCAGGAGGCGCTGGCCCGCCACGGGCAGCGCGTCGCGTTCGACGCCGCGCGGGTGCGCGGCGGCGCCACCGTCGGCGGCCTGTTCGCGACCGCCGACTCCGGCCCGCTCGCGCACTCCTACGGCTCGCTGCGCGACCTGGTCATCGGCGCCACGGTGGTGCTGGCCGACGGGACCGCGGCGCGCAGCGGCGGCCACGTCATCAAGAACGTCGCGGGCTACGACCTCGCCAAGCTGCTGCACGGCGCCCAGGGCACCCTCGGGGCCGTCGCCGAGCTGGTGCTGCGCCTGCACCCGGTCCCCGAGGCCGTGCGCAGCGTCGCCCTGGACGTGCCCGCCGACGGGGTGGACGCTGCCGCGCGCCGCGTCCTCGACAGCCCGGTCGAGGCCGCCGCGCTGCAGTGGCTCGCCGGACCGGACGGCGGCGGACGGTTGCTCGCCCGCCTCGAGGGGACCACCCGGGGTGTGGCGGGCCGGGCCGGGCGCCTCGTCGAGGCCGTCGGCGACGACGCCGTCGTGCTGTCGGACGACGACGCCGAGGCCGCCTGGGCCGCTCACGACGACGCTGTCGACGCCCGTCCCGACGACGGTGCGGTGCTGCGCGTGGGCGTGCTGCCCTCGCGTCTGTCCGGCCTGCTCGCCGAGCTCGGCCCGGTGGTCGGGGGGCTGCGCTCGGTCACCACCTCGCCGGGGATCGGTGTCGCCACGCTGACCGTGCCCGCCACCGCCGACGCCGTGTCCGCCGTTCACGAGCGCGCGGCCGCCGCCGGCGGCACGTCGACGCTGCGTCAGCGGCCGGCCGGCGTCGAGCTGCCTGCGTTCGGCCCGGCGCCGTCGTCGGCCGCGCTGCTGCGTGCCGTCGCCGCGTCCTTCGACCCCGACCAGCGCTTCGGCCGCGGGCGCCTCGCGCCGTGGCTGCCCCTGCCCTCCTCGTCCGTGGGAGTGACCGCATGACCGACACCCAGCCGCCCACCCGCGAGACCGGCCCCTCCCCCGACTACACCTCGGAGCGCGGTGAGAAGGCCGCCCCGGAGCGCGCCGATGTGCTTTCGGGTGCTGCGTCGCCGTCCGGGCCCGGGTCGTTCGACGCCCACCACCCGCCGGCGCAGGAGCTGCTCGACGACTGCGTGCACTGCGGGTTCTGCCTGCCCACCTGCCCCACCTACGCGCTGTGGGGCGAGGAGATGGACTCGCCGCGCGGGCGCATCTACCTGATGCAGATGGCCGAGAACGGCGAGATCCCGCTCGAGGGCGCCTTCACCACCCACATCGACCGCTGCCTGGGCTGCATGGCGTGCGTGACCGCGTGCCCGTCCGGGGTGCAGTACGACCGGCTGCTCGAGGCCACCCGGCCGCAGATCGAGCGGAACGTGCCGCGCTCCCGGTCCGACCGGCTGTTCCGCGAGGCGATATTCACGCTGTTCCCGTACCGCCGCCGACTGCGGGCGGCCTCGCTGGGCGGGGCGCTCTACCAGAAGCTGCGGCCGAGGAGCATGGACCGCCTGCTGGCCCGGCTGCCGCGCCGGCTGGAGCGGCTCGTGGCGATGGAGTCGCTGCTGCCGCCGGTGAAGGTCCGCGACGCGTTCGCGCGGACACCGGCCCTCACACCCGCCGTCGGGACCCGCCGTGGCCGGGTGGGCATGCTCACCGGCTGCGTGCAGGACGTCTTCTTCCACCAGGTCAACCTGGCCACCGTGCGGGTGCTCGCCGCCGAGGGGTATGACGTGCTCGCCCCGCCGGAGCAGGGTTGTTGCGGGGCGCTCGGGCTGCACGCGGGGCGCGAGGAGGAGTCCGTCGAGCGGGCCAAGGCCCTCATCTCGGTGTTCGAGCGCGCCGGGGTCGACGTGATCGCGGTCAACGTGGCCGGGTGCGGCTCGTCGATGAAGGAGTACGGCGAGCTGCTGGCCGACGACCCGGCCTGGGCGGACCGGGCGGCGGCGTTCTCGGCGAAGGTGCGCGACGTCTCCGAGGTGCTCGCCGACGCGCTCGAGGACTCGCGGGCCCCGCGCCACCGGGTGGACGCAAGGGTGGTCTACCACGACGCCTGCCACCTGGGGCACGCTCAGAAGGTTCGGGCCCAGCCGCGCGACGTGCTGCGCTCGATCCCGGGGGTGGCGCTCGCGGAGCTCCCGGAAGCCGAGATCTGCTGCGGGTCCGCCGGGATCTACAACCTGCTGCAGCCGGAGGCGGCCGCGGACCTCGGGCGACGCAAGGCCGACAACATCCGCGGCACCGGGGCGGATGTGCTGGTCACCGCGAATCCGGGCTGCCTGCTGCAGATCCGCAAGTACCTCGAGGGCGAGCTCCCGATGCTGCACCCGGTCCAGCTGCTCGACGCCTCGATCCGCGGGGTGCGACCGCCGGGGATGTAGGCGACCGAGCTCAGCGCCAGTGGCGCCAACCCGGGTCGCCCGCCCCGCCCCAGCGGTCCGCGTCGACGCTCACCCCGGTACCGAGCCGGACGTCGGCGAACACCTGCCACCCGTCCGGCACCGCGGCCTCGGAGGGGAAGCAGGCGACCAGCGCGTGGTCCTCACCGCCGGTCAGGGCCCACGTCAGGGCGTCCTTGCCCAGCGCAGAAGCGATGTCGCGGAGCTTGTCGGCCACCGGCACGAGGTCCGAGCGGACATCGATGCGCACGCGCGAGGCCTCGGCGATGTGCGCGAGGTCGGCCATGAGGCCGTCGGAGGTGTCGACCATCGCCGTGGCCCCGGCCCGTGCGGCCACCGGGCCCTCGGTGAACGGCGGGCGGGGGGTGCGGTGCGCGGCGACCATCGCCACCGGCGACCGGAAGCCGCGGCGCAGCACCTCCATGCCCGCGGCGGACCACCCGAGCACCCCGCGCACCGCGACCACGTTCCCGACCTTCGCCCCGCAGCGGCGCACCGGCTCCCGCCCCTGCAGATCGCCGAGCGCCGTGATCGACACCACGATCTGCTCGGCGGACACGGTGTCCCCGCCGACCACCCCGATCCCCGCCTCCGACGCGGCGTCCCAGATACCGGAGGCCAACCCGTCCACGACGTCGGTCGGGGTCGAGGCGGGGCAGGCGAGCGAGAGCAGCAGCCCGGTCGGGACCGCCCCCACGGCGGCCACGTCGGCGAGGTTCGCCGCCACGGCCTTGCGCCCCACCTGTTCGGGACCGGACCAGTCGAGGCGGAAGTGCACGCCCTGCACCAGGGTGTCGACGGTCGCGACGACCCGGCCGTCGGGCGCCGCCAGCACGGCCGCGTCGTCCCCGGGCCCGAGCAGGGTGCCCTCGGGCTGGGGCCGGTCGGCGGTGATGCGGTCGATCACACCGAACTCGCCGACCTCGGCCACGCTCCCTGCTGCCTCTCCCGTCCTCCGGGTCGAGCTCCGCTCCGCTGCCTCTCCCGTCCGCCTCACCCGTCTGCTCCCTGCGGTACCTTCCGAGCGTTCGTGTCACGTCCCGTGCACGCCGTCCCCTCCCCGCACGGACGAGCGTGCCCGTCCCCCGAGGAGGCTCGTCCGTGGTCCAGGCCTACATCCTGATCCAGACCGAGGTGGGCCGAGCAGCCGCGGTCGCCTCGGAGGTGGCCCGGATCGAGGGCGTCACCCGGGCGGAGGACGTGACCGGCCCCTACGACGTCGTCGTGCACGTGGAGGCGCCCGACGCCGAGGCGCTCGGCGAGAAGGTGATCGCGGCCGTGCAGAAGGTCCCCGGGATCACGCGCACCCTGACGTGCCCGGTGGTCTCCGCCGCGGCCCGCTCCACCTCGGCGTGAGCGCTCGCCGCCCGTGACCCCGCTGCGCGCTCCGGAGCTGGAGCACCGTCTCCCGAAGGTCCTGCTCGGGGTGGCGCTCGCCCTGCCGGTCCTGCTCGTCGTCGGCGTCCTCGTGGCCTCGCAGGTCCTCGGGCGATCGGACGACCCCGACCCGTCGAACGGTCCCCTCGTGCTCCCGGCCGTGCCCGTGCCCGCGGCCGCGTCCGCCGATTGTGCGCGGTTCTTCTCCGGGCTCCCCCAGGAGATCGACACCGGCGACGGGCTGCTCCGGCGCCGGGCGCTCGCGGCCCCGGTGCCCCCCGGGACCGTCGCCTGGGGCGGGGAGAAGGCGGCGTCCGGGCGCCCGGAGGACCAGCCGATCGTGGTGCGCTGCGGCCTGCCCGCCCCGGCCGAGCTCGGCCCGACCAGCCCGCTGCTCGACGTCGACGGGGTCGACTGGCTCCGGCTCCCCGGTGTCGGCGCGACGACGTGGGTGACGGTGGACCGGGCGGTCTTCGTCGGGCTCACGCTCCCCGACGGCATCGGCAGCGGAGCCATCCAGGACGTCTCCCGCGGCGTGAAGATCACCCTGGTGACCCGGGACACGGCGCCGCCCGCGGCGGCTCCCACCCGCTGATGACCGGGCACGTCCGCCTCACCGCACGCCGGTGCCGCGGGCGAGCGCGGTCTCGACGAGCGTGGTGAGCAGGGTGGCGTAGTCGACGCCGGTGGTCGCCCACACGCGCGGGTAGAGCGAGGTCGTCGTGAACCCCGGCATCGTGTTCAGCTCGTTGACCAGCACCCGGCCGTCGTCGGCGACGAAGAAGTCGACCCGCGCGAGGCCCTCGCAGTCCAGCGTGCGGAACACCCGCACGGCCTGCTCCCGGACCGTCTCCGCCACGGCGTCGTCGAGCTTGGCGGGCACGTCGAGCTCGCAGCTGTCGTCGAGGTACTTGGTGTCGAAGTCGTACCAGTCGTCGGGACCGGCCAGCCGGATCTCGGCGGGGACGCTCGCCTCGACGCGCCCGTCGGGGAACTGCAGCACGCCGCACTCGATCTCGCGCCCGGCCACCGCGGCCTCGACGAGCACCTTGGGGTCGCTGCGCCGGGCGAGGGCGACGGCGTCCGGGACGTCCTCCCACGCCCTGACGCGGCTGATGCCCACCGACGAGCCCGCCCGGGAGGGCTTGACGAACACCGGCAGCCCCAGCCGGTCGCGCTCGGCGGCGGTGAGGTCGGTCGCGGCACGGTCGAGCGCGACGGCGTCGCCGACGCCGAGCCCGGCGTCGCGCAGCAGCGCCTTCGTCACGACCTTGTCCATCGAGGCGGCGCTGGCGCACACGCCCGCGCCCACGTAGGGGATCCCCGCCGTCTCCAGCAGGCCCTGCACCTCGCCGTCCTCGCCGGCCGGGCCGTGCAGGACCGGGAAGACGGCGTCGATCCTCGCGAGCACGGCGCCCCGGCGGTCGTCGGCGAGGCTGATCAGCTCGCGGCGGGTGGGGTCGGGCAGCAGCGCCACGGGCTCGCCCGCGCCCGCGGCGACCTCGGGCAGCTCGCGGCCCTGCAGTCGCCAGCGGGAGGTGTCGTCGCCGACGGCGAGCCACTCGCCGGACCGGGTGATGCCGACGGGCACGACGTCGAAGCGCTCGCGGTCGAGGTTGTCGAGGATCCCGCCCACCGAGACGCAGGACACCGCGTGCTCCCCCGACCGTCCCCCGAAGAGGACCAGCAGCGTCGGGCGCCGTCCGGGTGCTCCCATGCGCGCGGAGCCTACGCGGGCCCCACGCCGTTCCCACGCGCCCTGCCGGGCACCCGGCGCAGCACACCGGTCCACCGGGCCAGCGCCCCGACGAGCTCCGCGCGGGTCGGGGTCGCCCAGCCGACGAGGACCCCGGGTGCCCCGGAGGCGGCTCGGTCCAGCCGGTGGGCGGCCAGCCCGTCGACCAGCAGGCCCGCCTCGGCCGCTCGTGCCACCACCGTCTCCTCGTCGGCCGCCGAGGCCAGCGGCACGACGAGGTGCGCGCCCGCGCGGTCCCCGAGCACGTCGTGACCGGCCTCGCCGACCGCGGCGACGACGAGCGCGCGCCGGGCCCCCAGCTCGCGGCGCAGCCGCGCGAGGTGCCGGCCCAGCGCGCCGTCGACGGCCCACGCGGCCAGCACAGCCTGGCCCGCCGGGGCGGGCCGGGTCCCGGTCGCCCGCCGGGCGGTCAGCACGGCCTCCCGCAGCGGCGGCGGGGCCACCATCCAGCCCACGCCCAGCGTCGGGGTCGCGATCTTGCTGGCCGTGCCGAGGTGCACGACGACGTCGGGCGCGAGGGCGGCGAGCACCGGCAGCGGCGCGACGTCGTAGCGCAGCTCGCCGTCGTAGTCGTCCTCGACCACGACGAACCCTTCGCCGCGGGCCCGGTCGACGAGCTCGACCCGCCGCGCCACGGGGAGCCGGCCGCCGAGGGGGTACTGGTGCGCGGGGCTCACCGCCACGACGTCGAGCCCGGCAGGCACCGCCTCGACGACCAGTCCGTCCGCGTCGACCGCCAGCCCGACCACCTCGTCGCCACCGGCCCGCACCACGCCGGCGGCCCGGCGGTAGCCCGGGTCCTCGATGCCCACACGCAACGGTCGTCCCCGGGCCGCCCGCAGGGCACCGAGGACCTCGGCGAGCCCGGAGGTCGTGCCGGCGGTGGCGAGGAGCTCCTCGGCGGCGGCGGGGATCCCGCGATGGCGCAGCAGGTGCTCGGCGACGGCGGCGCGGTAGGCCTCCGAGCCGGCGTGCTCGGGCCGCTCGGCCGGGGCGAGGTCGCCGGCCCGACGCCAGGCCCGGCGCCACGCCGCGGTGTCGAGCACCTCGAGGCAGGGCGCGCCCGGTCGGAGATCGATCGACGACGGGGCTTTCCTGTCACTGGATGCAAGCAACGCCCCTTCGCTGGCACGGGGGGCGACCGACGACGGCGGCGCCGCCGTCACCACGGTCCCCGACCCGTGCCGGGCGCCCAGCCAGCCCTCGGCCACCAGCTGGTCGTAGGCCGCCGTCGTGACCGTGCGGCTGACGCCGAGCTCTCGGGCCAGCACCCGCGTCGCCGGGACCCGGTCGCCCGGGCGCAGCCGGCCGTCGAGTGCGGCCCGGCGCAGCGCGTCGGCGAGCTGGACCGCCAGCGGCACCCCCGCCGCGCGGTCGAGGCCCACGACGACCGAGGACACCGCGCTCGCCATGAGTGGCCTCCCCGATCGGCGCGGAAGTGGCCCTCGCAGCATGCCACCGGGGCGGACCACCATCGAGCCCGTGACCCTCTCCGCCACACCCCGCACCCAGCTCCGTCGCAAGCGCGAGCGGCAGGCCGACGACCGCGCGGTCCTGCACGCCGTCCTCGACGAGGCCCTCGTCTGCCACCTCGGGCTCGTCGACGGCGACGGCGCGCCGCTGGTGCTCCCGACGATGCACGCACGCGTCGGCGAGACGGTCTACGTGCACGGCTCGACGGGCGCCGCGAGCCTGGCGGCCGAGCGCGAGGTGTGCCTCACGGTCACCCTGCTCGACGGGCTGGTGCTCGCACGCAGCGTGTTCTCCCACTCGGCGAACTACCGCAGTGCCGTCGTCCGCGGCCGCGCCCGCCGGGTGACCGACCCCGAGGAGCAGCTGCGGGCACTGGAGGCGGTGGTCGAGCACCTGACGCCGGGCCAGTGGGACCACGCGCGCCGCCCCGATCGCCGCGAGGCCGCCGCGACCGCGGTCCTCGCGCTCGACCTCGTCGAGGCCAGCGTCAAGGTGCGCCGGGGTCCGCCCGGCGACCCGGAGGAGGTCGCCGCGGGTGATCGGCGCTGGGCGGGGGTGGTGCCGGTGCGCACCGTCCTGGGCGCGCCCGAGACCTGCCCGGCACTCCCGGCGGACGTGGCCGTCCCGGCGCACGTGCGGGCGTGGGCGGGGTGACGCTCAGGCCGGGACGAGGGCCGGTGCCGGGGCGACCCGACGACGCAGCTGCACCGTCGTCCCCGTCGCGCCGGAGATCACCGAGGCGTGAGCGAGGGTGTGCATGAGCGGCAGGCCGCGCCCGCGCCAGCCGGCCGCCTGGCCGCGGCGCCAGGATCCGTCGTCGGACACCGTGACGACGAGGTCGCGGCCGCCGGGCAGCGGCGGCGAGACGGCCGCCCACAGCCGCATCTCACCGTGGGAGAACGCGGTGGCGTAGGCGTGGTCGACCACGTTCGCCAAGGCCTCGTAGACGGCGAGGGTGAGGTCGTCGACCGTGTCCGGGTCGGCCAGCCCGCAGAGCCAGTCCCGGAACTCGGGACGCAGCGCGGACGCGTCGGAGCGCGTCGCGGGGGCACGCAGGGTCAGCGCACCACGCGGGGTGCCCGGTGCTCGCTGCCCGGCGACGGGCGGTCCCATCCGCTGCAGCACGTCCACGGGGCGCGGATTCCTCGCCGCGGCCGGGGTGAAACCAGCCCTCGCCATTCGTGCACGGCGAGGCGACCAGGCTCACTCCGGCTTGCGCTCCCGGTTGATCAGCTCGTCACCGACGTCACGCGCCGAGACGTCGCCCGCACACACCCGGCGCACGGCGTCGACGATCGGGGTGTCGACCTCGTGGCGCCGCGCCAGCTCCGCGATCGCCTCGCAGGACTTCACGCCCTCCGCGACCTGCCCGTGGTTGGCCTCCTCCGCCTCCGCGACCGACATCCCCTTGCCCAGCGAAGCTCCGAAGCGCCGGTTGCGTGACAGCGGGGAGTAGCACGTCGCGACCAGGTCGCCCATCCCCGCCAGGCCGGCCAGCGTGAACGCCTGACCGCCGAGGGCCACGGTGAGCCGGGAGATCTCGGCGAGCCCCCGGGTGATGAGCGAGGCGGCGGTGTTGTCGCCGTAGCCCAGCCCCGAGGCCATGCCGCAGGCCAGCGCGATGACGTTCTTGCACGCCCCGCCGAGCTCGCACCCGATGACGTCGACGTTGGTGTAGGGCTTGAAGTAGCCCGTGGAGCAGTCGTACTGCACCGCGACGGCCCGCTCGTGGTCGGAGCACGCGACGACGGTGGCCGTGGGTTGCTCGGCCGCGATCTCCCCCGCGAGGTTCGGTCCGCTGACCACCGCGATCCGCCCCGGCTCGACCGCGCCGGCGTCGGCCACGACCTCGCTCATCCGCTTGAGCGTGCCCATCTCGACGCCCTTCGCGAGGCTGACGACGGTGGCGTCGCCGGGCAGCTGCTCGCGCCAGTCCTCGAGGTGGGTCCGCAGCTTCTGCGCGGGGATCGCGAGCACGACCGCCGAGACCCCGTCCAGCGCGGCCTGCGCGTCGTGGGTGGCCCGCAGTCGCCGGGGCAGCACGACGTCGGGCAGGTACTCCGGATTGACGTGGTCGGCCTCGATCACGTCGGCGACCTCCTGACGGCGGGCCCACAGGCAGACCTCGGTGCCCGCGTCGGCGAGCACCTTCGCGAACGTCGTGCCCCAGGAGCCCGCCCCGAGCACGGCGTAGCGGCCGTGGTCGCTCATCGAGCCGTCCCCGTCCCGGAGTCCCCCGCGTGCCCGGGATCCCCGGGGTCCTTGCCGGCCGGGGCCGTCTCGCCCCGGACCTCCTCGAGCAGCGCGCGCACGGCCGACATCATCCGCTCGGTCGTCTCGCGCATCAGCGCGGCACCCGGGGGCCGGTCCCCCACCTGGGCCCGCAGGTCGTCCAGGTCGATCGGCGTGCCGGCCCGCACGGTGATCGTGGCCCCGAACGGCGACGGGCGGATCCTCCTGCGGTAGTGGTCGTAGACGGCCAGCGTGCCCCAGTGCACCGTCGGGACCACCGGGACGTCGGAGGTGAGGGCCAGACGGGCGGCCCCCGAGCGGGCCTCCATCGGCCAGCCCTCGGGATCGCGGGTGATGGTGCCCTCGGGATAGATCACGACGATGCCGTCGTCGTCGAACGCCCGGTGCGCCGCGGCGAGGCTGGCCCCGGCGTCGCGCGACCCGCGCGAGACGGGGATCTGCCGGCTGCCCGCCATGATCCGGCCGAACACCGGCACCTTCCACAGCGAGTCCTTCGCGAGGAACCGCGGGGTCCGGCGCGCGCGGTGCACGAACACCGCGGTGTAGACCGGGTCGAGGTAGGAGACGTGGTTGCACACCAGCATCGCGGGGCCCTGGGCGGGCACGTTCTCCAGCCCGATCATCCGGCGCCGGGCGACCCACCAGGTGATCGGGTAGAAGACGAGCGCGGTCAGCGCGACCCACGGCCCGGCCGGCTCCCGGCGCCGGCGGCGCACCTCGTCGGGCATCGACGCCGCCTGGTCGCCACGTCGTCCGCGCGCCATCGCCACTGTCAGTGCCCTCCTCGCCGCCCGGCCGATCGGGCCGCAGTCTTCCCTTGCCGTGATCGTCCGTCCACACGCGGCGAACGACAGGGGTGCGCGCTGACCCGCGCACGGGCGGACACTGGGATCATGCCCGTCGCGGTGGACCTCGTGGTTCCCATCAAGGAGCTCCGGCACGCCAAGTCGCGGCTGGTCGGCGCCACGGTCGCGCTCGGCGGCGCCGCGGACCGCTCGGCCGCTCACGCCGACCTCGCCCTGGCGCTCGCGGCCGACACCCTCGCCGCGGTGCTCGCGTCCGGGGTGCGCCGCCTCGCCGTCGTCACCGCCGATCCGCGGGCGGCCGTCCTGGTCCGGGGTGGGCCCGCCGGCGCCATGGTGCACGCCGACAGGGGGTGCGGGGGTCGCGCCGTCGTCGTCGACGACCCCGCGGCCGGCCTCAACGCGGCCGTCCGCGCGGGCGTCGACCGGCTGTCGGCTGAGCACGCCGACGGGGCGCTGGTCGCGGCCCTGCTCGGTGACCTGCCGGCACTGCGGCCCGCCGAGCTGGACGCCGCGCTCGACCGGGCCGCGGCGGTCCTGGCGGACGGCGCCCCCGCGGCGTACGTCGCGGACCACACGGGCGAGGGGACGACGCTGCTCGTCCTCGCCCGCCCGGACGACACCCTGCCGCACTTCGGTCCGCACTCGGCGCGGGCCCACGCCGCGGCGGGTGCCGTGGCGCTGTCCGGCGACTGGCCCGGCCTGCGTCACGACGTCGACGTGCCGGCGGACCTCGACCGGGTCCGGGCACTCGGCGTCGGGCCCGCCACCCGGGCTTGGCCCGACGTGCCGGTCCCGGCCGCACCGCTCGCCGGGTGCCGCTGACCGCACCGTCCGTCCTCCGGAGCGCCGTCGCGCTCGCCCGGGCGCGCCTCGCTGGGGACAATGCTCCGTGTGAGCGACTCCTCGGACCTCGGCGCCACCGCCCTGCACGAGGCCCACGGTCCGGTCGAGCCCGGGCCACCGCCCCCGGCGCCGCCGACCCGGGAGCAACCCGACGGCCGGGGCGGGGACGGCCGGGCCGGGGAGGGACGGGGGCGCCTGCCCCTCGCCCCCGCCGCGGCGACCCCGGCCGGCGACGGCTCCGCCGACCTGCCCGAGGACCGCTACCTCAACCGCGAGCTGTCGTGGCTGGAGTTCAACGCCCGTGTGCTCGCGCTGGCCGAGGACCCCAGCCAGCCGCTGCTGGAGCGGGCCAAGTTCCTCGCGATCTTCGCCTCGAACCTCGACGAGTTCTACATGGTCCGCGTCGCCGGCCTGAAGCGCCGCGAGGAGACCGGTCTCTCCGTGCGCAGTGCGGACGGCCTCACCCCGGGCGAGCAGCTCGTCCGCATCTCCGCGCGCAACCAGGAGCTCGCCGAGAAGCACGCCCGCACGTGGCTGGCCGACGTCGGGCCGGCGCTCGAGGAGGCCGGGGTCCACGTCATCGGCTGGGACCGCGTCACCCCCGAGGCCCGGGAGCGGCTGTCGGCGTGGTTCGACGCACAGGTGTTCCCGGTGCTCACGCCGCTGGCCGTCGACCCGGCGCACCCGTTCCCGTACATCTCCAACCAGTCGCTCAACCTCGCCGTCGCGGTCCGTGATCCCCAGACCGGCATCGAGCACTTCGCCCGGGTGAAGGTCCCCAACAACGTGCCTCGCCTGGTGCGGGTCGGCCCGGAACCCGGTGAGGGCGACGAGGACGCCGACGGCACGAACCGCGACCGGCGCTGCTGGTTCCTGCCCATCGAGGACCTCATCGCCGAGCACCTCGACCGGCTGTTCGAGGGCATGCAGGTCGCCGAGCACCACGTGTTCCGCGTGACCCGCAATGCGGATCTCGACGTCGAGGAGGACCGCGACGAGGACCTGCTGCAGGCCCTCGAACGGGAGCTCGCGCGGCGCCGCTTCGGTCCGCCGGTACGCCTCGAGATCACCGACGAGATGAGCGAGCACATGCTGGAGCTGCTGCTCCGCGAGCTCGACGTCGACCCGCACGACGTCGTCCAGGTGCCCGGGCTGCTCGACCTCTCGGCGCTCATGGAGCTCCTGGGCCTCAACCGCCCGCAGCTCAAGGACCCGGTGTTCGTGCCGGCCACGCACCCGGCGTTCAGCGAGGGCGAGACCCCGAAGAGCGTCTTCGCCACCCTGCGCGAGGGCGACGTGATGGTCCACCACCCCTACGACTCGTTCTCCACGAGCGTGCACCGCTTCATCGAGCAGGCGGCGACGGACCCGAAGGTCCTGGCGATCAAGCAGACGCTCTACCGCACCTCGGGGGACTCCCCGATCATCGAGGCGCTGATCGGCGCCGCCGAGGCCGGCAAGCAGGTCGTCGCGGTGGTGGAGATCAAGGCGCGCTTCGACGAGCGGGCCAACATCAACTGGGCCCGCGCGCTGGAGCGCGCGGGGGTCCACGTCGTGTACGGCCTCGTCGGGCTGAAGACCCACGCCAAGGCCGCCCTCGTGGTGCGCCAGGAGGGCGCGACGATCCGGCGCTACTGCCACCTGGGCACCGGCAACTACAACCCGAAGACCGCGCGGCTCTACGAGGACATCGGGGTGCTGACCGCCGACGAGACGATCGGGGCGGACCTCACCGACCTCTTCAACGTCCTCACCGGCTACGCCAGGCGTCGCCAGTACCGCCGGCTGCTCGTCGCGCCCTACGGGGTGCGGCGCGGGGTGATCGAGCGGATCGACACCGAGCGGGAACGGGCGCTGGCCGGGTGGAGCTCGGGCATCCGGATCAAGGTCAACGGGCTGGTCGACGAGCAGGTCATCGACGCGCTCTACCGCGCCTCCCTGGCGGGGGTGCCGGTCGACCTCGTCGTCCGGGGGATCTGCGCGCTGCGGCCCGGCGTGCCCGGCCTCTCGGACAACATCCGGGTGCGCTCGATCCTCGGCCGCTTCCTCGAGCACTCGAGGATCTTCCATTTCGTGGGGGCGGACGAGCACTGGATCGGCAGCGCCGACATGATGCACCGCAACCTCGACCGCCGGGTCGAGGCGCTGGCGCCGGTCACCGACCCGCGGCTGGTCGCCCAGCTCGACGGCATCCTGGACTCCGCGATGGCGCCCTCGACGCGGTGCTGGGTCCTGGAACCGGACGGGTCGTGGACGCCGTGGCCGGTGGCGGCCGGGGAGGATGCGGACGGGATGCAGGTCTGCGACCACCAGGTCCAGCTGCTGATGCGGCGCGAGGCCAAGGCGTGACGGAGATCCGCACAGCAGTAGCGGACGAGGACCTGCCGCCCAGCATCCACGCCGCCGGGGCGGTGCTCTGGCGACCCGGGAGCTCCGGGGACGCCGAGGTCGCCCTGGTCCACCGCCCGCACCACCAGGACTGGAGCCTGCCCAAGGGCAAGGTCGACCCGGGCGAGTCCCGCGCCCGCACGGCCGTGCGCGAGGTGGCCGAGGAGACCGGCTTCGGCGCCGCCCTCGGGCGCCACCTGGCGACGGTGCGCTACCCGGTCGGGGGCGAGCGCAAGGTGGTCGACTACTGGGAGGCCCGGGCGGGCGAGGGCGTCTTCACCCCCGACGGCGAGACCGACGAACTGCGGTGGTGCAGCGTGCGCGAGGCCGCGGACCTGCTCACCTACGACTCCGACCGCGAGGTGCTCGACGCTTTCGTCGAGAGTCCGCGGCCGCTGCACTCGCTACTGCTGGTCCGGCACGCGAAGGCCGGCAAGCGGGGGTCCTGGCCCGACGACGACGCCCGTCCCCTGGTCGACGCCGGACGCGACCAGGCCCGCCGCGTCGCGGACCTGCTCACCGCCCATGGGGTCCGCCGCCTCGGCGCGGTCCCGAAGGTCCGCTGCCGGGAGACACTCGAGCCCTCCTCGCACCGCCTCGGCGTCGGGATCTCCGACGAGCCGGTGTTCGCCGACGAGGCCGTGGCCGACGACCCCGGCCGCGCGCGGGCCCGCCTGCTCGAGCTCGCCGCCGGGCCGACCACGGCGATCTGCGCGCAGGGCGACGGCATCCCGTCCCTGGTGCGCGACCTCGCCGCGGACGCCCCCGGCGGGATCCGGCCCGAGGTGCACAGCAACCGGCGGCTCGCGGACCCGCCGTCGCGCAAGGGCAGCGTGTGGTCGCTGTCGTTCCACGCGGCGCCGGACGGCGCGCTGCGCCTCGTCGCGGCCGACTACGTGCCCGATCCGGCCGTATGAGAGGACGCGCGGTCTGAGTCCCGGGAGGCTGCCAGGGCACGACACGGTCACGGCACGGTCACGGGGCCGCCGTCAAGGCGCCTCATCGTCTCGGTTAGCGTGCACCACGGCCGTCCGCCGGGTGGGCTCCCCCGCTCCTCCGGCGTGCCGGGTCGGCTCTCCCGAAGCGGCCCGGTTCCCAGACCGTGGAGAGTGGGCTTGCGCGCGAACACACGTCGGTACCGCCAGATCGCGGTCGTCGTCGTGGCCGCCGCCGTGCTGCTCGGGGTCAACGTGCCCCCGGCCCTCCACTACGTCCAGCAGTGGCGCCACGAGCGGCTGATCAACAGCCCGCAGTACAAGGCACAGTACGGCCACTGGGACACCGTCGAGGTGCCGCCGGACAACCGCGTCAACTCCATCCACGCCGTGCTGCTGAACGACGGAAAGGTCCTTCTCATCGCCGGGTCCGGCAACAAGGAGGACATGTTCGCCACCAAGGCGCTCAAGAGCATGGTCTACGACCCGGCCACCGGGGCCTCGAAGATGATCCCTGTACCCGACGACATGTTCTGCGGCGGGCAGACGGTCCTCCCGGACGGCCGGGTCCTCTTCGCGGGCGGCACGCAGCGCTACGAGAAGCTCGACGGCGCGGTGACCAACGCGGCCGGCGCGATGCGGATCAAGAACGAGAACCCGAACGGGCCGCGCTTCCTGCCCGCAGGCACCGAGTTCGTCTCCCCGACCGGGCAGAAGTACCGCTCCGACTTCGACACCACGGTGCCGCCGGCGGTGAAGACCGGCACGGGCGTCCGGACCAAGGTCACCGCCGCCGAGGAGAAGGTCTTCGTCGAGGCGGAGCAGCCCGGCCCGCAGGCGGTCAACGGCAACCGCGACAAGTACGCCATCTCCGGGCTGTCACCGGCCGACGCGAAGAACCTCTACGGCCTCGGCGAGCCGATGACCCTGGACAAGCAGGACTACCAGGGCACCGACAAGGCCTACACGTTCGACCCGAAGACCGAGCAGTGGACCGAAGTCCCGAACATGAACCAGCCCCGCTGGTACCCGACGCTCACGCCGCTCTCCGACGGCGACGTGCTGACGGTGGCCGGGCTGGACGGCGTCGGGCAGGTGCTCAACGGCCAGACCGAGGAGTTCGACCCGCGGACGAACACCTGGATCGACCGCAACGACCTGAACCAGTACTTCCCGACCTACCCGGCGCTCTTCGAGTCCGAGACGCCGCACAAGATGGTCTACACCGGCTCGAACGCCGGGTACGGCCCGTCGAACCAGGGGCGCATCCCGGGCTTCTGGGACATCGACACCAACCGGTTCACCCCCATCCCGGGGCTGCGTGACCCCGAGCTGATGGAGACCTCGGGCTCGGCCTGGGTCGGGCCGGTGCAGGACCAGCGGCTCGCCGTCGTCGGCGGGGGCGGGGTCGGCGAGAGCCCGATCTCGACCGCGCGGATCGACTTCCTCAACCTCAAGGACCCGGCGCCGCACTTCACGCCCGGCCCGAACCTGGCGCAGCCCACGCGCTACCCGAACCTGGTCAACATGCCCGACGACTCCACGTTCATCACGAACGGGTCGCTGGACTACCGCGGCAAGGGTGCGACCAACAACCACCTCGCGTACTCGCTGGACCCGACGACGAACCAGCTCACGCCGATGGCCGACCCCAACATCGGCCGCGACTACCACACCGAGGCGCTGCTCCTGCCCGACGGCCGGGTGCTCGTGGCCGGGTCTGACCCGCTGTTCGACGACCAGAAGAACACCATCCCGGGCACGTTCGAGCAGCGCATCGAGATCTTCACGCCGCCGTACCTCGAGAAGGGGCTCCCGCGCCCGACGATCACCTCGGCGCCCCCGGTGATGGACCGCGGCCAGACCGTCGACATCCCGACCCCGGACGGGAACCGGATCGCGAAGGCCCGCCTGATCCGCACGTCGACGGCCACCCACGTGACCACGACGGACATGCGCGACATCTCGCTGCCGATGCAGAAGACCCCGGACGGCGTGTCGGTGACGGTCCCGCCGGAGGCCACGATCACCCCACCCGGGCCGTACATGCTCTTCCTCGTCGACGACAAGGGCGTGCCGAGCGAGGCGAAGATCGTCGACGTCCCCTAGGAAAGGGGGTGCTCGTGACGGAGCCCGGTGATCCCACAGACCGTGTCGCCCTCCACGAGCTCGTGGCGCGCCACGTTCACCTGGTCGACGTCGGCGACTTCGCGGGGCTCGCCGAGGTGTTCACCGCGGACATCGTCTACGACGTGTCCGACCTCGGCGGCGGTCAGTTGATCGGGCTGGGCGCGATCGAGGAGGCGGCAAGGGCGCTCGGCGACGGCAACCCGGTCGGGCACCACGTGACCGACGTCGTCGTGGAGGAGCTGGGCCCGGCCACCGCCCGGGTGCTCTCCAAGGGCCTGGGGGTGTCGGCCGACGGCCGGGTCGGCAGTGTGGTCTACGAGGACGACGCCGTGCGGACGGAGCTTGGTTGGCGGATCCGGCGACGGGTCGTGCGCCGGCGCCGGAGCCCTCTCCAGCGCTGAGCCTTCTCGTTCGTGATCGGATCGTGATCGTCGGGCGGGCGCTGCGGCCGGTTCGCGGGCCGGTGAGTGTCGGACCCTCGAACTAGTGTTCGAGTCATGGCAGTGATGGTGGGCTGGCAGCACGGCCCCGACGACGACGACGATGTCGCCGGGTCGGTCGAGGCTGACCTGCCGTGTCCGGATCCCGAGGACCTGCACGACCCCGCGCAGCTGCCCCCGGGCTGGGTGCTCGCCGCCGCCGACCCGGCCGCCCTGCCCGGCCAGTGGGTCGATGCCGGGATGAGCGCCTGGTTCAGCCACACCAACCGCGCCGCGCTGGCGCTGGCCCGCTGGCTACTCGAGACCAGCCGCGCCCAGGCCGGCACCCGCGAACGCGTCCCCGACCGGGCCCGCGCCGGGAAGATCGTGGCGGCCTCGTTGGGCTGGTCGCAGACCTATGCCGCCGCCCGGGTGGAGTTCGCCCGCCAAGTCCTGGAGCGCCTGCCCGCGCTGGGGGAGGCGATGGCCACCGGGGTGCTCGAGGAGCACAAGGCCGCGATCTTCACCACCACCCTGGCCGAGCTGGACACCACCCAGGCCCGCACCGTGATCGAGCGGGTGCTGCCCGCCGCGCCGCGCTGGCGTTCCAGGCGCTGCGCCGCAGGATCGAGCAGGCCGCCGAGGCGCTCGACCCGGACTGGGCCGCCGCGCGGCGGGCCGCGGCGATCACCCGACGGCGGGTGTCGTTCGCGATCGCGCCCTCGGGGGCGGCCGAGCTGTGCGGGCTCGACCTGCCCGAGGAACCCGCCCAGGACGCCCACGACCGCATCGTCGCCCTCGGCCGCGCGGTCGCGAAACGGCTGCGCGCGGCCGGGCTGGACGCCCCGGTCGGGCCCATCGAATCCGAGGTCATGCTCACCCTGACCGGCCCCGACGGCGCCGGGCTGTGGGACCACGACGTCATCGACCACGTCGTGACCCGCTTCGGTGGCCCCACCCCCGACCGCGCCCGCACCCACAACAACCCACCCGACCAGCAGACTCCGACCCCCACCCCGGCACCCCACGACCCCTGGCCCGAGGAGCCGCCCTTCTGACCGACATGCTCGCTACAGTGCGCCGATGGCTCGGTGGACCGATTTCGCCGCCTCGGCGCCCGCGATCGCCGAGGTCTTCGTCCGCCGCCACTCGGCCACCGGCAACCTGTGCTTCCTCGGGACGTTGCGCTCCGACGGGTTCCCGCGCATCAGCCCGATGGAGCCGCGGTTCTTCGAGGGCGACCTCTGGATCGGAGGCATGCCCGGCACCGCGAAGTTCGAGGACCTCGTCCGCGACGCACGCTTCACCCTGCACACGGCGACCGTGGACACCCACGTCTCCGAGGGCGACGCCAAGGTGTGGGGCACGGTCGAGGACGTCCAGGACGACGCCCTCCACCAGCGCTACGCCGAGGCCCTCTTCGCCGAGACCGGCTTCGACCTGCGCGGGCAGGCCTTCGAGCACCTCTTCCGGGCCGACGTCGTGGGTGCCTCGTCCGTCGCCGTCGGCGGTGGGCACCTCGACATCACGACCTGGCGGCAGGGCCACGACCAGAAGGTCGTCCGCAAGCACTGACGCCGGCCCCGGCAGGTGTCAGACCAGGGTGGTCGGCTTGTGCGAAGGCCGGGTCTTCTCATAGACGTCGATGTCGTCGGCGTGGCGCAGGGTGAGCCCGATGTCGTCGAGACCCTCCAGGAGCCGCCAGCGGGTGTAGTCGTCGACGTCGAACCTCACGACCAGGTCATCGGCCGTGATCGTCTTCGCCTGCAGGTCGACCGTGAGCTCCATCCCCGGCCGCGACTCGATCTTCTTCCACAGCAGCTCGACGTCGGACTGCTCGACGGTGGCCGCGAGCAGCCCCGCCTTGGACGAGTTGCCCTTGAAGATCTCGCCGAATCGCGAGGAGATCACCACGCGGAACCCGAAGTCCATCAGGGCCCACACCGCGTGCTCGCGCGATGAGCCGGTGCCGAAGTCCGAGCCGGCCACGAGCACCGAGCCGTGGTTGTAGGGCTCGACGTTCAGGACGAACGACGGGTCGGCGCGCCAGGAGGCGAACAGGCCGTCCTCGAAGCCGGTGCGCGTCACGCGCTTGAGGTAGACCGCCGGGATGATCTGGTCGGTGTCGACGTTGGAGACCCGCAACGGGGTCCCGATGCCGGTGTGCGTCGAGAACTTCTCCATGACGGGCCCCTCAGGCGAGCGACAGCGTGGACGGCGTGAGGTCCTCGGGCGAGGACAGCGTGCCGCGGACGGCGGTGGCGGCGGCGACGAGCGGCGAGACGAGGTGGGTACGCCCGCCCTTGCCCTGCCGGCCCTCGAAGTTCCGGTTGGACGTGGACGCGCACCGCTGCCCGGGCTCGAGCTGGTCGGGGTTCATGCCCAGGCACATCGAGCAGCCCGCGGAACGCCACTCGGCGCCGGCCTCGGTGAACACCGCGTCCAGGCCCTCCTCCTCGGCCTGCGCCTTGACCTGCATCGACCCCGGGACCACGAGCATCCGCACCGAGTCGGCCACGTGGTTGCCGCGGATGACGTCGGCCGCGGCGCGCAGATCCTCGATGCGGGCGTTGGTGCACGAGCCGAGGAAGACGGTGTCGACGGCGATGTCGCGCAGCTTGGTGCCCGGCGTCAGGTCCATGTAGGCGAGGGCCTTGCGCGCCGACGCGGCCGCGTCCTCGTCCGCGATCTGGTCGGGATCGGGGACCTCCTCGCCGAGCGGGAGCCCCTGACCGGGGTTCGTGCCCCAGGTGACGAACGGCGTGAGCGAGGCGGCGTCGATGTGGACGACGGCGTCGAACTCGGCGTCGTCGTCGGTGCGCAGCTCGCGCCACGCCTCGACCGCGGCGTCCCACTCCGCACCCCGCGGGGCGTGCGGGCGGCCCTCGAGGTACGCGAAGGTCGTCTCGTCCGGGGCGATCATCCCGGCGCGCCCGCCGGCCTCGATCGACATGTTGCACATCGTCATGCGCGCCTCCATCGACATGGCGCGCACCGCTTCGCCGCGGTACTCCAGCACGTAGCCCGCGCCGCCGCCGGTGCCGATCTGGGCGATGACGGCGAGGATGACGTCCTTGCTGGTCACGCCCTCGCGCAGCCGCCCGTCGATCTCAATGGCCATCGTCTTGAAGGGTCGCAGCGGCAGCGTCTGGGTGGCGAGGACGTGCTCGACCTCGGAGGTCCCGATGCCGAACGCGAGCGCCCCGAACGCGCCGTGGGTGGAGGTGTGTGAGTCCCCGCAGACGACGGTCGTGCCCGGCTGGGTCAGTCCCAGCTCCGGGCCGATCATGTGGACGATCCCCTGGTTGCGGTCACCCATGGGGAACAGGCGCACGCCGAACTCCTCGACGTTGCGGCGCAGCGTCGCGACCTGGGTCGCGGAGGTCTCGTCGGCGATCGGCTTGAGGATGTCGATCGTCGGGACGTTGTGGTCCTCGGTGGCGATCGTGAGGTCGGGCCGCCGGACCTTCCGGCCCGCGAGACGCAGCCCGTCGAAGGCCTGCGGGCTGGTCACCTCGTGCACGAGGTGGAGGTCGATGTAGAGGAGATCCGGCTCCGTGCCTCCCCCTGATCGGACCACGTGCTGGTCCCAGACCTTCTCCGCGAGTGTGCGTCCCACCGTCTCACCTCTTGAGTTCCCACATACTGGGACTAGTGTGTCGTCCCGTGGGACAGACTAGCGGAATCGGTGTGCTCGACAAGGCGGTGGGGGTGCTGCGTGCCGCGGCCGTGGCCCCGTGCGGCCTCGGCGAGCTCTGCGAGCGGACCGGGCTCCCGCGCGCCACCGCGCACCGCCTCGCCGTCGGGCTCGAGGCGCACCGCCTGCTCGAGCGCGACGCGGACGGGCGCTGGCAGCCCGGCCCCGCGCTGGGCGAGCTCGCCCACGGGCACCACGACCCGCTGCTCACCGCCGCCGAGGAGGTCCTCCCGACGCTGCGCGACCTCACCGGCGAGAGCGTCCAGCTCTACCGCCGCGAGGGCGAGTCACGGGTCTGCGTCGCCGCCTCGGAGCCGCCGTCGGGCCTCCGCGACACGGTGCCGGTCGGGGTGCGGCTGCCCATGACGGCTGGCTCGGGCGCTCGGGTGCTCGCCGCGTGGTCAGATCCCGACGCCGCCCTCGTCGAGGGGCGCTCGCCGGCCGAGGTGTTCGGGGCCGAGCCGCTCGCGGAGGTCCGGCGGCGCGGCTGGGCGCAGAGTGTCGCCGAGCGGGAGGCGGGCGTCGCGAGCGTGTCCGCGCCGGTGCGGGGTCCCGCCGGCGACGTCGTGGCCGCGGTGTCGGTGTCCGGGCCGGTCGACCGCATCGGGCGCAAGCCGGGCTCGCGGTGGGCGAACGACCTGCTGGCGGCCGCCCGGGACCTGGAGAAGGCCCTGATCTGAACGCGACGGTCGACGCACGGGCCCGCCCGTCGCCTACCCTGTCCGATGTGGGCGAGGAGAAGCAGATCACCACGGCCGACGAGCTCCGTGACGTCGTCGGGGAGCCGGTGCGCCGCGCCGTGCTCAAGCAGCGCGACCGGCTCGACGGCATCGACCGGGCGTTCATCGCACACAGTCCGTTCCTCGTGATCGCGACGTCGGGCCGCGACGGCAGCGTCGACGTCTCCCCGAAGGGCGACCCGGCCGGCTCGGTGCACGTGCTCGACGACCACACGCTCGCGATCCCCGACCGGCCCGGGAACCGCCGCGTGGACGGGTTCGGAAACATCCTCGAGAACCCCCACGTCGGGCTGATCTTCCTCGTCCCGGGCCGCAGCGACACGCTGCGCGTCAACGGGACGGCCCGCATCCTGCGCGACCCGTCCTACGCGGAGGCGCTGCGCCACCGGGGCCACGTCCCGCGGCTGGTGCTCGAGGTCGGCGTCGAGGAGGTCTTCACCCACTGCGCGAAGGCGCTCCTGCGCGCCGGGTTGTGGAAGCCCGAGCAGTGGCCGGAGGACGACCTGCCGAGCATCGCGCAGATGGCGGCGCGCACCACCGACGACATGACGCTCGCCCAGATGGAGGCCTACTACAGCGAGGAGAACACTCGCTCGCTGCTCTACGGGACCACGCCGCCCTGAGCCGGGTCGACGTCCTCGACGCGGTGGTCCGGCCGCCCGAGGTACGTGGCCAGGTTCTCCGGGCGGTAGCCCGGGTCCTTCCCGCTGCGGGTCACGACGGTGTCCGCGACCGCCTCCGCGGTGGGGTCGGTGGTGCCGATCTCGCGCACGTACGGGCCGAGCAGGCGGTAGGCCCACGTCATCGTGTCGTGCACGGGACCGAGCGCGTCGGGGGTGACGTCCCCGATACGCGGCGAGACGCCGCCGGCGCGTTGCGGGGACAGCGGCGAGTCCGGCAGGAGTGCGAGTCCGCCGTCCACCGCGTGCCGGGCCATCCAGCGCAGCGTGACGTCGGAGAGCCCGTGCTCGGTGTTCCCGCCGCCGACGTCGTCGTGGCAGCCCGCGAACCACGTCTGGTGCCGGACGACGTCGCCGTCCGTGGGCGGGCCCCAGAGCGTGGGCTTGAACGGCCGTCGGCGCTCGTCGACGGCGATCGCGTGGCACGCGGCGTCGACGGTCGAGCTCAGCCGCGTGTCGTGGAACTGCCAGGGCCGGTTGAGCACGTCGACCAGCTCGATCCCGGAGAGCGGGATGCCCAGCGAGCCGACGGTGTCCCACACCCCGACGAAGCGGATCCGGGTCTCGAACGAGTAGCGGTCACGGAACTGCCGGGCCTCGTCGGCGTCGGGGCCGGAGGCGTCGTCGCGGCGACGGTAGAGCGCATAGGCCGCGTCGAGACGGTCGACGTGCTCGGGGCGGAGCACCCCGCAGTTGCGGATCAGCCCGACCAGGCTGCGCGCGGTGTAGGCGCCGCGACTGAAGCCGAACGCGAAGATCTCGTCGCCCGGGCTGAACGCCGTGACGACGGCGCGGTACGCGTCCCGCACGATCGCCGAGAGCCCGTAGCCGAAGGCTCCGCCGATGAGCCGCTCGCCCGGCGACGTCCCGACCCCGTCGTGGTAGTAGACGACCTGCACGGTCCCGTCCGGGCCCTGCGGGGCGATCTCCTTGGCGAGCCGCTCGACGTTCGTCGGGCACGGCTGCACCGCGGTGCTCCAGGTGCCGTCGCAGCACGCCACGATGCGCTTCATCGATGCCCCACCCCAGCTACCCGCCGTCGTCGCGCCGTCGCCGCGCCCCGGCGAAGACGATGCCGCCCAGCGGGATGAGCAGGAAGAAGACCCAGGCGTTCGGGATCGGCACGACGAAGAACAGGACCAGCGCGATCAGCGGCAGCGCGGACATGACGCCGGGACCGACACGGTCCATGACGGAGCCGGCCGGCTTCGCGACCGCCGTCGCCGGCTCCGGCCCGGGTGTTCCCGACGGCGGGTGTGGCCGGGTCGGGTCCGGCGGGGTCGGGTGGGGCTGGGGGAGGTCCGCGAAGAGCGGGGTGAGGTCCTCGGCGGTGCGGGCGACCGACGCCTTCGCGCTGCGCTCGCCGTACTCCTCGGCGTCGAGCCTGCCCGCCTGCAGGTGCGCGTCGAGGGCCGCCTGGGCCGCCTCCCGTTCGGCGTTGCCGATACGGGGCGAGGGGACGTCCGATTCCTCCACGCCGCGCATCATCGCGCACGCGGGACGTCCTGTGTGTAGCCCCGAGGGGATTCGAACCCCCGCTACCGCCTTGAGAGGGCGGCGTCCTAGGCCGCTAGACGACGGGGCCCTAGGAGGAACGGCGCTGGCGACCCTATCGGACCTGCGGAGCACCGCTCGCAGCTGGGGTACCAGGACTCGAACCTAGAACAACTGAACCAGAATCAGCCGTGTTGCCAATTACACCATACCCCATGGCGCTCACCGAGCGTGACGACGCGGCCCTGCCCGATGATGACGTCCATCGTAGAACATCGTCGTGCCGCCGTCCGACGCCCCCCGGACGCCCGCTCCGGCGCAGGTCACCGCCGGTGACGGCGCCCGCTCCGGGCGCGGGCCGCCCTCGGTAGGCTGGAGCGGTTGGCCCGTTCCACCATCGCGAGGGAAGCAACACCCGTGAGTCCTGGCTTCGCCCCCCTGCCCGCGAGCGTCGACCTGCCGAGCATCGAGCAGGAGATCCTCGAGCGCTGGGACAAGCGCGACGTGTTCCGCCGCTCGCTGGAGCAGACCGCGCAGGGCGAGCCGTGGATCTTCTACGAGGGCCCGCCGACCGCCAACGGCACGCCGGGCACACACCACGTCGAGGCCCGCGCGTTCAAGGACCTCTTCCCCCGCTTCAAGACCATGCGCGGCTACCACGTTCCGCGGCGCGCGGGCTGGGACTGTCACGGCCTGCCGGTCGAGCTCGCCGTCGAGTCCGAGCTCGGCTTCACGAGCAAGGCCGACATCGAGCGCTACGGGATCGCGGAGTTCAACGCCGCGTGCCGGGAGTCGGCGCTGCGCAACGTCTCGGCCTTCGCCGCCATGACCGAGCGCATGGGCTACTGGGTGGACCTCGACCAGGCCTACATGACCATGGCCCCGCGCTACGTCGAGAGCGTGTGGTGGTCGCTCAAGGTCATCCACGAGAAGGGCCTGCTGGTCGAGGACTACCGGGTCACCCCGTACTGCCCGCGCGACGAGACGCCGCTCTCCGACCACGAGGTCGCCCTCGGTTACGAGGACACCGTCGACCCCTCGGTCTACGTGCGCTTCCCGCTCACCGACGGCCGCTGGTCCGGCGCGGACATGCTGGTGTGGACGACGACGCCGTGGACGCTGCCGTCGAACACCGCGGTGGCGGTGGATTCCGACGTCGAGTACGTGCGGGTGGCCCGCGACGAGGGCCCGGACCTGGTGCTCGCCGAGGCACTCGTCGGGACCGTCCTGGGCGACGACGCGACGGTGATCGACCGCGCCACCGGCGCCGAGCTCGTCGGCAGCCACTACCGCCGCCCGTTCGAGCTGATCGACGCCGCGCGGTTCGCGTGGCCGGACGGCGAGAACACCTCGTGGCGCGTGGTGCACGGCGACCACGTCACGACGGAGTCCGGGACCGGGCTGGTGCACATGGCGCCCGCGTTCGGCGCCGAGGACCAGCAGGTCGCCCGCGCCGAGGGCCTGGTGACGGTCAACCCGGTGCTGGGCAACGGGCACTTCGCCGACGACGTCCCGCTGGTCGGTGGCGTGTTCTTCAAGTCCGCCGACCCGGCGCTGGTCGCCGACCTGCGCGAGCGCGGCGTGCTCTTCCGCGCCGCGGACTACGAGCACTCCTATCCGCACTGCTGGCGCTGCCACACGCCGCTGATCTACTACGCGCTGCCGAGCTGGTTCATTCGGACCACGGCGATCCGCGAGCGCCTGCTCGAGGAGAACGAGCAGACCACCTGGTACCCGCCGCACATCAAGCACGGCCGGTACGGCGCCTGGCTGGAGAACAACGTCGACTGGGCGCTCTCCCGCAAGCGCTACTGGGGCACGCCGCTGCCGGTGTGGCGCAACGACGCCGACCCGGACGAGGTCGTCGTCGTGGGCTCGCTCGCCGAGCTCGGGTCGTGGGCGGGTCGGGACCTCACCGAGCTCGACCCGCACCGGCCCTATGTCGACGAGGTCACCTTCGCCGCGCCGAGCGGTACCGGGACGATGCGGCGGGTGCCCGACGTCATCGACGTCTGGTACGACTCCGGCGCCATGCCGTTCGCCCAGTGGGGCGCCCCGCACCACCACGAGGCGGACTTCGAGGCGGCGTACCCGGCGCAGTACATCTGCGAGGCGATCGACCAGACCCGCGGCTGGTTCTACTCGCTGATGGCGGTCGGCACGCTGGTCTTCGACCGGTCGTCCTACGAGAACGTCGTCTGTCTGGGCCTGCTGCTCGACGAGCAGGGCCGCAAGATGTCCAAGCACCTCGGGAACATCCTCGACCCGTTCGAGCTGTTCGCCACCCACGGCGCCGACGCGCTGCGGTGGCTGATGCTGGCGTCGGGCTCGCCGTGGGTGGACCGCCGTGTGGGGCACGAGGCGCTGCGCGAGATCGTCCGCAAGGTTCTGCTCACCTACTGGAACACCGCGTCGTTCCTCGTCACCTACGCGAACGCGTCGGGCTGGTCGCCGACCGACCCGAGCCCGGCCGCGGAGGACCGGCCGGCCATGGACCGCTGGGCCCTGGGCGAGCTGCGGGCCTGCGTCACCGAGGTCACCGAGGCACTCGACGACTTCGACTCCAGCCGGGCCGGTCGCGCGATCACCGCGTTCGTCGACGACCTGTCGAACTGGTACGTCCGCCGTTCCCGGCGCCGCTTCTGGGACGGCGACCCCGCGGCGCTCGCGACGCTGCACGAGTGCGTCGAGACCGTCAGCCGCCTGATGGCGCCGTTCACGCCGTTCGCCACCGACTACGTGTGGACGCTGCTGCAGGGCGAGGGCGGCGCGGGGCTGCCCGAGGGCACCCCGGACTCGGTGCACCTCGCACCGTGGCCGGAGGTGTCCGCCGCCTCCGCCGCCGAGGGTGTGCTGCGCGCGCAGATGGACCTGGTCCGCCGCGTGGTGGAGCTCGGCCGTTCCACGCGGGCGGCCTCGGGGGTGCGGACCCGCCAGCCGCTCTCGCGCGCGGTGGTCGCCGCGCCCGGGTTCGCGGACCTGGCCGCGGCGGCCGACGACCACGCCGGGCAGGAGCGCGAGCTGCTCGACGAGATCGCCGAGGAGCTGAACGTCGCGGCGGTGCAGACCGCGGGCTCCGACCTCGTCGAGATCGAGGTGAAGCCCAACTACCGCGCCCTGGGCAAGCGGTTCGGCAAGCAGACCCCCGCCGTCGCCGACGCCGTCAAGGCCTCGACCGACGCGCCCGTCGACGGCGTGCTGACGGTGACCGTGGACGGCTCCGACGTGCAGCTCTCGGGCGAGGAGATCCTCGTGTCGGAGACCCCGCGCGAGGGCTGGGCGGTGCGCTCGGAGGGCGGCCTCTCGGTCGGCCTGGACACCGAGCTCACCGAGGCCCTGCGCGAGGCGGGCCTGCTGCGCGACGTGCTGCGCTTCGTCCAGGACACCCGCAAGCAGCTCGGCTTCGAGGTCTCCGACCGGATCGTGCTCTGGTGGACCGCCTCCCGTGAGGACACCGCGAGCGCGATCCGGAACGGGACCGTCACGATCGCCGCCGAGTGCCTCGCCGTCGCGGTGACCGAGGGCGAGGGCCCGGCCGACCTCCCGGCGCAGCGCTCCGAGGATCTCGGCCTGACCGTGCGGGCCCGCGTTCGCGCGTAGCGCTCGTGCGTGCGTTTCCGTGTCCAGACACGGAAACGCACGCACACTCGCGTCCACACGTTCCCCCGCCGCCGACGTGCGCCTCTGACGAGTCGATCCTTCATCAGGACTTAATGGTTGCACTTTGGGAGTGCTCTGTGCCACCGTCGTCGCCATGAGCCTGCCGACGACGACCGACCGTGAGACCTGGCTGCGGGAGCGCCGAGCGCTGCTCGAGCAGGAGAAGGAACTGACTCGGGCCCGCGACGAGCTCAACCGCCGCCGTCGGGAACTGCCGATGGTGGAGGTGAGCGCGGACTACCGGTTCACCGGGCCCGACGGGGAGGTGACGCTGCGGGACCTGTTCGGCCCGTACCGCCAGCTCGTCGTCAGCCATTTCATGTTCGACCCGGAGTGGACCGACGGGTGCCCGAGCTGCACCGCGGGCGCGCAGGAGTGGTCCCCGGGCATCCGCGAGCACCTGCACAGCCGCGACACCGAGCACGTGTTCGTCTCCCGCGCGCCCTACGAGCGGATCGCCGACTACCGCGACCGGATGGGCTGGACGTTCCCCTGGTACTCGTCGTTCGGGACGGACTTCAACACCGACTTCGGCGTCACCGTCGACGTCTCGGGGAAGCTCATGAACTACAACTTCCGCGACGACCCGACGTGGGACGGCGCGGCGGGGACCTCGGAGATGCCCGGGACCAGCTGCTTCCTCGCCGTGGACGACCGTGTCTTCCACACCTACTCGATGTACGCCCGCGGCCAGGAGTGGTTCGGCGGCTCGTACGCCTACCTCGACCTCACCGCACTCGGGCGCCAGGAGGACTGGGAGGAGCCGAAGGGCCGCGTCGAGGCCGCCCGCGCCGGGGTGCCGGTCTTCGACTGACCCTCACGCGCTGCCCCGCACCACCAGCCGGGGCGAGAGCAGGCGGTACTCGGCCGGGTGGCCGTCCATCCGTCGGCCGAGGACCTCGAGCAGGGTGCGGCCGAGCTCGTACTTGTCGGTGTGCACCGTCGTCAGGGGCGGGTCGAGCAGGGCCGCCATCGTGATGTCGTCGTAGCCGACCACGGCGACGTCGTCCGGCACCCGCCGGCCGGCGGCCCGAAGCGCCTGCACCGCGCCGATCGCGAGCAGGTCGTTGAAGGCGAACAGCCCGGTGACGTCGGGGTGGCGGCCGAGCAGTTCGCGGGTCGCCGCCGCCCCGCCGGTGACGGTCGGTGGGCCCGTGACGACGTGGCCGGCCGGGTCCGGGTGTCCGTGCTCGGCGAGCACGGCGAGGAAGGACCGGCGCCGCACCGGCTCGACCCCGACCGCCCCGTCGAGCATCCCCAGCCGCGTGTGCCCGCGCGCGTAGAGGTGCTCGACGGCGGCCCGGGTGCCGGCGGCGAAGTCGGAGATCACCGACGCGACGCCCTCCCCCGGGGAGCGGCGGTCCGCGACGACCAGGGGGAGCCGGCGGCCGAGGGCGACCAGGGACTCGTCGTCGAGGGCCTCGAAGAAGCCGATCGCCCCCGCCGCCCCGGAGTCGACGATGGCCCGCGTCGCCTCCTGCTCCACGTCCGCGTCCGCGTCGGTGTTGTGCACGACGACGGAGAGCCCGCGCCCCGCCGCCGCGTCGAACACCCCGCGGGCGACGGCGGGGAAGAACGGGTTGGCGATGTCGGAGAGGATGAGCGCCAGCGTCCCTGCCCGCTGGGTACGCATCCCCCGCGCGAATGCCGAGGGGCGGTAGTCGAGCTCCTCGATCGTCGCGAGCACCCGGTGGCGGGTCGCCGCGCTGATCTCGCCCTTGCCGTTCATGGCGCGCGACACGGTCTGGCGGGACACGCCGGCGGCGCGGGCGACGTCGTCGATCGTCACCCGCACGCTCGGGTGGGACGCCCAGCCGCCCCCGTCGGACGTGTCACCCACGGCCGTGACCCTAGACGTCCCGCCGCGCGCCCGGGGCGGGCGCGACCTCGCGCACCGTCGGCTCCGGTCCGGCGTCCACGGCCCGGCAGGCCGCGGCGACGTCGTCGAGCGCGACGCGCGGCGCCAGTGCGAGCACCGACCCGCCGAAGCCTCCCCCGACGATCCGGGCACCCAGCGCCCCGGCACCCTCGGCCGCCGCGACCAGCGCGTCGACCTCCGGCACCGACACCTCGAAGTCGTCACGCAGCGAGGCGTGCGAGGCAGAGAGCACCGGGCCGACGTCGGGGACCCGACCGGCGCGGAGCAGCCCGACCACCTCGTGCACCCGCGCCTCCTCGGTGACCACGTGCCGCGCCCTGCGACGCAGGACGTCGTCGGGGAGCGCCTCCACCCCGGCGAGGTCCGCGTCGCGCAGGGCGGGCACGCCGAGGGACTCGGCGGCCGAGAGGCAGGCCGCGCGGCGGTCGGCGTACCCGCCGTCGGCGAGGTCGTGGCGGATCCGTGAGTCGACGACGAGGATCCCGAGGCCGGCCTCCTCGAGGCCGAGCGCCACGTCCTGTGTGGTCATCGAGCGGCAGTCGAGGAGCAGCGCCGAGCCCTCCCGGCACAGCAGCGACGCCGCCTGGTCCATGATCCCGACCGGGGCGCCGACGACCTCGTTCTCGGCCCGCCGTCCGGCGGCGGCGAGGGCGAAGCGGTCGAGGTCGGCGCCGGTGAGCTCGGCGACCGCGAGGGCGACCGCGCTCTCCAGCGCTGCCGAGGAGGACAGGCCCGCGCCCAGCGGCACCTCGCCGTGCACCACGAGGTCCCAGCCCGACGGTTCCACGCCGGCCTGCTGCAGCGCCCAGACGGTGCCGAGCGGGTAGGCGGCCCAGCCGGTGGTCGTCGCGAGGGTCCCGACGGCGGCGGTGGCCGGCTCGGTGCCCGGGTCGGAGGAGCGGACGGTGACGGCCCCGTCTGCGCGGCGTCCGGCCGCGACCCAGGTGCGCCGGTCGATCGCGAAGGGGAGCACGTGGCCCTCGTTGTGGTCGGTGTGCTCGCCGATGAGGTTGACCCGGCCCGGCGCGGAGAAGACGCCGTCCGGGTCACGACCGTGGGCGTCGCGGAAGGCCTCCCGGACGTCGTCGAGGGCACTCACGCCGGCACCTCCACGTCCGTCGCGGCCTCCCGCAGGCGAGCCCCGGCGATCTCGGGCGCGACGTCGGTGAGGAAGGCCCCGCCGAAGGTCTCCGAGCCGGCCAGGTACTTGAGCTTGCCCTCCCCGCGGTGCGGCGGACAGAATCTCGAGGTGCAGGTGCCCCAGGGTCGGGTCGGCCTCGGGACCGGTGCCGCCCACCGGCGCGCTGTGGATGCCGAGCAGGTAGGAGGTCCGGAAGCCGAAGAAGGCGTCGTAGCCGGCGAGCACCCGGGCGAGGACCCGGGCGAGGTCGTCACGGGCGGCGCGGTCGAGCTCGGGCAGCGTCCCGACGTGGCCCCGGCCCCAGACGTCCACCTCGTAGGGGAAGCGCGTCCACGGCGGCACCCCGGCGAGGAAGTGGGTGCCCTCGACGACGACCCGCGGCCCGCCGGTCTCCTGCGCGACGACGTCGCAGAACACGCAGCGCCCGGTCCGGTCGCGGTACGTCGCGGCCGCTCGCTGCTCGCGCGCGGGCCGCGGCGGGACGTCGGGGTAGGCGTAGATCTGGCCGTGCGGGTGGTGCAGCGTCACCCCGACGGCTTCGCCCTTGTTCTCGAACGGCAGCACGTAGGCGACGCCCGGGTCCGCGGCGAGCGCGGCGAAGCGGTGCGCCCAGGCGTCGACGAGCAGCCGGATCCGGGCCACCCCGACCGAGGCGAGCGTGGCCTCGTGCTCGTCGGTGAAGACCACGACCTCGCAGTGCCCGTAGGCCGGCTCGACCGGGACCAGGGCGGTGCCCACGACGTCGGGTGCGGGCGGGTCGGTGGTCAGCGACGGGAAGCGGTTGTCGAACACGGCGATCTCGTAGTGCTCGCGGGGGATCTCCGTCTCGGGGCCCCCGGGACGCGTCGGGCAGAGCGGGCAGGCGGCCGCCGGGGGCCTGTAGGTGCGGTCCTGGCGGTTGGTGGCGAAGGTGACCCACTCGTCGTGGGTGGGGTCGTAGCGCCGCTCGCTCACCGCGAGGTCCCGAAGTACGTGATGTGGCGGCCGTCGGCAAGGCGCTCCTCGCTGACGACGAGCCCCGGGGTCGTAGCCGGCTCCCGTCCACCAGCAACGGCACGTTCCTGGCGTCCAACGTCAGGACGGCGCCGTTCACGCGTCGAATGATCGTCCGGCGTCGTCATCGATCACCCTCCTCACCTCGGTGCCTCATGCCCTCTTGACGTGCGCCGCAGGAGGGGGCGACCCTGTGGCCCCGCTGGCGATAACGTTCACGGGAACATTCTCGGAACTCCCGCTCCACTGCAAGGGGACGCGATGCTGCGCCTGAACCCGGGATGGCTGGACTACACGCTCCTGGCGCTCTACTTCGTGGTCGTCCTGGGGATCGGCGTCGTCGCACGCCGGGCCGTGGGGACGAGCGCGGACTTCCTCCTGGCCGGCCGCGCGCTCCCCGCGTGGGTCACCGGCCTCGCCTTCGTCGCCGCCAACCTGGGCGCCACCGAGATCATCGGCATGGCGGCCAACGGGGCCGAGTACGGCGTCGCGACGGTGCACTACTACTGGATCGGCGCGGTCCCGGCGATGGTCTTCCTCGGGATCGTCATGATGCCGTTCTACTACCGCTCCAAGGTCAGATCGGTTCCGGAGTTCCTCCGGCTCCGTTTCGGGAACGGCACACACATCCTCAACGCGGTCGTCTTCGCGGTCGCCTCGGTCCTCATCGCCGGCGTCAACCTGTACGCCCTGGCGATCGTGCTCAACGCCCTGCTCGGCCTGCCGCAGATCTGGGGCATCGTGCTCTCGGCCGCGGTCGTGCTGGTCTACATCGGCTTCGGCGGTCTCGGTTCCGCGATCTACGGCGAGGTGCTGCAGTTCTTCGTCATCCTCGCCGGACTGATCCCGCTGGCCATCGTCGCGGTGCGCCACGTGGGCGGCTTCCACGCGCTGGCCGACAAGGTGACCCGGTCCGCGCTCGGTCCGGAGGGCCTGCACGCCTGGCAGGGCACCGGGATCGGGAGCGTCAGCAACCCGATCGGCGCCAACTGGATCAGCATCGTCCTCGGCCTCGGCTTCGTCCTCTCGTTCGGCTACTGGACCACCAACTTCGCCGAGATCCAGCGGGCCCTGTCCGCCAAGGACCGCAGCGCGAGCCAGCGCACCCCGCTCATCGCCGCGTTCCCGAAGATCTTCATCCCGGCCGTGACGATCATCCCGGGCCTCGTCGCCCTCGTCGCCATCCCGAACTTCGGCAACGAGAGCTCGGGCGGCCTCGAGTACAACGACGCGATCCCCGCCCTCATCGGCCAGCTGCTCCCCGAGGGCGTGCTCGGCATCGCGCTGACCGGCCTGTTCGCCTCGTTCATGGCGGGCGTCGCGGCGAACGTCAGCTCGCTCAACACGGTGGTCACCTACGACCTGCTCCAGCCCTACCTCGCGAGGGGCCGCGGCGACCGGTACTACCTGACGGCGGGTCGGTGGGTGACCGTCGCCGGCGTCGTCATCGCGATCTTCACCGCCCTGCTGGCGTCGTCCTTCAACAACATCATGACGTACCTGCAGTCGCTGTTCGGGATCTTCAACGCACCGATCTTCGCGACCTTCATCCTCGGCATGTTCTGGAAGCGGACCACCGGCTGGGGCGGCTTCTCCGGGCTCTTCACCGGGGTCATCGCCGGCACCGTCGTGTTCGTGCTCGCCGAGGCGGGCGTCGTGGACTTCGGCTCCGGCATCGCGGTCAGCTTCTACCAGGCCGGAGCCGCGTTCATCGTCGACGTCGTCGTCACCGTGCTGGTCTCGCTGGCCACCGCCCGCCCCGAGCCCGAGCGCCTCGCCGGGATCGTCTACGGCGTCCCAGGTGCCGACGGCGTGGTCCCGACGCTGCGCCAGCCCAAGGAGCGGGTCTGGTACCGCAAGCCGGTGCTGCTCGGCGGCATCGCGCTCGTCATCACCGTCGTCCTCAACGTCCTCTTCGCCTGAACCCGGGAGTCATCATGAGCGAATCGGTGGAGCCGGGCAGCCCGCAGGACACCGTCCAGACCGGCAGCCGCATGCAGCGGCTCTTCGACCTCCGCTACGTCATCGGCGCCCTCCTGGGGGTCTACGGCGTCGTCCTCGTGATCCGAGGCGTGCTCGACGGCCCCGAGCAGCTCGCCCGGGCCGCGGGGACCGCGATCAACCTGTGGACCGGGATCGCCCTGGTCATCGTGGCCGTGATCTTCCTGGTCTGGGCGCGGGTACGGCCCCTCGGCATCGACGTCGCCGAGGAGGAGTAGGCAGCGCCCGGACCCGCCGGGTCAGACCTCGGGCCCGACGTCCGGCACCGGGCCCATCCGCGGCATGCGACCGTCGGCGAACGTGATCGGCGGCAGCAGCGTCCGGATGGGTCCGGCCGAGCTGTCCACCTCGACGAACCGGGCGCGCTGGTGGTGCTGCGGGTGGGCGAGCACCTCCTCGAGCGTGCGACGCCGGGCGTTGGCGACACCCGCCCGCTCGAGCCGCTCGACGAGCTCGTCACCGGTCAGGGCCGCGAGCACCGCGCCGATCACCTCGTGCAGGGCCGGACGGTTCTCGACGCGGGCCGACCCGCTCGCGAAGCGCTCGTCGGTGGCGACCGAGGCGTCGCCGAGCACCACCTCGCAGAAGCGCTGCCACTCGCGCTCGTTCTGGATGCCGAAGACCACCTCGACGCCGTCGCCCGCCGCGAACGCCCCGTAGGGCGCGATGGCGGGATGACTCGTCCCCGCCCGCACCGGGGCGTGACCGCTGCCCGCCGCGTAGTGCAGCGGGAAGCCCATCCACTCGCTCAGGGCGTCGAAGAGGCTGACCTCGAACGCGGCGCCCTCGCCGGTGCGCTCCCGGTCGTAGAGCGCGGCGAGGATGCCGGAGAACGCGTACATGCCGGCGCCGATGTCCGCCGCCGGGATGCCGGCCTTCGCGGGGTGCTCCTCGGTGCCGGTCACCGACACCAGGCCGGCCTCGGCCTGGATGAGCAGGTCGTAGGCCTTGGCGTCGCGGTAGGGCCCGGTCGAGCCGTACCCGGAGATGCTGCAGTGGACCAGACGGGGGTGGTCCCGGCGCAGGTCCTCGGCGCCGAGCCCGAGCCGCTCCGCCGCGCCCGGAGCGAAGTTCTGCACGAAGACGTCCGCTCCGCCGATCAGCTCGCGGACCCGCGCGAGCTGATCGGGGTCCTTGAGGTCGGCGGTCACCGACTCCTTCGACCGGTTCAGCCAGACGAAGTGGCTGGACAGGCCGTGGACGACGGTGTCGTAGTCCCGGGCGAAGTCGCCCCGCCCGGGCCTTTCGATCTTGATGACGCGGGCGCCGAGATCGGCGAGGTGACGGGTCGCGAGCGGAGCAGCGACCGCCTGTTCGCAGGACACGACGACGACGTCCTCCAACGGCAACGGTCGCGACGACGAGTCGGTCATGCCGACGATCGTGCCGCTCGCACCCGGAGTCCGCTCGCCGTCACGCTCCGGTACGCCTCGCCCCGCTGATGACCCGACACGGTTCCCGCTGGGCGCGGCGGCACCGCGCCAGGGATGCTCCTCGGCGTGCACATCCGTCCGGCGCGGCCCGAGGACGCCGACGCCGTCGCCGCGATCACGGCCGTCGTCGCCGAGGAGGGCACCATCGGCGCGCAGCCGCCGGTCGACCTCGAGGCGCGCGCCGCGGGGCTGCGGTCCCTGCTCGCCGACGAGGGCCGGGGCGGGGCGTGGGTGTTGCGGGACGACGAGCGGGTCGTCGGGGTCGCGACCGCGCTCGAGCGCATCGCCGGCGTGCTCTCGATCGGCATGATGCTGCTGCCCGAGGCGCGCGGTCGCGGGGGCGGACGTCGGCTGCTCGACGCGGTGCTCGCGCACGCGCACGCCACCGGGGCGCACAAGGTCGACCTCGAGGTGTGGCCCGACAACGGCCGCGCGATCGCGCTCTACGCCTCGGCGGGCTTCACCGTGGAGGGCCTGCGCGAGCGGCACTACCGGCGGCGCGACGGCTCCTTGCGCTCGTCGTTGATCATGGCTCGCCGGATCGACGTATGTGAACGAATTCGGTCGTCCTGACGACCACATTCGTTCACGTGCGGAGCTGGCGACGCACCTTCTCCGGACCCGCCGCCAGCAGCAGCGTCGGGAGCCGCGGACCGGTGTCGGAGCCGACGAGCAGCCGGTAGAGGAGCACGAAGAAGCGCCGCTGGGCGGCCTTGAGCTCGTCGGTCGGCGTGACGTCGAGCGGCAGCCCGGCCTGGACCTTGGGCACGCCGTAGACCAGCGTGGTGAGGCCCTCGAGCGACCAGTCCTGCTCCAGCCCCTCGAGCAGGATCCGCAGGGACTCGCGGTCGGTGTCGTCCAGCGACTCCAGGAGCGCGGTGTCCGGCGCCTCGAGCAGCCGGGTGTGCGACTCCTCGGGCATGTAGTGCTCGACCCAGTGCTCCGCGCAGTCCAGCCGTGGCCGCAGGTCGTCGAGCGTCACCGGCTCCTCGGGGTCGCTCGCCACCAGGCCCGACAGGATGCGTCCCAGCTGCTCGGGGTTCCCGGTGGTCACGTCGACCACCGAGGTGAGCGTCCGGAACGACACCGGCTGCGGCGTCGTCGGCAGCGTCCGCTCCGCCGTCGCCACCGAGCGGGCGTGCCCCAGCGCCTCGATCGCACCCGTGGTGCCGGCCGCGACCTTGCGCGAGAGGGCGTCCCACTCGTCGTAGAGCCGGGAGAGCTCGGCGTCGAACGCCACCTTGATCGCCTGGTTGGGACGACGGCGGGCGTAGAGCCAGCGCAGCAGCGGCGCCTCGAACACCTCGAGCGCCGACGACGGGGTCGGCACACCGCCCTTCGACGACGACATCTTCGCCTGCCCCGAGATGCCGACGAAGGCGTACATGGGCCCGACCGGCTGTCGACCGCCGAAGATCTCGGAGACGAGCAGGCCGCCGACCTCGTAGGACGAGCCCGGTGAGGAGTGGTCCACCCCGCTCGGCTCGAAGTCGACGCCCTCGAACGCCCACCGCATCGGCCAGTCGACCTTCCAGACCAGCTTGCCCCGGGTGAACTGCGCCAGGCGCACCGTCTCCGACGACCCGCAGGCGCAGGTGAACGTCATCTCGGTGGTGGCGTCGTCGTAGGAGACGATCGTGGTGTCGTCCGTGCCGCACGCCCCGCAGTAGGGCTTGTAGGGGAAGTACTCACCCGGCGCCGAGCGCCCCCCGTCGTCGTCCGGAGCCTCGTCGTCGTCACCCGGCTTCTTCGTCCGGAACCGGCCGAGCACGCCGTCGATGCGCGCGCGCTCGCGCATCGCGAGCAGCGTCGGCTCCACGTAGGCACCGGAGGTGTACATCTGGGTCTGGCTGATGCCGCGGAACGGGACGCCGAGGCGCTCCAGCGCGTCGACCATCGGCGCCTTGAAGTGCTCGGCCCAGTTCTCGTGGGCGCTGCCGCGGGGGGCGGGGACCGAGGTCAGGGGCTTGCCGACGTGCTGTGCCCACGAGTCGTCGATCCCCTCGACGCCCTTCGGCACGCGGCGGTAGCGGTCGAAGTCGTCCCAGGAGATCAGGTGCTCGCAGGCGATCCCGCGGCGGCGGATCTCGTCGGCGACGAGGTGCGGGGTGAGGACCTCGCGGAGGTTGCCCAGGTGGATGGGTCCCGACGGCGAGAGCCCGGACGCGCACACGATGGTCCGGTCCCCGGCGCCCTCCTTCTCGTGGATCGCGACCACCTCGTCGGCGAGGGTCGCGACCCAGTCCTGCGAGGTCGACTCGGCCCCCGAGCCACGTCGTCGGCTCACTCGCGGTCCTTCACCGGGTTCGTCAGGGTGCCGATGCCCTCCACCGTCACCGAGACGGTCTGCCCGTCGACCATCGGCCCGACGCCGGCCGGGGTGCCGGTGAGGATGGCGTCGCCGGGCAGCAGCGTCATGACGCGGCTGATGTAGGCGATCTGCTTCTCGATGCCGTGGATGAGCATGCTGGTGCGCGACTTCTGCACCGAGGCACCGTCGAGGGTGGTCTCGATCGCGAGGTCGGACGGGTCGAGCGAGGTCTCGATCCACGGGCCCAGCGGGCAGAACGTGTCGTAGCCCTTGGCGCGGGTCCACTGCCCGTCGGAGGACTGCAGGTCGCGCGCGGTGACGTCGTTGGCGACGGTGTAACCGAGAACCACGTCCATCGCGCGCGCCTCGGGCACGTCGCGGCACGGCTGCCCGATGACGACGGCGAGCTCGCCCTCGTAGTCGACCCGCTGCGAGTCCGGCGGCCGCTGGATCGGCAGGCCGGGCCCGATGACGCTGGTCGAGGGCTTGAGGAAGATCAGCGGGTTCGCCGGGGCGTCGCCGCCGCCCATCTCGGCGACGTGCTCGGCGTAGTTCTTGCCGATGCAGACGACCTTCGAGGGCAGGATCGGGGCGAGCAGCCGGACGTCGGCGAGCGGCCAGGTGCGGCCGGTGAAGGTCGGGTCGCCGAAGGGGTGCTCGGCGATCTCCGCGCAGACGTCGCCCGCGGTGGGTTCCCCGCCGCCCGTCGTCGGCGACTGGAGGGCCGCGAACGAGACACCGTCGGGGTGGGCGATCCGAGCGAGACGCACGGTCACCCACCCTATCCCCGGCGGCGATCGGGTCCCCCGGCCGCTACCGGGTCCCGCGCATGTCCCCCGCGGCGACCGGTTCCTCCTCGTCGACCCAGCGCCACGGGCCCTCGAGCGCCCGGCCGAGCTCGCGGTTGAGGGGCTCCAGGACCGCCGGTCGCAGCGCCGCGAGCCACACGCCCCGGTCCGACCACGTCCAGGCCAACCACGGGCCCTCCGGCGCGGCCGCGCGCAGGGCGCGGGCGACCTCGACGTGCACGACGGTGCTGAGCTGCCACGGGTCGCCGCGGTAGTCGAGGGTGCGCTCCTCGTCGCCGAGCGCCAGCCGCAGCCGGGTACGCGCCGCGCGCCCCTCGTCGGTCAGGTCGACCTCGCGCAGCCGCACGTCCAGGGCGTCCCCGGCGACCCGGTCGAGGTCCGCGACCTGCGCCGCCAGCGTCCCGGGCAACTGCTCGCCGTGCGCGTCGTGGAACGCGAGCGCGGCCAGGTGGTCCCTGGCGCGGAACCCCGGGTGCCAGGAGGCGGCCTCGCCGATCGCCGCGAGCACGACCTCGAGGGTGACCGGCTCCCCGGCGACGGCGACGGCCTCCACCAGGTCGACCGGGCGCGGGGCGCGCGGAGCGAAGAGACCGGCGCGGTTGGCGACCCCGACGACGTGCGCGAGCGCCGCCCGCCCGGACGCGGAGAGCTCCGGCGGGTCGGGCGGGGGCCCGGCGACGGGTGCCGGGGCGCGCCGTCGGTCAGGGCGCCGCGGCGGCCGGGGCCCGACGCGCCATCCGCCGACCGGGCCGGAGTGCCGCGCCGCCCGCTCCTCCCGCGCCCGGCGACGGTGACGCACGGCCACCGTCGTGAACCCGACGAGGACGACCCCGGCGAGGACGAGCAGCGGGAGACCCGACGCCCCCATGTCCCGGTTCTGCAGCCCGAGCCGGACGAAGTAGCCGGCGATCCCCAGGCCGCAGACGCCCCACAGGACGGCGAGGACGTCGTCGATCGACGGGCCCCGCACCTTCTCAGGCCAGGCTGCGCGACCCCGTCGAGGACGAGACGAGCGCCGCGAGGCGGTCTCCGACGGCCGACGTCCCGCCGGGGTTCTGGTGGTCACGCGTGGCGAGGTCGAACGCGACGGCGGCCTCGACGCGCCGGGCGAGCTCGGGCTCGCCGAGGTGGTCGAGCAGCAGCGCGACACTCAGGACGGCGGCTGTGGGGTCCGCGATGCCCTTGCCCGCGATGTCGGGCGCGGAGCCGTGCACCGGCTCGAACATGCTGGGGTTGGCACGGCTGACGTCGAGGTTGCCCGACGCCGCCAGCCCGATGCCCCCGGTCACGGCGGCCGCGAGGTCGGTGAGGATGTCGCCGAAGAGGTTGTCGGTGACGATCACGTCGTAGCGCGACGGGTCGGTGATCAGGTGGATCGTCGTGGAGTCGACGTGCTGGTAGTCGACGGCGACCTCGGGGTGCTCGAGCGAGACCTCCTCGACCACGCGGGACCAGAGGGAGCCGGCGTGGGTGAGGACGTTCGTCTTGTGCACCAGGGTCAGCTTGCGACGCGGGCGGTTCGAGGCGCGGGTGAACGCGTCCCGGACGACCCGCTCGACACCGAAGGCGGTGTTGACGCTGACCTCGGTCGCGATCTCCTGCGGGGTGTCCTTGCGCAGCAGGCCGCCGGTGCCGGCATAGGGGCCCTCGGTGCCCTCGCGGACGACGACGAGGTCGATCTCCGGCTGGGCGGACAGCGGGCCGCGCACGCCCGGGTAGAGGCGGGCCGGGCGCAGGTTCACGTGATGGTCGAGCTCGAAGCGCAGGCGCAGCAGCAGTCCGCGCTCGAGGATGCCGCTGGGCACCGACGGGTCGCCGACCGCGCCGAGCAGGATCGCGTCGTGGTCGCGCAGCTCGGTGAGCACCGACTCCGGCAGGAGCTCACCGGTCGAGTGCCAGCGCGCGGCTCCGAGGTCGTAGTGCGTGGACTCGATCTGCGGGGCGACCTCCCCGAGGACCTTCAGCGCTTCCCCGACGACCTCGGGACCGATGCCGTCCCCGGGAACCACCGCGAGTCGCATGACCAGACTTCCTCCCCCGACGGGCCGACCTCGATGGTGCGACCGGGCTCACCTGCGGTGGAGGCTACCGCGCGTGTCGAAGGGGCTCCGCACCGGATCACCCGGGAGACGGTCGCGGCGCATCGACGTCACCCGTTCGATGTCAGCCGAAGGGGATCAGTCGGGTGGTGCGGGCGTCCAGCGCCTGCCCGATCGGGGCCAGGACGTCCTGGGGGACGGCCTGGTCGACGCGCAGCAGGATCACCGACGACACCTTGTCGCGGGTCTGCGACATCTGCGCGGCCTCGATGTTGACGCCCGCCTCCCCCAGCAGGGTACCCACCTGGCCCAGCGCTCCGGGCCGATCGGTGTACTCGATGAGCACCACGTCCCCGGCGGCGCGGATGTCGAAGGAGCGCCCGTTGATCTCGACGAGCTTCTCCACCTGGTCGAAGCCGGTCAGGGTCCCGGAGACGGTGACGGGCTCACCCCCGTCGGGGACGGCGCGCAGCGTGACGACGCTGCGGTGGTTCGGGCTCTCGCTCGCGGTCTCGACCTCGACGGTGACGCCGCGCTCGGCGGCCAGCGCGGGCGCGTTGACGAAGGTGACGGGCTCGTCGACGACCTCGCCGAAGACCCCGCGCAGCGCCGCCAGCTCCAGCACCCCGACGTCCTCGGCGGCGAGCTCGCCGCGAACCTGGACGGTGATGGTGGACGGCTGCCCGACCAGGGTGGAGAGCAGCGTCCCGAGCTTCTGGGTGATCCCCAGCCAGGGCCGGACCTCCTCACCGACGCTGCCGCCCTGGACGTTGACGGCGTCGGGGACGAAGTCGCCGTGCAGCGCGCGCAGGACGCTGTGGGCGACGTCGGTGCCCGCACGGTCCTGGGCCTCGGTGGTCGAGGCGCCGAGGTGCGGCGTGGCCGTGACCTGCTCGAGCTCGAAGAGCGGGCTGGAGGTGGTGGGCTCGGTGACGTAGACGTCGACGCCGGCTCCGGCGACGTGCCCGGAGCGGATGGCCTCGGCGAGGGCCTCCTCGTCGACGAGACCGCCGCGGGCGGCGTTGACGATGATGACGCCGGGCTTGGTCTTCGCGAGCGCCTCCTTGCCGATGAGGCCCTGGGTCTCCGGGGTCTTCGGCAAGTGGATCGTCATCATGTCGGACCGCTGCAGGAGCTCGTCGAGGGAGACCAGTTCGATGCCCAGCTGGGCGGCGCGGCTCTGCGGCAGGTACGGGTCGTAGGCGATGACGTGGGTCTCGAACGAGGCGATGCGGCTCGCGAACAGCTGGCCAATCTTGCCCAGGCCGACGACGCCGACGGTCTTGCCCTGGATCTCGACGCCGGAGTACCTGCTGCGGGCCCACTCGCCGCGGCGCAGGCTGGCGTCGGCGGCCGGGATGTGGCGGGCGGTCGCGAGCAGCAGCGCCAGCGCGTGCTCGGCGGCCGAGACGATGTTCGACGTCGGGGCGTTGACGACCATCACCCCGGCCGCGGTGGCGGCGGGGACGTCGACGTTGTCGAGCCCGACCCCGGCGCGCCCGACCACCACGAGGCGGGTCTGGGCGGCGAACACCTCGGCGTCGACCTGGGTGGCGCTGCGGACCAGCAGGGCGTCGGCGCCCGTGACCGCCTCGAGCAGCGCGGCCCGGTCGGTCCCGTCCACCTGCCGGATCTCGACTTCGTCGCCGAACACCTCCAGCGTCGACGGCGCGAGCTTCTCGGCCATCAGGACGACGGGCTTGGGGTTCGGCGAGATCACGGTGTTCGGCGCTCCTGGGTCGGCGGCGGGGAACGCACGCCGTGACCCGGACAGAGCACATCGGCGTGCCGGTGGGTCATCGTGCCCACGGTCACGCGACCTTATCGCCGTCCTGTGAACCAGGTCTCACGGTCCCCCGGGCCCGCCTGACCCGCACGGCAGCAACGGCACGATCCTGACGTCTGACGTCAGAACGGCGCCGTTCACACATCGAGGCCACCCCGAGCCCGTCGGCAGCAACGGCGCGATCCTGACGTCTGACGTCAGAACGGCGCCGCTCACACACCGGGGGGTCGCCCGACGTCAGGCCGACCGCGGCAGGTCGGGCTGCCACTGCACGAGCGGTGTCGGCAGGCTCCTCGCCACGGCGATCGCGTCGAGCACGTCCCGGTGGAGACCAGCTGGGTCGGTCGCGATCCGAGTCGGCCGGATCCCGAACACGTGGAGCCCCGCCGACCGGTAGGCACGGTCTCGATCACCTGGTCCGACGTCGCGAAGTGCTGTTCGACGGAGTCGATGGGCAGCACGAGCCCGATCTCCGGCAGGTAGGCGTCCGCGATCCCGAGCAGGCCGGTGGCGTTGCTGATCCGCACGTTGAAGACCACTCGCGACGGCAGGTCGGGGGAACTCGACCACCAGGCGTGGAAGTCGAACTCGGCCGCCGACCGCGCGCCGTCCGCCGCGGCCCGCAGCACCGCCCGCGGGATCGCGCTGCCTCGTCGGGAACCGGCGTCGAGCTCCTCGACGAGGGTGTCGACAAGGACCATCCGCCGCTGCACCGGCTCGGTGAGGATCGCCGCGATGTCGGAGCGATCCCGCATCTTGCGCACCGCGTCGAGGACGCACCGTTCGAGGGGCGCCACCGGCAGGTCGTCGCGCAGCAACGCCGGGCGCAGTCGCTTCGTGCGCTCGATCCTGATCGTCGGCGTCGACTGCACCCGCATCCCCGCGGGGACGAGCAGGTGAACCGCCGGGGGCAGCTCACCGCGGCGCAGCTGGTGGGCGCGAGCGGCGTCGAGCCCGGTGACCACGGCCAGGTCTCCCGCGTAGACGAGGCCGGCGCGGACGAGCTGCCGCCGGGTGGGAGTCCCGGTGCTCAGCCGGATCGTCGCGGGGGCCATCAAGTCCAGGGCCCGCCGTGACGACACCGTCGATAGGCCGTGCCCTCCGGGATCCCGATGCGTACGAGTGTCCGCACGTGGATGGTGTCGTCCACGGGCTCGGCGCGGATGCGCTCCAGGTCGTCCGCCCAGCTTCGTCGCTTCACGGACCGCAGCGTGCGCAGGATCCGGTGGAGGGTGGTACGCGGAGCGGGCGGGCTGTGGACAGCCGAGGGGCGCGCTGCCGGTAGGGATGAACGACTACGGCGGACGTACCAGTCGGGTACGCCCGCCGTCGTCGGACACTTCGCCTGAACGGCGCCGTCCTGACGCCAGACGTCAGGAACGTGCCGTTGCTGCGCAGCGGCCGGGCACGGCACTCAGGTGCGGTCGCGCCCGATCCACGGCATCAGACCACGCAGCTTGGCGCCGACCTGCTCGATCTGGTGGGCCTTGCCCTCCTCCTCGAGCTTGGTGAAGTTCGGGCGGCCGTTCTCGTCCTCGGCGATCCACTCACGGGCGAACGAGCCGTCCTGGATCTCGCCGAGGATCCGGCCCATCTCCTCCTTGACCGCGGAGTTGATGATGCGCGGTCCACGGGTCAGGTCGCCGTACTCGGCGGTGTCCGAGCAGCTCCAGCGCTGGCCGTAGATGCCCTTCTCGTACATGAGGTCGACGATGAGCTTGAGCTCGTGGAGGCACTCGAAGTAGGCGATCTCGGGCTGGTAGCCGGCCTCGACGAGCGTCTCGAACCCGGCCTGGACCAGCGCCGACGTGCCGCCGCAGAGCACCGCCTGCTCGCCGAAGAGGTCGGTCTCGGTCTCCTCGGTGAAGGTGGTCTTGATGATGCCGGCGCGGCCGCCGCCGATCGCCGTCGCGTAGGAGAGCGCGAGGGCCTGGGCGTTGCCCGAGGCCTCCTGCTCGACGGCGATGAGGCACGGGACGCCCTTGCCGTCCACGAACTGACGACGGACCAGGTGGCCCGGGCCCTTCGGGGCGACCATGGCGACGTCGACGTCCGACGGCGGCTGGATGAGGTCGTAGCGGATGTTGAAGCCGTGCCCGAAGAAGATCGCGTCGCCGCTGTTCAGGTTCGGCGCGATGTCGTTGGCGTAGATGTAGCGCTGCTTGGTGTCCGGCGCCAGGATCATGATCAGGTCGGCCTCCGCGGACGCCTCGGCGGGCGTGACGACCCGCAGGCCCTCCTCCTGCGCCGCGGCGCGGGACTTCGAGGACTCGGGCAGGCCGATGCGGACGTCGACGCCGGAGTCGCGCAGCGAGAGCGCGTGCGCGTGGCCCTGGCTGCCGTATCCGATGACGGCGACCTTGCGGCCCTGGATGATCGAGAGGTCGGCGTCGGCGTCGTAGAAGACCTCGGCGCTACCGATGGTGCTCATGGGGACTGCGGGTTCCTTCCTGGTTTCAGCGGTTGGCGGCGATGGCCCGCGGACCGCGGGACAGGGCCACCATGCCGGACTGCACGATCTCCCGGATGCCGTAGGGCTCGAGCATCCGGCGCAGCGCCGAGAGCTTGTCGGCGGTGCCGGTGGCCTCGACGGTCACGGCGTCGGGAGCGACGTCGACCACCTTGGCCCGGAACATCTGGGTCACCTCGAGCACCTGGGAGCGCACGGTGGCGTCCGCGCGGACCTTGAGCATCACGAGCTCACGCTGGACCGACGACGTCGGTTCCAGCTCGACGATCTTGATGACGTTCACCAGCTTGTTGAGCTGCTTGGTGACCTGCTCGAGGGGGAACTCGTCGACGCTCACGCAGATCGTCATCCGCGAGATGCCGGTCTCCTCGGTGGGCCCGACCGCGAGCGACTGGATGTTGTAGCCGCGCCGCGAGAACAGGCCCGAGATGCGGGCCAGCACGCCGGGCTTGTCCTCGACGAGGACCGAGAGGGTGTGGGTGCTCATCAGGACTCGTCCTCGCGCTCGAGGTTGGTGACGACCTCGTCGGCGCCGCCGGCCTCCGGGTCGTCGAACAGCGGCCGGATGTCGCGGGCCGCCATGATCTGGTCGTTGCCGGTGCCGGCGGCGACCATCGGCCAGACCTGCGCATCGGCGCCGACGATGAAGTCGATGACGACGGGGCGGTCGACGACCGCCATGGCCTGCTCGATGACCCGGTCGACGTCGTCCCTGGACTCGCAGCGCAGCCCCTCGCAGCCCAGCGCCTCGGCGAGCATCACGAAGTCGGGCACGCGGTGCTTGTGGGTGCCGAGCTCGGTGTGGGAGTAGCGCTCGCCGTAGAACAGGTTCTGCCACTGGCGGACCATGCCGAGGTTCCCGTTGTTGATGACGGCGACCTTGATCGGGATGCCCTCGATCGCGCAGGTGGCGAGCTCCTGGTTGGTCATCTGGAAGCAACCGTCGCCGTCGATGCACCAGACGGTGGTGTCGGGCTTCCCGACCTTGGCGCCCATCGCCGCAGGCACCCCGTAGCCCATGGTCCCGGCGCCCCCGGAGTTGAGCCACGTGCGCGGGTGCTCGTAGCCGATGAACTGTGCGGCCCACATCTGGTGCTGGCCGACCCCCGCCGCGTAGATCGCCTCGGGGCCGGCGATCTTGCCGATCCGCTCGATGACGTACTCCGGGGAGAGCGTGCCGTCGGCCGGCTCGTCGTAGCCGAGCGGGAACGTCTCGCGCCAGGAGTTGAGCTGGTTCCACCACGTCGTGAGGTCGGGGGTCCCGCCCTCGGCCGCCCGCAGGGCCGCGGTGAGCTCGCCGATGACCTCGCGCGCGTCACCGACGATCGGGACGTCCGCGACCCGGTTCTTGCCGATCTCGGCGGGATCGATGTCGGCGTGCACGACCTTCGCCTCGGGCGCGAACGTCGTGAGGTCCCCGGTCACGCGGTCGTCGAAGCGGGCGCCGAGCGCGACCAGCAGGTCGGCCTTCTGCATCGCGGCCACTGCCGCGACGGTGCCGTGCATGCCGGGCATGCCCAGGTTCTGCGGGTGCGAGTCCGGGAACGCACCACGCGCCATCAGGGTGGTGACGACGGGTGCGCCGGTCTCGCGGGCGAGCTCCACCAGCTCGGCGGACGCCTCGGCCTTGACGACACCGCCGCCGACGTAGAGCACCGGGCGCTGTGCGGCGGAGATCAGCCGGGCGGCCTCGCGGATCTGCTTGCCGTGCGGCTTCGTCGTGGGGCGGTAGCCCGGCAGCTCCGTCTGCGCCGGCCACGAGAACGTGGTCTGGGCCTGTAGCACGTCCTTGGGCAGGTCGACCAGGACGGGGCCCGGGCGTCCCGTGGCCGCGATGTGGAACGCCTCGGTGATCGCCCGGGGGATGTCCGCCGGGTCGGTGACCAGCATGTTGTGCTTGGTGATCGGCAGCGTGATGCCGCAGATGTCGGCTTCCTGGAACGCGTCGGTGCCGATCATCTTGCGTCCGACCTGCCCGGTGATCGCGACCACCGGCACCGAGTCCAGCATCGCGTCCGCCAGCGGCGTCACCAGGTTCGTCGCACCGGGACCCGACGTCGCGATGCAGACACCGACCCGGCCGGTGGCCTGCGCGTACCCGGTGGCGGCGTGGCCCGCGCCCTGCTCGTGGCGGACCAGGACGTGGCGCACGAGCGTGGAGTCGTAGAGGGGGTCGTACGCCGGGAGGATCGCCCCGCCCGGAATGCCGAAGATGACGTCGCAGCCCACGGCCTCGAGCGAGCGCACGAGGGACTGGGCCCCCGTCGCCGGGACGGGGTCGGTGCGGGCCGGGCGGGGCGCGGCCGGGCGGGACGGCGGCTGTGCGGCCGTGTCCTGCTGCTCGGTCGGCGCGCCGGATCGCGGAGCCGGACGAGGTCGGGCTGTGGTCATCGGTGATCAGCCTCTGGTCGGGACGAGGTGGGGTGCGAACACGAAAAAGCCCTCGCCGCCGGTGGGCGGAGAGGGCAGGCGCGTCAGGGCTCTCGGGCAGCGAGCACGGAGCTCGTCAGACGCTGACGCGCCCGGCGAGTACGAGAATTCGCTGCTGCACGCCGATGACGGTATCACGCGGCCCGCGGGGCACGACCATCCCGGCCCGGGGTGATCCGTTCCGCGGGCCTTCCTCGTTCGTGATCGGATCGTGATCGTCGGGCGGGCGCTGCGGCCGGTTCGCGGGCCGGTGAGTGTCGGACCCTCGAACTAGTGTTCGGGTATGTCAGTGGTGGTGGGGTGGCAGCACGGCCCCGACGACGACGAGGATGTCGCCGGGTCGGTCGAGGCTGATCTGCCGTGTCCGGATCCCGAGGACCTGCACGACCCGGCGCAGCTGCCCCCGGGCTGGGTGCTCGCCGCCGCCGACCCGGCCGCGCTGCCCGGCCAGTGGGTCGATGCCGGGATGAGCGCCTGGTTCAGCCACACCAACCGCGCCGCGCTGGCGCTGGCCCGCTGGCTACTCGAGACCAGCCGCGCCCAGGCCGGCACCCGCGAACGCGTCCCCGACCGGGCCCGCGCCGGGAAGATCGTGGCGGCCTCGTTGGGCTGGTCGCAGGCCTATGCCGCCGCCCGGGTGGAGTTCGCCCGCCAAGTCCTGGAGCGCCTGCCCGCGCTGGGGGAGGCGATGGCCACCGGGGTGCTCGAGGAGCACAAGGCCGCGATCTTCACCACCACCCTGGCCGAGCTGGACACCACCCAGGCCCGCACCGTGGTCGAGCGGGTGCTGCCGGTCGCGCCGCGGCTGGCGTTCCAGGCGCTGCGCCGCAGGATCGAGCAGGCCGCCGAGGCGGTCGACCCGGACTGGGCCGCCGCGCGGCGGGCCGCGGCGATCACCCGGCGGCGGGTGTCGTTCGCGATCGCGCCCTCGGGGGCGGCGGAGCTGTGCGGGCTCGACCTGCCCGAGGAACCCGCCCAGGACGCCCATGACCGCATCGTCGCGCTCGGCCGCGCGGTCGCGAAACGGCTGCGCGCGGCCGGGCTGGACGCCCCGGTCGGGCCCATCGAATCCGAGGTGATGCTCACCCTGACCGGCCCCGACGGCGCCGGGCTGTGGGACCACGACGTCATCGACCATGTCGTGGCCCGCTTCGGTGGCCCCACCCCCGACCACGGCCCCGACGGCCACGGCCCCGACGGCCCGGACGACCAGGGCGCCGACGACCACGGCGCCGACGACCAGGGCGCCGAACCCGCTACCGGTCCATGTGCTGACGAGCTCGGCGTGGGCGCCCAGCGTGGCCTGATCGAGAGCGCTGTCGGTCTGGCCGAAAGCCGGCGCGGGTCGCGGCGGGAGGCGATCCCGTTCCTGGCCCGCGTCGCGCTACGCGTCGGGCTGGGTACCGTGCTCGGCCTCGACCGCCGCCCCGGCGAGATCCCCGGCCGCGGCCCGGTGACCACCGCGGTCGCGGTGTCGATGGCCTGGGCCCGCGCCCACGCCACCGGCCGACTCCTGCTCTACCACCCGCACGGCGACCTCGAGCACGTGCTGACCCTGCGCCTGCCCGGCCACGGCCCACCCCCGATCCAGGGCCGGCGACGCCACCACATCGTCGAGATCACCGCCTCCACCAGCGAACTCGACGCGCTGCGCGAAGCGCTGGCCCCCGCGGCCGGCGACCTCGAACCCCGCGCGGCGCTGCCCGGGCCCCCCGGCGGCACCACCACCCTCGTCCCCGGGGACGCGCTGGCGTTGCTTGAGCGCGCCGCCGGCGCCCTCACCCGTGCCCGCGCCCGCCCCGCCGAGGACCACCCCGCCCACACCCGCGCCGAAGCCGGCCGCCGGCTGCCCAGCGCCGCGCTGCGCGCCTGGATCCACGCCCGCGACCAGACCTGCCGCGCCCCGGGCTGCAGCACCGACGCCGCGGGCTGCGACATCGACCACACCACCCCGGTCACCGAGGGCGGACTCACCGTCGCCGAAGACCTCGGCGCGATCTGCCGCCGCGACCACACCGGCAAACACGACCCCGCCTCGGGCTGGAGCGTGCAGCAGCCCCGCCCCGGCCACTTCGACTGGACCTCCCCCACCGGCCGGACCCACCACATCGCCCCCGAGCCCTACGACCCGCTGCCCGACCCCGTCCCACCGGCCGACGGCGCTCCCTGCTCGATCCCCACCCGCCTCTGGGACCCGCCCCCACCGACCCACCCACCCGGCAGCCCCCGCCGCAACCGACACGGCTTTTTCACCGACGCCGCCCGCGCCACCGCCGAACACCTCCGACAACGCGCCCGCACCCACAACACCCCACCCGACCAGCCGACCCCCACCCCGGCACCCCACGACCCCTGGCCCGAGGAGCCGCCCTTCTGACGACCCAGGCCCGCGGCTGGCACCATCGCGGACGTGAGCGAGGAGCGGGGGACGACCGCAGTGCCGACGGACGCGCCGGATAACGCTGCCGCGGGCGATCCGGACCCCCGTCCGGCCACCTTCCGTGCCGTCCCGACCGTTGCTCTGGTGGCCCTCGGCTTCCTCGCGATGTGCATGTCCCCGATCGCGTTCCAGGGTGGAGCGTGGTTCCTGCTCTTCCTGATCCCGGTCGCAGCGGCCGTCTGGGTCGTGCGCTCCAGGACCCGGGTGGACGTCGAGGGCCTGCACGTACGCGGGGTCGTGGGCACGCGCTCGCTGGCGTGGTCGGAGGTGACGACGCTGCGCCTGGTCGAGCGCGGGTGGGTGCACGCGATCCCGCACGAGGGCGCCGATCTCGAGCTGCGCGGGGTGCGCATCCGCGACCTCGGGCGGGTCGGGGAGGCGAGCGGCGGACGGGTCAGCGCGCCGAGCCCGGCCGAGGTCGAGGCCGCCGCAGACCACGCCCGCGAACTGGAGGCCGCCCGCATGCGGGTGGCCCGGTTGCGCGCCCGCCAGGCCTCCGAAGACCAGGGCCCCGCCCCTGACGGCGAGCCCGCCGACGCCACGAGTACCGGAACCGCCAGTGCCATCGCCGCGAGTGTCGACGGCGGGGGTGTCGGCGGCCTGCGCGCCGACGACGGGAACATCGGCGGCGACGGACTCCGCGATGGGGCCAGCCCGGACGACGACGAGGGCACCCACCGCGGCTCCTGATCGCGCTCACCGGCAGCGGCCCCACGTCGGGACGCCGCGCCTGGCACGCCACGCACGCCCAAGCCCCCACCCACCTGCCCCACGTACTCCAGATCGCCCAGAGCCTGGGCCGCGCTCCGGGAGGCCGGAGGACCCCGGCGTAATCTCGCCGGGCACACCCCCGTGCCCGTTCCAGGAGGACTCCCCGTGCCGCCGCTCCGCTCCCGCGTCACCACCCAGGGCCGCAACGCCGCAGGCGCTCGCGCCCTGTGGCGGGCCACCGGCATGACCGACGACGACTTCGGCAAGCCGCTCGTCGCGATCGCGAACTCCTACACGCAGTTCGTGCCCGGCCACGTCCACCTCAAGGAGCTCGGCGAGATCGTCGCCGGCGCGGTGCGCGAGGCGGGCGGCATCGCGCGCGAGTTCCACACCATCGCCGTCGACGACGGCATCGCGATGGGCCACGGCGGCATGCTCCACTCGCTGCCGAGCCGCGAGGTGATCGCCGACGCCGTCGAGCACATGGTCCAGGGCCACGCCGTGGACGCCCTGGTCTGCATCTCGAACTGCGACAAGATCACCCCGGGGATGCTCAACGCGGCGATGCGCCTCGACATCCCGACGGTGTTCGTCTCCGGCGGGCCGATGGAGGCCGGCAAGGCCGTCGTCGTCGAGGGCGTGGCGCAGGCCCCGACCGACCTCATCACCGCGATCTCGGCCAGCGCCTCGAGCGAGGTCGACGACGAGGGCCTCACCGAGGTCGAGCGCTCCGCCTGCCCCACCTGCGGCTCGTGCTCGGGCATGTTCACGGCGAACTCGATGAACTGCCTCACCGAGGCGCTCGGGCTCTCCCTGCCCGGCAACGGCTCCACCCTGGCCACGCACGCCGCCCGCGGGGCGCTCTTCGAGCAGGCGGGGCGCACCGTGGTCGAGCTGGCGCGCCGGTACTACGAGCACGACGACGAGTCGGTCCTGCCGCGCCGGGTCGCGGGCAAGCACGCGTTCGAGAACGCGATGGCGCTCGACGTCGCGATGGGCGGCTCCACCAACACCGTCCTGCACATCCTCGCCGCGGCCCACGAGGCCGGCCTGGACTTCACCCTGGCCGACATCGACGCGGTCAGCCGGCGGGTGCCGTGCCTGTCGAAGGTCGCGCCGAACTCCAGCTACCACATGGAGGACGTCCACCGTGCCGGCGGCATCCCCGCGATCCTCGGCGAGCTCGACCGCGCCGGACTGCTCCACCGCGACGTCCACGCCGTGCACTCCGATTCCCTCGACGCCTGGCTCGGCGCCTGGGACATCCGTGCCGAGCAGCCGTCCGACGAGGCGATCGAGCTCTACCACGCCGCGCCCGGCGGCGTCCGGACCACCGAGCCCTTCTCGACACGGAACCGCTGGAGCTCGCTCGACACCGACGCGGCCACCGGGTGCATCCGCGACGTCGCGCACGCCCACAGCGCGGACGGCGGCCTCGCGGTGCTCACCGGGAACCTGTCCACCGACGGCGCGGTCATCAAGAGCGCCGGGCTGCCCGAGAACGGACGCCACTTCCGAGGACCGGCGCGCGTCGTGGACTCCCAGGAGGAGGCCGTCTCGATCATCCTGAACCGTGAGGTGCAGCCCGGCGACGTCGTCGTCGTGCGCTACGAGGGCCCCGCAGGCGGGCCGGGCATGCAGGAGATGCTGCACCCGACGGCGTTCCTCAAGGGCGCGGGCCTGGGCGCGGTGTGCGCGCTGATCACCGATGGCCGCTTCTCGGGCGGGTCGTCGGGCATCAGCGTCGGGCACATCTCCCCGGAGGCCGCGGCCGGTGGCGTCATCGCGCTCGTCGAGAACGGCGACCAGAATCCTCATCGACGTCGACTCCCGGCGCATCGAACTGCTCGTCGACGACGACGTGCTCGCCGAGCGTCGGGCCAAGATGGAGGCTTCGGAGCGCCCCTGGCAGCCCGCGCACGAGCGCCACCGCGATCTCACCAGCGCGCTGCGGGCGTACGCGAAGCTCGTGACGTCCGGGGCGACGGGCGCCGTCCGTCAGCTCTAGCGGAAGGCGAACAGCGCGGTCAGGCCGGTGCCGAGCCCGATGATCGTGCAGACGACGCCGACCGGTGTCTGGGCACGGAACCAGGCACGGTCGGCGTCGCCGCTGATGCGCCCCGGCCCGACCAGCACGACCACGCCTGCAAGCACCAGCCCGAAGAGCGGCGCCTCGACCGGTCCGACGGCGAGCGCGGCCCACGCGGCGGGGAGGCTCACCGCCAGCGCCACCACCTCGACCGCCAGCAGCGCGGACGCCGCGAAGGACGCGAACACCCAGAGCCCCACGAGCACCCCGGCCCCGAGCTGGACCCATCCGTAGGCGGTGACGAGCGGCGCCACCGGCGCGAAGCCGTAGCCGGCGATCAGGGTGGCGACGGTGTCCGCGGACCCGTGCCCGCGCGGCAGGTCGAACAGCGCCCGCGCGCCGTCGAGCAACGCGGTGATCCCGAGCACCACCCGGACGAGCAGCAGCCCGACGTCGGCGCCCCACGGGCGCACGAGCACGGCCCGCGTCGCGACCGGTTCGTCGGCCGGGGAGCCGAGCGCGTCCTCGCCGACCCGCCACGGGAACACCGCGGTGTCCTCCGGCGCGCGCTCGAAGCCCAGCACCGATGCCGGCACCCCCGCCGCGGTGGATCTGCGCCGGCCCACGACGACGCAGCCTACGGCGACCCGGACGGAGTGATCACGTCGCCACGCGGCGCGGGGAGGATTCAGTACTGCCCGACGACGAGGTTCGGCGGGTCCTGCCCGGCGCGCACCGCCTCGATCTGGGTGGTGACGACGCGGTAGGCGCGGTCGAGGTGCCCCGGCACGCTGCCCCCGACGTGCGGGGTGAGCAGCAGGCCCGGCGCCGACCAGAGCGGGTGGTCGGCGGGGAGCGGCTCGGGGTCGGTGACGTCGACCGCGGCGCGCAGCCGGCCGGCCTGCAGCTCCGCGAGCAGGGCGTCGGTCTGCACGACGGGGCCACGGGCGGCGTTGACGAGGATCGCGTCGTCTGCCATGGCGGCGAGGAACCCGGCGTCGACCAGGCCGCGGGTGGCGTCGGTGAGGGGGACGAGGAGCACGACGACGTCGGCCTCGGGCAGGAGGTCGGGCAGCTCGTCGACCCCGTGGACGCCCTCGCGCGCCCGGGTGCCGACCCGCGTCACCGACCCGACGTCGAACGGCGCGAGCCGGCGCGAGGTCTGCTCCGCGAGGTCGCCTGCGCCGACGAGCAGGATGTGCTTGCCGGTCAGGGTGTCGGTGAGGTGCTGGTCCCACGTGGCGGTGAGCTGGTTGCGCACGAACGCGGGGATCTCCCGGACCACCGCGAGGACGACGGCGAGCACCCACTCCGCGGTGACCCCACCGTGCGCACCCTGGCAGTCGGAGAGGGCGACGCCCTCGGGCAGATGGCCGACGAACTTCTCGGCGCCCGCCGAGAGCAGCTGGACGAGCCGCACCTTCGGACACGCCTGGATCATGGCGGCCGCGGCCTCCTGGGCCAGGAAGCCCGGGATGAGGACCTCGGCCTCGGCCGCCTCGGAGGGAAGGCCCTCGGGCCCTGCGGACTCGTCGTAGCGCACCGCCCGGACGCCCTCGAGCGAGGCGAGGGCGCGCTCCCCGACCTCGTCGGGTACCAGGACGATCAGCTCGCTCTTCTCGGCCACCACCGTGAGGCTAGTGCGCCCGCCGGTGGCCCGACGGACCGGTTCACGGAGCGCTCAGCCCCCGACGCCTAGGCTGCCCGCTCGTGTCCGGTCCCGGGGTGAGGACGCTGCGCGGCACCGCCGCCGTGCTGCTCGTCGTGCTCGCCCTGCTCGCCGGGGGATGCGCCCGGTTCCCGGACGCGTCGTCACAGCCGTGGCGCGACAACCCCGAGATCGGCCCCGAGAAGGTCCCGTCGCCGCAGTCGCCCGCGCCCTCGGAGCCCTCGCCGCCCGTGGGCCCGCCACCGGGCGGACCCGTGCCCGCGCCGGGCCCGTGTGTGGACCCGGACCCGCAGGTGGTGGCGACGTGCCTGGCGCCGGTCTCGGCGGTCGTCACGCTGCCCGGCGGCCAGGCGGCACTCGTCGCGGAGCGCACGACCGGCCGCATCCTGCGCGTCGCGCCCGACACCCCACCCCAGGTCGTCGCGACCGTGCCCGTCGACGCCACCGGCGACGGCGGGCTGACCGGGCTCGCGCTCTCCCCCACCTACGACGAGGACCAGCTGATCTACGCCTACGCGACGACGGCGGCCGGGAATGCCGTGCTGCGCATCGCCGAGGGCGACGTCCCGAAGCCGGTCCTGGCCGGCATCCCGCGCGGCGCGTCGGACAACCGGGGCGCGATCGGCGTGGAGCCCACGGGGACGCTGCTCGTGGCCACCGGGGACGCGGGCGACCCGGCGTCCGCCGCCGCCCCGACCTCGCTCGCCGGCAAGCTGCTGCGCATCGACCCGTTCGGCCGGCCCGCACCGGGCGACCCCGACCCGTCGTCGCCGGTGATCGGCTCCGGGCTGCACTCCCCCGGCGACGTGTGCCCCGACGTCGCCTCGAACACCACGTGGGTGAGCGACCGCGCGGGCACCCGCGACGTCCTGCTGGCCGTCCGCCCGGGCTCGGTGCCGGGCGCCGCCGCGGCCGCGGCCCCGGCGTGGACCTGGCCCGACCGGCCGGGCGTCGACGGCTGCGCGGCCGGTGGCGGCTCGCTCTTCGTCGGGTTGAGCGGGGCGAAGGCGCTCTTCACGCTCAAGCCCACCGCGGAGGGGCGGTTCGTCGGCGCCCCCGAGGCGGTCCTGCAGAACACCTACGGACGCATCTCCGGGGCCGACCTCGCCTCCGACGGCATGCTCTGGATCTCCACCGTGAACAGGGACCCCGGCGGCACCCCCGGCGCCACTGACGACCGCGTCATCCGCATCCGCCCACCCTCGGGCGGCGGCTCCGGCCCCGACTGACCTCGCACGCTCCACGGCCCCGTCCCCGGCACCGGGGCAGCGGTGCCGGGGGCGGGGCCGTGTCTTCGGGGAGCGGGCGGCTCCCCGCGGAGCCGTCCGACCGTGTCGGAGTCGGTCGGACGGGCCGGCGAGGGACCGCCGCGGTCCGGGGTGGGGCGCCCCGGACGGTCCTTTAGGAGAAGGACAGCCAATGCGTCACGTCGGCCTTGCCGTTGTCGGCGGCGTGCGCCACGTCGTCCTTCATGAGCCCGAACTGCTCGCCGGCCTCGTCCGAGGTGAGGCCTTCCTTCGCCGCGGCGGTCCAGTTGGTGTGCGCGTGCTGCGCATCGGTCGCCGCGTTCGAGAGCGCGTGGCCCGTGTCGCTCCCCATGTCGGAGATCGGCAGCGACGACGGCGCGGACGGCACCGACGACGCCTTGCTCGTGGCGTCCGCGGCGTGCTGCTTCATCGAGCTCGACACGTCGTGCGCCGAGGCGTGCGAGACCTTCGAGAACGGGGACGACTTCGCGGCGTCCAGGACCTCGTGCGTCCCGTTGCCGGCGTGCTCCTTGATGTCCTGCGTCGTCGGCGCGTGCGGCGCCGCCGACGCGAACGCGAGCGACGCGGTGCCGCCGGCGAGTGCGAGAGCCGTGGCGGCCGTGAAGGCTCCGCGGCCTGCGAGGCGGGCGGCGTGGGACGACGAGCGGGGAGCGTGATGAGCGCCCATGCGAAGGCCTCCTCCTATCGGTGTGCGTATGTACGACCGGTCGGAGGGTCAAGAGTGCCTCCGCCTGGAGTCCAGCCACGAGCTGTTCTCCGTACACCCCAACGGATGAGGCCGGTTCGGGTTACGGATCGGTCACGGCGAGTCCACCGGAGTAACCGATCTCACGCTGAGCGACCGCACGACACGATCGGTGATCAGCCGAGGTCTAGGAGGAGGTGCCGACCCGCTCGAGCACCAGCGACTGGACGCGTGCCGCATCCGCCTGCCCGCGGGTCGCCTTCATCACCGCGCCCACGATCGCACCGGCGGCCTTCGTCTTGCCGGCCCGGATCTTCTCCGCGACGGCGGGCTGCGCGGCGAGCGCCTCGTCGACCGCGGCGGTCAGAGCCGAGTCGTCGCTGACGACGGCGAGGCCGCGCCCGGCGACCACCTCGTCCGGCGACCCCTCGCCGGCCAGCACCCCGTCGACCACCTGACGGGCCAGCTTGTTCGTCAGGGTCCCCTCGGCGACCAGGGCGATCACGCGCGCGACCTGCTCCGGCGTGATCGCGAGCTCGGTGAGGGCGACGCCCTCGGTGTTGGCCTGCTGGGCGAGGTAGGACACCCACCAGGAGCGGGCCGACTCCGAGGGCGCCCCCGCGTCGACGGTGGCGGCCACGAGATCGAGCGCGCCGGCGTTGACCAGGTCCCGCAGCTCCTCGTCCGAGAGACCCCACTCGGACTGGATGCGCCCGCGACGCTCCCACGGGCGCTCGGGCAGCCCCGCCCGCAGCCGCTCGATCCACGACGTCGACGGCTCGATGGGCACGAGGTCCGGCTCGGGGAAGTAGCGGTAGTCGGCGAGGGTCTCCTTCGCGCGTCCCGGCGAGGTGGTGCCGGACTGCTCGTCGAAGTGGCGGGTCTCCTGCCGCACCGTCCCGTCGGCGAGCAGGACGCCCGCCTGCCGGCCCATCTCGTAGCGCACCGCGCGCTCGATCGAGCGCAGTGAGTTGACGTTCTTGGTCTCGGTGCGGGTGCCGAAGGTCGTCGAGCACTTCGGCATGAGCGAGACGTTCGCGTCGCAGCGCATCGAGCCCTGGTCCATGCGCACGTCGGATACCCCGAGGCCCTTGACGACGTCGCGCAGCGCGGAGACGTACGCGCGGGCCACCTCCGGCGCCCTCGTCCCCGCGCCGGTGATCGGCTTGGTGACGATCTCGATGAGCGGGACGCCGGCCCGGTTGTAGTCGAGCAGCGAGTAGTCGGCGCCGTGGATGCGACCGGTGGCGCCGCCCATGTGCAGCGACTTCCCGGTGTCCTCCTCCATGTGCGCGCGCTCGATCTCCACCCGCCACGTCGACCCGTCGTCGAGCGGAACGTCGAGGTACCCGTCGAAGACGATCGGGTCCTCGTACTGGGAGATCTGGAAGTTCTTCGGCATGTCCGGGTAGAAATAGTTCTTCCGGGCGAAGCCGCTGCGTGCGCGCACCGAGCAGTTCAGCGCGAGGCCGATGGTCACCGCGCTCTCCACCGCCCGGGCGTTGACCCGCGGCAGCGAGCCGGGCAGGCCAAGGCACACCGGGCACACGTGCGTGTTCGGCTCCGCGCCGAACTCGTTGCGGCACCCGCAGAACATCTTCGTCGCGGTGTTGAGCTCCACGTGCACCTCGAGCCCCATCACGGGGTCGAAGCGCTCGCAGACCTCCTCGACGGTGTACGGCGCGGCCTCGACGGTGGTCATGACGCTCCCTGCAGCGCGGCGGGATCGGGCACGGTCGACGCGAACGGCACGCCGGAGGCGGTGTCGCGGGCGACCTCGTAGGCGGCGGCGACGCGGTACGCGCGGTCGTCGGCGAGCGCGGGCGCCATCACCTGCAGCCCCACCGGCAGGCCGTCCTCGGCGGCCAGGCCGCACGGCACGGACAGCCCGGCGATGCCCGCGAGGTTCGCCGGGACCGTGCAGAGGTCGGCCAGGTACATCGCGACCGGGTCGTCGACGCGGTCGCCGATCGGGAACGCCGTGGTGGGCACCGTCGGCGAGACCAGTACGTCGCAGCGCTCGAAGGCGGCGGTGAAGTCCCGGACGACGAGCGTGCGGACCTTCTGGGCCTTGCCGTAGAGCGCGTCGTACGACCCCGCCGACAGCGCGTGCGTCCCGATCATGATCCGGCGCTTCACCTCGGGACCGAACCCGGCCTCGCGCGTGGCCGACATGACCTCGTCGGTCGAGCGCGACCCGTCGTCGCCGACGCGCAGGCCGTAGCGCATCGCGTCGAAGCGGGCGAGGTTCGACGACGCCTCGCTCGGCGCGATGAGGTAGTAGGCCGGGAGGCCGAGGGTGAACGAGGGGCACGAGACCTCGACGACCTCCGCGCCCAGCTCCGTGAGGACCCGGACGGCGTCGGTGAACGCCGAGAGGACGCCGGTCTGGAAGCCCCCGCCGGAGAGCTCGTCGACCACGCCCACGCGCACGCCCGCCAGGTCGCCGCGCGCCCCGGCCAGCGCCGCCTCGACGACGGGCGGGAGCGGGGCGTCGATCGAGGTCTGGTCGCACGGGTCGTGCCCGCCGACCACCTCGTGCAGCAGTGCGGCGTCGAGCACGCTGCGCCCGAAGGGGCCGATCTGGTCGAGCGAGGACGAGAACGCCACCAGCCCGTACCGCGAGACGGTGCCGTAGGTCGGCTTCACCCCGACGGCGCCGGTGAAGGCCGCAGGCTGGCGGATCGAGCCGCCGGTGTCGCTGCCCAGCGCCAGCGGGGCCTCGCCCACCGCCGTCGCGGCGGCCGACCCGCCGCTGGACCCGCCGGGCACCCGGGTCGGATCCCACGGGTTGCGGACGGCGCCGTAGGCCGAGTTCTCGTTCGACCCGCCCATCGCGAACTCGTCGAGGTTGGTCTTGCCCAGTGGCACCAGGCCCGCGTCGCGCAACCGGCGGACGACGGTGGCGTCGTAGGGCGGGCGCCAGCCGTCGAGGATCCGCGACGCGCACGTGGTCGGCATGTCGCGGGTGGTCATGTTGTCCTTGATCGCCACGGGCACGCCGGCGAGCGGGCCGCGCACCGTACCCGCGGCGATCTCGGCGTCCACCGCGGCCGCGGCGGCGAGCGCCTGGTCGGCGGCGACGTGCAGGAACGCGTTCAGGCCGGTGCGCTCGACGGTCTCGATGCGGTCCAGGTGCGCCCGGGTCACCTCGACCGACGAGACCTCGCGGGCGTGCACCCGGCGGGCGAGCTCGGCGGCGTCCAGGCGGGTCAGCTCGCTCACGGCTCCTCCCCCAGGATGCGCGGCACGCGGAAGCGGCCCTCCTCGGCGGCGGGGGCGCCCGCGAGGGCGGCCTCCCGGTCCAGGGACGGCTCGGGCTCGTCGGGCCGCAGCACGTTGGTCAGCGGGGCGACGTGGCTGGTGGGCGGGACGTCGTCGTCGATCTCCGACACCCGGCCGACGGTGTCGAGGATGGCGTCGAGCTGGCCGGAGAACACGTCGAGCTCGTCGTCGGTGACGGCCAGCCGGGCCAGTCGGGCGAGATGGGCGACGTCCTCGCGCGTGATGTCGGACATGATCCTCCGAGTGGGGATCCGCGGAAGGGATCCCCGTGACGAACCTGGACCGATCCATCCTAGGCGCGGGGCACCGCGCGCCTCGACACGGTTTGGCGCACCCGCCCGCGGCGGCACCGCGCGCCCGATTCATGGTTTACGGCTGCCCCGTGCCGCCCACCTCCCGCCGGGCCCGACCCCGGGTCCTCGCTCCGTGTGGGGCGCGACTGGCACACTCGCCGCGCCCGACGGAGTGCGCGGTGCCGGCGGGTTCGTCGGCGTGCGCTGCCGGACGCGCCGTACCCCGCGGCGCGGTGGTCCTGGTGTTGCAGCGGCGGCGGCCCCGCGCTGGGCGGGACGAGGACCGGGGACGGAGGCGACGTGACCTACCTGCTGCGAGTGGTGCTTCCCGATCGGCCGGGCACCCTCGGCGCGGTCGCGTCGGCCCTCGGCGGGGAGGGGGCGGACATCCTTTCGGTCGACGTCGTGGAGCGACACCAGGGCATCGCGGTCGACGACCTGGTGGTCGACCTGCCCTCGGCCCGGCCGCCTGACGTGCTCATCACCGCGGCGGAGTCGGTGCGCGACGTGACCGTCGAGTCGGTGCGCCCGTTCTTCGGCCCGCTCGACACCGCCCGCGAGCTCGAGCTCGTCGAGGCGGTGGCGGCCGCCCCGGAGCGGGGCATCGCGCTGCTGGCGGACGCCGTGCCACGGATCTTCCGCTCGGCGTGGGCGCTGGTCGTCGAGGCCTCGACCGGTGACGTGTGGGGTGACGGCGGGACGCGGGTCCACCGCGTCGCGGCGAGTTCGGCCGCCCCGGAGACCGACGCGGTGACCCTCCCGTGGCTGCCGCTCGCGAAGGCGACGGTCCTCGACCCGACCGCCGGCCACGAGGTGCCCTCGGCCTGGACCGACCTGGACACCGAGCTGGCGGCGTCCCCGCTGGGACGCGCGGACCGGGCCCTCGTGCTCGGACGCCCGGGCGGACCGGGGTTCCGGCCGTCGGAGCTGGCACGGATCTCCCACCTCGCAGGGATCGTGGCGACCATGACCGGCTGACGGGACCGGGGTCAGCGACGTTGCTCCGAGCGGACCCGGAAGCCTGCGAGGTTCGGTCCCCGGCCCGGCCGCCGACGCTCCGCCAGGCGTGGTGAGACGGCCTTGCCGAGGGCGTAGCGGACGAGCTCCTCGTTGCCGGTGGCGAGCCAGGTGCCGTCGGGACCCTTGAGCGTGTCCTCGAAGCCCATGCGGGTGTCGAGGTTGTTGCGGCGCGCGTAGTCCAGGACCGGCCAGGCGCCGCCCTCCTCGCCGTGCAGCAGGATCGGCACCGACATGGGCCCGAGGGCCTTGAGGATGCGGACGGCCTCGGCGACGGCGGTGTCGGGATCGGTCACGGTGACCTCGGCCAGGACCCGCACCGTGCCGCGCGGCACGCCGGCCTGCTTGAGCTGCACGGCGTCCCCGGTGGTCCACACGCCGAGCTCGATGCCGATGCCGACCGAATCGAGCGCCTCGCAGACGATCTCCCAGCCGCGCTCGTGCACGTTCACCGAGGCGACGTCGGGGCGGGCGTGGTCGGGCAGGCGGGACCACTGCTGCACGAGGTCGGTGCGCTTGAACGGGTCGGGCTCCACCCAGCGCGCGGTCGTCACGCCGATCTCCATCGACGGCGCGGCCTGCCGTATCGCCGACACCACCGCGCCGATCGGGCCCGGGTCGAGGCTCTCCTGGCCGTCGACGTCGCGCGGGTGCACGTGGAAGCTCGTCACGCCGAGCGCCGCGACCGCCCGGGCGTCGCGGGCCAGGTGACGCGGCGTCATCGGGACGGCGGGGTAGACGTCGGCGGGGCGGGCGCCGTTGGGGCAGCACTGGAGCACCTCGGCGCCACCTCCTCGTCCGTCCCGGGATGCCGCTCACGCGACGTCGCGACCAGGATATGGGACCAGCTTCAACCTTTTGCGCTCCGACATCAACGTCTGCACGTGCGTCTGCACGCGTTTCGGTCACATGCCACCCGTCCGCCCGAGCAGACGCCGCAGAGTGACCGGCCCGAGCCGCTACCCCTCGTCCGGCGCGGCCCCCTCCGGGACCTGGGCGTTCTCCCGCGCCGCGTCCGGTCCGCGTTCGAGGAGCACGCGGAAGCCGTCCTCGTCGAGGATGGGGACCTTCGCGGCGACGGCCTTGTCGTACTTCGACCCGGGCTCGTCGCCCACCACCACGAAGGCCGTCTTCTTCGAGACCGAGCTCGCGGCGCGGCCGCCGCGCGCGAGGATCGCCTCCTTGGCCTCGTCGCGGGAGAAGTCGGGCAGCGACCCGGTGACCACGATCGAGAGGCCCTCGAGGGTGCGCGGCCTCGACTCGTCGACCTCCTCGGCGAGGTCCACCCCGGCGGCCCGCCACTTCTCGACGACCTCGCGGTGCCAGTCCACCGAGAACCACTCGCGCACCGCGGCCGCGATGGTCGGGCCGACACCGTCGACCGCGGCCAGCTCCTCCTCGCTCGCCGCGTCGATGGCGTCGATCGAGCGGAACTGGCGGGCGAGGGCCTGCGCGGCCGTCGGGCCGACGTGACGGATCGAGAGCCCCACGAGCACCTTCCACAGCGGCCGGTGCCGGGCCGCCTCGAGGTTGGCCAGCAGCTTGCGACCGTTGGCCGAGAGGTTGCCCGCCTTGGTGCGGAAGAGCGGCACCTCCGCGAGGTCGTCCTCGGTGAGGGCGAACACGTCCCCCTCGTCCTGCACGGCGCCGGCGGTGAGCAACGCCGTCGCCGCCTCGTAGCCGAGGACCTCGATGTCGAACGCGCCCCGCCCGGCCACGTGGAAGAGCCGCTCGCGCAGTTGGGCGGGGCAGGACCGGGAGTTCGGGCAGCGCAGGTCCTTGTCGCCCTCGCGCATCTGCCGCAGCTCGGTGCCGCACTCCGGGCAGTGGGTGGGCATGACGAAGGCGTGCTCGCTGCCGTCCCGCGCCTCGACGACCGGGCCGAGCACCTCGGGGATCACGTCCCCTGCCTTCCGGATGATCACCCGGTCCCCGATGAGGACGCCCTTGCGCTCGACCTCCCCGGCGTTGTGCAGCGTCGCGAGGGACACCGTGGAGCCCGCGACCAGCACCGGGTCCATCTCCGCGAACGGGGTGACCCGCCCCGTCCGGCCGACGTTGACGCTGATGTTGCGCAGCGTCGTCGTCGCCTGTTCGGGCGGGTACTTGTAGGCGATCGCCCACCGCGGCGCCCGGGCGGTCGAGCCCAGGCGCCGTTGCAGCGCGACGTCGTCGACCTTGACCACCACGCCGTCGATCTCGTGCTCGGCGTCGTGGCGGCACTCGCCCCAGTACCGGGTGTGCTCGATGACCGCGTCCACGCCGTGGAGGACCCGGGTGTGGGTGGACACCGGCAGGCCCCAGGCGGCGAGCGCGTCGTAGGCCTGGGACTGCCGCTCGGGGGTGAACCCCCGCCGCTTGCCCAGCCCGTGGCAGATCAGGCGCAGCGGACGGGTGGCGGTGACCCGGGGGTCCTTCTGGCGCAGGCTGCCAGCCGCGGAGTTGCGGGGGTTGGCGAAGGGCTGCTTGCCCGCGGCGACGAGCCCGGCGTTGAGCTCGGAGAAGTCGCTCAGGCGGAAGAAGACCTCACCGCGCACCTCGATGAGCCCGGGCACCGGGAACTCGTCGGTGCCGGTGAGCTCGGTGGGCACGTCCGCGAGGGTGCGCATGTTGAGGGTGATGTCCTCCCCGGTGCGCCCGTCCCCCCGGGTGAGCGCGCGGGTGAGGTGACCGTCCTCGTAGAGCAGGTTGACCGCGAGCCCGTCGATCTTGAGCTCGCACAGGTACTGCAGCTCCTCGGTGGGGTAGTCGAGCTCGCGCTGCACCCGCAGCACCCACTCGCGCAGCTCCTCGGGCTCGAACGCGTTGTCCAGCGAGAGCATCCGCTCGAGGTGGTCGACCGCGACGAAGTCGGTGGAGAACCCGCCGCCGACCCGCTGGGTCGGGCTGGAGGGCGTCACCAGCGAGGGGTGCTGCTCCTCGAGGGCCTGCAGCTCGGAGAACAGCTCGTCGAACTCGCCGTCGGTGATGATCGGCGCGTCGAGCACGTAGTACCGGAACTGGTGATCGGCCACGACCTCGGCCAGCTCCCGGTGCCGCGCCTGCGCCTCGGCGGGGACGGCGGGAGCCGTGGCGGGCGGCGCGTCGGCGTCGGCGGCGTCGTCGGCGGGAGGCGCGGAGGTCTCGCTGGTCACGGAGCCGAGCGTAGCCGCGGGGTCCGACAGCCACGCCTGGATCGGAGGCGCCGCCGGGGTGGGGCACCGCGTCGAGCAGGGGCTCGTCGGCGGCGCGGGACGAACGACTCGTTCGTGCGCGTAGAAGCCACGAACGAGTCGTTCGTCCCGGGGCACGCGGTCACCAGGACGACGGCGGGTCGGCGAACGCCCGCGCCAGCTCGACGCTGCGCGCCATCGCGGTCCGGGCCCACGCCGGGCTCGCCCCCGCCAGGCCGCAGGCGGGGGTGACGACGGCCCGGTCGGCCAGCCGCGCGCGATCGAAGCCGAGACGGTCGGCGAGCTCGAGCGCAGGCCGCGCGAGCGCCTCCAGCTCCGGGCGCCCGGCCGGGTCGGTGGAGGGCACGACCCCCAGCCACAGCTCCGCCGGGGCGTCCCACAGCTCCCCCAGGGCGTCGAGCACCTCGCCCGAGCGCTCCAGGACGGTGAGGTCGATGGCCACCGCGTCCGCGCCGCTCGCCCCGAGCAGCGCCAGCGGCGGCGTCGGGTGGCAGCAGTGCACGACGACGCCGACCGCGCCCGCCTCCCGGGCCGCCGTCACCAGTGTCTCCAGCCCGGCCCGCGCGTCGGTGCCCGGGACCGCCCGGACCGTGCAGTACCCGCTCGGGGTCGGCAGGGACGCGGCGAGGACGGCGGGCAGCGTCGGTTCGTCGAGCTGCACCACCACGCCCGCGCCCGTTCGGCGGGCGAGCTCGGCGACGTGGCCGCGCAGCCCCTCGGCGAGGCTCTCGGTGAACTCGGTGACCGCGCCGGGGTCGGTCAGCACCCGGTTCCCGCTGCGCAGCTCGACGCCGGCCGCGAGCGTCCAGGGACCCGCGACCTGCGTCTTCACCCGCCGCGGGGTGACGCCCGCCTCGCCGAGCGCCTCGTCGAGCGCGTCCACGTCGCGGGCGAGCAGCTCGACGCCGCGCCGGTGGTGACCACCGGGACGCGCCGTGACCCGGTAGCCCGAGGGCCACACCTCGACGGCGAGGTCGACCAGCAGCGCGCTCGCCCGGCCCACCAGGTCGGCACCGACCCCCCGCGCGGGCAGCTCGGGGACGTGCGGGAAGGCGGGGAGCTCCCCCACGACGGTGCGGGCCGCCTCGCGCTGGTCGGTGCCGGGCAGTGAACCGAGCCCGGTGGCGCGCTCCTCGGGGCCGAGGGGCTCCCCGGCGGCGGGCTCGGGAACGGGACCGCGGCCCGCGTCGGGTCCCGGCCCGACGTCGTCGGGATCGGGCAGCACCAGCGCGGACAGCGGGTCGGTCACGGCCCCAGGTGTACCAGGACGGGACGCCGTGGACGCCCGCCCCGCCCACCGAAGATCACGAGCACACCCCGCAGCGGAGCATCCCGCTCGCGGCCGTCCGGCGCGCCCGTCCGAAGACCGCCACCTGCGTGGTGTGCCCCTCATGGGTCGGCGCACCGACCGCTAGGGTGCCGCGATGCGTGTGCAGGTGGAGCTCCCGGAGAACATGGACGTCGCCGCGCACGAGGCGGCCCACGCCCGCGACGAGGTCCCGGACCGCACGCCCTACGGCCTGCACCACCTCGAGGACGACCCGGACGTGCACGTCCACTTCCGCCCGTCGCTGCGCACCCCGGCCCTGCAGTGGGTGTCGCGGAAGGTGCGCAACCGGCTCGACGGCTTCGAGCCGGTCGCGGTGGCCGCGTCGGCGCTCAGCCCGGCCCGCCGCCACGCGGACGTGGTGCTGTCCATGGACGAGCACACCGGCTTCCCCGCCGCGCTCGTGCCGGGCGGGCCGCCCGCCGTCGCCAACATCGTCTGGGCGGGCCGGCCGGAGGACTACACGCGGGTGCAGCGGGCCACGGTCGGCCGGGCCCTGCGGCGACTGTCCGGCGTGATCACCCAGGCGGCCGGCGCCGACGCCGACCTCACCGAGGCCTGGGACCTCGATCCGGCCCGCGTGCACCACATCCGTCTCGGCATCGACATCGACTTCTTCCCCCCGCAGCCGTGGTCCGAGACGACGGCGACGGTCGCGAGCGTCGGGGACGACGCCTTCCGCAACCACCCGCTGCTCGTCGAGGCGGTCGCCCGCGTCCGGAAGCGGGGCGTCCCCGCGCGCCTCGAGCTCGGCACCACGCGCACCGACGTCGACGTGCCGCCCGAGATGGGCGTGCTGCACCGGCGCCGCATGGAGGGCGCGGTGCGGGCGATGTACCGACGGGCGTCGGTGATCGCCGTCGCCCTCGAGCCGACCCGGCGCGGCAGCGGCTCCACCGTGGTCCTCGAGGCCGCGGCCAGCGGGCGGCCCGTGGTCGTGACCCGCAACCCGGCCATGGAGGGCCTGGTGGAGCACGGGGTGCGCGGCCTGCTCGTCGACCCCGAGGACCCGGAGGCGATGGCCGACGGGATCGCCGAGCTGCTCGCCGACCCCGAGCGTGCGCGGGCGATGGGTGAGGCCGCCCGGGAATGGGTCACCCAGGAGCACAGCAGCGCGGTCATGGCCTCCGACATCCGCGCCGTGCTGCGGGCCGCGACCGGCGCCTGACCCGCCCGCCGGCTCAGGCCTGGTCGGTGACGCGCAGGAGCAGGGCGACGAACGCGTCGGCCTGCAGGCGCCCACCGGCCCGGACCTCGCCGCCGCGGCGCTCGTCGTCGGCGGCGAGCTCCGCGGCCACCCGGTCGAGCGCCCGCAGCAGCGGCTGCGCGAGCTCGGCGGAGATGTCCCCGGAGAGGTCCAGTGAGCCGTCCGGACGACGCTCGGTGCGGATGCTCGCGAGTGCCTCGCGCAGCGTGGCGCGGGGCTCGCCGGCGACGAGATCGGGCTCGGGAGTCATCGACGACGCGGCTTTCCTGCCACTGGATGCAAGCAACAAGGGGAGCACGCCGATAGGGCTTCGCTTGCACGGGGGCGGAGGGCCTCAGCGGCGTGCCAGCCGGCGGCCGGTCCGCGGGCCGTAGTCGATCCCGTAGTGCGCGAAGATCGCCGGCTCGTCCTCCACCGGCAGCTCGCCGTCGGTGTCGATCGAGGGGGCGTCCTTGGCGACGTCGCGGGAGACGGTGACCTTCACGTGGTCCGGGTGGACCATCGCGCCGCTCAACGGCACGAACGCCAGGCGCTTGCGGGTGAACATCCCCAGCTCCACCGTGGCGAACGACGGCTCGTCGGTGGCCGTGTCGTAGTACACCGCCTCCATGTCGCCGATCTTCGACCCGGCCGGGTCGACGACCTTCTTGCCCAGCCAGTCGCGGATGTTCTCGGCCTCGAACGCCATGGGCGCCGATCATAGGGGCGCCGGTCAGGCCGTGGCGGTGATCGTCGCCGAGCCGAGGACGCGGTCGTCGTCGTAGACCACCACCGCCTGGCCCGGGGCGACCCCGCGCAGCGGCTCGGCGAGCTCGGCCGTCAACGAGCCCTCGCCCGCGGTCACCCGTGCCGGCGCCAGGCCGCCGTGCGCCCGGACCTGCACGACGACGTCGTCGACGGTCCCCCACGGCCCGTGCCACACGGGCGCGGACGCGGAAAGCTCGCGCACGTCGAGCTCCTCCACGGGGCCGATCGTGACCTGCCGTGACACGGGCTCGATGCCCAGCACGTAGCGCGGTCGACCGTCCGGCGCGGGCCGCTCGAGCCCGAGGCCGTGCCGCTGGCCGACGGTGAAGTGCGCGATCCCGTCGTGGCGGCCGAGCACCGCCCCGGACGCCGCGTCGACCAGCTCGCCCGGCGCCTGCCCCAGCCGGTCGTCGAGGAACCCGCGGGTGTCCCCGGACGGGATGAAGCAGATGTCGTGGCTGTCGGGCTTCTCGGCGACGACGAGCCCGCGGCGCGCGGCCTCGGCCCGCACCGCCGACTTGGGCGAGTCCCCGAGCGGGAAGAGCGCGTGGGCGAGCTGGTCGGCGCGCAGCACCCCGAGCACGTAGGACTGGTCCTTCTCCGCGTCGATCGCCCGCCGCAGCACCCCGTCCTCGAGGCGGGCGTAGTGGCCCGTCACGACGGCGTCGAAGCCCAGGGCGAGCGCCCGGTCCAGCACCGCCGAGAACTTGATCTTCTCGTTGCAGCGCAGGCAGGGGTTCGGGGTGCGGCCCGCCGCGTACTCGGCCACGAACGGCTCGACGACGTCCCGGGTGAACCGGGCGGCCATGTCCCACACGTAGAACGGGAGGTCGAGGACGTCGGCGCAGCGCCGGGCGTCGCGGGCGTCCTCCACCGAGCAGCACCCGCGGGCACCCTCGCGCATCGTCGCGGGCTTCGCGGACAGCGCCAGGTGCACCCCGACGACGTCGTGGCCGGCGTCGCGGGCGCGCGCCGCCGCGACGGCCGAGTCGACCCCGCCGCTCATGGCGGCGAGGACCCTCATGAGGTGCCTCCGGCTGGTGAGCACTTTCGGGGGCTATAACCCCGGAAAGTGCTCACGAGCGCGCCAGCGCACCTCGGGCGCGCTCCACGACTGGTCCGATGGCCGCCACCGCGGCGTCCACGTCTGCCGCGGTCGAGCTGTGGCCGAGCGAGAAGCGCAGCGAGCCGCGCGCGGCCGCCTCGTCGACCCCCATCGCCAGCAGCACGTGCGAGGGACGCGCCACGCCGGCGGTGCAGGCCGAGCCGGTCGAGCACTCGATGTCGTGGGCGTCGAGCAGCATGAGCAGGCTGTCGCCCTCGCAGCCCGGGAACGACAGGTGGGCGTTGCCCGGCAGCCGCGCCGGCCCGCCGCCGACGGGTGCCGCGTCGAGCGCGACGCCGTTCAGCGTCGCGTCCGGCACCTCGCCGACCAGCCGCGCCACGAGGTCGTCGCGCAGCGCCGCGAGCTCCACCGTCCGCCGGGGGACGGCGTCGACCGCCGCACGCACCGCGGCCGCCAGGGCGACGGTGCCGGCGACGTCGAGGGTGCCCGAGCGCACGTCGCGCTCCTGCCCGCCGCCGTGCAGCAGCGGCACGCACGAGGCGTCGCGGCGCAGCAGCAGCGCGCCGACCCCGACCGGGCCGCCGAGCTTGTGCCCGGTGAGCGAGAGCGCGTCGGCGCCCGAGGCCGCGAAATCCACCGGCAGCGAGCCCACGGCCTGGACCGCGTCGGTGTGCAGCGGTACGTCGAAGGAGTGGGCGACGTCGGCGAGCGCGCGGATGTCGTTGACGGTGCCGACCTCGTTGTTCGCCCACATCACGCTGACGACGGCGATCTCGTCGGCCTGCGCGGCGAGGAGCGCGCGCAGCTCCTCCGGATCGACCCGGCCGGTCGCGTCGACGGGCAGCACGTGCATCGTCGCGCCCTCGTGCTCGGCGAGCCACTCCGCGGCGTCGAGCACGGCGTGGTGCTCGACCGCCGACACCACGACACCGGTGCGCCGGGGATCCGCCGCCCGCCGGGCCCAGAAGACCCCCTTGAGGGCGAGGTTGTCGGCCTCGGTACCCCCGGTGGCCAGCACGACCTCGGTGGGCAGGGCGCCGACCGCCTGGGCGATGGTCTCGCGCGCCTCCTCGACGTCCTTGCGCGCCCGCCGCCCCGCGGTGTGCAGCGACGAGGGGTTGCCGACGCGGCCGAGCGCCTCGGTGTACCGGGCGACGGCCACGGGCAGCATCGGCGTGGTGGCCGCGTGGTCGAGGTAGGTCATTGCCGAACGAGCGTAATCCCCTCGCTGGGTGGGCGCTCCCATGACCTTCTCCGCGCACGCGACGGGCCCCTCCGCCCGAGCGGAGGGGCCCGTCGCGGTGAACGGCCGAGGGGGTCAGGCCCGCTTGCCGACCTCCTCGGTCAGCTGGGGGGCCACCGAGAACAGGTCACCGACGATGCCGAAGTCGGCGATCTCGAAGATCGGCGCCTCCGGGTCCTTGTTGACCGCCACGATCGTCTTCGAGGTCTGCATGCCGGCGCGGTGCTGGATCGCGCCGGAGATGCCCAGCGCGATGTAGAGCTGCGGCGACACGGTCTTGCCGGTCTGCCCGACCTGGAACTGGTTCGGGTAGTACCCGGAGTCGACCGCGGCGCGCGAGGCGCCGACGGCGGCGTGCAGCGAGTCCGCGAGGGTCTCGACGACGTTGAAGTTGTCGGCCGAGCCGACGCCGCGGCCACCGGCGACGACGACGGTCGCCTCGGTGAGCTCGGGACGGTCACCGCCGACGATCGGGGCGCGGTTGGAGACCTTCGCCTCGCGCGCGGCGTCGATCGCCGGCACGTCGACGGTCTCCTGCGTGCCGGCCCCGGCGTTCTCCTCGACCTCGATCGAGCCCGAGCGCCACGAGACGATCGCGGTGTCGGTGGTGGCGTGGGACTGCACGGTGAACGCGCCACCGAAGATCGAGTGCGAGCCGTTGCGGTCGCCGTCGATGTCGACGAGGTCGTTCAGCCAGCCCGAGCCGGTGCGCACGGCCAGGCGGCCGGCGATCTCGCGACCGTCGGCGCCGCCGGCGATGAGCACCGCGGGCGGCGAGACGCGCTCGACCAGGGTGGCGAGCACGTCGACCTGCGGGGTCGAGAGGTAGTTGACCGCGTCGTCGGACTCGGCCACGTAGACCTTCTCCGCGCCGTGCGCGGCGAGGCCCTCGGCCAGCTTGGTGGCCGTTCCGGGCGTCCCGACGACGACCGCGGACGGCTCGCCGAGGCGGCGGGCCGCGGTCAGCATCTCGTAGGTGTTCTTCTTGATGTCACCGTCGACGTGGTCGACGAGGACCAGCACTTCACTCATGGGATTCTCCTCGGTCGCTCGTGGACGGTGCTCAGATGAGCTTCTGGCCGACGAGGAACTCGGCGATCTTCCGGCCGCCGTCGCCCTCGTCCTCGACCTTCTGGCCACCCGACTTCGGCGGGCGCGGGGCGAACGAGTCGACCTGCACGAGCGAGCCCTCGAGCCCGACCTCCGAGGCGTCGAGCCCGAGGTCGGAGATGCCGATGGTGCTCACCGGCTTCTTCTTGGCGGCCATGATCCCCTTGAACGACGGGTACCGCGGCTCGTTGATCTTCTCGCCGACGCTCACGACGGCGGGCAGCGACGCGGTGACGTCGCAGGTGCCCTCGTCGGTCTCGCGCTTGATGGTGGCGCTGCCGTCCGAGACGGAGAGCTGGTTGGCATGGGTGAGCGAGGGCCATCCGAGGACCTCGCCGATCATCCCGGCCATGGCGCCGCTGCGGCCGTCGGTGGCCTCGTTGCCGGCGAGCACGAGATCGACTTCCCCGACCGTGCCGATCGCCTTGGCGAGGACCTTCGCGGTGGCCACCGCGTCCGAGCCGTGGATCGCCTCGTCGTTCACGTGGACGGCCTTGTCCGCGCCCATGGAGAGGGCCTTGCGGACGGCGTCCGTGGCGCGGTCCGGGCCGACCGTCAAGATGGTGACCTCGGCGTCGCCGGACTCCTTGATCTTGAGCGCCTCCTCCACGGCTCGCTCGTTGATCTCGTCCAGCACCGCGTCCGACGAAGCACGGTCGAGGGTCTTGTCGCCGTCGGAGAGGGTGCGCTCCGACCAGGTGTCCGGCACCTGCTTGATCAGCACGACGATGTTCATGGGTCTTCTGTGACCTCCTGTGCCTGCGAATCCCGTGACCACCCGCGGCAGTTGTTACCCGTCGGTAGGTGTTCGCTCCGAGCCGACTGTCCCACGCCCATGAGCCGACGGCGACGTGGCGTACCCCTCTCATGTTACTCGCGAGTAGGTAGTAGGACCCTACTGGTCGGTAACTTGTGATCGGTTCCGGTGCGCGGACAGGCCGACGCATGAGTCAGTCCCGCCGGTGGCGGCCGCCCGGCTCGCGCGGCGGGTGCAGCGCTCGCGCCGGGAGCGAGGTGCGCGGCCGCGGTGACGGCACCGGGCGGTCCGGCGGCACGGGGGGCGGAGCGGGACGCGGCGGGGCCGGCAGCGCGCGGGGTGGCTGCGAGCCCGCCGTGAGCGCCTTCGGCGCCGTGGGGGCGAGCCCACCACGCAGGAGCCGGACGAGGGCCTCGTACCACTGCACGAGCAGCGTCCAGGGAGTGGTCGAGGGACGGGTCCCGCGGCGGCGCCGGGACACCACCTCCCGGCACGGACGGCACACGTGCTGGGCGGTCGCGCCGAGCGGGGCCAGGTCGACGACCGTGCCGCAGAGCCCCATGGGTGGCTGGCCCGTGCGGTTGGCCTGCTCGAGCTCGCTGGCCATCACGGCGTGCTCGGCCCGGTCGGCCCGGGAGGTCATGGACAGCGGGCGATCACCCGGAGTCGGCGGCGGCCAGGAGCCCCACCCGACGCGGCCCGCCTCGCCGACCGTCGATCGCGCTCCGGAAACCGTTCGGCGCGCCTCGGTCGACATGTGCCCATTCTGCGGCCGCACGGCGCGACCCACCTCGCCCGCGTGCCGCCCGTGCGGGTGATTCTCGCGACCAGCGCGTCGGTCAACTCTCCTGGTAGAGGGCCTCGAAGATGTCGCGGTGGTTGTCGTGGACGATCGTGCGCTTCACCTTCAACGTCGAGGTGAGCTCGCCGTGGTCGGTGGAGAGGCTCCGCGGGAGGATCGCGAAGTTCTTGACCCGCTCGATCCGGGCGAAGTTCTCGTTGGCCGCCTCGATCGCCTCGGAGATCTCCGACCGGACGGCCTCGGAGTCGGCCATCGTCTCGTGATCGGCCTGGACACCGGTCTGTTCGGCCACCGCCGGGAGCTCGTGGGCGTCGAGGCTCACCAGGGCGACCAGGTAGTCCTGCGGTCCCTGGGCGCCGAAGGCGGCGACTGCTTGGCTGCTGGTCACCCACGAGCTTGCCATCACTCCTGAATAAGTTCAGGATTGATGTGTGACGAGTGAGGTTCAGTGGAGCGAGCTGGCGCGCGACCCGAGGAGCGTCGCTGCCCTGGCCGACGAGGGCGACGTGCGCCTGCGTCGCCGTGACGGTGTTTCGTTACTGCTCACGAGAGAGGATCGTGCCGACGCCGCCCACGCCGGTTCCCTGACCGCCGCGCGGGCGCTGCGCAATGCGCTCGTCCACCTCGGCCACGACGAAGCGGCGGCCACGCTCCAGGAGGAGTTCCCGTGGGTCGACCAGCTCCTCCCCGATGACGTGCCCCTCTTCGTCGCCGAGTTCATTCGCGCTGTCGGCGCCTCGGCTGAACTCGGAGACTGGTCCGCGCTCGCACAGACGATCATTGAATGGAAGGCCACTGCGATCGCGTCGTCGGACCCGAGCCTGTTACGAGCGCTGACCGAGCCGATCGCTGACGACCTGGGTCCGGTCCCGTCGCCGCACGTCGGCTGAGATGCCCGCCAAACGCAATGAGCGTGTGGCGCCACCAGGGCCCCCCGACGGCTGGGAAGCGCGCTTTGCCACGAACGATGCGGCGAAGGGATGGGAACAGCTGTGCAGCACGGCACGGTCGAACACCTGGGAAGCGTTCGTCGTCCTCACCACGCGACCGACCGACCCTGAGAATCGCGCCCGCCAGCACAGGCTGAGGGGGCGGCTGGCTACTCACGAGATCCGTGGTAAGGATTCTCGAGCAGTGGCAGTACGAGGTCACCGCCGGCGGACGAATCTGGTACTGCCCCGACCCGGAAGCACGCATCGTCTGGCTCGTCACGGCCTCGACCGGCCACCCGAAGGCGACCGAATGAAGGACAGGCCCCACGAGTCGGGAGAACCAGTGACGAGCGTCGCCGCAGGTCCGAGGGATGCACTGCCCCTCACGGGCGAGCGTACGACTCCTCATGTTGATGTTGAGAACTACTGGTTCCGACGCCACGAGGCGGTCTACCGGGCGCTCGCCGACGACTGCCGCGACGCCGTGGTGCTCGAGGCCGGCGTCGGCGAGGGCTACGGGGCGGGACTGCTCGCGGCCCGAGCGCGCCGGGTGGTCGGCCTCGAGCTGGACGCCCCGACCGCGGGCCACGTCGCGCGCCGGTACGGGAGCACCGTCGACGTCGTCCGTGCCGACCTGCAGGCCCTGCCGCTGCCGGACGCCGCGGTCGACGTCGTCGTGACCCTCCAGGTGATCGAGCACCTCTGGGACCAGCCGGGCTTCCTGCGCGAGTGCGCCCGCGTCCTGCGCCCCGACGGCCAGCTGCACTGCTCGACCCCGAACCGGCTCACGTTCTCCCCCGGCAACGCCCTGGACGACCGGCCGCTCAACCCCTTCCACACCTACGAACTGGCGCCCGACGACCTGGCCGCCCTCGTCCACGGCGCGGGTCTCGAGCTCACGACCGTGCGCGGTCTGCACCACGGCCCCGCGCTGCGCGAGCGCGACGCCCGGCACGGCGGCTCGCTCGTCGACGCGCAGGTGGAGCTGGCGCTCTCGGGCGCGCCGTGGCCGGCGTCACTGGCGGACGACGTGGCCGCGGTGAGCGTCGACGAGTTCGACCTTCGCACCGACGACGTCGAGGCGGCGCTGGACCTCGTCGTCAGCGCGGTACGGCCGGGATGACGCCGGTGTGGACGAAGTCGTCCCCCTTGTAGAGCAGCGGCTTCCCCGTGTCCTTGGCCAGCGCGTCGGCGAAGCAGTCGCCCAGGTTCAGCTTCGCCGGGTGACCGGACCCGCGGCCGAAGTCGCGAAGGGCGGCGCGTGCCGTCCGCGCCTGCCCGGGAGTCAGCGCCACGACCTCGCCGGGAGACCGCCCTCTACCGCTCGGTAACCTGCCCGGACGGCGACCGGAAGGGGTGCGATGCGCAGCGAGGGCACGTTCTGCCTGGTGCTGCACTCCCACCTGCCCTGGCTGGCCCGCCACGGCGCCTGGCCCGTCGGCGAGGACTGGCTCTACCAGGCCTGGGCGCACTCCTACCTGCCCGTCGTCGACGTCCTGCGCCGCCTCGCCGACCGCGGTCACCGCGACCTGCTCACCCTCGGCGTCACCCCGGTGCTCGCCGCGCAGCTCGACCACCCCTACTGCCTGCGCGCCATGCACTCGTGGCTCGCCGACTGGGAGCTGCGGGCCCACACCACCCACCGCCGCCTGCCCGACGTCGCCACCCGCGAGCACCGGGCGGCCACGGCCGCCCTGCGCACCTTCGAGGACACCTGGCGGCACGGGGCGTCGCCGGTGTTCCGGCCGCTGGCCGACGACGGTGTGGTCGAGCTCCTCGGTGGCCCGGCCACGCACCCGTTCGGCCCGCTGCTGCCCGGGAGCGTGCGACGCTTCCTGCTCGACGGCGGGCTGCGCGACACCACCCGGCGCCTCGGCCGGCGACCCGAAGGCATCTGGGCCCCCGAGTGCGGCTACGCGCCCGGCATGGAGCACGACTACGCCGCCGCAGGCGTGCACCGCTTCCTCGTCGACGGTCCGGCGATGCACGGCGACACCGGGGCCGCGCACCCGGTGGACGGCACCGACGTCGTCGCGTTCGGGCGCGACCTGGACGTCACCTACCGCGTGTGGTCACCCCGGGCGGGCTACCCCGGCGGCCCCGACTACCGCGACTTCCACGCCTTCGACCACGACTCCGGGTTCAAGCCGTTCCGGGTCACCGGGAAGCGGGTCGCGGACAAGGCGGCCTACGACCCACAGCGCGCCGCGGCCGCCGCCGCGCGGGACGCGGCGGACTTCGTGGGCGGCGTCGTCGGTCGGCTGCGCGACCTGCGACGCCGGCGCGGCCGGCCCGGCCTCGTCGTCGCCGCCTACGACACCGAACTGTTCGGCCACTGGTGGCACGAGGGCCCGGCGTGGCTCGAGCAGGTCCTGACGCTGCTGCCGGCCGCCGGCGTGCACGTGACGACGTTGCGCGGGGCGGTGGAGGCGGGGCACGTCGAGGAGCCGGTGGTGCTGTCCGCGTCGTCGTGGGGGTCGGGCAAGGACTGGCGGGTGTGGGAGGGCACCGAGGGTTCGGCGGTGTGGGACATGGTCGCCGACAACGACGACGTCGCCCGCCGGCTGCTCGCGGCCGTCGACGGCGTGCCGCGCCCGGCCGGGCGCGACGCCACCCTCGACGCGCTCGCCGTCCAGGCCGCGCTGGCCCTGTCCAGCGACTGGGCCTTCATGGTCACCAAGGACTCCGCGGCGCACTACGCCCGGCGCCGGGCCGCGGAGCACCGCGACCGCGTCCGCGAGCTGACCGACCTGCTCCCCGCGGGCCGGCACGCCGAGGCTGCCCGCCGCGCGGCCGCCTTCGCGGCCCAGGACGACCTGTTCGGCCACCTCGACGCCCGCGCCCTGGCCCGCAGCCGCGACCGCGCCCTGGTGGGGGTCGGCTGACGTGCGCGTGCTGCTGGTCTCGTGGGAGTACCCGCCGGTGGTGGTGGGTGGGCTCGGGCGCCACGTCGGCGCCCTCGCGACGCACCTGGCGGCGGCAGGGCACGACGTCGTCGTCCTCACCCGCCAGCCCACCGGTACCGACGCGGCCACCCACCCCACCACGGACTCGGTGGTCGGGGGCGTGCGCGTGCTGCGCGTCGCCGAGGACCCGCCGCACCTGGAGTTCGTGCCGGACCTCGTCGCCTGGACCCTGGGACTGGGGCATGCGCTGGTCCGGGCCGCGCTTCCGCTGCTGCGCGACTGGCGGCCCGACGTCGTCCACGCCCACGACTGGCTCGTCGCGCACGCCGCGATCGCGGTGCGCGACCTCGCCGGGGTGCCGCTCGTCGCGACGATCCACGCCACCGAGGCCGGCCGGCACGGCGGCTGGCTCTCCGCCCCGCTCAACCGGCAGGTCCACTCCGTGGAGTGGTGGCTCGCGAACGCCGCCGACTCGCTGGTGACCTGCTCGCACGCGATGCGCGACGAGGTCGCCGGCCTGTTCGACGTCGACGGGAACGGGATCACGGTGCTGCACAACGGCATCGACACGTCGGGCTGGGCGGCGCCGGCCGGCCCCGCGTCAGCAACGGCACCTTCCTCGCATCCGACGCCAGGACGGCGCCGTTCGCCCATCGGCCAGCCGACCCTGGTCACCTTCGGCCGCCTGGAGTGGGAGAAGGGCGTCCAGGACGTCATCGCGGCGCTCCCGGCGATCCGGCGCGCCCACCCGGGCACCCGGCTCGTGGTCGCCGGGACCGGGTCGCACGCGGCGTGGTTGGCCGACCGGGCACGCGAGGCCCGGGTGCGGCGTGCGGTGACGATGCTCGGGCACATCGACGACGCCGCGCTCGTCGCGCTGCTCGCCCGTGCCGCTGTGGTAGTGCTGCCCAGCCGCTACGAGCCGTTCGGGATCGTCGCGCTCGAGGCCGCCGCGGCCGGCGCGCCGCTGGTGGCCTCGCGCGCGGGAGGGCTCGGCGAGGTGGTCCTCGACGGCGTCACCGGCCTCTCGTTCGACCCCGGCGACGTCGCGGGCTGCGCCGCCGCGGTGGTGACGGCGCTGGACGACCCGGAGGCCGCGCAGCGCCGCGCCGTGGCCGCGAGGGAGCGGCTGGACACCGACTTCGCGTGGCCCGCGATCGCCGCCGACACCGCCGCGCTCTACGCGCGGGCACGGCATCGTGACCCGACGACGCCGCTCGGCCGACCGAAGATCCCGACAGGCAACGTGTTCGGCCGAGGGTGAGCGTTTCCGGCGGCCTCGGTCCTGGGCAATCAGCCTGGCGATGACCATCGAACCGGACGCCCCCGACGATGCGGCGCCCACCTCCGAGCAGGACGACCCTCGCGGCGCCGTCGACGAGCTCGAGGCGGGCGTGGTCCGTCGGCCCGACGGCGACACCCCGGACCCCGCCGAGGACGACCCGCCGTCACCGGCGTTCGACCTCGACCTCGAGCCCGAGGAGCAGGGCACCGCCGAGGCGGCAGCGGGGAATCCGGAGTAGGTGGGCGGAGCCCTCGTGAGCACTTTCCGGGGTCATAGCCCCGGAAAGTGCTCACGAGCGCGGAGCGCACCCAGGGCCTGCTTGCGGGCGATGTCGGCCAGCGCCGCCCGCTCCGACGCGGCGGCCTCGTAGTCGGCGACCCGATCCCGGACGACCCGGGCGGGCGCACCGACCGCCACCGCGAAGTCCGGGATGATCCCCCGCACCACGGCGTGCGCGCCGAGCACGCAGCCCCGACCGACGACCGCCCCGCGCAGCACGGTCACCTTGGTGCCGATCCAGGTTTCCGGCCCGATGCGCACCGGGCTCTTGACGATGCCCTGGTCCTTGATCGGGGTGTGGATGTCCTCGTAGCGGTGGTCGAAGTCGCAGATGTAGATCCAGTCGGCGAGCAGGGTCGAGGCGCCGAACTCCACGTCGAGGTAGCAATTGATGGTGTTCTCGGCCCCGAACACCGCCTTGTCGCCGATGCGCAGCGACCCTTCGTGGCAGCGGATCCGGGTGTGGTCGCCGACGTGCACGAACCGGCCGATCTCGAGGCGCCCCAGCCCCGGCCGGCACTCCAGGGACACGCCCTTGCCCAGGAACACCATCCCGCGCAGCACGATGTGCGGCTGGCGGATACGGACCCGGAGCAGCCGCCAGTAGCGGACCAGGTACCACGGCGTCCAGGCCCGGTGCCGGACGATCCAGCGCAGCGAGGCCCACGAGACCAGTCGCGCCTGCGCCGGGTCGTGCCGCGTCGCCCAGCGGGCCCGGCCCGGACCCACCCTCGTCCGACTCACCCGCGGCAGCGTACGGCGGGACCGCCTCGCGGACGGCAGGATGCCCCGCGTGGGTGCCCCGGGCCCGACCGTCGTGGTGGTCGGCAGCGTCAACCTCGACCTGGTCGCGCGCGTCGAGCGTCTCCCGCGGCCGGGCGAGACACTGCCCGCGCGCGGCGTCTCCCGCCACCCGGGTGGCAAGGGCGCTAACCAGGCGCTCGCCGCCGCGCGCCTCGGGGCCGCGGTGTCGCTCGTCGGCGCGGTCGGCGACGACCCGTTCGCGGACGAGGCCCTCGCGCTGCTGCGCGACGGCGGGGTCGACCTCACCGGCGTCGTCACCGTCGGCGACCGTCCGACCGGGACCGCGCTGATCCAGGTCGACGACGACGGCGAGACCACGATCGTCGTCGACGCCGGGGCCAACGCCGCGGTCACGGTGACCGAGGGTCTCGCCGCCGACCTCGTCATGACCGTCCTCGAGGTGCCCGACGCGGCCGTCGCCGCCGCCGTGGCCGTCCCCGCGTTCACCGTGCTCAACGCCGCGCCCGCGCACGCCCTCCCCGCGGAGGTGCTACGCACCGTCGACCTGCTGTCGGTCAACGCCGAGGAGCACGCGGTCCTCGGGCGCACCGCCGACCTGGACGCCCTGGCGGCCGTGGTCGTCACCCGCGGCGCCGCCGGGGCGTCGCTGGTGCGCCACGGCCGGGAGGTGGCGCGCGCGGCGCCGCCCGCCGTCGACGTCGTGGACGGCACCGGCGCGGGCGACGCGTTCACCGCCGCGCTGGCGCTGGCCCTCGTCGGGGGTCTCGACGACTCCGCCGCGCTGCAGCGCGCTTGCGCGGTCGGCGCGCTCACGGCGACGCGGGCGGGTGCCCAGCCCGCCCTGCCGACCCTCGCCGAGGCCGACCGCTTCTCCCGCGAGGAGGCCGGATGACCCCGCTCGTCGTCGACACCGACCCGGGCGTCGACGACGCGTTCGCCCTCGCCGTCGCCGCCCGCAGCCCGGAGGTGGACCTGCGCGCGGTCACGACGGTGCACGGCAACGTCACCGTGGAGCAGACGACCGAGAACGCCCGCCGGCTGCTCGGCACGTTCGGCCGCCCGGACGTACCGGTGGGGCGCGGAGCGGGCCGGCCGCTGGTGCACCTGCTCGGCCGCCGCTGCGACGACGTCCACGGCGACGACGGGCTCGGCGGCCGCTCGCGCGACTTCGGCCCGCCGGTCGACGAGTCGCCGCTGCGGGCGGTGGCGCTGATGGCCTCGGTGATCGAGGCGTCGGAGGAGCCGGTGACGATCGCGGCGATCGGCCCGTACACCAACGTCGCGACGCTGCTCTCCGCGCGGCCGGACCTCGAGGAGCGGATCGGGCGGTTCGTGCTGATGGGCGGATCGATCGGCTACGGCGGGAACGTGTCGGCGGCCGCGGAGTTCAACGTCTGGGGCGACCCGGAGGCCGCGCGACGGGTGCTCACCGGCTCGGTGGTGCCGACGACGATGGTCCCGCTCGACCTCACGATGCGGATCGTGCTGTCGGAGTCCTGGCTCGACGAGCTGGCGGCGTCCGGGCCGGTCGGGGCCGCCCTCGCCTCCACCCGCGAGGCCTACCTCGCCGCCTACTCCGCCCGGTTCGGCCACGCCGCGATGGCGGTGCACGACGCCGTCGCGCTGCTCGAGGCGATCACCCCCGGCACGGTCTCGACGACGCCGCTGCCCCTCGACGTCGACACTTCCACCGGACCGGGCCGCGGGACGACGATCGGGGACCTGCGCGGCGCGGAGGCCGAGGTGATAGACGGCGCGCGCCCGGTCGAGGTGGCGCTGGAGGCCGACGCGGACGCCGTGCGCGCCGAGCTGTGGCGACGGCTCACCGGGTGACGGGCGACTCCACCGTCTCGTCCGCGGTGATGTTGGCCCGCTGCGCGGTCCCGCCGAGCGCCACCGCGGCGAGCAGGGCCGCGACCAGGGCGCTCACCGCGCAGACGACGTAGCCGATCGAGTAGGCGTCGCCGAGCGCGGTGAACGCGATGTCGTGCAGCGGGTTCCCGGGCACGCTCACTTGTCCCAGCGGGCCGGACTCGATCGCGCCCGCCGCCGCCGGGGGTGCCTTGGCGACGAAGGTCCCGACGGCGGCGTCGAGCGACGGGTCGGCCTGGCGCTCCGCGGCGATCACCGACGCGGCGCGGCTGAGCGCGACGGCCCCGATGATCGCCGGGCCGAGGGTGAAGCCGAAGTCGCGGAGCTGGCTCGTCGTGCCCGAGGCCATGCCCGCGAGGTGCGGAGGCACGGTGTTGACCGCCACCGCGGTGACCCCCGAGAGCGCGAACGCGAACCCGATCCCGATGATCGCGAGCGGGGCGATCACCGGGGCGAGGGAGAGGTCCGAGACCCCGAGCGCCGACATCCAGACGTCGCCCAGCCCGATGAGCAGGAACCCGACCCCGAGCGCCCACCGCGGATCGAAGGAGTCGATCACCTTCGCCGTCAGCGGCATGAGGACCAGCGCGAAGCCCTGCAGGAGCACGAAGGCCGTCGCCGTCTCCAGCGGGCTGAAGTCCTGGATGGCCGAGAGCCGGATGCTGGTGGCGTAGGCGGTCCCGAGGAACGCGAACATGCCGAGCACCGTCACGACCGAGTTGACCGAGAACGCGCGGCTGCGGAAGAGGTCGAGACGCAGCAGCGGGGCGGCGGAGCGTCGTTCGGCGGCGAGGAACAGCACGAAGAAGATCACCGCGACGACGAATGCACCGATGATGGTGCCGTCGGAGAACCCGGTGGTCGAGCCCTGGATCACCGCGAACAGCAGGGCGAACAGGGCGATCGCGATCGTGACCTGCCCGCCCCAGTCCAGCGAGCGACCCTCGGGCGACGACGAGTTCTGCGCGGCGAGCGCGATGAGCGCACTCGCGACGGCGAGCACCCCGACCGCCACGAACGCCCACCGCCACGAGGCTGTGGCGCTGTCACCCCAGGGCAGCTGGGTGACCAGACCGCCCAGCAGCGGCGAGACGAACCCGCCCGAGGACAGGCCCGCGGCCCAGACGGCGATGCCCTTCGCCCGGCTGCGCACGTCGTGTGTGCCCGCGGCGACCATCGCGAGCGTCGTCGGGAACAGCACGGCCGCGCCGATCCCGGCCAGCGCCTGGCCGGTCCAGAGCACGGGGATAGCGGCGCTCGACGACGTCGCGGACGGCGTGAGCACGCTGATCAGCTCGCCGACGGCCATCAGCACACTGCCGCCGATGAGCAGCCGCTTGCGGCCGAAGAGGTCCCCGAGGACCCCGGAGGTGAGCTCGAGCAGGGTGATCGGGACCAGGAAGGCGTCGGAGATCCAGGTCAGCTGGGACGACGTGGTGTGCAGGTCTTCCTGGAAGAGCCCGTTGAGCACGGCCGGGATCGCGAGGCCGACCTGGGCGACGAGCACGGCGAAGGTCGTCGCGACGCGGGTGCCGAGGGTCAGGGAGGGGGTGTGGACGGCGACGCGTCCCGAGGTGTGCGTGGTCGCGGACATGGGAGGACCCCCTCGGACTCGCCGGGACGCGGTGCACCGCGCCGCGACCGGCGCAGAGCGTGACGAGTGTCACCAGCACCGGGGTCGGGTCCCAGGCGGCTTCCGGTCAACGGAAGACATGTTCGTGAGGATTCCTGATCGTGGCGCGTGCTCACGACCTGAGGGCTCGCAGACGTAGGCCCGGGCGCCCCGACCGACCCGTGCGAGCACGACAGTGGCCGCTCGGGGGCCGGCGAGCCGGAGCCGGGGGCGGAGCCGGTCGGGGTCGACGTCGAGGCCGCGGACGAGGATCTCGACGCGCCCCACGTCCCGGCGCCGGAGGGTCTGGCGGAGGGTCTTCTCGGCATAGGGGCCGTGCTCGAGCACGCGGAACGCGCGGCCGACCGGGGGCGCGTGGTCGCCGGTGAGGTAGGCCAGGCGCGGATCGAGCTGGCCGAGGTCGTGGCGGGCGGCGAACTGGCGCACGAGGCCGGCCCGGACCACCGCGCCGTCGGGGTCGACGAGCCACTCCCCCACCTCGCGGACCTCGCAGGTGTCGTCGTCGGTGTCGGCGAGCTCGTAGCCGGCGCCGCGGGTGGACAGCACGGTGGCCCGGCGTCGCGGCCCGTCGGGATCGACCAGGCCGGCCGACCACAGCGCCGCCTCGCGCACCCGCCCGTCGAGCGAGACGAGCTCGACCTCGCGGGCCCACGGGACGAGTCCGACGTCGAGGCCGGGCGCGGTGGAGACGACGAGGTCGGTGCCAGGAAAGCCTCGTTCCTGACATCGGGCCAGGGCGTTGACCGGCGGCGTCATCTCCTCCGGTCGGCGGACCCGGCGTCCGGTCGCGGTCCGTCGGGCCGGGTCGGCCACCAGCACGGCGCCCGGACGCACCGCGGGCACCAGGGCGTCGGCCCGCACCAGTAGCGCGCCCGGCACGTTCGCCCGCGCCATCGCCAGGCGGACCGGGTCGAGGTCCGAGCCCATGACCCGGTCGAGCGCGTCCGAGAGCACCGCGGTCTCCACGCCCACCGAGCACGTCACGTCGGCCACCACCCGGCCCGCCGCCACCGCCGCCAGCCGGGCGGCACGGTGCCGGGCGACCGGGAGCGCCGTGGCCTGCTCCAGCGCGTCGGCCGTCCACAGCCAGCCGTCCGGCAGGCGCCCCGCGGCCCGCTCCCGCAGCAGCGTCGTCTCCAGCAGCGCGGCCGCGTGCTCGTCGCCCACCAGCCGCCGGGCAGCCGCGACGTCGCGCAACCGGTCACCGCTCGGGGCGAACGCCGCCAGCGCCTCGCGCCCGCCGCCCGACGTCAGGAACCCGACGTCGGGCACGGTGAATCCGTACCCCACGCCGCGGCGTCCGCTACAGGGTCACCGGCGGCGCCGGGCGCACTCCGGTGAGCAGCGCGTTGTAGAACAGCCCGCGCGGGACGATCTTCGAGAGCACGCTCGAGTCGAGCCAGGACAACCGCTGCCAGGAGCGGTAGGCGAACCGGGCCCAGGGGAAGCCGAGCTTCTCCGGGGGCACCGCCGCCTCGAACGTGCGCACCGGCCAGCCGAACAGCGCCGCGGTGAGCTCCTCGGTCACGCAGCGCACGTCGACCGCGCCCGCGGCGAGCGCGAACCGCTCCAGGCGCACCGGGTCGAACGTGTGCTGGTCGACGACCGCCTCGAGCGCCGCCGCCCGCGACGACTCGTCCAGCTCGGCCTGCGGACGCCGCCACCCCCGCAGCGGGCCGAGCTTCGTGAGGTTCGTCGTCGTCCACCACGTGGCCTGGCCGAGCTTGCGGGCGTAGAGGTCGCCGATCCGGGTCGGCTCCCCCGCGAAGACGAACCGCCCGCCGGGCTTGAGCACCCGGAGGATCTCGCGGAAGGCCCGGTCGAGGTCGGGGATGTGGTGCAGGACGGCGTGCCCGACGACGAGGTCGACGGACGCGTCGGGCATCGGGATCGTCTCGGCGTCGGCGACGCCGCCCTCGACGTCGAGACCCAGGCCCTCGCCGTTGCGGACCGCCACCTCGACCATGCCCGGCGAGAGGTCGGTGAGCGTGCCCTTCTTCGCGACCCCGCCCTGCATGAGGTTGAGCAGGAAGAACCCGGTGCCGCAGCCCAGCTCGAGGGCGTGCTCGAAGGGGCCGGGGTCCGGGGAGACGGCCCGGAAACGGTCGACGGCGAAGGTGATGCAGCGCTCGTCGTAGGAGATCGACCACTTCTCGTCGTACGTGCCGGCCTCCCAGTCGTGGTAGAGCACGTTGGCGAGCTTGGGGTCGTGGCGGGCGGCGTCGACCTCGGCCTGCGTCGGAGCCATGCTCAGCGGCCCAGGAACTGGGCCTTGCCGGGCCCGTTCTCGATGAAGCTGCGCATCCCGATGACCTGGTCCTCGGTGCCGAAGAGCGCGGCGAAGACCTCGGACTCGAAGTCCAGGCCGTCGCGCAGGTCCATGCCGAGCCCGCGGTCGACGGCGTTCTTGGCCGCCGCGAGCGCGCGCGTCGGCCCGTTCGCGAACTGCTCGGCCCAGGCGCGGGCCCGGGTGTAGACCTCGTCCGGGGGCACGATCTCGTCCACGATCCCCAGCTCCAGGGCCTCGGGCGCCTTGACGAAGCGGCCGGTGAAGATCAGGTCCTTGGCCTTCGCGGGTCCGATGAGCCGGGCGAGGCGCTGGGTGCCGCCGCCGCCGGGGATGATGCCGAGGAGGATCTCGGGCTGGCCGACGGTGGCGTTGTCGCCGGCGACCCGGCGGTCGCAGGAGAGCGCGATCTCGAAGCCGCCGCCGAGGGCGTAGCCGGTCAGCGCGCAGACCGTCGGCTTGGGGATCTCCGAGACGGCGCCGAAGCCGTGGGAGAGCTCGCGGGAGCGGGCCGCCATCTCGGAGTAGGTGAGGTCGGCCATCTCCTTGACGTCGGCCCCGGCCGCGAGGACCTTCTCGCCGCCGTACACGACGACGGCGCGCACGTCCTCGCGCCGCGCCGCCTCCGACGCGATCTGCGCCAGCTCGACGTTGACCTGCCGGTTCACCGCGTTCATCGGCGGACGGTCCAGGCGGATGGTGCCGACGCCGCCGTCGACCTCGAGGCGCACGAACTCCGTCACTTTGTCTCCTTCGTCGACGTGTGCGTGCCCTATCGGTGTGCTGACCTTACTGCCGTGCCCAGGCACGGAAACGCACGCACGAGCGAAGCTAATACTTGCGGTAGGCGGTGAACCGGCCGCGCCGGCTGAGCAGGTCGAGCGGCTGGTCGAACGCCACGGAGAGGTTCTCCGAGGTCATGACGTCGTCGAGGAGTCCCTGGGCGACGATCCGGCCCTCCCGCAGCAGCATGGCGTGGGTGAAGCCCGGAGGGGATCTCCTCGACGTGATGGGTGACCATCACCATGGTCGGGCCGTCCGGGTCGGCGGCCAGCGCGGTCAGCCCCGCCACCAGGTCCTCCCGCCCGCCGAGGTCGAGGCCCGCGGCCGGCTCGTCGAGCAGGAGCAGCTCCGGGTCGGTCATCAGCGCGCGGGCCAGGAGCGTGCGCTGGCGCTCGCCGGAGGACAGCGTCCCGTACTCGCGGTCGGCCACGGGCAGAGCCCCGAGCACCTCGAGCATCGCCTCCGCGCGTTCCTCGTCGATCGCCTCGTAGCTCTCCCGCCAGCTCCCGAGGACGCCGTAGCCCGCGCTGCGCACGACGTCGCGCACGATCTCGTCGGCGGGCACCCGCCCGGCGAGGCTCGCCGAGGCCAGGCCGATGCGCTCCCGCAGCTCGAACACGTTGACCCGGCCCATCCGCTGGCCGAGCAGGTCGACGGTGCCGGTCGTGCCGTGCATCTCGGCGGCGGCCAGCCGCAGCAGCGTCGTCTTGCCCGCCCCGTTCGGACCGATCACGACCCAGCGCTCGTCGAGCTCCACCGACCACCTGATGTCCGCGAGCAACGTGTTCCCCCCGCGCCGCACCGAGATGTCCCGCATCCGGACGATCTCGTCGGCGTGCGGGCGGTCGTCCGGCAGGGTGGTCGGGGCGAGTTCGGGGTGCTGGATCGGCACCGGACGCGGGGCACTCACGTGTCCATCCTCTCCGATCCGCTTCACCGCGGGCCGTGTGGGCCGGGTAGGGATCGGGCACGATCGATCGTCATGCGCCCCACCAGCCAGGGGACCGTCGAGACCGCGGCGGCCCTCCCGACCGACACGCCCGGCACCACGCTGCGCGAGGACGGGGTCCTCGTCGTCGCCGTCCCTGCCGCCGCGTCCGCCGAGGCGGTGGAGCTCTGCCTGCCCTCGCCGGAGGGCGCCGAGCACCGCGTGGAGCTGGCCCCCGACGCCGCCGACGGCTGGTGGCGCGGCTCGGTGGCAGGGGTCACCCCAGATCAGGCCTACGGGGTGCGGGTCCACGGACCCTGGTCACCGCGGACGGGGGTGCGTACCGACCCGGCGAAGCTGCTCGTCGACCCGTGGGCGCGGCGGGTCGGCGGCCGGTTCACCGACCTCGCTGCGGCCCTCGCGCACGCCGGCGACGACCCGTTCGGCCCGCGCTCGGGAGTCGACTCGGCAGGGTCGGTGCCGTTCGGAGTGGCGACGGGTCCGGTGCTCCCGGCGGCACCGGAGCGGCCGGCGGTGCCGTGGCGCGACACCGTCCTCTACGAGACCCACGTGCGGGACCTCACGATGCGCCACCCCGGGGTGCCCGCGGAGCTGCGCGGGACCTACGGGGGCGTCGCCCACCCCGCCGTCGTCGAGCACCTGCGCCACCTGGGCGTCACCACCCTCGAACTGCTGCCGGTGTTCGCGAACGCCCCCGAGCCCTCGCTGATGTCCCGGGGGCGGCGCAACCACTGGGGCTACTCCACGCTCGCCTACCTCGCCCCGGAGCCGCGCTACGCCGCGGTGGCCGGCGAGGAGATCGCCGAGTTCCGCGCGATGGTCGACGCGCTGCACGCCGCCGGGCTCGAGGTGGTGCTCGACGTCGTGTTCAACCACACCTGCGAGGGCGGGGTCGGCGGACCGTCGCTGTCGTGGCGGGGGCTCGACGCCCCGTCGTGGTACCAGCTGGGTCCGGACGGCCGCGACGTCGACCTCTCCGGGTGCGGCAACACCCTCGACGCCGGGTCGCCGCTGGTCGCGAGGCTGGTGCTGGACTGCCTGCGGTACTGGGTCACGACGATGGGCGTGGACGGGTTCCGCTTCGACCTCGCCTCCACGCTGGGGCGCCCGGGCGGCTCCGCGTTCTCGCCGCACGCGCCGCTGCTCGACGCGATCGCGACCGACCCGGTGCTGGCGTCGGTGAAGCTGATCGTCGAGCCGTGGGACGCGACGGGCGAGGGCTACCAGGTCGGCGGGTTCGGGCCGGCGTGGGCGGAGTGGAACGGGCGCTACCGCGACGGCGTGCGCGACTTCTGGCGGGGCCGCGGGCCGGTATCGGAGATCGTCACCCGGTTCGCGGGCTCGTCGGACCTGTACTGGCCCGCGCGCAGCCCGGCGGCGTCGGTGGACTTCGTCACCGCGCACGACGGGTTCACGCTGCGCGACCTGGTCTCCTACGACCACAAGCACAACGAGGCCCACGGCGAGGACAACCGCGACGGCACCGACGACAACCGGTCGTGGAACTCGGGGGTCGAGGGCGCGACGTCGGACCCGGCGGTCGTGGCCCTGCGCGCCCGGCGGATGCGCAACCTCCTCGCGACGCTCGGCCTCTCGGCGGGCACGCCGATGCTGCTCGGCGGCGACGAACTGGGCCACACCCAGCACGGCGACAACAACGCCTACTGCATGGACGACGAGACCTCGTGGCGGGACTGGTCCTCGGCGGAACCGAGGTTGGTCGACTTCACCGCGCGGGTGTTCGCCCTGCGCCGGGCGGTCCCCGAACTGCGCCGCGACGACTTCTTCTACGGCCACTCCGGGCTCGCCGAGGGCGAGGTCCCCGACATCGTGTGGCTCTCCGAGACCGGTCGGGAGCTGGGGCCGACGGACTGGGCGAGCCCCCGGCGCACGCTCGTGGTGCGGGTCCGCTCGGCCTCCTCGCTGCTGGTGGTGCTGCACGCGGGGGCGGAGCCGGTCGAGGTGACGCTGCCGGGGCGGTTCGGGGACGCGGCGTGGGTGCCGGTGCTCGACTCGCGGTCCGCCGACGGCGAGCCGGCCGACGCGGGGCCGCTCGCGGGCGGCACGCGCACGGTGGTGCCGCCGCACACGTTCCTGGGGTTCCGCTCGGGGTAGGCCCCGCCGTGGCGGCCCTCGGATCGTGATCGACTCCTCGGCGGCAGAGTGCTCGCTGAGCGATCGTTCTGCCACCGACGTCACGATCTTGCCTCGAGCACGCGACGCAGGGTGTCCAGGAAGACCTGCGGGTTCTCGGTGAGCTCGTACCAGTGGGTGCGGACGACGACCCAGCCCTGCGCCGCCAGGGCGGCCTGCCGTGGTCCGTCGATGAGGAACGCCCGCAGGTCGCGGTGGTAGGCCCAGCCGTCGATCTCCACGATCACCTTCTGGGCCGGGAAGGCGAGGTCCGCGACGGCCCGGCCGTAGCCGGAGATGTCGATCCGGAGGTTGGCGATCCAGCCCGTGATCGCGGCCATCCGCAGCGCGGTGTGCGCGAGCCGCTCGGCCTCCGAGACCGCACCGCCGGCGGCCAGGGCGAGCAGACGTGCGGTGACGGGCGCCCCGCGACGTCCGGACCGGCGGAGCTGGAGGTGCCGCAGCGACGCACCGCCTGCCGACTGATCCCGTGGGCCAGGGCCTGGAGATCACCCCGTCCTGCCGTCGCAGGAGTGCGCGCAGCCGGGCTTCGGGGCGACGGGCGGCCGTATTCGTGCTCACACCCGTTCGGACGCCGCCACGGCCGCCGCGGATCCAGCTTTCTGACCCATGATCGATCTCCTGGCGGCACAGTGCTCGCTCAGCGGTCGTTTTGCCGGCAAGAAGTCGATCATGGAGGGGCCGGGCCCGGAGGGAGGGCGCGGCGAGCTCCCGTCCCCTGGCCCGGCGACCCCTACGCCGGCAGGACCACCTTCCCCAGCTCCACCGGCGAGGCCAGCAGCTCGTTGGCCGGCAGCACCCGCACCGTGTACCCCAGCACCCCGGCGTGTGGGAGCGCCACGGTCGCCTCGAACAGCTCGCGGTCACCGGCGCCGCCGACGTGGGCCATCGAGGACACCATCGTGCCGGTCAGCTCGTCGGCGTCGTCCGCGCGCCCGACCACGGCCTGCACCAGCACGTCGGACACCGCGAGGCCCCCGAGCTCCACCGACGCGCGCACCGTCATCGGAGCGCCCAGCACCGGTGTGTCCGCCGCCGCGGAGACGTCCACCTCGGCCACCCGCACCGAGGGCCACGCGGCGTCGAGACGAGCACGGAACTCCGCGAGCTCCTTGGCCCCGGCGAACCCGTCCGCGGACACCTGCCGGGCCGCGGCGGCCGCCGGCACGTACCAGTCGTCGACGTAGTCCTTCACCATCCGCGAGGCCTGGACCTTGGGCGAGAGCGTCGCGAGGGTGTGGCGCACCAGTGCGGTCCAGCGGTCCGGGACCCCGTCGGCGCCGCGGTCGTAGAACAGCGGCGCGACCTGGGTGGTGAGCAGGTCGTAGAGGGCGTTGGCCTCGATGTCGTCGCGGCGGTCGGGGTCGTCGACCCCGTCCGCCGTCGGGATCGCCCAGCCGTTGCGGCCGTCGTAGAGCTCGTCCCACCAGCCGTCGCGCACCGACAGGTTGAGGCCGCCGTTGAGCGCCGACTTCATCCCGGAGGTCCCGCACGCCTCGAGCGGCCGCAGCGGGTTGTTCAGCCAGACGTCGCAGCCCCAGTAGAGGTAGCGGGCCATCGACATGTCGTAGTCCGGCAGGAAGACGATGCGGTGGCGCACGGCTGGGTCGTCGGCGAACCGGACCATCTGCTGGATGAGCCCCTTGCCGGACTCGTCGGCGGGGTGCGACTTGCCCGCGATCACCAGCTGCACCGGCCGCTCCGGGTCGAGCAGCAGGGCGCGCAGCCGCTCCGGGTCGCGCAGCATGAGCGTGAGCCGCTTGTAGGTCGGCACCCGGCGGGCGAAGCCGATGGTGAGCACGGACGGGTCGAACACCCGCTCGGCCCAGCCCAGCTCCGGCTCCGACGCCCCGCGCTCCAGCCAGGAGGCGCGCACCCGCCGTCGCACCTCGTGCACCAGGCGCGCGCGCAGTGTGCCGCGCATCTCCCAGAGCAGGGCGTCGGAGACCCCGAAGAGCTCCGGCCCGGCCCCCGCGGCCGCCGCGCCGGCCGTCATCCCCGCGATCTCGCGCGCGGTCCACGTGGGGCCGTGCACACCGTTGGTCACCGAGCCGATCGGCACCTCCGGCGCGTCGAACCCGCCCCACAGCGACGAGAACATCCCGCGGGAGACCTCGCCGTGCAGCTGCGAGACGCCGTTGGAGCGCTGCGCGAGGCGCAGGCCCATGTGCGCCATGTTGAACATCTCGCCCTCCGGCTCACGGCCGAGGGCCAGCACCCGCTCGGTCTCGATCCCCGGCAGCAGGTCGGCGTCGAAGTAGTGCTTGACGAGCCCGATCGGGAACCGGTCGATCCCGGCGGGCACCGGGGTGTGCGTGGTGAACACCGTGCCGGCGCGCACCGCCGCCAGCGCCTGGTCGACGTCGAGGCCCGCGGCGGTCACCAGCTCGCGCATCCGCTCGAGGCCGAGGAAGCCGGCGTGGCCCTCGTTGGTGTGGAACACCTCCGGTGCGGGGTGCCCGGTGATCCCGCAGTAGGCCCGCACCGCCCGCACGCCGCCGGCCCCGACGAGGATCTCCTGGCGGATGCGGTGCTCGGCGTCGCCCCCGTAGAGCCGGTCGGTGATCTGGCGCAGGTCGGCGTCGTTGTCCTCGATGTCGGCGTCGAGCAGCAGCAGCGGCACGCGCCCGACGGCCGCGACCCACACCCGCGCCCGCAGCACCCGGCCCTCGGGCATCGCGACGTGCACCAGGATCGGCGCCCCGTCGGCTCCGTCCGCGCTGGCCAGCAGGTGCAGCGGCAGGCCCTGCGGGTCGAGGGCCGGGTAGTGCTCCTGCTGCCAGCCGTCGAGCGAGAGCGACTGCCGGAAGTAGCCGGAGCGATAGAGCAGCCCGACGGCGATGAGCGGCACGCCGAGGTCGGAGGCCGCCTTGAGGTGGTCGCCCGCGAGGATGCCGAGGCCGCCCGAGTAGTTCGGGAGCACCTCCGAGACGCCGAACTCCATCGAGAAGTAGCCGATCCCGACGGGCGGCTCCGCGGCGTCCTTGTCCTGGTACCAGCGGTTCCCGGTGAGGTACTCGTGCAGGTCGTCGGCGGCCGAGCGCACCCGGCCGACGAACCCGTCGTCGGCGGCGAGCTCGCCCAGACGGGAGGGGGGCACCTCACCGAGCAGGCGCACCGGGTCCCCGCCGGAGGCACGCCACGCCTCCTCGTCCACCGCCGCGAACAGGTCCTGCGTGGGCCCGTGCCAGGTCCATCGCAGGTTCGTCGCGAGGTCCTGCAGCGGCGCGAGCGGGGCCGGCAGCTGGGCTCGGACGGAGAATCGGCGCAGTGCTCTCACGCCGCGCAAGCCTAGGCACACCCTCCCGACGCGCCGTCATCGCCCGTCCCCCCTGGATCGATCCCACCACTACGCTGCGTCGCGTGAGCGTGCTGGGGAGATGGTGGGGGTCCGGACGACGCGGCGAGGACGCCCCGGGCGGAGATCACGACGACGTGGGCGAGCCGACGACGGAGCCCGCGAGCGGCGGGTTCGACCTCCTGCCCGGCGGCACTGAAGAGGCCTCGGGGCGACGGACCGGGCCCTGGAGCGGCCGCTTCCGCGCCGTGCTGACCGGGCACCGCGACGAGGGTCCCGACGCCGGGCGCGGCCCGGCTCCCGAGGACGGGGACCCCGACGACGCGGCGCCCACCACCTCCGGCGCCCACGCGGCGGAGCTCCCGCCGCGCTACGACCCGCGCGAGCCCGCCCATCGCCGCCCGCTACCGGGGTGGGGCTCGGCACGCGACGTCGAGCTCGGCCCGCCACCGCCCCCCGACGCCCCGGTGAACCCCGGCTCGCCGTCGGGCCCCATCCCCGTCATCGGTCACGCGGGGACCGGGCGCGCCCGCCCGGCGGTCGCGCTCGCCGACGACGACGCGACGACGCTCGACCGCGACCACCCGAGCGACCGGGCCGAGGCCGGGCTCGAGGCCTCGATCGCCGCCGGCCCGACGATCCCCTCCGCGCCGTTGCCGGCCGCCGCCCGCCAGACCCCGCGCCCCACCCGGCCGGCCGCTGCGTCATCGCCCACGGGGCCGGCGGGCCCGGGCCCGGCCAACCGGTCCGCCGCGCCGTCGGGCGCCTCCGGGCCCGCCGCCCCCGCCTGGTCCCGCTCGAGCCCGACCGGCGGCTTCCGCGCCGTCGTCCCGCCGTGGCGCCGGCCGGTGGTGCCGCAGTCCTCCGCCGAGCCGCCGGCCATCCGGGCGCGTACCGCGGACGCCCCTGCCGAGGAGGCGTCGAGCGCGCTCACCGGTCGTCCGGGCGCTCCAGCGGCATCGAACGCGGCCACATCGGGTAGGGCGCCCGACATGACCTCGCCCGCTGACCGGCCGACCGACGACCGCGGGCCGTCCGCACCGGACGGCCCCGCGGCCGACGACGCCCCGACGGCCACCACGGCGGCCGCCGGGCGGCACGCGCGCTCCGCGGCGGCCTTCGCCCCGGCCGAGTCGGTCGCCGCGGACGGCTCGACGTCGCCCGGGCACGGCACCCGCCCCGCCGGCCTCGTGGACCCGGTCGACCCCGTGGACCCGGCCGACCCCGTGGCCCCGGCCGATCCCGTGGCCCCGGCCGATCCCGTCGACGCCGTCGACCCGGTGACGTCCGTCGACCCGGTGAGCCCGCCCGCCGTCGGGACCCGGGAGCCGTTCACGGCCGGCACCGACGCGGGCGGCTCCGGTCCCGCCCCGGCGTCCCCCGTCACGGCCGACGACCCCGCGCCTGCGCCCGAGGACACACCCGCGGTCGAGGAGCCCGACGTCGCCAGCCCCACCGATGAGGAGACCGGCGCCGCCACCCCCGACGAGGCACCCGCCGCCACCGTCGTCCCGGCCCTCGCGCAGACCGCCCCCACGCCGGACTCCGGCCGCCCGACGCCCACCCCCGCCACCGAACCCGTCGCCTCCGAGCGCGCGCGGCTCGCCCAGGGCCGCCTGGGGATCGACGAGGTCAGCCCCGAGGTCTCGGGGGGGCGGTTCCCGTCGAAGGCCGTGGTCGGCGAGGTCGTCCCGGTGCAGGCGACGGTGTGGCGCGATGGTCACGACGCCGTCGCCGCCACCCTCGTCTACCAGCGCTGCGCCGACGTCGACCACGCCGACGCGCGGGCCGTCGCGGCGGCCCCCGCCGTCGGCGAGGAGCGCTCCGTGCGCATGGCGAGCCTCGGCCCGGAGACCGACCGGTTCGGCGCGGCCCTCGTCGCCGACACCGAGGGCGTCTGGCGCTTCCGCGTCGACGCCTGGAGCGACCCCTGGGCGACGTGGCGCCACACCGTCGAGGTCAAGGTCGCGGCCGGCCAGGGTCCGGGCGAGCTCGCCAACGACCTCGAGGCCGGCGCCCGCCTCCTCGAGCGCGGGGCCGCGCAGATCGAGGAGCGGGCGAGCGCGGCCGACGTCGCGGAGCAGCCCGCCACCGAGTCGACCACGCCGATCGACATGCCGCCCACGCTGGTGTTCGCGACCGAGCTGCGGGAGGCCGCGGGCTCGCTGCGCGACACCGACAAGGGGCTCCCGGAGCGGCTCGCCAAGGCGCTCGCCGAGCCCGTGCAGCGCACGATGGTCGAGCGCCCGGTGCGCGACCTGATCACCCGCGGGGCCGACCACCACGTGCTCGTCGAACGCCCGCGTGCCCTCGACGGCGCCTGGTACGAGTTCTTCCCGCGCTCCACCGGCGGGTGGGACGACGAGGGCCGCCCGGTGCACGGCACGTTCGCGACGGCGACGGCCCAGCTCGAGCGCGCCGCGGCGATGGGTTTCGACGTGGCGTACCTGCCCCCGATCCACCCCATCGGCACGGTCAACCGCAAGGGGCCGAACAACACGCTGGCCCCGGGTCCCGCCGACGTCGGCTCGCCGTGGGCGATCGGCTCGGCCGAGGGCGGCCACGACGCCGTGCACCCGCAGCTGGGGACGATCGAGGACTTCGACGCGTTCGTCGCGAAGGCGGCGGAGCTCGGCCTCGAGGTGGCCCTGGACTTCGCGCTGCAGTGCGCCCCGGACCACCCGTGGGCCGCGACGCACCCCGAGTGGTTCACGGTCCGCCCGGACGGGACGATCGCCTACGCGGAGAACCCGCCGAAGCGCTACCAGGACATCTACCCGGTCAACTTCGACACCGACCCCGAGGGCATCTACCGCGAGTCGCTGCGGCTGGTCCTGTACTGGCTCTCGCACGGGGTGCGGATCTTCCGTGTCGACAACCCGCACACCAAGCCCGCCGACTTCTGGGCCTGGCTGATCGCCAAGGTCCACGAGGTCGACCCGGGCGTGGTGTTCCTGGCCGAGGCGTTCACCCGGCCCGCGCGCCTCTTCGGGCTCGCCAAGGCCGGCTTCAGCCAGTCCTACACGTACTTCACGTGGCGGACCGGCAAGGACGAGATCCGCGAGTTCTTCGAGCTGCACCGGGACCGTCTCGACGAGTGCCGACCGAACTGCTTCGTCAACACCCCGGACATCCTCCACGAGTCGCTGCAGGTCGGGGGGCCCGGCATGTTCGCGATCCGGGCGACGCTGGCCGCGACGCTCGCGCCTAGCTGGGGCGTGTACTCCGGGTTCGAGCTCTTCGAGTGGCAGCCGCTGCGCTCCGGCAGCGAGGAGTACCTGGACTCGGAGAAGTACCAGCTGCGCCCCCGTGATTTCGACCGCGCGCTGGCCGAGGGCCGCAGCCTGCAGCCCTGGATCACCCGGCTCAACGAGATCCGGCGGGCGCACCCGTCGCTGCGCCAGCTGCGGACGCTGCGCTTCCACGACGTCGACAACGACGCGCTGCTCGCGTACTCCAAGACCGACCCGGTCACCGGGGACACGGTGCTGTGCGTGGTGACGCTGAACCCGTTCGGCGCCGAGGAGGGCACGCTGCGCCTCGACATGTCCGCGCTGGGCCTCGACCCGTTCGCCCGGTTCGGCGCGTTCGACGAGGTCAGCGGCCAGGTCTTCGACTGGGGCCAGGCGAACTACGTGCGCCTGGAGCCCTGGCGCGACGTCGCGCACGTGGTGCACCTGCGTTCGCGCTAGCGCGCTCGTGCGTGCGTTTCCGTGTCCTGACACGGAAATGCACGCACACGGCCTACGGCCGAAGTGCCCGGACCGCCGCCTCGATCGCCGGCCCGCGCACCGCGGCCAGGTCGGCCTCCTCGAACACGACGACGGCGTCCTGGATGCCGCCGAGCGCGACGACCGCCCGGACCCGGTCGGTCGGGTCGTCGCTGCCCACGAGCACGGCGTCGACCCGCTCGCGCCAGTGCAGCATCTGCGGCGCGATCTCCGCGCGGGCGACGACGGCGGGGTTGTGGATCAGCACCCGCATCACCCGACGGTTGCGTAGGCACAGCTCCCAGAACCGCTCCACCACCGCGCGCACGGCGGCCTCGTCGCCGGCGTCGACGACCCGGCCCTCGAGCTCGTCCCCCAGCTCGCGGAGCTCGGCGAACATGGGGTCGACGAGGGCGCCGAGCAGGGCGTCCTTCGATGCGTAGTGGTAGTAGAGCGCCGCCTTGGTGATCCCGATCCGCTCGGCGATCTCCCGCAGGCTCGTGGCGTCCACGCCGCGCTCGGCGAAGAGCTCGAGGGCGGCGGCGCGGATCTCCGCCCGGGTGTCGACGGTGGCGCGGGGCACGACGGGCAGCGTACCTCTCGTTGACTACCTGCCGCACGGTCAGTAGCTTACCGTGCGGCAGGTAATTTGGGCGGGAGGAGTCCTCCGATGACCAGCGTGCTCATCTCCGGCGCGAGCGTCGCCGGCCCGACCCTGGCGTTCTGGCTGCGCCGGGCCGGGATCGACGTCACCGTCGTGGAGAAGGCCCCCGCGGTGCGCGGCGGCGGCTACCCCGTCGACCTGCGGGGCGTGGCGGTCGACGTCGTCGAGCGGATGGGCCTGCTCGATCAGGTCGAGGCGGCTCGCACCGGGACGCGGCGTCTAACCTTCGTCACCGAGCGCGGACGCACCGTCGCCTCGCTCGATCCGGAGACGCTGCAGGGGCAGCAGGTCGTCCGGGCGGTCGAGCTGCCGCGGGGCGACCTCACCCGGGTGCTCTGGGAGGCCACGCGACAGGACGTCGAGTACGTCTTCGACGACCGGATCACCGAGCTGGACGACCGGGCCGACGGCGTGCACGTCACCTTCCGGCGCGGGGAGCCCCGGGTGTTCGACCTCGTGATCGGAGCGGACGGCCTGCACTCCGGGGTGCGGGCCCTCGCGTTCGGCCCGGAGGAGAAGTTCCGCCGCGACCTGGACGCCTGTTACGCCGCGTTCTCCGTGCCCAACTTCCGCGGGCTCGACCGGGAGGCGCTCCTGATGAACGTCCCCGGCCGCGCCGCGGTCCTCTACCCCGTGCGCGAGCAGCCGACGGTGACCGCGCTGCTGTCCTTCTACGGCCCCACCCCGACGCTCGACCACCGGGACGCCGAGGCGCAGCGCCGACTCGTCGAGCACGCCTTCGGCGGCCTCGGCTGGCTGGTCCCCGAGATGCTCGTGCGCATGCGCGAGGCCGACGACTTCTACTTCGACCCCGTGAGCCAGATCCGCATGCCCTCCTGGACGCGCGGACGGATCGGACTGATCGGCGACGCGGCACACGCCCCGTCGTTCCGCTCGGGCCAGGGCACCAGCCTCGCGGCCGTCGGCGCCTACGTCCTCGCCGCCGAGATCGCCACCCACCCCGACGACGTGCGGGCGGCCCTGCCCGCCTACGAGGCGCGGATGCGAGGCTTCGCGACCCGCAACCAGGACCTCGCCACGTCCGGGTCCCGCGTCGTCACCCCTGAGACCGCGCTGCAGCTGCACACCCGCGACGCCCTCTTCCAGGTGATCCCGCTCCTCGCCCGCCTCGGGCTGCTGGGCGAGAGCCCGGTCTCCCGCGCCGCGACCGCCCTGACGCTTCCGGACCTGCCGCGGGCCGCTTCCCTCGCCTGAGCCGACGGCCATGGGTGCCGGGCACTTTCCAGGCCGCCTGCGCGTTGGATCGAGTGAAACACCCTGGAGGTCCCCCCATGCGCGTCCTGCTCGGCCTGCTGGCGTACGTCGCCCTCGAGATTCTGGGTCCTGGTCCTGGTCGGCCAGGCCGTCGGGATCCTCGGCCTGCTGGGTCTGCTCGTCGTCTCGGCGCTCGTCGGCGCGTGGGCGCTCAAGCGGGAGGGCCGCCGCTCCCTGACCGACCTGGGGCGTGCCGCGCGCGCCGGGCGTCCCGCCGAGGCCGAGGTCGCCGACGGGATGTACGTGGCGCTCGCGGGGGTGCTGCTCGTCGTCCCCGGGATCCTCTCCACCGTCGCCGCCCTGGTCCTGCTCGTCCCCCCGGTGCGCCGCGCCCTCGCCCGCCGGGCGGCGGCACGGGCCGTCCGCGCCGGGAGCGCGCGGATGGGCCCGTCGATCACGGTGGTCGGCGCGGGAGCGCCGAGCGGGTACGGCGCGTGGGGCCCGGCGACCGGCCGCGATCCCTGGCAGGGCCGGGTCATCGAGGGGCAGGTCATCGACGCCCCCGGCGCGGACGACGAGACCCCGGACGGGGAGGGGACCGGCCGCGCGCGCCGTGGGGGTTGACCACTAGCGTGACGCCTGATGAACGAGGGGATCGGGGCGGTCCGCGCGAGCGGGCCCGACACCCGCACGATCGGCAGCGCGTCCGCGTCACGGAGACCCGAGGAGACCGCCGAGCCGCTCGTCGAGCCCTCGTCCGACGACTTCCGCCGGGCCCGCGGGCTGCCGGTCGACGCCGGTTGGTACAAGCGCGCGGTCTTCTACGAGGTGCTGGTTCGCGCCTTCGCGGACTCCAACCGCGACGGCTTCGGTGACCTGCGCGGCCTCACCGACAAACTGGACTACCTCGCCTGGCTCGGGGTCGACTGCCTGTGGCTGCCGCCGTTCTACGACTCGCCGTTGCGCGACGGCGGCTACGACATCCGCGACTACCGCAAGGTGCTCGGCGAGTTCGGCACGGTCGAGGACTTCGTGGAGCTCGTCGACCAGGCGCACGCGCGCGGCATCCGCGTGATCACCGACCTCGTCATGAACCACACGTCGGACCAGCACCACTGGTTCCAGGAGTCCCGGCGCGACCCCGACGGGCCCTACGGCGACTTCTACGTCTGGTCCGACGAGGACACCCGCTGGTCCGAGGCCCGGGTCATCTTCGTCGACACCGAGTCGTCGAACTGGACCTACGACTCGGTGCGCGGACAGTTCTACTGGCATCGCTTCTTCTCCCACCAGCCGGACCTCAACTTCGACAACCCGGCCGTCTGCGAGGCGATGATCGACGCGCTGCGGTTCTGGCTGGACCTGGGGATCGACGGCTTCCGGCTCGACGCGGTGCCCTACCTCTACGAGCGCGACGGCACCAACGGCGAGAACCTCCCCGAGACCCACGCCTTCCTGCGCCGGGTGCGCAAGGTCGTCGACGACGAGTACCCGGGCCGGGTCCTGCTCGCCGAGGCCAACCAGTGGCCCGCCGACGTCGTCGAGTACTTCGGCGACGCCGAGGTGGGCGGCGACGAGTGCCACATGGCGTTCCACTTCCCGCTCATGCCGCGCATCTTCATGGCGGTGCGGCGCGAGTCGCGCTTCCCGATCTCGGAGATCCTCGCGCAGACGCCGGAGATCCCGGAGAACGCGCAGTGGGGCATCTTCCTGCGCAACCACGACGAGCTCACGCTCGAGATGGTCACCGACGACGAGCGCGACTACATGTACGCGGAGTACGCCAAGGACCCGCGCATGAAGGCGAACATCGGCATCCGCCGTCGCCTGGCCCCGCTGCTCGACAACGACCGCAACCAGCTCGAGCTGTTCACCGCCCTGCTGCTGTCCCTGCCCGGCTCCCCCGTCATCTACTACGGCGACGAGATCGGGATGGGCGACAACATCTGGCTGGGCGACCGCGACGGTGTGCGCAGCCCCATGCAGTGGACCCCGGACCGCAACGCCGGGTTCTCCACCTGCGACCCGGGCCGGCTCAACCTCCCGGTGGTGATGGACCCGGTCTACGGGTACCAGGCGGTCAATGTCGAAGCCCAGTCCAACTCCACGGCCAGCCTGTTGCACTGGAACCGTAGGATGATCGAGATCCGCAAGCAGCACCCGGCGTTCGGGCTCGGCGACTTGCACGAGCTCGGGGGCTCGAACTCCAGCGTGCTGGCCTACGTCCGCGAGTTCGTCGACGAGAAGGGCACCCGGGACGTCGTCCTGTGCGTCAACAACATGTCTCGCTTCCCCCAGCCCGTGGAGCTCGACCTCATCGCCTGGAAGGACTGGACACCGACGGAGCTGACCGGTGGTGTCCCGTTCCCGGCGATCGGTGAGCTGCCCTACCTGTTGACGCTGCCGGGACACGGCTTCTACTGGTTCTCCATCCACCCGGCCCAGGACCGCGGATGACGGGCCCCCGAGGCGCACCGGCCGAGACCGCCCCCGCACTGGAGGCCCTCCTCCCGGCGCTGGTGGAGTGGCTGCCCGGGCAGCGGTGGTTCGCGGCGAAGGGCCGCGGGGTCGCGGCGGTGCGGATCGTCGGCCACCAGGACGTCACGCCGCCGGACGCGGTGCCCGCCGTGACGCACGTGGTGATCGCGGTGGAGTTCGCCGACGGCGGCCCGCAGGACTGGTTCCAGCTGCTGCTCGGCTCCCGCCCCGGCCTCCGGGGCGACCTGGAGCACGCGGTCATCGGCATGCTCGGCGACCGGACGGTCTACGACGGCCTGGCGGACGGCGAGATCAGCCGGCTGCTGCTCTCCCTCATCGTCTCCGACACCACCGTCGGTTCGCTGCGGTTCGTCCCGGAGCCGGACACCGAGGCCCCGATCGTCGGGCCCGGCCGGCCGCTGCTCGGCGAGCAGTCGAACTCGTCGGTGATCTACGGCGAGCGCGCCATCCTCAAGCTGTTCCGGCGCGCGACGGCCGGGCTGAACCCCGACCTGGAGCTGCACCGGGCCCTGGGCCGGGAGCACTCGCAGGAGGTCGCCCCGCTGCTGGGCGCGATCGAGGGCGAGCTGCCGCAGACGGGGGAGCACGCCGACAGGGGCGCGGTCCCGATGACGGTCGCGATGCTCCAGGACTACGCGTCGAACTCCGCCGACGGCTGGTCGATGGCGCTGACCAGCGTGCGGGACCTGCTCGCCGAGGGCGACCTGCGCCCCGACGAGGTCGGGGGCGACTTCGCGGGTGAGGCCACCCGACTGGGCCGCACGGTGGCCGCCGTGCACACCGAGCTCGCCCAGGCCCTGGGCACCTCGCGGCTCGACGCGGACGGCGTGCGGGGGGTCGCGGACTGGATGCTCGACCGGCTCGACCAGGCGGCCGAGGCGGTTCCCCAGGTCGCCGAGCGCCGGAGCGCCATCGCCGAGGTCCTCCGGGGCGTCACCTCCGCGGCCGAGGGCGGGCTGCTCGTCCACCGGATCCACGGCGACCTGCACCTCGGCCAGGAACTGCGCACGCCCCGGGGCTGGCTGGTGATCGACTTCGAGGGGGAGCCGTCGCGGCCGCTGGCCGACCGGGTGCGCCCGGACTCCCCGCTGCGCGACGTGGCCGCGATGCTGCGCTCGTTCGACTACGCGGCGTTCCACCAGCTCGCCGAGTGGGAGACCGGCAGCGAGGCACCCGCCTACCTGCAACGTCGCGCGCAGGAGTGGGCCGACCGCAACCGGTCGGCGTTCTGCGACGGCTACGCCGAGATCGCCGGCCACGACCCGCGGCAGGACCTCGCGGTGCTGCGGGCCTACGAGCTCGACAAGGCCGTCTACGAGGTGCTCTACGAGACCCGCAACCGGCCGAACTGGCTGGCCATCCCGCTGCGCTCGATGGAGCGTCTGCTCGGGAGTCCCTGACCACGCCGGCCCGGTTGACCACCCCGGTCCACGGGGTAGGGACACCGCGACCCGCCGTCCACCGTCTGCCGACGACGCCGGACACCACCCCCGACCCCGGAGCCACACCGCCGATGACCCGCTCCACGCCGTCGCCGTCCACGGGCCCGCTCCCGGTCGCGCCCGGGGAGCTCGACGTCCACCTGCTGCTCGAGGGCTCGCACCGCGACCCGCACGTCGTGCTGGGCCCGCACCGGCGCGCGGACTCGCCGGGCACCGTCGTGGTCCGTGCGCTGCGCCCGGGTGCCGACGCGGTCGACGTCGTCGTCGACGAGGGCCCGACGTCGGGCCGCTACCCGCTAGCGCCGGTGGGGTCCGACGGGGTGTTCGCCGGCACGGTGCCCGGCCCGCTGCCGCACTACCGGCTCGCGGTGCGACGCATCGACGAGTCCGGCGGGGACCGGCACGGAGAGGTCGACGAAGTCATCACCGACGACCCCTACCGCTTCTCGCCCGTGCTCGGCCCGGTCGACCTGCACCTCATCGGTGAAGGACGCCACGAGCGGCTCTGGGACGCCCTCGGCGCCCACTTCCGGCGCTGGCCGACGCCGTCCGGGCCGGTCGAGGGCACGTCGTTCACGGTGTGGGCACCCAACGCCCGCGGCGTGCGCGTGATCGGCGACTGGGCGCCCGAGCAGGGCAGCTGGGACGGCGTCGCCACCCCGATGCGCGCCCTCGGCTCCGGGGTCTGGGAGATCTTCCTGCCCGGGGTCGGCCCCGGGACCCGCTACAGGTTCCGCATCCTAACCTCCGACGGGCACTGGCTGGACAAGGCCGACCCGATGGCGTTCGCCGCGGACCTGCCCCCGGCGCCGGCGTCGATCGTCACGACCTCCACCCACGAGTGGACCGACGCCGCATGGATGACGCAGCGGGCGTCGTCGCGCCCGCACGCCGAGCCGATGAGCGTCTACGAGCTGCACGTCGGCTCCTGGCGGTACGGCATCGGCTACCGCGAGCTGGCCGACGAGCTCGTCGGGTACCTGACGGCGCAGGGCTTCACCCACGTCGAGCTGCTCCCGGTCGCCGAGCACCCCTTCGGCGGGTCCTGGGGCTACCAGGTCAGTTCCTACTACGCGCCGACGTCGCGGTTCGGCTCCCCGGACGACTTCCGCTACTTCGTCGACACCCTGCACCGGGCGGGGATCGGCGTGATCGTCGACTGGGTGCCCGCGCACTTCCCCCGCGACGACTGGGCACTCGCCCGCTTCGACGGCACGCCCTGCTACGAGCACGGCGACCCGCGCCGCGGCGAGCAGCACGACTGGGGCACGCTCGTGTTCGACTTCGGGCGCTCCCAGGTCCGCAACTTCCTCGTCGCGAACGCGCTCTATTGGCTCGACGAGTTCCACGTCGACGGGCTGCGCGTGGACGCCGTCGCCTCGATGCTCTACCTGGACTACTCGCGCACCGACTGGGTGCCGAACGAGTACGGCGGGCGCGAGAACCTCGAGGCGGTGTCGTTCCTCCAGGAGGTCAACGCCACCGTCTACAAGCACCACCCGGGCGTCGTGACCATCGCGGAGGAGTCCACCGCGTGGCCCGGCGTCACCCGGCCCACCCATCTCGGCGGCCTCGGCTTCGGGATGAAGTGGAACATGGGCTGGATGCACGACACGCTCGATTACGTCATGCGCGACCCGGTGCACCGGGGCTACCACCACAACCAGATGACGTTCTCACTGACCTACGCCTGGTCGGAGAACTACGTGCTGCCGTTCAGCCACGACGAGGTCGTGCACGGCAAGGGCTCGCTCTGGTCCCGCATGCCCGACGTCGGGCGCGGTGACCACGGCAAGGCGGCCGGCCTGCGGGCGCTGCTGGCCTACATGTGGGCCCACCCCGGCAAGCAGCTGCTGTTCATGGGGCAGGAGTTCGGCCAGGTCCGCGAGTGGTCCGAGGAGCGCTCGCTGGACTGGGGCCTCCTCGACGACCCGCTGCACGCCGGCGTCGCCCGGCTCGTCGCCGACCTCAACGCGGTCTACCGCGACCACCCCGCGCTCTGGACGCTCGACACCGACCCGGCCGGGTTCTCGTGGATCGACGCGAACGACGCAGCCGGGAACGTCTTCTCGTTCGTGCGCTCCGGTCCTCCCGGCACCCCCGAGCTGGTGTGCGTGGCGAACTTCGCGGGGATCGTCCACGACCGCTACCGGGTGGGGATGCCGCGCGCGGGCCGGTGGCGCGAGGTCGTCAACACCGACGCGCAGCTCTACGGCGGCGACGGCGCCGGCAACTTCGGGTCGGTGTTCGCCGCCTCGGTGTCGACACACGGCCGCCCGGCCTCGGCGGAGATGACGCTGCCGGCCTCGGGAGTGCTGTGGCTGGTGCACGACGGCGGGGACGACGAGCCCGGCCGCGCCCGGGGAGGCGGGTCGCTCCGATCGGCCTCCACGATCTCGGCCGGTCCACCACACTGAGCGGGTGCGGACGAGGGCCGGGACGGCGCTGCTGGTGGCGGTGTGCGCGGTCGCGGCGCTGCTCGCCTCCGGGTGCGCCGCGTCGGTCGACGGGCGGGCGTTCGCGTCCTCGACCGTCACGGGCGGGATCGATCCGAGCTTCGTCCACGGCACCGACGGCGGCGACGACGATCGGCTGGCCGCCGCCGTGCTGCACGACCTCGAGACCTGGTGGGGCGGACAGTTCCCCCAGCTCGCGCGCGGCGCCCGGTTCACCCCGCTCAAGGGCTACTTCTCGGTCGATTCCTCGCGCGACGGCCCCGGCCCGCCGTGCACGGACAACGCCTCCGACGTCGAGGGCAACGCGTTCTACTGCCCGCGCGCCGACATCATCGCCTACGACCGAGCGGCGCTGCTGCCCGTGCTGCGCCAGAAGTTCGGCGACTCCGCGGTCGTCGTCGTGCTCGCCCACGAGTTCGGCCACTCCGTCCAGCAGCGCCTCGAGTCGTCGTCGCCGACCTCGGCGGGCCTGGACTCCGGGGCGCCGACGATCCTCTCCGAGGGCCAGGCCGACTGCTACGCGGGCACCTTCCTGCGCGCGGTGCACGACGGCGACCTGCCCGACCTGCGCACCGACGACCAGGGCATCGACGGCGCGATGAGCGCACTCATCACCTTCCGCGACCCGGTGGGCACCGCCGCCGCCGACGACCGCGCCCACGGCAACGCGTTCGACCGCGTCTCCTCCTTCCAGGACGGGTACGACGGCGGGCCGTCCGCCTGCGCCGGCATGACGCTCCAGAACCGGACCTTCACCCAGCAGTCCTTCGCGAGCCTCTCCGACGCGCAGAGCGGCGGGAACCTTCCCCTGCCCGACCTGGTGAAGGCCATCGGCACCGACCTCGACCGCTACTTCGGCGGGCTCGTCCGCCAGCGCGGCGGCACGTGGACCCCACCGGCCGTCCGTGAGAACGCGACCGGCTGCGGGACGGACCCGGTCGACCTCTGCCCCGGCAGCCCACCGACGCTCGCCGTCGACGACCGCACGCTGGAGCGCATCCACGACGGCATCGGCGACTACGCCAGCGGCACTCTCATCGCGTCCCGGTACGCCCTCGCGGCGATGGCCGAGATGAGGCTCCCGACGACGGGCGCGACGGCGGGCACGACGGCGCTGTGCCTCGCCGGCGCCTACACCGGCGACGTCGGGCAGCCGGGCTCGGACTTCAGCCTGTCCCCCGGCGACCTCGACGAGGCCGTCGGACTGCTCGAGCGCGACGACGTCGCGGCCCGCGGCACCGACGGTGCCACCGCCGCGGGCGGTGCGTACGCCCGCATCGAGGACTTCCGGCGCGGCGTCACCGGTGGGTCCCGGAGCTGCCTGGCAGGCTGATCGCGTGGGCACGAGTCCTATCGGCGTGCTCCCCTTGCCGCGTCGTCATGGCGCGACTGGCACAACCGTCCTGGCGCGACAGCTCAGTAGAGCGCGCGGGCGAGGGCCCGCCGCGCGCCGGTCACCCGCGGGTCGTCGGACGCGAACAGCTCGAAGAGCCCGACGAGGTGCTCGCGGGCGGCGTCGCGGTCGTCGCCCGCGGTGCGCTGCACGGTCCTCACGAGCCGGTCGAACGCGGCCTCCACCTGGCCCGCCGCGAGCTCGGCGTCGGCGGCCGCCTTCTGGGCGTCGACGTCGTCGGGGCTGGCGTCGGCGCGGGACACCGCCGACGGGTCGGCCTGCTCGGCCCGGGACATGAAACGCACCTGGGCGAGCGCGGCCTGGGCCTCGGCGTTGGCCGGCTCCTCGGCGAGGATCTGCTCGTAGGCCGACACCGCGGCGTCGTAGTCCCCGCGCTCCAGGGCCTCCTCGGCCGCGGTGAAGCGCGGATCGTCCGGCTCGGGCGCGGGCTCGGACGACCCGCCACCTCCGGCCGCCGCGCGCGCCTCCCCCTCGGCGATGGCGGGCATGCGGTCACGCAGCGCGTCGAGGATCTGGCCGATCCAGTCGCGCAGCTCGTTCTCGGGCTGGACCCCGGAGAACGAGGTGACCGGCTGCTGGGCGACCACGACGTAGACCGTCGGGATCGACTGCACCTGGAACATCTGGGCGATGCGGGGGTTCGCGTCGACGTCGACCTTGGCGAGGATCCAGGACCCGCCGCCCTCGGCCGCGAGCTTCTCCAGCGTCGGCGAGAGCTGCTTGCAGGGCTGGCACCAGTCGGCCCAGAGGTCGACGACGACCGGCACCGTCATCGAGCGCTCGAGGACCTCGCTCTGGAAGGAGTCCTCGGTGACGTCGATGACGAACGACCCGCCGGGCGCGGGCGCCCCCTCCACCACGGGCGCGCCATCCGGGCCGCGCTGGGTGGAGCCGCGCTGCTCCGCGCGGGCCTTGAGCCCGGAGAGATCCACGGCACCGGCCATGGCCGAGGACATCGCCGCCTGCGCGGCCTGCTGACGGGGATCGGGACGTGCCACGTCCCCAATCCTGCCAGGAGGCGCAGCGCAGCGGAGCCCGACCGTCGGGACAGCCCCGGGAAGCGTCAGGCCTCGTCCCGGGCCAGGTGCTGCTCCACGCGGTCCACCTTGGCGGCCATCTGCCCGGTCCAGCCCGGCCGGATGTCGGCCTTGAGGACGAGCGACACGCGCGAGCCGTAGCGGCCGGCGGCCTCGGTGGCCCGTTTGACCACATCCATGACCTCGTCCCACTCGCCCTCGACCGAGGTGAACATCGACGAGGTCTCGTGCGGCAGCCCGGACTCGAGGACCACCCGCACCGCGGCCGCGACGGCCTCGCTGACCGAGTCGGACACCGGCGCGTCGGGCTGATCCGGCCTGGGGCCCGAGGGCGCGACGCTGAAGGCGACGATCACGGTGCTCCCACCCGCTGCGTGTGCATCATCACCCCAGCCTGCCAGGCCTCTTGCTAGATTCCGCGCCTGATGGCCACGTCCGATCCCCTCCCGTTCGACCCGATCGCGCGGGCCGCGGAGATCTGGACCGCCAAGATCGGCCCGTCGTCGGCGATGGCCGCGGTCACCAGCGTGTTCCGGGTCCAGCAGGTCCTCCAGCAGGCCGTGGACAGCGCGCTGCGCCCCCACGAGCTCACCTTCGCGCGCTACGAGGCGCTGGTGCTGCTGCGCTTCTCGCGCACGGGTGCCCTGCCGATGAGCCTCATGGGGCAGCGGCTGCAGTTGCACCCGACGTCGATCACCAACATCGTCGACCGCCTCGAGGCCGCCGAGCTGGTCCGCCGCCAGCCCCACCCCACCGACAAGCGCACCACCCTCGTCGAGATCACCGACGCGGGCCGGCGCCGCTGCGAGGAGGCCACGGCGTCGGTGACCTCGGTCGACTTCGGCCTCGTGGGGCTCTCCGACGACGAGGTCACGGCGTTGACGTCGCTGCTCGCGAAGGTCCGCCGCGCCGCCGGCGACTTCAGCTGACGGCCCGCCGACCCCCGGCGCACGAGGGGAACCCTCAGGCCGATAGAGCGACCGAGGGTTCCCCTCGTGCCGGTTCGGTGAGCCGTCCGCCCTCGAGGTGGAGCTCCCGGTCCACGCGGTCGAGCCCCTCGGGACGGTGGGTCAGGAGCAGGACGGTCGCCGGGGTGTCGAGCAGGTCGGCCATGAGCGCCTCCGCGGTCTCGGCGTCCAGCCCCTCGGTGGGCTCGTCGAGCACCCGCACCGCCGGGTCCGCGAGCACGACCCGGGCCGCCGCGAGGCGTCGCCGCTCCCCGCCCGACACGGCGTCCGGGCCGATGACGGTGTCCAGCCCGTCCTCGAGTCCGCAGAGCCACCCGGCGAGCCGGACGTGGCGCAGGGCCTCGAGGAGCCGGTCGTCGTCGGCGTCCGGCGCGGCGAGCAGCAGGTTCGCGCGCACGCTCGCGGTGAAGACGTGGTCGTGGTCGCCGAGCAGCCCGATCCGGCGCCGGACGTCGTCGCCGGCGAGCGCACCGAGCGGCACCCCGCCGAGCGCCACGCTTCCCGCCGCCGGGTCCAGCAGCCGCAGCAGGACCGCCGCGAGGGTCGACTTGCCCGACCCGGATGCGGCGGTCACCGCCACGCGCACCCCCTCGGGCAGGTCGAGCCCGACGCCGTCCAGCGTCGGCGACCCCGCCCAGCCGGCCGCGAGCCCCTCGACCCGCAGGTCGTTCCGCGCGGGCAGCGGGCGGGGGTGGGCCGGCTCGACGGCGGGCACCGGTGCCACCCCGAGCGCCGCGAGCCGCGCCCGCGCCTGCCGGCCCCGCACCGCCGCCCGGGCGGCGCCCGGGAGGGCGAGCACCGTCGGGGCCAGCGCGGTCGGCAGGAGCACGAGGATCCCGACGAGCTCCGGCAGCGCCGGCGGTACCCCGGATGCCGGGCCCGCGGCCGCGAGGACCGCCCCCAGCGTCGCGACGGCGAGCGCGAGGTGCGCGGCACCGTCCGCGAGACCCCCGTGCCGCGCTGCCCGCCGCCGGGCGGTCTCGAGCGCGGCGGCGCGGTCACGGACGACGGCGAGCGCGGCGTCGCGGTCACCGGCGGCGAGCTCCTCGCGGGCGTCGAGCGTCTCGACCACGGCGGCGCGCAGCCGCTCGCCCGCGGTGTCGAGCGCCCGCCCGTCGCGGCGGGCGCCGCGTGCGGCGAGCGCGGGCACGACGAGGGCCGCCGCGCCCAGACCGACGGCGAGCGCCGGCAGCGTCGTCGGGACCGCGAGCCACGCGACGGCGAGCACGACCGGCATCACGGCCGCCGCGACGAGCAGCGGCTGCCGGCCCCGGACGAGACCGTCGAGCCGGGTGTCGACGTCGTCGACCGCCCGGGCGAGCAGCTCGCCACGGCGCCCGGCGACCGCGCCCGGCACCCGATCGAGGAGGACGGCGACGAGGGCGCGCCGCCACCCCGCCACCCGGGCGAGCGCCGCGTCGTGGACCATGAGCCGCTCGAGGTGGCGCAGCAGCGGGCGCAGGATCGCCGTCGCCCGCACCAGCACGACCGCGATCGAGAGCGTGAGCACCGGCGGCCGGGCGTCGGCGCGCACGATCAGCCACGTCGACACGGCGGTGAGCAGGAGCCCGGCGAGCAGCGAGCCGGCGCCCAGGGCGACCCCGACCGCCGTCGTGCCGGGTCGCGGTCCCGCCGGCGCCGGGCGCGCAGGTCGTCAATGCCGCCGGCGGCGAGCGCCCGGCGCACCCGCCCACCCGGGTCGCGGCGCTCGGCGTCGGGATCCCGGGCGTCGACGAGCCGCTCCCGCACCGGCTCGACGACGCGGACGGCGGTGCCGGCCGCGACCCGGGGCGACACCGCCGCGACCCGGGGCGCGCACGACGAGGGCCACGGCCAGCACGGCGACCAGCGGGTGCGGCAGCGCGGCCGGGGGCGCCGAGCCCACGAGCGCGGCGACCAGCAGACCCGCCGCGACCAGCGCGGCGGCGTCGGCCAGGGCCCCGACGACGCCGAGCACGACCAGCGTGGCCACCCCCGGCAGCGCCGGGCGGGCGAGGCGGAGCAGCCGCGGGTCGACCGGGCCGCGCCGCCGGGTCGAGCTCCGCTGCGCTGCGTCTCCCGTGCTCATGCGGCCACCTCCCGGCCGCTCGCCACCCGGCGTCGGAAGACCCAGTACGAGAACGCCTGGTAGGCCACGACCCCGGGCAGGATCAGCACGCCCCCGATCGTGATCACCCTCAACGCCTCGGGCGACGACGCCGCACCCGCGACGGTCAGCGAGAAGGCCGGGTCGAGGGTCGAGGGCAGCACGACGGGCAGGTGCGCGACGAAGGCCGCGACGACACCGCCCAGCACCGCCACCGAGGCCACCGCGAACGCCAGGCCCTCCCGGCGGCGGGCGGCCGCCAGCCCGACGACGACGGCGAGCACCGCGACCGGGGCGGCGACCGGGGCGGCGAGCACGGCGAGCACGGCGACGGCGAGCGCCGCGACACCCGCCGTCGCCACCGCGACGCGGCGCGCGCGGACGCGCACCGGTCCCGTCGTGCGCAGCCCGAGGAAGGCCGCACCCTGCACCAGGGCCGCGAGCACCCCGCACAGCGCTCCGACGAGCGCGGGTCCGGAGACCGGCGGCGCGAGCGAGCGCCCCAGACCGGAGCCCGCGACCGCCCCGCCCGGGCCGAGCGCGAGACCCGTCGTCGCCAGTGCCACCACGGCACCGAAGCCCGCCGCGCTGACCAGCGAGGACACCGCGAGGACCACGTCGGCGCGGCGCCGCCAGGCCGCGGAGTCGACCTTCCCCCGGAACTCCAGCGCCACACCGCGCGCCGCGAGCGCGAGCAGGACGACCACCAGCGGCAGGTAGAGCCCCGACAGCAGTGCGGCGTACCAGGAGGGGAACGCCGCGAAGGTCACGCCGATCGCGGCGACCAGCCAGACCTCGTTGCCGTCCCAGACCGGGCCGACCGTGCGGATCGCGGCGCCGCGCTCGTGCTCGTCGCGCCCGAGGACACCGGCGAGCATGCCGACCCCGAAGTCGAAGCCCTCGAGGACGGCGAAGAGCACCCAGCAGAGCACGACGAGGGCGAACCAGAGCGTCGCGAGATCCATGACCGGCCTCCTGGTCAGTAGCTGGGCTCGAGGAGGGCGGCCTCGGCCTCGTCGGTGTCCTGCGCCGGCGCCGGGTGCAGGTCGACGAGGCCGGCCCGCGACACGTGCAGGACCAGCCGCACCCAGACGACCGCGAGCACGCCGTAGACCACCGCGAACCCGGCGAGGGACGCCACGAGCTCGACGGGGGTGAGCGTCGGGGAGAAACCGTCGGCGGTGCGGAAGAGCCCGAAGACGAGCCAGGGCGGGCGATCTCGGTGAAGAGCCACCCGGCCGTCGCCGCGGCGGCGGGCAGGGCCGGGATCACCGGCAGGAACCGCGCGAGCCAGCGGCGGCGAGGGCGGACCAGCCACGCCCGTCGGGCTCGAGGTCGCCGCCCCGGCGCGTGCGCCACAGCACCCACGCCGCGACCGCGGTCGCCAGCACCCCGAACCCGATCATCAACCGGAAGGTCCAGTAGGCGACCGGGATCCAGGGCGTGTAGTCCCCGACCCCGAACTGGGTCGCGTACTGCGCCTGCAGGTCGTCGACACCCTGCACGGTGGCCGTCGGGTCGCCGGTCGCCAGGAAGCTCAGCAACCAGGGGACGTCGAGGGAGACCGGCTGGGCCTGCCCGGGCAGCTGCACGGCGAAGAGCGAGAAGGGCGCGTGGGAGGTGGTCTCGTAGAGCGCCTCGGCCGCGGCCATCTTCATCGGCTGGACCTCGGTCATCACCTTGCCCAGCACGTCGCCCGTGACCGCGACCGCGACGCCACCGGCGAGCGTGGTCCACGCGCCGACGCGGGCGAGCAGCCGCCAGGTGGGTGCCTCGTCGTCGGTCGACAACGGGGCTTTCCTGCCACTGGATGCAAGCAACGACGCTTCGCTTGCACGGGGCGGCGCGTCCGGTCCGGCGGCGGCGCCACCAGGCCGTCTGCAGGCCCGCCGCGAGTGCCGAGAGCGAGATCGACAGCGGGACGAAGAGGTAGTGGTAGACGGTGACGACGGCGAACTGCAGTCGTGAGAGCTCCAGTGCGGTCACGACGCGCCTCTCTTGGCGGGGGTTGTACGACGCTTCGTAGTATCTACGACGCAGAGTAGTACGACGTACCTCGTTGATTCACCGTGGCGCTGGGTACACTCACCCACGTGGCCCTGGGAGAGCTCGAGCGCGCGGTCATGGCGCAGCTGTGGTCGGCCGACGGGCCGCTCACGGTGAGGGACGTGCACGACCGGCTGGAGCGCGAGCTCGCCTACACCACCGTGATGACGGTGCTGGGGCGGCTGGCCAAGAAGGGCCTGGTCAGGCAGGAGCGCGACGGCAAGGCCTACCGCTACGCGGCCGCCTCGAGCCGTGAGCAGATGGCGGCCGAGGTGATGATCGACGCCCTGGGCGACGTCGGCGAGGACCGCACGGCCGCCCTCGTCGCGTTCGTCGACCGCGTCGGGCCCGAGGAGGCCGAGGCCCTGCGCCGTGCACTGGACACCCCGACGCACGACGCCACGTCGCGCTCACCCGAGTCGTGAGAAGGGCCATAGAGACGCCACACTGACCTGTCATGGCATCGGTGTGGTTGACGGGGCTCGCCCTCGTGCTCGCCGGGCCTGTACCTGCCCTGCTCGCGCGCGCCCGGTGGACGCGCGCCGTGCCCCGCGCCGCCATCGTCCTCTGGCAGGCCGTCGCCGTCGCCGCCGTCCTCGCGGCCATCGGGAGCGCCCTGGCCGCCCCCGAGGCCCTCCTGCGCCTGCTCACCCACCCGCAGGAGCGCACCGGCGTGCCGCTGGTCCTCGCGGTCGGCATCGCCGCGTTCCTCGCGTCCCTCATCGTCGTGCGCCTGCTCGGCGTGCTCCTGCTGCTCGCCGTGCGCACCCGGGTCCGCCGCGCCCGCCACCGCGACATGGTCGACCTGCTCGCCCGGGCCGAGCAGAACGACGCCGTGGGCTCCCTGCGGACCGGGACCGTGCTGCGCGTCCTCGACGGCGCGGTGCCCTTCGCCTACTGCGTGCCGGGACGGGTCGGACGCGAGGGACGCGTCGTCGTCACCGGCGCGACCCTCGACACGCTGTGCCCGGAGGAGCTGCGCGCCGTCGTCGCCCACGAGCAGGCGCATCTGCGCGCACGCCACGACCTGGTCCGCGAGGCGTTCACGGCCCTGCACCAGGCCTTCCCCGTGGTGGTGCGCAGCCGGGAGGCCCGCGACGAGGTCGCCCTGCTGCTGGAGATGCTCGCCGACGACGCCGGGCGGCGCCGCCACGGCGACGACGCCATGGCCGGGGCCCTGGACGCCTTCGCCGCGAGCGCGGCGCCGGACGAGGACAACGGCGAGGTGCTCCAGCGGCGCGACCGCGTCCGCGCCCACGTCCGGGGCGGGCGCGCCCTGGCCGCCGGCACCTACCTCGCCGCGGTCGCGCTCGTCGTCGTCCCGACCGTCACCATCGTCATCCCCTGGCTCGGCGAGGCGCTGCCGGCGGTCGGCGTGCATTAGGCCTACGGCCTTGTGCGTGCGTTTCCGTGTCCAGACACGGCAGAGACACAGCACGCCGATAGGGCACGCACACGCGCGTCAGCGCGAACCCGGCCGGTCCCCCGGCCAGTCCCTCATCGCCCCGCCCTCGCCGCCGCGGTGCGCCCCGCGCCGTCGTCGTCGGAATTGCCCCACGAGCCCGACCGTCTCCAGGAGCGCCAGCACCCCGACCACCCACCAGCACAGCATCGTCGACTCCTCTCACCAGGAGGAGACGCTATGCACTCACCAGTCGTCAGCCCGGAATGACACGCCGGTGACTCAACTCTCGTCCACGGCCGCCTCGCGCAGCCGGTCCGCCGCCGCGAACGGGTCGAGCGCGCCGCGGGCAACCTCCTCGGCGAGGTGGTCGAGCGCCGCCGACCCCGACACCGCCCGCAGCTGCGCGCGCAGGTCGGCGAGCGCGATCGCCTCGACCTCGGCCCGGGCCCGGTGGCGCCGGCCCTCGCCGCCGCGGCCGTGCTCCACCATCCAGGACCGATGGCCGTCGATGGCCGCGAGCAGCTCGTCGATCCCCTGACCGGCCGCGGCGACGGTGCGCACCACCGGCGTCCGCCACCCCGGCCCGGTCCCGCGCCGTGCCATGGACATCGCGTTCTGCAGCTCGCGCACCGTCGCGTCGGCGCCCTCCCGGTCGGCCTTGTTGACGCAGAAGACGTCGGCGATCTCCAGGACCCCCGCCTTGGCCGCCTGCACGCCGTCGCCCATCCCGGGGGCGAGGAGCACCACGGTGGTGTCGGCCAGCGCCACGACCTCCACCTCGGACTGACCCACCCCGACGGTCTCCACGAGCACGACGTCGCACCCCGCCGCGTCGAGCACCCGCACGGCCTGCGGGGCCGCGGCCGTGAGCCCGCCGAGGTGGCCGCGGGTGGCCATCGACCGGATGAAGACGCCCGGGTCGGTGGCGTGCTCGCCCATCCGGACCCGGTCACCGAGCAGGGCGCCTCCGGAGAACGGTGAGCTGGGGTCCACCGCGAGCACCCCGACCCGGCGGTCGTCGGCGCGCAGCGCGCCGACCAGCGCCGACGTCGTCGTGGACTTCCCGACGCCGGGCGGCCCCGTCAGCCCGACGACGACCGCGTGCCCGCCGTGCGGGGCCAGCGCCGCGGCGAGGTCACGCACGCGCGGGCCCTGGTCCTCCACCAGCGAGATCAGCTGCGCCACCGCCCGCGGCGAGCCGTCCCGGGCGCGGGCCACGAGGTCGTCGAGATCGTTGCGAGCAGCGGCCACCCGGACGATCCTGGCATCCCCGCCCGGCGGGCCGGGCCGGCCGGAGGGCGTCACCCACGCGTGGTCGGGGTGGCGGCCGTCACCTGCTAGGCGTTTCGATTCAGTCGCTTACTGTCCCGAGCATGACTGCACTGGTGGACGGATCCGTCGGCATCGTGGCCGTGGACCACGTCGGGATCGCCGTGCCCGACCTGGACGCGGCCATCGACTGGTACGCGACCACCCTCGGCCTCGAGGCCACCCACACCGAGACGAACGAGGAGCAGGGCGTCCGGGAGGCCATGCTGCACGCGCCGGACGACCCGTCCGGGACGGCGGTGCAGTTGCTGGCGCCGCTCAATGAGAGCTCGACGATCGCGAAGTTCATCGACCGCAACGGCCCGGGGCTGCAGCAGGTGGCCTACCGGGTGCGCGACGTCGAGGCGGCCGCGACGTCACTGCGCGAGAAGGGCGTGCGCCTGCTCTACGAGAACGCCCGGCGCGGCACGGCCGACTCCCGGGTGAACTTCGTGCACCCGAAGGACGCCGGCGGAGTCCTCGTGGAGCTGGTCCAGCCCGCGGCCACCCACTGACCGACCCACCCCCGTCCACAGCCACCTTCTCCGCCGTACCTACCCGTCGGTAGCCTGATGGGCAACCGACACCACGGAGGCATTGACCGTGCAGGAAATCCGCGACGCCATCCTCGCTGACGAGACCGCCGCGCTGGCCGGGCTCTCCGTGCCCGAGTCCTACCGCGGCATCACGGTGCACGCCGACGAGACCGAGATGTTCGACGGCATGTCCTCGAAGGAGAAGGACCCGCGCAAGTCGCTGCACCTCGACGAGGTGCCGACGCCCGAGCCGGCCGCCGGCGAGGCGCTGGTGGCCGTCATGGCCAGCGCGATCAACTACAACACCGTGTGGACCTCGATCTTCGAGCCGGTGTCCACCTTCGGCTTCCTCAAGCGCTACGGCCGCATCTCCCCACTGGCCAAGCGCCACGACCTGCCCTACCACGTGGTCGGCTCCGACCTCGCCGGCGTCGTGCTCAAGACCGGCGCGGGCGTGCAGATGTGGAAGCCCGGCGACAAGGTCGTCGCGCACTGCCTCTCGGTGGAGCTCGAGAGCCCCGAGGGCCACGACGACACGATGATGGACCCCGAGCAGCGCATCTGGGGCTTCGAGACCAACTTCGGCGGCCTGGCCGACCTCGCGCTGGTCAAGACCAACCAGCTCATGCCCAAGCCGGAGCACCTGACGTGGGAGGAGGCCGCCTCCCCCGGCCTGGTCAACTCCACCGCCTACCGCCAGCTGGTCAGCCACAACGGCGCCAACATGACCCAGGGCGACGTCGTGCTCATCTGGGGCGCCTCGGGCGGCCTGGGCTCCTACGCCACCCAGTTCGCCCTCAACGGCGGCGCCACCCCGGTCTGCGTGGTGTCCTCGCCGGCCAAGGCCGAGCTCTGCCGCAAGATGGGCGCCGAGCTGATCATCGACCGCTCCGCCGAGGGCTACAAGTTCTGGTCCGACCCCGAGACCCAGGATCCCCGCGAGTGGAAGCGCTTCGGATCGAAGATCCGTGAGCTGACCGGCGGCGACGACCCGGACATCGTCTTCGAGCACCCGGGCCGCGAGACCTTCGGCGCGAGCGTCTACGTCGCCAAGCGCGGCGGCACGATCGTCACCTGCGCCTCGACGTCGGGCTTCATGCACCAGTACGACAACCGCTACCTGTGGATGAACCTCAAGCGCATCCTCGGCTCGCACTTCGCGAACTACAAGGAGGCCTACCTGGCGAACCGCCTGGTGGCCCAGGGGAAGATCCATCCCACGGTCTCGAAGACCTACGCGCTGGAGGAGACCGGCGAGGCGGCCAACGACGTCCACCACAACAGCCACCAGGGCAAGGTCGGCGTGCTCTGCCTCGCCCCCGAGGAAGGCCTCGGCGTCACGAATCCCGAGCTGCGCGAGCGGCACCTCACCGAGATCAACCGCTTCCGCGGCGAGTAGCCCACCTTGCCCTGGACGGGGTGAGCGGACTCACCCACGGCGTGACCGGGAGAGATCCCGGCGGGAGCGGCGTGTCCGTCACCCGTCCGTGGCCGTGTCGCACACAGCCCTAGTAACCTGGGCCGATGCCGTCGGGAGAGCGTGATCTGCTGCCTCTGGGCACCGGCTTCGACGTGGTCCGCCGCGGGTACGACCGCGGGCAGGTCGAGGAGCATCTCGACCGCGTCGAGGCCGATCTGCGCATCCTCACCGCCGACCGCGACGCCGCGGTGGCCCAGGCCTCCGAGCTCGCTCGGGCGCTCGACCGCACCCGCGCGCACGTCGAGGAGCTCCGGGCCCAGATCGACCGCCTGGCGGCGCCGCCCGACTCGATGGAGGGGCTCTCGGAGCGCCTGCAGCGGATGCTGCGGCTCGCGCAGGACGAGGCGCGGGAGATGCGCGCCAGCGCCGAGCAGGCCGCGCGCCGCACCCGCGAGGAGTCCGAGGAGCGGGCCCGCACCACCCTCGCCGAGGCGGACGAGCAGGCCCACCGGACGGTCACCGAGGCCGACGAGCACGCCCGTCGCACGGTCGCCGAGGCCGAGAAGCACGCCCGTCGCACGGTCGCCGAGGCCGAGGAGCAGGCCAGCGACACGCTCGACGAGGCTCGCCGTCAGGCGCGCGAGATGCACGAGGCCGCCGAGGCCGAGGCCGCCGAGGTGCGCACCCGCTACGACGCCGGGCTCGCGGACAACGAGCGCCGCCGCGCCGAGATGGAGGACGAGCACCGCACGCTGATGGAGGGTGCCCGCGCCGAGGCCGCCCGCATCCGGGCCGACGCGGAGGCCGAGCGGCGTCGCCTCGACGACGAGTCCCGCGCGCGCCGGGTGCAGATCGAGGAGGACTTCGAGATCGCGATGGCCTCGCGGCGCACGGAGTCCATGCGCGTGCTGGCCCGCAACGAGGCCGATGCCCGCACCCGCGCCGAGACCCAGCTGCGCACGGCCGCGGAGGAGTCGCACCGGCGGCTGCGGGACGCCGACGCCGAGGTCGCCGAGATCCGTCGGCTGCGCACCCGCGTGACCAACCAGCTCGCCGCCTTGCGGGAGTCGCTGGTCGACCTCCCCGGCCTGGACGCCTTCCCCGAGGAGTCGGCCGACACGACGCACGGGAGGCGCTCGACGGGCACCCCGGCGGCCGGCGGCCCCGACCACCGGGACGGCGAGGAGCCCGACTCCACGGACCGGGCCTACGGCGCCCGCAGCGCGGCCGCCACGTCCTAACGCCATGTGAACGGATTTCGTCGTCCCGACGACTAAATCCGTTCACATGCGTCAGCTGTAGTCCCGGAACCCGTGCTTGGTCTTGCGCCCGAGGCGGCCCGCGGTCACCAGGTGCTCCAGGAGCGGCGCGGGCGCGAAGCCCGGGACGCGGAACTCCTGGTAGAGCGAGCGCTCGATCGCGAGCGACACGTCCAGGCCGACCACGTCGAGCAGCGCGAACGGCCCCATGGGAAGACCACAGCCGTTCTTTATGGCCGAGTCGATGTCGTCGACGGTCGCGTAGTGCGCCTCCAGCATCGACACCGCGTCGTTGAGGTAGGGGAAGAGCAGCGCGTTGACGATGAAGCCGGCGCGGTCCCCGCAGAGCACCGGGCTCTTCTTGATCTTCGTGCACAGCTCCCGCACGGTGGCGGTGACCTCGGGGGCGGTGGTGATCGGCGAGACGACCTCGACGAGCTTCATCACCGCGGCCGGGTTGAAGAAGTGCATCCCGATGACGTCCTCGGGCCGCGAGGTCGCCGCGGCGCACTCCACGACCGGCAGCGACGAGGTGGTCGTCGCGAGGATCGTGCCGGGCTTGCAGACCTCGTCGAGGGCCGAGAACGCGGCCTGCTTGACCCCGAGGTCCTCCGCGATGGCCTCGACGACGAGGTCGCACTCCGCCAGCCCGGAGAAGTCGACGGTCGCGGAGATCCGGCCGAGCGTCGCGTCGCGGTCGGCCTCGGAGAGCTTGCCCTTGACGACGGCCTTCTCCAGCGACTTGCGCACCGCCGCGACCGCGCCCTCGCCCTTCGACTCCGAGCGCCCACGCACCACGACGTCGTAGCCCGCCTTGGCGAAGACCTCGGTGATGCCGGTGGCCATGGTCCCCGTACCGACCACGCCCACCCGGCTGACCGGGCGCAGCGTGGAGTCGTCGGAGCCCGGCGGCGGCGGGGTGAGCCCGTCCGCCACGACCTCGCCCGAGCCCGGCTCGGCGTAGGTGTAGAAGCCGCGCCCGGTCTTCCGGCCGAGCAGACCGGCCGTGATCATCTGCTTGAGGATCGGGGCCGGCGCGTGACGCTGGTTGCGCGACTGCCGGTACATCTCCTCGAGGATCTCGTAGGCGGTGTCCAGGCCGATGAGGTCCATCAGCGCCAGCGGGCCCATCGGGTAGCCGCAGCCGTACTTCATCGCGGCGTCGAGGTCCTCGCGGCCGGCGTAGTGCGACTCGAACATGCCGACGGCCTGGTTGAGGTAGGTGAACAGCAGCTGGTTGGCGATGAAGCCCGCCCGGTCACCGCACACCACCGGCGACTTCCCGAGCCGCACGGCCAGCGTCCGCACGTCCTCGACGACCTCGGGCTCGGTGACGACGGTGCGCACCAGCTCGACCAGCAGCTGGACCGGCGCCGGGTTGAAGAAGTGCATCCCGACGACGCGGCTGGGCCGCTCGGTGTGCACCGAGAGCTCGGTGATCGACAGCGAGGAGGTGTTGGAGGCGAAGATGGTCTCCGGCCCGCAGATCGCGTCCAGGGCGGCGAACACCGCCTCCTTGAGCTCCATGCGCTCGGGCACGGCCTCGACGACGAGCGCGGCGTCGGCCAGGTCGGCCAGCTCCGTCGTCACGCGGACGCGCTCGAGCAGCGCCGCGCGGTCGGACTCGGCGAGCTTGCCGCGGGAGACGGCGCGGGCCGTGGAGTGCTCGATGGTCTCCCTGCCGTGGGCGGCCGCGGCCTCGTCCACCTCCACCGCGACGACCTCGATGCCGGCACGGGCGAACACCTCGACGATGCCCGCCCCCATCGTGCCCAGACCGACCACACCCACCCGGGCGAACTCGCGCGCCACGTCGTCTTCCCTTCGTCGGCAGTAGCGTCGCGCGATCCTGACACGGCCCGGCGCCGCACGGATCCCTCGTGACGGACAGCATGTCTACTGAACGGTAGCTTTACCGGTTCCGCCGGTAGATGAGCCCGGCCAGCACCGTCATGGCCTTCACGACCCAGCGGGGCCGCTCGAACGTCATGACGTTGATGCTCTTGAACCGCCGCTCGGAGACCGCCAGCGCCCGCGTGAACTCCCGCAGCCCGTCGCGGCCGTGGATGCGCCCGAAGCCCGAGTCCCCGACGCCGCCGAAGGGCAGCGACGGCATCGCCGCGAACGCGATCACCCCGTTGACCGAGACCATCCCGCAGCGCAGCCGCCGGGCGGCCTCGTAGCCGCGCTTCTTCGCGAACACCGACCCGCCGAGTCCGTACCGTGAGGCGTTGGCCCGCTCGACGGCCTCGTCGAGGTCGCGGACCCGGTTGACGACGACGGTGGGACCGAACGTCTCGTCGGTGACCGCGGTGGAGTCCTCGGGGACGTCGGCGAGCACCACGGGGTCGACGTAGGGGTCACGGACCGAGTCGCGACCACCCACGACGGCGCGCCCACCGCGGGAGAGGGCGTCGTCGATCTGGGCGGAGATGATCCCGAGCTGGCCCGGCATGGTGATCGGGCCGTAGATCGAGCGGGGCCCGCCGCCGGGGTGCACCTTGGCGGCGCGCTGGGCGACCTTGTCGAGGAAGGCCTCGGCGACCGAGTCCACGACGTAGACCCGCTCGACGCCGACGCACGTCTGCCCGGCGTTGGACATCGCGCCCCAGACGGCCGCGGCGGCCGCGTCGTCGAGGTCCGCGTCGGCGTCGACCAAGAGCGCGTCCTTGCCGCCGCACTCCACCAGGACCGGCGTGAGCGACTCCGCGCAGGTCGCCATGACCTTCTTCGCGGTGGCGGTCGACCCGGTGAAGGCGACCTTGTCCACCCCCGCACGGCACAGCGCCGCCCCGGTCTCGCCCTCGCCGGTGACCAGCCCGAACACCGCGTCGGTGTCCTCCTGGTGCGGGTCGGTGCCCCGCAGTGTCTCGGCGAAGGTGTCGGCGAGCCACCGGCCCACGGTCGGGGTCAGCTCGGAGGGCTTGAAGACGACGGCGTTGCCGGCGGCGAGCGCGTACACGATCGAGCCGCACGGGGTGAACACCGGGTAGTTCCACGGGCCGAGCACGCCGATGACGCCCAACGGCCGGTACTCGACGGTGGCCTTGTGGTTTACCATGAGCACGCCCGCCTCCGAGCGCCGCCGTCCCAGTGCCGCCTTGGCGTGCTTGCCCGCCCAGTGCAGGTGGTCGATGACGAGGACGACCTCGATGCGGGCGTCGTCGAGGGGCTTGCCGGTCTCCCGGCTGACCAGGGCGGCGAGCTCGTCGGTGCGGGCTATGAGCAGCCGGCGCCACGCGGCGAGGCGCCGGCGGCGCCCGTCGAAGCCGAGCTCGGCCCACCAGCCCGCGACGGCGCGTGCCCGCCTGACCACCTCGCCGACCTGCTCCGGGGTGTGCCGGGGATGGGTGGCGACCACCGAACCGTCCCGCGGGTCGAGGGACTCGAACGTGTCAGCGCCGGATCGGGTGCTCGCGGGCTTCGGTGCCGTGCTCGTCATGCCGGTTGACGTTACCGGCGGGTACACCTACGGCGCGAGGGGAGAGACGCGTGCAACCGCGCGGCAGGACCCTAGAACAGCCGGAACTCGTCCGACTCGATCCCGCGCAGCGCGTCGTAGTCGAGCGTGACGCACCGGATGCCGCGGTCGGTGGCGAGCACCCGCGCCTGGGGCTTGATCTGCTGCGCAGCGAAGATCCCCTGGACCGGGGCCAGCAACGGGTCCCGATTGAGCAGCTCGAGGTAGCGGGTGAGCTGCTCGACCCCGTCGATCTCGCCCCGCCGCTTGATCTCGACGGCGACCGAGCTCCCGGAGTCGTCGCGGCAGAGCAGGTCGACCGGCCCGATCGCGGTGGGGTACTCGCGACGGACGAGCGTCCAGCCCCGTCCCAGCGTGTGGACGTGCTCGGCGAGCAGCTCCTGCAGGTGGGCCTCGACACCGTCCTTCACGAGCCCGGGGTCGACCCCGAGGTCGTGCTGCGAGTCGTGCTGGATCTCCTCGAGGGTGATCGTCAGCGTCTCGTCCGCCTTGTTGCGGACCGTCCAGAGGCTGACCGGTCCCCCCGTCGCCTCGCTCGCCCCCAAGCGCTCCTCGGTGAGCCGGCAGGGCGGGCTCATCCAGTTCAGCGGCTTGTAGGCGCGGTCGTCCGCGTGGACGCTCACCGAGCCGTCCGCCTTCACCAGCAGCAGACGGACCGCGCTGGGCAGGTGCGCGGTCAGGCGGCCCGCGTAGTCGACCGTGCAGCGGGCGATGACGAGACGCACGTCGTCGGCGAGGACGTCAGTTCGAGGACACCGAGCGGGAGAGCTCCTCGATGAAGGAGTCCACCGACTCCTTCTTCGCCTGGTCGGACGTCAGCTCCTGGCGCACCAGGTGGCCCGCGAGCTCCGTGGAGTGGCCGCCCAGCTCGGCCTTCAGCTCACGCACCACCTGGGCGCGGGCGTTCTCGAGCGCCTCCTCACCGCGGCGGCGCAGGCGCTCGACCTCCTGCTCGGCCTTCTCGCGCATCTCGTCGGCGATGCGCTGCGCGTCGGCGCGCGCGTCGTCCCGGATGCGGGCGGCGTCGTTCTGAGCGTTGTCCACGGCCTCGCGGTACGCGGCCTCGGCCTGCTCCAGACGCTCCTTGGCCTTGCGCGAGTCCTCGACCTGCTGGGCGATCTCCTTCTCACGCTTCTCCGTCATGGTCTTCAGCGGCGGCACCACGTAGCGGTAGAGCACGTAGAGGACGATCAGGAAGCCGACGATCTCGGCGATGATGGTGCTGACCATGTGCTCTGCCCGTGCTCCCGTTCCGCGGTGACCGGTACCGCCCTCGTCGCGGCGCAGCCTAGCAAGGGTCGGCCGAGGAGGGCGGTCGGGACGACGGCGAGGGCTCCGGGGACGAGGAGGGTTCCGACGACGAGGGTTCCGACGACGAGGGCCGGGGCCGGGACACGACGATCTGCACGATGCCGATCGCGAGGACGCCGATCGTCAGCAGCCGCTCGGTGGCGGGCAGCTCCCGGACGTAGCCGTAGATCTGGGTGGCCACCGCGAAGAGCTGCGCCCCGACCGGGAGCGCGATCGCGGGCCACCCGGTGATCTCCCGCGGCGGCTGCGGGCCTGCCGGCAGTCGCGTCGCGCCGACGGCGATCGCCAGCGCGCCCGCGCTCCAGAGGAAGTCGTAGGGCCCCTCGTGAGACACCGTGACCGTGGACCAGACGCTGTAGACCGAGTCGGCCACGGTCATGCAGAGGAGCCCCACGGCGACCCAGGGCCAGCTGCCGATCAGCCGCCACGACAGCAGCGGCAGGCTACCGAGGAGGGCCCCGAGGAGCAGGACGTCCCCGACGGGATACGCGACGGAGACGACCAGGCCGAGCGGGTCGAGCGGGTCGAGCGGCGAGCTCTGCAGGACCGGGACGATCACGAGGGCGACACCGGGGGTCGCGACGATGAGGACCACGACGAAGCCGTCGAGCCACCGGTGCCACGGCACTTCGGTCACCCGGGCCCGGACCATGAGCACGAGGCCGGCCATGAAGAGCGGGTAGGTGGCCAGGTAGAGCACGTCGGTCGGGTTCGGGGTCGGCACGATGCCGCCGCGCGAGTAGAGCAGACCCCACGTGAACTCCGCGAGGGCGAAGAGCAGCAGGGCGACCGCGAAGCACCACCACGCCGCGCGCGCCGGGCCCGGGCGACGGCGCACCGCGCCCCGCGCGCAGATCGCGCTCGCGGCCAGGATGAGACCGGAATGGAGCCAGTCGTCGATCGCCGGGACGTCCGGTGCACCCTCGCCGGCCACGATCCGCTGGACGGCCTCCACCAGGAGCCCGGCCAGCAGCACCGCGACGAGGAGCCGCGAGACGCTCGGCCGGCCACTGAGCTCGCGGACGCGCGCGAGCCGGCGCGAGTGGGACACGGGCCGCCTCCCGATGCCGACGGCCGAACGTACCGCGGCCCCGGAGGGCTCGTCGCCGAGCGGAGAAGTCGTGCCGTGCCCGTCCGTCGTGAATCACCGGATCGGGTGAAGCACGAGCGGTAGCAGATCTACACAAGGTGACGATCTCTTCAGTGTGCGGTTCCCCGTCCGGGGCAGCCCCGACACGGCCGGCGTCTGCGAGGAGATCGAGATGGCAGGAGCGCATCGAGCGGTGGCCGGTCGGTTCGGCGGCGTGCCGGTGTTCGTCGACGCCAGCGGGCGGCGCCGGCGGACGCTCTGCGTGGTGGGGTGGCTCGGCGCCGCCCTCTGTGCCGCGTACGTCGCCGCCTTCGGGGTCACGCTGACCACCAGCGTCGGCGCGCTCGACGAGGTCTCCGGCTCCCCGCTGACACCGACCCCGCTGCCCGCCGAGGACGCGGACGACGGCGACGGCACGGACGTGACGGACGCGGTCACGCCGGACGCGGCGCCCGTGGTGGCGGTCCCCGTCGTCGCCGCGACACCCGCCGCGTCGCGAGGCAGCGCCGTCCGTCCCGTGGTCACGACACAGCGATCGGCGCCGTCCCCGACGACCCGCTCCGGCACGAGGCTCGTCGAGCTCCGCCGGCGCGAGCCGACCGCGGCGCAGCCGACCTCCCTCGTGCGCCGCGGCACGGCTGTCGCGGCCGTCCCGCGTCGGGCCGTGGCCGCCGCGCCGTCGGCCCCGGCCCGGCCGACCGCGACGGTCCCGCCGAGCATCCCGACCACCCCGCCCGCCGGCTCCACCACGACGCCGCGCAGCGGCACCACCGGCAGCGGGTCCGGCACCGGCACAGCCGGGAGCGGCACCGGCGGCGGTACGACGGGCTCCGGGACCGGCACGACCGGGACCGGCGCGACCGGGACCGGCACGACCGGCACCGGTACCTCACCCGGGAGCGGCACCGTCCCCGCCACCGGCACGTCCGGTACCCCCGCCCCGACCGGCACCGCCACCGGAGCCCCCGGGCGCCTCATGGACGCCGTGACCTCCGACGTCACCACGCTCGGCCCCTCCACGCCCGGAGCGGTGTGACGTGGCCCGTCACACCGCCGCGCCGACGCGGGCGGGGTGGCGCGCCCGGCCGTCGTCGGGACCCCGCGCCGGCGGGCCGCGGCGTCGCCGGTACCTGCCCCGGCCCGGCGTGGTGCTGGTCGTCGTCGCGCTGCTGATGTTCGGCTGCCTGCTCCTGGTGAACGGGCTGGCCCACTCCGAGGTCGGCGTCGACCCGGAAGGAGTGGTGCCCGAGGCGGCGGCGATGGACGAGGTTCCGCGCACGGTCACCGACGGCGGTCCGGTGCTGGACACCCGGGGCCCGGAGCCGCGCAGCGCCGCGATGCCGGCGAAGACCGTCGCGCTGACCTTCGACGACGGTCCCGACCCGACGTGGACCCCGCAAATCCTCGACGTGCTGCGCCGTCACCACGTGCCCGCGACGTTCTTCGTGGTCGGTTCGCGGGCCGCGACCTCCCCACAGCTCCTGCGCGAGATCCACGCCGCCGCGTCGGAGGTGGGCATCCACACCTTCACCCACCCCGACCTCGGCCAGGTCTCTGCCCTGCGCATCGACCGCGAGCTCGCCGAGACCCAGCTGGTGGTCAACGGGGCGACCGGCCGGAGCAGCTACCTGTTGCGGCCGCCCTACTCGTCGACGGCGAACGCGGTCGACAACGACGCCCTCCGTTCGTTCCGGGAGACGGGGGACAACGGCTACGTCACGGTCCTCTCCGACGTCGACAGCCGCGACTGGCAACGCCCCGGGGTCGACGCGATCGTCCGCAACGCGGAGCCCCCGGGGACGGCCGGCGGCATCGTCCTGTTCCACGACGCGGGCGGTGAGCGCTCGCAGACCGTCGCCGCCCTCGACCGGCTGATCCCCGAGCTGCAGGCCCGCGGCTACCGCTTCACCACGCCCGAGACGGCGGTGGGCCTGGCCGCGGACATCCAGCCCGCGTCGACGGCCGCGCACCTCATGGGCGCCACGATGATCGGGCTGGTCGCGGTGGCCGGGGGCGTGGTCGACGCCCTCGCGTGGCTCCTGCTGGTCGTCGGGGTCCTGGTCGTCGTCCGGCTGGTGCTCATGCTCGCCGTCGCCTGCCGGCAGCACCGGCGGCGCCACCGCCGGGGCTTCTCGTGGGGACCGCCGGTGCTCGACCCGGTCTCCGTGATCGTCCCCGCCTACAACGAGAAGGAGAACATCGCCGCCACCGTGCACTCGCTCGTGGCCGGCGGCCACGCGGTGGAGGTGCTCGTGGTCGACGACGGGAGCACCGACGGCACCGCGGACATCGTCGAGGCACTGGAGCTGCCGAACGTGCGGGTGCTGCGCCAGGCCAACAGTGGCAAGCCCAGCGCGCTCAACGCCGGGATCGCCCACGCCCGCCACGACCTGATCGTGATGATCGACGGCGACACCGTGTTCGAGCCGGCCACCATCGGGCGGCTCGTGCGCCCCTTCGCCGACCCGGGAGTCGGCGCCGTCGCGGGCAACGCCAAGGTCGCCGCCCGGCGCGGGCTGATCTCGCGCTGGCAGCACATCGAGTACGTGATGGGCTTCAACGTCGATCGTCGGGTCTACGACGTCCTGCGGTGCATGCCCACCATCCCCGGGGCGATCGGGGCGTTCCGGCGCTCGGTGCTGCTCGAGGTCGGTGGGGTCAGCCACGACACCCTCGCCGAGGACACCGACCTGACGATGGCCATCTGCCGGACGGGATGGCGTGTGGTCTACGAGGACTCGGCGCGCGCCTGGACGGAGGCCCCGGGGACGCTGCCGCAGCTCTGGCGGCAGCGGTACCGCTGGAGCTACGGCACCATGCAGGCGATGTGGAAGCACCGCCGGTCGGTGCTCGACCGCGGGGCCTCCGGCCGGTTCGGCCGCTTCGGGCTCGCCCACCTCGCGGTCTTCCAGATCCTGCTGCCGCTCCTGGCGCCGCTGGTGGACATCTTCCTGGTCTACGGGCTGATCTTCCTGAACCCGGTGACGACGCTCCTGCTGTGGGCGGCCGTCCTGGCAGTCCAGACGCTGGCCGCGATCGTGGCGTTCCGGCTCGAGCGCGAGCCGCTGCGCGTGCTGTGGCTGCTGCCGCTGCAGCAGGTGGTGTACCGGCAGCTGATGTACGCCGTGCTCATCCGCTCCGCGGTCACCGCGCTCGGCGGGATCCGGCTCGGGTGGCAGAAGCTGCGCCGGGTGGGCGGCCTGGACTCCCTGCTGACCCCATCGCGGGACGGGCACGCTATACCGGCCGCGGGGGACCCGCCGGGTCCCGCCCGCCCGGTGCACGCCCGGCATGATCGGGGTCGTGGACACGCTCTCGAGCCGGCGGGTGTACGAGAACCCCTGGATGACCGTCCGTGAGGACACCTTCCGGCGCCCGGACGGCAGCGAGGGGATCTACGGCGTCGTCGACAAGCCGGCCTACGCGCTGGTCATCGCGCTGGACGGGAGCGGTCCGTCGGCGCGGATGATGATGGTCGAGCAGTTCCGGTACCCGGTGGGGCACCGCAGCTGGGAGTTCCCGCAGGGCACGGCCCCGGACCGCGACGAGATGGAGCCCGCGGAGCTGGCCGCGCGGGAGCTCCGCGAGGAGACCGGCCTGCGCGCGGCGCACTGGGCGCCGCTCGGGCTGCTCCACATCGCGCCGGGCCTGTCCTCGCAGCGCGGGCGGGCCTACCTCGCGACCGGCCTCACCGAGGGCGAGCCGGAACGGGAGGAGACCGAGGCGGACATGCGCACCGCCTGGGTGTCCCGTCCGGAGTTCGAGGACATGGTGCGCGCGGGCGAGGTCACCGACGCCCAGACGATCGCGGCCTACGCCCTGCTCATGCTGGGCGGCTCCTGACCCGGGACATCGGTACCCCGGGTCCCTGCTGGTCGGGAGAAGACTGGGGTCCATGCCGCTCGTGCGCCTCGGTCCGCTGTCCGTCCCCACGCCCTCCGAGGTCCTGCGCTGGAGCGCGGAGCTGGTCGACGTGGGCGCCACGCTGCCCGGGCGCGTCGACGCGCTGCTCGACGAGGCCTCCCGGCTGCTGACCACGCTCGGCCGGGTCACCGACCGCGTCGACGGTCTGATCGGGCGCGCCGAGGGCATCGTCGGGGACATCGAGGGCGTGATCGGCGAGGCCCGGGGCATCACGACGGGCGCCGCGTCCGTCGTCGACGAGGCCCGCGGCATCACCGGCGGGGCCTCGGAGGTCGTGCGATCGGCGCGCTCCATCACCACCGGCGCCGACGGCGTCGTCACGGAGGCCCGCGCGATCACCCGCAGCGCGGCGTCCGTCGTCGACGAGGCCGGGACCATCACCAAGGACGCCGGGGCGGTCGTCGACGACGCCGGGACGATCACCCGCAGCGCCGACGCCGTGGTGGCCGAGGCGCACGCGATCACGCGGGGGGCGTCCGAGGTGGTCGACTCGGCCCGCTCGATCACCACGGGCGCCGACGAGGTGATGACGTCGGCCTCGTCCACGAGCCACCACGCGCAGGAGCTGCTCGACCTCTACCGGCCGATGCTCGAGCGCGCGGCGCCGCTGGCCGGGAAGTTCGTCGACGACCTCGCGCCCGAGGAGATCGACGCGGCGATCCGGCTGGTGGATGAGCTCCCCGCACTCGCCCACCACCTCAGCGAGGACGTCCTCCCGATCCTGGAGACCCTCGACCGCGTCGGCCCGGACCTCTCCGAGCTGCTCGCGGTCACCAAGGACCTGCGCCGCGCGATCGACGGCATCCCGGGGTTCTCGTTCCTCAAGCGCCGCGGCGAGTCGCGGGCGGAGGACCGCGACGAGTGACCCGGGCCTACCCTTCATGCCGGACCCGGGAGCACCGCCTGGGTCTGCGTGGTCCGCGCGACCAGCCGGCCGGCCGCGTCGGTGAGGTCGGTCTGCACCACGACCTGCGTGCGGCCGCGGTGCACCGGGCGCGCGGTCGCGGTCACCGTCCCCTCGCGAACGCCGCGCAGCAGGTTCGTGGCCGAGGCCGTCGTCGCCGTGGCCGCGCCCTCGGGCAGGCCCAGGTAGGCGCAGACCGCCCCGACGGTGTCCGCGAGGGCCATCAGCACCCCGCCGTGGGCGAGGCCGCCCGCCGTCGTGTGGGCGTCCGACCACGGCAGGGTCCCGACGACCTCCTCCGGACCCGCCGTCGTCAGCGTGATCCCCAGCGCGCGGGCGAAGGGCATGAGCGCGACGAGGTCACCGGTGTCCTGGGCCACGGTCCCCAGCCTGCCCGCACCCGCCGGCGGGACGCCATGACTTCCGACGTCAGGCGGGGGCGGCCTCGTGCTCGAGCCCGTGCGTCTCGCGGATGACGTCGACGAACTCGCCCATGATCCCGGTGAGCGAGTAGGACTTCGGCGTCACCACCCGATGCACCCCGAGCCGCTGGAGCTGCTCGGCGTCGTGCGGCGGGATGATGCCGCCGACGACGACGGGGATGTCGGAGGCGTCGGCGCGCGCCAGGCCGTCGAGCACGGCGGGCACCACCTCGAGGTGGGAGCCGGAGAGCACCGAGAGCCCGACGACGTGCACGCCCTCCTGCACCGCAGCCGCCACGATCTCGGCCGGGGTGAGCCGGATGCCCTGGTAGATGACCTCGAAGCCGGCGTCGCGGGCCCGCACGGCGATCTGCTCGGCGCCGTTGGAGTGCCCGTCGAGGCCCGGCTTGCCGACCAGCATGCGCAGGGCCGGGACGCCGAGCTCCTCGGCGGTGCGCCGGACCCGCTCCCGGACGGCGTCGAGCTCGCTGGGCTCGCCGTCGGAACCCTGCGAGCCGGGCGCCGCCGACCCCGACGACGAGGCCGCGGTCACCCCGGTCGGGGCGCGGTAGGAGCCGAAGACGTCGCGCAGCGCGCCGGCCCACTCCCCCGTCGTCACCCCCACGCGGGCGCACTCCAGTGTCGCGTCCATGAGGTTCTCGCTGGTCCCCGCGGCCTCGGTGAGCCGCGCGAGCGCGGCCTTCACCGCGTCCTGGTCGCGGTCGGCCCGCCACGCCGCCACCGCCTCGCGGGCCTGCTCCTCGACCTCCTCGTCGACCACGAAGATCGACTCGGCGCCCTCGGCCTGCAGCGGGCTCGGCTCGGTGGAGGTGAACTTGTTGACCCCGACGACGACGTCCTCACCGGACTCGAGCCGCATCCGCCGCGCCGCGAGCGAGGAGACCAGCTGGGACTTCATGTAGCCCGAGTCGACCGCCTCGACCGCGCCTCCCATCCCGGCGACCTTGTCGATCTCGGCGCGGGCGCCCTCGACGATGGAGGCGGTCTTCGCCTCCATGACGTGCGAGCCCGCGAAGACGTCCTCGTAGTCGAGCAGGTCGGTCTCGTAGGCGAGCACCTGCTGCATGCGCAGTGCCCACTGCTGGTCCCACGGGCGCGGCAGGCCCAGGGCCTCGTTCCACGCGGGGAGCTGGACGGCGCGGGCCCGGGCGTCCTTGGAGAGCGTCACCGCGAGCATCTCCAGCACGATGCGCTGGACGTTGTTCTCCGGCTGCGCCTCGGTCAGGCCCAGCGAGTTGACCTGCACCCCGTAGCGGAAGCGGCGCATCTTCGGGTCGGTGACGCCGTAGCGCTCCCGGCAGAGCTCGTCCCAGAGCTGGGCGAACGCCCGCAGCTTCGCGATCTCCTCGATGACGTGCAGCCCGGCGTTGACGAAGAACGAGATGCGCCCGACGACCGTGGCGAAGTCGAACTCGGGCACCTGCCCGGAGTCACGGACGGCGTCGAGCACCGCGATCGCCGTCGAGATCGTGTAGGCGACCTCCTGCGTCGGCGTCGCCCCGGCCTCCTGCAGGTGGTAGCTGCAGATGTTGATCGGGTTCCACTTCGGGACGTTCGACACCGTCCAGGCGATCGTGTCGGTGATCAGCCGGACGCTCGGCGCGGGCGGGAACGCGTAGGTCCCCCGGGAGAGGTACTCCTTGACGATGTCGTTCTGGGTGGTGCCGGAGAGCTCGGCCCGCGCAGCTCGCACCTCGTCCGCGGTCTTTCCGGCGGCCTGGGCCTGCTCGTCGGCCACCGTGACGTAGAGCGCGAGCAGCCACATGGCCGTCGCGTTGATCGTCATGGAGGTGTTGGCCTCGTTCAGCGGGATCCCGTCGAAGAGCGCGCGCATGTCGCCGATGTGGCTGACCGGGACGCCGACCTTCCCGACCTCGCCGCGCGCGAGCTCGTCGTCGGGGTCGTAGCCGGTCTGCGTCGGCAGGTCGAAGGCGACCGAGAGGCCCGTCTGCCCCTTGGAGAGGTTGCGCCGGTAGAGCTCGTTGGACGCCTTCGCCGACGAGTGGCCGGCGTAGGTCCGCATGACCCAGGGACGGTCACGGGAGTCGTCGGTCGGGTACGGCATCAGCTACCTCCGCGCAGGGGCCGGACCCGATGAGGTTACCGACGGGTCAGGCCGCAGGGGGACCGGCGCGATGATGCCGTCGCTCACGGGATCGGTCAGGATGCCCGGAGACGAAGCGGAGCGGAGCTCGACCCGGGAGTGCAGCGATGGTGGGGTCGGTCGGCGAGATCTTCACGGCGCTCGCGGTGGTGGTCCTGCTCGCCGGGGTGCTGCGGTACACCTTCGGGACCGGGCCGAAGGGTGCCGTGCCGAGCGACGACGGCGACGTCGGGCTGCTCGAGACGGTCGCGACCGTGCCGACCCGCGAGGCCGCGGAGGTCCTGGCGGCGCGGCTGGCCCGCGAGAAGGTGCGGGCCACGATCGCCCACGACTCGGCCGGCTGGAACCTGCTCGTCTTCCCGGCCGACGTCGACGACGCGAAGGTGGCGCTTCGCGCTGGTTAGTCGCGTCCGCCCCGGTCCCACCTACCGTTGCGGCGGCGCGTGGACCCGGTGAACGTCACCGCCGAGCATCGTGAGGTTCTCGACGAACCCCGGGTAGCCGCGGTCGATGTGGGCGACGTCCCACACCTCGGTCTCGCCGTCGGCCACCAGGCCGGCCAGCACGAGGCCCGCGCCGGCGCGGATGTCCGAGGCCCACACCGGCGCCGACGAGAGCCGCTCCACCCCGCGCACCACGGCGTGATGGCCGTCGGTGCGCGCGTCCGCACCCAGGCGGACCATCTCCTCGACGAAGCGGAAGCGCCCCTCGAAGACGTTCTCGGTGATCATCGAGGTGCCGTCGGAGATCGCGGAGAGCGCGATCGCCATCGGCTGCAGGTCGGTCGCGAACCCCGGGTAGGGCAGCGTCACCCAGTCCACCGAGCGGGGCCGACCGCCGCCGCGCACCCGGAACGCCGGCACCTGGCCGCTCGCCTCCGGCGAGGTGGGCACCGTCTCGGTGGTCGCGCCCGCCTGGATCAGCTTGTCCAGCACCAGGTCGAGGTGATGCGGGTCGACGCCGCGCACGGTCACGTCACCGTCGGTCATGACCGAGGCGAACGCCCAGGTGGCGCCGACGATGCGGTCGCCGATCACACGGTGGGTGGTCGGGGCGAGCTCCGCGCCGCCGTGGACGGTGAGCGTCGAGGTGCCGCCACCGGAGATCTTGGCCCCCATCTCCTGGAGCATGCGCACGAGGTCGACGATCTCCGGCTCCCGGGCGGCGTTGTCGATGACCGTCACGCCCTCGGCGAAGACCGACGCCATGAGGATGTTCTCGGTCGCGCCCACCGAGGGGAAGTCCAGCCAGATCTGCGCACCGCGCAGCGCCACGCCCGGTCCGTTCGCCTCGGCCACGACGCAGCCGTGCGAGATCTCCGACCGTGCGCCGAGCAGCCGCAGGCCGGCCTGGTGCATGTCCAGGGGCCGTGAGCCGATGGCGTCGCCGCCGGGCAGGGGCACCACGGCCCGTCGACACCGCGCCACCAGCGGCCCCAGCACGCACACCGAGGCCCGCAGCCGCGACACCGAGCGGTAGTCCGCCTCCGGGTTCAGCTCCGCGGGCACGTCGATCACGACGACGTCGCCGTCCACCGACACGTCGCAGCCCAGACTGCGCAGCACGTCGGCCATGAGCGGCACGTCGAGGATGCGGGGGCAGTTCGTGATCGTCGTCCGGCCCTCGGCCAGCAGCGCGGCCGCCATGAGCTTGAGCACGCTGTTCTTGGCGCCGACCACGTCGACGGCTCCCTCCAGGGGCCCCGCCGACCGCACGACGAAGTGCTCGTTCACGCTCGGCGACGCTACCGGCCGGGCTCCGGCCCCCTGACCCCGGCCGCCCCGCGCCGAGCACCGCTCCGGCGGGTCGGGGCGACCTAGACTGACGCCGTGCCCGTTCACCTCACCCGTATCTACACGCGCACCGGCGACGACGGGACGACCGGTCTCTCCGACTTCTCGAGGGTGCCCAAGACGCACCCCCGGCTCGACGCGTACGCCGACTCCGAGGAGGCCAACGCCGCCATCGGGGTCGCCCTCGCGATCGGGAACCTGCCCGAGCAGCTCGTCGCGCCGCTGCGGCAGATCCAGAACGACCTGTTCGACGTCGGGGCCGACCTCGCCACCCCGATCGTGGACGAGCCGGGCCAGGAGGAGGACTCGGTCCCACCGCTGCGGGTCACCGAGGCGCAGGTGGAGCGGCTCGAGGGGTGGTGCGACGAGTTCAACGCCGACCTGGAGAAGCTCGCCTCGTTCATCCTGCCGGGCGGGACGCCCGGGGCCGCGTACCTGCACGTGGCGCGGGTGGTCACCCGCCGCGCGGAGCGCGCGACGTGGGCCGTGATCGAGGCCGACCCGGACCGCACGAGCGTGCTGCCGGCGCGCTACCTCAACCGGCTCTCGGACCTGCTGTTCATCGCCGGGCGCGTCGCCAACCCCGGCGGGGACGTGCTGTGGGTACCCGGCGGCCCCGAAGCCCAGAAGTGACCAGGGGCCGTCCCAGATCGAAGGGCACACCACGCACCTCAGCCGGCCCGCTCAGCTGCCCCACATGATCATGATCATGGTCCAGGCCAGGAGGACCGCGCCCGAGCTCAACTGGCCTGGCGGTAACCGGTCGACCGGCCCGGCGGGGTCGACTCCAGCCACGAGGAGAAGCCGGTGAGGACGTCGGCGCCCATCGCCAGCTCATAGGTGCCGGTCGACGTCCGACATCGGAGCACCGTGACGCCCGGCGCGTGCAGCTCGGTGGCGCGCGGCGGCCGGCGGTCGACGATCTCGGCGTCGAGCCGGTCGATGACCACGTTCGGGCCCGAGCGCAGCCCGCTCACCCGGTACCAGCGGAACTGGTCGCCCCGGTAGCGGGCGATCCCGGAGTGCCACCCCCGCTGGTAGTCCGAGGCGGAGGTGGCGTCGGCGGGGAGGGCCCGCCGCAGCGCGACGTCCACGCCGCCGCGCCGCAGCTGCTGGATCCGGCGCAGCGCGACCAGGGCGAGCAGGAGCAGGACCGCCGCGACCACGACGAGCACGATCTCCACGACCATCCCGGAGGTCGTCATCCCCGTCGCGCCATCGCCGTTCGGTCCTGCACGTGCCCCTGGTCCGCCCGTCCCGCTACTCGGAGCCCTGGCCCGCGGCGGCGAGGCGAGCCTCGGCCCGCGCCTTGGCCGCGCGTCCCTCGGCGTCGTCGGTGCTCGCCGAGTCACGCTCCTGCTGAGCGGCGGAGACGTCGATCTCGTCGCCCAGTTCCGCCTCCTCGGCGAGGATGGTCAGCTTCTCGCCGTCCATCGACAGGAACCCGCCGAACACGGCGGCCCGGACGGACTCGCCGCCCTCGCTCGCGTCGATCCGTACCATGCCGGCGTCGGTCAGCTGGGCGATGAGCGGCTCGTGGTGGGGCAGGATGCCGATCTCGCCGACGCTCGTGCGGGCGAAGACGAACTCGGCCGTGCCGGACCACACCTTCCGCTCCACCGCCACGAGCTCGACCTGCATCTCGGCCACGGGAGGACGTCCTTTCGTCGGACGGTGCCCGGGCGGGGCATGCGCACGCACCCCGCCTGGACGTGAGGAGGATCAGTCGTTGTACTGCTTCTGCTTCTCCTCGACGTCATCGAGGTCACCGCACATGGTGAACGCCTGCTCGGCGTAGTCGTCGTACTCCCCCTTGGCGATCTTGTCGAACGCCTCGACGGTGTCCTTGACGTCGACGTACGAGCCTTCCTCACCGGTGAACTGCTCGGCGGCATACATGTTCTGCCCGAGGAAGCGCTCGATGCGACGCGCCCGCGCCACGGTGAGCTTGTCCTCCTCGGAGAGCTCGTCGATGCCGAGGATCGCGATGATGTCCTGCAGGTCGTTGTACTTCTGCAGGATCCGGATGACCTCGCGGGCGACGCGGTAGTGCTCGTCGCCCACGTACTCGGGAGCCAGGATCGTCGAGGTCGAGGTCAGCGGGTCCACCGCGGGGAAGATGCCCTTGGCGAACACGTTGCGGGAGAGCTCCGTGGTCGCGTCGAGGTGGGCGAACGTGGTGGACGGCGCCGGGTCGGTGTAGTCGTCGGCAGGCACGTAGATCGCCTGCATCGAGGTGATCGACCGGCCCTTGGTCGACGTGATCCGCTCTTGCAGCTGACCCATCTCGTCGGCCAGCGTGGGCTGGTAGCCCACCGCCGAGGGCATGCGCCCGAGGAGGGTGGAGACCTCCTGGCCGGCCTGCACGAACCGGAAGATGTTGTCGATGAACAGCAGCACGTCGACCCCGGCCTCGTCGCGGAAGTACTCCGCCATGGTCAGACCCGACAGCCCGACCCGCATGCGAGTGCCCGGCGGCTCGTCCATCTGGCCGAACACCAGCGCCGTGTCCTTGAGGACGTCCGCCTCGGTGAGCTCGTTGATGAGGTCGTTGCCCTCACGGGTGCGCTCCCCGACGCCGGCGAACACCGACGTGCCGCCGAAGTTGCGGGCGATGCGCTGGATCATCTCCTGGATGAGCACCGTCTTGCCCACGCCCGCGCCGCCGAACAGGCCGATCTTGCCGCCCTGGACGTAGGGGGTGAGCAGGTCGACGACCTTGAGACCGGTCACCAGCATGTCGGTGCGGCCCTCGAGCTGATCGAACGGCGGCGGGTCGCGGTGGATCGACCAGCGCTCGGCGTCCTCACCGTAGCCCGGCTCGTCCAGGCAGTCGCCGAGGGCGTTGAAGACGTGCCCCTTGACGACGTCACCGACGGGCACGGTGATCGAGTGTCCGGTGTCGGTGACCTCCTGGCCGCGGACGACGCCGTCGGTGGGCTGCATGCTGATGGTGCGGACCTGGTTGTCGCCCAGGTGCTGGGCGACCTCCAGGGTCAGCAACCTGGTCTCACCCTCGAGGGTCACCTCGAAGGTGAGCGCGTTGAAGAGGTCCGGCACGGCGTCGCGCGGGAACTCGACGTCGACGACGGGACCGAGCACGCGGGCGATCCGCCCGGTGCCGGCCTTCTGCTGCTCGGGTGCCTGCGTCATGGTGTCTCAGTCACTCCCCTGCGAGGCGAGGGCGTCGGCACCACCGACGATCTCGCTGATTTCCTGCGTGATCTGTGCCTGGCGGGCCTGGTTGGCCTCGCGGGTCAGGTCCTCGATGAGCTCGTTGGCGTTGTCCGTGGCGGCCTTCATGGCGCGGCGCCGCGCCGCGGACTCGGACGCCGCGGCGTCCAGGAGCGCGGCGAAGACCCGCGTCCGGAGGTACTTGGGGAGCAGCACGTCGAAGAGCTGCTCGGCCTCCGGCTCGAAGTCGTACTCCGCCTCGGAGCCCGCGTCGTCCGAGTCCGGGTCGTCGGAGTCGCCCGCGTCCAGCTCCTCCAGCGACAGCGGCGCGATCTGGCGCGCCTCCGGCGTCTGGGACAGCATCGAGGAGAAGGCGGTGAAGACGACGTGCAGCTCGTCCACCCCGGCGAGCCCCCGGACCTCCTCGGGAGCGACGACCGTGGGGTCCTCGTCCTCCTCGGGGCCTTCGATGGTGCCCTCGCCCCCGGCGAGGAAGGCCGCGGCGAGCGAGTCCGCCACCGAGACCGCGTTCTCGTACGCGGGCAGCTCGGAGAACCCGGTCCAGCTCTGTGCGACGTCGCGGCCACGGAACCGGAAGAAGTCGCGGCCCTTGCGGCCCACGACGAAGAGCATCGGCTCGTGACCGGCGTCGCTGATCTCCTGCAGCCGCTGGTTGGCCAACCGCTGGATGTTGGCGTTGTAGCCACCGGCGAGCCCGCGGTCGCTGGTGATGACCAGAACTCCCACCCGCGTCACGTTCTCGCGGGCGACGAGGAGCGGATGGTCGGTGGCCGCGGCCTTCGCGGCCTGCGCGAGGACGTTGGTGAACTCCTCGACGTAGGGCCGGGAGTTCTCCACCCTCGCCTGGGCCTTGGAGATGCGCGAGGTCGCGACGGTCTCCTGGGCCTTGGTGATCTGGGCGATGTTGCGCGACGAGCGGATGCGTCGCCGCAGGACGCGCAGTTGGGCCGGCATGCGCTACCTCAGCTCTCGTCGGAGCCGTGGTCGGACCCGGAGCGGTTGTCGGACCCCGAGCCGTTGTCGGACCCCGAGCCGTCCTCGGAACCGGACGAGTCGGAGTCGGACTGCGAGCTCGACCCGGACTGCGAGTCGGACCCGTTCTCCGAGGACCCGTTCTCCGAGGACCCGTTCTCCGAGGACCCGTTCTCCGATGACCCGTTCTCCGAGGATTCGGACTCCGACGACTCGGACTCCTGCTCGGAGACCTCCACCGAGGACCCGTCGGAGGCTTCGAAGGACTTCTTGAACTCGTTGACCGTGTCGGCCAGGCGCTTCTCGTTGTCCTCCTCGAGCTTCCCGGTGTCGCGGATCTCCGAGAGGATCTCCGAGCCGTTGCGCTGGAGGTGCTCCAGGAACTCGCTCTCGAAGCGGCGGACGTCCTCGGTCGGCACCGAGTCCAGGTGGCCGTAGGTGCCGAGGAAGATCGCCGCGACCTCCTGCTCGACCGGGTACGGCTCGCCCTGGCCCTGCTTGAGCACTTCCATCAGGCGCTGGCCGCGGTCGAGCTGGGCGCGCGACGCGGCGTCGAGGTCCGAGGCGAACGCCGAGAAGGACTCCAGCTCGCGGTACTGCGCGAGGTCCACGCGCAGCGAGCCGGCGACCGACTTCATCGCCTTGATCTGCGCGTCACCGCCGACACGGGAGACCGACTGCCCGACGTTGATGGCCGGCCGCTGACCCTGGTTGAACAGGTCCGACTCGAGGAAGCACTGACCGTCGGTGATCGAGATGACGTTCGTCGGGATGTACGCCGAGATGTCGTTGCCCTTGGTCTCGATGATCGGGAGCCCCGTCATCGAGCCGGCGCCGAGCTCGTCGGAGAGCTTCGCGCAACGCTCCAGCAGCCGCGAGTGCAGGTAGAACACGTCGCCCGGGTAGGCCTCGCGGCCCGGCGGGCGGCGCAGCAGCAGCGAGATCGCGCGGTAGGCCTCGGCGTGCTTGGAGAGGTCGTCGAAGATGATCAGGACGTGCTTGCCCTGGTACATCCAGTGCTGTCCGATGGCCGAGCCGGCGTACGGGGCGATGTACTTGAAGCCGGCCGGGTCGGAGGCCGGGGCCGCGACGATGGTGGTGTACTCCATCGCGCCGGCGTCGTCGAGGGCCGCCTTGACCCCCGCGATGGTCGAGCCCTTCTGGCCGACCGCCACGTAGATGCAGCGGACCTGCTTGTCCGGGTCGCCGGTCTCCCAGTTCTCCCGCTGGTTGATGATCGTGTCGGTGCAGACCGCGGTCTTGCCCGTCTTGCGGTCACCGATGATCAGCTGGCGCTGGCCACGGCCGATGGGGGTCTGGGAGTCGACCGCCTTGATGCCGGTCTGCAGGGGCTCCTTGACCGACTGGCGCTGGACGACCGACGGCGCCTGCAGTTCGAGGACGCGCCGCTCATCGGACTCGATCTCGCCGAGCCCGTCGATCGGCTCCCCGAGTGGGTTGATGACGCGGCCCAGGAAGCCGTCGCCCACGGGCACCGACAGGACCTCCCCGCTGCGGCTGACCTGCTGGCCCTCCTCGATCTCGGCGAAGTCACCGAGCACGACGACGCCGATCTCGCGCTCGTCGAGGTTCAGCGCGAGACCCTCCGACCCGCTGGGGAACTTCAACAGCTCGTTCGTCATCGTCGAGGGGAGGCCCTCGACGTGGGCGATGCCGTCACCGGCGTCGACGACGGTTCCGACCTCCTCGCGGGACGACTCCGCCGAGAAGGACGACACATAGTTCTCGATCGCGCTCTGGATCTCGTCCGAGGAGATCGTCAGCTCCGCCATGGTTCCCTGCTATCTGTTCTCACGACTGCATGGTCTGGGGATGGGGCGGCCCGCCCCGGAGCCGGGGCGGGCCGCGCGCTCACGTCGGGAAGGCGTCTGCGGCACCGCGCAGGTGACGGGCGACGCTGCCGTCGAGCAGCTCACCCCCGACCTGCACGACCAGGCCACCCAGGATGTCGGGGTCGACGTCGGACTGCACCGAGATCTTGCGTCCGTAGAGGCTGGAGAGCACGTCGCCGAGCCGCTCCTCCTGCTCGTCGGACAGGACGACCGGGGCGAGGACCCGGGCGATCGACCGGTCCCGTCGCGCCGCCGCCGCGTCCGCCAGCCGCTCGGCCGCGTGGTCGAGGGCCTTCGAGTAGGGGTGGCGGACCGCCTGCTCGAGCAGCCGGTGGGCGGTCGGGGTGACCTTGTCGCCCAGCACCTGCGAGAGCAGCTGCACCCGGTCGTCGACCGGCGCCGTGGAGTCCGCCAGCAGCGTCCGCAGCCGCGGCTCGCGCTGGAGGATCCGACCGAAGCGGAACAGATCGTCCTCGGTGTCGGAGAGCGTGCCGTCCTTCTCCGCCGAGGCCAGGCCGGCGGTCCGCCCGAGGATCTCGACGGCCTCGACCAGGTCGGTCGGCGAGGTCAGCCGCGTCTCCACCAGCGTGGTGAGCAACTGGACGGTCGTCGCGTCGGCCTTGTCCGAGAAGAGGTTCTCCACCAGGTTGCGCCGCAACGACGCCGACCCGGTGGGGTCGACGAGGTGACGGCGCAGCTCGATGTGCTCGCCCAGGGCGGCGGCGATCGCGTACAGCTCCTGCGACACCTGCGCGAGGTGGTCGACGGTGCCGGCGCTCTGGTCGGAGACCACCTGCTCGAGCTGGTCGACGGCGTGGTCGAGGGCCGACTGGCTCGCGGTGTGCATCAGCCCTCCCCCGGTCCCGTCGTGCCGGAGCCCGAGGAGCCCGCGCCGACCGTGCTCGCGCCGCCGTCCGAGGACGAGTGCGACGATCCGGCCGACTGCGAGGACCCGATCGAGCCCAGGTAGGAGTCGATGGTCGACCGCGCGGCAGCGTCATCCGAGATCGACCGTCCGAGGATGCGCTCCGCGAGGGTGCGGGAGAACTCGGGCAGCTTCCCCTGCAGGTCGCCGCGAGTCCGGGAGCGTTGCTCCTCGAGCTCGCGCTCGCCGCGCTCACGGACCTCGGAAATCTCCCGCTCCGTCTGGGCGCGCTGCTCCGCGGCCTGCTCCCGGGCGGTGGCCCGGGCCTCGTCGCGGATCGAGGACGCCTCGTTGCGGGCCTCGGACAGCACCTCGGCGTGCCGGTTCTCGGCCGCCCGGTACTGCTCGTCGGCGTCCTCCCGGTCGCGCTGCAGCTGACGGACCCGCTCGGCACGCTCCTCCAGAGCCTTCCGGATCGGCGGGACGATGAACTTCGCGAGGAGGATGAAGACGACGACGAAGAGGATGAGCTCGAAGAAGAACGTGCCGTTGGGGAGCAGGAAGTTCTGCGAACTGCCCCCCTGCGCCAGCACGGCTTCCGTGCTCGGCTGTCCGGCCACGTCGATCACCCGCTGCCGAGGATGAAGACGAACAGCGCCATGAAGGCGAGGTTGATGAAGTACATCGCCTCGACCAGACCGACGGTCAGGAAGAAGATGTTGAACAGGCGGCTCTGCGCCTCCGGCTGGCGGGCGACGCCGGCGATGGTCTGGGCACCGACGAGGCCGTCACCGATGGCCGCACCGATCGCGCCACCGGCGAGGGCGAGTCCACCGCCGATGAAGGCGCCGCCGGACTTGAGTCCGGCCGAGTCTCCTCCGCCCTGGGCGAGGACGGCTTGCACAAGCGACATGACGCTCCTTCGGTTCGTTGGTTGAGGACGGAGCCGGCCGACCGCCGGGTGCGGTCGGCGACGAGTAGGGACCTAGTGGCCCTCCTCGCTCACGGCCGGGCTGAAGAACTGCATGATCGTCAGCAACGCGAAGATCAGCGCCTGGATGGCGCCGATGAACAGGTCGAACAGCTTCCACGCGACGTTCGGCGCCCAGAGGACGTACGCCGGCATCAGCCCGATGACCGCCACCATGATCGAGCCGGAGAGGATGTTGCCGAAGAGTCGCAGTGAGAGCGACACCGGCTTGGCGATCTCCTCGATGACGTTCAGCGGGAGGAGCACCGAATAGGGCTGCACGAAGCGCTTGAGTGTGCCGGCTCCCCGCTCGCGGAAACCGTAGACCCAGGCCGCGACGAAGACGAAGACCGCCATGGCGTACGCGAGGTTCACGTCGGATGTCGGCGGCCGGAGCGGGGGAGGGTTGCCGATCTCGACCAGGATGAACCAGTTGCAGATCAGGATGAACGCGAACAGCGCGATGGTCAGGGGAGTGAGGAACTCGGCCACGCGGCGGCTCATCCGACCCTGCACCTGGTCGAGCATGTAGTTGGTCAGCGCCTCATAGGCGAGCTGCACCCGGTTCGGGACCTGGGACGTCACCCGGGACCGGACGTAGAAGCCGGCCGCGACGACGATGATGGCGGCGATGGTCGACGTCCACATGGTGTCGCCGTTGAACGTCATCCCGAGGAACTCGAACTGGCCGACGTGCTCGCTCGGCGAGATCGAGCCACCCTGGGCAGCGAGGGAGAGGAATCCGGACGTCACTTGCGGAGCTCCTTGAGCGCAGGCACGGATCCGACGATGGTGTTGATGACCTGGAACAGCGCGAGCCCCAGGAAGGTGCCCAGGCCGGTCGGGAAGAAGACGAGCGCGAGAGCGACCGCGACGGCCGTGATGACGGCCAGCCGTGCCCCGACCCCGCGCACCAGCGCGGCCTTGTTGGGCAGGTCCGCCGCGGACTGGCGCAGGACCGACCGCTGGACCAGGAGGGAGTTCGCGGCACCGAGCGCGAGCCCGAGGCACCCGAACGCGGCGATGCCCGCCCCCCCGAAGAAGTAGCCGAGGACGAGCGCGGCCACCCCGACGACGACCGCGATGATCAGGGAGAGCCGGAACGCCTCCCGCGTGGCCCCGGGAACCGTCAGCATCGGTGCGTGACCGAGGGGTTCGTTCACATCAGCTCCCGAGGAACTTCCGCATCTCCGTGTAGGCCAGCCGCGCCGTCGCCGCGATCCCCAGCGCCAGCCCGATCAGCAGGAAGACCGGGAACGTACCGGCCAGATGATCGATCAGCCACCCGAGGAGAGTGGGTCCGACGAGACAGCCTGCGAGGGTGGTGCCCAATCCGAGGAGGGCCCATCCGTCCGCTCGCGAATCCGGCATGACAGCTCGTCCATGTCCTCATGCGCGCCGCAGGACCGACACGTTCATGGTCAGTCCTCCTCGACGACGACCGGCGAACGTCGGAGCAGCCCGGCGCCACGTTCCTGTAGCGTCCTCGGGCGGCCGACTCACTCCATCAGGACCACTCGATTTGCCCCGTTTCGACGAGACGCGAGGAACCTATCACACCCCTACGACGACCTGTCGTCGCAGGCCAACCGCCACTGCGCACCCGTGTGGTGATCGAACTCGACGGGTGAGGACGATCACCGCGCGCGCAGCCGGGGGACCGCCGAGGCGAGGACCGCGACGAGCAGGCCGACCCCCACGACACCCACCACGAGGAACACGTCGGTGATCAGTGCGAGCGCCACGGCGCCGAAGGCGAACACCCCCGCCCACAGGTAGATGAGCAGGACCGCCCGTCGTTGCGAGTGCCCGATCTCGAGCAGCCGGTGGTGCAGGTGCATCTTGTCCGGGGCGAACGGGCTGCGCCCGGCGCGGGTGCGGCGCACGACGGCGAGCAGCAGGTCGAGCAGGGGTACGAGGACCACGGCGGCGACGACGACGATCGGCGCGAGCAGGGCCAGGGCGTTGCGCGGGGCGGAGTCGGCGTAGGTGATACGCCCGGACGCGCTGGTGGTGGCGGCGGCGAGCATCAGCCCGATCAGCATCGAGCCGGAGTCGCCCATGAAGATGCGGGCCGGCTGGAAGTTGTGGGGCAGGAAGCCCGCGCACGCGCCGGCGAGCACCGCCGCGATGAGCGCCGGCGGGTAGGCGGTGACGTCGCCGCCGCGCTGCTCGAGCAGGCCGAGCGAGAACGCCAGCACCGCGGAGGAGGCGATCAGCCCGATCCCGGCGGCGAGCCCGTCGAGGCCGTCGACGAAGTTCACCGCGTTGACCAGCACGACGCACAGGAACACCGTGAGCACGACACCCTGGTTGGGGTCGAGCAGCAACAGGGTCCAATCGCCCCCGTCGGGAATGGGGAGCACGAACCACTGCACGCCGAGCAGCACCAGCACCCCCGCGGAGGTGGCCTGGCCGGCGAGCTTGGTGAGCGCGTCGATGCCGAAGCGGTCGTCGAGCGCGCCGACCAGCACGATCAGCCCGCCGGCCACCATCACCGCGCGGGTCTCGGAGGAGTAGTCGAACGCGCGCCGCAGCACCGGCAGCTGCGAGGCCACGAACACCCCGGCGAGGACGCCGATGTACATGGCGACCCCGCCGAGGCGCGGGATGGGCACGGTGTGGACGTCGCGCCCGCGCGGGACCGCGATGGCGCCGGCGCGGATCGCGAGCCGCCGCACCACCCCGGTGATCAGGAACGTCACCACCGCCGCGCAGAGCCCGACCAGGAGGTACTCCCGGATCGGCAGCCCCTGCGGGGCGAACGGTGGCGACGGGTCCACGCCGGTCAGGTTAGACCGGGGGGTTCAGTCCCTCGGGTAGGCGGGGAAGCGTCCGACCAGTGTCGCGACCTCGTCACGCACGTCGGCGAGCGTCCGCTTGCCCTCCTCGGTCGTCTCGTCGGCCGTCACCGCGCCGGCGATGAGGCGCGCGACCTCGGGCATCTCGGCGGGCGTCATCCCCTGAGTGGTGATCGACGGGGAGCCCACGCGGATCCCCGACGCGGTCATCGGGGGCTGCGGGTCGTACGGGATCGCGTTCTTGTTCAGCGTGATCCCGGCCAGCCCGCTGCGGGCCTCGGCCTCCTTGCCGGTGACGCCGAGCGGCTGCAGGTCGAGCAGCGCGAGGTGGGTGTCGGTGCCGCCGGAGATGGCCCGCATCCCGTGCTCGACCAGGCTCGACGTCAGCGCCTGGGCGTTCTCGATGACGGTGCGGGCGTAGTCCTGGTAGGCGGGGGTGGCCGCCTCGGCGAGCGCCACCGCCTTCGCCGCGACGCAGTGCATCAGCGGGCCGCCCTGCAGGAACGGGAACACGGCCTTGTCCAGCGCCTTGGCGTGCTCGGCCTTCGAGACGAGCATGCCGCCGCGCGGGCCGCGCAGGACCTTGTGGGTGGTGAAGGTGACGACGTCGGCGTAGGGCACGGGGCTGGGGATCGCCTTGCCCGCCACCAGGCCGATGAAGTGCGCGGCGTCGACCCAGAGGATGGCGCCGGCCTCGTCGGCGATCTCCCGGAAGCGCGCGAAGTCGATGAGGCGCGGGTAGGCGGTGGCCCCGGCGACGATCATCTTGGGGCGGTGGGTGAGGGCGAGGTCGCGCACCTGGTCGTAGTCGATGAGGCCGTCGTCCTCGCGCACGGTGTAGGGCACCGGCTCGAACCACTTGCCGGAGAAGCTGACCTTGGCGCCGTGGGTGAGATGCCCGCCGTGGGGCAGGCTCATGGCGAGCACCTTGTCGCCGGGCTCGCAGAACGCCGCGTACACGGCGAGGTTGGCGTTAGCGCCCGAGTGCGGCTGCAGGTTGGCGTGCTCGGCGCCGAAGAGGTTCTTGGCGCGCTCGATGCCGATCTCCTCGGCGCGGTCGACGACCTCGCAGCCGCCGTAGTAGCGGCGGCCGGGGTAGCCCTCGGCGTACTTGTTGGAGAGCGTCGACCCCAGCGCGGCGAGCACCGCAGGGCTCGTCAGGTTCTCGCTCGCGATGAGCTGGAGCCCGCCGCGCAGCCGTGCGAGCTCGTCGTCGACGACCTGCGCGATCTCCGGGTCGACGGCGGAGAGGTCCTGGTAGTCCGGGCCCCAGAAGTGCTCGCTCGTGGCTGCCACGTCCGTGTTACCTCGCTCTGCTCGGGGTGGACCGTCCCTGGGACGACACCGTCGATCCGGAACCGGAGCCCGAGGTTACCGGGCACACCCGACGTCGTCGGGGGCGATGCCGACTCGGTCACAGTGGCGCTGGCGCACGTGTGCGTGCCCTATCGGTGTGCTGTGTCACTGTCGTGTCCAGGCACGGGAACGCACGCACAAGCGCGCCAGCGCCAATCACCAGTCGGCGATGGTCAGCGAGGTGTCGGGGCGAGGGCGATCGTCGAGGCCGCGGGCGAGGTAGTCCCAGGCCGCGAGGCCGATCATCGCGCCGTTGTCGGTCGACCAGCGCAGCGGCGGCAGGCACAGCGACACCCCGGCCTCGTCGCAGAGCTGCTGGGCCGCCGCGCGCAGCTGGGGGCTCGCCGCCACCCCCCCGACGACGACGAGGCAGCGGCTCGGGTAGCGCTCGAGGGCCCTGCGGCACTTGGCGACGAGGACGTCGAGGCACGCATCCACGAACGACGCCGCCACGTCGGCGTGCGGATGGTCCGGGTTCGCCGCGAGGAAGCGCGACACCGACGACTTCAGCCCCGAGAAGGAGAAGTCCAGCTCGAGGTCCCTGCCCGGGCGCGGGAACGCGACGTCGGCCGTCCCGGTCTTCGCGAGCCGGTCGATCGCCGGCCCGCCCGGGTAGGGCAGCCCGAGCATGCGGGCGACCTTGTCGTAGGCCTCCCCCACCGAGTCGTCGCGCGTGGAGCCGACCAGTTCCACCTCACCGGGGGCCGCGAGGTGCGCGAGCAGCGTGTGCCCCCCGGACACCAGCAGCACCATCGCGGGGTACTCCACCCGGCGCGCGTCGAGGTCGGCGCTGCGCAGGTGCCCGCGCAGGTGGTTGACCCCGTACACCGGGAGCCCCCAGCCGTCGCCGAGCCCGACGGCGCTGTTCGTCCCCACCACCAGCGAGCCGACGAGGCCCGGGCCGCGGGTGACGCCGATGGCGGTGAGGTCGGCGGGGCGCAGGTCGGCGTCGGTCAGGACCTTGCGCACCGTCGGGAGGATCGCGTCGACGTGCGCGCGGCTCGCCATCTCCGGGTAGACGCCGCCGTAGCGGTCGTGCAGCTCGACCTGCGAGGCCACGGCGGCCGCCACCACCTCGCCGTCGGGACGCACGACGGCGACCCCGGTGTCGTCGCACGACGTCTCGATGCCCAGCATGAGCCCGTCCTCGGGCAGCACGACGGTCACTGGTGGAGCACCCTCTCGATCTCCGATGCCGCGACGGCGCCCTCGCGCTCGATCCGCGGGACGTCGAGGTGGCAGTTCACGACGGTGGACGGGACCCCCGAGCGGACCCCGCCGTCGACGACGGCGTCCGGGCGTCCCGCCAGCTGGGCGAGGATCGGTCCCGGCGCCTGCCGCGTCGGCTCGCCATGGGCGTTCGCGCTGGTCACGAGCAGGGCGCCGACGTCGGAGAGCAGAGCACGCAGGTCGGGGTCGGAGGGCACCCGGACGCCGATCTCGTCCCGGCCGGCGAGCCAGTCGGGCGCCGTCGCCGGGTCGATGCCCATCGCGACCGTGATCGGACCGGGCGAGAACGCCGCCAGCAGCCGCCGCGCCTGCTCGGTCACCTGCACGCCGAGGGCGGGCAGCTCGTCGGGGGTGGCCACCATGATCGGCAGCTCGCGGGTGCGGGGCCGGTCCTTGAGCGCGAACAGCGCGTCGATCGCGGCGGGACGGCGGGGGTGCACGGCGAGTCCGTAGACGGTGTCGGTCGGCACCAGCGCCACCCCGCCGTCGAGCAGCGCCTCCCGCGCGGCGCTGAAGGAGTCACCGCGGAAGCGCACCGACGCCTCGGTGAGGGGAGCGGCGCTGACGACGGCGGGATCGTGCTCGCCCGCGCGCAGCCGGGTGGTGAGGGCCTCGACGTCGGGCGCGTCGAGCCCGATGTCGTGCGTCGCCAGGCCGTGCTCGGCGAGCAGCGCGGCCGCCGGGCCCCGCCGGGCGCCGGCGAGGGCCACCGGGGCCGCGTCGGCGCCGGTGAGCCGCTCCGCGAGCTCCTTCACCACGACGTCGAGCTCCCCGTGCCGCACCGTCACATGGGCGTCCGCGCCGGTCAGCGACGCGTACACCGCCGTGCCGCCCGCGGGGCGCAGGACCAGGGCCGGGAGGTGGCCGGCCTGGCCGGTCAGCAACGACAGCGAGTCGAGCGCCACGACGGGGACACCGCGGGCGAAGGCGACCGCGTTGACGTAGGCGATGCCGGCACGCACCGAGGCCAGGTTGCCGGGCCCGACGTCGACGGCGAGCCGGTCGAGGTCGGCCACCGAGCGCCCGGCGTCGCGGATGACCCCGCCGGCGAGCACCCCGACGTCGACGAAGCCGGGATCGCCGCGGTCCGCGGTCGCGCGCGCGACGACGCGGTCGTCGTCGAGCAGCGCGGCGCCGTAGACCCGCGAGGAGGTCTCGACGGCGAGCGTCAGGGTCATGCCGGGCTCCGTGGATTCGTGCCGGGTGGGTCGTGCCGGGTGCTCAGGGAGTGGGGCTGGGCGCGAGCGCGGCGAGCGCGTCGTGCACCGGCGCCCACCGGGGGCCGCCGCGCACCGTGATCTCGCGGGCCGTGCCGTCACCCGGGTCGGACGCGGACAGGTGCATCCGCAGCGGGTCGACGAACTCGCCCGCCACGAGCTCGCCCCACTCGACCAGCGCGATCACCTCGTCGAGGTACTCGTCGAGGCCGAGGTCGCGGAACTCGGTGAGGTCGGTGAGCCGGTAGGTGTCGATGTGCAGCACCCGCGGACCGGGGGTCGCGTAGAACTGCGCGAGCGAGAACGTCGGACTGGAGACGGCGGCCGGCGAGCCCAGCGCCGCGACGAGCGCGGAGACGAAGGTGGTCTTGCCCGCCGCGAGCTCGCCGGTGAGCAGCACCGCGTCGCCCGCCCCCAGGTGCGGCGCCAGGGCGGCGGCGACGCGTGCGGTGCCCTCGGCCCCGTCCGCGTGCAGCACCGTCTCCCGTGCGTCCAGCTGCTCGTCCATCGTCGGTCCATGATAGGCGGCCCGTGGTGCGCGCCGGTTCAGGCGGTAGCCGGTGTGCGGCCGAGGACCTCGGCGATCTGCGCGGTCGACACGGCGCCCTCGCGGCGGACGACGGGCTCGGGCCCGGTGAGGTCGACGATCGTGGACCCGGCGTCGCGCTCGAGCGGCCCACCGTCGAGATAGACCTCGACGGTGTCCCCCAGCTGGGCGTAGGCGTCACTGCAGTCGTGGGGCACCGCTCCCCCGCCCGCGTTCGCCCCGGTGATCGCCATCGGCCCGCACTCGCGCAGCAGCTCGAGCGCCACGGGGTGCAGCGGCATGCGGAGCACGACGGTGCCGCGGGTGCGCCCGAGATCCCAGGCCAGCGACGGCGCGTGCGGCAGGACGATCGACAGACCCCCGGGCCAGAACGCCTCGACGAGCTCGCGGGCGGCGCTCGGGACCACCGCGACGAGGCCGTCGATCGTCGACCAGCTGCCGACGAGCACCGGGACCGGGGTCTCCGGGCCGCGTCCCTTGGCGGCGAGCAGCGCGCGCACGGCCGCCTGGTCGAAGGCGTCGGCGCCGATGCCGTAGGAGGTGTCGGTGGGGACGACCACGAGCCGGCCGGCCCGCACGGCGGCCGCGGCGGCGGCGAGCCCGGCGGCCCGGGTGTCGGGGACGCGGCAGTCGAAGGTCGTCACAGGGCCGAGACTAGGACCTCGTTGTTGGGTTCGCTCGCCTCGCCGGGGCCCGCCCGAATGAGCGAACGGCGCCGTCCTGGCGTCCGACGCCAGGAACGTGCCGTTGCTGGCACGGGACGGGCTCAGTCCCGACGACGGGTGCCGACGGCGACGCGGGGCCGTCCGGCCAGGTCCGTGCGGGTCTCGACGTCGACGAACCCGGCACCCTCGAGCACCTCGCGGGCCTCGGGCGCGTGCGACTCGTCGTGCTCCACCGCGACCCGCCCGCCGTCGCGCAGCAGCCGGGCCGCGGTCGCGGCGAGCGGGCGGATGACGGCGAGCCCGTCGGGTCCGGCGAACACGGCCTCGTGCGGGTCGTGGTCCACCTCTGGCGCGACCGTCGTCCCCTCCGGCACGTACGGGGGGTTGGCGACGACGACGTCGACGGTCCTTTCCAGCGTCGCGAGGGTCGCCGGGTCGGTGACGTCGGCCGCGGTGAGCAGCACGCCGGACCCCTCGAGGTTCCGGCGGCCCCAGGCCAGTGCACCCTCGTCGAGCTCCACGGCGTGCACCTCGGCGTCGGGACGCGCCGTCGCGATCGCGAGCGCGAGGGCGCCGGATCCGGTGCACAGGTCGACCACCCGCGGCTCGCCGATCCCGCGCAGCGCGGCGACCCCTTCGCTCAGCAGCAGCTCGGTCTCGGGCCGGGGCACGAACACCCCCGGCCCCACGGCGACCGACACCGGGCCGAGCACCGCGCTGGAGAGCAGGTGCTGCAGGGGTTCACGGGTCGCGCGGCGCGCCACGAGGGCGTCGAGCCGCGCCTCGGCGTCCTCGTCGAGGTCCGGCGCGAGCACGAGCCGCTTGCGCGGGACGCCGAGGACGTGCGCGGCGAGCAGCTCGGCGTCGACGCGCGGGCTCTCGACGCCGGCCGCGGCCAGCCGGGCGGTGGCGTCGGCGACACGGGTGCGGGTCGGTGCGATCATCGCACCCCTCCCTCCTGGCCGACCTCCTGCGCGGCCTCGGCGAGCCGTTCCTCACGGTCCGCGGTCCGCAGGGCACCGAGCACGCCGTCGAGCTCGCCGTCGAGCACCCGGTCGAGGTCGTAGGACTTGTACCCGATGCGATGGTCGGAGATCCGGTTCTCGGGGAAGTTGTAGGTGCGCACACGCTCGGAGCGGTCGACGGTGCGGACCTGGCTGCGGCGGTCGGCGGACGCCTCCGCCGCCTGCTGTTCATCGGCCATCGCCTGGAGACGCGAGCGGAGCACCTCCATCGCGCGGGCCTTGTTCTGCAGTTGGGAACGCTCATTCTGGCAGGACACGACGACGCCCGTGGGCAGGTGGGTGATCCGCACGGCGGAGTCCGTGGTGTTCACGCCCTGCCCGCCCTTGCCCGAGGAACGGAACACGTCGACGCGCAAGTCCTTCTCGTCGACGTCCACGGTCTCCGCGACGTCCTTCTCGGGGTAGACGAGCACGCCCGCGGCCGAGGTGTGGATGCGGCCCTGCGACTCGGTGACCGGCACTCGCTGCACGCGGTGCACGCCGCCCTCGTACTTCAGCCACGCCCACACGCCGTCCGGCTCAGCGTTGCCCCGCGCCGTGACCGTCACCGTGACGTCCTTGAACCCGCCGAGGTCGGACTCCGTACCGGAGAGGACCTCGACCTTCCAGCCCCGGCGCTCGGCGTAGCGGGAGTACATCCGCAGCAGGTCCCCGGCGAACAGCGCCGACTCCTCGCCGCCCTCCCCGGACTTGACCTCCACGACGACGTCGTTCGCGTCGGCCGGGTCGCGCGGGAGCAGCAGTTCACGCAGCCGCTCCCGCAGGGCGGTGACGGTGCCCTCGAGGGTCTCGGCCTCCGCGGCGAACGCCGGGTCCTCGCCGGCGAACTCCCGCGCATCGGCGAGGTCGGCCTCGGCCCGCTCGAGCTCGCCCGCGGCCGTGACGATCGGGGCGAGCTCGGCGTAGCGACGTCCCAGCCGCCGCGCGAGCGCCTGGTCGGCGTGCACGTCGGGCTCGGCTAGGCGTGCCTCCAGGCCGGCGTGCTCCTCCACGAGGGCGCGCACCGAGTGCGCGGAGGCGCCTGTCACCTGGGTCATCATCCTCCTCGTCCGCGTCGAGGTAACGCTGTGCTGGGCTTGGGTGCCTGCCGAACGCACGAACGCCCGCCGTCGGCTCCCCGAGGGTCCGGGGAGCGACGGCGGGCGTCGCGGGAGCTACTTGCGGCCGGCGCGCTTGCCGTACCGGGCCTCGAACCGGGCGACCCGGCCGCCGGTGTCCATGATGCGCTGCTTGCCCGTGTAGAACGGGTGGCAGGCCGAGCAGACCTCGACGTTGATCACGCCGTTCTGCTTGGTGCTGCGCGTGGTGAACTGGTTGCCGCAGCCGCAGGTCACCTGGGTCTCGACGTACTCGGGGTGGATGCCCGCCTTCATGTGGCTGGTCCTCTCGTCTCGGCCTCCGGGTCCCCGGGTGATGCGTGGGGTGAACCGGAGGCATCAGTGCCACGGGGCATTCTCTCAGGAACGCCCACCGACGCGGTCAACAGCCCCGCCGACCGGGATGTTCCCGGCCCAGGAGCGGCCCCGGGTGTGCGTGTGTTTCCGTGCCCTGGCACGGAAACACACGCACGAGGCCGAAGGCCGAACGCCTAATCCTCGCCCGGGGTCGTCTTGGCGACCTGCATGAGGAACTCGATGTTGGTCCGCGTCTTGCGCAGCCGGTCGAGCACCAGCTCGATCGCCTGCTGCGGGTCGAGCGCGGCCAGCACGCGGCGCAGCCGGTGCATGACGGCCATCTCGTCGGGCGAGAGGAGCAGCTCCTCCTTGCGCGTGGACGAGGCGTCGGGGTCGATCGCCGGGAAGATGCGCTTGTCGGCGAGCTTGCGGTCGAGCTTGAGCTCGGCGTTGCCGGTGCCCTTGAACTCCTCGAAGATCACCGTGTCCATCGTCGACCCGGTCTCGACCAGCGCCGTCGCGAAGATCGTCAGCGACCCGCCGTCCTCGATGTTGCGCGCGGCGCCGAGGAAGCGCTTGGGCGGGTAGAGCGCCGTGGAGTCGACACCACCGGAGAGGATGCGGCCCGAGGCGGGCGCGGCCAGGTTGTAGGCCCGGCCGAGGCGGGTGATCGAGTCGAGGAGCACGACGACGTCGTGCCCCTGCTCGACCAGGCGCTTGGCCCGCTCGATCGACAGCTCCGCCACCGAGGTGTGGTCCGACGGCGGCCGGTCGAAGGTCGAGGCGATGACCTCGCCCTTCACCGTGCGCTGCATGTCGGTGACCTCCTCCGGCCGCTCGTCGACGAGCACGACCATGAGGTGGACCTCGGGGTTGTTCGTGGTGATCGCGTTGGCGATCGACTGCAGCACCATCGTCTTGCCGGCCTTCGGCGGCGAGACGATCAGCGCGCGCTGCCCCTTGCCGACCGGCATGACCAGGTCGATCACGCGGGTGGACAGCAGGTGCGGCTCGGTCTCGAGGCGCAGCCGCTCGTTCGGGTAGAGCGGGGTGAGCTTAGTGAACTCGGGCCGGCGCTTGGCCTGCTCGGGGTCGAACCCGTTGACGGTGTCGACCCGGACGAGCGGGTTGAACTTCTGCCGGTTCTGCTCGTTCTCGCGCTGCTGGCGGACCTGACCGGTGATCGCGTCGCCCCGGCGCAGGCCGTGCTTGCGCACCAACGAGAGCGAGACGTAGACGTCGTTCGGGCCGGCCATGTAGCCCGAGGTGCGGACGAACGCGTAGTTGTCCAGCACGTCGAGGATGCCGGCCACCGGGATGAGGACGTCGTCCTCGCGCACCTCCGGCTCGCCGCCGCCCTGGCCACCGCCCTGGCCGCGCTCGCCGCGGTTGCGGCGACGGTCCCGGAACCGGCGGCCGCGACGGCGCCCGCCGCTCTCGTCGTCGTCCTCGTCGTCGTTGCCGCGGTTCTGGTTCTGGCCGCCGCCCTGCTGGCCGCCGTTGTCCCGGCCGCCCTGCTGGCCGCCGTCGCGGGTGCGGCCGCCCTGCTCGGAGCCCTGGCCGCCCTGGCCACCCTGGCCGCCCTGACCGCCCTGACCGTTGCGGCTGCGGCGCCCGCCACGGTCGCCGTCGGACTCCTGGTCACCCTCGGGAGCATCCTGCCCGGACTGCCCCTGACCCTGACCCTGTTTCTGGCCCTGGTTCTGGCCCGAGCGCCCCGAACGGCCCTGGTCCGAACCGTTGTTCCGGCCGCCGTCCTCGCGGGGCGACCGCGCGGGCGCCTCGGCCCGCGCGGCGGCGGGCGCCTCGACGGACCCGGTGGGCTCGTCGGTGGTGGACTCCGCCGCGGGCCCGGCGTCCCGGCGGGCGCTGCGGCGCGTGCGGCGCGGCTGGGCAGGGGCCGACGACGAGTCGGACCCGGCCTTCGCGGACGCGTTCGCGGAGGCCGCGTCGGCGTCGGCGGCGGGGGCGTCGGTGGTGGCCGTGACCTGCTCGGCGACGGACGAGGCCGTCTCCGGGGTCGCGGTGCGTGCGGCCGGGTCGGTCGCGCCGTCCTCGGGGGTCACCGCCTTGCGACGGCTGGCGCGGCGCCGGGCGGGCTTCGCCGCGGCGTCGTCGTCACCCGCGGCGCCGGGCTCCTCGCCGAGCGGGAGCTGGCCGGCCGCGGCCGCACCGCCGCCCCCGGCCTGGCGCTTCTTGATCTCGGCGATCAGGTCCCCACGGCGCATGCCGGTGGTGTCGGCGACGCCCAGCGTCCCGGCCAGCTCGCGCAGCTCCGCGAGCACCATGCCGGACACCCCCGTCCGTCGGCGCCGTTCGGTGCCGCCCGAACCGGAGGACGGAGCGTCCTCACCCCGGGCCTCCGACGAGGAGGCGACATCGGTGGAGATGACGTCGGTTTCGGTCACGCAGGTCCTTCCTGACCGGTCCGGGTCGTGCCGCCCGGGCCAGCGGACGTGTCCGCACGTCTCGTGGTGCGTGCGGGTCTTCCGCAACGGCGGTGGCTCGCGGGCTCACGGAAGGAGATGGTCGCTATCCCGGGAACTCGATGCGCTGCGGAACATCTTCGGAGCCAACGACCACGCGTGGAGCCGTCCGAGAACGCCGACCCGCCTGCGCCACCGGGCGGGTACGGGACCGGAGCGGCGAAGACCATCCCGGAGAATCCGGGACGTGGGTACCGGCGCGGATCACGCTGGTCGCTGTCACCGGCCAGGGTAGACCCACCCACTGCCCGCGGCAACAACCGGGTGCCCCCGGCGTGCCCCGGTCCGCGATCACCCGACGACGACCGCGCCCTCCGTGTCGATCGGCAGCCGCATCGTCGTGAAACCGGTGGTCGGGAGGTCGCCGGGGAGGTGCTCCCCCAAGGTGAGCGCCAGCACCGTCGGGCCGGCGCCGGAGACCACCGCGGGCACGCCCGCACAGCGCAGCGCGTCGACCAGGTGGGCGGTCGCCGGGTAGGCGGGACGCCGGTAGGGCTGGTGCACCCGGTCCTCGGTGGCGGCGAGGAGCAGCTCCGGTGCCTGGGTCAGCGCGTGCACCAGCAGCGCCGACCGAGCCGCGGTGAACGCCGCGTCGGCGTGCGGGATCCGGTCGGGCAGCAGGCCGCGGGTCGCCTCGGTGGAGCTGGAGTGCTCGGAGACGAAGACCACCGGCGTCACCTCCGGGCGGGTCGCGAGGCGCGTGCCCCGGAACGACCCGCCCTCGCACCAGGTGACCACCAGCCCGCCGTACAGACAGGCCGCCGCGTTGTCGGCGTGACCGTCGAAGCGGGCGGCCAGGTCGAGCACCCGCGCGTCGTCGGGGGCCTTGCCGGGGCCCAGCAGCGCGCAGGCCGCGACGATGCCCGCCACCGCCGCGGAGGCCGAGGAGCCCAGCCCACGGCTGTGCGGGATGGCGTTGTGGCAGGTCAGGTGCAGGGTTGGGCGGGACACTCCGGCGAGCTCGTAGGTCGCGCAGGCGGCCTTGAGCACCAGGTGGCGCTCGTCGCGGGGCACCCGGCCGGCGCCCTCGCCGTGCACGTCGACGACGCTCGGGCCACCGTCGAGCTCGGTGAGCTCCACGTGGTCGTGCAGGCCGAGCGCGAGGCCCAGGGTGTCGAACCCGGGACCGAGGTTGGCCGAGGTGGCGGGGACGCGGACCCGGACGGCAGGACCACCCGGAGAGGCCACCATCAGCCGAGCCCGAGCGCGTCGGCGACCGCGTCGACGCGTTCCGGGACGACGACCGGCTCGGGCACGTCCGCGAGCGCGGTGCCCGGGTCCTTGAGGCCGTGCCCGGTGACGGTGCAGACCACGAGGCGCCCCGCCGGCAGCTCCCCCGCCGCCGCCCGTGCCAGGAGCCCCGCGACCGAGGCGGCCGAGCCCGGCTCGACGAACACGCCCTCGCGGGCCGCGAGCAGCCGGTACGCGGCGAGGATCGCGTCGTCGTCGACCTTGGTGATCCGGCCCCCGGACTCGTCCCGCGCGGCGACCGCACCGTCCCAGGAGGCGGGCGAGCCGATGCGGATGGCTGTCGCGATCGTCTCGGGCTGGCGCACCGGCGCCCCGTCGACCAGCGGCGCGGCGCCCGCCGCCTGCACGCCGTGCATCTCGGGGGCGGCCTCGACGACGCCGTCGCGGCGGTACTCGACGTAGCCGCGCCAGTAGGCGGTGATGTTGCCCGCGTTCCCGACCGGCAGCACGTGCAGGTCCGGGGCGCGGCCCAGCTGGTCGCAGATCTCGAACGACGCCGTCTTCTGTCCCTCGATGCGCGCCGGGTTCACCGAGTTGACCAGCGCGATCGGGTGCTCCTCGGCTGCCTTGCGGGCCAGCTCGAGGCAGGCGTCGAAGTTCCCCTCGAGCTGCAGGATCCGTGCGCCGTGCGCGGTCGCCTGCGCCAGCTTGCCCAGCGCGATCTTGCCCTGGGGGACGAGGACCGCGCAGATCATGTCGGTGCGCGCGGCGTAGGCGGCGGCCGAGGCCGAGGTGTTGCCGGTGGACGCGCAGATCACGGCCTTCGCGCCGCCGGCGGCGGCCTCGGTCATCGCCACGGTCATGCCCCGGTCCTTGAACGACCCGGTCGGGTTCGCGCCCTCGATCTTGAGGTGGACCTCGCAGCCGGTGAGCGAGGACAGGTGCGGCGCCGGGAGCAGCGGCGTCCCGCCCTCGCGCAGCGTGACGACGTCCCAGCCGTCCTTCACCAGCGGCATCCGCTCCCGGTAGGCGCGGATGACCCCCGGCCACTCGACGCGGGCGCTGTGCGGACCGAGCAGGGCGGTCACTGGGCTCCTCCGAGGGCGTGCACGGGGCGGCCGAGGCCCTCCACCCGCAGCACGCTGGCCACGCCGCGGACGGACTCGAGCCCCGACAGGGCGTCCACGGTGGCCCGCAGCGCCGCGTCCGGGGCCTCGTGGGTCACGACGACCAGTGTGGCGTCCGTCCCCGGGTCGCCGCCATGAGCCGCGTCATCCCCGACCTCACCATCCCCGGCCTCGCTGGCCTCCCGGCCGCCCTCCTGTCTCACCGTGGCGATCGAGACGCCGTGCTCGGCGAACACCGAGGCCACCGAAGCGAGCACGCCGGCGCGGTCGTGGACGTCGACGTTGACGTGGTAGCGGGTGCGGACCTCGCCGATCGGCTGGACGGGCAGGTGGGCGTAGGCCGAGTCCCGGGGGCCCCGGCCGCCGATGACGCGGTTGCGGGCGGCGGCGACGAGGTCGCCGAGCACGGCGCTCGCGGTCTGCGGGCCGCCCGCGCCCTGACCGTAGAACATCAGCGGGCCGGCGGCGTCGGCCTCGACGAACACCGCGTTGAAGGCGCCCGAGACCGAGGCCAGCGGGTGGGACCTCGGGATCATGGCCGGGTAGACCCTGGCCGAGACGACGCCGCCGGCCGTGCCCACCCCGCCGGCGACCTGCTCGCAGATCGCCAGCAGCTTCACCGTGCACCCGAGCGCGCGCGCCGAGGCGATGTCGGCCGCGGTGACCTCCCGGATCCCCTCCCGGTGCACGTCGGCAGCGGTCACGCGGGTGTGGAACGCGAGGCTCGCGAGGATCGCGGCCTTGGACGCGGCGTCGAAGCCGTCCACGTCCGCCGTCGGGTCGGCCTCGGCGTAGCCCAGCCGCCCGGCCTCCTCGAGCGCGTCGGCGTAGCCCGCGCCCGAGGAGTCCATGGCCGAGAGGATGAAGTTCGTGGTGCCGTTGACGATCCCGGCCACGCGCCGGATGCGGTCACCGGCCAGCGACTGCTGGATCGGGCGCAGCAGCGGGATCGCGCCGGCGACCGAGGCCTCGTAGTAGAGGTCCGCGCCGGAGTCGCGCGCCGCGGTCGCCAGCGCCTCGCCCTCCTCGGCGAGCAGCGCCTTGTTCGCGCTCACCACCGAGCGGCCGGCCTTGAGCGCGTCGAGCAGCAGGTCCCGCGCCGGGTCGATGCCGCCCATCAGCTCGACGACGACGTCGACGTCAGGGCGGGCGACGAGGCCCGCCGCGTCGGTGGTCAGGAGCTCCGCGGGGACGTCGGCGTGGCGCTGCGGGCGCCGGACCGCGATGCCGGCCAGCTCGAGCGGGGCGCCGACGCGGGCGGCCAGCTCGTCGGCCTGTTCCCGCAGCAGCCGCACGACCTGGTTCCCGACCACGCCGCACCCGAGCAGCGCGATCTTGATGGGCTCGCTCACCTACACCTCCAGGCGGACGAGGTCGTCGAGGGTCTCCCGCCGCAGCAGGGTGCGGTCGGTCCCGTCGGTCACGGCCACGACGGCGGGTCGGGGCACTCTGTTGTACGCGCTGGCCATGGCGTAGCAGTAGGCACCGGTCGCGGCGACCGCGACGACGTCGCCGGGTGCGAGGTCGGCGGGCAGCCAGCAGTCGCGGACCACGACGTCGCCGGACTCGCAGTGCTTGCCGACCACCCGGCAGAGCGTCGGGACGCCGCTGCCACCGGCGTCGGCGCCCGCGGTGTCGGCCGGGACCGCGGAGCGGGAGACCAGGCGGCAGTCGTAGGACGCGTCGTAGAGGGCGGTGCGGATGTTGTCGCTCATCCCGCCGTCGACGGACACGTAGCGCCGCCGCGCTCCCCCGTCGAGCTCGACGTCCTTGATGGTGCCCACGGTGTAGAGCGTGACGGTGCCCGGGCCCGCGATGGCGCGGCCGGGCTCGACGGCGATGCGCGGCACCGGGATACCGGCGCGCTCGCACTCGCGGTGCACGATCGCGCGCAGCTCGTCGGCCAACCACGACGGCGAGCGGGGCTGATCGGCGGTGGTGTAGGCGATCCCCATGCCGCCGCCGAGGTCGATCAAGGAGGAGGCGGCGGCCACCTCGTCGTCGCGGTCGCCGTGCTCGGTCCGGACCTCGGCGAGCAAGCCCACCACCCGCCGCGCGGCGAGCTCGAACCCCCCGGAGTCGAAGATCTGCGAGCCGATGTGGCTGTGCAGCCCGACCAGGCGCAGGTTCGCCGACTTCAGCACCCGGCGCACGGCCTCGGCCGCGTCGCCCCCGACCAGCGAGAACCCGAACTTCTGGTCCTCGTGCGCCGTGGCGATGAACTCGTGGGTGTGGGCCTCCACCCCGACGGTCACGCGGACCATGACGTCGGCGACGGTGCCGTGGCGCCGCGCGGCGTCGTCGAGCCGTGCGATCTCGGCGAACGAGTCGAGCACGACCTTGCCCACGCCCGCGTCGAGGGCCGCGTCGAGCTCGACGGGCGACTTGTTGTTGCCGTGCATCGTGATCCGCTCGGCCGGGAAGCCGGCCCGCAGCGCCGTCGCCAGCTCGCCCTCGCTGCACACGTCGAGCCCGAGGCCCTCGTCGTCGACCCACCGGGCCACCTCGGTGCACAGGAACGCCTTGGCCGCGTAGTGCACGAGCGCTGGGTCGCCGAACGCCTCCGCGTGGTCACGGCAGCGGGAGCGGAAGTCGGCCTCGTCGACGACGAAGAGCGGCGTCGCGTGGCGCTCGACCAGGTCACGGACGTCGGCGCCGGCCAGGCGGACGACGCCGTCGTCGCCGCGCACCGCGTGGCGCGGCCAGACCGCGGGCGGCAGGGCGTCGAGCGCGGCCCCGTCGCGGGGGACGGGCCCGGGTGCGTCATGGGCGGGCAGGACGTCCGCGTGCCGGGGCCCGGCGGGGTGGGCGCGGGTCATGAGGAGCTACATCCGTTCCGGGGCGGAGACACCCAACAGACCCAGGCCCGAGGCCAGGACGGTGCGGGTCGCCTCGCAGAGGGCCAGGCGCGCCGTGTTGAGCGCTCCAGGAGTCTCATCGCCCTGGGGCAGCACCCGGCAGGTGTCGTAGAAGCGGTGGTAGGTGCCGGCGAGCTCCTCGAGGAAGCGCGCCACGCGGTGCGGCTCGCGCAGCGCCGCGGCCGAGGAGAGCACCCGGGGGAACTCCCCGAGGGTGCGGATGAGGTCACCCTCGCGGGGGTGGCCCAGCAGACCCAGATCCGGGTCCTGCGCGGTGACGCCCAGGTCCGCGGCGTTGCGGGCGAGGGCCGAGAGCCGGGCGTGCGCGTACTGCACGTAGAACACCGGGTTCTCGTTGGTGCGCCTGCTGATGAGGTCCAGGTCGATGTCGAGCACCTGGTCCACGCTCGACCGGATCAGGGTGTAGCGCGCGGCGTCCACGCCGACGGCGTCGACGAGGTCCTCGAGCGTGATGATCGTGCCGGCCCGCTTCGACATCTTCACCGGCTCGCCGTTGCGCAGCAGGTTCACCAGCTGGCCGATGAGCACCTCGACGCGGGCCGGGTCGTCGCCGAAGGCCGCCGCGACCGCCTTGAGCCGGTGGATGTAGCCGTGGTGGTCGGCGCCGAGCAGGTAGATGGCCAGATCCGCGCCCCGCGCCCGCTTGTCGCGGTAGTAGGCGATGTCGCCCGCGATGTAGGCGGGCCTGCCGTCGGACTTGATGACGACGCGGTCCTTGTCGTCGCCGTGGGCGGTGGAGCGCAGCCACCAGGCGCCGTCGGCGAAGTAGAGCGCGCCGTCGTCCTTGAGCTTCGCGACGTTCTCCTCCACCGCGCCCGAGGCGTGCAGCGCCAGCTCGGAGGACCAGACGTCGAAGTGGGTGCCGAACGCCTCGAGCGACGCCCGCATCTCGTCGAGCATCACCTCGACGCCGAGCCGCTTGAACGCGGCGAGCCGCTGGTCGTCGGGCTGGTCGAGGACGCCGGGCTCGGTCTCGACGACGCGGGCCGCGACCTCCGCGACGTAGGCGCCGCCGTACCCGTCCTCGGGCACCGGGCGGCCCTGGGCGGCGGCGATGAGCGACTCCGCGAACCGGTCGATCTGGGTCCCGGCGTCGTTGACGTAGTACTCCCGGACCACCGAAGCGCCCTGGGCCTCGAGGACCCGGCCGAGTGCGTCGCCGACCGCGGCCCACCGGGTGCCGCCGAGGTGGATCGGGCCGGTGGGGTTCGCCGAGACGAACTCGATGTTGATCGTCCGGCCGGTCAGCGCGTCGGTGTGGCCGTACCCGTCACCCTGGGCGAGGACGTCGGCGACGATGCCCGCCTGCGCGTCCGCGGCCAGGCGCAGGTTGAGGAACCCCGGACCGGCCACCTCGGCGCTGGCGATCGCGCTGGTGCCGGAGAGTCGGGTGGCCAGCCAGTCGGCGAGCTCGGCCGGCTTCACGCCCGCCTTCTTGGCGCTGCGCAGCGCCAGGTTGGTCGCGTAGTCGCCGTGCTCGGGGTTGCGGGGACGCTCGACGGTGACCTCGTCGGGCAGGGCCGCCGTGTCGAGGCCGCGCTCCGTGAGCACGTCGACGGCGACGGCGTGCAGGAGATCGGCGAGCGCAGCGGGGGTCACGGTGTCCGAGTCTAGGGAGCCGTCGGCACGACGCGGCGGGCGGACGGCTGTCACCCGTCCGTACCCCTTTCAGGGCAGGACGTGGGCACGCTCGGCTCATCCCTACACTCCGCGCCCATGGCGAGTGGACACTCCACCGGGACGCCCCGACGACCTCCGGCCGGGGCCCCGCGGCGCCACGGCGGGGCCCCGGCCCGCGGGGCCCGGCCGCCGCAGCGGGGGAAGAACCCGGTCGCGAGCGCGCGCCGGCGCTCGTCGTCGGGACGGGGCGGCTCGGGCGGGCGCCAGGTGCCGTGGCTCGCGATCGGCGCGATCGTCGTCGTCCTCGCGCTCATCGGCGGCATCGGCTACTTCCTGCTCGCCCGGAACGACGCGGTGAGCCCGTGGCGGCCCTCGGACAGCAACAAGGACCCGTCGCTCGCCATCCCCGGGATCGCCACGACGTCCTACCAGGGTCAGCACCACGTGCTCCCGACCCAGCGGGTCGCCTACGACAAGTTCCCGCCCTACGGCGGCCCGCACGACGGCTACTGGGCCGCCTGCAACGGGCAGGTCTACCCGCAGGCCGTGCGCAACGAGAACATGGTGCACTCGCTCGAGCACGGCGCCGTCTGGATCGCCTACGACCCGGCGCGGATCTCCGGCGACGCCCTGGACACACTGACGGCGAAGGTGCGCGGCCAGAACCAGATGATGATCTCGCCCTACCCCGGTCTCGACCAGCCGATCTCGTTGCAGTCGTGGGGCCACCAGCTCAAGGTCGCGGACGCGGACGATCCGCGTATCGACGAGTTCATCACCTCGCTGCGCGGCAACCCGAACACCTACCCCGAGGTGGGCGCGAGCTGTGACGCCCTCGGCCCGGGCTACTTCGACCCGCAGAACCCGCCGCCGTTCGACCCGCCGCCCTACCCGAAGAACGCGCTGCCGATGACCTACCAGGGCACGTCCGGCAGCGGCGGGATGGGCGGCAGCGGGTGAGCGCCTCGGTGGGCTCGGAGGTGACCTCGTCGCCGGAACTCGACTCCGGTGGTGACGACGGCGGGTGGTGGTCGCGCAGTCCCGGCTGGGCCCGCGGGATCGTCGTCGTGGGCGCGGTGCTCGTCCTGCTGCTGGCCGGCGCGCTGGCCGGGCTCGTGCTGGGCCAGCGCACCGCCCCGTCGTACGGCCCGCCGCCCGGCGCGATCGACACCGGGTTCCTGCAGGACATGACGGTGCACCACGCGCAGGCCGTGCAGATGGCGGTGTGGGAGCGCTCCAACACCACCGACCCGGCGCTGCGCCAGCTCGCGTTCGACATCGAGTCCACGCAGAACCAGCAGCTCGGCATGATGCAGGGCTGGCTGCGCCTGTGGGGCCTGCCGACCGAGGCGACCCCGGGGCACTACATGGCCTGGATGGGCATGCCGAGCGCGGTGATGCCGGGGATGGCGTCCGACGCGGACCTGGCGCGGTTCCGGACCCAGACCGGTCCCGCGATGGACGTGACGTTCCTGCAGCTCATGCTCCGCCACCACCGCGGCGGGCTGCCGATGATGCAGGAGGAGGCCGCGCACGGGTCGGTGGACGTGGTCACCCAGCTCGCCCGCTCGATGGTCGCCTCGCAGACCGCGGAGGCGGACACGATGACGCAGATGCTGGCGGCGCGGGGGGCGGCGCCGCTCCCGGGCTGAGTGGTGCCAGCGACGGGAGCGCCAGCGCCGCGTCGTTGCTTGCATCCAGTGGCAGGAAAGCCCCGTCGTCGGGCCGGCCTCCGGACGATCACGACCGATGGGTTAGGCTTCCGCCCGGTACCGCCCCCGTAGCTCAGGGGATAGAGCACCGCCCTCCGGAGGCGGGAGCGCAGGTTCGAATCCTGCCGGGGGCACCGTTCGTCAGGACGATGCGGGCGCCCCGCAGTCCGAGCACCCTCGGCTGCCTCGTAGCACGCAGCCGCAACCCGGGCAGTGCGTCGGGAGGTAGAAGCCTCGCCCGCAGGTGGCGCAGCGGCGACCTCCGACGGTGAGCCCGCACGCCGCGCAGCTGATCGCCCTCGGCTCCCAGGAGCGCACCCGCGGCAGCACCGGCGAACCCGACGTCAGCACCCCGGTCATCCGTGCCGAATTCGGCCTCGCGCTGTGCCCCACGCACACGTATTCGTGATCGAACAGGTTGGCGACGGGCATGGTTCGCTCTTTCTCGACGTGGCGCGGGCGGTCCCCGCTGGGGTTTCCACGGTGCCCGGGCAGCGTCGAATACGCGGTGGAGCTGGCCCTCCACCCCAGGGGTGTCAGCCCTACTCCTCGTGGCGACGAGGCGGCGACCAGGAGGCGAGTCGGCGGTGATACCGTGCGCGCCTCCGGTCCGGGGTACCCCGCCCGCCGCCCGTCGAGGAGTGCCCATGCGCAGCCGCGGTGTGTCCTTCGGAGGCGTCCTCTGGCTGATCATCGGTTTGGTGGTCGCGCTCTCGAACGGCTACGGAATCACGAACTTCTCGAGCCTCGTCTCGTTCCTGCTGGCGCTCTTCCTGTGGCCCCTGGTACTGCTCGGCATCAATCTCCATGTGCAGTTCTAGGGCGTCGCGGTCGCTAGGAATCGCCGGCCAGCTCGTCGTCGAGGCCGACCGTGCGCATCGAGGCCCAGGTGTCGTCGACGTGGTGGGCGAGCAGGACGAGGTCACGCAGTGCGCCGGTGCGGTCGCGGACGTGGTTTCGCAGCAGGGCCTCGCCGGTGAACCCGAGCCCGGTGAACATGGCCAGCAGGGCCTCCTGGTCCGCCACCACCTCGACCTGCACCTTGGACAGGCCCCGTCCCACCGCCTCCCGCAGGGCGTGACGGGCGAGGGCCCGACCGAGCCCGGCGCCCCGGTGGTCCGGGTGCACGACGAGGCGTATCTCGCCGACGTGGTCGGACCAGCCGCGCAGCGGGAGCACCGCGAGGAAGCCGACGATCCGCTCGTCCTCGTCGAGGGCGAGCCATTGCCGCTGCGGGTCCAGCCACGCGCGGATGGCCCCGACGCTGTCCACGTTCTCCTTGACGAAGGTCCGATCCCCCTCAGGGAGGTCGGCGAAGAAGCGCGCGAGGACGTCGAGGCGTCCCTCGTCGACCGGGACGATCCGAATGGTCACCGGACGTCCCCCGTCGGCTCGCTGCGGCGTCGCAGGAAATCGATGATCGTCGGGATCGTCGTGCGCGCCGCCGTCCTGCCCACCACCAGCCCGATGTGGCCCGCGTCGAGGCGCAGCTCGTGGCGGTCGGGCGAGCCGACGAGGTCGATCAGCGGGCCGGCCGCGCCCTCGGGGACGATGTGGTCGCGGCAGGCCAGGACGGTCAGGAACGGCACCGTGATGTCGCGCAGGTGCACGTGGTCGCCGCCGACGACGAGCCGGTCGGTGAGCAGTCCGTTGTCCCGCACGAGCATGTCGACCGTCTGCCGGGCCGCGGCGCCCGGGAACGGGATGTGATCGTCCGACCAGCTGGTCATGGCCTGGTAGGCGGCCACGTACTCGTCGCTCCACAGCTGGTCCCAGAGCGTGACGTAGCGGCTGACCTCCGCGGTCGGCCGCAGCGTCCGGAAGCTCTGCAGCACCACGTCCGGCGGCACGTTGCCGTCCGCGTCGAGGACGTCGTCGAGCTCGAGACCCCCGCGGGTGAACATCGCGGCCGTCGGGCCCATCGCCGCGAAGTCGACCGGCGTGGCCATGGCCGACAGGCTGCGCAGTGGCGAGCGGGGGTGGTGGGCCGCGTGCAGCAGGGCGAGGATCCCGCCGAAGCAGTAGCCGAGCAGGCTGACCTCGTCCGCTCCGGAGCGTTGCCGCACCTGCGCGATCCCGGCCGGCAGGTAGTCGTCGACGTAGTCCTCGAGCTGGTTCTGCGCGTCGCGCTCGTCTGGCTCGCCCCAGTCAAGCAGGTAGACGTCGAAGCCGGCCTCGAGCAGCCGCTCGACGAAGCTGTTGCCGGGGGTCAGGTCGAGGATGTAGCTGCGGCTGATGAGGCTGAAGACGATGAGCAGCGGCGGCGCGATCCGTACCTGGTCGCTGCGGTAGTGCCACAGCTCGCAGCGCCCCTGGCGCCAGACGACGTCCTTCGGCGTCTGTCCCACCCGGACCCGCCCGACACCGGTGGCGAGCCGGATCCCGTTACGGGCCCTGCGGGTGTTGCGCTCGACGTCCCGACGGATGCGGTCCAGGACGGTCGACGACGTCCCGCTCGGTGCGCTCACCGGTGGCCTCCTCGACGGATCGGTCACGGAGTCGTTCCTGCTCGAGGCGCAGCGTCAGCCGTCGCACCTCGCGGTCCAGCGCCCCGACCTGCGAGCGCAGCTGCGCGAGATCCGACCCGGCCGGCAGGTTGACCAGGTGCCAGGCGGCGGCGCTCGCCTCGGTGAGGCCGTGACGGACCAGGGAGCGGGCCCACGTCAGCGTCGCGACGACCCGGGCGTACTCCTCGGTGCGCACCGCGGCCTCGAGGTGCGGGGCGACGGCGCCCTCCGCGCTGTCGAAGGCACGCCGCCACCACGCGCGCTGGTCGGCCATCGCGCGATCGTGGCACGCCGCCGGCGCCACCGCGTGCCGAGCGGCGACCGGGCAGCCGCCCCGCCCCGGGTGTGTCCGACCGCACCCCGATGGGCAACCGCCGAGCGATCGAGCGGGTGCATCGTGCTGGAGGGCTACGGACTCTCCGAGACCTCGCCGGTCGCCTCGTTCAACCACCCGCACGCCGAGCGCAAGCCCGGGTCGATCGGCACCCCGGTGGCCGGGATGGAGATGCGCCTGGTCGACGACAAGGGCAACGACGTATCGGGCGACGACGTCGGGGAGATCGCCATCCGCGGCGAGGGACTGATGAAGGGCTACTGGGATCGTCCCGAGGCCACGGCCGAGGCCATCCCCGACGGCTGGTTCCGCACCGGCGACCTGGCCCGCCGCGACGACGACGGCTACTACTTCATCGTCGACCGCAAGAAGGAAATGATCATCCGGGGCGGTTACAACGTCTACCCCCGCGAGATCGAGGAGGCGCTCTACGAGCACCCGGCGGTGGCCGAGGTCGCCGTGGTGGGCATGCCGCACGCGGAGCTCGGCGAGGAGGTCGGGGCCGCGGTCGCGTTCCGGGTCGGCGAGTCGGCCACCGTCGACGAGCTCCGCGAGTTCGCCAGGGCGCGGGTGGCCGCCTACAAGTACCCGCGGCACCTCTGGGTCCTCGCCGAGCTGCCCAAGGGCCCGACCGGCAAGATCCTTCGCCGCTCCGTCGAGCTGCCCGACGAGGTCCGCGCCGGCGCGGGAGGCTGACCGATCGCGTTGGTCTGTCGCATACCGGCTCGGCGTGCGCGGGCACCCCTCGGTCTTCATCCACGTGTGAGAGGAACACGCCAATGCAGACCATCCAGAGCGTCACGTTGGACGACGCACGCCGCGTGATCGCCGCGGGCGAACAGGAAGCGGCTGCCCAGGGCCAGCCGATGAACATCGCAGTGGTGGACGCCGGAGGCAATCTCGTGGCCCACATCCGCCAGGACGGTGCCTGGATCGGCAGTGTCGACGTCGCCATCAACAAGGCGTTCAGCGCCCGGGCGTTCGACGTCTCGACCTCCGGATTGGGGGAGAACGCCCAGCCCGGCGGGCAGTTCTACGGCATCCAGGACTCCAACCACGGCCGGGTCATGATCTTCGCCGGGGGTAACCCGTTGATGTCCGGTGACACCGTCGTCGGGGCGGTCGGTGTCAGCGGCGGGACCGGGGACCAGGACCAGGCCGTCGCCTCCGCCGCGGCGGCCGCCCTGTAGCCGCGACGGCAACGGGCCGACGTCCACATCGCCACCGAAGCGGGGTTGGGGGTGCCGGGTCGTCGGGGACCCGAACCCCACCAATCCTCGACGGAGGGAGCCCGCGATGAGGGCCGTGGTGTACAAGGACACCCATTCGGTGGCGGTGGAGCAGGTCGACGACCCGCGGCTGGAGGCGCCGACCGATGCGCTGGTGCGGATCACCAGCACCGCGATCTGCGGGTCGGATCTGCACATGTACGAGGGCCGCACGATCGCCGAGACCGGCATCGTGTTCGGCCACGAGAACATGGGCATCGTCGAGGAGATCGGCAGCGGCGTCTCCCGGATCCAGGTCGGCGACCGGGTCAGCCTGCCGTTCAACGTGGCCTGCGGGTTCTGCCGCAACTGTCTGGCCGGCAAGACCGCGTTCTGCCTGACGGTCAACCCGCCCTATGCCGGCGGGGCCTACGGCTACGTCGGGATGGGGCCCTACACCGGCGGGCAGGCCGAGTACCTGCGGGTGCCCTTCGCCGACTTCAACGCCCTGGTACTCCCACCCGGCGAGGAGCACGAGAACGACTTCGCCATGCTCGCCGACATCTTCCCCACCGGCTACCACGCCACCGTGCTCGCCGACCTCAACCCCGGCGAGACGATCGCCGTGTTCGGCGCCGGCCCGGTCGGGCTCATGGCCGCCTACTCGGCGATGCTCAAGGGCGCCTCGAAGGTGTTCGTGGTGGACAAGGTGCGCTCCCGGCTCGAGCTCGCCGAGTCCATCGGCGCGATCTCGATCGACTTCTCCGCCGGCGACCCGGTCGAGCAGATCACCGACCAGACCAACGGCGTGGGCGCCGACAAGGGCGTCGACGCCGTGGGCTACCAGGCCACCGTGGCCAGCGGCGAGGAACAGCCGGCGGTCGTGCTCAACCAGCTCGTCGACGCGGTGCGCCACACCGGCCGGCTCGGGGTGGTCGGGCTCTACCTTCCCCAGGACCCCGGCGCCCCCGACGAGAACGCCGCCAACGGGCGGCTGCTGTTCAACATCGGCCGCTTCTTCGAGAAGGGCCAGAAGATGGGCACCGGGCAGGCCGACGCCAAGGCCTACAACGCCCAGCTACGCGACCTCATCGTGGCCGGGCGAGCCACCCCCTCCTTCGTCGTGTCCAAACAGGTGCCACTCGACGAGGCCCCCGACGCGTACGAACGCTTCGACCGCCGCGAGGACGGCTACTCCAAGGTCGTCCTCAAACCCTGACCACGGCGCAGCGGGGCCTCCAGGTCCTCCAGCGCGGTGCCGCCACTGCGTGGGCCGAAGAAGCCGATCGCGGCCGCCACCACCAGCCAGCAGGCCCCGATGTAGACGAAGACCCAGACGTAGCCGGCCCCGGTGAAGATCACGGCGACGACGAGCGGGCCGATGATGTTCGCCAACCGCCCGATCCCGTAGACGAAGCCCGAACCCGTGTTGCGCAGCGTCGTCGGGTACAGCTCGGGGGTGTAGGCGTACAGGAGCGCGGCGAAGGTCTGGATGAAGAACGAGACCAGGAAGCCGAAGAGCACGATTGCCACGACGTTGAACGTCACGCCGTAGAGGACGCCGCACACCGCGATGACGACGGCGACGGCGGCGGCCGGTGCCTTGCGCCCGAAGCGATCCGAGATCGGCCACGCCAGCAGCGCACCGGGCACGGCCCCGATGGTGGTGATCGCCGAGAACGTCAGGCTCTCGGTCAGGCTGAAGCCGTGTGCGGCGAGCAGGGTGGGCACCCAGGAGACGAACCCGTAGAAGCCGAGGGTCTGGAAGATCCAGGCCGCGACGAGCATGAGCGTGCGCCGCCGCAGCACCGGGCGGAACAGCGCGCCGCGGCCGGTGACCGTGGGGCGGAACGTCCGGGTCCCCGGCGCGGGCTCGGCGTCCTGCTCGGCGTCGACGGCCACCGGCGGCAGTGGTCCGTGCGTGGCCTCGGTCTCCCGTTCCACTGCGGAGGCGACGGCGGAGGCGTCGGCGCCGCGGCCGCGTGTCAGCAGCCAGCGAGGCGACTCGGGCAGCCGCAGGATCAGCACCAGCCCGACGACGCCGAGCGCCCCGAACAGGAACACCCAGCGCCAGCCGTTCGGGCCGGTGGGTACCACGCCGCGGGCGACGAACGCCATCACCGGGATCCCGACGAGTCCGAGCGCGAGCACGGCGCCCTGCATGCGGCCGCGGCGCTCGCGCGGCATCGTCTCGGACAGGTAGGTGATGGCGACGGCGGTCATCGTCCCGAGCCCGATGCCGGTGACCAACCGCGCGAGCAGGAGGGTCGTCGTGTTCCACGCGCCGGCGTTGGCCAGCGAGAACACCGAGAACCAGATGACCGATCCAACCAGCGTGCGGCGGCGTCCGAGGCGGTCGGCGATCCAGCCGCCGCCGGCCGCGCCCACGAACATCCCGAGGAAGCTCGCGGAGGTGATGTAGCTGATCTCGCCGACCCCGAGCCCGAGGTAGTGGCGCAGACCGGGCGCCGCGTAGGCGAAGGTGTTCAGGTCGGCGAGCTCGAAGAAGAACGCGAAGGCCAGCGCGTAGAGCACCCGGCGGTGGAACCGACCGAGCGGGAGCCGGTCGAGGCGAGCCGCGAGCTCTCGAGCGGTGATGGCGTCGGTGGTCGTCACGACGACCTCCTCTGGGGGGTGGGGTAGCCGGCGGCGGCGTGGCGCAGCCGGATGTCGCGCGCGGCGCTCATGTGGGCCTCGGCCAACCGGCGCGCCCGCGTCTCGTCCCGGTCGGCGATCGCGTCGACGAGGGCGTCGTGCTCCTCGAGGGCGGTCTGCCATCGGCCCGGGTCGGACAGCGTCGTCTCGGGGTATCGGGCGACATGGGCCTGCAGGCGGTCGAGCAGCTCGATCAGCGTCGCGTTGTGCCCGGCAGCCCACATCGCCTCGTGGACGTGCAGGTTCGCCGCGGCCATGGCCCGCGGGTCGGTGGTGTCGACTGCGCGCATCTCCTCCTGTGCGGCGCGCAGCCGGGCGAGGTCGTAGCCGCTGCGGTGCTCCGCCGCGGAGCGGGCCGCGATGCCCTCCAGGGCGATGCGCACCTCGTAGATCTCGAGGGTCCGCTCCGGGCTGGTGGCGCGCACCCGCAGGCCGCGGTCGTGGCGCTCGACGAGGCCGTCGTGCTCGAGTCGGCGCAGCGCCTCGCGCACCGGCGTGCGGCTCATCCCGTAGCGCTGCGCGAGCGGCAGCTCGACGAGGGCGGCGCCCGGGGCGAGCTCGCCGGCGACGATGTCGCGGCGCAGTCGCTCGTAGACCTCGCCCCGGCCCGCGACGCCGGTCACGCCGCGCCTCGCAGTGCCCGCGCGCCGGCGGCCGTCCCGGCCCGGCGTCCGTACACCGCACCGGCGGTCAGTCCGCTGCCGCCCGGGTAGTTGCCGGAGAACAGGCCGCCGACGAGCTCGCCGGCCGCGTAGAGCCCGGGCAGGGGGTGCCCCGACGTCGCGAGCACCCGCCCGCTGTCGTCGACGTGCACCCCGCCGAACGTGAACGTGATCCCGCACGCCACCGCGTAGCCGTGGTAGGGCGGGGTGTCCAGCGCGACCGCCCAGTTGGACTTGGGCGGCTCCACGCGCGCCGCCCGGCCGTCCTTGACCGCGGGATCGAACGGCACGTCCACGATCGAGGCGTTGAACGCGGCGACGGTGTCGGCCAGCCCGTCCGGATCGATGCCCAGGCGCGTGGCGAGCGTCGCCAGGTCGTCGGCCTCCGCGCCCGTGATGGGCCTGCTGTCGTACTCCTCGGACCGCAGCAGCGGCCGGGTCTTCGCGTCGAACAGCTGGAAGGCGATGCCCCCGGGCTGCGCGAGGATCTCGCGGCCGTACTTCGCGTAGGTGTAGTTGCGGAAGTCGGCGCCCTCGTCGACGAACCGCCGCCCCTCCCGGTTGACCACGATCCCGATCGGATAGCTCTGGCGCGTCAACTGGTTGGTGAGCACTCGCTCGCCGCCCTGCGGTGGCGCGCCGGCGTCCCAGGCGACGCTGTGGCACGACGTCCAGTCCCCGTGCGGTGCGGCGCCCGCCGCGAGGGCCTGCTCGAGCATCTCCCCGGTGTTGAGCGGGTTGCCACGCACCAGCGCGCGGTCCCACCCTTCACCGAGGTGGCGGGCCCGGCGGTGGGGATCGGCCTCGAACCCGCCCGCGGCGAGGACGACCGCGCCCGCGGTGACCTCGTGGGTCCGCCCGTGCAGGTCGACGTAGCGCACCCCGTGCACCGGCGGCGTCGCCCCGCCGCCGCGCAGGAGGTCGACGACCGTCGCGCCGTACTCGATCTCCACGCCCGTGCGCCGCGCCGCGGCGGTGTGCTGGGCGATGAGCCCCTTGCCGCCGTCGACGGTGCCCAGGGCCAGGCCGCCGAAGAACGTCCAGCGGCCGTCGGAGACGTACGCCTGCCGCTCGTACATCAGCCGCCAGCGGATGCCGTGACCGGCGAGCCAGGAGACGACGCCCGCGCTGTCGCCGACGAGCACCTCGGTCATCCGGGCGTCGTTGCGACCGCCGGTCACGCGTTCCATGTCGGCGGCGAAGTCCTCGGCGCTGTAGGGCGCGAGGTCGGTGTCGGCCCAGCGCTCGCGGGTCACGTCGTCGTCGACCACCCCGCGCAGCTCGTCGTCGAGGCCGCGGTGGACCACCCGGAAGGCGCCGGCGGTGTAGAAGGAGTTGCCGCCGTGCTCGCCGCGCCGGCCCTTCTCCAGCACGAGCACTCGCGCGCCGGCTTCGCGCCCGGCGTGCGCGGCGCAGTACCCGGCGTTGCCACCGCCGACGACGAGCACGTCCACGGACTCGTGCTCGGGCCGCACCATGCCCGACCTCCCTGGCTTCGCGTACCGGTGCATGCGACGGTATACAACGGTGTGCCGAGTGTCACGAGGAGGAGCCGGATGGACCTGGATCTGGACGGGCGCAGTGGTGTCGTCACGGGGGCGAGCAGCGGGATCGGCCGCGCCATCGCCGTCGCACTCGGCAGCGCAGGTGTTCGGTTGGCGATCACCGCGCGCCGAGCCGACCGGCTCGAGGAGGTCGCCGACCAGGTCACCGACGCCGGCGGTCCGCGGCCGACGCCGGTCGTCGTCGACGCGTACGAGGAGGACGCGCCCGCGCGGATCGCCGACGGAGCCCGGTCCGCGCTGGGAGCCGTGCAGATCCTGGTCAACAACGCCGGCGGCAGCCGTCCCTTCACCTGGGACGTCGAGGAGCGCGCGTGGGAGGAGGCGATGACGCTCAACTTCACCCGCCACCGCCAGACCACCACCCGGCTGCTCCCGGACATGATCGACGGCGGCTGGGGTCGCGTCGTCAACATCACCGGCAAGTCGGAGCCGGAGGGCGTGAACGGGGCCTTCGCCGCCAAGGCGGCGCTGCACTCGTGGGCCAAGGGGCTCTCCCGCGAGGTCGGCCCGCGCGGCGTGACGGTGAACTCGATCCCCCCGGGCCGGATCATGTCCGAGCAGATCGAGCGCAACTACTCCCCGGAGTACCGCGCCTGGCAGTCCGAGCACGAGATCCCGATGGGCCGGTACGGCGAGCCGGAGGACATCGCCCACCTGGTGTGCTTCCTCTGCTCGCCGTTGGCCGACTACATCACCGGCACCGTCATCCCCGTCGACGGCGGACTGCGGCGCTACCAGTTCTGATATCGGGACAGTGCGAGCTCAGCCCGTACTGAAGGTAGCTGCAGCCAAGTAGGCGAAGCGCCACGCCCGGTCGTCGCAACTTGCACGGACGGACGAGCCGGCAGGTAACGACAGATCACCGACTGGAGATACCTGGATAACGGACGTAGCGCTGCGCCCGCCTCCGAGCCCCCAATCGAGAGAGGACACACCGATGGGACTGCTGGAACTCTGTGCGCCGCCCCGCCACAAGCACCACCACCACCGGGGTTGTGGCTGCCACCAGTGCAAGCCGCCGCAGGACTGCTGCGCGCCCCGGGAGTGCAAGCCGAAGCGGCACTGCTGCAAGTGATCCTGGCGCGATGAACGGTCCGGGGGGCGGACGGCTCGTCCGCCCCCCGGACCCGTCTCGAGGGTGGCGATGGCGGTGGGACGGCGCCCGGGCTATGGTCACGGGCGCGCTGTGGTCTGGATCACACGGGTGACCCTGCGGCGCTCCGCCCGCTCACGCTCATGGAGGTCTCGTCGTGGCCGACACCGTGTACCGCGTCACCGAAGTCATCGGCACCAGCACCGAGTCGTGGGAGGCCGCTGCTCGTAACGCCGTGGAGACCGCGGCCAGGTCGGTTCGCGACATTCGCATCGCCGAACTCGTCCGCTCTGATCTGGTCATCGAGAACGGTCAGGTGAGCGCCTTCCGCGTCCGCCTCGAAATCTCCTTCAAGTACGAGTCCAGCGACTGACATCGAGGGCGCTCCCATCCAGGTGCCGAGCGAGAGCAACGGGCATTGCCCCGGTGGAGCGGGCTCGGGGCCTCGCGCTCCCGGCGGACCCCGAGGCCACGCAGGTCGCGGGCGCGGTCCGAGGCGGCGCCTCCGACCGCGTCTTCGCGCGGGTCGTGAGCGAGCTGGTCCGCCGCTCCCACCTGGTCACCGGCAACGGGATCTCCGCGATGCTCGACGAGGTGGTGGCGCCCCTCGGGCTGCGCGCCGAGGTCCTCGTGGTCGACCTCGGCCAGCAGGTCCTCTCCCCCATCCGCCCGGACCCGGTCGAACCGGTGGCCGTCGACGGCACCCTGGGCGGGCGGGCCTTCCAGCAGGGCGAGCTCGTCGCCGGGCTCGACGAGCAGGGTCGGCGGGTGCTGTGGGTGGCCGTCCTCGACGGCACCGAACGCGTCGGGTGCCTGCGCCTGACCCTCGGACCCGAGGTGGTCGACGACGCCGTCCTCCACGACCGCGCGGAGACCATCGCCGGGCTGATGGGGCACGTCGTGATGAGCAAGCTGGTCTACTCCGACCACCTCCGGCGACTGCGGGCCCTCGACGGGCTCTCCGTGGCCGCCGAGCTGCTCTGGCACCTGGTCCCGCCCCGCACGTTCGCGACCGACGACGTCGCGGTCGCCGCGCTGCTCGAGCCGCACGCCACGGTCGCCGGAGACGCCTACGACTACGCCGCCGACCAGGACGGCCTGTACCTCGGGGTCTTCGACGGCGTCGGCCACGACCTGGACGCCGGCATCACGACCTCGCTCGCGATCAACGTCATCCGCAACGCCCGCCGCCGCGGGGTGGCGGATCTCGCGGCGCTGGCCGACACCGCCGACGACCACCTGAGCCGGCGCAGCGGGCCGACCCGGTTCGTCACCGCCGTGCTGGCCCGCTTCGACGTCACCACCGGCGCCCTGGACTACCTGGTGGCCGGGCACCCACCGCCGCTGCTGCTGCGCAGCGGACGCATGATCCGCTCCCTCGACGGCCCGCTGCGCCCGCCCCTGGGAGTGCTGTCCGACGCGGTCCCGTCGTCATCGCCGCGGGCCGCCGCCTCACGCGAGCACCTCGAGCCCGGGGATCGGCTGCTGTTCTACACCGACGGCATCGTCGAGGCGCGGGACGACTCCGGCGGCTTCTTCGGCGAGGAGCGGCTCATCGACCTCACCGAACGGACCGAACAGTCCCGGCTCTCCGCCCCCGAGACCCTGCGCCGGCTCACCGCCGCGATCCTCGACCACCAGCATGGCCGGCTCCAGGACGACGCCACGCTGCTCATGCTCGACTGGTCCCCCACCAGGGCCCCGGGCGTGCTCCCCGGCGATTGACCGCCGCCGGACGCTCACCGCCACACGCCGGCTCCGAGACCGACCACTAGGTGAAGCACTCACTTACCGCGCGGGATCTCGGCTGTTAGACCTGGCTCACGACGGTGACCCACCACCACCTGTCGGTTCGGCCTACAACGGCTGGGGGACACGCGATGACGACGACCGAGCAGGAAACCCCGACGGTCCACATCCTCTGGATCAACGCCGGCCTGAGCTGCGACGGGGACTCGGTCGCCCTGACCGCCGCGACCCAGCCCAGTATCGAGGAGATCGTGCTCGGCGCCCTGCCCGGGCTGCCGAAGATCGCCGTGCACTGGCCGTTGATCGACTTCGAGTGCGGGCCGAACGCCGGGGCCGACGACTTCCTCGAATGGTTCTTCAAGGCCGACCGGGGCGAGCTCGAGCCGTTCGTCCTCGTCGTCGAGGGGTCGATCCCCAACGAGGCCATCAAGAAGGAGGGCTACTGGTGCGGGTTCGGGAACGACCCCGCGACCGGCCAGCCGATGACCACCAGTGAATGGCTCGACCGGTTGACGCCCAAGGCGACCGCCGTCCTCGCCGTCGGGACCTGCGCCACCTACGGCGGTATCCACGCGATGGCCGGCAACCCGACCGGCGCGATGGGGGTGGCCGACTACCTCGGGTGGGGCTGGAAGTCCAAGGCCGGCCTGCCGATCGTCAACGTCCCCGGCTGCCCGATCCACCCCGACAACCTCTCCGAGACGATCCTCTACCTGCTCTACCAGGTCGCCGGAGCCGCGCCGATGATCCCGCTCGACGAGGCGCTGCGGCCCACCTGGCTCTTCGGCGGGACCGTGCACGAGGGCTGCGACCGCGCCGGCTACTACGAGCAGGGCGAGTTCGCCAGCGAGTACGGCTCCCCGAAGTGCCTGGTCAAGCTCGGCTGTTGGGGACCCGTGGTCAAGTGCAACGTCCCCAAGCGGGGGTGGATCAACGGGATCGGCGGCTGTCCGAACGTGGGCGGGATCTGCATCGCGTGCACCATGCCGGGCTTCCCGGACAAGTTCATGCCGTTCATGGACGAGCCGCCGGGCAGCAAGGTCTCGACGGCCGCCAGCGGCGCCTACGGCAGCGTCATCCGCCGGCTGCGGAAGGTGACGGCGAAGACCATGGACAAGGAGCCTCGGTGGCGCAAGCCGGGTCGCCAGCTGACCACCGGGTTCCGCGCGCCGTGGTGAGCGGCGCCCGCACCTATCCGTAACCCGCTTCGAGAAAGGACCACCATGGCGACGACCGAGCGGCCCAGCAGGTCCCGCGAGCGGGAGACCCCCGGCAACCTGGTCGAGATGTCCTGGGACCCCATCACCCGGATCGTGGGCAGCCTCGGGATCTACACCAAGATCGATTTCGCGAACAACCGGGTCGCCGAGTGCTACAGCACCTCGTCGATCTTCCGCGGCTACAGCATCTTCATGAAGGGCAAGGACCCGCGCGACGCCCATTTCATCACCAGCAGAATCTGCGGGATCTGCGGCGACAACCACGCGACCTGCTCGGTCTACAACCAGAACATGGCCTACGGCGTGGCACCCCCGCACCTCGGCGAATGGATCATGAACCTCGGTGAGGCCGCCGAGTACATGTTCGACCACAACATCTTCCAGGAGAACCTGGTCGGGGTCGACTACTGCGAGAAGATGGTCGCCGAGACCAATCCCGGGGTGCTCGACCGCGCGAACAACACTCCCGCACCCCACGCCGAGGACCACGGGTACCGGACCATCGGCGACATCATGCGGTCGCTGAACCCGCTCGAGGGCGAGTTCTATCGCGAGGCGCTCCAGATGAGCCGCATGACCCGCGAGATGTTCTGCCTCATGGAGGGGCGCCACGTGCACCCCTCCACCCTCTACCCGGGCGGCGTGGGCACCGTCGCGACCCACCAGCTGTTCACCGACTACTACGTCCGCCTGATGCGCTACGTGGAGTTCATGAAACGAGTCGTGCCGATGCACGACGACCTGTTCGACTTCTTCTACGAGGCCCTCCCCGGCTACGAGGAGGTCGGCCGGCGGCGGGTGCTGCTCAACTGCTGGGGTGCGTTCAACGACCCCGAGCACTGCGACTTCGGTTACCGCACGATGGGTGACTGGGGCCGCAAGATGTTCGTGACGCCGGGCATCGTGGTCGACGGCCGGCTGGTCACGAACGACCTGGTTCGGATCAACCTCGGTATCCGGATCCTGCTCGGCAGCTCCTACTACGACGACTGGGCGGGCCAGGAGACGTTCGTCGACCGCGACCCGCTGGGCAACCCGGTCGACGCCCGCCACCCGTGGAACCAGCACACCATTCCCAAGCCGCAGCGGCGCGACTTCGACAACAACTACAGCTGGGTGATGTCGCCGCGCTGGAACGACGGCAGCGAGGATCTCGCGTTGGACACCGGCGGTGGCCCCATCGCCCGGTTGTGGTCGACCGCGCTGTCGGGGCTGGTCGACTTCGAGTTCATCAAGGCAACCGGGCACAGTGTGCAAATCCACCTGCCGCGGACGGTGACGAAGGGCCCCAAGACCTTCGAGTGGAACACCCCTCACGACAAGCAGGGGCAGCCGCTGTCCAACGCCATCGAGCGCAACCGGGCCCGGACGTACTTCCAGGCCTACGCCGCGGCGTGCGCGCTGCACTTCGTGGAGAAGGGGCTCGCCGAGGTCCGGGCCGGGCGCACCGCGACCTGGTCCCCGTTCAAGGTGCCCCAGGAGGCCATCAGCGTCGGGTTCACCGAGGCGGTGCGCGGCGTGCTCTCGCACCACATGGTGATTCAGAACGGCAAGATCGCGAACTACCACCCGTACCCGCCGACGCCGTGGAACGCGAGCGTCCGCGACACCAACGGGACCCCCGGGCCCTACGAGGACGCGGTGCAGAACACCCCGATCTTCGAGGAGAACTCCCGGGAGACGTTCAAGGGCATCGACATCATGCGCGCGGTCCGCAGCTTCGACCCGTGCCTGCCCTGCGGCGTGCACATGTACCTCGGCGACGGAAAGGAGCTGAACCGCCAGCACACCCCGCACGCGCTGGGCGGCAACGCCTGAGGTACGTCCCGAACAGACGTCCCACGACCCCCGGGAGACGACCTTGCCGACACCCCACGGGCCCGACCCCCAGGAGACGGGGGAACGCGTCCAGCGACTCCTCGACGAGCTCGGCGCGAGCGCCGGGGCCGAGGTCGGCGAGCGCGCCGAGGAGCTGGTCCGCGCGCTGATGGACCTCTACGGCGCCGGTCTCGCGCGCGTCGTCGAGCTGGTCGGCCAGGCCGGTGAGGACCAGCTGCTGGCCACGCTGGGCGCGGACGGGCTCGTCGGGGCGCTCCTGGTCCTGCACGACCTGCACCCACAGGACGTCGAGGAGCGGGTGAGCCGCGCGCTCGACGAGGTCCGCCCCTACCTGGGCTCGCACGCGGGGGGCGTGGAGCTCCTCGGCGTCGACGACGACGCCGTGGTCCACCTGCGGTTGGAGGGCAGCTGCGACGGCTGCCCGTCCTCGACGGTGACGGTGAAGTACGCGATCGAGCGGGCCATCGGCGACGCGGCACCGGAGGTCACCGGAGTGCACGTGGAGGGGCTGAGCGAGCCCGACGCCAGAACCGACGACGGGCGGACGCTGATCCCGGCCGAGTCGCTGCTGCGCCCCCCGAGCGACGGCACGGGCCCCGACGCCGGCCGGTGGGCCACGGTCGACGACGCGGCGGCGCCGGCACCTGGCGGGGTGCGACCGGTCGAGATCGACGGCGCGGGGGTGCTGGTCTGCCACGCCGACGGCACGCTCTACGCCTACCGCAACGGCTGCCCCGGGTGCGGCGCCACGTGGGCGGACGGACGGCTCGACGGGACGGAGCTGTCCTGCGCCGGGTGCGGCGCCGGCTACGACGTGCGCCTGGCGGGCCGGGAGACCACGGGCGCCGGGCTGCACCTCGACCCGCTCCCGCTGCTCGCCGAGGGCGACGAGAATCCGGATCGCGGTGGGCGCGGTAGGGGTGCTGCGGTGAACCGTGAATCGAGCCCCACCGTCGACCCCACCTCGATCGACCCCACCTCGACCGACCCCGCCACGACGACGCTGCCGGACGCGCTGCGCCGGCTCCTGGCGCGCCGCCCGACGGTGGTACCCGGTGAGCGGTGCGAGATGTGCAGCGAACCGGTCGATGAGGACCACCACCCCCACGTGGTCGACCTGGACCGCCGCACCGTGATGTGCACCTGCCGGGGCTGCTACCTGCTGTTCACCGCGGAGGGCACCGGTCGCCATCGGGCGGTCCCGGAGCGCTACCGCTACGACCCCGACTTCCGGCTCACCACCGACCAGTGGGACCGGCTGCAAATCCCGGTGTCGCTGGCCTTCCTCTTCCGCAACTCCGATCTCGACGAGGTCGTCGCGTTCTACCCCGGCCCGGGCGGGGCCACCCAGTCGCTGCTCGACCTGGCGGCCTGGCAGGACGTCATGGCAGCCAACCCGGCCTTCGCCGACGTGAGCCCGGACGTGGAGGCGCTGCTGCTGCGACGGACCGCCGGTGGCGCCGGCGCGGAGCGGGTGGAGTGCTACCTGGTGCCCATCGACGCCTGCTACGACCTCGTCGGGCGGGTCAAGCTGGGATGGAAGGGGTTCGACGGCGGCGAGGAGGTCTGGGCGGAGATCGACCGGTTCTTCGCCCACCTGCGCGAGCGGGCCGGGGAGTAGCGGTGGCCGAGCTCGTCTTCGACTGCCTCGACGTGACCCCGCTGGCCTACGCGGCGGAGCCGACGCTGAACGTCCGCGTGCGGGTCGCCGAGACGACCGGCGTGCAGATCCACGTCATCGCCCTGCGCTGTCAGAATCCGCATCCGGCCGGCGCAGCGGCGCTACTCGCCCGACGAGGCCGAACGGCTCGTGGACCTCTTCGGTGAGACGCCGCGCTGGGCCGACACGCTCAAGCCGATGCAGCTGGCCCTCGTCCAGACGATGGTTCCCCAGTTCACCGGGGCCATCGAGGTGGAGCTGCCGGTCCCGTGCACCTACGACCTCGATGTCGCGGCGTCGAAGTACTTCCACAGCCTGAGCGACGGTGAGATCCCCCTCGTCCTGTTCTTCTCCGGGACGGTGTTCGTCCGCGGACCGGGCGGGGTGATGGCCGTCGACCAGGTCTCCTGGAACGCGGAGGCCGAGTACCGGATGCCGGTGCAGACCTGGCGCGACCTCATGGACCTCTACTTCCCGGGCAGCGGCTGGCTGCGCCTGCGCCGCGAGACGCTCGACGCTCTGGGCCGCTTCCGCTCCCGCCGGGGGTTCCTCACCTGGGACCACACGCTGGAGGCACTGCTCGACGAGGCCGGCGAGCGCGACGCGCTCGAGGAGGCCCGATGACCGCGTTCGACGTCGCGCGCGCGGTGGCCGACACCGTGCTGTTCGAGGGCTACGTCCTCTACCCGTACCGGGCGTCCTCGCGGAAGAACCAGGTGCGCTGGCAGTTCGGCGTGCTCGCCCCCGCCGGTACCGGGAGCGGCGAGACCCACTGCTCGCAGACCGAGTGCCTCGTCGAGGCGGACGAGGGATGCCGCGTCGAGCTGCGCCTGCGGTTCCTGCACGTCCGGTCGCGCACCGGGGCAGGGCCCGACTGGGACGAGGCGGAGGTCCGCGAGGTCGACGCGGCCACCGACCTCGACGTGGCGGACGGGTCGGTGGAGATCCCCTTCACCATCCCGGGTGGGGAGGAGACCGAGGGCGACGTGGTCCGCCGCGCCTTCCCGCTCTCGGGCACGATCACCGTCGCGATGGAGCGGTTCGACGGCCCCTACCGGCTGGCGAAGCTCCGCGTGACCGTCGAGAACACCACGACGGCCGACGCCGAGGCGCCCCGCGAGGAGATGCTGCGGCACTCCCTGGTCTCGGCGCACACCCTGCTCGCCGTCGACCACGGGGAGTTCGTGTCGTTGCTGGAGCCCCCGGAATGGGCCCGGGCCGCCGCCGAGTCGTGCCGGAACCAGCACACCTGGCCGGTCCTCGTCGGCGAGCCGGGTCGCCGCGACGTCATGCTCTCCTCGCCGATCATCCTCTACGACTACCCGACGATCGCGCCGGAGAGCCCGGGGGACCTGTTCGACGCCACCGAGATCGACGAGATCCTCACGCTGCGCACGATGGCGCTGACCGACGCGGAGAAGCAGGAGGCCCGGGCCACCGACGAGCGGGCCGCGGCGGTCATCGACCGGGCCGACAACCTGCCCCCGGAGATGCTCGAACGGCTGCACGGGACGGTCCGCTACCTGCGGGACGTCACCGGGACGGGAAGCAGTCAGGGGAGCACGCCGATAGGCGAGCCCGATGGGGGGACCGCGCCATGGTGGGACCCCGGCGCCGACGCGTCGGTCTCCCCCGAGACCGACCGCGTCGCCGTCCCCGGCGGCATGGCCGCACGCGGCAGCACGGTGCGGCTGCGGCCGGTGCCGCGCAGCACCGACGCGCAAGACATGTTCATGGCCGGGCGGCTCGCCACCGTGCAGGCGGTGTTCCTCGACGTCGACGGGGCGAGCCACCTCGCGGTGACCGTGGACGACGACCCGGCGGCCGAGCTGAACCAGTGGGTCGGGCGCTACCGCTACTACGCCCCCGACGAGGTCGAACTGGAGGAGCCGTGACCGCCCGGGTGCTGGTGGCCGGGGTGGGCAACGTCTTCCTGGGCGACGACGGGTTCGGTGTCGAGGTCGCCCGGCGCCTCGCGGCGGAGGCGCTCCCCGCCACGGTGCGGGTGGCCGACTACGGGATCCGGGCGGTCCACCTGGCCTACGACCTGATGGACGGCTACGACGCGCTGGTGCTCGTCGACGCCCTCGCGCGGGGGGACGTGCCCGGCACCCTCTACGTCCTCGAGCCCGATCCGGCGGGGCGGGGCTCGATCTCGCCGGCGTCGGCCTCCCCGGTGATGGACGCCCACGGCATGACCCCGGACGCGGTCCTCGGCCTGTTCACCGCCCTCGGCGGCCGGCTCGAGCGCACCGTGGTCGTCGGCTGCGAGCCCGCCGGCTGCTCGGAGGGCATGGAGCTCTCGACGGCGGCCGCGGCGGCCGTCGAGCCGGCCGTGGGGCTGGTACGCGACCTGCTCGCGGAGATCACCGGTCGTGCTGACACCCCACGCACCCAGGCGTGGGTCTGACACCCGAAGGAGAGGACCACCATGTTCTGCACGCTCGCCCGACTGGCCGCGTTGGCCGCCGTCGCCGGGCTCGGGGTGATGGCCTACCAGTCCCGGAACGAGATGAAGCGCTACCTCAAGATTCGACGTATGTAGCAGGAGAGCGCCATGTGCCTCGGCATTCCGGGTCAGATCCTGGAGATCTCACCCGACCATCCCGACGTCGCCAAGGTCGACGTGAGCGGCGTCCGCCGCGCCATCAACATCGGTCTGCTCGAGAACGAGACCGTCGTCCCGGGCGACTGGATCCTCATCCACGTCGGCTTCGCGCTCTCCAAGATCGACGAGAAGGAGGCGCAAGCGGCGCTCGAGTTCCTGGAGGGGATCGGTCAGGCCTACGCCGACGAGATGGCGGCCCTTCGAGCATCCATGATCGAGTAGTCCTGCAGTCACGAGGAGGTGACGCACGATGCGCTTCGTCGACGAGTACCGCGACGCGGAGAAGGCACGCGCGCTGGCAGCCAAGATCGCCGGTCTGTGCGAGCCGGGCCGGCACTACAAGTTCATGGAGGTCTGCGGCGGGCACACGCACACGATCTACAAGCACGGCCTGGAGGACTACCTCCCGGACAACGTCACGCTGGTCCACGGCCCGGGCTGCCCGGTGTGCGTCATCCCCATGGGCCGCGTCGACGACGCGATCGCCATCGCGCGCGAACCCGATGTGATCATGACGTCGTTCGGGGACATGATGCGGGTCCCCGGCGGGGACGGGTCGTTCTTCGACACCAACGCGGCCGGTACCGACATCCGGATGGTCTACTCGCCGCTGGACTCGTTGAAGATCGCGCGGCAGAACCCGGACAAGCGGGTGGTGTTCATGGCGATCGGGTTCGAGACCACCGCGCCGTCCACCGCGATGACCGTTCTCCGGGCCGCCGCCGAGAAGGTCGACAATTTCTCGATCTTCTGCAACCACGTCACCATCATCCCGGCCATGAAGGCGATCCTGAATTCTCCCGATCTGCGCCTCGACGGTTTCCTCGGCGCCGGGCACGTGTCCACGATCATCGGATGCCGCCCCTACGAGTTCGTCGCCGCGCAGTACGGCAAACCGGTGGTGGTCGCCGGGTTCGAACCCCTCGACATCCTCCAGTCGATCTACCAGCTCCTGACGCAGCTGGCCGAGGGGCGCTGCGAGGTGGAGAACCAGTACTCCCGCGTGGTGCCCTGGAACGGGAACCCGAAGGCGCTCGGAGTCATCGGCGAGACCATGGAGCTGCGGCCGTACTTCGAATGGCGGGGCCTGGGGTTCATCTCGCACTCCGCGTTGCAGGTCCGGGAGGCCTACGCCCGGTACGACGCCGAGAAGATCTTCGCCGTGCCGGGTGTGCGGGTGGCCGATCCCAAGGCCTGCCAGTGCGGCGAGGTGCTCAAGGGCGTGCTCAAGCCCTGGGAGTGCAAGGTGTTCGGCACCGCGTGCACGCCCGAGACGCCGATCGGCACCTGCATGGTCTCCTCGGAGGGCGCCTGCGCCGCGTACTACAACTTCGGCCGGTTCAGCCGGGAGCGGGTCAGGGCGGCGACGCGAGCATGACCACGCACCACGACGGATCCGAGCACGCCACCCTGCCCGACCCAGGCCCGGAGAGCTCGGCGGGCTGGGCGGAGGCGGCGGTCAGCCGGGCCGAGGCCGAGGCGCTCGCCGAGACCGGGCATCCGAAGGGCGGACGGACCCCGTACGAGCACCTGAGCCGCGAGCAGCAGGTGCTCGAGCGCATCGACCGCGCACGCCGCCGCAAGCCGCGGGTCCGCGAGGACCGGATCACGCTCGCGCACGGCGCCGGCGGGAAGGCCACCGCGACGCTGATCGAGGCGGTCTTCCTCGACGCCTTCCGCAACCCCCTGCTCGAGCGCCTCGACGACCAGGCGGTCTTCACCGCGGGCGCCACCCGCATGGCGTTCACCACCGACTCCTACGTCGTCTCGCCGTTGTTCTTCCCCGGCGGGGACATCGGCGAGCTCGCGGTCAACGGGACGGTCAACGACCTGGCGATGTCCGGAGCCCGGCCGCTGCACCTCTCGGCGGGCTTCATCCTCGAGGAGGGGTTCCCGGTCGAGGACCTGCGCCGCATCGTGGCCTCGATGAGCAAGGCCGCCGAGGCCGCCGGGGTCGCGATCGTCACGGGCGACACGAAGGTCGTCCAGCGCGGCAAGGCCGACGGCTGCTACATCAACACCGCCGGGGTGGGGATCGTCGAGCACGGGCTGACACTCGGCCCGGACCAGGCCCGGCCGGGAGACGCGGTCCTGGTGTCGGGCCCGATCGGCGACCACGGCGTCACGATCATGCTGGCTCGCGGCGAGCTCGACATCGAGTCCGACGTCACCTCGGACACCGCGCCGCTCTGCGGCCCGGTCCAGGCGCTGCTGGCGGCCACCAGCGGCGTGCACTGTCTGCGCGACGCCACCCGGGGCGGCGTGGCGACCATCCTCAACGAGGTCGCCCGGGCCTCGGAGGTCGCGGTCGTGGTGGACGAGAACGCCATGCCGGTGCGCCCGGAGGTGCGCGGCGCGTCGGAGATCCTCGGGATCGACCCGATGCACGTGGCGTGCGAGGGCAGGTTCGTGGCCGTCGTCGACGGCGCCGACGCCGACCGGGCCCTGGCCGCCCTGCGCTCCCACCCGCTCGGCGAGGGCGCCGCGATCATCGGTCGGGTCGCCGAGGACCCGCCCACGCTGGTGCTGCTGAGAACGGAGTTCGGCGGCACCCGCATCGTCGACGTCCTCATCGGCGACCCGCTGCCGCGGATATTGTTGACGAGGCAGGAAGGAGACTGCCATGAGCAAGCACGAGAGCGAGGGCCGCGAGCCCGAACCGGCCGCCCAGACCAACCTGGGCCCGGCTCCCCACTCCGGCGGGGAGGCCGACTTCGGCGACCGGCGGGTGCCGCCCTACGACGACCGGCAGAAGGAGGCCAAGGAGGGTCTCGAGGAGCACGGCGCGCAGGCCATGGCCGGTGAGATCGGCCAACCGGGGCCCGGCCGCGACGTCACCGACGAGGAACGCGAGGGCGTACCCCCGACCGACACCTCGGCCGCGTCCCCGCTCGGCGTCGGGGAGAGCATCACCCCTCGCGGCGAGGAGCAGGTCCTGCACCACGGTGGGGGGGAGGCCCGTGCCGCCGACGAGGAGTCCGAGCCACGCCGCAAGGACCGCGAGGAGGCGGGGATCAAGCCCGACCCGCCGATCTCGGAGGAGATGCCCAACCTGCGTCCGGGCGACCAGGGCGGCTGATCGGGCTCCCGCACGGGCCCGGAGGGCAAGGCATGCACGAGCTGTCGATCGCGCAGAGCGTCGTCGACGCCATCCGCGAGCGCCTGCCCGGCGCGACGGTGTGCCGGGTGCGCCTCGAGATCGGGCCCCTCTCGGGGGTGATGGCCGATTCGGTGCGATTCTGCTTCGACCTCGTCACCGACGGCACCTCCCTGGCCGGTGCCGCCCTCGAGATCGACGAGCCGCACGGTCGGGCTCGCTGCCGTCGCTGCCGTCACGAGTTCGAGGTCGACGACCTGCTCGCGCTGTGCGCCTGCGGCAGCGCCGAGCTCGACGTCCTCGCCGGAGACCAGCTCACGATCAAGGAAGTCGAGGTGGCAGCGGCCTGATGTGCGCGACCTGTGGATGCTCCGACGACGGCGGGGTGCGGATCACCGATTCCGCCGGCACCGTCACCCTCCACGACCACGACCACGACCACGACCACGACCACGACCACGACCACGACCACGACCACGACCACGAGCACGAGCACGGCCACGGTCACGGCCACGGCGCCGGGACCCGGACCGTCACGCTGGAGCAGTCCGTCCTCGCCCGCAACGACGGGCTCGCCGAGCGCAACCGCGCCTGGCTCACCGAGCGAGGGATCGTCGCGATCAACCTCATGAGCTCACCGGGTGCGGGCAAAACGACGCTGCTCGAGCGCACGATCCGCGACCTCGGCCGCGACCGCACGATCGCGGTGGTCGAGGGCGACCAGGAGACCCGGCTCGACGGCGACCGCATCCGGGCCGCGGGCGCCGCCGCCACCCAGGTCAACACCGGAGCGGGCTGCCACCTCGACGCGGACATGCTGGCCGACGCGCTGCGCCTGCTCGACCCCCCGGACCGGGCCCTGGTGCTGGTGGAGAACGTGGGCAACCTCGTCTGTCCTGCGCTCTTCGACCTGGGCGAGCGGGGGCGGGTGGTGATCGCCTCGGTGCCCGAGGGCGCCGAGAAGCCACTGAAGTACCCGCACATGTTCCGCACGGCCGACCTCGTCCTGCTCAACAAGGTCGACCTGCTGCCCTACGTGGACTTCGACGTCGACGTGTTCACCGACGGCGCACGCCGGGCCAACCCGGATGTCGAGGTCCTGCCCGTCTCCGCCACCCGGGGGGACGGCCTCGACGGCTGGTATGCCTGGCTGACCGGCGGCGGCTGGTGAAAGACGGTCACGGGCTCGTCGACCTCGGCCAACGAGCGTGCCGCTCGCCGGTCTCGTGGTCCGACGCCCAGACTCGGCGGGCTCCGACCCAGGTCTGCCGCACCTGGATGTCGGTCAGCTCCTCGCCCGGTGTCCGCAGGGGGTCGCGGTCGAGCACCACGAAGTCGGCCAGCATCCCGGGAGCCAACCGGCCCTTGTAGCGCTCCTCGCCGGCGGCGTACGCCGACCCCGTGGTGTACAGCGCGAGCGCCTCGGCCGGTGTGATCCGCTGGTTGCCGCCGAGCTCAGTGCCGTCCTGCGTCCGCCGGGTGACGCAGCTGCGCAGCGCGCGCAGCACCTCGTAGGGCCCGCACGGGAAGTCCGAGGAGCCGGCCACCGCGATGCGGGCGTCGAGCAGGTCGCGGTGCGGGAACATGCGGGCCAACCGCCGCGTCCCGTAGTAGCCGGGCAGCTTCTCACCGTGGAAGGCCACATAGCTGCCGAACGGAACGGCGACCATCCCCAGCGCCGCGATCCGCCGGACGATCTCGGCGTCCACCAGGCTGCAGTGCTCGATGCGGTGCCGGGCGCCGGGGCGAGGACGTGCTCGCTGCGCGGACTCGACCGCGTCCAGCAGCAGCCGGATGGCCCGGTCGCCGTTGGCGTGCACGCAGACCGTGCTGCCCGCGTCGTGCACCCGGCGGACGAACTCGGTGAGCTCGTCGGTGGGCATCGCCTGGATGCCGTGCGCGCAGCCGTCCTCGTAGGGCTCCTCGAGCAGGCAGGTGCCCCCGGCGACGGCGCCGTCGACGAAGGCCTTGATCCCGCCGACCCGGAGCCGGGCGTCGCCGAGGCCGGTGCGCAGGCCCAGGGCCTCCAGATCGTCGAGCATGCTGTAGGCGAGCAGCATGTTCACCCGCAGCGTCAGCTCGCCGCGGGCGTGCGCCTCCTGCAGCAGTCGCAACCCCCACGGCCACACCAGCGCGTCGCCCACGGACGTGATCCCGGCCGCGTGCATCATCTGCTGGTAGCGGCTCAATCCGCGCCGCTGGTCGTCGAGCCCGCGGGCCGGGATCGCCGCGTCGACCAGCTCGTACATCGCCCGCTCGTACACCGTCCCGGTCAGGCGGCCGGACTCGTCCCGGCCGAGCTCGCCGCCCACGGGTGCCTCGCTGTCCTCGGCCAGCCCGACCGCGCGCAGGCCGGCGGAGTTCAGCACCCCCCAGTGCATGCCGATCTGGCGGAGGAAGACCGGGTGATCCGGGCACACGGCGTCCAGGTGATCGCGGGTGAGCACCTCTCCCCCGGTGCTCTTGCCGTGGTCGTAGCGGCTGCCCAGCACCCACTCCCCGGCCGGGGTGGTGGCCGCCCGCTCGCGCAGGCGGTCGAAGATCTCGTCCCGGGAGGTGACCTGCTCGGGCGAGAGGTCCACGTCCAGCAGCTGCTCGGCCATCATCGTCGGATGCTGGTGGGCGTCGTTGAACCCGGGCACCACCACGTGATCACCGAAGTCGTGCAGCCTCGCGTCCGGGAACATCGAGCGCAGCCGCTCGGCCGTACCGGCGGCCACGATCCGTTCCCCGGACGTGGCGAACGCGGCCGGCGCGCTCCCGGACAAGGTGTGCACCGTCGCCGACGTGAAGATCTGCGTCGTGCCGGAATCCATCGTCGCACCCCTTCCAACCTGCTCCGCCGGCGCTCGGTCAGTGGACGGGAAGGTCGTCGCCTACCGCCGGCCGGGTACCGCAGCCCTCGTCCGCGTGTGCCTGCGCATGCGCGCGGGACGACGCGGTGTCAACGGCGGTCCAGCGCTGAGCGGGTCAGCTCGGCCAGCACCTGGTAGACGGTCGTCTGCGCCTCCTGGATGCGGTGCACCGATGCCGAGGGCATGACGAACAGGTGGTCGATGGTGTCCGACTCGGCCATCTTCCCCCCGTCGTACCCGGCCAGGCCCACGGTGACCATGCCCTGGCGGCGGGCCGCCGTGAACCCGGCGAGCACGTTCGCCGACCCACCACTGGTCGAGAGCCCGACCGCGATGTCGCCGGGTCGCCCGGACGCGGCCAGCGGCCGCGCGAACACCACCTCGAACGCCACGTCGTTGGACAGGGCGGTCAGCACGGCGACGTCCGAGGTCAGGGCGATGGCCGGGAGCCCGGCCCCGGACTCGTCCGGCTCGCAGAACAGCGCGGCGACCGCCTGCGCGTCGGTGCTGCTCCCGCCGTTGCCGAAGACGAACAGCCGGCCGCCGGCGTCGAACGAGCGGGCCATCGCGCCCGCGCAGTCGACGATGGCGTCGGCGTAGGTCGCGAGCACGCGGTCACGCAGCTCGGCGATCTCCACCGTCTTGGCCAGGGTCGACCGCTCGACCTCCGCGACCGTGCGGGCCAGGGCCTCGTCCCGGCCGGACGAGGTGTCCTCGTAGAGGAACGGGTAGAGCGCCTCGAGCCCGCTCATCGGGCGGCCTCCGCCGGTGCGCCCAGCACCCCGGGCTGCTCCAGGAACACGTGCACCAGCTCCCACAGCACGTGGTACACGGTGACGTGCATGTCCTTGACCACCGCCGGGTCGCTCGCGCGGGCCACGATCACGTGGTCCAGCCCGGGCAGCCCGGCGATCGCTCCACCGTCACCGCCGACCAGCGCCACGGTCAGCAGCCCCCGCTCGTGGGCCTCCTCCAGCCCGCGGGCCACGTTCACGCATTCGCCGTCGGAGGAGAACCCCACCGCGATGTCCTCGTCGCGCGCGAGCGAGCGCAGCTGGGCGGCGAACGTGTCGTCGAACCCGCGGCGGCGGGCGATGCCGGTGAGGGTCGCAGGGTCGTTCGCCAGCGACAGCGCCGGCAGGGCGCGCTTGCCGACGATGACCGGATGGACGAACTCGACGGCGAGGTGGGCCGCGTCCGCCGCGGCTGCGCCGTTGCCGAAACTGATCAGCCGTCCCCCGCGGTGGAAGCGCTCGGCCATCGCGTGGCACGCCGCGGCGATGCGCCCGGCGTCGCGGCCCAGTGCCTCGGTGGCCTGCGCCCGGCGCCCGAACGCCCGCTCCACCTGCTCGCGCCTCAACTCACCGATCATGGTCGGTCCACCTCCCCGGGAGCACCCGGGTCCACCGCGGCCGCAACGGCCGCCTGCCCGAGGCTCATCCCACCGTCGTTGCACGGCACGCGGGAGTGCACCAGCACCCGCAGTCCCGCTGCCTCCAGGCCTTCCCTGGTCCGCTCGAGCAGCACCCGATTGACGAAGACGCCGCCCGAGAGCGCCGCGGTCCCCACCCCGTGGGCGCCGGCCTGCGCGACGACGGCCCGCACGGTCGCGTCGGCCAGCCCGTGGTGGAAGCGGGCCGCGATCCGGCCCACCTCGACGCCGGTGCGCAGGTCCGCCACGACCCCTCCGACGAGGTCGGCACCGCGCAGCACGCCGCGGTCCTCGCCCGACGGATAGCTCCCACGCTCGTCCGGGTCGACGCGCTGCTCGAGCTCGACCGCCGCCTGGCCCTCGTAGTTCACCGTGTCGCGCACCCCCGCCAGTGCCGCGACGGCGTCGAACAGCCGTCCCGCGCTCGAGGTGCACGGCCCGTGCCCCGCCCGCGCGAGCGAGACGACCGCGTCCCAGTCCCGGTCGTGGCGGGCGGCCACCGCGAGGCCCTCGACGGGGATCCCCGCCGCGGTCAGATGAGCCGCCGCCATCCGCCAGGGCTGGCGGACCGCGGCCGCGCCGCCGGGCAGGGCCACCTCGGCCAGATGCCCCACCCGGCGGTAGCCGCGCCGATCCGCCAGGAGCAGCTCGCCACCCCAGATGGTGCCGTCCGGGCCGTACCCGGTGCCGTCGTAGGCGACGCCGAGGACCGGACCGTCCGCGTCGCGCCAGCCGTTGTCGGCCAGGCACGCCGCGATGTGCGCGTGGTGGTGCTGCACCCCGACGAGGTCGACGTCGGGCAGCTCCAGCGCGTACTTGGTGGACAGGTACTCCGGATGCAGGTCGTGCGCGACCAGGGCCGGCGCGACGTCGAAGAGCCGCCCCAGGTGCTCGATGCCCGCCACGAACGAGCGCAGCGTCTCGTAGTTCTCCAGGTCGCCGACGTGCGAGGAGACGAAGGCCCGCCGACCCCGCGCGAGGCAGAAGGTGTTCTTCAGCTCGCCGCCGCAGGCCAGCACGGGCCGGGCGACGTCGAAGGGCAGCGGCACGGGCTCCGGGGCGTACCCACGCGCCCGCCGGATCGGCAGCTCGCGACCGCGGGCGAGCCGGACCACCGAGTCGTCGGTGCGCACGTGGATCGCCCGGTCGTGGGTGAGGAACCCGTCGACCATCCCGCCCACCCGCTCGCGCGCGTCGTCGTCGCGGTGGGCGATCGGCTCGTCGGAGACGTTCGCGCTGGTCAGCACGAACGGCACCCCGAGCTCGGCGCTCAGCAGGTGGTGCAGCGGCGTGTAGGGCAGCATCACCCCGAGGTACCGGTTGCCGGGCGCCACCGCGCGGGCCAGCCGCGCGCCCGGCCGCCGGGGCAGCAGCACGATCGGACGGCGACGCGAGCTCAGCACGCGCACCGCGGCGTCGTCGACGTCCACGAGCGTCCGGGCGGCGTCGAGGTCGGCGGCCATCACCGCGAAGGGCTTGTCCTCGCGGTGCTTCGACGCGCGCAGGCGCGCCACGGCCTGCTCGTCGTCGGCGCGCACCGCGAGGTGGTAGCCCCCCAGGCCCTTCACCGCCAGGATCTCGCCGGCCGCGAGGCGTCGCGACGCCGCGCGCACCGGGTCGTCGGCGGAGCCGTCCAGACGCAGCGTCGGGCCGCACGCCGGGCAGCACACCGGCTGGGCGTGGTAGCGCCGGTCGGCCGGGTCGTGGTACTCGGCGGCGCACTCGGGACACAGGGCGAACCCGGCCATCGTGGTGGTCGCCCGGTCGTAGGGCACGTCGCGGACGATGGTGAACCGCGGGCCGCAGTTCGTGCAGTTGACGAACGGGTAGCGGTAGCGGCGGTCGGCCGGGTCGGCCATCTCGGCGAGGCAGTCCTCGCAGGTCGCGGTGTCGGCTGAGACCAGCGCGTGCCGCACGCCGGTGGAGGTGCTGGCGGCGATGACGAAGCCGCGCTCGCCGGTGGGAGGGAGCACGGTGGTGGCCACCGACTCCACGACGGCGAGCGCCGGCGGCCGCTCCCGCACGGCGACGACGAAGGCGTCCACCGCCTCCGTGGGGCCCTCGACCTCCACGACGACACCGGTGGCGTCGTTGCCGACGAACCCCGACAGGGTGAGCTCCTCGGCCAGGGCGTGCACGAACGGCCGGAACCCCACGCCCTGGACGATGCCGCCGACGTGGACCCGGGCCCGCGTCGCGGTCGGCGTGCTCACGGGGAGGGACGCTCGGCGTCGTGCGCCACGTCCCCGGCCTCGGCCGGACCCAGGTCGACGATGGCCTCCCGGGCGTGCACCAGGATCACGTGCCCCACCGCGGCATCGACCAGGGCGACGCTGACCTCCTCCTCGCCCACGCCGGTGTCGACCCGGGCGAGGCCGTCGGGCAGCAGCTCCACCACCGTGACCCGGACCGCCTCGTCGGAGCAGGTGATGCAGACGTCCCCCTCGCAGTGCCGGGGTGTGCTCGTCACGGCGACGATCGGGAGCTCGGTCATCGCGCCCACTGGTGGGTCGCGTGGCCGCACCGGGCGAGGAAGCTGTGCAGCAGATGATGGGTGACCTCGAGGGTCTCCACCTGGCGGTCGAGGGACTCCGTGCCCTGCGGGGTCAACGCGTACATGCGCCGCGCCGGCCCGGCCGACGAGGTGCACCACGAGGACCGCACCAGCCCTTCGCGCTCCAGGGCCCGCAACGTGCGGTACACACCGCCGGCGTCGGTCTCGTCGATGAACGAGGCACGGAGCCGCTCCACGAGGTCGTACCCGTGCGCGGTGCGCTCCTGCAGCAGCAGGAGCAGGCAGGGGCGCAGGAAGTTCCTCGGCTCACACTCCCCCATGGCCCACCCCCGGTCGCGGGGCCCGTCTGCGTACCCGTGTGTTCCGGGTCACTCCCCGTCCTACTCCGTTCGCGACAACGGAACAAGCCCCGTGCTCGAGGTGCGCGGCTCTCAGCTCCCCCGGACCGACTTCACAGAAGACTCTTCCCTTGCGCGCGTATCCGTGGTCCGAGGGCCGAGGGGCCCAGCCGAGGTGAACCATGGACCACACGTCGAACCAGCCGCCGCCCACCGCCGGGCACCACCGGCCCCGGGCACTCGTCGTGGGCGCCCTGGCCCTCGCCCTCACCGTCGGTGCCTCGACCGCCGCCACCGCCACCGCCCTCGAGGCCCTCGCCCCGCCGACGACGGCCGTGGCCGCCCACGATCGCCGCGGCGGCGACGGCGCCGGGCAGTCCCCGCAGCAGCCGACCACCGCCGCGACGCCACAGGAGCAGACCGGCGTCGTCGACGTCGACACGGTCCTCGACTACGGCACCGGGCAGGCCGCGGGCACCGGCATCGTCCTCACCCCCGGCGGCGAGATCCTCACCAACAACCACGTGGTCGAGGGCTCCACGTCGATCAGGGTCACCGACGTGACCAGCGGGAGGACCTACACCGCGGACGTCGTCGGGACCGACGCCACCGACGACGTCGCCGTCCTGCAGCTCCGGGGCGCCTCCGGTCTCACCCCCGCCAGGCTGGCGTCCGCCGGCGCGCAGCACGCGGTGACCGTCGGCACGCCGGTCACCGCGGTCGGCAACGCGGGCGGCAGCGGCGGCACCCCCTCGGCCGCCGGCGGCACCGTCGTCGCGCTCGGCCAGACCGTCACCGCCTCGGACGAGACGTCCACCTCCGACGCCGAGAACCTCGCCGGCATGATCGAGGTCCAGGCCGCCCTCCGAGCCGGTGACTCCGGCGGGCCGCTGTACGCGAACGGTGCCGTGATCGGCGTCGACACCGCCGCCTCGACGTCGTCGGGCCCGTCCTACCGCGCCGCCGCGGACTCCGGGAGCGCGACGCCGACGATCGGCTACGCGATCCCGATCGCCACCGCCCTGCAGATCGCCGGCCAGATCACCTCCGGCGTCTCGAACGCCACCGTGCACCAGGGCTACCCGGCGTTCCTCGGCGTCGAGGTCGCCTCCGGAGCGGTGGGCGACGCCGCGTCCGCGGCCGGGCAGGGCACGGGCGGGGCGCAGATCTCCGGGATCGTCCCCGGCTCCCCCGCCGAGTCGGCCGGCCTTGCCGCCGGTGACACCGTCGTCACCGTCGACGGGCAGAGCGTCTCCGGCGCCGACCAGCTCTCGTCCGCGCTGTCCTCGCACCACGTCGGTGACCGGGTCCAGGTCGGCTGGACCGACCCGGCGGGCTCGAGCCACACCGCCACCGTCACCCTGGCGGCAGGACCCGCAGCATGAGACCCGATTCATCGGCGTGACGAGGGGTACACCCCCGAACGGGGGTAGGAGTAGATGCCACAGAGCGAGCACGGCCGGGCCCGGCGTCACCCCGGCCTGCCCGATCGCCCGGGCTTCGGCGCCGACCTCTCCCGGCGGCGCGTCGACCGGGGACCGGGCGTGCGGTCGGTGGACGTCCCCCTCCCACCGTCGGCCGCGACGGTCCGCGCCATCACCGCGACCGGGTCCCGCCCCGAGCCGGCCCACGCCCACCGACCGCGCCTCGCGAGCAGCGCGCGCGCCCTGATGCTCGGGGTGGCGACGACCGTCGTCGTCTTCGCCCTGGCCGTGGCCCTGGTGACGGTGCTCGAGGTGGTGGTCGACCACCCCCTCTCCGGCGGCGCGCCGGGGGCGACCACGCTCGGCGAGATGATCCACCCGGCCGCGGCTCCACACCCCCGCTGAGCCGACCCTCGGCGGCGCCGGCTGAGAGCGCGACTCCGCCCGACGGCGAGGGTCGCTACGCCGTCCGCTCCAGCACGACGACGGCGGGCGCGTGATCGCGACCGTCGGGCGCGGCTGGCCGGCCGGCGTTCTCAGAACCGGCTCTCGGTGCGCACGCCCCCTCCTAGCGTGCGGGCGACCCACCGAAAGGGGAGCGCGTGTTCTCGTCGACCCTGTCCTGGACCTTCACCGTCGTGTTCACGCTGACCGGTGTGTACTCGACGGTCCGTCTCGCGGAGCTCGCCAGCGGGATCGACCGCACCGGCAACCGGCTCGCCGAGCTGTCGCACCTCGTCATGAGTCTCGCGATGATCGCCATGGCGTGGGCGTGGACCGGTGACCCGTCCAGCCCGACCGGGCTCCTGCAGATCGTGGTGTTCGGACTCTTCGGGATCTGGTTCCTGGCTCGGCTGACCGTTCCCGAGGGTGACCACTCCCGCGCGAACGAGGGCTACCACCTCGTCACGAACGCCGCGATGGTGTGGATGGTCGCCGCGATGCCCCAGATCATGGGCGAGGAGAAGTCCGCCTCCGACGCCGCCGCCCACCACGGCATGGCCGGGATGGCCGGGATGGCCATGCCGGCGTCGACGCCGCCGTCCGCGCCCGGGTGGGTTGTCGCGGTGAGCGGGGTCTTCGTCGTCCTGCTCGTCGCCGGGGCGGTGCTCTGGACGTCGCGGATCGTCCGGCCGGGCGCCCCGGGTGGCTGCGCGGGCGCCTCGACGGCCACCGAGAAGAAGGCGATGTCGGAGGGCTCGGTCGCGGTCGCGGTCGCGCCGGCCGGGACCCGCAGCACGGGCGTGCGCTTCGACGCCGGCTGCCACGTGCTCATGAGCCTCGCGATGGCGGGCATGCTGCTGGCGATGCTCTGACGGATTCCGGCCGGGCTCCACGGTCCGCCGTGTCGCGGCACCAGCCCGTGTCGTGTGATCCGGACGACACAGTTGGGTATCAGGGCGCCATGCTCAGAGGCGTCGCCCCATGACGGTGCGGACTCTTCGTCGGTCTCCGGACCTGCGGCCCGTCTACGTGCGGGTCGTGGCGTACGGGTTGCTGCGACGGATCGGTGTGCTGGGCCGCCACGACCAGATGCCCGATCTGCAGCTGCTCCTCGAGGACGTCGTCCCGGACCAGGGGCAGCTCGCGGCGTACCGGCGCGTGTGCGGCTTCCCCGAGGGCGGGCCGGTCCCGGCGACGTTCTCGCACGTCCTCGCGTTCCCGCTGTCGCTGGAGCTGATGACCAGCCGGTCGTTCCCGCTGCCGCTGAGCGGGCTCGTCCACGTCCGCAACGCCATCACCCAGTACCGCGCGGTGGACCCGGGCGAGCGGTTGACGGTGCTGGTGCATGCCGAGGACCTGCGCCCCCACCAGAAGGGGGTCCAGTTCGACATGGTCTCCGAGATCCGCGCCGGTGACGAACCGGTCTGGCACCAGGTGAGCACCTACCTGCACCGGCAGGGTGGGTCCGGTGGGTCCGATGCGTCGGCTCCCGACGACGCGGGTGACGAGCCCCGGTGGGAGGAGGTCGCGCGGTTCGGGGTGGACGAGTCGGTGAGCCCCCGGTACGCGGGCGTCTCGGGCGACCGCAACCCGCACCACCTGCACCCGCTGCTGGCGAAGCTGTTCGGGTTCCCCGGGCTGCTGGCGCACGGGATGTGGACCAAGGCGCGGGCGCTGGCCGGCCTGCAGGACCGCCTCCCGCCCCGGTTCACCATGACCGGCTCCTTCGAGCGCCCGCTGCTGCTCCCGGCCCGCGTCGTGCTCGCCGTCGGCAAGGGCGAGCAGCCCTGGCCGTACGCGCTGTTCGACGAGGAGCTGGACAAGCCGTACCTGACGGGCACCGTCGACCCTGACCCCTCGGAGGCTCCGTGACCCCCGCCCGGCACCTCGACCTGCCGACGCTCACCCTCGAGCAGGACGACCGCACGCTCACCGCGTCGTTCTCCGACCCGCCGCACCACTACATGACCGGGGCCCTCCTGCGCGACCTCGACCTGCTGACCACGGCGGTCGACGACGACGCGACGGTGGGCGCGGTCATCCTCGCCGGTGGGCCCGGCTCGTTCATCACCCACTTCGACGTCGAGGAACTGCTGGGCGGTGCCGACCGGGTGGGCCGCTCCGTGCCGGAAGTGGCGACGCGGGCCGGGGTGCGTGCCGCGCAGGCGCTGCAGCGGGTGCCCGGAGGGGCGCGGGTGGCCGAGAACCTGCCCGCCGAGGGCCTGGAGACGATGCGGCGCTTCGCCGACGTCGTGCTGCGGATCCAGCGCTCCGGGGCGGTCTACCTCGCGGCGATCGGCGGGCCGTGCGGGGGTGGTGGGCTGGAGCTGGTGCTCTCGTTCGACGTGCGCGTCGCCGCGGACACCGACGTCGTGCTGGGCCTGCCCGAGTTCCTCATCGGTCTGACCACCTCGGTCGGCGGGCAGCGACTGGTGCAGCTCGTCGGCCCCGCCCGGGCGCTGGAGATGATGCTGGAGGGTGGCCTGCTCGAGCCCGGCGAGGCCCTCGATCTCGGGCTGCTGAACCGGGTGGTGGCCCGCGACGAGCTGCTGCCCACGGTGCGCGAGCTCGCCACGCGCTACGCCCGCCGCAACCGGGACACGGTCGCCGCGCAGAAGCGCATCTTCGGGGAGTACGCCCAGCTCCCGCCGGGCCAGGCCCTGCACCGCGAGTCCGCGGCCAGCCTCGCGACCATCACCGCGAGCGACACCAGGGAGGCGCTGCGGCGCTTCGTCGCGACGCAGCAGGACGCCGGTGGCGCGTCACCGTTCCTGACCGACATCCGGCCGTGGGTGGAGGGCACCGCCACCTCGTGAGCCGGGTCATGCGCGGTCGCGGGAGCGGGCGAGCTGCGCCCAGTACTGCGCGTTGCCGGTGGCCTGCAGGACTCGCCACGCGGCGGCCGGCGCGGCGGCCTGCAGCCCCGTCAGCAGCCCCGTCGGGCGGTTGCTGACGACGATCTCCGTGCGCCCCTTCTCGACACCCTCGGCCGCCGCCTCGGCGACCTGGCGTGGATGGCAGGTGGCCATGAACCGGGGCAGATCCACCCCGGCCTCACTCGCCTTCTCGGACACCCCGCCCTCGAGGATCAGGGCCGGGCAGACCACCGTGACGCCCACCGGGTCCTCGGCGAGCTCACGGTCCAGCGCGTGGGAGAAAGCGATGAGCCCGGCCTTGGCCACCGAGTAGTGCGCCTTGTAGGCGAACGCCAGCTTCCCCGTCAGCGAGGCCATGTTGACGATGTGGCCCCGTCCGCGGCGCCGCATGCCGAGCAGCGCGGTCCGGGCCAGCCGCAGCGGCGCCTCCAGGTTGACCGCCAGCTGGGCGTCCAGCTCCTCGCGGGTGAGGGAGTCGAACCGCGACGTCGCCTCGATGTAGGCGTTGTTGACCAGCACGTCGACCGGGGCCAGGAGCTCGCCGGCCCGCTCCACGAGCGACTCCACGGCGTCGGCGTCCCCGAGGTCGCACTCCAGCGCCGCCGCGCGCGCCCCGCGTCGCGTGAGCTCCGCGGCCCGCTCCCGCAGGGCGTCCCCGGAGACGTCGGCGAGCACCACGTTCGCCCCGCGCTCGGTGAAGACGTCGGCCAGGTGCCCGCCCACCAACCCGGCGGCCCCGGTGATCAGTGCCGTCGCGCCACGCAACGGCAAGCCGTGCCCCCTCGTCGCCATCGCGCGACCGTAGCGAGGCGTGGATCACTGTCAAATCGTCGCGATCTACTCCGTGATCCCGTAGTGCGCGATCTTGCGATAGAGCGTCGAGCGGGCGAGGCCGAGCGCGGCGGCCGCGGCCACCCGGTTCCCGGCGGACTCGCGCAGCGCCCCGACGATCGTGTCTCGCTCGGCCTCGTCGACCGGGCGGAGCGTCCCCCGTGGGTCGCTCTGACAGGACTCGGGGAGGTCGCCCACCTCGATCACCCCGACGGGCCGCCGGCGCAGCGCCGCGTCGAGCGCGTCCCGCAGCTCCGCCACGTTGCCCGGCCACCCGTGGCGGGCCAGCGTGCGCTGCGCGTCCGCCGCGAGCCGCACGTCGCGCCCGGGCGCGAGGTCGGCCAGCACCGCCGTCGCCAACGACGCGAGGTCGCCCGACCGGTGCCGCAGCGGCGGCACCGACACCGAGCGGACGAACCGCGCGGGGAGGTCGGCGAGCACACCGCCGCACCGGCCGGTGTCCGTCGCGGTCGCGGCCAGCCGCGTCCCGGCCGCCCGCAGCACGCGGGCGAGTCCGGCGGGGACACCGTCCCACCGGTCCACGTCGGCCAGGACGACCAGCGGCGCCGGTCCGGCGGCCCGGAGCCGCGCCGTCAGAATCCTCCGTGGCATCGGCGGGCCCGACCTCGACGACGCCGTCGCCGCCGCAGACCGCCCGGTCCAGGTCGGCGAGCAGCCGCCGGCGCCCGGAGCCGGCCTCGCCGAGGACCAGCAGCGGTGTCCGCGCCCGCAGAGCTTCGGCGGCCTCGGCCCAGGCCGCGCGCCACGCGGGACTGCTGCCCGTCGGCTCCGGCAGCGGCCGCGTCCGCCGCACCCCGATCCCGTCCGCCTCGCGCAGCACCGCCACCACCACGACCACCCCGGCGACCGTGCTCCCGACCGTCACGGCCCTCCCCCGCATCCGCACCCGGGTGCCGGAGGGCAGCACGGGGCGCTCGTCGACGTCGCACCCGCGGTGCATGAGGAAGCGCGCGTGCTCCTGGAGCGCGACGAGGTCGTCCGGGCCCAGCAGGGTCTGCAGCGCCGTGTTCGTCAGCACCGTCCGCCGCCCGACGGCGAGCACCGCCTCCCGGGTACGGGCCTCGACGCGGGTGTAGAGGTCCAGCAGCGCCTGCCAGCCCGCGTCGCGGTCGTGCAGCAGCGCGTCCTGGATGCGCGCGGCGGCCGAGCGGACGAGCGAGTGCAGGATCGGCGAGGAGTGCTCGGCCCGGCAGCTGACGTCGAGCACGCCCTCGATGCGCCCGGTGAACGGGTCGCGCACCGGCGCGCCGGCACAGGCGTAGTCGTGCAGTCGCTCGACGAAGTGCTCGGCGCCGACCACGTGCACCGACCCGCCGGACTCCAGCACGGTGCCGACGCCGTTGGTGCCGGCCGCGCCCTCGTCGTACCCGAAGCCCTCGGCGAAGTTGTTGCCGTCCGCGGCGCGCCCGATGGCGCTCGCGGTGTCGAGCCGGACGAGCAGCCGGGCGCGGTCGTCGGTGAGCACCACGCACACCCCGACCTCGGCGGTCTGCTCCGCCAGCTGTGTGATCACCGGGCGCGCGCACCGCACCAGGCGGGACTCCACGTCGAGGTCGGGGTGGTAGCGGTTGTCGACCGCGCTCGGGTCGACGCCGCGGGCCAGGCTGCGCCGCCAGGACGCGGCGACGTGGCCCGGCACCCCGGAGAGCTCGACGTCGGGGTGCTCGAGCAGCTCCGCCCGGGCGGACGCGAGCAGTCTGCGTCGAGCCAGCACGTCACCCATGCACCGCACCTTCCGTGTGCCCCCCCGCCACATCATGTGACGGCGGTCAAGCCCGGGAGGTGTCCGAAGTTCGGACACCTCGGGGACCGCCGGCGGGCCTACCGTCGGCGGGTCCTCGTCACCGTCGATCCAGGAGGACCGCCATGACCGTCGCCGCCACGGCCGAGCAGGAGCAGCAGCACGGCGAGCAGGAGCACCTCGACGTCCTGATCATCGGAGCGGGAGTGTCGGGCATCGGTGCGGCGCACCGGCTGCGGGAGCAGTTCCCCGAGCGGAGCTTCGCGATCCTCGAGGCCCAGGACAACCACGGCGGCACCTGGTGGACGCACCGCTTCCCCGGCATCCGGTCCGACAGCGACCTGTTCACCTACGGCTACCGGCACAAGCCCTGGCGCGGGCCGTCCATCGCCGCCGGCGGTGCGATCCGCGAGTACCTCGACGAGGTGATCGACGAGGACGACCTCGCCGACCACATCCGGTACCACCACGAGGTGACGGCCCTGCGCTGGTCGTCGGACGACGCCCGCTGGACCGCCGAGGTCACCCGGACCGACACCGGCGAGCAGCTGCGGCTCACCGCCTCGTTCCTCTGGATGTGCCAGGGCTACTACAACCACGACGAGCCCTACACCCCCGAGTGGCCCGGCACGGAACGGTTCGAGGGCCGGATCGTGCACCCGCAGAGCTGGCCCGACGACCTCGACTACGCCGGCAAACGGGTGCTCGTCATCGGTTCCGGGGCGACCGCGGCGACCGTGATCCCGGCGATGGCGAAGACCGCCGAGCACGTGACGATGCTGCAGCGCTCGCCCACGTACTGGTTCCCCAACCCGACGGTCCACGAGCTGGCGACACAGCTGGAGCCGCTGGACCTGCCGCCGGAGTGGACGCACGAGATCCTGCGGCGCGCCTATGTGCAGCAGCTCGACTGGTTGGCCGCCACCGGGCGCGACGACCCGGACCAGCTCCACGAGTTCCTCGTCGAGACCATCCGACCGCTGCTGCCCGAGGACGTCGACGTCGAGAAGCACTTCACGCCGACCTACCGGCCGTGGCAGCAGCGCATCGCCTTCGTCCCGGACGGCGACATCTTCGAGGCGATGCGCGCGGGCCGGGCCTCGGTCGTCACCGACACGATCACCGAGTTCACCGAGAAGGGCGTGCAGGTCTCCTCGGGCGAGGTGATCGAGGCCGACATCGTCGTCACGGCGACCGGGTTCAACCTGGCGGTGTTCGGTGACATCCCGTTCACCGTCGACGGGGACCCGGTGGACTTCTCCCGGCGGGTCACCTGGCACGGGCTGATGATCAGCGGCGTGCCGAACATGGCCTACGCCTTCGGCTACTTCCGGCACAGCTGGACGCTGCGGGTCGACCTCGTCACCGACGTCGTCAGCCGCGTCATGGCCCGCATGGCCGAGCGCGGGGCGTCGACGGTCGTCCCGACGCTGCGGCCCCAGGACGCGGACATGCCCCTGCTGCCGTGGAGCGACCCGGAGAACTTCAACCCGGGCTACGTCCTGCGCTCGCAGGACAAGATGTTCAAACAGGGCGACCGCGACCCGTGGACCCACATGCACGAGCACGACCACGAGCGCGTCGCGCTCCCGGAAGTCGACCTCGACGACGGCCTGCAGTACCGCTGACCACCCCGCCCCGAGAGGAGCACCCCGTGCCGCGCACACCCGTCCGCACCGGCGTCACCCTGAACCACGAGATCAGCGGCGAGGGCGACCCGTTGCTGCTGGTGATGGGGACCTCCGGGTCCATCATGCTCTGGGGTGAGGTGATCTCCCGCCTCTCCCAGACCCACCAGGTCATCGCGTTCGACAACCGCGGCCTCGGTCGCAGTGACCGCGGCGCCGGCCCGATCACGGTCGCCTCGATGGCCGAGGACGCCTCCGCCCTGCTCGAGGCGCTGGAGATCCCCCAGGCCCATGTGGTCGGCTGGTCGCTCGGCTCGGCCATCGCGCAGGAGATGGCGCTGGCGCACCCCGAGCAGGTCGCCTCCGCGGTCATGTACGGCACGTGGGGGCGATGCGACGGGTTCCAGCGCGCGGTCCTGTCCGCGTTACGTGCGCCGTACGTGCACCGCGACATGGAGTCCGCGCTGACCGCGGCCGGGATCGCCTTCTCCCCGCAGCTGCTCGACCACCCCGACTTCGAGCAGCTGCTCGAGCCGATGCTGCCGGCGTTCCCGCAGAACGAGACGCAGATGCAGGTGACCGTCGAGCAGTGGGACGCCGACCTGGCCCACGACTCGATCGACCGGCTCGGCGGGATCAGCGCCCCGACCCTCGTCGTCGTCGGCGAGCAGGATCTGCTGACCCCGCCGTGGCAGGCGAAGAAGGTCGCCGACGCGATCCCCGGCGCGCGCTACGAGCTCGTCACCGGGCCCGGGTCGAGCCACGGGCTGCACATCGAGCGCCCCGACGACTTCACGAAGCTCGTCACCGGATTCCTCGGCGAGCACACGCTGTCGCGCTGACACCCCGCGGCGCGCCGCGCCCCTGGGCGGCCCGGCGCGCCGCGGGAGGTCCTAGTTGATCGCGTGGATCGGGTTGTGGCAGCTCTTCGCGTTGACGGCCGAGTTGCCCTCGCCCGCCTTGGACAGGATCGGCACGGAGCCGGCGTTGTCCTGGACGGGCACCTGGACGCCCAGCGGCCCGTTGACCGGGACGTCGTTGTTGCAGGCCTCGCCGGTGGTGTTGGGGGCGAAGTCGCTGGAGTTGATCAGGCCCTCCTGCACGGTGGTGCCGTGGTGGTGACCGGCGTCGACCGAGTTGCCGGCGAAGGCCAGGCCGGTGGTCGAGAGCAGGCCGGTGGAGAGCATGGCCGTGGCGAGCACGGCGCGGCGCAGGGTCGCCATGGGAGCGGCGGTTCCTTCCGGTGGGTGGGGAGCCGGTCGCCGATGTCGAGCACGCTCCGCGACCGCTTCGTGACGTGTCGTCAAACGGGACGCCGCCGAGCGGCGTGACGGGTCCCACCACCCGTTCATCGCAACGAGTGACGCGGGGTCGTCAGCCCCGCCCGGCGGTAGCGTCCCTCCTCGTGCGCTGGTCCATCTCGATCCCACAGCTGGACACCGACGGTTTCGACGGGCCCGGGCTCCGCGACTACCTCACCCGCGCCGAGGAGCTCGGCTTCGAGGGCGGCTGGACGCTGGAGCAGGCGATCGGACCGACGCCCCTCATCGCGCCGCTCGAGATGCTCGCCTACGCGGCGGCGTGCACCGAGCGGCTCCGCCTCGGCGTCGGGGTGCTGGTCAGCTCGCTGCACGACCCGCTCCAGCTCGCAGCGTCGATCACTGCGGTCGACCGGCTCAGCCACGGCCGCCTCGACGTCGGGGTGGCCCCGGGCGGCGGGTTCCGGCGGTTCGCGGCGTTCGGCGTGGACCCCGAGACGTTCGTCGCGCGCTTCACCGAGGGCCTGCAGCTGATGAAGGCGGCGTGGTCCGACGCGCCGACGGTCCGGTTCGAGGGCCGGTTCCGGCAGGTCGAGGACCTCCCGATCGCGCCCAAGCCGGTGCAGCGTCCGCACCCGCCGATCTGGTTCGGCGCGAACGCGCCCCGGGCCCTCGCGCGCGCGGTGCGCCACGGCGACGCCTTCCTCGGAGCCGGCTCCGCGACCACCGCCGCGTTCGCCGAGCAGGTCACCACCATCCGCGCCGAGCTCGACCGCCAGGACCACGACCCGGCCGGCTTCACCATCGCCAAGCGGGTCTACCTCACCGTCGACGACGATCCCGAGCGCGCGCGGGACCGCGTGGTCACCGGGCTGCGGCGGGTGTACGGCCGGATGCCGGGCATCGAGGATGTGCCGGTGGCCGGGACCGCCCGGGACGTCGCGCGCGGACTGCAGGAGGTCGCCGACGCCGGCGCTCAGATGATCCTGCTCAACCCGCTCGGCGTCGACGTCGCGCAGGACCGCGAGCAGATGGAACGCCTGGTCGCCGACGTCCTGCCGCACGTCGGCGCGCTCGGCACCTAATCGCGGGCCCGGTGCAGGCGCAGCGGCTGGCTCGCGAAGGCGCGCATGGTGTTGTTGAGGTGGCGCGTCGGCTCCGCGGCGGGCTCGAGGCGCTCGACGCGGGCCGCGAGCGCGGTGAGCAGGGCCGCCGCCTCGAGGCGGGCGACGTGCTGACCCACGCACTGGTGCAGGCCCATCCCGAACCCGACGTGTCCTGAAGGGTCGCGGGCGAGGTCGAAGCGGTCCGGGTCGGTCCAGTGCCGCGGGTCGCGATTGGCCGACCCGAGGAACATCAGGATCTTCGCGCCCTCCGGGACGACGGTGTCGCCGATCGGCACGTCGACCTCGGCGGTGCGGAAGAACGTCTGCACCGGGGACTCCCAGCGGACCGCCTCGTCGAACGCGACACGGGCCAGCCCGGGATCCCAACGCAGCTGCGCCCACGCCTCGGGGTGGGTGGCCAGCGCGCGCAGCACCGCGCCGAGCCCGTGGACAGTGGTGTCGACGCCGGCCGAGAGCAGCGAGCGCACGATCAGCGGCGCCTGCTCGGGCGTGATGTCGCCGCGGTCGGCGGCGGCCCAGATCGCGGCGCCGAACCCGTCGTCGGCCAGCGCCTCCCGCTCGCACTGCGCGTTGACCCACGCCGCGTGCTCGGCCACGTGCGGCGCGCCCTGCGCGACGAGCCAGTTGTCCGGGCCGAACGCGTTGAACAGGTGGTTGCCGTAGGGCAGGAGGTGCTCGCGCCCCTCGCGGGCGATGCCCACCGCGTCCGGGAACACGCGCAGCGGGAACGACTCGGCCAGGGCGGGCATCGCGTCGAGGACCACCGGGCCCGGCCCGGCGTCGGCAAAGAGCGCGTCGACGTGCTCGTCCGCCGCCGCGAACCACCGGTCGCGCAGCCGACGCAGCGCGCGCGGGCCGAGGATCGGGGCGAGGACGCGACGGGGCGCGTCGTGGTGGGGCGGGTCGGCCTCGAGCAGCAACGACGGCGGCCGCCACGGCTTGTCGCGGCGGAAGTTCAGCAGTCCCACCCCGGCGCCCGAGCAGAAGTGCTGCCAGTCCACCAGGGCCGCGTGGACGTCGGCGTAGCGCCCCATGCCGTAGAGATCGTACCGCGCGAGGTGGGTCACCGGGCCGGCGTCGCGCAGCGCGACCTGGAAGGGCAGTGGATCGGCGAGGATCTCCGCGGAGAACGGGTCGGCCTCGGCGAGCGTGCCCGCGAGCTCCGGTGTCGGGGCGGTCGTGGTGGTCATGGCCTGGCCTCCGCTACAGGTCGAGCACGAGTCGGTCGGTGGCCGCGCGGGACACGCACGGGAACATGCAGTCGCCGGCGGCGCGCTCGTGGTCGGCGAGGATCGAGTCCCGGTGGTCGGGCACGCCGTCGAGCACGGTGGTCTCGCACGTGCCGCAGACGCCCTGCCGGCACGAGGACAGGGTGGTCGCGCCGGCCCGCCGCGCGGCCTCGAGCACCGAGAGCTGCGGCGGCACCGTCACCGTGATCCCGCTGCGGGCCAGCTCCAGCGCGAAGGGCTCGTCGCGCACCGGCGGGGCGAGCTCGTCGGCGCTGAACCGCTCGGTGCGCAGCCGGTGCGCAGGCCAGCCCGCGGTGGCGACGGTGTCCTCGACGGCCGCGAGCAGCGGCGCCGGCCCGCAGCAGTAGACGACGGTGTCGGTGCGCGGCTCGCCCACGACGTCGTCGAGCGGGAGCAGCCCCTGCTCGTCCTGGGGCACGATCCGCACCCGGTCGCCGTGGGCCGCCAGCTCGTCGAGGAAGGCCATCGACGCGCGCCGGCGGCCGCCGTACCAGAGCTCCCAGTCGGCCCCGACCAGGCCGGCCTGGGTGATCATCGGGAGCAGCGGGGTGATCCCGATGCCGCCGGCGACGAACGCGTAGCGCGCCGAGGGCACCATCGCGAAGTCGTTGCGCGGCCCCCCGAGCACCACCTCGTCGCCGACGGCGAGCACGTCGTGGACGTAGGCCGAGCCGCCGCGGCCGTCGGGCTCGCGCAGTACCGCGACCCGGTACCGGTGCGGGTCCCAGCGGTCGCCGCACAGCGAGTACTGGCGAGTCTCGCCGGAGGCGAGCGTGACGTCGACGTGCGCGCCGGGCTCCCAGTCCGGCAGACGGGAGCCGTCCGGGCGTGCGAGCGTCAGCGACACGACGCCCTCGGCGGCCGGGGACTTCCCCGTGACCGTCAGGCGGTCCACCTGCATGTCCGGCCCTCCTGGCGGTCGGCGTCGTCGGCCGGGTCAGCCTGCCGGGCGGGCGGACCGCCCCGGAACCGCGATCTCATTCAATGGGCGACTCGTGTGCGGCCCCCACCGAGCGGACGAGGCGGCGTTCGATCCGGCGGGCAGCGGCGCTCAGCAGGGGCACGTGGTGACGGGCGTGCTCGTCGTTCGGCACGATCACCGAGACCGCGGCCACCACCGCGCCCCGCTCGTCGCGCACCGGCACCGCGAGGCCCGTCGCGTCGGTGTGCAGGTAGCCGGGACAGAGCACGTGGCCCTGCCGGCGGATGTCGGCGAGGCGCCGGCGCAGCTCCTCCGGGTCCGTGACCGTCGCCGGGGTGAACCGGGCCAGCGGCCGGCCGAGCACCCGCTCCTGCAGGTCGGCCGGGCTGTGGGCGAGGAGGACGAGTCCCGACGACGAGGCGTGGATCGGCAGCCGCGCCGCGATGCGGGTGTAGTTGATCACCGCGTGCTCGGTCGAGAGCCGCTCGACGAACAGCACCTCGTCCCCGTCGAGGACCCCCAGCTGGGCGTGGTGGCCGACCACCCGCAGGAGCTCCTCGAGCACCGGCATCGCCAGCTCCCGCAGCGACAGGGTGGGCGAGGCCCGCGACGCCAGCTCCCAGAGCCGGGTCCCGACCCGCACCCGCCGGTCGTCGTCGCGGCTCAGCAGCCCGTGCTCGACCAGGTCGGCGATCATCCGCGACCCCGTCGCCGGCGGGAGGCCGGCCCGGCGCGAGACCTCGCCGACGGTCAGCGCCCGCTCCTCCGGGGTGAACGCCTCCAGGATGCGCACCACGCGCTCCAGGACCGACTCCCCCGACGAGGACCGCGCCATCCGCTCAGTGTGCGGCCCCGGAGCCGCCCCGCCCGCCCTCCACCGCCGACCACGCGCTCGCGGCGACCTCCTGGTCGACCTCGTCCTGCTGGTGCACCGCGCGGGCCCGGGACCGACCCAGGACGGCCCGCGAGCGCGCGAGGTGGTCGCGGGAGCGCTCGAGGGCCTCCTGCAGGCGGTCGAGCGCCCGCTCGGCGCGCTCGACGACGTCGGGCACCTCGATGCCCAGTCTGCGGGCGGTGGCGTCGAGCGCGGCCTCCCGCCCGTCCGCCCGCGCCTCCCGGACGTCCGCGACCTGCTGACGGCGGTCGGCCGCGGCCTCCCGCCCGTCGGCCTCGATCTCCCGGGCGTCCGCCGCACGGTCGCGGGCGTCGGCCGCGCGGTCCCGGGCGTCGGCCCGGGCCTCGCGGTCCAGGAGCGTCCGCCAGCGGGCGACCGACTCGTCCTCCATGACGGAACGGTACGGCGGCCGACGGGAGACCGACAGCGGCTACGACGACGGGACCGGCGTCCCGGCGTCGGTCTGGTCCATCAGCACGATCGCCCCGGTCGGTCCGCTGTGGCGCAGCCGCAACGGGGAGGCCGACAGCAGGAGGGTGACGGTGCGACCCCGCCGGTTGATCGCGTCTAGCCGCAGCGGGTCGACGTCGCCGTCACCGGTCAGGGCGGCGCGCACGAGCGGACGGAGGCGCTCCATGGGCAGGCCGAGATCGAGGTTGAGGAGGTGCTGACCGATCGTCTCGTCGGGGCGCAGGCCCCAGAGGTCGTCCGCCCGGGAGTTCCAGGCCCGGACGACGAGGTCGGCGTCCACGACCACCACCGCCGTGCGCAGGCTCCCCAGCACCGACTCGAGGAAGTCGTTGGCCTCGTCGAGCTGGGCGCTGCGCTCACGTAGCTCGTCGTTCATGGACTGGAGCTCGTCGTTGGTCGACTGCAGCTCCTCGTTAGTGGTCTCCAGCTCCTCCACCGTGGACTGCAGCTCCTCGTTGGTGGTCTCCAGCTCCTCCACCGTGGACTGCAGCTCCTCGTTGGTGGTCTCCAGCTCCTCCACCGTGGACTGCAGCTCCTCGTAGGCGGTCTCCACCTGCCGGTGGGCGGCCTGCAGTTCGCCGGTCATGCGCTGGTAGCGGGTGACGTCGGCGAAGAAGACCGCGACGGCGACGCCGCCGTTCGCGCCGGTCTCGAGCGGCGCGAGCTGGATGTCGAAGAAGAGCGTCTCGGTGGCCGAGCGCGAGAACTGCACCTCGTGCAGCCACAGCGGGCCGCGGTTGCGCCGGACGTCGTCGAACGCGCCGCGCAGCCCGCTGATGCGCTGGCAGAGGTCCAGGTCAGGGAAGGTGCGGCCGATCTCGCGGGAGGACATCCCGAGCTGGGCCTCGGCCCGCTGGTTCGCCGTGGCGACGACCTCGTCGGCGTTGACCACGATCGTCGCGAGCGGGCTGAGCAGGAGCGCCTCGTCCTCGAGGCGCGGGTCCCGCCGGGCGTGGTCGGGATGGGATTGCGAGACGGCCAGACGCTGGCCGAGATCGACACTCTCGGCCTTGCGGAAGAACCGGCGCTTGAGGTCGAGCGGGAGGAACAGCCGGGAGTGGCTGAGCAGCATCTCGGCCTTGCCCAGGAACAGCACGCCGGTGGGGTTGAGCGCGAAGTGGAACCGCCGCAGCACCTGGGCCTGGGTCTCGGCGTTCAGGTACATCAACGTGTTGCGGCACACGAGCAGGTCGAGGCGGGCCGATGGGGGCGTCCTGCACGAGGTCGTTGCGCCCGAAGATGACGCTGTGGCGCAGGTCGCCGTGGAAGACCCAGCGCGACCCGGTGCGCTCGAAGTACCGCTCCCGGAGCTCCTCGGGGACCGCCTGGATCTCCTTCTCGCCGTAGGTGGCCTGCCGCGCGGTGGCCAGGGCGTCCTCGTCGACGTCGGTGGCGTAGACCTTGACCCGCCGGCGGAACTCCTCGGCGCCCACCGCCTCGGCCAGGAGGATCGCGAGCGCGTACGCCTCCTCGCCGCTGGCGCAGCCCGCCGACCACACCCGGATGCTCTCGCCGCGTGTCTTGGGGGCCAGCAGATTGGGGATGATCTCCTGCTGCAGCTCCCGCCACGCCTCGAAGTCCCGGAAGAATCCGGTGACGTTGATGAGGATGGTGTTGAAGAGCTGGGTGAACTCGTCCTGGTCGACCTGGAGGCGGTCGAGGTACTCGGCGAAGGTCGGGATCTCGACCTGCTGCATCCGCCGCTCCACCCGCCGCTGGATGCTGGAGCGCTTGTAGCCGGTGAAGTCGAACCCCCGGCTCTCCTTGATGAACTCCAGCAGGCTCTCGAACTCGCCGTCGACCCGCTGCTCGCTCACCCCACCCCTCCGTGCTCCTCGCGGGGTCCGTCGTGGCCCGCATCCTCGCGCGCCGACGCCCGGCCGGCGTCGACGAGCAGACGACGCAGGACCGCGGCCGAACCCTGGGCCTCCCGCGCGGACTGCCGTGAGCGGGCGGCCACCCGCGTGGCCCCGGTGGCGTCGGCGGACGCCGCGACGCGGTGGGAGAGTGCGACCTTGTCCTCCAGGGCCCGCAGCGCCGCGTAGAGCGCCCGCTCGACGGCGTCGTCCTGCGCGGCCGCCAGGCTCTGGGGGGACCAGGCGTGGCCGACCCGGCACCGGAAGCGCGGGTTGTCGGTCCCGCCCAGATCGAACAGCGGACCGGAGCAGTCCGGGCAGCTCATCCCGACCACCTGGCCCGGAGGGTCGCGCTCGAGGACGCCGGGGGCGTCGCCCCGGCTGACGTGGACCTCGTAGGCCAGCCGGTCGGTCGCCCGGTGCCCGTCGAGCAGCGGCCGCACGGTGATCTCCGTCAGCAGCGGGCCGATGTCCCGGGCGCGGCGCACCACCGCACCCGGGACCTGGTCGAGCGCGGCGTTCGGCATGTTGTCGTACAGGGCGTCGGCGGCGTCCTGCGCCACGGCCGTCCCGCCGTGGCGCACGATGTCGAGCAGCCCCGCCGCGCCGTCGTCGAGCAGGCCGCTGAGCACCACCCCGGTGGCGCCGGGTCCCGCCTCCAGCGCCAGCGACCGGAAGAGCGGGTCGATCCCCGGCCGGTGCCCGTTCTCCTTCGGCCCGTGGCTGAGCACGACGTGGCCGCCCGCCACCTGCAGGTGCACGTCGGGGGGCGCGACGAGCACGCGTCCGGGCTCGAGCGGGAGGTCGTGCTCGGCGGTCGCGACGGCGAGCGGGGTCCGGCGGTCCAGGAGGGCCCGCGAGCACCGACGGCCCGTCGGCGGCCTGGTGCACGACCACCAGCACGGCGGCGTCCAGGCCCGTCTCCAGCCCCGCGACCAGTTCGAACAGCGCCTCGACCCCGCCGGCCGAGGCGCCGATCCCGACCACCCTGAGGTCGTCCATCCCGCGCTCCCTATCGAGTTCCCGGTGGTCGCCGGACGGCGGCGCGCCGGAGGTCGAGCGCGGCGAGCAGTCCGGCTGTCGAGCGGCTCGCCGTCGTGCCAGGCTATCGGCACGCCCGCCACGGTCCACGTCGTGCGGGTGCGGAGGAAGCCGTGCCCGGAACGTCTCGTCCCCCCGCCGTCGGGGCGTCCGGGCCCGACCCGAGCCGGGCCGAGAACGCGGTCCGCCAAGCCTGCGAGCTCTCGGACCGCCTCGCCCGGCTGACCGACGCGGTCGCCGATTCCGAGGAGATGGTGGCGAAGACCTACGAGGACTCCGCCCGGCTCCGGCCGCACGCCGCGGAGCGCCTGCAGGGCGCGGCGCAGGACGCGCGGAACTTCACCGAGCGCGAGCGGGCGCAGGGCCGCCGGCTGCGGGAGGGCCGGGCGCACGACGACGAGGCCTAGCGCGTGGCCCGGGACGCCCTCAACCGTCGAGGTCCGCGTTGTCCTCGACGTCCTGCTCGACGTCGCGCCCCTCCGCGTCCGACTGCTCGGCGTCGGCGTCGAGGAAGGGGGACGACGCCTCGGGCGCTGCCTCGCCCCGTTGGGAGCCCTGCTCGCGGGAGCCGTGAGATGAGGTGGACTGCTCGGTCATGCCGCGCGGGCTGCCCGTCCCGGTGGCGGGGCAACCGTCGTCGTGCGGGCGATCCTCCCGAACCGCACCACGGGGCACGCCGGAGTCCATACCGTCGCGAGGTGTGCCGACTCAACCGGGCCCGTGGCTCGCGGCGCTCGACGCCGTGCGCATCGTGCTCGTGCTCGCGGCGGCCTTCGCCGCCTGGCGCGCCGTCCACATCCACCGCACCGACCCGCGGCGCAACCCGCTCCGCTGGGCCGTCCTGACGATCCTCTTCATCGCCACGACGGCGATGATCAGCGTCGTCCCCTAGGTGAGTGAGTCCGATCTGGATCAGTGGTCGTAGGCGATCAGCGAGCGCTTGCTGGTGGCGTTGATCTGCCAGTTGTGCCAGATGGCGGCGGCCAGGGCCAGCAGTCGGGCAGTGACCAGGAATCGACGTCGCCGGCCAGCCCTATCGAGGCCAGCAGATCGCCTCGATCCACTGGCGGTAGCGCGCGAGCTTGCCATGGCGGGCGGGTTCGCTTGTTGCGGTCCGGGCGCACCAGGTGCGCGCCGAGGTCGTCGCGCACGAAGGTCTCGAACTCAGCCTCGGCGAAGCCCTTGTCGCCCACCCGTCATCGGCTCAACCGCGGCGGCGACCGCGCCCTGAACCGCGCGATCCACACCATCGCCAAGACCCGGATGCGGGACTGTCCCGAGACCCAGGCCTACGTCGCGCGCCGCGTCGCCGAGGGCAAGAACCAGTCAGAGATCCGGCGCTGCCTCAAGCGCTACATCGCCCGCCAGCTCCACCCTGGGCCCGGGTGGCCCCGTGCGCCACGGCGAGATCCGTCGGCTGGCGGTGGCGCTGCGCGACGGGCGGGCGTCGCTCGCCGGCCACCCCGAGCAGGTGTTGGGCCACCGCGAGACACAACAGCTCGGCGTCGCAGAGCGCAGGCTTGCGTCCCCGGCGATGCTGACGTGACCAGCCCAGGGCGGGCAGGACACGATCATCAAGGTGGACATACAGTGCGGTCAGGAGGGCGTCGCGGTCACTCGTCACACAGCGACCTTCGACGCCCTCCGTCCACGTTCAGGTGATCGACACACCCCAAGATTTAATCGGACTCAGTCATCTAGTACTACAGCCGGATTTTGGGGTGGCTGGTGCGGGTTTCGTAGTGGCAGCGGCGGGCTCGGGCTTGGTGTCGTCTGCGCCAGTGTGACCAGCTCAGGATGGTCTCGATGGCGTGGACCGGCGCCCAGATCAGGGCGTTGAGCAGTCGCCGTATCTCGGCGAGCGAGAGCGGGATCAGCTCGCCGATCGGGGCGGGGAGGTTCCAGGGCCCCCTTTTTCCCGGGGCCGGGTGCCGGCTCGGGTGATGGTCAGGAAGGCATGGGCGAGCATGGCCAGGGTGATGTGGCGATACCAGCTGGGGTAGCGGCGGACCTGGTAGTGGTCGAGACCGACTTCGTTCTTCGCGGTCTGGAAGGTCTCCTCGATCGCCCACCGGACCCCGGCGATCCGGGCTAGCTCGCGCAGCGGGGTGTGGGCCGGGGCGGCGGCGAGGTAGTAGGCCAGGTCGGTGGGGTCGGTCAGGCTGCGTCGGGCGAGCAGCCAGTGCTCGGGTCCGCCGCGCTGTTCGGGCAGTGGGCGGACCCGGGCGCGGGCCCACTGGTAGGTCCGTGGGCCTTTCGCGCCGGCGCCGACGGTGATCGTGGTCCAGCACCTGGGGTCCAGGGCCGCGACCGCGGCGTCGATGCGGCCCTCGCCGCCGGCGGCCGGGTGGACCTGCTGGTTCGAGGCGACGGCGAGCACGTAGGACATCCCCCGCTCGTCAAGCATCCGGCGCAGGGCGCTGACCTGGCCGTAGGCCTCGTCGCCGGTCACCCACGCCGCGGGCACCCCGGCGTCCAGGGCGCGGGTGAGCATCTTCTCGGCCAGCTCGGGCTTGGTGGCGAACCCCACCTCGTCGCCGATCCCGGCTTCGGTGCAGCGTTCGCGGTCCTCGGTCCAGGACTTGGGCAGGTACAGCTCGCGGTCGAGCAGGGTGCGTCCGACCGGGGTGGCGTAGGCCAGGAACACCCCGATCTGGCAGTTCTCGATCCGCCCCGCAGTGCCGGAGTACTGCCGCTGCACCCCGGCGGACTTGGTGCCCTTCTTGAGGAACCCGGTGTCGTCGACCACGAGCACCCCGCCGGGGTCGCCGAGCTCATCGACCACCCAGTCGCGCAGGTCGTCGCGCAGCAGGTCGGGATCCCAGTCCGCGCCGTTCAGCAGCCACTGCACCGAGTCCGGGGACCGGGCCCCGGTGGCCTCCGAGATCGTCCACCCGTTCTTGCGTTCCAGCGGCGCCATCAACGACCGGACATAGCCGACCGCTCGAGCCCGCGGCTCACGTCGCCCGAACCGCGGCCCCAACAGCGCCTCGACCTGGGAGAACTCCTGCGCCCAGCCTGCTACCTCGGCCACACTGACATCGTCGCTCACCCGCCAGACAAGATCTTATTTGGCGGTCGAGGCCAAGCCGACACGCCGAGCCTCGCGCACCAAATCCGGCTGTAGTACTAGCTGGCACCTCGCCCGGGAGTGCCGGGCGCTCACGGGGCGAGCGCCGACGCGGCTGTGAGGTCAAGTGCCCGCTTCCCCGGTTCGCCCGACGTTGTCGGGGGGTCCAGTTATCGTGCGAACATGCGTTCGAACGAGGCAGTGGGTGCGGGTGACGCGGTCGGTGTGGAGCTGGCCGCGGTGCTCGCGCGCCTGAGCGAGCTCGCGCAGGCCCCCACCGACTCTGCTGATCTTCCCGGGGCGGCGTGGGTCGATCGGATCGCCGTCCTGGAGCAGATGCGGGCCGCGCTCGCCGCGGCCCAGCACACCGCCATGGTCGCGTTCGGGCACGCCCAGGTCGACGAGCAGGCCGAGCAGGTCGCGGCCGGGCGCCTGGACCCGGAGCAGCTGGGCCGGGGGATCGCCGAGCAGATCGCACTGGCCGCCCACGTCTCCTCCTGGCAGGGATCCCGGCGACTCACCATCGCGCGCACCCTGGCCGCCGACCTGCCCCACACCCGCACGCTGCTGGCCGCCGGGCGGATCAGCGAGCGGCTGGCCGAGACCGTCGTCGCGCAGACCACCCACCTCGATGCGGCGCAGCGGCGCGCGGTGGACAAGGAACTCGCCGACGCCGGGCTCGAGGAGATGGGGTTCCGCCACGCCGAGGCCACGGTGAAGCGGATCGCCTACGAGACCGACCGCGCGGGATACACCACCCGCGGGCGCACCGCCCGCCGCGACCGTCGGGTGACGCTGCGCCCCGCCCCGGACACCATGAGCGTGCTGTCCGGGCTGCTGCCGGTCGAGCAGGGCGTGGCGTGCCTGGCCGCGTTGCGCCAGCACGCCGACGGGCTGATCGCGGTCGGTGACACCGGCGGCCGCACCCGCGACCAGATCCTGGCCGACACCCTGGTCGAGCGCCTCACCGGCCAAGCCCGCGCCACCGACGTCGATGTCGAGGTCGGGATCGTGCTCCCGGTCGACGCGCTGATCGACCCTGACAGTCCCGCCACCGGGGAGCTGGTCGGGCACGGCCCGCTGCCGGCCGGGATCGTGACCGACCTGTTGCGCTCCACCGGCGGGAAGCGGTGGTGGCGGCGACTGTTCTCCCACCCCGCCCACGGCACCCTGATCGGGGGCGACCCGAAGCAGCGCCGCTTCGACGGGTTCCTCGCCGCGCTGATCGACCTGCGCGACCACGGCCGCTGCCGGGATCCGCATTGCGATGCCCCGATCCGCCACCACGACCACATCAAGCCCTCACGGGCCGGCGGGCCCACCAGCCTGGGCAACGGACGCGGGGTGTGCGCGCGGGGTAACTACGTCCGCGAGATGCCCGGCTGGCAGGTCGACCTGGTCGCCGACGGCCTCGGGGACACCCCGCACACCGTGCGGACCACCACCCCCACCGGACACACCTACACCAGCCGCGCCGGACCATGAGCTCGTGGTGCCGCCCGGAGTTACGCCGGTGTATTGGGTGTCCAGGCGGTGGGGTCGTTGAGGTAGAGCCCGCAGGCGCAGTCGAGGGCTTCTTGGGGGGTGCCGACGGGCGCTCCGGTGGGCAGGAGGTTGTCCTGCTAGTCGTCGTGGCTGGCGCGGTAGATCGCGAAGCCCCACTGGTGGGCGGAGCCGCCGTAGCGCCGTCGGCACAGAGACTGGATGTCGCCGTCGGGTAGCACCGCGTCGAGGTAGGCGAACCGGCCTCGGTAGCGGATCTGCACACTGCGGAGGATGGGCCAGCGGGCGGCGGCGTGGGCGACGACGCGTTGACGCAGGTTGGTCTTGGTCGAGGCCGGTGGGGTGGTCGCCATCGCCGCCATCCTCTCGCAGCTCACGCCGCTGGGGCGGGGGCGGTGTGCTGTTCGTTGTCGATGCGCTCGAGCAGCCGGGCCAGGTCGTGGCGGGTGAAGGTCCAGTCGAACGGGCGGGCGGTGGCGTTGTAGCGCCCAGCGAAGCTCTCCAACCGCTCGGTCAGGGCCTCGAGGTCGGCGAAGTCGGCGGGGACGATGGCCTTGCGTTGCAGCACCGAGAACACGATCTCGATCTGGTTGAGCCACGAGGCGTGAATCGGTGGGTGGAGCAGCTGCGCGCTCGGGTGCGGCTGGGCCATCCGCTCGATCGAGGCGGCGCCGGCGTGGGAGGAGCCGTTGTCGACCACCCAGAACACCCGCTTCGCCGAGGCGTAGGGCTCGGTGGTCATGACCTGCTCGACCAGCTGCCCGAACGGGACGATCCCGTGGTGGGCGCGACCCGCGCCATGAGGTGGGCGCGCTGCACGTCGAAGGCACCGAGGTAGGCCAGGGTGCCGTGCTGGCGATATTCGAACTCCACCCCGCGGGTGCGTCGGGGTCCGGCGCGACGCTCGCGGTGGCGTCGCGAGAGCGCTTGGAGCTGTTGGGTCGGGGACGGGACGCCGTGCAACCTTTCGGCTGTCGGTTTTCCCGTCCCCGCCCGCCGAACCCGGCGTGCGAGTTATCCCCGCACCGGGCTCTCCACGTGTCGCGATGGGTTCAGTTGACGAGTTCTGACACCTGCCCGACGAACCCCACATCGTCGTGTGCGATCCGGCGGAAGCGAGCTCCTGCCGGTTCGACGGCGTCGATGTTGAAGGGCGTGGCAATCTGCGTCCCGCGGTAGCGGTAGCGTTCAACACGCATGGTCGCCGGGTTGTAGAGGACCAGCTTGCCCTCGCGGATCCGATCGGCCCCGTAGTAGCGGCGCCGGATCTGTTTCCAGGTCATGTGCGGGTGCTTCCGGCGTATCCAATAGATCATCCGCCACCAGGCGTAGTAGCCGAGGTAGGAGAATGTCTTCTTGGACGCGCCGTAACGGAAGTAGGCGGCCCAACCCCGCAGGATTGGATTGATCTTCCGAAGCACCTGCTCCATCCGGAGCAAGGTCGTTGCTGGTCCGGTGGCCTGCTTGATCTTGCGCATCACCCCGGCCAGATTCTGCTTGGACGGGAAGGTGCGCACCACCCGACGTCCGTCGCCCCGGCGCCGCCGCTGGATGCAGAAGCCCAGGAACACGAAACCGTCATCGATATGGGTGATGTGTGTCTTCTCGGTCGAGAGAGTCATCGCAAGCTCCCGGTCCAGCATCCCGCCGATCTCGGCTCGCAGCGAATCAGCGTCGGACTGGGTGCCGTGCACGAGCACGACGAAGTCGTCGGCGAAACGCACCAGCCGATAGTTCGGCAACCCCTTGCGGCGGCGCTGTTGACGCCGCCACCCCGGGCTCATGTCACGTTCCCAGACCGCCTCGAAGTGCCGGTCCAGCACGGACAGGTAGATGTTGGCCAGCAGCGGAGAGATGACTCCTCCAACGCAGTGGGCAACTTCTGTTTCGAGGTGGCGCTGAGCTACCGGCGGCTGGAGCGGCTGCCGCGTGTCACGGGCGGTGGGTGACATGACGGGTAGTATGTTTGTGTCATGGCTGGTGGTCGTCGGGCTGGCGGCGAGGAGCGCGCCACTCGGGTTAACGCGGCGGCCGAGCTGGTGGCTGCTGGCGTGTCGGTGGCCGATGCATCGCGGGAGCTGGCGGCGCGGTTCGGGTGCTCGCCGCGCCAGGCTCGTCGGTATGTCGAACGCGCGCTGCTGGCGGGTCCTGTTGATGCACCGCCGCCGACGACGGTGTTCACCGTCAAGGTGCCGGGGTCGTTGGCGGGGCGGGTCCGCGCCCACGCCGCGGCGACGGGGCGAACCATCTCCTCGGTGGTCACCCAGGCGCTGGAGGAGTTCCTGCGGGGGCGTCGAGAGCGTCCCCGCGGGTGAACGAGCGGGTCGTGGCCAGCGAGTTCGTCTTCGACCGTCACGGTGCGGCGGAGCTGTCGGTGGCCTACCGCATCCTGGTTCCCGAACGGCGGCGGCGCGCTGGCACCGCGGAGGAGGTGAGTGCCCCAGATGAGCAGTGCAGCGATCTACGCCCGGGTGTCCTCGGCGCGCCAGAAGGAGCAGCAGACGATCGGTTCGCAGACCGCGGCGCTGCGCGCGCACGCCGAGCAGCTGGGGCTTGAGGTCCCCGCCGGGTGGGTGTTCAGCGACGACGGGCACTCCGGGGCCACCCTGGTGCGCCCGGCGCTGGAGAAGCTGCGGGATCTGGTGGCGCAAGTGCCGGTGGAGGTGGTGATCGTCTACTCCCCGGATCGGCTGGCCCGCAAGTACGCCTATCAGGCGCTGTTGATCGAGGAGTTCGCCAAGGCTGGCAGCAGCGTGGTGTTCGTCAAGGGGCCGAGCTCGGACTCGCCCGAGGACGCGCTGCTGGTCCAGTTCCAGGGCATGATCGCCGAGTACGAGCGGGCGCAGATCCTCGAGCGGACCCGCCGCGGGAAGGCCCACCGGGCCCGGCAGGGCACGGTGAACGTGCTGTCCGGGGCGCCGTTCGGCTACCGCTACGTGCGCCGCAGCGAGCACGCCGAGGCCCGCTATGAGGTGGTGGCCCACGAGGCGGTGCTGGTCGCGGAACTGTTCCGCCGCTACGTCGAGGACGGCGTCGCGATCGCCGAGCTCGCGCGCTGGCTGTCCGACAACGGGGTGGCGACCCGAACCGGCAAGTCCCGCTGGGACCGGTCGGTGATCTGGGGGATGCTGCGCAACCCCGCCTACGCCGGGCGCGCCTGCTTCGGCAAGACCATGCGCAGCAGCGACCAACCCGGACTCAACCGGAGCGCCCGCCTGGCCGGGCGCTCCACGCCCCGGTCCCACTCGGTCACCGACCGGGCCCGCGAGGACTGGCTGGAGATCCCGGTACCGGCGCTGGTCGCCGAGGACACCTGGGCCCGGGCGCAACGCCGGCTGGCCGACAACAAGCGCTACGCCGCCCGCAACTCCAAGGTCCCCTCCCAGCTCCAAGGCCTCGCTGCCTGCTCGAGCTGCGGATACGCCTACTACCGCGGGCACGCCACGACCACGGCCGGCAACAAGATCTACTACTACCGGTGCCTCGGATCGGACAACTACCGCTACGAACACGGCCGGGTCTGCGACAACAAACCGGTCCGCGCCGACTACCTCGACGCCCTCGTGTGGGACCACATCACCGGGCTGCTCGCCGACCCGACGCTGATCCGCGCCGAGATCGACCGCCGTCTCGATCACCTGCGCACCGCCGACCCCACGACCGCCACCGGGAAGCGCCTCGAGCAGGCACTGGCCACCACCGGCGCCGCGGTCGCCCGGCTGATCAAGGCCTACCAGGAGGAGCTGATCTCCATCGACGAGCTGCGCGAGCGCATGCCCGAGCTACGGGCCCGCGAGACCAGCCTGCGCAGCCAGCTCGACACCGTGGCCAACCAGCTCGTCGACCGCGAGACCTACCTCAAACTCGCCGCCGGCCTCGAAGAGTTCCTTACCCAACTCCGCGGCCACGCCGACACCGCCGCCGTCCCCGAGCAGCAGCGCGTCCTACGGCTGCTGGTCAAGGACGTCCTCATCGGCCCCGAACGCATCCTCATCCGCCACTCCATCCCCTCCAACAGAAGCGCCACCCCCACCGCCACGACCGCAGACGGTGACACCGACGAGGAGCCCGCACCAAGTTCGCGACTGCGTTGGAGGAGTCATCACCCCACCCTGCGGCGTGCCCGTCAGGCGCGCCACGAACCCGCCGTGGGCTTCGACCACCCCGGCCCGCAGGAACCCGCGGACCAACCGCAACACCTTGCGGTCGGTGATCCGTTGCTCGACCAGGCCCATCAGGACCTGATGATCAACGTTGTCGAAGCAGGCGGTGATGTCACCCTCGACCACCCACTCATAGCCCTGGGTAGTGAGCTTGTGAATCTCGGCGATGGCATCCTGGGCCCGTCTTCCCGGCCGGTACCCGTAGCTATGCGGGTAGAAGTCGGCCTCGAAGATCGGTTCCAAGACCATCTTGAGGGCCATCTGCGCCACCCGGTCCCGCACGGTGGGGACGGTGGTTTCATACTGCCTCTCCTGCAATCGGGCGTGGGGGATGTTCGGTCGGGTCAGGGGACGGTGCTGGTCCGGGAGCTGGCTGGGCGCGATGCTGCCTGGTGGCACCGACATCGTCGGTGTTGTTCAGGCCCGGTTGCCGGTCGTGGTGCGGCGGGCCGCGGGGTTGAGGTGCCCGGAGGCGGTGATGCGGGCGCTGCATTGCGCCTCGGTGTGGTCGCTCCAGGGGATGCAGAGCCGGTTCCGGCTGCCGCGGCGGGCGGCGAGTTTGCCGGTGGCGATCCAGTCGTAGATGACGCCGGTGCTGCAACCGAGCCGCCGGGCGGCGTCGGCGACGCTGATCTCGCTCTCGGCGTAGGGGCTCGGGGCCGGGATGCGGTAGGCGTGCCTGATCCACTGAACGGCCGCGGTGTCGAACGGGTGGCCGTGGCCGGTGGTCAGTCCGGCGGCGTTGAGCTTGTCGGCCAAGTCGCGGGTGTCGGTGGTGGGGCCGAGCTGACGGACCAGCTCGACCGCCGGTGAGGGGCTGCGCTTGGCGGGGCCGGCCGGCAGGGGCCGGTTCGCGGTGAGTTGGTCGGTGGCGCCGGTGTGCCAGCGGATGCCGATCCGCGCCTGGGTGGGGTCGGTCTCGGGCAACAGGGTGATGTCGGCGATCAGGGTGCGCAGCAGCCGTTTGCGGTCTTTGTTGCTGGTGGTGGGTGCGTGCCAGAGTCCGGGCAGGTCAGCGGCGAGTTTCTCGAGCTCGGCTCGGTCCGGCAGTGGCGGCAGCGTGTCCCGGGCGGCCTGCAGTGCTTGCTCGGCCTCGGCCAGGGCGGCGAGTTTGGTTTCCCAGCGGGCCTCGAGGGTGCGCGCCACGAGCCGGTTCTCCGGTTCGACCGCCGAGAAGGCGCGTTCGGCGCGTTCGGCCTCGTAGCGGGCGCGCTCGACGGCGAGTTCGGCGGCCCGGCTGACCCGCTGGTGGCGGTCGCTGACGGCGTCGGCGGCGGCCAGGGCGACGGCGACCTCGGTGGGGTTCAACGCCTGCAGCAGCCGTTCGGCCACCGCTTCATCGACCGTGGCTGCGGCGATGGATCGGCAGGCCGGTGTGGTGAGTCGATCGGCGCGGCGGGAGCACTCGTAGGAGGGTCGCTGGTCGGCAGTGTGGTAGTTGGTGCGCATCGGCTTGCCGCAGGACCCGCAAGTGATGATGCCCTGACATAGCGCCGAGCCCTCCCGCGGTGGCCGGGCTCCGGCGTTGGTGCGGTTGGTGGCCAGCTTGGCGTCGTTGGCCAGGTAGTCGTCCCAACCGATGTAGCCGTCGTGGTGGTCGTGGATCAGCACCGGCCACTCGGCTCGGGGCCGCTGCGCGAGCCCGGTGTGGACGGTGCCGTCGGGCTCCACGGTGCGTCGGGAGGTGTAGCGGCCGTGCACGTAGGCCCCGGCGTAGCAGGGGTTGCGCAGCACCCCGAGAACGCGGGCGTGGGTGAGGCGGCCCCAGCGCAGCTGCCCGGCCCAGGCGCCGCCGTAGGCGCGCAGCGGGAAGCGGCGATCGGTGAATGCGGTGACCACGCCGTAGGCCGAGCCGTGCGCGGCGAAGGCGGCGAACAGGTCACGGATCGCGGCCTGGACCTCGGTATCGGGGTCGAGGACCACCGCGCCGGCGTCGTCGTGGACGTAGCCCACCGGCAGCGGGGCGCGCAGCTCGCCGCGGGCGGCTGCGGCCTTCTTGCTGGCCTGCAGCCGCTGCGCCATCACATGCAGTTCCACCTCGCCCAGGGTGCTCTTCATCCCCAGTAGCATCCGGTCGTTGACATCGGCCGGGTCGTAGACCCCGTCGGCGTCGATCAGCAGCGTCTCGGTGATCGCCGCGAACTCCATCAACCGGGCGACCTCGGCGTTCGAGCGGGCCAGCCGGGAGATCTCGATCCCGAAGATCGCCCCGACCTCGCCGGAACAGACTCGGCCTACCAGCTCGGTGAACCCCGCTCGGGCCACGCCCCACCGACCCGAGACCCCGAGATCGGTGTCGATCACCACCACGTCGCGGCGGGCCCAGCCCAGCCGCACCGCCTCGTCGGCCAGGCCGTACTGGCGGGTCGTGGACTCGGTGTGCTCGCGGACCTGGGTCATCGACGACTGCCGCAGATAGATCGCCGCCAGCCGGTCGCGGTGCACGCTGCTGATCTTCGCCTCGCCGTTCACCGCCGCCTCCCAGCGCCGCCATCGTCATGTTGGCCAGCACCGCCACCGCCTCGCTCCGCGCCGCCCCGGCCAGCACCACAGCAGGCCCGGTGGCGGTCACCGGTCAGCTCAGCTCTCGCCGGGCCAGCAGCTCGGCGTTGATCGCCGAGATCTCCGCCAACGTTGTCTCGACCTGTTCGCCCCGGGCCAGCCGGGCTCGGACCGCGGCCACCAGGCTCGCCGGCACGTACTTCGACCGGCCGCGACCGCCCGGTCTCGGCGCGAAATAGGCATACGGGCCGTGCGGGTCGCCCTGCGCGCACCGACAGCCCGGCTTGCCGCAACGTCGTGTCTGCTCGACCAGCGACCCGGCCAGCACCTGCTCCACATCGCCGAGGCGCGCCGCCAGGCGGCGTCGACGGGCCACCAGCGCCCGCGTGGACGCGGTAGCGAGATCGTTCTTGTGGGCTGTCATTACACAAGAGTGTGTCTTGCCCAGGCCCGGCGATCAACGACCCTCGACCGCGCGTGTCACCGTGAGCAGCTCGGCCAGCCCCTCGACCGCCAACCGATGCGCCTGCGCCGGCTCCCCCCGGTCGGTCCACGACCGCGGCACCGTCATCTGGCCACTCACCCCGCCGGAGCACACGAACACCAGCTCCCGGCCCCGGCGCTTGACGAACAGAACCTCCAGGCGCTGCTCACACAGCGGGTGGAAGGGATGCGTGACTACAACAAAACCCAAATCATCGCTGGACGACGCGGCACTATGCCGCCTCCGTCGGTATCCCGAGTTCGCGGAGCTTCCCGCTCTTCTTCGGGATCATCACCTGGCGGGCGGGCTGCGCGGTGAAGGTGCCGTCCTTGAGCGAGCAACGCAGCTCCTCGAGGAACGACCACACCCCGATGTCCTCTTCGACGTGGCGGCGGGTCACCGCATCCACGCCGGCGGTCCTGGCGCCCCGGTTGCCCGACACCCGCTCCCAGGCCACCAACAGCGTCGCCTGGTCGCAGACCAAGTTGAACACGTCGCCGAACCGCTTGTGCGGGTCGGCCCGCGCCCATCGATGCAGCTTCTGTTGGTGATCGAGTACCCGTCGTTCGGCCCGTGCCAGGGCCAACTCGTCCGGTGCACCGCTATTCAACGGTTCCCCGCCACCATCATCGCTGCTGATCACGCTGCCGCCCTTCCCCATGTACGCAGCTTTCCTACGCTCGGAGTACTACGGCGGCTCCGCCGCGACCCAATGCCCACAGCGGGCGTCACGCCTGCCCACCGGCCAAATGGCCTCCGGCCGGACAGGGCGGCACCGGACCGCTTCCCACGTTCGCTGATGTCCGTTGCGATGGGGGTCAGCGCCCAGCTATACCCCGACGGCATCGCCACGGGCCGCACATCACAGTCTTGGCCCGGGCCTCCCGCCGCCCAAATCACACAGACGACGGAAGCGAACAGGCCAAAAGCCACGGCCTGTCCAGCACCGCAAAGCGACCCATCCACCAGGTTCACCAGGCCGCTGACGACTAACGGGGCTTCTGCCACTGGTTCGGTTTCCCTACGCCTTTCCCATCCTCGCTCGCGGGTACGAGCCGTCTGGCAGTTCCAACTCGCCCCTACATTGTCGAGGCTGCTCCCGACCTCACCCCTGACCCAGGGTTCGATCTGCCTCCAGCTTCAACCGGTCACTGTGATGACCAGCGGCGGGTCCTTCCTCCCGCACGGCTTCATCAGCGCCTCGTGGCGCACGGGACTTCTCATCGGCGGAGATCACGTACTCGTCGTCGTCGAGCGCCTCCCCGTCCCAGACCCCTTGTAGAGATCGAGTACTCGGGCGGCCTTGACCGCGAAGTCCGGGTCTATCCGCACGCCGTTACCGAGTCATTACGTCCGGCGCGCCCGATCACTGCGCGAGTTGGGAGCGCAGGTGGGCGCGCATCGGCGGTCGGAGCGGGGAGCTGCCAGGATCCGGCGCCATGACGGCCACCGCGGCACCCGAGGGCCTCTCCCGGGCTGCCGCGGCGCAGCTCGTCCGCGAGGGACGGGCGAACACGCCGGTGCGGGGCTCGAGCCGCACGACCGCGCGGATCCTGCGCACCACCGTCTTCTCGTTCTACAACAACGTCCTGTTCGTCATCGGCGTCGCGCTGCTGGCGCTCGGGCGCTACTCCGACGCGCTGGTCAGCGTCGGGCTCGGGATCATCAACGCGGCGCTCTCGGCGTTCCAGGAGCTCCGGGCCCGCCGGGCCCTCGACCGCCTGCAGCTGCTCGCCCGCGAGCCCGTCACCGTCGTCCGCGACGGCGAGGAGTGCCGTGTCCCGCCCGCCGCCGTCGTCGAGGGCGATATGCTGCGGGTGCGCGGCGGTGACCAGGTCGTCGTGGACGGACAGGTGGTCGGCGACGACGCCCTCGAGGTCGACGAGTCGCTGCTGACCGGCGAGGCCGACCCGGTGCCCAAGGCCCCGGGCGACCGGCTGCTGTCGGGGAGCTCGATCGCCTCCGGCGAGGGGTGGCAGCGCGCCGAGGCGGTCGGGGCCGCGAGCCACGCCGGCCGGCTCACCCTCGCCGCGCGGGCCGACACCACGGACCAGACCCCGCTGCAGTGGCGCATCGACGTCGTCGTGCGGCTGGTCATCCTGCTCGTGCTGCTGATGAGCGGCGCCATCCTGGCGCAGGCGCTGCTCGACGGGTCGACCGTCCTGCGCTTCGTCCAGACCTCCGCGGTGCTCTCCGGGCTGGTCCCGTACGGGCTGTTCTTCCTCATCGCCGTGGCCTACGCCGTGGGTGCCGCCCGTATCGCCGGCCGGGGCGCGCTCGTGCAGCAGACCAACGCCGTCGAGGCAGTCAGCCGCGTCGACGTCATCTGCACCGACAAGACCGGGACGCTGACCAGCGGACGGCTCACCCTGGTGCGGGTCGCCCCCGTCGCCGGGGCGTCCGAGGAGCGCGCGCGGACGCTGCTCGGCACGTTCGCCCGGTCGGTGCGCGCCCCCAACGCCACCACCGCGGCACTCGCCGGCGACGACACGCTGCCCGGGTCGGCCGCCCCGCGGATCGACGACGAGGTCGAGTTCCGCTCGGCGCTGCGCTGGAGCGGCCTCGTCGTGGGCGGTCGCGCCGTCGTGGTCGGCGCTCCCGCCACCCTCGCGCCCCACCTGCGCGACGCGTCCGACGTCGTCGACGGACTGCTGCGCGAGACCCGCGCGCACGCCGAGCGGGGGCTGCGCGTGCTGCTGCTCGCGACGGGTCCCGCGGAGCGCGGACTGCACGACGATGCCGGGCGCGCGTCGCTGCCGACGCTGTCGGCCGAGGCGCTCGTCGTCCTCGGCGACGAGCTGCGGGACGGGGTCGCCGAGGTGCTCGCCGGGCTGGCGCAGGAGGGGGTCGCGACGAAGGTGATCTCCGGCGACGACCCCGTGACGGTGGCGGCGCTCGCCCACCGGGCGGGCCTGACGGGCGAGGCGATCGGCGGCCCGGAGCTCGCGGCGCTCGAGCCGGAGCGCTTCGACGAGGCCGTGGACACCTTCACCGTGTTCGGCCGGATCGCACCGGAGCAGAAGGAGCGGATCGTCGACGCGCTGCGCCGCCGGGGGCGCCACGTCGCCATGGTCGGTGACGGGGTGAACGACGCCCGCGCGCTCAAGCGCGCCCACGTCGGTGTGGCGATGCGCTCGGGCAGCGCGGTCACCCGCGACGTCGCCGACATCGTGCTGCTCGACGACTCCTTCACCACGCTGCCGCCCGCCCGTACCGAGGGCCGGCGCATCGTCGCCGGCGTCGGCTCCTCGATGTACCTGTTCCTGTGCCGGGTGGTGACCCAGATGCTGGTCATCCTCACGGTCACGCTGCTCGGGCTCGGGTTCCCCTACACGCCCACGCAGGTCGGGCTCACGCTGTTCACGGTCGGCGTGCCCACGTTCTTCCTCACGCTCTGGGCCCGGCCCGCGGCACCGGCCGACGACCTGCTGGTCTCGCTCGCCCGGTTCGTCCTCCCGGTCGGCATCCTCACCGCCGGGTTCGGCACCGCGGTCTACGCCTACCTCTACGAGATCGTCCGCAGCGGCCTGAGCCGGCCGAACCTCCCCGGGAACGTGTACGGCCTGTTCGAGAGCTACACCGGCCTGCGCTACGGGGTGGACGCCGACTTCGTCACCGCGTCGGCCACCCTGGGCGCGCAGAGCGGGCTGTCGATGTTCGTCTCGGTCGCCTCGATCGCGCTCATCCTGTTCCTCGAGCCACCCGCGCGGCCGTTCACCGCGTGGGCGCCCGTGAGCCCGGACCGCCGCCCGGTGTGGCTCGCGGCCGGACTGTTCGTCGCGCTCGTCGTCGTGCTGATCGTGCCCACGACCCGCAGCTACTTCGGCCTGACCGCGCCCGACCCGCCCGTCGTCTACATGGTCGTGCCCGCGGTGGTCGCCTGGTTCGTGGTGCTGAGCCTCGTCCTGCGCCACCGGCTCCTCGAGCGGCTGCTCGGCCTGGCGCCGGACCGACCCTGATCAGAAGGTGATCAGCGGTTTGATGATGCCGTCGCGCTTGTGGGCCATCATGTCGAATGCTTCCTCGACCTGGTCGATCGGCATCCGGTGGGTCGTCATCGGCGTCGGGTCGATCTTGCCGTTGACGAGCAGGCGCATGAGCCGCTCCATGCGCAGGCGCCCGCCCGGGCAGAGGTCGGTGGCGATCTTCTTGCCGGCCATGCCCAGGCCCCACGCGTCCAGCGGCATGGTCACGGTCGGCCCGGACTCGCCGTGGTACCCGACGTTCGACAACGTCCCGCCGGGGCGCGTCGCGTAGAGCGCGGCCTCGAAGGTGACCTGGTTGCCCAGCGCCTCCACCGTGGAGTCGGCGCCGCCGTCGGTGAGGGCGATGATCTGCTCCGCCACGTTCCCCGACGAGGGGTCGATCACCACGTCGGCGCCGAAGCGGCGGGACATCTCGACGCGGTTGGGGATGCCCTCGACGGTGATGACCAGGCCCGCGCCGCGCAGCTTGGCCCCGAGAGTCGCCGAGAGGCCCACCGCGCCCTGCGCGAAGATCGCCACGGAGCCGCCGATCGGGATGTTCGCGTTCTCGGAGCCGATGATCCCGGTGGAGAGCATGTCGCAGGCGTAGACCGCGGCCTCGTCGGCGAGCGCCTCCGGGATCGGCGCCAGGTTGTAGTCGGCGTCGTTGACGTGGAAGTACTCGGCCATGTTGCCGTCCTTCTGGACGGTGAAGCGGTAGCCGCCGAGCGCGCCGCGGCACTGCGAGGTGTGGCCGGCCTGGCAGTTGTCGCAGGTGCCGTCCGGCGTGACGGCGTTGACCGCGACCCGGTCGCCAACCCGCACGGACGTCACGCCGTCGCCGATCTCGTGGACGATGCCGACGCTCTCGTGCCCGAGCAGGCGCCCGTCGGGCACCGGCAGCAGGCCGGCCACGGTGTGTACGTCGGAGGTGCAGATCAGGGCCGCGGTGGTCTTCACGACCGCGTCCCCCGGCCCGGCGTGCGGGATCTCCCGCTCGACGAGCCCGACCTTGCCGGGGCCGAGGATCGCCAGGGCCTTCATGGTGTCGCTCATGTCCGACCGCCTCGTGCCGCCGTGTCCGCCGACCGCTCACGCTAGCTGTGATCACGGTCACACACCAGCATCCGGCGCGGACGGCCGTCGTCACCCGGAGCGGGCCGGCGCCGCGTCGGCGGACGGGCCGCCGGCACGCAGCGCGGGTGAGCGCACCAGCAGCAGGGTCGCGGCCACGATCACGGCGGCGCCGACCAGCTCGCCGGCGACCCAGGGGCCGCCGCGCGGCTGCTCGCCGAACACGAACACGCCCCACAGCACGCCGACCAGCGGGTTCATGAGCGTGAACCCGGGCTGGGAGGCATCCAGCTCACCGGCCTGCAGCGCAGACTGCAGCAGGAAGAACGACGTCGGGCCGAGCACGATCACCGCGTAGGTCTGCCAGGCCGTGAACAGGCCGACGAAGCCGCCCGCCCACGCCGCACCGACCGACGCGACGAGGGCGGCGACGATGCCGAACAGCGTGCCGGTCGCGAGGCCGAGCGCGGCCGCGCGCGGTTGACCGTGCCGCATCCGCCCGACGAGGGTGAGCGCGACCACCCCGGCCAGCCCGATGCCGAGCGCGATCAGCGACCGGGCGAGAGGGACGTGGAGGACCTCGCCGCCCGAGGGCGACAGGCAGAACACGAAGACCGCCAGCCCGAGGGCCATCGCGCCGATCGCCACCCACTCCCGCGCGGGCAGGCTGTGGGAGAACACCCACGCGGCCAGCAGCAGCGTCAGCGGCAGCTCGGCGGTGAGCAGCGGTTGCACGACCGCGATGCGGCCGACGGTGAGGGCCGCCGCCTGCAGCAGGAAGCCGACGATCATGCAGAGGATGCCGCCGATCCACGACGGTCGGCGCACCAGGTCGAACAGCATCCCGATCGAGAACGCGACGTCGTCGGGCTCGTCGCGGGCGGCGCGGCGCTGCAGCACCGTCGAGCACGCGTTGACCACGGCGGCGAGCAGCACGAGGACGATGCCCGCGACGTCGTCGCCCGACATCCCCGCCTCCCCTCCAGCCGCTCGTTCCCGGTCAGTCGCTCATGTCGACGTTCTGGTCGATGATCGTCTGCCGCTGCGGCGTGACCCAGAGGATCACGCGCTCGGACTTGATCGCGTCAGGCGGGTAGTCCTGGCCCGTGTACTTCTGCGCGACCTCGTCGATGTGGGCACGGGCCTCGTCGCCGGTGGTGAACTCGGTGACCGAGCCACGCACCTCGGCGTAACGATACGGGTCCTTCTCGTCGCGGATCAGCACCGTGATGCGTGGGTCCTTCTGCAGGTTCTCGAACCGCTTGCGGTGGGTCTCGGTGTTGAGCACCAGGCGGCCGTCCTTGATCGCGCACCACAGGACCTGGTTCTGGACCAGCCCGCTGGGCAGGTTCGTCGCGACCGAGGCGAAGTTCGGCCCGGAGGCCAGCTCCTCGGTCATCGGGTGCAGTTCGGGGCCGTTGCGGGTGTCCGCCATCGTCGAATCCTCCTCGGGCTCGATGCGGCGTCCGGATGCCCGCGCTCTCCGCGCGCCCAACCACGAGGAATCCTCGCCTACCGGCGCGGGGTGGCCTGGGCCGCCAGCGCGTCGAGCTGCGGGCCGATCGCGGCGAGCACCTGGTCGGGCTCGCCGAGCAGCGCGAGGTGCCGGGCGCCGGGAAGCTCGGCGATCAGGCCGGTGTGCAGCCGGGCCGCTGTCGCGAGGGCCTGGGTGTGGTCGAAGGTGCGATCCTCGCTCGAGGAGAACACCGCGGTCGGGACGCGGACCTGGCGCTCCTGGTCGTCGGTGAGGCCGATCAGGGGCTGGCGGGCGATGGCGAGGAAGGCGCTGACGCCGCCGGGCGCGAGGAACGGGGCCCGCCAGCGGTCGATCGCCGGGTCGTCCGTCGGGCAGCCCGGGCCGCACTGCGAGATCACCAGCCGGCGGATCGGGTCGCGGTGCCGCACGAGGGCCGTGACGACGGCCGGTCCGAGCGGCGGCAGGGTCAGGAGCGTGCGAAGGCCTCCCCCACCGCCGCCCCCCGAACGGTCGCTGCCGAAGTACGGGGTGCCGTCACCGTTGGCCACGACGACCCCGGTGACCGCGCCCGGGTCGCGCAGGGCCAGCGACAGCGCGATCGCGGCGCCGAGTGAGTGGCCGAGCACGATCGGGCGGGTCAGGCGCAGTGCGGCGAGGAGCCCCTGGAGCTGATCGGTGTCGGCCGCGAGCGTGTAGGGCCCCTGGTGGGCGGTGTAGCCGTAGCCGCGGACGTCGTAGGCGTAGACGTCGCGGTCCTGCGCCAGCCGCGGCGCGAAGCGGGAGAACACGTAGGTCGACTCGGCGAACCCGGGGACGAGCACCACCGGCGGCTGCCCCGACGGGTGAACGGGGGCCCAGTGCTCGACGTGCGTGGCCACGCCGGCGGCGTCGACGGTGAACCCCGGGACGGAGACGGCGACGTGCACCGGCGCGAGGTCGTCCCAGGCCAGGTAGAGCCCAACGAGCGCCAGGACGGCGACGACGACCCCGACGAGCGCGACCCCGGTGCGCCGGAGCCAACGCAGCACCCGTCGTCGCACACCCACCTCCACCGGACCTGTCAGGTGTCACCCTTCCAGGTGCGTCGTGAGGTCGGCGCGCGGTACCTACGTGACGCACAGCGAGCACTCTGCGCCGTTTCGGAGGGTCAGGGGGCCGGTGCCGCGACCTCCTGCGCAGCGACCAGGCGGTCGACCGAGGCGCGCACGGCCCGAAGCTCGGCCACGACGGCGTCGAGCTGCGCGTCGTTGGTGCGACGCAGCTCCCCCAGCACCTTCTCCAGCAGGTCGTTGGTGGTGGTCAAGGCGTCCTTGACGGGTCCGATCCCGGCGAGGTCCACGGCTACCCCTCCTCGCGACGACGACGTTTTCGGTACCGACGGTACCTGACACTCCGTCAGCCGTCGTCGCGGGAGGCGGCGCGCTTGCGGCGCTTCCCCTCGTGCATCGCCGCGACCCGCGCGACGGGGATCGTGTGGCCCTCCTCGACCAGGTCGCCGGGGATCGCGCGCGCCTCGCCGAGGCGCTCCTCCCAGCTCGGACCCCGGAGGAAGCGATCCGGGGTCGCCACGGTGATCTCGGCGGGGACGACGCGATCGAGGTCGTCCCAGTCGCACGGGCACGAGACCGGCAGCCCCGGCCGCGCCCGCGGGCTGTAGGCGGCGACGACCGTGGCGTTGCCGGCGCGGGTGGCGTCGAGGAAGACCTTGCCGCCCCGCTCGGCGCGGATGAATTCCGTCGTCGTGCCCTCCGGATCGAGCTGCTCGGCGCGGGCGGCGACGGCGCGGGTGGCGGCGTGGACGTCCTCCATCGAGGCCGGGCGGATCGGCGTGACCACGTGCAGGCCCTTGGCGCCGGAGGTCTTCACCGCGGGGTCGAAGCCGGCCTCGCGGAGCACCTCGCGTACGGCACGCGCGGCGGTGACGACGGGGCGCAGGTCGGAGCCCTCGGGTGGGTCGAGGTCGAGGACGAGGTGGGTCGGGGTGCCCGGGTCGGCGGCGAGGGTGAGCGGCACGTGGTACTCGACCGCGCGCTGGTTGGCGAACCAGAGCAGCGTCGCGCGGTCCTCGACGAGGGCGTAGTGGACGTCGCGCTGGGAGCTCTCCGACCAGAACGTCACCGACCGGATCCACTCCGGAGCACCCTTGGGCAGGTTCTTCTGCATGAACCGCTCGCGGCCCCGGGCCCGGACCACCGAGAGCGGCCGGCCCGCCAGCAGCGGCAGGATCCGGTCGCCGACGGCGTCGAGGTGGTCGACGAGGGCGCGCTTGGCGACCGGCGGATGGTCGTCGTCGCCGGCGAGGAGCTCCTGGTCGAGATGGGTGAGACCGACCCCGTCGCGCACCTCGTCCGGATCACCCGCCATCCCCTGACCGTGGCCGGGCGCGGGTGGCCGGTCAAGTCGGCGGCGGCTCGGGCGAGCCTGCCAGACGATGGCGACGTAGCGTCCGGAGCCGTGCGTCCCTTGGAAGGCATCCGCGTCCTCGACCTGTCGAGAGTGCTCGCCGGCCCCTACGCCACCCAATGGCTGGGCGAGATGGGCGCCGACGTCGTCAAGGTCGAGCCGCCCTTCGGCGACGACACCCGGGGCTGGGGCCCACCGTTCCTCAACGACGAGAACCACGACAGCGCGGACCCCGACCACCAACGGATCTCGCTCTACTACCTCTCGACCAACCGCAACAAGCGCGGCATCGTCCTCGACCTCACCACCGAGCGCGGTCAGGACGCGGCCCGCCGGCTCGCGGCCCGCGCCGACGTCCTGGTCGAGAACTTCCGACCGGGGACGCTGCAGCGCTGGGGCCTCGACTACGACGCGCTGCGCGCGACCAACCCCGGCCTCATCCACGTCGCGATCTCCGGGTTCGGCCAGACCGGGCCGTACCGGGACCGTCCCGGCTACGACGTCCTCTCGCAGGCCATGGGCGGCATCATGAGCCTGACCGGCGAGCCGGACGGGCCCCCGACGAAGGTCGGCCTCCCGATCGGGGACCTCAACGCCGGCACCTGGGCCGTCATCGGCGTCCTCATGGCCCTCCAGGCACGCCACACCACCGGCCAGGGGCAGTACGTCGACGTCTCGCTGCTCGACGCCCAGACCTCCTGGCACACCTGGGCCGCGCAGGCCGTGTTCCACGACGCCACCCGGGCCCGCCGTCTCGGGTCGGCCCACCCGACGGTCGTGCCCTACCAGCCGATGGCGTGCGCCGACGGGACGCTGATCGTGGCCACGGGGAGCGAGCGGTTGTGGCGACGCTTCTGCGAGGTGCTCGGCCTCGACCACCTCGTCGACGACCCGCGCTTCGCCGCCAACGCCGACCGCGCCGGCCGTCGGGAGGAGCTCATGGCGCTGGTCGAGGACGTGATGCGTCACGAGTCGGTGGCGCACTGGGCGGCCGCGTTCGACGCGGCCGGGGTGCCCACCGGGCCGATCAACTCGCTCGACGACCTCTACGCCGACGAGTGGTCGGTCGAGCGCGGGCACCACGTGACGATGGAGCACCCCGGCGTGGGCACGTACTACGGCACCGGGTTCCCGGTGCAGGTCTCCGGACCGGGCGCGACACCGCCGGCGCCGACGAGCCCGCCCCCGCTGCTCGGCCAGCACACCGCCGAGGTGCTGGCGGAGATCGGTTACTCCGACGAGGAGATCGCCGCCTTCGACTGACTCACGGCGTCCCGCGCAGCAGCTCGCGGACCTTGAGCGTGCGCAGCCGGTTGAGCGCCGCCGCGACCTCGTGGCGGCGCGGCACGGCGAGGTCGGTCGCGTCGCGCCCGCCGCCGAGCAGCGCGTCCACGCCGGCGCGGCCGAGCTCGGCGTCGAGCAGGTCGAGGCCCTCCCCGAGCGGGATCGTCCCGTCGAGCACGCCCTCCCCCAAGAGCGCCAGCGCCCGCCCGATCCCGGTCACCTGCGAGCGATCGACGATCTGCTCCACGGCGGAGAGGTCGACGTCGTCCTCCCCGAAGGTCAGCGTGTCGACCCCGCGGGCGGTGACGCGGCGCTTTCCCTGACGGCCGGTCGGGTCGAGCGACGACGGGTCGACGACGCGGCGGGTCACCGGCGGGAACCCGGAGTGCTCGACGGCGCGCGTGGCCCCCTGCGCGGCGATCTCGTGGGCGCGGGCGGTGACCTCCGACCCGGTGTACGAGTCCATCATGATCACGGTGTCGGCGACCCCGAGGTAGTCGCCCGAGCCGCCCATGACCAACACGGACGAGACCCCGCGCTCGGTGTACAACGGCCGTATCCGCTCCACGAACGGCACCAGTGGCTCGGTCTCGATCAGCTGCTGCATCCGGCCGTCGCGGATCATGATGTTGGTGGCGGAGGTGTCCTCGTCGACGAGCAGCGCGCCCGCCCCCGCCTCCACGGCCTCGACCATCGACGCGGCCTGGCTGGTGGACCCCGACGCGTTCGTCGTCGAGAAGTCCTCGGTGGGCTCTCCCGACGGCAGGTGCGAGACGAACGCCGACACGTCAGTGCGCACGACGCTGCGGCCGTCCTCGGCCCGGACCTTGACCACGTCGTCGCGGGCGACGACGCGCTCGCGGCCGTCGCCGGGCTGGTGGTCGTACACGCCGGCCTCGATCCCCCGCAGCAACGTCGACTTGCCGTGGTACCCGCCACCGACGATCAACGTGACCCCCTCGGGGACGCCGAGCCCGGTGACCTCCCCGGCGTTCGGCGTCGGGATCGTCACCTGCAGGGAATCGGGCGAGACGAACCGCGTCGCGTCCTCGAGCGGTCGGTCGTCCACCCCGGACCGGCGCGGGAGCACGGCGCCGTCGCCGACGAACGCGATCAGGCCGCGGTCCGCGAGCGCCGCGCGGAGCGCGACCGCATCCTCCACGGTGGTGACGAACTCGCGGGCGGCACGGCGGTCGTCGTCGGAGAAGGCGGTCCACCGCAGCTGCGCGACGGCGGCGGGCAGCGTCTCGCCGAGCAGCGTCGCCGCCTCCCGTCCGAGGATGCGGCGCTTCGGCCCGGGCATCGGCACGCCGAGCTCGACGGTGACGGTGCCGTCGGCCTCGACCCGCCCGGCGCTGCGCTCGAGGACCTCGGGCCCGCCGGCGTCGACGTGCACCGGTGTGCCCCGCAGCGCGCGGCGCAGGCGGCGCAGGAGGAAGCCGGACAGCGCACGGCGGCGGTCCGCGGTCGTCGTCAGGTCCTGCGGCGCGGCGTCGGGCAGCCGCACGCGGATCCGCGAGGGCGGGGCGAACGGGTCCGCCTGGACGCGGACGATCGTGAGCGTGACCGGCTCCGGCGCATCCGACGGCCAGTCCCCGACGAGGGACTTGTAGCGGCCGTAGCTCTGTCCGTCGAGCTTGCGCAGGGTGGCGGCGAGGTCGTCCCGGGGCACGACGACGAGGGTGCCCGACGTGTCCGCCGCCCATGTCGCCGGTGGGAGGATGGACGGGTGATCATCCCGATCGCCTGGGTGCTCGGCGTCGCGGCCCTGGTCTGGGCCCTGTGGTGCGCGGTGTCGGCGCTGCTGGACCAGGCGCCGACGTACTGGCACCGCCTCGCCCTGCTCGTGATCGAGGTCGTCGCGCTGCTCCAGGCGGTGCTCGCCGTCGTCCTGCTGATCGTGCAGGGCGGGCGGAGCGGGGGAGCCGTCGCCGAGATCGTCGGGTACCTCATCGCCCTGGTGATCGCGCTGCCGGTCGGCGCGGCGCTCGCGTACCGGGAACGGACGCGGTACGGCTCGGTGGTGCTCGGGATCGCGGGGTTCACGCTCGCCGTGCTCGTGCTGCGCACGACGCAGGTCTGGGTGGCGACCCGTGTCTGAGCCGTCGACGACCTCGACCCCGGCGCCCCGTCGGCGCATCAACAGCGGGCCGGGCGTGGTCCTGCTGGTCGTGTACGTCATCTTCGCGATCTCCGCCGGGGCCCGTGCGGTCTTCCAGCTCGCGGTGCAGTTCCACGTGGCCCCGCTGGCCTACCTGCTCTCGGCGTTCTCGGCCGCGGTCTACATCGTCGCCGCGGTCGCGATCGGTCGACGACGCCGGACGCTCGCGCTCACCGCGGTGTGGATCGAGCTCGTCGGAGTGGTGGCGATCGGCCTGTTCACCGTCCTCGCCCCGCAGGACTTCGCCGACGCCACGGTGTGGAGCGACTTCGGCAGCGGCTACGGCTTCGTCCCGCTGGTCCTCCCCGTCCTCGGGCTCCTCTGGCTCTTCCGCGTCCGCTAACTGTTCTAGCCCAACCCGGTCCCCTCCACCCCACGGCGCCAGTAGCCGTCGAGGTCGATCCACTCGGTGGGCAGCAGGTCGCGCAGCCGCCGCCGGACCGGGCGCAGGGCCGACGCCTCGGCGCCCATCCACGCCAGGCCCTCGCCGTCGGGGCGCTCCCAGGCCGCGACGGCGTCGCCCAGGAGCGTCGTCGTCCCGGGCTCGGCGCCGTCGCGGTGCAGCCAGCGGATCTCGACGCCGGGCGGCGCGGCCAGGTCCTGTTCCTCGCCGGCGTCGGCGACCTCGATCAGCGCGAGCCCGGTCGCGCCGGCCGGGAGCGAGCGCAACCACCGCGTCACCGCGGGCAGGGCGGTCTCGTCGCCGCCGAGCAGGTACCAGTCGCGGGCCTCGGCGACCAGCGAGGACCGGGGGCCGTACACCCACAGCGCGCCCTGGGGCTCCTCCACCCAGCGGCCGGCCAGGCCGGCGCCGTGGCGCACGAAGTCGACCTCGACGACGTCGTCGTCGATCCTCCGCAGCGTGTACTCCCGGTAGGGCCGCGGCCGCCCCGGCGGGGGCGCGACCAGCCCGCGCGGCCCGATCTCCGGGCGCTGCGGCTCGCCGCCCGGCTCGAGGGGGAAGAAGAGCTTGGCGTGGTCGGTCGGCCCGGAGGCCGAGAGCGTCCCCAGCGCGGCGACCGCACCCGTCGTCGTCGCCCGCAGCCGCACCCGTCGCATCCGCGGGGTGACATCCGCCGCGCCCACCACCTCGACCCGCACCGGCTCGACGTCGTGCGCCACCTGCGTGAGGACGGGGGCGTTGCGGACCACCATGGACATGACGCTAACGGCGGGCACCCACGCGACCGCCCTGGGGCGCAAGCGAAGCGGCTTTGCTTGCATCCAGTGGCATAAGAGCCCCGTCGTCAGCGGGCCCACCTCGGCTCGTCGGCCCCGATCTCGTGCGCCGGCGCCGCCCACGACGGCGGGCCGCCCGGCATCACGACAGCAGGGGGCGGCACCTCGAGCGAGCCGAGTACCTGGCGCACCGGGTCGACCGCCGGCACCCGGTGCGCGTCGTCGAGACCGCCGACCGGGCCCGACCACAACCACTCCGCGGTGCGCGCCAGCGCCAGCTCGCGGATCGATCCCCCGCGGGTCGGCCGTTCGGCCAGCCCGAGCAGTGCCGACGCGGCGGCGAGGTAGCCGGTCGCGTGGTCGAGCGCCTGCGCGGGGAGTGCGCCCGGCCGTCCGTCGTCGCGGGCACAGGCCACGGCGATCCCGGAGGCCGCCTGCACGATGCTGTCGAACCCCCGACGCGCGGCCCACGGCCCGGTCCAGCCCCACGCGTCGAGCCGGACGACGACGAGGTCGGACCGCCGCGCGAGCAGGTCCTCCGGCGCGAGGCCGAACCGGTCGAGCGCGCCGGGGCGGTAGCCGGTGACGACGACGTCGGCGGTGTCGGCCAGGTCGCGCAGCCGCCGGTCGGCGGCGTCGAGGAGCGTCGTGCGCTTGCCGAGCCCGGTGTCGACCTGCTGTGCGCGGAGCTCGGGCAGGTGCAGCGGGTCCACGCGCAGCACGTCGGCCCCGGCGAGCGCGAGGGTGCGGGTGGCGACGGGGCCGGCGATCACGCGGGTGAGGTCGAGGACGCGGAATCCCGTCCCGACGGCGGGTGTGGGCGCCTCGCTGCGCCGGACGGTCACGAGGGGTTCGGTCGCGACGGCACGGCCCGGTGCCGACGACGACCACGTGGCCCGGTCCCGGACGGCGACCGCGACGCCACCGGCCGCGGTGACGGTGTCCTCGACCTCGCGGGCGGGACGCCCCGCGAGCGCGGCGGCGAGCTCCTGCGGGTCCTCGATGTCATCGGAGAAACCCAGGGCGGCCAGCAGACGAGCCCGGTGGTGTGGGTAGTTCGCGTGGGTGCGGACCCAGCCGTCGGCGGTCCGCCAGAACCCCGACAGCGGCGCGAACCCGCCGGGGGACTCACCGTCGACCCGGAGCAGCTGGTCGGCGCGGAAGGAGCTGCCGACCCGGGCGGCGTCGATCTCCGGCATCCCCCCGCCGTGCAGCAGGGCGGCAGCGCCGGCGGCGGTGGCGACGGCGGCCTGGGCCAGTGCATCGACGGGCAGCGGACAGGCGAGGCCGGACGACTCACCGAGCCACCGGGGCTCCGGCGGCGGGCCGGAGGCGTCCAGCCGGCTCCAGAGATCACGCAGCGCGACGTCGCGGGCCTCGTCCACGGGGGCGAGGATGCACGAGAGTGCGGCCCTGACCGTGCCTCAGCCCCGGATCTGCAGCGCCGGGCGGTCCGGGTGGTCGGCGAGCACCACGAGGTCGGCGAGCGCCACCGGGTCCACCTCCTCGGCGTAGCGCGCGTACGCCGGCAGCGTCCACGCGTCCGGTTCGGGGGTCCGCCGCGCGAGCGCCCCGGGCGACAGCGAGACGTGGACCTCCATCTCCGCGGGCAGACCACGCCCGAGCAGCAGCGCTCCGTCGACGAGCAGCACCCCGCCCGGTGGGAGCTCCACCCGGGCGTCGCGCACCGCGCGGTCGGTCTCGACGTCCCACAGCCGCGGCAGCACCGGGCGTCCGGCCGCCGCCGGGGCGAGGACCTCGCGGACCAGCGCCCCGGCGTCGAGCCAGTCGTCGTAGAACGCGTCGGGGTCCGTGCGCCCCCGCTCGAGGCGCACCGACGCGGGGCGCAGGAAGTCCCACGCCGACAGCCGCAGCACCGCCCGCGAGAGCCGCTGCAGCCGTTCGACCAGCCCGTCCGCCCACCGGTCGGGCCGGGCCGCCGCGGCACCGTCCACCAGCACCCGCACCGACCCGGGCTGTCCCCGATCTCCGGGAACGGGCCGCGCGTGCACCTCCTCGGCGAGCGCGTCGAGCAGCGCGTCGGGCGTCAGCGGGCGGATCGTCGGGCGGGTCATCGCCTCCCAGGATCCCAGCGGGTCAGGACTGCGAGACCGGACCCTCCCCGAGCCGGGCCGACTCCCCCGCGACCACGGGGACGGGCGCGCCCTCCTCGGAGTGCTCGTCGTCCTCGTCCGGCGGCCGCGGGTGCATGAACGCGAGCGCGATCAACGTCACCACCGCGCAGCAGACGATGTAGATGGAGATCCAGAACGAGCTGCCGGTCGCGGCCAGGATCGCTGCGGCGATGAGCGGCGCCGGGCCGCCCGCGATGATCGAGGCGAGCTGGTAGCCCAGTCCGGCCCCCGTGTAGCGCACCCCGGTGCCGAAGCTCTCGGCGATCAGCGCCGCCTGCGGGCCGTACATCATGTCGTGGAACACCAGGCCCAGGATCATCCCCAGCAGCACGATGCCGCCGACCCTGGTGTCGAGCAGGGCGAAGTACGGGAACGCGTAGAGGCCGGTGAGCACCGCCCCGACGCCGTACACCAGACGACGGCCCAGCTTGTCGGAGAGCCAGCCGAAGAACGGCACCGAGACGATCCCGACCAGCGCCGCGTACACCAGGTACAGCAGCAGACCCGACCGCCCCAGCTTCAGGTGCTCCGTGCCGTAGACCAGCACGAACGAGGTGAACAGGTAGAACGGTGCCTGCTCGGCGGTCCGGACGAACATCGCCTTGAGCACGTCGCGCCACTGGTCGCGCAGCGTGTCGACCAGCGGCATCTTGACCACGCCGCCCCGGGTCCGCAGCGCCGCGAACGCCGGGGACTCGAGCACGGTGAGCCGGACGAAGAGCCCGACGGCGATGAGCACGAGCGAGGCGATGAACGGCCAGCGCCAGCCGCCGCCGAGGAACCCGGGGCCGGAGAAGAAGTAGACGACCGAGGTGCCCAGGGCCAGCCCGATCGGCACGCCCACCTGCGGCCAGGACGCCATCAGACCGCGCTGGCGCCGGTGGCCCCACTCCATCGCCATGAGCACCGAGCCGCCCCACTCGCCGCCGACCCCGATGCCCTGCAGCACTCGCAGGAGGGTCAGCAGGATCGGGGCCCAGATCCCGATCGAGGCGTAGGTCGGCAGCACGCCGATCAGCACCGTGGCGCCGCCCATGAGCAGCAACGTCACGATCAGCGAGTACTTGCGGCCGATCCGGTCGCCGTAGTGGCCGAAGACCGCGGCGCCGATGGGACGGGCGGCGAACCCGACGAACTGCGTCGCGAAGGCGGCCAGCACGCCGCCGGACGCGGTGCTGTTGAAGAACAGCGGCCCGAACACCAGCGCCGCGGCGGTGTTGTAGAGGAAGAAGTCGTACCACTCGATCGTGGTACCGACGGTGCTCGCGACGACGGCGCGTCGCTTGATCCGACGCCGAACGGCCGGATCGGACAGGTCAGGAGCCCCCGCACTGGTCGCCATGCCCCGGAATGGTGCGCGTCACACCTGATCTGAGCAAGACCGTCTTCACTGTGCGGAACGGTCAGATCACGGAGAAACGGTCGGTGAGCTTCTGTCCGTCCGCACGCGTGATGAGACAGGAGACGAGCCTTCCGCCGGATGACCCTGTGTTCGGGCCGTTCGGCGCATCGAAGGCGGCCTGCCCCGGGACGATCGCCGCCACCCGGAGGTCGGAACGGTCCACGCCGCTCGCGTTCTGTGCCACCTGCCCGGAGGAGACGACCATCGCGCAGAACGCCCGGCCGAAGTCGGCCAGCGCCGAGGCGCCGGGGTAGCTGACCTGCCGGCTCTCGTTGAGTGGGGTCGCCGTGCCCACCACCTCGACGTCGTGCGGGTCACCGCACGGGGTGTCGGTCCCGCTGGAGTAGACCGCACCGTCCCCGAGCTTGCCGCTGGCGCACTGGCCGTCGAAGAGCACGAACGTCGGGAGATCTCCGCCCGGGCCGAACGTGTAGACCTCCGGCTGGGAGGAGAACGGCCGCCACCCGCCCACGAGCGCGCCCAGGGCGAACACGACGAGCAGCGCCACCACCGCCGCCGTCCCCAGCAGGAGACGGCGGTCGCGCAGGACGGGCCGGAGCGTGGGCAGGGTCAGCTCTCCTGCTCCACGTGGAGGGCCTGTGCCTCCGCGCCCTCGGTCAGCCACTCGTGCTCGACACCGGCGACCTCACCGGTCTCGTCCTGCGCGGGCAGCCCGGTGGGCTCGGCGGCCCCGGGCTCGGAGGAGACGCCCAGCTCGACCTCGCCGCCCCCCTCGGTCAGCGTCTCGGCCTCGACGGCACCGTCCGGGTACGCGGGGCCGTCGACGGCGTTGGCGGCGTCGTCGACCGACTCGTCGAGGTCCATCGCCGGGGTCGCCGCGATCGGTCGGTCCGGGGGCTCCTCGGCGGTGACGTCGGGCTCCTCCTGCGGGATGCGGTAGGCGAGGGTGTCCTGCTCCCGCTCGGACTCCCGGGTCCCGCCCAGGCGCAGGTCGCGGCTGTAGCCCTCGGCGGTGTCCATGCCGTCCTCGAGCGGGTCGGCGTCCATCCGGTCCTCGTCGAGCAGGACCGACGGGGCCTCGTCGAGGGCGGTCGTGTCGTTGTCCACGACGACGTCGGCGTGCTCGGCGAACTGCTCGCTCACGGCTACGAACTCCTGTCCTGCCCCGCCGGAGCCGCGGTCGACCCGGCGTGCGTGGGTGCATCGTGCACGGTCGACGCTGCGTTCCCCGCAGCGGGTCTGCCCATGCCTAGCGGTGGTGCCCCCGCGCGTGGCCGTGCTTGCGGGCGCCTGCGACGACGGCGCGCTCGAGCGCCCGCTCCCAGGCCTGCTCGCGCAGCTGCGCGGCGCGGGCACGCATCCCCGCGAGGGCGTCGCGGGCCTCCTGCTCGCGTTCGGGCACCGCCCGCGTCGTGGGTCGGCTGCGGGTGGTGTGCGTCGACTCCGCGACGGGGGCCGGTCGCGTCGTCACCGCGGACGGGGTCGGTCCGGACGGCACGATCGGGGCCCCGACGGCGGGTGGCGCGAGCGTCGTCGCCGCGCCTGCGGCCGGGGCGAGGGTCGACGCCGTCGACGACAGGTCGGTGCCGGTGCCGGCGCCGAAGGCCACCCCGACGGCGGCGGCGCCGACGGCGAGGGTGCCGGTCGCGGCCGCGAGGGCGCGCCGGCGCACGCGGTGTCGCGCCGCGGGGGCCTGATCCTCGGCGCGAGCGAGCCGCAGCGCCAAGGGGCCGCTCGAGGGCGCGGCGAACGGGTCAGTCGGAAGGCTCATCACTGGTCCCATCGGGTCAACGGCGGCCATCGTTACCCGTTCGTGACCTCGACGTCCAGGTCTAGCCCTTGATGCGCCGCTCCTGCCCGCCCCACTCCTTGGCCCGGAGCTCGAACTTCTGGATCTTGCCGGTCGAGGTCTTGGGGAGCTCGCCGACGATCTCGACCTCGCGCGGCGCCTTGTAGCGCGCGATCGCGGTCTTGACGTGCTCGATGACCTCATCGGGCTCGGCGCTCTGACCCTGGCGCAGGATGACGAACGCCTTCGGCCGCTCCCCCCAGCGGTCGTCGGGGACGCCGACGACGGCGGCCTCGAGCACCGCTGGGTGGGAGAGCACCGCCTGCTCCACCTCGACGGTCGAGATGTTCTCTCCGCCGGAGACGATCACGTCCTTGGCGCGGTCGCGGAGCTCGACGTAGCCGTCGGGGTGCATGACCCCGAGGTCGCCCGAGTGGTACCAGCCGCCGGCGAACGCCTTCGCCGTCGCGTCCGGGTCGCGGTAGTAGCCCGACATGACGTTGTTGCCGTGCATGACGATCTCGCCCATGGTCGTGCCGTCGGCGGGCACGTCGACCAGCTCGACCGACGCCCAGTCCGTCACGTCCTCGGCGAGCACCTCGACCACCCGCACCGCATCGGTCTGGATCATCCCGACCCCCTGGCGGGCCTGCAGCCGGGCGCGCTCGGTGTCGGCCAGCGACGCCCACGTGTCCTGCCACTGGCAGACGGTGTACGGGCCGTAGGTCTCGGTGAGGCCGTAGACGTGGACGATGCGGAACCCCATCCGCTCCATCTCGAGGATCGTCGTCGGGCTCGGCGGGGCGCCCGCCGTCGTGACGACGAGGGCGTAGTCGAGGGTCCGCGCCTCGGGCGCGTTCATGATCGTGGTGACCACTGTCGGGGCGCCGTTGAGGTGGGTGACCCGGTGCTCGCCGATCAGCCGCCAGATGGCGTCCCCGCGCACCTCGCGCAGGCAGACGTGGGTGCCGCCGATCGCGGTGATGCCCCACGGCGTGCACCAGCCGTTGCAGTGGAACATCGGCAGCGTCCACAGGTAGACCGTCGCCGGGTCGTGGTAGCTGTGCATGATCTCGCCGAGCGAGTTCAGGTACGCGCCGCGGTGGTGGTACTGCACGCCCTTGGGCTTGCCGGTGGTGCCGGACGTGTAGTTGATCGAGATCGTGCCCCGCTCGTCGTCGACCGCCCAGGGCAGGTCCTCGCCGTCGTCCCCCCGCGCCAGGAGGTCTGCGTAGGTCGCACCCTCGACCGTCGCTCCGGCGTCGGGCCCCTCCTCGTCGACGTGGACGACCACCTCGCGGACGGTCTCCAGGCCGTCGCGGATCGGCTCGACGGTGCCCAGCAGGGCGGAGTCGACGACGAGGACCGTCGCGCCGGCGTGATCGAGGATGTACCGGACCTCCTCGGCCGACAGGCGGGTGTTCACCGCGACGAGGACCGCTCCCGCCAGGGGCACGCCGAAGTGCGCGTGCAGCATCGCCGGGACGTTGGGCAGCAGGCACGCGACGCGGTCGCCGGGCTCCACCCCGGAGGCCCGCAGGCCCCGGGCCAGGCGCTGGGCGTCCCGGGCGAACTCCGCGTAGCTCCAGCGCTGCGCTCCGTGGACGATCGCCGTCTTGTCGGGATAGACCCCGGCCGAGCGTCGCAGGAACGACAGCGGCGTCAGTTCGGTGATCCAGGTCTCGGGCCCGCGCGTCATGCCCCAGATGATGGCCCTTCGGACAGGTGAGCGGAATCGATGGCACGCCGCACCTCCGCGTCCAGCACCGCGACGATCTCCTCGGGCCCCTCGCCCGCGAGCACCCGACGACGGGCCTCGAAGTTACGATGTTGCCCCGGTGTCCGTCGCGGCCTCGCCGGTGACGAGGGCCCTGCCGTCCGCGCCGCGCAGCGCCAGCCGCCACCGGCCCGGGCCGAGCGGGGCCGCCGCGGGGCGCACGACGTCACCGGCGAGGACCGTGCCGTGGAACCGGGCCGCGTAGTGGGTGAGCGCGGCGTCGGGGCAGCGGGCCGCGAGGTCGGTCAGCAGGTAGGCGAGGTTGGCCGGGCCCTGGTTGACGCAGGCCCGGCCGAACCCGAGCGCGGCGGCGGCGTCGGGGTCGAAGTGGATCGGGTTGGGGTCGCGGAGCAGCAGCGCGAGCAGCGCCATGTCCTCGGAGCGGACGGTGATCGGCGCTCCCGTCTGCTCCTCCCCGGCAGCAGGCGCCGCTCCGCCACCACCGGAGGCCACGGGGGTCGCCGCGACGGCGGGGCGAGGGGCGCCGCCCCGCGGCAGCAGGAACCCGTAGGTCGCGGTGAGCACCGGCGCCCCGGCCGCCGCGGTGAGGTCCAGGACGACGGTGACCTCGTCGAAGACGCCGAGCACCCGGCCGCTCCTGCGCCGGGCCGCGGTCACGCCGCCGCTCACCGCGAGCTCGACGTCGCACGCCGGCTCGGCGCGCAGGTGCGCGGCGAAGGATCCCAGCAGCGGGCCCTCGGACATCGGGCAGCCCAGACGCTCGAAGAGCTCCGCGAGCGTGAGCCCCATGGCGCGCTGCGGCGCGAGGAAGGCCCAGATCGGGTGGGGTCGCGGACGCCGGGGCGAGCGGACCGCGTCGTGCAGCAGCGTGCTCTCGTAGGGCTCGATGCGGCAGCGGCCCCCGGGTAGGCGCAGGCCGACGAGGTCGTCCGGGGCGTTCCCGTTCGCGTGCCCTCCGGGGTCCGCTGCGCCCACGTGCTCGATCGGCACCGTGCCTCCCGCCTGACCTGGCTCCTCCGGCGACCGTAAACTACCATCCAGCCGTTTGGTAGGGAGGCTGGCGAACGTGCTCGGCCCCGAGCCGGCGAGTGAGGAGGAGCCGTGGAGCCGTCCGTCGACGTCGTCGTCCTCGGCACCGGGGGCGCGGGGCTGGTGGCGGCGACGGCCGCGGCCGACGCCGGTGCCTCGGTGGCGCTGGTCGAGAAGGGGGATCGGGTCGGCGGCACCACGGCCCTCTCCGGCGGGACCACCTGGATCCCCGCCAACCCGCACCAGCGGGCCGCCGGGGTCGTCGACGACCGAGCGGCCGCGCTGGCCTACCTCGAGTCGCTGTCCCACGGCCTGATCGACCCGGAGCTGGCCGCGGCGTTCGTCGACACCGGTCCGGAGTTCGTCCGCTGGATCGAGGCGGCGACCCCGGTGCGCTATCACGTGGTGCCGGGCCTGCCCGACTACCACCCGGAGCATCCCGGCGGGCTCCCGCGCGGTGGCCGCTCGCTCGACCCGGCGCTGTTCTCCTTCCGCCGGCTCGGGGCCTGGGCCGATCGGGTCGTCCCGGCCGAACGGGTGCCGCGCCTGCAGCTCACCGAGACCCCCCTGGGCGGCGGGTCGGGGGTCGCTGCGGACGAGCGCGCCCGCCGGCGCGAGGAGGACCTGCGCGGCTGCGGTCACGCCCTCGTCGGGGGACTGCTCGCCGCGCTGCTCGACCGCGGGGTGGAAGCGCTGACCGGCACGGCCGCGACCGAGCTGGTCCGGGGTCCCGAGGGGGTGACCGGGGTCCGGGTACGCGACGGCGCGGACGAGCGCGTGATCGCCGCGCGGGCCGGTGTCGTCCTCGCGACCGGCGGGTTCGAGTGGGATCCCGCGCTGGTGCGCACCTTCCTGCGCGGCCCGATGACCAGCCCGGCGAGCGTGCCCACCAACACCGGGGACGGCCTGCGCATGGCTATGGCCGCCGGGGCCGACCTCGCCGCCATGCGCGAGGCGTGGTGGGTCCCCACCATCGAGGTACCGGGCGACGAGGCGTTCGGGCGGCAGCGGGCCCGGCTCGTCCTGCCCGAGCGCACCCTGCCCCGCTCGATCATGGTGAACCGCCGCGGGCGCCGGTTCACCAACGAGGCCGCCAACTACAACGCCCTCGGCGGCGCCTTCCACCAGTTCGACCCGACCACGTTCGCCTACGCCAACCTGCCGTGCTGGCTGGTGTTCGACGGCGGGTACCTGCGCCGCTACGGCTTCCTCGGCCACCGCGAGCCGACGGGGTGGATGGCCCGGGGCGACACGGTCGCCGAGCTCGCCGGGGCGCTCGGGCTGCCCGCCGCCGAGCTGGAGAGCACCCTCGCGCGGTGGAACGCCGCCGTGGGCGACGGCACCGGCGCCGACCCCGAGTTCGGCCGCGGCGTGAGCGCGTACGACGGCTGGAACGGCGACCTGGCCCACTACCCCGGCCCCGGCGCCACGCTCGGTCCCCTCGACGAGGGCCCGTTCTGCGCGGTGGAGATCCACAGCGGGGCGCTGGGCACCAAGGGCGGTCCACGCACCGACGCCGACGCCCGCGTCCTCGACCTGTCCGGAGCGCCGATGCCCGGCCTCTACGCCGCGGGCAACGCCGCCGCCGGGGCCACCGGCATGGTCTACGGCGGGGCGGGCGGGACGCTGGGCCCCGGGATGGTGTTCGCATACCGAGCCGGGCGCCACGCCGCGGCCCGGCGACCCGGAGCGGCGCGGTGAGCGCGCTCGCGCCGCCCCCGGGCCCGGCAGTCGGGGCGCGGGAATGGCGTGAGGTCTGCACGGTGGGCGACCTGCTCGTGCGCGGCGCCGCCCTGACGGGGGCCACCGAGGCCGGGGTCGTCACCCCTGCGGGCCGGGCCACGTGGAGCGAGGTGCTGGCCGGCGCCGAGCGGGTGGCCGACGAGCTCGCGGGGCACGGGCTGGGCCACGGCTCCCGGGTCGGGCTGCTGGTGGACAACTCGGTGTCGGGACTCCGGGCCCTGTTCGGGGTGCTCCTGCTCGGCGCGGTGGCCGTCCCGGTCAACACCCGCTTCGCCGCGCCGGAGGTCCGCCACGTCCTCGACGACTCCCGCGTCACGGCGGTGCTGCTCACCGACCACGCCGACTCCCCCGACGGCTTCCCCGCGCTGCTGCGCCGCGCGGCCGAGGGACGCCCGTCGTGGGGCCTGACGGGCGTCCTGGTGGGCTCCGAGGGAGCCGTCGGCCCGGACGCGGCCGGGCTCATCTCGGTGCCCTGCACCCCCGCTGCCGAGCCCGCGGCCGTCGCCGCGCGCGTGGCCGCCGCCCGCCACCGCGTGGCGGTACGCGACCCGGCGCTCGTCGTCCACACCTCCGGCACCACCGCGCGCCCCAAGGGCTGCCCGCTGAGCCACGAGGTCCTCGTCGGGGTGGCGCGAGCGGTGGGCCGCGACCGGTTCCGGTGCACCGCCGACGACGTGCTCTGGGACGTCCTGCCGCTGTTCCACCTCAGCTTCGTGCTGCCGCTGCTCGCCGTGCTCGACGCCGGCGGGGGCTTCGTGACCGACCGGCGCTTCGACCCGGTCCGCGCCCTGGCCCAGATCCGCGACACCCGGGTCACCGTGGCCTTCACCTGCTTCCCGACGGTCATCGACGCGCTGCTCGAGCGCCCCGACTTCGACGCGGTGTTCGACGGGGTCCGTCTGATGCTCAACGTCGGCCCGCCGCCGACCCTCGCCGCGATCCAGCGGCGGGCGCCGGGCACCGTCCAGATCACCTCCTACGGCAGCAGCGAGGTCGGCGGGATCGCCGCCACGACCTCGCCCGACGACCCCGACGAGAATCCGCCTGGGCACCAACGGCCGCCCGCTCCGCGGCACGGGAGATCCGTGTCGTCGACCCCGCGGGCGAGCAGTGGGTGCCCGACGGCGAGCGCGGCGAGATCGTCGTGCGCGGCACCGGGCTGGCCGACGGCTACGAGAACGACCCCGGCGCGACCGCCCGGTCGCGCACCTCCGGCGGCTGGTTCCGCACCGGCGACCTCGGCTCGATCGGCCCCGGCGGGCGCATCCGCTACCACGGCCGGCTCAAGGAGATGATCAAGGTGGGCGGCGAGAACGTCGCCGCACTCGAGGTGGAGGCCGTGCTGGCCGCGCACCCGGCGGTGGTGACCGCGGCCGTCGTCGCGGTGCCGGACCGGCGCCTCACCGAGGTGCCGGCGGCGTTCGTCGAGCTACGGACACCCGTGGAGCCGGAGGAGCTGCTGGCCCATTGCCGCGCCGCGCTGGCTGCGTTCAAGCTGCCGCGTCACGTGCGCGTGGTCACCGATTGGCCGATGTCCGCGACGAAGATCCGCAAGTCCGTGCTGGCCGAGGGCCTCGTCGCCGAGCTCGGCCTGCCTCCCGAGCCGTCCTGACCGGCACGCGAACGCTCGGTCGGTTCCGTGGCGCTCACGCCTCGAACCCCTCCATCTGCGGGGTGGTCAGCGGCGTGATCACGCGGCTGGCGATCTTCCAGCCGTCGGCGGTCCGCCGGTAGGCGTCGGTGTTCAGCGCGGCCGCCTTGATCGACGCGCCGTTCGTGGTGCGGCCCTCGGAGAGGACGTAGTTGGTGCCGTGCGCGTGGTCGTCGTCGTCGAACTCGACGACGTGGTTGGTCATGACGTGGAACTGCTCGGCCATCGAGCCGGAGTCGCGCTCGAAGAAGGCGAGCACCTGCTCGCGGCCCTCGTAGCGCTGCAGGCCGACGGCACTGGCGTCCCAGACCGCATCGTCGGTGTAGGCCGACAGCGCCTCCTTCGGATCGAAGCGGTCGAGGCCGCGGGCGTAGAGGTAGGTGGCCTGGACGATCTCGGCGCGGTCGTTCGCGTCGGGCATGGCAGGGCTCCCGGGGTCGGTGGCGGTGGAGATCAGTCGAAGACGATGACGCCGCGCACGTTCTTGCCGTCGTGCATGTCGCGGAACGCCTGGTTGATGTCGTCGAGCGCGTAGGTGCGGGTGATCAGCTCGTCGAGCTTGAGCTCGCCCCGCAGGTAGAGGTCGGCGAGCAGCGGCACGTCGGTGCGCGAGGTCGTGGTGCCGTAGAGCGAGCCCTGCAGGCGCTTGCCGGACATCGCGAAGGTGAACAGGTCGAACGGCACGTCGCGCTGGAGCACCGGTGCGGCCCCGGTGAGCACCATCGTCCCGCCGCGGCGGGTCATCTCCTGGGCGGGGTTCATGAGGTCGCCGGTCACCACCCCGACGGTGATGATCACGCGGTCGGCCCCCTGGCCGTTGGTGAGTTCCTCGACGATCCGCCCGGCCTCGTCGTAGTCCGCCGCGACGTGGGTCGCACCGAACTCGACGGCCTTCTCCCGCTTGAACGGGGCGGGGTCGACGGCGACGACGTTGCGCGCGCCCTTGTGCCGCGCGCCCTGCACGGCGTTCATCCCCACCCCACCGGTGCCCACGACGACGACCGTGTCGCCGAGCTCGATCTCGGCGGCGTACACCGAGGAGCCCCACCCCGTCGGCACGCCGCAGCCGATGAGCGCGGCCTTGTCCAGCGGCATCTCCTCCGGAATCTTCACCACCGCGTCGAGCGGGGCGACGACGTACGGCGCGAACGTCCCGAGGTAGGACATGCACCCGACGCCCTGACCCTGCGCGTGGACGCGGTGCGTCCCGTCGGGGGCGAGGCCGGCGAGCACGCCTGCGCCGAGCTCGCACATGTTCGACTTCCCCTTCACGCACATGCGGCAGCGCCCGCACGACGGCAGGAAGGACAGGACGACGTGGTCGCCGGGGGCGACGTCCGTGACCCCGGGGCCGACCTCCTCGACGATCCCGGCGCCCTCGTGCCCGCCGAGCACCGGCGACCATGGCAGCGGGATATCGCCGGTGTCGAGGTGGTCGTCGGAGTGGCACACGCCCGAGGCGGCCAGCCGGATCAGCGCCTCGTGCTCCTTCGGCGGGTCGAGCTCGATCTCCTCGACGCTCCAGCCCGAGCGCGTGCCGGGCTCCCAGAGCAGGGCTCCTCGTGTCTTCATGCCGGTTCTCCCTGGACGCCTACCGATCGTTTGGTATTCGGCGGAGACTAGCATCACACCGAGGCCGGTCAAGGGGTCGGCGCCGCGAGGTCCGACGACCCGGAATCCCGGTGCCGTCCGGCCACCAAACGGTTGTCAGATGCGTTAGATTGAGAGCCGGGATCCGGCCGCCCCCGCGGAGGAGGGTGTGACCCGCGCGATGGACGAGTACCTCGAGCTGTGCACGGTCGGCGACCTGGTGGTGCGGGGTCGGGTCCACCGCCCCGAGCACGACGCGGTCGTCTTCCCCGGCACGCGCCGGACGTACCGCGAGCTCGAGGAGCGAGCGACCACGGTCGCCCGCTCCCTGCTCGGCATGGGCCTGACCGCCGGGGACCGCGTGGGACTGTTCATGCCCAACCGGCCCGAGTTCCTCGAGATCCTGTTCGGTGCCCTGTTCCTCGGCGCCGTCGTCGTGCCGGTGAACGCCAGGTTCCGCCACCGCGAGCTCCGGCACGTGATCGCGGACGCCGAGCTGCGCGCCCTGTTCGTGGGCGACGCCGCCGGCGATCCCACGCGGCGTGCGGACGTGGTCACCGAGGCGCTCGGCCGGGTCGAGCGGGCGGGCACGTTCGCGACGGGGCAGGTGACGCGGCTGCACGCCGACGCCGCGCCGCACCTCGAGGCCGTCGTCACGCTCGACCCCGAGCAGGCGTCGGCCTTCCACTGTGACCAGGAGCTCTCCCGGCTCGCGCGGGACGCCACGCGCGAGGCGGTGCACGAGCGACGACGACGCGTCGCCGTGCGCGACATCGCCATGATGTTCTACACGTCGGGGACGACGTCGATGCCCAAGGGCTGCCTGCTCACCCACGAGGCGCTCGTCCGCACCGGGGTCTGCACCCGTGAGCGGCTCGGGTACCGCGACGGCGACCGTGTGTTCGCACCGTGCCCGATGTTCCACACGGCCTCGACACAGCCGATGATCGCAACGATGCACGCGTTCGGGGCCATGGTGACGATGGGCCACTTCGAGCCGGAGGCCGCGCTGGAGCTCGTCGAGGGCGAGGGCGTCACGGCGATGTTTCCCGCCTTCCCGGCGCTCACCGAGGGCATGCTCGCCAGCCCGCACTACGGACCGGGGTCCTTCCGCCGGGTACGGACCGTCTTCACGGTCGCCCCGACTCCCGCCCTGCGCTCGATGCAGCGCCGGATGCCGTACACCCGACTGGTCAACGCCTACGGCATGACCGAGTTCGGCGGCTCGGTGGTGATGGTGTCCCCGGACGACGGCGACGACGTCCGCCTCGGTACCCAGGGACCGCCGTTCCCCGGGATCGAGATCGGCATCCGGGACGAGGCCGGCGCCGACCCGGGCGTCGGTCGGCAGGGTGAGATCGTGGTGCGCGGCCCGAGCATGTTCGCGGCGTACCAGCACGACCCCGCCGGGACCGCGGAGTGCATCGACGACCGCGGATGGTTCCACACCGGCGACCTCGGGGCGATCACCGAGGACGGCCGCCTCCGGTTCCAGGGACGTCTCAAGGACATGCTCAAGATCGGCGGGGAGAACGTCGCGGCCATCGAGATCGCGGGCTACCTCCAGGAGCTGGCGGAGGTCAGCGTGGCGCACGTCGTCGGGGTCGCGGACGCGAAGTACGGCGAGGTCGCGGCCGCATTCATCGAGCTGCGCCCGGGGGCTACGCTCACCGAGCAGGACGCCATCGAGCACTGCGCCGCGGGCCTGGCCGGCTTCAAGGTGCCTCGCTACGTACGCTTCGTCACCGAGTGGCCGATGTCCTCGACAAAGGTGCAGACGGCGCGCCTGCGCGAACAGCTCGAGATCGAGCTGCGCGCCGTGGCGACCTGAGCGCGCCTCCTACCGCCCTCGGGACGACGCCGCGTAGTCCGGCGGCTCGTCGGAACCCGGCGCGGTCGGCAGGCCCGCGGCCTCCCAGGCGCGGTACCCCCCGACGACGTCGGTGGCCCCGTGGATCCCGAGGTCCTGCAGCGCGGCGGCGGCCAGCGAGGACGTGTAGCCCTCGGAGCAGAGCACCACCCAGGCCACGTCGTGGTCGACCGCCTCGGGGATGCGCGCGTCCGAGGTGGGGTCGAGGCGCCACTCGAGGTGGTTGCGCTCGATCACCACGGCCCCCGGGACGGTGCCTTCCGCGAGGCGCTGCCACCCGGGCCGGATGTCGACCAGCCGCGCGCCGTCCCGGACCGCGGCGGCCGCCGCCCCGGGCTCGAGACGTCTCAGCCGGGTGCGGGCCGCCGCGAGCACCTCGCCGATCGTGGTCACGTCAGGACCTCGCCGCCCTCGGGGCACGCCCCGGGCTCCACCAGCTCGGAGCGCGTCCGCCTGAGGGTGCCCCGCTCGACGGCGTAGTAGGACATCGCCGAGAGCGGCGGCGAGTAGGCGTGGACGCTGACGGCGGGCTCGCAGCGGCGGTTGGACACGTCGTGCACGTGCCCCAACGGGAAGGCCGCCGCCGACGACGCCGACAGCGCACGCCGTCGTAGCCCCGGTCCGGAGACGGCGAGCTCCTCGGGAGAGACCTCGTGGTCGGCCGCGCGGCCGGCGGACCAGCGCCACTCGGTGAGCTCCCCGCGGACCACGGTGAGCGCACCGATCGACCCGCCGTGGTCGTGCAGCTCGGCGGCCTGCTCGGTCGCCCAGCTGATGAGCCAGACGTCGAGGTGCGGGTCGGCGTGCAGGCGCCGCGACCAGCGGTGGGTGTGGTCGACGCGGACCTCGTGCAGCCCCGCGGCCACCTCGGCGGCGACCTGGCCGGTGATCGTCGTGAGGTCGGCGAGGCTCACCGGGGTGGGACCGTCGTGCCAGCGGCGACGATCGCCGTGCACCGAGCGCGGCGGGAAGGCCAGGACGGGCGGGTCGGGGTGGGTGACGAGGTGGACGGCGCGAGGGTCGGTGGCGACAGCGGCGCGCTCGGACGTGACGGCGGTCATGACGGGACGAATCCTCGGGTGGGACGGCCGTCGTCGTCGGGCGCCGGCCGGGAGGACGTTCCCCGGGGCCGAGGGGCCGCGCGGGGGAACGGGACTCGTCGTCAGCGACAGCGCTGGTCGAACACCTGCGCGCGGCGGCTCACCCAGAACGGGTCGAACTCCTCGCGGCGCATCACGCGGTGATTCCACCACGAGCGGGCCCGCGGGTCACCACGGGGGCCCACGAGGAGCGGCCCACACGGGCACGACGGCGACGGGGACGTCCCGCTTCATGATCACCGGGCACCTGGCGGGGTTACCGACCCCTCGACACCCCGCCAGGTACCCGTTGATCTTCCCCGGCCGTCCTCAGCAGGGCTCGTGCGCACGCCGGAGGCGCCCTCGCCGTCGGGAAGCACCTGTCGGGGAGTCGACCTAGCCTGGATCGCGTGCCGGACCCCGCCTCGCCCGAGGCCCCCACCACGATCGAGATCACGGACCCCGCCCCCAGCGACACCGCCTCCGACCCCGGGCCCAGCCGCCCCGACGACCCCCGGCGCGGCTGGGTCCGCCGCCTCTCCCTCGACTGCTGGCGCCACCGCGGCCTGACGTCGGCCTCGGTGGGCGCCTCCACCCTGGGCGTGGGGCTGGAGTCGGTGGGGCCGCTGCTCGTGGCGGTGGCGGTCGACCGGGCCGTGAAGGGCTCCACGGCGGGGCTCGCCCCGATCGTCGCCGCGGTCGTCGCGCTGGCGCTGGTCAAGTTCGCCATGGCGTTCACGCGCCGCTACCTCGGGGGCAGGCTCTCGCTGTCGGTCCAGCACGACCTGCGGCGCCGCGTGTTCGACTCGATCTCGCGGCTCGACGGGCCCCGGCAGGACGCGCTGCGCACCGGACAGGTGGTCTCCCGCGCGAACTCCGACCTGCAGCAGGTGCAGGGCCTGATCGGGATCGTGCCGTACTCCGTCGGCACGCTCGCCCAGGTCGCGGTGTCGATCGCGATCATGGCGTGGCTCTCGCCGCTGCTCACCGTCGTCGCGCTGATCACGCTGCCGGTGGCGCTGGTGTTCACGACGGTGATGCGCCGCCGCCTCTTCCCGGCGACGTGGTCCGCCCAGCAGCGGGCGGCCGAGGTGGCGCAGGGTGTCGAGGAGGCCGTCACCGGGGTCCGCGTGGTGAAGGGCTTCGGGCAGGAGGAGCGCGAGACCACCCGGCTCGCCGGGGTCGCCGCCCGGCTCTACGGCGACCGGCTGCGGGCGGCGCGGCTCACCGCGCGCCTCACCCCCACGCTCTCCGCCCTCCCGACCGTCGGCCAGCTCGTCGTCTTCGCCCTCGGCGGCGCGCTCGCCCTGAACGGCCAGATCACGATCGGGGTGTTCCTGGCCTTCACCACCTACATCGCGGCGCTCATCGCACCGGCGCGGATGGTGGCCGCTGTCGTCGTCACCGGCCAGCTGGCGCGGGCGGGCGTGGAGCGCGTCTACGAGCTCATCGACTCCCAGCCCGACATCGTCGACCCCCCGGAGCCGGCGGCCCTGCCCGACGGTCCGGTCGGCCTCGAGCTCGACGACGTCCGGTTCGGCTACGCGCGCAGCGAGCCGGTCCTCGACGGGGTCACGCTCTCGGTGCGGCCGGGCGAGACGCTCGCGGTGATCGGCACCGCGGGCTCCGGGAAGTCGACGGTGGCCCTGCTCGTCCCGCGCTTCTACGACGTGCAGGGCGGCGCCCTGCGCGTGGGCGGGCGCGACGTGCGCGAGCTCTCGCTCGCCGCGCTCCGGCGCACCGTGGGCGTGGTGTTCGAGGAGGCCTTCCTCTTCTCCGACACGGTGCGCGCCAACATCGCCTACGGCTGCCCCGACGCCACCGACGCCCAGGTCCGCGCCGCGGCCCGGGCCGCCCAGGCCGACGAGTTCATCCGCGACCTGCCCGAGGGCTACGGCACGCGCGTCGGCGAGCGCGGGCTCACGCTCTCCGGCGGCCAGCGCCAGCGCGTGGCCCTGGCCCGCGCCCTGCTCTACGACCCCCGCGTGCTCGTGCTCGACGACGCGACCAGCGCCGTCGACGCCGCCACCGAGGCCGCGATCGGCGAGACGCTGCGGGCGGTCACCGCCGAGCGCACCACCCTCGTGATCGCCCACCGCCGCTCCACCCTCGCCCTCGCCGACCGCATCGCAGTCCTCGACGAGGGCCGCGTCGTCGACGTGGGCACCGCCGAGGAGCTCGCGGGTCGCTGCGACCTCTTCACCGCGCTGCTCGCCGGCCCCGGCGAGCGCATCGACCAGCCCACCCGGGCGCGCATCGACGACGCCGAGGGTCCGGGCCCGGACGGCACCACGCCCTCGCTGTGGCCGACGGAGCCCGTGCGCGCCGATCCCGCCGACGCGCCGGCGGGCGACCGCGGCCGGCCCGACCCGGTCGCGGCGGGTCTCGACGGGACCGTCTCCTCGCGCGAGATGCGGGCCGCCCTCACGAGCCTGCCCCCCGCCGACGAGCGGCCCGACCTGCACGGCGAGGACCCCACCGCACCCGATCCCGGGTTCCGGCTGGCGCACCTGCTGCGCCCGGTGCGCCTCGCCTTCGCGGTGGTGATCGCGCTGGTCGCGGTCGACGCCCTCGCCACCGTGGCGTTCCCGTCGCTGGCCCGCCTCGCGGTGGACGGCGGCATCAACGGCCGCGCGCCGTCGGTCCTCGCGGTGGCCGTCGGCGTCGGCCTCGGGGTCGTCCTCGTGGACTGGGTGGTGGTGTTCGCGCAGACGGTCCTCACCGCCCGCGTCGGGGAGAGCCGGCTCTACCTGCTCCGGGTGCGCAGCTTCGCCCACCTCCAGCGGCTCGGGCTCGACTTCTACGAGCGCGAGCTCGGCGGCCGGATCATGACCCGGATGACGACGGACGTGGACGCGCTCTCGTCGTTCCTGCAGACCGGGCTGGCCCAGGCCGTCGTCGCCCTGCTCACCGTGGTCGGCGTGGCGGCGGCGCTGCTCGTCACCGACGTCGAGCTCGCCCTGGTCTCGTTGACGGTGATGCCGATCCTGATCGTGGCGACGGTGGTCTTCCGACGACTCTCGTCGCAGGCCTACGCCGAGGCGCGCGAGCGGGTGAGCGTGGTCAACGCCGACCTGCAGGAGAACGTGGCCGGGCTGCGGGTCGCCCAGGCCCACACCCACGAGCGGGCCTCGGCCCGGCACTTCGCGGGCAACAGCGACGCCTACCGCCGGGCGCGCCTGCGGGCCCAGCGGCTGATCGCCACCTACTTCCCGGGCGCCAACCTGCTCTCCGACCTCGCCCAGGCCGCGGTCCTCGCCGTCGGGGCCGCACGGGTGGCGAGCGGTGACCTGTCGTCGGGGATCCTGGTGGCGTTCCTGCTCTACCTGTCGATGTTCTTCGGGCCGGTCCAGCAGCTCTCCCAGGTCTTCGACGGCTACCAGCAGGCCCGCGTCGGGCTCACCCGCATCTCCGAGCTGCTGCGCACGCCCACCTCGGTGCCCGCCCCGGAGCACCCGGTGGCGGTGGGGGCGCTGCGCGGCGACGTCGAGCTGCGCGACGTCGGGTTCACCTACGGGGGCGCCGAGACGCCCGCCCTCTCCGCGGTGTCGCTGTCGGTCCCGGCGGGGCGCACGGTCGCCCTGGTCGGGGCCACCGGGGCGGGCAAGTCGACGATCGTCAAGCTCGTGGCCCGGTTCTACGACACGACGACGGGGTCGGTGCACATCGACGGGGTCGACGTACGCCGCTACGACCTGCCCGGGCTCCGGCACCGCCTCGGGGTCGTGCCGCAGGAGGCGCACCTGTTCGTGGGCGACATCGCGTCGAACATCGCCTACGGGCGGCCCGACGCCGGCCCTGCGGAGATCGAGGACGCGGCCCGGCGGGTCGGGGCCCTCGACGTCGTCGCCTCGCTGCCCGCCGGGTTCCGCCAGCCCGTGGGCGAGCGCGGCGGCGGGCTCTCCGCCGGGCAGCGCCAGCTCGTCGCCCTCGCGCGCGCCGAGCTCGTCGACCCCGCGCTGCTGCTGCTCGACGAGGCCACGGCAGCCCTCGACCCCGCCACGGAGTCGGCGGTGCTCGCGGCGGGCGACCGGGTCGCCGCTCGGCGCACCACCTTCGTCGTCGCCCACCGCCTGGCCACCGCGGCGCGCGCGGACCACATCGTCGTGCTCCACGGCGGGCGCATCGTCGAGGAGGGGACTCACGCGGAGCTGCTCGCCGCCGACGGGCGCTACGCGATGCTCTGGCGGACCGGCGCGGCGACCGCCGATGACGCCGAGGAGCACCTCGAGCGCGACGACGCCGCCCGCGACGACGCCGCCGTCGCATGAACCGGTGCAGTCGGCTACAGGCCCGCCACCCGGGCATCCGCGGAGCGCTAACCTGGTGTCCGTTTCCACCTCCGCACGCGATTGAGGCGATCTCCAGCCGTGTCGACGAGTAGCCCGGCAGCCCAGTTCGGTCCCAACGAGTGGCTGGTCGACGAGATGTACCAGCGCTACCTGGCGGACCCGAGCTCCGTGGACGAGGCCTGGCACGAGTTCTTCGAGGACTACGCCCCCTCCGACGGGGACAAGGCCGCGGGGGGGTCCGCAACGCAGTCCTCGTCGGTCAACGGGAGGGCGTCGACGTCCTCGACCTCGGACTCCTCGGCGCCGTCGGAGTCGTCGGCACCGTCCGAGTCGTCGGCACCGTCCGAGTCGTCGGCACAGCCGGAGCCGCCGGAGTCGTCGGAGTCCTCGGAGTCCTCGGAGTCCTCGGCCGACGGCAGCACCGCGTCGTCGTCCCCCCAGCAGCAGGCCCCGTCGCAGGGCTCGTCGTCGGGCACCGCCAACGGCTCGGCGCCCTCTTCCGTGCGCCCCGCCGACGAGACACGGACCGACGCCAAGCCCGCGGCCGGGTCGACGACCCCCGCGAAGACCCACGGCGACGGGGCCGACGACCAGACGGTGCGCCCCCTGCGCGGCGCGGCGAACGCGATCGCCAAGAACATGCAGGCCTCGCTGGAGCTGCCCACCGCGACCAGCGTGCGCGCGGTGCCGGCGAAGCTCCTGGCCGACAACCGCATCGTCGTCAACAACCACCTGCGGCGCTCCCGCGGCGGCAAGGTCTCGTTCACCCACCTGCTCGGCTACGCGATGGTGCGCGCCCTGCAGGACTTCCCCAACATGAACCGCCACTACGGCACCGACGAGAAGGGCAAGCCCGCCGTCGTCGACCCCGGGCACGTCAACCTCGGTCTCGCGATGGACCTGCAGGGCAAGGACGGGTCCCGCTCGCTGGTGGTGGTCGCGCTCAAGGGCTGCGAGAGGCTGAACTTCGCGCAGTTCTGGGCCGCCTACGAGGACGTGGTCCGCAAGGCCCGCACCGGCAAGCTCACCACCGAGGACTTCTCGGGCGTCACGATCAGCCTGACGAACCCGGGCACGATCGGGACGAACCACTCGGTGCCGCGCCTGACCGTCGGCCAGGGCACGATCGTGGGCGTCGGCGCCATGGAGTACCCCGCGGAGTTCCAGGGCGCGAGCGCCGAGCGGCTCGCGAACATGGGCATCAGCAAGATCATCACGCTGACGTCGACGTACGACCACCGCATCATCCAGGGCGCCGAGTCCGGGGACTTCCTGCGGCGGATCCACCACCTCGTGCTCGGCGAGGACGGGTTCTACGACGACATCTTCGCCTCGCTGCGCATCCCCTACGAGCCGATCCGCTGGACCCAGGACCTCCCCGAGACCTCGATCGACCGCACCGCGCGGATCCTCGAGCTGATCGACGCCTACCGGACGCGCGGCCACCTCATGGCCGACACCGACCCGCTCGACCACCCCCAGCGCAAGCACCCCGACCTGGACATCCAGACCCACGGGCTCACGCTGTGGGACCTCGACCGCGAGTTCCCCGTCGACGGGTTCGCCGGGCGGCAGTCGATGAAGCTGCGCGACATCCTCGGCGTGCTGCGCGACTCCTACTGCCGCACCATCGGCATCGAGTACATGCACATCCTCGACCCCGAGAAGCGCGCCTGGCTGCAGGAGCGCATCGAGGTACCGCACGAGAAGGTGCCGGTCGCCGAGCAGAAGTACATCCTCTCCAAGCTCAACGCCGCCGAGGCGTTCGAGGCGTTCCTGCAGACCAAGTACGTCGGGCAGAAGCGCTTCTCGCTCGAGGGCGCCGAGACGGTCATCCCGCTGCTCGACGCGGTGCTCGACGAGGCCGCGGCGCACGAGATGGACGAGGTCGTCATCGGCATGCCCCACCGCGGCCGCCTGAACGTGCTCGCCAACATCGTCGGCAAGCCGATCTCGCAGATCTTCCGGGAGTTCGAGGGCAACCTGGACCCGGGCCAGGCGCACGGCTCCGGCGACGTGAAGTACCACCTCGGCGCCGAGGGCAAGTTCTTCCGGATGTTCGGCGACGGCGAGACCACGGTCTCGCTGACGAGCAACCCGTCGCACCTCGAGGCGGTCGACCCGGTGCTCGAGGGCATCGTCCGCGCCAAGCAGGACGTGCTCGACAAGGGCGAGGACGGCTTCACCGTGATGCCGGTCGCCATGCACGGCGACGCCGCGTTCGCGGGGCAGGGCGTGGTGGCGGAGACGCTCAACCTGGCCCTGCTGCGCGGCTACCGCACCGGCGGCACCGTGCACGTGATCGTCAACAACCAGGTCGGCTTCACCACCGCGCCGGAGCACACCCGCTCCACCCACTACTGCACCGACGTCGCGAAGATGATCGACGCGCCGGTCTTCCACGTGAACGGGGACGACCCGGAGGCCTGCGTCTGGGTGGCGCGCCAAGCGGTCGAGTTCCGGGAGCGCTGGAACGCCGACGTCGTGATCGACATGATCTGCTACCGCCGCCGGGGGCACAACGAGGGCGACGACCCCTCGATGACCCAGCCCGAGATGTACGACGTCATCGACGCGAAGCGCTCGGTCCGCAAGACCTACACCGAGTCGCTGATCGGCCGCGGCGACATCTCGCTCGACGAGGCCGAGCACGCGCTGCGCGACTACGGCAGCCAGCTCGAGCACGTGTTCAACGAGGTCCGCGAGCTGGAGAAGGCGCAGGTCGAGCCCAGCCCGTCGGTCGAGTGGGAGCAGGCGGTGCCGAACTCCCTGCAGACCGCGGTGCCGTTCGACGTCGTGCAGCGCATCGCGCGGGCGTTCGTCGACCTGCCCGAGGGCTTCACGGTGCACCCCCGCGTCAAACCGGTGCTCGAGCGGCGCGGGAAGGCCGCCTCCACCGACACCCAGGAGGGCATCGACTGGGCGTGGGCGGAGCTGCTGGCGTTCGGGTCGCTCCTGATCGACGGCAAGCTCGTCCGGCTCTCGGGGCAGGACTCGCGGCGAGGCACGTTCGTGCAGCGCCACTCGGTGCTGATCGACCGCCACACCGGCGAGGAGTACGTGCCGCTGCGCCACCTGACCGTCGACCAGGGCCGGTTCATGCCCTACGACTCGGCGCTCTCCGAGTTCGCCGCGCTCGGCTTCGAGTACGGCTACTCCGTGGTGAACCACGACGCGCTGGTCTGCTGGGAGGCCCAGTTCGGCGACTTCGTCAACGGCGCCCAATCGGTGATCGACGAGTTCATCTCGTCCGGTGAGGCGAAGTGGGGCCAGACCTCCGACGTCGTGCTGCTCCTCCCCCACGGCCACGAGGGCCAGGGGCCGGACCACACCTCGGGGCGCATCGAGCGGTTCCTGCAGCTGTGCGCCGAGGGGTCGATGACGGTGGCCCTGCCGTCGTCCCCGGCGAACTACTTCCACCTGCTGCGCCGCCACGCCACCGACGGGGTGCGCCGCCCGCTCATCGTCTTCACCCCGAAGTCGATGCTGCGCAACAAGGCCGCGGTGAGCCCGGTGGAGGAGTTCACCTCCGGCGGTTACCGGCCGGTGCTCGACGACCCGGCGTTCGCCGACGCGGGGAAGGCGGCGGGCGCGTCCCGGCTGCTCCTGTGCGCGGGCAAGATCTACTACGAGCTCACGGCCGCGCGGGAGAAGGCCGGGAAGACCGACGACATCGCGATCGTGCGGCTCGAGCAGCTGTACCCGATCGCGCCCGAGGAGCTCTCGGCCATCGTGGACCGCTACGAAGACGTGTCGGACGTCGCCTGGGTCCAGGAGGAACCGGCCAACCAGGGGGCGTGGCCCTTCCTCGGGCTCTGGCTGCCCGAGAAGGTCCCGGCCCTGCGCGGCCTGCGCCGCATCTCCCGCCGCCGGATGGCTGCGCCCGCGGCCGGCGTCGCGAAGGTGCACGAGGTCGAGCAGAAGGCCATCATCGCGGAGGCCGTGGAGTAGGTGTACTTCACGGACCGCGGCATCGAGGAGCTCGAGGACCGGCGCGGCGAGGAGGAGGTCTCCCTGGCCTGGCTCGCCGACCGGCTCCGAGCCTTCGTCGACGCCCATCCCGAGCACGCCGACGCCGCCGACCGGTTCGCGACGTTCCTGGCGAGGGACGATTCCGAATAGGTGGCCTTCGGCCACGTGAGCACTTTTGGGTGCTATAACACCGAAAAGTGCTCACGGGCGCGCAGCGCACCTACCCGATGCCCGCCGAGGACAGCCAGTCGCGGGCGACCTGGGCGGGCTCGGGCCTGTCGGGCCCCTCGACGCGGCGATCGAGGTCGGTCAGCGTCGCCGTGTCGAGCTTCCGCGAGACCTGGTTCAGCACGTTCGCGACGACCGGGTTCGCGAGCTTCGACGCGTTGACCAGCGGCACGACCTGCTGCGCGGCGAAGTTGGACCTCGGGTCGTCGAGGATGACGAAGTCGTTGGTCGGGATCGACGCGTCCGTGGTGTAGAGGTCGCCGGCCTGCACGCTGCCGTCGCGCAGCGCGGCCACCGTGAGCGGACCGCCGGCGTCGAGCGCCCGGAAGTCCTTGACGGTGCACCCGTAGTTCTTCGCCAGCCCGGGGAGGCCGTAGGCCCGGGTCCGGAACTCGGGGGCCGCGCCGAAGGTGATCGTCGGGCAGAGCCGGGAGAGGTCGGCGATGGAACGCAGGTCGTTCTGCGTGGCGAACGCCCTGGTGACGACGACGGCGTCCTTGTCCTCGGCCTCGCTGGGCTGCAGCGCCTCGAGCGTCGGCGGGAGCTTCCGGACGACCTGGGCGTACACGTCGGCGGGCGCGGTCGCCGTCGCCTGCGGGTCCAGGTAGGTCAGCAGGTTGCCGGTGTAGTCCGGGATGAGATCGATCGAGCCGTCGCGCAGCCGCGGGAAGTAGGTCTCGCGGCTGCCGATGCCGAACTCGCGCTCGACCTTCACCCCCTTGATCGCCAACGCCGTCGCGTAGATCTCGGCGAGCAGCCGATTCTCGGAGAAGTTCGCCGAGCCGACGCGGACGGTGTCCGCTGCCGAGGGCTGCGCCGGGGCGGTCGCGAGCGGATCGCCGTCTCCCCCGCCACCACAGGCGGCGAGCAGGAGGCCGACGACGGCGAGCAGAGCGGCACCGAGGGCGCGGGTCGATCTCACGCCGCGATCCTTCCTCACCGTCGGACGGCGAGATGATCACGAGGCGTCGGCGACGTCCGTGGTGATCGGACCACGCTCCAGGATCTCCGCGAGCGCCGTGGAGGGCATCGCCCGCGCGAACAACCAGCCCTGGTAGGCGTCGACACCGAGGTCGCGCAGCACCGCGAACTGGTCGGCGTCCTCCACGCCCTCGGCCACGCAGGTCTGGCCGATGGCCGCGGTGAGCTCGACCACCGCGCGCGCCACTGCCCGGTCCGACTCGCCGGTGGCCACCCCACGGACGAACCCGCGGTCGAGCTTGACGATCTGCGCGGGGAGCCCGGTGAGGCGCGAGAGCGACGAGTAGCCGGTGCCGAAGTCGTCGACGGCGAACCGTACGCCGGCAGCGATCAGCTCGTTCATCTCGCGCAGCGTCGCGGGCGGCAGGTCGGCCAGACAGGTCTCGACCAGCTCGAGCACCAGCCGGTCCCACGGCAGGCCCGCCTCGGTGACCGCCTCGTGCACCGTCGCGAGGAAGTCGGGGTCGCCGGGCAGCAGGCCCGCCAGGTTCACCGCGACGGAGGCAGTCGGGTGGCCGCCGTGGGTGGGCCAGCTCGCCGCCTCGCGGACCGCCGTCCGCAGCACCCACCGGTCCAGCTCGCCCATGAGATCCGCGGCCTCGGCGATGGGCAGGAACTTGTCCGGGAAGATCAGCCCGTGCTCGGGGTGCTGCCAGCGCACCAGGGCCTCGGCGGTCTGCACCCGCCCGTCCGGCGCGACGACGGGCTGGAAGTGCAGCACCAGCTCGTCGTTGACCATCGCCTGGCGCAGCTGGGACTCCATCCGCAACGCCTCGTCGGCGCCCCGCATGATCGCCTCGTCGGCGAGCGCGACCCGGTTCGACCCGCTCTTCGCCTCGAAGAGCGCGGCGTCGGCGAAGCGGACGAGGTCGGCCGTCGCGGGGTGGTCGGGGGCGTCGAGGGTCGTGGTCGCCAGCACCTGCTCCACCGGGTCGCCGCCGAGGTCGAGGTCCGGCTCGCCCGCCGTCGCCGGCAGGCCGAGTGCGGCGCCCACCGCCGCCCCGATGGTCGCCGACACCCGCACGAGCTGGCCGTGCACCGGCACCGCGGTGCGCAGGATGCGCCCGACGACGGCGGTCAGCTCGTCCAGGCCGCCGTGCGCGTCGACGTCGGCGCACACGACGACGAACTCGTCGCCGGAGTGCCGGGTGGCGCTGCACCCGGCCGGCAGGCTCTCGCGCAGCTTCTCGGCGAGCAGGACGAGCAGCTCGTCGCCCGCGTCGTGGCCCAGGGAGTCGTTGACCCGCTTGAAGTTGTCGAGGTCGCAGAACAGCACGGCGGTGCGCCGCGCGGTCGGCCCGGCGAGCAGGTGCGACACCGCGCGGGAGAGCGCCCGGCGGTTGGGCAGGCCGGTCAGCTCGTCGTGCATCGCCTGGTGGCGCAGCGAGGCCTCGACCCGCCGGCTCTCGGTGACGTCCGTGAAGACGACGAGGTGGGTGGCCCGCCCGAGGTCGTCGACCGAGACCGACACATGCAGCTCGCACCACACGGGCTCGGTCGCGGCGCCCCGTGCGCCCCGCTCCCGGCGCTGCAGCGCCCGCGCCGCACACGACCACGAGATCGAGCCGGCCGAGCCGGCGGGGCGGGCGAGCAGCGGCGTCGCCCCGGTCGGCTCGACGCCGGGCGCGAGGGCGGCCCGCTCGGCGGACAGGTCGAGCAGCTCGTCGGCCCGGCGCCCGCGCAGGCTGTCCTGGCCCTCGCCGAGCAGTCGGCACAACGACCGGTTGGCCTGGACGAGCCGCTCGTGGTCGTCGAAGAGGGCGACACCGACGGGGGCGACGGCGAGCAGGTCGGTGAACCGCTGCGTGGACGCCCGCATGCGGGTCTCCATCGCGCGGCGCTCGGTGACGTCCTCGACGGCGCCGGCGACGACGACCCGGTCGCCGACCGTGGTACGCGCGGCCCGCACGTGCAGCACGCGGGTCGGGTCGTGGGCGGGGCGCACCTCGAGGTCGAGCGGGGCACCCTCGTCGATCATCGCGCGCCAGCGGGACCCGACGACCGGACGGTCGACCGGGTGCACGGACTCCGCGACGTGGGCCCGCGTCAGCGTCCCGAACGGCGGGAGCCCGAGCAACGTCCGCGCGACGGAGTTGATCACCCAGGTGTCCAGGGTGCGGTCGTGCTCGAAGGAGCCGATCCCGGCGAGGCGGCTGAGCTCCTCGAGCCGGCGGCGCTCGTCGGCGACCGCGGCGTCGGCGACCTGGGTCCGGGGGGACGCGCCCAGGTCGCTGACGTCGACGACGAGCAGGGCCTGGTGGACCACCGTCCCGGGCACCTGCCGCCAGCGCACCAGCCGGACCGGGAGGGGGCTCTGCGCGGGGCGCAGGAGCGCGCCGCGGTCGGGTGTCGAGGGGCGGGTGGCGACGACGGTGTCGAGCGGGCGGCCGACGAGGTCCGCGGCAGGGACACCGACGAGGCGCGCGAGGTCCGGGGACACCGTGACGACGCGGCCCTGGGCGTCGTGGAGCACGACCGGCCCGTCCGGCATCGGGCCCGGTGCGCCGGCCGGGGCGTCCGTGGGGACCGCGACCGTCGCGGCGGCCAGGGTGGCGTCGAGGCGGACGTCGCGACGCCGCCGCAGCGTCGGGGACGGCCGCTCCGCGGGGGCGACGACGACGTGCTCGGCACCGTCGGCGCCGGCGGGGAGCGGGGACCTCGCGTGGCGGGCGCCGGCGGGGAGAGCGGGCAGCCGGCGCGCCGTCCGGGCCTCCTGTCCCGGCACCTCGCCCGGCACCTCCGCCGGCGCCTCCGGACGGGCGGGACGACGCCGGGGCACGGTCGGCAGCGTCGCGGCGTCGCACGCCGGGTCGGCGCCGCCCGCGTCGGCGCCGTCCCGGTCCCGCGTCGCGGGGCACGAGAAGGCGCCCGACGCCTCCGGGACGGCCGGCGCGGGCAGGGCGGGGACCTCGGCGACGACGCGGGCCGGGTCCGCCTCGGGCGCGTCGCCGTCCGGCATCCGGACGACGGCGAGCCGTGGCGTCCGCCCCGCTCCGTTCACCTGATCGCTCCTTCACCGGCGGTCTGCGGGAGCAACCCCGATCGGGTCGGCTCCGCCGCACTGATCACCGCAACGAAGGAGACCTCCGTGAGGTCCGCGTACATCACCCCGTCGAGTGCCGTGTGGCGCCGACCGTCCTTTCTCGCGCGGTCGGATGGCATCAAGTCGAGGGTTCTGTCTCAATCCGAACGATGAACGGTCCGAGAACTCGCCGTGGATGCGACGAACGGCGCACGCTCCACCGCGCGTCGCTCACGCGCGACGCCGTTCACCCGAACGCGCTCCACAGCGGCACGGACCGTACGAGTCGGACCACGTCAGCGGTCACCGGCGAGCCGCGACCGGTACCCACTCCCCGATCGGTTCACACGTGATCACCCGGACGTCCGTGCCGTTCACCGTTCCTCGAGCGCCGCCACCTCGGCCACGTGGCGGCGCACGACCCCGTCGGAACCGGCCGCCGCGGCTACGGCGGCGGCGACCGCGGGGGCCACGCGGGGGTCGAGCGCGCTGGGCACGATGTGGTCGACGCCGAGGTCCTCGGAGGCGATGCGGAAGATCGCGTCGGCGGCGGCGAGCTTCATGTGCTCGGTGATGCGCCGCGCGGACGCGTCGAGCGCGCCCGCGAAGACGCCCGGGAAGGCGAGCACGTTGTTGATCTGATTCGGGTAGTCGCTGCGCCCGGTCGCCACCACCGAGGCGTGCGCCCGCGCCACACCGGGGTCGATCTCCGGGTCGGGGTTCGAGAGGGCGAACACGATCGCGTCCTCGGCCATCGACTCGATGACCGACTCGGGCACCGTCGACCCGGACAGGCCCAGGAAGACGTCGGCGCCCACCAGCGCCGTCGCCAGGTCCCCGCGCAGGCCGCGGGGGTTGGTCTGCTCGGCGAGCGCGTACTTGGCGACGTTCATGTTCTCGCGTCCGGTGTGGATGACCCCGCGCGAGTCCAGCACGGTCACGTCCTCGACGCCGGCCTCGATCAGGATCTTCGCGCAGGCCACCCCGGACGCACCCGCACCGGAGACCACCACCTTGAGCGGCTCCAGGTCGCGGCCGAGCGCCGCCACCGCTCCGCGCAGGGCGGCCAGGACCACGATCGCAGTGCCGTGCTGGTCGTCGTGCATGACCGGGCAGTCCAGCGCCTCGACCAGCCGGCGCTCGAGCTCGAAGCAGCGCGGCGCGGCGATGTCCTCGAGGTTCACCGCGCCGAACGACGGGCGCAGACGGGTCAGGGTCTCGACGATCTCGTCGACGTCGGTGGTGTCGAGCACCAACGGGATGGAGTCGAGGTCCGCGAACGCCTTGAACAGCGCCGACTTGCCCTCCATCACCGGCAGCGACGCGCGGGGACCGATGTCGCCGAGCCCCAGGACCGCGGTGCCGTCGCTGACCACGGCCACGAGCCGGTGCGTCCAGGTGTACCGGGCGGTCAGCGCCGGGTCGTCGGCGATCGCCCGGCTCACCTTCGCCACCCCGGGCGTGTAGGCGATCGAGAGGTCGCGACGGCCCGCCAGCGCCACCGTCGGCGCTATCGAGAGCTTCCCGGCCTCGTGCGAGGAGAAGATCTCGTCCTCGGTGAGGTCACGGCCGTCCACGACGGCCGGTCTGGTCCCTGTGGGGGTGCTGCTCACGCGGTCCTCCTGCGTGGTGGGTCGCGGTCGGTGGGGAGACGGGTACCGCCGGGGGGCCGCGCGAACGCGGCGAACGCGGTGGCCCGGCGGAACGAGGTCGGAGGGCTCGGATCGTCCGGATCGGGGTGCGGCTCATGGGCCCGCTGTCTGCGACCGGGGAGCGTCGGGGTGGTCACGTCGGTCGCCGCGTCCGTGTCCTCTCCGGGCGCTAGGGTGCGTCGGCGTGAAGGCCGAGGAACTCGCGGTGCCCGGCGCGTGGGTGTTCACCCCGCCGGTGTTCCCCGACACGCGCGGGGCGTTCGCCGCGCCCTTCCAGGCGGAGGTGTTCGCCGGGACGGTGGGGCACCCGCTGCATGTGGCGCAGGCCAACACGAGCGTATCCCGTCGCGGTGTCGTCCGCGGCGTCCACTACGCCGACGTCCCCCCGGGCCAGGCGAAGTACGTCCAGTGCTCCGCGGGCGCCCTGCTCGACGTCGTCGTCGACATCCGTGTGGGCTCCCCGACCTTCGGCCGCTGGGACGCCGTGCTGCTCGACGCCGAGAACCTGCGCGCGGTCTACCTGTCCGAGGGACTGGGGCACGCGTTCCTCGCGCTCACCGACGGCACGGTGGCCACCTACCTGTGCTCCACGGCCTACGACCCGGGCGCCGAGCACGGGGTGAGCCCGCTCGATCCCGAGCTCGGCCTGCCCTGGACCGAGCACGTCCAAGCCGACGAACTGGTGCTCTCCGCCAAGGACACCGACGCGCCGTCGTTGGCGCAGGCCCGCGAGACCGGCGCGCTCCCCGACGTCGAGGCCTGCCGCGCCCGCGTGGCCGCCCTCGTCGCCGCGGGCTGAGCGCGCCGCTCCCGCCGCCCCGCCCGCTCCCGCCGCTCCCGCTCGGGACGAACGACTCGTTCGTGGCTTCTAGGCGCACGAACGAGTCGTTCGTCCCGGCGGACGGGAGGTGGCCCGGCTCAGGGCCAGGCGGCGGCGAGCGCGGTGAGCGCCGCGTTCGCCCGGTCCGGCGACAGCCCGCTCGACGGCGGGACGGTGAGCACGGTCCGTCCGTCCGCGAGGGCCGGCTGACCCCCGTCGCCGGGGCGGGCGGGGCGGGGGTGCCGGTGATTGCCACGAGGATCGGCCCCCGCGGGCCGCGCACCGTGCACGTCGTGCGTGCCGCCCCGGGTCCGGGCGTGCTCACGGTCGACAGCTGGGCGGCGGGCATCTCGAACGCCTTCGCCACCAGGGGCAGGGCGGCGGCGCACCGGGCCGCCGGGGTGGTCGAGGCCGTGGTGGTCGTGGGTGAGGACGTCGTGCTCGACGACGAGGCGCTCGACACGCCGGTCGCCGTCGGGCCACCCGGTGGAGAGCCCGGCGACGGCCTGACGGACGACAGCGCGCTCGACGGGTGCGGGACGTCCGCGCCTGGAGGTGTGCTCGGGACACCCGGCGCGGGCGGTGCTGCGGGCGCCGGTCGAAGATCCGAACCCGGAGAGCGTGTCGCGTCGAATCTTGGGCGTGTCGCACCCGAAGTCATGATCACGGGCGCGGCGACCGAGGCGGAGCCCGGGGCCGGAGCCGCAGCAGCGGCGACCGGGGGACCCACCGTCGGCGCCGGCGACGTGGGCAGCGCCGCGAGCGAGACGCCGGCGTCGTCGCGCGACGACGAGCCCCCGGTGCCCGGGGAGTCCGGCACCGGCCACGCCCCGGACGCGTAGACGTCGGCCCAGCGGAGCACGGCCGCGACGTAGGCCTCGGAGTGGTCGTAGCGGAACACCGCGTCGTGCCGGGCACCGACCTCCGAGAGGTCGCCACCGCCGGAGCACAGGTACCGGGCGGTCGCGAGGCCGGCGTCGAAGACGTTGTCCGGGTCCGACCGGCCGTCGCCGTTGCCGTCGGCACCGTAGATCCGCCAGCTGGACGGGATGAACTGGGTGGGGCCGACCGCACGGTCCCAGGTGGTGTCGTGGTCGAGGGCGCCGTGGTCGGTGTCGCGGATCGCCGCATTGCCGTCGGTGCCCGTGAGCTGCGGGCCCAGGATCGGGCGACGGGTCGTGCCGTGGGCGTCGACGGCGCCGCCCGAGGCGTGGCCGGACTCGACCATCCCGATCCCAGCGACGAGCGGCCAGGCGAGCCGGCAGCCGGGTGCGTCGCGGTCCACCGTCGTCGCCGCCGAGCGGTAGGCCGCGAGCACGGTCTCCGGGATGGCCCCGCCCGGACCGCGGGCGCCCGGGAGAGGGGCGGCGCCGAGCCCGGCGCCCTCGGGCAGCGGCGCGACGCCCGCGTCCGGGAGTCGCCCGGTCGCACCGGTCGGGCTCGTGTCCGGCGGCGGGAGCGCCGAAGCCGCCGTGACGGGCGCCGGTGGCCCGGCGGCGCCGAGCCCTCCGAGCAGCACCAGGGCGCCGAGCGCACAGCCGACGAGCGGCGCCCGACGACGGCGGGCGGCGCGATGGGTGGCCCGGTCGGCCGAGGCGCGCGACCCGGACGACGCCCGGCCCGCCGCGGGCACCGGCCGCGCGGCCGTGCGTGGCGGTCGGCGGTCGTCGTCGGGCACGGCGCTCTTCTCCCCCGGTACGTCACCCGGCGGAGGCCCCCGCCGCCAGGTTCCCGGTGATCGTCGTGCGCGGGGATCGCGGCGCCACCCGGCATCACCCGGTCCGGGGACCTCCGTCGTCGAGACGTGACCTCGTCGTCACCGGAGCGGGACCTCAGCGGCGTGGGAGGCGCCCGGGCCGGGGCCACAACCGGTGCGTGACGACGGCGAGCGCGACCGCCGGGCCGAGGGTCCGCGAGTCGGTGGAGGCGCCGGGGGCGTCCCCGACGGCGAACCAGCACGCCGCGTCGTCGCCCTCGTCGTGGCCCGCGTCGGCGAACCGGAGCGCGAGCCGCTTCACCGAGAGCCGGCCGGGCCGCTGCGACCAGCGCACGAGGGCCACCGACCCGTCGCGCGGGCGCAGGCCCGGCACCGCGAGCACGACGTCGCCGTCGTGCAGCGTCGGGACCATCGACGAGCCGCGGACGACGACCCGGCGCGGTACACCGCGCAGCCCGTCCGGACACTCCGCCCGCCGCCGTCCGAGGCGCATTCCGCAACCCTCCCACCAGCACCACCTCGCCTCGCTGCGGCTGCCCGACGGCCCGCACGGGAGTAGGTTGGGCCGCGGTCGGAACGATCACCGTGATCCCCGTCGAGGGGAGTTGGGAGGCGACATGGGACTGCTCGCGAGCATCCTCCGTCCGCACCTGGAGGCCACTGCGCACTGCGACCTCCCCTGCGGCGTGTACGACCCGGCTCAGGCCCGCATCGAGGCCGAGTCGGTCAAGATGATCCAGCAGAAGTACCAGGACTCCGACGACCCGGAGTTCAAGGAGCGCGCCATCCAGATCAAGGAGGAGCGCTCCGACCTCGTCAAGCACCACCTCTGGGTGCTGTGGACGGACTACTTCAAGCCACCGCACTTCGAGAAGTACCCGCAGCTGCACGAGCTGTTCAACAAGGCCACCAAGGCCGCCGGCGCCACCGGCACCAAGGGCTCGACGGACCCGAAGACCGGCGACGAGCTGCTGGGTTACATCGGCGAGATCTCGGACATCTTCTGGGAGACCAAGAAGGGCTGAGGCTCGACGCACGTCCCCGGCGCGCCCGTCCCGTCCGCGGGGCGGGCGCGTCGTGGTGTCGGGACCCTCGAGGAGGTCGGGAGCGATGGCGAGCGAGAGTCCCGTCGGACGCATCTACCTGCTGCGCCACGGGGAGACCGAGTGGTCGCGCTCCGGGCGCCACACCGGACGCACCGACATCCCGCTGACCGAGCACGGCGAGGAGCAGGCCCGCACCGCCGGGCGGCTGCTCGTCACCCTGCGCGGGGAGGACGCGCCACGACCGGTCGTCTGGTCCAGCCCCCGACGTCGGGCGCGGGACACCGCCGCGCTGGCCGGGCTCACCCCGGACGCGGTCCGCGAGGACCTGGCGGAATGGGACTACGGCGACTACGAGGGCCGCACCACGCCCGACATCCGCACCGAGGACCCGGGCTGGACGATCTGGACGCACCCGGTCCCGCACGGCGAGACCGGCGAGCAGATCGCCAAGCGCGTCGACGAGGTCATCGCCGACGCCGACCGCGAGCTGTCCCGGCACGACGTCGTGCTCGTCGGCCACGGGCACGCGAGCCGGGTCCTCATCGCCCGCTGGCTGGGCCTGCCGCCCGCCGCAGGGGTCGGCTTCGCCTTCGACCCGGCCTCGGTCACCGTGCTGGGCCATGAGCGCGGAGCCCACCGCATCGACCTGCTCAACGCGCCCGGCGGCCTGGTGGAGGCGCCGCCGCCGCCGGCGGACCGGTAGGTGCGCTACTTCTCCGCCCAGTCGCGACCCGCCCGCGTCAGGATCCCGGCCAGGACGGCCACGCACACCACCGCGATCGGCACCCCCCACTCCGGGCGCCCGCTCGTGACCCCGGCGTAGTAGGCGACACCCAGCCCGAGCAGCTGCACGACGAGGACGGGTCCGCGTGCGCCGCGGGCACCCCGTGCGAGCGCGACCCCGATCGCGGCGACCCCCGCGCCGAGCAGGACGACGAAGGCCCACACCTGCGGTGCGCCCTCTTCGACGAGCAGGACGATGCCGCCGACGAACAGGGCAGCGCCCTCCAGGGCGGTGAGGAGCGCGGCCGCCACCAGTGAACGCGGGGGCGTCTCGGTCCCCGAAGTGGGTGGAGTGCCGGACACGCTCCCAGGGTAGGTCGACCCATGTCGCGCGATGCCCGCACCACGCCCGGCCCAACCGCCGACGGCCCGGCGCTACGGTGAGTGCCGTGCGCGCCCTGCTCGTGGCCAATCCGTCGGCCACCACCACCACGGCGGCAGGACGCGACGTCATCGCCCACGCCCTCGCCAGCGAGGTGAAGCTCGAGGTGGTGGCCACCCGCTACCGGGGCCACGCCGCCGAGCTGGCCGCGCGGGCCGGGTCGGAGGGGGTGGACCTCGTCGTCGTCCTCGGCGGCGACGGCACGGTCAACGAGGCCCTCAACGGGCTGCTCGTCGACGGCCCGTCCGATCGGGTGCCCGCGCTGGGCGTGGTGCCCGGAGGGTCGGCCAACGTGTTCGCCCGCGCCCTCGGGGCGCCGCGCGACCCGATGGAGGCCACCCACCAGCTCCTCGAGGCCCTGGCCACGCGCCGCAGCCGCACCGTCGGCCTCGGGCGGGCCGACGAGCGGTGGTTCAGCTTCAACGCGGGCCTCGGCTGGGACGCCGACGTCATCGCGGCCATGGAGCACGCCCGCGACCGGGGGCGCGAGGCCACGCCGACCCGCTACGTCGCGACCTCGATCCGCCGCTGGACGACGGCGCGGGCGAGGCCGCCGTCGTTGCGCGTCGAGATCCCCGGCCGGGGGCCGGTGGAGGACGTCAAGCTCGCCCTGGTCTCCAACACCGACCCCTGGACCTACCTCGGCGGGCGTGCCGTGCGCACCAACCCGGGCTGCTCCTTCGAGCGCGGACTGGGCCTGTTCGCGCTGCGCCGGCTCGGGCTCCCCACGATCGGGCGCATCGTGCACCAGAATCCTCTCCGAGGAGGGGTTCCGCGAACTGGGCTCGGTGCTGCGCGACGACGACGTCTCCGCGCTGCGGGTCGTCTCCGAGGAGCCGGTCAACCTGCAGGTCGACGGCGACCACCTGGGTCGGCGCAGCGACGTGGAGTTCCTCGCGGTGCCGGACGCCCTTCGCGTCATCGCCTAACGGGGTCTGAGGGGTCGTCGTCCAGTCGACGTGAGCGAGGTCACTGCGCAGCGGTGGACGGGCCGCCGGATGCCCACCACGGGCCGACGAACGGCCGCTTGATCCGGCCTTCGGGGGACCTCACGGGCCACTTCACCGGCGCACAGCGTGGCTCCGGGCAGCATAGCGACCGCTCATCGCCGCCCGACGGACGGGTCGACGCCTCGTCGTGCGGCGTTTTCCGCTCGTCGCAGTGACCGCACCGTCACGGTGCGCCGATATCCACTCACCGACCGCCCATGCCCGTCGAGCCGTCTGGGACTCGATCCAGACCCGATCCTCCTGCAGATTCTGGTCATCCCCCGCGAGAGCCGGGCAGGAATGCACCACGCAGAACTGCTCGGCCGGGTCCCCGGGAACCGGAGAGATTCTCTCCACAGACCGGTGGGCACGGGGGGCGGACACGCCGGGTGTCCGGCAGGCGGCGATGTCGCCGCAGGTCGGGCGGATCGACGGGGTCGGTCCCCCAGGAACGACCGAGAAAGACCGAGAACGACCGAGACAGCAGGAGGGGCCGCTGGAGGCCCCGGGTGATCCCGCCCCGACGGAATCGCCCACGACCACCGCAACCCGGTGCGCACCCCGAGGCGCACCCAGCGAGGAGACCAGCACGATGGACTGGCGGAACGACGCTGCTTGCCGCGACGAGGACCCGGAACTGTTCTTCCCGGTCGGCACGAGCGGCCCGGCGCTCTCGCAGATCACGCAGGCCAAGGCCGTGTGCCGTCGCTGCCCCGCGATGTCCGAGTGCCTGACCTGGGCCCTGGAGTCCGGTCAGGACGCGGGCGTCTGGGGCGGCGCGAGCGAGGACGAGCGCCGCGCCATGAAGCGCTACGGCGTCCGGGTCGACGCGCAGTTCTGAGCGGCAGCGCCCCGACCGACCGGGCGGCGGACGCTCGCTCCCCACGCGTTCGCCCCCGGTCGACACCCGAAGAGCACCACGACGAAGGGCACCTTCGGCCACCTGAGTGGCCGAGGGTGCCCTTCGGTCGTTCCGGGGCTCGGTCAGCGGTGCGGGAGCGGGATCGCGAGCTCCGCGCGGGTGCCGCCCTCGGCGCCGGGGCGCAGGCTCAGCGTGCCGCCGAGCTCCGAGTCGACGAGGGTCCGCACGATCTGCAGGCCGAGCCCGTCCGCCCGCTCCAGGGAGAAGGTCTCCGGCAGCCCGCGGCCGTCGTCGACGATCTCGACGAGCAACCGGCTCGCGGTGCGCGTCGCGACGATGCGCACGCTGCCCGTCGCACCCTCCCCGAAGCCGTGCTCCAGGGCGTTCGACACCAGCTCGGTGACCACCATGACCAGCGGGGTCGCCATCACCGCCGGCAGTACCCCGGCGCGGCCCTCGCGGCGCATCTCGACACCCGCGCCGGACCGCGCGACGTCGTTGAGCATCGGCAGCACCCCGGCCAGCACCTCGTCGATGTCCACCCGCTCGTCGACCGACGCGGCCAGCGACTCGTGGACCAGCGCGATGGAGGCGACGCGGCGCATCGACTCGGTGAGGGCCGCGCGGGCCTCGTCGTGCCGTGTCCGCCGGGCCTGCAGACGCAGCAGGGCGGCCACGGTCTGCAGGTTGTTCTTCACCCGATGGTGGATCTCGCGGATCGTGGCGTCCTTGCTCATCAGGGCCCGGTCCCGACGACGGACCTCGGTCACGTCGCGCACGAGCACGAGCGCGCCGCTGGGGACCCCGCGGGGGCGCAGCGGCAGCGCCCGGACCACGGCGGTGGCCCCGCGACTCTCCACCTCGACCCGCGGCGAGGGCGTGCCGGCCAGGGCGTCGCGCAGCAGCGTCACCACCTCCTCGCCCTCGAACGGGTCCGCGGAGACCTTCCGCGCCACCGAGGGCAGGTCGGCGCCCACCAGCTCGTCGCTCCAGCCGAGCCGGTGGAAGGCCGAGGCCGCGTTCGGGCTGGCGTAGAGCACGGTGCCGACCGCGCTGACCCGGACGAGCCCGTCCCCCACCCGCGGCATCGACCGGCCCTCGTCGGCGCCCTCGGCGGTCGGGTAGGTGCCGTCGGCGACCATCTGGCACAGGTCGCCCGCCACGGCGAGATAGGTGATCTCGAGGGTGGAGGGCACGCGGGGCGACGCGAGGTTGGTGTCACGGCCCAGCACCGCGATCATGCGGCCCTCGTGGCCGACGGGCACCACCTCCCGGCGGATCGGGCGCCCGCGGTGCCGGCGCGGCTGCTCCTCGCGCCGCATGGTGGTGTCGCCGAGGGCCCGCAGCAGCTGCGGGTGCTGCTGCGCAGTGGCGGTGCCGCCGACCATGTCCTCGGGGTGCGCCGTCGGCGCCGTCGTCGGCCTCGAGTGGGCGACGCACAGGAAGGTCGGGCCGTCCGGCGCGGCCGGGCTCGGCGGCACGGTGACCGGTACCCAGAGCAGGAAGTCGGCGAAGGAGAGGTCGGAGAGCAGCTGCCACTCCGAGGCCAGCCGCTGCAGGTGCGCGACCTCCTCGCCGGAGAGCGTGGTGTTCCCCGCGAGCAGGAAGCTCAGCGTCGACATGGGGGCCGGGGCCTACTCGCCCTCGGTGGCCCGTTCGACGACCGCGATGAGGTCGCCCCCCTGCACGACGTCGCCCTCCTTGACCGCCACCGACACCACGGTGCCGCCGAACTCGGTGAGGACGGGGATCTCCATCTTCATCGACTCCAGGAGCACGACGGTGTCGCCGTCGCTCACCCGGGTGCCCTCGCGGGCGACGACCTCGAGGACGTTCGCGACCATCTCCGCGCGGATCTCGTCAGCCACGACGGCCATCAAACCATCGACGGCCCCCGTGCGAGGATGAGGTCATGTCGAAGCGCGCACGTCAGAAGCGGGACCGCAAGAAGAAGAACGCCAACCACGGCAAGCGCCCCAACACCTGAGCGCGGCTACCGCTTCCAGGTCTCGACGCGGGTCTGGTTCACCTCGACGAAGGTGCCCGACGGCGTCCGCTCGACGCTGACCTGCGCCTGCTCCAGCACCGTCGCGCGGATGCGCTCGCGTAGCTTCTGGTGGAGCTCGTCCGGGGCGCGATCCCCGCCGCAGGTGCGCGCCAGCAGCGTCTTGACCTTCTCCTCGAGCCCGTAGCGGGCGAGGCACGGCCCGCACTCCTCGAGGTGGCGGCGCAGCTGGGCGTCCCGCTCCTCACCGCACTCGTGGTCGAGCAGGAGCCAGACCTCGGCGAGGACCTCGTCGCAGTCCGTCTCGTGGGGCTCCCCGCAGCTCACGACTGCACCCCCTCGTCTGCCTGGTCACGGATGAACCCGCGATCGCGGGCGGTGCCGGTCAGGGCGTCCCGCAGCTGCCGGCGGCCGCGGTGCAGCCGCGACATCACCGTGCCGATCGGGGTGCCCATGATCTCGGCGATCTCCTTGTAGGCGAACCCCTCGACGTCGGCGAGGTAGACCGCCATGCGGAAGTCGTCGGGCAGCGCCTGGAGGGCGTCGCGGATGTCGGTGTCGGGCAGGCGGTCGAGCGCCTCGGCCTCCGCCGACGGCAGGCCGGAGGAGCTGTGCTCGGCCGACTGCGAGAGCTGGTAGTCGGTGAACTCGTCGGTCGGGCTCTGCTGCGGCTGGCGCTGCCGCTTGCGGTAGGTGTTGATGTACGAGTTCGTCAGGATGCGGTACAGCCAGGCCTTGAGGTTCGTGCCCGGCCGGAACGAGGTGAACGACGAGTACGCCTTCAGCACCGTCTCCTGCACCAGGTCCTCGGCGTCCGGCGGGTTGCGGGTCATCCGCATCGCGGCCGCGTAGAGCTGGTCGACCATCGGCATCACGTCGCGCTCGAAGCGCTCGGCGCGCTCGGCGACCGTCTCGGTCTCGAGGTCGGCGGGGCTGGAACCGCCCTGGTGGACGGGGTCCACGGACTCGGCGGTGTCGGCACCGTCCTGCTGGGCGGGCACCGCGACACCGTCCCGGGTCACGTCGTGGTCCGCTCGCACGGCTTCGGCCACCGGACTCCCTTCGCGCCACGTGTCGGACGCGGCGTCGGAACGCCGGGAGACTACCCCTGCTGGCGCACCTGCACCCCCATCCTGTGAGCGGTCCGGGTCCGCGTGCGGGAGCAGGATCACGACCCCGTCGGCCGCGTGCCGGTCATCGACCCGCGTGCCGCGCTCCATCGTCATCGCTGGCATCGTCACCTTCCCTCGGCCGCGGCGCGACGGCCACGGCCCCTCTGCACGGTGTCGAAACGCCCGGACCCGCACCCGGATTCCCCGCTAGCCTTCCGCGGCGTGGCGCGACGCACCGGCGGTCCGACCCCTGCGCTCGCGGTGCTGGAGCGGGCCGGGGTCGCCCACAGCACCCATCCCGGACCATCTTCTGCAGCGCCGGTCGGCGCGGCCTGCAGGTCGAGCTCGCCCCGGCCGACCTGGTGGCCGCGGCCTCGGCGACGACGGCCGCCGTGAGTGTTCAGTAGGGCGCGGGCTCAGTAGGAACGGTCCAGCCCCAGGACGGACTGCGCGAGGTAGTTGAGCACCATGGCCTGGGGCAGGGGCGCGAGGCGCTGCAGCCGCGCCTCGCGGAAGTACCGCTCCACGTGGAACTCCTGCGCGTAGCCGAACCCGCCGTGGGTCTGCACCGCGGTGTCGGCCGCGAAGAACCCGGCATCCGCGGCGAGGAACTTCGCGGTGTTGGCCTGCTCACCGGCCGGCAGGCCCCGGTCGAGCCGCCAGGCGGCCTGCCGGATGACGAGCTCGGCGGCGCCCAGCCGGGCGTGGGCCTCGGCCAGCGGGTGGGCCACGGCCTGGTTGGCGCCGATGGCGCGGCCGAACACGCGCCGCTGCTTGGCGTAGTCGACCGCGCGTCGCAGGGCCGCCCGGCCGATGCCGAGCGCCTCGGCGGCGATGAGCACCCGCTCGGCGTTGAGCCCGTCGAGGAGCTGGCGGAACCCGCGGCCCTCCTCGCCGACGACGTCCGCGGCGTCGACCTCGAGCCCGTCGTAGGAGACCTCGCAGGACGCGACGGCGTTGCGGCCCATCTTCGGGATCGGGGTGATCGTCACCGCCGGATCGCGCAGGTCGGCCAGCAGCAGGCTCAGCCCCTCGGTCCGCGTGGTGCACTCCTCGACCGGGGTGGTGCGCACCAGGAGCAGCACCCGCTCGGACTCCAGCGCCTTCGACGTCCACACCTTGCGCCCGGTCACGCGGTAGACGTCGCCGTCGCGGACCGCCCGGGTGGTGATCGCGGTGGTGTCGAGGCCCGCGTCGGGCTCGGTGACGCCGAAGGCGACATGGAGGTCGCCGGTCGCGATGCGCGGCAGGTACCGGCGGCGCAGCTCGTCGCTGCCGTGGAGGACCACCGGGTGCATCCCGAAGATCGACATGTGGACGGCGCTGGCGCCGTTCATGCCCGCCCCGGACGCGGCGACCTCCTCGAGCACGATCGACGCGGCGTCGATCCCCTGCCCGCCCCCGCCGTACTCCTCGGGGATCGCGATCCCGACCCAGCCGCCCGCGGCCATCGCCTCGTAGAACGCCCAGGGGAAGGTGTGCGTGCGGTCGCACTCGGACCAGTAGTCGTCGTCGAAGCGCCGGCAGAGGTCGCGCACGGCCTCGCGGATCAGCCGGTGGTCCTCGGACTCGCTGAAGTCCATGGGTGCCATCCTCCGCCACGAGGGCCGCCTGCCGAGGACGGGACCGTCCGCGCTAGGCACTCGATCATGGAAATCGGCACATCACGGCGTGCCTGTTTCCATGATCATCTGCCTACGGACCCTCGAGGCACTCGGCGACGCCGGGCAGCGCGATGCGGCGCGGCCTGGGATCAGGGCGTGGTGGCGAGGAGCTTCTCCAGCCACGGCCCCACGACGTCGCGGATCGGGCGCTTCGCGCGCAGCGAGTGGTCGCCGCGCACCGTCACGACCTCCCGGTGCGCCGCGGCGGCCGGCACCCCGAACCGGTCACGGTCCCCCGAGACCGCCAGCACCGGGATGCCCGCCGCGTCGACCGCGTCGATCTCCGGGGAGCGGTCGGGGCGGGTCCCGTCCTTCCGCGCCGGCGCCAGCAGCGGGAACGCCAGGGCCAGGACCCCCACCGGGGCCGGGTCGGCCACCACCGCGCCCCGGCACGCCACCCGCGCCCCCGACGACCGCCCGCCGTGCACCTGGGGGACCCCGGGGAAGCGGCCCGTCAGCGCCGTGAGCACCGCCGCCCAGGCCTCGTCGAGCTGCGCCGCCGGAGCCGGTCCGCGCCGGCCCGCCACCCGGTAGGGCTGCAGGACGCGCGCCGCCGCGACCGCCGGCAGCACGGCGTCGGCGGCGGCGAGCAGGTCGGGTGCGTCGATGCCGCCGCCCGCGCCGTGACCGAGCACGAGCAGTCCGGTCACGGTCTCCGGCGCATGCAGCACGACGCGGGCGGGGCCGTGCGGGGTCGGGACCTCGAGCCCGGCGCCGCCGCTGCTCACGACGGGTTGGCCGCCTCGAGGTCGAGGCCCTGCTGCTCGGGCTGCTCGTGTGCCTCCTCGACGAGCTCGGCGCCGTGGTTGCGCACGTCGTTGACCTTCGCCGACACCTGGCGCATCTCGATCGCGGCGAGCACGTCCTCCGAGGGGACGAGCAGGCCCGAGGGGTCGTCGTGGTCCGGGTCGAGCCACTCGGCCCAGCGCTCCCGCGGCAGCACCAGCGGCATCCGGTGGTGGATCTCGGTCAGCGGCCCGGCCGCCGCGACCGTGACGACCGTGGCCGAGACCAGCGGCGGCGTGCCCCTCCCCGCCGATCGGGGCCGCCAGGTCTCCCAGAGCCCGGCGAGGGCCAGCGGGCGGCCGGCGAGCCCGGAGGACTGCGAGTACGTCATGAAGTACGGGATCTTGTGCGTGCCGTCGCGCAGCCACTCGTACCAGCCGTCGGCGGGCAGCAGGCATCGGCGGGAGGCGGCCGCCCGGCGGAACGCGGGCTTCTCGGTGAGCGACTCGGCCCGGGCGTTGATCAGCCGGTTGCCCACCGACTCGTCCTTGGCCCACGACGGCACCAGGCCCCAGCGCATCGCGCGCAGCGAGCGCTCCAACGACGACGGGTCGGGCGTGCCGTCCTCGGCGCGGGGATGGCGGTCGACGACGCCGGGCACGGTCATCGTCGGCGCGACGTTGAACTCCGGAGTCTCGAGATGGGGAGTCTCGACCCCGGCGTCGGTCGCGTCGCGCGCGTCGAACTCCTCGGCCAGGTCGGCCGGGTCCTTGGCCAGGGCATAACGACCGCACATGCCACCGATCCTGCCACCGCACCGGAGACCCCGAGGCGGGAGAATGGGACGCGTGAGCACCTGGAGCGCGCCCCTCGCGGAGGGCCCCGTCCGCGGCAGCGTCGCGGTCCCGGGCTCGAAGTCGATCACCAACCGCGCGCTGCTGCTGGCCGCGCTCGCGGCCGACGGCGCCACCCGCACCGTCGCGGGCGCCGCGCGCTCGCGCGACACCGCGCTCATGACCGACGGGCTGGCTGCGCTCGGGGCGCACACCGCGGTGGCCCCGGGCCGTGACGGCACCCTCGACGTCGCCGTCACCGCCCCCGCGCACCTGCACGCCGGGCAGGTGGACTGCGGGCTCGCGGGCACGGTCATGCGCTTCCTGCCGCCCGCCGCCGCGCTGGCCGACGGGCCCGTCGAGTTCGACGGCGACCCGCACGCCCGCACCCGCCCGATGGGCGGGGTGCTGGAGGGGCTGCGCAGCCTCGGGGTGACGATCGAGCCCGCCGACGCCGACCGCCTGCCGTTCACCGTGCAAGGCCGCGGCGCGGTCGCCGGCGGGGCGGTGGCCGTGGACGCGTCGGCCTCCTCGCAGTTCGTCTCCGGGCTGCTGCTCTCCGGCCCCCGCTACACCGGCGGGCTCGCCGTCTCCCACCGCGGACCGGGTGCGGTGCCGTCGCTGCCGCACGTCGAGATGACGGTGACGATGCTGCGCGCGGCGGGCGTGACGGTGACCTCGCCGGTCGAGGGGGACACCGCGGTCCCGTCGCACTGGGCCGTGTCCGCCGGGCCGATCACCCCGGCCGCGCGCTACGTCGTCGAGCCCGACCTCTCCGGCGCCGCGGTCTACCTCGCCGCCGCCCTCGTCACCGGCGGGGAGGTCACCGTCGCCGGCTGGCCCGACTCCTCCCCGGGCCTCCCCGACCTGCAGCCCCTCGGGGCGGTCCGCGGGGTCCTCGAGGCCTTCGGCGGCAGCGTCACCGTCGACGACGCGGGCCTGACGGTGCGCGGCGACGGCCGGCTGGCCGGCGTCGACGTCGACCTCGCCGAGATCGGGGAGCTCACCCCGACCGTCACGGCCCTGGCGATCCTCGCCGCCCGTGAGGGGGCCCGCTCCCGGCTGCGCGGGGTGGCGCACATCCGCGGTCACGAGACCGACCGCCTCGCCGCGCTGGCGACCGAGGCGGCGGCGCTCGGTGCCCGGGTGGACGAGACCGACGACGGCCTCGTCGTCGAGCCGTGCTCGACGCTGGCGCCCATCCGCCCGTGGGGCGCCTACGCCGACCACCGGATGGCCACGGCGGGGGCGCTCGTCGGCCTGGCCGTGCCCGGGGTGGAGATCGACGACGTCACCGCGACCACCAAGACCCTCCCGGACTTCGCCACCGACTGGCCCGCCCTTGTCCACGGGGCGGGGATCCCGGCGTGACCCCGCGCGCCCCGGTGCCAGCGACGCGGCGTTGCTTGCATCCAGCGGCAGGAAACCCGCATCGTCGGCCGGGCGGACGCGCGTGACCCGCGGCGGCGCGGCGGGGCGCTACGACGAGAGCGACGTCCGGATCCGGCCCGGGAAGGGCACCCGACCCCGCTCGAAGCGCCGCCCCGAGCACGCCGACGCGCGTGCCGCGATGGTCGTCGGCGTCGACCGCGGCCGCTGGACCTGTGCCCCCGACGACGAGCCGGGCATCCGCGTCGTCGCGATGCGCGCCCGCGAACTGGGCCGCACCCCCGTCGTCGTCGGCGACCACGTCGACCTGGTCGGGGACACCTCGGGCGCCGACGACACCCTGGCGCGCATCGTGCGCGTCGCCGCCCGCACGAGCGTGCTGCGCCGCACCGCCGACGACACCGACCCCTACGAGCGCGTCGTCGTCGCGAACGCCGACCAGCTGGTGATCGTCACCGCGCTCGCCGACCCGCCGCCGCGCACCGGCTTCGTCGACCGCTGCCTGGTCGCCGCCTACGCCGGCGGCCTCGAGCCGGTGCTCTGCCTGACCAAGGCCGACCTGGTCGACGACGACGGAGCCGGGTTCGCCGGCGAGTACACCGAGCTGGAGCTGCCCCTCGTCGTGACGCGTCTGGACGAGGATCCGGCCGCGCTGCGCGAGGTCGTCACCGGGCAGGTCTCGGCGTTCATCGGGCACTCGGGCGTCGGGAAGTCGACGCTGGTCAACGTCCTGGTGCCCGACGCCGAGCGCAGCGTCGGGGAGGTGTCCGGCGTCGGGAAGGGCCGGCACACCTCGACGTCGGCGGTGGCGCTGGCCCTTCCCGGCGACGCGGGGTGGGTGGTCGACACCCCCGGGATCCGCTCCTTCGGGCTCGCGCACATCTCCCCCGACGACGTCGTGGCCGCGTTCGGCGACCTCGCGGCCGCCGTCGAGGACTGCCCACGGGGGTGCTCGCACCTCGGCCCACCCGCCGACCCGGAGTGCGCGCTGGACCCGCTCGTCACGTTCGGGGCGCTCTCGGCCGGACGGCTGGAGGCGCTGCGCCGGGTGCTCACGGCCCTGCGCACGCCCGCGTGGGAGCTCTGAGCGACGGGAAGGCCGTTCACGGGCCGAGGATCCCCGCGACCGAGTCGTCGCCGAGCACGACATCGGCGCGCGGCGCGGTGCGGGCGATCACCGCGGCGTTGGCGGCGTCGGACCCGTCGGCGCGGGCGATCGCCTCCTCGGGGCTGCGGCCCACCTGCTCGTGACGGGCGATGAGGCGAGCGCGACGGATGTCCTCGGGCGGCTCCAGGAACCAGGCCTCGTCGAGCAGCCGGCGCACCCGGTCCCAGGGCGGGTCCTCGAGCAGCAGGTAGTTGCCCTCGGTCACCAGCAGCGTGACCTCCGGCCCGATCTCCAGCGCCCCGCCGATCGGCTCCTCCACCGAGCGGCGGTACTCCGGGGCCCAGATGGTGCTGGCGTCGGACCGGAACCGCTGGAGGAAGGCGACGTAGCCGGCGGCGTCGAAGGTGTCGGGGGCGCCCTTGCGCTCGAGACGGCCCAGGCGCTGCAGGGTGGAGCTCGCCAGGTGCCACCCGTCCATCCCGACGACGGCGACCCGGTGCGGGTCGGTCCGTGCGATCCGCGCCCCGATCGCCGCCGCGAGGGTGGACTTCCCCGCGCCGGGGCCGCCGACGATCCCGAGGATGCGGCGGTCGGGCCCGGCCGCCAGACGGCGGACGCGGTCGAGCATGTGGCCTCCGGCCAGGTGAACGGATATCGTCGTTCCAGCGTCCAACATCGTTCACATGGGCACGGCGTCCCTAGAGCAGCTCCAGCACGAACGGCAGTTCCTGGAGGCCGTACCAGGCGAGGTCGTGGTCCTCGGCGTCGCCGAGCGCGAGCTCGGCGTCCTCGTCGCCCAGGTCGGCCGCGTCGATCACCGCTGCGGCCGCGCGGACCGCCGCCTCGGCCTCCTCGACGTCGAGGTGCACCGACGCCAGCCGGCGCATCGGGATCGGCCCGCTCACCCGGACGACGGCGGCGTCGAGATCCGGGCGCAGGGTCACGTCGTCGACGTCGGCCGCCACCACCGCCCGGCGCGCCCGGGCGTCCGGGTCCTCGGCGAGCTCGGTGGCGAGGAGGCGCAGCGAGGCCCGGGCGGCCTCGGTCATCGCGACGTACTCCAGCTCCTCGTCGTCGCCGGCGGTGTACGCCTCGCGCAGGGCCGGGGTCAGCGCGAACGCGGTGCCGGAGACCGGCTGAACCTGCTCCTCGGCGAGGAGCTTGCGCAGCCCGGCCACCGTCGTCGGCACGTAGATCCGCACGTGTCCCATTCTCCCGTCGCTCCGCTCGCCTGCTCAGTCCCGGTCCTTCCGCGCCCACCAGGCCGCCGTCGTTCGCAGGGCCGTGCGCAGGACGTCGCCCTGCTTGCGCGCGTCCATGACGTTCCAGCCCATCGCCGCGCGGTCCTCCGGGCCGGGTGCGTGCGCGGTCACGCGCAGCCCCGCGGTCCGCAGCCGGGCGATCTCCCGGGCACTGCGGCCCCCGACCATCCCACGGAAGAGCCCGTCGGCCGCCGCCCCCGCCCCGGTGAGGCGGACCCCGCCGCGGCGGGCCAGCGGGATCAGCACCAGGGCCTCGTCGACCGGCGGCATGTCCGGCCCGAGCAGCAGGTCCGCCGACGTCGCCGAGCACACCCCGCCGTCGACGTAGCGCCGCCCTCCGAGCCGCACCGGTGCGAACCAGCCGGGCACCGCGCACGACGCGCTCGCCGCGTCCGCCGGCGACGCGGGCGGCGCGCCCGGCCGTCCGAACGGCACCCGCGCGCCGGTGTCGTAGTCGGTGGCGACGATGCGAAGCTCGGGCGCCGAGGGCGGCCCCGGCCACGACTCCGGCGCGAACGACGACACCAGCTTCACCACCCCCGAGGTGTCCGCCCGTCCGACCGGCAGCAGCGCCGAGGCGAAGGCCAGCGGCGGGAAGCGGCGGGGCGCGCGGGCGATCCGCCCGAGCAGCTGCACCGACCCCGGGCCGAAGTGCGGCATCGGGGGCGTCCCGCCGCGCGCCCCGCGGGGTCGGTGGGGGCGTTCTGACGCGCGCGACGGCGGGTGGAGCAGGTGGTTCACGAGGTCGTCGACAGCGACGCCGCTCGCCAGCGCCGACGCGACGATCGACCCGGCGGACGTCCCGATGACGACGTCGGCGTCGCGCGCGTCGAGCCCCGTCGCCTGCTGCCACGTCGAGAGCGCGGCGATCGCCCAGGCGTAGCCGAGCGAGCCGCCCGTGCCGATGACGACCGCCCGGCGGGACGTCGCGCGCTCGGAGGTCATCGCGGCACCGTCGCCACCAGTTCCGCGAGCGCCTCGGCCACCAGGTCGCCGAACTCGTCGACGTCGGGCATCGCGTCACGGTCGGCGTTGAAGCCGTAGAACACGCCGCCGTCGTAGGACGTCAGGCCGACCGCCAGCGACTGGCCCTTCGCCAGCGGCACCACCGGGTACATCTCGAGCATCCGTGCGCCGCCCGCGTAGAGCGGGTGCTGCGGGCCCGGGACGTTGGACACGACGACGTTGAACAGTCGCCGGGAGAGCCCGCTGGCCGCGCGGGCGCCCAGGGCGTGCAGGGTCGGCGGCGCGAACCCACCGACCCGGACCAGGGCGTTCGCGCCGACCGACTGCCCGGACTGCTTGTGCTCGCGCATCGCGTGCGCCACGTGGTGCATCCGCAGCACCGCGTTGGGCTCGCCGACCGGCAGGTCGACCAGGTAGGAGGCGATGCGGTTGCCGAGCAGCCCCGCCCCGTGGAGCGCGCCGGTGGCCTCGGCCTCGCCGCGCACCGACAGCGGCACCATCGCCCGCATCGTCGTCGACGGCGTCACCGAGGCCCCGCGCGAGAGCAGCCAGTTGCGCAGCGCGCCGGAGATGACGGTGAGGACGACGTCGTTGATCGTCCCGCCGTGCGCGCGGCGGACCGCCCGGTAGTCCTCGAGCTCGGTGCGGGCGTGCGCGAAGCGGCGCTGCGTGGAGATCGGGACGTTGAGCGGGCTGGTGGGGGCGGGGCGCACGGCGGTGCGCACGGCCGAGAGCAGCCCGCCGGCCACCCCCGCGACCTGGGTGATGGTGTCCGTGGCGTCCCGGACGGCGGCGCGTGCGACCTCGACGGCGGTGCCCGGGCGGCCGACGGCCTCGCCCATGGCGTCGAGCACCAGCTTCCACGAGGGTGGCTCGGGACGAGCGGTCCAGTCGTCGATCGGCTCGTCGCGGCCTTCCGGGGTGTCGTCGAGGACGACCTGGCTGATGTCGATGGAGGCGACGCCGTCGACCATCGCCTGGTGGGTCTTGGTGACCAGCGCGACCCGACCGCCCGACAGCCCGTCGACCAGGTACATCTCCCACAGCGGGCGGGTGTGGTCGAGGGGGCGCGACATCAGGCGTGCGACGAGCTCGTTGAGCGCCCGGTCGGTCCCCGGACCGGGCAGCGCGGAACGGCGCACGTGGTAGGTGACGTCGAACTCGGTGTCGTCGACCCACACCGGCCGGGCCATGCCGCCGGGAACCTGACGGATCTTCTGCCGGTAGCGCGGGACGAGGCCGATGCGGCCGCTGATGAGCTCGACGAGCCGCTCGTAGTCGAACCCGGACCGCGGCTTGCGGAACACGGCGACGCTGCCGATGTGCATCGGCGTGGTCGGCTGGTCCATGTAGAGGAAGGAGGCGTCCAGGGCCGAGAGGCGGTCCGGCATGTCCCCGATCCTCGCACGCCGCCGTCGGGAGGCCGGTCTGCCAGAGTGGTCGTCGATGTCACCCCGGGAACCGGCGGGACCCGACGCCGACGCCTCGCCGAAGGACCGCTTCGTCACCGTCTACGGGCGCAAGCCGGTCCTCGAGGCGCTCTCGGATCCGGCGCTGCAGGTCGACAAGGTGGTGCTCGCCGAGGGCGCCGACCCCCGCGCCGTCCGGCCCCTGCTCGACGCCGCCCGCACCCGCGGGATCCCGGTCCACCGGGCGTCCGCCCAGCGGGTGAAGGTGCTCGCCGGCAACGGGCGCCAGGACCAGGGCGTGGTGGCCGACGTGGTGGCGCCCGGGATGCGGACGGTGGAGCGGTTCGTGGCGTCGCTGGGGGCGGAGGGCGGCGCGCGGGTGATCGTCCTCGACGGGCTGACGAACCCGGCCAACGTCGGGATGATCCTGCGCTCGGCGACCGCCGCGGGTCTCGACGGGGTGCTGCTGCCGCGACGCGGAGTGCCGTCGATCGACCCGCTGGTGGTCAAGGCGTCGGCCGGGGTGGCGTTCCACGCGCCGGTGCTACGGGCCGGGACGGCGGCGGCCGGGCTGACGGCCCTGGCCGAGGCCGGGTTCGTGCTCCTCGGGCTCGACGGCGGCGGGCGGTCGTCCCTGTTCGAGGTGGAGCTGCCCGAGCGGGTCGCGATCGTGGTCGGAGGCGAGACCGACGGGTTGACCGAGGCCGTGCGCGGCGAGCTGCACGACACCGTCGTGGTGCCGATGGCCGCCGGGGTGGAGTCGCTCAACGCGGCGTGCGCGGCGACACTGGCCTGTTTCGAGCTGGCGCGCCGCTGAGTGCAGGGTCCGGAAATCGGTGTTGACGTCGAGGGCCTGAGCGCGGCCGCCGCACGATCTTCGCCGAATCGAGCCCGCGGGTCGCGGCGCTGACCTAGATTCGGGCCTCGGTCGCGGTTCCTCCCGCCGCGTCCTCGGAGGGCGGGTCACGGCGGCGGGGAGGACGGGTCATGAGCGTGGCGGCGAGCGAGGTGGCCCCGGAGCCGGTGGGAGGCCGGGCCGGGGCGGTGGCGGGCGGGGTCCACGCGCTGCTGCGCCCGCGGGAGGCGTCGGCGGGCGCCGCGCCGAGGCGGGCCCGGCGGATGGACCGCCGCCCGCTCCCGCGGCTGCGGCCCCTCGCCGAGGTGCTGGCGGAGCTCCGGGGCTCCCCTCCCGCGGCGCCGGCCGAGCGCGTGGAGGCCGAGGCCGGCGCGGGTGGCCCGGCGTGGGACGCGGCGCTGGAGGCCGCGGCCGGACAGGTCGGGCCGCTCGCCGTCGCGCTGCTCACGGCCGTGGCGGAGGTCCTCGACGGCCGCCGCCCGCCCGCGCACCTCGCGCGGCTCTGCCCGTCGCCGCTGGCCGAGCGCGTCCGGGCCGGCCTCGCGCGGGCGGCTCCGGGGTTCCCGCGGGGCGCGCGCGTGCGCGGGCTGCGGCTGTGCCCTGTCGTCGGGACTCCGGGCCCGGACGGCGTGCGCGGGCTCGCGGTCGAGGTGGCCGCCGCGCTCTGCGGTCAGGGACGGGCGCGGGCCGCGGCCGCCCGCTTCGAGCTCGACGCGGCGCGGACGTGGCAGGTCACCGAGCTCGCGGTGCTCTGAGCCGAGGGCGGAGCGATCGGCCTCGACGTCGGGGGCACCTCACGCAGGCTCGCGCGCCCCGGACCTGCCCCACATGCCCCTGATCAAGCCCCGGGCGTCAGCCGCGCGCCGGCGCCCCGTGGCACTGCTTGTACTTGCGGCCCGAGCCGCAGGGGCAGGGCGCGTTGCGCGACGGGGTGTCGGGGCGCCGCGCCTGGTTCGGGTTGGCCGTGCGGCGACCGGGTCCCGCACCGGGACCGCCGGCGGCCGCGTGCCCGTCCTCGTTCGGCCCGGAGTAGTTCAGCTGCTGCGGGCGCTGCCCGCCGAGGCCGGCACCGCGGAACGCGTTCGGGGCGGGTGCGTCGCCGAGCTGGGACATCGCGGGCCCTGCCGAGGTCGGCGCGTCCTGCGGGGGCGCCTGACCCGGCTGGGGCCCGCGCGGCGGGCCCTGGCGTCCGCGGCGCCCGGCGGGGGCACCGCGCCCCCGACGGCCGTCCGGGCCCGCACCAGCGGGCGGGACCGGCTGCGACGGCCGGTCGGCCGGGGGTCCGGCGGTCGGGGCCGCCGGCATGGGGGTGGCCGGGATGGCCGCGGTGGGCTCGAAGCCGGGACGCCGCGCCTCCGGCGGGACCATCGCCGGTCGGCCCGGAGCGTGCGGCGGAACCGGGCCGGCCGGGCCGGCGGGCCCGACGGGCCGTGGCGGGGCACCGATCGGTGCGGCGCCCGCCGTCGAGAGCGTGCGGGGATCGCGGTCGTCCGGGCGGATGGCGGGCTGCGTCGCGGTCTCGGTGGTCGGGTTGGCGCCGGGCACGGCGTCGACCGGGGCGACCTCCTCGATCTGGATGGTCAGGTTGAACAGGAACCCGACGGACTCCTCGCGGATGCCCTCCATCATCGCGGAGAACATCTCGAAGCCCTCGCGCTTGTACTCGATCTTGGGGTCGCGCTGGGCCATCGCCCGCAGCCCGATGCCCTGCTTGAGGTAGTCCATCTCGTACAGGTGCTCGCGCCACTTGCGGTCGAGCACCGAGAGGACCACCTGGCGCTCGAGCTCGCGCATCCCGCCCTGAGGCACCAGGGCGTCGATCTCCTCCTCGCGGCGCCGGTAGGCCTCGAGCGCGTCCTCGGTGAGGATGTCGATGAGGAGGTCGCGATCGACGTCGTCGTGCTCGGAGACGACGTCCTCCCAGGACACCGAGACCGGGAAGAGCTGGCCCAGCCCCTCCCAGAGCTTCTCCAGGTCCCAGTCCTCGCTGTAGCCCTCGGCGGTGGCGGCGTCGACGTAGCCGGTGACGACGTCGACGATCATGTTCTGGACCTGCTCGGACAGGTTCTCGCCGTCGAGCACGCGGCGGCGCTCGTCGTAGATCACCGTCCGCTGCTGGTTCATCACCTCGTCGTACTCGAGGATGTCCTTGCGGATCTCGAAGTTCTGCTGCTCGACCTGGGTCTGCGCGCTGCGGATCGCCCGGGACACCATCTTGGCCTCGATGGGCATGTCCTCGGGCAGGTTGAAGCGGGTCATGATCGTCTCGACCATCGCCCCGTTGAACCGGCGCATCAGCTCGTCGCCCAGCGAGAGGTAGAACCGCGACTCGCCCGGGTCGCCCTGCCGGCCGGCGCGGCCGCGGAGCTGGTTGTCGATGCGACGGGACTCGTGACGCTCGGTGCCCAGGACGTAGAGGCCGCCGGCCTTCTTGACCTCCTCGCCCTCGCGGGCGACCTCGTCCTTGACCCGAGCGAGGGTGTCGTCCCACGCCGCCTCGTAGTCCTCGCGCATCTCGACCGGGTCGAGGCCCTTCTCACGCAGGCGCAGGTCGGCGAGGAAGTCGGGGTTGCCGCCGAGCACGATGTCGGTCCCGCGGCCGGCCATGTTCGTCGCGACCGTGACGGCGCGACGCCGACCGGCCTGCGCGATGATCCCGGCCTCCTGCTCGTGGAACTTCGCGTTGAGCACCGAGTGCTCCACGCCGCGCTGGGCGAGCAGCCTGGCCAGGTACTCGGAGCGCTCGACGCTCGTGGTGCCGATCAGCACCGGCTGGCCGCGCTCGTAGTGCTCGGCGACGTCGTCGGCGACGGCCTCGAACTTGGCCGCCTCGGTCTTGTAGACCAGGTCGGGCTGGTCGACGCGCTGCGGCGGCATGTTGGTCGGGATGGTGACGACGCCGAGCTTGTAGGTCTTGGAGAGCTCCGCGGCCTCGGTCTGGGCCGTGCCGGTCATCCCGGACAGCTTCTCGTAGAGCCGGAAGTAGTTCTGGAGCGTGATCGTCGCGAGGGTCTGGTTCTCCTGCTTGATCTCGACGCCTTCCTTGGCCTCGATCGCCTGGTGCAAACCCTCGTTGTAGCGCCGGCCCGCGAGCACGCGGCCGGTGAACTCGTCGACGATGAGGACCTCGCCGTCGCGGACGATGTAGTCCTTGTCCTTGAGGAACAGCTCCTTGACCTTGATCGCGTTGTTCAGGTACCCGACCAGCGGGGTGTTCGCGGCTTCGTAGAGGTTCTCGATCCCGAGCTGGTCCTCGATGAACGAGACGCCGTCCTCGGTGACGCCCACGGTCTTCTTGCGCTCGTCGACCTCGTAGTGGACGTCCTTGGTCATCTTCGGCGCGAGCCGCGCGAACTCGGTGTACCAGCGCGCGCTCTGCTCGGCGGGACCGGAGATGATCAGCGGCGTGCGGGCCTCGTCGATGAGGATGGAGTCGACCTCGTCGACGATCGCGTAGACGTGCCCGCGCTGCACGCACTCCGCCTTCGACCAGGCCATGTTGTCGCGCAGGTAGTCGAAGCCGAACTCGTTGTTCGTGCCGTAGGTGATGTCCGCGGCGTACGCGGCGCGGCGCTCGTCCGGGGGCATCTCGGAGTAGATCGCGCCGACGGTGAGGCCGAGGAAGCGGTGGACGCGGCCCATCCACTCCGAGTCGCGGCGCGCGAGGTAGTCGTTGGTGGTGACGACGTGGACGCCGTCGCCGGTGATCGCGTTGAGGTAGGCCGGCAGCGTCGAGACGAGGGTCTTGCCCTCACCGGTGCGCATCTCGGCGACGTTGCCCAGGTGCAGCGCGGCGCCACCCATGAGCTGGACCCGGTAGTGGTACTGCCCCAGCGTGCGGCGGGCGCCCTCGCGGACGACCGCGAACGTCTCGCCGAGCAGGTCGTCGAGCGACTCGCCGTCGGCGTAGCGGTCGCGGAACTCCTGGGTCTTCGCGCGCAGCTCGGCGTCGGAGAGAGCCTCGACCTCCTCGGCGAACGTGTCGACGTAGTCCGCGATCGCCCCGAGACGCCTGACCGTCCTCGCCTCGCCCGCCCGCAGCAGTCGGTTCAGCACCACGATGGGTGACCTCGCTCGTCCTCGTCGCTGGCTCTCATCGGCTCCGGCACGGCGCGATCACGCGCGCGCCCGGCACCCCCATGGTAAGCGCGCCGGACACGGCGACGGCCCGGGGCGGGAGCCGCCCCGGGCCGCGCGCCGGCTCAGACCAGCGAGATGACGCCGTAGTCGTAGCCGCGACGGCGGTAGACCACGCTCGGGCGCCCCGACGACTTGTCGGAGAACAGGAAGAAGTCGTGGCCGACGAGCTCCATCTGCGACAGCGCGTCGTCGACCGTCATCGGTACGCCCTCGTGCTCCTTCACACGGGCGATGCGTCCCGGCCCGTCACCCTCGACCTCACGACCGAAGCGGTCGTCGAGCGCCTCCCGGGCGGCGGGCACCGCGGCGTCGGGCAGGAACTCGTGCTCGGCGTCCTCCCGGTGCTCGGCGGGCTCGTCCCGCAGCGGCGTCGGCAGGGCCTCGTCGAGCTCGGCGCCCGACGTCGGGAGCTCCTCGCCGGGGCCTCCCGCCCCGACGGCGACACGACGGCGCCCGGCCTTGTGCAGGCGGCGGTCGTGTGCGCGACGCAGTCGTTCCTCGATCCGCTGCACGGCGAGGTCCAGTGCGGAGTAGAAGTCGGCGGCGCAGCCGACGGCCCGCACCACGGGCCCCCGTCCGCGGCCGGTGATCTCGACGCTCTGGCACGTCTTGGATCGGCGTGGGTTGTTCTCGTGGGAGAGTTCGACGGACAGTCTGATGATCTTGTGGTCGTAGCGTCCGAGTCGTGCGAGCTTCTCAGACGTGTGGTCACGGAAGTGCTCCGGGACCTCGACGTTGCGGCCGCAGATGACGATCTCCACATCAACTCCCGAGGGAAGAAGGAGCGACACCACGATCGGCCGGTCGCGGGACCTCGAGTCCTCGGTGGGGAGGACCGGGCCTGGGAGGGGATGGACGCGCCTCCCGGAGAGCCGTGGCGTCGCGGTACGACGTTCGCGCCTCCTCTCGGTCTGTCTGACCGGTGAGGAGCGCCACGGTACGGCCTCCGGCGGGTGTCCGGAAGGTGTCGAGTGGGCGGCTGCCGGGTCGAGACGACCCACGTCCGGACCAACGCGGGGATACCGGGTGGGACGCGTGGGAAGGCAGCCACGCTGGTGAGTGGACGGCCCGGCGGGGCGCGCCCGGGCGCCGCGCGTGGCGGCGCCCCTCCGGGGACGCGGGGGCGCCGGGCCCCGGCCGCGGTGAGCACCAGCACCAGGTCCACGGGCAGTCCCGCCGCCTCGAGGGCGGCGGCGCAGGCGGCCGCCGTCGCGCCGGTGGTGAGGACGTCGTCGAGGAGCACGACCGGCCCGTGGCGCACCGGCAGGTCGGACGTCGCGCCGGGCCGGAGGCGCAGGTTCACCGCGAGGTTGGCCGCCCGGGCCGCGGCGTCGAGACCGACGGAGTCCCGGGCGCGGCGCGAGAGGGCGAGCGCGCGCACCACCTGCCCGTGCCCGTCGCGGGCCAGCCGATGGGCGATGCGCAGCATGTGGTCGCCCCCGCGGACCCGGGCGGCGGCCGGGCGCGACGGCGCGGGCACGAGCAGGCAGTCGCCGCCGACGAGCCGGGCCAGCGCCGCACCCAGCGCGTCGGCCAGCGGGACGGCGAGATCCCGTCGCCCCCGTTCCTTGTAGGCGATGACGGCGCGGCGCGCCGCCCCGGTGTAGGGCGCGAGCGCCATCGCCGGTGGCAGATCCGGGCGTTCGGGAGCCGGGAGCGGCCGGCGCAGGGTCCTGAAGCACGCCGCACACAGCCCCGTCGCCGGCGGGACCACCGCCCCGCACCCGCCGCAGGGAGCGGGGAGCACCAGGTCGACCAGGGCCTGCAGGACTCGCGACACCATGCCGTCAGGCTCGCGCGCCCGAGGTCCCCACGGCACGCGTCGGGGCCCGGCTTGTGGACAACCGGGGCTCCGGTGCCGGCTGTGGACAAACGGTGGGCGGAGCCCTCGTGAGCACTTTCGGTGGCTATAGCCACCGAAAGTGCTCACGAGGGCTCCGCCCACCTACCCGGGATACGCCGGCACCGACGAGCTCGACCCGCCCGGCACCGAGCGCCACACGTCGCTCCCGTCCGAGCCGTCGGCGGGCAGCGACCACAGCCCGCCCTGGTCGACCACCAGCGTCGGTCGGTTCGGAGCCGCCGCGACCGCCGTGACCGGTGGGGTGAGGTTGGTGGTGGGCCCGTCGTCGAGGTCGAGCCCGTCGGCGGAGGCGAGCTGGACCGGGTGACCCGCCGTCGAGCCCACGGCGACCAGCCGGTCGGTCTGCGACCAGGTCACGTCGACGACGCCCTCGAGCGCCTCCCCCGCGGGACCGGGCCGCAGGACACGGACCGCGCCCAGCCGCACGCCGCCGCCCGCGTCGCGCATCACCGTCGCGAGCGCGACGTGGCCTCCCGCGACCAGCGCGAGCTGCGTGCCGTCCGGGGAGAGCCGCAGACCGGTGATCGCGCCGAGGCCCGCGAGCGGTGTCGTGTCGAGCCCGGCCGGGGTGAGGACCGGGGAGTCCGGGGACGACCCACCACGGATCGTGCGCACCGGCCGCCCGTCCACCACCGTCCACACCTCCGCGCCGTCGGGCGTCCACGACGGGCGGCTGATCGTCCTGCCGACCACCGCGGTCGGCGAGGCCGCGGCGCCGACCCGTCCCACGGACAGCCGCATCGTCGCGCCCTCGGAGCCGACGACGGCGACGTCGCGCCCGTCGGGCGAGTAGCTCGCGCTGCGGGCGTCGTCGACGCCGGTGACGACGTCGGGCGCCGCCGGCCCGCCGGGCTCGGTCGCGATGGCGGGGTCCTGCGGGACCGCCTGCACCCGCCCGCCGGTGACGACGAGCGCCGACGACGTCGCCGGGTCGCCCGTCCCCGCGCCGGGCAGATCCTGACGGTCCCGCACGGTCGGCGGCAGGCCGGCGAGCACGTCGTCGACGCCGAGCTGCGGGTGTCCGTCGAGGAGCGGGGCGCCGTCGACGGTGAGCTGGACGCGATCGAGACCCACCCCTGCGAGGGTGAGCACGACCTGCTGGGCGATCTCCGCGCGGCGGCCCTCGTCGAGCGCTCCCGCGGGCCCGAGGTGCGTCAGGTCCACCGTCGCGACCCCGTCGGAGGTCATGCCCACCGCCGAGCGGAGCAGCACGCCGGTCGGCAGGGCGGACAGCGCCGCGCCGCGGAGGTCGTCGGAGGGTCCTGAGAAGAGCTCGTCGAGGACCCGGGCGGGCACGGAGCGGACCGGGCTGGTCGCGAGGTAGCGGGTCTCCCCCACCGGCGCGCCGCCGACCGCCGCGAGGAACCAGATGCGCACCGGCCGGGTGTTGGCCCGCAGGTCGGAGCGCCGCACGATCGTGCCCGGCGGCAGCGTGTTGATGCGCCAGACCCCGTTGTCCTCGCTGAGCCCGACCGTGACGTCGACGGTGCCGGGGTCGGCGACGAAGGCGCCGTCGGGCCGGAGGGTGCCGAGCCGGTCCGCGCGGACCCGCACCGACGCCGTCCCGGACTGCCCGCTGCCGGGCGAGAACACCGTGTCGACCCGGTCGCCGACCACGGTGGGCGAGGACCCGTCGTCCCAGGACCCTGCCGCCGGTGGGGAGAGGAAGGCGCGCGCCGCGCTGTGGCGCTCGGCCGTGGCGCCCGACGCGAGGATCCAGCCGCGGACGATCTCCAGTGGCTGCGCGCCGCGCGCGGGACCGGGCGGGGCGCTCGGCTCGGCCGGGTCGCCCACCCGGCGCAGCACCGTCACGTCCGACGACCCCGGCACCGTCGCGCACCCGGCCAGCAGCAGGGCGACGAGGCCGAGCACCGCGGCCAGGAGGCGGCGCCTCACCGCGCCTCCCCGTGACCCGACACCGCCCCCGGCCGGTCGCCCCCTGGGGTGCCGGCGTCCTCGGCGTCCGCCTCGTCCTCCTCGCCGGTCCGCGTCAGGGGGACCTCGCCGGTGGGCGGGGGCAGCGCGGTGCCGGTGGTGACCGCGGCCTCGTGGATGCCGGGCTCGGCGTCGGCGGGCGCACCGGTGACCGGGATCAGTGGCAGCGGGCTGGTGCGCAACAGGTCGCCCGCGGTGCGCGGCAGGGTCAGCCGGAACACCGCGCCGTGGTCGGTCTCGCCCCAGGCCTGCAGCCAGCCGCCCTGCAGCCGGGCGTCCTCGAGGCTGATCGCGAGCCCGAGCCCGGTCCCACCGCTGCGGCGCTGGCGCGACGGGTCGGCACGCCAGAACCGGTTGAACACCAGCCCGGCCTCCCCCGGCTTCAGCCCGACCCCGTGGTCGCGCACCACCACCGCGACGGCGTGGTCGTCGGCGGCCACCCGGACCTCGACCGGCCGGGACTCGCCGTGGTCGATGGCGTTGGCCAGCAGGTTGCGCAGGATGCGCTCGACGCGGCGGGGGTCGACCTCGGCCTCGGCGGGCTCGGTGAGGTCGAGCAGCAGCGGGGTGGCGGTCTCGTCGGCGAGGTGGCGCACGGTCTCGGCCGAGCGCCGCACGATGTCGCGCAGGTCGACGCGCTCCAGTGCCAGCTCGGCGACCCCGGCGTCGAGCCGGCTGATCTCGAGCAGGTCACCGAGCAGCGACTCGAAGCGGTCGAGCTCGTCGACGAGCAGCTGGGCGGACCTGAAGGCGACGGCGTCGGTGTCCTTGCTGTCCTCGGCCTGGTCGTGGAGCACCTCCGCGGCCATGCGCACCGTCGTCAGCGGTGTCCGCAGCTCGTGGCTGACGTCCGAGGTGAACCGGCGCTGCAGGGCACCGAACTCCTCGAGCTGGTGGATCTGCTGCTGGATGCTCGCGGCCATCTCGTTGTAGGACTCCGCGAGGCGAGCGACCTCGTCGTCGCCGTAGACCGGCATGCGCTCGTCGAGATGACCGTCGGCGAAGCGCTCGGCCACGTCCGCAGCCTGCCGGACGGGGCGCACCACCTGCCGGGTGACGATGCTGGAGATCCCGGCGAGCAGGCCGAGCAGGGCGAGCCCGGCCAGCGCGAGGGTGGACTGGATGAGCGCGAGGGTCCGTTGCTCGGCCGAGAGCGGGAAGATCAGGTAGAGCTGCAGGTTGCGGCCGGCGGTGCGGACCGGCTGCCCGACGATGAGGGCGGGGACCCCCGCCCCGCCGGCGGAGTGCACGGTAACGTACTTCGTCGCGAGGAACCCCTTGAGCACCGGGTCGCGCAGCTGCGGGGGGACGACGTCGGCGGGTCCCGACGACGGGTCGGACGGCGCCGGCCCCGACATCGCGACGCCGGTCGTGCTCGTCGTGCCCAGCGGCTCGGTCCCGGCGACGAGCACGGCCTCGAACGCCCCGGCGTCGCGGGAGTCGGAGCTGGAGCCCGACGACGTGAGCCGGTTCAGGGCCTCGTCGAGGGTGCTCTGGGTGCCCTCGCGGTCGGGGTCGACGCGCGCGAGGTCCCGCTCGAGGTTCTGGCGGCTGATGTCGGCCTGGACGAGCGCCGCCTGCTGCTTGCCCTGCAGCAGCCGGTCGGCGATCTGGGTCTGCAGCACCAGGCCGAGCACGAGCACGACGACGCTGGACATCGCGACCGTGGAGAGCACGACGCGCAGCTGCATCGAGCGGCGCCACAGCACGCGCACCACGCCGACCCGCTCGGCGAGGGCGAGCTCGAGGCGGCGCCGCAGCCCGGAGATCCGCTCAGCCACCGTGCACCACGGCGTGGATCAGGGCGGGCCGGCCTTGTAGCCGACGCCGCGGACGGTGAGCACCACCTCGGGGTGCTCCGGATCCTTCTCGACCTTCGAGCGCAGCCGCTGGACGTGCACGTTCACCAGCCGGGTGTCGGCCGCGTGCCGGTAGCCCCACACCTGCTCGAGCAGCACCTCGCGGGTGAAGACCTGGCGGGGCTTGCGGGCGAGCGCCACGAGCAGGTCGAACTCCAGCGGGGTGAGCGGGATCGGCGAGCCGCCGCGCCGGACCTGGTGGGCCGGGACGTCGATCGTCACGTCGCCGATCTGCATCTGCTCGCTCGGCTCCGCGGGGAACTGCCGCAGCCGGGCCCGGATGCGCGCCACGAGCTCCTTGGGCTTGAACGGCTTGACGATGTAGTCGTCCGCGCCGGACTCCAGGCCCAGCACGATGTCCACCGTGTCGGTCTTCGCGGTGAGCATGACGACGGGGACCCCCGACTCCGCCCGGATCGCGCGGCAGACGTCGATCCCGTTCATGCCCGGCAGCATGAGGTCGAGCAGCACGAGGTCCGGGGCGGACTCCCGCACCGTCGGTAGGGCCTCCGCGCCGTCGGAGACGACGGTCGTGTCGAAGCCCTCGCCCTGAAGGACGATCGTCAGCATCTCGGCGAGCGAGGAGTCGTCGTCCACGACGAGGATTCGCGAGCTCATGTCTCAATGGTGTCACTTCTCACCGACGATCCGGGAGCGAAAGCCCCGGTCAGCACGGCTCGGATCACCGAGTCAGCCGTACGGGTGAGTGCTTCGTCCCCCGAATGCCAATTCTCGGCGACCCACCAGGGGCGCCACCAGCGCCGTTCGGCGAGCTCGTCGTAGACCTCGGCGCAGCGCTGCTGCAGCGCCGCGTCCGCCTCGAAGCCGTCGGGGCCGCGGTCGGGCGCCGCGCGGGCGCGCTCCCTGACCCGTTCGGCGGCGAGCTCCGGGGGCACCCGCACGAGCACCTGCGCGTCCGGGGCGGGGACGTCGAAGCGCTCGATCTCCGTGGCGTGCACCCAGGCGGCGAACTCGCCGACGCCCTGGTGCAGGCGGGCCGAGCCGTAGGCGGCGTTGGAGGCGACGTATCGGTCGACGAGGACGAGGTCGTGCTCGGCGCGGAGCTCGGTGAGCAGCGGGGCGGCGTCACGCCGGTCGAGGGCGAACAGCAGGGCCATCGCGTGCACCGAGGCGGCGGTGTCGCCGTGCTCGCCGTGCAGCGCCTCGCCGGCCAGCGCCGCGTGGACGTCGGCGTCGTAGCGGGGGAACGCGAGCGTGGCGACGGAGGCCCCGCGGTCGCGGGCGGCCCGGCCGAGGGCGTCGACGAGCGTCGCCTTGCCCGCCCCGTCCAGGCCCTCCACGGCCACCATCACGCCCACGGGCGACCACGCTAGCCAGCGACGGCGTGTGACAGGGGTGGGAGGTGGGCCTCGGGCCTGCCGGACGTGCCGCTCGACGAGGGGCCGGAACGAGCGAAGGGCCCGTTCGCTCGAGTAGATCGAGCGAACGGGCCCTTCGATCAGTTCAGCGCAACCACCGGAGCGCGCCGTATCTCCTTGGCGCGACTGGCTAGTAGCGGTAGTGGTCCGGCTTGTACGGGCCCTCGACGTCGACGCCGATGTACTCGGCCTGCTCCTTGGTGAGCTTGGTCAGCTCCGCGCCGAGCGCCTCGACGTGGACCCGCGCGACCTTCTCGTCGAGGTGCTTGGGCAGGCGGTACACGCCGATCGGGTACTCCCCGGGCTTGGTGAAGATCTCGATCTGCGCGATCGTCTGGTTGGCGAACGAGTTCGACATGACGAAGCTCGGGTGGCCGGTGGCGTTCCCGAGGTTCAGCAGCCGGCCCTCGGACAGGATGATGACCGAGTGGCCGTCGGCGAAGCGCCACTCGTCGACCTGCGGCTTGATGTTGAGCCGGGTGGCCTCGCCGGACTTCTCCAGCCTCTCCATCTGGATCTCGTTGTCGAAGTGGCCGATGTTGCCCAGGATCGCCTGGTGCTTCATCCGCTTCATGTGCTCGAGGGTGACGATGTCCTTGTTGCCCGTCGTCGTGATGACGATGTCGGCCTGCTCGATGACGTTGTCGAGCGTCTGGACGTCGTAGCCCTCCATGAGCGCCTGGAGCGCGCAGATCGGGTCCGACTCGGTGACCGTCACGCGGGCGCCCTGCCCGGCCAGCGACTCCGCGGAGCCCTTGCCGACGTCGCCGTACCCGCAGACGACGGCCTTCTTGCCGGAGATCAGCACGTCGACCGCACGGTTGATGCCGTCGACGAGCGAGTGCCGGCAGCCGTACTTGTTGTCGAACTTCGACTTGGTGACCGAGTCGTTGACGTTGATCGCCGGGAACAGCAGCTTGTCCTGGTCGAAGAACTCGTAGAGCCGGTGGACGCCGGTCGTGGTCTCCTCGGTGACACCGCGGATGCCGGACGCGACCTTGGTCCAGTGCTGCGGGTCCTCGGCGAGCGAACGGCGCAGGGTCTCCAGGACGACGCCGTACTCGGCCGGGTCGTCGGCGGAGGTCGACGGCACCACGCCGGCCTTCTCGAACTCGACGCCCTTGTGCACGAGCATCGTGGCGTCGCCGCCGTCGTCGAGGATCATGTTCGGGCCGCGGGTGTCGGCGTCACGCCAGGCGAGCATCTGCTCGGCGCACCACCAGTACTCCTCCAGCGTCTCGCCCTTCCAGGCGAAGCAGGAGATCCCCTGCGGGTCGTCCGGGGTGCCGTTCGGGCCGACGACGACGGCGGCGGCCGCGTGGTCCTGGGTGGAGAAGATGTTGCAGGAGGCCCATCGAACCTCAGCACCGAGGCTCGTCAACGTCTCGATGAGGACCGCGGTCTGGACCGTCATGTGGAGCGAGCCGGAGATGCGCGCGCCGTGCAGCGGCTTCGCCTCGGAGTACTCGCGGCGCAGCGCCATCAGGCCCGGCATCTCGTGCTCGGCCAGGCGGAATCTCCCGGCGGCCGAAGTCGGCCTCACCGAGGTCGGCGACCGCGAAGTCGATCCCGCTCTTCTCGGCGTACTTCTCGTGCGTCGTCCCTACTGCTGCCATGACTCCTCGTCCGTGTCTCGTCGGTCGATGGTCGAGAGGTTCGGTGTCCCGATGCGTGCGGGCGGGAACGCGCCACGCCCGCGGGAGTCGGGGACAGTCGACCACCATCCAGGAGGCGCCCTTGTGATGGTGCGGAGCCTCGTCGAGCGTGGCGGACACGACCCTGTCCGTTGCAGCGCCACTCGACGGCCCCGTCGCACACGGGTGTGCGAGCTGTTGCCGTGTCATCGATGCCATCACAGCCCGACGGGGTGGTCAAGGCGCCACGGGGTCGGACCGCACGGTATGAGCCGGACCACGCGGTCTGTATGACGCGGGCCACAAGGGCCGTAGGCTCGTCCGGCCCGCCCTCGTGAGCATCCAGGAGGCCCCGCCGTGCTCGGACAGATGCAGACCACGCCACTTGCGCTGCCCCACGTGTTCCATCGCACCGAGCAGCTCTTCGGACACAAGTCGCTGGTCGGGGTCGGCGTGGGGGGCGCCCTCACCACGACGACCTACGCGGACTGGGCGACGCGGGTGCGCCGCACGGCCGCCGCCCTGGACGCGCTGGAGATCCCGCACGACGCGCGGGTCGGCACGTTCTGCTGGAACACCCCGACCCACCTCGAGCTGTACTTCGCGGTGCCCTGCACGGGTCGGGTGCTGCACACGCTGAACATCCGCCTGTTCGCCGAGCAGCTCGTCTACATCGTCAACCACGCCGACGACGACGTGATCTTCGTCGACCGCTCGCTCTTCGGGCAGCTCTGGCCGCACGCGGACCAGATGCCCCACGTCCGGAAGTTCGTCGTCATCGACGACGGGTCGGACACCCCGCTGCCCGACGACGAGCGCATCGTCGACCACGCCGAGCTGCTCGCGTCCGTCGAGCCCTTCGCCGGCCGCTTCGTCGTCGACGACGAGGACCGTGCCGCCGCGATGTGCTACACGTCCGGCACCACCGGCAACCCCAAGGGCGTCGTCTACTCCCACCGCTCGACGGTGCTGCACTCGATCGCGGTGCTCATCGCCGACGTCGCGGGCCTGGTGGAGCGCGACGTCGTGCTCCCGGTCGTGCCGATGTTCCACGCGAACGCCTGGGGCATTCCGTACGCCGCGGTCTTCGCCGGGGCGTCGCTGGTGATGCCGGGCTCGAACATGGCCCCGAAGGCCATCGCCGGGATGCTGCGGGACAACGACGTCACGTTCACCGCCGGCGTTCCGACGATCTGGATGGGAGTGCTGCCCGAGATCACCCGCGAGGACGTCGGGCACCTGCGCCTGCTGCTGTGTGGCGGGTCGGCGGTCCCGCGCTCGCTGTCCGAGGCCTGGCGGGAGAAGGTCGGCCTGCCGATCACCCAGGCCTGGGGCATGACCGAGACCAGCCCGATCGCGACGACGGGCATGCTGCGCTCGATCCACGACGGCCTGTCCGACGAGGAGCTCGCCGACGTCCGTGCGACGGCAGGCCAGCCCGCGCCGCTGGTGGACCTGCGCCTGGCCGACCCCGACAGCAGCGAGATCCAGCCGTGGGACGGCACCTCGTCCGGGGAGCTGCAGGCCTCGGGGCCGTGGATCGCGGACTCCTACTACCTGAACGAGGATGGTGGGAAGCAGTTCACCGCGGACGGGTGGCTGCGCACCGGCGACGTCGCGGTGATCGACCCGTACGGCTACGTCAAGCTGGTCGACCGCACCAAGGACCTCGTGAAGTCCGGCGGCGAGTGGATCTCCTCGGTGGATCTGGAGAACGAGATCATGGCGATGCCCGAGGTCGCCGAGGCCGCCGTGATCGCGGTCCCGGACGAGAAGTGGTCGGAGCGGCCGCTGGCGTGTGTGGTGGTGCGCGAGGGCAGCTCGCTGACCGCCGAGCAGGTGCGGGAGTACCTCCTGACGCGGGTGGCGAAGTGGCAGGTCCCCGACGACGTCGAGTTCATCGACGAGGTGCCCAAGACCTCCACCGGGAAGTTCTCGAAGAAGACGCTGCGCGAGAAGTTCGTGGGCTAGCGCCGGGCTAGAGCGCAACCGAGGGCGCGGCGACGAACCGGCCGAACCAGACCTTCTCCGCAAAACGCACATTGTGTCGCGAGCGGTGGAGGCTCGGCGCTACCGTCACGCCCTCCGACGGCGGACGGTGACTCGTCGGACCGGCAGGGTGACCGGAAGGGGCGGCGCGCATGACGGCAGAGGTGGGCGAGCGCGGGAGAGCGGTCGACGCGGGGGACGACCCCGGGCTACGGAAGGACTTCGGGACCGTCGGGCTGCTGTTCACCGCAGTCGGATCGATCATCGGGTCGGGCTGGCTGTTCGGGGCCCTCAAGGCCTCCCAGATCGCCGGGCCCGCCGCCATCTTCTCGTGGGTCATCGGCATGGTCATGTTCGTCCTCATCGGGCTGACCTACGCCGAGGTGGGCGTCATGTTCCCGCACTCCGGCGGGCTGGCGCGCTTCCCGCAGTACTCCTTCGGGTCGTTCGCGAGCTTCACCATGGGCTGGATCACCTGGCTCGCGACCGTGGCGGTCGCACCCATCGAGGTCGAGGCGGTCACGCAGTACGCGACGAACTACCTGCCGTGGCTCCAGGTCGAGGTGGACGGCACGCCGGTGCTCACCACCCCGGGCCTGCTCGTCTCGATCGCGCTGATGGCGATCTTCGTCCTCATCAACTTCCTGGGTGTCCGCTGGTTCGCGCGGATCAACAACGTGCTGGTGTGGTGGAAGCTCGCGATCATCGCGCTCGTCGTGATCGTGTTCGTCTCCGTCGCCTTCCACGGGGTGAACTTCTCCCAGGTCGGCGGTTTCGCCCCCGCCGGGACGGCCGGCATCTTCGAAGCGATCCCGACGGCATCGATCGCGTTCGCCTTCTTCGGGTTCCGCCAGGGGATCGAGCTCGCCGGCGAGACGAACAACCCGAAGCGCAACGTGCCCTTCACGCTCGTCGGCTCGGTGATCCTCTGCGGGATCATCTACATCCTGCTGCAGATCGCCTTCATCGGCGCGGTCCCGAGCGGGGCGGTCAGCGCGCAGGGGTGGTCCGAGGTCGGGCAGAACATCATTCCCGGGCACGACGCGTCCGGCAGCTTCGGCCCGCTGGCCGCCGTGGCCACCGTGCTCGGAGTCGGCTGGCTCGCCGTGCTCCTCTACATCGACGCGATCATCTCGCCCGGTGACACCGGCCTGATCTACACCGGGGTCACCTCGCGGCTGTCCTACGGCATGGCCCGCAACCGCAACGCCCCCCGGGCCCTCGCCAAGGTCAACGCCACCGGGGTGCCGTGGATCGGCCTGATCGTGACCTTCGTCGTCGGGTGCATCTTCTTCCTGCCCTTCCCCGGCTGGCAGCAGCTCGTCACCTTCGTCACCGACACGACGGTCATGTCCTTCGGCATGGGCCCGCTGGTGCTCATCGCCATGCGCAAGCAGCTGCCCGACGTCGTGCGGCCGTTCCGGTTGCGCCTCGGCTGGGTCGTGGCCTTCCTCGCGCTCTGGTCGTCCAACCTGATCATCTACTGGACGGGCTGGGACACGAACTGGAAGATGTTCGCCGCGATCGTGCTGGGTCTGATCCTGCTCGGCCTCCAGCAGACCTTCGCCCGCAACGCCATGCCCGCCCTCGACCTGCGCCACGGCTGGTGGCTGCTGGTGTGGTTCGTCGGGCTGGCGGTGATCAGCTACCTCGGCTCCTACCCCGCCCAGTCCAAGGGAGCGGGAAACCTGGGTCTCATCCCGTTCGGCCTCGGTGTGGTGCTGCTGTTCGTGCTCACCGCGATCGTGATGGCCCTCGCCTACTGGTTCCGTCTGCCGAGCGAGAAGGCCCGGACCTACCTCGCGATCGAGGACCCCGAGGACCTCCCGCCCTCGACCGAGGCCGCGACCGCCCACTGAGCCGCGAGGGGACGACGACGGCACGGCCCGTCCGCCGAGCCGTCGTCGTCACCGCCCGTCCGGCGTCGGGTCGAGCGCGGGGTCGATGCCGTCGTCGGAGCCGGTGCGGTCGAGGTCGGGCTCGAGGTAGATCAGGCGCGCCTCCGGGACGGCCGCCCGCAGCCGCGCCTCGGCCAGGTCGATCGCCTGCGCGACGGCTTCGGTCGGCAGCCTCGCCGGCACCGCGATCTTCGCCGCGACGAGCAGCTCCTCCGGGCCCAGGTACTGGGTGCGCAGGTGGATGACCCGCTCGACCGGCCCGCCCACGAGCGAGGAGGAGATCGTGGTGCGGAGCGCGGGCGGAGCGCCCTCCCCGATGAGCAGGCTCTTGGTCTCGACGATGAGGATCACGGCGATGACGCCGAGCAGGGTGCCGATCGCGATGGTGCCGATCGCGTCCCACACCGGGTCGCCGGTGGCCATGGTCAGCCCGACCCCGGCGAGGGCCAACACCAGGCCGAGCAGCGCCCCGGTGTCCTCGAGCAGCACCACCGGCAGCTCCGGGTTGACCGACTGCCGGACGAAGCCCCACCACGACGCGCCGCCCTTGAGGTCGCGGGACTCGTGGATCGCCGTGCGCCAGCTGTAGCCCTCGAGCGCGAGCGCCACGACGAGGATCACGATCGCGACGAGGGGGCTCTCCAGCTCCTCGTGGGCGGAGAGCTTGTGCACGCCCTCGTAGATCGCGAAGGCCGAGCCGAGGGTGAACAGCAGCAGCGCGACCACGAACGAGTAGAAGAAGCGGTCGCGCCCGTAGCCGAAGGGGTGCTCGGGGGTCGCGGCGCGGGAGGCCCGCGTGCGCCCGAGGAGCAGCAGGCCCTGGTTGGCGGTGTCGGCGACCGAGTGGACGCCCTCGGCGAGCATCGAGGACGAGCCCGTGATCGCGAAGCCGACGAACTTGGCCAGCGCGATCCCCGCGTTCGCCGACAGGGCGGCGATGATCGCCTTCGAGCCTCCGGTGGCGGACACCGCGACCTCCTGCGGGCGGCTGGGGCGGGACGAACCGGGCAGGCCCGGCCTGCGGCAATCTAGTCGGCCGCGGCGTCGTCGCCGCCGTCCCGGCGCTCCCGGTCCTCGCTCCACCCGTCGCCGGCCGCGAACACCAGGGCGCGGGCCGACCCGGCCTCCACCGTCACGGCCCCGTCGGTCGCGGGCACCCACACCGCCCGGCCCCGGGCCAGCGCCACCGCCCGCCCGGAGGCGTCGCGCAGCTCGGCGTCCCCGCGCACCACGAGCACGATGCGCGGGCCGTCGATGCCGAGCTCCACCGGGCCGTCGGCGGGACCGACGTCCAGGCGCACGAGCCGGAAGTGCTCGCTGGGCGCGGTGAACACCGCCCGGGGGCCGTCGAGGCGCGGGGGGACGATCGGCGGCGGACCGCACCGGAAGTCGAGGATCCGCAGCAGCTCCGGGACATCGACGTGCTTGGGCGTGAGTCCCGCCCGCAGGACGTTGTCCGAGTTGGCCATCAGCTCGATGCCGCACCCGGACAGGTAGGCGTGCGGCGAGCCGGCGGGCTGGAAGAGGCATTCGCCCTCCGCGAGCACCACCCGGTTGAGCAGCAGGGCGGCGAGCACCCCCGCGTCGCCGGGATAGCGCTCCCCCAGGTCGAGCAGTGTCCGGACCTCGCGCTCGAACTCCCCGCCCGGTGCGCCGGGCGATCCGGGGGTCTTGGCGAGCCGCACGCATCCGTCGAGCAGTGCCGGGACGAGCTCGTCCACGGTGCTCTGGGGCAGCGTGATCCACGTCGTGAACAGCGCCCGCAGGCCGTCCGGGTCGGGCTGGGCGGCGAGGAGCTCGGTGTGGTGGGAGAGCTGGGGGACCTCGAGGGCGCGCAGCAGCCGGACGGTGACGGTGGCGTCGCGGAAGCCCGAGAGCGCGTGGAACTCCTCCAGCGCGCAGAGGATCTCCGGCTTCGGCAGTGGGTCGCGGTAGTTGCGCTCGGGCGCGTCGCACGGGACGCCGGAGGCCTCCTCGCGGGCGAAGCCGGCGGCGGCCTGCTCACCGGAGGGGTGCGTCTGCAGGCTCAGCGGCTCGTCGGCGGCGAGGACCTTGAACAGGAACGGCAGGCGGCCCTGCCAGCGACCCGCGCGGGCGGTGCCGAAGGTGCCGTGCGGGTCCTCGGCGAGGGCGTCGAGGAGGGTGCGGTCGGCCGCGTGCTCGACGAGCCGCGACGGCGCCTCGTGGTGGGCGCCCAACCAGAGCTCGGCCTGCGGGTGCGGCGACGGAACGGGCTCGCCGAGCAGGGCCGCGATGTGCGTGCGCGAGCCCCACGCGTAGGGGCGTACCGTCCCCTCGAGCAGTTCCACGTCTCCCCCTCACGTCGATGGTCTGGGTTCGTGGGACCCGCTCACCCCGCGCCGACGCCGGGTCGGGCGCTGCCGGCCGGGTCGGCCCCGGCGGTACCCGTCGCGAGGCCCAGGTAGACGGCCGCGAGGTCGAGGCGTAGCGCGAGCACGGCGGCCCGCACGGCGTCGTCGCCCGGGGTGTCGCCCGCGAGGTCGGGGTCGTCGATCTCGAGGACGTCCGCGGCGGGCCATCGGCGGCCCGCGTCCGCGACGAGCCGGCGGGTCGCCGGGTCCTCGCGGACGGTGACGACGACGAGGCGGGGCGGGAGCCCGTCGCCGCCCGGGTCGTCGAAGGGATCGGCGAAGATCGAGTCCGGCGCTGTCCCCGACTCGAGCCGGGCCGCGAGCGCCGGCACCGCCACGGCACCGGAGAGCGGGCCGGCGTGCGCGACGACGCCGGCGTGCGCGGCGAGGACGACGGCGCCGTAGCCCGCCAGGGCCGTGGCCACCGGGTCGGTCCCCCACAGCAGCGGGGTGTGCTCGGCGAAGCGCAGCGCGAGGGCCTTGGCCGGCGCCACGAAGGCCTCATGGCGGGGGCCGCTGCGCTCGGCCTCGTCGTCGAGCCGGTCGGCGAGGGCCTCGCCGTCGACGTCGAGCAGCCCGAGCGCCCGGGTGGTGGCGAACGTGGCCGCGAGGTCGGTCGCCGTCGAGAGTCCCTCGAGCCCGGCGATGCGCGGCACCACCTGCATCGCCCGCCCGGCCGCGGCCGCCGGGGCGGGGCCGTCGGTCGGGCCGGTCAGCACGACGTGGGCGTTGCGCCGGACCGCGCGGTCGACCGCCTCGGCCACCTGGACGTCGGCGGGGTCCTGGTCGGACCCGCGGTGGGACACGACGACGACGTCGAGCGGGCCCAGCCACGGCGGAGCCACCTCGGTGACGACGACGGGGCACGGGCTGCTCGGCGCGAGGAGCGCCCCGACGAGCCGCGCCGCGGCCTGCTCGGTGCCCGCCCGGGCGAGCAGCACCAGGGCCCGCGGCCGGAACCCGTCGAGGGCGCCGCCGGAGCCGACGCCGACCTCGTCCGCGGACGCCCACGTGGTACGGACCTGCGCGCCCGCGGTCGCCGCCGCGCGCAGCAACCCGGCCCGGTCGGTGTCCAGCAGCCGGCCGGTGTCCTCGAGCAGTGCCTCGTCGAGCACGGCGCTCACCCGTCCGCGGGCGTCCCGGAGGCGACCGGAGCGTCGTCGTCCGGCCCGCCGGTGGCCTCGGAGAGCAGCAGGACGGGGATCCCGTCGGTGACCGGGAAGCGCCGCCCGCAGCTCTGGCAGGTCAGTGCCGCGGCCGCCGGGTCGGCCGGAGTGCCGGGTCGCAGCTCGCCGTGGTCGGGCGCCGGGCAGGCGAGGATCTCCAGCAGCACCGGGTCGAGGCCGAGGGGCCCGGTGGTCGAGCCCCGGCCGGCGTCCCCCGCCGCGCTCATCGACGCACCACCGCGAGCACGTCGTCGCGCAGCGCGGCGACGGCGTCGTCGTCGGACGCCTCGACGTTCAGGCGCAGCAACGGCTCGGTGTTCGAGGGTCGGAGGTTGAACCAGTCACCGTTGTCGAAGGACACGGTGAGCCCGTCGAGCGTGTCGGTGGTGACGTCCTCGCGGTCGCCGTAGAGCTCCTCGACCTCGGCGATCTTCGCCTGCGGATCGCTGACCTCGGAGTTCACCTCGCCCGACGCGGCGTAGCGCGAGTACCGGGCCATGAGCTCGGAGAGGGGCCCGTCCTGCTCGCCGAGGGCGGCCAGCACGTGCAGTGCGGCCAGCATCCCCGAGTCGGCCCGGAAGAAGTCGCGGAAGTAGTAGTGCGCCGAGTGCTCGCCGCCGAAGATCGCCCCGGTCTCGGCCATGGTCGCCTTGATGAACGAGTGGCCCACGCGCGAGCGCACCGGCGTGCCCCCGGCCTCGGTGATGATCTCGGGGACCGCGCGCGAGGTGATGAGGTTGTGGATCACCGTCGCCCCGGGCTCCTTGGCCAGTTCGCGGGTGGCCACCAGCGCGGTGATCGCGCTCGGGCTCACGGCCTGGCCCTTCTCGTCCACGAGGAAGACGCGGTCGGCGTCCCCGTCGAACGCCAGCCCGGCGTCGACGCGCTCGAGGGTCGACACCTCCCGCTGCAGGTCGACCAGGTTGTCCGGGTCCAGGGGGTTGGCCTCGTGGTTCGGGAAGGTGCCGTCCAGCTCGAAGTACAGCGGGTACACCTCGATCGGCAGCGGGTCGAGCACGGCGGGCACGGTGTGGCCGGCCATGCCGTTGGCGGCGTCGACCACGATCGACATCGATCGGATCCCGGAGAGGTCGACCAGCCCGCGCAGGTAGGCGGCGTAGTCCTCGAGGACGTCGCGCTCGCTGACGGTGCCGGGCTGCGTCGCGGGCTTCGCGCCGGAGGCCGCTCCCGGCCCCTGGTCGAGCAGCGAGGCGATCTCGTCGAGCCCGGTGTCCTGCCCCACCGGGCTCGCGCCCGCCCGGCAGAGCTTGATGCCGTTGTAGCGCGCAGGGTTGTGGCTCGCGGTGAACATCGCCCCGGGAGCGTCCAGCGCGCCGGAGGCGTAGTAGAGCTCGTCGGTGCTGGCCAGGCCGATCTTCGTGACGTCGACACCCTGGCTGGTGACGCCGTCGGCGAACGCGTCGGCGAGCTCCGGCGAGGACTCCCGCATGTCGTGCCCCACGGCGACGCCGTTCTCCGGCGCCCCGCCCTGCTCGCCGATCAGCAGCTGGGCGAACGCGGCGCCCACGTCGCGCACGAAGGCGGCGTCGAGCTGCTCGCCGACGAGGCCGCGGATGTCGTAGGCCTTGATCGTCTCGCTGACCACCCGGGCGCGTGCGGCGTCCGCGGTCTCGGTGCTGCTCACGTCGGCCAGCGTATCGGCCGGGGCGGCCCGCGCGCGGGTCGGCGGGAACCCGTTGGGGTGGGCGGTCGCGCGGCGTGGCGGGGTGCTCGGCGGCGTCCGCGTCAGGCGCCGGAGGGGTCGGGCAGGACCCGCAGGTGGCCGCGTCGCCCCGTGCCCGCGACCGCGCCGAGGGGACCGAGGGAGCCCACGGCCTCGCTCGGCGGTTCGGCCCGCCCGGCCTCGCGGACGGCCTCGGCGAGCGCAGTGAGGTCGTCGGCGGAGGGCTCGGAGGGGAACTCGCCCTCGTAGCGCACGACCTCCCACCCCCGGGGGGCGGTCAGGCGCAGGGCATGGTGCTCACAGAGGTCGTACGAGTGCGGCTCCGCGCTGGTGGCCAACGGACCCACGACGGCCGTCGAGTCGGAGTAGACGTACGTCAGCGTGGCGACGGCCGACCGGCCGCACCCGGTCCGTGAGCACTTCCGCACTCCTCGCACGCCGCAGGACGATAGTCGCCCTCGCCCGGCGGGCCGGGCAGGCGCGCTCGGCGCGTCGGGGGCGGGCGTCCCGTCCGGCCACCCGGGCGTCGCCCCGTCGCCGACGGGTGAGCGGCGCCGTCCTGGCGTCAGACGCCGGCATCGTGCCGTTGCTGCCACGGCCCGCGCCCACCCGGCAGCGGCGTAGGCTCGCACGGCGTGGCGAGAGGTGGGACGCGGACCGGCCCGCGGGAGCCCGACCGGTCGGAGCGGAGCCCGACGCGGCCCGCCGTGCCGCTGCGCCCGCGCCGGCGCCGCGACCGCCGCGGCCGCGGGATGCGCGCCCCCCTCTACCCCGCCGGCTCCCCCGCGGCCCGCACCCGCGCGGAGCGGTTCGACGCGGTGGTGCTCGAGGCGCTCGAGCCGATCGAGGACCGCTGGGGCGCGGAGCTCGAGGACCTCGACGTCGCCGTCGACGACGTCCCCGACGTCGGTGGCACCGCCCCGGACGACGACGGCGTGGTCGGCGACGGCGAGGTCCCGCTGGCCCGCCTCGTGCCCGCCGGGGTCGACCGTCGCGGCGCCCCGACCCGCGCCCGCATCGTGCTCTACCGGCGCCCGCTCGAGGCGCGCGCGCTCGACGGCGAGGACCTCGCGGACCTCCTGCACGACGTGCTCGTCGAGCAGGTGGCCGAGTACCTCGGCGTCGAGCCCGACACCGTGGACGGCGAGGAGTAGCGCGCTCAGAACCCGTGGTGCACAGCCTCGACGTTGTGCCCGTCGGGATCGCGGAGGAACACCGCGTAGTAGCCCGGGTGGTACTCCGGCCACTCCCGCGGCGCGTGCAGCACCTCCACCCCGGCCTCCACCGCGGCGGCGTGCACCGCGTCGACCGCCGCGCGGTCGGGTGCGGAGAACGCGACGTGCAGCTCGCTGCCGAGGGCGCCGCCGGGGGTCAGCCAGAACTGCGGGACACCGGCGGGGCCGGCGAGCCCGACGACGGCGCTGCCCTCGTGCGGGATGCGCAGCGCCTCCTGCATCCCCAGCGGCGCGAACAGGCGCAGGTAGGCCGCGACGGAGGCGTCGACGTCGGCGACCGGGAAACCGAAGTGGTCGATCACACCGCCGGACCGTAGACCCGGGGTCCGACATCCCGGCAGGACTCAGTCGAGACGGGTGCGCGAGGGCAGCGCCGACACCGCCGTGAACAGCACCAGCGCGAGCTGGAAGACCAGGAGCAGGTCCCGGAGCGTGCCGTCGCGGCTGACCACCACCGGCCCGCCGCCGGCGGGCACCCCGACCGCGACGAGGTGCCCCCAGGCCGACTCGAGCGGCACGACCTCGCCCTTGACCGAGGCCGTCCACCCGGACTCGTTCTCGGCGGCGAGGACGACCAGCCGCCGGTTGGCCCCCGGGGAGATCTGCACACCCACCGACGGCGGCGTGCACGGCAAGGCGGTGATGCCCGTCGACCGCTGCGGGGCGGCCTTGGCGTCGGTGGCGTCGTCGGAGACCGGGGGCTCGAGCAGCACCGCACCCGCCACGGGCAGGCCGACCGAGAGCACCGGGCGGCCGTCGCTGGTGTCCGGTGCGGCCGAGAGCAGCGAGCCCGCCGCCTGTCGGGCGTTGTCGGCGACGGTCCGGTCGGGCAGGACGACGGCGGCCGTGCCGGCGGTGGCGAGCTCGGCCGCCCCGGCCTGGACCTTCGCCGGATCGCCGGAGAGCAGCGCGGTGACGTCGCGCGTGAGCCGGGCGGGCGCGGCCCCCACCGGGGCGAGGTCGTCGTCGCCGTAGCGCGGGAGGTCGGGGCCCGACCGGCGGGTGCGGTCGGTGTCGAGCGCGTACCCCGGACCGTCGGGGAGCCGGGTGAGCCCGACGTCGACGACGTTCGCCCCGGCGGCGGCCAGCCGCCCGGCGAAGACGGGGTCGAGCGAGGGCGCCGCCCGCGCGGCCAGGGAGCCGCCGGAGCCGAGCAGCACCGCGGCCGCCGCGAGCGCCACCGCCAGCGTCGCCGCGACCGGCACGGCGGCGCCCCGCACCCGGCGCCCGCCGGTGCCCACCGCGCCCTGCCGCGTGCGCAGCCGGGAGCCCAGCACCCGGGAGCCCAGCATCGTCCCGACCCGCGAGGCCGCCGACGCGGTGCCGCCCCCGACGCGCGCGAGCACGCCGTCGGGACCCAGGTCGATCTCGGAGTCGCCGCGGCGGCGGGGCGCGGGGCGGTGCCTCGGTCCGGTACGGCCCGTGACGAGCGTCCCCAGTGGGTTCGCGCGGGCCTCCGCGACCAGCGCGAGCAGGGTCCACAGCGTGCCGCACGCGGCGAACGCCAGTGCCGGACCGGTCCAGCCCGGGCGGGGGGCGCCGCCGGAGAGCGGTGGCAGCGACACGGACCCGACGACGCCGGCGGCGACGACGCCGAGCACCGTGATCGCGAGGCCCGGCAGCATGCTGCGCCGCGGGGCGAGCAGCGCCCCGCCGACCGCGGCCACGAACACCAGCAGACCGATCACCGGCAGCGACCCCGGACCGCCCGGGTCGAGGGAGAGCACGTCGAGCACCCCCGCGAACTGCTCGCGCACCGGCGACCCGGTGCCGTGCACGAGGACCTGCGGGGCGCGCAGCAGCGTCGAGGGCCACGGCAGGAGCAGCAGCACCGGCAGCACGACGACGACGCCGAGCGCGATCGCCCGCCGTCCCGAGGCCCCCGGGGGCGCGGGGACCAGGACGAACCCGACGACCACGACGACGAGCACGAGCACGTGGACCAGCGGCGCGAACGCGGAGACCACTGCGAGCAGCAGCACCGTCCCGGCGGCGGCACTCCACCAGGACCCGCGCCGACCCCCGACCCGGCTGCCGCGCAGGACCGCCGTCACCCCGGCGAGGACCATCGGGAGCAGGACCACGGCGACGACGCCGTCGAGCCGGCCCTGGGTCACGGCCGCCCCGGCGATGCCGAGCAGCGCGTAGACCGCGGCGGCGCACGCGCGCAGCACCCGCCCGACGTGGATGCCCCGCGTCGCGAGGTAGGCGGAGAGGCCCGCGAGCGGCAGCGCGCCGAGGAGCAGCAGCGACACCGCGGCGGCCGGACCGCCGGACCCCGCGACCGGCCACAGGATCCCACCGAGGACCCCGACGACGCCGAGCGCGGCCGAGGCGGGCGCGGCGGTGCCGCCCGCGACGGGGTGCCACTCCGCGAGGTAGGAGCTCCACAGCGTGCCCAGCCCGGGCAGCGTCCGGATGCGCCCGCCGGCGAGGTCCAGCCCGAGCCGGGAGCGGTTGACCACCAGGGACACCACCGAGAGGGCCGCCACCATGAGCAGCGGCGGCGCGAGCAGGAGCTCGCGCAGCACCCGGCCCGCGGTGACCGGCACGACGACGAGCTGCTCGTCGTCCGCGGCCGAGCGCGGCGGCGCGTGGCCCCCGACGGCGCCGCTGCGCGGTGCGGGGATCCCGACGTAGGAGGTCTCGGCGTCCGGGGAGGCGATCAGCTCGGTGGCGCCCGCGTCGTCCGTCGCGGAGCGGGCCGCCGCCAGCGTGACCCCGACCGACTCGCCGGGCCGTCGGAGGCCGGCCTTGCGCCGGGTGCTGCGCTTCGGCGCCGTGGCGCCCGCAGGAAGCGCGCCCTGTCCGACGAGCAGCGCGCCCTCCTCGGGCCCGTCGTCGACGGCGAGGGAGGAGGCCGGTGTGGCACGGCCGGGCCGGTCGGCCCACTCCGGGAGCCGCCCGAGGACGAGCTCGTCGCGGACCCGCGAGCGCACCACGCGGGTGAGGCCGCCCTGCACGGCGTTGCGCAGGCGGGTCGTGCGACTCGTCAGCAGGCCGCGCATCCCCCGCGGGAGGGCGGCGCCCGCGGCGGGCAGCCGGCGTCGGCGGGCCTCACGCAGGTCGGAGAGGTCGGACAGGACGCTGCCCAGGGCGGCCAGCTCGGCGGAGGCCGCGGCGGGCCGGCGCAGCAGCAGGAAGCCGAGCGCGCGCAGCACCGCGAGCACCGGCAGGCGCAGCAGGCCCAGGACGAACGCGGGCCGCGGGCAGTTGGCGAGCACCGTCCACTGCCCGTTGCGCCGGTCCACGGCGCGCCGGCCGCCGCCGCACCCCGCCACGTCGAGGGCCCGGGCGCCGGTGGTGACGGCCCGGGCGTGGTGGAGCCGCGCCGAGGGCACGCAGAGCACGAGGCCGCCGGCCCGGTTGATCCGCCAGCCGAGGTCGATGTCCTCGCGCAGCAGGCCGAACGCGGAGTCGTAGCCGCCGAGGGCGTGCCATTCCCGGCGGCGGATCAGCGCCCCGGCCGAGCCGACCGCGAGGACCTCGGAGTTGGTGGCGAACTGTCCGAGGTCGAGCTCGTCGGAGCCGATGCCGGTCTGGCGGTGCCCGGAGGCGTCGGTGGACAGGCCGGCCTCGACGACGAGGCGGGGGTCGTCGTGGTCGAGCTGAAGGGGCCCGAGCATCGCGGCCGCGGGCGAGGCCTCGGCGACCGAGAGCAGGACGTCGAGGCACGACGGCTCCGGAGCCGCGTCGTCGTGCAGGACCCACAACCAGTCCCCGGAGCTGCGCTCACCCGAGCGGCCCCACCGCCGGTCGGCGTCGGCGACGGCGGCGGCGACCGCGGTCCCGAACGGGGCGTCGCGGGGGAGCTCGAGGACGACGTCGACGCTGTTGGTCGAGCGCAGCAGGTCGGGGGTCGAGTCGACCGACCCGGTGTCGACCGCGACGACCCGCCGCGGCCCCACGGTGAGCCGTCCGAGCGCGCCGAGGGTCTCCGGTAGCCACGCCTCGCCGTCGTGACAGACGAGCACGGCCAGTACGGGCGCCGTCGGTGCCAACGCGTCCGCCCCTCCCCGTCGCGACGTCGTCTCCTCCCCGGCGCGCGCCGGGCGACGTCGAGACTAGAAGGACGGTTCCGGAGGACCGTCAGGGGAGTGGCCGCGCGCCTAGACCACGCGACGCTTGAGCCGGCGGCGCTCCCGCTCCGAGAGGCCGCCCCAGATGCCGAAGCGCTCGTCGTGCCCGAGCGCGTACTCGAGGCACTCGGACCGGACCTCGCAGCTGTTGCAGATCTGCTTGGCCTCCCGGGTGGACCCGCCCTTCTCCGGGAAGAACGCCTCGGGATCGGTCTGCGCGCACAGGGCGCGCTCCTGCCACTCCTGTTCCTCCTCGCCCGCGAGGGCCATCAGCTCCCCGAGGACGTCCCGCGACCCACCGGCCCCGACAGCACCCACCGACCCCAGCACCACCGACCCGCTCTCCGCACCGTTCACACGGCCTCCCTCACCGCTAGCACTCCCCAGCTGGCGGAGCGCCGGCCCCGCACCGGCGTGTACCTCGCCGTGAATTACAGCGGTGTCGTTCCATGTGGGTCAAGCGGAGTCCCACGCACGGCCGCATGTCGCGACGGACGGTCGTCACGTGCGGTGAGCGTAAGGGCTCCCGCCATCGACACAGCGTGGCAGACGGGGGTACGCGGGCCTGGGACACTGGGATCCGTGGCCAGCGTGTTCTCCGCCCGGAGCTCTCCCCGGATCAGCCCCATCTTCCTGGGCCTCGTCCTCGTGACGGCCGGCGGCGGGGCGCTCACCCTCCTGGGGACCCGCGTCGCCGTCACGGCCGGCGTCGTGATCCTCGTCCTCGCGGGATGGGCGGTGTCGCTGTGCCTGCACGAGTTCGCGCACGCGCTCGTCGCCGACCGCTGCGGTGACCACTCGGTGCGCGGGCTGGGCTACCTCACCCTGGACATCCGCCGCTACGCCAACATCGGGCTGACCTTCGTGCTCCCGCTGCTGTTCCTGCTCATCGGTGGCATCCCACTGCCGGGCGGAGCGGTGTGGATCCGGCGCGGGGCGCTGCGCTCGCGGGCGGCCGCGAGCGCGGTGGCGGCGGCGGGCCCGCTGACCAACCTCGTGCTCGCCTTCCTGCTGGCCCTCGTCGTGCCGCTGGTGCCGCCGCTGCTCGGCGCCGGGGTCTCGTTCCTCGCGCTGATCCAGGTGCTCGCCTTCATCCTCAACATCCTCCCGATCCCGGGGCTGGACGGCTGGGGCATCATCGACCCCTACCTGGCCGACCACACCCGCCTCGCGGTGTCCCGCTTCGCGCCGTACGCCCCGCTGGTGCTCTTCGCGGTGCTGGTCCTGCTGCGGCCGGTGGCCAGTGCCCTGTTCGGGATCGCGTTCTTCGTGTACGGCGCCGTCGGCGGGGACAGCACGCTCGCGAGCCTCGGCCAGGAGCTGTTCTTCTTCTGGCAGCGCTAGGTGCGCTCCGCGCTCTCACGTGGCCGCAGGCCACAATCACGGTGTGAAGGTGACGGTTCTGGTCGGGGGCGTGGGCGGCGCGCGGTTCCTCCAGGGGGTGCTGGCCGCGCTGGGTGACGGGGTGTCCGGTTCCGCGCACGAGGTCCGCGCGGTCGTCAACATCGGCGACGACATCTGGCTGCACGGGCTGCGGGTCTGCCCGGACCTCGACACGTGCATGTACACGCTCGGCGGCGGCATCGACACCGGCAAGGGCTGGGGCCGGTCCGACGAGACCTGGTCGGTGAAGGCCGAGCTCGAGGCCTACGGGGCCGACCCGACGTGGTTCGGGCTGGGTGACCGCGACGTCGCCACGCACCTGGTGCGCACCCGGATGCTGCGGGCCGGCTACCCGCTCTCGCAGGTCACCGAGGCCCTCTGCCGGCGCTGGGCGCCCGGGATCGCGCTGATCCCCGCCAGCGACGACCGCATCGAGACCCACGTCGTGATCGACGACCCGGAGACCGGCGAGCGGCGCGCGGTCCACTTCCAGGAGTGGTGGGTGCGCCACCACGCACAGCCCACCGCCCACGGGTTCGCCTCGGTGGGCCGGGACCAGGCGAGCGCCTGCCCCGCGGCGCTCACGGCCATCGCCGACGCCGACGTCGTGCTGCTCGCGCCCTCCAACCCGGTGGTGAGCATCGGCACGATCGTCGACGTCCCGGGGATGCGCGCCGCGCTCGCCCAGGCGCCCGGACCCGTCGTCGGGATCTCACCGATCATCGACGGGCACGCCGTGCGCGGGATGGCCGAGGCGTGCCTGTCCGCGATCGGGGTGCCCGTCTCGGCCGAGGGCGTCGCCCGTCACTACGGGTCACGGTCGGAGGGCGGGCTGCTCGACGGCTGGCTCGTGCACTCCGGCGACACCGCGGAGGTGCCCGGGGTCGCCGTGCGCTCGGTGCCGCTGCTGATGAGCGACGCCGAGGCCACCGCGGCGATGGTCCGCGAGGCCCTCGACGTGGTGGGCCTCGCCAGCGGAGCGACGGGGAGACGGGGTGTCTGAGCACCCGACGGCGACCCTGCGGACCGACCACGCCGCGCTCGGCGGGATCACCGCCTGGGGCGTCGGGGACCTGCCGGAGTTCCGGCCCGGCGACGACCTCACCGCGGCGCTCGCGCGGGCCCTCGCGCCCACGCTGAGCGACGGCGACGTCGTCGTCGTCACCTCGAAGATCCTCTCCAAGGTCGAGGGCCGGCTGGTCACGGTGCCCCGCGACCCCGAGGAGCGCGACGCCGCACGCCGCCGGCTCGTCGACTCCGAGACCGTGCGGGTCCTCGCGACCAAGGGCCGTACGAAGATCGTCAGCAACCGCCTGGGGATCGTGCAGGCGGCGGCGGGGGTGGACGGCTCGAACGTGGCGGGCGACGAGGTCGCGCTGCTGCCCGAGGATCCGGACGGCTCCGCCGAGGCGCTGCGGGCGGGGCTCGCGGCCGCGCTCGGGGTGCAGGTCGCGGTCGTCGTCACCGACACCATGGGCCGCTGCTGGCGGCTCGGGCAGACCGACGCGGCCATCGGCTCGGCCGGCCTGGTGGCGCTGCACGGCTACGGCGGGGCGGTCGACGCGCAGGGCAACGAGCTGGTGGTCACCGAGGTCGCCGTCGCCGACGAGGTGGCCGCCGCGGCGGACCTGGTGAAGGGCAAGCTCGGCGGGGTGCCGGTGGCCGTGGTGCGCGGGCTGCGCCACCTCGTCGGCGGCGGCGGCTCCGCGGGCGAGCTGGTCCGTCCGATCGAGGACGACCTGTTCTGGCTCGGCACCGCCGAGGCGCTGGCCCGGGGCGCCCGCGAGGCCGTGCCCGCGCGCCGCTCCGTGCGCGCGTTCGCCCCCGACCCGGTCGACCCCGAGGCGATCCGCCGGGCCGTCGGTGCCGGCCTCACCGCCCCGGCTCCGCACCACTCCCGACCGGTGCGCTTCGTGTGGCTGCGCTCGGCGCCGCGACGGGCGGCGCTGCTCGACGCGATGGCGCGGGCCTGGCGGGCCGACCTCGCCGGCGACGGGTTCACCGACGACCAGATCGCACGGCGGACGGCCCGGGGGGACCTGCTGCGCGAGGCGCCCGAGCTGGTGCTGCCCTTCCTGGTGCGGGGTCCCGACGGCGGGGCGCACGACTACCCCGACGAGCGCCGAGCCGCGTGCGAGCGCGCGATGTTCACCGTGGCCGGGGGTGCGGCGGTGCAGGGGCTGCTGGTGGCGCTGGCCGCCGAGGGACTCGGCTCGTGCTGGGTGGGCTCGACGATCTTCGCGGCCGACGTCGCCCGGTCGGTGCTCGAGCTGCCCGAGGAGTGGGCGCCGCTCGGGGCGGTCGCGGTCGGGCACCCCGCGGAGGAGGTCCCGTCGCGCGGCGAGGTCGTGCCCGACGACCGCCTGGTGGAGCGGTGAGCGACCCGACGGCGGCCGTGCACGCGGACGCGAGCGCGGTCCTCGCCGCCTGGGAGGCGCCCGACGCCGGGCAGGCCGCCGTCCGGGAGGCGCTGCTGGCCTACCTCGCGGGCCTTCCGGACGCGTGCTCGCGGTCCTGCGTCTCCGGCCACCTCACCGCGTCCGCGCTCGTGGTGGACGACGCCGGCGAGCACGCGCTGCTCACCCTGCACCCGCGCGTGGGGCGGTGGCTGCAGCTCGGCGGGCACATCGAGCCCACCGACCTGACGCTGCGCGCGGCCGCGCTGCGCGAGGCGAGCGAGGAGTCGGGCATCGACGGGCTCACCATCTCGGCGGCCCCGGTGCACCTGGACGTCCACCCGGTCACCTGCTCGCTCGGCGTCCCCACCCGCCACCTCGACGTCCGCTACCTCGTCCGCGCGCCGGCCGGCGCGCGGGAGGTGCGCAGCGAGGAGTCGGTGGACCTGCGGTGGTGGCCGCTGGCGGAGCTCCCCGACGACGCGGCCTTCGGGCGGGCCCTGCTGCTCCGCTGAGCCGGCGCTCCGGCGTGGGTGGCCGGGCCCGTCCCGCCACCGACGCGCCGCACACACACTCCCGCCCGCCGGCAGACCGACGACGACACCACCGACGCGTCACGCACACACACCTCGACCCACGTCGGCCGACGGGCGACGCCCTCGACCGACACACGCCACTGCGGGGCGCGACCGGTGCGGCCGGCGGTCCGCGCGGCGTACGCCGGCAGGTTGGGCCCGGACCTCCGCGCCACGCCCAGGTCCCACCGCCGCGTCGTGCCGCGGGGCCGACAGTGTGTGCGGCACGCGCCGGGACTGGTGAGCGCGTTGGTGACGGGCCGACACCCCGCTCGCGCGGGCCACCTCCGCGGTGCTCCAGCCGCGCACGCCTACATCTCGCGGAAGTCGCGGGGCGAGTAGCGGGGCCCGAACCGCGGCCGGCGGAACCCCGAGGCCTCGATGTAGCGGACCGCCCGCTGGCGCTGCGGGGCGTAGCAGGCGAGCACCTCGAGCATCCCGGCGTCGTCGAGCGTGCGGCCCACGAGGGCGTACCCGACGGTCGAGGGGATGTGGAAGTCGCCCACCGAGACGGCGTCCGGGTCGCCCCACGCGCGCTGAGCCACTTCGGCGGTGGTCCACACCCCGACGCCCGGGACCTTGCGCAGCAGCGCGCGCCCCTCGACCCCGCGGAGCTCGACGGCCTTCTCGAGCCGGTGGGCGACGGTCGCACACGCCAGGATCGCCCGACGCCGGGCGCCGTCCACGCCGGCCTGGTGCCACTCCCAGTCCGGGATGGCCTTGGTGTCGCGCGGCGTCGGGGGGACGCGCATTCCGCGCGGCGCCGGACCGGGCGCGGCCGCGCCGAAGCGCCGACACAGCTCCCGCCAGGAGCGGTGGGCCTCGGTCCCGGTGACCTTCTGCTCGAGGATCGCGGCGAACAGCACGTCCCACATCGCGCCGCAGGCGCCGAGCCGCAGGCCCGGCATGCGGTGCCGGGCGTCCGCGACGACCCGGTGGTGCCCGACGAAGCCGGCGTCGTCGTCGTCCGCGCCCAGCAGGGCCGGCAGCCCGTCGAGCACCCACTCGGCGCCCTCGCCCCACGCATCGGCGACCACCTCGGTGCCGCGGCGGCGGATGCGCGTCGTCGCCGGGCCGACCGGGGTGGAGCCGACCCGCCACACGACCCCGGCCTCGTCGACGCGGCACGTCGGATCGCCCCGGCCGTGGCGGAGGGGCCCGATCAGTGCCCCGATGTCGAGGATGTAGCCGGGTTCCCACCGCCGGGTCCGCGCCGGGGCCGTGGTCGGCTCGAGCAGCGGCAGGCCGTCAGGCACTGCCCGAGAATCGCAGACCGCCGTCGGGGATCGTGATGCCGGGCCAGAGCCGCACCCCCTCGCGGAGCTCGCAGCCCGCGCCCACCGAGACGCCGTCGCCGACCACCGCGTCGCTCACCACGGTCTCGTCGCCGATCGTCGCGCCGGGCCCGATCACCGAGCGCGTGACCGTGACGTTGTCCCCGATCCGGGCCCCGTCCATGATCACCGACCCGATGATCCGTGAGCCGTCGCCGACGACCACCTCGCGGCCCAGCGTCGTCCCGTCCGAGAGCGACGCCGAGGCCGCGGTCTTCGCCCCCGGCAGCAGCAGCGCCGTCCCGACTGGACCGGGCAGGGCGGACGTGGGTGCGATCCCCTGCACGAGGTCGGCGCACCCGCGCACGAAGGCCGCGGGGGTGCCGAGATCGAGCCAGTACGACGACTCCACGTGCCCCTGCACCCGGGCCCCGCGGCGCAGCAGCCCCGGGAACGTCTCGCGCTCGACCGAGACGGCGCGGCCGGTGGGGATCGTGTCCACCACCGACCGGCGGAAGACGTAGCACCCGGCGTTGACCTGGTCGGTCGGCGGCGTGAGCGTCTTCTCGAGGAACGCCTCCACCCGGCCCGTGTCGTCAGTGGGCACGCAGCCGAAGGCGGTCGGGTCGGCGACCCTGACCAGGTGCAGCGTGGCGTCGGCGCCCGCGGTGCGGTGCTCGTCGACGACGGCGGGCAGGTCGACGCCCGAGAGGATGTCGCCGTTGAACACCACGACCTCGTCGTAGTGCTCCTCCAGCGCGTCCGCGGCGTGCCGGATGCCGCCGCCGGTGCCGAGCGGTTCGGGCTCGGGCACGCAGTCGAGCTGCAGGCCGAACGCGGAGCCGTCGCCGAGGTAGTCGGCGAAGACCTCGGCCCGGTAGGAGGTGCCGAGAACCACCCGGCGGATGCCGGCGGCCGCGATCCGGGAGAGCAGATGCCCGATGAAGGGCACGCCCGCCGTCGGCAGCATCGGCTTGGGCGTCGAGGCGGTCAGCGGCCGCAGCCTGGTCCCCTGTCCCCCGACCAGCACGACGGCCGCCGTGCCCTCGAGCCCGTCGGTGCCACCGGCCTGTCCACGTCCCCCCGTGGTGTCCACGACCGACCTCCCTCGTGATCGCGTGGGCCCGGCCTGACGACGGCGTCGCGTCCGGGCGCTACTGTGAGAATCCCTCGGCACGTGACCGGTACGGCCTCCGTCGTCGGGGACCACTCCGACCGAGATCGGGCAGGAGAAGCGTGGTGGAGCCGACGAACGCCTGGGACCGTGCTCAGGAGGCTATCGCCCGCGCGCAGCAACGCAACGGCACCGTCGTGACCCCGGACAACGCGGAGTCACCGTTCGACGCGTCGCAGACGCAGATGATTCCCACCCCGTTGAACCCCGACGGCTCGGTGACGACCCACGGTCACCGGGGTCGCCCGGCGCCCAGGCCGCGTCCTCCGGGAGACGGCCGCCGGTCGGGCCCCGGTCCGGATCCGCAGTGGGGTGGGTGGGGGCGCGGCCGGCCGGGCGAGCCGGAGACGACGCCGGTCGAGGTGTCCGACCCCACGCTCATGCCTCCGGTCTCCGCGGACGCGCCCACGGTGCGCACCTCCCGCCCGCGCACCGCGCCGTTCCCCGCCCAGCACCCTGTGCCGGACGGCCATGACCGCCCCGGCCCCAGGCCGGACGACACCCCCACCACGCCGCCCGTCGGTATCCGCGTGCCCTGGTGGAAGCGGCTCTTCGGCCGTCGGTGAGGGCTCAGGCCCCTCGCGTGCTCCAGCGCGCCCGCGCGGCGAGCGCCGCCCGGAGCCCGGCGCGCAACGGGGCCCAGCGCCGGCCGGGGTAGCGGTCGGCCAGGAACCGGTAGGCGCTGCGGTGGTGCTCGCGCAGCATCCGCGCCGACGTCGGGGTGTCACGGGTGGTGGCGTGCCCGCCGGTGTGCACCACGGTCGCGTCCGGGACGTAGACGTTCTGCCACCCGGCACGGCCGAGCCGGTCCCCGAGGTCGACGTCCTCGAAGTACATGAAGTACCGCGGGTCGAAGCCGTCCACGGAGTCCCACGCCTCGCGGCGCAGCAGGACGCACGAGCCGGACAGCCACCCGGCCGTCCGCTCCTCGACCACGCCCTCCTGCCGGTAGGAGCGCGTCCACGGGTTGCCCGGCCACACCGCGCCGAACAGCGCGTGGCCCAGCCCGCGCCCGAGGGAGGGCTGCAGCCGCGCGGAGGGGTAGATCTCGTCGTCGGTGCGGATCAGCGGTCCGAGCGCGCCGGCCCGTGGCCACCGCTCGGTCGCCGCGAGGAGCGTGTCGAGCGAGCCCGGGCCCAGCACGATGTCGGGGTTGCTGACGAGCACCCAGCCGATCGACTCGTCGAGTCCGGCCACGGCCCGGTTCGCGGCGGTGCCGTACCCGAGGTTCTCCCCCATCGTGAGCAGCTCGGCCTTCCGCTCGGCGGCCGCGGCCTCGGGGGCGCCGTCGACCGAGCCGTTGTCGGCGAGGACCACGTGGGTGGGGCGCTCGGTCGCGGCCGGGAGGGAGTCGAGGAAGACCCCGAGCGAGTCCCCCGGGGAGTACGTGACGACGACGACCGCGAGCCCGTCGCCGTAGGTGGGGATCAGGGCGTTCATGCTGCCGGGGGCCACGGACATGCCGAGCATCTTGGCGGAGCCGGGGTGCGGTCGGTCGCGCGCCCCGCCGAGTGGGCCTTGCGGGGACGGACCCTCAGACGCGCCGGCGGGTGTCGTCGCTGGCCGGGAGGGCGAGCGGCCAGTACCGCCAGGAGTCCGGTCCGATGCCGCCGGTGTTCGCCGCGGCGGGCAGTGGGCCGGTCGCCGGTCGCTCGCCGGGGAGCCGGTGGGAGGTGGAGACGCCGAGCGGGCCGTGGTCGACGACCGAGCGCCGGGTGGCCCGGTCCATCCGGGACCTGAGCCGATGGCGTTCCCGGCCAGCGTCGACCACCAGCCAGACCGCGACCACGCCCAGGAGGGCGAGCAGGACCGTCTCCAGCGCCATGCCGCTCCAACGCCTCAATCGCCGAGAGGTGACGACCGGTCGGCGACACGCCTCGACGGGTACGCGAACCGGTACGCCTCGACGCGATTCTCGGACATGCGCGCTGCCGCGACCGTCCGGCGTCCGACGACCGCCCCTCAGCGCACCGCGGAGGCCGCCGCGAGCAGGTCGGGATGGCGCCGGACGGCCGCGGCGAGGGCCTCCCGCCACGGTCGCAGCGCCGGCAGGCCCGACGCGGTCCAGGACGCCGGGGAGAGCACCGACCAGGCCGGGCGCGGCGCCGGACGGGGGAACTGCTCCGTGGTGCATCCGTGCACCCGCGCGGGATCGGCGCCGAGCTCCTCGAACACCGCCCTCGCGAATCCGCACCACGTGGTGACCCCGCCGCTGGTCGCGTGGAGCGTGCCGGGCGCCACGTCGGAGCGCCTCCCCAGGGCGACCAGCCCGGCCGCGAGGTCCGCGGACCAGGTCGGCGAGCCGTACTGGTCGTCGACGACGTGGAGGGTCTCGCGGGCGCCCGCGAGGCGGGCCATCGTCCGGACGAAGTTCGCCCCGGTCCCGCCGTAGACCCAGGCCGTGCGCACGACGTGGTGGGCTCCGGGGGCGAGATCGCGGACCCGCTGCTCGCCCTCCTCCTTGGTGCGCCCGTAGACCCCGGCCGCACCGGTCGGGTCGTCGGGCTCGTAGCCGGCGCGGCCGCCGTCGGGTGCGGAACGCCCGCGCGGGGCGGCACCGTCGAAGACGTAGTCGGTGGAGACGTGCACGATCCGAGCCCCGTGCCGCGCACACGCCGCGGCGAGCAGGCCGGGAGCGACCGTGTTCACCGCGTGGGCGGCGCGCGCCGCGTCCGGGTCGGTCTCGGCGAGGTCGACCGCGGTGAAGGCGGCCGCGTTGAGCAGCACCGGCCGGTCGCCGTCCGCCCCGGCGGCCCACGACGCGACAGCGCGCTCGACCGCCTCGGCGTCGGTGATGTCGAGCTCGGCGCGCGTCCGCGCCGTCACCGGCTCGCCCTGGTCCGCCAGCAGGCGCACCAGGTCCGTGCCGAGCGCCCCGCCCGCTCCCGTCACCATCCAGCGCACGTCGTGACCCTCCTGTCGTGGGCTGTCGCGGTATCCGGCCCGGCCCGGGACGTGAACGCTCCCGGCGTCGTCCTCCCGGCTCTGGGACCCCTCCTGTGCGTGTGTCATCCTCCGACGCGCCGTGCGCGGTCCGAACGGGTGGTGGGCACGAGAAGCAGGAGGAGCCGTCTAACCTGCCCTCCAGGCCGGGGTGTCGGACGACGATGTCCTCTGCAGGACCGCGCGGCCCGGGCGAGGGTTTCCCGACGTCGTCCCCGACCCCGCCGACCCGATTCGCCGGACCAGATCGTGAAGGGAGGCCGCGTGGAGGACGAGCGCGGTCCCCGTCGTGATCCCGCCCGCCGGTTCGGGCCGTCCGCCGGCCGCGGTCCGGCCACCGAGGCCCCCGTTCCCCCGACGGCCGTACCGGCGCGGGCCCCGGCCGCCAACCCGTCCACGAAGCTGCGCCGCGGGGACCTGCGAGAGATGCGGCCGGCCGGCGAGGGCCGGGACCGTCGCGGCACGGTCGGGTTCCGCGACGGCGCCCCACCGCGTGACGACGCCCCGCCGCGTGACGACGCCCCACCGCGCCCGGCGCGGCCGGCGTCGAAGAACGGCCGCCGCCCGGACGGGCCGCCCGCTCCCCCGCCGCCGCGCCGCTCACCCCCGGCGCGTCCCGGCCCCCCGCCCCCGCGCCCCGCGGCGCCGGCCGCCGCGCCCGCCGACCGGCCGCCGAGGCGGCGCGGACGCCGGGTACTGCGCATCGTCGCGGTCGTCGCCTCCGCCCTGGTCTTCGCGATCAGCGGGACCGCGTGGGCGGCGTTGTCGGGCAGCTTCGCCAGTTCCGGAGCCCTGTCGAAGAAGGGCACCGCCGCCGACGGCGCCACCGACATCCTGCTCGTCGGCACCGACAGCCGCACCGACGCGCAGGGCAACCCGCTCCCGCGCGACGTGCTCGCCCAGCTCGACGCCGGTTCGGCCGACGGCGAGCTCAACACCGACACGATGATGCTGGTGCGAGTGCCCAACGACGGCAGCCGCGCGGTCGCGTTCTCGCTGCCGCGCGACAGCTACGTCGCGCTGCCCGGCGGCGGCAAGGGCAAGCTCAACTCGGTGTACCCGGGCGCCAAGGCCGCCATGAGCCAGCAGCTGCTCGCCGAGGGCGACACCAACGCCGCCGACGTCGACGTCAAGTCCTCCGAGGCCGGGCGCCAGGCCCTCATCGACGCCGTGCAGGAGCTCACCGGGATCGGGGTCGACCACTACGCCGAGGTCAACCTGCTCGGCTTCTACAACCTGACCAACGCCATCGGCGGGGTCGACGTCTGCCTCAAGAACGCGGTGGACGACGACTTCTCCGGGGCCCACTTCCCCGCGGGCCCCCGCACCGTGCAGGGCAGGGACGCGCTCGCCTTCGTCCGCCAGCGTCACGGCCTGCCGCTCGGCGACCTCGACCGGGTCCGGCGCCAGCAGGCCTTCCTCGCCGGCCTCTCCCACAAGATCCTCTCGGCGGGCACCCTCGCCGACCCGGTGACCCTCACGCGCCTGCTGGACGCGGTGAAGCAGTCGGTGATCCTCGACCAGGGCTGGGACCTGCTCGGCCTCGCCCAGCAGATGCAGGGCGTCTCCGGCGGTGCGGTCACCTTCATGACGATCCCGACGGAGGGCGGGGAGAACACCGCTGCCGGGGACGCCCTCAAGGTGGACCCTGCCGAGGTCCAGCAGTTCGTCGCGGACGCCATCGGCCCGAAGCAGGCGCCGGCAGCGCCGCCCGCCGGTCCCGCGCCGGCCGACATCCCGGTCGACGTCCGGAACGCCTCGGGCACCGAGGGGGCGGCGGGCCGCGTCGTGCAGATCCTCGGCGCCCAGGGGTACGCGCACGTGACCTCCGGGAACGCCGGGCAGCACACCCGCACGTCGGCCGTCGAGTTCGGCCCGGGTGGTGACGCCGCAGCCGGCGTCGTCGCGAGGACGCTGGGCGGACTGCCGACCCGGGACGATCCGACCGTGCCGCCGAACAGCGTGCGGGTGCTGGTGGCCTCGGACTACCACGGGCCAGGCGCCGTCGTGACGCAGCCCAACGACGACTCGGTGGACGCCGCGCCACCGCCGCCCGTCCAGCCGCCGATCACCGCCGACGGGATCCCCTGCGTCAACTGACGGCCCCCTATCCTCGCGAGCCGATGACCGTCACCGACGCCCTCCTGGCCCCCGTCCTCGCCGCGGACGCCCGCCGCCCGCTGATCACCTTCTATGACGACGCGACCGGCGAGCGCCTCGAGTTCTCCGGCGAGACGCTGGCGAACTGGGTCGCCAAGACCGCCAACCTCCTGCGCGACGAGTGCGACGTCGAGCCGGGCACGCGTGTGGCGGTGCTGTTGCCGGCGCACTGGCAGACCGCGGTGGCGCTGCTGGGCGCCTGGTGGAACGGGGCGGTGGTCACCGCGGACCCCACGGGCGCGGAGGTCGCCCTCGCCGACGGCGAGCACCTCGACGCGGCGGGCGCGGCGGCCCTCGTCGTCGGGCTCTCGCTGGATGCCTTCGGGCGCCCGCTCCCGGGGCTGCCGGGCGACGCCGTGGACTACGCGAGCGAGGTGCGGATGCACGGGGACGCGTTCGCGCCGCTGCAGCCGGTGCCCGGCGACGCCCCGGCGCTCGAGGACGCGAGCGTCGACGACGTCGTCGGGACCGCCCGACGACGGGCGGCGGAGCTGGGGTACGACGCCGGGACGCGGGTGCTGTCGGTGGCGGACTGGCCGCTCGCGCTGTCCGGAGGACTGGTCGACGGCCTGCTCGCGGTGCTGGCCGCCGGCGGGTCGCTGGTGCAGGTGCGCCACCCCGACCCGGCGACGCTCGCGCGCCGGGCCGAGGTGGAGCGGGCCAGGCCCGTCAGCCCTTGAGCACCTGGCGGGCCATCACCATCCGCTGGATCTGGTTGGTGCCCTCGTAGATCTGGGTGATCTTGGCGTCGCGCATCATGCGCTCCACCGGGAAGTCGGTGGTGTAGCCGGCGCCGCCGAAGAGCTGGACGGCGTCGGTGGTCACCTCCATCGCGGTGTCGGAGGCGAAGCACTTGGAGGCGGACGCGATCAGGCCCAGGTTCTTCTCGCCCCGCTCGGCCTTCGCCGCCGCGACGTAGACCAGGTGGCGGGCCGCCTCGATCTTCATCGCCATGTCGGCGAGCATGAACTGGACGCCCTGGAAGTCCGAGACCGGCTTGCCGAACTGCCTGCGGTCGCGCACGTACTCCACGGCCGCGTCGAGGGCGCCCTGCGCGATGCCGACGGCCTGGGCGCCGATCGTCGGGCGGGTGTGGTCGAGCGTCGCGAACGCCGTCTTCAGGCCCGTGCCGGGCTCACCGATGATCCGGTCACCGGGGACGCGGCAGTTCTCGAAGTAGATCTCGGTGGTGGGCGAGCCCTTGATGCCGAGCTTGTGCTCCTTGGGGCCGACGGAGAAGCCCGGGTCGTCCTTGTGCACCACGAACGCGGAGATGCCGTTGGCGCCCTTGTCCGGGTCGGTCTTGGCCATGACGGTGTACCAGTCGGAGATCCCGCCGTTGGTGATCCAGCACTTGGTGCCGTTGAGGATCCAGTCGTCGCCGTCCGGCTGCGCGCGGGTGCGCATCGAGACGGTGTCCGAGCCGGCCTCACGCTCGGAGAGTGCGTAGCTGATCATCGATTCGCCGGTGGCGATGCTCGGGAGGACCTGCTGCTTCAGCTCCTCGGAGGCCGACAGGAGGATCGGCATCGTCCCGAGCTTGTTGACGGCCGGGATCAGCGAGGCCGACGCGTCCACCCGCGCGACCTCCTCGATCACCATGCAGGCGACGATCGAGTCGGCCCCCTCGCCCTGGTAGGCCTCGGGGATGTGGATGGCCTGGAAGCCGGCCGCGGTGAGCGCGTCGCGGGCCTCCTGCGGGAACCGCGGCGTGGCGTCGACCTCTGCCGCGTGGGGCGCGATCTCCTTCTCGCACAGGGCGCGCACGGACTCCCGCAGCGCGGCGCGCTCCTCGCCGAGGTCGTAGACGTCGAACTCCGGGTCCACCGCGAACTCCTCCCACCGCAACGCTTCGCCCGCCACGGTACCGCCGGATGTTAGGACGTCCTACGGTTCTCGGTTGTTGACTCCGTCTCGTGCGTGCGTTTCCGTCCTCCCGGCCGAGGGTGAACGGCGCCGTCGTGGCGTCAGATGCCAGGAACGTGCCGTTGCTGCCGGCCGGGGGACACCAGCGGCACCCGCTCGCGGTCAGCCCTCGGCCGGACCGAGCTTGCGGACCGCCTCGTCCTTCCCCTCGACGGAGGTGCGCAGCTCGGCCTGGAAGTCGGCCATGCGCGCGGCGAGGCCCGCGTCGGCCGCGGCGAGGATGCGCACGGCGAGCAGGCCGCCGTTGCGAGCGCCGCCGATCGAGACGGTCGCGACCGGCACCCCGGCCGGCATCTGCACGATCGAGAGGAGGGAGTCCATGCCGTCGAGGTGCTTGAGCGGCACCGGCACACCGATCACCGGAAGCACCGTCGCGGCGGCGACCATGCCCGGCAGGTGCGCCGCGCCGCCCGCCCCGGCGATCACGACGCGCAGGCCGCGACCGGCCGCCGACTCCGACCACTCGAGCATCGCGCGCGGGGTCCGGTGCGCGGAGAGCACCCGCGCCTCCCACGGCACGCCGAACTCGTCGAGGGCCTGGGCGGCGGCCTGCATCGTCGGCCAGTCCGAGTCACTGCCCATGACGATGCCCACGAGCGGGGGCAGCCGCGTGCCCGCCACCTGGTCGGCCTCGGCCCGCGTCGACACGGCCTGCCCGGGCACCAGTGCGCTGGAGGACATCAGTGCGAGCTCCATCCGTCGGTCCAGACGCCCGTCGCGAGGTGGTCGGCGGCCAGGCGTGCCCGGTGCCGGACGTCGTCCATGTCGTCTCCCGTGATGTTCACGTGCCCGATCTTGCGCCCCGGGCGCTCGGCCTTGCCGTACAGGTGCACCCGCGCCTCGGGGAAGCGCGCGAGGGTGTGGTGCAGCCGCTCGTCGATGCCGGTCGAGGGGAGCGGGTCGCCGCCGAGCACGTTCGCCATGACGCACGCCGGGCGCAGCGGCGCGGTCGAGCCCAGTGGATAGTCCAGGACCGCCCGGAGGTGCTGCTCGAACTGGCCGGTGACCGCGCCGTCCATCGACCAGTGCGCGGAGTTGTGCGGGCGCATCGCGAGCTCGTTGACGAGGACCCGTCCGTCGGGGATCTCGAAGAGCTCGACGGCGAGCAGCCCGACGACGCCGAGGGCGGCCGCGATCCGGATCGCGAGCTCCTCGGCCGCCTCGGCGGCGTCCTCGGGAAGCCCCGGCGCCGGCGCGAGGACCTCGGTGCAGATCCCGTCGACCTGCACCGTCTCCACCGTCGGGTACACCGCCGCCTGCCCGTACGGCGAGCGGGCGAGCACCACCGCCAGCTCGCGGCGCAGCGCCACCTTCTGCTCGACCATCAGCGGCGTGCCGGCCTCCAGCAGCTCGGGGACGGTCCGTGCCGCCTCCTCCGGGGAGTCGAGCATCCACACGCCGCGGCCGTCGTAGCCGCCGCGCACCGCCTTGAGCACCACGGGCCAGCCGTGCTCGCCCGCGAACGCCTCGACCTCGGCGACCGCGGCCACCGGCGCGAACGGCGGGACCGGCTCGCCCAGCTCCGCGAGACGGCGGCGCATGACCAGCTTGTCCTGGGCGTGGCGCAGCGCCTCCGGACCGGGGTGGACGGTCACCCCCTCGGCGACCAGCTTCTCGAGCAGGTCCCCCGGCACGTGCTCGTGGTCGAAGGTCAGGGCCTCGGCGCCCTCGGCGGCCCGTCGCAGCGCGTCGAGGTCGCGGTGGTCTCCGATCACGACGTCGGGCGTGACCAGCGCCGCGGGCTCGTCGGCGGACAGCGCGAGCACCCGCAACGACTGGCCGAGGGCGACCGCGGCCTGGTGGGTCATCCGGGCCAGCTGGCCGCCGCCGACCATCGCGACCACGGGCAGGCCGGTGCGCTCCTCCACGAGCAGGGAAGACTATCCGCCGCGGCGACCGGCGGTCTCAGCCGGACCCGTCGTCGGGCGGGGCCTCACCGGTGACGGGGACGTCGAGGCCGAGGATGAGGTCGCGCCGCGGGGCGGGCGGCTCGGCCTCGCGCAGCCGGGCCAGCGTGTCCCGCGCGCCGTCGAGGGTGGCCGGCAGCGCGACGATGCGCGCGCCCGGCGTCCCCGTGACCCCGGTGGCCCCGGACAGGCGCCGCGCGAGCAGCCCGCGCAGCACCCGGACGCGTCCGGCCAGCCCGTCGCGCGGGGCCAGCACGACGACGGTGGAGCGCCCGACGACCGCGATCGTCTCGCCGGCGTCGAAGACCACCGAGGCGGCGTCCCCGGCCACCGTCAACGGCGCGACCCGCGTCCACCCCGCGACGGGCAGGGTGACCGCGACGAGGGCGTGGGTCTCGGCGACGCGGTTGCCGCTGGCCCGGGCGGCCCGGTGGACCTCGGCGAGGCGGGTGAGCAGGTAGCGCGCGCTGGCGAGGCCGGACAGGGGGTCGACGGCCGCGGCCTCCGAGAGGTCCCCGCAGGCGACGTCGGTCCAGCCGAGCGAGACCACGCGCACCAGGCGCGACCCGTCCGTGCCGGGCAGGGCGAGCCGCCGCCGTGAGCCGAGCTCGCCGAGCGCCCCGCTCACGGCGGTGTGCAGGGCGGCGAGGTCGGAGAGGGTCTCGTCCAGCCCGATCCCCGCGGAGGCCCGGGCCCCCGCCCACCGGGTCAGCGCCTGCTCCAGGGCCGGCCCGGCCGCGCCGTCGAGGACGGCCTCGCAGACCTCGTCGACGGCGGGGTCGGGCCACTCGGCGGCGACCGACCACCCGAGCGCGTTGCTGCAGGCGAACCACCGCTCGCGCAGCGCCTCGAGGGCCAGTCCGCGACCCGGGCGGCGGGCGGCGGCGGCGCCCCGCGGGCGGTCCTCCGAGGAGGTCGTCCCCCCGATCCGCTCGTCCGCGAGGGTCATGCCACGTGCCTCCTCCGGGTCTGCCGGGCCCGCCCACACGCCGGGTCCTGTGAGGCGACGCGCGAGACGGTCATCCGTGACGGTGACGCTCGGCGGATCCTCCCGCGCGCGGCCGCAGACTCCCCGCGAGGGGGTGGTGTGCGCAGATGGTGGACGGTGGGGGTCCGGTGGGGCCCGCGGCCGGCGACGAGCCGGGCGGGGCGGACGGGGGCGGTGACGGGGACGGCGACGGGGACGCCCGCAGCGACGCCGACCTGCTCGCCGTCCTGCGCGGCCGGCCCGCCGACCACGCCTCCTCCTCGGCGTTCGCCACCCTCTACGACCGTCACCGCGACGCCGCCCGGGGTCTCGCCCGCCAGCTCGCCCGATCGCCCTCCGACGCCGACGACCTGGTCTCGGCCGCGTTCGCCCGCCTGCTCGAGATCCTGCGCGCGGGCGGCGGGCCGACCGAGGCGTTCCGCGCGTACCTGCTCACCTCGCTGCGTCATCTGGCCTACGACCGCACCCGTGCCGAGCGCCGCCTCGACCTCACCGAGGACATGGGCGAGGTCCTCGGCACCGACCCCGAGCGCACCGTCATCCCCTTCACCGACCCCGCGGTGGCGGGGCTCGAGCGCTCGCTCGCAGCGCGGGCGTTCGCGACGCTGCCGGAGCGGTGGCAGGCCGTGCTGTGGCACCTCGAGGTCGAGGGCGACTCCCCCGCCGACATCGCGCCGCTGTTCGGGCTCACCGCCAACGCGGTCTCGGCGCTGGGCTACCGCGCCCGGGAGGGGCTGCGGCAGGCCTACCTGCAGGAGCACCTGGTCGGCGGGGCCGCCTCCCCGCCCCGCGATCGCAGGCACCGCGAGGCCGAGGAGAAGCTCGGCGCGTACACCCGCGGCGGGCTCTCCACGCGCGACGCGGCCAAGGTCGAGCAGCACCTGCGCGAGTGCGCGGAGTGCCGGGCCCTCGCCGCCGAGCTGCGGGAGGTGAACTCGGGGATCCTGCGCTCGACGATCGCGCCGCTGGTGCTCGGCGCCGCGCTCGTCGGATACCTGGCCGACCGCGCGGGGCCCGGGGTGTTCACCGGCTCCTGGCCGACGACGGCGGAGTGGGTCGTCGCGGGCGGCGGGGTGCTGGGGGTCATGGGCGCGGTCGGCGGTGTGGTGCGGGCGGTCGAGGTGCCGCGGACCCGCCGGCTGGGGGCGGTCGCGGTCGGGCTCGCCGGGCTCGGGGTGGCGACGGCGACCGCGCTCGGTCAGGGCCCCGCGGTGCCCGAGGCCGCGCCACCGACGTCGGCGGCGAGACCGGCGGTGCCGTCCGCGCCTCCGGCCGGTGCGGACGTCCCGCCGACGGGACCGGGGACGGGCGACGTCGAGCCGCCCGGCGCGGAGTCCTCCGGGAGCCGGCCCGCCGCCTCGTCGTCGGAGGCGTGGCGGGCCGGCGCTCCGGTGCGCCCGACGGGGGCCGCGAGCAGCGGCAGGGTGGCCTCGGGGCGGTGGACCTCCCCGACGAGCGGCGCCTCGACCTCGGCGCCCCGTGCGGGGCCGGCCAGCAGGCCTGCCGGCGGGTCGGCGCGACCGCATCACCACGACTCGGTCGGCGACGACCCCACGCCGCGCAGCACCACCCTGGTCGGACTGCACGTCCTCGGGCCCGGCGCCGCCGTCCGCGCCTCCCGCCGGGGACTCCTCGAGCCCGCCCTCGACGTCGCCCTGCGCTGACCTGCGTGGTGAGCTCAGGGGCCCTTCGCTCGAATAGATCGTCGAAGGGCGCCCCTCGCCGGAACGCCCACACCGAGCCTCCGCGAGCGAAGGGGTCCTCCGCTCGAATAGATCGACCGAAGGGGCCCTTCGCTCAGAACGAGCTGAACCGCCCCCGCGGGTCGTACTCCGCCCGCACCCGCGCCAGCAGCTCCCGGACCTCGGACGCGTGCACCTCCTCGGCGGACACCGGCGATCCGCCGTAGACGAACGCCGCCATCCGACCGAGCCGCACGTCCTCCACCGGCGCCAGCACCGACGCGTGCGCTGCCCGCACCGACGCCGTCGAGACCCCCTCGGTCGACGAGAGCACCCGCACGATCCACCCGGCCTCGCGGAACGAGACCGCGTCCGGCCCGTCCGCCGGCCGCGACAGCGCTCCGCCGAGCCGGCGCACGTCGACCACGCAGTCCACCGAGGCCGACCGCGCCGCCGCCACCACCCCGGCCAGGGCGGCGTCCGACAGCGTCGACACCAGTGCGTTCGTGCCCTCGTAGGCGTGCGGGACCTCCGGCTCCCCGAACACCGACCCGCTCTCGGTCCAGGGCAGCGTCCGCAGCCCGCCGAGCAGCACCGGAGCGGCGTCCCGCACCGCGGCCTCGGCCGCCCGCGCCGCCGGCCGGTCGGTGTCGACGAGCCGCACGTGCAGCACCGTCCGGCCGCGGATCGGCGCCGTGACGACGTCGAGATCGGGCACGGGCACGACGCCGAGCGAGACCGCCAGGGTCCTCGGCGCGTCGGGCCCGATCCGCCGCACCACGGGGAGGACCCGGTCCGCGTCGGCCGCGTCGAGGAAGAGCCCACCACCCACCACGTCGCCCAGCGGGACGAGCCCGACCTCGAGCGCGGTCACCACCCCGACGTCCGGCCGGCCTCCGCGCAGCGCCGCGAACAGCTCGTCGCCCGGGCCCACCCGCCGCAGGACGCCGTCCGCGGTGACGATCTCCGCCGCGCGCAGCCGGTCGGAGGCCCAGCCGTACTCGCGGCCCAGCAGTCCCAGCCCACCCCCGAGGGTGTAGCCGACCACGCCGACCCCCGGGAAGGACCCCGACACCGGCGCGAGCCCGTGCCCGGCCGCCGCAGTGACGAGGTCGGCCGAGCGGGCTCCCGCCTCGACCCGCGCGGTCCGCGCCACCGGGTCGACCTCCACCGACCGCATCCGGCAGGTGGTGACGACGAGGCCGCGCACCAGGCCCGCGGTGTGCCCGTGTCCCGTGGCCTGCACGGCGACCGGCAGATCGTGATCGGCGGCGTACCGGACGGCGGCGACGACGTCGTCCGCATCCCGGGCCGCCACGACGACGTCCGGCCGGTGCGGGTCCGCCGTCTGGAAGCCGGCGAGCTCGCCGGGCAACTGCTCGTCCCCGCGGCGCAGGACGGCGCCGCGGACGTCGGTGGGGGTGCTCGTCATGACCTCATCGTCGGGAGGCGCGGACGAGAAGTCCAAGACCTGCTGATGACCAGGTGCAGAAGCGCCGCTTCTGGCGCGGCCAGCTCAGTCGCGCGGCCGGACCTCGACCCCGGCCGGGGTCCGCGCCCCCGCGAGCCCGACGGTGAGGTCGAGCTCGGCGAGCACGTCGCCCACCACCTGCGCGACGCCCTCGGCTCCCGCGAGCGCCAGGCCCCACACCCACGGTCGCCCCAGGCACACCGCGCTCGCCCCGAGCGCGAGGGCGATCGCGACGTCCGACCCGCCGCGCACGCCGGAGTCGAAGAGCACCGGGACCCGTCCGTCGACCACGTCCACGACGTCGGGCAGCGCGTCCAGGGCGGCGACCGCCCCGTCGACCTGGCGTCCGCCGTGCGTGGAGACGAGCACCCCGTCGACCCCGGCGTCGACGGCGTGGCGGGCGTCGTCGGGGTGCAGGACGCCCTTGAGCACGATCGGTAGCCGGGTGCGCCCGCGCAGCGTCGCCAGGTCGTCCCACGACAGGTGCGGGCGGGAGTAGACGTCGAGGAAGGTCTCGACGGCGGCGCGGGGCAGGGGCGAGGTGAGGTTGTCCAGGAAGCCGCCCGGGTGGTGCCGGGTGATCTCCAGCAGGGTCCGCACGGCCCGCGGGGTGATCCGCGGCGCGGGTCCGGGGCGAGGAGCGCCGGCCCGCTCCGCCGCCAGCCGGAGGAAGACCGGGTCGGAGGTGTACTGCGCGATGCCCAGGCCGCGACTGAACGGCAGGTGGCCGAGGTCGAGGTCGCGCGGGCGCCAGCCCAGCATCGTCGTGTCCAGGGTGACCACCACGGCGTCGCACGCGCTGGCCTCGGCGCGGTGCAGGAAGCTGTCCACGAGGTCGTCGGAGGTCGACCAGTAGAGCTGGAACCAGCGCGGCGATGCGCCACCGGCCGCCGCGATCGCCTCGAGCGGCGAGCCGGCCTGGTTGCTGATGATCATCGGGACCCCTGTCGCGGCGGCACCGCGGGCGACGGCGAGGTCGGCGTCGCGGCGGACGAGGTCGAGCGCCCCGATCGGGGCCAGCAGCAGAGGCGCGGCCAGCCGCCGGCCGAACAGCTCGACCGAGAGGTCACGCTCCGCCGAGCCCCGCAGCACCCGCGGGACGATCTCGTGGCGGGCGAACGCCTCGCGGTCGGCGCGCATGGTCGCCTCGGCGCCCGCCCCACCGCTGACGTACGCGTCGGCCGCCCGGCTCATCGCCCGGCGGCCGCGGCGCTCCCGCTCGGCCGGGCCGGTGGGCACGCGGGGCCGGCGCCCCGAGACGCCGGCGCGGTAGATCTCCTCTTGGCGGGTGCGACCCGGAGCGACCGTCACGGACGGTCGTCTAGCACGGAACCGGCCCTCGGGCGACCGCCATCCGCGCGGCCGCCCGACGGCGCCGGCGGAAGGTCACGAGCGCGACCGGTCCGATCACGGCGGCCGTGAGGAACGGCGAGACCGCCAGCAGCGTCCCCGGGGTCACGACGAAGGCCAGCGCCGCGCGCAGCCCCGCCTCGAGCACGAGCGCGGCGCCCCACTCGAGCGTCGTCCGCCGGTGACCCGCGCGCACCCCGGGCACGTCCCAGGTCGCGTCGTAGGCGGCGCGTTCCGCCGGCGTCGTCGCCATCATGCTGCGCCCCAGCGCGAACGTCAGGGGGCGGACGGCGAGCAGCGAACCGAAGAAGACGAGGCCGATCGTGCCGGTGACCGCCGACTCCTTGAGCAGCAGGAACAGCGGGCTGTCGAAGACCAGCGCGCCGACGAGCCCGAGGACGATCCCGCTGAGCGTCATGAGCGCGATCGGGTCGGGACGGCGGGTGCGCACCAGCGTCCAGAGAGTCGCCCCGGCCGGGAAGGCGGCCCCGACGGCGAGGGCCGTGACGTCCGAGGTGCGCCCGCTGAGGATCTCGTAGACCACGAACGGCGCGACGATGCCGAAGACCAGGGTGGGGTTCGCGGCGTGGCGCAGCACCCGCCGCGCAGGAGTCTCGGACGGCGTCGCGCGGTGCGCGGGTCGCCCCTCGACGGGCTGCGCCGGCGCGGTCCCGGTGGCGGTCATGTCGTCCTCCCCGATCGTCGTCGCCCTCGGTGTCCCGGGGGCAGCGACGACGTTATGGAGCACGGGGGGTCGCGGACCTCGTCCTGCAGGTGGAGGCCGGGTGGAGACCCCGCCCCCGCGGGTGGAGACCGCACCGCGTGCCGCCGCCACTCGTTCGTCCGTTCGTGTCGATCACCACTCGGCTGCTCCCCGTGGCCGCGGCCGCCGCGCTCGCCGTCGCGTCCCTGCTGGTCCCGAGTGCGGCACGTGCGGATCCGCTCCCGGCGCCGGGGCTGGTCTCCACGCGCAACGTGCTGCCCGGCCTCGCGAAGGCCACCGACCTCGGCCCGGCACCCGCGGCCGCCCCGATGCACGTGGTGGTGACGCTGCAGCGCCCCGACGTCGCGGGCGAGGAGGCGACGCTGGCCTCGGAACGGGACGGGCGGGCGGCGCCGATGACCGTGGGGGCGTTCGTCGCGCGTTTCGGGGTGCCCGCCGCGACCGCCGACGCCGCCACGGCCTGGCTCTCCTCGACCGGCATGCACGTGGTCTCGGTGTCCGCCGCGCGTGACCAGATCGCCGCCGACGGCCCCGCGAGCGCGGTGTCGCAGCTGTTCGCGACCCCGATCGACGCCTTCTCGGGTCAGGATGGGCACTTCCTCGCCAACACCGCCGCCCCGCGCCTGCCCGGGAACCTGGGCATCACCAACGTCGTCGGGCTCAACACCGTCCAGCAGATGCACACCCCGCACCCGCTGCCGCGCGGGCCGCTGCAGTCGACCTGCGGCACGGGGGTGTGCATGGGCGGCACCACACCCGCCGACCTCTGGTCGGTCTACGAGCAGCCCGCCGCGCACACCGGGGCAGGCCAGCGGGTCGCGATCTTCGGCAACGGCACCACCGACGGCGTCGTCGCCGACCTGCGCGCGTTCGAGACGCACTTCGGGCTGCCGAACCCGCCGGTCACCGTGAAGCACCCGGCCGGGGACACCGACTTCTCCGACGACTCCGGCCACGTCGAGTGGAACATCGACACCCAGGCCGCCCACGGCATGGCGCCCGCGCTCGGCGGTCTGGACCTCTACTTCGGCACCGACCTGTCCGACGCCGACGTCGCGAAGGTCTTCAGCCGGTTCACCGACGACCAGGACTCGCCGCGCCAGGCGTCGGCGAGCTACGGCGAGTGCGAGTCCGTGCCGGTGGTGTCCGGGCTGCTGAACAACCCGGTCACCAACCCCCAACCGCCGCCGCCGGTCGCGCAGGGACTGGGCAACAACCTCGACAGCACCCTCACCGCGATCACCCGCCAGGCCGCGCTCGAGGGGAAGACGATCTTCTCCTCGACCGGCGACACCGGGTCCTCGTGCCCGGTGGTCTCACTGCCGGTCGTCGGGGCGGGCAACGGCGTGCTCAACCAGGGCGTGCCGATCACCAACTCGCCCGCCTCGCTCCCCTACGTCGTCGGGGTCGGCGGCACGGTGCTCTACACCGACGCTCACGGCGGGCGCGCCCGGGAGTACGGCTGGACCTTCGGCGGCGGCGGCAGCGCGCTCTTCACGCCCGCCCCCGCCTACCAACAGGGCACGCCGGGCCTGACGATCCCGTGCGTCACCGTCCCGACCAGCGTGTGCCGCGGCGTCCCCGACGTGTCCGCCCAGTCCGGCGACGTCCTCGGCAACGGCTACGACATCGTCACCAACGGCGAGTTCACCGACGGCGGGGGCGGCGGGACGTCGCTGTCCTCGCCGCTGTGGGCCGGGATGTGGGCGCGCATCCAGTCCGCGTCCCCGGCAGCGGCCTCCGGCGGGCTCGGGTTCGCCGACTTCAGCTTCTACCGCGTCGGGAAGGACCCGGCAGCCTACGGGCGTGACTTCCACGACATCACCCCGACCGACCTGGCCTCGGGGCTGCCGAGCACGAACGGGGCCTACCCCGCGCTGCCGGGCTGGGACTACCAGACGGGGTGGGGAGTGCCCCGGGTCGGCGGGCTGATGTGCGACCTGGCAGGCGCCTGCGGTTCGTGAGCGCCCGCGGGGGGCCGTTCTAGACTCGGTCGCGATGGAGCACCCGACGCGGACCGCCGGCTCCCTCGCGACCCTCGCGGGATGGCACGCCGAGCTGGTGCGGTTCGCGATCGTCGGCGCCGGCACCTTCGTCGTCGACACCGGCGTCTTCCTGGTCCTCAAGACCACCGTGCTCGAGCCGAAGCCGGTCACCGCGAAGATCCTTGCGGTGCTGGTCGCGACGCTGGTGGGCTACCTGGTCAACCGCGAGTGGTCGTTCCGGGCCCGCGGCGGCCTGGCCCGCCGTCGGGAGGCGACGCTGTACTTCGTGGTGTCCGGCGTCGCGCTGCTGGTGAACGCCGCGCCCCTCGGCGTCTCGCGCTACGTGCTGCACCTCGCCGAGCCCTACGTCTCGGAGCTGACCGAGCAGGTGGCCGACCTCGTCAGCGCCCAGATCGTCGGGACCCTGCTCGCCATGGCCTTCCGATGGTGGGCCTTCCGTCGGTGGGTGTTCCCGACGGCGCTCGCGGACTGACGCCCCCAGGCCCCGTCGCAGCAACGGCACGATCCTGACGCCTGACGTCAGAACGGCGCCGTTCACCCACCGGCGGGCGCATCCCCCCGACGAGCTCAGCGCGGGCCCGTCGCGGGCAGCGGGCGGGGGGCCGCCACGACCTGGTCGGTCCGGGGCACCGGCAGGAACACCGCGAACACCGCGGGCCGGGTCCGCGCGAGCTCGAGCCGCCCGCCGTCGGCCTCCACCAGTGCCCGCGCGAGCGCGAGCCCCACGCCGGTGGACGCCGCCCCCGACACCCCGCGGTCGAACACGTGCGGGGCGAGCTCCGAGGGCACCCCGTCGCCGTTGTCGGACACCTCGACGACGATCGTGTCCTTGTCGGAGTGCCGGCCGGTGAGCGTGATCGTCCCCGCCCCGTGGCGCAGCGCGTTGTCGACGAGCACGCCCAGGGCCTCGCGCAGCCGCGCCGACGTCGCCCGGGCCACCAGCCCCTCGGCCGTGCGCACCCGCAGCGTGCGCCCCTCGGCGCTCACCGGGCCCTGCCACTCGTCGCGCACCGCCGCGAGCTCGCCGTCGAGCTCCAGCGGCGACGCGCTCGCGGCCCGCGCCTCGCGCGCGGAGCTCAGCAGCTCGTCGAGGACCTCGGAGAGCCGTTCGGCCTGCTCGAGCGCCGCCGCGCCCTCCACCGAGACGTCCGGGTCCGGGTGCGAGGACAGCTCGTCGAGGCGCAGCTGCAGCGCGGTGAGCCGGCTGCGCAGCTGGTGGGAGACGTCCCCGACGAGGTCGCGCTCGCGCTGGAGGAGCTCGGCGAGGGCGACGGCGGAGGAGTCCAGCACGTCGGCGACGCGGTCCAGCTCGGGGACGCCGTGGCGGTGCGGCGCGGGCCGGAAGTCGCCCGCGCCGAGGCGGGCCGCTCGACCGGCGACCTGTTGCAGCGGATCGGCCAGGCGCCGGGCGGTCACGGTGGCGACGACCGCGCCGACGGCGATCGAGAGCAGGACGGCCGAGAGCACGAGCGCGGTGGCCTGCAGCTGGCGCGAGCGCATCTCGGCGGCGGGCTCGGAGAGCACCGCGGAGCCGTTGAGCCCGAACGGCAGGGTCTCGGCGATCTGTGTGCTGTCGGTGGTGTCGCCGATGGCGCTGACCCCGCGCGGGGTCCGGACGACGAGCGAGCCTCCGGGCGGGACCGCGATCGCCACCGCCGCGAGATCGACCGGGTGGTCCGACTGCGCCTGCGCGTCGAGGGTGTTGACCACCTGGCGCAGCCGCCCGGCCAGCTCGGCGTGGGTGAAGTCCTCCACCAGGCGCCACGTGGTGATCGCCAGCGGGCCGCCGAGCACGGTCACGGTGATCGCGACGACGAGCAGCGTCGAGATCAGGATGCGGCGGCGCACGCTCCCGCCTCAGGTGTTGAAGCGGAACCCGACCCCGCGCACCGTCGAGATCCGCTTGCTCGACGACGGCCCGGCGTCGGTGTCGCCGAGCTTGCGGCGCAGCCACGACATGTGCATGTCCAGGGTCTTGGAGGTCTTCATCTCGGGGTCGTTCCAGACCTCGCGGAGGATCTCCTCGCGGGAGACGACCTGCCCGGCGCGCGCGAGCAGCACCCGGAGCAGCTCGAACTCCTTGTTCGCCAGGCCGACCTCGACGCCGTCGACGAGCACCCGGCGCGCGGACGGCTCCATCCGGACCCCGCCCGCATCGAGGATCTCCGGTGCCCGCCGGCGCAGCAGGGCCCGCACGCGGGCCAGGAGCTCGGCGAGGCGGAAGGGCTTGCCCACGTAGTCGTCGGCACCGGCGTCGAGGCCCACGACGAAGTCGACCTCGTCCGTGCGCGCGGTGAGCATGAGCACGGGCAGGTCCGGCTTGCCCGCCCGCACCCGGCGGCAGACCTCGAGACCGTCCATCCCGGGGAGGCCGAGGTCGAGCACCATGAGGTCCACCTCGCCGTCGCCGGCGCGGATGACGGCCGACGGGCCGTCGTCGATGATGTCCACCTCGTAGCCCTCACGGGTCAGGGCGCGGGAGAGGGGCCCGGCGATCGCCGCATCGTCCTCGACGAGCAGCACGGTGGTCATAGCAGGCAGAGTAGTCCTCGGGTGCGTGATCTCCGTGCGGTGACGACGGCGGCTGTGCCTATCCCCCGTCGCTCCGCTCGCCCCTGTGCCCGTCCCGTCGCTCCGCTCGCCCCTGACAGGATGCTGCGCCGTGACCGACGCGTCCGTGCTCGCCGCCGACCTGGACCTCGCCCGGCGGATCGCCGAAGCGGCCGACGCGATCACCCGTACTCGCTTCCGGGCGACCGACCTGCGGGTCGACCGCAAGCCCGACCGCACCCCCGTCACCGACGCCGACGTCGCCTGCGAGGACGAGGTCCGACGGCTGCTGGCCGCCGAGCGCCCGGCCGACGCGGTGCTCGGCGAGGAGCGGGGCGGGGACCCGGTCTCCGGCCGCTACTGGATCGTCGACCCCATCGACGGCACCAAGAACTACTCCCGCGGTGTCCCGGTGTTCGCGACGCTGCTGGCGCTGGTCACGGACGGTGAGCCGGTAGTGGGCGTGGTGAGCGCCCCGGCGCTCGGCCGGCGCTGGTGGGCCGCGCGCGGACTCGGGGCCTTCACCTCCGACGTGGCCCGCGGGATCGACGCGGCCCCGATCGGGGTGTCCGCGGTGTCCGAGCTCGAGGACGCGTACGTCTCGACCACCGACCTCGACTACTGGCGCGACATCGGCGCCCAGGACCGCTGGCTCGCGCTCACCCGGGCGACGTGGGAGAGCCGGGCCTTCGGCGACTTCTTCCACCACGTGCTCGTCGCGGAGGGGCTCCTCGACGCGGCCGTCGAACCGGGGGCGAGCGCCTGGGACCTCGCCGCGCCCGCCGTCGTGGTGCGGGAGGCGGGGGGTCGGCTCACCGACTTCGCCGGTGCCGAGCGCATCGACGGCGGGGACGCGCTGTCGACCAACGGCCGCCTGCACGACGCTGTGCTGGGGATCGTCGGGCGCTGACCGCGTCAGCGGCGGTCCGTGCCGAGCGCGCCGCGCAGCATCTGGGTCCAGGCCAGCCGGCCGAACAGGTGCAGGCACGCGCTCGACTCCTCGTCGAAGCGGGTCCACGACCAGCGCGCGCCGTCCTCGGCCCAGTAGACGTCCCAGCCGTCGGGGCCGGAGACCACACACCAGATCCGCTCGGCGCCTTCGGGGAGCGCGCCGTCCTCGGACGCCCGGGCGATGAGCACCGTCGGCGGCGGCAGGCCCAGCGCCTCGAGCCAGCCGGGCAGTGCATCGACTCCCACACCGGTTCCGACGACGCCGGGGCCGCGGCGGTTCCGCCGGTCGTGCCGCTGCCCGGGCAGGGTCGGCTCAGGCCGCGGCGGCCCCGGAAGTGCCACATGTGCTCGTGATCAAGCGACCGGGAACGGGCAGGTGGCCCGACAGGCGGCTACCGACCCGCCGGGAGGGCCCGACGGCGGGTGAACGGCAGGCGCCGACGACGACGGGGCGCGGGTACGGCGGCGAGCGAGCCGTCCGGCTCGTCGTCCCAGCTCTCGTCGTCCCAGTCCTCGTCGGCAGCGTCCCACTCGGCGTCGTCGACGTCGCCCCAGTCCTCGAGGTCGTCGTCCTCCCGCCAGGCACCCCAACGGTCCGGGCGCAGCCCGCCGCGCCGCTGCGCCATCCGCTCGACCTCGGACGCGACCCGTTCGACCCGCCCGATGCCGTCGAACTGCCAGGGCTCGCGGCTGTCGTCGACGGCCACCACCAACGTCCCGCAGCCCAGGAAGCGCTCGGACACCGTCCGCGTCGTGCGGACCGCCGTGATGGACGCGCCGGCCACCGCCACCCCCGTGTGGGAGAGGACGCCCTCGCGCACGAGGATGCGCCGGTCGGTGAGGACGAAGTGGGTGCAGCGCCAGCGCATCACCGGCGCCAGCGAGAACCACCCGACGACCCCGAGGCCCACCACCACGACCGCCACGAGGACGACCGCCGCCCATGACGTCGAGCGGGTGAGCGCCACGAGCCAGGCCCCGAGGAAGGCCACGACGGGCGGGAGCACCGCGGGCAGCACGAGCATCCGCCAGTGCGGCCGCACGTGCCGCGCGACCCGCTCCCCCGTCACGAGCAGACGCTCCGGGTAGGCCACGGGTCCCCTCCCCTCCGGTTCGGAGGCGAGCGTATCGAGCGCTCGCGGCGGATCCGAGTGCCGCGCCGGGGTGTCCGCCGGTCGGGAGGGTTCGGGCGGGGCTACGACCCGACGGTGCGCACGTGCACGACGTCGCCCGCGGACACCGTCGTCGGCGACCCGTCGGCCGCGCGCACCACGAGGCGCCCGTCGTCGTCGATCTCCTCCGCGACCCCATGGAGCTCCCGGTCGCCGGGCAGCGCGACCCGGACCGTGGAGCCGAGGGTCGCGCAGCGCCGGCGGTAGCCCGCGAGCAGGCCGGCCCGGGCGGCGTCGCCGCGGGCGGCGCGCCAGTCGTCGTCGAGGGAGGCGAGGGTGGCGAGCACGTCGCCGAGCACGTCGGGGCGCGAGCGGAGCACGCTCTGCGCGAGCAGCGAGGTGCCGCCCTCGGGGAGCTCGGCCTCGGGGGTGGCGACGTTGATCCCGACCCCGACGACGAGGGCGTGGCTGCCGTCCCCGCCGTCGACGACCTCCGAGAGGATCCCGGCGCCTTTGCGCTGGGCGGGCCCGAGCAGCAGGTCGTTCGGCCACTTGAGCGCGGCGGTCACGGCCGCGTCACCCGCGGCGGGCCGGTAGTCCTCCATCGCGACGACGAGGGCCAGCCCGGTGAGCAGCGGCGCCCACCCCCACTGCTCGAGCGGCACCTCGGAGGGGCGCAGCAGCACCGAGAAGGTCAGGCCCTCCGAGGGCGCGGACTCCCAGGTGCGCTCCCGCCGTCCCCGTCCCGCGTCCTGGCGGTGGGCGACGAGCACGGTGCGGTCGGGGGCGCCGTCCGCGGCGGCCGCGGCGAGGTCGGCGTTGGTCGAGCCGGTCCGGTCGACGAAGTCGAGGCGGGCCCACGGGCCCTGCGGCGCGACCGCCGTCTGGCGCAGCGCCGCCCACGCCGCGGCCTCCTTGATCCCGGGAAGCATGCGCCGCACGGTAGCGGGCGCGCCCGTCACCGGCCGCGACGTGCCCGGTGTCACTCCCCCGTTCGTCTGGGTCCCTGCCGCGGGGTGTCGCTAGGGTCCGCGCTCATGACCGCCGCGACGACGCCGCCGCCCGAGCCTCCGGATCTCGATCTGGCTGAGGCCGCTGAGGAACCCGACGTCCACACCTCCGCAGGCAAGCTCGCCGATTGGTACCGCCGCCAGGACGACGTCGTGCACGCCGGGTCGGAGCGCGCCGTCGAGCGCCAGCACGCGCGCGGGCGCAAGACCGCCCGCGAGCGCATCGAGCTGCTGCTCGACGAGGGCAGCTTCCTCGAGTTCGACGCCATGGCGCGGCACCGGTCCACGAACTTCGGGCTGGAGGCGAACCGGCCCTACGGCGACGGCGTCGTCACCGGCCAGGGCACGGTCGACGGGCGCCCGGTGTGCGTGTTCTCCCAGGACGCGACGGTGTTCGGCGGGGCGCTCGGCGAGGTCTACGGCGAGAAGATCGTCAAGGTCATGGACGTGGCCATGAAGATCGGCTGCCCCGTGATCGGCATCAACGACGGTGGCGGTGCGCGCATCCAGGAGGGCGTGGTCGCGCTCGGGCTCTACGGCGAGATCTTCCGCCGCAACTCCCACGCCTCCGGCGTCGTCCCCCAATCTCGCTGGTCATGGGGCCCGCGGCCGGCGGCGCCGTGTACTCCCCGGCGCTGACCGACTTCACGATCATGGTCGACGAGACGTCGTTCATGTTCATCACCGGTCCGGACGTCATCAAGACGGTGACCGGCGAGGACGTGGAGTTCGAGGCCCTCGGCGGCGCCCGCACCCACAACGCGACCTCCGGCAACGCGCACTACCTCGCCTCGGACGAGGAGGACGCGATCTCCTACGTGCAGGAGCTGCTGGGCTACCTGCCGTCGAACAACCTCTCGGAGCCGCCGCGGCTCCCCGCGGAGGAGGAGACCGGCGCGGTCGAGGACGGGGTCACCGACTCCGACCGGGCCCTGGACTCCCTCGTCCCGGACTCGCCGAACCAGCCCTACGACATCCGCGAGGCGATCCGGGGGGTCGTGGACGAGGAGGAGTTCCTCGAGGTCCAGGAGCTCTACGCGGCGAACATCGTGGTCGGGTACGGCCGCGTCGAGGGACGGGCGGTCGGCGTCGTCGCCAACCAGCCCACCCAGCTGGCCGGCTGCCTGGACATCGGGGCCAGCGAGAAGGCGGCCCGCTTCGTGCGCACCTGCGACGCCTTCAACATCCCGGTGCTGACCTTCGTCGACGTCCCGGGATTCCTGCCCGGCACCGACCAGGAGTACGACGGCATCATCCGCCGCGGCGCGAAGCTGATCTACGCCTACGCGGAGGCGACGGTCCCGCTGATCACGGTGATCTGCCGCAAGGCCTACGGCGGCGCGTACGACGTCATGGGGTCCAAGCACCTCGGCGCCGACCTCAACATCGCCTGGCCGACCGCGCAGATCGCGGTCACCGGGGCCTCCGGCGCGGTGAGCATCCTCTACCGCAAGGAGCTCACGAAGGTCGAGGACTCCGGCGGCGACGTGGAGGCCCGCCGCGCCGAGCTGCAGCAGGAGTACGAGGACACCCTCGCCAACCCCTACATCGCGGCCGAGCGCGGGTACGTGGACGCGGTGGTCCCGCCGTCGTACACCCGCGGCTACGTCGCGCGGGCGCTGCGCTCGTTCGGCAACAAGCGCGAGACGCTGCCGCCCAAGAAGCACGGGAACATCCCGCTGTGAGCGCCGACGAGGACGAGCCCACGCGCCCGGTGCTGCGGATCGTGCGCGGCGACCCGACGCCCGAGGAGGTGGCCGCGCTGACCGCCGTCCTCGCGGCCGCCTCCGGGGGTGGGGAGCCCGAGCCCGACCGCGACCGCGGCCCCGCGTCGGCATGGGTCGAGCGGGAGGCGCTCGTACGGCGGCCGCTCACGCCGGGCCCGGACGCGTGGCGGATGTCTTTGCGCTGACGCGCTTGTGCGTGCCCTATCGGCGTGCTGTGTTGCTGTCGTGTCCAGACACGGAAACGCACGCACGAGGGCGAAGCCCTAAGGTGCCGCTCCGTGCGCCTGGTCCTCGCGTCCGCGTCCCCCGCCCGTCGTGCCGTGCTGCGCGCGGCGGGCGTCGAGCCCGACGTCGTGGTCTCCGACGTCGACGAGACAGCCCTGATCGCCGAGCTGGGCGACGTGGGCGCCGCCGAGAAGGTGACGGCGCTGGCGATGGCCAAGGCGCGGACGGTCGCGGGTCAGGTGGCCGCGCAGGTCGACGGCGACGGGACCCCCGTCGAGCGGGTCGTGGTGGCGTGCGACTCGATGCTCGAGCTCGACGGCGAGCTGGTCGGCAAGCCGGGCACCGCCGAGGCCGCGCGCGGGCGCTGGGACCAGATGGCGGGCAGGCACGGCGAGCTCTTCACCGGGCACGCCGTCATCCGCGTGCACGGCGGGCAGCCCCAGGCGGAGATCTCCGGGCACGCCGCGACGCTGGTGACGTTCGCGTCGCCCACCACGGCGGAGCTGGAGGCCTACATCGCCGCGGGCGAGCCGCTCACGGTGGCCGGCGCGTTCACCCTCGACGGGCTCGGCGGCTGGTTCGTGGAGGGCATCCAGGGCGACCCGTCCAACGTCGTCGGGATCAGCCTGCCGCTCACCCGCCACCTGCTGGCCGAGCTCGGCGTGGCGATCAGCGATCTGTGGGCGTCGTCGGCGGCGCCGACGGCGCCGACGGACGGCTGACCGGAGGTCGCGACGCCGGCGGGCCGGCCACCGGCGCGCGGGAGGCGACGGGCCGCGGCGGCAGACCCGGCGCCGCCGCCGCGGGCGGGGCGGCGGCGCGGCCGGCCGGTGGCGGCGCGTCGGCGGGCGCCGAGGAGAGCGAGCGCACGATCCGGTCGGCGGCGGCGCCGTCGGCGGTCTGATGCGGACCCGGCGCGGCGACCGCGAGCAGCACCAGGCCCGGCTCCCCGCGTGCTCCCGCGACGGTGGTGACGCGCACGAGCGGCCCGGCCCCTTCCGCCGTCGTCACCCGGCGGACGACGGTGTGCGCGTCGCGCCCGTCGAGGGTGCCCGCGTCGTCGGAGACGTTCCTGATGCGCCCGCCGTCGCCCGCCTGGCGCCTCGGGCCGTCGGCGAAGGCCCCGACGAGGCGGCGCGCCTCGTCGGCGAGGGCGTCCTGCCCGAAGCCGCGAGCGGGATCGAGGCGTCCCACGAGCACGGCGGCCCGGTCGGCGAGCGTGACGACCGTCGGGAAGCGGTCCGGCGGCACCGGCACCAGGTCCTGGGAGCCGCCCGCCTCCCATCCGGGGAGCACCTGCACCGTCGCGCCGAGGCTCGGCGCGCCGGCCCGCCCCGGGGCCGGCGTGGCCGCGAGCTTCGGCGCGACGGCCGCCGTGTCCGCCGCCGGCACCGGCACCGGCTTCGGCCCGGCGTCGTCGGTGGCGCGCGCGGCTCGGGCCGTGTCCGCGCCGGCCTCGGCGCGCTCGGCCTGCTCGCCGTCCGCGCCCGCGGCGGTCGCCACGGCGGCCACCGTGCCCGCCACCGCGGCCACCGAGGCGCACGCGACGACGGCCTTCCCCCACCAGCGGCTCGCAGGGCCGGAGTCGCAGTCCCGTCGGCTCATCGGGGACCGACGGTAGCGACCGCCCCCGACGGTCCCGCATCCACGTCCCCCTGTGGCTGATGTGGCTGACGCCCGCCCCGGCTGTGGCCATGACCACGTGGGGACCGGTGGTCGGGTCGCCGTGAGGTGCGGGAGAGTCGCCGGAACGGTCACGACGGACCGTCAGGGAACGGCTCGACCGGTCGGCGGGCGGGCCCGCCCCTACACTGCGCGCGGATTCACACCCGGGTCCCCGCAACGACGCGCCACCAGGAGGCAGTCCGATGGCTTCGCCGGCCCCGCAGGCACCCCTGCACACCGTGCTGATCGCCAACCGCGGCGAGATCGCCGTCCGGGTGGCACGGGCGTGCAAGGATGCGGGGCTGACCAGCGTCGCCGTCTACGCCGAGCCCGACCGGGACGCGCCCCACGTGCGGATCGCCGACCATGCCTTCGCCCTCGGCGGACAGACCGCGGCGGAGTCGTACCTGGACATCGAGAAGATCATCGGTGCGGCGAAGGAGTCCGGGGCGAACGGCATCCACCCCGGCTACGGCTTCCTCTCCGAGAACTCCGACTTCGCGCAGGCCGTGCTCGACGCCGGGCTCATCTGGATCGGCCCGTCCCCGCAGGCCATCCGTGACCTCGGCGACAAGGTGACCGCCCGCAAGATCGCCGAACGGGCCGGGGCGCCGCTGGTGCCGGGCACGAAGGACCCGGTCGCCGACGCCGACGAGGTGATCGCCTTCGCCGACGAGCACGGGCTGCCGGTCGCGATCAAGGCGGCGTTCGGCGGGGGCGGGCGCGGCATGCGCGTGGCCCGCGAGCGCGACGAGATCGCCGAGATGTACGACGCCGCGGTCCGCGAGGCGGTGTCGGCGTTCGGCCGCGGCGAGTCCTTCGTGGAGCGCTACCTCGACCGCCCGCGGCACGTCGAGGCCCAGGTCCTCGCCGACCAGCACGGCAACTGCATCGTCGTCGGCACCCGTGACTGCTCGCTGCAGCGTCGCCACCAGAAGCTGGTCGAGGAGGCGCCCGCCCCGTTCCTGACCGACGAGCAGCGCAAGCGCATCCACACCTCCGCCCGCGACATCTGCGTCGAGGCCGGCTACTGCGGGGCGGGCACCGTCGAGTTCCTCGTCGGCGAGGACGGCACGATCTCGTTCCTCGAGGTCAACACCCGACTGCAGGTCGAGCACCCGGTCTCCGAGGAGACCAGCGGGCTGGACCTGGTCCGCGAGCAGTTCCGCATCGCGAACGGCGAACAGCTGCGGTTCGCCTCCGACCCCGAGCCGCGCGGTCATTCGATCGAGTTCCGGCTCAACGGCGAGGACGCGGGCCGCGGCTTCCTGCCCGCCCCGGGCACGGTGACGCGGTTCGTCGCCCCGGCCGGGCCGGGCGTGCGGGTCGACGCCGGCGTCGAGGACGGCACCGTCATCGGCGGTCAGTTCGACTCGATGGTCGGCAAGCTGATCGTCACCGGCGAGGACCGCGAGCAGGCCCTGGAGCGCTCCCGGCGGGCCCTCTCCGAGATCGTCGTCGAGGGGCTGCCGACGGTCATCCCGTTCCACCGGTTGGTGGTGACCGACCCGGCGTTCACCGCGCCCGAGGGGGCCTCCTCGTTCACCGTGCACACCCGGTGGATCGAGACCGAGTGGGACAACACCGTCGAGCCCTGGGTGGCCTCCGGGGAGTCCGACGACGAGGACGACGAGGCGGCAGCGCGGCAGACCGTCGTCGTCGAGGTCGGCGGGAAGCGCCTGGAGGTCTCCCTGCCCGGTGGGCTCTCCCTGGGGGGAGGAGCCGCGCCCCGCGCGTCCGTCTCGGAGAAGAAGAAGTCCCGCAAGCGCTCCGGCGGGGGCGCCAAGGTCTCGGGCGACGCGGTCACCTCGCCGATGCAGGGCACCGTGGTGAAGGTGGCGGTCTCCGAGGGCGACACGGTCTCCTCGGGCGACCTCGTGCTCGTCGTCGAGGCGATGAAGATGGAGAACCCGGTGACCGCGCACAAGGACGGCACGGTGACCGGCCTGTCGGTCGAGCCGGGCGCCTCGGTGAACCAGGGTGCGGTGATCTGCGAGGTCTCCGACTAGGGCCCCCCGGGGGGTGCAAGCGGAGCCCTATCGGCGTGCTCCCCTGACTGCTTGCATCCAGTGGGAGAAAAGCCCCGTCGTCGCGGCAGCGCCTACCCTGGGCGCCGTGGGCGAGCTGCGGATCGGGACCCGGGAGCGCGAGCTCGCCATGGGTGCCCTCGACGAGCACCTCCGTGAGGGCCGGCTCGACCCGACCGAGTACGCCGAGCGGTCGGCGGTTGCCGCGAACGCCCGGTTCCGCTCCGAGCTCGACGAGCTGTTCACCGACCTCCCGGCGCCGCACCCGGCGTTCCCCGCCACCCACCCGGCGGTGACGGCGGGTCCCGACGGCGAGTCGGTGCCGGTGGAGCCCTCGACCGGGCCCCGGACCGAGTCCGGGCCACAGGCGAACCGGACCGAGGCCGACCTCCCCGAGCTGGTGGCGCCCCTCGGCGCCCGGCTCGGCCGTAACGCGGGGAAGCTCTCGGCGCTCGTTCCCGTCGTCGTCCTCGCGCTGTTCGTCCTGACGGGGTTCCGCTTCCCGCAGGTGTTCCTGCTCGTCCCCGCCGGCATCGCCCTCCTCGGCTGGCTCGGACACCGCCACGGTGGGTGAGTCCGGCCGGACATCCCCACCTGTGCTGTCTCCGGGCGTTTCCGCCACGAGCGGATCCCGGTCACGTCGCGGCGCAAACCGGTCGTGGACTGTCAGGGGGTCGTGGTTCTCTGGAGAGCGTCGGCAGCGTGGCCGACGTCCTGCCCCCGTCGTCCAGCCGCTCCCCGCCATCCGAGAGGTGCTCGCCCATGAGCTCGGCCCCGACCACGTCGGACGCCCCCGCCGCCGGCCCGCCACCGGAGGTCGCGCCGCCGGACGGCTCGGCTGCGCAGGCCACCGGACCCGGCACAACGCGCGCCGGGGTCGTCATCGCGGTCCTCGTCGTGTCCGCGTTCGTGATGATCCTCAACGAGACGATCCTGTCGGTCGCGCTCAGGGACCTCACCGTCGACCTCGGCGTCTCCACCACGACGGTGCAGTGGCTGACCAGCGGGTTCCTGCTCACCATGGCCGTGGTCATCCCGACCACCGGGTTCCTGCTCGAGCGGTTCACGCCACGCCAGGTCTTCCTCGCCTCCCTGACACTGTTCAGCCTCGGCACGCTGATCAGCGCGCTCGCACCGGGCTTCGGGGTCCTGCTCGTGGGCCGCGTGGTCCAGGCCTGCGGCACCGCGGTGATGATCCCGCTGCTGATGACCTCGATCATGCGGCTGGTGCCCCCGGAGCGGCGGGGATCGACCATGGGCACGATCACCATCGTCATCGCCGTCGCCCCCGCCATCGGACCCACGATCGGTGGGGCGATCCTCGCCTCGCTGAACTGGCGCTGGATGTTCTTGATCGTGCTGCCGCTCGCGGTGGCGGCGCTGATCCTCGGGGCGGTCCTCATGAGGCTCCCGAGCGAGACCCGCTCGGTACCGCTCGACGTGCTCTCGGTGCTGCTCTCTGCGATCGGCTTCGGCGGGATCCTCTACGCCTTCTCCTCGTTCGGCGGGGGCGGCGGGGGCGGAGGCGTGCCGCCGTGGGTGCCGCTCGTGGTGGGCGCGGTCGCGCTGGTGCTGTTCGTCGTGCGCCAGCTCGCCCTGCAGAAGCGCGACGCGGCCCTGCTCGACCTGCGCCCGTTCACCCACCGGACGTTCGTCGTCGCGATCGTGCTCGCGGCGCTGCTGTTCATGTCGTTGCTCGGCGCCGCGGCGATCCTGCTGCCGCTGTTCCTGCAGTCCGTGCTGGGCGAGGACACCTTCTGGACGGGCCTCGCCGTGCTCCCCGGCGGGCTGGTACTCGGCCTGCTCGGCCGGCCGGTGGGCGCGCTGTACGACCGCGTCGGGGCGCGGCCGCTGGTGATCCCCGGCGCGATCGCGATGGCGGTGGCGCTGTGGCTGTTCACCCTGCTCGGGGCGGGGTCGCCGCTGGGTGCCGTCGTCGGCATCCACATCCTGCTCATGGCCGGGCTGGGCCTGATGATGACGCCCCTGATGACCGAGGGGCTGTCGTCACTGCCAGGGTCGCTGTACTCCCACGGCAGCGCGATCCTGGCGACGCTGCAGCAGGTGGCGGGCGCCTTCGGCACCGCGGCGTTCGTGACGATCTCGGCGCTCGCGTCGGTCTCGGTGAGCGGCACCCCCGACGCGCAGGGCCTGCGGGTCGGGTTCATGGCCGCCGGCGTCGTCGGGGTGCTCGCGGTCATCGTGTCGCTGTTCATGGGCGGCCGTCCGGTCCCGGCGGCCGAGAGCGACGGGATCGCCGAGGCCGCGGCCGACCCCGCCCCGAACGGTCCGACACCGACCCCCGCCGCACCGGCCGACGCGGGCTCGGCCGGCACCGGGCCGACCCGGACGCCGGCGCTCGAGGACAGGCGCGACGGGTCCGCCCGGCCGGCCGGTCGCGGGGTGCGGGTGCAGGGCCACGTCGCCCTGGCGGGTCCGGGCGAGGCCGTGGTGACGCTGGTCGACGAGCACGGGGCACAGCACGGACGCGCGGGCACCCGGTCCGGCCGCTACGAGCTGGACCTCCCGGAGCCGGGCGCGTGGCTGGTCGTCGTGAGCGCGCCCGGGCACGCTCCGTCGGCGGCCCGGCTGGTGGCGCGGGAAGGCACCTCCGTGCTCACCCACGACGTCGCGTTGTCGGCCGCGACGCCGCCGTCCGGTCCATCGGCCACGCCGCGCGAGCCGCAGCCGGCCGCCGGGTCCTGACGTCTTCCCCTCGCGCGGGCTGCCGTGGCCTGCGCGAGGGGAAGATCCGGTCGCTCTATCCGCACGAAGGCTCCCCTCGCGCACGGCCGGCCCGCCGCACGAGGGCCGACCCGCCGCACGAGGGGAACATTCGGCCGCTCTATCCGCACGAAGGTTCCCCTCGCGCAGACGGGGTGGTGGCTCAGCCCGTCCCGAGCGGCTCCAGCCGCTCGGCACGCGGGTCGGGCGCGGACACCCGGAGCGTGTCGGCCTCCTCGTCGGTGTCGACGGTCTGCGAACGACGCTCGGCCTCGACCCGCTCGACGTACGAACGGACCTCCCGCTCGCGGGTCGCGTCGTCCCAGTCGAGCAGCTCCGCCATCTGGTCGCCCACCGACGCCGCCGACTCCGCCCCGCGGTGCGAGTACTCGATGGAGATGCGCGTGCGGCGGGTGAGGACGTCGTCGAGGTGCAGCGCGCCCTCGTAGGCCACCGCGTAGGCGACCTCCACCTTGAGGTAGTCCGGCGCCCCCGGCACCGGCTCGAGCAGGGACCGGTCGTCCTCGCTCATCGCGAGCAGGCCGTGCAGCAGTGAGCCGTAGCGGTCGAGCAGGTGCCGCACGCGGTGCGGGTGCAGGCCGTAGCGCCGCCCGAGGTGCTCGGACTGGTTGACCAGCGCGAAGTAGCCGTCCGCGCCGATGAGGGGGACCCGGTCGGTGATGGACGGGGCCACGCGGACGGGGATGTCCTCGCCCGCCGCGTCGAGGGCGTCCTTGGCCATCACGCGATAGGTCGTGTACTTCCCCCCGGCGATCGACACCATGCCCGGCATCACCCGCGACACCGCGTGCTCCCGCGAGAGCTTCGAGGTCTCCTCGCTCTCCCCGGCCAGCAGGGGACGCAGCCCGGCGTAGACACCCTCGATGTCGTCGTGCGAGAGCGGCGTCACCAGCACCGAGTTGATGTGCTCGAGCAGGTAGTCGATGTCACTGCGGGTCGCCGCGGGGTGGGCCAGGTCGAGGCGCCAGTCGGTGTCCGTGGTCCCGACGATCCAGTGGTTGCGCCACGGGATCACGAACAGGACCGACTTCTCGGTCCGCAGGATCATCCCGACGTCGGACGGGATCTTGTCGCGCGCCACGAGGAAGTGCACGCCCTTGGACGCCTGGACGTGGAATCGGCCCCGGGTGCCGGCCTTGTGCTGCATCTGGTCGGTCCAGACGCCGGTGCAGTTGACGACGACGTGGGCGCGCACGTCGGTCTCGCGCCCGGTCTCGACGTCGCGCACGCGGACACCCGCGACCCGGTCCACCTCGTGCAGGAAGTCGACGACCTGGGTCGAGGTGCGCACCACGGCGCCGTACTGGGCCGCGGTGCGCGCGACCATCATGGTGTGGCGGGCGTCGTCGGCCTGCGCGTCGTAGTAGCGCACGGCGCCGACCAGGGCGTCGCGCTTGAGCGCGGGCGCCATCCGCAGGGCCCCGGAGCGCGAGAGCTGCTTCTGCTTGGGCAGCGAGCTCTTGCCGCCCATCGTGTCGTAGAGGGTGACGCCGGCCGTCACGTACGGCCGCTCCCACACGTGGTGGGTCAGCGGGTAGAGGAACGGCACCGGCTTGATCAGGTGCGGGGCGAGGCGGGTCATGTTGAGCTCGCGCTCATAGAGCGCCTCACGCACCAGTCCGAAGTCGAGCTGCTCGAGGTAGCGCAGTCCCCCGTGGAAAAGCTTCGAGGACCGGCTCGACGTGCCCGCGGCGAGGTCGCGGGCCTCGACCAGCGCCACGGTGAGGCCACGGGTCGCCGCGTCGAGCGCCGCGCCGGCGCCGACCACCCCGCCGCCGACCACGACGACGTCGAACCGCTCGTCGGTCAGCCGCTGCCAGGCGGCGTCCCGCTGCGCCGGCCCGAGCCGTGAGGGCTCGGCGCCGGCGTCGAGCTCGTCGGCGTCCGTGACGGGCACCGCGGGCTGCCGGCCCGGTGCCTGCTCGGGGACCTTCGCGGCCACGGAAGAACCTCCTCGTGTGCGGTCGACCTGACCGTCGGGTATGCCCCTCAGCGCCGTCCCGCACGCTTGGCGGCAGAGGTCACACCTGCTCGGGGCCGACGCGTTCCTGCCTGCTCGTGGTCTCGTCCGCACGCGCCGGGGTCGCGGCCGACTCGCCGTCGTCCTCGGTCCGTCCGGGGGGAGGCGGCGGCTCGTACCCACCGGCCACTTCGGCTCGAGCGTCGAGCACCTGGCCGATGATCAGGTCGTACACCAGGATCCCGATGACCCCGCCCACCAGGGGGCCCACGATGGGCACCCACCAATAGTGGTCGAAGTACGTGCCCGCCCCGGGGAAGGCGAGCGGACCCCAGCCCTCGATGTAGGTCCACAGCCGCGGACCGAGGTCACGGGCGGGGTTGATGGCGTATCCCGCGTTGGTCCCGAAGCTGAACCCGATGCCGACGACGACCAGGCCGATGAGGAACGCCGCGAGGTTGCCCGTCGGCGCCTGGTTGCGTTGGTCGATGATCGCCGCGATCAGGGCGACCAGGATCGCGGTGCCCACGATCTGGTCGAGCAACGGCCCCCACAACCCACCCGCGAAGTACTTGGCCGGGAAGGTCGCGAAGATGGCGAACGTGTCCTGCGAGGCAGCCCGGGAAGCGATGCCCTTGGTCGTGTTGTACGCGTTGATCGCCGGGTAGTAGACCGCGTAGATGAGCGCGGCGGCGGCGAACGCACCCACCAGCTGGGCGAGCCAGTAGGCAGGGACCTTCCTCCACGGGAACCCGCGCCGCACGGCGAACGCCAGCGTCACCGCCGGGTTGATGTGGGCGCCGCTCACGCCGCCGGCGATGTAGACGCCGAACACGACCCCCAGTCCCCAGCCCCAGCCGATGATGAGCCAGTTGGCCGGTCCGAAGTCGGCGGTCTGGCGACCCGAGCCGGAGAGGCCCACGACGGCGATCGCCACGCACCCGAGACCGAACAAGATCAGGACGAAGGTCCCGAGGAACTCCGACAACATCTCCCCGCCGGTCCCTGACCGCCATCCGGCCGGCTTCTGAGCACGGGTCACCTGGGGACCTCCTCGAGGAGCTGTACACATCCGGTGTGCAACGGCGTGCGTCACAGGCAAGCGCCTATCTGTGAGCTGCGTCAACCCCTTGCCACGGCGGGCCCGGTGGGCAACCGTCTGCGGCGAGGAGGGCGGTCGACGCCCGGGCGAGCAACAGAGGAGACACGGGATGACCCAGTACGTCGCGGCGATCGACCAGGGCACCACGTCGACCCGATGCATGATCTTCGACCACTCGGGCCGGGTCGTCGCCGTCGACCAGCTCGAGCACCAGCAGATCTTCCCGCAGGCCGGATGGGTCGAGCACGACGCCGCGGAGATCTGGGGCAACACCCGCCAGGTGTGCGGCGGCGCCCTCGCGCGGGCCGACCTCGACTCGTCGAGCATCGTCGCCGTCGGGATCACCAACCAGCGCGAGACCACCGTCGTGTGGGACAAGGCGACGGGCGAGCCCATCCACAACGCCATCGTCTGGCAGGACACCCGCACCCAGGAGATTCTGCGACGAGCTCGGGGCGCTCGGCGGGGGCGCCGAGCGGTACCGCGCGCGGACCGGGCTCCCGCTGGCCACCTACTTCGCCGGGCCGAAGGCGCGCTGGATCCTCGACCACGTCGAGGGCGCGCGGGAGCGCGCGGAGCGCGGCGAGCTCGCGTTCGGGACGATGGACACCTGGGTGCTCTGGAACGCCACCGGCGGCAACGACGGCGGGCTGCACGTCACCGACCCGACGAACGCCTCGCGCACCCTGCTCATGAACATCGACACCCTGCAGTGGGACCCGGAGCTCTGCGAGGAGATCGGGGTACCGATGGCGATGCTCCCCGAGATCCGCTCGTCGTCGGAGACCTACGGCAACATCCGGGCCCGCGGCACGTTCCGCGACGTCCCCGTGGCCGGCATCCTCGGCGACCAGCAGGCGGCGACGTTCGGCCAGGCCTGTCTCGAGGTCGGCGAGGCCAAGAACACCTACGGCACCGGCAACTTCGTCCTGCTCAACACCGGCACCGAGAAGGTCGAGTCCAAGAACGGCCTGCTCACCACGGTCTGCTACAAGATCGGCGAGAAGCCGCAGGTCTACGCCCTCGAGGGCTCGATCGCCGTGACCGGCTCGCTGGTGCAGTGGCTGCGCGACAACCTCGGCATGATCTCCTCCGCGCCCGAGGTCGAGGACCTGGCGAAGTCGGTGGACGACAACGGCGGGGCCTACATCGTGCCCGCGTTCTCCGGCCTGTTCGCCCCGTACTGGCGCGCCGACGCCCGCGGCGCGATCGTCGGGCTCACCCGTTACGTCACCAAGGGGCACCTCGCGCGCGCCGTCCTCGAGGCCACCGCCTTCCAGACCCGCGAGGTCATCGACGCGATGAACGCCGACTCGGGCGTGCCGCTGACCACCCTCAAGGTCGACGGCGGCATGGTCAGCAACGAGGTCCTCATGCAGTTCCAGGCCGACCTGCTCGGCGTCGAGGTGGTCCGCCCGGTGGTCTCGGAGACGACGGCGCTCGGCGCGGCCTACGCCGCCGGTCTCGCCGTCGGGTTCTGGGACTCCGAGCAGGACATCCGCGACAACTGGGCCCAGGACAAGGTCTGGGAGCCCTCGATGGACCCGGCCGAGCGGGACGCGCTCTACGAGAACTGGAAGAAGGCGGTCACCCGCACCTTCGATTGGGCCTAGCGCTCCGCGCATGTGAATGGATTTGGTCGTTCTGACGGCCAAATCCGTTCACATCACCGCTGGCGGAGTCCCTCCGTCATGTGAGCGGATTTCGCTGTCAGCACGACCAAATCCGTTCACATGGCCTCCGGCCTAATCCAAGTCGTCGTGCTGCATCAGGCGGCGGCCGGCCTCGGTGACCGAGCCGGACAGGGACGGGTAGATCGAGAAGGTGTGGGCGAGGTCGTCCACGGTCAGGTTGTTCTGCACGGCCATGGCGAGCGGCAGGATCAGCTCGCTCGCGATCGGCGCCACGATGACCCCGCCGACCACCACGCCGGTCGCCGGCCGGCAGAACACCTTGACGAACCCCCGCGAGACGGCCTGCATCTTGGCCCGGGGGTTGGTGCCCAGGGGCAGCAGCACCTCGCGCGCGGCGAACTGCCCGGACTCCACCTGCTGGTGGCCGATGCCGACCGTCGCGACCTCGGGGCGGGTGAACACGGCCGAGGCCACCGTCTTGAGCCGCAGCGGCGCGACGCCCTCGCCAAGCGCGTGCCACATCGCGATCCGGCCCTGCATCGCAGCCACCGAGGCGAGTGGAAGCAGCCCGGTGCAGTCCCCGGCCGCGTAGACCCCCGGCACCGAGGTTCGCGAGACGCGGTCGACGGTGATGTGGCCGGACCCGCGCACCTCGAGCCCGATCGCGTCGGCTCCGAGGTCGTCGGTGTTCGGCACCGACCCGACGGTCATCAGCGCGTGGGAGCCGGTGACCTCGCGGCCGTCGGACAGGGTGACCCGCACGCCGTCCGCGGTCGCGACGACCTTGTCGGCCCGCGACCGCGGCTCGATCGTCACGCCGCGCTCGGTGAAGACCTCCTCGAGCGTGGCCGCGGCGTCCGGGTCCTCGTGCGGGAGCACCCGATCGCGGCTCGAGATGAGCGTGACGGGCACGCCCAGCTCGGCGTACGCGGACACGAACTCGGCGCCGGTGACCCCGGACCCGACGACGACGAGGTGCTCCGGCAGCGCCTCGAGGTCGTAGAGCTGGCGCCAGGTGAGGATGCGCCGTCCGTCGGGCACCGCGTCGGGCAGCACCCGGGGCGACGCGCCGGTGGCGACGAGCGCGACGTCGGCGGTGACGGTCTCGGTCCGGCCGTCGGCGTGGGAGATCTCGACGTCGTGCGTCGCGCTGTGGACCTCGCTCGCACGGAAGCGCCCGCGTCCGTCGCAGACCCGCACGCCGGAGCGCTCCAGGTTCGCCTTGATGTCGGCGGACTGCGCGAGGGCCAGCCCCTTCACGCGCCCGTTGACTCGCGGCAGATCGACGAAGGCCTCGTCGGAGTCGACGTCGATGCCCATGTCGCCGTCGCGACGGAACGCCGCCCGCACCCGGGCCGAGGCGATGAAGGTCTTGCTCGGCACGCAGTCGTACGCGACGCAGTTCCCGCCGACGCTGTCCTCCTCGACGAGGACGACGTCGGCCTCGTGCTGGGCGGCGACGAGGGCCGCCTCGTACCCGGCCGGTCCGCCGCCGAGGATCACGATGCGGGTCATGGGAACGACGTCCTCCGTTCGGTGACGGCTCCGGGGCGGGGTGCGGCCCCGGTGGCGCCGGGCGAGTGGTGGTGGGTGCCCGACCTGCCGGTCACGGAACATCCTGCCCGTTCGGCGTCATCCGTAGGCTTCCGGCGTCGGTCCGGGCAGCTCGTCCTGGCTACCCTGTCCGCCGTGCCGCTCTACGCCGCCTACGGGTCGAACATGGACCCCGCGCAGATGATGCAACGCGCGCCCCACTCCCCCGTCGCCGGGACCGGCTGGCTCGAGGGCTGGCGGATCACGTTCGGGGGCGAGGACCTCGGCTGGGAAGGCGCCCTGTCCACGGTGGTCGAGGACCCGACCTCGCGGGTCTTCGTCGTGCTCTATGACGTCAGCCCCCTCGACGTCGACCAGCTCGACCGCTGGGAGGGCGGCGAGCTCGGCATGCACAAGAAGCTGCGGCTACGGATCCAGACCATGGACGGCCCACAGCTGGCCTGGGTCTACGTGCTCGACGCGTACGAGGGCGGCCTGCCCTCCGCCCGCTACATCGGGGTGCTCTCCGACGCCGCCGAGGCCGCCGGGGCGCCCGACGACTACGTGCAGGCGCTCCGCGAACGGCCCTGCCGCTCGATCGGCCCCGGCACGTCGATGTAGGGCGACCGGGCGCGGTGTCGACGGGCACACCACGCAGGCGCGGGGGCGACCGGAGCTGCGCGCCGCAGTGCCCCTCATGGGTGCCGGCGTCAGCGGTCCAGGCCGGCCCGGCGGAGCGCGTCGGCCATGGCGCCGTTCGGGGCCGGTCGGCGGTCGTCCCCGCCGCGCCGCCCGCCCTGCTGGCCGCCCTTCTGCCCGCCGCGTCGCTGGCCCTGCCCGCCGCGGCCCTGGCCGCCGCCGCGACGCTCGCCCCCCTGACCACCGCCACCGCGGCGCTCGCCGCCCTGCCCACCGCCACCGGGCTCGTCCTCGAGCCGCAGTGTCAGCGCGATCCGCTTGCGGGGGACGTCGACGTCGAGGACCTTCACGCGCACCACGTCACCGGGCCCGACCACCGCCCGCGGATCGGACACGAACTCCTTCGACATCGCCGAGATGTGCACCAGCCCGTCCTGGTGCACACCGACGTCGACGAACGCCCCGAACGCGGCGACGTTGGTGACCACCCCCTCGAGCACCATCCCGGGCGCGAGGTCGGTGATCTGCTCGACGCCCTCCGCGAAGGTCGCCGTCTCGAACGCCGGGCGCGGATCGCGGCCGGGCTTGTCGAGCTCGGCGATGATGTCGGTGACCGTCGGGACGCCGAACGTGTCGTCGGTGAACTCGCGCGGGTCGAGCCGGCCGAGCAGGGCGGAGTTGCCGACGAGCGAGGCGACGTCCGTGCCGGTCCGCTCGACGATGCGCCGCACCAGCGGGTAGGCCTCCGGGTGGACCCCGGAGCGGTCGAGCGGGTCGGCAGCGTCGGGGATGCGCAGGAAGCCCGCGCACTGCTCGAACGCCTTGGCCCCGAGGCGGGGCACCGTCATCAGCGCGCTCCGCGAGGCGAACGGGCCGTGCTCGTCCCGGAACCCGACGATCGTCGTCGCCAGCCCCGAGGAGATGCCGGACACCCGGCGCAGCAGGGGCGCGGAGGCGGTGTTGACGTCGACGCCGACCGCGTTGACGCAGTCCTCCACGACGCCATCGAGCGAGCGGGAGAGCAGCGTCGCGGAGACGTCGTGCTGGTACTGGCCGACGCCGATCGACTTCGGGTCGATCTTCACGAGCTCGGCGAGCGGGTCCTGGAGCCGGCGGGCGATGGAGACCGCGCCGCGTAGCGACACGTCGAGGTCGGGCAGCTCCTTCGACGCCTCCTCCGACGCCGAGTACACCGACGCGCCCGCCTCGGACACCATCGCCGGGATGACCCCCGGGACGTTGCGGGCGAGCTCCTGGGCGAGCTTGTGGGTCTCCCGGGAGGCAGTACCGTTCCCGATGGCGATCAGTTCCACCCCGTGCTCCGCTGCCAGCCGGGCGAGCGTGGCCAACGACTGGTCCCACTGGTTCCGCGGCACGTGCGGGTAGATCGTGTCGGTGGCGACGACCTTCCCAGTGCCGTCGACGACCGCGACCTTGACGCCGGTGCGCAGCCCCGGATCGAGGCCCATCGTTGGGCGGGCCCCGGCGGGCGCGGCGAGCAGGAGGTCGCGCAGGTTGCCGGCGAACACCCGGACGGCACCCTCCTCGGCCACCTCGCGCAGCCGCACCCGCAGGTCGACCACGAGGCGCGAGGAGATGCGGGTGCGCCACGCCCACCGCGCGACACCGAGGAGCCAGGAGTCCGCGGGTCGGCCCCGGTCGGCGATGCCGGCGGCCATCGCGATGCGGGCCTCGTAGGCCGAGGTGTCGCCGTCGTCGTCGGCGGAGCAGGGGTCGAACGTCAGCGCCAGGACCTCCTCGGACTCCCCGCGCAGCAGCGCGAGGATCCGGTGGGAGGGGAGCTTGGTGAACGGCTCGTCGAACGCGAAGTAGTCGGAGAACTTCGCCGCCGCCGGGTCCTCGGCCTTGCCCTCGCGCGCGGCGGCGACCAGGCGGCCGCGCGACCACATCCGCTCGCGGAGCTCGCCGACGAGGTCGGCGTCCTCGCCGAGGCGCTCCACCAGGATCGCGCGGGCGCCGTCGAGGGCCACGTCCGCGTCCGGCACCCCGCGCTCGGCGTCGACGAACGCCGCCGCGGCCGCCCGCGGGTCGACCGTGGGGTCGCCGAGCAGGCCGTCGGCGAGCGGTTCGAGGCCGGCCTCGCGGGCGATCACCGCCTTGGTGCGGCGCTTGGGCTTGTAGGGCAGATAGACGTCCTCGAGACGACTCTTGGTCTCGGCGTCGAGGATCTGCGCGTGCAGCTCGTCGGTGAGCTTGTTCTGCTCTCGGACCGATTCCAGCACCGCGGCGCGCCGCTCCTCGAGCTCGCGCAGGTAGGTCAGCCGCTCCGCGAGGGTGCGCAGCTGGGCGTCGTCCAGCCCGCCGGTGGCCTCCTTGCGGTACCGGGCGACGAACGGCACCGTCGCGCCGCCGTCGAGGAGCTCGATCGCGGAGCGCACCTGCCCCTCGCCGACCTCCAGCTCTCCGGCGAGGCGGGTCGGGACGGGCGGCAGCTGCGTGGGCACGGAGGCGGTCACGGGAGCCATCGTGCAACACCGCCCCGACAGCGTCGGGCTACCCCGGCACGCGGCGCCGAGAACCGGCATGGCAGGCCGATCGACGAAGCGGCTATCCTCTCACTGGATGCAAGGAAGGACGCTCCGCTGGCATCCAGGGCCGCCGCCGGCTACCCCTCCAACGACAGCAGCGCCGCCTGCACCATCGTCCGCACGCCCACCGGGAGCGCCCGCTCGTCGAGCGCGAACGTCGGCTGGTGGATGTCGGACTGCGGGCCCTGGCCGGACCACACGCCCAGCCGCCCCATCGCGCCCGGCACGTGCTCCAGGTACCACCCGAAGTCCTCGCCGCCCGAGGACTGCTCGGTGTCCACCGCCGCGCCCGGCCCCGCGGCCCGCTCGGCGGCGCGGGCCAGCAGGTCGGCCGACACCGCGTCGTTGACCACGGGCGGGACGCCCCGGCGGTGCTCGAGGACGTAGCCGACACCCGTCGGCGCGAGCAGGGCGGTGACGAGCTGGCGCACCAGCGCCTCGAGCTCGTTCCACGTCGCGTGCTGCGCGGTCCGCAGCGTCCCCGAGAGAGTCCCGATCTCCGGCACGGCGTTCGCCGCGTGCCCGGCGTCGACCTGCCCCCAGACCAGGACGGTGCCCGACCGCGGGTCGACCCGGCGCGACAGCAGGTCCGGCAGCCCCGTGATCACCGTGCCGAGGGCGTGCACCAGGTCGGCCGTGAGGTGCGGCCGCGAGGTGTGCCCGCCGGGCGAGGTGAGGCGCAGCTCGAGCATGTCGCAGGCCGAGGTGATCGGCCCGACGCGGGTCCCGACGTGGCCCACCTCGAGGCGCGGATCGCAGTGCAGCGCGAAGATGCGGTCGACGTCGGCCAGGCCGTCAGCCGCGATGACGTCGAGCGCGCCGCCCGGCTGGACCTCCTCGGCGGGCTGGAACACCAGCCGCACCCGCCCCGGCAGGCGGTCGGCGAGCGACGCGAGCGCGAGGCCCGCGCCGAGGAGGAGGGCGGTGTGCGCGTCGTGCCCGCACATGTGCGCGACGCCGGGCACCTGCGAGGCCCACGGGACGTCGGCGTGCTCGTGCAGCGGGAGCGCGTCCATGTCGGCGCGCAGCGCGACCGTGCGCGGGCCGGACCCGATGTCGCAGATCAGCCCGGTGCCCGGGAGCAGGCGGGGCTGCAGGCCGGCCGACTCCAGCACCCGCGCGCACAGCGCGGTCGTGGCCTGCTCGGAGCGGGCGAGCTCCGGGTGTGCGTGGATGGTGCGACGCCAGGCGACGACGTCGGGCGCGTGCTCGGCGAGCCACACCTCGAGCCACTGCGGTCCGGTGCCGCTCCCGAGGTCCACTACGGCGTTCACCTGCGTGGTCCCCGGATCGTCCGGGCGGGTCTGCAGCACCGTCACCGTTTCACCTCCTCGCACCGCCGAACGGGTGCGCGCGACGGATGTAACCCCAATATGCCTGCCGATCGCGGATCACCGAGGGCGTCCGGCGCCGGAGGGCGCCGAGGGGTCCGGACGATGCTGTCAGTGGCGGGATGCCCAGGATTCCTGCGAGACGAACGGCGGGTCCGTGCAGGTCACCGGCTCAGCGAGTCCGGAACCCCGGTCGTCGCCCGACGAGCGGTCGCACGCGGCGTGACGAGCGGCTCCACCTGATCGCGCACGATCGGTCGACGCGAACGGCCGCCGGACGGGTGGGGCGACGGTCACCGGTCCCGGGGACGCCATCATGGGGGGCGTGAGTCCCCGCCCCGCCGACACCCGACGCCTGGTCGGGCGCTACCGCCTGGACTCCGAGCTCGGGCGGGGCGCGATGGGCACGGTGTGGTCGGCCTACGACGAGGTCCTTCACCGGCCGGTCGCGGTGAAGGAGGTGCGGCTCTCCCTGGTTCCGGTCTCGGAGCGGGCGATCGTGCGCGAGCGGACGCTGCGCGAGGCCCGCGCGACCGCCATGCTCAGTCACCCCAACGTCGTGACCCTCTACGACGTCGTCGAGGTGGACTCCGAGCCCTACGTCGTGATGGAGCTGCTGCCCTCGCGCAGCCTCGCCTCCTACATCGCCGAGCGCGGCACGCTCGGCCAGGCCGAGACCGCGGAGATCGGCTCGGCGGTCGCGTCCGCCCTGATGACCGCCCACCGCGCCGGGATCACCCACCGCGACGTCAAGCCCGGCAACGTCCTCATCGGCACCGACGGTCAGATCAAGCTCACCGACTTCGGCATCGCGCGCAACGCGGCCGAGTCCTCGATGACCCAGACCGGGACGGTCCTCGGGTCGCCGCCCTACATCGCGCCCGAGGTGGCGATGGGTCGCGCGGTCGGCCCGTCCGCCGACCTGTGGGGGCTCGGCGCGACGCTCTTCGCCTGCCTCGAGGGTCGTCCGCCGTACGACGCGGGCGACCCGGTCTCGACGGTCTCGGCCGTCGTGCACGGGGAGATCCCGCGGCCCTCGGGGCACGGGCCGGTGGTCGACGTCGTGCGCGGGCTGATGGTCAAGGACCCCGCGCTGCGGATGCCGCTGCCCGCCGTGCGCCGCCGGCTGCGCCCGCTCATGGCCGACCCGGAGGGCCCGATGCTCTCCGCACCGCCGGCACCCGCCACGACCGAGTTCCGGCTCCCTCAGAGCTCGTCGAACCCGCCGTCGGCCCCGTCCGACGCTCCCGCCGGTGACGCGCGCTCCGGGCTGCTCCCGGCGCAGGGGCGCAGCGGGACGCTCGTCGAGGGCGCCCAGCCCGCGGATCCGAGCACCCCGACGCCGAGCCCGGCACGCCGCCCGTCCCCGACGCCACCCGCGGCACGCACGGCGCCGCTCGTCGACCCGCAGACCGAGGGACCGCCCGCTCCACCTGCGGAGGACGCGGGCGGGGACGCGCACGCGCCCGCCGACGTCGCCGCGGCGCCCGGGCCGACGACGTCGGGTGCGGCCTCCCCGCGGACCGGGACACCGCAGGACGACGACGCGGCGGCTCCGGGGACGGAGGAGACGGGCTCCGAGGAGGCCGCGGCCCCGGACGGTGACCGTGCGACCGGCGGGTCGGACGCGGACGGCCCCGACGCCCCGATCGACGCCGACCAGGTGGAGGACGCGGGCGAGGAGGCCGGGACGAGCGTCGCCTCGCCGGAGGCGGCGGCCCCGGCGACCCGTGCGCACCCCGACGCGGACGAGGACGCCGGTGACGGGGCGCGCGCCGCGGGTGCCGCGGTCACCGCCGGGGCGGCGGTCGCCGCGGGGGCCGCGGGGGCCGCGGCCGCGTCCGGCACCGGGTCCGACGGGGCCGCGAGCGACGCACCGGACGACGAGGACCCGGCAGCGGGTGCTGACGACGCGGACGACGCCGTTGCCGGCACACCGACCGGGCGTGCCGAGGGTGCCCCCGCCGACGAGGGCACCGCCGACGAGGGCACCGCCGACGAGACCGCCGACGACGGGGCTGCCGCCGCTGAGGCCGCCGCCGAGGCCGCCGCCGCCGAGGACGACCACACCGGCGACGACCACCTTGGGGACGAGCACCCCGAGGCCGACGAGACCGCAGTCGCCGACGGCGACGCCGTCGAGACGGCGGGCGACGGGGCCACGGGCGAGGGGCCCGGCGGCGGCGCGTCCCCCGACGACCGCGACGACGACTCCCCCACCGGCAACGACACTCCCGCGCCCGGCACCCGGTCGACCGGCACCCGGTCGCCCGGCACCCCGTCGCCCGGCACCCCGTCGTCGGGGCCCGCCCGCCCCGCCACACCACTGTCGAGCACGTCCCGCAGCTCCACGCCGTCGTCGGGGTTCTCCCGCACCCCCTCGCCGCCGTCGGGCACCGCCGCCCCCCAGCCCACGGCGGCCGAGACGACGATGGTCACGCCGCGGCTGCCCGAGGGCGCGCGACCGGGGCCGCGGCCGGGGCCGTCGACGCCGGGCGGGTGGTCGCAGCCCTACCAGCGGCCGCCGCGCACCCCCGTGGCCGCGCCGATGCGGCAGAGCGCGCCGCAGGCCCTGGCGCCGGACCCGGGGCCGCTGCCGTTCGCCCCGCCGCGGCGGCCGCCGTCACCGAGTCGGACGCGCCGAGTGGGGATCGTGGTGCTCGTCGTCGTGCTCGCCCTCGCGGGCCTGGTCGGCGGTTACGCGGCCGTGCGCGTCATCGGAGGGCAGCCGCCGTTCTCGGTGTCGCTCGCACCGGCCGGTCCCGTCGTCGACGGCGAGCGGATGGTCACCCACAGTGACGACAATGCCCGCTACAGCGGCACGGGCATGGGGTTCACCGCCCTGGTGCCCAGCACGTGGCAGCAGTTCCGGCTGCAGGAGCCCGGCGGCGACATCGTCGTGCGCTACGTCTCCGACGACGCCGAGCGCGAGCTGCGCATCGACCGGCTCGTCGGCTTCTACCCCGCGCAGCGGGCCATCGGGTACGCCGCGCTGCTCGCCCAGCCCGCCCGGGTCGGGGCGGACGCAGTCCGGGTCGAGCCGCTCACCGTCGTGGCACCGGCCCTCCCCGGGGCGGCGGAGCCGGTCCAGCAGACGGTCTACCGCGCCCGCAGTGGCAACACCGACGACCGCACCACCTGGACCCGCCTCATCCCCTCCGGCCAGGACCTCTGGGTGGTGCGGATGACCGCGCCGAGCACCGCGCCCGGCGGGGCGCCCGAGCAGTTCTCCGTGATCGCGGACAGCTTCACCCCGCCCACCTAGAACTAGAGTCTCCCCCGATGAGCGCCGCCCCCGCCGCCCCGAGTCCGAACACCGACCCCCAGCGCGCCGCCCGCGCCGCCGCGACCGAGCTGGCCCGCCGCACCGGGGTCGCGCGCCACGACGTCGCCGTCGTCCTCGGCTCCGGGTGGGCGCCGGCCGCCGACGGGCTCGGAGCCCCCGACGTCGAGATCCGGGTGGCCGAGCTGCCGGGCTTCACGCCGCCGGGCGCACCGGACCACCCCGGCACGGTCCGGTCCGTCAGCGTCGCCGGTCACCACGTCCTCGTACTGCTGGGCCGCACCCACGTCTACGAGGGCCACGGCGAGGCGCAGGCGGTGCACGCCGTGCGGACCGCGACGGCGGCCGGCGCGGGCACCGTCGTACTCACCAACGCCGCCGGGGGGATCGACCCCTCCTACACGGTGGGCCAGCCGGTGCTCATCAGCGACCACCTCAACCTCACGGGACGATCCCCGCTGGTCGGCCCGGCCTTCGTCGACCTCACCGACGCCTACGACCCCGAGCTGCGCGCGACCGCGCGCCGCCTCGACCCCACGCTCGTCGAGGGGGTGTACGCCGGGCTCCCCGGACCGCACTTCGAGACGCCCGCCGAGATCCGGATGCTGCGGACGCTGGGGGCGGACCTCGTCGGGATGTCGACGGTGCTGGAGACGATCGCCGCCCGGGCGGCTGGTGCACGGGTCGCCGGGATCGCGCTGGTGAGCAACCCGGCCGCGGGGACCACCGGCGAGCGCGTCGACCACCTCGCGGTGCTCGCCGCCGTCCACGCCGCCGCGGCGCGCACCGGGGAGCTGCTGCGCGAGCTCGTGACGGTGGCGGTGGCGACGTGAGCAGGCTGCTGGTCGTGCACCACACCCCCTCGCCGTCCTGCCAGACGCTGCTCGAGGCGGTGCTGGAGGGCGCGGCGACCGACGAGCTGCCCGAGCCGGTGGAGGTCACGACGAGACCCGCGCTCGTGGCGGGGCCGACGGACGTGCTCGCCGCCGACGCCGTCGTGCTGGGCACGCCGGCGAACATCGGCACGATGTCCGGTGCGCTCAAGCACTTCTTCGACCAGATCTACTACCCGTGCCATCAGGACACCCGCGCGCTGCCCTTCGGGCTGTACGTGCACGGGGGTGACGACGTGGCCGGTGCGGTCCGGGACGTCCTGCGCATCACCGGCGGCCTGGGCTGGGAGCAGGCAGCGGCCATCGTCGAGACCACGGGTGCCGTCGAGGCCGCGGACCGGGAGGCCGCATGGGAGCTCGGGGCGACGCTCGCCCTCCATGCGACCGAGTCGAATCCGTTGCACTGAGGGCGAAATCCCCGTGCGTGGGTCGGTGTTTGCGCAGGCATGACATCGCGAGCCGTGCAGTACGCCCGCTACGGCGGGCCGGAGGTGCTGGAGATCGTGGAGCGCGAGGACCCGCAGCCGGGCCCGGGCCAGGTGCGCCTGGCCGTGCGTGCCGCGTCGGTCAACCCGATCGACTGGAAGATGCGTGGCGGCGGCATGGCGTCCTCGGATGCCCCCCGGCAGCCGGTCATCCCCGGGGTGGACGTGGCCGGCACCGTGGAGGCCGTCGGCGAGGGGGTGACGGCGTTCGGCGTGGGTGACGAGGTGCTCGGCAACGCGCGTGGCGGGGCCTACGCGGAGAAGGCACTCGCGGACGCCGACCGCCTGACCGCCAAGCCGGAGGGCCTGAGCTGGGAGGTCGCCGGGGCACTGCCCGTCGTCGCGACCACGGCGTACCGCGGGCTCGCCCTCCTCGGCCTGGGCGAGGGCGACGACACCACCGGGAAGGTCCTCGTCGTCACCGGGGCGTCCGGCGGCGTCGGCGGCGTCGCCACCCAGCTCGCCGTCGCCCGCGGGATCACCGTGATCGGCAGCGCGAGCGAGCGCCACCAGGACGACGTCAAGGCGCTCGGCGCCACCCCCGTCGTCTACGGCGAGGGCTTCGCCGATCGGGTGCGGGCGGTGACCGACCACGTCGACGCCGCGTTCGACACCGCGGGCAAGGGCGCGCTCGGCGACCTCGTGGCGCTGACCGGGTCGGCGGACCGCGTGATCACCATCGCCGATCCGGAGGCCCAGCAGCACGGCGTCCGCTTCACCGCGGGCGGCGACGGCGAGGTGGAGGGGGCGCTCGCCGACTTCGTCGAGCAGGTGGCTGCCGGGCAGTACCGCGCGCCGGAGGTCGTCGTCTACCCGCTCGAGGCGGCCGCGCAGGCCCAGGAGGACAACCGCACCGGCGCGGTGAGCGGGAAGCTCGTCCTCACCCCGTGAGTCAGGCCCGGGCGCGCAGGGCGGCCTCGTAGAGGGCCTTCGTCGAGACCCCGCGCTCCGTCGCGACCCGGCGGGCGGCGTCCTTGAGACGCTGCCCGCCGGCGACGAGCGCGAGCACCTCGTCGGCGAGCTCGCCGGGCTCCGGGGCCGTGACCACCGCGCCGCCGAGCACCACCGTGATCTCGCCGAGCACGTCGCGCTCCCCCGCCCACGCGGCGAGCTCGCCGAGGGGGCCGCGCACGACCTCCTCGTGGGTCTTGGTGAGCTCCCGGCACACCGCCGCCGGCCGCTGCGCCCCCAGCACCTCGACGGCCACCGCGAGCAGGGACGCGAGCCGGCGCGGCGACTCGAAGAACACCGTGGTCCGCTCCTCGCCGGCGAGCGTGGCGAACCACGAGCGCCGCCTGCCGCCGGTGCGCGGCGCGAACCCCTCGAAGCAGAACCGGTCGGTCGGCAGCCCGGACACCGTCAGCGCTGCGAGCACCGCCGACGGCCCCGGCAGGCAGCGCACCGTGAGGTCCTCGGCGACACAGGCGGCGACCAGCCGGTACCCGGGGTCGGACACCGCGGGCATCCCGGCGTCGGTGACCACGAGGACCGTCGCGCCGCCGCGCACCCGGTCCACGAGTCGCGGGATCCGGGCCCGCTCCACGTCCTCGTAGAAGCTCACGACGGTGCCGGAGACCGTCACCCCGAGCGCGGACGCCAGCCGTCCCAGACGGCGGGTGTCCTCGGCCGCCACGACGTCGGCGGTCGCGAGCGCGGTGCGCAGGCGGGCGGAGGCGTCGTCGGGATCGCCGAGCGGGGTCGCCGCCAGCAGCAGCACACCCGGGGACCCCTCCGCCACGGATACCGACCCTAGTTCAGAGCGGCTGCCGGACCGTCGGGCCGGCTTGTCGCGGGCTTCTGCGAGACGGACGCTGCCTTGTCGTTCTGATCCACCACGACAAGGGTGGTCGGCGAGCGCTGGAGACCACGACAAGACCCGGCCCTGCGCCCGGCCGAAGCCCGGCGCACCGTCACCCCGGGGAGCACGGCCGGGTCCGTACGATCAGGGCCCGTGACGGCTGGCAGCACCCTGGAGCGGCCCGCGACGGCGCCGACCGCCGCACCGGACCCGCGCGGAGTGCTCGCCCCCGGCCCGCGCGGCGTGGAGAGCCTGCTCGGGCGGCCGATGCCGACCGACCGGCTGCGCAGCTGGGCCGTCACCCTCGTGCTCACGCTGGTCGCGGGCGTCGTGCGGTTCTGGGACCTCGGCTGGCCCACCGACAACGGCACGCCGGTCTTCGACGAGAAGCACTACGTCCCGCAGACCTGGCAGATCCTGCGCAACGGCGGGTACGAGGACAACCCGGGCTACGAGCTGGTCGTGCACCCGCCGCTGTCGAAGCAGCTGATGGCGCTCGGCCAGTGGGTGTTCGGGTACGACCCCGTCGGATGGCGGGTGGTGTCCGCCCTCGCCGGGACACTGTGCGTGCTGCTGATCATCCGCATCGCCCGGCGGCTCACCCGGTCGACCCTGCTCGGCGCACTCGCCGGGGTCATCCTGACCTGCGACGGGCTCTCGCAGGTCTCCAGCCGCGTCGGGATGATCGACATCTATCCGACGCTGTTCGTGCTCGCCGCGTTCGCCGCGATCCTCGTCGACCGGGACGACGTCCGCAGCCGGATGGCGGTCGTCGTCGCCGAGGGACGGGTGCTGGACACGCCGTTCGGGCCGCGGCTGGGCGTGCGCTGGTGGCGGTTCGTCGCCGGGCTGTGCATCGGGCTCTCGCTGGCCAGCAAGTGGTCGGGGCTCTACTACATCGTCTTCTTCGGCGCCCTGGTGATCGGGTTCGACATCGCCGCGCGACGCGCGGCGGGGGTCGCGCGCCCGTGGGTCGGGGCGCTGGTGCGCGACGTCGCACCGCTGGTCTGGGCGTTCCTCGTCATCCCGTTCCTGGTCTACCTGGCCAGCTGGCTGCCCTGGATCGCCTCCGAGACCGGCACCGACCGGCACATCAGCGACACCAAGGCCGACTCGGTGGCCCTCGTCGCACTGCTGCCGGACTGGCTGCCCGACTGGGTGCGCGGACTGGCGTACTTCTCGTCGAAGGTGCTGGAGTTCCACGCCACGCTGTTCACCCCGCGCGGCAATCCGCACCCGTGGGAGTCGAAGCCCTGGACGTGGCCCATGGGGCTGCGCCCGATGCTGTACTACTACCAGTCCGGGGCGGGGGCGACCGGCTGCGGGACGAACGACTGCGTCGGCGCCGTCATGGCGATCGGCACGCCCGCGCTGTGGTGGACGGCGTTCCCGGTGCTCGGCTGGGGGATCTGGCGCTGGGTCACCCGGCGCGACTGGCGCTACGCCGCCGCCCTGGTGGCCTACGGCGCGGGCATCCTGCCGTGGTTCACCGACATCGACCGGCAGATGTACTTCTTCTACATGACGCCGGTGATCCCGTTCCTCGTGCTCGCCGTCGTCCTCGTGCTCGGGGAGATCCTGGGGCGGCGCACGGCTGGGCCCGAGCGGCGCTCGACGGGCCGCATGGTGGTCGCGCTCTACGTCGGGCTCGTCGTGGCGAACTTCGCGTGGCTGTGGCCGATCCTGGTCGGCGCCTCGATCACCGCGGCCCGGTGGAACGCCGAGCTCTGGCTGCCGTCCTGGCGGTAGGTGTGCTCCGGCAGGCGGTCCTGTTCTCCCTGATCCCGGACGAGCGAAGGGCCCCTTCGCTCGAATAGATGGGCGAGGGGCGCCCTCCGCCGGAACTCACAGCGTCCTGGTTGGTGGAGCTGAGGGGAATCGAACCCCTGACCTACTCGATGCGAACGAGTCGCGCTACCAACTGCGCCACAGCCCCAACAGCGCACGACTCTAGCAATCGCACACGCCGGGCCCGCCCCCGGGTGGTCGCCCGCGGAACCCGTCGGGGGAGAGCAGGTGCCGTGGACGGCCACCCGGGCGCGGGCCCGGGCGTCCGGCCGGCTCAGGCGCCGGCGGCCATGCGCCGGTAGGCCGGGACGCGGAAGTCGGAGAGGTCGTGGAAGTCCGGGTCCTCGTCGGTGTCGGCGACCAGCTCCATACCCTCGGGGACGGCAGGCGCCGGGGTGCGCGGAGCGATCCAGCGCGGCGCGGGCACGTCGAGGTCCTCGTCCTCGCCGGGGTCCTCGTCATGGTCATCGGCGCACCCGTCGGCGTCCTCGTCGAGCTCGTCCGCCGGGCCCCACTGCCCGACGTCGGCCAGCCGCGCCTCGTGCTCGACCTGCCGCTCCCGGCGGGCCTCGAGCGCCCGGCGCTCCCCGGTGAGGCGCGCGAGGCGGCGGCGGCGGACCTCGTCCTCGATCCGCGTCTGGCGGCGCAGGAAGACGAGGTAGCCGACCAGGCCGATGTCGGTGAGCACGTGGAGCCACCAGAGGACGGGGGTCACCACCAGTGCCGCGAGCAGCGAGAGCACGGCGACCGCGATGAGGCCCAGGGCCACGCGCTGGCGGAAAGCGTAGCGGGCGTGCGCGGCGGCGGCCGCGGCGTCGGCGTCGAACCCGCCGCGGCCCGGGCGGTAGGCGCGCGGCCGGTACCCCGCGACCTCGTCGGCGTCGGCCCTGCCCGGGTGGGCGTCGTACCCGTCGTCGTACGCGTCGTCCTCGTGGCCGGCGGTCGCGAGGCGGCCCTCGTCGTCGTGGTCGTCCATGCCCTCGTCCTCCCCGGCGTCGTCCCGGACCGTTCCGCGGCCGCGCCTGCGGTCGAGCACGCGGCCCTGTGGCGCGTCCGCGCTCGTCGTGTCCCCGGTGCCGTCGGTGTCCGTCTCCGGCTCGGCGGTCACGCTGACCGTCACCGCGGCCGGTGCGGTGCGCTCCGGCCGCATGAGCACGCGGGAGCTCAGGTGCGCCTCGGCAGGCCGCGGCACCATCTGGCGACGGCGGGCGACCACCGGCACCAGGACGGCCAGCCACGCCACCACGAGCGCGGCGAACACCAACGAGCTCGGCACCGTCCGCCCTCCCCGACCCGGACCCGACGCGGGAGCCGGACCCCGACGGAGCCGACCCCTCGGTCCGGTACCCCCGCGGGTCCGTGACCGACCTCCGCCACGTTAGTCACACGAGTCCCATGCGCCCCGTAGCGGACACGGCGTGTCGTGCGCGAACCGTGACGACCACCCTCCAGTGAGGGAGACCGACGGACCGTCTCGCACCGCGGGACCACTCGATGGGCTGGCGCCCATGGCGGGTGGGTTGGGCCGTGTGGGTGCTCGAGTGCAGGTCGAGGGCCGGGTGGAGCGGCTCAGGCCCTGGTGACCCGCCCGGAGCGCAGCAGGCGGGCGACGAGGCCGTCGGGCAGCACGTCCTCGGCGGTCACCGCGAGGACGACGTGGTCGCGCCATTCGCCGTCGACCTCGAGGTAGCGCTTGAGCAGCCCCTCCTCGCGGAATCCGAGCTTCTCGAGCACCCGCAGGCTCGCGGCGTTCTCGGGCCGGACCGTGGCCTCGACGCGGTGGAGCCCGACGCGGGAGAAGCAGTGGTCGACGGCGAGCGCCACGGCCGCCGTCGTCACCCCGCGCCCGGCGTGCTCGGCGGTGACCCAGTAGCCGACGTAGGCCGACAGGAGCGGCTCGCGCACGATGTTGCCGACGACGACCTGGCCGCAGAACCGCCGGTCGATCGTCAGCGCGTAGGGCAGCGCGGTGCCAGCGCGACCCATGGCCCGCAGCGTCCCCCACCGCGCGGGCCACTCGACGAGGGCGTTGTGGTCGGACCACCGGCCGGGCGGCATCGGCTCCCACGGGGTGAGGTAGGCCTCGTCGCGCAGCCGCAGGCGCGACCACTCGCGGCCGTCGCGGAACCGGACCGGGCGCAGCGACACCACCCCGGCGGCGGTGCGCAGCGAGCGGAGGTGGTCCGGCCAGCCGGGGTGACGACCCGTGGGGCGTGTCCCGCCCCAGATCGGCACCGCCATGCCGCCGTTCTAGCAGGGGCCTGCGGCAGGTGAGCACTTGTGGTGGCTATAGCAACCACAAGTACTCACGAGACGAAGTCACCTCGGAGCCAGGAACGCCACCCTCACCGGCTGGTCGAGGACGGCCTCGGTGGTGTCCTCGTCCAGCACGATCAGCGCGTTCGCCTCGGCCAGCGAGGAGAGCAGGTGCGAGCCCGCGGTCCCGAGCGGCTGGGCGAGGTAGTCCCCGGTCGTCCGGTCGCGCAGCAGCTGACCCCGGACGTAGCTGCGCCGGCCGGGACGGGACGCCACCGGCGAGAGCAGCCGCGCCACCACCTCGCGGCGGTGCAGCTCCGGGCGACCCAGCGCCAGCCGGACGAGCGGGCGCACGAGGACCTCGAACACGATCAGCGCCGAGGTCGGGTTGGCCGGGAGCAGGAAGGTCGGGATCTCGTCGTCGCCCAGCCGCGCGAACGACTGCACCGACCCCGGGTGCATCGCCACCCGCGAGGTGTCCACCGGGCCGAGCTCCCCCAGCGCCGCCGCGACCGCCTCGCCGTGCTCCCCGCCGACGGCCCCGGCCACGAGCACCACCTCGGCCAGTCCGAGCCGGGCCTCCACGGCCTCGCGCACCAGCGCCGGGTCGCTCCCGACGATCCCGATGCGGGTGACCTCCGCGCCCGCGTCGCGGGACGCGGCCGCCAGCGCGTAGGAGTTGACGTCGACGATCTGGCCCGCGCCGGGGGTGCGGTCGACGTCGACGAGCTCGTCGCCCACCGCGATCACCGACACCCGCGGCTTCGGGTGCACCAGCACCTTGGTCCGTCCGACCGCGGCCAGCAGCCCGACCTGGGCGGGCCCGACGACGACGCCGCGGCGCACCGCGACGTCCCCGGGCGCCACGTCCTCCCCGGTGCGCCGTACGAAGGCCGCCGAGGGCACGGGCGCCTTCACGGTGACGCGGGCGCGGCTGGAGGGCACGGCGTCGTCGGTGTGGTCGTGCGGGGCGACGGCGTCGGCGAGGGTCGGCAACGGGGCGCCGGTGGCCACGCGCACGGCCTGCTTGGGGCTGAGGCGGTGCGCCTGCCGTGACCCGGCGCCCACCTCCCCCACCACCGGCAGCTCCACCGGCTCGGCGTCGGCCTCGCGCACGTCCACGGCGCGCACCGCGAACCCGTCGACGGCGGCCTGGTCGAACCCCGGCAGCGCGCGGTCGGCCACCACCTCCTCGGCGCACAGCAGTCCCTGCGCCTCGGAGATGGGCACGCGCACCGGCGCCGGCCGCACCGCGGCGTCGAGCACCCGCCGCAGCTGGGCATCCACGGTCCTCACGGCCTCATGGTGCTACGACACGCCGTGCAGACCGGGGAGCGACGCGCCCGCGTGTGCCACCCGCCGCGGCGCGGGCACCCGTCGTCGTCGGGCGGCTTCGCTAACCTCGCCCGCGTCCACCCCCGGCCGGGCGGTCCGCCGGCCCCGCGAGCGAAGGCAGTCCCGAACACCATGGTCGACCAGGCACCCGAGACCGCCGACCACCCCGCCGTCACCAAGCTGGAGAAGGCGGGCGCGCACCCCATGGAGCTCGCCGCGTTCCGGCGGCGGCTGACCCAGCTCGCCGACCCGGGGGCCGGCACGCTGCCCGGCGACGAGCTCTCGCCCGTGGAGCCGCTCCCCCGCCTCGACGACCTCCCGGAGCCCGACGAGGCGACCACCCGGGACGTGCTGGACCGCCTCGCCGTCGTGAAGCTCAACGGTGGCCTGGGCACCAGCATGGGGCTCGACGGGCCGAAGTCGACGCTGGAGATCAAGCCGGGGCACAGCTTCCTCGACGTCATCGCGATCCAGACCCTCGCGATGCGCCGGTCCACGGGCGCGCGGCTGCCGCTGCTGCTCATGGACTCGCCGACCACCCGGCCGCCGTCGCTCGAACGGCTGCGCGCGCACGAGGGGCTCGACGACCAGCCGCTGCCGCTGGACTTCCTGCAGGGCATCGAGCCGAAGCTGGACGCCGAGACCCGCGAGCCCGTCGAGTGGTCAGCGGACCCGCAACTGGAGTGGTGCCCGCCGGGGCACGGCGACATCTACACCGCGCTGGCGGCGAGCGGCATCGCCGCGACGCTGCTCGAGGCGGGCGTGCGGTGGTGCTTCGTCTCCAACGCCGACAACCTCGGCGCCCGCCCCGACCCGCGCATCGCCGCCTGGCTCGCCGAGCACGAGGTGCCGTTCCTGCTCGAGGTGGTTCGCGGCACCGAGTCCGACCGCAAGGGCGGGCACCTCGCGATGCGCGAGGGCAAGCTCGTGCTGCGCGAGTCCGCCCAGGTGCCCGAGGGCGACACCTCGTTCGGCGACCTGGACCGCTGGCAGTACTTCAACACCAACAACGTCTGGTTCGACCTGCAGGCGATCACCGCGCTGCAGGAGGCCGACCCGGCGGCCCCGGAGCTGCCGCTGATCGTCAACCGCAAGACCGTGGACCCCACCGACACGTCCTCCACGCCCGTCCTGCAGCTGGAGACCGCGATGGGGGCGGCGGTCTCGACGATCGACGGGGCGGCGGCGCTGGAGGTTCCCCGCACGCGCTTCGCACCGGTGAAGACGACCGACGACCTGCTCGTGGCCCGCTCGGATCTCTGGGAGCTGCGCGACGACGGCGCGATGGTCCCGCACTTCGACGGCGTCCCGCCGGTGGTGTCGCTGGACAAGGCCCATTTCGGGATGCTGCGCGACTTCGAGGCCCGCTTCCCCGGCGGCGCGCCCTCGCTGGTGGCGGCGCAGCGGCTGGAGGTGCGCGGCGACGTCACCTTCACCGGGCCGGTGACGGTGCGCGGGTCGGTGACCCTGGACGGGCCCCGCGAGGTGGACGGCGGCACGTTGGAGGGCTGACCCGCCGCCCGCGCGCGAGGGGAACCCTCGTGCGGGTAGAGCGGCCGGATCCTCCCCTCGCGTCCGGGATGCTGGGCGGATGACGAAGGACGAGCTGCGCCGTGAGCTGTCCGCCCGTCGTCGGGAACGTCCCGACGACGACCGGTGGCGCGACGCCGCCGCACTCGCGGCCGCGCTGCCCCGGGTGCTCGACGAGCTCGACGCGGACCCCCGGCGCCCCGTGTGCCTGCACGTCCCCGTGCGACGTGAGCCGGGCGCGGCCCCGGACGGCGCGGTGCCGGTGCTCGACGCGGCGGTCGCGCTCGGACGGCGGGTGCTGCTGCCGGTGACGGTGGGCGAGGCCCCGTTGGACTGGGCCGTCTTCGGGGGGCGCGAGGACCTCGTCCCCGGCCCGCACGGCCTGCTCGAGCCGGGCGGGCCCCGGCTGGGCCCGGCGGCGATCGGTGACGCGGCCGTGGTCGTCGTCCCCGCGCTGGCGGCGACGGCGAGCGGGGTGCGGCTCGGGCGCGGCGGCGGGCACTACGACCGCAGCCTGCCGTTGGCGTCCTCCACGACCGTCGTGGTGGCCCTCATCGGCGACGACGAGCTGCTCACGGACCTGCCCGCCGAGCCGCACGACGTCCGGGTGGACGCGGTGTGGCGGCCCGGCGCCGGCCTGCTGCGCACGGCCGGGCGGGCCGAGGCCCCACGCCAGCAACGGCACGATCCTGACGTCTGACGTCAGGACGGCGCCGTTCACGCATCGGCTCACCGTCCGGAACACCGTGACGCTCGCCGGTGTTGGCACTCTCACGGGGGGAGTGCCAGTACACTTCCTCCGCCGGACAGTCCCCGCGGGTGACGACAGGAGCGAGCGTGCCCACCTACCCTTACGCCTGCACCGAGTGTGACCACCGCTTCGAGCAGGTCCAGGCGTTCACCGACCCCTCGCTGACCGAGTGCCCGGTCTGCGGCGGCCGGCTGCGCAAGGTGTTCTCGTCCGTCGGCATCGTGTTCAAGGGCAGCGGCTTCTACCGCAACGACAGCCGCAACGGGTCCTCGAGCTCGTCGTCCGGAGAGTCCGCGGAGTCCGGGTCCTCGTCGGGCTCGGGCTCGGAGTCGTCGAGCTCGCCGTCGTCCTCGGACTCGGGATCCGGCTCGTCCGGCAGCTCCTCGAAGGAATCCTCGCCGAGCGGCTCGCCGTCCGGGAGCTCGTCGAGCAACGGGTCGTCCGCGTCGAGCGCGGCGACGGCGAAGAGCGCCTGAGGCGGAGTGGTCCGGGTCGGCGACCCCGAGTCGCCGACCCGGACCGGCACGATGCCCGACCCGCTCCCCAGCGGTCACTGGCTCCGTGCCTCGTACAACGAGAGACGTCTCCGTTCGTCGCGCGTTGCCCTGAAACAGGTTTGATGTCGCGCATCACCCGTTCAGCACACAGCCTCAGGGAGGACGGCTACGTGCAGTGCCGGCGTCCTGTCGCCCGAACGAGGAACGGTCGCGCGGGTTGCCCTCCTGGGCCGCCAGGACCGGTGACCGTGCGAGCAGGAACACGCCCACGGTGAGCAGGGCGGCACCGACCATTCCGCCCCAGATCCACGGGCCCCCCGCGACCTCCTCACCGAGGAGCCCGGTGCCCCACAGGAACGCGAGCAGCGGGTTGCCGAGCGTGAGGCCGGGCTGCGAGGCGAGCAGCCGGCCCGCGCGCAGCCCGCTCTGCAGCGTCCAGAACGCCACGGGCGCGACCGGGACGAGCAGGTAGGTCTGCCACGTCGCGAGGACCTCCCCGAGCCCGCCGACCGCGAGCGCGTCGGTCATCGCCTTGAAGATGACCGCGACGAAGCCCGAGCCGATGCCGGCCGCGATCCCGAAGCACGCCGCCCTCCCGGCGGCCCGGGAGGTCCGGGCGACGACGATCATGGTCCCGAGCACCGCCAGCGTCACCAGCGTGCCGAGGATCCACCGGACGTTCCCGGCGGCGAGCGCGTCGCCGTCGTGCGGGCGCAGCGAGGCCAGCAGGACGGCCAGGCCGACGCTCATCGTCGCCACGGCGCCCCACTCGTATCCCCGCAGCGCCCCGCCGAGGATCCACCACCCGACGAGCAGCGTGAACGGCAGCTCCATCACCAGCACCGGCTGCACGAGGGAGACCGAGCCGAGCCGCAATGCTGAGATCTGACAGATGATCGCCAGCGCGAAGATCACGACGCCGAACAGCCAGGGCGGACGGCGCACCATGTCGCGGAACGACCCCGCCGATCGGCCACGCTGGCGGGCACTGTCCTGGGCGGCCTTGCGCTGCAGCGTGAGGGCGAGGGCGTTGCCGAGACAGGCGAGGAGCACCAGCACCACGGCCATTCGGGGGCGCCTCTCCTCGCGTGCGGACGTTCTCCCGACTCCCGGCCGTCCACAGCGCACCGGGTCCCCCTCAATTGTCCACAAGGGTTCCTCGGGGCGGTGCCGGGGTCGGGGCCGACCCCTAGCGTCCGGTTCGTGAGGAGCGTGAGGCGACCGGTGGGGTCGGCGTCGTCGGGGGCATCGGCGACCGGGGGCCGGTCGGGCCGTGGCGGGGTGCGGGCGCGCCTGCCGCGTGGCTGGCGGCGCGCGGTGGCGCTGCGGCGGCTGGCGGCCGCGGTGCTCGTCGCCCTGGCGGCGGCGCTCGCGGTGGCCGGGGCGGCGTCGCCGTCGGTGACGGGTGTGCCGGTGGTGCTCGCCCGGCACGACCTCGCGCCCGGCGCGCCGGTGGGTGCCGACGACGTGGGCGTGGTCCCGCGCCCGCCGGACGCGGTGCCCGTCGGCGCGCTGCGGGCGACCGAGGACGCGGTCGGGCGGCACCTGGTCGGTCCGGTGCGGGCGGGCGAGGTCCTCACCGACGTCCGGTTGGTCGGTCCGGAGGCGGCCCGCGAGGCGATGGGGGTGCGCGACGCGGCGGGCGTGCCGTTGCGCCTGGCCGACCCGGCGGTCGCGGCGCTGGTCCGGGCCGGGGCGCTGGTCGACGTGGTCGGCGGTGCGGGTGCCGGGGGCAGGGCCGTGGGGGACGGCGAGGGGGTCGTGCTCGCCCGGGGCGCCCGCGTGCTCACGGTGCTGCCGGGCGAGGAGCGCACGGCATCGCCCCCGCTCGTGCTCGTGGCCCTGCCGGGTCCGGAGGCGGCGCGGGTGGCGGCGGCTACCGTGGGGCAGGAGGTCACGCTGACGCTGCGGTGAGTGGTTGACCCTCCCGAGAGGTGCCGCTCGTGGGGCGAGGTCAGCCGTGGTGCGGGGGCCGCTGGTCCTCGTACCAGCGCCGGTCCCGCTCGCTGCCGCCGCCGCGCGCTCGGTCGGCGTCGTCGCGCTCGTCGGCGCTCGCCCGCGGGGCCTCCCCGAACAGGGCCTCGTGCGCCCGGCACCGGGCCGCAGCGGCCCGCGCCGCCGACGCCTCCTCGTCCGGTGGATCGCCGCCCGAGGTCAGTTCTCCTCCAGCCCCGAGAGCTCCGCGATCACCGGCGAGATGAGCGGGGTCAGCGTCGCCATGCCGTCGCGCACCGCGGCGCGGGAGGCGGCCAGGTTGACCACGAGGGTCGACCCGGACACCCCCACCAGGCCGCGGGAGAGCCCGGCGTCGACCGCACCCGCGGCCAGGCCCGAGGCGCGGATGGCCTCGGCGATGCCGGGGATGGGACGGTCGAGCACGCCGGCAGTGGCGTCCGCGGTGACCGCCCGCGGGGAGACCCCGGTGCCGCCGACGGTGACCACGAGGTCCACGCCACCGATCACGGCGGTGTTGAGCGCATTGCGGATGGCGACCGATTCACCGGGGACGACGATCGTGCCGTCGACGACGAGGCCCGCCTCGCCGAGCAGCTCGGTGACGAGCGGACCGATCGTGTCGGTCACCTCGCCGGTGGACACGCGGTCGTCGACGATCACGATGAGCGCGCGTCCCAGCAGGTCGTCGTCGCCGAGGGTGTCGTCGTGCATCGCCGCCGTGGACCGCGGGAGTTCCATGCCTGCAGACCCTAGCGAGCCCACCGCGGACCGCGACGCCCGACAGCCCGCCGCTACGGTGGCGCCGTGCGCGTCCTGCTGACCGGCGGTGCCGGGTTCATCGGCTCCGCCGTCGCCGACCAGCTCGCCGACCGAGGGCACACGCCCGTCCTCCTCGACGCCCTGCTCCCGCAGGCCCACGCCGAGGGCAAGGCGCCGGAGTGGACCGACCGCTACGAACTGGTGCACGGAGACGTCCGTGACGCGGACCTGCTCGACCGCCTGCTGCCGCAGGTCGACGCCGTCTGCCACCAGGCGGCGATGGTCGGGCACGGGGTCGACCCGAACGACGCCCCCGCCTACGCCGAGAACAATGACGTCGCCACCGCCGTCCTGCTCGCCGCGATGTATCGGGCGGGCCACCGCCGGCTCGTGATGGCCAGCTCGATGGTGGTGTACGGCGAGGGTCGCTACTCGTGCCCGGATCACGGGGTGCAACCTCCGCCGGCGCGCACGCGGGTCGACGTCGACGCGGGCCGTTACGACCTGCCCTGCCCGGTCTGCGGTCGCGACCTGCAGGGCGAGCTGGTGCCCGAGGACGCGCCGCTGGAGCCCCGCTCTACCTACGCGGCCACCAAGCTCGCCCAGGAGCACCTCGCCGTGGCGTGGGCCCGGGCGACGGGCGGGCGGGTGTTCGCGCTGCGCTACCACAACGTCTACGGCCCGCGGATGCCGCAGAACACGCCGTACGCGGGCGTCGCGTCGATCTTCCGCTCGGCGCTGGAGCGCGGCGAGGCCCCCCGGGTGATGGAGGACGGCCGGCAGCGCCGCGACTTCGTGCACGTCAGCGACGTCGCGGGGATCAACGTCGCCGCGCTCGAGGCGCCGGAAGGCACGATGCCGGCCGGGACCTGCACGCCGTTGAACGTCTGCTCCGGCGAGGTCCGCACGATCTCCGACCTCGCCACGCAGCTCGCCGGCGCGATGGACGGCCCGGAGCCCCGGATCGTCGGCGGCGCCCGGCCCGGCGACGTCCGGCACGTGACCGCCGACCCGGCCCGGGCCGCCGAGGTCCTCGGCTACCGCGCCCGCGTCCCGTTCGCCGAGGGCATCGCGCGCTTCGCCTCCGACCCGCTGCGTGCCGCCGTTCGCTGACGCTTGTGCGTGCACAAGTCACTACCAAACGGTCGCGAGCAGGCTGTTCAGCGCGATCGCGAGCACCGCCTGGGCCAGCAGCCACCACCGGGCCCCGCGCGCCGGGAGCAGCGCGCACGCCAGCACCACCCACGTGCCGAACGGCAACCAGATGCGCTCCACCTCGGCCTTCGACAGCCCCGAGACGTCGGCGACGGCGACGGCGACCAGCACGGCCCCCACCAGCAGTGCCACCGCCAGCGGTGCCCGGCGGGGCCACCACGCCAGCCGTCGCACCCCGGCGACGACCGCCGGCCCGAGCGTCAGCGCGAACGCCGCCAGGTTCGCCCACACCCAGTACGAGTACGGGCGCATCAGGCCGTACTCGCCGGGCTGGTAGTAGCGCACCCCGACCTGCTCGTACCCGTCGAGCCACCAGAACCCGCCCACCGCGAACAGCACGACGACGGCCGCCGCCCCGATCGCCCCGGTCACCAGCGGGGACCAGCGCCGCACCAGCACCGCGACCACGAGCGGCACCAGCCCCCCGGTGACGAGCCCGTAGGACAGGTAGAGCGCCCCGCCGAGCACGACGCCGCCGAGCAGGCAGAGCACCGCGCCGGGCACCCCGCGGCGGACCGCGCCGAGCGCGAGGAAGGCGACTCCCCACGCGAACACCGCCGCGAACATCCCGTCGGCCGACACCCCGACCCACACCGCGCCGGGCACGAGCACCCCGAACGGCAGGTAGCGCCGCGCGAGGTCGCGGCCCGCGGTCACCGTCTCCGCGGCGAGCGGCAGCTCCACCGGACCCCACCGCAGGCCCCCCAGCGCGCCCACGGTCAGCGCCACGGCCACCGGCGCCGACGCACCCACCAGCAGCGTCGCCAGGCCTGCGGGCTCCCCGCCCGGGCCGAAGAGGTCCCCGACCCAGACGTAGAACAGCGTCGCCAGCGGCGGATGTCCCGACGGGTGGGTGGCCAGCGTGGCGGGCGTCATGCCGGCGATGCGGTCGGTGAACGTCGTCAGGAACGGCCCGAGCCCCGGGTAGCGCTGCACCTCGGTGAGGAACTCGGTCGGCGTCGTCAGGCGGTCGACGATCCCGAACTGGTAGGTGTCGATCAGCGCCAGCCCGAAGGTCCACGCCGCAGAGGCGACGTACGCGACGGCGAGCAGCGCACCCCAGCGACACCGCGCGGCGACGACGGGTCCGGCGAGCACGACGAGCAGCGCGACGACGACGGCGGTGGTCCCGCCCGGCGAGAAGTGCGGCAGCCAGGCCGCGAGCAGCGGCGGCCAGCCGACGAGGATCGGGACCCCGCGGTGGATCTCGGCCCAGCCGTACCGCGCCGCCGCGACCACGAGGGCGGCCACGAGCACCACGGCGACGAGATCCCCGCGGACGCGCGGGAACCGGCGCCCGTCCCTGATACCGGGGGTGACGGGACGGCCGTCGTCGTCGCGGGAGCGCAGCGCCCCGAGCACGGTCGACACGGCCACGGAGCGTACGAACCGGACGTGGCGGCCTCGTGAGGCGGGCCCACCCGGACGTGGCGGGTCCACCACTCGGTCGACTCTCACGACCCGTCACGAGGGCGCGAGCTGCCGCCCCCCGGTTGCGCGCGATCGAGGCCGACCGCATAGCGTGACCGCGGTGAGCGGCCGCGTGGACGTCGTGCTCCCGTGTCTCGACGAGGTCGACGCGCTCCCGATCGTCCTCGACGCGCTCCCCGACGGATTCGACGCGGTCGTCGCCGACAACGGCTCCACCGACGGCACCCCGGAGCTCGCGGCGGCCCGCGGGGCGCTCGTGGTCCACGAGGCCCGCAAGGGCTACGGCGCGGCGGTGCACGCCGGCCTGGAGGCGACGCGGACCGAGGTCGTCGCGGTGATCGACGCGGACGGCTCGCTCGACCCGGCCGAGCTCCCCGCGATGGTGAGGCTGCTGCAGGACACCGGCGTCGACCTCGTCGTCGGGCGGCGGGTCCCGGCCGCGCGCGGGGTGTGGCCGTGGCACGCCCGGCTCTCGAATCTCGTGCTGTCCGGGCTCATGCGGGTGCGTGGGGTCGGGGTCCGCGACATCGCTCCGGTGCGGGTGGCCCGCCGCCAGGCGTTGCTCGATCTCGGGATCACCGACCGGGCCTTCGGCTACCCGCTCGAGCTGCTCATCCGCGCCGGGGCCGCCGGCTGGCGCATCCGCGAGGTCGACGTGGCCTACCGGCCGCGGGCAGGAGGGCGATCGAAGGTGTCGGGCTCGGTGCGCGGCACGTTCCGCGCGGTGCGCGACATGACCCGGGCGCTGGCCCGCACCCCGCACAGCGCACCGCCGGCCGACCCGGCGGCGGGGGCGCCGAACCGATGAGCACCCCCGGCACGAACGCGCCGATCATGCAGGTCGACCACCCAGGATCGCGCGGCTCGGGGAGCGGGGACGGCGCGCACCACGACGGGCCCGTCCGCCGCGTCGTCCTGGTGCTCGCCAAGGCGCCGGTCCCCGGCCGGGCCAAGACCCGGTTGAGCCCGCCCGCGACGCCGGAGGGCGCGGCCGGCATCGCCGCCGCCGCGCTGCTCGACACCCTCGAGGCGGCCGCGACGACGCCGGACGCGCGGGTCGTCGTCGCGTTCGAGGGCTCGACGGCCGACGCGGTACGCGGCGGGGAGATCGACGCGGCCCTCGCCCCACACGCCGTCGTCGCCCAGCGCGGGGACACCCTGGGCGAGCGCATCGCCGCCGCCCACGCCGACGTCGCCGTCCGGTACCCCGCCGCGGTGAGCGTGCAGGTGGGCATGGACACCCCGCAGCTCGACGCGGCGCTGCTCGACGCGGCGTTGCGCCACGTGGAGAACGGGGCGGACGCGGCCCTGGGCCTCGCCCTCGACGGCGGCTGGTGGGCGCTCGCCCTGGCACGGCCGCGGTGCGCCGGGCTCGTCGCGGGCGTCCCGACGTCGACCGACGAGACCGGCCGCCTCACCCTCGAGACGCTGCGCTCGGCGCTCGGTCCCGGCGCGGTGGCCGAGCTCCCCCTGCTGTCGGACGTGGACACCGCCGACGACGCCGTCCGGGTGTCGGAGCTCGTTCCCCACGGTCGGTTCGCCCGCGCGGTCGGCGGCCTCCTCCCGGTCCCCGGAGGTGTCGTCCCGTGACGTTCCTGTCGCCGATGACCGAGCCGTTCGCCGTCGTCGACGCCGCCCGCGAGCGCGGGGACGTCGACACCCTCGACCACGGCGCGGTGGAGCGGGACGACCTGCTGGGCGGCCCCACGTTCTTCGACGCCGCCCTCGCCGGGCGCAGCGACCGCCTCGTGCGCGCGGACGGGATGGTGCTGCCGCTGGCCGTGCACCGGTGGCAGGACGACGCCGACGGCGAGGACGCCTGGCTCCTGGAGCGCTGCCGCGGCGCCACCCTCGACCTGGGCTGCGGGCCGGGCCGGCTCGTCGTCGCGCTCGCCGACCGCGGCGTGCCCGTGCTCGGGGTCGACGTGTCCGTGCACGCCATCGAGCGATGCCTGCGGCGGGGCGCGGCCGTGCTGCACCAGGACGCGTTCGAGCGGCTGCCCGGGGAGGGGCGCTGGGAGCACGTGGTGCTCGCCGACGGCAACATCGGGATCGGCGGTGACCCGGTCGCGCTGCTGCGCCGCTGCCGGGACCTGCTCGCGCGCGACGGCACGGTGCTGCTCGAGCTCACGCCGGGCGCCCGCCTCTGGCAGGGCGTCGCGCGCCTGGTGAGCGACGACGTGTGCGACGAGCTCGCCGGCACGTGGTTCCCCTGGGCGGTGCTCGGGCCCGAGGGGCTCGACGAGGTCGCGGCCGCGGCGGGACTGGTGGTCACCGAGCGCTCGGCGCCCGAGGAGATCGCCGCGACGGGGCGCGCGTTCGCTCGGTGCGCTTCGCGCTTGTGAGCACTAGGGCGTGTCTGGCGGATCATGAGAGCCAGTCCAGGGTGGCTTTGAGGGTGATCCCGCCGGCGTAGTTGATGGCGAGTTTGTCGCTGCGCTGAGACAGCCCGCGCCACTGCTTGAGCCAGGAGAAGCCGCGTTCGACCACGTTGCGCTGCTTGTAGAGCTCGGCATCGAACGTCGGGGGGCGCCCGCCGCGGGAGCCGCGGCGGGCGCGCCTGGCTTTCTCGTCGTCGCGTTCGGGGATGGTGTGTGGGATGCCGCGGCGGCGCAGCATCGCCCGGTGGGCCTTGGAGCTGTAGGCCTTGTCGCCGAGCAGGTGATCCGGGCGGGTCCGCGGCCGGCCGCCGTGCTCGCGGGCGACTGAGAGCCGCTCGAGCAGCACCGGCAACAGCGGGCTGTCGTGGGCGTTTCCGCCGGTCAGGGTGAACGCCAGCAGCCGCAGCCGGCCGTCGGTGAGGGCGTGGACCTTGGTGTTCAACCCGCCGCGGGAACGCCCGATCGCGTGGTCGTCGGGTTCGTGCTTGCCCGCCGCGGCGCGGACTTCAGCCAAAGATCCCGGACGGGCCCCCTGTGTCGACCGCGGCGGCCACGACAACGTCCTCCCGATCGCCGCTGGCCAGCGGGGCGCCCTCAGCGTCCTGGGCCGGCTCGACGGGGGCGGGTTTGGCGGTGGCGGCGTTGCCGCCCAGCCGGCGCAGCGTGGCCCCGTGCTGGTGGAGCTTCGCGGCGGTGGAATCGGCCGAGACCTGCCAGTCGATCTCACCGCGGGCATCGGCCTCGGCCCGGGCGCGGGCCAGCAACCGGTCGAAGGTGCCGTCGGCTGACCAGCGGTTGAATCGGTCGTAGACGGTCTGCCAGGGCCCGTAGCGCTCGGGCAGATCACGCCACGGGGCGCCGACGCGGAACCGCCACACCATCGCTTCGAGCATGCTGCGGTGCTCCCGCCACCGGCCCCCGCGCCGCGGGGTGCGATCCGGGAGCAGCGGCTCGATCCACTCCCAGGCCTCGTCGGAGATCTCCTGCCTGATCACAGCAAGATCTTCCCCCACAACCCCTCAACGGTCCGTCAGACACGCCCTAATCCGCCCTACAGGGCGGATTAGTGCGCACAAGGCCGAAGGCCACCTACCGCCCCCCGATCACCCGGCTCCCCAGGGTCACCTGCACCGGCCGCGGCGCCTGACCCGCGCTCACCACCGTCAGCGTCACCACCCGGCCCGGCGCGGTGGACTGGATCGCCGCGACGAGCGCGTTCGCGTCCTCGATCACCCGCTCGTCGACCTTCGTCACGAGGTCGCCGGGCGCGATCCCGGCTGCCGCGGCGGGCGAGCCGGGGGTCACGCCGGTGACGGTCGCGCCGCGCGGCCCCCCGCTGGCGAGCTGCACCCCGATGACGGCCTGCGTCGCGCGTCCGGTCTGCACGAGCTCGGTGGCGATCCGCCGGGCCTGGTTGATCGGGATGGCGAACCCGAGTCCGATCGAGCCGCCCTCCTGGCCCGCCCCACCGCCGGAGGCGACGCTGGCGATCGCGGTGTTGACCCCGATCACGTGCCCGGCGGAGTCGGCGAGGGGGCCGCCGGAGTTGCCGGGGTTGATCGCGGCGTCGGTCTGGATGGCGTCGAGGGTGCTGTCCTCGCCGGCCCCCGACCCGCCCGCCGCGACCGGACGCTGCAAGGCCGAGACGATGCCGGTGGTCACGGTCCCGGAGAGCCCGAGCGGTGACCCGACGGCGACGACGGCCTGGCCCTGGCGCAGGTGGTCGGAGTCGCCCAGGACGGCGGGCTGCAGCCCGCTCACACCGGACGCGCGCACGACGGCGATGTCGGCGGCGGGAGCGGCACCGACCAGCGTCACCGGCACGGCCCGACCGTCCGAGAACACGGCCTGCAGCGCTCCTCCCCGCCCCGCGGCGAGGACGTGGTTGTTCGTCATGATCAGGCCGTCGCCGGAGATGATCACGCCCGAGCCCTCCCCGGCCGTGCCGAGGATCTGCACCGTGCTCGGCAGGACGGTCGCCGCGACCGCCTCGACCGACCCCGCGGGTGCCGGCGGCAGCGGGTCACCGGAGGAGTCGGTGGCGGCGAGGGAGCTCCCGGACCCGGACCCGCGGGCGATCAGCGAGCCCCCGATCGCCCCGCCGACCAGACCCGCGACGAGCGCCACGAGCGCCACCAGGACCAGTCCCGTCCGCCCGACGGCAGCTGTCCCGTCCCGACCGCGCCGGCGGAGGCGCTCGACGAGGCCCGGGCGGCCGGCGCCGGACCAGCCGTCGGGGTCGGACGGGAAGCCACCGGGCGGGGTCGCCGTCGCACCCGGTACCGCGTCGTTCCCGGGGCCGCCGCCCAGGGACGGCGCGGCGGTGCGGCCCCAGCCGTAGTCCGGCGACTCCGCCCCGCTCCACCCGTAGTCCGCCTGCTCGTTCGGCGCGTACCGCGTCGCCGCCTGCGACGACGCCGAGCCCGACGGCGCCGACGACGGCGAGGGCGAGGCGCCCGCGAACAGCGCCCCCGGCCCCGACCGCGGCGCCTCCCCGCGCGGCGCGACGTCCCCCCGGCGCGGCGGGTCGCCCCGCCGGGCCGGCCGGGGGTCGCTCTCGCTCATGCGTCCAGCGTCCCCCATGCCCGCCGCCGCGCGCCCGGCGGGAACCCCGGTCGTCGCAGTCGCGCACCCCGACCGGCGCAACGCCCCGGCTCCTGAACGGGGAGCCGACCGGCACACCACCCGACATCCGGGAGGATCGGAGCTGATGAGCACGACGACGGCGACGGGAACGCCGGGTCCCGCGCGCGGCGGCGGTGAGGGACCCGCCGCGCCGACGGGCTGGCACGTGCTCCTGGAGATCCCGCTGCGGCGCCGGGTCGCGATCCTGGTGTCGGTCGGCGCGGGCCTGCTCGTGGCGCTGATCTCGGTGGCCGTCTTCTTCACCGCCTACCGCGCGCTCTACGACCAGCTCGACCAGAGCCTCGTCGAGCGGGCCACGGCGGCCTCCTCCAGCGACCTCGCCGACCCGACCTTGATCTACCGGGTGGTCTCCTCCGACGCGCTGGCGGCGGGGGACTTCCGCGTCGCGATCGTCTATGCCGACGGGCGGACGCTGTTCATCCAGGGGGAACAGCCCCCGGTCGGCGCCCCCGAGATCGACGTCGCGCGCGGGACCCCTGAGCCGCCGCGCACGGGGTTCGTGAGTGGCACGCCCTACCGCGTGGTCGCCGTGCAGGCCGGCACCGGCCGCGCGCTGGTGCTCGCCCAGGAGCTCGATCCCACCCGCCGGACGCTCTCCCGGCTGGCGATCGTGCTCGTCGTCGGCGGCGGCCTGGGCGTCGTGCTCGCGGCCGTGGTGGGCGTCGCGATCGCCCGCGCCGGGCTGCGGCCGGTGGAGCGGCTGATCTCGGCGACCGAGCGCGTCGCCCGCACCGGCGACCTGCAACCGATCACCGTCACGGGCGGCGACGAGATCGCCCGGCTCACCCGCAGCTTCAACGCGATGCTCGCGGCGCTCGCCTCGTCGATCGATCGCCAGCGCCGCCTGGTCGCCGACGCCGGGCACGAGCTGCGGACCCCGCTGACCTCACTGCGGACCAACCTCGAGCTGCTGGTCGCCGCGGAGGAGGGCGTCGCCTCCGGGCGCCCCGACGCGCCCCGCCTGTCCGAGGAGGACCGCGCCGAGCTGACCGCGGACCTGCGCGCCCAGATCGACGAGCTCGCGACGCTGGTCGGCGACGTCGTCGAGCTCGCCCGTGACGACCCGCCCGAGGTCGCCGCCGAGCACCTCGACCTCTCCGAGGTGGTCGAGCGGGCCCTGGACCGGGCCCGCCCGCGCGCACCGGGGGTGCACTTCGCGGTGGAGCTCACGCCGTGCGAGGTCGTCGGCGACGCCAGCGCCCTGGAGCGGGCGGTGCTCAACCTGCTCGACAATGCGGCGAAGTGGAGCCCGCCGGACGCCACGGTGCGCGTGGTGCTGCGCGAGGGGGTGGCGCCGGAGCGACCGGGGACCGCGGTGCTCGAGGTCTCCGACAGCGGACCCGGGATCGCACCGGAGGAACGGGAGCTCGTGTTCGACCGCTTCTTCCGCTCCGCCGACGCCCGCACCATGCCCGGCTCGGGGCTGGGGCTCTCGATCGTGGCCCAGACGGCGGCCCGCCACCACGGCGGCGTCTCGGCGCACGAGGCGCCGGGAGGCGGGGCGCTGCTGCGGTTCTGGATCCCTCGGGCGTGAGCGCCCCTCGGTGCTACGCGGCGCGAACGAGCTGGGGCCGCGCCGGCTGCCGACGGCCGCGTCCCGCGCTGACGGCGAGGGCGGTCACCCCCTGAGCGAGGAGGTCCACCGCGTCGAGGAGCACCCCGGCGGCCCAGATGGTCGCCCGACGCACGTCCTCCCACCCGAGGAGGGCTGCCCAGCGCCCCGCTGTCCTGCTCCGCTCCACCACTCGCGACCCCTCACCTCACGGCAGGACCGGTCGCGGACCATCACCGTCCGCCGTCCCGGTCCGCGGTCCCGCACCGCTCGCCGCCCTCCATCGTCGCCCTCGGTGAGTACGAACTCCATGAGACGTGGGTGTGACTCTCGGCGCCACCGACTACGACGGACGGGTCGAGATCCGAGCGGAGAACGGCGCCTCTGACCACTCTAAGTGCTCGACCTGCCCGGCGGCCGCACCCCGGGACGGATGAGAGGCTTCACCCGTGCGAGGTGGGTCCCGTCCGACGACGATCACACCTCACACCGACGCATCCCGCCGCGAGGGACCATCGTTGAGCCGGACGAGGGCACGTCACCGCGCACGGAGGTACGACGATGGGCTGGGGGCGCCGGTGACGTCAGCCGTCCGCGACCGACCGCCCTCACACGGCGGCGGCCCACCCGGCGGGCCGGGCCCCTCGCGGCTGCGGCTGGTCCTCGCCGCCGTGCTCGCGGGGGCGGTGATCGTGCTGCCGCTCGTCCTGCTCGGCGGGACGGGCTCGCGGCAGTCGGGCGCCCCTCCGCGGGCCACCACCACGTCGGCCCGCTCCGCGTCGAGCACGACGGCCACCGTCGACCCCCTCGCGGCGGCTCGTGCGCTCGCCGCGAAGCCCGCCACGGGCCCCGGGGTGTTCGACACCTCGGTCGGCGACTTCGCGAGCCACTTCGTCGGCAACGGCAACTCCGGGCAGGTCGACGGCGGCGCGGTCCCGCAGCTCACCGACGACGGGAAGGCCCTGACGTTCGCCATCCCCGGCGGCGGCGAGCGCTCCGAGTCCGTCCCCCGGCTGCCGGAGTACCACGAGGGCGACGACGTCTGGGTCCACGACGTCAGCACCCTGAACAACCTGCCGACGGACACTCGGACCTGGCAGCTCGTGCTGCAGTGGCACCAGAACGGCGACAACGGGTCGCCCCCGATCGCCCTCCAGGCCGGCGGCGGGCGGCTTCGCCTCGCCAACGTCGGCACCGACCTGCAGGACCTCGGCGCGCTCGGCCCGGACGACACCCTCGACGTCGTCCTGCACATCCACTTCTCGCGCGATTCGGGCGCCGCGGAGGTCGACGTCTGGCGCGACGGCGTGCCGAAGCTGACGAACTACCACCCGCCGCGGGGCACGCTGCTCGACGGCGGCGACTACATGAAGATCGGCCTCTACCGCGACCCGGCGATCACGCAGGACTCCTCGATGACCACGACCCGCCTCGTGGCCGGCCCCACGGACGCCTCGATCAACGCCACGGGGATCACCCCGCGCTGAGCCCGCTCGCCCCACGACATGCAAGCGAAGCGGCCCTATCGGCGTGCTCCCCTGTCTGCATCCAGCGGCAGGCAAGCCCCGTCGTCGAGCGCTCCTATCCCGCCGGCAGCGTCAGCACGAACACCGCACCCGGGCCCCCGTCGTCGGGCGCCGTGCACACCAGGTCCCCGTCGTGCGCCCGGGCCGCCTCCCGCGCGATCGCCAGCCCCAGCCCGGCACCGCCGCCGGACCCGCCCCGCGCCTCGTCGAGCCGCACCATCCGGTCGAACACCCGCTCGCGCTCGCCCGCCGGCACGCCCGGCCCGTGGTCGCGCACCACGACCCGCGCCGCCTCGCCGTCCGCGCCCACCGTCACCGTGACCGCCCCGCCACCGTGGCGGCGCGCGTTGGTCACCAGGTTGCTCAGCGCCTGCCCGATCAGCTCGGGGTCGGCCGCCACCGGCACCGGCCCGTCGACCGCCAGCACCGCGGGGTCCTCGGGGTGCAGCACCGCGTCACGGTCGGTCTCGACGCGGGACAGCTCCCCGAGGTCCACCCGACGGCGCTCCGGGCGCAGGCCCGCGTCGTACCGGGCCAGGGTGAGCAGGTCGTCGACGAGGCGCCCCGCGCGCCGGGCGTCGCGCACCAGCAGGGTCGCGAGCCGTTCCCGCGCCTCGGGGTCGAGCTCCGGCGCCGTGCCCGCCTCGGCGGTCGCCGCGATCCCGGCGAGCGGGGTGCGCAGCTCGTGCGCGGCGTCGGCGACGAACCGGCGGGTGCTCGCCTCGGAGGCGCGCGCGTGGGCCTCGGCGCCCTCGAGCGCGTCGAGCATCTCGTCGAACGCCGCGGCCGCCCGCCCGAGCTCGGTGTCGCGGCGCTGCGGCGCCAGCCGCTGCCCGCGCCGCCCGGCCGCGATGGAACGCGCGAGCGAGGTCATCGCGTCCAGCGGCGCAAGCGCGAGCCGTGTCGTCACCAGCAGCGCCCCGGCCGCGACCACGATCGCGGTCCCGCCGACGAGCAGCAGGACCCGCCGCAGCCGCTGCTCCGCCGCGCCCTCGAGCGCGGGGTCGGCGGACACCGTGACGGTGTCGCCCGACACGAGCCGGCGGGTGACGGCCCGCCGTCCCGACGACGGGTCCGGTCCGGACCGGTTCGCGGCCAGCACCGTCCCGTCCGGCCCCCGGACGACCACCGCGACCCCGCCCCCGATCTCCACCCGCCGGACGATCTGGTCCGGGGAGAGCCCCTGGGCGGCGAGCTGCACGGCCTGCAGCGCCCGCCCGTTCAGCGTCGTCAGCGCCTCGGAGCGGGTCTGAGCGGCGAAGAGCAGGTCCGACACCACCGCCACCACGATCACGACGAGGGCGACCACCGCCACCGACGTCGCGGTGACCCGTCGTCGCAAGGAGGCGCCGCCCCAGCGGTTCACGGTGTCAGCCCGATCCGGGGCCGCGGCGTTCATGGCCGCGGCGCCGCCGTCGTGTCGGCCCGCGCCACGTAGCCCTGCCCGCGCACGGTGTGGATCACGCGCGGCTCGCCGAGCTTGCGCCGCAGCGCGCTGACGTGGACCTCGACGACGTTGAGGTCGTAGGACTCCCAGCCCCACACCGCGGCGAGCAGCTGCGACTTCGACCGGACCCGTCCCCGGTGCGCGACCAGGTCGTGCAGCAGCCGCAGCTCGGTCGCCGTCACGGCGATCTCCCGCCCGGCACGGGTGACGCGCCCGGCGTCGGGGTCGACGACGACGTCGTCCACCTCCACCGCGTCGCCCACCCCGCCGCTGCGCCGCAGCAGCGCCTCGACCCGCGCGAGCAGCTCGGCGAGTGCGAACGGCTTGACGAGGTAGTCGTCGGCGCCGGCGTGCAGCCCCCGGACGCGGTCGGCGACCCCGCTGCGCGCGGTCAGCAGGATCACCCCGGCGCTCGTGGCGCGGACGGCGGGCAGCAGCGCGTAGGCGTCGCGGCCGGGGAGCATGACGTCGAGCACGACGACGTCGGGCGCGAAACCGGCGAGATCCGCCTCCAGGTGCGAGCCGTCGGGGCGGGCGAGTACCTCGTGCCCGACGCCGGTGAGAGCCGTCGTCACCGACGCCAGGATGGGTTCGGAGTCCTCGACGACGAGGACCCGCGCGGACCGGTCCATGACCGCGCGGTCAGGCGTCCGCGCGCAGGACGTACCCGACCCCGCGCACCGTGTGGATCAGCCGTGGCTCGCCCTCGGCCTCGGTCTTGCGGCGCAGGTAGCCGATGTAGACCTCGAGGGCGTTGCCCGTCGTCGGGAAGTCGTAGCCCCAGACCTCCTCGAGGATGCGGCTGCGCGTGAGGACCCGGCGGGGGTTCGCGATGAGCAGCTCGAGCAGCGAGAACTCGGTGCGGGTGAGCGTGATCGGCCGCTCGCCGCGCTTCACCTCGCGGGTGACGGGGTCGAGGGAGAGGTCGGCGAACGTCAGCGGCTCGGGGTGGTCGTCGCGGGCGCGGTCGTCGGGGGAGGTCCGGCGCAGCAGGGCGCGCAGCCGGGCGAGGAGCTCCTCGAGGGCGAAGGGCTTGGCGAGGTAGTCGTCGGCGCCCGCGTCGAGCCCGGCCACCCGGTCCGAGACCGCCTCGCGCGCGGTGAGGACGAGGACGGGCAGGTCGTCCCCCGCGCTGCGCAGCCGCCGGCACACCTCGAGACCGTCGAGGCGGGGCATCATCACGTCGAGGACGAGGGCGTCGGGACGCTCCTTCTCGATGGTGTCCAGGGCCTGCTGCCCGTCGGTCGCCAGCTCGACCTGGTACCCGTTGAACGCCAGGGACCGGCGCAGCGAGTCGCGCACGGCCCGGTCGTCGTCGACGACGAGGATCCGCATGGCCGCATTGTGGCCGCGCGTCCTGAGAGGTCCCTGAGGTGGGCGAAGCCCACCTCCTTCAGAATTCCACCCGCATCAGCCCGACGACCTCGGCCCGCCAGTCCGCGTACGCCTGACCGATGCCCTCCGTGTCCGCCGAGGACGACGCCTCGGGCCCGTCCCCCGTGAGCTTCGCGGCGATCTGCTCGCCGGTCCAGGTGTGGTCGACGGTCCGGACGGTGAGCCGCTCGGGCGCTCGCTCGGCGCGCAGCGCGTGCGCGAGGACGCGCATGAGCGCCCTGCGGGCGTCGTGGTCGTCGGGGGCGTCGACGTTCACGTTCGTCTGCCCACCGACGAGGATCACCGTGGCGTTCGGCGCCAGGGTGGGCAGCACCGTGGCCGCCGCCCGGAAGCGCGAGAGCAGGCCCTGGGTGAGGAACTGCTCGACCTTCGAGACCAGGCTCCCCTCGGGCGGGGTCATCGCCACCGGGAGCTGCACGTAGCCGTCGAAGGTCTGCTCGGCCACCGCCTCGCCGAGGCGGTCCAGGGTGTCGACGACCACGACCTCCGCGCCCGTCGCCTTCACCGCCGACGAGACCTCGTCGAGTCGATCGCCGCCACCGGTCACCAGCACCGTCGTCATGTCGCGGGACCCTAGTTCGCCGCCCCGCCCCTCGGCAGCGTCGAACGGGGAGAAGATCGGTTCAGCCGTAGAGCGCGACCACGTCCGCGGCCCGCGCCGCCATCAGCGTGCGCACCTCCGGCGGGCCGAGGACCTCCACCGTCGCACCGAGCCCGAGCAGGATCCCGACGGCCGCGCCGGGTGCGCGGAAGGGCAGGCGTACGACGTCGGGTCGGTGCCCGTCGGGTTCGGGTGGCCCCACCAGCTGCGCCGCCACCACCCGCTCGACCATCGCCCGCCGCGCCGGGTCGACCCGTACCCGGACCGTCACCGCCTCCGGCGCCTGCTCCAGCCGGTCGCGCAGCTCCACCCAGACCTGCTCGAGGCCACGGTCGTCCGGGCGCCGCGCCGGCGTGCCGGTGGCGGCGACCTCCTCGACACGGCTCACCCGGAACATCCGCGGTGTCCCGCGCGCCGCCGCGACGAGGTACCAGGTGCCCGCCTTGCTGACCAGCCCGTACGGGTCGACGGTGCGCCAGCCCGCCTCGCCCGACGCGGGCCGGTAGCGGATCCGGACGCGTTCGTCGGCCGTGACCGCCCGCTCGAGGTCGGCGAGGGCGGGGGCGTCGCCGGCGGGCTGCCCGGCCCGGTGCCACCCGTGCTGCTCGACGACGACGGTGCGGCGGGCCGCGGCCATGCCGCCGCGGCGGGTCTCGGGGACCGCGGCGAGCAGCTTGCGCACCGCCGACGCGACCGCGCGCCCCAGCGAGCCGCCCTGCTCGCCGTCGGTCAGCGCGAGCAGGGCGCGCATCTCGGCGTCGGTGAGGCCGCTGACGTCGGTGCGGAACCCCGGCATCAGCACGACCCCGCCCCGGCGGCCGCGCTCGACGTACACCGGGACGCCGGCCGCGGAGAGCGCCTCGACGTCGCGGGCGACGGTGCGGGTGGACACCTCGAGGCGCCGGGCCAGGTCCGGGGCCGACATCCGGCCGTGGGTCTGGAGGAGCAGCAGGGTGGCCAGGAGCCGATCGGACCGCACGGGTCCGAGATTCTCGCAGAATCACGACAGCACGTGTCGGGATTCGAGGTGCATCGTGCTCGGCATGACCGTCACCCCTCTCGTTGCCAGCGAAGCGGCGTTGCTTGCATCCAGTGGCAGAAAAGCCGCTTCGTCGACCCCGACCCCCACCCCGAGCCACCACGTCCTCCACCCCGAGGGCCCCTTCTCGCTGGACCTCGCCCGCACCGCGGTCACGCGCTGGGCCCCGGTCTCCCGCTTCGCCCCCGAGGCCGGCCGGCCGCTCGTCCTCGCCGCGATCGCCGACGACGACCTGCGTCCCGTCGCGTTCGCCCTCACCCAGGACGCGCCCGACGGCCCGGTGGGCATCGAGATCACCGGCACCGGCGACTCCGACGTGGCCCGCGCCCAGTGCGCCCGCATCCTCTCCCTCGACCACGACGCGACCGGCCTCGTCGGCCCGCACTCCGTCGCCACCCACGACCCGGCCGTCGGAGCCGTGCTCGCCCGCCGCCCCGGCCGCCGTCCGACGCTCTTCCCGAGCCCTTACGAGGCCGCCGCCTGGGCCGTCGTCTCGCCGCGGATCGGCATGGCACGGGCGGCCGCGCTCACCCGCCGGCTCGCCGCCGAGCACGGCGAGACCCTCACGGTCGCCGGCGAGACGGTCACCGCGTTCCCGACGCCGGGCGTGCTGCTCGGGCTGGACGACGTCCCGGGGCTGCCCGCGGAGAAGGTCCGGCGCCTCCACGGCGTCGCCCGCGCGGCCCTCGACGGCGAGCTCGACGTCGCCCGCCTGCGCGCGCTCGGCCCCGACGGCGCCCGCACCGCGCTGCGCCGCATCCGCGGGATCGGGCCGTTCTGGTCGTCGGGCATCTGGCTGCGCGCCTGCGGCGTCGTCGACGAGTGGCCGGACGAGCCCCGCGCCACCGCCGCGCTCGCCCGCCTGCACGGTCGCGACCCGGCCGACTACGACGACCCCGCCGCGCTGGGCGCCGCCACCGCGCCCCTCGCGCCCTACCGGATGTGGGTCGCCTTCCTGCTGCGGATGGGCGACGCGTGACGCCCCGACCTCACAGCGTCCCGCCGAGCGCCTGCAGCCCGAGGCTCGACACCCCGACGAGTGCCCACAGGCACGCGCCGAGCAGCAGCGGCCGGACGCCGGCCCGGCGCAGGTCGGCGACCCGCATCGAGAGCCCGATGCCGGCCAGCGCCGTCGTGATGAGGAAGGTGCCCAGAACGGTCAGAGCGGGGTGCCACGACGTCGGCACCACACCCGCCGTCGTCAGCGCCGACGCCGCCACGAACCCGACGAGGAACAGCGGCACCATCCGCGTCCACGGCAGGCTGCGCCACCCGCGCGCGTCCCCGCCGTCCGCGCCGTCCGCGCCGTCCGCGCCGTCCGCGCCGACCCGCCGTCGGGACGTCCAGAACGCCAGCACCGTCACCACCGGGATGATCATCAGGCTGCGGGTGAGCTTGACGACGACGGAGTAGGGCCCGGCGTCGCCGCCGTAGGTGTAGCCCGCGGCGACCACCGAGGAGGTGTCGTTGATCGCGGTGCCGGCCCAGAGCCCGAAGGCGTGCGGGTCGAGCCCGAGCAGGTGCCCGAGCGGGGGGTAGGCGAGCACCGCGACGACGTTGAAGGTGAAGATCGTGCCGACGGCGTAGGCGACAGTGGACTCGCGCGCCTTGAGCACCGACTGCGTCGCGGCGATCGCCGACGCGCCGCAGATCGCGGTGCCGACGCCGATCAGCAGCGTCGTGTCCCGCTCGAGCCCGAGCAGCCGCCCCAGCAGCCACGCCCCGCCCAGGGCGACCGCGAGGGTCCCGAGCATCACCGGCACCGACGACGAGCCGACCGCGGCCACCTGGCGCAGCGACAACGTCGCGCCGAGCACGACGATCGAGCTCTGCAGCACCGGCTTCGCCGCGACGGCGAAGCCGGGCCGCCACCTCTCTCCGGGGTGCAGCACGCTCGCGACCAGGACACCGAGCACGATGCCGAGGACCGGGCCGCCGACCAGCGGCACCATCGTCCCCGCCGCGGTCGCGACTCCCGCGACGGCGAGCGCCACCACGAGGCCCGGCACCCGGTCCCGGATGACGTCGCGGGCGGCGCGCCACCGCTCGAGCCGGGCGACCGAGCCGGTCCGGCGTTCCCGACGGACGAGCGCTGGCGTGGTCACGACGGCTTCTCCCCCCTGCGCGGCCGCGTCCTCCACGGCGCGCACCGATCATCAAATGTCCGTACCTTTGTGTCCGGACATTAGAGCGGCGAGGATGTACGGTCAAGCCAGGGGGTACGCCCGGGAGGAGACACGTGGGACCGAGGGCGCTGGAGCGGGCGGGTGGGCGGCCGCTGTGGGCGCAGCTGCAGGACGACCTGCAGCGTCGTATCCGCGCGCACGAGTTCGACGCGTCCTTCCCGGGGGAGCTCGCGCTCACCGAGGAGTACGCGGTCAGCCGCCACACCGTCCGGCAGGCGCTGGGTCAGCTGCGCGCGGACGGCGTCGTCGTCGCCGAGCGCGGCCGGCCGCCGCGGCTCGCCGGGGGCGGGCCGCCGCCCGCGATCGACCAGCCGGTCGACGAGGTCTACAGCCTGTTCGCCTCGGTGGAGGAGTCCGGACGCACGCAGACGAGCCGGGTGCGCCGGCTGGACCGGCTGGCCGACGGCGTCGTCGCGACCCGGCTCGGGCTCGAGGAGTCCACGCCGCTGCTCCTGCTCGAGCGGCTGCGCCTCGTCGACGACGAGCCCCTCGCGTGGGACCGCGTGTGGTTGCCCTGGGAGGTCGCCGGAGCGCTCGTCGGGGTCGACCTCACCCGCACCGGGCTCTACGCGGAGCTCGCGGCGCGCGCCGGGGTCCACGTCGACGGCGGGCGCGAGCGCATCCACGCCGACGTCGCCGACGCGGCCGTCGCGCGCCTGCTCGGCGTCGAGGTCGGGGCGCCGGTCTTCGAGATCGACCGCCTCGGCTCCTCGGGCGACCGTGCGATCGAGTGGCGGCACACGACGGTGCGCGCGGACCGCTTCTGCCTGTCCGCGACCTTCGGGACCCGCGGCACCGCGACGCCCTGGGCACTGGAGCAGGCGCACCCCGCACCCTGAGGCATCGCCGACACGTGGAGGAACCGATGGACGACGCGCTCGCTCCCCCCGCCGCGGCCTCGCTCGCCCGCTGGCACGCGATGGTCGCGGCCGCCGACCTCTCCGGCCTCGAGGCGATCGTCCACCCCGACGCGGTGTTCTCCTCGCCGGTCGCGCACACGCCCTACCGCTCGCGCGACGCCGTCGTCCTCGCGGTGACGACGGCGTTGTCGGTCTTCTCCGACTTCAGCTACCACCGCTCGTTCGTCGCCGAGGGCGGCAAGGACGTGGTGCTGGAGTTCCGCGCCCGCGTCGCCGACCGCGACGTGCACGGCATCGACATGATCGCCTTCGACGACGACGGGCGCATCGTCGCGTTCGAGGTGATGGTGCGACCGATGTCGGGCCTGCAGGCCCTCGGCACCGAGATGGCCGCGCGGGTCGGGAAGCGGCTGACGAGCTACGCCTGACGGGGCGTCAGGACGCGGGCCCGATGTCGTCGAGCCAGGACTTGACGGTGCGCGCGGTCAGGCCGCATGTCGGCGCCAGCAGCTCCCGCAGCTGATCGGTCATCCCGATCGTCGACACGTGGTCCAGCCCGCCCCCGCTTCAGCGTGTGACGGTGCGCGCGATGGCCGCCGCGAGCTCGTCGGCGGTGGCCCGCACGTCGCCGCCGTCCTCGCCGGCGACACCCTCGACGGCCCGGCCGAGCAGTCCCGCCAGCCGGGCGAGCTCGTCGAGGACCCCGGCGGGGTGCTGGGCCTCCGGGGCCGCCTGCACCCGAGAGATCACCTCGCGCAGCGCGTCGGCTGCCTCGCGGGCACTCGACACCTCGCACTTCTCTCCCGTCACAGTGGTGGGCTACCCGTGAACCCCGGCGGCACGCGTCCGTGCGCTTGCCCGACATCACGTCGCGGTGAGGTGGTCCGACGACGGGCGCGCGGGCTCCGCCGCCGGATCGGTGGGGCAATCCACCTCGGCTCGCATTCGTCGCCCACGCCCGCGCCGGCCCCCGATGCGGGTAGAGCAGCGGGCGCGAGTGGGCGGCCGCGGAAGAACTTGGCGATGTCGTAGTAGGGCTGCAGCACCCGTGTCCCGCGGCGGCCCTGCAGCCTCGTCTCGATCTTCGCGATCGCCGCTTATGCCGGGTGCGGCCACCAGCACTGTGAGCACCTGCAAGGCCTGCAACGACGAGGTTGGGAAGCGTCATCGGGCCGTCCGGGCCCGGGACAGCCGACGGCGTCGGGACGCGCCCACCCAGCGTCCTCTACCGTGCCGCGGCCTCGCGGCCGGTCCGTACGGTAGAGACCATCAGCGCTCCGGGTGGAGTGCGATTTCGGCGGGTCCCATCGCCGTGGCCGCAGTGTGGTCGAATCGGCTCGGGGCGCAAAGTCGGCGCCCCGCCCGGCGGGTCACTAGAAGGGGTGCCAGGCCAGGCGCAGGCCGCCGCGCCGTTCGTGCTCGGTCACCACCCGCAGCGCCGGCACGAGCTCGCTGGTGACCACTCCGTGTCGGGTGGTGAGCTCGTCGACGACCTCGAACGAGCGCTCGGTCTGGGCAGGCGTATCGATCACGATCGTGACCACCGGAACCCGGCGACCCAGCTGAACAAAACGGTCCCCGTGCGGCTGTTGATCCCCTCGGAATCCCCAGATCCCGCGCAGCACCGTCGCCCCGCGGGCTCCGGTCTGCCGGAGCCGACGCACCAGTGCCTGGTGCACGGGTTCACCCTCGTGCGTGGCATGCTCGGAGGTGTAGATCATCAGCTTCTGCCACACGGCCAAGCCGTGCTCGTCGGTCGACGGCAGCGCGTGCGGGCGCTCGACCAGTTCGCCGTGCCGTTTGCAGATCCGCACGCGCTCGAGGGTCACCATTGGCCGACGGAGGAGACCGCCGAGCTCCGGCAGGACGCGCCCGATCCGCTCCCCGGAGCCCACCGCGATGATCATCATCGGCACGTCCGCGTTGCGTCCGAAGAATCGGGCCCGTGTCCGCCGCCCGTGGCTGGTGCCGTCCACGCCCAGCAGGACGCTGGCCCCGTCGATGCCGCGTCGATGCAGCAGCTCGCACACGGCGACGAAGGCGGGCGTGCGGTACACGCGTTCCTGCCGCCCGACGTAGACAGTCAGCTTCGTCGCCTCGTGCAGCTGCTCCGGCAGCGTGACCGGCCCGATGTCCCCCCGCAGCATCCGGGCCCGCTCCAGGGTGACGAGGCCGCGGTGGTCGATGTGCCGCAGGTCGTCGAGCAAGCCTTCGATCCGGGGTCGCTCGTCGACGCCGACGACGGTGAGCGGGAGGTCTTCCGACAGCGTGAGCAGCTGATCGGTCCGCAGGTGGTGCTTGAGTCCGAACCCCTGCGCGCCGCGCATGAGCAGGCTGGTGGCGATCTCGTGCCGGCCGCAGAGATCGAGCAGCTCGTCGGCGAAGAAGCGTCCGTTCGTACGCTGCCGCTCGCCGAAGTAGGCGGTCAGCTTCAGGCAGTCCTCATTCACCGCCGGCTCTCATTCACCGCTGGCCTCGCTCACAGGTGCGCTCCGATCAGCCGTCCCACGGCCGCCGCCGCCAGCCCGGCCACGAGACTGACCACGATGTTGGCCAGCATCACCGGTACCTGGCGGCTCTCACCCGCGCGCTGGGTCTCGAACATCCACGTCGAGAAGGTGGTGTAGCCGCCGAGCGCCGCCGTGCCGACCAGCAGCGACCCGGTCTTGCTCAGGGCGAGCCCGGTGACCAGGCCGAGGAGCAGCGCACCGGTCAGATTGACCACGAGCGTGCCGTACGGGAACGGCCGGCTCACCCGTGCCGAGACCGCTCCGTCGATGACGAACCGGAGCACCGCACCCACCCCGCCGAGGAGCAGCACGCCCACCCACACGAACGGGTTCATGCTCTGATCCGCACGCGCCGGACGATACCGGTGGCTACCTGGACCGCGGCGTAACCGGCGGCGACGCTGGCGGCGGCGTATCCGGCGGCCAGCCCGTAGGCGCGCGCATCGAGCATGTGCAGGATCTCGACCTGCATCGTCGAGAACGTGGTCAGACCGCCGCACACCCCGGTGCCCAACAGCGGACGCCGATAGGTGGACAAGGGGAGACGCTCCTGCAGCCGGGTGACGAAATAGCCCAGCAGGAAGGCGCCGACCACGTTCTCGACGAACGTCGGCCACGGCCACTGCGTCGCCGGTGTCGGGAACGCCTCCCCGAGTGCGGCGCGGACCAGTGCACCCAACGCGCCGCCGACGAAGACGGCGGCCACGAGACGACGACCGGGAAGCGCCATGGCCACCGTCAGGCAGTCACGGGGTACCGAGACGCCCGGGGGCGGCGGCCCTCGGCGATCTGGCAGAACCTACGCAACAGGGCCGCCCTCCTTCGCCCGGCCGGCGGGTCCGCCCAACTCGCCTGCCCACATCGGCACAGGTCTGCCAGCTGCTGACCTCTGCTCGATCGCGGACTCTACCGCTCGTGCTCGAGCCGGCCCGGTCCCCGGCCTCCGCGACGGACGGGCGAGCGTCGGCACTGGCATAGCCCCGGCGATCAAGAATGCGGGAGGGATGCTCCCGTAGAGCAACCAAGGAATGATCGGATGTGGCCGGGATGCGTCCACCGAGTTCGAGGACGCGGTCAGGTCATTTCGCCGTCAGAAGACGTCGCCGTGACCTCTGGCACATATCCCGATCGCGTGGGAAAATGGCTTGTGGTGGGTGAGGACCGTTGCCCACCGCCCGCCAGTCGGGGTCCTGCCCCCCAGCATCGGCTGGACGGACCCCGACTGGCCCCGACATCCGAGACGGTTCCGCTTCTCGTACGCATCGATGTGCGGTGTCGATGTCGACGTGCGGGCTCCGGAATTGATCGGTGCCGCGACGGCGGGTGCACGGCCCACTCGAGCAGTCCGCTGACAAGCGCGCCGGCGGCCACGACATCGCTCGGCCAGTGCACACCGAGCACGAGCCGACTGGCCCCCACCACCGTGGCAGCGCCCAGGGCGGCCGTGCGCACATACGCCGATCCACCCGGGACCGCGAGGAACACGACGAGGCCGGCGCCCAGCCCCGCGTACGTCGTGTGCTTGGACGGGAAGCTCGCGCCTTCCGGCACAACTCGCCAGATCGTGGCCGGGGGACGTGGTCGACCGATTGCCCGGCAGAGCACGGCGCGTCCCCCGACACCGACGGCCAGGGCGCTGGCGACGCGGCCCAGCATCGGCCAGTCGGAGCCCGAGGCACGGTCGTGGCTCAGCCGCCACGCCGCCGCAGCCGCGACCGCGCTCAGACAGGCCGCCGGCTCTCCCAGGATCGTCACGGCCCGGGCCGTCGCAGCCAGCGCCGGGGTGCGGTGAGCCACGATGAGGCTCAGCACCTGGGTGTCGAAGCGACCGAGTGGACCGTCGGCGGCCATCTCGTCGGCGCTGGCCGGCGTGGCGTGGACGTCGTGCACGAGGCGCCCGGCTCAGCCGGGGTCCCGACCCGCGGCGAGCCGATGGAGGGTCCACCAGTCACGCAGCGACGACCAGCACGACCGCCGGGCCGACGCGACGCAACGGTGTACGCGGGCGCTGTTCACCGTGGCCAGCAGCTGATCGCCGAGGTCGGCGAGTTGTGGGAGGAAACGGTTGATCTTCGCTTCGGAGTCGATGATCAGGACCATCACCGGAGCGCCCCGAACCGGCCCCTGGAGCACCGGGGTACATCCAGAGTGCACCGTGTGGCTCGCTCCGAGCCCCTCCCGCCCGCGCAGCACGCTGGCTCCGGCCAGGCCGAAGCGACGGGCCCGGTGGACGATCTCGACCTCGAGTGGGCGTCGGTGGAACATCTCGCCGTGCCCGAACAGGATCATCAGGCTCGCGCACGGTGTCCAGGTGCCGCCGAAGGCCTCGGCTGTCGGCGGCGGTGCAGCCTCGACCAGGGCCCTCACGCTGCCCCCCCTCGTTCCGCGTCGTTCTGCCGTCGGCGCGACGGGGCGCACACCTGCTCCACGTCCTCGAGCAGGAGGAGCCCCTCCGCGAGGACTTCCTGGACCTGGGGAACGAACTCCGAGAGCCGCGCGACCGTGTCCACGATGACGATCACGACGGGCAGGTCGTCGGCCAGGTCGAGCAGTCGGACCGTGTGGATGATGCCGCTGAGTCCGAAGCCCTCCACGCCACGAAAAACGCTCGCTCCGGCGATGCCCTGCGCTTGCGCGCGCCGCAGAATCTCGTGGGACACCGGTACGCCGCCCCACCACTGGTCGTCACCGATGATGACCGTCAACTTCTGGGCCGCTACGCGGCCACCAGGAGTTGTTGAAGACACTACGGCTCCCATCTCTCATCGAGACAGGGACCATTGGCGACCCAGGGGTCACGGTTACGGCGAGTCCCACCGCCGGACGACGATCATAGCAGACGATCTTGGGAACGGGTAAGCGGCGCAGAGCCGTTCTCGGCGGGGTCGTGAACGACACCGGTGGGGCGGAAAACGTCGGACGTCCAATCGGTTGCTCCGAAGACTCGCTCGTAGATGTCTCGGCCGAAGCTGGTGGATAGCGGCGCCCCCTCGGCCAGCCGGAACGTCCGTCGTCCGTCCGGCTCTCGCTCGGCGCGCAGGAACAGAGCCGGTCCACCGCCGCGGTACAGAGCGTCGGCCAGGTCGAACAGGTGGGTGACGGCCACGACGGTCACCCCGCGGTCGGCCATCGTCCGGAAGACACGGAGGGCGATCCGCGATCCCTCTCGCTCGTTGGTCGAGGCGAAGGACTCGTTGCTCAACAGCAGACTTCCCGGGCGGATGACGTCGACGATGGCACTCATGCGGCCCAGCTCCTCATCGAGCGTGCCCCTCGTCATCGTGGTGTCCTCCTCGCGCCGATAGTGGGTGAACACCCCCCGGTACACGGTGGCGGTGAAGGATCGAGCCGGCACGAACATGCCGCACTGCATCATCAGCGCCCCGAATCCGACGCTGCGCAGGAACGTCGACTTCCCTCCTTCGTTGGCGCCGGTGACCATCACCAGCGGGATGCCCCCGGCCTCCACGTCATTGCCCACGACCTGACCGCGTTCGCGGAGTCCCAGCACCGGCTCGTAGAGACCCGTGCACCGCAGGCCGGTCGAGCGCGACCTCAGCGGCGTGGGGAAGCAGACCGGGAGCCCGTCCCCGGTCAGGCGGTCGTGCAGTTGCACGCAGCCGACGTAGAACCCGATCTCCCGACGCAGCATCGTGAAGAACGCCAGGAGGTGGTCGGTCGCCTCGGCGACCACCTCGGCCAGGTCCGCCAGGGCGTGATCGCGTAGTTCGGCGAGCGCCTGCCAGCCGGCCTCGTCGCGGTCCGGAACCGTGAACGAGTAGCCGTTGCGCTCGTGCCGCCTCAGCAGCGCCCTCCACCGGGATCCGCGGCGGGCCGGACGGCACACCGTGTGCTCCACGGCGCGCAGGCCTGGTCCGAGCTGCGCACTGAACTGCAGGCTCCCCTTGAGCTGCAAGAGCTCCACGTGATCGTCGACACGGGCGAGGTACTCGTCGTCCAGCTCTGCGAGCGTGAGGTCGAACAGCCCCGCCAGAGCCTCCGATCGGACTTCGTTGCGTTCCCGTGCGGCAAGGTCGCGCAAGGTGCTTAGCGGTTCGACCAGCAGTTCGAGCAGCTGCACCGATCGGTACAGCAGGCCCGACGGGCTGTTGGTGAGGAAGCTCCACACCTTCCGCTTGCTGGCGAGCGCCTCCCCCGCCAGGTCGTAGAGGGAGCGGGCCAGGTCGGGTCGGTGCAGGCAGTCGAGCAGGACACGCTGCCGGTACTCGATCCGCTTCGGATCCTCGAGGCTGGAAAGCAGGGCCACCCGCGCCACCCGGTGCAGGAAATCGTCGTTTCCGGCCATGACCTCGAGCAGCGGCTCGAGGCCGAGGTCGCCGACCAGGTCTTCGCTGGTGCCCGGCAACGGCGCCTCGAGGTCGAAGTCCCGATCACGGTCCATCAGCCGGGCCTTCACGAGGCGATCCTCGCGGCCAACGCCTCGGCGGTCAGCCCGTACTTCTCGGCGAGGACGTCGGCGTAGGCCCGCCCGTCGGCCGGCCGGCGCACGACCTTGAACGTCCGGCGTGTCGGGTCCTCGGAATCGACAGTGCTCACCATGCTGATGACCGCCGGACCCAGTGCCGCGAGCTCCTCGACGAACGTGACATAGACGCCGAGGCAGCGACGCTCGATCAGCTGCTCCAGCACCCGGCCGCCCAGGAGACGGGCGTCCTCCAGCGTCGTCGAGCTGAAGAGCTCGTTGAGCACCACGACACTGTGCTCGGTCGCCTGCTCCAGGATCCCGCGCATCCGGGTCAGGTCGTCGGCCAGCTTCCCGCTCAGATCCGCCATGTTCTCGCCGCGCTCGAACTGGGTGAGAACCTGATCGGCCAGTGGCAGCCGAACCACCGTTCCCGGGACGGACAACCCCAGAGCGGCGAGATAGTGCAACTGTCCGAACGCGCGGGCGTAGGTCGTCTTTCCGCCCTGGTTGGGGCCCGTCACCACCAGGATGCGCTCGCCGCCGGTGAGGCTGATGTCGTTGCGCACAATCACGCCGCCCTGCTCGACGAGCTGAACAGCCAGCGCGAGGTCGAAGGTGCCCTCGGCGTGGACGTCTCTCTCGTTCGGACCGAGGCGGGGTGTGCAGAACGGGAGGCCGGCGCTCTGCAGGGGGGCGACGAGTTCCCGATAGGCCAGGAAGAGTTGCACCTCCCTGTCGAATCGCAGGATGACCTCGTCCGGGAAGCCATGATGCCGCTCGGGGAAGGAACCGAGCTGAGCGAAGAGCTCCGGGTCAAGCCGGGCGACACCGTCGAGGACCTGGGCTTCGACGTGGTTCATCTCGACCGAGGTAGCGAACTTGAGCCGGTGGGTCCGGGTCTTGCCCTGGCGGAACTTGGCGAACGTGGCGGCGACCTCGGCGCTGTAGTCGTCCTGCCCCTCCAAGGGGGTCACGGTGACGGTGCCGCCGGCGATCCGCACGCAGTAGGAGAGCCGCGTAAGGCGCTCCCGCATGTCCCGTGACTCGGCCCGCAGCGCCCGGTAGCCGTCCGTCGTGATGTAGGCCGCGAGGTAGTCCCGGAGTCCCTGCCAACCGGAAGCGCTCGGGGCATGGCGGTCGAGGTCGGCCGCGAGATCGTGAACGGCAGCGCCGTACTGCTCCACGGCTTCCAGCACCGACGCGGCCCGCTGGTATCTGTAGCGCAACCGGTGCGCCTGCATCAGGTTGTCCCGCATCTCCCGCAGTCGCGCGGTGAACCGCTGCACGCTCGCGGCCAACTCGTCGTTCGCCAGCTCGGCGAGCACCTGCTGGCGGTACTCGACCTCCTCTACAGTGCGCAGCGGAGCCTGCAGGAAGGGCAGCAGATCGTAGGCCTCGCGCTTCGCGGTCAGTGCGTCGACGATCCGGTCCAGGTTGAGGTCCCGCAAGACGTCGGGTCGCTCGTGTACGTCCTCGTCGACCGGGCGGCCGTCGCTGAAGAGGATGCTCCGGAACGAGACGTCATTTGGGTGGGCGGGGTCGGCCGCGCCGGTTCCGTTTCGGTGGGTTTCTGAGGTGACCATGCTGAGGCTCCCTTCACGCTGCTGCGTGCCAGGGACCGTCAGCGGCCGTGCCGCGGTTGTCGGCAAGCCCCATCGCCGTCTTGGACTGGGCCGCACGGAGGCCGGCGCTCGGGCCGGACCGCCGGGCGTTGGGAGAGGACCGGCGGCCGGGCCGGGAGCGCTACGTCTGTTCGTGCATGGCGGTGTAGCGCTGTTGTGACTCGGTGATCTCGCGCTGAGCGGCCGCGCCGTCGGCCCACGACGGGTCGCTGACCTCCTTGTCGGGCTCGAGTTGCTTGTAGACCTCGAAAAAGTGCTGCAGCTCGAGCCGGTGGTAGTCCGCGATGTCGTCGATCTCCCTCACCGCGTCCCACCGCGGATCACCAGCCGGAACACAGATGATCTTGTTGTCCTCGCCGTTCTCGTCGTGCATGCAGAACATGCCGATGACGCGACCGTTGATGACGCATCCCGGGAAGGTCGGCTCCCTCATGAGGACGAGCGCGTCGAGCGGGTCGCCGTCGAGGGCGTGGGTCTCCTCGATGAACCCGTACTCAGCCGGATAGCGGGTAGCGGTGAACAACGTACGGTCCAGCCGGATACGCCCGGTCTCGTGGTCGAGCTCGTACTTGTTGCGTTCGCCCTGCGGAATCTCGACGACGATGTCGACCTCCATCAAACCCTCCCTGAGTTGAGCGTGCCCGGTCTCGTCCTGTCAGGTACGCGGCCCGACGGGCAGCATCCGTCGCCCGAAGGTGCTGGTGACGATGTCGCTGGCCGCCTGGTACCACGCCAGCACGGCGAAGACGAGGGTCACGCATCCACGGGACACCGTCGGTCCTGCGTGTTCCCACGGCCCTGGCCCTGCCCCTGCTTCGGTGCTGGCCATTGCTGCTTCCCTCCTGTCGCGCCTCCGTACCGAGGCGCTCGAGGCTCTACGTTCGGAATTGCCCGAGGCCGAGGGAGTGCGCGTCCGGGACCGCACGAACGGGTGCGGTCGCGAGCAAGGCCCCGGATATCGGTGTCGGCGCCGTCAACGGCTCTGAGAGGCCGCGCGCTGAGGCCGGATCCGTCGGTTCGACAGCCGCCGGTTCGACGAGGTGGGGCACAAGGCATGACACGGGCACGCGGCCTCCTGTGCGGTCGACACCGTACAGGGACCGTCAGCAGGATGGCCTGCGGTTCAAGGCGAGCCCCATCACCTGTAGCAGTTAAAGATAGACCCTGGTCAGCTACGCGCAACCCCCTCAGCGGGGAGCCATGCGCCGTTCGGGTGACCCGATTCAGCTCTTGGCCGAGTGGTAGGGCCGAAGAGGTGTCTCGCTCTGCGAGGTCCTTGCGGAACCGAATCACGCTCACTTGCCCGCGTGCGGGGGGAGTGTCCCGTCGGGCAGCCCGTAGGGCATGCGCGGGTTGCTCGCGGCGATGTCCAGGAGCCGGTTGTACTTGGCGACCCGCTCGCCGCGGGCCGGCGCACCCGCCTTGAGCTGTCCGCACCCCACGGCCACGGCAAGATCGGCGATGAAGTCATCGTTGGTCTCGCCGGACCGATGCGAGATCATCTGGCCGTAGCCGACGTCCCGGCACATCCCGACCGCGTCCAACGTCTCGGTGATGGTTCCGACCTGGTTCGGCTTGATCAGCGCCGCGGTGGCGATGCCCGCGGCCGCTGCCTCTTCGATGAGCCCGGTGTTGGTGACCAGGAGGTCGTCACCCACGAGTTGCACTCGTTCGCCGAGCTCCTCGGTGAGCAGCCGCCAGCCGTTCTCGTCGTCCTCGGCCATCCCGTCCTCGATGCTCCACACCGCGTACTCGCGAACCATGTCGACGTAGCGCTGCACCAGCTCCGAAGGGCTGTGCCGGTGGTCGTCGACCAGGTACGTGCCGTCGTCTTGACAGAACTGGGACGCCGCCGGGTCGAGGGCGATGGCCACGCCGTCGAGACCCGCCGGGTAGCCGGCGTCCTCGATGGACCGCTCGAGCAGCTGCAGGGCCTCTTCCGGGGCGCTGAGGTCGGGCGCGAACCCGCCCTCGTCGCCAAGTCCGATGCCCTGGCCGCGGGCGAGGAGACGCCGACGCAACGCCGCGTAGACCTCCGCCCCGGCGCGCAGGGCTTCCTGGTAGCTGTCGGCGGCGACGGGAGCGATCATGAACTCCTGGAAGGCCTGATTGGTGTGGGCGTGCGCCCCGCCGTTGAGGACGTTGAAGTGCGGCACAGGCAGGCGGCAGGTCACGTCGGAAGGTCTCAACGACATCCAGAGCGCGGAGCGGGTGAGCTCGGCGATGAGCCGGGCGGCCGCCATGGAGACGCCCACGATGGCGTTGGCGCCCAACCGCCACCGGCGCGGAGTCCCGTCGAGGTCCACGAGCGCGTGGTCCACATCGGCGAGGCACGACCAATGCCGCCCGCAGATATGTTGCTTGATCTCGCCTCGCACCAGGGAGACCGCGCGCAGGACGCCCTGGCCCTCGCAGCGCGCCTCGTCACCGTCCCGCAGCTCGACGGCCTCCCGTCGTCCGGTCGAGGCGCCCGAGGGAACCGACGCGGAGGCGCTGGTTCCCGCCTCGGAGGTCACCGTGACACGCAGGGTGGGCCGGCCGCGGGAGTCGAGGATCTCGTGGGCGGTCACGTCGCTGAAGCTGAAGGTGCTCATGGGGGCTCCGCGTCGGTGTGGTTCCCGTAGAGGCCATCAGCACAGGACCGTGCGCAGCGCGGCGGAGCCTCATCGCCGTCAACCGAGCATGCCTCGTTGCGCGTAGTTGCACCAGCCCGATCCCGCCGTCGACCTCGACCTGTCGACGGTGCGCTCCCTCGAGGACGCGCTCCTGGCGTTCCCGGGCTGCGCCGTGATCGCACCGCAGGACACCTGTTCCTCGACCGGCTCGCCACCCACGTCCGGCTCTGACTGTAGGCCGCGCCGGCGAGACGGCCGTGACGGGCGCGCGTCGATCTGATCACGCCCGTCACGACCGTCGACCGCCTCCGCGGAGCTCAGCGGGCCTGGCGCGCGGTCGGCTCGCTCGGACGGACGGCGTCGGTGCTCCCGTTGCCCTGGCTCCGTTGGTTCGGCAGCCCGGCGATCGGGTTCTCCGCGGTCCCCACCGTGGTGCGCGTGATCGACTCGACCTGGCGTTGGGCTGCGGCCGGATCGGTCACCCAGGTCCGGTAGAATTCGAACGGGCAGTCGGCGACACCCTTCTCGCCATCGTGCGAGGCCAGCACCCCGGTGTAGCCGCGGTGCAGGAGCTTGAACATCTGGTTCTGCGACTGCCAGTTCGCTCGAGCGTCCCGGATCAACGACGTGGAGAGCTCGGCGTACTGCACACCGTATTCCTCCTCGCCGGTCTCCCCGAGCGTTCGCCCGTCGAACCCGATGATCGAGGAGTGGCCGAAGTAGGAGTACACGCCGTCGAACCCCGCGGCGTTCGCCACCGCCACGTAGCAGTTGTTCGTCCAGGCCATCGCCTTGGCGACGAGGATCTGCTGGTCCTTCGCGGGGTACATGTAGCCCTGACACCGGACTATGAGTTCCGCGCCCTTCATCGCGCAGTCCCGCCAGATCTCGGGATAGTTGCCGTCATCACAGATGATCAGACTGACCTTGAGACCTTTGGGGCCGTCGGCCACGTAGGTGGTGTCGCCGGGGTACCAGGCCTCGATAGGCACCCACGGCAAGATCTTGCGGTAGCGCTGGACGATCTCACCCTCATCATTCATGAGGATCAGGGTGTTGTAGGGGTTCTTGTTGGGGTGATCCTCGTGCTGCTCACCGGTCAGCGAGAACACCCCCCACACCTTTGCGGCGCGACACGCCTCAGCAAAGATCTTCGTTTCCTCGCCGGGGACCACCGAGGCCGTGTCGAACATCTCCTGGCGGTCGTACATGATGCCGTGGGTGCTGTACTCCGGGAACACGATCAAATCCATGCCCGGGAGACCCTGCTTGATCCCGACGACCATGTCAGCGATCTTCTGGCAATTGTCCCGCACGTCCTCGCGAGTGTGCAGTCGTGGCATCTTGTAGTTGACGACCGCGACCCCGACGGCGTCGTTGCTGCTGCTGATGTCACCGTGTCGCATGAATATCTCCTTCCATCGAATGATCAACTGCTGACCGAGTGGTGGGAGCCGAACAAGTGCCGCAAGGCTCCGCCCACACCGACGTGGGCGGCCTGACGGTGGGCGGGCGCGTCCGGTTCGGGAACGAGCAGGACGGGACAGCGGCCGGCTTTCACCACGCGGTTGGCGACGTGCCCGATCCTGCGGTGGAACTCGCCTTCGTTGCCGTGCACGCCCAGCACCACCAGGTCGTAGTGATGCGCCATCGCGCGGGCCAACAGCGCTTCCGCTTCGTCGTCGCCGGGGACGAACTCCAGCGAGAGCCGTCGACCGGCGGGCACCGTCAGGTGGGCCGTAGCCTCCTCGTAGCGGTGCGTGAGCGACGCCATGGCCTCGGCGACCGCTACCTCGCGCTCCCGGGCGTCCTCCACGTGCTCCCACGAGGGGATGACGGCGAGCGCCAGCACGTCACCGGCGCCGGCGATTCGACAGGCCGAGGCCAGGCATTCGGCAGCGCACGACGATCCGTCCCAACCGACCAGTACGTGCGTGAAGTCCGGAATGCTCATCATCGCCCCCCGAAGCCGGGTCGGCGTGCTTTGCGCCGAGGACCACCGACGTGAAGGGCGTCACACCGTACGCCTTACACCGCGATGACGGCCAGGTCGTCGGAGACCGATCTGGCGTAGCGACCCGGGTCCTGTTGCGCAACGGTGTGCAAGGGAATGACAGCCAGTGACAAAGCCTCGCGACTCTTCTGGTTCGCCCGGTTCGGGGTATTCGCCTGATCTCAAGGGCTTCCGGGCCTTCTCAACAGTGAGTACGCCCAGGGGTCGGGACGCGCGCTGCGCCAACCGCATCGCCCTCCGCGGCGACGAATCCATGGCCCCGATCTCGAGGGTGCGACCGTCGGTCATCCCGCCGGACTCGAACATCGGCGTCCGGGACATCACCGCGCTATGGTCGAGCCGGCGGAGGGGCTCGCCACGAACCGCTGACACAGCCAACGGTCCCTACCTCAGGGGTAGGAGACAGCGTGACGACATCGCCGGAGCAGAAGGACGACCCGACCGGGGCCGGATCAAGGCTGAACCCCCGCCGCCTCCGTGGCCACCACCCGCGACACCGACGGCCGGTCACCGTGCACGAGACATCAGCAGGCGGCCTCGTCCTCGACTCCACCGGCAACGGCCTGCTCATCGGACGGCGTCGTCGTGGTGGCCGTCTGGAGTGGACCCTGCCGAAAGGGCACATCGAGCCCGGCGAGACGGCAGAGCAGACCGCGGTGCGTGAGGTCGCGGAAGAGACCGGCATCGTCGCGACCGTGCGCCTGCCGCTCGGTGAGGTCGCCTTCTGGTTCACGGGCCATGGGCGACGGGTGCACAAGACCGTGCACCACTTCGTCCTCGACATGCGCGGCGGCGCGCTATCCACCCATGACCACGAGGTCTGGGCGGTGGACTGGGTCCCCGTGCCTGATCTCGTCCGACGCTTGTTCCACGCCGACGAGCGCGACCTCGTCCGTCACGCCATGCCCGTGCTCCTCACGCCCGCGGCGGCCGTGACGTGGCGCGCTCCGTCCTGAACCACTAGACGGCGAGTCGGTTCCGGAGCCGGAACAGTACGAGCGCTCCGACGCCCTGGGCGATCACGGAGATCAGCACGATCGCCAGGATCGAGAAGCCGTAGACGGCTCCGAGAACACTGCTCCCCGCGAACCAGGCGACACCGTAGAGCGCGTTGAACACCCCCAGTGCCCGTGAACGGGTCTCGGCGGGAGTCATCATCGAGACCGGCGCGCTCATCAGCGAGTCCTGCACACCCATCCCGACCCCCCACAGCGCGATGCCGATAGCGGCGACCGGGAGGGAGCCGAGGAACGCCAGCGGTGCGAACGCGGCGCCGCTGAGGACGGCCACGACCAGCGCGCCCATCCCGCGGCGATCGAACCAGCGCCCGACCACGAGCGCGGACAGGCCGGCAGTGCCCATGGCCAGCGTGTACAGCAGAGGGATCACGCCGGTCGGCTCGCCGGTCCGCTGCAGGTGGTAGGAGACGAGGTTGAAATCGGCGTAGCCGACGGCCACCAGGGCCATCCCGAGCAGGTAGAGCCAGAACGTCGGCGGCAGGGCCCGGTCGCCGCCCGCCCCGGGCGGGCCCGCGGGGTCCACGGGCTCCAGCACGCGCGGCCGAGGGAAGAGCCAACGGCTCACCGCAAGGACGACCAACGACAGCACCGCCGGAACCAGGAGAACACCGTACGCCGCCCGGAAATCGCCGTGGCGCAGCAGAAGGATCACCCCGACGAGCAACGGACCGACCATCGCGCCGGCCTGGTCCAGAGCCTCGCGCAGCGCGAAGGCCCAGCCCTGACCGATGACGCTGCCGGCGAAGGAGAGCATCGTGTCGCGCGGCGGGTTCCGGAGACCTTTACCGATCCGCTCCACGATGATCAGCCCGGCCGCGAGCTCCCAGCGGTTGGTGAGCGCCAAGGCGGGCACGGCGAGCAGATTGATCACGTAGCCGAGCGCGGTCCAGAGCCAGTACCGCCCCGAGCGACCCGCGGCGATGCCCGAGGCCCACCGGACGGCGTAGCCGAGCAGTTCACCGGCGCCCGAGACCACGCCGACCGCAAGGGCGCCGGCCCCCAGCACCGCCAGGAAGGAACCGTTGATCCCCCGGGCCGCCTCGTAGGTCATGTCGCCGAACAGACTGACGACCCCGATCAGGACCACGAACCGCAGCGCGTTCTCCCGCGTGGATACGGCGAGACGTTGGCGGCGGGATGTGCTGTGGCCGCTCGCGGGGTGAGTTGCCATGCGGGGATCTCGAATCAGGTGTCGAGGAGCGCGAGCGCACGAGTGAGATCGGTTTCCCGGTCGTCCAGGGCCGCCAGCTGCCGCTCGGCGCCGGCATCGGAGAGCACGTGGGCATCGGCGACGGCGTCGATCCCGCGCTCGAGAGCTGCCAAGCGGCTGGTCCGGAGCTCGTCGACAGCTGTCCGGACCCTGCGCGCCGCGGTCTCGAGCTCGCGCTGCAGCTCGGCGCGTGCTCGCCCGTAGGGGCGTGGGATCGCGGCCGTGACCCAGCGGTCGAGGTCGCGGTGGACGCGGCGGCGCCGCAACGGGGTGGGGAGGTGGCGCGCGAGCGTGGCGGAGACGAGCTCGTGCCACGTCGGGCCTTCCGTGACGTCGAAGCGCGGTGGGGGGAACGCCGCGGGCGAGGGGATGTCCTCGAGCGAGGCCAGCTCGAGCTGGAGCAGCTCTGTGGCGTTCGCGCGCGCTGCGTCGAGCTCGTGGTTCAGGTCGTCGAGCACGCTGCGGGCCGTCTGCTCGAACCGGTCACGAAGGTGCTCGTGTCGTAGCTGGAACCAAGCCTGCACCTCGCTGCTGGTGGCGTCGGAGATTTCGGCGCACAGCCAGTCGTGGACCTTCTCGGGCGAGAGATCGGTTCGCTCGGGCAGGCGTCGGACGAGGGTGTCGCGGGCCGCCGCCACGGCAGCCGTCGCGGCCCGCTCGTGTTCCTGGTCCAGCTCCTGGCGCAGGCGTCGGGCCTCGCCGGTGAGGCGGTCGGCCGCAGCTGCAGCTCGGTCGTGCGAGCGGTCCAGGATGCCGCGTAGGGCGTCGCGGGTTGCCGCGTCGTCGTGGCGCTGACGCATGCGCAGTTCTCGTTCGACGCGCACGCTGTCGCGACCCTCGTTCGCGTGGCGGCGCAACAGCTGCCGCGCCGATCGCGCAGCGTCCTCGGCGCCGTACCCGACGACCTGGGCGTCCAGCCAGGAGAGGAACGCGTCGAGGCCGCCCGCCGCGGAACCGTCGGCGAGCTGGCGCCGTGCGGACAGCGGGAAGATCGGTATCTCGCCGACCCGGGCGCTGACCACCTGCTGGGTGAAGTCGACGACCTCCGCCACATCGGCGGGGTCGACCAGGTCGACCTTGTTGACGACCACGGCCGCGCGGGCCGCGCGCTCGTGGGCCTCGGCGAGCAGGCCCAGCTCGGCGGCGGACACCGGAGGATCCACCGAGACGACCAGGACCGCGACGTCCAGGACCTCCCATGCCCGTTGCGCCTCCTCGGTGTTGGGCAGCTGCACGGAGCCCGTGCCGGGGGTGTCGACCACCTCGGTGCCCTCGATGAGGTGTGCGGTGGGGGAGGTGATCAGGACGTGGTCCACGCGCCGCTCGTTGCCCGGGTTGCCGCGCTCGCTGACCAGATCGGCGACCTGGTCGATGTCCAGCTCGCGCCAGGTGCCCTCGAGGTCGCGCGTCCAGGCCTTCTGCTCCGACCCGACCCGCACGACCGTGGCCACCGACGTCAGGGGCAGCACCCCGGTCGGAAGCAGCTCGTGGTCGAACAGCGCATTGACCAAGGTGCTCTTGCCTCGCTTGGCCTCACCCATGACGAGCACCCGCGCGTGACCGGCCTCGGCGCGGTCGACCGCGTCCTGCACGGCCAGACACGTCGCGGGCTCCAGCAGGGGAGCCAGGATCTCCTGCGCCCGCACCAGGTCGTTGCTGGGCGCTCGACAGGATCGGGCCACGTGCCGCCACCTCCGCGGGTCCTCCAACAGGGACCGTCAGCGGCGGCGTCCGCGGTTGTGGTGAGCCCCTTCACCAGTAGGCCGAAGCCTAACCAATACCGCGCCGGGACGCGGGGCGCCGGAGGGGAAAGGGGTCTTCTCGTCTTCAGCCGAGCCCGCTCGGTGAGCCGTCGTCGCGCACGATCGCCCCGTCGTCCTCGGACCAGGCCCACCGGCCACCGTGCCCGCGTGCCGACCGCCGCGTTGCAGGATCGTTATCGTCGACGCTTTTGTCGCGCGTTCCTCAGTGGTGGAGACTGCGTGTAGGTGATGAGGCTCACCCTTAATGCGCCTACGGGCGATGACGGTCTCTACGAGTGAACAGCCGAGGAGGCTGGGCGCCCTCGCCTCGCGCGGAAGCGTCGACCACCTCGGCCCGTGGCTAAGGCGTCATCTCCGAGGGGTGCGGCTTGATGCTGACCGAGGGTGAGCGAGCGCAGCTCGCGGTGATGGAACACGAGCTGGCCCGCACCGATCCAGGGTTGGATATGGACCTGTCGGGTGCGCTCGACCGCTCGCCTGGCCTCCCCTCTCGCCATGGTCCAACCCGGGACAGCGGACGACTGTGTGCTGTGGGCTGCTGTTGGTCGGTCTCGCTCTCATGGTCGCGGCTGCTGTTGGTCGGTCTCGCTCTCATGGTCGCGTGCGCGGCCATGGTGAGGTTCGCAGGTGCACTACCGGCGATTCTCCCGCTCGCGTGGACTGGCATCTCCTTGAGCCTCGCCGGTCCGAGCCTCGCTATCTGGTGGCCCGAAGCGCCCTCGTGTCGCGCAGAGAATGGTGCGCACCCGCTACCGGGGTTGTCCCGGTTTCCGAGGTTCTCCCCGTTCGCTCATCACCAGAGGCCTTTCTCTCTGTTCTGAAGCCTGGGTCACACTGAGCGAAGAGGAGCCGCACCTGCATTGGGCACTCGCCAACTCAGCTCCGGCCATTGCTGCGCCCCGAGATCGTTGCGGCCGTGTGTGGTGCGGTAGGCAACCCTCGGAGCCGGCTCGTGATGTCGGCGATGACCCTGGCCGCCGGGGTGAGAGTCAACCGTCCGGTCGATTCCTGATCGCCGGATCCGATGAGGTTGAGGAGAAGGAGCATGGCTGATATCGACAGCAGAGGCGCCCACGCCGTGATCCACGAGGAACTGCAGGTCGACGCGGCCGCCCCGGCGGGCGGCCGGCGGGTGGAGGTACTCTTCGGCGGAGGGGGTGACCCCCTCGTCTTCGGCCTCCCCGTCTTCGTCTCCGGCTCGCTGGTCCTCGGCTTCGCGCTCATCGGTCTGGTCCTCATACCCGGCTCGCTGGGTTCGGTGTTGGGCGAGACCAACGAGACGCTGATCATGTTCTCCATGGCGTGGACCATCATCTTCGTCTTCCTCACCCTGGGGATCCTGCGGCTGCCGATCAGTTACGTCTTGATTCTTGTAGGCGTGGACATCGCAGTGCTGTTCGTGCTACTCGCGATCTCGTTCAGCGTTCCGGTCCTGTTCGTCGTCGCCGGCGCCGGCGTCCTATTGTTCTGCGCGGTCGGACTCTATGCCTTCCTCAATACCGCATGGGTCGTGGTCGGCACCCAGCGGGCCTGGCCACCGCTCGGTCCTCCGGTCATCAAGTAGATGCCAGGACAGGTGGAGTCTCCTGGCCGAAGCCCGGACCTTGCTCGAAGGCGTCTGTCGCAACACGGCGATGAGTCGCTTCGTCTCCTCTCGCTCGTCGAGCACACCCTCACTCAACGACTAGAAGAGGCGCTGCGTTCGTGTGGCTCGAGCCTCGATCAGTGGCGGATCCTGCGGCTGCTCGTTGACCAAGGCGGATCTCCCATGAACGTGGTTGCCGACCACGTGATGATGCGGGGCCCCACGCTCAGCAAACTCGTCGACCGGATGGTGGCGGCAAACCTCGTTCACCGTCGCAGCGACCATCAGGACCGCCGACGAGTACTCATCATGGCTTCGACGCCCGGAAAGCAAGCGCTGGAGCAGTGGGATGGGGTGACCGCCGACATCCGACAGCAGTACCGGGAGCTGCTCGGCCCCGAAGCGAAGCAGTTCGAGAAGCTGTTGCGGCGCTTGCAACGCGGGATCCGTCCGGCTGGACGTGCGCCGACCGTTGACACACGGTCCCAGCGAATGAGTCCGATCACTAGCCCGGATTCTTCGTGATCTTGGTGTTGGTGATTGTGGACCCGCCGCCCCCGCCCGAGCGCGGTCGCATGTCGCGGCTTCACGACTTCCTGATTTGCTTGCCCGGAGCGCTGCGGGTCCAGGTGATCCGACGCAACGTCTTCGACCCTGCCGTCCGCAAGATCGGCCCGTCTGGCTTCCACCCGCACGAGCTCCCGCAAACCGCCGCCTCGCTCGCGATCGCCTCCGGCGCCGACGTCAAGGTCGTCCAGCTGATGTTGGGGCACAAGACCGCAACCATGACCCTGGACCTCTACGGCCGCCTCCTCCCTGACAGACTCGATGAGCTGGCGGACCGCTTCGACGATGCCGTGTGTCACCAGATGTGAACCACACGGCCACCGGCGACGGCGGGGAGGGCGACCGGCGAGGACGAACGTGCAGCTAGGCTGCATACGGGCCCCCGTAGCTCAGGGGATAGAGCACCGCTCTCCTAACTCGTCCGGCCCCCTCATCCGACCAGCGGCTCTCGCCGTTCTCGCAGGTCAGCACTCCCTTTTGGTCCCGTCCGATGGCGGCGCCTGACAGCCTGTCCCGGCCCGCGTGTGCGCCAGATGTGCACCAACGCCTCTGGCGTCTGTGCCCCCGCTGGGACCAGCACCACGGACCTGACGGGTCTTGGTGGGCGCGTGTCCGTCTGCTGCGGCTGCTCACTGAAGTGGCCTGTCAGCTACGGGAACGCTGTTCGAGCCTCACCGACTGCCTATCGACCCGACGCCCTCGGCTCGACCGTTCCGTGGGAGAAAAGTGGGGGAACGATCTCGGGTCAGCTCCAGCCGCGCGCGACGGCGTAGAGGCTGAGACCGCGTCCTTGCCGACGCAGCACAAGCCAGGTCCTGATCGTCTTCATAGCGCCGGAGCGTGCCGCTCGCGTCACGTGCTGTCTATCGAACACGTGTGCGATACGTGTGGAACAAGGCCTTCGAACGTCGAGACGCTCGGCCTCTTCGGTCTGAACGGGCCTCGGTTCGATCCCGGGGTCTCCCCCACAGCCCTCGTATGGGTGCTGACCTGCTGTTTCGTGCTGCGGCGTCCATCGCCACGGGCCCGGTTGTCAGGCCTCGTGCTGCCTGAATGCTGCATTGATCTTGCGCTACACCGTGCGCTCCGAGCGGCGACTCAGCGAGCCAGCCGTTCGCGGCGCACGTGGCAAGGTTTTTCAAGATTTTTTAGAGGTCGGCCAGGCCCACTGAGCTGCGCAAACGCCAAAGGTGACAGCGAATCTGACATCAGAGCGCGCACGCCTTGGCGGGCTGGAGCGCTTCGCTCACCGCGACCGGTCAACGGCTGGACGGCACACCGAGGAGCGTGTCACATGTCGTCATCACTAGCTCGAGATCTTGTCCTGTTCGACGCCCGCGGCGACCGCGATCGTGACCGCGGTGGGGAGGAGTCGGTCTGGGAGGCCTTATCGACGGCCACGATCAACCAAATGGTGCGGGCGACCGGGGTGCTGCTTGTCGGGCTCGCGCTCTGGCTCGGGCTGTTCGTCTATGTGCCTGTGCTGGCTGTGGGGTGCGCGCTGGTGAGCGCGCTCGTTGCCCTGCTCGGCATGCCCGGACTGCTCGGGGGGCTGGGCTGGGTTGCCGCGGTCGGGGCGGTCGCGGCGTTCACCGAGCCGGAACTGCTACGTGACCATGTGGAGGACCGTGCCGCGCGGTACCGGCGTCGGTTCCTGCACCGTTGGCGGTGGGACAACCTGATGGCCGCGTCCGGAGTGTCCAAGACTGACGATCGCGGGAGACCTAGCAACCCCCGGTTGATGCGGGTGCACCTGGGCCGCGACGTCGATGTGCTTGATGTCCGGCTCTGCGCCGGGATCACCGACGACGACCTCGCGGACGCCACCGAGGTCATCGCCAGTGGTCTGCGAGCCTTCGACGTGCGCGTGCAGCGCCACCCGAGCCGTCGGAGCTGGGTGCAGCTGCAGGTGATCGACCGTGACCTGCTGGCCACCGCGTTCCCCGCCATCCCCCCACGCGCCGAGGGCCCCGACCTGACCGCGCTGCACATCGGGTGGCGCGAGGACGGCCAACCGTGGCTGCTGCCGCTGCTGTGGCGACACCTGCTCATTGCCGGGGCCACCGGGGCGGGCAAGTCCACGGTGCTCGCCCAGATTCTGGTCCAGCTCGCCCCGGCCATCCGCGAGGGCTGGGTGCGGGTGATCGGGATCGACCCGAAGGGCGGCATGGAGTTCGGGATGTACGCCGAGCTGTTCTACCTGTTCGCCGCCGACTCCCACGAGGAGCTGGTCGCCGGACTCGAGACCGCAGCGAGGCTGACCGAGCAGCGCACCCGCCAGCTGCGCGGGGTCACCCGCCAACACGTCCCAACCCTCGAGCAGCCGTTCTACCTGGTGGTCATCGACGAGGTCGCCTCGATCACGACCTACCTGGCCGAGCGCAAGCTCAAAGACCGGGCCCGCCAAGCCCTCGGGACACTGCTGACCCAGGGACGCGCTCCCGGCGTGTCGGTGATCGGGTGCGTGCAGGACCCCCGCAAAGAGGTCGTCGAGCAGCGCAACCTGTTCCCGCTGCGGACTGCCATGCGGATGACCGAGAAGGGCGATGTCGGGATGACCCTGCGGGACGGGGCCCGGGACCGGGGCGCCCGCGCCGACCGCATCCCGATGTCCACTCCCGGGGTCGGCTACCTGGTCGAGGACGGCGAGAACGCCATCGTGCGGGTTCGGGCCGGTTACGTCACCGACGAGTATCTACGGACAGTTGCCCGTGACTTCGCCGCACCCATGACATACCGCCCCAATGACCGACTCGACTAGGCACGCCCTGGGCCGCTACTCGATCGCGCCGGCGGGGTGGGCGAGGGCCAGTTCCAGGCGTGCTTCGGCCGTCCGCGATAGCGGAGCGCTCTCGTGCCTCATCCCGGCGACGAGCGCCTCGATCTCGGTATGGAGGGCGATTTCTTCCAGCCGTTCGGCCTCGAATCGCGCTGCTCGCGCATGGCCCAGCATGGCCGGATGGTCTTCTGGCGGGTCGGAATGCAGCATGAACGACTCCGTCGCGGCTGGTAGTGCTGTCCCGGTACGGGGCCGGCGCGGCGGGTCGACGGGCTTCCGGAGGCTGCCCGACGGCCGGGAGGTGCACACGTGGCGGGGGCCCTATCGGGCGGCGCTACAGCACTTCGCGATAGGCGCTGACGTCGGGGCCCAGGACCTGCTCCTGGCGGTCAAGGACCTCCATCAGGGCGGCCCGGGCCCCGTCGTCGCTGATGTGCATGGCGGCCCCGATCTGGGCCCAGCTCGCGCCCTCCTGGCGCGCGGCGTAGATCGCCTGCCACTGCCAGCCGGTGAGCAGCTCGATAAAGTTGGCGCTCGCGCGGAGCGCGTCCAGGGCACTCACGGCGGGCGTCTCGGCGAGGGACCTGGTGATCCGCTCGCGGCTGTCCTCGGTGGTGATGTTCGCGAGGGCGCGGGCCAGGGTGTCGTGGGCGGACCAGTTTTCCCAGGTCGCAAGGAGCTGGCGCAGGTTGGTCATGGGGGCCTCCGGTGTTTGGCCGTGTCGGCGGCGGGCGCTGTGGGTGGGGCCGTCCCCGGCTCCACCGCGCCTGCGGCCCGTTCGGCCGTCGGAGGCTCGCCGGCAAGGGAGGAAGCAAACGATCTAGACCGCCCCTCGACCATCCGGGGGTGTGGTGCTGGTGCTGGCGGTGAAGATGGTTTGCGGCCCTTGCTGGGGAGGGACGGCCGGTCAAGCTCGGCCGCCGCCGACACGGCTGCCCGGCGAAGCCGGTTCCGTCTGTCTTGGCGTGGCCGCGCGGCCCTGAGCTGCCCCACGGCCCGGGACGGCCGACTCGTAGATGTGGCCGCTGCTCGAGATGGGTTCGTCGCTCGGGCGCTCACCGTCGCTGCGGTTGTGGTCGTTGCTGGCTCTGCTGGTGTGCCCGGACCCCGGGGAGGGCCCGCCGCACGGGTCGAAGACAGGAGTGCGGAAGGGCCCGGACCGAAGGGGCCGGGCCCGGCCGGCGCGCCAGCGCCGGCCCTGACCGTGGCTCGTGGTGCCCGGTGACGACGCCCGCCCTCGGTAAAGGGGCAACAACTCTTCGATCCGCCACCCGGCCCGGGAAGCGGCGTCGCCGCGAGCACGCCCGACCGAGGTCGGCGGAGCAGGTCGAGGGGGCGCAGGAGCGGCGGGCGAGCCGCTGGCGGCGCCGGGGTCAGTTGCGCCGCATCTCGCGGCTTGAGCGCGTCCAGTACTGCGGGCACACGATGCACCCGGAGGCCGGCGTGACCCTCGGGGTAATCGAGAACCGCGACGGCACCCGCTCGGCGGCCTACGGCGGGCTCAAGACTTGCGGGTCGGTGTGGTGCTGCCCGGTGTGCGCGGCGAAGATTGCTACTCGCCGGGCCGATGACCTCGCCACCGTGATGCGCGCGGTCGACGACCTCGGCGGGTCGGCGTTCCTGCTGACGTTGACGATGCGCCACGAGCGCGGCGACCGGCTCGGTCTCACCTCCGAGCAGCGGGCTCGCCGTAACCGGCTCGAGGAGCGCCTGGCTAACGTCCAGGTCGCCGAGGCCAACGGCTGGGACGTCGACGAGCGCCAGGCCGAGGCCGACGCCATCGAACTGGACTCGATCAAGGCCCAGGAGGGCTGCTGGGACGTGCTCTCGTACGCCTGGCAGCGAGTCACCTCCGGGTCCTCCTGGCAGGAGGACTGCCAGCGGTTCGCGGGGCTGCTCGGCTGGGCCCGTACCGTCGAGGTGACTGACGGAGACAACGGCTGGCACGTCCACCTCCACGTGCTGCTCTGCTTCCGCGAACAGGTCTCCGCCGACCTGGCCCGCGCCGCGCTCGGACCTCGCCTATTCGGCCGGTGGCAGCGCGCGCTGCAGCGGAAGGGGTTCTCGGCTTCGGAGGAACACGGGTGGGACCTGCGCCGCGCCCAGCTCGGCGACGGCGACCTCGCCGACTACTTCACGAAGATGGCCCACGAAGTCACCGGCGGGCACCGCAAGGAGGGCCGGGCCCGCCGCGGCCGTAGCCCTATGCAACTCCTCGCCGACGCAGTCGAGACCTACGAAGAGTCTGCGATGGCGCGTTGGTGGGAGTGGGAAGCAGCCTCCGACGGGCGGCGGCAACTGACCTGGTCTACGGGTCGTAGAGATCTGCGCGTCATGGCTGGCCTGGGTCGAGAGGCGACCGACGAAGAGATCGCCGAGGACGATGTGGACGCGGACGTCCGCGTCGCGATGCCGGTCGCCACGTGGGACTGGCTGGTGGCCTCAGGGCGTGCCTGCGAACTACTTCGGGTCGCAGAGTCCGACGGCGTTGCCGGAGCGGCGGCCTGGCTCGACGCTCGAGGACTTGACTGGGCGCTCGTTGCTGACGATGTCGACACGTCCGAGGTCCCACCCAGGCGCGTGACGGCTTGCTGGGGCGTGCGCGGGCCTAGCGTCGACTGACGTGGACGCCACAAGGAGCCCGAGTGCCATGCCACCGTCTTCGACGGGTTGACGCTGGCCGGGCTGTCGTCCGAGCCGATCACGTGGTGGCTGTCGCAAGAGCCGGGTGCTATGCGGCGGGTGGACGACGAGTCCGTCACCGACCGGTCCGCGTTGGCAGCTCCACCGTCGCACGTGGTGCTGCGTAGCTGAATCTGCCCAGCCGACCGCGATCCAGGGGACGCGTCCGCGTGGCAGGCCTCAAGTTGCCTCCGTGATCCGGCCTAGGGACGTGCGCGCTCGTCACGGATGAGCCCGACGGTGTCGAGGATGTGCTGCTTCATGTGTGCGGCTGCCGCGACGCCGTCCTGCGCGTGAAGCGCGGCGCGGATCGTCTCGTGGTCGGCGTGGCGTTCCTCGAGGGCGTTGTGGAGAGGAAGCGGAACGCCGCTGGTGTTGATGAGGAAGTCGCTGAGGTCCCAGAGTCGGGCGGCGTAGTCGAAGATGATGCGTGACTGAGCCATGGCGTGGATGGCGCCGTGGTACTCGCGGTTGGCGACACGGTAGCCGTGGGAGCGCACCGTGGGATCGTCGTGGTGGGTGAGCGCTTCGATGCGGGCGCCGATGGTGTCGAGTTCTCGGAGTTGCGCGTCGGTGCGGCGGGAGGCGGCCAGCCCGGCAGCCGTGGATTCGACGCTGGCGAAGAGTTCGAAGAAGTCGTCGATCTCGGCACGTTCGTAGCGTGCGACCTCGACCCCGACCTGCGGGATGATCTCGACGAGGCCGTCGATGGACAAGCGTCGGAGCGCGTCCATGACCGGCTGCTTGCTCACTCCATACGTGCGGGTGAGCTCGTCGACCGACAGCCGTTGTCCGGACGGGTGCTCACCGTCGAGCAGGCTCTCTTTGATCCCGTCGTAGACGTAGGTCGAGAGCCTCGAGGCGCCGGCTCGGCGCGCCCCGCGACCGTTGGCGCCGTGATTGGTGCTGCGGACGGGCCCGGCTGAGGGCAGCGGGTCAGGGACGCTCACCAGCCCACCGTAGCGAGATTGGTCGCTCGATCTGTGGCCGACGCTCACTGGCACCTCCAGCCACTGCTCAGGCTCGGCATCTCGACTCGTGTCGCCTCGATCACGCCAGAATGCTAGCATTTCAAACGCCCGCCGGCGTGACTCGTGGGAACTAGCTTCCTACGCGCCACAGCCCCTGTTCATCGCCGCTCACACCCGGCTCCGGGTAGCCGACGTGCCAGCCCGCACGTGGGTGTCGTCGAGCGGCGGGTCTCACGGGCCGTCCACGACGACGTCACTCGCGAAGAAGGTCCATCCGCCGATGGCCACCATGCTCGCGGCCCGCCTGCACGAGATCGGTCAGCCGATGCAGCTCGAGCGGGTCGATGTCCCTGCGCCTCGCCCGACCGATGTCGTGGTCAAGGTCGAGGCCTGCAACATCGTACCGAACCTGACCAACGTGCTCGCCACCTACGCGGAGTGGTTCCCCTACCTGCCACTGCCGAAGCTCCCGGCGATCTTCGGACTAGACAGCGCCGGAGTGGTGGCCGAGGTCGGCTCCCAGGTCCGGGGGCCAGCGTCGGGGACCGGGTATACGTGAACCCCGGTATCTCGTGCGGGGGGTGCCGGGCATGCCGGCGCGGCGAGGACCAGAACTGCGACGCCTACACCTTGATGGGCTATTTCTCCTTCGGCCCGGGCGGCCAGGAGCTCTTCGACGCCTACCCCTACGGCGGTCTCGCGGAGTACCTGACCGCGCCGGCCGGAAATCTAGTCCGGCTCCCGGAACGGTCAGTTTCGCCCAGGGCGCCCGCTTCGGTTACCTCGGGACCGCCTACTCGGCACTGCGTAAGACGACCGCGGGAGCCGGAACGACCGTCCTGATCGACGGCATCTCCGGCACCCTGGGGCTCGGCGTCTGCCTGAACGCTCTTGCGCTCGGCGTTCCCGGCATCCTCGGGACCGGCCGCAACGCCGCCCTGCTGGAGGACGTCAAGGCCATCGCTCCCGAGCGCATCGAGGTCCTGCCCGCGGGAACGGCCGACCTGCGAGAGTGGGCGCGCGAGCGCAACGACGGCGAGGGCGTCGACATCGTCGAGGACTGCCTGGGCCCGGGCGCCCCGGCCGAGTCGATGCTCGAGGCGATCGGCGTTCTTCGCCGCGGCGGCGTCACGGTCGACATCGGCGGCATGATGGAGCGCCCTGCGCTGGACCTGTTCTCGATGATGTGCTCGCAGAACAGCGTGCTCGACAGTCTGCGGTTCTCCACGGGCGAAGCCCAGGAGATGGCCGAACTCGCCGGCGCCGGCGTGCTCGACCTCTCGGTGCTCGAGCACCACACCTTCGCGCTTGACCAGATCAACGAGGCCCTCGACGACCTCCCGACTCGCCACGGCGGGTTCAGCAACTTCGTCAGCGTCCCGCCCGGCGCCTGAGCTTTTCAAAGTCCGGGCCACCCGGGGCTTGTGGTCTTGGAGTGACCAGGGTTAACGTACACTGGCACGCTAGCATTTCAGTTGCTCGGTAGGACTACGGCGATCGTGGTCCTGCCATGGGAGGTGGTCATCGATGACCGTGGCCCTGTGCGCGATGTCGCACTCGCCGCTGCTGGGGCTCAACGAGCCCCACAGCGAGGTGCGGGCCCGGGTGGACGCGGCCCGACGGCAGGCCAAGGCGGTCGTCGACGAGTTCGCCCCGGACCTCGTGGTGGTCTTCGGCCCGGACCACTACAACGGGTTCTTCTACGACCTGATGCCGCCGTTCTGCATCGGCGCCACGGCGACCTCGATCGGTGACTACGACACAGTGGCCGGGCCGATGCCCGTCGAGCACGACACCGCCTCCGCGATGGCCGCGGCGGTGCTCGACGCCGAGGTCGACGTCGCGATCTCCGAGCGCATGCACGTCGATCACGGCGTGGTGCAGCCGCTGGAGTTCCTCTTCGGTGGGCTGCACCACTGCCCGCCGGTGGTGCCGGTGTTCATCAACAGCGTTGCGGTCCCGCTGGGGCCGGCCAAACGCGCCCGGCTGCTCGGCGAGGCCATCGGGCGCTACGTGGCCGGGCTGGATCGCCGGGTGCTGCTGCTGGCCTCGGGCGGGCTGTCGCACGACCCGCCGGTCCCACAGCTCTCCACCGCGACGCCGGAGGTTGCGGCTGGGCTGATCGACGGCCGCAACCCGTCCCCAGAGGTCCGCGCCGCGCGTCAGGAACGGGTGATCGTGGCCGGAGAGCGTTTCGCCGAGGACCCGACGACGCTGCAGGACCTCAACCCGCAGTGGGACAACCTGGTCCTGGACACCCTCGCCGCCGGCCGCGTCGCCGACGTCGACGGCTGGAGCAACGACTGGTTCGTCGAGCAGGCCGGCAACTCGGCCCACGAGGTCCGAACCTGGATCGCCGCCTACGCCGCCCTGTCCGCGGCCGGGCCCTACGAGCTGACCTCCCGGTTCTACGAACCGATCCGCGAGTGGATCGCCGGGTTCGCGGTCACCACCGCCCGCCCGGTCACCGCCGACTCGCTCGGCGCGGCCGCCCACCCTGCAGCCGCTTCCGCCGCCGGCGCCTGAGCCGCGGCACCCCCTATTCCGTACATGGGACCGACCCCTGTGGGTCGCCCTGCGAAGGAGCAGTCATGGAATTCTGCGTCGGCACCTGCGCCAAGATCGACTCGGTCGGTCTGGTCAAGCAGGCCGAGGACCTCGGCGCCACCCACTTCGGGGTCGGGGACGGCCCGCTGCTGTTCTCCGACCCGTACCAGTACCTCGCCCTCGCAGCGCGGGAGACCTCGACGATCGAGCTGGGCACCTGGGTCACCAACCCGATCACACGCATCGCCCCGGTCACCGCGAACTCCCACGCCACGCTGAACGCGCTGGCTCCCGGGCGGACGTTCATGGGTATCGGGACGGCGAACAACGCGCTGCGTTCGATGGGTGCCCGCCCGGCGACGATCAGGGAACTCGACGACTCGGTGCGGGTGTCGCAGGCGCTGATGCGCGGCGAGCGCACCGAGTTCACCTGGGGCGGCAAGACCCGCGAGGTGGAGTTCCTCGACCACAACGGCTATTGGTACAACGACTCTGACCCGATCAAGACCTGGATCGCCGCGGGCGGGCCGCGCGGGCTGCGCCTGGCCGCGCAGACCGCGGACGTCATCTCCTACTGCCTGGGCCCGCAGCCCGAGATGATCCAGCTGATCCGCCGCGAGATCGACAAGGGCGCCGCCGACGCCGGGCGCCCGCCGGGCTCGGTCAAGCTCGCCGGCCTGGCCTGGTTCTACCAGCTCGAGAACGGCGAGGACTGGCAGGACGCGGTCGACAACGGCTTCGGCTCCGGGCCGATCAGCTCCTGCATCACCAACTCCGGGCTGATGGCCGAGCACGCCGACGAGCTCGGGCAGGGCATCGTCGATGCCTCCACCACGGCCGCGATGGCCTACCTCGGCGACCCGAACGACCCGAACCCGCCGCACCACCTCGACGTGTGGTCGAAGTACCTGCGCGGTCTCGACCCCTTGCACCGGCCGCTGATCACCAAGGAGCTCGTCGACTACTGGTGCCTCTACGGCACCCCCGACCAGCTGCTCGAGAAGACCCAGCTGATGTACGAGAACGGCGTCGACATCGTCTCGGTGTTCATCTCCAACCCGTTCCGCGCCGAGACCGACATCAACAACATCGGCCGCTCGATCATCGCCCGGCTCTGACCCGCTGCCCCAGACCCCTCAACCGACCAAGACAGGAGTCGTGTGATGGAGCTCGACCCGAAGACCACCGCGGTGATCGCGGTGCACATGCTGTGTGACGTCGTCACCCACGAAGGCGCCTTCGGGCAGTTCTTCGGCGAGGGCGTCGAGGCCGGCCAGATCATCGCGAAGGTCGGCGCGCTGCTCGACGCGGCCCGCTCGGCCGGATCGACGGTCGTCTACACCCGCGTGGTGTTCAAGCCCGGCCACCCCGACCTCGTGGTCAACTGCCCGCTGCTCGGGGTGGTGGCCCAGACGGGTGCGGTCGAGGACGGCAAGCCCGGCGCCGAGATCGTCGACGAGCTCACCCCCGCCGGCTCGGACCTGATCGTGGACCACCAGCGCCTCACCGGGTTCCACGGCACCGAGCTCGACGTGCTGCTGCGCGGACGCGGAATCACCACCGTGGTCCTCGCCGGAGTCGCCACCAACGTCTCGGTTGAGGGCACCGGCCGCGAGGCGGTCAACCTGGGCTACCGCACCGTCATCGCCTCCGACGCCTGCTCCGCGGCCCACGACGGCGCCCACCGGGCCAGCCTGGAGACCTTCGGGCTGCTCGGCGAGGTCGCGACCGTCGAGGAGATCACTGCGGCGCTCGGGGCGGCGGTGCCGGCATGACGGACGCGACCACCGAGAAGCTCTCGATCTGGAACACCCTCAAGGGCGTCCCGCACCGGCTGCGCTGGGTTCGGGTCGGTAACTGGGACACCCGCGTGCTCGAGGCCGGCGAACACAACCACGAGGCGCTGGTGCTCATGCACGGCACCGGCGGGCACCTCGAGGCCTACACCCACAACATCGCCCGCTTCGCCGAGCGCTACCACGTGATCGCCTACGACTTCCCCGGTCACGGCTACACCACCCACGCCACCAGCGACCTCGAGCTCGACACCTACGTCGAGCACCTGGCCGGGCTGCTCGACGCGCTGGGCCTGAACACCGCCCACCTCAACGGCGAGTCCCTCGGTGGCTGGGTCGCGATCAAGTTCGCCGCCGCGCACCCCGACCGAGTCGCGAAGATGGTGCTCAACACCCCCGGCGGGACCATGGCCACCCCGGAGGTCATGGAGCGCATCCGCAGCCTGTCGCAGGCCGCGGCCGACGACCCGAACCCCGAGCAGGTCCGGGCCCGACTGGAATGGCTGATGGCCGACAACGCCACCGTCACCGACGAGCTCGTCGACGTCCGCCGCACTCTCTACGCGCTCCCGGGCTACTCCGAGTCCGCCCAGCACATCCTGTGCCTGCAGGACCCGGAGATTCGCCGCCGCAACATGGTCACCGACGACGACCTCGCCGCGGTGCCCGGCCCGACGCTGGTCGTGTGGACCTCCGACGACCCGTCCGGACCGGCGAAGACCGGCATGGACATGGCCGAGAAGATCCGCGACGCGCGGTTCGAGGTCATCACCGGCGCCGGGCACTGGCCCCAGTGGGAGCAGTCCGAGCACTTCACCGACCTGGTGCTCGACTTCCTCAAGAACTGACCGCCGCAGCGCTGTGGCCCGGCTCGATCACCACCGGGCCACGGCGCCGGCCCACGCCCACCTCCCGTCCGACCGCGAAGGACCAGCCATGTCGCCCAGCCTCACCGACGCCGACGAGTCGACCGTTCCCGCCGACCGCCAGGCCATCACCGAGGCCGCCGCACGGCTGATCTCCGCCCTCGAGCAGGGCGCGCCGTGTGCCCCGGTGCGCGACCTCATCGGCCGCACCGACGTCAGCTCGGCCTACGCGGTGCAGACCGTGCTGCACGAACGCGCCCTCGAGCACGGCCGACGCGTCACCGGCCGCAAGATCGGGCTCACCGCTCCGGTGGTACAGGCCCAGCTTGGCGTCGACCAGCCCGACTTCGGGGTCCTCTACGCCGACATGGACGTCACCGCCGACGCCCGGAGGGGCATCGACACCGCCCGGTTGCTGCAGCCCAAGATCGAGGCCGAGGTCGCCTTCGTCCTCTCGGCCAGCCTGGACACCCCTGGCGCGGACGGGGCCTTCGAGCCCGCCGCCGTCGCCGCGGCCGTCGGGCAGGTCCTGCCCGCCCTGGAGATCGTCGACTCCCGCATCGCCGGTTGGGACATCTCCTTCGCCGACACGGTCGCCGACAACGCCTCGGCTGGGCTCTACGTGCTCGGCGAGCACCGCCACGACCCCGCCGAGTTCGGCGACGACCTCGAGGCCGGGCTCGCTGCGCTGGAGATGACCCTGACCCGCGCCAACGCCGACGCCGACGCCGACATCGCTCACGTGTCGTCCGGGCGCGGCGCGGATTGCCTGGGCAGCCCCCTGACCGCGCTGGCGTGGTTGGCCGACACCGCCACCCGTCACGGCGAACCCCTGCGCGCCGGGCAGGTGATCCTCGCCGGCGCCCTCGGGCCCATGACGCCGGTCTCACCCGGCGACGAGTTCGTCGCCGACATCCATGGGCTGGGCAGCGTCGCCGCCCGCTTCGCCTCCACCAGCCCCACCCAGCAAGGGAGCACCCGATGAGTACCCCCTCATCACCCACCGCCTCCACCGGCGCGCGCACCAAGGTCGCGATCATCGGCTCGGGCAACATCGGCTCGGACCTGATGCTCAAGATCGTGCGACTCTCCGAGACCCTCGAGGTCACCGCGATGGTCGGCATCGACCCCGACTCCGACGGCCTCGCTCGCGCCCGCCGGCTCGGTATCGCCGCGGTGGACAACGGCGTCGACGGCCTGATCGCCCTCGACGGCTTCGACGAGATCGACCTGGTCTTCGACGCCACCTCAGCCAAGGCCCACATCGCCAACGCCGAGGCGCTGCGCCCGCACGGCAAGCGGCTGATCGACCTCACCCCGGCCGCTCTCGGGCCCTACGTCGTGCCCCCGGTCAACCTCGACCAGCTCGTGGACGCCGGCGAGGTGACCGAGGTGACCGAGGTGAACATGGTGACCTGCGGCGGGCAGGCCACCATTCCCGTCGTCGCCGCCGTCGCTTCGGTCACCGCGGTGCCCTACGCCGAGATCGTCGCCTCGATCGCCTCACGCTCGGCCGGGCCCGGCACCCGCGCCAACATCGACGAGTTCACCGAGACCACCGCCGCCGCGATCACCCGAGTCGGCGGCGCCGCCCGCGGCAAGGCCATCATCGTGCTCAACCCCGCCGAGCCGCCGCTGATCATGCGCGACACCGTGCTCTGCCTCGTCGGCGACGCCTCGAACCCGGACACCCCCGACGAACAGACCCTCGCCGCCGAGATCACCGCCGCGGCCGAAGCGATGGTCAAGACCGTCGCCGAGTACGTCCCCGGCTACCGACTCAAGCAGGCCGTGCAGGTCCGCGCCGTCCCCGACGACCAGCCGCTGCACACCCTGATCGGCGCCGCCGACGCCGCCGAGCACCGCCCCACCCACCAGGTGTCGGTGTTCCTCGAGGTCGAGGGCGCCGCGCACTACCTGCCCGCCTACGCCGGCAACCTCGACATCATGACCTCGGCCGCGCTGCGCGTCGGCGAAGACCTCGCCACCCGCCGCGCCGGCCGGGCCACCTCCACCGGGAGCACCCGATGAGCACCACCACCAACCTCCCCGACTCCACCTCCGGGTCCGACAGCCCGCCGAACCTCTACGTGCAGGACGTGACCCTGCGCGACGGCATGCACGCCATCCGCCACCGCCTGGCCCCAGGCAAGGTCGGCGAGATCGCCCGCGCGCTGGCCGACGCCGGCGTCGACGCCCTCGAGGTCTCCCACGGCGACGGCCTCGCCGGCGCCTCACTGACCTACGGGCCGGGCTCCAACACCGACTGGGAATGGATCAGCGCCGCCGCCGAGGCCATCGAGGCCTCCGAGAACTCGCCGGTGCTGACCACCTTGCTGCTGCCCGGCATCGGCACCATCGCCGAGCTCGAACGCGCCTACGAACTCGGGGTGCGCTCGGTGCGGATCGCCACCCACGCCACCGAGGCCGACGTCGCCGCCCAGCACATCGCCACCGCCCGCGAGCTCGGCATGGACGTCTCCGGGTTCCTCATGATGAGCCACATGGCCCCCGCGCAGGACCTGGCCAAGCAGGCGCTGCTCATGGAGTGCTACGGCGCGCACTGCGTCTACGTCACCGACTCCGGCGGCCGGCTGACCATGGGCGACGTCGCCGAGCGCATCCGCGCCTACCGCGACGTCCTGACCCCCGAGACCCAGATCGGCATCCACGCCCACGAGAACCTCTCGCTCTCGGTCGCGAACTCGGTGATCGCGGTCGAGAACGGCGTCACCCGCGTCGACGCCTCCCTCGCCGGCCAGGGCGCCGGCGCCGGGAACACCCCCATCGAGGCGTTCGTCGCCGTCGCGAACATCCACGGCTGGAACCACCGCTGCGACCTGTTCGCCCTGCAGGACGCGGCCGAGGATCTCGTGCGCCCGCTGCAGGACCGGCCCGTGCGCGTCGACCGCGAAACGCTGACCCTGGGTTACGCCGGGGTCTACGGCAGCTTCCTGCGCCACGCCGAGAACGCCGCCGCCCACTACGGCCTCGACACCCGCGACATCCTCACCGAGGTCGGGCGTCGCGGCCTGGTCGGCGGCCAGGAAGACATGATCGTCGACGTTGCGCTCGACCTGGCCACCACCCGAGGTGCGGCATGAACGACTACCTCTCCCCCGGCACACTGACCTCCCAGGCCCCTGGAGCCCGGGCCGTCTCCGGACGCGACGCCGAGGGCTACGACACCGACGTCGTCGTCATCGGCACCGGCCCATTCGGGCTGGCCACCGCGCTGTCACTGGCCACCTACGGCATCCGGGTCCGGGCGGTGACCCGCTGGAACTGGGTCGCGAACTCGCCACGTGCCCACATCACCAACCAGCGCACCCTCGAGGTCCTGCGCGACCTCGGCGTCGAGTCCGAAGCCCTCAAGCACGCCACCCCGTGGGAGCTCATGGGCGACACCCTGTTCGCCACCAGCCTCACCGGCCCCGAGATCGCTCGACTGGGCACCTGGGGCACCGGCGACGACCGCCACGGCGACTACGTCCTCGGCAGCCCGTGCGGCCTGGCCGACATCCCCCAACCCTTCATGGAACCGGTGCTGATCAACGCCGCCGCCGAACGGGGCTGCGTGTTCGACTTCAACACCGAGTACCGCGGCCTCGAGCAGGACGACGACGGGGTCACCGTTCACCTCGCGAGCGCGCTCGATGGGCGCACCTACTCACTGCGCGCCCGCTACGCGGTCGGCGCCGACGGCGCCCGCTCCCAGGTCGTCGACGACCTGGGGCTGCCGGTCGAGGGCACCATCGCCCGCGCCGGCACGCTCTACACCCGCTTCCGCGCCGACCTCTCCCGCCACGTCGCGCACCGGCCCTCGATTCTGCACTGGTTCATGCGACCCGGCGCCAGCTTCGGCGAGATCGGCATGGGCCTACTGCGTGCCATCCGCCCCTGGGACGACTGGATCGCCGGCTGGGGCTACGACATAGCCGACGGCGACCCCGACACCGACCCCGAGCGGGTCACCGCGAAGATTCGCGAGTTGATCGGCGATCCCGACCAGGAGATCGAGATCGTCTCCTGCGGACCCTGGTACGTGAACCAGGCCAACGTCACGCGGTGGTCGAAGGGCCGGGTGTTCTGTGGCGGCGACGCCGTCCACCGCCACCCACCGTCGAGCGGGCTGGGGTCGAACACCTCTATCCAGGACGGCCACAACCTCGCCTGGAAGCTCGCTTACGCCGTGCGCGGCTGTGCCGGCCGGCAGCTGCTGGACAGCTACAGCGACGAACGCCGCCCCGTCGGGGAGCAGATCGTCGCCCGGGCCAATCTCTCCCGCGTCGAGTACGGACCGCTCAACGAGGTCTTCCGCACCACCGGCGCCGAGGACCCCATCGCCGCCGGCCTGGCGAAGCTGCGCGACCCCTCCCCCGCCGGGGTCGAGACCCGCGCGGCGCTGATCAAGGCTCTCGAGCTCAAGAACTACGAGTTCAACGCCCAGGGCGTCGAGCTCAACCAGCGGTACAGCTCGAGTGCGGTCGTTCCCGACCCGGGCGCCGAGCCCGAGCAGTGGGCCCGCGACCCGCAGCTCTACCTACAGCCCACCACTCGGCCCGGCGCCAAGGTTCCGCACACCTGGCTCGTCGACCGCCGCGGGCGCCGCGTCTCCACCCTCGACGTGACTCAAGGCGGACGATTCACCGTGCTGACCGGGTTCGCCGGGCAGGCCTGGATCGCCGCGGTCGACAAGCTCGACCGGCCCTACCTCGACGTCGTCGTCGTCGGCGCTCCAGGGACCGAGGACCCCTACCGCGGCTGGGACAGGCTCCGGGAGGTCCACGATGCCGGAGCAGTGCTCGTGCGCCCCGACGGCTTCGTCGCCTGGCGGCACCGCGACGCCCAGTGGAACGACGACGACGCCCAAGCCGCCCTCGCCGACGCGTTGTCCCGGATACTCGACACCGGAAACCATGCCTGAACCAGACCAGGAGATTACCGGCAGCAGGGGCGGCTACCGATCCCCGTACGCCGACGATCCTGCACTGCCCCGATGGGGCGCACGCTGTTACTGGATTCTCCTGGGCGTCTTCGTGGCCTATGACCTGCTCCTCCTCGGCTTCGCCATCGCCGCGCCCACCGCTGCGGTGTGGATTTGGCTGGCGGTCTGCCTTGCGTCCCAGGCAGCGTTCGTGTGCTTCGTCCATAGGCGGCATTGAGTTGAGCGCGACGGCCAAGAGGCAACCCGAACCTTAAGAGAACTAGAGGTACTACTGCCTTGACCCGCATAGGGGTCACGTCCCGCTGGTCTAGCCGTTCAACGAGCGCGATCATCTCGACACGCCCGAAGCGCTCATCGCCGACCGGGAAGGGATCTTCCTACGAGAATTACGGGCACCGGCCCCGACGCCCTCGACCCCGACCACATCGCCGGGTACATGCGCCTCTACTCCCGCCCGGGGCGTTGCGCGCCGGGTTCTCCTACTACCGCACCGCGTCGAGCAGGAGTCGCCGACAACGCGGGGACGACCCTGGCGATGCCGGTCCTCGCCGTTGGGGCGGCACCTCTTGGGGACGCGGTCACGAGGTCGCCGCGTCTCTGGCCATGGTCCTTGCCGGGACGAACGCGTTGCTCGGGGCGCAAGCGGTCGTCGCGGAGCGGGGCCTTCCCAGCACAACGGCCTCCATATGCGGTCCAGCCGCTTCATGAACCGGCAGGCTGCCCCTGTCGATCGATGCCTGTTCCACCACCTGGGCGATGCCAACTCGTCGCTCTCAAATCATCGGATGTGAACAGCGAGGGCGCGGCGAGTGGACGCTCTCGCTTCAGACGCCGATGGTGGGGAGGTCATCGTCTCCAATGTCCACCGGTGCGGAGGGCTCCACGGCATCACGACTGCGCACGACGGCGCGAGCCGTCTCGAGGAAGCGGCGCACCAGCGGGTCGACCTCGGTCTCGCGGTATGCAAGCGCGAGACGGGTTGTGAGCTGGGGGGAACTCAGGGGCCTGACGGTAGCCCCGTCGACGCGGAGGTGACGTAACGAGGAGGGGACGAGGGCGACGCCGACGTCGGCGGCGACCAGTGCGACCAGGGCGGCGCTGTCAGCGACAGTCTGGCGAACGCGGGGGGTGAACCCGGCGTTTCGGCAGGCCGAGAGCATGATCGAGTACATGGTGGACGGCGGGTTGTCGGGGTAGGACACGAACCAGTCGTCACACAGATCGGCCAGGTCGATTTCACGTTTGACCGTGGCTGGGTGGCGGGTCGCGAGCAGCGCTACAACCCGCTCGTTGCGGATCGTCTCGACCGCGAGGCCGGGCACCGTGACGGGTGGACGCAGGACGCCGACGCTGAGTCGGCCGTCGAGCAGCTGCTCGGTCTGGTGGGGAGTCACCATGTCGGAGTGCACCCTCAGTGTGACCTCTGGGTAGCGGTCGGCGTAGGCGCGCACGAGTGTCGGTAGCAGCTCGTAGGTGGCGGACCCCGTGAAGCCGATGCTCAGTGCGCCCAGTTCGCCACGCTCGGCCTTCCGAGCGTCCTCCGCCGCGGTCACGCTGGCCTCGAGCAGCTTGATCACGCGGTCATAGAACACGCGTCCCGCGTAGGTCAGCGCGACCGAGCGGGTGGTGCGGGTCAGCAGCTCCACGCCCAGCTCACGTTCCAGCTGACGAACCTGCTGCGAGAGCGGGGACTGCGCGGTGTTCAGCCGTCGTGCCGCGTGGGTGAAGCTGCGCTCTTCGGCGACGGCGACGAAGTACCGCAGGTGTCGGAGTTCCACGGTCCCACCTCTGCTTAGACTTCGCAAGTCTTAGTATGCCCTGTCTTAGTCTTTCACAAACTAGAGCGGGGCGTGTCACTGTGCTTGTCATCACCGCACAGGGAGGTGCAAGACATGGCGACCACGAGAGCATCTAAGGCCGACGACGCAGGTCAGACACCCCGGCCTGTCGACCCGCGGGCGCTGCGGCGTTGCTTCGGTCGCTTCTCCACCGGCGTCACCGTCGTCAGCTATCGAGTGGGCGACGAGATTCGGGGAGCGACGGTCAACTCGTTCACCTCGGTGTCTGTCGATCCGCCGCTGCTGCTGGTGTCGTTGGCGCGCACCACCCAGGCCTACGCGGCGATGGAGGGGCAACCGTTCGCGATCAACGTGCTGCGCCAGGACCAGACTGACGTCGCGTTGCAGTTCGCCGGCCAGCCCCGCCCGGGGCTGAGGGTCCGCTGGGACGCGTGCGCCGAGGAGGAGCCGCCCACGCTCAGCGATGCCGTGGCGGTCTTCCGCTGTCGGCCGTGGCAGCGGGTCGACGCCGGCGACCACGTCCTTGAGCTCGGTGAGGTCCTCAGCCATGAGCAGCGCGCTGGCGATCCCCTGCTGTTCAGCGACGGCAAGTTCATCTCGGCCGGCCTGCCTCTGCTCGATGGTCCGTTGGTGTTCGGCCTCGACGGCCCACCGGCACCGGGCTGGGTCGCCGCTGCTCAACGGGTGCACGCGCTGCCCGAGCACTAACCGCCGCCGGCCGCACCACAGATGCTTCCCATCCGCACCGAGCACCGTTCCGGTCGCTCGGTACGCGCGGCCCACTCCCGGCCCGCGCGATTTCGACTTATCAGGACGCGAACCACGAGGAGGATCGTTGAAGATCACGCTGTTCGAGCAGGCGCCGTACCGGTATCTGCCCGACGACTTCGAGAAGAACAACGAGTCGGTGTGCAGCACGCCGTACTCAGTGACCACGCCCGAGGGGGTCTACTCCTCCTTGCGGGACTTCATGGACGAACTGATGCACGGGGCCCGGTCCGGGTTCGACGGGATCGCCGTCACTGAGCACGGCCAGTCCAGCTACGACATGGTGCCGAACCCTGACCTGGTTGCTAGTGCTCTGGCTTACCAGACCGAGTCCGAAGGCCTCGACGTGGCGATCTTCCCCATGGGTCGATCGCTCGGCAAGGCCCGCGAACCCGTCCGCGTAGCCGAGGAGTACGCGATGATCGACGTCCTCTCCGGGGGCAGGTTGGTAGCCGGGTTCCCGATTGGGCTCCACTATGACGCAAGCATCAACAACGGAGTCCCGCCGATCGAGATCCGTCCGCGGTTCGACGAGAACCTCGAGCTGCTGTTGCGGGCATGGAGTGAGCAGGAGCCGTTCACGCACAACGGCCGGTTCAGCCAGTACGGACAGGTCAACATCTGGCCGCGGCCCCTGCAGCCCTCGCCGCCGGTGTGGATCACCGGGATCGGCAATCCCCGCACGATGCAGATGTGCCTGGAGCGGAACTTCGGGTTCAACTACCTGTCCTGGTTCGGCGCCAAGCTCACCGGCAAGCGGATCTTCGACCGCTTCTGGGAGATCGCCGACCAGGTCGGCGTCCCGCGCAACCCCTACCGGCTGGGGTTCCTGCAGACCATCGCGGTCGCCGAGACCGACGAGCGCGCCGAGCAGGAGTACGCCACTCACCTGGAATACGGCTTCCGTAAGGGCCTCGGCTCGATCCCCCCGGAGAAGCTCGGCCTGCCCGGGGGCATCGACATCCGAGGCGTCCAGGCGCTGGTGAAGGACCCGGGCGACTTCGGGCTCTATTACCAGATGCGCAGCGCCTCGTTCCGCGAGCTCGTCGACGCCGGCGTTGTCATCTGCGGTAGCCCGGCCACGGTGCGCGAGCAGCTCCACGAGTTCTGCACGCAGTACGGGATCGGCACGCTGCACGCGATGCTGGGCTTCGGCTCGCTGCCCCGTGACCTGGCCATGAAGAACATCAGCCTCTTCGGCGAGGAGGTCGCGCCCTACCTCCGCGAGCTGTGGTCGGACTCGGGCCACGCCCACCACTGGTGGCCGCAGCGCCTCGGAGGTGACCCGACCACCGTGACCCCCGGCGCCTCAGCCACCGAAGGTGCCCCCGCTTCCACCCCCAACCCCCAGACGACGATGGCGGCCGCGCGATGACCAACACCGAGACCAACACCCAGCCCGGACCCGCAATCAGCGAGGAGGTCATCCCCGTCTGGAACGGCCGCCTCAACATCCGGGTCAAGGTGGCCGGCGCCGGCGCGCCGCTGCTCTACCTGCACCCGGCGGCGGGCCTGGCCTGGGATCCCTTCCTGTCCCACCTCGCGCAGTCCTACACGGTGTACGCGCCGGAGTTCCCCGGCACCAGCGCGGGCGACCCCTACGCCATCCACGCCGTCGATCACCTCTCCGACGTCGTCCTCATCTACGAAGAGGTCGCACGCGCCCTCGGCTTGCGCAAGCCGGTCGTCATCGGGCAGTCCTTCGGCGGCATGCTCGCCGCCGAGCTCTGCGCCGCCTACCCCGACCTGCCCTCGCGGGTCGTGCTCCTCGACCCGATCGGACTGTGGCGCCCCGACCTCCCGGTCGCCAACTGGATCGCCACACCTCCCGACCAGCTGCCCTCGTTGCTGTTCCTCGATCCCGCCAGCCCCGCGGCGCAGACGATGCTGGCGATGCCCGAAGACCCCGACCAAGCCGCCGCAGCCGTGGCCGGCATGGTGTGGGCATTCGGGTCGACAGGCAAGTTCGCCTGGCCGGTTCCCGACCGAGGTCTGCGCAAGCGCCTGCACCGGCTCACCGCACCAGTGCTGCTCGTCTGGGGTCGCGAGGACGCCCTGGCCCCGGTCGGCTACCTCGACGAATGGACCGCCGAGCTGCCCGACGCCCACGGGTTCGTCATCGACAAGAGCGGTCACATTCCGCAGGTCGAACAGCTCGACCAGACCATCGCCACGGTCGATCCCTTCCTGACCACGGCGTAGAACACAACCTGCAGATCGCCGGTCGCGCTTTCAGCGCCTGACCGGTACACCTCCGAGACGGTGCCGACGGCCTGCGCCTGCTGCGCAGGCCGTCAACCACCGCCTTCTCTTGCCGTCGCGCCGACAGCCGACGACGACCGGTCGGTTCCTCAGCGCCCTTCATACGGAGGCGTCTGCACAGCACTCCGTCGCAATTCTGACAGGGGCTGTCACCCACTGGCACTGCGAGCGCGGTCCCATCTCTTGACCATTCGCGGGAGGTCCATCTGGCAGGACGTCGACCCACGCCCACATCCCTTCAGACGTATTGGGAGAATCCATGACCGCCTCGATTGCCGCGTCGCTGCTGGGAGCCACAGCGGTGGGAGACCCCAATATGGTTCCCATTTGGTGGGGGCTCGACAACATCCCCGAAGGCCTGGGACCGTGCGTGCTCGCCGTAGGAGTGTTCGATGGCGTCCACCGCGGCCACGCCCACCTCGTCGAACACGCCGTCGGTATCGGGCGCGCGAATGACCTGCCCACCGTGTTGGTTACCTTCGACCCACATCCCGCCCGCGTCCTCGGCATCCCGCGCGATACCTCAACGCTGACGACCATCCCAGAGCGCGCCACCCTGGTGGCCGACCTCGGCATCGACGCGGTGGCCGTCCTCCGGTTCACCCGCGAGCTCGCCTCCCGCAGCCCCGCCGAGTTCGTCGCCGAAGTCCTCGCCGGCCGCCTACGCGCCCAGGCGGTCGTCGTCGGCGCTAACTTCACCTTCGGCGCACGGGCGGCCGGCACCGTCGACACTCTCACGAAGCTCGGCGAGCAGTACGGCTTCAGCACCCACGCCGTGGGCCTGCTTCAGACCACTGACATCCCGTGCTCGTCCACCGCTACTCGCGCCTGCCTACAGCGCGGGGACGTGGTCGCCGCGGCCGAGGCCCTCGGCCGGCCCCACCGCGTCACCGGGCGACTCGAGCACGGACTGATCACCATGCCCGCCCACACCGCCCTCCCCCGCCCCGGCACCTATCGCACCCTCGTAGTCGCCGGAAAGGCTCCCGAGGCGCCCGTCGCCGATTGGAGAATTGGCGGGAACGAGATTGATCTCGACGTGATCGGCCCGCGCCAGGTGAAGCTGCGCCAGCCTGTGTCACCCCTGACGACGCTATCGCCGATGCAGCTCAGCGTCGCCTTCCTATCTTAAAGGCCGACCCGCCTTCGGGGCTGCCTCGGCTCCAACCCCGCCCCGCCCGCCTCCGCACAAGAACCGCCGACAGTGCCGATTAGGATTGAAACCCATAAAGGAGTTGATCGCTAATCCACGCCCTGCCGGGAAGCTACAAGAAGCAAGAAGAGAGGTCTCTTGAAGTTGTTCTGCCACCAGCGGTCTTCGAGCATGTCGTAAGTCGGGTGTGGTTCAGCTAAGCCAACAATCGAGAAGCCCGCATTGAAGATCATCGAGGTATAGGATTCAAGTGACCTGAAGTTCATGTGGACCTCGTCCGGCGATTCGATTCCTGCGACCACAAACGGCTGGTCCACTGCTCGGTCTGAGAAGTACGTGCCAACCGGAATCGTACCCGAGGCGTCTCGCTCGGCATGCGCGGTATAGAAGCACGGATGAAGCATCAGTATAACAAGCCGCCCACCGGGGCGTAAGACTCGCCCGAGTTCAAGGAGCGCCGCACCTGGGTCGGAGACGTCGCTGAGGACGTGATTGCAGACTGCAACGTCGAACGAGTCATGGTCGTAGGGGAGGTTCTCCAAGCTCGCCACCGTGTAGCGGGTTCCGAGCCGGTCAGCCTCTGCGTGGGTGCGGGCGTATCCGATGAGCGAGTCCGACACGTCAACGCCCGCGGCCCGCGCACCGCGCTCGGCGAGCAGCCGGGACATGTAGCCCTCGCCACAACCGGCGTCGAGCACGTCCAGGCCCTCGACGTCGCCGACCGCGTCCAGGACGGCCTGATCAGTCAGCTCGGTACGGTAGCGGTCCAGGCCTTCCCGAATGATCTTGACCCAGAAGTCAGCGTTCCGGGCGTAGGTGTCGGACGTACTACCACTGGACAAAGCCGCTGCCTCCGAGCGCGTGGGCGGTCCCCTCGAGCGTCGCGAGGATACCGTCACAGGCACTCGCGGCCTCAGGAAGCAGGACCCGCTCACGCCGCGTCCGGAGCATGGCCCGGAGCTCGTCGCGGCGCAGTCCGAACGTCTCGTCCCGCGCCAAGATGGTCGGGATCGAGGTCTCGGAGAGGTAGATCAGGTACGCGTCGTTGTACTGCTCGACCTCGCGCAGCACCTCGGCCGCGGTCTGCCGCAGCAGCAGGGAGCGCGGCAGGGAGAAGTCCGGCGTGGGCTTCGCGTCGTGTGTGTACGTCGGGAACGCCCAGTCCTCCACCAACGCCACCAGCGGCGACGACTTCACCGTCCGCCCGTATCCGGCGGCCAGGTCGGCGTCGTTGGTCGCCATGATCTGCCCGATCACCGAGCTCCGGAAGGCGAGCGCAGTGTTGCGGCTGACGTCCTTCGCCTCGAGCTCAGCTGGCTGACCGGTGCTGCGCGAGATGTGGTGCATGAGATTGGCGTGCGCCACGATCGCGTGGAACGAATTGGAGCGTTCACCCAGTCGTCCGACCATTTCGGATGCCGCCGCCACGAGCGGGCTCGCATCTCGTAATAGAGCGTCGGTGTCGTTGTTACCGAAAACGAACCCAAGCGCGTAGTCCTGCTCGCATCCCCAGAAGCGCGCCAGGTGCGCGGCAGCAGGCCGGATGTCGCCGTCGAGCAGGCATGCCGCGGTGTCGAGTGCGTTGCTCAGGTACTGCTCCGGCACCCGACGCTCCTGCACCAGTCGCCGGAACGCTTCGCCATCGACCTCGACGCCGTGACAGCTCAGACGGTCGGCCAGCCGGTTGCGCCGGTCCGCCAGGGAGAAGCCGAGGACGTACTCCCCCACCCCGGGCACGACCGCCACGATGGCCTGCAGCGAGCTGCCCTTGACCCGGTCCAGCCAGTCAGGGTTGTCCCACAGCCGGCACACGGTGCTCTCGTCGAGGCTGGCCAGGAACGCGACATCAGCCATACCGAAGCCGGAGGACTCGGCGATCCGAGCGAGTGACTTCGGAGCGACAGGCATGATCAATTCCTCACCCAGCCCGACCGTAGTAGCGCTATTCTAGTCAATGCGATTGCGCGGAACAAGTGGGATTGCGTGCACGCAAGTGTCTCGCGCGGATTCAAGCGGGAGGGATGCGCGTAAGCGCCAGTGACGACAGATAGGACCACATCGGACGCTGTTCTACACCCACCGAGAGCGTGGGACACAGCGCACGCGAAGAGGTCACGAGATGTTCGAGTTCAACGCCCCGATCGACACGACCCAGATGCAGGCAGTCGCCACCGGCCACGCCCAGACGATGGAGCGCTGGGAGGACGGTCCGAACGGCCGCCGCTCCTCGGGCCAGCCACTCATCGATGAAGCCAGCGGCGCGCCGGTCCGCATCTACGACGTCATGCTCCCGACCGGCCGCGACGGCCGCCACGAGCTGCACGGCGTGCGCGTCATCTCGCACGAGGCTCCCGAGCTGACCCCGTACTCGCAGGTCGAGCTCGTCGGGCTCGTCGCGAAGGTCCGCCAGGCCCGCAACGGCGGTAAGGGAGTCGATGTCAGCTTCAACGCCGAAGCCATCCGCCCCGCCACGACCTCGTCCGCCCGCGCCGGGCGCCGCGTCGCAGAGGGTGAGGCCGCGTGACCGCCTGGCAGGCACATGCCGCGTGCCGCGACGCCGATCCTGACCTGTTCTTTCCCGCATTCGAGGACTACACCACCACCGAGACCGCCGCCCAGCTCATCGCCGCCGCCAAGGTCTGCCACGACTGCCCCGTGCGTCGCGACTGCCTGACCTACGCCATCGACTCAGGCCAGCGCTACGGAATCTGGGCCGGCCACACCCCAACCCAGCTCCGCACCATCCGCCGTGACTGCCAGGCCGGGACGCCGCATCCCGAGATCGACGCCGAGCCCACGTGCCCGACGTGCGGGCTCCTCTTCGCCGTGCCCGTCGTGGACTGCGAGAGCTGCGCCCGCTGCCAGGAACGGAGGGCCGCCTGATGGACACCACCCGTACCCCGGCCATGCGGCGACCGGAACAGGAGCACCGCCGCCCGTGGGCCCTCGTCGCGAGGCTTCGGGCCCGCCTCGCCGAGCAACGACGCCTCGAGGACCACCGCCACCTCGAGGATGACCTCCGGGGCCTGTGGCGCGAAGCCTGCGCGGGAGTCGGCCTGTGCCAGTACATCGCCGTCGCCGCCGGGCTCACGATCCGGACGCCGCGGTTCGGAGGCCTGCGCACCGGCCGGGGCGTGGCGTTCTCGACCGAGCTACTGCCCGGTGGCGAGCCAGAGGACATCACCCAGCACGCCGACCGTCTGGCGCACTCCCTCGGGGCCCACGCCTTGCGCGTGGAGCCCCTCGCCGGGCGTTGGGTGCGGATCGTGCTCCTACGCCACGACCCGCTGCGCGAGTCCTTCCCGCTCCCAGGAGGCACCGCGTCACGCGCCGACGAGTCCCTCGTTCTCGGGCGCGGAGAGGACGGCCGCACCCTCTCTCACGCGTTGGCCGACGCCGCCCACCTGGCCGTCCAGGGACAGAACGGAGCCGGGAAGTCCGCCTTCACCTACGGGCTGCTCTCGCAGGTCTGCGCGGCACCCGACGTCCTCATCGTCGGCTCGGACATCACCGGCCTCGTCCTCGGCTGGGCGTGGGACGCGACGGCGCACCGGGACTGGCAGGTCACCGGGACCCGCGACCTCGAGGCCCACGCCGCCATGCTCGACGCACTGGCCTCCGAGATGGATCGCCGGCTCGACGCGATGCCACCCCGCCACGACAAGATCAGGCCGACGGCGCAGACCCCGCTCATGCTCGTCGTGCTCGAGGAGTTTCCCGGCCTGCTGCGCGCCGCCCAGGCCAAGGACAAAAAGCTCGCCGAGCGGATCACCTCGACCGTGCTCCGGCTGGTCTCCGAAGGACGCAAGGCGGCGTTCCGGGTGCTGATGCTGGCCCAGCGCTTCGAGGCCAACGCCGTCGGAGGCGGCTACGCCCGGGATCAGTTCGCACTCCGCCTGTCGTTCCGTGTGCCGGGCGAATCGCTGGTCATGCTCCACGGGGAGGACGCTCGTCGGCTGGGCGCGGAGCACGCCAACGCCGCCCCGGGCATCGCCTATCTCTCCGCACCCGGCCACGACCTCGTCCGGCTCCGCGCGCCCTACCTCGGCTCCTACGGCGAGTTCTGCGACCGCATCGCTCGCCACGGGCGCCGTGAGCAGAGCAGCGGGAGGGCGGCATGAGCCTCGCCGCGATCGTCGTCATCGCCTTCCTCGTGACGCTCCTCCTCGCGAAGAGTCACCGGGCCGGGGCCGCCGTCCTCTCCGGCGTCGTGACCGTGTGCGTGCTGTTCGCCGCGTTCCCGGCCCTCGGGCCTGCCGTCTCGTCCGGAGCCGGCTCCTTCGCTCACCAGCTCGGGGCCGCCACCGACCGGGCAGCCAACGCGAACGGCGACGCACGATGACCGGGCTCGCGGCCGCTGTCGCCCAGGTCGCCGACGACGCCCAGCTCGCCAACCACGCCACGATGCGCGCCCCGATTAGCGCGACCGAGGTCTACGACGCCGTCGGAAGCCTCGACGAGCTCGCGCACCGGCTCCCGCAGCTTCTCGAGTTCTTGATCCGGTCGCTGCGCAGCGGGAGCAGCCGCGACTACTTCGACGACCGCGGCACCGACCCGGGGCCGGCTCTGGTCCTCGCCGGCGGCGCCCTCGACGACGCCCGCCGCGACGTCCTCAAGCTCTCCGCCCACCTGACCGACGCCCACAACCACCTCGGCCACCTCGGCCGGCTCAACCCGGAGGACTGAGACATGGAAGTGCTGACCTACAGCGTGGAGGACGTCGCCCGGCTCCTCGGCATCGCGCGCAACAACGCCTACGAGCGGGTGCGCTGCGGCGATATCCCCAGCATCCGCATGGGCAGGCGCTACCTCGTGCCCCGGGAGCGCTTCCACACCTGGCTCATCGGCGAGACCGGCAAGGGGGTCGCCTGATGCCTGACATTGACGACCGATGGCATCGCAAGGGGCCTGACGGCCCTGTCCGGACCAGCCGCTACGGGAAGGGCATGCGCTGGTCGGTGCGCTACCGCGACCCGGCAGGCGCACAGCGGACGAAGACGTTCCACCGCAAGAAGGACGCCGAGAACTACGCCGCGTCCATCACCCACGACATGGCGACCGGCTCCTACATCGACCCGAACGCAGGGAAGATCACCGTCGGCGAATGGGCCGACCGCTGGATCAGCGCTCTCGGGCACCTCAAGGAGTCCAGCCGAGCTCGCACCCTCGGCGTCGTCGAGAAGCACATCCGGCCGCGCTGGGGCTCGCACGCGCTGACCGCCGTCACGCACTCCGAGGTGCAGCGCTGGGTGACCGACCTCGGCGCCGATCTCTCCGCCCGGTCGGTGCGCAAGGTCCACGGGACGCTCATGCAACTCCTCGCTTGGGCAGTGCAGGACGGTCGGCTGGCTCGGAACCCCGCCGAGGGTGTGCGGCTGCCGAAGCCGGGTCTGACGGATCACCGGTGCCTGACCCACGCTGAGGTCGCCATGCTCGCGAAGGAGTGTGGTGACTACGCGCCCCTGATCCGCTTCCTCGCCTACACCGGCCTGCGCTGGGGTGAGGTCGCCGCCCTGCGGGTCCGCCGAGTCGACCTCACCCGGCGTCGTGTCGACATCGCCGAGTCCGTCACCGAGGTCCACGGGCACCACGTGTGGAGCACTCCGAAGACGCACGCCCGTCGGACCGTGCCACTCCCCCGCTTCCTCGCCCGGGAGCTCGCTCCGCTCGTCGACGGCCGCGACCCCGAAGCGCTGGTCTTCACCGCCTCGCGCGGCGGCGTCCTGCGCGTCCGCGTCTTCCGTCGCAACGTCTTCGACCCCGCCGTCCGCAAGATCGGCCCGTCCGGCTTTCACCCGCACGAGCTCCGGCACACGGCCGCCTCCCTCGCGATCGCCTTCGGCGCCGACGTCAAGGTCGTCCAGCTGATGCTGGGCCACAAGACCGCGACGATGACCCTCGACCTCTACGGCCACCTCTTCCCTGACAGACTCGACGAGCTGGCCGACCGCATGGACGAGGCGCTGTGTGCGCCAGATGTGCGCCAAGGCCAGGACGACCCCACCGGAGGGGAGCACCGGTGAGGACGAACACGCAGGTAGGCTCCTCACGGGCCCCCGTAGCTCAGGGGATAGAGCACCGCTCTCCTAAAGCGGGTGCCGCAGGTTCGAATCCTGCCGGGGGCGCTCAAGCGCAGGTCATCGCTCTGCCGAAGAGCCTGCTCCAAGATCGGTACACCTTTTATCCACCTCTTTGGGTGGGGTTGAGCCGCTCCAGGGCGGCCGCCGCAGCGGACCCTGTCACCTGCCGGGACATGTAGACGTCCTGGGTCATCGACACCCGCTCGTGTCCCAAGTAGTCCGCGATCTCCCGTGCCGAGAGCCCGGCCGCGTCGAGGCGCGTCGCGACGAGGTGACGGAAGGCGTGCGGGTGCAGTCCGGCCCACCGCGTCCCGCGCAACACCTTCCGCAGCTGGCTGCGGGTCGTGTCGGGGTCGCGCAGCGTCCCCCGCGTCGAGGGGAAGACCCATGGCCCGTGCGACGACCGATGCCGGTTGCCAAACAACTCCATCACCCAGGACGGAGGCGTGATCCTTCGCATCCCGGCTCGCGACTTCGTGTGGTCCTGGACAACCAGTCCAGAGCCGGGCACTCGAATGACCGTTCCGTCGATCGACAACGTCCCAGCCTCGTCATCAACATGAGGCCAGTCGAGGGCCAGCAGCTCCCCGATCCGGCAGCCCAGGCCTGCGAGTGCTGCCACCAGGTCGACGAGATCGTACTTGTTCGCATCGTCCGAGCCCCGCAGAAAGGCGACCAGCTCACCGACGCCCTCCTCGCTGATCACGATCTTCTCGCGCCTGGATTTGCGCGATGTCGGTGTGAGCTCCCGGACAGGATTTGCTTCGATGGCGTCCATCCGAACGGCGAGCCCCAGCAGGCCAGACAGGATGACCTTCGCCTGGGTGGCAGTGCCTGGACCGCGATGCTCCCGCAGGTCCCGCAGCACCCGATCCACGCGTGACACACGCATGTCCCGTAACCGAAGCGCCCCGACGGGTCAACCCGACCAGGTTGGGCATCACCTTCGGCACCGGCGCCTCGGTTGGGGCCGCAGCGACCGGGCTCGCCGTGGCGGGGCTGTCCGCCAGCACCGGCGCCGGCGACGCCGCATGGTGGTTCACCGCCCCGATCAGGGCAATGAGCAGACTGAACACCGTCACAGCGAAGAAGGTGCCGCCGATAGCTTTTCCCAGCGACACCGGCGGCTTCGGATCACTCACGGCACCTTCATCGCCACGGCATGCTGTAGCGCTACGGCGCGTGAAGTTGCTCGCGCGTCGTCGTTGATCGCCGACCACTCGTGCTCCGCCAGAACCGTCATAACCGGGTGACGGTTTAGGGGCAAAGGTGTTCAGGGGCGGCTGGGCAGGTCGATGACGGTGGCGTGCTGGGTCTCGGCGATGTCGTCGAGCCAGGCGTTGACTGCGTCGGGGCCGCCGCGGGCGGCGGTGGCGGCGAGGGTGTCGGCGGCGTCGCTGGCGGTTTGGGCGGCCCAGCCGACGGCGATGAGGGTCTCGGCGCGGGCCCGGGTCCGCGCCGGGAGTCGCTCGGGCCAGCCCGGCAGCGCGTCCGAGGTCAGGTAGCGCAGGCTCTCGCCCTGGTCGGGGTGGTCCTCGAGCCAGGCCGGGGTGGCGGCGGCGTCGTCGAGGTCGCTGCAGGTGCGCCACCACGACAGCGCGGCGGTGTCGAGCACGGCCAGCTCCGGATCCTCGGCGATAGCGGTGGCGGCGAGCTCGCGCATCTCGCCGCGGTTGGGTCCGGCGCTCCACTCCACCAGCCAGCCGCCCTGGCGCCGGTCGCTGCTGCGGGTGCCCTGCCAGGTCGCGGCGACGTGGCGGTCGGTGCGCCGGGAGAGCTCGTCGGCCAGCCGGCGCACCAGCCGCGCGGTGACATGGGCGCGGTCGGACGGGGTTTGGGGACCGGGCGCTGGGCGGGCCGCCGCAGGTGCCTCTCCCCCGCCTGCGGGGTCCTCGGGGCGGGTGCGGGGTCGGCCGCCCTTCGAGCGCTGCTCGGGTGTCAGCGGGTCGTGTTCGCCCCAGCGGCGGTGCGCGGACTGCTTGGCCATCCCGGCCGCGGCGGCGACCTCGCTCCACGAGGCGTGCCCGCTGCGGGCCTCGATCACCGCCGCGGTCAGCGCCCGCTGGGCGTCGCGCAGCGCGGCCATCACCTCGAGCACGCGCAGCGTGGGCAGTGCTTCGTGCACGTGCGCCGACCAGTCGGCCTCGATGGCGTCCCGCGCGGCCCGGTTGACCCGCTCCCACTCGGTGCGCCGCTGCCCAACGCTGGTGGAGACCGCGCGTTGCGGGTGGGTCGGCCCGGCCCAGCCGCAGCCACACCAGCCCCGCATCCTCGGTGCGGTGTAGTCCCGGCGCCGCCCCGGGCTCGGGCGCCCGGCGGCGCTCACCGCGACCGCGCCGTGCTCACGGTGCGCGGCGCCGTGGGGATGCTCGTCGAGGAACGGGCCCAGGTCCACCCTCATACCGTCAGCGTACGGTGACGGTAGCGGTTGGTGGGGGATCCGCGCGGGCTCGACCTGGCGAACCGGCCCGGCGTGGTCGCCGTCCCGGGCTAGGTTCACCGGCGTGGCGAGTTGGCCGGAAGTGGGGACCTAGGTGGTGGTCTGGTTCGAGCGTGCCCCCTCGTCGGCGCCGCGGGAGCCCCGGGAGGCGGTGGTGGACCACGTCGCCGGATTGAGCTTCACCGTGGCCGGGCTCTCCCGAGCGAGGTCGAGCAGGTCACCCGGCACGCTCAGGCCCTCGTCGACATCCCGGGGCTACGTGCGATGCCCGTCGCCGCGCTACGCGCACACGCGGTCGCCGTCCGTGACGCGCTGACTGCGCTCGCGGGCGAGCAGGCCCTCACCCTCGCTGTCTGGTTCGACGACGGACTCGGCATCTGATGAAGGCAGAGGGCACCGAGAGGCGACGCGCTCCGATGGGCGGCTCAGAATCATGCTGTGGGAGCGGCGACGTACGCGCCGTCGTGGTCCCCGACCACCACCTCGATCGGCGCCGACGCTTCCGGTTGCATCGGCCCAGTCACTGATCGCGATCGGGACTCGGTCTGGGAAGCGAGCGCTCGCGCGGGCGGATGGTGCGGTCGTCATTTCGACCGTCTCAGCGGTTGCAGCCGTGGCGCAACCGACCCACGGCCCGGCGACCGTGTCGGGTCTGCGCGAGGACCTCGGCGTCGATCGGGACCATCCGCTCGGTGTCCATCTTGCCGAGTGGAACTCTTCAGGCCAGCTGCCGTGACCGGGTAGTTCGTGCACGCAGTCCAGCTCGAGCTCGAGCAGCTCGCCGATGCCCAGCCCGTCCGCAGCGTTGCAGCCGCAGCGCGGCCGCGGCCAGCGCCGGGTTCCTCCAGGACCCACGACCTGCGGTGCGTGATGCCGCTTGCGGCCGTGCGGCGGTCTAGCAGCCTCGTGCGCGCGCGGAACAGCCGCTCCACACCCCGCCGCCGAGCGCCGGTCACATGCGCTGGGCCTCCCGCCCCACCCGGCCCGGAAGCGTGACCCATCGTTGCTCCCGCGGGTGCGTGTCAGCATCGGTTGCCGTGTCGCGATCGGTTGTGTCACGCTCAGCGTACGGTCGGTTGACGCACGCAGCCGCGAACGGTGATCTGCCCCTCGCGTCCCGCCGCTACCCACCCACCGCGCTCGCTCGTGCCGCCGCTGTGACGGCCTCACGGGAGGCGGCTGAAGCACAGGTTCCACCGAGGACGCGCTCGTTGAAGGTCGGTCTGGACCCTTGCTGCCTCACTGGTCACGTTCCTGTCCACGGTCTGAGTCGTCGCCCTGCTCCTGCGCGGTCGACCAGTGCTCGTGCGAGCACGGCCGGTTGGTGTCGTGGCCGGGGCCGCACCCGGTCGAGCTGGCCGACGGCTCGCTGATCGTCTCGGCCACGATCCCTCGGGCGGGCGTGATCGTGGTCCGCGCGATCGGGGAGATCGACCGGCTCACCGCCACCGCATGGCGACGCACGCTGGGCGCGGCGGTGTGGATCGCCGCCTCACCGGGCCCGGCCGGGTCGCCCAGCGCGATTCCCGATGGAGCTCCTGACCAGCGCGGGGCGCGGCTGGTGTGCGACCTGTCCGCGACGACGTTCCTCGGCGCCGCCGGACTCGGTGTGCTGGTCGAGCTCGCGCGGCAGGCCACGTCGGCCGGCGTCGATCTGCGGGTGGTCGCCAGCAGTCGCCCCGTCTGCCGACTCCTCGGGCTCACCCGTCTCGATCGTCACCTCGCCATCGAGACCAGCCTCGAGCACGCCGTGACGTCTGTCCCGTTGTCCGGGGCAGCGTCGTGACCAGCACCCGAGGAGAGGACGGAGCCGGCGCCGACGGGCCCCCGCCGCTGGCCGTCGCGGTCGTCGTTGCGTTGCGCGCGCTGGGTGATCTCGCGCAGCTCCCGGCCGGAGTCGTCGACGGACGACTCGAGGCCCTGCTGCGCGCCAGCTTGGCCCACCGCGTCAGGACCAACGCCGGACAGGACGGCCACGTGCCCGACCCGGCGATCGCCGTCCTGACCGCGTGCGCGCACCTGGCGGCTGGTGGACGCGGAGACGCCTACCTGGCGCTGCGAGCCGCCCGCGACCTCCTCCCGCTGGGAGCCGCGACCGGTCCGGCTGCCAGGGCCGCCACCGACACTGCTCTGGAGGGGCTGCGCCGGCCCGCGCCGCGAACCGCCACTGCCGCTGTTACCGGCCGGCCCCACCCTGGCCCCGCGAGGTGACTGCCGCCGCGCCCACCATCGACGATCACTGTGGGGTCTGCGGAGTCGGGCTCTACCTCGACGACATCACCGAACCCTCCTCGCCCTGTGGCTCGACCGCGCGGGCGGGTACGCCACGTGTGGCGACCGCGACCAGCACATCCCGCACGCCTGGTGACCAGGGAAGCCCGGCGGTTCACAGGCTCACCGCTCACGAGCTGGGAGCACCTTCTTGAAGAGCATCACCTCCGCGGCGGAGCCCGCCGGCACCAGCCACGGCGACACCTCCGCGGACCCGTGCGGTCTTCTCCTCTGAACCAAGCTTCGCTTGATCACGGACGGCGTACATCAGGAGCCGCGCCTGTCCCTGCTCTGCGGGGTGCCGCTCTGCTCATACTTACGAGAGCGGCGCTCGGCGCGGTCCGGGCTGTCGTTTCCCACCGTGGGGGACACGCACCGAAACATCCACCCGTGACCAAACCCTTACCCGTCGTGACGATCTCGGCCGCTCCATCAGCGCTGTGGGGCTCGCTAGGAAAGGTCGAGCTCGCCGGCCACCACCTGACCCGCAACCGTGGCCAGCCGGAGATGGTGACCCCGCGCGTACGAGCGCAACCGCGCGAACGCCGGGTCGAGGCCCTCGTGGTGGCGCTGGGCCACGATGCCCTTGGCATGTTCGATGATCACGCGGCTGGTCAGGGCGTGCTGGAGCTGCTCGGCCAGGAGGTCTTTGGAGCGTTGCGCGCGGACGTGCTACCCGACGACGGTAGCTCAAGTAGCCCGAGAGCAGGTGCATCGTTAAGGTCGGCGGGCCCGGGACGCGACGCCGGAGCTCGACCGCCGCCGGCATCAGCGCTGCCGACTCCCGCGTCCACTGGCGATCTGCAGCCTCTATCGCCACGGGCACCGGCATCCCGGTTCCGGAGGCGGCCGTCGTGTGAGGTGGAGACGGCGGTCTAGCGCTGACCCGGCGGGCCCGGAACCGGCCTGTCGGTGGCGGTGCCCGGGCTGTTGGAAGCGCCAGATGTCCCGGGTGGGGTAAGCGCGGGGCTGGTGCTGCTCCCGCGCGGCGCGGAGGTGGACGGGAGTTCCGTGCTCGATGTCGGCGCGGTGCTGGGCGTGGTGCTTGTCGGCACCGCAGTGTTCGACGCCGGGTCGTCGGGGTACGGGGTGCTCGATGAGGGGCGCACCAGGATGTAGAGGGCCAACGTGGCCAGGAAGAACGCGGTCAGGCCCACCGTGGAGTAGCGGGCGCGTCCGGTGCTCATGAACCCACGCTCGTGGTCTCGGTGTTAACCGTGGGGGTGCTGGCGATGCCCTCGCGTTTGAACGCCTCGGTCACCCGCACCCGCAGATCACGCCCAACGTCGAACTGCTTGCCCGGCAGCGTGCGGGCCACCAGGCGCATGTTGAGTTTGTCGAGTCCGATGCCCTCCACCCCCATGACCGAGGGCTGATCGAGCAGCACGGTCGACAGGTCGTGGTCGGCGCAGGCGTCCGCGCCCACCTGCTGGAGGAGCTCGGTTGCGGTGGGGACGTCGACGCTGGCCGGCAGGGGCACGTCCACCACGCAGCGGGCCCAGTCCCGGGTGAGGTTGGTGACCTGGATGATCTGCCCGTTCGAGGTGATGACGACTTCACCCTCGGGGGTGCGTAGTTCCGTCGCGCGCAGGGTGACTTCCTGCACGGTGCCGGTCACCGACTTGCCGCTGGTGCCGTCCACCTCGAAGCGCACGATGTCGCCGTAGCCGTACTGACGTTCGGCGATGACGAAGAACCCGGCGAGGATGTCGCGCACCAGGCGCTGCCCCCCGAAGCCCACGGCCGCCGCCGCGATGGCCGCCGGCGCCGCCAGCGTGGTCAACGAAATCCCGAGTCGGCCCAGGATCAGTACCGCGGTGACGCCATAGATCAGCACCACGGTCGTCCAGGTCAGGACCTGGGTCAGGGCGTGCCGGTGCTTGGCCGCCTCCGAGCTGACCACGGCGCCGGATCGTCGTTCGCGCTCGTCGATCCGTCCCGTGATCCGCGCGCTGAGCCAGCGCACCATCCTTGCCGCCAAGATCGAGCCGGTGAGCAGCAGGACGATCTCCAACCCGCTGCTGCGTGCCCATCTACTCAGCTCGATCAACGGCTGCACAGCGTTGTGCATAGCATCCCTTTCGGTAACACCGTCCCTTTTCGGGCACGGCGTGACGTGTCGGGGACGACCTGACGTGTGTCGTTGGCCGGCAGGTGACTATGACATGAGTGGCCCAGCGGCGGTCTTGTGTCGGTAGGTGGCGCCGTTGTCCCTTCTTCGTCTTGCTCTTGCTCTTGCTCTTCGTCTTCGTCTGCACTCGCGCCGACGACGACGCCGACTCGTCGGGCGCGCCACGGCGGGCCACCCGGTTGTCGTCGACCACGGCCCCGTGCCCGGTGCGCGTTGGGTCAGGGTGCGGCGGTGGTGGTCCCCCCGGGGGTCCGGTTCCGGCGCCCCGGCGACCGCCGCCGGCGCGAGCGAGGTCGGGCTCGCCCATGCGGTGGGGGAGAACCCCGATCGGCCTCGGGCAGCTGATGTAGTCCGCAGGCCGGGTCAACCAGCGGGCACCGCTCGGCCCCGACGCGCTAGAAGGCGTTGGCCAGCACCGAGCAGCGGCACCCGCGCACCAGTGCGGCCGGCGAGCCCGGCGAGCCCGGCGTCAAATCCTCGTTGACGGTGGCCGTGTCGATCGTGCCGCCAGCGGGGGGTCCAGCCCCGCACCGTCGGTCGCAGTGTGCACCTGGCGCGGCCGGCTCGACTGCATTATCGCCCCCGCCGCTCACGGCGTGACCGCATCGTGACCATCGGTCGAATGCAGCACCGAGCGCCAGCTGTGACCGTGGCATCCGCCCCAGCCCGGGTCCACGCACACGAAGGACGGCGGAGATAGAGAGGTGTCGACTCGGCAGATGTCGACTCGAACAGATCAAGAGTGCCGATGCGGGGGCCCGGACGGAGAAAGCGGATCTGATACTCCTGCGCGGGGCTGGCCACTACGCTCAGAACGACCTACGGAAGATGATCAGCTTCCCGTTGGTAGTGGGTAGGCGCTGGCAGGGCAGCGTCGTTCTGAGGAGGAGCGCATCAACATGAACACACCGGCCGACCAGTCGCCCTCAGAGAGTTCCTCTGGCGGCACCCCGATGGAGCGTTTGACCGAGCTGACTCGTCGTAGTGAGGCGACGATGAGTCAGGCCTGGGAGCAGTGGACCGAGCAGGCCCGGGAACTGCTCGGGGAGGTCAGCGAGCGCGGTCGGCACGCGCGGGCCAATCCCGAGGAGGTCCTCGACGCGATGTTCGATTTCGGTGATCGTCTCTTGGCCCAGCAGCGCGCGTTCGCCAAGGACGTGTTGGGCGCGGTCAGCCAGGTCCGGCACTCCGCCGGGGACACCGCCCGCTCGAGCGCCCAGGCGGCGGATGAAGCAGCCGATCAGGCGACCAAGCCCGAGCGATGATCCTTGGGGGATCTCCGGCCCGCGATTGGTCGCTGAGCACTGCGGGCGCGCGGTGCCGCGTTCGACGGTGGTCGCGGCGCGGTCACAGCGCGGGCCGGTGGGGGCGACGGCTGCGGTGAGGGCGAGCGATCTGTTTATGCGGTGTCTGGAGGCGGAGGGCGTCGAGTACGTCTTCGGGGTTCCTGGGGAGGAGAACGCCGACCTGCTGATGTCGATGCGGGAGTCGTCGGTGCGCTTCGTGGCCACCCACCACGAGGCCGGGGCGGCGTTCATGGCCGACGTGTACGGCCGGCTCACGGGCCAGCCCGGGGTGTGCCTGTCCACGCTCGGCCCCGGCGCGGCCAACCTGGTGACCGGGGTGGCGAACGCGAACATGGACAACTCCCCGGTGGTCGCGATCACCGGGCAGGGCGCGACGACGCGGCTGCACAAGGAATCGCACCAGGCGATGAACGTCGTCGAGATGTTCACGCCGATCACCAAGTGGACCACCTCGTTGCGGGACGAGACCACCATCCCCGAGGTCATCCGCAAGGCGTTCAAGCTCGCGGCGGCCGAGAAGCCGGGCGCCACCCACGTCGAGCTGCCCGAGGACATCGCCAAGCACGAGGTGGACAGCGCCCCGATCGTGCCGCCGGAGAAGGTCCGCCGCCCGGTGCCCGACGACAAGTCGATCGCCGCCGCGCTCGATCTCATCGCGCGGGCCGAGCACCCGGTGCTGCTGGTCGGCCAGGGCTGCGTGCGCACCCGGGTGAGCCGCCAGCTGCAGCGGTTCGTCGACGAGACCGGCATCTACGCCGGGATGACGTTCATGGGCAAGGGCGCGTTGTCCGACCGCCACGAGCGCAGCCTCTACGCAGTGGGGCTGGGCTCGAAGGATCAGGCCGCGGAGGCGTTCGAGGCCGCCGATCTGGTCATTGCGGTGGGCTACGACCTGGTGGAGTGGCCGCCGTCGAACTGGAACATCGGACGGACCAAGCGTCTGCTGCACATCGACTTCGACCCGGCCGAGGTCGACGGCGCGTACCGACCGACGGTGGAGATCGTCGGGGATGTCGCCGCCGCGCTGTGGGCGATCAACGAGGGCCTCACCGCCGAGCACCACTACCCCGACATCGCCCTGCACCACCGGGTCCGTGAGGCGCTCACCGCGGAGATCACCGAGGCCGGGGCGCAGGCCGAGTCGGAGACCGGCGACTTCCCGATGAAGCCCCAGCGGATCCTCGCCGAGCTGCGCGCCGAGATGGACGACGACGACGTCCTGATCAGCGACGTCGGGGCCCACAAGCTGTGGATCGCCCGGTACTGGCCGACCTACGCGCCGAACTCCTGCCTCATCTCCAACGGCTTCTGCTCGATGGGCATCGCGCTGCCCGGCTCGATCTCCGCGGCCCTGGTGCACCCCGAGCATCGGGTGTGCGCGGTCTCCGGCGACGGCGGGTTCTTGATGAACGCCGCGGAGCTGGCCACCGCCACCCGCTTGGGCGTGGCGCCGGTCAACGTGGTGTGGGAGGACAACGGGTACGGAATGATCTCCTGGAAGATGGACACCGAGTTCGGTCGCCATTTCGGCACCGACTTCCCGGCCCCGGACCTGGTCACGATCGCCGAGGGGTTGGGCTGCCACGCGCGGCGGATCAAATCGGCCGAGGAGTTCGGGCCCGCGCTCAAGGACGCGTTCTCCCAGACCGGGCGCCCATCGGTGATCGTCGTGCCGGTGGACTACCGCGAGAACGCGATGCTGACCCGCCGGCTCGGGGAAGTCATCGCCCGTTGAGCGCCTGGCCGAGGTGTAGGGGCGGGTCGAGTGCCCGCGCCCTCAGCTTGCCGCTAATAACCCCGAAGCTGGCATAGAGCCGACTCATCGGACGATGGATGCGCCACCCGCACCGTGCGATCGGCGCCGTGGGCACCGCAGCCCGCGCTGCCGCCTCCTTACTCGCCACGGACTTCCACGTCTGGGCTGTCTGGGCGTGTCGGCGGTGTCAGCAGGCGGCCCTGGTGGCCTACCTGGAAGCGGTGCGCGCAGCGTTCGAGCAGGTCCTGTATGTCGTGGTGGTCGTCGCAAGGGAATGCAGACGGTCTTGGGTAGACACCGCCGCGGACGGGGGTCGTTCTTCGGTCGGGGGCGTCGGGAGGGATCTTCATCTGGATTTCGATGTTCCAGCCGGTGGCGCTTTCAACTCGTCCACCCGACTCCTCCCGAAACACGTCCGATTGATTGAACGAACGGGTCATGAGCGGCCCGGCCCCTTCGCTCCGGGCGCTCCCTCACCCGGTCGGTGGAGTGAAAGGCGTGGTCGGCATCGCGGTCAGCAGCAGCGCCGCCGCGGTGTCGACCTGCCGCAGGCGCCGCTGCGTCCTATGGAGGGCGGCGGCACGACGGGCCAGCTCCTCGCGGCGGTGTGTACCCGTGGCGGTGGAGTGCGGTGACCCACGCCGATGGTCGCCCATGTCGGTCCAACGAACCACGCGACCCCACGTCACGGGAGGACGGACAGGTCGAGCTCTTGCCCCCAGGAGCGTCGGCCCGCAGCTTGCCGAGCACGACAGCTTGGGCGGATCAGTCACCCGCTTTCGAGCGGCCGGCTTGCACAGCCCGGTGCGTGCGCGGTCGATCAGCCGGGGCCCTTTCTGCGGGCTCGTTCGCCGCCTCGCTTCTTGGCGCTGTCTCCTTTTCCGCGCCCGGGGCGGTGTGCCTCCACGGCCCCGCGCTCGCCGACCCCCCGTGTACGGCGCCATCGCGATGGTGGCGCACGGCGTAGCGGGGATCGGAAGCGTGGCCATGATCCGGCGCCGGAGGCCCGTAGTTACCCCTGCGCGGATCGGCGTCCGAGGCAGGGTGTCTCGGGTCGAGCCGCCAGCCCTTGCTGGTCGCTGATCACCTCGGTTGGCTCAGGTGGAGAGCCGGCTTGCGAGGAGTTTCTTGCCGTCCTCGCCGGCCTTCTGGTTGTTCGCCTTGACCATGCGGAACCACTCGGCGAGGTCGTTGTCGCCGTCGCCCTCCGCGTCGGAGATGTATTGGTCAACCTGCCAAGTGTTCTCCAGCGCCTGCTGCAGCACAGTGATCAGGTTGTAGTTCTTGTCCTTCTCTGGACTCGACATGTTTGGCACTCCTTGCGGGCGCACTGGTTGGACGCGCGCGGGTTGCCTGCCTGCCACACGACCAAACCCGGTCGAGCTCGGGAGCGCGGGCGGCCCGGGCCCTGCGCGGCGCTGGAAGGGCGGTGTCGGTCGCCGCGTTGCTCACCCTCCGCGGGCGGTGTCCGCGCCCGGTACTCGACGACCTCGCCGGCCGGGTCACCGCCCTGCTCGCGGCCGGGATGCTGGAGCCGGTGGTGGACCTGTCCACGGCCATCGATGCCGACACCCGGCTGCTGCGCGCCGCGGACCGTATCCGCCGGATGCTCGAGGAACAGGCGGCTCGGTATCCCTGCCAGCAACTCGCCGGCCAGGCGTTGCGCGTCGGGGTCGGCGTCCATGCGCAACAGCGATGCCAGGCGGTAACCGTCCACCCGGCGCTGCATGGGGGTCATCCGCGCGAGGGCGGGCTCGTCGACGAGCCAGCCGGCCTGCCGCATGATCGCGATGACGGCTTCGGTGGGCCGCGCCTCGAGGGGCGCTGGTTGATCATCAAGATGGCCTCACCGGCAACCCTGCTCAGCTGGCCCTGTGCAGGGGCGGGGTGTGCGCCTGCGTCGTCGGGACCCATCCCCCTCCTCCGTCGCCACGTGCGCGTGGAACGTATGCGGATGACCGTTCGTCGAGGTCGTCCACGACCTGACGATCTCCTTACGACCGGCCCTACCGACTCCGTCCGATATCGGATCGGAAGCATGGGCCTGCGCGTCGGGAACGGGGGCCCGTGGGACGTGCTCGTGGAGCGGAAGCATGGCGTCGTACCAGGTCTCGGCGGGAACCGAACCGCCGGTGAGATCGCCGGTCGAGCAGGGCCGCACCGGGTCCACGTAGACCGGGCGCGCCGCCCCGTCGGAGAACGTCATCACGGCGCTGGCGTAGGCCTCGGTGGCCCCCAAGAAGGCCGCCGACGCGGACCGCTGCCTCGTGCCCGTCTTGCTGATCATCGGGCGGTCCCATCCCGCCTCGGCGGCCGCGCCCGCGGCGGTCCCGCGTCGCCAGTCCTGGGACAGTGCCGTCCGGAGCTGCCCGTCGATTGACCGCGGCACGGCCCGGGTGCACGGGGGCGTGGGGAGACGGACGGCACGGCCGTCCCGGTCGGTGATCGAGGAGATCGGAGACGGCGGGCACCACGGCCGTCGGCGACGATCGTCGCCGCCACGTTCGCGAGCTCGAGTGGGCTCGTTGGATTCGGTCGGAGGCCCGAGGGCGCGGGCCAGGAGCCGGGCTGGACCAAGATTGCGCTTGAGGCGCTGACCTGATCTGCACGCGTCCCGTCGTGACCCGGCCCGGCCCGGTGGATCTCGCCGTTCATCCCGCAGCGACGCTCCCGCCGACCGGGCCCGGACGGGTGGGCGTGGCGAACGCTGACGAGGCGCGCGCCGTGCCCCGTCCGGTGTCCGCGGAGACGTCGAGGCCGCCGACGGGCTGCCGGTCCAGACGATGCCGATCTTCGGCGGCCCGTTCCGCCGATCGCCAGTCCATAGGCGTACGGGCGGCCGATACCGCGCTGTACATGGGCTCGGCCTACCAGCTCGGGATCATCATGCTGCCCTTCCTACCCGAAACCAGGGACGAACCGCTGCCGCCCTGAGGACACGGAGCTGATCCTGCTCGTGGCGGCCACCCTCTACACCGTGCCGGGGCCACAGCTATTGCATGCTGCGGGCCCGCCCCGACCGCGCCGGCGTGCGTGTGCAGAGGCACCCACCGGCCCACAGCCAGCACAACACCCTGATCGCCGCCCGGCACCGCAACGCCACGGGGCCGCCACCCCCCGGCGGGCCCCGAGGAGCTGGCCATGCTGAACCGCTGACTTGCGCCCGACCTCGCTCCCCTCGCCCGGCTGGCGCCGGGAAACGAGGCAACCACACCCCGCGACCCGCCGACTGAACCGATTCCGATCGTTCTCCGGGGTGCCTGACCCTGCAATCGATCATCGGCGGGCGGGTAGGTCTTGGATCCCGGTCGCGCATCCCGCAGGGGTACCGCAGGGCCGTGACCGCCTCGGTGGTCGGTCGTCCCGGCCCACCGTCACGCCACCCATCGACCAGAAGGACTCCATATGCCCGGCTCTGTGATCGTCTCCGGTAAGCGCACCCCCATCGGCAGGCTCTCCGGCGCCTTCGCCGGCATGACGGCCGGCGACCTGGGCACCACCGCGATCAAGGCCGCGCTGGACGCCGCCGGCATCAGCGGCGAGCAGGTCGAGTACGTGATCATGGGTCAGGTGATCCAGGCCGGCAACGGCCAGAACCCGGCCCGCAAGGCCTCGAGCGACGCCGGCATCCCCATGTCCACGCCCTCGTTCACGCTGAACAAGGTCTGTCTGTCCGGCCTCGACGCCGTCGCGTTGGCCGACCAGATGATCCAGGCCGGGGAGTACGACATCGTCGTGGCCGGCGGCATGGAGTCGATGACCGGCGGCCCGCACCTGCTCCCGAAGGCCCGACAGGGCTACAAGTACGGCTCGGGCAAGCTGCAAGACGCCACCGACCACGACGGACTCACCGACGTCTACGACCACGAGTCGATGGGCGCCTCCACCGAGCGGTTCGCCCGGGCAGCGGGCCTGTCCCGGGAGGAGATGGACGAGGTCTCCGCGGCCTCGCACCAGCGCGCGGCCGACGCGGCCAAGAACGGCCGGTTCGAGGCAGAGATCGCCGGCGTCCAGGTGCCGCAGCGCCAGGGCGACCCGATCACCGTCACCGAGGATGAGGGCGTCCGCGGCGACACCACCGCCGAGGGGCTGGGCAAGCTCAAGCCGGCGTTCGACACCGAGGGCGCGATCACGGCGGGCAGCTCCTCGCAGGTCTCCGACGGTGCCTCCGCCACCGTGGTCATGTCGGCCCGGAAGGCCCAGGAGCTGGGCATCGAGCCGCTGTGCGAGATCCACAGCCACGGCTGGGTCGCCGGTCCGGACAACTCCCTGCTCTCCCAACCCTCGAACGCCGCGTTCAAGGCCCTGCACCGCGAGGGCATCGACCCCCCCGACGTCGACGTGTGGGAGATCAACGAGGCGTTCGCGGCCGTGGCCATCCAGTCGGCACGCGAGCTCGGACTGCCATCCGATAAGATCAACACCGACGGTGGGGCCATCGCCCTCGGTCACCCGATCGGGGCCACCGGCAACCGCCTCGCAGTCCACTGCGCCCACGAGCTGCGGCGCCGCGGCGGCGGCTACGCGGTCGCCAGCCTCTGCGGCGGCGGCGGCCAGGGCTCGGCGCTGATCCTCCACGTCTGAGGTCCTCAGCTGTCCGCGGAGTGGGCCGTCGTGTCCGCGAAACCGCGCGTCGCACCTACCGTGATCGCGCACCAGCCGTCGCGGTGACGACGGGTCCGGCGCCGGCTCAGCAGGCCGGGCCGGGGCGAGACCGGGGCGGTCGGGCTCGTGGGTGCTTCTGCCCGGGACCTGGCGCCCGGCCTACGCCGCTGTCCCGGTTTGCCGTGCGAGTGCTCCGCGGTGCAGCAGTGCTCGGAGGCGGTAGTTGATCTGTGAGTGTGTGACTCAGCGGTTCCGACCTGGTCCGCTACCAGGCTCGGTGCCCCTGACCACCCGGGTGGCTCGTAGTTGATCAGGCCGTGTCGTGATGGCGTGTGCCTTGAACTTGACTTGTCCGCGGGTGGAGCCGGCGCTGGCCTGGCCCACCGTCTGGCCGGCTCAGAAGCCCCTTCGCTCGTCGGGCGTGACTCCTTGCAGACATCCCAGCCGATCGGCGTGGTGATCGCGACCTGCACCGTGCCGACACCAGCCGTGGGTTTTCCTGCGCGCTGGCGTGGATCGCCGAGCATGCTCCTCAACCGGCTGGAAGGCGCTGCTGCGCGACGGCGACGACACCCCCGGGCCCGGGCCCGGGGGAACTCTCCGATGCCGACCTGATCACCCTCGCCCGCCGCCGCCTACCCCTGCAGGCCAGCCGCGCCCAAGCTGTCCGCCGCGGCGAGCTGCGCCGCCTCGCGGTCGCGCTGCGTGAGCAGCGCCGCGAGCTCAAGGCCAACCGGGCCGCGCCGGCCGCCATTGTCGACGACCTCGCGCTCGGCCTGACCGGCCACAAACGGCTCGGACCCCCCGCCCCCCCGCAGCGCCATCGAGGTACGGCGGGGGACACGACACGAACCGCCCATCCGTAGGCTATTTCCGGGTCGCTTACCTCCCGGCGGGACAGCTTGCGGACGTGCTGGCCCGCCAACGAGATTGCAGGCGCGATTCGTCCGCGACGTTTTGTCCGCTCATGGACTTGCTAGCCCGGCCGCCTGGGCCTGTTCACGTAGGCGTGCCAGCGTGGCGGCCAAGACACGTGAGACATGGTTCTGAGAGATGTGCAGGGCCACGGCGATCTCGGATTGGGTGTGGTAGTGAATGAACCGCATCACCAGGATTGTGCGTTCGCGCGTGGGTAACGAGGCCACGAGGCCCCGGAGCAGTACTCGGGCCTCGACGTTGTCGAAGCCCTCGCCACTGACTCCCATCACCTTTCCATGGGCCGGGTCGTCGTCGCCTCCCAGGCTTTGGTCGAGCGAAATTGGGCGGCACGAGACGCCCGTGGCAAGCACCTCGTTGACCGCAGCCCGGGAGATGGCGAGGTGTTCGGCGAGCTCGGTCGTGGTCGGAGCGCGCCCTAAGGTCGCCGACAACGTCGAGGACGCCGCCAAGATCGCGAGATGTCTATCCTTCATGCTGCGGGGGAAACGAACGACCCAACTGGCGTCCCGAAAATAGTGCCGCAGCTCGCCAGTGATAGTCGGCACCGCGTACGACAAGAAATCGGTTCCTAGGGCGGGATCAAACCGGTCCAGCGCGCGGAGTAGCCCCACGGCCGCGACCTGCTCCAGATCGTCCCTCGCCTCTCCCTTCCCGAGGAACCGGCGAGCGATACCCTGTGCGACGGGCAGGAGCCCGACGATGAGCTGCTCCCGCAGACCGGCCCGGGCCGGGTCAGTACACGGTAACGCTGCGTACTTCGATAGGAGTTCAGAGTAGTCAAGGCCTGCACGGCGGTCCATGCGACCTCCCGCCAGGCATCGTCCTCAGGCCATCCCGACGCGGGCTCCGGCCGCAGTGCCGGTGGCCAGCTCGACGAGTCGGCGTCACCCGGCTGCGAGGTGAACCGGAGGTGACCAACGTCTCACGTGCAGTGAGAGAGAACAAGCCGGAGCGGCAACGTGCGCGGGCCATCTCTCGCGACCGGCCCACCCGGGTTGTTCACCGCAGTCTGGCGCTGGGCGGGGGATGTGTTCAGCCGAGGTAGCAGCCCGTGTTGTTCCACCGAGAACACCACGGCCAACCCCGGGTCTGCTCCGGGCACCACGGACCGGGCGTGCCTCCCCACGTCCCCGCCAGCAGAAGATTCTGAGAACCGCGACCGACGCACGATTCTCCGGGCACACGAACCAAGGCCGTGAAGGTGCCGCGGCGTGACGGGCGCCGCGAGCCCAAAGCGGTCGCACTCACCTCTCAGATCGCCGAACTCGGCGGCGGGTGCCGAGCCCCATCCACCCGTGGCTGCGCCGGGCGAATCAGCATCGCGGCCGTGCACCGACGGAAGGCGCCCCCTCGAAGAGCCCGAAGAGCTCGCTTCCCGGGCTGACCGAGGGCGAAGGATCGCCACGATCCGCGTCCGTTGACGGTCATCGTGACCTTCTCCCAGCCGGGTGCGGTCACCCCGCCCCGCTCGAGCCGGCGGCGAGCTGCTCGTGCCCTTCGTCAGGGCCATCGTCCCGACGGTGGACGTGGCCGGCGGGCGGGTCGTGCTCGACCCGCCCGACGGCCTGCTCGACCCCTCCTGAGTCTCAGTCGTCCGACTCCGCGATCTCGCGGATCAGCCCGCCCGCCAGCACCATCGACACCTGCCGGTCGGAGAGCTGGTGGCGGAACGTGTACTCCGTGCCGTTGACGCTCGCGGTGATCTCCGAGCCGCCCTGCAGGGCGTCGTGCAGACCGGAGAACGACAGCGTCGCGCCCTGCTCCAGGGCGTCGTAGTCGGCGCCGTCGGTGAACTCGAGGGCGAGGATCCCGAAGTTCGCGAGGTTCTGCCAGTGGATCCGCGCGAACGACTTCGCGATCACCACCCGCAGCCCCAGGTAGCGCGGGCAGATCGCCGCGTGCTCGCGCGACGATCCCTGCCCGTAGTTGTCGCCCCCGACGATCGCGTGGCCCCCGGACTCCTTGATCTCCTCCGCGTTCGCCGGGTAGTCCTCGTCGATCCGGACGAAGGCGAACTGCGCCAGCTTCGGGATGTTCGAGCGGTAGGGCAGGGCGGCCGCGCCGGCGGGGGAGATGTCGTCGGTGGAGATGTCGTCGCCCACCTTGAGCAGGATCGGCACCTCGAGCGAGTCGGGGAACCGGTCGAACTCGGGCAGCCCGGAGATGTTCGGGCCCTTGACCAGCTCGACGTCGCGGGCGTCGGCCTCCGAGGGCGGCTCGGAGAGCATCGAGGTGTTCACCGTCGCGTGCTCCGGCAGCCCGAGGTCGCCCCAGGTCAGACCGAGCTTCTCGGCGAGCTCGCGGGGATCGGTGATGACGCCGGTGAGCGCGCTCGCCGCCGCGGTCTCGGGCGAGCACAGCCAGACGTGGTCGTCCGCGCCACCACCGGAGCGGCCGGGGAAGTTGCGGGGGAAGGTCCGCAGCGAGTTCGTGCCCGGAGCGGGCGCCTGACCCATACCGATGCATCCCATGCACCCGGCCTGGTGGATGCGCGCCCCCGCCGCGATCAGCGAGAACGTCCCGCCCCACTTGGTGAGGTCGGAGAGGATCTCCCGGGAGCTCGGGTTGACGTCGAAGCTCACCGCGTCGTTGGTCTGGCGCCCGTCGACCATCCGGGCAGCGATCGCGAAGTCCCGCAGGCCGGGGTTGGCCGAGGAGCCGATGACCACCTGGCCGACCGGCTCGCCGGCCACCTCCGACACGGGGACGACGTTGCCGGGGGACGACGGCTTCGCGATGAGCGGGACGATCTCCGACAGGTCGATGCGCTCGGTGAGGTCGTACTCGGTGCCCTCGTCGGCGACCAGCTCGGTGAAGTCGTCCTCGCGGTCCTCCGCACGGAGGAAGGCGCGCACGGCGTCGTCGGCCGGGAAGACCGTCGTCGTCGCCCCGAGCTCCGCCCCCATGTTGGCGATGACGTGGCGGTCCATCGCCGTCAGCGTCTCCAGACCCGGGCCGTGGTACTCCAGGATGCGGTTGGTGCCGCCCTTGGTGCCGTTGCGACGCAGCATCTCCAGGATCACGTCCTTGGCCGAGCACCACGGCGGCAGCTCACCGACGAGCTCGATCCCCCAGATCTCGGGCATGCGGACCGAGAGCGGGCGTCCCGTGATCGCGAGCGCCACCTCCAGCCCGCCGACGCCGATGGCGAGCATCCCCAGCGACCCGGCGGCCGGGGTGTGGGAGTCCGACCCGATCATCGTCTTCCCCGGCTTGCCGAAGCGCTGCATGTGCGTCGGGTGCGAGACCCCGTTGCCCGGCTTGGAGTACCAGAGCCCGAAGCGCCGACAGGCCGAGTGCAGGTAGGCGTGGTCCTCGGCGTTCTTCTCGTCGGTCTGCAGCAGGTTGTGGTCGACGTACTGCACCGAGACCTCGGTCTGCGCGCGCTCCAGCCCGAACGCCTCGAGCTCCTGCATGACCAGGGTGCCGGTCGCGTCCTGGGTGAGCGTCTGGTCGATGCGGATCGACACCTCCTCGCCCGGAGTCATGTCGCCGTCGACGAGATGGGAGGAGATCAGCTTCTCCGCGACTCCCCGGGGCTCGGACGACTCGACCATGACGGACCTCCCGAGGCGGCGGCGGTGCCGCCCAAGTACCCAGGCTGGCACCCAATATCACGGCCCGCAGCGAGAGCGGAGGTCCAAGTCTCGATCGAGTCGGGTCCGGTAGGCCACGCGCTGTTACCGTAGGCGTCGGGCGTCGCCGCGGACACCCAAAGCCTGCAGATCAAGGCACTGTTGCGATGGCGTACTCGAAGGTTCCTTTCCCCCTGCGGTCACTTGGTCACCCCGGCCGCGCAGCCGCGGGCCGACCCACCCGCGTCGAGGGACCCCAGAGCGTCGAGCGCGGGGGTGCCCTTCGTGGCGCTGGCGGGCGCCGGGTCAGTCGGCCATCGCCTTCTGCAGGCCCTCGTCGATCGCGTCGAGGAAGTCCTGGGTGTTGAGGTACGGCGCGTCCTTGCCGATCAGCAGCGCGAGGTCCTTGGTCATCTTGCCGTCCTCGACGGTCTGGACGCAGACCTTCTCGATCTTCTCGGCGAAGTCGACGAGCGCGTCGTTGCCGTCGAGGCGCCCTCGCTGGGCCAGGCCCCGCGACCACGCGAAGATCGACGCGATCGGGTTGGTCGAGGTCTCCTTGCCCTCCTGGTGCTGGCGGAAGTGCCGGGTCACCGTGCCGTGGGCGGCCTCGGCCTCGACCGTCCCGTCGGGGGTCATGAGCACCGAGGTCATCAGGCCCAGCGAGCCGAAGCCCTGGGCGACGATGTCGGACTCGACGTCGCCGTCGTAGTTCTTGCAGGCCCAGAGGTAGCCGCCCTCCCACTTGAGGGCCGCCGCGACCATGTCGTCGATGAGGCGGTGCTCGTAGGTCAGGCCCGCCTTGTCGAAGTCGGCCTTGAACTCCGATTCGAACACCTCCTCGAAGGTGTCGCGGAACATGCCGTCGTACGCCTTGAGGATGGTGTTCTTCGTCGACAGGTAGACCGGGAAGTGGCGGTCCAGGCCGTAGCGCAGCGAGGCGCGGGCGAAGTCGCGGATGGAGTCCTTGAAGTTGTACATGCCCAGCGCGACACCCCCCTCCTCGGGGAACTTCGCGACCTGGAACTCCATCGGCTCGGCCCCCTCGGCACCGTCGTCGGGGGTGTAGCTGATGGTGACGGTGCCCGGGCCGGGCACCTTGAAGTCCTGCGCGAGGTACTGGTCGCCGTGGGCGTGACGTCCGACGACGATCGGCTGGGTCCAGTGCGGGACGTAGCGCGGGATGTTGGAACAGACGATCGGCTCGCGGAAGATCGTGCCGCCCAGGATGTTGCGGATCGTGCCGTTGGGCGAGCGATACATGCGCTTGAGGCCGAACTCCTCGACGCGGGCCTCGTCCGGCGTGATCGTCGCGCACTTGACGCCGACGCCGTACTTCTTGATCGCGTTCGCGGCGTCGACCGTGACCTGGTCCTCGGTCTCGTCGCGGTGCTCGATCCCGAGGTCGTAGTACTCGAGGTCGATGTCGAGGTACGGGTGGATCAACTTGTCCTTGATGAACTGCCAGATGATCCGGGTCATCTCGTCGCCGTCCAGTTCGACGACGGTGCTCTCCACTTTGATCTTCGCCACGACTGCGGGCTCTCCTCTCGCGCCTGGTGACGGCGCCGCGCGGACTCCGGGGGCGTCGCCGGGGCCGTCGCGGGGTGCCCCGCGCGCTCCCACCCGGTCGCACGCTATCAACGCGGCGCGCGCGTCCTGCCGCAACGCTAACAGCTGGTCACCGGCGGGGGTGTGCTGCCGACACGGGTCGTACCTACTGCCGGAGGCGGGTGTGCGTCGATCCCTCGGGCGGGTTCCCGGCACTTTTGACGCGGGTGTTGGGCGGGACGTCGACCTGGGTACTCCCGCAGTTCTGGTGACGGTCCGGGCAGGCTCGGCCGTTCGTTCGTCTGCCGAGAGCAGCCTGGAGCACCGATGGCGCAGTCCCTTGTCAACGTCACTGTCACCGGTGCGGCCGGCCAGATCGGCTACGCGCTGCTGTTCCGGATCGCATCCGGCCAGCTCGTCGGGAACGATCGCCCGGTCCGGCTGCGCCTGCTAGAGATCCCCGACGCGGTGAAGGCCGCCGAGGGCACGGCACTCGAGCTCGAGGACGGCGCGTTCCCGCTACTTGCCGGGGTCGACGTCTACGACAACGTGACGCCGGCCTTCGAGGGCACCAACGTGGCACTGCTGGTCGGTGCGAAGCCCCGCACCAAGGGCATGGAACGCGCCGACCTCCTTGAGGCCAACGGCGGCATCTTCAAGCCCCAGGGCGAGGCGCTCAACGGTGCCGCCGATGACGTCCGCGTCCTCGTGGTCGGCAACCCGGCCAACACCAATGCGCTCATCGCCCGGGCACACGCCACCGACGTGCCCGCCGACCGGTTCACCGCGATGACCCGGCTCGATCACAACCGGGCGCTGGCCCAGCTGGCCAATAAGTTCGCTGTCCGCGTCGGCCAGATCTCCAAAGTCACCGTGTGGGGCAACCACTCCGCCTCGCAGTACCCCGACATCACCCACGCCGAGATCGACGGCAAGCCCGTGGTCGACCAGGTCGACCGGTCGTGGATCGCCGAGGAGTTCATCCCGCGAGTGGCGAAGCGCGGCGCCGAGATTATCGAGGTGCGCGGCGAGTCCTCGGCGGCGTCGGCCGCGGCCGCGGCCATTGATCACGTCTACACCTGGGTTTACGGCACCCGTGATGGCGACTGGACCTCGACGGCGGTGGTGTCCGACGGCTCCTACGGCGTGCCCGAAGGCCTGGTCTCGTCGTTCCCAGTGCCCGCGCAAGACGGCAAGTTCGAGATCGTCCAGGGCCTGGAGATGGACGAATTCTCCCGGGAGCGCATCGACGCCTCCGTCCAGGAGCTGGCTGAGGAGCGGGAGCAGGTCCAGAATCTCAATTTCGTCTGACTCCGCCACCAACTCCCGGCGTGTCCGACACCCAGCCTGCAAAGGGCGTTGGAGAAGGCAAGCCAGCTCTCAGGTGTCGCGCAGGGTGCGCTGGTGGGGGAAGCCCAGGTGGTGTTGCGGGACCTCCGGCGAGGCGGTGTCCAGGGGTACCGCGGGTGAGCGGACGAGACCGAGCTGGGCGGTCTGGCGAGACGTCACGGCGTCGGCTGTCCAGTCGAGAGCGATCCGCGCCCGGTTGCCCGGCATCGACAACAGGTGGTAGCCGCGGGCCACGGTGTGCGCGAGGCGCCCGGTGATCGGGATGTGCAGCGGGTTCGCCGCGGCCCGGAACCCACCGAGATCGACCACGAAGCCGAGATCCCGGTGCTTGTACTTCTTGGGGCGGCCCGTGCCGAGCGATGCGGCCAGGTTTCGACCGACCAGCCTGCCCTGGCGAACGGCGTGCTGGGCCGTCATCGCGCAGTACTCGCCGGGCCGGCTGGGGTCGGGCACGGCGGCCGCGTCGCCGCACGCGAACATCTCCGGATGGCCGGGCACGGTCAGGAAGGAGTCGGTCACCACCCGGCCGGCCTGCACCTCGACCCCGAGGTCGTCGATCAGGGGGTCGGGCCGCACACCGACGCACCACAAGAGCGTGCGGGCACACAGCTCCTCGCCGGTGTCGAGCCGGACGCCGGAAGCGGTGGCCTCCTCGATGGTGGTGCCGGTGTGGACCTCGACCCCGCGTTCGCGCAGGACCCGGTCCGCGGTCCGCGACAGGTGCTGGTCCAGCCCCGCGAGCACCTCGCCCCGGCTCACCAGCACCCAGCGCGCGGCGTCGTCGCCCAGGCCGCGGGAGGCCGCGAGCTGTCGGGTGAACAGCTGGCCCTGGGCGGTGACCTCGGTGCCGGTGTACCCGGCACCGCAGACCACGAAGGTCAGCCGGGCCTCCCGCTCGAGCGGGTCATCGCACATGGCCGCGAGGTCGATCTGGCGGATGAGGTGGTCGCGCAGGTAGAGCGCCTCGGGCACACCGCGGAAGCCGTGGGCGTGCTCGGCGACCCCGGGGATCGGCATGACCTTGTGCACGCTGCCCGCCGCGAGTACGAGCCGGTCGTAGTCCAGCTCGTGACGCTGGCCCTCCGGGTCGAGCCAGCCCAACCGCCGGGTCTCCAGGTCGAGCTGATCGACCTCGCCCGTCGCGTGCTTGACGCCCCGGGGCAGAGAGTCGAACAGCGACACCGAGATGCGCCGCGGCTCGAGGATGCCCGCGGCCACCTCGGGGAGCAGCGGCAGGTAGAGGAAGTAGTTGGTGGGGCTGACGACCACGATCTCGACCGAATCGCCCATCGCCTTCGCCAACGAGCGGGTGGTGTGGAAGCCCGCGAAGCCGCCGCCGACGACCACCACCCGCGGACGGTCGCGCGCCTCGGGGTGGTGCCGTTCACGCTAGCCATGGCCACAGGGTGACCCCCGATCAGCCCCACCGACAATCCGACCCGATGCGGCAGTCAGCGCATCCTTCCCGGTGCCGCCATCTGATCGATGCTGCGGCGCCACGCCGCAGAGGCCACGGTGGTCCCCGCTGATTTTCGTGGCACCGCCGGTGCCGGCCCTGTTGTTGGCGTTGCTGGGCCTCGACGTGATCGTTCGAGGGCTCAAGGAGCCCGATACGAAGGCCTCCACGAGCACGACCTCGGGCTGGTGTCGGGCTGGTGTCCCCCCGCAACGCCTCCAACCTCAACTGGATCGACTGAGAGTTCACCACGCTGGCTTTACGTCACCCTCGACGCCGGCGACTACCCCAGCAGTACGCGATTGGCGGCGACTTCTCCTGGCGCGAACAAGCCCTGCACACTCATGCGCCGCTTCGCGTCAACTCCCAACATTCCCGACGACTCGATCACCTACTAACGGTGCCGGATACGGCCTGGTTAGCGTGCAATGGCCTCGCCAAGTGGGCGGGTCAGGAACTCGTTCTCACGGTAGTCGACCGGGCACGACGATCGCGGTGGGTCGTCCGCTCCGAGAGAAGCGGCCTGGAGGGCCGACCGGAATTCGTCAGCGGACCTGATCGCACGAACACCTCACTGGTCTTCACGAACCCTCCTCGAGTAGGACTGATCTGATTGCTCGGCGGGCGCCCGCTGCTGACGGGCCAAAGCCGCCTGCTACGTCTCGATCCACCGGAACCGGTATCCTGACCGCTTCTCTGGTGAAATCGGTAGGCTGGCGCGGATGGCGCTCAGTGCTCTCTCTCGTGGGTTAGGGCGTCCATGGTCCGGTCGGTGATGTCGTCGACCGGCCCGGCTGCCTCGACGGTGACCAGTAGGTCTTGGTAGTGCTCGATCAGAGGTTCGGTCTCCTGCCGGTAGACTTTCTGGCGATGCCGGATGGTGTTTTCGGTGTCGTCGGAGCGTCCCCGGGCGGTCAGTCGAGTGATCAGCTCCTGGTCGTCGACCTCGAATCGCAGTACCGCATCGAGGCGTTGCTCGAGCTGGCGCAGGACGTCGTCGAGTTCGTCGGCTTGGGCGGTGTTGCGCGGAAAGCCGTCGAGTAGGAATCCCTGTCGCGCGTCGTCCTGGGCCAGCCGGTCCTTGACCATGGAGACGGTGATCTCGTCGGGCACTAAGTCCCCGGCCTCGGAGTATCGTTTTGCCTCCCGGCCGAGTTCGGTGTCATTCTCGATGTTTTCGCGGAACATGTCGCCGGTAGAGATGTGCGGCACCCCGAGCCGCCGACAGCCGCTCAGCCTGGGTTCCCTTGCCCGCGCCCGGCGGCCCCAGCAGTACGATCCGCATCTCGTTCTCCTTTGCTCTCGGTTCTCGCGACCGGCCCCGGCGACTGCCGCCCGCAAGCAGCTACCGGGCCCGGCGGCCGAACCCCGCGTTTGATCCACTTGGCGGTAGGTGCCGTCCATGTGGGGAGCTTGGTGGCGGCTCGGTCAGGGATTGTTGCGGGGTTCGGCGCGGTCTGGCTTTCTTCGGCGGGAGCTCGCCGTGGCCCTTCGGCCGACCGGCGGCTATGGGGTGCTGTTGTGACGCTCAGGCCGCTCCTGTCGCCCGTTCGAGGGCTTGTGTGATCTCGTTTTCGGCGTCGTCGCGTCCACCCCAGGAGCGGGTCGTCACGTTCTTTCCTGGCTCGAGTGCCTTGTAGACCTCGAAGAAGTGCTCGATCTCGAGTCGCCGGTACTGCTCGAGATGGTGGATGTCGCGCAGGTGGTCTAGCCGCGGGTCGCCCGCGGGCACACACACGATCTTCGCGTCGTCGCCCGCCTCGTCGGTCATGTTGAACACGCCGATGACGCGGCCCGTGATGAGGCAGCCGGGAAAAGTGGGCTCCTGCACCAGCACCAACGCGTCGAGCGGGTCGCCGTCGAGACCGAGGGTGTGCGCGATGAATCCGTAGTCAGCCGGATACTGGGTGGCCGTGAACAACGTCCGGTCCAGCCGCAACCGCCCCGAGTCATGGTCGACCTCGTACTTGTTGCGGCTGCCCTGAGGGACCTCGATCTCAACATCGACGTCCATACCGATCCTCCCTTATGCCGATGGTGAGGCAGCATCCCTGCCGCCTCAAATGAGCTGACCGGGTGATGAGCCCGAGGACGCAGGTCAGCGAACGACCCGCTGAGTCTTCGGATCCGAATGGTCTCCGCTTCCGCGTCAGCGTCGTATCCGCGCAATCAAGGGTCAGCGGTCGGCCAGTTTGGCCTCGAGTTCGCTGACCACCTCGGGCTCGGCGAGCGTGGAGGTGTCGCCGACGTCCTCTCCCTCGGCTAGATTGCGCAAGATCCTGCGCATGATCTTGCCGGAGCGGGTTTTCGGGAGGTCGCTGGCCCACACGATCTGCTCGGGGCGCGCGAATTTGCCGATCTGGGCGCTGACGTGGTCGTTGAGTGCGGCCTCGAGCTGCGCGTCACCCTCGCCGTCGGCCAGGGTCACGAAGGCGACGACGACCTGCCCTTTGTCCTCGTCGCTGCGCGCCGCGGCCGCGGCTTCGGCCACGCCCTCGTAGCTGGTCAGAGCATGCTCGATCTCCGCGGTGGACAGTCGGTGCCCGGAGACGTTGATGACGTCGTCGGTGCGGCCCACGATCCAGAAGTAGCCGTCGCTGTCGCGTTTGGCGGCGTCGCCGACCTCGTAGAGCGGGGGACCGTACTTGTCCCAATAGGTTTCGACGTAGCGCTCGTCGTCGTGGAACAGTGTCCGGAGCATGCCCGGCCACGGGCGTTTGAGCACGAGGTTGCCCTGGCCTTCGTCGAGCTCGTTGCCCTCGTCGTCGAAGATGCCCGCGGCGATACCGGGCAGCGGGAGCGTTGCGGAGCCGGGTTTGGTGGTGGTGACCGCCGGCAGCGGGGCGATGAGGATGTGGCCGGTCTCGGTCTGCCACCAGGTGTCCACGATGGGACAGCGCTGTGCGCCGATCACGTGGTAGAGCCATGCCCAGGCGCTGGGATTGATCGGCTCGCCCACCGAACCGAGCAGCCGCAGCGCGGACAGGTCGTGACCCGCGGGGTGATCGGGCCCCCATTTCATCGCGCTGCGGACCAAGGTGGGCGCGGTGTAGAAGACGGTGACCCCGTAGCGCTCGCAGATGTCCCACAGCACGTCCTTGCTGGGATAATCAGGACTGCCCTCGAACATCACCGTGGTACACCCGGCAGACAGCGGCCCGTAGACGAGGTAGGAGTGCCCCGTGATCCAGCCGACGTCGGCGGTGCACCAGAACACGTCAGTGTCGCGGCGCAGGTCGAACACCAGCTGAGTGGTCCAGTTCACCCCGGTCAGATAGCCGCCGGTGGTGTGCAGAATGCCCTTGGGTTTGGAGGTGGAACCCGAGGAGTACAGGATGAACAGCGGGTCCTCGGCATCCATCTCCTCAGGCTCGCACTCCGGCGCAGCGTCGGCCACCAGTTCGTGGAACCACACGTCGCGGCCCTCCTGCATGGGGCATTCAACTCCTGTGGCCGCGACCACCACTACTTTTTCGATGGTGGGCGCCTCGGCGATGACGTCGTCGACGTCGGGCTTCAGCGGAGACGTGGAACCTTTCCGGCGGGCGCCGTCGGCGGTCACCAATACAGTGGCCTCCGAAACCTGCATGCGCTCGATCATCGAATGCGGGGAAAACCCGCCGAACACCACGTTATGGACCGCGCCGACCCGTGCGCAGGCCAACATGGTGATGGCGACCTCGGGGATCATCGGGAGAAAGACGCCGACCACGTCGCCCTTGCCCACCCCGAGATCTTTCAGAGCGTTGGCGAACTTGCAGACTTCCTCGAGCAGCTGCGCGTAGGTGTAGCGCCGTTCCTCAGCCTCGGCGCCCGCCCAGTGCAATGCCAGATGCTGCCCACGGCCGTTCTGCACATGACGGTCCAGGCAGTTCGCTGAGGCGTTGATCTTGCCCCCCACGAACCACCTATAGAACGGGGCGTCGGAATCGTCGAGCACCGTGTCCCAGCGCCGCGACCACTGCAGCGCGTCCGCGCGCGCCCCCCAAAACCCCTCCAGATCCCGCTCTGCCTCCTCATACAACGCCGCGTCTTGAACCTCGGCGGCGTGAGTGAACTGCGCTGGCGGCTCCACCCACTCCCGCGTCTGCAACTCCTCGAGCACCTGATCGAGATCTTCACTCATGCGTGTGCCCCTATGCACCTGTTGCCGTTACACCACCTCGTCGGGCGAGCGCATCGTCTCCCTGCGCGGTAGATCGCCGCCAGCTCCCAAGTTGTCTTGACAGGGGCCGGTACTCCGCCCGCGGGCGGCTCAGCTCCCGCGGGAGAAGAGACGTAGACCACCCTCACACCGTAGGGTTACCCCTTCCGTGTGGCCCAGGACACCTCGAGGGGATCCTTAACGTCTCCTGGCCCGCCCCGTGCATCTGCGCGGGAAAGTCCCGCTTACCGCCGTGAAGCAGGCGTGCGACGCGTTCGCTCAAGACCACCGAGCGGTCGCGAGCACCAAGTGCCGCCTACAGGACTCAGGGCCGACCCGAAGCACCGTGCTGGCCCCGACACAGCCCAGCTCCCCGCCGCCAGACCGCTTAGCGAGCAGCGCCGCAACTCCTGGCATCTGATCGGTCTGGTCTGCACCAACGCTCCGCAGTGCAGGACGCCGGCCGGCGTCACGTCGCGCTACCATGCGAGACCTGCAGGGTCTGCAACGCGACGCGACGGTCCCCTTCGATCGGCACCGTCTCCCCGCTGTGTCGGTCGATGAACGCCTGGGTGAAGCTGCCCTGGAAGAACAGCTCGCCGTCGGCGCGGCGCATCCCGATCTCGAACCGCACACTCGACCGCCCGGCCATCAGATCGTGTGCTCCTATGGCCGGGTCGGTCGCGCCATTGTCGCCGAGCTGGCCCACCAGCGCGTCCCGCTGGTGGTGATCGAGATTCGCCCGGAACTCGAGCCGGACCTGTGTGTGGCGGGCCACCCGTACCTCATCGGTGACTCCACCTCGGAGGCGATCCTGACCGCCGCCGGTGTGGAGCGGGCGGTGGGACTGGTCTGCGGCGCGGACTCTGACGCTGACAACGTCTACATCACGCTCGTCGCTCGCTCGCTCAACCCGGCCCTGAGCATCGTTGCCCGGGCCTCCGGCGATTCCGCCGCCGAGCGGCTGCGGCACGCCGGTACCGACCGGATCGTCTCGCCGTACGCCACCAGTGGACGGCGCATGGCTCTGCTCGCCACCCATCCCGAGATCGTCGAGTTCTTCGACGTCGCCCGACGCAGCGGCGCGCCGGTCCGCCTCGAGGAGATCGTGGTGGAGGCCGGCTCGGAGCTGGTCGGACGCCCTCTGACCGAGCTGGGCGCCTCGCTGCGGGCGCTGCTGATCCGACATGCCGACGGGACGCTGCAGGCCCATCCCGAGCCGCACACCCAGCTCGCCGAGGGCGACGCGGTGATCCTCTTCGCCGACCCAGCTTCCTGACCCGGGTCCTGCCGCGTTCGACGCCAGACGCCGCCCGGCGCGCCGCACCCAGCAGGAAGCCGGTGCGCCCCGGTGAACGCGAGCGCGCGACCGCGGGGTTGGTGGCGCGGGCCACCGGGGTATAGGCCGATTTTGGGCTGCGTTGACGCGAGGTCTAGAGGTGACCCGGCATGGCCACGCTCACGATTCCGGCGCTGCCGCCCCGGCTCGCGCAGCGCTACCAGGTCGGGCCGGTGCTTGGCCGCGGAGTCAGTTCCATGGTGTTTCGAGCGCGCGACACCCTGTTGCGTCGCGACGCCGCGGTGAAGACGTTCCCCGTCGCGCCCGAGTCCTTCGCCTCCTCCGGGTGGTGCGTGCTCGCCCCCGCCGACCACCCTGGCCTGGTCCCGGTCTACGACGTCGAGCACCGGGACGGGCGGGCGTTCGTGGTGATGGCTCTGCTCGAGGGTGGGTCGCTGGCCACCCGCCTCGAGGCGCACCGCGAGTCGGCGGGCGGCGACCGGGCGGGTGGGCTGGCCCTCGGGGAGTCGCTGCGCACCGTGGCCACGGTCGCCGGCGCGCTCGACCACCTCCACCACCTCGGTGAGGCACACCGGGCGGTCACCCCGTCCAACGTCGTCTACGACAGCGAGGACCGGGCGCTGCTCGGTGATGTGGGCGTCGCCGGACTCGCCGCCACCCCGCGCCTGGGCGAGTCCGGGTTGCCGGTCACCACCGCGGCGTATGTGGCCCCGGAGCAGCTGCGCGGCGCCGTACCCGGCCCGCAGGCCGACGTCTACGCCCTGGGCCTGGTGCTGATCGAGGCGCTGACCGGGCGCCGCGCGTTCCCCGGTGACCCGGAGTCCGCGGCCCGGGCGCGGCTCGAGCGCGCGCCCACCGTGCCCGGTGGGCTGCCCGCCCGGGTCGCCGAGCTGGTGTCGGCGATGACCGCCGACGACCCCGCCCAGCGCCCGGCCGCCGCCGACGCGGCCGCCGCGCTGCGTCGGGCCCTGCTCGAGACCGCGCCGACGCTGCCCCTCATCACCGGTCTCGGCCAGCCCCCGGCTGGCGCGGTCAGCGGCGGCGGGCCGGGCGCCGGGGGGCCCGCGGCCGGCCCGCGGGGGGCGCCGGCCGACCACCTGCGGCCCGGGATCACCGGCGGCACCCTGGTCTCCCGCCGCCGTGGGCGGAGGGGCCTCGCCGGGGTGGCGCCAGCGCGGTCCTGGCCGCCGTCGTGGCGCTCGCGGCGAGCGGAGCACTCGCCGGATGGTTCGCCGACCTGGGGGCATCACCCGCGGCCGTGGCCGTCGGTGGTGCCGGCCTCGGTGTGCCCGATCCCCCGGCGAACCCCCTCGCTGCGCCGGCGGCGCCGCGGATATCCGACCCCAACACCCCAGGCTCGGGCATCGTGCTCTCGGGTGGCTCGGGGTCCGCGTCGGCCGTCGAAGCGTCCACCGTCCCGCGCACCAGCCTCGACCGCCTCGCGAAGCCTGCCCATCCGGTTCCTATCCCGGCGGCGCGGACCCCGTCCCGCGCACCGGTCCGGACGGTCGCCGCCGCGCCCCACGACTCCACCACTGCCGACGGCTCCGCCCCCAGCCACTCCACGGCCGCGGCCTCCACGCCCCGCGAGCCCTCCTCGACGACCCCGACGCCCCGGACATCGACAGGGCCGTCGACCTCCACTGGCGCGCCCTTCGGAGCCCACGGGCAGCCCGCCACGGCCAGCACCGACCAACACAACCCCGACCAGGCCAGCAACGGGGAGGGTGACGGTGGCGACCCCGGCCGCCGGCCGCACCATCGGGCCCGGGCAAACGGGACGCTGCCGGTGGACGGCCTCGGCGCCGGCTCCTTCGGTCGGGGCAGCTGACTCGCGCCGGAACGATCATCCCCAGTAGGGGGTCGAGGTGCTCGCCCGGGGCGCACACCAGGCCGCGCTGGAAGTACACCGTCAACACGAAGAAGAGTGCCGGTCGAGCCGCCGAGGTAAAGCAGCCGAGGGCCGTGTCCCAGCGCGTAGCCGGGCCGGCGCAGGACCCGCCCGGCGATCAGCGGGGGGGAGTGAGTCCGCGCCGGGCGTATCGCCGCGCCCACGCCACGAACCCGGCTCCCAGCACCGCGGCCGACGCGAGCAGCCACCACGGTGCCCCCAAACTGCTGGCCGCGCGCAGCGTGAGCACCGCGGCCACCGACACCGCCCCCGACCCGAGGCGCACACCCGCTGTTGGCCACCGTGACCCGCGAGCGCGTCACCTTCGCCCGGATCATCGCCTCGCTGAACTTCCCCAGCGAGGCGGGTAAGCGACCGACCCGCCGCGGCACCGCCGCGCGTGGCCCCTGCGGGCTCTACTCGCACCGGCGCAACCTCGGGAGCGTCGGGTGAGGCTGGTCAGCGTCGACGCCCCGCCCGAGCTGCCCCCGCCCGGCTGCGGCGCTTCGATCCGGCCGACTGGCCGGTCGACGATCACAGCCCGGCCAGGCGTCGCCCGCGACGACTACCGGGTCCAGCTCTACTTTCAAGCTCGGGGCGTGAGGCGCGCCCGGCGGCCAGTGGGTCGAGGAGCACCTGCGGATTCGTTTAGCTCCTCGGAGGCCGTGGCACCCCGGCCACACGGCAAAAGCGACAACAAGATCGAAACCGAGCACGGCCAGCAGCAACGCCACCCGTGCGACCCCGTCCCCTCACCTCGGCCGGGTTTCCAGCTCGGCGTTGATCGCCGCCTGCCCGCACCTCGGAGACCCCTGTGCCCAGCCCGCCCACCCCCGATGACCTCGACCCCAGCCGCACGTGCCCGTTCTGCGGACGGCCCGGCCTGTTCTGTTCGTGCACGGAGCAGCAGAAGGCGGACCAGGTGTTTGAGGACGAGGACGGGTCCCCTCACCCTTGTAGTGAGCAGCGACTCTGATCGGACCGCGGTGGCACCACCGAGCCGGTACCGGTGGCAGCGTGCTCTCGCCAGGTGGAACCGGGGCAGAATGTCACCCCGGTGGAGCAACGATCATCGTGACCGTGCGTCTGCACATGCGTCAGGCTGTGGCAGGGTGACGGTCTGACCCAAGACCGCGTCGGTGGGTGCGGGAGGCCGAGATGTTGCAGTGCTGCCCGAACGGGACGCGCCCCGACGGCGTGTCCCCGGCGCTACCGGCCACGCCCGAGGAGCTGGCCCGTGACGCCGGGGCGGTCGCCCCGCTGGGCGTGCGCAGCTTCCACGTGCACCCCCGCGACGGCGAGGGCCGGGAGAGCCTCGACCCGTCGGTCGTCGGGACGACGGTGGCCGCGATCCGGCGGGCCGCGCCGCGCCTGGAGATCGGTGTCCCGCTGGCGCGGTGGGTGGAGCCGGATGTGTTCCGCCGGACCGAGCTGGGGCAGCAGTGGGCGCGGCTGCCCCGGCACGCCCGCCCCGACGTCGTCGCGGTCAACGTCCACGCGCGGGGCTGGGAGACCGTCTGCGAGGCACTGGCGTCGGTCGGGCTGGGCATCGAGCTGGGGGTGTGGACGCCCGGCGACGCGGTGCAGCTCCGGCAGGCCGGGGTGCCGCTGAACACCGTGCGGATGAGCGTCGAGGTGACGGTGACCGATCCGGCCTGCGCGGTCGCCGAGGCGTTCCGGCTGCTGCGGGCGCTGCGGGCGATGCCGGTGCCGGTCCTGCTGCACGGCGAGGAGGGCGGCGCCTGGCCGGTGCTGGACTACGCGCGCCGCCAGGGCTTCGACACCCGCATCGGGTTCGAGGACACCCTGACCGGCCCGGACGGCCTCTGGTCGGCCACCGGGAACGAGGAGCTGGTGCGCTACGCCCTCGGGCTGGCCATGGCCCCAGCGAGCGAGCCGCGCGGGCACCCGCCGCTCGGCCGGTTCGGCAAGCGGCTGGACTTCGGGCGCTCCCGCGCCTCGCACCGCGGCTGAGCGGCGGTCGCGGGCGTCCGGGTGGCCCACGACAAGGTCGGGGTCCCCGACGAGCCCGGGTAGGCCCGCGTCTTGCTCATGAACTCCGCGTCGGTGGTGCTCGGGCGCCTGGGCCGTCCTCACCGACGCCCCCGGCCCGGGCGCGGTGCTCGACGTCGGTCGCCTGCTCGGGCCGGGCGGGCACCTGGGCGATGGGCGGGGCAGCGGCGAATGTTCCTCGTCGGGCTGGTGGCCTTCCGGGCCGTGTCGGCGCCCGGTGATCGATGACGTCGCCAGCCGGGTCGCCGAGGTGCACTACGTGCTCGAGGGCCGCGCAACGGGACGCACCGGGAGCCGGGCGCGGCATCTCCAGCGGCGACTCGCTCGCCGTCGGGGGTTTCGGGCGCCGATGCCGGCCCGGTCGAGCGGGCCATGCGGTTGCGCGCTGCGGCCACCGGCGTCCCGGCGGGCCCAGAGCGCGCTGACCAACGCAGTGCAGGAGGCTCGGGCTGCTGGCTGGTCGTTGGACCGCATCTCGACAGCGCTGGGTGACTCCCCGAAGCCAGAGACGTCACGCCTGGTCTTTGGTGTCGGGGAGCCGGCCGGTGAGCAGGGAGCCGGGCGATGCTCTGGCTGCGGTCGCGACGGCGGATGCACCTGTACTGGATGCCACTCGAACTGAAGCGCCATCGTCCAACGAGGCCGAGCGCGGCCAACCTTCCGATGCCCAGCCCGCGGCATCCGTCGGACACCACACCGCCACCGCCGAACACAGTTCGACGTCCGGGCGCTCAGCTCAGTGCTCGGCTGGCGCCGCGAGTGGGAGCGGCTGCGCCGCGTCGCGTGCGGTCCCGGCTCGTTCCGCGAGCCCGACGAGTTCGTGGTGGATTCGGTCGGGCTGTTCCAGGGGCAGGAAGTGCGTGCCGAGCAACGGTACGAACTGGGCCTGCGGGATTCCTGTGGTCACCGTAGCGATGTCTGCGGGGGCGGCCGCGACATCGAGTGTGCCGCCCACGAGGGTGACCGGGAAGGACACGAAGGTCGTGTCCATCGGGCGGTGTTCCCCGGCCGCGAGAAGGAGTTCGGAGTACCAGGTCCACGCGTGGGCGGCGAACTGCCGCGCCGCGTCCGCGGAGGCGGCGAGGTCGGGCACGGCGGGCATGTTCTCGGCGCCGAGTGCCCGCGCGGTGTCCACCGTGGGGACTGCTAGCGCCGCGGCCGGTGGTCCCACCAGTCGCAGCAGCCACGCCGCGGCCCGGCCCACCCCTTCGCGCAGAGGCGTGGGCATCACTGGTGGGCCGACCATCTGGAACGACCCGCCGGGCACGCCACCGACCCCGAGGATGCCCGCCACCCGTTCGGGGTGGGCGTGCGCGAACTGGAAGGCGACGTTGACCCCCACTGACCATCCCAGCAGCACGGCGCGCGCGAGGCCCGCGGCGTCCATGACCGCTTCGAGGTCGGCGGCGTGGTCCTCCACGCGAATTCGGGTCGGGTCGTCAGGGCGCTCGGAGCCGCCGAGCCCGCGGTGCCACCAGGACACCGCCATGAACCCGCAGTCGGCCTCGGCCAGCCGGGGCCACGCCGACGGCGGCGCCCCCAACCCGTTGCTGATCACGAGCGGAACACCGTCCGCGCCGTTGGTCCAGGTACATAGGCGCGTGCCATCACCGCTGACCGCACCGCCGGGTAGCACTTCGCGGTGCGGGGAGCGCGACGGAGGAATCATGGGGTTGACGAGAATCGCGCCGGGGAACGCCGCTGTCGAGACTTCCGCGTCTCATGTGACCGATGGGCGACGCCGCGTCCGGAAATGGGCGGCGTGGAGGGCGCCAAGCCTTGCCCACCCGGTGCGCGCTACGTACGCTGCTGACCACTCACTGCGACAATCGTCGCTTCAGCAGGACCGCCCTGGACCCCGGCGCGCTTTACGAGCCGCTACGCCCGTGGGGGACCGCTGTGACGTTCACCGAAGCCGTCAAGAAACAACCCGTCGCTTTAGATCTTGGCCGTCGTTGGTGTGGTATGGCGATCGACGAGACGCGAGCCTCCCAGCTCGGGGACCGGTTCGCGGTGTTGTTGCCACACCTGAACGAGCGGCAGCGGCGGCTCGCGGTCGCCACCGAGGCCCGGTTGCTCGGTCACGGTGGGGTGCGGGTCGCGGCCCGGGCCGCGGGGATGAGCGAAACCACGGTGCGTCGCGGAGTGGCCGAGCTCGAGGCCGGCGAGGAACCGCTGCCCGAGGGCCGGGTCCGTGGCCCCGGCGGGGGCCGCAAGTCGGTCGAGGAGAACGACCCGGAGCTGGTACCGGCACTACTGGGGATGGTCGAGCCGGACGAGCGCGGCGACCCGGAATCCCCGTTGCGGTGGACCACGAAGTCGCTGCGGCACCTGGCCGACGAACTGTCCCGTCAGGGACATCGGGTCTCGGCGCCCACGGTGGGCCGGCTGCTGACCTCCTCGGGGTTCAGCCTGCAGGCCAACACCAAGACCCTCGAAGGCACCCAGCACCCCGACCGGGACGAACAGTTTTGCTACCTCAACGAGCAAGCCCGTGATCATCGCGACGCTGGGGAGCCGGTGATCAGTGTGGACACCAAGAAACGCGAGCAGCTCGGTCGGCTACCGATGGCCGGGAGGGAGTGGCGCCCGGCCGGGGAACCGGTGCAGGTCGAAGACCACCACTTCTTCTTCAGCGGCCCGGACGTGGAGCAGGCGATCCCGTACGGGATCTACGACCTGGTCCGCAACATCGGTTGGGTCAACGTCGGGGTCGACCACGACACCTCGGTGTTCGCCGTGGAGTCCATCCGCCGCTGGTGGACCGCGCGCGGCCGAGAGGACTATCCGAACGCGACCCGCCTGTTGATCACCGCCGATGCCGGCGGCTCGAACGGCTACCGCTACCGAGTCTGGAAAAGCGAACTCGCCGCGCTGGCCGCCGAGACCGGGCTGGCGATCACGGTCTGCCATTTCCCGCCGGGCACCTCGAAATGGAACAAGATCGAGCACCGGCTGTTCTCCCACATCACCCACAACTGGCGCGCCCGCCCACTGACCAGCCACGACGTCGTGATCAAAACCATCGAAGCGGTCCGTACCCGCGGCGGGTTACGCGTCGAAGCCGCGCTGGACACCGGCGACTACCCAACCGGCGTGGCGATCAGCAAACAGCGCTTCGCCACCCTGCCGCTGCACCGCCACACCACCCACGGCGACTGGAACTACACCCTGCGCCCCGAGCTCCTCGACTCCGACGCCGCGACCCCGATCGCCGAGCAGGGCGGGCCGGCCGAGCGCCGCCAACAGATGCTGATCCGACTCACCGACCCACGGTTGACCGGCATGAGCGCCGTCGAGCTCGATGCGCTGGCCACCGTGTTGGCGCCGGCCCAGGCCGCGCGGGCTCATCAGCGCTACAGCGAGCAGCGCGGCGGTCGGTCACGCCGCGCCACCGGGAACCTACGCGCCACTCCGTTGTTCAACGATCCCGCCCGAGTGCTGCTCACGCTGCTCTACCAGCGGCAGGTGTGCTCGATGAACGTGCTGGCGGACCTGCTCGAAGTCAGCCCCAACGCCATCGCCGACCTCGTCCGCGAGACCCGCGAGCTCCTCGAAGACCACGGAACCCGACCAGGATTCGCCCCGGTCCGGTTCCGCACGATCGCCGAGCTGCTGGCCTTCCTCGACCACGACACCCCACCGGCGCGCACTGCGATTATCGAAGCGCTCTCCGACCCCGCCGTGACCGGCATGAGCCGCGACGAACTACGCCGGCTCACCGAGCGCCTCGCACCCCGCCAAGCAGCCCACGCCGAACGGCTCGCCCACCAGCGCCGCGGCGGGCCCGCCAGCCCGGCGCCCGTGGCGGCGTGTTCCCCCAGAAGATCAGCAACAGTGAGCGGGTCCTGCTGACCCTGCTCCATCTGCGCAAACAGGCCACCTTCGACGCGCTGTCCGAGGCCCTCGGTGATGTCACCCGCTCCGGGATCGCCATGGTCGCCCGCGAAACCCGCCCCCTGCTCGAACATGACGGCCATCTCCCACCGCCCGCCGCGGTCCGCTACCGCACCGGCGCCGACCTGCTCGCCGCGACTTCCCCACCCAACAGCGCTACCTCCGACACGCCGACGGGTTAATCCTTGACGGCTTCACCGTGTCTCGTACCTCAGTTCCGGCCTGGCCCGGTCAGGGGAATCAGATCGTTCTCGTCATCGCCGGTCATTTGACCGGCTGGAGGTGGCCGAAGGTGGCTGGCCTGATCGCCGAGGCCGAGGACAGCGGCGTCGATCGGATCGTGCTCGATCTTCGGGCTGTGGGGTCGTGCGATCGTGAGGCGCTGTTCGAGTTGCTCACGGTCCGGGGACGTTGGCCTTCGCGGCAGAGCTGCGTGGTCGATGTCGTCGGGGCCCGGAAGGTGCAGTTCCTGGGCGTCCTTGCCCAGGAGTCCCTGCGGCAGCTCCACGACCTCCAGGTGGTCATCGGTGACCTGTGTCGGCCGCAGGTCGTCCCCGCCATCGACGGCCACGTCGCGCCTTCCCAACGGCTCGGCTCTGAGACTGGACTGTCAGCGGATGGACAGGCCGAGTCGGGCGCTTCGAGGGTCATCGCTCACCACACCCGCAGCGCGTCCTGCTGGATCACTTGCCCCACGATCCTCTGGCTCGCGGCCGTCATCGGCGGTGAGAGGACGCGCCGCCCCGGGCTTGGCAGACCCTCTCGTCGTGAACCTCGCATGCCAGGAGCGCACCACGAGTGCCCGACCTCGCCGTCGGTCGACCGCTCGCTCCTCGCATCGGTGGGGAGGATCGCCCCGGCCCCGGCCCCGGCCCCGGGCCGCTGACGCGTCGCTCAGCGAGAGGGCTGCGCCCTCCTCTTGGACCCACGGCACTGCACCGAACAAGCAGCCGAGCGCGGCCTCACCAGAGGCGGTGCCGCGTGCGTTCAGCCTAATACCCCGGTAGCGGGTAGGCCGGGCTACAGTCGAGCTGATCCCGTCCAGGGTCGTACCGCTCGTCCTCGAGACGGAATCGGCGAGCTGAGGGCGCCGGCGGGGTCAGTCCCGGACGACGGTGACCGTGCAGGCCGCGTGGACCACGCAGTTGAGCCCGACCGATCCGATGAGGTGGCTCGCCACGCCACCCCGGCCCCGGTGACCCACGACCAGCACGTCGGCCTCCCTCGACAGCCGCACGAGGACGGCGGAGGCCGGGCCGGAGAAGACCTCGATCTCCATCACCGGGACCTCGAGCCCTCGGTCCCGGCGCGCCTGCGCCGCGGCCGCGACGATCCGCTCCGCCTCCTGCTTCGCGTCGCGCTGCATGTCAGCGGCCGGGGGCACGATCCCCTCGTGGCTGATCCAGAGGTACGGCGGCTCGTAGGCGAGGACCGCGCGGACCGACCAGCCGCGGCACACTGCCTCGTCAAGTGCGTAGGCGAGCGCCTGGGCGGCGCCATCGGAGTCGTCGATCCCGACGAGCACCCGCCCGCCGGCCGCCCTGGCCTCGTGGGTCTCGGTCACAGACTGCCCCTTCCGCTCCGGCCGGTCCAGGGAGTGCCGGAGCGGCGTGATCCTTCACCGCGACCTTACGACCTCGGGCCCCGTCCCGAGGAAGAGTCGGTCCGGCTGGTGCGCGGGCGCGTCCCCCGCGTTCACCATGCAAGCGGCGAGCACATTGCGCGGCGATCCGTAGGGGTTCCGGCCTGGCGGGTGATCGGCCGGCGGGCGAGGTCGATGAGGGGTTGGTCGGTGGCGTGGGCGTGCTCGCGTAGCCGGGTGAACGCCTCGCCCATGTCGAGGTGTCCCGCCGGTGGGCGCGGCGCGGGCGGGGCATCGGCCGCCGGAGCTCAACCGCACAGACTGGCAGGTGACGAGCACCACCCAAGCCCGACCCTCGGCAGTGGCCCGCATAGGCCCGACCGTTTATAGGCAGGTCGGAACGGTCATCCGGGTGCGTAACCGGGGGGACAATGTCCCCCATCAACGCCGATAGGTCGTCAAGCCACGATCTGGCTCGGGCGCCGCGTTCCCGCGTGCCAGCCCGAAACGTCCGTGGTCTCCAGAAGACGGGACCTTGCCCGTCGCCCGCAGCGCTCCCCCGCGCGCTCAAGGAGAACCATGAACGACATCGCCTGGCTCGGTAATCGAGTCAGTATCGAGGAGATCGACGGCACGGACCTGACGTTCGTGCAGTGGCGCCGCCGTGGCACGGTTCGCTACGGGGCTACCTGGTCCTCGGTCAGGACGAGCGCGCGCTCGTCGAGGGCGCCGTTGCGGACGCGGCGGCTGGGCGCCGTGAGCACCCCCGCGTCGACGCCGCCGGCGAGCCCACCGACCTCGCGGCCTACTTCGCCGACATCCTCGGCCGCCGCCCGGGCGACCCCGCACCGCGGTGCGACGCGACGCCCTCGCACTGAGGGCCCTTGACCTGCAAGGCCGACGCCTTGCGCGCACGCGCGAGAACTTTACGGGTGCCTGGACAGGGCGACTGTAGGGAGGGCTCATTCCCTCCGCGCCGTGCGAATGCGGGACGAATGAGAAGGTCCCAACGCCTTGCTTCGTTGGTCACGCCGCGGGCTTGTTGCCATGGGTGTCACCTCCAGTCGGTGGCTCGGCGGACATCGAGGTTGCGGAACGTGGGCTCGTCGTCACAGAGCTTGCCCAGACGCTGGGCGAACTCGGCGGTGGCCGGATGGTCGGAGTTGGCCATCGCGGCGGGATGATCGGGGAAGGCGACGACCTGCAGGTAGGTGTCGGCGTGGTCGCGGTCGGCGCTGGTGATCGCCCAGCGGGCGGTGCGGTCTGGGCCGATGGCCTCGGCCCAGCCGTCCTCGGTGGCCTCGAAGTCGCCGATCTGTCGTGTGCGGAACTCGATGAGCTGCAGGAACGCGCCCGCGGCGGTCAGCTCCTCGGTGCCGTCCGCGAGATCGCGGAGCGCGGCCCGCAGACCGGCTCGCAATTCGTCGTCATCGGTGTGGCCGTGGACGTCGACCGCGTGCGCGGCCGCGGCGCGGATCACCTCGTCGGGTTCGCCGGCGATGCTCAGGGTGCAGCCGGCGTCGCTGGGGACGTCTCGGCAGTCGATTATCATTCTGGTCACGACAGCTCCAGGGCGTGGGGGGTCATTTCGGTGGTGCAGGAGTCAGGGTCGGGCGTCGAGGACGAGGTTGAACGGGGTCTCGGTGCCCCGGCGGAGTCGGGTGAGGCCGGCTTGCGCGGCGACGGCGCCGAGGCGTGCTTCGCCGGCTTGGGCTCCCAGTGCGGCGCCGACGTCTTGGGCGAGCGAGGCCGGGGTGCACGCCAAGGGTGGACACCGAGTCGGACAGCGGCGCGAGGGGTGCAGGTTCTCCGCGACGTGGTCACCGGCATGTGGTTCGACGAGCATCACCGCCCCGTCCTTACCCAGGGCGCTGCGGGCGTGGGCGAGGGCACCGTCCGGGTCGCCCATGTCGTGTAGGCAGTCGAAGAAGGTGATCAGGTCGAGGTCGTGGCCGGGGAAGTCGCTCGACTTTCGCCCTCGATGCTCGCGGCGGGTGCGGTCAGCCGTCGGAGTCGGGAAGGGCGGTCAGCCTTTTGCGTAGTCGGCAAACCCCTGCCAATCGATGACAACGCATGGTGCCTGTCCAACGATCCATGCATCGTGGCCAGGCGGGCACTCCATGAAGTCACCCGGGCCGAAGGTGGCTTCCTCGCCGTCGTCCATGCGGATTGTCATCTGTCCGGAGATGACATATCCCAGGTGTGCTGCCTGGCAGCTGTCGGTCCCCGCGAGCGGCTTGATGTGCTTGGACCACTGCCACCCGGGTTCGAACGTGGCCCGGCCGACACCGCCGGTGTCGACATTCACCAATTCGAGCTGGCCCATGCCATCTTTGAATGACCGGACCTCCTCCGGCTTGTCCAAGCTCTTCTTCACCAGGCCAGCCATCGTCATTCTCCTTTACTTGTGATTGTTGAACATGGGCGCGACCGTGGGTCGGCAGACGAGACTGCGCACACGGCGATCGTCTGCCGCGTACGTCCAAGGTCGTGGCGCCTGACTGGCCCCGCGTCGGGTGGGCTCGCGGCGATGGTCAGGTCATGGCCGCTTCGGCAGGCTTCAGTCCGCTGCGAATACCCTCGCGAAGCTCCGGACCCTCGTCGTGGCCGTGCTTGCTCGTCGCGTGCAACACCGCAGCGTCGAGCAGGTCCTCGATATCGTCACCGGCAATGGCCAATGTGCAGTTGCTGTCGCTGGGCATATCCCGGCAGTCGATCATCATGCGGGCCACGGCGGTACCTCCGGGTGAGAGCGGTCGCGAACTGGTCCGGGGTCCGGGGCTTCGTTCGTTGCTTTGAGTCACGTTACGCGCGCCCGCAACCGCCGTTAGTGTGACCACTCTGAGGCCGTCGCTCACGCAGCGCATCCGCCTGCCGGGCGCCGCCGCGTGGACGGCGCTGCTCGACGCTGCTCGCGCTGATCGACGGGTGTGCTGGACCTGCGCAGCCACCGCCCCAGCGGCCCCGACGGAGGTCTACCTCCTCACGCGCGCCCTAGGCTAGTGCCCGCCAAGGAGTCGGTGAGGGCGGGTCGGTGGGTCTGGCGGTGCTGATGGCCACGGCGAGGTCGCGGTCAGCGGGCGCGGAGCATCGCGCCCCAGCGGCGGCAGACCTGGCGCAGCAGCACCTAGATCTCGCGGACCGGACGTCCGCGGTGCCCGCCGGCCAACCCGCGCACCGCGGCGGCGTAGCCGCGCCGGCGTGCCGCCGCCACGTTGGCGGTTCCCGCCAGCTGGTCGACCGCCCCTCGGGAGCCCACCGACGCCGCCGACCCCGACGTCGATCGGGGCCGACCCTGTCGTGGCCCAGGTCGCCGCGGTGGCCGAGCTGGCCGCCGGGGGGACTTGACCTCCTCCCGGACCCTCACGTCGATACATGGCCGGTAGCGGACGTGAGGCCGGACCGCGCTACTCGGGACGACACGAGGGCCAGGTGGCCGTCGAGCAGGTCCATGGTCGGCTGGGCTGCGACCACCGCCAGCGGCGAGCTCCGCGCCGGTGCCTGGGGAAACCTGCGTGGTCTTGTCACACGAGCCGCGGCGCCGCCAGCGAACACGTCGACCTCCGCCCGGCTGGTGCTCCGGGGCAGCCTGGGCGGGGCGACGGCCACCGGAAGCGGTCAGCGACGGCGGGTTCCGAAGAACTCGTCGAGGGCTGGCGCGGGTCAGGGCGTGGCGCCTCCCGCACGACCTACATGTGCGCTGCGTCGTAGGCCTCGACGACGTTGTTGGGCAGCTTGCCGCGATCGCTGACCGCCCACCCTTCGCTCTTCGCCCAGTCACGGATGGCCTTGAGCGCTTCGCGACCGCGGGCGACCGGACCCGATGCGGACGGCGGACTGGACTTGCTCGAGGAGCGCGAACGACCCGAGGACGTGCGTCGGCCGCCGGTGCGCCGGCCAGCAGCGATGTAGGGCGCGAAGATCTCGCGAAGGTCTTCGGCGTTCTCCTTGGTGAGGTCGATCTCGTACTCGACGCCATCCAGAGCAAAAGGAACGGTGCCCTCGGCTTCGGACTCGCCATCCAGGTCATCGAGGAACGTGACGACCGTCTTCTGTGCCATACCGAGATCATCCCCAATTCAACCGAGATGTCAAATCGGCTCCTCCGGCGTTCGCCGGAACTCGGAAAAGAGCCACGACTGTCGGCAGCCCGACGCCGTCGGGTGACTCCAACACCGCGAGCTGACTCGCGGAGGCGGCAGCTCGGGAGCGCACACCCCGTCCCGCGGTGGCGCTCAGAACTGCACCCCGACCGGAGGGCGAGGAGGGCCCGTACCGCGCGATCCAGGCTCGGTCGACCAACAGTCCCGGAACGTCTCCCCCTGCCAGCCCTCGCGTTCGATCCGCCAGGCGCTGTGAAGACTCATCCGGTCCTCCTCGTCCTGAAGGGTCGCCGCGCTTGTTGCGCAACCGGCGGTAATGATATTGGTCATCCCTGAAGGCCGGCCCGGGTGCTCACGTGTTGCCACCCAGCCCCGTGGCATGCCCTCCAATTCCCGGAGGGTGGTGTCGATCGCCGTCAAATGCGCCCACGATGACCGTCGCGCGGAGGTGGAGGTGGCGTCGCGGGAGTGGGCCGGGACGCGCGGCAGGAGGTGCCAAACGCCGTGGGTGTCGTGGAGGACGAGCAAGACGGGCCAGCCGTAGAGCAGTTCGACGCTGCCGGAGGCGCGGGGCATCGTTCGCCTCGGTCCTCGGCAGGTCCGAGGGGTTGCGGGTGGAGTCTCGAATGACGGAGGAGGTGTTTCGCGGGGCGCTGGCCAGGTGCCGGGGGCGTCGGGTCGCCATCCTCTAGGGCACACGAGGATCGGGGCTGACCCGAGCGAGCAGCTGCGACAGGGGCGGCGCGGGCTGCCGGTTCGGGATCGAGCCGGGAGAGGTCGGGCGGTGCGGCGTCGTCGATGACCTCTCGGGTGTGGGTTAGGTCCGCGATCCTGAGCACTTGCTCCGAGGGGTGAGCGAGGCGCACGACGGCTTCGTACTGCTCCGCAAGCTGGCGGATCTTGACCAGCGTCCCGATGCCTCGCGCGGAGCAGAAGCTCACGCCGGCCAGGTCGAGCACGAGCGTGTGGCACCCGGCGGCGAGCTGGTTCCTGGCCGCCTCGAGCAGCGCCGGCGCGCTGAGCAAGTTGACCTCACCGGCGACCTTGACGACGGTGACGCCGGCCGAGCGCCAGCGAGGGTGGACACCGAATTCTTGCACGCTGCCAGGCGCGGAGGGCGGCGGCGAAGGGAGGTCAGACATGGTGCTCCAACCCGGGGAGCCGTGACGGGACCGCTCGGTTGGAGGCTCACCCAGCGTACCTCCCTGACCACCCTCCGCCGCAATGATTTACCCGTCGCCGCGGGATGCGGGCGGCTCGCGTGACCGGCCGGTCAGTGCGGGGTCGTCCCGGTGTGGGGGTGCCACAGGTTTCGGGTAGCCGCGCACGTTTACTTTACCCGTGCCGGCGTCCTTCTCTCACGGCCGTGAACACCGGCACGCCGTCGGCGTCCAGCAGCGTGTGGCCCAGCGGCATGTGGCCGGTCTCCTGGACGTGGAAGTCGTGACTGAGGACCGCATCCGCACCGCCAAGGACACCGGGCTCGAGCACTTCCCGTCCCGGCACTTCGCGATCAACGCCGCGCCTGGCTCCCGGTACGCGTTCGTGGATCCCGGCCGCCGCAAAGGTGATAAGGAACCTGCGCGGTCGCCGAACCCGGTGACCCGGAATGATTCTTGGTCACGGCCACACATAGGGCCTAGGGTATGCGTCGACTCGTCGACAGCCTGGGCATACCCCGGGTGGATCGACCAAGCAGCTCGCCCCAGACCCCGGCGGCGCCCCTGGTGAGAGGGGGCGGCGAAACGGGGGACCTCGATGGCCGCAACGACGACGCGGGTGGCTCACCGTGACGGCGTGGACTTTGGCCTTCCGAGCCGCGATCGTCCGCCGGGGCCGGGTGGTACCTGATGTCGACCCCCACCGCCGAGCCCTCGGCGCGAATTCCCGGCCCGCTTCAGTGCTGTCTTCCGCCTGGTGGGCCCATGCCGGGCCCGCCGGTTGCCGGTGGCCCCGCGAGCCTGCGACCACCGCGGGTAGCTGTGTCACCCAGGCCGTGCGCGACGCTTCCAGGGGGCAAGCGTCGCGTAGGGTCTGCCCGCTCGCTCACCCCGGCCCGGCTCAGACCGAGCGGCATGGGCGAGATCGGTGCCCGGGGAGGAACCCCATGATCACTCGACGGGACCTGGACGTGATCGGCCCGCCCTCACGGCGTGACCTGGCCTATGCGCGGCGAGTCGTCCACGCACCGGCGAGGCATCCCGCCCGGGGGCCATGGGTGGGTTTGGCCAGGACCGCCGTCATCGCCGGCGGCGCCCTCGCGGGCGGTGTCATCGGTGTCGTGATCGGCAGCCACCTGCGGTCCGTCCGCCCGGCCCACGCTGGTCGCCGGGTCCCTTCCTCGGGCTCCGGTGGCCGGGCCTCGACCGGCCTGCCGACCCGTGGGGGTGGCGCCGGGTCTGACCGGGAGATGACCCCAGTACCGAGGCGCGGCGCGGCGGAGACCCGCTACTCAAGATCAAGCCGGGGCAATGATGGGCTCGGAGCAGGAGATGCTGACCGTCGGAGTGGTGGCCAGCGGGGTGCTCATGGTCAACGCCGCGACGCCGTTGCAGGTGATCTGGCTGCTGGTGCTGGCAGGGGCGCTGATCGCGTTCGGACGCCGGCGCGGCGTGGATGACCTCGGCGGCGGCAACGCCGGCGGTGGCGGTGGTGGACTGCGTCGCCCGCCGCCCGTGCCACGTCCCCCAACCGGGTGATGTAAACCCCGAGCAGCCCCGCAGCGCTCGAGCGGGCACCACCCTTCTTGCCTAGCGGCGATCCCGCTGGCCGATCCCGAGTTCCGCAGATGATGGCGGGTGCTGGGACACGGCTGGGCTGAGTGTGCTGGTCAGAGAGTCACGCGGGCGCGGGGACGTTGGAATCGCCTAGTACACGGCCCGGCGGCGACGACTTGTCTGAGCTGCGCTGGAGGCGATAGCGTCTGGGACATGTTCTTGCGGGAGGTGAAGCGGACCAACCGGGACGGCAGCCAGGTCCGCTACCTGCAGCTGGTCCACAACGAGTGGGACAGCGCCGCCCGAACCTCCCGCACCAGGATCCTCTACAGCTTCGGGCGGGCCGACCAGGTCGACACCGCCGCCATCGAGCGGTTGATCGGGTCGCTGGCGCGGCTGCTCGACCCGCAAACGGCGTGGCGGGCCACCGCCGGCACCGAGCTCAGCTTCCTGGGCGCCCACCCGCTGGGCGGGGTCGATGTCCTGGACCGGCTGTGGCGGCGGCTGGGCATCGACACCGCGCTACGCACCGCCGGGCACCGCCAGGCCGGTCGGGGTCGGGGGCGGCCCCGCGAGGTCGAGACCACCGAGCGGGTGATCTTCGGGCTGGTCGCCAACCGGGCGCTGGCACCGAGCTCGAAGCTCGCCGCCGCCGACTGGATCACCCACGACGTGCACCTCGACGGGCTCGACGAGGTCTGCGACGACGCCTGCTACCGGGCCATGGACTGGCTCCACCAGGTCCGGGAGCCGCTGGAGAAGGAGGTCTTCTCCCAGGTCGCGAACCTGCTCAACCTCGAGGTCGACCTACTGTTCTTCGACACCACCTCCACCTACTTCGAGCTCGAGCACGCCGACGACCCCGTCGACCGCGACCCGCAGGGCCACCGCCGGCCCCCGCCCAACGACACCAGCGACGCTCAGAGCAGCGACGACGGCAACAACGACGGCAACCACGACGGGGACGGCAACCACGACGGGGACGGCAACCACGACGGGAACGGCAGCGAGGGCAGCGGCGGCGAGGGCAGCGACGGCGGGAACGGGGTCGGGTTCCGCACCTACGGCAAGTCGAAGGACTCCCGCGACGACCTGCCCCAGATCGTGATCGGGATGGCGGTCACCCGCGAGGGCATCCCGGTGCGGTGCTGGTGCTGGCCGGGCAACACCAGCGACTCCGCGCTGATCCGCCAGGTCAAAGACGACATGCGGGACTGGACCCTGGCCCGGATCGTGTGGGTCGCCGACCGCGGGTTCTCCTCGGCCGAGAACCGCCGCTACCTGCGCCGCGGCGATCACCACTACATCATCGGGGAGAAGCTGCGCTCCGGGTCCGCCGAAGCCACCGCGGCGCTGGCCCGACCCGGCCGCTACCAACACCTCGCGGAGAACCTGCAGGTCAAGGAGGTCCGCATCGCCGAGGGCGAGCGGTTCGTGGTCTGTTTCAACCCCGAGCAGGCCGAACGCGACGCCGCGCTGCGCGGGTGATCACCGGCAAGCTCACCGCACTGATCGCCGACTCCGATCAGCTCTCGGTGACCCAGCGCGCCGAGCTGCGCGGGCGCATCTCGACCATGCCCGGGCTGGCCCGGTTCCTGCGCACCACCGGCGGCGGGCTGCTGCGCCTGGACAAGACCCGCGTCGAGGCCGAGACCAAGCTCGACGGCAAGTACCTGCTGCGCGCCTCGGACCCGTCGCTCTCCGCCGAGGACATCGCGCGCGGCTACCAGCAGCTGCTCGAGGTCGAACGCGGCTGGCGAGACATGAAGCAGATCCTCGACCTGCGCCCGGTCTACCACCGCCGCGAAGAACGCATCCGCGCCCACGTGCAGCTGTGCTGGCTGGCCCTGCTCCTGATCCGGGTCGCCGAGACCACCACCGGGCAGACCTGGCCGGTGATGCGCCGCGAGCTCGACCGGCTCCACGCGATCACCTACACCGGGCCCACCGGCACCTTCCGGCAGACCACCGAACCCACCAAGCCCCAGATCGACCTCTACGCCCAGCTCGACCTGCCGCTGCCCAAGAAGATCATCGAGATCACCGCCGCAACCCCCTGACCAGGCACAACACCGACGCCTAGTCACACGCGTAGTACCCGCGCGACCGCACATTCCCGCAGGTCAACCCCACAATCCGGGTACTAGACGATCACGATATCTGCGGAACTCGGGCCGATCAGCCAGCGGATTTCAGGAGTTCGTGCACCCGGTTGCCCGAGCTGACCCGGCCGACCTCGACACCTACCGCCGCCGGTTCGGGATGTCGGTCGTGTCGATGATGTGGGGGCTGTCGCTTAGCGTGGTCCAACCGGACGGCGCTGGGTCCTGGCCCCTGGCAGCGATGATCGCCGTCTCGAGGCGGGCGTAGCGCTCTCGACCCAGGAACTCGGTGACCTCGGCCTCCCACACGGTCTCCCAGCAACAGCCGGGCCCCGAGCTGGGCGACCTGCTCGAGCATCGTGGCCAGATCGGCATCGCCGGCGAACACCCCGGGAACTCGGTGCCGGCTGGTTGGGCGGTGGCGGGTTGAGTGCTGGCGGGCTTGCTGGGGGCCAGCGCGTACGCGCCGAACGTGAGGGCGAGCAGGGTGATCACGATCGCCCCTCTGCTGGTAGCCGCCGCGGGATCGGCGATCTCCGCGGCGGCGGTGGGCCGCGGCCACGGCATAGACCACCGGGCCGGTAGGCAGGGCCAGAAACGCCAGGGCCCGGGCCCCGCCGCGGGGCAGACCGGGGTGGGTTTCGGTGTCCTTCCCGCTCGGGCTCTGCCTCCTCCCGTGGCTCCTCACCTGCGGGCCGCTGCGCGCGGCGCAGCGTCGCCGCAGGGGCATCCGGGCCCCGCCGGAGCGGATGCGGTAGTTGATCAGGTTGCGGAAGCCGAGCTTGGTCGAGTGCCCCGACCGATCCTCCCGACACAACTGGGCGCTACGGGCGGTTCGCGGTTCAGTCCCACCAGGAGGTGTCCACGCCCGCGGGTAGCCGTGGTTGTTCTCCTTCGTGTCCTTCATGCTGTCCGGAAGGCCGGGCCGCTGAACGGGCTTGAACCCGCCCGGCTTCCGGTTCAGCCCGGTCACCGCACGTGGTGTTCACCCCGCGACCGGTGTGCCCGTCCCGCGCTCGCGCCGGTGTCCCAGGCCGGCCGGCGCTTGACGGCTTGCCCCGGACTAGAGAACTCTCGCCGTTCCATGAGGCCGCGCGGAGCGGGGAGGCCAAGATGTCGTGGAGTCTGCGGGGCAGCTACGTCGAGACGTGTTCCTGCGATCTGATGTGCCCGTGCAACACGTCGCTAGACCACGGGGCGACCTACGACTTCTGTCGGGTCTGTCTCGTGTTCGACATTCGTGAGGGCACGGTCGAGGGGACGGACATCGGGGGATGCAAGATCGCCCTGATTGCCGACACGCCCAAGGTCATGACCGAGGGCAACTGGCGGGTCGGGGTGTTCGTGGGCGAGGAGGCGGATGAGACCCAGTTCGATCGCCTCGTCGGGGTCTTCAGCGGCCAGCTGGGCGGTCCGATGGCGGGCCTCGCCCCGCTCATCGGCGAGATGCTCGGGGTGGAGCGAGCCGCCATCGAGATCGACCACGAGGGCCTGCGGCACTCGGTCAAGGTGGCCGACGGCATCGACTTCGAGATTCAGGACATCGTGCCTTTCGGTGTCGAGACCGGGGAGCCGGTGCGCTTCTCGGGGATGTTCCATCCGGTCGGGTCGGACCTGACGATGGCCGAGGCGACCCGCTCGCGCATCGACGCGTTCGGCATCAGCTATCAGGGCCGCACCGGGTTGTCGAAGGCCGATTTCTCGTGGGCGGCCTGAGCGCACTCCGGCGCTCCCCTGACAGCGCGGGCGGGGTCGCACCGGCGTGGGCGGCGGTCCGGGTCCGGGTCGGACTCGTGGCCGCGCTCGTCGTCCTTGCCGGGCTCGGCTGGTGGTGGACCGCGGAGCAGATGCGGGGCATGGACGCCGGGCCCTGGGCGCCGTTGGGCGCGTTCGGCTGGTTTCTCGTCGTATGGGTCGCGATGATGGCCGCGATGATGGTCCCGTCGGTCTCGCCGACGGTGGCGCTGTACGCCCGCATGACCCAGAGCAGGTCCGTGCTCGCCCCCGGCCGTGCTCGTCGCCGGGTATCTCCTCATCTGGGCCTCGGCGGGAGCAGCCGCATGGGCGCTCGCGGTCGGTGCGGGTCGGCTTCTCGACGGCGCCGTGATCACCGGTGAGGGCGGACGAATCCTTACCGGCGTGACCGTCCTCGCGGCCGGCGTCTACGAGCTCACCCGTTCAAGGACGTGTGCCTGCGCAAATGCCGCAGTCCACTCGGGACCCTGCTGGGCTCCTAGCGCGACGGACGGCTCGGCGGGCTGCGGATGGGGATGGTCAACGGCGGCTGGTGCCTGGGCTGCTGCTGGGCCCTCATGGCTGCCCTGTTCGCGCTCGGGGTGATGAGCACCGCGTGGATGGCCTTCATCGCGGCGCTCATCGCCGTCGAGAAGATGCTGCCCTGGCGCCGCGTGGCGACGTGGGGGACCGCGGGCCTCCTGGTCGTCCTCGGACTGCTGGTGCTCCTCGCGCCCGGCGATGTCCCCGGGTGGACCGGGCGGGCGACGGCGGGATGCCGATGATGTGACCGTCCCCAGTTCGCTTCGAGCGCGGACGCCGGGAATGGTCCTTCATCGTGGCGATAAGACAGCTCCGGTGGTACCTGGCGCGCTGAGCGCGGTCGTCCCCCCCGACCAGCTGCACGGCTTGCGTGCCCTGACCCGAGTTCCGCGTAATTCGGCTGTTCTGGAGACTCTGACGAGGTGAAGGTGCTGGTCAGCGCCGGACAGACGGGGCCTGGACCCTGGATTGCCTAGAGACACGGGTAAGTCTGTCTAAGCTGGACAGAGGGTGTCTAGGCGCTATGCTCTAGAGCGATGTACCTGAAGACGACCGCGCGGCGGGGCAAGCACGGCGAGGTGCGCTACCTGCAGCTGGCCCACAACCAGTGGGACGCGGAGCAGGGCCGGTCGGTCCCGAAGATCCTCTACCGGTTCGGCCGCGAGGACCAGCTCGACCGCGACGCGATCCGGCGACTGATCGCCTCGCTGTCGCGGCTGCTGACCCCGGGCGAGGCGCTGGCCGCCACCGCCGAGGGCCCGGAGCTGGTGTTCTGCGAGTCCCGGCCGATCGGCGGGACCTGGGTGCTGGATGCGTTGTGGCGCCGGCTGGGCATCGATACCGCGCTGCGCGAGGCGCGGCCCCGCCGAAGCCGGGGTCGGCCCCGCGACGACGAGGCCCTCGAGCGGGTGCTGTTCGCGATGGTGGCCAACCGGGCGCTGGCGCCGGCCTCGAAGCTGGCCGCCGCGGAGTGGGTCAACCACGACGTGCACATCGACGGGCTGGCCGAGACCAGCGACGACGCCTGTTACCGGGCCATGGACTGGCTCGGCGAGGTCGGCGACAAGCTCGCCCGGCAGGTGTTCTGGTCGACCGCCACGCTGCTCGACCTCGAGGTGGACCTGGTGTTCTTCGACTCCACCTCCACCTACTGGGAGCGGGACACCGCCGACGAGCCCACCAGCCGCGACACCCGCGGCGAGCCAGTCGCCGCCGACGACCCGGCCGCGGTCGGGCTGGGGTCGTTCCGCACCTTCGGGCACTCCAAGGATCACCGCGAAGACCGTCCGCAGGTGGTGGTCGGGATGGCGGTGACCCGCGGCGGGATCCCGATCCGCTGCTGGTCCTGGCCCGGGAACACCGCCGACGTGACCATGATCGACCAGGTGCGGGCGGACCTGCGGGACTGGTCGTTGGCGCGGATGGTGTGGGTGACCGACCGCGGGTTCGCCTCCGAGCACAACCGCCGGGTGCTGCGCACCGGCGCCGGGCACTACATCCAGGCCGAACGGCTGCGCCACCCCACCGCGGAGGCCGCCGCCGCGCTGGCCCGGCCCGGTCGCTACCGCACCGTGGCCGGGAACCTGCGCGTCAAGGACGTCAACCCGGCCCCCGACGACTCGCAGACCGTCGACCGGTTCATCGTCTGTCACAACCCCGAACGGGCCACCCGCGACGCCGCCGTGCGCGACGAGCTCGTCGCCCAGCTCACCGGGATGATCGAGGGCTCCGATGGCTGGAGCCAGCGCCGCCGCGACGAGTTCCTCGGCAGCCTGAAGGCCTCTCCGGGGTTGCGGCGCTACCTGCGCCGTGACCGCGGCGGGCGACTGCGGGTCGACCAGGCCGCGATCGCCACCGAGGCCAAGCTGGATGGGAAGTGGCTGCTGCGCTGCTCGGACCCGAAACTCCCGGCCGCCGACGTCGCCGCCGGCTACAAGCAGCTGCTCGAGGTCGAACGCGGCTGGCGCGACCTCAAGACCACCCTCGAGCTGCGCCCGGTGTTCCACCACCGCGAGGACCGCATCCGCGCCCACGTCCAGCTGTGCTGGCTGGCGCTGCTGCTCATCCGGGTCGCCGAGACCACCACCGGCCAGACCTGGCCGGTGATGCGCCGCGAGCTCGACCGGCTCCACGCCGGCACCTTCACCGGCCCGACCGGGACCTTCCGGCAGCGCACCGAGCTGACCAAGCCCCAACGCGACCTGTTCACCGCGCTCGAGATCACCCCACCCCCGCAGATGCTCGAACTCGCCGCCACGTCCGGCTGACCCCCGCTCCGCCCTCACCACTAGAGACACGCCCTACACGGGCGCGCACCCACATCTCCGCAGGTCAGCGCACCAAAACGGGCTCTAGACCGGGCGAATTATGCGGAACTCGGGCCTGACCCACCGGGTCTCGCAGGCTGACATGGGATCGGTGCTGCGCAGGATCAACCAGATACTGCGCGGCTGGACCACCTATTTCCGGTATGCCGTGAGCAAGCACAAGTTCAACAACCTGAAACACTTCGTCGAATGGCGGATCATCAGGTGGTTGTGCAAACGGCACCGCTGGCGGTGCGGTGGGCCCAGTTCCGACGGCGATACACCACCCCTTCTGGGCGGTGGCTCCCGATCGGCGCCGATCGCCTCGGCGGCCGGGGTGGCCGCGGAGACGATCTACTCGACCTTCCGGAACAAGCCCACGCTGCTGCACCGCGCCTGGGACCTCGCCGTCGGTGGCGACGAGCAGGACGTGCACGTGCTCGAGCGGCCCGAGATGCGCGCCGTGTTCGACGAACCCGACCTCGCTGCCCGGCTCGTCCGGTTCGCCACCGTCAACACCGCGAGCATGCGCCGCGTCGCCGGGCTCCGCCTGGCCGTGCAGGCCGCCGCGGGCACCGACACGGCGGCGGCGTCGCTGCTCGCCGAGATCGACCGCGCGCGTCTCGATTCGATGGGCCTGGACGCCCGCGCCGCCGCGGCCACCGGGCAGTTGGCCGTAGCGGAGGAGGAGTGCCGCGACGTCCTCTACGCCACCACCGACGGGACACTGTGGCACACCCTCGTCCAGCGGCAGCGCTGGCCCGACGAACGCTACGCAGCCTGGCTCGGGCACCTCTGGCGGACGACGCTGGTCGACCCGACCGCCCGACCGGCGGGGCCCGCCCAGACGGAGGACAGCCCGCGGCGGTGACGGTGCGGCGGATGCGGGGGCCACCGCGGGGGCGCTCGCGGCCGCACGGCGACCGTGTCCGCCGAAGTCGAGCTGGTCGTCCGCAGCGACGCCGCACAGGCCCGCAGCCAGGAGCTTCAGGCGGGGGCCATCCCTACCGAGGCGGATCCCAGTGACCGTCGCAACGCGTGTGTGTCGTCCCGACCGGTCCCGACACGCCGCGCGCAGGGCTACCTCGGCGACGCCCCACCCGCCGAGTACGAGCAGGCGTTCTAGGCTGCCCACCGCAGCGACCACGACCCGGTCGGAATCCCATCGTGAAGGTCTCCATCAGACCCAGGGCGGTTCAGGGCGGCGCCCTCGGCCGACGAGGTGCGCCTTGGGCCGGTGGGCTCGCGGGGGTGGGAAACGGGGGGCTGGACCCGAGGCCCGGGTGGAGACCGACAGTTGTCTTTCCTGCGCTTGCGCGCGCACCATGGGCTGTTCGCTCGTCGCACCCGGGCCCCCGGTGCCGCAGCCGCTGTGCTGCCGACCGGGGAGGGATTCCGTGTCGCTGTTGGATTGCCCGGGCCATGTCGGCCCCCCCGGCAAGGACCCACGGGCCGACACCAGGCCCGACGGCCGCCGCGGGCCGCACGAGCCCGACGCGGTCGGCCTGCCGGTCGCCAACCACCCCCACGACCCGTCGCCCACCTCCGGGCAGGGTTGGACGGTGACGTCCGTGCAGCGCAGCGTGTGGCAGTGGTCGGTGGCACCAGCGACGCGCAGCGCCGCGGGCGCCTGGGGATGCACCGAGCCGTGTCCGGCTCCCTACTCGTCCCGCTGCCCCCCGAGAGCAGGCTCGACCATGACGGTGACCGTGCTCGGAGCGCCCGCCCCGCGCCGGCGTGTCCAGGGCCGCCACACGGTGCTGGTGATCGGAGGCGAGCTCGACGCTGCGTCGTGGGCTACGGTCTTGGAGGCGCTGCGAGCGGCCATCACCGACGGCGCCAACGGGGTCGTCCTCGACATCGCGGCGGTCCAACGCTGTGATCGGGAGGCGCTGCTCGGGCTGATCCGGGTCCGAGGACGTGACTCCGCCCGCCGGTCCTGCATCATCGACGTGGTCGGCGTGCGTTGGGCGCAGTTCGTCACCGCGCTGACCGAGGACCCCCCGCGGCAGGTCGAGACGACCCGGGCCATGATCCGCGAACTGCGCCGCCCTTACATGATCGACACTACCCCGCGCCCCGAGCCCGCTCGGTGGTAGGAGTGCAAGCTGCCGCCGAACCGCGACCCACTGCGATGAGCACCTTATCCCGACCCGCGAGTCCGACGCCGCGCGCAGCGACGCCCGGGTCATGGCGCTATGACCCGGTCCGCGACCAGGTCACCACCCCGGCGCACTGGGGCTCGCACTACGAGGCGGCCAAGGCCGAGGACCTGGCCTGGCGGCGGGCCCGCGAAGCCGACACCCCGCCCCAAGCCCACCGAGTCCACCGGCGCTGGAAAGCCCCTCGAGGGCCTGCCGCTCGCCGACAGAGCTCTCCATAGCGGTCGCTGCGGTGGCGCTGCACCGGCCCGGTCGGTCATGCTCGATGCGCCCTTGCTGCGGGGAGAGGATCACCGATGAGCCGCCAACAGGTTGAGGGTGTGGCCGGATTGCCCGTGGGGATGCCCTCACTCGGGCCCGGCAAGCACTCCAACCCCCGACAGGGGGCATGCGTCATGGAGTACACCGCGCTGCTGGCCGGGGAACGCTTCAGCGACCAGCCCCGCTGCACCCACCCGGCGCTGGGCGAGCTCGCCCGTCAGGTCAACGACCGGCTCAGCCACAGCGGACGGCCCCAGTTGGTCACTCGCGCCCCGGCCCTGGCCATGGTCGGCCGGGGCGTGCCCGGAGTCGCGGCGGCGGTCGCCACGGCGGCCTGCGAATTCGCTTTGCGCGAGGTTCTGGGTCCGTGGACGGTTCGGGGTCTGCGTGGCCGGCTCGCGCGCCTGCAACACCGTGACCAGCCCGGCCGCAGCAGACGGGGTCGGCGCCGGGACACCGTCACCGCCCATCTCCTGATCAGCGCCGGTCTCAACGCCACCCGCGCGGTACCCGCGGGCTCGGCCCGCAACCGGGTGCTGCTGCGCGCCCTCGACGACGCCCTGAGCACGCTGGGCGGGGCACCAGGCGGCACGATCGAAGGCCTCCTGCTCACCCGACACCAGGATCGAGCACCAGCGAGCTGATCGTGCCGGGCGCCGAGGTGGGCGTGGCCCCGGGGTGTCCCGGCGAACCCGGCGGGCGAAGACTAAAGAGACCTGATCGGGGCGGCCGAGATCGAGGTTGTCGCGGATGACCTGCTCGAAGAAGATTCGGCCGGAGACCGGGCGGTCGAGCATCTGGGTCAGCGAGAACTCGGCCTGCAGGATCGACAGCTCGTAGCGGTAGCCGGCGGCCCGGTCCGCCGCGGTGAACGGGTGCGGCAGCCGCGCCAGCCACTTACGTAGCAGGCCGTCGATCCGCTCGGGCCCCAACTGGTCGCAGATGGCCTGCAACGCGGCGGGGTCGTCCACCGAGGCGAACGCGGTGTCCATCGCGGTGTGCCCGAGCCCGGCCTTGCCCGCTTGGCGCTGGGCCCAGTGATGCCCGTTGATGCACAGCTTGGCGTTGTAGTTGGGTCGGACCGGGGCGCGGTACCGGGATTTCTCCCGGCCCGTTTCCCCGGTCCGCCCGCCGCACCCGCCGTGCGCGTCTCCACGCAACGGGCGCTCCACGGGTTGCCAGTGCAGCCAGGTGAAGACCTCCTGCACGGCGTCCTCGGCGGTTGCCGGGTCGTCCACCAGCCGCGAAGGTCGCCGACGGAGATCTGCCCACGATGTGCCCCGCCGACCGAGCGCGCCCGCAGTGCTCGGGCCCGACAAGCTGCTGGTCGTTGAGATCGCCCCGCTCACGGACACCATCACGCGGCCGGGGCGGCCGCCGACGACCTGTACGCGGGGCTGACGAACCCGAGTTCCGCAGATGATGGCGGGTGCTGGGACACGGCTGGGCTGAGTGTGCTGGTCAGAGAGTCACGCGGGCGCGGGGACGTTGGAATCGCCTAGTACACGGCCCGGCGGCGACGACTTGTCTGAGCTGCGCTGGAGGCGATAGCGTCTGGGACATGTTCTTGCGGGAGGTGAAGCGGACCACCGGGACGGCAGCCAGGTCCGCTACCTGCAGCTGGTCCACAACGAGTGGGACAGCGCCGCCCGAACCTCCCGCACCAGGATCCTCTACAGCTTCGGGCGGGCCGACCAGGTCGACACCGCCGCCATCGAGCGGTTGATCGGGTCGCTGGCGCGGCTGCTCGACCCGCAAACGGCGTGGCGGGCCACCGCCGGCACCGAGCTCAGCTTCTTGGGCGCCCGCCCGCTGGGCGGGGTCGATGTCCTGGACCGGCTGTGGCGGCGGCTGGGCATCGACACCGCGCTACGCACCGCCGGACACCGCCAGGCCGGTCGGGGTCGGGGGCGGCCCCGCGAGGTCGAGACCACCGAGCGGGTGATCTTCGGGCTGGTCGCCAACCGGGCGCTGGCACCGAGCTCGAAGCTCGCCGCCGCCGACTGGATCACCCACGACGTGCACCTCGACGGGCTCGACGAGGTCTGCGACGACGCCTGCTACCGGGCCATGGACTGGCTCCACCAGGTCCGGGAGCCGCTGGAGAAGGAGGTCTTCTCCCAGGTCGCGAACCTGCTCAACCTCGAGGTCGACCTGCTGTTCTTCGACACCACCTCCACCTACTTCGAGCTCGAGCACGCCGACGACCCCGTCGATCGCGACCCGCAGGGCCACCGCCGGCCCCCGCCCAACGACACCGGCGACGCTCAGGGCAGCGACGACGGCAACAACGACGGCAACCACGACGGGGACGGCAACCACGACGGGGACGGCAACCACGACGGGAACGGCAGCGAGGGCAGCGGCGGCGAGGGCAGCGACGGCGGGAACGGGGTCGGGTTCCGCACCTACGGCAAGTCGAAGGACTCCCGCGACGACCTGCCCCAGATCGTGATCGGGATGGCGGTCACCCGCGAGGGCATCCCGGTGCGGTGCTGGTGCTGGCCGGGCAACACCAGCGACTCCGCGCTGATCCGCCAGGTCAAAGACGACATGCGGGACTGGACCCTGGCCCGGATCGTGTGGGTCGCCGACCGCGGGTTCTCCTCGGCCGAGAACCGCCGCTACCTGCGCCGCGGCGATCACCACTACATCATCGGGGAGAAGCTGCGCTCCGGGTCCGCCGAAGCCACCGCGGCGCTGGCCCGACCCGGCCGCTACCAACACCTCGCGGAGAACCTGCAGGTCAAGGAGGTCCGCATCGCCGAGGGCGAGCGGTTCGTGGTCTGTTTCAACCCCGAGCAGGCCGAACGCGACGCCGCGCTGCGCGAGGTGATCACCGGCAAGCTCACCGCACTGATCGCCGACTCCGATCAGCTCTCGGTCACCCAGCGCGCCGAGCTGCGCGGGCGCATCTCGACCATGCCCGGGCTGGCCCGGTTCCTGCGCACCACCGGCGGCGGGCTGCTGCGCCTGGACAAGACCCGCGTCGAGGCCGAGACCAAGCTCGACGGCAAGTACCTGCTGCGCGCCTCGGACCCGTCGCTCTCCGCCGAGGACATCGCGCGCGGCTACCAGCAGCTGCTCGAGGTCGAACGCGGCTGGCGAGACATGAAGCAGATCCTCGACCTGCGCCCGGTCTACCACCGCCGCGAAGAACGCATCCGCGCCCACGTACAGCTGTGCTGGCTGGCCCTGCTCCTGATCCGGGTCGCCGAGACCACCACCGGGCAGACCTGGCCGGTGATGCGCCGCGAGCTCGACCGGCTCCACGCGATCACCTACACCGGGCCCACCGGCACCTTCCGGCAGACCACCGAACCCACCAAGCCCCAGATCGACCTCTACGCCCAGCTCGACGAGCGACCTCGCCTCCCGCGGGACAGCCGCCGTGTCCGTCAACGGCAGATGTAGCCGCGGGACCAGCCACGACGCCGGTGGCGGTACAGAAGCGGCGACCGAGGGCGTCGTGGGCCGCCCGGGGGTGCGGACACGCCGTGCACGTCGCCTGGTCCGGTTCTCCGGAAACGTGGTGGCCGGGATCGCGCTCTGTCCGGGTCGTCGTGCAAGCCTCTTCCTTGATCGGGGCTCATATCTTGTCCTTTTCGGCGTTGTTGGCTGATGTGGCCGTCGGGTACTTCGATGGTCGTCGCTCGACCTCTCCGCCCACCCTCGCCTCCGATCGGGAACGGCGTGCCACTTCCAGCGGGGGAACGCCGCGCGCTCGACCCGGCCTACCGGCGCGCGAAGGGCATGGCGAGCTCGGGGATTTCTGGTTAGCAAATCCCGGGATCTGGGCCACCAGCCACCGTCCACGAATCCCGTGGGGGCATGCCGGGCTTGGGCCGCAGCCGGACGTCGTCGTGGCCGGTCTGGGGGCCGTCCTCGGGGAGACGGCCATCGCATGTTCTTGGTCCGACATCGTCGGTGCCCCGTTCCAGGTCGCCGCGCGGCCACTGCGGTGTGCATCGGGGCGCCCGACGTGGATCGCCGGAGAATCGACGTGCTCTCGATTGCGCCACTCTACGCCGGTCACCGCCGCCGTGGACCCGATGACACCGGGCCACCGAGTTCCGAGTCCGCCTCGTTCGGAGCGATCCGGACGAACGCCTCGAGCTCCCATGTGAGGCGCGGGCGCTCGAAGAGTCGGGTCTCTCGGGCGGCCAGGCGCGGCGCAGCGGCCGGATTGTGGCTTGGCTGAGGCGAGGGCCCTCGGGGCCCTGCGCCCGGAGTACTCTTGTCGTATCCGGGAACGGACGACATCTACTGCTCGGGTGCCTGCCAAGCCGGCTTGGAATACAGGTAAGTCATGTCGTCGCTTCTTGAGCACGCTCGACGCGCCCGCCGCTTCTACGGCACCGACGCCCCTACCGCAGAGCCAGATACCGAACGTCACAGCGTCGAGACTCCGCCGCCTCCGGCCACGGCGGCCGCCGCGCCCGCCGACTCTCAGGGCCCACCGGGTCCTGGGACCGACGCCCCACGCCGGAGGCTGTCCACTCACGGGGGCGGTGGGCAGGGAAAGGTCGCTCGGACACGGACCGGCGGCAGATGGGTCGCGGTGGGCGTCGCGCTGCTGGTGCTGGTCTTCTTGCTGATCTTCGTTGTGCAGAACGTGACCACCGTGAACGTGTCCTTCCTCGGCGCCGCGGGGGCCCTGCCGTTCGGGGTAGCGATGTTGTTCGCCGCCATCTCCGGAGCGCTGCTCGTCGCGCTGATCGGTTCGGCTCGTATCCTGCGGCTCCGACACACCAACCGACGCCGGCTCTGACCAGTTCGTCAGAGCCTGGGCTGGGTTCAGCTCCAGGACGTTGGCTCCACACGCCGGCGGCGGGTCGTGTACTCGCCCGGAGCCGGTAGCCGGGGCCGAGCCGGGTTCGGTGGCGACCACATGGTGGCGGGCACCGCGTCGGCGTCAGTTCGGCATTTCGGCATTTCGGAGGTAACTGCGAGCTGGACCGTGGCCGTCACGGTGCCGCCCGGCGCATCGGTCCCCAGGCAGATGCCGGCGCGGCGTGCCCGACGGGGACGCGCAGGTTGACTGTCCTCGCCCCTCGCCGTGCGCTACCTTCGGTCCGACGCCGCGCCCAGGACCCCGGTGCTGCGCGATCTCATCATCTCAGTGCGGTGCCAGGGGTTCACGTGGATTCGTTGTCTCTCCGCCGCGCGGCCAACGACGCCGCCGGCGTCGAGGCGGGCCTTTCGGAGCTGGCGTGGGAGAACGAGGGCGGCCACCTCTGCATGCCGAGGGTCCCGAGCCGACCGCAGCCCGCCACCGTCACAGCTCCCGGCGGGGGCGCCGTGGTGCCCGGTCTGATCGGGTCACCGGACGAGCGCTCGGCGGCCGGGGACGTCGTGGACGCCTCCGGAAGCGACGACCCCCCGCCACGGTGTCGTGCCGGGCGGTGGCCCTCGGGAACCCGACCTCAGGAGGGACGCGCCGTGGAGAAGTTGTCGATGACTGCCCTGGCCCGTGAGCAGTTGAAAATTGCCGTGCACGCCGAGAGCGGGCGCAGCGCCCGCACGGTGTACGGCGGACACGAGCACGTTCTGCGCCAGACCGTGATCGCGCTGGCGGCCGGCCACCGCCTTGGCGAGCACGACAATTCCGGGGAGTCCACCGTGCAGGTACTGCACGGGCGCGTGACGCTGGTCGCCGGAGACCTGGTGTGGGAAGGCTCGCCCGGAGACCTCCTCGTCGTGCCACGGGCCCGTCATACCCTCCATGCCCTCGTGGACTCCGCGGTCCTGCTTACCGTGGGCGCGGGTGCCGGACCCGCGGCGGCGACCACACCGCCGCCCGGAACGCCCACGGAGTCATCAGAGCGCGGTGGGTGAGCCCTCGGCCGCTTGCCCACAGTCGCGCGAAGACCCTCCTGGTGGTCGACGTCCGGTGAGGGCCGTCGACGATGTCGCCAAGGGAGAGGGCGCGGGCCTCTCTGGCGGGGAAGGCCTTGCCGGCGATTCGTGTCCGGGCGGCACGTCCTGTACCGTTGCCTCGACGTCGCGCCCGGGTCCCCGGCGCCGCGCCAGCCGATATCTCGTGCTGTGCGCCCAGGGAGACATCACCGTGGCCACGATTCTTCGCCGCATCACCCAGGCTTTGGTGGTGGTGACCCTGGCCGCGCTCACCAGCGTCGGCCTGGTGGGTGCCCCACAGATGGTGATTCCCGCAGCGGTTCTCGGAGCCCTCGGTGGCATCGTCGCCCACGTCGTCGCCCTCAACCCCGCCACGCCGCGGTCAACCGAACTGCGGCCCGCCACGCGCGCACGCGCCTGGCGCATCGGCGCCGTCGTCGCGCTCGTGGCCCTGGACATCAGCGGGATGGCCGTCCTCCTGGGCGACGCGACCGGTCCCCTGCTGCTGTTCGCCGCGTTGGCGGTGACCGCCTGCTCGTTGCCGAGGGTCCGACCCGCCCTGGCCTGGTTCCGGGCCCGGCTGCGGGTGGCCCCGCCCGCGCCTGCCCCGGACCGGAGGCCTGCCGCCACAGCATCACCGCTGCGCAGGGCCCCGCTGTCCACCTTCGGGACAGCGGCGCTCTGCGCGACATGGCAGCGCACCTATCACCACCTCGGTGAGGTGCATGACGCGACCGCGCGCGATGCACTGCTCGAACTGCGCCGAGGTTGCCTCGACGAGTTCGAGCGCCGGGACCCGGCCGGCACCGCCCGCTGGCTGGCGACCGAGCCGCGACCCGCCGGGACCGGCCCGCACCGCTACGTCCACCCCGGGCGTCTGCTGCCACCGGCGCCGAGAGCGCGCCCGCCCCACGGCCTCTCCGGCGAGGACCCGACCACCCCGCAGGCACCTCCGGTGCCACCGGCTTGACCCCACGACGGCGCCGACCCGGGAAGCGTCGTGCGAGCCACTCCTACTGACCCCTCGGAGACATCGATGCCGTCGAGCCCTGCTTTCCCACACCTCAACAACCACCACCGCCGGACCCTGGACAAGATTTTCCAGCACCCGGCGGGGCACAACATCGAATGGCCGGCCGTCTTGTCCCTGCTCGAGGTCGTGGGAACGGTGGAAGCCCGACGCGACGGCCGGTTCCTGGTCACCGTCGGCTCCGAGACCGAGACCCTGGAGAAGCCCCGCCACAAGGACATCGACACCCAGCAGGTCGTGAACCTGCGTCGCATGCTCAGCACCGCGGGGTACGGACACGAGGAGTGACCGAGTACGAGGGACGCCGACCGGCGCCCTCTGACGCGCGGCCGGTCGCCCGGACCCGGCTCCATCGGTCCATCCACGCGGCCACGGGCGCCGCCGAGAGACCGATCGTCAGGGTCAGGACGGACACGAGCCCCGAGCTCGCGGTGAGCCCCCACTCCTGGCTGAGGGGCCGCACCCCCGATGCGGTCGCCGGTGCTCCCATACGGCCAGCGCAGCGATGTAGAAGACCCCCGACGGTGGGTGGCCATAGGACGCGGCCCCAAGGAGAGCACTCCGAAGGTGTTGTCGACGAGGTCCCGAGCGGTACTGCTCACCGCCGGCGGAGGTGGGTTGACCCGGTCGCGCATCTCGCAGGGCCGTCCGCCTCGGTGGTCGGGGCGTCCCGGCACACCATCCCGCCATCCATCGACCAGAAGGACTCACGGTATGCCCGGCTCTGTGATCGTCTCCGGCAAGCGCACCCCCATCGGCAGCCTCTCCGGCGCCTTCGCCGGCATGACGGCCGGCGACCTGGGCACCACCGCGATCAGGGCCGCGCTCAACGCCGCCGGCATCAGCGGCGAGCAGGTCGAGTACGTGATCATGGGGCAGGTGATCCAGGCCGGGAACGGCCAGAACCCGGCCCGCAAGGCCTCGACGACGCCGGCATCCGCCGCGTTGTGCGACAACGCTGAGAGCGAAGAGGATCATCAGCGGTGGGCCATCTCAGGGGTGAGCCGCGACGACCTTGACACCTCGGTGTCGGCCACCGGGCGGCCGCTGCCTGGCCGGCGCGCGGAGCGGGGGGCGGGCCCAGTGAGCAGCGCGACGCGACCCGCCCACGCCCACCTCATTGAGCTTGCCGACCTGGCCCCTGCCGCCGGGGGGCTACGCCCTCGGGTGGCCGGCCGGGAGATGTGCGCACATCCACCCTCTCCGGAGGTCGCCTGGGGTGCGGGGGCGGCGAGCGCCCCGCTGCCTTAGTCGTTCAGGAGGTCGATCATGGGGGCGCCGGCACCGCACCAAGTTGCTGCATTAATCCCATGGCGTCCATGATAATTCGGCTTTCGATCATCAACCCATCACGGAAGCGGTCTAGCGTCCAGGCTTCGACCGAGACTTTACGGCCAGTCGCGGGGACACCGAAGAAGTCGCCCGCGTGGGTGCCAGTCCAGATCGACCAGGTTGCGATGCGATCGCCCTCCGCGACCATCTCCTGGGGCTGCCACTCAAGATCTGGAAATGCTTGGAACATTGCGCGCAGAAATTCTCGTAATCCGTCTCGACCCGGAGCTTGCCCGGGCACCGGATTTTGTTCAACGAAGCCCTCCGCGACTAGCTCGGGAAGAACGTCTAGGTTGTGCCGACTGAGAACCTCTGTCGCAAAGCGCATACCGGCGGCCTTGTTCGTTTCGCTCTCAGTGACAGATGCAGATTGTTGCGTCATCACTACCCTGCTTCCTCGTGCTCGCCTCGGTAGAGCCCACCTCCTCGATCACTGAAACAGGAGGCGAAGCCCCAGTCGGGTCCATTGAAGCAGACTTCGAGAGGGTCTCAAGAGTACTGACCGAGCGTCATACATCCGGCGTACCTCAGTTTGAAACGCACGGTAAGCCCAAGGGCACGCACAGCGACGAGCCGCCGAGAGGGATTCTATTCATTGCCGCCGATTCGGTTCGGCCAGGCCGCGCAGATGCTCGAGGAAGGCTTTGGTGCACCCGGCGCCACCGGCGCGGATCAGGACCGGGACGCCGTAGCGGTGCGCCTCGGGCACCTGGGCCAGCGCGGCGTCGAGCACCTCGACGTGGTCGCCGGCCGTGTTGGCGCCGCGTTGCCGCGCCGCAGCACCCCGGCCAGGAACTCCCCGGTGTTGTCGCAGAACGCCAGCATCGGGTGATAGCCGAACGTGCCCTTGAACGTCGGGGCCGCCTGCTCCAACTCCCGAGTGCGCGATCACGATCGAGGCGTCCAGATCGAGCACCAGCCCCGCCAGTTCGCGGCCGGCCGCCCACGGCGGCGGGAACGGTGTCCCACGGGTCTCGGCGTGCTGGGCCCACGCGACCTCGCGAGCGGCGGCTCGGGCTCGGGCGATCCCGGCCAGCGCGGCGTCGTCGATGCGGTCCAACAGCCGCCAGCACATCGAGTCGGAGGCCACCGGCCCGAACAGCGCCGGCTAGTGCTCCAGGACGGCCACATCGGAGATCGTGGTCGCCCCATCGGCGACCGCGACCGCCATGTCGACCAGTACCCGTCCCGGATCATGCGCCCCGCCGCCGACCCGGCGCTGCGAGCTCGACGCCGAGTTCGTCGGTCAGTGTGGTGGCGTCCGCCAGATCGGCCAGCAGCCGCGATTCCGCATGCGAGATCACCCCCACCCCGCCGGTTGTGCGACGGGAACGTGTTCAACCCCGACAGCGCCCGCGAGCCGAGCCCGGTGCGATCTCGTCCATGCAGCCAGGGCTCCCAGTCCTGCTGGGGCCCAGCCCAGACGCCGAGTCGGTGGCCGCGCTGGCCGATTCTCCGGCGCTGCTGGAACGGGGCAAGTCGCTGGCCGAGCTCGGCGCCGCGCTGCGCCGCGCCGGGCAGCGGGCCGCCGCCCGCGAGCACCTCACCGAGGCGCTGGAGCGCGCCGCGCGCTGCGGGGCTCGTCCCCTGGCCATCCGGGCGCGCGAGGAACTGCACGCCGCCGAGGCCCGCCCGCGCCGCGACCGACGCCACGGCGCCGAATCGTTGACCCCCACCGAACAACGCATCGCCCGGCTAGCTGCCGCTGGGCACACCAACCGCGAGATCGCCCAGAGCCTCTACGTCACCACCAAGACCGTCGAAGGCCACCTCGCCCGAGTCTACGCCAAACTCGACATCACCGGCCGGCCCCAGCCCCGAGTTCCGCAGATATCGTGATCGTCTAGTATCCGGATTGTGGGGCTGACCTGCGGGAATGCGCGATGGCGCGGGTACTACGCGTGTGACTAGGCGAGGGTGTTGTGCCTGGTCAGGAGGTCGCTGCGGTGATCTCGATGATCTTCTTGGGCAGCGGCAGGCGGCGACCGTCCCCCACCCCGACCCGGTCGGGTCGCAGTCCGAGGACGCGCGGTGAGCAGCTCACGTTCCCGGGCGAGGCGTTGCCAGAACGAGCGTCGCCAGACTCATCCGCGCGGGGCGCGGGCGACCACGGCGTTCCGCGGACTCGACGCGGACGCTGAGAGGGCCGCGGCCGACGCCAGCGGGACGAGCAGCTACGTCGCGGGAGTCGACCCGTGGGTGTTGGCGGACCCCACCTCGAGTCGGGAGTTGGGGGCGCGTCGCCGGTTCGCGGTCCCGACCACGGCGGCTTGCATCGACGGTGACGATATCGAGCTGGACCCAGCGGACGAGGATCAGCGGGCATTGTTGATCGACGCTGAGCATCCGCAGTACCGGCAGGTGCTGGCCGACCCGTTCTCCGACGAGTTGATCGAGAGCGTGGACCCTCGGCTACATGTTGCCTTGCACCAGGTCATCGCCAACCAGCTGTGGGAGGACATCCCTGCAGAGGCGTGGCAGGCCGCCCAGCGGCTTCTCGCGTCCGGGTATGACCGACACGCGGTCCTGCACGCGCTGGCCGACGAGCTGAGCGAGGAGCTCTACTCGGGGCTGACCGGCCAGCACGCCCTCGACCCCGAGATGAGCGCGTACCGGGATCGACTACGACAGCTGTGACGGTCGAACGCGCGAGCACGCGTCACCGACGGCGCTCTTGAGCGTCGTAATTCGGAACGAAGGATTCGTGAGTCTCACCCGATCTACCGCCGAAAGATCGTTGTGCCGTGGAGTGCGGATGCGGTGTAAGAAGTGAGGTACGGAGTCCCGGCAGGCCACGGTCGGATCAGAAGAGAAGATCAGTCCCCCGGACGGGCTCCCAGCACGAGCACCGGAGACCCCGCCGACGGCGACTGGCCCGAAGGATGCCGTGGGGCCTCGCGGCCTCGTCAGCGGCCTTGGCGTCATTTTCTGACTGCCATGCGCTCATCGAGAAGTTTTCCCCGTCCTGACCGATGACGCCGTAGGCGACGAACCCTGGCTGTTGTTTGAAGATCGGCAAGGGGCTGGTGCGGGCCCTGCCGAGGGTCTCCTGCTCGTCACCGGTGATAGAGTAGATGACACAATGTCCGTACGGCATGGCACTTCCTCTTCTTGATCTGGGCGCACGCCGGTAGAAACCGTGGCGTAGCCGGACATGAGCGCGGGAACCCTGCTGGATCAAGGAAGCCGCCGATGCAGCGGCGCAGTTGCCGCAGATCCAGGAAAACAACCGACGTAGCGATCAGATCAGGGCGAGCAGAACAGCGACTCGGACACGCCGAGGTACGGGCGCAGGCCACCTCAGGACCACAGCGGGGCCGCGTTTAGCGCAGAACCGACGAGGTCACGCGGTTGCGTAACGCTCGAGGCCCGCCGCCTGCAGTTCCTCGACTGAAATTGCGACCCGGTAATGAACGGACGCGTCGAAGTTGAGCATGAACGGCTCGGTGACGTGGGGCAACTGGCTCATGTCGGCGAGATCGACGACAAGTATTGCGCCCCGCCCGACCCCTGTGTCGGTGAAGTAGACCACCTCGGGCTGGATGGCGCCGAGCACTTCGCCGATTTTTCCCCCCGCCACACCCTTGCGCACTAAGGTGTTGAACGGCTCCGACGGCAAACTAACTTCCACGATGAACTTCATTCTCTCGACCCCCATCCGCGCGTGATCTGCCCGCCTGAAGCTACCACTACGAATTCGGGAGCAACAGAGTTATCTTTGTGCGTACGACCGAGCACACAGTGTCGAACTGCGAGGGCACGGTGGCTCTCGAACGGACACGACAGCCGACCCGGGCCACAGATCGATCTCGCATGGTCACCGTTTCGGCTCGGTTCGGAACTCTGCGGGCTCTTCGTCATTGAGTGTGGAGCGCTGGCGGGGACACGATCTTCAGCCTCGGCATGTTTGCGGGCCTGGGGCCTCACTCTTCGTGGTGTGTGACACTTCGGAGGGAGGCCCCAGGTGGGCACGGATGCTACTGGCGCGCGGGATCTGGGGGCGGTGGTCCTCGGTCTCGAGGGTTCCGGTTGGACGGCGAGCTCGACTGGCCGTGGCGACCACGAACGACATGGTCGACTGTCCGCGCTGTAGCGCCGTCGCCTGGGCCCACGGCCGCCGGCCGGGTGCGCGACCTGCCGGTCGGGGCCGCCATCTCAAATCCCACGAGGACCGGGACAACCTCCGCGGCCGTCGCGTCGCGCCTCGTCCGATAAGTCGGCTCTATGCCAGCTTCGGGGTTATTAGCGGCAAGCTGAGGGCGCGGGAACTCGACCCGCCCCTACACCTCGGCCAGGCGCTCAACGGGCGATGACTTCCCCGAGCCGGCGGGTCAGCATCGCGTTCTCGCGGTAGTCCACCGGCACGACGATCACCGATGGGCGCCCGGTCTGGGCGAACGCGTCCTTGAGCGCGGGCCCGAACTCCTCGGCCGATTTGATCCGCCGCGCGTGGCAGCCCAACCCCTCGGCGATCGTGACCAGGTCCGGGGCCGGGAAGTCGGTGCCGAAATGGCGACCGAACTCGGTGTCCATCTTCCAGGAGATCATTCCGTACCCGTTGTCCTCCCACACCACGTTGACCGGCGCCACGCCCAAGCGGGTGGCGGTGGCCAGCTCCGCGGCGTTCATCAAGAACCCGCCGTCGCCGGAGACCGCGCACACCCGATGCTCGGGGTGCACCAGGGCCGCGGAGATCGAGCCGGGCAGCGCGATGCCCATCGAGCAGAAGCCGTTGGAGATGAGGCAGGAGTTCGGCGCGTAGGTCGGCCAGTACCGGGCGATCCACAGCTTGTGGGCCCCGACGTCGCTGATCAGGACGTCGTCGTCGTCCATCTCGGCGCGCAGCTCGGCGAGGATCCGCTGGGGCTTCATCGGGAAGTCGCCGGTCTCCGACTCGGCCTGCGCCCCGGCCTCGGTGATCTCCGCGGTGAGCGCCTCACGGACCCGGTGGTGCAGGGCGATGTCGGGGTAGTGGTGCTCGGCGGTGAGGCCCTCGTTGATCGCCCACAGCGCGGCGGCGACATCCCCGACGATCTCCACCGTCGGTCGGTACGCGCCGTCGACCTCGGCCGGGTCGAAGTCGATGTGCAGCAGACGCTTGGTCCGTCCGATGTTCCAGTTCGACGGCGGCCACTCCACCAGGTCGTAGCCCACCGCAATGACCAGATCGGCGGCCTCGAACGCCTCCGCGGCCTGATCCTTCGAGCCCAGCCCCACTGCGTAGAGGCTGCGCTCGTGGCGGTCGGACAACGCGCCCTTGCCCATGAACGTCATCCCGGCGTAGATGCCGGTCTCGTCGACGAACCGCTGCAGCTGGCGGCTCACCCGGGTGCGCACGCAGCCCTGGCCGACCAGCAGCACCGGGTGCTCGGCCCGCGCGATGAGATCGAGCGCGGCGGCGATCGACTTGTCGTCGGGCACCGGGCGGCGGACCTTCTCCGGCGGCACGATCGGGGCGCTGTCCACCTCGTGCTTGGCGATGTCCTCGGGCAGCTCGACGTGGGTGGCGCCGGGCTTCTCGGCCGCCGCGAGCTTGAACGCCTTGCGGATGACCTCGGGGATGGTGGTCTCGTCCCGCAACGAGGTGGTCCACTTGGTGATCGGCGTGAACATCTCGACGACGTTCATCGCCTGGTGCGATTCCTTGTGCAGCCGCGTCGTCGCGCCCTGCCCGGTGATCGCGACCACCGGGGAGTTGTCCATGTTCGCGTTCGCCACCCCGGTCACCAGGTTGGCCGCGCCGGGGCCGAGCGTGGACAGGCACACCCCGGGCCGGCCCGTGAGCCGGCCGTACACGTCGGCCATGAACGCCGCCCCGGCCTCGTGGTGGGTGGCCACGAAGCGCACCGACGACTCCCGCATCGACATCAGCAGGTCGGCGTTCTCCTCCCCAGGAACCCCGAAGACGTACTCGACGTCCTCCGCCTCCAGACACCGCATGAACAGGTCGCTCGCCCTCATGACCGCCGTCGCCCCCGCCCGCCCGCGCTGTTACCGCACCCTGATCGTGGCCGAACGCGGCACCCACCGCCAGCAGTGCTCAACAACCGATCGCGGGCCGGCGCCCCGGAGGATCATTGGTCGGGCTTGGTCGCCTGATCTGCTTCGTCCGCCGCGTGGGCGCTCGAGCGGGCGGTGTTCCCCGGCGGAGTGCCGGACGCGGCTGACCGCGCCCAAGACGTCCTTGGCGAACGCGCGCTGCCGGGCCAGGAGGCGATCACCGAAATCGAACATCGAGGCCGGTGGTGGTGGACGTGGAGGTGGTGTCGGCGGTGTGCTCGGCCGTGCGGGCGACCCAGCCGATCGCGACGTCACCGGTGCGCATCAGCCGGTGTAGGGCGGCTCGGGTCATTGGGGTCTGGTGGGTGTTGATCGCCGAGGTCAGCTTCAGCAGGATACCGTTCGCCGCTGCCGAGCCCGGCAGCGCCAGCACCGGGGTGTCCGACTGGGAGGGCCCGCGGCGCCAGCGCCACGGTGTCGAGGCGGCCCGGCCAGGGCGCGCCGCCCGGCTCGCTGGCGAACAACGGCCACCATCGCCTGCTCCCGCGTTCAGAGACTCCGGCAACGTGGGGAACCTCAGCGTTCGGCCGCTGTTGGGCTGGGACGGGTCGCGGTTGAATGGTGACCCACGCCACGTTGGTTCCGGGAGGTCTGGCGGCCGGGCGGCCGACCTTGGGTCGCCGGTCGCCGAGACCAGCGGGTTCGTCCCATGCCGGGAGGCTTACGTGACCGTCACGCCCACACCAGGTCGGTCCGAAGGGTCTCGGCAGCCACCTCCGGCGGACCCGTTCCTCGGTCCGCTGCGCACAATGGTGGAGATCGCCCTGAAGGCGCTAGGCAACCTACGGGCACTTCACCCGGCCGTGGTGTCGGGTCAGCTGGAGCGAGACCTGCGTCACCAGCTCGACCGGCTGCCTGAAAACAAGCCCCGGTCGCGCGCAGCGAGTCGCTCCGAAGCCGCAGCGATCGCTGCGGTCCGCACCGCCTGCGCGCACCTGGCCACCCGCGCCTACGAAGACGCCTACCTCGCCTTAGTGACCGCCCATGGGATGCTCCCGCGGCTGCCTCACCAGCCGACATGACCGCACGCGACCTCGTTGGGCCCGCCCGCCGGTGGGAGGTCGCGGGCGCCTTTGAACCGTCTGCGGTGGACACAGAGCGACGACCAGCACTGTCAGCGCCGAACGCCGTCGAGCGCGGCCCGCAGAACGGTCGACCCACCGGCTGTCGCCCGGGACGACGGCGGTTCGTCCAACGCCAGCACAGCCGCAGACGGCACCGCTCGAACAGCAGCCCGTGCGAGGTACCCGGGAGGACGGAGGTAGTGCCTCGGTCGAGGTGAGCCGCTCCTGGTGTGGTGCTCTCGGCGGGTACCTGGTCTGGTGCTCTACTCGGAGAGCTTCATGGGGGTGGCCGGGACTCCCTCCAGTAGGAGGTCGAGCTGTGCGCGGCAGTCGGCGGCGGCGACCAGCAGCTTGAGGTCAAGCCGGTTATCGCCCAGCGCCGCCGCGACCTCATCGATGTACGCCGGCGAGCGGCCCAGGCGCACGGCCCGGATCAGGTGGTACACCTCCCAGGCTTGGTCGACCGCGTCCGCGTACACGTCGGCGATGCTGGAGGCTTCGCTGGCGGCGAACTTGGGGTGGGTCATCGCGGGACTCCTCGTGTGTCCCGTCTTCACCCTCGTGAAGCCGACGACGGTCGTGGCGCTGCTGGTGGCTCGGCTGGCGGCCCTGGTGCGCGACGAGGAGGGGATGTCGACGATCGAGTAACTCGACGGAGCCGCAGACATACCCCTCCCTTCACACCCTGACCTGAGGCTTCCCTAGCCGGACCGACAGTCGGTTGCCAGAGGTCACGGCTCGGACACGATTGGTTGCTGTGGGTTTAGATGGCTGCCCTGGGCACGCAAGATCGGCCGGGTGTCTGGCCGGGTCGCCGCCGACCGGGGGTGGACGGCGGAGTCGGGGCTCGGTCAGGCCTCCCGTTGAGAACGTTCAGCTGGGAGCGCCGCACCCCCTGCTCTGATCCGGGACGGTGGCAGGTGCGTCAAGACGGTCTTGTGCACGATCCGTTCGGCCCGACGCGTCAAGTGCGTCGTGGACGTCTTGTGACACCGACGGCCGGTGACACAACCGGGTCCATGGGGGACGACCGAACCGGCGCAGATGATTCAGCCGACGACGAGGCCGACGCCGAGACGCTAGGAGGGCTGGGCCAGGGCGGGGCGCCCGGTGGTGGGGGTCTCGGGCGGTGAGGCGGCCCGAACCTCGGGCGGGAGCGGCTGGTCGGCCGGCTGGGCCCGCAGCCGAGCACGCATCAGCGACACCCGGTAGGTCCGGTACTGGGAGAGCGTGAACCAGATGTCGGGCCCGTCGGTCCAGCGTGGGAGTTGGTAGGGCGCGTACGCCGCGGGATGCTCGCGTGTGGTGGTGATGATCTGCGGCGAGCTCCAGGGGCCGGTCGGCGAGGTCGAGGTGCGCAGCACGATCTGCCCGCTCGGGTCGTCGAGGTAGGTCATCAGCCAGCGGCGGTACCAGGAGTTCCAGCGGACCGAGAGCTCGCCGACCGGTCCGGGGACGACGGGGGCGGCGGTGTTCTCGTCGGTCGACCAGCCGTGGCCGGTCCAGTACCGGTAGGCCGAGCGGTCGAGCATCTTGTCGGTGGGGACCAGGGCCAGGGACACGTTCCCGTAGCGCCCGCCCGGGATGCCGTAGACGTAGACCCACGGGCTCGGCGGGGCGGGGTGCGTGGCGGGGTATATCCGCATGAGGTCCGGTGCGCCGGGGACGGGAAAGGTGTCTGGCGCCTCGGGGTCGTCGGCCCCACCGGGGCGGAGGTAGGCGACCTGGCCGAACCGGGTGTCGCCCGGCCACACCGCCTGCGGGGGCCTGCTCCAGGTGCGCCCGCTGTCGTCGGAGAACGCGACGCCCGCGTCGTTGATCGACCAGTGGCCCCCGCCCGGGAAGCTGCGCACCGACATGTAGTGCAGGTACATGCGGTGGCCCACCGCGATGCCGTAGGTGGGGATGACGGTCTGCTCCACGCCGTCCTGCTTGCGCGAGTGCAGCAGCTCGGCGGCGTGGCCGGGCCGGTCGGTGACCATGCCGCTTAGGGCCAGGCCGTCGCGCGGCGAGGGCGGCGGGTCGATCCACCCCATCACGTTGCTGCGCCAGTCCGGATGCGGGATGGAGAAGAAGTCGCTGACCGCGGTCCCGCCGTGGGTGTCGCCGAAGGCGACCGCGAGCCGCCCGTCGTAGTTGAACATGTGTCCCAGGTCGGCGCCGGCGACCCCGAACCGGGACCCGGTGTCCCCGCCGGCCGCGTCGGGGCCGATCAAATCGGATACCTGTGCGGTGGCCGAGGAGTCGACCACCCAGTGGGGTGGGCTCGGCGCTGGCGGGGGCGGCGCGGGACCGGGCCCGCGCTGCGCCAGAACCACGCCGGCGACGACGGCGGCGAGCACGGCCAGGGTGGCCGCGAGACCCGCCACGGCCAGGACCGGTCGCCCCCGGCCGCCACGCGCTCGGTGACCTCGGCGGGGTGGTGACGAGCGTTGTCGTGCCCCACGGCGGCGGGTCGTGGGAGGCCCGGGGTTCCCGACGGCCCGCCCGCCTGCCCGAACGCGAGGTCTATAGCCAGAGCCCCGACCGCGATCGTCGGGGCGCGAGACCCTCACCATTCCCCCGGATATCGCCTGTGATGGGTGCCGGTGCTCCCGGCGCGTGGACTCCGTGTTGCCTGCGGTCGGTGCCGTCTCGGCTGCGGTGGGTCACTATGGCACCGCGGCGTCGGGAAAGGGAACAGCCTCGACGCCGCCCAACCGCCCGATAGCACTCACCCGAACCGCGCCCAGGGTGACCGTCTGGACGTTCTTCCGGTGGGGCCGGCGTTTCGCCGTGCGCGCCGACAAGGTTTCCCACCGACCGGTGACGGTCCGCCGCGGCCCGGGCCCGGATCACCAGGGGATCTCTAGTGTCCCGCGTCAGGGGGACCCCGCCTGGTCCCGGACTGTCGTTCTCGACCGACCCCGAGCGCGAAGCCAAGATCCCCGACATCGACGGGCTCTACCTGGCCCCACCGGACGAGGCCGTGGTGCCCGTGTGGACGGGAAGTCCCAGGTCCAGGCGCTGGAGCGCAGCGCGCCGATCCTGCCGATCCGCCCCGGGCTGCCCGAGAAAGCCACCCACGACTACATCCGCCACGGCACCACCACGCTGTTCGCCGCGCTGGAAGTCGCCCCGGGCGGGTCCTCGACGCCTGCTTCGACCGACACCGCCACCAAGAGGTTCTCAAGTTCCTCGAGCAATCGGCGGCCAGATTGGCACCGGTCGGCACCGCGCCCGCCGGTATGTCTCCGGGTGGTGAAGACCTGGGGGGCCACGGTCGGTCCGCGCCGCACCCGGTGGCCAGGAGGTCTGTGCTGCTGCTGATGCGCTTACGCCGGCTTCCTCTCGGCGTGGTCCACTACCGGGTTCGGACGAGGGGGGTGGGGTGGAGGTCATGGTGGGTGTGGTGCTGCGGCGGGTCGCCCCCCGTGGCCGCGCGGGCTGGGTGGCGGTCGCGGCGGTGCCGGGCTTCAGGTGATGCCGGCGCTGATGGAGGACGACGTCACCGCGGTGTGCGGCCCGAAGGGTCGCCACGACCCGGACCGCACCGCGGTCCGCCACGGTCACGAGCCGGGTTCGGTGGCCCTGGGCGGGCGTCGGGTGCCGATTTCGCGGACCCGGGTGCGTGCGCGGCCGATGGGTCCGGGGAGCTGCCGGTGCCCTCCTACGAGGAGTTCACCGGCACCGAGGTGATGGTCCGGATGGCCTTGGAGCGGATGCTGGCCGGGCTGTCGACGCGGCACTATCCGGTCGGGCTCGAACCCGTCGGTGAGCAGGTCGAAGCGGCCGCGTCATCGACGTCGAAGTCGGCGGTGTCGCGCAAGTTCGTCCGTGCCACCGAGACCGCGCTGGCCGAGCTGCTGGTCGCGGGTCTGTCCGGGTTGGAATCTGGTGGCGCTGATGATCGACGGGGTGCACTTCGCCGAGCATTGCTGCGCGAGAAGGTCCGACGCGCCGCCGACCGGCTCCGCGACCGTGAACCTCTCACCGCTTCCTCGCGCGAGGCCCTCGTCGACCTCCTCGACCACCTCGCCGGTGACGCACGCGAGCTTGTCCCTACGACGGTGGGATCGCCCGGCGTCGCTCGCGCTTCGCGTCGAGCAGGCGCACCACCCGGCGGTGCCCGACCTGCCGCCCCCGAACGTCGGCGGCGGAGTCCCGCCGCGACCGCGATGATCACGTGTCGGACACGAAGTTCAGCATGCCGGTAACCCGCCGGAAGCGGTCGACGAAGGACCAGACATGACAATCGTGACCGCCGTCGATCGATCACCATGGTCGGCCGAGAACCGGACGGTCGCAGGTGGCCTCGCCAGGAACCTTCGTCATCAACTTCTCGGGGCCCGCCTCATCGCAGCGACACGACCCCAGCTGCCCGGTCGATCACGCCCTCACCTGCACTCCATTTCCGGAAGAGCCAGAAAAGCGACGAGGGTGACCGCCGCGGGGATATCACGGTAAGGACAAGGACATCGACAGTGTACGTAGCGGTGACCTGAAAGAGCCGCACTCCCTTTTCAACTCGGCGACTCCTAAGGTGCGTCCGCAGCCAGCGCCGCGATATCCGCCTACGTCGCCCGGCCGTCCAAGGTCATCACTTAAAGCCCTATCCGAGACTTAATTCCGACGTCGAGGCTTATCTCGCGCAAACCGAGTTCGCAAAAGGGTCCACAGGTACGACCACCAACGCGAGGCCCGATGCTCAGCCGGTACGGGATTGGGGACGTGGCGGTGCCCACGGCCCTGTGCACGATGCCGACCATACCGCTGCCCGCGGTGTCGGCCAGGCATCCGTACACGGTGGTGTCGACCGCTCGCCGGTCCCATAGCGCGACGAACTCACGGGTCACCAGTGCGGCCACGGCATCTCCGTCGCGGCTTGGGGTGCGCGTGCGCAGGTCGTACCCGTATGAGACCAGCAGATACCGACCAGGGCGGCTCGTCCGGCAGCCAACTCCCCTTACCCACAGGGGCTGCCGCACGGTCGTGCTCTACATACCAGGAATGTGGAGATGAAGGGGTTCGAAGCGGGGTTGGTGAGACAGCCACGCCACGGCCGGACACAGCGTTCCGCTCGCACGACTCCGTCGGTGCGGCGTTCGATGCACCCCACGTCGCGTTACGGGGAGCCACCGTCGCTGCTTACGCCGTCGGGTTGCCGCAGACTGAGATCGTCGAGAAGCTTGTATTCCATCACGACACTGTGCGGCGGATCGCGGAGAACCGCCCCTCAGGGCCGGACGGGTGGTTACCGGCGAACGATAAGCGGTTCACTCGACGAGAGCCCGGTGGTCAAGTTCAGATGAACGGTAGCTCGTGGGCGATGAGCGGTCGCTCCGCTATGGCCGGTGATTTCACGGGCGAGTTGAAGCATCGATGATCGATTTGCGGGCTACTCATCGTCAAGCTCTTAAGGACCTCTGCGCCTGCCTCGTGCTGAGGTCGACAAGCTGTGCCCCCGTCGGGGCGGACCCGCGCTTCACGGAACCGGATGACTCGCCATCGTTCCGCTTGCGGGCGATGGCTCCGTATGCCCGGTTCGGTGTGGGATCGTCCCTCGTAGACGCAACACGCCGACCGAGCCGAAGTGGGCGGCGGCGGCGCCGCCGCCCCGGCCCAGGTCGCGGCCTGGATCCTGGAAGCCCTCGGGCTGCTCGGGCTCCCCCTAGGTCATGGCTCGGCGCAGGAGCATTCGGTCGGCGCCGGGCCGGGCGAGCACGGACTGCCGCGGCCCGGCTGCGACGTGGTTGAGGTTCGCGGCGCGCACGATGATGCGGTGCGGTCGGGCACCCGGTAGTCCCCGCCAAGAAGCGGATCATCGCCGCCGATGTCGCCGCACGACGCGGCCGAAGCGTGGTGGTCAGTCGACGAGCAGCATGGCGCCGGTCAGTCCCAGCAGCGCCGAGCGCCTCAACGCTCGCGACGATCCGCAGCTCCCCGCGACTGCGACGGCCCGCGTGCCCGGGCGCGCAGCAGCCGAGGAACGTTGAGCACCGTCAGCACCGCGTTCACGATCGTCAGCACGAGCCACTTCGGGGCGGTCATCGACCCTCGTCGCGCCGAGCGCGAGCAAGAGCCAGACCAAGCAGTCGGCCACGGCCTACGCTGCCGGATGGCCACGTGTTCGATTGCCGCGAGGGGCGCTGTCATGAGGTTCCGACGATGATCTACCTGGTCCCGACCCATGTGGCCGCGCTCGCCCTGGAAATCTCACCCGAGCAGCTCGAGGACTGGGCCGCGGCCGGCATCGTCACCCCGGCCGACACCACGCCGGGCGGCGCGCCGCTGTGGGACATCGACACGCTGCGAGAGCAGTCAGGACGACAGATCATCCCAAGGGACAACGACCCATGACCGGGGCAGCCGGCCGGCGACCGCCACCGCTCGCCCCCGCTCTCGATGCCGATGCCGCCACGGCCGAGCAGCGGCACCGGGCGGCGCTGGTCATCGCACACCACGCCACCGACCCCGGCGACGCCCGCGAGCTGCTCGACATGCTCGGACTTCTCGACGTTCCCCGCCCACCCCGAGAAGCGACCGCGGCGAGCGCTACCGCGGACCGCAGCCAACCGCCCCAGCCGCCCCTCCCGCCCCGGTCGTTGCTCGATACCGCTGCCGCGGCCGAGGCGCTGCGGACCACCGCGACCTCGCTGCACCGCTTCGCCCAAGCCCGCATCGTCACACCCGCCCGCGTCGACCCCGACGGGTCACGATGGTGGCACCTGCCCGAGCTGCGCAGCGAGATCGCCAGCTACCTCGACGACACCGACCCCGACAAACCCCCCTTCGGCTGACCGGCCGACTCAGCCCCTGCCACTCCCGCCACCACCCAGGGAAGCCCGCGCTGCCCCAAGGCCTCGCCGAGCTCGACGACCTGCCCGCCGCGGTTCCCGCGCGCCGGTGATGGCGGTGCCCGCCCGGACGCTGGCGCCCTCCCCTGGTCGTGCTCAAGGAAGGCATCGACACCAGCACCGTCTCCCGACGGTTCATGTTCCACGCGTTGGCCGCGATGGACGAGATGCTCGCCGACTTGATCAGCGAGGGCACCAAGAAAGGCTTGGTCGCCGCCCGCGCTCGCGGCCGCACCGGCGGGCGCCCACCGGTGCTGTCGGCCACCTAGGTCGACGTCGCCGCGGGCCCAGTACGACGAGACCGGTCACGACGACAAGCGGCGCTACACCGTCGACGAGATCGCCCAGACCTTTGGCGTCTCCCGCAAGATCATCTACTGTTACCTCGCCGACGACGGGACCGGCGGCAGCCCGACAAGACCACCCGCACACGACGAACCACGTAGCCCGACGCCGCCGGCCAGCCCCTCGGGCGATTGAGTCTTGGGAGTCAGGGCCGGCCCTCCATCCGCCAGGGGTCCTCGGACCTCTGCCAGGCGTACGCCGATCGGATCGATCCGGGCTCAGGATCCTGCACCACTCCTCGTCACACCCATGGACTACCGGCAGGCCCAGACGCTGTGTCCCGGGCGCACAACCGCCCATCCGACCAGCCCGCCTGACTCCGAACGGCCCCGCGCCCCCGGGCGCCCGCCGTTGTCGCCCGACCGAGCCCACGGCTCGGAGAACCCGACCACCGCGCCCCCGCTGAACTCGAGCACTTTGGCTAGCCCACTCGGCGGTGTTCTCCACGGTCAGTAGTGGAACAGTTGCCCCGGGGCACGACCACATCCCTGGGGGCAGCCGATGGCCGCGCGGCGAACGATCCGGCTGGTCGGGGAGCTCGACTCGGTCGGGGTCAGCGAGTTGCTCCAGCACTGCCGCGCTCTGGCCGACCGGGGCGTACGGGACGTCACGGTCGACGCCTCCGCGGTGACCAGTTGCGATCTCGACGGGCTGGTCGGGCTCGGTGAGCTCGCGGCCGGGTGCAGCGGGCTAGCGACCCAGGTGACCGGGAGCCGCTGGTCGCAGTTCATCCCGGCGCTGCAAGACGACGCTGCTGCGCCTGCTCAACCGTCTCGACGTCCCCGATGGCGGCGCCGTCTGCTACCGGGGCACGCCGCTCGACGACCTCGACCCGCTGGCGCTGCGCCGCGAGGTCGGCATGGTCTTCCAGCATCCGACCCCGTTCGCCGGCAGCGTGCGCGACAACCTGCACGTCGCCGCGCCCGGGATTGACGACCGCGCGCTCGCACCGCTGCTCGACCGGGTCTCGCTGTCTCGCGACATGCTCGACCGCGACGCCGACACCCTCTCCGGCGGCGAGCTGCAGCGGATGTGCCTGGCCCGCACCCTGGTCGTCGAACCCCACGTGCTGCTGCTCGACGAGCCGACCTCTGCGCTCGACGCCGAGCCGACCCGGACCTTCGAGGCCACCGTGGCCGACCTCGCCGGTGACGGCCTGACCGTGATCTGGGTCGGCCACGACGCCCCGCAGGTCCGCCGGGTGGCCGACCGGGTGCTCGAGGTCGCCGCCGGCCGGGTCCACCCGCGCAGCGCCGCCGACCTGGAGATCACATGACCATCAACTGGGTAGGCACGGCCTTCTCGCTTATCCTCGTCGCCGTCGCGGCGGGCCTGTCGCTGTTCTGGGGCCTCGGCCTGGAGCGCAGCATCGTCTGGGCCGCCGCGCGGGCAGGCGTCCAGCTCCTGTTCGTCGGCGGCATCCTCGTACTGCTGCTGCGCCCGCAGACCTCGCTGTGGTGGTCGTGGCTCTGGGTGGCGGCGATGCTGGCTTACGCGGCCTGGACGGCAAAACAGCGCGCTCCCGGGGTGCCACGCATCATCCCGTTGGCGCTCACGCATTCGTGGCGGCCACGGTGCTCTCGTTGCTGGTCCTGTTCGGGCTCGGGGTCTTCCCGCTCGGGGCGCGCACCCTGGTGCCGCTGGCGGGCCTGATCGTCGGCAACGCGATGACCGCGACGGTGCTCGCGGCCCGCCGGATCGTGGAGGAGTTCACCGACAAGCGCGACGAGATCGAGGCGCGGCTAGCGCTGGGGTATCCCTCCCGCGACGCCGCCCGGCCGTACGTGCGCGGAGTGCTGCGCTCCGCGCTGACACCGCAGATCGAGACGACCAAGGCGACGGGGCTGGTGTTCCTGCCAGGCGCGATGACCGGTCTTATCCTCGGTGGGGCGGATCCCGTCTCGGCGGTCCTGGTGCAGGTCGTCGTGATGTTCCTGGTGCTCGCCGCGGCGTCGACCACGACCACGGTCATGGCGCTCGGGCTCTCCCGCAGGCTGTTCACCCCGGACCACCGGATGGTCAGGCTCGCACGGCCAGCGTCATGACCGTTCGCACCCGCGGTGCTGCTGGCGCCGCCGAGCCGGGCATTCGGTCCTGGGCGCGGCCCGGCGACAGCCATGAGCCGAAGATCTCACGCACGACTGCACCGATCCTCGTCACAGGGCCATGGTCTGGCGCGGCGAAGCGACCGCGCGGGTGGGCGACAGGCGAGGTCGTTGTCTCCCGAGACGCCGGCGAGCCGAGGACTCAGCTCAGGCTCGCCGACGCGACATCGCTTGTGAAGATGGTGCTTCCAGCATGGTCCGGCCGGCACGAAGTGTCGCGCGAGGTGATCGGCGCTGCCGACTGTGCCGGGCACCGTACACGGGATGCTGCGGGCACGGCTGCCCGGACACCGGCCTGGGACGGCGCTGGAGACCGAGCGGAACGGCCGGCGCGGGGCGGTGTCGTTTGGTGCTCTCGCGCGGGTGGGGTGGGACACCCGGTATCGGCTGTCCCACCCCACGGCGCGGCTAGTGCCGCCTGATCAGGCCCAGCTGTCCCCGCCGGACCCGCCGTTGCCGCCGGAGCCCGTTGCCGCCGGAGCCGTCGCCGCCGGAGGCGTCGCCGCCGTTGCCGCCGTCACCGGAGGTGGCGTCGCCGCCGTCGGCGTGGTTGGACTGGTCGCCGCCGCCGAGGTTGCAGTTGGCGGCGTGAGCCGCTGCCCGCGCGCACCGTCATGACCACTGTGGCGCGCGGACCGTGGGGCCGGTCGAGGAGGGAACAGAGGGTGTGGTCCCCGGTTGGTCCCCGGTCGCGGGCTTGATCGTTTGACAGCTGCGTAGCCGGTTCAGGCCACTCGGGGCCGGTACCCGAGCACGCTCGCGGCGCCGTCGAGGTAGGCGTCCCGATGCTCGGCCGGCACCCACGCGGCTGCCTGATCCACGGTCAGCAGCCCGGTGGCGTCCTCGCCGGCAGCTCGGGCCGCGCCGGCGGCCTGCTCCCCCTGAGCGCCTGCCTCGTTCAGTGCAGTCATGGCCGGAAGGGTCGTCCTGGTGCCCGTCGCTGTCCAGCGACTTGCCGGTTCCCTGGTCTCCCCGTCGGCCAGGTTCCCCGAAGCGCGCCAGGGGCAGGGGCCAGGTGGAGCACCCGACGCGCTGAACGACCTGGCCCCCTCCCCCTGGCCTGGGGTGCTACGCCTGCGGTGACCGGCGGGGAGACCCGCCCTCCCCCCTCCCCGGAGGTCGCCTGGGTGCGGGCGCGGCGAGCGCCCCGCGCTTGAACGTCGGCGCGGCCTGCTCCTTCTCGGAGTGGGCGGTGACCAGGCTGGCATCGACGTCGACGAGCAGCGGGCGACGGTGATCGGCCCCTGGTCCGGGGCCGCGGACCCTGCCCGACGCCACACTGTCTTGTCTTGCGGGCGGCGGCGCGGGCCGTCCCCATCGCTGCGCAGGCCCGGTCGCTGTCGGCGGCCAGCGCCGAGATCAGCCGCGAGACTGTCGGGCCCGAGGCGACCCGGCCGAAGAGTTCCGGGGCTCGCGCAGGACGGCGACATCGGCCAGGCAGTCCCCGCCGACCGCGAGCGACACCGCCAGATCCACCAGGATCTTCGCGGGATCGAAGGGTCGCGGTCGGACGCCGCCGGGGCTTGAGCGTAGCCGAGAGCGTCCCGTCCAACCCAGCAGCACGAACGGTGTCAAGCAACAGCACCGCACCAGAGTGTGGCACCACTCCAGCGCTGGCGGCGTCGGTACGGACACGCGGATACAGACCCGGTAGCAAAGCTGGTGTACCGCATTGACCAGGGCCTCCACCAGCAACAACATTCGCGTCCGGCGCGCCGCGGTGCTCTCCAGCATCGATGGTCGACCCTGGTTCGTGCCACGAGGCGTGCCACGACGGTACGGCGCCCGGGTGCGGGCCACGGCGGCCGCCGCCGGAAGCACGGTCGGCGCTGCGGGCGACGCCGTGAAGACAGCTCCGGTGGCCCGGCCATCCGCCGGGGACCCTGGTCGACGACGCCGAGACCACCCAGAGCCGAATTACTTGATCGCCGACAGCCAAGACCGCCTCGGGCTCCGGCATGACCCGCCCGGACCACGGTGCTGGCACGCCGCCGTCACTGGCCGGCGCGCCGCCCCGGACGGTCAGAAGGGCGACTCCTCGTCGTAGTCGCTTGCCGACCGTGGCGCCGGCGGAGTCCGGGGAGTCCCCGCCGGTGTCGCGCTGTCCCGGAAGAGCCAGTTTGTCCTGCGGATGCCGGACCCGGGCCGGGTCGATGACGAAGCCGCGGGCCTGGGCGTACTCCCGGAACGCGTCGCTGAACCGCGGCTCGAGCGGTCGGCCCGACTCACCACAGGGCTCAGGTTGTCCGGGATGATCGCAGCGAAGACCCCGCCGTAGAACGCCCACGCCGCGTCGAACCCGGCGATCACCTCGTCCTGGGTCTGACGGTGGGTGGGGTAGATGAACATGTGCCGCGAGTACACCGCTGTGAAGATCAACCCGTGGGTCATCCGCCGGGTCCCGCGGGCCGGGTCGGGGATCAACCCGAGCCGGCCGAAGTCGACCTGGACCTCCACCCCGGGCTCGCCGTCGGCCACCGGCACCGTCGCTCGCCGCCGCCCGAACCCGAGCTCGGCCACCGCGTAGCGGTGCAAGGTGCGATACGGCACCCGCACGCCGCGGCGCTCGAGCAGCACGTGCACCTTGGTCAACGTCAGGCCCTGCTTGAGCCACGCCTTGATGCGCTCATGCTCGCCAGCCACGGTCTCCCACGCCGCCCCGGTGCCCCGTGGCCGGTCCGGGCGTACCGCCGCGATCACAACGCCCAGCAGCTCGTCGGAGAGCTCCCCGATCCCGTCGTCGTGGTCGATCCCGGCGGTCTTCGCGGCCTCGATGTAGCGGCGGACGGTCTTGCGGTCCACCGCGGCCAGCCTGGTTACTTCACGTAGCGACCGGCCATCAAGCCACAGCCGCAGGATCTCCTTCACCTCAACCACGGACACCTCCCGAAAGGTCATGCGGGCGACCAGTAGCGGCCGCACGACCTACCGAGCAGCAGCCACGCCGGGTGGTCCCATCAGTGGCAAACAGGTGGTCCCATGCTCATGGCAGAACCAGGGTTCAAGTGGTCCCTTCTTCGTGGCAGCTGACAAGCAGGGCATCTCGCGAGTCGATGCTGCTCTCCTCGAGGCCCTGGCCGTAGTGCTACTGGCCAGCGGTGCAGTATTTCTGAGCTCGTGCGGAGCGTATTTCCTGCTCTATCACCTTGACGATGCGGTTGCGGAGACCGTGGGTCTCGTCGCTGCCGCGATGGGGGTGGTGCTGTTCTCCGCCGGTTGCACCGGCGTGCTCACGTGTCAGCGTTCTCGCCGCCACCCCGGGTACACCGGCTCGTGGCCGCGAAGCTAGCGGCGGCCCCATCCCGGCCGCAGCTGGACGGGCGGTCTCGGCCTCTCGGAGGCATCGAACACCGGTCAGCTTCGAGGGGTGAGAGAGGAGTCGGCTCCTTCGGACCTGGTCCGGTCGGCGCCAGCGCGGGACCATCCCGAAGACTTTGCATGGCGTAGGAGAGCGAGTGCGATAGGCATGTCCACAGAACCTCGCCCGGCTGGACCACCCAGCGCTGACCGGGCCGGCATTTCCGGGCGCAACGCCCGAGGGTCGCTGATGCTCTCGCGGGTGCTTAGCGCCCTCCTCCTCCTCACGATGGGCGGGATCCAGCTCTACCTGAGGTTCAATGGCACCGGCGGCCTGCTCGGAACGCTGTTCCTGGTCAACGCGCTTGGCGCCCTCCTCCTCGCGGTCGCGATGCTCGGGGCGCGGGGCGCCTCCTGCCGGTAGCCACCGTGCTGAGCTTGCTGTTCATGGCAGGCACGCTGCTGGCACTGGTGCTCGCGCTGACCGTCGGGCTCTTCGGGATCCGCTCGAGCCTGGGCTTCCAGCTGGCGCCGACCACGCTGGTGGTGGAATCGATCGGGACGATCGTGCTCCTGGCGACCACTGCGTTGGTGTTCCGCCCCGAGCTCAGGCGCAGCCGTGATGATGAGTGATCGGGCGAGCGCGGAGAACGAGCCGCTCGGCCTCCGCCGGCCACGTGGGGCCGCACCGGCGCGGACCGCGGTAAGACTCGAGCAGTGAGCACGGCATGAGCAACATCCAGTTCGGTCCGAAACCGGACGCTCGGGGCTACTGGACGACCCCGGCGGTCGCTGGAAAGCCAAGAACCACCGGGTCAAAGACGACCAGGCTCGGTCGCCTTCACTGACACCACCCGAGGGGCGATCTTCGCCGACACCGGCGCCTCCTCGACGCGGGTCGCCTCGCGGGACGAGGTCCGCGACATGATCGCCGCCCACGGCGGAGCCAGGCCGCTCGCGGAGCACCTGCGCCGCGGGGAGTACGGCGCACGGACCGGGCCGGGCGATGAGGCCGGAGACCCTCATCGCCGGTCAGCGGCCGATGACCGGGCGGCCCATGGGTAGCGGGTGGGCGCCGGTAGCGGTGGCCATGGCGTCGACGAACAAGTAGATCCCGACCGCGGCGAACGCAAACACAAGAATACCCCCGACCAGCAGCAGCCCGCTCGAGCCGTTCACGATGCCGAAATAGACTACCGCGAGCGCAGCGTCGACGAGCACGAATAGCAGCGTGAACGCCGCCGGTAGGCGCAGGGTGGCGATCGTGAGCATCACGATGCCGATGAACCAGACCAGCAGGAACACCGCCTCGGCGTCGGTGGCCGCGGCGGCGTCGGTGGCGGCGATGCCCCACCAGCCGTGGGCGAGCCCGAGCACCAGGGTCGGGAAGGTGATCCAGAACGCGGCGAAGATCCCGAAGATCGAGGCGACCGGGCCTTGGCCGACACGTGCGGCCCACGCAGTGGCGCCGATCAGGCCGAGCCCGTTGCATAAGATCAGCACCGGCAGCAGCGCCGCGATGGCGTGGTCGGCGCCCTTGAACCCGATCAGATACAGGCCCAACGCGACCGACCCGATCACGAAGGTGGGGACCCCCAACAACGCCGGGTTGGCCGCCGCCGCAACCCCGCCGGTGTTGGTGTCCGGCTCGGCGTGATGCGCCAACGGCCCGCCGGTGTCCGGGCTCCCGGTGTCCGGACTGCTTACCGGGCGGGCGGCGTGATCGGTCATCGTGGCCTCCCCTCCCGTACGGGCCGGCGGGGGTGGCGCCGCACCGACGTCCCTTCAAACCCAGGACTGACTCCACACTCCGTCACGCAACCCGGGTACCCCGGCGAAGCTTGCGCTGGTGGCCGGCGGCTGGCAAGTCCGGGGTCCGGCGCGGGATCGGATCGGTAGAAGGGCCCGGAGGCGATTGCTTCCATCGCGGTCACGGTCACTGCCACCGTCCGATCCGCGACGAGGGAGGGATCTTGGGGCTCTCGCCGCTGGTCTAGGCCGACTCGCGGGTGTTGGTCGAGACCACCGGTGCGACCCCTGCAGCGCTACCTGACCGGCCCGCTGCCGTCCTGACCTGGGACACCCACGCCATGCTGACGTGCACCCTGCCACCGACTGATCAAGGGAGGTTCGACGCGAACCCGACGCGCACCGCCCCAGTCGACACGCCCAGATCCCCGGCGGGCAGTACGTCAAAGCGTCGGGCTGCGTGGAGTGGGGAGGCTCCCGCGGCCCCCCCGGCGGTCGGGGCCGGTCACCCCGGCGCGACAGGGGTTGCCGTTGGCATGCTGGTGGCCGGGATGTCCAGGTCGACCCGGGATGGTGAGCATCGTCGTCGTGGCAATCCGCGAGGGCCCAGGGGCAGGCGGGGGGATCGCCGACCCTGGACACCGGGGCTGTGCGGATGTTGAATTCTCCGGCTGGCGAGAGAGCGCCCACATGGCCCGGGAGGGCATCTGGTGGTGCGAAGGCAACCGCGACTCGGCGTCCGCTCCCTGCTGCGCACAGTCGCTGTCGCCGCGACCGTCGGGCTTGTCCTGGCCGGTTGCGGGAGCTCCGCGCCGTCGCCGCCGCGGACCGTGCGGGTGGAACGAGCGACGGTCAGCACCGGGGTGACCGCGACCGGGTCGCTCTCGGCGGTCGGGCAGGCCAACGTCGGCTTCCCCCAAGGCGGCCAGCTGACCTCGGTGCTGGTCCGGGTGGGCGACCGCGTGGCGCCCGGCCAGGTGCTGGCCACCATCGACGACTTCCCCGCCCGCCAGGCCCTGGCGACCGCCCAAACTCAGCTCGACACCGCACAGGCCAACCTCGACAAACTCGAGGACGGCACCGAGGTGCCCGGCGCGCAGGCCACCCTCGACCAGGCGCAACGGATCCTCGACGCTACCGGGGACCAGGTCGACGCCGTCGCCCACGCCGACGACACCGCCGTCGCCTCTGCCGCACCGGGTCCCGCGACCACCGCCGCCAAGCAGAAGCGCAAGCTGGACCGGGCCAGCGGGCAGCTGCAGATCGAGATGGCCCGCCAGGGCGTGGTCGCCGCCCAGAACCAGCTCGACGCGGTGACCGCCGCCCGGCCGCACAACCTCGACGCCGCCCGCGCCGCGGTGGACGGGGCCCGCGCCGGGGTCAGCACCGCGAACCGGACCCTGGCCAACACCACACTGCGGGCCCCCTCCGCCGGTGTGGTCACCGCGCTCAACGGGACGGTCGGAGAATTCGTCGCCCCCAGCTCGGGCACCACCCCGACGGCCCCCGGCGACAACGCCGCCATCCCCGGCGTCGCTCCCATCACCCTCGGCACCGCCGGGGCCGGCGGAGCGAGCGGGGCCACGGCCCAGCAGCCCGGCGGGGGCAGTTTCATCGTGCTGCAGAACCCCGGCCTGTTCCAGGCCGTTGCGCCGTTCCAGGAGGCTGACGCGGTCTCGATCATGCCCAATCAGCCGGCGTCGGTCGCCGTGGACGCCGTCCCGGACCGGACCCTGTCCGGATCGGTCCTGGCGGTGGCGCCGTCCTCGACCGCCATCAGCAATGTCGTCAACTACTACGTCACCGTGACCCTGAACCAGGACGATCCCAGGCTGCGCAGCGGCCAAACCGCCCGCGTCTCGGTGATCACCGGCCAGGCGCCGAACATGCTCAGCGTCCCCAATACCGCCGTGCGTCGCCAAGGCGACCGCAGCTCGGTGATCGTCGTCACCCCCGACGGCCGCCAGATCCCGACCCCGTTCGCTCCCGGGCTGGTCGGGCCCGACCGCACCCAAGTGCTCTCCGGGCTTACCGAAGGCCAGCAGATCCTCACGACCGGCGGACAGTGAACACGCGACGATGACAGCGCGACCGCCCCGGGGCCGGTGAACGGAGGAGGGCCGGAACATGACCGAGGGACCGGTCGTCGAACCCACCGAACCCGCCGACACCGAACCCGCCAAGACCGAACCCGCCAAGACCGAACCGGCCAAGACGGAGGTCACCGACACCGAGGCGGCCTCGACGCCCCGCCGCAGGATGAAGCGGTCCACCCGGATCGGGCTGATCGTTATCGTGGTGCTCGCGGTGATCGCCGCGGCCGCGTTTGCCGTCAGCTTCTTCGAAAACGCCAGCCGGCTCGTCTCCACCGACAACGCCCAGGTCGACGGCACCCAAATCCCGATCGTGGCGCCGGCCAGCGGCACCCTGATCGACTGGACCGCCACCGCGGGCGCGCAGCTGCGCCGCGACCAGCCGGTAGGGCGCATCCAACTCCAAGGCGCCTACGCGCAACCGCAGCTGACCATCCGTGCCCCGGCCACCGGCACGGTGGCAACCTCCGAGACCACCGAGGGCGCCTACGTCACCGCCGGCACCCAGCTCGCGGTCGCCTACGACCCCGCCGACATCTACATCACCGCCCGGGTAGACGAGACCGACCTCCGCGCGGTCCGCGTCGGCCAGCCGGTCCAGATCTCCGTCGACGCCTACCCAGACACCCCCCTGACCGGCTCCGTTCAGCAGATCCAGAACGGGGCCGCTGGGGTGTTCTCGCCATTCCCACAGTCCAATAGCGGCGGCAACTTCCAGAAGGTCACCCAGGTCATCCCGGTCAAGGTCACCATCGACGACGCCAAGGGTCTAACGCTGCTGCCCGGGATGAACGTGACCGCCAACATCCGCATCCGATAAGCGGGCCGGGTGCCTTCGTGGGCGTCGACTTGGCTGGCTTCTTCGCCGACTTCGCCACGGAGATCGGACGGTCTGTGCTCGCCCGCCGCGAGCGCCGTCATGACGACCCCCACGGACCGCCCGGGGTGCGCCGCGCGCAGTAGCGCGACGCGGCCAACGCCGCTACATCCGCGGCTGGTAAACCCCCGCCGCATCCAGGCCAGCCTCGGTGGGCTCTCACCCGCCGCTGCCGGCTGGCCGGCCGCTGCCCGCGTGTAGCGGGAGGTCCCCGCTTCTCGAGGTCTGTCAGCTCAGGATGAACCCTTCGTAATCTCTTGCCGCCGAGTCATTGCATTGCTCAAAGAACCGAGGCAGTCCGCCGGGGTAGTTGAGTTGCTGGCGCACCTTCCCGGGAATGTTGGCACCCATGTACCAGGAGTCAGCCAGTGGGAACAGACTTGCATTGTTCAGCTCGTCGATCTGCTTTCTCCAGTTCTTTTCTGCCGCCACGGTCGCCTCGATCCGACTCAGCCCACGCTCGTGCATATACTCGACGCATTTGACGATCCACTCACCCTGCAGTTCCGCGCACGTGGGCCCGTTGCAGAACGCCGTGGGGCTCTCCGGGCCGTAGACCAGGAAGAGGTTCGGGTAGTTCGCGGTCGCCATACCAAGATAGGTTCTCACGCCTCCGGCCCACTTCTCCTTCAGGCTCAGGCCGTCGGTTCCACGGATGTCGATCTGAGTGAGTCCGCCAGTGACGGCATCAAAACCTGTGGCCATCACGAGAATGTCCACGCAGTACTCGGTGCCGTCCATCGTTTTGACACCTCGCGGGGTTATCCGCTCGATCGGCGTCTGCCGGACATCGACGAGGTCGACGTTGTCTTGGTTGAAGCACTCGAAGTAAAACTGCTCCAGCGAAGGGCGCTTCACGCCGAACGGATGAGGCGGATCCGTTGGGGCCAGTTTCTCCGCAACAACTGGGTCGTTGACTCGCGCGCGAGTCTTATCCCGCCAGAATGCGTAGAACAGGTCGTTCGCTTCTCTGCTGAAGAATAAATCGTAATAGGTGGCGAGCCACGGGGCGAATCCCCCGTACTGCCAGAGCTCCTCGTAGGTGGCTTGGCGTTCCTCGGCGGATACGTCCAGAGCCGACTCGCTGATAAAGTCGTAGTGGAAGCCGGCGAACGTTTCGGCACGTTTACGGACCGCGTTCTCGTACTGCTGCTTGAGCCGCCGATCGCCCTCCTCGGTCTGCCGTTGTTGTTGCATCGGCAGGGCTAGCACTGGCGTGCGTTGGAACACCGTCAGGTGCTCGGCCCGCTGACTGGCCTCCTGGATGACTTGCACCCCACTTGCACCGGTGCCTATGACCCCGACGCGCTTGGAAGTGAAGTCGACGCCCTCCTGTGGCCACAATGCGGTGTGATGCCACTCTCCGGCGAAGTTCTCGACCCCCTCCTCGAAGCCGGGCACGTAGGGCTTGGCGGCGAATCCAGTGCACATGACCACAAATCGGGCCCGTACGGTATTCCCGCTGTCAGTGTGGACGATCCATCGCCTGCGGTCCTCGTCCCACTCCGCGGCGGTCACCCGAGTGTTAAAGTGGATGTCGCGACTCAAGTCGAGCCGCTGGTCGACATAGCGGAAGTACTCGCGTAGCTCTGGCCAGGACGGGAAACGCTCACTGAAGTGCCAGTTCCACCAGAGATCTTCGCGGAAGAACTGATAGACCAGGGCGTCGCTATCGACGCGAGCGCCGGGGTAGCAGTTCCAGTACCAGATTCCTCCGAGGTCGCTCCCGGCCTCGAAAAGCTGCACCGAGAACCCAAGACCTCGCAGGCGATCAAGCTGGTACAGCCCGGCGAAGCCCGCACCCACCACGAGTGCGTCGAGCTCCTCGACCCGGTCACTCACATCGACGTCGCGTTCCTCGGATGATTGAATATGACGGACTGTGTCCGACCGTGGCAAGCTCATACCAGCGACTCCCTCAGCGATCAGCTGGTTCGTCGGCGATCGGCTCCCCGGGGTCCGGTGGTGGCGCCGCCGTTCCAGACCGCCCGGGGAACTGGCGCCAGAACGATTGCTCGTCCTACCGTACGAAGCCCTCCGTGTGACGTCAATCACCCTCCGGCGCCCCGAGGCCGCCGGGCGTGACCGCCAGGTCCGCGAGCGCCTGATCGCCCGGCTGGGTGAGCTCATGGCCGGCAGCGACCAGCTCTCGGCGATCAAGCGGGCCGAGCTGCGCGGGCAGATCTCAGTCCAGCCCGACTTGAACCGGTTCTCGCGCACCACCAGCGGTGGGCTGCTGCGCATCGACACCAAGGCCATCACCGCCGAGACGCCTCTACGGCAAGTACCTGCTGCGCAGCTCCGACCCGCACCTGTCCGCTGAGGACATCGCCCGCGGCTACCGCCAGCTCGCCAAGGTCGAACGCGGCTGGCGGGACATGAAGCAGAACCTCGACCTGCGCTCGGTCCGCCACCGCCGCGAGGGCGGCATCCGCGCCCACGTCCTGCTGTGCTGGCTGGCGCTGCTGCTGGTCCGCATCAGCGAGACCACCACGGGGCGCACCTGGCCGGGCATGCGAGGAACTCTCCACTGCGCGGCGCCGTCGACGTGCTCGATCACCAGGCCCGGACACGGCGCGGCTCGGGCGGCCGCTGCTGGTCGTGGCGGCGGTGTCACCTCCCAGCGCAGCAGCTGCCTGGTGGTGCCTGCGGCGGTGTCCCCGCGTGTGCCTGCCACGGACCCGACGGTAGCGCCAGGCTCCGACACGCCCGATCGGGCGCGCCCAAGCGGCGCGCAACCCCGCACCGTTCGCAGTACCGCGCTTCGGTCAGGGCGGGTCGGTGGGGCGCCCGGTGCTGATGGCCACGGCGAGGTCGCGGTCAGGGGTGCGGAGCATCGCACCCCAGCGGCGGCCGACCTGGCGCAGCAGCGCCTCGATCTCGCGGACCGGACGGGTGCGGTGCCCGCCGGCCCGACCACGCGCCGCGGCGGCGCCGGCCTGCCGCGGCCACGCTGGCGGCCCCCGCCAGCCGGTCGATCCTCGGGAGCCCACCGACGCCGCCGACCCCGACGTCGAGCGCGCCGACCTCGTCGTGGCCCCGCTCGGCGCGGTGGCCGAGCTGGTCGCCGTGACCGAGCTGGTCGCCCTGAGCCACGTCGTCGCCCCCGTCGCAGCGCCGCGACGGGGGCGTGCGGCGCGACCCCGCATCGCGGCGGGCGCGGGTGTCGCCGCGGCCCGCGCGGAGCGTCCGGCCATCTCAACCCCCGGGGGCTATGGTCGAACTTGTGTTCGACGAGGTAGCGACCCGGGGTGCCCAGCCCCAATGGCGACCGGCGGGTGCCGGTGTCCCCCAGCCCGGTCAGCTCGTGGCGGTCGAGCGCAGCCGTGCTGCGGCTGTTCGACCGCACCCTGTTCGCCCTCGCCCGCCACCCACCCGTCACGGTGTGACGACCCACGTACCGGATCCGGCGGCCGGCGGTACCCCTGGGCGGTTGCTTGCGCGTCGTCGCCCGCCGTGGAGGATTCTGGGAGAGGGCGTGGACCCCCCGGCTGGCGGTGGACTTCACGGTCCCGGGGCTGATCCCGGCGGTCTCGGCGATCTCGGCCTCGGACAGCCCGCCGTAGTAGCGCAGCACCAGCACCTCGCGCTGGCGCCGCGGCAGCCGGCCCAGAGCCGAGACCACCGCCTGGTGCTCGGCGGAGAGCATCGCCAGCGACTCCGCCGACCGGGCGTGGGCGGTGTGCGGCGCGGTGTACTCCCGCGCGGTCCGGCGCCGGCGCAGCACCGATCGGGAGCCGTTGACCACCGCGCTGCGCAGGTAGCCCAGTGCGGCGTTCTCGTCGCGCAGCCCCGACCAGTGCCGGTGCAGCCCGGTGAAGGCCTCCTGCACCACGTCCTCGGCGGTCGCCGGGGTGTCCACCAGCAGCATCGCGAGCCGCACGAAGCGCATCCGGTGCTCGCGGTAGAGATCCTCGAGGGTGCGCGGACCGTCCGGGCCGGTGTCGACCCGCCCGGCCGGCCTCGGGCCAGTTGGTGCCGGCCGGGGCACCGCCGCCGCCGGGTGAACGAGCGAGGCGTCGGCTCCGGTCACGGCGTCGAGCGCGCGCAGGCTGCCCAAGGTGCGCTCGATCGTGCTCTCCCCCAGCTCGTCCACGCCCCCGACGATAACCAGCGCCGCGACACCAGCGGGCCAACCGCCCTCGGGCGCTCGCGCGGGCCGCTGGTTCGCGTCGGATCGATCGGCGGGGGGTGTGGCGCGTTATGGGCGAGGGCGCGGGGGCGGGCGTCGGAGCCTGGGTGGGGGGCGGGAGCCTGAGTGGGCGCCGCTGCCGCGCCGGTGCCCGCCAGCGCGGGGAGCACGGTCAACGCGGCGACAAGCGCGGCGGCGACAAGCGCGGCGATGGCGGCCCGTTGGATCGGTTCTTGGATCGGTTCTTGGATCGGTTCTGGGTGCCGGGGCCGGGCGGTCACCCCGCCGCCGGTCGTGGATCCACCGCGACAACAGAGGGCCCGGCGCCCGCGGACGGCGCACCGTCGCTGTCTCGCACGCGAGGGCCACACGGCCCGGTGATCGTGCCCGCCCGTGTGACCCTGGCGGGGGCCACCGCCTCGGGGCGTCCGCGCGTCCCGAACTCGTCGTCGACACGGCCGCCCTGGGTGCACGCGGTGGGAGCCGGGACCGGCAGGCTGTCGGTGACGACGCCGGCAGGCGTCCGGCGACCATCGCGGGGAACCCATTCCGCGCTGGGTCCGCCGCAGTCCGGTCGAGTTCGAGAACCTCCAACCCGCTCCCCAGCGGCCTGACCCGACCGCAACCGTCCCCGCGGCCGGGGAATGGTCAGGGGGTGGGGTTGGCGGGGGTGGGCGGGCCGGGGGGTGTGGCGGGCGCTGGCTCGGTGGCGGCGGTGTGGGGGCTGGGCGGCGGCTGCTGGGGTGAGGGCCCGGTGCCGGCGGCCTCGGGCACCGCGCGCAGGTCGAAGGAGAAGAAGTCCCGGCTTGAGGTCTGCAGGTAGTGCTGGGTGCCGATCTGCTGGTCGGGGAAGAGCTGGAACGCGGCCGGGTGGGGTGAGCCGTTGGGGTGAAAGTAGACCCCGGAGACCCAGGCGGGGTTGATGTCGAGCTCCATCCCGCGGACCACTCCTGCCGAGCGCAGCAGGTCGCCCAGTGTGCACACCGAGAGCGCCGGTCCCGCGACGTAGATCATCGCACCGGTCGCGGTCACCCCGAACCCCGAGCGGTTGATGAACGCGGCCTGCCCGACCGTGGAACCCCATTCCTTGGTGCCGCCGGTGGCGCAGGTCGGGTTGAGCATGCCGTGGTCGACCAGCGGAACGAGGTTCTGGCGCACCGAGGCCGCCTGCGGGCCCGGGTGGACCTCGCGGTCCCAAGCGCCGACATCGACGGTGCCGTCGGTGCCGATCACCAGGCTCGCCGCGCCGGGCACCAACGGGCGCGCCATGCGCCCGTCCTCGTACCAGCCGCCGTGGCTGTCGCCCTGGAGCCGGAACCCGGCCGAGAAGGCGGTGACCACGCTGCGCTGCTCCGTGGCGTCGATCAGCGGCGGGCTCGACCAGTGCCCGCCGGGGTCCGCGGTGCCCGGGTGCAGCACGCCCCGCACCATCGTGGGGTCCATCCACAGCACACCGACCAGGAACGAGGTGTGCGCGGGGTCCGGGCGCACCGTCGTCGCGCGCACCGCGACCCCGTGCGCCGTGGAGACCACCGGTTGCCACCGGCCCTCGCCAGGCAACGGCGACAGCCCAGGCGGCGCCGGGAGCGGCGGCGGGGCGGGCTGCCCGCCGGGGTGGCTGGCCTGGGCGCCGGGCGGGTGCGGGATGCCGCCGATCGGAGCGCCGCCGGTCCGCGGCGGGTTCAGCTCGTACTGGCGCGCCTCGAGCCAGGTGATCAGCGGACCGAACCCGTGGTCGCGGCCCCACTCGGCCAGCCGTGCGGCCACCGAGTCGTCCCCGGGGCGGGTCAGGGCGTGCACTACCGACGGCGCGGCCACCAGCGCCACCACTACCACGAGCCCACAGAGCAGCGACACCACCCGCACCGACCACCGCCGCAGCCGCCACCGCGCCCACCCTCGGCGCTCGGGCGACCGCCCCGACAGCGGCGACGGGGCGGGTTCGGTCTCCGTCCCGGGCGTTGCAGCCATGGTCGGTCAGCTTCTGCCCAGGGCGGGCCAGAGGGCGGGGTCGGGTGGGCCGTACATCCAGAGGAAGACGCTGTTGACTCCGAACGAGGCGGCCACGGACCGTTTGACCTGAGCGCTGGCGGCGTTCTCGAACCACACCTCGTGCACGGCTCCGTTGGGGTCGGTGTAGCGGAACCAGGGCGACTGGCTTGGCGGGTCGACCTGCACGGCCGCGCCGTGGCTGCTGGCCAGCTGCATCGCCTGGGCGTAGGAGATGACCTGGCCCTGGTTCCCGACCCAGTCATAGCCCGCGGTGTCGAGCCCGACGGAGAGTTTCTGCGGCGGGATCTGGGTGGTGGCGTAGGCCAGGACGTCGTGGACCCAGCCCGCGGGGGCGACCGGCCCGGGCGGGGAGGTGTCCCAGTGGTAGTCGTAGGTCATCAGCCACACCTGGTCGGCGGCGGCGCCGATCGCGGCGTAGTCCTGGGCGACGTTGCGGGGGTCGGTCCCGGCGTCGTCGGTCTTGGCGAACAGCGACACGGCCAGCGTCTTGTGCGCGGCGTGCAGCGAGGCGGCGAGTTGTTGGACGAAGGTGGTGAACGCCGTCCGGTCGCCGGCTTGGAGTTCCTCGTAGTCCAGGGCGATGCCGGCGTCGTTCTGGGAGACGGCCAGCTGGGTGATCGAGGCGATGTTGCGGCCCATGGTGGCCGGGTCGTGCAGCACCGGAGCCACGGCCTCATAGGAGAAGTCGCCGCCGACGTAGTTGGACACGGTGGGCATGATCGGCGCGTGCTGCGCGCGCAGCGTGGCCGTGGCGGCGTTCGCGGTGGCGGTGTCCCGGGGTGGGGTGGTGGACACGACGCTGCCGTCGGGCCCGATGTTGTAGACCCAGGGCGAGATCTCGTCGATCCTGCTGGGGCTGGACGCGACCGCGGACGCGCCGGGCCCGAGGTCCCAGTAGGGGATGGAAGCGATGACCGGCGGCGGCGGAATCGGCGCCGCGGTCGCGCCGGCCGAGGGTGGAGTGGCGACCGGAAAGGATGCCTGCCCCGTGGGGTGCTCGCGGGAAACCACGACGACCGCCGTCGCGACCACGGCGGCCATGAGCAGTGCAACCCCCAGCGCGTAGATGTGCGAGCCGCCCAGCGTGGTGGAGGCGGCACGGCGGGGTCTGCCTCGGTCGGTACCTGTCTCGGTGCCGGTGTCGGCGCCGGCACCGGTGTCGGTGTCCGAGGCGTCCGTGTGGGTGTGGGTGTCCGAGGCATCGGTGTGGGTGGGGGTGTCTGGGGGGTCGCTGTGGGTCATGCGAGGGCCGGTCGGTGGGTGAGTTGGTCGGCGACGACGGCGTCGATGATGTCGTCGAGGTCGCGCGCAGGCCGGAAGCCGAGCAGCCGCTCGGCGAGGCCGCAGTCGGGGACGCGTCGCTGGAGGTCCTCGTACCCACGCCCGTAGATCTCTTCGTAGGTGCGGCGGACGATGGTGCTGGTGGAGCCGGTGCGCGAGATGACGCGTGCCGCGAGCTCGGCGATGGTGACCGGTTCGGAGCGCCCGATGTTCACCGCTCGGCCGGTGGCCTCGTCGCAGGCGGCCAGCGCGACCAGGGCCGGGACCACGTCCAGCACGTGGCAGAAGCAGCGGATCTGCTCGCCGGTGCCGAACACCGTGAGCGGCTCGCCCGCGAGGGCCTGCGCGACGAAGCGGGGCACCACCATCCCGTAGCGGCCGGTCTGGCGCGGCCCGACGGTGTTGAACAGCCGCGCGATCACCCCGTGCATCCCGTAGGCCTCCACCGAGGCCGCGACGAGGCTCTCGTCGAGCGCCTTGGCCTCGGAGTACGACCAGCGGTGCATCAGCGGCGAGCCGACGATGCGGTCGTCGTCCTCGCGGAGCCCGACCTTGGTGTTCTTGCCGTAGATCTCGCTGCTGGAGGCCACGAGGAGGCGGGCACCGTGCTTGCGGGCCGCCTCGAGCACGGTGTCGGTGCCGTGCACGTTGACGCGGATGCCCTCGACGGTGCGGTCGCGCACCAGGAACGCGCCGACCGCGGCCGCGAGGTGGAAGACGGTGCCGACGCCGGCGGTGAGGTCGTCGACGAGGTCGGTGTCGAGCACCGAGCCACGGTGGAACGTCAGGGCGGGGTCATCGGTCACCGCGCGCAGGTTGTCCGCCGAGCCGGTGGACAGGTCGTCGAGCGCGACGACCTCGTGCCCGGACCGGAGGAGGTGCTCCACGAGGTGGGACCCGATGAATCCGGCCGCGCCGGTGACGAGCGCTCGCATCATGCACCCCCCACCAGGGTCCGCGGCGCGGGGGCCTCCACGGGCCGGGGCGGCGGGGCCACGTCGGCGAGCACCTCGGTGACCCCGGCGAGCGGGCGGCGGTGCGCGTCCAGCCGCTCGTAGAGCGCGTCGATCCGCTCGGTGACTGCGCCCATCCCGTAGTGCGCCATCACGGCGGGCTCGCTGCGACGGGGGCGGGGCGTGGCGAGCTCCTCGGCGATCGCCTCGCGCATCCCGGCCACCTCGCCGGGCACCTGGTGGGCGCGGTCGGTCGGGATCCCGTCGAGTGCGGGGCAGGTGGTGTAGAGGGCCGGCACCCCGTTGGTGAGGGCCTCGAGGACGGACAGGCCGAACGTCTCCTGCTCGGAGCTGGCGAGGAAGAGGTCGAGGGCGGACAGCACCGCGGCCACGTCGTGGCGCTCGCCGGCGAACGTCACCCAGGGCTCGGCTCCGGTCGAGCGGGCAACCTCCTCCAGGTGCGCCCGCTCCTCCCCGTCGCCCACGACCAGCAGCCGGACCGTCGGACCGAGCAGGGGGGCCGCGGCTGCGATCACCATGTCGAACCGCTTGTTGGGGTCGAGCCGCCCGAGCACGCCGATCACGGTGGCCGCAGCGGGCAGGTCGAGCTGGTCGCGGACCTCCGCGCCCGCGACCGGGTCGGCGGCGACCCGGTCGAGGTCGAGCCCGTTCGGGATGATCTCGATCTTGCGAGCGGGCACGCCCCAGCGCACCAGGCGGTCCCGGACCGCTGGCGACACGGCGATCGTGACGTCGGAGCACACGTCGCTGGCGAGGTAGAGCGCGCGCACCCCGGTCGTCATGCGCCGGCGCTCCAGGTGGGTCTCCCCGATCGAGTGCTCGGTGGTGACGACGATCGGGACACCGGCCAGCCGGGCCGCGAGCCGCCCGTAGATGCAGGAGCGGTAGAGGTGCACGTGCACCACGTCGTAGCGCCCGCGGCGCATCAGCGCCGCGAGGTGGAGCAGGGCGGGGAGCTCGGTGTTGCGTGTCATCCCCAGGTCGCGCACCCGGCCGCCGTCGCGGACGATCATGTCCGCCACGGGCCCGGGGTTGTACAGAGTGACCACGTCGGCGTCGTGACGGGTGTGCCGCAGCAGCGAGCGCAGCTGCAGCTCGGCGCCGCCGACGCCGAGGCCGGTGATGACGTGCAGGACCTTCACGGACGACCTCCGGGGGTGACGGGGACCGCAGCGGTGCCGCGGGCGGGCGCGGTGGGCAGGGCGGCGAGGGTGCGGAGCAGGATCACGGTGTCGAGCCAGATCGACCGGTACTCGACGTACTGGGAGTCGAAGCGGGCCCGGTCGGGCACCGAGGTGTCCCCGCAGAGCCCGTGGACCTGGGCCCACCCGGTGAGGCCCGCGCCGACGCGCAGGCGGTCGAGGTAGCCGGGGACGGTGCGTGCGAAGAGGGCGGCGAACACGGGGCGTTCGGGACGGGGCCCGACCAGGGCGAGGTCACCCCGGAGGACGCCGAGCAGCTGGGGCAGCTCGTCGACGTGGGTCCGGCGCAGCAGGCGCCCCCAGGCGGTGACCCGCTGCTCGGGAACGGCCCACGCCTCGTCGCCGGGCCCCACGACCGTGCGCAGCTTCACCACCCGCACCGGCTTTCCCGCCCGTCCGATCCGCCACTGACGGAAGAAGGCCGGGCCGGCGCCCGCGAGCCGGGCGGGTCCGCCGAGCACCGCGGCGAGAAGGACCACGGGTCCGGTGAGGACGAGCAGCAGCGACGCGAGCAGGACCTCCCCCGCGCGGCGGACCCGCTGCGAGGGCGCGCCCTCCTGCGGGACCGGTCGCAGCGGGAGGAGGGCCGTGCCCCACAGGTCGTCGAGACGGCCCAGCGGGACGTCCACGCCGGTGCGCGGCAGCCGCGGCACGACCCACACCCGGGCGCCGGTCTCGCGCGCCGCGTGGAGGGCGCCCTCCAGTCCGGGGGGCGCGGTCGAGTCCTCCGCGCCGCCGTTCCCGGCGCCCGCGGCGAAGGCCACCACCACCCGGTGGACGCCGTGGCGCCGCACGATCTCGGGGAGGTCGGCCACCGGGCCCAGCCACGGCGCCCCGTCCGGCCCGACGCTCGCCGGGCCGGCGTCGTCGAGGAAGCCCACCGGGTCGAGCCCCAGGTCGGGCCGGTCCCGCATCACCGCGGCCAGGCCCAGACCGGTCGGACCGGCGCCGACCACCACCACGGGGTCGCCGGCGCTCCGGCGGTGGTGTCGCCGCCGGGCCGCGCCGACCCCGACGTGCACCGTGGGGACCAGCAGCGCCGCCAGCGCGACCGCGGCCACCGGCACCCACGGCTGCGACCGGCCCTGGGCGAGCAGGACCAGCAGGGCCAGCGGCAACGTCGTCGCACCGGCCAGTCGCGGCACCGAGGGGCCGACGAACGTGGACAGGCGCGGTCGGTAGGAACCGTCGGCGGCGAGCACGCCGACGACCGCGGCCCCGTAGCAGGCGCACAACAGGCCCGGCAGGCCGACGAGCGCGGCGGCCACCGCGGCCGCCGCGCCGTCGAGACATCCGAGCAGCACGGCGGCCCCGTCGAGGGCGGCGGCGCCGCGGGGCGGCGTTCGCCGCTCCCGTGGTGCCGCCGCCTCCGGGGCGGCCGTCATCCCGCCATCACCGCCGGGGTGGGCGCCGAGGCGATGATGCTGCGGGCTGCCGCCTGGGCCGCGTGCGCGGAGCCGTACGCGAAGCGCATGACCGGCCCGAGGCTCGGAGCGACCGCCGGCCCGCAGAAGTACAGCCCCGGGACGGACGACCGGTAGTCCGCCGTCACCGACGGGGTGCCGCCGATCGTGAGGATCCGGGAGCGCAGCGTCGCGTCGAGGAACCCGATCCGGGACAGGTCGATGCGGTAGCCGGTGCCGGCCATGACGTGGTCGGCGTGCAGCACCCGCTGTCGGCCGGTCTTGTCGCGCAGGTCGAGCCGGACCTCGTCGCCGTCGGTGCCCACACCCTCGAGGCGGTGGCCCGTGAGGATCGGGACGACCCCCTCGACCCGCGGGCGCAGCCAGTAGGCGCCCGCCGGGCCCAGCGCGGACCGGGCTCGGGCGAGGCGGAGGTTCCCCGGCAGCCGGTGGTACAGGTCGGGCTGCGTCGAGTAGAACCACGTGCCCCAGCCGGAGCCGAGCGGGGCCTCGGGCTCGCGCAGCCGCCGCCAGAGCGAGCGCTGCGCGGCGAGCGGGTCGCCGTTCCACGCGATGTGGTTCGCGCGGGCGACCAGCCGGACGTCCGCACCCGCCTCGTGGAGCAGCGCCGCGCTCTCCAGCGCGGACTGGCCCGCGCCGAGGACCACGACCCGGCGCCCGGAGAAGTCGGCCATGTCGGTCTGGTCGCTGGTGTGCGAGACCAGCCGGGCGGGCAGTCCGGCCAGCTCGGGCGGCAGCGAGGCGGAGCCGGTGAGCCCGATGGCCACCACGACCCGCGGCGCGTGCACCACCTCGCCGTCGCCGATCTCCACCCGGAAGCCCCGGTCGTCCTGGGTGAGGCCGACGACGGGGGTGTCCTGGATGTCCGGCACCCGCTCGCGGGCGAACCACTCGCCGTAGGCGATGAAGGTGTCGAGTGCGACCGGGAGGCCGTAGTCGGCGTAGGGCGTCTCGGTCCGGCGGCAGTAGGCCTCCAGGGTGTGGGTGCCCTCGGGGTCGGAGAGGCTCGACGCGAACCCCTGCGACTTGAGGAACATCCCCTTCGGCATCGTCTTCCAGGCCTGCATGATGCTGCCGAACTGCCGGACCCGTAGGTCGGTCGGGCCCAGGTGCGCCCCGAGCGACAGGCCGTAGGGGCCGGCGCCGATGATGACGACGTCGGTGCGGTCCTGCATGGTGGTGTCCTCCCCGTTGGTGCCTCTGGCGGTGATGGATGTGGAGCTCGGTCGCGGCCGGACGGTCCGCGTGATCCCGGCGACGCCGCGCCGGCTGGTCTCGGTGGCCGTGCGGGCGAACATCAGCGCGAAGGGCAGCGGATCGTCCGCCGCGAACCACGCGGGCTCGTCGACCCCCCGCAGCGAGTGCCAGCTGAGATGCCGGAACCGGGCGGCCGGCGACCACGGTGCTCGTGCACGGTGTGCACGGTGTGCACGGCCACCCCGTGCGCGCCGAGCGAGGAGATGACGCCGTGGGGCGCCGTGGTGCATGAGGTTGGGGTCGGTGTTGAGCAGCACGGCCGGGACCGAGGTGTCGAGCAGGCCGGTCGCGGGTGCGCGGCGCTGGGGCAGGAGCACGGGCCTCAGACCACCTCGCGGACGGTGCCCGGGGCGTCGAAGCGGTAGGTCGCGTCGAGCACCCGCGGGCAGCACCGCACCCACTCGTGGTCCACCCCGGGGTGGACCACCTGCACGATCGCCAGATCCCAGTCCCGCGCGCCGGGGTCGGGCACCGAGGCCAGCTCCCGGCCGTCGTCGAGCCGGATCCTCGGCATGAGCGGGTCGTGGTAGCCGACGTCCGCGCCGCGGTCGAGCAGGGCGGCGATCAGCGGCAGCGCCGGCGACTCGCGGACGTCGCGCACCCCCGCCTTGTAGCTCACCCCGACGACCACGATGCGCGCCCCGGCGAGGTCGATCCCGTCGGCGGCGAGGACCTCGGCGGCGCGCTCGGCGACGCGCAGCGGGCGGTCCTCGATCGCGTGCATCGTGGCGTCGACGACCGGGGCGGCCGTGCCGGTGCGGTGGAGCGGGGCGAGCAGGTAGTGGGGGTCGCACGGGATGCAGTGGCCCCCCACGCCCGGTCCGGGGAACGCCCCGAGGAAGCCGTAGGGCTTGGTGCCGGCGGCGAGTGTGACCTCGATGGGGTCGATGCCGAAGGTGCCGCAGGCGTCGGCGAACTCGTTGGCGAGCGCGAGGGACACCGCCCGGAAGATGTTCTCGTAGAGCTTGGTGAGCTCCGCGGCCTCGGGTGAGCTCACCAGGAACACCGAGTCCGTCAGCGCCGAGACCACGTTCGCCGCCGCCGCCGCGCACTCCGCGGTGATCCCGCCGACCACCCGGGGGGTCTCCCGCTGCCGGTGATCGTGGTTGCCGGGGTCGATCCGCTCGGGGCTGAAGGCGACGAACACGTCGCTGCCGGGGACGAGCCCGCGGGCGTGCAGCGGCTCGGCGAGGAGCTCCCGGGTGGTGCCGACGTACGTCGTCGAGGTCAGGATGATCGTCTGGCCCGGGCGGGCGTGCGCCACGACCGTGCCGCAGGCGCCGCGCAGCGCCCGCAGGTCGGGGCTGCGGTCGGCGAGGACCGGCGTCGGTACGCACACGACGACGACGTCCGCGCCGCTGAGCACCGCGGGCTCGGTCGTGAGGTCGAGCCGGCCGGCGTCCAGGACGAGGTCGAGGGTCCGCCCCGTCTCGTCGTCGAGGTCGACGTCCCGGGAGGCGATCTCCGCCAGCCGGGCCGGGTCGACGTCGAGACCGACGACCCGTTGCGCCGCGTGCTCTACGGCCAGGGCCGTTGGCAGCCCCACATACCCCAGTCCCACCACGGCGACCGTCCCGAGCCGCTCCGACCCGACGGGACGGGTGAACGCGACGAGGTCATGGGCCAGCAGCCGCTCGCGACCGTTGATCGCGAGGGAGAGCGGGGTGGTGGCGACCATCGGGGGTTCCCTCCTGGCGGTGTCGCGGCGGGCGGGCCGTCCGCCGATCACCACCCTGCGGTGTGCACGGCCGACGGAGACCGGTCAACCACACCAGTCGTCCTACGCAGTGCGGGCGAACAGGTGGGGCGCGTGACCGCCGCGGCGGTGAGCACCGCGAGGTGCTCGAGGGTGCGTCGCAGGTCGAAGTCGAGGGCCCGGGCGGCGGCCGCGGCCCCCTCGGCGGCGCACCGGTCGGGGTCGGCGAGCGGTGCCACGACCGGCCGCGGTCAGCGCGCGGTCGTCCCCGGGCACGACGAGTGCCCCACTGTCTTCTCCGAGCGCGTCGGCCAGGCCCGGGACACGGCTCGCGACGATGGGCCTGCCGGTCGCGAGCGCCTCCAACAGGGCCAACGAGAGCCCCTCCCACCGCGAGGGCAGGACGACGACGTCCGCCGCCGCGAGCCATGCACGGACGTCCTCCACCTCCCCGACCGCGGTGACGCCCGGCGCCGCGGGCACCCGGGCGGTCCCGCCGGGACCGGGGTCCCCGACCAGCACCAGCCGGGCCCCGGGGACCGCCGCCCGGACCGCGGGCCAGGCGCGCAGCGCGACGTCCTGAGGTGTCGCCAAGTCGCGGTAGCCTCGTCGAAGGTCAGGCCGACGAGCCGCCGGGCCCGGCCCCGGCGGTGGGCCTCGAGGAGCTCGCCGACGCCGACGCCCACCAGCCCGGCGCGACGCAACCACCGGAACTGGGCGGCGAGCCGGTCGGGGCGCACCGTCACCAGGTGGGGGTCGTCCGCGTACTCGGCCACCGAGTGGTACATGAGGATCCACGGCCTCATCGGGTCACGTCCTCCCGCTCCGCCCCCGGCGACCGCACGGCCGGCTCGTGCTCACCCTCGGCGTCGGACGGGTGGTCTCCGCTCTCCCGCGGACCCCGCGGGGGCGGGGGTTCGGGCACGGCCGGTAGGTCGCCCCGGCCGCCCGGTCGCCGCCGGCGTCGCAGGTAGTGGTGGGTGAGCCCGATGACCGCCGCGAGCAGTCCCAGGGCGGCCGCCGCGACGGCACCGACCTCGAGCACGCCCCGCAGACCGGGAGAGATCAGCGAGGGCGGCGGCACGGCCTGCTCGGTGTAGGCCATGCTCTGCACCGCGCCCACGGCGCCTACCGCGAGGCCGGCCGCGACGCCGGTGGTGTCCGGCGGCGCCGGCGGGGTGTCCCAGGCGATGGGCGCCCAGTTCGGCGCGGGGCCGAGGAACGGGCTCGCGGTCCAGTACTCCCACGAGGCGGTGGCGGTGCGGCGGTACACGACGAACTGCGTGGGCACCGTGGAGCGGTACTGCGCCGCGAGGTGGGTCCGGGTCCCCGGCGACGTCGACGGGGTGCACTGGCCCAGATCCAGCCGCGGCAACAACGTGGCGTCGCCGGTGGTGTACGAGGAGACCGTGACGGTCTCCGAGGCGGGGCCTCCCGGGCCGGCGGGCGTCCAACGGTAGGCGGCGGTGTTGGCGCCGTACCCGGTCGCCTCCCAGCAGTCCGGCATCGTCCCGGAGCCCTGCGCGAGGTCGCCGTTGGCGACGGCGGTCGTCGTCGCGGCCGGGGCCTCGTGCGCCGGGCCACCGCCACCGCCGACGATCTGCCCCATGGTGCGGACCACCAGCGTGCCCGCCTGCTGCTGGCCGACCAGCCAGGACGCGAACTGGTCGAGCAGCGCCGGGGTCGTCGACAGATCGCCGCAAGAGGGGCACGACTCGTGGTGGAAGATCAGCGGGACCCAGCGAGCGCCGCCCGCCTGCGCGGCCGTGACGTCGTTCTCCAGGTCGGCCACGGTCGTCGACGTGGTGACCTCGGCCGAGGTCCGGACGGCGTAGGGGTCGACCGGCGGCAGGTTCTCGCCGGTGACACAGTTCGGGCACGCGGCGCTGACCGGCCCGAGCCCGCCCACCCGGCGGGCGTTGGTGTAGCCGCAGTCACGCACCGCCGTCTCGACCGACGGCGAGTACGCCCCGAAGGGGTAGGCGAACGACACCGGGTCAAGACCCCACGAGGTCAGCGTCGCGCGATCGTCGCAGAATCTGACGGGCCGTCTCGTCCGGCGCGTCCTGGGCGAGGTTCGGGTGCGAGACGGAGTGCCCCCCGACCTCGTCCCCGGCCGCGGCGATCTGGGAGAGGTCGGCCCGGGTCATGTAGCTCGGCTGGCCGATGTCGCCGGTGTTGACGTAGAAGGTGCCGGTCAGCCGGTGCTGCTGGAGGGTCTGCAGGTACTGCATCTGGCCCGCGAGACCGTCGTCGAAGGTCAGCGAGACGACCAGCGGGGTCGAGCCGGCGGCCGCCTTCGGGAGAGCGGCGGAGGCCGCCGACGCGGGCCCCGGGGCACCCGCGGCCGGAGCCACGCTCGCCGTGCCGCCGGCGGGCGCGGGCGCGCGGGGAATGAGGAAGCCCGCACCGACGACGAGGGCGACGAAGGCGAGGATCACGACCACCGCGAGCATCCGCGGTCCCCGCCAACCGGACTGTCGTCCCTTCCCGGTCGGAGCACTCCGCTCCGGGACGCTCGGCTGCTCCGGGACGCTCGGCTGCTCCGGACCGCTCGGCTGCTCCGGACCGCCCTGCCCCGGACCGGGCTCCCCGGGGGTCACCGCCCCACCGTGGCGAGGTCGGAGCCCGTCTCGGGGCCGCCCGCGAGCTCCGAGGAGCGGGCGAGCGCGACGGCCTCGAGCCTGCTGTGGACCCCGAGCTTCGCGTACGTGGTGCCAACGTGGCCGCGGGCGGTGTGCTCGGAGAGCCGGAGCCTCCGAGCGACCCTCGCGCCGGCCTCGCCGCGCACCATCGCCGCGAGGATCTCCCGCTCCCGGTCGGTGAGCCGGTCGAGGGGCCTGGTCCGGCGGCGGACACGCCGCGGGTCGCCACGCAACCGCTCGAGCGCCGCGCCGAGCTGCTCGGGCGCGAACCAGCCGCGTCCCCTCGCGGCGGCCCGCACCATCGCCACCAGCTCCCCGACCTCAGCCTCCTTCCAGACCCAGCCCTCCGCGCCGAGCAGGGCCACCTCACCGGCGGCGCGGGGATCCTCACCCGCCAAGAGGGCGATGACGTGGGTCTCCGGAAGCCGTCGGCGCAGCTGCAAGATCAGCTCCCGGCGTTCGTCGTCCAGTGGCGAGACCTCGAGGACGACCACATCCGGCCGGGCTCGGACGGCGTGGGCGACCACGGTCTCGAGCCCGGACGGACCGTGGGTGTCGACCACGAGATCCGACTCGGTCCCCAGCCGCGCCGCCAGCGCCTCCACCAGCATCTGGTGGTCGTCGAGAAGGAGGATCCGCAACATCACCCGGGCCATGCTCGTCACCACCGCGACCCGGGACCTCGTGCAACTTGATCAGGCGCGGTGAGGCGAACGGCGGACTCCCGGGACCAAGGGCGAGTCCGGGCCCGACCGGACCGACCTCCCGATAACATGGAGCCGACTTATCGGACAGACCACGGGACGAGTTCACCGCCGGGTGCCCGCCCGCATCCCGCCGCCCCCGCGATCTCGGCCCGACATGGCCACCGTCACCGCCGCCGCCATTGGCGGCCAGACCCGACCACGGCGAACGGCCCTCGCGGGCCGGATCGCTGCACAATACCGGCGGTCAATCCTTCGAGCAGCCCACCGACACCTCTCCGCAGGGATCTCGGGTGCGCCGCCGACTTAGGGCTCGGACAGCCGCGCACGATTCGTCGCGGGAGGCGGCCAGGCGAGCCGCGAACGTCAGCGCCCGCCTCCAGGGGACGGCAGGCTGACCTCCGGGGTCACGCGTCGGTCGCCGCGGACTCCTTGAGCACCGAGGCACGATCGAGCAGCTCGCGTATCGCGGTGAACCGGGCGCCCACCTCTCGCTGGTGCTGCTCGAGCTCGGCCGTCGTCGCCTGGGTGGCGGCCAGGCGCTCCGCCGCGGCCTCCTGGGCCTTGCGCTGGCTCTCCTGGGCCTGCCGGCGGTCCCGCTCGGCGGCCTCGCGGGCCGCGTCCGCCTCCTGACGACGGGTCGTGAGCGCGGTCTCGAAGTCGCGCTCGGCCTGGGCACGCCGCGCCTGCGACGCCTCGTCGAGGCGGATCCGCTCGAGCTCGGCCTCGTTCTCGAGCCGCGCCACCTCGGCTTCCGCGTCCGCGACGAGCTCCCGGGCCCGGGCCTCGCTCGCCTCCGCGCGGCGGGCGGCCTCGGCCTGGGCGTCCTCGGCCTCGCGCTGCAGCTTCGCGGCCTGCCGCTCGGCCTCCACGACGATCGCCGTCGCCTGCTCGGAGGCGTCGGCCAGCCGCCGGTGGTTCGTGCCGTCGGTCTCCTCCCGGGTCTTGCGGGCCCAGCTCACCGCGTCCTCGTGGATGGCCCGGGCCTGGCTCCTGGCCTGCTCGACCGCCGCGGTCGCCGCGGTGTGCGCGTGGGCGCGCACCTCCGCCGCCTCCTCCTGCGCCAGCTGCAGCATGTGCCGCAGCCGCGCCGAGAGGTTCTCGCCGTCGATCGGGGCCGCGTGCAGCTCGCGGAGCTCCCGCTGCAGCTCGGCGATCTGCCCCCGGGCGCGGATCTCACTGCGCGCGAGCTCGTCCCGGTCAGCCACGATCACGGCGTAGTCGGCCGCCGCGCGATCGAAAGCGGCCTCGACCTCCTGCGTGTCGTAGCCCCGGCGGGTGACGGTGAAGCCCGCCCCCCACCACGAGCGGGCATTAGCCGCCGCGGACTCGGCCGCCGCGGAGTCGGCCGCTCGGGGTGCCGGCACCGACGCGACCGATGCACTCCCCTCGGACGTCGGGGCCGTCGCGGCCGCACTGTCCGGCCCCGCAGCGGCCCGGTTCGGCACGATGATGGTCGATCGACGCGATGCTGCCTCGCCCACTGCTGTTCTCTCCTCGTCCCCAGGCTCCCCCGCGCTGTTTCGTCGCGGAGCCGAACCATGGACCCGACGCAGTGAGGGGGACGTGCTGTGGAGGCCCCGCTTCGCCGTCGTCGGCTTTTCGTGATGCCTCCGTGATCGTCTTCGCGCGCCCGGGCGCCGAGCACTCCGCAACAAGGCGGCAGACGCTCAAGCCGTCCGGAGCAACCCCCGACGACCGAGAGGACGAGAGGGCAGCGGGCCCCGCGCTCTGACCTGCCCCCCCCCCGGATCAGGAGCGGGGCCCGTCCACTCTCCTTGCGGCCGGCGGCAAGCTCCTGGTTGAGTCGGCCTGGGGCGCGGTGCCGGGGTTCCCGGGATCCGTTCGTCTGCTTCACCCACCGCCAGGAAGGCGGCCTTGAGGGCCCGGGGCACTGCGCTCGGGTTCACCCGGCCGTGGTCGCTCGGCGTTTGACGGCGCTGGGCGGGATGCCGTGGATCCGCTTGAAGGCGTGGCTGAACGCGGCCTCGGAGTGATAGTCGAAGCGGCCCGCGAGCTCACCGACCGCGGAGCCGTCGCGGGCGAGCCAGTCCCGGGCCAGGTGCATCCGCCAGCGGGTCAGGTAGCCCATCACCGGCTCGCCGGCGATCGCGGTGAAGCGGGCGGCGAAGGCCGAGCGCGACATGGCCACCTCGGTAGCCAGCGAGGCCAGTGTCCATGCCCGCGTCGGCTCGCGGTGGATGAGCGAGATCGCACGCCCGATCTGCGGATCCCGCAACGCGGCGAGCCAGCCGCTCAGCGCGGCCGCGTCGTGCTCGATCCCTGGTCGCGGCCTACGCCGAGGACAAGACCAGCGTCGACGAGTCCAGCGCCCGCACCGCCATCGCCGAGGTCACCGCCGAATGACCCACCCGAGCGCGAGCACCGCGCCACCATGACGAACACCGCGCCACCCTGACGACCAGGCCCCGTCCGGCAACTTGCCGACGGGGCCTGCTCATGTCGCCGACATCGGCACGACCAATGGCGCCGTCACCGGCATCACGAACGGCGCTCAACACCGGGGGTCGCGGGCGCGTTCGCGGTGCGCGCGTTGCCGGGCGTGGTGCGGGTGCAGACGCAGCGTGCGCCCGGAGGCCGAGGTGGTGCAGCGGGCGCGTAGCGGGCAGTCGCGACAGGCCGCCGAAGCTCGCGCTGCCGGTCGGGGTGATCGGGCGGGTGACACCGTTCGGGCAGGTCACCGAGCCCGTCTGCCCGGCGGTCTGCCCGTCGGTCTGCTCCTGGTCGGGGACGGTGATGGTGAAGTCGTCGAGGGTGAACCCGCCGTCCACGGCCGGGCGCAGCGGCCACGGCTTGATGATCGGGGTGTGCCCGGCCCGCTCCAGTTCCTCGAGCATCTCCCCGGTGCCGTAGGCGGAATCGGCGAGCACCTCGACCGGGCCCGCGGCCGCAGCCTGGTCCTGGTCCTGGTCCTGGTCCTGGTCCTGGTCCTGGTCCTGGTCCTGGTCCTGGTCCTGGTCCTGGTCCTGGTCCTGGTCCTGGTCCTGGTCCTGGTCCTGGGCCTGGGCGAGCAGATCGATCCCGACCGCGGCGTCGGAGTTGGCCGGGCCGGCGGCGGGGGTCAGCGTGGTGTCGGTGATGATCCCGGTGTCCGGCTCGACGACCACGTGGGCCTTGTAGCCGTCGTGGCGCCGCGAGCGGGTCTTGTGCGCGTGCCGCGCCTCGGGATCCACCGTGGAGATCACCCGGTCCGGAGCGACCCGCCGGGCGATGCGCCACCGCCCGTCGGTGCCATCGGAGTCCGCGGCCGGTTCGACGTCCTGCCCGGCGATCAGCGCCAGCAACGCCACCGCGTCGGCCGCGGCGGCGTCGAACTCGGCCTCGGGCAGGTGCCCCAGCAGCCGGTGGGCATCGCTGACCAGCGCGTCGACCAGCTGCTCGCGCGCGACCGGGTCGTCCCAGGCGATCGCCGGCTTGCCCGGGTGCCGGTAGTCATGGCCGGTGCAGTGCGCGGCGATGACCTCCCACGCGCCGGGCACCACGCGACCGACCCGGCGGATCGCGGCGATCAGCTGGGTGACCGTGTCCTGGGTGGCGACCGCGTCGTCGAGCACCGTGGAGTCCAGCGCCCGCCGGGTCTTCCCGGTCAGCACCCCAGTCTCGGCCACCACCACCTTGACCGCGTCGAAGATGCGGTTCGGGTGCTCGGAGGCGGCGAGCCGGCGCCGCCAGTAGGTCAACGTCGTCGGGTGGAACCCCTTCGCGGTCACCGCCAGCCCGCACGCGGCCTTCCACCGCAGATCGAACGTGACCGCCTCCGCGGCCTCGGCATCCGAGAGCGAGTGCAGAGTCTGCAGCACGATCACCGAAGCCACCACCTCGGCCGGGATCGACGGGCGCCCACCGGCCTTGAACAAATCCGCGAACATCTCCTCACCGAACAACTCACCCCGGTGAGCAGCCAGGAACGCGAACACCCCACCGGGCGGCAACAGATGCCCCGCTACCGACTCCACATCCAAGATCTCGCGCTGTCGATCAGCCCGTCCCTGCACCCACAGAATCCTTCCCAACCCAGCTGCCCCGAGCCCGGACCAACACGACCGGTTTTTCAGGGCCCTCCTGGGCGGGGCGACGGCGCAGGAAGTGGTCAGCGACGGCGGGTTCCGAAGAACTCGTCGAGGGTGACCGGCCGCAGGCCCCGGTCTTTGATGATGCTGGCGATCTGGTCGAACAGCCCGAGGACGGTCGGGTGATTGGCGTGGCCGAGCACGATCCTCCCGACGGTCAGGTATCGCCGCGCCTGGTCGAGCAGGAACTGCGGGGTGACGACGGTGGAATCCCCGAAGGAGCCGGTCCACATCACGGGTCTCGCGAAGCCGACGTCCCGGGCGATGGCGTCCACGGCAGCGTCGTGTGCCCCGAACGGCGGCCGCCAGTAGGGCCGCGAGCTGGTCGCGAACGTGGCCGCGATCCACTGCTCGTTGCGCTCGAGCTCCTCCCTGACCTGACCCGCCGGTATCCGCGTCAGCCATCGGTGGCTGAAGGTATGATTCATGATCTGGACCTGGCCCGCGTCGATCAGTGGCCGCAGCACCCCTGCCTGCGGGGCCCAGGCGCTCGCGTAGGTCCCGTTGGGGCTGAACGTCAGGTGGACGCCCGTGCGGCGGGCGAACTCGACGTAGCCCGCCACGACCTGGGGCGCGTAGCCGTCGTCGACCGTCAACGCGATCGGCTTGCCGGGCGGGGGCGCCGCGACCTGGGTCCTCGCCACAGGGGTCGGGGGCGCTGCGATCACCGGGCCGCCCCGCCCGGGTGCCGCGGCGATCGCCGGGCCACTCCGCGCGGGTGACGCGGAGACCGTGCCTTCGGCCCATCCGCTCAGCCAGGCCGCCAATCCCACCCCGAGCATCGTCACCACACTGCGGCGGGACAGGCCAGCTCCGGACTGCATCCGCACGCGCGGAGCTCCGCCCTGCCCCGCCCCCCTGGGCTGCCGTTCACGTCGTCCCCTCCGGCCGCGGCCCACACCGACCCCTCCATCGACACCCTCACCCAAGCGTTCCGAGATCGGTCCGGCACGCGCAAGGGGCGCCGGACCTACTCCGATCCTGCCGACCGGGCAAACCCCGCGGAGGACGTGCGTCGCGGCGATGTCCCGACCGCTCCCCCGCTCGTGGCGCCTGCGCGAGGAAGTGGTGCGGCGAGCCGTCCAGTCGGATGAGCGCTCGCTACCGTGGAGCACGACGACGCACTGGGACTCGCCGTCCTTGTCGCGGAGGATGCACAGCGCGCGGTTGACCTCGTCCAGGCCGAAGGTGTGGGTGATCGAGCTGCTCAGGTCGAGCCGCCCCGCGGCGACGGGGGTCGTCCGGTGCTGGGCCGCCAAGCGGGCGCCAGCGCTGCGACGTACAGCACAACGGTCAGCGGGGCGGCGCGCCGCGGTCCAGCTTCGCTCGCCCTCTGCGGGAGCACCAACCGCCGGGTGATCCTGCACGACACCGGCTCCCCGGGGACCACGCGCGGCGCTGATCACAGCGCACCACAGCCTCGAGGGCCCCGAGCTCGCCACCGCCCTCGGGGTCAGCCTCAGCTGACATCGATCGCCCGGCCACCGCCCGCCAGGCCGACCCGATCCAACAGCGACCGCGCCTCCGGGGCGTGCAACGCGGCCTGGGCACTCGAGCCGGGAGTCTCAACTCGCGGTCGGCTCGCCGAAACGTTGGCCTCGCCGCATCCGGCCCCGTAGGACACTCATCCGGTCGTCGTTGAGTCTGCGCGCGGTGCCCGAGTCAACCGACTGGAGTGGTGTCGGGACGTCATCACAGAGCTTGCCAGGTGCTCCGTTCGCTTCTTCTTCGACACGGACGAATCCGACATCTACCCCATCGGTAAGATCGAGTCAAGGTTCCTTCTCGCCGCCCGTATTCGCCCGGGGTAGCGTGCTTCGAGCCCGCTCCACAGCGCGACGAGAGCGCGCCTGACTGGCACATAGCACTTCTCGTAAGGTCAGCATATCTAGGCGTGGCGACAGTGGCGGTCGACCACGCTGACCGCGGGTCCCTGCGCGAGCCTGCTCAGAAAGCGGAAGCCGGCCATGACTGGTCGGGCTGGGGCTCGTCGATGGCACCCTGCTGCCGTGCTGGTCGTGTGTTGGACGACAGCCGACATGCACACGTCTCGACACTCCTCGTGACGACGACCTGTGGACAGCTCGGTGAGCGCGAACCGTCCATGTGCGACGACAGCGTCACGACCGGCGGGTACTGACGGCTGGCAACCGGGCGCCCGTACTCCGGTACGCCCTTCTTTCGGGGTGCCAGCCGAGGGGACCCGGACGGCCTGGTGCCACCGACGCAACAGGGTGTCCCGCACACCCGAGTTCCGCAGATATGGTGATCGTCTAGTACCCGGATTGTGGGGTTGACCTGCGGGAATGCGCGATGGCGCGGGTACTACGCGTGTGACTAGGCGTCGGTGTTGTGCCTGGTCAGGGGGTTGCGGCGGTGATCTCGATGATCTTCTTGGGCAGCGGCAGGTCGAGCTGGGCGTAGAGGTCGATCTGGGGCTTGGTGGGTTCGGTGGTCTGCCGGAAGGTGCCGGTGGGCCCGGTGTAGGTGATCGCGTGGAGCCGGTCGAGCTCGCGGCGCATCACCGGCCAGGTCTGCCCGGTGGTGGTCTCGGCGACCCGGATCAGGAGCAGGGCCAGCCAGCACAGTTGCACGTGGGCGCGGATGCGTTCTTCGCGGCGGTGGTAGACCGGGCGCAGGTCGAGGATCTGCTTGAGGTCTCGCCAGCCGCGTTCGACCTCGAGCAGCTGCTGGTAGCCGCGCGCGATGTCCTCGGCGGAGAGCGACGGGTCCGAGGCGCGCAGCAGGTACTTGCCGTCGAGCTTGGTCTCGGCCTCGACGCGGGTCTTGTCCAGGCGCAGCAGCCCGCCGCCGGTGGTGCGCAGGAACCGGGCCAGCCCGGGCATGGTCGAGATGCGCCCACGCAGCTCGGCGCGCTGGGTGACCGAGAGCTGATCGGAGTCGGCGATCAGTGCGGTGAGCTTGCCGGTGATCACCTCGCGCAGCGCGGCGTCGCGTTCGGCCTGCTCGGGGTTGAAACAGACCACGAACCGCTCGCCCTCGGCGATGCGGACCTCCTTGACCTGCAGGTTCTCCGCGAGGTGTTGGTAGCGGCCGGGTCGGGCCAGCGCCGCGGTGGCTTCGGCGGACCGGAGCGCAGCTTCTCCCCGATGATGTAGTGGTGATCGCCGCGGCGCAGGTAGCGGCGGTTCTCGGCCGAGGAGAACCCGCGGTCGGCGACCCACACGATCCGGGCCAGGGTCCAGTCCCGCATGTCGTCTTTGACCTGGCGGATCAGCGCGGAGTCGCTGGTGTTGCCCGGCCAGCACCAGCACCGCACCGGGATGCCCTCGCGGGTGACCGCCATCCCGATCACGATCTGGGGCAGGTCGTCGCGGGAGTCCTTCGACTTGCCGTAGGTGCGGAACCCGACCCCGTTCCCGCCGTCGCTGCCCTCGCCGCCGCTGCCCTCGCTGCCGTTCCCGTCGTGGTTGCCGTCCCCGTCGTGGTTGCCGTCCCCGTCGTGGTTGCCGTCGTTGTTGCCGTCGTCGCTGCTCTGAGCGTCGCCGGTGTCGTTGGGCGGGGGCCGGCGGTGGCCCTGCGGGTCGCGATCGACGGGGTCGTCGGCGTGCTCGAGCTCGAAGTAGGTGGAGGTGGTGTCGAAGAACAGCAGGTCGACCTCGAGGTTGAGCAGGTTCGCGACCTGGGAGAAGACCTCCTTCTCCAGCGGCTCCCGGACCTGGTGGAGCCAGTCCATGGCCCGGTAGCAGGCGTCGTCGCAGACCTCGTCGAGCCCGTCGAGGTGCACGTCGTGGGTGATCCAGTCGGCGGCGGCGAGCTTCGAGCTCGGTGCCAGCGCCCGGTTGGCGACCAGCCCGAAGATCACCCGCTCGGTGGTCTCGACCTCGCGGGGCCGCCCCCGACCCCGACCGGCCTGGCGGTGCCCGGCGGTGCGTAGCGCGGTGTCGATGCCCAGCCGCCGCCACAGCCGGTCCAGGACATCGACCCCGCCCAGCGGGTGGGCGCCCAAGAAGCTGAGCTCGGTGCCGGCGGTGGCCCGCCACGCCGTTTGCGGGTCGAGCAGCCGCGCCAGCGACCCGATCAACCGCTCGATGGCGGCGGTGTCGACCTGGTCGGCCCGCCCGAAGCTGTAGAGGATCCTGGTGCGGGAGGTTCGGGCGGCGCTGTCCCACTCGTTGTGGACCAGCTGCAGGTAGCGGACCTGGCTGCCGTCCCGGTTGGTCCGCTTCACCTCCCGCAAGAACATGTCCCAGACGCTATCGCCTCCAGCGCAGCTCAGACAAGTCGTCGCCGCCGGGCCGTGTACTAGGCGATTCCAACGTCCCCGCGCCCGCGTGACTCTCTGACCAGCACACTCAGCCCGGCCGTGTCCCAGCACCCGCCATCATCTGCGGAACTCGGGGCACAGCCCCCGCTCACCGGGCAGCTTCGCGGGCGGGTCTTACGGGACATGGGCTCGCGAGTTGACCAGTGGTGACGCGTCGTCGCAGGTCAGGGGCGGTGGGTGCCGGACGTCGGGCCGGCTGGGCCGGGGCCCGCTCGAGCGGCGCGAGCAGGTCCCGGCTGTGATCTACGGCGGACGCCCACGCCTCCCAGGGCCGGGAGCGGTCGTGGGGCGTGTTGCTGACCATGCGCCGCGGCTGGCCGTCCTACTGCGGCACAACGCCACTCCCAGGACAGGTCCCGGTCAAGGCGCGGGGCTGGCCGGGATCCGCAGCCACGAGTCTCGTTTTGCGCCGGCGTGCAGGACGCATTTGCCGCGGGGACTGGGCTGGTAGCGGGCGGGGAATTGGCCGGTGAGCGGGTTCTGGGCGAAGAACCAGCGTCCCCGCACCTCGAGGCGCAGCTCCTCGCCGCCGCGGAAGAGGGTGGCCGAGGGGAGCAGGGCCACCTCGACGGGGACCACCTCGCCCGGTGCGAGGGGCTCGGCGGCGGTGTGCGCCGCGACGGGCTCGGCCGGCCGCGAGCACACCGGGTCGAGTCGGCGGTGCGAGGCCTTGAGCATCCCGTGGGTGACCAGGTCGTCGCGGAATCCGTAGGAGCCCTCGAAACCGACCCGGTGGCCCTCGCGCCACTTCGCGACCCCGACGAACAGCGACACGTCGCCACCGCCCGGTAGCTCTACCCACAGCCGCGCCGCCATCGGACCCACGACCTCGGTGTCCTGCTCGAACCGCCACCACAACGACAACCGGCCCCGTCGCGGATCCCAGGACACCGTGGACTCGGTGGGCACCGGGACCGGCGCCAGCACTCGGTGTTGCAGATCGAGGTGCAGGTCGCGCCACCTCGTGCCCCGCGGGGGCCACTCGCTCTCCCCGCGGACGGCGGTGACGGTGTCGGTGTCCTCGCGGACCTCGACGCGTACCCGCGGCTCGTCGAGCACACCGGTGTCACGCCCGGCGAGGAACTGCCCGAAGAACCTCTCCTGCGCCTCGAGACCGGCCGCCGAGTAGTAGGTGGCCCACTTGGGCCCGCGGTGGGTGTAGAGCCACTTGTGCGCCGAGGAGATGCGCCGGAATCCCTCGAACGCGCCGCGGCTGTGCAGGTTGTGATCGGAGAAACTGCCGCACACCAACGCCGGCACGTCGATGTTCTCCAGCGCCCGCTCCCGCGCGGCCCACCATTGATCGCGCAAGCGGCGCCGCTTCTGCTCGCGGCGCACGGTGACGGGGCTGCGGCGCAGCGCCCGCATCATCGTCGTCCACACCACCGCGAACCCGTCCTCGCGGACCCCGCCGGGGCGCAGGAAGTCGCGGTAGGCGTCGGTGAACCCCTCCCACGGGCAGATCGCCGCCAGGTGCGCCGGGCGCTGCGCCGCGGTCGCCCACTGCGAGATCGCCAGGTAGGAAACCCCGCTCATCCCCACCCGCCCGTTGCTCCACGGCTGGGCCGCGGCCCACTCCACCAAGTCGTGACCGTCGCGGCCCTCCTGCTCGGAGAGCAGTTCCCCGACGCCCTCCGAGGCGCCCCAGCCGCGCAGGTCGGCGTTGATCACGGCGTAGTCGCGGGCCACCCAGTAGGCCGGGTCGGGCGCCTCCCACCCCGTCCAGCCCGAATGCGCGAAGGGTTGGCTCTGAGGAAGCAGGCGGTACTGCTTTGGGAGCCCATAGCCGCGGCGGCGCTTCGGGGGCGTGTTGTCCTTGCCGTAGGGGTGGGCGCAGAGCAGGACCGGCACCGCGGCGTCGACATCGGGGCGGAACACGTCGACCCGCAGCCGGACGCCGTCGCGCATCGCCACCGGCACGTCTCGCTCCACGACCACGCCGCGTGAGGGCGGGTCGGTGATCCGCACCGGCGGACGGACCCGCAATCGCAGACCCTTCAGCCCATCACCCACGGCCGGGGCTCCTCTCAACCTGTGGGGAACAGTACCCAGAGCAAGCTGGTGCCTTTCACCGAACCGATACCGGACCATCGAGCCCGTCCTTGGTCCTCTCCGAAAGCAGGCTGGCTTCGAACTCGGCGATCGCCCCGAGGATGGAGAAGAACATCCGACCGACTGCGTTCGAGGTGTCCACGCCCTGGTCGAGCACGACGAGGTCGACGTGCCGCTCCTGCAGAGTGCGGGAGAGCTCGATGAGGTGCTCGAGGCTGCGACCGAGGCGGTCGAGCTTGGTGACGACGAGCTGGTCGCCGGTGCGGGTCGTACGAAGCGCCTGGTCGAGTTCGGGGCGGCGGGCGAGGGTGCCGGAGGCCTTCTCGACGTAGACCTGTTCGCATCCGGCTGCGGTCAGGGCATCGTGTTGGGCTTCGGGGTGCTGGTCGCGCGTGGAGACCCGTGCGTAGCCGATCCGCATGCTCGGTGTTGTACCGCGAACCCCCGACAGCGTGACGTTGGTGCGGACACGGGTTGCGTGACAACGACGACCTGCGGAAACGTCCGTGCGGAACGCGTGTCTCGTGAACGAACGTTTCCGTACGCCTAGAGAGGTGCATAAGGGCGAAGCGCGTGGCAGCTGCCACCGTCTCGTACGCCAGCGTGTCCGCAGCGCTGCGGCCGGCCCGCTCCGGCCGGCTCGATGGGTGTGAGTCGGGTGGTGGCCGCTCTTGGCCGGCAACCACCACCCGAGTCTCGGTATCAGGAACCGCAGCCGCAGCCGCAGTCCTCGTTGGTGCACTCCGGGTCGCACACGCAGGAGGGGATCATCATCGTCACCTCCCCTCGGGCTCGGGCGGACACCACGTACCGGGGAGGGGCGGCGGGCAGGTGCGGGAGGGCAGCGCCTCGGCCATGGCGGCGATGTCGGCGCGCAGAGCGGCCAGCCGGGCCATCTCGTCGTCGAGCTCAGCCAACCGTCGGCGCAGCAGCGCCTCGGCTGGTTCGCAGGGGCACATCCCGGTGTCGCGGACCGCGAGCAGCTCCGCGATCTCGCGCAGCCGCAGCCCGAGGCGTTGGGCGCCTTGGATGAACCGCAGCCGGTCGATCGCGGTCGGGTCGAAGACTCGGTAGCTCGACGCGCTGCGGGCCGGCGCCGCCAGCAGCCCCACCCGCTCGTAGTACCGGACGGTGTCCGCCGCGACACCCACCGCCGCGCCCAGCTCGGCCACCTGCAGACCCCCCGTCGGGTCGGCCGAGTCGGCCCTGGTGCTGCTCACCCGGGTGACGCTAATCCTTGGAGCGCGCTCCAAGGTCAACCCTCGTCGCTTGCGCTCCTCCTCATCGAGACGCCCCGATGCGGGTGGCGGCCGCCCCGCCGCGAGCTATATGCTTCCGGCATTTACCGGCCACCGGCACATAGGCGAGGAGGGTGAGCTTGCAGGTGAAGAAGATGCTGCTCGGGGGTGCGTTGGTCCTTGCTCTCGCCGGGGGTGGCGCCGGGGTTGCCGCCGCGGCTCCCAGCAGCACGGCGCCCACCGAGACCGGCGCAGCCGGGTCGGGCGCTCACGGCTGTGGACATGGCCTGCACGCGAAGACCCTGCCGCGGGGCTCCGGGCCGGACACTCATCGCTGCGGACGTGGCCTGCACCCCAAGACCGCTCAGGGGTAGGACAACAGCCCGGCGTCTGGCCTGGTGAAACGGGGAGGGCGCGCTGATGCCCGCACAGGAGGATCGCAGCGAGGTCGAGGGCTCCAGGCAGCAAGGGCAGCGTAGAACACGGTGGCGCTACACCACCCCGGCGGTGTTGCTGCTGCTGCGCGCGGGCCCGACCCACGGCTATGACCTGCTCGAACGGCTACCGGCGGTGTTTCCCCGCGCCGCGGAACCCCCGGATGTCGGTTCGTTCTACCGGCTGATGCGTGGCCTGGAGGCCGAGGGCGTCGTGCATTCCAGTTGGGACACCGGCGGATCCGGCCCGGCGCGGCGGATCTACACCCTCACCGACACCGGCCGTGAGGAACTCGACGGGTGGAGCCTGCAGATGGGCCGGGAGATCGAAGCCCTCCAACGGTTCCTCGACGCCTACCGCGACTCATGAGGCAGTGGCGGGCGAAATCGGTGCTCAGGCTCAAGTCGCCGCGCTGCGGGTGCTGCCGCCCAACGCGGGCCAGCCGAGGACGGCCAGCGCGATGACCATCCAGGCCACGAGGTAGATGAAGGCGACGGCGGGCGAGACGAGGGTGTAGAGCAGCCCGGCGACCGCGCTGGAGGCCAGGTTGCCCACCGCCTGCACGGTCGCGAGCAGCCCGAACGCCGAGCCGCGGATCCCGGAGGGTGCGATAGCGGCCACGGCGGCGTGCTCAGCGGTCTCGGCGCACCCGATCCCGATCCCGGCCAGGGCGAACGCCACTCCGAGCACGGCGATCACCGGCCCCGCCACCGCGAAGATCGCGTATGCGACCGCGAAGGCGGCGACGCCGGCGGCGGTGACCCACAGCGGCCCGCGCACACCGAGGCGGTCGGACAGCCCGCCCGCTGGGAACGAGGCGACGGTGGCGGTGAGGTTGTAGACCACGTAGAGCGCGATCCCGAGCTGGGTGGCGGTGTGCAGGCCGCGGGCGGGTGCGAGCAGGTCGGTGGCCCGCAAGATGAGCAGGGTCGCCGCGACGTTGCCGACCTCGAAGGCGGTGAACCCAGCCAGCACCCGGCCGAGCTGTCCGCGCAGCACCGCACGGATCTGGAAGCGCAACCGCCGACGCTCGCGGACCGGCGGGAGCTTGGCCTGGCCGATGGCGTAGACGATCGCCGCGGCAGCCAACAGCCCGGGCACGACCGAGACCAGGATCGCGGTGCGCACCGAGAACAGCGAGACCAGCCCGAGGGCGAGCAGCGGGCCGACGATTGCGCCGAAGTTGTCCATGGTGCGCTCGAAGCCGTAGGCGCGGCCGTAGGCCGACGCGGGGACGACGTCGGCGAGCAGCGCGTTGCGCGCCGGGACCCGCAGCCCCCGCGCGGCCCACGCCGCCCCCCGCAGCACCCCGGCGGCCACCACCGAGCTGGTGACCCCGATCAGTGAGGACAGCACCGCGGTGGTGGTGTAGCCGCCGACCGCGACGGTCCGGCGGCGCTGCGGGTCGTCGGAGAGGGCGCCGCCGACGAACCGACCCGCCCCGGCCAGCCCCTCGGAGATGCCCTCGACCAGCCCCAGCGCCGCCGCCGGCGCGCCCAGGGTGGTCGTCACGAAGGTGGGGAGCAGCGCGGTGGGGATCTCGTGGCCCACGTCGGCGAGGAAGCTCGCGGTCCCGATGCCCCCGACACCCGGGGTCAGCCAGCGCCGCCGCTCGAGGGCAGCCGGGGCGGCCGGGGCGGCGTCGGTGCCCTCGGTGGCCGGGATGGACTCGCTGCGCTCGACAGGGGGTTGGTTCTGTTCGGGCACGTGCGGCAGGAAAGCCCACACACGCTGCCGCAGCAACAGTCTGTTCCGGGCGTCTCGGCCCGCGTACCATGATCGATCGTTCCGGTCTGTGGTCGCACTGACCGGAGCACCCGCGGCGCCCCGCCCGTGCCTGACCCGTCGCCTACGGTCGGGGGCTTTGTCCCGCTATCTTGAGATCGCCACCAGCATCGCGCGGCAGGTCCGCGTCGGTGATCTCGAGCCGGGTGTCGAGCTGGCCGCCGTGCGCAACGCCGCTCGCGAGCAGCACACCACGGCCACCACGATCGTGCGGGCCTACCGGGCCCTCGCCGACGGTGAGCCTGGGTGACCGGCGTCGCGCCCGCGTCGCGCCCGATGCCGCGATCGCGGCCGCCTCGTTCCTGGCCGGGGACCGGGTGTTCCGTCTCGCGGGCAGCGACGACCCCGCCCTGCAGCTGCTGCTTGACCACGCCGGTCTCCGCGTCGTGCCCGTGTCCGGTACCCGCGGCAGCTTCCCGGGGCTGCGGGCCCTGGCCCGCGGCGACGCCGACGGCGCCGCGATCCACCTGCGCCACCGCGACGGCAGCGACAACGCCCCCTTCGCCCGGGCCTGCTGCGCGGACAGGCCCCGCACCTGCTGCACCTGTGGCGCCGCGAGCAGGGCCTGCTCGTGCCCACCGGCAACCCCCACAGCGCCACGAGCGCGCGGGACCTGCCCGGCTTGCGGGTGGCCCGGCGCGAAACCGGCGCCGGCACCCGCGTCCTGCTCGACCAGCTCCTGCTCGCCAGCGGCGCCACCCCCGAGACCGTCGTCGGGCCCGAGCTGGCCTCGCGACCGCCCTGGCCGTGGCCGCCGGCATCGCCGACGTCGCCCTCGGGCTGCGCGCGCACGCCACCGACCTCGGCTTGGACTTCGTGCCCCTGACCTGGGAGTCCTACGACATCGCTCTGGGCGCCGGCGACCTCGGCGCCGCAGCACCATTGGTCGAGGCCGTCCACGCCCCCGAACCTGCGCGCCGCGATCACCGCGCTCGGCGGCTACGACCTGGCCCACGCTGGCGCGATCCACGCCCTCGAACCCACCACCGGCACCGACACCACCCCCACCAGCGAGCTCGACCAGCCCGGTTGACCGGCCTCGCGGGCAGCGTGCGCTAAAGCCCGGTAGCTACGGCAGAACCCATACAGGATCGCGAGGGTGGGCCCGCTGCTCATGTTCAGTTTGAACAGAACTCGCGGTGGATCGCGACGTGGGCCCAGGTCAACGGGGTCAGCGCGCGGTAGTCCTCCGGGCCTTTAGGACGCTGGCCCAGTCGGGGTCGGCGAGGACGCCTTGGACCATCAGGGCCTGGACAGCGCCGCTGCCCTGATTTCCGACCGCTGCTTCGACGCTGATCACCTCTGGGCGTATGCGGCGCCCGAGCGATATCACCGCTGCGGGGTGGGTGCCAGCTCGGCGAGTAGGGCGCGGACGCGGGTGTCGATGTCGTCGCGGATGGGGCGCACCTGTTCGACGGGTAGCCCGGCGGGGTCGTCGAGCTGCCAGTCCAGGTAGCGCTTGCCGGGGAAGACCGGGCAGGCGTCGCCGCAGCCCATGGTGACCACGACGTCGGCGGCCTCGACGGCGCCGGTGCTCAGCGGCTTGGGGAACTCGCGGGACAGGTCGAGGCCGAGCTCGGCCATGGCCTGCCGGACGGCGGGGTTGATCTCATCGGCGGGGGTGGAGCCCGCCGAGCGGACCTGCACCCGGCCGTCGGCGTGGTGCTCGAGCAGGGCGGCGGCCATCTGGGAGCGGCCGGCGTTGTGCACGCACACGAAGAGCACCTCGGGGATGGTGGACACGATGGCTCCCTGGGTACGGGCGGCGGCGGTGAGCCGGTCACGGGCGAAGCGGCTGGCGAGCACCGGGCAGGTGGGTGGTGATCCGCGCGGTGGCGGCGAGCGGGTCGTCGGTTCCGGCCAGGACATCGCGCACGGTCCCGGGGGAACACGCCGGCCAGGCGTTCGGCGAGACCGTCGGCGCACGGCGCAGGTGAGACCCGGCCGAGAGCAGGGTGTGAATGTCTCGAGGTCGTGGCCAGGCCTGCGAGCACCGCCGTCGTCATGGTGGGGTCCATGGATGGCTCCTGTTCCCGGGTCGTGGCGAGTTAGGGGTGGTCGGGCATGGAGCCGGTTGCGCACCGACAGCGGTAGTCCCCGCACGGACGGACCGCGAGGACCCCTCTCTCATTCGCGCGACGCGCATGGCTCTGGCCGGTGGCGCAGAACCCGCATCGCAGCTCGCGCACGGGGGGTGGGCGGGGCCGGCCATCCCGGCATGCCGCCCGGCGCGGTGGCCCACCCACAGATGCTCCAGGCACGCCGCGGCCCCGCACTGCCCACAGGTCGCGACGGCCGCGACCGACCGGTGATCCAGAACCGCGCAGTCGAGACAATTCATGACTCGACCTCCCTCGCTGCGGCCCGGCGATCGAGGTCCACAGGCGAGGTCGGGAAAAGCCGGCGGCGCAGCCACAGCGACACGTAGACCAGCGCCACCAGGACCGGGACCTCGATCAGGGGGCCGACCACCCCGGCGAGGGCCTCGCCCGAGACGGCGCCGAACGTCGCGATCGCGACGGCGATGGCCAGTTCGAAGTTGTTGCCCGCGGCGGTGAATGCCAGCGTGGTGGTCCGTTGGTAGCCGAGTCCGGCGGCGCGTCCGAACCCGTAGGAGCCAGCCCACATCACCGCGAAGTAGACCAGCAGCGGCAGCGCGATCCGCACCACGTCCAGCGGCCGGGTGGTGATGGCGTCGCCTTGGAGGGCGAAGAGGATGACGATGGTGAACAGCAGCCCGTAGAGCGCGAACGGCCCGACCCGCGGCAGGAACCGGGTCTCGTACCAATCGCGGCCCTTGGAACGTTCCCCGAGGCGGCGGGTGAGGTAGCCGGCGAGCAGCGGGATCCCGAGGAAGATCAGCACCGAGCGCACGATCGCCCACGCGGACACGTCCAGACCCGCGGTGGGCAGGCCGAGCCAGCCGGGTAGCACCGAGAGGTAGAACCAGCCCAGCGCCCCGAACGCGATGACCTGGAACACCGAGTTGAGCGCGACCAGCACGGCGGCGGCTTCGCGGTCGCCGCAGGCCAGGTCGTTCCAGATGATGACCATCGCGATGCAGCGGGCCAGCCCGACGATGATCAGCCCGGTGCGGTAGGCGGGCAGGTCGGGCAGCAGCAGCCACGCCAGGGCGAACATCAACGCCGGGCCGATGAGCCAGTTCAGGATCAGCGAGGACGCCAGCAGGCGCTTGTCGCCGGTGACGGACTCGAGGCGGTCGTAGCGGACCTTGGCCAGCACCGGGTACATCATCACCAGCAGCCCGAGCGCGATCGGCAGCGAGACGCCCTCGACCGCCACCGCGCCCAGCGCGGAGCCCAGCCCCGGGATGAGCCGGCCCGCGAGGAGCCCGACCACCATCGCAGCGAGAATCCAGACCGGGAGGAACCGGTCGAGGGTCGAGAGCTTTCCGACGACACCGGTGTCGGAGGCCTCGGTCGAGGTGAGGTTCTCGGTGCTCACGCCGGCACCACCGGCAGCGCCCCCGCCCCGGCCGGCGCCGCGTGGTCGGGGGCGTCGTCGGGGACCAGGACCTCGGAGACCCGCCCGAGCACTTCGGGCTGGACCCGGTAGTAGATCCAGGTGCCGCGGCGCTCACCGGTGATCAGCCCGGCCTCGCGCAGCACCTTGAGGTGGTGGCTGATGGTCGGGCCGGTCAGGTCGAACACGTCAGTCAGGTCGCACACGCACGCCTCCCCGCCGGTGTGGGAGGCGATCAGCGAGAGCAGCCGCAGCCGCACCGGGTCACCCATCGCCTTGAACACCCGCGAGAGCTCCACCGACTGTTCGCTCGAGAGCGGCTGGCGCGCCAGCGGGGTGCAGCAGCCGACCACGTCGGCGAGCTGGGCCAGCACCCGCTCCTGTTGGTTCGACATATATCTACCTTGACGGACGTCGAAGCAGAGCGCAAGGTGTGCCTCGACCGTCATCGAAGCAGACGGGTCATCGACAGCAAAGGAGTGCGCCATGTCGCGAGTGCAGCTGGCCCTGCGGGTCTCGGACCTCGAGGGGTCCATCGCGTTCTACTCGTCGCTGTTCGGAGTCGGCCCGGCCAAGCGGCGGCCCGGCTACGCCAACTTCGCGGTCACCGAGCCGGCGCTCAAGCTGGTGCTCCTCGAAGGCGAGCCCGACCGGCCGACCGTGATGGACCACCTCGGGGTGGAGGTCGAGACCACCGGGGAGGTCGACGACGCCACCACGCGCCTGTCCGAGTTGGGTCTGTTCACCCAGGTCGAGGACGACACCACCTGCTGCTACGCCCGCCAGGACAAGGTGTGGGTCCACGGGCCCGGCCAGGAGCCGTGGGAGGTCTACACCGTCAAGGCCGACTCCCCGCAATTCGGCACCGACGGCCCGGTCGCCGCCATGGCCGCCGGGAACGATCAGGCGTGCTGCGGGGTCACCGCGTGCTGCAGCACCGACGAGACCCCGACCGAGGAGGGCACCACCGTCGTCGAGGCCAAGACCGCCGCCGGCTGCGGCTGCGTCGAATCCCGCGCCGTCGAGTCCAGCGCATGAACACCGACGGGCCGACCCCAGCCACCACCCGCGAACGGGTGCGGGCGCGCTACGCCGGCGCCGCAGCCCAGGCCCGAGCCGGTCAGCTCCCCTCGTGTGCCGAGTCCGACCCGGCCGGCATGTGCGGCGACGCCTACGACGCCACCGCGCTCGGGGTCTCCAACGGGGCGGGGGCGGCCAGTCTGGGGTGCGGGAACCCGCTGCTGGTCGCCGACCTCGCCGCGGGCGAGACCGTGCTCGACCTCGGCTCCGGGGCGGGGCTGGACGTGCTGCTCTCCGCGCGCCGAGTCGGCCCGACCGGGTTCGCCTACGGGCTGGACATGACCACCGAGATGCTCGAGCTGGCCCGAGCCCACGCCACCGAGGCCGCCGCGAGCAACGTGGAATTCCTCCACGGGTACATCGAGGACATCCCGCTCCCGGATGGGTCGGTCGACGTGGTCATCTCCAACTGCGTGGTCAATCTGTCGGCCGACAAGCCGGCGGTGTTCGCCGAGATCACCCGTGTCCTGCGTCCCGGCGGGCGGGTCGGGCTCTCCGACCTGGTCACCGAGGACGACGCCGACCCCGACGTTGCCGCCGCCGGGGCCGCCTCGGTCGGGGCGATCGCCGGGACGTTGACCTTCGCCGGCTACCGCGCCGGGCTCGCCGCCGCCGGACTCGCCGAGGTCACGATCACCCCGACCCACCGGGTCGCGCCGGCCACCCACTCGGTGATCATCCAGGCCGTCCGGCCCGACCCCACCCAGGGCAACAGCGGGTAGCCGGCGCGGGAGGGGTCAACAGCCACGTCCGCGCCAGGTACGGGCTCCCGCGTGGGCCGAGGCGGCGGCGATGAGCAGGGCCGCGAGCGGGTCGGCCCACCACAGACCGAACGCGGCGTTGAGGACCAGACCAGCCAGGATGGTGGCCGAGAGCCCGGCGCAGAGCAGGTGCTGGCGGCCTTCCCCGGCGGTCGCCGCGGACCCGGCGGCGTTCCCCAACCGTCGCTTGGCCCGGCCGAACACGGGCATCAGCACGATCCCGACCGCGGCCAGACCGACCCCGACCCAGCTGCCCTCGGGTGGCACCCCGGCGACCAGCTGGCTGCCCGCCGCCACCGCAATGTAGGGGGCGAGCAGGAAGAAGCTGGCCGCCACCACCTTCTGGGCGCGGGCCTCGGCCACCGGGGAACCGATCCGGACGCCGGTGAACCGCCAGATGATCACCCCGCTACCCAGGCTCTGGATGGCGCTATCAACCCCGTAGCCCCACAGCGCGAACCGAGCCGGTGGCCACCCCGGCGACCACCGCGACGGCTCCTTCGACGCCGAGCCAGATCAGACTCGCCCACGACACCCGGCGGATGCCCCTGGCCAGGTCCTCACGAGACGGCGCCGGGGTCGGGGCAACCACCATGCCCGCGACAATATCGCTATTGAGGTTGTCCCGCTCGGCGTGGATTTTCGGCGGCGGTCCGATGTTCAGGCTGCGGTCTCGGTGGGACCGTAGCGGTTCGGTCCGACACTGTCGGCGGTGTGGCGTTCGAGTGCACCGCGGAGGGCTCGTAGGTGCAGGTGGCCGTTGACGCGACGAAACTGCTTGCCGGCCTCGACCATGCCTGCGGCGCACCAGCGCAGGGCCGTGGTCCCGTCACGCCAGCGCTTGACGTTGCTCGAGTGGTCGCGGGCGATGGAGATCATCGACTCCACCGCGTTGGTGGAGCGAAGCGTGCGAGCCAGGGTCGGCGGCACGTCCAGACGCAGTACCGTCAGCGTCTCGTCGAGGCCCTCACGCAGCGAGGCGGCGGCGCCGGGGTGAGTCTTGTCGAGCTCGCCGGCCAGGGCCTCGAGCTGGGCCTGCGCCTGTAGCGCCGACTCGGCGTGGTAGGCGGCCCGCATCCGAGAGACCACCACCGAGCGCAGCTTTTGGGGCAGGTGGTCCCGGACGTTTCGGATCTTGTGAAGCCGTCAAGAAACAACCCGTCGCTTTAGATCTTGGCCGTCGTTGGTGTGGTATGGCGATCGACGAGACGCGAGCCTCCCAGCTCGGGGACCGGTTCGCGGTGTTGTTGCCACACCTGAACGAGCGGCAGCGGCGGCTCGCGGTCGCCACCGAGGCCCGGTTGCTCGGTCACGGTGGGGTGCGGGTCGCGGCCCGGGCCGCGGGGATGAGCGAAACCACGGTGCGTCGCGGAGTGGCCGAGCTCGAGGCCGGCGAGGAACCGCTGCCCGAGGGCCGGGTCCGTGGCCCCGGCGGGGGCCGCAAGTCGGTCGAGGAGAACGACCCGGAGCTGGTACCGGCACTACTGGGGATGGTCGAGCCGGACGAGCGCGGCGACCCGGAATCCCCGTTGCGGTGGACCACGAAGTCGCTGCGGCACCTGGCCGACGAACTGTCCCGTCAGGGACATCGGGTCTCGGCGCCCACGGTGGGCCGGCTGCTGACCTCCTCGGGGTTCAGCCTGCAGGCCAACACCAAGACCCTCGAAGGCACCCAGCACCCCGACCGGGACGAACAGTTTTGCTACCTCAACGAGCAAGCCCGTGATCATCGCGACGCTGGGGAGCCGGTGATCAGTGTGGACACCAAGAAACGCGAGCAGCTCGGTCGGCTACCGATGGCCGGGAGGGAGTGGCGCCCGGCCGGGGAACCGGTGCAGGTCGAAGACCACCACTTCTTCTTCAGCGGCCCGGACGTGGAGCAGGCGATCCCGTACGGGATCTACGACCTGGTCCGCAACATCGGTTGGGTCAACGTCGGGGTCGACCACGACACCTCGGTGTTCGCCGTGGAGTCCATCCGCCGCTGGTGGACCGCGCGCGGCCGAGAGGACTATCCGAACGCGACCCGCCTGTTGATCACCGCCGATGCCGGCGGCTCGAACGGCTACCGCTACCGAGTCTGGAAAAGCGAACTCGCCGCGCTGGCCGCCGAGACCGGGCTGGCGATCACGGTCTGCCATTTCCCGCCGGGCACCTCGAAATGGAACAAGATCGAGCACCGGCTGTTCTCCCACATCACCCACAACTGGCGCGCCCGCCCACTGACCAGCCACGACGTCGTGATCAAAACCATCGAAGCGGTCCGTACCCGCGGCGGGTTACGCGTCGAAGCCGCGCTGGACACCGGCGACTACCCAACCGGCGTGGCGATCAGCAAACAGCGCTTCGCCACCCTGCCGCTGCACCGCCACACCACCCACGGCGACTGGAACTACACCCTGCGCCCCGAGCTCCTCGACTCCGACGCCGCGACCCCGATCGCCGAGCAGGGCGGGCCGGCCGAGCGCCGCCAACAGATGCTGATCCGACTCACCGACCCACGGTTGACCGGCATGAGCGCCGTCGAGCTCGATGCGCTGGCCACCGTGTTGGCGCCGGCCCAGGCCGCGCGGGCTCATCAGCGCTACAGCGAGCAGCGCGGCGGTCGGTCACGCCGCGCCACCGGGAACCTACGCGCCACTCCGTTGTTCAACGATCCCGCCCGAGTGCTGCTCACGCTGCTCTACCAGCGGCAGGTGTGCTCGATGAACGTGCTGGCGGACCTGCTCGAAGTCAGCCCCAACGCCATCGCCGACCTCGTCCGCGAGACCCGCGAGCTCCTCGAAGACCACGGAACCCGACCAGGATTCGCCCCGGTCCGGTTCCGCACGATCGCCGAGCTGCTGGCCTTCCTCGACCACGACACCCCACCGGCGCGCACTGCGATTATCGAAGCGCTCTCCGACCCCGCCGTGACCGGCATGAGCCGCGACGAACTACGCCGGCTCACCGAGCGCCTCGCACCCCGCCAAGCAGCCCACGCCGAACGGCTCGCCCACCAGCGCCGCGGCGGGCCCGCCAGCCCGGCGCCCGTGGCGGCGTGTTCCCCCAGAAGATCAGCAACAGTGAGCGGGTCCTGCTGACCCTGCTCCATCTGCGCAAACAGGCCACCTTCGACGCGCTGTCCGAGGCCCTCGGTGATGTCACCCGCTCCGGGATCGCCATGGTCGCCCGCGAAACCCGCCCCCTGCTCGAACATGACGGCCATCTCCCACCGCCCGCCGCGGTCCGCTACCGCACCGGCGCCGACCTGCTCGCCGCGACTTCCCCACCCAACAGCGCTACCTCCGACACGCCGACGGGTTAATCCTTGACGGCTTCTGTGAAGTTGGCAGCGCTGCAGGACCGGGCGGTCGAACACCTCGCGGATCCCGGCTGCGAGGGCCTTAGACCCGTCGAGCACCGCGAGGATGGGCTTCGTGGTGTCCAGGCCGCGCTCACGCAGGCCGGCGAGCAGCCCGCGCACCAAGGTGGTGTTCTCGGTCGACCCTTCCGCGAGCGCGAGCGGGTGCTTGGTCCCGTCGGCGTCGATGCCCAGGGCGACTACGCAGCAGTGCTCGGCGAAGTGCACCCCGTCGACCATGAGTGCCACCAGGTCCAGGCCCGAGAGGTCGGCGGCGAGCAGCTCGGCCAGCGCGGTCTCGGTGGCCTTGACGAACTTCCGCGACACCGCGGACTTCGACGTCGACCACGCGCAGGCTTCGACCCGCTCCCCGACGGGTTCGAGTCCGACCGGGTAGTGCCGGGTCGACAGCCCGGCCAGCATCCGCTCCAGGGCCATGCGGCCCATGACCTCGGCACCGGTGAACTCCTCATACGAGGGGACTGGCAGCTCGCCGGAGCCGTCCGCGGCGCGCATCCGGGGCCGTGAGACTGGCACCCGCCGACCGCCCAGAGCCACCGAGCCGGACTCGTGACCATGCCGAACCGCGATCCGGTCAGGATCGTGGCGGCCCTTCGGGCCACAGACCGCGGTGACGTCGTCCTCCATCAGCGCCTGCCATCACCTGCAGCCCGGCGCCGACCGCAACCGCGAGCAGGCCCTCGTGGGCCGAGGCCGCGATCTCATCGAGCGCGACCTGCACCCGCCGCCCGCGCCAGCCCGCGTCGGCCTCATCCGGCGGGGTGTCGCTTCTGGTCGTGCTGGTCTTCCTACCCTTGCCCATGGCGGTCCCTTCCCAACGGAGTGAGCACCCGGGTGCCTACCCCACGGCAGGCACCAGGGCGGGGACCGCCACCTCAAATCCCACGAGGACCGGGACAACCTCTCGCTATTAGTTGATGGCATCGACTTTCATCTATGTCAGTACGATTTCGGTATGGGCGAGGTCGATCCCGACGAAGTGGCGCGGTGTCGCGCGCTGGCCGGCGCGTGGGCGCCGACCCTGCTACGCGCTGGGCAACCAGGACCGGCTGCTGATCGTGTTGTGGCTCGCCGGTGGCGCTCGGTCCCGAGTTCCGCAGATGATGGCGGGTGCTGGGACACGGCTGGGCTGAGTGTGCTGGTCAGAGAGTCACGCGGGCGCGGGGACGTTGGAATCGCCTAGTACACGGCCCGGCGGCGACGACTTGTCTGAGCTGCGCTGGAGGCGATAGCGTCTGGGACATGTTCTTGCGGGAGGTGAAGCGGACCAACCGGGACGGCAGCCAGGTCCGCTACCTGCAGCTGGTCCACAACGAGTGGGACAGCGCCGCCCGAACCTCCCGCACCAGGATCCTCTACAGCTTCGGGCGGGCCGACCAGGTCGACACCGCCGCCATCGAGCGGTTGATCGGGTCGCTGGCGCGGCTGCTCGACCCGCAAACGGCGTGGCGGGCCACCGCCGGCACCGAGCTCAGCTTCCTGGGCGCCCACCCGCTGGGCGGGGTCGATGTCCTGGACCGGCTGTGGCGGCGGCTGGGCATCGACACCGCGCTACGCACCGCCGGGCACCGCCAGGCCGGTCGGGGTCGGGGGCGGCCCCGCGAGGTCGAGACCACCGAGCGGGTGATCTTCGGGCTGGTCGCCAACCGGGCGCTGGCACCGAGCTCGAAGCTCGCCGCCGCCGACTGGATCACCCACGACGTGCACCTCGACGGGCTCGACGAGGTCTGCGACGACGCCTGCTACCGGGCCATGGACTGGCTCCACCAGGTCCGGGAGCCGCTGGAGAAGGAGGTCTTCTCCCAGGTCGCGAACCTGCTCAACCTCGAGGTCGACCTACTGTTCTTCGACACCACCTCCACCTACTTCGAGCTCGAGCACGCCGACGACCCCGTCGACCGCGACCCGCAGGGCCACCGCCGGCCCCCGCCCAACGACACCAGCGACGCTCAGAGCAGCGACGACGGCAACAACGACGGCAACCACGACGGGGACGGCAACCACGACGGGGACGGCAACCACGACGGGAACGGCAGCGAGGGCAGCGGCGGCGAGGGCAGCGACGGCGGGAACGGGGTCGGGTTCCGCACCTACGGCAAGTCGAAGGACTCCCGCGACGACCTGCCCCAGATCGTGATCGGGATGGCGGTCACCCGCGAGGGCATCCCGGTGCGGTGCTGGTGCTGGCCGGGCAACACCAGCGACTCCGCGCTGATCCGCCAGGTCAAAGACGACATGCGGGACTGGACCCTGGCCCGGATCGTGTGGGTCGCCGACCGCGGGTTCTCCTCGGCCGAGAACCGCCGCTACCTGCGCCGCGGCGATCACCACTACATCATCGGGGAGAAGCTGCGCTCCGGGTCCGCCGAAGCCACCGCGGCGCTGGCCCGACCCGGCCGCTACCAACACCTCGCGGAGAACCTGCAGGTCAAGGAGGTCCGCATCGCCGAGGGCGAGCGGTTCGTGGTCTGTTTCAACCCCGAGCAGGCCGAACGCGACGCCGCGCTGCGCGAGGTGATCACCGGCAAGCTCACCGCACTGATCGCCGACTCCGATCAGCTCTCGGTGACCAAGCGCGCCGAGCTGCGCGGGCGCATCTCGACCATGCCCGGGCTGGCCCGGTTCCTGCGCACCACCGGCGGCGGGCTGCTGCGCCTGGACAAGACCCGCGTCGAGGCCGAGACCAAGCTCGACGGCAAGTACCTGCTGCGCGCCTCGGACCCGTCGCTCTCCGCCGAGGACATCGCGCGCGGCTACCAGCAGCTGCTCGAGGTCGAACGCGGCTGGCGAGACATGAAGCAGATCCTCGACCTGCGCCCGGTCTACCACCGCCGCGAAGAACGCATCCGCGCCCACGTGCAGCTGTGCTGGCTGGCCCTGCTCCTGATCCGGGTCGCCGAGACCACCACCGGGCAGACCTGGCCGGTGATGCGCCGCGAGCTCGACCGGCTCCACGCGATCACCTACACCGGGCCCACCGGCACCTTCCGGCAGACCACCGAACCCACCAAGCCCCAGATCGACCTCTACGCCCAGCTCGACCTGCCGCTGCCCAAGAAGATCATCGAGATCACCGCCGCAACCCCCTGACCAGGCACAACACCGACGCCTAGTCACACGCGTAGTACCCGCGCGACCGCACATTCCCGCAGGTCAACCCCACAATCCGGGTACTAGACGATCACCATATCTGCGGAACTCGGGTCGGTCGGTCCGGGAGCTCCAGGAGGTCACCGGGATGGCGCAGTCGGTGGTCTCCTATCACCTGGCCCAGCTGCGCAGCGCCAGGCTCGTCGCCGCTCACGCCGAGGGCCGCAGCAACAAGTACCGGCTGCAGAACCCCGAGCTCGACGAGGTCGCCACCATCCTGGGCGCCCTCGCGCCGCGTACCACCGAACAGTGACTCACCGCGGCCAGGCTGGCCCTACCGCACCGCTCCCGGGCGAGACCCGCGCCGGCCTACTTCTCGGCGACGTCGTCTTCGGTGTCGGATTCGCGCAGCGGGCGGCGCCCACCCAACTCAGGCAGCGCGAACACGTAGTGACCGTGGACGTTGAGGTGACCGCGCAGATAGGGCGAGGCGCGGGCCAGGTCGGCCTCGAGGACGGGGTAGCCCTGGGCGCGCAGCTCGGTGACCGCGGCATCGAGGTAGACCGAGTTCCACAGCGTGACGCACTTCAGCACCAGGCCCAACGCGCCCAGCTGGTCCTCCATGCCGGCCTGGTAGCCCTGGCGCAGTTCGCCGGCGTGGCCGTGGGCGATATGGCGGGCCAGGGCGTGGCGTCCTTCTTGGAGGTTGCGCATCGCTTTGATGCCGCGGCGGTAGGGCTCGTCGTCGACGAACGAGAGCACGTGCAGGGTCTTGAAGATGCGCCCGTAGTGGGCGATGGCGTCGCCGAGCTGGGTCAGGTTCCCGCCGCGGGAGAGCACGGTGATCACGTCGTGGGCGGGGACGGTCCACACCGACCCGACCACCCGGAGCATGTCCGGCCAGTGCGCCCGGACGCGGTCGAGGTCGATCCGGCCGCGGGCGGCGGGGCCCAGCGGGCCGTAGTCCGCGGCGGGGTCGATGCGCCAGAGCTTGGCGTCGGGCAGGTCGGCCAGCTGGGGCCGGTAGTCGAACCCGAGCAGCGTGACCAGGCCGAACACCACGTCGGAGTAGGAGCCGGTGTCGGTCACCAGCACCTCCGGGCGCCGGCCACCGTCCTGGGCGTAGATCAGGTCGATCAGGCGCAGCGAGTCCCGCGGGGTTCCCGACACGACCTGCCCGGCGATGCCCACCGCATGGTCGGAGACGGCGTTGAGCCAGGTCACGCCTTTACCTCGGCCGAAGTACTTGGGGTTGGGGCGGGCGTCAACGGTGGGAACCGGGACGACGAAGCGCATCCCGTCGACCGCGGCGACCAGCCCACCGCCCCAGGCCTGGGCGAGGTCGAGGTCGGCTTGGGCGTCGATGAGCACAGCGTTGGCCGCGGCGTAGTTCTCCGGACGCAGGTAGTGCAGGTCGACGTGGGAGAGCCGATCCCTAGTCAGTGCCGGGGTGTCGGTCACGATCGGGGCGAAGCCCACGTTCAAGGCGTGCGCGCACAGCGCGGCGGTGACGCTGACATGCAGATCCGCAAGACGGGCCTGGCCCCCGGAGACGGCGCCGAACGCGGCGAGGAACCCGGGATGCCAGGCCATCACCTCCAGGATCAGCTCGGGCAGATCGACCCGCGGCAGCATCGCGTCCAGCCGGGCCCGCAGGTCGATCAGGCTCGGTGGGTCAGGCACCGCGCGCACCGCCGCGGCGTGCAGCCGGCCCTGCTCATCGAGCCGCACCTCGTCGCCCTCGGTGATGCCAGCTGCGACGTGGCGCCACGCGGAGTCGAGCTCGACCGTGTGGCCGGCCAGCAGGGCCTCGGGCTTCTCGGGGAGCTGCAGCGCGCCCAGCGCGGCCGGTTTGGCTTGCTCCCACGCCGCACCGGTGAGCAGTCCGGCGCGCGGGTCGCGCCAGCGGGTCGAGGCCGGCGCGTAGATGTCGCGGCGCTTGAGCCCCTGGCGGAGGAACAGCTCGAGCACGCAGAACACGTACCCGGCTCGGGCCACCGTCCCGTCCGGACGCTGCGCTGGCAGCACCAGACGCGACCACCAGCCCCCGGGTATCACCCCGACCGCGGCCCGGCGAGCATCCAGCCAGCCCGTCGGAACCGTCCGCGACGGTCGGGCCGCCAGCAGCTCGGGCAGCGCCTGCAGCGCGGCCAGTACCGGGTCGGCGTCGGCGCTGGCGCCGAACCCGATCATCGCCAGTAGCGGCACGAAGCCGCGGACCACGGCGTAGCGCTCCACCATGGCACCCCGCCACTCGCCGTCTGGGTCGGCGTCCGGCGGCGGCAGCGTGTCGGCGATGGTCTCCACCGCCGCGCGCAGCTCGGCGCGGGACACGACGTTCTCGATGGCGTCCCACACCAGCTCCAAGGGCATCTGCTCGCCCTCGCCGGACTCGGTCGCCTCGAGCAGCACCTCCACCGCCGCCGCCAACCGGGCGGCGTGCTTGGACAAGCGCGGATAACGGCGCAGCTTCTCCGCGCTGGCCTCGCGCTCCGCGCGCCCGGCCAGCACGTTAGTCATCAGACGTCGAACAGCTCGAGCGCGTCGTCGATGGCCCGGCCCTCCAGTACCCGCATCGTGGCCACCAGCGTCGCGGTCCGGCGTGCCCGCGGGTGGCGGCGCAGCGCCGGCGCCTTGGCCGCCATCCCGTAGCGACCCAACGCCGCGAGCCGCCGCGGCGGCACCGCCTCCAGGTCCAGCCCTCGCATCCCCAGCTCGGCGACCTCGCCCACCCGCACCAGCACGGCCACCATCCCCTTGCCGGTCACTGCCCGCGGGCCGCGGCGCCAGCCGTCCAGCCGCGAGAGTCGGGCCCGCTCGGGCACCTCCAGCGTCGCCACCAACGCCCGCTCCTGCTTGGCACTCACCGATGCAGACACCGTGGTGTACAGGCGTTCGGTGGCCGCGTCGCGCACCCCGGCGACCAGACGGGCGAGCACCGTCACCCCGGGCAACAGCACCTTCTGCTCGCGCAACCAGCCGACCGCGGCGTCGAACAGCGCCCGCGGGCCCTCGTCGCTCGTCCACGCCCGGTGGTCGATCCATCCCGCCAGGTCGGGTTGGACCGAGACGAAGTCGGTGTATCCGTACTCCCGGGCGATCCCCCACTGGTGCTCCAGCCGGGTCTTCTCCCGCTCCCCGTAGGCCTTCACACATGACGGGTCCGCCACCGCGACCTGCTCGGCAACGTAGTCCACCGCTTCTACCGGCACCGCCAGCGGATCCGCGAGGAACGTGCCCAACCCCCGCACCGTGCCCAGCTGGAGCCCAAAGCCCAGCCGATTACGGTCACCGCGGCGCCGGGCCACCACACTCCGGTCGGCGTCGTCGCGGAAGAAGAACCGCTCCAGCTCCGCGCGCCCCAGCGGCCCAACGAACCGTCCGTAGGACGCGGTCTGCTCCTCGCTTAGGAACTCTCCAGCCACTCCCACCCAACGAACGAGTGATAGCCACGTCACTTAAGCGGAGCCACGCCCCTAGTGCCGGATCCTGCCGGGATGTTCCTCAACCCCCGGCCCCCCTCAGAACCGTACGTGCCACTCATCGCGGCATACGGCTCAGGCAAGCCGCTTAGCGGGGCGGGATTGCAGTGCTGGTTTCCTGGATTGACGAGCTTGGCGCTCGCGATGACAGGAAGCGTGCGTCAGGCGAGTTAGGGCACCGTCCGGTGAGGGGGTCCTCCGTGGTGAACAAGATAGTCAGCGACTACCTGGACTGAGCCTGATCACGACCTAGGCCGCTGACCAGTGGAAACGCCGAAATCCGACCCTCGTCGGGGCAACACAGCGCTGTCAGTCAAGATATCTGACGTGGTTCACCGCTCCCCCGCGCGTCGACCGGCGCCCCGTGATCCAGACCTGTCCGCGCTGCTCTCGTCGTGGGAACTGGCGCTGCGCGCGGAGCGCAAGGCGCCGTCCACCGTGAAGACCTACGGCGACGGGGTCCGCAAGTTCCTGGCCTGGTGCACCGCCACGGACACCGCACCCGTGCTCGAGCGCCGCGCCGTGGCCCGGTTCGTCGCGGACCTGCTCGACCAGGGCGCCGAGGCGACCACAGCGCGCTCGCGGCATCTGTCGCTGTGCCGGTTCTCGGCTTGGCTGGTCGAGGAAGGCGAGGTCGACGATGACCCGCTGCTCGGGTCGAAGCCCCCGAAGCTCGACGTGAAGGTCACCCCGGTCCTGACCACCGAGCAGATCACCGCCCTGCTCAAGGCGTGCCAGGGCCGCGACATCCGCGACCGCCGCGACGAGGCCCTCGTCCGGCTGATGGTGGAGACCGGGATGCGCGCCGGGGAGGTGGCCGCATTGACCATGGCCGAAGTCGACCTCGGCCGGGGCCTGCTCACCGTGATCCGCGGCGAGGGAGGCAAGGGCCGCGTCGTGCCCATCGGGCCCCAGACCGTGCGGGCCATCGACCGGTACCTCCGCCAGCGGAGCCGGCACTGGCTCGCCGCGGACTCCCCGCTCTGGCTCGGGGACCGCGGCAAGGGCTTCACGTACGACGCGTTGCACAAGACGTTGACGTGGCGGGCGTCCGTGGCCGGGGTCGAGGGGTTCCATCCGCACGTACTGCGACACACGGCGGCGTCACGGTGGCTGGCCGCGGGTGGCTCGGAGGGCGGCCTGATGGCCGTCGCCGGCTGGACCCGCCGCGACATGATCGACCGTTACACCGCGGCCACCGCTTCGGAGCGCGCCGCGGACGAGGCCCGCGGGCTCGGGCTCGGTGAGTTGTGAGCGAGCGGCCACGGGTGCGGTTGTCCTGGGGCGACGGCTCCCACGAGGAGCAGGACCGCTTTCTTGACGTGCGTCGTCTCGAGCAGCCGCAGGGTGGGGAGCCTCCGCTGCTGGCCGGGGGCGACCGGTCGTACGACCTGGTGGTCGTGCGGTGCCACCAGTGCAGACACGCGGCCGGCCTCGTCAGCCGGGTCGACGGGCGCTCACGTGGCGCCCGCTGCGCGGTGCTGCTGTTCGAGCCGGACCGTCGCTCGGAGCGTGGACTGAACGAGGCGGATCGGGCTCAGATATTGCTGAGCCCGAGTCCGTATCCGACACGAGCGGCGCCGCTGGAGGACCAAGCGGAGATCGCGTTGGAGTGCCCGAACCGAGGGCACGGCCGGATGACTGTTCGGGTCGGAAACCTGCGCGCTCGAGCAGGCAAGCGTGGCGAGCGATGGTGACCGCTGAGCAGCGTGGGCTGCCGCTGGAGCGGTGCGTGGAGTCCCTGGACCGGACCCCCCTGGAAGAGGTGTCCGACCGCCGGCACTAAAGTAGTCGGCGAACAACAGAGTTGTAGTTTTCGGTAGTCCCCGGGCGCAGGCCCGAACACGAGAGACGGGCACTCGGCGCCTTGGAGGCTGCCTCGTGTCCCGCTCTTGCCAAGAGCACCGTCTCGCCAGTCAGGCCGGAGCCCACATCTCGTGGGCCGCCACCATCGACAGGTCAGCGCGGACTGCCCCTGCCCGCGCCGCCCTGATGGACCGCTTCGAGCGGCAGGTCGACCCCGACGGGGTGCTCGACCCCGCCGAACGTGCCCGTCGTGCGGAGCATGCCCGCCAGGCGCACATGAAGCGGATGGCGCTCGCGAGCGTACCTTCGCGCCGCAAGGCCAAGGAAGCCCGCCGGCGCGCGGTAGAGCTGGACGCCGCTGCTGACGCCGCGGACGCCGAGCTGGGCGCTGGTGGTGGTTCGGTTGCTTGAGAGCGAGGCGCCCGCCCGGGGTTTCCCCGCCCCGGGTCGGGCCATCACCAACCTCGACGGCCCCGGCGCTACCAACGACCGCGAGCCGGTCCCGAGCGTACTAGAGATCGCCGCTCTCGCCGCGTACCCACCGTCCCGTGGCCGGCGGCTGTGGCTGATCATCGTGCCCTGCCCGCGCTGCTCGAGCGGGCGGCACGCCGTGATCCACGTGCACCGTGCTGGCACTCCGCACGGAGTCACGCGCCGCGCGCCCTGCGGCGAGGTCTACTCGGTGCTCGTCCGGCCCGGGATGTGGGCCGCGTGACCGCCGCCGAGGACGTCGACGAGCTCGACGTGGTGGCCGGGGTCGCTGTGTGGGCCCGCCCGTTTCTCGCCGTTGTCGACGTGCCCCCGTTCGGGACCGCTGACTGGCTCGCGTTGTCGGTCACCGACCAGCGCCGCCCCGCCGCCGTCGTCCGCGACGCGTTGTCGTGGTGGCGGGTCGGCGAGCCGCTCGACGACCTCGAGCAGCGGGCCCAAGCAGCCCTCGATGTCGAGTCGAGTCACGCCGTCGCCGGGGCGCTGCGCTGGTCCGGCGTCGCCTACCGGCCGATGCGCGCCGAGCTCGCCGGTCGCCGTGACTGGCACGCCCGCCGTGACCGCCCCGACCACCTCGGCGGACCCGTGCCCGCGTGGGGACCGAACGCCCGAGGGGGGGTGGCGTCGTGAACAGCCCCGATGGGAACGGTCACGCCTGGTTGGACGCTGACCCCTGCGCGGACGAGCCGTGGACCGAGCTCGGGTACGCCCGGCGCCTGGTGTACCGCTACGGCGACCGGCTGCGCTACGTCTCAGTCTGGCGCCGTTGGCTGGTGTGGGACGGGACCCGGTGGGCCCGCGACCAGACCGGGCAGGTTCAGCGGTGGGCGAAGGTGATTGCCCGCGGCATCACGAGCGAGGCGCTTGCGGTCACCGACGACAAGGAGCGGAAGGCGAAGCTGGCCGAGGCCCGCCGCGGGGAGTCCTCTGCTGCGATCGCCGGAGTGCTCACCCTGGCCGGGACCGAGGAGGGGGTAGCAATCACCCCCGACGACCTCGACGCCGATCCCTTCCTCGTCAACTGCACCAACGGCACCCTGGACCTGCGCACCGGTCAGCTCAGCAAGCACGATCCCGGGGACCTGCTCACTAAGATCACCGGCGCTGCCTACGCCCCCGACACCGCCAGCGATATCTGGACCGAGTTCCTCAAGCGCGTCCAGCCCGACGCGGAGGTCCGGGCGTTCCTGGCCCGCCTGTTCGGTCACGCCCTGGAGGGCCGCGTCGTCGAGCACGTCCTGCCGATCTGCTTCGGCGAGGGCGCCAACGGCAAGGGCACCTTCATCAACGCGGTGTTGAGCGCCCTCGGCGACTACGGCGACGCCGCCGATCCCGAGCTGCTCACGGCCCGCACGTTCGACGCCCACCCGACCGGCACCGCCGACCTCTTCGGGCTGCGGCTCGCCGTGCTGCACGAGGGCGACGCCGGCCGCCGGCTTGCCGAGGGCACCGTCAAGCGGCTCACCGGTGGGGACCGGCTCAAGGCCCGCAGGATGCGCGAGGACTTCTGGCACTTCGAGCCCTCCCACACCTTCGTCATGCTGACCAACCACAAACCCGTGGTGACCGGCACCGACGAGGGCATCTGGCGTCGCCTCCGGCTGGTCCCCTGGCCTGTAGTCGTCCCCGCGGACGAGCGGGACGAGCACCTCGGTAAGCGGCTCGGCCTCGACGCCGACGCCGTGCTCGCCTGGCTCGTCGCCGGCTACCGGGACTGGCACGAACACGGCCTCGACGAACCCCGTGCGGTTGTCGCGGCCACCGACGCCTACCGCAGCGAGTCCGACGCCCTCGGCCGCTTCCTCGACGAGCGGTGCCTCGTCATGGCGGCGTGCACCGTGCGGTCCTCGGACCTGTTCCACGCCTGGTGCAAGTGGTGCGCCGACGAGGGCGAGACGCCGGGGACGAACAAGGCGTTCACAACCGTGCTGCAGGACCGCGGCTACGAGACTAAACCCACCCGAATCGGTGCGGTGTGGCAGGGCATCGGCCTGGCCACTGAGGAGGACGTGTGACGGGTGTGACGGTCTATCAGCTTAACCGCCCACGCGCGTGGGAGGGGAACCTCGGAACCCCTCACACCCGTCACGCCCACCATGCCGTCGCGGGTCACGAAGGGCCGCCGGCTCTGCGACCGCCACCGAAGGGTGGCGGGACTCGACGACGAGGAGGACGAGGACGGCGCCGCCATAGCCCGGAAACCACCCCTTGTCGAGGGAGCAACGCGGGGGTTCCTGGCAACCTCGCGCGCGCGAGGAGGATGATCATGGAGACGACTCCGACGCAGGCCCGCCGTCTGGCGCGTCAGGGCCGGCGCGACGTGGACCGGGACCTGCCGGGCATCCCGGCCGGCTCCGACCCGGAGTGGCGATCGCGCGGGGGCGTCCGGGTGCTGCCGCCCAGGGTCGCTGCCGCCCTCCGGGGCGCGATGCGTGCTCGCCGGTGGACCGCGGCCGAGCTGGGCCGCCGAGCGAACATCAGCCCCCGGTTCGCGGCCTACCTCGTCGCCGGGGAGCGCGCGCCGTCGGTGGCGGTCGCGGGCCGCCTGATCGCCGTCCTCGGGCTCGGTGACGACGTCGCCGCGGACCTGCTCGAGGTCGCCCGTCCGACGGCTGGCGAGGACTCGCCGTATCGGGCGCTGTCGTGACCGGCGGCGAGGGGTGGACCACGGACGAGGCCGGTCGTCGCCGGTTGCTGGTAGGCACACCAGGTCGCCTCGACCGCGGCGTGCGCGTCCTCGGCGAACACCTCGCCGATCCGGCCCCACTGGTGCTCGGTGAGCAGCCCGTCGCGGGTGGGGCCCTTTGCCTACTCACAGCCATGCACACAGGCGTTCCGGACAGGAACTGTCCTACACGGCGCCTAGCGTACGACCCAGCACCCACACGAGGTCCGGAGGTGTGCCAGGTCGGGCCGCGGCGAGAGGAGCCGATCAATCATGAAGATCGCGTTGCTGGGCACCGGGTTTGCCCAGGCCCATGCCGCCGTCTACGCCCAACGTCCCGACGTGGACGAGCTGGTCGTGTTCGGCCGGACACCGGAGAAGCTGGCGACGATCAGCGAGCAGTTCGGGTTCACCACCACCACCAACCTGGATGCTGTGATCACCGATCCCTTGGTGGACCTGGTCGACATCTGTCTGCCGACCCGGCTGCACGCCGACGTCGCGCTGAAGGCGATGCAGGCCGGCCGGGACGTGCTCATCGAGCTGCCGCTGGCCAGCACCCTCGACGACGCCCGCCGCATTATCGAGGCCCAGCAAGCCACCGGCCGGCGGGCGTTCGTCGACATGTTCTCCCGGTTCACCCCCGCCCACCAGCACCTCCGCGACGCGGTGGCCGACCAGCGCTACGGGCCGCTGAAAGTGCTCGAGATCGAGGGGCGCACTGCGCTGCTCTGGCCGGGCTATGACCTCACCCTGCAAACCCTGGCGCTGGATATGATGCACGCCGACTTCGACCTGGTCACCAGGCTGCTCGGCCGACCTGACGCCGTTCAGATCGCCGGCACCGACGGCGCAACCGCCGCTGGCTCCGCCGCCTCGGTGCTGCTCGCCTACCCGGCCGCGTTCGCCCGGCTAAGCGGCAACTCGCTGATGCCGCGGCACTACGGCATGCGCGGCGGCTGGCGTGCCACCTTCTCCGACGGGGTGCTCGAATACGCCATCAGCGCTGGCCCGAGTTCCGCGTAATTCGGCTGTTCTGGAGACTCTGACGAGGTGAAGGTGCTGGTCAGCGCCGGACAGACGGGGCCTGGACCCTGGATTGCCTAGAGACACGGGTAAGTCTGTCTAAGCTGGACAGAGGGTGTCTAGGCGCTATGCTCTAGAGCGATGTACCTGAAGACGACCGCGCGGCGGGGCAAGCACGGCGAGGTGCGCTACCTGCAGCTGGCCCACAACCAGTGGGACGCGGAGCAGGGCCGGTCGGTCCCGAAGATCCTCTACCGGTTCGGCCGCGAGGACCAGCTCGACCGCGACGCGATCCGGCGACTGATCGCCTCGCTGTCGCGGCTGCTGACCCCGGGCGAGGCGCTGGCCGCCACCGCCGAGGGCCCGGAGCTGGTGTTCTGCGAGTCCCGGCCGATCGGCGGGACCTGGGTGCTGGATGCGCTATGGCGCCGGCTGGGCATCGACACCGCGCTGCGCGAGGCGCGGCCCCGCCGAAGCCGGGGTCGGCCCCGCGACGACGAGGCCCTCGAGCGGGTGCTGTTCGCGATGGTGGCCAACCGGGCGCTGGCGCCGGCCTCGAAGCTGGCCGCCGCGGAGTGGGTCAACCACGACGTGCACATCGACGGGCTGGCCGAGACCAGCGACGACGCCTGTTACCGGGCCATGGACTGGCTCGGCGAGGTCGGCGACAAGCTCGCCCGGCAGGTGTTCTGGTCGACCGCCACGCTGCTCGACCTCGAGGTGGACCTGGTGTTCTTCGACTCCACCTCCACCTACTGGGAACGGGACACCGCCGACGAGCCCACCAGCCGCGACACCCGCGGCGAGCCAGTCGCCGCCGACGACCCGGCCGCGGTCGGGCTGGGGTCGTTCCGCACCTTCGGGCACTCCAAGGATCACCGCGAAGACCGTCCGCAGGTGGTGGTCGGGATGGCGGTGACCCGCGGCGGGATCCCGATCCGCTGCTGGTCCTGGCCCGGGAACACCGCCGACGTGACCATGATCGACCAGGTGCGGGCGGACCTGCGGGACTGGTCGTTGGCGCGGATGGTGTGGGTGACCGACCGCGGGTTCGCCTCCGAGCACAACCGCCGGGTGCTGCGCACCGGCGCCGGGCACTACATCCAGGCCGAACGGCTGCGCCACCCCACCGCGGAGGCCGCCGCCGCGCTGGCCCGGCCCGGTCGCTACCGCACCGTGGCCGGGAACCTGCGCGTCAAGGACGTCAACCCGGCCCCCGACGACTCGCAGACCGTCGACCGGTTCATCGTCTGTCACAACCCCGAACGGGCCACCCGCGACGCCGCCGTGCGCGACGAGCTCGTCGCCCAGCTCACCGGGATGATCGAGGGCTCCGATGGCTGGAGCCAGCGCCGCCGCGACGAGTTCCTCGGCAGCCTGAAGGCCTCTCCGGGGTTGCGGCGCTACCTGCGCCGTGACCGCGGCGGGCGACTGCGGGTCGACCAGGCCGCGATCGCCACCGAGGCCAAGCTGGATGGGAAGTGGCTGCTGCGCTGCTCGGACCCGAAACTCCCGGCCGCCGACGTCGCCGCCGGCTACAAGCAGCTGCTCGAGGTCGAACGCGGCTGGCGCGACCTCAAGACCACCCTCGAGCTGCGCCCGGTGTTCCACCACCGCGAGGACCGCATCCGCGCCCACGTCCAGCTGTGCTGGCTGGCGCTGCTGCTCATCCGGGTCGCCGAGACCACCACCGGCCAGACCTGGCCGGTGATGCGCCGCGAGCTCGACCGGCTCCACGCCGGCACCTTCACCGGCCCGACCGGGACCTTCCGGCAGCGCACCGAGCTGACCAAGCCCCAACGCGACCTGTTCACCGCGCTCGAGATCACCCCACCCCCGCAGATGCTCGAACTCGCCGCCACGTCCGGCTGACCCCCGCTCCGCCCTCACCACTAGAGACACGCCCTACACGGGCGCGCACCCACATCTCCGCAGGTCAGCGCACCAAAACGGGCTCTAGACCGGGCGAATTATGCGGAACTCGGGGCTGGCTTCACCGGTCAAGGCCCGGCCACCCTGACCGAGCACACCGCCGACGGCGAGCAGCCCATCGAACTAGCCGCCACCAGCCCGTACGCGGCAGTGATCGACCACGTGCTGGCCTGCCTCACCGACCACGCCGACAACCACATCGACCCCGCCAGCGCCCTCCCAGCCCTCGAACTCACACTCGACGTCCACCAGCGCCTCATCCAAGCCGCCGGATAGCCCCCCGCGGTCACCCCAAGCCCGACCCCGAGCGGGGCCACCTACCTCCCGTGATGGTGGGGCCACTCCCTGAGCTCACCTGACGCGGGACACTCGGAAGATGTCGCCTGACGCGAATGACCTGGCCTGGTCGACGGCCGAAGCGTGCCGGTCGCTGGCCGCCGCGCTCGAGGCGGTCGACGCCGGTGAGATCAATGCGTCCGACCCGCAGCGGGCGTACATTGCTGGCGCGCTGCACGCGCTCGAGGTCCTTGCCGGGCAGGAGGACCCCGACGACGGGTCCTCGTGACTGGTCCGTGACCTATCCGTTTAGGGCGTGTCTCCTGAATCTTGGCCCGCTGGTCGGCGAGCATGTCGATCGTGGCCAGGACGGAGCAGATTTCAGACGAGGCGTGGGCGTTGATCGAGCCGCTTTTGCCCAGCTCGGCGGGATGCCGGGGTGGGCAGTGGCGTGATCACCGGCAGGTCCTCGAGGCGATCCTGTGGCGCTACCGGACCGGGTCGCCGTGGCGGGATCTGCCCGCGGAGTTCGGGCCGTGGCAGACCACCTGGAAGCGGCTCAACCGGTGGTCGGGTGACGGCACGCTCGACACGCTGCTCGCCGCCGCCCACGGCGACGCCGAGATCGCCGGCGAGCTCGAGTGGCTGGTCAGCGCGGACTCCACCATCGCCCGCGCCCACCAGCACGCCGCGGGCGCACCGAAGATCGCCCCGACGAGCGATCCGGAGGTCTCCGAGACCGCCGCGGACGACACAGGGGGCCGGACCGAATTACAAGAAACCGGCCGAGCCAACGCGGTTCGTCGAGCCGGCTGACCACGCCCTCGGGCGTTCCCGCGGCGGCCTGTCGACGAAGGTGCATCTGTGTTGCGACGGGCGCGGCCTGCCGCTGAGTTTCACGATCACCGCAGGTCAGGCCGGGGACAACCCGCAACTGCTCGCGGTGCTCGACGCCATCTCGGTGCACACCGGCCGACCCGGGCGGCCCCGCCAGCGGCCCGATCGGCTGCTCGCGGACAAGGCCTACTCCCACCCCAGCACCCGTCGAGCGCTTCGAGCCCGGGGGATCAAGGCGACCATCCCCGAGCGCGACGACCAACTCGCCCGCCGGCGCGCCCGGGGACCCGGCCGCCCGTACGCCTTCGACGGCGAGCTCTACAAGCAGCGCAACGTCGTCGAACGCTGCTTCAACCGGCTCAAGCAGTGGCGCGGGATCGCCACCCGCTACGACAAGACCGCCCGCAACTACCGCGGCGGCGTCCTACTGGCCAGCCTCATCCTCTGGACCCGCGCATGAATCAGGAGACACGCCCTAGGCGATACGCCGTTTACGCGAAACGTTGGTATCGCGTAACAGCGTGGGGCGGGACGCCGATATATGGGACATGACCACGCCGCGCCGCCGCACCCGCCGTGGCTCCGACGTCGTCCGCGCCATCGGCTACCTCCGCGTGAGCACAGACGGTCAGGTCGAGTCTGGCGCGGGTCTCGACGCGCAGCGCGCAACGCTGGCTGAGCGGGCCGAGCGCGAGGGATGGGCCCTGGACGTCGTCGCCGACGAGGGCCTCTCGGGCGCGTCCGTGACCAAGCGCCCGGCGTTGCTCGACGCTCTCGCGCGTCTGGACGCCGGAGACGCGGACGTGTTGGTGGCCGCGAAGCTCGACCGCGTCTCCCGGTCGGTCGCGGACTTCGCGTCGCTACTCGACCGCGCCCGGGCCAACGGGTGGCGACTGGTCCTCCTGGACTTGGGCGTCGATACGTCGACTCCGGCGGGCAAGCTCGTCGCGTCCACCATCGCCGCGTCGGCGCAGTACGAGCGCCGCATCATCGGCGTGCGCACCCGTGAGGGGCTGGCCGCGAAGCGGGCGCAGGGCGTGCGTTTGGGACGGCCGAGCAGCATCCCCGCCGACGTCGTGCGCCGGATCGTCGCTGAGCGCGAGCAGGGCCACGGGCTGCGCGTTATTGCCGAGGGCTTGACCGCCGACGGCGTGCCGACCGCGCGTGGTGGCGTGACCTGGTCGACCAGCACCGTGCAGTCCGTGCTCAAGGGCCAGGACGCCGCCGCGGTCACCCGCTGAGGCGTGCGAAGTCACACCTGGTCTCCGCGGACGACCATGCCGGCGCAGATGGTGCGGGTCATGATCCGATGAGGGCGTCGATGGCGGGGGTGTCGGCGCCGGGGGCGATGAGGCTGCGCCACTGGGCGTCGGTGAACGTGCGGGTGCGGGCTCGGCCCTCGCTGTAGTTGTCGCACATGAACGACTGGCCGGTGTTGGAGGCGACGTGCTCGACCTGGCCGCCGGACCCGGCTGACCAGAAGAGGACGTGCCCGGACTCGACCGGCGGCGCGATCAGCGTCAGGTCGCACAGCCGGGAGGCCAGGGCGCCCTGGGTGCAGTAGGGGTCGTCGGTGCCGGTGTCCCCGTACTGGTCGACGACGTGGACCGGGCAGCCGAGCGGGGTGATGGTCGGCGCGCTGGCCGTCGTGGTGGTGCTGGTCGAGCTGGAGCTGCCGGGGTCGTTCGCGACATAGCCGATGGCCAGCACCACCAGCACCAGCAGGCCGGTGACGGCCACCATCCAGCGGTTCGGGACCACTGCGGTCTTGAGTAGGTGGGTGGCGTCGTATTCGGGGCGGGTGGTGGGGAGCTGGGCTGCGGGGGCGTCGTCGGGGTCGGGGGTGGCGTGGCGTGCGGTGGTCATCGGGGTGCTCCGTTCGCGGGTGGGAGCACTCGCCGAACCAGCTTCCACCCGCGGGAGCGGGTCTTCGGGGTCGTCTGCTCGTTGTGGCGCCACTGAGGGCCCGATGACGATCGGCACCGTCGGCGCGTCGAGCGAGTCGTAATCCGCGCGGCGGTGGCGTGCGCCCGGCTCGACGATGGTCATCTCCGGTCCCCCCGACGGTGGTAGTTGCCCCACCTATCGACCTTGGACTTGGACCGTTACAGCTCCTGTGTGGTGGACCCTGGCTGGTGCCGGCTGGCGCCGACCCGCGCGTATGCGGCGTCCCGCTGGCATCCTTCGACTGTTCTCGTGGTTCTCCACGGACAGGACGCCGCTGCGGTAACCCGCTGGCGCGTGCGAAGGTCGCGGGCGTGCTCCGCGTCCTGGCCGGTGTGCTGATCGGGGTCCCGCTCGGGTGGCTGCTCTCGGAGGTACGCCGTGGATGGAAGGCCGGCATCGCCCGCCGACGGGGCGCGCGCTTCGGGCGTAACGAAATTCGGCATCCAGACGAACCACTGGCCGACCGACGCATGCGGCGCCGGCGGGAGTCGGGGGAGTACGACATGACCAGTAGCCAGCCGTCACCGCAGGGTTCGTCCGCGGGGCAACCCGCGGTGCCGAGCGCCGCGCCGCTGACGAGGATGGACCCGGAGGTGCGCCGGGCGAAGCTGGCGCTGGCTATTCAGCAGGAGGTCATCGCTGGCGGTCGTGTCGAATCCCAGACCGAGTTTACTGCGGTCGTTCGCTACGGGAAGCCGGTCAACAACGTCCTGCACCTGCTGCTTACGTTAGTCACGTTTGGACTTTGGATCTTCGTTTGGCTCCTTGTGGGGATCGCGTCTGCCTCGCAGAAGAAGACCGTGATGCTGACCGTTGATGAGTACGGACAGGGCATCCGGCAAGCGGTTTAGAAGACCTGACGCCCGATGAGTCAAGGTCACGTCTGCGCCCGAGGGCTCGAATGATGCGCGTGGCTCCGCCCGCGCCGTGGTCGCGGGCCGCCCGGAGAACCCGCGGCCCACAGGGTGCGGCTGACCGGTGGCGGGGACACGGAGCTCGAGGCGGCCCAGCAGGGGCCGGGAGACAACAACGACTAGGCCGCCGGGGTGGTCCGATGACCGCTCCTTCATCGAATCAGTCCAGCGCAGGTTCGGTGTCGGCTCAACGATCCAGTCAGGGCTGGCCGTTTTGAGTGCGGGCCACGCGGTAGAGCGCAGGATGGAAGCGCCAGCGCAGGTCGGCGCTGGCTTGCTGGAATCCGGGGCTGCCGACCGCTTCGTTGAACTCCTCGGCGCTGCGCCAGTGGGCGATGTTGACGAACTGGAAGTCCGTGTCGGGGCCGAGGGCCTGGTGCAGTGCGGTGTCGAGGTGTGCGGGGTAGCGCCGCAGGTAGTCGCGGGTCTTCTCCCAGGCGGTGATGAACTCCTCGGCGTCAGCCGCGGGCACTTCGAACACATTGATGAGCACAACCGGTCCGGACACGACGTTCCTTCCTGATGGGTTCTCTGCCGACGGCCGCCGTAAAGACGTGGATGTCCCTCGGTCAGGGCTGCCAGCCGGTGTCGATCAGCCAGTCCCGCAGCGCCGAGAGCTGGGGGTGGATGCGACGCAGGGCGTCGAGGTCGGGCGCCGGGGAGGGGTGGTCGTTGAAGTGCGCGAACATTCGCGCGAGCTCGGGATCGAACGCCCGCACCTGCTCGATGGGGGTCTGTTCGTGGCGGGCGGGCCTCTGGCACACCTCGGCGAAGGTGTCGGCGATCTCCGATGGGGTGAGCACGTCTCCGGCGAGCACCAGGGTCTGGCCGACGAACGTCGAGGGGTCACTGAAGGCGATGGCGGCGAACTCGCCGACGTCGCGCACCGCGACGAGCCCCATCGGCACGTCGGGGTCCACCGCGAGGGCGATCACCAGCTGTCCGTCGCGCAGGGTGGGGCGGTTGTAGGTGGCGAAGTTGTCCATGAACGAGGCCGGCCGCAGAATCGTGGCCGGCAGCCCCAGCACGTGAATGCGGGCTTCGATCGCGGCCTTGCTCTCGTAATGCGGAATCCCAGAATGGGTGTCGGCGCTTTGCAACGAGCTGTACACCAGATGCCCGATCCCGGCGTCGGCGGCCAGCTCGGCGACCAGGATGCCGTGGTGTTGCTCGGCCTCGACGCCCGCGAGGGTGATCCGGTGACCGGTCATCATGGTCAGTACCAGGAACGCCGCGGCGACCTCGCTAAGGGCCGCGCGCAGCGACGCCGGGTCGTCGAGGTCGCCGAGGACCAGACCAGCACCAGCCTGCTGCAGGGCGAGCGCGGCCGGCGCACCGGGGTCGCGGACCAGGGCGTGCACCGGGCGGCCGCGCTCGAGCAGCGCCCGGGCGGTCGCTCCGCCTTGCTGGCCGGTGGCGCCGATCACCAGCACCGGATCCGTCGCGGCATCCATCGCTGCCTCCGGGCTTGTCCCCTGGCTTGCCGGCCCTCAGCGCCCGAGACGGACCAGATCCTCCAAGATCCGCGGGGGCCGGAAGGGCGGCTGATCACGATAGCGAGGTTGTGCGGTCCCGTCGTGGTACCGATGCTGCTACCCAGTGCCCACCGGTTCGGGCCGCGTTGGTGTACGCGCCTACGAGAGGGTCTCGACGATGAGCAAGGGTCGGGGACCGGCCGGGTCGGCACGACACGACGAGCTGGCCGCCTTCCTGCGCGCCCGCCGCGCCGAGCTGCGACCCGAAGAGGTCGGGCTGCCCGAGGGCCGAGGTCGCCGACGAACCCCTGGCTTGCGCCGCGAGGAAGTCGCCCAACTCTCCGGAGTGGGCCTGACCTGGTACACCTGGCTCGAACAAGCCCGCGGCATCCGCACCACGGATCAGGTCATCGATGCGCTGGCGGCCGCGCTGCGCCTGGATGCCGACCAGCACCGCCACCTCCGCATCCTGGCCGATCTTTCCGTCTCGCAGCACCCGACGCCGGTGGAGGAGCTGGGACCGCGACTGCAGCGCCTCGTCGATGCGGCCACCCCGAACCTCGCCTGCGTCTACGACGCCCACTACGACTATCTGGCCTGGAACACCGCCTACGCCGCGCTGCGCAGCGACCCCGCCGCGATGCCCCCCGACCAGCGCAACCTGCTGTGGATGATGTTCACCGACCCCGCCGAACGCGCCCGCATGCTGCACTGGGAACCGGCCGCCCACAATGTGATCAGCCAGTTCCGGGCCGCGGTCGGGCGCCGCCCCGACGACCCGCGCCTGGCCGAGATCGTCGAGGGCCTCACCGCGGCGAGCCCGGAGTTCTGCCGATGGTGGACCGAGTACCCCATCCGCGAGTTCCGCCCCGTCACCATCGAGATCGACCATCCTCACACCGGCCCGATGGCCCTCGAGCTGTTCCAAACCCGCCTGGTGGAACGCCCCGACCTGCTGCTGGTCCTCCAAGTCCCCGTCAGCCGCGAGGACCGTCATCGGGTCACCACCGCGCTCGCACTCCACCCCGCCGCCAGTGGCTAGCCTCGCGACCAGCAGTGCAGCGAGCCAGCCAGCTCGCCGACATCCCTGGCCTAGACACCCCGGCGGTGCAGCAGGTAGCCGATCCCGGAGATGGCCGGGACCAGCGCGGCGGGCAGCAGGTTCAGCGGAATGCCCGCCACACGCGGCAAGTGCCCGGGTTCGTCCTCGACCGCGGTCCCGGGGACCGCGAGCGCAGCGTAGAACGGGATCCAGGCGATCGTCGGGAGCAGGGCCGCGGCTTGGGTCGCCAGCTCCCGCTCGGCCGGGTTGGCCGTGGGCCGCCACAGCAGCCACAGGCTCAGCAGTTGGGTGCCGGTGACGGTGCCCCAGCCGGCGCCGGCGTGGAACCGGGCATGCGGGGGCCAGGCCGGGTTGAACACGTGGGTGCGGTTCAATCCGCGAATCCGGTTCCGACGATCGTCCCGATCGCCGCCCCGCTGAGCACCAGCCGGCTGATCGTCACGGCCCCTGGCCTGCGGGGCTGGTCTGGCTGGTCGACCCGGCACGGTCTCATGTCTGGCTCGCTGGGGGGGCCGGGGTGCTGGCGCGCAGATCGGTGGCGGCGCGGGCGGCTTGCCAGCGTTGCGCGCAGCGGGGCAGTAGCGGCAGCAGCCGCATCAGCCCCCGGTAGGCGCGGCCAGGAAACACCAGCGGCGCGCCCTGGTCGAAACCGGCCAACGCTTCCCGCGCGCAGCGCCCGGGGTCGATGCGCAGGAACTGCGGCGGGCCGCCGCTCATGCCACCGGTGGAGCCGGCGGCGGTGTCGAACTCGGTCTCGACCGGGCCCGGACACACCTGGGTGACCACCACCCCGGTGCCGGCCAGATCGGCGCGCAGCGCCTCGCTGAACCCGTCGATGAAGTGCTTGGTGGCGGTGTAGGCCGCCGCGGCGGGCAGCACCGCCAGCCCCGCCCCGGAGCCGATGTTGAGCACCCCGCCACGACCGCGGGCCACCATCGCCGGCACCAGCGCCGCGGACAAACGGGCGGGGGCAAATACCCCGGTGGCCAGCACCGCCCGGGTGCGAGACCAGTCCGCCTGGTCGAACAACGCCTCGTCCCCCACCCCGGCGTTGTTGACCAGCACGTCCACCACCCCGACCCGCGCATCCACCGCCGCCAGCAGCCGCTCCAGTTCCGCCTCGTCGGACAGATCGCCCGGCACCACGATCACCGTCAGCCTCGGGTGCCGGGCAGTCAGCTGCGCGCGCAGCTCCTCAAGCCGCTCGACCCGGCGGGCCACCAGCACCAGGGTGTCCGCCCGAGCGGCCAGCTCCACCGCCAGCGCACGCCCGATACCGGCCGAGGCGCCGGTGACCAGCACCGTGCCCCCATCTACCGGAGGCCCCAGCACCGCACGCACCGCCATACCGATACTCCCCACCCACAGCCCCGGGCAACCGCGACGCGGGATCTACCTCGACGCCACGACGGCGCTCTACGTCGGCGGGGAGCTGCTCAGCGCGGCGCATCTTGCCCCGAGTTCCGCGTAATTCGGCTGTTCTGGAGACTCTGACGAGGTGAAGGTGCTGGTCAGCGCCGGACAGACGGGGCCTGGACCCTGGATTGCCTAGAGACACGGGTAAGTCTGTCTAAGCTGGACAGAGGGTGTCTAGGCGCTATGCTCTAGAGCGATGTACCTGAAGACGACCGCGCGGCGGGGCAAGCACGGCGAGGTGCGCTACCTGCAGCTGGCCCACAACCAGTGGGACGCGGAGCAGGGCCGGTCGGTCCCGAAAATCCTCTACCGGTTCGGCCGCGAGGACCAGCTCGACCGCGACGCGATCCGGCGACTGATCGCCTCGCTGTCGCGGCTGCTGACCCCGGGCGAGGCGCTGGCCGCCACCGCCGAGGGCCCGGAGCTGGTGTTCTGCGAGTCCCGGCCGATCGGCGGGACCTGGGTGCTGGATGCGTTGTGGCGCCGGCTGGGCATCGATACCGCGCTGCGCGAGGCGCGGCCCCGCCGAAGCCGGGGTCGGCCCCGCGACGACGAGGCCCTCGAGCGGGTGCTGTTCGCGATGGTGGCCAACCGGGCGCTGGCGCCGGCCTCGAAGCTGGCCGCCGCGGAGTGGGTCAACCACGACGTGCACATCGACGGGCTGGCCGAGACCAGCGACGACGCCTGTTACCGGGCCATGGACTGGCTCGGCGAGGTCGGCGACAAGCTCGCCCGGCAGGTGTTCTGGTCGACCGCCACGCTGCTCGACCTCGAGGTGGACCTGGTGTTCTTCGACTCCACCTCCACCTACTGGGAGCGGGACACCGCCGACGAGCCCACCAGCCGCGACACCCGCGGCGAGCCAGTCGCCGCCGACGACCCGGCCGCGGTCGGGCTGGGGTCGTTCCGCACCTTCGGGCACTCCAAGGATCACCGCGAAGACCGTCCGCAGGTGGTGGTCGGGATGGCGGTGACCCGCGGCGGGATCCCGATCCGCTGCTGGTCCTGGCCCGGGAACACCGCCGACGTGACCATGATCGACCAGGTGCGGGCGGACCTGCGGGACTGGTCGTTGGCGCGGATGGTGTGGGTGACCGACCGCGGGTTCGCCTCCGAGCACAACCGCCGGGTGCTGCGCACCGGCGCCGGGCACTACATCCAGGCCGAACGGCTGCGCCACCCCACCGCGGAGGCCGCCGCCGCGCTGGCCCGGCCCGGTCGCTACCGCACCGTGGCCGGGAACCTGCGCGTCAAGGACGTCAACCCGGCCCCCGACGACTCGCAGACCGTCGACCGGTTCATCGTCTGTCACAACCCCGAGCGGGCCACCCGCGACGCCGCCGTGCGCGACGAGCTCGTCGCCCAGCTCACCGGGATGATCGAGGGCTCCGATGGCTGGAGCCAGCGCCGCCGCGACGAGTTCGTCGGCAGCCTGAAGGCCTCTCCGGGGTTGCGGCGCTACCTGCGCCGTGACCGCGGCGGGCGACTGCGGGTCGACCAGGCCGCGATCGCCACCGAGGCCAAGCTGGATGGGAAGTGGCTGCTGCGCTGCTCGGACCCGAAACTCCCGGCCGCCGACGTCGCCGCCGGTTACAAGCAGCTGCTCGAGGTCGAACGCGGCTGGCGCGACCTCAAGACCACCCTCGAGCTGCGCCCGGTGTTCCACCACCGCGAGGACCGCATCCGCGCCCACGTCCAGCTGTGCTGGCTGGCGCTGCTGCTCATCCGGGTCGCCGAGACCACCACCGGCCAGACCTGGCCGGTGATGCGCCGCGAGCTCGACCGGCTCCACGCCGGCACCTTCACCGGCCCGACCGGGACCTTCCGGCAGCGCACCGAGCTGACCAAGCCCCAACGCGACCTGTTCACCGCGCTCGAGATCACCCCACCCCCGCAGATGCTCGAACTCGCCGCCACGTCCGGCTGACCCCCGCTCCGCCCTCACCACTAGAGACACGCCCTACACGGGCGCGCACCCACATCTCCGCAGGTCAGCGCACCAAAACGGGCTCTAGACCGGGCGAATTATGCGGAACTCGGGCTTGCCTAACCGAAGGAGTAGCCCCTCTGCGGGCGGATGTGACAGCGGCCCCGACGGGGGCTCCGCCGAGGCCGCTGTCAAGGGTGTGCTGCTCAGGGTTGCGGCGTGATCGTCCAGCTTCCGTCCGAGGTGACCTGGACCAGCGCCGGCGCCGCGAGGGGGACCGTTCCGGTGTAGGAGCCGATCTCGTTCACTGCGAGGTCGGGGTAGCCGCCGTCGGCAGGGGTGGCCTGGACGATGAAGTTCTGGTCACCGTGGTTGGTGATCGCGGCGGTGGTGGTGTTCCCGGAGAGCATGATGACGTCGTCGCCCTTGCCGGTGATCGGCGCGGCGCCGGTGGCTTGCGTGGCCTGGTCGAGGCCGCCCACGGTCACTTTCCATGCCCCGGTGGCCTTGATGGTGAGCTCGGAGGTGGTGCTGCCGTCGGTGACGTCGATGGCTTTCTTGCCGCTGTAGGAGCCGATCGTGTTGACCAGCAGCGGGTCAGCGCCGTCGCTCTGGACGATGGTGTTGCCGGAGCACTTGGCGCAGGTGAATGTCAGGATCGCTGGGCCGGCCGGCTTGTCGATCTTCACGACGTCGTCGCCCTTGCCGGTGTACACCTTCGGTGGCGCGGCGGGTGCCGGAGCGGAGGCGTTGTCCTGGCCCGGTGCGGTCGCGGACGGTGCAGTACCGGCGGGCGTGGCTGGGTTGGACGACGTGGTTGGGTTGCCGCCGGAGTTGGTGCTCACGATCACGACGATGAGGAACGTGAACGCGGCGAGGAGAACCCATAGCCAGCGACGCCGCTTCCGGGATGGCTTCGCTGTGTTGCGCTCGTGGATCGGCTGCGGCGCCGCCGGCTGCGGGCGCGGGGTGGCCTGCATGGGGACCTGTCGGGGCGCTGGGATGACGATTCGCTCGGTTACGGCCGACTCGATGTCGGTGGCCGGCCGGGCAGGGTGCCGGTGGCACACCAGGTCTGAGGGGAGCCCCAGTCGACCAGAACACCTGCCGGGCGGCCTTGTCGCCGGCTTGTGATCGTGGCCGGGGAGGACTACCTGGCCCGCCGGTACGTGGTGGGCCCGGGGCGGGAAGCCGTGGTCGAGGACGGCGTCGCGCAACGTCGTCCTCGACCAGGTCGCCGTTGAGGCGGGCGGCGACCGCCGCCGGTGCGCGCCGGCGTCCCATCGAAGACCTGTGTCAATCAGAAGCCAGCAGAGCTACGCGCTCAGAATCCCGGGCGCAGCCTTATGAGAGCGCGTGAGCAATATGGATCAACCCGATCACCTGGCCCCGCTGGCCGTACCGCAGGTTTCGAGTTGAGGTTGTCCCGCTCGGCGTGGATTTTCGGCGGCGGTCCGATGTTCAGGCTGCGGTCTCGGTGGGACCGTAGCGGTTCGGTCCGACACTGTCGGCGGTGTGGCGTTCGAGTGCACCGCGGAGGGCTCGTAGGTGCAGGTGGCCGTTGACGCGACGAAACTGCTTGCCGGCCTCGACCATGCCTGCGGCGCACCAGCGCAGGGCCGTGGTCCCGTCACGCCAGCGCTTGACGTTGCTCGAGTGGTCGCGGGCGATGGAGATCATCGACTCCACCGCGTTGGTGGAGCGAAGCGTGCGAGCCAGGGTCGGCGGCACGTCCAGACGCAGTACCGTCAGCGTCTCGTCGAGGCCCTCACGCAGCGAGGCGGCGGCGCCGGGGTGAGTCTTGTCGAGCTCGCCGGCCAGGGCCTCGAGCTGGGCCTGCGCCTGTAGCGCCGACTCGGCGTGGTAGGCGGCGCGCATCCGAGAGACCACCACCGAGCGCAGCTTTTGGGGCAGGTGGTCCCGGACGTTTCGGATCTTGTGAAGCCGTCAAGGATTAACCCGTCGGCGTGTCGGAGGTAGCGCTGTTGGGTGGGGAAGTCGCGGCGAGCAGGTCGGCGCCGGTGCGGTAGCGGACCGCGGCGGGCGGTGGGAGATGGCCGTCATGTTCGAGCAGGGGGCGGGTTTCGCGGGCGACCATGGCGATCCCGGAGCGGGTGACATCACCGAGGGCCTCGGACAGCGCGTCGAAGGTGGCCTGTTTGCGCAGATGGAGCAGGGTCAGCAGGACCCGCTCACTGTTGCTGATCTTCTGGGGGAACACGCCGCCACGGGCGCCGGGCTGGCGGGGCCCGCCGCGGCGCTGGTGGGCGAGCCGTTCGGCGTGGGCTGCTTGGCGGGGTGCGAGGCGCTCGGTGAGCCGGCGTAGTTCGTCGCGGCTCATGCCGGTCACGGCGGGGTCGGAGAGCGCTTCGATAATCGCAGTGCGCGCCGGTGGGGTGTCGTGGTCGAGGAAGGCCAGCAGCTCGGCGATCGTGCGGAACCGGACCGGGGCGAATCCTGGTCGGGTTCCGTGGTCTTCGAGGAGCTCGCGGGTCTCGCGGACGAGGTCGGCGATGGCGTTGGGGCTGACTTCGAGCAGGTCCGCCAGCACGTTCATCGAGCACACCTGCCGCTGGTAGAGCAGCGTGAGCAGCACTCGGGCGGGATCGTTGAACAACGGAGTGGCGCGTAGGTTCCCGGTGGCGCGGCGTGACCGACCGCCGCGCTGCTCGCTGTAGCGCTGATGAGCCCGCGCGGCCTGGGCCGGCGCCAACACGGTGGCCAGCGCATCGAGCTCGACGGCGCTCATGCCGGTCAACCGTGGGTCGGTGAGTCGGATCAGCATCTGTTGGCGGCGCTCGGCCGGCCCGCCCTGCTCGGCGATCGGGGTCGCGGCGTCGGAGTCGAGGAGCTCGGGGCGCAGGGTGTAGTTCCAGTCGCCGTGGGTGGTGTGGCGGTGCAGCGGCAGGGTGGCGAAGCGCTGTTTGCTGATCGCCACGCCGGTTGGGTAGTCGCCGGTGTCCAGCGCGGCTTCGACGCGTAGCCCGCCGCGGGTACGGACCGCTTCGATGGTTTTGATCACGACGTCGTGGCTGGTCAGTGGGCGGGCGCGCCAGTTGTGGGTGATGTGGGAGAACAGCCGGTGCTCGATCTTGTTCCATTTCGAGGTGCCCGGCGGGAAATGGCAGACCGTGATCGCCAGCCCGGTTTCGGCGGCCAGCGCGGCGAGTTCGCTTTTCCAGACTCGGTAGCGGTAGCCGTTCGAGCCGCCGGCATCGGCGGTGATCAACAGGCGGGTCGCGTTCGGATAGTCCTCTCGGCCGCGCGCGGTCCACCAGCGGCGGATGGACTCCACGGCGAACACCGAGGTGTCGTGGTCGACCCCGACGTTGACCCAACCGATGTTGCGGACCAGGTCGTAGATCCCGTACGGGATCGCCTGCTCCACGTCCGGGCCGCTGAAGAAGAAGTGGTGGTCTTCGACCTGCACCGGTTCCCCGGCCGGGCGCCACTCCCTCCCGGCCATCGGTAGCCGACCGAGCTGCTCGCGTTTCTTGGTGTCCACACTGATCACCGGCTCCCCAGCGTCGCGATGATCACGGGCTTGCTCGTTGAGGTAGCAAAACTGTTCGTCCCGGTCGGGGTGCTGGGTGCCTTCGAGGGTCTTGGTGTTGGCCTGCAGGCTGAACCCCGAGGAGGTCAGCAGCCGGCCCACCGTGGGCGCCGAGACCCGATGTCCCTGACGGGACAGTTCGTCGGCCAGGTGCCGCAGCGACTTCGTGGTCCACCGCAACGGGGATTCCGGGTCGCCGCGCTCGTCCGGCTCGACCATCCCCAGTAGTGCCGGTACCAGCTCCGGGTCGTTCTCCTCGACCGACTTGCGGCCCCCGCCGGGGCCACGGACCCGGCCCTCGGGCAGCGGTTCCTCGCCGGCCTCGAGCTCGGCCACTCCGCGACGCACCGTGGTTTCGCTCATCCCCGCGGCCCGGGCCGCGACCCGCACCCCACCGTGACCGAGCAACCGGGCCTCGGTGGCGACCGCGAGCCGCCGCTGCCGCTCGTTCAGGTGTGGCAACAACACCGCGAACCGGTCCCCGAGCTGGGAGGCTCGCGTCTCGTCGATCGCCATACCACACCAACGACGGCCAAGATCTAAAGCGACGGGTTGTTTCTTGACGGCTTCTGTGAAGTTGGCAGCGCTGCAGGACTGGGCGGTCGAAGACCTCGCGGATCCCGGCTGCGAGGGCCTTAGACCCGTCGAGCACCGCGAGGATGGGCTTCGTGGTGTCCAGGCCGCGCTCACGCAGGCCGGCGAGCAGCCCGCGCACCAAGGTGGTGTTCTCGGTCGACCCTTCCGCGAGCGCGAGCGGGTGCTTGGTCCCGTCGGCGTCGATGCCCAGCGCGACTACGCAGCAGTGCTCGGCGAAGTGCACCCCGTCGACCATGAGTGCCACCAGGTCCAGGCCCGAGAGGTCGGCGGCGAGCAGCTCGGCCAGCGCGGTCTCGGTGGCCTTGACGAACTTCCGCGACACCGCCGACTTCGACGTCGACCACGCGCAGGCTTCGACCCGCTCCCCGACGGGTTCGAGTCCGACCGGGTAGTGCCGAGTCGACAGCCCGGCCAGCATCCGCTCCAGGGCCATGCGGCCCATGACCTCGGTGCCGGCGAACTCCTCATACGAGGGCACCGGCAGCTCACCGGACCCATCGGCCGCGCGCACCCGCGGCCGCGAAATCGGCACCCGCCGACCGCCCAGAGCCACCGAGCCGGACTCGTGACCATGCCGAACCGCGATCCGGTCAGGATCGTGGCGGCCCTTCGGGCCGCACACCGCGGTGACGTCGTCCTCCATCAGCGCGGCCATCACCTGCAGCCCGGCGCCGACCGCAACCGCGAGCAGGCCCTCGTGGGCCGAGGCCGCGATCTCATCGAGCGCGACCTGCACCCGCCGCCCGCGCCAGCCCGCATCGGCCTCATCCGGCGGGGTGTCGCTTCTCGTCGTGCTGGTCTTCCTACCCTTGCCCATGGCGGTCCCTTCCCAACGGAGTGAGCACCCGCGTGCCTACCCCACGGCAGGCACCAGGGCGGGGACCGCCACCTCAAATCCCACGAGGACCGGGACAACCTCGGCAGGACTTCGCCGCGCGCCTGGCTACTACGGAGGCTGCCCGCGCATGAAGACACGGCGTCAACGTCACCGCCTGGTCTGGTGTCAACGACGGCCGAAAACTGACCCCCACGGGGCGGTTGAAAACTGACCCCCTTGGCCTTGGTTGATCTTCTAGTCGTCCTTGCTGGTGGCGGCTGCGGGGACACGGCCGAGGTCGCGGTCTTTGAGCCGGTAGCTGTCGCCCTTGAGGGCGATGACCTCGGCGTGGTGCACGAGGCGGTCGATCATGGCGGCGGCGACGACGTCGTCGCCGAAGACCTCGCCCCAGCGGCCGAAGACCTTGTTGCTGGTGACGATCAGGCTGGCGCGTTCGTAGCGGCTGGACACGAGCTGGAAGAACAGGTTCGCGGCTTCGGGTTCGAAGGGGATGTAGCCGACTTCGTCGACGACCAGCAGCGGGTAGCGGCCCAGCCGGGCGAGCTCGGCCTGCAGGATGCCGGCGTGGTGGGCGGTGGCGAGGCCGGTCGACCCACTGGGAGGCGGTGGCGAACAGGACCCGGTGTCCGGCCTGGCAGGCGCGGATGGCCAGCCCGATCGCCAGGTGGGTCGTGCCGGTGCCCGGTGGGCCGAGGAAGACCACGTTGTCGCGGGCGGTGACGAAGTCCAGGGTGCCCAGGTGCGCGATCACGTCGCGGTGCAGGCCGCGGGCGTGGTCGAAGTCGAACTCCTCGAGGCTCTTGCGGGCCGGGAAGCGGGCGGCGCGGATGCGGCCCTCGCCGCCGTGGGCCTCGCGCGCGGCGACCTCGCGTTGCAGGCAGGCCACCAGGAACTCCTCGTGGGTCCAGGACTCGTCGCGGGCCCGCTGGGCCAGCCGGGGCACCGAGTCGCGCAGGGTGGGGGCCTTGAGCGCCCGGGTCAGGAACGCCACCTCGGCGGCGAGGTCTCCGGCGGTGCGGCTGGTCACCGACTTCGTGCTGGTGGCCATCAGGCAGCGCCCCCGTCTGGCCCGGCCGCGGCTTGCTCAGGCTCGAGGCCGAGGGCGGTGTCGTAGTCGGCCAGACAGCGCAGCTCCACCTCTGGCTCGGGAACGGGCCGCAGCTGCCCGACCCGGTCACGGCGCAACACCTTCGCCGCGGCGACATGGGCGGGATCAGAGATCGTCTGGTGGCGCGCCCAGACCCGCTGATGGTCGGCGACGAGCTGACCCCCGCAGCGCACCCGAACCCGCTGCGGGTCGGCGCTGACCTCGACCCGGCGCCCAATCACCGCGGGGTGCACCGAGTAGTCGTTGCCGTCCAGGCGCACGTAGTGATCGCGAGCCAGTCGGGTCGCCGCGCGCCACCCGATGCTCGGCGCGACCGGCGGCAGCGCCACCATCGCGGCGCGGTCAGCGCCGATCCGCTCGGTCGGTGCGCAGCCCAGTGCCCGGCGCGGACGCCGGTTGGCCACCGTCAACCACTGCGCGAGCTGGGCGTTGAAGTCCGCCGGCCCCTCGAAGCTGCGCCCAGGCAAGAACGCCCGTTCCAGGTAGTCGTGCGCCCGTTCGACCAGGCCCTTGGCCTCCGGGTCCCGCGGCTTGCAGATCAGCACCTTGGTCCCCAGCGTGCCCGGAAGGCCTGGCACTCAGCGGTGAGCTCACTGCGTCCGCCCCGGTGCCGCCCGACCGCGCCCTCGCCGTCGGAAGACCAGCACCCGCGGCACCGCACCCAGCCCGGCCAGCAACGTCCACCAGGCGGCGCAGCAGATCCTCGGCCCGCCGCGACGGGATCAGCACCGCCGAGAGCCAGCGGGCATAGCCGGTGACCATCGTCAGTACCGGCAGCTGCGCCGCGGTGCGGGCTTGACCGAACCCGACCGGCAGCTCGACCGGCGGGAACCACAGGTCGTGCTGGGCGATCTCCCCGGCCACGTACTGCGTGCGCGAGGCCGGATCCGGCGGTAGATACACCGGGCGCAGCTCCCGCACGCGCTCCTTGAGCACCGTCAACCCGCGCGTCCAGCCGATCCGCTCGGCGATCACCGTGGCCGGCATCGTGGGGAACGCCGCCAACAGCTCTCGGATGCGCGGCTCCACCTCGTCCACGATCGACCACCGACCCGGCCGGCCGACGGACATAACGCGGCGGTCCCTCCGCGGCCAACGCCGACTTGACCGTGTTCTTCGAGCACCCCAGCACCCGCGCGATCGTCTTGATCGGCATCCCCTCCGACCGATGCAAGCGCCGGATCTCCGCCCAGTCCTCCACGGACAACACCCCTTTGCCCTCCCCCCAGCTCGGTACGAGCCAGAGGGTCACGGCCCAGGGGGTCAAAATTCGGGCGCCGCGCGGGGACGCTCCTATGACGCGTCAAGGGCTGTGAGGGGCGCGGATTCGAGCTGCCGGTAGAGCTGGCGGGTGACGTAGCGGCCGAGGCAGCGTCGGAATCTCGCGGTCGGTCTTGCCCTCGGCTCGTCGACGTTCGGCGTAGGCGCGGGTGGCGGGATCGAGTCGTAGCCGGGTGATCACGACGGTGTAGATGGCGCGGTTGAGTTGCCGGTCGCCGGAGCGGTTGAGCCGGTAGCGCACCGTCTTGCCCGACGAGGCGGGGATCGGAGCAGTGCCGGCGAGCATGGCGAACGCGGCGTCGTCGCGGCAGCGCCCGGCGTGCGACCAGGCCGCGAGCACGGTGGCGGCGACGATCGGGCCGACCCCGGTCAGCGCGAGCAGATCCGGGCGCCAGGCCGACACGATCTTGCGGATGGCCTTCTCGTGCTCGGTGGCTTCGTCCTCGAGCGTCTGGACGCGCCGGGCGATGGCCTTCAGGGTGGTCATCGCGGTGAACACGTGCACATCACCGGCGTGGTGCGCGGGTCGTAGCCGCAGCGCACCCGCGATCATGGCGCGGGTCGACAGGCCACGAAAGCGGGCCCGGACCTGCTCGGGAGCGGTGACGACCAGGGCGTGCAGCTGGCTCTGCCCGTCGACGGCGGCGTCGACCGCGGCCCGGCGGGCGGTGAGCAGCACCTGCAGTGCCGCCCGCTGGCCACTGGCGCGCGGTTGCGCCAGCTGGGTGCGGGCCAGGGCGTCCCGGGCGGCCCGGATCGCGTCGATCGGGTCGGACTTCGCGCCGGCCCGCCGGGCCGGGCGCGCCGGTCGGTCGAGCTCGACGACGAGCTCATCGTGCTGGGCGAGGTGGGCGGCCAGGCCGGCGCCGTAGCCACCGGAGCCTTCCATCGCCCAGGCCCGCAGCGGGCCGTGCGCCTCGGCGAGCTCGACCAGCGCCCGATAGCCAGCCGGGTCGGCCGGCACGGTCTTCTCGATCAGGACGGCGCCGGTGGCGGCCGCGACGACCGCGGCAGTGTGGGTGTGTTTGTGGGTGTCGACGCCGATGACGACCTCGACCTGCTCTGCGAGGATGGGCAACTGCGTTCTCCTCTGACCGGGACGGACGTGGCTCCGGTCCGGTTCGGGAGACTCGGCAGGACTGTGATGGGACACGCCAGCGGCTACTGGCGGTCAAGCTCCTGATCAAGCCAGCTGCTCCCGGCCGGGCCGGCGTCGAGGACAGCGGGCGGACAAGTCCCCACGAAAGGCACCAGGCCAGTCAGTTTTCGAGTCACGCCCGCCGTCTCGCCGCCAGCCCATCACGGCCGCTCCAGACCGGCTCCAGCAGTCTCACAGTCAGTTTTCACCCGCCGTCGACATCTGGCGCGTCCAGCGCGGATCGAAGGCCCACCCGAACGGCCTCGACATACTCCTCGAGGGCTTGTGGGCCTGCGCCGAAGGAGGCGCGTCGCCGGTCGTGGTCGATCGGGCCGGCTACGCGGCCACCCTCACCACAGGCGGTGGTGTCTGGTGACGTTCGTGACCTCCCGGGACCTGCCCGCCGTGTTCTCGCTGCCCGATGGCCAGGCCGGACGAGGTGCAGGCCCCGATCGACGCTTGCCCTGGGCGAGGGCCGGACGTCGGCGTTCGTGGCCGACGATGGCTCCCGGGTGCTGGTGAACCCGGCGGCGCTGCGCGTGGTCATCCTCGCCGAGCAGCGCCCGGGCTCACCCAGTGAGCGGCCCGTCCTCGTAGCCGGACCGTCGTGGGAGGTCCCCGACGAGCTGCCCGACGATCTCTCGACTGGCGAGCCGGACGAGGACGACGCGTCCGTACGAGAGGCGCGCTGCCGTGATCAGCTCGCACCTCCTGGGCTCCGCGGACCCCCGGGTCTACGCCACGACCAGTGCATCTTCTGCGCCCGCCCGAACGAGCCGGGCGTTCCGACGGCGTTGAGGCCGGCGGCGATGAGGGGTCACAGCAACTGCGGCGCTGCCTGCTGGATCGCCCGCACCCGGCCACTCCGCGTCGTACTGGTCGACGGCTGTGCGGTCAAGCCCCCGCAGCAGTTCCATGACTAGCTCAGCCAGGCTCGCCTCGGACACCCGCAGGATCATCTCGCATCTGCTCACCCAACCGGGCGGGGTCTGTCTGGTCTGCCCGCCTGCCGGGTGGGGACCAGCGTACAGCCGTCACAGAAGGTGAGAGGGCTCGCAGAGGAGTACGTCTGTCGCGACGAGGGCGAACGCGGCCAGCCCCACCATGCGGGAGTTCTCCCAGCCGGGGGGCCGTCTCGGCGATCGCGAGCATGGGAAACGCGGTGAGCGCCAGCAGGCCGACAGTCATGTTGCGCAGGTTCACCCATGCTCTCCCTGGTGGGGCGTGTTCATCCGTTGCCGTTGTGGTCGGGACCGCCCTCTGTCGAGCCCGGGGTGACCCTTGATCGTGCATGGCTCCGCGATGCGACGGGCGGCCCGGAAGCGCGATCCTTGGTCGCTAGGACTTTGGCAGTTGGGCAGAGTTCGGCACAGGTCTACGGTTGTCGCTGCCCGCTCCAACTACTGCAGACATGGGTCTGACCAGCCACTTTGAGTGGCACGGCCGGCCACCCTGGTGGCCGGACTTCGGCGCAGCGGGTGGCGGCGGTCTGTCGATCATGACCGCAGGTCCCTGCGTGAGCTTGGCCCAGACCAAGTGGATCATGTCTTCAGGACGCCACCACGCACCTCGGCGGTCCGAGGCTGGCCTCACTGGCTACTTCGCCCCGAAATAGGCTCCTCGTCGGCCGGTCGGACGGCGACGGTGCTCGTGGACGGGTCGAGACGAGCCCTGTCTGGCTGCGGTTGGTGCGCTCGGTGGGCCGTTGCGGGCCCGATTCGGGTGGCCCCGGTTGGGGAAGGCGCCGTCCGGACGTGCTGGATCGACCGGGCGGTGTGTCAGGCGGCGGTGTGGTCGAACAGTAGATCGGGTGGGGGCCCGTCCCGGCGGTGTCGGGAGCCGGCGATGGCGCCGGTCGGGCTGGTCGAGCTGGGCGGCGCCTGGGGCTGGCTGCGGGACGCGGCGGGCAGGCCTGGAGCAGCGTGGCGATCTTGACCGTGTTGTGGGCCAGGACCCCGAGTCCACACCAGGTCTGAGCCCCGGCCAGGGTGTCGAACAGAGTGCGGTCGAAGCCGTAGCGGCGCTTGAGATAAGAGATGCGGCCCTCGCAGCCGGTGCGCCACTTGACCAGGCGACGGAACCCGCGCGGCCGTGCTCGACCTCGCGGCGCGCCTGGCTCGGCTTGCCCTTGCGAGGGATGACCACGGTGCGCACACCGAGATCGGTCAGCTCTTGGTCGATCTTGGCCTCGCCGTAGCCGCGGTCCGCGGTCACCGCCCGCACCACCCGGCCAAGCACGGTCTGGACGCGCCCAATAGCCGGGGCGAGCAGCGGCGCGTCGGCCGGGTTGCCCTGGTGCAGGCTGTGGTCGAGCACGATCCCGTCGACGTTGGCGACCGCCGAGCGCAGCCGCCCCGACGCGTCCGCGCCCTGACGGGGCCAGACACCGTCGGGCGTTGACCAGCACCTTCTGGGCTTCGGTCGAGGTGAGCTCGGCCAGATCAGCCAGCTCCCCGGTGATCGTGAGCACCCGGGCCTTGGCCTCGTCGTTGCGCAGCTTGAGATGCGCCGAGATCGACCGGGCCCGCCGGCCGGCGGCCCGGCGCCGGTCCCGGACCTTCGTGCGACTGGCCCCGCCCGCGGCGTGGATCACCCCGACCAACGCCACGATCATGCTGATGGCGCGGGTCAGCAGCCCGGAGTCGGTCGGGAAGGCCACATTCGCCGCGACCACGGTGGTGTCCGCGCGGACCTTGTCGGTGCGCACCACCTTGACCCCGGCCGCCTTGACCAGCAGCGCCTCGTTCAGCGCCGCGATCGTCTCCGCCCCGCACCGGGTCGTGATCTTGCCCAGGGTCGAGGGGTGCGGCACCCGGGTGCCCAGCGACACCCGGCAGAACCGCGACAGCGAGTAGGCGACCTCGCGGCTCAGCGTCTCGTAGCCCAGGCCGTAGCGGTGCTTGAGGAACATCATCCGCAGGTAGGTCTCGATCGGAATCGAGGGGCGGCCGAACTCCTCGTTGAAGTGCGCCCGGTAGGGCTCGAAGAACACCGGATCGTCCAGCAGCGCGTCCACCGCCGCCAGCTCGCGGGGCAGGCCCTGATAGCCCGGCGGCAGGATCGTCTCCCACAGCGTGGGCTGCGGGTTGGTGGTGATCAGCATCCAGGCCTCGATCCCAGCTCACAGCGGGTACAGGCACCAAGATCTCACCACTCGACCACACGCGGCGGGAGGCGCGCCATCTGCCCAGGTCAGCGGCCTACCGACCGCCGACTATTTCGGGGCGAAGTAGCTATAGTTCCCGGTCTTCGATGCGTGTGGCGATCTGTTGCCGCAGGTCGGAGACGTTCCACCACCGTCCCCCTTCAGGGTCGGTGGCGGTCGGGGTTACGACGCCGCTCTGGGCCCACCGTTCGAGCTGGGGGCTCGGTATCTGGAGCGTCCGCGCCGCCTCGTCGGTGTCGACCAGGACGGGGCCGTTGTCGGTGGTCACAGTGTTCGTCCTCTTGGGTCGCGGACCGGTCCGAGCATGGCGAGCAGCTCGAGGGCTGTCTCGGGATCATCTAGGGCGTGTCTGGCGGATCATGTGAGCCATTCGAGGGTGGCTTTGAGGGTGATTCCGCCGGCGTAGTTGATGGCGAGTTTGTCGCTGCGCTGAGACAGCCCGCGCCACTGCTTGAGCCAGGAGAAGCCGCGTTCGACCACGTTGCGCTGCTTGTAGAGCTCGGCATCGAACGTCGGGGGGCGCCCGCCGCGGGAGCCGCGGCTGATGCGCCTGGCTTTCTCGTCGTCGCGTTCGGGGATGGTGTGTGGGATGCCGCGGCGGCGCAGCATCGCCCGGTGGGCCTTGGAGCTGTAGGCCTTGTCGCCGAGCAGGTGATCCGGGCGGGTCCGCGGCCGGCCGCCGTGCTCGCGGGCGACTGAGAGCCGCTCGAGCAGCACCGGCAACAGCGGGCTGTCGTGGGCGTTTCCGCCGGTCAGGGTGAACGCCAGCAGCCGCAGCCGGCCGTCGGTGAGGGCGTGGACCTTGGTGTTCAATCCGCCGCGGGAACGCCCGATCGCGTGGTCGTCGGGTTCGTGCTTGCCCGCCGCGGCGCGGACTTCAGCCAAAGATCCCGGACGGGCCCCCTGTGTCGCCCGCGGCGGCCACGACAACGTCCTCCCGATCGCCGCTGGCCAGCGGGGCGCCCTCAGCGTCCTGGGCCGGCTCGACGGGGGCGGGTTTGGCGGTGGCGGCGTTGCCGCCCAGCCGGCGCAGCGTGGCCCCGTGCTGGTGGAGCTTCGCGGCGGTGGAATCAGCCGAGACCTGCCAGTCGATCTCACCGCGGGCATCGGCCTCGGCCCGGGCGCGGGCCAGCAACCGGTCGAAGGTGCCGTCGGCTGACCAGCGGTTGAACCGGTCGTAGACGGTCTGCCAGGGCCCGTAGCGCTCGGGCAGATCACGCCACGGGGCGCCGACGCGGAACCGCCACACCATCGCTTCGAGCATGCTGCGGTGCTCCCGCCACCGGCCCCCGCGCCGCGGGGTGCGATCCGGGAGCAGCGGCTCGATCCACTCCCAGGCCTCGTCGGAGATCTCCTGCCTGATCACAGCAAGATCTTCCCCCACAACCCCTCAACGGTCCGTCAGACACGCCCTAGTGCTCATCGTTGTCGGGGTCGAGGTCGCGCAGGAGCCGGTCGACCGGGGTTGTCGGTCAGGACCGGGGTGTCGTCGTCGCCCGTTTCGCTCGGCGTCAGGCAGTGCGAGCAGATCGCCCGCCCGTCGTCGGTGACCCGCCAGGTGGTGAGCCCGCTGAACCCGGTCGAGGTAACTCGCCGGCAGCGCACGCACCGAGCGGTCTTCGACATCGCCTACTCCTCGCAGCGATCGTCGAGGTAGGCGACGAGCTGGCGGCGCAGGTCGTGCAGGTTCCACCACTGCTCGCCGCGGTCGTCGGTGCGGGCGGGGGTGATCAGCCGGGAGACGGCCATGCGGTCGAGGGTGTCGGGCTCTATCCCCAGCGCAAGGGCTGCCTCGTCGGTGGGCACCAGGGTGGCGCCGTCGTCGGCGGTCACCGAGGCCCGGCCTCGTCCTGCTCGCGGCGCGCCTGCCGGTTGCTCATCCCACGTCTCCTCCGTGGTCGCCCTGCACAGGATCGCGCGAGCGTCGTCGGTCCAGCGACCGGAGAGCACCCTCGGCCGAGGCACCACCACGGAGACCTCCCTGTGAGCGCCGCGCCGCAGGCCACGTCGGCCGGGGAGGGCCGGCTCGCCACCCGGGGACCGGCCAGAGCTCGAGCAGGCCAAGGACGTCTGGTCGATGGCCATGTTCGGCCACGACGGGCGACTCGACTTCACCGCCATCAGGCGGCCCTGGTTGCCGGGCCGCGGTCAAACGCTGGGCGGTGCACGATCTGCTGCGCCGTCGGGGCGCCACTGTAACCGCGACGCTGCGCGCACACGGGGCGGCGGTGGCCGCGTTGTCGGAGAGTCTGCGCGTTCATCGACACGACCACGGGCTGGTCGTCAGCGAGCTCGGCGGCAGTGACATCGAGATGTTCCTGCAGCGACTTGCCTACCGGGAGCACGGCGGCACGATCAGTGCGCCCCCCGAACCCACCGGCATCGACTCGTGCGCGGCCCATTCGGTAGGGACCTGGCCCCCGGAATACCGCCGGCGCCCCGTCGAGCCGCCGGCACGCTCGCTCCTTAGGAGAACGCGTGGTGGCTGACTGGCCGACCCAAGGTGACCGCGTCCTGGTATGGGCCGAGCGGACGCCGCGCCGACACCGCGCAACCTGCACGAGGCCACCGTGGACCACGTCGCCGGCCGCACCTTCACCGTCACCGGCATTGACGCCACGTTCAACCGCTCCACCGGCCGCAGCAAGCCCGTCCGCCGCGGCACCGGGGCGTTCGGGTCGGTCACGTACATGGCCATAGCCGCGGACTCGCAGCGCGCCCGCGGCGTCGTCGGGGCTACCGAGCAGCGCGACCGGGAGGCCAAGGCCAGCCGGGCCGTCAACGCGTGGCTGGCGGATCGCACCCCGGCGAACCGGCGAGCGATCATCGACGCCATGCGGGCCCTCGACGAGGACTCCGCGACGTGGTCGCCCGTGACCGCGTGTCCCTCCGCTGTTCCAGTGCTCAGCAACGGCACTATCTCGGTTGTGGAGCAGAGGAAGATCGGTCGTCCGAGTAAGGGTGAGCGCGAGTTCGTGCGCGCCCGCGTCCCGATTCCGCTGCGCCGAGCCGCAGAGGGCAGGGCCAAGGCCCTCGGGATGACGCTCAACGACTACGTCGGCCAGCTCCTCGCCGAAGACACCGGCGTCCCCTACTCGACCCAGGAGGGGCTCAAGACGGCCTGACACACGAAATGCCCCGATCCGGGAAGACCGAGGCGCTCGCGCAACTACATCATCCCGCTCGACTGTGGGCCCTGTTTCGGCGTATCCCGGCGTCGGCGGCTTAGTGTTGCGGAGCCGAGTTTACTTCGGCCGCTCCGCCGGTGCCTCCTGCGCTCGACCGCGACACGCCGTCGACTGCCGCGCGCGGTCATCCGGCGACCCCAGAAACCCACGCTCGCCCTTCTCCAGGGGTGGAGCGCGCCCACCGACGCGCCGCCGCGCGCGCTCGGTCACTGGGCTACGGCCGCCGCCGCGCGGCCCGACGGGTGCAGGCCGGACGGTTCGTGCCGCACCCCGCGTGGCGCCACCGTGTCCCCGAGGGCGTCGTGGTGCTCACCGACCAGGCCGCGGGCCCTCGGCCGGGTCGACGAGCTCGTGGAGGGCGCGCTGTGGCGCGCTGACCGCCGCGCTGTCGCCCTCGACGTCCTCCGCGGCTTGGTGCACGGGCTGTCGTGGGAGACCGGCCTGGGGGCCGGTGTGACCCGGGCACACCTCGCCGCGGCCGCCGGCTGCTCGCTTCGCACCGTCTCCCGCGCCCTCGCGTTGGCACAGGACGCCGGACTGCTCGTCTGCGTCGAGACCCGGGGCGACCGCGCAGTTCCTCGGCACGACGACGAACCGGGCCCCGTCCTACGTCCTCACGGCTCCGCGGACCGCCCTTGTCGACCGACCTGGCAAACCCCCCGGCCCGCGGCGGTCAGAGATCTAGCCCTTGGCGTGATCAAGGGCTAGAAGATCGTCTTATGATGGGGGAATCCCCACCGTCAAGACGAGATCACGCGTCAGCCGTGGCCGGTCTTCGATCAAGCCAATACAGCCGCCGAGCGAGCGGAGCTAGAGCGGTCGGTGCCCTCCTCCAGCGGACCGGGCCGGCGGGCGGGTCGTCGGGTGGCGGGCCGTCGCGATGCTCGGGCCATGGTTCGCCGCCGGCTGGTGCGTCGCCGGGATGCGCACGCCCTCGACCATCACCCGGACCATCCAGAGGCGGTACGGGGCGACGCCGCCCGGGCCGCGCGGGATCCGCTACGGGTGCTCGGGCACCGGCTCTCCCCGTGGCGGGCCGGATCGCCGACCTGCCGGCCAGCCTGGTCGCAGTCGATGGCCAGGCGCGGCGATACCGGAAGACCGCGTTGGCCGAAGCAGACCCGGCGGCTGCGGGCTGTCGACCGCCCTCGGAGGAGGTGGTGGCCTCACCGGCGACCCGGGCGGCCGCGCTGACCGCGGTAACCCGTTGCGCTAGCCCGTCGTGCCGGGCGGCGGTCACGTCCGAGCTAGTGGCTCACACCGTGGCGGACAGCGAAACCCCGGCCGCCGGTTTCTCACTCCAGCACAGTGGGACGGCCCCCGCGCTGTGGGGTCAACCCGGAGGCCTCGCCGGCGGTCCCGTCCCGGGGACGAGGCCTTCGACTAAGGACCTCGGGTACCCCGCGGACCCGGCCGCGAAGCCTCAGCGTCGAGCGGGGTCAAGGCCCCCCCGGCGGACACCGGAGCGGTCACGGCGGCCATGGCCACCGGCCAGCGGCGATCGGAGGTGGTGGCCGGGCGGCCACGGGCGTCCGCCGAGACGCAGGCAGAGGCTCGGGCGCAGGTGTCCCGGGTGCCGTCGCGGCCACGGCGGCCCGTGGGCCAGGGTGGGTCTAGCCGCAGGGACCCGGGGGCGTGGACCCCAAGCAGCCGGGTGTGGCCCACTAGCACCGAGCCCGGGCGCGCCGGGGTCGGGGCGCTACGCCTGCAGCACACCGGAGGGCCGAGATGGCGACCGTCGGGACGCTGCTATTCCTACTGATCCTCGCCGGGCTCGTCGCGGTCGCCGCCATCGCGATCGTGGGGCTTCTGCTCGGGGCCCTCGCGGGCCTGGCCGCCGCGCTCGCCGCACTGGTCGAGTGGCTCCAGCAGCAGCGACCCGACCAGGCAGACCAGCGCTGGAGAGGCCTCCTCCGGGGTCGAGCGCCCGGACGGTGACAGCCCCGAGGCACCGTCGTTCCCCGGGGGGTCGGGTCGCGGTCACCACCACTCGCAGATGCCGCTGATCGCCAAGGGCCACCTGAACACCCTGCGCGCCACCACGCTGCGCCACCGGATCCATCAGCGGGCCGAGCGCGGCCAGTGCCGCGGTGCCGGCCAGCGGCTAGGGTCAGGTCGAGCAGGTCCGCGGGCGCGTGCCGCAGCGGGTCCATCACAGCCATGATCGATAGCGCTCCGGTCGGGTCGGCTGTCCTCGTGGACGAGTTGATGTCCAAAGGTCCTTGAGGGGACAACCGGGCTCCGGGGGTGCAGCGTCTGCACACGACACGCTACCTAGCGCGGTCCACGCTGCGGTCACAGCCCGGTGACACCGCCCTCGGCCTAGTACTCCAGCCGTAGATCGTGATCTTGCTGGCGTGGCGGTCCCGGACGTGGGACGGCCACCGCTTGATGATCATCAGTTGTGTCGACATCCGAAGATCAAGCGGTGGCCGCGGGCCACAGGGTAGATCCCGTCCAGTGGGAAGCCGAGACCGACAGGCTGCTCGAACGGCTGGCCGGTCGGTTCGCCCGGGTCGAGACCCGCCGCCGTACCCGTGGGTTCCTGCTCGGGCTGCTCGCCGACCTGCCGCGCAAGAACTGTTGGAGCATCGCCGAGCACGCCGGCGATCGGGATCCGCACGGTATGCAGCACCTGCTGGGCCGGGCCAGTTGGGACACCGACGGGGTGCGTGATGACCTGCGCGACTACGTCACCAGCGGACTCGGTGACGATGACGGTGCTGCGGTGCTGGTAGTCGACGAGACCGGGGATCTGAAGAAGGGCAGCTGCACCGTCGGGGTGCAGCGCCAGTACACCGGTACCGCCGGTCGGATCGAGAACGCCCAGGTCGCGGTGTATCTGACCTACGCCGGCGCCGCCGGCCACGCCATGATCGATCGCGAGCTCTACCTGCCACAGTCCTGGACCAGCGATCCCGAGCGGCTCGCTGAGGCCGGGGTGCCCGCCGACGTCGAGTTCGCGACCAAACCCGCGCTGGCCACCGGAATGCTCACCCGCGCGCTGAACGCCGGCGTCGAGGCGCGGTAGGTGGCCGACGACGAGGTCTACGGCGCCGATCCGGCCCTGCGCGCCGAGCTCGAGACCCGCCGGATGGGGTATGTGTTGGCCATCGGCTGCGACCGCCGCGTCCCCACCGCGGCCGGGTTGTTGCGCGCTGACGAGATCACCAAGACGCTGCCGAAGCGGGCCTGGCAGCGAGTCTCGGCCGGACCGGGGGCGAAGGGACTGCGCTACTACGACTGGGCGCTGGTCGCCCACCCCGACCCCGCCGGCGGCACCGACCCGACCGACGAGCAGTGCTGGTGGCTGCTGGTGCGACGCCACCGCCACACCGGCGAGCTGGCGTTCTACCGCTGCTATGCACCCGAGGTGGTGCCGCTGCGCGAGCTGGTCCGCGTCGCCGGCAGGCGCTGGACCGTCGAGGAGTCCTTCCAGGCCGGCAAAGGCCTGGCCGGCCTCGACGAACACCAGGTCCGCCGCTGGATCTCCTGGCAGCGCTGGACGCTGCTGGCGATGCTCGCGCACGCCCTGCTCGCGGTGATCGCCGTCCGCGAACACAGCCTGCAGCCTGCGCCTGACCGCCTGATCGCGCTGACATGCAACGAGATCCGCCGCTTGCTCGTCAGCTCCGTCATCGAACCCGGCCGATCGCTGGCCTGCCCCCTGGCCTGGTCACGCTGGCGACGACACCACCAACACCGCGCCCGCACCAGCCACTACCAGCGCCAGGAAGCCACCCAACCATGGAGATAACGATCTACGGCTGGAGTACTAGGCTGATCATGTCCGACTCGATGAACTCGCTGGCCGCCGCACTCGGGCCCACCGGGCCGACCACCTTCCTGGTCGAGGACACCACCCCCACCCACCCGGCAAGCACCACCCCGTCGGCCCGCCGCCCCACCACCACCAGCAGAAAGCGCCGAGCCGTGACCCGATCAGCAACCCGACGCCACCAACAACTCGGACGCTACATGCTGCTGCCGAGCCACCCGATAGCGGAATCACACGGCCGACGGCGCTAGATCATGGCCGCGAGCGTGGCCTCCCCCGGCCGGATGGTGGCAGCCCAGGCCGTGTACGTCAGGCGGCGACGAGCTGGACCTCTTGGTCCAGGGTGATCCAGAAGGTGACCGTTGAGTAGAGCTGCGCCGTCGTGCCCGTCCGGACGAGCAGCGCTCCTCCAGCGCAGAGCTCGGCGGTGGTCTCGGGAAGGTCGTCGCAAGTCAGGGTAAGGCCGTCCGGTCCGAGGACGTCGCGGTCAGCCGCCGAGAGGGCTCGGGGGTGGACGCCGAGTCGGCCCGGCGGGTAGGCCAGCAGACTCGAGCCATCGGCCGCAGGGAGCCAGGGGATGTCGAGCACGTCGAGGCAGAAGGCCCGCACGAGGGCGGCGTCGGGCGCTCCGAACGTTCGTATCGTCGATAGAGCCATGAGTTCACCGTTTCCGAGGCCCCAGCGTCCCACCTGCGTCTAGCGTGCGAGGACGGGCCCGAGCCACGGACAAACCCAGCAGGAACGGCCGCTCAGGGGCATGGATCGGCGTAGAGTGCCCGGTACCGGCGGAGTTGGCCCCGGACACCCGGCGAGCGCCGTCCCCTCTCCTGGTTGTGGGCGGAGTACCCGTGAGTGCAGTCGTCGTGGTCGTCATCGTCATCGTCGTGCTCGTCGCCCTGGTGATGGCGGCGGCGAGTGTGCGGCTGGTGCAGCAGTACGAACGGGGGGTCGTTCTGCGGTTCGGCCGCCTCCTGGCAGACGTCCGCCAGCCCGGCCTGCGCTTGATGATTCCGTTCGCTGATCGGATGGCGAAGTTGTCGATCCAGACGGTGGTGCTCGACGTCCCCTCGCAAAGCACCATCACCCGCGACAACGTGACCATCGGGGTTGACGCGGTCGTCTACTTCCGCGTCCACGACCCGGTCCGCGCCGTGATCAACGTGCAGGACTATCTGCGGGCGACCTCGCAGGTGGCCCAGACCTCGTTGCGATCGGTCATCGGCCGCGCCGACCTGGACACGCTGCTCTCGGACCGGACCCGGATCAACACCGAACTCAAGGACGTCATCGACACCCCCACCGAGGAGTGGGGCATCAGCATCGACCGGGTGGAGATCAAGGACATCTCCCTGCCCGAGGGCATGCGCCGGTCGATGTCCCGCCAGGCCGAGGCCGAGCGCGAACGCCGGGCCCGGGTCATCAACGCCGACGGTGAGCTACAGGCGTCGAACAAGCTCTCGCAGGCCGCAGCGGCGATGGGCGAGACCCCGGGCGCGCTGCAGCTTCGACTGCTCCAGACCGTCACCGACGTCGCGGCGGAGAAGAACAGCACGCTGGTCATGCCGTTCCCGGTCGAGCTGCTGCGGTTCTTCGAGCGCACCAGCGGTTGGTCCGCAGGGGATGCGGCGAAGCCGGGGGACGTGTCGCCGTCGCCCGGTCCCGAGGTGGACGCCATCCCCACCCCGACCGTCGCGCCACCGGCGGCGGCGCCGACCAACGGCGCCCTCACCCCGAAGGCCGATCCGCGCTGACGACCTCGACCGATCAGAATCCACCGGAGCGATCGGTCCCGGGCGGTCACCGTGGAGCGGGGTCCATGCTGCGTCGGCCGGAGACCCGCTCACGGCGACCGCACTGTCGGAAGGAGAAGGCCGTGGACGGCCGGTGGATCAAAGTATGGACCAAAGGCGGATCATCACAGGGACGGTGTTCGACGCCGGCGAGCTCGAGACGCTGCGCACGACCCTCGAGCACGTGGGCAGCAACGTCCTTGCCCCGGTCGCCGCGAGTGCCGTGATCCGGATTCCCCAGGCGGACGAGCAGCCTGTGCAGATCGTTCTCGATCGCATCGAGGCGTGGCTCATCGAGCCCGAGGCCGCGACACACAATTCTCGCTGATCGGCCCGTTGGGGCGATCACCTTGCTACCCAAGGGTCACGTCCGCAACGACGCGGAGAAGGACACATCATGGGCACGATCGCGACGGATGTTCTCACGACCACCCGGACGGAGAGCGATCCCGGCGACGGCGCCGAAGGGCCGAACCGATCGACGTGCACGGTCTGTCCGCACCCGTGGCCGGAACACGACGCACTCGGGCGTCGCTTCTGTACGGCGACCCGCGACGTCGGCTGGTCTCGCGGCTGCATCTGCCGTTGATGGCCGTCGCAACGACCGGGGACCGGGTGCACCACCCGCCGCCAACCTGCCCGGCGTCGGGCCGTCCTCCCCGAACGCGCAGCGCGCCCGGCCTGCCGCAACCCCGCGGACACCCGGGCATACTCAGCTCAACTACTGACTGAACCCACCTTCACGTGGCGGCGTGGCTCAGGCGACAGGGGCGAGGGGGCTGCGGCCCGAGCTCGTCCGACTCGGGCCGCTGCGGTGCCGCGTTACCCCGCGGTGGCGGGCCGCCGGGCGCCTCGACCAGGATGCTCGAGATGTCTACCGGGCGCCCCGCGTCGTCGTCGCACCTCTTTCCCGGCGGTGGGCTCGACGCCGCGGCCGTGCCCACGTTCACCGCCGAACCGGGGGTCATGCCCGACGCGAGGCTGCCCGAGCACGAGCTCGCACCGGACTTGGCCCACCAGCTGGTGCACGGCGAGCTGATGCTCGACGGGAACGCACGGCTCACGTCGTGGTTCCGCCGCGGACGAGGAGGATGTGCTACTTGAGCTCCCCGGACTGGATCAGCTTGATGACGTCCGACGGCGACGACACGTACTTGACCGTGCCGGACGGGGACTTGGACGTGTCGAAGACGTTGTAGCCCTCGGCGAGGACGTCGGCCATGGAGTTGCTCCTCAAACCTCTGCGGTCTGCGGTCTGCGGTCGGGGCCGGCCCGTCGGCGGCGTCTGCTCCTCCCGCGCGTTGCCCAGATCACAGTGCCTTGGATCACCCGTGGCGCCGAGGGAGACGGTGGACAAAAGACGTCCGCGGGCTTGTCTGGCTCGGATAGGAGACGCAGTTCCTGCAGCCCACGGGCAGGAAGGCGGCATTGGTCCCGCTCAGAGCAGGCCGTGGGCGCGGGTGATGGCTTTGACTGGGCGCGGTTGCGGGCGTCGAGCTTGCGCATGACGTTGTGCAGGTAGGTCTTCACGGTGTTGGGCGAGAGGCGAAGGCGCTCGCCGATCTCGCTGTTGGTGTGGCCCGACGCGACGAGCCGCAGCACGTCGTACTGGCGGGGCGTCAGCGGTGCGTCCCTCGCGGGGACGTCGCCGCGGTAGCTCCCGGTGCGGGCGACATCGCGGATCGCCGAGCCCAGTGCGGCGCTGGACGCATCCTTGACCAAGAGCCCGACCGCGCCCGCGGCCAACGACGGCGTGACGGCCGCGTGCTCCGGGCGCGTCAGAGAGGCCGGCCGCGCCCGAGCCGATGGCGTACAGCAGGGCCCTGACGCGGTCGTGCAGCTCGGCGGCGAGCCGGCTGCGCTCCTCGTGCACGGCGACCTCGCGGGCCAGCCGCGCGCTCGGCCATGGCGACCGCGAGGGCCACCTCGTCGGCGACCGCCTCGGCCCGCGCCGCCGCCCGACCCCCGAAGCTCCCGTCTGCCCGCGCACCGACGGCGAGCACCTCGAGCAACCGCTCCCCGCGTCGTACCGGCACCGACAGCAGGCGCCGCACGCCCTCGAACTCGATGAGCCGGTCGAAGGTGTGCGTGATCTCCGCGGATCCGAAGTAGTCGTCGACCCAGCGGGCGTCCCGGTGCCGTGGACCTTGCCGGTCAGGCACAACCCGCGGGAACTGACAGGCCCCGCAGCAGCCCGGGGCGGTCACCCGTTAGTTGGGCGAGGGTCAGTTCGGGAGCGTCGTCGTCGACGGGCTCGGCGAGTCAGGCCACGTCCCCCTCGGTGGCGAGCAGGTCCAGGGCCGCCCGCCCCCCGGCGCGCCGGTCGAGCAGGCCGACGAGTTCGGCGTGCTCGCGGTCAGGCGCCCTGCCGGGTCCGCTGGCGGGTCCATGAGCTCATCGAATACCGGTCCCACCGCCCTGTCACGGGGTGAACTGCTTGATCAGCTCGCGGCGCATGATCTTCCCCGTCGACGTGGCTGGCAGCACGTCGACGAAGCGCACGAGCCGGGGTCGCTTGTAGGCCGCGAGGTGCCCCCCGCGTAGGCGACGAGCTCGTCCTCGGTCGGGTCGGTCGGTGCCGGCCACCGGGACGACGTAGGCACAGGCCAGCTCGCCGCGCACGGCGTCGGGGACCGGCCCGGCGGCGACCATCGCGACCTTCGGGTGGGCGGCCGGGACCCGCTCGACCTCTGCCGGGTAGACGTTGTAGCCACCCGTGATGATCATGTCCTTGCGGCGGTCGACGACGAAGACGTGGCCGGTCGCGCATCGTCGCGACGTCGCCGGTGTGCAGCCAGCCGTCGGGCTCGATCGCGTTCGCCTCCGCGTTGCCGTGGTAGCCCGACATGACGATCGGGCCGCGCACCATCAGCTCCCCCGGCTCGCCGACCGGGGCGTCGCGGCGCACGTCCTCCACGCCCTCACGGTCACAACCACTCTTACGCATGCGCCAACCGCGAGCAGACCTCATGGCTGCTTGCCCAGTCTGGTGGCGGCTTGGGCCGTCGACCCATGCTGGGACGTGCCACGCACCGCAGTCCTCCGTCGAGGGTCCTGTCTCGCCGTACCGGCGTATTGCCGTTGCGCCGTCTAGCCGTTGCGCCGTCACAACGGTACACTGGCGACTATGCAGCCGTTCTCCCTGGGGGACCGCGTCGTCTACCGGGACCCTGAGCAACCGCGCGACCCGATGCCTGGTGTGGTCGTCAAGGTCACCGAGCACGCCGTCCACGTCCACTACGACCAGCACTCGCCCACGGTGCGGCCGGCCCTGATCGCCGCCGAGCTCGCCGCCGACGTCCTGCGTTTCGAGGAGCACGACGGACTGGCGCCGCCGCTGGCCCGTCCCGGCTACTGGCGGGGGGCCGAGCAGTGAAGCTCACCGTTGGCTGCCACGAGGGCGGCGTCGGGAAGACGACAAGCGCGGTGATGTTGGCGTTGCAGTTCGCAGAAACCGGTCCGACGGTGCTCATCGACGCCGACCGGCAGGGCCCCCCGTCCATGTGGCGTCGCATGGCCGGCGACGACTGGCCGGCGCAGCTAGAGGTGCTGCCCTGGCGCGACCCGCTGTCCTTGCCGCCTGAGCTCGCGCACGTCGTCGTCGACACCGATCCTGGCGAGCCAGTGCGGCTCCGCGCCGCGCTCGAACACTGCGACACCGCGCTCATCCCGGTGGGGGCCCGTCTCGGCGACGTGGTGCAGCTCCGCGAGACCCTCCGCACGGTCGCCGAGGCCGCCGTCGGTGGCACGTTCGTGTGGGGTGTGCTGCTGACGATGGTCCGGCTGTTGACCCGGGAGTCTCGGCACTCCCAGAGCGCGATCGAGGCTGACGACGTGCCGCTGATGCGCACCGTCATCCCGTACTCGGCAGCGATCGCGGACTCGTTCGGGGAGTGCCTGTCGCGCTCCTACGCCTACGCGGACCTGTTCCGCGAGATCACGGAGGTCCCGGCCCATGCGTAGCTCGAAGGACGCCGCGAAGTGGTCCACTGCCACTGCGGCCGGCCGTGCTCTGGACGAGTCAGCGGCGCCGTCCGTGCCCGCGCCCTCGGCGCCGGTCGAGCGCGCCAAGCCGCGGAAGTTCACCGTCTTGATCGACGACGAGACGGATGCCCGCTACGGCCGGGTGCTCGCCGCGCTGCGGGAGAAGGCCGGGCCGATCGGGACCCGCCCGTCCGGGTACGGCGTGACCCGCGCCGGCTATGAGCTGTCCCGCGCCGATCTGCTCCGGGCCCTGCTCGCGGCGGCCGAGGCTGACCCGGCTGTGCTGGACGCTGCCGTAGTTGAGGCGAAACGGCACTACGGCGCACCGTAGGAACGTCGCACCGGCACCCCGTCGCGCCGTTTCAACGGCACACTGCGACACCCCTGGCTCGGCGGTCCTGCCGTCGGTCAGCCGCACCCCGTGGGCCGCGGGTTCTCGGGGAGTGCAAGCTGCTCTTTCCGGCTTACGGTCCCCGAGGTTCCGTGGCCGGTTCCGCCTGGCTGAGCGACGGTGGGGCCGCCGTGGTGACCCCCTTGACCGCACCCGCGCTCGGGAGAGCCCTGCCGGAGGCCCGGGGGTGTGGGGCGGAGCCCCGCGGGATTTACAGCCGCGGTAGGCCAGCCACCGCACGCTCGAGGTCGCTCCGGTGCGGCACTCGACCGACGATGATCCGCTTGGGGTCCTCGGCGAGGTGGAAGTATAGGACGCGGTCACCGACGCGCATGCCGGCCAATCCCCTCTGCTCGGCCAGACCGGCTCGGTGTGGTTCGGGGGCGTTCGGGCGGGTTGGGGGCGGGTGGTGCTGGCCACCGGCGGCTGGAACGGCGCGGTTCGGTTGTGGGACCCGGCCGCGGGGAGCGGCGCCGTTTCGCTTCCCCGGTCACGGTGACGGCGGCAGCTGGCCGATAGCGGCCCGATATGGCACGGTCGCCGCCCGCCATGTCGCCGGGCCGGGCGCGGTCTGGGGCGGGGCGGAGGTGATGCCGAGCGTCGTGCTGACGTTCCCGCACCTGCTGGCCAGGACTACTCACGACCCGAAGCCCAGGTCGGGATCGGAAAGCGGAGGTCGGGAGTCTGCGCCGCGTCGCGGAACTTCAGACCGCAGGCGCTGGTATCACCCGTTTGGCCTGCGAGGCCGATGAACCGGCCCGGGGTCTCACCCGTGTTAGCCGCAACGAACCGGTGGTGGTGGAGGTCAGCAGATGAGTGGCGGATGCCGGGCTGGTACTTCTCGGCGGCTGGACCGGGGCTAGGAGTGGCCGATCCTGGCGTTCGCCCACAGAATCCCCCGCGATCGGGACCGGCGGCGGGAGTCGTTTCGAACGTTGCAATGCGCGCCGGGTCGCAGGCGGTCAGACGCCGCCACGGCGGCCGTTCCCGGCGCCGGGTCGGCGACCGGGCGGGAAGCCCGGACGGTGTCGGCGGACCCGTCGAGTTATCTGGCCGATGTGGTGATCGCGCAGTGCTCGCGGGTGCGGGTCGCTGGGGCTCGACGTCGCGGTGGCCCCGGTTGGATACCGGTTCTGTTGCCGGTCCTGTCACACGTCGTGGACCTGGCGCCCCGACACCCCCTGGCCCGCGGTACGGCTGCGGTCGGGTGCCCACCGGGCGTGGCCACCGGCGCGGCGCTGACCCGAAACCGAAAGGCCATTGATGTATCAGAAAGCGGTCTCCCGCAGCCAGCCGACATGCATCGTGATCCTTCTCGACGGGTCGGACTCGATGAAACAGCTTTGGCGCGAGTCCGGCACCACCGTGACCCACGGCGCCGTCCGGGCGATGAACCGGCTGCTGCTCGATCTGGTCATGCGATCGACGAAAGAGGTCGGCGGCGACGTCCGCGAGTACTTCCACGTCCTGGTCCTGGGCTACGGCGCCTGCCCGATCGCCGGCGGCGAGGGTGTCGAGCGGGCCCTCGGCGGGCCGCTGGTCGGCCGCGGAATCGTCACGGTCCGCGAGCGGGCCGCGGCCCCACTGGCGGTGCGGGAGGAACCCTCCACTGATCGGCTCTCGGGCCCGTCGCAGTCGCCGGTCTGGGCCGACGCGGTTCACGGCTATCGGAGGCCGATGTGCCAGGCCATCGCCGAGGCCGGGCCGCAGTTCACAAGCCGACTTTCATCCGATGGGGCAGGCAGTCTGGCCCGGCTCGCAGAACATCGAATCGACCGCGGCAGCCCCACGATGTTCGGAACGCGCTGACCACACGGCTGAGGGCCGGCTCGATGGGCTGGTCCACCACTCGGATGCCGGGTCGCAGTGCCGAGTCCCGCCCACCCGCCGACCGGTGCCGCGGCGTCGGGGTCACCGGTTGGGCGGTCATCGACGGAGGGTCGTCGGTCAGGGCGCGAACGAGGCTCCCCTCGGCTCGCGTGCCGGTGTCGCGTCGAGCGTTGGCGAGCTGACCGGCGAACAGGTCGAGATAGAGCCGGGGAACCCGCTCGCCTCGTCGCACGGATGGTGCTGGGGCTCACCGCGGCGGCGGCGACGAGCCCGCGTCGCTGGTTGTGATGGCGGCGCCCGCTACGCTCAGTGCGACGTACGAGCTGACCGGCAGCACACGCCTCGAGCGCGCCGCGGGGTGGCTGGGCACCGGTCATCGCCCAGCTGCACCAGTGCGCTCGCTCGTCCTGGGACACCGCTGTAGGGGCACATCACGCTGCTGAGGAGGGGAAGGTGGGATGCTCGGTGACCCTCGGTGGTTTTCCCGCCGCGACCCTGCGGCGCCGGGGCGCGGCGCTTCGCGGGCTGGCGACCTGGCCCGGCGCAGTCCCGGCGGTCCGGTTCGTTCGGGCGGCCTGGCGGGCGGGACTCGGGCGGACGCCGTCGCTGCGCGAGACCCTCGCCCAGGCCGACCGGCTCCGCCGCGGCACCACCCGCGGCGAGTTGGCCATGGAGGTGGTGCGCTCGCGCGAGCACCTCGACGGGCTCGTCGGCGAGCTGGCTGGCCGGCCCGCCAGCGACGACGAGGCCTTCGTGCGCGACGCCTACCACCTGCTGCTGGGCCGCGACGTCGACCCGGGCGGGCTGCGCCACTACACTGCGTTGCTGGCCGCAGGCGCCACCCGTGGGCATGTCGTGCGGCTGCTCGCCGCCGGGGACGAGCACGTCAACCGGGTCGCCGCGGCGATGGTTCCGCTGCCGAACCTGGTGCGGCGTTGGCCCGGGCGCTTTCGGGAGTGCCGCACCGTGGACGGGGGATGCCAGCGCGTGTTCGTAGCCGAGCACGGCACGGACTTCGACGACCTGGAGCGGGCGATCCTGTCCGGCGGTTACTATGAGCGCCCCGGCATCTGGGGATTCATCCTCGACCGGGACAAGCGGCTGATGGCCGAGATGGTCGCCGCGCTCCGCCCGGGCACGGCGCTGGAGATCGGCTGCTCGAACGGCACCGTGCTCCAGTGCCTGCGCACGGCCGGGGTCGACGCCGAGGGCGTGGACATCAGCCGCACCGCACTGTCTCGCGCCGATCCGTCAGTGCGTCCGCACATCCGGCTCGGAGACATCCTGACGAGGCCGCTGCCGCGCCGGTACGACGTCGTCTACGGGCTCGACATCTTCGAGCACCTGAACCCGAACCGGTTCACCGCGTACGCCAACCGGGTCCGGGAGCTGGTCGCTCCCGGCGGCTTCTTCCTCGCGAACGTGCCCATGTTCGGCCCGGACCCCGTCTTCGGGACGGTGTTCCCGCTGCTGCTGCCTGCGTGGGGGGCGGACCTCGCCGCAAACCGGCTGTTTCGACTGCTGCCGGTGGATGACGAGGGCTACCCCGCGCACGGGCACCTGATCTGGGCCGGAAGCGCCTGGTGGGTGGGCCAGTTCGAGCGCGTCGGGCTGCACCGCGAACGGGACGTCGAGAGGGCCCTGCATGCCCGCTACGACGCCACGTTCACCGCCGACTCCCCAGCGCGGCGCTCATTTCTCGTGTTCTCGGCCGGCGCCGACCCGTGCACGGTCCGTGCGCTCGCCGAGGACATCGCGGGCACCCCGTCGACGGAGCTGGGCTGACGCTCGCGTACCCGAGCGGGCCGTCAGGCCACTGGGTCGCCGCGGCGGGCTGCCGAGCGTCGAGCATCTGTCGAGTCGGGTCCTCCGCAGGTCGTGGTCGGGATGGCGGTCGCCCGGGCGGAATACTGATCCGCTGCTGGTCCTGAGTTCCGCATAATTCGGCCGGTCTAGAGTCCGTGCCGGGGTGAAGTCCCAGCTCAGAGCTTCGGGCCGGGCTCTCGCGTGCCGGATCGCCTAGAGACACGGTTTTGCGTGTCGCTGCATTTCAGGGCGTCGAGTGGGTCTATCGTCTAGAGCGATGTACGTGAAGACGACGACGCGGAAGACCGAGCGCGGCTCGGTCCGCTACGTGCAGCTGGCCCACAACGAGTGGGATCCGGTCTCCGGCCGGTCGGTGCCGAAGATCCTCTACCGGTTCGGGCGGGAGGACCAGCTCGACCGCGACGCGGTCCGTCGACTGGTCGCGTCGTTGTCGCGGCTGCTCGACCCGGGCGAGGCGGTGGCCGTGGGCGCGGGCATGGCGAGCGGGCAGGAGCTGGGGTTCTGCGAGTCCCGGCCGTTCGGGGGCACCTTCACCCTGGATGGGTTGTGGCGCCGGCTGGGGCTGGATGCGGTGATCCGCGACCTGGGCGGTCGCCACCGCGGTGGCGGGCGTCGGGGCCGGCCCCGGGAGGTCGAGATGACCGAGCGGGTGCTGTTCGCGCTGGTCGCGAACCGGGCGCTGGCGCCGTGCTCGAAGCTGGCCGCCGCGGACTGGATCACCCACGACGTCCACATCGACGGGCTGGGCGAGGTCGACGACAACGCCTGCTACCGGGCCATGGACTGGCTGACCGAGGTGGCGGGCGAGCTGGCCCGCGAGGTGTTCTGGAAGGTCGCCACCCTGCTCGACCTCGAGGTGGACCTGGTGTTCTTCGACTCCACCTCCACCTACTGGCAGCGGGACACCGCCGACGAGCCCGCGCACCGCGACGAGCGCGGCGAGCCGGTCGCCGAGGACGACCCGGCCGCGGTCGGGTTGGGGTCGTTCCGGACCTTCGGGCACTCGAAGGATCACCGCGAAGACCGTCCGCAGGTCGTGGTCGGGATGGCGGTGACCCGCGGCGGGGTCCCGATCCGCTGCTGGTCCTGGCCCGGGAACACCGCCGACGTGACCATGATCGATCAGGTGCGGGCCGACCTGCGGGACTGGTCGTTGGCGCGGATGGTGTGGGTGACCGATCGCGGGTTCGCCTCCGAGCACAACCGCCGGGTGCTGCGTACCGGCGGCGGGCACTACATCCAGGCCGAGCGCCTGCGCCACCCCACCGCCGAAGCCGCCGCCGCGCTGGCCCGCCCCGGCCGGTATCGCACCGTGGCCGGCAACCTGCGCATCAAGGAAGTCGCCCCGAAGCCCGGGGACTCGGTGACCGTCGACCGGTTCATCGTCTGTCACAACCCCGAGCGGGCCGACCGCGACGCCGCGGTCCGTACCGAGCTCGTCGCCCAGCTCGAGGGCATGATCGAGGGCTCCGACGGGTGGAGCCAACGCCGCCGCGACGAGTTCGTCGGCAGCCTCAACACCAGCCCCGGGCTGCGGCGCTACTTGCGCCGCGACCGCGGCGGACGCCTGCGGGTCGACCAGGCCGCGATCGCCGCTGAGACCAAGCTCGACGGCAAGTGGCTGCTGCGCTGCTCGGACCCGAAGCTGCCCGCCGAGGACGTCGCCGCCGGCTACAAGCAGCTGCTCGAGGTCGAACGCGGCTGGCGCGACCTCACCAGCACCCTCGAGCTGCGCCCGGTGTTCCACCGCCGCGAAGACCGCATCCGCGCCCACGTCCAGCTGTGCTGGCTGGCGCTGCTGCTCATCCGCGTCGCCGAGACCACCACCGGTGACACCTGGCCGGTGATGCGCCGCCACCTCGAGCGGCTGCACGCCGGCACCTTCAGCGGCCCCGCCGGGACCTTCCGGCAACGCACCGAGCTCTCCAAGCCCCACCGCGACCTGTTCAGCAAGCTCGACATCACCCCGCCGGCGCAGATGCTCGAGCTCACGCCCACAAGCCGCTGACCAGCAACAACCCCCGCGCCTAGAGACACGCCCTCCCCACGGCCGAGCGCGCATTCCCGCAGGTCAAACCCCCTAACAGCGGCTCTAGCCAACCCGAATTACGCGGAACTCGGGCTGGTGCTCGACGGGCACCACCGCTGAGGTGACCAGCATCGAGCAGGCGCGGGCCGATCGGCCGCGCAACTCGGGCAAGGTCGCGATGCCGCCCGCGGCGACGAGCCTCCGCGTCACTATGGCCGACAGGTTCGCCGCGACGACGGAGCGGGTGGGGTCGGGCCGCCGGCAGTCAGCTGCCGCCGATCCAGTCGTTGGGTGCGGCCTCCGCGTCCGCGGTTCGGGCTATCACCGCATAATCCTGCGGCCCGAACAGCACATGGTTGAGCTTGCGGAACGCCTCGTTCACCACCGCCGTCCCCGGACTCGCCTCGCCATCAGGCACAAGCGGTAGGTGATAGCCCTCCGCTGGGCTGTAGTACCGCAATCGGACGTCACGGAAGCCGGCCGACTCGCAGAGGAACGAGAACAGCGACGGGTGCAGCGGCCGAACGTGGGTGGGGTCCAGTACATAGCTGTTGCCCAGCACGATCAGCGCCGCGGGGTTCGGCGTCTCCGCCACGAACATCCCGCCCGGGCGCAGTCGCGACACCGAGAGCGAGATCAGCTCGAGGAGGTCGTCGAGCTGCAGGTGCTCTGCTACATGTGCGGAGAAGATCGCACCGAGTGAGCCAGGCTCGGCCTCGCGCAAAAAGCGGACCGCGTCCTTCTGCTGCACTGGGATTCCCCGCTCACCGGCCTCTGCGACCATCCCGGGATCGGTGTCCACGCCGAGCACCGTGGCGCCGCGGCGCTGCAGCTCCGCGAGGAGTTCGCCGCGCCCGCAGCCGATGTCGACCACGGGCCGGCCCGTGGGCAACCCGTCGAGCAGCAGGTCGGCGTAGCGTTCGGTCTGCGTATGCAGCACGTCCTCGGGGTCACCGCGGAACCGGCGCTCGAAGCTCACGTAGTCGAATGACGCGGACGCTGGGCCCGAGCGTGCCGGCGGCGTCGCGTCGGCTACGGGCGACGGCGCGTCCTCGGTGGCCGCAACGGTGCCGTTTCGCAGCTCCCGAACGGTTCGGTCGAGCAGGCGCACACGGCGTTCGATCGCGTTGATCTGCTCGCGCTGCTCGGCGAACCGCTTGCCGGCCCCGGCCAGGCCGGTGGCTGGCGCGAAGGCCATCCCGAGCTCGCGCAGCGACGCCTCCAGTACTCGGACCTCGGCCTTGAGAAGCTCGAGGTTTACACGATTGGCTTCGGTCCGCGACGCCGTGACGACGCTCTCCGTCTGCCGTGCGACGAGGTTGTCGAGCCGGTCGCGGAGTTCGTCGAGCCGCCCGTCCACGGCGGCCGAGCGGCGGTACATCGCGAGCGCCGCCCGCTTGGCGACCCGCTTGCCCCGCTGGACCGCGTCCCGTCGGGATCGCGGGACCCGGGCAACCACGGCGCGGAGTCGTGGGGTGCGGGCGAGGACCGCTCGGGCTGTGGTCCTGACGCCATGATCCAGCGATTGTGGCGGAAGTTCCTCGACCTCGCGGCCCGGGAGCCGCCCCGCGACCTCGTCGCGCAGTTCCAGGGGCAGGCTCATCGTCGACCTCGCAGTATCTGGGTCGCGTCCATGGAGCGGGCCCGGACGATGGCGTCTAGCGGCGTGCCCAGCTCGTCGAGCGCGTCGGTGAGCCGGTGGACTGGGTCGGCCGAGGCGAAGCGGAGCCGCTCGAGGACGCCTTCCGCGCTCCAGATCCGCTCGTAGAGTCGCCGGCCCGCCCAGGAGACGGCTGCCGCGCGGCGGTCGTCAGCTGCGAGCTCGGCGCCGAGCACGCGCCGGCCGGCCGTTCCGTCCGCGACGATCAGGTGGGTGTCGGCAACGGCGCAGACGGCCTCGGCCGTCGCCGGGTCCGTCACCGTCGGGGCCGCCCACGCCAGTGCGCGTAAGACCGAGGCCGGTTCTGTCGCGACGACGGCGGCGGCCAGACCGGCGGCCGCGGCTTGGGCACCGTCCGGGATGTCGATTCCGTCCCACTGCCACCGATCGCGGTCGACCTCCGCCACGGCGGGCCCGGCCAGCCGACGGGCCCGCCGGATCCGGCGACGGCTGAACGGCAGCACGGGCCGAGCGTCGGGGTACTCCGGGTAGCGCCCCAGCACCACGCACCGCTCGTCGGTGATCGGTGCCGGGGAAAGGAGCACTGCCGCCGAGCGGGCCGGCTCGGCGTCCAGGTCCACGTCGGCCGTCCAGACCACTGTTGGGATGCCCGGCGGCGGCGTCCCGCCGTGGTGCCAGAGCACCGCGTCCCAGGGCTGGCCCGCGTCGTCGGCGGCGGTGAGGTCGCAGACTCGGACCAGCCGCTGCAGCGCGACCTGCAGCGGCGGGTCCACCTGTCCGCTCAGCAGGCTCGCCAGGTGCGGCCGCGGCATGTCGGTCACCGGGCCAGAAGGGTGGCGATCACCCGGTCCCAGCTCAGGTCGGCCACACGCTCGTGGCCGGCGGCTCCCATCCGCTGGGCCAGCGCTGGATCGTGCGCGAGCCGGTCCACCGCTGCGCCGAGCTGACCGGGAGAGCCGTCGGTGACGATACCGGTGACCCCGTCCTCGACCCACTCCAGCACGCCGCCGGAGTCGACGGCGGTGATCACAGGCTTCCCGGCGTAGTACGCCTGTAGGGTGACGTAGCCGTAGTCCTCGTCGTACGGGGCATAGAGCACGGCCAGCGCGCCTGAATACAGCTCAACGAGCCGGTCGTTGGAAACGAAGCCCGGCAGCTCGACACGCTCCGTCACGCCCGCGGCGGCCGCCCGCTTCGCCAGCTCGTGTTGCTTGCTGCCGCGCCCGGCGATCACCGCCCGGACACCGCTCCGGGCCGCGGCTACGGCGTCGACCACCAGCTCGGGACGCTTGTTCGCCTCTAGCCGGCTCGGGGCGAACACGTAGTCGCCGAACGAGCCGGTGTGCAGGCGGTCGTGCAACGGCGGGGGGTGGTAGAGCGGCTCGCCGTGGAGGCCGTTGAACCGGATCAGCCGGTCGGCGACCACCGCGGAGGTGGTGAACACGCGCCGCGCCTCGCCGAGCACCCGCGCATCCCACTCAGTGAGCTGCCGCTGCACCTCCAGTGACGGGTCGTCGAGCCCGACGTCCGACCAGCCCGCATCGACAGCGTCGTAGCCACCCCGGTGCTGGTGGAACAACCAGACGATCTTGCGGGGGTGCCGGACGAAGTAGGAAGGGAAATTGGTCGCGACGACGAGATCAGCGTCGAGCGGGACCATCCGCCAGGCCAGCGCACTGTCGAACAGCCGGTCCTTCTCCCACGCCACCGGCAGGCGGACCAGGTCCGCGCGGTGCCCGGCGGCCTGCAGCGCCGACACCAGGTTCTGCATGTGGAGTTCCGCGCCACCGCCGGCGAACGGGACCTGGGCCCCGCAGACAACGACATCCACCTGGTGCAGCTCCTCAAGGCCGGTGGGCTCGCGCTGGGCCTGGACCCTACCAAGGGCGCGTGGGCGGAACCCAACCCTCATCAGCTCCGCCACGACCGGGGTACGAGCGTGCTCCACCCGGGCCGCGGCGCCGGAGGCCCCGGACTTAAGGTGGCGGCATGCTCTTCGATCGCTCGTCGGCCCGCTCCCGGGCCGCGAGGCGGCACCAGCGCGAGCCGGGCCACGTCGCGGGCGCGGCCGATGCCCCGCTGGTCCTGGTGCACTCGCCCCGGTCGTTCTTGCGCGGCTTCGGCGGCGACGTCGCAGACATCTGGAGCTACCGCGAGTTGCTCGGAAATCTTGTCCGCAAGGAGCTCAAGGTCCGCTACAAGGACTCTGTGCTGGGATTCATGTGGACTCTGGTCCGGCCGTTGCTGCAGCTGTTCGTGTACGCGGTCGCGATCGGCATTTTCCTCGGTGCAGGCAGGAGCATCCCAGACTTCGGAGTGTATCTGTTCACTGGCCTGTTGGCGTGGACCCTGTTCACCGACATCGTGGGCGGCTGCACCGGTTCGATCGTCGGGAACGCCGGGCTGGTCAACAAGGTGTACTTCCCTCGGGAGATGTTCCCGCTGTCGGTGGTGGGCGCGGCCGCGGTGAACTTCGCCCTGCAACTGGTGGTGCTCGTGGCCGCCTACGTCGCCACGGGCTCCTGGCCGCGCCCGGCCGACCTGGCGTTGGTGCCGCTCGCCTTGGCCGTGTTGGTCGTGTTCGCGACCGCGCTCGGGCTGGTGCTTGCGGCGGCGAATGTCTACCTACGCGATATTGAGTACCTGGTCGAGGTCGGCTTGCTGCTCTGGTTCTGGATGACCCCGATCGTCTACGACTGGACGAAGGTCAAGACGAACCTGCTGGGCCACGGCCTGGACGGGCTGTTCCAGGCCTACCTGGTCAATCCGATGGCGAACGTGGTGCTCGCGTTCCAGAAGGCGCTGTGGCCGGGCGGGAATACCGAGCAGGGCGCACCGTTCGCCTACAGCGGCGACCTCTATCTGCGCCTGGGTATGCTCTTGGTCATCTGTGTCGTGCTGCTCTGGTGCGCGCAGCGAATCTTCGTCCAGGTCCAGGGCAACTTCGCACAGGAGCTGTGAGCGACGTGGCGCAACCCGTGGTCCGCGTCGACGGCGTGTCCAAACGGTTCTCCATCCGCAAGGACAAGTCCCTCAAGGAGCGGCTGGTCAACTTCCGCCGCTCGGCGCAGCACGCGGAGACCTTCTGGGCGCTGCGCGACGTGAGCTTCGAGCTGGAGCCGGCTACCACGCTGGCGCTCATCGGGCACAACGGGTCGGGCAAGTCCACGCTGCTCAAGATGATCGGCGGGATCATCGCCCCAACGACCGGGAAGGTGGAGCGTCGCGGCCGGCTCGCCGCCCTGCTGGAGCTCGGCGCCGGCTTCCACGGCGATCTCACCGGCCGGGAGAACGTCTACCTCAACGCCTCGATCCTCGGGATCAGCCGCTCGCAGACCGACCGGTACTTCGACGAGATCGTCGACTTCTCGGGCATCGAGGAGTTCATCGACACCCAGGTCAAGTTCTACTCCAGCGGCATGTATGTACGGCTGGCCTTCGCGGTCGCGGTGCACGTCGACCCGGAGATCATGCTGGTGGACGAGGTGCTCGCGGTGGGCGATGAGCCGTTCCAGCGCAAGTGCCTGGAGCGGATCAAGCGATTCCAGCAGGAGGGACGCACGATCGTGCTCGTCACTCACGGCCTGGACCAGGTCAGCCAACTCTGCGATCGGGCGATCGTGCTCGACCACGGCCAGATGGTGATCGACGGGACGCCAAAGCAGGCGGTCCGGACGCTGCGCGACCGGTACGCCGAACAGGAGGAGCTCGCCGAGGCCAGGGCGGGCGGCACGCCTCCGGTGAGGATCACCGGGGTGCGGGTGCTCGACTCCGAGGGCACAGCGCTGCGCGCGGTTGACTCCGGCGGCACCGTCGTGCTGGAGGTCGATGTGGAGGCCCGGGAGCGCTGCCCCGAGTGGGTCGTCGGCATCGCCCTGCAGAACCACATGGACCTCCTCGTCTATGGCACGAACACCCGGCTGCTCGGATACCGGCTGCCGCCGCTGGCCCACCGGCGCACCGCGCGGTTCGTGCTGCCATCACTGCCCCTGGTGGACGGGCAGTACTACGTGACCGCGGCCGTGCACCCTCCGGTCGGCCCGGAGTGGCACCGACTCGACCGGACGGCGACGTTCCGGATCAACAGCGAGGGCGCAGAGGAGGGTGTGCTGCACGTGGAGCCGAAGTTCGAAGTGGTGGATTCGTGATCGATCGCCGCGGCCGGATTGCGTTCTGCCCGGCCCGCTTCGGTCCGCAGCTGACCGGTGGAGCGGAAATCGTGCTGCGCAAGATGGCCGAAGGGCTGCAGCAACGCGGCTGGGACGTGGAGATCCTCACCACCTGCGCCACCGACCACCACACCTGGCACAACGTGCTCCCGGCGGGGAACTCGGTGGAAGGAGGCCTGCGGGTGCGCCGGTTTCCGGTAGTCAACGACCACATCCCGGAGCGGGCCTCCCTCGAGCGCCGCATCCTTGGCCTGGAGCAGCTCAGCCCCGCCGACCAGCAGCGCTGGATGAGCTCCGGGATGCGGGTGCCCGAGCTGTTCCATTACCTGCTCGACGCGGCCGACGACTTCCGGGCGCTGGTGTTCGGCCCCTACCCCTTCTGGGTCGCGTTCGCCTGCTCGCAGGTCGCCCCGGACCGCAGCTTGCTGTGGACCTGTCTCCACGACGAGCCCTACGCGCACCTCGAGCTGTTCCGGCCGGTGTTCAGCGGGGTCAGCGGGCTGTTCTTCCAAAGCGGTCCGGAGCACGAGCTGGCCCACCGACTGGTGCCCAACCTCGCCCCGCACGCCGAGGTGGGCTGCGGGGTCGAGGTCCCCGAGCGCTACGACCCGGAGCGCTTCCGGACGCGCCATGGGATCCGCGGTCAATTCCTTCTGTACGCCGGACGCCGCGAGGGCGCGAAGGGCTGGGACGAGCTGCTCGCTTGGTTTGCTGCCGCGGTGCGGGCCCACGACCTGCCGCTGTCGTTGGTGACGATGGGTGGTGGCGAGATCCGCCCGCCGGCCGAGATAAGCGACCGGGTGATCGACGTGGGCTTCTTGCCTGACGACGAGCGCGACGACGCGTTCGCCGCCGCCGACGCCTACGTCCAGCCCAGTCGATACGAGGCGTTCTCCCGCACGATCATGGAGGCGTGGCTGGCCGGCACCCCAGTGATCGCCAACGCCGGCAGCGCCGTGGTGGCCTGGCACTGCCGGCGGTCCGGTGCCGGGCTGCTCTACACCGACCAGTGCGAGTTCGAGCAGTGCCTGCTGTTTCTCGCCGACGCTCCGCGGGTCGCCGCCCGGCTGGCCGCCGGAGGCCGCGAGTACGTGCTCGCCCACTACCGATGGGATGGGGTGCTCGACCGGGTGGAGGCGGCGCTCGACGAGTGGACGACCGGGAAGAACTGACGCCGTGCGCATCCTGATGATCACGCCGTACCCGCCGATGCGGGACGGCATTGCCAGCTACGCAATGCAGACCGTGGCCGCGCTCCGGTCCGATGGTCACGACGTCGAGGTACTCTCGCCCGGGCCGTCGGCAGCCCACCACCACCTCGACCTCGCCGGGCCCCGTGGCGGGCTCGCGGTGGCCAAGCGGGTGACGGGCTACGACAGGGTGATCGTGCAGTTCCACCCCGACTTCTTCTATCCAATCGGCTTATCGCGGCTGAGACGGGCACAGATCAGCCTCGCGTACGCGGTCGCGTTCGCTCGGGCTGTGGAGGTCGAGGCCGTCGTCCACGAAATCAACTATGCGCACGGCCGAGGCGTTGCCCCGGATGCGCTAGCCGCCCGGCTGCTGTGGAGCCTCGTGGACCGGGTCGTGGTGCACACCGAGCAGGAGCGCACCGACTTCGCCAGGGCCTTCGACGTGGACCCGGTACGGGTGACGGTGAGCCGGCACGGCGCGACATTCCGCCGACGCACCCGGTTCGACCGGGAGGCGGCCCGGCGCTCGCTGGGCATCTCGCCCGATGCCACCGCGTTCCTCTCGATCGGCTTCATTCAGCCGCACAAGGGCTTTGATCGCGCCGTGCGGGCCTTCGCCGGGCTCGGCTCCGGGGCCCGGTTGGACATCGTGGGCTCAGTGCGAGTAGGAGAGCCGGCCTACGTCGCGTACCTCGACGAGTTGGAACAGCTGGTCGAGCGCACCCCAGGCGCACGCCTGCACGAGGGCTTTATCAGTGACGAGCTCTTCGACCGATGGATCGTCGCGGCCGACGTCCTGGTACTGCCCTACCGCGAGATCTGGTCATCGGGTGTGTTCGAGCGTGCCGCGCTCTACGGCCGTCCTGTGATCGCGACCCAGGTGGGGGGACTCGCCCAGCAGGCCGGCGGCAGGGCCGGGGTGACGCTCGTGTCCGACGATACCGAGCTGCGAGCGGCGATGTGGGAGGCGGTTGGCCGCACGGCGACCCTCGACCGCACCCCGTGGCCCGAGGACGCCTCGGACCTTCGTGTGGCGGTGCAGGCCGAGGTCACCAGACGCGCGGCCGCCCAGCGCGGCCCGGGCCTCGTCGGGCCGGATGGGCCTGACCCCGACGCGCTGAACCCCGAGGTGGCTGGGCGGGCGAAGTTCTTCTCCGCAGCGAGCACGGCACTGCGCCGGCTGGCGCCCGCCGCGGCGCCTCCGGTTCCCGTGTCGTGGCGCCCGCGGCTGGCGATGAAGCGGGCGATACGCCGGGCCACCGCCTGGGAGGTCGAGCCGGTGGCGCATCAGGTCAACGCGCTCCGCGCCGCCACCATCGACGCTGTGGAACACCTCGCCGGCGCGATAGCGCAGCCCAAGCGGGAGCCGCGACCCTGCCCGGACGAGACCGACCGCGAAGGGCCGGGTTCGGACTGCGGCCCGCCGGCCACCTACCGCCCGTGATCGTTGTTCGGCGGAAGCCGCGGAAAATTGCGGGTGGCATCCAGCAGGGGCAGGCCGGTGGACTCGGCGCGGATCCGCGGCTGTGGCCAATCGGTCCGCAGCCGGACGATTTTCAACTCCAGCGCCGGATCCCCGCCGACGAGCGAGCGAAACCGTCGCCGCGAACGTGGAGCCAACGCCTGCGGGCCTCCGGCCTGATACCTGCGACGCAGCCGGTAGTACGGCTCCGGTGAGATGGCGAGTTTGCCGTACAGGGCCGTCACCGACACCGCCCTGCACTCATCAGCGATCACGTGGCTCCATCGGAAGAATCGTCCCGACCACCACCACAAGCGTCGGCCGTGATCAGCCCGGTGCACACATGTCCCCGGGTCATCCTTTGACCGATGTGTCCGCACAAGTCACCCCGCAAGCCCTGTTGCCTGCGTCGAAGCGTTGATCTTCAAGGTGGGACGTGTCCCGCTGCTGCCGCTCACCGAGCCTGCCGGCGACTCACGGCCTCGTCGTATGCGGCTACGGTGAGATCAGCGGCGTGCTCCCAACTGGCCCGGGCGGCCCGCGCGGTCCCGCTCGCGGAGAGCTCGTCGTGCCGGTCCCCGGCCGCTGCGGCGATTGCGGCGGCTAGTCCGTCGATGTCCCTCGGATCCACCAGCATCGCCGAGCCGCCGGCCGCTTCCTCGGTCGCCGTGCCGCGCGAGGTCACTACCGGGACGCCCTGGGCCATCGCTTCCAGCACTGGCAGCCCGAATCCCTCGGCCAGCGACGGATAGCAGAACGCCCGGGCGCCAGCGTAGGCGGTGCGCAGCCCGTCCTGGTCAAGGAAGCCGACTCGGTGTATCCGGTGGGTTGCTGCGCCCGGCAGCTCGGTCGGCACCGCTCCCCATCCGGGCGGGCCGGCCAGCACGAGGTCGAGGTCGGTGCCCCGCTCGACGAGCCGGTCGAACGCCGCGAGCAAAGCTGGCACGTTCTTGCGCGGCTCCACCGTGCCGCACCAGAAAATATAGTCGCGGTGGAGGCCGTGCCACTCGCGGAACGCGCGGATCCGCTCGCTCGGCACAGGTGGCGGCACCCGAACGCCGTGCGGCACCACCCGCAGCCGGTCGCGCGCAATCCCAGCTCCGGCGCACTCGTCGGCCGCGGCCTGCGAGGGGCACAGCACCATGTCGGCCTCGGTTCGCACGATCCGCAGCCCGCGCTCGAAGAACCGCAGCCCGCGCGGGGTCAAGCCGTCGGGGTTGGTGCGGAACGCCAGATCGTGCACGGTGACGACCAGCGCCGCGTCGCCGGCCGGCGGTACCGCGAGCGAAGTGGCGTGCACGACGTCCACGTGCCCTGTCACCCGCTGCACCGCGGGACGCCGGAGCCGCTCCCAGGTGCGGTAGAGCGCGACCCGAGGCAGCGGGAGGTGCGCGACGGGCGGTGGGACGGCGCCCGGGTCCGCGTGCCTGGCCGCCACCGGGACCACCTCGACGTCGCTGCGGGTTCGCAGCACAGCGAGGGTCTCCAGGATCGAGCGGGCGGTGCCGCCGGGGACCGGATGCCACGCCTGCTCCACGACCAGCGCGACCCTCACGGCAAGACACGTTATCTCGTGAGGATGTCAACTCGCGTGGGCCGTGGGCTGGCGGGGCAGATCCCAGTGACCGTCGCAACGCGGTGTGATGCGGGGACGGTAGCGCGGTCAGCAGATGGCGGCGGAGCTCAGGTCGTCGATGGCGGTGCCGGTGGTGTGGGCCCAGGCGATGGCGGCGGCGGTCAGGGCGAGCGCGGCGCCGTAGAGCAGGCCGTGCCCACTGCGGGTGGGGGTGAGCTTGTCCAGGCTGCGGAACGCTCGGGCCTTGCCGGCCAGGGCGAGAACGTCGATGGCGCGGTCACCGACCCAGTGCCCGCCGGGCAGGCGGGCGTGGCGCGACAGCCCGGCCGGGACGTGCGGTTCGCGGCCGGAACGCCACTGGTCGCAGAGCCCGAGCGGGGCGCCGCTGACGCCGGCGACGGTGGCGGTGTCGTGGGCGGGAGACCCGGGCACGACGGCTTCGAGCAGGTCCGAGGCCCGGGTGGTGTCGCCCGCCTCGAGGGCCTCAGCAACCTCGCGCAGCACCTCGGGGGCCAGCTCCCGGTCGTTGTTGCCGATCGGGGTGAACGGGGCGAGGTTCTGCTGTTCCACGGCCCGGGCCGCGGCGCGTTGCAGGGTGTCCATGTCGGGGACCGCACTGACGATCTCGCCGTCGCGTCGACGACGATTGCCGCCCTCGGCCAGCAGCGGCGCGAGCTCGCGCATCATGTTCCGGGTACCGCGTCGAGATGCGTTTCTCGGGCCGTGTGTGGGCCACCAGCGGATAAGGACGCGTGCTCCGGTCTGGGGCGGTCATTGGCCGGCGGTGTCGCCCGCGTTTCCCGGTTGTGCGGTTCACTCCGACGATCCGATACGCTTCGGTGTTGCTCCCCCTGGGCGATCAACCGGCAAACCACTCGCGCTTCTCCGTTTGCGGCCACGGACCAGGCCGCTCCCGTCCCGCCATCGCAACCCCACCGGCCTCGGGGGTTGCGACGGTCACTGGGATCCGCCCCGTACGGTGGGGCGCAGGCTGACCTCTTCAATCTCGTAGATACACTCCCGCGGTGCGACCTCTGCTCGACGCCAGCGCCCTGCCGGCCGACCGCGGCGGAGTCGGCCGGTATGTGGACAATCTCGTCGCGGCGCTCGTCGCCGAGTGCGTCGATGTCGTCGTGGCGTGCCAGCAGCGTGACGTCGCGCTGTTCGGCGCGATGGGCGCACAGCCGTCGCCGCTGCCGGAGGCCGCCGAGCACCGTCCGGTGCGGCTGGCGTGGGAGCAGACCGGGCTGACGGCGCTCGCGCGCCGGGTGGGGGCCGCGGTGGTGCATTGCCCGCACTACACGATGCCGCTTGTTCCCGGCCCGCCGGTGGTGGTCACCCAGCACGACGCGACCTTCTTCTCTCACCCTGGGGTGCACCTTCCGGGGAAGGCCCAGTTTTTCCGGTCGGCAAGCCGGATAGCACTGCGCAGGGCGGCGAGGTGCGTGGTCCCGTCTGCGGCCACCCGCGACGAGCTCCTGCGCCTCGCCGGACCCGCCCGGGCAGAGCTGGAGGTGGTGCCGCACGGCGTGGACCACACGGTGTTCCGCCCGCCGAGCACCGAGGAGAAGGCCGCTGCCGCGGCGCGGATCGGGGTGGGCCCGGGCGGCTACCTGGCCTTCCTGGGCACCATCGAGCCACGCAAGAACGTGCCGGCGCTGATCCGGGGGTGGGTCGAGGCGTGTTCCGGGTTCGCCGACCCGCCGGCGCTGGTGCTGGCCGGAGCGCCGGGGTGGGACCGCGAGGTCGACGATGCGGCCGCCGTCGTCCCGGCGCGGCTGCGGCTCGTCCGCACCGGCTACCTGCCGATTGACGAGCTGCGCGGGCTGCTCGGCGGTGCCACGCTCGTCACCTATCCCAGCCTCGGTGAGGGATTCGGGCTGCCGGTGCTGGAGGCGATGGCTTGCGGCGCTGCGGTGCTTACCACTAAGCGACTTGCGATACCCGAGGTCGGTGGAGGTGCGGTGGCCTACTGTGGCACCGGCGCCGGCGAAATCGCCGCCGCGCTCCGTCTACTGCTTGGCGACCCGGACCGGCGGACCCGGCTGGGCGCGGCGGCGCGTGAGCGGGCCGCCCAATTCTCCTGGCGGGCCAGCGCGCAGGCGCACCTCGCGGTCTACGAGCGCGCCGCTATGCGAGCACCCTGCGGTAGACCGCGAGCGTCCCGCCGGCCGTCGAGTCCCAGCTGAACCCCCGCGCCCGCTCCCGACCTCTCCGCACCAGCTCCGCCCGCGCCGGCCCGTCTACCAGCAGGCGCGTCGCCATAGCACCCAGCCCCTCCGGGGAGTCGACGAGCGCCGCTCCGTCGCCCGCCACCTCCCGGACCGCACCGCCCGCGACCGCGGCCACCGGCAGCCCCGCGGCCATCGCCTCGACAACGGGCATCCCGAAGCCCTCGTGTGCCGAGGACGACAGCAGCAGCTCGGCGTGCTCCAGTAGCCAGCGCGCCTCGCCGTCCGGGAGGTAGCCGAGGGCGAGCACGTCCGGCGCGTCGAGGCCGCGGGCGCGGCGCAGCCCGTCGAGGTCGACGGTGGGCTCCACCCTCCCGGCCAGGACCAGCCGGATCGGTCCCACTTCTCGCCGAACCTGCATGAGGGCGTCGAGTGCAGCGGGGAGATTCCGGCGCCGGTCCACCGTGCCCAGCATCAGCAGGAACGGGGCAGCGGGGTCGGGCAGTCGGGCTGGGACGTTCGCCGCGCCGGGGCGTGGCCGCGGCGCGATCGGGACGACGGTAGTGCGGTCGGCCAGTTCGGGCAGCCAGTTCAGCAGCTCGGCCCGAGTGTGCTCGGAGACGGTGAGCACTGCCGCGGCCCGGCGCAGCAGGGGGGGCAGCGCGTGCGCCAGCGCGCGCTGCGCGGCGTCGACACCGTCGGGATGGCGACGGAACCACAGGTCGTGCACGGTCACGACGACTGGGGTCCGCCGCGACGGCGGCGCGGTGAAGTTGGTGCCGTGGAAGACGTCGGGGCGAAGCAGGGCCTCCAGCGGCGGCATGCCGGTGCGGCGCCAGGCCCACCACATGGGACGGGCGGGCAGTGGCCGCCGCACTACGTGCACCCCGTCGCCGGGTGGGGTCGCGACGAGCGCCTTTCGCCAGGTGATCGGCAGCAGGTCGATCCGGCGCACCTCCGGCCGTCGAGCGAGGGCTTCGGCCAGCAGATAGGTATACCAGCCGATCCCGGTGAGCTCGCCGATCAGCGGTGTGCCGTCGAGCCCCACCCGCATGCGGCGAAGGCTATCCGACCGGGGGCGCACACCCGGATGGGCCTCTGCGAGCATGGACCGCAAACCGGGGCTGGAAGCGAGTGCTGAATGGTCGAACAGCAGGTCCGCAGCTGGGTCCCGGGCATGCCGGGCCGCGCCGGGAAGCCGCTCCCGATCCGCTCGGGGGCGCCGACCAACGCCGTGGCGGACCGTCGCGGGCGCCTGGAGTTCCTCGACGCGCTGCGGGGGATCGCAGCGTTGGTGGTGGCCGTGCAGCACATCGGCGAGGAGCACTGGGTGGGGATGCTCGGCTTCTCCACGTACTGGTTCAGGCTCGGCGAGTTCGGCATCCTTCTCTTCTTTTTCTGCAGCGGATTCATCATCCCAGCATCGCTGGAGCGGCGGAACGACCTCGTCGACTTCTGGATCGGCCGGGTGTTCCGGCTGTGGCCGCTCTACCTGCTCGTGGTGGGGATCGCCCTGGCGAGTTGGGCTGTCTCGGCGCGGCTCCACCCGCCAACCGGATTCCGGCCGCTCGTGGACAGCCTGGTCAACCTCACGATGCTGCAGGTCTTCACGACCCGGCCGCTGGTGATCGGCGCATCGTGGACACTGGGTTACGAACTGGTCTTCTACCTCGCCGTGTCGGTGCTGTTCCTCTTCGGCGTGCACCGGCGCAGCTCCGTCACAGCGAGCGTGCTGCTCGTCGCTTCGCTCGGTCTCGGCGGGGTGACGACGACCTACATGTTGCAGCAGCGACCCGAGCACTGGTGGAGCCAGCCAGTGGCCGCCCTGATCCTCGTTGCTCTGGCCACCACTCGGCTACGCAGCTGGGCGGCTCGGGCCGCGTCGGTCGGGATGTCCCTGGTGGTGATCGCGGTGCTGGCCAACCGGCCGCACCCGGCGTATTTCGACCTGCTCGTACTGGCCTGCATGTTCGTTGGCACCGTGCTGTACCGATGGACTGCGGGCCAGACCAGCGGGCGCGCGGCGGCGACGGTGTATGGGGCGGCGGTGGCCGTCATCCTGATCACCCAGCGCACCTGGCACCACGGCTACACCGAGCCGGTCAGCGGGCTGACCCCACAGTGGTGGACCGAGGCCGCCACGTTCGTGGGGGCGGCGCTCGTGTTCGGAGCGGCCCTGCTCCTGCGCCGTCGCCACTGGCCAAGGGTGCTCACCTACCTGGGGGCGATCAGCTACTCGATCTATCTGGTGCACGCGCTGGTGCTGCTCACCTTCCCCCCGATCCCCGGCCCGCCCTGGGTGGGGTTCGCGGTGATGCTGGCGTCGACGTTGGCGATCTCGATTCTCACCTACCACCTGGTGGAGCAGCCGGCGATCAAGCTGGGCCGTCGCGTCGCCGCGGCGCGGCGCCGCCGGGTGGCCCACGCCGGCTGAGCGGAGCTTGGGATGCGTACCGCCGATGCCTCGTCGGGACGGGTGGTGGCCGCCTGGTCAGAGCGAGCCGGCGTCGGCGGCGGCCAATGGCTGCTGCGGCTGGCGCCGGTGCTGCTGGTAGTCGCGCCGTTCGCGGTGCTGGCCGGGCAGGCGTTCACCTTGGCGGGACACCTGATGTTCGCTGGTGACCAGGCCCTCATCGGGCTGGGCGTGCACGACGCGGCGCGGCTTCAACAGCTCCTCGGGCCTTACTCCCGGTACGGCTGGGCCCATCCCGGGCCGATCTGGTTCTATCTGCTTGCGCCGGTGCAGCAGCTCGGCGGGAACAGCGCGGCTCTGGTTGCCGCGGTCGCCGTGGTGAACGCGTTGTTTGCGGCGGCGCTCATTCTGGTCGTCGCCGAGCGCTCCGCGGTGCTGGCCTGGGTGGCGGCGGGGCTCGTGCTCGGCCTGGTGCTGCGGCTGCCCGCCGAGTTCTTCATCAATCCGTGGAACCCGTTCGCGTTGCTGCTCCCGACCGCGCTGCTGCTGGTCCTGGGTGCCGCCGCAATGGCAACGGGCAGGCCAGCGAAGCTGCTGTGGGCCACTGTCGTCGGCAGCTTTCTCGTCGAGACCCACATCGGGACGTTGCCGTTGGTGGGGCTGGTCCTCGCCGTCAGCGCGGCGGGCACCGGCTATCGCTCGCGAAGGGGCGACCGGCCCGGCGGTCCGCGCCGGCGCTACGCGTTCCCGGCCGCGGTGCTCGTGCTTGTCTGGGTGCCGCCGATCGCGCAGCAACTCACCGGCCCACTCAGGCACGGCAACCTGAGCCGGCTCGCGTACTTCGTCCTGCATCCTTCGGGTGAGGTCGCCGCGCCGCGTCTGGGCACGTCGGTGGCGGCGGTTGCCCGGGTGCTGGCGATGGCGCCGCTTGGTTGGGGTCCGGGCCCACTGGACGTCTCGCAGGCGACCGTGCCTGGGACCGCGCTGATGGTCCTCGTCGCGCAGGTCGCGGCGGCAGCGGGGTTGGTCGTGGCCGGCTGGCGGTGCGGATTGGGCCGCCCTACCGCCGTCGGAACGCTGGTGCTGGTCGCGCTGGCTGCGGGCGTGCTCGCGGCGCGCACCGCGTCCGGCCCGCTGTTCTGGTACCTCATCGTCTGGGTCTGCGTGCTGCCGCTGTCCACCGCCCTCGGGTACGCCGCGCTGGTGGTGGCGCTGGTCGACCGGCGCCTGCTGACGCCGAACCTGCGTCGTGGCGTTCTTGTGGCGACCGCGGTGTCGGTGGTGGCGCTGAGCGGCGGGACGTCCCTGTCGCTCGATCACGGGGTGGCGACGGTCCCCGACTCGCCCGGCGTGCACGGCGCGGTGCGGCTCGCCGACCAGGCGGTGGGCGAGCGACCCACCGTGACCGTCCAGCTGACGACCCACGACCTCTGGCCGATCGCCGCTGGCCTCGTCGATGAGCTCGTCGACCAGGGCCACCAGGTCCTTGTCGGCCCGTCGCTAGCCGTCCTCATGGGCAGTGACCGCCTCGCGAATCCGCCTGTTGGACCAGTCCTCGTGCTGACCGCACCCGGCACGCCGTCCGCGGGACGCCTGCTGGGCGTGTTTAACACCGAGCTGGGTCCCGCCGCCCTCTATTTGCTGCCCCCGGGGCCCACCTGACGGCGGCCGGGACCGTGGTGTAGGAGCCCGGTTGAGCTGTGGCTTCTCCCGGCAACCTGCTGAACGCATCAACTCGGTCCTGTCGGGCCTTCTCGTGCCGCGAGGTGGCCGATGCCCTACCCGACGCGCGGAGGCCTGCTCGTCGAGCTGACGGTCCCGCTGCGATCCCTCGGCGCCGGCATCGGCGGGCGCGTCCACGTCTCCTGCGGCCTCGCGCGATATCGCTGCGCTAACGGCCACGCCGTGATCGTCCGGGAGTCAGTGCGCGACGGCGTGGCCCCGCACTGCGCTGATCTCGGGCTCGGCCATGCGGTCGTGCTTCGTCCCCGATGCGCTGGGGGGTCCGGCAAGCGTGCCCGTCGAGCCCGTCGCGGCCGGCCCGGCTACGGCGCGACGATCGCGGTACCACCGAAGTAGCCGTAGTACACGACGAGCAGCGCCATCGCGGCAGCGCCGATCGCCACGAGCGCGCCGTTCCAACGGTCGGTCGTGCGCGCGGCGACCGCGAGCACGACGGGGAACGCGGTGAAGAGCCAACGCGGTCGCATCAACAGCTCGGCCGAAAGCACCGGGAGGACGAGCATCCACACGCCGAAGACCTGGTACGTCAGCGGCAGGCGCTGGGTCGTGAGCATGACCACCACACCGGCGACTGCTGCGATCGTTGTGAGGCCGACGATCGTGTCGGAGCTGTTGCCGAGCGGGTGGTGCACAAAACGGTCGAGGTAATCGAACAGGTTCTGGCCGAAGTCGAGCTTCGACTTCCAGATCTCGTGCTCCACCTCGAACCAGGCGTCGACGGCGCCGGTCCGCAGCCAGAGGTACGCGAAGAACGCGACGATGCCCACGGGTGCGAGGAGCGGAGCCAGCACCGACTTCACGTCCCGATTGCGCCGGATGGCCTCGAACGCCGCGACTGCGCAGCACAGGATGACGCCGATACCGCTCGGTCGCGTGGCAGTGCCGTACGCCGCGAGAAGTCCCGCGAGCAGCCACCGGCGCGAGGAGAGCGCGAGCAGGCACGCGAGGCTCACGGCGACGAACAGGCTCTCCGAGTACGCCTGCATCATCACGTAGGCACCGGGGGAGAACGCGAAGAGGAGCGCGGCGCGGTCGGCGACGCTCCGGTCCCACAGTCGCTCAGCGGCGATCCACATCAGCACCGTCGCCAGCGCGCCGAAGGTGAGCGCGACCGACAACAGGATCGTCTGGTCGGCGAAGGGCAGCCAGCTGAGCGCACGTCCGATCAGGGGGAGGCCAGGGAAGAAGGCGAGGTTGCTGGGCACCATTTGCCCGTGCTCGTAGGGGATGGTGCTCGGGTACCAGTTGTGCACGACCGACGCGTAAAACGCGCCGTCCCATCCGTCGAACCACAACGACAGGGGCACGTCGTTGCGTACGTAGGTGCCGAGAACGCCGGCGAAGAAGCAGACGACGCGCGACAGCGCGTAGACACCGAGCGGGTAGGCGAAGCAACCGGCGAGATCACGGAGCCGAACGTTCGCCGGCGCAGCGACCGCCGCCCCCGCCCCGGTCGTGTCCGCCACGCGGCGAGCGTATCGCCGCGCCGCGCGAGCGACGGGAGCCCGCCCCGCAGTCGGCGGCCGCGTGGGGCGGCTCGTCCAATAGGCGGGGGTGCGCGGTGCGGCTCGTCGCGATCGAGCTGTAAGCGGCGCTGGTTCGACCCCCTCTACACCCGTGCCGTCCTCGTGCGCCCGCCATAGGACAGATGATCGGGGACGGCGTTCGACGGAGGGCGGGTCCGGCGGGCCGGGCAACGTGTGGTGTGTGCGCCACCTGTCGTCGCCAACCCACTGTTCAACGCCGATCGCCCAGACCGACCGGTGGGCGTACCGGGGCCGGGGGAACCCGGCTCGAGAGGGCAACCGGAAGGGACAGGACTCGCGTCGGTGGACGCTCTCGTCCGCCGAGCGCGCCTCGGACTTCACGTCTGGCCGCAGAAATATTGAACATGTCGCCAAGTGAGGCCAGCCTCGGACCGCCGTGGGGTGTGGTCGGGGTGGGCGCGTGCGCTGCGGTTGCTCAGGCCGGCGGGGGGTGGTCCGACGCGGCCGTCACGCGGATCGTGGCGTTGCCGCTAGCTGAGTCGCTGGTGGGACGAGACAGGGCCGCGACGCTGGCGGTCATGGCGAAGTGCGTAATGGTCAACGAGGTGCTCGACGGGCAGGTAGTGCTTGATCTGCAGTGCCAGGACCGGATTCTGCCTCGACGCCAATCTCCCGAACCTGCAATTCAGCGGCCAGGTTGCGAGCTTCCCGGCCGCACACCTGCGGCTCCCGATCCCGTCTCCAGCGATCGACGGATCGGCGCCGGGTTGGGCGCGCCGCGCCAAGGACGACCGGAAAATCGACGTGACGGGTCCCTACCGGCGCGCGCGGGCCGCGACCGGTCGCTCGAGGTGCTGCGAGCGGGGTCGACCAGGAGTACGCCCGCCAACCGCCGAAGCCGTCGTCGACCGCGATGATTATCTTTGTGGTCGCTCCGCGTGTGCGCGGGACCGTTCTGTGCTCGCTCGTTTCCCTGACCAGGGAGTCTGCGGCGCCGAGAGGGAAGGAGGACCTCGTGGCGACAGTCGGGCTGATCGGCGCACGCGACCACCTACTCCCCGAGATACCGCGGCCGACCCAGTCGCGGGCGACCTTCGCGGGCCGGGGTGCCGGGTGTTCTGTGGTCGCGGTCATGCCGCCTGAACCATCCTCGACCCTCGCGAGCACGCCGAGGGCACCGGCTCCTCGCCGAGGCAGCAGCGCGACATGACGGAGACTCGGAGGGCGTCGAGCGGCACCTCCGCGCGGCTCCTGCCGTGCGTACGGTCCGTGGTGGCGTTCCTGCTGCTGCTGCAGCTGGGCGTCCTCGTGCACCGCAGCGTGGTGGAGTACCGCTCGGGTGCGGTCTCCATGGACTTCGCAATCTTCTACCAGGCGTGGCAGCAGATCGCCTCGGGCAACCTCGACCCGTACTCGACCATCGGGGACTACCCGTACTGGCAGAGCCACTTCGAATTGATCATGTGGCCGCTGGCGGCGCTCGCCCGTGTCGTCCCCTCGGGCCTCACCCTGCTGGTCCTGCAGGACCTGGCGATCGTCGCCTCCGAGGCGGTCGCCACGCTGTGGGTTCTCGACGTGGCGAAGCGGGACCGGGCTCTCCGGCTGCGGCACCTCCTGCCCGTGGTCGCGACCCTGGGACTGCTGCTGGTCAACTCCCACATCAGGGCAGCGGCTGTCAGTGACTTCCACTTTCAGCCCGTAGCGACGTTCTTCGTGCTCGGCGGGGCGCGCAATCTCTGGGCGGGGCGGAAGCGGCGGGCATGGTGCTGGCTGCTGGTCAGCCTGCTCACCGGCGACGTTGCCGGCACCTACGTCGCCGGCCTGGGCCTATCCGCGACCGTCGCGCGCCGCGACACCCGCTGGACCGGGGCGGGTCTCATCGCGGCAGGCGCCGGCTGGGCCCTGCTTGTGGGCCTGCTCGGCGCCGACAGGGGTTCGGGGATCGGGGGGTACCAGCACCTCGTCGATGCGAGGCTGCCCATCTCCGGCGGCGGGCTGCTGCTGGTGCTGACGGCGATCGTCCTCCATCCGGCTCGCCCACTCTCGGTACTGGCCGGCAAGGCCGCCATCTTGCGGGTGGACCTGGCCGGAGCGGGGTTCCTTGGTGCCCTGCACCCGTGGACGTTCGGCGTCGTGGGCGTGGTCGTGATGGAGGCCGGCCTCCAGGAGAGCCCCGCATTCCTCGTGCCGTTCCAGACCCTCCCCGCGATCGTGTTCGCGACCGCCGGCACCGGCATGGTCCTGGACTGGCTGGGTCGCCGGACGTCCTCGGGAGCCGACCGGGTCTTGCCAGCCCGCCTCCGCCTGCGAAGCGTCGCAGCGGTGGCTGGTGCCCTTGCCGTCGCAGTCGCGGTCGCGACGTTCGGTCCGCGGGCCCAGCCCGGCTGGCCCCAGCCCGCCGGAGCGAGCCAGGCGCTGAGCGCCGTCGACCGCGCCCTGGGCCCGGACGACCAGGTCGTCGCCAGCTTCGGCGTCGTGGGGCGCTTCGCCGGCCGCCGGGAGATCGAAGCGCTCCTCAATCCGACCAACGTGCCGCTCCGGGCACACCGCGTCGTTTTCGTGTTCTCGCCGACCATCGGCAATATGCCGACGGCGGGGTATCAGGAGCAGGCCGCCGCCCGCGTTCAAGCCCTGGGCGCACAGGCCCTCGTGGAGACCCGAGACGTGCAGGCCTACGCATGGACTCCACCTGCCGGAACCCGCTCGGTCGGCCTCCCCTAGCTGCAAAGCCGTTCAGTTAGCGGGACCGACCGACTGTCAAGATCTCTTTCGGGCGTGTCGCGGGAGTGGGCAGCGGAGCTCCGGGTAGGACAGGGCGTCCGCCAAGACATCCGCCATCGCCCTGGAGCCCCGCTGTTGGCCGAGTCTGTCATCACTCGCGTGGTCACCGTCGCCGCGGGCCGGTTCGCGCCGGGTCATCTCGGTGAACTGACCCGAATCGTGCCCTTCGAGATGGTCGATGCCGCGCTGGCCGAGACCGGAACCGTTCAGCAGCGGCTGCGGGATCTGCCCTCGCGGGTGGTGGTGTATCTGCTGGTCGCGGCCGGGTTGTTCGCCGAGCTGGGCTATGGCCAGGTGTGGGCACGCCTGACCGCCGGGCTTGACGGGCTTGAGGTGGCCCACCCAAGGCCCAGCGGGTTGGCCGCCGCGCGGCGCCGGATCGGGGTCGCGCCGCTGCGGGCGCTGTTCGAGCTGCTGGCCGGCCCGGCCGCCGGCCTTCACCGCCGGGGGGTGTGGTGGCACGGCCGGCTGGTCACCGCCATCGACGGCACCATGCTGGCCTGCCCGGACACCCCGGCCAACCTGGCGGTCTACCGCCACGGCGGCGGCCACCACGGCGGCACCGGCTACCCGATGCTGCGGCTGCCCGCGCTGGTGGCCTGCGGCACCCGCACCATCATCGAGGCCACCTTCGGCTCCGAGCGCCACGGCGAGACCAGCTACGCCGCGGACCTGCTCGGCGCGCTGCACCGCGGGATGATCGTGCTCGCCGACCGCAACTTCGCCGCCGCCGAACTGCTCAACGCGATCGCGGCCACCGGCGCCGAGCTGCTGGTGCGGGTCAAGACCGGCCGCAACCTGCCGGTGTGCCGCCAGCTCGCCGATGGCTCCTACCTCACCCGTATCGGCCCGCTGCCAGCCCGGGTCATCACCGCCACCATCACCGTCACCACCGGCCAGGACACCAGCGAGGAAAGCTCACGTCGCGAGGTCTACCGGCTGGTCACCACCGTGCTCGACCCCGACATCTCGCCGCTGGAGATCGTGCGGCTGTATCACCAACGGTGGGAGATCGAGACCGTCTACCTGGAGCTGAAGTCGACCACCCTGGGCGGGCGGGTGCTGCGCGCCCGCACCCCGCAGGGAGTCGACCAGGAGATCTACGCCCTGCTGGTCGGCTACCAGGCCCTGCGCAGCGCCATCAGCGACGCCACCCTGGCCCGGCCCGACCTCGACCCCGACCGCGGCAGCTTCACCGTGGCCCTGGCCACCGCCCGCGACCAGCTCACCGCCGCCGCCGCAGTCATCACCGACACCACCGTCGACCTCGTCGGGGTCATCGGCCGCGCCGTGCTCGAGCACCTGCTACCCGTCCGGCGCGCCCGCACCCATCCTCGCGTGGTCAAACGAGCCATCTCGACCTACGTCGCCAGCAGCGCCAAAGGACGCCACCGCGGCCCCAGCCGCAACATCACCATCATGATCGACACGCCCACGACAGGTCCTTGACCCGTGTTCACTCGGCCTAACTGAACGGCTTTGCCCCTAGTCTAGATGCGACCTCGACGGCGCTGATCCATCACCTGGCCGTGACCGGCGCGGCCACCGTCGTGGTGACCGCCCGCACCGGGGTGACGGTGCCGGATCCGATCTTCGCGCTGTGGAAGGAGGGGCTGGCCGAGCGCATCGACATCCAGGGGCTCGAGCGGGCGCAGGCCGACGAGCTGGTGCGCCAGGTGCTCGGGGGGCAGGTCGACGGCGCCACGCTGCACCACCTCTGGGAGCTCAGCCTGGGCAACACCCTGTTCCTGCGGGAGCTGGTCGAGGGTGGGCTCTCCAGCGGTGCGCTGTGCCTCGAGGACGTGTGGCGCTGGAACGGGCCGCTGGTGCCCTCGCCTCGGTTGACCGAGGTCATCGACGCTCGGATGGGTTCGCTTGAGTCCGACGAGCAGACGGTGCTGGAGCTGCTGGCCTTCGGCGAGCCTCTGGGAGCGGACACCCCCGAGCGGGTGGTGGGTCCCGAGGTCCTCTCCGCCCTGGAGCGGAAGGGCCTGATCGTCTCGGAGCGCCTCGACCGTCGTATGGAGCTGCGTCTGGCCCACCCGCTCTACGGCGAGGTGGTGCGCCAGCGCACCTCCCCGCGTAGGGAGAAGGCCGTCTACCGTCAGCTGGCCGAGTCGCTGCAGGAGTCCGGGGTCGGCCGGTCCGTGGATCGCCTCCGCGCGGTGACGTGGCGGCTGGCCGCCGGGTTGCCCACCGACGCGGAGATGCTCCGCGTGGCCGCCGAGAGCATGATGAAGGTCGACTACCTCGCGGCCGAGCGGCTGGGTCGGGCGGCGGTTGAACAGGGCGGCGGCTACCCGGCGTCGTTCGTCTTGGGGCAGGTGCTCATCGGGCTTGGTCGCTCGGCCGAGGCGGAGGAGCTGTTCGCCGGTCTGTGGTTCCGGGCTGACACCTTTGAGCGCCGCACCCAACTGGCCGTCACCAGGGTGGCGAACCTGTACTGGGGACTGGGCCGGCCTGCTCGGGCGGCGACCGTGCTGCGCGATCTCGGGTCGGACCTCACTGCGGAACCCACCGCGCCGGAGCTGGCCACGCTCGAGGCTGCGCTGTTCCCGCCTTATGATGGCACCAAGCAGGCGCTCGAGCTCGCCGAGCATCTGCTGACCCCTGACGGCGGGGTCGACGCCACCAAGCTGCAGGCGCTCGCCGTCGCGTCGGCCGCCCTGCGGCGATCCGCGCGCTACGACGTGAGCGTGTGGCTGGCCGAGCGGGCTCGGGAGGCGATCGAGGCCAGCATCACACCGCTCGTACTGACCGCGGAGTGGGCGCACCTGCAGCTGGACACGGGCCGGTGCGAGTCGCACGTGTTCAGCGGTCGACTCGACGAGGCCAACCGTCTGGCCCGGGAGGGTTACGACTGCGCGGTGACGGACGGCGACGCGACTGCCAAGGCCCTCTACGCCGGGTGGCTGGGCGTGACCGCGGGACTGCGCGGCAGGATGCGGACCTCGCTGCACTGGCTGCGTGATGCCACGGCCGGCTTGCGGCCGGATGCGCTGCCGCTGCTCGCCGTGCTGTGGTACGAGGTCGTCCAGGCCGGCGTGGCGATCGGTGACCTCGAGGCCGCCACCACGGCGTCGCGGCAGTTGCAACGGGTGCTTAGCGAGGGCGGCAATGCCTACGCCCCTTGGGCCGGGCTGGCCCCGGTATGGACGGCCGTAGCCGGAGACCGGCTGCCGGAAGCCGAGCGGGCGTGCCTGGCCGCCGCGGACCACGCCGAACGCGACGGCGTGCTGCAGGCCCATCTCGTGGCGCTGCACACCGCGGTGCGCCTCGGCGCGGTCACCCCGGTCGCCGACCGCCTGGAGGTGGCCGCGGTGCATGCCGAGGGGGCGCTGGTCGCCGCCTACGTCGACCACGCCCGGGCCTATACCGAGGGTGACGCCGTCGCGCTGGACGGTGTGGCGGGCCGTTTCGCCGTCATGGGCGCGCACCTCCTCGCGGCGGAGGCGGCGGCGCAGGCGTGCCACCTTCACCGGGCGGCTGGCGGCCGTGGGCCGGGCAACACCTCCGCACTGCGCGCGCGGCAGTGGGTCCAGGAGTGCGAGGGCGCGCGGACGCCCGCGCTCGCGGGTCTCGATTCGTCGTCGGAGCTCACTCGGCGCGAGCATGAGATCGCCGCGCTCGCTGCGTCTGGCCTGACCAGCCGGGCCATCGCGGAGCAGCTCGTGGTCTCGGTGCGGACCGTGGACAACGTGTTGCACGTCGTCTACAGCAAGCTCGGGCTGAACGGCCGGCGCGACCTCGCATCCGTGGTCAGCCGGGGGAATAAAGAGTCCTGCAAGTAGTTCCCGAGTGCGACCCGGAGGAAATCCGAGTACTCGCTACTCAGGACTCGCTGGACCCGAGCGCTAACACCCGACTTCCGCAGTTGATGGGCACATGAGCGGGCTCGAGGTCAGAGTCGCACGCGAACACGCTGCGGTTCCCGCTTTAAGCCGGTTGGCCTTCGCGAATCGGACGATCGGTCGGGGCGGGCGTTGCCTCGCACAGTTCGTCCATGATGCGGTCTCACCCGCGGCGCGGAACACCTAGGGTGATTCGCCGGGACCGGGCCGCTAGTACTACAGCCGGATTTGGTGCGCGAGGCTCGGCGTGTCGGCTTGGCCTCGACCGCCAAATAAGATCTTGTCTGGCGGGTGGGCGACGATGTCAGTGTGGCCGAGGTAGCAGGCTGGGCGCAGGAGTTCTCCCAGGTCGAGGCGCTGCTGTGGCCGCGGTTCGGGCGTTGTGAGCCGCGAGCCCGGGCCGTGGGGTACGTGCGGTCGTTGATGGCGCCGTTGGAGCGCAAGAACGGGTGGACGATCTCGGAGGCCACCGGGGCCCGGTCCCCGGACTCGGTGCAGTGGCTGCTGAACGGCGCGGACTGGGATCCCGACCTGCTGCGCGACGACCTGCGCGACTGGGTGATCGACGAGCTCGGCGACCCCGGCGGGGTGCTCGTGGTCGACGACACCGGGTTCCTCAAGAAGGGCACCAAGTCCGCCGGGGTGCAGCGGCAGTACTCCGGCACTGCGGGGCGGATCGAGAACTGCCAGATCGGGGTGTTTTTGGCCTACGCCACCCCGGTCGGACGCACCCTGCTCGACCGCGAGCTGTACCTGCCCAAGTCCTGGACCGAGGACCGCGAACGCTGCACCGAAGCCGGGATCGGCGACGAGGTGGGGTTCGCCACCAAGCCCGAGCTGGCCGAGAAGATGCTCACCCGCGCCCTGGACGCCGGGGTGCCCGCGGCGTGGGTGACCGGCGACGAGGCCTACGGCCAGGTCAGCGCCCTGCGCCGGATGCTTGACGAGCGGGGGATGTCCTACGTGCTCGCCGTCGCCTCGAACCAGCAGGTCCACCCGGCCGCCGGCGGCGAGGGCCGCATCGACGCCGCGGTCGCGGCCCTGGACCCCAGGTGCTGGACCACGATCACCGTCGGCGCCGGCGCGAAAGGCCCACGGACCTACCAGTGGGCCCGCGCCCGGGTCCGCCCACTGCCCGAACAGCGCGGCGGACCCGAGCACTGGCTGCTCGCCCGACGCAGCCTGACCGACCCCACCGACCTGGCCTACTACCTCGCCGCCGCCCCGGCCCACACCCCGCTGCGCGAGCTAGCCCGGATCGCCGGGGTCCGGTGGGCGATCGAGGAGACCTTCCAGACCGCGAAGAACGAAGTCGGTCTCGACCACTACCAGGTCCGCCGCTACCCCAGCTGGTATCGCCACATCACCCTGGCCATGCTCGCCCATGCCTTCCTGACCATCACCCGAGCCGGCACCCGGCCCCGGGAAAAAGATGACATGTAGCGGGACCCCCTCAGCTCGCGCGCACGATTCGTGCGGGTGAGTTCGAAGGAGCATGAGGAGGTCCCTGATGGGCATCGTAGGCGGGTTGGACGTGCACCGGCGGCAGATCACTTTCGACTACCTCGACGAGGAGTCGGGCGTGGTGCGGCGCGGACGCATTCAGGCCAGCCGGGAGATGCTGCGCCGCTGGCTGGCCACCGAGGTCACCGAACGCCCGGCCCGGTTCGCGGTGGAGGCCTGCACCGGCTGGCGGTTCGTGGTCGAGGAGCTGGCCGCGGCCGGGGTGGAGGCGCACCTGGCCGAGCCGGCCGACACCGCCGCGGCACGGGGCCCGAAGCGTCGCGCCAAGACCGACCGGCTCGATGCGCGGCATCTGCGCGAGCTACTGGCCGAGCGGCGGCTGCCCGAGTCGTGGATCCCGCCCGAGCAGGTCACCGAGCTGCGGGCACTGCTCGAGCTGTTCAAAGATCTGCGCGACGAGCACACCGGCTGGGTCCAACGGCTGCACGCCACCCTGTTCCACCTGGGCGCCCCCGCGCCCGACGGGGACCTGCTCGCCCCGCAGACCCGCCGCCGTCTCGAGGTGGGCACCGGGCTCTCGGCGGCCGCGCACCAGCAAGTGCTCACCGCGCTGCGGGTGCTCGACCGCCTCGACGCCGAGCTGGTCCCGCTGCGCCGCCAGATCGCCGCCTTCGCCCGCCGCCAACCCGGGTGTCGGGCCCTGCAGGCCCACTACGGCGTCGGCGCGATCACCTCGGCGGCGATCTGGGCCGAGCTCGGCGACACCCGCCGGTTCTCCGCCTCCCGCAAGGCCGTCCGCCACACCGGCCTGGACATCACCGTGCACGCCTCGGACGACAAACGCGCTCCCGGCCAGCTCTCCCGCCAAGGCTCGCCGCTGCTGCGTTGGGCGTTGTTCGAAGCCGCCAAGTGCGCCGCCCGACCCGGCGCGCCCGACCACGCCTACTACACCGCCGTCCGCGACCGCGCCGGCGGCAACCGCGCCGCCCTCTCGGTCGCCCGCAAGATCACTCGCTGGGCGCACCACACCCTGCGCGACCTCGGCGACCAAGCCTTCGCCCCGGTCTAACACGGCGGAAGGACCGATCTGTGGTGCGACCAGGGCGCCCCCGCGCCCGACGGGGACCTGCTCGCCACCGATCTGTGGTGCGCGCATCTGCCCACCCCAGCGATGCCCGCGGCCTGCTCCTGCCCGCCCCCCGCCGCCGCACTCCCGCTGCCGGCACGGCCTCAAAAGACCGAGCGGTCGCACCCCTGCCCGCGAGGGCACGCCCCTATCCATCATCACGTCGCCGAAGACGTCACGTCTTCGTGCACCGAGATAAGGCTGGGCGCCCGCGCACCACCACTGAGCCCCCACCCACCGAACGGAGAACGACCATGACCTGAACCCCCAGCCAGGTCGTCCTTCTCGGCCGCGCGAGCCTGCGCCGGCTCTTCGCCGCGGTCAAGGTCGTTCGTCCACCGGGCGCTCCACGTTGACCGCGGCTACACGCCGACGCCGACCACCCCTGACCTTCCCCCGGTTCCACGGACGGGTGCGGCTTGGGGGTCAAGCCGCTGCGGTAGCGGCGGGTTGGAGGTTCTCGTACTCGGCTGGGCTGCGGTAGCCCAGCGCTGAGTGGCGACGCCGCGGGTTGTACCAGGCTTCGATCCACTCGAAGATCGCGTTCGCGAGCTGCTGGCGGGTCGACCAGCTCTGCCGGTCGAGCAGTTCGACCTGCAGGCTGGAGAAGAAGCTCTCGGCCAGGGCGTTGATGCTCCTATAGATCGCAAGCGGGTCTCAGGCGGCTTGAGGAAGCGGCGGGCTGGCCGCGGGGCTCGGTGAGGGTGGCGGGAGCAGCCGGTAGATTTCGCGGGCGAGGTAGCGCTTGAGGCAGCGGATGATCTCGCGCTTGGACAGGCCTTCGGCGGTGCGGCGGGCGACGTAGTCGATGGTGGGCTGGTGCCAGCGCATGCGGACGATGATCGCCCGGTAGAGCGCGGCGTTGGCTTGGCGGTTCCCGCCACGATTGAGTCGGTGGCGGCCGTTGGTCTTGCCGGATCCGGCGGGGATCGGGCTGGCTCCGCAGAGTTTCGCGAACGCCGACTCCGAGCGGACCCGATCGTTGTTGTCGCCCCCGGTCACCAGCATTTCCGCGGCGATGTCGAGCCCGATCCCGACGGCTTCGACCAGTCGCGGCGCGGCGGCGGTGGTCTGGGCCTTGAGGTGGCGGCTGTGGGTCTTGATCTCGTCGTGCAGCTCGAGCCAGCGACGGGCGAGCGAGCGCAGCACGTGGCGCATCGCCGCGTCCGGGTCGTCGAGCTCGGCGCCGGCTTGAAGGGCGGCGCAAGCGGTGATCAGCTGGTAGTCGGTGAGCGGCTCGAGCTCGCCGCGAAGGTCCTCGGTCGCGGTGACCAGGGTGGCTTTGAGGGTGATGATGGCGCTGCTGCGGGCCTTGACCGCGGTGTCACGGGCGACCTTGAGCAGCCGCAGCGCCTCGACCGCCCCGGACGCGGTCTTGGGCACCGGCGCCTTCGTGCCGGTGAGGACCTGGCGGGCGGCGTGTTCGGCGTCGATGGTGTCGCTCTTGCCCGAGAGCCGCCGCTCGCCCTTCCGCGGTGGGCGATGGACCTCGTGGACGGTCAGGCCTGTGCGGCGCAGGAACCGCGCGAGTCCGATGCCGTAGGAACCGGTGCCCTCGACCCCGAACCCGATCAGGCTGCCCTCGGGCCCGACGTGGTCGCGGCAAAACTTCAACAGCGCGGCGAACCCGGCCAGAGTCGCCGGAATGAACAGCTCCCCGAGCCGGCCGCCGAATCCGTCGAGAAGAACCGCGACGTGTTCGTCTTTGTGGGTGTCGACGCCGACGATGACATCGTCGCGGCGCAGCTTCATGCTGGGCATGGCCGTGGGTCTCCTTCACAGATCCCGGTCCGAGTTCCGCTGGTCGGGCGGGCGGACAGGACTGCGATGGGACCTGGTTGGGTCAGGCTCCTATGAGGTCACTGCCCACCCGGCCAGCGGGCAGGGGCGTCGCCACCGGCCGGGGCCGACACGTCAACGCGAAGGCACCCGCAGGGCCGGTCATAACAAGGGTCAGACCCCGACCGGCAGCGACCACAGGATGCTCGCAATCGAAGCAATCCCCGATGCTGCCCATCGAGCCCAGCAGCCCGGCGCTGCGCAGGCGTTGCCCGAACGCCCATGACGTGTATTGGCTGCCGTGGTCGGCGTGGACCACGGTTCTCTGGCCTGCGGGTTTGCGTCGCCAGCAAGCCATGTCCAGGGCGTCGACGACGATCTCGCTGCGCAGGTGATCAGCGATCGACCAGCCGACGACTCGACGCGAGTACACGTCGAGCACGACCGCGCAGTACAGCCAGCCCTCGCCGGTGCGGTGCTGGGTGATGTCGCAGCACCACAGCTGATCCGGTGCCTCGGCACGGAACCGGCGTTCGACCAGGTCGGCGTTCGGCGTCGCATCGCGGTCGCGGCGGGTGACCCCAGCGCCGCGCCGGCGGTGCACCCCGACGATCCCGTGCACCCGCATCAGGCGCTCCACGCGCTTGCGGCTCACCGCCAGCTGCGGGGCGCCCAGGCGCAGCTCAGCGTGCACCCGCGGCGCCCCGTAGGTGCCGCGGGAGTCGGCGTGGATGGTCTTGATGACCTCGACCAGTTCGAGGTTCGAGTGTTCTCGGGCGCTGGTCGGGCGGTCGCGCCAGGCGTAGTAGCCCGAGGTGGACACCTGCAGGACCCGGCAGGCCGTCGCGACGGCAACGCCGTCAGCGGCGAGCTCACGGACCACCGGGTAGATCATTTTGGGAGGACGTTCTCCCGCGCGAAGTACGCCGCGGCTCGGCGCAGGATCTCGTTCTCCACCTCGAGGCGGCGCTTCTCGCGGCGCAGCTGGGCCAGCTCGCGGCGCTCGTCGCTGCTCACCCCGTTCTTGCGGGCGGCGTCGACGTCGTCCTCGGCGGCCCAGCGGCGCAGGCACGACTCGGAGATGCCGAGCTCGCTGGCGAGCTTGGCCACGGGCTTCTCTCGCTCGCGAAACAACTCCACAGCACGACGCCGGAACTCCGGCGGGAACGCAGGAGGCATGGGGACATCCTTCCCGGCGATCACCGTCGCCTCAGGGTAGGTGTCCGTGGAATCGGGGGAAGGTCACCCCTGCCCGAACGACGGCGAAGAACACGACACCGCTGCTTGACACCGGCGGTCCCGCTACAGATAAGGGGGCCCTGGAACCTCCCCGCCCCGATCGGCGAGCTGATCCCGCTCTCGCTCGCCGAGATACGGCGACTGCTCAACGCCCTGATCTGGGCGCCGGTCCACGCCATCGAGACCATCCTGAGCTGGTCACACTGACGCAGACGACACCAAGCCCGAGCCCGCCGCTGCCACTACGAAACCCGCACCAGCCACCCCAAAATCCGGCTGTAGTACTAGCGCGCCTACGCGAGCCCGTCGTAGACACGCCTCGTCCGGTGGGATCGGAGGACACCGCCCGCATGGACGACCCAGCGGCCACGCGTGCCGCGCTGCTCGCGCGCGACGGCGACCAAGCGGCCGCCGACGAGTTCGTCCGGCTGACCCAAGACCAGATGTGGCGGCTGCTGGTCCATCTCGCCGAGCGGGCAGTGGCCTGCGATCTCGCGCAGGAAACCTACGAACGGGCTTTCCGTTCCCTGCCGCGTTATCGGGCCGTGGCCCCGGCCCGCCCCTGGTTGCTGGCCATCGCGCGGCGGGTCGCGGCGGATCACCTGCGTCGTCGTGCCCGCCGCTCGGCGGGCCCCGGCGTGATCAGCGATTCCGACGAGCCGGTGGGCCGGCCCGGATCGGTGACATCGCCGAGAAGGTCGCGCTGCAGGCCGCCCTCGACGCGCTGGCCCCTGAGCGCCGCGAGGCGTTCGTGCTGACCCAGCTCGTCGTCGTCTCGGGTACGCCGAGGCCGCGGCGGTCTGCAGCTGCCCGGTCGGGACGATGCGGTCCCGGGTGGCGCGGGCGCGCGCCAACCTCGTCGACGCCCTCGACGAACCCACCGCGCACGACACCGGCACCGACACCGGCCGCTGACGGGCGCCGCGTGGGGTGCCGCGAGCGGCGGGCATGCAGTCGCTGACCACAGGGTTCCCAGCAACCCTCCGGCATCGTCTGGCTGGGTCAGCGCGGTTCCCCCATTCACCGCGAGGGGTGCCGCGAGCGGCCGGACTCGCGTACGCCCGGGAACCGCGATGCCGTCGCTGACGACACTGTCAGGTGAATCATCGGAAGGGATAGCTGTGTTCGCCTCGACGTTGTCCTGGGCCTTCACCGTCGTCTTCGCGTTCACCGGCCTGTACTCGCTGCTCCGCCTGGCCGAGCTAAGCAGCGGGGCCGACCGCACCGGTAGCCGGGTGGCCGAGCTGTCTCACTGCTCATGAGCATCGCGATGATCGCGATGTCGTGGGCGCTGACCGGCGGCCCGTCCACCGCGAGCGGTGGCCTTCAGATCGTGGTGTTCGGTGTGTTCGCGGTGTGGTTCCTGGCCCGGCTGGCGCGGCCCGCGGCCGGGCGTGCGCGGGTAACCGAGGGCTATCACCTCGGCACGAATGCCGCGATGGTCTGGATGGTCGCGGCGATGCCCCAGCTCATGGGTACAGCGATGGCAGCGATGGGCGGGCACCACGACCAGAGCGGCGACGGGATGGCCGCCGTGCCGGGGATGCCCGGGATGAGGGGCATGGCCGGGTTCGGCGGTGGGCCGATGTCGGCCTCGACGCCGGTGTGGGCGACGGTGGGGAGCTGGGTGTTCATCGTCCTGCTGGGCGCCGCGGTCGTGTTCTGGGCGACGCGGATCGCTCGACCGGGCGGCGCGAACGGCCGCGCACCAGCTACCGAGGTGACCGGGGAGTCGCTGTCGGGCTCGGCCACCGGCAGCCCGTCCGCCGATGGGCCGTCCAGCGAGGGCGCTGCCCGCAGTGGTACGGGCGGCGCGGTAGCTCTCGCGCCGCCGGCGACGCGGACGCGCAGCACCGGCCCGCGCCTGGACGCCGGCTGTCACCTGCTCATGAGCCTCGGTATGGCCGGGATGCTGCTGGCGATGCTCTGAGCAGACTGACCGCGAGCGCACGCGCGATGAACCATGTTGCTCTCATGCGGACGATGATGCTGCTCCGACCGGCAGCGGCCGTCCTGGTCACCACCGCGCTGGCCGCGGGCTGTGCCGACGCCTCGGCCTTAACTGCACCGCCCGCACCCGCTCCGACCACCGGCCCCGCGGCACTCGACGCGGAGCAGCACGCTGCCGACGTGGCCTACGCCCAGATGATGATGCGGCACGTCGTGCAGGGTGTGGAGCTCACCGAGATGGTCCCGGGCCGGGCCGCCGACCCCGCTGTTACCCAGCTGGTGCAGAGCATAAACTACACCGACGTGGAGGAGCAGGGGCAGCTCGCCGGCCAGCTCCACCTCTCGCGCGCCCCCGTGCCGGGTGAGAACGGCGTGCCGCTGGGGCGCATGCCGGGGATGGCCGGACGCGGCCACCCTCGACCGGCTGCAAGGCATGTCCGGCTCGGCGTTCGACCGAGCGTGGCTCGTCGTCATGATCGCGCACCACCAGGGCGGGGTCGACATGTCCCGCTCCTACCTCACCCGCGGGGCCGGTCAGGCGTTCGCGGCGGTGGCGCAGACCCAGGTCGAGGTCGGTGGGCATCAGATCGACCAGATGCGGGCGCCGCAGGCGACCGCCTGAGGGCCTCCGAGGGCCCGGGAGGGTGGACCGGTCATCGCCGGCCGGCTGGTGATCAGCTTCGGCGCAGCGCAGTGAGCGCCTCCGCGGTGGCCGCCGCCGAGCGGGCATGCGCGGCGCAGTGCGCGTGGTGGTCGGCGTGCGCACCACAGCCCGCGGCGCTGGCCGCGCAGGCCGCGATGGCGGCGTCGACGGCGGCCGAGACTGCGCGGTCGGAGCCGATGCCGCCGTGGCGGGCGAGGACCCGCTCAGTGACCGAACACAGGTCGGCACAGTCCAGGGCGGTGCGTACCTCGCTGCTCATGCCCTCGAGCTCGATCATCGAGCCGGCGCAGCCGGTGCTGATCCGCCCGCACTCGGCCAGCGCCGCAAGCGCGGCCCGGACCGGGCCGGAGACATCGGTGCGGTCGACGGCGTGGGTCATGACTCTGGTCGACGGCGTGGCTCATGGCTCTGGCCTCCCGGGCGGTGCGCCCCGCCCCCAACAGGCGGCCCTGCCCTTAGGATGCACCTGGGCACGGCCCCCGGGGTATACCTCGAACAGACCAGTTCACCCTCGAGCCGAGGACACTGCCGCTCTGTCGATGTGACGACCCCTCGGGTCGGGGTCGACGATGCCGGGTCAGGACCCGACGCCCGCGAGGACCTCGTCGAGGACGCCGTGGCGGGCGGCGGTCACGAGGTCGCGGAGCTGGATGAGGCTCATCTGGATGCGCTGCCCGAAGTCGTCGGTGATCACGACGCGTCGTTCCTCGTCCGCGCTCGGGTCGAGGTAGAGCTCGGGGCAGCCGCAGTTGCACTGCCCGCAGAAGGTCGCCACGTGCTGCAGGCCACGGGTCTCGATCGCCACCAGGTACTCCCAATGAGTTGTCGGGGACCGTGCGGGCGAGGCCGCCCGCACTATTAGGGGTCAGTCGTGTCAATCGCTGCCATGGGTTCCGGACCATCGCGAGTTCCACCCGATGCGAGGCGTGTTCTCACGGTGTGTCGTCGGCCTCTCGCGGCAGAACCGTCGGGCAGCCGGGACACACGCGGCATCGAGCACCGTCGCGCTATCAGGATCCGCCTCGCGCAGGCGTGCACTACCCGAGGTCGGTCGGCGAGTTCCAGGGCCTGGTTTCGCACCGACGCCGACTGTCTGGACCACCTCGAGTGGCTGCGCTGGCCGGCCGGGTTCTGCGGCCCGGCCTGTGGTCATGACGACGGGTGGCGCCTGGGTGATTGGCGCTTCGAGGGCGCCGCGATCTTCGACCGGACCCGGACGCCGCTCACGGTGTGGTTCGCCGCCTGCTGGGCCTTCCCCAGCGACAAGGGCGGCGGGTCCGCGCTCCAGCCTGCAGCGCTCGCGGGAGATCGGCTCGTATCAAACCGCGTGGACGATGCTGCACCGGTTGCGCTCAGTGGTGGTACGCCCCGGTCGCGACCGGCTCACCGGCACGGTCGAGGTCGACGAGACCTTCATCGGCGGCGACGAACCCGGCGTTCGGGATGGACGCGCTCGCGGGAAGAAGGTGCTCACCGCGATCGCCGTCGAGGTCAAACCGGGCGGGCGTGGCATCGGGCGTTGCCGGATGGCGCCGCTGACCGATGCCTCCAGCGCGTCGCTGCACCGCTTCGCGGGCGAGTGTCGAGCCCGGTGCCACGGTGATCACCGACGCCTGGCAGGGCTACCGCGGTCTGGAGGCGCTCGGCTACACCCATGACCGGCTAGCCAACGCGCCGCCCGCGCCCGCGGGGACGACCCGAACGAACTGCTGCCCGCCGTGCACCGGGTCGCCTCGCTGATCAAACGCTGGCTGCTGGGCACCCATCAGGGTGCCGTCGAGCTCGCCCACATGCACAGCTACGATCCTGCCCCGCCGCCCCAGCGCGGTGGCGATCCGGGTGCTGGTCCCCGCTGCCGGCCGCGGCGGGGGCTCGCCCGGCACGCAGCGCGGGTCGTACGTCCTGCGGGGGCGTCTCCCACCCGGACGGGCCCGGGCTGCTCGCCCGGGACGGCGAGATCGGACCCGTCCCGGCAGCTGCCGAGGCTCGCGGTGTTGACGAACAGCGCCCCGTCGACGACGTCGACGCGGACGGCGGCGAGCGGGTCGGTGACCGCCTTGGCGTCCAGGTCTCCGGCCGGAGCTTCGAAGTATTCGGCCAACAGCTCGGGAAGGCGGCCAGGTCTGTGATCCCGCAGTCGGTGTGGTGCAGAACCGCGTAGTGGTTGTCGCCCGGGGCAGGGTCGCCCGTGCGGGCCCTGCACGACCTTCGAGAGCATCCCCAGCGTTCTGGAGTGTCGCGGGCGTGACCCGCCCTCCGACGTTGCGGATCACCGCTGCCTCGCCGAGCGTGAGCCCGAGCACGTCGGACGGGTCGACACGAGGGTCGACGCATCCGATGACGGTCAGGCTGCCACTGGGCATGAGCCTGAGGGTGGCGAATGATCCGCCGGTGGCGAACCCGGCGTTCCGCTTGGCGAGCTCGTTCGTGTCGATCACTGTGACGGTGGCCCCTTCTTGCTCTGAGCTTGGACCCCCGGTGAGGCCGACGTGGACCTCCAGTTGCTGCCACTCCTGGGTCGCTGTTGCCTCCGATGCCACGGATCGAAGCCCCGTCGCTTATCGGCGGAGTCGTCGGCGGGTGATCGGGGCGCGGCGGAATGGGATCGGTCGGTCGGCGGACCACGGTGCGGTCGGGGCGCGGCACAGCGAGGCGAAGCGGAGCAGGACGGCGTCGTAGTTGACCCGCCAGCCGGCGAAGTCACGCCACGCCTGGTCGCGGTCGGCCCGCAGCGGCGCCCCGGCCGCGGCCAGCTCGCGGCATGCGGCGTCGAACTCGGGCCGTGTCACCGAGACGGGATCGCTGGGCGCGGGGTCGGGGTCGGGGTCGTAGGGCATGAGGTAGAAGTCGCCGATGCGCTGCAACGCGAGGTAGCCCGAGCGCAGGCACAGCTCGGCCCCGGGCCGACGCCCCAGGTCGAGCGTCGAGGCGGTGAGCGCCGCAGCGTCCAGGACGGCGCCCGCGGCGGTGACCCACGAGCGGTCGGGCTGGGGTGAACGGAAAAGGACCAGGCTAGGCGACGTGCTGTGGGTCTCCTCGATCTCGGCGAACCAGCGTTGCCACTCCGCCCAGAACAGGTCGAGCTGGTCGAGGCCGTCGATGCGGGCCAGCCGGCCGAGTAGCGCGACGGCCGACGGCGGCCGGCCCGCCTGGGTCTCCAGCGCGGTGACCATCACCTCCCGCCGGGAGAACGACCCGTAGATCGACGGCAGGTACGACACGAGCAGCGCGAGCAGCGCGAGCCCGAAGACCGCCTCGACGAACACCAGCGCGGCCGCGGGCGGCCCCGCGGGCACCCGGAACCCCAGGGTCAGCAGCGACGACCCGCTCTCCAGGAACGCCGCGTCCCACGGCTGCCCGGTGGCGCGGAAGATCGCCGTGAACCCGGCCATCACCAGGGTCAGCCACACCACCGGCAGGCACAGCAGGCTCAGTGGCGCGTAGAGCGCGAGCAGCCGGTCGCGCCGCCCGCCGTCGCGCAACCGCCCGACCGGCTCGAACGCCGCGCCGACCAGCACGAACACCCATCGGGTGATGAACACCGGCGTCGCCCGGGGCACGGCCAGCGTCTGCGCCGCCGACAGCACCGTCCCCACCACCACAACCGCCCCCGCGAGCCCGAGAAACACACCCAGGACCGTCTGCACCGGGCCATCCTCCCCGCGGCTCGCTCAGCAGCGTGAGGACCAGCCCACAGTCCGCTCGCCCCGAGCCTCGCCAGCGGGCTCGATCCGGCCAACCCAGCGTCTCCACCAGCGAGAGCCGGATCTGAGCAACGTCCTGCTCCGGCACGGCCTCGCGATCGCCGGTTCGCACAAGGGCCTCGCGCCCCCGGCCCCGTCGCGACATCCTGGTGGCCGACCGTGCGGGCCGGTTCACCGTCAAGGACGTCGACCTCGCGATGACGGTCGTGGCCCGGGCCGCGCTTGTCTCGGACAGCTCCTGCACGACGAAACCCAAGCGTGACGACGCCGAGGCGACCGATCAGGTCACCGACGACCTGGTGCGGATGCTCGGCCTCGCGGCCGACGAAGCGCACGAGATCTGCACCCGCCCCTGCCCGACCTCGACCGCTCCACCGAAGGGGGGCACCGCCGCGTGACGTCCGGCCCACGAGGTCGGTGCGAGTCCCCCTCGGGCGACGCCCACTCGCGCGGACGGGAACGGCCGAGCACAGACCGGGGACTGAAGCGATCGCCCCCGGCGGCGGTGCAGTCGGCTCAGTGCTGAGCCGCGAGCTCGTCAGCTTCCCAACGGCAGACGGCAGCACGATCAGGGGCGGCAGCACGATCAGGGCGTCGGCGGTGACCTGGCGGTCGACCAGGTCGGGTAGGGATCCGGGACGGGGTCGCGGACGGTGCAGCCGAAAATCTCTACCTACATGAATAGCCGGGGGCGAGTGCAGCCGCAAGCGCGGCGGCCCGCTGCTCAGGGAGCAGGCGCCGAGTCAGCTCGGTTGCGGCTGCTGAGGGCTCCAGCGTCGGAGAGCTTCGTAGACGAGTCCCCCGGCGAGAGCGATCGGCGGGTCGATCACTCCGAGGGCCAGAAGGGCGCCGGCACCCAGGTAGGCGGGCAGCCGGCCCGGCAGCACCGTGTGGACGACGCGGACCGTCCCGGCCACGGTGTCACCGAGTTGGTCAGCCAGACCCACCGCTGGGCGGCCGGGGACAGGGCCGCGGGTGGGGGTCGAGGAAGCGGGCTGTGCCCCCGCGAGTGCGGTCGGGGAGGTCGTGGTGGGAGTCACGGTGGCTTGCCCTTGCCCGCCCGGCGTCGGCGGGTTCGTGCCGGCCGCCGGCTTCGGGCTCTCGACGGTCTTGGTCTTGGCCATCGACCGAGATTACGCGCGGCGGTCCACGAGGTGAACGTGAACCTTCGGCGCCTGCGGGCGTCGACGCCAGGCCGGGGCGACCGACGTGGCGAGGGGGCGGTCGCGGACCGCGCGTTCGACCAGGATCGGCACGAAGGCGTGGATGGTGGCGCCGTCGAACCGGCCTGCCTCGACTGTCACAGACCGGCGAACCAGGGCGGCCGACCGGGGGCACCGCCCGGCCACCCTTTCCCCCCGGGGCCGGGGCACCCACCCGCCGGTCGACCGTTCCCCCATCACCGGCGCGGGTGTACCCGCGGGGTGCTACGCCCTACCGGGTCTGCCCGGCGGGTTCCCCACCGTCCCCGACCCGACCCATCGCCGCCGTGGCGGTGACGCGGTGACCGCGCCGCTCGGCCTCGGTGGCCACTGGCCCGCCCCGGACGGCACGAGCTCCCCGGCCAGTTGCCCCGGGACCGGGATGAGCGCGTCGTCGATGCCGGCGGGCCCCCGGCCCCGGCTCCGGGCCCGGCGACTGGGTGCCGGGACCTCGCCGTCGAGGTCCCCGACCTGCTCCACGTTCTGCATGGGGCGGGCCGGGGGCGCGGGCGCGCGGGGACCGGAAGTTCCCGCGCCGCCTCGCCGTGACCAGCGGGCACGCCCGTCGGGGCCGCGGCCCGTGTCGGAAGGCGGGAGCGCGCCCCTCGCGTACCACGTTGCCCGCGACGAACAGCGCGGGCGTGGGGTCGTCGCGGGCGCCGTGGTGCTCGAGCAAGGCCCGGACGATGGGGCGGGCCTGGGGCGGGACGCGGGACGTGCCGCTGGTGGTCTGCACATGGCAGCTGTTGGGCTCAGTCCATTCCCTGCGGGTACAGGCGAGGTTCGGGGTGCACGATGGCCTGCAGTTGGGCCGCGGCTTGGTCTTCCACACCCCCGGTCCTCGTGGCGGCACCGTGGAAGTCGGTCGTCGACGGGTTGTGGTCTGCACCGCGCTGCGGGACGAGGTCGCCCCCCGCCCGACTACCGTTGCCCTGGCCGCCGCCGCTTGACCCCATGATCGCCCGGACTCGTGACCGGTCGATCACCGGGCTCGTGGATCTCTCGGCACCCCTTGCCACGCCGACGCCGCCACACAACGCGCCCTCGTGGCCACGCCATCCACGCCCGTGGACCACGCATCGGTGGACGTCGTGGTCGTCGGTCAGGACGGCGCCCGGTGCGGCAGGTCTTGCTGGCGGCCTGCTCTTGGACATGGAGGTCAGGTTGACTGCTTGGGCCGCCATACCCCGAAGCGGTTGCCGTGGGGGTCGAGCAGGTGAGCGAACTCGATGGCGCCGCCGTCGACCAGTGGGACGGCCACGGTCGCGCCGAGCGATTCGGCGTTGCTGATGGTGGCCTGCACGTCATCGACCTGCACGTAGAAGATCGCCCACGTCGCGCCGCCGAGGGAGGTGGTGTCCCAGAGTCCGCCTTGGTCGGTGTTGACCATGTGGTAGTTCTGCGGGGAGGCCTCACCGAAGGTCCAGTCGAACAGCGTGCCGTAGAAGCGCCGGGCCGCGGCCGGGTCCGGCGAGCCGATCTCGAAGTAGTTCATCGTGGCGGCCATCGCCGCCTCCTTTCAGGTGTCCGTGACGGAGGGGCCCTCCGCTGGTCCCGGCTTACACCCAACCCCCGACACCGTCCCTGGGTGGTGACGCCGTTCGGCGGTGTGGACTCCCGGGCCCGATCGCAACAAGCGGAGAGCGGGACGCGGTCGCCGTCGAGCTGCCAGGTGGGTCACCGCGAGATCGGCGGGCAGCGCAGGCGCGGTGGCGGTGTTCAGCGCGGCGAACAAGCTGGTGAGCGATCCGCCTGGTGACGCGGACTCGGGGCTCATGCCCGACGTCGATCGGTCGTCGGGGTTGTCGGTCAGGACGGAGGTGTCGTCGTCGACCGTCTCGCTCGGGGTCAGGCAGTGCGGGCAGATCGCCCGCCCGTCGTCGGTGACCCGCCAGGTGATGAACCCGGTGAACCCGGTCGCAGTGAGCCGCCCGCAGCGGACGCGCTGCGCGATCTCCGACATCGCCTAGTCCTCGCTGGGTTCGCGGAGGTAGGCGCCGACCTGGCCGCGCACGTCGCGCAGGTTCCACCACCGCGTCCCGTCCGGGTCGACGCGGGCGGGACTGACAATCCTGGCGTCAGCGAACCGGTGCAGTGTGGCCTCGAGCATGTGCAGCGCTTCGGCTGCGGCTGCGGTGTCCACCAGCGGGCCGGTGATGACGGCCGGATCAAGGGATGAGGTCACGGCGTGGGTCTCGCGGCGGCGGGGGAGGTCGAGCAGGCCGAGCATTGCGAGGAGCTCGCGGGCATCCTCGGGGCCGGTGGCGTGGCTGGCAACGACCTGCGCGGCCCGCTGCTGCTCCGTGGCGTTTGTCTGGTGGACCGTGCCCGCCTCGGGGACAACCGGTCCGGGTCGCCGGCCCGCTTCCCTTGGGGCGCTGTGGGGGTCCTCTGGTGCCACCGCTACCTGCCTTTCCCCGTGGTGACGTCGCTCCTGCCCCGTGGCTTCGGCCCGCTCCGGGCGCTCGCTGTGGCCGGGATCGCCGTGTTGGTCGTCGTCCGGTTCGACCTCCCGTAGTGGTGCCTGCTCGTCGGAGCGGTGCCGCTCGGGCTCTGGCTCGGCGGCAGCATCTAGCGCCCGAGTTGTTGGTGGTGTCGTGGTTGCTGATCGGGGTCACGGCTCGGCGCTTTCTGCTGGTCGTGGTGGGCCGGCGACCCGACGATGTGGTGCTTCCCGGGCGGCTGGACGGGGGTTGGTGTCCTCGACCAGGAAGGTGGTCGGCCCAGCGGACCCGAGTTCAGCGGCCAGCGAGTCGGGGACATCGCAGAGTTCGACGTGGGCGCCGTCGACGAGGTACTGGATGCGGGCGTGGGCCAGGACCCGGGCCAGCTGCGGGTGCCACGGGCCGAGCCCGGCCAGGGTGATGACCAGTTCCCGGCGGCCACGGACGCGGAGCTCCCGGAGCAGCGTCTGGAGGCGCTCGGCCATGGCCCGATCGACCGGGCCGGTGATCCCCAGGCACACACAGCCGGGCCGGTAGTCGCGCAGCGCCACCGCCGGCTGGTCGGCCCGCCGGTCGGGGTCGAGTTCGGCGGCGACTTCACTGAGCGCGTGTCGCCGACCGGACAGGTCAGCGTGCGCCGGGCTGACCGAGGTGGCCTCGGGGGCGGGCGTGTCGGCCGCGGTACGGGTGAGGGGGGACCCGGGCGCGGCGGACAACGGGGCGGGAGGTTCTGGTTCGGTTGCGGTCACCGGCGGGTCCAGCAGTTGATGGGCAGCCCGGCGGCGTGGCTGGGGTGGGTGCACTCGTGGGCTGGGTTGGTGCCGTGGCAGGTGTCCAGGCCGAACCCCGGTGGGGCGAAGACGTAGCTGTTCTCGGCGCGCTCGATCGCGCAGCGGGGGCAGACCGGTTCGGTGTCCCCGCCCGGGTCGGCCCCGCAGAACACACACCGCCACTGCCAGGAGCCGGCCGCGGCGGCGCGGGAGGTCTCCGAGGTGTTCACGGGGTACCAGGCCCGGTCGCCATCGGGTCGAGCCCTACCCCGATCCCGGAGCCAGGGCGGGCTTCCGTGGCGGGTGGGACGGGAACCGATAGATCAGGAACGCTTCGGTGGGGGTGAGGGCGCGCAGGATGGGCCCCACCCCGGCCGGGGTCCTCTCCGAGCAGCGACACCGGGCCGCCCCGTTCCTCGACCACCCGGCGGAGACGGTCCACGGCGCGCAACAGCGCGGGGTCGGCATCGGTGACCGCGGACAAGTCGATCACCAGCTCCCCCATCCCCGCGGCGAGCAGGGCGCTGACCCGGCCGGCGAGGTCGTCGAGGACCGGGCGCGGACACCGCCCGCGGAGTGTGAGCACCGCGGCCACCGACCCCGCCCCCGACCCGAGGGAGGCGTCGGGCGGCCGGGAGCGGATGCGGTGCCGCGGTGGTGGGGGGCCGATCGTGTCCAGGTCCCGGCTGGTGATCATCGGTGGGTTCCTCCCCCCGCGGACCGACGCCGACGCCGAGGCCGGTCAGCCCAGGCCTGGCCGATCAGCACAGACCGTCCGGCGCGGCGGGACATGACGCCGGAAGCCGACGTCGTCATCGCCGACGCATCCGGTGTGATCGCTGTGGTCGGCACGACGGTGGCCGGTGTCGTGGCTCCGGTGTCGTTGGCTGAGGTCATGGCGCCCCCGTTCGCGGCCCCTGTCACCAGGGGTGCCGCCGGGGTCCGGGGCGACCTGCGATCGACTCACCGATCCGCTGACCTATCGGGTGAGCGACCCTGTCCTTCGACCACCGTAGCTGCCACGAGCGACCGTGACCACGTGGTGACTCTGAGTCATTACCATGAGGAGGGCTGGCGCCATTGCTTCTCGCCGAGCGCCACCACCTCGACCTCGCCGCCGCGTCGCCCGGCGGCGCCGCCCGAAGAATGCACCACCAGCGCCGGACCAACAGCGCCTAAGGCGTCGTCGAGGAAACGCTCGACCTGTAACAGGGCCCAACAGCGCCCAAGGCCGCCCGGCGCGGGGAGGCGCTCGGAGGGGTACGGTCGCCGTATAGGCGTGGTGTGCCTCACTAGGTGCGACCCTCGGCTTAGCGCGGGTCCTCGGGCGCGGCCGACGCGACCAGTGAGTGGTGCAATCGACGTGACAGCCGACGGTGAGCAGCCGAGTTTCGAGCGGGGTCTGGCCGCGGCTCTCGCGGAGGGCGGGGCGCGGGCGGCGCAGCGTATCCGCCAGCTGTGTGTCGGCGCGCTGCCGGTGACCGGGGCGGCGATCACCGCGATGACCAGTCCAGATCATCAGTACCCGGTGTGGGCCACCGACGAGGCGGCGGCGCGGATCGACGAGTTGCAGTTCCGGCTCTCCGAGGGCCCGTGTGTGGAGGCGTTCACCTCCGGGGCCCCGGTGCTGGTCGCCGACGTTGCTGCGGGCGTCTCCGAGAAGTGGCCGGTCTTCGCCGCCGCGGTCGTCCAGGAAACCCGGGCGCGCGGGATGTATGTCTTCCCGCTGCGCGGCGGCCCGATCAGCATCGGGGTCCTCGACTTCTACCGGGACCAGCCCGGCCAGTTCGGACCGCGCGAGCTGGCTCGCGCGCTGCGCGCCTCGGACGCCGCGTTCTGGGCCGTGTTGGACGCCCACCCCGGTGCCAGGCTCGACCCGACCGGGGCGCCGCAGATCGAAGGATCATCCGGGCCCGCGGGACCCCAGGGTGGCGCCGACGTGAACCTCGAGGGCTGGCTGGCCGATGTGCCGCTGGAGCGTGCCGAGGTCTACCAGGCCACCGGCATGGTGATCGCGCAGCTCGACGTGACCCCGGATGCCGCGCTGGCCACTCTGCGCGCCCACGCGTTCGTCCACGACCGGCCGATCGACGCGGTGGCCCGCGACGTCGTCGCCCGCAGGCTGCGGTTCACCCAGGAGCGCTGATGGCCACACCGGCAGACAACCGGGCGACCGCGCTGCTGGCGGCGTTCATCCGCCTGACCGACACGCTGGTGGCGGACTTCGACCTGCTCGACCTGTTGCACGGGCTGACCACCGACTGCGTCGCGCTGTTCCCGGCCGACGCCGCCGGACTGCTGATCTCCGACCCGGCGAGCACCCTGCGACTGGTCGCCTCCTCCAGCGAGGCGGTTCAGCTCGTCGAGCTCTTCCAGCTCCAGTCCGACGAAGGACCGTGCCTGGACTGCTACCGCTCCGGGCAGCCGGTCAACTCCCCCGATCTCGCGGTTCCCGGCCGGTGGCCCCGCTTCACCGCCCGAGCCGCCGAGCAAGGATTCCGGTCCGTGCACGCGGTGCCGATGCGCCTGCGCGGGCTGACCATCGGCGCACTGAACCTCTTCGCGGCCACCCCCGGCCCGCTTCCCCCGGCCGACCTGCGGGCGGCCCAGGCCTTGGCCGACGCGGCCACCATCACGATCTTGCAGGAACGCGATTTGACCGTCCAGCAAGCCGTCGCCCCTCGGCTCCAGCTCGCCCTGAACCGTCGCGCGACCATCGAACAGGCCAAGGGTGTCCTCGCCGAACTGGGACGCCTCGACATGGGCGAGGCGTTCACCCGGCTACGCGAGCACGCCCACGCCACCGACCAACCCCTCACCGACCTCGCCCGGCGGCTGATCACCCGCCAGGCCGGAATCGAGGTCCTCGGCAGACCCGAGGCTGGGCGGGGCGTAGTCCCGGCTGACAGATGCCGCGTTGATCTCGTGAGATCAACACCGCCGCCGACCTTATGGACCTGGCCCGGTGCCCAGTAGCTCACGGAGTCTCGCGTCGGTCTCGGCGTCGAAGGCCGGCGGTGCGCGTCCCTCGCGCAACTCCTGCAGTCGACGCTCGACGGCTTGCTCGCGGCGCAGGTCGTCGCGTTCGGTCGCCTTCGTGGGGTGGTTGAGCCGCTGGCTCCACCTGGGGCGGTGTGCCATGGCGGGGAGCACCTTCTCCGCTGCGTATCGGAGTCATCTCTGGCACGTGGTTGGTGTCATACCCGCCCGTCGGGTGCCGGACACGGTCGATCTGCGGGGTCTCTCCATCGGCGGCGTGGGCTCTGCCCTGCCGGGCCGGTCGCGCGGGCGCGAGCCCCCCGTTCGACGAGGAGCTGGCGGTTACCAGGCCAGCTCGTTCATCTTCTCGTCCCCGATTGACCTGCACGGCTCCATCGTCGTCGGCGGCCGAATCGTGCGGATCGACATCACGACAGAGGACGCCGACACCGACGAGTTCGTGGACCAAGACGAGGACCTGGCGGAGGCCGAGGACTCGGACCTGAACCAGGACGACGAGGCATCCGACGAGGACGCGTCAGAGGAAGTCGACGAGACCGAAGACGTCGACGAGGCCGAAGACGTCGACGAGGCCGCGGATGCGGACGTGGGCGAGGAACGACGAGGCAGACGACCCGGGCGACGCAAAGGAGGTCCGGGGCTCCGGCGCGCGGCGTCGCCGGCCGACGGCCTCCGGCGCAACGGAGGCCCCGGAGCGACGGCGCTCCCCGCGCACGGCGCGCCGTCCTAAGCGGGTGACGAGGGTGGACGGCGCGCCGGGACCCGCCGGCGCCGCTCGAGCGAGTCGGGGAGCTGACCCCTCCCCGACTCGGTCACTCCCGATGGAAGGGGTGGGTCTCCACTCCGGCGCCGTTCGTCGCGACGGCCGAGAACGGGCCGCTACAACATGCGGCGTTAGACCCCGTTCGCACCCCGGTCCCGCCGCCCCGCCACCCGGGAAACGTCCGGGCCCGCCGCCCGCCGGACGGCCACCGGCCGGGTCCCCGCCGGGTGCCGCCCGGCCCGGGCGGCCGGCGAGTGATCTTCTCTGGGACCAGGCCTTCTGGCCTCATGACGAAATAGGTCGGACGCCGAGTAGCGGGCGGCGCGCCCGCCCAGCCGCGCGAGTTCGCGCTGTCCTTTGCGCGCGGTCGGCGAGGGCATCGGCCGGGGCGAGCAGTCGGGCGGTGCGTCGTCGTACCGGTCCCGGGTTCACGAGTGAAGGTCATTCCCGGCATCCCGGGCGCTTGTCGTGACGACCGGGCTCGTGGACGAGCGGCCCGGTGAGCCTGTCCTCCGACAATAGTTACGCTGAGCGACGGAGGGGCGTAATATTCGGTGGCAAGCCCGAATCCGGGGCAGCAAGCCATTGTTCGACGATCCCGCCCGGCTGCTGCTCAGCCTGCTCTACCAGAGGCAGGTGCGCTCAATGAGCCTGCTGGCCGACCTGCTCGAAACCAGCCCGACCGCGGTGGCCGACGCCGTCCACGAGACCCGCGAGGTCCTCGAGGACCATGGTCAGGACCCGGGGTTCGCCGCAGTCCGGTTCGCGACCGCCGCCGAGCTGCTGGCCTTCCTCGACCATGACACCCCACCGCCGCGCGCCGCGATCATCGACGCGCTCTCCGACCCCGCCTTGACCGGTCTGGGCCGTGACGAGCTACGCCGGCTCATCGAGCGTCTCGCGCCCCGCCAAGCCGCCCAAGCCGAGCGGCTGTCCCACCAGCGCCGCGGCGGGCCCCGCCAGCCCGGCGCCCGTGGCGGCGTGTTCCCCCAGAAGATCAGCAACAGTGAGCGGGTCCTGCTGACCCTGCTCCACCTGCGCAAGCAGGCCACCCTCGACGCCCTGGCCGACGCCCTCAGTGATGTCACCCGCTCCGGGATCGCCATGGTCGCCCGCGAAACCCGCCCCTTGCTCGAACATGACGGCCATCTCCCACCGCCCGCCGCGGTCCGCCACCGCACCGCCGCCGAGCTGTTCGCCGCTGCATCCCCAGCCAACACCGCGAGCCCCGACTCGCCGACACGTTGATCTTTGACGGCTTCACAAAATCCGCAACGTGCAGGACCACCTACCGCAGACGATGCGCTCCACCGTGGGCTCGAAGATGCGCACCGCCTATCACGCCGACTCCGCCCTCGCGGCCGAGGCCGCCCTGACCGCGCTGGCCGGCGAGCTCGACAAGACCCACCCCTCGGCGGCGGCCAGCGTGCGCGAGGGCCTGGCCGACACCCTCACAGTGCTGCGCCTCGGGGTGCCGCCCACCCTCGCGCGGACGCTGCGCTCGACCAACGCGATCGAGTCGATGATCTCGATCTGCCGGGATCACTCGGCCAACGTCAAGCGCTGGCGCGACGGGACGATGGCGCTGCGCTGGTGCGCCGCGGGCATGGTCGAGGCCGGCAAGCAGTTCCGCCGCGTCAACGGCCACCTGCACCTCAAGACGCTGCGGACCGCGCTCGAGCGGCATGTCACCACCGCCACTGTCGGACCCGACACCTACACTGAGCCCGTCAGCGCCGCATGATCAACAACGGGCCGCCACCGAAGTTCCACGGAACTCGGGACAACCTCTGGTGGCGAGTCGCTCGGTGGTTGCGCCGTCTGCACCGCTGGGGATGGAAGGACTTCCGACGACGGTTCACCAACCCGGCGTGCGCCTCTCGACTGCGGCGACGAACTTGTGCGGACGCAGCCACGGCTGGGCATCTGCGTGCCGCGGCAGGAGGGCGTTGTCGCCCGACGTCGATAACGTGGGCTGGAAGCTCGCTCGAACCTGCCCGAGCAGGCGTGGCCCCGCCGAGCACCCCATCGTCACAACCCCCCGGCCTACCCACCGCGCCTCGGCCCACCCAACCGCGCATGGAGAGGCAACAACATCCCCACCCCCTCGGCCCGGGGCGCGGTGCCGGGATTGCTCCCGGTCCGTTTCCCCGGGGAGGTCGACGAGCTCATCCAAGCCCTGGGTGGACCAGAGCGCCGGCGGTGTCGGTCGGAAGCCTGGCCGACTGGGAACACTTCAGCGTCGAGCTACTGGGTATGCAGTACGGCGAGAAGACCCGCGACGGGTTAAGCGTTAACAGTCCGTACCGACGAGAAGCCTCCGCTGGATCATCACGGAGGGCCCCGACGACGACTGTGGTCGCCGGCGACACCGTCAGCTCGATGGCGCGCCTGGCGCCGTCCAGCGAGCCTCTGATCCATCCGCCCTCGAGCACCGGAGGGGCGACAACACAGAAGCAGCGATCCGGAAGGGGGCAACACCTGGCCAGTCCACTGCCGTCAGAGCCCGCGGTCCGGCCCACCGCGTGACCTGTCGCGCTATGCGGTCGAGCAGCTCGGACCGCCCCGAGCTCGTCGGAGTCCTGGCCAGTGGGTTGGCGCCGGTGGGCTGGCCCCTACCCCGGATGGCCTCGCTCGGATGACAACGTGGGCCCGCCGGTGGCCGGACCCCAGCGGGCCGCCGCGGTGCGATGCGCGATGCCGGTGGCGCGGGCGATCGCGCGCCAGCTGGCCCCGCCGGCCCGGGCGGCCTGCACCGCCGCGTCGAGCGCCCGCTCGGCGGCGTCGAGCTCGTCGCGGGCTCGCCGCACCCGGCGGGCGGCGGCCGCCAGCTCGTCGCCGCCCTCGTCCCCGCGGGACCCGGCTCCGACCGCGCCCGGTGTCTGCTCGGTCGGTGTCTCCTCGAGCCGGGTCTGCCCGGCTGGTGTGTGCTCGGGCGCAGAGGATCCGGCGGCCATCATCGCGTCAGCGCCATCCGTGGCGCCGCCCCGGGCGTCGCTCTCCGCGCCGGCGGGCTCGGTGGGGTGGGCGGGGTCGCCGGGACCTGAGCCGGCGGCTGGCGGTGCCGGCAGGGGCGAGGTCACCGCGGCCGCGGAGGCCCGCTCGGTGAGCCCGCGAGGGGCGGGCGGTTCGGGGGGCTCGGGGGACCTCGGCCATCCGCCGGCCCGCGGCGCGCCCGCGGGGTCGGGTTCGCGGGGCAGCGTCAGGCGCCGCCGCCGCGGTGGCGGCCCGATCGGAGGGTCCCCCGCCCCGTCGGCGGTCGCGGTGGTCGGCGCCCCCGGGCCGGGCGGGGGTGTGCCGGGGCCCGCGGCGGTGGGGACGGGGGTGGCCGGGGTGATGGCGGCCAGGTGGGCGTCGAGCTCGCCGCGGTGCTCGCGGTCGGAGCGGGCCAGGCGCTGGCGGCGCAGCCGGCCGCCGTCGCCCACGCGGGGATGGAAGTGGCGGGCGGTCACCTCACGGCGAGTGCCGCGCCACCCGCAGCTACACCCCCACCGCCGGGCGATCAGGGTCTCGTCGTCGGGGTCGCCGGGGCCCTGGGGGTGCTCGGCGCCGGCCTCGTCCAGCCCGAGCAGTAGCGGCGTGTGCCACTGCTCGGGCGGCGGTGGGCGCAGCCGGGAGCCTGGGGCCCGCGACCCGGCGCCGGACTGGCCGCCGGGCTGACCCGCCGGAGGGGTGTCCCGTCCGCCGGGCGGGGGCGGCGCGGGGGCGGCGGGCACGTCCGCGACGGTAACCCCGCTCCCCCACCACCCCGGCACACGCTGTGGTCGGTCGTGTCGGCACGCGAGGCGTCCGGCGGGGTGCGGGAGCCGGGTGGTCGGCGGCACCCGCAGATCCGGTGCCCTGATAAGCAGCGTTGGGGCTATCCACTTAAGCGGAGCTGGGCTGGTCAGCGATCCGCCAGGGGCGGTTGGCGCGGGCTCGATCGAGGCTGGCGGGGTGGCCGGAGCCCCCGGCAGCCCTCGGCGGCTGGCCGCGGGGGCGTCGGGCGGCGATCAGGTCCGCATAGCGCAGCGGTTTGCCGGCCACCGCGAGCTCGAGGACCCGGTAGTACAGCAGCCCGCGGCTGTGCGAGCGGCGGCGGTTGAACCGGAAGACGAACTCGTCGAGGTAGACCGGCAGGTGGCTGGGCTCGACGGCGCCCTGATGGGTGCCCAGTAGCCAGCGCTTGAGCAACGAGGCGACTCGGTGGACCGCGGGCAGCAGCTCGTGCGGGTCCTCGCCGGCGGCGCGAGCGGCGCGTTGGCTGCGCCGGTCATGGACATAGCCGGCCGCCTCCAGGCCGCGGTAGCCCTGGCAAGCGTCGGTGATCACCGTGGCCCCGGGCTCGACGTGCTCGGCGATGAAGGCGTGCAGCGACGCGCTGGAGGCATCGCTCAGCGGCGCCATCCGGCAGCGCCCCAGCCCACGGCCCTGACCGACCTCCACCGCGATCCCGATGAGCACCTTCTTGCCGCGCGCGGCCACCGGGCAGCCCGGGTTCGTCGCCACCGATGAAGGTCTCGTCGACCTCCACGACTCCGGACAGCTGCTCCCGGTCGGGCCGCACCAGCACTGAGCGCAGCCGGTGCAGCATCGTCCACGCGGTCTGATACGAGCCGATCTCCAACGAGCGCTGCAGGGCAAGCGCGGACACCCCGCCCTTGTCGCTGGCGAAGGCCCAGCAGGCGGCGAACCACACCGTCAGCGGGGTCCGGGTCCGATCGAAGATCGTCCCGGCTGTGGTCGAGGTCCGGGCCCGGCAGCCGGCGCACTCGAACCGACGATCACTCAGCCGCCAGCCCTGGTCATGGCCACAGGACGGGCAGCAGAACCCGCCCGGCCAGCGCAGCCACTCCAGGTAGTCCAGGCAGTCCGCGTCGGTGGCGAACCACGACCCGAACTCGCCCATCGACCGCGGGTAGTGCACCCCTGCCCGCGGCCCGCCCACAACATCAAACTACTCCGCTTGAGCGGATAGCCCCAAGCAGCGTTATTATGTAGCAGTGCAGTGGGGGCCTCGTCGCACCGAGAAGCCGCCGTCGGCGACTCACCCGAGCACTCCCCCGACCATCGCCTCGACAGCCCCCCTGCCTGCCGGTTCGATGCGCCCGCCATGACCGATCGGGATACCGGCCTCGCATCCCTGCCATGGGTGCTGCTGGCCGACCCGGTCTTCGACGGCCACCCCTCCCCCACCACCACGCCCGTGCCATCGGCCGGCCGCGCGGGGCCGACCGGCGCCGGGCCTACGTCGGCGATCTGCAGTAATTCCTGGGCTGGTGCGGGCAGGTCGGGCTCGCGCCGGGGCGCGCGGGGCTCGCGGATTTGGACCGCTAGGCCCAGGTGCTCGAGCTCGCTCCCTCCGAGCGCACCGGGCGCCCACTCTCGGTGGCGTCGCGCGCGGCGCCTCGCGGTGGTGCCGGGGCTGTATCCTACGCCGCGCAGCAGCTGGGCTGGCCGGCCTCACCTGCTGCGCATCTGGTGCGGCTCCGCGCCGGGACCGAGACCCCGCTGGGGCCCTCGCGGGTCGAGGTCGCCGTACTGCTCGCCGCCGCCGAGCAGGACTCCCCACGGGCGCACGCGTTGGTGTCGCTGCTGGTCCACACCGGGCTGCGCATCGACGAGGCGCTCTCCCGCGACATCGGCCACTGGCGTCGCGAGGCCGGCCACGAGGTCCTCGCCCTCGAGCGCAAGGGCGGCCGCGAAGCCCCCACGGTGCTGCCCGGCCCGGTGGTCGGCGCGCTGCGCGCCATGCTCACCTCCCGCAGCGGCGTCGCCGTCCAGGATGCCGTCGAGGACGCGGCGTCAGCTGGGGGCACCGCCCCGTTGTTTGCGGCCGCCGGCGGCGGGCGGATGGACCAGCCGACCGGCGCGGCGGCTGCTGCGTCGCCTCGCCGTGGCCGCCGGGATCGACCCGGTCGAGCGGGTCTCCTCGCACGCGCTGCGGCACGCCTTCATCACCCTGGCCCTTGATGCCGGCGCGTCGCTGCGCGATGTGCAGGACGCCGCCGGGCACGCCGACCCCGCCACCACCCGCGCCTACGAGATTGCCCGCGGTCGCCTCGACCGCCGCCACCCCGCCTACGCCGTCGGCGCCCACCTCGCCGCGGCTGCACCCGCCTCCGCCGTCCGCTCGTGAGCACCCGTGCCGTGGGGCTTCGAAACCGCCGGAGACGGACCGGGGGCCGCTGCTCGACCCGGCCGTGCCGCACCCGAGCCGGGCTCCTGGGGTTGGTGGTGCGTGCCCCAGACGCTCGCCCGGATGCTTGCCATCGATGCTTGCCGCGCTCGGTAAGCTTCGGTGTGTGAGCGAAGCGTTCGAGGTCTCCCCCGACGACGTGCCCGGCGTCGCCGAGGCGATCCGTCGCGCCGCCCGCGGTGCGGTCGTCCACGTCGTGCGGGACGGCCAGCCTCTCGCCGACATCGTGCCCGCCGCCTCGTCCCCGGCCGACGCGGTGCCCGGAAGTCGCCCGGTCGATGACCAGATCGACGATTCTGAGCTCGACGCTGCGGCCATGGCCGCGCTCGAGGCGCGGATGGCGGACCGTCCCACCGCCGACGTCGAAGCCGGCTGCATCCACACCGAGCGCTTCGGGGCCCCGACCCTGGCGCACTACCGCGCCGTCTACGCCCAAGCCGGCGCACCGTGGCCAGGCGAGGCGTTCGTGCGCCGTCACCACCCCGTCGCGGACGCGTCCCGAACGCTGCCGAAACGGCGGCGCCGATGCCCTCGGCGGCCGGCGGGAAGGTGCTCGACGCCAGCGCCCTGATGGCCTGGAGCCATGGCTCGCTGGCGATGGCGACCTGGTCCGAGATCGCCTTCGGGCTGGGCCTCACCCTGCTCGTGCCCGCCCACGCCCGTGACGAGGTGCTCCTGGCTCGTCCGGGACACGGCGATTTGGTCGAGGTGCACCGCACAGCCCCCGGCCACCGGGCACTTCCGCGGGCGGGTCTTATGGGACGGCGGCCCGCGAGTTCACCAGCAGTGATGTGTCGTCGCAGGTCACGGGCGTGGTGCCCTGTTGAGGTTCCTCCTACGGACAGTCGGCCGGCTCGGCCGTCGTCGCTCAAACCTGCGCATCTCGTCGCCCCCGATGAGTCCCACCATGGACCTACTTCTCAGAAGGGGCTGATTGTGAGAGAGCAGGTCGCGCGGCCCGCCGAGCGCGGTCGGCCACGGTGGCGAGGTGGTTGAGCACGTCGGGGTTGGCGTCGAGGGTGTAGTCGGTGTCGAGGCTGGCGAGGATGGCGGCGATGCGGGGCAGCGAGTCGCCGGATAGGTCGAGGGTGCAGGTGTGGGCGTCGACCGGGGTGATGCGCCCGGGCAGGGCACCCCAGGTGCGGGCGCGCACCGTCTCAGCGGGGGCGGCTACGGTGGCGATCGCCCGGTAGCGGACCGGGGCGGTAGAGAGCTTGTCGGCGACGAACGCGGCCGGATCGGCGGTGGGCAGCTCCCGGGGCGGGACGCGCCGCCCGGTGGGGGCCGGGTTGGTCAGCCGGTCCAGTCGGTACAGGCGCCAGCCGTCGCGGTCGGTGTCATAGGCGACGAGGTACCACAGCCCGGCGCCGACCACCAGGGCGTGCGGTTCGACCCGCCGCGGGCCGGTGGCGCCGGTGCGGGTGGTGTAGTCGAAGGTGAGGATTTCGTGGTCCCGGCAGGCGGTCGCCACGGTGACCAGGACCGCGGGGTCGGCTTGCGGTCCGCCGCCGGTGTAGTGCAGCGGCGTGATCGTCTGTTGGACGGCTGTGACGCGCCCGCGCAGCCGGGCGGGCAAGACGTGTTCGAGTTTGGCCAGGGCGCGCAGCGCGGTCTCCGCGATCCCGGCCAGGCCGACGGTGGCGGTGCGCAGCGCGACGGCGATGGCCACGGCTTCGTCGTCATCCAGCAGCAGCGGCGGTAGATCGGTGCCGGACGCGAGCCGGTAGCCGCCGGCGTGCCCGGGACCGGAGTCGACCGGATAGCCCAGCTCACGGAGCCGGTCGATGTCGCGGCGCACGGTGCGCACCGCCACCCCGAGCCGGTCGGCGAGCTCGGCGCCGGCCCATTCCCGGCGCATCTGGAGCAGCGAGAGCAGGCGCAGCATCCGGGCGGGCAGGTCCTGGGTCACGCATTCGAGTATCCCGCTCTTTGCGGACACGACGTGTCCCCAAAGCCGTCTAGCGTGGATGCGTGCCGGTGGCCCCCCGGCGGCCGGTGGCGATCCCGCTCAGGAAAGAAGGTGCGTGATGGGATTCATGGAGCCGGGCAACGTCGTCTGGTTCGAGATCAGCACGGCCGACGGCCAGGCTGTCCAGGTCTTCTACGGCCCGCTGCTGGGCTGTAGCTTCGCGGTCGACCCGGACTCCTCGGTCGGCGGCATGACCTACACCAGGATCATGGCGCCCGGCATGCCGTTCCCGATGGGCGCCATCTACGAGGGCCCCGGTGGTGAGGTAGTGAACGTCGCGATCGTCTCGGCCGACGTCGCCGCCTGCCAGGCCAAGCTGGAGCGGCTCGGCGCTCAGGTCGTCGTCCCGGCCACCGCGGTCGGTGACGTGACCACCTTCGCCCGCCTAGCCGACCCGCGCGGGAACGTGTTCACGCTGTTTCAGAACAACCGGGCACCCCAGCGGCTGGCGGAGTTCGCCGAGCAGGCCCAGGACCAGATGGGGGAGATGGCCGCCACGCCCGTCCCCGGCTCCTACGCCTGGTTCGAGATCGGCACCGGCGACGCCGCGGCCACCGAGAGCTTCTACGGTCAAGCCTTCGGCTGGCGGTTCGAGTTCGACGACACCGCGGGCGACAAGCCGTACTCCAGCATCTTCACCGGCAACCCGTGGCCGTCGGGCGGCCTGCACGAGCAGGGCATCGACTATGTCATGCCGGCTTTCCTCGTCGAGGACGTGCCGGCCGTTGCCGCCAAGGCCCTCGAGCTGGGCGGCACGGTCGAGTACGGGCCGGATTCCGACCCCGACGGGCGGGTCTACACCCGCCTACTCGACCCGCGCGACAACCGGTTCGGCGTCTTCTCCATGGCCACCCAGGCGGCGTCGTGAAGATCGCCCTGCTGGGAACCGGGTTCGGCCAGGCGCACGCCGCCGTCTACGCAGCGCGCGGCGACGTCGAGGTGGTGATGTTCGGCCGCAACCCGGACAAGACAGCCCAGGCCGCGCAGAAGTTCGGCTTCGCCGCCGCCACCGAGATGGACCGGGCTTTCGCCGACGATTTCGACCTCGTGGACATCTGCCTGCCGCTGCCCCTGCACGCGCCGACGACGCTGCGGGCGCTGGAGGCGGGCAAGCACGTGCTGGTCGAGCTGCCGCTGGCCGGCAGCCTCATCGACGCCCAGAAGATCGTCGAACGGGCCCGCGACCGGGTGTTCGTGGACATGTTCGAGCGGTTCATCCCCGCCAACCAAGCCCTGGCCGACGCCGTACGGCAGGGCAGCTACGGGCGGCTCGAGCAGCTGACGCTGTGGAACCTGACCGCGCCGCTGTGGCCGGGCGCCTCGCTCGGGCTCAAGGTGCTGCCGACGGAGGCCATGCACAGCGACATGGACATCGTCACCCGCACCCTCGGCTTGCCGAACCACATCCAGGTGACCACGGTCGCCCGTGATGCGGACGCCGCCTCGATCGAGGCGAGCATGACCTTCGACGGCGCACTCGCCCGCTCCTCGGTCTCGGCGCTGATGCCGATGCCATGGGGCGCCCGCGGCGGCTACACCGCCACCTTCACCGAAGGCGCGCTGGACTCGGTCTCCACGATGGGCTTCGACGGCAAGCCCACCGGCGCGCTCACCGCCTACACCGCCGACGGGGCACGCGAGCTGGAGCTACCGCCCGCCGACCAGTACACGGCCATGATCGACCACGTCCTGGCCTGCCTGCGCGGCGAGCAGACCAACGAGATCAGCCCGGCCAGCACCCTGGACGCCCTCGCCCTCACCCTCGAGGTCGACCGCAAGGTCAACGGGCCACGCTGAGCTCATCCACAGCCATGCGCTCAGTCGGCCAGCCCCGGACTCATGGCGATCAGGCGATCGACGTCCCAGGCGTCGAAGCCCCGGCTCAGCCGGCCAGAAGTGGTACTGCTTGGGCATCGTCCCGCTCGCCGATCCCCAAACGAGACAAGCCCTGCCCTACGGGCACCGCCGAGCGGAGACCAACCACGAATCACAGACACCCTGACACCAAGGACCATCTGGACGAAGGACTCATCACGGCATCCGAGTAGTGCCGCCGCCTGACCGTCAGCGCGTCAATGTGACGACGAGGACGTCAACATGACGACGAAGCTGGCCGCGGGATGCGCACCGCGAGTGACGCCGCCGTGTGCAAAACGAACGTCGCGCAACACCCGGGACAACCTCCACGACGACCTCGACGCCCGCGCCCAGGCCTTCCTCGCCCGACCCCGCCCGCCGCGTCCCGGCTGGTCCCCGGCCGCCCTGCCCGGGGTGCTGGATCTGCTCGACACCGGCCGAGGTAGCGCGCTGGCCCCCACCGCCGTCGTCCCCACCGGTCCCCCGGGCGCCACCGCCCGGGTCGCGATGGCGCTGGCCTGGTTCCCCGCCACCGAGTTCGCCACCGCCCTAACCCAGTGGCCGCACCTGGGCGACGAGGACCACTGGGCCACCGCCGACCACGTCACCTACAACCACCAGCTCGAACGCCACCTGCGCCGCCTGAGCGAGCAGGCCAGCAGCCCCACCAGCCCGGCCTCGGTCTCGCTGTGGATCGCCCCCATCGACCTCGAGGCCTTCCAGGCCTGGTGCGCTCGCCACGACCGTGACACCGCCGCCAACGACACCCGGGCCAGCTACGCCGCCGATCAGGCCCGCACCCACCCCGACTCCCTGATCGCCTGGCCCCCCGAACGCAAGCAGCCCTGCTGGTGCGACAGCCGCAAATACAAGAAGTGCTGCGGGCACCCGACCACCGGCAGCCCCGCCTGACGCCCTTCACGCAAAATGCGCCAGAGCCCGTAATTCCCCCACGGCGATCACGGTTTTCCCCCGGGGGAGGACGTGCGTGTCGCTGCCGGGTGGGCCCTTCGAGTGACCGAAGGCTGGCGTCTCGTTGCCGAGCAGCGAGGTGGAGCCGACCGTGCCGAGGAGGACCTTCGACGTCATCGACATTGTGGAGATCTTGACCCACTGGTATGCAGGCCGCTCGCAGCACGAGCTGGCGGCCAGCTTGGGGGTAGACCGCAAGACGCTGCGCAAGTACACGGCTCCGGCGCTGGCGGCGGGCTTCGAGCCGGGCGCCCCGCCGATGACCGAGGCGGACTCCGACCGATCGCACGGTTTCCGACCCGGTCGCGGCTGCCATACCGCATTAAGCGAGGTAGCGGCATCCTGGACCGGGACGACCTGGTTTGTCGAGGGAGACATCACCCAGTGTTTCGACCGGCTTGATCATTCAGTGCTACTCGACACTCTGAGTGAAAGCATCCACGACAACCGGTTCCTACGGCTGATGCGTAACATGCTCACGGCCGGATACCTTGAGGACTGGATGTGGAATGCGACCCTGTCCGGCGCCCCGCAGGGCGGTGTGGTTTCCCCGATCCTCTCGAACATCTACCTGCACAAGTTGGAAAGGTTCGCCGAAACAGTTCTCATCCCGGACTACAACCGAGGAGTGCGCAGGAAACGAAACCCCGCGTACTACCGGGTGAAGGATGCGGCCAGAACAGCCGGCGCCCGCGGCGATCACGCCGCACTGCGTCGACTTCGAAAGCAGTTGCGCAGCATGCCCAGCGGGAAACCTTTCAGGCTGTTCCGGCACTGGCAGTGGTCACGACCGCCTATCGACCACGATGACAAGAGCCCGGTGACCGGAGACGGTCACGCCTGGTTCTGTGGGAGCAGGGGGGGTGAAACGACCCCGGCTACCCGACCTGTCCCCGACACCACCCGCGGAAACAGCATGGAGCCTCAAGATAGGTACTCGCGAGCGAAATGGGAATAAGCCGATAACGCCCACAGGGTAGCGGCCGTGGTGAAGATTCGTCGGCGGTCGGCAATAACGACGCCAGTTCCGAGGCCGTTGATGTGCCATTTGATCGCCGTCGGGACGAGATTGTTCGGGGCTGGGATTCGGAGCGTGGGTGCGGTGCGCCAGCTCCCGTCGTCGCGTTGTTGGTTGACGAGCCATGCGCACGCGGCGTGGCTTGATTCGGCGAGGTGACGGCCCGGGACCTGGGTGGCGGTGAGTAGACTCAGTAGTCCAAAGGCCGTGGCAAAAGGCGTTCCTTTCTGCCCGCCAGCGTCGTTCCAGCTTCCGTCGGTGTGTTGAGTTTCGATCAACGTCGCTGCGCATTTGGTGCGTCGGGGGGCTTCGGTTCCTCTTTCTAGTGCTAGGGCGGCGAGCGCCTGGTAGGTTGGGTAGCTGAAGCCGCGCCACCAGTAGGAGTCCCATGTCCCCGCCGGTTCTTGGGCCCGCTTAAGGTAAGCTATGCCGGTTCGAATCGACGCGCTGCTTGACGCTTCGCCGTGTGCGACGAGGGCCTGAATGGCGCTCCCGGTGAGGCACGTGTGCGGCAGACACCATCCGGTGGTGAACGTCGGATCGGGCACGTCAAGATACCGGTCGATGCCGTCAGATGGGAGGTAGGTGCTGAATCCGCCCGAATGATGCTGGTGAGCTAACAGATACTGACGGGCCCGATCGATCGCGGCGACGTTGGGCTCGGCGGCTCCAGCCATCGCGAGCAGGGCCCATGCTGTGCTGTCGGCGTCCGGGGGAACAGAGGCGTTGTATCCCCACCCTCCGCAGGGCCGTTGGTGTCGAAGTAGCGCGCGCACTCCGGTGGAGATGGAGGGGTGTGTCGGGTCAATGAGCCTGAGCGCATGTAATACGAAGGCACCGACCCACTCCGAGCTTTCACCGGCGAGGGTGACGAAGTCTCGCCACAGCCCATCTGAGGATTGCTGGTTCTCCAAGAAGGTCTTCGCCGCGGCCGTCGCCTGCCGGGCGCGCTCCGTCGCGAGCGGTTCAGATGACGGCGTCGCACACATAACACAGCACCACACGGTGAAGTTGCCGCAGCGTGCCCGGTTCTCGCATCCTGGCGAGGCGTGCGATGTTCTCCAATTCGTTGACGATGATCGCTGCGGAGGTATCTATATGTTTGCGGACCAGGCGCCGATCGAGGCCGGCGGTCCCGACTGTTGTTTCTCTATTATTGGTTGTGGACCTATCCGGAGCTGGCCGCGACGAGGCTACAATCGCGTTGACCTGGCCTGAGTGGTAGTCGGCGTGGAGGTCGACGAGATCATCGAGTAGCCAGAATATGGTGCCCAGATGGCGAGTTAGCCGGACGCCGCGTTCGATACTGGTCGGAGTGGCGGTGTCCGCTCCGAGGGTGGCGAGGGTGGCGAAGATGAGAAAAGGCAGAGTTGACTTCTCCCGCGACATGCCCATCGGAGTAAGGGCGGTAGTTGGATTTAGGGCGTCGCGATCGACCGAGACACGTTCAGCGGTCCACGCCGCGGCCAGTTGATCCTTAAGGAGCGGCCAATAGTCCTTTGTGCTCGTCGCGGGTGAGTCCGTTTGCCGTAACACTGACAGGCCCGTGAAAAAGGCCTTGGCCGTGATCGCAAAAAGTTCGAGGATGGGATCTCGAGTCGCCCTGGGACCAGAAGGGTAGCTCGGGACACCTGGACGCGGTGCATAGTCGTCGCAGTGTGAGCTCGTTGAAGCCCGCGGTGAGTACTCGCCACTGGTCGGGACACGCGTCAGCAATATAGTCAGCAATGGACACACCATGGTTGAAGATGGCGCACAGCCATGCTACCCGCTCAAGATGCCTATCGCAGCCGACGATTGTACCGAGTGCGGCGCCAATCGTACGCCCTAGGCTAAGTACCCGCGGGGCCCCGTCGCGGATCGCAGGGGGTAGTGCCAGGCGCCTCGCCTCGATGGGTCCTGAAGCCGCGACCGGTTGGTCGCGAAGAAGATCGCATACCAGTCCAATACCTTCATGCGTGTTATGTTGCAAACATGCGACGCGCAGGCGTTCGGATGGCCACAGCCCAGCGCTGCGCAATTCAGTTTGCAGTATACGCCGAGGTCGGTCGTAAAGTTCACTCCGTGTTATCGAGCCTTGGCACCCGCCGAGAACGCCTGACCGTAAACCGGACTGATGGCGCTGGCCCGTCGTCTCAGCTCGCGTCATCACCATAGTCGCCTGTCAACGCGGGTTCTCTCCGTGTCGTCGATTGGTTGTGGAAGCGCGCCTCGATCGAAGTCATCCGCCGTCCCCGCCGTCTCCGCCACTTCCGGATGAGTCGAAAGATATGCTCTGAAGCTCCTCCCATATGTCGGAGAAGATGTCTCCCAGGTCGTTACCCAGATCATTGTACCAATGTGAGCCGCCGCCCCCTGCTTTATGCTGAGGGGCTTGGTAAGCGTAAACAATTACGTCGTTGTTCTCGCCGCGCGCGAATACTGCGTAGGTGTGCGGCGTTGTCGCGGTCGCGATAGCTGCGGGCGCTGAGGTGATGGGTACATTTCCGGGAACTTTCCTCCAGCCCAGCCAGCCATGGGACTGCGCGAAAAAATTCTCCCATAGCGTGCCATCTTGGCCGCGACCGTAGACCGCGAGGTGTCCAGGAGACAGCGAGGCCGCGCCGAGTCCTGACGATACCGAGCCGCCGATGTCCTCCCATTCTCCAAATCCGTTGCGGCGGTCGAATGATCGATGGAAGACCGAGTTGTCTAGACCCACCATGAATGTGTCGAGACGTCCGTCGATATGCCACGATGTGACGGCCGGTACCTGAACATTTGGAGGGTCGGGCTCGCCATCGGTCCATTGCCTTACGGGCTCCCAGCCATGCGCCCCCCACGCCTTCGTGAGCAACGCCGAGTTGACGGCCTCGAATACGATGAGCAACTCGCCTGGCGCCCGGGATATGACAGCGGGAGCGGCGCCGACCTTCGGGTTTCCCTCGAGGTTTAACGACTCCCAATCAGACCAACTGGCTGGCGACCAATCGTCCGAGTCATGCCAAATATGCAACAGCTCACCGTTTTCTCCCTGCGCGCACACATCCGCGCGCCCACGACCCCAACAGGCCGCTCCGGGACCGGATGCAATGGGGAGCGACCCAAGGACCGACCAATCGAACCAAGCTGTCCCGTCCGTCCACTTGTGCCAAAGGAAATTGTCCTGTCCTCGAGCGAACACATGTATTTCGGGTCCACAATACGTGCAGGCCGCGGGTCCGGAAGTAACGACGCCGCCAAGTGTCTTCCAGTCCCAAGGCATCTTCGATCTCCAGAGGTAGGTGCGCTATACAGCGAAGGTCTTCAGATCGGCGCAGATCGATCCCCGTATGGTACTGCTGTCGTGCATGTCCGAGCAACTGCCAGGCCCACAAGCTCCCCGCTGACCGCCTCGACTACCGCCGCCACCGGTTGTAACCGATCGACCACCAGTAGGCACTTATCACATCGCTCGATTTTGGCCCGTACACAACGGCCACTGCAGCCTCCACGATATGCCGCCCTCGGTCCGTCACCCCGTTGTGCACGCCCCGAGCAGATCAGTGTCGGAGGCGTAACGCCCCCCCCCGCCGGGAGACCCGCCGGCTGACCGTGACCTGGCGACGCATCGGCCCAGGACGGGTGTCCCGCAAGACCCGCCGCCAAAATGCCCGGTAGGCGACCTCGGCGCCGGTGCGCAGCGGCGCCGAGCAGGCCACGATCGCGGGTTGACCCCCGTGCCCGCCGCATGAGAGGGGGCGTCTCATGCGGCCTCTCCATATGGTCGCTTGCTGTACACGCAGTGCGTATTCCGTCTAGCGACCCTTGGTCGCAGGGTTCGGCGGTTGGTCAGAGTTTCAGGCGGCCGGCGTAAGCCGTTCGTGGGCAAGTCGTGCGTCGATGTGGGTGTTGATGGTGCGGACGGCGGCGCGGAGAGCGGGCGGGCATGCCGGCGCGTCGGTGGCCAGCAGCGGTCGCAGCACGCGGTTGTGGACCTTGGTGTAGAAGATCGCGAAGGCGAGGCCTGAAGCGCCCCGGGTCTGGTGGCGGCTCTGAAGCCCCGAGAGGGTGTGGAGCGTGCCAGCGCCGAAGAAGTACCCCAATGAGATCCGGGAGCGTTCGGTCCGGTTGGTCGTAAATTTGGTCGAGGGTGAGGACCAGGGTCAGCGTGACCGGGGCGTGTGCCCGGGTCGGTGCGCAGCTCGGGATCATTACTACCCTGAGTGCATGAAAGTGGGCTACCTGAGCCATGTCGCCGGCGACCGGCCACCCCACGAGGTCGTCCGCGAGACGATCGAGCTCGCGGTCACCGCCGAGGCCCACGGCTTCGACACCTTCTAGGAAGCTGTGTCCGACAAAGTCGGGAAGACCGAGTCAAGTTTGCTGCTCGCGGGTCGGATCAGGACGTACGCTTCTGGGTGCCTGCTCCACAGCGCACGCACGTGCACCTGACCTGCGGCGACACCCGTGGCCGCGAGAGGTCAACCGATCTAGGCGTAGCAGGTGGGTGGCGGTCGACCACACGGACCGCGGGTCCCTGCGTGAGCCTGCCCTGAAGCCGGAACTCGACGACGGCATGCCTGGTCGGGCTGGGGCGGTTGGCGCGTCCTGCCATGGCACTCCTCTTGTCATGCCAGATCCCGGCGCTGATTCGCGGTGGCGTGGCGATCGTGTGGTTAAAGCGACGGGTTGTTTCTTGACGGCTTCTGTGCACCCAGCAGCGCTGCTCGCGACGGTTGTTCGCCTCCATCCAGTCGCGAGCTGGTCCGCGTCGCCGGCCGGCGCTGGACCGTCACGCGACATGGAGTTATTGATCGAGACGCACCTGCGCGCCGAGGGTGCCGGGGACCCGGAGGCCGCGGTCACAGAAGGCGCGCGGCACGTGCAACGGGTCCTGAGCACGGGTGGCACTCAGCGATGTCCGATGCCGGGCGCCGATGTCAACGACGAACCCGCCGGGGTCGAGCCGAGCATGCACCTGTACCCCGTCGGTGGGGCCTTGTTTAGGGGCGGGCGCGTATCCGGACGCCACCAGGGTCGCCTCGTGGACCGCGAGCACCGACCGGTCCCGCCGCGGAGCATCGAACCCCGCGGCGTCGAGCATCCTTGACAGCCGCAGGCGCAGCTCCCGCAGGTCGCGCGGGCGTTTGACCACGAGTTCCAGGGTGAGGGCGGGATCGGTGATCGGTTCTCGCGGCGAGAGCGGCGGCGTGAGGGGCGAGGCCACTGCCGTGAACAGCACCCGCGGGTGATGGGCCCGGAACTCCTCGATGACTTCGGCGGCAGCGTCGTGCCGACAGGTACAGATCAGCTGGTGGCGATCGTCCGGAAGGCGCTCGAGCGAGGTCCGGTGGGCGTGGGCCAACTCCGACGGGGCGATCACGAGCGCCGTCATGCCCCGGGCGCTCAACGCGCGCAGCTGGCGGGCGACGGTGTCATCTTGCGCACCCAAGGCGACCGGGTCGAGATAGGTCACCGGCATGGGCGGCGGCTCGCCGCGGTCGCTGAGAGCCAGCGCGAGGGCCTCGGCGCGCGGCGGCGACAGCCACGCCATGACAAAGCGTCGTCGGTGCAGCGCCTGGGCCACGATGGGTGCCAGCCGTTCGGCCAACTCGTGATCGTCATGGTGGAGGACGCCGAGGTGCCAGTGTGGGCTCGCGGGTATCAACCGTCGCCGTCCCGCAGAACGATAGCCTCGGGGCCGATCCCTAGCAGCGCCAACATTTCCGCAGCCAGCGCCGGCGTCCGGTGAAGCACGAATCGGTGCCGCGGCACCGTCGCTCGCGCGGCGTCGATCAGCACCTCGGCGCAGCTCGAGTCAAGGAATCTCACCGCGCCCAGATCGATGTGCACGTCGCGGTTCATGCAGGCCAGCAGTGCTCCGCGCACCGCGGCCCGGAAGCGATCGCGCTCGGCGACATCGAGCTCACCGGCGACTTGCCATCGCCCGGCGACCACCGACGTCGTCCAGGTGCTCGCGACGATGTCACGGTGGTGGACCACCAGCGATTCCTCGACTGCCACGGCCCGCTCCTCACCAAGTGAGAGCTGGCAAAGCGTTTTCAGCGGCCACAGCAGCGCAAGGCGGTCGTAGCCGCGCTCCCGGCGAGAGAATTCGGCAATACCAGCTCCGTCGTCGAGTCTGCGATGAGTGGATTCCTGGGTCATGGCTACCGAAGGCCAACCTTCTCGCAGCGCGTCCTCCACCTCGCGGCGCTGCAGTTGCCAGAGCTCCTCGGTAGTGCCCTGGCAGCGCTCGAGCATGCTCGCGAGGCTCGCCATCTCCAGTTGCCCCCGGGCGCGGGCGTCGGCCCGCGCCCCGTGACCGAGCCAGCCCCATCGGTCCGCCTCGTTCGCTAGGAACCAGCCCTTGTAGAGCACCTTCGAGCCGGCTGCGAGCTCGTGGTCGACCCACGACGCCACCGTGGGGCACAACTCGTCCGGTTCGGCGCATAACACGGTGTGCGACCGAGCTTCGGGAAGTCGTCGGACGGCGCCCAGAGCCGACCATGGCCGCGTCATGCGCCTCCTTCTGCGGGCGTGCCCAGGCCGCGGACGCAGGCTAGGAACAGCTTCCGGATCAGGAAAGCGACAAGAGACCACGCATGCGTACCAGTCCAGATCAACGCGAGCACATCAATCAGAGTCCCTATCTCATTGCTTCCATACGTCCACGTTCTCGCGGCACGAGGAAACCAGCGGAATGGTGTCAAGGTCGTCTCGAGGACGACGCGCAGAGCGGGCGGGACTGTTCGGTCCGCTGCCCCACCTGCGGCGCTCAGGCCACCAGCAGCAAGCGGAAAGATCGCGATTACACAGGGTGCCCGCCGCCTCTGGCTCTGGCCGTTGGCGCGACGCCACGCTGGGACGACCCACGGGACCAGCAAGCCCGGACAACGAGCAGGAGATGACTCAGATACTAGTCTGATCGGGTGGAAAGTGAGACGTAGCGATCACTTCCGGTGACACTTCCGCTCGTCCGCACGACAGGGCGGGTGCACCGTCCGCGGTGTGACCGGTCGGGGGTGTGTACTCGACACCCCCGACCGGCCCCGCACCCGAACCACGGTGCCCATGGACGGGGGGTACACAGCGACTCTGCCCCGACCTCGACAGGCCAACACCCACGGTGCGATCGGAAGACAGGCGGCCAGCGCTAGCCTGCCGCGGCTGAGTCTGTCCTACTAAGGGGCACCAGGTGGGGCGCGGCGTGGGCCGACAATCACCACCACGTACCCGGGTCTCCGACACTCCCCGAGTGCACCGGCAAGCGAAACGATCTCGTGCACACACCACAACTAGGCGGTCCTCGCGTCGCACTCTTCGCCGACCACGGCGCCCCCCGGCGCGGGGTGATCGTGCACCAGAGAAGTCCAGACCACAAGCAGGATAATTCCGGTTCGTCCGGTTCTCGTGACGGCCTTCTTCAGTCACCACCAGATTGCACCCGATCGGCCTATTCCATCTTAGTTGACGTGCAACAAGTGAATTGTTCGCGGCTGGCGAGGCTGGACGGCGACCTGAAAGAGCCGCCTCCTCGGGTGCAACAGCAACAACATGCGTCCGCCCAGCAGTTTCAGCACCTTTGGCTTCTCGAGCCACACTCAGGTCCCCCGGGCTCCGGCTCGCTAGCCCGGGGAACCCACGACCGGTCGGAGGGTACGTACTCGGCACCCTCCGACCGGCCCGCACCCAACGCGAGCGCGGCGACGCCGGGGGGACGGACGCGCACGCTCGCGTGGGAGGTTCGCGGACTAGGGCGTGTCTCCTGATTCATGCGCGGGTCCAGAGGATGAGGCTGGCCAGTAAGACGCCACCGCGGTAGTTGCGGGCGGTCTTGTCGTAGCGGGTGGCGATCCCGCGCCACTGCTTGAGTCGGTTGAAGCAGCGTTCGACGACGTTGCGCTGCTTGTAGAGCTCGGCGTCGAAGGCGTACGGGCGGCCGGGTCCCCGAGCGCGGCGGCGGGCGAGTTGGTCGTTGCGCTCGGGGATGGTGGCCTTGATCCCACGAGCTCGAAGCGCTCGACGGGTGCTGGGGTGGGAGTAGGCCTTGTCCGCGAGCAGCCGATCGGGCCGCTGGCGGGGCCGCCCGGGTCGGCCGGTGTGCACCGAGATGGCGTCGAGCACCGCGAGCAGTTGCGGGTTGTCCCCGGCCTGACCTGCGGTGATCGTGAAACTCAGCGGCAGTCCGCGCCCGTCGCAAGACAGATGCACCTTCGTCGACAGGCCGCCGCGGGAACGCCCGAGGGCGTGGTCAGCCGGCTCGACGAACCCCGCCGGCTCGGCCGGTTTCTTGTAATTCGGTTCGGCCCCCTGTGCCGGCTGGAGCGGTCTGGGAGACCTCCAGATCGGTCGTCGGGGCGATCTTCGGTGCGCCCGCGGCGTGCTGGTGGGCGCGGGCGATGGTGGAGTCCGCGCTGACCATCCATTCCAGCTCGCCGGCGATCTCGGCGTCGCCGTGGGCGGCGGCGAGCAGCGTGTCCAGCGTGCCATCGCCCGACCACCGGTTGAGCCGCTTCCAGGTCGTCTGCCACGGCCCGAACTCCGCCGGGAGGTCCCGCCACGGCGACCCGGTCCGATACCGCCACAGGATCGCCTCGAGGACCTGCCGGTGATCACGCCACTGCCCACCCCGGCGACCCGTTGAGCTGGGCAAAAGCGGCTCGATCAACGCCCACGCCTCGTCGGAAATCTGCTCCGTCCTAGCCACAATCGACATGCTCGCCGACCACCCGGCCAAGGTTCAGGAGACACGCCCTAGCTCCCCACTGGCACGACCAGAACTGCGAGGCAGGTGCATCGTGCGCCCACCCACGGCGCTGACCCGACGCGGACGCTGAATCTAGACGAGCACCGCTCGGCACGCGCACCCTGTGGTGGCACAGACTGCCCCGTAGCTGATCAATCAGCCGTACCCTGCGATCGGACTCACCGCGTGCGGCGCCCCCCGGCGCGCGGTAATCGTGCCGTATGCCGCGCAGCCTGACAACACCCACCCCACCCCGGGGCGGACGCGGGCGTGATCGAACGCGGTGGTAGAGGCGACAGAAGAACGCCCCTAGAATTTCGGCGACTGCCAACAATCGCTGATGCCGCCGCAAAGGACCGGGAATCCGGTAGCCGAGGTCGTCGAGGTCGGTCGGCGCGACCACGATGATATCAAGCGAGCATTCGACCGCCGGCGGGACTCCGCGGGTGTTGCCTCGATGAAAAGAGCCCCACACGTGGGCAGCGTGATCCATCGGGCGGGACCCGCGCCAGCGGCGGTTTGCCCGGGGGGCGCGACGCGCGGGCGGACAAGCGCTGGGTGCTATCGCTGGCGGGCCTGCCAGGCCTGGTAGTTCGCGACGAGGTCCTTCTTGAGCTGTCCGCGAGTCTTGACGTCAATGCCCTGCTCAAGCGCCCAGGCCCGCACGGCCTCGCGCTCGGTGGCGGTGAGGCCGTCGCGCCCCCGGGGTGAGTCGTCCGCACTGGATGCAGGCGCCGTCGACGCGCCGGTGCCGTTGGTGTCCGCCGGACCGCTCGCCGAGCGCGGGGCCTGCGCGGTGGTTGCGGCGGTGGTGGTGGTGTCGCTGCCGGTATGCGGCAGCAGGCTGGGGTCGCCGGCCTCGTAGGCCTCGATCACGCGGCCGGGGATCCGGCCGCGTTCGGCGAGGGTGACACCGTGCTCGCTCGCCCACACCCGGATCTGGGTGTTCGTGGTGCGCGAGCGGGACGCTCCCCCGGCCGCGCTCGAGGTGGCGGGGCGGGCGGGCTGGGCAGCGCGGGTGGCGCGCCGACCCCCGGTGCGCCGCGCCGCGGACACATAAGGAGCCAACACCTCGCGCAGCGTCTTGGCGTGATCGCTCGACAGATCGATCTCATAGTCGACCCGATCCAAGCCGAACGAGATGTTCTCCTCGGCGGCGCTGCCGTCGAGGTCGTCCACGAGGGTAGTGACAGTGCGGGTGGCCATGGTGAGCCTCGTTCCTACTCGAGCTTGCTGTTTTGTATGCGTCGCTGGGTGGCGTGGCGGCGTCCAGCGTGAGCGGTGGCGGGCGCTCCGCTCGACACGGTTTGTAGCAGAACCCGCGCTGCGCGGTCGCGGCACCTATCCCGATTCTGGTACAGATCACCCGTCGGCGTTGACCGCGCCACAGGTCGCCGGGTCCCGGTTGCGCGGGTCACCCGTGTTCGCCGAGTGACGCCATGTGTCGTTCGGCGCGGCATACCGATCCTCGCGCGGCAATTCGTCAGGGCCCCAGCCCGCGATCGACCCAGTCGAGCACACGGACCGGGCGCACCGCTGCTGGCTACCTGCCCGCTACTGCCACCGCTGACCAGGGCTGTATTGCTTCGACCCCGCGGAGCAGAGAGCAGCGCAGGGAGGAGGTCAGGCCGGAACTGGTCCTGGCCGTGCCGCTTTACCGGCCCGCTTCCCTGCGCCACATGGGCGTTGTCTCGCGCTCGCCGCTCTACGAGGAGCCGACAGCACCGCGTTCTTGGGCGGGGCCCGAGATGCTCTTCCAAGGTCCTGACCAAACGCGAGGAAACCGCCGCCATCGTGATCACCAGCAACCAAGCCTTCTTCGGCTGGACGGGCACTTTCACCGACCCGAGGCTCTGCGCCGCGATCACCGACCGGCCACCTTTGCCGAACTGATCATCGAGACCGCACCGACTCCTACCGCCTCGCCCACGCCAAGACCCCAGCGCCCCGCGGCCCACTGACGAGATCGATCCACCTCGGACCGTGCTCCACGCAAGTCGCTCTGACGCTAGCAATCTAGGCTCCTAGGTTGACGTCATGCCTGCTCAGCGTCAGCAGTTCAACGTCACCCTGCCCAGCGACCTGGTCCAACGCGTCAAGCACCACGCGATCGACGTCCAGCTCTCGCTCTCCGACCTCGTCGCCCAGGCCCTGCACCGCCAGCTGGCCACCCGAGAGGACACCATGCTCAACACCGAACCCGCTGGCGCATCTCACCACGACGCCGGGATGCGGCTGCGTCCGATGGTCCACGTCGAGGACATGGCGGCCTCGGTCGCCTTCTACGAGCACCTGGGCGCTCAGGTGGTGCACGGCAGCCGCGGCGGGGACTGGGTGCTGCTGCGCCTGGCCGGCGCGCAGATCGGGCTGCTGGCCCACCCGCCCAACCCGGATCAGAACGAAGGCACCGTCGAGCTGAACTTCCAAGCCACCGAGCCGCTCGACCAGCTCGAGGACCGCCTACGCAGCGCCGGCGTCACCATCACCCGACCCACCACCGACGAGGGCTTCGGGCGCCAACTCCAACTCGTCAGCCCGGACGGACTTCTCCTCAAGATCGACGAGCTGCAGCCGGCTCTCTACACCTAACTGCCCGGCCCGCCCACCGCCGATGGTGGGGCCAAACTCAAACCGGGCGGATCCCAGGCACGGTCGCAACGCCCGAGGCTGGTGGGGGTTGCGATGGCGGGACGGGAGCGGCTTGGTCCGTGGCCGCAGACGGAGAAGCGTGCCTGGTTGCCCGGTTGATCGCCCAGGGGGTGAACAACTCCGAGGCCTGCCGGATCGTCGGTATCAACCGCAGAATGAAGCGCCCCGGGTGTGGTGGAGGCTCTGATCCCACGGGAAGGTGGGGGTCGTGCCGGCGCCGAGGAAGTTCAGCGACGAGATGCGTGAGCGGGCCAAGCGGATGGTCCGCGAGGCCCGGGCCCAGGAGCCGGGGTTGTCGATCAACCCGGCGTGCAAGCGGATCGGTCCGCAGTTGGGGATCCTCCCGGACACGCTGCGCGGCTGGTGCAAGCAGGCCGACATCGACGACGGCCTCGCCCCGGGGGTGACGACCGGGGACGCTGAGGAACTCAAGCGCCTACGCCGGGAGAACGGCGAGCTGCGGCGGGCCAATGAGATCCTCAAGACCGCGTCGGCGTTTTTCGCGGCGGCGGAGCTCGACCGCCATATCCGCTGATCGTCGGCTACATCGATCAGCACAAGACACGGTTCGGGGTCGAGCCGATCTGCCGTGCCCTGCAGGCTGAGGGCATTGCGGTCGCCCCGAGCGGCTACTACGCAGCCAAGAAGCGGACGCCGTCACGGCGGGCGCTCTCGGACGCCGCCCTCGAGGAGGTCATCGAGGCGACGTTCTGGGACCGCGACAAGGGCCGCGGGGTCTACGGGGCCCGCAAGATGGCCGCCCAGCTGCGCCGCGACGGGGTCACCGGCATGACCGGCGGCCCGGTCGCCCGCTGCACCGTCGAGCGGCTGATGCGCGGCCTCGGGCTGCGCGGAGTGTGCCGCGGCCAGCCGACGATCACCACCCGGGCCGATCGGCAGTCCGAGCGGGCCCCGGACCTGGTGGACCGGGACTTCACCGCAAAGGCCCCGAACCGGCTGTGGGTGGTCGACCTGACCTACGTGCCCACCTGGACCGGGACGGTGTTCACCGCGTTCGTCTCCGACGTCTACTCCCGGCGCATCGTGGGGTGGCGCTGCGCGGCGCGCATGCCCACCGAGCTCCCACTCGATGCCCTGGAGATGGCGCTCTGGACACGCGAACGGGCAGGTCAGACCGCTGAAGGGCGCCTCGAAGGGTTGATCCACCACTCCGACGCCGGGTCGCAGTACACCGCGATCCGCTACGGCGACCGCCTCGCCGAGGCTGGCGCGCTGGCCTCCATCGGCTCGATCGGGGACTCCTACGACTGCGAGCATCCTGTGGTCGCTGCCGGTCGGGGTCTGACCCTTGTTATGACCGGCCCTGCGGGTGCCTTCGCGTTGACGTGTCGGCCCCGGCCGGTGGCGACGCCCCTGCCCGCTGGCCGGGTGGGCAGTGACCTCATAGGAGCCTGACCCAACCAGGTCCCATCGCAGTCCTGTCCGCCCGCCCGACCAGCGGAACTCGGACCGGGATCTGTGAAGGAGACCCACGGCCATGCCCAGCATGAAGCTGCGCCGCGACGATGTCATCGTCGGCGTCGACACCCACAAAGACGAACACGTCGCGGTTCTTCTCGACGGATTCGGCGGCCGGCTCGGGGAGCTGTTCATTCCGGCGACTCTGGCCGGGTTCGCCGCGCTGTTGAAGTTTTGCCGCGACCACGTCGGGCCCGAGGGCAGCCTGATCGGGTTCGGGGTCGAGGGCACCGGTTCCTACGGCATCGGACTCGCGCGGTTCCTGCGCCGCACAGGCCTGACCGTCCACGAGGTCCATCGCCCACCGCGGAAGGGCGAGCGGCGGCTCTCGGGCAAGAGCGACACCATCGACGCCGAACACGCCGCCCGCCAGGTCCTCACCGGCACGAAGGCGCCGGTGCCCAAGACCGCGTCCGGGGCGGTCGAGGCGCTGCGGCTGCTCAAGGTCGCCCGTGACACCGCGGTCAAGGCCCGCAGCAGCGCCATCATCACCCTCAAAGCCACCCTGGTCACCGCGACCGAGGACCTTCGCGGCGAGCTCGAGCCGCTCACCGACTACCAGCTGATCACCGCTTGCGCCGCCCTTCAAGCCGGCGCCGAGCTCGACGACCCGGACGCGGCGATGCGCCACGTGCTGCGCTCGCTCGCCCGTCGCTGGCTCGAGCTGCACGACGAGATCAAGACCCACAGCCGCCACCTCAAGGCCCAGACCACCGCCGCCGCGCCGCGACTGGTCGAAGCCGTCGGGATCGGGCTCGACATCGCCGCGGAAATGCTGGTGACCGGGGGCGACAACAACGATCGGGTCCGCTCGGAGTCGGCGTTCGCGAAACTCTGCGGAGCCAGCCCGATCCCCGCCGGATCCGGCAAGACCAACGGCCGCCACCGACTCAATCGTGGCGGGAACCGCCAAGCCAACGCCGCGCTCTACCGGGCGATCATCGTCCGCATGCGCTGGCACCAGCCCACCATCGACTACGTCGCCCGCCGCACCGCCGAAGGCCTGTCCAAGCGCGAGATCATCCGCTGCCTCAAGCGCTACCTCGCCCGCGAAATCTACCGGCTGCTCCCGCCACCCTCACCGAGCCCCGCGGCCAGCCCGCCGCTTCCTCAAGCCGCCTGAGACCCGCTTGCGATCTATAGGAGCATCAACGCATCCGAGCCCTCGATCAGCGCGCCCAGCTGGCTCAATAGCTGCTCGCGGACGTGGGCGTCGCGCTCGGCGGCTTCGGGGTTGTGGCAGATCACGAACCGTTCGTCGTCGGCGATTCGAACTTCCTTGACCCGCATGTTCTCGGCGACGGTGGTGTAGCGGCCCTGGCGCGACAGGGCCGCGGTGATCTGTGGTGAGTCCGAGCGCAGCTTCTCCCCGACGATGTAGTGGTGATCGCCGCGGCGCAGGTAGCGGCGGTTCTCGGCGGAGGAGAACCCGCGGTCGGCGACCCACACGATCCGCGACAGCGTCCAGTCGCGCATGTCGTCTTTGACCTGGCGGATCAGCGCCTAGTCGCTGGTGTTGCCCGGCCAGCACCACACCCGCACCGGGATCCCGTCGCGGGTCACCGCCATCCCGATCACGATCTGGGGCAGGTCGTCGCGGGAGTCCTTCGACTTACCCAGGTGCGGAACCCGACACCGTTCTCCCCGCCGTGCTGGCCATCCCCGCCGTGCTGGCCGTCCCCCTCTCCGCTGTCCTCGGTGGTGTTGGTGATGGGCAGCGGGTCGCCGCGCTGGTCGCGGGCGACGGGTTCGTCGGCGTCGTCGAGTTCGAAGTAGGTGGAGGTGGTATCGAAGAACAGCAGATCGACCTCGAGGTTGAGCAGGTTCGCGACCTGGTGAAACACCTCTTGCTCCAGCTGGGCGCGCACCTCGTGCAGCCAGTCCATTGCCCGGTAGCAGACATCGTCGGAGACCTCGCCGAGCCCGTCGATGTGCACGTCGCTCGAGATCCAGTCCGCGGCCGCGAGCTTGGAGGACGGCGCCAGCGCCCGGTTGGCGACCAGCCCGAAGCAGACCCGCTCGAACGGTGAGCTGACCCGCCGGCCAGCCAGCAGCTTGGTCATGGTGGCGTCGATGCCCAGCCGCCGCCACAGCCCGTCGAGGACGTCGGTGCCGCCCAACGGGCGCGAGCACAGCAAGTTCAGCTCGGAGCCTGCGCTGGCCCGTAGCGCCGCGGCCGGGTCGAGCAGCCGAGACAGCGACGCGATCAACCGCTCGATCGCGGCGGTGTCGACCTGATCGGTCCGACCGAAGCTATAGAGGATCTTCGTCCGGGAGGTGCGGGCGGCGCTGTCCCAGTCGTTGTGCACCAACTGCAGGTAGGACACCTGGGAGCCGTTGCGGTTCTTCCGCTTCACCTCCCGCAAGAACATGTCCCAGACACTACGGCAGTCCTGCACGTCAGGCAAACCGTCCCGCCCGATTCGTGTACTAGGCAATTCCACCGATGGTGCGCCAGCTCGAACCGCTGACCTGCACACTCAGCCCGGAACGTGTCCTAGACCCTTCATCAACTGCGGAACGCAGGCATGAGCCGGACCGTCATAACCGCCCACCAGGTCCGCGGTCCGCTGCGCAGCGATCTTCTCGGCGCACACCGGGCACGCCCAGGCGACGAGCATGTCGACAAACGGTGTGGCCGGCGTCCTTCTTGGGACGGTGGCGCTTCGACGGGCCAGGCAGCTCGGTGACCGTGGTCCGGTCACGGGGCGCGCAACCCCGCCAGGCTGGTGAGCGGCCGGGCGCCATTACGTAACGCCTACCGCTCCGCCCTGCGCGCCCGCACCGCAGAGACACGATTTATGTCCCCGTCCTCGACCGCCAGAGGTCCCGTGGAAAGGTGCATGTGTTGTTACCGAACGCCGGGATCGTCGAGCCGGACCGGCGTAGCGCAGGCGGCATGCGCTGGAACCTCCAGCGGCACCGCGAACAGGCTCGCACCGCCACGAACGCGAGCGCCGCGAACTGACGAGGACGGCTCGCGGTGACGGAGCCGCTGTCAACGGCACGCGAATACTGACTGTGGCGGCCTTGAAAGTTGACCCCCTGGCGTTGGTTTGATCTTCATTCGTCGGTGCTGGTGGCGGCGGGGACGCGGCCGAGGTCGCGGTCTTTGAGGCGGTAGCTGTCGCCGTTCATATGTAAGCGAGGCCCCAGCCGCATCCGTCTAGTGGCCGCCCCCCGTGGGGTGGGAGGCGGCAGCAGCAAGAGCTGCTACGGCCTCGAGGAGCTGACCTCGTGCGTCTTCCACGGTCGTGTCGTCACGGATCGTCGTGTAGGTGTTGGGAAAGAGACTCGCCGCGATCGACTTCGCTTGATTTCCTTGGCCGTGAGCGGCGAGATAATTGAGATACTCATAATCTTGGCGGCCGGCCCGGATCAGCTTGAGGCGTATTGATTCGATTGGGACCGGATCGGTTCCCCCGACGAGTGGCTGATCGACGCCCGTCACCGTGTTTGGGAGTCCAGGGTAGAAGAGGTTGCCATCTCCGTTTCCTCCGTTCATCCACTGGCCCCCATCGTTCCATGCTTCGGCAAGGCTCGTAACCGTTTGCCAGTAGAGTTCACCTGTGGCGCCGTAGAGGAAGCACAGCCAGCTCATCGCACGGTTCTGCGAACCGGCCGCGTCGATGGCGTAACTGGCCCATCCGCTCTCGTTGTCGGCGCCGCATCCCCAGCTGTCGCATGATGCATATAGCCACAGCTCGTTGCCGCCAGCGATGATGGGCGGGTAGAGCGCTTGGTTGTTCCCAGGGCGCGCTCCGTCGGGCTTGCCTTCCATGTAGTCGATAACCGGGGCGATGACCATGTGCCAGCCTGCGTTGTTGACCGCAGACGCGACGCCACACTGGTTGGAGGTTTGCGCATCGATTGTCATAACGACTCGGCCGCTTGGCCACTGCGACTTGAGAGCCTGGATGGCAGGCAGGCACGCGTCGGTCCAAGGCTGGCAGCCGTTCTTGTTCACATAGATCTCGTCGCAGGGGGTGCGCAGGTAGACGAACGCCTCCCACTCCTCCCCAGCGCCTCCAGCGGCGTTCAGCCAGCCAGGCAAGTGGCCGGGGTCGTATTCTAGTGTGGTCATCCGGGGCTGAGGGAGCAGTGTCTTCATGCTGTTGCCGTCAAGGTAAGGCCGAAGGTGAGCCTGGAAGGCAGCCGGGTTCTGGTCGGGATCTTGCAGCCAGGCGTTGGCTAACGTCGTGCGGTGGTCAAGGGCTATAGCGAGGAACGCTTCGTTGGCCCGCCAGCAGGCCTCGGTGCTCGCGGCGTCGTCCCAGCAGTTGCCTGCATTGAGGACCTCGCCGAGGCCTTGGGAGTCCACGGAGAACGCGCTACGGAGGGTCGCCGTCGACGGAAGGACAAAAGGTATAACATGAAGCCGTATCGCTACATCCTGCTGCCAAGAACTGGTGGCGACCCGAACCGACCCGGAGTAGTCGCCGGGCGGCGCCTCGGGAGGCACGAGGATGTCGACCCATATTACTCGGTTCTCGTCCTTGGGAATATCGATGGGGAAGGCGTTCCGCTGCTGACGGTAAAACGAGTCGACAGCCGGAACCAATGGGTCTGGCCACTGGCCCGCCCCCGTCGAGTCGGGACCGGACTGCTGGCCTAGCTTTACACCGTAGTACGCCACCCGGTAGAGGCGAACATTGCTTGCCGGTATGGGGCTCGGGCCCTCAAGAGGACCCGGCACGGTTGCGGTGAGGCCGATCAGGCCGTCACCGCCTGGAACAACTATTTGGAATGCAACGAACTCATTGGCAGCACCCTGGAGAGCGGCCGCATCTTGCCCGGCCGGTGAGTCCGCGGGCCGCACCTTAAGGGTGGGGCCGACGACAACGACGTGTCCGGTCGGTGCAACAGCGGCGTACTCGACATAGGCGGCCCGGATGTTGCTATCCGGACCGCCAGCGGTGGTGAACCGCAGAGCTACTGCCGCCGATTCAGTCGGGTCGGCTACAGAGAAGTCGATAGATTGCCAACCAAAGCCGGTGCCGGGTGCCACGGTCAGTTGGCCTACCGACCCGCCGGCCACGTCGACGTCCGCGGCGAGGTGTGTGTCAGCGCCCGTGTTCCCGTAGAACCACGCGGTACAGTTAGCCGGATACGAAGCCGGGACAAGAGCTGGTAGATCGACTGTGACGGTGGCGCCCGCCGCGCCAGCCCAAATGTATTGAGAAGCATCGACAGCGCCTGGCTGTTCCACCGACCGGGCGAGCGCGCTGGCCGCATCTGGCGCACCGTTCACCTGCCATAGCGCGGCGACGCTGTACGGACGCGCGATTGTCCCCCCTGGCGAAGCGCTGGTAGTGACGCTCTGTTCTTCCCTCATCACTTGGTTCCCCCGCACTGCCACGCGTCCGGACCCGCTGTGGACTCGCCCCGCTGTCTGGGGCCTACTGTAAGCCGTGTCGCGGGCGGCAGAACTATGCCTCACACGTTCAGAGTAGCTACAGCCACTATCAGGAGCCGGCGCAACCTCTGACCGCGCGGTGCATTTTTCAGTATTGGGGCGAGGCGCGGCGGCACGCGACCCGCCGACCGCGCGGGTCGGTGACCCAGACCGGGTAACAACGGCCTCGGTTCCCCGGGCATGTTGACGATCATTGGTGTAGGAACCTTCATCATCAACTTCTCGGGGCCCGCCTCGTCGCACCGACACGACCCCAGCTGCCCGGTCACGCCGTCACTTGCACTCCATTTCCGGAAGAGCCCCTTTACGCGCTTGCTGAATCGGCTTAGCCGATCAGCGTGTGCCGCCCCTCCCATCTCCGCGGGCTCGGCTCCACGGCGGGCTCGCCCTGGGCGTCATCGGGATCGCGGGTGCCTTCGGCAGCATGGTGGGGTTCCTGCTGGTCGCGCTGATGGGCGAACGGCTGCGGATTGGACGATTCGCTCGCGGTGTGCAACCTCCCACGGTGCGGGCGTGGGCGCTGATGCTCGGGCCGGCCGTCAGTGGGGTCGCGTGCGCTTGCCATCGTGGGTCTCGTCGCCGGCGGACGTCCGCGGGCGCACGCCTGGCCGATCGCCGCGTAAATCCCCTGGGGCGCCGGCGGGGCCGGCTGTTGCTTGTGCTGTACTCGCTCGGCGTCTCCTGAGCCGACCCCCTGGGCGTCTCGGGCGTCGATTCCGTCCCGCCTGGCCGTTTACGCCACCTCGCCGCGCGAACCGTCACCCTCTCCCGAGGACTGCATCGCCGGTTCGGGGGCGTCGTCGTCCGACACGTGGTGGCGCAGATTGCTGCAGAAGTACAGGAGGATCCCGAGGAAGCAGGCCGCCGACACCACGTACGACATCTGGAGCGAGCCGAGCGCGTCGGACACCGCGCCCTGGACCACCGGCACGACCGCTCCGCCGACGATGGCCATCACCAGGATCGCACCGCCGGTCTCCTGATAACGCTTGTCGTGGATCGTGTCGAGAGTCTGCCCGAAGATCGTCGGCCAGCACGGGCCCATCAGCAGGTTCGAGGCGATGACGAACCAGATGGCGGATGCGGCTGGGCCGAAGGCGGCCACGAGCAGCAACGCGGCGCCGATGCCGCAGTAGACGACGAGTATCCGCGCCGCGGAGTACCGCGCGATGAGGGCGTTCGCGACGAATTTACCGATCAGGAAGCACGAGAACCCGGCGATCATGAAGTTGGTCGCCTGGCGCTCGTTCATCCCTGGATACAGCTCCAGGGCCACCCGGATCGTGAACGACCACACCGCGGTCTGCAGGCCGACGTAGAGGAACTGCGCGACGATACCCTTGCGGTACTGTGAAATGCGGCCGAGCACCCGCAGCGTCTCGGCCAGCCCGGCCGGCCGCTCCGCCGCCTCGCCGACGGGCTTGCTCCGCGGGTACTCCGTGATCAGGAACAGCGCGAGCAGGCAGACCAGCACGATGAGGATGTATTTGTAGGGCAGCAGCGTGTTCTGCAACAGCGCGTGGCCGAGCGCGAGCTTCGCCTCGGGCGTCGGGGCGGCGTCCATCTGTGCCTGGATCGAGTCCCCAGTGCTGAAGATCAGGTCCTTCCCGAGGATGACGCCCATCAGGTTGCCGACGGGGGTGAAGGTCTGCGAGATGTTCAGCCGCAGCGTCGAGGTCCGGCGCGGGCCGAGCATCGAGGAGTAGGTGTTCGCGCTGGTCTCGAGGAAACTGAGCCCGATCGCGACGGCGAAGATGCAGAACAGGAACATCCCGTAGGTCGCGAGCGAGCTCGCGGGGAAGAACAGGCCGCAGCCCACGATGTAGACGGACAGCCCGATCAGGACCCCGACCTTGTATGACGTCCGTCGCACGATGCGCGACGCCGGGATCGCGAGCAGGAAGTAGCCACCGTAGAACGCCGACTGGACGAACGCCGTCGCCGCATCCGACAGCGTGAACACGTGCTTGAACTGCGTGATCAGGATGTCGTTCAGGCCGGCGGCGGCACCCCACATGGGGAACAGCAGCGACAGCAGGACGAATTGGAACAGCGGTACCCGATCCAGATACCCGCTGTCCAGCTGTCGTGCGGGATTCTTGATCAGCATAGAACCCACTCCACGCGCCGACGCCCCGAACGAAGGCAACCTAACCCGCCGGCGCGAACTGCGACAAGACCGCCGAACGCAGGGCGCGATCGGTCGTGCGCCGATTCCGTGCCGTGCGCGACCCGGCAAGGTGCGCCACGCAGCGCCCCCTCGCTCGCCACCTGATGCACCACCGCGACTATCGCCTCGATCTCGGCGAGTACGTCATGGGGCGAGCCCTCGCCCGCACTTGTGGACCCGGTCGCGCCCCGCGAGGGGGAGCCGGTCTCCGACACCCGCTGCCGCTGCCCGATCGGCATGATGGTGTGGTCCCGGCCGGGAAGAGCGCCCGGTCCAGCCCGGCCGCACGGATGGCGTCGACCAGCAGCACCGCCCCGGCGTGCGAGAGCACCTCCGCCCCGGAAAGGCGCTCCTCCCCGCCGCGACACAGGTGGCCGACTTTCTCGGCCTCGGCCCGTCGGAGCCCGGGCAGGCCGCGGGGCGCGAGCAGCGTCGGGAGCTCGGCGGCGTCGGCGGCTGGACGTGCTCGCACGGCCGCTGCTGTTCGCCTCGACTGTGGCGAAGGGCGGTCGCGGCGCCGGCGACAATCCCGGCCTGCTGTGGGACGACATCCGCCCGGTCACTCACACGTCGTGGTCAGCGGGCTCGGGTGGTCGGCGATCCGCCCGGGCCGGGACGACTCGGATGGTGCTGGGGGTCCGGTGGGGTTAGCCGTCGTCGTCGCCAGTGCTGGGGGTGCCGGCTGCGGTCGGTGTGAGCGGTTGGCTTCCCGGTGCCGACGTGGGGGTTGCTGGGGGGCCGCCGGTCAGGGTGGTGAGCGGTCGTACCGGCAGCGGCATGGGGGGCTGTGGGGGCTGAGTGAAGTCGAAGTCGTTTGCCAGGTCGCCGAGCGCGGCGGCCTTCTCACGGACGTCGGGGCGGGGGTCGGGGCGGCCGTCGGTGAGTGGGTCGATCCGTTGGCCGCCGAGGAAGTCGTCCTCGATGAACTTGTCGTAAGCGTCGAACGAGAGCGTCTGGTGGTCGACGTAGCCGGTGCGGGCGTACGGGCTGATGACCAGACCCGGTACCCGCAGTCCGTACCCGTTTTGATCCACCGTCGGCGGGGGGACGTGGTCGTAGAACCCGCCCCAGTCGTCCCAGCTCAGGAAGATCGCCGTGGAAGACCAGTCGGGGCTGGCCATCACAGCGTTGATCAGGCTGGTCACGTAGGACTGGCCGGCGCTGACCGCACCTGGGGGATGCTCGCTGACTGCCCCGGACGGCACCACCCAGGACACCGCTGGCAGCGCACCGTGCGCGGCGGCGTTGTAGAAGTTCTGCACCGACTGGACGTTGGCCTCCTGACCGTCGGCCTTGACGGTGTCAAAGTAGGGCAGCGGATTCCAGATCCCGGGGGTTCTTGCATTCTGTTTCACCGGAGCGCACGAGAGCGCTGCGTCGTTGGCGCAGTCGGGTTCGCTCCCGGAGACCACGTAGTAGCCCCAGGGCACGTTATTCTTGTGCAGCAGGTAGGTCAGGTCGGTCCAGGCGTCGATGGGAGGGTGCCGTTGCGGATTCTGGTTGGGTTGCGGTGTCGTGGTCGCGCGGGCGGGTCCGCGGGCGCGACGGTTTTCGCCGGCGGAATCCGGCGGGGTGCCGGGGTTCTGCAACGCGTTCACGCAGCTGGCCGGGTTATCGTGCTGGGTGCAGTGCGCCGACCATTCGGAGACCAGGAACAAATGCGAGGGCAGGCTCCAGGAAGCGTTGGGTTCGAACATGTGGTCTTGGAGGACGAACTTCTGGGCGTAGGCCCAGTAGTTCGGGATATCGCCCGCGGTGTGGTAGCCCATCACGTCCGGGGTGGCGGAGTTGCTGCAGGCCGGATTGTTGGGATCCGTGCAGCCGCGCCGGGCCGAGCTGGCTTGGGTGACGAACCCGTCCATCTTGCCGGCGTCGATGTCGGCGGTGGCGTTGTTCTGACTGTGGGGGCCGCCGCCGTTGACGTCGGCGTGGTCAGGGTACGGCGTCACACACGGCCCGCCGCTGGCCGCCGGCACGCACGTCGCTGGGGGCAGGCCGTCAGCGCCGGGGTAGGTACCGAAATAGCTGTCGAACGACCGGTTCTCCTGTTGGATGACCACCACGTGCTGAATCTTGTGGATCGCCGGATCGACCGGATGCGCTGGGCCGGTCGCCATCGGCGACGGTCCCGGCCCTGAAGCCGTCGAAACGCTGCACGCGCTGACCAGTAGCGCCACCGCGGCCAGCGATCCCCACCCGCCGCAGCGTCCGCCGCGCGACTGCGCACCCACCGCCGAGCTCGCAGCTCGCCGCATCAGCCACCTCCCGCCTCACCACCGCGAACCATGACCCCTAGTGATCCCGAAGCAGCCAGCGCAGCCCGCCCCCTCAGACGACCTTCAGGTAGACGTCACCCCTACCCTCCGACCACCACACCTCGGTCCGGCCGAGCCGATGTCGAGGGCCGGGGAGTGGGGTCAGATCGTGCGGTTCCACTCGGTCACAGTGAGTGTGACCGAGGTGGCGGGGGCTGAGCGGGCCGCGGTCGCGCATCTTGTTGGCGAGTGCGGCGAGCAGGCGCTGGGGCCGGGAAGAGCTTGCTGCTGCCGAGGCCCCGCCCGCTGTCCCCGTGGCGACCGCGCGCCGTGGCGGGGCGAGCTGGCGCGCCGTCGGCCGGCTCACCAACACCGGCCACCGCGAGGCCGCGGCTCGCTGGGGTTCACCCTCGGGCCGGGCCGGCGCTCTGAGCTCGAGGGCTCCCGCGCGGCCTCGAGGCCGGGCACGCCGTGGGAGCCGCGAATCCTCCCCCCTGGCGCTCCCTTGCTCCGCGGGTCCCCGTGCGCCTTCCGTCACGCCCACCTCCTCGTGTCGGTACCTCCTGAACGCTTGACCCTGGCGAGGGACCGGGATGGTTGACCGTTTCTGTGGGGCGACGAGGGGTGATCGTGGTGGAAGGTCGAGTGGCCACGAAACCGCGGCGGCTCCGTGCGGTGGCTGCTGCTCAGGGTGCGTGCAGGGGGAGGCCGCCCGCGGGCACGTCGTGAACCTCCAGCCGGCCGTGCTCGACCTCGGTGACCAGAAGCCGCGGGGCGCCGTCGCGAGCGAAGGCGACGTTCGTGGGTCGCGTTCGGCGGGCACGAGTCACTGCGCCGCCGGGCCGCGGAGCGCGCGGGCGCGCAGGTCGCAGAGCTCTGGGGCCTGGGGCATTGGTGGATGGTGCAGGATCCGGACCGCGGCGCGGGGGTCCTGACGGCGTTCTGGGCGGGCCTGGACGGGTAATCCGGGAGATGGTCAAACGCGACTTCCGCAGTTGGTGGGCAGTCGTAGCCCCCGGATCTTCGGGTTGACCTGCGGGAATGGGCGCGCGGCGACGAGCAGGCCCGTCCCGCCGCCGGTGAGAGTCGCCGACGTCGCTGCCGGGTCTGTCCTCGGGGACCCGGCATGGCGCGCCGGGCTGACATCCGTGCGGCGAGCCAGCACCAGCAGGCCATCATCGACCACGCCTCCCGCCCCGCACAGACGATCTCGACGAGCCGGGGTCGGCGGAAGGCCACACCCGCGCGAGGGACGGGGCAGGTCGGTCACCGATCGCCTTTGGGCGCTGCCAACGACCCGGCCCGGGTGATCCCGGATCGCCAGGCCCCCGACAGACCTGGCGGCTCCGCGACGTTCCAGCCCTGGGCGCGGCGCCGGTGAGCTCCTACGACCGCGCGGGGGAAGCGGGGAACGAGCCGTTCGCCCGGTGCCTGGAGACGTTGAGCCGATCGGCGCCTTTCGGCGTGACGTGGCCGCGCCACGATTCTGCTGGCCACCCGGCGGCAACCCGGCGGCACAGCACGTGAGGCGAACCACCGGAGCTGGGGAGCACCCGTCGTCTCGCCGGGCCCGGGTCCAGCCGTTAGGGGCGGTCGGACCCGAGCCCGTTCTTCTGCCGCGCGCCGGACCGAGTCGCTCAATCCGCCGAGTCGTCGGCCGTCCACGACCGTCCCCGGAGCCGGGCCGCGGCGAGGGTCCGCTCGGCATCCGCCACGAGGACGTCGAGCTCGGTCAGCGGCTCGTGCTGCAGCTCATCCCGGGCCGCCGTGTCGTTCCTCGCTCAGGGCGGTGCCGAGGGGGTCCTGGCCCAGCACACCCCGCCCGCCACGACCCGGCTTCCGGCCGCTGGGTGGGCGCTCGGGTTGAGGGTTCCCACCGGTTGAGGAACTGGGCCAGGATGCGGATCCTGGCCCGTGCAGGTCGCGGAAGCGCCCGGTGGGCAGCGCGCGACGTCGGGGTCGATCAGGTCGTGGGGTGGTCGGGGTGGAGACGGTGGCGGGTCCGCCGGCGCTCGAGGCGGGGTCGCATGCGCGGCCCGAGCAGGGGGCGTGTCTGCTGGAGTACGTCTCGGTGCTGGCCGGGGAACGGTTCTGCGACCGGCCCCGCTGTGTGGACCCGCGCCTGGCGAGCCTGGGCGGTCAACGACGCGCTCGACGACACCGCGCGGCCGCGGCTGGCGCGGCTGGCTCCGGCCCTGATCGGTACCGCCCTCCCGGCCTCGGGACGGGCGGGGCGCTGGCGAGCCCGGGTGAACCAGTGGCTGCTCTCCTCCCCCTGTTCGGAGGTGTTCGCCGAGATCGAGCTGCAGCGCCGGGTGCGGGGGCTGGCCGATGCGGTGCTCGCCGCCACCGGCAGCCAGACCGCCCGCGACACCACACTGATCGGGGTGCTCGCCGAGGCGGTGGCCGCCCACCGCGCGACCCACCGGCTGCCCCCGGTCACCACGACCGGCCCGCTGGCCGGTCACCCCGGCACGCCCAGCGCGATCAGCGCGGCACCGCGCCGCTGACCGGGCCACCTCGCCGACCCGCCGGACGCCCGAGCACGGGCGGTGGCAAGCCCCACCGGCTGCGCGCCTCCGGCGCGGCCCAGCCAGCATCGAGTTGTCTTATCGGGCGAGTATCGGCGCGCGCCCTCCGAGAACCCCGAGGCCTGCTCGGCGTTGGTCACGAACTCGGATACTGGGAAACCGACCAGGGCGCCTGGGGTGTTGCCCGGTTCCCGCCCGAGGGCCATCAGAGCTAGCCCAGCGCCCGGCGAGACGCTCGGTCGGGGCGCCGACACGAGGCCGGGACCGCTCGGGGCGCCGGTGCAGCGCGGGCAGCTCGAGATGGTGCACGGATAGGTGTCGTGGCCGGGATGGTAGACGCGCTGCCCGGCGCGGTCGGTGTCCTCGGTGGAGTCAAGGTCGTCGGCGTCGTGCCCGAGGACGCACACCAACGGGCCGGTGCCATCGCCGGGGCCGTGTTCGATGACCGGGGCGTCGCAGCGGCGAAACACCGACCGGCAGTGCGCGCAGCCGTCCTCGGGACCCGGGCAGAGCATGCCCGCGTCGTGGGCGTCCGGGTCCGCCTCGCACCCCGGTCCGAGCTCGCACTGCGCGGCGCGGTCGACGTGCTCGATCACCAGGCCCGGACACGGCGCGGGTCGGGCGGCCGCTGCTGGTCCTGACGGCGGTGTCACCTCCCAGCGCAGCAGCAGCTGCCCGGTGGTGTCTGCGGCGGTGTTCCCGCGTGTGCCTGCCACGGACCCGACGGTAGCGCCCGGGTCCGACACGCCCGGGCGGGCGCGCCCAAGCAACGCGCACCACGCACCGTTTCAGTACCGCGCTCGGTCGGGCGAGTCGGTGGAGCGGCCGGTGCTGATGGCCACGGCGAGGTCGCGGCGCGCGCCCCGGAGAGTCGCACCCCCAGCGGCGGCAGGACCTGTCGCGGCAGCGCCTCGATCTCGAGGACCGGCCGGCCGCGGTGCCCGCGGGCCAGGCCATGCAGCGGCGGCGGCGTCGCCGCGCCGGCCTGCCGCGCCGCCCTGGCGGCCCCCGCCAGCCGGCCGACCCTCGGGAGCCCACCGACGCCGCCGACCCCGACGTCGAGCGCGCCGACCTCGTCGTGGCCCAGCTCGACGCGGTGACCGAGCTGGCCGCCGTGACCGAGCTGGCCGCCGTGACCGAGCTGGCCGCCGTGACCGAGCTGGCCGCCGTGAGCCGACGCCGTCGCCGTGGTCGCGGCGCCGCGGCGGGGGCGTTCTGCGCGACCCCGCGTCGCGGCGGGCGGGTGTCGCGCCGGCCCGAGCGGAGCGTCCGGTCATCCCCACCGCCCGGGCCAGTGCGTCGCGGCGATGTCCCGACCGCTCCCCCGCTCGTAGCGCCTGCGCGAGGAAGTGGTGCGGCGAGCCGTCCAGTCGGATGAGCGCTCGCTACCGTGGAGCACGACGACGCACTGGGACTCGCCGTCCTTGTCGCGGAGGATGCACAGCGCGCGGTTGACCCTCCGTCCAGGCCGAAGGTGTGGGTGATCGAGCTCAGGTCGAGCCGCCCCGCGGCGACGGGGGTCGTCCGGTGCTGGGCCGCCAAGCGGGCGCCAGCGCCGCGACGTACAGCACAACGGTCAGCGGGGCGGCGCGTGTCAACGGCACGCGAATACTGACCCCGTGGCGGCACTTGAAAGTTGACCCCCTGGCGTTGGTTTGATCTTCATTCGTCGGTGCTGGTGGCGGCGGGGACGCGGCCGAGGTCGCGGTCTTTGAGCCGGTAGCTGTCGCCCTTGAGCGCGATCACTTCGGCGTGGTGGACGAGGCGGTCGATCATGGCGGCGGCGACGACGTCGTCGCCGAAGACCTCGCCCCAGCGGCCGAAGACCTTGTTGCTGGTGACGATGAGGCTGGCGCGTTCGTAGCGGGAGGACACGAGCTGGAAGAACAGGTTCGCCGCCTCGGGTTCGAAGGGGATGTAGCCGACCTCGTCGACGACCAGCAGCGGGTAGCGGCCCAGCCGGGCGAGCTCGGCTTGCAGGGTGGCGGTGTGGTGGGCGGCGGCGAGCCGGTCCACCCACTGGCTTGCGGTGGCGAACGCGACCCGGTGGCCGGCTTGGCAGGCGCGGATGGCCAGCCCGATGGCCAGGTGGGTCTTGCCGGTGCCGGGTGGGCCGAGGAAGACCACGTTGTCGCGGGCGGTGACGAAGTCCAGGGTGCCCAGGTGGGCGATGACGTCGCGGTGCAGGCCGCGGGCGTGGTCGAAGTCGAACTCCTCGAGGCTCTTGCGGGCCGGGAACTTCGCGGCCCGGATGCGGCCCTCGCCGCCGTGGGACTCGCGGGCGGCGACCTCGCGTTGCAGGCAGGCCACCAGGAACTCCTCGTGGCTCCAGCCCTCGGCGCGGGCCCGCTCGGCCAGCCGAGGCACCGACTCACGCAGGGTCGGGGCCTTGAGCGCGCGGGTCAGGAACGCCACCTCGGCGGACGCGTCGCGGGCCCCGCCGCCGGTCTTGCTCGGCGACGAGGTCTTGGTGGTGGTCATCACGCCACCCCGCCATCTGCGTCGGCCGCGCCGAGGTCACCCGCGCCGCGGTCGGCCCGGTCCAGGTCGATCTGGTCGCGGTCATCGAGGCCGAGGGCGGTGTCGTAGTCGGCCAGAGGGCGGGTCTCGACCTGGGCATCGACGGGCTGGGGCGCGGGTCGGACCAGCCCGATCCGCTCGCGGCGCAGCCTGCGGGCGGCGGTGACGTGCTCGGGGGCGGAGATGCTCTGGTGTCGCGCCCAGACCCGCTCGTGGTCGGCGACCCGCTGGCCGGCACACAGCACCCGGACTCGGGTCAGGTCAGCGAGGACCTCGACCCGTCGGCCGATCACCGCGGGATCCACCGAGTAGTCGTTGCCGTCCAGGCGCACGTAGTGATCGCGGGCCAGACGCGTCGAGCAGCGCCACCCGGTCGCCGGGGCCACCGGCGGCAACGCCAGCATCGCGGCGCGGTCCGCGGCGATCCGCTCGCTCGGGGCGCACCCCAGCGCGCGGCGCGGACGCCGGTTCACCGTGGCCAGCCAGGCGCCCAGCTGGGTGTTGAAGTCGGCCGGCGAAGCGAAGCTTCGCCCAGGCAGGAACGAGCGTTCCAGGTAGTCGTGCGCCCGCTCGAGCAGCCCCTTGGCCTCCGGGTCGGCGGGCCGGCAGATGTGCACCTTCGCGCCGAGCGTGCCGCGGAACGCGTGACAGTCCGCGGTGAGCTCGCTGCGCCCGCCCCGCCAGCGCCCGACCGCGCCCTCGCCGTCGGAAGACCAGCACCCGCGGCACCGCGCCCAGCCCGGTCAGTAGCTGCCACCACCCCGCATACAGATCCTCGGCGCGCCGGCACCAGCACCGCGGACAGCCACCGGGCATACCCGGTGATCATCGTGAGCACCGGCAGCCCGGACGCGGTGCGGGTCTGCCCGAAACCAACCGGTATCTCGATGTCGGGGAACCAAAAGTCGTGCTGGCCGATCTCGCCGGCCACGTACTGGGTGCGCGAGGCCGGGTCCGGCGGCAGATACACCGGGCGCAGCTCGGCCACTCGCCGCGAGAGCACCCGAATCGAGCGCGTCCAGCCGATCCGCTCCGCGATCACCGTCGCCGGCATCGTCGGCCACGCCGCCAGCAACTCCCGGATCCGCGGCTCGACCGCGTCGACGATCGAGCCCGCCGCAGCACGCGCGTACTTCGGCGGCTCATCCGAGGCCAACGCCGCCTTCACCGTGTTCTTCGAACACCCCATCACCCGCGCGATCACCTTGATCGGCATCCGCTCTGACCGATGCAACCGGCGGATCTCTGCCCAGTCCTCCACGCACAACACCCTTCGCCCTCCCCAGCTCGGTGTGAGCCAGGGTCACGGCCCAGAGGGGTCAAAATTCGGATGCCGCGCCGGGGTCAGTCCCGAGTTCCGCATAATTCGCCCGGTCTAGAGCCCGTTTTGGTGCGCTGACCTGCGGAGATGTGGGTGCGCGCCCGTGTAGGGCGTGTCTCTAGTGGTGAGGGCGGAGCGGGGGTCAGCCGGACGTGGCGGCGAGCTCGAGCATCTGCGGGGGTGGGGTGATCTCGAGCGCGGTGAACAGGTCGCGTTGGGGCTTGGTCAGCTCGGTGCGCTGCCGGAAGGTCCCGGTCGGGCCGGTGAAGGTGCCGGCGTGGAGCCGGTCGAGCTCGCGGCGCATCACCGGCCAGGTCTGGCCGGTGGTGGTCTCGGCGACCCGGATGAGCAGCAGCGCCAGCCAGCACAGCTGGACGTGGGCGCGGATGCGGTCCTCGCGGTGGTGGAACACCGGGCGCAGCTCGAGGGTGGTCTTGAGGTCGCGCCAGCCGCGTTCGACCTCGAGCAGCTGCTTGTAACCGGCGGCGACGTCGGCGGCCGGGAGTTTCGGGTCCGAGCAGCGCAGCAGCCACTTCCCATCCAGCTTGGCCTCGGTGGCGATCGCGGCCTGGTCGACCCGCAGTCGCCCGCCGCGGTCACGGCGCAGGTAGCGCCGCAACCCCGGAGAGGCCTTCAGGCTGCCGACGAACTCGTCGCGGCGGCGCTGGCTCCAGCCATCGGAGCCCTCGATCATCCCGGTGAGCTGGGCGACGAGCTCGTCGCGCACGGCGGCGTCGCGGGTGGCCCGCTCGGGGTTGTGACAGACGATGAACCGGTCGACGGTCTGCGAGTCGTCGGGGGCCGGGTTGACGTCCTTGACGCGCAGGTTCCCGGCCACGGTGCGGTAGCGACCGGGCCGGGCCAGCGCGGCGGCGGCCTCCGCGGTGGGGTGGCGCAGCCGTTCGGCCTGGATGTAGTGCCCGGCGCCGGTGCGCAGCACCCGGCGGTTGTGCTCGGAGGCGAACCCGCGGTCGGTCACCCACACCATCCGCGCCAACGACCAGTCCCGCAGGTCCGCCCGCACCTGGTCGATCATGGTCACGTCGGCGGTGTTCCCGGGCCAGGACCAGCAGCGGATCGGGATCCCGCCGCGGGTCACCGCCATCCCGACCACCACCTGCGGACGGTCTTCGCGGTGATCCTTGGAGTGCCCGAAGGTGCGGAACGACCCCAGCCCGACCGCGGCCGGGTCGTCGGCGGCGACTGGCTCGCCGCGGGTGTCGCGGCTGGTGGGCTCGTCGGCGGTGTCCCGCTCCCAGTAGGTGGAGGTGGAGTCGAAGAACACCAGGTCCACCTCGAGGTCGAGCAGCGTGGCGGTCGACCAGAACACCTGCCGGGCGAGCTTGTCGCCGACCTCGCAGAGCCGGTCCATGGCCCGGTAACAGGCGTCGTCGCTGGTCTCGGCCAGCCCGTCGATGTGCACGTCGTGGTTGACCCACTCCGCGGCGGCCAGCTTCGAGGCCGGCGCCAGCGCCCGGTTGGCCACCATCGCGAACAGCACCCGCTCGAGGGCCTCGTCGTCGCGGGGCCGACCCCGGCTTCGGCGGGGCCGCGCCTCGCGCAGCGCGGTGTCGATGCCCAGCCGGCGCCACAGCGCATCCAGCACCCAGGTCCCGCCGATCGGCCGGGACTCGCAGAACACCAGCTCCGGGCCCTCGGCGGTGGCGGCCAGCGCCTCGCCCGGGGTCAGCAGCCGCGACAGCGAGGCGATCAGTCGCCGGATCGCGTCGCGGTCGAGCTGGTCCTCGCGGCCGAACCGGTAGAGGATCTTCGGGACCGACCGGCCCTGCTCCGCGTCCCACTGGTTGTGGGCCAGCTGCAGGTAGCGCACCTCGCCGTGCTTGCCCCGCCGCGCGGTCGTCTTCAGGTACATCGCTCTAGAGCATAGCGCCTAGACACCCTCTGTCCAGCTTAGACAGACTTACCCGTGTCTCTAGGCAATCCAGGGTCCAGGCCCCGTCTGTCCGGCGCTGACCAGCACCTTCACCTCGTCAGAGTCTCCAGAACAGCCGAATTACGCGGAACTCGGGTCAGTTTTCACGTGCCGTCGACAGCGCGCGGTGGCGGCGCCTTCGGGGTGTCGCGGCCGCGCACGCCGTGGATCAGCGCGCGCGAGCATCGAGACCAAGAGCATGGAGCGTCCCGACGAGTTGACCACGACGGTTCGGCTCCTCGGGCGAGGTCAACCATGTCCTGACGACAATCCGTCAACCACGTCCCGACACCGCCCACATCACGGTGGCGACCACAGCGCCGCCGCCGCCTCCGAGGCCCGGCCACCGGCTTGTCGCCGCCGCGTGACCGATCATTCGCTCGTTTGCGGTAGGGCGTCCGCTATAGATGCACGAGGACCCCGGGCCGCGCGGCGCGTGAGCATGGCGGCGTGACGCTGCGTATCGACGTTGTCCTCGAACGGCTAACTGGCCGGAGGTTCGGCGTGAGGGCCGGCGGCGGCGGGCCGCTCGACGGGTTGACCGGCCGGGAGCGGGACATTGTCGCGGTGATGGCCGAGGGCCTGTCGCTGAGCGTCGTCGCGCGGCGGCGGATTCCGACCAACACCGTCCGGACCCGCGTGAGCAGCAGCTACCCCCACACGCTGGGGGTGCGCTGTGGCATGGAAGCGGTCGCGCTCACCCGGCAGCTCGGCATCAGGCGGCGAACCGCTGCCGCGCCGGTGGCGGCATGAGCAGGGCCGGGGTCCTCTCGGGGGTCGCGGCGGTCGTGCTGGCCCTTCTGATCGGGTTCCTGCCCGGGACCTCGGCGGCCCAGACGGCCGCGCCACCCCCACCACCGCAGCCGCAGCCGCTGGCGGTGTCGCTGAGCTTCGACGACGGCAACGCCGACCAGTCGTCCTCCCTGCAGATCCTCCAGCAGCACGGCCTGGTCGGGACCTTCTATGTCAACACCGGCGACATCGGCGAGCCGAGCTACCTGACCCGCGCCGACCTCGCCGCGATCGCTGCTGCGGGCGACGAGATCGGTGGCCACACCGTCTCGCACGCGAACCTGGTCGGGGACGCACCGGACGAGACCTCCCGCCAGATCTGCGACGACCGCGCGACCCTGTCCTCATGGGGCTTTGACCCGGTGTCGTTCGCCTACCCCTACGGCGCCTACGACCCGGCGGTGCAGGCCGCGGTGCGGGCCTGCGGGTACACCAGCGCCCGGCGCGTCGGCGGCCTGGGCCCGGTCCCCGGCCCGACGTGCCCGGGCTGTGTCACCGGCGAGAACGTCCCACCTGTTGACCCTTACGCGCTGCGCACCGCCGCCGAAGTCCAATCGAGCACCACGCTCGCGGATTTGGAACAGGACGTGCAGGCCGCCGAGCAGAGCGGCGGGGGGTGGGTGCCGTTCATCTTCCACCACGAGAGCTGCGCGCCCGACTGCGCAGACCTCTCCAGCGACCCCGCGCTGCTGGACGCGTTCGCGTCCTGGCTGGTCGACCAGCAGCAGGCCGGCACGCTGGTGGTACGCACGGTCGGGCAGGTGATCAACCGGCCCGGTGGCCCGGCGCGGCCCGCGCCCCCGGCCACCTCGCCCGCAGTGATCAACGGCGACCTCACCGCCGGGTCAGCCACCATGCCCGACTGCTGGCAGCCTGCCGGCTACGGGACGAACACCGCCAGCTACCGCAGGACCCCCGCGATCGGCGGGCAGCCCGCCTCGGAGACGGTCACCGTCTCGGCGTACAGCAGCGGCGATGCCACCATGCTGCCCCGGCTCGACCTCGGGCAATGCGCGCCCACCACGTCGCCGGGGGTGGCAACGCCGCTGTCCGCGCGGTACCGCTCCACCGTCCCGACCCAGTTCGCGGTCTACCGGCGCACCGGGGTCGGTTCCTGGCGGTACTGGACCTCGAGCCCATTCCTGCCCCCGGCCCCGGATTGGACCCCGGCGACGTGGACCACCCCACCCGCGCCGCCGGACACCACCGGCCTGGCCGCCGGGCTCACCGTCGGCGCGCGCGCGCGCTGATGGTGGCGATGTGGCCGTCCACTTCAGCATCGTCGGTGTCGGCCCACTTGCGCGAGTGCAGCCAATAGAGGACGGCGCCCACGATGAGCACGAGGGCGACAATGATGACCACGTACTTCAGCGGGCTTGCGCTGGAAGATGCCGGGCTTTTTCCTCTCCTCGGGCTGGCTCTCGACATCGCCTTGCTGAACCCGATCTTCGTGGGGATCGGGCTCGTCGCCGCGTTGCGCCTCGTGCTGTTCGGGTTCCTGGACGGCGGTGTTCTGTTCTTGTTGTGCCATTACCTGCCTCTTAGATATTGTTCGACCGCTTGCTCGGCTTCTCCGAGGCTGCGCGCGAGAATGACTTTGGAGATGTTGTGCTGATACACCGCGGAGATATAGCTCTCGTTGGCGGTGGCGACCGATTCCTGCGCTTGTACGACTTCGAGGTTGTCGGCGACGCCAGCGGAGAACGGTCCTGCGCCTGGGTGAGGGTCTCGTTGGCGAGTTGAAGTGTGGTCTGCGCGACCTCGACGTTCTTGGCGGCGGCTACGACGTCGAGATAGGCGGTGCGGATCATATTCGATGCGAGAGTGAAGGTCGTCGACGAAGGCGCGGCGGTTGCGCAGGTTGGCGTCGGCTTCTTCGACATCAGCGTGGGTGCGTCCGCCGGCATAGATGGGGATGGTGAGGGTGGCGGTGGCGTTGAAGACGCCGTGGAAGTTGCCGGGGGTGAGCCCTTCATCGCCGTAGAAGCCGCCAACGCCGAGCGAGGGATAGTGTTCCGCGTGCGCTGCGGATTTGCGCAGTTCGGCGGCCTTGAGGGCGGATTCGGCTTGAAGATAATCCGCGCGCTTACCATAGGCGCGCTGCAACGCGCCATTGAGATCGATGTAGGGACGGGCTGATAGGGTACGCGTGTCCGTAAGCTGGAACTGCTGCGCGAGGGGAAGCCCGATGGTGCGCGCCAGCGTGAGCTTGCTGCGGTCGAGCGCGTTCTGTGCGGTGATGAGTTGCTGCTGGCGAGTCTGCAACTCGACCTTGGCGCGCAGTGGGTCGATGCGCGCGGACAGGCCTGCTCGCGCGATGTCTTCGGCGCGATTGTACAGCGCTTGGGCGCTCTGCACCTGCACCTGCGCGGCTTCAACGCGGGAGAGTCCGGTGGTCACCTGGAGGTAGGCGTTGCCGGTGGCGAGCACGACGAGCTCGCGGGAATTGCGCAGCCCCTGGAGCGAGCTGCGGGTCTCTTCGCGGGTGGCGCGTGCCTTTTGAATCAGGTTCAGGTTGAAGATCGATTGGGAGAGGTTGGCTTGGGCGTTGAACACGCCGAAGGGACCGACGATCTTGGGAATCCCGGGGATGTTGGCGCGAAAGCCGAGTGCCGCGAGATTGATCTGCTCGGCGGTCTCCTGCACCTCGGCGGAGACTTGAGGGAGGAGGTTGGCGAGCTGGCGGCCTGCTCGGCCCGCGAGAGTTCCACGCTTGAATTGGATTCGATAAGGCCGAGGTTATAGCGCAGGGCGAGGTTGATCGCCTGCTGTAGCCAGACATTGAGCACTCCGGCTGCAGTTTCTCGCCGGTGATGCTGCCGTTGAGGGGACTGGGGTTGAGGATCTGCTGGATCGTCTGCTGCGTCTGCGCGTCCTGCTGCGAGGCGGTGATCTGGGCCGGTGCCGGTGGGGCGAGGAGGAGGGCGAGCAGCAGGGCCGTACATCCGGCTGCGCCCGGTGTATTCAACGTTCTCATCTGCTCTCGGTAATAGCGATCAAGATGGTTTCCATGGGACGGGTGCAAATCGGGAGTTAGATGCGGGTATTGCGCGGCGTTCTCGCCGTCTCCGGGACAATTGAAGCGAG
>CAVSVI010000002.1:0-615311 GCA_963731455.1 uncultured Actinomycetota bacterium
GAGGCGGTGAAGCTCGCCAACGACACCCCGTACGGCCTCGCCGGGGCGGTGTGGACCAAGGACGTGCACCGCGCGCACCGCGTCGCCGCCCGCATCAGGGCCGGCACCGTGTGGATCAACGCCTACCGGGTGGTCGCGCCCAGCGTGCCCTTCGGCGGATACAAGGACTCCGGGCTCGGCCGCGAGAACGGCGTCGCCGCGGTCGACGCCTACCTGGAGACCAAGTCCGTGTGGGTCGAGCTCAGCGGCGGAACGCGCGACCCATTCACGCTGGGCTGAGCCCGTGGACTTCGCCGAGGCCCGCGAGGTGTTCCTGCGGCCCCGCACCGGGGCCGCCACACCCGCCGTCGGGACCCCGGCGTTGCGGCTGCGCCACGTGCTCGAACCCCTCGCGATGGCGAGCGTCTGGAGCGCCCCCGCGCACGAGCACCTCGCGGCAGCCGGGTTGGACTTCCTCAGCGGCTACGTCGGCGGCCGGGCGTGCGTGCTCGGCGACCCGTCGCCCGGGGTCGTGGCCGCCGCCTTCGCGGTGTTCGAGCCGGGGCTCGTGGGCGAGCTCTGGCGGCAGGCGCGGGCGGCGGCCGAGGTCGAGGACCTCCGCCGGATCCGGGAGCTCGCGGGCGGCGAAGGACTGCGCGCCGCGCTCGAGGGCGTCGACGTCGCCGAGGTCGGGCGGGTCACGCGGGCGCTGCGGGAGGCCCTCGACGAGGCCGGACCCGGTGACCTCGCGGGCCGCCCGCTCTACGCCGGCCTGCGGGATCTCCCCTGGCCCACCGACCCGCACACCGCGCTGTGGCACGTCGCGACGCTCCACCGCGAGCACCGCGGCGACGGGCACCTCGGCGCCTGCACCGTGGCCGGAGTCGACGGGCTCGAGGCCAACGTGCTCACCGAGCTGCGGATCGGGTTCGACCTCTACGAGTACACCGGGACCCGGGGCTGGTCGGCCGAGGCCATGGACGCCGCGGTGGCCCGGCTCGCCGCGCGGGGGTGGGTCGCCGACGGGGCCCTCACCCCGGCGGGGCGCGCCGCCCGCGAGGCGATCGAGGTGGCCACCGATCTCGCCCAGCAGCGGGTCATCGACGCCCTCGGCGACGACCTGGACGAGCTGCTCGTTCCCCTCGGGCGATGGGCGGACCGCGTGGTCGCGGCCGGGTGGTTCCCGCCCGACCCGTACAAGCGCGCCGCGGGGTGAGCGACCCCGTCCCGGGGAGCGAACGGCCCGTTCACTCGCCGAGAAGCAGCGAGAGTGCCGTTCGCTCCGATCCGTGGCGGGGTCCCGGGCGCCCGTGACCCCCGAACCGACACCGGCGCGACGGCTGCGCGACGCGCTCGAGCCGATCGCCATGGTGCACGTCCATTCGCAGGAGGCGCGCGAGCAGTACGAGGCGCTCGGCCTCGCGCCCTTCGCCGGCTACGTGCTCGGCCGCGCGGGCATCCTCGGTCTGCCGCCGACGAACCTCGTCGTGGCCACCTTCGGCGTGTTCGAGCCCGACATGCTGGCGGGGGTCTACGAGAGCGCCCTGACCACGGCGACGGTGCCCGACGTGCTCGCCGCGAAGCAGGCGGGCGCGGTGCGCTGCCTGCACCGCGTGCTCGGCGAGCCGGGCCGGGAGGTCGAGGAGGTCGTCGCCGTGCTGCGGGCCGGTCTGGAGCGGGCCCCGCTGCTCGGCAAGCCGCTGTTCGCCGGCCTGTCCGCGCTCGACTGGCCCGGTGACGCGTGGGGCAGGCTCTGGCACGCGGCGAACCTGCTGCGGGAGTTCCGCGGCGACGCCCACCTCGCCGCGCTGGTCGCCCACGGGATCGGCGCGCTGGAGTCCGACCTGCTCACCGAGGCCCACCTCGGGGTGCCCGGCGCCGCGCGCACCCGCTCGTGGTCCGAGGAGCACGTCGCGGCCGCACGCGACGACCTCCTCGACCGGGTGCTCCTCGCCCGCGACGGCGCCCTCACCGAGCGGGGGGCCGCCCTGCGCCGCGACATCGAGGACGCGACGGACGCCGCGCTCGACCCGGTGCTCGAGGGCATGGAGCACGCGCTCGACCGGATCGTCCAGCGGTGCACCAGGTGGTCGCGCGACCTGCGCGCCGAGGGCGCCTTCCCGGACGACGGCTAGGTGGCCTCCGGCCTCGTGAGCACTTTCGGGGGTTATAGCCCCGGAAAGTGCTCACGTGCGCGAAGCGCACCTGCGCCGGGCGGGAATGCTGGACCCATGAAGGCTGCCGTCTACCGGAAGACCGGACCCGCCGCGGAGGTCCTCGCCGTCGAGGACCTCGACGTCCCCGAGCCGGGGCCCGGACAGGTCCGGGTACGCGTCACGCGCTCGGCGATCAACGCGACCGACTGGAAGACCCGGGCCGGGCTCACCGGCCAGGACCCCGACGACCTCCAGGTGCCCCACCAGGACGGGGCCGGCGTGGTCGACGCGGTCGGGCCCGACGTCACCGACCGCGAGCTCGGCCAGCACGTCTGGATCTTCTTCGCGGCGTTCGGGAACCGTCACGGCACCGCCGCCGAGTACACCGTGCTCCCGGCCGAGCGGACCGTCCCGCTGCCCGACGGTGATTCCGACGACCTCGGAGCCTGCCTCGGCGTTCCCGCGATCACCGCTGCGCAGTGCCTCGGCGGCGACCCGCGGGCGCTCGAGGGCGGGACGGTGCTGGTGGCCGGCGGTGCGGGCGCCGTCGGGCACTACGCCATCGAGCTGGCCAAGTACGCCGGTGCCCGCGTGGTGGCCACCGTGAGCTCCGAGGAGAAGGGCGAGCTCGCGCGGGCCGCGGGCGCCGACTTCGTCGTGAACTACCGGGAGAGCGGCGTCCTCGAGCGCGTCCGCGGCTTCACCGAGCGGGTGGACCGTGTGGTGGAGGTCGCGCTCGGCGCGAACCTCGACCTCGACCTGGCCGTCTCGGGTGCCGGCACCGTCATCTCGGTCTACGCCAACGAGCCGAACGACCCGGTCCTGCCGGTGCGGCGGTTCATGGCGGCCAACGCCACGCTGCGCTTCGTGCTCCTCTACGGCGTGCTCGCCGACGACCTCGCCGCGGACCTCGCCTGGGTGCGCGACGCGGTGTCCGCGGGAGCGCTCACCCCGCTGCCGATCTCGACCTATGCGCTCGACGACGTCGTCGCCGCCCAGGAGGCGGTGGAGAACGGCGCCGTCGGGAAGGTCATGCTGGTCCCCTGACCGAGGGGCGGGTGACCGTGCCGGCCCTCGGACGACCGACCTCGACCACCAGCTCCGGGAGCGCCCCTGTGACCAGCCGATCCGGCCGTTTCGAGATCCTCTCCGACGTCATGCTCGCGTGGACGCCGGTGCCGGACCCCGAGGACCAGCCCGACTGGGTGCGCTCCTCCGCCGCCCGCTGGGACGTCGACGGGGAGCGGACGGGCACCCGCATCGCGTGGCAGCTCGCCGTCTCGCACTCCCGCGAGAAGCGGGTGGGCCCGGGAACGGTGGGGTGGATCCACGAGTGGGACGGCGGGCGCGGTCGGCTCGCGGCCGTGATCGTCTTCGACAGCAACCCGTACAGCCGCACCGGGTCGGCGAACGAGGTCGACTGGTACGCCGACGGCGTCGTCTGCGTCATCCCGCCCGAGGACCGGGTGACCGCGGAGACGATCATGGCGCACCCCGGCTGGAAGCCGAGCGCTCCGTACGTCGGGACCCGGGGGCGGCAGTTCAAGGACGGGGCTCCGGTCGCGCCGGGCAACGCCGCGGTGCTGCGCGAGCTCGTCGACGACGAGACGGCCAGGTGGCTCGGCAAGGACGCCCGGGGCGTCGCCGCTCGGTGAGGTTGACACCCTGTACGTGTGACCTGTCGTCATAGCTACTCGCGGGTCAACGTACCTGCGTGCAGCTCCACCACTCCCCGTCGCTCCGCTCGCCTCATTACGACGTCCTCGTCATCGGCTCGGGCTTCGGCGGCAGCGTCACGGCGCTGCGGCTGACCGAGAAGGGGTACCGGGTCGGGGTCCTCGAGGCGGGACGCCGGTTCACGCCGGAGACGCTGCCCTCGACGTCGTGGGACATCCGCAACTTCCTCTGGGCGCCGCGGCTGGGCTGCTACGGCATCCAGCGCATCCACGTGCTGCGCGACGTCGTCGTGCTCGCCGGGGCCGGGGTCGGCGGCGGGTCGCTGAACTACGCCAACACGCTCTACCAGCCCTCGTCGCCGGCGTTCTACGGCGATCCCCAGTGGGCCTCGATCACCGACTGGCGCGCCGAGCTCGACCCGTTCTACGACCAGGCCCGCCGGATGCTCGGCGTCGTCACGCAGCCCAGCATCACGCCCTCCGACGAGGTCATGCGGCAGGTTGCCGTCGAGTGGGGCCGCGAGGACACCGTGACCCCGACGCAGGTCGGCGTGTTCTTCGGGCGCGACGGCGCGAAGGAGCCGGGCGTCACGGTCCCCGACCCGTTCTTCGGCGGCGCCGGACCGGAACGCGTCGGGTGCCTGGAGTGCGGCGAGTGCATGACCGGCTGCCGGCACGGCGCGAAGAACACCCTCGACCGCAACTACCTCGGGCTCGCGGAGCGGGCGGGCGCCGTCGTGCACCCGGAGACGACGGTGCTGTCGGTGCGGTCCCGCGGGAAGGGGGAGCACGCCGATAGGGCGGGCTACGAGGTGACGACGCGGCCCACGCGGCACCACCGACGGCGTCGCGTCGTGTTCACCGCCGACCAGGTGGTGTTCTCCGCGGGCACGTGGGGCACGCAGTCGCTGCTGCACCGGCTGCGCGACACCGGGGAGCTGCCCCGGATCTCCACCCGGCTCGGCCACCTGACCAGGACGAACTCCGAGGCGCTCGGCGGGGCGATGGCGCGCCGGGCCCCCGAGCGTGGCGGACCCCGCGACTTCTCCCGGGGCGTCGCGATCACCTCGTCGTGGCACCCGGACGCCGACACCCACATCGAGCCGTGCCGCTACGGCCACGGGTCGAACGCGATGGGCCTGCTGACCAGGCTGATGACCGACGGCGGGGGCCGCATGCCGCGGCTCGCGAAGCTCCTCGGCGCGATGGTGCGCCACCCGCGCATGCTGGCCCGGTCCCTGGACAAGCGGCGCTGGTCGGAGCGCACCGTGATCGCGCTGGTGATGCAGTCGCTGGACAACTCGATCACGGTCCGGCGGCGGTTCGGCCGGCTCGTCTCGCGCCAGGGCCACGGGACGCCGAACCCGACGTGGATCCCGGCCGCGAACGCGACCACCCGCCGGATGGCCGAGCTCATCGACGGCGACCCGGGCGGCACCTGGGGCGAGGCGGTGAACATGCCGATGACCGCGCACTTCATCGGCGGGTGCGCGATCGGGGAGTCGGCCGAGACCGGCGTGATCGACCCCTACCAGCGGCTCTACGGCCACCCCGGCCTGCACGTCGTGGACGGCTCGGCGCTCTCGGCGAACCTCGGGGTCAACCCATCGCTGACGATCACCGCCCAGGCCGAGCGGGCGATGGCGTTCTGGCCGAACAAGGGCGAGGCCGACCCGCGCCCGCCGCTGGGCTCGGCCTACGAACGGCTCGCGCCGGTGGCGCCGACGTCCCCGGTCGTCCCGCCCGACGCACCGGGCGCCCTGCGGGTGACGCTGCCGGTGCCGTCCGTGCCGCCGGCGCGGAGCGGGCCGGACTGAGGGGTGCCGATCACCACACCGCGCTGCTCGACCGCGTGCCGAGGCGGTACGTGGTCGGCGGCGGACGGGTGGTCGCGCAGACCCGGACGGACAGGGAGCTGCACGTCCCCTGATCGACAAGCAGGATGGGGTCATGACGACCGCCCCGTCCCGCCCGAGCACCGCGACCTCCCTGCTCGCCGAGGAGCTCGCGGGAGCGGTGCGCGGCACCGTCCGGTTCGACACCGCCACCCGCGCGATGTGGTCCGCGGACTCGTCGAACTACCGCCACGTCCCGCTCGGCGTCGTGCAGCCGGTCGACGCGGACGACGTCGAGCGCGCGGTGGAGATCACCCGCCGTCACGGGGTGCCGCTGCTGCCCCTGGGCGCCCGCACGAGCATCTGCGGGCAGTCGGTGAACGAAGCCGTCGTCGTGGACTTCCACCGGCACATGAACCGCGTGCTGGAGATCGACCCGGACGCCCGCACCGCCCGCGTCCAGCCCGGCACGGTGCTCGACGACCTGCGCGGCGCGGCGCGCCCGCACGGGCTGACGTTCGGACCCGACCCGTCGACCCACAACCGCTGCACCCTCGGCGGGATGATCGGCAACAACGCCTGCGGGTCGCACTCGGTGGCGTGGGGCAAGACCGTCGACAACGTCCGCGCGCTCGACGTCCTGCTCGCCGACGGCACCCGCATGCACGTCGGCGGCCCGATGGACGACGCGGCGCTCGAGGCCGCGGCCGCCCGGCCCGGCTCCGAGGGCCGCGTGTACCGCGACCTGCGGGCCCTGCGCGACCGGACGGCCGACGTCGTCCGCACCGACACTCCGGACCTCACCCGCCGGGTCAGCGGATACAACATCGACCAGCTGCTCCCCGAGCACGGGTTCGACCTGGCCAAGGCCCTGGTCGGCACCGAGGGCACCTGCGTGACGCTGCTCGAGGCCACGGTCGACCTCGTCGAGTCGCCGCCGGTGCGCGCGCTGGCCGTCCTCGGATTCGCCGACGCCTACACCGCCGCCGACCACGTCGTCGCCATCCGCGAGCACGCCCCGCTGACCATCGAGGGCATGGACGTCGGGGTCATCGGCGCGCTGCGCAGCGCTCGTCCCGACGACCGCACCCACGAGGCCCTGCCCGGCGGCAAGGGCTGGCTCTACGTCGAGACCGGCGGCGCCACCCGCGAGGAGGCGCACGCCAAGGCCGAGGCCATCGCGAAGGAGATGGCCTGGGCGACGGTGGACACCGAGGTCGTCAGCGACCCGAAGGCCATGCGGGCCCTCTGGAAGATCCGCGAGGACGGGTCGGGCATCGTCACCCGCGGGCCCGGAGGCGTCGAGGCCTGGCCGGGCTGGGAGGACGCCGCGGTGCAGCCCGCGCAGTTCGGGCACTACCTGCGCGAGTTCGACACGTTGCTCGCCAAGCACGGGCGCAGCGGCGCCTACTACGGCCACTTCGGGGACGGCTGCCTGCACGTGCGCATCGACTTCGACCTGCTCACGACGCCGGGCATGCGCAACTTCCGCAGCTTCCTCACCGACGCGGCCGACCTCGCCGTCGCGCACGGCGGGTCGCTGTCCGGGGAGCACGGTGACGGCCAGGCCCGGGCCGAGCTGCTCAGCCGGATGTACACGCCGCGGATGCTCGACGCCTTCGCCGGCTTCAAGCGCGCGTGGGACCCCGACGGGCGGATGAACCCGCACCGCGTCGTCGACCCACCGAAGATCGACGACGACGTCCGCGTCTTCCTCGGCCAGCCCACCATCGACACCCGCACCCGGCTCGACTTCGTCGACGACGGCGACCCGGCGAACGAGGGTCCGCGCGGCGGGTTCCCGTCGGCGACCCGCCGGTGCATCGGGGTGGCCAAGTGCATCACCGCGTCCGGCGGGGTGATGTGCCCGAGCTACCGGGTGACCGGGGAGGAGAAGCACTCCACCCGTGGCCGCGCCCGGCTGCTGTTCGAGATGGCCTCCGGGCAGGCCGTGCCCGACGGCTGGCGCTCCACCGAGGTGCTCGACGCGCTCGACCTGTGCCTGAGCTGCAAGGGCTGCAAGCGGGACTGCCCGGTCGGGGTCGACATGGCGACCTACAAGACCGAGTTCCTCGCGCAGCACTACGCCGGGCGGGCGAAGGACCGCCCGCGGTCCCACTGGTCGATGGGCTGGCTTCCGGCCTGGCTGCGCCTCGCCGGCTCGGTCCCCGGCGCCCCTCGGCTGGCGAACGCACTCGCGGGCCGGCCCGCCCTGGCGGGGTTCGCGAAGAAGGCCGGGGGCATCGCGCCGCAACGGTCCATCCCGGCCCTCGCCCCCCGGCCCTTGCGCCGCCTGCTGGCCCGGACCGGGACCGACCACTCCGCGCGGGCCGACGTCGACAAGCGCGTCCTGCTCTGGCCGGACACCTTCACCGAGGCGTTCGACCCCGACCTCGCCCTCGACGCCATCGCGGTGCTCGAGGCGCTGGGCTACCGCGTGGAACTGCCGGGGTCCGCGGTGTGCTGCGGGCTGACCTGGATCACCACGGGGCAGGTCGGGGCGGCGCGGCGGGTCGTCGGGCGCAGCCTCGAGCGCATCCGGCCGTGGCTGGAGGACGGGGTGCCCGTCGTCGGGCTGGAGCCCTCGTGCACCGCGGCGCTGCGCGGCGACTCTCTCAAGGTGCTCGGCCGCGACCACGAGCTGGCGTGGATCGCGTCGGCGTCGATCCGGACGTTCGCCGAGGTGCTCGCACAGCACACCGAGGAGCTCGGCCGGCTGGCGGACGGCACGGCGCGCACGGCCCTCGTCCAAATCCACTGCCACCAGTACGCCGAGCTGGGCACCGACGCCGATCGCGCGGTGCTCTCCGCGCTCGGCGTCGAGGCGGAGGTCCTCGACGAGGGCTGCTGCGGGCTGGCCGGCAACTTCGGGTTCGAGGACGGGCACTACGAGGTCTCGACGGCGTGCGCGGAGCGGGGCCTCATGCCCGCGGTCCGGGCGGCGTCGAGCGAGACGGCGGTGCTCGCCGACGGCTACTCGTGCCGCACCCAAATCCGCCAGCTCGACAACGGCGGGCACGAGCCGACGCATCTCGCGAGCATCGCGGCCCGCGCCTTGGGCCTTCGGCCTCGTGCGTGCGTTTCCGTGCCAGGACACGGAAACGCACACACACGCGCGTGAGCGCCAAGCGGCCGGGCGTCCTGCGCTGGCTCGCCTACGCCTTCGGCGCCCGGCTCCCGCTGGCCTACGGCGACTGGGTCCTGCACGACCTGACGGCGCGCACCTGGTTCCTGCGCCAGCTCGCGCGCACCGCGGTGCAGTGCGTGCCCACGGCACTGCTCGCGCTGCTGCCCGGGCCGGCCTGGCTGCGCGTGGCGCTGCCGTGCTTCGTGCTGTTCTCGGCCCTGTTCATGTCGGCGCTCTTCTCACCGATGATCCGGGAGAAGCGGCTCTACCAGCACGGGTTCCTGCCGGACCTGGTGCTGGGCCGTCAGGAGGAGTGAGCGGTGATCCGTCCCGGTGCCCGGACCGGCTCGTCGGCCAGCGGGACGCCTGCCCCGAGCAGCCCGAGCATGGCGTCCAGCTCGTCGACGTAGCTCGTGGCACGACCGGCGGCGACACGGGCCCGTGCGGCCAACCGGGCGCCGAGCACCACGGCGCTGAAGAGCAGCACCTCGGGATCGTCGGGCTCGCGGTCCGTCGCGGGCCCGACCATCCCGGCGACCTGCTCGACCCCGAACGCGTTGCGCTCGCGCAGGATCGCCGCGATCTGCGGCACCGACCGCGCCAGCTCCATGCGGACCTCCTCGAGCGCGCGGGCCTCGTCGTCGAGCGACCCGAAGGAGTCCCGCAGGACGGTGCGCACCGCCTCGAGCAGCGGGGTCCCGCGGGGACCGCGGCCATCGTGCGGACCATCACCGAGTCGACGTCGTCGAACAGGACGACGTCCTCGACGCCGACGCGCTGGCCGCCGACGGGGTGCTGCGGGAGGCGTACGGGGCGACCGACGGCGACGTCGTGGTGATCCGGCCCGACGGCTACGTCTGGTCGAGGTGGCCTGCGGCCACCTAACCGGCGAACGCCACCGCCCCGGGATCCGGCGGGCAGACGGTGCCCTCGGCGGGCGGGTGCGCGGGGTCGAGCAGGTAGGCGGCGGCCGCGTCCTCGGCGCACCGGCTGGGCAGGTCGAGGGTGGTGTGGCCGAAGCCGTCCACGACGAGGACGCGGGCCGCCGACAGCTCGGCGGCGGTGGCGCGGGCGTTCGCCAGCGGCGTGTCCGGGTCCTCCTGCGCGTTGATGACGAGCGCGGGCGCGTGCAGCGGGGCGTTCCACGGGCCGAGGTACCGGTCGGGGTCGATGGCGGGCCAGTCGACGCAGGCCGCCGTGTTCAGGGCAGCGGGCACCCCGAAGAGCGGGTGGGCGGCCTGCTCGGCGGGCAGCAGCGCGTCGACCTGGGCTGCACGCGGGGTCACCACGTCGGTGCACTGCACGGCCAGGAAGGCCGTGGAGTGCGCGGGCGCGCCGGCGGCGCGGTCGGGCACCACCGGGCCGGGGGGGACACCGGCCGGGGCGCGGGCCGCGAGGGTGGCGGCCAGCGAGGAGAGCCGCCCGCCGGACTCCAGCGCGGTCGCGACCCGGTCCGCCAGGTCGGCCGAGTCGCCCGCACGCGTGGCGGCGGCCGTCGCCGCGTCCACGCGGGCGCGGGGGTCGGCCCCGGGCGGCGCCGCGAGGGCGCACCGCGCCGGCCCGGCCGCCACGCACGCCTCCAGGAATGCCTGGACCGACGCCTCGCGGTCGGCCGCCACCCCGGCACGCACGTCGACCGGCCGGTCCGGGTCGGCGGTGCCGGCGTTCGCGACGAGGTCGAGGGCGCCGTCCACCACCAGGGCGCGCAGGTGGGCGGGGAAGAGGTTGGCGTAGGTCGCGCCGAGCACGGTGCCGTAGGAGTAGCCGTAGACGCTGATCTCGGGCTCGCCGAGGGCCTGCCGGACCAGGTCGAGGTCGCGGGCGTCGTTCGCGGTGGACAGGTGGCGCAGCAGCTCGCCCGACACCGCCGCGCACGCCTGCCCGGCCGGGCGGGCCGACGTCCAGAACCCGGCCGGGTCGGCGAGCGGGGACCCCGCCGGGAGCACCGGCTGCCCGTCGAACGGCCCGCAGCGCACCGGGGTGCTCTGGCCCACCCCGCGCGGGTCGACGGCGAGGACGTCCATCCGCGCACGGAGCCCCGCGAACCGGTCCGCGAGCCGGCGCAGGCTCGAGGTGCCCGGCGTGCCGGGGCCGCCGTAGTTCACCGCGACGGTCCCGATCCGGGCCGCGGGGTCGAGGGCGGGCAGCCGGACCATTCCGAGGGTGATCGTGGGCCCGGTGGGCAGCCGGTAGTCGAGGGGGACGGGCACCGTCGCGCACTGGAACCCGCTGCCGCACGCGCGCCAGTCGATCCGTGGCACGCGCGCGCCGTTCGTGCCGAGGACCGCGCCCGGCGCCGTGCCGCTCGGCGACGGCGCGCCCGCGGGCCCGCTGCACGCCGCGAGCAGCAGCAGGAGCAGCAGGAGGTGGCTTCGCCATGTGAGCACTAATCCGTCCTATAACTCCTATAACACGGAATAGTGCTCACGTGCGCGAAGCGCACCTATGCCAGGTTGCGCAACGTCGGCCACGCCTGCGCCCACGGGGCGCGGGGCGTGCACAGCGCGAGCGGGACCCCGCTGTTGACGGGCTCCACGGGCGAGAACGGGGTCCGGCCCAGCGAGGTGAGGTGCGCGCAGAACCGGGGCGCCCACTTCACCTCGCCCACCAGGAGCGCGTTGTCGACGCCGGGCGGCACGTCGAAGTACCCGAAGCCCCGGTGGGTCGAGTAGATCGGCGTCGGGAGCCCGTGCGCCGGTCCCTCGTGCTCGAGCGCCGCGGCGTACCAGTACGAGTACGCGACGACGACGGTGTGCCCACGCTGCTCGGCCGGGAGCGTCTGCCAGGCGCGCGCCACCCCGACGGTGAAGTCCGACCAGCCGACCTGGCCCATCGTCTCGAACTCGGTGGGCGCGCGCCACGACGACGGGCCCACCGGCAGCACCCACGCCATCGCGAGCACCGCACCGAGCGCGATCGCCACGGGGCGCAGCGTCCAGCGCCACCACCGGTGCCACGGTCGGGCGGGCAGCGCGTCCGCCGCGACCGCGCCCGCCGCGAGGACCAGCGCGTAGAGGCCTGAGAGGTAGTACGGCCGGCCCCCGGCCGCGAGCAGCACCAGGATCACGAGCACGGCGGCGATCCCCAGCGACCGCCACGGGCGCATCCGTTCGCTGCGCAGCAACGCCCACAGCCCGAGCACGACGAGCACCGCGCCCGGCAGCACCCCCGCGTAGTACAGCGCCCGCGGCAGGAACTCCCAGCGGTTACCGAAGAGCGACGACTCCCCGGCGACCACCGAGCCCATCCGCAACTGCGGCCAGCCGTGCTGCGCCTGCCAGAGCAGCGTCGGGAGCGTCGACGCCGCGGCCACCGCCAGCCCCACCCACAGCATCGGGCGCCGCAGCAGCCGTCGCGGGCCCGCGAACCAGACTCCGACGGCCACGCCGGCGAGCAGCACCGGGATGAGCACCTTGTCGAACAGTGCCACCGCGACCACGACGCCGAGGCCCAGCAGCAGCCGGTCCCGGGTCGCCGCGCCGTGCGCCTCGGGGTGGGCCTCGAGGCGCAACCAGCGCACCAGCAGCAGCAGCGCGACCGCCCAGCAGAACGGGTCGACCGTCGACGTCGCGAGCAGATGGCCCGTCGCGAGGAGGTAGGGGCTGGCCGCGGTCGCGACGGCGGCGACCACCTGGGCGCGGCGGCGCCCCCCGAGCTCCGCGGCGATGAGCGCCGCGACCACCACGCCGGCGGCGGTGAGCAGCGTCGCCGGCAGCCGGAGCACGACGAGGTTGTCGGGGGCCAGGCGCGCGAGCGCGGCGGCGAGCAGCGGGAGCAGCGGCGGCTGGTCGGCGTACCCCGTCGCGAGCCTGGCGCCCGCGGACAGGAAGTAGTACTCGTCGCCGAAGTAGCCGTAGCGCGCGGAGAAGAGCCCGAGCACGACGGCGAGGGCGGCCGCGACCGCGAGCACCGGGCGCCACGCGACGGCGGGCCGCTGCGGCGGGAGGGCGACGGCGGGGACCGCGGGGAGCCCGCGGGCGGGCGTCGTCGTCGTCATCCGCCCCCTCCTCCCACTCCCCGTCGCCCGGCCGCCGTACCCAGGAAACCGCACCGCACCGGGGCGGAGGTGCGCGGGGGTGGCCGAGCGGCCTGCGAGACTCCCCGACGATGGAGCTCACCGACAGCTGGTCCCGGGTGCGCGGCGCGGACCCCGCCGCGGCCCCCCTGGCCCGGCTCGCGGTGCTCGCCGAGCGGTACGAGCTGCGGGAGACCCGCAACGCAGCCGCCGTCCTCGCCGCGACCGCGCCCGAGGAGTTCGCGGAGCTGTGCGCGGTGCTCGACGCCTTCGCGCTGCGCACCGCCGATCTCATCGAGGCGGGCGGCAACGAGTCGCGGCTCGCGCAGCGCCTCAACGCCGAGTTCCGGGTGCGCGGCTGGCGGGAGGGCCGGGTGGACACCGTCGTGCGGTCGGTGCTGCAGGTCCAGCCCTGGGCCCCGGCGGGGGAACGGGACATTGTCGAGCGGATGGACGAGGTACGCAACGAGGGCTACAAGGTCGACAACGTGAAGGGCCGCGTCGCGCTCGACGTCGAGTGGAACGCCAAGGACGGCAACCTCGACCGCGACATCGGCGCGTACCGCGCCCTGCACGACGCCGGGCTGATCGACGGCGCGGTGCTCCTCACCCGCACCCACGACGACGTGCGCGAGCTCGCCCGCCGGCTCTCCCGCGGGGCCGGTCAGTCCGACGAGCAGATCCGGAGCCGGTTCTCGACGTCGACGACGACGCACCTGGGCAAGCTGGAGTCCCGGATGACCCGCGGGGACGCCGGGGGCTGCCCGCTGCTCGCCGTCGCGATCAGCGGGCGCTGCTGGAGCCCCGACGGCGGGTCGACCGACCGGCCGTGGTGGGCGCCGGGGCGGCCCGCGGTCGAGCAGCCGGTCCTGGACGGGTGGTCCGGGTGAGCGCCGCGCCCGCCGGGAGCGGCCGGGACGACACGGCCGGGGGCCGGCGCGGCGTCGGGACCCCGGGCCTGTCGGACCCTCCGTCTACCGTCGCGCCCGTGACCGTGCCCGCTCCCCCCTCGCCCACCGCCGCGTCGCGTCAGCCGACGAGCCGCGCGCCGCGGGTCGATCCGTTGCGCGTCGACATCACGCCGCTCGAGGCAGCGCCGCTGCCGCGGACTGAGGGCGGCTGGTCGTGCGTGTACGCCGACCCGCCGTGGCGGTTCACCAACCGCACCGGCAAGGTGGCGCCCGAGCACCGCAGGCTCGACCGCTACGACACCATGACCGCCGCCGAGATCGCCGCGCTCCCGGTGGCGGACGTCGTCGCCGACAACGCTCACCTCTACCTCTGGGTGCCGAACGCGCTGCTCCCCGAAGGCCTCGCCGTGATGCAGGGCTGGGGGTTCCGCTACGTGTCCAACCTGGTGTGGGCCAAGCGTCGCAAGGACGGCGGGCCCGACGGCCGGGGCGTGGGCTTCTACTTCCGCAACGTCACCGAGCTCGTCCTGTTCGGGGTGCGGGGCTCGATGCGCACGCTCGACCCGGCGCGGCGCCAGGTGAACATGATCGAGACGCAGAAGCGGGAGCACTCGCGCAAGCCCGACGAGGCGTACGAGATCATCGAGGCCTGCTCGCCCGGGCCCTACCTCGAGATGTTCGCGCGCTACCCCCGCGAGGGCTGGACGGTCTGGGGGGCGGAGTCGGCCGCCGAGGTGGTGCCGCGCGGACGGCAGTTCGCCGGGTACCGGGGCACCTCCGCGGCTTCCCGCGGGCACGGATAGTCATCCCGACGCCGACGAGAGTGACCACGCAGCGTCGTTTCGACGCGAGATCCTGACCGCTGGACGGCCCAGTAACCCCAGGTGGTGGTGTTCGTCGACCACTCTTGGTGAGAATGAACGCATGGCGAAGACCCCCGACCTGGCGCGCAACCAGCGGGTGACCGGTCCCGAGCGCGAGAAGCTCTCCGGCGAGCTGCTCAAGCGCTATCAGCGGGGCCAGAGCATCCGGGAGATCTGCGCGGAGACCGGTTACAGCATCGGCCGCGTCCGACGGCTCCTCGTCGACGCGGGTGTCGAGTTCCGCGGTCGTGGCGGGACCCACGGGAGGGCGCGCAAGAAGGTCGAGTGACCTGTCAGCCCGGTGTCTCGGGCCCGATCCGCTCTCTCAGTGCCGCAGGCGCGCGAGGACTCCCCGCCCGCGGCGCAGGGCGACGTCGAGGCGCGAGCCCTCGGCGGGCGCCAGACCGAGCTGCCGCGCGACCTGCAACTGGTCGAGCACCGCGAAGTCCGAGATGATCCTTCCCTCCCGGACCGTCACGTGGTCGACGCCGTCGAGGTCGAGGTGCGCGCCGGTCGGGGCGATGCCCGCCCACTCGGCACCGCTGTGGGTGCCCGTCAGCGTCCAGCGCACGAAGACCGCCTCGCCCTGTTCGGCCACCGCCTGCATCGTCACCGTCAGGTCGGGGACCGCGGCGAAGAGCCCGTCCCAGAACCCCAGGATCTCCTCGACGCCCCGGTGGGCGGCGTCCGGTAGCCGCAGGCGTGACTCGGCGGTGAGGACGTCCCGCAGCGGCGCCGAGCGGTGGGTGTTGACGATGTCGAAGACCCACCGCACCACCTCGGTGGGTGAGGCGTCCGCTCCGGGCGGGGTGGGGGCGGGCGGGCCGGCGGGCGCGCGGGGCGGCATGGTCGCCGACCCTAGTGGCGTGATCGATCGGGGGCAGGGTCACGCTCGATCGGTGGGACCAGCGCCGGCCACCAGGATCGAGCACTGTCCGAACACGGCTTCGCTCACCTCGTCGTCGTCGCAGTCGCGCTGGACCCGGAACTCGACGGTCGGGTCCCCGGAGAGGAGCCGGTCGAAGGCCTCGGCCACCTCGCGCAGGTAGCGCGGCTCGGCGAGGGCCCGGCCGAAGTGGCACATGCAGACCAGCGAGACGTCGGGCTCCAGCTCGGCGAGGCGGGCGGTGGAGCGGGCGAAGTCGGCGACGTCCGACTCGGCGAGCTGGGCGTAGATCGGGCCGGTGTTGAGGGTGTCGCCGCCGAAGAGCAGGCCGTCGCGGTCGTCGAGGAAGCACACCGAGTCGGGGCTGTGGCCGGGGGTGTGGAGCACGGTCAGGGTGCGGCCGCCGAGGTCGATCGCGTCGCCCTCGTGCAGCGCCCTCGGTGTCGGTCCCGGTGGCGGGCCCGGCCGGACCCAGGCCTCGTCGTCGAACCCCTCCGGGAGCTCGCGGGGGTCGGAGTCGTCGGTCAGCAGGTGGAAGTAGCGCTGGTCGAGCTCGCGGTAGGGGCCGGCGGCGTCGAGCAGGGCGCGGGTGTGGGCGAGGTACGAGGCGCGCACGGCGGGCGAGGCCCCGGCGGCGAGGAGGGCGACCCCAAGCTCGTGGATGGCGACCGCGTCGAACTCGGCGTTGCCGCCGGTGTGGTCGAAGTGGTGGTGGGTGTTGGCGGCCTCGACCGGCATGCCGGCGGCGGCCTCGGCCACCGACCGGATCGGGGCGATCCCGAGACCGGTGTCCAGCAGCACCGCGCGGTCCCGGCCGGCGACGAGCCAGCTGGTGACGTGGGTCGGCTCCGCGACCAGCCAGACCCCGGGGGAGACCGGCCGGACGTGAAACCAGTCCCGCACCATGTCTCAGGCCTCGGTGAGGATGCGCGGCCCGTCCGGCGTGATCGCGATGGTGTGCTCGACGTGGGCGGCGCGGCTGCCGTCGGCGGTGCGCAGCGTCCAGCCGTCGGGGTCGTGGCGGTACTCGTCGCTCCCGCCGGCGTGCAGCATGGGCTCGATCGCGATGACGAGGCCCGGCCGCAGCTTGAGGCCCTTGCCGGGGCGGCCCTCGTTGGCGACGTGCGGCGGCTCGTGCATCGCGCGCCCGACGCCGTGCCCACCGTGGTCGGCGAGCATGCCGTAGCCGGCGGGGCGGGCCACCCCGGCGACGGCGGCGCCGATGTCCCCGAGGGTCTGGCCCGGGCGTGCGGCGGCGATGCCGGCGTACAGCGCGCGCTCGGTGGTGTCGATCAGGGCGAGATCGGCCGGATCGGCGGACTCGGGCGGACCGACCACGTAGCTGATCGCGGCGTCGCCGCACCAGCCGTCGAGGAACGCGCCGATGTCGATGCTCACCAGGTCGCCCTCGACGAGGTGGTAGTCGCCGGGGATGGCGTGGACGACGGCGTCGTTGACGCTCGAGCAGATCACGCCCGGGTAGGGCGAGGGCGCGAAGTGTGGGTGGTAGTCGAGGAATGCCGGCGTGGCCCCGTGCTCGCGCATCACGTCGTGTGCTGCGGTGTCGAGCTCCTTGAGCGTCACCCCCGGCGCGCTGGCGGCGCGCACCGCCTCGAGGCAGCGGGCGACGACCCGGCCGGCCTCGCGCATCGCGTCGATCTCGGCCGGCGACTTCAGCTCGATGGTCACGTGGCGCCTCACCGGGGCGACAGTAGCCCGACGACGGGGCCCGGTGCCGAGGGGCGACCACGCGGAGGCGGGCGGTGAATGACACCGCTGTAGTTCATCCCCACTGTGGACAGTGCCTGTGGACAGGTGGGCGGAGCCCACCTACAGGAACTCGTACTCCGACGGATCCAGCGCCTCCGTCGCCTTCTCGTACTCGACCATGTAGCCGGGCCAGTTGGTGACGATGCGTCCGGACTCGTCGCGGTACCAGGAGTCGCAGGCGAGCCACGCGGTCCCGCGGAAGCGCTGCTGGACGTCGCGGTCGGACTCCGCCTCGACGTCGGCCCGGACGTCCACCGCGGACGCGCCCCGGCGGTCGGCCTCCTCGAGCGCGGTGCGCACGTACCGCGCCTGCGCCTCGAGGTAGACGATGATCGACCCACCCGAGGTGTTGGTGTTCGGCCCGTAGAGCACGAACAACGACGGGAAGCCGGGCACCGTCATCCCCAGGTGGGCGTGGGGACCGTCGGACCAGGCGTCGCGCAGCGACGTCCCACCGCGCCCGTGGATCTCCATCGGGAACATGAACTGGGTGGTCTTGAACCCGGTGCCCCAGATGATCGTGTCGACTCGGTGCAGGGTCCCGTCCTTGGTCCGCACCCCGTCGGCCTCGATCCGCTCGACGGAGTCGGTGACCACCTCGACGTTGTCACGCTGCAGGGCCGGGAACCAGTGCGAGCTGAACAGCACCCGCTTGCACCCGAAAGTGTAGTCCGGCCAGACCTTCCGGCGCACCTCCGGGTCACGCAGCTGGCGGCGCATGAACCACTTCGAGCGGAACGAGAGCAGCCACCCGAAGCTCCGCGGCGTGCGGATGGCCAGGGTCAGCGATTCGAGGTAGACGCTCTTCAGGCCCCACCGCCGGATCCGCTGCAGGTACGGGACCTTCATCAGGCCCCGGACCACCTTCGGGTAGAGCACGTTCCGGCGGGGGAGGAACCAGTTGCCGGTGCGCTGGAACACCGAGAGCCGCCCGACCACGGGGGCGATCTCGGGCACGAACTGCACGGCGCTCGCCCCCGTGCCGATGACGCCGACGCGGCGTCCGGTGAGGTCGTGGTCGTGGTCCCACTCCGCGGAGTGGAAGGTGTGCCCGGCGAAGTCCTCGCGGCCCGGGATGTCGGGGATCGAGGGCTGGGCGAGCTGTCCCGTCGCGACGACCACCGCGTCCGCGGTCCACGTCCTGGCCTCGCCGTCGGTCTCGGCCTCGATCCGCCAGTGCTTCGCCTCGTCGTCCCACCGGCACTCGCCGACCCTGGTGTTCGGGACCAGGAGGTCGGCCACGCCGTGCTCGGTCGCGACGGTGCGCAGATAGTCGAGGATCTCCGACTGCGGCGAGCAGAGCCGCGTCCACGTGCGGCGCTGGGCGTAGGAGTACGAGTACAGGTGGCTGGGCACGTCGCAGGCCGCGCCCGGGTAGGAGTTGGCGAGCCACGTCCCGCCGATCCCGGGGGCCGCATCGAGGATGGTGACGTCGGTGTAGCCGTGCGCCCGGAGCTCGATGGCCGCCCCGATGCCGCCGAACCCGGCGCCGATGATCACCACGCGCCTAGCCATGGGTCGAGATCCCGTCTCCGGTGGTCATGACCGGAACCTAACGGCACCCTGGAGCCGTGGCTGATCGAGTGCTCGTCTTCGACGGCGACTGCGGGTTCTGCACGCGCAGCGTCGGCTGGGTGCGCGCGATGGACCGGCGCGGGCAGATCGAGATCCGGCCGTACCAGGAGCCCGGTGCACCGGAGGCGGTCGGGACGGACGCCACGACGTGCGCCGAGGCCGTGCAGTGGCGCGGGCCGGACGGCCGGCGCCTCGCCGGGGCGGCCGCCGTCAACGCGGTGCTCGACACCGTGACCGGCACGCCGGTCCCCTCGACGGTCTACCGCGCGACGTCCGGCCTGCAGGAGTGGGTGTACCGGTGGGTCGCCGACCACCGCTCGCGGTTCCCCGGGATGACGCCGTACTGCCAGTCGCACCCCGGAACCTGCGCCCGCTGACAGGAACGGCACGTTCCTCGCATCTGACAGTCAGGATCGTGCCGTTGCTGCCATCACCTGGCCGGCCAGCGACATCAGCAAGGCGCATCGTCGCCCGTGTCCGTTCCACCGACGACCCGCGCTCTTCCACGGCGGCGCACGCTAGCGGCACGATCGGCGGGTGTTCCTGCTCGCCGCCGTCCCGCCGTCGCTGCGGGGTGTGGTGCGTCGGCTCGCCGCGTACGACGAGACGAGCGCGGTGCCGCTGCTACGCCGGCAGGCACCGACCTCGACGTGCACGCTCGTCCTCGGCCTCGGCGAGCCGCTACGGGTCGACGACCGGCTGCTGGGCTCCTTTCTCGGCGGCCTCGCCGGCTCCGCGGCGGTCACCGAGTTCCGCGGCCACCAGGCCGGGGTCCAGGTCGACCTCGCGCCGCTCGGCCTGCTGCGCCTGCTCGGCGCGCCCGGACGCGAGGTGAGCGGCGCCCCCGTCGTCGTCGACGATCTCGCCGCCCTCACCCCCGCCGGCCGGACCCTCGCCCGCCTGCCCGCGCGGATCGCCGCCCTGGAGGGCTGGCCGGCGCGCCTCGCACTCGTCACCGACACGCTCGCCTATCTGCTCGCGGACTCGGTCGCCGCGCCCGACCCCGAGGTCGCCCACGCCTGGCGTCGTCTCGAGCACGCCGGCGGCCGCATCCCGATGCCCGCCCTGGCCGCCGAGGTCGGCTGGAGCAGGCGTCACCTGTCCCGTCGCTTCTCCGCCCAGGTCGGGCTCGCCCCGACGACGACGGCCCGCGTCCTGCGCTTCCGCCGCGCCGCCGACCTGCTCGTGCCCCGGCCCGGGGAGCCAGCCGTCCACGGGCGACGCATCGCCGACGTCGCCGGCGCCTGCGGGTACGCCGACCACGCCCACCTCGACCGCGAGTTCCGCGCCCTCGCGGGCTGCACCCCGCAGGACTACGTCGCGGGATGGGCCGGTGCCGGCGTCGATCCCGCGGACGTCGTCCACGGGTGAGGTCCCCGACGTCCAAGACGCCGCGCGGCACCTCGAGCACGATCACCCCCATGATCGTGACCACCCTGCGCAGCGACGACGTCCTCGCTCACGCCCGCTTCCTGACCGACGTCCTGGGACTCGTGCCCGGCCACGTCTCCGAAGGACACGCCGAGCTCTTCTGGGGCGACGGCGCCGTCCTGCTCGGCCCCCGCCGACCCGACGATCCCTGGGACACCGGTCGCGCCGTGACCTACCTCGTCCTCGACGACCCCGACGCGCACCACGACCACGTGGTCGCCGCGGGCGGCGACGTCGTCGCCGGCCTCACCGACCAGCCCTACGGATCACGCGAGTTCGCGGTCGCCGACCCCGAGGGCAACCGCTGGGCGTTCGGCACCTACCGCCCGGTGCCACCGGGACGCTGACCACCCGCGGTCACGAGCCGGGCACGGGGCGTGCCGAGGCTTCCCAGGCACCCGGAGCAGCGCCACGATGGGCGGCCCGGGCCGGCGGCCCGGACGTCCGCACCCACGACGACGCGTCGGAGGAGCCCCGACATGGGCAGCAACCTCAACCCCTACCTGCACTTCACCGACACCGCCCGCGCGGCCATGGAGTTCTACCGGGAGGTCTTCGGCGGGACCCTGAACGTGATGACCTTCGGCGACATGGGCACGCAGGGCCCGGAGGCGGACAAGGTCATGCACGCCCAGTTGGAGACGCCGAGCGGGTTCGTGCTCATGGCCTCCGACACCCCTGAGGGGATGACCCGCCCGAGCGGCGCGGCCATCTCCGTGAGCCTCTCCGGCGACCAGGCCGATGAGCTGCGCGGCTACTGGAAGGGGCTCTCGGAGAGCGGAACCGTGAGCATGGCGCTCGAGAAGCAGATGTGGGGCGACGAGTTCGGCGCCTGCACCGACCGCTTCGGCATCGACTGGCTGGTCAACATCGCGGGGTCGGCGACCTGACGCACGAAGGCCCGACCCGGCCGGCGCGAGCTGTGGTTGGGTCGGGCTCGTGACCACGGCGCAGGAGTTCACCCGGCAGCGTCCGATCCCGGAGAACCTCGTCGAGGACCTGACCGGCGTGAACGCCTTCACCGGCGACGCGGTCGCCGCCCACGTCGTCGACACCTGCGCGCCGTGGGCCCGTGAGCGGGCGTCCTGCCTGGGGGCGCAGGTCTGGGATCCGCGGGTGCTGGAGACCGCGCGGAACGCGCAGCGCCACACCCCCGAGCTGCGCCGGCTCGACCGGCTCGGTCACGAGGTCTTCGACGTCGACTTCCACCCCAGCTACCACGAGCTGATGGCGCTCGCGTTCGGCTCCGGGGTGCACTCCCTGGCCTGGACCGCGGACGCCCCGGGCGCGCACTCGGCGCGCGCCGTCCTGTCCTACCTGTGGAACCAGGTCGACGGCTCGACCGCCTGCCCGACCGGCATGGCGTACGCCTCGGTGCCCGTCCTGCGCAGCCAGCCCGAGCTCGCGCGGTGGGCCGAGAAGATCGTCGTGGAGGGCTACGACCCGGCCGACGTGCCGGTCACCCGGAAATCGGCGGCCACCATCGGCTACTTCATGACCGAGAAGCACGGTGGCTCCGACCTGCGCGCCAACGTCACCGTGGCACGCCCGATCGGGCGGCGCGGTCCCGGCGAGACCTACCTCGTCAACGGGCACAAGTGGTTCGCGTCGGTGCCCATGGCCGACTGCTACCTCACCGTCGCCCAGACCGAGGGTGGGGTCTCGTGCCTGTTCGTCCCGCGCCGACGCGCCGACGGCAGGCTCAACGGCATCCGGGTCGACCGGCTCAAGGACAAGCTCGGCAACCGCGCCAACGCCTCCTCCGAGATCGAGTACCACGACGCCGAGGCGGTGCTGGTCGGCGAGGAGGGCCGCGGGGTGCGCACGATCCTCTCCTCGGCCGAGTACACGCGGCTGGACTTCGCCATCGGCTCCGCGGGGCTGATGCGCGCGGCGCTCTCCCAGGCGCTGCACCACAACGACCACCGCACCGCGTTCGGCTCCCCGCTCTCGACGCTGCCGATCCAGGCCCCGGTGCTCGCCGACCTCGCCCTGGAGTGGGCGGGGGCCGCACACCTCGGCTTCCGACTCGCCCGCGCCGAGGACCACCACGACGACGTCTCCGAGGCGCTGGTGAGCCGCCTGCTGACCCCGGTCGCGAAGTTCTGGAACTGCCGGCGGGTCGCGGGGGTCACCGAGGAGGTCATCCAGGCCATCGGGGGCAACGCCTACATCGAGGAGCACCCCTGCCCGCGCTACTACCGCGAGGCGCCGCTCAACGCGATCTGGGAGGGCACCTCCAACATGATGGTGATGGACGTCGGGCGCGTCCTCGCCCGGGAGCCGAAGGCGATCGAGCCCGTCCTCGACGAGAATCCGGCCCGCGGCGGCCGAGCACCCGCTCCTCGCCGACGCGCTCGCCGAGATCGAGGAGCTCGTGGCCACCCCGCAGGACGCCGACCGCTACCTCGTCACCCGCCTCGCGCTCGCCGCCCAGGCCGCGCTGCTCGTCGAGCACGCCCCCGCGGTCGTGGCGGACGCGTTCGTCGGGTCGCGTCTGGGCACCGACTGGGGACCGGGCTACGGCACCCTCCGGGGCGTCGACTTCGGGGCGATCATCGACTTCGCCCGGCTGGACTGACCTACCCCCAGGTGTGGAAGCCCTGCCCGGACTTGCGGCCGAGCTCCCCGCGGGCGACCTTGTCGCGCAGCAGCTGCGGCGGCGTGAACCGCTCGCCGAGCTCCTCGGCGAGGTGCTCGGCGATCGCCAGCCGGACGTCCAGCCCGACGATGTCGGTCAGCTCCAGCGGGCCGACCGGCCACCGGTAGCCCAGCCGCATCCCGGTGTCGATGTCCTCCGCGCTCGCGACGCCCTCCTCGAGCATGCGGATCGCCTCCAGGCCGACGGCCACGCCGAGCCGTGAGGTGGCGAAGCCCGGGGCGTCGTCGACGACGATCGCGGTCTTGCCGAGGGCCTCGACCCAGCCGCGGGCGTGCTCGACGACCTCCTCGGGTGCCTCGGGCGGGCGGATGAGCTCCACGAGACGCTGGGCCGGCACGGGGTTGAAGAAGTGCATGCCCACCAACCGTCCGGCCGGCAGCCCGCGGCCGATGTCACCGACCGACAGCGAGGACGTGTTGGTGGCCAGCACCGCGTCCGGACAGCGGGCGGCCACCGCCCCGAGCACCTCCTGCTTGAGCTCCACGCGCTCGGGCACGGCCTCGACGACGAGCCCGGAGTCGGGCGGCAGGGCGTCGACGTCGGTGACGATCGACGCCCGACCCACCAGACCGTCGACGTCGGTGCCCTCCGGGAGCTTCCCGCGTTCCGCTGCGCCCTGCAGCGACTGCTCGAGCGCGCGGCGGGCGGCCACCGCCCGGTCGTCGTCGCTCTCGACGATCGTCACCGCCGCGCCGGCCGCCAGGAACACATGGGCGATCCCGGCGCCCATCGTCCCGCCGCCGACGACCCCCACGTGGGTCGGCAAATCCACCATCGGTGCTCCCTCCTCGTAGCGCGCGCCGCGTCAGGGGTACCCCCTGGGCGGTTGCGCCTCGCCCGGCTCTGGGGCACCATCGCAACCGAACGAACATTCGGGCGGAAGGTGGTCACGGTGGCCGACGAGACGACGAGGCTCGCGACGGCCTCGACGCCGGAGGGCGCATCCGACGCCCCGGCGGAGCTGGAGCGTGAGCTCGAGGACGCCTTCGAGGCCACGGTGGCCACCGAGGGCCGCGTCGAGCCGCGGGACTGGATGCCCGAGGGCTACCGGAAGACGCTGATCCGTCAGATCGCCCAGCACGCCCACTCCGAGATCATCGGCATGCAGCCCGAGGGCAACTGGATCCTCCGCGCACCCAGCCTGCGCCGGAAGGCGATCCTGCTGGCCAAGGTGCAGGACGAGGCGGGTCACGGGCTCTACCTGTACTCGGCTACCGAGACCCTCGGCGTCGACCGGGCCGAGCTGACCGAGAAGTTGATCGACGCGAAGCAGAAGTACTCGTCGATCTTCAACTACCCGACGCTGACCTTCGCCGACATCGGCGTGATCGGCTGGCTGGTCGACGGCGCGGCGATCTGCAACCAGGTCCCGCTGTGCCGCTCGAGCTACGGCCCCTACGCCCGGGCGATGGTGCGGATCTGCAAGGAGGAGTCCTTCCACCAGCGGCAGGGCTTCGAGCTCCTGCTGACACTGATGGCGGGGACGCCGGCCCAGCGGGAGATGGTCCAGGACGCGGTGGACCGCTGGTGGTGGCCCTCGCTGATGATGTTCGGCCCCGCCGACGGCGACTCCCCCAACACCCAGCAGTCGATGGCCTGGCGGATCAAGCGCCACACCAACGACGAGCTGCGCCAGCGCTTCGTCGACATGACCGTCCCGCAGGCCGCGGCGCTGGGCGTGACGCTGCCCGACCCGGACCTGCACTGGAACGACGAGCGTCAGGCGCACGACTTCGGCGAGATCGACTGGAGCGAGTTCACCGCCGTGGTCAAGGGCGCGGGCCCGTGCAACGCCCAGCGCCTCGCCCACCGGCGCGCCGCCCACGAGAACGGGCAGTGGGTCCGCGACGCGGCATCCGCGTACGCCGCCAAGCAGGCCCACCGCGAGGCCGAGGAGCAGGCCGCATGAGCATGTCGGACGACACCACCGCCCACGTCGAGGGCGATCCCGCGAAGGACCTTGGCGACGGCACCCCGAAGGCCACCTGGCCGCTCTACGAGGTCTTCGTGCGCGGCAAGCGCGGCCTCAACCACGTCCACGTCGGGTCGCTGCACGCCCCCGACGACCACTTGGCCCTGCACAACGCCCGCAACCTCTACACCCGGCGCAACGAGGGCGTGAGCATCTGGGTGGTCCGGGCCGACGCCATCACCGCGTCCAGCCCGGAGGAGAAGGACCCGTTCTTCGCGCCGTCGGGCGACAAGGTCTACCGCCACCCGACGTTCTACTCGATCCCCGCCGACGTCCCGCACCTGTGAACGCCATGGACAGCACCGACACCGACGAGAACGTCTATCACGCCCTCGCCGCCGCCGACCACGACGGGCGCTGGGCCCACGGCGCCGGCTTCGACGAGACCGTCGTCGAGGTCACCGCGCCGGCGCCCGAGGGCGTCGACCGGGAGGACCTGGCGGCCTACTGCCTCATGCTCGCCGACGACGCCCTGGTGGCCTCCCAGCGGCTCTCCGAGTGGACGACGCACGCGCCCGAGCTCGAGGAGGAGGTCGCGCTCGCGAACATCGCGCTCGACCTGCTCGGGCAGGCGCGGCTCCTGCTCTCCCGCGCCGGGCACCTCGGGGCGGCGCAGCGGTTCCGGACCCCGACAACCGCGTCGGCGCTGTCCGACGAGGACGTGCTCGCGTACTTCCGCGACGACCGGTTCTTCCGCAACGTCACCCTGGCCGAGACCGACCTCGGCGACTTCGGCCGGACGACGGCCTGGATGGTCGTGTTCGCCTCGTGGCGCCTGGCGCTCATGACGCGGCTGCGGTCCTCGGCGGACCCGGTGCTCGCCGCCGTCGCGGCGAAGGCCGTCCCGGAGCTCGCCTACCAGCGCGAGTACGCCGCCGGGTGGCTGCTGCGCCTCGGCGACGGCACCGAGCTCTCCCACGCCCGGGCGCAGCGGGGTCTCGAGGACGTCTGGCCGTTCGTCGAGGAGCTCTTCGGGGTCCACGCCGTCGAGGCGCGGCTCGTGGAGGCCGGCGTCGCGGTGGACCCGGCGTCGCTGCGCGCCGACGTGGACGCCGACCTCGGGCAGGTGCTGCCCGCCGCCACCCTGACCCGCCCCGAGCGCCCCGCGGTGGGCCTCGTCGGCCGGCGGGGCGGTCGCGACGGGGTGCACACCGAGTCGTTGGGCGGGGTGCTCGCGGTCATGCAGTCCCTCGCCCGCGCGCACCCGGACGCGACATGGTGAGCGCGACGGCCCAGGGGTCGGTGTGGGACGTCGCCGCGGAGGTGACCGACCCCGAGATGCCGATGCTGACCCTGGCGGACCTGGGCGTGCTGCGCACCGTCGAGGAGCACGACGACGGGTCCGTGGTCGTCACCATCACCCCGACCTACGCGGGGTGCCCGGCACTCGAGGCGATGCGCGACGACCTCCGGGAGAAGCTCGCCGAGGCGGGCCACGCCCACGTCGAGGTGCGGACCACGCTGAGCCCGCCGTGGACCACCGACTTCATCACCGACGAGGGGCGCCGCAAGCTCGCCGAGGCCGGCGTCGCCCCGCCGGCGCACATCGGCCCCCGCCCCTCCGGCCCGGTGCCGCTCACCCTCGCCCCGCCGCCGAGGCGGGTCGGCTGCCCCCGGTGCGGCAGCGGCGACACCGAGGAGCTCTCCCGGTTCGGCCCGACCGCGTGCACTGCGCTGCGGCGCTGCCGGGCCTGCTCCGAGCCGTTCGAGCACATGAAGGACATCTGATGAGCGCGCCGACCACCGAGCCCGAGGCGAGCGCGGTCCCGGCGGGGTTCCACCGGCTGCGCGTCGCCGACGTCGAGCGGCTCACCGACGACGCCGTCGCGGTCACCTTCGACGTCCCCGGCGAGCTGGCGGAGACCTTCGCCTTCCGCGCCGGCCAGTACCTGACGCTGCGGTTGCCGACGCCGGAGGGCGAGGAGCGGCGGTCGTACTCGATCTGCGCGCCCGAGGGCGCCGCGCCGCGGATCGGGGTGCGGCGGGTGGAGACCGGGCTCTTCTCCGAGTGGCTGGTCGACCGCCTCACGCGCGGCGACGAGCTGGAGGTCGCGCCGCCCGAGGGCCGGTTCACTCCCGAGCCGCGGCCCGGTGAGCACCACACGCTCATCGCCGCCGGGTCCGGCATCACCCCGGTCCTCTCGATCGCCGCGACCGTGCTCGCGGCACACCCGGACGCCCACGTCACGCTGCTCTACGGCAACCGCCGCACCGACACGGTGATGTTCGCCGAGGAGCTCGCCGACCTGAAGGACCGGTACCACGCCCGGCTGCAGCTCGGCCACGTGCTCTCGCGCGAGCCGGTGGAGGCGGAGATCTTCGCCGGGCGGCTCGACCGCGAGAAGCTGGCGACGCTGCTGGTCTCGCTCGTCCCGACCCCGCAGGTCGACCACTGGTGGCTCTGCGGGCCGCTCGAGATGGTCACCGGGGCCCGGGACCTGCTCGCCGAGCTCGGCATCGGCCGCGACCGGATCCACGCAGAGCTCTTCTACGTGGGCACGCCGCCGCCGCAGCCGGTGCGTCATGAGGACGACTCGAGCTCTGCCGAGGGCGCGGAGGCCACGATCGTGCTGCACGGCCGATCGGTCACCGCGACGCTGCCCCGCGACCAGTTCGTGCTGGACGCCGCCCAGAAGGTGCGCTCCGACCTGCCGTTCGCCTGCAAGGGCGGGGTGTGCGGTACGTGCCGGGCCAAGGTCGTCTCCGGCGAGGTCGACCTGCAGCGCAACTTCGCCCTGGAGCCCGAGGAGATCGAGGCCGGGTTCGTCCTGACCTGCCAGTCGGTGCCGGTCTCCGACGAGCTGGTCATCGACTACGACGTGTAGAAGGAGACCCCACCGTGGTGGTTCCGAGTTACCTGCAGGGGCGACGGCAGGAAGGCCGCGGCGACGGCCGCCCGATGTACGACGCGGTCACCGGCGAGGAGGTCGGTCGGCTCTCGACCACCGGCCTCGACCTCGCCGGGGCCGCGTCGTACGCGCGCTCGGTGGGCGGCCCGGCGCTGCGCGAGCTGTCGTTCCACCAGCGGGCGTCGCTGCTCAAGGCCCTCGCCGGGCACCTGCGGGAGCACCGCGAGCGGCTCTACGAGGTCTCCGCCCGCACCGGGGCCACGCTCGGTGACTCGAAGTTCGACGTCGACGGCGGCATCGGTGTCCTCCAGGCCTACGCCTCGAAGGGCAAGCGCGAGCTGCCCGGCGGGACGGTGCTCGTCGAGGGCGACGTGGAGCCGCTGTCGAAGGACGGCTCCTTCCTGGCCCAGCACGTCCTGTCCCCGCTGCACGGGGTCGCCGTCCAGGTCAACGCCTACAACTTCCCGGTCTGGGGCCCGCTGGAGAAGCTCGCGCCGGCGTTGCTGGCCGGCGTGCCGTCCATCGTCAAGCCCGCGACCCCGACCGCGTTCCTCACCGCGGAGCTCATGGAGCTGGTGATCGGATCCGGGCTGCTGCCGGAGGGGTCGGTGCAGTTCCTGGCCGGGTCGGTGGGTGACCTGTTCGACCACCTCACCGAGCAGGACCTCGTCTCCTTCACCGGCTCGGCGTCGACCGCCCAGCAGCTGCGGACCCACCCGACGTTGACCGCGCGCGCGGTCCGGTTCACCGCCGAGGCGGACTCGCTGAACTGCTCGATCCTCGGCCCCGACGCCGGGCCGGGCACGCCGGAGTTCGACCTCTACGTGCGCCAGCTGGTCACCGAGATGACGGTCAAGGCCGGGCAGAAGTGCACCGCGATCCGGCGGGCGTTCGTGCCGGGCGAGCACCTGGACGCGGTGGCCGAGGCCGTCGTCGGGAAGCTGCGGGGCATCGTCGTCGGGAACCCCGCGAACCCTGACGTGCGAATGGGCGCCCTGGCGGGGCTCGAGCAGCGCGAGGAGGTCCGCCGCTCGCTCAAGGCCCTCACCGATTCCGGGCAGATGCTGTTCGGTTCGCCCGACTCGGTCGAGGTCGTCGACGCCGATGCCGAGCGCGGTGCCTTCCTGTCCCCCGTGCTGCTGCGCGCGGAACCGGACTCCGCCGCGGTCCACGAGGTCGAGGCCTTCGGGCCGGTCTCGACCCTGGTGCCGTACTCCTCGACGCCGCAGGTCGTGGAGCTCGCCGCGCGGGGGCAGGGGTCCCTCGCCGGGTCGGTCGTCACCGGCGACCCGGAGTTCGCCCGCGAGGTCGTCCTCGGCGCCGCGCCGTGGCACGGCCGGATGCTGGTGCTCGACCAGGCCGACGCGAAGACCTCCACCGGACACGGCTCGCCGATGCCCCAGCTCGTCCACGGCGGCCCCGGCCGGGCCGGCGGCGGCGAGGAGCTCGGCGGCATCCGTGGGGTGCGCCACCACATGCAGCGCACCGCGGTCCAGGGCTCGCCGGACATGCTCACCGCGATCACCGGACGGTGGGTGCCGGGGTCGGCGCGCACCGCCGGCGAGGTACACCCCTTCCGCAAGCACCTCGAGGAGCTGCGCGTGGGCGACACCGTCGTGGGCGGACCCCGCACGGTGACGCAGGAGGACGTGGAGCACTTCGCCGAGTTCACCGGCGACACCTTCTACGCGCACATGGACGGTGCCGCCGCCGAGGCCAACCCGTTCTTCGGGGGCCGCGTCGCCCACGGCTACCTCGTGGTGTCGTTCGCGGCCGGGCTGTTCGTCGACCCCGCGCCGGGGCCCGTGCTGGCCAACTTCGGGGTGGACTCGCTGCGCTTCCTCACGCCCGTGAAGTTCGGGGACGAGCTGACGATCACCCTCACCGCCAAGCAGATCACCCCGCGCGACACCGCCGCCTACGGCGAGGTCCGCTGGGACGCCGACGTCACCAATCAGAACGGCGACTCGGTGGCCCGCTACGACGTCCTCACCCTCGTCGCGAAGCAGGAGACCTCGTGAGCGGTCCGATCGTCGCCGGTGTCCGCCGCATGTGGGACGACGACGCGGCGTCGCGCAAGCTCGGCATGGAGCTGCACTCGGCCGCCGACGGTTCCGCGCGGCTGACCATGACCGTCACCTCGGACATGGTCAACGGGCACGGCATGTGCCACGGCGGCTACCTGTTCATGCTCGCCGACTCCGCGTTCGCCTGCGCCTGCAACAGCCCCGGTCCCGTCGCCGTCGCCGCGGGAGCCGACGTCGTGTTCGTGACCTCGGCGAGGGAGAACGACGTGCTCGAGGCCGTCGCGACCGAGCGCATCCGGCACGGCCGCAGCGGCGTCTACGACGTCACGGTCCGCCGGCCGCTCGACGACCAGGTCATCGTTGAGTTCCGCGGGAGGAGCCGCACGATCCAACGCTCGTGAGCGCCGACGTCGTCGTGCCCGACATGGTTGCCACCGTCGCGTTGGGTGGGTCACGCTTCTTGCGTCTGCTGAACAACTGACCGGCGGAGGCGACAGGCGTGGAAGCGATCAGGTCGCAGCCGACCGACGTCGAGGTCAGCGGTCGGCAGCTGCTGGACGTGCTGGACGCGTTGTCGGCCGACCTCGCCGACGAGCCCGGGGACGAGGTCGGCGCCGCGAGCGGGGGCAGCCCGGCCGCCCAGGAGAACCGGACGATCCACGCGGCGCGCAGCTCGCTCGCGCGCAAGCGGTCGCTGATGCTGCAGGAACGGGTCGAGCAGGCCCGCCGTCACGCACAGGACATCCTCACGGCCCGGTGGGTCGGGCAGTCGGTCACCGACCCGTTGGTGTCGTCGGTCCCCTCGGGCGACGAGGTCGGGGAAGTCGGGGACGTCCTGCGCGCCGTCATGCTCGACGCGGCGCGCCGCTTCAATCGCACCCGCACCGCCTCCACCACCGCGGAAGAGATGCTGCAGGCGATCGTGGCGGGGGCCCTGCACGCGATCCCGCACGTGAGCGCCGCCAGCATCACGCTCGTCGACCACGCCGGCACCATCACCACCCACGCCCCGTCCAGCGAGCTGGTGGCCGCGGTCGACCGGGTGCAGGTCGAGCTGCGCCAGGGGCCCTGCATCGACGCGCTCGACGAGGCCCACACCGACATGACGCACGCCTCCGACCTCGCCGCGCACCCACCGTGGCCGGAGTTCGCCGCCCGCGCGCTCGAGACCGGGTTCCACGAGGTGCTGTCGTTCCGGCTGGTGGCCGAGGGCGCCGCCGGGGCCCTGAACCTCTACGCCGACGCCCCCCACCGGTTCGACGCCCAGGACGAACTGGTCGGCGCGCTGCTCGCCGACCAGGCCGCAGTCGCGCTCGCCGGGGCCCGGCGCGTCGGGCAGCTCAACAAGGCCCTGGAGACCCGCGACCTCATCGGGCGCGCCAAGGGCATCCTCATGGAGCGCTTCGGTCTGGTCGACGCGCGGGCGTTCGAGATGTTGGTGGACTCCTCCCAGCAGACCAACATGAAGCTCGTGGCGGTGGCGGAGTGGCTCGTTCGCGAGATCGAGGCAGGCCGGTCCGGCCGGTAGGGTCGAAGATCCATATCTGACGCCGGCACCCACCTGCGGTGAGGCGGTCCCGGTTCCACTCGATCGTTGACTCGTCGGTCAAAACCTGACGCCACCTATTTACTCCTCGGTCGAACTTTGCCATCGTCGTCAACGACAGCACACGGCGGAGGCGCACGACATGGACTTCGAGCTCACCGAGACCCAGCGCGAGTACCGCGACCGCGCCCGCCGCATCGCTCAGGAGACGCTGCTGCCCGGCTATCAGGCGCGGGAGCGCAGCGGGCGCATCGAGCCCGAGCTCCGCGGTGAGATCGGTCGACTCGGCCTCATCGCTCCGGAGCTGCCCGCCGAGCTCGGCGGCCGAGGGCTCGACCGCGTGACCGCGGGCGTGGTCACCGAGGAGATCGGGCGGGGCGACATCAACGTCGCCTATCTGCAGGTGGTGGGTTCGCTGGTCGGTCAGATCCTCGCGGCGAACGCCGCACCGGAGATCGCGCACGAGTGGGTGCCGCGCATCTGCGCCGGGGAGGAGATCGTCGGAGTCGGCCTGACCGAGCCCCAGGCCGGGTCGGACGCGGGCGTGCCCGCGCTCACGGCCGTCCGCGACGGTTCGGGGGACGACGCCGAGTGGGTGCTCGACGGCGTGAAGTCGCTCTCGTTCGCCGCTGACGCGGCGGCGGTGGTGGTGTTCGCCCGGACCGGGCCCTCACGGGAGCGGGGCAAGGACATCAGCGCGTTCCTGGTGCCCCTCGACCTGCCCGGGGTGACGCGGGAGCCCTACTCCGACATGGGCACCACCGCGGTGGGCCGGGGGGCGGTCCATCTCGACGGGGTCCGGGTTCCCGCGGACCACCTCCTGGGCGAGCAGGGCCGCGGGTTCACCCAGGTGATGCAGGGCTTCGACTTCAGCCGCGCGCTGATCGGGCTGCAATGCCTCGGGTGCGCCCAGCAGACCGTCGACGAGACGTGGCGATACGTGGGCGAGCGCACCGCGTTCGACCGGCCCCTGAGCACCAACCAGGGCGTCGCGTTCCCGCTGGCCGAGGCCGAGACGCTGCTCTCGGCCGCACGGCTGCTGTGCCTGCAGACGCTCTGGCTCAAGGACGCCGGCCGGCCCCACACCGCGGCTGCCGCGATGAGCAAGTGGTGGGCCCCGAAGACCGCCTACGACGTCATCGGCCAGTGCCTGCTGCTGCACGGCCAGTACGGCTACCGCATCGAGCTCCCGATCGAGCAGCGACTGCGCGACGTGCTCGGTCTGCAGATCGGCGACGGCACCGCCCAGATCATGAAGCTCGTCATCGCCCGGCAGTACCTGGGCCGCGAGCTCGCACCGTAACGACACCGACTTCCCGGAAGGACCCAGGAACCGTCATGGGCAAGCTGCAGGACAAGATCGCGATCGTCACCGGAGCCGGCCAGGGCATCGGCCGCGGGATCGCCGAGAAGCTCGCCGCCGAAGGCGCCACCGTCGTCGTCACCGACATCAACGAAACGACGGCCCAGGAGACCGCCGACGCCCTGGGCGCAGGAGCGATCGGGCTGCACACCGACGTCACCTCCCGCGAGTCGGTGAACGCGATGGTCGCCCAGGTCCGCGAGCAGTTCGGGCGCATCGACGTGCTGGTCAACAACGCACTGGGACAAGGTGGGGCCGTTCGTCGACTCCGACCCGGCCGACTGGGACCGCGCCATCGCGATCAACCTCTACGGCGTCCTGAACACCTCCAAGGCGGTGCTGCCGATCATGGCCGAGCAGGGCTCGGGTTCGGTGGTCAACCTCGCCTCCGACGCCGGGAGGGTCGGGTCCTCGGGTGAGGCGGTGTACTCCGCGGCCAAAGGCGGAATCATCTCGTTCACCAAGACCACCGCGCGGGAGATGGCCCGCCACCAGGTCACCGCCAACTGCGTGTGCCCCGGCCCGACCGACACCGCGCTGTTCGCCTCGCTCACCGCCGACAACCCCAAGCTGCGCGACGCGCTGATCAAGGCGATCCCGCTGCGCCGCCTCGCCCAACCCACCGACCTGGCCAACGCCGTCGCGTTCCTCGCCTCCGACGAGGCCGCCTACATCACCGGCCAGACGCTGTCCGTCAGCGGCGGCCTGTCCATGAGCTGACCCCTCCACCGGAAGGTCGTAGCTATCGGCCCGGAGGGAGCCCGGCTCAGCCTCGCGGCAGGCGGTCCCTTGCTCGTGGCAGCTGACAACTCCAAATCCAGCCGTGAGCCAAGTCAAGCGGACCCCGGCGTCAGGCTGCCATTCCGCCGTTGACCCTCATGGTCTGGGCCGTTATCCATCCGGCCTCCGGGGTGCACAGGAAGATGATTGCCGGGACGATGTCGGGCCATTCGCCCAGCCGGCCGGTGCCACTGTAGGAGGCCGCAGTGCGTGCGGATTTCTCGTCCTCCACCATTTCCAGGTCTCCCTCCAGGACGTAGAAGGACTCGTCGGAGGTGCCGTGCAAGTGAAGAGGTGGTCCAGATTCCCAGGCGCCGAGGGTGAACTCGAAGAAGCTGACCAACCCGGCGGAATCAACAGCTCGGATCTTGAAGCCCTGAACACCCCCGGGAATGTCGCGGCTCTCCGAGTTACTGAGCACGTAGGGGTCTGCGCGCTGCCGATCCATTCTTTCCTCCGTTCGCACAATTACGTGACCGAGCCGGTGACGGGCGCAGGATCTCGATCACCTGCTGGGAGCGCGCAGGGGCGGTCCCGCGCGCAGCCAGGCGGAGGAGAGGGCCGATGCGGCCGCGACGACGGCGCCGCCCGGGTGGGTTCGGTGGCTCGAGCAGGGTGCCGAGTGCGGCGAGGGCGCGGTCGCGGGCCTGCCGGGTGTCGAAGCGCAGGGCGGTGATCGTGGCGTACACCCCGGTCCCTCCCCGCGGCCGTCACGAGAATCCCGAAGGTGCGCACCGTCATCGGGCTGTCGACCAGCGTGTGGGGTGCGATCGCGTGATAGGCCCAGACGTGGACCCAGGCGTTGCCGGTGCGCACGGTGAGGAAGGTCTTGAACATCCCCGGGCCCGTGTAGAACAGCAGGAGGAACAGCACTGACATCAGTGCGTCCACGGGGTCGGCGAAGGTGGTCCACCCGTCGAAGAAGTGCAGGAGCGCGTAGGTCACCCCGCCGAGGATCACCGTGGCCGGCACCGAGCCGGTCAGCCGCAGGTAGCGCGGGGTGAGGATGCAGTAGACGAACACCATCGTGGGCAGCACGGTCCCGGCGAACCCGAGGACGAAGGTCAGCGGGGCTCCGAGCAGGGCCTGGTGCAGGGTGAGGTCCAGGATCGACGGCGAGGTCACGGCGAGCTGGACCGCCGATTCCAGGGCCAGCACGACGAGGATCAGCACGAGGTCGGCGCGGCGGTCGGCGGAGCGCAGGTTGAGCTGCTCGCCCGAGTACCGGCGCCGGAAGGCGATCAGGGGGAGCACCGCGAAGGCGACCAGGTTGTAGCCCGCCCAGCACAATGCCTCGGCGGGCACCACGGGCTGCCCGGTCCGGATCACCATGCCGTCGAGGTGGAAGCTGAACGCGTGCCAGCCGAAGGCGTGTCCGAGCAGGTACCCGCCGGCCATGGCCAGCGCGCCGTAGGCCAGCACGGCGACGGTCTCCGCGCGCGCCACCGGGCGGGCGGGGGCACGGGCGGCCAGGTCGATCCGCGGGCGGCGCCGGGTCAGCAGGTGCACGACGGCCATCAGCACGAACACCTCGAGCAGCATCGCGTCGGTCCGCAGCACCGCGTCGAGCGCGGGCGGCTCGGCCAGGGCCGAGGCGTGGAAGGGGAGATGTCCTCCCGCGAGCGCGAGCAGCAGCAGGTGGGCCAGCACCCAGCCGGCCACGGCGAGCTGGACGCTGCGCCGCCGCAGCGGCGCGAGGTGGCGGGTGCGCGGCGCGGGCGGACGGGGCGCCGGCGCCAGGGCGGTGAGCTTCGTCATGGCCAGCGACCATACGGACGTATAGGTCGTCTGTATAGTACGCTCGTATGATGGCTCGCGTGGCTTCGACGGACGCGCGCGAGCGCCTGCTCCAGGCCCTGATGACGATCATCGGCGAGCAGGGCCTCGAGCAGGCCACGATCCGCGAGGTGGCGGCGGCGGCCGGGGTCTCGATCGGCACGGTGCAGTACTACTGCCGCAGCAAGGACGAGATGCTGCAGATGGCGTTCGAGCACGTCGCCGAGCGAATCCTCCAGCGAGCCTCGAACCTCGAGAAGGTCGGCCCGGTGGGCGCAGTCCTGCGGCGCGGCCTGCTGGAGGTGCTGCCCCTCGACGAGCGCCGCGCGGTCGAGGGTCGGGTGTATCTCGCCTTCGTCGCGCGGGCGGCCGTCGCGCCGAAGCTCGCCGCGGTCCAGCACCGGCTCACCCGGGAGATGCGTACACGCTGCGAAGAAGCGCTCAGGATCGCGAGTGAGCGCGGCGAGGCCCGAGCTGGACTCGACGTGGAGGCCGCCGCGGCGGCCATCGTGGTGACCGTCGACGGACTGCTCCTGCACATGCTGACCGACCCCGACGCCATGCCCGGCGACCGAGCCGTGAGCATCGTGGACGAGCACCTCTGTCGCTACCTCGAGCTTCCCGACGCACCGGCTCGGAGCTGACCATCGACATGCAGCACCGATCGCGCCCACAACGGACAAGTGGTGGCCCCCCGCTCCAGCCGTCGGAGCCGGTGGTGCAGTGACGGCCAACGGGTGGGGCGCAGCCCCAGACCGCGGTGCTGATCGCTGCGGCGGTCGCGCTACTCGGCTCCCTGGGATACGGGGGCTCAACCAACACGCCGCCCGCCGCGAACGGCGGCACCGACCTCGGATGGGACGACGATCCCTTGCCGGGCAGACCTCAGTCGAGCGATCCAGCGTCCTCGGACGGAGGCCAGGCCAACAGCAGCAGGAGGAACGCCGCCCCGAAGAGGCCGAAGCCGAGGGTGTGACCGAGTTCCCAGCGGGTGCGCAACGCTTCCCAGCGAGCTGGGACGACGACGGTCGGAGTGTCGACGGGGAACTGGGCGTTGACCGGGTAGACGACCGTGAGGAACACGACCAGGCCGACGAGTTGCAGCCCGGCGGCGGTCGCGATCAGACGTCGTCCGGAGCTGCGACGGAACAACCAAGCCGTGGCCAGCCCGCCGAGAACGGCAAGCACGAACACGACGCCACCGACGTTCCCGAACCAGATGTAGAGCGACTCCTGGAGCTGGGCGTACAGCTCGGCCGGGTAGTGAGCCTTCTGCGGCCATTCCAGGACGTGAGCAAACTCCAGGCCGACGGTAAGGGCGGTCAGCAGCACCGCCGCGAAGTAGGTCGCGCGGGCGAGCACGACCCTCACGGTGGACCCGTCGTCCTCCCCGGCCAAGGGGCCGTGCCAATCGGCGGCCGCGAGGACGCTCGTCCTGGCCGTCGGGACTCAGCCCGCGGCGCCCTGGGCGTCTGTCTTCCCGGCACAGCAGGCGGCCCGGTCCTCGGCGGTGGCGCAGGAGCCCATAGCGGTGGCGACGCCGTCGGTGCCGTACGCGGTCGAGTCCTCCTTGACGGTGTAGACCTCCCAGGGCTCGCTGCCGGGACCGTGGACCCAGACCTTGTCCTGGCGGGCGTAGCAGCAGGTGGTGTCGTCCTCGACCTGGGTGAACAGCCCGAGCTGGTCGAGGCGGGTGGTGGCGTCGTTGACCTCGGCGGTGGTCTCGACCTCGACCCCGAGGTGGTCCATCACCGTCGACCGGTCCGACTCGCCCTCTAGGAGCACGAGCTTGAGCGGGGGCTCGGTGACGGCGAAGTTGGCGTAGCCGGGGCGGCGCTTGGCCGGCTCGACGCCGAAGAGCTGGCGGTAGAAGTCGATCGACCCTTCGAGGTCGGAGACCTGCAGGGCGAGCTGCACACGCGACATGACCACTCCTTGCTTCGACGGTTGTCGAGGCAGACGTTGCGCCCTGTTTCGACGGCTGTCAACGTAGACGTATGTCGAAGCAGGACAGGGCTGAGGAGCAGGTGCTCGCTCAGCTCGCCGAGGTCGTCGGGTGCTGCTCGCCGCTTGCGCGCGAGCCGCTCTCGGCGGACCAGTCGGTGGAGCTGGCGCGGGTGTTCAAGGCGATGGGTGACCCGGTGCGGCTTCGACTGCTCTCGCTCATCGCCTCCCACGCCGGCGGCGAGGCGTGCGTGTGCGACCTGACCGGTGCGTTCGACCTGTCCAGTACGACGATCTCCCATCACCTCAAGGTGCTGCGCGAGGCCGGCCTGATCACTGGCGAGCGGCGCGGCACCTGGGTGTACTACCGGGTCCGACCCGAGCTGCTCGCCCAGGTTTCCACCGTGCTCGTGCCCGGAAAGAACCCCGCCACCGCCATGCCTGGCGACCGCGAGGCGCTGCCGGTGGTGGAGGCGTGAGTACCTCGAACACCGAGGTCGTCGCCCCGGCCGAGGCCGGCGTGGTGGACGAGCTCGGCATCGGCCAGCGGGTCCGAGGACTCTTGGCCGAACTCACCGCCCGTCGACCATCTGAGCGGTGAGCCCCACGGGCAGCGCGCCGGTCGGCAAGGCCCGCGCGCTCACCGGGGCCGTCCTGCTCGACCTGGCGGTCAGCCCGCTGTTCGCGTGGGACGTCTTCACTGACAGCCTGCAGCGCGACCTCGGCGCCGGGGACGCGCTGCTGGCCGGGGTCTTCTCCGTCGGCTTGGTCGCCTTCATGACCGGGGTCCTACTCGGTGGACGCCTGGCGGACGCCACCTCGCCGCGCCGGCTCGCCCTCGCCGCGCTGGCCGGCAGCGTCCTCGGGCTCCTCGGCACCGCCGCCGCGACCTCGACGCCCGTCGTCTTCGTGAGCTTCGGTGTCCTGGTCGGCGGCTCCACCGGGCTGGGCTACGCGACGGCGGTACGAGTCGCCGGCACCGTCGCGACCCGGCGCGGCCTCGCCCTCGGCGTCGTGGTCAGCGCCTACGCCGCCGGCACCGCAGCTCTGACCCCAGTGGCCTCCACGATGCTGGCGGCGATCGGGCGCGGATGGACCTTCGTCGTCCTGGCCGGCGGTCTCGGAGTGGTCCTCGCACTCGCCGCCGCCCTCGTCCCCGGTACCCGGCCGGCTCCCGGTCCGAGGACGGCGAGCAGTACCCAACGACGTCGCCCGAGCCCCGCCGTCGTGGCGCTGTGGGCAGCCTTCGGACTCGGCAGCGCTCCCGCCCTCGCCGCCTTCGCCCAGGCCGGCGCGTTGGTCGGCGGCGCGGGCGCCGTGGCCCTGGCGGTGGCTCTGATCAACGTCGGCAACTTCGCCGGCCGGCTCGCCGTCGGCCCGCTGTCCGACCACATCGGACGACGAGCCGCGCTGCACGCCAACTCAGCCCTCTTGATCGTCGCCTGCGTGCCGCTGGCCGTCGGCGCGAAGGGACCCTTCGCGCTGATCGCCCTGCTCTTGCTCGGCCTCCAGTACGGGGCGCTCTCAACGCTCACACCAGCCGCCACCGCCGATGTCGTCGCTGCGGAACGATTCGGGGCCACCTACGGGCGGGTGTTCACCGGCTGGGGCCTCGCCGGACTCTTCGCCCCGGTCGGCGCCGCCGCACTCGCCACCAGGGCCGGCTACGACGGTGCGTACCTGACCTTCCTCGTCGTCGCGGTGCTCTCGTGGGTCGGCGTCGCGACCTACACCAGGGTGGTTCAGCGCTCAGCCTGCGCGTAGGCGCGAGGCGCGGGGTCCGTCCGTTCGACGAGATCGACGACGCCGTCGGGGTGCGGATTCGTCCCTGGCAGCGTCTGCGACTTGCCGGGCTTGTCGGCGAACGCGATCACGGGGACGCCGACCGCCTGGGCCGACTCCACCCGCACGCGCTGCGGCACGCCGCCGCCTCGCTTGCGATCGCCTCGGGGGCGGATGTGAAGGTCGTCCAGCAGATGCTCGGCCACAAGACGGCGACGCTGACGCTCGACCTCTACGGCCACCTGTTCCCGGATCGGCTCGACGACCTCGCGGACCGCATGGACGCGGCGGTGTGTGCCCCAGAGGTGCCCCAGGACAACGAGGAGAGGGCACGTGGAACGTATTATCGCAGGTCAGGCGTGGTGGAGACGAAGGGAATCGAACCCTCAACCCCCGCCTTGCAAAGGCGGTGCTCTGCCAATTGAGCTACGTCCCCGGAACGGGGTCTAGGCGGCGCGGGTCGCCTCGCGCCAGACCTCCGCGGTGGGCCGTTCCTGGCGCCGCCGCACGAGGTGGGCCACCCCGAACGCCGCCGCGAGCAGCACGACCAGCTTCTTCACGACTCCCACGCTAGCAGCCGCAGTGCACCCTCGAGCGCGGCCGCGAACCCGACCGGGTCCTCGAGGTAGCCGAGGTGGCCGCCGGGCGTCTCCGTCGGCGCGATGCCGAGCTCACCGGCGAGGAGGAGGTTCGGTCGGCTCGCCAGCTGCCCCTCCTCGCGGGACTGCCGGCCGACGGCGAGGACGAGGCGGTCGGCGTGCTCGCGCAGGGCGGCGAGGTCGGGCTCGTGCACCGGGTAGGGCCCGTACTCGTGCTCGAACCAGAACGCGGTGTTCGCCGGCCACCGCTCGCGCATCGCCGCGAACTCCGGCGGAATCGCGGCGGGTTCGTCGCCCGGCGGCGGCCGGCGGACGCCGACGCCGGCGATCTCGTCGAACTCGGCCATCGCGGCCACGACGCCCTCGCGCCGGTAGGTGGCGAACACCGCGTCGAACCGTGCGACGAGCGCGTCCCGGTCCTCGAGGAGGGAGACCAGCGGCGGCTCGTGGGCGACGGCGACGCGGACGAGGTCGGGACGGCGCACCAGGAGCTCGAGGGTGACGATTGCGCCGGAGCTGCTCCCGAGCACCACCGCCGGGCCACCGTGGCGCTCGATCACCCCTGCCAGGTCGTCGACGTCGGCGCCGAGCTTGTCCGGCCCCACCTCACCGTCCACCGGGCTGCGCACGAAGCCTCGGCGCACGTAGGTGAGGACGGTCCACCGCGGGGCGAGGAGCTCCGCGAGCGGGCCGAACACCGTCGGGTCGCCGTTGCCGCCCACCACGCACACCAGCAGCGGTCCGGAGCCGCGCACCTCGGTGTGCAATCGCGCCCCGGGCACCGCGACGTCCGCGACGCTCGTCACCGGTCCCACCGTAGGCCCGCGAGTCCGCTCGAGGACGGGGCTTTTCTGCCACTGGTTCTGCAAGCAGACAGAGGAGCACGCCGATAGGGACGCTTCGCTTGCACACCAGGCAGCCCCGAGTGCGATAGGACTCCGACCGGAGACGACGACGTCGGGCGCGGGAGGGACTCATGGCGCACGCCTACGTGGTGGGCACGTTCGACACGAAGGGCGACGAGCTGCGCTACGTCGCCGACCTGATCCGCGACGCGGGCCACGAGGTGACCACCGTCGACGTCGGGACCTCCGACGCCACGGCACGCCGCGCCGACGTCGGTGCCGCCGACGTCGCGGGACCGGAGGCGTTCACCGGTGACCGCGGCACGTCGGTCGCCGCCATGGCCGAAGCGCTGCAGCGGTGGCTCCCCGCGCGGGACGACCTCGACGGCGTGATCGCGCTCGGCGGCTCCGGGGGCACCGCGCTCGTCACCCCGGCGCTGCAGCGCCTCGCCGTCGGGATTCCCAAGATCGTCGTCTCGACGGTCGCCTCGGGCGACGTCGCGCCCTACGTCGGGTCCAGCGACATCGCGCTCATGTATTCGGTGACCGACGTCGCCGGGCTCAACCCCATCAGCCGCGTCGTGCTCGCGAACGCCGCGCACGCCCTCGCCGGCGCCCTGTCCGGCCCCCGGCCGGCCGCCGGGGGAGACCGGCCGGCGCTGGGCCTGACGATGTTCGGGGTGACGACGCCGTGCGTCACCGCGGTCACCGAGGCGCTGCACGACGAGTTCGACTGCCTCGTCTTCCACGCCACCGGCACCGGCGGCCGGGCGATGGAGAAGCTCGTCGACGACGGCCTCGTGTCCGCGGTGTGCGACGTGTCGACCACCGAGATCGCCGACCTGGTCGCCGGAGGCGTCATGGCCGCCACCCAGGACCGGCTCGGGGCGATCGCCCGACGACGGGTGCCGTGGGTGGGCAGCGTCGGCGCCCTCGACATGGTCAACTTCGGGGCGCCCGACACCGTCCCGGAGCGCTACCGCGACCGCCTGTTCTACGAGCACAACCCGCAGGTGACCCTGATGCGCACCACGCCCGACGAGTGCCGCGCCGTGGCCGCGTTCCTCGCCCACGGGCTGAACGCCTGCGAGGGTCCGGTGCGCCTCGTGGTGCCGCTGCGCGGCGTCTCGGCGCTCGACGTCGAGGGGGGCCCGTTCGCGGACCCGGCCGCCACCGAGGCCCTCGTCGAGACGCTGCGCGCCGAGCTCACGCAGACCGACCGGCGGCACCTGGTCGAGACCGACCTGCACGTGAACGACCCGGAGTTCGCGGCGCGTCTGGTCGCGGAACTGCGGACCATCACCGGCTGAGAGGAGTTCCGATGGGAACCCAGGAAGGGTCTGCCGCGCCGGACCGCGCCGAGATCGTGGCCCGCCTGCGCGAGAAGGTCGCGCGGGGCGAGCCGATCGTCGGCGGCGGCGCGGGCACCGGGTTGTCGGCGCGGTGTGAAGAGGCCGGCGGGATCGACCTCATCGTCATCTACAACTCGGGGCGCTATCGGATGGCCGGCCGTGGGTCGCTGGCCGGCCTGCTCGCCTACGGCAACGCCAACGACATCGTGGTCGAGATGGCCGGCGAGGTCCTCCCGGTGGTCCGCCACACCCCCGTGCTCGCGGGCGTCAACGGCACCGACCCGTTCCTGTTGCGCGACCGATTCCTGCGCGAGCTGCGCGACCTCGGATTCGCCGGCATCCAGAACTTCCCGACGGTCGGGCTCATCGACGGCGTCTTCCGAGCCAATCTCGAGGAGACCGGCATGGGCTTCGCGCACGAGGTCGAGCTCGTCGCCGCCGCCCGGGAGGCCGACCTGCTCACCACGCCGTACGTCTTCTCCGCAGAGGACGCCCGCGCGATGACCGAGGCCGGCGCGGACGTCGTCGTGTGCCACATGGGGCTCACGACGGGGGGGTCGATCGGCGCGGAGACGGCGAAGTCGCTGGACGACTGCGTCGCGCTCGTCGACGAGTGGTCCGCCGCCGCGCGCGAGGTCCGGGACGACGTCCTCGTGCTCGTCCACGGCGGGCCCGTGTCGGCCCCCGAGGACGCCGCCTACGTGCTGGGACGGGCGCAGACCTGCCACGGGTTCTACGGCGCCAGCAGCATGGAGCGCCTGCCCACCGAGGAAGCACTCACCGCCCGCACCCGCGAGTTCACCGCCATCCGCCCCCGCTCGAAGGAGTCCTGACATGCCCGAGGCGTTCGCCTCCGCGATCATCCCCGCCGACGCCGACGCCGTGTGGGCGGTGGTGCGGGACTTCAACGGCATCCCCCGCTGGCACCCGGCGATCGAGTCCAGTGAGCTCGAGACGCCCGGCGATTCAGTGGGCGCGATCCGTCACCTGACGCTCGGGGACGGCGGGGAGGTCCGCGAGGTCCTCGTCGCGCTCGACGACACCAGGCGGTCGCTCACCTACGAGTTCCTGACCTCCCCGTTCCCGGTGCGCCTCTACCGGTCCACGATGCGCGTGGTCCCGGTGACGACGACCGGGGAAACGTTCGTCGAGTGGGGAGTCGTCTTCGACTGCGACGCCGCCGACGCGGACCGGCTCGTGGACTTCTTCGGCGAGGCCGTGTTCGGGGGCGGACTGAGCGGGCTGGGAGCGCATTTCTCCGCCACCCTCGAGTGATGGGGCGCCCCCTGCTCGCGTTCTGCGCATTCGGTGATAACGTGAAAGGGACCCGGATGTGAATCCGGGCGCAATTCCCCCCGCGAAGAGGAGTACGTCGGATGGCCCAGAAGACCGTCGTCACGTTGGTGGACGACCTGACCGGTGAGGAGTCCGAGGACATCACGACCGTCGAGTTCGCGCTCGACGGTGTGACCTACGAGATCGACCTCGACGAGAAGAACAGCGCAGAACTGCGTGACTCGCTCGCGCAGTACGTGGCGGCGGCCCGGCGCACGGGGGGACGTCGCGCGTCGTCCGGCCGCCGTCGTTCCGGCGGCACCGGCACCGGCACGCCGCGGGCCACCTCGCCCGGCGGGTACGACCGCGAGACCTCCAAGCAGATCCGCGAGTGGGCGCGCGGCGAGGGCTTCGAGGTCTCCGACCGCGGCCGGGTGCCCAACAACGTCGTGGAGGCCTGGGAGTCCCGCGGCAAGAACGGGGCCACCGCCGCCACGTTCTCGGGCTGACCCCGGACGAACGGCCCCGGAGCGCGAGGCTCTGGGGCCGTTGGGGGTCCGTGACCGGTGTGGGCCCAGCTGGATTTGAACCAGCGACCTCGTCGTTATCAGCGACGCGCTCTAACCAACTGAGCTATGGGCCCCCGCGCGGTGGCGGCCGCCAGGTTACCGGAGACCGGCCGGTCGACCTGTCACCGGGGTCGTGATCAGTCGCGCTCGGAGAGCGTCACCTCGATGCCGCCCGCGACGTCGGCCGAGATGTTGTAGATGAACGCGGAGACGCTGGCGAGCGCGGTGAACAGGATCGTGTTGACCACCCCGACGATGGCCGCGACACCGAACACCCCGCCCGCGGTGATGAGCTGCCCGCCGCCGCCCCCGGCGTCGGAGGTCAGGTCCTGGTAGGTGCCGTTGAGCTGCGCCCACACGCCCATGCCGTCGAGCACGGCGTAGAGGACGCCCACCGCGAACATCCAGACGAAGAACAGCGCGACCCCGAGCACCAGGGCGAGCTTGAGCACCGACCAGGGGTCGAAGCGCTTGACCTGCAGGCTCGCGCGCCGCGGCACCTTCCCCCGCGGCGAGGGCCGCGCCGCCGGCACGTCGTCGTCGAGATCCTCCGGTTCCGGCTCGGGCTGCGACCGCTCACCCACCCGCATCCCCAGCTGCTCGGGCGAGAGCTGGTTGGTCGGCGCGTCGATGAGGGCGGTGTTGGACCGGCGCTGCTGCCCCGGCGCGGGGGTCGGCCCGCTCGGGGCCGGCGCCGGCCGCTGCCCACCGGACGGGCTCGGCCCGCTCGGCGGGGGTCCCGGACGGGGCGTCCCGGCAGCGGGTGTCGGCGGCCGCTGCTCCGTGCTCGGGCCGGGGCTCGGCCGCCCGCCCGCGGGCTGGTCGCCCCCCTCCGGGCGGGATCCGGCGCCGCCGGAGTCACCCCGCCCGGACTCACCGCGTCCGGAGTCATTGCGTCCGGAGTCGCTGCGGGAGCCGGCGCGCTGCCACGGCGGCGGTGGCCCGCCCGCCGCGACCTGGTCGCGGCTGCCCTGGTCGCGGCTGCCCTGGTCCGACGCCCGCGCCGGCCCGTCCTCCGACGCGGCGGGCGTCGTCACCACCGTGTCCGCGGCGGTGTCGCCCCCCGCGCCCTTCCCGGCGTCGGCGCCAGGCCGGCCGCTCTCGCGGGCGTCGTTCTCGTCCGGTGTCGCAGTGCTCACGGTGCTCGTCTCGTCGTCGGGTACGGGTGCCCCGGGATCGCTCCCGGGACGGGGTCACCGGTCACAGCAGCGTGTCGGGCGCCTGGTCCGGGCCGCCGACGTCCGGGTCGGCCGAGCTCTCGGCGTTGCGGGCCACCGCGAGCAGGGTGCCATCCTCGCCGAGGTTCATCAGCCGCACGCCCTTCGTCTGGCGACCGGCCTTGCGGACCTCCCGGGCGGTCGTGCGGATGACCCCGCCGCTGGCGGTGATCGCGTACAGCTCGTCCTCCAGCTCGACGATCAGGGCTCCGACGAGGGCCCCGCGGCGACGGTCGTACTGCAGCGTCAGCACACCCTTCCCACCGCGACCCTGCACCGGGTAGTCCTCGATCGGCGTGCGCTTGGCGTACCCGCCGCTCGTCGCCACCAACAGGAACGTCCCGGCGCGGACCACCCCGAGCGAGAGCAGCTGGTCACCGGAGTTGAACCGCATGCCCGTCACGCCCGACGTCGCGCGACCCATCGGGCGCAGCGCCTCGTCGGTGGCGGAGAACCGGATCGACTGGCCCTCCGCCGACACGAGCAGCAGGTCGTCGTCGCCGGAGCAGAGCACGGCCCCGACGAGCTCGTCGCCCTCGCGCAGGTTGATGCCGATCAGACCGCCCGAGCGGTTCGAGTCGAATTCGGTCAGCCTCGACTTCTTCACCAGGCCGCTGCGGGTCGCGAGCACCAGGTACGGCGCGGCCTCGTAGTCCTGGATCTGCATGACCTGCGCGATCTCCTCGTCCGGCTGGAACGCGAGGAGGTTCGCGACGTGCTGCCCGCGGGCGTTGCGGGTCGCCTCGGGCAGTTCGTAGGCCTTGGCGCGGTACACCCGCCCCTTGTTGGTGAAGAACAGCAGCCAGTCGTGCGTCGAGCAGACGAAGAAGTGGGCGACGATGTCGTCCTGCTTGAGGGTCGCGCCCTGCACACCGCGCCCGCCGCGCTTCTGGGCGCGGTACAGGTCGGTCTTCGTGCGCTTCGCGTAGCCGGTGCGGGTGATCGTCACGACGACGTCCTCGACGGCGATGAGGTCCGCGTCGGCGACCTCGCCGTCGTACCCGACCAGACGTGTCAGCCGGTCGTCGCCGTACTTCTCGACGATCTCGCCGAGCTCGTCGCGGACGATCTGCCGCTGCCGTTCGGGCCGGTCGAGGATGTCCTGCAGGTCGCGGATCGTGTCCTCGATCTCGGCCAGCTCGTCGAGGATCTTCTGGCGCTCCAGGGCGGCCAGGCGACGCAGCTGCATGTCGAGGATGGCCTGCGCCTGGATCTCGTCGATCTCGAGGAGCTCGATGAGCCCGGCGCGGGCGACGTCGACCGTCTGCGACGCGCGGATCAGCGCGATGACCTCGTCCAGCGCGTCGAGGGCCTTCGCGAGACCGCGCAGGATGTGGGCCCGCTCCTCGGCCTTGCGCAGGCGGTAGCGGGTGCGCCGGACGATGACCTCGACCTGGTGGCGGACCCAGTGGCGGATCAGCTGGTCCAGCCGCAGCGTGCGCGGCACGCCGTCGACGATCGTCAGCATGTTGACGCCGAAGCTGTACTGCAGCTGGGTGTGCTTGTAGAGGTTGTTCAGCACCACCTTGGCCACGGCGTCGCGGCGCAGGGTGATGACGATGCGGCGCCCGACCCGGTCGCTCGACTCGTCGTTGATCTCCGAGATGCCGGACAGCCGGCCCTCGCGGACCATCGTCGCGATCGACTCGATGAGGTGGTCCGGGTTGACCTGGTAGGGCAGCTCGGTGACGACGAGGGTCGTGCGGCCCTTCGTGTCCTCCTCGACCTCCACGACGGCCCGCATGCGGATCGAGCCGCGACCGGTGCGGTAGGCGGACTCGATGCCGTCGTGGCCGACGACCAGACCCGCCGTCGGGAAGTCCGGGCCCTTGATGCGCTGCATGAGCGCGGCGAGGGTCTCCTCCTCGGAGGCCTCCGGGTGGTCGAGCGCCCAGGTCGCGCCGTCGGCGACCTCCCGCAGGTTGTGCGGCGGGATGTTGGTCGCCATGCCGACCGCGATCCCGGCGCTGCCGTTGATCAGCAGGTTCGGCACCCGTCCGGGCAGGACGGCCGGCTCCTGGGTGCGGCCGTCGTAGTTGTCGACGAAGTCGACGGTCTCCTCGTCGATGTCGGCGAGCATCGACATCGCGAGCGGGGTGAGGCGGCACTCGGTGTACCTCATGGCCGCAGCGGGGTCGTTGCCCGGCGAGCCGAAGTTGCCCTGGCCGTCGATCAGCGGGTAGCGCATGGCCCAGGGCTGGGCGAGCCGCACGAGGGCGTCGTAGATCGCCGAGTCGCCGTGGGGGTGGTAGTTGCCCATGACGTCGCCGACGACGCGGGCGCACTTGACGTAGCTGCGGTCCGGCCGGAACCCGGAGTCGTACATCGAGTAGAGGACCCGGCGGTGCACCGGCTTGAGGCCGTCCTCCACCAGCGGCAGCGCGCGCCCCACGATCACGCTCATCGCGTAGTCGATGTAGGAGCGCTGCATCTCCTGCTGGATGTCGACCGGCTCGATCCGGTCGCCGGACCCCGGAGGCAGCGTCGTCTCGGTCACGCTCGGATCAACTCCACTCTGGGTCACTCCACTTCTGGGGCGCCCTCGGGCCGCGGCGGTCACCGCGTCGCACACATCGGGGGCGTGCCCGTACCGCCGGGTCGACGATGATGATGCCGAACACCGGTCCAGCCACCGATTCTACCGGGGTCACCGACGATCACGGTGGCTCCCCCGCGCGTGTTCGCCCCGGTCAGGCGGGGTTCGACGGGCTGGGACGCCGAGTGGTGCGGCGGGGCCCTTCCGGGATCAGCGTGGGACGAACAGCACGTTGCGGCGGCCGTCGTCGGCCCGCCGCGGGGTCCAGCCGCGGCCCCGGTCCCACGTGCGCGCAACGTACCCGTCCGTCGCGAGCTCGGCCACGACCCGCGCCACGGACGTGCCGAACCGGGCGAGGTGACGGTCCTCGAGCTCGAGCATCAGGACCGGGCGGAACGCCGCGAGGGTGGCGCCCGCCCCCCGCAGCAGGTGGGCCTCCGCCCCCTCGATGTCGACCTTGACGAGGTCGAGACGCTCGAGGCCGAGCCCGGCGACGAGGTCGTCGACGGTGGTCACGGCGACGGGCACGTCCTCGTGGCGGGCGAACTCGGCGTTCGAGCCGAGACCGTCGGCACCCGTCGTCAGGAACGCGCGGCCGTGGACGGGCAGCAGACGTCGACGGGGTAGGGCGAGGACCCCGCCCCCGGTGGCCGCACCGAGCGCGGTGCGATGCACGGTGACGTTGTCGACCCGCAAGAACCGGCGGGTGGTGTCCACGAAGGACGAGGGCCCGGGCTGGGGCTCGACGGCGTGGACGTGACCCGTGGACCCGACCAGCCCGGCGAGGGTCCAGGTGTAGAGCCCGTACTCCGCCCCGACGTCGAGGCAGACGGCGCCCGGCCGGACGTGCTCGGCGAGGCCGGCGACCTCGTCCTCGAGGAACCAGGTGTGGGGGGCCGCCGCACGCAGCGCCCGGCTCAACGGCCCGGCCGGCGTGCTCCCGGCCCGTTCGTCCGCCACCACCCGATCCACTGGCGCTGCCCCTCGCCCGCCACCCGGAGGGGTACCGGGCGTGCGCGGGCAGAGTAGTGGGCTCGGCCGCAGGCCCGAACGGCCGCCCGGAGTGGGCGCGGTTTCCCGTGGAACGACGCCTGGAGCCGTGGTCGGTTGGGGCGGAAAGGGGCCGGGGCCAGGCCCGTCAGACGTCGAGGAAGCGGACGTCCTTGGCGTTGCGCGTGATGAACGAGCGGCGGGACTCGACGTCCTCGCCCATGAGCACGCTGAACAGCTCGTCGGCCGTCGCGGCGTCGTCGAGCGTCACCTGCATCATCTGGCGCGTCGTGGGGTCCATCGTGGTCTCCCACAGCTCCTTGGCGTTCATCTCGCCGAGGCCCTTGTAGCGCTGGATGCCCTCGTCCTTGTTGATCTTCTTGCCGGCCGCGCGGCCCGCCTCGAGCAGCCCGTCACGCTCGCGGTCGGAGTAGGCGAACTCCGGCTCGGCGTTCCGCCCGCTCCACTTGATCTTGTAGAGGGGCGGCATCGCCAGGAACACGTGGCCGTTCTCCACCAGCGGGCGCATGAACCGGAAGAGCAGCGTCAGCAGCAGCGTGCGGATGTGCTGGCCGTCGACGTCGGCGTCGGCCATGAGCACGATCTTGTGGTACCGCAGCTTCGACAGGTCGAACTCGTCGTGGATGCCCGTGCCGAGCGCCGTGATGATCGCCTGGACCTCGTTGTTCTTGAGGACGCGGTCGATCCGGGCCTTCTCGACGTTGATGATCTTGCCGCGGATCGGCAGGATCGCCTGGAACATCGAGTCCCGACCGGACTTCGCGGAGCCGCCCGCGGAGTCGCCCTCGACGATGTAGACCTCGGTGCGGCTCGGGTCGTTCGACCGGCAGTCGGCGAGCTTGCCGGGCAGGCCGCCGATGTCGCCCGCGGTCTTGCGGCGCACGAGCTCACGGGCCTTGCGCGCCGCCATCCGCGCCTGCGCCGAGCCGACCGCCTTGTTGATGATGGTCTTGGCCTCGTTGGGGTTGCGCTCGAACCAGTCGGAGAGCCACTCGTTGCAGACGCGCTGGACGAACGACTTGACCTCGGTGTTGCCGAGCTTGGTCTTCGTCTGCCCCTCGAACTGCGGCTCGGCGACCTTCACCGACACGATCGCCGCGAGCCCCTCGCGGATGTCGTCGCCGGTGAGCGCCGGGTCCTTGTCCTTGATGAGCTTCTTGTCGCGGGCGTAGCGGTTGACCGTGGTGGTCAGCGCCGAGCGGAAGCCCTCCTCGTGGGTGCCGCCCTCGGTGGTGTTGATGGTGTTGCAGAAGGTGTAGACGGACTCCGAGTAGCCGGAGTTCCACTGCATCGCGACCTCGACCTGGTGGCCGGTGCCCTCCGCCTGGAACGCGACCGGCTTCTTGTGGATCGGGTCCTTCGCATGGTTGATGTGCGCGACGAAGTCCTCGAGCCCGCCCGGGTAGTGGAAGGTCCGCTCCTTGACCTTCGCGACGTAGCCCTCGGCATCGGGCGCGTCGTCGAGCGCGTCGCCCTCCGCGCCGTCGACGCCCTCGGGCTTGCGCTCGTCCCGCAGCGTGATCGTCAGGCCCTTGTTGAGGAAGGCCATCTCCTGGAGGCGCCGCGAGATCGTCTCGAGGTTGTAGGTCGTCGTCTCGAAGATGGCCGGATCGGCCCAGAAGGTGATCGACGTGCCGGTCTTCCGCGTCTTCCCGGCCTTGATGAGCGGGCCGGGGACCGAGTGGTCGTAGTGCTGGGTCCAGATCTGGCCGTCGAGGTGGATCTCGACGTCGAGCGCGGTGGACAGGGCGTTGACGACGCTGATGCCGACGCCGTGCAGCCCGCCGGAGACCGCGTAGGCCTTGTCGTCGAACTTGCCGCCGGCGTGGAGCATGGTCATGACCATCTCGACGGCGGGCTTCTTCTCGACCGGGTGCTCGTCGACGGGGATGCCGCGACCGTCGTCGACCACCGCGATGCCGCCGTCGGCCTGCAGCGTCACGGAGACCGTGGTGGCGTAGCCCGCCATCGCCTCGTCGACCGAGTTGTCGACCGCCTCCCAGATGAGGTGGTGGAGGCCGCGCTCGCCGGTGGACCCGATGTACATGCCGGGCCGCTTGCGGACCGCCTCGAGACCCTCGAGGACGGTGATGGACGACGCGCTGTAGTCGTTGTTCTTCTTCGCGGCAGCCACGGGCGTGTATGTCTCCCTACCTGAGCGGTCGGTGCCCCCCGGCCGGCACCGCTGGTGCCGCCGTGTCGCACTACACCTCTCATTCTACTGGTCGGTCTCCGCCAGAAGGGGCCGGTCCGCCTTTGAGCGCGTCGCAGAGCGCCTGGAGCGGCCGCGGGAGGGTCCGACCGCCCGAGGCGGGGGTCTCCGGCCTCCTGGGCGCCGGAGAGCGGGCGCTCAGCCGTACGTGTCGCGCGGGCCCCGGCCGGAGACGTGCCGCGGGCCCCGGCGCCAGCTCGGCGCTGACGGACCGTGGATGCGCATCGTCGTCACCACGCCGTCACCGAGCCGGGAGGCGATGCGGGCGAGGAGCTGGCGCTGGAGCAGCCGCAGCTGGGTGGCCCAGGCGGTCGAGTCGGCCTGGACGGTGAGCTCGCCGTCGCGCAGCGATGTGGGGGTGGCGTGCTCGGCGACCTCCGGCCCGACCAGCTCGGCCCAACGGCCGAACACCGAGCCGTTCGCCAGCTTCGGCGCCCATCCCCGCGCCGCGGACAGCCGTGAGGCCACGCGGCCGAGCGGCTGCGGGTCGCGGTCGTCGGCACCGGCTCCCGACCAGCCCCGCCGGCGACGGGCCCCGTCGCCCGGGACCCCGCGCCGCACGCCGCGTCGCGACGAGCCCGGTGCGGCGGCGCCCCGCTCGGCCCGGCGGGCCCGGGCGGCCTCGAGGGCGGCCCGGGCGATGTCCGCGCCGTGGGCCTCGGCACCGGGGGTGTCGTCGGACGCCCCGGTCACGTCCTGGTGCGGGTCGGAGGCGGGGGCGGCGGTTCCCGCCGACCCGGTCGAGGAGGGCTCCACCGGGTCCCGGCGGAAACCCTCGGTGGCCGCTCGACGGCCGACCGTGGGACTTCCGGGGCCGAGGCGCGCGGGCGGGAGGACCACCGCGTCGCGGTCCGTACCCGGGGTGTGGACGGCATCGACGGAAGGGCGTCGCAGGTCAGGCCCCGGATCCGGTCGGGTCGTGGGCGCGCGCCCGGGGGTGCCTCCCTGGTTGTCCACAGCATCCACAGACTTGTCCCCAAATCCTGGGCGTTCTTCACCGTTCTGGTTCACCAGCGTGCACCCCGATCGTCCGTCACGACGCCACCTGGTCACGCACCGTGCCGTCCGCGATCACGAAGCGTGCTCCCCGGAGGACGGCAGGGACGTCGTCGTCGACGGCGGCCGTGACGAGGACCTGCTCGGCGCGTGCCGCCGTCCGGGCGAGGGCGTCCCGACGGCGGGCGTCGAGCTCGGCGAAGACGTCGTCGAGGATCAGGACGGGCTCGCTGCCCTCCGAGCGCAGCAGCTCGAACCCGCCGAGACGCAGCGCGAGCGCGAGTGCCCAGGACTCCCCGTGGCTCGCGTAGCCCTTGGCGGGCCCGTCGCCGAGGGTGAGCTCGAGGTCGTCACGGTGGGGGCCGACGAGGCACACCCCGCGCTCGATCTCCTGGTCGCGCCGCCGCCCGATCTCGACGAGCAGCGCCTCCTCGACCCGTTCGGTGAGCGCGGCGTGGTCGGACCCGCCGGTCACGTCGTCCAGCCCGGCACCCTCGGGAGCCGCCTCGGCCAGCGCGTCGACGGCCTCCACCTTCGAGCGGTAGCGCGCCCCCACCGGCACCGACTCCGGAGCGACGTCGGCGTAGGCCGCGATGACGTGCGGGGCGAGGGCGCGGACCAGCAGGACCCGGGCGGCCACCAGGGACGCGCCGGTGCGGGCGAGGTGCGCGTCCCACACCTCCAGGGTCCCGGCCTCCCGGGCCCCGCGTGCCGATCGCGCCGACTTGAGCAGGGCCGAGCGCTGCCGCAGCACCTTGTCGTACTCGCTGCGCACCCCCGCCCACCGCGGGGCGCGGGCCACGAGGAGGTCGTCGAGGAAGGCGCGGCGCTCGCCAGGATCGCCCCGCACCAGCGCGAGGTCCTCGGGCGCGAACACCACGGTCCGGACGATGCCGAGGATCTCCCGCGGGCGCGACACCGGCGAGCGGTTGACCCGCGCCCGGTTCGCCTTCCCCGGCTGGATCTCGACCTGCACCGTGAGCTCGCGGCCCTCGTTCACCGCGGTCGCCCGGACGACCGCGGCGGAGGCACCCCGGCGGACCAGGGGCGCATCGGAGGAGACCCGGTGCGACGCCAGCGTGGCGAGGTACCCGACGGCCTCGACAAGGTTCGTCTTGCCCTGGCCGTTGGCGCCGACGAGCACCGTCACGCCCGGCGTGAGGCGCAGGTCGGCCTGCGGCCAGGACCGGAAGTCGGTGACCGACAGCTCCCTCACGTACATGGGGTCATCTAGCCACCCGTCGGCGGCTCGTTGGCCGCCTCACCGGCCTTGTGCACGGCGTGCCCGCCGAACTGGGCCCGCAGCGCGGCGACCGCCTTCATGGCGGGCGAGTCGACCTGGCGCGAGGCGAACCGAGCGAAGAGCGCCGCCGAGATCACCGGCAGCGGCACCGCGTGCAGGATCGCCTCGTCCACCGTCCAGCGGCCCTCGCCGGAGTCCTCTGCGTAGCCGGTGATCTGGTCGAGGTGCGGGTCGGCCTCGAGGGCGCGCACCATCAGGTCGAGCAGCCAGCTGCGGACCACCGTGCCGCGGCTCCAGGCCTTCATCACCGCGCCCACGTCCTTGACCGGACCGCCCGCGTTCAGCAGTTCGTAGCCCTCGGCGTACGCCTGCATGAGGCCGTACTCGACGCCGTTGTGCACCATCTTCGCGTAGTGCCCGGCCCCGACCGGCCCGGCGTGGGCGAAGCCCTCCTCGCGCGGGCCCTCGGGGCGCAGTGCGTCGAACACCGGCAGGAGGCGCTCGATGTCGGCGTCGTCGCCCCCGGCCATGAGGCCGTAGCCCTCGGTCCGTCCCCACACCCCGCCGGAGACCCCGCAGTCCACGTACCGGATGCCGTGCCCGTCGAGGAGCTGGGCGTTGAGCGTGTCGTCGGTGAAGCGGCTGTTGCCGCCGTCGACGACGAGGTCACCCGCCTCGAGCAGGCCGGCGAGGCTCTCCACCGTCGACCGCGTCGGGTCGCCGGAGGGCACCATCAGCCACACCGTGCGCGGTGCGGCGAGGGCCTTGACGAGCTCGTCGAGGGACTGCACGTCCCCTGACCCGTCGTTGGCGTACCCGACGACCTCGTGCCCGGCGGCGCGGAGCCGCTCGGCCATGTTGCCGCCCATCCGACCGAGTCCGACCATCCCCAGCTGCACAGCGATCCGCTCCCTCGTCCCCATGGGGTGTCTGCGTCGGCCCGGCGCGTCGGCCCGGGTCCGGTCCCTTCGTACCCGCCGCGGGCCCCCACGATCACCGGGGTCCGTGGCGGCGCGCTCAGCCGGGCAGGCGGACCGGCATGAGCAGGTACAGGTAGCCCGGCCGCGGCTCGGGCAGCTCGGCGTCCCCGCCGGGACCGGGCTCCACGGCGGTCGTCGAGGCGTCCTCGGCGTCGACCTCCCCCTCGCCCGTCCCCGCCGCGTCCTCCCCCGGCGCGGCGGCCGGGCGCAGCAGCGCCGGGCGGCTGGGGGTGGTGAACGACAGGTGGGCGGCCTCCGAGGCGAGCGCACCGAGGCCGTCGAGGAGGTACCCCGGGTTGAACGCGATGGTCAGCGGCTCGCCGGCGAAGGAGCACGGCAGCTGCTCCTCCGCGCTGCCCTCGTCGTCCCCGCCGGCGGTTAGGCGCAGCGAGCCCTCCTCGAACTCGAGCCGCACCTGGGTACCGCGCTCGGCCACCAGGGAGACCCGCTTGACGGCCTCGACGAGTGGGCCGACCTCCACGACCGCGGCGGACGTGTGCTCCTTGGGCAGCAGCTGGCGGTAGCGGGGGAACTCGGCGTCGAGGAGGCGCGTGGTGGTCCGGCGACCGCCTCCGGCGAGCCCCAGCAGGCCGTCGCCGCGCCCGAGCGCGAGCTCGATCTTCGATCCCCCGGACGTCAGGGTCTTGGCCGCCTCGGACAGCGTCCGGGCGGGCGCGAGGATCGCGGTGGTCTCGACCTCGCCCACCGCCGCGCCGACGACGCCCGGCTCCCAGGTGAACTCCCGAACGGCGAGCCGGAAGCGGTCGGTCGCGGCCATCGTCAGCGACGGACCGTCGATCTCGACCCGGATACCGGTGAGCATCGGCAGCGTGTCGTCCCGGCCGGCGGCGACCGCCACCTGCGACACCGCCCGCGCGAAGACCTCGGGGGCGAGCTCCCCGACGACGGGGGGCATCTCCGGCAGCTGCGGGTAGTCCTCCGCGGACATGGTCGGGAGGCTGAACCGGGCGTTGCCGCAGGTGAGGGAGGCCCGGGGGCCCTCGACGGTGACGTCCACCGGGTGGGGCGGCAGCGACCGCGTGATGTCGGCGAGCAGCCGCCCCGAGACCAGGGCACGTCCGCCGTCGCCGATCATCGCGGGGACCTCGACCCGGGCCGACACCTCGTAGTCGAACCCCGAGACGGTCAGCGTCCCCTCGTCCGCGGCGTCGAGCAGGACGCCACCGAGCACGGGCACCGGCGCCCGGCTGGGCAGGCTGCGCGCAACGAAGGCCACCGCGTCGGCGAAGGCGTCGCGCTCCACGCGGAACTTCATCGGTGTCCTCCAGGGCTCGAGCACGCCGCGATCCGGGCAGGACCGCCGCAGGTGGTCACGGTAGAGCCTGACAGGGGGGTCCGACACTCCGGCCCTGTGCAGGGGAAGGCGCTCGAACGTTCCCCAGCCCTGGTCTTCTGTAGTTCTCCGAAGAGAAGAAGAACAGCAGTGACAGTAGGTCCTGTGGGCGCTGTGGAGCACCGGTGTCCGTGCTGGTCGGGCGACCGGGCGAGGTGTGGAGCGCGTGATCCGGACGTGCCCGGATCCGGGGATCGTCCGGCGTGTGGGGTGGACACCGGGCGGGAACTCCTGTCCGTCCCGGCTCCGTCCACCAGGCCGCACCCAGGTGTCCACAGACTTGTCCCCAGCTGTGGGTCGATCGGGAGTCGAACGACTGCGGAGTGCGACCGGGCCACGACGGGCGGGGGGTGCGGCGCGGGGATCGGCCCGGCGGCCCTTCCGATCGGGGTCGCCGACGTCCGTGTGGCGCGCCGCTTCCGCGATTTCGTGACGATGCGTGCAGATTCTGCCGTTGATCGGCACGCACCGTGACCGATGGGCGCGACGGTGCCGCACCGACGCCCGGCAGTTCAGGAGGCGCGCCGAGCGGCCGGCACGGGTTGTTCCGGGCCGCAGGATGTCCTTGTCGCGGCCTGCTGCGGCCTCGCCGTCGCCTTGTCGTGGGGATCCACAACGACATGGCAGGGCCCGCGTCGGAGAAGCCCGCGACAAGACGGTCGGCGCCCCCCATGCAGGCCGACCGGCCGCCTCTGTCGGGCGCAGCCGGCTGCGATGTCCGGGCTCTCAGCCCCGCGCGCGCTGCTTGATGCGCGCGGTGAGCTCCTGGACCTGCTCGTAGGTCCGGCGGCGCTCGGCCATCTCCTTGCGGATCTTCTTGTCCGCGTGCATGACCGTCGTGTGGTCACGGTTGCCGAAGGTCTGGCCGATCCGGGGCAGCGAGAGGTCGGTGAGCTCCCGGCAAAGGTACATCGCGATCTGGCGCGACAGCGCCAGGGCCTTGGTCTTGCCCGGGCCGGTGAGGTCGTCGATGGAGACCCCGTAGAACTCCGCGGTGACCGCCATGATCGTCGGGGCGGTGATCTCCGACTGGCGGGAGTCGGGGATGAGGTCCCGCAGGACGATCTCGGCGAGCTGGAGGTCGATCGGCTGCCGGTTGAGCGAGGCGAACGCCGTCACGCGGATCAGGGCGCCCTCGAGCTCGCGGATGTTGCGCTCGATCCGGTCGGCGATGAACTCCAGCACCTCGGGCGGGGCCGCCATCCGCTCGCCGGCCGCCTTCTTGCGCAGGATCGCGATGCGCGTCTCGAGCTCGGGCGGCTGGATGTCGGTGATCAGGCCCCACTCGAAGCGGGTGCGGAGGCGGTCCTCGAGGGTCTCCAGCCGCTTGGGCGGCCGGTCGGAGGAGACGACGATCTGCTTGTTCGCGTTGTGGAGGGTGTTGAAGGTGTGGAAGAACTCCTCCTGGGTCCCTTCCTTGCCCTCCAGGAACTGGATGTCGTCCACGAGCAGCACGTCGACGTCGCGGTAGCGCCGCTGGAAGGCGATCTTGCGGTCGTCGCGCAGCGAGTTGATGAAGTCGTTCGTGAACTCCTCGGTGGACACGTAGCGCACCCGCATCCCGGAGAAGAGCCGCTGGGCGTAGTCCCCGACGGCGTGGAGCAGGTGCGTCTTGCCCAGGCCGGAGTCGCCCCAGATGAACAGCGGGTTGTAGGCGCGCGCCGGCGCTTCGGCGACGGCGACGGCGGCCGCGTGCGCGAACCGGTTCGAGGCGCCGATGACGAACGTGTCGAAGAGGTACTTCTCGTTGAGCCGCGTCTGGGAGCGGGGCGCGCCGCGCGGCTCGCCCCCGGAGGGCTGGTCGCCGTCGGTGCGGCCCGCCGTCGCGCTGCGTCCGGGCGGGCTCCAGAATCTCGTGGACGGCGGCGAGGCCCTCGCGGACCTCGTCGACCTCCTCCTCGGGGTGGGCCCGGTCCGGGTTGTGGGTGACCTGCCCGACGCCCGCCGCCGCCGCGATCGCGTCGGCGCGGTGCGAGCGGTGGTGGTCGGGCGCCGCCGCGGTGAGGTACCCGGTGTCCGGGCCGCCGTCGTCGTAGCGCCGGCCGTCGAAGGGGGGCGCAGCATAGCCCTCGCCGCCGGCGGCGAGGGCCGGCTCGGCCGCCGATCCCGGCAGCCGCGGCAGCGGGGAGGTCTCGGGCCCGGCCACGGTGGTGCCCTCTGTCGGGGTGCGGGCGCTGTGGTCCACGCGCACGGCGAGCTGGACCGGTCGGCCGATGTGGCGGGAGAGCGCGTCGACGATCGGGTCGCGCAGGGCCCGCTCGATGGCCTCCTTCGCGAACTCGCTCGGGGCGGCGAGCAGGGCGGTGTCGTCGAGCAGGCCGAGCGGTCGGGTGACGCGCACCCAGGCGCGCTGCTGGGCCGAGAGGGCCGGACCGTCGGGGGTGCCCGCCGTGAGCTCGGAGACCACACGGGTCCAGGTCTCGTCGAGGTCGGAGAGCTGGTCCGACATGCCGACCTCCTCCGTCCCGTCCCCCGGCGCACGCGGGCCACGACGGCCCGTGCGCGCGGATCCACAGGGTTGTCCACAACTGTGCACGATGCGCACGTGCGACGACGGTGCGGGCCCCGCCCCCGAGGTCCGCGCCGAGTATTCCGCGTGCCGCGGTCCCCTCTGCATCCACGCCCCGCGACGCCGACGTCTGTCGCTGCTCCCGACCTCGGGAACGACCGACACACCCCGGCGGTTCCGGTCGGCGCCTTGGCGGGGTGCGAGACGCTAACAAGGCAGCGCGCCAGGCCACAAGCGCCCGGCCCGGACCGGATGGGCGACCGGAGGCGGGTCGTCCGTGACCGTCGGTGGCCGGACCCGCGCGCTCACCGCCGACGGGGCCGACGTGGGGGCCCGCCCCGGTGTCGGCTACGCTGGTCAGGACCGGATCCGGGTCCGCCCGGCGCCCAGGACACCTCCTGGGCGCCTTGCCGTGCGCCCGGCACACCGCGCTCCCCCACGATCCGGGGTGAGCCGAGGCAGGAGTTCTCAGTCGTGGCCAAGGGCAAGCGCACGTTCCAGCCGAACAACCGCCGTCGGTCGAAGACGCACGGCTTCCGGCTGCGGATGAGCACGCGCGCCGGCCGCGCGGTGCTGGCGAACCGCCGCCGCAAGGGCCGCTCCTCCCTGAGCGCCTGACGGTCCGCGCAGTCGTCATCACCACCGCCGTCGCGACCGTGCTGCCGCGCCCGCGCCGGGTCCGCCGTCCCGACGACTTCCGACGCGTCCTGCGTCGCGGGCGGAAGGCCGGGCGCCGACTGTTGTCGGTCCACGTCCTCACCGGTGACGACGGCGGGTCGCGCGCCGGTTTCGTCGTCGGGCGTGCGGTCGGGCACTCGGTCGAGCGACACCGGGTGACCCGCCGGCTGCGCCACCTCGTCGCCGCTCGCCTCGACGCGCTGCCGGCGGGCACCGTCCTGGTGGTGCGGGCGCACCCGCCCGCGGCAGGGGCGACCAGCGCCGAGCTCGCCGCGGACCTCGACGCCGCGCTCCGGCGGGTGGGTGTCCTCTCGGGACCGCGGGCCGTCGCCTCCGCGGGCCCGACCGTCACGACGAGCCGGTAGGGCGCCCGGTGCACGGGACCACCGCTCGACCGCGGGCCGACGACGTTCGCCCTCCCGCCCCGCCGCGGGCACCATGGTCGGGAGAACCGGTCGCGGGGCATCGGAACGGATGCGGCGGGGACCGGACCGGCGAGGCGGCGCGGTTTCACGGGAAACCGACGGGAGTGTGCGACGTGGGGATGGGGACATCGGTGGTGGCCGAGCGCCGTCCCGGCGCGGCGGCCCGCCTGGTGATCGCGCTCCTCGGGCTCTACCGGCGGTGGGTCTCGCCGATGTTCCTGCCCCACTGCCGCTTCTATCCGACCTGCAGCGCGTACGCCGTGGAGGCGGTGCGCGTGCACGGCGTCCTGTGGGGCGTGGCACTCGCCCTGGTGCGCCTGCTCAAGTGCGCACCCTGGCACCCTGGCGGCCTGGACCCGGTCCCGCCGCGCCGCAGCCGTGACCCGGACGGCGCCCTCGCCTCCGGAGCCGATCGCGACCCGTCCGGCGCCGATGGCGCGCCGGCCGACCCGACGGACCGCACCGCCCCCCGGGGAGCAGCCGCCCCCACCAGCGAGGAGCAAGCGTCGTGCTGAACTTCATCTACTACCCGGTGTCGGCCATCCTGTGGTTCTGGCACAAGGTGTTCGGCTTCGTGCTGGGCGCCGACAACGGGTTCGCCTGGGCGCTGGCGGTGATCTTCCTCGTCTTCACGCTGCGCGCGCTGCTGTTCAAGCCGTTCGTCAGCCAGGTCCGCTCGATGCGGAAGATGCAGGAGTTCCAGCCGCAGATCAAGAAGCTGCAGGAGAAGTACAAGAACGACAAGCAGAAGCTCGCGGAGGAGATGCAGAAGCTCCAGAAGGAGCACGGCGTCAACCCGCTGGGCGGCTGCCTCCCGGTCCTCGTGCAGCTGCCGGTGTTCATCGGCCTCTTCCACGTGCTGCGGGGGTTCCAGCCGAACTACCCGTACAACTACGTCTTCAGCCGCGCCGACGTCGTCTCGTTCAACAACGCCGACATCCTCGGGGTCAAGCTCTCCGAGGCGATCGCCGGCGGGGCGCAGGAGCTCGGCCACTTCTCGCTGAACCTCCACCAGTTCAACGCCTCGGCGATCCCGGTCGCGCTGCCGCTCATGATCATCGCCAGCGTCGCGACCCACTTCACGGCCCGCATCTCCGCGCAGCACCAGTCGCCGGCGTCCGCGGCGAACCCGCAGGCCGCGATCATGCAGAAGCTGACGATGTGGCTGTTCCCGCTCGGTGTCCTCGTCTTCGGTGCGTTCTTCCCGATCGCGATCCTGCTGTACTGGCTGTCCAACAACACCTGGACCCTGACCCAGCAGTGGTACGTCTACGGCAGGATCTCCCGCGAGGAGGAGGAGCGTCGCGTCCAGGCCGCCGAGCAGCGTGACCTCCTGGCGCCGAAGCCGGGTCAGAAGCCGAAGCGCCCCGAGGGTGCGCGCGCGGACGTGGCCGCCCCGGACGTCGTCGAGCCCCAGGACACCCCGCACACCGCGGCGAACGGCTCGAACGGCCCGACGGGCTCGACCCCGGGGACGACACCGAAGCCCGGTGCCCGCCCGACGTCGGGCAAGAGCAGCGGCCGCGCGGCTCCCGGCAAGGTCGGGTCGCCGGCGTCGAAGAACGGATCGGGCAAGAGCGGTGCCCGCTCCGGACAGCAGCTCGCGTCGTCGGGTCGGCCCGGCGGCGGGAAGAAGTCGAAGAAGCGACGGTGAGACCCGGCCGGTCCCGTCCTCCCCGACGGCGGGCCCGGCACCCCGGGGTGCCTGCGCCCCGACCCAGCCACCCGGACCGTCGTCCCTCGACCGTCGAGGATCGGTGGTGCGGGAACCGGAGGGCCGCCCGCGGCCCGGCGAGAGGAGACATGCCGTGTCCGAGACCCTGCAGTCGGACGGCCGCGCGGATGACGCCGCGCCGGCGGAGGACGCCGAGGGCGCCGACCAGGACGTCCTGGTGCGCGAGGGCGACATCGCCGGGGACTACCTCGAGCGCCTCCTCGACATCCTGGACTTCGACGGCGACATCGACCTCGACGTCGAGGCCGGACGCGCGGTCGTCAGCATCGACGGCGGCAAGGACCTCGAGAAGCTCGTCGGCCAGCGCGGCGATATCCTGGAGGCGCTCCAGGAGCTCACGCGGCTCGCGGTGCAGCAGTCGACCGGCACGCGCAACCGCCTGATGCTCGACGTCGCGGGGTGGCGATCGAACCGGCGGACGGAGCTGACCGAGCTCGGCCGGCGCGCCGCCGAGGAGGTCAAGGAGAGCGGCGAGAGCCAGAAGCTCCGCCCGATGACCCCGTTCGAGCGCAAGATCGTCCACGACGCGGTCGCGAGCGTGGACGGGGTGCACAGCGAGAGCGAGGGCGAGGAGCCGCGTCGCCGCGTGGTCGTCCTCCCCGGTCGCTGAGCCATGGCCGGCACGACGGCGGTCCTTGCGCGTGTTCCACGTGGAACACGACGACCGGGGCGGTGCGCGTGACCGTGGGCGGGCGTGACCGCGCACCCGCCACCGGCCCCTCACCGGACGGGACGGGCCCGACCGGCGCCGACGCCGTCGCCGCACCGGGCGAGCCCACGGCCGAGGCCCGGGAGCTCTTCGGTGACGCGCTCCCCCGGGTGCGCCGCTACGCCGAGCTGCTCGCGGGACCGGGACGGGAGCAGGGCGTGATCGGGCCGCGGGAGCTGCCCCGGCTCTGGGACCGCCATTTGGTCAACTCGGCCTACGTGGGCCGGGTGATCCCCTCGGGCTCGTCCGTCCTCGACGTCGGATCCGGTGCCGGACTGCCCGGCATCCCGCTCGCGCTCTCCCGACCGGACCTCACCGTCACCTTGCTGGAGCCCATGGCCCGTCGGGTCGCGTGGCTCGAGGAGGTGGTCGCGGCCCTGGAGCTCGACGTCACGGTGCGGCGGGGACGGGCCGAGGAGCGCGAGACGCGCCGCGCGTGCGGGGAGTCCGACGTGGTGACGGCCCGCGCCGTGGCGCCCCTCGGACGGCTGACGACGTGGACGCTGCCCCTCGTGCGTCCAGGTGGGAGACTCGCCGCGCTCAAGGGTGCGAGCGCGCACGACGAGGTGCGGCGCGACGCGGACGATCTCCACGCCGCGGGGGCCGGCGAGATCGAGGTCCTGGCCTGCGGCGCGGGAGACGCCGCGACGCACATCGTGGTGGTACATCGGACGGAGCGACGGAGCGCGGCCGGCTCGGGCCCCGGCTCGGGTCGCCGCGGTCGTGGGAGGAAGGATCGATCCTCGTGACCGAAGGACATGACGGCGTTCCACGTGAAACGCGGCGAGGTGGCGATCGGCCGAGCGCGGAGAAGGTGCGCGAGGCCGTGAGCGAGGCCGTGTCGACGGTGGCGGCCGGCGTGCTGGGTGCCGGCGAGGTCATCTACGGCGGCGGCGGGATGACACCCATCGCCGAGGAGGCCGCGCGTGCCGCGCGGGTGCTCCACCCCGAGGACCACCGGATGCCGCGGCCCGCCCGGCGGCGCGTCATCACGGTGGCCAACCAGAAGGGCGGCGTCGGCAAGACCACGAGCACGGTCAACCTCGCCGCCGCCCTCGCGCTGCACGGCGCCCGGGTCCTCGTCGTCGACCTCGATCCCCAGGGCAACGCGAGCACCGCGCTCGGCGTCGACCACCGCAGTGGCGTGCCCTCGATCTACGAGGTGCTCATCGGCGAGATGACCCTCGACCAAGCGGCCCAGGTCTGCGACCGCTCGCAGGACCTGCTCTGTGTCCCTGCCACGATCGACCTCGCGGGCGCCGAGATCGAGCTCGTGTCGATGATGAACCGGGAGTCCCGGCTGCGGCAGGCGCTCTCGACCGAGGCGCTGGACCGGCTCGACGTCGACTACGTGCTGGTCGACTGCCCGCCCTCGCTCGGCCTGCTCACGCTGAACGCCATGGTCGCGGCCCCCGAGGTGCTCATCCCCATCCAGTGCGAGTACTACGCGCTGGAGGGGCTCTCCCAGCTGCTCAACAACATCGGCCTGGTGCAGTCGCACCTCAACCCGTCACTGCACGTCTCGACGATCCTGCTGACGATGTACGACGGGCGCACCAAGCTCGCCGACCAGGTGACTCACGAGGTCCGCAACCACTTCGGCGACCTGGTGCTGCGCACGGTGATCCCGCGCAGCGTCAAGGTCAGCGAGGCGCCGGGCTTCGGCCAGACCGTGCTGACCTACGACCCGGGCTCGCGCGGCGCGATGAGCTACCTCGACGCGGCCCGGGAGTTCGCCATGCGGGCCGCGGTCACCGAGCGCCGGACCGAGTCGGCCGCTGCGAGCACCACGGGAGACCACGGATGACCGAACGTCGAGGCGGCCTGGGCCGCGGGCTGGCCGCGCTCATCCCGACCGCGCCGCCCGAATCGCCCGAGACCTCCTCCGCGCGCCCGGGCGTCGGTGCCCGGGCGGCCGACGTCGTCATCGGGCAGCGCACGCCCGCCGCGACGCCCGAGCCCGCGTCGGCCGCCCAGGACGCGACCGCGGACGCGGGCACGGTGGCGGGCGCGGTGTACCGCGAGGTCCGGGTCGACGGGATCCGCGCCAACCCGCGCCAGCCGCGCACCGTCTTCGACGAGGAGGCGCTCGCGGAGCTCGAGCACTCCGTACGCGAGTTCGGGCTCCTGCAGCCGATCGTCGTGCGGGAGCTCGACGAGCCGATCCGCGCCGACGGGGCCGCCGACGTCACCCACGAGCTCGTCATGGGCGAGCGTCGGTGGCGTGCCGTGCAGCGTGCCGGGCTCACGCACATCCCGGCGATCGTCCGCCGGACCGGCGACGATGACCTGCTGCGTGACGCGCTCCTCGAGAACATCCACCGCGTCCAGCTCAACCCGCTCGAGGAGGCGGCGGCCTACCAGCAGCTGCTCACCGAGTTCGCCGTGACGCACGAGCAGCTCGCCGACCGCATCGGGCGCAGCAGGCCGGCGATCACGAACACCATCCGGCTGCTCCGGCTGCCCGTCGCGGTCCAGCGGCGGGTCGCCGCGGGGGTCCTCTCGGCCGGCCACGCCCGTGCGCTGCTCGGGATCGAGGACACCGGTGCCCAGGAGGAGCTGGCCGCCCGGATCGTCGCCGAGGGGATGTCGGTGCGCGCTGCGGAGGAGGCGGTCACGCTCGCCCGCGGCGAGAAGGAGCCGTCGGCGGTGAAGCGCCGCTCCCCCGCACGCCGGCCGCTGCACGCCCCGGGCCTCCAGGACCTCGCCGAGCGGCTCTCCGACGCCTACGACACCCGCGTGAAGGTGGAGCTGGGTCAGCGCAAGGGCCGGATCGTCGTGGAGTTCGGCTCGGTCGAGGATCTCGAGCGCATCGCGCGCCTGATGGGCCCGGAGGGCTCCTCGGGCGGATCGCTTCTGGGCTGAGCCACCGGGCCGTCAGCGGCGATCTCAGGGCGCTCTGAGATCGCCGCTGCGCTCGTCAGGGTGCGACACCTCGGGAGACCGCGCGGTCGACGAGGAGTGTGAAGACCTCCCCGAGGTCGCGGCCCGCCGCCGCCACCGCGCGCGGGAGGAGGGAGTTCTCGGTCAGACCCGGGGACACGTTCACCTCGAGGATCTGTACCCGCCCCTCGGCGTCGACGACGGCGTCGGTCCGCGAGAGGTCCCGCAGCCCGAGGACCCGGTGGGCGGCCACGGCCGCCTCGGCGACGCGGCGAGCGACGTCGTCGGACAGCCGTGCCGGGCAGTGGAACCGGGTGAGGCCCGCCGTGTAGCGGGCGGTGTAGTCGTAGACGCCGTTGCCCGGCTCGACCTCGACGGCCGGCAGCGCCACCGGCCCGTCGCAGGTGTCCACCACCGACGCCGCGACCTCGACGCCCTCCACGAACCGCTCGACGAGCACGGTGTCGCCGTAGGCCAGCGCCCCGACCATCGCCGCCGGGAGCTCGGCGGTCTCCCGGACGACCTGGGCGCCGAGCGCGGAGCCCCCCTGATCCGGCTTGAGCATGAGCGGCAGCCCGAGGCGTGTGACGAGGGCGTCGAGCACACCGGCCGCCCCGAGCTCGCGGAACGTCGTCTGCGGGAGCGCCACCCACTCCGGGGTGTCCAGCCCGGCCCGCGCGAGCTCGGCCTTGGCCGTCGGCTTGTCGTGGGCGCGGCGGCAGTCCCTCGCCCGGGTGCCGACGTAGGGCACGCCGAGCAGCTCCAGGACGCTCTGCACCGCGCCGTTCTCCCCCTCGCCGCCGTGCAGCGCGACGACCACCGCGTCCGGGCGGGTCGTGGTGAGGCGACCGAGGAGGGCGGCGTCGGTGTCCCACTCGTCGACCGTGGCGCCGGCGTCGCGCAGGACGGAGGCGAGGCGGCGGCCGGAGCGCAGCGACACGTCGCGCTCGTGGGAGAGGCCTCCGGCGAGCACGGCGACGCTGAAGTCGGTCCGGGTCGGGACGATCACGGGCAGACCCTAGTGGCCGACCCCGGGCGACCCGGTGGCGGGTCGCCCACCGGGGACGAACGACTCGTTCGTGGCTTCTAGGAGCACGAACGAGTCGTTCGTCCCGGAAGGTGGTGGGGCTCAGGCGGTGTCGGCCGACGGGGCCTGCGGCCCGCCGGGCGTCCCGGAGTGGGGGCCGGCCACACCGAACGTGCGCAGCAGGTCGAGCTCGCCGTCGAGGGTGGCGGCCAGCCGCCGGACGCCCTCGGTGATCCGCTCGGGCGGCGGGTAGCAGAACGACAGGCGCATGTGCCGGCTGCCGGACCCGTCGGCGTGGAACCCCGTGCCCGAGGCGTAGGCCACGCGCGCGGTGATCGCCCGGGGCAGCATGGCGCGGGTGTCCACGCCCTCGGGCACCGTGGCCCACACGAAGAACCCGCCTTGCGGCCGGGTCCAGCGGCACCCGTCGGGCAGGTGGGTCTCCAGCGCCGCGAGCATCGCCTCGCACCGCTCCCGGTACATCTCCCGGAACGACTTCACCAGGCTGCGCCAGTCGTGCGTGGCGAGGTAGCGCGAGACGACGAGCTGGGTGAACGCGGGCGGGCACAGCGTCGCCGACTCGGCCGCGAGCACGAGCTTGTCACGGATGCCGTGCGGCGCGAGCGCCCAGCCGACCCGCAGGCCCGAGGCGAAGATCTTGGAGAACGAACCGAGGTAGACGACGTTCTCCGGGTCCAGCGAGCGTAGCGAGGGGTAGGTCTGCCCGTCGAAGCCGAGGAGCCCGTAGGGGTTGTCCTCCACGATCAGCACGCCGTGGCGGCGACAGAGCTCGACGATCTCCGGGCGCCGGTCGGCGGCGAGGCTCACGCCGACCGGGTTGTGGAAGTTCGGCACGGTGTAGAGGAACTTGGCTCGCCTGCCCTCACGGGCCAGGCGCCGCAGTGCCTCGTCGAGCGCGGCGGGCACGAGGCCGTCGTCGTCCATGGCCACGTGCCGCACCTCGGCCTGGTAGGCCGCGAACGACCCCAGCGCCCCGACGTAGGACGGGGACTCGGCGAGGACGACGTCACCCGGGTCGACGAAGAGGCGGGTCAGCATATCCAGCGCCGACTGCGAACCGACCGTGACGACGACGTCGTCCGGGGCGAAACCTCCGGTGGCCGCGAGGCTGCCGGCCTCGAACGCCATGACCTCGCCGATCTGCTCGCGCAGCACCGGGACGCCCTGGGCGGAGCCGTACTGCAGGGCGCTCTGGCCCTCGGCGGCCACGAGCCCGGCGACCTCGACGGCGAGCGACTCGAGCGGCAGGGCCGCGAGGTTCGGCATCCCGCCGGCCAGCGAGACCACCTCCGGGCGGCTCGCGACCGCGAACAGCGCGCGGATCTCCGAGGCCGTCATCCCCGCGGTCCGCACCGCGTAGCGCTCGAGGTGGGGGTCGCCGGCGTCCCCGTCGTATCCGACCTGGCCGTCCGCCGCCCCCGCCGCCGCGGCCGCCCCGGGGGCCCCGGTGGAGCGGTGGTCGGGAGGCATCGCGGTCATCGGCGACCCTTTCGTCACAGGCCAGCGGTGGATCGCCGAGCGAGTCTACGCGGTCGGATCCCACGGTCCAGCGGACCACGGCGTCGCCCACGCCACGATCGGAGCGCCCGTATTGTCCGCGCGGCCCCGGAGGGGTACGCATGCGCCCCGGGGGACCATGCCGGGGCAGGGAGGCGGGGACGCGGCCGGGAGCGACCGGGCCGGCCCGCGACGGATGGGAGTGTCGGTGTCGCGAGAGTGTGTCGGGGTCACCCTGGACAACATCGACGAGCTGCCCAAGGGCTGTCGGCGCTGTGTCTACTGGGAGCTCCCGCCGCACCTGGGCGAGCAGGCCGAGGAGTTCGGCACCGTGGAGCTGGAGAAGGAGGCCTGGGTCTCCGGCGTCCTGCTCGAGTGGGGCTCCTGCGGGCGCATCGCCCACGTCGAGGGCGTCCCCGCGGGCTATACCTTCTACGCCCCGCCCGCGGCCGTGCCCCGGGCCGCCGCGTTCCCGACCTCCCCGGTCGGCGCGGACGCGGTCCTGCTCTGCGGCCTGCACGTCGTGCCCGACTTCAGTTGCGTCGGGGTGGGCCGCCTGCTCGTCCAGGACGTGGTGCGCGACCTCTCCCGGCGCGGGGTGAAGGCCCTCGAGGCGTTCGGCGACACCGCCGAACGGCCCCGCGGCGAGGCGCACGGCCGGACGGCCGAGGACACGCCGAGCTGTGTCCTCCCGGCGGCGTTCCTGCGCGCGGTCGGGTTCAAGACCGTGGCCCACCACCACCGCTGGCCGCGGCTGCGCCTCGAGATGCGTACCGGGTTCTCCTGGAAGGAGGACGTCGAGGCGGCCATCGCCCAGCTCCTCGGCACGGTCACGGTGACGACGGCGCCCGCCGCCCCGGTGGGTGCCTACGGCATGTGAACGTTCTTGGTCGCTGGAACGACCAAAAACGTTCACATGGCCGCAGGCCTAGGCACCGATCGGGCTGCCCTCCTCGCGCTGGAGGATGTCGGAGAAGGTGAACGTGCCGGTCGGCTTGTCGTTCTGACCGAGCAGGTAGAGCCGCTTGACCGCGACGAGGATCCCCTCGGCGACGACGTCGCGGAACGCCGGGTCGAGCAGGGCCGTCCGGTCGTGCTCGTTCGTCAGGTACCCGATCTCGACGCGGACCGCCGGCATGCGGGTGAGCCGCAGCAGCTCCCACGGGCGGGGGTGGACCCCGCAGTCGAGCATCCGGGTCCGCGCGAGCAGTTCGCGGTGGATGTAGCCCGCGAGCGCCTCGCCGACGGTGGAGGTGGCGCCGGTCCCGGTGCCGAAGTGGAAGGCGGCGAGCCCGTTGGCGGCCGGGCTGGGGTTGGCGTCGACGTGCAGCGAGAGCACGACGTCCGCCCCCGCCGTGTTCGCGAACGCGGCCCGCTCGGGGTCGGAGGGGCAGTCGTGCGGGCCGTGGGAGAGCAGCGCCTCCATGCCGGCCGCGGACATCCGGCCCTCGAGACGTCGGGCGACGTCGGCCACCAGGCCGGCCTCGGTGACCCCGCCGACCGCCACCCCGGGGTGGGGCCCGCCGTGTCCTGGATCGATCACGATGCGCTTGCCGGACAGGCGTGGGCCGGCGCGGTGGAGGCGCTCCTGCTCGCGGAGCAGGCCCGGCCGACCCCCGGTGACCTTGCGACCGAGGTAGCCGAGGTGCCGCAGGGTGCGGGGGCCGCAGATCCCGTCGGGCGCCATGCCGTAGTCGCGCTGGAAGCTGCGCAGCGCCTGCTCGGTCTGCCGGCCGAACACGCCGTCGGCGCGCCCGGAGTCGTACCCCAGCTCGAGGAGGCGCTCCTGGAGGGCGAAGACGTCGTCCCCGGTCATGGTGTTCGAGGCCTGCAGGCAGAGCATGCGGTCCCCCAGCGACCAGCGGGCGTCCCGCAGCGCGCGGTAGGTGGACGGGCCGACGACACCGTCGGTGATGAGGCCACGGTTCTGCTGGAAGGCGCGGACGGCATCCTCGAGGGCACCGTCGAAGCGGCCCGGTTCCGGGGCCGGACCGCCCGGCGGCGGTGGCTCGACGAGCCCCAGCGCCTGGAGTGCTGCGCGGACCTCGGCGACGGCCGGACCGGTGTCGCCGCGGCTCAGCAGCTGCATTCCGTCGCTCCCGTCGCTGTCCGGACCCCTGCGATGTCCCGACACGCACCCGGGCGCCCCGTGGACGCGGCCGGGCGGAGTCCGCCTCGGTTCACCGGGGTCTCATTGTGCCCTGTCGGCCCGGTCGCACCCCGCATCGGGCCCGTGCCGCACGGTCACGGTTCGGGATCACCGTCCGGATCCCGCCGGACGACGTCCGGGTCCGGACACGACGACGCCGGGTCCGGACGGGGTCCGGACCCGGCGCGCGAGGGTGGGCGGTCGCCCGTGTGGCGGGGAATCAGCCCAGGACGTCGGAGAGGTCGTTGAGCAGCGCCGCCTTCGGCTTCGCGCCCACGATCTGCTTCACGGGCTTGCCGCCCTGGAAGACGATCATCGTGGGGATCGACATGACCTGGTAGTCACGCGCGGTCGCCTGGTTCTGGTCGATGTCCAGCTTCGCGACGGTGAGCTTGTCACCGTGCTCCGCCGCGATCTCCTCGAGGACCGGGGCGACCATCTTGCACGGGCCGCACCAGGTCGCCCAGAAGTCGACCAGAACGGGCTTGTCGCTGCTCAGCACCTCGTCGGAGAAGGTGGAGTCGGTGACGGTGACGGGGCTTCCCATCGGGGGATCCTCCTGAAGATCATCGGTCGAGCGGGATGCTCGGTCGGGGGGTCGGTGTCGGGGTCGGGTGACCGGGCGGGCGACCCGACAGGGGTGCCCGGTCAGGAGGCCACGGAGTCGAGCTCCGGGGTCACCTCCGAGTCGACGGTCGGCTTCGGCGAGGTCTCCGGCGTCGGGGTGGCCGAGCTGTGCGCCGCGGTCTCGGCGAGCCAGCGCTCGGCGTCGATCGACGCGGTGCAGCCGCTACCGGCGGCGGTGACCGCCTGTTGGTAGGTCTTGTCGATGAGGTCGCCGCAGGCGAAGACCCCGGGGAGATTCGTGTACGTGCTCGGCGTGTCGACCCGCACGTAGCCCTCGTCGTCGGTCTCGACCTGCCCGGCCACGAGCGCCGAGCGCGGGTCGTGGCCGATCGCGACGAACATGCCCGTGACCTCCAGCGTGTCCTCCTCGCCGGTGACGACGTCACGCACCCGCACCCCCGACACGGCGTTCTCCCCGAGCACCTCGGTGACCACGGCGTTGGTACGGAACGAGATCTTCTCGTCGGCCCGCGCGCGCGCCAGCATGATCCCCGAGGCCCGGAACTCGTCGCGCCGGTGCACGATCGTCACCGAGCGCGCGAAACGGGTCAGGAACGTGGCCTCCTCCATGGCCGAGTCGCCGCCCCCGACCACGACGATGTCGTGGTCGCGGAAGAAGAACCCGTCACAGGTCGCACAGGCGCTCACGCCGTGGCCGAGCAGCCGCTCCTCGCCCGGGACGCCCAGATAGCGCGGCGCCGCCCCCATCGCGAGGATCACGGTGCGCGCGCGGTGGGTCTCGCCACCGACGGTGACGTTCTTCACCTCGCCGGCCAGGTCGAGGGTGTCGACGTCCTCGGGCCGCATCACGGCGCCGAACCGCTCGGCCTGGCGCCGCATCTGGTCCATCAGCTCGGGGCCCTGGATGCCCTCGGCGAACCCCGGGTAGTTCTCGACCTCGGTCGTGGTCATGAGCGCCCCGCCGAACTGGCTGCCCTCGAAGACCACGACGTCGAGCTGGGCCCGAGCCGAGTAGGTCGCCGCGGTGTATCCCGCCGGTCCGGAACCCACGACGATCACGTCGTGGATGGTCTGGTCACTCACGCCCGCTGCAACGTCCGCCACGGGCCCAGGATTCCCCACCGCTCGTCGTCCACCCCACTCACCCGCCCACCGTGAGGTCGGCCAGCGTGTCGGGGCGCCCGACCGCGCAGTCCGGACCGACGACCAGCAGGCGGAACCGCGCGGCGGTGCCGGTGGACAGGACGAGCAGCGTCCCCGGCCTGCCGTCGATCACGACCTGCCTGCTCCCGAGCGGGACGGTGCCCGGCGCCAGGCCGTGCGCGACGAGGCAGGTGGCCCGGCGCGCCGGGTCGGCGAGCGGCCCGGGGTCGCGGGCGCCGAGGCCTGCTCGCAGGGCCCGGGCGGGGTCCGCCGTGGACACGGGCGCGGGGGCCGGCGCCGGCACTCGGGTGCCCGGCGCGGCCGTGGGTGCGGGGGCGGTGTCGCGGCCGGCCCCGGCGAGCAGACCCCCGGTCACCGCCGCGACGACGGCGAGCACCCCGAGCCCGGCGGCCAGGAGCCGACGGCGACGGCGGGCCGGCCCGCGAGCGCCACGACCGTCCGGTTCGCGCGGCGGCCGGGACGGCCCGCGGGGCGACGACGGCACGGGCCGCCCGGTCGCGGGCGGGTGGGCGGGGCGCTGCCCCGGGTGCCCGGAGGCCGCGGCGGCCCGTTCGGCCGCGAGCCGCTCCTGCAGCTGCGCGGCGAACCCGGTGGGCAGCGGCGGCGGGGGCGCCGCGGCGAGCTCGGCCCGCGTGCGGTCCAGGGCGGCGAAGAGCTCCTCCTCGCCGGGACGGGGCGGCTGCCCCTCGGCGTGGCGCAGGACGGCGTCCGTCGCGCCGGCGTCCGGCGCACCGCCCGCGTCCTCCCGGGGCCCGCCCCTGCTCTCGTCCCCGTCCGCGGTCATCGCTCACCTCCCGCGCGCCTCGACACGTCCCCGCCCAGGGCTTCGACGCCCGCGGGGCCCTCGTCGTTCCCCGGGCCGGGACGCAGGTGCCCGAGGAGCACGGCGAGCCGATAGCGCCCGCGGGCGGCCCGGCTCTTCACGGTGCCCTCCCGCACGCCGAGCGCCGCGGCCGCCTCGGCGATGGACAGGCCCTCCATGTCCACGAGCACGACCGCGGCGCGCTGGGCGGCCGGCAGCCGCTCGAGGGCCTCGTCGACGGCCAGCACGGTCATACGGTCCGCCATCGCGTCGCGGGGCAGCGGGACGTCGGTGCCCTCGTCGAGCGGGTCGGCCGGGTGGGTGCGGCGGTGGCGCACCCGGTCGAGGCAGGCGTGGTACACGATGCGGTGCATCCACGTCGACACCGACGCCTCGCCGCGCCACCGCCCGGCGGCCCGGAACGCGGACAGGAACGCCTCCTGGAGGGCGTCCGAAGCCTCGTGGGAGTCCCCCAGGGTCCGCACCGCGAAGGCCCACAACCGGTCGGTGTGCCGCCGGACGAGCTCCTCGAACGCACGGGGATCACCCGCCACGTGGGCGGCCATGAGCTCCGGGTCGGAGCGTGGGTCGGCCACGGGAGCGGACGCTAGACGTGGCCCCTCGCGGCAGGGTGCGGTTCGGGCAAACCCGCCCGCTCACCCCGCGCCGATCACCGTGACCTCGGCGATCTGGCTGGAGTACTGGCCATCCGAACGGCCGAGCGTGGTGATCCACACGAGGAGGTTGCTGGTCGGGGCGGTCATGGTCTGCACGGGGATGGTCGTCGTGTCCCCCGAGACCGTGCCGCTACCGAGGAGCTGGGTCTGCGCCAGCGGGACGTCGGGCGCCGTCGCCGACCGGATCTCGATCTTCGTGCCGGGGCTCGGAGAACGCACGACCACCTGGGACACCCGCGAGGGCGCCCGGAACGTCGTCATGAGCCCGATGCCGGGCTTGAGGGAGGGGAACTGCTGGTCGTAGTCGGAGGTGGACCAGCTCGACGACGGGTCGTTGTCGGCGGCCCGCCCCACTCGTCCGGGGTTGTCCGGATCGCCCGACGGGTCGTAGACCGCGATGCTCGCGAGCTGCACCGGGCCGGTGGGGGCGGGCGGGACGGCGGGTGCGGCCTGGGCCGGGCCCTGTCCCGGGGCGGGGGCGGGTGCCGGGCCGGCGGAGGTCGGGATGACCAGCGGCGGTCCGGAGGACGGTCCGCCACCGACCAGCGACACCGCTTGGAAGGCCACGAACGCGACGATCGCGAGCACGGCGACGACGAGCAGCGTCACCCCGATGTGCAGCTTCCGCCGCGTGGCGGGGTCGTGCTGCTCGGGTGCCTCGTCGTCGTCCGGGTGCCAGACGGTGCCGGGCTCGTCCTCGAAGTGGACGCCGTCCTCGGTCAGGGGGAGCATCACCCCGTCGTCCTCGGCGCCCTCCCGCAGCTGGCGCACCAGCCCGTGCACCGCGGCGGCGGTGCGGATGCCGCCCGTGGCGTCCAGGGTCCGGTCGACGAGCGCGGCGAGCCCGACCGGCAGGCCGGGACGCAGGTCGCGGACCGGGACGGGGGCCCCGGAGGCGGTCCGCGGGGCCGCCTTGAGGCCGGCCGGCGTGGTCCCGTCGGAGGAGGGCCAGCGCCCGGTCAGCAGCAGGTACAGCGTCGCGCCGAGCCCGCGGACGTCGTCGTCGACCCCGGCGTCCCCGCGCGGCATCGGGAAGGCGAGTCGGGCGTTCGCGCGGGCGGTGACCCGGACCCGCTGCGGGTGGTCGATGCCGAGCACGAGGCCGGCCCGGTGGGCGTCGGCGACCGCCTGGGCGAGCGGCTCGACGACCCGCAGCGCCGCGCTCGGGCTGAGGGGCCCGCCGGCCACGAGCTCGGCGAGGTCATGCCCGGGCGTCCACTCGGCGACCGCGGCGCCCAGCACGCCGGCGGGCAGCCGCGACGAACCGGGCTGCACGACGTCGAGCACGCGGGCGGCGTGGCGGTGGGAGAAGTGGGCGGAGCGCGTCGCGCGGGACAGCGCCGACGCGGCGCGCACGTCGGCCTGCCACCCCCCGACGAGCAGCGTGATCGCGACGTCGCGCTCGAGCGTGGTGTCCCGTGCCTTCCAGAGCACGGCGTCCGCGGAGCGGTCGCGACCCACCTCGACGACCAGGCGGTAGCGGTCGGCGATCACGGTGCCGGGGACGATCGCGCCGTCGCGACCGACCGCGATGGGTCCGGAGGCGGGCGCGCGTGGCCCCCCGGGCGCGCCACCGCGCCGACCCGGGCCGGTGCTCCCGCCGCGCTCCCCGGTGCGTCCGGCGGGACGGGACGCCGTGCCGCCGCGGCGGGTGCCGGGGGGCAGGAACGTCGTCGGGCCGTCGATGCGGGACCCGGCCCGGCCGTCGGAGCCGCCCGAGCCGCCCGAGGCGGCGGGGTCGCCGTCCTGGACGGGTGGCACGGCGGTGGTCGGCGCGTCCTGGGCGGCCGGTTCGGGTCCCGGCTCGCCGGGGCGACCCTGGGCCGGCTCCACAGCGTCGTCGTCCGCGCCGGAGCCCGGCTCCACGTGAGGGTCCTCGGCGTCGACGGAGGCCGTGGCCTCGGCGTCGGCCACGCGGTCCTCCACGGGGCCGGACGACTCGGCGACGGCGCCTCGCGGTGCCCCGGGCGCGCGGCGGCCGGCCATCGCGTCGTCCACCCTCACCTCCGGCGCGCTCGCCCCGTACCCCCCGCGCGGTCCGGGCCCTCCGCCCGCGCCCCGTTCGGAGGCGAGCCTACGGGACACCGGCTCGGGCGGCGTGGACCCGGCGTCCGCGGCGACACCCGTCACGGCAGCGCAACCCCTACGCCGGGGCGGTGTCGATCAGCGCGCGACGAGCCGGCGCAGCCGGGTGACCACCGGGTCGAGCTCGGGCACACGCAGCAACCGCATGGCGACCACGAGGACGGTGAGCGAGACGATCCCGCCCACCCCGACGGTGAGCCACGCCTTCGCGACGGCACCCGCCCCGCCGAGCAGCCGTTCGAGCAGGGTCACGACCAGGACGGCGGTCAGCACCGACGCCACCGAGGCGATGCCGGTGAGCAGCACGGTCCGCAGCACCCGGCGCGTGTCCAGGCGCCCGATCCGGTGGCGCAGCCAGACGTCGCCGACCACCATGCCGACCACGAAGCCGAAGGCGTTGACCGCGGCCAGGCCGAGCACGACCTGCTCGGGCGCCAGCAGCACGGGGCAGAAGTAGGCGAGCGGCACCTTGACGGCGGTCATGATCACCATGATCACGGTCGGGGTGCGGGCGTCCGCCATCGCGTAGAAGACGCGCAGCTGCAGCATCACCACCGCCATCGGCAGCAGCCCGAACGCCGAGGCCGACAGCGCGGCGCCGAGCGCCTCCGCCGACTCCCCGCCCGCGCGGCCCACCGAGAACATCGCGACGCCGAGCTGGGAGCCGAAGACCGTGAGGACGACGCTGACCGGCAGCAGCGTGACCGTCGAGAGCCGCGAGCCCAACGAGAGGTCGTCGACCACCTGGTCGAGGCGACCGTTGGCGGCGGCCGCGCTCATGCGCGGCATGAGCGCGGTCAGCAGGGAGACGCCGAGCACGCCGTAGGGCACCTGGATGAGAAGCCAGGAGTTGGAGTAGATCGACGGGCCGCCGTCGTCGGCGGAGAACGCCACCCGCAGGATCACCGTGAGGCCGATCTGGCTGACCACGACGTAGGCGATGACCCACGCCGCGAGGCCACCGAAGGACGAGAGCCGCCGGTCCCACCCGAACCGCCAGCGCCACCGGAACCCGGTGCGGCGCATCGCGGGCAGCATCACCGCGGCCTGCAGCATGATGCCCAGGGTGCTGCCCACGCCCACGACGAGCAGCTGGCTGGTGCTGATCGGGCTGCCGTCGGTGGGGCTCGGCAGCATCCAGTAGACAACCAGGGAGATCAGCACCACGACGTTGTTGAGCACCGGCGCCCACGCGGCCGGCCCGAACACCGCCCGCGCGTTGAGGATCGCGCCGAAGAGCGCCCCCATGCCGTAGAAGAAGATCTGCGGCAGGAGGAGGTAGGCGAAGTCGGTGGCCAGCGGCCGGTTCGCCTCGTTCTCGATGTAGGGCTGCACGAGCAGTGGCGAGGCGATCACCGCGATCACCGTGGCGGCGAGGAGCACCACCGACGCACCGGTCAGGAGCTTCTGGGCGAAGGCGTCGCCGTCGTCGCCGTCCTCCTTGGCGGCTCGCACCAGCACGGGGATGACGACGCTGGTGAGGACGCCGCCGAGCAGCAGCTCGAAGATGATGTTGGGCAGGGTGTTCGCGATGTTGAACGAGCTGCCGACGAGGCCGAGGCCGATGGTCGCGGCGAGCGCGAGCGTGCGCAGGAACCCCGTCAGCCGGCTGACCAGCGTAGCCACCGCCATCCCGCCGGAGGCCTTCACCAGCGAGGAGTCGTCGCGGTCGTCGCTCGGGGTGCGGGGCGCGGGCACCGCCGGCGCGTCCTGCTCCAGCGGAGCACGCGGGAGCAGGACGGTCTCGTCGGTGGAGTTCCCGACGGTCCACGAGGCCAGCGGGGCCGCGCGGTCGCGCCTGCCCCGGCCGGCCAGCGCCGACATGCGGGCGGTGGCCTCCTCCACCCGCGCGGGGACGAGGTCGGTCTCGGTCGTCGCATCCGTGCCGGGGTCGGGCGTGCCGGGCACCGCGCGGGCGGGCGCCGTCGCCGCGTCGCCCCCGGCGGGACCCAGGGGGCGGGTGGCGTCGGCCGCGGGCTGTGCCGGCGTGGCCCCGGGCGGGCCCGGGACCGGCGGCCGGGAACCGGCAGGGGGAGGCGCGCCGGGGCCCCGGGGGGCGGGACCGCGCGGCGGTCCGGCCGGTGGCGGTGCGGGGGGAGGTGACCCCGGCGCGGGGCCCGCCGCCGGGGGTTCGCGCCGCGGTGGCCCCTGCGGGTTCTGCGGCGGCCCCGGGGGACGGGCGGCGGGTGGAGGACCGGGCGGGGGGCCCACCGGCGGGGGCGCCGAGCGGGGAGGGGGACCGGGCGCGCGCGTGACCGGCGCCTCGGGCGCGGGCGGCGGCGGCACGACCCCGTCCGCCGGCGGGGGCGGTGGCGGGACGACCGGCCGCGGACGGCCGGACTCCCCCGGGTCCTCGGCCGCACGGGAGCGGGGGTCGGGGTGGTCGCGGTCGTCGCGGCCGGGGTGCGCGACGTGGCCGGGGCGCGCCGTCATCGGTTCTGCAGCTCGCGGTCCGGCCCGTCCGTCGACGAGTCCCCGTTCCCCGCCTCGCCGGTCGTCGGGCCGTCCGGGCCGGTGGGGCCGGCCGTCGGGATCGGGCCGGTCGCGTGGCGCGGCCTGGGCCGGGACCGTCGGTCCTGTCGTGCCCGGCGTACCCGGCGCGCCACCCGCAGGCTCGCCAGGGTCACCAGCACGACGGCTGCGGACGCGGTCAACCACACCGTGATGGTGCCGTAGGCGGTCGATCGCAGCAGCAGACGACTCGTCGGCCCGAGCGGATCACCTCCGGGCGTGCGGGCCGTGGCGTCGACGGTGAACTGGCCGGACCGGCCCACGTCGAGGGCGACCTGGAACTGCACGCTCCCGAAGGCCGGCACCCGGCGGACCGGGACGGGGGACACGCGCACGCCCGGGGTGGGCTCGAGCGCCACGGTCACGTCCATCGCCACGGGCAGCTGGTTCTCGACGGTGAGCAGCAGCGGCGCCTCGCTCGACCCCAGCGAGTAGCTGCCGGCGGGCTGCACCACGTGGACCATCGAGCGCAGGGTGCGCATCTGCGCGGCGACGTCGTCCGCGGCGGCCCGTTGCAGGGCCGGATCCCCGCGCCCGGCGGCGGAGAGGCTGCGCAGCAGCGCGCCGGTGAGGGGCTCGACGAACTGCGCCGGGGTCGGCGCGCCCGTGTGGTCCTGGCGGCTCGCCGCGAGCAGGTCCCGCTGGTCGTCGCGGACCCCGCGGATCTCGTCGAGGACGGCCTGGGACTGGTCCGAGGCCGTCGCCCGGTCCCCGGACCCGAGCGCCACCGCCGGCACCGTCGCGCCCCGGGCCGCCCCGGTGGCGAGCAGGGTGCCCGCGTCGACCGGGGCCACCATGCCCCGCCCGGCGAGGTCGGAGATCCCGGACAGCAGGGCCTCGGCCTCGGGCTGGTCCGCGGCCCAGTCGGAGGGCGGGGCGAGCACGGTCGTCGTCGGGGCCCCGGCGGTGAGGGCACGCAGCGCCACGACGGCGAGGGCGTCCTGGGTCGCGAGGCCGGAACCGGTGCCCGCCGGGCTCGTCGAGCCGTCGGACGCCGTGGGCCGAGGGGCCAGGGCCTGACCGGCGAGCGGGTCGGTGACCACCGTCAGCGGGGCGCTGCTGCCCTCCCCGGCGAAGCGGCCGACGGCGCCGGGAGGCACCCCGCCCGCGAGCGTGGCGCCGTCGACGACCAGGGACCGCGCGCCACCGCCGACGAGGTCGGCGAGGCTGCGCTCGTCGACCAGCCCGCCGGCGGGCACGGTGGCGCCCGGCACCGGGGCGACGCCGAGGAGGTCGGCGGTGCGCTGCTCGCCGAGGGTGCGGGCCGCCGTCGTGAGATCGCCCATGTTCCCGCGGGAGGTCGCGAGCAGGTCGGCGTCGGCGTAGGGCATGGCGAGGATGCAGCGCCCGCGCGCCGCGGCGCGGACCGAGGCGAGCCAGGCGGTCGCCGCGGCGGCGCCCGAGCCGGGATGGTCCCCCTCGGGGGTGTGGACCTGGTAGCCGCCGCTCATGTCGGCCGCGGTCTCGAGCAGGTCGGCGTCCACCACCAGGCAGACCGACGCGGCGGCCGGGCTGCCGATCGGGGCGGCGCGATCCAGCGCGTCCACGAGCCCGGCGAGGCGTCCCCCGGGCGCGAACGACGTCGCCAGGGTGTCGTCGGCGAGGAGGGCGGGGGCCCCCGGTGGCACCGGGAGGCGGCGCGGGCGGTCGGCGAGCGGCCAGAGCACGGAGACCGCCGGTGCCGTGCCCGCGGGCGGGGAGGGCGCCGCGGACCCGGGAGGCCCGCCCGGCACCCCGGTGACCGGCAGCAGCATCCGCGCCGAGGCCAGGCGGGCGGCCGTCGTGGCCGTGCCCGGCGTGCCGTCGACCTCGACGACCAGCGGATAGACGCCGGGCGTCGTGAGGGCCAGCGACGAGTCGGCGGTCCCGCGCAGCGGGACGTGGACGGTGAACGGCACGTCGGCGCCGGGATCGAGCTCGGCGACGACGGGGGTGAAGCCGGGCGCCGCGGTCTCGCCGGAGCCCTCCGGGGACACCGAGCCGTCGAGGGCCTGGCCGACCTCCCGGTCGGTGGAGACCGGGGCGCCGCGCTGGACGCGGACCCCGATGTCGCGGACGGGCACCGCGTCGTGGTCGGTGACGTGCCCGGTGACCACCAGCTCGGGCGGCCCGTCCGCGGTCACGAGCCGGGGGGTCGCGGTGTCGAGGGTGAGGGTCACGCCCGTGGTGGCCTGCTGGGCGGCCGCGGAGCCGGGGATCCCCACGAGGACGACCACGAGCCCGGCGAGCAGGGCGACCGTCACGACGGCGACGGCCCGGCTCCGGTCGAGGACCCGTCCCGCCGCGGGTCCCCGCGGGATCACGCGGACTCCTCCAGGATCTCCGCGGCGAGCCGCACCAGCCGGCGTTCGTCGGCGTAGGCCAGCCGTGAGGACAGCTCGGGCAGCGGGACCCAGGCGACCTCGGTGACCTCGACGTCGGCGTCGGAGAGCTCCCCGCCGACCGCCGCGAGCAGGAAGTGCTGCACCGTCTTGTGCACGCGCCGGTCCTCGGCCACGAACCAGTAGTTGATGCTGCCGAGCGGGGCCTGCACGGTCGCGATGATGCCGGTCTCCTCCTCGACCTCGCGCACCGCGGCCTGCTCCGCGGTCTCGCCCTCCTCGATGTGGCCCTTCGGCAGCGACCACAGCAGGCGCCCGCGCCGGTCGAGCCGCCCGATGAGCGCGGCGCAGTTGCTCGCGGCGTCCACGACGAGGCCTCCCGCGGAGTACTCGTCGACGGTGCGCATCCGCCGTCGCGGGCCGCGCCGACGGCGGTCGGCGGAGCGTCGCGACGACGGGGGCATTCCGCGATCGTACGGCGCACGTCCGGTGCACGGGGGGCGTCACGCCGTGGTGGGCGGGGCGGTCGGCCGGGTGGGCGTCGTGCCCGGGTTAGGCTGTCTCGCCGTGCCCGGAGCCGCCCAGACCGCCCCGCCGACGTCGTCGTCCGCGCCCGGAACGCCCGGCGCCGCGCCGACCGGGAATGGGCAGCGCGTGACCCCCGAGGCCGGTCAGACTGCCGTCGTGGAGCTCCTGCGGTACTCCCCCGTCGCCGACGACCTGGGACGCCGGTTCATCGAGGCCGGGCACCGGCTCTACCTCGTGGGCGGCAGCGTCCGGGACGCCCTGCTCGGGCGCCTGTCGAGCGACCTCGACTTCACCACCGACGCGCGCCCGCCGGAGATCAAGAAGATCGTGTCGGGCTGGGCGGAGGCCGTGTGGGAGACCGGCATCGAGTTCGGCACCGTCGGGCTCGCCCGCCACGGGGTGACCCTCGAGGTCACGACGTTCCGCGCGGACACCTACGACGGCGTCTCCCGCAACCCGGTGGTCGCGTTCGGCGACACCGTCGAGGGCGACCTGGTCCGGCGGGACTTCACCGCCAACGCCATGGCGGTCTCGCTGCCCGAGCGCACGTTCGTCGACCCCTGCGGCGGCCTCGCCGCGCTGGCCCGTGGGGTGCTGGACACCCCGGTGGAGCCCGAGCGCTCCTTCGACGACGACCCGCTGCGGCTGCTGCGGGCCGCCCGCTTCGTGTCCCAGCTCGGGTTCGAGGTGGCCCCGCGGGTCCGTGAGGCCATGGGCGAGATGGCGGGCGAGCTCGTCCGGATCTCCGCCGAACGGGTACAGGCCGAGCTCACCAAGCTGCTGCTCGGGGCCCACCCCCGCCGGGGGATCGAGCTCATGGTCGAGACCGGGCTCGCCGACGTCGTGCTGCCCGAGGTGCCCGCGATGCGCCTCGAGATCGACGAGCACGCCCAGCACAAGGACGTCTACGAGCACTCGCTCACGGTCATGGAACAGGCCATCGACCACGAGACCGACGGCCCCGACCTCACGCTGCGTCTCGCGGCCCTGCTGCACGACATCGGCAAGCCGGCCACCCGCCACGTGGAGGCGGGGAACCGGGTGAGCTTCCACCACCACGAGGTGGTCGGCGCGAAGATGGCGCGCAAGCGGCTGCGTGAGCTGCGCTACCCGCGCCAGCTCGTCGACGACGTGTCCCAGCTGGTGTTCCTGCATCTGCGCTTCCACGGCTACGGCAAGGGCGAGTGGACCGACTCGGCCGTGCGCCGCTACGTCACCGACGCCGGGCCGCTGCTCGACCGGCTGCACAAGCTGGTCCGCTCGGACTCCACGACGCGCAACAAGCGCCGGGCCGCGACGCTGCAGCGCACCTACGACGACCTGGAGGAGCGCATCGCGCGCATCTCCGAGGCCGAGGACCTCGCGCGGGTGCGGCCCGACCTCGACGGCAACGCGATCATGGAGCTGCTCGGGGTCGAGCCCGGACCCGTCGTCGGGCGGGCGTGGCGCCACCTCAAGGACGTCCGGCTGGAGCGGGGCCCGTTGGACCGCGACGAGGCCGAGGCCGAGCTGCTCGGGTGGGCGCGGGCGGAGGGGATCCTCCCGGCGTCGGAGTGACGGGTCCGGGGGCGTGGCAGCCCCGGGGTGCCCGGGCGCCAGCAGTGGCACGATCCTGACGTCCGACGCCAGGACGGCGCCGTTCGCGCGGTTGGCCCGGCCGGCCCCCGTCGGTCACCAGGGCGGGTGCTCGGAACCGTGCCGCCCCGGCCCGCGTCGAGATCCCGTGCTCCGCTACCACTTCGGCACCGGTCGTGGGCCCGTGCACCGGCACGCCTCCCCGGCCGACCTCGACCTCCCGGGCGGCGCGGTGGACGGTCGGCCGGACGCGGTGCGCCTGGACTTCGACGGCGACGGGCGCGTCGACGACGCCCTGTGGGACTCCGACGGGAACGGGGAGGCCGACCGGGCGGTGCTCGACCTCGACGACGACGACCGCCCGGAGCGGGTGTACGCCGACCCGTCCGGCCGTGGGGTGTGGGACGCCCCGGCGGGGCCCGCGGGCGGCGGGCAGCTGCGCTTCACCGACGTACGGGGGCGGGAGGCGACGGTGCGGGCCGTCGTCGACACCGACGGCGACGGGGCGCCCGACGGCGCCGTGGTGGACGCCGACCACGACCCGGCGACCCACGAGACCGTCGCCGATCTCGACGGCGACGGCGTCGGCGAGGAGCTCCTGGTGGACGCCGACGGCGACGGGTCGGCCGAGCGGGCCTACACCACGTCCGACGTGGCCTCGCCGCGGTGGGACGTGCTGCTCGGCGACGGCGACGGCGACGGCAGGGCGGAGGTCGTGCTCACCGAGGGCGACCCGGGCTGGCTCCCGCCGTGAGCGCGGACCGTGCGCAGCGCGACCTCGTGGACGACCAGCCCGAGCAGGTAGACGGCGGCCGCCGCGGTGATCAATGGCACCGACCGGCCGTCGAGCGGCGAGAACAGCGCGGCGAGGGCCACGGCGAGGACGTAGGTGACGTTGAAGAGGGTGTCTGAGAGCGCGAACACCCGCCCTCGGTGCGCGTCGTCGACCTCGCACTGGGCCGCGGCGTCCGAGCACAGCTTGATCGTCTGCCCGACGAGCCCGAGCAGGAACGAGGCCCCGAGCAGCGCGGGGAGCGTCATCGGCAGCCCGAGGGCGAGCAGCGCCGCCGCGGCGAGCAGCAGCATGATCCGCACCGTCGCCGGCCTGCCGAGCCGGCCCGTCAGCCAGGGCGTGACCACGGCGGCGACGCCGAGGCCGGCGGCCGCGACCACCACCGCCTCACCGAGACCGGCGACACCGGCGTGCAGGGCGCCCCAGTCGGCCAGGCCGTGGCGCATGAGCAGCAGCATCACCAGCGTCGCGATGCCGAAGGCCAGCCGGTGCGCCGCGACCGCCCAGAAGGCGGCGACGACGCCGGGGGCCGCCCGCGCCGCGCGCCCGCCGTCGGCGAGCCCGTGGGCGACCGCGCGCAGTGCCCGGACCGCGCTCTCATCGGGGCCCGGGTCGTCGGGACCCAGCGCGCCGCGGGCGAACCCGAGCGCGACCAGGACGATCACCAGCGATCCGACGACGGAGGCCGCGGTGGCGACCCCCGAGCCCTCGTCGCCCGTGCCGATCACCCCGGCGAGGGCGAACGCGCAGGACGCCCCGATCGCCGCGGCGACCGCTCCGCTCGTCGTCACCAGCGAGTTCGCGGCGACGATGCGGCGCGGCACCACGACGTGCGGCAGCGCGGCGGACAAGCCGGCCTGCACGAACCGGCTGACCCCGATCGTGGCGAGCGCGCCGAGGTAGAGCCCGGCGCCGCTGCCGCCGACGGCGACGACCGCGGCGGTCGCGAGCGTCAGCACCGCCTTCAGCACGCCGGCGACGACGAAGACCCGGCGGCGGTCCCACCGGTCGAGCAGCGCCCCGGCGAACGGGCCCACGATCGAGTAGGGCAGCAGCACCACGGCCAGGCCCAGCGCGACGAGCAGTGGGTCGGACTGCCGTTCCGGGTTGAACAGCACCGCGCCGCCGAGCGCGGCCTGGAACATCCCGTCGCCCCACTGCGCGCCGAGGCGGACCGTCAGGAGCCGGAGGAACCCGGGGTGGGCCGCCAGGTCCCGCCGACGCACCCGCTCCGTGGCCTCCCCGATGGCGGATCCGGCCGCGACGGCCGGCAGGGACGACACGGCGTCCTGCTCCGGCGCGGGGGGAGGAACGGGCACGTTCCGGCACGCTACGCGCCTGCTCGCCGGCACGGATTCGGACGGCCGGCCCGGGCCCTCCGGCTTCCCGTCGGGGTGGACCCGCATCGGTGTGACGGCGGGTGGCCCGGCTGCCCGACGACGGGCCGGGGTGCCACGATGGGGTCCGTGGCGGAGGGAACGAGAGACGAACCCACCGAACGCTCGGCCGACGCCGTCGAGGCCGGCACGCTCCTCGTCGCCGCGCCCACGCTCACCGACCCGAACTTCGTTCGTGTGGTGGTGTTCGTGATCGACCATCGCCCGGAGGGCACCCTCGGCGTCGTGCTGAACCGGCCCAGCGACATCGCCGTCGGCGACGTGCTGCCCGCCTGGGGACCCTTCACGACACGGCCGAGCGCGGTCTTCGTCGGCGGGCCCGTGGAGCAGAAGACCGCGCTGTGCCTCGCGGCCCTGCGCACCGGGCAGGACCCGGCGCACACCGAGGGCGTCGTCGGGGTGCGCGGGCCGGTGGCGCTGGTCGACCTGGACGGCGACCCCGACTCGCTCGCACCCCGGGTACGGGGTCTGCGGGTGTTCGCCGGCTACTCCGGGTGGGACCGTGGGCAGCTCGCCGTCGAGATCGCGCGCGGGGACTGGTACGTCGTGCCCGCGCTGCCCGACGACGTCCTGGCCCCGCCCCGCCACGATCTGTGGGGCGGGGTGCTCCGGCGCCAGGGCGTCCCGCTCGCGCTGCTCGCCACCCACGTCGCCGAGCCGTCGCGCAATTAGCCCGGAGGGCTCGTGCGTGTGTTTCCGTGTCCCGACACGGAAACACACGCACACTCGGGGCGTGGCGATCACGCGGCAGCAGCAGGGTCCGGGCCAGGAATCGGTGTGGGACTACCCGCGCCCGCCGCGGGCCGAGCCCGATCACCGCCGCGCGGTCGTCACCCACGCCGGCACCGTCGTCGTCGACACCACCGACCTGGTCAGGGTCCTCGAGACCAGCCACCCACCGACGTTCTACCTGCCCCGCACCGCCTTCACCGAGGGCGTGCTGCGCTCCGCCGAGCGGCGCACGGTGTGCGAGTGGAAGGGCACCGCCCGGTACGTGGACGTCGTCCTGCCCGGCACGACTCTCGAGGCCGTCGGCTGGTGGTACCCGGAAGGGGACGTCAGTTCGACCTACCCGATCCTCGCCGACCGCGTCGCCCTCTACCCCGCGCCGTTCGACGAGATCACCCTCGACGACGAGCGCGTGGTCGCGCAGCCGGGCGGGTTCTACGGCGGGTGGATCACCCGCGACGTCGTCGGGCCGTTCAAGGGCGGCCCGGGGAGCTGGGGCTGGTAGCCGCCGCTCCCGTTCAGCCCTGCGGCTCGCCGGCGCCCGCCCCGGCTCGGGGGCACAGCGCGCACGCGCCGCCGCAGGCACCGGCCGGCGAGCCGCAGTCCTGCTCGGCCGCGGCGTCGCCCTCACCGAGCGTGCACGGCCCCGCGGCGCGGTTCTCGGCCTCGAGGGTCTGCTCCCGGTCGATCGCCGCGTACCGGGCCCCCACCGTGCCGGCCACGCCCACCAGTACGAGGAGTCCGACGAATCCCACGACGACGAGCGTGACCGCGGCCGCCGTCGTCGGTGCCAGCAGCGCGACGATGCCGGCCGCCAGGCCCACCGCGCCCGCCGCGGTGAACGCGGGCGCGGCGACCCGGTTGGCACGACGGAACGAGTCGATGCGAGCCATGGTCCAGACGGTGCGGACCCCGATCACCCGGTTGCGCGGGAGCAGGTGCGTGGCGGCGAGGACGCCGACGACGAGGACGGCGGCGGCCACGACGGCGAGCACGGCGGCCAGGACGGGGACGACCATGGGCCCAGAGTAGGCTCGACGCCCGAGGGACCCGGCCGTGACGTCCGCTTCTCCCCGCGGATCGTCGGTGCGGGCCGCCCCGGTCGCCGCAGCCGCCGTGCGGGCGCCGGGCGCAGCGCATCGTGTGGTGACCAGGAGGAACGCCGTGACCGCCCAGCCCGACGTCGCCCGGAGCGAGACCCCCGGGTCCGACGCCTCCGAGCCCGGCCGCGGCGTGCCGCCCTACCGCTACACCGCCGCGCTGGCGAACGAGATCGAGGCCCGCTGGCAGGACCGCTGGGAGTCCGAGGAGACCTTCGCGACGCCCAACCCCACGGGGCCCCTGTCCGACGGCTCCACGCTGGACCCGGCGGAGAAGTTCTACCTGATGGACATGTTCCCGTACCCGAGCGGTGCGGGCCTGCACGTCGGGCACCCGCTGGGCTTCATCGGGACGGACGTGCTGGGCCGGTTCCTGCGCATGTCCGGTCGCACCGTGCTGCACACCATGGGCTTCGACGCCTTCGGGCTGCCGGCCGAGCAGTACGCGGTGCAGACCGGTACCCACCCGCGCACCACCACCGAGGCGAACATCGAGCGCTACCGCGCGCAGATCCGTCGCCTGGGGCTGGCGCACGACAAGCGCCGGTCGGTGGCGACCACCGACATCGGGTTCTACCGCTGGACGCAGTGGATCTTCCTGCAGATCCACGGGTCGTGGTTCGACGAGTCGCTCGGTCGGGCGCGCCCGATCGCCGAGCTGGAGGCGGAGCTCGCTGACGGGAGCCGTGCGCTGCCCGGCCACCTGGTCGAGCCGGGCCGGTCGTGGTCGTCGCTGTCGCGGCCCGAGCAGGACCGGGTGCTGGACTCCTACCGGCTGGCCTATCTGGCCGAGGCCCCGGTGAACTGGTGCCCGGCACTGGGGACGGTGCTCTCCAACGAGGAGGTCACCGCCGACGGCCGCTCGGAGCGGGGCAACTTCCCGGTGTTCCGGCGCCGACTGCGCCAGTGGATGATGCGGATCACCGCCTACGCCGACCGCCTGGCCGACGACCTCGACGGCGTCGACTGGCCGGAGTCGGTCAAGGCCATGCAGCGCAACTGGATCGGCCGCTCGCAGGGCGCGCAGGTCCGGTTCCGGCTGGCGGGCTCGGAGTCGTCGGGTTTGGCGCAGTCGATCGAGGTGTTCACGACGCGGCCCGACACCCTCTTCGGCGCAACGTACATGGTCGTCGCGCCCGAGCACCCGATCGTGGACGCGATCACCCCGGGGGCGTGGCCGTCGCCGGGCACCGGCGAGGAGCTGGACGGGCGATGGACCGGCGGCGCCTCGACGCCCGCGGAGGCGATCGCGCAGTACCGCAGCGTCGTCGCGTCGCGCTCGGACCTGGAGCGGCAGGAGGCCCGCGACAAGACCGGCGTCTTCACGGGTGCCTGGGCGATCAACCCGGTCGACGGCCGGCCGCTGCCGGTCTTCGTCGCCGACTACGTCCTCATGGGCTACGGCACCGGCGCGATCATGGCCGTCCCGGGGCAGGACCAGCGCGACTGGGACTTCGCGACGGTGTTCGGCCTGCCCATCCGCCGGACGGTGCAGCCCCCGGAGGACTTCGACGGCGAGGCGTACACCGGCGCGGGCCCGGCGATCAACTCGGCCAATGACGAGATCTCGCTGAACGGGCTGGGCGTCGACGAGGCGAAGGCCGCGATCATCGACTGGCTGGCCGCCCGCGGGGACGGCGAGGCGGTCGTGCAGTACAAGCTGCGCGACTGGCTGTTCAGCCGCCAGCGCTACTGGGGCGAGCCGTTCCCCGTCGCGTACGCCGCCGAGGGCGAGACCGACGGCGGCCCGTCGATCCCGCGGGCGCTACCCGACTCGGACCTGCCGGTGCTGCTGCCCGACGTCGACGAGTACTCCCCCAGGACGTTCGCGCCCGACGACCGCGACTCGGCGCCGGAGTCGCCGCTGGCGCGCGCGACGGAGTGGGTGTCCTTCTCCGAGGACCTCGCGTCGGACCCGGAGCACGGGTGGGCGCACTACGTCCGCGAGACCGACACGATGCCCCAGTGGGCGGGCTCGTGCTGGTATCACCTGCGCTACCTGGACCCGACCAACGAGACGCGGTTCTGCGACCCCGACGTCGAGCGCTTCTGGCTGGGTCCGCGCCCCGAGCAGTTCGGGCCGGCCGACCCGGGCGGGGTCGACCTGTACGTGGGCGGCGTCGAGCACGCGGTCCTGCACCTGCTGTACGCGCGGTTCTGGCAGAAGGTGCTGTTCGACCTGGGCCACGTGTCCGCCTCCGAGCCCTTCCGGCGGCTGTTCAACCAGGGCTACATCCAGGCCTGGGCCTACACCGACTCCCGGGGCGTCTACGTCCCGGCGGAGGAGGTGATCGAGGACGGTTCGGCCGGATTCACGTGGAACGGGCAGCCGGTCTCCCGTGAGTACGGGAAGATGGGCAAGTCGCTGCGCAACGTCGTGACCCCCGACGAGATGTGCGCGACCTACGGCGCCGACACGTTCCGGCTCTACGAGATGTCCACGGGGCCGATGGAGGCGTCGCGCCCGTGGTCGACGCGGGACGTCGTCGGCTCGCAGCGCTTCCTGCAGCGGGTGTGGCGGCTGTTGGTGGACGAGCACGACGGGTCGTTGCGGATCGAGGACGAGGCGTCGGCTCCGTCGGGCGACACGCTGCGGCTGCTGCACCGCACCATCGACGGGGTGCGCACCGACTTCCCGGCGATGCACTACAACACTGCGGCGGCCAAGCTGATCGAGCTGACCAACCACCTCACCAAGACCTACCCCGAGGGCGGTCTGCCCCGGTCGGTGGCGGAGCCGCTGGTGCTGATGCTCTCGCCGCTGTGCCCGCACCTGGCCGAGGAGCTGTGGTCGAAGCTGGGCCACCCGCGGTCACTGGCGTACGAGCCGTTCCCCGAGGCCGACGAGTCGCTGCTGGTCGAGGAGACCGTCGAGTACCCGATCCAGGTCAACGGGAAGGTCCGCTCGCGGGTCACCGTGCCCGCATCGGCGGCCGAGGACGACGTCCGGGCGGCCGCGCTGGCCGACCCCAAGGTCGTGGAGCTGCTCGACGGGGCGGAGCCGCGCAAGGTTATCGTGGTGCCGGGTCGCCTGGCGAACATCGTCACGTAGGCCGGCTTCGGTTCGGCTCGGCTCGCTTGTCCTGAGCGATGGGCACCCTCGCTCGGATAGATCGGCGAGGGGCGCCCTCCGCCCGAATCAGGCCACCCCGGTTGTGAGCGAAGGGCACCATTGCTCGATAGAGCCGAGCGAAGGGGCCCATCGCCCAGTACGGTGGCACGTCGATGGAGCCGTTCCAGCTTGGGCGGCGTCCATGTCCCATGCCTCGTCGTGCACGGGTCGACTGGGACGCGGTGGCGGCCGCGGCCCGGGACGGCCTCATCCTCGTCAGCACCATGCTCGCGCTCGGCGTCCCGTCGAGCACCATCGCCTTCCGGTGCCGCAAGGAAGGCGGCTGCTGGTGGCGGCCCCTGATGGGCCTCGTCGCGCTCGCGCGGGGGGCGCTTACTCCCCGACAACGCCTGGTCGCCGCGCTGCTCGTCGGGGGCGAGGACGCGCTCGTCACCGGGTTGGCGGCGTGTCGCCTGTACGGGCTCGAGCGGGTCCCGGAGCACCACCAGGTGCACGTCCTCATCCCGCACGAGCAACGTCGCCGGTCCGAGGGCTTCCTCCTCGTCGAGCGGACGGCGCACCTGCCCCCGGCATGGTCACGCCACGGGATTCCGGTGTGCGCCCCTCGCCCGCGCGCTCGTCGACGGAGCCCGTCGCCTCGACAAGATCGATGACGTCCGCGCACTGCTGTCCGAGGCCGTCCAACAGCGACGGGTGACCGTGCCGGCGCTGCGTGCCGAGGTCGAGTCCGGCTCCTGCCGAGGGGCAGCCCTGGTGCGCACCGTGATCGTCGAGCTTGAGGACGGGATTCCGCTCGGCGGCGGAGGCCTGGTGGCGGGAGCTGGTCGCGAGCATGGAGGGCTTTCCGACGGTCCTCTGGAACGCGGACGTGCACCTCGCCGACGGATCGTTCCTGGCCTGTCCGGACGGCTTCGTCGACGAGGTGGCTCTGGCGCTCGACCTCCACTCGTTCGCCCACCACGCCGACCTCGAGAAGTTCGACGCCACGATGCGCAGGCACGCCGAGATGACGGCGGCCGGCCTCGTCGTCGTCCCGGCCACGCCGAAGGAGGTCCGGGAAGCCCCGGAGAGCGTGAAGCGGAAGATGTGGGCTGCGCTCGAGCAGGCGCGCCGGCGGCCGCGGCCCGCCGTGGTGATGAAGCCGCGATGAGCGGTGCGGTGCCATGGATGAGCGAAGGGCCCCATCAGTCGATCTAGACGACCGAAGGGGCCCTTCGCTCAGTACGACGTCCGGCCGGGCGTTCCGGCGAAGGGTGCCCACGGCCCGTCTATTCGACCGATGGGGCCCTTCGCTCAGAACAGGACCAGCACCGCGCTCAGCTCAATCCTCGCCGCGGATGAACGACTCGACCCGGTCGTAGGCCACCGAGTCGCGGTACTGCTCGGGCGGGGACTTCATGAAGTACGACGACGCGCCGAGCAGCGGCCCGCCGATCCCCCGGTCCTTCGCGATCTTCGCGGCACGGACGGCGTCGATGATGATGCCGGCGGAGTTCGGCGAGTCCCAGACCTCGAGCTTGTACTCCAGCGACAGCGGCACGTCACCGAACGCGCGGCCCTCGAGCCGGACGTAGGCCCACTTGCGGTCGTCGAGCCACGGCACGTGGTCCGACGGGCCGATGTGGACGTTGCCCTTGCCCATGTCGCGCTCGATCTGCGAGGTGACCGACTGGGTCTTCGAGGTCTTCTTCGACTCCAGCCGCTCACGCTCGAGCATGTTGCGGAAGTCCATGTTGCCGCCGACGTTGAGCTGCATCGTGCGGTCGAGGTGCACCCCACGGTCCTCGAACAGCTTCGCGAGCACCCGGTGGGTGATCGTCGCGCCGACCTGGGACTTGATGTCGTCGCCGACGATCGGCACCCCCGCCTCGGTGAACTTCGCCGCCCACTCCGGGTCGGAGGCGATGAACACCGGCAGGGCGTTGACGAACCCGACGCCGGCGTCGAGGGCGCACCGGGCGTAGAACTTGTCGGCGTCCTCACTACCCACCGGCAGGTAGGAGACGAGGACGTCGGCGCGGGCCTCGCGCAGCGCGGCCACCACGTCCACCGGCTCGTCGTCGGACTCGGTGATGGTCTCGCGGTAGTAGCGGCCGAGGCCGTCGAGGGTGTGGCCGCGCTGGACCGTCACGCCCGTCGGCGCCACGTCGGCGATCTTGATGGTGTTGTTCTCGCTGGCGGTGATCGCCTCGGCGAGGTCCTGCCCGACCTTCTTGGCGTCCACGTCGAACGCGGCCACGAACTGCAGGTCGCGCACGTGGTAGCCGCCGAAGTCGACGTGCATGAGCCCGGGCACGCGGGTGGCCGGGTCGGCGTCGGCGTAGTACGTGACGCCCTGGACCAGCGAGGCGGCGCAGTTGCCCACGCCGACGACGGCCACACGGACCTGACCCATGGATGGTCTCCTTCGCTTTTCGGTGCCCCGGTGGGTGATCGGTGGTCGGGGCTGTCTGACGTGCGGGTGGCGGCCCTGGGGGGCGCTGCGGGGTCCGGTGGACGACGGCGTCCCGGCCCGGCGTGCGGGCGGTGGTCAGTCCGGCGGCTCCGCGGGCCGCTCCGGGTTCCCGACGACGGGGGGTTCGCTGCCGGCCGCCTGGCCCAGCGACCGCTCGTGGTCGATGAGCTCGTTGAGCCATCGGACCTCGCGCTCGGTGGTGTCGAGCCCGATGCGGTGGAGCTCGCGGGTGTAGCGGTCGATCTGTTCCCCGGCGCGGGTCATCGTCGCGCGCAGACCGTCACGCCGCTCCTCGACGCGTCGGCGCCTGCCCTCGAGGATGCGCATGCGCACCTCCGCGGGGGTCCGGGAGAAGAAGGCCAGGTGCACGCCGAAGCTCTCGTCGTCGCAGGCCTGCGGCCCCGTCTCGGCGAGCAGCTCCTCGAGTCGATCTTTCCCCTCCGCCGTGATCTCGTACACGCGCCGCCCCCGGCGTCCCCAGCTCCCACGCACCGCCGGCTCCGGATCGCGCTCGACGATGAGCTCTGCGCGCTGGAGACGACGCAGGGTCGGGTACACCGACCCCCACGAGAACGCACGCAGCGAACCCAGCCGAGCGTGGAGCTGCTTGCGCAGCTCGTAGCCGTGCATGGGTGCCTCGTGCAGCAGGCCGAGGACGGCGAGCTCGAGCACTGCGCCCACCTCCCACGACCGGCTCCGGTCGCCGGGGATGTCGGCGACCTCTCGTGGCACCATATCGCGCCGATACATCGAAGCTCGGTCCGCGACGATCTCGTCACACGACGGCAGCGCGCCGCCGTGCGGGCCTGGCTACGCTGAGGTGCGTGCGCACTCCCCGTCAGGTCGTCGACTACGCGCTGCGTCGCCGCGCGCATCTCGCCGACGTGGCCGCCGGACGCGCCTCGGCCGAGGACGCTCGCGACGCCGGGCCCTACCTGCTCCAGGCCGCCACCTACCACGGCGTCCCGACCACGACGCCGTGCCCGCTGTGCCACCGCGACGAGGTCGTCAACGTGTCGTGGGTCTTCGGGGAGCGCCTCGGACCGGTGTCCGGCTCCGCCCGTTCGGACGACGAGATCGCTCGTCTGGACGATGCGGCGGGGGAGTTCACCGTGCACGTGGTGGAGGTCTGCCGTACGTGCCGCTGGAACCACCTCGTACAGTCCTACGTCTTGGGAGCGGACGACGCCTCGGGCGGCGGCCGCCGTCGGCGTCGGACAGCCTCGCCCTGACGCCTCGGTGGGCGTGACGGGGCCGGTTCCGCCGACCATGCCGTCCCCGGGAGGCGCCACGTGACCGACGACCGTCGTACGGACCGTCGTCCCGTCAGCGGCTCCGCCGCACCACCGCGGACCGGGTCGAACCCGCCACCGGGGCCGCCGCGCAGTCTCCCTCCGGGGTGGAGCGCCGTCCCGCCGGCGGAGCGTGACGCCCGGGCGGCGGGCGCGAACGGGCAGCCCGGACCCCCGGGCGCGGTGCCTCCGGGCGCCGCACCCCCCGGCGCCGCTCCGCGGGGGCAGGCCCCGCCGAGCCGGAACGGTGGCCGGCCCGCGCCGCCCCCCGGCGGCCAGCCGTCGAACGGTCGGCCCAGCAGCGGCCAGGGCCCGAACGGCCAGGCTCCGAACGGCCAGGGCCCGAACGGCCAGGCCTCGAACGGCCAGACCCCGAACGGCCACGCCGCCGACGGCCGGCCGGGCGGCCCGGCCGGGGGTAGGCCGCCGATCGGCGCCCCCGGCACCCGCGTCGGCGCCGGGCCGGACACCCGCCTCGACGAGCGCGCGGAACCCTGGGGCGCCGAGCGGCAGGAGCCCCGGCTGTTGACCCACGACGGCGCCCGTCCGCTGGCGACCGCCGCCGCGGTGACCGCGGCCCCCTCACGCGCCGCCGCCGCCACCCGCGTCGACTCCCGCCCGGGCACGGTGCCCACCGACGTCATCCAGGGCAGCGCCGCTCCCGGCCGTACCCGGCCCCCGGACGACCCGCCGGAGGGACCCGGTCGCCCCGGCGGCGGGGACGACCCCGACGGCGAGCGCCCGAGCCGACGGAAGGCCGGGCACGAGGCCCTCACCCCGCGCCAGCGGCGCTGGCGGCGGGGCCGGCGGATCGGCTACGTCGTGCTCGCCGTCGCGATCCTCGGGCCGATCCTCGCCTTCGCGATCGGCTGGATCGTGTTCCGCATCCCGTCGGCGGACGACGCCTCCAACAACCAGGTCGCCACGATCGACTACGCCGACGGGTCGACGATGGCGAGCCTCGCGCAGGCCCAGGGCAACCGGATCAAGGTGCCGCTCTCCCAGGTGCCGATCTGGGTCCAGCACGCGGTCGCCTCGGCCGAGGACCGCAGCTTCTACACCAACTACGGCTTCGACCCGATCGGCATCGCCCGGGCCGCATGGAACCAGGCGCAGGGCGGGTCCGGTGGCGGATCGACGATCACCCAGCAGTACGTGAAGAACGTGCTGGTCGGCGACGAGCACTCCTACTGGCGCAAGTATCGCGAGGTCGTCATCGCGGCGAAGGTCAACCAGGAGGAGTCGAAGGACCAGATCCTCGAGAACTACCTGAACACGATCTACTTCGGCCGTGGGGCGTACGGCATCCAGGCGGCATCGCAGGCCTACTACGGCCGCGACGTCAGCACCCTGACCCCGGCCGAGGGCGCCGTGCTCGCGGGGCTGATCCAGGCACCGTCGAAGTGGGACCCCGCCGTGGACAGGGCCGGGTCGCAGCAGCGCTGGAACTACGTGCTCGACGGCATGGTGGAGCAGAAGTGGCTCTCGCCCGCCGACCGCGCGGCCGCCGTGTTCCCCACGACGATCCCGCCCTCGGCCCGCAAGACCGGGATCCCGGACAACGACCGCGGCCACATCGTCTCGGCGGTCAAGGACGAGCTCGCCTCGTACGGCATCACCGAGCAGCAGGTGAACCAGGAAGGTCTCAAGGTCGAGACGACCGTCGACCCGAAGCTGCAGCAGCAGGCCGCCGACGCCGCCGCGAAGACGCTGCAGGGGCAGCCCGCCAACCTGCGCACCGCGCTGGTCTCGGAGGACCCGCGGACCGGGGCCGTCCTGGCCTACTACGGAGGCAGCGACGGGTCGGGCTTCGACTACGCCCAGACCCAGCGTCAGCCCGGTTCGTCCTTCAAGCCCTTCGTGCTCCTCGCCGGCCTCGAGCGCAACCCGCCCATCGGGCTGGGCACGACCTTCGACGGCTCGACTCCGCAGACGATCGCGGGGACCAAGGTCGAGAACTCCGACGGCGAGAGCTGCCCGAACTGTGACCTCAAGACGGCCATGACGCTCTCGATCAACACCGTCTTCTACCAGCTCGGCGTCCAGGTGGGCCCGCAGAAGGTCGCGGACGCCGCGCACCAGGCCGGGATCACCGCCCCGCTGGCCGACCCGACCGGCGGCATCGCCATCGGCGACAAGGAGGTCCGCCCCGGCGACATGGCCTCCGGGTACGCGACCTTCGCCGCCGACGGCATCTACCACCGCCCGCACATGGTCACCCGCGTCACCACGGCGGACGGTCGTGTGCTCTACGACGGCGGCGTCACCGCGCCCGAGCAACGGATGAGCCAGCAGCTCGCCCGCAACGTCACCGAGTCCATGCTCGACGTGGCCTCGCACTCGCAGATCCCGCTCGCCGCCGGCCGCCCGGTGGCCTCGAAGACCGGGACCGTGCAGTCGTCGGTGCAGGGCCAGAACAACGACGCCTGGACGGTCGGTTACACCCCGCAGATCTCGACCGCGGTCTGGGTCGGCACCGACGACAACTCGCCGATCAAGACCAAGGGGGGCGCGCCGATCTACGGCCGTGGGGTGCCGGGTCAGATCTGGCAGCGGTTCATGAACCAGGCGCTGCGCAACGACCCGGTCCAGCAGTTCTCCGACTTCGAGGCCATCGGCACCCCGCCGGCCCCGCCGGCGCCCGCCACCCCGACGCCCGACCCCAACAACCCGAACGGCCAGAACCACCAGGTCTGCATCAACGGTGTCTGCGTGAACACCGGGAACGGGCAGAACGGTCAGAACGGGAACAACGGGCAGAACGGCGACAACGGGCACAACAACAACGGGAACAACAACGGCGGCAACGGGAACGGGAACAACGGGAACAACGGGAACAACGGGCACAACAACAACGGGAACAACAACGGCGGCAACGGGAACGGTGGCGGCGACGAGCTGTTCCCCGAGGGCTTCTAGAGCCGCCCGCACACGTTGACCTCGCAGGCCCCACCCGAGCGCAGCCGCGTCCACGACGCGGCGTCGCTGGACCCCTCGTCGCGGGTGCTTCCCGCCCACGAGGACCCGTTCGTGCGTGCCGCGAGCGCCGCCACCGGGGGCCCGCTGGGCTCGCACGCCGTCGTCGGCCGTGCCGGGTTCTTCACCCCGCTGCGGGTGGTGCTGCTGCTGGCCACGATCGTGCTGGCGCTGGGCTGGTTCGCGAAGGCGCCGTGCCTGCAGCAGTACGTGGACGACAACGGCCAGACCCAGCTGGACTGGCGCGACGGCCGCCAGTACGTCGCGATGTGCTACTCGGACACCGTGCCGCTCTACACCGCCGAGCGGCTCGACACCAGCGGCATCCCCTACGTCACCAGCTGGGTCGACCGTCGCGACGACGGCACCACCCAGGTGCGGTACATGGAGTACCCGGTGCTCACGGGGTTCTTCCAGTGGGCCAACGCGCGGCTCGCGGCGGGCTGGCTCGCGCTCGGCGTCCTGCCCGGCGCGCTGCCCGTCGTCGTCTACTTCGACCTGTCGGCGTTCTGGCTCGCCCTCGCCTGGCTGGGGACGATCTGGGCGCTCGTGCGCCTGAGACCGGGCCGGCCGTGGGACGCGGCGATCGCGGCAACGTCGCCCCTGGTCGCCGTGCACGCGTTCACCAACTTCGACACGCTCGCCGTCGCCGGCGCGACACTGGGGATGCTCGCCTGGTCGCGCCGACGACCCGGGCTGGCCGGCGTGCTGCTGGGTCTGGGAGCGGCGGCCAAGCTCTACCCGCTCTTCCTGCTCTTCCCGCTGCTGCTGCTGTGCCTGCGCGCGGGTCGGATGCGCGGCTGGTGGACGGTGACGGCGACGGGTCTGGCGACGTGGGCGGTGGTCAACGTGCCGGTCGCCGTCGTCGCACCGAGGGGCTGGTGGGAGTTCTTCCGGCTCAACTCGACCCGCGCCGCCGACCCCGACTCGATCTACAACATCGTCTCGGGGCTGACCGGCTGGACCGGCTTCGACGGACCACTGGCGCCGGGCCGGACCCCGAGCGTGCTCAACGCCGTCACGGCCGTGCTGTTCGGCGCGTGCTGCGTCGGGGTCATCGAGCTGGTGCGTCGCGCGCCGGTCCGCCCGCGTCTGGCGTCGATCGCATATGTGGTCGTCGCGGCCTTCCTGCTGACCAACAAGGTCTGGAGCCCGCAGTACTCCCTCTGGCTCGTGCCGCTCGCCGTGCTCGCCTACCCGAGGTGGCGTCCCCTGCTGACTTGGATGGCGCTCGACGCGTTCGTGTGGGTCCCGCGGATGTACTACTACCTCGGGACCGCGAACAAGGGCCTGCCCGCCCCGTGGTTCTACGGCGCGGTCTTGCTGCGTGACCTCGCGGTGATCGGCGTCGGGGTGCTCATCGTGCGCAGCGTCCTGCACCCGGAGCTCGATCCCGTGCGCCTGCGTCCCGGGCGCCCGGGTCGCCCCGTCGCCGGCGCGGATCCCGACGGCGGGGTCCTCGACGGTGCTCCCGACGCCGGGTGGTTCACCGCGTGGCGACGGCGCGCGCCCGGCGGCCCGCCGCTCGTCGGGGCGACACCGACCACACGATCCGGGCGGGACTGAGCCCCGCGCGGCGCACGGCCGTCGCACGACGCGTGGCTCTACCGTGACGGACCGGTGAATCGCGCGTCACCTCCGGAGCAGTGCCTCGTTGTCCCGATCGTCGGAGCCCGTCCGACGTCGCCGTGGTCCCGGAATGCCTGCCGGAGAGCGCCCGGGTCGCGGCCGCGTGCCCGAGCGGGGCCGCACACGTCGTTCCACGTAAGGGGTCCTGCATGAGAGCGCGGTTCTCGCGTCTGGTGTCCGTGACGGCGGCCGGAGGTGTCCTCACCGGATCGTTGCTGTTGGGGGGCGGGATGGCGCTGGCGGCCCCCGCCGTGCCGACCGCGCCCGCGGCCGGCGGCCAGGTCGTCCCCGCACAGTGCGGCACGACGGTCGCGGCCAGGCCGGGAGACACGGTCGAGGTGACGCCGCTGCTCGGGCTGCCGATCGACGTGCCGATCACGAACGCCGCGGGCCCGCTGCAGTCGATCACCCAGACCATCGCCGGTTCGCTCTGCCAGGTGCAGGTCCAGCTCGTCGGGCCCGTGACCACCGCCGCCGCCGCGGCCGCGCCCGCGCTGCAGCCCGCGACGTCCGTCGTCGAGCAGGGTTCCAGCGCCGCGCTCGGTGGCCCGGCACCCGCCGCCGCGCCGGCCCCGGCGCCGGCGGCGGCTCCCGTCGCCCCGCCCGCGGTCGCCCCCGCACCGGTGGCGCCGGCTCCCCTGGCGCCCACCCCGATCGCGCCCTCGGCGCCCGTCTTCGCACCGCCGCTCAACTCGCTGCCGTCGTCCCTCGGCGCCTCTCCGGGCTCCGCCTTCGCCGGGCTCCCCGCGAGCGCGCCCTACGACGCGAGCCAGCTCCTCGGCTCCGCGTTCCCGGGCCTCAAGGCCGGCGCTCCGGCCTACCTGGGCTACGACCCGGCCAGCGCGGTGACCACCGCCAGCCAGGTGCAGGCGCTGCCGGTCGACGGCATGTCGAAGGGCATGGGCGTGCCGGTCATGCTCGCGGTCCTGGCGCTCGCCGGGGTCGCCGCGTTCGTGGTGCGCGCGATGGTGCTCCGTCGCGCGGCCGCAGCGGCCGCCCCGCAGGGCGAGCCGGTCGAGGACCCCGCCGCCGACTCCTACGACGAGCACGACGGCGACGACGCCACCGAGCTGGTCGGCGACGGGTTCACCGCCGAGGCGCTGACCGAGCTCCACGGCCCGGCGCCCTCCTCGCCGGCGCTCGGCTTCCCGCGGCCCGACCGCGCCGAGCTCGACGAGACCGAGCTGATGGGAACCGCGCGGCACTGAGCCGCGTCCGACCCCCCGAGGGGGTGGTCACCTACGTCGACCGACCCGGGCGGGTCGGGACCGGTGCCACCACCGGCCCCGGCCCGCCCGTCGTCGTCCGCGGGGCACCACGTACGCTGGAACGACCGAGAACCCTCCTGCCACGGATCGTCCGTGGCCGCCAGCCCATGGGAGGTGAGTGGTACTCGTGCGCCACTACGAGATGGTCGTGATCCTCGAGCCGAGCCTCGACGAGCGGACCGTGGCCCCGTCACTCGAGACGTTCCTGAACGTCATCCGCAAGGACGGCGGCACCATCGAGAACGTCGACGTCTGGGGTCGTCGGCGTCTCGCCTACGAGATCGACAAGCACGGCGAGGGCATCTACGCGGTCCTCGACGTCAACTGCGAGCCGGCCACCATCAAGGAGATGGACCGCCAGCTCGCGCTGAACGAGTCGGTGCTCCGCACCAAGGTCATGCGTCGTGACCCCGCCGCCGTGGCGCGCCGGGGCAAGGCCGGCGCCGCCTGATGGCGGGGGACACCGTCATCACCGTGGTCGGCAACCTCACCGCCGACCCGGAGCTGCGGTTCACGCCCTCGGGCGCCGCCGTCGCGAACTTCACGGTCGCGTCGACCCCTCGCACCTTCGACCGCCAGAGCGGCGAGTGGAAGGACGGCGAAGCACTGTTCCTGCGCTGCAACATCTGGCGGCAGGCCGCGGAGAACGTCGCCGAGAGCCTCACCCGCGGCTCGCGAGTGATCGTGCAGGGACGGCTCAAGCAGCGCTCCTTCGAGACCCGCGAGGGTGAGAAGCGCACCGTCATCGAGCTCGAGGTCGACGAGATCGGCCCCTCGCTGCGCTACGCCACGGCGTCGGTCACCAAGGCCAGCCGCGGGGGCGGCGGCGGTGGCTACGGCGGCGCCGGGAACGGCGGCGGCTACGGCGGAGGCGGCGGCTACTCCGGCGGCGGACAGCCCGGCAACGACGACCCGTGGGCCTCGGCGCCCGTCGCGGGATCGTCCGGTGCCGGCGGCGGCGCCGGTTACGACGACGAGCCCCCCTTCTGAATCCCTCGTTCACCCCAGTTCAGTTCGGCTAGGAGAAAGACACCATGGCGAAGCCGCCGGTGCGCAAGCCCAAGAAGAAGGTCTGCGCGTTCTGCAAGGACAAGAACCAGGTCATCGACTACAAGGACACCAACCTCCTCCGCAAGTACATCTCGGACCGCGGCAAGATCCGTGCCCGGCGGGTCTCGGGCAACTGCTCGCAGCACCAGCGGGACGTCGCCGTCGCCGTGAAGAACTCGCGTGAGATGGCGCTGCTGCCCTACACGTCGACCGCGCGCTGAGGAAGGGGACCCACGCGATGAAGCTCATCCTCACCGCCGACGTCGCCAACCTCGGCGGCCCGGGCGACCTCGTCGACGTCAAGGACGGGTACGGCCGCAACTTCCTCCTGCCCCGCGGTCTGGCGATCGTCGCCACCCGCGGTGCGATGAAGCAGGTCGAGACGATCCGCCGGACCCAGGAGGGCAAGCGGATCCGGGACCTCGATCACGCGAAGGAGGTCGCGGGCGAGCTCCAGGGCGTCGGCACCGTGACCGTGACCGCGAAGTCCGCGGGCCAGGGCGGCAAGCTCTTCGGCTCCGTGACCCCGGCGGACATCGTGGGCGCGGTGCGCTCCTCGGGCGGACCGAATCTCGACAAGCGCCTGGTGGACACCCGGGGGCACATCAAGACCACCGGTGCCCACCAGGTGACCGTTCGGCTCCACCCGGACGTCGCCGTCGAGCTCCCGCTGGACGTCCAGGGCGCCTGACGCCGGCCGTTCCGCTCTCGGGCCCCGGACCGCTGCGCGCGGTCCGGGGCCCGACGTGTCCGCGGGGCCTCCCCTGGTCGTGGCGCCGGGCGGTCGTCGGGGCGTCATCGACCCGCCCGGCGCGGGCCGCCCTCCGATCGTCTCCGCAACACCCCGTGACCGGGCCGACACGCCGAGCGGCGTCGTGCGACGACGCGCCGATCCACTTCTTGTCCACAGGATGCACAGCGCCTCGACCTGCACCGACGTCGGCGGGAACCGGGTTGCCAACAGGTTGTCCCCAGCTGTGCCCACCCGCGAGCCCTGTGCTTCCCCATCCCTCCCCAGGCCATCAACACCGACATCAACACCACCACCTGGCCCGTCCCGACCGGCGGCCCCTAGCGTGCGTCCGGCACGTCGCCCCGGCCTCGGTCCGCGTGGTCGGCGACGGTGTCGGTGCCCCGCGGTAGAAGGGTGCGCCGGGCGTGACGGGGCGGGAACGCCGACGTCACCGCTCCGGCACCGAGCAGGGAGGAGCAGGTCCGTGGCGGTGCTCGACGAGCGGGGGGCGGCGGGCGGCCGGGACGGGGGCTACGACCGGGGGTCACGGTCGTCCGGGTCGGAGGGTGCCCGCCCGGAGTTCGACCGCCAGCCCCCGCAGGACATCACCGCCGAGCAGTCCGTGCTCGGCGCGGTCCTGCTGAGCAAGGACGCCATCGCCGACGTCGTGGAGATGCTCAGGCCGGACGACTTCTACCGTCCGGCGCACCAGACGGTCTACGAGTGCGTGCTCGACCTCTACGGCCGCGGGGAGCCGGCCGATCCCGTGACGGTCTCCGCGGAGCTCGAGCGCCGCGGGGAGCTGCTGCGCATCGGCGGGGCCCCCTACCTGCACACCCTCATCGCCGCGGTCCCGACGGCGGCCAACGCGGCCTACTACGCGGAGATCGTGGCCGACCGCGCGATCCTGCGCCGGCTCGTCGAGGCCGGCACGCGGATCGTGCAGCTGGGCTACCACGGCGGCGAGGGCGCGGACACCGACGACATCGTCGACCGCGCCCAGGCCGCGGTGTACGAGGTGACCGACCGCCGGGTCACCGAGGACTACGTCGCTCTCGAGGACGTCCTGCAGCCCACGATGGACGAGATCGACGCCATCGCCTCGCGCGGCGGTGTCTCGTTCGGCGTGCCGACGGGATTCGCCGACCTCGACGAGGTGACGAACGGTCTGCACGCCGGGCAGATGGTCATCGTCGCGGCGCGGCCGGGGATCGGGAAGGCGCTCGCCCTCGACACCCCGCTGCCGACACCCACGGGGTGGACCACGATGGGCGAGGTCGCGGTGGGCGACCACCTGCTCGACCGCTCGGGCCGCCCGACCCGCGTGGTCGCGGCGACCGGGGTCATGACGGGCCGCCCGTGCTTCGAGCTGACGTTCTCGGACGGCACCACCGTCGTGGCCGACGCGGCGCACCAGTGGCTCACCGACACCCGGGCCTCCCGGCGCTCGGACCGCGTCCCGGCGGCGGTGCGCACGACGGAGGAGATCGCCGCCACCCTGCGGACGTCGACTACCGACCGCCGCGCCAACCACTCGGTGAGCACGTGCGATCCGCTCGACCTGCCGGAGCGGGATCTCCTCCTCCCGCCCTACGCGCTGGGAGTGTGGCTGGGCGACGGTGCCGCCGAGAGCGCGACCTGCACGAGCGCCGACCCGGAGATCGCGGCCCGCATCGAGGCCGAGGGCCTGGTGGCGCGCGGCCTCGGGGGCGGGCTGCGCTACGGACTGCGGCTCCCGGAGGGCGCGGTCGGCACCGTGCGGAGTCGGCTGCGGACCCTCGGCGTCCTCGGTGACAAGCACATCCCCGAGACCTATCTGCGGGCCTCCGAGGCGCAACGGCGGGCCCTGCTCGCCGGCCTCATGGACTCCGACGGCACCGTCCTGCCGACCGGTGTCCTGCAGTTCGCGGCGACTCGTGACCGTCTCGCCCGAGACGTGGCGGAGCTCCTCGCCTCGCTCGGCCTCCGCTGCTCGATCACCACGGCGGCGCTCCGCGGACGCCACGAGGACGGCAGGACCCACCTCGTCACGTTCAGCACGACGGAGAGCGTGTTCCGCCTGGAGCGCAAGCGCCTCGCGCACAAGGAGCGCCGGCGCACGACGTCGGACGTCGGGACCGAGCGGCGCTACATCACCGAGGTGCGGCCGGTGCCGTCGGTGCCCGTGCGGTGCGTGGAGGTGGCGGGCGAGGAGCACCTCTACCTGGCGACCCGCTCCATGATCCCGACCCACAACTCGACGCTGGGACTCGACTTCGCCCGCTGCGCGAGCGTCAAGCACGGCCTCACGAGCGTCGTGTTCTCACTCGAGATGAGCCGCACCGAGATCGTCATGCGCATGCTCTCCGCCGAGGCGAAGATCCGGCTGGCCGACATGCGCGCGGGCACCATGACCGACGACGACTGGACGCGGCTCGCCCGCCGGATGAGTGAGATCTCCGAGGCGCCGATGTTCATCGACGACTCCCCCAACATGACGATCATGGAGATCCGGGCGAAGGCCCGGCGTCTCAAGCAGCGCCACGACCTCAAGCTGATCATCCTCGACTACATGCAGCTGATGACCTCGGGCAAGAAGGTCGAGAGCCGCCAGCAGGAGGTCTCGGAGTTCTCGCGCCAGCTCAAGCTGCTGGCGAAGGAGCTCGAGGTCCCACTGGTCGCCATCAGCCAGCTCAACCGTGGTCCCGAGCAGCGCACCGACAAGAAGCCGATGCTCTCCGATCTGCGGGAGTCGGGCTGCCTGACCCTCGGGACCCGGGTGCTGCGCGCGGACAACGGCGCGGAGGTCACCTTGGGGGAGCTGCTGGTGTCCGGCTCCACCGAGGTCCCCGTGTGGTCGCTCGACGACCGGCTCCGGATGGTGCCCCGGCCGATGACCCGCGTCTTTCCGACCGGAGAGAAGGAAGTGTTCCGGTTGCGACTGGCCTCTGGACGCGAGGTGGAGGCGACCGCGAACCACAAGATGATGACCCTCGACGGCTGGCGACCCCTCGGTGAGCTCGCGGTGGGCGACCGGCTCGCGGTACCGCGAAGCACTCCGGAACCGCAGCGCACCTCCTCGTGGCCGGAGGCCGAGGTCGTCATGCTCGCGCACCTGCTCGGGGACGGCTCATTCGTGCGCCGCCAACCCCTGCGGTACGCGAGCGCCGACGAGGCCAACCTTCGGGCGGTCGCTGACGCAGCCCGTCACTTCGGGGTCACGGCGGTCCGCGACGATCACCCTGCCGCGCGCTGCACGTCCCTTCGTCTCCCCGCTCCCCGTCCGGTGGCGCGCGGTCGGCGGAACCCCGTCGCGGCGTGGCTCAGCGATTTGGGGCTGTTCGGCCTGCGGAGCCACGAGAAGTTCGTGCCCTCGGCGGTGTTCAGGCTGCCGCGCCGGCAGATCGCGCAGTTCCTCCACCATCTCTGGGCGACGGACGGTTCTGTGCGATGGGACGACATGGCCCGTCAGGCTCGCATCTACTACGCGTCGACCAGCCGCCGCCTCGTGGACGACGTCTCGCGCTTGATGCTCCGTCTGGGTATCGCCACTCGTATCAAGAACGTGCGCAAGGAGGGTTACCGCGACTCGTGGCACCTCGTCGTGTACGGCGCCGAGAACCAGCTGGCCTTCCTTGACGAGGTGGGCGTGCACGGTGCCCGGAGCGAAGCGGCGAAGGCCGCGGCGGTCCACCTTCGAGGGATCGCGGGGAGCACCAACCTCGACACGGTCCCGCGGGAGGTCTGGGATCGCGTTCGGACCACGCTCGACGCGCGGGACATGTCCCATCGGCAGTTCGCGGCGTCGATGGGCACGCAGTTCTGCGGATCGGCCCAGTGGAAGAGCGCCCCGAGCCGGACCCGATTGGGGCGAGTTGCCACGATCCTCCAGGACGCTGATCTCGAGCTGCTCGCGTCGAACGACGTGTACTGGGACACGATCGCTGAGATCACCAGCCTCGGTGTCCAGCCGGTCTTCGACGCGACGGTCCCAGGGACGCACAACTTCGTGGCCAACGGAATCGTGGTGCACAACTCCCTCGAGCAGGACGCCGACATGGTCATGCTCATCAGCCGCCCGGACGCCTTCGAGCGCGACGACCCGCGGGCCGGCGAGGCCGACCTCATCCTGGCCAAGCACCGCAACGGGCCCACGGCGACGATCACCGTCGCGCACCAGCTGCACTACAGCCGGTTCGCCGACATCGCCCGCGGCTAGGGCAGGCCTGACTCGCGGGCGACCGGCAGCAGGGCCACCGGCCCGGGGTCACCGCGCGTGCGGCGCCCGCGTCACGGCGGCGTAGCGCCGCCCCAGCGCCCGCGAGGGGAGAATCCGGTCCCTCTATCCAGCCGAGGGTTCCCCTCGCGCGGGGAGGGCGGCCGAGCGCAGGCCCGCGACGACCACGGCGGTGGCGGCGAGCAGTCCCACCAGGAACGCGACGGTGGCCGACCAGCCGGCGGCGCCGAACACGACCCCGCCGAGCGTGCCGCCGGCCGACGAGCCCACGTAGTAGCTGAACAGGTACATCCCCGAGGCCACCGCGCGGCCGTGCGTGGCTCGGCGCCCGACGGCCGCCGAGGCGACCGCGTGCCCGGCGAAGAACCCGATGGTGAGCAGCGCGAGCCCACCGACGACCAGCGCGAGCACCGGCGCCAGCATCGCGAGCGCCCCGAGCGCGGCGACCCCGGTCGCGACCAGCACCGTCGTGCGCGTTCCCCACCGCGCCGAGAGCCGGCCGGCCCCGGTCGAGGTGACCGTGCCCACCGCGTAGAGGACGAAGACGAACCCGACGACGAGGTCGGGCAGCGAGAACGGCGGACCGAGCAGCCGGAAGGTGACGTAGTTGTAGGCACAGACGAACGTGCCCATCAGCAACAGGCCGGTCGCGAAGAGCCGCCGCAGCACCGGGTCGCGCAGGTGGGCCGCGACCTCACCGGCCAGCTCGCGCGCCGCGACCGGAGTCGGGGCGAAGCGCTGCGACGGGGGGAGGACCAGCCAGAACAGGAGCAGGCACACGCCGGAGACCACCGCGATCCCGCCGAGCGCCACCCGCCAGGACCCGGCGAGGTCGTCGATCGCGCTCACCACGATCCGCCCACCGAACCCGCCGACGGAGTTGCCCGCGACGTAGAGCCCCATCGCCCCGCCGAGGTGGCCGGTGTCGATCTCGTCGGCGAGGTAGGCCATCCCCACGGCGGGCAGCCCCGCGAGCGCCACCCCCTCGAGCGCCCGCAGCACGAGCAGCAGCCAGAACGACGGCGCGACGGCGGCCGCCAGCCCGAGGATCACCGCGGCGAGCAACGACCACAGCATCACCGGGCGCCGGCCCCACCGCTCCGAGAGCGCGGAGGCGGGGATGACCGCGAGTGCGAGCCCGCCGGTGGTCACCGAGACGGACAGGGAGGCGGTGCCCGGGGACACCGCGAACACGTCCACCAGTCGCGGCAGCAGCGGCTGCGTGGCGTAGAGCAGCGCGAAGGTGGTGAAGCCGGCGAAGAACAGCCCGATCGAGATCCGGCGGAAGCCCTGATCGCCATGCCGCAGACCGGGGGCCACGGCGCTATGGGAGAGGGACATCGTTGTCGAGGCTAAGCGCCGGTCAGCCGGTCCGCGCGGTCTCCTGGGTCACCCACCGCAGGTAGGGCCCGTGCCCGCCGGTGACCGGCACGGCGATCACCTCGGGGACGTCGTAGGAGTGCTCGGCGGCGATCCACGTGGTGAGCTCGTCGACGCGCGCGGCCACCGTCTTCGCGACCAGCTGCCACTCGGTCTCCACCGACACCGAGCCCTCCCACCGGAAGGCGCTGCGGATCGGGCCCACGATCTGCACACAGGCCGCGAGCCGCGCCTCGACGAGGCCCCGGGCGAGCCGCTCGGCCTCCTCGTCGGAGTCGGTGGTGGTGATGACGACGGCGGTGTCGGGTTGCGCGGTGGTCACGACCCCGTCCTACCGGACGTGCTCCTCCTCGTGCGCCCCGAACACCTTCCCCTTGGCCTCCGGGCCGAGCAGCAGGACGACCGCCGTGAGGACGAGCACCGGCACGATCACCGCCGCGAGCGCGAACGAGCCGCTGAACGAGGCCGCGAGCGCGGCCTGCAGCGGCAAGTTGAACGACGCGATCGCGTTGCCGAGCTGGTAGGTCACGCCCGGGTAGAAGCCGCGGACCTCGTCGGGCGAGAGCTCGGCGAGGTGGGCCGGGACGACGCCCCAGCCGCCCTGCACGAGGAGCTGGAGCAGGAAGGCACCCAGGGTGACCAGGCCCAGCGTCGGGGAGTAGGCGAACAGGAAGGCCACCGGGATGCCGAGCACCGCGCACAGTGCGGCCGTCCGGCGGCGACCGAACCGTTCCGAGAGAGCGCCGAAGTAGGCGCCGCCGAGGATCGCGCCGATGTTGTAGATGACCGCTATGACGGTGACTGCTCCCGTCCCGGCGTGGAAGTCGGTCTTGAGGAAGGTAGGCACGTAGTCCTGGGTGCCGTGGCTCATGAAGTTGAACAGGGTCATGAGCACGATGAGGTAGAGGAACCGCCGGAGCACGGCCGGCTTCAGGAACACCTGGCCGGGGCCGACCTTGGTCAGCGCCACCTTCTCCTGGGTGCGCTCCCACGCCTCGGACTCCCCGACCCGGGTGCGGATGAGGAAGGCGATGAGCGCCGGGATCGCGCCGAGCACGAACAGCCAGCGCCAGCCGAGGTAGGGGGTGATGGCGAAGTTGGCGAGCGTCGCGAGCAGGTAGCCCACCGGGTAGCCCTGCTGCAGCAGCCCCGACCAGAAGCCGCGCTTCTCCGCCGGGATCTTCTCGAGGGCCAGCGAGGCGCCGAGGCCCCACTCGCCGCCCATCCCGAGCCCGAAGAGAAAGCGCAGGACGATCAGCACGGTGAAGGTCGGCGCGAGACCGGAGAGGACCTCCATCGCCGAGTAGAAGAGGACGTCGACCATCAGCGGGATGCGGCGGCCCTTCTTGTCCGCCCAGATCCCGAAGAGCAGTGCCCCGATCGGTCGTGCGATGAGCGTGACCGTGGTGAGGAACGCGACCGTCGTCTCGGACTCCCCGAACTCCTTCGCGATGTTGGTGAGCACGAACACGACGAGGAAGAAGTCGAAGGCGTCCATGGCCCAGCCGAGCCAGGCGGCGAGGAACGCGTTGCGCTGCTCGCGGGTGAGACCGCGTGCCTGATCGAACAGTCCGGTCCCCGCCATGGCGGGCAACTTAGGCCGCGCAAGCACCGCCGTCAGGACGACCGTCTCGTTTTCTCCCGAACGCACGGTTCCTTCCGGACTCACACCGGCCCGCCGTCGCACCCGGCCTAGGCTCGTGAGCGTGAGCAACGATCTGGATCGGCAGGACGTGTCGACCCTGCGCCGCCGGATCCTCGTCCTGCTCATCTGCTGCACGAGCCTGCTCGTCGTCTCGATGGACAACACGATCGTCAACGTCGCGCTGCCGTCGATCCGCACCGATCTGCAGGCGTCGATCACCAGCCTGCAGTGGACGATCGACGCCTACACTCTCGTTCTCGCCTGCTTCCTCATGCTCGCGGGCGCCACCGGGGACCGGGTCGGGCGCAAGCGCACCTTCCAGATCGGGCTCGGGCTCTTCGGTGTGGGGTCGCTGCTGTGCAGCCTGGCGCCCTCGATCGGCTGGCTCATCGCGGCCCGCGCGGTCCAGGGCCTCGGCGGGACGATGCTCAACCCGGTCGCGATGTCGATCGTCACCAACGTGTTCACCGACCCGCGCGAGCGGGCGCGGGCGATCGGGATCTGGGGATCGGTGGTCGGCATCTCGCTGGGCCTCGGCCCGGTGCTCGGCGGGGTGCTCACCGAGGCCGTGGGCTGGCGGGCGATCTTCTGGGTCAACGTGCCGGTGGTCCTCGTCGCGATCGCGGCCACGGCGCGCTGGGTGCCCGAGTCGCGTGCGGCCCGCGGCCGCCGGCCCGACCCGTTCGGTCAGGTGCTCGTCGTCGTGCTCCTCGGCTCGGTGGTGACCGCGGTGATCGAGGGACCGCGCGCTGGATGGGGCTCGCCGCTGATCGTGGGGCTCGGCGGGCTGGCGCTCGTCGCACTGGTCGCGCTCTTGGTGTGGGAGCGTCGCCGACGGGAGCCGCTGATCGAGCTGCGCTTCTTCTCCAGCGTCCCGTTCTCCTCGGCGACGGTCGTGGCGGTGTGCGCGTTCGCGGGCTTCGGGTCGTTCCTCTTCCTCTCCACGCTCTATCTGCAGGAGGTCCGCGGACTCTCCGCCCTGCACGCCGGGCTCGCACTGCTGCCCGCGGCCGTCACCGCCACGATCTGCGCGCCGCTGTCCGGGCGGCTGGTGGCCTCGCGCGGACCGCGCCCCTCGCTCGTCGTCGCCGGGACCGCGACGACCGCGGTCGCGGTCGTCATCGCCCTGGCCGGCCCGACGACGCCGCTGTGGGTCCTGCTCGTCGCCTACGGCGTGTACGGCATCGGGTTCGGCCTGGTGAACCCGCCGATCACCAACACCGCCGTCAGCGGGATGCCGCGCAGCCAGGCGGGCGTGGCCGCGGCCGTCGCGTCCACGAGCCGCCAGGTCGGCCAGTCCCTCGGTGTGGCGGTGAGCGGCACCGTCGTCGCCGCCGCCGCGAGCGTCGCCGTCGGGCTCTCCGCGGCGTGGTGGGTCGTGGCGGCGGCGACCCTGCTGATCGCGGTGATCGGCGTGCTCGCCACGACCGCCCGCGCCCACGCCACCGCCGACCGCGTGGCGGACCTCTTCGCCGAGGACGCAGAGCCGGCACGGCTCTGACCTGCGGCTATGTGACATAGATCGATGTCACGTCAGGGGGTCAGGAAGGGTGAACGATCTCACGCGCGCGGTCGTGGGACATCGGCCACTGGGGTGGTCGGGCGGTGGGGCGGGGGTGGGAGTGTGGGGTCTTCGCGCAGGGAAGGGAGTTGCCACGTGACGACGACGCAGTCAGCGGCGGCCGCGGCGGGAACGTTCGAGCTCGGTGGTGAGCTCGCGGTGCGCCGGCTCGGGTACGGCGCGATGCGACTGACCGGCGAGGGCATCTGGGGCCCGCCGAAGGATGCCGACAACGCGATCGCCGTGCTGCGACGCGCGATCGAGCTCGGGGTCGACTTCGTGGACACCGCGGACTCGTACGGGCCTTACGTCAGCGAGGAGCTCGTCCGCGAGGCCCTCTACCCCTACCGCGGTGTCACGGTGGCCACCAAGGCCGGCCTGCTGCGCACCGGACCGAACCGCTGGATCGCTTGCGGGCGGCCCGAGTACCTGCGCCAGGAGTGCGAGATGAGCCTGCGCCGGCTCGGCGTGGAGACCATCGACCTCTTCCAGCTCCATCGCGTGGACCCCCACGTCGCCGCCGACGAGCAGTTCGGACTGCTCGCCGACCTGCAGCGCGAGGGCAAGGTGCGCCATGTGGGCCTCTCCCAGGTCTCGGTCGAGCAGATCGAGGCCGCGAGCGAGATCGTCGACGTCGCGTCGGTGCAGAATCGCTACAACCTCGTCGACCGGTCCTCCGACGCCGAGCTGCGCCACTGCACCGAGCACGGCATCGCCTTCATCCCGTGGGCCCCCGCGGACGCCGGCTCCCTCGCGCAGGAGGGCAACGTCGCGCACGACGCCGCTCTCTCGCTGGGCGCCACCCCGGCCCAGGTCGCCCTCGCCTGGCTGCTCCAGCGCAGCTCGGTCATGGTGCCGATCCCGGGCACCGCCTCGCTCGAGCACCTCGAGGAGAACTGCGCCGCCGCGGCCCTGGAGCTGCCCCGCGAGGTCGTGGCTCGGTTGGACTAGGTGCGCTGCGCGCTCGTGAGCACTTTTCGGGGTCATAGCCACCGAAAGTGCTCACGAGGCGAAGCCACCTGCGGGCCCACGGGATGTCCTTGGTCTTCGCCGGCGTGCGCACCACGCAGCGGAGGGTGTGGCCCTCGGCCACGAGTCGCGAGGCGTGGCGCCCGCCGATGTAGCCGGTCGCACCGGTGACCACGCATCGCACCGGCGCATGGTCGCGCCGACGGGCCCCGCTCGCTCGACGGGGTGCGCCACCACCGTGCGCACCCACTCGATCTGGTGGACGACCCGCCGTACGCGGGTCGCGCGCCCGGAGGTCTCACCCGGGTGCCTCAGTCGAGCACGTTGACGTGACGCATCGTCACGACCCGCGCGCTGGTGCCCGGACCGCGCCTCTTGCACCGGTGGAGTGACACACGGTCAGGGGGAGTTCCGGCGTGTCGCGGTTGACTCGGCGCGTCGCCCACAAGGTCGGGCACCTGCGTGCCGTTACCCCGTCTGTCGCGGGGAGACAGGGCCGTTCGCCCCAGCGACGACACAACCGTGTGGTTCAACGGCGGAGGTGGAACATGTGGGTCTGGCGAGAGGAGACGGTGCGCGGCGGATGGCGTCTCGACTCCACGGGCTCGTGGACGTACGACGAGCCGGCGCGGCTGGAGCGGGTGCGCTCCCCGCGCAGCGACCGCGACGTCGAGTCCGAGCGGCTGGCGCGGGAGCGCCTCGCCCGGGAGCAGCGCGCGCACGCCGAGTACCGGCGCCCCGCGCTGGCGGCGGTGCCCCCGCTCGCGGAGCTCGACGCCACCCCGATCTTCCGGTCGGTCGCGCACGAGGCCCGGTCCTGGCGCGACGAGCGTCGTCGTGAGGACCGGTACGGACGGCCCGAGCGCCGTGAGCGCGAGGTGCGCTCCCGCCGCGCCGAGCCGGCGATCCCCCAGCCGCACCCCGGCTCGGGTCCCTTCCCGGCCCAGGGCCCGCGGCGGCGGGGACTCGCGCCGGTCGAGTCCGTGCCTCCGCCGTCGTGGGACGACGACCGGCCGGTCTCCACGGAGGACGAGCTGCGCCGCCGGGCCGAGCGCCGTCGCCGGCCGCAGGCGGAACCCGAGAGCGGGCGTCACGTCCTGCGTCGCTGAGGTGCCGGTCCGGACCCGTCGGGGGTGTCCGGACCCGCCGCGACGGCCGGCGTGACGACACGCGAACGAGGGGCGCCTCCGCGCTGGGGAGCGGACGGAGGTCGCCCCTCGTCGTGTGTCCGGGACACGGAGCCGGGTGCCGCGAGCGCGGGAGCGCGGACGTGGTGAGGTGTGCCCCGACCCGGGGCCGGGTATCGCCCCGCCCACCCATCTCTGCCTCCGGAGGTCTCCACCCATGCTGGTCCGTCGCCTCGCCCGGCCCCTGCTGGCCGCGGTGTTCATCAAGGGCGGGATCGACACCCTGCTCAACCCCGAGCCACGCATCGGGAAGGTCGCGCCCAAGGTCCAGCAGGCCCAGGACGTCCTCGGGGACAAGCTGCCGCCACAGGCACCGACCGAGCCCGAGCAGCTCGTCCGCATCGACGCCGGCGTGAAGATCGGGGCGGGCGTGCTGCTCGCTCTCGGGAAGTTCCCGCGGACCGCCTCGCTCCTGCTCGCGGGCAGCGTCGTCCCGACGACGGTGACCGGGCACCCGTTCTGGGAGTACGACGACCCGACGCAGCGTGCCGCCGAACAGCAGCACTTCCTCAAGAACCTCGGGCTGCTCGGCGGGCTGATCCTCGCCGCCGTGGACACCGAGGGGAAGCCGTCCCTGGGCTGGCGGGCCCGCCGGGCCTCGCGGAAGCTCGCGAAGCAGACCCGGGAGCTCACCGGCCAGTCCTCGGACGTGTCCGGTGAGCTCGCCGAGTGGGCCGAGAGCGCTCGCTCCGCCGCCGGGACGACGGCGGCCACGGTCCGCGACGCCGCCGACGTCGCGATCGGCACGTTCGTCGCCTGACCGGCCCGGCGGTCCCGGGGGCGACGCCACGCGATCGCCCCCGGGACGCGTCGGGTCGAGGCCGGGTCGAGCTCCCCCGCGCTCGGGGCAGCGGGTCCTAGGCTGACCCGGATGTGGACGAACTGGTCGGACGGGCAGCGGTGCCGACCCGTGGCGACGGCGAGGCCGCTCGACGAGGCCGGGGTCGCCGGGGTGGTCCGCCGCGCCGCGCAGCGGGGGCACACCGTCCGTCCCGTCGGCTCCGGGCACGGCTTCTCCGACCTCGCCGTCACCGACGGCGTCCACCTCGACGTCTCCGTCTTCTCGGGCATCACGGCCGTCTCCTCCGACGGCCGCGGCGACCACGCCACGGTCCGCGTGCGGGGCGGCACGACGATCGGGGATCTCCAGGAGGCGCTGGACGAGCGGGGCCTCGCGCTGCGGGTCCCGCTCGACCTGCGCGGCCCGACCCTCGGCGGCGCACTCGCCGTCGGCGTCCACGGCAGCGCGCCGGGCGCCGGCTCGCTCTCCGAGGCGGTGCTCGGGATGCGGCTGGTCGACGGCCGCGGCCGTGTCCGCGACGTCCCGCGCGCCGAGCTCGACGCCGCGCGGACCTCGCTCGGCGCCCTGGGCGTCGTCCTCGACGTGGAGCTCGCCGTCGTCCCCGCGGTGGCGATGCGGGTCACGCGCGCATCGCGGCCGGTGGACGAGGTGCTCGACCCGGACTTCTGGGACGACCACGACCTGGCCGAGGCCGCGCTCTTCCCCTCCGCAGCCACCGCGCTCGCGCGCTGGGCCGAGTACGTCGATCCCGCCGACCCGGCGCTCGAGGAGTCCGACGTGGAGGACGACGAACCCCGCGAGGCCCGGGAGCGCACGGTCGGGATCACCAGCGCCGGGGCGACCGGGCGGACGGCCCTGGGCGGCGCGGTCGTCGTCGAGCGGGCCCTACCCCGCCTCGCGCCGTCGCTGAACCGGGTCGCCTCCCGGCTGGCGCGCACCGTCTCGGCCACGGGCGCAGGGCACCGGGTGCTCTTCGACCCGCCCGCGGTCCGCTACGAGCAGAGCGAGTGGGCGCTGCCCCGCGAGGCCCTCACCGACGGGCTCCGGGCCCTGCTCGGCGCCCTGGCCGACGGGCTCGAGACGGGGCTGCCGGTGCGGATGCGCCTCGGGGCGGCCGAGTCCGGCTGGCTGCACCCCGCGCACGGACGGCCGACGGGCTGGGTCGCGGTCCGCGTCCCCCGCGGCACCGACCCGGGACCGGTGCTGGGTCGCACCGCCGAGGTGCTGCGCGCGCACGGGGGCCGCCCGCACTGGGGCACCCGGCACGACTTCGCGGCGCCCGACGTCGCGGCCGCCTACCCGCAGCTGCCCGACTTCCTGCGGGTCCGCGACGCCTACGACCCCGACCGGGTGTTCACCAACCCGGCGCTGGCCCGCCTGCTCGGGGACTGACGGACCTCCTGCGCCTCCTCGTCCCGCGCGGCGCCGAGGTCCACCGCGAGCGCCACGACGGCCTGGTCGATGCGACGCAGCAGGCGGGTGACGACGAGCGCGTCCTGCCGGCGCCGCGGCTCCTCCTCCCGGGCGGCGTAGGCCTCGGCGCGGTCGAGGAGGTCCTCGGCGGAGCGGACCAGCACCTGCCCGCCGTCCGAACGACGCTTGCCGCGGACCACCACGTCGCGCAGACCGTCGAGGTTGTCGCGGACCGCCTGCAGAGCCGGGCGCAGCGTCGGGCCCCAGCCCGGGTCCGGCGTCCTCCCGACGTCCGCGGCGAGCCGGGCGAGCGCGCGGGCGTAGTGGTCCACGACGACGAACACCCGCAGTGCGCGGCGGTGGCTCGAACGGCCGCGCCTGCTGGGGGTGTCGACGAGCAGCGGCCGCGCTCGCGCCCGCAGCGTCGCGAGCGCGGTGTCCATGTCCCGGGCCCGCTCGAGCGGCGGCGTGTCGGGGGTGGATCCGAGGACCGTGGCGACCGTGCCGTCGAGGACGTCGTCGGCGGTGTCGACGAACTTCTCGGTGGCCTCGCCGAACGCCTCCCGGGTGCCCTTGGGCAGCACGAGGAACGCCGCGAGCACGCTCGCCGCCACGCCGATGAGGGTCTCCACGATGCGCATCACGAGCGTCTCGACGCTGAACTGGCCGATGAGCCCGTAGACCAGCGCGAGCACCGCGGTGAGCCAGAAGGCCAGCATGCCCGGCGAGACCCGCACCAGGTACAGGGCCAGGAACGCGCAGGCGAAGAGCAGGATCAGCGAGGCGACCTCGTTGCCGGAGGTGAGCGCGGCGAGGCCCATGCCGGCCGCGACCCCGCCGACGGTGCCGACGACGCGCCCCCAGCCCCGCGAGAGCAGGTCGCCGCGGCTGCTGGTGTTGGCGAACACGACGAAGGCCGCGATCGCCGCCCAGTACCACCGCTGTGGGGAGAGGAGCTCGCCGCCGACGATCGCGAGGGTCGTCCCGACGCCGACCTGGACCGCCTGCCGGGTGGTGAGCAGCAGGCCGGCGTCGTGGGCGTCGGCGGTCCGGTCGTCGGCGGTCCGGTCGCCGTCGGTCCGGTCCTCGTCGGTCCGGCCCGCGTCGTGGTCCTCGGCGGTCCGGTCGTCGTGCCCGGCACGGTCGGGGCGCCCGTCGGCGATGCCGTCGGCGGCGGCCTCGCCCGCGACCGCGACCGGCGTGGCGGGGCGCGGTACCCCGGACCGCGTGACGGCCCCGGTCACGGGCTCGCCCGGGCGGGCCGGGAGGTCGCGCTGGGCGTACTCGACGGAGTCGGCGACCCGGCGGACCGCGAACGCGGCGCGCTGCACCCGCTCCTGCCCGCGCCGGGTGTCCGCGACGAGGCCGGCCACGGCCCCCCGCGCGTCGGCGAGCTCGCCGAGGACCCGCCGGTGGGGGACCTTCCGTTCGAGCGCCCGCCCGAGGTGTGCGAGCCCGGTACGCAGCGCGGTGAGGGCGAGCGGGGTGGCGCGCTGGTCCTCCTCCCCGGAACCGGGCTTCCCGGCACGCGCCATCCGCCGCACCGCCACGCCCAGACGCTCGAGACCGAGCTCGGTGTCGAGGACCCGCAGTGCGAGCACGTCGTTGTCGAGTCCGGGCCACACGCGCCCGGCGGTGGTGCGCTCGAGCGCGTCGTCCACCAGCAGCGCGGTCTCGTTGAGGCGCCGGCGCGCGCGGTAGAGCCGCTCCAGCACGGCGTCGCCGACCTGCTCGTGCTCGCCGCCGGTGGACCGGCCGGGGGCGGGCCTGCCGTCGGCGGCGGCCTGGGTGGCGGCGAGGACGTCGTCGACGCGCAGCACCGTCTCGTGTGCCCGAGCGCGGAAGGCGTCGACCACCCGGCGCAGCGTGCGCTCGGGTCGCTCCGCGAACACCACTCCGCGCAGGAGCACCGTCGAGCCCAGGCCGACGACCACGGCCACGCACAGCGCCGGGACCTGCGCCGGCTGGGCCTTGAGGAACTGCGTGAAGAAGAAGGGCATGAACGCGGCCTGTCCCAGCGCGAACCCGCGCGGCCCGAACCGGCGCACGTAGACCGCGCCGATCATCACGGCCACGAAGACGGCGTCGGCGATCACCCGGTGCGGCGAGAGCAACGTGCCGGCGATCGTCGAGACGAGCGCGGGCAGCACCATGAGGGCGGTGGTGACCCGCTGCCGGGGCAACGAGGTCTCGTTGACCGCGAGGTTGGAGATCATCGCGAGCACGCCCGCGAACAGCACGATCGTGACCGGCTCCCCGGCGAGCACGGTCGCCCGTCCGAGGGCGATCAGGCCCGCGGCGAGTGCCATCGAGGCCACCGCGACCGAGGCAAGGCGCAGCCGGGACAGCCCCGGGTCGGCGGTGACGAGCAGCGTGCGCAACGACTCCAGCGCCCGCGTCGTCGCCAGCCGCACCGTCCTGCCCTCCGCCCGCGTCCAGGACGGGAGTGTCCCACGACGCCGGACCCGACGGCGGCTCTCCGCGGAGGCCAGGGCCGCACTCGACACGGTTACCACCCGGTAATAAGCTGCGGTTACCCGCCGGTACGAGCCGGCTCGTGCGCCCGCCGGGGTGCCGACCATCGAGTGTGGAGCGAGATCCGGATGAGTCACTACCGCGCCAACGTCCGCGACATCGAGTTCACCCTGTTCGAGCTGCTGCGCGTGCAGGACCACTTCGGGAGCGGGCCGTTCGCCGAGACCGACGAGGCGACGGCGCGGGCCCTGCTGCACGAGGCCGCCGCGCTCGCGCAGGGACCGCTGGCGGAGTCCTACGAGTCCGGTGACCGCAACCCGGTGCGCTTCGACCCCGCCGAGCACGCGGCCTACCTCGACGAGGGCATCAAGAAGTCCTACCGCACGATGTGGGACGCGGAGTGGTGGCGGCTCTCGGCCGACAACGAGCTCGGCGGGATGGGCGTGCCGCCCTCGGTGCAGTGGGCCGCCGGCGAGATGATCCTCGGCGCCAACGCGCCGGTCTTCATGTACATGGCCGGCCCGAGCTTCGCCTCGGTGATCTACCGCAACGGCACCGAGCAGCAGAAGCACTGGGCTCAGCTCATCGTGGACCGCGGCTGGGGCGCGACGATGGTCCTCACCGAGCCCGACGCCGGGTCGGACGTCGGCGCGGGCCGCACGAAGGCCAAGGACAACGGCGACGGCACCTGGTCGATCGAGGGCGTCAAGCGCTTCATCACCTGTGGCGACCAGGACCTGACCGAGAACATCATGCACCTGGTGCTCGCCCGCCCCGAGGGCGCGAAGCCGGGCACCAAGGGGCTCTCCCTCTTCCTCGTACCGAAGTTCCACTTCGATCCCGAGACCGGCGAGCTGGGCGAGCGCAACGGCGCCTTCGTCACGGGAGTCGAGCACAAGATGGGCCTCAACGCCTCGGCCACCTGCGAGCTGACCTTCGGTGCGCACGGCACCCCGGCCACCGGCTGGCTGCTCGGCGACGTGCACGACGGCATCGCGCAGATGTTCCAGGTCATCGAGTACGCCCGGATGATGGTCGGCACGAAGGCGATCGGCACGCTCTCGACGGGCTACCTCAACGCCCTCGAGTACGCCAAGGAGCGCATCCAGGGCGCCGACCTCACCCAGCAGACCAACAAGGCCGCGCCGCGGGTGCCGATCACCAACCACCCCGACGTGCGCCGTGGGCTGCTGCTGCAGAAGGCCTACGCCGAGGGGCTGCGTGCGGTGTACGCGTTCACGGCGACCTACCAGGACACGGTGCGCCTGGGCACCGCGGCGGACGCCGAGTCCGGCGCTGTCTCCGCGGAGGACGTGGCACTGGCCGAGAAGGTCAACGACCTCCTGCTGCCGATCGTCAAGGGCGTGGGCTCCGAACGGGCCTACGAGAAGCTCACGATCGCGCTGCAGACCCTGGGCGGCTCGGGCTACCTGCAGGACTACCCGATCGAGCAGTACATCCGGGACGCCAAGATCGACTCGCTCTACGAGGGCACCACGGCGATCCAGGCGCAGGACTTCTTCTTCCGCAAGATCGTGAAGGACAACGGCCAGGCGCTGCTGCACGTCGCGGGTCTGATCCAGGCCTTCCTGGACTCGGAGGGTGGCAACGGCCGCCTCAAGGAGGAGCGCGCCTTCCTCGCGACCGCGCTCGCCGACGTGCAGGGCATGCTCGGCACGATGATCGGCTTCCTGACCTCCTCGCAGGACGACGTCACCAACCTCTACAAGGTCGGGCAGCACGCGGTGACCCTCCTGATGAGCGTCGGCGACATGCTCATCGGCTACCTGCTGCTGCGCAGCGCCGAGGTCGCGATCGGCGCCCTCGACGGCGGGTCGGCGGGCCGGGACACGGCGTTCTACGAGGGCAAGGTCGGCGTCGCCCGCTTCTTCGCCCGCACCGTCCTGCCGGAGCTGACCGCGCGCCGGGCCGTCGTCGACGCCGCCGACAACGCGATCATGGATCTGGACGTCGCCGCGTTTTGACCTTCGGTCTCGTGCGTGCGTTTCCGTGCCCAGGCGCGACAGCAACACAGCACGCCGATAGGGCACGCACAAGCCGTCAGGCCAAGGGTGATCCCCGGGTCACACGACCCCGGGAGATAGGTTCGCGCGCGTGTCGAAGGTGCTGACCAGTCTCCCGGCCGGCGAGCGGATCGGGATCGCGTTCTCCGGCGGGCTGGACACGTCGGTCGCGGTCGCGTGGATGCGCGAGCACGGCGCGGTGCCGTGCGCCTACTCGGCCGACCTCGGTCAGTACGACGAGGAGGAGATGGGCACGCTCCCGGACCGGGCGAAGCAGTACGGCGCCGAGATCGCGCGCCTGATCGACTGCCGCGGGCCGCTGGTCGAGGAGGGTCTGGTGGCGCTGCAGTGCGGCGCCTTCCACATCCGCTCCGGTAGCCGGGCGTACTTCAACACGACCCCGCTCGGCCGCGCCGTGACCGGCACCCTACTGGTGCGCGCCATGCACGACGACGGCGTCTCGATCTGGGGCGACGGTTCGACCTACAAGGGCAACGACATCGAGCGGTTCTACCGCTACGGCCTGCTCGCCAACCCCCGGCTGCGCATCTACAAGCCCTGGCTCGACGCGGCCTTCGTCGACGAGCTCGGCGGCCGCGCCGAGATGTCCCAGTGGCTCGTCGAGCGCGATCTGCCCTACCGCGCGAGCAAGGAGAAGGCGTACTCCACCGACGCCAACATCTGGGGCGCGACGCACGAGGCGAAGACCCTCGAGCACCTCGACGAGTCCCTGGAGATCGTCGAGCCGATCATGGGCGTGCGGTTCTGGGACCCCGCCGTCCCGATCGCGCCCGAGGACGTCACGATCCGGTTCGAGCAGGGCTACCCCGTCGCGATCAACGGCGTGCGGTTCGACGACCACGTCGCGCTCGTGGTCGAGGCGAACGCGGTCGGCGGGCGCCACGGTCTCGGCATGTCCGACCAGATCGAGAACCGGATCATCGAGGCCAAGAGCCGGGGCATCTACGAGGCGCCCGGCATGGCGCTGCTCTTCGTCGCCTACGAGCGGCTGCTGAACGCGATCCACAACGAGGACACGATCGCGAACTACCACACCGAGGGGCGCCGCCTCGGCCGGTTGCTGTACGAGGGCCGCTGGCTCGACCCGCAGTCGATCATGCTGCGCGAGAGCCTGACCCGCTGGATCGGGCGCACCGTCACCGGCGAGGTGACGTTGCGGCTGCGCCGGGGGGAGGACTACTCGATCCTGCGCACCGAGGGCCCGACGCTGTCCTACCACCCGGACAAGCTCTCCATGGAGCGCACCGAGGACGCGGCGTTCGGGCCGGTGGACCGGATCGGGCAGCTGACCATGCGCAACCTCGACATCGCCGACTCGCGCGCCAAGCTCGAGCAGTACGCCGCGATGGGCCAGCTCACCGGGCAGGCGGCGTTCGTCGGCGAGATCGAGCCCGGACGCTCCGCCCAGATCGCCGGCCGCGCCGAGGAGGACGAGGTCGACGAGTCCGCCCTCGACCGGGCGGCGATGGAGAGCGGCACGGACTAGTGTCCTGCACCAGTAGTTCGTTGTAGAAGTCGTGCGAGGGATTCGAGGATCTGCTCGGCGGTCTTGGTCCAGATGAAGGCCCGCGGGTGGTCGTTCCAGGCCTTGATCCAGGCGCGGATGTCGGCTTCGAGAGCTTGGACGCTGCGGTGGTCGCTGCGCTGGAGCAGTTCGGTGGTCACGTAGCCGAAGAACCTCTCCACCTGGTTGATCCACGACGAGTAGGTCGGGGTGAAGTGCATGTGGAAGCGCGGGTGGCGTTCCAGCCAGGTGGTGACGGTCGGGCTCTTGTGGGTGCCGTAGTTGTCGCAGATTAGATGCACCTCGAGGTGCTCGGGGACCTCGGCGTCGATCTTGGTCAGGAACTTGCGGAACTCCACGGCGCGGTGGCGGCGGTGCAGGCTGGAGATCACCGTCCCGTCGGCGGTGTTCAACGCGGCGAACAAGCTGGTGGTGCCGTGGCGGACATAGTCGTGGGTCCGACGCTCGGGCATCCCGGGCATCATCGGGAACGCCGGCTGGGACCTGGCCAGGGCCTGGACCTGGGACTTCTCGTCCACACAGAGCACCACCGCCGCCTCGGGCGGATGCAGGTAGAGCCCGACGACGTCGTGGACCTTCTCCACGAACGACGGGTCGCCTGAGAGCTTGAACCCGTCCTCGCGGTGGGGCTTGAGGTCGAACGCGCGCCAGATCCGACCAATGGTGGAACGCGAGAGCCCGCTGCGCTCGGCCATCTTCGCCCGCGACCAATGGGTCGCGTTCGCCGGTGTCGACTCCAAGGTGGAGACGACCACGTCCTCGACCTGCTCGGCGCTGATGGTGGGCGGGCGGCCCGGCCGTGGCTCGTCGATCAGTCCATCGAGGCGGCGCTCGACGAACCGCGACCGCCACTTGCCCACCGTCGGCGCTGAGCACCCCAGCCGGGCCGCCACCGCCGCGTTGGGCTCTCCGTCCGCGCAGGCCAGCACGATCCGGGACCGCAACGCCAACGCCTGCGCCGACTTGGCCCGCCGCGCCCACCGCTGCAACTGGGCACGCTCCTCATCACCCAGGACCAGCTCGGTCTTCGGGCGCCCCGTCCTCGTCATTCGGAAACCCTACAACTTTATGTAGCGGATTTCCGGCGCAGGACACTAGGTGGGCGGAGCCCTCGTGAGCACTAATCCGCCCTATAGGACGGATTAGTGCTCACGAGGCCGCAGGCCACCTAGCAGGTGATCTGCGGCTCCGGCTCGTAGTGCACCGTCCGCGGCTCGCTGCGCGTCTGGCCGGTCCTCACGTCCGCGAGCACCCGGGTGTCGGTGATCGTGAAGCCGCCGACGCCCTGGGAGGGCTTGCACCTCGGATCCCCCGCGAGGTTCTTGGTGCCCGGGGGGACCGGGTTCGTGCGCGGGCCGGTCTGGGAGGTGACGTCGTAGCGCTTGTGCCCGTAGATCTGCACCTTGATCGACGACGGCGTCCACTGCGTCCGGATGAGGACCGGGGTGTCGCCGTCGTTGCGGAACTTCAGGTCGATCGCGCCCTCGAACACCGTCGCCTCGCGACCGGCGGGGTACCGGCTGATCCAGAAGCTGTGCTCCTTGTGCTCGACCTCCTGGAGGCCGGCGAAGTACGTGGCGTTGTAGAGCGTCGTCGCGAACTGCGAGATGCCGCCGCCGATGCCGCGGGCCGGCACGCCGTCCTCGATGATCCCGGCCTCGACGTAGCCCTGCCCGGCGTCGCGGGGGCCGGTGAAGCCGTTGAGGCTGAAGGTGTCGCCGGGCTTCACCGTCGCGCCGTTGACCTGGTCGGCCACGCGCTTGATGTTCTGGCCCGAGTCCGCGGCGAACCCACCTGTCTGGAACTCGCCGATGACGGTGGCCGGGCCGAGCGCCTGCAGCGCCTCGGTGGTGACCTTCGGCGGCGTCGTCGTGTACACCGCGTTCACCGCGCGACGCGCGGCGGGGGGCGGCGGGGCGGGCGTGCCGCCGGGCGGGGTGGGCGGCGGGGTGAACGTCGTCGGCGGCGCCGCGTCGACCGGCTTGCGAAGGGCCTCCACGAGGCCCGCGAACGTCTTCGGATAGTCGATCTGCCGTCCGGTGAACGCGGGGACGACGGTCGCGGCCGCGCCCTGGAAGCGCAACAACGCGTCCTTGGCCTCGGCCTCGGTCGGTCCCAGGTCGCGGTCGACGACCGCCTGCGCGGCCGGGACGTCGACGCGGGGCCGCAGCCCCCCGGTGCCGTCGGGGTCGAACCGCAGGAACGTGCCGATCTCGGTCGGGCTCAGGGTCGCGTTGCGCCCGTCCCCGACGACGTAGGCCGGCCCGGCCACCGCGGGCTGGGCGACCTCGCGGATCGCGGTGTCGATGCCGTCCCGGGTCACCGACACCGGCTGCGGCGTCACCGGCAGCGCCACCGGCGCGGGGTCGAGCCAGTGCTCGAGCACGACGCCGGGCGCGGCCGCGGCGTCGACGACGTGGCCGGGATCGGGCGGGACGGGCACCGGGCGGGCGCCGTCGAAGCGGATGGTGCCCTCGACCGAGGGCCGGTCGAGCTGCGGGCGCACCCGGTCGATCGCCTGCCCGACGGCGACGGGGTTGCCCTTGCTCACCGGCGCGACCTCGCGGTCGGAGAACAACGACGCGAGCCGGGTGAAGGGGTTGAGCGGCTGCTCGCCCGCCTGGTCGATGGTGGCGTCGACGTCGAGGTCGAGCCCGGCTGTGCGCGGATCGAGGGTGGTGGTGGCGGCGTCGGGGCCGCTGCCCGCGACGAGGGCGATCGGGCGCGTGACGCGGGGGCCGAGCCGTGTGCGCAGGGAGTCCTGCGCGGCGAGCCAGTTCATGCCGCCGATCTCCACCCCGCCCACGACCACTCCCCGGGGGACGTCGGTCGCCGAGACGAGCAGGTCGACGACGTAGAGCAGCGCGAGCAGGCCGGCCACGGCGCCGCCGCCGACCACCAGCCGCCTGCGCCCGCGCCCGCCGTCGTCACCGGCCCGCGGGGCCGGCGGCCCGTCCGGGCCGTCGACCGACGAGAGCTGCACAGTCGCCTCGACGTCGTGATCCGGGCCCGGCTCGGGCGCGAGCGAGCGCGTGGCGTCCCCGTCGAACGGGTCGCCCTCGGTGCGGATGCTGCCCCGGGGCTGCTCCGGACCGGGGTTCGGAGGAGTCGTCACAGATAGAGGCCCGTCCCGCTCGTCGGCTCGGTGGTGGCGCTGGCCACGGCGTGCAGGTCGCGCTCACGCAGGACCACGAAGGTCCTGCCGTCGACCTCCACCTCGGCGTGGTCCTCGGGTCCGTAGAGGACACGGTCCCCGACCTTGACCGTGCGGACGTGGTTCCCCGTGCCGTACACCTCGCCCCAGGCGAGCCGCTTCGAGACCGACGCGGTCGCCGGGATCACGATGCCGCCGGTGCTGCGACGCTCGCCCTCGCCGGGCGTCGGCGAGACGAGCACGCGGTCGTGCAGCATCTGGATTTCCAGCCGGGGGTCCGACACGCCGGGATCGTACGGGCAGGGCCGGATCGCCCGGTCCGCCGGTCGTCGCTGCACGGCCCCCGGGGCCCGGACACGGAGAAACCCCGCGGCCCTGCCAGGTCGGGGGTCCGGCAGGGCCACGGGGCTCGTGTGGTGTGTCGTGCGGGGCCCGGCGTTCGTTACCCGCCTGGCCAGGTTCACCCTAGCGGCGCAGAAACGGTCCGGGGCCGCACTCTCCGTGTCCGGACGGCGGCGGCCGGGTCTCCTGGTGGCCGGTCTAGTGGCGTCCGAGCAGGAACCGGCCGAAGTGCGGCACGGTGAAGGCGATCCAGCCGCGTTCGGCGGAGAACACCAGGCCTTTGCGCAACAGACTGTCCCGGGCAGGGGACAACGACGAGGCCCGCTTGCCGAGGTGCTTCGCGAGCGCCGAGGTGAGCACGGGGTCGTCGGTGCCCTCGGCGAGCTCGGCCATCCCCTGGAGGTACTCGCGCTCGGCCGGGGTCGCGCGCTCGTAGCGCGAGCCGAAGAACCCGACGGCGAGCTCCGCGCCCGCGTCGGGCGCGGCCACGCGCACGTCCTCGGTGTCGATCGGGCTCTGGACCGCGGCGTCCCAGGCGGCCTTGCCGTAGGCCTGCACGAAGTAGGGGTAGCCGCCGGAGACCTCGTAGAGCGCGTCGAGCGCCTCCTGGGTCAGCTTCGCGTCCTCGCGTTCGGCCGGGGCGGTGAGGGCGAAGTCGGCGTCGGCGCGGTCCAGCTGGCCGATGCGCACGTAGCGGAACAGGCGCTCGGAGTAGGACTTCGAGGCGGAGAGCACGGCGGGCAGATGCGGCAGGCCGGCGCCGACCACGACGAGCGGGGCGCCGGACTGGGAGAGCTCGTGGCAGGCCGCGCAGAGCGCCGAGACGTCGTCGATGCGCAGGTCCTGCATCTCGTCGATGAGCAGGGCGACCCCGACGCCGACGTCGGCGGCGAGCTCGGCGACCACGCCGAACAGCTCCACGAGGTCGATCTCGATGTCGCCGGAGTCGGCCCGGCCGTGCGTCACCGGGGCGTCGATGCCCGGCTGCCAGCGGTCCTTGAGCTTGGCGTCGGACGGGGTGGCCTTGAGGGCGAAGGCCTTGAGGACGCCGAGGGTCTCCTCGACGCGGTCCGGGGCGCGGTGGCGGACGGCGAGGTCGCGCACGGCCCGGTGCAGCGCGGCGGCGAGCGGGCGCCGGAGATCGGCATCGGGACGCGCCTCGATCTTGCCGGCACCCCAGCCGGCGCGGACGGCCATCGAGCGCAGCTCGCCGAGCAGCACCGTCTTCCCGACCCCGCGCAGACCGGTGAGCACCAGGCTGCGCTCCGGGCGCCCGCGGGCGACCCGCTCGAGCACGACGTCGAACGCGTCGAGCTCCTTGTCGCGCCCGGCCAGCTCGGGCGGGCGCTGCCCGGCGCCGGGAGCGAACGGGTTGCGCACCGGGTCCATGCCATCGCAGCGTATGGCGCTCTCTAGCGATCACCCGATACCTCGCGAGAAACCGCGATCGGCGTGTCGCGCGATCGGGTGCTCTACGGTCGTCTAGGGCGAGGGCTAGACAGCCGGATACCGCGCGATCCGACGGAGTGAGTGGGGCAGGGGGGTCACGAGGCCGCGAGCTGATCTCCGAGATCGTTGCGCGATCCCAGCCTGAGGCCGGGCCGGGCTCAGGTGCCCGTGGATCCCTGGCGCAGCGCGTCCAGGCCGGGCCAGACGATCGCGGTGAGCATTCGCGCGAGCACGTCGGCCGGGCCCTCGTCGTCGGCCGGGTGCTCGGCGTCGCCGTCGGTCGGCGGGTGCTCCGTGCCGAGCCACCAGTCGGTGAGGCCCTCCGCGGCGCCGACGAGGGTGTGGGCGACCGGCTCGGCGGCCGCCACCGACCCGCCCAGCTCGGCGGCGAGCAGTTCCGCGGCCCGGAGCACGATTCCGCGCCGCGCAGCGTCGACCTGCCCGGCGAAGTCGCCCGTCGAGGCCTGGCGGTAGAGCACCGTCCAGCCCTGCCGATGGGTGGTCACGGCGTGGAAGAACGCCCGCAGCGCCCGGTAGAGCCGGGCCTCTCCGTCGTCACCCGACGTCGGGTCCCCGGAGCCGACGGCCGTCGTCATCGTCGCGACCAGCCGCTCCGCCTCGCGTGCGAGGCAGGCGGCGAACAGCTCGTCCTTGGTGCCGCCGTGGGCGTAGACGAGCGGCTTCGACACCCCCGCCCGGGCGGCGATCGCATCCATCGAGGCGCCGTGCAGCCCCTCCTCGGAGAACACCGCGATCGCCGCGTCCAGCACCTGGCGACGACGCACCTCGGGCGCGAGGCGGCGGCGAGCGGTGCGGGTCACGTTTGCATCCTATCTACTGCCGCGTAAAGTAGCGAGCGTTGGCGGGACCGGTGGTACCGGAAACCCGCTCCCATCCGCGACGACGACGATGCCGGAGAGTTGGCCGTGGCCGAGAAGATCGACGTGAACGAGCTGGGTCGCAGCGTCGACCTCAAGAAGCTGTCCGAGGACGACCTGGTGGCGACCATGCGCGACGCGCTGGCCGAGCCCGAGAGCGCGAGGAACGTGGACGCCTCCGTGTTCGCCCGCCTGGTCAAGGGGGCGAGCAAGTCCCAGCTCGAGGCGATCATGCACTCCGACGCCCGGCGCCCGGTCATCGACGCGATCTTCGGGCGGATGAGCGAGTTCTACTCGTCGGCGGGGTCGAGCGCGAAGCGTCAGGTCGTGCACTGGCACGTCACCGGTGCCCCGGGGGGTGGCAGCGACGACTACCAGACCGCCATGCAGCACGGCGCCTGCGCGGTCTCGACCAGCCTCGACGAGGAGCCGCGCACCGAGCTGTTCATGAACGGCACGGAGTTCCTCAAGGTCGTCACCAACAACGCCAACCCGATCACGCTGTTCATGACGCGCAAGCTCAAGGTCTCCGGTGACGTCGGGTTCGCCACCGCCCTGCAGAAGATGTTCACCATCCCGTCGGCCTGACCGGCGTCACGACACCGAAAGGCGCTGACCATGGCGTTCTCGATGGAACTGTCCGAGGACCACACCGACCTGCGCGACTGGGCGCACGGCTTCGCCGAGGAGGTCATCCGCCCGGCGGCGCAGGAGTGGGACGAGCGCGAACAGACGCCGTGGCCCGTCCTGCAGGAGGCCGCGAAGATCGAGCTCTACAACTTCGAGACGCTCGCGTCCTTCTGGGGTGACGAGACCGGCCTGTCGCTGCCGATCGTCAACGAGGAGCTCTTCTGGGGCGACGGCGGCATCGGCATGGCGATCTTCGGGACCACGCTCGCCGTCGCCGGCATCTTCGCCTCGGGCACCCCCGAGCAGATGGTCGAGTTCATCCCGCAGTGCTACGGCGACGTCGACGACGTCAAGGTCGGGGCCTTCTGCTCCTCGGAGCCGGAGTCGGGCTCGGACGTCTCGGCGATGCGCACCAAGGCCGTGTACGACGAGGCCAGGGACCAGTGGACGCTGTCGGGCCAGAAGGCGTGGGCGACCAACGGCGGGATCGCGAACATCCACGTGGTGCAGGCCGTGGTCGACCCGTCGTTGGGCAGCCGCGGACAGGCCGCGTTCGTCGTGCCGCCGGGCACGCCGGGACTGGAGTCCACCCGCAAGATCAAGAAGATGGGGCTGCGCGCCTCGCACACCGCCGACGTCTTCCTCGACGACGTCGTCGTCCCCGGCTCCTGCCTGCTCGGCGGCAAGGAGAAGCTCGACGAGCGCCTCGCACGGGCGCGCGAGGGGCAGCGCTCGCAGGGGTCGGCGGCGATGCAGACCTTCGAGCTCTCGCGCCCCACCGTCGGCGCGCAGGCCGTCGGGATCGCCCGGGCGGCCTACGAGTACGCGCTGGAGTACGCCAAGGGCCGCCAGGCGTTCGGGCGGCCGATCATCGACAACCAGTCGATCGCCTTCACCCTCGCGGACATGAAGACCGAGATCGACGCGGCGCGCATGCTGGTCTGGCGGGCGGCGTGGATGGGTCGCAACGGGGTGCCGTTCGAGGCGGGCGAGGGCTCGATGTCCAAGCTCAAGGCCGGCCGCACCGCGGTGTGGGCCACCGAGCGCGCGATCCAGAATCCTCGGCGGGGCGGGCTACTCGCGCGAGCACCCGGTGGAGCGCATGCACCGCGACTCGAAGATCTACGACATCTTCGAGGGCACCGAGCAGATCCAGCAGCTCGTCATCGCCCGCTCGATCTCGGGCCGGCACATCGCCTGACCCACTCCAAGGGCATCGGCGCTGGTCGGCGTCTTCATGATCAGGCCGTCCTCAGGCCGTCCGAGGTATGGTCTCGTACCTGGTCAGCACCACGCCGTCGGGAAACGTCCGGGTCTCCACGAGGCTCAGGTTCACCCAGTTGTCCAGGGCGGTGAAGAACGGCGTGCCGCCGCCCACCAGGACCGGATGGGTGACGATCGCGTACTCGTCGATCAGCCCGGCCCGCATGGCCGCCGCGGCGAGTGTGGCACCGCCGATGTCCATGGGGCCGCCGTCGTCGGCCTTGAGCCTGGTGATCTCGGTGACCGCGTCGCCGGTGACCAGACGGGTGTTCCAGTCGACCGTGCTGGTCGTCGAGGAGAACACCACCTTCGGCATGTCCCGCCAGCGGCCGGCGAACTCGATCGCCGCCGGTGTGGCACCCGGCTGCTTGTCGGCGGTCGGCCAGTGGGAGCTCATCGTCTCCCACAGCTTGCGCCCGTACAGCGCCAGGCCCGTCGCGTCCACCCGGTCGGACCACCACTGGAACAGCTCGTCGCTCGGCACGCTCCAGCCGAGGTCGTCGCCGGGCGCGGCGATGTAGCCGTCCACGCTCATGTTCATGCCGAAGGTCAGTTTCCGCATGGCGTCAGCCTCCCGTGAGTCAGTACTCGGCGCACAGACCAGCACGGCGCGCAAGAATCATCGGTCAGGCCACACCGAGGGCCAGTTGACCACCACGTACTGAGCCCAGCTCTACCAAGATCAAACCCTGCCAAGTCCTTGACGCATGACAACACCCTGCCGATGGTCCGCGCTGTCGAATTGACCGCTCATCAGTCAAGGCGGCGCCTGCGGCGCGCCGGCCGGCGAACACCGGAAGCAGCTTCTTGGTCGTGATGGTGATCGTTCGCAGGTGCTCCTCAACCCGTTGTGAGCCCGGGGGGAGTGTGGCGAGCATTGTCGACAGCCGGAGGCGTCCGCAGAGCTCACCTCCCTCAGCAGGTCTTCCGTATAACGGAAGCACGATGCGGCAGAAGGGGCGACTACCCTGCCTGCCAGGCAACGCCCCGACGAGGAGACGCGTCGATCCCGGCCCACCTCGCGACTTCGTGGCCATCAGGTCGGACGAGCACAGCGCCGGCGGGTGTGAGGTCGAGCGCGGCAGTTGTCTCGGATGGTAATGCGACAACCCTCACCGGCGCACTGAAGTCCGTCTGTGCAGCCACCTCCGACCAGCGGGCGTCGGCTATCGCGGTGAACATTGTGAGACCGTCGCCCAGGAGGTCGAGGGTCGAGACCCGCTGGTCCGCGTGATTCACCCACCTGTGAGTGATGCGGCCGTTGAGGTCCCAGGGGAGCGCTTCGTCGCTGGCGCGTGCAGCCCCTCCTGGAGATGCGGCGCGGCCCACGTTGTGGAGGGCGATCGGGCGACGCTCGTGCTCGTAGGTGTCGAGCAGCTCGGGTGGCGCCCAGCCCTTGAGGACCCACGCCAGCTTCCATCCCAGATCGAACGCGTCTTGGATACCGGTGTTCATGCCAGTGCCCCCACGGGGCGTCATTCGGTGGGCGGCGTCACCGATGAGGAAGGTCTCTCCCGCGCGATAGCGTTCCGCGACCTGAGCCGCGAAGGTGAATGTGCTGCGAAGTTCGAGGATGATGTCGAGGCCCGCCACGCCTGTAGCAGTTCTGATGATCTTAACGAGGTCCTCGGCTGATAGCGCGTCGAATCCTGGCAGGTCGAGGGGGCGCTCCCGCGAGAGTGACCACCGGTTTTCCCGCCCCCGACGAGCGAGGACTGCGCCGTCGATATCGGGGTGCTTTCAGCACATACAGAGCATGACGTCGATTTCCGACCACTTCATCGAGTGACGCCGCGAACTCGATCCGCTCGTACACCCCGAGATCGTCCGGCCCCTCCATGACGATTCCCACTTCACTCCGGCCGGTGCTATGCGCGCCATCGGCCGCCATGACGTACCGCGCCTCGATCTGCCACTCCTCACCCGACGGCCGGTCGACCACCTTGGCGCGGACTCGATCGCCAAGCGGTTCGAGAGCGCGCAGCTGGGTACCGAACCGCACGGTTGCCGACCGTGCCTCCTGCAGACGACTAAGCAGAAGGGGCTCGTAATGGGACTGGGGCACCCAGGCCGGCCCAGTCGGGCTCACCCTGGCCGCCTCCTCCGGCGACGGGTAACCAAGCGGCATCACCATTCCCTCGTCAGACGAGGCGAGGGTCGCTGTGACCAGCGCGGTTGGATCAACGTCTGCGGCGCCGACTCGAACCGCTTCCTCGAGCCCGAAGAATCGCATCAGCTCCATCCCTCGAGTACTCATCATCAGCGCTCGCGAGAGAGTCGATCCACCCGACCGCTGCTCGAGGACCAAGACATCGATTCCATACCGCGCCAGCGTGATGCCGGCGACCAGCCCAGAAGGTCCAGCGCCCACGATGAGCACGTCGACCGGCCCGTCCCCGCTCACGAAGGAATGATCGCACGTCAGGCGAGGCCCTCAGGGACGCAGAGCCGGCACGCCCTCACGGAGCGAACGGCCCGTTCGTGCGCGTAGACGCAGCGAACGGGCCGTTCGCTCGGACCGCGGCCGGCGCGCCTGCGCCTCGCGGAGCGGAACGCCGAGAGCAATGCTCTTGACGAGAGCGCTGCTCTCCTCGATGCTGTGAGCACTGCTCTCGCATCGGAGGTCCGCCGTGGTCACCGCTCCCGCCCGACCCACTGCCGTCTCCACGGTGACGGCACCCGCCGTGCTCCTCGTGCTCGCCGGCGTGCTGTTCGTCGTCTACCCCGTGGTGCGGCCGTGGGGGGACAGCACCGCCGCCGGCGCGGCCGCGGCCTTCGCCTCCCCGGCCTGGCTCGTCGCCCACCTCGCGGCGGTGGCGGGCTTCGTGCTCGTCGGGCTCGCGATGCGGTCGTTCGGGCGAGCCGCCGAGATCACCTGGTGGGTCGGGGCGGGCCTTGTCCTGCCCTACTACGGCGCCGAGGTGTTCGCGCTGCACGTGCTCGGACAACGCATGGTGGGCGACCAGCTCATGGCGGTCGCCGAGGCCATCCGGCTCGGGCCGGCCGCGGCGGTGGTGTTCGTCGCCGGGCTCGTCGCGCTCGCGGTGGCCGGGGTGCTCCTCGCCGTCCGGCAGGGCGCCGCGGCGCTCCCGTTCGCGGTCGCGATGGTCGGGTTCCTCCCGCAGTTCTTCGCCGGCCCCGAGGTCCGGATCGCCCATGGTGTCCTGCTCGGCGTCGGGCTCTTCCTGCTCGCGGGGCGTGTCCGCCGGCCCTGACCGGACGCGAGCCGTACCGGGCCCGGGGGATTGCCGGTCCGTGACGTCGGGCACACGACCTGCACGCCCCGACCCGCGGAGGACCGCATGGCCGATGACACGCCGATCCCCGCCGACCCGTCGGGGGCGTCCCATCAGCTGACCGAGGCCCTCGGCACGGACTTCTTCTCGGTGCGCGACCAGTTCAGCCAGGAGCAGTGGGACACGTTCACCGCGGTGCGCCGCTTCGTCGACCACGAGGTGATCCCCGCGGCCGCCGCCGCCTGGGACGCCGCGGAGATGTCGTGGGAGGTGATCCAGGGCCTGCCGCGGCTCGGCGTCCTCGGCGACGACATCACCGGCTACGGCTGCCCGGGACTCGGCCCGCTCACCCACGGGCTGGTGGCCATGGAGCTGGCCCGCGGCGACGGCAGCCTCGCGACGTTCCACGCGGTGCAGTCGGGACTGGCCATGAAGGCGATCGCGATGCTGGGCTCGGAGGAGCAGAAGCAGGAGTTCCTGCCGGCGATGGCCCGCCTCGACCTCATCGGGGCCTTCGCGCTCACCGAGCCCGAGCACGGGTCGGACTCGGTGTCGCTGGAGACCACCGCCCGGCGTGACGGCGACGACTGGGTCATCGACGGCGCGAAGCGCTGGATCGGCAACGGAAGCATCGCCGGCCGCACGGTGGTGTGGGCCCGCGAGGTCGAGACGCGGGCGGTCAAGGGTTTCGTCGTGGACACGTCCACCCCCGGCTACGAGGGCACTGTCATCCCCCGCAAGGGCTCGATGCGCTCGGTCTGGCAGGCCGACATCCGCCTCGACGGCGTCCGCGTGCCCGACCGCGACCGGTTGCCCGGCGGTGAGTCGTTCAAGGACACCGGCCGCGTGCTCGCCACCACCCGCGGCACCTGCGCCTGGATGGCGCTCGGCCACGCGACCGCGGCCTACGACGCCGCCCTGCGCTACTCGCTGGAGCGCATGCAGTTCGGGCGCCCGCTGGCCTCGTTCCAGATCGTGCAGGAGCGCCTGGTCAAGATGCTCGCCGAGCTCACCGGGATGCAGCTCTACTGCATGCAGATCGCGCGGCTCGCCGAGCAGGGCGACCTGGCGCCGACCATCGCCGGCCTGGCCAAGATGAACAACACCCGCAAGGCCCGCTGGGTGATCGCCGAGGCCCGTGACCTCCTGGGCGGCAACGGCGTCCTGCTCGACAACCACGTGATCCGGCACATGGCCGACGTCGAGTCGATCCACACCTTCGAGGGCACCGAGACGGTGCAGACGCTCATCGTGGGCCGCGAGATCACCGGGCACAGCGCCTTTACATGACCTCCGGGCTACGTGATCCGAGGGCGCCTCAGCCCTTCCACCACTTGGGTCCCTTCACCTCGACCGAGCCGAAGGCGACGCGGCCGGTGACCACCACGTGCGGCCGCCCGGCCGCCCGCCCCCCGCGCCGCTTGTCCTCCACGCTGCCCGCCGTGGCGCTCACCGCGTCCAGGGAGGCGCTCGCCGTGGGCGGCAGCCGCAGCTCGAGCGAGCCGAGGGTCATGTCCACGTCGACCTCGACCACCTCGTGGTCGATGACGGCCTCGGTCAGGTCGAGCTCCGCCGACCCGAGCCACCCGTCGATCTCGAGCCGGCGCGGCACCGCCCACACCCCGGAGCGCTTGACGGAGCTCAGCCGCGCGTGGAGCGCGACCGTGCCGCTGGTGTCGCCGGCGGCGTAGGCGGCCCGGGCCCCGTCCGGCGGCGGGGTCGCGCGGCGACGCGACTCGGCCGCCGTCCGGGCGCGGGCCCGGTCCGGGTGCTCCAGGGGCAGGTCGACGACGAGCTCGTTGAGGTCCCGCCGGGTGCGGGCGGTGGTAGCGAGCCCGGACCGCCGGTCGAACTCGAGGGTGTCGAGGAGCCCCCGCGAGACGGCCGCCTGGAGCAGGCCGACCACGTGCTCGCGGTCGTCGTGGTCGACGGGGAGATCGGCCGGGGTCGGCGGCAGCTCGCCCGAGTGGCCAGACGGCTCGCCGGACGCGACCGGCTCGGGGGCCGGGGACGACGGCGCGACGGTCTCGGCCACGGAGCCCGTCGTGGAGGTCGCGGGCTCGTCGGCGGGATCCACACGAGCCGCGGAGTCAGCAGCAGTCGCAGGAGCGGCGGGAGTGGGGGTGGGCGCCTGCTCGCGCCGGTCCTCGTCGGTCATGTCCGAGAGCCTGCCGTCGTCGGGACCGCCGGGCCTCCGGGTCGGACCCTGAAATCCGCCCCGACCCCGGGACCGGGGAGCCCGGGGTCGACGCGGCCGCTGCCCCGGGATCGCGTCGTCTGCGGCCGTCTCGAAGAAGCCCGAGACGGCCCGATACGGCGTCAGAGACGGCCCCACCTCGTGACGCGGGTAACAGATCTCCGGTGACATCGATACCCGGGACAGATCGCTCGGATCACCCTCGCGATCGGTGACCTCGAGGAGCACCCCCCATGACCATCTCCGCCGACGCCGGCGCACCGTCCCGCCCGCTCCCGGCACCGCGCCGGTCGCCGGAGTCGGCCTCGGCGATCACGCCGCGCGACCGCGCCGTCCTGCTCGCCGTCGCGGCCGGCCGCTGCACCGTGAGTCCCGATGCCGGTCACGGTCTGCTGATCGACGGCCGGCCGTGCGCCGACCAGTTCGTCGGGGGGCGTCTCGTCCGGGAGGGCCTCGTCAGCGTGGTCCCCGAGCCGCCCGGCCGCCCGAGCACGACGGTCCTCACCGCCACGGCGATCGGCCTGCTCGGCCTGCCGATCTCGCTCTGACCACGACGCCGGGCCCACGCCGCCCGGGCCGGTGGTCACGACGTCCGCCCGGGATCAGGTCCCGACGACGGGGGCGGCCGGCTCCCGCCGCGCGGGCCCGGGCCGGACCGGCATCGCCTCGTACCCCCGCAGGATGCGCGTCGGCCGCCGCCGCGCCCGACCCGCCGGTGCCAGGTCGGGGAACCGCTCGAAGAGCGCCCGCAGCGCGACCTCACCCTCCATGCGGGCGAGCGCGGCGCCCAGGCAGTAGTGGATGCCGCTGGAGAAGGCGACGTGCTCGCGGGCGTTCACCCGCCCGACGTCGAACAGGGACGGCTCGGGAAAGACCCCCGGATCCCGGTTGGCCCCGGCGAGCACCGTCACCACCAGGGCACCCTCCGGGATCCGCTCGCCGGCCACCTCGGTGTCGCGGCGCGCCCGACGCGCGGTGCGCGACACCGGGGACTCCACGCGGAGCACCTCGTCGACGGCCGTCGGCCACAGGGACGGGTCGGCGGCGAGCCGGGCGCGCTGGTCGGGGTGGTCGAAGAGCAGCCGGGAACCGTTCCCGATGAGGTTCACCGTCGTCTCGAACCCCGCGGCGAGCACGAGCAGGGCCGTCGAGACCAGCTCGTGCTCGGTCAGGTGGCTGCCGTCGTCGTCGGCCGTCGTGACGAGCCGGGAGAGCAGGTCCTCGCCCGGCTCCTCGCGCAGCCGGCGCAGGTGCCCGGTCATCCACCGGTGTAGGGCGGCCACGTTCGTCTGCACCGTCGACCAGCGGCCCCGCGGCAGCCCGAGGTCGAGCGAGGCGGCCGCCCCGTCGCCCCAGGCGAGGAACTGTTCGCGCATCGCGGTGGGCACGCCGAGCATCTCCGAGATGACCGTGACCGGGAGCAGGCTCCCGTAGCGCTCCACCAGGTCGACGGGGCGGCCGTCCGCGGTGGCCAGGGAGTCCAGCAGGTTCGCCGCGATCTCCTCGGTCCGCCCACGGAGCGCCTCGACCCGGCGGGCGTTGAAGGCGCGGGTGACCAGCCGTCGGTAGCGGGTGTGGTCCGGGGGGTCGACGGCGAGCATCGACGGCGGGTCGATCGGGCCCGGGTGGGGCGGCGGACCGGCGAGGCGCAGCGCGAGCCGCACGGCGGCGGGCATGGCCGCATCACGGCCGGCCACGCCGAAGTCCTCGCTGCGCAGGACCTCGGTGCACACGTCGTGGTGCACGCTCACCCGCGAGAACGCGCCGGGCGCGAACGGCCGGTGCTCGCGCAGCCGCTCGTAGTGGGCGAACGGGTCGCTCTGCAGTTCGGGGTCGAGGAGCAGCACGGCGTCGGGGTTGCCGCGGCGCGCCTGGCGCCGGATGGCCGCCCGCATGAGCCCGTGCGTGGCCGCCCACCGCAGCGTGCTGCGCACGGGCCCAGGTCCGTCCGATGGCATGCCCGTCCTCCCGATCACGACCCGGCCGACTGGTACGGCACGGTACCGATCGGGCGCGCGACGCGTCGAGCGGCGTCCGGCGGGTACTCCCCGGCCCGTGCGCACCTGTGTCTCCGCCCTCCGGCTGGTGCTGGTGTCGGACACCCACCTGCCGTCGCGCGCGAAGGAGATCCCCGAGGAGGTCTGGACGGCGATCGAGGCGGCGGACGTCGTCGTCCACGCCGGTGACTGGACCGAACCGTTCGCGCTCGACGCCGTCGAGGCCCGCGCGGCCCGCCTCGTCGCCTGCTGGGGCAACAACGACGGCGCCGCGCTGCGGGACCGCCTGCCCGAGGTGGCCCGCGCCGACGTCGGGGGGCTGCGGCTCGCCGTCGTGCACGAGACCGGCGACGCGCGCGGCCGCGAGAAGCGGTGCGACCGCTTGTTCGGGCCGGGGTCGGACGACCCGGTGGACGTGCTGGTGTTCGGCCACAGCCACGTGCCCTGGGACTCCACCACGCCGGGTGGCCTGCGGCTGCTCAACCCCGGCTCACCGACCGACCGACGCCGCCAGCCCTTCGCCACGTTCATGACCGGCGAGGTCGAGGGGGGCGTCCTCACCATCGAGCGACACCGGCTCCCGCAGCGCGCCCGGGTGCGTGATCGCTGATCACCACGGGTGAGGGTCGCGCCGGCTCCGGCGTGGTGTGAGGTCCCGGTGACGGCCCTCCCGCCGCGGTTTCCCCGGCGCGAGCAACGTCCCAGTGGTCCCGACCGTCCCCCTGCACGAGCACGGTCCGTGATGCCCGTACCGTTCACCCGTCACGTCGACACGCAATACGACGGCGCACGAGTACTGACAGGCCCCACCAGGACACCGACGGGAGGACGGCGGTCGTCTCCATGCCCGGGAGACCCGGGCACGATGCACGACGCCACGACGACGAGGGACGCACCGACCGGCTGTGCGGCCCCTGCCATCGAGACGAAACGGCCCGATGACGCTTCTTGCCGAGAGACCTGCCGACGAGGTCGACGAGAGTGAGCTCGTCGTCGGTCGTCGCATCCAGGAGTTCTCGCAGCTGGCGGGACCGATCCGCGAGCTGGACGGTGACGGCCACGACTACCGGGTCTCCTACCGGGGCGTCGAGGCGGTCCACGGCCGTGGGCGCGTCTGGCGCTCGCTCGCCGTCGCCGCGCTGAACTTCGCCTTCGAGGCCCTGTTCTTCCTCTGGCTGCTGCATCCCTCGCACCGTCCGCCGGTCACCGGCCCGGCGATCGCCCAGTACGCGAACTGGGTCGTCATCGGATCGATCGGGCTCATGGAGCTGCTGCGGCTGATCAACGTGTTCTCGTTGTCGCTGGCCTCGGTGATCTCCCGTGACCCCGTGCCGGTGCCGCCGCAGCCCAACCAGCGGATCGCGTTCCTCACCACGATCGTCCCGAACAAGGAGCCGATCGACGTCGTCCGCGGCACCCTGCAAGCCGCACTGCGCATCCGCTACCAGGGCATCCTCGACGTCTGGATCCTCGACGAGGGCGACGACCCGGCGGTGCGCGCGATGTGCCGCGAGCTGGGGGTCAACCACTTCACTCGCAAGGGCATCGAGAAGTACAACCGCAAGAAGGGGCCGTTCAAGGCCAGGACCAAGCACGGGAACTACAACGCGTGGGTCGCCGAGCACGGCGACTCCTACGAAATCTTCCTGTCGGTCGACCCGGACCACGTCCCGCTGCCCAACTACGCCGAGCGGATCCTCGGGTACTTCCGGGACCCCGACGTCTCCTTCGTCGTCGGCCCGCAGTGCTACGCCAACGACGAGACGTTCGTGACGCGGGCCGCGGAGTCCCAGCAGTTCCCGTTCCACTCGCTGATCCAGCGGGCGGCGAACCGCTACAACGCGGCGATGCTGGTCGGGACCAACAACGCGATCCGCATCAGCGCCCTCAAGGGCGTCGGGGGGCTGTCGGACTCGGTCACCGAGGACATGGCGACGGGGCTGAAGTTCCACGCCCGGCGCAACCCGCAGAGCGGGGCCCGCTGGAAGTCGGTGTACACCCCCGACGTCCTCGCGGTCGGCGAGGGCCCGTCGTCCTGGGGTGACTTCTTCTCCCAGCAGATGCGCTGGTCGCGCGGCACCTTCGAGGTGCTGCTCACCGAGTTCTGGCGGCGGCTGCCGCTGCTCTCGCCGGGCCGCGCGCTGCACTACTGCCTCATCACCACCTTCTACCCGTCGATGGCGATCGGCTGGGTCCTGGGCGCGGTCAACGCGATTCTCTTCCTCTCGCTGGGGGTCCAGGGCGTCGTCGTGCCCGTGCAGCTGTGGCTGGCGCTCTACATCGACGCCACCGCGTTCCAGCTGTGGGTCTACCTGCGCAACCGGCGCTACAACGTCAGCCCCTACGAGGCCGAGGGCTCCTCCGGCATCAAGGGCATGCTGATGTCGATCTACGCGTCGCCGATCTTCGCGGCGTCGCTGATCGCCACGCTGCTGCGCCTGCCCGCCCGATTCGTGGTCACGCCCAAGGGCCTCTCGTCCACGGCCGACCACGTGCTCACGTTCCGCCGCCATTTGCAGTGGGCGGCGGTCCTCGTCGCCGCCATCGTGGCGTCGATCGTCATGGGCTACGCGGCCCCGGCGGTCCTGCTCTGGCCGGTGGTCGCGCTGTGCGCCTGCCTCGCGCCCCCCGCGCTCTGGATCGTCGAGCGCGTCGTCGGGCGCCAGCCGGTCCTCACCGCCGAGGGCCCCGTCACCTCGGACGGCCGCACCGGCATCACCACCGAGTCTCTGCAGCGCGCGGCGATCGACGCGCTCATCGCCCAGGGACCCGACTCCGCGCCGTTCCGGTCGCCGTTGGCCGAACGCCTGCCCGACGGCTGGGCCCGCACCGGCGCCCCGGCGACCGTCGGGGCCGCTGCCGCGTCCGGCGCGGGCGCCGCGACGGCCACGGCGGTGCGACCCGTCGAGGCGGGCCGTCCCGGTCCCCCGCGCGACGTCTCCTCGGGCGACCGCTACCACGCGCTGCCGACCGGGTGGGCGCGCGACGGCGACGCAACGGGGACCGAGGTGCGCCCGGTGGGCGTGCCCTCGCCCGGCCCCCGGGCGAACGGGCTGCGGCCGCGACCCGTGCCGCCGCCCGGCGAGCACCGCCTCCGCCCGGCCGGCGGGCCCCCGAACGGCGTCCCGGTCCCGCCGCCCACCGCCGCAGGCAACGGGCACGTCGGTCCCGCGGCTTCCCAGGCCGGGCCCGGCCGACCGGCCGGGCCGCGGCCCGGGACCGCCCAGCCCGGCGGCCCCGCCTCCGGTCCCGGCCCCCACTCCGCACCCGGCCAGCCCGCTGCCGGCCCGGGTGCTCCCGCGTCGGGCGGCACCGCGGCCCCGGGTCCCGGCACGGCCGGGCCCCGCCCGGCGGCCGGTCCGCCCCGGCCGAGCCCCTCGCCCCGCCCCGGGCCGGCCGCAGCCGAGCCCACGCGTGGCCAGGGCCCGGCGCAGCCCGCCGAGCCCGGGCGCACCGAGGCGGACCGACCGGCTCCCGAACGGACCCGGACGGGCGAGCAGCCCGAGGGCAGGCGTCCGCGTCCCGGTCGGTTGAGCCGGCCCCTGCGGCCCACCCCGTCCGCCACCCAGGCGGACGCGCCGCGGCCCGCGGAGCCCGGGTCCCGCGGCGAGAACGGTCGCCCCGCCCCGGCACCCGGGGCCGGCCGGGCTCCCGGCCCGCGACCCGACGCCCGTCCACGGCCCCGCCCCAGCGGGTCGGACGCGGCGGCCGCCGCGTCCGCGCGCGACGCTGCCGCGTCGCAGTCCCGGCCCGACCAGGCCGCCCGGACCACGACCGTCCACCGCAACGAGATCGCCCCGCCGGAGCGGCGGTCCCGCACGGTCGCGAACGGGCACCCGGCATCGGACGGCGCCGCGGCGGCCGGCAGGGCCGATGCGGCCCCGTCGTCGCCGGCGACGGGAACCCCCGCGTCGGACGAGCGGCCGTCGCCGTCGGCCCGTCCGCGGCCGGCACCGGCCGCCCCGGCGTCGTCCGGCGGGTCCGCGGGCGGAGACGGGATGACCACCGCGGAGCGCTCCCTGCACGCGTCGACGGTCGCGGTGCGGGTGGTCGCGCTGGCGGCCGTGGCGCCCGCCATGGCGGCGGGTCGCAGCGAGGACGCGCACCGCGCCCGGGAGCCGGAGCAGACCGAGGCGAGCTGAACCGTCGCGGGGTCGGTCCGCCACGAGGCTCGAGCGAAGACCCCGTGTTCCGTTCGGCTCCTGCCCGGGACGGGGGAACAGGGTGAGGACCGGGGTGCGAACGGGTCACATCCGGCGGGATGGGACTCTTGGCGGCGACGAGACCGGGCCCGACGTCGGGAACGGTCGCGAGGGACACCGGGGGTGGCTGGGAAGGATGTCGGCACGACGGAGGCGCATCGCCTCGGTGGCGCTGGCCGCGGTGGCGGCTCTGACTCTGGCGGCGTGCTCGGGCGGGTCGTCCCAGCAGCCGTCACAGGCACCCGAGACGGTCGTGCCGCCGGCGGCGTCGGAGTTCTGGGTGGATCCGTCCTCCGACGCCGCCAAGCAGGTCGAGCAGTGGCGCAAGGACGGCCGCATCGCCGACGCGGCGCAGCTCGAGAAGATCGCCCGCCAGCCCGTGGCGCGCTGGATCGGCAGCGAGGGCAACACCACCAACGAGGTCAAGGGCATCGTCGGCCAGGCGAAGACCGAGGGCCGCACCCCGGTCCTCGTCGCCTACAACATCCCCAACCGGGACTGCGGCCAGTACTCCTCTGGCGGCGCCCAGAACGACGACGCGTACCGCGACTTCGTCCAGCAGATGGCCGACGGCCTGGGCGGGACGAAGGCCGTCGTCATCCTGGAGCCCGACGCGCTGGCGCAGACCCTCACCAAGTGCGAGGGCAAGGGCGAGCAGGGCGACCGGGAGGGCCTGCTCGCCGGCGCGGTCCGGACGCTCTCCGGAGCCGGCGGCGAGGTCTACATCGACGCCGGCAACCCGGGGTTCGTGACCGACACCGGCCAGCTCGCCGACGGGCTGCGCAAGTCGGGCATCTCCGACGCGGCCGGGTTCGCCCTCAACGTCTCGAACTTCCAGAGCAACGACGCCGTCGAGTCCTACGGCAAGAAGGTCTCCGACCAGGTCGGCGGCAAGAAGTTCGTCATCGACACCAGCCGCAACGGCAACGGGTCCTACAGCGGGCCCGAGCAGCCCACCTGGTGCAACCCGCCCGGCCGAGCGCTGGGCAACCCGCCCACCCGCCGCACCGGCGACTCCCGCGTGGCGGCGTTCCTCTGGGTGAAGGAACCCGGCGCTTCCGATGGGAACTGCCGGGGATCCCCCGACGCCGGCGACTTCATGCCGGAGTACGCGCTCGGCCTCGCGAAGGCGACGAAGAGCTCCTGACCGGCACGCACGAGGGGAACCCTCGGTCGCGTAGAGCGGCCGAGGGTTCCCCTCGCGTCGTCAGCGGGGCCGGTCAGGTGCCGTAGGCGTGCACCACGGCGGCCATGTCCTCCTCGCCGTGCCCGGCCCGGCGGGCGGCCGCGAGGCGGTCGGCGACGGCGTCGGCGAGCGTGGTCGCCGTGCCGGCCTCCGCCATGGCGTCCCGGATGAGCTCGGTGTCCTTGATGACCCCGTCCACCTCGAAGGACGGGGTGTAGTCGCGGGTCAGCATCGCCTTGCCCTTGAGCTGCACGTAGGGCGAGTCGACCGCTCCGCCCTCGACGGCGTCGAGGAACTGCTGGGGGTCGAGACCGAGCCCGCGCGCCAGGGCGATCGACTGCGCGACGCCGTTGACCATGGCGCCGATCCAGGCGTTGACCGCCAGCTTGAGCTTGCTCGCGTCGCCGAGGGTCTCGCTCACCCACTGCGTACGGGTGCCCATCGCGTCGAACGGCGCCGCGACCTTCTCCCGCAACGACGAGGGCCCGGAGACGAGCCACACGAGCTGCCCGTTCTCGGCCGGCGCCTTCGTGCCGAGCACCGGCGCGTCGAGCACGTCGATCCCGCGCTCGGCGGCGAACGCCGCCACGCGCCGGGTGCCCTCGACGCCGACGGTGCTCGACTGCACCCACACCGCGCCGGTCGGCCACACCTCGGCGACGTCGGCCATGACCGACAGGACCGGCTCGATGTCGAAGAGCATGGTGACGACGACGTCCGCACCCGCGACCGCCTCGGCCGCGCTGTCCGCCACCGTCGCCCCGTCGTCGGCGAGGGGCTTCGCCTTCTCGGGGCTGCGGTTCCACACGGTGACGTCATGGCCCTCGCGGAGCAGGCTGCGGGTCATCCCCGCGCCCATGATCCCGGTGCCGAGTACCGCTACTGAAGTCATGGGGGCCGGTTACCCCTGCCGGCCCATCGTGAAGAACTCCGCATTGGGGCGCAGAGCGGTCAGGTGGGCCAGGCGGTTGGACATCGCGAACAGGGCCGTGATGGAGCCGACGTCCCAGATCTCGTCCGGTGACAGGCCGGCCTCCCGGGCGGCGTCGACGTCGTCGTCGGTGAACGACGCGGAGTCGAGGGAGAGGGCGAGGGCGAGGTCGACGATCGCCCGCTGCCGCCCGGTGAGCTCGGCGCCGTAGGGGTTGCTGGCGACGTGGTCGGCGAGCTCCGGGTCCTTGCTGCGGATCCGCAGGATCGCGCCGTGGGCGACGATGCAGTAGGTGCAGTGGTTCGCGCCGGAGGTGGCGACGACGACGAGCTCGCGCTCGGCCTTCGACAGGCCGTCGTCCGAGTCCATCAGCGCGTCGTGGTAGTCGAGGAAGGCCCGCAGCTCGGGGGGTCGCCGCCCCAGGGCCCGGAAGATGTTCGGGACGAAACCGGACTTCTCGGCGATCGCTCCGACGCGCTCGCGCAGATCGTCGGGGAGGTCGGCGAGCTCGACCACACCGAAGCGGCTCACATCGCTCATGCCCCGACCGTAGTGCCGTTCCCGGTGACCCGCGGGGTGACGCGGGCCCGCCAGGGCTCCCGCCTCCGGGGCCGGTCGTGTCAGAGTGACCGGCATGCACGTGAGCGACGAACACCGGGCGATGGTCCGACGCTGGTGCGCCCAGCGCGTGCCCGAGTCGCAGCGTGACTCGATGCAGATCTCCTACACCGAGCGCGCGGGACGCATCACGCTGTCCTGCCGTCGCGCCCCCGTGTTCCCCGAGCTCGCCACCGAGTGGTCCACCGCCCCGATCGCGCAGCTGCGCTACGACGACGCCGACGGCCAGTGGGTGCTGCTCTGGCCGGACTCCGGCGGGCGGTGGCACCGCTACCCCGAGGAGACCAAGGCCGTGTCCCCCGCGCCGCTGCTCGACATCGTCGACGCGGACCCGACCGGCATCTTCTGGGGGTGAGTACGGGAGGCGGAGCGCAGCCGCGACCGACCCGGGAGGGCAGCCCCTGGCCCGACCTCCCGACGATCGCCGCGCGCGTCGCGGCGTTCGACGCCGGCCACCGGCGGGAGGTCGACCCCGGCGGGCTCGAGCCCGTGCGCGGTCGCGACGGGAGTCTGCGGCGCCCGCGCCGGGCCGCCGTCGCCGTCGTCGTGCTCCGTGACCCGCAGCGCGGGCCCGGCGTCCTGCTCACCCGCCGTACGTCGCGGCTGCGCGACCACCCCGGCCAGTTCGCCCTGCCGGGCGGGTCGGTGGACCCCGGTGAGGACGTCGTCACCGCGGCCCGCCGCGAGCTGGACGAGGAGCTCGGGCTCGCGCTGGGGCAGGAGCGGGTCGTGGGCCTCCTCGATGACTACGCGACGCGCTCCGGCTTCGTCATCACCCCGGTCGTCATGACCGTAGACGGGTCGGTGGAGTCGTTGACGCCGTCGCCGGACGAGGTGGCGCGCGTCTACCACGTCACGCTCGGCGAGCTCGACGTCGAACCGCACTACCTCGAGATCCCGGAGTCGGACCGGCCGGTGGTGCAGCTGCAGATCGTCGGCCACCGGGTGCACGCGCCGACGGCGGCGGTGCTGCTGCAGTTCCGCGAGGTGGCGCTGCGTGACCGGGCCACGAGGGTGGACGGGCTCGAGCAGCCGGTCTTCGCCTGGCGATGACGATCTCGTGACTCTCGTGACGTGACCGGCGGATCGCGGAGAGTACCCACTCCGTCGAGATTCCCTTCCTGGATCGTTGACGACGCGTGACGAGCGCCCCGATCGAGTGCGCCGAGCGGCTCGGCGATGGTTGTCTTGTCAGGCACCCTGACGAAGGAAGTGTTAAAGCTCGTGTGCGGAATCGTCGCTGCGTACGGTGACATCGACCCGGCCAAGTGCGAGCGCATGCTCGCTCGCATCAACCACCGCGGACCCGACGACACGGGCCGCATCCAGCTCGAGACGGCGTGGCTCGGCCACCAGCGCCTCTCGATCATGGACGTGACGGGCGGGAAGCAGCCCATCGCGGACGAGACCGGCTCCGCCCACGTCGTCGGCAACGGCGAGATCTACAACCACGAGGCGATCCGCGACCAGCTCTCGGAGGTCCGGTTCGCGACCGACTCGGACACCGAGTCCGCGTTCCGCCTGGTGCTGCGCGACGGCTCGGCCGCGCTCCACGACCTGCGGGGCATGTACGCGCTGGCGATGGCCCACACCGACGGGCACGGTGTCGTAGCGCGCGACCCGATCGGGATCAAGCCGCTGTACTGGGCGCGGCTGGAGCACGTGACGCTCTTCGCCAGCGAGCTGCGCGCGTTCGACCCGGAGGACCAGCCGCTGGTCGAGGCGTTCCCGCCCGGGTGGGTCTGGACGCCGGGCATGCCCGACACCGGCGAGGCCGTCCACACCGGCTCCATGGTCCGGTTCGCCGACGCGGTGCCGGTGCACGTCCGCCCGGCGCGCTACGCCCCGGACAAGACCTGGGACGCCTCCGTGCTCGACCACGTCCGCGAGGTCATCTCGGACTCGATCCGCCGGCACATGATGAGCGACGTCCCCGTCGGGGTCTTCCTCTCCGGCGGGCTGGACTCCGCGATCGTCGCCGCCGTCGCCGCCCAGGTGGCCGCGGAGCGGGGCGAGAAGCTCCCCACCTTCGCCGTCGGGACCGAGAGCAGCGCCGACCTGCTCGCCGCCCGCGCCATCGCCAAGTACCTCGGGACCGACCACCACGAGATCGTGCCGACCGCGGCGGACCTCGAGGAGGCCCTCGACGAGGCCGTGACGGTCATCGAGCACTTCGACCCGGCGCTCGTCCGCTCGGCGGTGCCGAACCTGCTGCTGGCGCGCGAGGCGGTCAAGCACGTCAAGGTCGTGCTCACCGGCGAGGGGGCCGACGAGCTGTTCGCCGGCTACAGCTACGTCCACGACGACGCGGCCTTCGCGACCCCCGACGCCCTGCAGGCCGAGCTGGTCCGCTCGATCGAGACGCTGCACGAGCTCAACCTGCAACGCTGCGACCGCACCACGATGAACTACGGCCTCGAGGCCCGCGTGCCCTTCCTCGACGCCACGGTGATGGAGGAGATGCTCGCCATCCCCGCGGAGTGGAAGCTGCGCTGCGACGGCCGTGCCGAGAAGCAGCTGCTGCGCGAGGCGTTCGCCGGGCTGGTCCTCGACGACATCCTCTGGCGGGGCAAGGAGCAGTTCGGCGACGGCTCCGGAGCCGGCGACGTGCTCGCCAAGCTCATCGAGAAGGAGAAGGCGAAGGAGGGCGCGCAGGGCGCCGAGGCGCCGACGGTCGAGAACGGATGGGATCTGCGCAGCGACGAGGAGATCGCGTACTACCGCACCTGGTTCCGGACCTTCTCCGGCGTCAAGCCGAACCGGACGCTCGGCGCGTTCGCGACGGCATAGCCATAACACTGCGGGGTCCCGGGTCGTCCGGGCCAGGCGATTGGGGCGTGGACGGGCCCGGGTATCCGCGTGGCATGAGCAACGTTCCCGACGTCGGTCTGAACAGTGGCGCCACCATCCCGCAGCTCGGGTTCGGCGTGTTCCAGATCGACCCGCAGGACACGGCGAGGACCGTGCGGACCGCGTTCGAGGTCGGCTACCGCCACATCGACACCGCGCAGATGTACGGCAACGAGGCCGAGGTCGGCGAGGCCATCGCCGGCTCCGGTCTCTCGCGGGACGAGCTGTTCATCACCACGAAGTGCAACAACGCGAACCACGGCTACGACGACGCGCAGCGCGCGCTCGACGAGAGCCTCTCGAAGCTCGGGCTCGAGTACGTGGACCTCTACCTGATCCATTGGCCGCTGCCCGGCAAGGACCTCTACGTCCAGACGTGGAAGGGCTTCGAGCAGGCCGCGAAAAACGGCAAGGCGCGGTCCATCGGCGTCTCGAACTTCAAGACCCACCACCTCGACCGGCTCGCGCAGGAGACGGACACCGTCCCCGCGGTGAACCAGATCGAGCTGCACCCGCACCTGCAGCAGCCGGAGATGCGCTCCTACGACCAGCGCCACGGCATCGCGACCGAGGCCTGGAGCCCCATCGCCCAGGGTAAGGGCGTGATCGACGACGACCGCATCGTCGCGATCGCCAAGGCCCACGACAAGACGCCGGCCCAGGTCACGCTGCGCTGGCACATCCAGCTCGGGAACATCATCTTCCCGAAGTCGGTCACCGACTACCGCATCCGCGAGAACTTCGACATCTTCGACTTCGAGCTCACCGACGAGGAGATGTCGGCGATCGGCGAGCTGGACCGGGGCGAGCGCCTCGGCCCGGACCCCGACCAGTTCGCCCGCTGAGCCACTCCGGTCGCACTCCCTCGGTGGCCGGCGGCATGGGCCGTTCCCGTCCCCCGTGCAAGCCAAGCCCTATTGGCGTGCTCCCCTTGACTGCTTGCGTCCAGTGGCAGGAAATCCCCGTCGTCGAGAGGATCTCCGATGGGCTTCGCCGATGAGCTCCGGGCCGCGAACGCCGGGACATGGGACGCGGCCGTCGGGCACCGGTTCGTCGACGAGCTCTGGGCGGGCACCGTCGATGACGCCGTGTTCGCCCGCTACCTCGTCCAGGACCTGCAGTTCCTCGACGGGTTCGTGGCCCTGCTCGGGGCGGCGGTGGCCACGTCCGACCTGCCGGGGCCACGCCTGGTCCTCGCGCGCCAGCTCGGGCTCGTCGCCGGGGACGAGGACGACTACTTCACCCGCGCACTCGACCGGCTCGGCGTCCCGGCCCCGCAGCGGCGGTCCCCGGAGCTGCTCGCGCCCACGCGGGGCTTCCTCGGGCTGATGGACGCCGCACGGCGCTCGGCCGACCACGGGGTCGTGCTCACGGTGCTGCTGGTCGCCGAGTGGCTCTACGCCGACTGGGCCTCCCGGGACGCGGCACTGCCGGTCGCCGCGGTGCACGCGGACTGGATCGAGCTGCACCGCGGCGCGGGGTTCACGGCGTGGGTGGCGTTCCTGCGCGAGCAGGTGGATCGGGTGGCGACGACGGCGGACGCGGACGCCCGCGCACGGATGGCGGAGGTGTTCGCGCGGGCCGTCGAGCTGGAGCTGGCCTTCTTCGACGCGGCCTACGGCTGAGCGGGCGGCTCAGGCGGCCGCGCGACGCCGCGCCAGCCGGCGCCGCTGGGCGTCGAGGTGCGGGCGGGCGCGCCGTTGTCCGCCGTGCTCGTCGATGGCGGCCGCCAGGTCGTCGAGCACCCGGGCCAGCCGGTCGACGTCAGGGGTCCAGCCGCGCCGCCGGCACTCCTCCAGCCAGTCGGCCGCGCCGCGGTGGCCCCGCTCGGCGTTGCACCGCCGGCAGGCCGCGACCTCGTTCTCCAGCCACGAGGGCCCGCCCTTGACCTTCGGGATCACGTGGTCGGTCGTCGCCGGGACGCGGCCGTCGAGCGGGCGGGCACACCACAGGCAGGTGGCTCCGTCGCGCGCGTGGGCCGCCGCGAGGCGTTCGGCGCGCCCTGGCTGTCGCATCTGCTCCAGGATGCCCTCGCGGGGCCGCGACCGCCGCTCTCGGGGAGGATCCCCTCCGTGACGACGACCCCGCCGCCCGACGAGATCCCCTGGTGGCGCGACGCCGTGATCTACCAGGTCTACATCCGCAGCTTCGCCGACTCCGACGGCGACGGGATCGGCGACCTGGCCGGACTCACCGAGCGGCTCGGCTACCTGCGCGACCTCGGCGTGGACGCCCTGTGGATCACCCCCTGGTACGCCTCGCCGCAGGTCGACAACGGCTACGACGTCGCGGACTACCGGGCGATCGAGCCCTCCTACGGCACCCTTGCCGACGCCGAGAAGCTCATCGCGCGAGCCCACGAGCACGGGCTGCGGGTCATCCCCGACCTGGTACCCAACCACCTCTCCTCGCGGCACGCCTGGTTCTGCGAGGCGCTCGCGGCCGGGCCGGGCTCGCCGGCCCGCGACCGCTTCGTCTTCCGCCCCGGGCGCGGCCGCGACGGCGAGGAGCCCCCGACCAACTGGCAGGCCCACTTCGGCGGCCCCGCCTGGACCCGGGTCGACGACCGCGACGGAGGACCCGGCGAGTGGTACCTGCACCTGTTCGACCCCGGCCAGCCCGACGTGAACTGGCGCAACGCCGAGGTCCGCGCCGAGTTCGAGGCCGTCCTGCGCTTCTGGTTCGACCGCGGCGTCGACGGGTTCCGCGTCGACGTCGCCCACGGACTGGTCAAGGACCCCGAGCTGCCCGACCTCGCTGATGCCACCGACCGGACCGGCTCCTCGCTCGGACCCGGGCGGCACCCCTACGCCGACCGCGACGAGGTCCAGGAGATCTACGAGTCGTGGCGGCGGGTCGCCGACGAGTACCCCGGGGCTCGGATGTTCGTCGCCGAGGCGTGGGTCCCGAGCCCGGAGCGGCTGGCGCGCTACGTCTCCCCGGGCCGGCTGCACACCGCGTTCAACTTCGACTTCCTGCTGGCGCCATGGGAGCCGGCGGCGCTGCGCGAGGCGATCGACGTCACCACCGGCCACCTGCACGGCGTCGGGGCGCCCGCGACGTGGGTGCTGGAGAACCACGACGTCGTCCGTGCCCCGAGCCGCTACGGGCGGCGTCCGGACGGGTCCGTCGACGTGGTGCTCGGGGGGCGCCGGGCGCGGGCGGCCTTCCTGCTGAGCGCCGCCCTCCCGGGCGGGATGTACCTCTACCAGGGCCAGGAGCTGGGCCTCCCGCAGGTGGACGACATCCCCGACGACGCCCTGCGCGACCCCACCTGGGAGCGCTCCGGGCACACCGAGCGCGGGCGCGACGGGTCCCGGGTCCCGCTGCCGTGGACGGCCGGCGGCTCGTCGTTCGGGTTCGGCCCCGACTCCGGCGCGGCGCCCTGGCTGCCGCAGCCGGACTGGTTCGCCGGGTACGCGGTCGACGTCGAGGCCGCCGACGGCGGGTCCACGCTCGCGCTGGTCCGCGACGCCCTGGCCCGGCGGGCGGCGCTCGACGCGCTGGGGGAGGGCCCACTGCGGTGGGTGTCGGTGCCGGGCGACGAGGTGCTGTCCTTCCGGCGCGGCCAGGATTTCGCGTGCGTGGTGAATCTGGGCGCGACGCCGGTGCCGCTGCCGTCGCACGTCGAGGTCCTGCTCGCCAGCGCGCCCCTCGACGACGGAGCGCTGTCGCCCGACTCCACGGTGTGGCTCTTCGTGCGGTGAGTGACGCCGACGGGCGGGCGTGATTGCGTCGCGCGGCGGCGGCCGGGCACATTGGACGGGCTGCTGGGCTCGACACCACGTTCGTCCTCGGGAGGCGACGATGCCACCACCCACCGACGCCGAGTACTTCGAGCTGGGCGACGTGACCCTCGCCCACGGCGCGACGCTGCGCGGTGCCCGGCTGGCCTACAAGACCTACGGCACGCTCAACGCCGACCGCAGCAACGCGATCGTCTACCCGACGTGGTACTCGGGCGAGTGGTTCGTCATCGTGCCCAACATGCTCGGCAACGGGCTGTCGAATGCGAAACGATGGTCGCACCACAGTGATCAACAGCATCCCCGCCTCTAGCTCTGTCGGTGTACTGCGATGACGCGGGAACTGCCAGGCGGGCTCGTTACGGGTCATCTGGGTGGTCAAGGCCCGGGGCGGGGTGTAGCCGGGCGCTGATCACGCTGACTTGTTCGGCCCATCCCCTGGGACGCCCAGCAGGGCCCGCAGATCGACCATCGTCGTGGCCGCGGCGGTCTTGCCCATCGGCCCGTAGCTGTCCACCGTGTCCAGGTAGTGGTCGACGACCACCACTGACGTACATGCCCTGCTCGGTCTCGGCGTCCACCGGCTCACCCTGACCGCGAGAGCCGAAGTCCACGCCTGCCGCCACCCCCCGCGCCACCCAACGACGCCCGGTCGGGCGCCGGGCAGCGCGCCGTGCCCCGCCCTCGGTGCCCCGTCGCGGCCGCGTGCAGGTCTTCGTTCGGCCCCGATGCCCCGGCCGGCGTGAATCCGCGGAGAGAGGCCGCAACTGCGTTGGTGCGTCCTTGTGATCGTGGCGCTGATGGAGGACCAGCGGCCCGGACACACCGCGGCGGCGCTGCAACCCCGGACGTCGATCCGGGGTTCACTACCCGAGAGCCCAGACCTGCCCCACCCGAGCACCGCGACGACGCCGCCCACGAGCCGGCGATGACACGGAGGACCTCGATGAGCCCCGCCGGCACTGCCCAGCACACCGCGAGCGCCGCCACCGACCCGGGCCGGCCCGGACCGGGCGAGGTCGAGGTCCCCGCCCTCGGCCGGCTGGACTGGGACGCGATCGCCGCCGGGCTCGACAGCGCCGGCTTCGCGGGGACCGAGCCGCTGCTCTCCGCCGAGCAGTGCCACCAGATGATCGACGTGTTCGACGACGACGCGGCGTTCCGCTCGACCATCCACATGGCCCGGCACTCCTTCGGCGAGGGCAGCTACCGCTACTTCGCCGACCCGCTGCCCCCGCTCGTGCAGACCCTGCGGACCCGGCTGTATCCGCCGCTGGCCGCGATCGCGAACCGATGGGCCGGGCTGCTCGGCGAGGACACCTTCCCGACCGAGCACGCCGACCTCGTCGAGCGCTGCGCCCGCCTCGGGCAGCACCAGCCCACCCCGTTGGTGCTGCGCTACGGCCCGACCGGCTACAACTGCCTGCACCAGGACCTCTACGGCGACCTGGCGTTCCCGCTGCAGATCCTGTTCATGCTCAACACTCCCGACGTGGACTTCACCGGCGGGGAGAGCGTGTTCGTCGAGCAACGCCCCCGCCGGCAGTCCCGCCCGATGGTCGCCCGCCCCGGCCTGGGCCAAGCCGTGATCTTCCCGGTCCGCAACCGTCCCCAGAAAGGCAGCCGCGGCTACCACCGTGTCCAGATGCGCCACGGCGTCTCCGCGGTCCACACCGGTGACCGCCACGTCCTGGGCGTCATCTTCCACAACGCCCGCTGACAGAAACGGAAAAGCGCCGCACCGCTTGGGGCGCGGCCGCCCTGAACGACTCGCTCACCGAGAAGGAGACAGCTATGTCCATCGAAGAGAACAAGGCCATTGTGGGTCGCTGGTTCACCGATTTCTGGGGCAATCCCTGGAACCCCGAGATCGTCGACGAACTCGCCGCCCCCGACATCCGGTTCGAGTACTCCATGCACGCGCCACGCCGCGGCCGCGACCAGGTCAAGGCCTTCGGCACCGACTTCCGTGCCGCGTTCCCCGACCTCAACTTCTGGGGCACCGCCGAACTCATCGCCGAAGGCGACTACGTCGTCGGCCGGTGGGAAGGCGGCGGCACCCACACCGGACCAGCCTTCAGCGACCTCCCGCTGGGCTCCCTGCCCGCCGAGACCGGCAAGACCATGCACTTCACCGGCATCACCGTGCTCCGCGTCGAGAACGGCCTGATCGCCGAGGAGATCGGGCTCGACGACGGGCTGACCGCGCTGACACACCTCGGGCTGATCTCCACACCAAGCGTGACGGACACGCGGGAGGCCCCCGACCCCGACAGCAGCGAGTTCCTCGAGCAGCAGAACACCGTCGAGAAGGTGAGCCTGGGCACGAGCGCGGACGCCCCGGCTCTCGACCCCACTCTGGTGTCCACGGATCCAGCGCGCAGCGAAGGCGCCGACCCTCAATCGTGAGGAGCTCGTCCGAACAGCACCTCGGTCATCGCCACCTCACACGGGGATTTCCCATGGACGCGCACGTTGCTATCTGCACCTCGACCGGGCAGGAAATCTTGACCATCCACGTCGACGACCTCGACCCCTTCATCGTCCTCACCCTTCGCGGGGCCACCCTCGAACTGACACGTACCGAGGCCCGCAAAGTGTCCGACGCGCTGAGAGCGTCAGCACTACGGAAACCCTACGAAACCAACCTCGGCCAATCGAACAGCTCGCCCTGATAATTCATGAAGGAGTCGACAGGGTTTGGAAACAGACCGGGGGTCAAGCTCGTCGAAGTGCAAGCGTTCTTTACGGTCTTGCCCTCCTCTGTCCACTCTGTAGGCAGTTGGTGTTTGAGGGCCGAGAAGACCCCGGTATCCGACGGCCGCGAGGCGTTGGTTCTTGATACGTCGGATGAGGACTGCCAGGTGCTTGCCGGGAGCAGCTCGGTGATCTCGGCCAGGTCGACGCCCACCTGGGCGTCGATCGCGTCCTGCTCCGCGAGCGTGGACGGCCCCGCAGCTCACCGCGGTCTCGACCAACCCCGCAGTGCGCCAGGAACGCCTTGGTGGCGCCCGCGGTGCCAACACGGACCAGGATCGGGCTGCCGTAGCGAGTTAATTCCTCACGAGCCCTTAGCTTGCGAGCAGTTCTTTGAGGACGTCGTCGATCCACCTGCGGTCGACGGCGCAATCACCGCTTCCGGCGAAGTGACCCCACACGCTCGGGATGACCCGGACCTCCCCGTTGGGGATGTACCGCGATGCGTACTCCTCGTCCTCCGGCGGGAAGTACAGATCCTTCAGGCTGGGCATGGCGATGAGCTTGGCTTTGATCGACTGCAATGCCTTGATTTGATCGCCGTCGAACCCGGGCGTCTGGCCGATGTCGCCGTATTGCCAGGTCCAGAGCATCGACAGCAAGTCGTTGACGTCGCGACGATCGAGGAAGTGGCCCTCCCAGTACTGGACGAGGAAATCCTCGAGCGTCGGGAACGCCAGGTCGATGCCGAGCCGGAATGAGTGGCCCATGTCTGTGTAGAGGCGGTTCCAGAAAAAGGCCTGGGAGAACCCCCAACCGGCATACACCCGGCCCGTCCTGCGCAGGTTGTCCTCCGGTTTCGCGTCGTAGAAGCCCCCCTTGAAACTGTCGCCGCCCGTCAGGGCCGCCTTCACGCCCTCGAGGAAGACGAAGTTGTGCTCGCTGGTCTTGGAGGAGCCGCAGAACGGGGCGGCGCGTTGCACCATGTCCGGGTAGCTCACTGCCCACTGGTAGGTCTGCCCCGCGCCCATCGACCAGCCGGTGACAAGCGGCAGCGTCTTGATCCCGAAGTGCTCGGCGACCAGCTTATACTGTGCCTCGACCTGGTCGTAGAACGTGACGTTCGGGAAGTTGGCCTTGTCGTGCGGGGGCGGCGTGTTGCTCGGCGAGCTGGAGAGCCCATTGCCGAGCATGTTCGGGATGATGACGAAGTACTTGCGGGGGTCGAGGGCCATGCCCTCGCCGACCAGCCACTCGTTGTCCCAATGGAAGCCCGAGTACCACGTCGGATAGACGATCGCGTTGCTCTTGTCGGCATTCAGTTCGCCGAACGTCTTGTAGGCGAGCTTCGCGTCCACGAGTGTGTCGCCGTGCTGGAGAGCCAAGTCCCCGAGATCGAAGGTCTCGTAGTCCTGTACGAACTCTGTGGCCATCGGGGACGCCCCCTGGTCAGAGCGGAAGTAGTTCGAACGGACCGTAACGAGCCGCGGGGGCAGCGTCTAGCCCGGAATCTTCGTGATCTTGGTGTTGGTGATCGTTGCGCGGCTCGGTGGCCGTTTCGGGGGTGATGGTGCCTCACGGGTAGGACAAGACGACCGCTGTAGCGCGGAGCTGCCGGTCCAGGGCCGGTCGGGGTTCCTGGGTCGAGGGGGCAACGCCGGGCCGGAGGGTCAGCCGGAGCGAGCGGTGGGGCCGGTGATCGGGCGGGCGCTTCGGGGTAGCCGAGCGTCTGGGTCCACGAGTGGAGGTGAGGGACCTTCGCCGTCGTGCCGTCACAGCGGTGTGGTGAAGCTGGGCGCAATCTGATCCGGACAGACGCCCGGGGTGGAACCGGCCCCGACAACGACGAGGCCGGCCAGGACTGCCAGATGGTCCGGCTCCGCAAGCGAGAGGGAAGGGTGTACGTGAGGGACCAGCTTCTGAACGCCTCTCAGGAGCCACCCGCTCGAATCTGGCAGACGGGGCTGGGCAGCAGCACGCACCCACTCGCCGGCAGGTAGGAACGCGTCGTTGGGCGGGAACTCCTGGGCTGGGTGATGTCGCCGGTCGGGAGGCCACGGTGAAGGGCTTGCGGCGTAGCCGTGCCGAGGCTGCAGAGGCATAGCTGGGCGCCGACTCCGTCAATTGAATCAGCAGTGAACGTGGGAACCGTCCCGGCGGTCCCCGACCTGCACCGCGGTCAACGGTGTGGGAGGAAGGCGCGTCGTCGGCCGATGCCGCCGGCATGGGGCGGAGGACCGTGGCAGTCCGAGGCTGGGAAAGCCGGCTACCTGGCGAAGGGGTCCAGCGTGTTCGCAGCAGGGACGCAGGAGAAGGAGTGCGTTGGTGAATATCGACGATCCATGGCGGGGCCTCGACGTGGGCGAGAGCGGCGTCGTGCGCAGCACGGCAGGCCTGCTCACTCCTGCGCCTGGGTGAGCTTCGAGTACGGCGTCCGGAGGCCGTCGTTCAGCAGCTCGCCGAGGTCGGCCCGCTGCCGCACGAAGAGCACGATCGCCCCGAGGACGTAGACGCCCGAGAGCACGAGGAGCTCGAGGTCCTGCGCCACGCCGTTCAGGACCGCGTCGAGCACGAACTGCGCCGCGAAGAGCACGACCAGGGCGAGCGCCCCGCGCACAGTGATCGTGAGCGTGACCAGCAGCGCCACCGCGAACAGCGACTGGGCCGCGGTGAGCAGCAGCTCCTCGCGCTGCTGGGCGTCGATCGGCAGACCGTGCAGCGACCCCGCCGCGAGGGCGAAGACGAGCGGCAGGGTCCCCACGAGCAGGGTCCACTGGTTGACCTTCGAGGAGACCAGGGTGGCCAGTGCATCGGTCGTCTTGAGCCGCCAGGCGTAGAGCCCCGCGACGAGCAGCTCCGGCGCCTCCGACGCGAGCGGCGCGAGCCACTGGACGAGGAAGAACTGGCTGATCCCGAACTCGCTGCCGGTCTCGACGAGCGCGTCCGCGAAGTGCTCCGCGGACAGCAGGATGACCGCCGCCGCGACGACGAACAGAGCGACGTACCAGGAGCGGCGTGGGGCCCCGTCCATCGCGCCGATCCAGGCCGACGGCCCGATGAGCTCGGGGTCCTCGGCCGGCGCGCGCGCCACCCGCACGCTGTAGGCGACGAAGATCCCGACGAGGACCACGAGGTCGACGAGCGTGATGCTCACCCGCAGCGGCAGCGTCAGGGAGTACACCGTCGCGAGCAGCAGGAAGGCCAGCGGCACGGAGTCGGTCCGCTGGAGCCGGACACGGACGGTGCGACCCGTCCCGCGGGTCGTGCCGCCGTCGCCGTGGGCCTCCCGCCCGCGGCGGGTGTCCCGGCGCAGCCGGATCGCGGCGAGCAGCACCACCAGGGCCCACCCGATGCCGACGAGGATCCGGTTGGCCCCGGTCATGTTTGCGAGCGCGAGCCCGCACGGGGATTGCTGGGTCGACCCGGGCGGCAGGCACGTCGGGCCGTGCTGGGCGTAGGCGTTCCCGCCCTGGATCGTGAACACGAAGTCGACGGCGTACTCCGGCAGCACCGCGACCAGCGCGAGCAGGGCGATCGCCAGCCCGGCCGAGATGTCGACCTGGGCGGCCTCGGCGGCCCAGGACAACATGAAGGCCGCCCCGACGATAGCGAGCCCGAACAGCAGTGCGTCGACCGGCGGGGACACCGAGAGCCCTGCGACGCTCATCACGACACCGGGTACAGCGACGACGACCGCGCCGGCGACGAGGAGCGGGGAGCGCGATCGGGCCGGGCCGCGAGACGCGGAGGTCTCCGCGGCGGAGTCGGGCATGTCGGAGTCCCTACCCGGCACGGCCTCGCGGCACCCGCCCGCCGTGCCCCACCCCCCTGTCGCGCCGCCCGAAGGTGTCAGGCACCGTGGCGGGATTGCCCTGGACCCACGACCGACGACCGCCGAACGACCCCGATCGTCCCTCGAGGTGACCCGCGCACCGTGCTCCCCTTCTCGGCTCCTGCCCTGCTTCCCCTCGTCGCGCCGCCCTTCGGCGGTGCCGCGCCCGACTGCGCGGCCGACGCCGGGTCCTGGTGCGCCCGGGTCTGGTCCTGGACCGGGCTGGCGTGGCTGGCCCGCGGCGCCGACGGCACGGTCTCGATGCTCGTCTCGGTCATCGGGATCGTCGTGGTCGCCGCCGCGCTGCGCTTCGTGGTGACCCGGGTCATCGCCCACGTGGCGGCCGGGGTCGGCGTGCCCGGGCTGCTCGGCCTGCTGCGGCGCCGGCACGGGGTGAGCGACGCCGCCCGCATCGAGGCCTTCGGCTCCGCCCGGCGCGCGCAGCGGGCGAGGACGGTCGGCTCGGTGCTGCGCTCCGCCACGACGATCGTGATCTTCGGGACCGCCTTCATGATGGTGCTGTCGCGCTTCGGCGTGAACCTCGCGCCGGTCCTCGCGTCGGCCGGGGTCCTGGGCCTCGCCGTCGGGTTCGGCGCCCAGAACCTGGTGCGGGACTTCATCTCCGGCATCTTCATGCTGCTCGAGGACCAGTACGGGGTCGGCGACCACGTCGACCTCGGCGACGCCGTCGGGACGATCGAACGGGTCGGCCTGCGCACCACGTCCGTCCGCGACGTCTCGGGGGTCGTCTGGTACGTGCGCAACGGCACCATCGAGCGGGTCGGGAACGCCTCGCAGGACCACGCCGTCGCCGTCGTCGACGTCCCGATCGAGCTCGACGCCGACGTCGAGGAGGCCGGCCGCGTGGCCCAACGAGCGGCCCGTGAGGCCGTCGACGACGGGTACGCGCGCGACGTCCTCGACCCGCCGCGCGTGCTCGGGGTGCAGACCGTCTCCGAGTCGGGCATGACGCTGCGGGTGACCACCAGGACACGCCCGAACCGGCAGTGGGCGGTCCGGCGGGCGGTCACCGAGCGGGTGGTCGCCGACCTGCGAGCCTCAGCGCAGTCCCGGGCCGCGTGAGCGCCGCGCCGTTAGGGTCGGCGGCCGTGGAGAGCCTGCGCCGCGTGGAGGACTGGCCGGTCGAGCACGCGGCGGCCGCGGTGGTGACCGCCGCGGGCACCGCAGCCCACGGCGACGGGTCCCGCCGCTTCCCGCTCGCCTCGGTGACCAAGCTGCTCGTCGCGGTGGCCGCGCTGCTCGCCGTCGAGGAGGAGGCGATCACCCTCGACGAGCCCGCGGGGCCGGAGGGCTCCACCGTCCGCCACCTGCTCGCCCACGCCTCCGGGCTCGCGTTCTCCGAGCAGCGCGTCGTGGCGGCACCGGGCACCCGGCGGCTGTACTCCTCGGCGGGGTTCGAGGTGCTCGCCGACCACCTCGCGGAGCGCACCGGGATCGCCTTCGACGACTACCTGCACGAGGCGGTGTGCGAGCCGCTCGGGATGAGCCAGACGACGCTGGACGGCTCGCCGGGGCACGGCGCGACGTCCACCCTCGCGGACCTCGCGCGCTTCGCCGCCGAGCTGCTCACGCCGACCCTGCTCTCGCCGGAGACGCTGACCGCGGCGAGGTCGGTCCAGTTCCCGGGGCTCACCGGGGTGCTGCCCGGCCTCGGGTACCAGAAGCCGAACGACTGGGGGCTGGGCTTCGAGCTGCGCGACCACAAGTCGCCGCACTGGACGGGCGCGTCGAGCTCGCCCGGGACGTTCGGGCACTTCGGGCAGTCGGGGACGTTCGTCTGGGTGGACCCGGAGGCGGAGGCGGCCTGCGTGGTGCTCACCGACCGGGACTTCGGTGACTGGGCCAAGGAGGCCTGGCCGGCGTTCACGGACGCGGTGCTGGGTGCGCTCCGCGCAGGTGAGCAGTAATCCGTGTCATAGGACGGATTAGTGCTCACAAGGCCGAAGGCCACCTCACCACGAGCACCAGCGACGTCTCACCGGTCCGCTCCACCCGCAGCCCGGCGTCCGCCAGCACCGCGTGCACCCCGCCGGTGTCCTTGGGGCGGCGCCGGGTCGAGGCGAGCAGCCGCGCCGCGTGGCCCTTGGCCGACTTGTTCGCGTGGCTCACCGTGACCCGCGACCCGTCCCCGGCCTCGGACACCACGTCCAGCGTCGTCGCGCGGGGCAGGGGAGCCAGGGCGGCGTAGCCGCCGGAGCGCAGGTCGACCACGTGGTCGTCGAGACCTGCGAGCACCGGGCCGAGCACCGGTCGCCACACCGTGCGCAGCCCGCCCCGCCGCGGCAGCGCCGAGCTCGCCGAGAGCCGGTAGGCCGGGATCGGGTCGGTGCCCATGACCAGCCCGAACAGCGCCGAGCACACCGCGATCCGGCGCCTGGCGGCCGTCGTCAGGGACCCGGCGTCGAGGGCGTCGTAGAGCACACCGGTGTAGCGGCGCAGGGCCGGCGCGGTGCGGGAGGTCCACAGCGCGGCGTTCCGCTCGATCTCGTCGTCCTGGCGCTCGCTGATCCCGAGCGCTTCGCGGGACGCGGGGACGTCGTCGGCAAGCGCCACGAGCGCGTCGGCCAGCTCGTGGCGCACCGGGTTCAGCGCCGGGAACGACAGCGCGCCGAGGTCCAGCGGCGCGCCGCGCCCACCCGAGGCCTTCGTCTCGGACGGCGGCAGGACGACGAGCACGGTGCATGATCTCCCCGCGGGAGGGGTGAGCGGTGTCGGGGGACCTGGAGCGGCGGTACGCCGAGGAGCTCGCCTGGGCGGCCGACCACGTGCGCCTCACCGGTCCGCCCGAGGTCCGCGAGCGCCCGTGGTCGACAGTGCTGCGTCTGCCCACCCCTGACGGGCCGGTCTGGCTCAAGGCCACCACCTCCGCCGTCCGCGCCGAGGTCGGCCTCTACCGGGTGCTCGCCGCGCGCGCCCCGGAGGCGGTCCTGGTCCCGATCGCCCGTGACGACGAGCGCGGCCGGCTGCTGCTGCCCGACGGCGGCGCGACGGTGCGCGACGACGCCCGGGTCGCCGACGGCGTGGCCGCGGCCATGCCGGTGTACGCGGCACTGCAGCGCGCGGTGGCCCCGGCGCGCGGGGAGGTCCGCGCCGCGGGGGTGCCCGACGCCTCGCCCGCCGCGCTGCCCGAGCGCCTCGAGGAGGCGCTCGCCGTGACCGGCCTCGACGACGACGTGCCCCGCCGCCGGGCCCTCGTCGCCCACTGGGCCGCCGTCCTCGCGGACTCCCCGGGCGCCGACCTCGTCACCGTCGACCACCAGGACCTCCACCCCGGCAACATCCTCGCCCCGACCGGCCCGCAGGGCCCCCGGTTCTACGACTGGGGCGATGCGGTGCTCGCGCACCCGTTCGCCAGCATGCTCGTGGCCCTGGGCGGTCTCGCCCGCACCCTGGGCCTCCCTCCCACCGACCCGGCGGTGCTCGCCGCCCGTGACGCCTACCTCGACGGGTTCTCCGACCTCGCGGGGCACGACGAGCTCGTCCGCACCGCCGAGCGGGCCTGCCGGGCGGCGGTCGTCGCCCGGGCGCTCACCTGGCACCGCGCGGTCGGCCCCGCCGGCCCGGAGCACCCCTTCGCCCTCGCGCCGCGCGCGACCCTGGCCACCCTCGGGTCGGCGTCCCCCTTCCACGCGACGTGACGACGCCCGGGCGAGCGCGGCGACGGGGACGTGCCTGCCCCGGCCGGGCGTAAGCCGGAATCTCGTCGGGGGTGGTCCGTACCCTTCGACGGGTGGCGCAGACGGAGCGGACGCGGGGGTGGCGGCCGTCCCGAGCCGAGATCCTGAACGTGTACCAGTACCAGGACGAGGTGCTGGACTTCGCCGACGGGCGCCTGCTGCTGCGCGGGGTCAACGGCTCGGGCAAGTCGACGGCGATGAACATGCTGCTGCCGTTCCTGCTCGAGGCCGACGTCCGCAAGATCGACGCCGCGGGGGAGCAGCGCGGCGTGCTGCGCAGCTGGATGCTCTCCGACAACGACGACACCCAGCGCACCGGCTACCTGTGGATCGAGTTCACCCGCGCCACCGCGGAGGGCGGGATCGAGCACCGCACGGTCGGCTGCGGCATCCGCGCCAACCGGAGCACCGACCGCGTCACCACCTGGTGGTTCTCCACCGACCGCCGAGCGAAGATCGACTTCCGGCTCACCGAGGCCGACGTCCCGTTCTCCGCCCAGGTGCTGCGCAGTGAGCTCGGCCCGCGCGGGACGGTGCTCACCTCCACCGCGGCGTACCGCGCCGAGATCGCCCGACGGTTCTTCGGCGGCACCGATCCGCAGGCCTACTTCCGGTTGCTGCACCAGGTCCGCAACCCGCGCGTGGGTGACCGCATCGACACCGACCTCCCGCGCACGCTGCGCGAGGCGCTGCCGCCAGTCCCCGAGGACGCCGTGTCCGACGCCGCGCAGCCGCTCGAGCACGCCCGCGCTACCGCCGAGCGCCAGGGCCTGGTCAGCCTCCCGGAGTACTCCGCCCATGCCGACCTCGTCCGCCGGCGCGACGAGCTGTCCCGCGCCGACCAGACCACGGCCACGCTCGACGCCGTCCGTGAGCGGGCGCACACCCGGGCGACGAGCGCCGCGGCCGCGGCCGGCGCCGCGCAGGGGCAGCTGCAGTCCGACCTCGCCGGCATCTCCGAGCACCTCACGGGCATGGCGACGGCGGCCCGCACCGCCGCGGCGGCGCCGGCGCTCTCCGGCGGAAGCCCTCGACGGAGCGAACGGCACTCTCGCACGCATAGAAGCAGCGAACGGGCCGATCGCTTCGGAGGAGGGCGACGACGACGGGCTCCCCGAACCGATCCCGGCCACCCCCGCCATCGTCGACGGCGCGCGGGAGCTGGTGGCGGTCGCCGACGACGGCGCGGTGCGGATGCTCCCGCCGGCCGCGCTACGTGCCCGGAGGTGTCGGTGGCTGACGGCGAGGCCGAGGACGAGCAGCCGACCCTCCTGTAGGACCGCAGCAACGGCACCTTGCTGGCGTCAGACGTCAGGACGGCGCCGTTCGCTCATGGGTGTCGGGGGACCGTTCTACGGTTCGCGCCGTGGACGTGATGACGCGCATCGGCGAGGTGGTCGACCTCGGGCGCACCGGAGACGCCGAGGAGGCGCGGCGCCGGCTGGCGGAGCTGTGGGAGGACGCCGCGGTGCAGTCCGACCCGCTCCACCGCTGCACGCTCGCGCACCATGCCGCGGACCTCGAGCCGTCCCCGATCGACGAGCTGCGATGGGACCTCCGTGCCCTGGCCGCAGCTGACGAGATCACCACCGAGCGGGCCCGCACGCATCACCCCTCGCTCGACGTCGCCGGCTTCTACCCCTCCCTGCACCTCAACCTCGGCGACGTCTATCACCGGCTCGGGGACGCGGCGGGCGCCCGCCATCACCTCGAGCGCGCTCGCGCCTCCCTCGACGATCTTCCCGATGATGGGTATGGCCGCATGATCCGGGCGGGGGTCGAGGCGCTCGCGCGGCGGTGCGGAGACCGATGATGCCGACCCCGCCCGTCCTGCTCGGTCCGGAGTTCTCCCCGCTGTGGCAGCACGTCTCCGCCACGCTCGACCGGCGCGGGCTGTCCGACCGCGGCTGGATCCGGCTGCCCGACGGGCTCCCGGCCGCCGTACGGGCCCGTCTCAAGGAGCTGGGGCGGTGCGTACCGGCGGCCCGTCGGCCTCGCCCTCGCGCTGCGGGCGGGTACCGGCCACGGTGACGTCGGGCACTGGGGCGACCCCGAGGTGTGGGACGCCGCCGGGCTCCCGGGCGACCTCGTCGCCACTCCCGTGCTGACCTGGGCGCTCCCGCTGCTCGGCGGCGGGCGCGCCGCGGCCGTCCGCGCGGCGACCGCGGCCGGGGCGCCCGTGCCGCTGACGGCGTTCTCCCTGCGGGAGATGCCGCTGGAGGTGCCGCCGGACGCCGTCGTGCGGAGCGTGGAGAACCCGCGGCTGCTCGAGGCGGCCGTGCAACAGGGTCTGACCACCCCGATGATCTGCACGTCCGGCAACCCGACGTCGGCCCCTCGCTGCTGATCCGCCGGCTGCTCGCGGCCGGGGCGCAGGTCGCGCACCACGGCGACTTCGATCCCGACGGCGTCGCCATCACCGGGCGCCTCGTCGGGCAGGGTGTCCTGCCGTGGCGCATGACGGCGGCCGACTACACCGAGGCCGTCGCCGCGGCGGCGCAGGCCGGTGTCGAGCTGCGGGAGTTCGCCGGCCACACCATGGGACCCCGACCTCGCATCGGTGATGGCCCGCGTTGGCGCTGACGCGCGTGTGCGTGCGTTTCCGTGCTCAGACACGGAAACGCACGCACGAGAGCCGCAGGCTCAAAGTCGACGCGGTCCCGGACCCTCCTCACCGAGCCGGTCGCCCGGATTGAACATCGTGCAGCGGTCCAGGGAGAGGCAGCCGCAGCCGATGCAGCCGGAGAAGTCGTCGCGCAACTGCTGCAGCCGGTGGATGCGGTCGTCCAGCTCGGCGCGCCAGGAGCGCGAGAGAGCCTCCCAGTCGGCGCGGGTCGGCGTGCGGGATTCTGGGAGCTCGTCGAGCGCCTCCCGGACCTGGGCGAGCGGGACCCCCACCCGCTGGGCGATGCGGATGAACGCGACGCGCCGCAGGACGTCGCGGCGGAAGCGGCGCTGGTTGCCCGAGGTCCGGCGGCTCCGGATGAGCCCCTCGCGCTCGTAGAAGTGCAGGGCCGACACGGCGACCCCGCTGCGCCGGGAGACCTCCCCGACGGTCAGCTCGGCGGTGGCCGCGGTCATGCCCTCGACCGTGGACCTCGACCATGGTCCAGGTCAACCCGGATCGGGAGGGCCGGCCCCGGTGCGGGCCGGCCCTCCCGTCCTGCGTGCGTCCGGCGTTCCCCCCGGTGCTCCGAGACGCACGCCCCACCGTCTCCGGCGGTCGCCCCCCGTGGGCGGTCGGTGCGCTTCGCCCGCTCCGAGTCCCACATCAGGTCAACGCCACCACAGCGGTCCGGAGAACGGCCTGCCGACCGACACCACCCGACCGGACGGCGCTGCCGGCGAGGCGATCGCCGAGAGTGTCGGTCGCCGGCGTCCGAGGCGGCGCGGACTCAGTCGGCCGTCGCAGCGAGCAGCCGGATCGTCGTGAGGGCGGCCTCCTCGATGCTCACCCCGCCCGTCTCCGCCCACGACGTGACCGGCTGTGGCGACCCGTCGACGGCGGCGAGCAGCGCCGGCGGGACCCCGGGCGGGTCCCCCGCCGGCCGCCCGGCCTCCGCGACCACCTCGTCGCAGGCCGTCAGGATCTCCGTGCGGCGGCGCGCGAGGTGCTCGGCGAGGAGGTGGCGCAGCTCGGTGGAGGCGTCCTCCCGCCCGGCCGCGAGGTCCGCCCCGGCGCGACGCAGCAGCCGCCGCAGCGTCTCGGCGGGCAGGCCCCGCCCGACGTCGGGACGCGGGGCGGCCGGGCCGGCGGGCGGGACGCCGCGGCGCTGGTCACGACGACGCTGCTTGGCCGCGCGCCGCTCGCGGTTCGAGGTGCCCACGCCACGATCGTGACAGCCCCGGCGCGACCGGCCGCCACCGCCGCCGGCTCACTCGAGCGCCTCCCGCCCGAGGCGCAGGCTCGCGGCGTCCGCGGCCTCGCGCCCCGCCAGCCACCCCGCGGAGTTGCCGACCGAGAACCGCTTGGTGGTGATGCGGGGGAAGAGCGCCGCGGTGGTGCGCTCCACCGCCTCGCCCCGCGCGGCGAGGACGGGGAGGAGGGCGTCACCCGCACCACCGGCCGAACGCACCGCCTCCTCCCGTGCCGTCGCGTCCGCCTCCCGCAGCCGCTCCCCGATGCGGGTGGCGTAGGAGAGCAGGAACGCGTGCCGGAACGAGCGGGTCCGCGAGCCCCCGCCGCGCGACCCCCGCGACCCCCGCGCGGCCATCGCCCGCCCCGCCTGCACGAGCAGGGAGGTGACGAGCAGCTCGACGGTGTCGAGATCGGTCGGCCAGCCGATCACCGTGACCAGGTCGAGCGCCGCGAGGCTGATCGCACGGCAGCGGTTGGCGGCGGCGACCTGGTGGACCAGGCTCGACTTCGCGGAGGTGTACGGCGCGTCGAGCCACAACCGCCGCGCCGCGGCCGTCGCCGCGGAGCCACTCCCCGGGGCGGGGTCCACCATCGCCCGCTCGAGCGCGTGCCGGGCCATCAGCTCCTGGGCCTTCGCCGAGAGCGCCTCCGCCTCCTCGGGGAACGACGTGGACTCGGCCTTCGCGAGCAGGCCCCGGACGCGGGCGAGGACCCGCGGGTCGGCGCCCGCCGCGTCCGTGGCGGCGACCGTGTCCGTCGGCCCGACGGCGGGCAGGGTCGGCAACCGATGCGCCTCGCCGACGATCCGTACGGCCCGGGCCAGCGGCTCCGGGTCCGGGAGCCCCCGGGCGATGCGCCACTGCGCCACCAGCGGACGCCCGACGTCCCACCACACCGTCGCGTCCACGCCCGCCAGCGACCAGGTGGCGGGCCGGCTGCGCGCATCGGCCGCGAGGACGTCCCCGAGCGGCTCCACCACGCCCGCGCCCAGCCGGCGGCGCAGCACCTCCACGACGTCGCGCGGCGTCCAGCCCCGTGCCCACAGCCGGTCGACCGCGCCGAGCAGCGCCCGGTCGGCCGCGGAGTCGAGCACCCGCTGGTCCCACCGCCCGGCGAGCAGCGCCAGTACCCGCCCGACGTCGTCCGTGTCGCCGGAGCAGCCGACGGCGAGTTCGGTGAGCAGCGCCGTGGCATGCACGACCGCGTCTGCGGGGGGAGGGTCGTCGGTCCCCCTGGTCGAGCTCCGCTCCGCTGCGTCTGGTGTCCGGGCCATGGCGCCTCCGATCATCGTCGTCGGGGCATGGACACGACGAGCGGCCCACCGGTTCCCTCCCGTTGGTGACAGCCACGGCGGAGCGGACGGAAGAGGACCCGCCTCAGCCCGCCGAAGGCGCCGTCCGTCAGCCCTGCGCCTCGGCGAGGAGCTCCTCCGGGGGCTCGTCGGCGAAGGGGATCTCGTACTTCTCGTGCAGGAACCGCTCGCGGTAGAGGTGCTCGGCGGCGTCCACCACGCGCCCGAGCAGCCGCGCCGAGAGCGCCGCCCCGATCCCGATGCCGACCACGGGGACGAGCTGGGCGAGCTCGCGCTGCCCGATCTGGGTGAGCAGGCGCTGGTGCACCGCTTGGGCCAGCCGGCGGAGCTGGCGCTGGCGGCGCTTCTTCTTGTCCTTGTCCTTCTCCTTCTCGGCGATCAGCGACGCGACCTCCTCGTAGGCGCCGGGCGCGTCGGCGTCGCTCGAGAGCCCGACCGCGAGGATCGCCAGCGCCAGGACCTGCTCGGAGCGTTTGGTGACGTCGTAGCCGTAGTAGGCACCCACGTGCGCCACGGCGCGGGTGCAGGCCGCGACGGTGAGCACGGCGTCCCCGGTCAGCGAGGCCACGATGACGGCGACGCCGGGCAGGCCGACGAGCCCCAGCAGGCCGGAGCCGCCGGCGGCCGCCGAGGCCCCCGTCGTGAGCAGCAGGCTCGTCGTGCCGCCCTGGACCGCGGCGGCCACCGGGTAGACGAGGTCGAGCCGGGGCATGGCCTCCTGCACTTCACCGACGGCGAGACGACGGATGTCCTTGAAGTCGGTGACGTCGTGGCCCAGGGAGCGGTAGCGGGCGAACACCGCCTCCCGGCGCAGCGTCGCCGCCCCCGCACCCGCCCCGGCCGCCGCGAGCTGGTGCAGCACGTCGTGCACGCCCTCGTCGAGCTGGGCGACGCCCGGTACGCGGCGCAGGCCGCCCTGGATCACCGAGCGCACCTCCGCGACGCTGTCGCGCAGCGGGACGAGCACCCCGCCCCCGTCCCCGGTGAGGCGCCCCTTCCACTCGGTCACCTCGCGCCACTGGTCGGCGTCCGTGCTGCTCACCGTGCCGGTGTCAGCCGAGTCCTTCGTCGCCGTCACGCCCGGACCGTACCCATTCGGCGGCGGGTACGAGGTGCCCGCGGCCCGGAGCACCATTCCGTGCCATGACACGGATGAGCGCTCACCGGCCAGAACGCCATCGGAAGCGGGTGCGTGCGGTGCTGGGTGGTCGCGTCGTCGTCGACACCCTCGCGCCCGTCCTCGTGTGGGAGTGGCCGTACTACCCGACCTACCACTTCGCCGTCCCCGACGTGGACCTCGCCGGGCTCCCGCCGGTCGCGGTGCGCCGGGTGCGGCTCGACGTCGACGGCGCCGCGGCCGACCTCGTGCGTGTCGACTGGGACGCGGTGGACCAGTGGTTCGAGGAGGACGAGCCGGTCGAGGTGCACCCCCGCGACCCGTACGTCCGCATCGACGCGCTCGCGAGCTCGCGCCACGTCGAGGTGTCGGTCGACGGGGTGGTGCTCGCCGACTCCACCCGCCCGACGGTGCTCTTCGAGACCCGCCTCCCGCCGCGGTTCTACCTCCCGCTGCCCGACCTGCGGCTCGACCTGCTCCGTCCCTCCGACACCGTCACCCGCTGCCCCTACAAGGGCACCGCCACCTACTTCTCGGTCGAGCTCCCCGACGGCACCCGGCACCCCGACCTGTTCTGGACCTACCGCGCCCCGCTGCCGGAGAGCCAGAAGGTCGCCGGGCTCGCGGCGGCGTGGACCGAGAAGATCGACCTGCGTCTCGACGGCGTGGCCCAGGAGCGTCCACGAACACACTTCGAGGTGCCGGGCGCCTGAGGTCCGCGGGTTTGTCCAAACGGCCACGGGCGTCGCGCGCCGGGTGTCACGCTCGGGCTGCCCGCGCCGCCCCCGGCGCCCGTGGACCCCCGGAGGTGGCCCGTGACAGCTCTCGCCGAGCGTGCCGTCCCGCGCGCCCGTGCCGTCGGTGCCGGTCCCCACCGACTCCCGCTCCCGACGGCGCGGCGGGACCGCGCCGTCCGCGCGGCGTGCCGGACGGTGGTCGCGGCCGCGCTGGCCGTCATCGGCCTGTCGTGGGCCACCGGCGGCGGGCTCGCCGATCTCGGCGGGTGGGCGACGGGCCTCACCTCGCTCGGCCGGTTGACCGGGGTGCTCGCGTCGCTGCTGATGCTGGTGCAGGTGCTGCTCATGGCGCGGGTGCCGCTCCTCGAGCGGGCCTTCGGCCAGGACCGCCTCGCCGTGCTGCACGGCCTGGTCGGATTCACCTCGTTCACCGGGATGATCGCCCACGTCGGGCTGGTCACCTGGGGCTACGCCGCGGGTTCCCTCGCCGCCACGCCCGGAGAGCTGTGGGACGTCACGGTCACCTACCCGGGAATGCTGCTCGCCGCCGCCGGGACCGGGTGCCTCGTGCTCGTGACCGTGACCAGCCTCCGGGCGGCCCGGACACGGATGCGCTACGAGTCGTGGCACCTGCTGCACCTCTACGCCTACCTCGGGGTCGGGCTCGCGCTGCCCCACCAGCTCTGGACCGGCCAGGAGTTCCTGGCCTCCGCCGCGCGCACGGTCTTCTGGTGGACCGCGTGGGCGCTCGCTGCGGCCGCGGCGCTGGTGTGGCGGGTGGGCGTGCCGCTCTACCGCACGCTGCACCACCGCCTGGTCGTCACCTCGGTGGTGCCCGAGGGCGACGGCTGCGTGTCGGTCTACCTCGCCGGGGAGCACCTCGGAGAGCTCGACGTCCGCGCCGGGCAGTTCCTGACCTGGCGGTTCCTGACGGGCACGGGGTGGATGCGGGCGCACCCGTACTCGCTCTCGGCGGCCCCGGACGGCCGCAGCCTGCGGATCACGGTCAAGGACCTCGGCGACGGCACGGCCGAGGTGCCCGGCCTACGCCCCGGCACGAAGGTGCTCATCGAGGGGCCCTACGGACGGCTCACCGCCCGCACCCGTACCCGCCCCGGCGTCGCGCTGATCGGCGCCGGGGTCGGGATCACCCCGATCCGTGCCCTCGCCGAGGAGCTCGCGGCCGACCCGGTCGGCGCGGACGTCGTCGTGCTGCACCGCTTCACCGGTCCGCCGCTCTTCGCGCGGGAGTTCGCTGCGCTCGCTCGCGAGCGGCAGGTCGTGCTCGTCCCGCTGCCCGGTCGCCGGCGCGGCCCGGACTCGTGGTTCGGGTGCGGGGTGGGTCCGGGCGACGACGTCGCGGAGCTGCGGGCCCGGGTGCCGGACATCGCCGAGCGTGACGTCTACCTCTGCGGGCCCACCCCGTGGACCGGCCTCGTCCAGCGCACCCTCCTCGCGGCAGGCACCCCCGCCGCCCAGGTCCATCTCGAGGCCTTCGGATGGTGAGCCCGGCGATGCCCCCCACCCGCTTCGACCGCGGCACGCGTCGGATCGCGCTGTGCGGTCTGACCACCCTCGGCGCCGTCGTGCTGCTCTTCTCCTACCGGACGTCGACGTCCGCGCAGCTCCCGGAGGCCGCCGGGGCGCCGCCCGCGGCGAACGCGGGAGCCGTGGGCGTCGCCGTGCCCACGGCGGGTCCGTCGGGCGGCGGCGCCGCCCGCGGCGCCTGGTCGGGGACCGTCACCGGCCCGGTGGTCCAGGTCAGGTGGGGCCAGGTGCAGGTCCGCGCGAGGCTCACCTCGGGGCGCATCACCGCCGTCGACGTCCTCCGCCACCCCGACGAGAACGCGCGCGACCGCCAGATCAACGCGGTGGCGGTGCCGGTCCTGATCCGCGAGACGCTCGCCGCGCAGGACGCGCGGATCGACGTGGTCAGCGGCGCCACCTACACCTCCGAGGGCTACGTGGCGTCGCTGCAGAGCGCGCTCGACCAGGCCGGTGGCGCGTGACCACGGCGGTGGCGCGCCGGGTGGAGCACGTGATGGGGATGCCGGTCAGCCTGGCGCTGCGCGGCCGCCACACCGACGGCGAGCAGGCCGACCTCGCCTGGGCTGCGGTGATGGCGTCGCTGCGCGAGGCCGACCGGGTGTTCAGCACCTACCGCGCCGACTCGGTGGTCTCGGCGATCCGCCGCGGCGAGACCACCGTGGCCGACGCCCCGCCCGAGGTGCACGAGGTGCTCGCGATCGCCGCCCGCGCCGAGCACGCCAGCGACGGGGCGTTCTCGGTGTGGCTGCCCGGACCCGACGGCCGCCGCAGGCTCGACCCCAGTGGGGTGGTCAAGGGCTGGGCGGTCGAGCGAGCGGCCACCGCGCTGCACGCGCTGGGCGGCACCGACTACTGCCTGTCCGCCGGCGGGGACATGGTCTGCCGCGCGCGCTCGGGCGAGCCCTGGCGGGTCGGGATCGAGGACCCGCACGACCCCACGCGGGTGCTGGCCGTGGTCGAGGTCGGCGACGGCGCGGTGGCCAGCTCGGGTGCCGCCCACCGCGGCGCCCACCTCCTCGACGCCCGCACCGCCACCCCGCCGCAGGCGGTGGCCCAGGTGACGGTGCTCGCGCGCTCGCTCACCGACGCCGACGTCGATGCCACCGCGGCCTACGCGCTCGGGGCGCGGGCCGCGCAGTGGCTCGCACGGCGGGTCGGGCGCAGCGGCCTCGTCGTGTGGGCCGACGGGACCACCACCACCGTGGCCTCGCCCGGAACCCGACCGGTGCGCCGCTAGAAGATCGTCACCGCGTCGCCGATGCGCAGGGTGTCGAAGAACCTCGTCGCGTCCACCGGGGAGAGGTGGATGCAGCCGTTCGACGAGGTCGTCAGACTGCCCTCGTGGAAGGCGATGCCGCCCGGCGCGAAGTACACCGCGTGGTTCATCGGCTCGTCGTACTCGGTGGAGTACCCGTCCTTGTCCTTGCGCAGGACGTGGAACGAGCCGGTCGGGGTGGCCGACGAGTTCGGGCCCGGCGGCTTACGGAACGTGTCCGCGCCGGGGAGCATCTCCACCGGCCCGCCCAGCACCGTGCCGTCGCGCTGCAGCCACGCGGTGTGGGCGGCGAGGTCCACGCACGCCACCGAGGCCTCGGGGCAGCGCGCGAGCTCGGCCTGGGTCAGTGCCACCGGGCCGGTCGGTGCGGCGGCGGGGTGCACGGCCGGGGGCGCCGGGGCGGCCGCGGCGGGAGCCGGTCCAGCTTTCCCGCCGGCGAAGGCCACGAGGACGGCGCCCATCGCGAGGAGCACGCCGAGCGCGAGCACCAGCACCAGATCCGTGCGGCGCGCCCCGCCGTGCGGTGCGCGCCGCACGGCGGGGCGCCGCGGGGGCTCGCGACGGGCGAGCGCGGTCGACGGGGGCCGGGCCGGCGAGCGGTGCGCGGCCCGTCCGTCGGACGGCCCGACGGCGCGTCCCTCCGAGGGGGACGGCCGCCGGGGCGCCGGCGGGCGGCGGACGCCGGCCGGGCGCGGCTCCAGGGCCAGCTGTCGTGCGGGGGAGCGGTGCGTGCGCTCCCGCGCCGAGCGGGCGGAGTGGCGTGGCGCGATGGCGACGTCTCCTTCCTCCCGCGACCCCGGACCGTGCTCCCGTAGACCCTCACGGTAGCCAGCATTGCGATCAGATCACGGTCAGGGGTGGCGGCGCGCGCCGAACGGCCTCTCCCGTCAGCCGGGACGACGTTCCAGCAGGACCACCGGGATCGTCCGCGAGGTCTTGCGCTCGTAGTCGGCGAACCCCGGGTACCGCTCCTTCTGGGTCTCCCACACCGGATCCCGCTCGGCCGCGGGCAGGTCCCGGGCGTGGACCGGGATGGTCTCGATGCGCTCGCCGTCGCCGACCTCGACCGAGACGTCGGGGTTCGCGAGCAGGTTGTGGTACCAGTCCGGATTGTCCGGGGCACCCGCCTTGGACGCGAAGACCGCCCAGCCGCCGTCCACGGCCTGGTACATCACCGGGCTCAGGCGCTCGGTGCCGCTGCGGCGACCGATGTGGTGCAGGAGGAGCAGCGGTGCGCCCTCGAACTGCCCCCCGACGCGCCCGCCGCGGGATCGGAACTCCTCGATGATCTGCTGGTTCCAGTCGCTCACGGCGCCAGTCAACCCCTCCGGGGCGCGGGAGGCACCGTGACACCACCGCAGGAGGGTCAGGAGGGTGAGGTCGTCGCCGGGGCCGTGGCTCGCGTGCTCCTCGACGAGCTCGGCGCCCTCGAGCTGTGGACGGCGACGGCGACGGTCGGCCCCGGTGCCGACGAGGCCGGCCGGGAGCGGCTCGGGCGCCTCTCCGGGTCCTTCCGCGCGGCGGAACGGATCCGCGAGCGCGCCGGACGCCTCGTCCACCCCGCGTACCTCGCCTTCGAGCGCCAGGTCGGCCTCGACCCGACGGTGCCCTCGACGGCGCTCGAGCGGGCCGCGCGCGAGGTCGTCGTCACCGGGGCGCTGGTCCCGGAGCACCCCTGCCACGACGTGCGCCTCGCCGTCCTCGCCGAGGTCGGGGTGCCACTGGGGGTCCTCGACGGGCGCCGCACCCGCGGCCCGTGGAGCCTGCGGCCCGCCGTCGCGGGCGAGCGGTGGGCGCTCGACGGGCGCCGCGGAGAGCCCCTGCGTGCGGGAGCGCTCGTCGTCGCCGGACCCGAGGGACCGGTGGCCCCGGTGGCCGGGGACCCGCCACCGGCCCTGGCCGCCGGGCGACGCACCCGCGAGGCCGTCCTCTACGCCGTGGCGGTGCCGGGCGTCGCGAGCTGGGAGGTCAGCGAGGCGGTGTGGCGAGCCGCGCGCTACCTCTCCGGGACCTGACGGCAGGGGGTGGCGCCGCACCCGGTCGATCGGCACACTCGGCGTTCCCCGACGGACCGGGAGGAGCCATGACCTCCATCGAGGAGCGTCCGGACCTGAGCACGGAGGTCGCGCTCCCGGCCCTCGACGCGCCGGAGACCCTCGCGGCCCGCCGCGGGCTGCGCGAGCAGGTCGCGGCGCTGCACGAGGAACTGCGCCGGGCGCTGGAGGCGTCGTGGGCGCCCGAGACGCTCGCGGCCGCCGGGTGTCCCGACGGTGCTGGGGACGTGCCGCGACTGCTCGACCTCGGTGAGCTCGAGGTCGCCCGCGACGGCCTGCTCGCGAGCCTGGGGCGCGTCCGCGAGGCCGCCGCCCGGCGCGCCGAGCGCCACGAGCGGGCCCGGGCCCTGCTCGAGGCCATGTACGCCGACCCGGACGCCCACCGCGGGGTCCGCCTCACCACCGACGACCTGGGCGTCCCCGGGTGCTGCCGCTGGCAGGTCAGCCCCGTGCTCGGCGTGGTGGGCCGGCTCGCGGGCTGGTGGCGGGTGAAGGTGTCGTCCGGCTGCCCTTGACGCGGTCTCACCCCTCCACCGTCCAGCCCGACCGCAGCGACGGGCCGCCGTCGCACGGCACCACCTCCCACGCCGCCGGCGACCACCGGAAGAGCGCGTCCTGTCCGTACCGGCGGGCCAGCGCGAGCGCCGCGGCGTCGTCCCACCCGACGACGGCCACCGAGTCCTCGGCGTGCGTGCCGTCCTCGGCCGAGGCCACCGCCCGGACGACGGTGAGCCCGAGGCCCGTGAGCTCGGCCTCCAGCGCGTCCTGACGGCGACGGTTCTCCGCGTCGCCGGGCCGCTCGGCCCCAGGGTTGTGGGCGGTGAGCACGTGCACCGGTGAGTCGGTGAGGGGATAGGGGCCCGGGTGGGCGGCGGGGCGCACGGTGAGGCGCCTGCCACCGAGTGACCCGAACACCACGCGGGCCCGCAGGTATCCGGCGAAGCGCTCGTCGCGGGTGTCACGGTCGGGCACGGCGCGCCTTCCCTCGTCGGCGCCGGGGGGCGGCCCACGCTGTCTGAGGGCGCGTCTAGCGTGCCGGGCCGAAGGGACTCGGGCCGGAGGGGGGAGTGGCGTGACGCTCCACGTGCACCGTGCCGAGCGCGCCGACCGGCTCGCCGAGGCGCTGGCCGAGGTGCTCGCCGTGCCTCCGGGCGACCCCTTCGCCCCGGACGTCGTCGCCGTGCCGACCCGCGGGGTGGAGCGCTGGCTCGCCCAGCGGCTCGCCCACCGCCTCGGGGCGGCCCTGGGCGAGGACGGGGTGTGCGCGCGCGTCCAGTTCCCGCCCCCCGCCGAGCTCGTGGCGCGGGCGCGGGGCCACGCGCAGGACGCCCCGTGGCGTCCCGAGCGGCTCGTCTGGCCGCTGCTCGAGGTGATCGACGAGTGCGCCGCCGAGGACTGGTGCGCGGCGCTGGGCACCTACCTCGGGGTGGTCGGCGACGTCTCGGGCACGCGGGCAGGCCGGCGGTTCGCCGCGGCCCGCCACCTCGCCCGGCTCTTCGACGCCTACGGCGAGCACCGTCCGGCGATGCTGCGGGCGTGGGCCGCGAAGGAGGACGAGGACGGCGCGGGCGGCGAGGTCCCGCCGGACCTGCGCTGGCAGCCCGAGCTGTGGCGGCGCCTGCGCGAGCGGGTCGGCGTCCCCGGCCCGGCGGAGACGCTCCCGGGGGACTGCGACGCCGTGGCCCGCGGCGGCGGTGACCTCCCGGAGCGCGTGTCGCTGTTCGGCCCCACGCGGCTGGCCACCGCCCACCTCGAGGTCGTCGAGGCCCTGGCCCGCACCCGCGAGGTCCACCTCTGGCTGCCCCATCCGTCGCCCGCGCTGTGGGAGGCGGTGCGGGGCACCCCGACCCCGGGAAGCTCCCGCCGCTCGGCCGACCCGACGGCGGAGGCGGCCGCGCACCCCCTGCTGCGCTCGCTCGCCCGCGACGCCCGGGAGCTGCAGCTGCGCCTGCCCGCGCCCGGCGGCCGGGTGGTGAATGTCGTCGACGTCCACCACCCGGCCCCCGGGCACCCCCCGACGACGCTGCTCGAGCGGCTGCAGGACGACCTGCGGCACGACCACGCGCCGGCGCTCGCGCCGGTGCCGCCGGACGAGAGCGTCGTCGTGCACTCCTGCCACGGGCCCGACCGGCAGGTGGAGGTGCTGCGCGAGGCGGTGCTGGGCCTGCTCACCGCCGACCCCACCCTCGAGCCGCGCGACGTCGTCGTCCTGTGCCCCGACGTCGAGACGTTCGCCCCGCTGATCACGGCCGCGTTCGGCGGCGCGGGCACCGCCGGGGAGGGCGAGCACCCCGGCCACCGGCTGCAGGTCCGGCTCGCCGACCGCGCCCTCACCCAGGTCAACCCGCTGCTCGACGTCCTCGGGACGCTGCTCGACCTCGCCGACGCCCGCCTGTCCGCGAGCGAGCTGCTCGACCTCGCGGAGTCCGAGCCGGTGCGACGACGCTTCCGGTTCGACGACGACGACCTCGAGCGGCTCCGCGCCCTCGTCTCCCGGGCGGGGGTCCGCTGGGGGCTCGACCGGGACCACCGGGCGGCCTACCGCCTCGGGGGCGTCGCGGAGAACACCTGGGAACGCGGCCTCGACCGGCTGCTCGTCGGCGTCGCGATGTCGGGCGACGAGCAGGTCTGGCTCGACACCGCCCTGCCCCTCGACGAGGTCGACTCCCGCGACGCCGACCTGGTGGGCCGCCTCGCCGAGCTCGTCGACCGCGTCGGCGCCGTGCTCGAGCGGATGCGCGGCGAGGCGCCCCTCGGTGCCTGGCTCGACGCGCTGACGCTCGCCGTCGACGCGCTCACCGCCACGCCCCCGGCCGAGATCTGGCAGCTCACCCAGACCCGGGCCGTGCTCGCCGAGGTGCGGGGCGCGGGGGCCGAGGCCTCGGGCGAGGACGGCCCGCTGCTCACCCTGCACGACGTGCGCGCGGTGCTCGCCGACCACCTCGCGGGCCGGCCCACCCGGGCGAACTTCCGCACCGGCACGCTGACCGTCGCCACGCTGCTGCCGATGCGCAGCGTCCCGCACCGCGTGGTGTGCCTGCTCGGCCTCGACGACCAGGTGTTCCCCCGTGAGACCACCACCGACGGCGACGACGTGCTCTCGCGCCACCCGTGCGTCGGGGAGCGCGACGCCGCCGCCGAGGACCGCCAGCTGCTCCTCGACGCGATCCTCGCCGCCACCGAGCGCCTCGTCGTCGTGCACTCGGGGGCCGACGAGCGCACCAACGCCCCCCGCCCGCCCGCCGTCCCGGTCGGGGAGCTGCTCGACACCCTCGACGCCACCGTCACGATCGACGGCCGTCCCGCCCACGAGCACGTCGTGCGCCACCACTCGCTGCAGCCGTCCGCGCCGCGGAACTTCTCCACCCGCGCGGGCCGACCGTTCAGCTTCGACGCCGCCCAGCTCGCCGGGGCCCGAGCGCTGGTCTCGGGCCGGGCGAGGCCGCCGCTCTTCCTCGACGGCCCGCTGCCGGCCCGCCCGCAGACCGAGGTCGACCTCGCCGACCTCGTGCGCTTCGTCGAGCACCCGGTCCGGGCGTTCCTGCGCCAGCGGCTGTCGCTGGTCGCGCGCGGCGAGGAGGAGGAACCCGACGAGGCGCTCCCCGTCGACCCCGACGGCCTGGCCCGCTGGGCGATCGGGGAGCGCCTGCTGACCGACCGGCTCTCGGGACACGACGTCATCGCCTGCATCGAGGCCGAGCGACGCCGTGGCACGCTCCCGCCCGGGGCCCTCGGGGTGCGCCTCGTGCGCTCGATCGGGCGCCAGGCCGAGGACCTCGTGCGGGCCGCGGCGCCGCTGTGGGCCGAACCGGCGCGCGACCTCACGGTCACGGCCACCCTCGACGACGGGACGACGATCGTCGGGACGGTGCCCGGGGTGCGGGGGACGACGCTCGGGTCGGTGTCCTTCGCGCGGCTCGCCGCGAAGCACCGGGCGGCGGCCTGGGTCCAGCTGCTCGCGCTCGCGGTCGCCCACCCCGATCAGCCGTGGTCGGCGACCACGATCGGCAAGGGTGGGCGCGAGGAGCCGGTGGCCCGCACGGTGATCGCCCGGATCGACCCCGAGCACGCCCGCGCCGTGCTCACCGACCTCGTCGCGCTGCGCGCCGAGGGCCTGCGGTCGCCGCTTCCGTTGTTCCCCAAGGTCTCCGAGCGCTACGTCTGCGACCGCCCCCGCAAGACCACCCGGCAGGCATTCGACGCGGCCCGCCGCGCCTGGTCGGCGGACTGGGGCGACGGGCGCGACCCGGCCCACGTCCTCGTCTGGGGACGGGATCGCACGCTCGACGACGTGGCGGGTGCCGCCGACGGGCCGGGCGCGGACGCGGGCGGGGAGTCCACGCGGTTCGGGGAGCTCGCGGTGCGGCTGTGGCGCCCGCTGCGCGAGGCGGAGTCCGGGCGCGAGGAGCACTACCGGTGAGCGCGCCGACGATGCAGCCCGTCACCTCGTTCGACGTGCTGGGCCCACTGCCCGAGGGCACGACGGTGCTCGAAGCGAGCGCGGGCACCGGGAAGACCTACACGATCGCGGCGCTCGCGGCCCGGTACGTCGCCGAGGCCGGGGTGCCGCTCTCGGCGCTCATGCTGGTCACCTTCGGCCGCGAGGCCACCCGGGAGCTGCGGGAGCGGGTGCGCGAGCGGCTGGTCGCCCTCGAGCGGGCGCTGCGCACCGGGGATCGGGGCGCCGACCCCGTGACCGCGCTGGTCGTCGGGGCGGGGGTGGTGGACGACGCCGAGCGCGCCCGCCGTCGTCGTCGTCTCGCCCACGCCCTCGCCCACTTCGACGAGGCGACCATCGCCACCACCCACCAGTTCTGCCAGGACATGCTCGCCGGCCTGGGCGTGGCCGGGGACACCGACGCCGACGCGCGCTTCGTCGAGCAGATCGACGACGTGGTCACCGAGGTCGTCGACGACTTCTACGTCCGCGCCTACGCACCCGACGACGCACCCACGCCCCCGTTCGACCGGGCGACCGCGCTCGCGCTCGGGCGGGCCGCCGTCGCCGACCCGACCGCGGTCATCGCCCCGGCCCGGGGCGCCACCACCGGCGAGGCGGACGCCCGCTCCCGGTTCGCCGTCGCCGTGCGCGAGGAGGTGGACCGGCGCAAGCGGACCCGGCGGCTCTACACCTTCGACGACATGCTCCTCCGGCTGCACGCGGCGCTGGTGGACCCGCGGCTCGGCGAGGCCGCCCGCGCACGGCTACGGCAGCGCTACCGGGTGGTGCTCGTCGACGAGTTCCAGGACACCGACCCGATCCAGTGGGACATCCTGCGGGTCGCGTTCCACGGCCACTCGACGCTGACGGTGATCGGCGACCCGAAGCAGGCCATCTACGCCTTCCGCGGCGCCGACGTCGTCTCCTACCTCGCTGCCGCCTCGAGCGCCGGCGCCCGCGCCACGCTCGCCACCAACCACCGCAGCGACGCGGGCCTGCTCGCCGCGCTCGACACCGTCTTCGGCGGGGCCGCGCTCGGCGACCAGCGCATCGTCGTCCACCCGGTCGCCGCCGCGCACGGGGGTCCCCGGCTCGCCGGGGCACCCGACGGCACCCCGTTCCGCCTGCGGGTCGTGCCGCGGGCGGGCCTGCGGGCGAGCTGGCGCACCGGGCTGCCCGAGATCGGTCCGGCGCGGGCACGGGTCGCCGAGGACCTCACCGCCGACGTCACCGCCCTGCTCGCCGCCGACGCCACCTGGGACGGCGAGCCGCTGTCCCCGGGCGACGTCGCCGTGCTGGTGCGCACCAACGCCCAGGCCGACCTGGTGCGCGAGGCGCTCGCCGAGGCCGGCGTCCCGGCCGTGCTCGCGGGCGCGGCCAGCGTGTTCGCCACCGACGCCGCCCGCGAGTGGCTGACGCTGCTGGAGGCCCTCGAGCAGCCCGGCCGGGTCACCCGGGTGCGGGCGGCCGCCCTGACCTGCTTCGTCGGGAAGCGGGCGGCCGAGCTCGACGCCGACCCCGACGGGGTGCTCGCGGAGGTCGGCGAGGACCTGCGCCGCTGGGCCCCAATGCTCCGCGACCGCGGGGTGGCCGCGATGCTCGAGGCGGTCTCGGCGCGCCACGACCTGGTCCGGCGGGTCCTCGCGACGGTCGGGGGCGAGCGGCTGCTCACCGACGTCCGCCACGTCGGCCAGGTGCTGCACGCCGAGGCCGCCGCGCACCGGGTGGGGGTCGTCGCCCTCACCGAGTGGCTGCGCCTGCGGATCGTCGAGAGCGAGGGCCGCCGCGGCGAGGCACGCCCGGAGCGCACCCGGCGGCTGGAGTCCGACGACGACGCGGTGCAGATCCTCACCGTGCACAAGTGCAAGGGCCTGGAGTTCCCGGTCGTGTACGTGCCGTTCGGGTGGGACCGCTGGATCCCGGGCGAGCCGCGCGAGGTGCTCCACCACGACGCGAGCGGTCGTCGCGTCCGGGCGGTCGGCGGCCCGCGTGACCCGGCCTGGAACGAGCACTGCGCCGCGCAGCGCGCCGAGGACGACGGCGAGGACCTGCGGCTGCTCTACGTGGCGCTCACCCGCGCGCAGGGCCAGGTGGTGGCGTGGTGGGCCCCGTCGTCGCAGACGGCCTCGTCATCGCTGAACCGCCTGCTGCGCTCGCGGGAGCGTGCGCCCGGAACCGAACCGGACCCGTTCGTCACGATCACCGACGACGCCACGGTGTGGGCCGAGCTGGCGGCGTACGCCTCGCCGCAGCTCGCGGTGGAGGCGGTCGAGGCGCGCACGCCGCTGCCCTACGTGCCGCCCGGCGTCGGGCACGGCGGCCTCGACGTCGCCCGCTTCGACCGCGAGCTCGACCTCGCCTGGCGACGCTCGTCGTACTCGTCGCTGACGGCGGACGCCCACGCCCTGCCCTCCGGGTCGCCCGGACTGCCCGAACCGGCGACGTCCGAGCCCGAGGAGGCGACGGTCACCGACGAGGCCGACCTCGAGGTGGAACCGGCGCCCGCCGTCGCGCTGCCCTCACCGATGGCCGACCTGCCCGTCGGGCCGGCGTTCGGCGTGCTCGTGCACTCCGTGCTGGAGACCGTCGACACGGCGACGGAGGACCTCGGCGCCGCGCTCACGGAGGCCGGGGCCGAGCACCTGGCGCGCCGCCCGGTGGCCGGGGTGACCGCGGGGGAGCTGGCCGCCGCGCTGGTACCGGTGGTGCGCACGCCCGTCGAGCGGGGGGCGCACGGGTGGGCCTACGCCGACATCGCGCCGCGCGACCGGCTCGCCGAGCTCGACTTCGAGCTGCCGCTGGCGGGCGGGGACCGGGCGAGGACGGGCGGGCACGAGGCGGTGACGCTCGGGCGCGCGGCGGCGCTGCTGCGGGCCCACCTGCCCCCCGCCGACCCGCTCGCGGGCTACCCCGAGGTCCTGGAGACGCTCTCGGGCCAGGTCCTGCGGGGTTACCTCACCGGCAGCATCGACGCCGTCCTGCGCACCCCGGACGGCCGGTTCGTCATCGTCGACCACAAGACCAACTGGCTCGGGCCGGCCCCCGTGGACGGGTCAGCGGGATCGGCCCGTGACGCACTGACCAGCGCGCACTACGGCCCGGCCCAGATGACCACCGCGATGATCCGCGCGCACTACCCGCTGCAGGCCCTGCTCTACGGGGTCGCGCTGCACCGGTTCCTGCGCTGGCGGCTGCCCGCCTACGACCCGCAGCGTCACCTCGGCGGAGTCGCCTACCTGTTCCTGCGGGGCATGTGCGGCCCGGACACGCCCGTCGTCGAGGGCACGACCTGCGGGGTGTTCCGGTGGTCGCCGCCGGCGGCGCTCTCCGTCGCCCTGTCCGATCTGCTCGCCGGGAGGCAGCCGTGACGTCCCTGCCCGACCTGGCCGAGCTGGCCGCCCTGGCCGACCTCGCGGCTGAGGACGGCGTCCGCCTCGCCGTGCGCGCCACCGGGCTGCTCGCCGCGTTCACCACCCGGGGCGTCCTCGCCCCGGCCGACGTGGCCGTGGCGCGTCGCCTCGGGAGGCTCGGCGGCGAGCCCGACGAGCAGGTCCTGCTCGCCGCGGCCCTGACCGTGCGCGCCCTGCGCTCCGGGTCGGTGTGCCTCGAGCTCGCCGACGTCGACCGCCGCGTCCTCGGCGAGGACGACGCACTGGTGCCCACCGACGACCTCCCCTGGCCCGCGTCTCCGGCGGCGTGGGAGGCCGCGATCGCGGCGAGCCCGCTCACGGCCCCGGGCGGACCGCTGCGCCTCGACGACGGCCTGCTCTGGCTCGACCGCTACCGGCGGCAGGAGGACCAGGTCCGCGCCGACCTCACCGCCCGCGCCGTCGCGGCGCCGCCGAGCGTGGACCACGGACGGCTGCGCGCCGCGCTGGACCGCCTCTTCGGTGACGTCGCCGCCGACGACCGGCAGCGCCTGGCCTGCGCCGTCGCGACGCTGCGCTGGACCGCGGTCGTCGCGGGCGGGCCCGGCACCGGCAAGACGACCACGGTGGCCCGGCTGCTCGCCGTGCTGCGCGACCAGGACCCCGAGCTGCGGATCGCCCTCGCCGCCCCGACCGGCAAGGCCGCCGCGCGGCTCGGCGAGGCCATCGGCGAGGAGCGGCTGCCCGGCCCCGATCGCGCGCGGGTCGGGACGCCGGAGGCCTCGACGATCCACCGCCTCCTCGGTCCCCGGCCCGACACCTCCTCGCGCTTCCGCCACGACCGGCACCGCCGTCTGCCCCACGACGTCGTCGTGGTCGACGAGACCTCGATGGTGTCGCTGACCCTCATGGCGCGGCTGCTCGAGGCGGTGCGCGACGACGCGCGCGTCGTGCTCGTCGGCGACCCCGACCAGCTCGCCTCCGTGGAGGCCGGCGCGGTGCTGGGCGACCTGGTGTCCGCGCCCGACCTGGCGGGCCCCTCGGCCAGCTCGGAGACCCTCGACGCCGCGCGGGAGACCGCCGGCTGCACCGGGCGGGCCGGGCCGAACGGTGTCGTGCGGCTCGACCGCAACTACCGCAACAACGCCGACATCGCCGCCCTCGCCGCGTCGATCCGCGCCGGGGACGCCGACGCCGCACTGGACCTGCTGCGCGACGCCAGGTCGCTGGAGTTCGTGGAGTACTCCGACGCGGCGGCCCTCGCCGAGCGGGAGCCGGCCGGGCTGGAGGGCCTGCGCGAGGAGATCGTCGGCGGCGCGCGGGAGGTCTCGACGGCGGCGCGGGCGGGCGACGCGGCGACCGCGCTGGAACAGGCCGAGGAGCACCGCCTGCTCTGCGCGCATCGCCGCGGCCCGTACGGCGTGTCGCGCTGGGCCGCGCAGGTGGACCGGTGGCTGGACCGGGCCGACGAGGACGGTGACGTGCTGGTGGACCCCGACCGCGCGGCGGGCGCCGAGTGGTGGCCCGGCCGTCCGCTGCTCGTCACCGCCAACGACTACGACCTGGGGCTCTACAACGGCGACACCGGCGTCGTCGTCGCGCTGCCCGCCGCGGACGGCGGGACGCGGGCGGTCGCGGTGTTCAGCCGCAGCGGGACTCCGCTGCAGCGCTCGCCCGCCCTGCTGAGCGGCGTGCAGACGGTGCACGCGATGACCGTCCACCGTGCCCAGGGCAGCCAGTACGCGCGGGTGAGCGTGCTGCTCCCGCCCGCGGAGTCGCCCCTGCTGACCCGGGAGCTGCTCTACACCGCGGTCACCCGGGCCCGGACGCGGGTCCGGGTGGTGGGTTCCGCCGAGGCGGTCCGTGCCGCCGTCGAGCGCCCGATCAGCCGCGCGTCGGGGTTCGCTCGGCGGACGGGGTGACGCCGGGGCGGTGACGTTCGGCGGGACACGGTGACTGCCGGGGTGTCGGTCGGGTATCTATCCAGCCATGGACCCCACCCAGGCCCGCAATCCGGCCGCGCTGCCCGACAGCACGCCCGAGAAGCAGAGCGAGCTCAAGCTCAACGTCGGGATCGGCACCATGGGCACGATCCTGTCGCTGTTCGTCACGATCGTCTTCCTCGCCGTGATCGACGAGCTCGTCCTCGGGATCGTGTTCGGCGTGATCACGATCGTGTCCGCGGCGATCACCCTGTACGTGCTCGGGCGCAAGCGCCGAGGTGCGCAGCGCGCACGTGAGCAGTAAGTGCGGCCATAGCCACACTCACGAGGCGGTCGCCACATGCAGGCCCAGCGCCCGGCACACCTCAGCGGCCTGCGACTCGCTGACGATCGCTCCCCGCAGCGTGCGCGGGGCGTCCTCGGTGAGTCCGCCGAGGTCGGCGCCCCGGAGGTCCGCGCCGGCCAGCCGGGTGTGGGCGAGGTCGACGTCGCGCAGCGTGCAGTCGACGAGCGTGGCGTCGCGCAGGTCGGCCCCGCGCAGGTCGGCCTCGGACAGGTCCAGGCCCCGCAGCGTCACGGCGCGCCAGACGACGTCCTGCAGGTTGGCGAGACCGAGGTTCGACCCGTCCAGGCGATAGGTGACGGCGAGCCCCCGCAGCCCCGACAGGTCGGCGCCGATCATGCGGCAGTCGGTGAAGCGAGTCTCGGTGAGCAGGGAACCCGTGAGGCGGACGCGGGAGAGGTCGGTGGCCTCGAAGAGGGCGTCGGTCAGGTCGGCGTCGACGACGACCGCGCCCGAGAGGGAGCCGCCGCGCACCACGGCCCCCTCGAGGGTCGCCCCGCGCAGATCGGCTCCGGCGAACCGGCACCCGTCGAGGGTGAGGCCGGTCAGGTCGGCGCCGCGCAGATCGGGCTCCGGCGCCGAGCAGCGTCGTAGGACCGGGTCGCGGCGCCCGTCGAGCAGGGCACGCAGGTCCAGCTCGGAGAGGTCGGCGTCCTCCACGGGCTCGCCCGCCGCGAGGAGGGCCGCCACCTCCCCGGCACCGGGCCGCATCGTCGTCACACCGCCCACCCTGGCAGGGCTCCGACCACCGTTCCGCGCGAGGGGAACCCTTGGCCGCTCTATCCGACCGAGGGTTCCCCTCGTGCGAAGGCGGGGCCGTCAGCGGTAGCCGCGGAACCCCTGCCACGCCAGCCGCCGCTCCCGGCGCGGGTCGCTCTCGATGCGGTCGTCCACGTCGAAGATCCGCGTCAGGCGGTCCTCGGCGGTGTAGCGGGGCCAGTATCCGGCGGGCTCACCGTCGTGCGCGAATGACGTCCAGGCCCGCTGCATCCGCTCCGAGGCCGCCCGCAGGTCCTTGCGCCCGCCGAGCACCGTCAGGATCCGGCCGGCTCGGTAGTCGGCGAGCCCGAACACCGGGTAGAGCTCGGTGCCGTGGGTGGCCCGCAGGCGGAGCAGCCGCAGCAGGCGCGGAGCGAGATCGAAGCGGTAGGCGTAGACGGGGTTGCCCGCCGCCGCGTGCGACTCCATCACCTGCACCGACGGGTACCAGAACATGTAGTCCCCGCCGAGGTCCTTCCGGAAGCGGGTCCCGCGGTAGACGGCGAGGACCTGCTCGCCCAGCTCGGGCTGGGTCGCGGCGAACAGCGCGTCGGCGCGATCGTCGGACACCAGCAGGTCGAACCGCAGGCCGGGGAGCTCGAAGAGCCGTCCCTCGGTGTCGTTGGTACCGATGATCAGCGGGACCGGGTGGGCGCCCCCCGCCTCGAAGACGTCCAGCGGGGCCTCCGGAAGCAGGTCGCCGTCCACCGTGGGGCCGGTGAGCAGTACTCCCGGGGTGTCGTCGGCGGCGTGGCGCATCCGGCGCGAGGCCGCGAGGAGGTCGTCGGTCGAGGCGGCGTCGAGCAGGCGCGCAGCGGTCGCGGCGGGCAGCGGCTCCCGTCCCGTACCGGGCACGGAGACGCCGATGATCCCCGCCAGCTCTCGCAGGTACTGCCGGGCCCAGCCACCCGCCCGCTCGGCAGACCAGGCGATCCCCGGCGCGGAGCTCTCGGCGATGGCGCGGTGAAAAAGCCCACGGGCGGCGGGCACCGTCATCAGCGTGGTCACCGAGATCGCGCCGGCGGACTCCCCGAAGATCGTGACGTTGTCCGGGTCACCGCCGAACGCCGCGACGTTCTCCTGCACCCAGCGCAGCGCGGCGAGCTGGTCGCGCAGCCCGAGATTGCTGTCGAGGGGCCGTTCCGGGGTGGAGAAGGCGGAGAAGTCCAGATAGCCCAGCGCACCGAGCCGGTAGTTCACGCTGACGTACACGACGTCGCCGGAGCGGACGAGCCCGTAGCCGCGGTAGGTGGGCGCCGACGCCGCGCCCAGGACGAACGCGCCGCCGAAGAACCACACCATCACCGGCCGCGGGCGGTCGGGAGGCTCCGATGGCACGGCGGGCGCGACGACGTTGAGGGTGAGACAGTCCTCGTCCATCGGGGTGTGCTTGCCGGCGCCGATGAACTCGCCGATCCGCTCCTGCGGGGGCACGGGCCCGAACTCCACCGCGTCCCGCACGCCCTCCCAGGGCTCGGGCGGCTCGGGGGCCCGGAGGCGTCGGGGGCCGACCGGCGGTGCGGCGTACCGGATCCCTCGCCAGACGCGCACCCCGTGCAGCGCGCGACCGCGTACCACGCCGGCGGTGGTCTTGACCTCCGTGCCCGCGACCTCGTCCGTTCGGCTCCCGTCCACCCCTTCACTCTGCGCCGGAGGGTCGGCAGCCGCCCGGCGGGGGCACGACGTTGTTCCCTGCCTGGCCGTACGCGGGAACACGAAGAGTGACACCATCGAGTAGAAAGCGCCCGATCAGTGGCGCGTGTCGCCTTGTCGGCTCAGAGAATCGGGTCGTGGAAGCGGAGGTCGCGGCGGCGTTGTGGCAGCTGGAGGCCGCCTTCGTCGCGCACCAGGCCCGCGAGGTGCTGGAGAGCCTGACCCCGCGCCAGAAGCCCGTCGTGCTCGCCGAGGCCGATCCGCTGGCGCTCGCCCTCGGGCTCGGGGAGACCATCGGCGCCCCCGACGACGTCCGGGCGCTCACCCCGTGGCTGCTCCGCGCGGTGGTCTCCGACGACCGCGTCGACCTGCACTCCGTGCTCTCCCGCATCGCCATCTTCTGGGGCAGCTGGACCACGGCCGAACGGACCGCGGTGCGCGACTTCGTCGACACCCTGTGGGTCGCGCTCCTCGACCGGCACCCCGGGCCGGTGACCACGCTCCCGGTCGCCACCGCCGTGTCGTTCCTCGACGACGCGTCCGGGCTGGGGGACGGGCCGGGGCGGCTGCTGGGCATCTGGGAGTACAAGGACACCGCGAGCGCCGACCACCACCTCGCCGAGCTCGTCGTCGACGCCCACTACGGTGCGCGGATCGACCCGGAGGTCCTGACGTGGGCATGGGCCGCACCGCAGCGTGAGCGGCTGGCGCGGGCGGCCGCGCGGGACCGCGGCGAGTCCTGGGCCGGCGACCTCGGCGCCGCCCTCGACGTCCTCGCCGCCCCCCCGCCGACCTGATCTCCTCGCGGAGGACCCGCATCTTGGGTCCGTGACAGGCTGGCGTGGTGTCCGAGGGTGGCGTGGTCGAGTCCTCCTGGGCCGGCGACCGGCTGGTGGGCGAGCTCGTGCGCCGCGGCATCGGCGGGGCCGGTCCGTGGCACTCAGCCCGTCGCGTCGCCGAGGACCACCTCGCCGACGCCGGCGGGGACGTCGAGACCGCGGTGCGGCGGCTGACGACGACCCACGTCCGCCTCGCTGCGAGCTCCGGGCTGCTCACCAGCCTCGGCGGCGCCGCCACGATGGTCGTCACCGCGCCCGCCGGCGTCACGGGCCTCTACCTGGTGTGCACCCGCCTGGCGGCGTCGATCGCCACGGTGCGCGGGCACGACCCGGCCGACCCCGTCGTGCGCACCGCGATCCTGCTCTGCGTCCTCGGCGCCGACGGCTCGGAGCTGGCCACGCGGACCGGGATCGACCTGCAGGAGATCTCCCTGCTCGCCGGTCTGCGGCGGCTCCCCTCCGAGGTTCGCGCGCAGCTCGACCGCCGCATCGGCTACCGGCTGGTGAGCCGCGCCGGCCGCCGCGGGGTGCTCAACCTGACCAAACTCATCCCCCTGGTCGCCGGGCCCATCGGCGCCGGGGCGGACGGCATCACCGCCCGGTCCGTGGCCACCTACGCGGACGTCACCTTCTGGACGCGCGCTCTCCCACCACCTTCGAGTGATCCACGGTGAGTCGTGGTGTGGAAGTGGCGCATGTGGGTGTCATCGTCCCCGTCGCAGCGACGGTGGAGCGGAGGACACGATGGGGGCGCGGTCGGCATCCGGGACGGCGGGCGGCGGGCGCCGGGTCCCCGTCGGGCGTGACCACCCCGGCCGTCCCCGCCGCACCCGGCTGCTGCTCGCGCTGGGCGCCGTCGCACTCGTGGCCGCCCTCGCCCCGGCCGCCGTCGCCGACCCGGAACCCGCGGCGAGCCCGGACACCGCCCGCGCGGTGACGTCGCTGCCGGCGGCGACGCTGCCCCCGGCGGACGCGACGGGCGCCTCCATCACCACCCTCGCGCTGACGTCGCAGGCCCGCGACGGCGAGGGCACGCAGGTCGCGCGGTCCTCGGGCCCGCTGCAGCTCGTCGCCGTGACGTGGACCGGTCCGACCCCGGACACCGTCGAGCTGCGCTCCACCGACGCCGCCGGACGCTGGGGTGCCTGGCTGCCGCTGGACTCGAACGCCGGCGAGCGCGACGGCACCCCGGCCCGGACGGCGGGTGGCGGCACCGACCCGGTCTGGGTCGGGGACCGCACCCAGGTCGAGGTGCGGGCCACCCGCGGCGGGACCCCCGTCACCGACGGCCTGAGCGTCCAGCGCATCGACCCCGGGGCCTCCCCGAACGACGCCGCGATCGGCGCGCGCGCCCGGGAACGCGACGCCGCGGCCCGCAGCGGCGCCCCGTCGGCACCGGCCTACGTCACCCGCGCGCAGTGGGGCGCGGACCCGAAGCTCATGACGTGGCCGCCGGAGTACGCGCCCACGACGCGGGCGGTGACCATCCACCACACCGCCGAGTCGAACGACTACACCCCCGAGCAGTCGGCGGCGATCGTCCGCGGCATCTACGCCTACCACTCGGTGAAGAACGGCTGGGGCGACATCGGCTACAATGCGCTCGTCGACAAGTACGGGACGATCTTCGAGGGTCGCGCCGGGGGCATGGACCGACCCGTCGTCGGTGCCCATGCCGGCGGGTTCAACCGGGAGACCTTCGGCATCGCGATGCTGGGCATCCTCACCGACACCCCGCCGACCCCGGCCGAGCTGACCTCGGTCGAGCGCCTGGCGGCCTGGAAGCTCGGCGGCATGTACCGCGACCCGGCCCAGAAGATCACGTTGACCTCCGCGGGCGGCGGGACCTCGAAGTTCGCCAAGGGGCAGACCGCGACCGTCGACGCCCTGTTCGCCCACCGCGACGTCGGCAACACCGAGTGCCCGGGGAACGCGGGCTACGCCGCGATGGACACCATCCGGGCCGAGACCGCGAAGCTCATCGCCGCGGCCGGTCCCGACGTGTCGGGCTGACACCGCGCGCCCGCGCGCGCCGGCGTCAGGCGCGGGAACATACCGCCGTGGACGGAGAACCCGGGGCGCCACCGCCCGGCGTGGCGGACGCGCTCGCGCGCCTCGGGGAGCTCCTCGCCGACGGGGAGCCCCCGCTGGACGCCGCGGCGCTGCAGATCGCCCGGCTCGCGGATCCCGAGGCCGACGTCGACGCCGCGCTCGCCGAACTGGACCGGCTCGCCGAGGGCGTCACCGACGTCGACGGCCTGGTCCTGCGCCTCTACACGGAGGAGGGCTTCGCGGGGAACCGTGAGGACTACTACGACCCGCGCAACTCCTCGCTGGTCCAGGTCCTCGCCCGGCGCCGGGGCATCCCGATCACCCTCGCCGTCGTCGTGATCGAGGTGGGGCGGCGGGCCGGGCTCGTGCTGGAGCCGGTGGGGATGCCGGGGCACTTCCTGGTCCACCCCCGCGACTCGGGGTGGTACCTCGACCCGTTCACCGGCGACCTGCTCGGGCTCGACGAGTGCGAGGCGCTCTTCCGGGCGTCGACCGGCGTGGGCCGCGACGTGCCGTTCCACCCCGCACTGCTCGTCCCGGTCTCCGTGCAGGCGGTCCTCGTGCGCATGCTGACGAACCTCCGGGTCATCCACCGTGCGGCGGGGCGGCTGCCGGAGCTGCGCTGGGTGCTGGAGGCCCGGCTGCTGCTCGCAGGGGTCGGGGCCGACGAGGTCGCGGAGCTCGCCACCACGCTGGGGCGCCGTGGGGACTACCTCGCCGCGGCCCGGCTGCTCGACCGCTGGGCCGACCGGCTCCCCCGCGACGCGGCCCGGCTCGCCCGCCACGCCCGCGCCTGGCGGGCACACCTCAACTAGCACTAGCTCACGTGCCCTCGTCGAGGCCCTGCTCGAACGCGTAACGGGCGAGCTCGACGCGGTTGGTCAGCTGGAGCTTGCGGAGCACGTTCTGGACGTGGTTCTCGACCGTGCGGTGCGAGAGCCCGAGACGGTCGGCGATGCGTCGTGCGGTGAGGCCCTTGGCCACGAGCCGCAGCACCTCGGTCTCGCGCGGGGTGAGGGCGGGCGCGGTGGTGCCTGCAGGCGCGGCTCGCTCGCGGCGGCGGAACTCACCCAGCACGAGGCCGGCGAGCTCCGGGCCGAAGACGGCCTGGCCGGCCGCGGTCCGCTGCACCGCGTCGACGAGCTCTGCGACCTGCGCGGACTTGACGAGGTAGCCGGACGCCCCGGCCCGTAGCGCCGCGAGCACGTCACCCTGCTCGGCGCTCGCGGAGAGCACCAACACCCGGGTCCGCGCCCCGCAGGTAGGCCACGCTCGTGGCCAGCGTCCAGAGGGCCATGAACACGACGACCGTGACGCCGAGCGCGGGCCGGGCGTAGACGCCGGCGTCGCGCACGACGTTCGCGACGGCGTACGCCAGCGCCACCACCCGGAAGACGACCAGCCCCCGCCACAGCGGCACCAGGGCGGTGTCGGCCTCGGATGCGCTCATCGGGCCTCCGCCGCCGGACCGCGTCATCGATCGGGGGTCCGACCGTCCCTGGAGTGGGTGGGGCCGACCCCGCCCTGGAGCCGGCCGGCGTCAGCATGCCGTACGGGGGTGACACAGACCATGCCTTCGTACCTCGACGGGTGACGCGGTGGTCACCGGTGGCGGGGCGTCGTGACCGTCCCATTACCGTGGACGCGCCGCGGACGGTGCACCGGGGCCCGGGAGAGTCCGGGGTCGGCCGAGCAGGGCAGTACGCGACGAGCCGGACGGTGGGGCGAGGAGGACCGAGGTGACGAGCTGGGTGATGGCGGTCGAGGTGACGCCGTCGGAGCTGGTCGCTGTCGACATCGACCGCGCCGACCGTGCCGGTACGGGGTCGCTGCGGCCGCGTCGGGTCCTCCTCGGTACGGACGACACCGACCCCGAGCGCGAGGCCCCCGATCCCGGCGCGGCCGACCCGGTCGACCTGCTGGCCGATGCCTTCGCCCGCGCCCTCGCCGGGGCCGACAGTCCGGAGGCCGCAGGCCCCGTCCCCACGCGCGTGGTGATCGCGACGCCGCCCGACACCGAGCGTCGCCGGTTCGAGGAGATCGCCGAGGCGACGGCCCTCGTCGGGCTCCCCGCGCCGGCGTGGCTGCCCGGACCGGTCGCCCTCGTGGGGGACCGGATCGCGGCGGAGGTGGAGCCCGGCGGGCAGAGCGTGGTGCTCGACGCCCGTGGCGGTGGGCTCACCGCGTGGCCGGTGCGCCGGACCGCCGCCGGCGCGGAGATCGGCTCGCGGGGCCCGATCGCGACCGGTACCCGCCTGGACCAGCTCCTGCTCGGCGTGGTCCGCGCGCAGCTGCATTCGCTCGACCCCGACCGGGCGGGCTCGTCGGACGACGACCCGAGGCCCGGCTCCCGGACGCCGGGCGCCGCCCGCGACCTGCGCGGCGAGGCCGCCCGCCTGCGCCGGAGCATCCGGCGCGCGCGCGGGCGGCTCGCCGGCGAGGAGGTCGACGAGGCCCGCGTGGCGGCCGAGGACCTCGAGGTGGTGGTGGACCGGGCGGTGTTCGACCAGCTCGTCGAACACGCCGTGCGCGAGACCCTGGCCGAGGTCGCGGACGGGCCCGAGGGTCCGCGCGGACCGGTGGTGCACGTGCTCGCCGACCGCGCCACCCCGCTCGCGCGCCGGCTCGTGGAGATCACCGCCGGTCGGGAACCCGCCGACGAGGCGCTCGTGCTCCCCGGCAGCCTCCACGACGGCGTGCTCGGTCTCGCCGCGCTGCTGTCGACCGGCCCCTCCCGGGCCGCCCGGGCCGCGTCGGGGGCCCAGGCCATCCGGGCCGCCCGGGCGGTCGGCAGCCCGCCCACGCCGGTCGGGGTCGGTGGCGGCCCCGGGCCGTCCGGCCCGGAGCACCTGCGCGGGCTCCACGACGGCGGAGACCCCGACGACGGCGGGGTCCCTGACGACGACGGTCGGGTCGCTGACGACGACTACCACCTGCCCACACCGGCGACGGGATTCCCGCGACCGGACGAGGGCGCCGACGACCCGGGCGCGGTCATCCCTGAGGCTCGGATGCCCTCCTCACCCGTGCAGGCACAGCAGCGGCTCGCCACCGCGCCGGGCCGCGGGGCGGACGACGAGGAGGCCGCCGAGCCGGTCGACTCGGCCTCGTCGCCGGTGCACACCGGCGCGGGCAGTCCCGACACCGGCCACCAGGCGCTCGCCGCGGCGGTCCCGCACGAGGTCCGACCTGCGAGCGACGCCCCACCGGGCGGCGGCTCCCCGGCAGTCCCGGAGCGTGGGTGGAGCGGCGGCGTCCCCGAGGATTCGGACGGGGCGGACCGCCCCCTGCCACACCCCGCCGTCCGGCAACGCCGCGGGCCGGACACCGCACCGCAGCCCGCCGCCGAGCTCGCCGGTCGGGCACCGCGAGGCGTGGTACCGGTGCTCGTGGTCCTGGTGGTGCTCGCGGTCCTCGCCGCGGTGGGGGTGCTCCTCGTCGGTCCCGATCAGGTCGACGCCGCGTTCGCGGGCCTCGGTGCGGGAGCAGTCGACCTGACGAGCCTCACTCGGTGACGGCCTCCACGTAGTCGTCGGGGTCCTTGTCCTGGAAGTCCAGGCCCCGCGCGCCCGCGTGCTCGGACTCGAACTGCTCGAACTTGGCCCCGAGCTCCTGCCGGAAGGCGAGGCTGGTCACCCGGCGGAAGGGCTCCAGGTCGTCGCTCTCCTCCTCGGACATGTGGTGGTTGTTGGCCTGGTCGCACTCCTCGACGGCCGACCACCAGTCCTCGCTGCCGACCTCGTGCTCGAACGCCTTGCGGGACGCGGCCCGGATGTCGTCGTGGTCGCCCACGGCGTCCTCGGTCGCGGACGCCTCCTCGTCGTCGGCGCGGCGGGCCATCGAGGGGTAGAAGTGCTCCTCCTCGGCGGAGGCGTGGACCTCGAGGTGGCGGGCGAGCTCGTCCCAGACCTTGCCGGCCTCGTCGACCCGGGACTCGTCGTCGCGCAGCTCGGCAAGGAGCAGGAAACGGCGGCGGAACCAGTCGTGGTCGTCGAGGATCATCTCGGTGATGTCCGCGGACATGCGGGGGCCTCCTGCCGGATGTGTCGTGGTTCCGGTGAGCTACCCGGCCCCGCCCGCAGGCAACCCGACACCCCCAAGCTCAGCAGAGCTGGACGTCGCCGGACGGGTCGACGAACCACACCTCGGCCTGCGCGCCGTGCAGCACGTCGGCCCCCTCGTCGGCGAGGGCGCGGTAGCGCCGGGTGTCGGGGAGCGCGATCACGACGCGGCCGCGCGGGTGGGCCCGGCGCCGTTGCGAGGCCGCCCGGGTCGCGGCGCGGAACCAGTCCCCGGCGAGCGTGCTCGGGTGGCTCCGTGCACCGTCCGGCGGCCAGCCGGTGACCTCGACGTGGACCTCGGCGCCGTCCAGGGTGGCGAGGAGGTCGTGGGCCGGGCCGACCGCGTGCGCCGCGCGGATCGTCCCGCCGCGCCGTGTCAGCCAGGCCGCCACCGCGGCGGCCACGTTCTGCGTGCGGGACCAGCCCTGCAGGACGTCCCGCGTCGGCACGACGATCTCGTCCGTCGGCTCCGGGACCCGCCGCAGCGCCGCGCGCTCGGCCATCCGCTCGCGCAGGGCCGTCCGTGCGGTGGCGGCCGGCGCGAACGGCAGGAAGCGCGGCAGCGGCTCGTCGGGATCGTCGGGCGCCCAGTCGTCCCGCTCGGAGCGACGCATGCGGGCCACGTCGTCCGAGGGCGCCTTCTCCCGACGTCGGGGCCGGCGTGACGGCGCCCGGACGAGCGCCGGCTCCGGTGCCGAGCGCTCCGCCGGGGCCTCGCCGTCGGCGAGGGGTACCTCGCGCAGGTCGGGGGCGTGGTCGGGGTGGGTGGTGTGCCCCTCGCCGGTGGTGGCGCTGAGTCGGGTGCGGATCGGCGCGTCCTTCGACCGTGCGGTGCGCTCGACGAGGCCGGCCTTGGCGAGCTTGCGGCACTGGTAGTTGAACGCCTTGGGGTCCACCTCGGGGTGCCGCGCGGCGAGGGCGGCGGCGAGCTCCTGGTCCGTGAGGCCGGCTGGGGCGTCCGCGAGGGTCCGGACGATGTCCTGCTGGATCGGGGACAGCCCGCGGGTCGGCGCCGTGGCGACGCCGACGGTCACCTCGGGAGGCGGCTCGGGGTGCGTGGTGTGCTCCTCGGACCCCACGACGAGGCGGGTCCGTACCGGCCGCGTCCCGGTCCGCTCCACGGTCCCGTCCGCCACCAGCCGGCGGCAGTGGTGGTTCACGGCCTTGGCGTTCAGACCCGGGTACCGGTCGCCCAGAGTCGTGGCGATCTCGGCGTCGGAGAGACCCTCCGGAGTCCCGGCCAGCAACCGGATGATGTCCTCACGCGGCCCGGCGGCCGACTCGGGGACCGGGAGCGCCATGGCCGCTCTCCTCCGTGACGGTGCGCCCGACCGGGGGACTGCCCGTGTGACGGGACGCGCGATGACGTGCGTGACCTTTCCGTGATCCGTATGGTAACGGGGCATGCTGGCACTGACGGAGACGGCAGCCGAGGCCATCTCCAACATCCTCGAGACCAACGAGATGCCCGAGGGCTCCGGCCTGCGCATCGCCGCGACGCCGAACATGGCCGAGGAGGGCCTCGAGCTCTCCGTCGCGCCGAACCCGGCCGCGGACGACACGGTGCTCGAGGGCGGCGGTGCCGTCATCTTCCTCGAGCCGATCGCCGCGTCGGCGCTCGACGACAAGGTGCTCGACGTCGAGAAGATCCCGGAGAACGAGTCCGACGGCTCCGGCGACGAGTACCGCTTCGCGATCACGCCGCAGTCCGAGCTGCAGGCCTGACCCGACGCGGGGTCCGAAGAGTCGCGTTCCAGACGGAAGGCCCCCTCAGGCCTGCACCGCCTCCACGGGACGGCCGACCCGAGTGACCAGCTCGCCGTCGTCCGACGGCACCAGCTCGACGTCTCGCACCCGCCCGGCCGCCTGCACGTCGCCCAGCACGACGCGCAGGGCGTCCAGCCGGCCCGGCGCGCCCGAGACCGACAGGCTCTCCACCTCCGTGCGGATCGAGAGCTTCTGGTCGGACTTGCCCTTGCGGATGCCGGAGATGACCTCCGAGGCGACGTCGAGGACCTCCTCGTCGACCCCGTCGAGGATCGGGAGCTCGGTCGTGGTGGGCCAGGCGGTGCGGTGGACCGAGCCTTCCTGCCACCAGGACCAGACCTCCTCGGCGACGAACGGCAGCACCGGGGCGAAGAGGCGCTGCAGGACGCGCAGCGCCATCGCCAGCGTCGCGCGCGCCGAGTCCCGTCCGGCGGCATCGAACTCGCCGTAGGCCCGCGACTTGACCAGCTCGAGGTAGTCGTCGCAGAAGAACCAGAAGAACTGCTCGGTGATCTCGAGCGCCACGGCGTAGTCGAAGCGCTCCATCGCGGAGGTGGCCCGCTCGACCACGCCCGCCAGCCGCGCCAGCAGGGCGCGGTCGATCGAGGCGGTGACCGCCGCCGTGTCGGGTTCTCCCGGGGTCACGCCGACCCCGAGGATGAACTTCGAGGCGTTGAGCAGCTTCATCGCCAGGCGCCGGCCGACCTTCATCTGGCCGCGGTCGAACGCGGTGTCGACGCCCGGCCGGCCGCCCGCCGCCCAGTACCGGACGGCGTCCGAGCCGAACTCCTCGAGCAGAGCCATCGGCGTGACGACGTTGCCCTTGGACTTCGACATCTTCTTGCGGTCGGGATCGAGGATCCAGCCCGAGAGCGCCGCGTGCGCCCACGGCAGCTCCCCGAACTCCAGCGAGCTGCGCACCACCGTCGAGAACAGCCAGGTCCGGATGATGTCGTGCGCCTGGGGGCGCAGGTCCATCGGGAAGACCCGGGAGAACAGGTCGTCGTCGAGGGTCCACTTCCCGGCGATCTGCGGGGTCAGCGACGAGGTGGCCCAGGTGTCGAGGACGTCGGGGTCGCCGGTGAAGCCGCCCGGCTGGTCGCGCTGCTCGGCGGCGTAACCGGGCGGGACGTCCGTGGTGGGGTCGACGGGCAGCGCGTCGTCGGTCGGGGTGAGGACCTGCTCGGCGACGACCTCGCCGTCGGCGTCGAGCGCGTACCAGACCGGGATCGGTACCCCGAAGAACCGTTGCCGGCTGACGAGCCAGTCGCCGTTGAGCCCGCGGACCCAGTCGTCGTAGCGGTGGCGCATGTAGTCCGGGTGCCACACCAGCTCGTCGCCGCGGCGCAGCATCGCCTCGCGCATCTCGGCGTCCCGTCCGCCGTTGCGGATGTACCACTGACGGCTGGAGACGATCTCGAGCGGCTTGTCGCCCTTCTCGAAGAACTTCACCGGCCGGGTGACGGGCCGGACGTCCCCGATGAGCTCGCCGGTCTCGGCGAGCATCGCGACGATCCGCTCCTTGGCGGTGTGGATCGTCGCCCCGGCGATCTCCTCGTACCGGGCGCGGCCCGGCTCGGAGGTGATCCACTCCGGCGTCTCGCGCAGCAGCCTGCCGTCGCGGGTGATGACGGTGCGGTTGGGCAGGTCGAGCTCGCGCCACCACGCGACGTCGGTGAGGTCACCGAAGGTGCAGCACATCGCGATGCCCGCGCCACGCTCCATCTCGGCGGCCGGATGCGCGAGGACCGGGACCTCGACGTCGAACAGCGGCGAGCGCACCGTCGAGCCGAACAGCGGCTGATAGCGCTCGTCGTCGGGGTGCGCGATCAGCGCGACGCACGCCGGGATCAGCTCCGGGCGCGTGGTCTCGATGGCCACGTCGCCGTCCGCGCCGTGGTACGCGATCCGGTGCCACGCGCCGGTGTGCTCGCGGTCCTCGAGCTCGGCCTGGGCGACGGCCGTGCGGAACGTGACGTCCCACAGCGTCGGCGCCATCGACACGTACGCCTCGCCGCGGGCGAGGTTGCGCAGGAACGCGCGCTGGCTGATGGCCCGGGCGTCGGCGTCGATCGTCTGGTACGTGTGCGACCAGTCGACCGACAGCCCGCCGCGGCGCCACAGCGCTTCGAAGGCCTTCTCGTCCTCGGCGGTGAGCGTCTCGCACAGCTCCACGAAGTTGCGCCGTGAGATCGCGACCTGCTGCTTGCCCGGCTTGTCCGGTGGGGTGAAGTCCGGGTCGTACGGGAGGCTCGGCTCGCAGCGCACGCCGTAGTAGTTCTGGACGCGGCGCTCGGTGGGCAGGCCGTTGTCGTCCCAACCCATGGGGTAGAAGACCTGCTTGCCCCGCATCCGCTGGAAGCGGGCGACGACGTCGGTGTGGGTGTAGCTGAAGACGTGGCCGACGTGCAGGGACCCCGACACCGTGGGCGGCGGCGTGTCGATCGAGAACACCTCGTCGCGCTGCGCCGACCGATCGAACCGGTAGGTCCCCTGCTCCTCCCATACCGCGGTCCAGCGCTCCTCGAGGCCGTCGAGCGTCGGCTTCTCGGGAAGCTGCGGCGACGGTGCCGCCGGCGAGGAGGGGGACTGCGTCATGTCGACGAGTTTACCGAGGGGGTCCGACACCCTTCCGGCGTGGACGGACCGGATCGGGCACACCTGCTGCGCCGTGCGGGTGGATCCCGTAACGCCGTCGGCCGGAACGGGGACACAGTAGGCGCGACCGCGCACTCGGCGGCGCACGTACGTCTGTTCGGGGGAACGCATGATCTCGTCCACGTCGTCGTCCTCGCCGTCGGTACCGGGTTCGCCCGGCAGCGGCGAGCCGCGCCACCGTGCCCATGGCCGGGAGGCCGGTGCGGGTGCCGGAATCCCCGTCGCCCGCCGCGCTGGGGGAGGACGGCACCGCGCCCCGGACGCTCCGCCGTCGAGCGGCTTCACGATCGTGCCCGGCCCCCGCGACGCGGAACCCGGCGAGGAGTCCCGCCCGGAGGCGCAGCCCGCCTCCGGGTTCCGCCCGCTCCCGCCGTCGCCACCCGAGGTGGGGTCCCCGGTTCCCGTCCCGTCGCCCCCGACCTCCTCGGTCGGCGTCCCGCTGGGCGCCGTTCCCACCCAGCGCGGTGCCGACCGCCACGACGCGGCGGTGCCCCGACCGCGGCCCGCGCCGGCGGGGCCCACGGTGCCCGACGACGAGGCGGTGACGGTCCCGGTGCGCCGTGACGCCCTGGACCGCGCGGTCGCCCGTCCTCCCGCGGGCGGTGCCACCGTCGGGTCAGGGCGCGTGGACCCGCCCGACGCCCCGGCCCTGCAGCCGGTGATCGTGAACCGGTCCGGCTCACCGGCACCCCCGGTACCCGGACCGCGTCGCCGGGCCTCCGGCCCGACGTACGCCGGGTCGTCCGGCAAGGCCCGCGCCGGATCCGGTGGCGCCGGCCCGGCCCACGCCCGGTCCGGTGTCGCCGGCTCGGCGCGCCCTTCCGGCGACGTGCCGTCCCGGCCCACGGTCGCCCGCCCCGACGCGCTCTCTCGCGGCGTCGCCCCGTGGGAGACACCGCCCCTCGATCGCCCGTCCACCCGCGCCGGCCTCGTCGCGATCGCGGTCGGCGCGCTCGGTGCGCTGCTCGGGCTGGCGCCGTGGTCGGGACTGCTGCCGCGGGTGCTCCCGGCGTCCGCGATCGGCACGACGCCGGTGTTCAACCTCGCGGGGGCGCTGCTCGGCGTCGTGGCGCTCGGCCTCGGCGCGGTGGCGATGTTCCGGGCCACCGGGACGACGCGGGGACTCCTGGCCGGGGTGGTCGGGGCCTGCATGGGCGCGGCGGCGATCGTCGTGGGCCTCGTCGTCTGATCGCCGGGGCGGCAAGCCGAGGAGCCAGGAGACAGGACCGGTGCGAGCGGCACTTGTGCTCGCGTAGAAGCAGCGAAAGTGCCGTTCGCTCCGCAGCACCGGGCCCCGGCGGCATCGGGCGACGGGGTGCGCGCGGATCCCTACAGCGCCGAGACCCGCAACCAGTCCCGGAGCACGCCCGCGTCCCCGAGGACCTCGACGGCGCCGAGCGGCCCGGCCGGCTCGTCGGCCCCGCGACGGTTGGTGAGCACCGCGAACAGCGCCGCGGCGGGGCCGCGCACCGCGACGTCGGCCTTCGCGTGGGTCGCCGCCACCTCCACCCCGGACGGTGCCCGCGTCACGAGCCACTCGCAGGCCGGCTCGTCGGTCGCGTGGACGTGGATCGTCTCGCCCGACCCCGCGAGGTCCGCCCGCCGCCGCCTCCCGTAGGTCTCCAGCAGCCCGAGCGACTCGCTGATGCCGTCGGCCGCCAGCGCCGCGTCCACCCCGGTCCACGGCGTGAACCCGACCGTCACCTCGGCGTCGTAGCGGTGCACCAGCGTCTCGTGGAGCATCCGGCGGGCCCACCACCAGACCGGGGTCGGCCCGAGGAAGCCCGCGACCAGGCGGTCCGGGCCCGCCTCGTCGAGCGCGGCCGCCACCGAGGCCCCGCCCTGCAACAGCCATGTCGCCACCTCGTCACGGGCCCACGGCGGCTCGGCGTCCTCCACCTCGTCGTGGCGCACCAGCCGCTCCCCGCCCGAGCGCACCGTCGCCGCGACCCGCCGGTGCACCCGCCCCAGGTGGCGGGCGAGGTCGCGCAGCGACCAGTCCGGGCACGTCGGGACCGGACGGGACAGGTCGCCCGCCGCCTCGGCACTCGCGGCGTCGGCGAACGCGGTGATCTGCAGCAGGAACTCGTCGCGCACGACGAGGAGCCTGCCGCAGTCCTCGGCGACACGCCGCGAGCCGTGCCGACGTGACGTGGGTCTCGTTTCCCCGTCGAGGAACCGGATCGTGCGGCGTGCGTCACCTCGATCGTTCAGTGTTGGAGGACGAGGCGTGGGTCACACCTCGGACGGCGGGCGCGGTCTAGCCTGCGCCGGACGGCCACCGGAGGCATCCGACGGCCGCAGGAGACCTCTGCCGTGGCGGCCCGACGCGCGTGTCCCGCGTCGGGCGGCGGTCGGGGCCTGACGAGGAGGGCGCGAGGAGTGCGCATCGGTGTCCCCCGGGAGACCCGGGACCGCGAGACGCGGGTGGCCGCGACCCCCACGACGGTGGCGGGGCTGGCGAACCTCGGCTGGACGGTGGTCGTCGAGCCGGGAGCGGGGGAGCGTTCGTCGTTCCCCGACGACGCGTACGCCGAGGCGGGGGCGGAGCTCGGCGACCCGTGGTCCGCGGAGGTCGTGTTCGCGATCAACACCCCGCGGCCCGAGGACCTGGCCCGCCTGCAGGAGGGCGCCACCCTCGTCTGCCGCGTCGCGCCGGCCCAGAACTCCGAGCTGGTCGACGACCTGGCCTCGCGCGGGATCACCGTGCTCGCCACCGACGCAGTGCCGCGCATCTCGCGGGCCCAGTCGCTCGACGTGCTGTCCTCGATGGCCAACATCGCGGGCTACCGGGCGGTCATCGAGGCGGCCAACCACTTCGGCCGCTTCCTGACGGGCCAGATCACCGCGGCCGGGAAGGTCCCGCCGGCGAAGGTCCTGGTGGCCGGCGCCGGGGTGGCGGGGCTGGCGGCGATCGGTGCCGCATCGAGCCTCGGGGCGGTCGTGCGGGCCACCGACCCCCGCCCCGAGGTCGCCGACCAGGTCGGCTCCCTCGGTGGGGAGTACCTCGAGGTCGTCGTCGAGGGCGAGGAGGCCGAGAAGTCCTCGGACGGGTACGCGAAGGCCACCTCGGAGGCCTACGACCGGCGAGCGGCCGAGATCTACTCCGAGCAGGCCGCCGAGGTCGACATCATCATCACCACGGCCCTGATCCCGGGGAAGCCCGCGCCGCGGCTGATCACCGCCGCCGACGTTGCGGCGATGAAGCCCGGCAGCGTCATCGTGGACATGGCCGCGGGCAGCGGCGGCAACGTCGAGGGCTCGCGGCCCGACGAGGTCGTCGTCACCGACAACCAGGTGACGATCCTCGGCGACACCGACCTCGCGACGAAGCTCCCCACGCAGGCGAGCCAGCTCTACGGCCAGAACCTGGTCAACCTCATGAAGCTGCTGACGCCGGAGAAGGACGGCCGGCTCGTCCTCGATCTCGAGGACACGGTGCAGCGCGGGATGACGGTCGCCCATGACGGCGAGGTCATGTGGCCGCCGCCCCCGGTGCAGGTGTCGGCGGCCCCGGCCGCCACCGAGGCGAAGGAACCGGAACCGGAGCCGGAGCCGGAGGAGCCGCGGTCGCCGGCGTGGCGCTACGGAGCGATCGCGGTCGGCCTCGCGCTGCTGTTCCTGGCGACGGCGTTCGCGCCCGTCGAGCTCGCGGTCAACATCACCGTCTTCGTGCTCGCCGTCGTGATCGGCTACTACGTCATCGGCAAGGTCCACCACGCGCTGCACACGCCGCTGATGTCGGTCACCAACGCGATCTCCGGGGTTGTGATCGTCGGGGCGCTGGTGCAGTTCGGGAAGCACAGCATCGCGGTCTCGGTGCTCGCGGGGATCGCGATCATCGTGGCCGGTATCAACGTCGTCGGCGGCTTCGCGGTGACCCGTCGCATGCTCTCCATGTTCACGACGGATCCGAAGGGGGCGGCGCAGTGAACCCGCAGACCGCGGCGACCGCCGCCTACATCGTCGCCGCACTGCTGGTCGTCATGAGCCTCGCGGGTCTGTCCAAGCACGAGACCGCCCGGGTCGGCGTCCTCTACGGCATCGCGGGGATCGCGATCGCCCTGGTGGCGACCGTGGTGCTGGCGGCGCAGTCGCTGCAGGCCGGGGCGATCGCGCTGATGCTCGTCGGCTTCGTCGTCGGCGGCGTGGTCGGGCTGTGGCGGGCCCGCGTCGTCGAGATGACCGGGATTCCCCAGCTCATCGCCCTGCTGCACAGCTTCGTCGGCCTGGCGGCGGTGCTCGTGGGCTGGAACGGCTACCTCGAAGTGGAGGCAGCGGGCCCGGCGCAGACCGAGGTGGCGCCGAACCTGCTCGGCATCCACTCGGTGGAGGTCGGCGTCGGGGTGTTCATCGGTGCTGTGACGTTCACCGGCTCGATCGTCGCCTTCGGCAAGCTCTCCGGGCGGATGAAGTCGCGCCCGCTGACGCTGCCGGGCAAGAACGTCATGAACCTGGCCGCGCTGGTCGCCTTCGCCGGGCTCACGGTGGCGTTCACGATCTCGCCCGGGCTCGGTGCCCTCATCGCGCTCACCGCGGTGGCGCTCGCGCTGGGCTGGCACCTCGTCGCCTCGATCGGCGGCGGTGACATGCCGGTCGTCGTCTCGATGCTCAACAGCTACTCGGGCTGGGCCGCGGCCGCCTCGGGCTTCCTGCTCGACAACACCGTGCTCATCGTCGCCGGCGCCCTGGTCGGCTCCTCCGGTGCGTACCTCTCCTACATCATGTGCACCGCCATGAACCGCTCGTTCCTGTCGGTCATCGCGGGCGGGTTCGGCATCGAGTCGTCGACGTCGGCCGACATCGAGGGCGAGCACCACGAGGTCCAGGCCGACGAGGTGGCGGAGATGCTGCGGGACGCCGCGTCGGTCGTCATCACCCCGGGCTACGGGATGGCCGTGGCCCAGGCGCAGTACCCGGTCGCCGAGCTCACCAGCAAGCTGCGCGACAAGGGCGTCGAGGTGCGCTTCGGCATCCACCCGGTGGCCGGCCGGCTGCCCGGGCACATGAACGTGCTGCTGGCCGAGGCGAAGGTGCCCTACGACATCGTCCTCGAGATGGACGAGATCAACGACGACCTGGCCGCGACCTCCGTCGTGCTGGTCATCGGGGCCAACGACACCGTCAACCCGGCCGCGGAGGAGGACCCGAAGAGCCCGATCGCCGGCATGCCGGTGCTGCGGGTGTGGGAGGCCAAGAACGTCGTGGTGTTCAAGCGCACGATGGCGGTGGGCTACGCCGGGGTGCAGAACCCGCTGTTCTTCCGCGACAACACCTCGATGATCTTCGGCGATGCGAAGCAGCGGGTGCAGGACATCCTCTCGGCGCTGTAGGTGGCCGGAGGCCCCGTGAGCACTTTCGGTCGTCATAGCGACGGAAAGTGCTCACACACGCCATATCGGAGACCGAATGCCATCACTCTTTCCACGAGCTTGTGAGCACTTTCGGTTGCTATGACGACCGGAAGTGCTCACGAGCGCGCCAGCGCACCTGCCCCGAGGGCCTCCGCGACCAGCTGCACCGACCGTCGGCGCTCCTCGGGGTCATGGATCGCGGTGGTGATCATGAGCTCGTCGGCGTCGGCCTCCCGGGCCTTGCGCAGCAGGTCCTCGGCGACCTCCTCCGGGGTGCCCACCGAGACCTTGTTCGCCATGCCCCGCGCGACGTGCTCCTCGGCGGCGCTCCAGTCGTGCGCGAGCGCCTCCTCGGGGCTGGGCAGCGGGCCGGGGGTGCCGGTGCGCAGCCGCGCCATCGAGAGGGCGTTGGCCCGGCCGAACGCCCGCGCGCGCTCGGCGTCGGGGTGGGCGATCGCGGCCGCGCCGAGGATGACGTGCGGCCCCTGCGCACCGGAGCCCTCGCTCGGCCGGAAGTTCCGGCGGTAGATGCGGGTGGCCTCGCCCGCGTCGGCCCCGCCGAAATGCCCGGCGTAGGCGAACCCGGTGCCGAACGCGGCCGCGGCCTGCGCGCCGTAGTAGCTGGACCCGAGGATCCACACCGGCGGCAGCGGCACGTCGTCGGGTTGGGCGACGATCCCGTGGAACGGGTGGTCGGGGTCGAAGCCATCGACGTAGCCGCGCAGCTCGGCGAACTGGTCGGGGAAGTCGTCGGCGGTCAGCGCCTGGTGCGAGCGGCGCAGGGCGATCGCGGTGCGCGGGTCGGTGCCGGGAGCGCGACCCAGCCCGAGGTCGATCCGCCCGGGGAAGAGCCCGTTCAGCGCCCGGAACGTCTCGGCGACCTTCAACGGGCTGTGGTTGGGCAGCATGATCCCGCCCGAGCCGACCCGGATGGTGCTGGTGGCGGAGGCGACGGCGGCGATCATCACCTCGGGGCTCGAGCTCGTGACGCTGGCGATGTTGTGGTGCTCGGCGAGCCAGAACCGCCGGTAGCCGGCCGCCTCGGCGGTTCGGGCGAGCTCCACGGTGTCGTGCAGGGCCTGCGAGGCGGGCGCGCCGGAGGGGATCGGCGAGAGGTCGAGGACCGAGATCGGGAAGCCCATGCCGGGTGCAACGCGCACTCGTCGGGCCGTGATTCCGGCGGCGCGGCTACAGCGGTGGGGACAGCACCGTCAGCAGGTCCTCGCGGCCGAACATCCGGGCGGTGTCCACGGCGGTGGGGTGCCCGGCGAGCGGGTCCGCGCCGGCGTCGACCAGCGCGCGCACCACGTCGTCCTCGCCCTTGAACACCGCGCCGGCCACGGGGGACTGGCCGCGGTCGTTGAGCCGGTTCACGTCGGCCCCGCGGTCCACCAGAGCCCGCACCGCGTCGGCGTGCCCGTGGTAGGCGGCGAGCATGACGAGCGTGTCGCCCGAATCGTTGGTCAGGTTGACCGGCACTCCGGCGTCGACGTAGGCGGCGAGGCTCGCGGTGGCGCCGTCGCGGGCCATGTCGAAGACGCGGCCCGCGAGCTCTGCGACCTCGGCCGGCGGCCCGGACCCGGCGGCGTCGTCGCTCATGGCCGACAGGGTAGGCCGCCTGCTCAGCGCGTGAGCGGCGCCGCGACGTCGGGGTCGGGTGTCGGGTCGGGCGCGTCCTCGTCGTCGTCGCCGTGCCCCCACCCGCAGTACGGGCACCACGGTTCGATGCGGCGGTGCACGACCGTCAGCGCCATCGTCGCCAGCGGCAGGACCAGCACGAGGTCGCCCCAGCCGGGCCGGATGAGCAGACCCGCGGCCACCCCCACCGCCGCGACGACGACCAGCACGACGACGCCCGCCGTCGTGGTCGCCGAGTGGAACAGCCGCAGCCAGCGCCGACGGGTCTCGACCGCTCGGGCCGGGTCCGCCGGGCTCTCGGCGATGCAGCGCAGGCAGAGCCGGTCGTCGTGGGCGAGGGTCAACAGCTGCACGACGATGAAGACGACGACGGCTCCGAGGGAGACCACGCTGCTCTCGCGTGCGTCGGCGAACCCCGCCACGATCGCCACCGCGATGAGCGGACCGCCCAGCAGCAGCGGGTGGTGGGCGACGGCGGAGCGGAGGCGGACGAGGCGCGAGGGTCCCCCGTCGTCGTCGGCGGGCGCACGGTGGTCGTGCCTGCTCATGCACACCCCCTCCTCACGGCGGACCGCGAGACGTTGTGAAGGAAGCGTATGGCGCGACCGGGCGGGATGCGACCGGCCGGCCCGGATCCGTCCCCTCGGCGCAGCGAGCGGTCGGCCCGGGGCCGGGATCGGCGTCTCAGCGCTCGGGAGCGTTCTGCGTGGTTTCCGGGGCGGGCTCCGCGGGTGGCTCGCTGCTCCGCCGGCGCCGCACCTCGCGGACGACGACCACGAGTGCGACGAGGACGACGATCGGGATCGGGCCCCACGCGAGGTACCGGGCCACCTGATGCAGGCTCGCCGCGAACACGTAGCCGAGCAGCACGCAGGCGCTGCCCCAGAGGACGCCGCCGACGACGTTCCACGGCAGGAAGGTCCGCAGGTACGGCATGCGGGCCATCCCGGCCAGTCCGGGGACGAGCGCGCGGAGCAGCGCGGTGCCCCGGCCCAGGAGCACGGCCTTGCCGCCGTGGCGGTGCAGGAACTCCTCGCCCGCCTGCCACCGGCGGGCCCCCACCAGGCGCCCGGGGCGGGAGGCCTGCAGCCGCGGCCCGACCGCCCGGCCGACCTCGTACCCGACGGAGTCGCCCGCGATGGCGCACACGATCGCCACGACGATCATCGGGACGAGGGAGATCACGCCCTCGTGCGCGGCGTATCCCGCGACGAGCAAGGCAGTCTCACCGGGCAGGACGACGCCGACCATGACCGACGCCTCGGCGAAGGCGAGACCGCCCGCGATCACGTACAGCCAGGCGCCGACGCTCTCGCCGATCGCGCGCAGGAAGTCGAGCACGTACTCATGGTGCCCGCTGCGGATGTCTCCTCGATGAGGGCGGGTGTCCTGCTCACAGGCTGGAGACGGTCTCCGGTGTGGTCGACTCGGGGACGTCGGTGGCGTGGTAGTCGTCGCCCCGGGTGACGTCGCTCCCCTCGTCGACCCCGCTCGCCCGCAGCACGAGCGTGACGACGACGGTGACGACGAGGTTGAGGATCAGCGCCACGAACCCCACGTAGATCTGCACCTTGGACCCGTGCCACGGCGCCCAGCCGAAGAAGGACAGCTTGTCCAGCGCGAGCGCCGAACCACCGAAGTGCTGCTTGCCGTTGGCCGGGTTGGGGATCAGGAAGAGCAGGTACATCCCCCACGCCATGCCGGCCGCCCAGCCGGCGATCAGGGCCCAGCGGTGGAACCAGCGGGTGTAGAGCCCGATCGCCACCGCCGGCAGCGTCATCAGGATGATCACGCCGCCGATGAGCTGGAGATCGATCGCGAACTGCGGGTCGACGGCGACGATGAAGAGCACCGCGCCGACCTTGACCACCAGCGAGGCGAGCTTCGCCTGGCGGGCCTCGTCGCGCGGGGTGGCGTCGCGGCGGAGGTACTCCTTGTAGACGTTGCGGGTCCACAGGTTCGCCGCCGCGATCGACATGATCGCGGCGGGCACGAGCGCACCGATGCCGATGGCCGCGAAGGCGATGCCCGCGAACCAGGACGGGAACTGGCTGCCGAACAGGACCGGCACGATGGTGTTGGAGTCCGAGCGCCCGGTGGAGCCGTTGACGAGCGGCTTCACCCCGGCGGCGATCGCCACGTAGCCGAGCAGCGCGATCAGCGCCAGCAGGAAGGAGTACGCCGGCAGGGCGGCCATGTTGCGACGGATCGTGCCGCGGCTCCTGCTGGAGAGCACACCGGTCACCGAGTGCGGGTAGAGGAACAGGGCCAGGGCGCTGCCGAGCGCGAGCGTGGCGTACTGGAGCTGGTTGTTCGCGGTCAGCAGGATCGAGCCCGACGGCTGCCCCGTGGAGGGTGACGGCTGGGACAGCTTCGCCTGGCTCGCGTGGAAGATCGGGGCCCAGCCGCCGAGCTTGAGCGGCAGGTAGATGATCGCGACGATGATGACGACGTAGATCAGCAGGTCCTTGACCACCGCGATCAGGGCCGGGGCCCGCAGGCCCGACTGGTAGGTGTAGGCGGCGAGCACGATGAAGGCCACGAACAGCGGCGCGTGGCCCCAGAACCCGCTGCCGTTGAGCCCGATCGTCCGCAGGACCGCCTCGAGCCCGGCGAGCTGCAGGGCGATGTAGGGCATCGTCGCCACGATGCCCGTGAGCGCGATGAGCAGCGCCAGCAGCGGGGAGCCGAAGCGGCCGCGCACGAAGTCGGCCGGGGTCACGTAGCCGTGCACCCGCGAGACCGACCACAGGCGCAGCAGCGGCAGCAGGACCAGCGGGAACGCGATGATCGTGTAGGGCACCGCGAAGTAGCCCAGCGCGCCGGAGGAGAAGAGCAGCGCCGGGACCGCGACGAAGGTGTAGGCGGTGTAGAGGTCCCCGCCGAGCAGGAACCAGGTGACCCAGGAGCCGAACCTCCGCCCGCCCAGGCCCCACTCGTCGAGGTGCTCGAGGTCCGTGGCGCGCCGCCATCGGCTGGCCAGGAAGCCCATGACCGCGACGGCCACGAAGAGCACCACGAAGATGACGAGCTCGACGATCTGCGAGGAGCTCACTGCCGGCCCTCCTCGCTCGTGTGGCGGGTGAGCCGGTGGACCGCGAGCGTGCAGACGACACCGACGGGGATGATCAGGAGCTGGAACCAGTAGAAGAACGGCATCCCGCCCAGCGTGGGGTTCTCCTGGTTGAACAGGAACGGCAGGATCGTGATCAGCGGGACGAGCACCAGGAGGTTCACCCAGCGGAACCGCAGGTCCGTCCAGCCGGTGGACGGGGGCGGTTCGGCGCCGGTCCGGGCCCCGGACGCCGGCGACATCTCCTCCGCCGGCCTCGAGGGCTCTTCGGGTGGCGGGGCTGACGTCGACATTCGCCCTCCTCGTCGTCGCGGGGTCACAGAGCGGCGTCATGCTAATCCCGGTGTGACGCAGACGTGAAGCGATTGATCTCGGCGCGGCGACACCTCGGGGACGACGAACGGCCCGCCCGTCACCCGAGAAGGTGACGGACGGGCCGTACGGGCGAGCCGGACCTCAGGCGTCGAGGCGCTGCTTGAGTGCCTCGAGCTCGTCGCGCATCGACGTCGGCAGGCTGTCGCCGATGGAGGCGAACCACTCCTCGATCAGCGGCAGCTCCTCGAGCCACTCCTCGCGGTCGAAGCGCAGCGACGCCTCGATGTCCTCGATCGGCTCCTCGAGCCCCTCGGTGTCGATCTGCTCGGCGCTCGGGATGTGCCCGATCGGGGTCTCGTTGGCGGCGGCTTTGCCCTCCAGCCGCTCGATGATCCACTTCAGCACCCGGCTGTTCTCGCTGAAGCCCGGCCACAGGAACCGGCCGTCGTCGCCGCGGCGGAACCAGTTCACGTAGAAGATCCTCGGCAGCTTGCCGGCGTCGGCGCCCTTGCCCACGTCGATCCAGTGCTGGAAGTAGTCGCCGACGTTGTAGCCCATGAACGGGAGCATGGCCATCGGGTCGCGGCGGACCTCGCCGACCGTGCCCTTGGCCGCCGCGGTCTTCTCCGAGGAGAGGGTCGCGCCCATGAAGGTGCCGTGCTGCCAGTCGAACGCCTCGTTGACCAGCGGGATCGTCGTCTTGCGGCGGCCACCGAAGAGGATCGCCGAGATCGGCACCCCCTGGGGGTCGTCCCACTCCTCGGCGAGGATCGGGCACTGGTTCATCCGGACGCAGTACCGGGAGTTCGGGTGCGCCACCGGCTCGCCGCCGTCCGAGGGCGAGCGGCGGGCACCCTTCCACGTCGTGACCTCGGCGGGCTCGTTCTCCATGCCCTCCCACCAGATGTCGCCGTCGTCGGTGAGGGCCACGTTGGTGAAGATGGCGTTCCCGTGCTGGATGGTGGCCATCGCGTGCGGGTTGGTCTTCCAGTTGGTGCCGGGCGCGACTCCGAAGAAGCCGGCCTCGGGGTTGACCGCGTAGAGGCGCCCGTCGTCGCCGAAGCGCATCCAGGCGATGTCGTCGCCGAGGGTCTCGGCACGCCACCCGGGGATCGTCGGGCGCAGCATCGCGAGGTTGGTCTTCCCGCAGGCCGACGGGAACGCCGCCGCGACGTAGTACGTCTTCTCCTCGGGGCTGATCAGCTTGAGGATCAGCATGTGCTCGGCGAGCCAGCCCTCGTCGCGCGCCATCGCCGAGGCGATGCGCAGCGAGTAGCACTTCTTGCCGAGCAGCGCGTTGCCGCCGTACCCGGACCCGTAGCTCCAGATCTCGCGGGTGTCGGGGAAGTGGCTGATGTACTTCACCTCGTTGCACGGCCAGGCGACGTCCTCCTGGCCGGGCTCGAGGGGGGCACCGATCGAGTGCAGGGCGGGGATCCACTCGGCGTCGCCGGCCTCGAGACGCTCGTACACCTCGGGACCCATCCGGGTCATGATGTGCATCGAGGTCACGACGTAGGCGCTGTCGGAGATCTCGACGCCGAGCTTCGGGTGCTCCGCCTTCGTGGGCCCCATGCAGAACGGGATGACGTACATCGTCCGGCCGGCCATGGCCCCGCGGTACAGCTCGGTCATGGTGGCCTTCATCTCGGCCGGGTCCATCCAGTTGTTCGTGACCCCGGCGTCCTTCGGGTCCTCCGAACAGATGAAGGTGCGCTCCTCGACGCGGGCGACGTCCTCCGGGTCGGAGGCGGCGTGGAACGAGTTCGGCTTCTTCTCGGGGTCGAGACGCGTGAACGTCCCGGCCTCGACGAGCTCATCCGTGAGGCGTGTCCACTCCTCCGGCGACCCGTCGCACCACACCACCCGGTCCGGGGTGGTGAGCTCGGCGACCTGAGTGACCCAGTCCAGGACCTCCTGGCGCTGCAGTGGCGGGTTGTCGAGCCCAGGGATGGTCGGTGCGGCCGTCATGCGTCGTGTCACTCTCCGATCGTCTCGCCGGTCTCCGAGCGACGACCGTCAGGTCGCCAGGTGACGGGGCCAAGCCCGCATCCGCGGCGCAAGGAACCGGGCACGTGTGTGACGGACTGCTGCACCACACCGTGACGCCCCGTCGGGGTACTCCGACGTTAACGACAGATGTTGCCGACGGAACCGCTCGTGGGTGTCGAGAGGACCACTTCCACGATCAAGCTGAACGATTCAGGCCCTCAGGGCGCTGACCAGCGCGGGAAGGACCTCACCGAGAGGTGACACCAGCCTCACCGCGGCCAGGTCGTCGCCGCGGCTGGGGCCGGCGGTGACGATCGCGACCGGCGCGCCGGCCCGGGCCGCGGCGCGGGCGAAGCGCAGCCCGGACATCACGGCCAGGGAGGACCCGAGGACGAGCAGCGCGCGCGCCCCGGCGACCCGGTCGAAGCACGACGCGACCCGGGGGCGGGGGACGGACTCCCCGAAGAAGGTGACGTCGGGCTTGAGCGGACCCGTCCCGCAGGTCGGGCAGTCGATCATCGTGAACCGCTCGACGAGCTCGGGCGGCAGCTCGGCGTCGCCGTCCGGGTTGACCCGGGTGGAGCGCAGCGCGGCGACGTCGGCGTCGAAGCCGCGGTTCACGACGGCGAGCCGGTCCTGGACGACCGCGCGGTCGTGCGTGGCGGCGCAGGCCAGGCACACCACCCGCGCGAGGGCGCCGTGGAGCTCGACGACGTCACGAGCACCCGCGGCCTGGTGCAGGCCGTCGACGTTCTGGGTGATCACGTCGGTGACGAGGCCGGTGCGCTGGAGCGCGGCGACGGCGTGGTGGGCGTCGTTGGGACGCGCGCGCTCGATCTGCGGCCAGCCGACGTGGCTGCGGGCCCAGTAGCGGTGCCGGGCGTCGGGGTCGGCGACGAAGGCCTCGTAGGTCATCGGGGCGTGGCGGCGCGCCGCGCTCGAGGGGCCGCGGTAGTCGGGGATCCCGGAGTCGGTGGAGATGCCGGCGCCGGAGAGCACGCAGACCCCGCCGGAGCCGACAAGGGCAGCCAGGTCGGCCAGGTCGCCCCGCAGCGGGACCTCGGCCTCCCATGGGGCCTGGGCGACGGTCCCCGGCGCGCCCGGGTAGCGCATCGTCACTCGTCCCACGGGATCCATGGTGCCCGTTCGCACGAGGGGAGCCCTCGTGCCGATAGAGCGACCGCATCCTCCCCTCGCGTCGGCCGGGAGATCAGCTCGCCTGCGACACCGAGGACATGTTGAAGTCGGGGATCCGCAGCGGCGGCATCGCCGCGAGGGTGAACCAGTCCTTCCACTCGCGGGGCAGCGTCCGTGCCGTGGCGCCGGCCTCCGTCGCGCGGCGCACGAGGTCGAGCGGGGACTCGTTGAACCGGAAGTTGTTCACCTCGGCGGTGACCTCACCCTCCTCGACGAGGTACACGCCGTCGCGCGTCAGCCCGGTGAGCAGCATCGTCTCCGGGTCGACCTCGCGCATGTACCAGAGGCAGGTCAACAACAGCCCGCGCCGCGTCGAGGCGATCATGTCCTCCAGCGTCGCGTCCGTCCCGCCGGTGAGCAGCAGGTTCTCCGACGGCGGGGCGAAGCGGGCCCCGTCGCCGGCGAACTCCGCCGCCGCGGCGCGCGGGTAGGCGAGCTCGCCGACCCGCCCGTCGCGCAGCCACTCCACGCGTCGCGTCGTGGCGCCGTTGTCGAAGACCGACACCTCGTCGCCGGAGCTCGTGGTCGCGAGTACCGGTTCGTAGGCCAGCTCCGGGAAGCCCGGGGCGGCCGGATCCCCGGCGAGCGTGAGCGGCAGCGTCGTGAGCTGCTCGCCGACCCGGGTGCCGCCGGCGCGGGAGAGCGCGCTGCGTCCCTCCTGCGCCGGCCGCCCGCCCATCGACCACGCCAGGTAGATCATGAAGTCGCTCACCGCCGACGGCGGCAGGATCGTCTCGTAGCGGCCGGGGCCGAGTGCGATGCGGTGCCGGCCCCACGCCAGCCGGGAGCGCAGGTCACCGAGCAGCCCCGGCAGGTCGAGGTCGGTGAAGTCGCGGGTGCTCTGGCCGCCCCACACCGAGGAGCCGGTCGACGGATCCTTGAGGTTGATCTCCACCGCTCCGCCCGGGCGCACCCAGCGGCGCCGGACCCCCGCCGTCGTCCCGAGCCAGGTGGTCGTGACGTGGTGGTCGGCGAACCCCGCCGACCGGTCGGTCCCGAAGGATTCGCCGAGCTCCGCGGCGAGCCCGGTGAACGCGGCGGCCGAGGTCTCCCCCGCGGCCGCGTCGAAGTCGGCGTCGACCGGGCCGGTGGGCGGCGGGAGCTCGGCGGCGTCGCGGGCCGGGCCGGAGCGCTCGGCGGCGACGGCGGCCTCGCGCACCGCCTGCTCGAGGGCGGCATCGGCGGCCGCGTGGTCGTCCGCCGCGGCGAGGAGCCGGTCGGGCGCGGAGAGCCGCACGACGCCGGCCCCGGTGCCGCCGGTGGGCAGCGGGACGAGCAGGACGATCCCGACGGTGCGGTCGGTGGTCGCCCCGTTGGTCGTCATCGTGGAGTTCGCCCAGCGCAGCACCGCCTCGGACGTCTCGCGCACGAGCGCGGCCGCGCCTGCGTCCGGGCGCACGCGGCCGACGATCCCGAGGGTCCGCTCGACGAGGGCCGCGGGGCTCGGCCTGGTCACCGGCCCGCCTCGTGCGCCGTGTTGAGGACACCGATCCCGCGGAAGAGGGCGCTCGGGCTACCGTGGCTCACCGGCGCCACCTGGCCCGGCTGGGCCTTGCCGCAGGTGAAGGCCCCGCCGAGCCGCCAGGTCGACGGACCGCCGACGGCCTCGAGCGCGCCCCAGAAGTCGGTCGTGGTGGCCTGGTAGGCGACGTCGCGGACCTGCCCGGCGAGCTCGCCGCCGACGATGCGGTAGAAGCGCTGGCCGGTGAACTGGAAGTTGTAGCGCTGCATGTCGATCGACCAGGACCGGTCACCGACCACGTAGATCCCGTCCTCCACCCGCGAGATCAGCTCGGCGGTGCTGGTGTCGGCCCCGCGGTCCGGGGAGAGGGACACGTTCGCCATCCGCTGCAGCGGCACGTGCCCCGCCGAGTCGGCGTAGGCGCAGCCGTTGGACCGGGGCAGGCCCAGGCGCGGCGCGAAGGACCGGTCCACCTGGTAGCCGACGAGCACGCCGTCCCGGATGAGGTCGAACGGGCCGGTCTCGGCGGTTGCCACGCCGTCGTCGTCGTACCCGATGCTGGCCAGCCCGTGCGGCTCCGTCCGGTCCCCGGTGACGTGCAGGACGTCGCTGCCGTAGCGCAGCGTGCCCAGCTGGTCGGGCGTGGCGAAGCTCGTGCCGGCGTAGTTGGCCTCGTAGCCGATCGCGCGGTCGTACTCCGTGGCGTGACCGATCGACTCGTGGATGACCAGCCAGAGGTTCGTCGGGTCGATCACCAGGTCGGTCGGGCCGGCCGTCACGGTGGGCGCCGCGAGCTTCTCCGCGAGCAGACTCGGGAGCTCGGCGAGCTCGGCGTCCCAGTCCCACCCCGTGCCGGTGAGGTACTCCCAGCCGCGCCCGGCGGGCGGGGCGACCGAGCGCAGCGACTCGAAGCCGCCGCCCTCGCGGTCGACCGCGGTGATGCTGATGCCGGGGTCGACGCGTACCCGCTGCTGGGTGGTCACGGTGCCGGCCAGGTCGGCGTAGAAGGTCTGCTCCTTGACCTGCAGGCAGGCCGCCTCCACGTGGTCGACGCCCGGCGCGGCGAGCAGCGCGGCCGACCGCTCGGTGAGCAGGCCGATGCGCTCGCCGGGGTCGATCCCGAACGGGTCCACCCGGTAGGGCGAGACCCACGTGGCGTCGGCGTGAACGGGCTCCGGCGCGAGGGTGACCGTCTCGCGGGCGACGGGCGCGAGCGTGGTCGCGACGTCGAGCGCGCGCCGCGCGGTGGCGGCGGCGGTCGCGGCGGTGAGGTCGACGTGGGCGGCGAATCCCCAGACCCCGCGGCGGAGCACCCGGACGGCGAGCCCGACCTCGTCGGTGTCCGAGGAGGTGACGACGCGGGCGTCGCGCAGCTCGAGCGCGGCGCTGCGGACCCGGTGCACCCGGACGTCGGCGTGCTCGGCGCCGCCGGCGTGGGCGGTCTCGAGCGCCGCGGCCGCGACCTCGCGCAGGGGCAGGGCGAGGAAGTCCGCGTCCACCCCGCGGGCCGCGCCGGTGCCGCCGATGCCCGTGCCGCCGATGCCCGTGCCGCCGATGTAGGGGCGGCCGGCGGCCGCGCTGTCGATCGACACGGCCGGACCGTACCCGAGCGTCCCGACACCGACGGGTCGACGAGCGCGCCCTACCCGCGGATCCACTCGCCGGTCCGCGGGTCCACCCAGGACGGCGGAGGAGGCGGCGCGTCCCAGGGGTGCTCGTGGGACTCGGGGTGCTCCGGATCCGCGGCCCGCGCCGTGACGACGGCGTCCGGCCCGATCCGCGTCACCACGTCCGCCCGGCCGTCGTGGTCGAGGTCGGTCGCGAGGACCAGCTCGTCGGAGACCTCGGCGATCGTGGTGTCGGTGATGCCGTCGGCGTCGGAGTCGACGGTCGGGCCGGCGAGGACCGGCGCCCCAGGCACCAGCTCGCCGGTCAGCATCGCGGTGCTCGGCGAACTCCAGGCGTGCTCCCCGGGCGGCGCCGGCGCGGGCACAGCGACGTCCGGGTGGTCCGGCAGGTCCGGGGCGGCGAACTCGGGCACGCCCGGGACGGTAGGCGCCCGGTCGCCGCGGCGGGCGCGGTTCCGGGGAAGCGGGCGCCTCGAGTTCGGTGAGCGCTACATCCGGTCCCGGACCAACGCTAGGCGGGCCAGCACCGTCTCGGCACGTGCGGCGGCCCGGCACGCCTGCTCGGCCCGGGCCGCCTCCCGGGCGCGGGTGTCGGCCGCGAGGCGGACCTGCTCGCCGACGTCGCGCAGCGCGGCGTCCACCTCGTGCGCCCGCCGGTCGAGCGCGCGGTCGAGCGCGAGGGTGATCTCCCGCTCGGCCGCGATGAGCGCCTCCCCGAGCACCCGCTCGAGGTCCGCGCGCGCCTGGGCCAGGGCCTCGGACACCCAGGCGCGGGCGTGGGCGCGGTCGGCCGCGCGCCGCCGCGAGCGCGCGAGCCAGCCGGCTGCGCCGAGCCCGAGGCCCACCGACACCGGCACCATCGCGGCACCGACGGCCGGGGCGACCGGGACCGCCAGCAGCGGCAGCAGGGCCAGGCGGGAGAGCCCGAGCCCGCCCGAGGCCCCGGCGACCACGAGGAGCCGGTCGGGACGGCGCGGGCTCGGCACCGGGAGGTCGGGCCGCGGATCCGGAGGCGGGATGCGCAGCGCGGTGAGCTCCTCGGGCGGCAGTAGCGCCGCGAGGGTGTCGACGACGAGGGCCCGCAGCCGCTCCCCGAGGTCGGCGACCACCGCCTCCGCCGCGGCGGTGACCTCGGCCGCGACGGTGTCGGCGAGGTCGGTCAGGTCGGCGCGGGTCGCGGCGTCGAGACGGTCCCGGTGACGGACCCCGAGGGCGCGCAGCCGCCGGCCGAGGTCGTCGAGGACGGCGAGGCGGACCGCGGCGAGCTCCGCGCGCCACCGCACGTGGTGCTCGCGCCGCCACGAGGAGCGGGCGTGCTCGAGCGCGGCCCGCCGGGCGCGGAGGTCCCCGGTCGGGGCCACGGTGGGCGCGGGCAGCGACGCGAGGGCGGTGGCGCCGGCCCGCAGCGCGTTGGCCTCGTCGAGCATCCGTCGCCGTCGCGCGAGCAGGCCGTGCAGGTGACGTTGCAGCGGCGCGATGCCGGCGTGGCGGCGCAGCGGCTCGCCGTCGGCGCCGGTCCCGCGGGCCCGGGCGGCGAGCAGGGGGGAGACCGGGAACCACGCCGCGTCCGTGAAGCGGGGCACCCGCTCGGCGACGAGCTCGCGGTCCGCCTGGAGCACGGTGCGCCAGCCGCGGTGGGCCTCGGTACCGACCAGCGCGAACACCGCCGTCTCGACCACCCCGGCCGCCGCCGCGAGCGCGTCCAGCTCGTCCGCGTCCAGCGGAGCGCCGGCGCCGGCCACCACGAGGAGCGCGGACGCGTCGGGGCCCGGGTCCCACCGGCCGTCGCGCCCGCGGGCGGGCAGGCCGAGCACGAGCTCGTCGAGCAGGGGCACGTCGACGGCGAGCGTGCCCGGGTCGGCCGGAGCCGCCGGCCCGGCCGCGAGCCGCGTCACCGACGGCGCGACGACGTCGGCCGGGAGGTCGACCAGGGCCGCGGCGAGCGCTCGTCGTCCGCGTCCGGGCGCGCCGATCAAGGCGGCGACGGGCGGACCCGTGCCGGACGCGGCGGGTACGGGCACCCGTGCCTCGTCGAGCACCCGCTCGACGTCCCGGCGCGCCGCCGCCACCTCGGCGGGCAGCGTCGCGAGGGCCGAGTTTCCGGGGCCGCTCACGCGGTGAGCTCCCCCCACACCCGTGCCCACCCGCGGTGCACGGTGTCAGCGACGTCGGATCGCTCGGGCGAGGTGCCCCAGGTGGCGTAGGACCGCCAGTGCGCGGCGCGGCGGGCCGCGTGCCCGGCGAGCTCACCGGACCGGCCCGCCCCGGCCTCGAGCCCGACCCGCTCCGCGAGGGCGGTGAGCCGGGAGCGGTCCGGGGCGGCGATCCCCGCCTCGGCGAGGAGGTCGAGGTCCGCGGTCAGGTCCTCCGGCAGCTCGATCGCCCCGCTGCGGGCGCGGGCCCCGGCCCCGACGACGGCGAGCTCGAGGTGCACCGGGCGGGCCAGCAGCTCCTCGAGCAGGTCCGTCAGCCGCGCGAGGTCACGGGTCCCGGCGGCCGGCGCCCGACCCTCGCGGCGGTCCGCGCGCACCGCGGCCCGCTCCTCCTCGAGCAGTTCGGCCACCCGCCGCTCGCCGGCGACCGCGGCCAGCAGGTCCGCGCGCTCCCGGACCCCCGTGCGCAGCCGCTCGACGACCGCGTCGAGGCCGGACGCGGCGAGCAGGGCGGCACAGACGTCGCCGACGCCCGCGTCGGGCCGCTCGCGCAGCAGCCCGACCGCGAGGACGATGCCGCGCCGGTCGAGCAGGTCGAGCAGGCGCGCGCGGACCGGTACGGGGACCGGCAGGTCGGCGCGGGTGAACAGCTCGGGGTCGGCGAGCGCCGCGTCCACGCCCGCCGCCTCGGCGCCGGCGAGCGCGGCCAGGGCGTGCCGGTCCTCCGCGCGCAGGGCCCCCGTCGTCGCGGTCTCGGCCAGCAGCCCGACGACCGGGGTCACCTCGCCGGTCCGGGACCCGAGGCGACGCCCGAGCGTCGCGGCGACGGCCTCGGCGTCCTCGGCCGACCCGACGGTGTCCGCGCGGCCCAGGACCGCGACGACCCCGGCCGGCCCGTGCCGCGCGGGTCGGGCGAGCCGCTCCACATCGTCCGCGCGTGCGGAGGAGGGCAGCACCACCAGGGCGGCCACCGCGTCGTCGGCGGGGCCGCGACCGCCGGCGCCCGGACGTCGCCGCGCGGACCCGGTGCCCGGCGTGTCGATCACCGTGAGCCCGTCGAGGGCGTCGCTGGTCAGCGTGACCAGGAGGTGGTCGACGTCCGCGGGGTCGACCCCGAGCCGGTCCCCGACGGCGGCCGGGACACGCCCGCCGTCGGCAAGCGGCAGCGGACGCCTGGTGCCGTCGGCGAGCACGACGTGGAGGAGGTCGACCGGGCCCCGCACGTAACGCGCCACGAGCCGGGTGCACTCGCCGGCTCCGGTGGGCGCGACGCGGCGCCCGACGAGGGCGTTGACCAGCGTCGACTTCCCCGACGACACCGGGCCGGTGACGACGAGCGCCGGGGTCGCCTCGGCGCGCGCCGCGGCCGCGTCGAGCGCGTCCGCCGTCGGGAGGGCGACGCCGGGCGCGGCCGCACGGCACGCCCGCGCGGTGTCCTGCGCCCAGCGCCCCATCCGCCACCTCCGTCGGTCCCCAGCGCGGTTCGAGTCGGAGCGTAAGGAGCCGACCGGGACCGTGGGGGCCGTTCCGGCGAACCCGTGGCGACCCCACCCGCCGCATCCGTCCCCCGCGTCACGGGGGTCCCGGGGTTTCGCCCGAACACCGATCCGGGGATGCTGGACACCGCCGGGACGCCACCCTCGAGGCGGACGGCAGAAGGGGCCGAGAGGTGACGACGCCGGACACGGGCATGTACCTGCTCATCGTGGTGATCGGACTGATCGTCACGGTGATCGTCGGGCAGATCCTCATGCGCACGGGTCTCGGCTTCCTGCGCGACGTCTTCGGCGACCCCGACGTCGCTCAGTCGATCACCCGGCTGCTCGGGGTGGCCTTCCACCTGGTGGCGCTGGGCTTCATGGCCCTGCTCTCGACCTGGCAGCCGTTCCCCGTCCAGGGGACCGCGCAGCTGCTGGTGACCCGGACCGGGACGATCCTGCTGTTCCTCGGGATTCTCCACGTCATCGTGCTGATCGCCCTCGCGCGCATTCGGAACAACGCCCGGGCCCGACAGGTGGCCGCCTCGCTACGCGGCGGCGGCCGGCGCCCCCCGCAGGACGGGCGCGACCAGACGAAGGTCATCGAGTCGGGCTCCGGCTGACCTCCGGCCACCGCCGGCCCCGCGCGCCCGTGTGAGGATCGGGCGGTGGGTGAGGAGCACGCAGGGCCGGTCGCCGTCGCGGCCGACATCGAGGAGCGCGCCACGGCGGCGCGCCGCGGCATCGTCAGCTTCGCCGACCGCGGCGGCCGGATGACCCCGGGCCAGCAACGGGCGTGGGACCGATCGTTCGAGCACCTGGGCGCGGACCTCACCGACCTCGCGCCGGGCGGGCGCCGCGCGGACCTGCTCGACGCCGACGGCCGCCTAGACCCGGCTGCGTGGTTCGGGCGCGACGCGGATTTGCGGCTGGAGATCGGCTCGGGCATGGGGGAGACGACCGCGGCGCTGGCCGCCGCCGAGCCGGATGCCGACCACCTCGCCGTCGAGGTCTACCCGCCCGGACTCGGGCAGCTGCTGATGCGCGTCGAGCAGGCGGGCCTGACGAACCTGCGGCTGCTGCGCGGCGACGCGCTCGTCGTGCTGCGCGACCGCATCGCCCCGGACTCCCTCGCCGGGCTGCGGGTGTTCTACCCCGACCCGTGGCCCAAGCGCCGGCACCACAAGCGCCGGCTCGTGCAGCCCGAGACGGTGGCGCTGCTGGCCTCGCGCCTGCGCGTGGGGGCGACGCTCCACCTCGCGACCGACGTCGCCGACTACGCCGAGTGGATGCTCGAGGTCACCGAGGCCGAGCCGATGCTTGAGAACCCGCACGGCGGTTTCGCGCCACGGCCCGCGTGGCGCCCGCTGACGAAGTTCGAGACCCGCGCGGCGGCGCAGGGCCGTCCCAGCCTCGATCTCCTGCTGGTCCGCCGGCCCGGTGGGCCGGCCGTTCCGGGCACGGACGGGGGCTCGTGATCGCGAGGCGCACCCGCCACCGCCGGGCAGTTAGAGTCGGGCCCGTGGCGCCCTCCCCCTCGCCGTCCCCGGCCGATCTCGCGCACGCCACGACGCCGCCGGACGCACTGGTCGGAGGCTCGACCGACGTCGCGGACGTCCCCGTCGTCGAGCCCGCGGGCCCCGCGCGGACGCTCCTCGTCTGGGACGCGCCGAACATGGACATGAGCCTCGGGTCGCTGCTGGGTGCGCGCCCGACGTCGGCCTTCCGGCCCCGCTTCGACGCCGTGGGCCGGTGGCTGCTCGGGCTGGCCGGGCCGGAGGGCGTCGCGGAGGCGACGGTGTTCACGAACGTGGTGCCGGGGTCCACCGAGATCGTGCGCCCGTGGGTGGAGGCGCTGCGCAACGTCGGGTTCGCGGTCTTCGCCAAGCCGAAGACGACCGACGACTCCGACGTCGACGACGACATGCTCGCCCACATCGAGAGCCGACGGGCCGAGGGCACGCTGACCCACGTCGTCGTCGCGTCCGGGGACGGGCGGGCCTTCCGGGAACCCCTCGAGGGCCTCGTCGAGCAGGGCGTCCGGGTCACGGTCATCGGCTTCCGCGAGTACGCCGCGTTCGCGGTGGCCTCGGACCTCGTCGCGTTCCTCGACCTCGAGGAGATCGAGGGCGTGTTCCGCGAGCCGCTGCCGCGCGTCAGCCTCGACACCCTGCCTCCCGGTGGTGCCTGGCTCCAGCCGCTCCGGTCGCTGCGCTCGCTGCTGGACCGTTAGCGCGGAGCGCTCGTGCGTGTGTTTCCGTGTCTGGACACGGAAACGCACGCACAGGCCCGAAGGGCGAAGGCCAGACTGGGCGCCATGAGCTCCCGGCGACTCCGCGCCCCGATCGTCCTGACCGCCCAGGACGGCGCCGGCATCCTCCGCGACGCCGTCGTGGACGTCGACGACGCCGGGCGCATCACCCACGTCGGTCCGCTCGCCGACGCCGCGCCGACGGACGCGCCGACGACGACGCTCCCGGGGATGCTCATGCCCGGCCTCGTCAACACCCACGCCCACACCCCGCTGGCGCTACTGCGCGGGATGGGCGGCGACCTGCCGCTGATGCGCTGGCTCACCGAGGTCGTCTGGCCGGCCGAGGCGCGCCTCGAGGCCCCGGACGTGCGTACCGGGATGCTCGCGGGCGGGCTGGAGATGCTGCGCCACGGTGTCACCACGTCGACCGAGATGTACTTCTGGGCCGACACCGTGGTCGACGCCGTGCTCGAGCTCGGCTCCCGCGTCGTCATGACGCCCGGGATCATCACCGCCCCCGGCATGAACCGGCTCGGCACCTGGGAGCAGATGCGCGACGCGATCTCGGACTGGATCGACACCGACGGGCTGCGCTTCGGGCCGGGCGAGCGCGTCGAGCTCGGCTACGGAGCCCACTCCGCCTACACCCTGACACCGGACGCGGTGGCGACGACGGCGGCCGCGGCCCGCGAGCGCGGCGCGCTGCTGCACATCCACGTCGCCGAGGCCCGGGGCGAGGACGACGAGGTCCGCGGCGTCTACGGCTCCGTGCCCGCCATGCTCGAGACGACCGGGAGCCTGGACGGGCGGGTACTCGCTGCGCACGCGATCCAGCTGTCCGACCAGGACCTCGAGATCTTCGCCCGGCACGACGTCGCCGTCGCGCACTGTCCGGGGTCGAACGCGAAGCTCGCGGCCGGCGTCGCACGCGTCGCCGAGATGCTCACCGCCGGGCTGCGCGTGGGCCTGGGCACCGACTCGCCCGCCTCGAACGACGACCTCGACCTGTGGGAGGAGCAGCGGCTCGCATCGCTCTTCGCCCGGCAGCGCGGAGCGGACGCGACCGCGTTGACCGCGACCGACGTGCTCCGTCTCGCGACGGCGGGCGGGGCGGAGGCCCTCGGCCGTGACGACCTGGGCCGGCTGCGACCAGGCGCCTGGGCCGACGTCGTCCACGTCGACCTCGACGACCCGGCCTTCGTCGACCCCGACGACGACGCCCAGCTGGTGTCCAACCTCGTGTGGTCGGCCGGGGCGCGGGCGGTGCGCGACGTGTGGGTGGCGGGCGAGCCGGTGCTGGCCGACCGCGCGCCGACCCGGGTGGACCCGGGGAAGATCCTCACGGCCGCCCGGGCGTCGGGGCGCCGGATCAAGGGCTGACGACGCCGACGGCCTCGGCGACACCCCCCCACACGGTGCGGACCACCACCCCCACCGGTCACAGCTACACCAGCCGCGCGGGCCCTGAGTGGTCGTGATACGGAGGATCCCCACGCCGTCCGGACGGTGCGCCAGGTCACGTCTCGTGGCAATGTCGCGTGCATGAGTGGCGAGTACCGGCAGGCGTACCAGCGGAGCATGACCGACCCGGACGGCTTCTGGCGCGAGGCGGCCTCACTCATCGACTGGTACACCGAGCCCGAAACCATCATGGACGTCTCGGCGCTGCCGTTCTCCCGGTGGTACGGCGGCGGCGAGCTGAACACCGCCCACAACTGCCTCGACCGGCACGTCGACGCCGGCCGCGGGGACCAGGTCGCCCTGATCCACGACTCGCCGGTGACCGACGACCGGCAGAAGTACACGTACTCGGAGCTGCGCGACCTCGTCGCCCGCTTCGCCGGCGTGCTGCGCTCGGTCGGCGTCGGCAAGGGCGACCGGGTGATCATCTACATGCCGATGGTCCCGGAGGCAGCGATCGCGATGCTCGCGTGCGCGCGGCTCGGCGCGGTGCACTCCGTGGTGTTCGGCGGCTTCGCCGCGCGCGAGCTGGCCGTGCGCATCGACGACGCCAAGCCGTCGGCGATCGTCAGCGCGTCCTGCGGGATGGAGGCCAAGCGGGTCGTCGAGTACAAGCCGCTGCTCGACAAGGCGATCGAGCTCGCCGAGCACGACCCCGGGCCCTCGATCGTCCTGCAGCGTCCGCAGGCGCAGGCGACGATGACCGACCGCGACGTGGACTGGGCCGAGGCGATGTCGACCGCCGAGCCCGCCAAGTGCGTCCCGGTCGCCGCGACCGACCCGCTCTACGTCCTCTACACCTCGGGCACCACCGGCAAGCCCAAGGGCGTGCAGCGCGACAACGGCGGGCACGCGGTGGCGCTGCGCTGGTCGATGCAGGCGATCTACGACGTCGGGCCCGGCGACGTCATGTTCACCGCGTCCGACGTCGGGTGGGTCGTCGGGCACTCCTACATCGTCTACGCGCCGCTGCTCACCGGGGCGACGACGGTGCTCTACGAGGGCAAGCCGGTCGGGACCCCCGACGCCGGGGCGTTCTGGCGGGTCGTCGCCGACTACGGGGTGAAGGCGCTGTTCACCGCGCCCACCGCGTTCCGCGGCATCAAGAAGGAGGACCCCGACGCGGTCCTGCTCGCCGACCACGACATCTCCTCGCTGCAGACGCTCTTCCTCGCCGGTGAGCGGCTCGACCCGGAGACGTGGACGTGGGCGTCGGAGAAGCTCGGCGTGCCGGTGGTCGACCACTGGTGGCAGACCGAGACCGGCTGGCCGATCGCGGCGAACCTGCGCGGCCTCGAGCCGATGGAGCTCAAGGCGGGCTCGCCGTCGGTGATCGTGCCCGGCTACCAGGTCGAGATCCTCGACGTCGACGGGACGATCCTGCCGCACGGCGAAGAGGGAGCGATCGTCATCAAGCTCCCGATGCCCCCGGGCTGCCTGCAGACGCTGTGGAACGACGACGAGCGCTTCCGCGAGTCGTACATGTCGCGCTACGAGGGCTACTACCTCACCGGCGACGGCGGCTACCTCGACGAGGACGGCTACCTCTACGTGATGGGCCGCACCGACGACGTCATCAACGTCGCCGGCCACCGGCTCTCCACCGGGTCCATGGAGGAGGTGCTCTCCGGTCACCCCGACGTCGCGGAGTGCGCGGTGATCGGCGTGGCGGACTCCCTCAAGGGCCAGGTCCCGCGTGGCTTCGTGGTCCTCAAGGCGGGCGTGGAGCGCGGCGAGGACGAGATCGCGCCGGAGCTCGTCGCGCTGGTGCGCAGCGAGGTGGGCGCGGTGGCCTCGTTCAAGGACGTGGCCGTGGTGCCCGCGCTGCCCAAGACCCGCTCGGGGAAGGTGCTGCGCAAGACGATGCGCCAGATCGCCGACGGGCAGGACGCGATGGTCCCGTCGACGATCGACGACGCGACGGTGCTCGACACGCTGCGCCCGGCGCTGCAGAAAGGTGGCTGACGCCGTCCTTCTGGCGCGAGGGGAACCCTGGGTCGCGTAGAGCGGCCGAAGGGTCCCCTCGCGCGAATCAGATCTCGGCCGTCCCGTCGGACCAGCGCAGTCGCAGGACCCCGTCCGACGCGTGCAGCTGGAGACCGAGGACCTCGGAGCGCAGCGCCCCGTCGGCGTCGGCGCTCACCGGCCGCATCTCGCCCTCGACAGCGCGGAACAGTTCGACGCGGCGCTTCTCCGGCTCCAGGACGATGACCTCCCGGACGCCTACTGCGGCGAAGAACGGCAACTTGCGGTAGGTCTCGTCGCCGGACGATCGGACTTCGACCACAACCTCGGCGCCTTCCGCGCCACGCTGTGACCCCTGGTCGGAGCGGCGATAGAGCTGATCGGGAACGCGGTAGTCGTCGTCGGCGCGGAACAGGCCCGTCTCCATCAGGGGGACGAGCCCGAGACGCTTCGCGAGTGGACCGACGACCAGTAAGAAGTCGGTGCTGAGCTCCTGGTGCGGTCCACCAGGCGGCGGGATCACGTGCAGCACCCCGTCCCACATCTCGTCGCGCCCGTCGAGACCCAGCCGACGCCGCTCCTCGAGCAGTTCGGTCGGGGCGTCGAGCATGAGGACCCGCATGTCGGTGAGGGTATCGCTGCCCACCGCGGCAGGTGGTCGGCCAGACGATTCCCGACGACGCTGGTCCTGGGCAGCCGGGGCCCTGCGTACCAGCCGGGCTTGTGCTCCCGTAACAGGTTCTCCCCGTGGGTCGCCCAGCGGAACGCCGCCGAATCGTCGTCCAGGTAGGCCTTGAGCAGCCTCCGATGGGGACGCTGGGTGACGAGGCTCGGCTCGTCGAACGCTTCCTGGGCCAGCGCGTAGTCGGCGTACACCCCGAGTCCGTCGACCTCGTCGTAGATCAGCCCGGCGGACCGCGCGTCAGGGTTGAGGTTCTCGACGATGCTCGATACCCGATCCCGCCCCACGTCCGAGTCGCCGTAGCGCTCGGCGGCATACCCGTCCAGGCGCGGGCGGAGCTCCGCCGAGTCGATCACTACGGTGTCGCTGCCGAAGTGCTCCACGAACGCCGCCCGGTCCTCGGCCTGCAACTCCCACCCCCGGGCGAGCCGCGCCGGATTGCGGAAGACGAGTTCGGGATGGCCTACGGCCATCTGTGCGGCGACCGAGAGCACGCGGTCGTGCTCGTCGGCGGGAAAGCTCGCAGTCGCCCCGCTGAGCAGCCACTCGGTACCCAGCGGAACGACGCGGGTTCCGAGGAAGGCCCCGACCGGCATCCCCTCGAAGATGCCTTCGACGACGTCACGCCACCCGAGCAGGAAGTTCCGCTCCTCGACCGGCAGGTGCGGGCGGGCCTGGAGATAGCAGTCGATGAGTCTGCGCCCGTCGGGACGCCGATATTGCTGGATGAACCAGCCGAGGAAGTTCTCCATCTCGCCCTCGTCCGCGACCACGGTGCGGCTGAACCTGTTGCGCAGCTCCCGCGTGAGGGCGCGGTCGAACTACGAGGCGCGACCCAACCCGTCGTCGGGGAGCTTCGCGCCGCCGTAGCCGATGTAGTCGCCCGAGGAGTTGGTGAGGCCACCGCTCATCACGGCGCTGATCCCGTGGTTGGCGATCATGGTGCGGACGCCGGCGGTGATGTTCGCGACCGGGTCGAAGATGCCCTTGTCCGCCAGCGACGGGAGCACGGAGTTGCGGAACGTGGTGTCGATGAGCTGCATGAGGCCCTTCGACGGCGTGCCCGCGGCGGCGTTGGCGTCCCAGCCGTTGACGGCGTCGGGGTTGCCCGTCGATTCCCGCATGATGATCTGCTTGACGCCGGGGGCGAGCCTCTGGGGCAGGCCCATCAGGCCGAGCGCCTGGGCGATCTGCCCGTTCAGCGTGGTGTCGTTGCCTGCGGCGTAGGGGCGGCCGAACTCCAGCGGCCCGTTCTCCCGCGCGACCGACATGGCCTTGCTGAGGTCGTCGACGCCGGACGCGGCCGGCTTGGCCGCGGCCGCCAGCTCGTCGGAGGACATCGCGACGGTGGAGACGTCGCTGATGGCCCGCTGGGAGGCCGGGGTCGCGCCCGAGGCGCCGTGCTGGGCCGCGAGCGACATCTGGGCGGCGGAGAGCTGCGTGGTGGCGGTGGACTCGGCGTCGGCGCTGTGCGAGGTGTCGAGCATCTGGACGGCGGGCACGACGGCGCCCGCGGCGACGGCCGCGACGAGGATCTTGCCGGACGTGGCCGCGGAGAGGGAGCGCGGGGCGGCTGGGCGCCGGTCGCGGGCGGGGCGGGGGTCGTACACGGTCACGCGCGACGGCATGGAGCGCACGGGTGCGGAGCGGGCCGGCGCGGCGGCGTATCCCGGGGTGTAGCCGAACGCGGGGCGGGTAGCCCCCATCCCGAGAGGTCCTGCCGGTATGCCGTGCCGCGCCACGTCGTCGCCCTTCGCCGCAGGGGATCACGTCGACGGGGACGCTGGGGAGCGTGACAACCGGCGGGAAGTCGTGACCTCGTCGTGATCTGGACCGCCGGAACATAGCGGGGTCCTGCTCGGCCGTGACGCCGAGGGGGCGCCCGCGACGGGCCTCCCGACCAGCCAGGACGGCCGGTGTACGCCCGGGGTGAGACCCGGGCGGCGAGAGCGCACCGTCCGGCGCACCGGCCGGCCGCGTGCCAGCCGATCGGGTGCGGCGAACGGTCAGGTCTCCCGTCCCTCCGACCGGCGAGCGGACCGTCGGCGGGTCGGTGGCGGGCCGAGACCTCTCAGCGACGGGAGGTGGCTTCTCGTCGCGGTAGACACGTCCGGGCGTGTCACGCTCGCCATCCGGACGACCCTCCTCAGCACTGCTCAGGTCGGCCGGGTGGTCAGCTGGTCGCGGCGAGGAGCTCGGCCAGGGCCTCCAGCGCCCGGTCGCCCTCCGCCCGCGCCGCGGCCGAGGCCGCGCCGAGCCCGAAGTACCCGTGCACGAGGCCCACGCCGTGCAGCACCCGCACCGGCACCCCCGCGGCAGCCAGGGCCGCGGCGTGCGCCAGCCCCTCGTCGCGCAGCGGGTCGAGGTCGGCCGTGGCCACCACGGCCGGCGCGAGCCCGTCGAGCTCGCCGAGGCGGACGGCCTCCCCGAGGTTCACCGACGGGTCGAGTCGCGCCTGCTCCGTCGGCACGTAGCGCTCCCAGAACCACCGCAGGTCCGCCGCGGTGAGGAACGGACCGTCGGCGTTCTCGGCGACGCTCGGGGACGACATCGTCGGGTCGAGGCCCGGGTAGAGGAGCAACTGCGCGTCGAGCCGCGGTCCCCAGTCGCGCGCGAGCAGGGCGGCCCCCGCCGCGATCCCGGCCCCGGCGCTGTCGCCGCCGACGACGAGGCGTCCGCCGAAGCGCCCCGATGCCCACCGCAGGGCAGCGTGCGCGTCCTGGAGCGCGGCGGGGTGGGGGTGCTCGGGGGCAAGGCGGTAGTCCACCGAGACGACGGCCGCCCCGACCGTGCGGCAGACCCGGCGGGCGGCGGCGTCGGCGGTGTCGAGGTCGCCGACGACCCAGCCCCCGCCGTGCAACCAGACCACGGTGACATCGCGGGCGTGGTCCGGCGCGTACACGCGCACGACCACGTCGGCGTCCGGGCCGGTCACCACGTCCTCGTGCACCGCGGCGACCGGCTCCTCGCCCGCCCCCCGGCGGATGAGCGCGAGGTCGCGGTAGTTGCGCCGCGCCTCGTCGACGTCGGGGCGGGTGATCGGCAGCCACCCGTCCACGGTGAGGCGCTCGATCGCGGCGGCGAGCTCGGGGTCCAGGGCGCTGGTCACGACCCGGAGCCTGTCACCGTCGACCGCGGCCCGCGCCTCTGGCCGAGCACCCCCGGCGACGACACTTCGTGAGGACGAGTCACGACGACGGCGGGCCCTGCGGGCTGAGGAGTTCCCGTGGAGCGAGTGACGGGAATCGAACCCGCGTTCTCAGCTTGGGAAGCTGATGTTCTACCATTGAACTACACTCGCCTGCTGCGCTCTCACGATACATGGGCCCGGGCGGCGTTCCTCCACCCCCTGCGCCTCGGCGCGGGTGGGCCGCGCATCGCAACGACATCGGTGTAACTCACTCGGATCACGTCGTGATCTCGGCGAGATCGCGGCTGTGTCGGTCACGCTGCGTCGAACCGATTGCGCCCAAGCGGTAATCCTGGAGCAGTCGTCTGTCCCGCGAAGGCGATCTGGTGTGTGCTGGTGCCGTGGGTGCCCCAGGACAAGCCGCGAGGTAGGTGAATCATGACCCTCCGTGAGCACGCGGTCGGGGGAGCGGCGGGCGGAACCGCCGCGGCCGTGCCCGAGCTCCTGGTGGTCGTCGCCACCACCGAGGACGCCGGCGTGCTCGCACCGCTCGGCCGTCCCACTCACCCCGACCAGGAGGGCGCGGACGGGCCCGTCCATCCCGTCCTCGTCGCGACGGGCCCGAACCCCCTCGAGGTGGACGAGGCACTCGACGATCTCGGTGCGCCCGCCGGCCGGCTCCTCCTGCTCGACGGACCCTGCGAGACCTGGGCCGAGGAGGCCGCTCGGATGGTCGTGCGCCTCGACGCGCTCCTCGCCGAGGAGCCTCCGGCGGGCGTCGTGGTCCGCGGCGGCACCGAGTCCGCGCTCGCCGCCGCGCGCAGCGCGGTGCGGCTCGGCGTGCCGGTGCTCCACCTGCCCGCCGAGCAGGAGACCTCCGAGCGGGCCGCCACCCAGGCCGCCGTCGCCGAGCTCGCTGCCTGGCAGACCTCGCCGTCGGGAGGCGTGCCCTACCCGACCGACATCGACCTGCTCGTGCACCGTTTGCTCGCGCCTCCGCAGCCCAGCCGCCACCGGGCGGCCGATCCCACGGTCCTCCGCATGCCGTCCGGCCGCGGGCCGCGCTCGTCGATGACGGCCTGACCCCCTCGATCTGTACACCGTTCGGCCTACGTTGTACCCCTCACAAGGCTCGTCCGGGCAAGACGGTCTCAGCCCAGGCTCCCAGAACCTGTGCCGCGTTCCCCGAAACGGCTAACGTCGTGCCACCGAGCGGGGATGTGCAGGGGGAGGCCCGGGCCGTCGTCCCGGACCGCGGTGGGGGTCGGACCCTCGGAGAGGCGTGGGCGGGTGAGACGGGCACCGAGGTTGATCACCGAGGTCCAGCGTCTCGGCCTGACCGTCTCCGTCGCGGCCCTGCTCATCGTGCTCCTCGTCGTGTTCCGGGTGCTGTGGAGCGCTGCGATCACACAGCCCGCGGACGACCGGCTGCAGGCCGGTCTGCTCGCCGTCGAGGACTCCCACCAGGCGATGCTCGAGATGGACTCCTCGCTGCGCGGCTACCTCGCGACCGGGGACCGGTTCTTCGCCGACGAGGCGACCAAGGCCAGCCCCGCGCTCGCGGCCGCGGACACGCAGATGGTGAACCTGCTCGAGGAGCCGGCGCTGCGCCAGAGCGTGCTGCAGCTCCTGCTCGCCCAGCAGCGCTGGCGCACCGAGTGGGCCGACTCCGCGCGGCAGATCCCCCCGCCGGGCGGCACCGAGGCGTTCCTGCTGCAGGGGAAGGCCCTCTTCGACAGCTACCAGGGGCGCAAGGAGGACACCCGGGCCGCGACCCTGGCCGCGATCGACGACAACCAGCAGTCGTCCACGTTCTGGCAGTGGGGTGTCGGGGTGCTGCTGGTGGTCGTCGGGCTCGCCACGCTCGCGGTGGCGCTCCGTGGTCGACGGCGGCTCGAACGCCACGTCGTCGCACCCGTCGACGGCCTCCTCGCGTCGGTCCGGGGCATCTCCGAGGGGCGACTCCACCCGCCCGAGCCCGTGGCGGGCTCGGCCGAGCTGGTCGCCCTGCGTGACGGCCTGGCCGACATGACCGTGGCGCTGCGCCACCAGCACGAGGAGACCACCGCCCAGGCGGAGCGCCTGCAGGCCCAGACCGACCGCCTGCGCACGATCCTGATCATGACCCGCGAGATCGCGGGATCGCTGAACACCCGCTACGTCGTCGACTCCACGGTGCAGGCCGCCGTGGCGGTCACCGACGGGCGGGTGCTGCTGTGGCTGCTCGACGACGACGGCGGCGGGCTGGAGCTCGCGTACGACTCCGAGCGCGGGGCGGTGCCCCCGCTGGAGGCGCACTGCACCCTCGGGGTCGGCGTCGTGGGACGGTCCGCGCGCTACGGCCAGATCTCCCGAGGCGACCCCGACACCGACGACGAGCTGGCGGTCGCCGTCCCGCTCGTGGTCGGTGCGCGGGTCATCGGCGTCCTCGAGTGCTTCGACGGCGTCGAGGGCGAGGTCGACGGGCAGGCGCTGTCGGCGGTCGAGATGCTCGCGACCCTGGCCGGGTCGGCCATCGAGGCGAGCCGGCTGCACGCGGCAACCGAGCGGCTCTCCCAGTTCGACCCGCTCACTCAGCTGGCGAACCGCCGGCGGCTCGGCGCCGACCTCGACGCAGCGGTCGCCAACGCCAAGCGCCACGGCCACCCGATGTCGGTGATCATGCTCGACCTCGACCACTTCAAGGAGCTCAACGACCGCTACGGCCACCAGCAGGGCGACGTCGTGCTCCAGGAGATCGCGAGCACGCTGCGTGCCTCGATGCGCGACGGCGAGACGGCCTACCGCTACGGCGGCGAGGAGTTCGCGATCCTCGTCACCGTGGGGGGTCCCGACGACGCCGCGGCGCTCGCCGAGCGTCTCCGGGAACGGGTCGAGGCCGACTTCAAGCGCGGCGGCCGCCAGCTGGTGACGGCGTCGTTCGGCATCGCGACACTGCCGGAGCACGCCGGCGACGGCGAGGGTCTGGTCTCCGAGGCCGACCGTGCGCTCTACTCCGCGAAGAACTCCGGCCGCAACCGGGTGCACCGCGCGGGCCAGCTGGTCGGGTAGGTGCCTCCGGCACCTACAGTCCGCGGCGGAAGTTGACGTACGAGCGCGACGGCGTCGGGCCGCGCTGGTCCTGGTAGCGCGAGCCGTACACCGGCGAGCCGTAGGGGTGCTCCGAGGGCGACGAGAGCCGGAAGAGGCACAGCTGCCCGACCTTCATCCCCGGCCACAACCGGATCGGCAGGTTGGCCACGTTGGAGAGCTCCAGCGTGACGTGTCCGGAGAAGCCGGGGTCGATGAAGCCGGCAGTGGAATGAGTCAACAGGCCCAAACGGCCCAAACTACTCTTTCCCTCGAGCCGCCCTGCCACGTCGTCGGGCAGCGTGATGACCTCGTAGGTCGAGCCCAGCACGAACTCGCCCGGATGCAGGACGAACGCCTCGTCCTCCGGCGGCTGGACCATCCGCGTCAGGTCGTCCTGCTGCAGCGCCGGGTCGATATGGGTGTAGGCGTGGTTGTTGAACGTGCGGAAGTGCCGGTCCAGGCGGAGATCCACGCTGGAGGGCTGCAGCAGCGTCTCGTCGTACGGGTCGAGCGCGACGCGTCCGGCGGCGATCTCGGCGCGGATGTCGCGGTCGGAGAGCAGCACCCGCGCACACTATCGGCGCAACCCGACACGCCGGAGATCGGGAGCCTCGGTCAGGCGACCTCGGCCGTGATCACGATTTCGGGAGCGACACGCGCAAGCCTCGGTGCGACTCGCTCACGAGGATTCGATCTTGATCGCTCGGCGCCCGGCCCGCCCCGGAACGAGCGAAGGAGCCGAGTCCGCTACTCGCTCGGCTTCTGCACGTTCGCCGACGTCGCGGTGGTCGACGGGTCGGAGTCACCGGGCCCGTCGGTCTCGGCCTCTGGGGCGGGGTCCGAGCTCGCGTCGCCGTCCACCGGCGACACCGCGGTGGTCTCTTGATCGGCGTCCACCGGCGACACCGCGGTGGTCTCGGCGTCCACCGGCGAGACCGCGGTGGTCTCCGCGTCCACCGGCGAGACCGCGGTGGTCTCCGCGTCCACCGACGACACCGCCACCGTCTCGGCGTCCACTCCGGCGGCCGGCGCGGTGGACGAGCCCCGCTTCACCGCCGCCAGGAGCATCTGGGAGACGTCCATGACCTCGGTCCCGAGCGCCGTGGACTCGCTCTGCCGCTCGGTCAGCCCGTCGGTGAGCATGACGCGGCAGAACGGGCAGCCGGTCGCGATCGTGTCCGGCTCGGTGGAGATGGCCTCGTCGACGCGCTCGGTGTTGATGCGCTTGCCGATGTTCTCCTCCATCCACATCCGCGCACCGCCCGCGCCGCAGCACAGCGCCCGGTCCGCGTGACGCGGCATCTCCTTGAGCACCGCGCCGGCGGCCTCCACCAGCTCGCGCGGCGGCGAGTAGACCTCGTTGTGACGGCCCAGGTAGCACGGGTCGTGGTAGGTCACGGTCATCGGGCCGGCGCCGCCGTGCCCGTTCGACGAGGCCCCGTCCTTCTCCGCGAGCGCGACGGCGGCCGGTGCGGCCTGGTCGTCCGGGTGCGCGCCGGTGTTGTGCCCGTCGGCCTTGACCAGCCCGGGCTCGGTGCCGTCGTTGTGCGGTCCGTGGTACTGCAGGTTCGTCACCGGGTTGATGTCCAGCTTCGCGGGGGCCGGCACCGGCGAGGGCTCCGGAGCGACCGGCACGAGCTTCTTCTCACGGACCAGCTGGTTGAGCAGCTGGGTGTGGTGGACCACCTCGTAGTGGCCGTCGAGCTGCGGGTACTCGCGTCCGAGGGTGTTCATGCAGTGCGGGCAGGTGGTGACGATCTTGCGGGTGCCCGGCTCGCGGCCCTCGAAGACGCTGTCGAGCATCTCCTTGGTCTGCATGGCCATCATCTGGAAGAGGAACTCGTTGCCCGAGCGCCGCGCGGGGTCACCGGTGCAGCTCTCCTCCTTGCCGAGCACGACGTAGTCGACGCCGGCGATGTGCAGCAGCTCGGCCGTCGCGCGCACCGTCTTCTTGGCGTTGTCGTCGAACGCGCCCGCGCACCCGATGAAGAAGAGGTACTCGGTCTCGGGCCGCAGCTCGCCGTCGAACTCCGGCACCTCGAAGGGCAGGTCCTTCGCCCAGTCCATGCGCGAGGAGTTGTTCTGGCCCCACGGGTTGCCCTTGTTCTCCAGGTTGCGGAAGAGCACCCCGAGCTCGCCGGGGAACTCCGACTCGATCATGACCTGGTTGCGGCGCATGTCGACGATGTGGTCCACGTGCTCGATGTCGACGGGGCACTGCTCGACACAGGCACCGCAGGTGGTGCAGGACCACAGGACGTCCGGATCGATGACGCCGAGCTGCTGGGCGGTGCCCACGAGCGGGCGGACGGCCTGGATGTCGTCGCTGCCGCGGTGGCGCTCGTAGCCCGACTCCGGCACGCCGTGACCGCCGTGCTCGTTCTTGCCCAGGCTCGCGTCCACGTCGACGCCGCCCTCGTCGGGGACGGCCTTGCCGCCGATCATGTACGGCGCCTTCGCGAGCATGTGGTCGCGCAGGTCCATGATCAGCAGCTTCGGCGAGAGTGGCTTGCCGGTGTTCCACGCCGGGCACTGCGACTGGCAGCGCCCGCACTCGGTGCACGTCTCGAAGTCGAGCATGCCCTTCCACGTGAAGTCCTCGATCTTGCCGCGACCGAACGAGGCCTCCTCGGGCGGGTCCTCGAAGTCGATCGGCTTGCCCTCGTGCTCGAGGGGCTGCAGCGGGCCGAGCGCCTTGGGCAGGCGCTTGGCGGCGACGTTGATCGGCGCGATGAAGATGTGCAGGTGCTTGGAGTAGAGCACCTGGACCAGGAAGACCAGCGCGATGGCGATGTGCAGCAGCTCGAAGACGGTCTCGAGGACGAACAGCGTGGCTGGGGAGAGCCCGGTGAAGAGCTCGCCGACGGCGATGGAGACCCAGGCCCCCGAGGTGTACGGGAAGTGGCCCGCCGCGGACTCCACGCCCCGGAACACGAAGAGGCTCCAGATGACGTTGAAGATCAGGAACAGGACCATCCAGGCCCCGCCGTTGTGCGATCCGTAGAACCGCGAGGAGCGCTCCTTGCGCTCCGGGTCCTGGCGCACCCGCATGATCGCGAAGGTGATGATCGCGATCAGGACCATCACGGCGATGAAGTCCTGCAGGAATCCCAGGATCGGGGAGTGTCCGATGCCGGGGATGGCGAAGTCCTCGTTGAACAGGGCGCCGTAGGCCTCGATGTAGACCGCGAGCAGGATGATGAAGCCCCACATCGTGAAGAAGTGGGCGAGACCGGGGATCGACCAGCGCAGCAGCTTGCGCTGACCGAACACCTCGACGAACTGCGTGCGCACGCGGCTTCCGAGCCCCTCGGCGCGCTTGACGTCGGGCTGACCCGAGCGGATGAGCGTGGCGAGCCACCACGCCCGCCGGGCGGCGACGACCCCCACGGCCACCGTGAGCGCGAGGCCCAGGATCAATCGGACGAGCACTGTTCGACCTCCCAGCGGACCCTGCCGAGCGGCACGGGTCGACAACTGTCGTTCGGCGCACTGTAACGGCTGGTCGTGACGGCGTCCCGACGAGCGGGATGAGAACCTACTCACGGGTAACCAGGTCCGCGCGAACGGCCGCGTACGACGCCCGGTGGCCGCACGTGCCCCGTGAGTGGTGACGGCGCGTCGACTGGGGCGCTGCGACCGGCCGCGCGTCCCCCCACGCGAGCGCTGTTCGGGCCACCATGACACGCGGTCGTCGGAGCCCGTCCGCGGGCCCATGGCACACGGTGACCGACCGTGTGCCGGTCGGTCGCACCCCGCGACGACGGGGGGTGGTCAGGTCCGAGGGCCGACGTGTTTACTCGGCCGGTCGAGATCGGCCGAGGACAGTGCCATCGAACGTCCGGGGAGGACCACCGCCATGACCGTCACGACGCTCGGTGCGCAGGTGGTCGGCGCGGGTGTCCCGATCACCGACCTGCCCGCGCTCGGGTCGGCGGTGGTGGCACAGGGGCTCGGGACGAACGGGCTGCAGGGCTGGATCCGCGACAACATCGTCCCCCTGATCCTGCTCGGCATCGCCGTCATCATGCTGTGGATCGGCGGGCGCGGCGACAACGCCGGCGTCGCGCGCCGCGGCGTGGGCCTGCTGGTCGGTCTCGTCGCCCTGGGCATCGCCGTCTCGGGCCAGGGCCCGGCGGTCGGCCAGTTCCTGGCCCAGTTGATCACGGGGTGACGCGGTGCAGATCCGCACCGACGACGACGTGTACCGGGTCGACGCCGTCTGGCTCGGCCCGCCCCGCGCGACGTTCCCGTGGCGGGCCCGCTACTCCAGCTACGGCGTCGGGCTGATCGTCATGGTCGTCGTCATGTTCTTCCAGCGGCGACTCGGCATCCCGATCGGCTTCTTCTCCGTGGCGTGGGCCCTCCTCATCACGGTGGTCGTGGTCCGCTTCGTCGCCAAGCGCATCGACGAGGACCGCCCGCTGCTCGAGTGGCTCACCCTGTTCTTCCACGAGCTGCGCGGACCACGGCGCCGCACCCGCGGCCGAGGAAGCCGCCTCAGTACCGGCCACGTCCAGATCGAGGCGGCCCGCCCCCGCGCGCTCCCGGCCGGGCGCACCGACCCGCACGGCGCGCTGGCCGTCCCCGACCGGTCCACGAGGCGCAACGGGATCCCGGGTCCCGCCGACCCCGGGACGCGACGCCCCTCGCGCCGGACCCGCCGCTCATGGACGACCCGAGGTGGCCGCGTCGCCCCGCCCCCGCCCACGACGACGGGTGCCCAGCCGTCCCCCTCGGCCCCGCACACCGCCGACGAGGGCGTGCTGCGCGTGACCGCCCGCCGCGCGGACCGTCCCGGCGCGACCCGCACCCGGCCCGCGCGTTCCCGCCCCGCGACCGGCCCGCGCCGCTACGGCCCGAGCGCGACCGCGGGCTCCCGCACGACTCCCGGAGCGGCCGAGCGGCCCGACGCGCCCCTCCGACCCGACGAGGAGGGCGACGGTGCTGCGCCGGCGCGGTCCTGAGACCGGCCGCGGCTCCGAGACCGGCCGGCGTCGCTCGTCGTGGTCCACGCCCTGGCCGGAAGCCCCCGAGCCGGACCGGCCGGACCCGGGCGAGGCGGGCTGGGGATCCTTCCCGAGATGGTCCGCGTCGCGGCCGGCCGAGGTCGTCCCCGTCGACCGCCCCGAGCCCGCCGACGACGATTCCGGGACCCTCGGCGACGACGACCTGCTGGACGCCTTCGGCGACGCCGCGGAGCCGGAGCCCGACCACGACGACCACGACGACCGCGACGACACCGCCGACCACGACGACACCGCCGAGCGCTCCCGCGCCGCCGGCCTGCGCACCGGCCCGACGCGGCGTCGTCGGGGACGGGCGCTCGCCGGGGCGTCGTCCGCACCGTCGTACCGGTCGGCCATCGCCCTGCGCTCGATCGACGGCAACATCGCGCGTACCGGGTCGACGGTCACGGCCTGGTACCGGTTGCCTCCGCAGCCCTGGAGCTTCCGGTCGGACTCCCAGCGCGAGGCGCTCATCCGCCGCATCGCCAACCAGCTCGGCGAGCTGCAGGGCCGCTGGTGCCACCTGCGCGTGACCACCCGGCCCTTCCCGGTGGCGCGCTGGGCCGAGGCCTTCGACCGCAACTCCCCGGGACGCCTGCCCGACGTCGGGGGTGCGCTCGGCTGGGAGGAATTCCTCACCGGCGAGCAGCACCACCTCATGGGCCTGTCGATGGCCGACAAGGAGGTCTTCCTCGGCGTCGAGGTCTCCGGGCGCTCGGTGGTCGACCGCTGGCTGGAGTCCGCGGCGCCGCTGCTGCACCGGATCCTGCCCTCGGCCGCGAACGCCGAGCTCACCGCGCTCGAGACCGAGATCGCGCACGTCGACGCGCTCGTCTCCGGGCCCGGGCTCGACGGGGTGCCCTGCACGGCGGAGGACATGGCCTGGCTCATGCACCGCTCCTGCGCGCTCGGGCTGCCCGCGCCGCGCTCGGTGCACGCCGAGGAGGGCGTCGCCTGGGAGAACGAGGATCTCGCCGCGTTCACCGACGGCGTCGCCATGTACCAGGAGCCCTACGCGCCGACGGTCACCCTCCAGGGCAGGCACGGCCTGCAGCCGGTGTCGCGGCACGTCGCGGTGCTCTCGGTCGGGCTCATGGACTCGCTGCGCATCCCCGAGGCCGACGACCCGTGGATGCAGCGCAGCGACCGCCTCCCCTTTCCCGTCGAGTGGTCCGCGCGGATCTACGTGCGCCGCCCGGAGGAGGTCACCGGGGAGCTGCAGCGCCAGATGGGCAAGGTCCGCAGCCAGATCCGGCACTACACCCACGACCACGACCTCGACCCCCCGATGTCGCTGGAGCGCCAGGCGGACCGGGTGCTCCAGATCGAGGACGAGCTCTCCGGCGGGCTCACCCAGCTCAACACCCGGGTCTACGGCTGGTGGCGGGTCGCGGTGTCCGGCCGGGACGAGTCCGAGGCGCTCACCCGCGCCCAGCAGGTGCTCGACCTCTACCGGCCGCGGGTGGCGCTGGAGCACCCGGAGGCCCAGTACGCCTACGCGCGCGAGTTCATCCCGGGTGAGCCGCTGGCCTCCACCGCCTACCGGCGCCGTGGCTCGGTGACCTGGGTGGCGGCCGGGGTGCCGGCCGCCTCGGCGAGCGTCGGCGACCGCCGCGGCGTGCTGCTCGGCGAGACCTGCACCGCGACCCGTCGTCCGGTCGCCTGGGACCCGTGGATGGCCCAGGAGGTCCGACGCGCGTCGGGCCTCACCGCGGTCGTCGGCGGGCTGGGCAGCGGGAAGTCCTTCCTGACCGGGCTGATGGTCTACAAGACGCTGCGGGCCGGGGCGCGCTGGACGGTGCTCGATCCCTCCGGTCCGCTCGCCGAGCTCACCCGCCTGCCCGAGCTGGCGCCGTTCTCGCGGCACATCCACCTGCTCGGCGCCGACCCCGGCATCCTCAACCCCTACCGCGTGGTCGCCGAGCCCCGCCGCGGCCACTTCCTCGACGAGCCCGACCCGGAGAAGGCCTGGCGCCGCGAGCGCTCGCTCGCCGCGGCCACCCGCCGTCGGCTCGTGCTCGACGTCCTCACCGGGCTGCTGCCCTACGACGTGGCGCGCCTGCCCCACACCCGGATCGTGCTGCTGCGCGCGGTCCGCGAGGTCGGGGGCGGGCAGCACCGCGACCCGGGCCAGGTCATCGAGGTACTACGTCGGCACGCGCGCGAGGGCGAGGAGCACGCCGACATCGTCGCGGACTTCCTCGAGGAGCGCCGCGAGCTGCCCCAGGCCGCGCTGCTCTTCCCCGAGCACACGGCCGATCCCGCCGACCCGCGCGGCCCGGACGCGGGCCCCGTCGGGGATCCGAGCGTGCTCGACGAGGAGGACTACCGGCTCACGGTCCTGACGTTGCAGGGGATGTCCCTGCCCCGCCCGGGCAGCCCGCGCGAGGAGTGGACCGACGGCGAGTCGCTGGCCGTGGAGCTGCTCAACCTCGCCTCCTGGCTGACCCAGCGCACCGTCTACACCGCCGACCGCGACCTCCGGAAGGGTGTCGCGCTCGACGAGACGCACTTCCTGTCGCAGATCCCCACCGGCAAGGTGCTCATCGACCGGCTGGCGCGCGACTCGCGGAAGTTCAACGTCCGCGCCCTGTTCGCCTCGCAGCTCGCCGGTGACCTGCTGCGGGTGCCGGGGTTCGCCTCGCTGGTCGACGCGGTGTTCGTCGGGCGCACCGACGACGCCGAGGCGCAGGCCGAGGCGCTGCGGCTGCTGCGGGTGCCGACGGACGTGGGCTACGAGGAGATGCTCGGGACGCTCTCCCCCCGCCCGACCGCCTCCCGGTCGCACGGCGACCACGACGACAGCCCGGACGACACCCCCCGCCAGTTCGTCTTCTCCGACGGCCACGGCGGTGTCGAGAAGATCCGCGTCGACCTCGAGGGCCCGCACCTGGTGCACCTGCGCGAGGCCCTGGACACCAACCCCGACGCACGGCGTGCCCACCTGCCGACCCCGCCCCGGCGCACCGCACCGGAGGCCCGCGAGCCCGGCGACGACGCGCACCCCGGCTACGGGACGGCCCCGAGCCGTCGGGACCCCGGCGTCGCGGGGGAGGACGAGCAGGGGCCCGGTGACGACGGCGTCGCGGCCGGCCGCGGCCCGGGACGGGGCGGAGGCGACGGGTGATCGTCGTCGTCGCCATCCTCGCCGCGGCGCTGGTGATCGGCTGGCGGAAGGGCTCGCGGCGTAACCCGGCGTCCGCCCGGCGTCGTGACAGCAACGGCATGTTCCTGACGTCAGACGACAGAACGGCGCCGTTCACCCGTTTCGTCTGCTCGGCTCTCGGCCGCAGCAACGGCACGTTCCTGACGTCAGACGACAGGACGGCGCCGCTCACGCACCGGCTGCCCCGGCTCCGCCTGCCCCGGCTGAGGTTTCCCCGGACGGGCCGCGCCCGGGCGCTGCTCGTCGTCGGCTCGCTGGTCGCGGGCCTCGTGCTCGTCGGGGGGACCGCATCCGCGCAGGCCTTCGACTGCAAGGCCCCGCCCGATCCTGACCGGCCGGGAACCGGGCTCGTCGGCTCGCTCGACCCCTCGCCGATCGGCGTCGGGACCCCGGGCAGCGTCTACGACCAGGTCGGGTACGCCGGCCAGGTCTGGTGGACCTACGACCTGGGCTGCGGGCCCGGCGGCGCCCGCGACCCCGCGGCGGCCACCGACACCTGGCTGGGCAACCAGGTCTTCGACATCGCCAAGCTGATCGTCGGCGGCGTGAACTGGGCGCACTACCTCATCGCGCGCGGCTCCAGCCTGCTGACCCCGTTGGACAGCGTGATCCAGACCGGGACGCGGGCGATGTACGAGGCCGTGTTCACGACGTGGGTCGGGGTCGCGCTCTCGGCACTCGCCGCGATCATGCTGCTGCTCGCCCTGCGCGGGGAGCTCTCCCAGCAGGCCCGCCGCGGGCTCGTCGCCGTACTCGCGCTGGGGCTCGCCGCGGCGGCGTACGCGGCGCCGATCCAGTGGTCGCGCGCCCTGGACGGGGTGCTGCTCGACGGCGTCACGGCGATGCAGGAGGGCTTCCTGCGCCAGGTCGGCGTCGGCGACCAGAACACGCTGCCCACGGTGCTCACCGACCAGATCGTCTACTCCAACTGGCTGCGCGGGGAGTTCGGCTCCGCCGACGTGCCCCAGGCCCGCGACCTTGGCAGGCCGCTGCTCGAGGCCCAGACGTTCACCAAGGTCGAGGTGGCGACCGGCCAGGACGGGCAGGCGCAGGCCGACGCCAAGAAGCAGCAGTTCACCGACATCGCGAACAAGGTCGGCGACCGCTACTCCTACTTCCAGGGCCGGTCCGGCTCGCGGGTCGGCGCCGGGGCGCTCGCCCTCGTCCAGGCCGCCTGCATCGCGTTGTTCCAGCTGATGAGCAAGCTGCTCGTGCTGGTGTCGATGCTCATGATCAGGCTGCTCGTCATGGTGGCGCCCGCGCTCGCGGTGGTGGCGCTGCTCAAGCCCGAGGTGCTCCCGGCCATGCTGCGCATCGGCGGTGCGGCGCTGGTGAACACGCTGCTCGTCGGCGCCCTGGCCGGCCTGCACTCGCTGCTGGTGATCTCGCTCTTCCGTCCCGGCTCCGGGGTCGACACCTGGCTCGGGCTGCTGGTCACCGGCGTGGTCACGGTCATCCTGTGGGCGGTCTCGCGCCCCTTCCGTCGACTGACCTCGATGGTCACGCTCACCCGCGAGCAGGTCGGCGGCATCTTCCCGGCCGCGGGGACCGGCGCGCTGGGCCGCGCGTTCGGGCGGCTGCGCGCCGGCGGCGACGGTCACGACGACTCCTGGTGGGGCGAGCGCGCGGAACGCCGACGCGGCGGCACCGTGCTGCGCCCCGAGGAGTCGGTCGACGACGCCGGCCGGAGCCGGGCCGCGCGCACGGTCCACGTCGACTCGCAGGTCGTCCGGTCGTCGTCGGACCCGGAGGGCGCGGTGCCCCGCCGCGAGATCGACGCCTCCCGTCCCGCGCTGCCGCGCGCCGCGCCCCGCGTCCCCGAGGTCGACGGCGCGCCCTCGCAGCGCATCTACCGCCCGTCGCGGCGCGTGGAGGACCACGGCCAGGTCGTCGAGGGGCGGGTGCTCGAGAGCCGGACCGACCGGACCCGGCCCGGCGCCTCCGGGCGGAGCGGCCCGGCCGTGACCCCGACGCCGGGAGCGACGCGTGCCGATCCGGACTAGGCGCGGGCGCTCGGGCGCCTACCGCGGGCTCTGGGAGTGGCCGCTGCACTCCCCGCTCCGCTTCGTGCTCGTCCTGGTGGTCCTCGCGGTGGTGGTCGCGGGGGTCGCGTACGTCGGGACCTGGGCGTCGTCGGGCTCGGGCCACGGCTCCGGCGCGCTCGCGCCCGTGCCGGACGTCCCGACGGTCACGGCGGCCCCGAGTGCCGCGCCGCCCCCGGAGCTCTCGCCCGCGAACCTGCCGCTCTCGGCCGCCCCGCAGGCCGCCCTCGGCGTCGCGCAGCGCTGGGCGACCGCCTGGGCGGACCACCCGCCGGGCGTGACCGGTGCCGAGTGGAGCCAGCGGCTCGCGCCCTACACGACCGAGGAGTACCTGCCGGTGCTCGCGTCGGTCGACCCAGCCAACGTGCCCTCGTCGCGGGTGACGGGCCCGCCGCAGGCGGTGGAGGTGCACCCGGACTCGCTGCGCGTCGACGTGCCCACCGACGCCGTGACCCTCCAGGTGCTCGTCGTGCAGATCGGCCCGGGCGACTGGCGGGTCGCCGGCTACGACCGGGCCTCGTGAGGTCCGGGCGTGTCCACCCTGGTCCGGCCGCCGCGGCGTGACGGCCCCGCGCGGTCGGGGCTGCCCCGCCTGCCCGTGCGGCTGCGCTTCCTGCGGCTGCTCATCCCGGTCGGAGTGCTCGCGCTCGCCCTGGTGCTGGTCCTGCTGGGCGGGCTGCTCGTCGTCGGGCAGTTCACCGGCGGCGGCGACCAGACCGCGACCGGGACCTGCGACGCGGGCGACCGGCCCGCCGTCGGGGTCCCGCGCACGGCGGCCGACCTGCAGCCCGTGCAGCGTCAGGCCGCCGCGACGATCGTCGGGGTCGCGAAGGGCATGAACGCCCCGCCGCGCGCCTGGGTCGTCGCGCTGGCGACGGCGATGCAGGAGTCCGGGATGGGGACGGCCGGGATGGACGTCGCGGTCGACCACGACTCGCTGGGCCTGTTCCAGCAGCGCCCGAGCCAGGGCTGGGGCACCCCCGACCAGGTCCGCGACCCGGTCCACGCCACCCAGACGTTCCTGGCGCACCTGCTCGCGATCCCCGGGTGGCAGGACATGCCGGTCACCCAGGCGGCCCAGACGGTGCAGCGCTCGGCCTTCCCCGGCGCCTACGCCAAGTGGGAACCGCTGGCCGCGAGCCTGGTGGGCGACCTCGCGGGGGTGACCAACGCGATCCGGCCCTGCGCCGAGGGCCCGACGGCGGGCGTCGCCACCACCCTCCCGCCCGGCGTCGCGAGGAGCGCTATCGACTTCGCCGTCGGTGAGAGCGGCAAGCCCTACGTCTGGGGCGCCACCGGACCGTCGAGCTACGACTGCTCCGGGCTGATGCTGCGCGCCTTCCAGACCGCCGGCGTCGTGCTGCCCCGCGTGGCGCGCGACCAGTACGGCGCGGGCGCCCACGTGCCCGTCGCCCAGGCCCAGCCCGGCGACCTGCTGTTCTGGGCCTACGACAGCTCCGACCCCGACACGATCCACCACGTCGCCCTCTACCTGGGCGGCGGCAAGATCATGGAGGCGCAGCAGACCGGGGTCCCGCTCGGCGTGCGGTCGGTGAGCTTCACCGAGCGCGGGCTGGTCCCGCTCGCGACCCGCCCCGGCACCGCACCGCAGGCGTGAGGGTTGAGCGCACCGGGAACAAGTCCGGGACTCCGCCCGTTGGGTGGATCAGGAGCAAGTTGAGCGCTCACGACTCACCCCCGGGTCGCCCCCGACGATCAGGGGCGCTAGACTTGAGCGCGACGGGCTCACACTACGACGTCGAGACTTCGACCAAGGACTCAACGAGAGGAGTCGTCAGCATGGCGCGAGCGGTCGGCATCGACCTCGGCACCACCAACTCCGTGGTCGCCGTCCTGGAGGGCGGCGAGCCGACGGTCATCGCCAACTCCGAGGGCAGCCGCACCACACCGTCGGTGGTCGCCTTCGCCCGCAACGGAGACGTGCTGGTCGGCCAGTCGGCCAAGAACCAGGCCGTCACCAACGTCGATCGCACCATCCGGTCGGTCAAGCGGCACATGGGTACCGACTGGACCACCGAGATCGACGGCAAGAAGTACACCGCGCAGGAGATCAGCGCCCGCACGCTGATGAAGCTCAAGCGCGACGCCGAGTCCTACCTCGGCGAGGAGGTCACCGACGCGGTGGTCACCGTCCCCGCCTACTTCGAGGACGCGCAGCGCCAGGCCACCAAGGAGGCCGGCCAGATCGCGGGCCTCAATGTGCTGCGCATCGTGAACGAGCCCACCGCGGCCGCCCTCGCCTACGGGCTGGAGAAGGGCGAGAGCGAGCAGACGATCCTCGTCTTCGACCTCGGCGGCGGCACGTTCGACGTGTCGCTGCTCGACATCGGCGACGGCGTGGTCGAGGTGCGCGCCACCAACGGCGACAACCACCTCGGCGGTGACGACTGGGACCAGCGGATCATCGACTGGCTGGTCGACAGGTTCAAGGGCTCGCAGGGCATCGACCTGTCCAAGGACAAGATGGCGATGCAGCGGCTCCGCGAGGCCGCCGAGAAGGCCAAGATCGAGCTGTCCAGCTCCGCCTCCACGAGCATCAACCTGCCCTACATCACGGTCGACGCGGACAAGAACCCGCTCTTCCTCGACGAGACGCTCTCGCGCTCGGAGTTCCAGCGGATCACCTCCGACCTGCTCGAGCGCTGCCGCCGGCCGTTCAACCAGGTCATCAAGGACGCCGGCATCTCGGTGAGCGAGATCAGCCACGTCGTGCTGGTCGGCGGCTCGACCCGCATGCCCGCCGTGACCGACCTGGTCAAGGAGCTCACGGGCGGCAAGGAGCCGAACAAGGGCGTCAACCCGGACGAGGTCGTCGCCGTCGGCGCCACGCTGCAGGCCGGCGTGCTGCGCGGTGACGTCAAGGACGTCCTGCTGCTCGACGTCACCCCGCTGTCCCTCGGCATCGAGACCAAGGGCGGCGTGATGACCAAGCTGATCGAGAAGAACACGACCATCCCCACCAAGAAGTCCGAGGTCTTCACGACGGCGGAGAACAACCAGCCGTCCGTGCAGATCCAGGTCTTCCAGGGGGAGCGCGAGATCGCGGCCTACAACAAGAAGCTCGGCATGTTCGAGCTGACCGGCCTGCCCCCGGCCCCGCAGGGCGTGCCCCAGATCGAGGTCACCTTCGACATCGACGCGAACGGCATCGTCAACGTCTCCGCGGTCGACAAGGGCACCGGCAAGTCGCAGGCCATGACCATCACGGGCGGCTCGGCCCTCTCGAAGGAGGAGATCGACCGCATGGTCGCCGACGCCGAGGCCCACGCCGACGAGGACCGCAAGCGCCGCGAGGCCGCCGAGACCCGCAACCAGGCGGAGTCGCTGGTCCACCAGACCGAGAAGGTGCTCTCGGAGAACGGCGACAAGGTCCCGTCCGAGGTCAAGGACAAGGTCCAGGGCTCGCTCGACGACCTCAAGAAGGCCCTCGAGGGCGACGACACCGAGGCCATCAAGTCCGCGGTGGAGAAGCTCGCGACCGACTCCCAGGAGCTCGGCCAGGCCATCTACTCCCAGCAGCAGCAGGCCGGCGAGGCCGGGGCCGCGGGTGCGGCCGGTGACGCCGGTGCTGCCGGCGGCGACGACGACGTCGTCGACGCCGAGGTCGTGGACGACGACAAGCAGTGACCGGTCCGGACACCGGTGCCGCGCCCGGCCCCACGGCCGGGCGCGGCCGACCCGAGGAGGAGGTCACCGTGGAAGAGTCGGTCGAGGACCGGGGGATCGGAGCGGACCCCGAGGAGTTCGGCGCCGGTCCGGACGCCCCCGTCGTGACGCCCGAGGAGGACGCGCCCACCGACGGCGACCAGGCCCCGAACGCGGCCGTCGCCGGCGTGCCGACGAGCGGGACCGCGAGCACCGACGGCGACACGCACACCGCGCCGTCCGACGCCGAGCTCACGCGTCTGCGCACCGATCTCGAGGAGCGCACCGCCGACCTGCAGCGCGTGTCGGCGGAGTACACGAACTACCGGCGCCGGGTGGAGCGGGACCGCGAGGCCACCGTCACCGGCGCCAAGGCCCAGTTCGCCAACGAGCTGCTCACGGTGCTCGACGACGTCGAGCGCGCGAGCACGCACGGCGACCTGACCGGCCCGTTCAAGGTGGTGGCCGACCGGCTCACCGAGACCCTGACGCGAGCCGGGCTGACGGGCTTCGGCGAGGTCGGCGACGTGTTCGACCCGTCGGTGCACGAGGCCGTCGCGCACGGCACCTCGGCGGAGGTGGACGGCCCCACCGTCACCACCGTGATGCGCCGCGGCTACCGCTTCGGCGAGAAGGTGCTCCGACCGGCGATGGTCGAGGTCACCGACCACGATCCCGACGCCGTGCCCGCGAACAGCGGCTCCGCGGGCGGGAGCGAGACCGCCTGAGCGCCCGGGCCGGGGCTCCCGGCCCGGGCCCTCGCGACCCACACTGACGAGAGGGGCCCGCACCACGCCGGGCTCGCGGAAGGAGGACGAACCCACGATGGCGAATCGTGACTGGCTCGAGAAGGACTTCTACCGCGAGCTCGGCGTCGGCAAGGACGCCTCGCAGGACGAGGTCAAGAAGGCCTACCGCAAGATCGCCCGGGAGAACCACCCCGACACCAAGCCCGGCGACGCCAAGGCGGAGGCCAGGTTCAAGGCCGCGGGCGAGGCCTACGGGGTGCTGTCCGACCCCGAGAAGCGCAAGGAGTACGACGAGGCCCGCAGCCTGTTCGCCGGGGGCCGCTTCGGCGGGTTCGGCGGCGGCGGGGGCTTCGGCGGCCGCGGCGGGGGCACCGGGGCCACCGGCGGCTTCGACGTCAACGACCTCTTCGCCGGCGGGCGAAGTGGCGGCGGCGGTCTCGGTGACCTGCTCGGCGGCATCTTCGGCGGCATGGGCGGGGCCGGCACCACCACCGACCCGACCGGCATGGGCGGCGCCGGCATGGGCGGCGGTCTCGGCACGACGAGCCCGCGGCGCCGGCGCGGGGCGGACGTCGAGACCGAGGTCCGCATCGACTTCGCGGAGGCCGTGAACGGCGCCACGCTCCCGCTGCGGCTGACCTCGCCGATGCGCTGCGGCACCTGTGAGGGCTCGGGGGCGAAGCCGGGCACCACCCCGCGCACCTGTCCGCGCTGCGGCGGCGCCGGGCTCGTCTCGCGGAGCCAGGGCGCGTTCGCCTTCAGCGAGCCGTGCCCCGACTGTCGGGGGACCGGGCACCTCGTCGACGACCCGTGCCCGGAGTGCGGCGGCGACGGTGTCAGCTCCCGCCCGCGCACGCTGACCATCCGCATCCCGCCCGGCGTGGAGGACGGCAAGCGCATCCGCCTCGCCGGCAAGGGACAGCCGGGCCCGAGCGGCGGTCCGTCCGGCGACCTCTACGTCGTCGTGCACGTGGCGCCCGACGGGGTGTTCGGCCGGTCGAGCAAGAATCCCGACGACCTCACGCTGTCGCTGCCGGTCACCTATCCGGAGCTGGTCCGGGGCGCCACGGTCACCGTGCCGACGCTCGACGGCCGCATCTCGCTCAAGGTGCCCGCGGGCAGTTCGGCCGGACGCACGCTGCGCGTGCGCGGACGGGGGGTCAAGCGCAAGGACTCCACCCCGGGGGACCTGCTGGTCACCCTGGAGCTCGCCGTCCCCTCCCGGCTCTCCGCCGAGGCCGCCGAGGCCCTCGACGCCTACGCGCGCGCGACCGCGGGCGAGGACCCCCGCGCGCACCTCCTGGACCGGGCGGAGGCCGGCCGCAGGGAGGCGGCGTCGTGAGCGGGCGGCGCGGTGTGGACGGGACGTCCGGGCAGGGCCGTTCCGGCATCCCCGGCCTGCCGGCGTGGGCGGACGAGGACACGCCGGTGTTCGTCATCTCCATCGCCGCCGAGTTCTCCGGCATGCACGCCCAGACGCTGCGCTCCTACGACCGCATCGGTCTCGTGCGTCCCGGCCGCGCGAGCGGCGGCGGACGGCGCTACTCGGTCCGCGACATCGCGCTGCTGCGCGAGGTGCAGCGGCTCTCCCAGGAGGAGGGCGTCAACCTCGCGGGGATCAAGCGGATCATCGAGCTCGAGCGCGAGGTCGACCAGCTGACCGACCGGCTCGCCGAGGTCACCGACGAGCTCGCGCGCAGCAAGGCCCGCGTGCAGGCCCTCACCGAGCAGCGCTCCGGTGGCCGGGACGACCTGCTGCCGGTCCGACGGACCCAGTCCGTGGTGGTGTGGCAGCCGGGGCGGCGCTCCGTCGAGCCCGCCGAGCGGCCCCCGGACGACGACGGCGCGCAGTGACGCGCCGCCCGTTCTAGTCCTCGTCGTCCTCGGTGAAGGGGTCGTAATGGATCCGGTCCAGCGGCGTCCCGTCCACGAGCAGGGCCGCCGTCGTCGCGCGGATCATGTCCGGCGAGCCGGCGACGACGACGTCGTGCTCGAGCCACGGCCCGGCGCGGGTGACAGCCTCCACGACGGTGCCCGGGGCGAGCTCGAGGTCCAACGGGTCGGACTCGCAGACCCCGACCACGGCCAGCCAGGGCGCGTTCTCGGCGATGACGGCGAAGTGGTCCAGCGTGTGCAGGTCCTCCGGGGTGCGCCCGCCGACGATCACGGTGGTCGGCCGGACGTCGACGCCCGCCGCGGCCCGGGCGGCCAGGTCCTCGCACAGCGCCAGCGCGACGGCCGCGCCGGTCCCGCCGGCGACGACGAGCAGCTCGCGCTCGGCGGCGGCGTCCGCGGCGAGGTCGCCCTCGGCCGGTCCGATGTTCCAGCGCTCGCCGCACTGGCTGTGCGCCACGATGCTGCGGCTCACCCAGCCACCCTGCACCGCCCGGACGTGGAACTCGAGGAGGCCGTCCGCGCGGGGCGCCCCGGCCGGCGTCAGGCGCCGCCACATCCTCGGGCGCTGCGGCACCTCCACGGTCACCCACTGGCCGGGCCGGTACTCGACGGGTGCGTCGGGGGCCACGGTGACGACGGCGAGGTCCCAGCTCAGCCGCCGGTGCGCCACGACGGTGCCGGCGACGACGCCGGGCAGCGTGGCCGCGCGACGCCGCGCCGGCTCGGCCGCGAGCGAGTACGCCAGCACCCAGGCGGCGTCGGCGCCCGGCGCCCACAGCTCCCCGGCGAACTCCCGGACCGCGCCGACCAGCGCGACGCCGACGGGCTCGTCCGCGGAGGCGTCCAGGCCCAGGGCGCGGGTCTCCTTGGCGAGCGCGCCGATCGCGCCTGCGAGCTCCTGGGGCCGGTCGACCGCCGACATCGCGGCGATCGCCGCCCGCAGCAGCCGCCGCGCCGCGCGGTCGGCCTGCATGGGGAAGTGAGCCCGCAGGTCGGGCGCGAGGCTGAAGAGCAGCGCGGCGAACCAGTGCGCGAGGTCCGCCTCCTGGTCGTGGAGGCGCGACCATACGGCGCGCACGGCCTCCCCGGCCAGGGCCACGTCGGAGCGCGGCGAGGTCAGCGGGGTGGTGGCGCCGGGGCGGACGCCCGCCGCCGGTGGCGCGGGTCGGTCGGGAGCCTGCGGGGCCGGCGCGGGAGCGGGCTCGGCGGCGGGCGGGTGGACCTCGGGGGCCCGCGCGTCCTCGGCCGGGGCGTCGGCGGGTGCCGCGAGCTCGTCGGGTCCGCCCGCGGGCTCCTCGGGACCGCCGGCTCCGGGGCCGCCGGCGGCCTCGGCGGGCCCTGGCTCGGCGGCCACTGGCTCGGCGGGCACCGGCTCGGCGGACACCGGCTCGGCGGGGACGCGCGGCACCACGGTCGTGCGGGCATCGTCGGGGACCTGCCGGGGGGCGGTGCTCGAGGTGCGCGGGGCGGGCGAGGGCAGCGGAGCGGTCGCGGGCGCCTCCGGCGGGGGCACCGTGGGGGGCGGGGCGAGCGCGGTGGGGCGCGCCGCGGCCGGGACCAGGCGCAGCAGCCGCCCGGGCTCGGCGGGCGTGCCGGCCGGTGCGGGGTGGCCCGGCGCGGGACCGCCCGGGGCGGGGTCGGCCGGGCGCTCGGCGCGCGCGGGGTCCCCGGTGCCCTCGCGCGCAGCCCTACCCCCCGGCACGGCTGGGCCGATCGGCTCGGCAGCTTCCGCCGACATGCCGAACTCCCCTCCTCGCCCGGCGAAGTCCCGTCCCTCGCCTGGGTCGCGGCCATCATGACAGAGAGTGCCGCGGTGCAGCGAGCCGTCCCCGAATCGTCACGCACGGTGCTGACCGGGATGTCCGGAACGTCGAAACCACCATGACTTGAGCGGAACAGACTCAACCCCGCGGGCGTTGCCCTCGGAGAAGGGTCCGACCTACGCGTCCCCGGCGCGTCGGCAGTGACCCACCCCGCCGACCACGCACGATCACGAGCACGTAGACCCGGCCGGGCCCGGGTCGCAGAAAGGCCTCGCAGATGGACTTCTCGCCGACGACGCGCACCCAGCAGGCGGTGTCCGCCGCGGTCCGCGCCGCCACCGCGTCGGGGAACCCCCAGGTGTCCCCGGCCCACCTCGTCGTCGCCCTCCTCGACCAGACCGACGGCATCACCACCCCATTGCTCAAGGCGGTGTCCGCCGATCCCGCCGCCGTCCGCGGCGAGATCGAGCGGTTGATCGCCTCGATGCCGAGCGCGACCGGCTCGAACGTCTCAGCCCCGCAGTTCGACGGCGACTCGGCGCGCGTCCTCACCCATGCCCAGCAGCTGGCCGCCGACATGGGCGACGAGTACGTCTCCACCGAGCACCTGCTGGTGGGCGCGGCCGCTGCCGGCGGGCGCACCGCCGAGATCCTCAAGCGGCACGGCGCCACCCCCGAGGCGCTGCAGGAGGCCTTCGGGAAGGTGCGTGGCTCCGCGCGTATCACCTCGCCCGACCCGGAGGGCACGTTCCAGGCCCTCGAGAAGTACGGCCAGGACCTCACCGAGCGTGCGCGCTCCGGCGCCCTCGACCCCGTCGTCGGGCGCGACGCCGAGATCCGGCGCGTGGTGCAGGTCCTCTCCCGACGCACGAAGAACAACCCCGTCCTCATCGGCGAGCCCGGCGTCGGCAAGACCGCGATCGTCGAGGGCCTCGCGCAGCGCATCGTCGCGGGCGACGTGCCCGAGTCGCTGCGGGACAAGAAGGTCGTCGCGCTCGACCTCGGCTCGATGGTCGCGGGCGCGAAGTACCGCGGGGAGTTCGAGGAGCGCCTCAAGGCGGTCCTGGGCGAGATCACCGACTCCGCGGGCCAGGTCATCACCTTCATCGACGAGCTGCACACCATCGTCGGCGCCGGCGCGACCGGCGAGTCCGCGATGGACGCCGGCAACATGATCAAGCCGATGCTCGCGCGCGGCGAGCTGCGGATGGTCGGTGCCACGACGCTCGACGAGTACCGCAAGCACGTCGAGTCCGACCCGGCCCTCGAGCGCCGCTTCCAGCAGGTCCTCGTCGGCGAGCCGAGCGTGGAGGACACGGTCGGGATCCTCCGCGGGCTCAAGGAGCGTTACGAGGTGCACCACGGCGTGCGGATCACCGACGCCGCCCTGGTCGCCGCGGCCGCCCTCTCCGACCGCTACATCACCGCGCGGTTCCTGCCGGACAAGGCGATCGACCTCGTCGACGAGGCCAGTTCGCGGCTGCGCATGGAGATCGACTCGCGGCCGGTGGAGATCGACGAGGTGGAGCGCGCCGTGCGCCGCCTCGAGATCGAGGAGATGGCGCTGGCCAAGGAGTCCGACGCCGCCTCCGCCGACCGCCTCGTCGCGCTGCGCGCCGAGCTGGCCGAGAAGCGCGAGGAGCTCGACGCCCTGACCGCCCGCTGGACGGGGGAGAAGGAGTCCATCAACACCGTCCGCGACCTCAAGGAGCAGCTCGAGGCGCTGCGCGGGGAGTCCGAGCGCGCCGAGCGCGACGGCGACTACGCCAAGGTCGCCGAGCTGCGCTACGGCCGCATACCCGCGCTGGAGAAGGAGCTGGCCGCCGCCGACGAGGCGTCCGCCTCGGCGGGCCCGGTCATGCTCAAGGAGGAGGTCGGTCCCGACGACGTCGCCGACGTCGTCTCCGCGTGGACCGGGATCCCGGCCGGGCGCCTGCTCGAGGGCGAGACGGCGAAGCTGCTGCGCATGGAGGACGAGCTCGGCAAGCGCGTCGTCGGGCAGGCCGAGGCGGTGCGCGCGGTGTCCGACGCGGTCCGGCGTACCCGGGCCGGCGTCTCGGACCCGGACCGGCCGACCGGCTCGTTCCTGTTCCTCGGCCCCACCGGCGTCGGCAAGACCGAGCTGGCCAAGGCGCTGGCGGCGTTCCTGTTCGACGACGAGCGGGCCATGATCCGCATCGACATGAGCGAGTACGGCGAGAAGCACTCGGTCGCACGGCTCGTCGGGGCGCCCCCCGGCTACGTCGGCTACGACCAGGGCGGTCAGCTCACCGAGGCCGTCCGGCGCCGGCCGTACTCGGTGGTTCTGCTCGACGAGGTCGAGAAGGCCCACCCCGACGTCTTCGACGTCCTGCTGCAGGTGCTCGACGACGGCCGCCTCACCGACGGCCAGGGCCGCACGGTCGACTTCCGCAACGCGATCCTCGTGCTGACCTCGAACCTCGGTTCGACGGCGCTGACCGACCCGTCGCTCGACGACGCCGGACGCCGCGAGCGGGTCATGGAGGTCGTGAAGCGCTCGTTCAAGCCGGAGTTCCTCAACCGGCTCGACGACGTGGTGGTCTTCCACGCGCTCTCGACCGAGGAACTGACCTCGATCGTCGACATCCAGGTGCAGCGCCTGGCCGCCCGGCTCGCCGGTCGCCGGCTCTCGCTCGAGGTGTCCGACGCAGCGAAGGAGTGGCTGGCCCTGCAGGGCTTCGACCCCGTCTACGGGGCGCGGCCGCTGCGCCGGCTGGTCCAGTCCGCGATCGGGGACCAGCTCGCCCGGGAGCTGCTCGGCGGCCAGGTCCGCGAGGGCGACACCGTGCGGGTCGACCTCGACAAGGACGCCGACGCCGGGACGGGCACGCTCACGGTGACGCGGGCCGAGTGACGCGTTTCGAGCGAGGGGGCCCTTCGCTCGGATAGACGGGCCAGGGGCGCCCTTCGCCGGAGCAACTGCCGGCGCCCCGCACTGACCGAAGGGCCCCTTCGCTCGATCTACCCGAGCGAAGGGGCCCTTCGCTCGTGCGGCCCGGAGCCCGCCTCCACGAGGGGCACGGGGGCGCATGATCAACCGGACCCCGGGATGCGTGGTGTGCCCGTCGTGTCAGACCCCCGGCTGGGCGAGGGGAGGATTCGGTCGCTCTATCAGCACGAGGGCTCCCCTCGCGCGCGGGCCACCGGGCTCAGTCGACCTCGCGCACCCGGCCCGCCTCGACGTGCCAGCGCCGCGTCGTGGACACGGCCGCGAGCATCCGCCGGTCGTGCGTGACCAGCAGCAGCGTGCCCTCGTACGCGGCGAGCGCCGCCTCCAGCTGCTCGATCGCCGGCAGGTCGAGGTGGTTGGTCGGCTCGTCGAGCACCAGCAGGTTGACCCCACGGGCCTGCAGCAGCGCCAGCGCGGCCCGGGTGCGCTCGCCGGGGGAGAGCGAGTCGGTGCCCCGGTGGACGTGCTCGGCGCCGAGCCCGAACTTGGCGAGCAGGGTCCGGACCTCCGACGTCGGCCAACGGTCCACCTCGGGCTCGCGCGAGAAGGCGTCGAGCAGGCTCGACCCCGGGACCGACAGCACCCCTCGTGCCTGGTCCACCTCCCCGACGACGACCCCCGACCCCAACGACGCGGCTCCGGCGCCGGGAGCCAGCCGCCCCAGCAGCAGGGCGAGCAGTGTCGTCTTCCCCGCGCCGTTCGCGCCGGTGATCGCGACCCGGTCGCCGTAGTCGAGCTGCAGCGTCACCGGGCCGAGCCGGAACCCGTCGCGGACCACCTCCGCTCCCGACAGCGACGCCACCACGGTCCCCGACCGCGGCGCCGCCGCGATCGAGTACCGCAGCTCCCACTCCTTGCGGGGCTCCTCGACGACGGCGAGCCGCTCGATCCGCCGCTGGGTCTGCGAGACCTTCGCGGCCTGCTTCTCGGTGGCCTCGGCGCGGAACTTGCGGGCGTTCTTGTCGCTGTCCGCCTTCGCGCCCTTGCGTCGGGCGTTCCGGACCCCGTGCTCGAGCCAGTTGCGCTGCTCGTGCATCCGCGTGCTGAGGGCCTCGCGCTTGTCCGCGTACTCCTCGTAGGCCTCCCGGGCGTGCCGCCGGGACACCTCGCGCTCGACCAGGTACGACTCGTACCCGCCGCCGTAGAGCGCCACCTGCTGCTGGACGAGATCGAGCTCGAGCACCGAGGTGACCGTCCGCGCGAGGAACTCCCGGTCGTGGCTGACCAGCACCGTCGGTGACCGCAGCTCCCGGACGAAGCGTTCCAGGCGCTCCAGCCCGGCGAGGTCGAGGTCGTTGGTCGGTTCGTCGAGCAGGAAGAGGTCGAAGCGGGCGAGGAGGAGCGCGGCGAGGTTCACCCGCGCCGCCTGGCCGCCGGAGAGCGCCGTCATCGGCGTGTCGTCGGCCAGGGCGAGCCCGAGGTCCCCGGCGACCTCGGGGACCCGCTCGGAGAGGTCGGCCCCACCGAGGGCGAGCCAGCGGTCGAGCGCGTCCGCGTAGCGGTCGTCGGCGCCCGCCGCCCCCGCGCCGAGCGCCTCCGTCGCCTCGTCGAGCTCGGCCTGTGCGGCGGCGACCCGGGTGCGGCGGCCGAGGAAGCCCGCGACCGTCTCGCCCGGGCGGGGCGCCGGCTCCTGGGGCAGGTGACCGACGGTGGCGGTGGGCGGCGCGAGCTCGACGGTGCCGGAGTCCGGCGTCGTCAGCCCGGCGAGGATGCGCAGGAGGGTCGACTTGCCCGCGCCGTTGGCGCCGACGAGACCGACGACGTCGCCGGGCGAGACGGTGAGGTCGACACCGGAGAAGATCGTCCGGGCGCCGTGCGCGGCCGAGACGCCCCGCGCGACCAGGGTGGCGCTCACGTGATCGACCCTAACCCGGCGCGCACCGCCCCTGAGCAGGCGCTCGGCGTCGAGAAAGGCGGCCGCGCCCCGAGTGTCGTCCCCCGGTGGGGTCGGTGGCAGGCCGTACGCTCGTCGCGTGCCTGCCTGGATCTGGTTCGTCGTGGCGCTCGTCGCCGCAGCCGGCGGCGCGCTGCTGCTGTGGTACGACCGCGCGCGCCCGACCCGTCGGCGGGGCAACGCCCGGCGAGACTGGGCGGCGTCCAAGGGCTGGGAGTTCACCGACGCGCTGTCCTCGCCGCCGCACGCCTGGCGCTACGGCACGCTGCGCGGCGAGGGCCCCCGCGCGGCCTACGACGTCGCCACCGGTGCGGTCCCCGGCCCCGGCGGTCGCCGGCTGGGATGCATCTTCGACCAGGAGCAGGACGGCGTGACGGTCGCGACGGTGGCGGCCGTCCGCGGCACCATCGCGGTGCCGGTCGCGATCGAGCTTCGGCTGCCGGAGTCGCCGCGTCCCGACGACGACGAGCTCGACAACCTGGGCCAGGTCGGGCACCGCTACGCGTTCGTCAGCAACGCCCTGGAGGGCCGCCGGCTGCTGACCCGTCAGGTCACCGACGCGGCCGACCGGGTGGGCGCCGACGTCCCGCTGGTGTGGGCCGAGGACACCTGGGTGCTGGCCTCGATCGAGCCCGACGCCGACCCGGACCGCGTCGAGGGCCTCGTCGAGTCGCTGGTCGACGTGTCCGCGGCCATCAAGGAGGCCGTCGAGGGCGGCGGATCGCACGGGCCCGCGGCGGCGGGCAGCCCGGCCGACGAGGCCCCGACCGCCGTCGTCGCCGGGCGGGCCCGCGGGGGTCCCGCGGGCGACGAGGCGCCGACGACGGCGGTGCGCGGGTCGCGGACGGACGACGCCGCGACGGCGACGGTGCCGGGCTCGCGCGGGGACGACGCCGCGACCACCGCGGTGCCGCGGTCCGGTGCCCCCGCGGCGGGCGGGCGCGAGCGCGACGAGGACGAGGACCTCGAGTACGACGAGGAGCTGGAGCGGTTCGCCGCGGGCGACGAGGACGCCAGCCCGTTCTCGCGCGGGGGCACCGAGCCCACCCATCGCGAGCGGCCCGCCGACATCCCCTACGACCTCGAGCAGGACGACCCCGGCTCCGGCGAGCAGTCCGAGGGCCCTCGGTCGACCCACGGCGCCACGTGGCGCAGCGGCCCCTTCCGCGGCCGATGACCGGAGCGACCACACGCCCCGTCGCCCTCGTCACCGGCGCCAGCTCGGGAATCGGCACCGAGTTCGCCGAGCAGCTCGCTCGCCAGGGGTACGACGTCGTGCTCGTGGCGCGCGACGAGGCCCGTCTGCGGGCGCTGGCGAAGCGCCTCGACGCCCGCGGCGCCCGAGCCGACGTGCTCGTCGCCGACCTGGCCGACCCGGAGGCCCGCGCCCGGGTGGAGGACCGCCTGGCCCGTCCTGCCGAGGACGAGCCCCCGGTCGACCTGCTCGTCAACAACGCCGGCTGCGGCACGGCGGGCGAGTTCACCGAGACCGAACCGGCCGTCCTCGTCGCCAACAACGAGGTCAACGTCACCGCCGTGATGCTGCTGTGCCGGGCCGCGCTGCCCGACATGGTCGCGCGGGGACGCGGAGGCGTGATCAACACCTCGAGCGTGACCGGCTTCCTGCCCGGCCGCGGATCGGTCTACGGCGCGGGCAAGGCCTACGTGACCATGCTCTCGCAGAACCTCTACCGGTCCGTGTACGGCACCGGCGTGCACGTCATGGCGCTGTGCCCGGGCTACACCAGGACCGAGTTCCACCAGCGGCTCGGGCAGGGCCGCCCCGGCCCGGCGTTCCTGTGGTTGGACGCCGACCGGGTCGTCGCCGACGCCCTCGCCGACTTCGAGCGTGGCAGGCCGGTGTCGGTGCCGGGCGCGGCGTACAAGGCGATCGTGCTCGCCGCCCGCCACGCGCCGGTGCGCATCGTGCAGCTGCTCGCTCGGCGCAGCGCCCGCGACCGGGGCTGAGCGGGCCGTCGCCGTCGCGGGCGGACAATGGCGAGCATGAGCGACCCCACCCTTGCGCGGGCCGCCGTGGGCGGGGGCCCGGCCGTTGACCCCGCCGCCCGCGACCGCCTCGCCGCCCTGGCCCGCGAGCTCGCCGTCGTGCTCGGCCGCGTGACGCTGTCCTCGGGACGGGAGGCCGGCTACTACGTCGACATGCGGCGGATCAGCCTCCACCATGAGGCCGCGCCGCTGATCGGGCGGCTGCTGCGGGAGATGACGGCGGACTGGTCCTACGACGCCGCCGGCGGCCTCACGATGGGTGCCGACCCGGTGGGCGCGGCGATCATGCACGCCCCCGGCCCGCCGGTGGACTCCTTCGTCGTGCGCAAGGAGGCCAAGGCGCACGGCATGCAGCGGCGCATCGAGGGGCCCGACGTGGCCGGCCGCCGGGTCCTCGTCGTCGAGGACACCTCCACCACCGGCGACAGCCCCGTGACGGCGCTGGACGCGCTGCGGGAGGCGGGTGCCGAGGTCGTGGGCGTCGCGACGATCGTGGACCGGGCCACGGGCGCGGCCGAGGTCGTCGAGGGTCGCGGCGTGCCCTACCGGTCGCTGCTCGGGCTCGCGGACCTCGGCCTCGGGTGACCGGCCGCGACGACGACGGGGCTTTTCTGCCACTCGGTCTGCAAGCAGGCAGGGAGCACGCCGATAGGGACGCGTCGCTTGCACGGGAGGAAGGGGACCCGGGACCGACGGAATGGGGCGGCGGCGAGGTCGGCGTCGGGCCCTGGCCGGGCGGGCCGGGGGCGTGGCCGGACGACCCGCGGCTGGATCCGGAGCTGCTCGCGTCCGGCGACCGGCGCAACGTCGTCGACCGGTACCGCTACTGGCGGCGCGAGGCGATCGTCGCCGACCTCGACACGCGGCGGCACCCGTTCCACGTGGCGATCGAGAACCTCCGTCACGACGCGAACATCGGCACCGTGGTGCGCACCGCGAACGCCTTCCTGGCCGCCGCGGTGCACATCGTCGGGCGCCGCCGGTGGAACCGCCGCGGGGCGATGGTCACCGACCGGTACCAGCACGTCGTGCACCACGCGGGAGTCGCCGACCTCGCCGCGTGGGCGCGGGCCGAGGGCCTCACCGTGGTCGCCGTCGAGAACGGCCCCGGTGCGCTGCCGCTGGAGACCACCGAGCTCCCCCGCCGCTGCGTGCTGCTCTTCGGCCAGGAGGGCCCCGGGCTCACCCCGGAGGCGGCCGCCGCCGCGGACGTGGTCGTCTCCATCGCGCAGTTCGGCTCGACGCGGTCGATCAACGCGGGCGTCGCGGCGGGGATCGTCATGCACGCCTGGATCCGCCGCCACGCGGCCGGGTGAGATCGGGGCGTCTCAGCGCTGCGGGGGACGCGGGATGCGGGTGGTCGGCGCGTCGTCGTTCGCGCCGTCGAGCATCTCCTCGGCGAGGTCGGACGCTCCGAGCCGGCGCTCCCGCCGCGCCTGCAGGGCCTCGATCCCGATCGGGACCAGGGAGAGCAGGACGACCAGGACGAGCATCGCCTCGATGTTGTTCTTGACGACGTCGAACTGGCCGAGCACCGCCCCCAGGAGCGTCACCCCGACCGCCCAGAGCACGGCGCCGATCGCCGAGAACACGAGGAACCGACGCGCCTGCATGCGCCCGACGCCTGCCATGACGGTGATGAAGGTCCGGACGATCGGCACGAACCGGCCGAGCACGACGGCCCGGTTGCCGTACTTGTCGAAGAACCTCTGGGTCCGGTCGACGTTCTCGCGCTTGAACAGCCGGGAGTCGGGCTTGTCGAAGATCGCCGGTCCGGCGGCCCGGCCGATGTAGTAGCCGCAGAGGTTGCCCGCGAACGCCGCGACCGCGAGCACCGCGCACACCAGCCACAGCGGGGTCTCGACGAGGCCCGTCGTGGCGGCGAGCCCGGTGATGAAGAGCAGCGAGTCGCCGGGCAGGAAGAACCCGACCAGCAGGCCGCACTCGGCGAAGATGATGAGCGCCACCCCGAGCAGGGCCCAGGGTCCGAGGCTGGAGACGATGTAGCTCGGGTCCAGCCACTGGGGACCGAGGGCGAGATAGGTGGTGGCGTCGGCGGGCGTCACGTGGGCCACGGTACCCAGCGCGGATGAGACGACGATGTGCGCCCACGCCGCGGAGCGCCGATCGGGGTCGGGGCGTCCGGACCGATCAGGCCGGCAGCAGCAGCGAGAGCACGCCGATGGCCCCGCCGACGACGCCGCCCGCGAGGAGCGCGACGAGGCTCCACCAGCTCACCGTGGCCACGCTCCAGGGCACGTAGCCGGTCGGGGCGGCGGTGGCCGGGGGGGCGGAGCGTGGCGTGCCGGGACGAGCGGGAGCGCCGTAGGCGTGCGCGGACCCGGCTGGGGGGCCGAACCCACCCGACGGCGCGGGACGCACCGGGGCGGTCGGTGGGGCCGGGGGCATCGGGGCGCGCGCGTAGCCCGGCGGAGGGAGGGCCGGACCCGCCGAGCGCGGCGCCGGAACATCCGGCCGCGGCCGGTGGTCCGCGGGGGTCTGATCGGCCGGGGGCTGGTCGGACGGGGCCGGGTCGGTGCGTGGTTCGGGCCGACGGACACGGCCGAGCGGACGAAACCGGCGGCGGCCACCCGCGGGTTGGTCGCCCTGATCGCCGGACCCCGGTGCGGGGCCGGTCGACGGCGGGGCAGGCGACTCGACGCGCGGGGTCGAGACGCCACCGGCGGCGTGGGCCCGCAGCGCCTCGGACAGCAGCCGCTCGTCACTCATCGCGGACGATCGTACCGGCGGGCCCCGACGGACCCCAGGACCGCGCGGGACAGCGGCGGTCACACGGCGGTGGGCAGCGCCGGACGGCGGAGTGCCTACCGCCCGTCGTCGCAGCAACCTCAGCTCACCGATCGGGCGAGGGTCAGCCGCCCGCTTCGACGATCTTGGAAACCGCGTCCAGCCCCCGGCTGGCGGTCGACTTGACGGTGCCGCGGCTGATCCCGGTGGCCTCCGCGATCTCGGCCTCGGAGAGCCCGCCGTAGTAGCGCAGCACGAGGACCTCGCGCTGGCGGCGGGGCAGTTGCCCGAGTGCGGACACCACCGCCTGGTGCTCGGCCGAGAGCATCGCGAGCGACTCGGCCGATCGGGCGTCCGCGGTGTGCGGTGGGGTGTACTCCCGCGCGGTGCGGCGCCGCCGGAGGACCGATCGGGAGCCGTTGACCACGGCCGTGCGCAGGTAGCCCAGCGCCGCGTTCTCGTCGCGCAGCCGCGACCAGTGCCGGTGCAGCCCGGTGAAGGCCTCCTGCACGACGTCCTCGGCGGTCGCCGGATCGTCCACCAGCAGGATCGCGAGCCGGACGAAACGCATCCGGTGCTCGCGGTAGAGGTCCTCGAGGGTGCGCGGGCCCTCCGGCGGGGCTGCCGTCTCGGGAGTGGGCGCCTCGGGAGCAGGCCCCTCAAGAGCAGGCCGCGGACCGGGGGCCGGCGGTGGGGCGGGGGGCGCGTGCCGGCCGTTGCCGGGGTGGCCGGGCGCGGGCCGGCCGGGCGCCGGGCGCACCCCCACGGGCCCGCGGGGTCCAGGCCGGGGTGCCGGCGGTGCCGCGGGATGGACGACGGAGGCCTCGGCTCCCGTCACGGCATCGAGCGCACGCAGGCTGCCCAGCGTGCGCTCGATCGCGCTCTCCACCGGCTCGACCACGCCCCCGACGATAGACCAGCCCCCCGACGGCCCCGGCCCGGAGGAGCCTGGGACCGACGTCGTGACGCGCGGTGCGGTGGCTGCTCCGGAGGAGGGGACGCGCTGCTGGGGCACCGGGCATACTGCCCGCGCCGGGCGTGCACCCGGCACCCGGGACGCCACCTCCCGGCGGGAGTCCGGGACACGACAGCACACCGCGCCAGCGAGGGAGCCCCTCATGCCGATCGCGACCCCCGAGGTCTACAACGAGATGATCGACCGGGCGAAGGCGAACCGCTTCGCCTACCCGGCCATCAACTGCACCTCGTCGGAGACCGTCAACGCCGCCCTGCGCGGGTTCGCCGAGGCCGAGAGCGACGGCATCATCCAGTTCTCCACCGGCGGGGCGGAGTTCGGTTCCGGCCAGGCCGTCAAGGACATGGTGACCGGCGCGAGCGCCCTCGCCGAGTTCGCGCACGTGGTCGCCGAGAAGTACTCGGTGAACGTCGCCCTCCACACCGACCACTGTCCGAAGGACAAGCTGGACGACTTCGTCCGGCCGCTCATCGCCATCTCCCAGGAGCGGGTCGACGCCGGGCGGAACCCGCTCTTCCAGTCCCACATGTGGGACGGCTCGGCGGTGGAGCTGCACGAGAACCTCGAGATCGCCCAGGAGCTCCTCGAGAAGGCCGCCAAGGCGAGGATCATCCTGGAGATCGAGATCGGTGTGGTCGGCGGCGAGGAGGACGGCGTCGCCAACGACGTCAACGAGAAGCTCTACACCGCGCCCGGCGACTACGAGCACACCGTCGACGCCCTGGGCGGCGGCGAGAAGGGTCGCTACCTGCTCGCCGCGACGTTCGGGAACGTCCACGGTGTCTACAAGCCGGGCAATGTCAAGCTCCGCCCGTCGGTGCTCAAGGAGGGCCAGGAGGTCGCGGTCCGCAAGCTGGGCCTCCCCGAGGGCTCCAAGCCCTTCGACCTGGTCTTCCACGGCGGCTCGGGCTCGCTCCTCGAGGAGATCCACGAGGCGCTGGACTACGGCGTGGTGAAGATGAACGTCGACACCGACACCCAGTACGCCTTCACCCGCCCCATCGCCGGGCACATGTTCTCGAACTACGACGGCGTGCTGAAGATCGACGGCGAGGTCGGCGACAAGAAGGCCTACGATCCGCGCAGCTATCTCAAGGCCGCCGAGGGCGGTATGGCGGCCCGCGTCGTCGAGGCCTGCGAGAACCTGCGCTCGAACGGCCAGTCCCTCGGCGCGTAGCCCCTTCCGAGAAGAGCGAACGGCACTCTCGCTGCTTCTTTGCGCGCGAGAGTGCCGCTCGCTCCCGGGGACCGGGACCGGGGCCGCCGGCGGCGGTGGGACGATCGAGAGCATGACCATCCCGATCGGTCCGTCCGCCGACCACGGCCACAACCTCCTCGGGCCCCGGCCCACGCTCCTGCCCGCCGACCCGGAGCCGCAGGCCCGCCTCGACGCCGCCGAGGACCCGGCCGCCGTGGCCGCGGACCACCCGACGTCCGGCGCGGCCTGGGCCACCCTCGCGGAGCAGGCGCTGGACGCCGGACAGACCATCGCGGCGTACGCGTACGCGCGCACCGGCTACCACCGCGGGCTGGATCAGCTGCGCCGCAACGGGTGGAAGGGTTTCGGGCCCGTGCCGGTCGACCACACGCCCAACCTGGGCTTCCTGCGATCGGTCGCGGTCCTGGCCCGCGCGAGCGCCACGATCGGGGAGACCGACGAGGCCGTCCGCTGTCGCGAGCTCCTCGACGACTGCGACCCGAAGGCCGCCGTCGTGCTCGGCGTGGTCTGAGGGTCCGGTCAGGAGGCCCGGCGCAGCGGCTCGTCGACGACGTCGACGGGCCGGGCGTCGATCACGAGCGGTTCCGGGACGCTCACCGGCTGCAGGTGACGCTGTGCAACCGGAGCAGCCCGTGCAGCCTCCAGGCGCAGCGGCGGCCGGACCGGGCGGCGCCGGGTCGTCCTGTCGATCACACGCGTCTCGAACTTCTCCATGAGCATCGTCGCGATCAACAGGAGCACCGGGACGAGGACCGCGACCAGCATGGACGGAACGTACCCCGGTCCGCAGAGGTCAACCCCTCCTCCCGCGAGGTCGCTCCGATCGATGCAGTGTGGTGACGACACGTGTGTCGTCGATCACGCCTCACCCACATGCGAGGCGAACGTCGGACGAGGGCCTCTCACGCAGGGTCATCGGGACGCGGTGACCGCGTCGCCGCGGGCCGCACCAGCGTCCAGTCCACGGCGTGGCGATACCAGCTGCGACGCTCCACGGGGCGGTCCTCGTCGACCCCGTCGCGGCGCAGCGCGGCGGGTCGGCAGCCGATGGTCGCCGCGCGTCCGCGGGCCCGGTGCTCGGCCCCGGCCCGCAGTCCCGCGAGGCGCCGGGGTCCGGTGACGACCACCGACACCCCGCCCGTCGCGGCGGGGCCCCCGTCGGGGTCGGGCCGCACGGCGAGACCCGCCGCGCCGCCGCGCAGCACCTCGTGCTCGTCGCAGTAGACGACGCCGTCGAACGCGCCGACGACGTGCGCGCCCGCGACGACGCCGCCCCGGTCGTCGCGCAGCAGGGGCGCCGGGCACGCCACGCCGTCGCGGGCGACGTCGAGTGCGGCGGCGGGGTCGGTCGGGACGCCCCACACCCGGGCGGCCTCGGAGGGCGCCACCGGCAGGAACGCCACCGGCACGTCGAGCCGCTCGGCGCGCAGCAGGCGGACGAGCACCGCGGCGAGGTCGGCGTCCGTGCCCGCCACCACGAGTCGGCCGCCCTCCCCCTGCGCCGTCTGGTCGAGCGCCGCGGCGTCGAGCACCGGGTCGACGTCGCCCCGCCCCGGTCGCGCGGGCACCGCCACCACCCGCGTGCTGGGCGGGTCCAGGGCCTCCGCCGGCCCGTCGCCCCAGCGTGGGGCGGCGTCTCCGCAGGTCAGCACGACGAACGGGCCCGCGGCGCGGGACCGCGGTGGCGGGTGGGCGGACAACTGCGACTACCCTTCGGGTGCACGGGGTGGGCCATCGGGGGACGCCGAGCGGGTACGCCGTGCGAGATCGGCTGCACGCGTCGGACCAGGGAGTGTCACATGCCGGCCATCGTCCTCATCGGCGCCCAGTGGGGCGACGAGGGCAAGGGCAAGGCCACCGACATCCTCGGTGGCGAGGTCGACTGGGTCGTCCGCTACCAGGGTGGCAACAATGCAGGTCACACGGTGGTGCTGCCCGACGGCGGGAAGTTCGCGCTGCATCTGATCCCCTCGGGGATCCTGACGCCGGGTGTCACGAATGTGATCGGCAACGGCGTCGTCGTGGATTCCGGGGTGCTGCTCGACGAGCTCGCCGGCCTCGAGGTCCGGGGCGTGGACACGTCGAAGCTGCTGATCTCCGCCGACGCCCACTTGATCATGCCGTACCACGTGGCGATGGACAGGGTGACCGAGCGGTTCCTCGGCAAGAGCCGCATCGGCACCACCGGGCGCGGCATCGGCCCCGCCTACCAGGACAAGGTGGCGCGGGTGGGCGTCCGGGTGCAGGACGTGCTCGACGAGAAGATCCTGCGGGAGAAGGTCGAGGCCGCGCTCGAGCTCAAGAACCAGATCCTCGTCAAGGTCTACAACCGCCGGGCCCTCGACCCCGACGAGGTGGCCGACCAGGTGCTCGGCCAGGCCGAGGGCTTCGCCCACCGCATCGCCGACACCCGCCTGGCGCTCAACCAGGCGCTCGAGCGCGGGGAGACGGTGCTGCTCGAGGGCTCGCAGGGAACGCTGCTCGACGTCGACCACGGCACCTATCCCTTCGTGACCTCGTCGAACCCGACGGCCGGCGGCGCGTCGTCGGGCTCGGGCATCGGCCCGACCCGCATCGACCGCGTCATCGGGATCCTCAAGGCCTACACCACCCGCGTCGGGTCCGGTCCGTTCCCCACCGAGCTGTTCGACGACGACGGCGAGTACCTGCGCAAGCAGGGCGGCGAGTTCGGCGTCACCACCGGGCGCTCCAGGCGCTGCGGGTGGTTCGACGCCGTGGTCGCCCGCTACGCGACCCGGGTCAACGGCCTCACCGACATCTTCCTCACCAAGCTCGACGTGCTCTCGAGCCTGCGCGAGGTCCCGATCTGCGTGGCCTACGAGATCGACGGCAAGCGCGTCGACGACATCCCGATGACCCAGTCCGACCTGCACCATGCGAAGCCGGTCTACGAGCGCCTGCCCGGCTGGTTCGAGGACATCTCGGCCTGCCGGTCGTTCGACGACCTGCCCTCTGCCGCGCGGGACTACGTCGAGCGGATCGAGGAGCTCGCCCACGCGCGGGTGTCCGCGATCGGGGTCGGGCCGGGCCGCGACGCCACCATCACCCGGGGCCCTGTCACCTAGAATGGTGACGTGGGCGCCTGTGAACACCTCATCGCTTCCAAGCACGCCGCCGAGCCCACCCCGTCGGTCGATCCCGACACGCCGGGGCTGATCTGTCCGGACTGCCGTGAGGCGGGCCACGACGCCTGGGCCCACCTGCGGATGTGCATGACGTGCGGCCACGTCGCGTGCTGCGACTCGAGCCCGTACCGGCACGCCACCGCGCACCACGAGTCGACGGGGCACCCGGTGATGCAGTCGTTCGAGCCGGGGGAGGCGTGGCGCTGGTGCTACGTCGACCGCCGCCTGCTGCCGTTGGTCCTCGCCGAGGACGGCATCCCCACCGTGCACCGTTAGTCGCGCCAAGACGACGCTGTGGCAGCGCTCGTGCCTCGCGCTGCCACAGGCGTCGTCGGCGCGGAGTGGTGGTTGCTCAGCGGAAGGCGAGCACGGCGGTGTCGCCGTGGTCGCTGAAGAGACCGTCGACGCCGAGCGCGCGGAACCGGGCGTACTCGGCGAGCGCGTCCCCGTAGGTCGACCTCGGTGCGGCGTGCGCCGGCAGCCCCGCCCCTTCCCCGCGCCGCAGGGCCGGCGGGAGGAACTCGTTCTCGTTGCGGAACGTGTAGGGCATCGTCTTCAGCCCGGCGGCGCGGGCGTCGGCCAGCAGCGAGGTGGGCTCGCCGTCCGGACCGATGACCCGCTCCTTCGTCGGCCCGATCCACTCCGCGTAGGCCGCGATCTCCCGCAGCCCCGCCGGGGTGACGAGGTCGTCGAACGTGCGGGGATCGCCCGCGGCCACGAGGTCGGCGGGTGCGACGCCGGGACCGCCGATCAACTGGAGCAGAGGGCAGCCGAGCAGGCTCCGCAGCTCGCGCAGGTTCGTGGTCTCGAAGGACTGGATGATCACGTGCGGGTCGTCCTCGTGTCCCCGGCGGCGCAGCGTGTCGACGAGCGCCGGCTCGACGGGCAGCCCGACCGAGGCGAAGAACGTCGAGTGCTTGACCTCGGGCAGGATGCCGATGCGGCGTCCCAGCTCGCGGGAGAGGCCGTCGAGCAGGTCGAGGACCTCGTCGAGGGTGAGGATCTCGTCGCGCCCGTCGTAGAGGGTGTTGTGCGGTCGGGTCGCCGGGATCCGCTCGATCGCCCGCAGCGTCTTGAGCTCGGCGAGGGTGAAGTCGACCGTGAACCAGCCCTCGATCGTCCTCGAGTCGATCACCCGTGTGGTCCGGCGCGACGCGAACTCCGGCCGCGCCGCGACGTCGGTGGTCCCGCCGATCTCCGGCTCGTGGCGCGCGACGAGGTGACCGTCGCGCGTGGGGCAGAGATCGACGTCGACCGCGTCCACCCCGAGGCGGGCCGCGAGCGAGTACGACTCCACGGTGTGCTCCGGGCGGTACCCCGGCGTGCCGCGGTGCCCGACGATGGTCACCGCCGGCCGTCGGGTGGTCGCCATGCACCCGATCGTCTCCGGTACGGGGGCCGCTCGCACGTCCGGGTGGCGGCCGCCACGTGACCAGGTGGGGGCGTACGGGTCCGGACGACGTCGCGGGCTGTGCGTCCGCCCCTGCCCGCGGCCCGTAGTGTCGGCGGGCGTGCGCGTCCTGGTCGTCGGGTCCGGAGCCCGCGAACACGCCCTGCTGCTCGCCCTCGCCGCCGACCCGGCGGTCACCGCGCTCGCCGCGGCACCGGGCAACGCCGGCACGGCCGGTCTCGCCGAGCACCCCGGCCTGGCAGACCCGACGTCGGGCCGGGCCGTCGTGGACCTCGCGCGGCGCTGGCGGGCGGACCTCGTCGTCGTCGGCCCGGAGGCCCCGCTGGTCGCCGGGGTCGGTGACGCCCTGCGCGTGGCGGACATCCCCTGCTTCGGTCCCACCGCGGCCGCGGCCCGCATCGAGGGCTCGAAGGCGTTCGCGAAGGACGTCATGGCGGCGGCGGGCGTGCCGACGGCGACGTCGGAGGTGGTCGACACCCCGGCCCGGCTGGACGCGGTGCTCGAGAAGTTCGGCGCGCCGTGGGTGGTCAAGGACGACGGCCTCGCCGCGGGCAAGGGCGTGCTGGTGACCTCCGACCACGACGACGCCCGCGCGCACGCCGTGGCGCTGCTGGACGCGGGGCACCCGGTGCTGTTCGAGTCCTTCCTCGAGGGCCCCGAGGTGTCGTTGTTCTGCTGCGTCGACGGCACCGACGTCGTCGCGCTGCTGCCCGCCCAGGACGCCAAGCGCCTCGGCGACGACGACGCCGGGCCGAACACCGGGGGCATGGGCGCCTACGCCCCGCTGCCGTGGGCGCCGCCGTCCCTGGTCGACGACGTGGTGGAACGGATCGTGCGCCCCGTCGCCGCGGAGATGGCTCGGCGGGGGACGCCGTTCTCGGGTCTGCTCTACGCGGGGCTCGCGCTCACCTCGTCGGGGCCCCAGGTGGTGGAGTTCAACTGCCGCTTCGGTGACCCCGAGACCCAGGCGGTGCTGGCGCTGCTGCGCTCGTCGCTCTCGTCGTTGCTGCTCGCGACGGCGACCGGCCGCCTCGCCGCCGAGCCCGCGCCGAGCTGGGCCGAGGGGTTCGCGGTGACCGTCGTCGTGGCCGCCGAGGGCTACCCCGGCGCGGTGCGCACCGGCGACGTGATCGCGGGTGCGGACGCGCCGGGGGTGCTGCACGCGGGCACGCGACGCCGCGAGGACGGGGCGGTGGTGTCCGCGGGCGGGCGGGTCCTGTCCGTGGTCGGTACCGGGGACACCCTCGCCGAGGCGCGGGCCGACGCCTACGCCCGGGTGCACGCGGTCCACCTGCCCGGCGGGCACGCGCGCACCGACATCGCGCGGGCCGCAGTGGAGGGGCGGATCGCGGTCCCGGGCTGATCGCGGGGACCTCCGTGCAAGCGAAGCGGCGTTGCTTGCATCCAGTGGCAGAAAAGCCACATATTCGTGCGCGGTGCGCCCACGAGTTGGCGCGAACGGCCACCGCCGCGCCGGTCCCCGGCCTACCCTCGCCGCCATGCCCGACGTCGTCTACGGCTCCGCCGCCATCGAGGCGGCCCGCGTCTCGGCCGCGACCCAGGCCCGCCGCATCCCGGCGCTCGCCGACCTGCTCGGTGGGGGCACCGACGGCCTGGGCGTCGACGGGCTCGCCACCGGCGGGGCGCTGCTCGGTGCCCTGGCCGACCTCCGCGCGGCGCTGGAGGGTGAGCTGGTGGCGGGCGGTGCGCGGATGGAGGAGGTCGACCGCGCGCTCGACGCCACACTGCGCTCCATGCAGGGCGCCGACGCCGAGGGCGCGGCCGGCGTGCGTGCCGTCGCCCGCGGGGCGAGCGGGCTCGGTACGGGGTGGCGGGGCCCGTCGTCGGGACTGGGCGCGCTGGCCGCCCTGCGGTGAGCCGTTCGTGGCGGGCTGGGGGTAGACGTCGTGGGCGCGCTCGAGGCCACGCCGGGCACCGAGGAGCTGCTCGCCGTCGCGCACCGGGCGGACCGCCTCGACGCCGCCGCCGTGACCGACCTCGGCCGGCGCCTCGCGGCCGTGGCCGACGGGATGGACGACGCGATGCGGGTGGTCGGGAGTGGGGGCGACGACGTCGCACGCGCCTGGCAGGGGCCGGGCGCCGACGCGTTCACCCGCTACACCGCCGACTTCTCCCACGCCGGTGGGGTGACCGGCGGTGCCGCCCGGGCCGCACAGCGCGAGCTCGCCGGGCTCGGGCGCACGCTGGCGTCCCTGCGCGACGAGGTGGCCGGGCACGTCTCCGACGCCCTCGACGCGGCGCACTCCGGTTCCGGACCGGCGAGCGTGGACGATGTGCGTGCCGCCGTCGCCGGGCCGACCGCCCGGGCACAGGCGGCGCTGGACCGCGCGGAGTCCGAGGTGGCGGCCTCGGCGCGGCGGCTGCGCGAGCTCACCGGGGCGATGACCGGCTGGTCGCGGCTGCGCTCGCCCGACGCCGGGGTGTCCGGGGCGTCGGGCACCTCCTCGCGGTGGGCCGAGCGGCAGCGGTCGACGCCCGCCGCCGACGGCCCCGTCCAGGCGGCCCGGATCACCGGTGGCGACGGCGGATCGGGTGGCGACGGCGGGTCCCAGCCGGGGCACTCCGGCTCCGGCAGCCACTCCGGCGGCGCCCCTGACGGTGGTTCCCACGACGGCGGGGATGCGGGCTCGGGGGACGGCCAGGGGTCGGGCGGGTCCACGTCGGGACCCGATGGTGGACCACCGGGGAAGGTCGGCGACTGGATCCGTCAGGCGACCGCGATCCTCGCCGACCACGGCGTGCCCGCCGACAAGATGGACCCCGACGACATCGCGACGATCATCGACCACGAGTCCGGCGGCGACCCCGACGCGACCAACGGGTGGGACTCCAACGCCGCGAAGGGCACGCCCTCGGTCGGCCTCATGCAGACGATCGGCCCGACCTTCGACGCCAACAAGCTCCCGGGCCACGGCGACATCCACGACCCCGTCGACAACATCATCGCGGGCGTCCGGTACGCCATCATGCGCTACGGGTCGGTCTCGCACGTGCCCGGTGTCGAGGCCCTCGCCCGCGGTCACCACTACGTCGGCTACTGATTCGGGCGCCAGGAGCGACGCCGACGACGGGGCTTTACTGCCACTGGATGCAAGCAGTCAGGGGAGCACGCCGATAGGGCTCCGCTGGCACCGGACCGGGCCCCCGCCTCGCTGTGTCAGGGTGGACCGCGTGACGATCGCCCGGCCGCCGAGGACCCCCGCCATCCGCGCCCAGGTGCCGCCGTTCCACGTCATGGACGTGTGGGCGGCCGCGGCCGACCGGCAGCGCACCCACGGCGACCTGGTGAACCTCTCGGCGGGGCAGCCCTCGACCCCGGCGCCGATCGACGTCCGGGACGCCGCCGCCCGGGCCCTCGAGGAGCAGGTCCTCGGCTACTCCGCCTCGCTCGGCGTGACCGAGCTCCGCGCGGCCATCGCGGCGCACCATCGGCGCCGCTACGGCGACGGGACGGTGACCGCGGACGACGTCGTCGTCACCACGGGCGGCTCGGGCGGGTTCCTGCTGAGCTTCCTCGCGGCGTTCGACGCCGGCGACACCGTCGTCCTCGCCCGCCCCGGCTACCCCTGCTACCGCAACATCCTCGCGAGCCTGGGCTGCCGCGTCGTCGAGCTGCCGACCGGCCCCGAGACCCGTTTCCAGCCGACCGTCGCCATGCTCGACGAGCTCGACGAGGCTCCCGCCGGCCTCATCGTCGCGAGCCCCGCGAACCCCACCGGCACCGTCATCGACCCCGCCGAGCTGGCGGCGCTCGCGCGGTGGTGCGACGACCACGGCACCCAGCTGGTCAGCGACGAGATCTACCACGGGATCGAGTACGACCCGGGCGCGTCGAGCCCGCGAAGCGAGACCGCGTGGAACACCAGCCACGAGGCCGTCGTCGTCACCTCGTTCTCGAAGTACTGGTCGATGACGGGCTGGCGGCTGGGCTGGCTGCTCGTGCCGGAGCGGCTGCGCCGGGCCGTCGACGTGATCTCCGGCAACTTCACGGTCTGCGCCCCGGTCCCCGCCCAGATGGCGGCGCTCGCCGCGTTCACCGAGGCGTCCTACGCGGAGGCGGACTCCCACGTCGAGCGGTACGCGGTCAACCGGGCGCTGCTGCTCGAGGGCCTGCCGCGGATCGGGATCACCCGTCTCGCCCCGGCCGACGGCGCGTTCTACGTCTACGCCGACGTCGGGCACCACACCGACGACACCCTGGCGTTCGGTCAGCGCCTCCTCGCGGAGACCGGCGTCGCGGTGGCCCCCGGCGTCGACTTCGACCCCGTCGACGGCCACACCTGGATCCGGCTCTCCTTCGCGGGGGCCACCGACGACGTCCGCGAGGCCCTGGTCCGGCTCGGCCGCTGGCTCCCGACCCAGTAGCACGCTCTGGGCGCCCACCGCCCCGGGGCCGCGCTCACGGCGTCGCGATCTCGATCGGCGGGGCGCCGCGCAGGGTGTTCGTCACGTAGCAGACCCGCGACGCGGCCTGCACCAGTCGCTCGAGGTCGTCCCCGGTCGGGGCCTCGGCGCGCACCTCGACACGCAGCGTCGAGAACCGGGGCCCGTCGTAGGTCCCGGTCGCGTCGACCCGCAGGCCCCGCAGCTCGACGTCGCGCTTGGCCGCGCTGTGGGCCAGGGCCAGCGTGAAGCACGAGGCGATCGCGCCCAGCAGCAGCTCGGTGGGTTGTGGGCCCTGTCCGGTGCCGCCGGCCTCGGGGGGCTCGTCGACGACGATCGGGAACCCGCCGGCGTCGACGGTGCAGCGCATGCCGCCGTCCCACACCGCGCCGACCCGCCGGGACGTCACGGCCTCCCCCCGCCCGACGTCGTGGCACGTCCGTGCAACACCCCTGCAACACCGCGGGAGACAGTGGCCACCGTCACACCGTGCGCACCGCCGTGGAGGAGGTCCCCATGACCCGTTCCCTCGTGGACGAGGTCGTCGTCCCGATGCCGCTCGACCACGACGCCGGGTGCGAGTGCCCTCCGTCGCTGCGCCGCTGCGCCCACCACGACCAGCTGCTCGCGGTGGACTCGGACCCGGACGCCGTCCTCGACCTCTTCGAGCTCGCGATCACCTGGTCCGAGCTGGACTACACCGGTGCCGAGGTCCTGCCACCGGAGTCCTGGCTCGACTTCGCGGCCGAGCACCACTGGCGCCGCCCCGACCGCGCGGCCCGGATCTTCGCCCTGGCGTCCGACGTGGCCCTGCGCGGCCCCCGGCCGCCGGCGCTCCGGGGCGAGTGCGGGGCGAGCTGGTCGCTCTCGCCCGAGGACCTCCTGCACGGCGGGCTCTGAGGCCCTCACCGGGCGCCGCCGAGCCGGGTCACGCCGTGGCGCGCCAGGTCGAACGCCGTCGCGACCTCCCGGCCCCGCCGCAGCCGCACCCGGCCGGTGTCGTCGATCCGGCCGACGGCCGCCGCCGCGAGGCCCCGCGCACGGAACGGCGCGAGGGCGTCGGCCTCCCGGCCCGGCGGGACGCACAGCAGGAAGCAGAAGCTCGGGAAGCACGTCAGCCAGTCGCCGGTGGCCACGTCCGCCGGGGCGGGCACGAGGTCCAGGTCGACCTCGACCCCGAACGTGCCCCACTCCAGCAGCATCGCGAGCGAGCCCACGAGGCCCGCCATGCTCACGTCCTTCGCGGCCACGCACGCCCCGTCGCGGGCGAGGGCGGCGAGCACCCGGACGTCCCCGGCGCACCGGTCGCCGCGCTCCTCGAAGGCGGGGAAGAACGGGAAGTCGGGGCGCATGGTCCCCTCGAGCGCGGCCGCCACGACCAGCGTCTGGCCGGGCGCGACCCGGGTGACCGAGAGGGGCTCGTCGACCTCGCCGAGCGCGAACGCCGAGACCGAGGGCTCCCCGTCGTGGCGGGTCAGGTGACCCCCGACGATCCCGACCCCGTAGAGCTCGCAGGCCCGGCGCATGCCCTCCAGCGCGGCCCGCGCGTGATCCTCCGAGCCGGTCACGGTGTTGACGATGCCCAGCGGCTCGGCACCCATCGCGGCGACGTCGTTGACGTTGGTCAGAACCGCCGCGAACCCGGCGCCCCACGGGTCGCGCGCCACGAACGGCGGCCAGAGCGCCTCGCCGCACGCCACCACGCGGCCGCCCGAAATCGTCACGACGGCGCCGTCGTCGCCCGGCCCGGCGAGCCAGTCCGTACCGCCGAGCACCTCGGTGACCAGGCCGATCGCGGCCTTGCCGACGGTGCCCGGGTGGGTGGCGACCCGGTGGGCGAGCGCGGCGAGCTCCTGCCCGGCCGCCGTCGGCACCTCGGGGGACAACGCTGCTGGGGACACTCGTCGCCCGCCTCTCGTCTTCGATAGTGGTCGCTCGTCCATTATGTGATCTAAGCTCGGGGAATGGCGACCCCGAGCTTCCTGACGCTGCCCGCCCGGAGTCGCGCACCCCGCAGCGTCGGCCTCACCCACGTCCTCGACCCCGGGGTGAGCCCGGCCGCGACGGCCGACCTGCTCGCGGGCGCGGGAGCGATCGTCGACATCTGGAAGCTCGGCTGGGGCACGGCCTACGTCGACCCGCGGCTGCCCGAGAAGCTCGCGGTCCTCGCCGGGCACGGTGTCGCGTCCTGTCTCGGTGGGACCCTGCTCGAGATCGCCTGGGCCCAGGGAGCCGCGGACGAGTGCCTGGCGTGGGCGCACCGGGCCGGGTTCCGCCACGTCGAGGTGTCCCGGGGGACGGTCCCGATGGCCGTCGCGGACAAGCACGACCTGGTCCGCCGCGCCGCGGACCGCTTCGCCGTGATCACCGAGGTCGGGGTCAAGGACCCGGAGCAGCAGCACACCCTCGAGCAGTGGGGCGACGAGGCCGCCGCCGACCGGGACGCCGGAGCCCACCTCGTCGTCGCCGAGGGCAGGCAGAGCGGCACCGTCGGGATCTTCGACACCTCCGGGGAGGTGCGCGAGGACGTCGTGGACGCCCTCGTGGCCGCCGTCGGGATCGCCCACGTCGTGTTCGAGGCGCCGCGGGCCCCCCAGCAGGCGTGGTTCGTCCGGAGGTTCGGGCCCGACGTCAACCTCGGCAACGTCGCGCTCGAGGACGCCGTCGGGCTGGAGACCCTGCGCCTCGGGCTGCGCTCGGACACGGCGGAGGCGACCATCCCGGCGGCGATCGCCGCCGAGCTCGCCCGGTGACCGTCAACGTGGTCCCCGGGCGCTACCGCGGTGTCGCGGTGGCCCGGGCGCCGCTGCTCTACGACGAGGAGTCGTTGCGGCGTCGCTACCTCGGCCGCGAGGCCTACTGGAAGACGCGCTTCCTCGTGGTCCGCCCGCCCGCGACGTCGCACGACGAGGACGGCGGCCCGGTGGCCCTGCTCGCCGTGACCCGGGCCGGCGACGATGCGCTGTTCAGCCCGATCGTCGCCGTCGACCTGCTGGCCGGGCCGGACGAGTGCGTCTTCCTGCACCGCCCGGAGCTCGACACCGCGGTGCCCTCGCTGCTCGCGCAGGCCGCGCGCGACGCGCCGGGCGCCCGCGCGGTCGTGGTGCAGGGCCGCTACGAGCACGTGAACTTCATCCTCGACCCGTGCCCGCTGCGGGTCACCGTGCGCGAGGTGGTCCCGCCGCGGCCGGCGAAGCTCGCCGACCAGGCCCGCCGCGTCCTCGAGGTCAGCGAGGACCTCCCGCCGATCACGCTGGCCCCGCACACCGTCGACCTCGCCGACCTGGCCCGCGCCCACCCCGCCGGGCACTACCTGCTGCCCTGCCGGGGAGGCGGCGGCGAGGTCCCCGGGGCCACCGTCTCCTACCTCGACGAGCGGCCGCCCGAGGCCGACTGGACGTTGCTCGGGTGCGAGCGCTCGCGCAGCATCCACCGCTGGTTCTACGGCCGCGACGCCCCGGGCGCAGACACGTGCCCGCTGGTCGACCTCGCCGCCGAGGGGCCCGGAGCCGTCCTGACCAAGTGCTGCCTGCAGCAGGAGGAGCTCGCGGAGGGCACCGTCGACGGACCGGACGGGCCGACGCGGTGGGTGTCGGTGCCCTGGGGATCGTCGCTCGACCACGTCCGCGAGGCGCTGCACCGCCTCGCGCGCCGGGAGGAGCCGCGGTGGGCGCCCGCCTGACCGAGTCGCCGGTCTACGCCCACCTGTGGTCGACCCCCGAGCTCGTCGACCTGCTCGGGGAGCGGGCGCGCTGGCAGGCGTGGCTGGACATCCTCGTCGCGCTCGCCCGCGTGCAGGCGCGGGCGGGCATCGTCCCCGCCGCCGCCGCCGAGCAGATCGCCGCCGGCGCGCGGGTCGAGCGGCTCGACCTCGACGAGATCGCCGCGGCGACCCGCTCGACGTCGCACTCCACCCTCGGGCTCATCCGCGGCCTGCAGGCGATCCTGCCGGAGTCCGTCCGCGAGCACGTCTACCTCGGCGCCACCGTCCAGGACCTCACCGACACCTGGTTCGGCACCGTGATGCGCGACGTCGGGGCCGTCGTCCGGCGGGATCTCCGGGCGCTCGAGGACCGGGTGCTGGAGCTGGCCGCGACGCACCGGGACACCCCGATCGCCGGCCGGACCCACGGCCAGCCCGGCGCGCCCGTGACCTTCGGGCTCAAGGCGGCGTCGTGGGCCGACGAGCTGCGCCGCCACGTCGTGCGCCTGGACGAGGGCCGGGCGCGCTGGGCGGTCGGGCAGCTCGCCGGCGCCGTCGGGGCCCTGGCGTTCCACGACGCCGACGGCGTCGACCCGCTCGCGCTGCGCGCCGCGTTCTGCGCCGAGGTGGGTCTCGGCGACCCGGGGATTTCCTGGACCACCAGCCGGGACCGCGTCGCCGAGTTCGGTGGCGTCCTCGCGCTCGTCGCCGGCACCCTCGCCCGGATCGGCGGCGAGGTCTACGAGCTCGCCCGCCCGGAGATCGGCGAGCTCGCCGAGCCCGCGTCGCCGACCGCGGTCGGCAGCATCACCATGCCCCACAAGCGCAACCCGGAGGCGAGCGAGCACCTCGACACGCTGGCGCGGCTGGTGCGGTCCTCGGCCGCGGTGCTGCTCGAGGGCGTCGTCTCCTCCCACGAGCGCGATGGGCGCGCGTGGAAGGCGGAGTGGGCGGCGCTGCCCGAGGTCTGCCTGCTGACCGGGACGGCGCTCCGTCTGGCGCGCACGCTGCTCGCCGGGCTCGAGGTGCACCCCGGGGCGATGGCGGACAACCTCGCCCGCCACGGCGACCGGCTGGGCTCCGAGCGGGTGCTCGCGGCGCTCGCGCGCCGGATGGGCAAGCACGCCGCCCAGGACCTGCTCCAGGAGCTCCTCGCGACCGGCGACGGCCTCGCCGACGGGCTCGCCGCGCGGGGCCTGGCGACGCCCGGGGAGGTCCGGGAGTGGCTCGACCGGCCCGCGGACCGGGTCGCCGTCGCCATGGTCGACGCCACCGTGGCCCGGGCGCGGGCGGCCCGCGACGCGGAACCGGACACGTGGCCGTGACGGCGGGTGCGGCTCCCGTCCCGGCGTGGCCGCCGCGCTTCCCGCTCGGCGTGCTGCCGACCCCGCTCGCGCCCGCCGAGCGGCTGCGCGCCGCCCTGGGGTGCGGGCCGCTGTGGCTCAAGCGCGACGACCTCACCGGGTTCGCGGTGGCGGGCAACAAGGTCCGGGCGCTCGAGCACCTGCTCGGCGACGCGCTGGCCCGCGACGTGGACGTCCTGGTCACCGGCGGCGGCCCGGACTCGAACTTCGTCGCGGGCGCGGCGCAGGCCGCGCGGGTCGCCGGGCTGGGCTGCGAGCTCGTCGTCTGGGGGGAGCACCGGGCGACGACGTCGCTGGCGCTGGCCGCCGACGCCGGCGCCCGCGTGCACCCCCTCGGCGACGACCGCCGGGACCGGGTCGACGTCGAGGTCGAGCGCCTCGCGGCCGAGCTCGCGGGCCACGGCCGCCGTCCGCTGGCGGTCCCGCGCGGGGGGTCGACCGCGGTCGGCGCGGCCGGGTTCGCGCGGGCCGCCGCCGAGGTCGTCGCCCAGTGGCGCGAGCGCGAGCCCCCGACGGTGCTGCTGCCGGTGGGCTCCGGGGGCAGCGTCGCGGGGCTGCTCGCGGGCCTCGCCGCAGCCGGCGCCGACTGGCCCGTCGTGGGCGCCTCGGTGAGCCGTCCCCCCGAGGAGATCACCGTGAAGGTCGTCGCGCTCGCGCGGGACACGGCGTGCCTCGGCGGCACCCCGGCGCCCCGCCCGGACCTGCTCACGGTCGTCGACGCCCGCGGCCCCGGCTTCGGGACGGCCTCGGCGGCCGACCGGGCCGCGGCCGACCTCGTGCGCCGCACCGAGGGAGTGCTCCTCGACGACACCTACGGCGCGAAGGCCGCCGCGGTGGCGCTCGAGCACCTGGCCCACACCACCGGGCCGGTCCTGCTCTGGCTCACCGGCGGCATCGTCTCCGCCCTCGCGCACGCCGGTGCCGGGGCGCCCGGCGCCCACATCAGGAGGAATCCGTGACCGCACGCCGTGACGAGGGACCGCCTGTCGGCGGGCCCGCCCCGGAGCTCGTCGAGTCGGGCTTCGCGCTGGAGAACGCGGACGCGCCGTTCCTGCACCGCGGGCTCAACCTCGCCGACATGGCCCACGTCCTCGACCTGTCCCGGCGGGGCCTGGTGCCGGACGCCGCGCGGCGGGCACTGCTCGACCTGCTGCTCACCGCCCACGCGACCCCCGCCGACGAGTTCCCCTACGACCCCGAGCTCGGCGAGCCCTACAACTCGCGCGAGGCGTGGTTCGTCTCGGGCCTCGGTGACGTGGCGGGCTGGCTGCACGCCGGGCGGCCCCGGCGGGAGGCGGTGCGGATCGCGCTGCGCCTGCACGTGCGCCGCCAGATCGGCGAGCTGGTCACCGAGGCGGCCCGGTTCGGCCGCGACGCGGTGGCCCGCGCCGAGGAGCACGTCGAGACGGTGATGCCGGACCAGACCTACCTGCAGCACGCCCAGCCCTCGACGTTCGCCCACTACCTGCTCTCGTTCGTCTACTCGACCGTCCGCGACGGGCGCCGGCTGCTGGCCGAGCTGGACTGGGTCGATACCAGCCCCGGCGGCGCGGGCTGCGTCAACGGCACCCGCCTGCTCGACGACCGCGCCTTCGTCGCCGACGCGCTCGGGTTCGACGGGGTCATCGAGCACACCCGCGACGCGATGTGGCAGGTGGACGGGCTGATCTCGGTGCTCGCCGTCGCCGCCAGCCTGGTGTCCAACCTGTCCAAGCTCGCGGAGGACCTGGAGATCTGGTCCTCCAGCGAGTTCGACTACGTCGACCTCGACCACGGCTTCACCCGGGCGAGCGTGCTCATGCCCCAGAAGCGCAACCCGTACGCGCTCTCGATCGTCCGCGGCGCGTCCGGCGTCCTCATCGGCCGGCTCTCGGGCTTCCTCGCGGTGAGCAAGAGCCCCTCCGCGCGCAGCGACAACCTGATCTACGCCTACGGCGAGGTCCCCCGGGCGCTCGACCTGACCGCCCGCATCACCCGGCTCTCGGCGGGGGTGGTGCGCACCCTGCGCGTCAACGGGCCCCGGCTCGCCGAGGAGGTCCGCGGCGGGTACAGCCAGGCCACCGACCTCGCCGAGCACCTCGTCCAGACCTGCGACGTCGACTACCGCACCGCCTACCTCGTCGTCGGGCGGACCGTGCGCGCGGCGAGCCGGGACGGCGTCCCGGGCGTCGAGATCACCGGCGAGATGCTCGACCGCGCCGCCGTCGAGCACACCGGCCGTCCCCTCGGGCTCGCCGGCCGGGACCTCGGCGAGGCGCTCGACCCGTGGCGCATCGTGCTCTCCCGCGACGCCCAGGGCGGAGCGGCACCGCCCGCCGTCGCCCGCATGGCGGCCGCCCTGCGCACCGAGCTCGACGACCTCGACACCCGCGCCCGCGGGCGCCTCGCCGGCTTCGACGCCGCCGAGTCCGAGCTGCTGGCCACCGTCCGGCGAGCGACCGACGCCGCCGTCACCACCACCCCCGAGAGGGAGGACACCCGATGAGCGCCCCGACCCGCACGCTGCCCGACGCGATCGAGGTGGTGAACGTCGGCCTGCCGATGTTCGCCGACGCGGTCCGGGCCCAGGGCGGCACCGTCACCCACGTCGACTGGCGACCCCCCGCCGGCGGCGACCCGGACGCCGTGCGCGCCCTGACGAGGCTGTACGGGGAGCGCGGCCCGGAGATCGACGCGGCCAACGCCGAGGTGCTGCGCCGCCTCGATACCGGGGTGCCGTTCCTGACCGCCGTGACACGCGTCGACGAGGTCGTCCCGGGGGTCGGCGGGCGGATGCTGCTGCACTGCGGCCCGGCGATCGGCTGGGACGACGTGTGCGACCCGCTGCGGCGCTCGATGCGCGCCGCGGCGGTGGCCGAGGGCTGGGCGGCGGACACCGGCGAGGCCGACCGGCTCCTGGCCGCGGGCGAGGTGCGCCTCGAGCCCGCGAACCACCACGACATGGTCGTGCCCATGGCGAGCGCGATCGGCCCGTCGGCGCCCGTGCTCGTCGTCGAGACCACCCCCGACGACGGGTCCGGGCCGTTCCGCGCGTTCGCGCCGATCAACCAGGGGCCGGGCGAGGTGGCGTGGTTCGGCCGCGACACCGACGCCGCTGTCGCGCGGCTGCGGCTGCTGCGCGACGTCGCCGGGCCGGCGCTGTCCGCCGTGCTCGCGCGGTCGGGGCCGCTGGACGTGCTGGCGATCGCGGCGCAGGGCATCGCGATGGGCGACGACCTGCACATGCGCACCCAGGCCGCGACCAACCTGCTCGTGCGCTCCTGGGTGGGCCACGTGGCCGCGCTCCCCGACGACGTCCGTGGCCCGTTCGCGGACTTCCTCGCGGTCAACCACCTGTTCTTCCTCACCCCCGCGATGGCCGCCGCGAAGTCGCTGACGCTGTGGGCCGGGCAGGTGCCGGGCTCCACGATCGTCACGTCGATGGCGCGCAACGGGACGACGTTCGGGATCCGGCTGGGCGCCGGCCGCTGGTACACGACGGACGCCCCGCCCGTGGGGGAGGCGCTGTACTACTCCGGGCACGGTCCCGACGACGCGGCGCGCGACATCGGCGACAGCGCGGTCCTCGAGCTGGTGGGCCTGGGCGGGCCGGCCGCCGCGAACTCCCCGGCCGTCGCGGCGTTCCTCGGCGGGAGCATGGCCGACGCCGCCGAGGCCACCGAGGCGTTCCGCCGGATTCTGCGTGGGCTCGAGCAGCCGGTTCACGCTGCCGGCGGCGGGTTTCGCCGGGACGCCGCTCGGCGTGGACCTCCGGCGGGTGGTCGCCACCGGCGTGACCCCCAAGGTCAACACCGGCATTTTGGCCGCGTCCTCCGGGGTCGGCCAGGTCGGTGCCGGGGTGGCCACCGCGCCGCTGGAGTGCTTCGTCGAGGCGCTGCTCGACGTCGCCGGCTGAGTCGTGGTCACGGCGCTGGACGCCGGGCTCGGGGCGGCCGAGGTGCTGGCCCGGCCGGCGACCGGGCAGGTGGTGTCGGTGCACCGGCGCGCCGCCTACGTCCGGCTGGACGGGGAGCTGATCGCGCTCGTCGCCCCGGGGGTCGACCCGGGGCCGCTGCACGTGCGGTGCGTGGCCCTCCCGGCGCTGCGTCCCGGCGAGGCGGTGGCCGGCGACGGCCGGCGCCTCACCGGCGCGACGTGGGCGGTGCGCGTCCCGTCGACGCGCTGGCGCGGGGCGCTGCCCGACCCCGCCGCGCTCGCGGGACGGGCACAGGACGCGGCGGTGGATGCGGCGGTGGATGCGGCACCGACCACGACGGCGGCAGCGGGGGCGGTGCTGCGCCGGGCGGACGGCTTCGAGGGACTCGACGCGCTCGCGGCCCTGCTCGGCGGGCGGGGCCCCGGCCTCACGCCGTCCGGTGACGACGTCCTGGCGGGGGTCCTCCTCGTCGCCCGGCTCGCCGGGGGTCCGGCGGCGGAGGACCGGCTGCGGGCGTGCGCCGCCGGCGTGTCGACGACCGAGGTGTCGCGCGCCTTCCTCGCCTGGGCCGCGCGCGGCCAGTCGATCGCCCCGGCACACGACTGGCTGCTCGCCGTCGCCGCGGACGACGCGCCGGGCGCCACGCGGGCACTGACCCGGCTGCACGGGATCGGGGCCGACTCGGGGCGCCACCTCGCGGCGGGGCTGGCGCTGGGGCTCTCTCGGCTGGGGCTCTCTCGGCTGGGGGTCGCTCGGCTGGGGGTCGCTCAGCTCCCGCGCAGCGCCACCCACACGGCGCGGGCGGGCACCTCGCCCGGGTTGCGCCACTGAACGTGGCGGTCGGCGGGGAACTGGACGGTGTCCCCGGTGGCGAGCACGTGGTCCTCACCGGCGACGTCGACCTCGAGCGATCCCTCGAGCAGGTGCACCAGCTCCTCGCCGGCGCGCGGTCCCTCGGAGGCCCCGCCGCCGCCCGGGGCCACGATCACCAGCGTGCCGGTGACGCGGAAACGCTCCGGAGCCGCGGTGATCGCGAGCCGGGTGACCGCCGGGTCGGACGACCGCACCTGCGCGGCGTCCCCGGCGGTGACGACGCTCGCGACGGGGGTGGCCGCGCCGTCGCCGACGAAGTGGCCGATGGGCCGCTCCAGCGCCTCGGCGAGCTTCAGCAGCGTCGTGATGGTCGGGACCATGTCGCCGCGCTCCACCTTGTGGATCGCGGCCGCGGAGACGTCCGCGCGCCGGGCCAGCTGCTGGAGCGAGAGCCCGGCCCGTTGGCGCAGGTCGCGCACCTTCGGACCGATCGCGTCGACGACCGTCTCCCACACCGGCGACCCGCCGGAGGCCGGCTCGGGCGTATCGGGAGGTGCCGGGGAGGGGTCCGCGGACCCGGCCGCTGATCGGGCCATCGCGCTGCTCCTTGACACCCTCGACGCCGTAAGTATGGTCAACACGCATCTCTTATAGTGGTCAGCCTGCCGGATTCGGTGCTCCGCGTCGACCGGCTCCCCGGCCACGCATCGTAGGACGCTCGAGGAAAGGGTCCGCGTGCCGCACAAGTCCGTGATCATCGGTGGCGGGGCCGCCGGGCTGGGGGCCGCCGGCGGCGTCAAGGCGGCGCGCCCGGACGCCGAGGTCGTCGTCTACACCGAGTACGAGGACGTCGCGTACAGCCCGTGCGGCATCCCGTACGTGCACGGCAGGGAGATCCCGGACTTCGCGAAGCTCTTCCTCGCCACCAAGGAGCAGTACGTCGAGGCCGGGATCGACGTCCACTACGAGACCAGGGTGCTCGGCTTCGACACCGCGGCGCGCACCGTCGACGTCGAGGGCGAGGGCCGCGTCGGATACGACACGCTCGTCGTGGCCACGGGGTTCGACTACGCGGATCCGGGTGTGCCGGGCGGGGACCTGGAGGGGCTCTACTACGTCAAGAACATCCGCCGGGCGATGGAGTGGGACGAGGTCCTCGACTCGGTGAAGCGGGCCGTCGTCGTGCACGCCACGCCGCTGGGCGTGGAGATGACGACGTCGCTGGCCCACCGCGGCATCGAGACCCACCTGGTGGACCCGAACCCGTGGCCGCTGGCGGACATGGCCGACCCGGACATCATGGCGCCGGTCGAGGAGTCCTGGCGCGAGCTCGGGGTGGTCGCGCACTTCAACACGACGCTCGAGGGGTTCCTCGGCCAGGGACACGTCTCGGCGGTGGCCACCACGGACGGCGAGATCCCGTGCGACCTCGTCGTCGTCGCGACCCACAAGGAGCCCAACGCCCGGCTCGCGGCCGCGGCCGGCCTCGAGATCGGCTCGACCGGCGGCATCGTCGTGGACGAGCGGATGGCGACGTCGGTGCCGGGTGTGTTCGCCGCGGGCGACGTCGTCGAGATCCCGCACGGACTGACGCGGGTGCCACTGCAGGGCCTCACCGGCAGCCACGCCTACGCCCAGGGGAAGGCCGCCGGGGCCAACGCCGGCGGCGGCTCACGGGCCTACAAGGCGGTCTACGTCCCCTGGGGCACCCCGGCCGGCAAGTGGGTCATCGGCGGCGCGTCGTTCGGGGAGACCACCGCGACCGCGCTCGGCATCCCGTACGTGCTGGGCCAGGCACAGGGGATCTCGCGGGCCCGCTACTACCCCGGCGTGAAGCCGGTGAAGGTCAAGCTGCTCGCCGAGCCGGGCTCCCTGCGGCTCATCGGCGCGCAGATGGTGGGCCAGGAGGGCATCAAGGAGCGGGCCGACTTCCTCGCGATGGCGGTCAGGCACGGCTTCACGTTCCACGACCTCTCGACCATGGAGAACGTCTACTCGCCCGCGATCGGGGCCCTCAACGAGCCGATCGTCGTCGCGGCCACCAACGGGCTCGACGAGCTGCGCGCGGCCGGGAAGCTCTGAGATGGCCCGCTCCCGCCCCTCGTTGTCCCACTGGTTGCGCGAGAACTCCGAGCACTACCTGATGGTCGGCGCCCACGAGCAGCTGGCGCGGCGCTACCCCGGCACCCGCCGGCCGCGCCGCCCGCACGGCCTCGTCGAGCTCATCTGGCTGCGCGCCTTCGCACCGGTCTACCGCGCCCTCCCCTGGCCGCTGCGGCACCGGATCCTCCGCGCCATGCCGGGCAGCCACCGACGGACCTGGGCGCCACCGCCCGAGCCGCGGGCGCCCGCGGTCTGACGCGGCGACGAGAGACCCCGGTGGGCGCCGCCCACCGGCGGACGAGGGTCGGGACACACCGACCGGAGACGAGGGGTGAGCAGTGGTCCAGATCGTAGGAGAACGGGTCAGCAAGGGCGACGCGATCGTCGATTACGAGGACAAGGTCTTCGACGACATCCAGGCCGAGCCGGGCGAGAAGGCCTACATCTTCATGCACACCATGCCCTTCGAGGGCTCGGTCGGGCTGGTCAACATGCTGACCGCGACCCGAGTCAACCGGAAGGGCTTCGACACCAGCCTCGTGCTGTTCGGCCCCGGCTCACTGATGGCATCGGCGTCACGCGGCTTCCCGAAGGTCGGGGACGAGGCGTTCCCCGGGGCGCTGGGCTTCAACAAGCAGCTGCAGACGTTCATGGACGAGGGCGGCCACGTCTACGCCTGCCGGTTCTCCGCGGCCATGCTGTACGGCATGCGGGAGGTGGACATGATCGAGGGCGTCAAGCCGGTCAACCCGCTCGACATCCTCGACGCGCAGCTGACCGCGCGTCGCGAAGGTGCCCTGGTCATGCAGACCTGGACCGTCTGACCCCGCGACGACGGCTCGGGGCCGGCTCGGCGGCGCGGCCCGCCGGCCCCGCCCGGGCCGAGGAGAGAACGGAGGAGGCCGCGATGGATCCGCTGGCCGACATGGGAGGCTCGCCGAACTGGGGTGCGGTCCGCGTGCCCACCGACGAGCCCCCCTTCGCGGAGCCGTGGGAAGGACGCAGCTTCGCGCTGACGCTCCTGACGATGAACCGCGTGTCCGGGCGCAACCTCGACGCGTTCCGGTACGCGCTGTCCCGGCTCGACCCGGTCTCCTACCTCGCCGACGGCTACTACGGTCGCTGGCTCAACGCCGCGGAGCTCATGCTCACCGACAGCTCGGTGCTCGCCGAGGGCGCGGTCGACGCCCGGGCGCGCCGCCTGGCCGGGGAGGACGTCGAGGAGCCGGCGTTCCCGGAGCCGGACAAGCCCGACTACGCCCCGAGCGGGCCGGGCTCGTTGCGCGAGGTCGACGGGCCGCCCGCCTTCGCCGCGGGCGACGCGGTGGTCACCAAGGATATGCTCCCGCAGGGGCCGTCCAAGCTCCCCGGCTACCTGCGCCGGCGCCGGGGCACGATCACCGCGGTGCGCCCCGGGCACCTGCTGCCCGACACGCACGCCGTGTTCCAGGGCGAGAACCCGCAGTACGTCTACACGGTGGGCTTCCCGTCCACCGAGCTGTGGGGGGACGACGTCGAGCCGTTCACCCTGCACGCCGACCTATTCGAGAGCTACCTAGTCCGGATCCCGGAAAGTGAGGCGGAGCGATGACCGACGTGGCCACCGGGCGCCCGTCGCCCGCCCTGCGCGCCGAGGCGATGGAGTCCCTGCTCGTCGAACGCGGGCTGGTCGACCCGGCGGTGATGGACAAGTTCATCAAGACCTACGAGCAGGACGTCGGCCCGCTCAACGGCGCCACCGTGGTCGCCCGCGCCTGGACCGACCCCGAGTACAAGGAGCGGTTGCTCGCCGAGGGCACCTCCGCGATCAAGGAGCTCGGGTTCGGCGGTCCGCAGGGCGAGCACATCGTGGTCCTCGAGCAGACCGACGAGGTCCACCACGTCGTGGTCTGCACCCTCTGCTCCTGCTACCCGTGGCCGGTCCTCGGCCTGCCGCCGAGCTGGTACAAGGACCCCGCCTACCGGGCCAGGGTGGTGCGCGAGCCGCGCGCGGTGCTCCGCGAGATGGGCCTGGACCTCCCGGCGCAGAAGCGCATCGAGGTCTGGGACTCCTCGGCCGAGGTGCGCTACCTGGTGCTGCCCCAGCGCCCGGCGGGTACGGAGGGGTGGGACGCCGACGCCCTGGCCGGGCTGGTCACCCGCGACGCCATGGTGGGCGTCGCGACGGTGGCGGCCCCGTGACCACCCCGCTGGACGTGGCGGGGCCGGCCGCGCCGCCCCGCAGCAACGGGGAGCTCGTCTTCGCCGAGCCCTGGGAGAGCCGTGCCTTCGGGATGGCGGTGACCCTGGCCGACGCCGGGGTCTTCACCTGGGACGCGTTCCGCGACCGGCTGGTGGAAAGGATCGGGGCGTGGGAGGCCGAGCACGGCTCGGCGGAAGGAGCCGATCCCTCCTTCAGCTATTACGCCTGCTGGCTCGACGCCCTCGAGGACCTGCTGGTCGACGAGGACGCGCTGGCGGCGGACGACGTGGACGCGCGGTCGGCACGGTTCGCGGCCCGACCCGCGGGCCACGACCACGACTCGGCACATCCCCACCACGCCTCATGATCAACTGGCACCTGGCGGGGTCAAGGGCCGTCGGACACCCCGGCAGGTGCCCGTTGATCATCGTCGGCGACGTCCGGGCGGCTCGGACGGCGCCGCGCCCCCACCCGGACCTCGTCGTAGATCTCGATGTGGCGCCGGGCGCTCTCGGCCCAGGTGTAGCGGGCGAGGGTGGCCCGGCCGCCCGCCCGTAGCCGCCGGCGCAGGGCCCGGTCCGCGTACATCTCCTGCATGGCCCGGGCGAGGGCGGTGCTGTCGCCCGAGGTGGGCATCAGCGCGTTGTGGCGGTGCATCAGGTACTCCCGGAACACCGGTAGGTCGCCGGCGATCACCGGCAGGTCGGTGGCCATGGCCTCGAGCACCGCGAGACCCCATCCCTCCTTGAGCGAGGGGAAGCACAACGCGTCGGCGCTGCGGTACCAGCCGCCGAGGTCGGCCTCGGAGAGCGTGCCCAGGAGGACGACGTCGGTACCGAGCTCGAGGCCGAGCTCCGGGAGCCGGGCGAGCGTCTCGGTGCGGTAGGCCTCGTAGTCGCGGAACGAGTGCCCGCCCACGAGGGCGAGCATCGGCGGGTGCGGCATCCGGGCGCGGAGCCGGGCGAGCGCCTCGAACGCGACGTGGGTGCCCTTGCGGGGCTCGATCCCCCCGACCCCGAGGAAGAGGAAGCGCTCCTGCGCGCCGATCGAGGCGCGCAGCGCCGCGACCCGCTCGGGCGGCACGGGTGGGAAGCGGTCGGGGTCGACGCCGTTGCCGACCACGGTCGCGGCCCTCCCGTACTCCTCGCGCAGGACCCGACGCCACTCCTCACTGACCACGAGCACCCGGTCGGGCTCGTCGATCGCCGCCCGCTGGCACTCGACGAGGGCCGGGGTGGTGAAGTCGTCGACGTGGTGGACCGTGCGGACCACCGACACCGCGGCCCCGGCGTCGCGGACGCGGGCGGCCGCCCGGGCGGCGATGCAGTCCTGGGCGTGCAGCACGTCGAAGCGGCCGGCCAGCCGCCCCAGCGCCCCGGCGAGCAGGTCGATCGAGGCGAACACCCGGTTCGCCAGCGGCCCGTCGTGGGGCGGGGCGGGCAGCACCGTGTGCGGCACCGTGGTGGCGCGGAAGAGCCCGACGTCGGGATCACCCTGGGTGATCAGGTGGACCGACTGGCCGGCGGCCTGCAGGGCCTCCGCGAGCGCGAGGGTGTGCACCATCCCGCCGCGGGGCGAGGTGGAGTGGGTCACCAGGGCGAGCGCGCTCACCGCCCCGGCTCCGCGGGCAGCGCGGTGAGCTCGGCCACGGCCGGGTCGCGCCGGGCGATCGCCGCGGCCGCGAGGACCGCCCGCACGGCGGTCCCGGTGACGACGCAGCCCGCGTCGCGGAAGGCGCGCCGCTGCGCCTCGAGCCCCTGCGGGTCGCCGTCGGTGCCGAGCACGTAGACCACGACGCGGGGGCCGCCGGCGGCGAGGATGCGGGCGCACTCCCCGGCGAGCTCGCCCGCGGGGTCGGGGTGCGAGCCGTACCCGAGCACGACGTCGAGCACGATCGCCGCCACCTCGGGATCGGCGCCCTGCTCGCGCAGGTGCTCCAGGCGGGCCTCGGGGTCGATCATGGGGTGCGGTCTGCCGCGCGTGTACTCCTCCTCGCCCAGGTCGAGGCAGACGTGGCTCGAGGGAGGTGCGGGCACCGCGAGGCGTTCGTCCAGCGGCGTGTTGGACCACACGGGCCCCAGCACCCGGGAGAGCACGACCAGCGACTCGTAGCACAGCGTGCCGCCCGAATAGAGCCCGCGGACCAGCGTGCGGCGCGGCTCGAGGCCTGCGATCGCCTCGTCGACCTGCTCGCGCAGGCCGGCGGACGGGTCGGGCGCCGGACGTCCGAGGATCTCCAGCGTGGCCAGGACGCCGGCCTCGAGGGTCGGGGTCTGCACGACGCGCCCGGCGCCGTGCCCGTCGTCGAGGGGCGCGTCCATCCCGATCAGCGCGGCGACGAGCGGGGTGTCACCCGCCTCCGCCACGACGGTCCGGGCCACGGCGGGGTCCGGGGGCTTGGACACGAGCAGGATCGCCTCGGTGGCCGGGTCCGCGGCCAGGGTGCGCACCGCGAGCCGTCCCATCAGCCCGCCGACCCGCGCCCCGAGGTCGTGCCCCCCGAGGCCGATGACGTGGGTGACCCCGATGCCGTACCGGTCGAGCAGGGAGGCGACCTCCTGGGCGCCGGTGCCCGCGGCGGCGACGACCCCGACCGCGCCCGACCGCTCGGTCAGCGGCGCGACGACGTTCGCGAAGCCCAGGCAGGTCCGCCCCAGCATCGCGGTCCCCGCGCCCGGTCCCATGACCAGCCGTCCGGCGGCCGCGGCCCGCGTCTTGAGCTCGACCTCGTCGTCGAGGGACACGTTGTCGGAGAACAGCAGCACGTCCAGGCCGGCGCCGAGGGCCTGGTGGGTCTCGAGGGCGGCGTAGTCGCCGGGCACCGAGACCACGGCGACGTTGCTGCCCGCCTGCCGGGCGACGGCCTCCGCGAGCGAGCGCGGGTCGGGCTCGGCGGTCCGCTCGGCCCCGCCGGTCCGCGGGCTGAAGACGGCGGCCCGTCCTGTGTCCTGCGCGGTCTCGCAGACCTGCTCGGACTCCGCGCGGACCGCGACGAACAGGTCACCCGGGCCGGCACCGGCCCACGCCGCCGGGTCGAACCCCTCCTTCTCGAGCGTGGCGAGGTTGGCCTCGGTCGCCATGGCGACGGCCGCCCACTCCACGCCGTCCACCTCGCGCACCGCGCGCGTGCCCGCGAGCTGGACGACCGAGTCGAGGTAGGTGTCCTCGTAGAGCACCACGCTCGTGCTGCTCGGGCTCATCGCGGCCCTCCCACGATGCGGGTGCCGGTGCGGTCGGTGCCGTACGCGTCGCCCGCGTCGAGCGAGGGACCCGCCCGTTCGGCCGTGGTGATCACCGCGGTGCGGCCGCCCTCCCGGATGAAACGGACCGCCGCCCTGACCTTCGGCCCCATGCTGCCGTCGGGGAACTGGCCGTCCTCGAGGTGCTTCGCGGCCTCGTCGACGGACATCTCGTCGATCGCGCGGCAGTCCGGGGTGTCGAAGTCGATGTAGACCTTCGGGGTGTCGGTCAACAGCACCAGGGCGTCGGCGTTCACCGACGCCGCGAGCCGCTGCGCGGTGAAGTCCTTGTCGATCACCGCGTCGATCCCCTCCAGGCCGTGGTCGCCCGCGATGACCGGAATGCCGCCGCCGCCCGCCGCGACGACGATCATGTGCTGGTCGATGAGGGCCCGGATCGCGTCGACCTCGACGATGCCGACGGGTCTCGGCGACGGGACGACGCGGCGGTGGCCGCGCTCGCCGTCGCGCACCATGTCCCATCCCCGCGTTCGGACCAGCTCGGCCGCCTGGTCCTGGGTGAAGTAGGGACCGACCGGCTTGGTCGGCCGTCCGAACGCCTGGTCGGCGGGGTCGACCATGACGTGGGTGACCACCGAGACCACGCCGGGCAGCCGCCCGCGGCCCTCCGCGAGCAGGGCGAGGCCGAGGAGGCTGCCGAGCTGCCCCTGGGTCATCGAGTTGACGCAGAACAGCGGGAGGGCCGGGACGATCGCGGCGGCCTCGTCCTGCTGGATGGCCAGGTTGCCGACCTGGGGCCCGTTGCCGTGGACGAGGACGACGTTCCAGCCGGCGTCGCGCAGGGCGCACACGGCCCGCGCCATGGCGCGGGCGTTGGCGGCCTGCTCGTCGTAGGTGCCGGACTGGCCCCCCCGGGTGATGGCGTTCCCGCCGAGGGCGACCACTGCGGTCTTGGGCATGGGTGCGTGTCACTCCCGTGATCCGGCGGCGGGACCGGCTCCTCCATGATGAGCACGGCCCATCTACTATAGTGGATATGACGGGCTGCGCGTCGATCCCGAGGAGGCGGCCGATGGACGTCCGCGCCGGCACGTTCGAGGACGGTGCACCCGAGGACGGGACCCTCGAGCGGGCGCGGGCCCGCTGGCGGGCGACCGGGGAGCGGGTGTGGTCGATCGCGGTGATCGACGGCGAGGGGTACCGGCGGCTCGCCGAGCAGGTGGGTGCCGTCCTCGACGAGGTGCGTGAGCGGACCCCGACGCTCGAGAGTCTGCTCGCGCTCGACGCCGATCCCGCTCCGGTGCTCGACCGGGTCCCCGACGTCGGGTCGCCGGGGATCGGGGGCCGCGCCGTCCTCGAGGCGGCCTGCGCGATCCGCGCCGACGAGCTCGTCGCCGCCCGGGCGCGCGACCGGCGGATCGCGGCGATCGACGCGGCGCGCGCGGCCGGCGAGCGATGGGTCGTGCTCGACGACCGGGGCGGCGCGAGCCCTCGGTCGGTCGAGATGCACGTCGCCACGGGGCGGGCGCTCGTCGCCACCGCCGACCCGTTCGCCGCGCCGGAGCCCTACGCGGTGGGTGAGGCGGTCCTCGATGCGAGGACCGGCGACCCGCTCACCGGTCACGGCGACCGGGACGCGTCCTTCGCCGACCGCGAGGCGTGGATGCGGGAGCGGGCGCGCCGACGGGCGGAGATCGACTCACGCCTTGACGGCGACGACCCGATGCTTTCCGATAAGAGACGGACGTAGCTCAAAGTAGACGATGGGCGGGTGGCGCATGACTGGCCTCATGAGCTCGGAGGCGCTGACCGGGCCGGCGCACGGGCCGGGGGACCCCGCGCCCGACGCGGCCGCGATCGCCTCCCTCATCGTGGCGGTGCAGAGCGCCGGGGTGCGGATCGAGGCCCCCGTCGAGACCCGGACCGGCGGGGCCGGGCCCACCGACTCCGGGATGCTCTGGATCGAGGGCTTCCCGGTCACGGTCCCGACCACCGGCGCCGCCCGGCGCTCCCCGTACGTGGTGCGCTCCGAGGACAACGGGGCCCAGGGCCTCTACCGCGAGGGGACCCGTCTCGCCTCGGTGACCGGCTCGCGCCGCCCCCGCTTCTACGACCGGACCACGGCCGACGGCACGCCCTACTGGAAGATCGCCCTGCTGCACCTGGACTCGCTCGCGAGCACCGTCGTGCAGGCCTGCAACTACTGGAACACCGCGGACCAGTGCACCTTCTGCGGGATCGGGGTGTCGCTGGAATCCGGGAACACCGTGGCGCGCAAGACGCCCGAGCAGCTCGCCGAGGTCGCCGTCGCCGCGAAGGAGCTCGACGGTGCGGTGGACGCCACGCTGACGACCGGCAGCTCGGTCGCCCCGGACCGCGGCGCCCGCTACGTCGCGCGGTGCGGGCGCGCCGTGAAGGACGCCTCGGGCCTGCCCGTGGAGATCCAGTTCGAGCCGCCCCGCGAGCCGGCCATCCTCGACGAGGTCCACGGCACGGGCGGGTCGGACGCGGTCGGCATCCACGTCGAGACGTTCGACCCCGAGGTCCTCGCCCGGGTCGCGCCCGGCAAGGCGCGCACCGGGCTCGACACCTACTACCGCACCTGGGAACGCGCGGTCGCGCTGTGGGGCCGGGGCCGGGTGTCGACCTACGTCATCCTGGGCATGGGCGAGGACCCGGACCTGACCGTCGAGGGCTGCCGGCGGGCGATCGACCTCGGGGTCTACCCCTTCGTGGTCCCGCTGCGCCCCGTCGCGGGCAGCCTCATGGCCGACGCCGCGACCCCGGACGCCGAGTACACCGGCCGGATCTACCGGAAGGTCGCCGCGTACCTGGCCGAGCGCGGGCTGTCCGCCGACGACGCCGTGGCCGGGTGCGCCCGGTGCCAGGCCTGCTCGGCGTTGAACGCGGTGCAGCCGCTCCTGCAGATCGGTCGCCGCCCGGGGACGACCCCGTGACCCGGTCGGTCTCCCGGCCGGTGGTGTGCGGGATCGCCGCGGACGGCGCCGAGGTGGCCGAGCACCACCGCGTCCGCCGGGCGGTGTTCGTCACCGAGCAACGCATCTTCACCGACAACGACGTCGACGCCCACGACGCCCGCGACGACGTGCTGCACGTCGTCGCGCGCATCGGCGACGGCATCGTCGGGACGGTCCGCCTCTTCCCGCTCGACCCGGCGACCGGCCTGTGGCAGGGCGACCGCCTCGCCGTGCTGGAGGGGTGGCGCACGGCCGGCGCGGGAGCACCCCTCGTGCGTTTCGCGGTCGCCGCCGCGGCCGCGCGGGGCGGGCGGCGCATGCTGGCCCACGTGCAGCCGGGCAACCGGCGGTTCTTCGAGCGGCTCGGCTGGACCGCCGGGGCGACCGAGGAGTACGCGGGCCACCCGCACGTGCTGATGACGATCGCGCTCGTGCCGGCGACGGGTTCAGCGCACGACCTGGGGCACGACGAGGCGCCCGTGCGCGACGAAGCCGGACCGCAGCTCGGGCGGTAGGCCGGCGGCGATCCGATCCCGGGCCGGGACCCTGGATCCGGGCGCCCCGACCTGCGCGACGACGAGGTCCGAGCGGGTCCGGTCCGCCGCGGCCGCGGCCTCCTCGGCCCGGCCGAGGTGGGCCAGGGCGAGGGCCTCGTACTTCGTCGACCGGTAGGTGCGCGCCTGGTCCAGCAGTTCCTCGGCCCATGACGGGTCCCAGCGGGCCTGCATCTCCAGCAGCCGCATGGCCGCGCGGGGGCGGAACGGGAGCGAGCGGTCGAGCAGGGGCGCGGCCGCCTCGACCATCGCGCCCGCGTCGTCGTCGTGCCCCGTGAGCAGCTCGCAGTCGGCGAGGGCGAGCAACGCGTGCAGCTCCTGCTCCAGCTCCAGCGCCCCGCCGCCGCGGCGGGCCAGGTCCACCGCGGTCTCGGCGTGCTCCCGGGCCCGCCCCAGGTCGCCGAGCTCCTGCCACAGCCACGAGGTCGTCGTCTCGATGCCCGCCCGGTAGTACCCGACGCCCGCGTCGTCGATGAGGCGCCGGGCCCGGTCCAGGGCCCGCAGCGCCCCGCCGAAGTCCCCCGCGTCGCCGCGGGCCAGGCCGCAGAAGAACAGGCTCTGCAGCAGCGTGCGGAACTCCCCGACCCGGGCGCACAGTGCGGCCGCCCGCTCGAGGACGGCCCGGGCCTCGGCGAAGCGGTCCATGTGCTGGAGCAGCGCGCCGCGGTAGGACATCGCCACCGCACTCAGGGCGTCGTCGGCCTCCACCGCGAGCACCTGCTGGTAGGCGTGCGTCGCCCCCGCGTAGTCGCCGTCCCAGTGGCGGACCCGGCCGACGAGCAGCAGCGAGCTGCGCCGGGCCCCCGGCGCGGCGGCCGCCGACTCGGCGAGGTGCCCGGCCCGCTCGGCGAGGTCGACGGCGGCGGAGGCGTCGCGCGCCCACAGCGCCGTCCAGCCGAGGGCCTCGAGCGCGCGCGCCTCGGACTGCTCGTCGCCCGACTCGCGCGCGAGGGTGAGGGCCGCGGCGTGGTCGTCGTGGGCCTCGTCGTAGCGGGCGAGGTCGCAGCGCGCCCGGCCGCGGCGCAGCAGCACCGTCGTGCGCAGGGCCGCGTCGCCGGTCTGCTCGGCGCTGTGCAGCGCCGAGGAGAGCAGCCGTTCCGCCTCGAGGTGGGCGAACGCGAGATGGGCGGCGTCGGCCGCCGCGACCCAGGCCTGCGCCGCGGCGTGGTGGTCGCCGGCGGCCGAGTGGTGCGGCGCCGCGGCCTCGGGGCGATCGGCCACGAGCTCGGCCGCCCGACGGTGGCGGCTGATGCGCACGGGCAGCTCCACCCGGGAGTACGCGACGGCCCGGATGATGTCGTTGGGGAAGCGGAACCGCTCGCCGTCGGGCACGAGCAGCCCGGCCCGCACCGCGCGCCCGGCCCGGCGCGCGCACTCCTCGGGCCCGACACCGGCGAGCGCCGCGGCGTCGTCGAGGGAGAACGACGAGCCCATCACCGCGGCCTGGCCCAGCAACAGGGTCACATCGTCGGCCGCCGCGTCCAGGCGCCGCGTCAGCAGCTCGTGCAGGGTCCCCGGGATCACCGGCCCCGAACCATCGGCGGGTGGCGGTCCGGGGTGGCGCAACAGCTCCGCGACCAGGAGCGGGGAGCCGCCCGTCCAGGCGAAGAAGTCGTCGGGGTCGTAGCCGGCCCCCGACGCCGCGAGCAGCTCGGAGACCGCGGTGCGGGGCAGCGGCCCGACCCGCAGGTGTGTCGCGACGTCGAGCAGGCCCTCGGCGCCGCTGCGCTCCTCGGCGGAGCGCTCGAGGGCGACGACGAGCACCCGGCGCGCGGCCAGCCGCGTCCCGAGCACGTGCAGCGCCTCGAGGGTGGTCTGGCCCGCGCGGTGCAGGTCCTCCACGACCAGCAGGATCGGACGGAGCTCGGCGGAGCGCCCGAAGAGCTCCGCCATCGCGAGCAGGGTCCGGCGGTGGCTCACCTCGGCGGTCGTCGCCCGGGTGGTGGCGGGGCCGCCGAGCTCGGGGACGAGGTCGGCCAGGGCCTCGGTCTCGGCGGTGCCGAGCAGCGAGGTGGCCCGGACCTGCCCGCCGTGCCGGGTCACCAGCTCCCGCACCGCTTCGGCGAGCGGCTGCAGGTAGAGCGAGCGCTCGGCCTCGTAACAGCGCACCTCGAGGACCAGCCCGCGCGCCGCGCGGACCTCGTTCGTGAGCACCCGGGCGAGGGCGCTCTTGCCGATCCCGGCCTCGCCCGTCACCAGGGCGAGACCGCCGTGGCCCCGGTTCGCCGCCGCCCACGCCCGCCGCAGGTGGGTGAGCTCGCGGTCGCGGCCGCGGATGGGCAGGACCGGTCCGTCGACGTCGTCGTCCTCGTGGTGCAGCAGCGAGCGGTAGATTTCCTGGGTCGCGGGCGAGGGGTCGGTGCCCAGCTCCTCGGAGAGCGCGCGCCGCAGCTGCTCGTAGGCGGCGAGGGCCGCCCCGTCGGCGCCCTGGCGGATGTGCGCGCGCATCAGGGCCCGGCAGGCCGGCTCGTCGAGGGCGTCCGCGGCCAGGGCTCGCGAGGCGAGGTCGATGGCCGTGCGGTCCTCGCCCAGGGCGAGGGCGGCCGTCCAGTGGCAGGACCGCGCGCGGGAGAGTGTCGCGGCCACGAGTCGGCGGACCTCGCAGGCCCACGGGGCGTCGGGCTCGCCGACCAGCACGGGGCCCGCCCCCAGCAGGTCCTCCGCGGTCTGGGCCCCGGAGACGGCGCGCAGCATCAGCCCGCGCTCGAGGTCACGCTCGGCCTCCTCGACGAGGTCGAGGCCCTCGTAGACGTCCACGGTCGTCCCGGGTCCCCGCACCAGCCGGTATCCGGACGGGTCGCCCTCGATGCGCTCGCGGCCCACGCTGCGCCGCAGCCGGCTGATCAGCGCGGCGAGGTTGCGGCCGGGCCGCTCGGGCAGCGTGTCGGACCAGAGCGCGCCGACGATGGTGTCGGTGGGGACGACGCGGCCCTGGTGCGCGGCGAGCACGGCCATGAGGTGCTGCGCCCGACCGCTCGGCACGCTCACCGGGGCATGGCCGTCGACGCCCTCGACCGCGAACCGGCCGACGAGCCGGATCCGAAGGCCACCCGACGTCATCCCGTCGATCCTAGTGCCGTCGCGGTGGTCGAGGTCACAGAAGACGATCAGTCGGTGGCGGGTGGGGGATCGAGGGAGGCCAACCAGTGCACTCGGTCCTCCAGCCAGCAGCGCGCGGCCTCGTCCGATCCGGTGCGCTCGAGGACCAGCAGGTGGGCGAGCCGGGTCAGCCCGCCGACGAAGTGGACCAGCAGGTAGGGGTCGCGGACGACCTGGGCGAAGGTGTCCTCCATCGCGCCGCGGTCCTCCCGGGCGGCGGCGAGGACGTAGGCCGTGGCGAGCCGGTAGGCCTCCCAGTCGTCCACCGGGCCTCCCGGGTCAGCTTCGATGGTCGATGAACGAACACCATAGTAGACGCCGGGTGGCTTCCCTCGCTGCACTACGCGGGTACCGGGAGGTCCGCCGCGCGCTCCAGTGCGGCCTCGACGTCGGCCCGCGTCACGTCGCGGTGCGTCACGAACCGCACCCCGGGGCCGAACGGCACGGCCCGCACCCCGACCGCCTCGAGGCCGGCGACGACCTTCGCCGCCTCCGACGTCGTCACCAGCACGATGTTGGTCTCGGGGGTGGACACCGGCCAGCCGCGGGCCCGCAGCCCGTCGGCGAGCAGGCGGGCGTGCTCGTGGTCGGCCGCGAGGTCGGCCACGCCGTCGAGCGCGACGAGCCCTGCCGCCCCCAGCACACCGCCCTGCCGGATCCCGCCGCCCAGCATCTTGCGCAGCCGCCACGCCCGCTCGATGAAGGCCGCCGAGCCGGCCACCAACGAGCCCATCGGCGCTCCGAGGCCCTTCGAGAGGCACACGCTCACGGTGTCGACGCCCTCGGCCAGCGTCGCCGGACTGACCCCGAGCGCCACCGCGGCGTGCCAGAGGCGGGCCCCGTCGAGGTGCACCGCGAGCCCGGCGTCCCGCGCGGCGGCGACGAGGGCCCGGTGCTCGGCCACCGGGGTCACCGCGCCGCCCGCCGAGTTGTGGGTGTTCTCCAGGCAGAGCAGCCGGGTGCGCAGCCCGAAGTACGGGCCCGCCGTGCCGGCGGCCGCGGTGACACCCTCCGGCGTCGGACGGCCGGGCCCGGCAGCGGGGGGCAGCGGTGCGGGTACGCCCCCGGCGAGCCAGGCCGCCGTCCCCAGCTCGGCCTCCAGCACGTGCGCCCCGGCGGGGGCGAGGAAGCGGTCGCCGCGCTGCAGGTGGTCCATGAGCGCGATCGCGTTGGCCATGCAGCCGGTCGGGGTCCACAGCGCCGCCTCGACGTCGAGCAGGTCCGCGACGCGGCGCTGCAGGGCGTCGAGGGTCGGGTCGCCGTCGAGGACGTCGTCGCCGACGTCGGCGGTCGCCATCGCCTCGCGCATCGCGGGGGTCGGGCGGGTGACGGTGTCGGAGCGCAGGTCGACGGGGGTCACAGGACTCACGGGCGCCATCCTCACCCGTATCCTCGGCATACGTGATCCCCAACGTCCTCGCCGCGCGCTACGCCTCGCCCGCCCTGCGCGACCTGTGGTCGCCCGAGCGCAAGGTCGTGGCCGAGCGGGAGCTGTGGCTGGCGGTGCTCGCCGCCCAGCGCGACCTGGGGATCGGCGTCCCGGAGGGCGTCCTCGAGGACTACCGGCGGGTGCTGGACACCGTCGACCTCGACTCGATCGCCGCCCGCGAACGGCGCACCCGCCACGACGTCAAGGCCCGCATCGAGGAGTTCGACGACCTCGCGGGCCACCAGCACGTCCACAAGGGCATGACCAGCCGCGACCTCACCGAGAACGTCGAGCAGCTGCAAATCCGGGACTCGTTGCGGCTCGTGGCGGACAAGACGGTGGCGGTGCTGGCCCGGCTCTCGCGCCTGGCCACGGAGTACGGGGACCTGGTGATGGCCGGCCGCTCCCACAACGTCGCCGCGCAGGCCACCACGCTGGGCAAGCGGTTCGCGTCCGCGGCCGACGAGACCCTCGTCGCCTACCGTCGCGTCACCGAGCTGATCGCGCGCTACCCGCTGCGCGGCGTCAAGGGGCCGGTCGGCACCGCGCAGGACATGCTCGGCCTGCTCGACGGCGACGCGTCCCGGCTCGCCGAGCTCGAGCGCCGGGTCGCGGCCCACCTCGGCTTCTCCGAGGTGCTCACCAGCGTCGGGCAGGTCTACCCCCGCTCGCTCGACCACGACGTGCTCTCCGCGCTGGTGCAGCTCGCCGCCGGGCCGTCGTCGCTGGCCACCACCATCCGGCTCATGGCCGGCCAGGAGCTCGTCACCGAGGGCTTCCAGGCCGGCCAGGTCGGGTCGAGCGCGATGCCGCACAAGATGAACACGCGGTCCTGCGAGCGCGTCAACGGCCTCGCCGTCGTGCTGCGGGGCAACGCCTCGATGGTCGCCGAGCTGGCCGGGAACCAGTGGAACGAGGGCGACGTCTCGGACTCCGTCGTGCGCCGGGTCGCCCTGCCCGACGCGTTCTTCGCGATCGACGGCCTGCTCGAGACCTTACTGACGGTGCTCGACGAGTTCGGCGCCTACCCCGCGGTGATCGCCCGCGAGCTCGACCGCTACCTGCCCTTCCTCGCGACGACGGCCGTCCTCATGGCCGCCGTCCGCGCAGGGGTGGGCCGCGAGACCGCCCACGAGATCGTCGCGGAGCACGCCCGCGCGGTGGCCCTGGACATGCGCGAGAAGGGCATCGAGGGGAACGACCTCCTGGCCCGGCTCGCGGCCGACTCCCGGCTCGGGGTCGGTCAGGGCGACCTCGCAGCCGCCGTCGCCGACCCCTCGGCCTTCGTCGGCGCCGCCGGCGCCCAGGTCGCGGAGGTCGCGCGTCAGGTGGCCGAGATCGCGCGGGCGCACCCGGAGGCGGCGGCCTACGACCCCGCCCCGATCCTCTAGCCTCGCCGCCCGTGGTGACGCTCACGGACTACCCGCACCTCGCGTCGGGGAAGGTCCGCGACCTCTACGAGGTCGACGACGAGACGCTGCTGCTGGTGGCCTCCGACCGCATCTCGGCCTACGACCACGTGCTGACCACGCCGATCCCCGACAAGGGCCGCGTGCTCACGGCGCTGTCGGTGTTCTGGTTCGGGCTCCTGGGGAGCCGGCCGGGGGTGTCGAGCAGCGACATCTCCGCCCCACCGGTGGCCCACCACCTCGTCGCCGCGCGCGACGAGCGCATCCCCGACGAGGTCCGCGGGCGCGCGCTGCTGGTGCGCCGGCTGCAGATGATCCCCGTCGAGTGCGTGGCGCGGGGCTACCTGGCCGGGTCGGGCACCGTGGACTACCGCCGCGACGGCGCGATCTGCGGGGTCGGTCTGCCCGAGGGGCTCACCGAGGCGAGCATGCTCCCGGCGCCGATCTTCACCCCGGCGACGAAGGCCGAGCTCGGCGAGCACGACGAGAACGTCACCTTCTCCCGGGTCGTCGAGCAGGTCGGCGCCGAGCTGGCCGGCGCGCTGCGGGAGACCACGCTGTCGATCTACGCGCGGGGGGCGGCGTACGCCGCGTCGCGCGGGATCATCCTCGCCGACACCAAGCTCGAGTTCGGCCTCGACCGCTCCGGGGCCCTGGTGCTCGGCGACGAGGTCCTCACCCCGGACTCGTCGCGGTTCTGGCCCGCGGACTCCTACGCGCCGGGGGCGCCGCAGCCGTCGTTCGACAAGCAGTACGTCCGCGACTGGCTCACCTCGCCGGAGTCCGGGTGGGACCGCCACGGCGACGAGCCGCCGCCCCCGCTGCCGGACGCCGTCGTCGAGGCCACGCGGGCGCGCTACATCGAGGCCTACACCCGGCTGACCGGGCAGGGGTGGCCGCCGGCGCTTTGAGCGGAGCTCTCGTGCGTGCGTTTCCGTGTCAGGACACGGAAACGCACGCACAGTTCATGTCGTGGTAGGGCTCCCTGCACGTCGGTGGGGACTCATGGGAGGCATGCCGCTCGTGGTCTCGCTGTCCGGGCTCGGTCCGGGCGTTCCCCTCGCCGACACCGTCCGACTCTGCGACGCCCTCGACGCCCGCCGCGTGCCCCTGACCCTGCTGGTCGGCTCGTGGCGGCCGTCGACGAGGCGTTGGCCGCGGCGCTTCCTGCTCACGAGCGCGGACCGCACTGCTGTGTTCCACTCCACACCATGACGGTGGAGATGGATCCCGAGGTGGCCGCCGCGATGGCGCCGATCGCCGAAGCGGCCGCGGCGCAGATTCCGCCGCCGGCCGGTGACTGGCAGACCCGCCGGGCCGTGGTCGATGAGCTCATCAGCGCGGCGACGGGGTCGTGGACCCCGCCCCCGGACGTCACCGTCACCGACTACGCCGCCACCGCCGACGACGGCGCGACCATCGGGCTGCGTCTCTACCGACGCGAGGGGGACCAGCCGGGGTCGCTCGCGGTGTACGTCCACGGCGGCGGGATGTTCCTGTGCTCGATCGACACCCACGACCCGATCTGCCGGATGTACACCCACGTCTCGGGCGTGCCGCTGCTGTCGGTGGACTTCCGGTTCGCGCCGGAGCACCCGTACCCGACCTCGGTCGAGGACGTCCACGCCGCGCTGCGCTGGGCCACCGAGAACGCCGCGGAGCTCGGCGTGGATCCGTCCCGCATCGCGATCATGGGTGACTCCGCGGGAGGCGGGATGGCGGCCGCGGTCGCGCTGATGGCCCGCGACCGGGGTGGGCCGGCCCTGGCCGCGCAAATCCTCGTCTACCCGATGCTCGACGACCGCACGACGACGCCCGACCCGGAGATCGAGCCGTTCGCCATGTGGTCGACCGACGACAACATCACCGGCTGGGGCTGCCTGCTCGGCGACACGGCCGGCGGCCCCGACGTCCCGAGCTACGCCGCGCCGTCGCGCGAGACCGACCTGAGCGGGCTGCCACCGGCGTTCATCGACGTCGGCCAGCTCGACATCTTCCGCGACGAGGACGTCGACTACGCCGCGCGGCTGCAGCGCGCGGGCGTCGCCGTCGAGCTGCAGCTCTACCCCGGGGTGCCGCACGCCTTCGAGGTGTTTGCCCCCGACGCCGCTGTCAGCCGCCGGGCGATGGCGGCCCGGACGAGGGCACTCCGCGCCCTGTAGGTGGCCTCCGGCCCTGTGAGCACTAATCCGCGGTATGACGCGGATTACTGCTCACGAGGGCTCCGCCCACCTACCGGATCGGAGTGCCCACGCCGCGGACGAGGACGCGCACGTCGGTGCCGTCCGGGGAGAGCGAGTCGAACAGCCCGTAGTGCAGGTCGGGGTTGGCGAGCACCGCCTCGTGGATCGGCACGGCCACCGGGGGCGCGACGGCGCGCAGGTAGTCCACCGCCTCGGAGACCTTCAGCCACGGCGCCCCGGTCGGCAGCAGCAGGACGTCGATCCCCGCCGGGGCCGGGACGTAGGCGTCGCCGGGGTGCATGACGGTGCCGCCCTCGGACCGCAGGACGTAGCCGTTGTTGGCGATCGTCGGGATGTCGGGGTGGATGACCGCGTGCTCGCCGCGCTCGGCACCGACGACCTCGACGCGCGTCCCGCCCACGACGAACGCCTCGCCGGGCTCGCGGCGCGTGTGCGGGACGCCGCGCTCGCGCAGGACGTCCGCCGTGCCCGGGTCGACGACGAGCTCGGCGTCGGGATTCTGCTCGAGCAGCGCGGGCAGCCGCTCGAGGTCGAGGTGGTCGACGTGCTGGTGGGTGACGAGGATCGCGTCGAGTCCCTCGAGGGTCTGCCAGCCGTCGGAGAACGCGCCGGGGTCGAACAGGACGTGGGCGTTCCCCGTGTCGACGACCAGGCACGCGTGTCCGAGGTGGACGAGTTCGGTGGCGCTCATGGTCCTCGCTCTTCCCCGTCGGGCGCGCCGCGCAACCCGGTACCGTGGACGTGTGGCTCGCGTGATCGTCGACGTCCTGCCCAAGGCCGAGATCCTCGACCCCCAGGGCCAGGCCGTGGCCCGGGCGATGGGTCGACTGGGCGTGACCGGCGTGATCGACGTCCGGCAGGGCAAGCACTTCGTCCTCGAGGTCGACGACGACGTGCCCGACGCCGAGCTCGAACGGATCGCCGGGACGCTGCTCGCGAACCCGGTCATGGAGGAGTGGGTCGTGCGTCGGGAGTCGCACGCGGCCGACGGGGCGCAGGCGTGAGCCCGCGCGTCGGGGTCATCACCTTCCCGGGCACGCTCGACGACGTCGACGCGGCGCGGGCCGTGCGGTACGCGGGCGGTGAGGCGGTGTCGTTGTGGCACCGGGACACCGACCTGCGGGGGGTGGACGCGGTCGTCGTCCCCGGGGGGTTCTCCTACGGCGACTACCTGCGCGCCGGGGCGATCGCCGCGCGCTCTCCCGTGATGGGCCCGGTCGTCGAGGCCGCCCGGCGGGGGCTGCCGGTCCTCGGGATCTGCAACGGCTTCCAGATCCTCTGCGAGGCGGGGCTGCTGCCGGGGGCGCTGGTGCGCAACTCCGGGCTGCGCTTCATCTGCCGTGAGATCCGGCTGCGGGTGGAGAACGCCGGGACGGTCTGGACGTCCGACCTCACGGCGGGCACGGAGATCACGGTGCCGTTGAAGTCTGGCGAGGGGCGCTTCGTCGCCGACGACGAGACCCTGGCGCGCCTCGAGGGTGAGGGCCAGGTGGTCTTCCGCTACGCCGAGGGGGCGCCCAACGGAGCGCTGCTCGACATCGCGGGGATCTGCTCCGAGGACGGTCGCGTGGTCGGGCTCATGCCCCACCCGGAGCACGCGATCGACTCGCTCACCGGGCCGAGCACCGACGGGCTGGGGATCTTCACCTCGGTGCTCGCCCGCCTCACGGCAGCAGCGTGACCCGCAGCTCCCACAGGTCGGCGTAGAGCATCAGCATCCGGCCGCCGAGGTGCAGGACGAGGCCGCGCATCTCGTCGGGCCGCTCGACGTGCCCGACGACGCGGTCGAGGTCCTCGAGGGTGTCTCCCACCACCTCGTCGAACGGCGCCTCGCCGCAGACCTCCGCCCCGTCGTCCGCCTCGGGGGCGGGGGCGGGCAGCACCGGCACGATGGTGTCGCCGCGGGCGCCCGGCGCGACGGCGAGGACGAGCGGGCCGGCTGCCCCGTCGAAGACGAGCTCGAGCATCCCCTGCGAGGGGTCGACGTAGGGCGCGACGCCGGCCGGGACCCGGCCTCGGATGTCGAGGCGGTGACGACGGACCTCGACGAGCTCGCGGTCGAGGATCAGGGACAGGGCGGACAGCGGATCGGGCCGCGCGGACCCGGCGGCGCCCTCGGCGGACGAGGACGCCGCGGCCGACGCGGTGCCGACCCGCTGGGCACGGACGGAGGCTGCGGTCATGGCGTCATCATGGATCCGGGGTCTGACAGTCACGGGGACCGACACGACACGCCCTGCCGGGACGCGCCGAGACGTCGTGGCCGTACCGCGAGCGGCCACCCGAACGACGGTCACGCTGCGCGGGCGAGGTATGCGGTCGGTGACGCACGACGAGCGACGTCTCGAACATGCCGCGGGGCGGCCGTCAGTCGATCGGGTCGTTTGGATCGCGTTCGTCGTGGGGAGGGTCACGCGTACCGCGGGCGCGCGGCCGCGTGCGTAGGGTCGATGCCGTGACCGCGCAGGCCGCCTCCGGTACCGCCCCGCCGTCCGTCGCCGAGCCGGCCGACACCGTCGGGACCGCCGCGGCCACCCCGGAGCGCGAGCAGCCCTACGCCGCCCTCGGTCTGCGCGACGAGGAGTACGCCCGCATCCGCGAGATCCTGGAGCGGCGCCCGACCGACGCCGAGCTCGCCATGTACTCGGTGATGTGGTCCGAGCACTGCTCGTACAAGTCGAGCAAGGTCCACCTGCGGCGCTTCGGCGACACGACCACCGACGAGATGCGCCGCCACCTGCTCGCCGGTATCGGCGAGAACGCCGGGGTGGTCGACGTCGGCGACGGCTGGGCGGTCACGTTCAAGATCGAGTCGCACAACCACCCCTCCTACGTCGAGCCGCACCAGGGTGCCGCGACCGGCGTCGGCGGCATCGTCCGCGACATCATGGCGATGGGCGCCCGCCCGGTCGCCGTCATGGACGGGCTGCGCGTCGGCCCCCTCGACGCCCCCGACACCGCCCGCGTGCTGCCCGGCGTCGTGTCCGGCGTCGGCTTCTACGGCAACTGTCTCGGGCTGCCCAACCTCGGCGGTGAGGTCGTCTTCGACCCGACCTACGCCGGCAACCCGCTCGTCAACGCCCTCTGCGTCGGCGTGCTGCGCAGCGAGGACCTCCACCTCGCGTTCGCCTCCGGCGTCGGCAACAAGATCGTGCTCTTCGGCGCCCGCACCGGCCTCGACGGGATCGGCGGCGTCTCGGTGCTCGCCTCCGAGACCTTCACCGGCTCCGCGGGCGGCGGCGGGCACAAGAAGCTGCCGAGCGTGCAGGTCGGCGACCCGTTCGCCGAGAAGGTCCTCATCGAGTGCTGCCTCGAGCTCTACCGCGCGGGCCTCGTCGTCGGGATCCAGGACCTCGGCGGCGCCGGCCTGTCCTGCGCGACCAGCGAGCTCGCGAGTGCGGGCGACGGCGGCATGGCGATCGACCTCGACGCCGTCCCGCTGCGGGCCAGGGACATGACGCCCGCCGAGATCCTCTCCTCGGAGTCGCAGGAGCGGATGTGCGCGGTGGTGACCCCGGCCAACGTGGACGCGTTCATGGCGGTCTGCGAGCGCTGGGACGTCACGGCCACCGTCATCGGCGAGGTGACCGACGGCGAGCACCTGCGGATCACCGCGGGGGGCGAGGTCGTGGTCGACGTGCCGCCGCGCACCGTCGCCCACGACGGCCCGGTCTACCACCGGCCCCTCGCCCGACCGGCGACCCAGGACGCGCTGCAGGCCGACACGACGGCGGGTCTGTCCCGGCCGTCCACGCCCGCCGAGCTGGCGGAGACGATCGCCCGGCTGGCCAGGTCGCCGCAGCTGGCCTCGCGGGAGTGGGTCACCGACCAGTACGACCGCTACGTCCGCGGCAACACCGCGGCCGCCACCCCGACCGACGCCGGCGTGCTCCGTCTGGACGACGCCGGGGACCGGGGCATCGCGCTCTCCATCGACTGCAACGCGCGGTTCTGCCTCCTCGACCCGCGGGAGGGCGCCCGGCTCGCCCTGGCCGAGGCGGTGCGCAACGTCGCCGCCACCGGGGCCCGGCCCGTCGCGGTGAGCGACTGCCTCAACTTCGGCTCCCCCGAGGACCCCGGCGTGATGTGGCAGTTCGCCGAGGCGGTCGAGGGCCTCGCCGGGGCCTGCGCGCAGCTGGGCGTGCCCGTCACCGGCGGCAACGTCAGCTTCTACAACCAGACCGGCACGACGGCGATCCTGCCGACCCCCGTCGTCGGGGTCCTCGGCCTCGTCGAGGACGTGCACCTCGCGGTCCCGTCCGGGTTCGGGCCCGACGGCGACGCGGTGTGGCTGCTCGGCGAGACCCGCGACGAGCTCGACGGCTCGGCCTGGGCCGGCGTCGTGCACGGGCACCTCGGCGGGCGTCCGCCGGTCTGCGACCTCGGTACGGAGGCCCGCCTGGTGGAGATGATGGCGCAGGGGGCGGCCGCCGGGCTCTTCTCCGGCGCGCACGACGTCTCCGACGGCGGGCTCGCGCAGGCCCTCGTCGAGGCGGCGGCGGTCTCCGGCCGCGGCGCGTCCGTCACGCTGCCCCCCGCCGACGACGCGCTCGACCCGGCGGCGCTGCTGTTCTCCGAGTCGGCGGGTCGGATGCTGGTCAGCGTCCCGGCGGCGGCCGAGGCCGACCTCGCCCGGCTGTGCGTGGAGCTCGGCCAGCCCGCCGCCCGGCTCGGCGTGGTCGGGGGTGACGTCCTGGCGATCGAGGGTGTCGACCCGCTGGACGTGGTCGACCTGGCGAGGTTCTCGACGGCGACCCTCCCGGCCGTGCTCGACGCCTGACGCGGGTCAGCTCCCCAGCGCCGCCGTGAACGCCCGAGCCATCCGTCGGTAGCCCAGGCCGTTCGGGTGCGCGAGGTCCGGCCCGCACTCCCACGGGATCAGCCCGCGGGTCGCCGCCTCGACCCGGGCGAGTCGCAGGTCCGGACGCGCGGCCACCACCTCGCGGGCCACCGCGGCGAGCCGTGCGCCCGCAGTACGGTTCCGGCCGTACTTGAGGTCGGGCACGTCGCCCACCAGCGACCCGGCGGGCAGGGTCGCGCACAGTCGGGTGAGCAGCTGCCGGAAGCGTTCGGGGTCCGTGCCGCCGGACGCGTCGTTGGTGCCCACCTCGAGCGCGATCAGCGTGCCCGGCTCACCACGGCGCGCCGCCTCGGGCACCTGTGGCACCTGGTCGGCGAGCACGTCCGCCACCCCGGCCCCGACGACGCCGAGGCAGAGCACCCGCACCCGCCGGCCGGTCCGGGCCTCCACCTCCGCCGCCAGCCGGCCCGCCCAGGAGCGTTCGGGGTGGATCGAGCCCATGCCCTGCGCGAGCGAGTCCCCGAGCGCGACCAGCAGGAGCTCACCGGGGGAGCGCCGGCGCCGGCGCCAGTACGCCGCGTGGTCGGCCTCCATCGTCGCCGCGGCCGAGAGCCCTCGCGCCCACACCGCGAGGACGACGACCACCAGCGCCCCGAGCGCGCGTCGCAGCACCGCGGCAGCCTAGATTCGGGACCACCATGCCCCCACGCCGAGCCCCCGGGCCCGACGAGGTGCGCAGCGCCCTGGCCGCCGTCGCCGCCTGGGTGGACGCGCGCCCCGACGGCCCGACCCCCGACGACGTCGTGCCCGACCCGCCGCGCGCGGTCCGGGCCGCGGCCGTCCGCACCTCGCTCGCGGCCCTCGAGCACCTCGCCCCGGGCCGCAGCGTCGAGATGCGGGTGCCTCCGTTCGGCGCCGTGCACTGCGTCGAGGGCCCGCGGCACACGCGCGGCACCCCGCCCAACGTGGTGGAGACCGACCCCCGGACCTGGTGCGCCCTCGCGCTCGGCCGCACGCGGTTCGAGGACGCCGTCGCCTCGGGCGCGGTCCGCGCGTCGGGCCACCGCGCCCCGCAGGTCGGGCACTGGCTGCCCCTGGTGGACGCGTCGACGGCACCGTGCCCGACGGAGCGACCACACCCGCCGGGACCCGGGGACGGGTCGTGGTGATCCGGACGGGACGGTCCGGTCCCGGCCGGGATCGCTTCCGCCGGCGCATCACGGTCGTATGCTCACGGGGACCCGGGGGGATGGTGACGCAGTGACGCGACCTGCGTGGGCTCCGCAGGAGGTCGACATCGACCGTCCGAGTGCGGCGCGTGTCTATGACTACTACCTGGGCGGGAGCCACAACTTCGCGGTGGACCGCGAGATGGCGCGCCAGGCCATCGCGGACTGGCCGGACCTGCCACGGGTGATGCAGGCCAACCGCGCCTTCATGCGCCGCGCCGTGCGCCACTGCATCGCGGCGGGCATCGACCAGTTCCTCGACGTCGGCTCAGGCATCCCCACCGCCGGCAACGTCCACGAGGTCGCGCAGGCCGAGGACCCCGGCGCCCGGGTGGTCTACGTCGACGTCGACCCCGTCGCGGTCGCGCACGCCCGTGCCCTGCTCGAGGGCGACCCGCTCACCGGCGTCGTGCACGCCGACTTCCTCGACGTGGACGCGGTGCTGGACGACCCGGTCACCCGCTCGGTGCTCGACCTCGAGCGGCCGGTCGCGTTGCTCGTCGTCGCGATGCTGCACTTCGTCGGGGACGACAGGCGCCCCGGCGAGGCGCTCGCGCGCTACCGCGACGCCCTCGCGCCGGGCAGCCACCTGCTGCTGAGCCACGCCTCCGCCGACGACGTCCCCGCGCCCACCGACGATCACGTGGCCCTCTACCGCCGCACCCCCACCCCGATGTCGATGCGACCCGGCGACGAGGTGGCGCGGTTCTTCGAGGGCTTCTCCCTGCTCGAGCCGGGGCTCACCCGCATCCCCCTCTGGCGACCGGACGGCCCGGTCCCCGCGGGGGCCGAGCGGTTCCCCGGCTACGCGGGCGTGGGACGTCGTGACTGAGCCGGCCCGCGCTCGGACGCCGTGGCCGCGCTCCCCGGCGATCGACGACGGGTGGGCCGACGAGGACGCCGTGGAGGCGCTCGCCCGGCTGTGGGCGGCCGAGGTCGAGGGCACCAGCTACGTCCCCATGGGCTCGGACGAGCTCGTCGAGTACCTCACCGAGATCAGCGCGGATCTGGTCCGAGCCCTGCGTACACGCCCGGTGGACACCACCGCCGTGGGCCTCGAGGCCGGCCGCCGCCTCGTCGCGGCCCACTTCACCGGCCCGTCGACGGTGCAGCGCACGATCGTCCTGCTGAGCACCCGGCTCCCGGAGCTCCTCGGCGAGGAGGTCCGCGCCGACGTCGCCGCGCTGGTCGGCTCCCTGGCCGCCGGGTACGCGACGACGTTGCGCGACCGCACGCTCGACGAGCAGGAGGCGATCCGCCGGGCGGTGATCGTCGCGCGGCACCAGACCGAGCAGGCGCTGCACGCCAGCGAGGCCCGGTTCCGGGCGATGTTCTACGAGGCGGCGATCGGGATCGCGCTGGGCGACCTGCAGGGCCGCATCGTCGAGGTCAATCCCACCCTCACCCAGATGTTCGGCTACACCGCGCAGGAGATGCGCCGCCGGAGCGTGGGCGAGCTCGCCCACCCGGACGACCTGCCGTCGGTGTGGGTCCAGTACGAGCGGCTGCTCGCGGGCGAGCTGGACAACTTCCGGGTGGAGAAGCGGTACTACCGCAAGGACGGCGAGGAGATCATCTGCAACCTGACGCTCTCGCTGGTCCGCGACGAGCACGGCGAACCCGCCTATCAGGTCGCGATGCTCGAGGACGTCACCGAGCAGCACCTGCTCCAGTCCCACCTGGAGTACCAGGCCTACCACGACACCCTCACCACGCTGCCCAACCGCGCGCTGTTCTCCTCCCGGATCGACCGCATCTTCGACAGCACCCCCGCGCACTCGGAACGGCGCATCGGGATCTGCTTCCTCGACCTCGACGGGTTCAAGGCGGTCAACGACAGCCTCGGCCACGAGGTCGGCGACCTCATGCTCCAGGCCGTCGCGACGCGGCTCGCCGAGCAGGCGGACGACGGCGAGCTCGTCGCGCGGATGGGCGGCGACGAGTTCGTGGTCCTCGTCGAGAACTCGCGCGGCGTGACGCAGCTGGTGGCGCTGGCCGAACGGATCCTCGACGCGCTCGGACGACCGCTCGTCCTCGCCGGGCAGGAGCTCTCGGTCACGGCGAGCATCGGCATCGTCGAGCGGCCCGTCACCGACGGGGACACCACCGACCTCATGCGCGCGGCGGACATCACGCTCTACTCCGCCAAGGCCAACGGACGCGGCCGCTGGGCGCTCCACGACCCGGACCGCGACGAGGCCGAGATCACCCGCTTCGCGCTCTCGGCGGCCATGCCCATCGCCATCGAGCGCGAGGAGTTCTTCGCGCTCTACCAGCCGCTGGTCGCGATGTCCGACCACGAGATGCGCGGGGTCGAGGCGCTCGTGCGCTGGCACCACCCGCAGCTGGGCGTGCTCGGGCCGAGCCGGTTCATCGGGCTCGCCGAGGAGACCGGCGCCATCGTGGCGCTCGGGCACTGGGTGCTCGCGCGCGCCTGCCACGACGCGCGGCGGTGGTACGACGAGTTCGGCGACGCCGCCCCGTTCGTCTCGGTCAACGTCGCGCCCCGGCAGCTGCACGAGCCGAACCTGCTCTCCGACGTCGAGACGGTCCTGGCCGAGACCGGGCTGCCCCCGCACCTGCTGCAGATCGAGCTCACCGAACGGGCCCTGACCAGCGACGAGGGCGCCCCGCTCAAGGCGCTCGACGGGCTGCGGGCCCTCGGCGTCCAGATCGCCATCGACGACTTCGGCACCGGCTACTCGAACCTGTCCTACCTGCGCAAGCTCCCCGTCGACGTGATCAAGCTCGACGGCTCGTTCGGTGAGGGCCTGCGCGACGCCGACGTCTCGAACCCGGTGGACGAGCGCATCGTCAGGACCCTCGTCGAGCTCGGCCACGCGCTCGGCGTGACCGTCTGCGCCGAGGGCGTCGAGACGGCGGCGCAGGCCGCCCGCCTGCGCCGGCTCGGATGCGACGAGGGCCAGGGCTGGCACTTCGCGGCCGCGCTGCCCCGGGAGGACATCGGCGACGTGCTGCGTGACCCGGCCGGCCCGCCCTGGCCCGGGCCCGTGCCCGAGCCGTGACCGATCCGTCCGGTTCCTGACGCGAGGCCGCGGGTGACACGGCCGTGACCCGCGACCGCGGCGGGTCCCGCACGTACCCTGGGCGGTGCCTCCAACCCCGTCTCGAGGAGCCTCGGTGGTCGCAGCCGGTCCCGGTCCGGAGCCGTCCCGTCCCTCCACCTCCCCAGACCCCGCCCCGCCGCCCGCCGACGACGTACCCCACGAGGAGTGCGGCGTCTTCGGCGTCTGGGCGCCCGGTGAGGAGGTGTCGAAGCTCACGTACTTCGGTCTGTTCGCGCTCCAGCACCGCGGCCAGGAGGCCGCGGGCATCGCGGTGTCGGACGGGCGCCAGATCGTGGTGTTCAAGGACCTCGGCCTCGTCAGCCAGGTCTTCGACGAGCAGACGCTGAGCTCGCTGCGGGGCCACCTCGCCGTCGGCCACACCCGCTACTCCACGACGGGCTCGCCCACCTGGGAGAACGCCCAGCCGACGTTCCGGACGACGCCGGCGGGTACCGGGATCGCCCTGGGCCACAACGGCAACCTCGTCAACACCGCCGAGCTCGTCGGGCGCAAGCTCCCCGACGGCGTGCCCGACGGCCGGGCCCGGATGGCCGCCACCACCGACTCCGACGTCGTCACCGGGCTGCTCGCGGAGTCCGCCGCCGACCTCGGGGTGGAGGAGGCGGCGCTGCGCCTGCTGCCGGACCTGCGCGGCGCGTTCAGCCTCGTCTTCTGCGACGAGACCACGCTCTACGCCGCGCGAGACCGCCACGGCGTGCGTCCGCTGGTGCTGGGGCGTCTCGACCGCGGCTGGGTGGTGGCCTCGGAGACCGCGGCGCTCGACATCGTCGGCGCGTCCTTCGTCCGTGAGGTCGAGCCCGGGGAGCTGCTCGCGATCGACGCCGACGGGCTGCGCTCGTCGCGCTTCGCCGCGCCCGAGCCCAAGGGCTGCATCTTCGAGTACGTCTACCTCGCCCGCCCGGACACCTCGATCGCCGGTCGTGGGGTGCACTCCGCGCGCGTCGAGATCGGGCGGCGGCTGGCCCGGGAGCACCCCGTCGAGGCCGACCTCGTCATCCCCGTCCCGGAATCGGGCACCCCGGCGGCGGTGGGGTACGCCGAGGCGTCCGGCATCCAGTACGGCATGGGGCTGGTGAAGAACGCCTACGTGGGCCGCACCTTCATCCAGCCGTCACAGACGATCCGCCAGCTCGGCATCCGGCTCAAGCTCAACCCGCTGCGCGAGGTGATCCGGGGCAAGCGGTTGGTGGTGGTGGACGACTCCATCGTCCGCGGGAACACCCAGCGGTCGCTGGTCCGCATGCTTCGGGAGGCGGGCGCGGTGGAGGTGCACGTCCGGATCGCGAGCCCGCCGGTGCGCTGGCCCTGCTTCTACGGCATCGACTTCGCCTCGCGCGCGGAGCTGGTGGCGGGCGGCCTGGACAACGAGGGCATCCGCCGCTCCGTCGGCGCCGACAGCCTCGGCTACATCTCCCAGGAGGGCCTCGTCGCCGCGACCGAGCAGCCCCGCTCGCGCCTGTGCACGGCCTGCTTCTCCGGTGACTACCCGATCCCGCTGCCCGAGGAGGCGATGGTCGGCAAGCACATGCTCGAGGACGTCACCGGCACCCCGTGCGGGGACGCGGGCAACGTCGTCCACGAGGGGACGGGGACCCGATCGGGCGTGCCGGCGAACGCCGCGGCCGCGGCGGCCACCGCCGTTCCTCCCGATGGGTCGAGCTCCGCTGCGCTGCGTCTCCCGGCCACGCGGTCCAGCCCCGGCTACGGCGCCGAGGACGCCCTCTCGCGCCCGTGACCGCGGCCGAGTCGAAGGCCGGCGCCGCGAGCTACGCGGCGGCCGGGGTCGACGTCGCCGCCGGCGAGCGGGCCGTCGAGCGCATCAAGCCGCTCGCGGCGTCGACGTCCCGGCCCGAGGTGATGGGCGGGATCGGGGGCTTCGCGGGGCTGTTCGCGCTGCGGACCGCGAAGTACACCGAGCCGCTGCTGGCCGCCTCGACCGACGGCGTCGGCACCAAGATCGCCCTGGCACAGGCGGCCGACACCCACGACACCGTCGGGCTCGACCTCGTCGCGATGGTCGTCGACGACCTCGTGGTGTGCGGCGCCGAGCCGCTGTTCCTCCAGGACTACCTGGCCATCGGGCGGCTCGACCCGGCGAAGGTCGAGCAGATCGTCTCCGGGATCGCCGAGGGCTGCCGCATCGCCGGGTGCGCCCTGCTCGGCGGCGAGACCGCCGAGCACCCCGGGGTCATGGAGCCCCACCACTACGACCTCTCGGCCACCGCGGTCGGGATCGTGGAGGCCGACGCCGTGCTCGGTCCCGAGCGGGTGCGCGCCGGGGACCAGGTCATCGCCATGGCCGCGTCGGGGCTGCACTCCAACGGCTACTCGCTCGCGCGCCGGGTGCTGCTCGAGATCGGCCGGATGTCGCTCGACGGGCACGTCGAGGAGTTCGGTCACACCCTCGGCGAGGAGCTGCTGCGCCCCACCCGGATCTACGCGCGCGACTGCCTCGCGCTCGCGGCCGAGACCGACGTGCGCACGTTCGCCCACGTCACCGGCGGCGGGCTGTGCGCCAACCTCGCCCGCGTGCTGCCCGACGGCCTGCAGGCCGACCTCGACCGCACCACGTGGACCCCGGCGCCGGTCTTCAAGCTCATCGCCGGACGTGGGCGGGTGGAGCGCGCCGAGATGGAGACGACCTTCAACATGGGTGTCGGGATGGTGGCGATCATGCCGGCCGAGGACGTCGACCGGGCGCTCGCGGTGCTCACCGCGAAGCACGTGCCGGCGTGGGTCCTCGGTGAGGTCCGGCACGCCGACCACCGGTCCGGCGCCCCGGGTACCGCGGTCCTGCACGGCGACCACCCGCGCTTCTAGCCCACCGAAGTCCGCCCCGTCCCCGGACCCGGAATGGGGCCCGTGGACGGGGCGGGATGCCCGGCGGCCTGGAAGGCGAAGCGTGACGCGCTCGGGTCAGCGCTCCTCGTAGCTGTACTCGGAGTAGCGGGAGTCGACGTGGTCGTCCTCGTCTCCCCCGCGCCGGGAGAACGGGTCTCCCGAGGCCAGCTCGCGCTGGAGGGCGTCGAAGTCGGTGGTCGGGGAGCTGTACTTGAGCTCGCGAGCGACCTTCGTCTGCTTCGCCTTGGCTCGTCCGCGTCCCATGGGCAATGACCCCCTCGAACAGGGCGGGGGGCGGCCGGACGGTCCCGGCGGCCCCCCTCATCTCATAGCAATGCTCGTGGCTCCACCATACCGTGTGTCCGAACGGGCGTGCGACGTGACATGGCACCATCGCGCCCGTGCCAGCGCCCTTCGCCTGCTACCTCCGCGTCTACGAACCGCTGGGGGCGCTCTCGGGGCCATTGGCCCAGCGTGTGCGGGCCGGACTGGCCCGCGGCGCGGTCCCCGTCACCCAGGCGGGGGCCCGCGAACGGGACGTGTGTCTCCGAGCACAGCTCGGCGCACCGGTCCGCCTGCTCCCCGGGGAGCGCATCGACGGGACGGCCGCCGACGGACCCGCCGACGTCCTGCTCGCCGACGGCGCGGACGCCCCACCACCCGGCGAGGCGTCGCCGTCACCTCCGCGGTTCGGCCCGACCACGCTGGTCTGCCCGCTCGACACCCGCCCGCGGGCCGCGGCGGCCCTCGTCGGCTTCCTCTCCACCGAGTCGCCGGTGCTGCGGGCGGCCGCGCTGCACGACGAGGAGTCCACCGTACGGTCCCGGGCGGAGGCGGTCGTCGCCGAGCTCGGGGAGAGCGCCACCCACGTGGTGTCGGCCACCTGGACCGTGCCGCTGCCCTGGTTCGTCCTCGTCGAGGCCGCCGACCGCGTGCTCGTGCTCGGCCGCGACGACCCCGCGACCGCCGACGCCCCGGTCGGCTCCGGGATCCGCCGGCGGTGCTACTGGCGGGTGCCGATGGCCGACGCGCTCGCGCGGGCCGACTCCGCCGCCGAGCTGCTCAGCTCCGCCCTCGGCGACGGCGGCCCCGCCGAGGTCCTGCGCGACACCGCTCGGTGGCTGCGCCACTTCGACGCCGGATCGCTCGTCGAGCTGGACTACGGCGGGCTCGTGCAGTTGCTCGACGACGAGACGCTGGCCGCGGACACGTCCGCCGAGGACGTCGGGGACGCCCTCGACGCGCTGCGCGAGGGCGATGCGGAGAAGGCGATGGCGAGCTACCGGCGCCTGCGCGACTTCTGGGCGAGCCGCGCCATCAGGGAGAGGGCCAACTGAGGTGGCCTCCGGCCTCGTGAGCACTTTCGGGGGTCATAGCGACCGAAAGTGCTCACACACGCGGCGTCGCTGATCGCGTCACCTCGGTGCGCTTCGGGCTTGTGAGCACTTTCGGTCGCTATAACCCCCGAAAGTGCTCACGTGCCGTCAGGCACCTTCGCGCTCGCGGCGCAGCAGGTCGTCGACCGAGGCCGAGCCCTCGCGGTAGCGGCGCGCGATCTCGTCGTTGCAGGCGTCCATGACCTGCTGCACCCGGATGCGGTGGTCGGACACCGAGGCCTCCTCGGCGGCGTAGGCCTCGGTGCACTCGGTGAGCTCGGCGTCGGAGAGGGTGGCCACGTCGGAGAGGCCGGTGTCGGCGAGCAGGGCCTCGACGTGGCGGCGGTGGGACTCGGCGCGCGAGGGCTCCACCGTCTGGTGCCGCCCGCGCCCCGCGGCCGGCCCCAGCGCGTTGTCGGCGAGGATCCGCGGCAGCGCGTCCATCACCGAGCCGCCGGCTCCGGTGTCGTCACCACCGTCGGCGCGGCGGTGCTCCTCGAAGCGCACGATGTCCATGCGGGCGTGCAGCAGGCGGCGCAGGTAGGACAGGTCGGTCTCCTCCTGGGCGGCGTCGTCGCGCATCGCCCGGAGCTCCTCGAGCGACCGGTCCCCGATCGCGGCCAGGAAGCCGGGGTCGAGGACGCGGTCGATACGCCGCCGACCACCCTGCCGGAACTCGATCATGGCGTCCATGGTGCGGGACACCGCCCCGCGCTGTCACCCGCCCGAGCGGGGCGCGCGTCGACCGGACGACCCCGAGCGGGCGCCGGTCGTCACGCCGCGAGGACCTGCGCCACCCAGGCGGGGTCCGCGTTCCGGCCGCTGACCACCGCGACGGTCCGCCTCCCGACGAGCGCGGGGTGCTCCAGGGCGCCCGCCGTCGCGACGGCGCCGCTGGCCTCGGCGGGGACACCCGCGGCGTACAGCAGCCGGGCGGCGTGCTCGATCGCGGCCTCGGACACCGTCACGACGTCGTCGACCAGCGCCTCGACGTGCGGCCACGTGAGCTCCCCGAGTCGGGCCGCGCGCAGTCCGTCGGCGGCGGTGCGCGCCACCCGCGCCCGGTCCCAGCGCACCGGCTCACCGGTGCGCTTCGACTCGGCGGCGTCCCCGGCGAGCTCCGGCTCCACCCCCACCACCGACACCCCGGTGCCCGCGAGGGCGGCCGCGATCCCCGAGATCAGCCCGCCGCCGCCCACCGGGACGAGCACGCGGTCGACGCCGGGCACGTCGCTGACGATCTCGGCGCCGACGGTGCCCTGGCCGGCGATGACGTCCGGGTGGTCGTAGGGCGGCACCAGCGCACCGCCGGTCTCGGCCACGACCTCGTCCGCGGCGCGTTCGCGCTCGTCGGCCGGGACGTGCACCAGGCGCGCGCCGAATGCCGCCATCGCCTCGACCTTGGCGGCGACGGCGTCGTCGGGGACGACGACGGTGACCGGCACGCCCAGCCGGGCCCCCGCCCAGGCCAGCGCCCGCCCGTGGTTGCCCGAGGAGTGGGTCACCAGCCCGGCGGCTCGCACGGCGGGGGCGAGCCGGGACGCCGCGTGGAAGGCCCCGCGCAGCTTGAAGGCCCCGATCGGCTGCGTGTCCTCCCGCTTGAGCAGCAGGCCCGGCACGGCCTCGAGGCGCTCGACGGCGGTGCGGACGGCCACGCCGTCGAGCACGGCCGCCGCCGCGTCCACGTCCGCCCGCGTGAGGAGCGCTGCTCCGATGGTCGAGCTCCGCTCCGCGTCGTCTCCGCTCACCCCTGCAGCCGGCGCACCGCCGCCCGGCCCGGCGGTTCCCCGGTGTCCGGGGGGACCGAGTCCGGGTCGACCGACGCCGGACCGGGGACGCCCTCGTCGCGGTCGTCGGCGACCCAGAGGGTGGCGGGCCCGGAGTCACCGGTCGCCGCCACCGCCGAGCGCTTCACCAGCGCGAGGGCGACCGAGCCGAGCTCGTGGTGGCGGACCGCGGACCCGACGCGGCCGACGGCCCGTCCGCCCTCCCCGGTGAGCACCGGGGTGCCGGGCGGGGGCAGCGCGTCGTCGCCGGAGGCGAGGTGGAGCAGGACCATCTGCCGCGGTGGGCGGCCGAGGTTGGCCACGCGCGAGACGGTCTCCTGACCGCGGTAGCAGCCCTTGGTCAGGTGCACCGCGGCGCCGATCCAGCCGACCTCGTGCGGGATCGTGCGGTCGTCGGTGTCGACGTGCAGGCGCGGGCGCAGCGAGGCCACCCGCAGCGCCTCGAACGCGTCCAGGCCCGCCGCGGCCGCTCCCGCGCCCCGCAGCCGCTCCCACCAGTCGACGAGCTGCGCCCGCGGCACGAGCAGGTCCACCGACGTCGTCTCCAGCGGCCACGGCACGCGCCGCCCGACACCGCCGCCCGGCAGCGCCACGACGCCCTCGGGATCGGCCGGGACCTCGACGCCCGCGGTGGTGAGCACGTCGGTGACCTGCGGCCCCACCACCGAGAGCAGCGCGAGCTCCTCCGTCGCGTCCCGCACGGTCACGTCGGACCAGAACTTCATCGACTCCAGGTAGGCCGCGAGCGCCGGCGCGGTGCCCGGCTCCACGGAGAGCCAGAGCTCACCGCCGACGTGGCTGATCAGGGCGTGGTGCTCGACACGGCCCTGGACGTCGAGGACCAGGCCCTCGGTGCCCCGGCCCTCGGGCAGGTCGGCCACCTGCTGGGAGACCAGCAGGTGCAACCAGCTCGCGCGGTCCGGGCCGGTGACCACGACGGTCCCGCGGTGGGAGCGGTCGACGACGGCGGCGCGTCGCGTCGCCGCGCGCTGCTCGCCGAACGGGCCGCCGTGGTGGGCCGGGACGTCCCCGTCCGGGCCCGCGTCGGTTCCGTCGGGGTGGCCGATCGCGCCGGGGAGATCCAGCAGCGGCGAGCGGGTCATGGGGATCCCTCTCCCGAGGAGGCGGCGTGTCCGACCGGCTCCTCGTCGCTCTCGGTGTCGCAGCGGGCGCACAGGCCGGACAGGGCGACGTGCGTCGGGTCGAGCGTGAAGCGGGCCCGCGCGGCCAGCGTCCCGGCCAGCTCGTCCAGCAGCGAGGCGTCCACCTCGTCCACCGTCCCGCACCGGTGGCACACCAGGTGGACGTGCTCGTGCTCGCCGGTGGCGTAGGTCGGCGCGCCGTGCCCGAGGTGGGTGTGGCGCACGATGCCGAGCTGTTCGAGCAGGTCCAGGGTCCGGTAGACGGTGGTGATGTTCACCGCCGGGGCGATCTCCTGCACCTTGCCGCAGATCGCCTCCGGGGTCGCGTGCCCCAGCTCGGAGACCGCGTCGAGCACCAGCTGGCGCTGCGGTGTCATGCGCAGGCCACGCCGGTGCAGCGTCTGCCGCAGTTCGGTGTCCACCCCTGCGATCGTAGGCGCGTGGACGGCACCGGAGGTGGGTCGCACCAGGTCGGTGAAGGACCGTTCGGCGTCTCGCGCCCGGTGGGAACACGTCCTTACCATCGACACCACGCCCGGCACCTGAGCCCGGGCCCCGACGAGGTGATGTATGACGACGGGTGAGCGGGGCCGCACACCCCCCGACGCCGAGCACTACCTGGATCTGCCGGACGCCCCGGAGGAGGCCGAGGGGCCGCACTTCGACGTCGTCCTGCGGGGCTACGACCGCACGCAGGTCGACGAGCACGTGGCCGGACTGCGCCGGATGGTGGCGCAGCTGCGGGCCCAGCTCGCCGTCCGGGAACGACGCCGGTCCGAGCCGCAAGAGGCCGCGCCCGCGCGGGGCGAGCTCGCCGCCACGCTCCAGGAGGGCTCCCCGACGACGCCTCCACCGGTCGACGCCTCCGCCGCGCCATCGGCGCCATCCGCCGGGTCCGGCTCCGAGGACCCGGGCAGCGTGGAGGCCTTCAACGAACGGCTGCGCGGCATCCTGCAGGCGGCCGAGCAGGAGGCACAGCTCGTCCGCAGCAAGGCCGCGGAATCGCTGCTCGCCGAGCACGCGGAGTCGCGGGCCGCGCTCGCCGACCTCCGCGCGCAGCGTGACGCGGTGTTCGACGAGCTGGTGCGGGTGAAGAACCACCTCGACGAGCTGGTCGCGAACTCCGGGCGCCCGAGCTCCCCGCCCCGACCCTGGGGCCCGGCCCCGCAGCGGGGTCCCCGCGGGCCCTACGGCCCGCCGTACGGTCCGCCGCCACCCGGACTGGTCCCGCTGCGCCCCGGTCCGCCGCCGCAGCCCGCGCCGGACGGCCGTTCGACCGGTCAGGACGACGCGGCGGGCGCCTGAGGGGAGGACGACGGACGGCGGTCAGTGACGGGGCGCGTAGGTTTGCCGGTCATGGAGGCGGGTGGGACCTGGGAGCGTCTGCTGCACACGCCGACGACGTGGATCGTCGTCGCGGCGGTGCTGTTCGTGGTCGCGGTGGTGCTGCTCGTCGCCGGCGCACGGGCCGGACGGCGCGCGGCCCGGGCGCGGCGAGCGGAGGCGGCGGCTGCCGCTCGTCCGGCGGCGACGGCGGACGACGACCCGGTCACCGAGCCGTCGGTCCCGCACGGGGCCCCGGATGTCAGCGCCGGAGCCGCCGAGGAGGATCCGGTCACCGAGCCGGCGGTCTCCCGGGGCGCGGAGGCCGAGCCCGACCCGGTGGTGGAACGGCTGCTCGGGGCCCTGGTCAGCGACCCGCGGGCCGCCCTCGCCGGCGTCGCCGCCCTCGAGCGGGGCGAGGAGCCCGGCCGCGCGGCGGTGTCACTGCTGCGCGGCGGCGTCCCGGTACCCGCCGTCGCACGCCTGTGCGGGGTGGAGGCGGACGACCTCGGCGACCTCGTCGCCTCGACGCTGGGCGTCCTCCCCGACGCGGCGCGCTCGGTCGTGGAGGAGCCGGCGGCCCACCAGCAGCCGGTGTCGCTGTGAGCGGACCTACCCCGCGACGCGGGTGAGCCGCGCGGAGGTGTGCGGCTGCAGCTCCTGGCCCATCATCGCCCGCTCGTCGACGTAGGCGAGATCGCCGCCGTCGACGATGCCGTAGAGCCGCGTCGCCGCCGTGACCTCCTTGGCGGTGGCGGTCCGCACGACCGCGTCGGCCTGCAGCTCCCACGAGGTCTGGGTCCGCGCGACCCCGTAGAAGATCTCGACGACGCCGGTCTGGTGGGCCAGGAGCACCTCGATGGTCCCGTCGGCCTGCGGCCGCCACCAGCCGACCTCGCGGGCCGCCGGCCGGACCACCGCGCCGCCGGGCCCGTCGAGCAGCCAGGAGCGCGCCTCCCAGGACAGGAACGGCCGGCCGTCGTGGGCCACGGTGATCTGCTGCCCGAAGTGGAACGGGCCGTCGATCGTCGGGTAGACGACCTCGCCCTCGCCGCGCCAGACCCCGATGAGCGGCAGCAGCGGCAGCAGCGCGTCGTTCAGGTCCGGCCCGAGCCGCAGGTTCGCGGTGTCGTCGGCGATCGGGAGGTCGCCCCAGGCCGGCAGGTTGCGGTCGCGGGTGCGCTCGGCGCGCTCCTCGGCGGCACGGATGGCCTCGTTGCCGGAGGGCCCCTCGGGCAGCGCGTCGTCCGGTTCCGTCACGAGGACCGTCCCGGCGTGCCGCCGTCGGCTTCGTCGCGGAAGAGCCGCCTCGTCAGCACCAGCGCGTAGGAGAGGATCCCGGCGCTGCACGCGGCGAGGAGGACTGTGTAGACCCAGGCCACCCGGCCACCCTAACGACGACGCCCGCCCCACCCCGGGAACGGGGCGGAACGGGCGTCCGGGCGCGTCGACGATGTGGCTTTCCTGCCACCCGATGCCAGCAGTCAGGGGAGCACGCCGATAGGGCTCCGCTGGCATCTCCGGAGTGACTAGCCGACCGGCACCTCGGTCGTGTACAGCCCCGGCCCGCCGACGGAGACGTCCGCCTGGCCGTTGCCCGACCGCGAGAGCACCCGGACGGTCCAGCTGCCGGGCGCGGCGAAGAACCGGTAGTCGCCGGTCGCCGAGGAGACGACCTCGGCGGTGAACTCGCCGGTCGAGTCGAGCAGCCGGACGAAGGCGCCGCCGATTGGCGAGCCGTCATTGGTCACCTTGCCGACGAGCACCGACTCCTTGGAGAGGTCCGTGCCCGCGGGGAGGTCCGCGTTCTGGTCAGGGGCTCCGCACATCAGGACTTCCCGTCGCCCGTCTCGACCGGCACGCCGACCAGCGAGCCGTACTCGGTCCAGGAACCGTCGTAGTTCTTGACGTCCGGCTCGCCCAGCAGCTCGTGCAGCGCGAACCAGGTGTGCGACGAGCGCTCGCCGATGCGGCAGTAGGCGATGGTCGGGCGGGACGAGTCCAGGCCCTCGGCGCCGTAGAGCTCGCGGAGCTCCTCGTCGGACTTGAAGGTGCCGTCCTCGTTCGCGGCCTTCGACCACGGCACGTTGAGCGCCGAGGGGATGTGGCCGCCGCGCTGCGCCTGCTCCTGCGGGAGGTGCGCCGGGGCGAGCAGCTTGCCCGAGAACTCGTCGGGCGAGCGGACGTCGACCAGGTTCTTCGACCCGATGGCGTCGACGACCTCGTCGCGGAAGGCGCGGATCGAGAGGTCCTGCTCCTGGGCCCGGTAGTCGGTACCCGGGCGCTCGGGCGCCTCGGTGTCGAGCTTGCGGCCGTCGAGCTCCCACTTCTTGCGCCCGCCGTCGAGCAGCTTCACGTCCTGGTGCCCGTAGAGCTTGAAGTACCAGTAGGCGTAGGCGGCGAACCAGTTGTTGTTGCCGCCATAGAGCACCACGGTGTCGTCGGTCGAGATGCCCTTGGCCGAGAGCAGCTTCTCGAACCCGGCCTTGTCGATGAAGTCGCGGCGGACCGGGTCCTGCAGCTCGTACTTCCAGTCGATCCTCACCGCGCCGGGGATGTGCCCGCCGTCGTAGGCGGTGGTGTCCTCGTCGACCTCGACGAACACCACCCCGGGTGTGTCGAGGTTCTCCTCGGCCCAGTCGGCGGTGACCAGGGCGTCCTGGCGGCTCATGCGTGACTCCTCATCGGGATGGACGGCGCTCCGCCGCGTGGACGGACGCCTGGAAAGGAAACGTCAGGGTGGTGTCCCCGGGGCCACGAGCGACCCGGGGCGTCGGTCGCGCGGTGCCGTGCCCGGGGAAGGATCCGGGGCGGCGGGATCAGGCCGCGCGAGCGACACCGGGACACAGGCAGCTGTCGACGCGGCACAGATCGACCGCGCGCCGCCGTGTCAGGCCCTCGTCCACGGACGCCACGCTACCGGGGCGGACCCGCCGAGGTCATCCGTGACCTCGATCAATCCTCCGGCGGGAGGTGCGGCTCGATCGCGCTGACCAGGGCCGCCCGACGAGGCACGCCCCTGACCCGCAGGAGCTCGCGCCCCCGCCCGTCGACCAGCAGGGTCGTCGGCGTGTCCTGCAGGCCGAGCAGGCGCACCAGCTCCGGGCGCGTGGCGAGGTCGACGTCGCGGTGGACGAGGCCGGGGAGCTCGGCGGCGACGTCGTCGAGCACGCTGTGGGTGTCGCGGCAGGAGCGGGAGAACGCCGAGGAGAACTGGAGCAGGACGAGGCGGCCGTCCTGGGCGGCGAGGTCGGTGGGCAGCGGGATGCCGGCCGGCGGGGTCTCGGGCTCGCTCCGCCGAGTGGCCGCCGCCTCGGCTCCCGCTGCCGGACGACGCCGCCGCAGCCCGACGGCGAGCACGACGGCCCCCGCCACGACGATGACCGCGAGGGTGACCACGGCCGCCGTCATCACGCACCCCTCCCCACGGCCCCGGTACGGACCCACCCCACAGCGTAGAGAGCCACCCCCACGTGACGTGGACCGCGCGACCGGATGACGCCGCGGTGAACCCGGCTAAGGTGCTCCGCACGACCGTGGAGGGAGATTCGCGTGGAGCTCCTGCTGCTCACCGCCGACCCCGAACCGACGTCAGTGCTGCCGTCGTTGACCCTGCTACCCCACGGGGTGCGGACCGCCGCACCCGAAGTGGCCGCCCTGCTCGACGCCGGACCGCACGACGCCGTCCTGGTCGACGCCCGCCACGACCTCGCCGCTGCCCGGAGCCTGTGCCGTCTCCTGGGTTCCACCGGGCTCGACGTCCCGGTGATCGCCGTGCTCACCGAGGGCGGCCTCGTGGCCGTCTCCCTGGAGTGGGGCGTGGACGAGGTCCTGCTCCCCGGCGCGGGCCCCGCCGAGGTCGACGCCCGGCTGCGCCTGCTGCGCGCCCGCCGCTCGTCGGAGCGCCCGAGCGGCGAGGGTGCCCTCGTGCTCGGCGAGCTGGTGATCGACGAGGCCACCTACACCGCGCGGCTGCGCGGCCGGCTGCTCGACCTCACCTACAAGGAGTTCGAGCTGCTCAAGTACCTCGCCCAGCACGCGGGCCGGGTCTTCACCCGCGCCCAGCTGCTGCAGGAGGTCTGGGGCTACGACTTCTTCGGTGGCACGCGCACCGTCGACGTCCACGTCCGGCGCCTGCGCGCGAAGCTGGGCTCCGAGCACGAGCAGCTGATCGGCACGGTCCGCAACGTCGGGTACAAGTTCGTGCGGCCGGTGCGCGGGGGGCTCGCGTCCTCGACCGGGACGCGCTCGTCCGTCCTGGGCCTCGACGACGGCGACGTCGCCGACGACGAGGAGGAGCCCCGCCTGCGGCCCGCGGCGTGGGCCGGGGGAGCCCGAGGCGCGCGACCCGGGGGATAACGTCGCGCCGTGACCATTCCCGCGTCCCGCGCGAGCGAGCCCGAGTGGATCGACCCGACGCCCGGGGAGCGGGAGGCGATCGAGCGTCTCGTCGCCGCGGTGCGCCACGCGGACGGGGTGTCCGCGTGGTCCGAGCCGGCGCTGCTCGACCTCGCGACACCGACCGGGCACGGGCGGCACCTGGTGGTGCGCGCGGAGGACGGGGCGCTCGCCGCGTGGGCGCACGTGGACTCCGGGGACCCCGCCGACGTCGTGGTCGAGCTCGGCGTCGCCCCCCGCGCGCGCGGCCACGGGGTGGCGACGGCGCTCGCGCGGACGCTGCTGGCCGACCCGGCGATCCGCCCCGGGCGCGCGCGGGTCTGGGCGCACGGGGAACGTCCGGGCTCGGCCGAGCTCGCCGGGGCGCTCGGCCTCGTGCGCGACCGCGAGCTGTGGATGATGCGCCGACCCGCCGGGGCGGGCCCCCTCCCGCCGGACCGGTCGGTCGAGGGGGTCACCGTCGGGCCGTTGCGGGTCGGGCAGGACGAGCCCGACGTCGTCGCCGTCAACGCCCGGGCGTTCGCCTGGCACCCCGAGCAGGGCGCGATGACCGTCGACGACGTCCGGCGGCGCGAGCAGGAGCCGTGGTTCGACCCCGAGGGCTTCCTGCTCGCCCGCGAGGACGCGACGGGTGCCCTGCTCGGCTTCCACTGGACCAAGGTCCATCCCGAGGGAGCCCGCGACGGCGGGCGGGTCGGGGAGGTCTACGTCGTGGGGGTCGACCCGGACGCGCAGGGCCGGGGCCTCGGCGGCACCCTCACCCTTGCCGGGCTCCACCACCTCGCCGCACGGGGCCTCGACGAGGTGATCCTCTACGTCGAGGCGGACAACGCCCCGGCGGTCGCGACGTACCGGCGGCTCGGGTTCGAGGTGGACGCGACGGACGTCTCGTTCCGTCTCCCGGAGGGCATCTCCCCGCCTTCTGCCGGCGGCGACGCCGGTCGGTGATCGTCACGCCACCCCGCGTGAGGGCTCGGGGGCGTCGCTGACCTGGTGTGACGGATGTCGCCGGTGGCCACGGCCCGTCGGCCAGGCTGTTCATGCCGCGTTCACCTCGCCAGCGTCGCTCGTCCATCCACCCTGCATAGCCTCCGCTGCGGCCGACGCTGACCGTGTCGGCCGATCCGCCCAGGACGCCACGCGGCGCCGGGACGAGGACGAGACGGAGGATCCGTGTGAGGTTCCAGCGGCGCGCAGCGGCGATCGGTCTGATCGCCGCGGGGGCGCTCCTGTTCGGCGCGTGCGGCAGTGACAACAACTCCGGCGGGTCGACCCCGCAGGCGTCCGGGGTCGCCTGTGGCGGCAAGCAGGCGCTCAAGGCCAGCGGCTCGACTGCGCAGGCGAACGCCATCACGGGCTTCGTCAACACCTTCGAGCAGACCTGCAACGGCCAGACGGTCAACTACACGGCGAGCGGCTCCGGCGCCGGCCGCAACGACTTCATCGGCGGCCAGACCGACTTCGCGGGCTCCGACGCCGCCCTCTCCGCGGCCGAGACCTCGAAGGCCCAGCAGCGCTGCACCTCCGCGCCGCTGGACCTGCCCATGGTCTTCGGCCCGATCGCGATCGCCTACAACGTCCCGGGCGTCACCGACCTCGCGCTCGACGGTTCGACGCTGGCCAAGGTCTTCAACGGCACCGTCAGGACCTGGAACGACCCGGCCATCGCCGCACTGAACCCGGGCAGGAACCTGCCCGCGGCGCCGATCGTGGTGAACTTCCGCTCCGACGAGTCCGGCACCACGCAGAACTTCCAGACCTACCTCAACGCCGCGTCGAACAACGCCTACGGCAAGCCGTCGACCCAGACGTTCAACGGCGGCGCGGGCGTCGGCGCCCGTGGCAGCCAGGGCGTCACCGACGCCACGAAGAGCACGCCGAACTCGATCGCCTACATCGAGGCGTCCTTCGCGCAGAAGGCGCAGCTCCCGACCGCGAGCATCATCAACGCGGGTGGCGGCCAGCCGGTGCCGCTCTCGACGGACAACGTCGGCAAGGCGATCGACTCGGTCAAGGTCACCGGTCAGGGCAACGACCTGACCCTCGACCTGTCGAGCCTCTACAAGACGACCACGCCAGGCGCCTACCCGATCGCGCTCGCGACCTACGAGGTCGTGTGCACCAAGTACTCCGACCCGCAGACGGGCCAGGCGGTGAAGGCGTTCCTGCAGACCGCCCTCTCCCCCCAGGCCCAAGGCACACTGACCCAGGGCGGGTACGTCCCCATCCCGGAAGCGTTCAAGCAGCGCCTCACCACGTCGGTGAACGCGGTCTCCTGACACCGTGAGCGAACGCGCCTCCCAGCGGGCCGATCCGGAAGCCCCTGACCCCCAGGACTCCGCGAGCGGATCGGCCACCATGTCCTCCGTGACCGACACCCAGCCCCGGACGGGCCGTGCGACCTCCGGGGGCACCGGCGAACGTGTGTTCCGCGGGCTCACCACCGGATCCGGGCTCGTCGTCGTCGCCGCGATCGCCCTGATCGGCCTGTTCCTCGTCGTGCAGGCCGTCCCGTCGTTGCTCGCGAACCACGCCAACTTCCTGACCAGCCCCGAGTTCGACACCACCGACGCGACCAACCTGCGCTTCGGCATCCGGGACCTGCTGGTGGTCACGGTGCTGTCGTCGCTGATGGCGCTCGTGATCGCGATGCCGATCGGCATGGGCATCGCGCTGTTCCTGACGCAGTACACGCCCACGCGCCTGGCCCGGCCGTTCGCGTACGTCATCGACCTGCTCGCCGCGGTCCCGTCGATCGTCTACGGCCTCTGGGGCATCCTCGTCCTCGCGCCGGCCGTCGAGCCCGTCGCGCGCTTCCTGGAGAACTACCTGGGCTGGTTCTTCCTGTTCTCGCCCGGCAACATCGCGCCGGTCCTGACCGGGACGATCTTCACCGGCGGGATCGTGCTCGCGATCATGATCCTGCCGATCATCACGGCGACCACCCGCGAGGTGTTCGGCCAGACCCCGCGCTTCCACGTCGAGGCCGCCCTGGCCCTCGGCGCCACGCGCTGGGAGGTCATCCGGATGGCCGTGCTGCCCTACGGGCGCAGCGGCTTCATCGCCGCCTCGATGCTCGGCCTCGGCCGGGCGCTCGGCGAGACGGTGGCCATCCTGCTGGTCGTCCGGGCCTCGACGAGCCCGTCGCACGCCAGCCTCTTCGACGGCGGGTACACGTTCGCCTCGTTGATCGCCTCGGCGGCCTCGGAGTTCAGCCAGCCGCTGCCGACCGGCGCCTACATCTCGGCGGGTCTGGTGCTGTTCGTGCTGACCTTCGTCGTCAACGCGATCGCCCGCGTGGTGGCGGGCGGGAAGGTGAACGGCTGATGGCGACCGCTCTCGACGCCCCGGACCAGCCGGCCGTCCCGGAGGCCTTCCGCAGCATCTCGACCTCCCGAAAGGTCAAGAACCAGGTCGCGACGGTGCTGGTGACGCTCGCGTTCCTCATCGCGGTGGTGCCGCTGGTCTGGTTGCTGGTCAGCGTCGTCGCCAAGGGCCTGCCCGCCATCGTCTCGACGGACTGGTGGACCCACTCGCTCAACGGCGTCACCCCCGACGAGGCCCGCGGCGGCGTCTACCACGCGATCGTCGGCACGCTGGTCCAGGCGCTGATCGCCGGGGTCATCGCGGTGCCCGTCGGGATCATGGCGGCGGTCTACCTCGTCGAGTACGGCCGCGGCCGGCTGGCGAGGACCACCAGCTTCATGGTCGACATCCTCTCCGGCGTCCCCTCGATCGTGGCCGCGCTGTTCGTGTTCGCGCTGTTCATCTCCGTGCTCGGGCTCTCCCAGAGCGGGTTCCTCGTGGGGCTCTCGCTGGTGCTGCTCATGCTCCCGGTGGTCGTTCGCAACACCGAGGAGATGCTGCGGCTGGTGCCCGACGAGCTGCGTGAGGCGTCCTACGCCCTCGGTATCCCGAAGTGGACGACGATCCTGCGGATCGTGCTCCCGACCGCGCTCTCGGGCACCGTCACCGGCGTCATGCTCGCCTTCGCCCGCGTCATGGGCGAGACCGCCCCGGTGCTCGTCCTCGTCGGGTACGCCCGCGCGATCAACTTCGACCCCTTCGACGGCAACCAGGCCTCGCTGCCGCTGCTCATCTACACCGAGCTCTCGACGAACCCGTCGGCGGCCGGTCAGCTCCGCATCTGGGGCGGCGCGCTGACGCTGATCCTCATCGTGATGGCCTTCCAGCTCGTCGCGAGCCTGCTCTCCCGTTTCTCGGCGATCTCGAAGTAAAGGACCTCTGGTGGCCAAGCGTCTCGACCTCAAGGACGTCGACATCTACTACGGCGACTTCCACGCCGTGCAGAGCGTCACCCTCTCCGTGTCGCCCCGGTCCGTCACCTCGTTCATCGGCCCCTCGGGCTGCGGGAAGTCGACCGTGCTGCGGGCCCTCAACCGCATGCACGAGGAGATCCCCGGCGCGCGTGTGGAGGGCGAGATCCTCCTCGACGGCGAGGACATCTACGCCCGCGGCTCCGACGCGGTGGCGGTGCGCCGCACCATCGGCATGGTGTTCCAGCGCCCGAACCCGTTCCCGACGATGTCCGTCCGCGACAACGTCGTCGCCGGGCTCAAGCTGCAGGGCGTGCGGGACAGGAAGACGCTCGACGAGGCCTGCGAGGCCTCGCTGCGCGGCGCGAACCTCTGGAAGGAGGTCTCGGGCCGGCTCGACAAGCCCGGCGGCAGCCTCTCCGGCGGTCAGCAGCAGCGGCTCTGCATCGCCCGCGCGATCGCAGTGGAGCCCGACGTGCTGCTCATGGACGAGCCGTGCTCCGCGCTCGACCCGATCTCGACGCTGGCGATCGAGGACCTCATCGGGGACCTCAAGAAGGAGTACACGATCGTCATCGTCACCCACAACATGCAGCAGGCGGCCCGGGTGAGCGACCAGACGGCGTTCTTCAACCTCGAGGCCACCGGCAGGCCGGGCCACCTCGTGGAGATCGACGACACCGAGAAGATCTTCTCGAACCCGGGCGAGCGCGAGACCGAGGACTACATCTCGGGCCGCTTCGGCTGAGCCGTCCCCTGTTCGGAGCGAACGGCACTCTCGCTGCTTCTCGATGAGCGAGAGTGCCGTTCGCTCGTTCTCAGGGGCTCAGGCCAGCGGCGGGTCCGGCATCTTGCCGGTGACCATGAAGACCACGCGCCGGGCGACCGCGACGGCGTGGTCGGCGAACCGCTCGTAGAACCGGCCGAGCAGGGTCACGTCCACGGCCGGCGCCACGCCGTGGGGCCAGTCCTTGTTCATCATCACGGTGAACAGGTGGCGGTGCAGGTCGTCCATGGCGTCGTCGTCGGACTCCATGGTGAACGCCAGCTCGATGTCGCGGTCGAGGATCACGCGGCGGGCGTCCTGCGCCAGGTCGAGCGCGACGCGGCCCATCTCCGCGAAGTAGGGCGCCACCTCCTGGGGCAGCACCAGGTCGGGGTGGCGGCGCCTCGCCGCCTTCGCGACGTGCAGGGCGAGGTCGCCCATCCGCTCGAGGTCGCCCGCGGAGTGGATCGCCGCGATCACCGAGCGCAGGTCCCCCGCGACGGGGGCCTGCAGCGCGAGCAGGCCGAACGCCTGCTCCTCGGCGGAGGTGCGCAGGGCGTCGATGTCGGTGTCCGAGGAGATGACCTCCTCGGCCAGGTCGAGGTCACCCTCGAGCAGGGAGGTCGTCGCCTTCTTCATGGCCTCGCCGGCCAGCTGGGACATCTGGGCGAGCTCGTCGTTCAGTCCCGCGAGCTTCTCCTGGTAGGCCGTGCGCATGGGCGCAGACTAGGCGGGAGCGGGGGCGCCGACCCGTCCTGCGCATGAACCGCCGGTGAACGGCACGCGGTGCTCCGTGGTCAGCCGCACGCGGCGTCGGCCGCGTTGACCAGGGCCGGGGCCGGCGAGGCGGGCGGCGGCGCGGTCGGGTCCACCACGCGGCCGTCGAAGTCGTCCCCGAGCTGCAGGACGAGGCCCCCGGACCCGGCCGGCTGGGGCGTCAGCACCGCGCCCGGGACGGCCCGCTGCAGCGTCGCCGCCGCGCCGGCCTGGTCGGGGGTGAACCGGATGACGGTGCGCGGGTCGGCGGAGCCCGAGGCGTCCGACGACGAGCCCGAGCCGGCGGACACCGTGAACCCGTACCCGCGCAGCGAGCCGGCCACGGAGGTCTCGGAGGGTTCCTGGGTGTCCTGGTCGCGCCGGAAGCCCGAGGACGAGGCCACGGCGGCGGAGCCGTCGGTGCCGGCGTCGCTGCCGGTGTCCTGACCGGTGTCGGTGCGGGCGTCCACGAGCCGCAGCGCGACCTGGTCCGCGGGCACCACCGGCGCCGGGGCCGCCGGCGGCGCGGCGCCCGGCTGCCCGGGCAGCGGCCGGTCGTCGATGATCGCGCCGAAGAGCGCGCGGTCGTCGGCCTCGCGCAGCACCTCGTTGCCGCGCTCGTCGGCCACGCCCGTCGTCGGGACCGTGGTGAAGGTGACGTTGTGGGCGTCGAGGCTCGACAACGACTGCCCCAGGGAGAGCAGCTGGTCGGCCTCGATGTTCTCGCCGTAGGTCGAGCGGGAGACGGCGCCGACGAGCCCGTCGAGCTTGCCGAGGTCGAGCAGGGTGCCCGCCGAGAGCGACTTCCGCAGCAGGGCCGAGAGGAAGAGCTGCTGGCGGTGGATGCGGCCGTAGTCGCTCGTCGGGTCACCGACCACGTGGCGGGCCCGCACGAAGTTCAGCGCCTGGTCGCCGGTGAGGACCGTCGTGCCGGCCCGGGGGATCACCGTGCCGAGGATCGAGTCGTGCATCGGCTTGTCGATGCAGACCGGGACGCCCCCCACGGCGTCGACCATGTCCTTGAACCCCGAGAAGTCCACGGCGAGGAAGTGGTTCACCGCGAGGCCGGAGAGCTGCTGGACGACCTTGGTGACGCAGCGCGGTCCGCCGACCTGGTAGGCCGAATTGAGCTTCACGCGCGGCGTCTCGGGGATCGTGAGTGGGGTGTAGGCGCCGCTCACGGAGTCCCAGCGCTCGCAGGCGGGGCGGTCGACCTCGAGGTCGCGCGGGAAGCTGACGACGGTCATCCCGGTCCGGCTCGCCGGGACGTGGACGACCATGACGGTGTCCGAGCGGGCGCCGGGGACGTCGCTCGAGTCGCCGACGTCCTCGGTCGGTGTTGCTCCCACGCGGGTGTCGGATCCGACCACGAGGAAGTTCTGGTCCCCTGCCTGCGCGGCCGGGTCGACGATCGCGCTCGACGTCGGGTCCAGGGCGGCGATCTGGCGCACGGCGGTCTCGAACCACGACGTCGCGCCCCAGGCGAGTCCGCTCACCAGGACGACGAGGGCCGACGTCACCGTCGCGAGGAGGCGCGCGGTGCGGTGCCACGTCCAGCGGCGCCGCCGGGCCAGTTTCTCGCGAAGGCCCGTGCGAACGCCCTCGAGTGCGGCCGACGTCGCGGCCCAGCCCAGGTCGGCCTCACCGGAAGCGGGGACCACCACGCTGCGCCTCGCCGGCGCGGGCACGGGGGCGGACGGGGGCGCGGATGCCGGGACCGGGGCGGACGCGGGCGCGGAGGCCGGGACCGGGGCGGACGCGGGCGCGGATGGGGTCTCCCGCGCCGGGTGGCGCATCCGCTCGGTGGGCTCACGGTCCTCGGGCGCCTCGGTGGTCGGCGGCGTCCGTGGTGGGGCCGCGGGCGGCCGCGGCGGCCCGACCGCGGCCCGCGACGGACTCCGCGGCGGCGCCGTCTCGCCTCCCGCGGCGCCCTCGCTGCGCGCGGCGGCCCCGACGAGGGCGCGCATCGGCTCGGTGGTGGCCGCGGCCCCCCCGGGGCGCAGTCCCCGGCGGACGGAGCGCCGACGGGCCAGGGGAACCATCGAGGGGGCGATCGCCCCGCGCCGCGCGGGCTCCGCCGGATCGGGGACGCCGATCCGTGTCGGTACCGACGGCGGACCCGACCGCGAGCGGGCCGCGCCGGGCCCGGCGTCTCGCTCTCGGTCGTCGGTCATCGAACCCCCGGAGGACCCGCGGACAGGAACCCGGGCGCTCCCGCGGCGCCGGGCCCACGGATCGTACTCAGACGGTCACCGAAACGTGGCCGGAGGGCTATCGATTCGAGATCGAGGACCAGGAGTGGTCACCGCATCGTGAGGTGACGGGCCGATCGGCGGAGGTGGGACCGGCGTTCAGTGGTCGGTGCACCCCGGACGGGGTGCCTCGCACGCCGATCGAACGACCGCCTCGACCCCGCGACGGCCCGCCGCCGGCCCGGCCAGCCGCACCCGCCCGGTCGCGTCACGGAAGGCCACCGCGTTGCGGCCCGTGCGCTTCGCGACGTAGAGCAGCTCGTCGACCCGGTCCAGCGCCGCGGGGGTGGGGTCCTCCTCCGTGGCGGACGTCCGGGCCTCCAGGCAGCCCACCCCGACGCTGATGGTCACCCGCAGGTCCGGGGCGATCACCGTCCAGTCGTGCTCCTCGACCCGGGCGCGGATCCCCTCGCAGGCGTGGACGGCGTCGGCGGGGTCCGTGCCGGTGAGGACGAGCGCGAACTCCTCGCCGCCGTACCGGGCGCAGAAGCCGTCCGGGGCGGGCCCGTCGATCCCGTCGCGCATGAGGGTCACGAGGGTGCGCAGCACCGAGTCGCCGACCGCGTGACCGTAGGTGTCGTTGACCAGCTTGAAGTGGTCGACGTCGACCAGTGCCACGCAGACCGCGCCGGCCGCCTCCCCGACGCCGTCACGCAGCGTCGACAGGCGCTCGTCGAGGTAGCGGCGGTTCCAGGTCGCGGTGAGGCTGTCGCGACGGCTCTGCTCGCGGGCTTCCGCGCGCTCGCGGCGGAGACGGTCGACTTCGCGGCGTAACTGCTCGGGCACGTGCACCGGCGGGGTCTCGCCGAGGTGCACGAGGGCCATCGCGGCACGCAGATGCTGGTAGGCGCGGCGCCACTCGCCGCGGTCGGCCAGCACCTCGGCGGCGGCCTCGTGGGCCCGCGCCTGCTCCGCGCGGGCCGTCCCGGCGTCGTCCGTGGCCGCGTCCCGTCGCAGGGCCTCATCGATCCCGACGATGGGTGAGGTGTCGAACGTGCTGGCAGCAGGGGCGATCACGGGATCGTCGACCACGTCGTCGGCGGACGCGGGCAGCGTCGTCGTCGGCTCGGCCGACGTCGCCGACGCCGCCGGCCCCGGTCGACCGCCGACCCGTGAGCCCCTCACCAACACCTGTCCTCCCTGTGGTGTCCCCCCTCCAGTGTCGCGCGCGGGGGCCCTGGTGCAACGCCCCCGCCCCGGCCGCCAGGCAAATCCACCGTCCGGTCGACGTGACTCTGCGTGGAGAATCCGCGCTGCTGCTCATTCAGCTCCGAAAGCTGCCCGACCGGGCGCTCAAGTCCGGCACCCCGTGACGGGCTGTGGTGTCAAGATTCAGTCAGCGCACGGAGCGTAGCCGGTGACCCGGTCGCCGCGGATGACGAAGTGCTTCGACCCGACGTCCTCGCGGATCTGCGACGGGCCCCGGCGGACCGAGACGGCGGCGGCCACGACGTAGACCGCCCCCGTCGGTCGACCGGTGCCGGGCGACGTCGCCGGGGGTCGCCAGTCGGGGTCGGGGCGCAGGGTGCGGGCGACCAGGTCGGTCTGCAGCGTGACGTCGGAGAAGCAGCGGTCGGGCGGGAACGGCGCGCCCTCGGCCTGGGTGGCACGCAGGAACGACGCCTGGACCGCCGGCCCGGCGTCCCCGGCGTGGTTGACGTCGGCGACGTAGGTGTCGATGAGCGCCCGGTCCGCCGGCGGGACGGCGGCCGGCCGCGCAGCCCCGGGCACCACAGACCCGCACCCGCCGAGGAGCGCGGCCGCGAGGAGGAACCCGACGGCGAGCGCGGGTCGTCGCGCGCCGGTCACGCGCCTCAGCCGCCGGAGTTCATGACGTCGGCGCCGGCGGGCACCGCCGCGTCCTCGGGATCGTCGAGCCAGCCCTCGGGCAGGGTGACGTGGCCGGGCGAGCCCTGCCGGCCGCGCGGGCCGTCGGCGTCCGGGGGGAACGGCTGGTCGGCGTCGAGCCGGGCCAGCAGGGCGTCGAGGCCCTCCAGCCCGTCGATCATGCCGAGCTCGCGGCGCAGCTCCGAACCCACGGCGAACCCGTGCAGGTACCAGGACATGTGCTTGCGCGCGTCGCGCACGCCCTTGCGCTCGCCGTGGTGGGCGATGAGCAGCTCGACGTGGCGGCGCATGACACCCGCGACCTCGCCCAGCGTGGGCGGGGTCGGGGCCGGCCGGCCGGCGAACGCGGCCTCGAGCTCGCCGAAGAGCCACGGCCGGCCCAGGCAGCCCCGGCCGACGACGACGCCGTCGCACCCGGTCTTCTCGACCATCGCCAGAGCGTCGTCGGCGGCGAAGATGTCCCCGTTGCCCAGCACGGGGACCTCGGCGGGCACGGCGTCGCGCAGCTCGGCGATCCGGGTCCAGTCGGCGTGGCCGGAGTAGCGCTGGGCCGCGGTGCGGGCGTGCAGGGCGACGGCGGCCGCACCCTCGGCGGCGGCGATCCGCCCGGCGTCGAGAAAGGTCTCGTGCTCGGCGTCGATGCCGACGCGCATCTTCACCGTCAGCGGCAGTCCCCCGCGGGCGGCCTCCTCGACGGCGGTCCCGACGATCCGCTCGAAGAGCCGGCGCTTGTAGGGCAGCGCCGCCCCGCCGCCGCGGCGGGTGACCTTGGGGACCGGGCAGCCGAAGTTGAGGTCGACGTGGTCGGCGAGGTCCTCGTCGACGATCCGTCGCACGGCGCGCCCGACGGTCTCCGGGTCCACGCCGTAGAGCTGCATCGAGCGGGGCGTCTCGTCGTCGTCGAAGGCGATCATCTCGTCGGTGCCCGGGTGGCGCTCCACCAAGGCCCGCGCCGTGATCATCTCGCAGACGTAGAGCCCGGCACCCTGCTCGCGGCACAGCCGACGGAAGGGCGGGTTGGTGACGCCCGCCATCGGCGCGAGCACGACGGGGGTCGTGAGCTCGTGCGGACCGATGCGCAGCGCCTCCATGGCTCCCCATTGTGCGCGCCCGCCCACCTCGGGTTCTGAGCGAAGGGCCCCTTCGCTCGGTTAGACGGGCGAGGGGCGCCCACCGCCGGAACGCGAGCGCGGCCGGCGTCCTGGCGACGGGCGCCCACGGGCGGCTCTACTGAGCGATGGGGCCCTTCGCTCAGTTCGTCTCGGTGATCTTCTCCGCGCGGATCTCATGACCGGCGCTGGTCAGGCAGCGGCCGGTCGCGAGGTTGAACTTCCAGTTGTGCAGCGTGCAGGTGAGCACCTCGCCGTCGACCGAGCCGAACTTGGAGAGGTCGGCGGACAGGTGAGGGCAGCGCGCCTGCACCTTCCAGCCGTCGAGCTCGACGTCGCGCCCGTCGTCGTTCTGCGCGTCGTACCAGTTCTCCACGTAGTCCATCCGCTCCTCGGACAGACACTTGAAGAACGTGTAGAGGTACTCGTTGTACTGGCCGACGCGGGTCGCAGAGAACCGCACGGACAGGAAGAGCGAGTTCGACCAGTCGACCTCACCGGTCGCGACGAGAGTCGCCACGAGCGTGGCCGGGACACCCCAGCGGTAGCGGGCCTGCTCGCCGTCGTAGAGACGGATCTCCCGGGCGGCGAAGTCGAACGCGATCGAGAGCGTGCCCTCCTCGTCGACGCCGGGCGTGTTCGCCGGCATCCCGTGCAGGTCCATGCGGACCGGGCCGCCGATGCCGTCGCACATGTGGTCGGCGCGCTTCATCAGCGGCTCGATCCACTCCTTGAGCTGGCGCAGGATGTCCGGCTGCGGCGCGGCCCACCGGGCCTTCTGCGCCTGGATGGTCGGGCGGGCGCGCTCGGCGAAGTCGCGGAGGTAGCGCTCCTTGTCCAGGAAGATCGACTCGACCTCGGCGTCCGGCATCGGGTGCGTCAGGTCCGCGACGGTGCCGTGGCCGATCTCGGCGGCCGTGCCCGGTAGCAGCAGGTGGCCCTGCTGCTCGGACCCGGCCTCCTGCCCGAGCTCGCGCATCCGGGCGAGGAACTCCCACTGGTCGGTGAAGATCGACTCACCCTCGACGCCCTCGTAGCCCAGGCCGTTCCACCGGAACAGCTCGTCGTCGAGGAAGCAGGGCGGACCCGCCGTGGGGAAGACGTGCGGCGCGCCGACCTCGCGGATGTAGCGCAGCGCGCGGTCCTCCTGGCCGATGCGCTTGCGGCGGGCGAACTCGCGCTTCGCGGCCTTCGGGAGGTTGTAGACCATCGGCCACCAGATCGCGCCCGAGAACTGCGTGAAGTGCGCGTCGTAGGCGCCGAACTCCAGCAGCTGGGGGATGTCCAGCGGGTGCGCGTCGTTCTGGTCGACGATGCGGGCGGTGCCGTCGTCCAGGGAGAGCGCGGAGTCGCCGATCGGGCCGTCGCCGGGCCCCTTGAGCGACGTGATCATGATGCGCAGGCCGTCCAGCTCGACCGGCACCCCGGACCTGGTGCGCACGAAGTGCCGGAACCCCAGCTCGCGCAGCTCCAGTTCGAGTTCATCGGTGGGGTAGTCCGGCAGCAGCACGCGGGCGTCCTTGGAGACGTGGTCGCGCAGGTTCTCCGCGTCGAAGTGGTCGCGGTGCAGGTGGGAGACGTAGAGGTAGTCGGTCTTCCCGAGCGCCGCCCAATCCAGCTGCGTGTTGTCGGGGAAGGGCACCCAGGACGCGAAGAACGCCGGGTTCACCCACGGGTCGCAGAGCACGCTGCCGCCCGCGGTCTCGAAACGCATCCCCGCGTGCCCGACTCCGGTCACCCGCACGAGCAGACCTCCTCGTAGAACATCGTCCACCCCGATTGTCCGCCGTGGCCCGGCCCACTCCCGGCCCGGGTGGGGTATGTCTTTCCCCGTGACCGCCCTGCCTGTCGACGGTGACCCGATCGCCGCCCTGCGCGCCGTCGCCTTCTACCTCGAACGCGAGCGCGCGGAGACCCACCGGGTCAGGGCGTACCGCACGGCGGCGGAACGGCTGGCGGAGCTGGGTCCCGACGAGGTGGCTTCGCGCGCCGCGGCGGGCACACTCACCGACCTCAAGGGCGTGGGCAAGAAGACGGCGGCGGTCGTCACCGACGTCGTGGCGGGACGGACCCCGGAGACCCTCGCCGAGCTCGAGAGCCGGCACACCGAGCCGGTCGCGGGGGGCGAGGCGCTGCGCCGGCTGCTGCGCGGCGACTGCCACACGCACTCGACGTGGTCCGACGGCGGCAGCGACGTCCTCGAGATGGCCCGCACCGCTCGCGACCTCGGCCACTCCTGGATGGTGCTCACCGACCACTCGGAGAACCTCACGGTGGCCAACGGGCTCTCGCCGGCCCGCCGTCGTCGCCAGTTCGACGTCATCGCCGAGGTCAACGCGGAGCTGGCCCCGTTCCGCCTGCTGCGGGGCATCGAGGTCGACATCCTCGAGGACGGCTCGATCGACGCCCCGGACGACCTCCTCGAGGAGCTGGACCTCGTGGTGGCGAGCGTGCACTCGAAGCTGCGGGCGCCGTCGGAGGAGATGACCGCGCGGATGGTCTGCGGCGTCTCGCACCCGCTCGTGGACGTGCTCGGGCACTGCACCGGGCGGCTCGTCACCGGCGGGCGCGGGACCAGGCCGCCCTCGACGTTCGACGCCGACGCGGTGTTCGACGCGTGCCTCGAGAACGGGGTGGCCGTCGAGATCAACTCGCGTCCGGAACGGCTCGACCCGCCGCGCGACCTGCTGCGCCGGGCGCTGGCGGCGGGGTGCGAGTTCGTGGTCGACACCGACGCCCACGCACCCGGCCAGCTGGACTGGCAGCCCTACGGGTGCGAGCGCGCCGTGGAGTGCGAGGTGTCGGCCGACAAGATCGTCAACACCCGCTCGGTCGACGACCTCCTCGCGTGGCGAACCCGCCCCTGAGCTGCGGGTTCTCCTGAGCGGCGAACCCGATTGCGGGGTCCGCGATCTCGGCTTAGCGTGGAGGTACACGGGAGAGGAGGTGGTCCGACGTTGAAGAACGACAGGACTCGTGAGGTGTCCGTCAGCTAGTCGACGTCAGGTCGTGGAATTGACCGGTTCCTCCCCTGGGGGGCGGACACGTCGACCGGTGAATCCCCGACGGACATCGGACCCCCGGAGCGCTCGGCCCCGTCCACCCGGGCCCCGCGGCCATCGGTCGTGGGAAGCATGCTCCGGGGGTCTTCCTGTGTGGTCGTTCCGGCGTGGGCGCCGCCCTCCCGCGGCAGCAACGGCACGTTTCTGGCGTTGAACGTCAGAATCAGGGGAGCACGCCGATAGGGCCGTTCACCCCAGGCTCGGCCGCCCCGCGCTAGCGAGCGGCGTGACGGGGGCGGTCGTCCACCCCGAACGACGCGCCGTAGGGCGCGTCGCGCTCGGAGCCGAACGGAGCCTGGCCGTCGTGACGACGGCGCCGTCCACCTTCCGGATGCCCGCCGACGGGAAGATCGGAGAACCCGAAGCCGGGGACGTCCCCGGTGCGCGGCGCCTCGAGCGACCACGACCGCTCGCCGCGACGGGGCGGCTCCGGGGGAGCCATCGGGTTGACCGGGCCGTGCGGGCCGGTGCCGGGCAGGTTGCCCTCGCCGACCCACTTCGCCTCCTGGGCGACCCGGTAGGTCTGGCAGGGCCACGACGCCGTCTCCCCGGAGACGTTGCGGCAGGCGCTGCAGCGGCCACCGCCGTCCGGCACGTGCTCGGCGAGCACGCGGCGGTAGACGTCGGGCATCTCGGACATCACCATGGCCATCGACATGCGAGTGGCCTCCTTACTCCCGGATCAGGGCAGGACCTGGACCTCGTCGTTGACCTGCAAGTAGTTGAAGAACGCCTTCGAGTCCTCGTCGCCGAGGTGCACGCAGCCTGCGGAGGCCCGCTGCAGGCTGCCGCCATGGAAGGCGTCGCCCGGCGCGAAGAACACCGAGTACGGCATCGGGGCCTGGTTGTACTCCCGCGAGTGGTGGAACTGGTCCTTCCACATCACGTGGAACACGCCCTGCGGCGTCTCATGCCCGGGGCCGCCGGTGGTCACAGGGATGGGGCCGCGGGTCACGTTGCCCTTCCCGTCGGTCAGCCAGGCCTTCTGCTGTGAGATCGAGACGCAGGCCTTGGCGGCGGCCTCGCACGGCGCCTTCGCGGGGGCGGTGGCGGGCGCCGGGGCCGGCGCGGCCGGTGCGGGCGCGGGTGCGGCCGGCGCGGCGAGCGCGGGGACCGCAGCCTGGAGCACCCCGACGCCGACGGCGCTGCCGGTCAACAGGGCGCGCGTGAGGCGGCGGTCGGAGTACTTCTGGTGACGACCCAACTCGTGTCCTTCCGAACAGACGCGGCGGTTCTCGGTCCCGTGGAGCAGGACCGGCGATGACGATACGTCTCGGTCGGGTCACCAATCGCCATCGGCCGCATCACGGTGGGTCGCGCTCCGCGTGGTGACGGCCTGTGGTCGGCGCCGCTGGACGCGGCGTGTCGATAGCCCGCTGACCTGCACCTTTGGGCTATTCAGCCGTGTCGAACACCCCGGGACCGTCCCGGGTTGCTCGCCGACGGGATGGTCGTTGCGTCACGGAAGCAGCGGCTCTCAGGGGGCCGGTACCCCGAACTGTCCGCTTCCGGGACCGTCCTCGCGCCGGTGTCGGGCGCCGAGCGGAGGAGCGAGTGCGCCGAGTGGAGCAGATGGCGTCGGCGCTAGGCTTCCCCGGGAGCGGGCCTCTAGCTCAATGGGCAGAGCATCGGACTTTTAATCCGCTGGTTGTGGGTTCGAGTCCCACGGGGCCCACTCCTCTGACCTGCGACGATAGCTGCCAAGGCTCGCCTAGAAGCCGCTCGGTGGGTCTTCGTGGAGCGGATCGTGGAGCACACTGCGTTGTACGCTTCCCACCGTGGCTCCCGAGCGAGGCCGTCGAGGTGCACAGCGCGGCACAGTGGAGACGTTGCCGAGCGGGTCCCTGCGGGTCTCGCTCTTCGCCGGCTTGGACCCCGTCACCGGGCGTCGGATGTACCTCCGCGAAGTCATTCCTCCCGGTCCACGGGCCGCCCGTGAGGCAGAGAAAGCTGCGCGTCGCCTCGGAACCCAGCTCGACGAACGCCGAAGTCCCCGGACCTCTGCGACGGTCAATCAGATGCTCGACAAGTACTTCGAGGTCATCGACCGCGACGCGAGCACGGTCTCCACGTACATCGGCTACGCGGAGAGGCACATCCGCCCCCTCATCGGCGGGGTGAAGGTGGGAGCCCTCGACGGAGACGTCTTCGATTCGTTCTACGCGGAGCTGCGCCGATGCCGTGTCCATTGCGATCGACGCCCTCGCATCGACCACCGAACGTCCCACGATCACACCTGCGACGTTCGGTGCCGTGTCCACGTCTGCAGGCCGCTGGCGCCAGCGACCGTTCGCCAGATCCACTTCATCCTCAGCGGCGCCCTGAAGCGCGCCGTGCGCTGGCGATGGATACCCGCGAGCCCCATCGAGTCTGCCGAACCTCCCGCAGCCCCGAAGCCCAACCCGACACCCCCTTCGCCGGAGGAAGCCGCCCGTCTCCTCAACGAGGCGTGGAAAGACCCAGACTGGGGCCTGCTGGTGTGGCTGGTCATGGTGACCGGCCTGCGGCGCGGTGAGCTCTGCAGCCTCCGGTGGCGAGACGTCGACCTTGTCCGCGGAACCTTGGTGTTGGCCCGAAGCATCGGTCAGCGCGGACGGCAGCGGTGGGAGAAGGACACCAAGTCCCACCAGCACCGTCGTCTAGCACTCGACGACGAGTCCGTCGCTCTCCTTCGCTCCCACCGCGCTCTGTGTGAGGGGCGGGCTCACTCGGTGGACACCTCGTTGTCTGACGACGCGTTCGTGTTCTCGCGGCTGCCTGACGGCTCGACCCACCTGCTGCCGGATTCGGTCTCGCAGCGGTACACCAAGCTCGCCACGCGTCTCGGCATCAAGACGACGATCCACAAACTCCGGCACTACTCGGCGACCGAGCTGATCACCGCGGGCGTCGACGTTCGCACTGTGGCGGGGAGGCTTGGTCACGCGGGCGGGGGCACGACGACGCTCCGGGTGTACACCGCGTGGGTCTCCGAGTCTGACCAGCGCGCCTCGTCGACCCTGTTCTCGCGGATGCCGCGTCGACCGGCGCCGACGGCGCGCGTTCGACCGGTCGGCAAAGCAAGCCATCCTTACGAAGTCGTGGCGCACGCCATGGCCGACGAGATCGAGGCCGGTGACTGGCCGATTGGCGAGCTGTTACCGTCGCTTCCCTCGCTCGCGAATCAACGATCAGTCTCTACTTCGACTGTCCAGCGGGCGGTCAAGCTCTTGGAGAGTTGGGCATACGTCCAGGTCGTCACCGGGCGCGGGGCGCGGGTCCTTCCGTAATCGCTCCACCTCCGCGTGGTCCAGACCTCATGCGGGTTGGCAAGGCAGAGCGCTCGGCCCCGTTCCTACGCTGCGCCTGTCCCTTCCGCCTCTAGGCTGTGGCTGATGCCGCTCGACCCGCCGGACGCCGAAGAGCACGCAGGACTGCTCCTCGCGGCATCTCTGCCGCGACGCTGGGCCCACGTCAGGGCCGTTGCTGGCAAGGCGCGTCTTGTCGGGCGGGAGCTCGGCCGCGACGGCGAACTCCTCGAAGCGGCCGCGTGGGTGCACGACATCGGCTATACACCGGGCGTCGAGGACAGCGGCTTTCATCCGCTCGACGGAGCTCGCTACCTCAAACGCGTCCAGGCTCCCACTCGTCTCGTCGATCTCGTCGCCTTCCACTCCTCGGCATGGGCGGAGGCCCAGGAGTTCGGAGTCGCCAACGAGCTCGCAGCGTTCAACGACGAGCGGACCCTGATCCGCGACCTGCTGTGGTACTGCGACATGACGACGGGCCCGGACGGCACGGACCTTGAGTTCGAGGACCGGATGACGGAGGTGCGGGAGCGCTACGGTCCCGACCACTACGTCACGCGCGCCCTCGACGCTGGCATGGACGAGCGCCGCGCTGCGGTCCGGCGGTCGCGCGAGTGGCTGGCGTCGGTCGGGCTCGCCGATCAGGTGTAGTAAGGCGGAGCCTCGGTCCGGAAGCCGTGGTCGATCCGCAGGCGGATCGACGGGTGGATGTCGACGCCGGCGATGTCCTCACGGGGCACCCACACGACCTCGCTCGACTCGTCGCTCGTCCGCGGCGAGCCGGCGACCGGGCGCGCCCGGAAGCAGATCGAAAACTCCTGGCGGACCTCGCCGTCGTCGTAGGCCAGGACGTGCCTAGGGTTGGAATAGATTCCGACGAGGCTGATGACCTCAACGATGATGCCAGTCTCTTCCTCGGTCTCACGGAGAACCGTCTGCGTCATCGTCTCACCGAGCTCGTGGCGGCCGCCTGGAAGGGCGTAGTAGCCGTTGTCGGTGCGACGGATCATTAGCAGTCGCTCATCGCTGTCAAGAACAAAGGCGCTGACGGCGATGACGATGCTGTTCGCTCGAGGAGCGTCCGGACTCTCGAAGTAATCAATTCTGGCCACGCCACTACCACTCGGCCGGCTTCGACTGCTCCCACACGTCCAAGAAGCTGCGCTCGTAGGTCTCGAACACGTCGCCCGCAGCCAGTCTGCGCAAGTGCATGGCGGGCGCGTGAGGACCGGGGACGCCGAAGACGTGCATGTTGACGATCATCTCATCGTCGAACCGAAAGATCGAGTTGTAGAGCGTCGTCTCGTGGAAACGGAACTCGACGCCCTCCGTCTGGAGTAGCGGTCGGTAGCTGACCAGGCCGTACCTGATGCGCGCCCCGAGCACGCCCGGCCCGAGCTTCTCCTCGGCGCTCCGGCGCTCGGTGGCCTCGCTCTCGGGTGCGCCGAAGGCGACCCGGACGTCGACGCCGGCCTCCGCCTTGGCCTTCACGGTCGCGATGAAGCCGGGTCGCTCGTGGAGGAACTGCCCCGCGTGGACCAGCACGCCGATGCGAGTCGAGGCGCGCTGGAGAAGGTCGTCCCAGAGGCGAGACGGCACGTCGCTGCGGTGCGGAAATGTCTCGACGATTTCCGAGGTTGCGGCCTTCTTCTGCCGTTGCGCTGGGACGGCGGCCGGCCACAGGTAGGACTCGCTCCGACCGACAAGCGCGGCCAGGGCGCCCCGATGGCGCGGGTACGGAACTCGATCTTGCGTCAGCCATCGCTCGACCGTCTTCGCGTCTACCCCCACCTGGTCGGCTGCCGTGGCGGTCGAGTGCCCGGCGTGCATCAGGGCGTCACGGAGACGTTCGTTGGCCATCCTGGACCTCCGCGACTTCCCTAGGGACGACTTTATTCTAGCGAAGACGTCCCCAGTTGTCCTGCCTGATGGTGTAGGCGTCCCCTGCTTCTTCCGCACTCTTGCGTTGCCTCGCCACGACTCGGTGAGGTCGGAGGAGCTTCGGAGGAAATCGTGACGCTCAACGAAGGGACTGCGACAGCGCCGACGTTCTACGACGTGGCCGAGGTCGCTGCAATGTTCAAGATGTCGCGCATGACGGTCTATCGCGCGATCAACTCCGGCGAGTTGCGTGCGATCCGCATTCGTGGTCGTCTGCTGATTCCGGCCACCGTGATCCAGGGACTCGTCGCGGAAGCGACGGCGGACCGCCCGGACGGCAATTCGTCGCTGCTCGGGCCGCTTGGTGGTGGGCGGTCATGAGCGTCGGCCTGCTCATCCTCTTCGCGATCCTGGGCGCGTTCCTCTGCGCCAAGACCCGGTCGGCCGCGGGCGCGGTGGTGTTCTCCCTCGTTGCTCTGGTGCTGTTCATCGGCACCCCGGTCGGGCAGGGTCTGCCGGGGGCTATCGGCGGGTTGATGTCGGTGGTCGATCAGGCCACGACCCCCGCCCTCTCGGGTGCTTCCGGGGCGCCGGCGGGCGGTTGAGGACCGCGCCGGCGAGGCCGCTCAAGGCCGCGTGGCCGAGGAGCCGGAACGAGTCGCCGAAGGCGACACCGAGGTGATGTGTCCCGCCGAGCGTGAGCCGGCCGTTCCTCCTGCCTCAAGGGCGCCGAGGGCGCCGCTGCGCGGCCGGACGCTGTCCGGCCCTTGACCCCGGAGACCTCGACGGCCGGCGGCGCCCGCACGCGGGGTGGAGGCAGCCAGGACGCCTCCACCCGCCGTCCGGCGGGACCCATCGACACCCAGCTGCGCGTCCGACGCGGCTGACCAACTGAGGAGACAGTCATGAACGAGACGACGTTGACCATCGTCGGGAACCTGACCGATGCCCCCGAGCTGCGGTACCTGCCCAGCGGGGCAGCTCGAGCGAGTATCACGGTGGCCTCGACGCCCCGGCGCTTCGACCGCCAGGCGGGCGAGTGGACCGACGGCGAGGCCCTGTTCCTCCGCAGCGTGGCCTGGGGCCCGCTCGCGGAGCATGCCGCGGAGTCGCTGAGCAAGGGCGACCGCGTGGTGGTCACCGGGCGGCTTCGGCAGCGGTCGTTCGAGACCGCGGAGGGCCAGCGCCGGCAGGTGATCGAGCTCGAGGTCGACGACCTCGGGGTGTCGCTGCGCTACGCCACGGCCCGCCCTGTCCGTGCGGCGGCGTCTGCTGCTGCCGGCCACGACGGGACCCCGGAGAGCGGGCAGGACTCGGTGGACGAGCTGGTGGGCGGCAGCCATGACTGACCCCGCGACCGACATGGCTGACACGAACTGGCGGGTTCAAGCCGCGTGTCGGGGCGTCGACCCTGAGCTGTTCTTCCCCGAGACCACCGACGACGCGCTGGACGAGCCCCTGGTGCGCCGGCAGGTCGAGGCGGCGAAGGCGGTGTGCCGCCGCTGCCCGGTCCGCGAGCAGTGCCTCGTCGAGGCGCTGGAGCGGTTGCCGCACGGGGTCGCCGGCGGGATGACCGAGCACGAGCGCCGACGAGCCCGGGCAGAGCGGGAACGTCCTGGGCCGCGGAAGCCGCGGTGGCTGGCGCTGCTCGAGGCCGGGTCCTCGCAGCCGGAGGTTGCCGCGGAGTACGGGGTCAGTGCCCGCACCGTCGCGCGTTGGGCGGCCCGCCTGCCCACGGAGCTCGCCGCGCAGTCGAGCACGGCTCGGGGAGGTGGCTCCCGGTGAGCGCGTTGGAGGTGAGCCGGCGGGAGCAGGCGGCGTGGTCGACGCGCGATCACGTGCGTCGGGTCGCCGTGGCCGCGTTCGACGCGACCGAGCAGCAGGAGCCGGTCGAGGGCTTCGATGGGGTGTCCCGTCCCGGGCTTTCCGACCCGCTGGCCGGGGTGCGGGCCGGACGGCTCGTGGCCGATGTGGCGGCGGGTGCGCTGCGGGACTGGGCGCTTCGGGCCCGCGGCGCGGGCCACAGCTGGGACGCCGTCGGCCGGGCGCTCGATCTCGCGGCCGAGCCGGGCGGGAGCTCGCGAGGTGAGGCGGCGTGGGAGTGGCTGATCGAGCACCGGCCTCCACCTCCCGCGGTGAGCACCTGGCCGGACTCGGCGGTGTGGACCTGCATGACCTGCCGTAGCCGGGTGCGCGACAGCGGCCCGTTCGCCTGCCACCCGGACGACCGGGAGACGGGCCATCTCGCTGACTGCGCCCGCCGCGCGGCGGCGCTCGGGGCGTGGCGCAAGGACGAGGAGGGAGAGGGCGATGGGTAGCCGCCGGACCTCGGGCGGTTCACCGCGTGGAAGCGCGGGGTCGACAATGCCGCTGCTGTTGGGCGTGGAGCTGGTCCACGCCGACGTCGCCAGAACGGTGCTCGGGGTCGAGCTCGGGGACGCGCCGTGCGGCGGGCCGATCACCTGGGCGCTGTTCATCGACGGCGCCGTGGCCGGGCGCACCGACGAGCCGATGACCGACGACGTGGCGCAGGCGTGGGCGCGCCGCATCACCGGCGAGGGCGTGACCTTCCAGCTTGCCCACCGCGCCGGGGGCTATTGGCTCGCCGACGCCGCCGAGGTGCTCGAGCTGCGCGGTCGTGAGGGCGGGTGGTCCCGGTGATCACGACGCTGTTGATTCTCGGGCTGCTGGTCGGCGCCACCGTCGTGCAGGTGTTGCGCGGCGCGCGCCGTTCCGCGCTGCTGTGCGGGGCGCTGGCGGCGCTGCCGGCGATCACGTTGGTGCAGGCGCTGTCGTGGCCGGCGCTGCTCATGTTCGGCGTGCTGCTGGCGCTGGTCGGGTGGCATCGCTGGTCGCGCAGCCGGTCGATCGTGTCGCGCTGGTCGGCGGGCTCGCGTCGCCGCGCCGGGGTCGCGTCGAGCCTCGACGTGGCCCGCCACGCCGGGACGGTCGCGACGCGCCGGCGGGCGGGGACCGTGCGGCCGTCGCTGGGCTCGCTGACCCGCCGCCAAGGCTGGGCGACGCCGACCTCGGCGGTGGGGGTGGAGCTGTGCCGGGTGGGGGTGCAGCGGGTGTGGTCCTCGGTCGAGGACGTGACCCTGGTGTTCGGGGGCCCGCGCACCGGCAAGACCGGGTGGCTGGCCGGCCGGGTCCTCGACGCCCCCGGCGCCGCGGTCGTGACCTCGACGCGTACCGACCTGCTGGAGCTGTGCGCCCCGATCCGGCAGCGCACACGGGGGCCGGTGTTCGTGTTCAACCCGGTCGGGCTCGGTGGGCTGCGCTCGACGATCAGCTTCGACCCGCTGACCGGCTGCACCGACCCGGTGACCGCGATGGAACGCGCCACCGACATGGTCGCCGCCACCTCCCGCGCCAGCCACGGCGACGCGGAGCGGTGGGATGCCCAGGCCCGCCGGGTCCTCGCCGCCCTGTTACATGCGGCGGCACTAGGGCGGGGGTCGATGCGCGACGTGCTCGGCTGGGTGGCCGACAACGACCGCGCCAGCCGTGAGGTGCCCGCGCTGCTGCGCCGGTCGCAGGTGGAGACGTTCGACAAGGCGGCCGAGCAGTTCGTCACCACCAACGACCGCACCCGTACCTCGATCACCAACTCGATCATGCCGGCGCTGGGATGGCTGAACCATCCCGACGCTGCCGCGGCCGCCGCGCCGACGGACCGGCCGTTCGATGTGGAGCAGCTACTTGCCGCGAAGGCGACGGTGTTCCTGCTCGGCGCGGAAGAGGCCGACACCGGCCCTCTGGTCTGTGCCCTGACCGGGCACATCGCCCGCGAAGCCCGCCGGCTCGCCACGACGAAACCCGCCGGGCGGCTCGATCCGCCGCTGTTGCTGGCGCTGGACGAGGCGGCGCTGATCTCGCCGGTGCCGTTGGAGAACTGGACCGCGGACATGGGCGGGCGCGGGGTCACGATCATCGCCCCGTTCCAGTCCCGCGCCCAGCTCCTCGCGCGGTATGGGGAGCACAAGACCGCCACCATCTTGAACAACACCGGCTCGGTGATGCTGTTCGGCGGCACCCGCGACCGCGACGACCTCTCGTTCTGGTCGACGCTGGCCGGGGAGCGCGACGAGCGGATCACCACCACCGACCTGCACGGGCGGGTCGCGTCGCGCACGGTGCGCAAGGTGCCGGTGCTCGCGCCGTCCCAGATCGCGAACCTCCCGGCCGGGAAGGTCGTCGTGTACCGGCGGGGGATCGCCCCGGTGATCGGGCGAGCCCGGATGGCGTGGACCCGCAGCGACGTCCGCGCCCTGCGCGCCCAGCCCGCAGTCGGCTGGCGAGGTCGTGGGGAGTGGGCCCGGGCTTGGCTCGAGGTCGGGCTGGCCGCGGTGCTGCGACGGCTCGCCCGCCCGCGGCGAACCGCGTGGCGCGCCCGTGTCGCCGACCGGTGGCGGCGGAGGGCTACCCGACGGAGCCCGAGCGTGCCCGCACCGCGTTCGCCTTCAGAGGCCCGGCCACCGCTGGTCATCGACGTCGACCCGGGCAGGCCGCCCGTCCTCGGCGAGCACGACCACCCCCGAAGCAGTGATGAGAGATGGCTGCGATGAGCGAGCCAGAGCAGGGACCCGGCATCCCGCGAACGACGCGGCCGTGGCCCGCCGAGCGGCACGAGGCCTACCTCGACAGCCGGCCCGACGCCACCACGGTCTACAACCCGGCGGCGGAGTACGGCGACGCCGACTGGCGCGAGCCGGCCTCGGACGTCGAAGCCGCCGCCCGCACCACGTGGCTCGCCAAGAACACCCCGCCCGCGCCGGTTCGGCCGTCTCGTCGACTGACCGAGGTCGAGGACGCGCTCGAGGGCGCCCAGGAGCGCGCCGTGCTCTCCGACCGCGCCCACGACTCCGACCCCTACGCCTGGGCGGAGTACCAGCGGCTCCAGGCCTTGGACAGGCTCGCGCCGCTCCCGGCCCACGACGCGCTCGACGACCTCCCCCGCGACGAGCGCGGTCGGCCGGACACGCTCGCCGCCGCGGGGTGGCTTGTCGAGGACCAGATCGTCAGCGATCACCTGGCCGACGAAGCCGCCTTCGACGACCGGGACCCCAGCGCGCACCTCGAAGCCCCCGATGACCCCGACCGGCTGCGCCAGCGCATCGAGAACCTGCGTGCGTTGGCCCCGCAGAGCGCCCACGAGAGCATCCCGGACGAAGAGCAGCGGCGCGAGCAGCTGGCCCGCTGGCACGACGACGACCACGCCACCCGCACCGACACCGGGGACAGCGGCGACGACGGCGTCGGCGTGCCGGGGTGGGGTCGGTGACCCGCCGCCCACCCGGCCAGTCCGCGCCCGGCGATGGCGAGGGCGAGTTCGCGCGGGTCGAGGCCCTGGCCGGGCTGGCCCGTGAGGTCGACGGGCTGCGCCGCAGCCTGGACGCCCTGCTCGGCACCCCGACCCGGGTGGACGACCTCGCCCGCACGGTGGCCCAGCTCGCCGACGCCTTCGCCGCCACACCGGCGCGACCCGGCCCCACCGTCGCGCCCTCCTGGCTGACCGCTCCCACCGACAGCGAAGCGCTCACCGGCTGGCTCGAGGAGCTGTGCCGGTGGCTGCACGCGGTGTTCCTGCGCTACCCCGACGGGACCGCGGTGCTGCCCGAGTGCTGGCTCTGGCACCCCGACGTCGTCGAGGAACTCCTCTGGCTCATGTACGCCTGGCGCGCCGCCTACGAAGGCCGCGGCGCCTCGGTCCAGCTGGCCGGAGACTGGCACGACCGGCAACGCCCCGGCGTGGTGCGCCGCCTCAAGACCGCCGTCGGGTCCTGCTCGCGCGAGCGCCACCAAACCCGCCCCGGCTGGGCCACCGCTCCTCTCGGCGCCACGCCGGTGCCGGGCGTCGAGGCCACCACGTCGATCGCCTGGTGGTGGGCCGGCGCCCGCGACGACCCACCACCCGAGCCAGTCGCCGAAAGCACGGCAGGACGGGACGGATCGGGCATCAGCGCCGAGGTCAACGGCGCCGAGCGGGAGCGGTGGTCGCGATGACCGCCGCCGGGCAGGCCGAGCCCCGCGCGCAGCAGCGCGCCCGCGAAGCCGCCCAGCGGGCCGAGTGGGACCGCCTGTCGAAGATCTACTTCGCGCACATGAACGCGATCGCGCCCGACCAGTTCCACTGTTTCTGCGGCACCCTCGACGACCTCCGCCACGCCGTCGCACGCCTCGACCGCGAAGCCACCCGCAACGCCGGTCCGAACCAGGGTTCGTCGTCTCCTGGAGCCCCCGCAGACAGGGCGGCCCGCCGCGCTGTCCGACCCGTCGAACACGTCGATCAGGACCAGCAGCGTCGCGAGCAACTCACCCACTGGCACACCGCTGACCGCACCGTCGAGCGCGGCAGCGTCGACGTCGACACGGACTGATCGCCCATGGCCGACACCGACCCTGCGCGGGGCGACCGCGCGTCGGGCGCGCGTGGCACGGGTGCGCTGCTGTGGCTACCCGGGTTGGCGGTCGCGCTCGGCGCCGCCATCGCCACCGCGCACGGGCTGTTCGAGGTCGCCGTCGCCGCCCGTGTCCCCTCCGGGATCGCGTGGCTCTACCCGCTGATCACCGACGGGCTCGCGCTCGTCGCCTACGGCGCCACCGCCCGCCTCCGCGACGGGGCGGCCCGCTACGCCTGGGTCGTGGTCGTCACCGCCGCCGGCCTCTCCGGGCTCGCCCAGGCGACCTACCTCGCCGGAGGCCCCACCGTCGAGGTCGCCCCTGCGCTGCGGTTCGGGGTCGGCGCCTGGCCCGCCGTCGCCGCGGCCGTGGTCGCCCACCTGCTCTACCTGCTCGCCGCCGCGAGCCCTCGTGCTGTTCAGCCCGAACCTGTTCATCGAACATCGTTCACCGCCAGCGCTGTACAGGCCCAGGTCCCGCCCGGCGTCGTTCAGCCCGAGCCCGGGCAGAACCCGGACCCGGTGGGCCCCGAGCGCGCTGACGACCGCCGGTCGGCTGTCCTGCACCCGCGGGCGGCGGCCTCGCCGGCCCGCGACCGGGCCGAGGCGGTCGCGTCGCGGCTCGCCCAGCGCCACGGCGTCTGGCCGACCGTCTCCGAGCTCGTGGCCGCCGCCGAGGTGTCCCGCGGCACCGCCGCGGCCGCGCTCAAAGCGCTGCGCGACCGACCACTGCCCCTGCACCTGATCAACACCAGCGAGAACGACCCCACCGACGAGGCCCACCCATGACCACACAGCAGCCGACCACCACGACCGCGAGCAACAACCAGGATCAAGACAAAGACCAAGAACCAAGACCAGCAACCGACACCGACCACTACGCCGAACAGACGACAAGACAGGAGCAACAAGACCCAAGGACGAAGAGATCAAGGGAAAGATCAAACGACTCACACCGAGGCATCACGATCCCGAGGTTCTGGCAGGCCTCCGGCCGGCCATACGGGCGCTCCGCGCCCGAGCTGTTCTCCGGCACCGTTGTCGATCTTGCGGACTCCTACTCGTCGGCTCCCGCTCACTGCGTGGCGGCGCTGTCGTGGGGGTCGGGGTGTTGAGCATCGCTACCGGTTACTCGGTGGACTACCTGCTGCGCCAGGTCGCCGCGGGGCGGGAGAACTACTACACCGGCGCGGTCGCCGACGGCGAACCCCCGGGCCGGTGGTGGGGCGCCGGCGCCGCCGCCCTCGGCCTCGCGGGCGAGGTCGACCCGCAGGACATGCGGGCGGTGTTCGAGCGCTTCCTCGACCCCCGCGACGAGGCGTTCCGCGACCCCTCCCGCTGGAGTGAGGCCGCGACGCTGGGGCACACCGGCCGGGCCTACACCTCCGAGGACGAGCTGTACGCCGCGATGGTTGAACGGGAGCCGCAAGCCACCGCTGAACGCCGCGACGAACTCCGCATCGAGGCCGGGCTCAAGGCCCGCCGCAACGTCGCCTTCCTCGACGTCACGTTCAGCGTCCAAAAGAGCGTGACCGTGCTGCACACCGCGTTCGAAGCCGCCGAGGTCCGCGCCCGCCGCACCGGCGACCCCGACGCCGAGGCCGTGTGGGCCGGCTATCGACAAGCGGTCGAGGCGGCGATCTGGGCCGGCAACGACGCCGCCCTCTCCTACCTCCAAGACCACGCCGGCTACGCCCGGGTCGGCCACCACGGCGGCCACGGTGGCCGCTGGGTGGACGCGCACGGCTGGACGGTGGCGTCGTTCTTCCAGCACGACTCGCGGGATCACGACCCGCAGCTGCACATCCACAACCCGATCGTCAACCGGGTCCAGGGCCCGGACGGCGACTGGCGCACCCTGGACTCCCGCGCGATCCACCGGATGCGCCCGGCCGCCGCGGCGGTGGGCGAACGCGTCCTGTCCGAGCGGCTCGCCGCCGACCTCGGGGTTCGGATGGCGATGCGCCCCGACGGCAAAGCGCGTGAGGTGACGGTGGTGAGCCCGACCGCGACCGAGATGTTCTCCTCCCGCCGCCGCGCCGTGAGCGCGAAGGCCGCCGAGTTGATAGCCGGGTTCGAGGCCCGCCACGGCCGCGAGGTCAACGGCGTCGAGCGCGACCGCCTCCAGCGCCAGGCCACCCTCACCTCCCGGCGCGCCAAGTCCCATCAGGGGGAGTCCCGGGAGGCGCTGCTCGACCGGGTCGACGCCCAGATCGCCTCGGAGGTCACCGGTGGGCTCGCTTCCGTGGCCCACGCCTACCTGAACACCCGCAACCAGCCCGGTGACGAAGCCGGCGAGGCTGGTGGGCCTGGCGGCACCGAGGGTGAGGTGTGGTCGCCGGACGCGGTGCTCGAGGCGGCGCTGGCCGGGGTGCAGGCCAAGAAAGCCGCCTGGACCCGCGCTGACCTGGTTCGCGAGATCGACGCCCGCCTCCCCGACCATCTCGGGATCGACGATCCCGCCCAGATCACCGAGCTCCTCGATCGCCTCTCGGCCCACGCCACCGCGATGGCGACCAGCCTCGACCCCGACGCCCCCGGCGAAGACCAGCTCCCCGACGAGCTGCGCCTCGATAACGGCACCTCGGCCTACCGGGCGCCGGGCGGGGGCCTCTACGCGACCCCGGAGCACGTGCACTCGGAGAACACGCTGCGCGCCGCCACCCGCGACCACGGCGCCACCCGGCTCTCCCCGCGCGCCGCCGACACCGTCCTGCGCCAGCTCAAGACCGAGGGGGTCGAGCTCGGTGCGGATCAGGCCGCTGCGGTGCGCGGCGTACTCACCTCCGGCGCCAGCCTCGAAACCCTCATCGGGCCGGCCGGGACCGGCAAGAGCTTCACCGTCGGCGCCCTCGCCCACGCCTGGACCGGGAGCGACGCGGCGGGTGGGGAAGGGCGGCGGGTGTTCGGGCTGGCGACCAGCCAAGCCGCCGCCGACGTCCTTACTAGCGAGGGGCTGACCGCGGCGAACACCGCCCGCTGGCTCGCGACCCAGGACCGCCTCGCGGCCTCCGCCGCCGAGAACCGGATGCCTTCCGAGCACGACCAGCCGTGGCGCCTCGGGCGCGGGGATCTGGTGGTGGTCGACGAGTCCTCGATGGCCGACACCGCCGCGCTGACCCGCGTCCACGCCGTGGTGGAGGCGGCGGGGGCGAAGCTGCTGCTGGTCGGGGACCACCGCCAGCTCGCCGCCGTCGGTGCCGGCGGGGCGATGGACCTCATCGCCCAAACTGGGGCCCGCTACGAACTCACCGACGCCCGCCGCTTCACCGCAGCGTGGGAAGGGCCCGCCTCACTGCGCCTGCGCGCTGGCGACCCGAGCGTGGTGGCCGACTACCACCGCCACGGCCGGCTGATCAACGCTGGCACCCTCGAACAAGCCGAGCAGTCGGCCGCCCGGGCGTGGCTGGCCGACACCCTCGCCGGACGCACCTCGGTGCTGGTGGTCGACACCAACGACCAGGCCGCCCGGCTCGCCGGGCAGCTGCGCCACGAGCTGGTCCGGCTCGGCCGGGTCGCCGAGCACGGCGTCGAACTCCAGCGGGACGGCACCTACGCCGGGGTCGGTGACACCATCGCGGCGCGCCGCAACGGCTGGGAACTCGCCGGCCGCCACCACAACCCGCGCGGCCCGATCAACCGCGAGATCTTCACCGTCCTCGAGACCCGCGACGACGGTGCCCTGCTCGTCACCCCCACCCGCGGATCGACCCGCGACCACCGTGGGGCGGGGGTGCGGCTGGTGCTTCCTGCGGACTATGTCGCCGCCGACGTGTCGCTGGCCTACGCCGGCACGGTGCACGCCGTCGAAGGGCTCAGCGTCGACACCAGCCACCCGGTGATCACCCCGCGGACCTCGCATGCCGCGGCCTACGTCGGGCTCTCGCGCGGGCGGGAGAACAACACCGCGCACCTCGCCACCACCACCGCCCCTGACGATCTCGCGCACGGCACCGAGCGGGAGCACGCGCTGCACCGTGACCCCCGCTCCGTGCTCGCCGACACCCTCGAGGGCGCCGGCGACGCCGCGGCCGCCACCCGCGCCGCCGTCGCCACCGCCGAAGCCGCGGCCGACGAGGCGGGGTCGGTGCGGACCGCCGCCGAGCGCTTCGCCGACGCGGCCCACCTCGCTTCGCTCGAGCGCACCAGCGGCTGGCTCGACCAGCTCACCGCCGCCGGTCAGCTCACTCCGGAGGAGCGGGCGCTGATCGCCGCCGAGGACGGCACCCCCACCCTCACCCGCCTCCTGCGCGCCGCCGAGATCGCCGGCCACGATCCACGCGAGGTGCTCGACGCCGCGATCGTGGATCGCCCGCTGGACGGGGCCCGGTCGGTGACCTACGTCGTCCACGGTCGAATCACTGCTGCCCACACCTTCGAGCCGGTCGGCGACACCTGGCAGGCGTGGCGGCCTCGGCTCGACGACCCTGCCTGGGACAGCTACCTCGCCGCGCTGGCCGAGGCCGCCGACACCCGCACCCGCAACCTCGGCGAGCACCAGACCAAGACCCCCGACGCTTGGGCGGTCGAGCTACTCGGTCCGGTTCCCGACGACCCCGCCGCCCGCGCCGACTGGACCCAGCGCGTCGGGCTCATCGCCGGCTACCGCGAAGCCCGCGACCACGACGAGCAGCATCAACCCACCGACCGGCGTGGCGGTGCCCGCTCAGGTGTGGATGCAATCGACGTGCTCGGGTCCGCGCCCGGGCGCGGTCAGGTCGAGGCCCACGCCGCCTACCGCGCCGCGTGGCGCGCCGCCGGGCTGCCCGAACACGACCGCGACACCCTCGAACTCTCCCTCGGCGCCCACCGGGTACGAGTGGCGGCCTGGGAACGCGAACAGACTTGGGGACCCGCCTACGTCGACAACCTGCTCGCCGGCACCCACCAAGCCGTCGAACAGCACGCCCAGACCGCACAGCTGCGCTACGCCGAAGCCGCCAACACCACCGACCCCGACCAGCGCCAGCAACTCGCCCAGCAGGCCCACGACGCCGAGGCCCTGGCCGGGCACCTCAGGGAGGAAGCCCGGCGGCTCGACGAGATCGCCCACGCCTACGCCGCGTGGAGCGCCGAAACCGCGATGACCCGCGCCCTGGCCGACCAGTCCCGCGCCTACCTCGCAGCCCACGACGCCAGCAGCGACCCCGCCCCGCCGGTCACCGCCACCGAGTGGCTCGCCGCCGAACACGCTGCCCGTGAAGAAGACGACCCGCATCGCGAGATCAGCGACACCGACCTCACCGAACCCACCGACACCGCGCACGACCTGCGCCCGCCCCGCCGCGAGCACCCGGCCGCCGACGCCACCGACCGAGCACGCGCCGACGACCACGACCACTCGGACACCGCGGCAGTCGGAGCGGTATCCGGGCCAAAGGGCCTCCCGGACACCGACCAAGACGTCGGCCACCATCCCAACCCGGCGACCACACCGGCTGACACCGCCGACCAGGAAGACCACGACACCGCCGCCCACAGTCAGCGCGGCCTCGACGCGGTCGGGGGTTCGGCGCCGGCCGCCGACGAGCACGGCCAGCAGAACGACCTGGAGGTCCCCGGCCCCACCGGGCCCGACCCGCGGGACGTGGCAGCCGAGAAGTCCCGACTGCGCGACACTGGCGTCGTCCGGGTTCCCGGACCCGACGAGACCACGACCGAGCTCGCCCGCGCCCACCGCGCGCTCGCCGAGATCACCGACCGCCGCCACCGCGAACACCAGCACGACCAGCGCGAACGCGACCACCAACTGGCCCGATGGCACACCGACGACCGCGACCGCGCCACCACCAGCAGCGGCACCGTCAATGGGCAGGCCGCCCTTGACGCGGACCAGGCGGGCCAGCAGTAATCACCTTCCTGGTTCGGCCGCCCGCACGGGCTCGCGGGGCCGAGGCCGAGGCGCTCGCGCGGCGGCTCGCGCCCTGCCGGACCCCCGGCGCCACCCACGACGAGGCGGCCCGTCGACGCCGGGACTGCTCGAGCTCCTGGGAGTCGACGGCGACGCGGACCCCTTCGACGTCGCGGCGGCCCGGCGGCCCGCGCAGCCCGGGAGCCGCTCCGGGTGCCGTTCGGCATCGGGGAGGACGGCGAGCCCGTTGAACTCGGACCTCAAGGAGCAGGAAGGCATGGGTCCGCACGGGCTCTGCGTCGGCGCGACCGGCTCCGGCAACCCGGTACACGGGTTGCACGCACCTGCCGCAGGCCCCTGACCACCGGGTTCACTCGCGCCACATCGCGCGCACGAGGTCAGCTAGCCCACGGACCACGTCCGGGACTTGCTCAGGCGGGGTCCGCAGAATCGCCACGATGACGACCACGACGATCGCCAGCAGCGCACCACGTGCGAAGGTCAAATGACGGTTGTCCCGCCCCATGAGCACAAGCCAATCTCTTCGTGCCGTGTGTGCTCATGTGCGGAATCGTACCCCGGTCGGCTGTTAGGTGACCTCGTCCACGATCCGACGCACGCTGTTGCGGTGGTAGCCGGTCAGCTCCGCCACCTCTTGCACCGTCACACCGGCTTCTCGCGCGTCCCGGAGCAAAGCGTCAGCCTGTGCCCTGCCTCCCCCATAGCCGCCTGCCGACCGTCGGCATCCCGAACATCCCTGCCAAGTCAGCGGGCGCGTTCCGCTGTGCGCGGAAGTGGGGACCGGGCGCGGGGCGACACTGAAGGGAGGGATCTGACGTGACCTCTACTCAGGTCCGCTCCCGGCCTGCAAAGCGCCAGCGGAGCTACGAATAGGCAGCCCAACCCTTCTATGACAAACTCCTCGCATGCCGAGGGCTACCGACTGACGCGGCAGGCCCAGAACAAGGGGGTGGACGGTGTCAGAGACACGCACGCGGACGGCTGCCGAGTACCTATTCCTATCGCTTGAGGCTCCGCGTGATCGTCTGGCGCAAGATTTCGCGCAAGACCTCGTAAATCTTGACCTGCTTCTACAGTTCATAACACTCCGAACCCTCGGCTTCGAAGAAACAACATATCAGGAGATCGCTTCGCAGCCGCGCGCTGACGTTCTCAATAGGAGGCAGTCAACGAACGAGTTCCCACCCGCGTCGATACGCCGAATGTCGTATGGTAGCCCGTGGGACATTGTGCTGACGTCCGCGATTTCGGAAACTCCGTTCGCGACGGCGGCGGCCATCGGATATGGAGTACTTAGGGCGCTCCGAGAACTTCTCGCCATGAAGATGCAATGGGATGTCCACAGGGCGCAAATGTCTCTCGAGGCCCACGAGTTGCGCAAGCTAGAGTTCGAGCACGCCCAAAGAGCCGTCGCCGATTTCGATCGAAGAACGAGGTTGGGTGAGAATCCAGAAGTCATTGAAAAGGATTCCAAAGGCACGGCCCATCGTCTTGCTGATTTACCGAACCTGCGAGCCGTCGAACTCGTTACCGATGACGACGATCCGGGCGCCAACGACGCGCTACTCTAGCGACGACGACTAGGGGGCAACGGATGGACAGAGCTGGGCGATTTGCGTACAACGTAGGCGTCAACGTTATCGCAAACCTCGTTGCCGCCGGGATCATCTATCTCTTGGCTGCCGCAGTCGGGCTCTTCAAACCCAACCCCGCGCTCGTAGCAGTCGCGGTGTCGGCGATTCTTCTTCTCGGTGGTCTAGCAACGGTCTTTGTCGGCAATCTGTTTGCGGACACCGGGAAGGGTGCGGTCCGGGTGACGGGACTTGGCCTGTTCCTTGTCACCGCCGCTATCTGGACCGTCGGAGGCTACCTTGTGACGAAATACGGATGGCTTCCCGGATTCCTATTCGGTGTCATGGGGCTATTCGTTGCCAGTATGGCCACCTTCGTTCTAGCCACTCGTGAGTAGGACACTTCGGCACTGCCCGACCTACGCTTCGCCGCTGCCGCTACGTGCGCAGGCAACGACTCCTTCGAAGGCCCGAGAGGACTGAGCGCAATGTCTACCCTTTGGCCCGCCATCATCGCCGCCGCCGCCGCACTACTTGGCGCCTTGATAAGCCAGGTCTTTCAGGTTGTCCGCGACCGAGGAACCTACAAGAGGGACCGTTTCACTCAAGCATCTACACGCTTTATAGAGAGAAGGCTCGACACGTATCTAGAGCTTCTATCGGCGGTAGACGAAGCTTTTGACCTCTCTCGGGAGATCGGCCGGACCCGGTCGATGGAACAAGGAGAAACAGACCAGATCCAGCACCTGGTTGCTGGCAAGTTCGAAGAGAAGGTCACCGATCTGACATGGCGCCTACGCGATTCGACTTCACGCGTCGCTCTACTCACCTGGGATGAGAAGCTCGTCGATGAGATCGAGAAGATGGGGAGGCAAGTCACCTCGGGGCTGTTGCTCACTCTCACCAATGGTGAGGCCCACCGATCGCAAATCGACATCAAGGCGAGCTCACAAGACATTCGAGACGTTACGAAGGCAATGCGTAAGGAGCTTCAGGTCTGATCGTGCCCGCCTTCGGATACTTTCGGGAGGCCGTACCAGCGTTGTTAGCGGTGCTCCTCCCGGCGGCTTTCTGCGGCCGGCTCGATTGCACGAGCCAGTGCTAGTTCCTGGCGGCGTCTAGGGGGGGAGGGAAGGGTAGCCGCTAGGAGGATTACCGCGAGGACTTCGGCTAGGACAGGGTTCACAACGTAAGCGCACCCCAACGCGATCAGCACAGCGATAAGGCGGCGGTCTAGGACGATTGTCATGCGGCTAGAGCAGCACGAACCGCAACGCACCGGCAACGTTCGTGGTCCTGCGTTCGGGCGTGTCAGACTTATCCCTTCCTATCCCTAGCACTCCCAAACTTATCCCTTGCACTCCCTGAACTACCCCTCTCTCTATCCCTGCTTATCCCTACTGCTCTCCGTGAACTTTTCTCCGCAGCGTGGCGTGTCGTCTCCCTCCCTGGCTCTCCGGTGAAGCCCATGGGGGGATGGGTTCGTACACTAGTCTTAACCTCGCGACCCGCTCTCAGCTCACCCGCGAGGACCTTAAGCAGATGAGCCCTACCGAGGTGAACGATGCTCGCAAGGCTGGACAACTGAGGGACGTCCTCTCAGGCAAGGGATAGGGTCAGCTCTGGCCGGTGCCTCCTGACGGGCGGACCGCCTATGACGTGAGAAGGTCGACGAGAACAGAAAGTGTGACGAGCACGAAGCTGCCCATGCGTGCAATATTCTGGGCTTTTCCGGTCTCCATGAGAACAGAGAAGGCTGCTACTCCGCGCGGTAATACCTTGGCAGCTAGTTGTGCTAGGCCCCCAACCCTAGTACTACTACGCAGTACTGGAGAAAATCGGTCCATGAAAGCGTGCCGACGGTTCCTCCCTTCACCTGCCGTTGGTTGGCCGGGTTGCTAACCAGGTTCTTCAGGAAAAGAAGCTCATAGCCGATGAAACTGACAAACAGCACTCCTACGATTAGGAGGCCTAGATACCCCGCTGGCTTCGTGCTCAACTTGAGCTTAGCGCCGTAGGCTTTGAGTCGTTCCGGCCCTACGATGTCGAGCAACACCGTAAGACCTCCCAAGTAGAGTCCGACTTTGGCCCACCTGTCCCACCAGATTGCCGACAGTCCCCATATCGACATTCCGTCGAGTTTACTACCGGACAGCCATATGGAGATAGCTTCCCCCCAGCCGATGTTGTGCACCAGTCCAGCTTAGGGGCAAGCAGCTCAGCTTCTACCTGCACCCACAGCCGTGTCTAGCTCTCTCCCACTATCAACCCCTCTGCGCGCCCTAGTAGCTCCTCCATTGAGGTCTGCTATCCCAATCTCTGCTTCCCTCTCGTCCCATCGCTTCTCCTGATTCAGCTCCTTGCTTCCATCTCCAGGCTCTCTAGCTCAACAATCGAGTTCGTTAGCCATTAAGAAACGATGAATCAAGGGGTGGAGGGTGGCCCCCTTAATGCGCCGGAGGAATACCGTCGGAGAGGCGTTTCCGATCGTCAGGTTTCAAAAGTCTACCCGGGCTCGACTAGCGGCCTGCGGTTAATTTCTTGATAGAGTCCAGCGCTAGATCCAGGTCCTCAAGGAGGAGTAGGTATTCTTTTAGCGATCCTTCGATATCTCCGACGCTGGAGTGTAACTGCCAGACAACATCTACACTTACCGGAGTCATATCCGGTCGCTCTTCGTGAGTGGTCCGCCCCACGATATCAACCGGCATCTCTGCCAACCGCCAAGGTGAGTACAGCCTCCTAACGATATCAGGAGGTCCAGGCTTACTTATCGCTAGATCGATTCGGCGCTGGAGTTCGTCGGACAGGAAGTAGAACCCCTCAAGACGAGCTTGGGGTATCGCGTTGGTAGCCAGGAACTTCCACCTTGTTCTTATTAAATCCCATCGCTCGCTAGCAGCTGTATCGGAGTCCCACAGCTCACTAATCTCGTCGCGTATGTACTGAAGCGACCTTTGTGCGGACTTTAGACGCCCAGAGTTCTCGTAGACTATCGAGCCCTTGGGGACGTCGGGGATCCCGTCGATCGAATCTAGTCGTGACAGCTCCCACTCTGTGATCTCGATCTTCTCGATGCAGCTGTCAATGTCCTCTTTGTTTCCTTCGACCACCTTGTCTAACGCCAAGCGGATTTCAACTAAGCCCGTCCGGACCATCTCCTGCAGGGTCGCCCTTCGACGTATTCGGTCGCGATCGCCAACGAGCTTTTGCAGAACCAGGACGGCGAGAGGGATGCCGAAGCAGGCCGCAGTGAATCCTGATGCGAGATTAATGATGAACCCTTTCGGGTCCCACCAGCTGTCTGGTAGGCCTCCGAAGACGCCTACACCTACGAGCGCAAGGACGATCCCGAGGACCGGCAGCAACCGGAGCACCCACGTAAGCAGACGTGACACGGCCGTGAGTCTCCCACTGCTCCACGGTCACTAAGCAAGTAGTCGCTGCCGGGTAGTTCGAGCCGTGTCGAGCCCTGCGCCGACCAGCTACGGCTACGCGCTAGTTCCGATAAAGGAGAAATATTTCTAATACTGATGTTTTCCTGACCGCGCGTGAGATTCGAGAAGAGTTTGGGCTCTCCGTTGATACGATCGAGGTAGCTGGCTGCCGAATGGTGGACCATGAGGCAGTTTTTCTGTACCGGCTCCGTGACCTAATTCGTCCCGATGAGTCCGTCCGGTGAGTAAGAGATCGACCCCTGCCACGCCACCGCCCGCCACGTCCGGGCCGAACGGTGAAGCCTCGCCGGACGCGGGGCCGGAGTCAGTGGGCTCGGTCGACCCAGCGCACGGTGTAGCCTGCCTGCTGCATGGCCTCGTAGACCTCACGGAGCCGGGCGGGCTCGCCGCCGGCCCGCCAGGTCGCGATAAGCCGGGCAACCGGACCCGGAAGCCAGCCATCCCGCTCGCGACGCGACAGGCCCCAGTCCGGCACGGCCACCGTGGGCGCCACCGGCTCCGAGCACGGCCCGAGCTGCATCGAGAACGGGTGCCAACGCACCTCGTGCCCATCCAGACCGGCGTCGACGACCACCAGCGCGTGCGGTGCCCGGCGGGGGAGCTCAAGCGCGGTGCACAGCTCGCGGTGCTCCCAAATCAGCACCAGCCGCTGGGCCCGCATCGCCGCGGGCAGCGCCCCCATCCCGGCGATCGCCGTCGCCGCATCGTGTCGGCCGGTGAACGGGCGGGCCACCACGTATCCGACGTACGGGTCCTCGGGCAGCGCGCTGATCACGTGCATCGTGGGCGGTGGGCAGCACCCGTGGTCGACCAGCATCGCCTCCGCCGTGCCGACCGCGGAGATCTCCAGCAGGTCGACCAGCTCGTGTACCGCAGGGATGTCCGCTCGAGCGCTCATCCCGCTCCATCCCGTGCTACGCCCCGTCGGCGGGCCGCTCTCCGAGTATGGCCCGGACCCGCGACACCAGGACTACAACGTCGCGCAGCAACTGGGCCTCCGGCGTCGCTTCGACGTACCACGGCCGAGCGCCGCCAGAATGCGCGCTGAGGCCGCGATCCGAGTCCGCATTCGAGGCCGGTGCCCCTCGCCCGCGGGCGTAACGCCAGCGGATGGCACCGCGATCTTGCCGGCGCATCACACATCGTCGGGGGGACATCGTGACCATCACCCGCCAGTTCGGCGCACCTGAACTCGACCGCGAGGGCCCGCGGCCGTCGCCCTCCGCCGAGACCACGGCCCCGCTCTACCTGCCCGCGGTCAACCCGGCCGCCCCGCTCACCGCGGCGGCGTCTTCCCCGGCCCCGCGACATGCCGTCCCCCCGCGGTCGTGGCCGCGGGGCGCCGCGATGGCAATCGGACTGCTCGCGGTGCTGGTGGCGGTCGCGGCCGGCTCCTATCTGGTCGGCAGTGAACACCACGGGGTCGCGCTCACCGCAGCGCCCGCGGCCGCCCCGCTCCCGCCCGCCCGGCCGGTGGGACCGGTCGCGCCTGTGATTGCCGTGCCCACCGGCACACCCGCCTTGGCCACCCAGCACGCCGCCGCGACCACAACGGCCAAGCCCGTCGCGCGCGCTACCGCGACCCGGCCTGCCACCGCCGTGACAGTGTCCAAGGTCGACACCGGCTCGGGGTGCGGGCTGCGCGCGGTCATGGCCGGGAAGTTCAATCCCGCCTGCGCGGAGTTCCAGGGCTACCTCGACCCCGGTGTGTCGGCCGGACGCGGTCCCAACGACACCGACATCCAGAACTGCACCGCGGTCAAGTCGGTCGCCGAGTGCCGCCAGGAGCTGCACTACTGACCGGACTCCCACCACCGACCAGCGTCGTCTGCACCTACTCGTTGACGCGGCGGCGAGCCGGCCGCAGCACAGGTGGTGGATTTCGCCGCCCCGTGCCCGTCCGGGTGCGGTAACGCGCAGCGCGGGCCGGGCGCTAAATCCCTCGGTGGTCGTGGAGATCACTGTCTGGGCGGCTGTACGAGGGTGGAGGGGAACAGGGTGGTCGATCTTCGGGAAACCCTCAAAGGGTGTGCAGAGCGGTTGGACCGCTACCGCCGGCCCGCCCAGCGTCTCGGTGAGCAGAACACGAAGATTATGTTGATCGAGCCGGTGCTGCAGGCGTTGGGGTGGGACCTGCTCGACCCCGAAGAGGTCAACCGCGAGTACCGCCGCCGCGGCAGCGACAATCCGGTCGACTATGCGCTGCTGCTGCTGCGCACCCCGCGGCTGTTCGTGGAGGCCAAGGGCATCGGGGAGAACATCGACGATCCCCGCTGGGCCAACCAGGCCATCTCCTACGCCGCGGTGGCCGGGGTGGAGTGGGTGGCGTTGACCGACGGCGCGCAATGGCGCATCTACAACGCCCACGCCCAGGTGCCGATCGAGGACAAGCTGTTCCGGGCGGTCGACATCGCCCAGGACCCCGACGAGGCCGTCGAGCTGCTCGGGCTGCTGTCCAAAGACAACATGCGCGAGAACCGCATCCAGGAGCTCTGGCAGGGCTTCTTCGTGGACCGCCAGATCCACAGCGTGCTCACCGGCCTGTTCACCGGCACCGAACCACCCTCCGACCTGGTCGCCCTGGTCGCCCAACGCACCGAGAGGCTCAGCGAGGACGACGTGCGTGCCAGCCTGGTCCGCGCCCGCGCCACCTTCGATTTCCCGCTACCCACCCCGAGTAGCGCCGACCCCGTCCCTCGCCCGCTGCTCGACGCGGGTAGGCCGGCTCTGGTCGCCCCCGGTGGGCCGACGGGGTCCGCGGCCGACGCGGTGAGGCCCACGCCTGCGGCCGTGACCGCACCGCCCGAGCCGCCCGGGACGCGCTCGGGCGGCTCAGCAGCCGCCGGTCGCCGGGTCTCACCTGAGGAACGCGCCACCAAGTTGGCCGACCTGCTGCGCGCCGGCCGGCTGGCCCCGGGCGAGCTGACCGCGCGCTACGACGGCGAGCACTGGACCGCGCGCCTGGAGTCCGACGGGTCGCTGAGCTTCCGCGGCCAGCCCTGCAGAAGTCTGTCCGCGGCCGGGGAAGCACTCAAGTACACCGCCCGCGGACCCGAACTCTCCCCGAGTGTCGCGGCCACCGACGGCTGGGAGTTCTGGTCCACCCAGGACCAGATCGTCGGCGACACGGTCCGTCTCAAGGAGATCCGCCGCCGGCACGTCGCCGGGTAGCTCAGGGCCGATCGGTAGCGAGGTGGACACCGGCACCCCAGCCAGGGCGTCAGTAACGGCCCCGGCCTGCCCGGTCCCACGGGCCCACCAAGCGCCTGACGTGCTGCGACAGCCGACCACGGTAGAACTGCGAGCCTCGAACAGTTGTCCGAAATAGGCTGTCATGGTGCGAGTCCTTGCTGTTCGAACTACTAGAGCAGCGTGAGGTCGCCGCTGGCGGTGCCAGCATGTGACGAAAACCCATGCAGCCCGGTCGGGTTCGGTAACACCGACCCCGTTCTGACGATGGCTGGAGGAGGTGGTGATCGATCCGGGGAGGGTGTGGGTGGGCGTCGAGGCATCGGTGGCCGCGGTGGGGCCCTACCAGCTGCAGGGCCTGCTCGGCCGCGGCGGAATGGGCGAGGTCTACCGGGCCTTTGACACCCGCCGCGAGCGCGTCGTGGCGCTCAAGCTGCTCGCCCCGGGGCTGGCCCAGGACCCCACCTACCGGGAACGGTTCCGCCGCGAGTCGCTGACCGCAGCCGGGCTGTCGAGCCCGCACGTGATCCCCATCCACGACTTCGGCGAGGTCGCCGGGCGGCTGTTCATCGACATGCGGCTGGTGAACGGCCGCGACCTGACCAGCCACCTCCAGCACGGCCCGTTCACTCCAGCCCGCGCGGTCGCGGTCATCGGCCAGGTCGGCGATGCCCTGGCCGACGCCCACCGCCACGGGGTGATCCACCGCGACGTCAAACCCTCGAACGTCCTGCTCACCGACACCGACTTCGCCTACTTGGTCGACTTCGGCATCGCGCACGCCACCGGGGAGGCGTCGCTGACCGAGACCGGCACCACGGTGGGGACCTTCGGCTACATGTCTCCCGAGCGGCTCGCCGGCGGCCCCACAGATCCCCGCGCCGATGTGTACTCGCTGGCCTGCGTGCTCTGCGAACTGTTGGTCGGGCAACGGCCCTTCGCCCAGCACGCCAGCACCCCGGCGCTGATCCAGGCCCACCTGCACGAACCGGCCCCCGCTCCGAGCCGGCTCAACCCCCAGGTCTCGCCCGGCTTCGACCCGGTGGTGGCCCGTGGCATGGCCAAAGACCCCGCCCAGCGCTACCCCACGATCACCGCGTTTCTCGAGGACTTGCAGCGTCAGACCGGGACCCGTGCGCAGCCACCGACCACCCGCCCGGCCACCGCCCTAGGTGAGGTCATCAGCTTCGCCGCCGACCACCCGGTGGCGAGCCACAATCCCACCGGCCCCGCATCCCCGCCCGGCCCCTGGCTGGGCGGGCGGCCGAGGCGGCGGGTGCTGCTCACCGCGCTGGCCGGGGTGGGGCTGGTCGCGCTCGGCGCGCTGATCACCCTCGGGCTACGGTCCGGTTCCGCGGCCACCTCGTCGGCGGGCGTCTCCAGTGTCACCGCGTCCACCGCTCCGGCCGGGGCCACGGGTCCATCCGCCAGTGGCGCTGGGGGCGGAAGTGGCGGGGTGTCGCGCTACACGCTGCGCCTGACCGGAACCGCCAAAGCCGCCAACGTGACCCTGGAGGTGGACGGGTCCTCGGGCAGCGTGAATCAAGCCTCGCTGCCCTGGTCCCGCGACGTCGACGCCAACCCCGGCAGCGAGTTCCACCTCGCCCAGCTCAGCGCGTTCACCCCCGCCGGCGACCCGGGCAACCTGACGTGCACCATCCTCGACCAGGACGGCCACCTGCTGGGCACCCAGACCGCGACCTCCCAAGGCGGCCAGTTTGGATCCGCCTCGGTGCACTGCGCCAGCTCATAGACCCCAGAGCACGCGAGCCGTCTGAGCGCGCGGTGCCCCGATGACTTCCAGGCTCCGCCGTGATCATCTCCTTCGACATCGGCGGCTGCCGCGGCCACCTCGCCAGCCGCAAGATCACCCTGGCCGGGGTCCCCCGCCGCCGCGAGCCCGGCCACCGCGAGGTCTGCGGCCATTCTGATCAGCATGCGACGGCACGGTCGTTGGCCTTGGTCCCGTGGTGGGAACCAGGTTCTTGATCGCCGCGCGTCGCGGTCGACGCCGTCGAGCCGCGCCTCGCCTGGTAGACCGCCGGGCTGTAACGCGAGGCGGTGGCGGGCGATGCTTCGTGGGCTGGGGTGATCGAGGGGGGCTTGGTGGCAACCGGTACGGGCACTGGCGAGGGGCTGTCAGACTGGATGTCGCCGGTACGGGCGGACGGCTCTGGCCCGACGTGCTCTGACACGGCGGTCATGCATCGGGCGATCCGGCTCTTCGAGTTCCTCAAGCAGGCTCAGCGGCTCAAGAGCCCGTCGGTGGTCTCGCTGGAGACCTATCGGCGCGCGGGGGATGTGCTGTGGTGCCACGAGCTGCCGGAGCATCCCGCGATCCACTCTGGGCTCGACGGGGCGGCGGGCGAGGGTCCGGTGCTGCGGGTCGAGCGCGTCGAGCACCAGCCGCCGCCGGCGGCGCCGGAGCTGATCGTCGGGTTCCTCGAGGGCCCGCTCGATGACCCCGATGTCACCCCGCAGCTGCGCACGGGGCCGGTCGGGGACGAGACCACCACGCCCCAGACCCCGCCGCCGGACGCGGCAGCGACGCCGCCCGAGGCGCCCGCCGAGTTTGAGCGTTGGCTCGAGGTCTGGCAGCGGTGGGCGGACCGGGAACGCCGGGAGCGTCCCGCCCGGGAGCTCTACACCCGCCTGTTCTCGATCTATTTGGCTGTGACCGGTCACCCGGAGCAGAAGGAGCTGCTGCTCGGCCGGGGATGCCTGTCCTGGCGGGTCGACCAGCGGAACTTGGTGCAGCGGCACCTGCTCACGACCCCGCTGACCATCAGCCTGGATGAGGCCTCGGGGGCGCTGCGGGTGGACGTGGCCGCCGGGACCGATCCGGTGGCCGTGGAGCTGGACATGCTCGACCCGTCGCTGATCGCCCACCCGCAGGGTGTTCCCGCGGTCCGCGAAGAGGCCCGCCAGGTGACCGGCGCGGTGCTGGAGCGAGAGACGGTGGGCGGGTTGGCTCGCCGGTTGGTGTTCGCGCTGTCGGCCGAGGCGGACTACCAGGACACCGACGCCCCGGTCGCGCCCGGCCCGCAGCCGCTGGTCACCTACGCCCCGGCGATCGTCCTGCGGGAGCGCTCCCAGCGGGGCCTGGTGGAGATTTTTTCTACGATCGTCGAGCAGATCAGCGCCAACGGACAGGTGCCCGACGGGCTGCTCCCGCTGGTCGACCCCGATCACCAGCCGACGCACCGCGGCGCCAGCACCGCGGACGCGGCCGGGGCGGTGGTCACCGTCGATGATGAGCCGTTCCTACCAATGCCGGTCAACGACGTGCAGCTTCAGATTCTGCGCCGGGTCGACAGCCACGCGCAGACCTTGGTGCAGGGCCCACCGGGCACCGGCAAGACCCACACCGCGGCGGCGCTGATCTCCCATCTGTTGGCTCAGGGTCTGCGGGTGCTGGTCACCGCCCACACCCACCGGGCACTGCGGGAGATCCGCGGCAAGCTCCCCGAGGCGATCCAGCCGCTGGCGGTGTCGGTGGTGGGCACCGCGGGGGAGGACATGGCCCAGCTACGGGTGGCGGTGGAGCGGCTCGCCGCGCAGGCCGCCGAGAGCGAATACACCGACCCGCAGAGGGTCGAGCAGGCGGTGGAGCGGGCGCTGGCCGAGATCGACCGGTTGCGGCGGGACCGGGCCCGGGTGCACCGCGAGTTGGTGGCCTTGCGCGAGCGTGAGGTCCACGTCCACGACATCGCCGGCTACCGGGGGACCCTGGCCGCGATCGCCCAGCAGCTCGCCGCCGGGCAGGACACCGACGGATGGCTCGCCGAGCATGTCGGGGACCCCGCCGGCGACCCGCCGCTCGAGGACGCCGACGCGGTGGCTTGGCACAAGCTGTGCACCGATCCCGACCTGGCCGCGGACGAACCCGAGGCGGCCGGGTGGTTCCCGGGCCCGGAGTCGTTGCCCGACCCGGCCCAGTTCGCGGCGCTGGTGGCCGCCGAGGCGTCGGCGGCCGAGCACGCGCAGCGGTTCGCGGTGCTGCGCGGGCACCCGGCGTGGGCGGCGTTGCGGCACCTGTCACCCGACGAGCGTCACGCCTTCCGGGGCCGGATGGGCTGGCTGGCCGAGGAAGCCGCCGCGCTGGACGCCCGCCCAGAGGGCTGGGTTAGGGCGGCGATGGCCGATGTCCGCGGCGGCCGCGGCGCACCGTGGCAGGCCCGACATGGCCAGCTCACCGACCTGATCACGGCCGCCGAGCCCTTGATAGCGCAGCTGGGGTCGGTGACCCAGGTCCAGGTCACCGGCGGTGACGCGGACGCGCTGGTGCTGCTCGCGCGCGAGTTACGCGCCCACGTCGCCGCCGGGGGCCGGATCAAGGTCGGCCCCGGGGGAGAACCCCGCCCCGGGGCGTTCGCTCCCCGCTCGGTGAAACAAGCGGGTGAGTTGTTCGGGCGGGTGCGGGTTGATGGGTTGCCGCCGGTGCGCCTCGACCAGCTCGAGGCGTTCCTGGCCTGGGTCGAGGCCACCCGCCTCCTCGCCGCGCTGGACCGGGCCTGGCCCGCCGGCATCGACATTCCGGCCGAGGACACCCTGGGCGAGCAGTTGCAGTGGCACCAGAGCGAACGTGACCTGCTGGGCCGCGTCCTGGGGCTCGGGCAGCGCTTCGCCCTCGAGGAGCGCCTGCACCGCGAGCGGGGGCTGCCCCGCCCCGACTGGCGCGACCCGCTCTGCCCGCGCCGCTACGTGCACCTGGTGGACGCTGTCGCCGCGGCCGAGGCGCTCGCCGAGGCGTCCCGGCCGCTCGCCCAGCTCGAAACCCACTTCGAGAGGACCTCCCCGGGCGGGGAGGTCGCCGAGCCGCCGGAGTGCGTCGCGGGCGGGGGCCGGGCGGTGCGCGAGCGTGACCGTGCCGGGTACGCGGCCGCGTATCAGCGCCTAGGGCACCTCAACGAGGTCCGTCGCCGGGTCGCGCGGCGCGACGAGCTCGACCAGCGGCTGCGCGCAGAGGCCCCCATAGTGCGCGCCGCGATCACCGCGACCCTCAACGACCCGGGCTGGGTGACGCGGCTGGCGGGGTTCGGGCGGGCCTGGCGCTGGGCCGTGGCCCGGGGCTGGCTCACCAATAAGGAACGCCAGGACGTCAACACCTTGCAGGCGCGGGTGTCCCGCCTCGAAGACGACATCCGTACCCAGGTCGAACAGCTGGCCGCCACCCGGGCGTGGGGCCACGCCGTAGCCCCGCACCGGCTCACCCGTGGAGCGCGCGCCAGCCTCGAGCAGTACGCCTACCTGGTGCGCCGCCTCGGCAAAGGCACCGGCACCTACCAGGCCCAGCGCCGCGCAGAGATCCGCGAGGCCATGGACCGGTGCCGGGACGCGGTACCCGCCTGGATCCTGCCGATCTACCGGATCGCCGACCAGCTCCGGATGAGGCCCGACATGTTCGACGTGGTCATCGTCGACGAGGCCTCCCAAGCCGGGCTCGAGGCCACGTTCCTGCAGTACCTGGCCCCACGCATCCTGGTCATCGGCGACGACAAGCAGGTCTCACCGCTGGCGGTCGGCGTCGACCAGCAACAACTGCGGGTGCTCGCCGAGCAGTACCTCTACGACGACCCCTACCGCGCCACCTGGCAGGACCCGCAACGCAGCCTGTTCGACGAAGCCAAGATGCGCTTCAGCGGGATGCTCACCCTCACCGAGCACCGCCGCTGCGTCCCCGAGATCATCGGCTTCTCCAACCGCATCGCCTACGAACCCCACGGCATCCGCCTGGTCTCGGTCCGCCAGTACGGCACCGACCGACTCGACCCCATCCAGACCGTCTTCCTGCCCGAGGGCTACACCCGCGGCACCACCAGCAAGATCAACCCGGTGGAGGTCGACGCCATCGTCGACCAGATCGAGACATGCCTGGCCGAGCCCCGCTACGACGGGCTCACCTTCGGGGTGATCTCCCTGCTCGGGCCCGCGCAGGCCCACGCCATCGAGAAGAAACTCCTCACCCGCATCCCGGCCGAGGAGTGGGCGGCGCGCGACCTGCGGGTCGGGGACGCCGCCGACTTCCAAGGCTCGGAACGCCACGTGATGTTCCTGTCCATGGTCGCCGCCCCCGAACCCGGCCGCCGACTCGCCGCGCTGACCCGCGAGACCTACATCCAGCGCTACAACGTCGCCGGGTCCCGCGCGAAAGACCAACTATGGGTGTTCCACTCGGTGAGCCTGAACGATCTCACCAACACCGAGGACATGCGCTTCCAGCTACTGGACTACTGCTACGGCGTCCAGCACCGCCACAACGACCCCGCCGACGGCAGCCCCACCATGGCGGTGTCCGAGGACGACCGGGTCCCGCCGTTCGACTCCCTGTTCGAGCAGCGCGTGTACAACCGGCTCGTCGACCGCGGCTACACCGTCATCCCGCAACACCCCGCCCTGGGCTACTGGATCGACCTCGTGGTCGTGGGCGCCACCGCTCGGCTGGCCATCGAATGCGACGGCGACGCCTGGCACGGACCCCAGGCCTACCAACACGACATGGGCCGCCAACGCGAGCTCGAACGCTGCGGCTGGCACTTCTTCCGCATCCGCGAATCCGAGTTCTACGTCGACCCCGCCCACGCCCTCAGCGACCTCTGGGCCGCCCTCGCCGACCTGGACATCCACCCCTGGACCCAACAGACGCAACACCCCGCCGGAGCCACCCTGCCGGTATCGGCCGACGAGGTGGCGGACGCGGCTGAGCCGCTCGAGGACCGCGAGGTCCTCGAGAATGGCGAGGTTCCCGCCGCGCCTCTCGAGACGGAGCCCCGGCACAGCGACGCCCAGCCCGACGTCCCGGCCACCGACCCACCATTGGCCGGTCCGGAACATGTTGAGACCACTACGAAGCTCCCGGAGGAGCCGACGACCGTCGGGACACCAGCCACCGCTGGAGTCGCGTCAGCCGACACCGGACTCGTGCCCTACGAGGCATTCGACAGCGCGACCGTCCCGCCCAGCGCCGCCAATCATGCCGACCTCATCGACGGACTATTGCGCATCGTCACGGCTGAAGGCCCGGTCCTCGCCGACCGGGCGTTCACGCTCTACGTCAAAGCCAGCGGCGGCCGCCGCGTCGGCCCACAGATCGCCAAAGACCTCATCTCAACGGTCACGATGGCGGTGCGCCAAGGTCTGCTTATCCAAGACAACCCCCTCGACGAATCCGACCCCAGACGGCGAACCCTGCGGCTTCCGACCCAGCCCCCGGTCGCGCCCCGAGAACTCGGACCTCGCTCCTTCGAGCAGATCCCGCCGCGCGAGCTGGCCGACCTCATCGGTCGTTTTTACGCGAACGGTGTCGAGGACGAAGAGCAGCTCTTTCGCGAAGTCCTCAGCCGCTACGGCCTGAAACGCCTCACCCCCAACGTCGCCGCGCAGCTACGCGCCGTTCGTGCGATAGACCGCGGCGAGCCCCCTCACAACCAAGACCAGTCCCAGGCCCACCTCGACCTTGCACACGAGCTGTCGGCCGACCTGACCCACGCGCTGTCGGCCACGCGCGAGCCTCAGGAACGGTGGCGCCGCATGCGCCCGACGTGCCTGGCTGACGTGATCGGGCAGCGGCACGTCGTAGACCAGCTGGCCACCTTAGTGCGGACTGCCCGCGCCACAGCCAAGCCGCCTGGACACGTGCTGTTGTGTGCGGGGGAAGGAATGGGAAAGGCCACCCTCGCCGGAACTCTCGCCCACGAACTCGGCGGCGCGCTGCGCGTGACCTCCGGAGAACACCTCACCTCGGTGGGGAACTTGGCGGCGGTCTTGTCCAGTCTGGTGGAAGGCGACGTGCTGTTCCTCGATCATCTGGAGCAGCTGAACAGCTCGACCGAGAACTTGCTGCTAAACGCCATCAACCACTTCCGGGTTGAGATTATTGTGGGCCAGCGCCCCGAGACGACCTCCATCCCCCTTGATCTCCCCCCGTTCACATTGGTCGCTGGCACCGAGCGTTCTGGCGCCTACAACGGGTCGCTGAAGGATCACTTCGACCTTATCGCCGAGCTGTCGGCTTACCAGCCCGAGGAGATCGACCTGCTGCTCCGGCGCGCCGCGACCCTCGAGAACGTGACGATCAGTCCGCGAGGACGCCGCGACCTAGCCCTGCGCAGTGCCAGCACCCCCGCCAGTGTCCTAGATCTCCTCCGCCGGACCCACATTGAGCCCGATGCCGCTAGCTAAAGTTCCCTCAGCTCCATCAGCAGCGGGATCGCCTCAGCCGAGGAGCTGCCCTCGGCCGCCCGAGTCGACCGGTACCCCTCGATGCGCACAGGCGCTGGCCAACGGGGACGCGCCGGCTCTCGAAACCCGACAAGCTTGCTCGTCCGATAAGTGGGCCTTACGTCACTATTCCTTCTTGGCTGCCTGATCTGGCCCCATGACGTCCCCCGGTCTTGCGTGGCTTCCATACCATCGGTGGACCAAGACCGAGGGCCGCGTCGAGCGCATCGCGACAGTAGAGGCTGCCGACATTCGTGTCCGCGAACCGGTGTCGAGCGCGGAGCGCGACGCGCGAGCCGCTGGCTGCTCGCGAAGGCCGCCGCCGAGCGGCGAGCCGACGGGGGTTGTAGGCCGAGGAGCGGCGCTGATGTGTGCGGTCTCGGGACATCGTTGACGGATTGTCGTCAGGACATGGTTGTCGGTCCGCCCCGCGACCACGCCTTGCTCCCGTGCGGTGCTCCTCGGACAACGCGACCACGACCGCCGACGGACCCCGTTTCGCCAGCAAAACTCCCACGACCAACTTGCAGCGCGACACCCTAAGCGCTACGATCCTCTTCGCCGTTCTTGCAACAATGCAATAATTGCAGCCGCGGCGACCGCGAAAGCTATCCCGGCGTAGAAGTCGTGCGCGGACCTCGTTTCGAGATAGTCAATGGCGGTCGTGGAAATACTCGGCTGCAGTGCTCCGGTCGCCTGCCACAGGAGATCGTCGCCTCGTTCTTGCGCATCAGACGGAACCATTGAGTTCGTCTGGCTGTCACGTAGCAGCTCCGAGCCGCCTAGAACCAACTCGTTGGTGGAGATGTCGGTAGGAACGAAAAAGGGTGCACCTACGAGTGGCTGGGTAGGATAGTCGCGTTCCGTCGGCGATACCGCATCGAACGTAGAGCTCTCTCCAATTGGGTGCGGGGCGGATATCGCTAGGATAGGCGGAGTGAACGCGGCGGGCTGGGGCGCAGCCCCGGGCGGGAGGGGCGCCGTGGCGACATCCACTTGGTAGCGCTCCGAGCTGAGGGCGTCGGCCTCAAGCGACGGGTAGCGAGCGGCATACTGCCCGACCGCAGAGCGTTCGAATGGAAAGACAGTGAGCTGACCAACTCTTGTCAGGCCTAACTGCGAGGACTGGGGCTCTTCAAGATGCCGGTCCTGTATCGTCTGGAGGTTTCCTGATAGGACTGTGATCAGGCTTGGCGGTGGGAGAGGCTCGCCGTAAGGGGGTATAGGACTGATCGTGCTCTCTAGCGTGTAGGTCCCATCAGCGGAAGGTGCTTGTTGCGCCGGACCATTGACCGTAGCAATCCAGTTGACGGGGAGTCCCGGCGCGCTCGGCTCGATCTTGAGGTAGAGCCCTACCTGTTGAGATTTCCCCTGACCTCCCACCACAACAACGGCGCATTTCACGTGAGCGCCTGGGTCGCTTGTAAAGACGTTAATTTCGTTCGCACCGGGCGTAGCTTCACCGATCGATTGGGCGGTCTCAATCGGTGAGGTCGCCGTCTTGAAGATGAAACCCACGACGAGACTGGCTAGAGCTAGGAGCAGAAAAACAAGCACTCGCCAATGCGCTAAGATGTCGCGGGCTGAAGGTCTGGGGTGGCGATCCACGAATAGTCGCAGAAGGCGCACGACGTGACGCGGGTTCCAGTCCGACCTGACCATGCTTCCCCAGGGTAGTTCGTTGAAGCTAGAGCTTCCAGACCTCAACGACCTTCCCCGATGGTTGCCTGCTCCACGCGGTGCTCCCCGCCATCGGTGAGCTCGGCGAAGACTTCGAGATCGGCGTAACACCGTGGGCCGCGCTGAAGGGCCCCGGCGAACCGGACGCCTCGCAGCAACTTTCTACTTTGGCTCGACGAGCACAACTGGTGTCAACGAGGTCGAGCTGCTCTGGCGCGAGATCCGTCGCGCAGACGAGCCCGGGCCCACTACGACCTTGTCCCATGGCTCGACGAGCATAGCCAGTGCGGTCACCGTGGGCGACGAGCGGTAGCCAAAGCAACCTCGTCCTTTCGCTGGAGCGCCACGAACTGCCGCCCACCTCCACTCCGCCAGCCGGAGCGATATGGGCTGGCTGTTCGACATCACGCGGGCCGGGGCGCGGAGGCCAGCTTGCGCCGTGCCCCGCCTTTTGACCGGGTTGGTCAACCCGGCCCGTCAAGGGACCGCGAAACCTCAGGGCGCGCGCGGGAAAACTCGGTGCTAGTCAGCCAGCCGAACCTTGCCGGTCGCGTGTCCATTGTCGGCCACGAACACGTCACCTGCTTGGGCGACCCGATTCAGTTGGGATCGCACCTCGGACGATGGAGTATCCAGGGAGACGGTGGCCGGTACGGGTAACGCCTCGTCCGATAAGTCGGCTCTATGTCTCCTCGGCGGCGGCGGGGCCAGTGGACCTCCAGAAAGCACCACTTCCCGGAGGTCCAGTTTCCGGTCGTTCACCTCGCTCGCGGGACCTGCTCCGTCGGGGCGGGCGAGCCGGTGTAATACCCCGGTGACCAGCAGCACCGGCGACCCGCCACCCGCGGCCGCGCCGATGACCGCCGAAGCCTCCCTCAACGTCACCGCCCAGGCTGCCGGCGACGCGCGCGACGTCAGACGGCCGGTCCTGCGCCTCATTCCCGCGCCGCACCCACGTCTCCAGCACGAGACCCGCACCTCTTGGGGGGCGTTCGCGCGGTTCGGCGGGCGGGTGGTGCTGGCCACCGGCGGCGAGGATGACGGGTCGGTGCGGGTGTGGGACCCGGCCACCGGCGCCCTGCGGCACGCCCTGACCGGCCACGCCGGTGCGGTGTTGTGGGTGGCGTTCGCGCAGCTCGGGGACCGGGTGGTGCTGGCCACCGGCGACCTGAACGGGTCGGTGCGGCTTTGGGATCCGGCCACCGGCGCCCTGCGGCGCACCCTGACCGGCCACACCCTCGCGGTGCGGTGGGGGGCTTTCCAGCACCTCGGGGTCCGGGTGGTGCTGGCGACCGGCGGCGCCGACGGGACGGTGCGGGTGTGGGACCCGGACACCCGCGCCCTGTTGCGCACCCTGACCGGCCACACCGGCGAGGTGTTGTGGGGAGCGTACGCGCACGTCGGAGGGGAGTTGGTGCTGGCCACCGGCGGCGCCGACCGGACGGTGCGGGTGTGGGACCCGGCCACCGGCACCCTGTTGCGCACCCTGACCGGCCACACGGGCACGGTGTGGTGGGGGGTGTCCGCGTCGCTGAAGGACCGGGTGGTGCTGGCCACCGGCGGCGAGGATGACGGGTCGGTGCGGGTGTGGGACCCGGCCACCGGCACCCTGCTGCACACCCTGACCGGCCACACCGGTGCGGTGTTGTGGGTGGCGTTCGCGCAGCTCGGGGACCGGGTGGTGCTGGCCACCGGCGGCGCCGACGGATCGGTGCGGGTGTGGGACCCGGCCCCCGGCACCCTGCTGCACACCCTGACCGGCTCCACCGCGGTGTTGTGGGGGGCGTTCGCGCAGCTCGGGGACCGGGTGGTGCTGGCCACCGGCGGCGGCGAGGGGTCGGTGCGGGTGTGGGAGTTGTTCGAGGAGCGCTCGTTTTCTCGGCTACCCCCTTACCGCTCGGACGAGGCGACCGGCGCGGACGCGCTGGATCGGTCGGTGGAGGCGACCGCGCTGGCCGGGCTGATCACCTCCGTGTCGGCGCGCCCGCCGCTGGCGGTGGGGCTGTTCGGGGACTGGGGCGAGGGCAAAAGCTACTTCCTGCACCTGCTGCAAACCCAGGTCCGCGCCGCGGCCGCGCGGGGCGGCCCGGTCGCGCACGAGCACGTCCGCCAGGTGCGGTTCAACGCCTGGCACTACGCCGAGACCGACCTTTGGGCCAGCCTGGTCGCCGAAATCTTCCGCCAGCTCGCCGCGCCACCCACCGAGGACGACCCGCCGCGGGCGGGGGGGTCGGCGGTGGAACGGGAGGCCCGCCAACGGGAGCAGTCTCGGCTGGCCGCCGAGCTCGTCGCGCGGCGCGGTACCGCCGAACGGCTCGCGGTGGCCCGCGCCTACCGCGACGAACTCCGCGTCGCCACCGCCCAGGCCAAACCGCCCCGGTGGCTCGGACTAAGCCCTGCCCAGCAGGCCGACGCCACCCGGGCGGCCCGCGAGCTCGCCCCCGACCTGTCTGAGCAGACCGCCGCGCTCTACACCGCCGCCGCCCGGCCCGCGGCGTGGCTGCGGCTGCGCCGGCTCCAGCTGCGCGAGCTGCGCCGCCGCAGCCTCTCCCTACGCCGGCTGCTGGGGCTGGGGCTCACCCTCGGGGTGGTCGTCGCCGGGCTCATCGGCGCGGTCGTGGCCGGCTCTTGGCTCTGGCATTGGGGCGGGGCGCTGGTCGCCGCGCTCGGCGTCGGCGGCCTGATCACCCTCGGGCAGGGGCTGCGGGAGCAGGCCTCGGCGGTGTGGGAGCAGATCGAAAAGGTCCGCGGGTGGCTCGAGCGCCTCGGCACCGCCGCCGAGCGGCAGACGACGACGGCGCTGGAGGTGGCCGACCGCGAGGTCGCGGCGCTCGAACGGGAGCTACAGCAGCTCTCCGCCGCCGGGCAGCTGGCCGGGCTGGTGGCCGACCGCGCCGCGGCCGGGGGCTACCGCCGCAACCTGGGGCTGATGACCCAGATCCGGGAGGACTTCGAGCAGATGGCCAAGCTGCTCGCCCCCACCCCCACCCCCACCCCACGAGCTGGTTCCACACAGACGAGATCGGAGGCCGTCGGCGAGGTCGACGCCGGCCTGGGGGGAGGGGTTGCCGCGGATCGAGCGGATCGTGCTCTACATCGACGACCTGGACCGGTGCCCCCCGGACCGGGTGGTGGCCATGCTCGAGGCCATCCACCTGCTGCTGGCGGTGCCACTGTTCGTGGTCGTCGTCGCCGTCGACCCTCGCTGGCTGCTGCGCGCCATCAGCGCGCACTACCGCGACCTGCTCGACCCTGACCAGCCCTCAGCCACCCCGGAGGCCGGGCAGGAGGCGGAGTACGACGAGCTGGCCGCCGGCACCCCGGCCCAATACCTCGAGAAGATCTTCCAGGTGGTGATGACGCTGCCGCCGCTGCGCGCCGCCGGCTACACCAGCCTGCTCGACACCCTTGTCGGGGTGCGCGCCGACGAGGCGCCGGCCGCCTCGGACACGGCCACCCTGAGCGAGAACGCCGAGGTCACCGTGTTCGACCGCACCAGCCCCGTCGCGGCGCGGGCTGGGAACACCTCCGATCCCGGCGCGGCGAGTGCGGCCCGCGCGCAGCCCGGTGACGGGCCGCTGGACTCCGGCGCGCCGATCAAGCTGTCCGCGCCGCGCCACATCGAGCGCATCGACCCGCTAGCCCTGAGCGCGGAGGAACGTCACCTGCTCGAGCTGCTCGGGCCGCCGCTGATCACGACCCCGCGCAGCGTGAAACGCCTCGCCAACAGCTATGGCCTGTTCACCGCGCTGCGGCGACTGCGCGACGAGCCCGCCGACGAGGACGACGATTCCGCCACGCGGGCGGCGATGGTGCTGCTCGCCGCCCTCGTGGCGGAATCGTCGTCCCCGCCCGCGGGCCCGACCTGCTCACCGCCCTGCACCATCACGCCCACCGCGGGGAGCTCGACTGGCGGAGCTTCCTGGAGCGCGCCCACTGCACCGACGGCCGCACCCCCGGCGATGGTGATGGGCCCGCGACCAAACGAACCGCCGATCACAGCGCACGCGACCGGCAGTGGAGCGCCCTGCAGCGTGCGATGGCCATCGTGACCGACCGGGCCGGGGCCGCGGGGCTGGACCTTCCCGAGGACCTGTCGGTGTGGACGCGCTGGCTCACCGAGGTCGGACGGCTGTCCTTCCCTGCCGGGCCGGTCGCCGCCGGCCTCAATACCGACCCCGAGACCCCCGCGCGGTAGCCCCGCTCCACCACCACCACCACGGCGGCGCACCGTCGCCCGCACCGAACAGGTCCTGGCGATGACCACCGGGCTGGACCCGGAGTCCAGCGCCGTCGACGCCCGCGACCTCGCGCTGATCCTCATCGGCTACGCCGCCGCGCTGCGCCGCAGCGACCTGGCCCGCCTCGACCTCGCGGACCTCAGCGTCGACGAGCACGGCCTGTCGGTGCGCATCCGCCGCTCGAAAAGCGACCAGGACAAGGCCGGGCGTGGATCGGAATCGCCGCTGACGACGACGGGGCCTGCTCCGCCGCCGAGGCCTGGACACTGGGGCGGGCGCACCTGGCCCGGGCCGGGGTTACCCGCGGTGCGGCGTGGCGCCCCAGCCACCGCTCCCACCAGGGCACCCTCACCGTCCGGGCGGCGCGGCTGTCCGGCCGGGCGATCAACGAGATCGTCGGCCGCCGGGCCGTCCAGGTCGGGCTCGACGGGGACTTCGGGTCGCACGCGCTGCGTCGCGGCCTCGCGACCGAGGCCATCGCCAACGGCGTGCCCGAGCACGCGGTCATTCGCCACGGCCGCTGGCGGTCTCCGACCACCATGCGCGGCTACGTCGACGACGCCGAACGCTTCGCCGACACCAACCCCACCCGCTACCTCGGGCTTCACCGAACTCCGTCTCGGTGAGACCACCGGGGCCGCCGCGGCGCACCCGGCCGTCGAGCGTCCTCCAGCGGTGCTCGTCGACACTGGGCGGCAGCGGCCCACCACCTCGGGGAGGAACATGATCCGGGAGGACGTGATCGGCGCTCTGCTCGCCATGGACGTTCCACATGGCGTTCTAGAGGACTTCCCCGAGCTGCCTGCGGACGTGGAGGGGCTGCTGCTTTACGGCAGCCAGGCGCGCGGAGACGCAGTGCCCGGATCGGACGTGGACGTGCTGGCCCTGGTAACGACTCCGCGATCCAGCACCCACTCCGGTGACGTTAACCTCAGCTACTACACCCGCGAGCAACTCTCGACGGGAGTCGGAACGCTATTCGGGGCCCATCTCAAGCGGGACGGGAAGATCGTCTGCGACAACCACGGCCACCTCGTCCGAGTTGTCGAGGGCATGGGTGAGGTCGACACGGAGCGCCTCTTGAGGCGGGTCCGGAGCATGTCTGAGTTGTTCACCAACCCGGAGCGAGACCTGCCCAAGTACCTTCCTGGCCTCCTCCGGCAAGCCCGCTACCTGCTGCGTAGCTGCCAGTACGCGCAGGCTATCGCGGATGGCGACCCGTGCTTCTCCGTGCGGGAGCTAGCTGGCCGACACGGCGATCCGGACCTCACCCGCCTCTTGGCCTCACGACAGCCGGGTGAGGCGACCGCAGCCGACCTCGATGAATGCCTATCGCGACTACGCCAGATCATCGGCGAGTTCCGCGTCAGCGAGCACGGTTCCCTCGAGGCCACCGTCGTCAATGAATGGGGGCGGCCTAGCGATGTCCTGTCGATGGCGTTCATGGCCCTGGGTGCCACGGAGGAGGGCTCTGATTACGCCGAGGTGGAGAAGATCCTGCTGTGAGAGCTGAGGTCGCGTTCGTCGGCGATGTTGAGGGAAACCTGCGCGCCCTCCGGGGACTACGTGATGTCCTCCGGGCTTACCGTGGGTTGCACGTCGTGTTCCTGGGTGACTACATCAACAAGGGTGCCCAGTCTGCCGAGGTGATCGAGGAGCTCCTCGCTTACTCCCGAGCAGGACACACAACTCTTCTTCGGGGTAACCACGAGGTAGAGCTGCTGGCGGCGCTGGACGGTGACGATCTGCGGACGTTCCTGAAAATGGGTGGGGCGATGACCATCCGGTCTTACGTCGGCGGGAAAGTGGGACCCGACGTCCTCAGTGACTTCCGGGCCAGCTTCCCGAGCGAGCACTTGGATGCGATCCGGCGCATGGCGGACACCTACGAGTTGGACGACTTGATCGCCCAGCACATCCCGCCAGCGGCGTCGATCCGCAAGTTCCGAATTAGTGGCCACGTGCCGGTAGGGAAGCTGCCGCGGATCGGTTCCCGCTCCGCGCAGCTGGACACAGGCTGTGGGTCCGAGTCCGGGCGGCTCACGGCTCTGCTGTGGCCTAGCCTCGACTACGTCCAGGTCGACGCGCGTGGCGCTGTGGTGACGGGCTGAGTCGCGCGACGTTGGGGCGCGCGGTTACTCCACAAGCTGGTCGAGGATCCACTGCGCTCGCTGCGCGCCGCCTTCGTTGCCCATCGATCTGTTCACCTCGAGGCACGCGCCGGCATATGTCATTGCCTCCAGCTCATTGCCGCTCGCCCGGCAGCACTGGGCCAGTACGAGCAGGGAAATGGCCTCGCCGTGTCTGTTCGCGATCTGCCTGTTGAGGGACAGCGCCCGGTCGGCGTAGGGCGTGCCCTCCTCCGGTCGACCCTGGCGGAGACACACCTGCGCGACCAGCACCTGCGCGTTGGCGTGCAGTGCCGTCGGGGGAGTTCCGCGGAGAGTCTCGAGCACCTCGCTTGCATAGGCGGACGCGGGTGCAAGGTTCTCCGCGCGGACCTCGAGTCTCGCCAGATTAACCAAGGACTGACAGATGTCGAGGGGGCGGCCGGAGTCTCGTCTGGACTGGAGGGCCGCCTCAAAGTTGCGCCGAGCCGACGCGAGGTCCCCCGTCTTCTGATACGCAAGTCCGAGGTCGTCGAGGATCCGGCAACGGACCGCCTGCGCGTCGGCGTCGCCCGCGTCGAGCAGCGTTAGCGCCTGCTCGAGCCGCCAGATGGCGTCGACGTCGTGTCCTTGGCGCCGCAGTACACGTGCCTGCGCGGCGAAGGCCTCCGCTGCGAGCGGCGAGTGCAGGGCAGAGGATTCACCGACGAAGTAGTCGATGGCCCGCTGAGTGACTGCGCGCGCCTCGACGAGGTCGCCGTGCCGAGCCAAGAATCTCGCGTACGCCAGCTGCTCGACCGGGCCGCCCACGACGGCGGCCTCGCTGAGCGCCGCCCGTCCACCCTCGGGCTGGCCAAGATCGACCAGCTTCTCTCCGTGCACGCGGAGCCGCGCTGCTTTTAGGACGTCCTTCCCAGAGGAGGGCAGCAGGTCGACATATCTGGGTAGCTTGGACCCCGCGGACGCTTCCCAGGCCTTGAGACGTTGACCCAGTTTCTCCTTGAGCTCGCGAGCATCCGCGATCGACTCGTACATCATCGAGTGGTACCGGCTCATCTGCTCCCGGAGCTTCACGATCCGTTCGGCGGGCGAGGGATGGTTGAGGAAGGCCACCCATATGTCGCGCATCGGCTGCTCGGCTCGGCCGAGCTCGAGCAGCCCCGTGAATAGTTCCTCCTCGGTGCCGGAGCTGTATCCCCAGGGGCTGCCGGGCTCACTGCCCCACGACCCCTTGAACAGGGCGATCAGAAAGTGGCTCTCGCCGATAAGTTCGTTGATCGCCTCCTGCGGCCGCCGGGCGGTCCCTCGGACACGCTCCCATCCGACGACCTCGTAGGTGACGTGGCTCTCGCCCTCGCGCCGGACGTTGTGTTCGTCAACACAGGCCTTGACAGCCGTGCGTTCATCTCCGAGGTCGCCTGGCGAGGCTAGGAAGATGCGTAGCGGCAGTGCGTCGGCCACGGCGCGGACCATATCGCCTCCCTCGGGTGGCCCTCGCGGCTGCGTGTTTTGAGCACCGTGGCGGTCGGCACCTCCGCCAACAGTAGATCGGAGAGGTGATGGACATTCCGGTGCTGGCGCCGCGCGCCCGCATCCCCGGCGAGGAGCACGAGCAGCTGGCCGAGCAGCTCGCGGGCCGCTGCAACGCCGGGGCGAGCATCCGCGAGCTGTGCGCCGAGACCGGCTACAGCATCGGACGCGTCCGCGGCCTGTTGATCAGCGCCGACGTGACGTTCCGCGACCGCGGCGGCCACCGCCGCCGCCCAGTAAAGACCTGACCCCACCAAGATCTGGGTCAGGACAGCCGCGACGAGCTGCGGGTGGCTTCGGCGGTGATCGCCGTGGCGAACAGCGCCCGCACCCGGGCGTCTTCGGCGGCGACGTCATCGGGGTCCGGGTCGCCCTCGTCCCGGTCGAAGACGGGCCGCTGGTCGTCCTCGACGTGCTCGCTGTAGAGCCAGAGGCAGCCGCCGATGCCGATGAGCAGGTCCTCCAGGAGATCGGGGGCGGGGCGGGCCGGGTCGAGCAGGCACACCCGCTTCGGCAGCAGGGGTCCCGGGTCGTTGACCAGTCCGCGGGTGGTGAAGTGCTCGACCTGCTCGAGGGCGGCGGCGTAGTCGGCCAGGAGCTCTTCGGGGTCGGGGATCTGCCCGGTCGCGGCGAGCTGGGCGGCACAGACCAGTTCGACCACGATCTCGTGGGGGGCTTGGGCGGCGTCGTGGAGGCGATTGAGGACCTCGCCGAGGGTGGGTACCGGCATGGCCTCGATGTCGTCGGCGTCGCGGATGACCTGCGGGGCGGGGACGCCTTTGGCGGTGGCGGTGGCGGTGACGGTGACCGCGGCGGCGAACCAGTGCAGCGCGGCGACCGCGGCCGCGGTCTGATCGAGCGCGGCGAACGCCTCGGGTGCGGCGAGCGGGTCGGCGCGCAGCACCGCGTCGGCGGCTGCGACCTGCACCGGGGGCGGGTCGGGGTGGCTCAGCCCAGTGGCCTGTTCCGCGCGGCCGGAGAGCTCGCCGCGCTCGGCGGCGCCCAGCGCGGCGACCTCGCGGGCCACCTCGACGGCGATCGCGTCGACGAGCTCGGCGTTGGCGCCGGCGCGGTGCAGGGTCCGGCCGAGGCGGTGCGCGAGCTCGGCGACCCACGCCGGAGCGGACGGGGTCTCCCCACGGGTCGGGCAGGCGCGGGTCGCGTACCGCGCCGGCGAGGGTGTCGAGCGCGTCGCGTTCCAGGCCGCGGTGGAACCGCTCGCCGTCGAAGTCGTCCTCGGGTGAGGTCGGGGGCCCGGCGGGGTGGGTGTAGCAGCGCTACACCGCCTGGGAGAGCCACTCCAGCCCGTCGGCGAGCTCCACCCCGGGGGCCGCCTCGTCCAGCCCGCTGGAGCCCACCACTGTGGCTCCGAGCGGGCCGCGGCCGGTCGCCCAGGACGCGCGGATCGCGGTGGTGTCGGGCTCGAACCCGTAACGCGTCATCCCGCCCCGTCCCTGCGCTGCTGCTGCCCGGTCTCCCGCCGGGGTGATGGTTGCACCTCGACCGGGGCCCGCCCCGGTGTCGTGGGCGGTCGATGTCGGTGCCCGCGGTTAGCTTCCCGGGTCGTGGACGGGCCGCACGACGACACCAAGGCCGCGACACCGAGCTTGCTCGAGCGGGTGGCCGGCGCCCTGGGCGAGACCAAGGCCCAGGAGTGGATCGCCGCGGCGCGTGTCGTGGTGGACCGGGAGATCGCCACCGACCCCGCCCGACCCACCCCGCGCGGCCAGCGTTGGTACATCAGCGGCGGCTGACCCCACCCCGGGGCCACCGCGCCTCGACCGGTCGCGAGTCCGGTCGGCCAGGACCCTCACCTGTCCCGGTGGCCGGGACGAGGACCGAGCGGGCGCCGTGGGTTCCTAGGATCGGGCCCGGGGACTGACCGCCCCGCCTGCCCCGGAGGCACGGTGACCCGACCCGTCGATGCCCGCTCCGCCGGCGACCTGGAGTCGCTGCTCGCGGCGGTCATCGCCGTCCTCGAGCGGGACCCGAGCTGGGCGCATACCGACCGCGACGGTCTCGCCGCGGTCCTGGCCGGGGCGCTGAGGGCGCGGGGTCTTCCCGGCGAGCTCGACGCGCCGTTGCGCGCCGGCGGACGCGCCGAGCTGCTCCTCGCCGGGACCGAGCGGCCCGCGCGTGGGGTGGCGGTGCTGCCCGCGGCCCACGGCGCCACCGACGCCATCCGCGCCCGAGTCCGGGCCCTGGCCGCGCACAGCGAGATCGCCGCCGTGGTCATCGCCAGCTCCCGCCCGCGCCACCGCTCGCTCGCCGGAGAGCGGGGCGGGGTCGCGGTGCGGGTGGCGCTGCTCCCGACGCCACCACCGTCAAACGCCCAGGTCACCGACCACCCGCATCCGCAATCCTGACAAGAACTGTCAGCGGCTTCGCTAGGACCAGCCGCGGGCGACGTCGAGCAGGCTCAGCTCCCGCCCGTCATGACGAAGCCAGCGTCAGGTTCTCCACAGTCGCCTCATCCCGACCACGGTGCCCCACCGGCAGCGGGCCGGGGAAGGGCTCAGCCCGCAATGTCGAGCTGGTCGCCGAGGACCAGGCCTTTCCAGCTGGGGTGGCGCAGCAGCCGGCCCGAGCGGTGCTCCCGGTAGGCGACGGTGCCGCGCAGCTCGGGGTGCACGAACCGAGCCCCGGCCGGGAGCCGCTCGGCGCCGTCGGTGAACGGGCAGCTCTCGGTGGCCAGCGCCGCGAGCGCGGCCGCGAGCTCGGCGTGCTCGGCGCGGGACCAGCCGGTGCCGACCTCGCCCACGAACTCCAGCCCGCCGGCCTCGGTGGGCCGGCCCAGCAGCAGCGACCCTACCGCGCCCGGTCGCCGCGACCGGCCCTGCGCGACCCCGCCCACGGTGAACACTGACCGCTCGGTGACCACCGTCTTGATCCAGGACTTCGAGCGGCGCCCGCTCAGGTACGCAGAGGTGGGCACCTTCGAGATGACGCCCTCGACCCCGTAGGACCGAGCGGTATCAAGCAGCACCATCGGGTCGATGTCGGTGCACACCGGCGAGACCACCAGCCGAGCGTGGGCCTCGAGACCGAGCCCCTCGAGCAGCGCGCGCCGCTCTGCCAGGGGGCGCCCGGTCAGGTCGAGCCCGTCGAGGGCGAGCAGGTCGAACGCCACGAACGACACCGGGCTGGCCGCGACCCGGGCCGGGGTGGCGGCGGTGCGGGCGCGGGCTTGGAGTCGTTCGAAGTCCGGTAGCCGCCCTCACCGGGGGCGACCAGCTCCCCGTCGAGCACCGCGGCGCGCGACCCGAGTGCTTCCTCGAGGGCCGCGGCGATCTCGGGGAAACCGTCGGTGACCACCCGCCCGGCACGACTGAGCAGTCGCGCCCGCCCCCCGGAATAGTTGACGATGCAACGGTGACCGTCGTATTTCCACTCGTAAGCCCGATTCGGGGGTGGGTTGCCGGGCACCGCCAACATCGGCGCCACCGGGCCCCGCCACCGCGGCGGGGCGGGAGCCAGCGGTGGGGTGAGGGGGCGGGCCACGGGCCCGGTCTACCAGCTCTCGGCCTCAGCAGGGCGGGGACCGGCGCAGGATCTCCTCGGCCTCGGCCTCGGCCTCGGCCTCGGCCTCGGCCTCGGCGACGGTGACCTCAGCGATGTCGGCGACGACGTCGGCGGCGGTCTCGGCGATCCGAGGGTCGGGGTCGTTGACCAGACGCTGGAGGACCGCGGCGGGGGCCCGGCGTGACGCAGCGACCTGGCGCCGGACCCGCCAGTGTTCATCGCCGGCCAGCTGCGCCCATCGGACGAGTTTCTCGTCGACGCCGGGTTGGGCGGAGAAGTCGAAGTCGGCGATTCTCCAGGGGCCGGGCAGGCAGGCGAACCGCAACCGGCTCGCCAACCGGCGGGCTTCGGTGGCCTCGACCTCGATCTCCAACAGGCGCTCGAGGGCGGCGGTCAACGAGAGCCCGTCGTTGCGGGCGGCGTCGAGCACGGAGTTGAGGTGCTCGGCGGCGTCGTTGAGCTTGAGATAGCCCAGGTGAGCGCGCAGGTTCTGGTAGCGGCGGGCGTCGCTGATGGTCACTGCTCGGGCCCTCCGACCAGTGTCGATCCCGTCTGCCGGGCTGCTGCTCGGGCCGCGGCGGGGACGAGGGCGGCGTAGGCCGCCATGTCGATCACGACGCGCTCGGCTGAGCTCGCCGCCGGGGTGCCGCGCAGCCGGGCCGCTTCAGCCATCGAGGCCTCTCCAGCAGGACGGCGGGTCTTCGGCGAGCACGGCCGGGCGTCGGAGAACGAGGCCAACACCTTGGTCTCCAGGGCGCGGACGTGCCCCTCGTCGCGGACGGTCACCCCGGCGCCGTTCGCAGCGCGGCGATGAACCGCGACGGTCGAGCCGGAGGAGGTCACGATGCGCAGCGCCTCGGCGCCGAGACGGTGCCGGACGATCACTTGAGCGCCAGGCATGCCCGGTGGCACCGAGTACCGGTTGCCGCGGAAGGACACCAACGCCTGCGCCGAGACCGTCCGGGCGACCGCCAGCTCCGCCGGGAAGGCTGCAGCCGGCACCGGTTGCAGCCCCTCGGCAGCGGCCAGCTCGGCGACCGTGATCTTCTGCCCGTCGCGGCGCCGGACCCGACCGTCGAGGCGCTCGCAGAGGACCTCGAGACTCCGCTGGGCCGCCGCGACGGTGGCGTCGTCGGCGACGGTGCGCCACCAACGCTGCGCCGCGGAGTGGTTGGCCTTCTCCACCACGCCCTTGCGGTTGCCGTGCCGCGGCGGGCAGAGACCGACCCCGACCGCGTAGTGCTTCGCGGCCTGGGCGAACGCCGCCGAGACCGTCCCGGACGCCGGAGAGCAGACCGTGGCCATCCGGTCGAAACGCCAGCGGCGGGTCAGGCCGCCGAGCTTGCGGGACACGCGGTCGAGAGCCTCGATCAGGTGCGGGAAGTCCTCAGCGTCGGCGAGCACCGCCCGCCAGCGCCCCGAATGCGCCAGCGACCGACCAGCAGGTGCGCCTCGCGCCCGAGCCCCCAGCTCGTCGGTGGGTTCGGTAGCTCGAGCCAGTCCCACTGGGTCTCCTCGCCCGGCGGGCGAGTGATGATCGACGATTCACGTCCCTTCGAGGCCTGGCACGGCTCGCAGTGCGGGCGCAGCCCATGGGCGCGGATCGCCGCGTTCAGCGACGGATACGACCCGGCGAACCCCAGCTCGACCAGCTCGTCGTGAAGCGTCGAGGCCCACAGGTGCGGATCCTCGACCAACCGCAGCCGGGTAGAGCTGCACGAATCGCCAGGTGCGTCCGTCGGGGAAGAACCGGGCCTGGGCGGCGGCGGCGACCTCGACGAGGGCATTTCGCCGGGGCCGGCGGCCGACACCGTCGCCGTCCGCGCCACGCGCCTGGCGGGGGACTGGGGCGCAGCCTCCGCCGAGGGTTCGCCACCGAGTCCTACGCCCGCGGCAACCCCGAGATCGAGATCATGTGTCACGGCCGCTGGCGGGCCGCCTCCACCAGGCGCGGCTACCTCGAGGAAGGAACCCGCACCCGCAGCTCGAACCCCTCGAGCAACCTCGGGACCTGACCGGCACCGCGACCGGGGTCCTCCACCGGGACGCCGCGACTCGAGCCCGGACCGTCCCCCGGGAGCTATCACGTGCACCACCCGCAGGTGCGCCGGAGTCAGCCCAGCGCGGCGAGCAGCGCCTCCCGCTGCCGGCTCCCAGGTTTTCCCAATCACAAGCACGTCCAGTCTGTGCGGCCCCTCGAGTCGAGGCCACAGCGCTTCACAGCACGCGCTTCGTCGGGACGGCACCGACGAAGCGAAAGCCACGCGATGAGGGAGCTGAGCGCGCCGTTTTCGCCAGCGGTAACAGCGTCGCGCCGAGCCTGCTTCGCCTCGTCGTCGCGGCCCCGGCGCTCGAGCCACTCGGCGAGGCTCTGGTGCGCGGCGTACTCGCCGGCTGTGATGGCGTCGCGCCAGATCCGTTCGGCCTCGTCGTCCCGGCCCCACTTCTCCAGCCATCGGGCAAGAGTGCTACAGGCGAAGTGATTGCCCGCGGATACGGAGGCACGCAGGACCTGTTCGGCCTCGTCGTCGCGGCCCCGGCGATTCAGCCACCTGGCGAGTCCGTCGGGTGCGGCGTGCTCGCCGGCTGTGATGGCGTCGAGCAAGACCTGTTCGGCCTCGTCGTCGCGGTCCCAGCGCCGGAGCCAGTCGGCGAGAATGAAGCTGGCGGACTCCTCGCGGGCGGTGATGGCGTCGCGCAAGACCTGTTCGGCCTCGTCGTCGCGGCCCTGGCGCTCGAGCCATTCGGCGAGGTTGCCGGGCGCGTGCTGGTTACCAGTCCCGATGGCGGCGCGCAGGACCTGTTCGGCCTCGTCGTCGCGGCCCCGCTCCTGGAGCCATGCGGCGAAGTCCCCGTAGACGCCGGGTTCGCGGGCGCTCAGAGCGGCGCGCCAGTGCCGTTCGGCGGTCTCGTCGTCGCCCCCCCCAGGACCCGATCCTAAAGGCGAGCTCGCTGTGAGCCTTTTCGTCGCCAGCTGCGACGGCGGCGCGCCAGACCGATCTGGCCTCGTAGTCATCGTTGCCCCATATCTCGAGCCAGCGGCCGAGGTCGCTGTGGGCGTTGCGGTCGCCGGCGGCGACGGCGGCGCGCAAGATCGGTTCGGCCTCATACTGGCGGTCGCGGTTCTTGAGCCAGTAGGCGAGTCGGCGGCCGGTGCCCGGGATGCCGAGGTCAAGGCTGCGGCGCAGGAGCCGTTCCTCAACTTCGACCCGACCGCGGTCTTGCGCAGCCTGAGCGAAGACCAGCAGGTCGGGCACCTCACACGTGACGAGGCCGTCCCACACCGAGTCGGACACGATTCGACCTCGGCGAGTGCTTGTCAGGTGCTCCTCCAGGTAGTCGGCGAGCGTCCAGCCACGGGCGACGGGGATCAGCGCCCGGACACCGCCGTCGTCATCGCGCAGCCGTTGACCCGCGGTGTTGACCGCTGCGGCGAGGATGCCGGGCTCGGCTATCTGCGGGGCATAGGCTTCGTACCAGAGTTCCCTGGCCAAGCGGCGCAGCAGGTCGGTGGGAATGGCGGCCTGGCCGCCAAGACGGCGGTAGTCCGCGGCGGCCTCGAGAACCAGACGCACCGCGGGCGGGGCGGCGCGGTAGAACTCCAGCAGCTCGCCGGCGCCGGCGAGAGTCTGGGTGAACCCGAACCCGCTGCGCTCATCCAGAGCCCGCTCGATCCGCGGGTCAGCGGCCTCCTCGGCGCTCCGACGGGCCCGGACGGTCTCGCCCGAGGTCAGTCGGTCGGGGACGTCGTGGATGGCGCGGAGGTACTCGTTCGGTTGGGAGAGGAGTTCCCGAACGTCGCGGGTGGACTCCAAGTTCGGGTCTGTGGCCTGGGTGAGCTTGACCGGCCACACGGTGCCGACAACCACCAGCGGGTGCCCGTCCGCGGCGTGGTGGAGCTCGGTGAGCAGCCGGCGGGTCAGGCCGGTGCCGTTTGCGCCCAGAAACCCCTGTAGCTCGTTGAGCCAGAGCACCGTGGGCGCCCGATCCAGCAGCCCGGCACCCGGGAGCGCGCGCAGGGCCTCGCGTCCGGCGGGGCGCACCACCTGCCACCCGATCTCCGCGCGCCCCGGTCGATGCCGGCGGGGTGGTGCGAGCGGGGCGCAGGTGGCGTGGATGGCCTCGAAGAGGCTGCGGGTCTTGCCAGTCGAGGACCCGCCGCGTAGCAGGATCAGGCCGTGGTGCTCACCGCGGGCCGCGGCCGCGAGGTCGTCGCCCAGCGCCGCGTCGTGGTCCCGTTCGACGTAGGGCACCGGCTCCGCGTCGACGCCTGCGACGCGCCTTTCGGTGGCGGTCCGGCGCCCGACCGCGGTGTGCACCGTCGCGCGCTCGGGGGTGAACTCGGCCAGCGGCCATACATCGCAGCCGGTGTCGACGCTGTCCACCTGGCCAGCCAGGGTCACCGGCACCGGCCCGTCGGGGGACTCGTCGCGACCAGCATGGAAGGCGATCATTGCGAGCACCGCTGTCGCCGCCGCCGCCACGGCGAACACCGTCCAGACCACAGCCGCGGGCGGTTCGCCCAGGGCGGCGACCCAGTTCCCCGAGATCCCGGTGAATAGCGCCGCGACCGCGACCACCGCAGCGAGCAGCGACCCGGTGCCCGCCTCGCGCCGCTTCAATGTCAACCCCGCCCGTGCCACCGATCCCCCTCCGGAAGCCTCCCCACCCCGCGTGATTGACCAGTGTGCCCGGCGGAGGGTGCTGCTGGGGTCTCCGATGAGACGGCACCGAGCCCATTACCAGCCGTTTTCGGCCTCCCTCCGGTAACGCCCAGCTATGCCAGCCCCAGGCGGCCGCGGCTCCACCCATCGGCCGTGCGTCCTCCAGGCGGCGGGGCGGCGACGAAGATTCCCCCCTGGAGGACGTCGCAGCGGTCGTCGAGGCGGTGGTGACGGCGCTCGAGGGCGACGAGGCGTGGGCGGGGCAGCCCGCCTCGGGCGCGGACGGGGAGCTCGCGGTGGTGCTGGCCGCGGCACTCGTCCGCGGGGGTCTGCGGGCGCGTTGCGACGCAGAGCCGCTCTGGAGGCGCCGCAGTCGTCGTTAGTTCGTCTGCCTGAGAATCTGGGCGTCCTGTCGCTCGACGATGCGGTGCAGCTTGGCGAAGACCTCGATCTTCGACGCCTCGTTTTCCGCGATCGCCTCGATGACGAGGTCGCGATCGGCGAGGTGCTCGAGTGAGGTCGACATCCTGACCCGGTCCTCCACCGCGGCGCGCTCCTCGTCGGCGAGCCGTCCGCCGCGCATCGCGCGGTCGAGTCCGTGCGTGAGACGAGCCCGTGCGGCGTCGGCCGCCTCCTCCCCGGACTCGACCACGACGACGGATCGGCCGGCTCGGGCGCAGACCTCCGCGATGCCTGCTCCCATCTGGCCGCCGCCAACGATGCCGATTCGCAGCAGGTCGTCCCGCCCGAGGTCCATCTCAGCGCACCGTGCGGGAGGGGAGCCGCGTGGTCGGCGCGGAGGACGAGAAGCACATGACGGCGACGATAGATCCGGGCGAGGACGTCCCCGTCGTGCAGAGCACGGAGTTGGTCCGGCGTTCCTGGATGTCGAACGACCAGGTGCCGCGCTGTTCGCGTGCCACCGTCGGGTGTGCTGAGAACAAGGCCTGACAGAGAGGTCGCGACGATGACCCGCCGTCCTGCCCGGACCTGCCGGGAGTTCCCCGATCGCCGGGGCGGGGTGGGGACGGGTGCCGGACCTCGCCATCGGGGGCACGCGGGTGTGAGCGAGGTGCAGCCTTTCCCGGGAGCGAGCGCCCTCGCGCCGCGACCCCCGCGAGGCCACCGTCGGAAGACTTCAGCTGGTCGGAAAATCGCTACCCAACACCATGCGCCATTGTCGCTTGGACTCAGAGTGGTCGCCGCGACCCTCGGCTTCAATGGCCACTTTAGCTCGCGAGGCAGCCAGCGCGAATGAGTTCAGGATGTCAGAGCGCTTGTTCGACGAAATATTTGCTCCGAGAACGACGCCTGTACCCCCAGGATCCATAACATTCAAATACGACCCTGCGTTCTGGAAGAAGACCAGCAACGCATCTCGCCGATTGTTATTGAGTGAAGCAAAGACCTTACCGGCCATTGTTTCCAGGTGGAAGGAATTGAGCCGTTTGGAGTGCGCATAATTCCACTTCTTTAACACCTTGACGAAGGTCTTAAGGTTGTAACTCAGTTCTGCGTGTCGGGTAGCAAACCAATTGTTGGCCGCAAATGGCCGAGTAGTAATCCATGAGCCATCTCCCGCGGGGAGCAAGTAGTTGTCGTTGCCGCTCCAGAAGACACACGCAATGTCGACATAACCACCATTCTGAAAGAATACTCGGATAGCCTGCCCCCGAGTGCCGACTTTCTGGATAGACGTACCTGCGTACGCCTGTTGGATTCGGTACAAGAAGTTCTGTGAGTTGTACCTGAACGACTCATAGCCGTTATTGGCGTTCGAGAAGACCGCTAAGACATCGACGTCGTCGATTGGGCGAGTAGCCGTCTTTTTGGCCGCCGATCCGATCAAATAGACCTCGTCAAAGGGCGTCAGATTGCCACTGGGAAACTTCTCGGTCAGCCGCTCGTCAACGGTCTTCTTTCGGGCTGGAACCATTGTGTCGTAATGATAGTCGCTTGGCTCGATGTCGTCGATAAACTGTGCAAATGCCTGAACTGTTGTCAGAGGCATCTACCGACTCCTTGCTCCCGCCATGCGGGACTCTCGCTGCCGAGGGCATCTGCGGCGTGCTAGGCCATTCCAGAACGCTCCGCCTGCGCAACACGGTCAGATACGCTTGATCTAATAGCCGCCTCGTTCTTCTGATGAAATATCTTGTCAAACCAGTCTGGAACATACGCATTATCCTGTCGAAAGATCAAGATTCGGTCCTGTAATTGCCTAACGTCTGTTTCGGTGACGATCCTCCCGCCGCTGAGACCCGACTCCCACAGGTCATTCAGAGTGCGCTCGGTCGCTTCCTTTGTCTTATAGCCGTCGACATTCGACTTAACAAGCGATACTATTTCCTTGAACGGCGCCAGCGACGGGACGAGCAAAATTGTTAGAGCGTCAGCAAGTGTCAAGCCCGCCAATACCCAAATACCTAATATCACAGTAAGCAAGAATACGCCAATAATAAGGAGAACGCACGACCAGTAGAAGTGCATGCTCGCGCCCCAGCCAAGATTAGTAGCCTGACAGATTAGAACGTCGAAGGGTCGATGTGTCTCCCCCGTTGAATCGTACCAATTCCGATCCCTCCCTCCATCATAACGATCTGCAGCCTGAGCAACGGACGCCGCCGGCGGCCGCCGAGCAAGAATCGAGTTCCAAGGCAACTGAAACACGCGCGTATCGAACCGCTCTTGTGTTGCGGCTGCCTGTAGGCGCTTTCGTTTTTCAATAGACTCTGCCACAAACGAAGCAAAGAACACTATCAAACCGCCGCCACCGCCGACGAGCGTGCGGTCGTCCGGTAGCGCTGCGCTCGCAACAATAGTCAAGACGCTCAGTAGTAGAACGACGCTTATTCGACCGAAGAAGACAACCTTTGCATCGGAGTACATTCGAGCCTGAGCTGCGACAAGCCGTCGAGAGTCTTCGGTATTCTGCGCGTCAAAGATTCGCGGCGTGGTCGGTTCAGACATCGCCTTCCTTCTTATGCGTTGGGGTATCGACGCGCATGCGATCACGTTAGCGCACCACCCCGACATTTCCAGCTACGACGCGAGCCCTCGCCGGGCGGGCAGGTCTCCGTGATGGCCGGGTGTGGCATCCCGACAACCTCCCGGAGGGCTACCACACGGCGTCCCGGGGGCGGAGCTGGACGAGTTCGGCTGGCGGTTGCGTCGGAGGGCCGCCCCCTGGCCGCCGCGCGGTCGGGCGGTGCCAGGTCGACGGGATGCCACACGAACGCCAGGCGCTGGGAGCGAATCCGGAGCGCGAGCCCCCGTAGCGGGTCAGGCCGCCGCGACTCGGCCCAGCACGAAAGTCCAGCTCAGATGGATCTGTACACACGTGGCCCGCGCGATCATCGGTCGGCGACCTTGACACGGTGGTGCTCGATCCGAACTTCGGCAGGAGGCACATCTCGTCGAGGTTCGGGACAGCCAACGGAGGGCAGCACTTGGCACCCGCAACGCCCGGTCGCTTGCGCTGTTGGTGAACATGGAGTTTACTTTCACCATTACTCTTGTAGCCGGCAATCGGAGCTGACATGGCAGATTCAGGTGAGTTGCCACTGCCGACCAGTTCTGAGTTCCGCGCGTCAGAGTCCTGGTACGTTCACCTAATCGGATGGTCAGATTTTTGGGCAGACCGCCTAACGGAATCACTGGCAGCGAAAGGTGTCGATCCCTTAAGAACAATATATATTATCGTCTGTGTGTCTTCAGCCTTTCCAGAGCATAAGAGAACCCTCGCGGAGATGCTACCGACGCTCGACGAGAATTCGTCTTCTTCTATACAGTTTATCCCTATCGGCGCCTCCGTGCTCGATTCGCGCTACGGATCTGATGACCGAATAGCTGCAGGGTGCTTGCACGACCTGCGGACTGCGTTGTCCCTGAAATCCACGCCCGGAGCGGCGATTGTTACTCTGACCTGTCGTCGACTCAATGGCTATAATCATTTCGATATCGAAGACTCGTTCGTCCTCAGCGCCGAGCGCCCGGAGCCTGCACACTTTAGCCAACTGCTCTTTGAGCTCTCTACGCTTGGTCGCCAACATTATGCTCCCACCTTGGTTAGAGATGTAAGACGTACGATTGGCCGATACTTTCTAACTGCGTCACTCAAGCAGTTTACGCCCTGGTTGAGCCTTCTAGTCGGTAAGCTAATAGGGAATATCGGTGGCTGAACTGCCGGGCGATGCTCCTTACGATCCTGGGTGGGAAGTACAGGGGCGCTATTTTCCGCTCGGCCCAATCGTCCAGGCAAGGGTATCAACAGAGGTCGAACGCTCGCATACGGTCCAATGTGATTCACCTCTTTATCACGAGATGCTGCACCACGCTCAAATAACATCGAGCACACTCGGCCTTCTTGAGGCGTCATTTATTAGCGCAATAGTGGCGGTACATCGGTCGCAAATCATGACGACTCAATATCTGACTATTGGGCAACCGTTCATAATGCAGCTTACAAGACACGTGGGCGCGTCCAAGTTTGAAGCTCTCGATGGGATATTGAACCTAGAGTACTTGCGAAAGGCATTATCAGGGTTCCCGACGAGTAATTCGAATCCCGCTTTTTTTGAACAAAGTGTGGAGCACGTCTCGCCACGCTTCGCGGCCGCCTATAGTAGTCTATTTCCGGATGTCGCGGCGGGACTCGATGACCTCGATGGCCGCCGATGGGACGCGAACACGACGGGCCTTGGCCCCACCTATATGCTGGATAACTGGATCGTCGGCTCGAGTATGATCCACGAATTGTTTGCTTGCTGTGGCCAGATGATAATGGGAGCAGACCTAGCAAAGAATGGTGACGAGCATCCCTTCACGACGCGCGGTTGGGGACCTATTCCGTCGAAGTATCGAGGAGCTTCCAATATCATCATGGAAGAGATGATGCGACTCGGGTCGGATTCTCTACGAGGGAGCCATTTCGGCACCCTGCCGCTCGCGCCGACGTTTTTGGCTCTTTGTGAGCTGGCTATCAATCCCGCAGTGCTGCCGAATCAATGGTCTATCTGGAGTCGAAAGCCTACGTGGTTCGATATCCAGCCTGGTTATCGGTTCTGCAATATGGTGCGCTGCCTTGACCGCATTGGTATGTGCTGGGACATCGAGGACGATCGTGATCCACAAACGTGGCACGACGGGCTGCACGCGTATCTTGAGCGAGTATGTGAGTATATGGAATGGCCAAGCTACGAGACTACGCTCCGAACCGCTCGCGCGGACGGTAAGACGTTATCTAGTAACGGAGCGGTCCAGTTCGCCGAATTTCAGTTGGATTGTTTTCAGTCGTTGGCACGTGAGAAGCAGGTCCAGCTACCCGCGGTTCTTCTCTCGTGGACACGGGAGTGGAGTGACTTAGATAGATTAAGTCCGGGGGCCACGATCGAGCATGCCCAGTCGGGAGGAAGTAAGCGCATTACCCGTAATGGCAAAGGTTACATAGCTGGACTTCTAGGGTCTCTCATATTGGAACTGTACTTCGCTGACGATCTTGCGACCACGGCGAGTATGCTCCGGGTCACCGAGCCCGATGAGCGGGAAGCCATTCTCGATGTCTTAGCCGAACTATCTGGCGTAGCCGACTTACAAGAGCGAATTCAGATCGTAAGATTTGACTGAAAGGATACTTCCCATGCGACGTGCGAGCTTAGCCTTTGGCTTGGACCGGGGTCGCCGCGTCGAAAGGGCGTCACAAAGGCCTCCGGGAAGGTGCACCGACGACGAGTGCAAGGGGTGGCGTGCCTGCGGGCGACCGGTCGCGAGGTATTCGCGATCAACCCGCTGGCCGTCTCCCGCTACCGGGACCGGCACTCGGTGGCGCGCAAGAAGTCCGACGCCGGTGACGCGCTCGTGCTGGCCAACATCCTGCGCACGGACCTGGCCTCTCACCGTCGGCTGCCTGACGACTCCGACTCGCCCAGGCCATCGCGGTCCTCGCCCGTGCCAGCAGGACGCCGTCTGGGACCGGACCTGCGCGCACAACAAGCTGCGTTCACTGCTGCGCGAGTATCACCCGGGACTCCTCGCCGCGTTCGCCGGCAAACGCCGCGGCCTGCTCCGGCCGGACGCCCGCGTACTCCTCGCCGCCGCTCCCACTCCGCGCGCGGCCGCGAAGTTGACCAGGACCCAACTGCGGGCACTGCTCGTCCGCGCCGGGCGTAAGCGCGGTATCGACTCCGAGATCGATCGCATCCAGCCGATCCTGCGCCGCGAGTACCTCCACCAGCTCCCGTTGGTCGAGGACGCCTTTCGGGCGTCAGGCGCTGGCCCTGCTCCGCCAGCTCAACGCCGCCGCCACCAACGCCGACGAGCTGGCCACCGCCGCGATCGAACGCTTCGATAACCACCCGGACGCGGAGATCATCACTAGCCAGCCCGGTCTCGGCCCGCTCACCGGCGCCCGCGTTCTCGCGGAAGTCGGCGACGACCACTCCCGGTTCCGCGACGCTCGAGCCCTCAAGGCCTACGCCGGCGCCGCTCCGGTGACGCGCGCCAGCGGGAAGACTCTGGCGGTCATGCACCGGCGGATCAAGAACCAACGACTCGCCGACGCGGGCTATCGCTGGACCTTCACCGCGCTGACCGCCTCACCAGGCGCCCGGGCGCACTACGCCCCGGCACCGCCACGGCGGTGCGCCCTGGTCACCGTGGGGCTGGGCGTGTCCGCTCATGAGCTGCTCCTGGTTCCGGTCACCTCACCCTCGCGGCGCGGTGTCGGGGGTAGGAGGGCGAGCGGGGGCCAGCTCGCACACTTTCCCGACAAGATTCTGCTCCCCGGTTCAGCCCGGTCCGTCTCTAACCAGCCGGCGCATGGCTTGGCTTGGTTGGTCGCGCGGCAGCGTCGACGGAGTTCGCGCGCGAGCCCGGGGCGCAACGGCAACGAGGTCCGGGCTGTCGACGTTGGCGACGACGGCGCGAGCACCGGAGGTTCGACGAGCACGATGAAGCCGACGAGGGTGTCTAGGGCGTGTCTCCTGATTCATGCGCGGGTCCAGAGGATGAGGCTGGCCAGTAGGACGCCGCCGCGGTAGTTGCGGGCGGTCTTGTCGTAGCGGGTGGCGATGCCGCGCCACTGCTTGAGTCGGTTGAAGCAGCGTTCGACGACGTTGCGCTGCTTGTAGAGCTCGGCGTCGAAGGCGTACGGGCGGCCGGGTCCCCGGGCGCGGCGGCGGGCGAGTTGGTCGTCGCGCTCGGGGATGGTCGCCTTGATCCCCCGGGCTCGAAGCGCTCGACGGGTGCTGGGGTGGGAGTAGGCCTTGTCCGCGAGCAGCCGATCGGGCCGCTGGCGGGGCCGCCCGGGTTGGCCGGTGTGCACCACGATGGCGTCGAGCACCGCGAGCAGTTGCGGGTTGTCCCCGGCCTGGCCTGCGGTGATCGTGAAACTCAGCGGTAGGCCGCGCCCGTCGCAACACAGATGCACCTTCGTCGACAGGCCGCCGCGGGAACGCCCGAGGGCGTGGTCAGCCGGCTCGACGAACCGCGTTGGCTCGGCCGGTTTCTTGTAATTCGGTCCGGCCCCCTGTGTCGTCCGCGGCGGTCTCGGAGACCTCCGGATCGCTCGTCGGGGCGATCTTCGGTGCGCCCGCGGCGTGCTGGTGGGCGCGGGCGATGGTGGAGTCCGCGCTGACCAGCCACTCGAGCTCGCCGGCGATCTCGGCGTCGCCGTGGGCGGCGGCGAGCAGCGTGTCGAGCGTGCCGTCACCCGACCACCGGTTGAGCCGCTTCCAGGTCGTCTGCCACGGCCCGAACTCCGCGGGCAGATCCCGCCACGGCGACCCGGTCCGGTAGCGCCACAGGATCGCCTCGAGGACCTGCCGGTGATCACGCCACTGCCCACCCCGGCGACCCGTTGAGCTGGGCAAAAGCGGCTCGATCAACGCCCACGCCTCGTCCGAAATCTGCTCCGTCCTGGCCACGATCGACATGCTCGCCGACCAGCGGGCCAAGATTCAGGAGACACGCCCTAGGTGTCGACAGGCCCCCATGGCTCGAGGTCGAGGTCGGTGGGCTTCGTTGCCGTGCCATCCGCCCGCCTCACCCCCTCGAGTGGGACCACGACCGGCCTACGGATCGGGCGGTCACTGGGAACGACACGCGGCTGTGGACGCAGCTCGTGATCGGGTCGCCGGCGCACGGACGCCTCCTGCTGTATGGCACTCTCGTGGTGCGGGTCGTGGTGCGAAACGACGTCAACCGGTAGGCCGTGGTGCGGTCGGAGTGGCAGCGGTCGTGGACGTAGTTGCTGGTAGAGGCTCTGGTCACTGGGTACCGGAATCCTTTTAATCCGCTGGTTGTGGGTTCAAGTCCCACGGGGCCCACCGCAAGTCGGAGATGGCACCCGTCCGCCTCCGAAGTTCCCCGCGTGGGCCACCCGTTCGGTCGTACCATCAGCTACGCATCGTTACCACACTCGGGTGTCTGCAGGTCGCGCTTCAGGGCCGCGGGACGCCGACTCGGGGTCCGGGCGGCTTTGGGTGCACTGGGAGTGGCGAGTGATGCCGGGAGTGCATGGTGACCGAGAGTGTGGCCGGGTCGAGGTCAGTCGGGTACGACTACGTGCTCGGGGTCGACGAGCAGGAGCGGGCACGGCTGCTGGACCAGGCCGCGTTGCACGCCCCGGAGGCGCGGTCGCTGTTGGATCGGGTCGGCCCGGTGCCCGGTGGCCGCGCGATCGATGTCGGCTGCGGCCCGTTGGGCATTCTCGATCTGCTCGCCGAGCGGGTCGGACCGGCCGGAACGGTCGTCGGGCTCGACCGCGACGCGCGGATGCTGGGCATGGCCGCGCGGTCGCTGGCCGAGCGGGGCCTGCAGGAGCAGGTGCAGCTCTGGCAGGCCAACGCCGGCGATACCGCCCTGGACGAGTCGTTCGACCTGTGCCATGCCCGGCTGGTGCTGGTGCACACCCCCGATCCCATGCCGGTGATCACTGAGATGGTCCGGTTGACCCGTCCGGGCGGCTGGGTCGCCCTCGAGGAGATCGACTGGATCTCCTGGACCTGCGAGCCGCCGCATCCGGGCTTCGGAGTCCTCGTCGATGCGCTCGAGCGGGTCTGGCAACGCGCGGGCCTTGATGTCCATATCGGCCGACGACTGGAGGGGCTACTGCGAGCCGCCGGGCTGGTGGACGTCGGGGCCTGCGCACACCAAAAACTGGCGCGGCCGGGCGACCTCAACCAGACGAACGTGCTGCATTTCGTCGAGATTTGCCGGGACCGGCTGCTCGCGGCAGGGGAGTTCAGCGCCGACCAACTCGACGCACTAGCCGAAGCGCTCGGCGAGCACCTCGCCCGCCCCGACACCGTGGTACTGGACAAGTTGTTCTTCCAGGCATGGGGTCGCCGACCCATCCACCCCGGCACCTCTGAGCAATGAGCGGGGTCCGCCCGACAGCGCTGGCCCGATCACCGTGACCCGCACGGAAAGTCACCACGGAGTCTCGCCCCGACGATGCCAGCGGGCCCGGACGTCCGACAAGTCGGCTCAATGACATCGACGCGTACCGTTGGAAGTCCCCTTCCCGGACCTCCACTTTCGGGAGGCCCAGTCCCCACGGGGAGTGGGTGTGAGCGGGCCGCTCGATCGGCTGGGTCCACACTCTTATCCGTACGGACCTGGTCAAATCGGTTCCGAGTCGGCCCGGATGTGGTCCGCTAGCGCCACCAGCGCTCGCCCATCGACCTCCGAGAGGATCGAGAGCGACTGACTCCAATCCAACGCCATCAACTCGGCGAGTACTTCACTTAACGCCAACGATCCGCTGTCGCCAGATCGCGAAACATCAGATCGACCAGGAGCAGCGAGTCGCCGCGCTAAGCCCAATAGGGCCTCTACCCGACCCCGATACTCGGGGATCTCGCGGGCGATCTGGCCGGCGCGGTCGTGCTCGCCCGCGGTGGCCAGCACTCCGGCCAGGGCAGCGAGGGTGTCGGCACGGTCGTCGACGTCAGGGATCTCGCGGGCGACCTGTTCGGCGTCGGCGGCGGTGGCGGCCGCTCGATCGTGCTGACCGGCGGCGGTTAGCGCTCCGGCTAGGGCGATCAGGGCGTCGGCGCGGTCATCGAGCTCGGAAATCTCGCGGGCAACCCGTTCGGCGCGGTCGTGCTGACCGGTAGTGGCCAGCGCTCCGGCCAGGGCGGCGAGGGCTCCGGCGCGATGGTAGGGGTCGGTCATGCCGCGGGCGACCTGTTCGGCGTGGGTGGCGGTGGCGGCGGCGCGGTCGTGCTCGCCGGTGGTGGCTAGCGCCTCGACCAGGGCGGTCAGGGCGCGTGAGCGCAAGGAGGGGTCGGGGATGTCGCGGGCGATCTGGTCGGCGCGATTGTGCTCGCCGGTGGTGGCCAGCCCTTCGGCCAGGGCGGCGAGGGCGCGGGAGCGCCAGAAGGGGTCGAGGATGCCGCGGGCGATCTGGTCGGCGCGATTGTGCTCCCCGGTCCTGGCCAGCGCCTCGACCAGAGCGATCAGGGCGCGGGAACGCCAGGAGGGGTCGGGGATGTCGCGGGCGATCTGGTCGGCGCGATCGTGCTCACCGGTGCTGGCCAACGCTCCGGCCAGGGCGGCGAGGGCGCGGGAGCGCCAGAAGGGGTCAAGGATGTCGCGGGCGATCTGGTCGGCGCGATCGTGCTCCCCGGTGGTAGCCAGCGCCTCGACCAGGGCGGTCAGGGCAGCGGCACGGTCGTCGGGGTCGGGGATGTCGCGGGCGACCTGTCCGGCGTACGTGGCGGTGGCGGCCGCGCGGTCGTGCTCGCCGGCGGCGGCTAGCGCCCCGGCCAGGGCGGTCAGTGCAGCGGAACGGGCGTTAAGGTCGGGGATCTTGCGGGCGAGCTGTTCGGCGTGGGTGGCGGTGGCGGCCGCGCGGTCGTGCTCGCCGGCGGCGGCCAGCGCCCCGGCCAGAGCGGTCAGGGCGCCGGCACGCTCCTCGGGGTCGGGGATGTCCCGGGCGAGCTGTTCGGCGCGGGTGGCGGTGGCGGCCGCGCGGTCGTGCTCGCCCGCGGTAGCCAGCGCCCCGGCCAGAGCGGTCAGGGCGCCGGCACGCTCCTCGGGGTCGGGGATGTCCAGGGCGAGCTGTTCGGCGCGGTTGTGCTCACCGATCGTGGCCAGCGCTCCGGCCAGGGCGGTCAGGGCGCGGGCGCGGTCCCTGGGGTCGGGGATGTGGTGGGCGAGCCCTATGGCGTGGGTGGCGGTGGCGGCCGCGTGGTCGTGCTCGCCGGCGGCGGCCAGCGCTCCGGCCAGGGCGGTCAGGGCGCGGGCGCGGTCCCTGGGGTCGGGGATGTGGTGGGCGAGCCCTATGGCGTGGGTGGCGGTGGCGGCCGCGCGGTCGTGCTCGCCGGCGGCGGCCAGCGCCCCGGCCAGGGCGGTCAGAGCGCGGGCGCGCTCGTCAGGGTCGGGAATGTCGCGGGCGACCTGTTCGGCGCGCTCGTGCTCAGCGCCGGTGGCCAGCCCCGCGGCCAGGGCGGCGAGGGCACGGGCGCGTTCGCCGCGGTCGGGGATCTCGTGGGCGACCTGTTCGGCGTGGGTGGCGATGGCCGCCGCGCGATCGTGCTCGCCCGCGGTAGCCAGAGCCCGGGCCAGCGCGGCGAGGACCTCGGCACGGCGCTTGGAGCCTGGGAATTCGCGGATGGCTTTCTGAGCCGAGGCCGCGAGCAGGGTCCGGTCGCCCTCGTCAGCAGCCCTCGGAATGAGTGCACACAGTGCCCTGGCTCGCGTCCAAGGATCTTTGATTCCCTCTCCGAGTGCGAGCGCCCGAGCTGGCGAACCTAGCTGCTGCCACACCGCAGGCAGGTTCTCGGGGATGTTGGCGTTACGTGCGTTAAGGCGCTCAGTGGTGTAACTCAGCACAAGGAGGTCGCCGAGAAGGTGAGGCGTCGCCTCGCGGCGGACGAGGTCGACGACAGTGGCGATCTCTGTGAGGGCGAGTGCGTCGCCGCCGGTGAGTTCGAGCATGCGGTCATGGCGAGTGTGGTCGGTGGCAAGGGCGAGCAGTCGCGGGACGTCCGCAGCTGCGACGAGCATCCGGACGTAGCCACGGAGCAGGTAGGTGGGAGTTCCTGGAGGCCAGCCGTTGTCGCGGTTCTCGTCGGCCCAGGCGTGGAGCCGGTCGCGGTACCCGTGCAGCTGATTACCGAACTGCTCAAGGGCGGTCTTCCGCAGGGTCTCGTGCGCGAACAAGTAGACCCGCTCCCCCGTCCGCGCGGCCGGTGCGTACAAAGAGGCGCGACCGGCGACGGTCCGGCCGAACACACCGCCTAGGAGCGGCTCGAGCTTGTAGGGCGGCTCACGGGTGAGCCCAACGAGGTCGGACAGGGTGAGGCCGCCCCCTGAGGCGGTGATCAGGCCGGCCACGTCCTGGTGCAGCGGCGGCCCCCGCAGCACACCGATGAGCTCCTTCTTGGCCCTGAGGGCGACATCCAACGCCTCCACGGAGGGCGGTAGCACGCGCGGAACGATCTTGCGTATCGGGTGAGTGCCCTTGACGTCGCTCGGGACTCCGGGACTCCTACGACTGGCGAGCAGTACGCGCAGCCCCGGCGCAGGCGCCGAGGGGAGCAGGGAGGCAATGCTGGGCAAGCCGGCGCTGTCGCTGGTGTCCTCGTCGAGTCCGTCGACGACCAGCAGCAGGCGGCGGCCTACTGCGTGCGCGGCTTCGGTGGCCAGGCGCAGCAGACGCAGCACGTTTCCGGAGCGGGCGCGGGCGGTGCGCAACGGGTCGATCGGCTCGCCAGTCAGCGCGGCGAGTTGTTCGATGAGGGCCTCGGTGTAGGCGTCGCTGTCGGATTGGCTGGCGTAACGCGTGGTGATGAAGAACGACACCACGTGGACTTCAGCCGGTGGGTGGAGCGCGAACCAAGACAGCAGCGCGGTTTTCCCGGCCCACGGGTCAGCCTGCCACCATGTATACGGCTCGTCGCCGGCGCAGAAGCGCACGAGCTCGTCGAGCTCGGGCTCCCGGCCGATCAACTCATCAGGGGCGATATCGATCAACTGCTCGTGATACGCGGTCAGCGCGAGGGTGCTGGCCGAGGGCGGGACGACATCCGGCATCAACTCCAGCGTTGAGCCGGTAACTGTGGGGAGGTGGGCGAGCACTTCGGCGTACCGCAGGGCGTCGGGGGCGAGCGCGACGTCGAGCCGGACGGCTGTCAGCCGCGCGGTGCTCTCGCGGGGGTAGTGGCGGGCGATCACCGCGACCACGCGGCGGCCCACCCACACCGCGGCCCCGGACATCCCTTCCCACGGGGAGCCATCGTCGTCTCGCGGGTCGGGTGGGGAGGGAACGAGGATTCTCAAGGGTGTGGCTGCGGAAGTTGGCCAGCAGCGGCGCGGTCCCGACCACGTGGCTGGGGTCGCGGAATCGGTCTTTGCCATCTCCGGGGTCGGGCACGCTCCCGTCGGCGTTCTTGAGCTTCCACCACGGGAATCCGACGGCGTGCACCGTGACGACGGCCGCGCGACCGCCCAGGCGACCGAAGCCGACCGGACGTGTGTGCTGGTCGCGCCCACGGACGTGGACGACGCCGAGGTCGGTCTCGGGGTCGGCCCACCACGTCTCCGCCTTGGCGCCGCAGGTCTCGGGGGTGCCGGGTGCGAGCTGCACCCACACCGCGGTGGCCCCCGCGAGCACGTGCGCGGCGGTGAGCACGCGGCCCTCGGCCACCAGGTAGCCCGAGCCCCGGCGCCTACCTTCAAGATGGGTCACGATGAGCTGGGCGACCCGCCCGCGCTCGGGACCGTCACCGATCCCGAGCGGCTCGGCCACCGCGCTCACCCGGCCCGGTCATCGATCTCGCCCTCGAGCTCGTCCCCCGAGATGTCGGGTTTCTGGCCAGGGTGACTGACTCGGCGAGGCTGCAACGTCAGCTTGATCTTCTGGGTGTTGGCCGATGAGAGCTTGGCGTCAGCGCCGAGCTCGACCACCCAGAATCGGACCTTGGCCCCGGGCTTGGCTTCCTTGTCCACCGCGACCGTGAGCTCCAGCTCGATCGGCCCAAGCTCGAAGCGTAGGTCCTCGTTCTTCCCGGTCTCGGTCGCCGCGTTCAACTCGGCTCGTAGTTGGCCGATCAACTCCGCCACTTCGATCGCCACGCCCGCCACCCCCATCGGTTCCAACAATGCATAGGTACCGCACTAACCGCGATCGGGGGAGGCCGCCATCCGCATGACTCCACCTCGGCTACGACGCTACGTCGGCGGCCGTCGTCCGCTGCTGGCCCGACCTCCCTAACGCCGAGGGCCGTCCGCGGCGCGCCTCCGGACACGCAGGGGTTGACAGCACCACCGTCGGGTCCCCGCCGATGGAGCTGTGGCGCGCCGTAATCGACGAACGCGGTCAACCGGTGCTGGCCGAACCCGCGCTTGAATGTCGGCGCCGCGCGCTCCTTCTCCGAGTGCGCGGTGACCAGGGTGGACGTTCCGGATGCGCCGCTGGACCGCCGCATGGCGCGTAGATCCCGGACCGGGCGCGCGACCGGACCCGAGGTTGCGTGCGCACGACGTGCAGGTCGAACTGCTGCGCGTCGAGCTCGAAGGGAGCATCGCTGGGATATACGACAACGTTTCCCGGGCCGAGGCGCACCTCCTGGCCCGCGAGCCAAGTGTCCACCGGCTGCGCTGCAGAGGAGGGATCTTCGTGGTGATCTTCAGTTGATCTCGGTCCACCAACTGGTCCACGAACTGCTTCCCACTGACGCCTCTCACGCCCAGTGGATCACCTTCGGTGCGCGCTGGTGCCCACCAAGACCGGGCATGCACGCGTTAGGCACGTAACTACGGATCAGGAGCCCGAGCGCCGGACCGCCCTCGGCGTATTCTTCCGGTCGCCGTACTAGAGCAAGCCAGGCATCGCTTAATCGCGGAGAGCGAATCAGGCCGGTGCAGGAGCGGGTGCTGGTGCCGCCTGGGTAGCGCCGAAGAGGGCCAGGACGGTCGGTCCGATCACCCCGACAACCCCTCCTACAAAAGTCGTCACAACCTCAGGAGTCCAAGTCGCATAGGTGAACCAGATGTAGCCGCCCCAGACTGCAACGGCCAGATAGATGACGAGATAGACGCTCCCGACCACTAGCTGAAGTACGCCGGGGTCATCTGCCTTCTTCGGGGTCGAAGCCAGTACACCTAGGGACTGAAGCGCCTTTAGCGGGGCTGCCTGTCGGTTCTCGGGTTTGTCCGCGACGACGCTATCCTTCTTCGCGAAAACCGCGAGCGCCGCACCTCCCACTAGCGTAGCGAGGGCGCCAGCAAGCCCAGTTATCGCCTTATCAAAGACTGGCGGCTTTTGATCCTCCGGCTTAAAGGCGGCCTGCAGAATCGCCGTATCCGTGACCTGTCCGTATATCTTCCAGAAGACAAAAACGAACGCAATCAACGCGACAACTGCGAGTACGGTCGCAGCCACACTCTGGATTAGCCTAGTCATGGTCCCCCCACATGGGCCTCCCTGGTGGAGGGAGAGTAAGCCAGCGAACGGGACGTGTATGCCTCCAAGAGGGTGCAACACCGAGAGCACTCGCTTAGCTACACCCGGTTGCTGAATGGACCTCCGGCGATACTCAGGCCGAGTGCTGGGTTTGCGGCTCAAGATGTGGATAGGTCGCGGGTTCAACGATCTCACCATCGATGTTCCTCGGTGGTCTAGAGGCGGGCGTCGCCGTAGCTAAGCTAACGCACGGAATTGCTGCGGCGCACGAAAAGTTCAAGCCATTCGGAGCAGTGGGCGCAGTAATCGATGATCATTGGTCTTCGCTTCGACTGAGTTCGTACACCTTGTCAGCAATCTCTCCCCTGACCGCGTTGAAGCGCCGTCGCTGTCTCCGGGCAGCTGACAAGCGGTCCTTCATTCGCCGGGGCAGGCGGCGTATGGACCCGTCCGTGAGATCGTTTACCCATACCCCCCCGTTGGCGTCCTGGAAAGTCAGGAACAGCGGGGTAGAGCCAAAACCGTTCTGGAAGCTGACGGTTCGAAAGGTCTTTTCCTCGCCGGCAAGCAAGACGGCGGCACCGGCAGGCATCTTGATATTGGCACTGCTCGCTTTCGCGTCCGACGATGTCATAACCAGGAGATGTAGGTCGGTAACTGCCTTCTCGCCGATGTTGTAAACGTGGGTATGACACTCGGTCTCCGTCCATACCCGCCAGCACGCTATCTGCTTTGCCTCGTTGAACTCCTCGCGACGCCGGTCCCTGAGAATTACATAGAACGCGAGCGTCACTGACCCACTTGTCAGTATTGAACTAACCCATGCCGGCGCTGAGCCCCAGTCGATGAAATTCAAGGTCCCCCTCTTCGTCTCTTTCCGGCCTCGGAAGGTGCGACCGGGCAGTGGCCATCGTTGCTTGCCGAAAAGTTATTTGGTCGAGACAATTCTTGTCTCGACTCTTGTAGCGGCGCCGCGGGCTGCTCGCGTCCCCCACACCCGCGCAACCGCCAGGTAGACAGGGCCTCCGGTCGACTCGGTCGTCTTTCGACCGCTCTACCTGCGGAGACAGGACCGCTGAAGCTCAAGAGGTGAGCCGCGGCTACCGTCCAAGCATGGCGCAGCCCTGCAGGTGAGACAAGCACCTTGCTCTGGGCCACCGCCTATTCACGGCGCTGTAGAACCAGAACGTAGGCGGGGAGGCCTCTATGCCCGGCGGGCGGCGACCGAGCCGACCGGGTCGCCGGACACGGCCCCGTCGGTGAGGACTGCGGGGGTCGAACCCCGGGTGAGGATCATGCGGCTAACCGCCGTCGTCCGGTGCCGTGTGTTTGTCAGGGGCGGGGTCTTCGGCGCTCGCGGTCCGGGCGAGTCCCGCGGCGGTGGTGTTCCATCGTGATCTCACCCAGCGTCGGATCGCGGCCCCGGTCCCGGCCAGTACTAGCGAGCCTGCGGCGCTCGCGCCGGCTGCTGCCCAGGGGCCGCCTGCCTGGCTGAGACCGGCTGCTGTACACAGCACGGCAGCCAGCAGCAGGGCGGTGAAGGAGATCAAAGTGAGGGCGCGCACAAGCTCGCCGTGTGTGCCTTGGACAAGCAGGAAAAGCATCCGCCAGGCCGGTGCGTCGGTGGTCAACGCCGAGGGCTCCTTCTGGCGGCGCGGAGCCGTCGTTGGTCGTGGCCGCGAACTGTGGCTGGTGTGGCGGTGGGGGTTCACGGCGGCGACGAAGAAGTCAGGTCCGGCTCGACCAGGCCGGTCGTGAAAACAGCGGCGGCCCTGTGTCCGCCTCGTTGAGGACTGTATTGGCGACGGTCGGAGAAGTCGGGTGGGTGCTCATCTCGTGGGTGACCGTGCTCAGGCCGACTCCAAGCATGATCAGGCCGAAGGCGAGGCCGGCCACCACGGCGACGAGCAGCAGCCGCAGCAGGACTCGCCAGAACGCGACGATGACCAGCGCCGCGACGATCACGACGATCACGATGGTGCCGAGCGGGGAGGCGCCAGCCGGCGACGCAGCGGACGGGGTCGGTGTGTCGACGCTGGCGGCGCTCAGGCTCACCCGTGCTACGTGAGCCCCGGCGGCGTTGGACAGCGAGGAGCGCTGCGGTAACTGCGCAGCGGCGCATCCGAGCAGCACAGCCAGGATGGGGGCGAGAAAGAGTCCCACCTTGATGAGCAGGCGGGCGCAACGGTGTCGGCTGAGTGGTCGCATGACGGGCCTCCTCAGGGACCCCGGACACGGCGGCACCGGCGTGTCCCGCTAGGCTTGTCCCAGCTGGTCTGGTCCCATGGTGCAAAGCATGAGCCGGATTTTTCCGCGGTGCAATTCCCACCACGGGAATAACCGATCTAGGTACCCAGTTGGAGGCATGCAGGGTGTAGATTGCGGCTCTACTCCATGATCATAAGGACGTAGCGTGGCCATCGATCCCGTGTCGAAGGGGCGGTGAAACCCTGATGCCGAGCGTGCAGAGCCCCCTGCTACCCCGGAAGCGGCTCGCCGCCGAGCTCAAGCAGCTGCGGGAGCAGGCTGAGCAGACTCTCGACGAGGTCGCTGAAGATCTCTTGATCTCAACCTCAAAGCTCAGCCGGCTCGAGAACGCGCAGGGCAGCCCGCAGGCCCGCGACGTCCGGGACCTCGCCCGCCACTACGGAGTGCTCAACACGCCGGCCGGAGAGCGGCTGATGCGCCTGGCGCGGTCTAGCCGCAGCCAAGGATGGTGGGTCGACTACCAAGACGTCGTGCAGGCCGACGAGGCGTTCGACGCCTACCTCGCCTACGAGAGCGAGGCCTCGACGTTGCGCTTCTACGCCATCCCCTACGTCACCGGCCTCCTGCAGACCGCCGACTACACCCGCGCCCTGATCCAAGCGATGGACCCGAACCGGACAAAACGAGAAGTCGATCGGTTTGTTGAGCTCCGACGAGCCAGGCAGCGGCTACTCGACCGTCGCGAGGACCAGACGGCCCTCGAGCTGAAGGTCATCATGCACGAGCTCTGCCTTGACCAGCTCGTGGGCTCCCCGAAGATCATGCGCGACCAGCTCGAGGCGATCGAAGCCGCCCAAGACCGGCCCAACGTCACCGTCTGGCTCCTCCCAGCGAGCGCACCCGCTCATCGCATGAACACCTGCACCTGGTCCTACTTCTACTATCGCGACCCCCTCGACAGCGATGTCGTCAGCATCGAGACCCACGCGGGGTTCCGGTACATCGAGACCTCCGAAGAGGTCCGTCGCTACGACCGCGCCTTCGAAGAGCTCACCCAGCGGAGCCTCACCCCCGCGCAGACACAAGCGGCCATCCGCGCACGACTGTCCGAATGATGAACAGCTCCCCAGCCCTACCCTCACTCGGAGTTCAGATGGCGATCGAGACCTTCTTCATCACCAGCAGCTTCTGCCCCGCCGGGAGCTGTGTGGAAGCCGGTGTCCGTCCCGACGGCGACATCGCCGTGCGGGACACTAAGGACCGAAGCAAGCCCGAACACGTGTTCACCCGCTCGGAGTGGGACGCGTTCGTCGCGGGAGTCAAGAACGGCGAGTTCGACTTCCCCGCCGCCCCCTTGGACGCCCTCGTCTAGATCCCTACGAGCTCAACTGGCTCCCCTCCGCCGTAGTGGAAGGAGGGGGAGGTCGTGGCCCGGGCTATCTGGCTGGGCCGGCGCAACGCGCGCCCGTCCCAGAAGCCTCCCGTCCCGGCACGGATCACGAGGCGGTGACGTCAGCGCAGACGAGTTCGTCGACGCGCAGGCTGCTGTGCAGCAGGAGGCGCACCAGCGCCGCCGACCGCGCGGCCTGGGGGCGAAGACGCTCTCCCGCCGCTTCCGACGGGGGGCAGGTGAGTCGGCGCTGGTCAAGGACCGCTGGCGCCTCAGAGACGACCGGAGTCAACCGGCTCCAGGTGCTGCGTGGTGCGGGTCGTGGTGCGAAACGGTGTCGACCCAAGCGCTATGGAGCGGTCGTAGCGGTCGCGTGCGTGCACGGAGGTGCTGCTAGAGGCTCTGGTCATCTGGCACCAGTATCCTTTTAATCCGCTGGTTGTGGGTTCGAGTCCCACGGGGCCACCGCCACCGAGCAGGAGACCGCCACTCTCTGCGGCGTTTGCCCATGCAGCCCGTCTGCCGAGTGAGCTGCTCGACGGTGGGGCAGTGGTCCGCTCTGCGCTCAGAACCAGCGACTGCTTGCGAGGCGGGCGCCCTCGGTAAGAGACGTGAGCTTGGCCCAGACGACCTGAGGGTCGACGGCTTGCCCGACCCAAGTGCCGTAGCCGCAGTCGGTGCCGGCGATGACGTTCTGCGGGCCGACGCGCTCGGCGTAGCGGGCGATGCGTTGCGCGACGAGCTCGGGGTGCTCGATGACGTTGGTCTTGGACTCCAGCACCCCGGGGATCAGGACCTTGCCCTCGGGGAGGCGGATGTCGTCGAACACGGTGAATTCGTGGGCGTGGCGGGGGTTGGCGGCCTCGAAGGCGATCGCTGCGGGACGAGAGCGCAGGACGTCGTCGACGAGGGTGGCGAGCGGGATGTCGCGATGGTGGGGCCCGTCGTAGTTCCCCCAGCACACGTGCAGACGCAGCAGCTCGGGATCGATGCGCGCGCAGGCGTGGTCGAGGGCCTCCAGGTTCTGGCGGACCCGGGCGAGGAACTCCTCGTCGGAGAGGTCGGCGTAGCGGACGTGGCGTCCCATGGCGAGGTCGGGGCAGTCGAGCTGCACGGTGATGCCGGCGGCGGCGATCGCTTCGTACTCGGGGCGCATCGCCTCGGCGATAGCGAACAGGTAGTCCTCGTAGGACGGGTAGTGCTGGTTGTCGAAGAACAGCGCGACCAGCCCGGGGGAGGCGGCGGTGAGGAACCGACCGGTGGGGGCGTTCGGGCTCGCCGCGAGCAGGGATTCCACGTCGCGGTTCACCGCGTCGTCGCCGGTCGGGGCGATCGGCCCGGTGCAGGCCGGGGTCCGCCGGCGGGAGCGACCGGGGTCGGACATCACCCGCCGGGCCATCGCGGGGAAGTCGTCGAGGTCGCGGTAGGAGAAGGTGACCGACTCGCCGTCGAAGCCGCTCAACCGGTACTTCGGGTAGGAGGCGTAGCTGGGCTTGCTCATCTCGCCGTCGTTGACCAGGTCTATGCCGGCGTCGAGCTGGTGGCCGACCACCTCCTCGACCGCGGTCCGGACCCGCGTCTGCAGCGCAGCGCGGTCGACGGGCACGCCCTCCTCCTGGGCGAACATGGTGCGGACCAGGTCATCGGGTCGCGGCAGGCTCCCGACGTGGGTGGTCAGGAACCTCTCGGTGCTGCGCTGCACGGTGGGACCTCTCCTCGGCGTCAGGACGCCTGGCGGCACGGTGTGATCGAGTGTGCGGCGCCGAAGCTCGTCGAGCCAAGGTGCGGGAGCCACCGGAGACATGGGGCGCGCCACCGTGCTCGCGCTTTCCCATCGGTCGTGGAGACGCCATCTCCGCCCCGGGCGGAGCGGCGCCTGCCCAGGCCCCGATAAGTCGGCTCTTGGGGGTATTCATCTGACCGGACTCGTGCTGGTCAGCGGCTCGCCAGGGTCGGGCGGCGGGTGGGCGGTCCATGCTCGGTGGGGCGCCTCGGGCCCCGGGTGGGGTGGGCGGGGTGGTCTTGGGTTCGGAGGCGGCGATCAGGTCGCGGTAGCGCACCGGGTCGTGGGCCACGGCGAGCTCGAGGACCCGGTAGAACAGCAGGCCCCGGGAGCGGGCCCGGCGCCGGTTGAAGCGGAACACGAACTCGTTGAGGTAGCCGGGTAGGTGAGCGGGGTCCACCAAGCCCTGGTGGGTGCCCAGCAGCCACCGCTTGACCAGCGAGGCGACCCGATGCACGGCCGGCAGCAGCTCGTGGGGGTCGTGTCCGCCCGCGCGGGCGGCGCGCTGGCTGCGCCGGTCATGGGCGTAACCGAGTTCCTCGAGTCCCAGGTAGCCCCGCCAGCCGTCGGTGATCACGGTCGCGCCCGGCTCGATGTGATCGCGCAGGAAGGCGTGCAGCGACTCGGCGGAGGCGTCGGGCAGCGGCGCGAGGCGGCATCGTCCGATGCCCCGCGGTGACCTGACCTCCACCGCGATCCCGGTCAGCACCTTCTTGCCGCGGGCTCGGCCACCGCGTAGCCCCGGCTCCTCACCACCGATGAAGGTCTCATCGACCTCCACCACACCGGTCAGCCGTTCCCGGCCGGGGCGGACCAGCACCGAGCGCAGTCGGTGCAGCATCGCCCACGCCGTGGGGTAGGAGCCGATCTCCAACGCCCGCTGCAGGCTCAGCGCCGAGACCCCGTCCTTGGCCGTGGCGAACATCCAGCACGCGGTGAACCACACCGTCAGCGGGGTGCGCCGGCGATCGAACAACGTCCCCGCCGTGACCGAGGTCCGCGCCCCACACCCGGCGCACTTGTAACGGCCATCGGCCACAGGCCACCCGCCGGCATGGCCGCAGCGCGGGCACACGAACCCCTCCGGCCAGCGCAGCCAGTCCAGATAGTCCAGGCAGTCGGCGTCCCTGCTGAACCAGGCCTGGAACTCGCCCGTCGAGCGTGGGTAGTGCCGACCCGCCCGCGGCGTCCGCGCCTCCACGGGTCGAATCTAGTCCGGTCAGATGAATACCCCCAAGTCGGCTCTATGACAGGTCGAAGCTGGCGCCGAGCGAGCCGGTCGACGGGCAACGCCCGCGTGGGCGAGGCGCGGGTGGACCGCAGCGTGGTGCGCTGCGCTGCCGCGAACGCGACCACCAGCTCGCGCGAGGGCACACCGACGACGTGACCCCGCCTCGGCTGGACTGGAGACAGCGCGCCGACCGGTCACGGGAGCGCCGGCAACGCTGCTACCGCTCCATACGGGCATCATCGTCCTCGGTGGGGTCGTCGGGCAGCGGCTCTGCCGTCTCCACCAGAGGCTTACCAATGGCGGCGGAGATCTTCTGTAGAAGAGATTGCTGGCGCGCCGCAAAGTACGCGGGAAAATCGTCCTCACGCAAGAGCGCCGGGTCAATGAGGTGGGTCTCAATATGCTTGTCGACAGCGTCCGCGGTTACGTTTCCGCTGTTCGCGAGGCGTCGCAGGTACTCCGACGGGGAGTGCCCGCCGATGATACGATTCGTACGTGCAGAGAGAGCGGTTTTGTTTATAACTGAGTTGTAGAGTCGAGGCTCGACCTTTTCGGCTTCGCACCAGGCTCGAGGGAACACATGGTGGATGTCGACGGCATCGTCGAAGTAGGTGGTGACGGAACCCGGCTCGCCCGTGCGCCAGTCGACTGCTCCTTCCTTGAGAAGCAACGCGTAGATGCCTTTGTAGGCGGCGCTGCCGCGGGTACGCAGAGTCAGCAGCCGGCCGGGATCGAACTGCGCCTCAAGTACAGTGCGAGGCAATTCCGAGCCACCCTTGAGCCATTCCACCGTCTCGGGGACGTCGCGGGCGAATCGGGTTTCAGTCGTCCCGCCGTAGAGCTCGCCGAAGACCCCGCACCAGAACCAGCGGGCGAGCTTGATCTGGGCGTTGTGCGGGTCCGAGTCCTGGCCGAGTACGGCCAGGACAGCGGCCAGCGGGATCAGCTGCGCACCGTAAGGCAAGAAGCGAGTGTCGAAGAAGAACTGCTGGTGGAGGAACCGAGCGGCTTTCTTGAACCCGCGGACGGCTTCCGGAGCCCACTCCTGGTACTCCGCGAGGCCGAGTCCCAGCATATCGCTGCGCCGGCAGCCGACGCGAGGGGCCCGTTCGTCGTCGGCGCCGTTCGCCAGTGCGCGACGACGACGGTCCCGGGTGGCGAGCAAGGTGACGGCCTGGAGGAAGTCCGTATTCTCCACCTCCTGCAGGACACGGAACTCCGGCCCGGCCCATTCGGCGCGGCGACGATCCCAGTCACGCCGTAGATCGAACTCGTCCGCCGCGTAGGTGGCAGTCAACAGTTCGAAAACCGTCAGCGTGACGCCGCCAGTATTAACTTTCTCGAAAACCTGGCAAACCGCCTGACGGGGTGTCGCACGGCCAAGCTCGATGACCGGCACCTGATACTGCTCAAACCGCTTGACGAACTCCCGGTTGAACGTGTTCCAAAGCTTGATCTTCTCCCGGTCGTAGTCCCAGTATTCCTGAAAGCCGGCGGCCCAGTCGTCGGGGTCAAAGAGGCGGTGAAGCGGGAAGACGGCATTTGCATATTCCGCCTCAGGTGTCGAATAGTCCTCGATCACCTCATTGCGGAAGTTTCGAATGGTGCGGTCGGAGGGGAGGAAGCGGATGGCGTCTTCGCGGTCCGTACCGGGGTCGAGTGCGGCGTGCACATCGACCGAGAACCACCCCGACACCGGCTTCTTCCGCGCGTCCTGCGTCTGAACCGGCCCACCCATCACTAACGATTGGAAGAGGGAGGTCAGCCGCTGCTGGCCGTCGAGCAGGAGACGCTCCGGTCGCGGGGAGGCCGGTGGAGGGGCGCCCTCGATCGGGCGTGTCTTGAAGCGGACCTCGCCCCCAGACTGCAGCATCATGACCGTGCCGACCGGGTAACCCAGCGAGATCGAAGCCAACAGGCTGGCGATGCCCTGGTAGGGCCAGACCCAACCACGCTGAAATTCAGGCAGCGCCAAACGTCCATCAGCGGCCTGCCTGAGCAAGTCGTGAAGGAACTCCTTCTCGATGCCGAAGGTGTCCACGCTCATCGGCTTCTCCGCCTTTTCTCGTCCGCCCCGCGTGGTGCCGAGGCCCTGTAAACCGCGATGCTGCCGCACAGGACCTCCGCGACGGCCGGTGGGGTAAGCCGCGGCATCGGCCGGGCGGTGGCACGAGCGACAAGACATAGGCGGTCGAAGACCGGCGAGATCAGCGACCGGCGCCACCTCGAACACGAGCACGAGCAGAGCGACCTGATGACGGCGGGAGCTCGGCTACGCGACCAGCTCGACTACTGCGGCGAGCTGGGAACCACGACTGGTCGGCGCGCTCAAGGTCGGGGTTGGCGGCGTCGGGGGTTCCCGAGGGTCAACCGGCTGGCGGGGGCCGCCCGGGCGGCCGCAGCAGGCCGGCGGGGCCACACCGCCGCGGCGCTGCGTGGCCTGGCCCGCGGCCGCCGGTCCTCGAGACCGTGGCGCTGCTGCGCCAGGTCCTGCTGCCGCTGGGGTTCGACTCTCGCGGCCGCGCCGCGACCTCGCCGTGGCCATCAGCACCGGGCGCCCCATCGAGGAGCCCGGACCGAAGCGGGGTACTGAGACGGCGCGTGGTGCGCGTTGGTTGGGCGCGCCCGCCCGGGCGTGAGTTCCTAACGGAAGTCAAGCTGCGGTCGTAGGGTGTGGTGTGGTGGTGTTGACGGGCCGGTCGATGGAGCGCTGTGCGACTCCTTTCTTCGCCGGCCCGTCGTGGTGTTGGTGGCCGCGCGTGCTCGGGTGGCGGCGGTGTTGATCTTGTTGCAGATGTCGCGTCCTTCGGCGTCGGTGATCGGGTGGCCGTCGAGGTCACGTAGCTGGTAGTGCTGCCCGGCGCCTCAGCAGGCGGCGATGCGGGTGATCAGGACCGCGGCGAGGGTGCACAGCGCGCTGTTGTGGTGCTTGCCGCGGTCGCGCAGGCGTTGGTAGCGCTGGGCGAGGGTGGGGTCGGTCTTGCGGGCGTGGTCGGCGGCGAAGAACAACGAGTAGCGCAGGACGTGATCGCCGGCCTTGGTCAGCCCGTGGTGGCGTTCGGTGGTGCCGGACTGGTCGATCTTGGGGACCAGGCCGGTGTAGGCGCGGACCGCGGCCAGGTCCCGGAACCGGGTGGGGTCACCGAGGCGGCCCAGGATGGCGGCGGCCAGGACCGGGCCCAGCCCGGGGGCTGAGGCGACGAGCCCGGTGGGGTCGGCGTGCTGGTAGCTGACCGCGATGCGGTCGTCGAGCTGGTCGATCTCGGCGCGCAACCCGCGCAGCAGCCGGGTCTCGGCGGCGATGTCCTCGGCGAGCTCGGCGAAGTCGATGCTGCCCTCGGGCCAGAGCGCTAGGGACTCGCGGGCCGCGGCGAGCAGCGCGTCGGCCTTGTCTTCGCGCCACTGCCCGCGGCTGGTGCGGATCAGCAGCCGGCTCAGCCGGGCCCGGCCCAGCCGCTGCAGGGCGTGGGGGTCGGCATAGCGTTCGAGCACGCTGCACGCGGCCTGGCCGGGCTCGGTGCCCAGCACCGCGCTCCAGGCCGGCCCCAGCAGCTCGAGCAGCGCCTCGAGACGGTGTCCGCAGGCGGCCCGGCGCGCCACCAGGCTCGCCCGCCGCCCGACCGCGCGGCGCAGCGACTCGGCCGGTCCCAGTCCCGGGGTCGAGACCAGCCCGTCGGGGTGCAGCAGCGGCAGCCGGGCCAACAGCTCGGCGTCGAGCCGGTCGGTCTTGGTGTGCTTGTTGTAGTACTTGCGCAGATCCGCGGACTGCTCCGGGGGAACCAGGCACACCCGGGCGCCTCGGGCGCGCAGCCAGGCGGCCAGCACCACCCAGGCGTTGCGGGTCGGTTCCATGACCACCACCACCGACTCGCCCCCACCAGCGGCGTTCTGGACCGCGGCCCACAGCCGTTCGAGCTGCGCGGGACGGGAGCGGAAACAGTGATTGATCCACACCAGTCGGCCGGTCTCGTCGGCCAGCGCCGCCCGATGAGCGTCCCCGACAGGCCACGTCGCACCCAGCCGTAGTTCTCCCACGATCACCCCGTCGACCTCGTCGAGTGGACAGGCTCGCCGATGGCCACGACCGCGGCGAGCGCTCGACCCGGACATCTGAGCAGGAGTCCCGTGCGGCTCCGCGTTCCCAACAAGGCACGCTCGACACGGCCGCGCCACGAGTGTCTCGACGATCAATGCTGAGGACCGAACATCCAGTCGGAGGCAGCCGTAGACACCCGCGCCGCGAGCCTCACCCCGGGCTTGCCGGAGCTACACCGAACCTAGATGTCGGAGCCGGGCGCTACCGTCGGGTCCGTGGCAGGCACACGCGGGGACACCGCCGCAGGCACCACCGGGCAGCTGCTGCTGCGCTGGGAGGTGACACAGCCGCCCCGCCCAGCAGCGGCCTCCCGAGCCGCGCCCTGTCCGGGGCTGGTGATCGAGCACATCGACGGCGCCGCGGGTTGCGAGCTCGGGTCGGGGTGCGAGGCGGACCTGGACGCCCACGACGCGGGCATGCGCTGCCCGGGTCCCGAGGACGGCTGCACCCACTGCCGGTCGGTGTTTCACCGCTGCGACGCCCCGGTCATCGAGCACGGCCCCGGCGATGGCACCGGCCCGTTGGTGTGCGCCCTCGGCCACGACGCCGACGACCTCGACGCCACCGAGGACAGCGACCGCGCCGGGCAGCGGGTCTACCATCCCGGCCACGACACCTACCCGTGCTCCCTCCCGAAATGCCCGCGCTGCACCGGCGCGCTGAGCTGATGCGCATTCCGACGTAATGGAGCACCCGGTCCGGAGGTTTTGAAGCGTCTGGTCCGGGGGTTTTGGTGCAGGGCCGACCCGGCGGGTCGGAGCGTCGGCGACGGCTTGGCTCCCGGTCACCTCCTTCGGGTGGGTGGGGGGTCGAGTCTGACAGCAGCGAGGGGCCGCGGGGGCCTCGCTTCCGGGTCAGCAGCCCGAGGGGCCGATCGTGGGCGGTGGCGGGTCGTCGGCGCCGGTGGTGCGGCGCATCGACTCGCCGCGCAGCTCGAGGCGGTGAGCCCTGTGCAGCAGCCGGTCGCAGATGGCGTCGGCGAGGGTGGGGTCGCCGAGGTTGTCGTGCCAGGCCTTGATCGGCAGTTGGCTGGTCAGGATGGTCGAGCGTCGTTGGTGGCGGTCCTCGATGACCTCGAGCAGGTCGCCGGCTTGGGTGCTGGTCAGCGGTTGGAGCCCGAGGTCGTCGAGGACGAGGACGTCGACGCGCGTCCAGCTCGCGAGCAGCGCCGCGGCGCGGCCGTCGGCGTGAGCCAGGCGCAGCTCGCCGAGCAGACGCGGCAGGCGCCAGTAGAGCGCCTTGTAGCCGCGGCGGATCGCGGCATGGGCCAGCGCGCAGGCCAGGTAGGTCTTCCCGGCGCCGGTGGCCCCGGTGACCAGCAGATCGCGGTGGTCGGTGACCCAGCCGGCCTCGGCCAGGCGCAGGATGTGGCTGCGGTCCAGCCCGCGGTCCCGGCGGAAGTCGAGGTCCTCGACGCAGGCCGGGGTGCGCAGCCGGGCGGTCTTGAGGTTGCGGGTCACCCGCCGGTTGTCGCGGTCCTGGGTCTCGCGGTCGAGCAGCAGCCCGAGCCGGTCGGTGAACTCCAGCTCGTCGTAGCGGTCGGGGCGCTCGAGCTGCTCGGACAGCGCCTCGGCCATCCCGGCCAGGCGCAGTTCGTGGAGCCGCTCGAGGGTCTGGTTGATCAGCATCAGGGGTCTCCCGGGGTTACTGGTAGTAGGTGGGGCCGCGCAGCCCGGCGTGCTGGCGCGGCAGGGCCTCGGCGGGTTCGGCGCCGGGCAGCGGCGCGGTCTCGAGGCCGTGGGCGAGGATGGATTCGACGCTGCGGTAGGAGCGGGCGCCGATGGCCAGGGCGCGTCGGCAGGCGGCTTCCATCCGCGGCTGGGGGTAGCGCTCGGACAGGCGCATGATCCCCAGGCAGGAGCGGTAGCCCATCTCGGGATGCGGGCGGCTGTCCATGATCGCGGTGACCAGTTCGGCGGTGGCCGGGCCGGTGCGCTGCGCCCAGGCCACCAGGCGCTCCGGGGTCCAGGCCAGGTGCGCGCGGTGGCGTTCGGGCATGTGCGCGTCCTGGGTGGAATAGCCGCCGCGGACCGTGCTGCGGCGGTGGCTGGCCACCCGCTTGCCCGAGAAGAACGCCTCGACGGCGTACTCGCTGACCCGGACGTCGACCCGGTGCCCGACCAGCTGATACGGGACGCTGTAGTAGTGCCGGTCGACATCGACGTGATAGTCGATGTTGACCTTGGCGGTCTTCCAGGTCGCGAGCTCGAACCGGGTCGCGGGCAGCGGGCGCATCGCCGGACGGTCGAGCTGCTCGAACAGCATCCGGCGGGTGCCGTCGAGCTTGGAGAAGGGCCGGTTGTTCAGCCAGGTCAGCTTCGCGGCGATGGCCGCGTTGGCTTCGGCCAGGCTGCTGAACCGCTCGTGGCGCAGCGTGGCGAGGATCCAGCGCTCGGCGATCTGCACCCCGACCTCGGCCTTGGCCTTGTCCCTCGGCCGGTTGGCTCGGGCGGGCAGGATCGCGGTGCCGTAGTGGGTGGCCATCTCGCTGTAGGTGCGGTTGAGCAGCGGCTCGTAGCGGTGGGACTTGGTGACCCCGGAGCGCAGGTTGTCCGGCACCAGCAGTGCCGGCACCGCCCCGAAGAACTCGAAGGCCCGCACGTGCGAGCCGATCCAGCAGCTCAGCTGCTGGGAGGCGGTCGCTTCGGCGTAGGTGTAGTTGCTCGCCCCGAGCACCGCCACGAACACCTGGGCCGGCCAGCTCGGCGCGTCCGGCGGGTAAATCGGGATCGTGTGCCCGGCGTAGTCGACGAACAGCTTGTCCCCGGCCCGATGCTGGTGGCGCATGACCAGATCGACCCGCCCGGCCCAGTCCGCGTAGAGCTCGCAGAACCGGGAGTACTGGAAGCCCTCGGAGTGGGCCTGCTTGTACTCCATCCACAGCAGCTCCAGCGTCACGCCCTTGCGGCGCAGCTCGCGGTGCACCCACCCGAAATCCGGCGGGGTGCGCGGCACCGTCGACGGAGCCGTCGGCGGGAACAACGCCGCCTCCAACGCGGCGTCGTCGAGCTCGACCGGCAGCGGCCAGGACAGCCCGGCCTGCCCGGCCCGGTGCAGATACCGGTGCACCGTGGAGGCCGCGATCTGTAACGACGCGGAGATCTGGCGTTCGCTGAGCCCCGCCTCATGGGTCAGCCGCAGAGCTTCTCGGATGTGTCGCATGGCGGTTCGGGGCCGCGCCATCGGCTACCTCGCTCATGATCGGACAAGTTGATGTCCGAGCGAGGCTGTCGCTGATCACCCCACCGGCCCGGCAGCGCCACACCCTGCTGGGCGCGGTGCTCCAGAACCTCCGGAACAGCTGCTTCAGAACCCTGGAACGGGTGCTTCATTACCGTTGGAACGGCTGCTTCTTTTCGATCGGAACGAGCGCTCCATTACCTCCGGAATCCGCAGCTGAGCGGTCCCGGCCTCGTCTCGGCGACCAGAGCGATTGTGTCGCCCGGCGCCGCCCGGCTCTGTGGGGCCGGAACTGAGGAGATCCCACAGGCTTGGCAGCGGCCTTGGGGTCCAGCGGTCCGCGCTCTCGACGGTGCTAAGACGATGATCAACGAGCACCACGACATACAGGCCCGGCTCGAACGCTGCGCCACCGCACCCGGGTTGGCCACCCCGGCCGCTCGCTGACATGCCCAGACAACCCAGACGAGGAAGTCCGCGGTGTAAGTGGACGGTGCCCAGCGCATCGTGCGGTGCCTACGAACCTCGGCCGACACGGTGGGGGTAGCACATCGTCCGATAAGTCGGCTCTATGTCACCTCGGCGCCGACCGGGCCACCGCGAGCCTCCCGGAGCGTGCCGTTTCTGGGGGTCGGTGGGCGATGGAGCCGGGCACGACCGGACGGCGGGCGCCGTCGCGCAGACCCTCGTCAAGGTGCGCAGGGTGAACAAGTTCGTCGGCACCCGGGGTGCTCGTCCGGTCAGCGCACCGGGAGGGTATCGGCCGATCCCCAGGACTGGCCCTTCAGGTCGATGTAGGTAACCGTGATCTGTTCCCGATCTAAGTCGAGGACGGTGAATCCAGGCCGATACCAGGTCGCCTTCTCGTCCTTGATCGTCTCGTTGAATCGTTGTTCGGTCTCGGGTGCGTTGGCATCGTGGTGGGGCCGAGCATATTCGGGGACGGCTCCGTGACCAGTGCACACCGCGTAGTCGATGCCCAGATCCGGAGGGGTGTTGTATTTGATGAGGCGATGCTGGTGGCCCCAGAACCAGGCGTCGATGCGGTGTCGGCTCCCGCGCAAGTCCGCGGTGGCCGGGAGCAGCCCGCTGTGGGGATCGATCCCATCACTGCTGTTGGTGAAGGCGGGGTGGTGGCTGAGCAGGATGGTTCGCGGCGTCGGGATCGCTTCATCGGACAGGGATCCGGTCGGGATCTGCTTGCGGAGCCACTTTACCTGGCTCTCGTCGAGATGCCCGTGCTGGCCGGCGGGGTCCGCGGCGAGAAATTGCCAGGATGTGTCTAGGCCGAGGATCTGCCAGTGGTTGTTGTGGAGGCGCAGCTGGCTGGTGACCTGTCCGTCGACGGTGCGCTGGTCGCGGAACCGGTCATCGGTGAGGATCCGGTGGAATAGACCGGTTCCGGCGGCGTACATGTCGTGGTTGCCGCTGAGACACCACGACCGGGCCTTCGTGGATCCGGGAGGTACCGGCCAGTTAGCCAGGAAGCGGTTCTCCGCCTCCCAGCAGGTGCCGGCGTAATATACGTCGCCCAGGTGAATGATGTGGACGGGTCGGCCACCCGCCGCGTTCACGGCGTCCGTCATGCGGCCCGCGACCTGTTGGGCGAAGGACGCGCCAGTGCCCCAGTCCCCGACCAGGATGACCCGGGCGTTCTCCTCCAACCACACCGGCGTCGGCGGGCCCGGTTCGGGGAACTTCATGCGCGCGGTGCGGTGGGTGAACACTAGTTCCAGAAATGACTTTGCCCACTCGGGATCCACTCCTCCCTTGAGGTGGAACCCGTCCGCGAATCGATGGTAGAGTGGCGTCGGCAACAACGTTTGGAGCAAGCGCGCTACCCAACTCGCGGGGCGAGTCGCCAGCGGCGAGTTCCCGCTGTCGTTCTCTTCGTCCAAGTGCGCCTGCAACAGCCCGAACTCAGGATCCCGAGGGATGAACGCCTGCCGGTCGGCTGGCGTCCGAGTCGCGGCGGGTAGCGCGTCGAGGCTGGTGCGCAACCATCGCGCGGGCTGCAAGTGCTCGTTGGCTTGGTCGGTGGGGCGGCTGCGCAGCACCTCACGAGCAAGCCGGGTGATCCGCCCCCGATCACGAGTGTCTTCAAGCATTAGGGACCCCCTCGTTGCCCTGCCTCATAGGCTAGACCTTCGCTATGCGGGCTGCACCGGCCAATCAGGTGCACGTGCAACGGCAGAGCTCAGCCCCACGCCTCAGTCGAATTTGCACTCACTCACCCGCTCGCGCCGATACGCGGCGGCGGTGGGGTCGCCACACGCCACACCGGAGCACAGTCGGCGGTCGCTCACAACATTCGCCCACATAAGGCGGAATTCGCTAATTCGGCGCGCGAAAAATCTGGTATAGTCGTGTCGTCGTCCACATGTACGTGAGCTGAAAAGCGATTATGAAGCTCAGTATGATGAGAGCGAGCGCGACAACGTAGCCGGTAGAGGAGGCGTCGTTTGGCGGATATAGAGCCGCACCGACTTGGTGTCCAATACCGCTACCCCATTCGGCGATCTGACGGATCTGCACAAGTCCGACGCCGACGATGATCTTAGTTAGCCAATCGGAGACCTGCTCCAGGTTGGTGTTTCGCTGCACCGCTCCGTCTACGCCGGAACCACCTCGTGGAACTCGAGGAATCCCGAAGATGAATCCCGCGAACGATCCAGCCGACCCCGCGGCAAAGGCAGTTACAATGCCTATCCCGATCCTTTGTACTTGTACACTCCACCCAGCCGTAAGGATAATTGCGGCAAGAGCCAGGACGGCCCACACCGCGCCCCCAAACAGGATCGCATTGCCGAACGCTGCGCTAGTCGATGAGGGCCGGCGTCTGCGGCACAACCACGCGGACAACCGGTCTCGGAGGTTACGGCTTGGGACCTTCCCGCAAGCCCGCGAGCGCTGACGACGTCGCGCCCTCTGACGATCTGGCCGCCTCAACCCCAAGGCACCCACAGAGGGAGAGGAGCGCGACCGCATCGCACGAGCTGCGCGCGCACTTACCGGCATAAGTCGCCCTTCCTCCGCGTCGCGGTCCGGTGGAAGCAACCTGGCACGGTGAGACGAGTGCCACGATGCGCCGACCGAGTTAACCTCTTAGTCCGATCGAGTCGCTGGACTCGGTGCCCGGCCAGTACAAGCTCACCTTGATCGTCGACCACAGTTCCTCCGCCAGCGCGTTGAAGCTGTCGCCCACCGGCCGGTCGGCCGGGCGACCCCGGCGTCGACGAGACGCTGGGTGAACCGCAGTTCGGTGTACTGACGCGCCCTTGTCGCTGTGGAAGAAGAATTCGCCGGTGTGGACCTGGCGGGCGGCCAGGGCGTGGTCGAGCGCGCAGAGCACCAGCTCGGTGGTTGCTTTCGGATCGGCGGCCCAGCGCGCGACCCGGCTGACGAACGGGACGCGCACCCTGGCGAGCCAGAGCACGTCCTCGTCGGTGAGCAGCCGCGTGAGAGCCGCACCCACACCAAAGCCGGTTCGGGTACTGGCGCGGGAACTCGCGCTCGACGACGTCCGGCCCGGCTCCGAATGGGGGTCAGGCCGCGGGAACTCGCCGGCGGCCACTCGCCGTTCCTCGCCGAGCCCGGCCACTTGGCCGACGCGCGTCCGGGCGCTCGGGGTGCTGGCGAGTGCCGCCCTTCCAGCCTCGCCGCAGGTGGGCGCCCGGCAGCCCGTGCTCGCGCGTGATCCGCTCGACGCGCTTGCGCCCACTCGGAGGCCTAACGGTGCAGCTCGAGCCAGACCCGCGGTGAGCCGTAGGTCGCCCCACACGACCCAGGTCGTCTCCCTTCGCGTCGGGCGCCCGCAGTTCCCAAGAAGAGAAGGCGCGGGGTGCCGGGCAGCTGTGAGACCCGCGTCTGGTCGTGATCACGGCTCGGGGTCCAGCTCGTTGCCAACCCTCGTCGAGGCACGCACCCGACAACGAACCCGCCGTCGGGTCGCTCCCAGTCGTGACGCCACCCGTGCTGGGTGGGCGGTACCGGCGATCTGTCCGGGAAAGGGAGGACGTCCGGTCTGACCGACCTGTCTTAAGCATGCAGTGCTTATCAATTGGGCCATTGGAGTGTTCTGCTTGCGGACGTGGTTGCCGCGGCGGGACTCTAACTACGGACCGTGAGAAGAGCAGTTGGACTGGGGGACAGGCTCGGCCCGGCAGAGATCGCCACAGCTCGCCATGCGGCCGTCGGCACGAGCTGCTGCAGCTTCGAGGCGCGAACGACAACTCGGGGGGCGGTGACAGATTCACACCGAAGGGGGCGACGACGGTGACCGAAGAGAACCTCACCCAGGGACCTCGCATCGGTCCAGGGGTATTGCGGCCGTCACCCGAGCGCGAGACCGGAGATGGTTCCTTGCCCGGTCAAGAGGTCGACGAAGACGCGGGGGACGGGCGCGAGATCCACAACACCGACCAGAGCCCTGATCAGGGAGCGGGGGGCGATGCCCCGACCGCGCCTCCGACCCTGCCGAAGGCTCCCGATCCGCGCTCCTCGGCGCGGGCTCGCAAGGGGCCGCCGCCCGGCGAACAGATGTCCACTCGTGGCTCGGCCACCATCGGCGCGATCTTGATTGTGGCGCTGCTGGCAGGGCTGGTCGCGATCGGGCTGATGTTCAAGGCCGCCGACGACGCGGAGCAAGCGGTAACGGCCGCGAGCGCTGCCTCAGCGACCGCGGCGACCGGCGCACGGTCTACCTCCGGGGCGCCACTGACCGGCTCGCCGAGCCCGGCACAGTCCGCGCCGGCGAACAGCGCCGTCATCGGACCGTGGGCGGCCCCTCGAATTCCCCTCATCGGCATCGAACTGACTCCTAATGTCAGCCTGCTCACCCTGGCCGCCACCGCGGGGTTCGTGGGCGCTGCAGTGCACACGCTGACCGTGCTGGCCTCCCGGCGAGGGGCGCACACCCTGGGGCGGGACTACGGCCTGTGGTACCTGGCGACCCCCGTCACCGGGGCCGCTCTGGCCATCCTTTTCTTTGCCGCCATCCACATCGGGGTGCTCGCCACCGGCGGCGCCGGCGACGCCGGAGTCAACCTCTACGGCGTATTGGTCTTCGGTGGCCTGGCCGGACTGTTCGCCCGCAAAGTGTCCGACAAGCTGGCCGAGGTCCTCGGCGACGTCACCGCGGTCGCACCCAAGCCGGACTCGACACCCGACCCCGCCAACGCCCAGTCGCCCCCGACCGGTGGCGCATTCCCGAAGCAGCCGGCCAGGACCGGCGCCACCACCCCTGCCGGCAACGGCACCAGCCCACCACCTAGCGGGGGAACCGCGGCAAGCAACTCCCGCCCGAGCCCGGCGTGAACCATGACGCCCGACGGTGACATTCCCCAGCGCGCTCTGAATGTGATCGGGCGACTCCCCGCGGCTGATCCGCGCTGGACGATGTACTGCCTCACCGCCGCCACCACGGTGACGACTCGTCTTGAGCCGATCAATCCGGCGGATTCGAACGGGAACGACTCGATGTTGTCGGTCGACTCCCGCGGCTCACAGGCCGGGGTAAGCTTCGCGCTTCCCGATCCGGACCAGACAACCGATCCACCGTCGAGGTGCGTTCACGTCGATGTCCGGGTCGATAGCGGCCGGATCCTGCTGGGGGTGGGCCCGGAAATCGATGCTCGGGCGTCCGTGGCGGTCTCGGCCGCGACTGGAGCGTCCGATTGGGTCACCGTCCGGCTTGCCGCGGCTGCGGCCGCGCCCGCTGTAGCCGTCGTGCACGCCGCGCCGGCCAGCGCCCGCTTCGCGATCCGCCAACTCCGCATCGAGGACCACCCCGCACCCGGTCCCCGAGCTAGCGCCGCCGATCACCCGCATACGGGGCCCCTCTGGCCGCGCTCAGACACCGGAGAGGGCGGTAGCTCCGGGCACGGCGCAGACGCCAGCCCACCGGGCGCCCCACCCGGACCAGCACTGGAGACGTAAGCGTGAGCGAACCCAGCTTGACCATCACACCGCACCCCGCTGCCGCGGTCCCCGGTGTCGCCGTGGCCGTGTCGATCACAGTCGATCCGGGGTCGCCGACGGTCGTCTTCACCGGATTCACCCTCAGCCTGGATGGTATTGAGACGGCGAGCGTGCTGGTGATGCCGAGACGAGTGGGGCTTCTAGAAGTTCCGCCGCCCACGGCGCCATACAGCGTGACGCTAACTATCACTCCTGTGCACACTGGTGCTCGCACCATGACCGCGACCGGTGTGGCCCACCGCTACTCCGACGGAGGGGCGTGGCCTACGGTGAGCTCGGCGCCGGTCCCAATCACGGTTCTTGCCACGACGGTAGCGATCACCGGGCCCACGGCCGGAACGAAGGTGCCGCTCACCGAGGCCGGTGGCGCCGTCGCACTGACGGCGACCATCACGCCCGGCAACAGCCAGTTCGCCGGCTCCGGAGGTCTGATGGTGACCGCCGCGGTCGACACCACGCCTCAGGCTGGCGTCAAGCTCGCCTCACAAAACGACACCCAATGGTCCGGCCTCGTGCCCATCAGCCCCACACCGCTGGGCGTTCGCGTCATCACCGTGGTGTGCACCACCGTAAACGCGCCGACCCAAGTGCTCGCCCAAACGTCGGTCACCGTCATTGCGGAGGACGCCGCACCCCCGACCTTCGACGCCACCCTCGACCCACCGACCGATCAGATGCACGCCACCCCCAATGGTGACACCCCGCTGACCTATACCGTCGTGCTCGGGGGCCACGCGCACGACATGCAGTCCGGGATGGTCGGCGGATCCGCCACCATCGACTGGGCACTGACCCCGGATGGCGCCCGCACCCCCGCCGTACCGACGCCCCCCGCCGCTCCGAACGCCTGGAGCAATTGGACCATCACGCTCCTCAAGCTCGCCGCGCTCGGCCCGACCAATGTCTACCTCTGGGCCACCGACGCGGCTGGCAACGCGACTCCGAATCCCACTCAGTACGAATTCGTCGCCGTCGCCGACTTTGGCACCGAAACCGTCGACGACCGGCTCGACGAGCTCCACTACCTGGAGGCGTTGCTCGGCTTCGCCGCCACACAGATAGCCCACCCCGCGGCCGGTGGTCACTACACGCCGATTACGGTGGCGGACCTGGTCGGGGTACTGCGCCAACCGGTCGATCGTCTCAGTGCCCCGGTTCCCGTCGGGACTCCCGACCCGGCCCTGGTCAACGAACTACGCATCCCTATCGAGGTCGTCCGCGCGGATATCAGCGCGAACAATAAGACCACCCCCGCCGGTGACACGCTCGTGCGGCAGTACCGACAGGCCGCCTACCGCTCGCTGCTCTCCGCGGCCGGAGCCGACTTCACCGAGCTGCAACTCGCCCGCGGCGCTGACCCCGCCACCCGCCAAGCCCTGGCCGAGCGCCTCGGCATTCCCCTTTACGGCCTCAACGGCACCGCGGGCACCCGCCCCGACCAACTCGACGCGCTCACCCTCGACGACACCCAGCTCTCCGAGCCGGTCCTGGAGACGCTGTTCGGCCTGCCCGACACCACCGTCGGACTCGACCCCCTGCGCCCACCGATCACGCCCCGGCTCCTGCTGTGGCGACGCGAAGCCCAACTGGCCGCCTGGCAACGCGCCGACACCTCCTCCCTCGGCCCGGTCGCCTACCACGCGCTGGTCGATCCGGATGTCATCACCGTCGAGGACATCCGGCCCACCGCCCCACAGGCACCCTCCGTCACCACCCTGCTCACCACCCGCACCACTCTCCTGAGCAAGCAGCACGACACCCTGACCGCCGCCCGGGCCGCAGCCGGCACCGATCAGGACAAACTCATCGCGATGCTCGGCGCCGGCTTTCCCCCCGGCACCGCCGCCACTGTCCTGACTGATCTCAGGCAACAGGAGACTCAGGGCGCCGACATCACCGCCGGTCTGACCGATCTCGGCCTGACCCGCCGCGGCTATAACTTCCTGCTTCAACTCCAGAGCCTCGCCGCGACCCAGCCGCCCGCCGCGCTTATCACCGACGACGAATGGGGCACCGCCACTGACATCCTCGTCGGCGCCTACCGGACGCTGCGCTACCCCACATGGCGAACCGAGGAAATCGCCGCCTCCATCATCCTTACCCCTGACCTGTTCACCGCCAAACAGTCACCCGAACTCAGCGCCGGCCGCATCGACCCGCAGGCCCGAGTCGACTGGGAACGAAGCCTGAGCGCACGTGCCGACGAGCAACAGGCCCTCGATGCCGCGGCCTCGGAGATGGTCCGCACAACCGAACAGAAGAACCTCCCCACCCTAAGAGACGCCCTGGTGGCCCACGCCACACCGCCCCAGGGCTCGGCCAGCGACACCGGCGAGCTGCTGAGCAGTCAATACTTCCTGGACGTCATGAGCAGCGGCATCAACACGACCACCCGCCGCCGGCAAGCCATCGCCAGCATCCAGGCCTTGATTGTAGGGGTCCGATCCGGCACGATCGCAGCATTGGCCGCTGCTCCCGTGGCGTCTACCTGGGCGCTCGTGGTTTTGCACCCTCCCGACGGGTTCCCGCCAGGCCACCTCCCGACCTTCGACTACGCGTGGCGCAACATGGTCGATATCGACCACTGGCGCTCCGCATTGTCGAGCTACCTCTTCCCAGAAACAGCTCTCGACCCAGCGCAGCTCCCGGCTCATCCGGTCACCGCCGGCGACGGGAACACGAAACTCTTCCCATTCGACACCCTGAGGCAGAATCTCGGATTGTCGCCCCAAGCAAGCTCCTCACCCTCCACGCCGTCTGCAAGCGCTCTGCAACCGGTAGACGTGGAGAACGCGGTCAACGCCTACCTAGGGGTGGTAAAGGAGGTCGTGAATCCGGACTTCTCTTCCGTTCGCGCCTTCTATCAGCCCGGTGCGCGAGACCCTGGTCATCAGGAAGCGTTGGCGGGCTGGTCGAAGAACGCGGCTGAGGCTTCCAATACCGGCAACGTTGGAGCGGAGCTGGTCCGGGAGATGTTTTGGGCGGTCCCAGTCCTTGCAGGTCAGGTGTTGAGAAGCGCGGGGCATCACACTGAAGCGCTCGACTGGCTTTGGATCGTGTACCCCTACACGGACCGCGGAACGACCGGCTCCAGCTACCACGTCATCAACGACGAGCTACAATCAACGGACTCGACCAACACGGGATCGGCGTTCGACCCTGCCGCCCCTCTTGACCCTTTCGGATTGATTTCCGGCCGAGTGAAGCCTTTCACCAGGAACGCCATACTCACTGTCTCGGCATGTCTGTCCGACTACGCGGACGCACAATTCACGAGCGGAACCGACGCCGACCTGGACGAGGCACGGGACATCTACGACCTGGCGGCAACACTGCTGGCCCAGCCCGCCTTGGAGCCGATAGCATGGGAGAATAACGTCGAAGCTGAGCTCGAACCGCCACAACTGACGACCCTGACCAAACGCATCGCGAACCAACGCGCGAAACTGCGCCAAGGAAGGACCATCAACGGCCTGCCCCGACTGCAGACCACAACAACGACGGGCGTCACACCACCCACCCCTTATCACTACAAGACACTAGACGCCCGGGCGCAGCAGCTGGTCCAACAAGCGGCGCAACTCGAAGCGCAATACCTCACTCTCCTCGAGAAATTCGACGCTGGGACGCTGCGAGTCTCCGACGCCCAGAACGCCAACGCCGTCGCGACTCTGCAACAAACCGTGCACCAAGACCAGATACAGCAAGCCCAGCAAGCCGCCATCGCCGCCGCCGACCAGCAAACCAAGACCCAAGACGTCGTCACCTCCCTGTCCAACGCGATCGCGGCCGGACCCAACCCCTACGAAGCGAACCTGCTCAACAACTACAAAGACCTGCGCACCGCCCAAGACATCATCGCCGCCGGCGACGCCGCCATTGGTCTCGGACAGGCGGCCGCGACGACAACCAGCAACCCCGTACTGTGGGTTGGGATAGGGGCGGGGATCGCGGAGAGCGCCGGAGTCACCGCGAAGACAATCGGGCAGGTGTGGGCGAACAACCTGCAGGAGAAGATCGCATCGAACCAGCTGCAAGCCGGTATCGCCAACCGGCAGCAAGAGTGGGCCCTCCAATTGGTGGCGGCGAAAGACGACGTCACGGTCGCCGCCGCCCAGCGGGCCGCCGCCAACGAGCAAGTCAGCGTAGCGCTAGCCGAGGGCGCGGTCGCCGACCAGCAGGCTCAGCAGGCGGCGAATACGCTGACCATGCTGCAGAACCAGTTCACCAATCCGCAGCTGTACCTGTGGATGAGCAACACGATCGGCGGGATCTACCGGTACGTGCTGCAACAGGCCACTGCGACCGCGCGCCTGGCCCGCGATCAGCTGACCTTCGAACGGGCCCAGCCGGTGGTAACCACCATCGCCGCCGACTACTGGAACCTCAGCGCCGGCCCGTCGGCCGGGGATCAGCGAGGGATGACGGGCGCCGAGCGCCTCCAAAACGACTTGGACCGCCTCGAGCAGGAGGCCATCTTCACCGACGCGCGTCGCCTCAACCTCTCGCACACCTTCTCCCTGGCTCAGATGCTGCCGGTGGAGTTCGTGTCCTTCCGCGCCACCGGCGAACTGACCTTCGCCAGCCCGGCGAGCTGGTTCGACCAAGATTTCCCCGGCCACTACCACCGGCTGCTGCGCCAGGTCCACATCGGGATCGTCGGCCTGATCCCGGCCAATCGAGGGATCCGCGCCCAACTGAGTTCCACCGGGCTGTCGCGGGTGACCGAGCCCCGCAACGGCGGTGGGTTCACCGAGATCACCCTGCACCGCGACCCCACCACCATCGCGTTCACCTCACCGGTCGCTGCCACCGGGGTGTTCGACGTCGACCTGCAACCGGATCTGCTGCTGCCCTTCGAAGGCGGCGGCGTCGACACCACCTGGACTTTGGAGCTCCCCAAGGCAGCGAACCCCTTCGACTACCGCTCGCTCTCCGATGTCCTGGTCACCTTCGACTACACCGCCCTGTTCGACGCCGACCTGCGCGCCGCGGTGATCGGCGGCCTCAACGCGAACCGGCAACGCGGCGCGGACTCCGTGTTCTCCCTCGCCGACGACTTCCCGGACCAGTGGTACAGCCTGCAACAGCCACCGGACAGCGGAACCACCCGCAGCGCCGTGATCACCCTCGACGCCTCGGACTTGCCGGTGAACATCCCCGCGGGGAGCCTGCAAACCACCGCGGTCGCCCTCCAGCTGGTCAGCTCGGGCGACCTCCCGACCAGCACGGTCACCCTCTACCAGGTCGACGGGAGCAGCAGACCCGGCGGCAGCGCGCAGACCGACACCCAGGGCCTGGCCAGCACCCGCCGCGGCGCGCAACCCTGGATCAGCCAACTCCTCGGCCGCAACCCGGTCGGCGACTGGCAGATCACCGTCGACGGCGCCGCCTCCGCGCTGTTCGACAACCACCAGGTCGACGACATCCTCCTCGTCGTCAGCTGGTCCGGCGACCTCCCAGCCTGGCCGTCATGAGCCAACGTGTCCGCGCCGCCTTCGCCACCAGCCCGCCAGCAAGGCGCGGCCCCTGCGAAACCGACCACGACGAAGCCACCCCCGGCCGGGCAGGGCCGACTCCGCCGCCGACCGGGGCGGCGGACGAGGGGAGAAAGCCGTGACTGACAGCGGACCCGACGCGACCGGGGTTCCCAGGGGCGGCGGCGCGCTGAGCGCGATCGGGGAGACCTTCACCCCCGACCTGCACACCGGCACCGGCGACCTCTCGGTGCCCCTCCCGCTGCCCCCGGGGCGGCCGGGAATGACCCCCACGCTGACGCTGTCCTACAGCAGCGGCGCCAGCAACGGACCGTTCGGCATGGGCTGGACGCTGCCGGTGCCCCAGATCAGCCGGCGCACCGACCTCGGCCTGCCCACCTACCACGACGAGCTGGACACCTTCGTGCTCTCCGGAGCCGAAGAACTGGTCCCGGTACCGCTGGGTGCCGCCGCCCCTCAGAGCCCCGACGGCCGCGACCGCCAGCGCTACCGGCCCCGCACCGAAACCGGTTTCGCCCGCATCGTGCACGTCACCGGCAGCGACGCCGACTACTGGGAAGTCCGCTCCCACGACGGCCTGACCACCTTCTACGGCACCCCCCCACCGGCGTCCGCGGCGGCCGCACCCTCGACCACCGCGTCCCCGGCCGCCGACCCCGCGGTCATCACCACCCCCACTGACGAGATCTTCACCTGGCTGCTCAGCGCCACCGTCGACCCGCTGGGGAACCGGATCGCCTACCGCTACCGACCCGACCCCACCGGCGCGCAGCGCTACCTGTCCGACGTGTACTACGCCGACTACGGCGACCCGAGCGACCCCTCCTATCTGGTCACCGTGCACGTGAGTTACTCCGACGAGCTGCCGGCCTCGCCCCGCCCGGACCCGTTCTCCACCCGCGCCCCCGGCTTCGAGCTGCGCACCACCCTGCGGGCCCACCAAGTGCAGATCTCGACCGCGGCGAGCACACCGGAGCCCGCGACCACGGTGGAGCTCAGCTACGCCGACGAACTCGGCGCCCCCGCCACCAACGCCGCGTCCCTGCTGGCCCGGATCGAGATCACCGGCCACGACCCGAACGCCACCCCAGCCGAGCAGTCGCTGCCACCGTTGGAGTTCTCCTACAGCGACTGGCGACCCCAGCACCAGCGGTACCAGGTCCTCACCGGCGCGATGCCGCCCACCCCGCTGGGCACCTCAGGGGTCGACGTCGCCGACCTGTTCGGCGACGCCCTTCCCTCGCTGCTGCAACTGGACGGGGGAACGGCCCGCTACTGGCGCAACCGCGGCGACGGGTCCTTCGACCCCCCCCGGTCACTGGCCGACGTCCCGCCGGGAGCGACCCTCGATAGTCCCGGCACCCTGCTCACCGACCTGAACGGCGACGGCCGCGCCGAGCTCGTGATCACCACCGCGACCCGGCTGGAGAGCTGGTCCCTCGCCGACCCCCACGGTCCCGGCACCGACGGGCCGGCCGGATTCGACCCCGCCAGCCACCACAGCGGGGTCGCGACCAGTATCGCGCTCACCGATCCCGCCGTGCGCCTGGTCGACCTCGACCGCGACCACCGGTTGGATCTGCTGCGCAGCGGCAACCCAGCGTGGCAGGCAACCGGGGACGGCCGCGGCGGCTTCACCGACCTCGCCCCCATCCGCGAGAACGACGCGCCGCTGACCTCGTTCACCGACCCCCGGGTGTTGTCCGCGGACATGACCGGCGACGGCGCCACCGACATCGTCGAGGTCCACAACCGCTCGGTCACCTACTGGCCCAACGACGGCCACGGCCGCTTCGGCGCCGCCACCGTGATGCACCACCCGCCGGAGTTCGACGACGCCACCCAGTACCCCGGCTCCGGGTTCGACCCGCGCCGGGTGCTGCTCGGCGACGTCGTCGGCGACGGCACCGCCGACCTGATCTACATCGGCGAATCGTCACTGACGGTGTGGGTCAACCAATGCGGGAACGGCTTCGCCGACCCGCTCACCATCGACGGAACACCCCGCACCGACGACCTCACCTCGGTCCGGTTGATCGACCTCGGCGGCCACGGCGTGGCCGGCGTGCTGTGGTCCGGGATCGGCCTGGACCAGCAGTGGGCGTTTCTCGACCTCACCGGCGGCGTCAAGCCCTACCTGCTCACCGGCGTCGACAACCACGCCGGCGCCCACACCCACATCAGCTACCGCACCTCGACCGACGACGCCACCACCGACCGCAACGCCGGCCACCCGTGGTCGACCACGCTCCCGTTCCCGGTGCAGGTCGTCGCCGCGACCACCGTCGACGACGAGTTCTCCGCCACCACACTGACCAGCACCTACAGCTACCACGACGGCTACTGGGACCCCATCGACCGCGAATTCCGCGGCTTCGGCCGCGTCGATGTCCGCGACAGCCTGACCAACACCCAACCCAACCCGCCGCCGGGCACCCTGACCCCGCTGGACCCGCTGGCCCCGACCACCGACCTCCCCACCGGCTTCGACCCCTCGACCGCGGGCAACCTGCTGGCCAACTGGAGCTTCGACACCCCCGCCTCCCCACCCGGATCCACCCAGCTCACGACCACCGCCGAGCAGCCCGCCGCCGGCGGGCCGACCGCGGCCGCGCAGTGGCGCACCTGGACCAACCAAGCCGGCACCGTGGCCACCGAACTGGTCCCCAGCAGCCTGCCCTACGGCCACGGCGGCTCCATGCTGCACGTCACCACCACCACCAGCCGCGCCGGCGTGCTGCAAACCTTCACGGGCCCCGAGCAGGTCACCAGCAGCGTGTGGGTCTACCTCGTGCGCGGCAGCGTCCTGCTCGGCACCGGCGACGGCGGCCGCACCGGCAGCGACCTCAGCTGCGCCACCCTCAACCAGTGGACCCTGCTCGAAGCACCCAACGCCGCCAGCCCGGCCACCGAACTCATCGTCTACGCCGACTCACCCACCGGCGCCGAGTACTACCTCGACCACGCCTGGGTCCGCTCGCGCGACCCCCGATCCGACGACCCCCGCACCGGCGCCCCCACCCGAACCACCACCTGGTTCCACCTCGGGCCTATCGCCCGACCCGACGGCGGCTGGTTCGAACTCGATCCCCCCACCGACGCCAGCGGGTACTGGGCCGGCGGCCCACCCCCGGTGCCCGCGTTCGACCGCACCCTGCTCCCCCCGAACCCCGCGTCGGCGGCCCAACGCGAAGCGCTGCGCAGCCTGCGCGGCCAGGTGCTGCGCAGCGAGCTCTACGGCGAAGACGGCGACCCGCTCGCGACCCGCCCCTACGAGGTCCACGACCACGCCTACCAGCCGGCTCCCGTCCTCGACGGCCGACCCCTCAACGACCCGACCTGGCAGCTGCATCCCAGCATCACCGCTCGGGCGACCCTGACCCGCGAGGTGGTCTGGGAACGCGGGCAAGACCCTATGACCCGGCTCCACCTCGCCGGCGACTACGACGACTACGGCCGCGCCCACACCTCGCTCACCGTCGGCGTCGCCCGCGGCCGGGCACTCCTCGACCCCGCGGGACCGCCCTGTCTAGCGCTGAGAACCTCGACTGACTACGCCACCCGCGACGACGCCGAGCTCTACCTGATCGACCGCGTCGCGCGCGTCGCCCGACACGAAGCACTCGACGACGGCACCACCCCGGTGCTCGAGTTCGCCGGCGCAGCGCTGGCCGGCCAACACCTCGGCGAGCTGCGCGGGCTGGAGCTGACCTACTACGACGGCCCCGCGTTCACCGGACTCGACGTGGGCGTGCTGGGCAATCACGGCCTGCCGGTGCGCAACGAACACCTCGTGCTGACCCCCGCGCTGATCACCGAAGCCGGCCAACCCGGGCCGGGGAAACTCGGCGCCACGCCGCCGCCGTACCTCGCCCTCGACGGCAGCAGCCCGCCCACCGGCCCCTGGGCCGGATACCCCCAGGCGTTCCAAACCCTGGTCAGCGGCGCGCCCGCGTCCCGCGGGCCCCAGCTGGGCTACGTGTGGCACCCCGACGACCAGACCTACACCGCCGGCTACTACGCCGCCTCCCAACGCGTCACCTACGACGTCCACACCCCCACCCCGGGGGTCTTCCCCCGCGGGCTGGTCACCATCTCCCGCGACGCCTGGGGCGCAGACACCACCACCAGCTACGACACCCCCTACTACCTGCTTCCCGCGACCGTCACCGACCCCGCCGGGCTGACCCGCAGCACCAGCTACAACTACCGCATCCTCAAACCGGCCGAGCTCATCGACGAGAACGCCAACCACACCCAAGTCACCTACACCCCGCTCGGACTCATCGCCAGCGTCGCCCGCCTCGGCACACCGGGCGGCACCGACGGCGACACCCCCGACCGCCCCAGCCTCTCCTACACCTACGACCTCAGCGCCTACGACGACACCGCCCCGCCCCGCGGAGCGCCGGGCGGGCCACGGCGGCCCATCAGCGTCACCACCACCCGATGCGTCGACCACGCCTGGACGCTGATCAACGCCGAGAACACCCGCCGTGCCGCGGCCGGGACCCCTGCCCTGACCGCCGCCGACATCACAGCGATGTTCGGCCCCACCGAACCGGCCCAACACCCCGAGCGATTCATCCAAACCGTCGAATACTCCGACGGCTTCGCCCGGCTCCTGCAAACCCGCAGCCAAGGCGACCAGCTCGTCGTCGACGATCTCGGCCTGACCGGCGACCCCGCCGATACCGTCCGCCCCGCCACCGCCCACGCCGCCGACCCCGCCGCTGCCAACGTCGTCGTCAGCGGATGGACCGTCTACGACAACAAGAGCCGCCCGGTCGTGGCCTACGAACCCTTCCTCGCCACCGGCTACCACTACCAACCCCCCGGCGACAACCAGCTGGCCGGGTTGGCCTCCACCGAGCGTTACTACGACCCCCGGGGCCTGCTGGTCCGGGTCGTGGCCGGCGACCGCAGCGAAACCCTCACCGTGCCGGGCGTCCCCCACACCCTCACCACGCCGGACGACTACGCCCCGACCCCGTGGGAGTCCTACACCTACGACCCCAGCGACAACGCCGCCCGCACCCACCCCACCACCACCCTGAACGCGACCGACGCGTGGAACACCCCCGCCAGCACCCTGCTCGACCCCCTCGGGCGCGCCATCAGCGCCACCGCCCGCACCGTCGATCCCGACACCGGTGCGGCGATCGAGCTGGTCACCGCCACCACCTACGACATCGACGCTCACCCGCTGACCGTCACCGACCCCCTCGGCCGGCTCTGCGCTCAAACCGTCTACGACCGCGCCGGACAACCCAATCGAACCTGGCTACTCGACGCCGGCACCACCCACACCTGGCGTGACCCCACCGGCACCCCCGTCGAACAGCGCAACGACAACGGTGCCCTCATCCTCGCCGGACTCGACACCGCCCACCGCCCCACCCGCAGCTGGGCCGCCGACACCCCCGGCGCCGCCGCCACTCTGCGCCAAGCCATGGTCTACGGCGACGACCCCACCGAAGCGGGCCTCACCGAGCCGAAGGCCGCCGCCATCAACGCGCTGGGCCGGGTCGTGCTAGCCCTTGACGAGGCCGGACAGGTCAGCACCAGCGGCTACGACCTCGACGGCAACCCACGCGCCACCACCCGGCGCATCCTCGACCCCCAGCAGCTGCTCGGCCGGCTTCCCGCCGCCGCCGGTGACTGGAGCGACACCGCCTATCGTGTCGACTGGCAACCCCCACCCGGGCAAACCCTCCTGACCCACGCCGAGCCGCTGCTCGACGCCATCGACTACGTCACCGACACCAGGTTCGACGCCCTCGCCCGGCTCACCACCCAGACCGACCCCCTCGGCGCGACCGGCACCCGCGCGATACGCCGCTACCGCTACACCTCCACCGGCGCCATCACCAGCATCACCGTCGACGACGTCACCTACCTCGACACCGTCATCTACGACGCCCACGGACGCCGCCAACTCGCCCTCGCCGGCAACGGGTTGCTCACCCGCTACCGCTACGACCCCCGCACCTTCCGGCTCACCCGCCAACACACCATCAAAGCGGCCACTGACACGGGCCAGCCCGCCACCCCGACCTGGACCCCAACCATCGGCGCCACAGCGCTGCAGGACACCAACCTGCGTTACGACCCAGCCGGCAACCTCGTCACCCTCGCTGAACGCAGCCCCGGCAGCGGCATCCCTCCCACCCCGGACACGCTTGACCGCCGCTTCAGCTACGACCCATTACATCAGCTCACCCGCGCCACCGGACGAGAAACGGACGTGCGCGCCGACCCCCCCTGGCGCGACCCCGACGTGCTGCCCGGCCAGGACATCACCAGAACCCGCCCCTACGCCGAGTCCTACCGCTACGACCACGTCGGCAACCTGCTCGAGCTCGCCCACGACACTCCCACCGTGCCCGGCGGCGGCTACACCCGCGGCTACACCCTGTCTAACAGCAGCAATCAGCTCGCTCGCCTCGACATCAGCAGCTCCAAAGCTGCCGACTACACATACGACCCGTCCGGAAATCTCATCTCCGAAACCAGCAGTCGGCTACTAGAATGGGACCATGCACGCCACCTCGTCACCTATCGCACGCAATCAACGCCCAGCACCGAACCTTCGGTGTACGCTCAATATCGCTACGATCCTACCGGCGCGCGCGCCGTTAAACTAGTGCGCCGAAACGGTGGCTCAATCGAGCTTACGGTATGCCTCGGCGGCTATGAACTGATCTTCACCGGCTCCGCCGCCCTCGGCAGGGTGACGACTCGACACGACATCACGCACATCGTTGACGGAGCAAATCAAATCGCCGAGATACACACCGGTGACCCGCTCCGCGATGACGGCCTCACTGCGCACCCGGTCCGGTACCAACAGAGCGGCCACCTCACCAGTGTCACTTCCACCACGAGCGCCGCCGGAGACTCGCTCAATCGCGAGGAGTACAGCGCCTACGGCGAGACAACCTTCGGCAGCTACACGCGCAAACGATACCGATACGCCGGCAGGGAGAGGGACGAAGAGAGCAGTTTGAGCTACCACGGGGCTCGCTACTACGCGTCATGGTTGGGGCGGTGGACCGGCACCGACCCAGCTGGGCTACGCGATAACGTAACCTTGTATGCTTACGCGCGAAATTCGCCTTTGACTTTCAAGGACCTAACCGGCAGGTCCGCCGACGCCAATATTTCTAACACTGTCGACGCGGGCTCCCGAGCTACCGTGCTCGACGCCGGTGCCGCATCCGTGACGCAAACGGGGCCGAACGAGTCAACAGTCACCTTTGCCGATCCAAGCGTTAACGAAGAGCAAGGTGGTGTCGCGGCAGCGGACCCCGAGGGGAACGCTCTTGCCAGCATCGGCGCAGGTAGCAGACCGACGACTAACGTCGCCTCGGAGGCTGTTGATTTGTCAACGATCAAGCGCTGGGTGAAAGACGAGAAGCTCCCATCATCGTGGACTCCGTTGACAGTGAACGACAGTAGCGAGCGCCACCGCTACCAGGTGCTAGGGGTGATTAAATTCTTTATCGACCAGGCAAATCGTGAGGCTCTTGCTGCTCCCGCTGATCGACCTATGACTCGCTACGACACTCTCTTGAGCGCAAAGACAGGATTGACCGCTCTGCGGCAAGACCTCAGCGTTCCACGCGCTTCGGAGAGCCTGATTCTGCGCGATGCACAGCGTTACTTCTGGGGGCGGGTAGGCATCGAGTATTACAATCGCGACCCGCACCCTTTCTGGTCTCGCGTCTTCACCGAGACAGTTGGGCCAGAAGTCGTTAACCAATTCTACGCGAGTCTCAAATTTTTTGCTCGGCCGTTCAACGCCGCTAGCAAAGCTTTGGGGACGCCATTCAATCTTCTGCAGTCGACGGAGCTGCCGCTGTCAGCCGAAGGTGGCGAAGACTGGTTTGGCTTAGGCCTAGAACACTACTGGATGCTCGATCAAGGCCACATGTACGGTAGTGGCTACGTCTCGGCGCCGAGGTATCGCGCTGGCGAAAGACTTCCCACATGGTGAAACCGCTACCGCTATACCGGCTATTCCGGAAATGGAGTGCAGGTGGCTCAGGACGGGCTCAGGACACCCCGAGGGGGTCAGTCAGGGAACGGGTCAGACGCGACCGGCCTGCTCTCGCGATCATTCTCACTGTCCGGGGAGTGGCGTGACCAGGAGGCGCTGTTCTTGCGCTGCAACCTGTGGCGCCAGGCCGCGGAGAACGTCGCCGAGTCCCTGACGAAGGGCAGCCGGGTGATCGTGCAGGGCCGGCTCAAGCAGCGCTCGTTCGAGACCCGCGAGGGAGACAAGCGCACCGTGGTCGAACTCGAGGTTGACGAGGTCGGGCCGTCGCTGCGCTACGCCACCGCGCGGGTCACCAAGACCTCCAGCACCGGCAGCGGCGGCGGGGCGCGTTCGTTCAGTGGCAGCAGTAGTGGTGGTGGCGATGACCCGTGGGCCTCGGCGCCGGTGACCGGTGCCCGGCGGGAGTGACGGGTACGGCGACGAGCCTCCGTTCTAGCGTTCGGCGAGCACGTCGAGCTGTCCGAATCCGCCCGGGCCCGTGCCGGGACTTGATGATCTTCGCGTGGAGCAGGTCGTGGAGAACAGCGGTGTCACCTGATGTGCATGGAGCAGCTTGGTGAGGTCGGCGTCGTCACCAGAGTTGCTGGTAGAGGCTGGGTGAGACGGAGTACGGGAATCTTTTAATCCGCTGGTTGTGGGTTCGAGTCCCACGGGGCCCACAAGCGGCTGACCTGCGGCGACAGTGTGGCCGCGGTGAGCTAGAGCTCGGACTGTGTCCGAAATAGGCTGTCGTGGTGCGAGTCGTTGGCTTTGGATGCCTGGCCCTCGGAATGACACCGGCTCGACGCCCCCGAGTGAAGCCAGCGGCTCCGCCCCTGGCGTTCTCCCGAGCGCGGGGCGGGGTCGTCACCGGCCGGGCGCCGAGGCAGGTGATTCGAGCGCAATAGGTGCCTCGGGTGCAGCGTCAAGCAGGCGCGCCAGCGAGCATGATCGGCCCACGACAGTGCTCACGGGTCCCCGGCCACCCTCCGCGCCTGACGCCGCTGGTCCGGATTCGGCCCCAGGTAGCCCGTCGCGGCGACCACACGACACGGGGGTCGCACCCAGCACCCGGGGCCATATCAAGATCACCCGGCGCTTGGGTTTAGTTTCGTTTGACCGAGAGGTTTAATTCCACCCTCGTCGTTGCGCGCGGAAATACAATGCGTCACCACGGGCAAGCTGGAACGTTCGTGTTGGCTTGGGGTGGGGGGTGCCCACGGTGGATCAGCCACGCGCAGTCGCGGGGCAGGGTCATTTGTCGGGCGCCGACGGCGACGAGCCGGTCCGGTTACTGGCCCGGGGCAGCTGCACGCTCTGGAAGCCCGCAGCTTGCTTCCTCGGCTCAGCGTCGCGACGGGGTGGCGACGATCGGTCTGGGGTGCGGCGCTGACCGCCCCGCGGCACCGCCGCCACACCGGAAGGACAGCGATGATCCTCTTGATGCCCAACGCCCTGACGCGAAGGGAGGCCTGAGATGGCCGCCGCGAGTCCCGAAGCGCTGGTCGCCGCGTTCGGCGAGGCACTCAACCACGGCGACGCCGAGGCTCTGGGCGCGTTGTTCGCCCCGGACGCCGTCTTCGTCAACATCGCCGGCCGCCGCATGCTCGGCCGGGACGGCATTATCGAGGGGCACCGGTGGGCACTGGCCGGCCCCCTCAAGGGCAGCAGGGTGACCCTGGAGGACCTTGCGGTCACCGCGGTGCGCGACGACCTGGCCATCGTGCATGTCACCGGGGATCGCACTCCCGGTCCCGAGGCCTCGGCGGGTGGACTGCCGCCTGGCCGCACGGTCCTGGTCTTCACCGTCGTACTCGGGGAGGGCGGATGGTTTGCCGTCGCCGCCACCAACACCCCGATCGCCGCCCTCCCGACCGCAGCCCGACCGTGACCGCCGAGAGCCCGGGCGGGACTCGCCGAGCCTGAATGCCGGTGTGTCCCGCATCCACGCCGCGCCGATTCGACAACCCTCAATCCAACCACCCCGCGCTGTGCACCGCTCCAGAGTCACACCCGATGTCGGCAGGGTCGCCATCCCAGTCGCAAACCCAGCCGTCCGTCGAGCCAGGGAGGCCGGCATGTATCTCACCCAGGGTCTGTACGCGGGCCGCCTAGCTACTTCGCCCCGAAATAGGCCCCTCGTCGACGGGCCGGACGGCGCCGATGATCGTGGACGGGGGTCAAGTCGAGCCCTGTGTGGCTGAGAGTTGGGCTCGGTGGGGCCGTTGCGGCCCCGATTCGGGTACGTCCCCGTTGGGAAGGCGCCGTCCGGGCGTGCCGGATCGACCGGGCGGTGTGTCAGGCGGCGCTGTGATCGAACAGTGGATCGGGTGGTGGTCCGGTCGCGGCAGTGTCGGGAGCCGGCGATGGCGCCGGTCGGGCTGGGCCGCGCCTGGGGCTGTGCGCGGACCGCGTCGGGCGGGCCTGGATCAGCGCGGCGATCTTGACGGTGTTGTGCGCCAGGACCCCGAGTCCACACCAGGTCTGGGCTCCGGCCAGGGTGTCGAACGGGGTGCGGTCGAAGCCGTAGCGGCGCTTGAGGTAGGAGATCCGGCCCTCGCAGCCAGTGCGCCACTTGACCAGTCGGCGGAACCCCCGGCCGTGCTCGATAGCGCGGCGCGCCTGGCTCGGCTTGCCCTTGCGAGGGATGACCACGGTGCGCACACCGAGATCGGTCAGCTCTTGGTCGATCTTGGCCTCGCCGTAGCCGCGGTCAGCGGTCACCGCCCGCACCACCCGGCCAAGCACGGTCTGGACGCGCCCAATAGCCGGGGCGAGCAGCGGCGCGTCGGCCGGGTTGCCCTGGTGCAGGCTGTGGTCGAGCACGATCGGCGTCGAAGTTGTCGACGACCTGGGCCTTGTAGCCGAACTCGACAGGCTTGCCGAGGCGGCCCTTCGCGATCGGGCGGGCGTCGGGGTCGTGCAGCGACACCAGCCGGGTCGCCGACGGCGGCATCACTCCGGTGAGCCGGCTGCGGGTCTGGCCCACGACCTGCCCGGTGCGACCCAGAATGATCTCCAGCTCGGCGACCGCCGAGCGCAGCCGCCCCGACGCGTCCGCGCCCTGACGGGCCAGACACCGGCGGGCGTTGACCAGTACCTTCTGGGCTTCGGTCGAGGTGAGCTCGGCCAGATCGGCAAGCTCTCCGGTGATCGTCAGCACCCGGGCCTTGGCCTCGTCGTTGCGCAGCTTGAGGTGCGCCGAGATCGACCGGGCTCGCCGGCCGGCGGCCCGGCGCCGGTCGCGCACCTTGGTCCGGCTCGCCCCGCCCGCGGCGTGGATCACCCCGACCAGCGCCACGATCATGCTGATGGCGCGGGTCAGCAGCCCGGAGTCGGTCGGGTAGGCCACATTCGCCGCGACCACGGTGGTGTCCGCGCGGACCTTGTCGGTGCGCACCACCTTGGCCCCGGCCGCCTTGACCAGCAGCGCCTCGTTCAGCGCCGCGATCGTCTCTGACCCGCACCGGGTCGTGATCTTGCCCAGGGTCGAGGGGTGCGGCACCCGGGTGCCCAGCGACACCCGGGCGAACCGCGACCACGACAGCGAGTCCGCGACCTCGCGGCACAGCGTCTCGTAGCCCAGGCCGTAGCGGTGCTTCCAGGAACATCATCCGCAGGTAGGTCTCGATGGGGATCGACGGCCGACCCCACCGCGCGGAGAAGTGCGCCCGGTAGGGCTCCAAGAACACTGGATCGTCCAGCAGCGCGTCCACCGCCGCCAGCTCGCGGGGCAGGCCCTGATAGCCCGGCGGCAGGATCGTCTCCCACAGCGTGGGCTGCGGGTTGGTGGTGATCAGCATCCAGGCCTCGATCCCAGCTCACAGCGGGTACAGGCACCAAGATCTCACCACTCGGTCACACGCCGTGGGAGGCGCGCCGCCATCTGCCCAGGTCAGCGGCCTACCGGCCACCGACTATTTCGGGGCGAAGTAGCTAGCCGATGTCGTACCCCGGTCGCAGGAGCAACTGCCCGCCGACGATCAGGGCGATCACCGTGACCGCGATCCAGAGAAGCTTCCACAGCACACCCGGGATAAGAGTCCTTCCGGTGCACGCAATCCGCTGGCGTTCACCATTCCCCTCCTGGTGCTGTTTGGGGTCCTGGCAGTACTGCTGCGCGGCAGCGCGTTGCTTCAGGCAGTCGTGGCCACCGGGCTCGTCTGGTTCCTCCTCACGGCCAATGGACTACCCGAGGCGACGAGCGCCGCACCCGCGAGACCGAGGAGCGGTGGCGCGAGATAGCCCGTCACCAAGAAGACGATGTTGGTGAATGCCCACTTCCGATCGGGGATCTCGGTAAGTCCCTCGGTGTTGTCGTCCATGGTGAAGCTGGTCAAGGGCCGGAGCGACACCACGGCGGCGAGCATGTGACCACCCTCGTGAGCGAAAGTGTGGAAGTAGGCCCCCAGGACCCTCGAGAAACCGACGATCAGCAGGGCGATGAAGCCTGCTCCGTACGCGACCGGCTCCCCCACGATCGGGACGTTGTTGACCCCCAGCCCCACCATGGAGTGAATCCGAGCACGTTCCGTACTCGGACCCGAACGACACACCGCGAACATGGTGAGCCACTCGGCGGCGTCGTCGAAACTTGAGGAACTCCTGGTGGCGATGACGCTCGAAGCAGGCGTCAGTGACCTTGCCGGTGGCGACCTCGAGCGCGGCGAACAGCGTGGTGGTGCCGTGACGGACGTAGTCATGGGTCTGACGCTCCGGGAGCCGACCCCATCGGCAGCGTGGGCTGGGTCCGGTCGAGGGCCTGGACCTGGCTCTTCTCATCGAAGCAGAGAACGACAGCCTTTTCGGGGGGATGCATGTACAGCCCGACCACGTCACGGACCCTCGCGTCGAGCTCGGGATCAGTACTGAACGTGAAGGTCTCGACCCGCCAGGGCTGCAGGTTCCATTTGTTCCAGACCCGGGCGATGGTGGCGTGCCCAAGCCCGAGTTCACGGCCGAGCAGCCGCAAGGACCAGTGGGTCCCCCGAGCCGCTCGGGCGGCTTCTCGAGCGTGGCTACCACGACGCCGGCCTCGTCGATCTGCTTGGCCGCAGCCCTGCTCAGGGCCGGCAAGCCACTGACGGGCCAGTCACGCGAGGCGTTCGTCGACCTCCTCGAGCACCTCGCCGGCTGCGGCGAGCTCGTCCCGACGACGACGTGGGATCGAACGGCCCGGCTCGCGCTGCGCGTGCGTGACCATCAGCATGACGCGGAGCCGCTGCCACCGCCCAACGTCGGCGGAGGTGTCCCTCGGTCGTGACGAAGGCCAGCGTCCGAGGCTCCCGACCGCTTGAATCGGCGATGTGAGTGAGTGGCCGTCTGTGGGAGCCTGCGAAACGGCGACGAAACCCCCGGCGCCGAACCGCGAGCTTGGCTGCGGGGCCAGGACCCGGCCAGGGCGGGGCCAGGCTGTGCTCCCCTTCGCCGGGCCTCCCGCCGTTTCGTGCGAGATGTCCACCCCAGCGGTCAAGAAGCCAAACGCCCGTAACGGCGGCCCACCCCCGGCGATACACCCCTAGCCAAGCCACACCAGGGGGGACGAGATGGCATCAGCGGGTCCGATCCTGGCGGCCGACGCCCTCGTCGGAGGCATCGTCGGGTTCCTAGTGGGCCGGTTTTGGGCCGAGCACTTCCGAGCCGAATACGACGCATCACGCGTCCGCGCCACGCAACGCACCTACCGCGGCAAGAGCACCGTCGCGTTCGTGGCCGGGGCAGTCCTACTTTTCGGCCTCTTCGTGCTGTTCGGACACACCGCCTGAACAGTCGTTGTCTTACTCCGGCCATGTACGCGCGCTCGCCGGGGGTGGCCTCCAGGTCCCCGCGGTCGATGGCGTCCAGGAAGCCAGCGAGGCTGCACGCGCCTCGCTCGCCACCTGGGTGCACTTCAGCGTGGTCGTCAGAACGTTGAGCCCGTTGGGCGGTGCGTGGTCATCGGTGTCCTCGGTCGCGATGGCCGTCGAGGCGACCGAGGCGCATCGTTCCCTCGCCTTCCCTTTTCACTAGGGGGGTACCATCGTCGCGCCTTCTCACTAGATGAGTGAGTCCGATCTGGATCAGTGGTCGTAGGCGATCAGCGAGCGCTTGCTGGTGGCGTTGATCTGCCAGGTGCCGGATGGCGGCGGCGAGGGCCAGCAGTCGGGGCCGGACGCGGGCGTAGACCCCTGCCAGGGTGCGAGCGCCGTGGTCTTCGAGGGTGAGCTGACCCTTGAGAGTGTCGAAGATCGCCTCGATCCACTGGCGGTAGCGCGCGATGCCATGGCGGGCGGGTTCGTTGTTGCGGTCCGGGCGCACCAGGTGCGCGCCGAGGTCCTCGCGCACGAAGGTCTCGAACTCGGCCCCCGGCGAAGCCCTTGTCGCCCAGATCTCCGAGGACTGCGTCCCGCTGGTACGCGAGGGCCCGATGGCCCGGACGTCAGGGTCGTCGATGACCTCGAACAGGCCGCGACGACCGAGATCGAGCGCGGGGCGCTGGTCAGCGCGGCGGAGTACCGCAGTGGGCCTTCGGCCCGCAGCCCCGACGCCGGCTCCGCGACGCGCAGGCTCACCGAGGCCGTCCGCCTGCTGGTCTACACCGTCCGCGAGGGGCACGCCCTGCAGCACGCGAGCATTCGTCGAGGGTCTGCCCGACTCCTCTACCCGGGCCGAGCCTGGTCACCAAGCCCGATTCGCGTTGCCGGGGCCCCACCCCGCTTCCCCCTATGCCGGGACGACCAGACCACGCGAGCCCACCCCACACCGGATCCCACGAACACGTCGGCGCCGCGCCGCCCACGCGACGTTCGCAAGACCACAGGGATCACCGCGGCGTCGTTCGGTCCCGGGTGTCTTGTTCGTTATGGCGGAGGTGTGTCGGCGAGAAGGGCCGGGCTCTTATGGCCCTACCTGATGACCAGAGGGGCAAGGGGCCCGAACGCCATTAGCAGGAGAACCACGACGAAAACGGCGAGGAACAGCACGCTCCAGGGGAAGGAGCGGCGTAGCAGCCAACCCTCGCGGCCGGAGAGCCCGACTGCCGCGCAGGCCATGGCGATGTTCTGGGGGCTGACGAGTTTGCCGAGCGCCCCGGCCTCGCTGTTGGCTGCGGCGAGCAGGTAGGGGCTGGCCCCGATGCGCTGGGCGGAGGCGACCTGGACGGCCGCGAACAGCGCGTTCGAGGAAGTGTCCGAGCCGGAGGCGGCCACGCCGAGCCAGCCCAGCACGGGGGAGACGGCGACGAACCCGACGCCTGCACCGGCGAGCAGAACACCGATGGTGGTCGCTTGGCCGGAGAGGTTGAACACGTAGGCGAAGGCGACGACGAGCACGACGGTGGTCGCCGCGGTGCGGATCTGCCGGGCGGCGAGGCCGTACTGCCGGACGGCTTCGCGCGGGCTGACGCGCAGGATCGCCAGGGAGATCAGGGCGGTGATCAGCAGGATGCTGCCGGTTTCGCCGATCCAGGAGATTTTGAACGAGGCGAGGCTCAACGGTTTGCCGCTGCTGCTGATGACCGCGACCGCGGGCCAGCGCACGCTGGTCGTCAGCGCGGTGACGGCTCGTTGGATCGGGCCGTCGAGCGAGGTCGCGGCGAGCAGGACGGTGAGGATCGCGTAGGGCGCGAAGGCCCGTGCGGTCTGTGCCCGGGTAGGGGTCTGGTCGTCCAGCGCCATCGCCGCCGCGGTGCGCTCGGTGGTCAGCAACGCGCCCTGGGGGCGGCCGCGCCAGGAGGCGTCTCGTGCGGCGGGCCCGGGGGAGGGGACGGGGTCGGGGGTGGTGGCGGCGCCGCCGTCGGGAGCGCTGGTCGGGCCACCCGCCGGGGTCCCGCCCGCCGTGGTGTCGGCGGGGGGGATCGTGCCGCCGTCGGTCGTGGCCGGGCCGTCGTCGGCGCGGTCCTGATGCCCAACGACCCGTTGGGTCTCCCCGGGCGCCCACGCCCGCAGCAGCACCGCCGCGGCGACCGAGGCGACGAGCGCGCCGATGAGGTCAGCCAGCTGGAACGCCACGTAGTTCGAGGCGAGGAACTGGCCGAGCCCGAAGCCGACACCGATGGTCAGCGCGACCGGCCAGAGCTGGCGCACGCCCCGCATCCCGTCGAGCACCGCGAGGAGCACGAACGGGACCAGCAGCGCCATGAACGGGGCCTGGCGCCCGACCATCGCGCCCAGGCTCTCGACAGGCAGCCCGGTGATCTTGTTCAGGGCGAAGATCGGGTTACCCACTGAGCCGAACGCGGTGCCGGCGGCGTCGGCGAACAGCGCGACCAGCGCCGCGCGGGCGGGGGAGAAGCCCAAGGCCAGCAGGATCGCTGCGACGACCACGATCGGCGCGCCGAAGCCGGCCATGGCCTCGAGCAACGAGCCGAAGCAGAACGCCACGACCACGGCCTGCACCCGCACGTCGTCGGAGAGGCGCATGAAGGTGTGGCGCACCCACCGCAGGTGGCCCGATTCCTCGAGGAGCCGGTTGAGGAACACCGCGTTGAGCATGATCCACACAATGGGCACCAGGCCGAAGGCGATGCCCTCGGCCGTGCCGGACAGCGCGGTGCGCACGGGCAGCCGGAAGACGGCCACGGCGATGATCAGGACCAGGAGGAGGCTGACCAGGGCCGCCCGGTCGGCTCTCATCCGCACCACGCCGAGCAGGACGAGCAACAGGATCAGCGGTGCGACCGCGACGAGCGCCGAGAGGGCCAGCGAGTTGCCGACGGGGGCGAGGAGCTGATGGAACATGAGGGTCTCCGGGCGTCGTGGTCGTGATCGACGGGCTCGGGGACGGCGACCTCCGGAGAAGTCGTCGCCGCGCTCGCGCGGGGGTCCGCAGCGCTCTACCGAGGTCCTCGGGAAACTCACCGGGGTCATGTAAAGCGTTACATCAAAGCTAGCAGCGCGGTGTGGCCCAGGCAACACCCTTCTTGAGGGCGCCTCGCGGGAGCTGCTCCACACCTGGTGGGCCTGGTCGGGCGCCTACGATCACTGTGTCCGCCGGGCGGTTGCGGCGGGAGCCGGGACGGGAGACGGGGACATGCCGCGGCAGAAGGGCACGGTCAGCATCAAGGACGTGGCGGCCGCCGCCGGCGTCTCGACGGCGACCGTCTCGCGGGTGCTCAGCCCGGGCGAGGTCGGCGCCCCGGTACGGGCGCAGACCCGGGTGCGCGTCGAGAAGGCGATCGACGAGCTCGGCTACCGGCCCAACGACCTGGCCCGGGCACTGCTCCAGCAGCGTACGGCCACGATCGGGCTGGTCCTGCCCGACATCGCCAACCCGTACTACCCGCCGCTGGTGCGCGCCGTGGAGGACGGCGCCGCCCAGCGCGGATACCGGGTAGTGCTCTGCAACACCGACCGGGACCAGGCCAAGGCGGCCGCATACCTCGACGTGCTGGTCAAGACTCGCGTCGACGGCATCATCATCGCCGGCGGCACGGGCCTGCCCGCGGATGCCGTGCTCCAGGCCTACCGCACGAAGATCGTCACGGTCGGTCCGCACGGCTCCGAGCACCCCTCGGTCGGGGTCGACAACCGCCGCGCGCAGGCCTCGGCGACCAGCCACGCGGTGGAGCTCGGGCACCGGCGCATTGGGTACGTCCAGGGCCCGCCCGACTCGCGCACCGCGCAGGACCGCCTCGCCGGACACCACGACGCACTACGTGCCGCCGGACTCGAAGACGCCAGCGCTGACGCGGTCGTGGTCGGCGGATTCGACGAGGAGTCCGGGTTCCGCGCGGCGCGGGAGCTCGTCGGACGCCAGCCAAGTCCCACCGCGATCGTCTGCGCCAACGACCGGGTGGCCTTCGGCGTCTACGCCGCGCTCGCGGACGCGGGCCTGGCCGTGCCCGGCGACGTGTCGGTCATCGGCTTCGACGACGCCCCGATCGCCGCCTACCTGCGCCCGACCCTGACCACCGTGTCGGTGCCGACCTTCGACCTCGGCCGCCGGGCCATCGACCTGCTCCTGGGCACCCTCGACGACGACGAGGTCGGCGAGCCCGAGCTGCTCCCCACCCGCTTGATGATCCGCAACAGCTCCGCCTCCCGATCGGCTGACCAGCCCCCGATCCCTGCCGCGCCCTACCCCGCTCGACCCCGCCCTTGACGTGCCCCGGACACGGCCACCATGCTGTGCAAAGCGTTACTGCAACGCTTTACATCGACTGCGACCCCGTAGACCGGCCACTGGCCACCGAGAGGGAGACGCCGTGAGCGAGAAGGACTACGTCCACGCCGACGCGGACACCGACCGCAAGCACAACATCCTGTCGCTGTCGTTCGCCGAGGTGCAGGAACGGCTGGCAGAGGGCGACCAGGACGTGGTGCTGGTGCCGATGGGCTCCACCGAGAAGCACGGGGCGCACATCCCGCTGGGCACCGACTCCTACGTGACCATGGAGGTCGTCGAGCGGGTCGCGCAGGCCGCCGATGTCTGCTACTCGCCGCTGGTGCCCTTCGGCTACTCGCCGCACCACATGGGGCGACACCTCGAGGGCGCCGGCACGATCACGCTGCGGGCCGAGACCTACCGGCGGGTGATGACCGACGTCGCGCGCAGCCTGATCTACCACGGCTTCCGCAAGATCCTTTTCGTCAGCCACCACGGCTCGAACACCAAGCCGATCGATGAGGTCATGCGTCAGCTGCGCTACGACACAGGCGCCTACATCTCCTACTACAAGACCCCAACCGAGCGGGATGCCTCCGTGGTCGCGGACCTGTTCGACAACCCGCCGGAGGAGACCCCGGGCTGGCACTCCAGTGAGCTGGAGACCTCGGTACTCATGGCGACCGCCAGCACCGCGGGGGGGCTGGTCAACATGGACCGCGCAGTGCAGGACCGGGCGCACGCCCCGGCCTACATGACCGACGCGTTCTCCAAGAGCGACGGCACCGCCACGGTGAAGTTCCAGGGCTCGGAGAACATCTGGGTGCCGATGGACCACCACGAGTACTCGGACACCGCGACCATCGGTAACCCCTTCCGGTCCAGCCGGGAGAAGGGGATGGCGCTGCTCGACCGCATGGCCGCGCACCTGACCGCGTATGTCAACGAGGTCCGCCAGTTCAAGGTCGAGGTTCACCACAGCGACTACCCGGAGCGCGCCTGACCGGATACGGATCGCGAACCGACTAGGCGGGACGGAGGACGACGATGTCCGAGCGGGAGCCACAGGTCATCCGGGCGCTGCGCGAGGAGCTGGTGGCGGTGTCGCGACGTGGTCACCAGCAGGGGCTGGTGCCCGGGGTCAGCGGCAACAACAGTGTCCGGGTGCCCGAGCACGACGAAGTGATCATCAAGGCCAGCGGCGGCTGCATGGGTGACATGACCGTCGAGGACACGGTCCGGATGCGCCTCGACGGCACGGTGCTCGACGAGGGGCGCCGGCCGTCGAAGGAATGGCAGTGGCACCTCGAGCTCTACCGCTCGCGGCCCGACGTCGGCGGGATCGTGCACCTTCACCCGCCGCACGCGGTGGCGTTCACCGTCGCGGACGCGCCGCTGCCCCTGGTGCACACCGCCGCACGCGCGCACCTACGCCGAGTGGCGACCGTCGACCTGCTCCCGGCCGGGTCGCGGGAGCTCGCCGACGCCGTGGTCGCCGCCTTCGCCGACGACGAGGTCCGTGCCGTGCTCATGCGCGAGCACGGCACGATCACCATCGGGCCCGACCTGCTCACCGCCCACCACCGCACCGAGTACCTCGAGGACAACGCCCGCGTGGCCGCGGCGGCCGCGGCGCTGACGGCTCGCCGGCCCGCGGACCTCCCGCTCGCCCACGACCCGGCGCCACTTGCGGAGGTCATGGAGGTCACCGGGTGAGCGGTCCACCACCCGTCCTCGCGGTGCTCGCGACGATGGACACCAAAGCGGCCGAGGCGCGCTACCTCGCCGAGCGGCTGCAGCCCTCCGGAATGGCGATCCGCCTGGTCGACGTCGGGCTGCACGTCAGCGGCGGCGACGGAGGCCGGGGCAGCGACGTCACCGCCGACGAGGTCGCCTCCGCTGCCGGGGCGACCGTGGAGGCGTTACACGCGAGCGGGCGCGCGATCGCGATGGAAACGATGACCGTCGGCAGCGCGGTGGTCCTCGGCCGGTGGCTCGATGAGAGGGCGCTGGCCGGGGTGATCGCGGTGGGCGGCAATCAGGGCACCTCCATCGCGGCCGGCGCCATGCGGGGCCTGCCCTACGGCATCCCCAAGATCGTGGTGTCCACCGTGGCCTCGGGCAACGTCCGGCCCTACGTCGCCGACAGCGACATCACCATGATGTTCTCGATCGGGGACCTGCTCGGCGGGCCCAACGAGGTCACCGAACCCGTCCTGCGTCGGGCGGCAGGGGCGCTGCTGGGCATGGTGTCGGCCAACGAGCCGCCGGCCGCGCTCCCGGCCGAGGCCGCCGTCGCGCGACCCGTCGCCATCACCGCCTTCGGCAACACCCACGCGGCAGTGTCCGCGGCCATCGCCCACCTCGAAGCACGCGGACGGCGGGCCGTGGTCTTCCACGCCTCGGGCGCGTGCGGCTCGGCGATGGAGCGATTGATCGACGACGGCGTGTTTGACGCCGTCCTCGACCTCACCACCCACGAGCTGCTCGGCGAGCTCTACCCCGCCGACATCTACGCCCCAGTACGGCCCGGGCGGCTCACCGCCGCAGGACGCGCCGGCATCCCGCAGGTCGTGGCACCTGGCGGGCTGCACTACCACTGCTTCGGCGGCCCCTCGTCGATCCCCCGCGAGCTGCGGGGTCGCCCGGTGCACCACCACAACCCGCAGAACACCAACGTGCGCGCCAGCGCCGACGAGCTCGAACACGTCGCCGCGGTGATGGCCGAGCGACTCAACGACGCACACGGCCCGGCCGCGGTCCTCGTCCCCACCCAGGGCTGGTCGGAGGTCGGCGGCCCCGGCGGCCCGCTTCACGACCCCGCCGCCGACGCGCGCTTCGTCCGCGCGCTGGCCGACCGGCTCACGCCACAGGTCGCACTGCGCGAGTACCCGCTGAGCATCAACGATCCCGACTTTGCCGCCGCCGCCGTCGACACGCTGGAGACGATGCTGGCCCTGGCGGCCCCGCCCGCCGCATCACTGAAGGGGTGTGACGTCGCATGACCACCGTCGAGAGCAGCGCCCGCAGCATCGCCGCGGACGGCGCATCGAGCACCGTCGACCCGGTGCCGACGACCATGCGGGCCGCGGTGCTGCTGGGGCCCGGCGACATTCAGGTCGTCGACAAGCCGGTGCCCGAGCCCGCACGGGGCCAGGTCCTGGTCCAGGTCGCGATGTGCGGCACCTGCGGCACCGACCTGAAGATCTATGACGGACACTTCCCGCAGACTCCGCCGTTCGGCGAGTTCACCCCAGGCCACGAGTGGACCGGCACCGTGGTCGCGCTCGGGGAGAACGTCGACGAGTTCGCCATCGGCGACCGGGTATGCATCGAGGTTCACGCCGGCTGCGGCCGCTGCGACAACTGCGTCATCGGCCGGTACACCGCCTGCCTCAACTACGCCGTGCCGGGCAAGGGGCAACGCGCCAGCGGCATCACCGCCGACGGCGGCTTCGCGCAGTACGTGGTGCACGAGGCGAAAGCGCTCTACAAGCTACCGGCCAACGCGACGTTCGAGGACGCCGTGCTGCTGACCACCGCTGGCACCGGGCTCTATGGCATCGCCGTCGCGGGCGGCTACATGCTCGGCCAGGACGTCGTCGTGTTCGGTCCAGGTGCGGTGGGCCTGATGACCGTCGCGCTGTGCCGCCAGCTCGGGGCGCGCTCGGTGACCCTCGTGGGCACCCGCGACTCCCGCCTGGAGGCCGGGCGGGAGCTCGGCGCGGACCACGTCGTCAACTCCCGCCGCGAGGACCCTGTTGAGCGGATCCGCGAAATCACCGAGGGCGCGGGGGCCGATTGGGTCATCGAATCCTCCGGCGGGTCGGGCGTGCCGCAGCAGTGCGTCGAGGCGACCAAACGCGGAGGCCGGATCGTGTTCGTCGCCTTCTACCCGGGACCGGTCACCTTCGACCTCTCGGCGGTGGTGCGCAGCGACATCACGCTTTTCGCCTCGCGCGGTGAGGGCGGGAACAACATCAAGCGCGCCGTCGCGCTTGCCGAACGCGGCCGCCTCAACGCCGGGCGGCTGATCTCCCACCGTTTCGGCCTCGACGAGATCAGCGAGGCGTTCCGCGTGGTGCGCGAACGTGACGGCGACCCGCTGAAGGTCGTGCTCGTCCCGTGAGCTGAGCTCTGCCGCCACACCCCAGCTCGCCAGCGAGATGCTGGTGGCCGTGCTCGATCCGCTGGTTGTGGGTTCGAGTCCCACGGGGCCCACTGCCGCTGAGCAGCGCTTCTGCGGGGACCACGAGCAGGACAACGTCGAACTGCCGCCCTCGTGGTGTGCGTTAGGGCGCGAGCGAGCGCAACTCGGCACCACCTGCGGCAGGGACGGAGGGCGCCTCGCGGCCCCAGAGGGCGCGTCGAGACGCTGCCGAGCGGGTCTCTGCGTGTATCCGTCTACGCACGCACCGACCCGGTCCCCAAGCGCCGCCACGACCTCCGGAGGTCGTTCCGGCCGGGCCGAAGTCAGAGAAGGAAGAGAAGCAAGCCCAGAAGGTCCTCCGGAAGCGCGCCAACCAGGTCGACGAGCGCAAGAACCCGCGGACGTCGGCGACAGTCGAGCAGCTGCTCGACCACTTCGAGGTGTTCGGCCGAGACACGAGCACGGTGGCCATGCACGTCGGCTACGCGGACGAGCACATCCGTCCGTTGATCGGCGCCGTCACGGTCATAGCGGCTCTTCGTCATGAAGCTGGGAAGTAGCCGGCGACACGCGCTGTCAAGGGTGCGCTGAACACGGGCCTGGGGCCCTCACGATCCGTGATCACTGCGAAGAGATCACGAGGATCGAGGGAGGGCCCCAGGTGGGCGCAGAGGCTATCGACCCGGCCGCAGCGGAGGCGGACTCGGGCGGTGCGGTGCTGGCCGAGGTGTTCGGCCTGGAGGGGTTCGAGGTGCTCGCGGCGGCCGACGCCGGCGGCGAGCTGGAGATCATGATCGAGACCCCGACCGGGCCGGTGGGCTGTCCCGGCTGTGGAGCGGTGGCGACCCCGAAGGACCGCCGCCCGACGTGGGTGGCCGATCTGCCGATCGCGGGCCGGCCGGTGGTGCTGTGCTGGGTCAAACGCATCTGGTGCTGCCCCTACGAGCAGTGCGCAACGAGGACGTGGACCGAGACCCACGAAGCGATCGCGCCGCGGGCGGTGTTGACCGAGCGCGCCGCGGCCGGCGCGGTCAACGACGTCGCCCGCGGCGCCACCGTGGCCGGGCGGGCCCGCGGGCTCGGGGTCGGCTGGCAGACGGTCAACCGGCAGGTGCTCGCCCGCGGCGCCCCGGTGGTCGACGACCCCGACCGACTCGAGGGCGTCAGCGCGATCGGGGTCGACGAACACGTCTGGCAACGGGGCGCCGGCGGACGTCCGACCGCGTTCGCCACCGGCATCGTCGACCTGACCCCCGGTCGCCCGGCGCGGCTGCTCGACCTGGTCGAGGGCCGTTCTGGAGCGGTGCTGCGCGGCTGGCTGGCTGATCGCCCCGAGAGCTGGAAGAGCCAGATCACCACCGCGGCGCTGGACCCCTACCGGGGGTATGCCACCGCGCTGGGCGATCAGCTCCCGCACGCCGAGCGGGTGCTCGACCCGTTCCACGTCTGCAAGCTCGGCCTCGACGCCCCCGGGCGAGGTCCGCCGCCGCGTCCAACAGGACACCCTCGCCCGCCGCGGGCACCGCGGCGACCCGCTCTACCGCGCTCGGCGGCTCGCGCGTCGCCGCCACGACCGGCTCACCCAGCGGGCCTGGGATCGGCTGCGCCGACGCCTGGCCGACGGTGACCCCCACGGCGAGGTCGCCGCCGCCTGGACCGTGGCCCAGGACCTCATGGCCGCCTACGCCACCGACGACCCCCAGCACGGCCGGACCCGCGCCGAGCGCGTCATCGCCGCCGCGCTGTCCTGCCCGGTACCCGAGATCGCCCGGCTGGGCCGCACCCTGCGCACCTGGCGGCCCGAGCTGCTGGCCCACTTCACCACCGGCGGTCTCGTGTCCAACGGACCCACCGAAGCGATGAACCTGCTCATCGAACGTGACCGACGCACCGCCCACGGCTTCCGCAACTTCACCAATTACCGAACGCGACTACTACTACTCGCGCACAGCCGCACGAGTTGCGATCATGGCGCACCACGGATCCGAGGACCCCATCCCAGGTTCGCGGCGTAGAGCCGTCATAGCGCTCGACCGCGACGTTCGACCACTTCTACGCCGGGCTCCGGCGCTGCCGAACTCAACGCGATCAGAAGCCGACGAAATCGGGTCGAGCAATGTGACGACCCGCACCGCGAGCCACAACGCGACCCAACCCGTGACGGGGCGCCACGTGTCGGGATCCCGGGCCGAGGCGGAGTCACCCGTGAGCGTGTGGCGTCTCGCGCCCGGGTGCGAGGGCGACACCATCCAGTAGCGCGTCCACGATGAGCCCAGGCATCCGGGCGTCGATCGGCTCGCGCGTGAGGACAGCCCTGAAGTGCACGGGGCTCACGAGCATCTCGAGGACCAGCCGGGGCTCGACGGTGTCCGGCAGCTCACCGCGGTCGACAGCGCGTGTGATCATCTGTTGGGACCGCTCGTAGCGGGAGGCCCAGTAGCGGTCGCGGGCTCGCTGCGTTCCCGGGTCGTCGCCGGCGACGGCAAGCGTCTGTTCGAGAGCGCGCCCGACTGGCGTGCCCAGGAATCTCGCGAGGTCTGTGGCGTACGCGGTGAGGTCGTTCCGCAGGCTGCCGGTGTCGGGCACCTGGAGCTGCTCGGTGGCGCTCAGCAGCGCGTCGAGCAGCAAGTTCTCCCGAGTGCCCCACCGTCGATAGATCGATGTCTCGTGCACCTCGGCGCGCTCCGCGACCGCGGACACCTTCAGGCCCTCGAGGTCGTGTGTGAGCAGGAGCTCGAGCGTGGCCTCGAGGACTGCCGCGCGGACGCGCGCTGACCTACCACCAGGACGACGTCGCACCCCCGGGTCGCTCATCGCTCACAGTCTAAGGCAAGCCCCCTTGCTTTTGCGTCGTGCTGCCTGCCATACTTTGACGCAAGTCGACTGGTCTTAGGGCGAGGCCATCTCCGATCACACGTGACGACGGCCGGACGACGACGGGTCGCACCTGGCTCGTGACGCACACCGAACGTAGGCCGAGCATGGGAGCTAGAGTGCGTTGGAGTACGTATCTCGACCAGGAGGGCGTATCGCGGACGGCGGTGTGGCACGGCGACCGACTGCATCCGGTGCCCGGGGAGACCTCGCTCCTCGCCCTGATCGCCGAGGGCCGGCTCGAGGAGGCCGCGAGCGCCGCCGGCGACGCGCCCGCGATCGACCCTGCGCGGGTCGAGGTCCTCCCGCCCATCCCGCGCCCACCGTCGATCCGCGACTTCATGGCGTTCGAGGAGCACGTCGTCACGGCGAGCGTCGCGATCGGCCTGACCGTCGACCCGCTCTGGTATGAGCAACCCGTCTTCTACTTCACCAACCCGTCCTCACTGCTCGGCGCGCACGCCGACGTCGGGATCCCACCCGGGAGCCAGGCGTTGGACTACGAGCTGGAGATCGCGGCGGTGATCGGCCGGGAGGGGCGTGACCTCTCCCCGGCCGAAGCGGGCGACCACATCGCCGGCTACGTGCTGTTCTGCGACTGGAGCGCCCGCGACCTGCAGGGCGCCGAGATGAAGCTCAACCTCGGACCGGCCAAGGGCAAGGACTTCGCCTCGAGCTGCGGGCCGTGGATGCTCACGCCCGACGAGCTCCCGCCCTCGGCGGCGATGTCGGCTTCGGTCAATGGTCGTCCGTGCAGCGCCGGGCGCCTGGACACCCTCTACTGGAGCTTCGCCCAGATGATCACCTACGCCTCCCGCGGCACCCGCGTGGTGCCCGGCGACCTCATCGGCTCGGGCACGGTCGGCACCGGGTGCCTGCTCGAGCTCTCCCGCGTGCACGGCGCCGAGGCCTACCCCTGGTTGCGCGCCGGGGACCGCGTCCACCTCGAGGCTGACGGGCTGGGGGCCATCGATGCGCGCATCGTCCCCGGCTCACCCATCGTCCCCTTGCGACCGGAAGGCCCCACGTGAGCAGCCGCACCGACGACATCACCGTCCCCGGACCCCCGCGCCGTGAGGAGGTCTCCGACGGCATCCACGCCTACATCCAGCCCGACGGCACGTGGTGGATCAACAACACCGGCTTCGTCGTCGGCCCGCAGGGCGTGATCGCGATCGACGCGTGCTCCACCGAGCGGCGCACCCGCGCGTTCCTCGACACGATCGCCGCAGTCACCGACCGGCCCGTCCGCACCCTGCTGAACACCCACCACCACGGCGACCACACCTTCGGCAACGCCCTGTTCGGCGGCGCCACGATCATCGCGCACGAGAAGACCCGCTCCGAGGCGATCGCGTTCGGCCCCGCCCGCGAGCTGCCCTACTGGCAGAACCCCGAGTGGGGCGACCTGCCCCTCGACCCGCCGTTCGTCACCTTCACCGACCGTGTCGCCGTGCACGCGGGCGACCTGTGTGGCGAGGTGATCCACGTCGGTACCCCGGCGCACACCACCAACGACTCGATCGTCTGGTTTCCCGACCGCTCGACGCTGTTCTGCGGCGACCTGGTCTTCAACGGCGGCACCCCGTTCCTGCTGATGGGTTCGGTTGCCGGGGCGATCGACGTCGTGGAGAACGTCCTGGTCCCGCTCGACGCAGCGACGACCGTGCCCGGTCACGGCCCGGTCTTCCACGACCGGGCTCCGTTACATGCGACGCTGGACTACCTGCGCTTCGTCCTCGACCTCGCCGAGCGGGGCCGCGACGCCGGCGTCAGCCCACTGCAGGCGGCCCGCGACACCGACCTCGGGCGCTTCGCCGAATGGCCCGACGCCGAGCGCATCGTGGGCAACCTCCACCGCGCCTACGCCGAGCTCGACGGGCGCGAGCGCGGCGGGCAGATCGACGTCTTCGCCGCCCTCGACGACATGGTCACCTACCACGGCGGCCCGCTGACCTGCTTCGCCTGACGACGTCGACCGGACCCTGAAGGAGCACCCGATGCAGATCGACCGCGATGTGGCGATCCCGACGCGCGGCGGTTCCCCCATCGTCGTCGACGTCCTGCGGCCCGACGGCGACGGGCCATTTCCCGTGGTCGCGTCGATCAGCCCGTACGGCAAGGACGTGCACTGGCCCGAGCGTTACCCCCTCTACGAACTCGTGGACAACAACGAGCACATGGTCTGGGAGACCCCCAACCCCCAATGGTGGGTGCCCCGCGGCTACGCCCTGGTGCGCGCCGACACCCGCGGCACCGGAAAGTCGCCAGGCCGGCTCGATCTCTTCGGCCCTCGCGACGCCGAAGACTTCTACGACGTCATCGAGTGGGCAGCCGAGCAGCCCTGGTCCAACGGCAGGGTCGCCTCCAGCGGCATCTCGTGGCTGGCGATGATGGGCTGGCGCGTGGCGGCCCTCCAGCCGCCGCACCTGGCGGCGGTGGTGGCGTGGGAAGGGGCGACCGACTTCTACCGCGAGATGGCCTACCAGGGTGGTCTCTACGCCAACGGGTTCGTCGATTTCTGGTGGGCGCGCCAGATCGAGCCGCAACGCAACGGCCACGACGGTGAGGACTGGCGCGAGGTGCTCCCACAGCATCCGCTGCTCGACGACTACCACCGCGCTCGCATCACCGACCTCGACCGCGTCACCGTGCCCGTGCTCTCCGCGGCGAATTGGGGTGCGCTGCACGTGCACCTACGGGGCAACATCGAGGGCTGGCGCCGGGCGGCATCGAACGACAAGTGGCTCGTGGTGCACACCGGCACCCACATCGACCCCTACTACGCCGAGTGGGCCCAGCAGCTGCAGCTGCAGTTCCTCGACCGCTACCTCAAGGACGAGACCGATCGCATGCACGACGTCGCCCCGGTACAGCTGGCGATCCGCCAGGGCCGCGACGTCGTCTGGCGCGACGCCACGGACTTCCCGCTGCCCCAGACCCAGTGGCGCGAGCTCTACCTCACGGAGAGCGGTCTCAGCTGGACGCCGCAGGCCGCGCCCGCCGAAGTCGGCTACCCCGCCACGTTCGACACCGCCCCCATGCAGGAGACCCTCGAACTCACCGGACCGGTTTCACTGCGGCTGTGGCTGTCGGCCGACCAGGACGACCTCGACGTCTTCGCCCGCCTGCAACACCTCGACAGCGACGGCACTCCGCTCCCGGGCATCGGGCCACAGGGCGGGCCGGTGCCGATGGCCATGGGCTGGCTGCGGGCCTCGCACCGTGAGACCGAGCGCGAACTCTCCGAGCCCTACAGACCGTGGCATCTCCACGACCGCGCGATCGGGTTGACCCCGGGCGATCCCACCCTCCTCGAGATCGAGATGTGGCCCACGAGTATCACGATTGCACCGGGCGAGCGGCTGCGCCTGGAGCTGCTGACCGACGACAGCGACATGGGGATGATGGCCCACAACCACCCGTCCCTACGCCGGCCCGCAGCAGGGGCGACCGTTCACCTCGGAGGACAGCAGCCCTCACACCTGCTCGTTCCCGTCATCCCGCCGCCGATGCCGTCACGGCACCACCAACCGTGAGCCTGCTCGACGGCCGTGTTCCGAACTGCCCTGAGTCCAAACGGATGCTCGAGGCCGACCTCCTGGACCTAATTCGTGACGATCAGTAACGGGCAGGGATAGCACCAGCGACGGTGAGGTGAATGAACACCGTCAAACGGGGACATACGGTGACCATCTCACTACTGATCGCAGCCGGGACGCTTTCCCACGTCATCGTGGGCACCACGATGTACACGCTCGGCCACCGTTTCGGCTCGCGACGACGACCGCCGCAGCGAGTTCGCGTCCAGTTGCCCAGCCGTGAGCTCACAACCGCCTCGACGACCGGACGGCACGGCGCTCGACACTGAGATCGGGCGACTGGTGCGGCGGCTCAGAAGTGGATGGCCCGCCCGTCCACGGCCAGGCCGGCCTCGCCCAAGATCTCGGCGAGGGTGGGGTGCGCGTGCACGCTCATGCCGAGCTCACCGGCGGTGCCCTCGACCAGCTTGGCGTAGGCGCCCTCGGCGATCAGCTCGGTGACGTGTGGACCGATGGCGTGCATGCCCAGCACGAGACCGGTTTCGGCGTCGGCGACGACCTTGCAGAAGCCGTCCGGCGCGCCGTCGATGAGCGCCTTGCCGATGGCGCGGAACGGGAACTTCGACTCGCGGACCTGGTGACCGTGTTCTTCGGCCTGCGCCCGGTCCATGCCGAACGAGGCGATCTCGGGCCGGCAGAACGTGACCCGCGGGATGCGGTCCTGATCCAGCGGCATCGGGTCCGCGCCCGCCATGTGTTCGACCGCGACGATGCCTTCGTGCCCCGCGGCGTGGGCGAGCCAGTAGCCGCCGATCACGTCCCCGCAGGCGTACACCCCGGGCTCGTCGGTCCGGTAGAACTCGTCGACCTGGATCTCCCCGCGGTCGTCCCGCTGCACCCCGGTGACCTCCAGGTTCAGGTCGTCGACCACCGTCCGGCGGCCGACGGCCACGAGCAGGGCGTCGGCCTTCAGCGTTTCCTTGCCGTCCTCCGACTCCACCTCGATCGCCACCGCACCGTCGGAGCGCTCCACGGTGGCCGGGTCGGCCTTCGCCGCGGTCATGACCCGGATGCCGCGCTGGGTGAAGGCCCGCTCCAGCTCGGCCGAGACCTCGGCGTCCTCGGTGGGAACGATCCGGTCCAGCAGCTCGACCAGCGTCACCTCGGTGCCGAAGTCGGCGTACATGCTGGCGAACTCCACGCCGACGGCCCCGCTGCCCAGCACGATGATCGACTCCGGCGGGTCGTCGGTACTGGTGACGACGTCGTCGCTCGAGATGACCGTCTCACCGTCGATGTCCAGGCCGGGAAGCGTGGCGACCGCGGAGCCGGTGGCGATGAGCACGTGGGACGCCCGCAGCTCCTGCTCCCCGTCCGGTCCGGTCACCGTGATCCGCTTCGGTTCGGCGAAGCTGCCGGATCCCCGATGCACCTGGATCTTGTTCTTCTTCATCAGCCCGGACAGGCCCTGCCGGAGCTGGTCGACCACCTCGTCCTTGCGCTCGGCGGCGCGGGCGTAGTCGAGCTTCACCTTGCCGGTCTTGACCCCGACGTCGGCGCCGTGTCGCGCGTCGTGCAGCCGGGCCGCGGTGTGCAGCAGCGCCTTGGTCGGGATGCAGCCCAGGTTCAGGCAGGTCCCGCCCAGGTGTTCCCTGCGCTCCACCAGCGCCACGCTCATGCCGAGCTGGCTGGCCCGGATCGCGGGGATGTATCCGCCGTTGCCGCCACCGATGACGACGAGATCGAACGTGCCGCGGTCGGATTCCTCTGCCATGTCCCAGTCCTTCTCCAGAGCAGCCTTCTCCAGCGCACTCTTCTCCCCTGCGGCCCTGCTACACCGTGAGCAGCACCGGGCGCTCCAGCAGCCGCTTGACCTCGGCCAGATACCGGGCGTTCTCGGCCCCGTTGACCACCCGGTGGTCGGAGCCGACGGTCAGCTTCAGCACGTTCTGCGCGACGACGTTGTCCTGGTCGTCGAAACCCGGGCGTCGGATCACACTGCTCACCGCCACGATCGACACCTGGGGTGGGTTGACGATCGCGGTGAAACTCTCCACCCCGTACATGCCCATGTTGGAGACGGTGAACGTTCCTCCCTGGTACTCGTCAGGGCGCAGCCGGTTCTCCCGGGCGCGATCCGCCAGGTCCTTCGCCTCCGCGGACAGCGCGGACAGGGTCCGGTTGGCCGCGTTCCGGATCACCGGCGTGATCAGGCCTTCCTCCTGGGCGACGGCCATGGCCAGGTCCACCCGCGGGTTCCGTTGCACGCCCTCGTCGGTCCACCACGAGTTCAGCTTCGGGTACCTGCGCAGTGCGACCGCGCATGCCTTCAGCACGAAGTCGTTGATCGACAGCTTCCCGCCCTCATCGACCAGTGCCTCGTTGAGTGTCCGGCGCAGCGTCAGCAGCTCGTCCACGTCGACCTCCACGGTCGCGTAGTGGTGCGGGGACTGCTGCCACGACTGCTGCAACCGATCCGCGACCACCCGCTGCCCGCGGGAGAGCGGCACCACCTCGGCCTCGTCCGCGGCGGCTGGGCGGTCCGAGGACTGCGGCTCGACGTCCTCGCCCCCGCGGGCCTCCTCGGCGTGCTCCGGCGCCTCCTCCTCGGCCGGGGCGCCGCCCTCCATCACGGCGCGCACATCGCGCTCCACGACCCGCCCGGCGGGGCCGGTGCCGTCGATCTCCGACAGGTCGATGCCGTGCTCACTGGCCAGCCGCCGGGTGATCGGCGAGGCCCGCACTCGCCCGTCGGTGGACGGTGCGGTGTCGGACGTCGCCGGCGCTTCCTGCTCGGATGCGACGCTCTGGTCACCGGTCGCGGCGCCCGTGTCCTCCGATGCCTGCTCCTGCGCCGCCGCCTCGTCGTGGGTGGTGTCGGACGGTTCCTCGGGCGCCTCGGCCTGCGCACCGTCGTCCGAGGGCGGCTCCTCCCCCTCGGCCAGGATCACCGCGACCACACCCCCGACCGGCACCTCGTCGCCCTCGCCGACGACGAGTCGGTGCAGGGTCCCGGCGTCCTCGGCCTCCATCTCGACGGTGGCCTTGTCGGTCTCGATCTCGGCCAGGGTGTCGCCGACCTCGACGTGATCGCCTTCGTGCTTGAGCCACGAGCTGATGACCCCGGTCTCCATCGCGTCGCCCATCTTGGGCATGATCACGTCCGGCATCGTCAACCCTCGTTCTGGTAGAGGACGCGGTGGACGGCGTCGACCACCTGCTGCTCGCGTGGGAACGCCGCGATCTCGAGGTTGTGCGCGTAGGGGCCGGGCACCTCCGCCCCGCTCACCCGCTCCACCGGGGCGTCGAGGTAGTCGAACGCCTGATCCTGGATGGTGGCGGCCACCTCGCTCGACACCCCGTAGCAGCGCCACTGCTCCTGCACCGCCACCGCGCGGTGGGTCTTCTGGACCGAGGCCACGATCGTGTCCGCGTCCATCGGGCGCAGGCTGCGCAGGTCGATGACCTCGACCTCGATGCCGTCCTCCGCCAGCATGTCGGCGGCGTTGAGACACAGCTGCACCTGCCGGCCGTACGAGATCAGCGTGACGTCGTCGCCCGGGCGGGCGATGCGGGCCTGCCCGAACGGCACCGGGTGGTCACCGGCCTCGACCTCGCCCTTGGTGCCGTACAGCGCCCCGGCCTCCAGGAAGATCACGCAGTTGTCGTCCCGGATTGCGGTGAGCATCATGGCCTTGGCATCGGCCGGGGTGACCGGAGCCACCACCTTCAGCCCCGGGAAGTGGCCGTAGAACGACTCCAGAGAATGGGTGTGCTGGGCCGAGAGCTGTACGCCGCCGCCGTTGGGTCCGCGGATCACCAGCGGGACCGAGACCTGCCCGTTCGAGAAGTACCGCACCTTGGCGGCGTTCTGGATGATCTGGTCGACGGCCAGGAACGAGAAGTTCCAGGTCATCATCTCCACGACGGGTCGCAGGCCGGTCATGGCCATGCCGATGGCCGTGCCGACGAACCCGTTCTCGCTGATCGGGGTGTCGATCACACGGTGGGCGCCGTACCGGTCGTACAGGCCGTCGGTGACCAGTTGGGTGCCGCCGTAGACGCCGATGTCCTCGCCGATCAGCACGACGTTCTCGTCGCGGTCGAGCTCGGTGTCGAGAGCCTCCCGCAGCGCCTCCCGGTAGGTCTTCGTCTCACCCGCGGCCGTCTCGTCGGCGTCCTGGTTCGAGTCGGCGTCCTGGGTCGAGTCGGCGTAGACGCCGTCGTAGAGTCGCTCGACGGCCGGCTCCGGACTGGAATCGGCGAACTCGACCGCTCGCTGCACCTCACGCTGCGCGTCGGCGGTGATCTCCTCCACCGTGTCGTCGTCGAGTTCCCCGGCCTCGGTCAACCGGTCCCGGAGGAGGGCGATCGGGTCGCGCTCGCGCCACTCGGCGATCTCTTCCTTGGTGCGGTACCGCTCGAAGAAGTCCGCCGCCCCGTGCGGGGCGATCCGGTAGGTCACGGCTTCGACAGCGTAGGGTCGTCCGCTCTCCCGGACCTGCTCGCTCACCCGCTCGCCGCAGCGGATGACCGCCTCCAGGTCCATTCCGTCGACCTTCTCGTGCTCGATGCCGTAGGCGTCGAACTTGGCCGCGAGGTCGGTCACCGCCGACTCCCGGGCCACGGAGGTGCCCATTCCGTACTGGTTGTTCTCCACGATGAACAGCACCGGGCAGCGCCCGTCCTGACCCCACAGCCCGGCCAGGTTGGCCGCCTCGTGGAAGACCCCGGTCTGCATCGCGCCGTCGCCCAGGTAGAGCTGACAGATGTGGTCGGTCTGCTGGTAGCGCAGCGCGTAGCCGAACCCCACTCCCAGCGGGATGTGTCCGCCGACGATCCCGAAGCCGCCCCAGAGCCCGCGGTCGATGTCGAACAGGTGCATCGAGCCGCCCTTGCCCCCGACCAGGCCCCCCTCGCGCCCGTACAGCTCGGCCATGACCGCGGCCGGGTCGCATCCCATCAGAAGCGCGTGCGCGTGGTCGCGATAGCTGGTGATGACCCGGTCCCCGGGGCGGTGGGCCTCCAGAAAACCCGCGGCCACCGCCTCCTCGCCGGTGTAGAGGTGCAGGTAGCCGCCGATCTTCCCCCGTCGGAACGACCGATTGCACTCCTCTTCGAACGTCCGCACCAGTACCAGCCGGCGGTAGAGCTCTACCAGCCGCTCTGGATCGGACGCAGACTCCTTGGCGCTGGCCCGCTTGCCGGTGCGGCTCTTCTTCGCCACTCGACCTCCCTGGGCCCAACCCGCTGCCTCCGGCCCGGACCGGCGGCTTCGGGATGCTTGCGGCCTCCCGTAGTACCCGCTCGGCCGGAGCTTGTCAGTACCCGCATCAGCGTCCAGACATGCGCGGACGAGCATGGTCCGAGGCCGAGGCGCGGTTCCGTGCGGCGCTGCTGGTGCAGGAGAGGTGGGCCTCGCCACGGCTGATAAACCGAGCCGAAGCCACCGCGCCTACGTTCTGCATCCATGAACGACGACGTCGGACCTCATAGCGAGCGGAGCGTCAGGACGAGGTGCGCTTTGCGCTCGTCCGCAGGGACGAGCCGGATGCTCACGCGGCACGCTCGTACTCGGCCCTCGGCAGTCTTGACTGCGCCGCGATGCTGAGAGGGCCTCGCCCTCGCCGGCGGGTCCACTCCAGGTATCGGAGGTGGCTGCGGTGACGGTGGCTCGGTCGGGTGGAGGCGGGGGCGTCCAGCGCTCGCCACAGGGCGGCCTGGCCGAGGTCCTCGACCTCGTCCTCGACAAGGGCCTCGTCATCGACGCGTTCGTCAAGGTGTCCGTGGTCGGGATCGAGATCCTCACCATCGACGCCCGGATCGTGGTAGCCAGTGTGGACACCTACCTGCGCTTCGCGGAGGCCACCAACCGGCTCGACCTGCACGCCAAGGGCGGCAAGGGCCTCCCCGACCTCCTGAACAGCGGCGGACGTGCGGCCGCGGAGGGGGCGACCTATCGGGCCGCGAAGAGCAAGACCAGCGGCGTCCTCGAGGCCGGCAAGGAGAAGTGGGACGAGAATCCGCGGCAAGGATCAGCGGCACCGCTCGGGGAGGCGCCGCCGCTGAGGCGGATATGAGGCCGCAGGTCATGATCCCCGGCGCTCGTCGGGCCCGCAGGCTCCTATTGGTAGTAGAGGATGCACCAGCACAGGGTGTCGCCGGTGGTGCACGCGGGCTCGGTCAGGACGGTCATGATTGCCGAGGTGGTGAACCGCACGCCGCCCCATTTCGACATGAAGTCGGTCGCCATGCCCACGACGTACTGGTTCGGGGCGGCGGGCCGGTCGGTGCCCACGTAGGAGTGCGCCCCGGCGTCGAAGTCTTTCCACCCGTTGAAGTACCAGGCGCTGTCGAACCAGTCCTCGGTGCCGGTCGAGACGATCGAGGGCGTGGTCTCGCCATCCACGGCGATTTGGACGTTGCGTTCCATCCAGGACAGGTTCGATGCACCCACGCCACACACCTGGGAGTGGTAGACGATCCACCCTGGGGCACCGGTGATCGAAGCGAGCGTCGTCGTCTGCGATGCGGTGCGCGTGATGCGCTGATCCAGCCAGCGTGCCCCCTGCTGCCTGAGCCGAAGACCGTTGGCCTGGTCGGTGGCGGTCAGCGCGTACGCGGCCATGGAGTAGATGGTGGCTGTCTGGGTGGTACTGGCGTTGAAGTACGCGATCTTGATGCGCGCCCCGAAGGGCATCGGGAACGTCAGCAGGAAGCCGGTGTTGTAGTTGTTGCTGTTGATCTCGGTGTGGACATGGGCGAGCGTGTGGGACCCGGCCACCATGCCTGCGCCGAAGTGGGTCGCCAGCAGAGTGCCCATGTCGATGTCGATCGAGGCGACCGCGGCGCCGTCGTAGTACACGCGCAGGCGGGCGTCGAGGGCGGGACCGTTTCCGCCACCGAGGGCCATCCACAGGGACTTCACGCTCCCGGGACCCGTGACGTCGAGGAGGGTCCGCTCGGTGCCGGTCGCGACCGCCACGTTCTCGACCTTGGTCAGGCGTAGCTTGTCGCCGCTCAACGAGGCAAGCGGTGATGACACGACGGCGGCCCTCCTCGACGATCACGAAATTTCGCCCAGCGGGTTGATCGACGGGCCAGCGGTGTCCTCGATCCGGCGGCGCTCCGGTGGCGGCCGGATGGTGTCGGGGCTGAACTCCGGAGCAAGGTCGTGCAGCAGCGAGCGACCGGGGTCGGGCAGTGCCAGCTGCCCTCGACACATGTCGACCCCGGCGCCCGCCGCCCGCTGCGACGTTCAGCGCGTCGCGGGACTCCTCCGGCGCTCAGCCCGCCCCGGTCCACTCCCACATCGTCCAGCGGTAGCTGCCGTCCTCCTCGACTTCGTACTCGATGACGTCAGCGACCTGGCCGAGCCGGGCTAGCTTCTCCGAGCTCGTCTGGGCCGCACCCCACACCCCGTAGCTGGCCTGATAGCCCGGGCCGGTGGGCCGGCCCACCCCACCTCCGACCCAGTCGACGATGTCGCCTTCCGAGGTCATGAACAGCACGTGGCCCTCGCCGTAGAGCACCCCACCCGGCCGGACCGTCTGCTGGTAGGTGCCGGTGTCGGTGATCTCCTGGCCCAGGAGTGTGCCACGCCCCTGGAAGGACACCTCGATCTTGACCTGGCCGCCCTCAGTGGGCAGCACGCGAACCCCGGTGAACTTTCCCGCGGCCTCGCCTAATCGATCGCCCAACACGACTGCTTCCTTTCTCGCTGGCGCAGCACCCCCGCCGCAGGCGAACCAGAGCCAGCTGCCCCTTGCTCGGTATCGCCAGCAGTGTGTCCATTTCGCGCAAGCATCGCGACCCATGGCACAATTGACGCCGCGCGGCGGTTTCCACGGCGCCCTCGGCTTGGGTGTGCCCCCTCTTCTGTCCTCCGCCGCAAGCAATGGTCGACCCAGGCCCACGCTGATCGGTAGAGTCACATCCGTAGTCAGACGAACACCATCCGCATAAAGAACATGGCTCGCGGCCGCGTTTAGACCGTGCAATCATGCCGTCGGCTTTGCGCAGAGATTCTTGGCGACCATCAAGCCATCGAGGCCGATCATCTGGTCGTAACCGGCAATCTCCGACGACGCGGGCCGCACTCCGGATCGGGGCCGGGCCTGCGGCAGTCGTTCCCGGGCCGGCCGGGTTCAGGTTCCCGGCGGCCGGTAGCTGCCCTGGGCGGTGGCGGCCCGCTCGAGCACCGCGGGTAGCTCGTTCGGCGCGATCAGCTCGTGGGTCTCGCAGTCGCGGAGGGCGCCCGAGCCGGACACGGCGAGCGACACGGCCGCGGCGGAAGCCGAATCGGGGGCGTCGATGACGACGAAACCATCCCAGGCGCCGAACATGTAGTACATCGTCTCGACATCGCCGCCGACCGACCGCGCGCTCGAGCGCACCGCCTCCAGCCGGTCGCTCGGGTTCGAGATCATTTTCGCCCATGTCTGGTCGGTGTACTTGAACAACACCATGTACTTCGCCATCGCCCGCCCCGTCCTTCACGTCCAGTACGCACGGCGCCACTCCGTTCGCCATCACGCACCGTTGAGTGTCCGCCTCGCCGACGGTGCTTCGATGCGGCCCGACGGGTGACTCTTGTCGGCCGAGGGGGGTCTGCAGCCGTAGGGATCGGGAGCATGTTGCTGCAATCGTGTGACGGCCGAAGCTGTCGGGCGCCTCAGGCGACGCCGACGGCAGCGGAAGAAGATCGTGCCGAGGGAGCCGACAACGATGGGCCGGTGCGAGGTGACGGCCTCGATTCCGGACGGAAGGGTGACGCCGGGACCGGGGGGCGTCGGCGTGCCGGACCGATGTCGTGGTGTCCGGGAAGCGGGCCCCGGCGCCGAAGAAGCTGGTCGGCATGAAACGGGCTCCAATCGGGCGTTCCGGGCGTCCCTGCGGCTGACCTGTAGATCGACCGAGCTGGCCGAGTACCTGGCGGCCGTCGGGCCAATTCGTTATCGCTTCGTTGCCTCGGGGCGCAATCGGTGCGGTCTTCTTCGCCGTAACTGATTCCGTGCACGGGCGGCGATCGGTCGGCGAGGAGCTGGGCGACGAGCTGTTGCTCAACGGGTTCGCCGCCGGCGATCCCGAGCTGGCGGTGGCTTTCGTGCGGCGATTCCAGAGCGCGGTGTACGGCGTGGCGTGGGCCGTCCTCGGCGAGCGACGCGCCGCCGAGGACGCCGCCCAACGCAGCTTCGAGCAGGCCTGGCGCCACGCCGCGAGCTACGACCCCTGCCGAGGTGGTGTCAGGACCTGGCTGGTCACCATCGCGCGCAACCTCGCCATCGACGCCGCGCGCGGCCAGCGAGCCACCGTCACCGACCCGAGCGTCGTGCTGGCCCTGGTGGGCCCGGTGACCGACACCCCCGAGCGCGGCGCGCTGGCCGCCGAGACCGGGCAGGAGCTGCGGGCCGCGCTGGGCCGCCTGCCGATCGAACAGGCCCGCGCCGTCGTCCTCGCCGCCGTGCACGGCAGGACCGCCGCCGAGATCGCCGCCCACGAAGCGGTCCCGCTGGGCACGGCGAAGACGCGCATTCGTGCGGGGTTGGCGAAGCTGCATCGCACGCTGGCCGATCGGGAGCGGACATGACCGACCGTCGCTGCGCCCCGACCCGTGACCTGGCCACGGAGTGCGCGCTCGGCGTGCTCACCGGCCGGGAACGGGCCGAGGTCTTCGCTCACCTGCAGGATTGCCACGCCTGCCGCCGACACATCGCCGATCTCACCGACACCGTCGAGGACCTCCTGGCCCTGATCCCTGCCGCCGAACCCTCCGTCGGCTTCGAGGCGCGCGTCCTGACCGCTCTGGGCATAACCCGCACCGACAGCCGCACCGACGCCGTGCACTCGGCGTGGCCGTCACGCGATCACCTCGAGGAGCCCCGCCGGGTCGGGCGGTGGTGGCGGCCCGCCGCAGCCGTCGCAGCGGTCGCGCTGGTGGCCGCCACGACGTGGCTCACCGCGCAGGCCTTCGATGCGCCGAACGGGCCCGCTGCCGCCGCGCCGCCGGCGGCGGTGACGTCGGCGCCCTCCGCCCCGCTGCCCCCGCCGACGGCCTCGGCTCCGGACGACACCCTGAACAGCGCCAGCGCAGGATTCCGCCAGGTGCGCTTCGCCCCGCTGATCGCCGCGGGACGACCGGTCGGACAGGTCTACGCCTACAGCGGCCGTCCCCCCTGGATGTACATGGCCCTGGACGCCGACGCCGTGATGCCAGGTGCAGGCACCGACGAGGACTCGGCGCCGGTGACCTGTCGGCTCGTTCACCGGCAAGGGCCCCCCACGCCGGTCGGCACCTTCTCCCTGAGCGAGGGCTACGACTCCTGGGGGCTGCCCGCCGACGTCGCTGCGGACGTCGTCGGCGCTGAGCTCACCGACAGCCACGGCGAGGTCGTCGCCACCGCAACGTTCCGCTGAGCACCGCCTCGTCGACCACCGGCGTCCGCCGGTGGACGCCTGCCGGTCACGGCCTGGACGGCGACGCGGGCGGCGGTTCTTCGTCGGTCGCCGCATCCCGGAGGGCCGCGAAATGGCGGGGCAGGTGCGCGGCGTCGGGGCGTCGAGCGGCCTCTGGGTGGGTCATCGCCCGCAAGGTCGTGGCGACCGGCTCGGGCAGTTCGCTCGGGATTCTCTGGCGGGCGATCGAGGCGGGCGGCTGCTGCGCTCGCCGGATCGCCGGGATACTCCCGGCGCCCGGTCAGACACTCGAGCAGTATCAGGCCCAACGCGTACACGTCCGCTGCCGGCTCGATCGGCTGCCCGGACACGCCCGTCCGGGTCGGCGCGGCCGCTCCGAGGCAGGTGGCAGAGCCGAAATCGGTCAGGAAGGGTCGGTCGTCCCGGTCGAGCAGGATGTTCGCGGGTTTGAGGTCGCGATGGACCACCCCATGGCGATGGACGTGCCCCAATCCCGCGGCCACGCCACTGCCCAGGCGCAGCGTCCGGCTCAGGGTCAGCGGGCCGAGCGTGAGCCGCTCGCTGAGATTCGTGCCCTCCACCAGCTGCAGCACGAAGTACATCCGATCCAGGTGGGCGCCGACGTCGTACACCGACACCAGCCGGGGATGATTCAGTCCGGCCAGTGTGCGTATCTCACGCCACCGCCGCTGATCTTCGGACTCGACCGACCCGGCCGGGAAGAGTTTGATCGCGACTGCCCGCCCCAGCAGCATGTCCTGACCGCGGAACACCTCACTCGACGCGCCGCGGCCGATCAAGGATCCGAGCCGGTAGCGTCCCCCGCCCAATGTGGCGGGCACGACATCCACCCAGTCCCGAGCATGTCGCTGTTGCCGGTCCTGGACCTGGCTCTCGAGCATGCCAACGGCTCGCCCTCGCACCAGCACCAGGCTCAAAGACCCAGAAGACCGTGGGAGGGCCCTCGAGGTCGAGGCCGGAGGAGTGGCCATCGCACGGTCGAGCCGGAGTCATCCTCGTCCAATTCCTCGGCCCGGCTGCGAAGCATGTCGAGGAGGTCGACGGTGTCGTAGATCTCCTGCGAGGCGTCCGAGATCCGTCGCAATTCCACGGCCACGACCGGCGCGGCGATCACACGAAGGAGGTCGTCGTCGACAGCATCCTCGATCCCGGACCAGCTAGCGAGATCACGCACTTGTTGCAACGAGATGTTCGGTATCTCCAGCTCTTGCAACGCTCTCTCCTCCAGTGCATCGGGCGCGCCCCGGTCGCGCTGTCATGCAGTACGACGCCGATGCCGTCAGGGATTGCGGACGGTCGAGACGAGACGAAGCTGTGACCTGTCCGCGTAGGTGCCGCTGAGGCTTCCCAGCGGTCGCTTCGACCCTCATCGAACTGATCCGTCGATAGCGTCGCCGCCATGACCACAGCGATGGCTCGGGAGAACGCCCGGAGCCAGGAGGCGCAGGCCTTCCTCGACGCCCGCCAGCGCATCGCCCCGGAGGTTGTCAGCGCGTGTCAGGGATGGACCGCCCACGAGATCACCGCCCACCTCGCCGCTGCGGCGGCCGAGGTCACTCGGCACCTCGAGCCCTATCTGGCCGGCGACCCGGTCCCCAGCACTCGCTCGTTCGAGGAGCGCGAACCGGCGTTCCGGGCTCTGAGTGACGCAACCCTCGCGCGGCGCCTCGAGGCCGAGGAACACCACATGCGCCGCGTGATCGCCCAAGTCCTGGCCGTCGAGCCCGAGGCACTCATTCCCTGGACCGGCCGAGAGATGCAGGTAGCGAAGTTCGTGCCGCACATGCGCAACGAGTTCGCGATCCACCGCTGGGATCTCGTCGGCGACGACGACACCGGCGACCGCCTGCTCGCTCAGCCCGAACTGACCGAGCACGCCGTCGGGGTTCTCGGTGAGATCCTGCTGCGCCGCGGCCGCGAGCACGACCCTTGCCCCAGGGAGGACTTCGCGGTCCGCTTACGCGCACCGGGCGCGCCCGATGTGCGGGTCAGCGTGCATGGTGCCCACGCCGGTCTCGAGCCCACCGACGACCCGATCGACGAGCCTCACGTCGAGCTCGATCCCGCCGCCCGCACGCTGGTGATCTGGGGGCGCCGCCCGGACCGCCGCGACCGCTTCCGCAGCCACCTCGGCGAGCCCGCCCTCTCCCGACTGCTGGCCCTGCTCGCGGGCTACTGAGGGCGCACGCCCGCCAGGACGTGGTCGACCACGAGGCCGGGCATGTCCACCGGGAGGGCGCGGTGCGCGACGAGCCGTCGATAGAAGAACGGCGCGGCGAGCAGGTCGACGACGAGGTCGGTGTCGGTGTCGGCCGGGAGCTCGCCCCGCGCGACGGCCGCCGTCAGGACCCGGAGCAGGGGTTCGCGGCGTCGGCGGGTGAGTTCGGCGTGCAGCTCACCGAGGGCCGGGTCGCGCTCGGCCGCGTCGGTGAACGCGGCCATGAGCCTCGGGAACGGCGAGCCGGTGAGCGACGAGGAGAACGCCGTGAGCAGGGCGACGAGGTCCGCCCGCAGGTCGCCGCTGTCGACGTCCGCCAGCGGCCGGAACTCGGCGTCCATCGCGTCCACGAGCAGCGCGGACGGTGACGGCCAGTGCCGGTAGACGGTGGCCTTGCTCGCGCCCGCGCGGCGCGCCACGGACTCCATCGTCAACCCGGGCATCCCGTCGTCGGCGAGCACGTCGAGCGCCGCGCGGAGCACCCGCCGTCGGGCCTGCTCGCCCCGGCCGACCGGTTCCCGCGTTCCCGCCACCGTCTTCCCTCCCATCGATCGATACGTTAGCGTATCGATGTTCAACGAAACGCCTGCGTATCGATCGGTGGCTGCGATGTCCACTCCCCCCGCGACTCCCCGGGCGCGCACGCTGCCCGGGCAGTCGCTCGTCAACCGGGTCGTCCGTGCGCTGCTGCACGTCCCGCTGCTGAACCGGGTGGTCGGCGCCCGGCTCGTCGTCATCCAGGTCGTCGGACGGCGCAGCGGCGCCCGCTACGACGTCCCCGTGGCCTACACGCGCGACGGGGCGGACCTCCTGGTCGGCACCCCCTTCGCGTGGGGGCGCAACCTGCGCTCGGGGGAGCCCGTGACGATCCTGCTGCAGGGCAGCCGCCGCATCGCCGACGTCGAGGCGATCACCGACGAGCCGGGCGTCATCGAGGCCTACGCGACGATGGCGCGCGACAACCCCCGCTTCGCGACGTTCAACGGGATCGGGTTCGACGACGAGGGCCGTCCGGACCCGGCCGATCTGCGGCTCGCCTGGACGAACGGCGCGCGGGCGTTCCGGCTCACCCCGCGCTGACGCCCGCGCTCAGACCCGCGAGGGCCCGGGGCAGCGGGCCCCGGTGCAGGACCGCGAGGCGTTGCGTCGCCCGGGTGAGCGCGACGTAGAGCTCGGCCGCACCGCGTGGGCCGTCGGCCAGGATCCGATCGGGGTCCACGACGAGCACGGCGTCGAACTCGAGCCCCTTGGTCTCCGACGGTGGCACCGTTCCCGGCACGCCGGGCGGCCCGATGACCACGCTCGTGCCCTCGCGCCCGGCCTCGTCGCGCACGAACCCCTCGACGGCTCCCGGCAGCTCGTCGTCGGTCACTCGGCGGGCCCACGGCAGGACCCCGGACGCGCGGACCGACTCCGGCGGCGTGACCTCCGGGGCGAACTCGGCGAGCAGCGCGGCGGCCACGGCCATGATCTCGGCCGGCGTCCGGTAGTTGACGGTCAGGGATCGGTACGCCCAACGGCCGGGCACGTACGGGTCGAGCACGGCGGCCCAGGACGACGTCCCGGCGGGTGAGCGGCGCTGGGCGAGGTCACCGACGACGGTGAACGACCGGCCCGGGCAGCGGCGCATCAGCACCCGCCAGTCCATCTGCGACAGTTCCTGGGCCTCGTCGACCACGACGTGGCGGTAGGTCCAGTCGCGATCCGCGGCGGCGCGCTCGACCAGCTCCCGGGTGTCCTGCTCGACGAACCGGCCCGCCAGGCCCTCGGCGTGGAGCAGGTCGTCGGCGGCGACCCCGAGGTCCTCGTCCATCTCCTCGCGGTCGAGCGTCAGCAGCGCCATGACGCCGGCCGCGTACTCGGCCTGCGCCCGTTGCTCCGCCTCGGCGGCCCGCGCGGCGGCCTGCTCGGCCGCCGGGTCCCGCCCGAGCAGGTCCACCATCTCGTCGAGCAGCGGCACGTCCGACACCGTCCAGGCAGCGCCGTCCGGGCGCCACCACCCGGGGTCCGCCCCGGCCGCCCGGAGCCGCTCGGGGGACTCGTAGAGCGAGGCCAGCAGGCCCTGCGGCGTGAGGACCGGCCACAGCGCGTCGAGCGCGGCGAGGAACGCCTCGTCGCCGCCGAGCTCGGTGAGCAGCTCGGTCCGCAGCTCCTCCCACGCCGTGCGGTCCTCGCGCGTGAGCCAGCCCCGCCCGATCCGCATGATCGCCCGCTCGGTGAGCGCCCACGAGACGATCTCGCGGAACACCGCGCGGGCCTCGTTGTGCGGCCGGCCGCTGCTGCGCGCCTCCTCCCGACCCCATGCCGCGGTCTCGGCGTCGATGCGCACCCCGACGCCCCCCAGCTGGATCGGCAGCGGGTGCTCCGGGAGCCGCTGCCGGTCGGCGACCGCCGCGGCCAGCACATCGAGGACGTCGAGCGACCCCTTGAGCTGCGCGACCCGCGGCGCGTCCTCGGCGGTCACCGACAGGGCCGGCACGAGCCCACCCGTCGTCGTGAACACGACGTCGGACTCGCCGAGCGAGGGCAGCACGCGGCCGATGTGGTCGAGGAAGGCCGGATTCGGACCGACGACGAGGACGCCGTGGCGCTCGATCCGCTCGCGCTGGGTGTAGAGCAGGTAGGCGACACGGTGCAGCGCGACCACTGTCTTCCCCGTGCCGGGGCCGCCCTCGATCACCGTCACGCCGGGGTGGTCGAGGCGGATGATCTCGTCCTGCTCGGCCTGGATCGTCGCGACGATGTCCCGCATGCCCTCGCCGCGCGGGGCGTTCACCGCCGCGAGCAGCGCCGCATCGGTGTCGCCGTCCCCGTCGCCGTGCGGGCGCCCCAGGACCTCGTCGGTGAAATCGACGAGGTGCCGCCCGTGCGAGTGGAACTGGCGGCGTCGTCGCACGTTCTCCGGATGCGCGCCGGTGGCGACGTAGAACGCGCGCGCCGCCGGCGCGCGCCAGTCGAGCAGCAACGGCCGGTACTCGTCGTCCTCGTCGAGGATGCCGATGCGGCCGATGTAGGAACGTTCACCCGATCGCGAGTCGAGCCGGCCGAAGCACAGCCCGTTGTCGGCGACGTCGAGGCGCTTCGCCAGCTTCGCCGAGGCGCGGACCTGCACGTCGCGCTCCACGGGCGTCCCACCGGTCCCGGCCAGCGCCCCCTCGTACTCCCGTTTCACCCGCGCACGCTCGGCGTCGAGGCGTGCATAGAGGTCCGCGATGTAGTCGCGCTCGGACGTCAATTCGTCGTCGTGATCCCGGAACGACACAGGCCCCCACCTCGCGGGTCGAACTTCGGCCGCGTGATGGTGCGGGAACACCGGGGTCTTGCCGCAAGTCCCCTGCTCCGCTATACGTTGGTAACGGCGGGGGGAACGTTTCCTCGGTCGTTCAGCCCTCGCGGGTCGCGAGGTGCACCGTCACATCGTCGCCCGCGCCCTTCCCGATGGCGCGCAGCACGGCGGCCGTGACGGGCAGTTTGTGGGTGCCGTCCCCCAGCGCCATGAACGACGTGCGCAGCGCGTGCCCGTCGACCGTGCCCGTGACCTTCACGCGTCCTCGGGTGCCGAAGTACTCGGCGGAGCCGGGCATGACGACGTAGGCCCAGCCCCCGGGTGCGGTGCTGCGCTGCACGACCGCCGAGAACGTGCGGTCGAGGGTCTGCGGGGTCATCGGGTCCTCCGGACGACGTGGCTGCCGGGAGTGTCGACGCCGGGCCCCGCCGTTCGACAGTCTCGGAGCGGGTCAGCGGGGCCGACGAGGACTGACGGCGGCCGCGGAGCCCGCGGCCGGGGCGCCGGCCGCCGTTCCCGCCCGGCGTCCACGCCCGCGGCCCCCGCCGCGGCGGGGACGGCCGGAGCCGGAGCCAGACCGCGGTTCGGACCTGGTCTGCTGCCGGGCCTCGACCCGCGGCTCCGGGCGCTGCGGGGCGCTCGCCCGGGGCGCCGCCTCGCCGACCAGCTCGGCGATCTCGCCCGCCCCCGGACCGACGTCGGCCGAGTAGGGCCGAATGCCCGCCTTGCGGGTGAGCTTCGCGACCTCCTCGCGCTGCTCGGGCGGCACCAGCGTCACGACGTCGCCGGTGGCGCCCGCGCGGGCGGTGCGGCCCGAGCGGTGCAGGTACGCCTTGTGCTCCGAGGGCGGGTCGACGTGCACGACGAGGCCGACGTCGTCGACGTGGATGCCGCGCGCCGCGATGTCGGTGGCGACGAGCACGCGGACGTCCCCGTCGCGGAAGAGCCCGAGGTTGCGGTCCCGGGCGTTCTGGCTGAGGTTGCCGTGCAGCTCCCCCGCGGGGATGCCCGCCGCGGTGAGCTGGCGGGAGATGCGGCGCGCCGAGTGCTTGGTGCGGGTGAACAGCATGGTGCGGCCGCGCCCGGCCGCCAGCTCGCGGATGACGGCGTTGCGGTCGTCCTGGTGGACGGTGAACACGTGGTGGGTCATGTCCGGCACCGGCTCGCTCGCGCGGTCGACGCTGTGGGTGACCGGCTCGTGCAGGAACTCCCGGACGACCTTGTCGACCTCGCCGTCGAGCGTGGCGGAGAAGAGCAGGCGCTGCGAATTCCCGGGCGTGCGGCGCAGCAGGCGCCGGACGGCCGGCAGGAAGCCGAGGTCGGACATGTGGTCGGCCTCGTCGAGCACCGTGATCTCGACGCGGTCGAGGTCGACGAGCCCCTGCCCGATGAGGTCCTCGAGGCGCCCCGGGCAGGCGATGAGCAGGTCGACGCCGCGGCGCAGCGCCTGCTCCTGGGGGCGCTGGCCGACGCCGCCGTACACGACCGTCTGCTCGAGCCCGAGTGCCTCGGAGAGCGGGGCGAGCGCGTCACGGACCTGGCTCGCCAGCTCGCGGGTCGGGAGCAGCACCAGTGCCCGGGGCCGGGACCGGCGGGTCGGGGCGTCGCAGCGGGCGAGCGTCGCGAGCACGGGCAGGCCGAAGGCGAGCGTCTTGCCGCTGCCCGTGCGTCCGCGTCCGAGCACGTCGTGGCCGGCGAGGGCGTCGGGGATGGCCGCGGACTGGATCGGCGTCGGCTCGGTGATGTCGTGTGCGGCGAGGACGTCGGCGACCGAGGGCGAGATGCCCAGCGCGGCGAACGACAGGGGAGCGTCAGAGATGGAGAGTCACCTGGTTCCGGGAGGCCGCCCAGCGGGCTACGCGCCGCGGCCGGGCGGGGGTACGCCGGACAGGCAGGCCCGACGTCGTGTCCGGACCAGTGTCTCATGACCACCTGGTCCGACCCGGCGGTGCGGTCGGAGATCACAGGGCGAGGTGATCGGCGGCGAGCTCGAGGCTGCGGGTGCGCAGGGCGTCGCGGACGTCGTCGTCGTAGGCCTGGGCGTTCGCGCGCGCAGGCCGGAGGCGGTCGAAGAACTCTCCCGTCGTGCCCTCGAGCGCGGGGTCGGCCGCGAGCCGTCGGGTCGCCTCCACCCCGGAATCGAGCGTGTCGACGCTGCGGCCGATCTCGCTCAGGACGATCTTGGTGGGCATGTAGGTGCCGGGGTGCAGGCTCGTCGCCGTCAGCTGGTCGGCGGGGAAGCGTCGCGCGAGGTCGAAGCAGTGCATGATCTGCGCGAGCTTGCTCTGCGCGTAGGCGCGGGTTCCGGAGTAGTCCCGCTCGAGCAGGAGGTCGTCGAGGTCCAGCGGGTGCTGCCCGAGGGACGAGACGTGCACGACGCGAGCCGCGTGGTCGCCCGTGGCGGAGGCCGTCAGGAGCGGGAGCAGGTTCTCGGTGAGCACGAAGGCGGCCAGGTAGTTCACCGCGAACCGCAGCTCGAGGCCGTCGTGGCTGGTGCGCCGCTCGCGGCCGTCGGGCTCGCCGGAGCCGATGCCGGCGTTGTTCACCAGGACGTCGAGGGTGTCCACGTGGTCGGCGATCTCCCCGGCAAGCCGGGCCACCTGGGCGAGGTCGGCGAGGTCGGCGGCAAGGGTCACGGGCTCGGGGGCGCCGGCGCTCCGGACCTCGTCGGCGACCCGGTCGAGCTTCGCGGGGTCGCGGCCGTGCAGGACGAGCCGGACGTCGCCGTCGGCCGCGAGGCGTAGCGCGAGGGCGCGGCCGAGGCCGTCGGTGGCGCCGGTGATCGCCAGGGTGGTGGTCATGGGACGAGCATGCCCAGGAGTCGGGTAGGTCGTCGTGGGGGCTCAAGTGTCGGTAGCGCCATCAGAAGTCGGGGTCGTGGTCGTAGCGGCTGGGTGGTCCGTCGGGGTCACACCGCCCACGACGCCGAGGGCTGACCCGCGAGGGCACCGCCCGGCCATTTGGGCAGCGCGCCGCGACGATCTCTCGCGTGCGCGGCCGGCGTCACCGAGTCACGTGCTCGCGAGCCGCGGTCATCCGCGCACTCAGCTCCTCCGACACCTCCAGCCGCAACGACACCCACTGCCGCATGACCCGCGACCCCATCCTGGGCGCCAGACCCACGCCGGCGGCCACAAGCTCGCCCGCGGTCGGGAGCTTCACCGCCACCCGCTCGCCGTCACGGAACGCGAACGGGTGCCCGCCGGCCAGCAGGGTGTCGCGGCCGAACATCATCCGGCGGGTCACGTAGGGCACCGCGAGCTGGCCGGCCGCCAGCGCTTCGAACGACTCCGCCGCATCCACGGGCCACACCCTGGCACCGTTGCCGGGTGTGGGCCGGATCACTACCTTCCGGGAGAGCGAGGACGGGGGCGATGAGGATGGACGACGCGGCCCGGGCCTTGCTCCGGCTGTGGGACCTCACCGACGACCTGGTGGGCGGTCTGCACGACGACGAGTGGTCCCGCCCGCTGGTGCCCTCCGGTTCCCCCGCCGCGGTGGCCTCGGCGGCCCTCGACACCGGCGGGACCGACGTCACCGACCTCGTCACGCACCTCACCGGGGTGCAGTACGCGGGGCCGGAGCGCCTGCGCGAGGCGCTCGCGCAGGCCCACGACAGGGCGGAGCGGGCCGTGCGCACGTCGGCGCCCTCCGGCCGGGCCCTCGAGGCGCAGTGCCTGGACATGTGCCTGCACACCCACGACCTGCACGAGGCCCTGGGTCTCGAGCTGGACGCGGACGCCGTGGCGCCCGCGGCGGTCGAGGCGTGCCGGCTGGCGAGCGCGCTCGTCCCGCGGCTGCTCACGCGGACCGGCGCCCGTCCGACGTGCCTGCGGCTGCTGGTGCGGGCCGGGCCGGGCGGGCCCGTGGAGATCGACCGGACCGTGCGGGTGGGAGGGGGGCCGGCTGTCCCCGTGGCGGAGATCGACGCCGAGGCCGAGGCGTTCCTGCTGCTGCTCGCGGGACGGCGCTCGGCGGCGGAGCTCGCCGACGAGGGCCGGGTCACGTGGAGCGGCCGCAGCGCCGAGTGCCTCGTGGGCGTGTGACGACGCTCAGTCCCGACGCAGCAGGCTGACGAAAGCGGTCGCCGCGAGGACGGCGACGATGACCGAGAACGCGACGGCCGAGGCCACCAGACCGAACGCGGCCGAGGCGATCCCCTCGCCGATGATGGGCAGCGAGATCGCGACGTAGAGCGCGAGGAAGAAGCTCGACGCCACCTCGCTGCGCCGCTCCGGCGGGCTCCCCGCGCTGACCGCGGCGAGGCCGGCGCGGAAGCTCATCCCCTGCCCGACGCCGGCCACGACGGCACCGACGACCAGCAGCCACAGCGAGGCCAGGGCGACCGACAGGCCCACCACCAGCACGCCGACGACGAGTGCCGCGCAGCCCACGAGCAGCGCCGGGCGCTCGCCGAGCCGGGTCGACGCGAGCTGCCCCAGCGTCGAGGCACCGAGCAGCGTGAACACCACCAGCCCGGTCACGAGGTGGTCCGAGATGTGCAGTACCTGCGCGAGGAACGAGGGGGAGACCGCGGAGAACAGTCCGAGCACGGCGAAGCCCGCGAACCCGGCGATGGCCGCGCGCACGAACACCCCCCGCACCTCCGGCGGGATCGACACCCGCTGCGGGCGGAAGGACACCGGGCCCTCGTACGGGGTGGTCGGCTCCGCGATCGCGAACAGGGCCACGCCGACGACGAGGACGAGGACGATGTGCACCGCATAGGGCAGGAACAGCGGCGCGGGCGCGTACCGGGCGAGGGCGCCGGCGAGCACCGGGCCCAGCCCGAGCCCGAGCATGTTCACCGCCGCCGCGAGCAGGCTGTACCGGTGCTGACGGCCCTCGGGGGCGATGTCGACCAGGGTCGCGGTCGCCGTCCCCGTGAAGATCCCTGCGGACAGCCCGGAGAGCACGCGCCCGACGAAGAGCGTCGGGACGTCGTCGGGAATGAGGAACACCGCGCTCGACACCGCCGCGAGGACGAGTCCGGGCAACAGGACCTTGCGGCGCCCGACCTGGTCGGACAGTCGCCCGAAGAGCACGAGCGCCGCGGCGACGCCGACCGCGTACGCCGCGAAGACGCACGTCACCATCACGCCGCCGAACCCCAGGTCCCGCTCGTAGATCGGGTACAGCGGAGTGGGCAGGGTCGCCCCGAGCATCGTGACGAGGAAGGCCGCTGCGACGACGGCGGCGGCGGCCGGACCGCGCAGTCCTCCCCGCCGCGACGTGGCCGTGGTCCCGGTCGACGCGCTGATGGCGAGCCTCCGCTGGTCGTGCCCGATGGATCCGACGCGAGTGTGCCCGATCGCCGCGCGCCTACCCTGCCCGCTGCGCCGGGCGACCCCGCCACGTCGCACCGATCGCGGGAGGATGACCGCCGTGACCGGCTACGACGTCGCCGCGCTGCGCGCCCGCTTCCCCGCCCTCGACCGGGGCTACGCGCACTTCGACGGGCCCGGCGGCTCCCAGGTCCCGCTCGAGGTCGCGCAGGCCGTCGCGGGCACCCTCACCGCGCCCCTCGCGAACCGCGGCCGCACCACCCCCGCCGAGCGCTTCTCCGACGAGATCGTCCTCGCCGCCCGGGACGCGATGGCCGACCTGCTGGGCGCCGACCCGCGCGGGGTGGTGTTCGGCCGGAGCATGACGGCGCTGACGGTCGACCTCGCGCGCACCCTGGCGAGGTCCTGGGGGCCGGGGGACGAGGTCGTGGTCACCCGCCTCGACCACGACGCCAACATCCGGCCGTGGGTGCTGGCCGCGGAACGGGCGGGGGCGACCGTCCGGTGGGCCGACTTCGACCCGGAGACCACCGAGCTGCGCGCGGAGGACGTCGCGGCACAGCTCTCGGACCGCACCCGGGTCGTGGCCGTCACCGGGGCGTCCAACCTGGTCGGGACCCGCCCGCCGATCGCCGAGATCGCGCGACTGGTCCACGCCGCCGGCGCCCTCTGCGTGGTCGACGGGGTGCACCTCACCGCGCACGCCGCGGTGGAGGTGGCCGCCCTGGGCGCCGACGTCTTCCTGTGCTCGCCCTACAAGTTCCTCGGCCCGCACTGCGGGGTGCTCGCCGCCGCCCCGGCGTTCCTGGAGACCCTGCGCCCGGACAAGCTGCTGCCCTCCACCGACGCGGTGCCGGAGCGCTTCGAGCTCGGCACGCTGCCGTACGAGCTCCTCGCCGGGACGACGGCGGCCGTGGACGTGCTGGCGTCGCTGGGACCGGACCAGGGCCCGCGTCGCGACCGGCTGGTCGCGGGGATGGCCGCGGTGGAGGCCCACGAGGACCGCCTCCGCGCCCGGATCGAGTCCGGGCTGACCCGGATCCCCGGGGTCTCGGTGCTCTCGCGCGCCGCGCACCGGACGCCGACGCTGCTGCTGCGGGTGCCCGGCGGCGAGCGCCGGGCGTACGAGGGGCTGGCCGCGCGCGGGGTGTTCGCCCCTGCCGGGTCGTTCTACGCGCTGGAGGCGTCGCGGCGACTGGGGCTGGGCGACGACGGCGCGCTGCGGATCGGGCTCGCGCCCTACTCTGACGACGAGGACGTCGACCGGCTGCTCGACGGCCTGGCGGCCGTCGCGCCGGGGAGGACGTGATGCCCGAACGGATCCGGCTGCGGCGCACCAAGGGCTGGCGCAAGCCCGAGGGCGTGATCACCGTGGCGCGCCCGTCGGCGTGGGGCAACCCGTTCAGGCTCGGTGAGACCGTGCGCACCGAGGAGGTCGAGGTCACCCTCGACCGCGACACGATGATCGCGCTGTACCGCCGATGGCTCGCGGAGCAGCCGGAGCTGATCGACCGGGCCCGGGCGGAGCTCTCCGGGCACGACCTCGCCTGCTGGTGCGCGGAGGACGAGGATTGCCACGCCGACGTGCTCCTGCGGGTGGCCGCGGGTGGCGCGCCGTAGCTCTCCGTGCGCGCAGCCCGGGAACGCTCGATGCAGTAGTCCACTACGGCAGACAGGTGCGGGGGCGCGGATCACTCTCGGTAGACATGACCGCTCTCACCCGGCGCCCGTCCGTGTTGGCCGGCGTCGTCCTGTTCGCCCTCTTCGGCATCGTCGACGTGCTCAGCCCCTGGATCTTCCCCGCCCCGGCGGACGCTCCACCCATCGCCGCCACCCTGACCCTGATCGCCGGCGTGATCGCCCTGGTCGTCCTCGGGGTCTGGCTCGCGACGGGGGCCCGCTGGGCCATGTGGGTCGGCGTCGTGATCCGCGTGATCGGGGGCCTGTTCTCGATCATGTCGTTCACCGATCCCGCGGCGTCCACCGGCTTCGTCGTGGCCAACGTCGTGTACCTGGTGCTCACCGTCGTCGCCATCGCGCTCGTGGCCCCCACGCTGCGTGCCCGCTCCCCCGACGAGGGCGGCGCCGCCCTGACCGGCCAGGTCTGACCCGCGGCGGGCATGCCGACGGGCCGCCCCACCGGCGGCGGCGCACCCCGGACGGGCTACGGTGCCGCCGACTCCCGGGGGGTGGCTCGATCGTGGGGGAAACGTCGTCGGTCGCGAGCACCGGACGCGCGACGGGGAAGTCTCGCCGGGTGACAGGTGTGGCGGCCGTGGTCCTGGTGGGTGCGCTGCTGGCCGGGTGCGGGCAGGGCGCGCCCGCCGCGTCGGACCCGACGGCGTCGTCGGCCGCCGGGTCGGCCGCGTCGACGCCGCTGCCGGCGTCGGTCTCGGCGGTGCTGCCCACCGCCTACCAGCGGCTGGCGGGCGCCGCCGACTCGCTCGACCCGGCGGCCGGCTACCCCCGGTCGGTCGACAAGGGTGCGACGACCTGGTCGACGAAGCCGGTGACGGACTGGACGTCCGGGTTCTTCCCCGGGGAGCTCTGGCTGGCCCGCGAGCTCACCGGGGACCCGGCCTGGACGGCCCGGGCGCAGCGCTGGACCGCGCCGATCGCCTCGCAGGTGCACCGCACCGACACCCACGACCTCGGCTTCGTCGTCGACGACAGCTTCGGCGACGAGCTGCAGGCGACCGGGGCGGGGGCGGACGAGGTCGTCACCGCCGCCCGGAGCCTCGCGACGCGCTACTCCCCGAAGGTCCACGCCATCAAGAGCTGGGACACCGACGGCGATGACGACAAGCGTGGCTCGTGGCGCTTCCCCGTCATCATCGACACGACGATGAACCTCGCGCTGCTCGACCGGGCGGCGACCCTGCCCGGGGGTGACCCGGCGTGGAAGGACATCGCCACCCAGCACGCCCTCACCGCCTCGCGGACCAACATGCGGCCCGACGGGAGCGTCGCCCACGTCGCGGTGTTCGACCCGGACACCGGGGCGTTCCTGAAGCGCGACACCTGGCAGGGCGCCTCGCCGGACTCGACGTGGTCGCGCGGCCAGGGCTGGGCGATCCACGGCTTCGCCGCCCAGGCCCGGGCGGCGGGCAATCCCGAGCTGCGGGCCGCGGCGCAGAAGGCCGCGGACTGGTGGCTCGCGCACACCTCGCCGGGCAACCGCGTGCCGGCCTGGGACTTCTCGAAGCCGACCGAGGAGCGCGACACCTCCGCGGCGGCGGTGGCGGCGTCGGGCCTGCTCGACCTCGCCGACCAGGTCGGCGGCGCCGAGGGCGCCCGTTACCGGCAGGCCGCCGGCGAGACCCTCGACGAGCTCGCGACGAAGGACGTCGCCCCGCAGGGCCCCGCGCTGCTCGCGCACGCCACCGGCGGCAAGCCGCAGGACGACGAGGTCGACGTCGGGATCGTCTACGCCGACTACTACTTCCTCGAGGCCGCGAGGCGCTGGTCGGACCCGGCGCGGACGTAAGCTGACGGTGTGTCCGCCGCGTCCGCCGTGCCCGGTCCGCCCGCGCCGCGGCCGTACGAGAACGTGCTGCTCGTCTACAACCCGACGAGCTCCGGCGGGGGCGAGGGCAAGGCGCACACGCTGGCGCGCGACCTGCGGCTCCTCGCCCCGGACCTCGACGTCGAGCTCGTGCCCACGGAGTACGCCGGGCACGCGCGCCGGATCGCCGAGAGCGCGGCGCGGACCTACCGACCGCTGGTGGTGTCGGTCTCGGGCGACGGCGGCTACAACGAGGTCGTCGACGGGGCGATGGCCGGGGGCGACGGCCTCCACACCGGCACCGTCGTCGCGGTCGCCTCGGCGGGCAACGCCAACGACCACCGGCGGGTCACCCGTCGCCGGCCCCTCGCCGAGGCGATCGCGGAAGGCGCCGTCGAGCACCTCGACCTGCTGCGCCTGACCGTCGGGCCGAACCCGCCGCGCTACGCCCACTCCTACATCGGGCTGGGCATCACGCCCGTCGTGGCGCTCTCGCTGGAACGCAGCGGGAAGGGGTCGCTGCGCGAGCTCGTGACCACCGTGCGGGAGTTCCTGCGCTTCCGGCCGTTCGCGATCGAGCTGGAGGCGTTCGACGGGCAGGACGACCGCGGGGTCGGGGTGGGGGAGTTCCTGGGGCGGCACACCTACGACAGCCTGATCATCGCCAACCTCTCCGAGATGGCGAAGTACGTGCGGCTCTCCGACACCGGGGACCCGGGGGACGGTCGCTTCGAGATCGTCGGCATTCCCCATCGGGGTCGTGTCCGGCTGCTGCTCACCGGGGTCCGGGCAGCGTGGCGGGGACTGGGCTGGCAGCCGAGCGCCCGTCGCCTGCGGTTCCGCACCATCGACGAGCTCCCGCTGCAGCTCGACGGCGAGGTGATCACGCTGCCGGCGGACACCTCGGTCGTGATCGAGCTCGTGCACGGTGCCCTGTCCACGGTGCGCTGATGTGAGCGCTGCGGAGGACCTCGCCGCCGAGCGGGCTGCCGTGCAGGCGCGGATCGCCGCGCTCGAGGCGCAGGTCGCGAGCATCGTCGACACCGCGTCGGCAAGCTCGGGCGACGACGAGCACGACCCCGAAGGCCAGACGATCGCCTACGACCGCGCCCAGGCCCAGGCGCTCCTCGGGCGCGCCCGTGCCGACCTGGCCGAGGTCGACGCGGCGCTCACACGGCTCGACGCGGGCACCTACGGCATCTGCGAGGTGTGCGGTCGGCCGATCCCCGGCGAGCGGCTGGAGGCCCGGCCCGCGGCTCGGTGCTGTGTGCGGCACGCGTAGGGGCTGGCTTCGTTGCCCGCGAAGCCCTATCGGCGTGCTCCCTGACTGCTGGCATCCAGTGGCAGGAAAGCCGCATCGTCGCGGGCCCCGGTCACGGCCGCCGGAACGGCACCCCGGCCGGGCGCGGCGTCTTCTCCCCGGCCGCGGCGACGTAGGCCTGCTCCGCCTCGTGGGCGGCCGGCGAGTCGGCACCGGCCGGCCCCAGCAGCGCGGCGACCGCCGTCCGGTGCGCCTCCCGCTCGTCGTCGGGAACCCACGTCAGGGACAGCCGAGCCCACAGCCACGCGGACAGGCGCTCCTCGTCGGCCTTCGGCAGCACGACGTCGCCGGCCCACGTCGGGGCGAGCGCCAGCTCCTCGAGCAGCAGGCCCGCCGCGACCCGGCGCAGCCGCGAGACCCCCGTGCGGTAGAGGTCCTGACGGCGGACGCGGTTGCGCAGCATCGTCGCGGTCCCCAGGTCGAGCAGGCGCAGGTCGGCCCCCGGGTGCGGCGCCCCGCCGAGCGCCGGGAGCACCGCCGGCGCCACCCACCAGGCGATATGGCCCGGGGCGCCGGGCAGGTCGGCCACCGTGGCGTCCAGCTGCCCGGGCACGGCGGTCAGCGCGGCGGCGGCCTCCTCGGGCGTCATGGGGCCGAGTGTCCCGCGCGAGGGGAGGACCCGGCCGCTCTAGGCGCTCGAGGGCTCCCCTCGCGCGGTCGTGGCCGGCGCCTGCGGGCGCAGCGCACCGGCCAGCACCGCGGCGCCGAGGGCGGCCACCGGCACGACGAGCAGCCCGGTCCCGACCGAGGAGGCGTCGGCGATGGCGCCGATGATCGGCGGCGTCGTGAGGAACCCCAGCCGGGCGAGGAAGCCGACGACCGCGATCCCGTCGCCGGCGCGCACGCCCGGGACGGCTCCCGCGGCCGCGAAGGCGAGCGGGAAGAGAGTGGCCACCCCCAGCCCGGCGAGGGCCCATCCGGCGACCGCCGCCGCCGGGTGCGCGAGCAGCAGCGCCGTCCCGAGCGCCGCCGTCGCGAGCAGCGCTCCGGTCCGCGCCACCGTCACGGCGCCCACCCGGTCCACGACCCGGTCGCCGGCGAGGCGTCCGAGCGTCATCGTCGTCTGGAACGCCACGAACGGCAGGCCCGCCACGAACGCCCCCGCGCCGAGGTCGTCGCGCAGGTAGACCGCACCCCACGACGCCGAGGAGTCCTCGACGGCGCCGGAGCACACCATGAGCCCGGCGACCGCGAGCAGCGGCGCGACCGTGCGCCACGAGGTGAGCACTCCCCGCAGGCCGGGCCCGGGCGAGGGATCCGCCTCGTGGCGCTCCGGGGCCAGCACCGCCCGCCACGCCAGCGCCGAGGTGACCACCAGCACGGCGCCGACCACCGCCAGGTGCACCGCCACCGGCACCCCCAGCCCCGCGGCGCCCGCGCCGAGGAGTCCCGCGCCGACCGCCGCGACGCTCCACGTGGCGTGCAGCCCGTTGATGATCGAGCGGCCGTAGCGCTTCTGGACGACGAGGCCGTGGGCGTTCATGGCGGCGTCGGTCCAGGCGTCGGTGACGCCGAGGACGAACAGCGCCCCGGCCAGGGCCCACCACGACGGGGCCAGCGCCACCAGCGGCAGCAGCGCGGCCCCGGCCAGCGACACCGACGCCGCGACCCGCCCGCTGCCCAACCGCCCGATGAGCGGGCCCGCGGCCACCCCGACGAGCAGCGCGGCGCCGGGGAACGCCGCGATCGCGGTGCCGAGCTCGGTGTTCGACAGCCCCAGCCCGTCGCGCAGCGCGGGGAAGCGCGGGACGAGCGAGTTGTAGGTGGCGCCGTTGACCGCGAAGAGCGCCGTCACCGCGCCCCGGGCGTGCCGGTCGGTGCGGGTCGGGAGAGCCGTCATCCGATCCAGGTGTCCGAGCGCCGCGCCACCGCGTAGGTCTCCTCGACGGCGGCGGCCGAGAGCCGCTCGCCGCGGCTGCGCATGGCGCGCGCGAGGTCCCCGGCGCGGGCGACGATCACCCCCCGGGGTCGGCTGTGCGTGACGATGGTGGCCCCGACGACGGCGATGACGGGGGTCACCGGCGGCGGGTCGAGCACCTCCTCGAAGCCCGCGGCCAACGCGATGGCCTCCGCGATCCGGTCGTGCACCTCCTCGCCGAGGGTGCGGATGCGCGCGAGGTCGAACTGCTTGCCGTCGATCTCGATCCCGGTGGTGGAGGCGTGGACCTTGCCGCCCGGGAGGTGGCGGACCTCGACGACGAAGACGCCGGGCGTCCCGATCACCAGGTGGTCCAGCGTCACCGTGTCGGACCCGACGGCCATCTCGATCCCGTGCAGCATCCGCCAGCGCGTCGACCGGCGGCCGGAGACCACGGCGCCGGACTCGCGCGCGAGCGCGTCGGCGACGGCGTGCCTGCCGTCGGCGTGCAGCCGCAGCCGGCGGTCACGCTCCCGGTCCCCGGCCGCGCGGGCTCGCGACGCCTCCCGGATCAGGCCGTGGTCGGGCCCCCGGAAGGCGAGGTCCTCCCAGTCGACGGTCTCCGCGACGTCGTCGTGGGTGGTGGCCCGCCCCGGGTCGACGAACGCGTCGGCGCGGAAGCCGTCGGCGCTGTCGGCGGACCAGCCGCCGGCCGGTGTGGGCGGGCCGGCCTCGAGCGCGGGCAGCCCGTCACGGCGGGCGGGTGGAGCCCCGCTGTGCGCGCGATCACGCGGGCGGGCGCCGCTCTGGCGGGGGATGCGCAGGGTGTCGGTGAGGCGCTGCCGACGTGACGGCCGGCGGGGGCCCCTCTCAGCGCTGTGGTCGGGGAACCCGGGGAAGCGTTCCAGGCCGTGCGCAGAGAGCCACTCGTCGAGCTCGGCGACGAACGTGGCGCGGAAGGTCGGCGCGACGTCGGACACCTCGCCGGTCTGCAGGTCGTAGGTGCCGAGGCGGCTCCCGTAGGGGGACGTGACGACGACGCGGTCGCCGCGCCCGAGGCGCGTGCGGCGTGCGGGCATCAGGACTCCCGGTCCGTGTGCGCGTCGAGCCAGCGGGTGATGTTGTCGTGCTCGACGCGGGTGAGCTGGCGGACACCGTCGGCGACCGCGCCCTCGATGAGCGCGCCCGCCAACGGGATGGTGACCGTGACCGCCACGTCGACCGCGAGCCGGCAGCCGGAGCCGGTGGCCGAGGCGACGCTCATCGTCCCCTCGGCCCGGACCGGGGCGCGGGGCACGGCGACCTCCACCTCGCCCTCGCAGCGCTCGGGCCCCAGGCGCCACCGCTCGGTGCGGCGCAGGACGAGCCCTCCGGTGAGCAGCCGCCCGATGGCCGGGGGGACCTGGCCGGTCGGCACCGGCTGGCGGACGACGACCTCGACGGTGCCGAGGGGCGGCGTCCCGGTGGTCCGGTGCCGTTCGATCGCGCCGCCCCCGCCCGCGTCGAGGCGCGCGCGGTGGAAGGCGGGATCGGCCAGCGCGACGGAGAAGTCGGCCACGGCGTGGGCGTAGTCCCGGCTGGCCCGCAGTCGGGTGGTCACGCCACCGCACCCTAGGTGGCACACGCGAGGCGCGCTCCGCTCCGCGCGTGCGAACATGTGTTCGTGTCCACCGGCGGCGGGGCAGGGGCGACGGTCCTGCACGCCGACCTCGACGCCTTCTACGCCTCGGTGGAGCAGCGCGACGCCCCCGAGCTGCGCGGACGCCCCGTCATCGTCGGCGGCGGGGTGGTGCTCGCCGCGAGCTACGAGGCCAAGGCCGCCGGGGTGCGCACCGCGATGAACGGCCGCCAGGCACGCGCGATGTGCCCGGACGCCGTCGTCGTGCCGCCGCGCATGGAGGCCTACTCGGCCGCGAGCAAGGACGTGTTCGCGATCTTCCGTGACACGACGCCGCTGGTCGAGGGACTCTCGGTCGACGAGGCGTTCCTGGAGGTCTCCGGCCTCGCCCGGCTCGTGGGCACGCCGAAGGACATCGCCGCGCGGCTGCGCGGCCGGGTCCTCGCCGAGGTGGGCCTGCCGATCACGGTCGGGGTCGCGCGCACGAAGTTCCTCGCGAAGGTGGCGAGCGGAGTCGCCAAGCCCGACGGGCTCCTCGTGGTCGACCCCGACCGGGAGCGCGAGTTCCTGCACCCGTTGCGGGTGGAACGGCTCTGGGGCGTCGGGCGGGTGACCGCCGGGCGGCTGCACGCCCTGGGCGTGCACACCGTCGCCGACGTGGCCGACCTGGGCGAGCCCGCCCTGGTCTCGCTGCTCGGGCGCGCCGCGGGCCGCCACATCCACGCCCTCGCCACCTTCTCCGATCCCCGGGCGGTCACGCCGGGCGTGCGGCGGCGCTCCATCGGTTCGCAGCGCGCGCTCGGGCGGGGCAGGCGCTCGCCCGAGGAGCTCGACACCATCCTCGCCGGGATCGTCGACCGCCTCGCCCGGCGGTTGCGCGACGGCGACCGGGCCTGCCGCACCGTCGTGCTCCGGCTGCGCTTCGACGACTTCGCCCGCGTCACGCGCTCGCACACGCTGCGGGCCGCGACGACGCAGACCACGCCGATCCACGAGGCCGCGCGGGAGCTGCTCCGCGACGCGATGCCCCAGATCCTCGACCGCGGCATCACGCTCATCGGGCTCTCGCTCGCCAACCTCTCGGGGGAGGACCGCGAGCAGCTCGAGCTGCCCCTCGACGCGCGCGACGAACCGCGGTCCGCGCTCGCCGGGGCCGGGCGCGGCGACCCGCCGCGCGACCCGGCCGCCCTCGACCGCACCCTCGACGCCGTCCGTGCCCGCTTCGGTGCCGCGTCGGTGAACCGCGCGACCCAGCTCGGGCGCGACCCGGGGATCTCGGTGCCGGTGCTGCCGGAGCACGAGTAGATCTCTGAACCTGAGGTGTCTCCCTATGAGACACACGGGCCTCCCGGCGGCGCCCCTCCACCGTCGCTGCAGGCCGCTGACCTGCGACGAACGGCGTCACACACCGGATCGGCCGCCATGTGCAGCATCTGCACATCGAAACGGTGATGTTGACCACATCCTTGGTCGAGCGTTGTGTTGCCCACAGCGCGCCGGGGACCGCTCGGCGACGGACGCACACGGCCTGACCGCCACCGGGCCGGATCCCGGGCGCGTCCGGACCACCACGGCCACGCGGGGGAGGAGCGCGCATGACGGAGCGCACGGGTACGCGCGTCGCCGGCTCCGGCCGCTCCCTCAAGACCGCCGCCGAGGCGCTGGCGGCGCTGCGCTACCTGGGCTCCGCGACGGCGGGCGTGACCGCCGAGGAGCTCGGCGTCGAGCTCGGCAAGAGCGCGGCCACCGCGCGGTACCTGCTCAACACCCTGTGCCAGGAGGGCTACGCCCGCCGCGAAGGTCCCGCCGGCACCTACCGGCTCTCCGACGGCCCGCCGTGGGGCGACGCGTGGGTCGGGTCCCCCGAGGACGACGCGGACGGCGCCGCGCCCACGTCCGAGGGTGAATGGGGGCGGGTGATCGCGCCCGTCCTCGACCTCGACGACGCCCGCGACGCGTTGCGCCCGCTGCGCCGCGAGGACGACCCGGTCAGCCGCTACGAGCTCCCCGAGAGCCTCGCCGACGCGGTCACCGAGCTCTACTGGCGCACCCGCCAGCGCTCGTACCTCGCTCGCTGGGACGGCGATGCGACGGTCATCGTCGACGCCCGCGGCCACCAGGGCCTGGCGCGGATCCCCAACCTCCGCGAGCGCATCCCGGTGGCCCAGGCCCACGCGCTGGCCGTCACGAAGGCGCTGGTCGCGACGTCGGCGGAGATCGAGCAGCTCCTGCTCGCCCAGACCGACCGCCCCGCCTTCACCGCCACCACGATCACCACGACGCCGGGCCTCGCCGCGGAGCTCGCACGGGTCCGCCGCGAGGGCGTCGCGATCGACCACGAGGAGTTCGCGGAGGGCTTCTGCTGCGTCGGTGCGCCGATCGTGGCACCCGACGGCCGGGTCGCCGCGAGCATCGCCGTCTCCAGCCCGGCCCGCCGCTTCGCGCAGGACTCCGCGGCGCTCACCGGCGCCGTGCGCGACGTCGCCGCCACCGCGATGCGCGAGTGGCGCGCGCGGGTCGCGGCGACGGGGACCGCGGCCCACACAGACCACCAGGCGAGGAGACCACACCGGACCGGTCAGGACCGGTCCGCCGAGGAGGTGAGGCACACGCAGGAGACCGGCCCGGCCGCCGCAGGGCGCCGGACCGTGACCGGGGCACCGACACCCGCCGGGACCCCATCTGGCTCGATCGAGGAGGAAAGATGAGCCGTCAGAGCTTGGCGAAGGCTCACCAGAAAATCCAGGAACTCTCCTGGGAGCCGCAGTACCACGAGCCGTACATGAAGTACGGCACCGACTACACCTTCAAGAAGGCCGCGAAGAAGGACCCGCTCAAGCAGGTCCTCCGGTCCTACTTCCCGATGGAGGAGGAGAAGGACAACCGGGTCTACGGCGCCTCCGACGGGGCGATTCGCGGGAACATGTTCCGCCAGGTCCAGGAGCGTTGGCTGGAGTGGCAGAAGCTGTTCTTGTCGATCATTCCCCTGCCGGAGATCTCGGCCGCCCGGTCGATGCCGATGCTGTTCCAGGCGGTCCCGAACCCGGAGCTGCACAACGGCCAGGCGATCCAGATGATCGATGAGGTTCGGCACTCGACGATCCAGCAGAACCTCAAGCGCCTCTACATGAACAACTACATCGACCCGGCGGGCTTCAACAACAGCCTCGTCGGGTTCCACAACGACTACTGCGGCACCATCGGCCGCCAGTTCGCCGAGGGGTTCATCACCGGTGACGCGATCACCGCGGCGAGCATCTACCTGACGATCGTCGCCGAGACGGCGTTCACGAACACGCTGTTCGTGGCCATGCCGGCGGAGGCGGCGGCCAACGGCGACTACCTCCTGCCGACGGTGTTCCACTCGGTGCAGTCGGACGAGTCGCGCCACATCTCGAACGGCTACGCCACGCTGCTGATGGCGCTGTCCGACGAGGGCAACCGGCAGCTCCTCGAGCGCGACCTGCGCTACGCGTGGTGGAACAACCACCGCGTGGTGGACGCCGCGATCGGGACGTTCATCGAGTACGGCACCAAGGACCGCCGCAAGGACCGTGAGTCCTACGCGGAGATGTGGCGTCGCTGGATCTACGACGACTACTACCGCTCCTACCTTCTGCCCCTCGAGAAGTACGGTCTCGTGATCCCCCACGACCTCATCGAGGAGTCGTGGAACCAGATCTGGAACAAGGGCTACGTCCACGAGGTCGCGCAGTTCTTCGCCACCGGGTGGCTCGCCAACTACTGGCGCATCGACGGCATGACCGACGAGGACTTCGAGTGGTTCGAGTACAAGTACCCGGGCTGGTACGACCGGTACGGCAAGTGGTGGGAGAACTACAGCCGGCTGGCGAAGCCGAACGGTCACCACCCGATCATCTTCGAGGACGTCGACTACGTGTACCCGCACCGCTGCTGGACCTGCATGGTCCCGTGCCTGGTGCGTGAGGACATGGTCATGGACAAGGTGGACGGCCAGTGGCGGACCTACTGCCACGAGGCCTGCCACTGGACGGACGCCGTGGCGTTCCGGCCGACCTACCAGGGCCGCGACACCCCGAACATGGGCAGGCTGGTCGGCCACCGCGAGTGGGAGACGCTCTACGACGGGTGGAACTTCGCCGACGTCGTCAAGGACATGGGCTTCGTCCGTGACGACGGCAACACCATGACCGCACAGCCGCACCTGGACCTGGATCCGAAGAAGATGTGGACCCTCGATCACATGCGGAAGTGTCCGCCGTTCGCCAGCCCGAACATCGCGCTGAACAAGATGAGCGACTCGGAGCGCCAGGCGTTCGCCGAGGACTACGTCCGTCAGGGTCCGGCCGGCCGGCCGGCCGGGATCGGCGGCGAGGCGCTGAAGTCCTGAGCGACTGACGGCATCGACGCCTGACCCCTCGCAGTGAGGTGACGGGGAGGGTCGGGTCCGCCTGGCCCTCCCCGTTCTCCCTCCACGATCCGGTTTCATCGTCGAAGGAGCGCCCGTCATGGGTGACAAGCACCGGGTTCGTTTCGAGCCCGTGGGTATCGAGATCGAGGTCGATGAAGACCAGTCGATCCTGCGAGCCGCGTTCGAGCAGGGCCTGCAGCTCCCGCACGGCTGTAAGGAGGGCCAGTGCGCCTCGTGCAAGGCGTTCGTGCTGGACGGCGAGCTGGACGACATCGAGCTGGATCGGTACTCGACGTTCGCGCTACCCGACATGGAGCGAGAAGAAGGCCAGACCCTCCTCTGTCGCGCCCACGCGTACGAGGACCTGGTGATCGAGCTCTTCAACTATGACGAGGAGATGATCCGGTCCGGTCTGCCGATCCGGCGTGGAACCGTCGAGGTGGTGGCGAATGAGCCGGTGACCCGCGACATGCGCCACCTCGTGGTCGAGCAGGTCGACGGCGAAGAGATCAAGTTTTTCTCCGGCCAGTACATGGACTTCACGGTGCCGGACACCGGGGAGGTTCGTTCGTTCTCCATGGCCAACACCCCGAACCGGGATGGTCGGTTCGAGTTCGTCATCAAGGTCTATCCCGACGGGGCGTTCTCGGGATACCTCGCTGACCGTGTGCAGGTGGGCGACCGGATCGAGGTGGAGGCGCCGTACGGCGCCTGCACCCTGCGGGAGAACCGGACATCCGACCTGATCTTCCTCGGGGGTGGGGCCGGGATGGCGCCGCTGCTCGCGCTGCTGCGGTCGCTGGCCGAGAAGGGGACCGAGCGTCGGGCCACGTTCTACTACGGGGCTCGCACCAAGGCCGACCTGTGCTTCGAGAAGGAGCTGCACGCGCTGTCCGAGCAGCTGCCCGACTTCCGGTACATCCCTGCCCTCTCGGAGCCCGGTGCCGACGAGGACTGGGACGGGGAAACCGGATTGATCACCGAGGTGGTCCGGCGGAACGAAACCTCACTGGAGGGGGTGGATGCCTACGTGTGCGGCCCGCCGCCGATGGTGGACGCGGCGATGGCGACGTTGAATGACCTCGGTGTGAGCGAGCAGCACATCTACCACGACAAGTTCACCACGACCGGCGAATCGGAAGGCGACACATGACCACCGCAGAAAGTCCCAAGACGACTGTCGAAGGCTCCGAACGGAGCGTCCCGAAACCCGTCTTCACCGACGCGGAAGCCGGTGCCCGCGAGTTCCCCGACTCGGACTCGTCGGCTCGGCGCTTCAACTACTTCAAGTCGGCCAAGCGTAAGCAGACCCACTATGAGGACGTCACCGTCGAGGTCCAGCCGGATCCCCGGCACTACCTGACCCAGGGGTGGATTTACGGCTTCGCGGACGAATCGCGTGGCTACCCGCTGACCTGGACCAAGCTCAAGGCGTGGGGCGTCGACAACCCGGAGCCCGAGCGCGGCCCCGGGTCAGGTGGAAAGCCCGTACAGGATTGGCCCGCCCACGGCTGGCACGAGTTCCGTGACCCCAACGAAGAGTGGGAGATGACGATCTACCGGAACAACGCCAACGTTGTCCGGCAGATCAACCAGAACGTCGAGAACGCCCGGCACGCGAAGGCGTTCGACAACTGGGCCCCGAACTGGGTCCGGTTCGTGGAGCGCAATGTCGGCGCGTGGATGCACATCGAGCACGTCCTCGGCCTGTACGTGTTCGCCGCGAACGAGCGGTCCGCACCGACGAACATGCACAACACCGCGATGGCGGTGAACAGCGCACACAAGATTCGCTTCGCGCAGGATCTCGCCCTCTACAACCTCACGTTGTCCGAGGAGATCGAAGGCTTCGACGGCTCCGCCCACGTCGACGCCTGGAACAACGACGCGACCTGGCAGGGCGCCCGGAAGGTGTGCGAAGCGCTCACCGCGATCGAGGACGACTGGGGTGAGGCGATCTTCGCGGCGAACATCGTGTTCGAGCCGCTCGTGGGCGAGCTGTTCCGCTCCGGCCTGGTCATGCAGGCGGCGCCCGGGAACGGGGACTTCGTGACGCCGACCGTGATGGGTGCCGGCGAGGTCGACTACGCACAGCGCGATCTGCGCTGGACGATGGCCTGCTTCGGCCCGCTGACCCAGGACCGGGAATTCGCCGATCACAACAAGCAGGTCTTCAACGGCTGGCTGTCGCACTGGGTGCCGCAGGCGCTCGAGGCGGCCCGGACCATGCAGCCGCTGTGGTCGCAGCCCGACGCCCGCCCGCCGCGCTTCGAGGACAGCCTCGACCGCGCGAAGAGCCGATTCGCCGGGATCCTCACCGATCTCGGGCTCGAGACCCCGAAGGAGCTGAACCAGTGACGACCCAGAGCACGACGGCGTTCGGTGAGCGGAACGCCACCTCGTCCAACATGTGTGGGTTCACCCTGATGAACAACCAGGTCGGCACGATCATGGCGAACGTCCTGGAGCGGCTGGACGGCGTGAAGGTCGAGCACCTGCCCTCGATGATCCGGGTCGACGGCAACGGCAAGTTCGAGGTCCTCTACGCCGACATCGATGAGGAGGCCGGCGAGGACGAGGACTGGTTCGACGCTGCGGAGTTCGAGGAGAACATGTCGACCCACTACGGCCGGATGGTGCACCTCGACGACCGCACGATCATGTTCGCCAACCCGGAGGACGCGGCAGAGTACCTCGACTTCGACCTCAAGCCCGTCACCTGATGCGGCGGCCGGGCCGCCGCGTGTGCGCCGCGGCGGCCCGGCCTGCCGTCCATCCTGCGCCCGAGTAGAGCTCGAACTCCACGGAGAAGTACGGAGAAATGAGGCCATGGCCAAGGAACTGCGATTCGGAGCCGACGCCCGCCAGGCGCTGCAGGCTGGTGTGGATCAGCTCGCCGAAGCGGTGAAGTCGACCCTGGGCCCGAAGGGGCGCAACGTCATCCTCGAGAAGATCACCGGCACGCCCGAGGTGACGAACGACGGTGTGACGATCGCGCGTGAGATCTACCTGCGCGACCCGTTCGAGAACATGGGCGCGCAGGTCCTCAAGGAAGCCGCGGTCAAGACCAACGACGTCGTCGGCGACGGCACCACCACCGCGACCGTCATCGCGCAGGCGATCGTGCGCGAGGGCCTCAAGGCCATCGGGTCCGGCGGCAACCCGGTCCTGGTCAAGCGCGGCATCGACCTCGCCGTCGGCAAGCTCGTCAACCACCTCTCGTCCGTGGCGCACCCCGTCGACGACGTCGAGTCGCTCTCCCGGGTCGCGTCGATCTCCTCCAACGACGACGAGACCATCGGCCGCGTCGTCGCCCAGACCCTGCACACCGTCGGTGACGACGGCGTGATCACCGTCGACGACGGCCCCGTGCACGGCCTGCGCGTGAACTTCGTCGAGGACTTCGAGTTCGACAACGGCTACGTCTCGCCCTACCTCGTCACCGACCCGGGCTCGATGCTCGCCGTCCTCGACGACCCCTACCTGCTCTTCTGCGCCGAGAAGATCACCGACGTGCGGTCGCTCATGCCGGTCCTCGAGAAGATCATGCGCGACCCGCACCCGCTGGTGATCATCGCCGAGAAGGTGGAGGGCTCGGCCCTCCAGATGCTGGTGCACAACCACGTCAACGGGCACCTCAAGGTCACCTGCATCCAGGCCCCGGGCTTCGGGGAGAAGCGGATCCACCTCCTCGAGGACATGGCGGCGCTGTGCGGCGGCCAGGTCCAGTCGAAGGCCTCGGCGTTCGCGATCGAGCAGATGGGCCCCCAGCACCTCGGACGCGCGACCCAGGTCCGCGCGACGAGCGAGCACACCGTCATCATCGGCGGCCACGGCGACCCGACGGCTCGCGAGCTGCGCGTCCAGCAGCTGCGGGCCGAGATGGGCCGCGCCACGATCGGCACCGACGAGGACTTCTTCTCCGAGCGCATCGCGCGGCTCTCCGGCAAGGCGGCGATCCTCGAGGTCGGGGCGCCCACCAACGCCGAGCTCAAGGAGATCCGCCACCGCGTCGACGACTCCCTGCAGGCGACCCGCGCGGCGATGGCCGAGGGCATCGTCGCCGGCGGCGGCGCCGCGCTGCTGCACGCCGAGCGCGCGCTCGACGACGGCCTGGACCTCTCCGGGGACTACCGCACCGGAGCGGAGATCGTCCGCGCCGCGCTGCCCGAGCCCGTTTACCTCATCGCCGCGAACGCCGGGTACGACGGCCACGACGTGGTCAAGCGGGTGCGCGACATGGGGGTCGACGAGGGCTTCGATGCCCTCGAGGGCCGCTTCGGCGACATGGTCGAGCTCGGGATCATCGACCCGCTGCGCGTCGTGCGCTCCGCCCTGCAGAACGGCGCCTCGGTGGCCGGCCTGATCCTCACCACCAACTCGCTGGTGGCCGAGGAGCAGACACCTTGGAACAAGGCGCTCATGACCGAGTACGGCCAGCTCGACGAAGGCCTCCCCCAGCCCTCGCCGGACTCCAGCACGCCCCAGTCGCTCGGTCTCGGTCCCTCGATGGGCTGACCGGCAGCTTCGGCGCACCGACCCAACCAGTTGTGACGGAGAGGAGCACGAGCGTGAAAGCCGTGCGCGTGCACGAGTACAAGAAGGACCCGTCGATCGACGACATCGCGGAGCCGAAGCTCCAGGGTCCGTTGGACGTCATCGTGAAGATCGGCGGGGCGGGCGTGTGCCGGACCGACCTGCACATCGTCAACGGGGACTGGGCGGACATCCAGAACCCCGAGCTGCCGTACGTGATCGGGCACGAGAACGCCGGCTGGGTGCACGAGGTCGGGGACGCGGTCACCAACGTGCGGGTCGGGGACACGGTGATCCTGCACCCGCAGCCCTCCTGCGGGCTGTGCCTGGCGTGCCGGGCGGGGCGGGACATGCAGTGCACCGGCGGGGCGTTCTTCCCGGGGCTGTCGAACAACGACGGCGGGATGGCGGAGTACCTGCGCACCACCGCCCGGGCGTGCGTGAAGCTCGACCCGGACACCAACCCCGCCGACGTGGCCGCGCTGGCCGACGCGGGCATCACCGCCTACCACGCGGTGCGCAAGGCGGTACCGCACCTGTACCCGGGCAGCTCGGCCGTGGTGATCGGGGCCGGCGGCCTGGGCCACATCGGCATCCAGGCCCTCGCAGCGCTGACCGCCACGAAGATCGTCGTGGTGGACAAGAACCAGGACGCCCTGGAGCTCGCCCGCCAGATCGGCGCCGACGAGACGGTGCTCGCCGACGGCAACCAGGTCGGCGAGGTGCAGGAGCTCACCGGCGGCGGGGCCACCGTGGTGTTCGACTTCGTCGCCGAGCAGGGCGTCGAGCTCGAGGCCTGGCAGATGACCGGGCCGGCCGGCTACCAGTTCGTCCTGGGCTACGGCGGTGAGTTCAAGGCCCCGACGCTGGACTTCGTGGCCGGCGAGAAGAACGTCATCGGCAACATCGTCGGCACCTACAACGACCTCGCCGAGCTCATGGTCCTGGCCCAGGCCGGCAAGGTCACGCTCCACACCAAGCAGTACGCCCTCGACTCGGCCCTGGACGCGTTGCACGACCTGGACGCGAACAACGTCCGCGGTCGGGCGATCCTCGTTCCTTAGCCATTCCACCGAGCACTGTCCGCATCCACCACAACGATCGTCGCGGAGGCATTCCCCATGTACGAGAAGAATGGCGAGAAGTACTTCATCGTCGACTCCCACATGCACTTCTGGGACGCGTCCCCGGAGAACTGGGTCGAGGGCGCGGAGCAGTACGCCAAGGGCTGGATCGAGTGCTTCCACGCCTACCAGGGCCTCGGCCCGGCCGAGGCCATGCAGCCCCTCGAGGAGTTCCAGAAGGTCTCCGAGGAGCAGCTGATGCGCGAGGAGTTCGAGGAGGGGTACGTCGACGTCGCGATCCTGCAGTCGACCTACCTGCGCGAGTGGTACAAGAGCGGGTTCAACACCGCCGAGCAGAACGGGTACCTCGTCGAGAAGCACCCCGAGAAGTTCATCGTCAACAGCCGGTTCGACCCGCGTGACGGTGACGCCGGCATGCGGGAGTTCGAGGCCGAGGTCGAGAAGTGGCACCCCAAGGGCATCAAGCTCTACACCGCGGAGTGGAACGGTGACTCCCGCGGCTACAAGCTCTCCGACCCGGAGGCGTACCGGTTCCTGGAGCGCGCCCAGGAGCTGGGCATCAAGAACGTCCACGTCCACAAGGGCCCGACGATCTGGCCGCTGGACAAGGACGCGTTCGACGTCTCCGACGTCGACCACGCGGCCACCGACTTCCAGGGCCTGAACTTCATCATCGAGCACGTGGGCCTGCCGCGCATCGAGGACTTCTGCTTCATGGCCACGCAGGAGCCCAACGTCTACGCCGGGCTCTCGGTGGTCACCGGCGGGCTCATGCACGCCCGGCCGCGGTTCCACGCCAAGGTGATGGGTGAGCTGCTGTTCTGGGTCGGCGAGGACAAGATGCTGTTCGGCTCGGACTACAACATCTGGACCCCGAAGTGGCAGATCGAGGGGCTCGTCGACTGGGACTACCCCGAGGGCCACGACTTCGACGACTACCCGCGCCTCGGCGTCGAGGGCAAGAAGAAGATCCTCGGCCTCAACGCCGCCCGGCTCTACGACATCGACGTGCCGGCCGAGTACCAGGTCAACGGCACGCCGGCCGCGCAGGACGACGCCGAGCTCGTCGACGACGGGGCGGCGGCCCAGGCATGAGCATCTCCTTCCTCACCCGCCCGGCCGAGCGCGACGATGCCGCGGTCGTCGGACGGGTGTGGGAGGCGCTGCGCACGGTGCGTGACCCCGAGCTGGACAACGACGTCGTCTCGCTCGACTTCGTCGCCTCGCTCGAGGTCGACGAGAACCGGGTCGCGCACGTGCGGCTGCGCCTGCCCACCTACTTCTGCGCACCGAACTTCGCGTTCCTCATGGTCGCCGACGCGTGGGACGCGGCCTCGACCGTGGACGGCCTCGACGACGTCGACGTGGAGCTCATCGACCACTTCGCCGCCGATGCGATCAACCGCGGGGTCGCGGCCCGGGCCGGGTTCGTGCACTCGATGGCGGGTACCGAGGTCGGGGAGGCCGTCGAGGAGCTCGACACCCTGCGCCGGCAGTTCACCGAGCGGGCGCTCATGGCCGGCACGGACCTCGTCGTCCGGCCGCTGGCGAAGGCCGGGAAGACCCCGGAGGAGCTCGCCGCCATGACGCTCGGCGACGCGCCGGAGTCGGCGGATCTCGACCGGCTGCGGGCCCGGCGCCGCGAGCTCGGGATCCCGTCCGGGGACGACGACGCGCTGGTGGTCGACCCGAGCGGGCGCAAGGTCGGCGTCGAGGCGCTGCCGCTGCACCTGCGCAAGGCCCGGTCGTTCCAGGTCGGAGTCGATGCCAACACGAGCATCTGCCGCGGCCAGCTCGCCGTCCGGTACGGACTGTAGGGCAGCGGGGAGCACACCCGAGGAGTCCTCCCGGGCTCCTGTCACCCACGTTCTCCAGGAGGCGATGGCGGCATGACCGGCCAGGCCACGGCGCCCAACACCGTGCGGCGGATCGGCTCGCCCGCCGCGGCGGCGCTCGCGGACCTCGCGGCGATCTTCGAGGACCTGCAGACGGTGCTGCTCTGCTGCGAGCGGCTCGTCAGCGAGGTGCGGCCCGGCGTCGGCAAGCACGTCGACGAGGTGGTCGTCGAGTCCCTGTGGACCACGGCGCTCATCTCCTACTCGCGCTGCTTCGCCGGCGGGGAGCGGGGGATGGGCCTCACCGAGGACGACGTCGAGGGGCTCGAGCTGAAGGGCGAGAAGCTGGCGTGGCACCGGATGCTGCGCAGGCTCAAGAAGCACTTCGCCGACCCGGCCGCCAACCCCCGCGAGGAGTTCACCGTCGGGATCGCGGTCGCCGAGGGGAAGCCCACCGGCGTGGCGATCACCTCGACCCGCCAGGTGCCCGTCGACGAGCAGACCGTCCGCCAGACCGGGGCGCTCGCCTTCGCGCTCACGCAGCTCGTCGACGCGCGGATCGCCGAGCACCAGTCGACCGTGCTCGCGGGCGCGATGTCGCTGTCGGCGAAGGAGCTGGAGACCCTCGACGAGATCGAGGTCACCGGCGACGGCCGGCCGCCGCCCGGGCCCGAGGACCGATCCGGCGACGGGGGCTCCGGCGACGGGGGCGAGGGAGCGTCGTCGTGAACGAGCCCTCCACCAACGGCGAACGTTTCAACCCGTGGTCGGTGGTGCACCTGGTCTTCGACCACCTCTCCGGGCAGGGACTGCACCCCGTGCTCGGGGAGTCGGGGGACCCGTCGGTGCCGGCGGCGCAGCTGCTGCGTGCCCTCGGGATCACCCCGGGCGATCCTTCCTGGGCGCGTGGCCAGGACGCCGAGAAGATCCAGGACGAGCTGGCCGAGATCCGGTCCTTGTTCACCCCGACGGACCCGGGTGAGGATCCCGAGGGCAGCTGAGGCGAGGAGGACGGGAGGAGGAGCCGTGCAGGAGCTGCACCTGGTGACGCTCGTCGTGCACGCGATGACGCGCGAGCCGCTCGCGGTGCTCGGCGACGACGACGAGGACCAGTGCCTCGTCGTGTCCGTGCGGCCCCCGCAGGCCGAGGTCATGGCCCACGGCCCCCACCTGTCGCGCGACGACGACTCCCGCCTCACCCAGGACCTCGTCGCCGACGTCGCCACCGCGCTGGGATGCGGTCTCGCGGGGGCCGAGATCACCGATCTCGTCGACGACCGGTTCCGCGCGGTCCTCGTGCTCGTCGACGGCACCCGGGTCGCGGCCCGTCCCAGCGACGCCCTCGCGATCGCGGTGCGCGACGCCCTGCCGATCGGGGTCGCCGACGAGGTGATGGAGCGCGCCGGGCAGTCGTGGAAGGAGCTGCAGGGCGGGGACCCGCACCCGCAGAGCAAGGAGGTCGACGAGATGCGCGACTTCCTGGACCAGGTCACCGCCGACGACTTCGGGGCGCCGGGGGACGGATCCCCGGAGCCGGGACAGGACCACTGACACGTGTTCCGTCGCCCGCCCGTGGTGCTGGCCGGCCCGGCCTTCGTGGCGTCCGTCGCCTACGTCGACCCCGGCAACGTCGCCACCAACAGCGTCGCCGGGGCGACCTCCGGCTACGCCCTGGCCTGGGTCGTGGTCGCCGCCGGGCTCATGGCGATGCCCGTGCAGTACATGGCGGCCAAGGTCGGCATCGTCACCGGGCGCAGCCTGCCGCGTACCTGCCGCCAGGTGATGAGCCGGCCCGCCCGGATCCTGATGTGGCTGCAGGCCGAGGTGGTCGCGATGGCCACCGACGTCGCGGAGTTCCTCGGTGCGGCGGTCGGGCTGCAGCTGCTGTTCGGCCTCGGCCTGTTCCCGTCCGGCTTGATCACCGCGGTCGTGGCGTTCGGTGTCCTCGCGCTGCAACGGCGGGGCCACCGGCCCTTCGAGGTCGGGATCGTCGCCTTCCTCGCCTTCGTGGTCGCCGGTGTCGGGTTCCAGCTCGCCTCGGTCGGGATCGACGCGGGCGGCGTCGCGACGGGTCTCGTCCCCGGCTTCGACGGTTCGGGCCAGCTCGTGCTCGCCGTCGGGATCGTCGGCGCGACCGTGATGCCGCACGCCGTCTACGCCCACTCCGCGCTCACCGCCGGGCGCTCGCGGGGGGTCGGGCGGCCCGGTCGCTCCCGGCTGCTGCGCTTCCAGCGCACCGAGGTGATCGGTGCGCTCACCATCGCCGGGCTGGTCAACCTCGCGATGCTGCTCGTCGCCGCGCGGGTGTTCGGCCGCGGCGCGTCGGGCGAGGGGGTCGACGGGCTCGAGGCCGCGCATGCCGGGCTCGGTCAGCTGGCGGGCGGTGCGGTCGCGCTGGCCTTCGCCGCGACCCTGCTCGCCAGCGGGCTCTCCTCGGCCGCCGTCGGGACCTACTCCGGGCAGGTCGTCATGGAGGGCTTCGTCGACGTCCGGCTCTCCCCGACGGTGCGCCGCACGGTGACGATGCTGCCGGCGCTCGCGGTGCTGGCGGTCGGGACCAGCCCGACCGCGGCGCTGGTCGGCAGCCAGGTCGTCCTCTCCTTCGGCATCCCGTTCGCGCTCTACGCGCTGCTGCGCGTGGCCCGTGACGAGCGAGTGCTGGGCACCGAGGCGATCGGGAAGGGGATGACCCTCGTGCTCGGGGCGATCAGCGCGCTCGTCGTCTGCCTGAACGTCGTCCTGCTGATCGACACGATCGCGGGCTGAGCTCCGACCCGGACGCCGGGGTGTCTCGTTTCGAGACGGTGGGGGCTCGCGCCGTGGTGCCGATCACGCCTACCATCGCCGGTTGCGCATCCTTCGAGGTCGAGCGGGGCGCGACAGGCGAGGTGGCCCATATGTTCGGACGGACCGGTCCCGGGGTCGACCGCGCCCGCGAACGCTTCCTGGGCAATGGCACGGTCGACGAACGCGGCGTGGTCCGTCCCGAGATCGTGCAGTCGTGGGAACGGTCCCGGCGGGCCGGGGTGGACGCCGACCACCTCGCGCTGCCCTACGACCCGGACCTCGACTTCGAGGGCAGCCTGGTGCACTGCGCCCGCCCCGTCCTCGACGACCTCACCGAACGGCTGTCGGGCATGGCGGTCGCCGTCGTGCTCTCCGACGGCGACGGCAACGTCCTCGACCGCCGGGTCGGCGAGGGCGAACTGCGCCGGCGGCTCGACGGGATCCAGCTCGCGCCGGGCTTCAGCTACGCCGAGGAGTTCGCGGGCACCAACGGGGTCGGCACCTCGCTCGAGGGGTCGGCCAGCGCCATGGTGATCGGCGCCGAGCACTTCACCGAGCGGTTGCGCTCCTTCGCCTGCGCCGGCGCCCCCGTCTACCGCCCCGGCGGTGCCCTTGCCGGCATCCTCGACGTGACCTGTATGGCCGCCGAGGCCAACGACCTCATGCGCTTCCTCGCGCTGCAGACCGCGAAGGACATCGAGGAGGTGCTGCGCGAGCGGGGCAGCGCCGGGGCCCGGGCGGTGATGGCCGCGTTCCGGGCCGCGTGCGTCCGCGACCCCGGACCCGTGCTCGCGCTCGCGGAGGACTTCGTCATCGCCAACCGGGCCGCCCACGAGGTCCTGGACGCCGCCGACCGCGACCTCGTCGCCCGCCACGCCGCCGAGCACCGCCGCGGTGGCCCCGGCGAGGAGCGCGTCCTGCTCGGCGACGGGCCGGTCCGCCTGCTGTTCACGCCCGCGCCCGCGCAGCGCCCCGCCGGGGTGATCGTCGAGGTGGTGCCCAGCGCGAGCACCCTGCGCCTCGCCGGAGGCGGGGGCGGGACGATGACGGCCCCGCCGCGCCCGGCCGCCGCGCCCGCCCCGGCGCCCGCGCGGCCCCTCGTCGGCCTCGCCGGGACCTCCCGCTCCTGGCGCACCGCCAGTGGGGCGCTGCGGTCGGCGGCCGCCGCGGTGCGCAGCACGGTCGTGCTGGGGGAGACCGGGGTCGGGAAGGCCGCCGCGGTCCGGGCCGCGCACCGCGAGGTCCGGCCCGCCGCCCGCCACCTCCTCGTCGACGGGGAGGCGCAGGAGGCGGCGGCGGAGCTCGCGTCGCTGCCCGCCGAGCTCGGGAGCGACGCGGCCACGGTCGTGGTCCGGCGGGTGGAGGCGCTCGACGCGGTGGGAGCCGCCGCGCTGGGCCGGCTGCTCGACACCGCGTCCCCCCAGGTCTGGGTGGCCGCGCTGGTCACCGGCGAGGAGGTGGGCGAGGGCCGCGCGGTGCACGACGTGCTGGGCCGGTTTGACGGGTCGCTGACGATCGAGCCGCTGCGCCGCCGTCCCGAGGACGTCGGTCCCGTGGTCGAGGCGCTGCTCGCCAAGCTGGCGCCGGGCCGTCGGGTCCGATGTACCCCGGAGGCGATGGCGCTGCTGGGGGGCGCGCGCTGGCCGGGCAATGTCGCCCAGGTCGAGGACGCGCTGCGCCGGGCGCTGGTGGCCAGGCCCGCCGGCGACATCGCAGCCGGCGACCTGCCCGCGGAGGTCGCGGTGCACGGCACCCGCCGGCGGCTGACCCCGTTGGAGACCGCCGAGCGCGACCTCATCGTCGGCGCCCTCATCGAGGCCCGCGGCAACCGGGTGAAGGCCGCCGCCGCGCTCGGGATGGGCCGGGCGACGCTCTACCGCCGCCTGCGGGCCTTCGGGCTCACCGACGTGGGCCGCTGACCGTCCGCCCCGACCGCCGCCGGTAGCCGCCGCCGCCGCGGTACAGCGGACGCCGCTCGGCCGCGCGGTGATCCGCCCCGTCGAGGCGCGGGCCGTGCTCGCCGGGGGCGTCCTCGCCGGCACCGAGCCCGCACCCGTCGTCGCACGCTCCCGCCGGTCCCGCGCTCCAGTGACGCCGGGCCTGCTCGGCGACGGCGACGACGGCGGCCACCAGCTCGTCGCGGTCCGCGGCCAGGCGGCGGACCGAGCAGGACAGACCGACCGCGACGGTCGAGGTACCCGAGGGCGCCGTGACGGGTGCGGCCACGGTGGCGAACCCGGGCGCGAACTCGCCGTCGTCGAGTGCCCAGCCGCGCTCGACGACGTCGTCGAGCTCGCGGGAGAAGCGGACCGGGCACGTGATGGTGCGCGGCGTGAGCGCGGTGAGCGGCGCGCCGCAGACCGCCTGTCGGTAGACCGGCGAGGCGGCGAGGAGCACCTTGGTCAGGCCGAGGGCGTGGGCCAGTTCCGGCGGGATGCGCGTGTCGAGGCCCGGGACACGGGCGAGGCCCTGGTGGCCGCGGACGTCGGAGATGCTGGCGACCATCGTGCCGGTGCACCGGACCAGGTAGGTGCGCTGCCGGGTGCGGCGGTACAGCTCGGTGACGGCCTCGGAGAGGACCGCCTCCGGCGCCGGGTCGTCGGGCTCCGGTTCCGGGGCGCCCCCGGAGCCGGTGTCCTCGGCGGGGCCGGGGGCCGCCCACGGTCCCCACGGCGGCGCCGCGCCCAGCCGGCACCGCCCGGAGGCGTCGCGGCGGGCGTACCCCGCCTCCACCAGGGTGTTGACCATGTAGCGCGCCGTGGCCGAGCTCTTCTGGAGGTGCATCCCGATCTCGGCAGGCGACAGACCCTCCGGATGGTCCCCGAGCAGCCGCAGCGCCCGCAGGACCATCGCCGCCGTCTTCAACGACCGCGCGCCCGACGTGTCCTCGCTCACAGCTCAGACAGTAGGAGTCCCGGCGTCCGCGTGCGTGTCTCGATGTGGGACAGGTGGGGGGTCCACCCGGATGCGCACACGGGCCGACCCCGAGAGGAGATCCGGGTCGGGCACCGAGGGCGCGGGTCGGACGTTGGACCAGTGTCGGTGGTGGACGTGGCACCCGCCGCGTCACGACTCCGGGAGGACCTGACATGGCCGTGCTGACCCGCCCTCGCGAGGGCGCCTGGATCGGAGGGGTGTGCGCGGGACTGGGGGAGTACTTCGACGTCCCCGCGAACCTCGTCCGCGTGCTCTTCGCCCTGTCCTGCCTGCTGCCGGGGCCGCAGGTGGTCATCTACATCGCGCTGTGGGTGATCATGCCGCGGCGGTGAGGTGCCGGGCGGTCACGTCAGCCGTGACGCGCGGTCGAGGAGGTAGGCGCGCTCCGGGCCGGAACGGGTGAGCCGCGCCGCCTCCCGGTACGCGGTCACCGCGGTCTCCCGCCGGCCGGCGGCCTGCTCGAGGTGGGCGCGGACCGCGGCCACCCGGTGGTGACCGCGCAGGCCCGGGTCGTCCGCGAGCGCTCCCAGCTCGGCGAGCGCGGCGTCCGGCCCGCGGACCTCGCCGAGGGCGACCAGGCGCCCGAGCCGGGCCATCGCATCGGGCCACATCCCGACGAGCGTGTCGTAGAGCGCGAGGATCTGCGGCCAGTCGGTGGCGGCGGCCTCGGGGGCCTCGTCGTGCAGCGCGGCGATGGCGGCCTGCACCGTGTACGGGCCCGGGACACCCTCGCGCAGCACCGCCGTCACCAGGGCCTTCCCCTCCGCGACCATCGCGGGGTCCCAGCGCGTGCGGTCCTGCTCGGCGAGGGGCACGAGCGCCCCGTCCGGGGAGAGCCGGGCCGGCCGACGCGCGTCGGTGAGCAGCATGAGGGCGAGCAGGCCCGCCACCTCCCCGGCCTCACCCGCCCCGGCGGGCATCGCCGCGAGCAGTGCCCGGGTGAGCCGGATCGCCTCGGTGGTGAGGTCCGCCCGATGGAGCCGCTCGCCCGTGCTCGTGGTGTGTCCCTCGGTGAACACGAGCGAGAGCACGGCGAGGACGGCGGGCACCCGCTCCCGGCGCTGCGGTTCGGTCGGGGGTGCGAACACCTCGTGCGGTCTTGCCAGCCCATCGGCCAGGCGTGCCTTCGCCCGGCTGATGCGCTGGGCCACCGTCGGCTCGGGCAGCAGCAGCCCGTGGGCGATCTCGGCGGTGGTCAGGCCGCCGACCGCGCGCAGCGTCAGGGCGACCTGGCTGGGCGGGCGCAGCGTGGGGTGACAGCAGAGCAGCAGCAGCGCGAGGGTGTCGTCGGTGCCCGGCACCGGCTCCGCCCCGCCCGCGACCTCCCGCCGCGCGTCGTCCTCCTCGCGGCGCCGCCGCGCCGAGTCCCGCCGGAATGCCTCCACCAGCCGCCGCGACGCCGTCGTCACCAACCAGCCGGTCGGGTTGGCGGGCACCCCGTCGGCGGGCCAGCTCGTCGACGCGGCCAGGAGGGCTTCCTGGAGCGCGTCCTCGCACGCGTCGAAGTCGTGGTGGCGGCGCACGAGCACGCCCAGGACGGACGGGGCGACCTCCCGGAGGACCCCGACGACGTCGGGGCCGCTCACACGTCCCAGCCGCTCAGGTCGAGCACCGGTCGCACCTCGACGAGGCCCCACACCGCGTCGGGCACGCGCGCGGCGATCTCCTCAGCACGCCCGGCGCTCTCCACGTCGACCAGGTAGAAGCCCGCGAGGTGCTCCTTGAGCTCGGCGAACGGGCCGTCGGCGACCACCGGGCTGCCGTCGGCGGTCGAGACCCAGCGAGCCTGGGACGGATCGGCGAGCCCCTCGGAGGCCAGGAGCTCCCCGGACTCCGCGAGCTCCCGGGTGAGTGCCAGGTGGTCGACCCCGAACCGGGCGCGTTGCTCGGGGGTGAGCGCCTCGAACCGGCTCGCGAAGTCCGGGTTCGAGTGCAGCAGGATCATGTACTTCACGTCCGTGGCCTCCTCGGTGAGAGAAATAGTCGCCGGGGTGTCGAGACACCGGGCGCCGTCTCGACACCCGATGACAGCGCACCACGGGAGGAACCGATGACCACCATGACCGACCGGACCGACACCGAGGCGGTCCTCGCCGTCCTCGACGAGCTGCACGCGGCGATCGGCGCGGGCGACGCCGAGCGAGCGCTCGTGACCTGCGCCCCCGACACCGCCGCCTTCACCCTCGCGCCACCGCTGGTGCAGCCGTCGGGCTCCCGCGAGCAGGCCGTCGCGGGGCTCGCCGAGTGGATCGCCTCGTTCGAGGCGCCGCCGCGGCTCGCGCACCGGGAGCCGACGGTGCACGTCGACGGCGACGTCGCCTTCGTCCACACCCTGACCTCGATGAGCGGGGTGAAGGGCGGGGAGTTCACGCTGTGGTTCCGCTCCACCTACGGGCTGCGCCGCACCGCGGGGACCTGGTTGATCGTCCACCAGCACGAGTCCGTGCCCTTCCACATGGACGGGTCGTTCCGCGCCGCGATCGAGCTGGCGCCCTAAGGTGCGCGCAGCGCACCCAGGGCCTTGGCAATCCGCTGTGGCGAGATCGAGCCCGCCGTCCCGACCTCCTGGGCGAACCGGCTGACCCGCAGTTCCTGGAGCATCGCGGCGACGCCGTCCCAGGCGTCCCGGTCGAACGTGCGCGGCTCACTCTGCGCCGCGGCCCGCCGGGACGAGTGGTCGGCCTCGACGGCGTGGACCTCCTCGGCGAGCTCGGCGTCCCGCCGCGGCGCGGTCGGCAGTTTCTCGAGCCGCTTGGCGGCCGCCCGCAGCCAGCGCACGACGTCGGGCAGGCGGCTCACCCCGTGCCGGGTGACGAAGCGGCCGCCGACGAGGGCGTGCAGCTGGGCGCGCACGTCCTCCAGCGCGGCGTCCATCGCACCGGTGCCGGGACGCGCGGCGAGCTCGTCGAGGGCCCGCCGCACGGTGCCCGCCTCGGCCAGCACCGCCTCGGCCCGGGTGAGCACCTCGGCGGCTCCGGCGGGCAGGCGCGCCGCGACGTCGGCGCGGAGCCGCTCGAAGGCCTCCGGGGTCCATGCGGGGCCTCCGTGGGCGGCGACGAGCCCGTCGACGGCGGCGAGGACGCAGTCGTCCACCAGGTCGGCGACGTCGCGGTACCCCGTCTCCGCCATGGTGCCGCGCAGCCGTAGCACCGCACGGTTGTCGAGCGAGCGGGCGAGCGCGCGGGCCGGCGACGTCGTGCCGCGCAGCAGCAGCCGGCGGGTGCCGGCGCGCATCGCGTCGCGGGCCTCCAGGGCGGAGTCGAACACCCCGATCGCGACGGTGTCCCCCTCGTCCACGAGCGCGAGGTGCGCGGTGACCGTGCCGCCCGCGCGTTCCTGCTCCCGGGTGCGCGGCAGCTCCCCGACCTCGGCGAACGAGGTGAGTCCCCGCCGTTCCAGGCCGTCGGCCACCTTCGCGACGGCCTTCCTCGTCTCCTGCGCGTAGCGCCGGCGCAGTGCGCCGAGGTCGCTGCCCTCGCCGACGGTGGCCCCGGCGTCGTCGACCACCCGGAACGTCAGGCGCAGGTGCGAGGGGAGCCCGGCGACGTTCCACGCGTCGGTGGGTACGTCCACGCCCGACAGGCGCTTCACCGCGTCGGAGACCGCACCCAGCAGCGGCTCGCCCTCGACGGGTCGACCATCCGCGGCGAGGCGGGCGAGCAGCGCCCGGGCCGTGTCGGGGGCGGGCACCAGCGAGCGGCGCAGTGGTTTGGGCAGGGACCGGACCAGCGAGGTCAGCATCTCCTCGCGCAGCCCCGGCACCTGCCAGGCGAGGTCCTCGGCGCGGACCTGGCCGAGGACGGCGAGCGGGACCGAGACGGTGACGCCGTCGTGCTCGGAGCCGGGCTCGAAGGCGTACGAGAGTGGCAGCGTGAGCCCGCCCGAGCGCCACTCGTCGGGGAACGCCTGGGCGTCGGGAGCCTCGTGGGCGAGCAGTGCGCGCGGGTCGAGGTCGAGCAGGTGCGGGTCGCGTCGCGACTCCCGCTGCCACCAGCGGTCGAAGTGCCTCGTCGAGACCACGGAGGCGGGGACGCGCTCGTCGTAGAACCGGAAGATCGTCTCGTCGTCGACCAGCAGCTCCCGGCGCGCCCGGCGCTCCATCTCGGCCACCTGCTCCAGCTCGGCGGCGTTGCGGCGCACGAACGCGTGCCGGGCGTTCCACTCGCCCTGCACGAGCGCGTGGCGGATGAACAGCTCGCGGGAGAGCTCGGGATCGATGCGCCCGTAGTCCACGGCTCGGTCCATCGCCAACGGCACTCCGAACAGCGTCACGCGCTCGGTGGCGACGGCGCTGCCCCGCCGCTTCGACCAACGCGGTTCCGAGTACGTGCGGGTGACGAGGTCGCCGGCGGCCTGCTCGGCCCACGCCGGGTCGATGCCCGCGACGGTGCGCGCCCAGAGCCGGGAGGTCTCGACGAGCTCGGCGGCCATGACGAACGTCGGCGGCCGCTTGGCGAGCGCCGAGCCCGGCCAGATCGCGAAGCGGGCGCCGCGGGAGCCCTCGTACTCGGTGATCGGACGCCGCCTGGGCTTCGGCTGGCCCTGCTTGGGCTTCGGCGGCTCCTGGGCGAGCCCGAGCTGGGAGAGCAGCCCGGTGAGCAGGGCCTGGTGGACGCGGTCGGCGACGTCCTTGGTGATCTCCGGAGCGGGCTCGCTGCGGGTCAGGCCGAGCTCGTCGCCGAGCTGGCGCAGCTGCGCGGCGAGGTCCTGCCACTCCCGGACGCGCAGGAAGTTGAGGTACTCGGCGGCGCACTGCTTGCGGAACCGGTTGCCCGAGAGCTCGCGGCGCGAGGTGCGGACGTGCTCCCACAGGTGCAGCCAGGAGAGGAAGTCCGAGCGGGCGTCGGTGAAGCGGGCGTGCGCCGCGTCGGCCTCGGCCGCCTTCTCGGCCGGCCGTTCGCGCGGGTCCTGCGCGGAGAGACCAGCGGCGATGACGGTGACCTCGTACAGGCAGCCCAGCCCGTCGGCGGCGAGGATCATCCGCGCGATCCGCGGGTCGACGGGCAGCCGCGCGAGGTTGCGGCCCACCTCGGTCAGCCGGGTGGCGTCGCCGTCGACGATGGCCCCGAGCTCGGACAGCAGCCGGACGCCGTCGCGGATCGCCCGTGTCTCCGGCGGGTCGACGAACGGGAACTCCTCGACCGGCCCGAGCTTCGCGCCGGCCATCTGCAGGATCACCGAGGCCAGGTTGGTGCGCTGGATCTCGGGGTCGGTGAACTCCGGCCGGGCGTCGAAGTCGTCCTCGGTGTAGAGCCGGATGCAGATGCCGTCGGCGACGCGGCCGCAGCGTCCGGCCCGCTGCACGGCGCTGGCCTGGGAGATCTTCTCGATGGGCAGCCGCTGCACCTTGGTCCGCTGGCTGTAGCGGGAGATGCGGGCGAGGCCCGGGTCGATCACGTAGCGGATGCCGGGCACGGTCAGCGAGGTCTCGGCGACGTTGGTGGCGAGGACGATCCGGCGCCTGCCGCCCCGCGCGGGCTCGAACACGCGGTGCTGCTCGGCCGCCGACAGCCGGGCGTAGAGCGGCAGGACGTCGAGCGGGTCGGTCGGGTGCTCCGGCAGCGCGTCGAGTGCCTCGGCGGTGTCGCGGATCTCGCGCTCGCCGGCGAGGAAGACGAGCACGTCGCCCTCCGGCCCTTCCCGGCGCAGCTCCTCGACGGCGTCGACGATGCCGTCGAGCTGGTCGCGGTCACCGGAACCGGCGGGATCGTCGGGGTCGACCAGGGGCCGGTAGCGGACCTCGACCGGGTAGGTGCGCCCCGAAACCGACAGGATCGGGGCATCCCCGAAGTGCTTGCTGAAGCGCTCCGGGTCGATCGTCGCCGAGGTGATGATCACCTTGAGGTCGGGGCGGCGCGGGAGCAGCTGGGCGAGATAGCCGAGCAGGAAGTCGATGTTGAGACTGCGCTCGTGGGCCTCGTCGATGATGAGGGTGTCGTAGCGGCGCAGCAGCCGGTCCTGCTGGATCTCGGCGAGCAGGATGCCGTCGGTCATGAGCTTGACCAGCGTGTCCTCGCTCGCGTGGCTGGTGAAACGCACCTGGTAGCCGACGACGTCGCTGTCCTGGGTCGCCAGTTCCTCGGCCACCCGCTCGGCGACCGTGCGGGCCGCGATCCGGCGGGGCTGGGTGTGCCCGATGGTGCCGAGCACGCCGCGACCGAGCTCGAGGGCGATCTTGGGTAGCTGGGTGGTCTTGCCGGAGCCGGTCTCGCCGGCCACCACGACGACCTGGTGGTCGGTGAGGGCGGCTTTGATGTCGTCGACCCGCTCGGAGATCGGGAGCTGTGCGGGGTAGGAGACCGCCGGGACCGAGGCGCGACGGCGCTGCAGGCGCTGCTCGGCCTTCTCGACGTCGGCCGCGATCCGCTCCAGCGTCCCGGCCCGCTTGTCGGCGTCCGCGATCGTGCGGGTGCCGTCGAGCCGCCGGGCCAGTCGGTGCGCGTCGGCGCCGCCGAGGGCGCGGACGCGGGTGGTCAGCTCGCGGTGGTCGATGGTGGGTGTGGTCACGGGTTCCCGGGGGTCGAGCGACGGTCTTGTCGGGGCAGCGTCGCGGAGCGCCCCGACATTCCATTGTCCCCCACCTCCCTACCGCCGCCGGGAGCTGATCACCCCGGTGTTGAACCCCGCCAGGTGCAGGCCGCCGTGGAAGCGGGCGTGCTCGACCTTGAGGCAGCGGTCCATGACGACGGTCAGCCCGGCCGCCTCCCCGCGGCGGGCGAGGGCCTCGTCGTAGAGCCCGAACTGCGTCCAGAACGTCGAGGATCCCCACCCTGATCGCGTCGTCGAGGACGTCGTCGAGGTCCTCGGGACGGCGGAAGACGTCGACGAGGTCGGGGGTGACCGGGAGCGCGTCCAGCGACGGCCACACCGGCTTGCCGAGGATCTCCTCGGCGTTGGGGTTGACGAAGTAGAGCTCGAAGTCGGTGGAGGACAGCAGGTAGGTCGCGACGAAGTTCGACGCCCGCGCCGGGTTGGCCGAGGCTCCGACCATCGCCACGCTCGTCGTGCGGCGCAGGATCTCCTGGCGCTCCAGTGCGCCCGGGCCGGTCCACCCGGTGGTCGTCACGACGCCTCCTTGACCGCGGCGGTCAGGGCCTGGTCGAGGTCCCAGAGGATGTCCTCGACGTCCTCGATGCCCACGCTGATGCGGATGAGGTCGGGACGCACGCCGCCCTCGCGCAACTGGTCCTCGGAGAGCTGCTGGTGGGTGGTGGACGCCGGGTGCAGCACGAGGGTGCGCACGTCGCCGATGTTCGCGAGGTGGCTGCACAGCTGCACCGACTCGATGAACCGCCGGCCGGCGTCCCGGCCGCCGCGCACCCCGAAGGCGAACACCGACCCGGGGCCCTCCGGCAGGTAGCGCCGCGCGCGCTCGTGGTGCGGGTGGTGCGGCAGCCCGGCGAAGCGCACCCAGTCCACCCGCTCGTCGGCGTCGAGCCACTCGGCGACCCGCTGCGCGTTCGCGACGTGCGCCCGCATCCGCTGCGGCAGCGTCTCCACGCCCTGCAGCAGCAGGAACGCCGAGTGCGGCGAGAGCGACGCGCCGATGTCGCGCAGCTGCTCGGAGCGCAGCTTGGTGAGGAAGCCGTACTCCTGGAAGTTCCCCCACCACGTGAGGTTGCCGTAGGAGGGGATCGGCTCGGTCATCTGCGGGAACCGGCCGTTGCCCCAGTCGAACCGGCCCGACTCGCAGACGACCCCGCCGAGGGTGGTGCCGTGTCCGCCGAGGAACTTCGTCGCGGAGTGGACGACGATGTCCGCGCCGTGCTCCATCGGCCGGCACAGGTAGGGGGTGGCCGTGGTGGCGTCGATGATCAGCGGGATGCCGGCGTCGTGCGCGACGTCGGCGAGCGCGGCGACGTCGGTGACCTCACCGGAGGGATTGGTGATCAGCTCGGCGAACACGAACCGGGTCCTGTCGGTGATCGCGGCGCGGAAGGCCTCGACGTCGTCACCGGAGACGAAGGTGGTGTCGACGCCGAAGCGGCGCAGCGTCACGTCGAGCTGGGTGATCGTGCCGCCGTAGAGGCTGGAAGCGCTCACCACGTGGTCGCCGGAGCCGGCCAGGCAGGCGAAGGTGAGGAACTCGGCGGCCTGCCCGGAGCTCGTCGCCACCGCCCCGAGCGCGCCCTCGAGGCTCGCGACGCGCTCCTCGAAGGCCGCGACCGTCGGGTTGGCGATGCGGCTGTAGATGTTGCCGTACTTCTGCAGGGCGAACAGGTTCGCGGCGTCGGCGGTGTCGGTGAAGACGAAGCTGGTGGACTGGTAGATCGGGACGGCGCGCGCACCGGTGTCGCCGTCGGGCACGGCGCCGGCGTGCACGGCACGGGTCGCGAAACCCCAGGGACGGTCCTGTCCGCTCTCCACGCCGCCGTTCTACCCCGTCGTCACGGCGTCGGTCACTCCGAGGCCTCGCGCGTGGCCTTCTCGTCGGTCTCCCCGGGGTCGGACAGGATCTCCTCGCGGGCCTGCTCGATGATGCTGCGGACGGTGTCGTCCCTCGGCTCGGTCATGGGATCCGGTGTACCCGTCGCGGCGCCTCACATGCCGTGCATCTTCGCGACGACCTGCAGCATCACCTCGTCGGCGCCGCCGCCGATCGAGGTGATCCGCATGTCGCGGAGGAAGCGCGCGGTCCACGTCTCCTCCATGTAGCCGATCCCGCCGTGGTACTGCAGGCACGTCCGGGCCACGTCCTCGCAGAGCCGGCCGATCGCCAGCTTGGCGATCGTCGCGAACCGCGAGGTGTCCTCGCCGCGCATGGAGGCCTCCGCGCAGGCGTAGTTGTAGTGCCGGCACATGTCGACGCGGGCGTACAGCTCGGCGAGCTGGTAGGTCAGGTACTGGTTGCCGATCAGCGGGCCGCCGAACGCGGTCCGCTGCTTCAGGTAGTCCCGGGTGCGGTCCAGTGCCCGCTCGCAGGCCCCGACGCGGCCGTAGCAGGCCACCATGCGCTCGTTCTGGAACTGCGCCATCTGCTGCTGGAAGCCGCGCCCGACGGTGCCGATGGTGTTGGCCACCGGGACCCGGGCGCCGTCGAAGGAGAGCTCGGCGGTGTCCGAGCAGCGGTTCCCGAGCTTGTCGAGCTTCCGCGAGACGCTGACGCCGGGCGTCGAGGTGGGGACGACGATCTGGCTCATCCCCCGCGCAGTGTGGGTCGAACCCTCCTCGGAGGTGCGCGCGAGCAGGCACAGCCAGTCGGCCTGCACCCCGTTGGTGATGTAGAGCTTCGAGCCGTCGATCACCCAGTCGTCGCCGTCCCGGCGCGCCCGGGTGCGCAGCCCGGCGACGTCGGACCCGGCGTCGGGCTCGGTGACCGCGATCGCCGCGACCATCTCGCCGCGGATCGCCGGCGCGAGGTAGCGCGCTTTGACCCCCTCGGAGCCGAAGCGGTGCAGCGACGGCGTCGCCATGTCGGTCTGCACGGCGATGGCCATGCCGACCCCGGCCGCGTCGCACCGCCCGATCTCCTCGGCGAGCACGACGGAGAACAGGTGGTCGGCGCCGCCACCGCCGTAGGCCGGGTCGTACTCCAGCCCCAGCCAGCCCAGGGCTCCCAGCTGCGCGAACAGCTCGTGGGTGGGCATCTGCCCGTCGCGCTCCCAGGCGTCGACGTGGGGGTCGATCTCACGCTCGACGAACCCGCGCACGGACTTGCGGAACGCCTGGTGCTCCTCGGTGAACGCCACCATCACTGGTCTCCCGTCGTGTCCTGCAGGTAGCGGCGCGCCGGCTCCCAGCGGTCGAGGTTCGCCCCGGTCGGCGCGTAGAGCGGGATGCGCTGCGCGACACCGCCGAAGCGCCGCGCGAGGGCGGGACCCACCTCGTCGGGCTCGGCGACGACGGCGATGGCGTGCAGCACCTCGTCGTCGACCAGCTCGCCCATGGCGTCCCACGCGTTCTGCTTGCTCAGGCGGTTCAGCTCGGCGGCCAGCTCGCCCCAGCCGTGGAGCTCGAGGACCGGCGCGTAGGCCGGCGTCGAGCCGTAGAACGCCACCTGGCGGCGCACGTCGCGGACCGAGGCCGCGAACTCCTCCTCGGTCGAGCCGGTGGCGATGAGCGCGGTGCCCGAGAACTCGAACCCGTCGCCGTCGCGGCCGGCCTTCTCGAAGCCGCGCCGCAGCGCCGGCAGCGTCACCTCGTGCAGGTAGCGCTCGGTGGTGAAGGCGTGGGCGAGGAACCCGTCGGCGACCTCGCCGGCGACCTCGGTCATCCGCGGTCCGACCCCGGCGAGGTGGATCGGCGGCGGGCCGTAGGGGTTGGGCGGCGGCGAGAAGAACGGCGTCATGAGGGTGTGGGTGTAGAACTCGCCCGTGAAGCGCAGCGGCACGCCGTCGTTCCAGTTCGCCCAGATGGCGCGCACGGCCTGGATGTACTCGCGCATCCGGTCGGCCGGGCGGGACCACGGCATCGAGAACCGCTTCGTGACATGCGGCTTGATCTGGGTGCCCAGCCCGAGCACGTAGCGGCCACCGGAGACCGCGTGCAGGTCGTTCGCGGTGATGGCCGCGGTCATCGGGGTGCGGGCGAACGCGACGGTGATCGCGGTGCCCAGCGCGACCCGGCTGGTCCGGGTGGACGCGAGAGTGAGCCCGACCGTCGGGTCGTGCTGGGTCTCGGCGAACCAGACGGCGTCGTAGCCGCGCTGTTCCGCCTCGACGGCGGTCGCGACGAAGTCCTCGGCGGAGCCGGTCACCAGGGTGGCGTCGACCTTCACTCACGGCTCCTCGGGGGTGTCGGCGATCTCTCGGGCGGCCAGGCTCACGAGCGCGGCGTGGGCCTCGACGTACTGGCCGACCTCGACGTGGACCGTCTCGACGACGCCGTCGGCGGCGGCGAGCGCGGGGTGCTCCATCTTCATGGCCTCGAGCACGACGAGGCGCTGACCGGCGGTGACGGTGTCGCCCGGCGCGACGAGGACCTCGACGACGGTGCCCGGCACCTCCGAGATCGGGCCGCCGGCGACGACGGCGGCGTCGCTGTCGGGCAGCCGGGGCCGGGTCCGCCAGGTGGTGCTGCGCTCGCCGTCGTCGACGAAGGTCTCCTCGCCGTGCTCGCCGTGCTCGCCGTACCGGGCGACGCGGCAGACCCGCTCCACACCGTCATCGACGACACGCACCGCGTCGGGCCGCAGGTCGCGCAGGGTGACCGGCTCGCCGTCGAGGTCGAGCGTGGTGTCGCCCCGGGCCGCGTGGAGGCGGTAGGTGACGACGTGCTCGCCGTCGGGACCCTCCAGCTCGACGCGGGCCGGCGGGGTGCCCCGCAGGAGGCGGAAGCCGGGCGGGGCGTGAGGGTCGTCGGCGCGGCGGGCGGCGGCCGCCGTCGCGACGGCGGCGGCGAGGTGGGCCCGAGGCGGTGGTGGTGGTGTGCGCAGGTCGGCGTGGCGCTCGAGGAAGTCGGTGCGGGTGGCGCCGTCGAGGAAGTCGGGGTCCTGCAGGGTCCGGACGAGCAGGTCGCGGTTGGTGGTGACACCGTGGATCTCCGCGCGGGCGAGGCCGGCGGCGAGTCGTCGAGCGGCGGCCCGGCGAGTGCCGGCGTGTACGACGACCTTGGCGATCATCGGGTCGGAGAAGGCGCTCACCGTGCCGGAGGCGCCGACGGCGTCCTCCCAGCGGAGGTCCTCACCGTGCGCATAGCGGTGGAGCGGGCCGGGGGACGGGCGGTCGTCGTGGGCCGGGTCCTCGGCGTAGAGGCGGACCTCGATCGCGTGGCCCCGGGGGCGCAGGTCGTCCTGGGCGAACGGGAGCTCGGCGCCCTCGGCGACCGCGAGCTGCAGGGCGACGAGGTCGACCCCCCAGACCTCCTCGGTGACCGGGTGCTCGACCTGCAGGCGGGTGTTCATCTCGAGGAAGAAGAACCCGGCCCTCGATGCAAGCGAAGCGTCCCTATCGGCGTGCTGTTCAGATGCTTGCAGACCCAGTGGCAGGAAAGCCGCGTCGTCGAGCAGGAACTCGACGGTGCCCGCTCCGACGTAGCCGAGCTTCTCGGCCAGGGCGACGGCTGTGGCGCCCATGCGGGAGCGCAGCTCGTCGTCGACGGCCGGCGACGGTGCCTCCTCGACGACCTTCTGGTGCCGTCGCTGGATCGAGCACTCCCGCTCGCCGAGGTGCACGACGTGGCCGTGGGTGTCGGCGAGCACCTGGATCTCGACGTGGCGCGGCGCGACGAGGAGGCGCTCGAGGAAGACGGTGTCGTCACCGAAGGAGCGCTGCGCCTCGGCGCGTGCCGAGCGGACCGCGTCCTCGAGGTCCGCAGGGTCCTCGACGCGGCGCATCCCGGTGCCGCCCCCGCCAGCGCTGGCCTTGACCAGCAGCGGGAACCCGACCTCGTCGCCGGCGGCGGCGAGGTCGGTGGCGGGGGTGACGAGGGCGTCGGGCAGCGTCGGGACGCCGGCGGCTCGGGCGAGGTCCTTGGCGGTGTGCTTGACGCCCATCGCCTCGATGGCCTCGGGCGGCGGGCCGACCCAGGTGAGGCCGGCGCCGGTCACGGCCCGGGCGAAGGCGGCGTTCTCGGAGAGGAAGCCGTAGCCGGGATGGACCGCGTCGGCGTCGGCGGCGCGGGCGGCGTCGAGGATCTGCTGCTGGTCGAGGTAGGTCTCGGCCGAGGTCGACCCGCGCAGCGCGACGGCGCGGTCGGCGTCGGCGACGTGCGGGTCGTGCGCGTCGGGCTCGGAGTACACCGCGACGGTGCGGATGCCCTGGGCGCGGGCGGCACGCATGACCCGTCGGGCGATCTCGCCGCGGTTGGCCACGAGCAACGTCTGGATCAACGGGTTCCTCCGGGCCGAATCGACGACGGGGCTTTCCTGCCACTGGATGCAAGCAACGACGCTTCGCTTGCACCGAGGCCGAGCGCGGTCACATCCGGAACGGCGCGAAATGCGTCGCGCCCTCGATCGGCGCGGAGTGCACCGCGCGCAGGGCCAGGGACAGCACGGTCCGCGTGTCCGCGGGGTCGATCACGCCGTCGTCCCACACCCGTCCCGACGCGTACACCGCGTTCGACTGGGCCTCGACGGCGTCCTCGACCGCCTTCCGGGTGGCCGCGTCCGTCGCCTCGTCGTACTCGCGGCCCGCGCGCTGGGCCGACCGCCGCTGCACCAGGGACATCACGCCCGCGAGCTGCTGGCCTCCCATGACGGCGATGCGGTGGTTGGGCCAGGTGAAGACGAACCGCGGGTCGTACGCCCGGCCGCTCATCCCGTAGTTCCCGGCGCCGTAGGACGCGCCGACCATGAGCGTCAGGTGCGGCACCGTCGAGTTCGACACCGCGTTGATCAGCTTCGCGCCGTCCTTGATGATCCCGCCGCGCTCGTAGGCCGAGCCGACCATGAACCCGGTGATGTTCTGGACGAACAGCAACGGGATCGACCGGGCGTTCGCGAGCTGGATGAAGTGGGCGCCCTTCTGCGACTCCTCGGAGAACAGGATGCCGTTGTTGGCCAGCACCCCCACCGGGAAGCCGCCGAGCGACCCGAACCCGCACACCAGCGTCGTCCCGTAGAGGGGCTTGAACTCGTCGAACCGCGATCCGTCGAGCACCCGCGCGAGCACGTCGCGGACCTCGACCGAGCGCTTGGGGTCGCTGGCCGCGCACCCGCGCAGCTCCTGCGCCGGGTACACCGGCTCCTCCACGAGCGCGGGCGGGCGCACCGGGTCGAGGCCCAGCGACGCGACGATCCGCCGCCCGATCCGCAGCGCGTCGTACTCGTCGGCCGCGAGGTGGTCGGCGAGTCCGGACTCGCGGGCGTGCATCTCCGCGCCGCCGAGGGTCTCGTCGTCGACGTCCTCGTTGATCGCCATCTTCACCAGGGGCGGACCGCCCAGGTAGACGGTGGCCTGGCCGCGGACGAAGACGGTGTACTCGCTCATCCCCGGCATGTACGCGCCGCCCGCGGTCGAGCTGCCGAACACCAGCGAGATCGTCGGGATCCCGGCCGCCGAGAGCCGCGTCATCTCGCGGAACGTCCGCCCGCCGGGCACGAACAGGTCGGCCTGACGGGGCAGGTCGGCCCCGCCGGACTCGACGAGCGCGACGACGGGCAGCCGGTTGCGCTCGGCGATCTCGAGGGCGCGCAGCTGCTTGGTGACCCCGATCGGGGTGATCGAGCCGCCCTTCACCGTCGGCTCGTTCGCCACGACCATGCAGTCGACCCCGCTCACCGGCCCGATCCCGCAGATCAGGCCGGCGCCCGGCGTCGTGAGGTCCGGCTCGTGGGCGCCGGCCAGCGCGGCGACCTCGAGGAACGGGGCGTCGGGGTCGAGCAGCAGGTCGACGCGCTCGCGGGCGGTGAGCTTGCCGCGCTCGTGGTGCCGGTCGACGTACTTCGCGCCGCCGGCGGCGAGCACGGTGTCGACGACGGCGTCGACGTCGGCCAGGGCGGCGACCATCGCGTCGCGGTCGGCGGCGAAGGTTCCCGACGACGGGTCCAGGCGACTCCTCAGCACAGGTGCATGTGAACGAATTTCGTCGTCCTGGCGTCCAAATCTGTTCACGTGGGCGTCAGCCCCAGCCGCCCGGCGACGACCTCGTCCATGATCTCGTTCGTCCCTCCGCCGATCCCGAGGATGCGGGCTAGTGGCGCTCCACCTCGACGCCGTGCAGGTAGCCCGCCCCGCCGTGGAGCTGGACGGCCTGGTCGACCACCCAGTCGCAGGCCTCGACCGCGGTGTTCTTCGCCATCGCCAGCTCGGCGACCAGGTCGCCGTGGCCCGCCTGGTACCGCGCCAGCACGTCGCGCACGTACGTCCGCGCCACGGTCGCGCGCCGCGCCATCTGGGCGATCCGGTGCCGGACGACCTGTCGGGAGGCCAGCGGCGCGCCGAACGTCTCGCGCTGCCGCGCCCAGTCGATCGTCAGGTCGACGCAGCGCTGCGCCGTCGCGTACGCCTGCACCGCCAGCGAGAGCCGCTCGGTGGCGAAGCGCTCCATGATCTGGCGGAAGCCGCTGCCCCCGGCACCGACGAGGTTCGTCGCGGGCACCCGCACCTCGTCGTAGGAGATCGTCGCGGTGTCCGAGCAGTGCCAGCCCATCTTGCGCAGCCGGGTGCGGGCCACCCCGGGGCGGGCGGTCTCGACGACGAGGAGCGAGATCCCGCGATGCCCCGGAAGCCCGGTGCGCACCGCCGTCGTCACGTAGTCGGCGCGGGTGCCGGAGGTGATGAAGGTCTTCGCGCCCGTCACCACGTAGTCGTCCCCGTCGCGCACGGCACGCGTGGCGATCGCGGCGACGTCGGAGCCGGTGCCGGGCTCGGTGATACCCAGCGACCCGATCAGCTCCCCGCGCAGGGTGGGCCGCACGAACCGGTCCACGAGCTCCGGTGACCCGTGCAGGGCGATGTGCGGCGCCGCGATGCCGTGCGTGAACAGCCCCGCGCACACCCCGCTCGACCCGCCGGCGAGGATCAGTTCCTCGGCGACGAGCGCGGTGTCGAGGTGCTCGCCGTCGCCGCCAGCCGCCTCGGGGAAGCCCAGGGCCAGGAGTCCGAGCGACCCGGCCGCGCGGTGCAGCGAGCGCGGCAGCTCGCCGGCGTCCTCCCACTCCTCGAGGTGCGGCACGATCTCCCGCTCGGTGAACCGCCGCACCAGCGCGCGCAGCTCGCGACGCTCCTGGGTCTCCCACGCGGCGTGTGCGCTCACCGGTGCCGCGGTCTCGAGCGCCGTCACCGCGACACCGCCGCGGCCGACCCGGCGAAGCGTTCGCGCAGCACCCGCTTGAGCAGCTTGCCGGTGGCGTTGCGCGGCAGCTCCTCGACGATCTCGACCTTCCGCGGTGCCTTGAAGTGCGCGACGTGCTCGCGGGCGAACGCGATGACCTCCTCGGCATCGGGCGGCGCCTCGGGGTCGGCGGGGACGACGACGGCGAGCACCGACTCGCCCCACTGCGGGTCCCCGATCCCGATGACGGCGACGTCGGCGATCCCCGGGTGGCGGTGCAGCACCTGCTCGACCTCGACGGGGTACACGTTCTCCCCGCCTGTGATGATCATGTCCTTCTTGCGGTCGACGAGGGTGACGAAGCCCTGCTCGTCGCGGACCCCGAGGTCGCCGGAGTGGAACCAGCGGTCCCGCATCACCTCGGCGGTCGCCTCCGGGCGGTTCCAGTAGCCGGCGAACACCGTCGGGCCCCGCAGCACCAGCTCGCCGACCTCCCCGACACCGACGTCGTCGCCCGCGTCGTCGACCAGGCGCGCGTCGACGTGCAGGAACGGCCGCCCGACCGAGCCGGCGTGGCTGACGACGTCCGCCGCGTCGAGGAAGAGCGCCGAGGGGGAGAGCTCGGTCATCCCGAAGCCCTCGGTGAACGTCCAGCCCAGGGAGAGGAACCGCTCGATGACGGTGACGGGGCACGGCGCGCCGCCGGAGATGGCGAAGCGCAGCGCCGGGAAGGAGCGCTCGTCGAGGTCGGGCACGCGGGTGAGCGCCGCCCACATCGCCGGCACGAGGAACTGGGTGGTCACCCCCTGGGAGGCCATGAGGTCGAGGAACCCGACCGGGTCGAACGACGGCGCGACGACGACGGTCCCGCCGGCGTAGAGCAGCGGCAGCGCCGAGAGGCCCAGCGCCCCGATGTGGAAGAGCGGCGCCGCGGCGATCGTGACGTCGGTCGAGGCGATTCCCGGGCCCGCGGAGAGCATGTTGATCGCGTTCCAGAGCATGTTGTCGTGGGTGAGCACCGCGCCCTTCGGCCGCCCGGTGGTCCCCGAGGTGTACATGATCACGCAGGGCTCGCCGCCGCGGCCGGGGGACGGCTCGGGCTCGTTGCGTGCCGGTCCGTCGGGCTCCTCGGTGAGGTCCACCGTCGTCGGAGGGCTCTCCAGCTCGCCGCCCGCGGCCTCGGCGAGCGGGGCGAACGTCGTCGAGCGCACGAGGACCGCCGCGCCCGAGTCCTCGAGCACGTACGCGACCTCGGCCGCGACGAGGCGCATGTTCACCGGGACCGTGATCGCGCCGAGCCGGGCGGCCGCGAAGAGCCATTCCAGGTAGGCGGGCGAGTTCTCCCCCAGCAGCGCGACGCGGTCGCCGTGACCGACCCCGAGCGCGGCCAGCCGGGCCGCCCGGGCGCCGACGCGGGCGTCGAGCTCGGCGTAGGAGGTGCGGGCGCCGGTCGGGCCGTCGACGAGGGCGACGGCGTCGGGCGAACGTGTGGCGCGCCGGGCCGGCCACGCCCCGATGCCCTCGTCCATGTGCCGCCTCCTCGCCCGTCGTCGTGACCTGGGCTACTCTGCCCGTACGAGCGGTCAGCCAGCAAGAGAGGGTCGCGCATGGCGGGGTACGCGCGGGGCGGCCGCCGTCCGGAGATCCTCGAGACGTTCACGCGCCACGTCGCCGAGCGCGGGTACGACCGGGCGAACTTCGGCGACGTCGCCGCCGAGCTCGGCCTCTCCAAGGGCACGATCGTCCACCACTTCGGCACCAAGGACCGGATGCTCGCCGAGGTCCAGGAGCGCTACATGCGTGCCCGGCTGGCCGAGGCCCGCCAGCTCTTCGCGCGGCTGCCCGGCGCCGGCGACCGGATCGCCGCGCTGGTCCATGCCGGAGTGCGCTACTCCGCTCGCGAGCCGGCCACCACCGTCGCGTTCCAGCGCGAGGTTGTGCGCCTGGTCGACCAGCCCGGCATGGAGTCCGCGCGTGCCCTGCGCGACGAGTACCGCGACCTCGTCGTCGGGGTCCTGCGCGACGGCGAGGCGGACGGCACCTTCGTCCCGGGCGACGCCCGCCTGCGCAGTCTGCAGATGTTCGGCTCGCTGCACTGGATGTGGACGTGGTTCGACCCGGCCGGCCGCCTGCCACCCGGAGCGGTCGCCGCGGAGTTCGCGCTCACCCTGCTGCGCGGCCTCGGCCTCGACGAGTCCGCCGCCCGGGCGGCCGCGGACCCCGCCGGCGCGGGGGCGACCGCGGTCGACGTCGTCGTCGGTGTCGCGCCCGCAGCGCTCACGGTGTCGGAGCCGACCTCCGCATGAGCCGGTGGACCGCGGTGCCCGTCACTCCTGGCCGCCGATGTCCTCGAGCCACGTCTCCGGGTGCTCCTGCGCGAAGCGGCCCATGAGCTCGGCGCACTCCTGGTCGTGGAGCACCGTGACCTCCACGCCGTGCTCGGCCAGCCACGCGTGCTGCCCGCCGAACGTCGCGGCCTCGCCGACGACGAGGCGCGGGATGCGGAACTGGCGGACAAGCCCGGCGCAGAAGAAGCACGGCGAGAGGGTGGTGACCATCGTCGTGCCGGCGTAGTGCGGGCGGCGGCCCGCGGCGCGGAACGCGGCGGTCTCGCCGTGCGTGGCGGGATCGCCGTCCTGCACACGCCGGTTGTGCCCCGCTCCGAGCAGCGTCCCGTCGGCGGCGAAGAGCGCGGCGCCGACCGGGACGCCGCCGGCCTCCGCGCCCGCGCGCGCCTGCGCCAGCGCGACGGCGAGCATCTCGTGCGGACCCGGGATCTTGGACGTACCTGTCATCCGGCGGATGTTCCCGGAGGCGACGGCGCGGTCAACATCTCGAGGTGGAGGGCGGCTGGCCTCGCGCCCGGCGGGCCGTGTGGCCGGGAGCCGGAGCCCGGGTGGCGGCGCCTTGTCGCGGGGCCTGCGCCGGGTTCGCCGGCCTTGTCGCGGTGATTCCGAGCGACAGGGGGCCCGGTTCGGCGCTTGTCGCGGTGATTCCGAACGACAAGGTGCCCCGGGGCGGGTGTTTCGGCGCTTGTCGCGGGTTTCAGCGTGGCAGGTGCCGTCTTGTCGCAGTGATTCACCACGACAAGGCGGCGGTCAGATTGCAGGAGGCCGTGTCAAGGGCGACGGCGGTGCGGCGCCGCGGGTGCGCGGGGTGTGGAGCCCCGGGATCCGCGGAGTGTGGAGGCCGAGGTGGGTGGGCGTCTCGTCGCGGGCTTCCCCGGCTTATTGGCCGCCTTGTCGCGGTGATTCCGAACGACGAGGCGGCCCGGGGACCGCTGTTCGCCACGACAAGGACGTCGGAGGCCCGGCGTGAGGCCGCCCGCCCCGGGGAACATGGTGGGGTGCCCGAGCTGCCCGAGGTCGAGAACGCGCGCCAGGTGCTCGAGAAGGCCCTCGACCGGACGATCACCGACGTCGACGACTCCGACGAGTACGTCTGCCGTCCCCACAAGCCGGGCGAGATCGCCAAGGCGCTCGTCGGGGGGAAGCTCACGGCCGCGCACCGTCGGGGCAAGACGATGTGGTGCGAGACCGTGACCGCCGACGGTGCCGCGGGGCCCCACCTCGGTGTCCACCTCGGCATGGGCGGGCGCCTGCGCGTCACCGGGCCGGGCGGGTCACTCGAGGGCGACCTCGCCGGTGGGCTACTGGAGAAGGCGAACGAGGCGGCCCAGAAGTCGGACTGGGACCGGGTCACGATCAGCTTCGACGACGGCGGAGCGCTGCGGCTCTTCGACAAGCGTCGCCTGGGCCGGGTGCGCCTCGAGCCCGACCTCGACGCCCTGGGCCCCGACGCCGCGGAGATCGGCCGCGACGAGTTCCGCGCGCGCGTCGGCAGGGGCACCGCGCCGATCAAGGCGCGACTGCTCGACCAGGCCGTGCTGTCCGGCGTCGGGAACCTGCTCGCCGACGAGACCCTCTGGCAGGCGAAGGTCGACCCGCACCGGCCCGCGGGGGAGTTCTCGACCGACGAGCTCGACGAGCTGCGCCGCGTGCTGCGCAAGGCCACGCGTGAGGCGATCAAGCAGGGCGGGGTGCACACCGGCGAGGTGATCCCCCATCGACAGCGCGACGACGTGTGCCCCCGCTGCGGCGCCCCGATGGCACGCGGCAAGGTCGGCAGCCGCACGACGTGGTGGTGCAGCGTCGAACAGGCGGGGGACGAACAGGCGTGAACCCCGGGACCGGACCTACGCTCACCTCGTTCGGCACGCTCACCCCGCGGGAGGACTCCGTGACCACTGGTCCGTTCGTGCAGAACACCCCGATGCCTGCGCCGTTCACGTTCGCCGAGCTGACCCCGACCGCCTTCCTCGACCGCTCCGAGCACGCCTTCGCCGAGCGCCCCGCGATCGTCGATCCCGGGGCGCGCGCGGCGGCGGGGGAACCGCCGACCGAGCGTCGGTTCACCTACCGGCAGTTCGCGGAGCGCTCCCGTCGGCTCGCCGGACTGCTCGGGGCGTTGGGCGCGCGGCCGGGCGACCGGATCGCGGTCCTGGCCACCAACAGCCACATCATGCTCGAGGCGCACCACGGCGTGCCCTACGCCGGCGCGGTGCTGGTGCCCCTGAACACCCGGCTGTCCGCCGACGAGCTCGTGCACATCATCGAGCACTCCGGCGCCAAAATCCTGCTGGCGACGTCGGAGCTGACGGAGCTCGCGGCCACCGTCGCCGAACGGACGGGCGCGACGCTGCTCACCGAGGGTGACCAGTACGAGGACCGTCTGTCGTCGGCGGCGCCGAGCGTGGTGCCGGTGGCCGACGAGCGCGGCCTGCTCGCGATCAACTACACGAGCGGGACCACCGGGAGCCCGAAGGGCGTGATGTACCACCACCGCGGCGCGTACCTGCAGGCCCTGGCGATGGCCTACCACGTGCGGCTCGCCCCGGACTCGCGCTACCTGTGGACCCTGCCGATGTTCCACTGCGACGGCTGGTGCTTCCCGTGGGCGGTGACGGCGGCCGGCGGCACGCACGTGTGCCTGCGCGCGATCGACCCGGAGGAGATCTGGCGGCTCCTGCGCAGCGAGGGCGTCACCCACTTCTGCGCGGCGCCGACCGTGCTCACGATGATCGCGGGCTCCGCGTCGGCCGACGGCCCCGAGCTCGACCGTCGCGTCACCGTGGCCACCGGGGGCGCCCCGCCGTCGCCGACGCTGCTCGCGCGCATGCGCACCCTCGGCATGGACGTCACCCATCTCTACGGGCTCACCGAGACCTACGGGCCCGCCGTCGTGAACGACTGGCACCCGGAGTGGGACGACCTGTCCGAGGACGAGCAGGCGGGCCTGCAGGCCCGCCAGGGCGTCGGCAACGTCGTCGCCGTGCGCCTGCGGGTGATCGACGAGACGACCCGGCACGACGTCCCCGCCGACGGCGAGACGATGGGCGAGCTGGTGCTGCGCGGGAACGACGTCATGCTCGGCTACTACCGCGACGCCGCGGCCACCGCGGAGGTCGACGCCGCCGGCTGGTTCCGCACCGGTGACCTCGGCGTGGTGCATCCCGACGGGTACGTCGAGATCCGCGACCGCAGCAAGGACGTCATCATCTCCGGCGGCGAGAACATCGCCTCGGTGGAGGTGGAGCGGGTGCTCGACAGCCACCCGGCGGTGATCGAGTCGGCCGTGGTGGGCGCTCCCGACGAGCGCTGGGGCGAGATCCCCGTCGCCTACGTCAGCGTGCGCGAGGAGGTGGAGCCGGACGCGCTGGTCGAGCACGTCCGGGTCCACCTCGCCCGGTACAAGGCGCCGAAGCGCGTGGTGTTCGGCGAGCTCCCGAAGACGTCCACCGGCAAGATCCAGAAGAACGTGCTGCGGGACCAGGAGCGCTCAGGCAGGTGAGTCGCCGGGTGCCGGGAGCTCCGAGCGCCAGGGTGGGGCCGCGTCGCCCGCGGGGCGGGGTGCCGGGATGGCGTCGGCCGGCACCGACACCTGCCGCAGCCGTCGCTGGGCCCGGGCGATCCGGGCCGCCAGCGCGGTGGCCTCCGCTTCCTGACGGCGGGCGCTCCGGCGGGCGCGCCACCCGACGTGGGTGGGCGGGCCGATCGGCTCGATCACCGGGGCGGGCGCGGCGGCTGGTGTGGGGCCGCGGACGGTCATGACGAGCTGCGGGCGGTGCAGTGACTCGGTGGTCTCGTCGGTGGTCTCGTCGGTGGTCTCGTCGGGTCGGCTGTGGCGTCCCATGGTGAGGTCCCCCTCGCTGCTGTCGGTTGCAGGTGCGTGGAGGGTTGCCGGTCACGGCGCGCTCACACATCGATCACGGTCCGGAGTCAACCCGTCTGGGCGCGCTGGGTGTCCGGGGAATGGGGGGCGGCGCTGCTCGTGGTGGGTGCCTGGGGGGCCCCGGGTGTCGAGGCCGACGGGACGAGATCGGGTCTCATGAAGACGCCCAGGCCGATGACGACCAGGGCCACGAGCGCGACGAGCAGCAGGCGCAGGAGCATGCGCCACATGGCCACGAAGGTTGCGGCGACCAGGACTCCCAGCACGACGAGGCCGGTGCGGTCCGGCGCGGCGGTTGCCGGCGCGGCCTCCGTGGCCGCGAGCTGGAGGGCGAGTAGAGCCGGCATGAGGGCCTCCTCGTAGGCCGACTACGTAATACGTATGCTACCCTACGACTGCTTCTGGACTTGTCAAGATGGCCGGGTCCGTCAGGCCCACGGACGAGCGCTGATGCGGCTTCGGTCAGTTAGGTTGAGACGCTCGGCCGAGTGACGGGGCGACCGTTCGTGGTCGGCAGGCGGGCGTCATCGCGAGGGGGTAGCGAGGATGTGTCTGGAGAAGCCGGCCGAGCTCGTGGCGCTCTACGACGAGACACCTCCGATCTTCGCCGCGATTCAGAAGATCTTCAACGTGCCCGACAAGCCCGCCCTCGACGTCTCCTCGGTCGACCGCAGATCCGAGGCCGACGACGAGGTCGCCGTGACCGCGGTCCTGGCGCTGCACTACATCCAGTCGCTGCGCTACCTCGCGAAGCCCGACGTACGCGTCCGCATCATCACGATCGTCAACACCGGCGCCTGCCTCCACTCGGTGCTCGCGACGCTGGCCGGCGAGTGCCTGCAATCAGCGGACGCGAACCGGATCTGGGAGGCGCGCGACAAGATCGCGGTAGCCGCCAGCGCGGTCGCCGCCGCCGATCTCTCCCACGGCGGAGGCAACACCTACATGCGGTGAGCTCAGCGGTGTCGACTCGTCGAGTCGTCCGACGAGGTCACTTCGTCGAGCAACGCCCGCTTGTGGTCCGCGATCCGGGCGGACGTCCTCGCCCGCTCCTCCAGGTAGTCGCGGTCACGCTCGAGGACCTTCTCGATCCCCTCACGGGCGACATAACCGCGGGCGGCGGCGAGGGCTGCCTCCCGCACGTAGGCGGAGAGCGTCTGGCCAGAGGCGTGGGCGACCGCCTCGAGCAGCGCGCGCTCCTCGGCGGCCAGCCGAAATGTCGTCGGCGCCGGAGTGTCGGGCATGAAGAAACTCCTCGGTCACCGGCCAGCGCAGGGTTGGCCGGGAGCGTAATACGCATCGAGCATACGCACCACCCTCTCGAAGGGCGCTGCGCACACGATGCGGAGGAGTCGGTCAGGCCGTGAGCGAGACCCCACGGCCGTAGGCGAAGCTGTGGAGCAGTTGCCAGGTCATCAGGAGCTGAGCAGCGCGAACGGGGTCCCAACGCCCGCCGCCTGACTCGTCGCACAGCGAGCGAACCCGATCGTGGAGCGCTGCCGTGCAGTAGCCGAACAGCCAGGCGTAGTACATCTGGCCGACGTACCCCTCGACGTCGGCGTAGTCGTCGGCGGTGCAGAGTGCAGGTTCCTCGCCGGCTGTCATCCGACGGCCCCCTCTCGGACTCGTGGCGAGCCCTCGTGAGGCGCGTCACGTCCCATGCTAGGTTGCGCGGTTGCAGGCAGCGGGTCTGTATCGAACGAGGTCGTGCACGACTCTCGCTTGCTCTGCGCAAAGGCGTGATCGAGAAATTTGCAGGCGACCCGGGGGGCTGCGAGGTGACCGGTCCGTCCGGCGCGGTCGGTCCCGTCGTCGTGCGCCGCCGGCTCGGTGCCGCGCTGCGACGCCTCCGCGAGGACGCGAACATGCGCCTCGAGCAGGTGGCGGCAGAGCTCGAGGTGTCTCCGGCCAAGATCAGCCGTCTTGAGACCGGGCACTCGGTGGCCAAGACATGGGATGTACGCAATCTGCTCACGGTTTATGGGGTCGCCGACTCTGAAAGGCGCGACCAGATCCTCGGGTGGGTCGAGGAGAGCAAGGCCTCGGGTTGGTGGCATCCGCATTCCGATGCTCTCCCGGCGAATCTTGACTACTACATCTCGCTTGAGGCCGAGGCTGCTTCCGTTGCGCTCTACTCGCCTTTCGTTCCCGCACTCCTCCAAACGCGGGCCTACGCACGGGCGGTGCTGGCGGACCTCTTCGCCGACGTCGATGAGATCGGCGACTCCGAGCTCGACCGTCTTGTGGACATCCGTATCGAGCGGCAGGAGGCGCTTCGGCGTGTCGAGAGCCCGCTCGCCGCGTCCATGGTTGTTGATGAAGCGGCCCTTCTTCGTCAAGTGGGCGGCGCCGACGTCATGCGTGAGCAGCTCGTCGTCCTTCAGGCCGTCGACGAGAGCGTAGACCTCAGGGTCAGATCGTTGGCGGCTCCGGTGCGTCGGTTTGCACTGAGCTCCTTCACCATATTCAATCCTCGTTTGACGACGGTTGACCACGCGGTGGTGAACGTGGAAGCCGCCGGGACAGACTTCTATGTGGAGGAGGCCACCGCGGTCTTAGAGTTTCAAAATGCCTTTAGGACCCTCTGGGACGAGTCGCTCGGTCCCGAGGAGACTTTGGAAGTGATTCGGCATTGGACCCGCTGACACATCCCCGAATGGGTCGGCAGAAGAAAGGAACGATAGGTGAGACCCAAGACTGGGCCGGTCTTCCGCAGATCATCCTTCTGCGGGGCTGGCAATTGTGTCGAGGTCGCCGTGCTCCCCAACGGCGACGTCCATGTCCGGGACTCGAAGAATCGCACAGCTCCCCCTCACCGCTTCGATGCGCGAGAATGGTCGGATTTTGTCCGCGGAGTCAAGGCCGGAGAGTTCGACTTCTACAACTGAACGGGGTCACCGGGCGAATCGAACGCTCGCCCGACGACCATCGTCGCTCGGCCTCGCCCAAGCTGAGTTCCCGCGCTCTCCCCTTTGCGGATTCACGACCTCCTCTACGCAGTTATTGCGAGGGGATGTCCCACGTACCAAGGAAAATGTGAAATGGCCTCACTCAATCACCTTGTAGCCCTCCTGGCTTTCCTACTACTGAGCCGCAGTCTGCCGGCCATGGTGTTCAACCTTCTCGTATACCTCGATCGCAAGGCCGCGAGGCGCGACCTCCGGTGGCTTCTCGCTCGGGTCGTGAGGTACGGCACCTCAGCCGAGACAATCCTCGGGATCGTCAAGAGCTCGTTGCTGCCCGCGGCGAGGTTCAGTCACAGCGAGGAATCGCGCCCGCGCGTGGGCGGGCGACCCGGCGGCTTCGTCTTGCACAGAAGCAGCGAGCCATCGCCGGAGAAGGGATCCACGGCCCGTAGCGAGGAGGTGCTTCGTGGACCGACCAGAGATTCCCGTTCCACCCGTCGGCGCCGTCTGTGCTCCGATTCGGTTGTCCGGACCTCGGTTCGCCGATCTCCCCATCGGGCAGTGACAGGTCAGCGCCGGGTGGCATCAGGGCGCGGGCCACGTGTTCGTTGTTCGTCGGCGCTCCCGGCCTCACACTCACCTGGCCCTTGCTGACTGTCCTCGTCAGCGCTTCTGCGTTCCGATGAGATGTCGCTCGTGGCACGCCTCCACCAGGTCCGCGACGAGGAGGTCGGGCGCCTGGAGCGCGGCGAAGTGCCCGCCCCGGTCGTAGGTCGTCCAGCGCACGATGTGGTGCGAGCGCTCGGCGATCCCGCGGATCGTGTGGTCCCCGGGGAAGCAGGCGACGGCAGTCGGCACGCCGGACGAGGGCAGGGCGCCCCCGAAGGCCTGGCCCGCTTCCTTGTAGATCCGGGCCGACGAGCCCGCGGTGCCCGTCAGCCAGGTGATCGTGACGTCGGTCAGGATCGCGAGCGGGTCGATCGGCGTCTGGGTCGCCGCCGCCGGGTCGTAGTCGACGAACCACTCGAGGTCCCACGCGAGCAGGCCGACCGGTGAGTCGTTCAGGGCGTGAGCCAGCGTCTGCGGACGGGTGCTCTGGATCGCCGCGTAGCCCTGGCGCTCCCGCCACTGCGCCCCGAGCACGGCCAGCCGGCCACGGTCGGTGTCGGAGAGCCCGGCGGCCGGATCGCGGGAGGTCCAGTCGACGGGCGTGACCAGGGCGTTGACGTGCACGAGCGCGACGCGATGCGGGGCCCGACGCGCGACGTGCGGGCCGATGATCGCGCCCCAGTCGCCACCCTGGACGACGAACCGCTCGTAGCCGGCGCGCCTCATCAGCTCGAGCAGCGTGTCGGCGTGCCGGTCGAGGTCCCAGCCGGTCTCGCGGGTCGGCCCGGAGAACCCGAACCCGGGAAGTGACGGCGCGACGACGTGGAACCGCTCGGTGAGCGCGGGGAGGACCCCGAGGAAGTCGGCCACGGTCGAGGGCCAGCCGTGCAGGAGCAGCAGCGGGGTGGCGTCGCGGTGGGCCGAGCGGGCGTGGATCGCGTGGACCGGCTGGCCGTCGATCGTCGTCGTCACCTGCGGCCAAGCGTTGAGCCTTTCCTGCACCGCGTCCCAGTCGAAGTCCTCGCGCCAGCACCGGACGAGCTCAGCCAGGTGCTCGCGGGGGACCCCGTACTCCCAGCCGGCGCCGATGGGCTGGTCGGGGACGCGGGCGGTGTCCAGGCGGCGGGCGAGGTCGTCGAGGGCGGCCGACGGGACGTCGACGCTGAAGGGCTGCAGCTCGCTCATGACGTGCAGCGTCGCGGGGAAGGCGGACGACTCCCGTCCGCCTCTGTACCCGGCCGCCCGGCCCGCCCCGGAGGTGCTCACCGGGCGCAGCGACCCCGCTCGGGACTCGTGCGCCCGCGTGCGGCAGGCGATCGGCGCCATCGTCCGATCAAGATCAGGTCCTCGTGAGCGTGTCGCACCGACCCTTGCGCGTGTCCCTCACGAGGTCGTGATCTCGACCCGAAGCCAGGCGTGGAGCCGACGCTGTGGCCGGTCGAGCGTTCCGGCGTGGGACGACGTGACCCGAAGGGCCCGGCCGGCCCCGGCCCACCCCGGGGTCGCCACTGTCATCGGCCCCGCACGCCGTGTGGACGTCCTCCGACGGAGCGACAGCGGCCGTCAGCGCCCGGATCGTCCGATGAGAGGCTTTCCTCGGCGTGTGGCGCGAGGCACAGTGAGCAGTAGCGAGAACGGAAGGACGGTGCGCCATGACCCGGCCCCACAGTGCGGCGCCCGAGCAGGTCATCGGTTCCCGGGACGAGGCCGCCCGTGCCCGGCGCGAGGAGGCGCAGGCATCGCTGCGGCGGATCTCGGGCCAGCTCACGGTGCTCGAGAACTTCGAACGGCGGCTCAACCGTCAGATCCACGAGGCCCAGGAGGCGGGTCGGGACGACTACGTCCGCGAGCTGCTCCAGCGGCGCATCTCCGTGCACTCTCAGCTCGAGGACGTGCGGCGCCGCCAGCAGCACGCCCGCGACGACGTCGCGCGCCTCGGCTGAGCCCCGCCGCTCAGCCGGCCAGCGCCGCCAGGGCCATGGCGGTGAGCACCGGCGCCGCCGTGTCCGCGGAGGTGTGGGCGGCGCTGCGCGGCGTGGAGTTCATCAGGCCGAACGCCGCGTGGGCGGCGATCCGGACCTCGTCGGCCGAGCGCTGCGGCCCGGTCCGGGTGATCGCGTCCTCCCAGACCTCCACGTAGGCCCGCTGCAGCGCGCGGACCCGCCGGCGCGCGTCGGCGGGGAGGCTCGCCAGGTCGCGGTCGTGCACCGAGATCAGCTCGGGACGGTGCAGTGCGAAGTCGACGTGGAAGCCCACCAGGGCGCCGAGTCGCTCGAGGGGGGCCGGATGGGTGGCCGCGAGGCGACGCCCGCCGTCGAGCAGGTACTCACTGATGCCCACGAGCATCTCGGTGAGCAGCGACTCCTTCGAGGGGAAATGCCGGTAGATGGCGGGCCCGCTCACACCCGCCGCCGCCCCGATCCCGTCGATCGACGTGCCGTGGAAGCCGTGGTCGGCGAACAGCCGCGACGCCTCCACGAGGATCCGCTCCCGACGACGGGTGGGTGCGGACCCCGGCCCCGACCACGTGTCGATCGTCGTCACGGTCGCCTGCTCCACACCCGCAGCCTACGACCCTTGCCGTCCTGTGTGAACGCCGACTAACGTGCTATGTTAGTCATCGTTCACGTCGACGGGGAGGTCGCGGTGACCCTGGCGGACGCGGAGGCGGCGGCCCCGACCGGTACGGGCGGGAACGCGGCGGCGCATCAGGAGCTGACGGACGACCTGCGATCGACGCTCGCCAGGGTGCGCCTTGGTGGCGCGGAGCGCTCGCGGACCCGGCACGTCGAGCGCGGCAAGCTGCTGCCGCGCGACCGGGTGGACGCCCTGCTCGACCCGTCGTCGCCGTTCCTGGAGCTCTCGCCGCTCGCGGCGTACGGGATGTACGACGACGAGGCACCGGGTGCGGGCATCATCACCGGTGTCGGGCGCATCGCCGGGCGGACCTGCGTCGTCGTCGCCAACGACGCCACCGTCAAGGGCGGCACGTACTACCCGATCACGGTGAAGAAGCACCTGCGCGCCCAGGAGGTGGCGCTGCAGAACCGGCTGCCCTGCGTGTACCTGGTCGACTCCGGCGGGGCGTTCCTGCCGCAGCAGGACCAGGTCTTCCCCGACCGCGAGCACTTCGGCCGGATCTTCTACAACCAGGCGACGATGTCGGCGGCCGGCATCCCGCAGATCGCCGCGGTGCTGGGCTCGTGCACCGCCGGCGGTGCCTACGTCCCGGCGATGAGCGACGAGGCGGTCATCGTCCGGAACCAGGGCACGATCTTCCTCGGCGGCCCGCCGCTGGTGAAGGCCGCGACGGGTGAGGAGGTCACGGCCGAGGAGCTCGGCGGGGGCGACCTGCACGCGCGCACCTCCGGCGTCGTCGACCACCTCGCCGACGATGACGCGCATGCGCTGTCGATGGTGCGCGACATCGTTGGGACACTGGCACGCTGCCCGAAGACGCCACCGTGGGAGCGGCGGGCGTCGGAGCCACCGACACTCGACCCGTCCGGCCTCTACGACGTGGTCCCGGTCGACGGGCGAAGCTCCTACGACGTCCGCGAGGTGATCTCCCGGATCGTCGACGGGTCGGCGTTCACCGAGTTCAAGCCCGAGTACGGGACGACGCTGGTCACCGGCTTCGCCCGGCTGCACGGGCACCCGGTGGGGATCGTCGCGAACAACGGCGTGCTCTTCCGCGAGTCGGCGCTCAAGGGGGCGCACTTCGTCGAGCTGTGCGATCAGCGCGGCATCCCGCTGGTGTTCCTGCAGAACATCACCGGGTTCATGGTCGGCCGCGAGTACGAGGCGGGCGGCATCGCGAAGGACGGCGCCAAGATGGTGACCGCCGTCGCGACCACGCGCGTACCGAAGCTGACGGTGGTCATCGGCGGGTCCTACGGGGCCGGCAACTACGCGATGTCGGGCCGCGCGTACTCGCCGCGGTTCCTGTGGATGTGGCCGAATGCGCGGATCAGCGTCATGGGGGCCGAGCAGGCGGCGACTGTGCTGGGCACGGTCGGTTCCTCCGAGGCGGAGACCGTGCGCGAGCAGTACGAGCACCAGGGCCACCCGTACTACTCCACCGCGCGGCTCTGGGATGACGGCGTGATCGACCCGCTCGACACCCGCACCGTGCTGGGCCTGGCGCTGTCGACCTGCGCGCACGCCCCGCTCGACGAGCCGCGCTTCGGCGTCTTCCGGATGTGAGGGACCCGATGGAATCCCACTCTGTCTCCAGCGTGCTCATCGCCAACCGGGGCGAGATCGCGGTCCGCATCGCGTCGACCCTGCGCGCCCGCGGCCTGCGCAGCGTCGCCGTCTACACCGATCCCGACGCCGGGTCCCCGCACGTGGGCGCGGCCGACGTGGCGGTGCACGTCGACGACTACCTGGACGGCCCGGCGATCGTCGAGGCCGGCCTCCGGGCCGGCGCCCGCGCCGTGCACCCCGGCTACGGGTTCCTCGCCGAGAACGCCGCCTTCGCCCGCGCCGTGACCGAGGCCGGCCTGACCTGGATCGGCCCGCCTCCGGCGGCGATCGAGACGATGGGCGACAAGATCTCGGCGAAGGCGGCCGTCTCTCCGGCCGGGGTCCCCCTCGTGCCCGGCTCGAGCGAGAAGGGCCTCACCGACGCCGAGCTCGCCGACGCCGCGCGCGAGGTCGGCTTCCCCGTGCTGCTCAAGCCGAGCGCCGGCGGGGGCGGCAAGGGCATGCACGTGGTCACCCGCGAGACCGACCTGGCCGATGCCATCGCCGCGGCCCGCCGCGAGGCGCGCGGCTCGTTCGGCGACGACACGCTGCTGCTCGAGCGCTACGTGACCGACCCGCGCCACGTCGAGATCCAGGTCCTGGCGGACGCCTACGGTGCCGTCGTGCACCTCGGCGAGCGGGAGTGCTCGCTGCAGCGCCGCCACCAGAAGGTGGTCGAGGAGGCGCCCTCGGCGGTGCTCGACGAGAAGCAGCGCGACGCGATGGGCCGGGCCGCCGTCGACGCCGCGCGGGCCTGCGGCTACGTCGGTGCGGGCACCGTCGAGTTCGTCACGAACGCCGACGCGAGCGAGTTCTACTTCCTCGAGATGAACACCCGGCTGCAGGTCGAGCACCCGGTCACCGAGGAGGTCGTCCGCGTCCGCGGGCAGCGCCTCGACCTCGTCGCCGAGCAGCTGCGCATCGCCGCGGGCGAACCGCTGGGCTACCACCAGGACGACGTGGCGCTCGAGGGTCACGCCGTCGAGGTCCGGCTCTACGCCGAGGACCCGGCGCGCGGCTTCCTCCCCACCGGCGGGCGGATCCTCGAGCTCGACTGGCCGGACGAGGCACGGGTCGACGCCGGCGTGGCCGCGGGCTCCGAGGTCGGCAGCACCTACGACCCGATGCTCGCCAAGATCATCGCGTCCGGCCCCGACCGGGCCAGCGCTCTCGACCGGCTCGATGCCGCGCTCGCGGCCACCACGGTGCTCGGCGTCGGGACCAACCTCGCCTGGTTGCGCGAGCTGCTCGCCGACGACGACGTCCGCGCCGGGCGCCTCGACACCGGGCTCATCGGCCGTCGCCCGACGCCCGACCAGACCGTTCCCGCCGATGTCGTGGTCGCCGCCGCGCTCGACGGACTGCTGCGCCTGCCCGACGGCGGCGAGACCGGCGACCCGTTCGACCGGCTCGGCGGCTGGCGTCTCGGCGGGGAGCCCGCGCCGGCCCGCTGGACGCTCGTCCCGGTCGGCGTCGAGCGCCCGGAGCCCATCGACGTCGCCGTGCGCGGTCGGCCCGAGGCCGCGACCGTGGTCATCGGCACCGGAGACGCGGCGGAGCGGAGCTCGACCATCGGGAACGGCGAGCGCCTGCCCGCCACGGCACGTCGCGACGCCGGCGGCCTCGTCGTCACGCTCGGCGGGATGACGCGCCGCTACCGCACCGCCACCAGCGCCGACGGCGTCACCTGGCTCGGCCGCGACGGCGCCGCCTGGGCCCTGCGCGAGCGCGAGCGTCTCGCCGCCGCGCGCACCGCGACCGGCGCGGGCGACGGCGCCGTCACCAGCCCCATGCCGGGCACGGTCAGCGTCGTCGAGGTCGAACCGGGCCAGCACGTCGAGGCCGGCCAGCGCCTCGTCGTCGTCGAGGCCATGAAGATGGAGCACGTGCTCACCGCGCCCGTCGCGGGCGTGGTCACCGAACTGCCCGCGCAGGCAGGCGCCACCGTCGCGCTCGATGCGCCGCTGGTCACCGTCACACCACAATCCGACACCGAAGCCGGGGAATGATCATGCAATTGTCCGAGGAGCACGAGGCCCTGCGCGCCACCGTCGAGGACTTCGCCCAGAAGGAGGTCGCGCCGGTCATCGCGGACTACTACATCCGCGAGGAGTTCCCCTACGACCTCGTCGCGACCATGGGCGAGATGGGCCTCTTCGGGCTTCCGGTCCCGGAGGAGTACGGCGGGATGGGCGGCGACTACGTCGCCCTGTGCGTCGCGCTCGAGGAGCTGGGCCGGGTCGACCAGTCGGTCGCGATCACCCTGGAGGCCGGGGTGTCGCTGGGGATCATGCCGATCCAGCGCTTCGGCTCCTCGGAGCAGAAGGAGCGGTGGCTGCCCGACCTCGCGGTGGGCCGCGCACTCGGCGGCTTCGGGCTCACCGAGGCCGGGGGCGGGTCCGACGCCGGGGCGACGCGCACCACCGCCCAGCTCGACGGCGGCGACTGGGTGATCAACGGCTCGAAGGCGTTCATCACCAACTCCGGCACGCGCATCACCTCGCACGTCACGGTCACCGCGGTCACCGGACGCACCGGGGACGAGCGCGAGATCAGCGCGGTCCTCGTCCCCTCCGGCACCCCGGGCTTCACCGTGGCGCCCAGCTACTCCAAGGTCGGCTGGAACGCCTCGGACACCCACGAGCTGGCGTTCGCCGACTGCCGGGTCCCCGAGGAGAACCTGGTCGGCGAGCGCGGCCGCGGCTACGCGCAGTTCCTGTCGATCCTCGACGAGGGCCGCGTTGCGATCGCGGCGCTCTCCACCGGTGCGGCGCAGGGCTGTGTGGACGAGTCGGTTCGATACGCCCACGAGCGCCGCGCCTTCGGGGCGGCGATCGGCAGCTACCAGGCCATCCAGTTCAAGATCGCCGAGATGGAGTCGCGCGCCGTCGCCGCCCGCCTCGCGTGGCACCACGCCGCCGAGAAGATGGTCGCGGGGGTGTCGTTCACCAAGGAGGCGGCGATCGCGAAGCTCCTGTCGAGCAATGCCGCGATGGACAACGCGCGTGACGCCACGCAGATCTTCGGCGGCTACGGCTTCATGAACGAGTACCCGGTGGCCCGCCACTACCGCGACTCGAAGATCCTCGAGATCGGCGAGGGCACCAGCGAGGTCCAGAAGATGCTCATCGCGCGCCGGCTCGGGCTGTAGGGGTGGAGCGAGCGGCGCTCTCGCTCGCGTAGAAGCAGCGAAGGCGCCGCTCGCTCGAATGGGGGCCGGCTCAGGAAGTCGGCGCCGCGACGGGCGCGGTGTCGGCCTGCTCGATGCGCGTGCCCATCCGCGAGGCCGAGGTGCTTCCACGGCGCAGCTCGCAGCCTCGGCCGGCTCCGAGCAGGCCGATGTCGGGCATCGCCCCGTAGATCGTCTCCCATTGGCCCGCCGAGACCCGGTAGGCCTCGTGGAAGATCCCGACGGACTCCGGGTGACTCCGGGTGGCCCGGTTGAACGCGCGCCACGCCGGCAGGTGCTCCGCCTCGGCGCTGCGGGCGTAGGCGATGAGCTGGTCGTACGAGCGCCAGTACTGGATGTAGGTCGGGCCGCCGAACATCCAGCCGCCGTAGGCCTTGAGGAGCCCGAGCTCGGGGTGCGCCTCGAGCTCGCGGATCATCCGCGGCATCGCCCGGACCGCGGGCAACCAGGCGCGGACGTCGCGCCAGCGGTTGACGTGGGTGCCGATGAGGAGCACGACGAAGTCGCCGTCGATCTCGGCGCTGCGGCGGACGTAGGACGGTGCGGTCACGACGGGCCTCCGGGGGTGGTGAGTGACGGCGCTCCGGGCCGTACAGCGTCCTCGATATGGATAGTGCCACTGTCCGATGAGTGGACAGTACTACTATCCGAATGGGGCTGTCGAGAGGAGAGGCCGGATGAGGGTCGGCGAGCTGAGCCGCCGCAGCGGGGTGAGCGTGGCGTCCATCAAGTACTACCTGCGGGAGGGTCTGCTGCCCCCGGGTGAGCGCACCAGCCCGAACCAGGCCGCCTACGACGAGGGCCACCTCCGCCGGCTGCGCATGGTGCGGGCGCTCATCGACGTCGGCGGGCTCTCGGTGGCCGCGACGCGCGCCGTCCTCGCCGCGGTCGACGACCCGGAGGTCGGACTGCACGAAGCGCTCGGACGGGCCCAGGCCACGACGGTTCCGGACATGGCCGCCGACGGCGCCGGCGGCGACCCCGACGACCGCACCCGTGCCGAGGCCGATCGCGCCCTCGCCGACCTGGTCCGCGAGCGCGGATGGCGGGTGTCCTCGCTCAACCCGGCCTGGCGCACGGCTGTCGAGGTGCTGGCCACCTACGCCCGGCTCGGCGACGAGGACCTCGCCCGTCAGCTCGGGATCTACGCCGAGGCGATGGAGAACGTGGCGCGGCGCGAGGTCGCGGTGGTCGTGGACCGGGGTGACCGCGCGCGCACCGTCGAGGGTGCCGTCGTCGGGACCGTCCTGGGTGACACGCTGCTCGCGGCGCTGCGCCGCCTCGCCCAGGAGCACTGTTCGTCCGAACTCCTCGAGGGAGGCCTCGCCGAGCGCGCGGACGGCCGGGGTCAGGGCTAGCGTCCGCGATCATGAGCAGTGCGGAGACGACCCGGCCGGCCATCGACTTCCCCTCCCGCATCGGGGTCTGGTGGACCAGCGACGCGTGGACGATCGGTGCGGCCTGCGAGGTGGCCCGGGACATCGAGGGCATGGGCTACGGCTCGCTCTTCTACGGCGAGGCCTACGGCAAGGAGGCCCTCACCCAGGCCGGGGCGTTCCTGAACGCGACCGAGCGGCTCGTCGTCGGGACGGGCATCGCCAACATCCATGCGCGCGACCCCATCGCCGCCGAGTCCGGCGCCCGCACCCTCACCGCACTGCACCCGGGCCGCTTCGTGCTCGGGCTCGGCATCAGCCACGGCCCGCTCGTCGAGCGCGGCCGTGGCGGCACGTACACCAAGCCGCTGGCGACGACGCGCGACTACCTACAGCGCATGGACGCCGTCCCCGAACAGGTCGAGCCCGGAGTGCGTCCCGTCCGCCTGCTCGCCGCGCTCGGGCCGAAGATGATCGAGCTCTCCGGCTCGGCCGCCGACGGCGCGCACCCCTACCTCGTCCTGCCGGCCCAGACCGCGGTCACCCGTGAGGCGCTCGGCCCGGACAAGTGGGTCGTCTCCGAGCAGGCCGTGGCGATCACCGGGGTGAACGGTGCGACGGAGGAGGACGCGCTGCGCCGCGCCCACGCCCACCTGGAGATCTACTCGGGTCTGCCGAACTACCGGAACTCGTGGCTGCGCCAGGGTTTCGACGAGTCGGACCTGGTCCGCGGCGGGTCGGAGCGGCTCGCCCGCGCCGTCGTCGGGATCGGGGACACGGCGACCGCCGCGGATTCGCTGCGGGCCCACCTCGACGCCGGCGCGGACCACGTCGTCGTCCAGGCGCTGGGGGACTCGCCGTCCGACGACCCGCGCCCGGCGCTGGAGGCGCTGGCACGCTCACTCAGGTGAACGGATTTCGTCGTCCCGACGACCAAATCCGTTCACGTGGACCGGAGGTCCTTGCGGATCGGGTGGTCGGGTGGCACCTCGACCAGCACGATCGCGCGGCCGTCGGGATCGGCGATCCAGCACTCCCGCAGTCCCCACGGCTCGGTGCGGGACTCCCGGGTGATGCTCACCCCGGCCTCGCGGAGCTCCTGCTCGGCCGCCACGACGTCGCGGACCTGCACCCAGAGGGCGTCCGGCCCGACCGGTCCCTCGCCCGAGCGTCCGGAGACCTCGAGGTAGCCGGTCCCGAGGAAGTACACGACACCCCCGGGGAACTCGCGGGAGATCGCGAGGCCCAGGGTGCGCCCGTAGAACGTCCACGCCGCCTCGGGGTCGCGGGGACGGATGAGGATCCTGCTGCTGAGCACCTCCATCCCGGTGGTGCACCTCCTCGGTCACGATCGGCGGGGTCCGGCGGTCACGAGCATGCTTGGGGACCGGCGGCGGGGGCATCCTGGCGTCCGTGACTGCCGCCGACCACAACGAGAGCCCCGCGCGTCCGTCCGACGAGCCCGACCCGAACCGCTGGCGCGCGCTCGTCGTCTGCCTCGTCGCGGGGTTCATGACGCTGCTCGACGTCAGCATCGTCAACGTCGCGCTGCCCTCCATGCAGCGAGGACTCGGCGCGTCCTCGGCGGAGCTGTCCTGGGTGGTCTCCGGCTACACGCTCACCTTCGGGCTGGTCCTGGTGGCCTCGGGCCGCCTCGGGGACGACCGTGGCCGCAGGAAGATGTTCCTGATCGCGCTCGCGCTGTTCACGGTGATGAGCGCGATCGCGGGCCTGTCGGTGGACCCGACGATGCTCGTCGTCGCCCGCCTGCTGCAGGGCGCGGCCGGCGGGATGATGAACCCGCAGATCATCGGGTTCCTCCAGCAGCTGTTCTTCGGGCGCGAGCGCGGTCGCGCCTTCGGGCTCTACGGCGCGGCGATCGGAATCTCCACCGCCGTGGGGCCGCTCACCGGCGGCCTGCTCCTGCAGTGGGGCGGTGATCTCGAGGGCTGGCGCTACGTCTTCTACGTCAACGTGCCGATCGGCATCGTCGCGCTGCTGCTGGGGATGCGCCTGCTCCCGCGGGACGCCCCGGCGGCGAAGGGAGATCGCCGGCCGCTGGACCTCGTCGGGGCCGTCCTCCTCGGCGCCGCGGTCGTCGCGCTGATGCTCCCGCTGGTGCTCTCCGAGGAGAACCCGTCCGGCGCACCGTGGTGGCTGGTGGGCGTCGCGGTGCTGCTCGTGCTGCTCTTCGTGGCCTGGGAGCGGCGCGCACGGCGGGCCCACGGGTACCCGCTGGTGAACTTCCGGCTGCTCCGCACGCGCAGCTACGCGCTGGGCACCACGCTCGGCCTGGTCTACTTCGCGGGCTTCACCTCGATCTTCTTCGTGCTCACCCTGTTCCTGCAGCAGGGCCGCGGGTTCACCCCGCTCGAGGCCGGCCTCGCCCTGACCCCCTTCGCGCTCGGCTCGGCGGTGTCCTCGGCGCTGGGTGGCCGGTGGATTTCGCGGTTCGGCAAGCCGCAGGTGGTCCTCGGGCTCCTCGCGGTGGCCGTCGGGCTCGTGGTCACCGACGTGGTGCTGCGGCTGGACCCCGGCTCCGTGGGCTGGGCCATCGCGCCACCGCTGCTCGTAGCGGGGATCGGCAGCGGCTTCGTCATCGCGCCCAACCAGACCCTCGCGCTCGAGGAGGTACCACCGCGGGAGGGCGGCACGGCGGCCGGGGTCCTGCAGACCGGCCAGCGCGTGGGCTCCGCGGTCGGGATCGCGGCCGTCGGGGCCGTGTTCTTCGGGTCGTTGGAGTCGAGCCACGGCAACTGGTCGTCCTCGATCAGCTCCGGGCTCGTCGTCACCGTCGGTCTCGTCGTTCTCGCCCTCCTGGTGGGGGTCGCCGACCTGGTCAGCGACCGGTTCGCCCGCCGTCGCCGCGCCCGGGGTCCCGACGACGGGGCCGCCGCGGCGGGTTCTTCGGCGGCTGCGGTGGCGCCCGGGCCGGTCCCCGACGCGGCGGCGGCCGAGGACCCGGCCACCGACGGGGCGGACGGCGAGCGGTCCCGCGGCAACGGGGCCGCGTCCGCCGTCCACGTCCCCGAGGTCACCGGGCGGGTCGTGCGCGCCGAGGACGGCGACGCCGTCGCCGGCGCCGTGCTCACGCTGGTCGACGAGTCGGGCCGGCAGGCCGCGCGGACCGACGCGGCGACCGACGGCACCTTCCGCCTCGAGGCCGCCGTGCCCGGGTCCTACCAGCTGGTCGCCCGCGCCTCGGGACGTCGCCCCGAGGTGGGACGGGTGACGCTGCGCCGGCGACCCAGCGTGTGCGACGTCGTCCTGCAGGCGAGCGGGGCCGAGCACCTGCTGCCCGCTGTCGATTGAGTCACACGCCGCCGGGGTACCTCTCCCGGTGACCACGGGTCACATGATCGGGAGGCGCTCGTGTCCGCAGACGACAAGTTCGACAACAAGGCCCAGGAGCTCAAGGGCAAGGCCAAGGAAGCCTTGGGCCGGGCGACGGACAACCACGAGTGGAAGGCCGAGGGCAAGAAGGACCAGGCCGCCGGCAATCTCAAGAACGCGGGCGAGAAGATCAAGGACGCCTTCAAGTAGTCCTGATCGACGTCGCCCACGCGACCCGTCCGGGCCGTGCCCTCCGGGCGCGGCCCGGACGTGTGTCAACGGCGCTGGCCCGGCTCACACCCGTTTGAGCGGGGGCCGGGCCACCCCGTCGTCCCCGGCCAGCGAAGCCTGCGCGGGCGAGCGGGCCAGCACCACGACCCCGCCGAGGGCGAGCACGAGTCCTACAACGAAGGGGACGGCCCAGCCGCTGCGGATGCCGTCGCCGAGCAGGACGAGGCCGAGCAGACCGGGCGCGAGCGTCTCGGTCACGGCGAGCACGGCGACGACGGGTCCGACCGCCCCGCGGGCCAGCGCCACCGTGTAGAGGCCCAGGCCGAGCCCCGCGTACCCGAGGAGCGCCCACGCCACCGGGTCGCGGACGACGGTCTGCGCCACCTCGCCGACCGGCCCGTCGAGGTCGACCAGCCGGACCGCGACCGCCGTCCCGCCGAAGGCCAGCCCGGCGAGGAACGCGATGAATACCGAGCGCCGGCTCCGCAGCGCCGCCACGGTCCCGACGGCGGCGAGGACGACGAGCACGACCAGCAGGGCGATCGTCGCACCCACCCCGGCGTGCGGGAGCTCCTCGGTCTGCGCGCTGCCGACCAGCAGGGCCAGCCCGACGACGTTGGCCGCGGCCGCGAGCAGGTCCACCCGCCGCAGCGGGGTGTCGAAGACCCAGTGCGAGGCGACTACGGTGATCGCCACCTGGCCCGCGACGATCGCCTGCACCGCGACGATCGGCATGTAGCGCAGCGCCAGCACCGTCAGGACCCAGCCGAAAATGTCCAGGAGCAGTCCGCCGAGGTAGAGCGGGCTGGTGACCACCCCTGCGGCGTGCGTGGCCCGGCGGGTGGCCATCGCCTCGAGCATGGCGGCGCCGGCGTTCGCCGCTGCCGCCACGAGGGCCGCGACGAGGCCCACGACCAGCACGTGCCCCTCCTGGTCCGCCGCTGCCCGGCGGTGGTCGCTCCGGAACCGTGATACCCGTCCGTCGGGCCCGGCGCCCGGCGACCTCGGGGCCACCCGGGCAGAGTGTGCCCAGGGATCACGTTCGCCGCCTGTCGTCGGGGGGATCGACGACACGCCGACGGGATACCCGCCCACGAGGCGCCGAAGGGTTCCGAGACGTGATCGCCGGGCCCACCTCGGCGCCGTCGGAACGGCTGCGTCGACGGAGGGCCGGACGTTGGAGACCTATCCCTCGGAAGGAGTATCTGCGCCGGCGCTACGCTGACGCAACGCCGAGGATCTCGCCTCCGAGCAGCCATAGCGTCACTCGAATGCGCTGACTAGGCTTTTCGGTGCAGCGTTTGTCAGCCGCCGCTCGAGGGAAATCGGGGGTCTCGTGGAGCACGTCCCGCTCCTGGTCCTCGGTGCCGGGATCGACGGTCTCGCGGCAGCGCTGTGCCTCGCCCATCAGGGCTTCCCGGTGCAGCTGCTGGAGCGGGGACCCGATCCCGAGTCCGTCGACGACGCCGGCGCGTCCGGCTCGATGGTCGTGCGTCCCTCGGCCGCGCGGGTCCTGCAGGGCCTCGGGCTGCTCGACGTGCTGCGCCCGCGGGCCCTGGAGGTGCAGCGCTACTGCCACCTCGACGCCGCGACCGGCCAGCCGCTGCGCAAGGTCGAGCTCGGTGACGTCGCCCGGGCCCGGTTCGGCTACCCGTGCCTCGTCGTGGCGCGCCGGGACGTGCGGCGGGCCCTCGCGCAAGCCTGCACGGCGGACGAGATGATCGGCGTGCACTACGAGCGCCGACCGACCGCGGTCGAGGACATCGGGGACGCGGCCCTGGTCACCGTCGAGGACGGCGAGCAGTGGCGCGCGGAGGCGCTCGTCGGGGCGGACGGCGCCTCCAGTCGGGTGCGTGGCCTGCTCGAGGCCGGGGCGGGTGCGTTGTCGCCGACCTTCGTCGTGCGCCGCACCACCGTGGCCTCCAGCGCGGGGGAGCCCGAGAGCCCGGAGCTGCGCGTCTGGTCGGGTCCGCAGTTGCAGGCCATGCGGCTGCCCTCCCCGCACGGCGGCGCCGAGATCGTCCTCCTCATGCGCGCCGACCTGCCGCCCGCCGAGCGGGAGTGGGTCGTCTCCCGGCTGGAACCGGAGCTGCGCCGCAGTGTGAGCGCGGTCGTCGGGCGCGAGCCCGAGCAGGTCATCGCCCACCAGCGCCCGCTGTCGCGCTGGACCCGCAACCGCCTCACCGTCCTCGGCGCCGCCGCGCAGCCGCTGCTGCCGCACGCCGGCGAGGAGGAGAACCAGTCCCTGCTCGACGCGCACGCCCTCGGCGTGGCCTTCGACCGCTCGGACGGCCGCATCCTGCCCGGGCTCGAGGGGTACGAGACGCTGCGCGCCTCGGCGCGGGCGGCCTGTGCGGAGCGGGTGGCCGAGTTCGCGGCGCTCTCGCACGCCGAGGGACTCACGCGCCGTCTCCGTGACCGCCTGTGGGCGCGGGAGGCCGTGGACGAGGTCGCCGAGGTGCTCGGCGAGGTGTAGGAGCCGTGCGCGGAGCGCATACCGGGCCCGACGGGGTGAGGATGCGGGCATGACCTCTCCGCTCGCCGTCCAGAAGGACCCCGCCGCCCTGGGGTTCGACCCGTCCCGCCTCACCCGCATCGACGACCACTTCCGCCGCTACGTCGACGACGGCCGGCTCGCGGGCTGGCAGGTGGTCGTCACTCGTCGCGGACACGTGGTGCACGCGAGCGAGGTCGGGCGCCGCGACGACGAGGCGGGCCTGCCGGTCGAGCCCGACACGCGGTGGCGCATCTTCTCGATGTCCAAGCCGATCACCTCGGTCGCCGCGCTCGTGCTCTGGGAGCTGGGCCAGCTCGAGCTCAACGACCCGATCAGCCGGTGGCTGCCCGAGTTCGCAGAACCCCGCGTGTACCTGAAGGGGTCGGCGGCGGCACCGCTGACCGTGCCCAGCCCGGAGCCGATCCGGGTCTGGCACCTGCTCACCCACACCGCCGGGCTGACCTACGGCTTCCACCACGCCCACCCGGTCGACGAGATGTACCGCGCGGCCGGGTTCGATTGGGGCGTGCCCGAGGGGCTCGACCTCGCCGGCTGCGTCGCGGCGTGGGCGCGGATGCCGCTCGTACACACCCCCGGCGCGGAGTGGAACTACAGCCACGCGACCGACGTGCTCGGACGCCTGATCGAGGTGGTGTCCGGGCGCCGTCTCGACGTGTTCCTCGACGAGGAGATCCTCGGTCCGCTGGGCATGACGGCGACGGCGTTCACCGCCGACGACCCGTCGCGCACCGCGGCGCTCTACGCCCGCGTCGCCGACGGGTCCCGGGCGCGGGCGGACGCGTTCGGCGCGCCGTTCCTCCAGGCTCCGACGTGGCTCTCCGGTGGCGGTGGGCTGGTGTCGACAGCCGCGGACTACCACCGCTTCACCCAGATGCTCCTGCGCGGCGGCGAGCTCGACGGGGTGCGCATCCTGGGGTCGCGCACCGTCGCCTACATGGGTCGCAACCACCTGCCGGGGGGAGCCGATCTGGAGGAGGTCGGGCGGCCGCTGTTCGCCGAGATGCCCTTCGACGGGGTGGGGTTCGGCCTCGGGGTGTCGGTGGTGCTCGACCCGACGCGGTACCGCACGCTGTGCAGCGCGGGCGAGATGGCCTGGGGTGGCGCGGCGAGCACGGCGTTCTGGGTGGACCCGCAGGAGGAGCTCACGGCGCTCTTCTTCACCCAGTTGATGCCCTCGAGCGCCTACCCGATCCGCAGTGCACTGCGCGCGCTGGTCTACCAGGCGTTGGTCGACTAGGGAGTCAGTCGTGTGGGCGTCCCCGGCCTCGGGCGTCCGGATCCGCTCGCATGGAGCATTCTGAGGAGATTCCGGCTCACCCTGAGAGAGGGCTGCACAGCGCATCGCCGCTCTGTAGCGTCTGCGGCTGCCGTCGGGCAGCCGACGGGCAGGGGCGAGGGAGACGGATGAGCGTGACGCCGGGGCCACGACGACGACCGGCCGGGCCGCACCCGGAACGCGGTGCCACCGAGACGGCCGGGGTGCCCGAGCCGCGGGCGGGGCAGGACACCGGGGGGACGGGGGTCGTCTCCGGCGTCCCCGCCCAGCGCACCGCGGCCGACGTGTACCGGGTCAGCGACGAGCAGGTGCACCGCGCCCGGATGGCGGTCGCTCGCAACGCGTTGGACTCCGAGGACTGCCGCGAGCTGCTGGACATGCTCGGGCTGATCGGCGAGTCGGGCGAACCGCCGCCCGTGCGTCGCTGACACCCGGCGCGGCGGGACCGGGTCCTCCCAGCATCCCGTCGTAGCGTGGGTCCCGCCATGGTCCAGATCCCTCCGCAGCCCGCGTCTCCGGCCACGGGTCGGGGCGGTCGGGCGACGCCCGACGTCGGGTCACGGACGGGGCGACGCCAGGCACGGGCGCTCGCGACCCGCGAGACGATCCTCGCCGCCGCGGCTCACGAGTTCGCGGCCGAGGGCTACCACGCCGCCTCGCTGTCGGGGATCCTGGAACGCAGCGGCGTCACCAAGGGCGCGATGTACTTCCACTTCGCGTCGAAGGAGTCGATGGCGCGGGCGGTCGTCGACCTCATGGCGGCCCGCCTGCCCGAGGTCGTCGCGGAGTGGGTCGCCGGCGGCCACGACCCGCTGACGACCGCGGTCCACGTCGCCGTCGGGTACGCCGCGCTCCTGCGGGACGAGGTGGCGTGCCGGGCGGGGCTGCGCGTGGTGAGCGAAGGCGCCCTCGGCGCCGGGCACGCGCGGTGGCCCGCCGACTTCTGGGAGGCCGTCCACGCCGACCTGTTCGCCCGCGCCCGGGAGGCGGGCTCGTTGCGCCAGGGCATCGACCCGGTCGAGCTCGCCCGGACGGTGGTGGCCCTCGGGACCGGCATCCGGTCCGTGTGCGTGGCCGCCGGCGAGCTCGCCGCCATCCGCGAACGGACCGCGGCCTCCTGGACGGTGCTCCTGGCCGGGATCGCCGAGCCGTCCTGGCTCGCCCGGTGGCAGGCCGCGGGCGGCATGGCCACCGTCCCCGGGGAGCCCGGGTCCACGTCGGCGGGGGTGCCTACCGGCGGGGTCGGAGCCGTCCCGTAAGCTTGTGGGCACACCCAACGGGGCGGACGGTCTCCGACGCTGGAGGGGTAAGGTCCTCGCGAGATCAGGCGAGCTCCGAGCCCCCATCGTTCAGCGGCCTAGGACTCCGCCCTTTCAAGGCGGCAACGCGGGTTCGAATCCCGTTGGGGGTACGCGGTAACTGAAGAGCAAGGCCCAGTGGCGCAGTTGGTTAGCGCGTCGCCCTGTCACGGCGAAGGTCGCGGGTTCGAGTCCCGTCTGGGTCGCACGGCCGAAGCCGGCGTCGTACCGACGCCGTGGGCCAGGGCCAGGTAGCTCAGTCGGTACGAGCGATCGCCTGAAAAGCGATAGGTCGGCGGTTCGACCCCGCCCCTGGCCACCCCTTCTCACCAGCGGTTTCGCTGGTTCTGCTCGGTGGTTGGTCGGGGCGCCTTCAGCAGCGACTTCAGCAGCCGCCGTCACAGGTCCTCCCACTCGATGGCGTCGAGGGCCTGGCGTCGAGGTTGGTGTGGACGTAGATCGCCATGGTGATGTCGACGTGCGCGTGGCGGGCGACGGTCGGGACCACGCGCGGGCGGCGTCCCGAGGTCGAGCAGCAGGCTGACCACGGTGTCACGGAGATCGTGGAGCCGGACGTCGGGCAGCCCGGCCGCGACGCAGGCCCTCGAAGTGGCGAGGTGACGGTGGCCCTTGCCCTCGCGTGCCCGACCTGTCAGAGGTGACCCCGCGCCGCCGAGGGAGAGGCCCGGACTCCGACGCGTGTGGTTTCGCTTAGCAACGGTCGTGGGCAGCCCTCAAATGTTGGCGGCCGAAGGCCGCCGGCCGGGGCGGCCTTGGTGGTCGTTGAACAGCCAGCTTCGCCAGGGTCGTCACCGTTCTTCCGCCCTGCAGCCTCTCGGGCCGGGTGCCGCCGAGTCGGGCACGATGGTTGCGACGTGGGCACCACTCCCCTCGACACGCGGTGCCCCGGCGGTGGATCGTGCGGTACGTGCAGTACCCACCCTTTGAGCCGCCACCGGCCACCGACGACGTCACCGAGCCCAGCCAGCAGGAGCGAGTGATCGTCGCGCTCCGCTCGGCTGCCGAGGAGATGGCGCGCGGCTGCGACCTGCGCTACACCGAGAGCGTCCTGGACAGCATCGTCGTTCACGCTGTGGAAACCGTGCCCGGCGCCGACGCCGGCGGGATCACCATGTCCGAGGACGCCAAGATCGAGTCTCGGCACGCCACGGCCTCTGCCATCGGCGAGCTGGACCAGCTGCAGACCGACCTCAACGAAGGGCCCTGCATCGACGCGGCCAAGAACCCTCCGCCCGGTGGTCTGATCGTGGTCGATGACCTCGCCGGTGACGACGCCGAACGCTGCCCGCGCTACGCCAAGGCTGCGGTCGACGCCGGCTACCGGTCCATGTGCTCGACCCAGATCGCCGCCAGCGGCGTTGGATTCCGCGCCGCCCTGAACCTCTACTCCACCACCCCAGCCGCCTTCACCACCGAAGCCCAGTTGGTCGCCGCTCTCTTCGGTGCCCAGGCCGCCGTGCTCCTCTACGGCAGCGAGACCGCAGCGCACCTCACCCGAGCCATCGACAGCCGGGACATCATCGGTCGAGCCAAAGGCATCATCATCGAGCGGTTCGGCGTCGACGACTCCGAGGCCTTTCAGATGCTCGTCAAATCCTCCCAGGACACGAACCTCAAGCTCGTCAAGGTCGCCAGCTGGCTGTGCCAGAACGCTGTCGAACGCGGCAAGAGAGGAGACGGAGAGGGCCGCAACCGCGACTGACCGACACCACGCGGCCGCATAGCTCGCCGGCGGGCCGTGGGCCGGCGCTCGCAGCACCGCAGGCCGGGGCGGCAGACCTGCTGGAGAGGAGGGCCGGGTGGCGTCCGGGGCAGGTGTGCGGTGGTGGTCGGGACGGGGTCTCGCCCTCGGCGGCGCTTTCGGGGTGACAGTCCGCTTGCAACGCCGCAAGGGCCACAATTTGTCAGCGGGAGAGCCGGCGGTGGTCGATGAGGTGGCCCTTGCCGCGGCACGATCGACCTGTCCGAGGCGACCCCGCGCCACCAATGAGAGACCCGACGACGGCCCGTGCGGTAAATCCCGTGCAGCAATGCCCAGCGCGGAGTGGGCGCCTCGACGCGAGCCACGTAGTGTGCCACACTTTGTGGCATGGCTAGTGTCGAAGAACTCCTGCAGAGCGCGACCGAAGCCCGACGGGTGGCGCAGAACGCGCTCCGACTGGCGGTGCGTGAGGCCCGCGAGGCCGACTGGTCGTGGGACCGCATCTCCGCGACTCTCGGAGGCTCCCCGAACGGGGAGACGCTGCGGCGGAACTTCTGCAACGACTGAGGTCGCCGCGGTCCACTTCAGCACTACTTCAGCAGCGGGCTCGCATCCGAGGCCCTCCGCGACCTTCGCTCAGAGACGTTCTCCCTGCGGGTGACCTTCGGGAGCAACGAGATGGCCGGCCGCGCGGAGGACGGTCTGCACGATGGTGCGCGTGGCCCGGGCGCTTCCAGCAGCACCTTCGCCTGGGCGCTCGTGACGTCTTTCCGACCTCGTCCTTCGGTCTGGGGACCTTCACGAGCTAGGCGACGTCGGCATCACCAGCTCCTCCCGCGAGCGTTCGAGAGGGTGTCGCCCACGAGCCGGTTTGCGGGAGCGGCGTTGGCCATGGGCAGTCCCGGCGGACTCTCCTCATGTGCCGCGCCACGAGCTCAACGACCGACGACGACCTGACTCGCAGAAGGACGAGCTCGCACGCCAGATCACCGATGCCCACGAGCGCGATCACCGGCGCACCTCGGTCGATCGTTCATGTCATCTTCTGGACCACCGGCGCCGGCAATCCCGAGTTCCGCAGATATGGTGATCGTCTAGTACCCGGATTGTGGGGTTGACCTGCGGGAATGTGCGGTCGCGCGGGTACTGCGCGTGTGACTAGGCGTCGGTGTTGTGCTTGGTCAGGGGGTTGCGGCGGTGATCTCGATGATCTTCTTGGGCCGCGGCAGGTCGAGCTGGGCGTAGAGGTCGATCTGGGGCTTGGTGGGTTCGGTGGTCTGCCGGAAGGTGCCGGTGGGCCCGGTGTAGGTGATCGCGTGGAGCCGGTCGAGCTCGCGGCGCATCACCGGCCAGGTCTGCCCGGTGGTGGTCTCGGCGACCCGGATCAGGAGCAGGGCCAGCCAGCACAGTTGCACGTGGGCGCGGATGCGTTCTTCGCGGCGGTGGTAGGCCGGGCGCAGGTCGAGGATCTGCTTCATGTCTCGCCAGCCGCGTTCGACCTCGAGCAGCTGCTGGTAGCCGCGCGCGATGTCCTCGGCGGAGAGCGACGGGTCCGAGGCGCGCAGCAGGTACTTGCCGTCGAGCTTGGTCTCGGCCTCGACGCGGGTGTTGTCGCGGCGCAGCAGCCCGCCGCCGGTGGTGCGCAGGAACCGGGCCAGCCCGGGCATGGTCGAGATGCGCCCGCGCAGCTCGGCGCGCTTGGTCACCGAGAGCTGATCGGAGTCGGCGATCAGTGCGGTGAGCTTGCCGGTGATCACCTCGCGCAGCGCGGCGTCGCGTTCGGCCTGCTCGGGGTTGAAACAGACCACGAACCGCTCGCCCTCGGCGATGCGGACCTCCTTGACCTGCAGGTTGTCGCCGAGGTGTTGGTAGCGGCCGGGTCGGGCCAGCGCCGCGGTGGCTTCGGCGGACCCGGAGCGCAGCTTCTCCCCGATGATGTAGTGGTGATCGCCGCGGCGCAGGTAGCGGCGGTTCTCGGCCGAGGAGAACCCGCGGTCGGCGACCCACACGATCCGGGCCAGGGTCCAGTCCCGCATGTCGTGTTTGACCTGGCGGATCAGCGCGGAGTCGCTGGTGTTGCCCGGCCAGCACCAGCACCGGACCGGGATGCCCTCGCGGGTGACCGCCATCCCGATCACGATCTGGGGCAGGTCGTCGCGGGAGTCCTTCGACTTGCCGTAGGTGCGGAACCCGGCCCCGTTCCCGCCGTCGCTGCCCTCGCCGCCGCTGCCCTCGCTGCCGTTCCCGTCGTGGTTGCCGTCCCCGTCGTGGTTGCCGTCCCCGTCGTGGTTGCCGTCGTTGTTGCCGTCGTCGCTGCTCTGAGCGTCGCCGGTGTCGTTGGGCGGGGGCCGGCGGTGGCCCTGCGGGTCGCGGTCGACGGGGTCGTCGGCGTGCTCGAGCTCGAAGTAGGTGGAGGTGGTGTCGAAGAACAGCAGGTCGACCTCGAGGTTGAGCAGGTTCGCGACCTGGGAGAAGACCTCCTTCTCCAGCGGCTCCCGGACCTGGTGGAGCCAGTCCATGGCCCGGTAGCAGGCGTCGTCGCAGACCTCGTCGAGCCCGTCGAGGTGCACGTCGTGGGTGATCCAGTCGGCGGCGGCGAGCTTCGAGCTCGGTGCCAGCGCCCGGTTGGCGACCAGCCCGAAGATCACCCGCTCGGTGGTCTCGACCTCGCGGGGCCGCCCCCGACCCCGACCGGCCTGGCGGTGTCCGGCGGTGCGTAGCGCGGTGTCGATGCCCAGCCGCCGCCACAGCCGGTCCAGGACATCGACCCCGCCCAGCGGGCGGGCGCCCAAGAAGCTGAGCTCGGTGCCGGCGGTGGCCCGCCACGCCGTTTGCGGGTCGAGCAGCCGCGCCAGCGACCCGATCAACCGCTCGATGGCGGCGGTGTCGACCTGGTCGGCCCGCCCGAAGCTGTAGAGGATCCTCGTGCGGGAGGTTCGGGCGGCGCTGTCCCACTCGTTGTGGACCAGCTGCAGGTAGCGGACCTGGCTGCCGTCCCGGTGGTCCGCTTCACCTCCCGCAAGAACATGTCCCAGACGCTATCGCCTCCAGCGCAGCTCAGACAAGTCGTCGCCGCCGGGCCGTGTACTAGGCGATTCCAACGTCCCCGCGCCCGCGTGACTCTCTGACCAGCACACTCAGCCCAGCCGTGTCCCAGCACCCGCCATCATCTGCGGAACTCGGGGCAATGCGTACGTCGGTGAGCGCCCGCGGGCGGGCACTCACCTCCAGGGTGTCCGTGCGAGCCGGCCGTGACGTGGACACCATCAGCACCCTGCTGCACGAGCTGGCCGCAGCAGTGGGACGAGCGACGGGGGCCGCGGTCGATGACGTGACTGTCGCCCTGCCCGAGACACCGACCCACCTCGTCCTCGAGGGCGGGAGGGTCGTCGGCGAACCGGGTCGGTGGCCTTCGGCCTCGTGAGCACTAATCCGCCCTATGACACGGATTAGTGCTCACGAGCGCGAAGCGCACCTAGAGGCTCCGGAACGGACCGCCGTTCGTCACGGACAGGTCGCCGGGCGCACCGTGGCCGCGGGCGTAGGCGAGCATCTTCGCGAGGTCACCGATCGAGTTCGTCCCGGGCACCGGGGTGAAGTTGATCGTGGAGAGGACCCCGAGCGCACGCCCGTCGGCCGAGAGGAAGCCGCTGCCCGAGTCGCCGGGGATGCCCGGGGTCGCGGTGGCGACGAGGTGGCTCCACCCGTGGCCCTCGTCGCCGAGGCTGGTGCCGATCTTCGGGCTCAGCGCGGGCACGCCGGCGCGCAGCTCCGAGTTGCCGTAGCTCGCGACCCGCTCGCCCGGCGTCGTGCCGTTCGCGTCGACGCCGACCGGGCCGCCGAAGAACGGCACCGACGAGGTCACCTTCGCGACGTCGGCGGGATCGACCTCGACGAGGGCGAGGTCGTTGTAGGCACAGGCGTCGGGGTCCTTCTCGTGGGAGCCCTGCATGGCCAGCCACGAGTTGTAGGCCAGCTTGCCCGGCTTCGACGCGCCGCTGATCTCCACCGGCGTCCCGAGCGGCAGGGACTTCGACGTGCAGCCGTCGGTCTCGTCGGCGGAGCCGGTGCCCGAGCAGTGGGCCGCCTGGCCGAGGTAAGTCTTCCCACCGCCGGTGTAGACGAAGTTCGCGGTGCACTGGGCGCCCGCCGTGCGCATCTGCACGCCGGGGTGCACGCCGCCGTCCATGGCGGCGCCGAGGTCGGGAGCGGCAGCCGGCGCGGGAGCCGGGACCGCGACGTGCGGCGCCGGGGCGGGCACGGGAGCCTGGTCGGCCCATGCGGAGCCGAGGGTGGCGGTGGACAGGGCCGCGGCCCCGATCAGCACCGCGGCGAACCTGCGACCACGTTGTGCCTGCCGTCCTCGAGCCCTGCGCATGGACACCCCGATCTCCGTCGAACCCGGCCTCGCGGTGTCAAACGCCCGTGATCGTCGCTGGTGACGCACGTCTGCACCGTGACGTACACAGAGGGCGGGGCGACGGCTCAGCGGGTCTGCAGCGCGGCCCAGGTAGTCGCCGCGGTCACCCCACCGTCGGCGGCGAGGGTCTGCCCGTTGATCCAGCGACTCTCGTTGGACATCAGGAACGCCACCACCGAGGCGATCTCGTCGGCCTCGGCGTCGCGCCCGGCGGCGGTGCGCTGGCGGGCGAGACGGCGGGGGTCGGACGAGCGCTCGACGTCGGGCAGCTGCGGGGTGCGTACGGGGCCGGGGGCGACGGCGTTCATCCGCACCCCGTCCGGCCAGGTCAGCGTCGACGAAGCCGTCGTGTAGGCGAGAACGGCCTCCTTCGAGATGTCGTAGACCGGGCGGTCCGGCCGGCGCTCCCGGCACCAGCGCAGCCCCTCCTCGAACGAGGTCGTCGCGAGCAGCGGCCGGAGCTCGGCGAGGTGGGCCACCCAGTGCCTGCCCTCCGAGGAGGACACGTTGACCACCGAGCCGCCGCGCTGGACGCGGGGCAGGAGCCGCTCGGTGAGGTGGCGCATGCCGAGGAAGTTGACCCCGAGGACCTGGTCGGCGGGTGAGGTGCCGGGGAGGCCCGCCACGTTGGCCAGGGCGTCCACCCGCTCGTCGAGACCCTCGACGGCCGCGTCGATGGAGTGCGGGTCGGCCAGGTCGCACCGCACGTGCGCGATCTCGCGGTCCGGCGGGTCCCGGCGGTCGAGCCCCACCACGGTCACGCCGTGACGCGCGAGGAACTGCGCGAGCGCGCGTCCCACCCCCGAGGAGGCTCCGGTGACGACGAAGACGGTGCTCATGGCACCGGTCAGAGTAGACGGCGGCACATCGGTCACGGTCAGGTGAGGCTCCCCGGAGCTCCTACTCCTCTCGGGCGACCCTGCTCGTCACGCGTCGTCCGGCCGGGCCAGACATCGGAGGGCGCCGGGCCCCCCGCCGAGCGCCACGAGACGGCACCATGGTCGCCGTGCAGCTCTTCGTCGTCGACGCGTTCACCTCCGTGCCCTTCACCGGCAACCCGGCCGGGGTGTGTCTGCTCGACGGCGAGCGGGGCGAGGCCGCCGACGCGGGCTGGATGCAGGACCTCGCGGCCGAGATGAACCACTCCGAGACCGCGTTCGTCGATCTCTCGACGCTGGGCACGACCGGGGAGATCGGTCTGCGGTGGTTCACCCCGACCGTCGAGGTCGACATCTGCGGGCACGCGACGCTGGCCTCGGCCCACGTCCTGCTCGAGGAGGGGCTGACGAGCGCGCCGATCGCGTTCCGCACCGCCTCCGGCGTGCTGCGCGCCGACCGGGCGGGCCGCGAGGCCATCGCGCTGGACTTCCCCATCGACGTGCCGGTCGCGGGGCTGCCCGGCGGGAACTTCGCCGACGAGTTCGCCGACGCGCTCGGCGCGTCGGTGATCGCCGTAGCCCGCTGCCGCTACGACGTGCTCGTCGAGGTCTCGGCCGCGGCGGAGGTCCGGGAGCTCGAGCCCGACCTCGCCGTGCTGCGGGCCGCGACCGGCCGCGGCGTCATCGTCACCGCGGCCGCCGACGACGGGGTGGAGGACGCCGACTTCGTCTCCCGGTTCTTCGCGCCTGCCGTCGGGATCGACGAGGACCCGGTGACCGGCTCGGCGCACTGCTGCCTCGCGCCATACTGGGCCGAGAGGCTCGGCAAGCCCTCGCTGGTCGGGGCGCAGCTCTCGCGCCGCGGCGGGACCGTCGGCGTCGAGGTGGCGGGCGACCGGGTGCTGCTGCGTGGCAACGCGGTGACGATCAGCCGGGGCGAATTGGTGGCTTCGCCCCGTGAGCACAAATCCGTGTCATAGGGCGGATTAGGGCGTGTCTGGCGGATCATGAGAGCCAGTCCAGGGTGGCTTTGAGGGTGATCCCGCCGGCGTAGTTGATGGCGAGTTTGTCGCTGCGCTGAGACAGCCCGCGCCACTGCTTGAGCCAGGAGAAGCCGCGTTCGACCACGTTGCGCTGCTTGTAGAGCTCGGCATCGAACGTCGGGGGGCGCCCGCCGCGGGAGCCGCGGCTGATGCGCCTGGCTTTCTCGTCGTCGCGTTCGGGGATGGTGTGTGGGATGCCGCGGCGGCGCAGCATCGCCCGGTGGGTCTTGGAGCTGTAGGCCTTGTCGCCGAGCAGGTGAGCGGGGCGGGTGCGCGGGTGTCCGGGCCCGACGCGGTCGACCGAGAGCTTCTCGAGCAGCACCGGCAACAGCGGGCTGTCGTGGGCGTTTCCGCCGGTCAGGGTGAACGCCAGCAGCCGCAGCCGGCCGTCGGTGAGGGCGTGGACCTTGGTGTTCAACCCGCCGCGGGAACGCCCGATCGCGTGGTCGTCGGGTTCGTGCTTGCCCGCCGCGGCGCGGACTTCAGCCAAAGATCCCGGACGGGCCCCCTGTGTCGACCGCGGCGGCCACGACAACGTCCTCCCGATCGCCGCTGGCCAGCGGGTCGCCCTCAGCGTCCTGGGCCGGCTCGACGGGGGCGGGTTTGGCGGTGGCGGCGTTGCCGCCCAGCCGGCGCAGCGTGGCCCCGTGCTGGTGGAGCTTCGCGGCGGTGGAATCGGCCGAGACCTGCCAGTCGATCTCACCGCGGGCATCGGCCTCGGCCCGGGCGCGGGCCAGCAACCGGTCGAAGGTGCCGTCGGCTGACCAGCGGTTGAATCGGTCGTAGACGGTCTGCCAGGGCCCGTAGCGCTCGGGCAGATCACGCCACGGGGCGCCGACGCGGAACCGCCACACCATCGCTTCGAGCATGCTGCGGTGCTCCCGCCACCGGCCCCCGCGCCGCGGGGTGCGATCCGGGAGCAGCGGCTCGATCCACTCCCAGGCCTCGTCGGAGATCTCCTGCCTGATCACAGCAAGATCTTCCCCCACAACCCCTCAACGGTCCGTCAGACACGCCCTAGTGCTCACGGGCGCGAAGCGCACCTACAGGTCCCCGCCCTCGTCGAGCAGCCGGTCGATCTCCCGGCGCAGCAGGCCCAGGCGCGCCTCGCGCACCAGCGGGATGTCCCGCCGCCGGCGGCGGACGTCGGCGAGGTCGATCTCGAAGGTGAGGGCCTCCTCGGCCTCGGCGCCCTCGCCGCACTCGCCCACCACCTCGCCCCACGGGTCGACGATGTGCGAGCCGCCCCAGAACGTGAGGCCGCCCTCGACGCCCACGCGGTTCACGAAGACGACGAAGAGCTGGTAGATGCGCCCGTAGAACGTCGTGATGTTCCGCCAGTACTCGCGGGAGTCGTAGCGCTCGGGCGACATCGACTGCGCGGAGTTCGCCGGCACGAGCAGCAGGTGCGCACCGTCCTGGGTGGAGAGGAAGGCCACCTGCGGCTGCCAGGCGTCGTTGCAGATGAGCGTGGCCGCGCGGTGCCGCCCGCCGCGCACTCCGTAGGCCCGGGAGTGCTGCCCGGGCAGGAAGTGCTTGCGCTCCTCGAAGGTGGCGTAGGTCGGCAGGTAGAGCTTGCGGTGGACGTGGACGAGGTTCCCGTCCTCGTAGTAGCCCGCGCTGTTGTAGGTGTGCAGGCCGTGGGTGCCCGCCTCGGGGTAGCCGATGAGGATCCCGGCGCTGCCGGCGCGTTCGGAGAGCTGCAGCAGGCGCCGGTCGTCGGGGGAGATCGACAGGTCGTGCGTGACGTCGCCGATCTGGTAGCCCGAGAGCGCGAGCTCGGGGAAGACGACGAGGTCGGACTCCGCGTCGACGGCCTCGCTGATCACCCGCTCCGCGCGCTTGAGGTTGCCGTCGAGGTCGCCGAGGGTGGCGTCGGTCTGGGCCAGGGTGATCCGCACGATGGCTCCTCGGTCGCGGTCGGACGGCGGTCGTCGCGAGCGGAGCCGGGGCGAGGCGCGTCCGGCCCCTCACCGCGGTCGGCGCGCCCGGCGCGCGAGCACGACCGCACCGACGACGAGGCCGCCGAGGCCGGCGGCTCCGAGGGTGCCGATCAGCGCCACCGCGCGCGCCCCGGAGTGTGCATCCCCGCCTCCGGCCAGGTCGACCCGCCCCGCTCCGGCGCCCTCGGCGCCGCCCGGGGCGGTCCCGACCGGCCGGGACAGCGCGGCGACCGCGTCGACGATCCCGGCGCCGACGGCGTCGTCGCGGGACCCGCCCGAGCCCTCCGCGGTGGCGACGATCCGTGCCGTCACCTGGCGGGCCGACCACGTCGGGAAGCGGGCGCGGACCAGCGCCGCGACCCCCGCCACGTAGGGCGCGGCGAAGCTGGAGCCCTCGATGGGCGAGCCGGCGGGGTCGTCGGTACCGCCGCCGGCGGCCTGCACGCGGTCGACGAGCCCGGGCCCGGTGGGCGAGAGGGACACCACGTCGGTGCCGGGCGCGGCCACCGACACCCACGGACCCCGCACGGTGCGCGGTGAGGGGCGGCCGTCCTGCCCGACGTAGCCGACCGAGAGGACGTCGTCGCCGAACCAGGCGGGCGCGACCACCTGTCCCTCCTCCGTGCCCGCCGGGTCGGTCTGCACGCAGGCGCCCGAGCCGGCGTTGCCGGCCGCGGCGACCACGACGACGTCGCGGTCCACCGCCTCCCGGACCGCGGCCCGCAGCGGCGCCAGCACCCGGGGGGCCGCCGCGACCGGCAGGCAGGCGGCCTCGGAGATGTTGACGACGGTCGCGCCGAGGTCGACCGCGTGGCGCACGGCTCGTGCGAGCGTCGTGACGTCGCCCGCACCGGGCTGCGAGCGCCCGGCCACCGTGACCGTGGCGCTGCTCTGGCGGATCGCGAGGACCCGCGCCTCCGGGGCGACCCCGACGAAGCCCGAGGGTCCCGACGACGGGTCCGGTGCGGCGGCGACGATCCCCGCGACGAGCGTGCCGTGGCCGTCGCAGTCGGCGGTGGCGCTGCGCCCGGGCCCCACGAAGTCCCCGCCGTCGAGGAGGCGTCCGGCGAGTCGGGGGTGGGCCGCCACCCCGGTGTCGATGACCGCGACCGTCTGGCCGGCGCCCCGCCCCCAGCGCCACGCGTCACTGGTCCGCAACCGGTCCTGCGCCCACGGGTGCGCGGTGGCCCCGGTCCCGTCGTCGCCGTCGAGCGGGGACACGCACGCGACGCGCTGCGTCGCGCCCGGCAGCGGCGACGGCGTCGGGTCGAGGCCCGCGAGCAGCGAGGGGTCGGGTGCGGGCGGACCGGGCACGGCGGCCGAGGCGGCCGTGGGCGGGAGCAGGGTGAGGACGGCGAGGGCGGCGAGGGACCTCACGAGCAGCGCGCCCGCCACCCGCCCCGCCCCGGTCACCCGGCGAGCGTAGGACGCGAGGATCGTCCGCCGTGGCCGATTCGCCCGGACCGCGGGCGCGAGCACGACCGGGAGGTGGCGCGTCCACTTAGGCTGTTCTCGTGCCCCGACCGGTCATCCTCACGGTGGACGACGACCCGGGGGTCTCCCGGGCCGTCGCGCGCGACCTCCGTCGCGAGTACGGCGAACACCACCGCATCGTCCGCGCCGACTCGGGCGAGGCCGCCCTCGAGGCCCTGCGGGAGATCGCGCTGCGCGGCGAGCAGGTCGCCCTCATGCTCGCCGACCAGCGCATGCCGCGGATGAGCGGCGTGGAGTTCCTCGAGCAGGCGATGGACATCTTCCCGCGGGCCCGGCGCGTGCTGCTCACCGCGTACGCCGACACCGAGGCCGCGATCACGGCCATCAACGTCGTCGACCTCGACCACTACTTGCTCAAGCCCTGGGACCCGCCGGAGGAGAAGCTCTACCCCGTCGTCGACCAGCTGCTCGAGGCGTGGCGACGCACCCCCGACCGGCCCGCCACCGAGACGCGGATCATCGGTCACCGGTGGTCGGCGCGCTCCTACGAGCTGCGCGACCTGCTCGCCCGCAACCAGGTGCCCTTCCGCTTCCACCTGGTCGACGACCCGGAGGGCCACCGGCTGCTCGAGGCCGCGGGCCTCGACGGCGCGCGGCTGCCCGTCGTCGTCACCGGGGAGGGCCGGGCGCTGGTGGATCCCAGCGACGCCGAGGTCGCCGAGGAGGCCGGACTCGCGACGCACGCGGTCGACGCGCTGTACGACCTGGCGGTGGTCGGCGGCGGCCCCGGCGGGCTCGGCGCCGCGGTCTACGGCGGTTCGGAGGGCCTGCGGACCGTGCTGGTCGAGTCCGTGGCCACCGGCGGGCAGGCGGGCACGTCGAGCCGCATCGAGAACTACCTGGGCTTCCCCGACGGCGTCTCCGGCGCCCAGCTGACCGACCGCGCCCGACGGCAGGCGGTGAAGTTCGGGGTGGAGATCCTCACGACGCGGACGGTCACCGGCCTCGTGAGCCGCGGCGGGGTGCGCGTCCTCACCTTCGACGACGGCAGCGAGGTCGCGGCGCACGCCGTCGTGCTCGCCACCGGCGTCTCCTACCGCACCCTCGACGCCCCCGGGCTCACCGAGCTCGCCGGCCTCGGTGTCTACTACGGCGCCGCCACCACCGAGGCACCCTCGTGCGCGGGCGAGACCGTCTACGTCGTCGGCGGTGCGAACTCCGCGGGCCAGGCGGCGATGAACTTCTCCCGCTACGCCCAGCGCGTCGTCATGCTCGTGCGCGGCCCGTCGCTGCAGGCCTCGATGTCGCAGTACCTCATCGAGCAGATCGAGGCGGTGGACCACATCGAGGTCCGCACCTGCACCGAGGTCGTCGCCGCGTCCGGCGATGAGCACCTCGAGAAGCTCACGCTGCGGGACCGGGACACCGGCGACGAGCAGGTCGTCGACGCGCACTGGCTCTTCGTGTTCATCGGTGCCGAGCCGCGCACCGACTGGCTCGACGGCGTCGTCGTCCGCGACGACCGCGGGTTCGTCCTCTCGGGGCCGGACCTGCCGCCCGCCCCCGATTCCCGAGTCCCGTCGGGATGGGAACCGCAGCGCGATCCGTTCCACCTGGAGACCTCCCTGCCCGGGGTGTTCGCCGTCGGCGACGTCCGGGGCGGGTCGGTGAAACGCGTGGCCTCCGCCGTCGGCGAGGGCGCGATGGCGGTGAGCCTGGTGCACCGCTGGTTGGAGAACAGATGACCACCACCGAACGCCCGGAACTGACCCCCGAGGCCCTCCGGGAGCTCTTCCTCTTCGAGTCCCTCGACGACGCCCAGCTCGCCTGGATCGGCGAGCACGCCGACGTCGTCGACGTCCCGGCCGGCGAGGACGTGTGCCGCGAGGGTCAGCCCGCACGTTGCTTCTGGGTGCTCTCCCGCGGCGAGATCTCGCTGATCCGCACCGTCCGCGGCGACGAGGTCGAGGTCAGCCGGTCGGCGACGCCCGGCACCTACGGCGGGTCGACGGAGGCCTACGTGCCCGGCGTCGAGCAGACCTACAAGCACACGCTGCGGGCCTGCGCGGACACCACGCTGCTCGCGCTGCCCGCGCCGCTGTGGGCCGAGGTGCTGCGCGAATGGTTCCCGATGCCGATGCACCTGGTGGCTGGCCTGTTCCTCGGGATGCAGCGCACCTCGACCGCGGTGGGGGAGCGCGAGCGCCTGCTCGCCCTCGGGTCGCTCTCGGCTGGGCTGACCCACGAGCTGAACAACCCTGCCGCCGCGGCCATCCGCGCCACCGAGTCGCTGCGCGACCGCGTGGCCGGGATGCGGCACAAGCTGGCGATGCTCGCCTCGGGCAAGCTCGACGGCGCCGTGGTCTCCCAGCTGGTCGAGCTGCAGGAGGAGGCGGTGCTCGGCGTGGCCACGGCCCCCGAGCTCACCGCGATGCAGACCTCCGACGCCGAGGACGAGATCGGTGACTGGCTCGCCGACCGGGAGGTCGACGGCGCCTGGGATCTCGCCGCGGTGCTGGTCGCGGGCGGGCTCGACGCCGAGTGGCTGGCGAAGGTGGAGCGCACGGTGCCCGAGGGCACGTTGGGCGCGGCGGTGCGCTGGATCGCCTACGCCGTCGAGACCGAGACGCTCATGGGCGAGATCACCGACGCGACCGCGCGGATCGGGACCCTGGTGGGCGCCGCGCGCCAGTACTCCCAGCTCGACCGGGCGCCCTACCAGCCCTCGGACCTGCGGGTGCTGCTCAAGTCGACGCTGACGATGATGTCGCGCAAGCTCGAGGGGATCGAGCTGGTCAAGGACTTCGACTTGGAGCTCCCCGAGGTGCCCTGCTTCCCGGCCGAGCTCAATCAGGTCTGGACCAACATCATCGACAACGCGGTGTCGGCCATGGGTGGCTCCGGGACGCTGACGATCCGCACGCGGCGCGAGCAGGACACCGCCGTCGTCGAGATCGCCGACACCGGCCCCGGCATCCCCGACGACGTCCGGCCCCGCATCTTCGAGCCGTTCTTCACCACGAAGGACGTCGGCGAGGGCACCGGCCTCGGCCTCGACATCTCGTGGCGGATCGTCGTCAGCAAGCACCACGGGGACATCCGCGTCCATAGTTCGTCGGAGGGGACGACGTTCGAGATCCGCCTGCCGTTGGGCTGACCAACCTATGAGGTCGAAGTCAAGTGGGGTGTCGGGCGGTCTTGGGCGTGCGTGATCGCTCGGGGCGGTAGCGCCGAGTTGATGTTGGGTGGGGGTTGTCGCTGGTTCTGGTGGGGTGCCTGCGCCCGTCTGCGGCCCTACGTAGCGTTCCAACCGGGTTGTTCCCGATAGCCTTCATCCGGGCTTGGTGGGCAGACGGGCGGGGCTGCTCAGGGTCAGTTGCGAGGTGTGACCTCGACGGCTCTGCGAGCTCGCCCCGTCCGGGGTGTCAGCGACGCGGTGGGTTAGGCAGCGGCGGCTCCGGTGGCGCCCTCGGCGGTGGCGGTGTCGTCGCGGTCGAGTCCGGCGGCGGTGGCCGCGGTCCAGGGGGTGCCGGTGACGATCACGGCGTGCAGTTGGCGTAGCAGGCTGGCCGCGACCGCGACCCGGGCCTGGGTGTCGCTGAGCGGGTGCTCGGCGCGGCCGGTGAGCAGCTGGTGGCGCGCGGCCAGCACGGGGTTGTGCTGCAGCGCGGTGAACACTGCGCGCCAGGCGGCCAGGCGTAGTCCGGGCCGGCCGCGTCGGCTGATCGCGGTGTGGCCGGTGTAGGTGCCCGACTCGTTGGCTCGGGGGCAGAGCCCGGCGTGTTTGACCAGGGCGCGGGCGCTGCTGAACCGGTGGGGGTCGCCGGACTCGGCCAGGATCGCGGCGACTTGCACCGTCGAGACTCCGGGGATGCTAGCGGCCAGGTCGCTCACGCCGAGGTGGTCGAGGACGGCGAGCATGCCGGCCTCGACCACGGTGATCTCGCGGCGGGCGTGGGCGAGGTCGGCCAGGGCGAACCGGGCCCGTTCCAGGGCCCCGACGCGTTGGGCCGCGACCCCGAGCCCGGCCGCGGCGGGAGCGACCGCGGCGTCGAAGACCGCGCGCACGACCGCGGAGTACCAGCGGGTGGTGCCCAGCTCGCGGCGCACCGCGGCGGCGAACCGGTCCCAGCCCCAGCCGCGGATCACCGACAGCTCCCCGCCCTCGCCGACGCGTTCGAGGGCCACCGTGACCGCGGCCAGCCAGTTGCTGGTGACCAGCGGGTGGGCGGCGGCCTCGAGCACGGCCGGCCAGGCACACTCGAGCAGGTCGCGGACCTGCTGGCGCGCGGCGCCGGCGTCGACGACCAGTCGGGCGCGGCGGGCGCCGAGGTGACGCAGCCGCGCCCAGGCCGGCTCGGCGCGCTCGGGCAGATAGCAGCGCAGCTCGGTGACCAGCCGGGCGATGATCACCGCGTCGGCGTTGTCGTTCTTGTTGCGGGTGACGTCCTCACCTTCGCGGGCCCGGCGCACCAGCAGCGGCTGCACACACACCAGCCGCACACCCGCCTCGGCGGCCAGCTGGTCGAGCACCCGCCACCGGTGCCCGGTCGGCTCGCAGGCCACCACCAGCGAGTCGAACCCCGCTTCACGGGCCCGCGCAATGCCCCACGCCACGGCCTGGCCCAGCTGCCAGGCCTTCGCGGTGACGCTGCGCCGGGCGAGCACCCGCGAGTCCGGATCGCACACCGCCACGGCCTGCTTGTCCGCGGCCAGATCGAACGCGATCACCACGGTCTCGCGCGTGATGACCTCCCGCAGCGCGGCCAACCGCTGATTCCGGCGACGATCACCACGCGACAGACCACGGCGGCTACGGTCGGACACGACATCCTCCTGGTGCGGTAGGGACTCCAAGCCCGAACACCTCACCAGGGGGATGTCCCAGGACCTCGGCCGCTCAGGGTGTTACTACGCCTCGTGCGTGCGTTTCCGTGTCCAGGCACGGAAACGCACGCACACTCGGGCGGAGCCCGACAAGTCACAGTTGGTTACATGAGCTAAGCAAGCAGGGTAGGCAGGACCTGTCGGACGACGACAGGAGGTCAGCCCCGCATGTGTGGCATCGCAGGAACGGTCGACTTCACCGGGAACTTCGACGACGACCCCGCCGCGCGGGAGGTCGCGCGGGCCATGACGGAGACGATGGTCTGCCGCGGACCCGACGACGAGGGCCTGTGGACCACCGGCCACGCCGCCCTCGGCCACCGCAGGCTCGCGATCATCGACGTGCCCGGCGGGCACCAGCCGATGGTGCTCGACGACCCGGTGACCGGTGAGACGCGGCTGTCGATCGTCTACTCCGGCGAGGTCTACAACTTCACCGAGCTGCGCGAGGAGCTTCAGGGCCGCGGCCACCGCTTCCGGACCGACTCCGACACCGAGGTCATCCTGCACGGCTGGCTGGAGTGGGGCGAGGACGTCGTCACCCGGCTCAACGGGATGTTCGCGTTCGCGCTGTGGGACGTGCGCTCCGACGAGCTCTTCCTCGTGCGCGACCGCATGGGCATCAAGCCGCTCTACTACTACCCGACGCCCGACGGGGTGCTGTTCGGCTCGGAGCCCAAGGCGATCCTCGCCCATCCCCGCGCCGAGGCCGTCGTCGACCTCGACGGGCTGCGGGAGCTCCTCTCGCACGTCAAGACGCCGGGCCACGGCGGGTACCGCGGCATGCACGAGGTGCGGCCCGGCTCGCTGGTCCGCGTGCGCCGCGAAGGGCTCTCGATCCGCCGGTACTGGCAGCTCGAGGCCCTCGAGCACACCGACGACCGCGACACGACCGTCGCCCACGTCCGCGAGCTGCTCGACGACATCGTGCAGCGCCAGCTGATCTCCGACGTCCCGCTGTGCTCGCTGCTCTCGGGTGGCCTGGACTCGTCCGCGATCACGGCGATCGCCGCGCGGCAGCTGCGGGACCAGGACGCCGGGCCGGTCCGGTCGTTCTCGGTCGACTTCGTCGGCTACGAGGACGCCTTCACCGCCGACCCGATGCGCGACACCCCCGACGGTCCGTACGTGCGAGAGCTGGCCGAGTACGTCGCGGCCGACCACGAGGCGATCACGCTCTCCAACGACGACCTCATGGACCCGAAGGCCCGCGCCGCCGTCCTCCGCGCCCGTGACCTACCGCTCTCGCTCGGCGACATGGACACCTCGCTCTACCTGCTGTTCAAGGCGATCCGGGGCCGGTCGACCGTGGCACTGTCCGGGGAGTCCGCCGACGAGGTGTTCGGCGGGTACCGGTGGTTCCACGACGCCGACGCCGTGAACGCCGACACCTTCCCGTGGATGGCGGCGTACACGACCGGTCGCAGCGGCCCGGTGGACCTCTCACGCAGCTTCTTCGACCCCGGCCTGCTCGAGGCCCTGGATCTCCCGGGCTACGTCGACCAGTCCTACCGCGACGCGCTCGCCGAGGTCCCGCACGTGGACGGCGTCTCGGCCCAGGAGCGGCGGATGCGCGAGGTCTGCTACCTGCACCTGACCCGCTTCGTGCAGATCCTGCTCGACCGCAAGGACCGCATGTCGATGGCGAGCGGGCTCGAGGTGCGCGTGCCCTTCTGCGACCACCGGCTCGTGCAGTACGTCTTCAACACCCCGTGGGCGCTCAAGACCTTCGACGGCCGCGAGAAGTCGCTGCTGCGCGCCGCCACCCGCGACGTGCTGCCGGCCTCCATCGTCGAGCGCGTGAAGAGCCCGTACCCCTCCACCCAGGACCCGGCCTACGAGAAGGCGGTGCGCGGCGACCTCGCCGATCTGCTCGCGGACTCCGACGCCCCCGTCCGCCGGCTCCTCGCCCCGGAGAACCTCCGCTCCGCGGTCGACGCGCCGTCGGAGGCCGGCACCAGCCTCGAGGTCAACCGGGCGCAGATGGAGAACGTCCTGCAGCTCAACGCCTGGATGGAGCGCTACTCACCGACCGTCGAGACGAGCTGACTGGATCGCCTGCGAGCGCTCCTGATCGAGCGAACGGCACTTTCGCTTCTTCTAGCGGAGCGAGAGTGCCGTTCGCTCGTTGCTGGGCGGGCCGTCACCTTCGCGCGAGGACACAGCTGGGCGCCCCCCGGTCGCCGTGGGGCAGCACGGCGCCCGGGGGGCGCGGAAACCCCGTGCGGCCGGGCGCGGTCGGCCGCACGGGGTGTCGAGGGGCGCGTCGTCGCGCCCGGAGAGGTCGCCGGCCTCCCGGGGCGTCGTGTGTGTAACGCGCCGGGAGTCGACGACGATGCGGGCGATCCGGACCCCGTGGTCGCTTCGTCCGACAGCCTCTCGCGGTTCGCCCCGTCGGGTCGCTGACACGATGGGGGCACAATCCATGGGGTGAGTGCAGGGGCACCGGAGCAGCAGACGACCGCGACCCCGTCGGGCGCGACCGGTTTCATGGGGCTCGTCGACGACGAGGGCAAGCGCACGCGCCTGCGGCGGATGAAGTTCGTCGCGACGGCGTTCCTGGTGGGGGCGGCGGTCGTCTGGATCGTGTTCCTCGCCTGGGAGCGCCACGGCGGCCCGGCCGTCACCGGCTACGTGCGCGCGGCCGCGGAAGCCGGCATGGTTGGTGCCTTCGCCGACTGGTTCGCCGTCACGGCGCTCTTCCGGCACCCCCTCGGGCTGAAGATTCCCCACACCGCGATCATCCCGCGGAAGAAGGACCAACTCGGGGAGAGTCTGTCGGACTTCGTCGGCGAGAACTTCCTCTCGGTGCCGGTGGTGAGCGAGAGGCTGCGCTCGGCGCGGATCGCGCACCGGACGGGGGCGTGGCTCTCGCGCCGCGAGAACGCCGAGCGGGTCACGGCCGAGGCCGCCACCGTGGTACGCGGCGCCGTCGCGGTGCTCCGGGACGACGAGGTCCAGGCGGTGATCGACCAGGCCGTCACGCGCCGCGTCGTCGCCCAGCAGTGGGGCCCGCCGATGGGCCGACTGCTCGAGGGGATCCTCGACGACGGGGCCCACCGGCGCGTCGTCGACCTGATCTGCGACCGCGTGTACGACTGGGTGCGCGTCAACCACGAGACCGTGATGATGCTGGTCAGCAAGCAGGCCCCGAGCTGGTCGCCCCGCTTCGTCGACGGCCTGATCGGCGACCGGCTCTACGCCGAGGCGCTGTCGTTCGCGTGGGCGGTGAAGTCCGACCCCGACCACCCGCTGCGCAAGGCCATCGACCGCTTCCTGACCAGCTTCGCCGGTGACCTGCAGCACGAGCCGGAGACGATCGAGCGCGTCGAGTCCATCAAGATGCAGCTCCTCGACCACCCCGACGTGCAGGGCCTCATCAGCAAGGCCTGGGCGACCGGCAAGGCCATGATCCTCGACGCCGCCGAGGACCCCTCGAGCGAGCTGCGCCGCCGGGTGACCGACGGAGTCAGCCGCTTCGGCGAGCGGATGGTGCTCGACGAGGGCCTGCGCGAGAAGGTCGACAGCTGGATCGTCGACGCCGCGTCCTACGTCGTGACCCGCTACGCGCCCGAGATCACCGGGCTGATCTCCGACACCGTGAAGCGCTGGGACGGGCCGGAGACCTCGCGCAAGATCGAGCTGCAGGTCGGCCGGGACCTGCAGTTCATCCGGATCAACGGCACCGTCGTGGGCGCGCTGGCCGGGCTGATCATCTACACGATCGGCGAGCTGGTGATCGGCTGATCCCGGTGTCGTGAACGGCCCTATCGGCGTGCTCACCTGAATCTGGCGTCTGACGCCCGGAACGTGCCGTTGCTGCCATCCCGGCCGGCCCTCACAGCGTGGCGCCGACGACGAGGCCCAGCGCCGCCGCGCCGAGACCCGCGAAGGTCTGGATCACGACGTCGAGCACCGCGTGGGTGCGTTCCCCGGCCTCGGCCAGGCGCACCGTCTCGTAGCCGAGCGTGGACCACGTCGAGAGCCCGCCGCAGAAGCCGGTCCCGACGACCGCGCTCACCGTCGACCCGAGCGAGGCCCCCGTCACGATCCCCAGGACCAGCGAGGCCACGAGGTTCACCGTGACCGTCCCCCACGGGAACGACGTGCCGTGTGCGGACTGCACAGCGCGGTCGGTGAGGTAGCGCAGCGGCGCCCCGACGGCGGCGCCCAGGACCACCCAGAGCGCGGTCACCGGTGGCCGACCCGGGCCGTCGCCCGGGCCAGGGCGAGGCCGAGTGCCGCGGCGCCGACCGACCCGACCACCGTCGCCGCGAGGTAGCCGTACGCGGTGCCCAGATGGCGCCCGGTGAGCAGTTGCTGGGCGTCCACCGCGAACGTGGAGAACGTGGTGAAGCCGCCGAGGACACCCACAGCGAGGAACGGGCGCACCAGCGGGTGGGCCTCGCGCACCTCGGTGACGTGGACGACGACCACGCCCATCAGCAGGCAGCCGACGACGTTGATGAGCAGGGTCGCCGTCGGGAACCCGCCGTGCGGCGTCGGCCAGGCGAGACCGATGCCCCAGCGGGCCAGGGCACCGAGCGCCCCGCCCACAGCCACCGCCGCGACCGCGGCGCCCTGGCCCCGGAGCACGTCGGTGCCGGGCTCCCGGCCGGCGACGACGTCCTCGGCGATCTCCGGATCCTCTGGGTGACTCACGGCTGCTCCCTGGGCGCGTGCGTGCCACCGGCATCGTGCTCGGGCCAGGTGTCAGGCTCCAGGGACCGTTGGCGCCGGGTCGGCGCGGTTGTCGGCCGGCCCCACCGCCATCGGCGCAGAGGCTAGCGCGGCCATCGTCGCAGCGCACAGAGGCGATCTCCCCGGGTGTGCGACACGCCACCCCATCTGCGCAAACAGAGTGCTTGCATCAGCTAGCACTGATGTTAGCGTGGGTGCCAACAGACCGAAGAGGAGTGATCCCCATGGCCGTCACGTTCCCGACCAAGTTCGATGTCCGCGAGGCCCGCGACCAGGCCACCAAGGCCGTCTCCGAGGCGGTGGACCCGCTGCGCGCGCCGTCGCTGGCGCTGCTGGGCCTGGGTGACTACGCCGTCGCCAGCGCCCAGGAGGCCTTCGCCCGCGTGCAGGCCGGCGCCACCGAGGTCCAGGCCCGCGTGGAGGACCTGCCCGCCGAGCTGCAGGAGCTGCGCGGCAAGCTCTCCGCCGAGGACTTCCGCCGGCTGGCCGACAGCTACCTGGCCGCGGTGCGCAGCGTCTACGACGACCTGGTCAAGCGCGGCACCAGCGCCTACTCGAAGATCAAGGCCCGGCCGCAGGTCAAGCAGGCCCTCGAGGCCGTCGACTCGGTCTCCGGCGAGCTCGAGAGCCGCCTGGAGGACACCGTCGAGGAGTTCCGGGTGCGCGGTGAGGGTGTCCTGGCCGGAGTCACCAAGCAGACCCGCTCGGTCGGTGAGCGGGCCGCGCGCTACACCCAGAAGGTCACCGGGCAGGCCGCCGAGACGCTGACCGAGGCCGGCACCGAGGCCGCCGCCGAGGTCGAGCAGGCCGGCGACGAGGTGGCCTCGGAGACCCGCAGCGTCACCCGCAAGGCCGCGGCGCGCACCGCGCCGAAGAAGCAGGGCCCGAAGAACGCGCCGAAGTCCGCGGCCACCACCGCCGCCGACAAGCGCGCGAAGAGCTGACGCTCCCCCCACCACGACGGCCCCGTCCCCCCACACCGGGAGGGTGGGGCCGTCGTCGTCTCGCGGACCGAGGCAGCAGGCCCCGGCCGACCGGTCCCACCAGCACGTATCCTCGCCGTGTGCTGCTGCAAGTGCCGGTGTTCGAGTACCTCGACTACTACCTGTCGATGCTGATCTGGGTCGTCGCGATCCCGGTCGGTCTGTACGCGTTCATCCACGCCCTGCTGCAGCGCGCCGACGCGTTCACCGCGGTCGACAAACTGACCAAGCCGGCCTGGTGCGGCATCACCGGGGTGGGTGCGCTGCTGCTGGTGATCTCGGTCGGCGGACCGGTGGCGAGCCTCGCGATCCTCTGGCTCGTCGCGCTCTGCGCGGTGCTGGTCTATCTGGTCGACGTTCGCCCGAAGGTGGTCGATGTGCAGCACGGCCGCGGAGGTCGCTGGTGACCGCGGACCTCACGTCCGCGGCGGGGACCCTGCAGCTCGTCCCCGCCCTCGACCGCCCCGACCTGCTCGCCGAGCCGGTGGCCGCCGCACTGGCCGCGCTGCCCGCCGACGTCGCCGCGTCATGCAGTGTGGCCGTCATCGACCCCGACCTCGCCGACACCGCGGCGTTCTGCGAGGCCTACGGGTCACCGCTGGAGGCCTCGGCCAACTGCGTCGTGGTCGTCGGGTCACGCTCGGGTGAGCAGCGCTTCGCCGGCTGCGTGGTCCTGGCGACGACGCGGGCCGACGTCAACTCCGTGGTCCGCAAGCGCCTCGACGTCCGCAAGGCGTCCTTCGCACCGATGGACACCGCCGTGGAGCTCACCGGCATGGCCTACGGCGGCATCACCCCGTTCGGGCTCCCGGCGGTGTGGCCGCTGCTGGTCGACACCGCGGTGCTGGCGACGCCCGCCGTCGTCGTCGGGAGCGGGATCCGGGGCAGCAAGCTCGTCGTGCCCGGGTCGGTGCTCGGGCGGCTGCCCGGTGCGGAATCCGTGGAGGGTCTCGGCCGTTAGCAGTGTCGTTGAACCTTCAAGCAGCCTGGAGGAAGCGATGCCCGCCGTCACCGTCCCGGACCTGACCGTGCTTCCCCGCCTCGCGGACCTCGGGTCCGACACCGGGGTCACCGAGCGCGGCGTGCGCCGGGTGACCACCGCGCCCCGGGGGTTCGAGGGCGAGGGCTTCCCGGTGCGCCGCGCGTTCGCCGGCGTCGACCTCGCCGACCTCGATCCCTTCATCCACATGGACCAGATGGGCGAGGTCGAGTACGCGCCCGGCGAGCCCAAGGGCACCGCGTGGCACCCGCACCGCGGGTTCGAGACCGTCACCTACATCATCGACGGCACCTTCGAGCACGCCGACAATCACGGCGGCGGCGGGCTGATCACCAACGGCGACACGCAGTGGATGACGGCCGGTGGCGGCGTGCTGCACATCGAGCGGCCCCCGGAGTCGCTCGTCGCGTCCGGCGGGCTCTTCCACGGCCTGCAGCTCTGGGTGAACCTGCCGCGCGCACAGAAGTGGGTGACGCCGCGTTACCAGGACCTGCGCGCGGGCGGGGCGGCGCTGGTGACCTCGCCGGACGCGGGCGCGCTGGTGCGGGTGATCGCGGGATCGCTCGACGGGTTCTCCGGACCCGGATCGACCTACACCCCGATGACGATGGCGCACGCCTCGCTCGAGCCCGGCGCGCAGCTGCACGTGCCGTGGGACGCGGAGCTGAACGCGCTGGTGTACGTGCTCTCCGGCGACGGGTACGCGGGAGCGGAGCGGCGCCCGGTGTCGACGGGGCAGCTGGCGGTCTTCGGCCCGGGCGAGTCGCTGCGCCTGGCGGCCGCGGTGGGCCAGGAGGGCAGGCACCCGAAGCTCGAGGTGGTGCTGCTCGGGGGCCGGCCGCTGCGGGAGCCGGTCGCCTGGGGCGGCCCGTTCGTGATGAACACGCGCGAGGAGGTCATGGAGGCGTTCTCCGACTACTCGAAGGGCCGGCTGGGGGCGATCCCCGCCGCGCGCGTGCCGCACGTGGGCGCGTCGAACGGCGTCCAGACGACGTAGTGCGCCCGGATGTCAGGAACGGTCCATCCTGAGGGTCAGGTGTCAGCGACGGTCCGTCGCTGACGGTCAGCCCTTCTCGGCCAGCCACCGGTGGGTGAACTCGTCCTCGCCGTCGAGCAGGCCGCCGACCTGCTCGTTGACGATCGACTCGATCCGCCCGGCGACGAAGGGCACCGGCACCTCGGCGCTGCCCTCGACGGTGCTCTCCGAGCCACCCTCGACGTCGTGCAGCGACTGTGTCCCGGTCAGCTTGCCGGGCAGCCCCCGCACGGTGACCTCGAACGTGCCCCGGTAGCCGCCCGCCTCCTCCGGGGCCCAGGTCTCCACGCGGTCGAGCACCAGGTCGCCCCCGGTGAACCGCTTGATCACCGAAGGCAGGAACTCCACGGCGACCGAGTGCCGCAGCACCACCCGGGCACCGGAGTCGTCGACGGAGCGCTCCACCAGCGCGGGGTCCTTGCCCCCGAGCTCGGCGAGGCGTGCCTGCAGGTAGTCGCCGTCGACCAGGGTGCGGTACACGGTCTGCGCATCGGCGTCCCACCGTGCGCGGTGGGAGATCGTCTGGGCCACGGAGCGGGAGGCTACCGTCGAACCGTGCCGATCCCGACGACGAAGCTCGAGACGCCGCCCGCGACCCCGCTCGCCGCGCTCACGACGCTGCGCCTCGGCGGTCCGGCCCGCCGGCTCATCCGCGCCGGGAGCGCGGAGGAGATCGTCGCGGCGGTGCGCGAGGCGGACGCGGCCGGCGAGCCGCTGCTCGTCGTGGGCGGCGGTTCGAACCTCGTGGTCGGCGACGGCGGGTTCGCCGGCACCGTGGTCCACCTGGAGTCCCGCGGGCACACCGTGGAGCGCCACGACGGCGAGGCGCTGCTGTGCGTGGAGGCGGGCCAGGACTGGGACGAGCTGGTGGCGGCGACGGTCGACGCGGGCCTCGGCGGGCTCGAGTGCCTCTCCGGCATCCCGGGCTGCGCGGGGGCGACCCCGGTGCAGAACGTCGGGGCCTACGGCGTCGAGACCTCCGAGCTGCTCGTCGACGTGACGCTGTACGACCGCGCCGCCGACGACGTCGTCACCGTGCCGGCGTCCGAGCTCGGGCTGGGCTACCGGACCAGCAGGCTGAAGGGGACCGACCGCGAGGTCGTCCTCGCCGTCCGGTTCCGGCTGACCACCGACGGGTGCTCCGCCCCGGTCCGCTACGCCGAGCTCGCCCGGGTCCTCGGGGTGGAGCAGGACACCCGCGCCGCGGCCGCCCCCGTCCGGGACGCGGTCCTCGAGCTGCGCCGCGGCAAGGGGATGGTCCTCGACGAGGCCGATCACGACACGTGGAGCGCGGGCTCGTTCTTCACCAACCCCGTCGTCGCACCCGAGGTCGCCGACGAGGTGGCCCGGCGCGTCGCCGCCGCGGACCAGCGGCCCGTGACGGCCTGGCCGACGGCCGACGGCCGGGTCAAGCTCTCCGCGGCTGCCCTCATCGAGCGCGCGGGCGTCCCGCGGGGCCACCCCGGTCCGGACGCGCCCGTGCGTGTCTCGACCCGTCACACCCTCGCGCTGACCAACCGCGGCGACGGGACCACGACCCAGCTGCTGGCCCTGGCCCGGGACGTGCGCGACCGCGTCGAGCAGGCCTTCGGGGTGCGCCTGCACCCCGAGCCCGTGCTCGTCGGGTGTGCCCTGGACTGACCGCTCGGCCAGGTCGCGACAACCCGGTGATTTCCGGGACTCGGGCCACTCCAGTCACGCGGTTCGGGCCGCCGTCGTTGTCTCATCCAGGTGGCCACGGTCGGGGGAGCGGGAACGGCATGAGGACGACGGAGCGGACCGCGCGGGCGGCGCGGTGGCTCGTCGTCGCCGCGGTGCTGGTGCTGGTGTCGGCCTGCTCGGGCGGCGGGGCCGGCTCCGCGGGCGCGCCGAGCTCGCCCTCGGCGCCACCGGTCCCGGTCGTCTACGCCCCCGCCGCGAACGCCACCGACGTGACCCCGACGACGCCGGTGTCCGTCTCGGTGCCCGACGGGCGGCTCTCCGGCGTGGCGCTGACGCCCGCGGGGGGCGGCCCGGTGCCGGGCACGTTGTCGCCCGACGGCAAGAGCTGGACCGCCTCGGAGCCGCTCGCCTACGCCACCACCTACACCTGGACCGGCACGGCCACGGCCGGCGACGGGCACTCGAGCCCGCTCGGCGGCACGCTGCACACGGTCGCGCCGCGCCGACAGCTCGAGGCCACCCTCAACATCGGTGACGGGCGCACCGTCGGGATCGCCGCGCCCATCGAGATCCAGTTCGACGGGCACGTCGCCGACCGCGCCGCGGCGCAGCGGGCGTTGCAGGTGCAGACCTCGACGCCGACCGAGGGCTCGTGGGCGTGGCTGCCCGACCAGGACGGCGGCTCGCGGGTGCACTGGCGACCGAAGGAGTACTGGGACCCGGGCACGAAGGTCACGGTGACCGCGGACCTGCTCGGCGTCGACCTCGGCGGCGGGGCTTTCGGGCACGAGGACGTCAGCTCGCACTTCATGATCGGCCGCTCGCAGATCGTCAAGGCCGACGTCAACAGCTTCCGGATGGTCGTGGTCCGCGACGGCAAGCAGGTGATGGACGTGCCCGCGTCCTACGGCATCGACGCCGACCCGAACCGGACCACGCGCTCGGGCATCCACGTGGTCACCGAGAAGTTCACCGACAAGCGGATGGTCAGCCGCCAGTACGACTACGACGTCGTGGAGCAGTGGGCGGTACGGATGAGCAACAACGACGAGTTCATCCACGCCAACCCGAAGTCGGCCGCCGCCCAGGGCTCGAGCAACGTCACGCACGGCTGCGTGAACCTCTCGGTCGACGACGCCAAGGCCTACTACGACACCGCGATCTACGGCGACCCCGTCGAGGTCACCGGCACCCGGATCCAGCTCTCCGCCCGCGACGGCGACGTCTACGACTGGACGGTGCCGTGGTCGACGTGGAAGGCGCAGTCGGCGCTGTAGGTGCGCTTCGCGCCCGTGAGCACTAATCCGCCCCATAGGGCGGATTAGGGCGTGTCTGACGGACCGTTGAGGGGTTGTGGGGGAAGATCTTGCTGTGATCAGGCAGGAGATCTCCGACGAGGCCTGGGAGTGGATCGAGCCGCTGCTCCCGGATCGCACCCCGCGGCGCGGGGGCCGGTGGCGGGAGCACCGCAGCATGCTCGAAGCGATGGTGTGGCGGTTCCGCGTCGGCGCCCCGTGGCGTGATCTGCCCGAGCGCTACGGGCCCTGGCAGACCGTCTACGACCGGTTCAACCGCTGGTCAGCCGACGGCACCTTCGACCGGTTGCTGGCCCGCGCCCGGGCCGAGGCCGATGCCCGCGGTGAGATCGACTGGCAGGTCTCGGCTGATTCCACCGCCGCGAAGCTCCACCAGCACGGGGCCACGCTGCGCCGGCTGGGCGGCAACGCCGCCACCGCCAAGCCCGCCCCCGTCGAGCCGGCCCAGGACGCTGAGGGCGCCCCGCTGGCCAGCGGCGATCGGGAGGACGTTGTCGTGGCCGCCGCGGGCGACACAGGGGGCCCGTCCGGGATCTTTGGCTGAAGTCCGCGCCGCGGCGGGCAAGCACGAACCCGACGACCACGCGATCGGGCGTTCCCGCGGCGGGTTGAACACCAAGGTCCACGCCCTCACCGACGGCCGGCTGCGGCTGCTGGCGTTCACCCTGACCGGCGGAAACGCCCACGACAGCCCGCTGTTGCCGGTGCTGCTCGAGCGGCTCTCAGTCGCCCGCGAGCACGGCGGCCGGCCGCGGACCCGCCCGGATCACCTGCTCGGCGACAAGGCCTACAGCTCCAAGGCCCACCGGGCGATGCTGCGCCGCCGCGGCATCCCACACACCATCCCCGAACGCGACGACGAGAAAGCCAGGCGCATCAGCCGCGGCTCCCGCGGCGGGCGCCCCCCGAAGTTCGACGCCGAGCTCTACAAGCAGCGCAACGTGGTCGAACGCGGCTTCTCCTGGCTCAAGCAGTGGCGCGGGCTGTCTCAGCGCAGCGACAAACTCGCCATCAACTACGCCGGCGGGATCACCCTCAAAGCCACCCTCGAATGGCTCTCATGATCCGCCAGACACGCCCTAGTGCTCACGAGGGCCTCGCCCACCTCATCCCCGTCGCCTGGTCCCGCGGCTTCATGACGATCGAGTCGATGTTGACGTGGCTCGGGCGGCTCATGGCGAAGGCGACCGTCGCGGCCACGTCCTCGGCCGTCAGCGGCGTGATCCCGGCGTAGACCGCGTCGGCCCGCTCCTGGTCGCCGTCGAAGCGGACCAGCGCGAACTCCGTCTCCACCGCCCCCGGGGCGATCTCGGTGAGCCGGACCGGCTGCCCGAGCAGCTCCCCGCGCAGCGTGCGGTGCAGCGCGCCCTCCGCGTGCTTGGCCGCGGTGTAGCCCGACCCGCCGTCGTAGACCTCGAGGCCGGCGATCGAGGTGATCGTGACGACGTGGCCGTCGCCCGACGCGATCAGGGAGGGCAGGAGCGCCTTCGTCATCCGCAGCGTCCCGAGGACGTTGGACTCCCACATCCAGCGCCAGTGCTCCTCGTCGGCCTCCATCACCGTCTCGGTGCCCTTGGCGCCGCCGGCGTTGTTGACCAGGCCGCGGACGTTGCCGAGGTCGCGCACCCGCTGCACGAACGTCTCGACCGAGGAGGCGTCGGTGACGTCGAGGGGCAGCGCGGTGCCGCCGGTCTCGTCGGCGAGCTCCCGGAGACGCTCGATGCGCCGCGCGCCGAGGACCGGGTGCCAGCCGTCCGCCGAGAGGGCGCGCGCGGTGGCGGCGCCGATCCCGGAGCTGGCCCCTGTGACGACGACGACCGGCCGGTCCGTGGCGGGGGTGGGTGAGGTCACGGCTCGCCACCCTAGAGCGCGCGGTCCGTTCCGGACGGACGCCGCCCGCGTGCGTTGCCTAAGGTGGGCTCCGTGATTCCGGCGGCGAGGACGGCGACGGACGGCACACCCTCCACACGTGGCAGGGGTCGACCGGACGGCGGCGGACCCCCGGGATCCCGCCTCCGGGCCCGGCCGCCCTCCCCGGTCCGCCGCCCGCCACGCCGGGTCGCGGTGCTCTCGGTGCACACCTCGCCGCTCGCGCAGCCCGGCACCGGGGACGCGGGCGGCATGAACGTCTACGTCGTGCAGACCGCGCTGGAGATGGCCAAGCGCGGCGTCGAGGTCGAGATCTTCACCCGCCAGACGTCGTCGGACCTGCCCCCGGTCGCGGAGCTCGCGCCCGGCGTGCTCGTCCGCCACGTCGTCGCCGGGCCGTTCGGGGGCCTCGGCAAGGAGGACCTCCCCAGCCAGCTGTGTGCGTTCACCGCGGGGGTCCTGCGCGACGAGGCCGGGCGCGAGCCGGACTGGTTCGACGTCGTGCACAGCCACTACTGGCTCTCCGGTCAGGTCGGGTGGCTGGTGCGTGATCGCTGGGGCGTCCCGCTGGTGCACACCGCCCACACGCTGGCCAAGGTCAAGAACGCGGCGCTGGCCGACGGCGACCGGCCCGAGCCGCTGCCCCGCGTGGTGGGCGAGGAGCAGGTGGTGGCCGAGGCCGACCGTCTGGTGGCCTCGACGCCGGGCGAGGCCGACGCGCTCGTCGCCGGGTACGGCGCCGACCCGGACGCCGTCCGGACCGTCGCGCCCGGCGTCGACCTGCAGACCTTCACCCCCGACCTCGACCGCGACGTCGCCCGGGCCCGGCTCGGCCACGAGGCCGGCGTCGCGATCGGCGGCGACGACGTGGTCCTCGCCTTCGTCGGCCGCATCCAGCCGCTCAAGGCGCCCGACGTCCTGCTGCGCGCGGCCGCCGAGATGCTCGCCCGGCGTCCGGAGCTGCGGGGGCGGCTGCGGGTCTTCGTCGTCGGCGGACCGTCCGGTTCGGGGCTCGACCGCCCGCGGGCCCTCGCCGGGCTCGCCGCGGACCTGGGCATCACGGAGGTCGTGCGCTTCCTGCCCCCGCGGTCCGGCGCCGCCCTGGCCGCGGTGTACCGCGCGGCCGACGTCGTCGCCGTCCCCAGCCACTCCGAGTCCTTCGGTCTCGTCGCGCTCGAGGCCCAGGCGTGCGGCACGCCGGTCGTGGCGGCGGCGGTCGGGGGACTGCCGGTGGTCGTCGCAGACGGCCGCTCCGGGCTGCTCGTCGGCGACCACTCGCCTACGTCGTGGGCCGGGGCCCTGGAGCGCGCGGCGCTGGACCGGGAGCTGCGTGGGCGGCTGGCGTCCGGCGCCGTCGAGCACGCGACCCTCTTTTCCTGGGACCGCACCGCCGACGCGCTGCTCGCCACCTACGCCGAGGCGGCCGCCGTCCGGCGCGCCGGCGCGACCCTGCGGGAGGTGGCGGTGTGAGTGAGTCCGACGAGCTCGACGCTCTGGCCTCGACGATCGCCGCGGCGCTCGACGAGCGCGAGCTGCGCTACCAGCGCCGCGGCGAGGGCTCGTTCTTCGTGACGCTGCCCGGCACGAAGAAGCTGCAGACGAACTGCTGGTTGGTTCTGACGCCGCACGCCCTGCTCGTCGAGGCCTTCGTCTGCCGGCGTCCCGACGAGAACCACGAGGGCGTCTACCGCTGGCTGCTGCAGCGCAACTCCCGCCTGTACGGCGTGCACTACACGCTCGACGACATGGGCGACATCCACCTCGTCGGTCGGATCGCGCTGCACGCGGTGACCGACGACGAGCTCGATCGCGTCCTCGGGCAGGTCCTCGACGCGGCCGACGGTGACTTCAACACGCTGATCGAGCTCGGCTTCGCCTCGTCGATCCGGCGCGAGTGGGCCTGGCGGGAGTCGCGCGGCGAATCGCTGGCGAACCTCCGGGCGTTCGCGCACCTGGTGTCCGGTTCCGACGCCGGGTGAAACCTTCCGCCGTCGCGGTGGGCGCGGCCGGGCGCTGCAGCATGCCGCGCCCGGTACGGGCCGGTAGGTTGGCCTGATCCACCGCGCCGATGGCTCGATCGGTGCGGTCGTCCGGCCCGACGAGGAGTGCCGACATGACCGTGCGCAGCCCCTTCGCCGACATCGACATCCCCGACGTCGGGCTGCCGGAGTTCCTGTTCTCCGACCTCTCCGGCCACGAGGACTCGGTGGCCGTGATCGACGGCCCGAGCGGGCGGGAGACGACGTTCGCCGAGCTGGCGCACGGCGTCGATCGCTTCGCGGCGGCCCTCGGGGAGCGCGGGCTGGGCAAGGGCGACGTCATCGCGCTCTTCGCCCCGAACACGCCCTCCTACCCGATCGTCTTCCACGGCGGCCTCGCCGCCGGCGTCGCCGTCTCGACGGTGAACGCTCTCTACACCCCCGACGAGCTCGCCTTCCAGCTGCGCGACTCCGGCGCCAAGATCCTGGTGACGATCTCGGCGTTCCTCGACCGTGCCCGGGCCGCGCTGCGCGAGGAGGGCCTGGCCGTCACCGAGGTCGTGCTGCTCGACGACGCCCGCGACGAGGCCTCGACGCCGATGCCGGAGAACGCGCTCGCCGATCTGTTGACGACGACGGCGCCGCGTCCGTCCGTCTCGATCACCGGCGACGACGTGGCGGCGCTGCCGTACTCGTCGGGCACCACGGGCCGCGCGAAGGGCGTCGTGCTGACCCACCGCAACCTGGTGGCGAACCTGCTGCAGGTGCAGACGATGAGCACCCACGTCTCGTCGTCGACGAAGATTCTGGCCGTTCTCCCGTTTTTCCACATCTACGGCATGACCTGCATGATGAACCAGGGCCTCCACGCGCGGGCGACGGTCGTGACGATGCCGAAGTTCGACCTCGCGGAGTTCCTGCGCGTCATCTCCGAGCACCGGGTCGACCGCGTCTACATCGCCCCGCCGATCGCGGTGGCGCTGGCCAAGCACCCGATGGTCGAGCAGTACGACGTCGACTGCATCGACATCGTCTTCTCCGGCGCGGCGGCACTGGACGCCGAGCTCGGCCACGCCGTCGGCAAGCGGCTGAACTGCACGGTGCTGCAGGGCTACGGGATGACCGAGCTCTCGCCGGTCAGCCACTGCATGCCCGACGACCAGCCCGACATGGACCTGGGCTCGATCGGCGTCGCGATCCCCAACGTCGAGTGCAAGCTGGTCGACCCGGAGACCGGCGAGGAGGGCTCGCGCGGCGAGCTGTGGGTGCGCGGACCGAACGTCATGCGGGAGTACCTCCACAACGCCGAGGCGACGTCCTCGACGCTCGACGAGGACGGCTTCCTGCACACCGGCGACGTCGCGACCGTGACCGACGACGGGCTGTTCTACATCGTCGACCGTGTCAAGGAGCTCATCAAGTACAAGGGCTACCAGGTGCCGCCGGCCGAGCTGGAGGCGCTGCTGCTGACCAACGAGTCCATCGCCGACGCGGCCGTCATCGGGGTCAAGGACGCCGACGGCGAGGAGATCCCCAAGGCGTTCGTGGTGAAGCAGGAGGGCGCCGAGCTGTCGGAGGACGATGTCATGTCGTTCGTGGCATCGCGGATCGCGCCGCACAAGAAGGTGCGGGTCGTGGAGTTCATCGACCAGATCCCGAAGTCGGGGTCGGGAAAGATTCTGCGCAAGGACCTCCGCGCCCGCGAGCAGGCACCCGGCTAGGTGAGCGACGAAGCGAGGCATGGAGAACATGGCGAAGCTGCTCTACTCGGCGACGGCCTCGCTCGACGGCTACATCGCCGGTCCGGCCGGCGACATGTCCTGGCTGACCGAGCACCTCCAGGGCGAGAACCCGACCGCGGACCGCCTTCTCGCCGACACCGGCGCGCTCCTGGTCGGCAACAACACCATGGGCGGTGACGACCCGAACCGCGGGACCGACAGCGAGGGCGCGTTCGGCGGTCAGTACCAGGGTCCCGTGGTCGTGCTGACCCATCGGCCGGCGGCTGACGCACCTGACGGCGTCACCTTTGCCAACGACCTGCACAGCGCCGTGGCCCAGGCCAAGGAAGCCGCCGGCGACAAGTACGTCAACGTCCTCGGAGCGAACGTCGCTGCCCAGTGCATCGAGGCCGAGCTCCTCGACGAGGTACTGATGTTCTTCGCGCCCGTGCTCCTCGGCGACGGTGTCCGCATGTTCACCCGGCCTGGCGGAGCGAACGTGCGCCTGACGGCGATCGCCGACGAAGCGGTGCACTGGTACCGGGTCGACTACTGACCCCACGTGCCCGACACCCGGCGGATGGCCGTTCTTCCTGGTCCGAGCGTCGCGGACCAAGATCGTTCTCGGAGCCCCTGACGAGCAAGATCGTCCGACGTCCTGAGTGAGGACCTCCGCGCCCGCGAGACCGAGGGCTACGGTCGACCCATGGCCTCGTCGCTGCTCGGACGTGGCGCTCGCTCCGTGGCGCGGGCCCCGATCAGCCTCTACCGGGGCGGCTTCGGGTTCCTGTTCGGCCACCGGGTCCTCATGCTCGAGCACATCGGCCGCAAGACCGGCCTCCCGCGGTACGTCGTCCTCGAGGTGGTCCGCCGGCTGTCCGAGGACACCTTCGTCGTCGCCGCGGGCATGGGCCCGACGGCGGACTGGTACCGCAACGTCGAGCGTCAGCCGCAGGTCCGTGTCTGGGTCGGCAGGCGGAAGGCCGCGGCGGCGGTGGCCCGGCCGATCGAGCAGTCCGAGGCCCGCCGGCACTTCGAGGCCTACCGCGCCGAACGACCCTCCACCTGGCGGCTGCTGCGTCCCGTCATCTCGAGGCTGATCGGCCATCCCGGACAGACCGACGAGGACCTCTTCGCGACCGTGCCGCTGGTCGAAGTGCGCCTCGACGTCCCCGGCTGACCGCGGGCGTCCGGGGCCGACAGCCGGGTACGCGCCGCGGGTGACGGGTACGTCGTTGCCGTGCCGGCGCGGACCGCACGGTGAGTGGTGTGGACCGGACACGCTCACATGGACCGCGTACGGCACCTTCGCGGTGATCGCCCTGCTGCTGGTCCTCGCGCCCGGTCCCGTCTTCGCGGTCGTGGTGAAGAGCGCGCTCGCCGGTGGGCGCCGGGCGGGCTTCTGGACCGATGTCGGCGTCACTGCCAGCAACGTCGTGCAGGTCACCACGGCCGCGCTCGGCGTCGGCGCGCCCGACCCCGAGCGTCTCGCCGAGATCTACCGGCGTCACGACGGCGAGATCGTCCCCTGATCTCGTCCCCTCGCCGGGTGCGGCACCGGCGAAGGCTCTCCCGGGTCATGTCGCTCGGAAGGGTGAAGCTCGACCGGCGTGCGACGGCCGGTGTAACGACCTGTGACCCCGACGCGAGATCGGAATGACACCAGCACGAGATCGGGGGCTCCAGGAATGACGCAGCACATCGACCAGCCGCGGCACCGTCGGATCGAGGGCGACGAGTACCCGGACTTCTCCGGGAACGGTTACGGCCGGCCGATGATGAATGGTCACGGGATGCCGCCCGCGGGATTCGGAGTCGCCCAGAATCCGGCCGGGGCGCAGTTCGCGCCGACTTTCCAGAGTTTCGGCGCAGCGCCGAACTACGGCGCCCCGCAGCACACCGGCCCCCGGCAGTTCGCGCAGGTCTACCCGCAGTACCAGGTCGCGCCGCAGCAGCCGCACATTCCGTCGCAGCGCTCGCACGCGACGCCGCCGCAGCAGTCCAACGGTCTCGCGACCGCGGGCCTCGTCGTCGCCATCATCGGCGCCGTCCTCTCGTTCATCCCCGTCGTCGGCACCGTCGCCTGGGTGCTCGCGCCCGTCGGGCTGGTGCTCTCGGTGGTGGGGCTGGTGAAGTCGAAGCGCACCGGCAGCGGTCTCGGCAAGTCGATCGCCGGCATCGTGCTCAGCGTCGTCGCACTGATCATGTGCGTCCTCTACACCGCCGTCTTCGCCGCGAGCGTCAGCAACGTCTCGCAGCAGGCCACGACCGTGCACCAGGTGACGTACAAGGTCACGACCGCCAAGGGCTCCAAGATCGCGGCCACCTACAGCCAGTCGCAGAACGACAACCTCGCCTCGGCGAGCGTGTCCGACGCCGCGTCCCCCTGGAGCGAGAACGCCCAGGTCTCGGGGCTGGTCGGGCCGACCGTCACCGCGTCGCTGAGCCCCGACGTCACCCACGTCAACAAGAAGGACACCATCTCCTGCACGATCATCGAGGACGGCGTCCAGGTCGCGCAGAACTCCGCCACCGGCACCGACGCGATGGTCACCTGCACGAAGTAGCCAGCGATCCGCGCGAGACCCCGGCAGCTCGGCTGCCGGGGTCTCGTCGTCTCCGGGTCGACGACGGCGAGACGCCCCGGGCTCACGCGAGAGGGCGTGTTTTCGTGCCGCGGACAGGGGCTGCGCCACGAGGTCTCGTCCGAACTCCGGCAACGCCGAAAACCCCCGGATGGCGCAGCGGGCCGCGGGTGTCGCGATCACCACGTCCGCGGGTACGCCCGCACCACGTCCGCCGACGGCCGGTGCGTGGAGGCGCCGGCGATGTCGGGAGTCCCCGAGGGATCGAGGGAGCCATGGTCCGCAAGTACACCGACGTGCAGGCGACCCGGGACATCGAGCGCGCGGAGGAGCTCGTCGCCCGCCGGCAGGGGCTCCAGCCCCGCGGCGACCACCGGGCCCTCCGTGCTCAGGCGGAGGCTGACGGGTTGTCGCTGCACGCCGCCGCCCTTGCCGTCCTGTCCAGCGACCCCGTCGTCCCGCGGGCGGCGATCCCCCACCAGCCGACGGCCGGCGATCGACAGGCGCCGTCCGTCGCGTGATCCCACAGACCTGCCTCGAGAGCGTCCGGTGACCGACGGCGCTGCTATCCGTACAACGATCGGGGTGGTCGGTTGACGAACCGTGGCCGACGGGGGACCGTCAATTTCGGCGCGCGTGTGCCCCGTGCACGCGGACCGAGGCCGGCCCACGCCCCCTTTGGCCGGCCAAGGTGGCTTCGGCGGCCTCCACTCCACCCGAGATCGCCGGAGCCGCCATCCTCGTTGTCGAGGAGCGGTGACCTGTGAACCAGCTGGCGCTGTTGTACCGGCGCCTCGAGGACTGCCTGCACCGCGACCGCGCCCTGCTCCGACGGGTCTACGAGGAGCTTGCCGCCCAGCAGCCCTCCTGGTTGACGTGCGAGTCCTTCGAGCTCGCCGGCGACGAGTGCCTGGGCGTGTTCCTGTTCGACGGGGACCTCGGGCGCTCCCGGGCGGAGCTCCAGGATCTCGGCTCGTACTGCGCGTCGCTCCCGCACCGCTGCCACGGTGAGCCGCGGGTCGCGGCGATGGGGCGGGCCGACGTCGACCGCATGCCCGTCACCCGCGTCGCCTACTGGAACCCGTACCGCGGCACCTGGGCGCTGCCCGAGGCGCGGATCGGGAGCGGCGACGGGCGCTAGCGTCCGGTCCCGCCAGTGGTCAGCCGACGGGCTCGTCGCTCGCCTCGTCGCGCGCCTTCACCCCTGCGGGAGGGTCGGGCAGCGGGCGACGCGGCTCGCGGACCCCGGCCTCCCCCGGACCCCGCCGCAGCCACAGGAACACCGTCGTCCCGAGCCCGACCCGCTCGCCCCCTTCCGGCTTCTGGTCGTGCACCGTCCAGTCGTCGGGGTGGTCCGCGACGACCAGGTCGAGGTCCCCGGCCGGCTCCGCGAGCAGGCCGACTCCCCGGAGGAGCTCCTGGGCCCGCGGCCACGTCATCCCGACGACGCCGGGCACCGTGACGTCGTCCTGGCGGGTGACCAGCTCGGCCGCCACGGTGTCGACGACCTCGGCCGGGTTCGACGCCGTCGCGGTCACGTCGTCGGTGTCGAGGTCGCGCCAGCGCTCCCAGGCCGACTGGCGGGTGATCCCGAGCGAGGTGGCGATCTCGGCCCACGGCCGACCCTGGCGCCGCGCGGTCCGCACGGCGGCGAGCTCGGCCTGCGCGAGCAGGTGGCGCAGCAGCGCGACGTCCGCGAGCGCCTCGACCGCCCGACTGCCCGCGCGGGGGTCCGACACGTTCGCACCCTGCCGGGCGTGCAGGCGCTCCCAGGCGCGGCGGCCCTCGTCCCACAGCCCCTCGCTGCTCATCGATGTCAGGTTAGCCTGACACGTACGTCGCGAGAAGCGCGATCCCCGCAGGAGCGTGGGTGGCTGGTGGACGTGGCGGTCGGCGACGATGACGGGGATGAGCCTGGTGGACCCGACGGCGACGGAGACTGCCGTCCTCGCCCTGGTGCCGCAGGCGGAACCCGTCGTCGGGGAGCACCGTCGGCGGCTCGATCCGACGGCGGCCGCCGGGGTCCCGGCGCACGTCACGGTCCTGTACCCGTTCGTCCCGCCCGGCGAGGTGACGGCAGCGACGGTCGTGGCGCTGCGCGAGGCGGTGGCGCCCGTGGTCCCGTTCCCGTGCACGTTCGCGGAGACGGCGTGGTTCGGCGACGACCTGCTCTGGCTCGCGCCGTCCGCGGTCGCGGCGTTCGACGAGCTCACCGCCCGGGTGTGCCGGGCGTTCCCGGACCAGGTGCCCTACGGCGGCGAGCACGAGCCGCGTCCGCACCTGACGGTCGGGTACGGGAGGCACGCGCCGCTCGAGGCGCTGCGCGCGGCCGAGGCGCAGGTGGCCGAGCAGCTGCCGATCGTGGCGCGGGTGGACCGGTTGCACCTGCTGGCAGGGGCGCGCGCCGTCGACTCGTGGCGGGTGGTGGCCGAGCTCCCGCTGCGTGGTGCCGCACGATGGGGGTGATGGCTCTCGACCTCGTCGCCGACTGCGGGCGCTGCTCCGGACTGTGCTGCGTCGCGCCGGCGTTCGCACGCTCGGCGGACTTCGCGCTGGACAAGCCCGCGGAGAGGCCCTGCCCGAACCTGCGGGTGTCGGTGCCGGGCCGGCGCGACGCGCCGTGCTCGATCCATGGAACGCTCACCGAGCGCGGGTTCCCGGGTTGCGTGGCGTTCGACTGCTTCGGCGCCGGTCAGCGGGTCACCGCCGACTGGCGCGACGGCCCCGGAGCCGCGCGGGAGGCGTTCGACGCGTTCGCCGTGCTGCGTCCGCTGCACGAGGTGCTCTGGTACCTGAGCGAGCCGCTCGACGATGCGCCGCCGGAGCTGCGGGACGAGGTGGCCCGCGCGGCGTCGTGGGTGGCGGGTCTGGCGGAGGGGCCGCTCGACGGGGTGGACGTGTCGGCGGTGCGCGGAGAGGTGGGGGAGCTGCTGGGGCGGGTGAGCGAGGCGGTGCGGGGCTCGTCGGGCCGGGGGCATGCGCGGGCGGACCTCGCCGGGCGGGACCTGCGCAGCGGGCGCGCGTCGGAGCGGGCGCTGGCGGGGACGACGCTGCGGGGCGCGCTGCTCATGGGCGCGGACCTGCGCGGGGTCGACCTCGGACGGGCCGACCTGCTCGGCGCGGACCTGCGAGGCGCTGACCTGCGCGGTGCCTCGTTGGCCCGGACGCTGTTCCTCACCGGGCCGCAGGTGGCGTCGGCGCTCGGGGACCCGACGACGACGCTGCCCGCGCGGGTGCCGCGGCCGGCGGCGTGGGGCTGACGTGTTGCCAGCGCCGCGTCCCTATCGGCGTGCTCCCCTGAATCGCTTGCAGATCCAGTGGCAGGAAAGCCGCGTCGTCGTCGGGGGGCCCGGTTAACGTGCGCGCCATGGCGGACGACGAGCCGGGGCTCGGCCTGGACGAGGTACTGGCGGCGCTGCGGCACGACCTGCTCGCGGCACAGCGCTCCAGCGGCGAGGAGAACACCGGGCTCGCGGTGCGCGAGGTGCAGATCGAGCTCTCGGTCGAGGTGAGCCGGCACGTCGACGCCCAGGGCGAGGTCGGCGCGAAGTGGTTCGTGCTCTCCGGCTCGGCGTCGGCCGGCGGGAGCCGGGACCGCACGAGCACCAACCGGATCACGCTCACCCTCGGGCCGGTGACGACGGAGGGGTCCCCGACGACGACGGGTGGTCCGGTCGCCGGGTCCGACATCTCGCCGGGGGTCATCCCGCGCGCGGTCGCGGAGAACGTCGAGCGTTCCTGAGCCCTGGCCGCGACGACGGGGCTTTTCTGCCACTGGATGCAAGCAACGACGCTTCGCTGGCACTCCCATGGTGAGCTCAGGCCCAGCCCCGGCGCCCCGTCCGGTAGTGCCCCGGCGATGCCAGGCGGATCTCACGGCGCTCCCCGTGGTCCGGACCGATCCGGTGCGCGAGCCGGCCGCCGTGCAGTGCGATGAGCCCGGAGAGCAGCGGCTCGTGATGGGTCGAGGCGGTGGAGTCGAGGAGCGCCTCGCCGACGACGTCCGGCCGCCCGGCCGCCCGCGCCGCCCGGTCGACCGCCTCGACGACCCACACGTACTCCGGCATCGGGGTGAGCCGGTAGAGCCGGGCGAGCTCGGGGTCCACGCGGTCGGTCAGCCGCTCGAGCCACTCGTCGGAGCGTGTCACGTACGTGCGCCAGGTCAGGGCGTCCCCGGCGGCCGCCCGCGTGATCGGCTCGTCGGAATCGGCCTGCCGGAGGTACCCGCCGAACCAGTGCTCGCCCGCGGCCTCCGCGCGCTCGGCGGTCACGTAGACCTCGGGCAGCAGCGGCAGGAGCGCGGCCTGCCAGGGACGGTGCGCGTCGTCGACCTCGTCGAACGGGTCCGCCACCTCGATGTAGGGGCCGCGGGCGTCGTCGTGCCGCCAGAGCCGCACGCCCGCCCCGGACTCCGGCGACACCCGCCGGTAGCCGACGACGACCCATGCGTGCGCCTGGGAGATGACGATCGGCGGCGCCTGGCTGTTGACGTAGCGGCAGAGGATGCCACCGAGTGTCAGCATTCCGGCCTCGGCGTCCTCGGCGCGGGTCTGCGGGAGGTGCACGAGGCCGGGGGAGAGTCCGAGGCTCGTCGCGCCCGCCATCATCTGCTGCACCGACAGGCCCTCGCTCGGCACCTGGCGCCCGACGATGACGCCACCCAGCGCCGCGTCGTGCACCGCCGCGGTGAGCCGGCGCGGGATCCCGTGGGCGAGGTGGGCGTGGCGCAGCACCATCCACAGCGTGGCGTGCGCGCAGCGCAGGTACTCGGCGTCCTGGGAGAGGAACGGCATCGCGCGCACCTCGAGCGGCGTGCCGAACAGCGAGACCCGCTCGGTCGCCTCGCACCGCACCCCGCCGTCGAGACCCGGGGGCGGTGTGATCATCGTGCGTCCGACCGGCGTGGCGGGCAGCGGGCGCATCACCGCGTAGCCGCGGTAGGCCGCCGGGTCGAGGCGGGTGAGGTCCGCCGGGTCGACGTCGTCGGTGAACAGGTGCCAACGGTGGGTCACCGAGGGGTGCCGCCGGAACAGCCGCCCGTGGAACGCGGCGTGCTCGCTGCGCCAGTCCGGATCGAGGTGGCGCTGCTCGACGACGAGCGAGCGCACCCCGTGCTCGCGGGCCAGCGCCACGATCCGCTCGAGGGGCGCCGACGACGAGTCGCCCGCGTAGAAGTCGACCAGCTGCTCCCAGGCGCCGTCGACGGTGACGTCGTAGACCGCGGCCGCCGCGTCGTCCGGGGACCAGGCGAGGAACGGCCAGTCGTTCACCCGCGAAGGACTACCACGGGGGTCCGACGCCGACGGGCCCGCTCACCGGAGGCGGATGCCGTCGCTCTCGTACTCGGCGCGCAGCTCGGCGTCGCGCACCCGGTCCAGCGCCGCCCGGAACGCCCGCTGCTGCTCGGGACGGTGCAGTCCGAGCCGCTCCGCGAGGTCGCCCGCGGGTTCGCCGGGCTCCACGACCGTGCGCTTGCCGGCGATGGCCATCGCTGCCTCCCTGGGTCGTCCCCCCGGGCCCGACAGCTCCGAGTCTACGCGGCGACAGGCATCCGGGGCGCCTCGTCGGGGGCCGTGGGCACGGGACGCCGACCGCGCGCGAGGACGACGCAGGCCGTGGCCGCGAGCGCGAGGGCGAGCGGGGCGACGACGCCGAACCAGGAGGACACGGTGTCGCCGAGCAGCGGGGCGAGCAGCGAGGGCGGGACCACCTCGGCGACCACGACGACCGCGGTCGCCGTCGTCACCGCCGTGTGCCGCAGGGCGAGCGTCCACCACAGGCAGCCCAGGAGGCCCGTCGCGGCCGCGACCAGGGCGGGCACGGACGTGAGCGCGGCCAGCGGGCGGGAGAGGTCGACGAGCTTGACGGCCGTGGAGCACGCGGCGAACCCGAGTCCGGAGCACAGCGCGAGCACGACGCCGCGGTGCCCGATCGCGCCCGCGAGCCCGACGAGCCCGAGGACGCCGGCGGCGACCGCGAGCCCGATCTCGAGAGCGACGGTGTCGGTGGCCGAGCCGGTGCGCCCCGCCACCGCGGCGAGACCCACCAGCGCGACCGAGAGCACCCCGACCGCGACCAGCCCGCGGCCCCCCAGGCGCGTGCCGAACCAGGCGCGGGCGACCAGCGCGGTGACGGCGAGGCTCGCGCTCACCGCGCACTGCGCGACCGCCATCGACACCGACTGCAGCGCCGCGACGTGACAGAGCGCCCCGGCCCCCTCGGCGAGCGTGCCGGCGACGAACCAGGGATGGCGCAGCAGCGCCGTCCACGGCAGCCGGCCGCCGTCGTCGAGTGCGCGGACGGCCGCGGCCTGTGCGACCGAGCCCGCACCGAAGAGCACGGCCGCCAGCACCACCCACGTCAGGCCCACGTCGAGCTCCCTCGGTCTCCGGCACGGTCCCCGTCACGATCGGACTCGTTCCTGGGTGCGGATTGGGACCCCGATGGGCATGACGCTTGACCTTGCCCTCGGGGCGGGCCCCAGCGTCGTCGTCACCGGATCGGGGGAGGGAGCTGGTGGGCTGAACCCGCCCGGGACGAGCGAACGGCACTCTCGCTGTCGTAGAAGCAGCGAAAGTGCCGTTCGCTCGAGGCGGGAGAGGCTCAGGAGTCCAGCGCCGCGTCCAGGGTGATCGTGGTGCCCGCGAGCGCCTTCGAGACCGGGCAGGTCTGCTCCGCGGTCTTCGCGAGCTCGGCGAACTTCGCCTCGTCGACCCCGTCGACCGCGGCCCGCAGCGTGACCGCGATCCCGCTGATCTCGAAGCCGCCGCCCTTCGCCGGCGAGAGGGTGACCTCGGAGCTGACGTCGATCGACCTCGCCGTGAGGTTCTCCCCGCCGAGCACGCCGGAGAGGTTCATCGCCAGGCACGAGGAGTGCGCGGCGGCGATGAGCTCCTCGGGGCTGGTCTGGCCCTCGGGGTCGCCGGCGCGGGTCGGGAACGAGACGTTGAACTGTCCGGCGTTGGACGAGTCCAGCGTGACGTGGCCCGTGCCGTCCTGCAGGCCGCCTTCCCAGTGGGTGGTCGCGTCGCGGCTCGGCATCGTCGCCTCCTGATCGGGTGGGGTGGGTGGCTGGTAGTCCACAACCGGCCCGGGCGCACGGCGAATTCCGTGACGCCCGGGTAACCCTCCGGTCGGAGAGGTCAGTGGCGGACGCGCTTGCGACCCGTGACCTTGTTGTAGATCACCAGCAGGATGATCGCGACGACGATCGACCCGATCCAGCCGACCGGGCTCTTGAACGAGAGCTGGTGCGGCGAGGTCAGCAGCGAGCCGATGACGCCCCCGACGACCGACCCGAGGATGCCGAGGCCGATGGTCGCGAGGAGGCCGATGTTGTCCTTGCCGGGGACGAGGGCGCGGGCGATGAAGCCGACGATGAGGCCGAAGATGATCCAGCCGATGATCGTGATGATGAGGGACATGAGGGTGTCCTTTCGGGACCGGTGACAGGGCCGCGACGTCGCTGTAGGGCGTCATTCGCCCAGCGGATTGTGTCGTCAAACCTCACCTGTGCGACACATCCGACGGATCCCGGGCGTGCCAGCCGTCCCGTCTCTCCGGCTTCGCCGCACGCTCACGATGGCGGGACTACGCTGGGCGCCCGACGGCGCCGTGCCGTCGGACCCGGAAAGCCCGGAACGAGGTGTGCGCGATGGGATCGCTGAGCCCGGTGCACTGGGCGATCGTGATCGTCGTGGTGCTGTTGCTGTTCGGTTCGCGCAAGCTGCCCGACATGGCCCGCGGGCTGGGGCAGTCGATGCGCATCCTCAAGGCCGAGACACGCGGACTGCAGGAGGACGACCGGACCCACACCTCGGCGGGTGATGCCGGCTCCTCGGGATCGACACCCTCGTCCCCGCCGACCCCCGAACGGTCGAACGGGACCGCTCGCCCGGCGGCTGGCGCTGAGCGTCCGCCCGGCGCGGAGCGAGACGCCTCGTGAGCTGACGGTCGCGGGGCGTTGATACCGTCGCGCCCCGGTGACCGACATCGCGACATCGACAGCGGCCCCGCAGGCCGCCTCCTCGGCGTCCTCCATGGCCGGACCTGGCCTCGTGCCCGACGGGGCCACGGCCTCGGCCGGCCCCGCCGCGCCGGCGAGGGTGCGGACGCCGAGCTCCTCCCGGAGGCTCTCCTGGGACGTGCTGCGCGTCGGGTTCGTCCTGCTGGTGATCCTCTACCACTCGACGTTCATCGGGCCGCTCGTCTACCACGACATCATCCCGAAGAACGTCGCCTTCCCCCACCAGGTCGGCGCGAGCCTGCTGCTGGTGCTCTCCGCCTACTTCGTGGCCGCCACCGTGCGCCGCGGCGGAGCCCGGCGGGGCGGAACCGCCCGCTGGTGCTGGGGCAAGATCGCCCGCCTCATGCCGGCGTTCTTCGTGGCGACGGTCAACGCCTGGCTCTTCCTGCGCTACCTCGCCCCGGGCGGCTGGTACTACCCGGACGAGCGCGACCTGCTCGCCAACCTGCTCATGCTCTGGCACTGGGACCCGCGCTGGGGCTTCGTGGACGGGTCCTACTGGACGATCCCGGTCCAGCTGATGGCGTTCTGCCTCGCCGCGGCGATGTGGCGCAGCCCGCTGGGCCGCGGAGTCGCCCTGCGCGTCGTGATCTGGGCGGCCCTGATCGTCCCGGCCCTGCAGTGGCACCACCTCGCCACGCGGACGCCGGGGTCGTCCTACGCGTTGCTCGTCGACGGCGTCGGGATCTTCCGCTGGCACCTGTACGTGGCGGGCGTCGCGGTGTGGATGGTGTCGACCGGCCGGCTGCGCCGCCGCCACTTCATGGCGATCGAGGTCGTCGCGATGGCCGAGCACGCGCTGCAGACCTCGATCATCGACCCGGTCGCGGGGTGGACCACCGACTGGACGGCCGTCGGCCTGGTCTCCCTCGGCGTCGTCGCGATGACGGCGGCCGCACTCGGGCCCGACTGGGACCGCTGGATCCCGCTCGCCGGACGCCGCGCGATCACCTGGCTCGCCGGCATCTCCTACGGCGTGTACCTCACCCACCAGACCGTCGGCTACGTCGTCATGCGCCGGGCGCAGGAGCTCGGCGTCGGCCCGACGCTGCAGACCGGGCTGATGATCCTCACCGGCGTGCTCGCCGGGTGGCTCCTCACGCGGTTCGTCGAGCGGCCCATGCACGCTCGGCTGATGCGGTGGTGGGACCGCGGGCCGGCCCGCTACGGCCGCGCGGCGGTGGACCCGGCGGGCTCGGTGGTGTCGACGCCGGAGGGTTCGAAGGCCACGAGGTCGTAGGTCCGCATCGAGGCCACCCGACCGGCCCCGCACGTCAGGGGCGTGGGCGAGGAGATCCACCGCTCGCGGACCACGACCTCGAGCTCGCCGCGACCGTCCGGCGCGACCAGCCACACCGTCCAGAGCGTGGGGTCGGCGGGGTCCTGCCGCACACCGGTCGGGCCCAGCGCCTCCACCCGGTGCTCGTCCAGGGCGAGGCGGGCATGGTGCTGCGCGCCCTGCACGGCGGGCGCCAGCCCGGCCCGGCCGCGGACCAGGCGCGGGTCGACCTCGCCGTCGGCGTAGCGCTCCGCGACCTCGACGGCCTCGGTGGCCGGCACGCGCCCGAGCACGAGCCCGTGTGGGAGGAGCACGACGTTCGCCGCGAAGCGGTCGCCGCCGGTGTGCGTGGTCTCCCAGGTCCGGGCGGGATGCGCGGCCGCGAGCGCCGCCGCGACCGGGCGGCCGCGCATCGCACAGCACGCGTCGTGCCGCCCGTGGGCGCACACCAGGTAGACCGGGTCGGCGGAGGGCTCCGTGGAGGCCTCGAGGTCGGCCAGGGCCGCGGGCAGCGCCTCGGGCGCGTCGACGCGCCCCCAGCGGACCGACTCGTGACCCGGCCGGCAGTCGACGACCGCGAACCGGCCGCCCGCCTCGGTGGGCGCCCCCCGGGCCGCCGTGCGGCGGATGAGCTGGAAGCGGGCGGCGTGGGTGCGGCAGAAGGCGTCGAGCGCGTCCACGACGTCGTCGGCGAAGCCCGCCCCGGTGAGGGCCTGGGCCCCCCAGGGCCCGGGGTGCTCGACGAGCAGCCACCGGCGCGCGGGCGGGGCGGACGCGAAGAGCGGGTCCTCGCGCGCGCGGGCGGCGTCGGAACAGCGGAACGGGCCGGTCGGCTCGCCGTCTCGGGGCAGCTCGGCCTGGGTCAGCGAGTCCGGCGCCGTCACGTCTCCGTCGTACCCGTACGATCGTCCGGAACGCCACCCTGCGACGCCGACGTGCGGCCCACCGAGTCCGGCGTCACGAGCACGCCCTCGGTGAGCAGCCGCCGCGCGACGACGGCGGCGTCGCCGGCCTCGTCCTCTCCCACGTCGCCGAGGCGCACCACGGAGCCGGAGAGCAGCGCCCGGAGCGGGGTCGCCGCCGCGGCGGGGAGCTCCAGCGTCCGGTCGGGCAGCTCCAGGCACAGCGGACCGTCATCGGACACGGGCGGCACGACGCGGTGGCGCAGCCCGTGGCGCAGGCGCAGCTCCGAGTCCGGTCGGAGGTCGTTCGCCGCCGCGGCCTGGCGCAGCGGGAGCAGCGATTCGGGCCGGTTGCCGGACCACACCCGACCGCGCAGCCGACGGGCGGCGCGCTCGGCGCGGGCGTCGTCGCGCGAGCGGTCGGCGAAGTAGTCGGCCGCGCGCCGCGCCACGACGTCGAGGTGGGGCGCGAGGGCCGCGGGATCGGAGACGTCGACACCGAGCGGGAGCGATGCGCGCAGCTCCGGGTCGTCGGCCAGGCCCGCGAGGAGGGTCTCGAGCAGGGCGTGGCGGGTGACGACGTGGACCCCGACGGTCAGGTGCGCCGAGACCTCGCCCTGGGCGGTGGCCGAGTGCAGGTACCCGCGCGGGAGGTAGAGGGCGTCGCCGGGGTGCAGCACCTCGTCCAGCAGGGGCTCCTCGGCGGCGCGGGCGCGGACCGCGGCGGCGTGGTCCTCCCACGGCTGGTTGCGCAGCGGGTCGGGGTGCACGGGCGCGTGCACGTGCCAGCGCTTGGTGCCGGCGATCTGCAGGACGAAGACGTCGTGCACGTCGTAGTGGGCGGAGAACCCGGTGGAGGACGCCGGGGTGACGTAGGCGTTGACCTGCACGGGGTGACCGAGGTCGGCGTTGAGTCCGGCCGCGAGCTCGGCGACGGGCGCCCAGGTGCGGTGCACGCCCTGCAGCACCACGGTGTGGCCGTCGGCGAAGAGCGCCGCGACGCGGTCGTCGCGCAGTTGGTCGGAGATCTCGGCACCGACCCCGCCGCCGCCGGTGAACGACGACGAGTCGAGCACCGTGCCCTGCTTCGCGATCCGCAGGAACGGGGTGCGCAGCCCGCGGTGGGCGAGCAGCTCGTCGACCGCGTCGAGGGAGAACAGATCGCCGAAGCCGGTGTCGCCGTGGTCCTCGCCCTGGTCCTTGGCGAGGTCCTCGCGCCGCGACAGCACGGCATGACGGCCCCAGGCCTCCCGAGCGAACGCGTCGAGGTCGCCGGCGACGGCGCGGCGGAGGAACGGGCGGTCGGTGGTGCTCATGCTGGACGGCTCACAGGCGCTCGAGAGGTCGGGACGACGGTGGGTGTCGCCGGACGTCGGGTGTCAGCGGAGGCATACCGCCGACACCCGACGTCCCGGAGCATCCGCTCAGGCGCCGCCGTCCGCCCCGCCGTCACCGCCGCCGCCGCGGGCGCCACCGTCGGCCGGGCCGTGTCCGGCGCGACCGTCCGCGCCGCCGTCAGCACCGCCGTCGGCACCACCATCAGCGCCACCGTCGGCACCACCGTCGGCACCACCGTCGGCACCACCGTCGGCCCCGCCGTCACCGCCACCGCCGCGGGCACCACCGTCGGCCGGGCCGTGTCCGGCGCGACCGTCCGCGCCGCCGTCGGCACCACCGTCCGCACCACCGTCGGCACCACCGTCCGCACCACCGTCGGCGCCGCCGCCTGCCGCTCCGCCGTCCGCGGGCCCGTGCCCGGCGCGGCCGTCCGCGCCGCCGTCGGCGCCCCCGTCCGCTCCGCCGTCGGCGGGTCCGTGGCCGGAGGTGGAGATGTCGTCGTCGTTCATCGCTGCTCCCTCGTGGTGGAGTACTGGCCTGGTCACTGCCCGGATGGTGGGCAGTATGGCCCGGCTCACCCGGTGTGCCGCGTGACGCGGCTCGTCTACCCGAGCCCGACGGATTCTCACGCGCCGTTCTCCTCCGCCAGGGTCCCGACGGCCGGCGTGACCTGGCAGGGTTCCGCGCCATGACTGTGGGCACGCTGGTGCTGCTGCGGCACGGGCAGAGCGAGTGGAACGAGAAGAACCTCTTCACCGGGTGGGTCGACGTGCCCCTGTCGGAGGCCGGCGAGCGGGAGGCCCGCCGCGGCGGTGAGCTCCTCGCCGAGGACGGGCTGCTCCCGGACGTCCTGCACACCTCGGTGCTGCGCCGCGCCATCGCCACCGCGAACCTCGCGCTCGACACCTGCGACCGCCACTGGATCCCGGTGCGGCGCGACTGGCGGCTCAACGAGCGGCACTACGGCGCCCTGCAGGGCAAGGACAAGAAGCAGACGATGGAGACCTACGGCGAGGAGCAGTTCCAGATCTGGCGCCGCTCCTACGACACCCCGCCACCGCCCATCGACCCCGACGACGAGTACGCCCAGACCGGTGACCCGCGCTACGCCGACCTCGGCGACGCCCTGCCCCGCACCGAATGCCTCAAGGACGTGCTCGAGCGGCTGCTGCCGTACTGGACCGAGGCCGTCGTCCCGGACCTGAAGGCGGGACGGACGGTGCTCGTCGCCGCCCACGGCAACTCCCTGCGGGCCGTCGTCAAGCACCTGGACGGCATCGACGACGAGACCATCGCGGGCCTGAACATCCCCACCGGGATCCCGCTGCGCTACGACCTCACCGAGTCCGGGGACGACCTCACCCCGACCAACCCGGGCGGGACCTACCTCGATCCCGAGGCCGCGAAGGACGCGATCGCCGCAGTGGCCAACCAGGGCCGGTGACACCCCCCGCGGTGAACACCACCTGAACGCCTCGCCAACAGACACCCTCCCGAGGGTTGGACAGGTCACCAACGCCCCTCCGGCACGGGTGGAAACGGCGATGACGCCCCTACGATCGCGGCGTGGCCGTCCCGGCGTACGTGACCGTCGTGGCCGTCGTCGTCACGGCGGTGCTGGGCGTCGTCGTCGGCGTCGCCGGAGCGCACTGGAAGGCCCGCACCCGGCGCGCGCAGGTCGCCACCGGCCCGACGGTCGCCGAACTGCTCGCGCGCATCGTGCGGCGCTCGCACACCGGGCTCGCCGTGATCAACCGCTTCGGCGACGTCGTGCTGTCGAACGACCGCGCGGAGGTGCTCGGCGCGGTGGTCGACGCCCGGCCCGAGGGGCGCGTGGCGCAGGCCGCGGCCACGGTGTCGGAGTCGGGCGGGACGGCCGAGATCGACCTCTCGCGTGCGTCGTCCTCGCGCCGGACGCCGCAGTCGGTGATCGCCCGGCTCGGTCCGCTCGGTGACGGCTTCGTCGTCGTCGAGGCCTCGGACACCTCCGCGGCGGTGCGCCTCGAGGCGGTGCGGCGGGACTTCGTCGCCAACGTCGGCCACGAGCTCAAGACGCCGGTGGGCGCGATGGCGGTGCTCGCCGAGGCGGTCCTCGACGCCGACGACCCCGACGAGGTCGCCCGGTTCGCGTCCAGGATCCTCTACGAGTCGCGCCGGCTGGGGGCGCTCGTCACCGAGCTCATCGAGCTCTCGCGTCTGCAGGGGGCGGACCCGCTGCCCGAGCTCGAGCCGGTCGCGGTCGACGACGTGGTCCGGCAGGCCGTCGAGCGCGTCCGCGTCTCCGCCGAGACCGCGGGCACCGAGCTGGCGCTCGACTCGCGGAGCGGGCTCCAGGTGGCGGGCAGCTCGACGCTGCTGGTCACCGCGCTCGCGAACCTGCTGGAGAACGCCGTCGCCTACTCGCCGCCCGGCTCCTCGGTCTCGGTGCGCCGCCGCCGGGTGCGCGGTGTCGACGGGCCGGGCTCCGTCGAGATCTCGGTGACCGACCGCGGCATCGGCATCGCGCCGGAGCACCAGCAGCGCGTCTTCGAGCGCTTCTTCCGGGTCGACCCGGCCCGTTCCCGCGCCACCGGTGGGACCGGTCTGGGACTGGCCATCGTCAAGCACGTGGCCGCCAACCACGGCGGCGAGGTGCGGGTGTGGAGCGAGCCCGGCGTCGGCTCCACCTTCACCCTGCGGCTGCCCGCGCCGAGCGGGGACGACGGCGAGGCGCACGGCCCGGCGTCGGGGGCGCCCGCGGCCGACGGCGCCCGCGGTGCCCAGCACCGTCCCCCCGAGCGGCCCCGCCGCCCCGAGCGTCCACACCAGGCCCGCCCCGACGACGCGGACCGGCTCGCCCCGTCCCCGCGCACTCCCACGACCGTGGGCGTCGGACCCGACGAACCGAGGTGACCATGACTCGCGTGCTGATCGTGGAGGACGAGGAGTCCTTCGCCGACCCCCTCGCCTACCTGCTGCGCAAGGAGGGGTTCGAGGCGAGCGTCGCGGGCACCGGCGCGGCCGCCCTCGAGGACTTCGAGCGCCACGGCGCCGACATCGTGCTGCTCGACCTGATGCTGCCCGGGATGAGCGGCACCGACGTGTGCAGGGCCCTGCGCCGGCGGTCCTCGGTACCGGTGATCATGGTGACGGCGCGCGACGCGGAGATCGACAAGGTGGTCGGGCTCGAGCTCGGCGCCGACGACTACGTCACCAAGCCCTACTCGGCCCGCGAGCTCATCGCCCGGGTGCGTGCGGTGCTGCGCCGCGGCCAGGAGAGCGAGAGCGGGGAGACGGCCGGGACGACCTCCGCCGACCGTGAGGTGCTCGAGGCGGGCCCGGTCCGCATGGACGTCGGGCGCCACGTCGTCACCGTGGACGGGACGACCGGCGCCGACCCCGTGGAGGTCGCGCTGCCGCTCAAGGAGTTCGACCTGCTCGAGTACCTCATGCGCCACGTCGGGCGGGTCCTGACCCGCGCGCAGCTCATCGACCGGGTGTGGGGCGCGGACTACGTCGGCGACACCAAGACCCTCGACGTCCACGTCAAGCGCCTGCGCGCCAAGCTCGAACCGGAGCCGTCGCAGCCGCGGCACCTGCTCACGGTCCGGGGACTCGGCTACAAGCTGGACGCCTGATCGAGTGATCCAGCGCGACCTCTAGTCTGGCCCCGTGCGACTCGGCGTCCTGGACGTGGGCTCGAACACCGTGCACCTGCTGGTGGTCGACGCCCACCGCGGTGCCCACCCCACCCCGCAGTCCTCCACCAAGACCTCGTTGCGTCTGGCCGAGCACGTCCGCGACGGGCTGCTCGCGCGCGAGGGCGCGGACGCGCTGGTCTCCGCGGTCGCGGAGGCCCGCCGGGAGGCGAAGGCGCTGGGCTGCGAGGACCTGCTGGCCTTCGCGACCTCCGCGGTGCGCGACGCCACGAACTCCGACGCGGTCCTGGCGCGGGTCCGCGACGAGACCGGGGTCGACCTGCAGGTGCTCACCGGCCCCGACGAGGCCGCGCTGACCTTCCTCGCCGTCCGCCGCTGGTTCGGCTGGTCGGCGGGCCGCCTGCTCTCGCTCGACATCGGCGGGGGCTCGCTGGAGATGGCGGTCGGGCGTGACGAGGCCCCCGACGTCGCGCTCTCGCTGCCCCTGGGCGCCGGCCGGCTCACCCGCGACTGGTTCGCCGCCGACCCGCCCGAGCGCAAGGAGACGCGCGTGCTCGCGGACCACGTGCACGACACCGTCGCGCCCGCCGCGGCCGCCCTGCTCGACGGCGGGCCGCCCGACCGCGCCGTCGTCACGTCGAAGACGTTCCGGTCGCTGGCCCGGCTGACCGGCGCGGCCCCGCGCAGCGCGGGCCCGCGGGTGCACCGCCGCCTCACGCTCGCGGGGCTGCGGCAGGTCGTCGCGTTCATCAGCCGGATGAGCTCCACCGACCTCGCCGAGCTCGAGGGGGTCAGCGCCTCGCGGGCCCACCAGCTCGTGGCGGGCGCGATCGTCGCGCGGGCCGCGATGGAGGCCCTCGACCTCGAGGAAGTGGAAGTCTGCCCGTGGGCGTTGCGCGAGGGCGTCATCCTCGGGCGACTCGACCAGGCGCCGCTCGAGGACGGTCCGTTCGCCGCTGACGGGACGTACACCACCGTCCGTCCCACCGCGACTGGACGACCGGCCTCCGCCACGGCACGGTGGACCGGATGACGACGGACGGCCCGCCCCGGCGGGGCTCTCAGCGCAGTGTGGCGGAGCTGCTCGCCGCCTACGGCGCCGACTCGCGCGCGCCGTCACGTCCCGAGCCGGTCCCGGAGCCCGAGCCCGCCCGGTACGGCTCCACGTACGGGCCGGGGCCGTCGTACGCGTCGTACGGCCCCTATGACGATCCCTACGACGACCCCTATGACGAGCCCGAGCCCGAGCCCGACCGCGGGCGCGACGTCTACGGCGACCCGCACGGCCCGTCCTCCGCCCGCACCGGATCGTTCGACCGCTACGGCTCCGGTGGGTACGCCGCCTACGGCTCCGACGGGTACGGCCCGGACGGCTACGGGGGCTACGACCCGTACGACTCCTACGTGCCCTCCGGCGGCCGGGGGTACGACGACGGGTACCGGTCCGGGCCGCCGTCGTACGGGTCGTCCTCCTACGCCTCCTACGGCGGCTACGACTCCTACGGCGGCTACGCGAGCGCCTACGCCGATCTCGACCGCTCCTCCCGCGCGCGCGGCGCCTACGTCGGAGGGCCCTACGGCCCGCCGACGGGCCACCGGGACGCGTACGGCGAGGCCTACGGCTGGTCCGGCCCCCCGACCGGGTACGCACCGCCCCCGCCGGCCGCGGTGCCGCGGCCCGCGGGCCCGCCCCCGGGATCAGTACCGCAGCCGGCCGGCGGCCCCCCGGCCGGCGTCGCGCCGACCGCCCCCTCGTGGTCCCAGCCCGCGCCCACCACCGCCGCCTCGCCCACGCCCGCGGCCCCGCCGCCGGCGCGCGCCCCCGGGCCGGCGGCCGCGGCCGCCGCGGCGGCTCCCACCCAGGTGACGCCGGCGGCGGCGCCGACGCAGGTGACGGCCGCTCCCACCCAGGCCACCGCGGCCGCTCCCACCCAGGCCACGCCGACGCAGGCGGCCGCGCGTCCCGACGACGGCGGCCCACCGACCGCCGCGTCGACCCTCGCGCGGCCCGCGGGGTCGGGGCCGCGGACCACGCGCGGCGACGCCCCCGCCGGGCTCGGCTCCGACGCCGAGCTGGACGACGAGTACGACGACTACGACGAGGACGAGGACGACGTCCCGGAGCGCCCGACCGCCAAGGAGTGGGTGGTCATCGCCGGCCAGCTCGTGGTCGGCGCGCTGCTCGGGGCCGTGCTCTGGATCGGGTTCTCCTACCTGTGGCAGTCGCTGCCCGTGGTGGCGCTGGTGCTCGCGGCCGCGGCCACCGGCGGGCTCGTGTTCGGGGTGCGCGCCATGCGGCGCTCGGACGACCTGCAGACGATGGTGCTCGCGATCGTCGTGGGGCTCGTCGTGACGGTGTCCCCGGCGGCGTTCGTCCTGCTCGCCCGATGACCGCGTGCGGGTGATCGCTCCGGAGTCCGGCGCCGGGCCGCCGGTGGCCCTCTCCACCGCCTCGGTGTACCCGGAGCCGATGGCAGCCGCGTTCGACGCCGCAGCCGAGCTCGGCTACGACGGCGTCGAGCTCATGGTCTGGAACGAGCCGGAGTCCCAGCAGCTGCGCACCGTCGCGCGGCATGCCGAGCGCACCGGGATGCCGGTCCTCGCCGTCCACGCGCCCTGCCTCGCGATCACCCAGCGGGTCTGGGGCGCCGATCCCGCGGAACGGCTGCGCCGCAGCGTCGTCCTCTCGGCCGGGCTGCACTCCCCGATCGTGGTCCTGCACCCGCCGTTCCGCTGGCAGCGCCGCTACGCCGTGGGTCTGCCCCGCCAGATCGACGAGCTCGAGCGGGCGCACGGCGTGCGGGTCGCCATGGAGAACATGTTCCCGTTGCGCCGGGGCCGGGTGCGGGTCTCCAGCTACACGCCAGGCCACGACCCGACGATCCCCGGGGCGCGGAACTACACCCTCGACCTCTCGCACACCGCGGTCGCGGGCGACGACGCGTTCGCCCTCCTCGAGCGCATGGGCGACCGCCTCGTGCACCTCCACCTCGCCGACGGCACCGGCCTGCCGAACGACGAGCACCTGGTCCCCGGACGCGGGACCCAGCCGTGCGCGGAGGTGCTGCGCCGGCTCGCGCGGGCCGGGTTCGGCGGCACCGTCGTCGTGGAGGTCTCGACGCGGCGCGCCCGGAGCCGCAACGAGCGCCTCGACGCGCTGGCGGAGTCGTTGCTGTTCGCCCGCCTGCACCTCGGCACCCGGCTGCCGCGTTCCCAGTCCTGAGCGCCACGGGCTCGACGTCGAGGGGTACTGGGCGCATCGTCGGGGGCGCCCGGCCCCCTAGGGTCGCGGCCATGACCACGGTGGCGGTGCTCGGAGGCGGACGGATCGGCGAGGCCCTGCTCGGTGGCCTGGTGGCATCCGGGCACGACCCGGCCGCCCTCCTCGTCGTCGAGCGCGACGCCGCACGCGCCGACGACGTGGCCGCGCGGCTGGGGATCGAGGTCTTCGGTGCGGCCGAGGCGGCCCGCCGCGCCGACGTGCTGGTCGTCGCCGTGAAGCCCCAGGACGTGGCGGGCGTGCTCGGCGAGGTGGGCGACGCGCTCCCGCAGCCGCGCCCCGTCGTCGTCTCGCTCGCGGCCGGCATCCCGACCGCCGCCCTCGAGCGGTGGCTCCCGGACGGCACACCGGTGGTGCGGGTCATGCCGAACACCCCGATGCTGGTCAACCGCGCGATGTGCGTGCTCTCGCCGGGCACCCACGCGGACGAGACCGCGCTGGACACGGCCGAGACCCTGCTGCGCTCGGTCGGGCAGACGGTGCGCGTGCCCGAGGCGCAGCAGGACGTGGCGACGGCACTGTCCGGGTCGGGGCCGGCGTACGTCTTCCTCGTCGCCGAGGCGATGATCGAGGCCGGGGTCGCGCTGGGACTGGCGCGGCCGGTGGCGACGCAGCTGGTGTCGGCCACCATCGACGGCGCCGGCGGCCTGCTCACCGGCGAGGGGCCCGACGGCGGGTCCGCGCACCCGGGCCTGCTCCGCGAGGCGGTGACCTCGCCGGGCGGCACCACGGCCGCCGCGCTGCGGGTGCTCGAGGCCCACGGACTGCGCGCGGCGTTCGCGGACGCCGTCGAGGCCTGTCGCGACACGTCGCGGGCGCTGGGCTCGACGTACGGCGGTTGATCCTCCTCGTTCCGCTCGCCCGGGACGCCGACCGTTCGTCGTGATCAGCCGGTGCGACGGGCGTGCGGCGTGTGCGCTTGACGCGCCGAGCAGCACGGCCACCGCACCATCACGTCGAGCGATTCATCCGTCACACCCGTCTCGTTACTCTCCGATCAGCACGTGCGTGTCGAACCGCCGGAGGGGAAGACCGGCGGCACGACGGGTGCTCGGAAGGCGGTCGACCATGCCGCAGAACCCCGCCGCTGGGCGGAGGGAAGACGGCGATCTCTCACGGGTGCAGTTCCTCACCGTGGCCGAGGTCGCCGCGACCATGCGTGTCTCGAAGATGACGGTGTACCGCCTGGTGCACAACGGAGAGCTCCCGGCCGTGCGCGTGGGCCGCAGCTTCCGGGTGCCCGAGGAGGCGGTGCACGAGTACCTGCGGGGCTCGTACATCGACGCCGGCTGAGGCCGGCGGGAACGGACGCCGGCCGAGGTCGGCGTCCCACCGGTGCCCGGGCGGCGCGTGACCCCGCCCGGGTCACCGGTACGGTGGAGGCTTGCCGCCCGGGCTGCCCTGGTCTTCTGGCGGCCCGGGGCCTGCCGGTTAGGTCTCCACGAGGACGTCGCGAAAGGGAACCCGTATGGGCTCGGTCATCAAGAAGCGCCGCAAGCGGATGTCGAAGAAGAAGCACCGTAAGCTTCTGCGCAAGACCCGCGTGCAGCGTCGCAAGCTCGGCAAGTGACCGGTCCCGGCCGGGTCTGATCTCAGACCACGGCCGGTGCCGCCACCCCGCGGGTCCGACCGACCGTCCGCCCTCGTAGGTCCTCCGGAGAGTCATGGCCCCGTCCGTCGTCCTCGTCACCGGAGTCGCCCGCCAGCTCGGCGGCGAGCTCGCGGCACGCCTGGCGGCGGACCCGTCCGTCGACCGCGTGCTCGGCGTGGACACGACGCCCCCTTCGCGCGACCTGCGCCGCCGGATGGGGCGCGCGGAGTTCGTCCGCGTCGACATCCGCAACCCGCTCATCGGCAAGGTCATCAGCACCGCGAAGGTCGACACGGTCGTCCACGCGTCGCTGTCGGGCCACCCGTCGGCTTCCGGCGGGCGCTCGATGATGATGGAGATGAACGTCATCGGGACGATGCAGCTCCTCGCGGCGTGCCAGAAGTCGGACACCGTCGGGCGCCTCGTCGTCCGCTCCACCACCAGCGTGTACGGCGCGAGCCCGCGGGATCCCGCGACGTTCACCGAGACCACCGAGCCGAAGGCGCTGCCGCCCGGCGGGTACGCGAAGGACGCCGTCGAGATCGAGGGCTACGTCCGCAGCTTCTCCCGCCGCCGTCCGGACGTCCCGGTGACGACGCTGCGGTTCGTCAACTTCATCGGGCCGCGGGCGGACACCGCCTTCGCGCACTACTTCTCGCTGCCGGTGGTGCCCGTGGTGCTCGGCTACGACGCGCGGGTGCAGCTGCTGCACACCGAGGACGCCCTCGCCGTCCTCGAGCGCGCGACGATGCACGACCTGCCCGGCGTGTTCAACGTCGGCGCCGACGGCGTGCTCATGCTCTCCCAGGCGGTGCGCCGGGCCGGGCGGATCGCGCTGCCGATCCCGGAGCCGCTGGTGCCCTGGGTCGGCCGCGTCACGCGGCGCGCGCGGCTCGTGGACTTCTCGCCCGAGCAGATGCGCCTGCTCAACTACGGCCGCGTCGTCGACACCACGAAGCTCAAGACCGAGTTCGGCTTCGAGCCCCGCTGGACGACGGTGCAGGCGTTCGACGACTTCGTCGCGGGGCGGGCGCTGCGCCCGGTGCTCGACACCGACCGCTACGTCGACGCCGCCGAGTCGCTCGCGATGCGGGCGGTGCACGCGCTGCCGGGCCAGGACTCGTCGGGCTCGTCCGGCTCGTCCGGTGACGGGGCGCCGCGGCACCAGATCGAGGACATCACCCCGCCCGCGCTCACCCCGGTGCGCTGAGGGTGACCGACCGGATCGGCAGGAGGAACGAGAGCATGGGCGAGGCCGAGGTCATCCCGCTGCGCGGAGCGGGAGGACGCCCACGCCCCCGGCCCACGCCCCGCCGACGCAGCATCACCGGCCCGTCGCCCGGCGCGGCCGGACACGGTGCGGCGACGAGCGGAGCGGACGGCGGGACCGTGGACGGGCAGCGCGCGATCGCCGCCGGCGGGACGGACACCCCGTCGACCGCGCTCGTGCCGACGGGGCCCTCGGAGCTCGAGTCCGCCGTCGGCGAGGTCGCCGACTTCCTCCGCCGCCGCCTCGCCGGGCGGTACCCGGTCGACGAGTTCGGGTTCGACCCCGACCTCAACGAGAACGTCATCCTCCCGGTGCTGCGCCCGCTCTACGAGCGCTGGTTCCGCGTGGAGACGATCGGGGTGGAGAACGTGCCCGCCGAGGGCGGCGCGCTGCTCGTCGCGAACCACTCCGGGACGCTGCCGCTGGACGCGCTGATGACCGTCGTCGCGACGCACGACGACCTGCCGACCCCGCGCAACCTGCGGATGCTCGCCGCCGACCTGGTCTTCGGCATGCCCGGTGTCGGCGCGGTCGCCCGCAAGGCGGGGCACACGCTGGCGTGCAACCCCGACGCCGAGAAGCTCCTGGGGGCCGGCGAGCTCGTCGGGGTCTGGCCGGAGGGCTTCAAGGGGATCGGCAAGGCCTACGCCGACCGCTACAAGCTGCAGCGGTTCGGCCGGGGCGGGTTCGTCTCGGCCGCGCTGCGCACCGGCGTGCCGATCATCCCCTGCTCGATCGTCGGCGCCGAGGAGATCTACCCGAAGATCGGCGACCTGGGGCCGATCGCACGCCTCCTCGGGGTGCCGTACTTCCCGATCACGCCGACCTGGCCGCTGCTCGGCCCGCTCGGCCTCGTCCCGCTGCCCTCGAAGTGGTACATCGAGTTCGGCGAGCCGATCCGCACCGACGAGTTCGAGCCCGGCTCCGCCGACGACCCGATGCTCGTCTTCAACCTCACCGACCAGGTGCGGGAGAACATCCAGCAGACGCTCTACCGGCTCCTCTCCGGCCGTCGGAACGCGTTCCTGGGCTAGGTGGGCGGAGCCCTCGTGAGCACTTTTGGTTGCTATGACGACTGAAAGTGCTCACAAGCACGGCCATCGGATCCGTAGCGCCCTGCCCTACGGCGTGTGTGAGCACTTTCAGTCGTCATAGCAACCAAAAGTGCTCACAAGGCCGAAGGCCACCTGCGCCGTGAGTACGCCGCCCCGGCCGCGACGGCCCCGGCGACCGCGCCCGCCCCGAGCACCGAGGGCACGCCGATGCGGGCGACCTTGCGGCCGGAGCGGAAGTCCCGGATCTCCCACCCGTTCTTGCGGGCGAGCCCGCGCAGCTCGGTGTCCGGGTTGACCGCCACCGCGGTGCCGACCACCGAGAGCATCGGGGCGTCGTTGATCGAGTCCGAGTAGGCCGAGCAGCGCCGCAGATCCAGGCCCTCGCGGGCGGCGAGCGCCCGGACCGCGTGCGCCTTCGCCGGGCCGTGGAGGAGCTCCCCGACCAGCCGGCCGGTGTACACCCCGTCGCGGTGCTCGGCGACCGTGCCCAGCGCACCGGTCAGCCCGAGCCGGCGCGCGATGATCGCCGCGAGCTCGAGGGGCGTGGCGGTGACCAGCCACACCCGCTGCCCGGCGTCGAGGTGCGTCTGCGCCAGCGCGCGGGTGCCCTCCCAGATCCGGTCCGCCATGAGCTCGTCGTAGATCTCCTCGCCCAGCTCGACGAGCTCGGAGACCTCGCGCCCCGCGACGAAGGACAGCGCCGCCTCGCGGTGGGCGCGGATGTCCTCGGGGGTGCCCTCGCCGCCGAAGCGGAACTTCACCTGCTGCCAGACGAAGCTGCGCAGGTCCGCCCCGGAGAAGAAGTTCCGGGCGGCCAGGCCGCGGGCGAAGTGGAAGATCGACGCGCCCATCATCATGGTGTTGTCGACGTCGAAGAACGCGGCCGCCGTGAGGTCGGGCGGCACGCTCGCGACGACGGGTCCGGCCGTCTCCGCGGCCGCCGCGGCCGCGGCGCCCGCGTCCCGGGCGGCCGATCCGCCGGCGGTACCGCCGTCCGGTTCGGCGTCGTCGGGCGACGTGCCGTTCGCCGGGGCGTCGGTGCGCCGGTCGCGCCGTCCAACCACCGCCCGACTCCTCCTCGCCTGCCGCGGTACCCGCCCCGGCCGGGCGCGGTCCTCCCCGGACACCTTAGTGGTGCCGGGTGACCTCGCCCGGTCCCGCCGTGGTCGAGCGGATCAAGCCCGGGAGAACATCAGCCCAGCGAGAGGCCGGGCAGGCCCGGCAGCAGCGGCGGCAGCTGCACCTTCGGCAGGCCCGGGACCGGGACCGGCACCTGGATCGGCGGAGCCGTCGTGGTGGTCGGCTGCGGCAGCAGCGGCTTGTCCGAGTCGCTGGAGCGGGTCGTCGTCTCGTCGGTCGTCGTGGTCGTCGTCTCCGACGAGGTGGAGTGGCGGGTCGAGGGCGTCGAGGTCCTCGTCGTGGGCGTCGAGGTCTGCGGCAGGACGATGCTCGGCGCGCTGTGGTTCTCGCTCGCCGAGCAGGCCGCCGAGGGGAGCGGTCCGAGGTCGTCGGAGTCCGAGCCGCCGCACGGGGTGGAGGACTTCTCGAACGCGGTGGCACGCTCGCGCAGCTGCGAGACCAGGCGCTGCGACGACGCCGCCTGCTCCTTGCTCGCGGGAGGCAGCGAGGCCGAGAAGCCGTCGAGGGCCTGCTGCTGCCGGCCCGCCCACTGCGAGAGCAGGCCCGGCGGCGGGCCGGCCGGCTTGTTGACCAGCGGGAGCAGCATGCGGGCGCCGGTGCGGGCCTGGTCGTCGAAGGCGCGCAGGTTGTCCGCGACGAGCGCCCCGTCGGCCTCGTCGGCACCGGCGGCGGTGGGCTGGGAGCCGGCCGCGGTGGTGCTGTCGCGCTGGATCAGCTGCTGGATCTCGTCGAGGCGCAGCGCGGCGACGTCGAGGTGCTTGCGGGCCTTGGCCTCCTGGCCGGAGGTCAGGCCGATCTCGGTGGACTCCGAGGCGCGCTTGAGCCCGTAGAGCATGTCCCCGGGCAGCGCGCCCCGGGACAGCAGCACCGTGAGGGCGCCGAGCGCGAGCACGGCGGCCAACCCGGCCGCCGTCGTGGAGAGCAGGCGACGGGCGGTGGTGCCGCGGTGCGCGGCACGTCCCGGCCCGGCGGAGAGCTGGGACGTCGCGGGCCGGCCGTCACCGGGGCGGGCGCTCCCGCGCCGGTCGGCGCGACGGCGGCCGTGCCCGCCGGGACCGGCCTCCACCCGCTCGGTGCGGCGGGTGACTGGGACCTGCGGCGACTCGTCGGCGATGGCGGCCATGAGGCCCGCGCGCATGCGCCGGGAGGCCTCGGGGTCCGGGCCCGCGGCGGTACGCCCCGCCTCACCGGCCCGGGTGAGCAGATCCGCGATGCGGAGGTCCGCGTCCAGCTCGCGGTCACCGGTCCGGGCATGATCGCCCAGCGGGGCGCCGCATGCGCCGGGGTGCGCGGGACGACCGGGTGCGCGTCCGCGCATCCGTTCGTCCCAGGCAGCGGCGAACCGCTCGTCTGCCCCGTCGCGACCGCTCGACATGTCGTCCGTCCTCATCGTGCGCTCGTGCCGTCCGGCACGAACCGTCCTCGTCGTACGTCGAAACGACCGGAGGGGCGCCCGGTTACGAGGTACACGCCGACGGGTGGAACTACATGGATGTCACTCACCGCAAACCCTCGGGCAGCAATTGAGCGAGTCGTCGTACCGCACGGTGTTGCAGCGCCTTCACCGCGCCCTCGTTGCGCCCCATGATGTGCGCAGTCTCGGACACGGAGAGTCCCTGGAGGAACCGAAGAGTGATGCACTCCTGCTGGTCCTCGCCGAGCTTGGCCACGCAGCGCAGGAGCTCCTCGTGCGTGGCCCCGGCGATGACCTCGCTCTCCGGGCCGGGCCGGCCGGAGTCCGGCGCGACGTCGGTGATCTCCGGGGTGGCCTGCTCGAGGCGGTAGCGGCTCGACTTGACGTGGTCGAGCACCAGGTTCCGGGCGATGGTCACGAACCAGGCCCCGATGTCGCGGCCCTGGTAGCTGACCGACGCGATGCGCCGGAACGCACGGACGAAGGTCTCCTGGGTGAGGTCCTCGGCGACCCCGCGGTCGCCGAGCCGGTAGAAGACGAACCGGAAGACGACGTCGTGGTAGCGGTCGAAGAGCCGGCCGAACGCGTCGACGTCGCCGTCCTGCGTGGCCCGCACGAGGGCCCACCCGTCCGCGACCTGCTCGTCCGCCTCGTCCAGCCCGGCGTCCTCGAGCTCGGTCTCGTCGAGCTCGGCGTCGTCCGGGCGCTCGTCGTCGGCACGCTCGTCCGTGGCCGGCGGCCGGGGCGCCTCGATCGGGGTGGTCGGCGGATGAGCGGGCCCCGGGGCGGGCACGGGTCCGGTCGGCATTCCGGCGCCCGGCGCGGGTCCGACGGAACCGCCCGGGTACGGGGCACCCGGAGGAGCGGAACCAGGCTGCTGCCCGAGAGGCGCATCCGGCGGCGCGGTCGGGGAACCGGGCTGCAGACCGGGCTGCGGTCCAGCATGGCGCGGCGGTGCCGGCGGCGCCGGGCGGCGTCCCTCGACCAGCGGCAGATCGGGGTGCGACGGGTGCTCGACCGGCCGATGCGTCGGCGCCGACGGGCGGGACGGCCAGCTCGCGTCGGGACCGCGCTGCTCCGGATAGGGCTGCTCCGGATAGGGCTGCTCCCGGTGGGGCTGCTGCGGGTAGGGCCGCTCCGGACAGGTCTGCCCGGGGTGCGGCGGGGTGTCGGTCACGGACGCGGACCGACCGGACCGGCCGCGCCGCCCGGGCCCCGGTCCCGGCATCCCGCCGGCGCCGACCGTCATCGCGCTCCGTCGGGGCGCACCGGTACGGAAGGGGCGCCGGCGAGCGGCGCGCGCGAGGCCCGGGTCGGGACGGGTGCGCCCGGGACGGCCGCCGCGGGGGCGGGTCCCGGCGTCACGCCGGCGCCGACGTCAGCGGACAAGGCGTTCTCCCTCGCTGGACGACCACTCGCTTCCGGACACGTGCGGACCCGTCCGCAAGCGGTCGGGGAGCACGCTGGGGAGGGAGCATACGTGCGGCGCCGAGGCCCTCGTCACCGGAGCGCCACCCACCGCGACCAGCCTCGTTGACATGCACTTGACCTGCGGTGAGAGGTCTCGACCACGCCGTCGGCGGTCGGCGCGGATTCTGCCAGACTCCCGACGGCGAGGAGACGGCGAGAGAGGACGGGCCCGGCGTGTCCCATGTGGTCGACGAGACAGGTGTCCCTGTCCGGGTGACGGTTCTGGTCCGCGCGCAGTGCAGGACGTGCGACCGCATGGAGGACGTCGTCCGGCGGGTCTGCGCCGAGCTCGGCGTGGGCTGGGAGCGGGTGGACATCGACGACGCCGACGCCGAGCTGCGCGGCGAGTTCGGCGACATCATCCCGGTCACACTCGTCGACGGCGAGGAGCACGCGTCCTGGTCCGTCGACCCCGGCGCCCTGCGGACGGCGCTCGCGACGTGACGATCCTCCTGCCCCCCGTCGCGACGGCGCCCCGCCAGGCCGGCGGTGGCGACGTGCCGGCCCTGCGCACGGCGACCTCGCTCGTGGTGCTCGCGCAGTCGACGTACCGCTCGCTGGCGGCGCTGCCGGTCGGGGGCGGTGAGCGCGCGGTCCCGGTGGTCCGCGACCTCGTCACCGCGGCGGTTTCCCAGCTGGGCGACGCCCAGGACGCGCTGGCCTCGGCGACCACCGGCGCCGGCGGCCGGGCGCAGACCGACCCCGACCCGGCCTACGGTTCCGTGGTCGCCCAGGCGCTCCCGACGGTGCGCACCCCGGCCGACGTCGTCGGGCTCGCGCTCACCCTCGAGGACGTGCTCGCCCAGACCCTCGTCGCCGACGCCGCGGGCCTGTCCACGCCGGCGCTGCGGGCCACCGCGCTGCGGTACGGGCAGGCCGCGGCCGCGCGGAAGGCGAGCCTGCTCGTCGTCAACTCCCTGCTCTCCTCCGGCCGCTCCGACCTCGTGGTCGCGCCCCCGGATCTCACCGCGCTGCCCGCCGCGGTCGGGACCGTCGGCTTCCCCGACACCCGCTTCCCGACGACGAAGGCCTCGCCGCCCGAGGAGGGCTCCGGGTGAGCACCACGAGCCGACCCTCCCGCCGCCTGGTCCTGGGCTGGGGTGCCGCGGGGCTGCTCGGCGCCGGCGCGCTGGCGGCCTGCTCGGACGTCCCCCCGGCCGCTCCGGCGAGTCCGCCGCCCGCCCCGCCCACCACCACCTCGGTCGCGCCGCGTCCGGCCTACGTCGGCGACCAGCGCGGGATCGCCCTGTGCGCGGCGCTCTCGGCGCTCGCGGCCAGCCTCTACTCGGGCGCCGTCCTCGCCGCGAACGACGGGCGCCTCGGCCAGGTGCCCGCCGTCGTGACGTCCTTCCTCTCGGGTGCCGGGGCACAGCACACCGAGCACGCCGCGGCCTGGAACGCGCTGCTGACCGCGGCGGGCCGTCCGGCGGTCGTCGGGACGCCGTTGTCGGTGGAGACCGAGCGCCGCGCCACGCTGGGGCGCGCCGCGGCCCCGACCGACCTGCTCTCCTTCGCCGTCGACGTCGAGGCCTCGGTGGGTGCGACCGTGCTCGCGCGGGCGGGGGAGTTCACCGACTCCGGCGCGGCCGCGCTCGCCGCGACCGTCGCACCGGTCGCCTCGATGCACGGTGCCACCGTGGCCTTCCTCCTCGGCCGGCCCACCGGGATCGCGCCGGGTCCCGCCGGCGCCGCGCTCGGGCCCGACGCCCTGACCGTGTAGCGTCGACGGGTCGGCGCGGGGCGGTGACCAGCGGCTTTGTGCGTGTGTTCACGAGCGGTACCCTCGATGCGGTTGCAGTCCGGGGAAAGCGTGCGCAGGACGGGGCCCGTCGGTCGTGGCCGTACCGACCATGCGTCCACCTCCGAGCGGGGCTGGACGGCGTTCGAGAACAGCGGGATTCGACAGCGGCGGCACGAGGAGGCTCCCGGCGTGACGGTGGACGGGGGTGTTCCGCGCCCCGTGACGGGCGGGTCCCCCCCACCCGACGACGCCGCTGACGCCGCCGACCCCGCCGTTCCCCGCCGTGTGCCCGAGGCCACGGTCGCGCGGCTGGCCGTCTACCTGCGGGTACTCAGCGAGATGCTCGAGCAGGGCGTGCGCACGGTGTCCAGCGACGTGCTCGCGGCCGCGGCCGGGGTGAACGCCGCGAAGCTGCGCAAGGACCTGTCGCACATCGGCTCGTCCGGCGTCCGCGGCGTCGGCTACGACGTCCCCCGCCTGAGCGCCCAGGTCGAGTCCGTGCTCGGGCTCACACGCTCTCACGCCGTCGCACTCGTCGGGGTGGGCAACCTCGGGCACGCGCTGGCCGGCTACGGCGGCTTCGCCGCACGCGGCTTCGGGGTCACGGCGCTGTTCGACGTCGACCCGGCCCTGGTCGGCACCACGATCGCAGGGGTGGAGGTCCTGGACGTGGCCGAGATCCCACGCGTCTGCCGCGAGCGCGGGGTGACCATCGGAGTGGTGGCCACGCCGGCGGCCGCGGCCCAGCAGGTCTGCGACGCGCTGGTCGGGGCGGGGGTGCCGAGCATCCTCAACTTCGCGCCGGCCGTGCTGGCGGTCCCGGGCGGCGTCGAGGTGCGCAAGGTCGACCTGGCGGTGGAGATGCAGATCCTCGCGTTCCACGTCTCCCGCCGGCACGACGGGGTCGCCGGCGAGGCGACGGGGAAGGTGTTCCGATGAGTCTGCTGCTCGTGGGTGTGTCGCACCGCACGGCGCCGGTGTCGGTGCTCGAGCGGGTCGCGATCTCCGGCGAGGACACCGCGAAGGTCCTCGACGAGCTGATCACGGGCGAGTACGTCTCCGAGGCCGTGGTGCTCTCGACGTGCAACCGCATCGAGATCTACGCCGTCGTCGAGACGTTCCACGGCGGCCTCACCGAGGTCTCCGGGGCGCTGGCCCGCCACGCGCAGGCCGACGTCTCCGACCTCACCGACCACCTCTACGTGCACTACGCCGGCTCCGCCGTCGAGCACCTGTTCTCCGTGGCCGCCGGCCTGGACTCGATGGTGGTCGGCGAGGCGCAGATCCTCGGCCAGCTGCGGGCGGCCTACTCCACGGCGCGCGAGCTGGGCACCGTCGGGACCGTGCTGCACGAGGTCGCGCAGCACGCGCTGCGGGTCGGCAAGCGCGCCCAGGCCGAGACCGGCATCGACGCGGCGGGTGCCTCCGTCGTCACCGAGGCGCTCGTCGACGCCGAGGCCGCCCTCGGCGACCTCGTCGGACGCCGCGCCCTCGTCGTCGGGGCGGGCTCGATGGGCGGGCTCGCCGCTGCCGCCCTGCGTCGTCGGGGGGTCGGCGAGATCGCCGTGGCGAACCGGACCCCGGAGCGGGCCGCGCGCCTCGCCGAGATCGTGGCGGCCGAGGGCACGCCCTCCCGCGTCGTGGGGCTCGACGCGCTGTCCGCCGAGATGGCGGGAGCCGACGTCGTCGTGGTGTGCACCGGCGCCGTCGGGACCGTCGTCGACCTCGAGCCCGTCCGCGCCGGACTGGCGTCGCGGCCCGCCGCGCGGCGCCTGGTGATCTGCGACCTCGGCCTGCCGCACGACGTGGAGCCCGAGGTCGCCGCGCTGCCCGGGGTCACGCTGGTCGACCTGGCGCGCCTCGGGGAGCGGCTGCGCCGGGCCGGTGCGGGGCAGGCCGTGGAGGCCACCCGCGCGCTGGTCGCCGAGGAGGTCCGCGCCTACCTCGCCGCGCAGCGCTCGGCCGAGGTCACCCCGACTGTGACGGCGCTGCGCCGCCGGGCCGCCGAGGTGGTCGACGCCGAGCTGCTGCGCCTCGACGGCCGGCTGCCGGGGCTGGAGGCCGACGCGCGCGGTGAGGTCGCGAAGACCGTGCGCCGCGTCGTCGACAAGCTCCTGCACACCCCGACCGTCCAGGTGAAGCGGCTCGCCCAGTCGCCCGGCGGGGACACCTACGCGGAGGCGCTGCGCGAGCTCTTCGACCTCGACCCGCAGGCACCGGCCGCGGTGACCTCCGGCCCGAGCGGCTCCGGCATCACGGCCGAGACCGTGACGACCGCCGAATCCGCCCGGATCGAGGGCGGCGAGGTCGACCAGGCGCTCGCGGCGAACCCCGCGTTCAGCGGGCCCACCGACCCCGAGGGAGGCGTCCGGTGACGGCCGCGGCCACCCTCGGCACCGTCCGGATCGGCACCCGGGCGAGCCTCCTGGCGAGGACCCAGACGCAGCTGGTCGCCGACGCGCTCACCGCCCGGGGTGTCGGAGTGGAGATCGTCGAGATCTCGACGGTGGGCGACCTCTCGCAGGCCGACAACACGCCGATCGCCCAGGCCGGCGTCGGGGTGTTCACCTCGGCCCTGCGCGAGGCGCTTATCGAGGAGCGCATCGACGTCGCCGTGCACTCCTACAAGGACCTCCCGACGGCGGGTCTGCCCGGGATCGTGCTGGCCGCGGTGCCGCAGCGCGCCGACCCGCGCGACGTGCTCGTCGCCCGCGACCAGATGGTGCTCGGCGAGCTGCCCCCCGGCGCCGTCATCGGCACCGGGTCGCCCCGGCGGACCGCGCAGCTGCACGCGCTGGGCCTGGGCCTGCAGGTCGTCGGCATCCGCGGCAACGTCGAGACGCGGATCCGCAAGGTCACCGACGGCGAGGTCGACGGCGTGGTCCTGGCACGGGCCGGGCTCGCGCGCATCGGCCGCGCCGGCGAGGCCACCGAGGTCCTCGACCCGCTGCAGATGCTGCCCGCCCCGGCGCAGGGCGCGCTCGCCGTGGAGTGCCGCGTCGCCGATGCCGAGCTCGAGACCTTCCTGCGGTCGACGCTGCACGACGAGTCGACGGCCGCCGCCGTGACCGCCGAACGGGCGGTGCTGGCCGACCTCGGGTCACCGTGCAACGCAGCGATCGGTGCCCTGGCCGATGTGGTCGAGGATCTGGACGACGACGGGCACGTCGTCGAGAGACTCTCGGTGCGGGCGTTCGCGACGACCGCCGACGGCGCGCTGGTGCGCGCCTCGGCCACCGGAGAGACGAAGGATGCCGAGCACCTCGGGCGTGCCCTCGCCCAGGAGCTGCTCGCCGACGGCGCGGACCCGAACGCCACCGGCTGACCGCGACCGTCGCAGGAGAGAACACGATGGGACGAGACAGGACATGACCGCACCCCCCTCCACCACCGCCGGCCGGGTCGCCTTCGTCGGCAGTGGCCCCGGCGACCCCGGGCTGCTGACCGTGCGCGCCCGCGAGGCGCTGGCGTCAGCGACCTACGTCGTGGCGGACCCGGGCGTGCCGGCCGACGTGACCGCGCTGCTCGCCGACGGACCGCGCCCGGTCACCGTCCGCCACCCCGGCGGGGACGCCGAGGTCTCCCCGCTGTCCGATCCCGCCGACCCCGCAGTGCCCGGGTCGCTCGCCGACGGGGCCGAGGTCGCCCAGGCGCTCCCGGAGGACCCAGCCACGCTCGCCGAGCACCTCGCGGCGCAGGCCCGCGACGGCGAGTCCGTGGTCCGCCTCGTGGTCGGCGACCCGCTGACCCGCACCTCGGTGATCACCGAGGTCCGCGCCGTGGCGGCCGCGTCGGTACCGTTCGACGTCGTGCCGGGGATGCCGGCGAGCACCGCCGTCCCGGCCTACGCCGGGGTCGCGCTGGGCCCGGCCTGGACCGCGGCCGACGTCCGCGGCGGGCTGGACTGGACCACCCTCGCCGTCGCACCCGGGCCGCTCGTGCTCACCGCGACCGCCGCCGACCTCGCGTCCACCTCGGCGTCGCTGGTGGAGAACGGCTGGAAGCCGGAGACCGCGGCGCTGGTGACCTCGCAGGGCACCGAGTCCAAGCAGAAGACCGTCACCTCGTCGGTCGAGAAGCTGGCGACCGACGGTGCCGACCTCGAGGGCCCGCTGACGGTCACCGTCGGCGAGGCCGCGGGCGACCGCGCCGCGCTGTCGTGGTGGGAGTCGCGGGCGCTCTACGGCTGGCGCGTGCTGGTGCCACGCACGAAGGACCAGGCCGGCGCGATGAGCGACCGGCTGCGCGTGCACGGCGCCGTGCCCGAGGAGGTCCCCACCATCGCGGTCGAGCCGCCGCGCTCGCCCGCGCAGATGGAGCGCGCGGTCAAGGGTCTGGTCGACGGGCGCTACCAGTGGGTGGTGTTCACCTCCCAGAACGCCGTGCGCGCGGTGTGGGAGAAGTTCCAGGAGTTCGGCCTGGACGCCCGCGCGTTCGCCGGTGTGAAGATCGCCTGCGTCGGTGAGGCCACCGCCTCGGCGATCCGCGCGTTCGGCGTGCATCCCGAGCTGGTGCCGGCCGAGCAGACCGAGCAGTCCTCCGAGGGCCTGCTCGACATCTTCCCGCCGCACGACGACGTGCTCGACCCGGTCGACCGGGTGCTGCTCCCGCGGGCCGACATCGCGACCGAGACCCTCGCCGAGGGCCTGCAGTCGCGCGGCTGGGAGATCGACGACGTGACGGCCTACCGCACGGTGCGCGCCGCTCCGCCGCCCGCGCCGACCCGCGAGGCGATCAAGACCGGGGGGTTCGACGCGGTGTGCTTCACCTCGTCGTCCACGGTCCGCAACCTCGTCGGGATCGCCGGCAAGCCGCACGCGCGCACGATCGTGGCGTGCATCGGGCCGAAGACCGCCGAGACCGCGGTGGAGTTCGGTCTGCGCGTGGACGTCAAGCCCGACGTCGCCGAGGTCCCGGCCCTGGTCGAGGCCCTGGCCGCGCACGCCGACAAGCTGCGCGCCGAGGGCGCGCTGCCCCCGCCCCGCAAGACCAAGGCGCGCAAGCGTTAGGGCTACGCCCTCGTGCGTGCGTTTCCGTGTCAGGAGACGGAAACGCACGCACACGTCCGAGGAACGAGGACCAATGTTCCCCACCGACCGCCCCCGCCGGTTGCGGACGACGCCGGCCCTGCGCCGGCTCGTCGCCGAGACCGACGTCCGGCCGCGCCACCTCGTGCTGCCGGTGTTCCTGGCCGAGGGGCTCGACGCGCCGAAGCCGATCTCGTCCATGCCCGGTGTCGTGCAGCACACCCGCGAGACCCTCCGCAAGGCGGCCGCGGAGGCCGCCGCGATCGGGCTCGGCGGGATCATGCTGTTCGGCGTGCCGGCGCACCACGACGCGACCGGCTCGGGCGCCGTCGACCCCGACGGCATCCTCAACGTCGGGCTCCGCGAGGTCCGCGAGGAGGTCGGCGACGCCCTGCCCGTCATGGCCGACACCTGCCTCGACGAGTTCACCGACCACGGTCACTGCGGCGTCCTCGCCGCCGACGGCTCGGTGGACAACGACGCGACCCTCGAGATCTACGCCGACATGGCCGTCGCCCAGGCCGAGGCCGGGGCCCACGTCGTCGCCCCCAGCGGGATGATGGACGGGCAGGTCGGGCGCATCCGGGAGGCCCTCGACGCCGCCGGGCACGCCGACACCGCGATCCTCGCGTACTCCGCGAAGTACGCGAGCGCGTTCTACGGGCCGTTCCGCGAGGCTGTGGACTCCCAGCTCAGCGGCGACCGCCGCACCTACCAGCAGGACCCGTCCAACGCCCGCGAGGCGCTGCGCGAGACCACCCTGGACCTCGCCGAGGGCGCGGACATCGTCATGGTGAAGCCCGCGATGGGCTACCTCGACGTGCTCCGCTCGGTCGCGGAGCTCTCGGAGGTCCCCGTCGCGGCGTACCAGGTCTCCGGGGAGTACGCGATGATCTCCGCCGCCGCCGAGCGCGGCTGGATCGACCGCGACCGGACCATCCTCGAGACCGTCACCGGGATCCGGCGCGCGGGCGCGGACATCGTGCTCACGTACTGGGCCACCGAGCTCGCCGGCCGGCTCGACCGATGACCACCCCGGGATCCGGCTCGTTGGAGCGGGTATGAGCGAGCCCGTGCGCGAGGTCACCCCGCCCCGGGAGGAGCCCGGCCGCCCCCGGATGGTGACGGCGGCGATCGTGCTCTGGGCGGTGCTCGGCGTGCTGCTCGTCCTGACGGGCCTGCTCTTCGCGGCCGCGACCGCCGTCGGGATCACCGACCCCACCACCGGCGCGGGCTCGTTGGTCCTGACGGCCGTGGTGCTGGTCGTCGTGGGCGTCGTGACGCTGCTGGCGACACGCGCGCTGCGTGCCGGGTCACCGCCGGCCCGGGCGGCGCTCACCGCGATCGGGGTGGTGCTCGCCGTCGCCGGCCTGGTGCAGCTGACCTTCCTCGGCGTCGGCGGGGTCTACTTCGTCGCCTTCGCCGCCGGGGCGCTGCTGCTGCACCTGCCCACGGCCCGGTCGTTCTTCGCGTCGCGATGAGCGAGGGCCCGGGGCCCGACGACGAGGGTGCGCCGCTGTTCGTCGAGGCGGGGGCGCCGTGGTGGCCGATGCTGATCGGCCCGGTCGTCGCCGTCGGCGGCCTGCTGCTCGACCGGCTCGCGCCCGGCGGCGCCACGCCGGTGGCGTGGATCGTCGTCGGCCTGGCGCTGTTCCTGCCGATCGCGCTCGTCGTCCGCGCCCGCCGTCGGCTGCTCGCGGTCCGGCTGACCCCGCACGTACTGGTGCAGGGCGAGGAGGCGGTACCGACCGCCCGGATCGCCGGCGTCCGCCCGGCCGACGGCAGCGGCCGCTACGGCATCCGCCCGTTCGGTGACCACCCGACGGTGCCGCGCCACCTCGGCGTCGTCGTCGTGACCCTCGACGACGGCACGCGGCGCGCGGCCTGGGCCCGGGACGCCGAGGGGTTGCACGCGGCGCTCGGGCGGGTGCTCGCGGAGCGGTCCCCGACGCGGGCGGAGGGCGCGTGAACCGTCGGGCGGTGGTGACGGCGGTCGTCGCCGTGGTGCTGCTCGTCGGTGGGGTGCTCTGTCTGGTCCACGGCGTGGACACGGCGCCCTCGACCGGCGGCCTGCTGGTCTCCTCGGTGCCGCTGACGCGGGTGCTCGGCCCGTGGGTCACGGTCGGGATGGTGCTGGTGACCGCGGCGCTGGTGTGCGGGATCGACGCGGTGGCCCGGTGGCGGGCCGCCTCCTCGTCGCGAACGGGCCGTTCGCGCGCATAGAAGCAGCGAAAGTGCCGTTCGCTCGACGGGCGGGACGGGGGGCCGGCGACCCCGGCGGACGCTCGTCACACCGCCCGGCCTGGGACACTGGGCCCGTGAGCAGCGCTCCCACGACGGCAGCCGGGCCGGTCACCCGCTCGGCTGAGCTCTTCACGCGTGCCGAGGCGGTCGTCCCCGGCGGCGTCAACTCCCCGGTCCGCGCCTTCCGCTCGGTGGGCGGCACGCCACGGTTCATGGCCGCCGCGCAGGGTGCCTGGCTCACCGACGCCGACGGCAACCGCTACGTCGACCTCGTCAGCTCGTGGGGTCCGATGATCCTCGGGCACGCGCATCCCGCCGTCGTCGACGCCGTGCGCGAGGCCGCCACCCGCGGACTGAGCTTCGGCACCCCGACCGAGGGCGAGATCGCGCTCGCCGAGGAGATCGTGCGCCGGGTCGAGCCCGTGCAGCAGGTGCGCCTGGTCAACTCCGGCACCGAGGCGACCATGAGCGCCATCCGCCTGGCGCGCGGCTACACCGGCCGCAGCGTCGTGGTGAAGTTCGCCGGCTGCTACCACGGACACGTCGACGCGCTGCTCGCCGAGGCCGGCTCCGGCGTCGCCACATTCGGCCTGCCGAGCACGCCCGGCGTCACCGGCGCCCAGGCCACCGACACGATCGTGCTGCCCTACAACGACCTCGACGCCGTCGCCGCCGCCTTCGCCGAGCGCGGCCAGGACATCGCCTGCGTGATCACCGAGGCCGCCGCCGGGAACATGGGCGCGGTCCCCCCCGACGACGGGTTCAACGCCGGGCTCAAGCGGCTGTGCGCCGCCCACGGCGCGCTGCTGGTCATCGACGAGGTCATGACGGGGTTCCGCGTCTCGCCGTCGGGCTGGTACGGCCTCGAGGGCGTGGCCGGGGACCTCTACTGCTTCGGCAAGGTGATGTCCGGCGGCCTGCCCGCGGCGGCGTTCGGCGGCAGCGCCGAGATCATGTCCCACCTCGCCCCGGCCGGGCCGGTGTACCAGGCCGGCACCCTCTCCGGGAACCCGGTTGCCGTCGCCGCGGGCCTCACTACGCTGCAGCACGCGACCCCCGAGGTCTACGAGGCGCTCGACGCGGGCGCGGACCGGCTGCACGGCCTGGTCACCGAGGCGCTCTGCGGGGCGGGTGTCGAGCACGCGATCCAGCGGGCCGGCTCGCTGTTCTCGATCCGGTTCGCCGCCGAGCCGGGCCGGGACTACGACGACATGAAGGCCGCGCAGATCTGGCGCTTCCCACCGTTCTTCCATGCCCTGCTCGACCGGGGCGTCTACTTCCCGCCCAGCGTCTTCGAGTCGTGCTTCGTCTCCGCGGCGCTCGACGACGAGGCGTTCGGGGTGCTCGCCGACGCGTTGCCCCACGCCGCGCGTGCGGCCGCCGCCGCGACCGCGCCGGCGGACCAGTGACGGCGGGCAGGAACGGCGGAGTCCGGACCGCCGTGCACCTCGTGCGCCACGGCGAGGTCCACAACCCCGAGCACATCCTCTACGGGCGGCTCCCCGGCTACGGGCTCTCCGAGTCCGGCCGGGCGCAGGCGCTGCGCGTCGCCGAGCACCTCTCCGCCGCCGACGTCACGGCCCTGTTCGTCTCGCCGCTGCAGCGGGCGCAGGAGACGGCGGAGCCGATCGGGGCGAAGCTGGGGCTGGACCCGGTGGTCGACGACCGGCTCACCGAGGCGGCCAACGCATTCGAGGGCCAGCACGTCGGGGTCGGCGACGGCGCGCTGCGCAAGCCCGAGTTCTGGCCGCTGCTGCGCAACCCGTTCCGGCCGTCCTGGGGCGAGCCGTACCTCGAGATCGCCCACCGCATGCTCGGTGTGGCCCATCGCGCGCGGGCGGCCGCGGCCGGGCACGAGGCGGTGTGCGTGTCCCACCAGCTGCCCATCTGGACGCTGCGGCGCTTCCTCGCCGGCGAGCGGCTCTGGCACAGCCCGACGCGCCGTCAGGCCGCGCTCGGGTCGGTGACGACGCTGCTGTTCGACGACGAGTCGCTGGCCGACATCGCCTACACCGAGCCGTCCGGCACCTCCGACCCCTCGACCACGGGCGCCTGATGCGGCGGCTGCTGGCGGCGCTCGCCGTCGTCGGGCTCGCGCTGCTGGCGGGGTGCTCGACCGGGTCCGCGTCCGACGACGGCGGGTTCCAGTTCGTCGCGCCGAACGGCCAGACCCGGATCACCTACCCCGAGGGGCAACGTCGCCCGCTCGCGCCGATCGTCGGGGACTCGCTGCTCACCCCCGGCCAGCAGGTCTCCAGCGCGCAGGACAGGGGCCAGGTCGTCGTCGTCAACATCTGGGGCTCGTGGTGCGGGCCGTGCCGCGGCGAGTCGCCGGCCCTCGAGCAGGTGGCCCAGGCGTCCGCGGCGCGCGGGGTGCGGTTCCTCGGGGTGGACGTGCGCGACGACCGCGACGCCGCCTCCGACTTCGTCCGCAGCCGCGGGGTGACCTACCCGTCGATCTTCGACCCGCCCGGCCGCTCGCTGCTCGTGCTGTCGGGCTACCCGCGCAACGCGGTGCCCTCCACGATCGTGCTCGACCGGGCGCACCGGGTCGCCGCGGTCTTCCTGACCGCCGTCCTGGCGAGCGACCTGCAGCCAGTGGTGGACCAGGTCGCCGCCGAGCCGCCCGCGCCGGGCTGATCCGCCGGATTTGAGCGAAGGGCCCCTTCGATCTGATAGATGGGCGAGGGGTGCCCCTCGCCGGAACGACACCGGGACCACGGGTTCGGGCGAAGGTCACCCATGGACGGCTCTATAGAGTGAAGGGGCCCTTCGCTCGGAAAGCCGGGGTGACCTACGACATCCCGTAGGACGATCGCCCCCGCCCTCACGCGGCGCGGACGCGTCCGCCCTACCCTGGGGCGCGAGATGAACGCCCGGTATCGCGGGTCCGCATGGATCTGACCCAGACGGTGACCTCGGGTCCCGTCCTGCTCGCGCTCGGGCTCTCGCTGGTCGCCGGCCTGGTGAGCTTCGCGTCGCCGTGCGTCGTCCCCCTGGTGCCGGGCTACCTCGCCTACCTCGCCGGGCTCGTCGGGGCCACCGCGCCCGCCGTCACCGTGGAGGAGGTCGCGGCCCAGCAGGCCGAGCGCCGTGCGGCGGTCGCCGGCACCGTCCCGGCCGCCACCGGCACCGGCCTCGCCGTCGGGACCCTGCCTCGCCGGGCTCCCCGCGGGCGGCTCCGGCTCGCCGGGGCGGCCGCGCTGTTCGTCCTCGGGTTCACCGTGGTGTTCGTCCTCGGGCTGGGCGCGATCGTGTGGGCGGCCGACGCGCTGGTCGCGAACGAGGCGGTGCTGCAGCGGCTCGGCGGCGTCGT
>CAVSVI010000003.1:0-162599 GCA_963731455.1 uncultured Actinomycetota bacterium
GTCCTCGTCGGTGAACGTCGTCGCCGCGAGCACCGGTCCGAAGACCTCCTCGCGGAAGACGGTGTCGCTCGGCTTGACCGAGAGCACCGTGGGCCGGACGAAGTAGCCCCCGAGCTCCTCGTCGAGGTCGCCGCCGAAGGCCACCGTCGCGCCCTCCGCCCGGGCGGTCTGGAGGTAGCCGACGACCTTCTCGTACTGCATCCCGTTGGCCACCGGACCCATCTCGGTGTCCTCGGCGAAGGGATCCCCGAGCTTGATCTGCGCGGCGCGCTCGGCGACCAGCCGCACCAGCTCGTCGTGCACGTCGGCGTGCACGATCAGCCGCGAGCCCGCCATGCAGGTCTGCCCGGTCGCGGCGAAGACCCCGGCGACGAGCCCGTTCGCGGCAGCCTGCAGGTCCGCGTCGGGGAAGACCACCTGCGGCGACTTCCCACCGAGCTCCAGCGTGGCCGGGTGGAGGTTCTCCGCGGCGGCCACGGCGACCTTGCGCCCGGTGGCCGTGGAGCCGGTGAAGGCGACCTTGTCGACGCCGGGGTGCCCGGCCAGGTGCGCGCCCGGACCGCCCGAGGAGGAGGTGACGACGTTGACCACGCCGTCGGGGATGCCGGCCTGCGCAACGAGCTCGGCGAACCCGAGCGTCGAGCCCGGGGCGTGCTCGGAGGGCTTGACGACCACGGTGCAGCCCGTGGCCAGCGCAGGGGCCACCTTCCAGCTCATCAGCAGCAGGGGCGAGTTCCACGGCGTGATCGCGGCGACCACGCCGACGGGCTCGCGGCGGGTGTAGACCAGGTAGTTCGGGTTGGGTGAGGGGATTTGGCGGCCCTCGAGGGTCGCGGCGATCCCGGCGTAGTAGTGGTACCAGCCGCCCAGGCCGTTGAGCTGCCCGAGCATCTCCCGGTAGAGCTTGCCGGAGTCGTTGACCTCGAGGCGGGCCAGGCGCTCGGCGTTCTCGCTGATGAGGTCGGCCAGCCGACGCAGGCAGGCGGCGCGGGCGAACCCCGTCAGCCGACCCCATTCGCCGTCGAGCGCGGCGCGCGCAGCGGCGACGGCGTTGTCGACGTCCTCGTCGCCGCCGTCGGGGATCAGCGCCCACGACTGCCCGGTGTAGGGGTTCTGCGACTCGAACGTCCTCCCCGAGACCGCGCCGACGGCCCGGCCGCCGACGAGCATCTGGAGGGACTCCAGCTCGCTCACGTCGTCCCCCCGGTCCCCCCGGGGCCGTGGCCATGCCCGTGGCCATGCCCGTGGCCATGCCCATGCCCATGGCCCTCGCCGGGGGACTCGGCCGCGGGCGTGATCACCGGATCGCCGGCCCGCAGCGGGACCTGCTCGTAGCGACCCTCGTGGGCGGCCACCGGTCGGGTGTCGCCCGCGAGCTCGGGGTACTTGGCCTCGAGGCGCTGGCGCTGCTCCCACTTCCGTTGCATCGCGGTCACGTACTCGCGGTTGCCGTGGTAGGTGCCTCGCCAGGTCTGGGGCATCTGCTCCTTGGCCAGCCCGGTGTCGGCCCGGCCGTGCAGCGCGGGCCGCGACGGCACCTTGCGGGTCGCCCCGCCGCACTCCGGGCAGGCAGGAGCGGCCGCGTCCCGGCCCATGAGGCGCTCGAAGCGCAGGCCGCAGTCGCAGCGGTAGTCGTAGATCGGCATCAGGGAGGCCCTCCGGGCCATGTGAACGGATTTCGTCGCCATGACGACGAAATCCGTTCACATGCGCCAGCTACCAGTTGGAGATCGACTTCGCGAAGATGTCGGCGATGTCGTCCTCGGTCGGCGTGCGCGGGCACGTCGCGAGGAGACGCTGCTGCTTCATCGTCCCCTCGACGAGGTCGGGGATGTCCGATTCGCCGAACCCCACGGCGCCGATCCCGTTCGGGATGTCGATGTCGCGCATCAACGTGGTCACCACGTGCGGGAGCTGCTCCGACGCGTCGTTCTGCGTGTCCGCGTTCGGCCCGAGCAGCTTCGCCGCGGCCATGTGCCGGTCGGGCGCGGACTCGAACGAGAACCGGAACGCCTCCGGCGCCGTCAACGACACCGACATGCCGTGGGGCACCATCGGCTCGTCCTGCGGGTAGCCCGCCGGCCGGAAGTCGCGGACCTGCCCGGCGATCGGGTAGGCGTTGGCGTGCGGGATGTGGACCCCCGAGTTGCCGAAGCCCATTCCCGCGAACGTCGCCGCCATCATCATGTCCATGCGGGCGTCCACGTCCTCGTCACCGCGTTCCACGGCCGTACGGAACGAGCGGGCCAGCAGCGACATCGACCGCTCGCACCACAGGTCCGAGACCGGGTTGGACCCGCAGTAGGTCACCCGCTGCTCGGGGGACTTGCGGTCGAAGGTCGAGTACCAGCGCGCCGTGTAGCTCTCCAGTGCGTGGCACACGATGTCCATCCCGGCGGCCGCGGTGACCTGGGGAGGCAGCGTCATCGTCAGGAGCGGGTCGACGACGGCCATCGTCGGGCGCAGCCGCCAGTGGCTGATCCCGGTCTTCACCCGCAGCGAGAGGATGTCGAGCACGCACATCGCCGTCGACTCGGAACCGGTGCCCGCCGTCGTCGGCACCGCGATGAGCGGCTTGAGCGCACCCGGCGGGACCTGGGCGTTGCCCACCGGCTTGTTGACGTAGTCCATCAGCTCACCGGGGAACGTGGTGAGCAGGTTGACGGCCTTCGCGGTGTCGATGGACGACCCGCCGCCGACCGCGACGAAGCCGTCCCACGGGCCCTGCTCCGTGGCGTAGCCGACGGCCTTGTTCATCGAGTCGTCGGTCGGCTCGACGTGCACCCCGTCGAAGATCTCGACCGTCATGTCGTAGCGGCGGATCTGGTCGGCGATGCGGTCGGGCAGGCCGGTCTGCTGCATCCGGGGATCGGTGATCAGCAGGATGCGCTTCGCGCCGTACTGCGAGAGGTCGAACCCGATCTCGTCGCACGCCCCGGCGCCGAACTTCAACGGCGGAGCTCCCCAGGTGAAGACGGACTCCTCGGTGGGGACGGGCGGGACGGTCACGTGTAGTGCCCTCCGTTCGAGACGGTCTTGAGCTGGTGGATCTGCTCGGCGTCGTGTCCGAAGACGACGGTGGCGTCGGTCCGCTCGGCGATCCCGCGGATCTTCTCCACCGACGCGTAGAACTGGCCCATGTCGTTGACGATGGCGGCGGGCGTGGTCGGAGGGCCGTAGGACTCGCCCATGTACACGGCGTCCGACGTGAAGATCATCGTGCCGGTGTCGGGCAGGTCGACCTGCATCGACATGGTGCCCGGGGTGTGGCCGGGGGTCTCGAGCAGGGTGACGCCGGGGAGGAACTCGGTGTCGCCGGAGACCGTCTCCCAGGTCAGGTCCTCGTAGTCGGTCTTGAGGTGCGCGCCCGTGAAGAGCCCGTCGAAGCCGAAGGCGAACTCCTTCTCCTTCTCACTGCAGATCAGCTTGGCCGACGAGTCCTTGAACAGGTCCGCGTTGCCGCAGTGGTCGAAGTGGAGGTGGCTGAGCACCACGTAGTCGATCTGGTTGACGCCGATGCCGAGCTGCTTGAGGCGCGAGTCGAGGAACTCGTCGTCGCTGACCTTCTCGTAGGGGAAGAAGTCCTGCAGGCCCGTCGGACCCCAGCGCTCCTCCCAGTCACGGGGGCAGCTGGTGTCCCAGAGGATGGTGCCGTCGGGTGTCTGCACGAGGACGCAGTGGGTGGGCACCGTCGCCCACTCGCTCGGCTGGTCGCGCTGCTGGCGGGGGCGGATCGACCGCCCCGGCTTCAGCAGCAGCCACGTCAGGTCCGCGGTCATCGCCCCGCAGTCGAGGATGCTCACCTTGATATCGCCACTGGCCACCGCTGACCTCCGCATCGCGAGTCGGGATTCCCCATCGCTGGACTTTGCCTGTGACCGGGGCCACGGTCAATCCCGAAGATCGTCCGATGCGGCTCGGTGCACGGCACTGGTGTCCATGTCGTGCACGGAGCGTCGCAGCGCGGCGAATGCCTCGCCGAGCGCGGCCGGGGTGTAGTGCGCGTTGAGCCCGCTGGGGTTGGGCAGCACCCAGACCCGGGTGGCGCCGAGACAGGCCGCCTGAGGCCCGACGACGGCGCTCCGGTCGCCGAACGCCACCCGGTAGGCCCCGATCCCGACGACGGCGAGCCAGGCCGGCCGTCGCGCGCCGACGAGGGCCCGCAGCCGCTCGCCGCCTGCCACAAGCTCGGCGCCGGTGAGCTCGTCGGCGCGGGCGGTGGCGCGCGGCGCGACGTTGGTGATGCCCAGGCCGAGGCCCGGCAGCAGGTGCTGCTCCGCGGGGGCGAGCACCCGGGGAGTGAAGCCGCCGGCGTGCAGCGCGGGCCAGAAGCGATTGCCGGGACGGGCGAAGTGGTGCCCGGTGTACGCCGAGACCAGGCCCGGGTTGATGCCGCTGAAGAGCACCCGCAGCGGGGGATCGTCGGGACCGGGGAGCACGTCGGGCAGGAGCCGATCCCGGGCGGCCTCGAGGTCGCCGCGGGCGGGTCGGGCGGGGCCGCGCTCCCGGCGCCCGGAGGCCTTGTCGCGATCTCCTGCGTACTCCCCGGCCACTCGTCGCAGTGAATCACAGCGACAAGGTCAGCGGCCGAGTGCAGGAACCCGCGGCCGAATCCGGAGCGAAGGGCACCTTCGGTCGAATAGACGGGCCAACGGCGCCCCTCGTCGGAAACCTCGTGACGCGGCCAGCGGGGATGTCGGGCACGCCGTCGAGGAGCCGCCGTTCGGCCCAGCCGTCCGTCCACACCGGCACCGGCGGTCCGTGCGGTCCCCAGGCCCCGCGCCGGATGGTGTCGACGGCGGACCGATGCGCGTCCACCCGGCATGAGCGATCAGGTGGGATTCGCCGTGGACCCGGCGGACCTGCGACGGGCGGCCACGGCGGTCGCAGCGGTGAGCCACGAGATGCGGGACGCGTCACGGGACCTTGCCGCGGGCCTGCGGGCGCTCGCCGCCGCCGTCCCCGGGTCGGATGCGGCCCCGGCGGCGCAGGCCCTGGCCACGGCCTGGGAGGCCGAGGGCACCCGCCTGGCGGCTGCTGCCCGAGGGTTCGCCGAGGCGCTCGCGGAGACCGCGGCCGACACCGCGGCCACCGAGGACGCCCTGGCGGGGTCCACGGGCAGGGGAGCGCGGTGACGGACGCCCTGGCCGAGGTGGCGCGCTCGCTGGGCGCGGCGACCGAGGCGTGGGAGCGGGCGGTGTTCGGTCTCGGGCTGCCGCCGGGATGGTCCGGGCCGGCGTCGGAGGCGGCCCGGGCCTCGTGGCTGCGGCTCGTGGACCGTGGCGGCGAGGTCGTCGACCGGGCGCACCGGCTGGTGGCCGTCGTGGCCGATGTCGCCGACTCGGCGGGGCTCCCGCTCGGGCCCACCCAGGACGCTCGCCTGGCCGCGGCGCTCCTCGCGGCGGCCCGTCCGGGGCCGGCTCCCGTCGGGGCCCCGCTCGACGCGCCGTCGCCGGCGGGCGTCGCCCACTGGTGGGCGGGCTTGGACGACACCGAGCGTGCGCGGCTGACGGTGGATCGGCCGGAGCTCGTCGGCGGGCTGGACGGCATCCCGGCCCTCGACCGCGACCGGGCGAACCGGCTGCGCCTCGCGGCCGCGCGGCGCGAGGCGCAGGCACAGGAGGCGGTCCTGGCCGCCGAGCGCGACCGGGCGGCGGGGTGGGGTGACCGGCAGGACCTCGAGGACCGCCTCGACGAGGTCCATGCCCGGCTGGGCCGGCTGGCGGCGGTCGGGGAGGCGGTGGCCACGGGCGGGCACGCCCTGCTCGACCTCGACCCCGCGACCGGGCGCGCGGCGATCGCGGCCGGCGACGTCGACCACGCCGCCCACGTGGGCGTGTTCGTCCCCGGCTTCACCGCCCGCGCCGAGGACCTCCCGGAGCGGGTCGCCGAGCTCGACGCGCTGGCGGCGCGCGCCGGGCCGGGCACCGCGGTCGTCGCCTGGTACGACTACGCGGCGCCGCAGTGGTCCGGGATCGCGGATCCGCGGCGGTCGGTGCTGGGGACGAGGCCCGCCTCGGATGCCGCGGGCCGGCTCGCGTCGTTCCTGACCGGGGTGGACGCGGCGCGTCCGGGCGGTCCCGCGCACGTCACCGCGATCGGGCACTCCTACGGCACGCTCGCCGTCGCCCAGGCGCTGCCGGCGGCGCGTGGCGTCGACGACGTGGTGCTGCTCGGCTCACCCGGGGTCACGCCGTGGCCTATGCGCCCGGGCCACGTCTGGGTCGGTGAGACCCGCGGCGACGCGATCGCGGACATCGGGTGGTTCGGGCCGGACCCGAGCGCCGTGCCCGGGGTCCGGCTGCTCGCGACGGGTCCGCAGCCGGCGCGCACCACACCCTCGGGCGCGACGGTGCCCGCCACGGCGGGGTCGCGCGGCCACGGCGGCTACCTCCGGCCGGGCAGCACGAGCGCCGAGGAGGTCGCCGCCGTCGTCGCGGGCCGCGGCGAGGACGTGGCGCAGGACCCCACGCCGGGGGTCGGCGACCGGCTCCGCGGACTCCTCGGAAAGCGGGCGCTGCGGCCCGGCGCCTGAGACGGCACCCGGACACACCCACGGCCGGTCCCGGACACCCTGGTCGGAGGGCGCCCGGGACCGGCCGTGAGGGGGGACCGGGTGCGGCCGCGTCAGCTCTGGGAGCCACCCGTCGGCTTGTTGGTGCCCGTGGTGCCGTTCGAGCTGGGGCTCGGGGACACCGTGTCGGTGGGCGACGACGGCGGCACGACGCCGCCCGGCTCCTCCGGGTCCGCCACGGCGCCGGCCGCGGCGGCCGGGGTGGTCGCCGAGGAGCCGGTCGTGGTGGTCGGCGCCGGCTTCGGCCGCGGCGCCGGCGGGGGCGGCGGCGGGAGCTCGGGCGCCTTGCGGGTCGCGACGACCGCGATGCCCGCGCCGAGGATGCCGAGCACGATCCACAGGCCCCAGCGACGGCGCTTGGTCTCCTCCGGCTCGATGCGCGCCGCGAGAATCCTTGCGCACGCCGGTCAGACCGCCCTCGAGGCTGCCGCGGACCGACTCGCCGAGGTCACGGAGCTCGCCGACGCTGGTGGGTACCGACGACGACTCGAGGGCCTTGCGGGCGTCCTTGGCGTAGGAGCCACCGAGGTCGCGCAGCTCGTCGACGCTGGTGGGCACCGACGACTTCTCGAGGGCCTTGCGGGCGTCCTTGACGTAGGACTTCGCCTGCTTCCGGGCGTCCTTGGCGTAGGACTTCGCCTGCTTGCGGGCCTCCTTGGCGGCCTGGTTGGCCCGCTTGCGGCCCTCGCCGCGCGCCTCCTGCGCCCGCTTGCGCGCCTCGGACTGGGCCTCCTGCGCCCGCTTGCGGGCCTCGGCCCGGGCGTCGAGCACCCGCTGGCGCGCGTCGTCGGCGGCCTTCTTCACGTCCCGACGGACCTCGGCGCGCTTCTTGGCGCCTTCCTTCCGCGCCTTCTCCCGATCCTTGCGGGCCTGGGCGGCGGCCTTCTCGGCGTGCTTGGCCGCCTTCTTGCGCGCGCGGCGGCCCTCCTTGCGCAGATCGTCCAGGTCCTCCCTGGCACCGACCACGGTCTTGCTGCTCAACGGCGACACCTCACTCCTCGGTGGCGGCTCATCATGCCGCCCTCCCCTGTCTGCGAGTGCCCGACCCGCCGGTGCGTCACACCCGGTGGTGCGACGGTGGCACGATGTCGCCCGTGACGAATGCCGAGAACGGGCCGACCGCGACGTTGCACACCTCGAACGGCGACATCACCGTCAAGCTCTTCGGTGACCAGGCACCCAAGACCGTGGCGAACTTCATCGGACTGGCGACCGGCGAGGGCCAGTACAGCGAGCCGAACGCCAAGGGCTCCTCGAGCGGGCCGTTCTACGACGGCACGATCTTCCACCGCGTCATCGCGGGGTTCATGCTGCAGACCGGCGACCCGACCGGGACGGGACGTGGCGGGCCGGGCTACAAGTTCGCCGACGAGTTCCACCCCGACCTGCGCTTCGACCGTCCCTATCTGCTCGCGATGGCGAACGCTGGCCCCGGCACGAACGGCTCACAGTTCTTCATCACGGTCGCGCCGACCACGTGGCTCAACCGCAAGCACACCATCTTCGGTGAGGTCGCCGACCAGTCCTCGCGCGAGGTCGTCGACTCCATCGCCGCCACCGCCACCGGCCCCGGCGACCGTCCGGTGTCCGACATCGTCATCGAGAGCATCGACGTCACCCGCTGAGGACACGTCGCACTCACGGGAGAAGTCCGGACAATGGGGGCATGAGCGTTCCCGCGGGCGGCCCGCCGTCCCCGGCGGAGACCCGCGTCTGCGTCCGTCACCCCGATCGCCCCACCGGCCTGCGCTGCACCCGCTGTGATCGGCCGGCCTGCCCGGCGTGTCTGCGGGAGGCCTCGGTCGGGATGCAGTGCGTCGACTGCGTCTCGGCGGGTTCGCGCAGCACGCCCCGGGCGCGGACGGTCAGCCGGTCCGGCACCCCGGTCGTCGTCCTCACCCTGATCGCGATCAACGTCGCGGTCTTCGCGCTGACCGCGATCGACGCGGGCAGTGTCACCGACAACGCCTCGGGATCGGTGTTCGCCGCCGCGGCGCTCGCGCCCGTGCAGGTGGCGGGCGGCGGGTGGTGGCGGCTGGTGACGTCGGGCTTCCTGCACATCGGGCCGCTGCACCTGCTGTTCAACATGATCGCCCTGTGGTTCATCGGTCGGGACATCGAGCTGGTGCTCGGCCGGCTGCGCTTCTCGGTGCTCTACGGCGTCTCGTTGCTCGGCGGATCGGCCGCCGTGATGGTCTTCGGCAGTCCCGGCGGGGAGGTCGCCGGCGCGTCCGGGGCGATCTTCGGTCTCATGGGGGCACTCGTCGTGCTGCTGCGGCGCCTGCAGCTGCCGCTGACGTCGGCACTCGTCGTGATCGGCCTGAACGTCGTGCTCTCGCTGACGATCCCCGGCATCTCGCTGCTCGGGCACCTGGGTGGGCTTGTGGTCGGGGCCGCGGTGGCCGCGGGGATGGTGCACGGCCCGGCGCAGTCACGCCCCGCCGCGGGCTTCGTCGTGGCCGGGGGGATCGTCGTCGTCCTGCTCGTCGCGATCCTCCTGCGGGACCTCTCGTTCGGCTCGATCATCTGCGACACCGCCACGTCCTGCCGTCGCGGTGCCTGATCTCCCGGGCCGCGAGCGGCCCCGCCCAACGTCGGCGCGGTGGACCTGCAGGGCGTCCGCGACCTCGCGCGGGTCGGTGCCGAGTTCGAGGCGACCGAGCACGAGCAGCCGCTCGGTGCCGTCGTCGTCCCGGGCGTCGATCTCGAGGTAGGCGACGGGCACGCCGAGCCGCCGCATCCCCACGACGCGCACCGCGTCGACGCGCGTCCACGGCCAGCGCCGCGCGGTGAACGGGCCGTGCAGGACGAGCGCGTCGTCCTCGGCGGCGAGCCGTGGCCGGGCCCGCAGGCCGACCAGCGCCACGGCCCCGATCGCCACCCCGGCCAGCCCGAGCAGCAGCCGACCCGGACCGTCGAGGGTGCCGGATCGCACGCCCAGCACCACCCACGCCAGCAGGCCGACGGCGACCACGAGGCCCAGGACGACGGCGGGGAGCGGGGCCGCCCAGCGTCGCGGCGCGCCGTCGTCAGGGTCGTCCACAGGCTGCGTCCACAGTGGGGATGAATGACATCCGTGTAGTTCGAGGCGGGTGGGGCCGGTCAGCGCCACTTCATCGTCATGAGCAGGGAGACCACGACGAGGCCGAACCCGACGAGGAAGTTGTACCCACCGAGCTGGGCCATGAACGGGATACTTTCGCCGGCGAGGTAGTTGACGACCAGCCAGGCGAGCCCGAGCAGGCCGATCACCAGCATGATGATCACGTAGGCCGGATGCGACGGGCCGGACGCCTTGGCGGCGGCGGCCTGCGGCGGCGGGGTGTAGGCCGGCTTGCGGCGGACCTTCGACTTCGGCACGGGGAATGCTCCGCTCGACGACGGCGGGGACGCGGGTCCACTCCACGGTAGCCCAGCCGGGTCCGCCGACCGCGCCGCCTCACCACGGGCGGACCGTAGGGTGGTCGCCGTGCGGGTCCTCGTCGTCGACAACTACGACAGCTTCGTCTACAACCTCGTCCAGTACCTCGCCCAGCTCGGGGCGCAGCCGGTGGTACGCCGCAACGACGCGCCCGACGTCGTGGCCCTCGCCGACGAGGTGGACGGGGTGCTGGTCAGTCCCGGCCCGGGCACACCCGGGGAAGCAGGACGCAGCATCGAGGTCATCGAGCGGTGCGCGGCGGCGCAGCGCCCGGTGCTCGGTGTGTGCCTGGGCCACCAGGCCCTCGGCGAGGCGTTCGGCGCGGTGGTCGAGCGGGCACCCGAGCTGCGCCACGGCAAGACCTCGCGGGTGCACCACGCGGGCGTGGGCGTGCTGGCCGGCCTCCCCGACCCGTTCACCGCGACGCGCTACCACTCGCTCACGGTGCGCCCGGACTCGCTGCCCGACGAGCTCGAGCCCACCGGCTGGACCCCCGACGGCGTGCTCATGGCGATGCGGCACCGCTCGCTGCCGCTCGAGGGCGTGCAGTTCCACCCGGAGTCGGTGCTGACCGAGGACGGGCACCGGATGCTCGCGTCGTGGATGTCCGCCTGCGGCCACCCCGTGGCCGAGACGCTGGTCGAGGATCTCGTCGGCGACGTCCGCGCGCTGGCCCTGGGTGCGCTACCGCGCTCGTGAGCACTTTCGGTCGTCATAGCCACCGAAAGTGCTCACGAGGGCTCCGCCCACCTAGTTCCCCGGGAACAGCCCGCCGTTCGGGAACACCCCGCCGTTGCCGTTGCCGTTCCCCCCGGCGTTCCCGCCGCCGGTGAAGCGGCCCACGTTCACGGTGATCGTGTCCTTGGCCCCGGCTTGGCTCCCCGCCTGGGGGCTCTGGCTCAGGACCTTGTCGTCCTGGTTCGGGTTGTCCACGTCGGTGGGGTTGACCTGCAGGTTGCCGCTGAAGCCCGCCGCGGCCAGCGCCGACAGCGCGTCGGCGCGGGACTTCCCGATCAGCGAGGGCACCTGGAGCTGGTTGCCCCTCGACACCGACAGCGTGACCTTCGCGCCCTGGGCCACCGTCGAGCCCGCCGCCGGTGAGGTCGAGACGACGGTGCCGGGCTGCCCGCCGCCGTTGACCTGCGTGACCGTCACGTTGAGCCCGACGCCCTCGAGGGTCTGGGTCGCGGTGGCCTGGTCCTGACCGGTGACGTCGGGCATGCGCAGCGTCGGACGCGCCTGGCCGACGGTCAGCTGGATCGCCGTGCCCGGTGCCAGCGGTGTCCCGGCGGTCGGGTTCTGCGCGAGGACCTTCCCGACCTGGGACTGGTCGTCGACCTGCTGCTGCTGGGGCACGGGCGTCAGCGTCAATCCGGCCGCCTGCGCCATCTGCTGGGCCTGGTCCGCCGTCTGACCGACGAGGTTGGGCGCCTGCACCCGGTCGGGACCACGCCCGACGCGCAGCGCCACGACGGTGTCGGGCTGCACCTCCGTGCCCGCCGCCGGGTCGGTGCCCGTCACGCGGCCCACCTGGGCCGGGTCGGAGGCGACCTGCACGAGGTTGGGTCGCAGACCGGCGCCGGTCAGCGTCCGGAGCGCGACGTCCTGGGGCTGGTTGGTGACGTCGGGGATCGCGAACTGCCGGTTGGACGGCGAGGTGAGCCAGAAGAGGCCCGCCAGCACCGCGGCCACCAGGACGACACCGCCGATGATCGCGTTGCGCCGGCGGCGCCGCGAGCGGCGGGCGTCCTCCTGCTCGGCCTGCCACGCGGCGAAGTCACCCGCCTCGGTCGCGGGAGCCGCGTAGGCCGCCGGCCCCACGGCCCGGGTCGGGCCGGTGTGGTTCATGTACTCGGTGCGCTCGTCGTCCGACATCACCAGCGGCGCGTCGACCGGCTCGCCCTGCAGCGCCCGGATCAGGTCGTCCCGCATCTCGCCCGCGGTCTGGTAGCGGTTGTACGGGTTCTTCGCGAGCGAGCGCAGCGTGATCGCGTCGAGCGACGGGGGCACCGCCGGGTTGATCTCCGACGGCGCCTTCGGGTCCTCGCGCACGTGCTGGTAGGCCACCGCCACCGGCGAGTCCCCCGAGAACGGGGGCTGCCCGGTGAGCAGCTCGAAGAGCACGCAGCCGGTGGAGTACACGTCGGAGCGCGCATCGACGGCCTCGCCGCGGGCCTGCTCCGGGGAGAGGTACTGCGCGGTGCCGATGACCGCGGCGGTCTGGGTCACCGCCGGCTGGGCGTCCGAGAGCGCCCGCGCGATGCCGAAGTCCATGACCTTGACCGCCCCGGCCGGGGTGATCATGACGTTGGCCGGCTTCACGTCGCGATGGATGATCCCGTACCGGTGCGAGAAGTCGAGCGCCGAGCACACGTCGGCGACGACCTCGCAGACCCGGTACGGATCCATCGGGCCGCTGGTCTTGATGATGTCCCGCAGCGTCCGCCCGGCGACGTACTCCATGACGATGTACGGCAGCGGGATGTCGTCGGCCCAGGTCTCACCGGTGTCGTAGACCGCGACGATGGCGGGGTGGTTGAGCGCGGCCGAGTTCTGCGCCTCGCGCTGGAACCGGATCTGGAACTGCGGGTCGCGGGCGAGGTCGGCGCGCAGCACCTTGATCGCCACGTCGCGGCCGAGGCGGACGTCGCGTCCGCCGTGCACCTCGGACATGCCGCCGTAGCCGAGCGCGGGGCCCAGCTCGTAGCGATCCGACAGGAGGCGGGGTGTGGTCATCCGAACTCCTGACAGGTCACGGTGACGGTGTCACCGCGCCGGACGTCGCCGGTGGGGGAAACGTAGAGCACCCGGCACGCCGACGGGTCGTTGGGCTTGGACCCGAGGACGGTCCGTACGTCGGTGTCCATACCGTCCTCACGCAGCGCGGCGACGGCCACCGAGGCGGGCCGCCCCACGTAGTCGATGTTGCTGACCGGGACCGTGTTGTCCGAGACCGAGCTCGTGGCGGTCGTCGTGCGGCTCGTGCGCGTGGTCGTGGTGGGCGCAGCCGTCGTCGTCGTGGTGGTCGTGGGGCTCGCGGCCGGCGGGGGCGGTGCGCTCGTCGACGTGTTCGCGACCAGGACCCAGGCGATGATGCCCAGGACCACGAGCACGGCGACGACCGCGGCGATCGCGCCCCACGGTCCGCGGCGACGCTCGGGCTCCCGCGACGACGCGCCCTCCCACCGGTCCGCGCGCCGCGGGACCGGGGAGGGCGGACCGGCGTCGTAGGCGTTCGCCGGCGCGACGCGCGTGGCCGGGTTCACGGCCTCGGTCGCGGCGGTCACGGCGCCGGGCCGGGGCACCGGCTCGCCGCGGCGCACGGCCGACACCGCGCGGGCGAACTCCCCGCCGGTGGCGTAGCGCCCGCGCGGGTCCTTGGTCAGGGTGAGCTCGATGAGCTGGCGCACCACCGGCGGCACGTCCGGGGGCAGCGGCGGCAGCGGGTCGCGGATGTGCATCATCGCGACCGTCACGGCGTTCTCGGAGAGGTACGGGCGGCGGCCCGCGAGGCACTCGTAGCCGACGACGCCGAGCGAGTACACGTCCGACGCCGGGCCCGCGTCCCCGCCGCCCGCCTGCTCGGGCGCGATGTAGTGCGCCGTCCCCATGACCATGCCCGAGCGGGTGACCGGGGCGGCGTCGACGGCCTTGGCGATCCCGAAGTCAGTGAGCTTCACCTGGTTCGTCGGGGTGACCAGGATGTTGCCGGGCTTGACGTCGCGGTGGACCAGGCCGCGCTCGTGCGCCGCCTCGAGCGCGTACCCCGACTGCTCGAGGATGTCGAGGGTGAAGTCGACTCCGAGGCGGCCGTGCACCGAGAGCAGCTGCGCGAGCGGCTCGCCGCGCACCAGCTCCATCACCAGGTAGGCCACCGGGACCTGGATCGTGCCGTTGGCGGTGGTCCAGTCCGTGGTGGTCTCGCCGTAGTCGTGCACGGCGGTGATGCCGGGGTTGTTCAGCGAGGCCGCGGTGCGCGCCTCGGTGCGGAACCGGTGGAGGAACTCGGGATCCCCCGAGAGCTCGGCCTTGAGGATCTTGACGGCGACGGTGCGGTCGAGGCGCGAGTCCTGCGCCTCCCACACCTCGCCCATGCCGCCGATGGCGATGCGCCGGCCGATCCGGTAGCGGTCGGCGAGCAGGGTGCCCGTGGTCGGAGCCATGAGCTACCTCCCTCCCTGCTGCAGGGCAGCGGCGACGACCGCGCGACCGACCGGGCCGGCGACCGACGACCCGGTGGCGTCGTCTCCCCGGTTGCCGCCCTTCTCGACGATCACCGACACGGCCACCTGCGGGTCGGGCACCGGTCCGAACACGTCGTACCAGGTGTGCGGCGGGCTGATCTTCGGGGTGGGTCCCTGCTCGGCGGTCCCGGTCTTCGACGCGAGCTGGACGCCGGGAATCTTGCCGCTGCTGGTGCTCCCGGTCCCGCCGTTCTCCGAGCCGATCATCAGCTGGGTCAACGTCGACGCGGTCGAGGAGGAGAAGGCGCGCGAGCCCCGGTCCGGCGAGGTGGTGTCGACGACGGACAGGTCGGAACCCTGGATCTCGCTGACCAGGTGCGGGGCGACCGGGACACCGCCGTTCGCGATCGTCGCGGTGATCATGGCGTTCTCGAGCGGCGTCATGCGCACGTCGCGCTGGCCGATGCCCGACTGCGCGAGCGCCGAGGCGTCCGAGAGGTCGCCGACGTCGGACTCGGCGACCGGCATCGGGATCGTCTGCGCCGGGTTCTCCATCCCCAGCGCCGTTGCCATCGCCTTGAGCCGGTCGCCCCCGAGCTGGTCGGCGAGCTGGGCGAACGGACCGTTGCAGGACTTGGCGAAGGCCACCGAGAGGGGCACCGTCGGGCCGGATCCGCAGGCCTCGCCGTTGTAGTTCTCCAGCGTGGTGGTGCCGTCGGGCAGCGTGATCCGCGGTGCCGCCGTCACGGGGGTGTCCGGCGTGACCATGCCCGCGTCGAGCGCCGCCGCGGTGCTCACCAGCTTGAACGTCGACCCCGGGGGATAGGTCTCGCTGATCGCGCGGTCGATCAGCGGGGAGTCCGGGCTGTTCGGGTTCAGCGCGTTCCACGCGGCCTTCTGGGTGGCGCCGTCGTGGCTCGCGAGCGGGTTCGGGTCGTAGGAGGGCGTGGAGACCATCGCGAGGATCTCCCCGGTCTGGGGGCGGATCGCGACGACGCTGCCGGTGTAGCCGTGGGAGGTCATCGCGTCGTAGGCGGCCTGCTGGACCTTCGGCTCGATGGTCAGGGCGACGTTGCCGCCCGCCGGGGTCCGGCCCGTGACGACGTCGGAGATGCGGCGCACGAAGAGCTTGTCGTCGGAGCCGTTGAGGACCGAGTCCTCGGCCCGCTCGATGCCGTTCGAGCCGTAGACCTGCGAGTAGTAGCCGGTGATCGGCGCGTACATCGGCCCGTTGGAGTACTGGCGCAGGTACTTCAGCCGGTCGTTCGTCGGGACGCTCGCCGCGAGCACCTCGCCGTCCGCGCTGATCTGCCCGCGCTGGTGGGAGTACTCGTCGAGCAGCACGCGCTGGTTGTACGGGTTCGACTTGTACTCGTCGGCCTTCACGACCTGGACCCACGTGGCCTGTCCCAGCAGCAGCACGATCAGGCCCATGACCACGAGGGAGACCCGTCGGAGCGGGGTGTTCACTCTCGGGTCCTCCCCCCGTCGCTGCGCTGGTCCGGGTGGGTCCGGCCGTGCGGCTGCGGTGCGGCGCCGGAGCGCTGGGCGCCGGCCCCGGCCGGGCCCTGCTGACCCGGCGCGAACCCGCCGTGCGGCGGCGGGAGGGGTGCGCCCCGGGCCGGGGTCGTGCCGCGGGGCGGCGACGCCGGGCCGGGCCCGAGGGAGCCGTCCGGGCCCTCGGCGCCGTCGTGGGCGGGCGCCCCGTGGGGCGGGGTGGCCGCGTCGCCCCGCGACACCATCTCCGTGTGCGCCTCGGCGAGCGGCGTCCGCGGCCCCTCGGCCGCGTCGGCCGCCTCCGGCCGGGCCTTGTCGGCGGCCGGCTGGCGCGCCGCGTTCGACACCCGGAGCACCAGCGCGACGAGCGCGTAGTTGGCCACCAGCGAGGACCCGCCGTAGGACATGAACGGCGCGGCCTGCCCGGTGTTCGGGATGAGGTCGATGACGCCGCCGCACACCACGAACACCTGGATCATCAGGGTGAAGCCGAGCCCCGCCGCGAGGAGCTTGCCGAAGGTGTCGCGCACGGCGAGTGCCGTGCGCAGGGCACGCGTCGAGATCAGTCCGTAGAGCAGCAGCAGCGCCATGAGCCCGACGAGGCCGAGCTCCTCACCCATCGAGGTGAAGATGAAGTCGGTGCTCGAGAGCGGGACGAGGTCCGGGCGCCCGGCACCGAGGCCGGTGCCGAGCATGCCGCCGGTCGCGAGCCCGAAGAGGCCCTGGGAGACCTGGAAGCTGGTGTCCGCGGGGTCGCCGAGCGGGTTCAGCCACACGTCGACGCGCAACTGGACGCGGGAGACGAAGGTCCACGCCGCGAAGGCGCCCGCCCCGAAGATGACCAGACCGATGAGCACCCAGGACGCGCGCTCGGTGGCCACGTAGATCATCGCGAGCACGATCCCGAAGAACATCAGCGACGTGCCGAGGTCGGACTCGAACACGAGGACACCCATCGCCACGACCCACGCGATGAGCAGCGGCGCGAGGTCGCGCGGCCGCGGGAAGGTCATGCCCAGGAAGTGCCTGCCTGCCGTGGTGAACAGGTCGCGCTTGGCCACCAGGAACGAGGCGAAGAAGACCGTCAGCAGGATCTTGGCGAACTCGCCGGGCTGGATGCCGACCCCGCCGACGCGAATCCAGATCTTGGCGCCGTTCACCTCGGAGAGGGCCGAGGGCAGGATCGCGGGCAGCCCGAGCAGCACCAGTCCGATGAACCCGGCCGTGTAGCCGTACCGGGCGAGCGTGCGATGGTCGCGCACCCGCCACATGACGACCACGAAGATCACCAGGCCGAGGGCGAGCCACGCGACCTGGCGGAGCGCGTCGGCGCTGGGCGCGGGGTTGCCCAGTGCCGCGGCGTGCACCGCCTTGGCCAGGTCGATCCGGTGGATCATCACGAGGCCGAGGCCGTTGAGCAGCGCCGCGCACGGCAGCATCACCGGGTCGGCATAGGGCGCGAACTTCCGCACCGCGAGGTGCGCGGCCCCGAACAGCGCCAGGTAGGCCGCACCCAGGTAGAGCAGGGTGAGGTTGAGCTGCTGGTTCTGGTTCGCCTCGACGAGCACGAGCGCGCCGGTGGTGATGATCGCGGCGAACGCGAGCAGCGCGAGCTCGATCCCGCGGCGTGTGGAGACGGCGGCGGCGACGATCGGGCGCAGCGCGGTGCGGTCCGCCGGCATCTCGACGGGGGGACGAGCGCTGCCGCTCCGTCCGCCGGGCTCGGCCTGGGCGGGGCGGGCCATTACTGCACCGGGCGGCAGTCGCGTCCCGGGACCTGCGGGGACGTCGACGCGGTCGGAGGGGCGGCGGCGACGGCCGCGGGGGGCTGGGCCCCGGGCGGCGCGGCGGTGGTCGGGGGTGCGGCGGCGGGCCGCTGCCCGGGCGCGACCACGGCGCCGGGGGCCGCCGGGGCCGCGGGAGGCGCGACCGGAGCGGGCGGCTTGCACACCGGCAACATCTCGTCGGTGCGCAGCCGGTCGACGGTGCGGTGGGCGTCGTCGAGGTCGGAGGTGGGCAGCGAGTCGCCCTGGACGGACATCCGGCCGACCTGGGTCAGGTCGCTGACCTTCAGCCCGGTCTGTTCCGCGACGTCCTGCAGCTGCACGCCGAGCACGTCGCCGCGCACGCCCTGGTAGATGACGACCTGGTCGCCGGAGGTGCCCACGTAGTACTGCTGGGAGATCCACAGCCGGGTCACGAGCAGCGCGAGACCGGCGAGGACGAGCACGCCGACCACCGCGAGGACGACCGCCATGCGCGAGCGGCGCGGCCTGGTGCGTCCCCGGGCGGCGTCGCCCCGCGCGGGCTGCGGGTCGGGCCGCGGCGAGGGCTCGGAGCGGGTGAGCGTGGCGGCGGAGGCGCGGGCGGCGGCGGAGTCACCGGGGGGCGGGTCGGCGCGGCCGTCCCCGGCGGCACCGCCGTAGATCGGCTGGTCCTCGCCGTAGTCGACGTCGACGACGTCGGCGACGATGCAGGTGACGTTGTCGGGTCCACCGCCCTTGAGCGCGAGCTCGATGAGCCGGTCGGCGCAGCTCTGCGGGTCCGAGATCGTCAGAGCGTCCGCGATGGTCTCCGCGCTCACGACGCCGGACAGCCCGTCGGAGCAGAGCAGGTAGCGGTCGCCCGAGCGCGCCTCGCGCACCGTCAGCGACGGCTCGACGTCGTGCCCGGTCAGCGCACGCAGCAGCAGCGAGCGCTGGGGGTGGCTCGCGGCCTCGTCCTCGGTGATCCGGCCCTCGTCGATGAGCGACTGCACGAAGGTGTCGTCGCGGGTGATCTGGGTGAGCACGCCGTCGCGGAACAGGTAGGCCCGGGAGTCCCCGACGTGCACCATCCCCAGCCGGCTGCCGGCGAACAGGACGGCGGTGAGCGTGGTTCCCATGCCGTCGAGGTCGGGCTCCTCGTGGACCAGCTCGGTGATCGCGTCGTTGCCCTGGGCCGTGGCCTCGGCGAGCTCGCCGAGCAGGTCGTCGCCCGGCTCGTCGTCGTCGAGGGGCACGAGCGCGGCGATGACCAGCTTGGAGGCCACCTCACCCGCCGCGTGGCCACCCATGCCGTCCGCGAGCGCGAGCAGGCGCGGGCCCGCGTAGACCGAGTCCTGGTTGTTCTGCCGGACCAGGCCCCGGTCGCTGCGGGCGGAGTAGCGCAGCACCAGGGTCACGGGACGATCCTGCACTCACGGGCACGGACGTCCCGCACCCGGGTCCGGGCGGTGGACGGGTCGTCGCGCCGAGCGGCGTGCGGGCGGGACAGGTCGGGCCCGCGTGCGGTGTGGGTCATGTGCGGAGCTCGATCACGGTCTTGCCGATGCGGATCGGCGTGCCGGGCGGCACCTTGGTCGGCCCGGAGACCTTGGCCCGGTCCAGGTAGGTGCCGTTGGTCGACCCGAGGTCCTCGACGTACCAGTCGTTGCCGGACTGCGAGATGCGGGCGTGACGGGTCGACGCGTAGTCGTCGTCGAGCACCAGCGTCGAGTCGTCGGCCCGCCCCAGCATGATGGGGCGGCCGTCGAGCGCGATCCGGGTCCCTGCCAGTGCCCCGGCCGTGACGATCAGCGACCTCGGCCCGCTCGACCGACCTCCGCCGCGGCCCGGCTTCGACGTCCCCCCGCGGGAGGGTCGCCGACCGGGCGCCGCGGCCCGCAGTCCCGACGCGGCGTACAGGTCGGAGCGCACGACCCGTAGCGCGGCGAAGACGAACAGCCAGAGCAGCGCGAGGAACGCAGCCCGGGTGAGCTGGAGGACGAGTTCGGGCACGAGGAGCGCGCGTCAGCCCTGGGCGCGGAACAGCAGCGCGGAGTGCCCGACCCGGATGGTGTCGCCGTCGGCGAGCTGCCAGGTCTGCACCGGGGTGCCGTTGACCGTCGTGCCGTTGGTGGACCCGAGGTCGGACAGGGTGGCCTGCTGGCCGTCCCAGCTGATCTCGAGGTGGCGGCGGGAGACACCGGTGTCCGCGAGGCGGAACTGGGCGTCCTGGCCGCGACCGATGACGTTGGCGCCCTGGACCAGCTGGTACGAGCGGTTCGAGCCGTCGTCCAGCGTGAGGCTCGCGGTCATCTGGCGGGTCTGCACCCCGCCGTAGCCGCCCTGCTGGGCGTAGGGGTCGTAGCCGCCCTGCTGGGCGTAGGGGTCGTAGCCGCCCTGGCCGTACTGCCCGCCGTACTGGTCGTACCCCTGCTGCGGGTAGCCCTGCTGACCGTAGCCCTGCTGCCCGTACGGGTCGTAGCCCTGCGGCTGGCCGTAACCCGGCTGCTGGCCGTAGGGGTCGTAGCCCTGCGGCTGGCCGTAGCCCGGCTGCTGGCCGTACGGGTCGTGCCCGTAGCCCTGCTGCGGGTAGCCCTGCTGCTGGCCGTACGGGTCCTGCCCGTAGCCCTGCTGCGGGTAGCCCTGCTGCGGGTAGCCCTGCTGCTGGCCGTACGGGTCCTGCCCGTAGCCCTGCTGCGGGTAGCCCTGTTGGGGGTAACCCTGCTGGCCGTACGGGTCCTGCCCGTAGCCCTGCTGCGGGTAGCCCTGCTGCTGCCCGTACTGGTCGGGCTGGCCGTAGCCGCGCTGGTCCGGCTCTTCCGGGTAGCGACCTGGTCCCTGGCTCATGGGGTGCTCTCCTGCGGTTCGGGGGCTCGCGGTCCGCTGCCGCGACGCGTCGGGGTCAACGGACGACTTGGTGCGGAACTGTCCCGTGTGCAGCGCGTCGGAACGCTCCAGAGAGACTACGACCTCACCGTATGTCTCCCACCCGCCCTCTGTGAGGTGCTCTTCCACGCAGTCGATCAGCGAGTGGGTGATGGTCTCCTCGTCCCCCGCCATCCGAGCGTGGTCGGCAGGGCTGAGCGCCACCGTGTAGTGGTTGGGTGCCAGTTGGCGCCCACCGGCCAAGACTCGCACGCCGTCCTCCGCCTCGCGCCGGAGGGCCTGTGCGATCTCCTGGGGGACGACCTTGCCGCCGAAGACCCGCGCGAAGGTGTCACCCACGAAGCCTTCGAGCGCACGCTCGAAGCGCTGTGCGCGCCCCACCCGCGATCCCTCCTCACGACTGCGCCGTCCGACATCACCCCCCTCGGAGTGTCGCCACTCGCGCGGGGCATGGCGATGGTATCGGTCGCCGGCCCGGGCGCGTTGACCTCCTTCGTGGTCGGCCTCCGGGGCCGTGCTACGGTCGGCCCGTCGATCACCGCGGGGGGAGTCCCCGGCAGGGGCTCGGCACCACTCGGGGCGAGTGGCGGAATGGCAGACGCGCACGGTTCAGGTCCGTGTATCCGGAAGGATGTGGGGGTTCAACTCCCCCCTCGCCCACTCACCCTCCTCCGCAGGACGCTGGGGCCATGGAGCCCGCGCGCAAGGTCTGCGATCTCACCGGTCCCGGCATCACCGACCGCTTCGGCGTGGGCGGGACCGATCTCGGGGCCACGGTCGGCGCGCCGGACGGTCGGCTCCTGTCGGTGTTCGGCGACACGTTCGAGGGCGCGGGCGTCGGTGGACCCGGATGGCGCTCCCCGATCGTCCTGTTCGCCGATCCCGACTCGCGTCCGGACGGGCTGCGCTGGACCGGGTCGGCCGGGCCGGGCGACTACGCCTACCAGGTCGTCGACTACACCCACGACGGCTACCGCCGGGTCGGCCGCAGCGTGTTCGCCTGGCGCCGGATCTCGACGGTGCTCCCCACGGACGTGCTCACGGTGGGCGACGAGGTGTTCCTGCACGTCATGGCGTGCCGAGGGCTGGGCAACCCGCGCGTGACGGAGCTGCACCACTCGCGGGACTCGGGCGAGACCTGGGACCCGGCGGGCTGTCGCTGGCCGGGGGACCACCTCGGTGGGCTCTTCCAGATGCTGACCTGGGAGATCGACGCCGCCGGCGAGTGGGTGTACGCGCTGACGACGGGCTTCCAGCGCAACCGGGGCCTGGTCCTCCAGCGGGTCCGGGCCGACCGGCTCACCGACCCCGCCGCCTGGGACGGCTGGGGCTGGGACGGGGCGACGTGGAACTGGGGCCGCACGCCGACCGAGGTGCTCACCGGCGCCTTCGGTGAGATGTCGCTGCGGCGGGTCCCGGACGCGTCCGGGCGCGAGTGGTGGCTGCTGGTCGTCTTCGACGCGGGGAACTACCGCATCGACGCCTACCTGCTCGACCACCCGACGGCGAACCTGTACGCGGCCCCGCGGGCGACGCTCGTGCACGGGTGCGGGTGGGACGACGAGGACCACGCCGCCGGGCGGGTCGCGCAGCTCTACGGCGGCTACACCGTCCCCGGATCGACGCTCGGCGACCTCGACGTCGTCGTCAGCCAGTGGAACACCGCGACCAACTGGCCCTACAGGTCGATGCAGTTCCACGCGGACGTAGGTGCGCTGGCGCGCTTGTGAGCACTTTCGGTCGTCATAGCCACCGAAACTGCTCACGAGGGCTTCGCCCACCTGCCCTCGACCACGGGGGAGCGGCCGATCAGGGGGCGCCACCAGGCCTCGTTGGCGCGGTACCAGGCCACGGTGTCGGCGATGCCGTCGGTCCACTCGACCGCGGGCGCCCAGCCGAGCTCGGTGCGCAGCTTCGAGCTGTCGAGCAGGTAGCGCCGGTCGTGGCTGGGCCGGTCCGGGACGATCGTCTTCAGCTCGGGACCCAGCCCGAGGGCGCCCAGCACGGTGTCGGCGATGCCCTCGATGTCGACCTCGACCCCGGAGCCGACGTTGTAGGTCTCTCCGGCCCGACCGTGGTGAAGGACCCGGTCGATGGCCAAGGCGTGATCGGAGACGTGCAGCCACTCGCGGCGGTTCTTCGTCGAGGCGTAGAGCGGCAGCGGTTCACCGGCCAGGGCGCGGGTGGTGAACAGCGGGATGACCTTCTCGGGGAACTGGCGCGGTCCGTAGTTGTTCGAGCAGTTGGTGATGGTGACCGGGATGTCGTAGGTCAGCCCGTAGGCGCGGACCACGTGGTCGCCGCCGGCCTTGGCCGCGTTGTAGGGAGTGCGCGGCAGATACGGCGAGTCCTCGGTGAACGCCTCGTCCGCATCCAGGGACAGATCGCCGTAGACCTCGCAGGTCGAGATGTGGTGGAACCGCGAGACCCCGACCCGGCGCACCGCCTCGAGCAGCGCCTGGGTGCCCTTGACGTTGGTGGCGAAGAAGTCGCCGGGGCGCAGGATGGCCAGCGAGTTGTGGGACTCGGCGGCGAAATTGACCACCACGTCCACCGAGTGCGCGCGCAGCAGGTGCGCGACCAGGTCGGTGTTGGCGATCGAGCCGTGCACGAACTCCACGCCGTCGAGCAGCTGCCCGTCCGGTCCTGTCAGCGACTCGCGGACCCCGGCGTAGGTCAGCGCGTCCAGCGCCACCACCCGATCGCCCGGGTGGAGCTGGCGCCAGTACCGCACGAAGTTCGACCCGATGAAACCGGCTGCACCGGTGACGAGGACGGTGGACACTCGGCTCTCCTGGGGACTGCGGCGTCACGGGCTCGACCGAACCTAACCGACCGTGCCGCAGGCCCCGACGTGCCGGTGCGGCACCCTGGTGACATCCCGGCCGCTACGGCCCACCCAGACAGACACCCAGAGGACGGCATGCACGACGCACGGACCCTCATCGAGCTCGGCGACGAGGCGGTCCGCCGCCTTGCGCGGCGCGGCTACGCGCTGGACCTGGCCGGCCTCGAGGCCCTCTCCGCGCGGCGCAACTCCTCGATCGCCCGGACCGACGACCTGCGGGCCGAGTCCAAGCGGGTCGCCCAGGAGGTCGGGCGCGTCGCCAAGCAGACCGGGGGCCAGGGCCCGGAGGTCGAGAAGCTCAAGGCGCGGGCGCGTGAGCTCAAGGACGAGATCCGCGAGGCCGAGGACGCCGTCGACACGGCCGAGGCCGACCTGCGGACGCTCCTGCTCGCCATCCCGAACCTCCCCGACGACGAGACCCCGGACGGGGACTCCGACGCGGACGCCGTGGAGGTCCGCCGCTGGGGCGCCCCGCCCGAGTTCTCGTTCGAGGCCAAGGACCACGTCGACCTCGGCGAGGCCATCGGGATCCTCGACTTCGGGCGCGCCGCCAAGCTCTCGGGTGCCCGGTTCAGCGTCGCCCGCGGGCCGGGCGCCGTGCTCGAGCGGGCCCTGGCGTCGCTGTTCCTCGTGCTGCACACCGAGCGCCACGGCTACACCGAGTACTCGGTGCCGTACCTGGTCACCCGGGAGACGATGACCGGCACCGGGCAGCTGCCGAAGTTCGAGGAGGACCTCTTCCGGACGGGTACCGCCGACCGCAGCCTCTACCTCATCCCCACCGCCGAGGTCCCGCTGACGAACCTGCACGCGGGCGAGATGCTCGACGCCGACGCGCTCCCGCTGGCCTACACCGCCTGGACGCCCTGCTTCCGGTCGGAGGCGGGCAGCTACGGGCGCGACACCCGGGGCATCCTGCGGCTCCATCAGTTCTCGAAGGTCGAGATGGTGCGCTTCTGCGACGCCGAGGAGTCGGGCACCGAGCTGGAGCTCATGGTCTCGCACGCCGAGGCGTGCCTGCAGGCGCTCGGCCTGGCCTACCGGGTGGTGCGGCTCGCGGCGGGCGACATGGGCTTCGCGGCGCGGATGACCTACGACGTCGAGGTCTGGTTGCCCAGCCAGGGCACGTTCCGCGAGATCTCGTCGTGCTCGGACTGCGGGACCTTCCAGTCCCGCCGGTCCGGGATCCGGGCCAAGGACGCGCAGGGCACGCGGCAGGCCGTCGCCACCCTCAACGGCTCGGGCCTGCCGATCGGACGGGCCATGGCGGCGCTGCTCGAGCAGTTCCAGGAGCCCGAGGGCTCGGTCTCGATCCCCGAGGTGCTCCACCCGTACACCGGGTTCCGCCGCATCCTCGCCGACGGCACCACCGAGTAGGCCGCGCAGCGGCCGGGGTCAGCGGCGGACGGCGGCGAGCTGGGTGGCCTGTCCGACCATCCGGCCCGTCGCGTCCCAGGCCTGGCAGGTCTCGTGCATCCGCTCCCGGTCAGGTGGTCGACCCACTGGGTGAGACGCAGCGGGCCGGGGGCGGGGACGGCGTGCACGTGTGCGGTGAGCGACATGGTCGGTGACCAGCCGGACAGGCCGAGGTCGAACGAGGCGGGCGGCAGGACGTCGAGCGCCACCAGCAGCCTGATCGGGGACCACGGCTCCCGGGTGTCCAGCTCGGCCCAGCCGGAGAGCCGGCCCTCCCCGGTGGGGTGCCCCGACAGGAAACCCAGCGAGGCCGGGGCCATGCGGGCGTCGACGACGTCCATGAGCGGCAGCCCGCCGCGCCCGTCGGGGGTGTCGACCGGCCGGCGCTCGCAGTCCCCGAACGGCGGCAGCGCGATCGGGGCCGAGGAGATGTCCCCCACGTGCGGGTCGGGTCCGGGCACGGCGCCCAGCACGACGGCGATCTCCACGCACGGCCGGTCGTCCTGGTCGAGGCGGGCCCGGACCTGCGTGGCGGCCCGGCCCCGGCGCAGCACGTCGACCGTGACGACGGCCGGCCCGGGGTCGGGCGCCCGCAGGAACGTGCCGGTGACCGCCTCGGGGACGTCGTGGCGCCCGCCGGCGGACGCCGTGTCGCCGGGGAACTCACCCGCGGTGTCCGCGAGCTCGTCCACCGCGGCCTGGGCCAGCACCGCGACGAGGTACCCGCCGTGCATCTTCGGCCCCGTGCGCCACTGCTCGTCGAGCAGGACCGTGCGCCGTCCGGGCTCGCCGGTCGGCGTCGTGGAGGTCGCCTTCGCCAGCTCCGCCATCAGCCCTGCGAGGGCCGCCCGGTCTCCGGTTCGTCCGGGGTGATCGGTCCGGGCGGCGTGGCGCCGGGCGGGGTGGTGCCGGGAGCGCTCGTTCCCGTGGCGCCGGCGCCGGGCCGTGACGCGTCGGGGGTGCCCTCGGGGGTGATCGGCCCGGGCGGCGTGGTCCCCGGTGCACCCGTGCCGGGCGCCGGGTCACCGGCCGATGCACCGGGCGCTCCCGGGGCCCCTGACGGGCGCGTCGACGTGCCCTGGGAGGCCACCCAGCCGATGCCCTCGCCGACCTTCGACTCGACCTTGCCGATCTGGTCGGAGTACTTCCCGCCGGTCTTCTCGTCGACCCAGCGGGCGGCCTTGCCGATCGTGCCCTTGAGGGTGTCCTCGTTCTGCGACACCTTCTGGCTCACGGTGTCGCGCAGGTCGGAGGCCGTCTGCTTGCCCTGACGGATGATCTCGTCGCGGTCCATGGCTGCCCCTCGTGCTCTCTCGCGGTCTGCGGAGGTGGACGGTTACCCGACTATACCGACGACAACCGGGTCGGAGATCGTTCCCGAGCCGGGGTCACGGATCGGTGACGCGCTGCTCACGGGACGTGGCCGGCCGTCCTCGTCGGCCGCCACCGACGGGGTGGCCGACGGGTCGCGCGGAGGGACACGGCACCATGGGACCCTCAGGCGCCCCGGCCCCGCCGGTGGCGCGGGCTCCGACGGGGGCGGACCGGAGCCGGCAGGGTGACACGAGGAGGCGCGCGGGCGGTGAGTTCGACGGAGGCGGGTCCCCCGTCCACCGTGGGCGCGGGCCGGTACACGCTCGGCGACCTCATCGGTCGAGGCGGTGCGGCGGAGGTCTACCGCGCGCGCGACGAGCTGCTCGGCCGCGACGTCGCGGTCAAGCTGTTCCCGGCGGGCGTGGGCGAGGCCGACGAGTCCCGGCGGCAGCGCGAGGTCCAGACGCTCGCGGGGATGAATCACCCCGGCCTGGTGACGATCTACGACGTCGGCCAGGAGGGCAGCCGCGCCTATTTCGTCATGCAGCTCATCGAGGGCGAGTCCCTCGCCGACCGCATCCGCGGCGGACCGCTGCGCCTGGGGGACGTCGTCGCGCTCGGCGCGGCACTCGCGGACGCCCTCACCTACGTGCACCGCCACGGCGTGGTGCACCGCGACATCAAGCCGGGCAACGTCCTGCTCGACACCGACGGCCGCCCGCACCTCTCGGACTTCGGCATCGCCGTCCTCGCCGACGCCACCAACATCACCGCCACCGGCATGGTGATCGGCACCGCCTCGTACCTCTCGCCCGAGCAGGTCCGCGGCCAGCCGGTCGGGCCCGCGTCCGACGTCTACGCCCTCGGGCTGGTGCTGCTCGAGTGCATCACCGCGCGCCGCGAGTACCCGGGCAACGCCCTCGAGGCGGCCGTCGCGCGGCTGCACCGCCCGCCGGACATCCCGCCCGATCTCCCCGCCGCGCTGGGCGGCCTGCTCGTCGCGATGACCCGGGACGAGCCGACCGAGCGCCCGAGCACCGAGCAGGTCGTCGGCGAGCTGCGGACGATCGCCCGCGACGCCGGCATGGGCGCCGAGACGGTGCTCGCGCCCGCCCCCGTCACCGGCCCGACGAACGCCATGCGCACCAGCGCGATGGGCCCTCCCGGGACCGGCCCCGGCATGGCGACCGGCACGGGCGCGACGTACGCGATGGGTCCCGGCACGCCTCCCGGCGCCTACGACCCCTACGGTGCGACGCAGCGGGTCGGCACCCCGCCCGGCGGCTATCCGCCCTACGGTGCGGACGGCCGGACGGCGCTCGTCGGGCCGGGCACGGCCGCGGGCGCGCCCGTGGACGAGGAGGCGGAGGGCGGCCGGCGGCGCTGGCCGATCGTCGTCGCGATCGTCGCCGTCATCCTCGTGGCTGCGGGGGTCGGCGCCTACGCGCTGCTCGCCAACCACTCCGCCCAGCTCCCCGCCCCGGCACCGACCGTCGTCCCGTCGCTCGCTCCGACGACGACCACGACGACGACCGAGGAGGAGACCCGGCACACGACCCGGCGCACGACCACCGAGGCGCCGACGACCACCCAGGCGCCCCCGCCGGTGGTGACGACCACCCAGGCCCCGCCGCCGCCGACGACGCAGCAGCAGACGACGACCCCGCCCACGACGACGTCGAGCCCCAACTCGCTCGGTGGGCTCCCCATCGGCGGGGCCGGCGGCGCGCCGAACCAAGGCGTCCGTCGTCAGGGCGACACCACCGGCGGCTGACGCGCCGGGCGCCCTACTGGTGCAGCCGCCGGAACAGCGGCGCCCGCCCGGACGGCTGCTCGATGGCCCCGCGGCTCGGCACCGCGGGGATCTCGAAGGTCTGCGGTTCGCCCGAGGCGAGGGTGAAGTCCTCGTCGTGGTGGCGCAGGTCGAGGTCCTCGGTCGACGTCGGTGCCATCCCGGCCGGCCCGGAGGGGTGCTCGGCGGCGTCCTCGAGGGTGTAGGTCGCTTCCCCGTGGCCGACGTCGACGTGCACCGACCGGCCGCGCCAGAGCAGCCGGAAGCGCAGCCCGGAGACCGCCGAGGGCAGCCGTGGCGCGAACGTCAGCCGGCCGTTGTGGGTGCGCATCCCGCCGAGGCCCTGGACGACCGCGGTCCACGAGCTCGCGAGCGCGGCGAGGTGGATGCCGTCGCGGACGTTGTTCTCGAGGTCGGCGAGGTCCATCTGGGACGACTCGCACAGGTAGTCGTAGGCGAGGTCCAGGTGACCGGTCTCGGCGGCCATGACCGCGAGGGTGCCGGGCGAGAGCGAGGAGTCACGGACCGTGATCCGCTCGTAGTAGGCGAAGTTGTCCGCCTTCTGCTCCTGGGTGAACGCGTCGGGGCACTGGACCATCGCGAGCACCAGGTCCGGCTGCTTGACGACCTGCTTGCGGTAGAGGTCGAAGTACGGGTAGTGCAGCAGCAGCGGGTAGTGGTCCTCGGGCGTGTGCTCGAAGTCCCAGATCGCGTGCGAGGTGAACCCCTCGGCCTGCGGGTGGATGCCCAGCTTCTCGTCCCAGGGGATGACCATCGCGCTGGCGGCGGACCGCCAGCTCGCGATCTCCTCGGAGCTCACCCCGAGGCGCTCGGCCTCGCGGGGATGGCGCACGCACACGTCGGCGGCCCCGCGCAGGTTCCGCTGCGCCATGAGGTTCGTGTAGACGTTGTTGTCCGCCACCGCGGAGTACTCGTCGGGCCCGGTCACGCCGTCGATACGGAAGTTCGACTCGCTGTCGTGGTGGCCCAGCGAGCGCCAGAGCCGGGCGGTGGCCACGAGGATGTCGACGCCGACCTCGCGCTCGAAGGCGTCGTCCGCGGTGGCCGCGACGTAGCGGAGCACGGCGTCGGCGATGTCGGCGTTGACGTGGAAGGCGGCGGTGCCCGCCGGCCAGTACCCGGAGCACTCCTCGCCGCGGATCGTGCGCCACGCGAACGCCGAGCCCTGGAGGTTCAGGGTCTCGGCGTGGGCCCGCGCGATGTCGATGGTCGAGTGCCGCCAGCGCAGCGCGTCGGCCGCGGCCCGGGGCTGGGTGAACATGAGCACGGGGAGCACGAAGGTCTCGGTGTCCCACAGGCAGTGCCCGTCGTAGCCCTGCCCGGTGAGGCCCTTCGCGCCGATGGCGCGCTTCTCGGCCCGCGCCCCCGCCTGCAGCACGTGGAAGAGGCTGAACCGGATGGCCTGCTGCAGACGCGGGTCGCCGTCGATCTCGACGTCGGCGCGGGCCCAGAACGCGTCGAGGTACTCGCGCTGCGCGGCGACCAGGCCGTCCCAGCCGGTGTAGAGCGACGCGTCGAGGGCGGCCTCGACCTGGTCGATGATGGCCGGTTGGGAGCGCGAGCTGGACCAGCCGTAGGACAGGAACTTGACGATGCGCAGCGAGCTGCCCGGCTGGAGCCGGGTGATGACGGTGGTGCGCCCGACGTTGTTCGAGCAGGAGCTCTCGACCTGCACGTCGTCGGGACCGAAGACCTGGTGCTCCATGGCGGCACCGACGCGCAGCTCGGAGCGCCGGGTCTGGTGGGTCATCCGCGCGCCGTAGTGCGAGTGCGAGTGGTGCTCCGGGATGAGCGGGTCCTTGAGCGCGGCCGCCACGCGCGGGTCCCCCTCGACCTGGGGCATCTGCTCGTTCGCGAACAGCTCGGACTGCACGACGAGCAGCGCGTCGGACCCGGCGTCGGCGGGGATCGCGACCTCGTAGGAGATCGCGGCCACCGCCCGCTGGGAGAAGGACACCAGCCGCTGTGAGGTGACGTCGACGCGCTGCCCGTTGGGCGAGGTCCACTCGACGTGGCGGGTGAGCATCCCCGAGCGCATGTCCAGGGTGCGCTCGTGGGCGTGCACCTGGCCGTAGCGGACGTCGAGCGGCTCGTCGTCGACCAGCAGGCGGATGAGCTTGCCGTTGGGGACGTTGACGAGCGTCTGGCCCTCGTCGGGGAAGCCGAAGCCGCCCTCGGCGTAGGGCAGCGGGCGCGACTCGAAGAACGAGTTGAGGTACGTGCCGGGCATGCGGTGCGGCTCCCCCTCGTCGAGGTTGCCGCGCATGCCCACGTGGCCGTTGGCGAGCGCGAAGAGCGACTCGGTCTGGCCCAGCAGGTCGACGTCGAGCTCCGGCTCGTGCAACGACCACGGGTCGACGGTGAACACGTTCGAGATCACGGGGGGACTGTATCCACCCCGCGTCCGGCGTCGCCCGGTGCTCGTCGCGCATCGTCGCGGGATCCGGTTTCCGCTGGGTGGGACGCCCGGTGACCCGGTGGCCCGGGAGACGGTGAGGTGGGCGCATGCCCGCACGGAAGCTCGCTCCGTTCCGCGCCGACCACGTCGGCAGCCTCCTGCGTCCCCCGGCGCTGCTGACCGCGCGCGCCGCGCATGCCGAGGGCCGCCTCTCCGACGACGAGCTCCGCGCGGCCGAGGACGACGCGATCCGCGACGTCGTCGCGATGCAGGAGTCGGTCGGGCTGGCTGCGGCCACCGACGGCGAGTTCCGGCGCACCTCATGGCACATGGACTTCCTCTACCAGCTCGACGGGGTGTCCTCGTCGACGGACTCGTCGGTGGAGGTGGCCTTCCGCAACGCGAGCGGCAACCTGACCTTCGCGTCGATGTCGCTGGTGATCGACCGGCGGATCGGGCTGTCGGCGACGATCTTCGGCGACGCGTTCTCGATGCTGGCGTCGACCGTGACCACCGCGGTCCCGAAGCTGACGATCCCGTCGCCGTCGATGCTGCACTACCGGCTGGGCGGCGCGCCGGTGCACGAGGGCTCGCCGTACACCGACCCGGACCAGTTCTGGTCGGACCTGGCGGCGGCGTACGCGGAGGAGGTGTCGCGGCTCTACGCGCTCGGGGTGCGGTACCTGCAGCTCGACGACACCTCGCTGGCCTACCTCAACGACCCCGCCCAGCGGGAGTCGATGGCCGCCCGCGGCGAGGACGCCGACCACATGCACGAGCGCTACGTCGACACGATCAACGCGGCGCTGTCGGGCCGGCCCGACGACCTCCGCGTGACGACCCACATGTGCCGCGGCAACTACCGCTCCTCCTGGGCGGCCGAGGGCGGGTACGACCACGTCGCCGAGAAGGTCTTCGGCGGCCTCGAGGTCGACGGGTTCTTCTGCGAGTACGACGATGCCCGCTCCGGCGACTTCTCGCCCCTGCGCTACCTGCCGCGGGGCGACCAGCAGGTGGTGCTGGGGCTGGTGACGACGAAGTCCGGCGAGCTCGAGGACCCGGACACGGTGAAGCGCCGGATCGACGAGGCCAGCAAGGTCGTCCCGCTCGAGCAGCTCTGCCTCTCGCCGCAGTGCGGGTTCTCCTCGACGGTGGAGGGCAACGAGCTCTCGTTCGAGCAGGAGGTCGCGAAGCTCGAGCTCATCGTCTCGGTGGCCGAGGACGTCTGGGGCGCCTGACCCCGTTCTGGAGCGAACGGCACTCTCGCTGCTTCTATGTGCGCGAGAGTGCCGCTCGCTCGCCCGGGGGCCGCGTCACTCGGAGCAGCGCCGTACTCCCTGGGTGTCCACACCCCGACAAGGCGCTCGAGTTGTCCCCAGGCGCTCCCTGCCCGGCTACCGCCCTGGGCTCGCGCGGCCCGACCGTGAGTTCATGCCACGCCGATGCCGCGTCGACCCCTTCGACCTCTCGATGCTCGCCCCGCGCGGTGTCGCCCGGGTCGCCGAACTCGTCGGCATCGGGATGCCGTCGTCGACGATCGTGCGGCGTGTGCGGGCCAGGATGTGGACCAGCCCGTTCCGGGGTGTCGTCGTCATGCACGGCGGGGCCCCGAGCCGGGACGAGTGGATCCTCGCGGCGATGCTCTACGCCGGGCCGGGCAGTCTGGTGACCGGCATTGAGGGCGCCCGCAGGCACGATCTCCGGCGTCTTCCCGACGACCGGTCCCTCCACGTCCTGGTCGATGAGGACCGCCGTCGGCGCGCTGCTCGAGACCTGATCATCGAGCGGACCGGCACCATGCCGCCGGGCGTCGAGCGCGGGGGAATCCTCGTGGCGCCCCTCGAGCGTGCCGTCCTCGACGCCGCACGTCACCGCACCGACCGAGACGAGATCCGCGCGATGCTCGCCGAAGCGGTCCAGCGGCAGCGGACCACCTCGGCGCGCCTCCGTGTCGAGCTGGACGCCGGCAACCAAACGCGGCTCGGGACTCGTCCGCGAGGTCCTCGAGGAGATCGCGGACGGGATCCGCTCGGCCACCGAGGGCTGGGGTCGGGATCTCTACGCCCGGAGCGGGCTCCCGCCGATGTTGTGGAACCCGACCCTGCGCTGGCCGAACGGGCGATTCCTCGCGACTCCCGACGGCTACCTGCCGTGCGTCGGGATGGCGTGGGAGAACGACTCGATGGAGTTCCATCCGGTGGAGGAGGACGACACCGCGCGCCGGCGAGCGGACATGGTCGCCGCGGGCATCGTCGTCGCGCACCACCGTCCGCGGCGCCTGAAGACGGAGCCGCAGAGGGTGATCGAGGAGCTCCGCGCGCACTACGAGCTGGCAGCCTCGCGGCCGACCCCGAACCTCGTCGTGGTGCCGGCCGCGTGATCCTCCGACGAGCGAACGGCACTCCCGCTCACCGAGAAGCAGCGAAAGTTTCGTCCCGCGAAGCGGGTGGCGTGCCACGGGGCCGGCAGGGGTAGGCGACCGGCATGCGCGTCGTCATCGCCGGAGGCCACGGCAAGATCGCCCTGCACCTCGAGCGCCGGCTCGCCCAGCGCGGCGACGAGCCCGTGGCGCTCGTCCGCAACCCCGACCACGCCGAGGACGTCCGCTCCGCGGGCGCCGAGCCCGTCGTCGTCGACCTCGAGGCGATCGGCGCGGACGAGCTCGCCGGCCACCTGCGGGGCGCCGACGCGGTGGTCTTCGCCGCCGGTGCCGGGCCGGGCAGCACCGCGGAGCGCAAGCGCACCGTCGACCGCGACGCCGCGCTCCTGCTCGCCGACGCGGCGGCACGGGCGGGCGTGCGCCGCTACCTGCTCGTCTCCTCGATGGGCGCCGCCGACCCGCCGCGGCAGGCCGAGGACGACTCGATCTGGGGCGAGTACCTGCGGGCCAAGCACGACGCGGAGCAGGGCGTGATCGGTCGCGCCGACCTCGACGTCACCGTCCTGCGTCCCGGCCGGCTCACCGACGAGCCCGCCACGGGGCGGGTGACGCTGGCCGAGCGCCCGGTCGGCCACGAGGAGGTCACCCGCGAGGACGTCGCCGCCACCCTGGTCGCGCTCCTCGACGCTCCGGGCGCGGCCGGCCGCACCCTCGAGCTGATCAACGGCACGGTCCCGCTGACCACCGCGATCGACGAGGTCGGCTGAACAGCTACCCCTTCCCGACGAGGCCTTCCGCGACCAGCCAGCGCCGGGCCACGTCGCGGGGATCCCGGCCGTCGACCTCGACCTCACGGACCATCCCGCGCATCGCGGTCCCGTCGAGGCGGCGCGTGACCTCGCCGAGCACCTCGGCGACGTCGGGGTGCGCGTCGAGCACCCCGGTGCGCATCACCGGGGCGTAGCCGCGGGGACCCGCCGGACCGCGGAGCACGCCCCGGACGTCGGGCAGCACGACGAGGCCGAGGGCGGGCACGCGGCCGGCGTCGCCCGGGACCAGCCCGGCCGTACAGCGTCCGGTCGCCACCCCGGCCAGCACCGCGTTCGCGTCCTCTCCCACCACGACGGGAGCGAAACGGTAGGCCGCGGTGAGGGCGGCGGTGCCCGGCGCCGCGACCGAACCGGGCACCGCGTCGGTGACCGCGCACAGCGTGATCGACGACGAGCGGGCGGTGGCGGCCAGGCCCGGCAGGTCGGCCGCCACCCCCGGCCGGGTCACGACGACGTCCGCCCCGTCGAAGGTGGTCGGGTCCAGCCACGCCACGCCGCGCGGGGCGTCGCCGGCCCGCAGGGCCGCCAGGGTCGGTGGTGAGGGCGGGACCTCGTCGCCCGGCGCCGGGGTCCCGTCGGGGAGGGTGGTGCGCAGCGAGGCCCACCCCGTGTCGACGTCGGACTGCTGGTCCGACTCGTGCACGTCTAGGGCAGCGACCTTGCCGCACTCGTCCTCGGCGTCGCCGTCCGCGGCCTGCACCGCGGCGATCGTGATCTGGCAGAGCAGCCGGAGCGGGGTCGTGGGCCCGCCGCCGACGACGTAGCTCGCCCCGCGCAGGTCCGCGCGGTGCGCGAGCAGGCCGCCCGACGCCTCCGGCGACCCGAGCTCCGCGTTCCCGCAGGCCGTGGTGAGCCCGGAGAGCACCGCGAGCACCACCAGCAGGGCGAGCCCTGGCGCAGCCGGGACGGGCGTCGGGACCGGCCGGAGCACCGCGGCATCATGGCAGGACGAGTCGGCTCACCCGGTGAGTCCCTGCTCGCGCAGGAACCCCCGGGCCACCTCGTCGGGCGAGCGCTTCCCCACCGAGATGCGCGCGTTGAGCTCGCGCATCACCGGCTCGGTGAGCATGGGTGCCAGCCGCTCGGAGAGCAGGGCCAGCCGCGGGTTGCGGGAGAGCACGGCCGAGCGCACGGTCAGCGCGGCGTTGTAGGGCAGGAAGTACCCCATGTCGTCGACGAGCGTGTTGATCCGCATCGCGTTGAGCCGCCCGTCGGTGGCGAAGACCTCGCCGAACACGCAGGGGCGCCCGGAGGCGACCGCGGGATAGATGTCGTCGAGCCCGGTCGTCGTGAGGGCGCCGTTCTGGAACTGGAAGCCGTAGGTGCGCAGCAGGCCGACGAGCCCGTCCTCGCGGCCGGTGAACTCCTGATCGATGCACATCGTGGCGTCCGGCGAGCCCGATCGTGCGAGCCGGGCGAGGTCGGAGAGGGTCCGCACGCCGAGCCGGTCGGCGTTCGCGGCCTGGACGCCGATGGCGTAGGTGTCGTCGAACGGCGCCTGCCGCAGCCACGTCACGCCGTTGGCGGCGTCGGCGCCGCGCACCGCGGTGAAGAGCTCCTCGGGGTCGGTGAGGTTGGCCTCCTGCCGCAGGTAGATCCGCCAGGCCGTGCCGGTGTACTCCCAGTACATGTCGATCGCGCCCGAGGTCAGGGCCGAGCGCACGGTGTCGGAGCCCTGGGTGTCGCACCGGTCGACGACGTTCGCGCCGGCGGACTGCAGCAGCGCGATCGTCATCCGGCACAGCAGCAGCTGCTCGTCGAACTCCTTCGATCCCACCACGTAGGTCTGGCCGGTCAGGTCGACGTCGCGGGCGAAACTGCCCGGCGCGGTCAGCCGCTTCGGCGCCTCCGCCGAGCAGCCCGCGGTCAGGGCGGCGGCGCAGAGCAGGGCGACGGCCGCGGCGATGAGCCGGGGGAGCAGGCGGACACGGCGCATGCCGTTCCTCCGGGAGGGATCGCGGTGCTACGGGGCCGGACCGTCGTCGGGCGGGGACCGGCGGGAGACGACGGCGGGGAGGCCCGGAGGACCTCCCCGCCGTCGTGGGTCGCGGTGTCAGACCGGTCGGCGCCGGCCGAGGACACCTGGCCGGATCAGGACTGACCGATCAGACCCTGCTGCGCCAGCCAGTTGTGCGCCACCTGGGCCGGGTCCTGACCCTGCGACGAGATCTGGCCGTTGAGGCCCAGCATCGTGTTGTAGTCCAGGCGCTTCGCGATCTCGTTGGAGACCTGGACGACGCCCGGCGCCCGCGCCACCACGTCACCGCGGATGGTGTTCGAGGCGTTGTAGATCGGGAAGAAGTTCTTGTCGTCGGGCAGCGCGACCAGGTGCAGACCCGGGATGCGGCCGTCGGTGGTGAACACCTCGCCGAACTTGCAGGGGTTGCCGTTGGCGGTCGCCTGGTAGACGACGCCGGTGTCCAGCGTGGTCACCTGCGGCGGCGCGTTGTACGGCTTGGTGACGCCGTAGGTACGCAGCAGGTTCGGGAGGCCGTCGTCACGGCCGGCGAACTCGGGCTCCACGCAGAGCGTGGCGTTCGGGTTGCCGGAGTTGATGAAGTTGGCCCAGTCCGACGTGTTCTTGATGTTGTTCTGCTGCGCGAACGCCTCGGTGGTGGCGATCGCGTAGGTGTTGTTGAACGGCGTCGGGTTGGTCCAGACGATGTTGTTCTTCTGCTTGTCGAGATCCCGCGTCGCGATGTACTGCTGCTGCGGGTCCTTGATCACCTGGGTCTGCTTGAGGTCGGTGATCCAGCCGGTGCCGGTGTAGGACCAGTACATGTCGACCTGCCCGCTGAGCAGGGCGGCCCGCGCCGCGGCGGAGCCCTGGATGCCGCAACGGTCGTTGACGGTGGCACCGACCGACTGCAGCGCCTCCACCTGCGCCTTGCACAGGAAGAGCTGCTCGTCGAAGTCCTTGCCGCCGACGGTGAACGTCTGGCCCTGCAGGTTGATGCCGCTCGCGGCGAGGCTGCCGCCGGTGGCCTGCGGCTGACCGCTGCCGGACAGGCCCCCGCAGCCCGCCGCGAGCAGGGCGGTGGCCGCGAGCGTGACCGCTCCCGCCCGCCACCCGCGCAGGCGGCTGTGCCGTTGCTGGCCGCCTTCCCTCTTCCACTGCACTGGTCGTCACTCCTTCGTCGTGCGAGGTCCGCCTCGGAGCCTCGGCCTGGGTCGTGCCTGGACTTGCGGAACTTCACGACCCGGGCGGACTCCCTCGGTCCGCCCGGAGCGTCTTGGCGCCCGGTGGTCAGCCCGACCGGGCGACGATGGCCCGCTCGGCGACGCCGGCCAGCCAGTCCACGAACAGCGCGAGCGCGGCGATGATCGCGCCGCTGACGAACAGCAGGTTGATGCGGTTGAGCCGCAGCGCCTGCTGGACGAGCTCGCCGAGCCCGCCGGCCCCGATGTAGGTGGCGAGGGTGGCCGTGCCGACGTTGAGGACGAGCGCCACGCGCAGGCCGGCCACGATGACCGGGACCGCGAGCGGGATCTCGACCCTGAAGAGGGTCTGCCGCGACGACATGCCCATGCCGCGGGCGGCCTCGATCAGGGACTGGTCGACCTGCTGGAGGCCGACCACGGTGTTGCGCAGCACCGGGAGCAGAGCGGCCAGCGTGAGACCGATGACCGCGCTGCGGACGCCGAACTCCCAGAAGCCGAGCAGGAGCAGCACGCCGAAGGGCGGCAGGGCCTGGGCGAACCCGCCGATCGCGAGCACGCTGCCCTGGATCCGGCGGGCCCCCGGTCGGCTCAGCGCAATGCCGAGCGGCACCGCGATGATCAGCACCAGCACGGTCGAATAGAGCGTGAGCAGCAGGTGCTGGCCGAGCTGGCCCAACACGTTCGAGGGCTCGAGCGCCCGCTGCTCGATCGAGTCGAGTGAACGGGTACTGACGTACACGTACGACAGGACCAGACCGATCACGATGATCGCGGGCTCGACGAGCAGGTCGTAGTTGGCGCGGATCGTGCCCAGGAAACCGCCGCCCGCCTCGTGCTTCTGGGACGGGACGCCGGGCTGCAGGTCGACCGCCGTCACCGCTGACGCTCCCGCGTCTTGAGCCCCACGACCAGGTCGTTCCAGTGCAGCACGCCCTGGGGCAGCCCCTGGTCGTCGACGACCGCGACCAACGAGGCCGAGCCGTCGAGCATCACGTCCACCGCGTCGTAGACCGTGCCGGACAGCGGCACCGTCACCAGCGCCGTGCCGGCCGCGTCACGGTCGGGCAGGTGGCGCCACGAGACCGGGCGGCCCTGGGCGTCGACCTCCGCGACCGGGGTGCCGTTGCGGTTGCCGACCGCGGACTCCGCGGTCTCGATCGGGTGCAACTCGAGACGGGAGAGCTCGAGCAGCGACAGCCGCCGCACGGCCGCGCCGCCGCCCACGAAGTCGGACACGAAGTCGTCCGCCGGGTGGGTGAGCACGGTGTCCGGGTCGTCGTACTGGGCGAGCCGGCCGCCGGTGGCGAAGACCGCGATCCGGTCGCCGAGCTTCACCGCCTCCTGCAGGTCGTGGGTGACGAAGGCGATCGTCTTGCCGACCGTGCGCTGGATCTCGAGGAACTCGTCCTGCAGGCGGTCGCGGGTGATCGGGTCGATCGCGCCGAACGGCTCGTCCATGAGCATCACCGGCGGGTCCGCCGCCAGCGCGCGGGCGACGCCGACGCGCTGCTGCTGACCGCCGGAGAGCTGGCGCGGGTAGCGGTCGCGGTAGGTGGCGGGCTCGAGCCCGACGAGGTGGAGCAGCTCGTCCGCCCGCTCCCTGACCTTGTTCTTGTCCCAGCCGAGCATCTTCGGGACGACGGCGATGTTGTCGGCGATCGAGAAGTGCGGGAAGAGCCCGCCCTGCTGGATGACGTAGCCGATCTTGCGGCGCAGCTGGTCGCCGTTGACGTCGGTGACGTCGTCCCCGGCGAGCAGGATGCGCCCCGACGTCGGCTCGATGAGCCGGTTCATCATCTTCAGCGTGGTCGTCTTGCCGCAGCCCGAGGGGCCGATGAGCATGACGATCTCGCCCTTGGGCACGACCAGGTCCAGGCGTTCCACGGCCGGGGCGGTCGAGCCCGGGTAGATCTTCTCGACGGCCTCCAGGACGATCATGTTCTCGGTTTCAGACACGGATCCCCCTCGGGATGGTGAGGCGCTGCACGATGGCGAAGATGATCTCGAAGACGGCGGCCACCACGAGGCACATCACCGTGCCGATGAGGACCTGGGGGAAGGCGTTGGCCGCGCCGATGCGGGTGATGCCGGTGAGCAGCAACTTGCCGAGGCCCGGCCCCTGCACGATGGAACCGACCACCGCGATCGAGATCGAGATCAGGGTGGTCACCCGGATACCGTTGAGGATGACCGGCCAGGCCAGCGGAAGCTGGATCCGCAGCAGCCGGCGGAGGCGGCCGTAGCCCAGTCCGCGCGCGGACTCGAGGATCGCCCGGTCGACCGAGGTCAGGCCGGCGACGGTGTTCCGCAGCACGGTGTAGAGCGTGTAGAGCGTCAGCACGATGATGGCCGTGGTCGTTCCCAGCCCGGTGATGGGCAGGAAGAGCACGAACAGCCCCAGCGAGGGCACCGTGAGCACCGCCGCCGTGATGAGCAGCGAGCCCTCGCGGATGCCGGTCGCCCACCAGTCGAAGCTGAACCGGGTGGGGCTCGGTTCTCCGGTGGAGACGACGAGGCCGAGGGCGATGCTGATCACGGAGCCGATGAGCACGCAGTACAGGACGAACAGGAAGTGGGCCTCGGTGAGGAACAGGATCTGCTGGCTGTTCGCCGAGAAGTACTGGAAGACGTTCACGACACTCCTTCCTTTCTGGTCGGAGGGACGGGCGGTGTGGTGGGTGGGTGGCGCGGTCGGGGGGTCCGGGGCGGGCCCGCTCCGGAGGGTGAGACCGGAGCGCCGAGGGCGGCGGAGAGGTCCGAGGCGGCGCGGAGCACCCCGGAGCTCATCTCGGCGAGCACGGGGTCGATGCGCGAGTCCGGTCCGGCGACGGTGACGGCGGCGACGACGGAGCCCGCCGCGTCGCGCACCGGCGCGCCGACGCAGAGCAGACCGCGGTCCATCTCGTGCCGGGCGAGCGACCAGCCGCGGCCCCGGTCCTCGGCGATGCGCACGACGAGCTCGTCGAGCGAGCGCGGGGCGGCGGGCCCGGCGGCGGCCAGCCCCTCGGGGACGATCAGGCGGGCGACGGCGGCGGTGTCGAGGTCGAACAGCAGCGCGCGGCCTCCCGCGGTGCACGACAGTGGCACGGTGCGCCCGACCCACCCCACGGCCCGCAGCTCGCTGTCCGGCGCGGCGGTGCTCACCGTCATGGCACTCCCGCCGCTGCGCACGCAGACGTCGACGCGCTCCCCGAGGAGGGCGGCCTCGCGCTCGACCAGGGCGTCGGCCTCGTCGCGGAGCCGCCTGCTGACCGCGCGGACGCCGAGGGAGAACAGCCGCGTGCCGATGCGGTAGCGCAGCGTCCCGGCCTCACGCTCGACGTAGCCCGCGTCGGCGAGGAGCCGGAGCAGCCGCGACACCTGGGACTTGTCCCGCCCGAGCGTGCGAGCGATCTCGACGACCCCGAGCGACGTCGGGGCCTCGACCGTCCCCGCCGGGCCGCCGAGCCCGACCGACTCGGGGTCACCCAGCAGTTCGAGGATCGCGAGCGCCCGGTGGATTTGGCCGCCGCCCGAGGCGTCCGTGGAGGCGGGACCGGGGGACGGGGATCCCGGCGCGGTGCCACGTGAGGCACGTGGGCTCATGACCCCCCTCTCCGCTCCCTGACGCGGGGAGCGCGAGGGGCAACCGTCGTTGCCGAGCAGGCAACGGTCTGCGAGAGATTAAGGGGCTCTCCATGAGTTTGTCACCCGGTAGTTGGGACGTCCGGGTCGGGTCCGCGTCGATCAGGTGAGCGACCACCAGTGACGGAGCGTCCGAGACAAGGCCCTGAACAGCGGATCTCGCGCTGAGTTGTCCGATTCGTCCAGCAGGGGCGAATCGATCGACGTCAGCTCGTAACTTTGGGTGACTCGGCCGGAAGAGGGGATCCGGGCCGCCGGGGGGACGCGCACGTGGGGTGCACGTTGCAGGAATGCACCGCACTGTTGACGGTCTGCAGCAACTTCCGGACGGTCAGCGCCCCGCGCTCGGCAGCCCCCGGCCCGTCTCGCCGGACGCGTCGAGGCCCCAGAGGCCGAGCAGGCGCGCCTCCAGCCGGTCCAGCTCGCCCGCCACGGCCAGGTGGGCCCGGCGGCGGCGCCCGCTCGGCATCTGCTCCGCGGAGCGGACGGCGGCCTCGAGGTCCGAGAGCCGGGTGCGCGCGTCGGCGGTGAAGGTGCGGACCTCGCCGTCGTCGGGTCGCCGATTCGCCAGCTCCCGCACCGAGTTCGCGAGGTTGTGGCACCGGGCGTACAGCGCGGTGCCGCGCCCGGAGAACGCCGAGAGCTCGTCGGGTGCGACGCCGAGCCGGCGCGCCCGGTAGTCGTCGACGCGCGAGCGCGCCGCTCCCACGGCCTGGTAGACGATCGGCGCGGCGACCGGGACGACGACGCGGGCGATGCCGATCCAGCGCTTCACGGTCGCACCGGTGAGGGCTCCGTCCTCGCGGTCCTTGCCGCCCTTGCCGTCCTTGACCTTCTTCTCGTCCTCCGCCGCGGTGCGTTCGATCTCCGCGACCTTGCGGTCCGCCGCGGCCGCCTTCGCGGTCTGCTTCTCGGCCTTGGCGGCCTGCTTGGCGGCCTTGCGGCTCAGGATCACCACGCCTTCGTCGCCGCCGAGCTCCACCGAGTACTTCGTGCTGCGCCGACTCGCCATGGGTCCTCCCGCTGTCCCGGCGGCCGGCCCTCGCCGGGCGCCCCGGACGGGTTCCCGCCCCGTCGTGGCGAGGGGCGGCCTCCCGGCCCGATCTCGATCTCCTGCGGGCACGGTTCCCCGCCAGGTACGGACCATAACGGCGTGGCCCCGTCCGTGGGCGGAGCCAGGGCCGGTGTCCTCCCGGGGTACCCGATGCGCCCGTCCGGCACGAGGGGTGTCGGGGGGTCGTGGCAGGCTCGGTCGCATGAGCAGCACGGATGCGCCCAGATCTGGGGCTGCCAGCTCCGGGGGGGCCGGCCCCGGGGAGGCCGGGCTCCCCGGGCCCCGGCCCGTGCTGCTCGACGCCGCCGTCACCACCCGGTGCCGCCGCCGGGTCCACCTCGAGCACGATCCGGACGCCGGGCGCAGCACCGGGGCGACGGCGCAGGAGGACGCGGGCGGGGCGTTGCTGCCGGAGCCGGATCCCGGCGTGGAGATGCGGCTGGCCGACGCGGCGGAGCACCGTGCGGCGCTCGCCGCCCGGTTCGCCGAGATGCTCGGGGCGTCCTACCGTCGGGTGCCCGACGGTCCGCGTGGGGAGCGGGTCGCCGCCACCCTCGCGCTCGCGGCGGACGAGTCCGTCGCGGCCATCGGCGCTGCCGAGCTCCCACCGGCGGAGGGCCGGCGGGGACACGCCGAGCTGCTCGTGCGCGCCGACGGGGTCGGGGCCGCCGCCGTGGGCTGGTACCCGCTGATCGTGGTGCGCCACCGGGTGAGCGACCCGGGGGACGGCGCGCTCACCTCGCCACTGGGCCGACCGCACCCCGCCGCGGCGGCTCCGGACGCCGAGCGCAAGGTGCGGGCCGTGGCCCGTGACCTCCTGCGGCTGGCCCACCTGCACCGGATGCTCGCCGCCGCGGGACTCGGCGTCCCCTCGGGCCCGGCCTGGGGCGGGGTGGTCGGCCTGGACGCCGACTGCGTCGTGTGGACCGACCTCGCGGCCGCGCCGGGCGGCGAGGCGGGCCGCAGCCCCCTCGACACCTACGACCGCCGGTTCGCCGATCGCCTCGCCGTCGCCACCGCCGCGCGCACCGGCCGCCCGGCGCTCGCGGAGCCCTCGCGCATCACCGAGTGCCGGCGCTGCCCGTGGTGGCCGGTCTGCGAGGCCGAGCTGCGGCGGGTCGACGACGTGAGCCTGGTGGTGCGCGGGGAGGACGCGCTGCGCCTGCGAGGCCGCGGGGTCACGACGGTGCGGGCGCTCGCCGCGCTCGACCCCTGGCGGGGCCTGCCCGAGCCGCTCGACGTCGCACCCGAGGACACCGGCCTGTCCACCGACCTCCGGGAGGCCGTCGCGCTGGCCCGGGCGTGGCGTGCCGACGTGCCGCTGGTGCGCCGCGTCGTCCGGCCGGACGTGCCGCGGGGAGCGGTCGAGGTCGACGTCGACATGGAGAGCCTCGGTGAGGACGGCGCATACCTGTGGGGCGCGCTGCTCTCGGGGGCCGACGTGGGGCTCCCGCACGGCTACCGGGGCTTCGCCACGTGGGACCCCGTGCCCACCCGCGACGAGGCCCGGTCCTTCGCGGCGTTCTGGGCCTGGCTCTCCGACGTGCGGACGCGGGCGGAGCAGCGGGGCCTGACGTTCCGCGCCTACTGCTACAACGAGCAGGCCGAGAACCGCTGGTTGCGGGGCTCGGTGGAGCGCTTCGCCGGTGACCCGGGCATCCCGGCGGCCGAGGAGGTGGAGGCCTTCATCGCCTCCGACGCCTGGATCGACCTGTTCCCGGCGGTCAGCGAGTCGTTCCTCTGCCCCCACGGCAAGGGCCTGAAGCGGGTCGCCCCGTCGGCGGGCTTCGGCTGGCGGGACCCGGAGGCCGGCGGGGAGAACTCCATGCGCTGGTACCGCCGTGCCGTCGGGCTGGACGGCGACGAGCCGGACCCGGCCATGCGCGAGCGGCTCCTGGTCTACAACGAGGACGACGTCCGGGCCACGCACGCGCTGCGCACCTGGATGACCTCCGACGCCGTCCTCGCCGTGCCCCACCTCGACGACCTGCCCGCGGAGCCGGGCCGCACCGCCGGCGCCGGCCCCGCGGAGATCGCTAGCGCGGCTGCATGCGCAGCGCCCCGTCGAACCGGATGACCTCGCCGTTGAGGTAGTCGTGCTCCACGATCATCGCCACGAGCTGCGCGTACTCGTCGGGGCGGCCGAGGCGCTGGGGGAACGGGATGCCCTTGGCCAGCTCGTCGCGGAACGATTCCTCGACGCCCGCGAGCATCGGGGTGTCGATGATGCCGGGGGCGATGGTCATGACGCGGATGCCGTACTGGGCGAGGTCGCGCGCCGCGGGCACCGTCATGCCGACCACGCCGCCCTTCGACGCGGAGTAGGCGATCTGGCCGATCTGGCCCTCGAAGGCGGCCACCGAGGCGGTGTTGACGACGACGCCCCGGGCGCCGTCCTCGAGCGGCTCGGTCTGCGCGACCGCCGCGGCGGCCAGCCGCATGACGTTGAACGTGCCGATCAGGTTGACCCCGATGACCTGCGAGAACACGTCGAGGTCGTGCGGCCCCTTCTTGGACAGCAGGCGGCCCGCGGTCCCGATCCCCGCGCAGTTGACGACGACGCGCAGCGGCAGACCGGTGTCGACCGCGGCGTCGACCGCGGCCTGCACCTGGTCGCCGTCGGTGACGTCGGCGCCGACGTAGTCGACCCGGTCCAGCTTCTCCGCCTCGTCGATCGCCTTCGGCAGGTCGACCGCCACGACGTGGGCGCCGCCGGCGGCGAGGCGGCGGACCGTGGCCCCGCCGAGGCCGGACGCCCCTCCGGTGACGATGGCGGCGACGTCGGTGGTGTCCATCAGCGATTGCGCTCCCTCGTGCTCGGCCGGCCCCGGTACGGGGCCCTCGCCGCGGAGGCTATCCCGCCACGCGACGGTCAGGGCTGACCGTTCCGTGCGCGGGTCGACCGCCGCGGTCCCGGCTCAGGCACGCGCGACGCCGAACTGCCAGTCGTCGAGGTAGCGGGTCGCGAAGCCGGCCTCGGAGTAGGCCAGGTAGAAGTCCCACATCCGCACGAACGTCTCGTCGAAGCCGAGCGCCCGGACCTCCGACCCGCGGCGCAGGAAGGTCTCGCGCCAGCGGTGCAGCGTCTCGGCGTAGTCGGGGCCGAGCGAGCGGCGGTGGTCGACGCGCAGCGACGTGTGACGGGCGAGGGTCTCCTCGATCGCCTCGACGCTCGGGATGATCCCGCCCGGGAAGATGTACTTGTGGATCCAGGTGTAGGACGATTTCGTCGCCTGGAGACGGTGGTGGGGCATCGTGATCGACTGCAGGCCGAAACGGCCCCCGGGGGCGAGGAGCCGGTCGACGGTGCGGAAGTACTCGGGCCAGAAGGCGACGCCGACGGCCTCGATCATCTCGATGGAGATCGCCGCGTCGTACTCCCCCACGGCGTCGCGGTAGTCGCGCACCTCGATCGTGATCCGGTCGGAGACCCCGGCCACCTGTGCGCGGGTGCGGGCGAGCTCGGCCTGCTCGACCGAGAGGGTCAGCGTGGTGACCCGCGCCCCCCGCTGCGCCGCCCGGATGGCTGCCTCGCCCCACCCGGTGCCGATCTCGAGGACGCGCGAACCGTCGCGGACACCCGCCAGGTCGAGGAGGCCGTCGATCTTGCGGTGCTGGGCGGCGGTGAGCGACTCGGCGTGCTGACCGTCGGGTCCGACCGGGCCGGCGAACCACGCCGCCGAGTACATCATCGACTCGTCGAGGAAGAGCCGGAACAGCTCGTTGGAGAGGTCGTAGTGCCGGCGCACGTTCTCCCGGGAGACCACCGCGTCCCCGGCGACCTCCTCGCCCGGCTGCCCGCGGTCGTAGAAGCTGCGCATCCCGCGCAGCGGACGCGGCACGAGCTGCTCGATGTGCTCGGAGAAGCAGCTCAGGACCCCGACGAGGTCGGAGGAGTCCCAGTCGCCGACCATCCACCCCTCGCCGAACCCGATGAGACCCTGGCGGCCCGTCCGCGTGAAGCACGCTTCGGGGCGGAACAGCCGGATCTCGGGGGAGGTCGGGCCGCCGGCCCCCTCGATGCTGCCGTCCGGCCAGGTCAGCCGCATCGGCATCCGCGCCACCGCCGCACGCAGCAGCCCCCGGGCCACCACCATCCGCAGCCGGTTCTCGCCCGGGTCCTGCAGACCCGGCCACACACCCTCGGCCGGCCTGGGAACGGCGCGACCGCTCTCGAAGGACAGGTCGTCGGACAGGGGCGAGGTCGACACGGGGAGTCCTCTCGACGCGGGGTCGATCGTGTGAGCGGCTGGTAGCCGTCGCGTGCACTCTTCGTCGCCGGGCAGCGGAGCGTTCGATCTCGCCGTCCACCCGTTACCGTGCGCGGCGAGGAGACACCGACCGTGACGCGGCCGTAGGGGCCCGGTCCGCCGGGGAGGAGGCCTGAGGTGGATGCCGGCGACGAGCTGCAGCGCTTGGACGACGACCTCGCGGCCGGCCGCCTCGACGCGACCTCCTACCGTCGGCGCCGCGACGAGCTCATCTCCCGACGCCGGGGCGAGGAGGTCACCCCGCGGGCCGCGCCGGTGGGTGATGCGACGGCGGACGCCCCCGCGGAGCCGGAGAGCCCCTCCGCGCTCCCGGATCCCGTCGCGGACACCGCGTCGATCCCCGTCGTGGAACCGACCTCGGTGCCGGGGACGACCGATGAGCCGTCCCCCGAGCGGCGCGGCGACGGCCCGGATCCCTTCCCCCCGCCGTTCCGCTGGGGTGATCCGCATCCGCCGCCCGACCCGCCCGCGGACGTGACCCAGGTGGTGGACCGCGACGCGGAGCGCACGCAGGTCGTCCCGCACCCGCCCTCGGGCGCCTTCCGCCCGCCGTCGTTCCCGCCTCCCCCCGAGCGGACCCAGGTGGTGCCCGGGGGACTCGCCGGACGCCGTCCCTCGCCGCCCGTCCCCGCCGCCCACACCACCCCGCCGTGGGTGGAGCGGGTGGACCGGCCCCCCACGGGCATGCAGGGCGCCGAGGTGTTCCTCGGCAGGCGTCGCGAGCTCGCGTCGGTGATCGGGACCGCGGCCGTCGTCGTGGTGGTGATCCTCATCCTCGTGCTGTCGTTCACGCTCGGGTGATCCGGCCCGCCGACTACGCTGCGGCGCCGTGGCCACCCTGGTGACGTTCCACGCCCACCCCGACGACGAGTGCATCGCCTGCGGCGGGGTGATGCGCGCCGCAGCGGACGCCGGGCACCGCGTGGTGCTCGTCGTCGCCACCGGGGGAGAGCACGGCGAGATCGTCGCCGACGTCCTCGCTCCGGGGCAGACGCTCGCGGAACGGCGGTACGAGGAGACCCTCGAGTCGGCGCGCATCCTCGGCGTCGCGCGGACCGAGTTCCTCGGGTACGTCGACAGCGGGATGGTCGGCACCGAGACCACCTCCGCGCCCGGCGCCTTCGCGGCGGCGGACGTCGAGGAGGCCGCGCAGAAGCTCGCGGTGCTCCTGCGCGACGAGGACGCCGACGTGCTCACCGTCTACGACGACCACGGCGGCTACGGGCACCCCGACCACGTCCAGGTGCACCACGTCGGGATGCGGGCGGCCGAGATCGCCGGGACCCCGCGGCTGTACCAGTCGACGATGAACCGCGACGAGATGCGCCGGTTGATGGCGGTCGCGGCGCAGGCGGAGCTGATGGGCGACGGGGACGGTCCCGACGAGCGCGAGATCGAGTCGATGGGGACGCCGGAGGCGGAGCTGACCACCCGCGTCGACGTCACGCCGTGGATCGCCGCGAAGCGTGCGGCGATGCGGGCTCACTCGAGCCAGATCGCCGCGGACTCGTTCTTCCTCGCGCTGCCGGACGAGGCGTTCGCGGCGGCCTTCGGCACGGAGTGGTTCGTGCACGTCGGACGGCCCCCGGGCACCCCCTACGAGAATGACCTGTTCGGCGGTGCCGCCACCGACGGCTGAGCCCACCGGAGGTGGGGCCGGCGGTGCCGGGGACGGGTGGCGCACCCGTCCGGGTGGTGCTTCGCCTGCTCGGAAACATCGACGGTTCCCCGGCGATACCTCGGATGTGAGCGGGCACTCGGACCCGCGACCGCTGGGGGGAAGAGACCATGGGACGCCACCACACCGTCGACGCCGACACCACCGCCGCTGCGCAGGTCGCGCTGCGCTCGACGCCCTTCCCGTCGATCCCGGCGCCGCGGGTGTCCCCGGAGAGTGCCCCGGCCATCCCGGCCGCCCCGGCGCCCCGCGGCTGGCGGGCCCGCCGAGCCGCCAAGGCCGAGGCCGCCGCCGCGCAGGCCCACGCCGTCCAGGTCGCGCACGCACAGCGACGGGCACGCCAGGTCGCCCTGGCCTCGCTGCTCGACGACTAGGTGGCGCGAAGGGCACCTATCCCTCGAGCACGTATCCCCGGCCGCGGATGGTGCGGATGCGCTCGGCGCCGAGCTTGCGGCGCAGGTAGCCGATGTACACCTCGACGATGTTGGAGGTGGGCGGGCCGCCCCACACCCGGGTGACCAGCTCGTCCTGCGACATCGCCTGCCCGCGCGGATGGCGGATGAGCGCGTCGACCACCGCGTACTCGGTGCGCGAGAGGCTGACCGGCTTGTTCTCGACGAACACCTGCTCCAGGGCGGTGTCGACCATGATCTCGCCACGACGGAGGTAGAGCTGCGCGGTCGGGCGGTCGTCGCCCAGCCGCAGCCGCAGCCGCGCGAGCAGCTCCTCCATCGGGAACGGCGTGACCAGGTAGTCGTCGTGGCTGGCGCGCAGCGTCGAGACCGTACGGTCGCGGGCCTCCGCCGAGGTCAGCGCGATCACCGGCGTCCGCGGGCTCTCGCGGTGCAGGTCCGCGAGCACCTCGACCGGGCGCAGGCCGCTCATCTCGACGTCCAGGACGACCGCGCGAGCGCCTCCCGCACGGGCCGCGGCCCCGACGCTCCAGCTCTCGCGCAGGAGCTGCGGTTCGAAGCCGTTGGACCGCAACGCACCGACGAGCACGCTCGTTGTGCGGTGAGGAGGAGCCACACACAGCACGCGGCCCCGCTCCGCGTCCGCATAACGATTGGGTTGCATCGCAACCACAGTGCCGCGCCCGCGACCGAAGTTCAACGACGCGGCGCCGAGCGGTGGTGTGGCGAGCGCGACGGGTGGATCCCTGAGAGCGCTCACCGGCGTCCGTCGCATCGACTGGGCCGGTTGGACCAGTACTTCCGCCCTTCGTCGCGTCTCGGAGCACGGTCAGCGGCATCGCGACCGGGCCTCTCTCAGATCACGGTCCGGTGAACGGCGCCGCTCCTAGCGTTCCGCCCCGCAGTTGCACGGTGTCGTCCGCGCTCCCCCGGGGCGGACACCCGAGTCCGTCCCGCCGGACGACGCCGTCGCGCCCGGACCGCGCTCCCCACGGTCCGGACCGACGACTCGTCAGGAGGTCGTTCGCCCATGCCCCGACGTGGACGACATCGCACGCGGCTCCCGTTCCGGCTCCTCGCGGCCGTCGCGGCCCTGCTCGTCGGCGGCACGGCCGTCGTGCTGGGCGGCACGGCTCTCGCGAAGGGCTCGCACGGCGGGAACTTCATCTCCTCGCTCGCCGGCAAGTCCTCGTCGGACGACGGCTCGTCCGGCGGCAAGTCGTCGGAGGACAAGGGCGGCGGCGGCGACGGCAGCGATTCGAAGGACTCGAAGGACTCGAAGAGCTCCTCGGACAGCGGAGACGGCAAGGACTCCGGATCCGACTCGAAGGACGGCTCGTCCGACGGGGACAACGGCTCCTCCGATTCCTCCGACGGCAAGAAGGTCAAGGAGGGCAAGAACGGCGACGACACGCCGGACGAGGCCAAGAAGACCGACGACCAGAAGAAGCAGGACGCGAAGAACAAGGCCGAGGGCAAGAAGGACGACCCGTTCCCGGGCCGCGACAAGATCAAGCCCGCGAGCGGCGACGACTTCGTCGACATCAACAACGTCGCGCCGGGCGGCAACATCGGTGAGGGCGGCGAGTTCGCCGGTGGCAGCGCCTCGGTGGACTGCGGGGTGAGCGACCACAACAACTCGGACAACTTCATCGCCGCGCCGGGCAAGCGCAACGGCGCCCAGCACGTCCACGACTACGTCGGCAACACGTCGACCAACGCGAACTCGAACGACGGCTCGCTGAACGCGGCGGGCACCTCCTGCGCCAACGGCGACAAGAGCACCTTCTACTGGCCGGTGCTGCGCGACCTGAACGGCCAGGGTCCCGACGTCGGCCAGGACGGCGGCAGCAAGGACGGCAACGTCGGCAGCATCCTCAAGCCGACCTCGGTGGAGATCAGCTACCACGGGCACGGCGACAAGCCGGTCCAGCCGCTGCCCTCGAATCTGAAGATCATCACGGGCAACGCGAAGGCGAAGGTGCAGGACGGCAAGAACGCGAACGCCAAGTACACCTGCACCGGGTTCACCGATCGGGTCACCGACAAGTACCCGATCTGCCCGGCGGGCTCGCACCTGCAGCGCGTTCTCGACTTCCCCAGCTGCTGGGACGGGCAGAACCTGGATTCGAAGGACCACATCTCGCACACGGCCTTCCCCGACGAGAAGGGCAACTGCCAGGACGGCTTCGAGCCGATCCCGGCGCTCCACGAGGTCCTGACCTACGACCAGCCCGCGGGCAAGGCCTTCTCCATCGACTCGTTCCCGGACAATCAGCACGATCCCACCACCGACCACGGCGACTTCGAGAACGTCTCGACCCCGGGCCAGGCCGAGGCCGCGGCGAACTGCATCAACAAGAACCAGAAGTGCACCGACGTGACCGGATAGCCGCGCACCTGACCGGCGTGAATCGAAAGGAGGCGCGAGATGGCGCCGGACCTCCTCGCTCTCGAGGTCGAGGACTACAGTTCTCGTCCCCGGTGCGCTGCTCCGTCACCGACGCGGGAAGGCGCCGGCGTGCCGCTCCCAGCTCTCCTCGCGTTGACCGTCTTCCTCGCAGCGTTCGTGACTCTGGCCGTGTGCCTCGGCCAGGCTGCCGGAGCATGCTGACGTCGCCGGGCTGACCTCCGGCCCACGTCACACCCCCTCGCGCCCCGGCGTCCGACGTCCTACCGTCGGCGCCGGGGCGCGAGGGCGTCCACGGGAGTCCGGGAGACGGGCTGAGAGGGGACCTGGCCGGCCGGGAGGCGGCAGTGGTCCCGACCGTTCGAACCTGATCCGGGTCATGCCGGCGCAGGGAAGCGAGGTGCCACATGGCCGTGTCCGCATCGTCCACGTCGACGTCGCAGCGTGGGGCCGACGAGGTCGCCCCCACCCTCGACGGACCGGTGCCCCGGTCGCTCGGGCTGCTCGACCAGGGAGCGTTCTGGGCGAACCTCGGCGTGAGCCTCCTCGGCTTCGCCGGAGTCCTCGCCGTCCTGCAGCCGGCCGGGACGCCGCGGTTGACCATCGGCGCGGCACTCGTCGCGACGGTGGTGGGGACCCTCATCGGCAGCGCGATGGTGGGGCTGTCCGCGATCCCCGGTGCCCGCACCGGCGCCCCGGCCATGGTGGTGCTCCGCGGGCTCTTCGGCGGGGTCCTGTCGTGGATCCCGTCGGTGCTCAACGTGATCCAGCTCCTCGGGTGGGGCACGTTCGAGCTGGTCGTCATCGCGCAGGCGGGCGTGCTGGCGGTGGGCGGCCCGACGTGGGCCTGGGTGCTGGGCGCCGGGGTGGTGACGACGGGTCTGACGCTGCGTCCGCTGGGCATGCTGCGGCTGCTGCGCCGGGTGGTGACGATCCTCGTCGCGATCTCGGTGGCCTACCTCGCCTGGTGGTTGTTCTCGCGGCCGGCGGCGGCGGACCTCGGGGCGAGCGGGTCCTGGTCGGGCTTCTGGGCGGGGAGCGACGCGGCCATCGCGGTGGCGGTGTCGTGGATCCCGGTGGCCTCGGACTACTCGCGGCACTCCCGCCGGGTCGGCACCGCGTTCACCGCGGCCACGGTGGGCTACGCGGTGACCCAGATCCTCTGCTTCGTCGTCGGGCTGGCCGCGCTCTCGCTCGTCGGCGGGAACGGCGACGCGGTCTTCGCGCCCATGCTCGCCGCGCCGCTCGGCCTCGCGGCGATGCTGGTGCTCACGCTGCGCGAGACCGACCAGTCGTTCGCCAACGTCTACTCGACCGCGGTCTCGGTGCAGAACCTCTGGCCGCGGGGCGACCGCCGCGTGCTCTGCCTCGTCATCGGGGCGCTCGTCACGGTGCTCGCGCTCGGGGTGACCATCGACGACTACTCGAGCTTCCTCGCCGTCATCGGCTCCGTCTTCGTGCCCCTGCTCGGCGTCGGGGTCGGCGACGCCCTCGTGCACCGGGGCCGCGCCGCGCACGGCGACCTCTCGCGCTGGGCGCCGTCGCGGCCGCTCATGGTCGTGGCGTGGCTGGTGGGGCTCGTCGCCTACCAGCTGGTCAACCCCGGCGGCGCCCCCGGCTGGTCGGACGCCTGGACGGCGTTGCGGGCGGCGATCGGGTTCGTCCCGCCGTCGTGGCTCTCGGCGTCGCTGCTGTCGTTCCTCGTCGCGACGGTGGTGGCGGCGGCGCTCGCCGCCCTCGAGCGTCACGGGCGTGGTCGGGGCACCATCGAACGATGAGGATGCGGACGCTGGGCCGGACCGGCATCAAGGTCAGCCCGTACTGCCTGGGCGCGATGATGTTCGGCGCCATGGGCAACCCCGATCACGACGACTCCATCCGGATCATCCACAAGGCCCTGGACTCGGGAATCAACGTCGTGGACACCGCGGACGTGTACTCCCGCGGCGAGTCCGAGGAGATCGTCGGCAAGGCGCTCCAGCAGCTCCCGACCGACCGCCGCGAGGACGTCGTGCTGGCCACGAAGGTGCACGGCGGCATGGGCGACGACCCGAACCGCGCCGGGAACTCGCGGCGCTGGATCGTCACCGAGGTCGAGAACTCGCTGCGTCGCCTGCAGGTCGAGCACATCGACCTGTACCAGAATCCACCGCCCCTCGCCCGACACCGACGTCGAGGAGACGCTCTCCGCGCTCACGGACCTGGTGCGCAGCGGCAAGGTCCGGGCGATCGGCTCGTCGACCTTCCCGGCCTCGGAGATCGTGGAGGCGCAGTGGGTGGCGCAGCGTCGGGGCCTCGAGCGGTTCCGCACCGAGCAGCCGCCGTACTCGATCGTCAACCGGGGCATCGAGCGTGAGGTGCTCCCGGCCTGCGAGCGCTACGGGATGGGCGCGCTCGGTTGGAGCCCGCTCGCGATGGGACTGCTCACCGGGCGGTACCGCAAGGGGCAGCAGACCGACAGCCCGCGGATGAACTTCGCGCCGGGCCGGCTGACCCACGAGCGCAAGCTCGACGCCGTCGAGGCGCTGATCCCGGTGGCGGAGAAGGCGGGCGTCTCGCTGACCCACCTGGCCATGGCGTTCGCGGTGTCCCACCCGGGCGTGACCTCGGCGATCATCGGCCCGCGCACGATAGAGCACCTCGACGACCTGCTCGCGGGTGCGGGGGTCACGCTCGACGACGAGGTCCTCGACCGCATCGACGAGATCGTCCCGCCCGGCACGGACGTCGACCCGGGCGACGTCTCCTACGCGCCGCCGGCGATCGAGCACGCGCGACTGCGCCGCCGCCCGGCCGAGGAGCGCTCCGCGGCCTGAGGCCCCGATCCGCGCCGACGACGGCTCGGGTAGCGCGAGGCGCGAGCGCTGCCCGAGCGTCGTCTTGGCGCGAGCAGCAAGTCGATCGACCGTGCCGTGACCCGGGACTGGTAGAACGAACGCGTCAACGGCGAGGGGATCGGTCGTGAACTACCCGCAGCGTTCCTGGGACGACGGCGACGTCGAGGTCGTCGCGAAGCGGCTCTGGGCGGGCGGCGTCGCGACCGCGCTGGTCGCCGCGGGTATCGCGTTCGTCGGCGTCCTCATCATCAACAGCATCTTCGAGGTCGGCATCCAGACCGCCGGGCGCAGTGGGGCACTGGTCGACAACGCCTCGACCGTCATCCCGGTCGCCGCGGGCATCGCGGCCCTCGCCAGCACCGCGCTGCTGCACCTGCTGCTCCTGACCACGCCCCGCCCGGCGTCGTTCTTCTCCGCGATCGCCGTGCTGGTGATCGTGGTGCTGATCCTGCAGGTCTTCCTCGCCGACGGGACCATCGCGGCCCACATCGCCACGGGCATCCTGTACGCGGCGATCGGGATGGCGATCGTCTCGATGCTCTCGGGGGTGTCGGCGACCTCGGTGCGGCCCGCGGCCCGCGGCGGCTGGGGCGGCCGCGACGGCCAGCAGTACGACGGTCGGTACGACGCCGGCTACGGCCGTGAGTCGCAGTACCCGCCGCAGCAGAACCCGTACGGGCAGTACTACGACCAGCGCACGCAGCGTTACGACCCTCGCGGTTCACAGGACCGCTGGCGCTGAGCCGGCCCCGACACGTGATCACGCGCGGTGATCGCGTCCGGACGGCGCGGCGCCGTTTCAAGGTTTTGTGATGCTTTCGCTGTCGGGTCCGCCTCGCTTGACCCCTCGCGACCACCCTGGCGACGATCAACCGTCCTGATCCTGCGGACGCGGGCGATGCCGCGTGTCCGCGTGCTGGTCGCGCCGTCGGCGTGACCGAAGGGGTGGTCGCATGACGCGGACTGTCAACGGACACGGAGCGGTCACGACGCCCGGACCGGCTCCCTCGAGCGGCGACGGCCGCCTGGGCCGGGGGTCCTACGAGGGTCCCGCCTCGCTGGCCGCCGCCCGACGTGCCCTGCGCGTCGCGCTGCCGGAGCCGGGCAGCAAGTTCAGCCAGGACGACGAGTGGTGCGTGGTCGCGCAGCCGGACGGCTCGTGGCGCGAGTTCCGGTTCCACGACTACGACCGCATCTTCGACGTGCCGGGGCTCTACGAGAAGATCTTCTACGACGTCCTGGGCTGCGACTCGCCGCGCTTCATGGCCGACCTGCTCGCCGATGCGCTGGCCGACGCCCGCGAGGAGGCGGCCGACGTGCGGGTCCTGGACCTGGGCGCGGGCAACGGGATCATGGCCGAGGAGCTCGCGCGCGTCGGCGTGGGCCACGCGGTCGGGGTCGACATCCTGCCGGAGGCCCGCCGAGCCGCGGAGCGCGACCGTCCCGGCCTCTACGCGGACTACCTCGTCGAGGACCTCACCGCGCTCGACGCGCAGGACTCGCGACGTCTCGCCGGCCACCGGCTCAACGCGCTCACGGTGGTGGCCGCGCTCGGGTTCGGCGACATCCCGCCCGCGGCGTTCCGCACCGCCTACGACCACGTCGCCCAGGACGGCTGGGTGGTCCTGACCATCAAGGACGCCTTCCTGGCCGCCGACGACACCACGGGCTTCGCGCGGATGATCAGCGACGGCATGGCGTGCGGGGCCCTCGAGGTCGTGCGCCGCGAGCGCTTCCGCCACCGCCTCGCGACCGACGCGAGCCCGCTGGTCTACGAGGGGATCGTCGCCCGCAAGCGCGGTCCCCTGACCTGAGCGCCGCCCTTCCGGCCGTTTTCCGGACCCGGTGGCCGGGCACACACTGGACCGGACGGCGCGCCCCGGGCCCAGCCACGGGCCCGGGGCGCAGGGGACCTGCCCGACAGGAGCGCACGCATGGTCGCCAGCACCCACAGCACCGAGACCGAGCACCGCACCGGTTCGTCACTGCCCGCCCCGCGCACGCCTGACCTGGCGCGGGCGCTGGAGACCGTCGTGCCCGAGGCGGTGCTCGCCCGCACCGATCCGGCCCTCTTCGGCCGGACCGTGCTGCAGCTCGCCCAGGGCTGGGCGGCCCATCCCGGCGAGGTCTCCCGCGCCGCGTCCTCGTTCGCCGCGGTCTCGGCGCGGATCGGTGCCGCCGCGACCGGGCGGGCCCTGCGCGGCCTCGCCGGCGGGGACACGACGGCGGCGGCCGACGACGAGAGCCCGATGCCGCTCTCGAAGGACGGCCGCTTCAAGGACACGACCTGGACCGAGAATCCCGCCTTCTGGGCGCTGCGCCAGGAGTACCTGGCCCTGGTCTCGTTCTTCGACGACCTGGTCGGGGCCGCGGGCCTGGCCCCCGACTCGGACGAGCGCGCCCGGATGCTCATGGGCCTCGTCGGCAGCGTGGTCTCGCCGACCAACGTGCTGCCCGGCAACCCGGCGGCGCTCAAGCGCGCCCTGGAGACCGGCGGCGCGAGCGTCGTCGCGGGGCTGCGCAACCTGCTCGACGACGTCGCCACCAACAACGGCCGGCCGCGCCAGGTCGACAAGAGCGAGCTGCGCGTCGGGAAGGAGCTCGCGGCGACGCCGGGCAAGGTCGTCTACCGCAACCGGCTCATGGAGCTGGTGCAGTTCGACGCGCAGACCGACGAGGTCCACGAGATCCCGTTGCTGTGCAGCCCGCCGTGGATCAACAAGTACTACGTCATGGACCTCGCCCCGGAGCGCAGCCTCGTCGAGTGGGCGGTGCAGCACGGCCACACCGTCTTCATGATCAGCTATCGCGACCCGGACGCCTCGATGGCCTCGACGTCCTTCGAGGACTACCTGAACCTGGGGGACGCCGAGGCGCTCGATGTGGTCACCGAGATCACCGGGTCCGACAAGGTCAACGTCTTGGGCCTGTGCCTCGGCGGCCTGATGGCGGCCCTGCTGACGGCCCGGGCCGCGGCCCGCGGCGACGAGCGCATCAACAGCCTCACGCTGCTCAACACCATGCTCGACTACTCCGAGGTCGGGCCGGTGTCGTCGTTCGTGAGCCCGGAGATCGTGGAGCGGCTCGAGCACCAGATGCGCCAGACCGGCTACCTGCCCGCCGAGTCGATGGCCACCACCTTCGACCTGCTGCGCGCCAACGACCTGATCTTCAACTACATCGGTCCGAACTGGCTCGAGGGCAAGGCGCCGCCGGCGTTCGACATCCTGGCCTGGAACACGGACTCCACCCGCATGCCGGCCGCGATGCACGCGTCCTACCTGCGCCACTTCTACCTGGAGAACGAGCTCGCCCGTGGCGTGCTGGAGCTCGAGGGGGAGCCGATCTCCCTCAAGGCCATCCACGCCGACACGTTCATCGTCGCCGCGGAGAACGACCACATCGCCCCCTGGCGCACGTCGTTCACCTCGACCGAGCTCATCGGCGGGGACGTGACGTTCGTGCTCTCCACCGCCGGGCACATCGCCGGCGTGGTCAACCCGCCCAGCCCGAAGGCCAAGCACTGGGTCGGCACGGTCGGCGCGACCGGGGCGGACGCCCCCGGGCCCGACGCCTGGCGGGCGCGCTCCACCGAGGTCAAGGGGTCCTGGTGGGAGACCTGGAGCGAGTGGATCGGGGAGCGCGCCGGCGGCATGCGCACTCCGCCGCCGACGGGCAGCGACGCCCACCCGGTGCTCGGGGACGCGCCGGGCGACTACGTCCTCGGAAAGGCCTGACCACACCGTGTGAGGTAGATCACGGGTCGTCGCCGGGGTGCTCATCGGGATCCTGGCTTCCCTGGGACGGGTCCGACCGGTGCCCGGGTGGGCCGCACGCCGTCTGCTCGGTATCCTGAGCAGTCGATCGGCCAGTCGAGCACGTCTGGCCGGCACCACCGAGCACCGGGCGACGCCGCCCGGTAGCCGAAGGAGGAGCGGATGACCTCGACCTCGAACGGCCGCCCGCACGCCGTCGCCGACCCGTTCGTCGACCTGCTGTCCCGCGGCCAGCGGGCCGTGACCGACGCCGCCACCGGGGTGGCGGAGATGTGGGGCGCGGCCCTGTCCGGCGCCGACGACGCGACGCGGCGTGCCTCCGGGTCGCTGCACGCGTACCCGTCGGCCGGTGAAGCCGTCGACCGGGCGGTGGACACCGGGATCGCCGTCCTCGAGATGCAGCGCTCGATCGCCCACCAGGTGCTCGACGCGCTGCGGCTGCGCTGAGCGGCGTCGCCGGGACCGATGCCGCGGACGCGGCGTCGCCCTCCGCGGCGGGGAGCGTCTGGGACGCCCAGCGCCGCGCGCTCGGGTCGTTCATCCGTGACCAACGACGGCTGGCCCGGCTCTCGCTGCGGCAGCTCTCGGCGCTGTCGCACATCTCGAACCCGTACCTCAGCCAGGTCGAGCGTGGCCTGCACGTGCCCTCGGTGCGCGTGCTGCAGGCGATCGCCGATGCGCTCGACCTCTCCGCCGAGACCCTCCTCGAGCAGGCGGGCCTCGTGCGGGACCAGGTCGGCCCGCCCGACGGGCCGCGATCGCCCGGGGCTCCCGACGACGACCGCACGGTGGAACGCGCCGTGCGGGCCGACCGTCGGCTCTCCCAGGCGCAGAAGGAGGCGTTGATCGCCGTGTACCGCAGCTACGTCGAGGCCGACCACGGGGCCGTCCGATGACCGCGGTCGCCGCCCGCATCCCCGGGGACGAGCCCGCGGGCCCCGGCTGGGAGCGCACGCTCACCGTCGCCGGGCAACGGATCCGGGTCGGGGTCCGGCCCGGCACCGACCCGGGGGTGCGGCCGCTGGTGCTGGTGAACGGCATCGGCGCGAGCCTCGAGCTCTGGGAGCCGCTGGTCGAGGCGCTGGACCCGCGCCGCGAGGTGGTGCGCTTCGACGTCCCCGGCATCGGCGGCTCCGAGGGCTCGTCGATCCCGCTGCCGATGGCCGCGCTGTCGACGCTGCTCGCCGAGCTGCTCGACCAGCTCGACGGGCTGACCCCGGCCCCGCACCGGGTCGTCGACGTCCTCGGGCTGTCCTGGGGCGGCGGGATCGCGCAGCAGTTCGCACTGCAGTACCCCCGGCGCACCGGGCGGCTCGTGCTGGTCAGCACCGGCACCGGCGTGATGATGGTCCCGGCGCGGATTTCGGTGCTCGCCCGGATGCTCACGCCGCGCCGCTACAACGACCCCGTCTACCGCCGCGACGCCGGCCGGGAGATCTACATCGGCGAGGACCAGGCCGCCGTCGACGCGCTGTTCGCGCGGGTGAAGCCGGTGCGGGCGACCGCCTACCTGCACCAGCTGTTCGCGCTGACCACCTGGACGAGCCTGCCGGTGCTGCCCCTGATCACGGCCCCGACGCTGGTGCTCGCGGGCCGGCGGGACCCGGTCATCCCGGTGGTCAACGCCCACATCATGGGATCGCTGCTGCGGCGCGCGACGGTGCACCTGCACGACGGCGGGCACCTCGGCCTGCTCACCCGCCCCTGGGAGCTCGGCGAGACGGTCGAACAGTTCCTCGACCAGCCCTAGAGTGTGTGGTCGTGAGCCAGAAAGTCGTGACCGGGGTCGACGGGCGGGAGTGGATCGTCTCGCTCAAGATCATGTGGACCGACAAGTCCGAGGGCTTCGAGCACGAGAAGGAGGGCGGCCGGCGGGCCGTCATCGCGATCGTCGTCGTGCTCGGCCTGCTGGTCTTCGCCCAGGTGGCCTGGGCGTTCCAGGTGCCCGCGGTGGAGACGCCGTTCTGGGTGCTGCTGATCCTGGCCGCGCTCGTCCTCTTCTTCCCGGTGCGCTGGGTGCTGCGCCGGCCCCGCCGGCTGCGCGTGGAGGGCGGGCGCTGGCCCGATGACGAGGACGACGAGTCCCGCGCCGAGGAGTGGAGCGGCTTCGTCCGCGGCCGCACCGAGGCCCGCGCCGAGTTCAAGCAGGCCATCCGCACGTTGCAGAAGCGGGGGACGCCGGCGCGGGCGAACAGCCCGTTGCAGCCCCAGTAGTCGCAGGAGTCGCAGGAGGAGCCCGTGCCCGAGCTGCCCGAGGTGGAGGCGCTCGCCGAGCACCTGCGCACACACGCGCTCGCCCGCCCCGTCGCCCGGGTGGACCTCGCGAGCATGACGGCCCTGAAGACCTTCGACCCGCCGCTGTCCGCGCTCACCGGACGGCTGGTGACGGGCGCCGGGCGGTTCGGGAAGTTCCTCGACGTCCAGATGGACGGCCTGCACGTCGTCGTGCACCTGTCACGGGCCGGGTGGATGCGATGGCACGAGCAGGCCTCGACCACCCCGCCGAAGCCCGGCAAGGGACCGCTGGAGATGCGGGTGCACCTCGACGTCGTCGGCGGTCCGGGGTTCGACCTCACCGAGGCCGGTACGCAGAAGCGGCTCGCGGTCTACGTCGTCACCGACCCGGCGACGGTGCCGGGCATCGCCGCCCTCGGCCCGGACGCGCTCACGCTCTCGCGCGACCAGCTCGCCGGCCTGCTCACCGGCACCTCGGCCCGGCTGAAGACGCTGATCACCGACCAGCGGGTGATCGCCGGCATCGGCAACGCGTACTCCGACGAGATCCTCCATGTGGCCCGGCTCTCACCGTTCGCGCTCTCGGGCAAGCTCGACGACGAGGCGGTCGACCGGTTGCACGCCGCGATGGTCTCCGTGCTCGCCGAGGCGGTGGACCGCGCCGTCGGGCAGGACGCCGCCCTGCTCAAGGGGGAGAAGCGCAGCGGGATGCGGGTGCACGCCCGCACCGGGTTGCCGTGCCCGGTGTGCGGGGACGTGGTGCGCGAGGTCTCGTACGCCGAACGGTCCTTCCAGTACTGCGCGACCTGCCAGACGGGAGGCAAGCCGCTCGCGGATCGTCGCCTGTCGCGCCTGGTCAAGTGAGCTCGCGCGCCGCGCCACCGGCGAGCGAGCGACCGAGCGAGCCCCTCGTCGTGTGCCGCGTTGCTCTGACGGGCCACGCGGGCGGAACATGGCCCCCGTGCCCGGCTGGTTGACCGACCCGATGCTCTACGTCGTCCTCGTCGTGGTCGTCGTCCTCCTCGCCGCCGGGCTGTTGATCTACCGGCGGCTGCGGCGGCGGCACGCGTTCGCCTCCCCGCTCGAACGGGCCACGTTCTCGACCCTGCACACCGTGTCGCTGGCGGCGCCGGCGCTGCGCGAGGGTCTCTCGGAGTCCTCGGCGCAGTTCGCGGTGCCCTACCTGCGCACGCTGCTCGACACCGAGGCGCTCTCGATGACCGCGGCCGACTGCGTGCCGCTGGCCTGGGACGGCGACGCCGAGCACCACAACCTCGACGTGCGCTTCTACGCCGAGAAGGTGATGAAGACCGGCCGGCAGCAGATGGCCAGCCGCAAGGACATCGAGTGTGGTTCGGACCGCTGCCCGGTCAAGGGCATCGTCGTCGTGCCCCTCGAGGTGGACGGCAACGTCGTCGGGACCCTCGCCGCGGTCAGCGCGGAGACCCCCGGACCGGTCCTGCTGCGCGCGTCGGCGGAGGTCGCGCGCTACGTCTCCAGCCAGCTCGAGCTCGCCGACCTCGACGACTCCCGCGACCGGCTCAACCGCGCGGAGGTCCGCGCGCTGCGGGCCCAGATCTCGCCGCACTTCATCTACAACGCGCTCAACACCGTCGCCTCCTTCATCCGCACCGACCCGGAGCGTGCCCGCGAGCTGCTCATGGAGTTCGCGGACTTCACCCGCTACTCGTTCCGGCAGGCCGGCGAGTACACGACGCTCGCCGAGGAGCTCAAGAACATCGACCGCTACCTGATGCTCGAGCGCGCCCGGTTCGGCAACCGGCTCGCGGTGAAGGTGCAGGTGGCGCCCGAGGTGCTCTCCGTGGTGCTGCCGTTCCTCGCGCTGCAGCCGTTGGTGGAGAACGCGGTGCGCCACGGGCTGGCCGGGAAGGTCGAGGGCGGCACGGTGACCCTCACGGCGGAGGACTCGGCGAGCGAGTGCCTCATCACGGTCGAGGACAACGGCGTCGGGATGGACCCCCAGGCGCTGCGCGAGGACAACCGCGACGCCCACCTCTCGGGTGCCCACGTCGGCCTCGGCAACGTCGATGACCGCATGCGCTCGGCGTTCGGGCCGGACTACGGCCTCGTCGTCGAGACCGAGCGGGGTGCCGGCACCAAGATCAGCCTGCGCGTGCCGAAGTTCCGGGCGGGCGTTCGCGTTTGAGCTTCGCTCTTGTGCGTGCGTTTCCGTGTCCAGGCACGGAAACGCACGCACACGCCCGTAGGGCAAACTCGGGGCGTGGACCTGAAGCTGCCCTCGGCCCTGAAGCTCCCGCCCGCGGTCTCGGCGGTGCTACCCGGCGCCCTCGCGTCCAGGGTGGGGAGCGGCACCGTCAGCGTCGTGCGGCTGCACGGGGTGATCGCCGCGCCGGCCGGCCCGATTCCGCGGGCGGTGATCAACCTGCAGGCGGTGGAGTCGGCGCTGGTCCGCGCGTTCGAGGCGGACAACGCCGTCGCGGTCGCCCTGGTCATCAACTCGCCCGGCGGCTCGCCGACGCAGTCGCAGCTCGTGGCCGATCGCATCCGCGGGCTCGCCGAGGAGAACGAGCTGCCGGTGCTGGCGTTCTGCGAGGACGTGGCCGCCTCAGGCGGGTACTGGCTCGCCTGCGCGGCCGACGAGATCTTCGCGTGCCCGACGTCGCTGGTCGGCTCCATCGGCGTCGTGAGCGGCGGGTTCGGGCTCGCCGGGCTGATCGAGCGGTTCGGCATCGAGCGCCGCCTGCACACCGCGGGCGAGAACAAGGCGCGGCTCGACCCCTTCCAGCCCGAGAAGCCCGAGGACGTCGAGTGGCTGCTCGGCATGCAGGGTGAGCTGCACGAGCTGTTCATCGAGTGGGTGCGGGCGCGGCGCGGGGAGAAGCTCGCGACATCGGCCGACCTGTTCACCGGCGAGGTCTGGACCGGCCGCCGCGCGGTCGAGCTCGGGCTCGTCGACGGGATCGGGACGGCGCGCGAGGTGCTCTCGCAGCGGTTCCCCGACGCCGAGCCGGTGGGCGTCGAGCCCCGCAAGCCGCTCCTCGCGCGCCTGGGGGTGGGGGTCACCGGCGGCGTGCCCGGCCTCGCCGCGGCGTCGCTCGACCCGGCGGCTGCCCTCGTCGGCGCGCTCGAGTGGCTCGAGCACCGCGCCCACTGGAGCCGCTTCGGCCTGTAGGTGGCCGTCGGCCTCCTGAGCCTGATTCCGTGCTGTGGCGCGGGAAGCGCACCTATCCTCGACGGTTCCTGCGGAGAGGGGTCGTGGTGGCGGCGGTCGGCTGGGACGGACGCGACGTGTCCGGGCTGAGTCACGAGCAGATCCACCGCTGGACCCGGGAGGGTGCGAGCCCGGAGGCGCTCGCCGCCGCCCGGGACCACCACCTGGCCCGCGCGGACGAGCTGCGCACCACCGCGGAGCGGCTCCGGGCGGCCCACCGCGGCGTCGCGGAGACCTGGATCGGCCGCGACGCCGACGCGGCGGGACGGCGCACCGGGACGCTCGCCTCCCGGATGGAGCAGCTCGCCGAGGCCGTGTCCGGTCAGGCCCGCGGGGTGGAGGGGATGCGGGCCGCGCTGGTGCGGGTGCAGGCCGCGGTCGGACCGCCCCGGCCGCCCGCGCTGCCCTCGCTCGGTGCCCCGCCCGTGCTCGGCGAGCTCCGCGCGCTGGTCACCGGCGCGCCCGCCGACGGGTTCCCCGCGTTCCGCGCCGCGGCGCACGAGCAGGCCGCCGCGCGCGAGGCCTACCGGAGCTATCTCACCGAGACCGCCGCCGCGGCGCGAGGCGTGCCGACCGCGGGCGAGGGCCCGCCGGCGCCCACCGCATCCGGCCCGGGCGCCGGTCCCGCGCCGGTCGCGTCCGGGCCGACGCCGGGAAGGGCCGCTGCGGCCGGCTCTCCGGCACCCGCCGGCGCGGACCTCCCGTCGGCCACCCGCGGCGCACTCCCCGCCACGGGCGCGCGCGGGGCGTCTACCGGCGTCCTGCAGCGTGCCGCGGCCGCCCCGCCCGCGCCCGCCCCGCCCGGCGACCTGCCCGTCGGGGCGCGCGCGGTCGGCGCGGGCCCGGTGCCGGGAGGGTCGGCAGGCCCGGGAGCACCGGGGAGCGCGGGCGTCCCGGCCGCGGTTCCCGACCGGGGGCCGGCCCCCTCGGCCTCCGGTCCTCCGGCACCGGGTCTTTCGCCCGCCGCCGGACCATCCGACGCCGGCCGGGTGACCACCGGCGCGCCCGCGTCCGGGAGTGCCGACGGCGGCGTGCGGGCCGTCCCGTTCCCGACGACGGGTACGTCCGCTCGGCGCCCGGGTGCGCGGCGCCGGGGCGAGGGCTCCCGGACGGGCTCGCCGCAGCATCCCGCGACCGACGCCGGGACCCCACCGGCCGCCGCCCCGCCCCCGGCTCCGCCGGCCGGGGCGCCCCCGGCCTCCACGGGCCATGCGGACGCGAGCGACGCCGGCGGCCACGGGCACCCCGCTCCCGGCCCGCTCGACGCCGCCCCGTTCGGTCTCGCCCCGGTCACCGGAGGGCCCGGCGAGCACCGGCTCCCCCCGCGGCGCACGGAGTACCTGGTCGACCCCGACCCCGCCGGCTGGGGCGCCGACACCGGACGCCGGGTGGCCCCGCCCGTGCTCGGCGAGACTCGAGACGCCGCCGATCCCGCCGACGGCGGCGACCCCGCGGAGCCATCGTGACCGCGCCCTTCCCCGTCCTCGCGCTGCGCCGGCTCGAGCTGGCCTGGGTGCTCGAGCAGTGCGGGGCGGGCGACCCGCCCTACCCGCTCGCCCCGACGAGCTGGCCCGCAGAGCGTGACGAGGAGACCGTGCTCGCCCGGGCCCGCACCGAGGACGCCCTGCGCGCTCGCGGGCTGCTCGAGCCCGGGCCCGCCGCGGTGCTGCTCGCCGTCGGGACCGCGGTGCGTGACCGCGCCCGCCAGGTCGACCTCGTGCGCCGCTCCGCGACGACGCCGTGCGCCGCGGTCGCCGTCGGCGGCGCCACCGACGGCGCACTGCTCTGGTCGGCCGACCACGCCAGCGCCGACGTCGCGGTACGCCCGCTCGACCCCGCGGGCCTCGTCGCGGGGCTGCTCGCCCTCGTCCCGCCGCTGCCGCCCGCGGCGGGCCCGCCGCTGGAGGTCCCGGCGGCGCCCGTGCCGGATCACCAGGGACCGGGCACGGTGCGGGGGGACCGGGAGCGCCGCGCCCTCGAGGACCTGCTCGCGTCCGCGGACGCGTGGACACAGATCGGGGTCGTCCCTGCCCCGAACGGGGTAACTTCGGACGGAGACCGTGGTGATGCCACGATCAAATGGTTGGACGGGCCCCTCGGCCGGTACCGACTGCGGCACGATCCGGGGCGCAGGCACGACGTGCCCGGGCGTGCCCGCCCGGACCGACCGGGGCGGGCGCGGCTGATAGGGGAGGACGCGGCGTCGCTCGCCGTCCGTCGGGAGCTCGAGGACGCGCTCGGCCCGCTGGGTTCGTCCTCGACCGGAAGGAGCACCGTATGAGCGGAGCGGGTCCCTCGGGGCCCGGACCCGGGACGCCCTCCGGTGACGAGGGTTCCGCGGCGCTCGACCCGACCGACGCGCGACGGTTCGCAGGACGGGTGGACGACCTGGAGCGCACCGTGGCCGAGGCCCGGGAGGCGCTGCGCCGCCTCGCGGAGGACCCGTTGGCCACCGGGACCGGTCAGGACAACGCGGAGATGGCCGCGTGGTACCGCGAGCTGCTGGTCACCGACACGGTCCCGGCGGCCGACGACCTCTCCCGTCAGCTCGACGCCGTGCGCCGCGCGGTGGTCGAGGGCACGGCCGCCTGGGAGTCCACCGAGCGCTCCATCTCCGACTCGCTCGGCCCCGGCACCGACGCGCCCGGCCCGTGAGCGGACACCCCGCGATCGCCCGACCGGAGGGGTCCCTATCGTGGACGCGGGACCGACCCTTGGGCAGGATGGCGAAGCAGTGACTACCAACGACAACGACGGCCTGGTCGTCCTCGCGGTCGACGACGAGGAACCTGCGCTCATGGAGCTCGCCTACCTCCTGGAGCAGGACCAGCGCGTCTCCACGGTGCTGAAGGCGAACGATTCCATCTCCGCGCTGCGCATCCTCACCGGAGGCGACCAGGTCAACATCGGCGGCTTCGGCACCCCGCCGTCGGGCATCTCCGCGCCCGCCAAGCAGTCCGACGTGGACGTCCTGTTCCTGGACATCCGCATGCCGGGGCTCGACGGCCTGGAGCTCGCGCAGGTGCTCTCGCGCTACGTGATCCCGCCGTCGGTGGTCTTCGTGACCGCCCACGACGACCGCGCCGTCGAGGCCTTCGACGTCGGCGCGGTGGACTACCTGCTCAAGCCGCTGCGCCCGGAGCGCCTCTATGCCTCGCTCACCCGCATCCTCGCCTCCCGGGGCACGACCGTGTCGGTCGAGCCCGCCGTCGAGGAGGAGGGCGACGACGAGGTGATCCCCGTCGAGCTCGCCGGCACGACGAAGCTGGTGCAGCGCTCCACGGTGCGGTGGGTCGAGGCGCAGGGCGACTACGCACGCCTGCACACCACCGAGGGCAGCCACCTCGTGCGCATCCCGCTCTCCGTGCTCGAGGAGCGGTGGTCGGATGCCGGCTTCGTGCGGATCCACCGGTCGTACCTCGTTGCGCTGCCGCTCATCACCGAGCTGCGCCTCGCCGGTTCGGGCTACGTCGTGCGCCTGGGCAACGGTGGCGGCAGCGGCGAGGTCGCGGAGCTGCCGGTGAGCCGTCGGCACACCCGTGAGCTCAAGGACCGTCTCGTCCGGTCGACGAAACAGGCCTGGGGCCGACGGTGACCACCACCGACGGCCGGACCCGGGCCGGGGGCGAGCACCCCGGCCCGGCCGACCCGTCGGGCCCCGACGACACCCCCGGCCGGTCCGCCGATCCCACCGGCGGTCAGGTCGCCCCCGCCGCACGCGCCCGCGAGCCCGACGGCGGGCCCGCCGTCGCCCGGGTACGTGCCCGTCGTGCCCTGCCCGCGTCCGCGGACGCCCCCGGCCGGCCCGGGCGCCACGCGCTCCCCGAGGACGCGCCCGCGTCCGGGCACACGCCGCCCCCCGGCTACCGGCCCCGGCACGCGGCCCCGGACCGGTTCGCCGCGGAGCCCGGGGCGGCCGCGGAGCCCGCGCCCGCTGCGCCCGAGCCTGCTGCGCCTGCGGCCGCTGCACCCGAGCCCGCCGTGCCCGAGCCCGCCGCGGGTCCGCCCACTCCGCCGGCACCGGACCCGGACGCGATCGCGCCGACCCCCGTCCGCGGTCTCCCGCTCGCGTCGACCTTCCCCGCCTCGGCGGTCACCGCCTCCGAGGACGTCCCGAGGCTGGAGGGCCGCCCGGCCGTGTACGGCTGGCGCTCCGACGACGACGCGGCAGGCGCCGCGACGGGCGGCCCACCCCCGGAACGGGTGCGGGTCGTGCTCTCGGAGCGGCGCTCCCCGACCCGCGCGGTCGGCACCGTCGCCGAGATCGAGGCACAGACCGCCACCGGTGAGCTGCTGCTGTCCAACCTCATGCGCTCCCAGCTCACGCTCGCGCTGCGGCTCGCCGCGGTGGCGGTCCTCGTGCTGGGCGTCCTGCCCATCGTGTTCCTCACGATGCCCACGGTCTCCGAGGCGGTGCCCGTCCTGGGCATCGGGCTGCCCTGGCTGCTGCTCGGCGTGCTCGCGTTCCCGTTCCTGCTGGTCCTCGGGTGGCTCTACACCCGCCACGCGGAACGCAACGAGCGCGACTTCACCGACGACGTCGAGGACTGAACCGATGTCCGCTCCGGGCACCGTGGTCGCGCTCGTCCTGGCCGGCCTCGCCGCGGTCGCGGTGATCGTCATCGGGTCGCTGGGCGTGCGGGTCACCCGCTCGACCGACGACTTCCTCGCGGCCTCGCGGACGGTGCGCAGTCGAGCGAACGCGGCGGCCATCGCCGGGCAGTCGCTGTCGGTGGCGTCCTTCCTCGGGGTCGCCGGGATCGTGCTGAGCCGGGGGGTGGACGGGCTCTGGTACCCGGTCGGCTTCGTCGCCGGCTTCCTCGTGGTCCTGCTCTTCGTCGCGGCCCCACTGCGGCGCTCGGGCGCCTACACCGTGCCCGACTTCGCCGAGACCCGGCTCGACTCCGCGCTGCTGCGCACGCTGACCACGGTGGTGGTCGTCGTCATCGGGTGGCTCTACCTGGTGCCGCAGCTGCAGGCCTCGGGCCTCGTGCTCATGGTGCTCACCGGCGCACCGGGCTGGGTGGGTGTGCTGGTCGTCGGCCTCGTCGTCACCGCGGCGGTGACCTTCGGCGGCATGCGCTCGATGACGTTCGTGCAGGCCTACGGGTTCTGGCTCAAGGCGGTCGCGCTCGCGATCCCCGCGGTCGTCCTGGTCGCCTGGTTCCTGGGCTCCGGGATCGCGGCAGGCACCCCGCACACGGGCCCGGCGACCTTCGGGCGGCCGACCAGCGTGACCATCCAGGACCCGGTGACCCTCCAGGTCGTCGACCCGGTCACCGTGCAGGTCTCCGGCGACGGCCCCACCCGCACCGTCACCTGGACACCCGGGCCGCACCCGGTCGCGGCGGGCAGCACCCTGGCGTTCCCCGCCGGGGCGCACGTCCCGGTCGTCGACGGCGCGGTGGCCGACCAGCACGCCTGGGACCGCCCCTTCGGCACCGGCGACCGGAACCCGCTCTGGGTCTACTCGCTGCTCCTGGCGACCTGCTTGGGCGTCGCGGGCCTGCCGCACGTCCTCGTCCGCTACTACACCAACCCCGACGGGCGGGCGGCCCGGCGCTCGACGGTGCTGGTGCTCGCCCTGCTCGGCGGGTTCAGCATCGTGCCGATCGTGCTCGGCGTCCTCGCCCGCCTGACCGCACCGCAGCTGCTCGTCGGCGGCGAGGGCGACGCCGCGGTGCTGACGCTGCCGTCGCTCGCCCTCGGCGGCTGGCCGGGGGTGGTCCTCGGCGGCCTGGTCGCGGCGGGGATCGCCACGGTGCTGCTGGCGGTCTCGGCGGGGCTGCTGCTCTCGGTAGCCGGCGTGCTCTCCAGCGACGTCCTGCCGGGGCGCCTCGGGGACTTCCGGATCGCCGCGTACGTCGCCGGGGTGGTCCCCATCGTGCTCGCCCTGGTGATGGTGCGCCTCGACTTCGCGCAGAGCGTCGCGCTGGCCCTCGCGGTGGCCGCCTCCACGTTCGCGCCGCTGCTGCTGCTCGGCATCTGGTGGCGGGGCCTGACCGATCGGGGCGCGGTGGCCGGGATCGCTGTCGGCGGCGTCCTCTCCCTCGGCGCGGCCCTCGCGACGCTGTTCGGTGCCCGCCTGCCCGGCGTCGGAGGCATCCTGCTGGGCCAGCCGGCCGCCGTCTCGGTGCCGCTGGCCGTGCTGACGATGGTCCTCGTCAGTCGGGCGACCGCGGCGCGGGTCCCCGGAGGGGTGGGGCGTACCTTGCTACGACTGCACGCACCGGAGCGGCTCGGTCTCGGTGAGATGCGAGTGGGTCGTGGCTGACCAGGAGGAACGGCGCGACCAGGACCGTTTCCGCCGCGCCGGTACACACCGACCGTAACGGTACGAGCCACTCGAAAAGAGCACCTTTCGCCGAGTGACGAGAATGAGGGTCTGCCCGTTGAATTCTCCGGCACCCCGCCCGCCCCGACTCCGAAGTGAGAGCACATGAGTGCGACCGAGGAGAGCCCCCGCGGCTCGGCGCCACCCGACGTCCTGCTGACCCCGTACGAGCAGATGCAGCGCAGTCCGGAGTTCCGCGCGCTGCGCTCGCGCTGGCGTCGCTACATCTTCACGATGAGCGGCCTGTTCCTGGCCTGGTTCCTGGTATTCGTCCTCCTCGCCGACTTCGCGCCCGGGTTCATGAACACCCGCCTGGGCGGGACGAACCTGACCGTAGGCCTCGTGATGGGCCTGCTGCAGTTCGTCTCGACGTTCGTGATCGCGGTGGCGTACGCGCGCTATGCGGAGAAGAACCTCGACCCGACCGCCGCCGAGCTGCGGGCTCGCGTGGAGGAGAAGCTGTGACCCTCGTGCATACCCGGGCGCCCGCCCTGCCGACGCAGGCCCAGGCGCCGACCCAGCTCGGCAGTCCGCTGCTCAACATCGTCATCTTCCTGGTCTTCGTCGTCATCACCCTCTTCATCGTCTACCGGGTGAGCCGCTCGGCGACGACGGCCTCCGACTTCTACGCCGCGGGCAGCTCGTTCACCGGCCCCCAGAACGGCATCGCGATCTCCGGGGACTACCTGTCGGCCGCGTCCTTCCTGGGCATCGCCGGCGCGATCGCGGTGAACGGCTACGACGGCTTCCTCTATTCGATCGGCTTCCTCGTCGCGTGGCTGACGGCGCTGCTGCTCGTCGCCGAGCTGCTGCGCAACGTCGGCCGCTTCACGATGGGCGACGTCCTGAGCTTCCGGATGCGCCAGCGGCCGGTCCGCGCAGCGGCGGCGATCTCGACGCTCGTGGTGTCGTTCTTCTACCTGCTGGCCCAGATGGCCGGCGCCGGCGCGCTCATCTCGCTGCTGCTCGGCGTGCCCAACGAGCCCGGCATCTTCGACGGCCAGTCGCTGGTCATCCTGCTGGTCGGCCTCGTGATGATCTTCTACGTCCTCTACGGCGGCATGCGCGGCACCACGTGGGTGCAGATCATCAAGGCGACGCTGCTGGTGATCGGTGCGGCCGTCATCACGGTGTGGGTGCTGGGACTGTTCAGCTTCAACCCGTCCTCGGTCTTCGGGGCCGCCGACGCGAACGTCACCACCGACCTGCTGAACGCGGGCAACAAGTACGGCGAGTCGATCACCACCAAGATCGACTTCATCTCGCTCGCGGTGGCGCTGGTGCTCGGCACGGCAGGCCTGCCGCACGTGCTCATGCGCTTCTACACGGTGCCCACCGCCCAGGAGGCCCGCCGGTCGGTCAACTGGGCCATCTGGGTCATCGGCGTCTTCTACCTGTTCACCCTCATCATCGGGTACGGCGCCGCGGCGCTGGTGCCGCCGGGGGTCCTGACGTCGAAGAACGACAACGACGCGGCTCCGCTGCTGGCGTTCGAGCTCGGTGGCACGTTGCTGCTCGGCATCGTCTCGGCGATCGCGTTCGCGACGATCCTCGCCGTCGTCGCCGGTCTGACGATCACGTCGGCGGCCTCGTTCGCGCACGACGTCTACGCCTCGGTGATGAAGGACGGCAGGCCGGAGCCCGGCGCGGAGGTGCGCGTCGCCCGGCGCACGGCCCTCGTCGTCGGGGTCTTCGCGGTCATCGGCGGCATCCTCGCCAACGGCCAGAACGTGGCGTTCCTGGTCGCGCTGGCCTTCGCGGTGGCCGCCTCGGCGAACCTCCCGACGTTGCTGTACTCGCTGTTCTGGAAGCGGTTCAACACCACGGGGGCGCTCTGGAGCATCTACGGCGGGCTCGCGTCCTGCATCGTTCTGATCATCTTCTCGCCGGTGGTGTCCGGCTCGGGGACGGCGGTCTTCGGGAAGGGCGTCGACTTCGCCTGGTTCCCGCTCTCCAACCCCGGCATCGTCTCCATCCCGCTCTCCTTCCTGCTGGGCATCGTCGGGACCTACGTCGGCGCGAACCAGATGAGCGCCCAGGAGAGGGCCGAGGCCGAGCGCAAGGCGGCCGAGATGGAGGTCCGCTCCATGACCGGCGCCGGTGCCTTCGGCTCGTGAGCACTTTCGGGGGCTATAGCCACCGAAAGTGCTCACAAGGGCGCAGCGCACCGTGTGATCTGATGGAGGCATGACGACCGAGGTGCCCGCCGTGACACCGACCGAGGTGCCCGAGGGTGCGACGCTGCTCGACGTCCGGGAGGACGACGAGTGGGCCGCAGGCCATGCACCCGAGGCGGTGCACGTGCCGATGTCACAGTTCCTCTCGCGGCTCGACGAGGTCCCGGACGGGCCGCTCGCGGTGGTCTGCCGCGTCGGGGGGCGCTCGGCGCAGGTCACGGCGTACCTGGTCGGCCAGGGCCGTGAGGCCGTCAACATCAGCGGCGGCATGCTCGCCTGGGAGGCCGCCGGACGCCCGGTGGTGAACGACGGGCCGGGGCCCGCCCAGGTGGTGTGAGGCCGTGACCTGTCCGCGGTGCGGCCGGGAGCAGCCGCCGGGGGGCTCGGGCCGCTTCTGCGTGCACTGTGGGCGGGTGCTCTCCGGGGTGCGGTGGGTCGCGACGACGCCCGACGCGGGGCGTCCCCGCGACCCCGCGCCCGCTCGTCGTCCGTACGCGGGCCCGCCGCGCTATCCCGACATCCCGCGCTGGAGCCTGTGGCCGTGGGCCGCCCGCCCGGAGCCGGGCACCCCCGACGGGCCGATGGCGACCCGCCCCGCCCCCGACCCGTGGGACGCGCTCCGCGCGCACGCCGACCTGCTGGGCCGGTTGGCGGTGACCACCGCGCTGCTCGCGGGTATCGCCGCTGCCGGCGAGGTGTTCCGCTACGTGCTGCTGGTCCTCAGCCGCGACCGGGCGCTCTCCGGGGTGGCGCTGGGCTGGTCGGACGCTCTGGTCACGCTGTTCGGGATCCTCGCGCCGGTCGCGGCCCTCGCCACCGGCGTGGTGTTCCTGCGCTGGCTGCTCGCGGCTCGGGATTCCGCGTCCTCCGAGTCGGGTACCCGACCGTCGCGGTCGACGCGCATCCTGCTGCTCGGCTGCGTGCTGCCGCCGTTCACGCTCACCGTGCCGGGCTCGGCGCTGGCCGAGATCGAGCACGCCGCCGCGGGCCTCGACCCGACGGCCCGCCCGATCCCGTCACGCCCGGTGCTCGTGTGGTGGGTGAGCTGGGCGGTCGGGGTGGTGCTCGGCGTGGTGACCCTGGTCCACGGCTTCGCGACGAGCACCCAGGCCCTCGCGGACGGCGTGGTGCTCCACGCGCTGGTCGACGTGGTCGCCGTCGTGACCGCCGGGGCCACGCGGCACGTCGTCGCCCACCTCACCGAGCTGCTGGCGCCCGTGCTGCGGCCCTCCGGGCGCTCCTGGGTGGTGCGCCCGGCCGCCCTCTGAGGACGACCGGTCAGGCCCGGCCGAGTGTCGCCACCCCGCCGGCGGACGGCGGCGCCGTCGGGTCGGTCCCGGCGGCGGGCATCTCGCGGGCGACGAAGTCCTCGACGTGGAACAGGTTGTCGCCCGCGCGGCGCACGATGCGCAGCAGGGTGGTCATCGAGGCGACCTCCTCGACCTGTTCCTTGAGGTACCACTGCATGAACTGCTCACCGACGTAGTCGCCCGCGTCGCGGGCGGTGCGGGCCAGCAGGGTGATCTGGTCGGTGACCCGCTTCTCCTGGTCGAGCACGAACTCGACGACGTCCTCGACCGACTTGAAGTCGTTGCGGACGTCGTAGACACCCGGGATGCGCACGTGCACGTCGTTGTCGAGCAGGTACCGGACCATGCCCATGGCGTGGTTGCGCTCCTCGAGCGCCTGCGCGTAGAAGTGCGCCGCCATCTGGGGGAGGTCCTCGTCGTCGCAGTACACGGCGACCGCGGTGTACTGCTGGGACGCCGTGAACTCATGGCGGATCTGCTCGCGCAGGAGCTCGTGGAACGTCGACGACGAGGGGTCGCTCATACCCGTCGAGTGTAGGTACCGCTCTTAGCGCTCCGCGCCTGTGCGTGCGTTTCCGTGCTCCAGCACGGAAACGCACACACGAGACCGAAGGTCAAAGCGGCGGGAGCTTCGGCGCCCCGAGATCGGCGCACCCGAGGTTCTGGTACGAGGCCTGCAACCGTTGGGTCAGGAAGGTGAAGAGGTTCTTCGCTGCGGCAGTGTCCGGTGAGGGCGCCTGCGAGAACCGGCCCCGGTCGGCCTGCAGGCGCCCCGGGGCCACGGCCACCAACGAGCGGCAGTAGGCGGCGCCGTCGGAGGAGGCGGCCACCGGCTGGTCGACCCCCTCGCGGTAGAGCGCGTTCTTGGCCGGCGAGGCCTTGCCGTCGATCTGCGACATCGGGTCGTTCGCGGGCACGAGGGCCACCGGGTCGCCCTGGTGGGCGGCGGCCTGCAGCTCGTTGAGCGCGAGCGAGGGGACCTGCTTGCCGCCGTCACCGGCATCGGGCGCGGTCATCGGGTGGCAGCCCAGAGCCGGGTCGATGAAGGCGTCGAGCAGGCCGTTGTCGCTGGCGTTGGTGAGCACGGTGCCGCCGAGGTCCGCGTCGGCCGCGGTGTCCTGGGCGACGCGGCCGTCGCCGAGCACCCGGTAGGACGTGGCGAGGTTGTCGCTCTGGTCCTGGTCCACGACGGAGAAGTCACGCGTCGTCGGGCAGGGGCGGCCGTCCGCGGCGGTGCCGAGCCCGGGGACGGTGAGCTTCCCTGCCGCGATCGCGGCGTCGGCGGCCGCGAAGAACCCGGGCCCGTTGCAGTCGGCGAACTGGCCGAACGGGGAGCCGGGCGTGCCGTCGACACAGCCCTGGCGGTCGCCCTCGAGGGTCAGCGTCGTGCCGTTGAAGCCGAACCAGACCCCGACGACGGCTCCCGACGGCAGGCCCGACACCGCGGGAGGTGCCGCCGGCGTGCTCCCGTCGTCGATGACCAGCGGGTGGTACACCGACAGGGCGCCCGTCGCAGGGTCGAGGATCGTCGCCTCGACGAAGGCGGCCTGCTGGGTGTTCGCCTCGTGGCAGGGGCCGCCGTCGGTGCCCTTCAGCCGGTAGGGCGTCGTCAGCCCCGCGGCGCTCGTCGGGTCCGGGGGAACCACCAGCGTGCAGTTCGGGTTGGGCTGTTGCCCGCCGGTCTGCTGTTGGGGGTGGTCCTTCTGCCGATCAGACGGATGCGTGCCGTCCGCCCCGCCGCGGTGTCCGGTGCCCGCGGAGGTCGCCGGGGGTGCCGGTGTCGGCGTGACCCCGTCCGTCGTCGGTCCCGGGGTAGCCGTTGCCGGCCCGTCCGCGTCGTCCCGCCGGCTCCGTCCGGTGATCGCCGCGCTCACCCGCGAGAGCAGCGAGCTGCTGCGCGATGTGCGGGCGTTGCTCGGCGTCGAGGACCGCGCCGGTGCGTGGGTCGACGACGCCCACGCCTGGGCGGCGCCGAGCACGAGCAGGATCGCGAGGGGACCGGCGACCGCCCAGCGCGGGATGCGCCTGCGGGTCGAATGTCTGGCCATGGGTGTCCTTCGAGGGGGGAGCGGACGGACCCGGGGCGGTTGTCCCGGACGAGGAGGAGACCGGGAGCGGTCCGGACCAGCCGAACTGCTCGGTGTGGATCCGCCCGGCCGGGACGGGGAGCTGCTCGAGTGCGGCGAGGCTGCCCGCGAGCAGCGAGGGCGGCCCGCAGATGAAGTAGTCGAGGTGGTCGAGCTCCGGGCCCGCCGGGAGGACCTCGGCGAGCAGTGCGAGGTCCACGCGTCGCCCGGCGGTGCGGGTCACCTCGAGATCGAGGCGGCGGGTGAGCACGGCGAGCTCGTCGGCGAAGAGGGGCTCGGAGCCGCGCTCGGCGAGGATCAGCCGGTGACGACGGGTGTCGCCGCGCTCGGCGAGGGTGCGCAGCATGCTCATCATGGGGGTGATGCCGACCCCTCCCGCGACGAGCACGAGGCCGGCGCAGTCCTGGCCCTCCTCGGCGGTGAACGAGCCGTGCGGGCCGTCCAGCCACACCTTCTCGCCCTGGCGCAGGGCGGCGACCCGGTGCGAGAAGTCGCCCTGGTCGCGGACCGTGAGCTCCAGGCGACCGGTGACGTTGGCGCTGGAGGCGATGGTGAACGGGTGCTCCTCGGTGCCCACCACGGCGCGCTTGAGGCGCAGCCACACGAACTGGCCCGGGTCGAACCGCATGCCGCCCCGACGCAGGTGCACGGGCGCGAGGACGAGCGTCGACACGCTCGGGCCCTCCCGGCGGACGCCGTAGACGACGTAGGCGCCCTGACGGGAGAACAGCGGGCGCCAGACCCAGCGGTGGGAGAGCACCGCGAGCAGGACCCCGGCCAGCAGGACGAGGCACACCCGCATCACCGGGTCGGCGACGAGGTGGTTCAGCCAGATCACGTGCAATGCGGCGAGGACCAGCCCGGCCGCGGCGAGGGCCACGTGCAGGCGCGCCCAGATTTCGTAGCGGGCCCCGGGTCGGCGCCCGCCCGCGGCGACGCCGCCGACGAGCAGCAGCGACACCAGGGAGCCCCACCCGACCTTCGCGGTGGCGCGCGCGGTGAACGGGTTGAGCAGCGTCGGGTCGATCCACAGCGCGACGACGGCGTGCAGGACCACGGCCGCGAGCGCGAGGATCCCGAGCCGGCGGTGCAGGCCCATGATGCGGTCGACGCCGAAGGCGCGGGTCAGCGTGCGGATCCGGGAGGGAACCAGCACGACCACGACCAGGGCGGTGAGGCCGAGTACGGCGAGCCCGACGGAGAGCATCGTGGCCGCCGAGGTGTCGTGGTCGCGCCAGGCCGACATCGCGAGGGGCACCACGGTCATCGCGACCAGGACCACCGCCCAGGCCGCCGTCGTCATCCGTCTCCGCACGGCGCGGGACGCTAGGACCGTGACCTGTTCGTGATCGGCGAGTCTGAGAGAATCCGTGCCGGCGATCGCGCCGAGAGCCCGTCACCGGGCGACGACGGACCGGTGCGGTGCTCCGATCGGACGTGCCGATGATCCGTGTGCGGGAGCGCGCTCTCAGTTTGTGGCAGCGTCCTGATGAGCACGCCGATAGGGGCACGGCAGGATGCGCGCCCGTGCCCCAGGAGACGAAGCGCAGCGGCGCTCGACCGAGGACGTTCGACCGGGTACGGGAGGCCGCCGAGGTGCCCTCGGCGTTCGACCAGGACGCGACCTCCTACGACCGCCTCGTCGGCGCGAACCCCGGGTACTTCGACCACCTGAAGCGCTCGGCGGCGCGCCTCGGACTGCCGGGACGCGGAGCGGGACTGCGCCTGCTCGACGTCGGGTGCGGGACGGGGCTCTCGACCCGCGCGCTGCTCGAGACCTACCCGGAGGCCGAGATCGTCGCCGTCGACGCGTCGGCGGAGATGCTCGCGCAGGCCCGGGCCAAGGCGTGGCCCACGACGGTCCGGTTCGTGCACTCACGAGCCGAGCAGCTGGCCGCGGCGGGGATCGAGGGCCCGTTCGACGGCGTCCTCGCGGCCTACCTGCTGCGCAACCTGCCCGACGTCGACGCCGGCGTGGCCGACCTGCGCGACCTGCTGGCGCCGGGCGCGCCGCTGGCCGTGCACGAGTACTCGGTGGCGGACTCGCGCTACGCACGGGCGGTGTGGACGGCGGTGTGCTGGGCGATCGTCATCCCGCTGGGGCGGCGGGTGACCGGGGACGCGTCGCTCTACCGCTACCTGTGGCGCAGCGTGCTCGCCTTCGACGGGCTCCGCCGGCTCACCGCGCGGCTGTGCGACGCCGGGCTGGAGCAGGTGCAGGTGGAGCCCATGGACGGGTGGCAGCGCGGGATCGTGCACACGGTGGTCGGTCGCCGTCCCACCTAGTCACGTGCGCCGGCGGCGCACCTCGTAGATCCGCTCGGCGTACTCGATGTCGTCGATCCACAGCCGCTTCGCCGCCCACTCCATCAGCGGGCGGACGACCCGGTGGACCCGCCGCGTGTGGGCGAACCCCTCCCGGTCGGAGTGCGCGACGACGGCCTCGGTCACCTGGGTGCGGGCCCGGCCGTCGGGGTGCGGGGCGAGCGGGGTCGCATGGGTCTCGACGACGCTGCCCGCCCCCTCGCCGCGGGTGATGTGCATGACGACGGTGCGCGGGTCCGGGCAGGTGAAGCGGGCCTCGACCGGGATCCCGTAGTTCCTCGTCAGCCGGAACGCGACGTGCAGGTCGAAGTGGTCCTCGGCGTCGCCGGCGGTGCGCGCCGGGGCCGAGTCGACCCGGAGGTCCGCGAACGAGTGCGGGTGGAACCACGCGCCGTGCCAGGGGTCCAGGCGGTTGGCGACGACGTCGTCGGGCTCGCAGGTGCCGACCGTCGTGGCGACGGCGACGAGGCTGCGCTCGTGGTCCGGCCGTGCCGGCAGGATCGGCGCCTCGGTGGGTTCCTCGCCGGCGACCGTGTCGAGCCGGACCCACGCCAGCACCCCGTCGTCGTGGGCGGGCAGCGTCCGCCAGCCGGCGCGTCCGGACGGACCGAGCGCGAGACCGTGCCAGCGGCAGATGAGCTCGCACCCGGACTGCGTCGCGGTCGCCAGGTCCGCGCCGAGGTGCGGGCACGCGCCCGGCCCGGCGTACAGCTCGCCGGCCGGGGAGCGCCACAGCACCAGCTCGACCCCGGCCACCGTCGTGCCGAACGGGGTGCCGGCGCGGATGTCGCGGGAGGCCCCGACGACGAACCAGTTCCCGGACGGGCGCGCCTTCGCCCGCTCCAGCGCGGCGCGGATGATCACCGGCCTCGCGTCGCGCCAGGTCGGCTCCATGGCCTCCCAGCGCTCACCGGAGAGGCGGCGCAGCGGGTTCGCGGGCCGGCGGGCGGGGCGCTTGTCCAGCACGGCACCGACGCTAGGGCGGCCGCCGTCCGGGTGCAGCCGCACCGCCGTGCGTGTGGCCGGACGCACCCCTGGCTGCGCCGAACGTGCCCTGGTTGCAAGCGAAGCGTCCCTATCGGCGTGCTCCCCCGTCTGCTTGCGGATCCAGTGGGAGGAAAGCCCCGTCGTCGGCCGGCTCTACGACGTCGGGTCGCGCTCCCACGGACACGACAGGCACCGCGGGCCGCCGCGGCCGGAGCCCAGCTCGAACCCCTCGATCGTCACGACCTCGATCCCGGCGTCGCGCAGCCGCCCGTTCGTCGTCGTGTTGCGCTCGTACGCCACGACGAGGCCCGGGGCGAGCGCCAGGGTGTTGTTGCCGTCGTCCCACTGCTCGCGCTCCGCGGCCACGCCCGCGGGTCCGGTGTCGACCGCGCGCAGCTCCTCGATCCCCATCGCCCGCGCGGCGGCGGGCCGGAAGGGCTCGGGGCCCGAGATGGCGAGCCCGGCCCCGTCGGGAGTGATCGTCCAGGCCTGGAGCGAGTCGAGGACCTCCGGGAAGACGACCAGGGTGTCGACGTCGACCATCGTCGCGACGGTGTCCAGGTGCATCGTCGCCCGGCGCTGCGTGATCGGCACGGCGAGGACGGTGTGCGCCAGCCCGGCGTGGAACATGGCGCGGGCGAAGGACTCCGCGCCGGCCGGGCTGGTGCGCTCCCCGACCCCGACGCCGAGGACGCCGGGCGCGAGCAGCAGCACGTCGCCGCCCTCGACGGGGGACGGGTCGCGGGTCTGCGTGTGCGGCACGCCGCCGAGCTCCGGGTGGCCGCGCTGGGCGAGCGCGACGAGCGCGGCCTCCCGCCGCCGGGCGGGCATCCCCATGGCCGCGGCGACGACGTGGTCGCCCACGCGGATCGACGAGTCACGGGTGAACATGAGGTTGGGCAGCGGGTCGACGGCGAACTCGTCGGGGCCGTGCATGCGCCGCACCAGCGAGCTGTGGCCGTCGCCCAGCTCACGGAAGGTGAGGCCGCCGACGAGTACCTCGGCGAGGTCCGCGGGACCCAGCTCGGCGAGCTGCGCCCGGACCGCCGCCCCCAGCTCCCGGCCCAGAACCCGCTCGTCGACCGCGTCGGTGATGCCCCGCTCCCGGGCGTCCTCGTCGTCGAGGGTGGTGCGCAGGAGGTCGGCGAGACGCAGGACGCGGACCCCGTGGCCCTCGAGGGTGGCGGCGAACCGGTCGTGCTCGAGCTGCGCCCGCTCGACCCAGGGGATGCCGTCGAAGAGCAGCCGGTCGGCGTTGCGCGGGGTCAGCCGCTCGAGCTCCGGGCCCGGTCGGTGCAGGACGACGGTGCGCAGCCTGCCGACCTCGGAGTCCACGCGGGGCGGGATCATGGACGCCGACCCTAGGCATCGACGGTGTGGGTTTCCTGCCACTGGATCCGCATGCAGACAGGGGAGCACGCCGATAGGGACGCTTCGCTGGCACCCGGGGGGCTCACCGCGGCAGGAACGGCACCTTCCCCGCCAGCACGGCCGAGCCCACGAACGCCACCACGTCGATCAGCGCGTGCGCCCCCACCAGCGGCCAGAGCCGACCGGAGCGCTGCCAGTACCGGCCGAACACCAGGCCCATGACGACGTTGCCCAGACCGCCGCCGAAGCCCTGGTAGAGGTGGTAGGAGCCGCGGAGCAGGGCCGAGACCACCACCGACCGGTTCTCCGAGAGCCCGAGCCGGCGCAGTACCGAGAGCAGCCAGCCGACGACGAGGACCTCCTCGGCCCACGCGTTCGCGACCGCCGACAGGACGAGCACCGGCACCCGCCACCAGTGGTCGTCGAGCATCGAGGGCACCACGGTCAGGTTGATCCCGAGGGCGCGGGTGAGGAGGTAGAACCCGAGCCCCGGGATGCCGATGAGCGCCGCGAGCCCGAGCGCCGAGAGGGCGTCGCGTCCCGGACGGGTGCCGTCGAGACCCACCCCGCGCGGGCCAGAATCCGGCGCGTAGCAGCAGGTAGAGGCCCAGCGCGCCCCAGGCCACGAGCTCCAGCGACGACGCGAGCTGCGCTGCGAGGTCCGCCCAGGCGTCGGTCGCGAGCGGCCGGTCGATCGCGACGTGCCGCGACGCCAGCGGAGCGGGCGCCGCGAGCGAGTCCAGCAGCGAGATGAGCGAGCGCAGGCCGGACAGGCCGAGGGTCACCGTCGCGACGACGAGGATCTCGGTCACGAGCAGGCGGCGCTCGCGCCCGTCCGCCTCCACGACCGCGGGTCTCGGCGGGGCGAGCCACGTACGGAGCAGGCTCATCGCCTCGTCACCCTAGGCCCGTCGCCCGCAGCGGCACGGCGCTCTGACGCCCGATGGGTAACCTCGCGGGTGTGGGACGTGTCCTCCGAGTGCTCGCCACCCCCCGGTGGGTCGGGTGGACGCTGCTCGCGATCGTCGCCGTGATCGTCTGCGGCGGGATGGCCTACTGGCAGCTGGGCCGCGCGGAGTCACCCACAGGCTCGCTGCTCAACGCCGGGTACGCGCTGCAGTGGCCGCTGTTCGGAGTGTTCTTCGCGGCGCTGTGGTGGCGCATGCTCCACGCCGAGGCGCGCGCGCTGGCCGCCGTCCGCGGCGAGATCCCCGACGACGTGCCGGCCGACGAGGCAGCGCACGACGAGGCCCGGCACGATGAGGCCCGGCACGATGATGCCCGGCACGATGAGGCCCGGCACGACGCCGGCGCCGCGCCGGCACCCGTCGTCGGGACCCCCGCGACGCCGCCGCCGGCCAGCCCCTTCACTCCCCGGCCCGCCGGTGTGCGCCCCGGCGACGGGCAGGGTCCTCCCCTGCGGGGCCGGGCCCACACGGACTACAACGCCATGCTCGCCGCCCTCGCCCGCGCCGACGAGACGGCCGAGGACCCCCGCTGACCCGCTCGAAGGAGCCCCGCGTGACCGCACCGACCTCGACGGCGGCGCTGACCCCGAAGATCGTCGCCGCGATGAAGCGCTACCGGGTGATGGCCTGGGTGGTGGGCGTCGGGCTGCTGGTGCTCGTCCTCGTCGCGGTGCCGCTCAAGTACTTGGGCGGCGACCCGACCCTCGTCGCGATCGTCGGGCCGATCCACGGGTTCCTCTACATGGGCTACCTGGTGCTCACGGCCGACCTCGGTGTGAAGAGTCGGTGGCCGGTCCTGCGGCTGCTGCTGGTCGCCCTGGCCGGCACCATCCCGTTCCTCTCGTTCGTCGCCGAGCGGAAGGTCACCGCCCCGTTGCGCGACGGCGCACGGCCCCCGTCGCCTCCGGACTGACCCCAGCCGGCGCACCTCGGCACCCAGCATCCGGGGGCAGGCCGCGGGCGCCGAGAAGATTAGGTGAGCCTAACCGAAGTGCTCGCGTCGGGAGCAAGCCTCGCGCGCGACGTGGATCCCCGGTGCCCGGAGGGCGGCGAGCCGCCCGCTACCGTGCCCTCGTGTCCACCGTCCCCCAGGCCGGTGGGGCACCGGTCGACGGTGTGCCCCCGCTCCTCGCGCGCATCCTCGACGACGCCGCCCTCGTCTCGCCCGGTCCGCGCGCGGCGATGGCGGACGTGCTGGACTCGCACCTCGACGCGCGGGCGGGGGAGTACGGCGGCCTGCTCGGCGCGCTGGTCGTGCCCGTCTCCCGCCTCCAGGAGTTCGTGTCCGTGCTGGTGAAGCGCCGGCCGGCCGCCCCGGTCCCGATCACGCTGTCGGTCGACACGGGCCTGGGCGGCGTCCCCAAGGCGCTGTCCTTGACCACCTCGCGGGCCGCCCTGCTCACCACCGGCACCGTCGAGATGCCCGCGCCCCACGACGTGGACTCGGTCTGGCTCGAGCGCGTCACCGAGTTCGTGCCCGACGACGTCGTCGCGGTCGTCGAGCCGCGGCGTCCCGACGCCGACGGGTCCGACGACTGGATCGCCGGTGTGCGCCGGGTCGTCGGGCACGGCTGCCGGCCGAAGCTGCGCTGCGGCGGTGACCGCGCGGGCGCCTTCCCGGGGGTCACCGACGTCTCGCGCTTCCTCGCGGTCGTCGCCGCGGCGGGGCGCTCGTTCACCGCGAGCATCGGGCTGCAGGGCGCGGTCCGTCACCTCGACCCCGAGACCGGGTTCGACCACCACGGCTGGCTGAACCTCCTGGTGGCCGTCACCCGCGCCCTGCGCGCGGTGCCACCGACGGTCACCGGCGGTGCGGAGGACGGGGGCGCCGAGCAGGAGCCGGGCGTCCCCGCGGCGCTCGGCGATCCGTCCGCGACGCCCGCGGAGCCCCCGCCCGAGCTCGTCGAGGCCGTGCGCCGCGCCCTGGACGCCACGGACGCCGAGGCACTGGCCGCGGAGGTGGCCGGGGTCGACGAGCCGACCGCGACGCGGGTCCGGGCGCACCTGTCGTCGTTCGGCTCCACGGCCCCGGCCGACCAGGGCGCCGAGATGGCCCGGCTCGGCCTGGTGTGACGTGACCAGCGGGGACGTCGCGTACCTCGGCCCGCCGGGCACGTTCTGCGAGCAGGCGCTGCGCAGCCTCGTCGAGGCGCCGGACTCGGTGTTCGCCGGCGCGCGGCCGCGCCCCGCGGCCAGCACCACCGCCGCGCTCGACCTGCTGCGGGCGGGCGAGGTCGGGCTGGCGTGCGTTCCGATCGAGAGCTCGGTCGAGGGCGCGGTCCCCGCGACGATGGACGGCCTCGTCGAGTCCCCGCCGGTCGTCGTGGTGCGGGAGATCCTCCTGCCCGTCCGGTTCGCGGTGCTGGTGCGCCCGGGCAGCACCCACGCCGACGTGCGCACCGTGGCCTCCCATCCGCACGGCGAGGCGCAGACCCGCCGGTGGCTGGCCACGAACCTGCCCGACGCCGAGACCCGGATGACGCCCTCCACCGCGGCGGCCGCGGCCGCCGTCGCCGACGGGCAGGTCGACGCCGCGGTGTGCGCCCCGGTGGCCGCCGGGCACTACGGGCTCGCGGTGCTCGCCGACGGGGTGCACGACACCGGGGACGCGGTGACGCGCTTCGTCGTCGTCGCCCCGGCCGGCGTCCGGCTGCCCGCCCCCACCGGGAGCGACCGCACCTCGATCGCCGCGACGACGGTCAACGAGCCCGGCGCGCTGCTCGCGATCCTCACCGAGCTCGCGATCCGCGGGGTGGACCTCACCCGCATCGAGTCCCGGCCCTCGAAGGAGCGGCTCGGGACCTACTGGTTCTTCCTCGACGGGGCCGGTCACGTCGCCGAGCCGGCCATGGGCGAGGCGCTCGCCGCCCTGCACCGCCGCTGCACCGACCTGCGCTTCCTCGGGTCCTACCCGCGCGCCGTCGTCCCCGCGGGGTCCACCGCCCCGTCACCGCCCGTCGCCCCGCCGGTGCCCGGGCAGGAGGGCGCCGACTACGAGGCGGCCGCGAGGTGGCTCACCGCACTCCGCGAGGGTCGAGGCGAGGACCGTCCGAGCTGAGCAGCCGTGGTACGGATAAGGGCGTGCTGCGTCTCGTGCTCGCCCGCCACGGACAGACCCCGGCGAACGTGGCGAAGGCGCTGGACACGGTGCTGCCCGGTCCGGGGCTGACGGATCTCGGCCGGCTCCAGGCCGAGGCGCTGGGCAAGGAGCTGGCCGCCGACCCCCTCGGGCCGATCACGGCGCTCGCCAGCTCCCCGGCGCGGCGGGCCCGTGAGACCGCCTCGCTGGTGGCACCCGCCGTCGGGCTCTCGCCGGCCGTCGTGGAGGGCACCCACGAGGTGCAGGTCGGGGAGCTCGAGGGGCTCGACGACGAGGCGGCGATCCGGCGGTTCCGCTCCGTGTACGACGCCTGGCGCGAGGGCGACGTGCACGCTCGCATGCCCGGCGGCGAGTCGGGTCGCGACGTCCTGGACCGCTACCTGCCGGCCGTCGAGGGCCTGCGGGACGAGTACCCGTCGGGAACGGTGGTGCTGGTCAGCCACGGCGCGGTGCTGCGGCTGGTCTCCCACGCCCTGGTCGGCGAGCTCCCCGGCCTCGGGGCCGACGACCACGTCGACAACTGCGGGCGCGTGGTCCTGCAGGCGGGTCCCCACGGCGGGTGGCGCCTCGAGGCGTGGCGGAGGAGCGCACCTACCCCCACCCCAGCCGGTGCAGGGTCGCGTCGTCGATCCCGAAGTGGTGGGCGATCTCGTGCACCACGGTGATCGCGACCTCGTCGCGCAGCTCGTCCTCGTCGTCGGCGCACATCTCGACCAGCGCGTCGCGGTAGAGGGTGATCCGATCGGGCAGCACTCCGCCGTAGTCGCTGGTCCGGTCGGTGAGCGCCACGCCCTCGTAGAGCCCCAGCAGCTCCGGGTCCTCGGGGTGGCGCGGCTCGACGAGCACGACGACGTTGTCCATCGCGGCCAGCAGCTCGGCGGGGAGCTCGTCGAGGGCCTCCCCGACCAGCTCCTCGAACCGCTCCGGGTCCACCGGCGGCGGGGCTAGTTCCCGCCGCCGGGCAGGAGCGGCGGGAGCGAGGGCAGCACGCTCGGCAGCTGCGGCGCGGGCGCGGCGGGGCCCTGGCCCGCGGACGGCGCCGCGGGCGCCGCCGGCGCCGCCGGGGCCGTCGCGGCCGGGGTCGACGGTTCGACGGCGGGCGCCCCGGGCGGCGGCAGCGGGTCCGGCGAGGCGGGGGCGGCGCCGCCGATCGTCACGCCGTCCTTGACCGCTCCGGTGAGCGGTGCGAAGCCGGAGTTGTCCGCGAGCAGCGAGCCCATGTTGCAGCTCACCCGGCGGGTGCCGGCGTCCCAGGACGCCTGGTTGATGTTCGTCCAGTAGACCGTGAGCTTGGAGTCGGTGAGCTTCTGCGCGCCGACCGCGTCCTGCGCGACCTTGGTGCATGCCGGCTGCAGGAAGTTGTCCTGGTCGTCGACCGAGGGCAGGGCCCCGGTGAACTTCGTCCCGAGGTCGACGGTGCCCGCCACCTCGGCGGCGTGGGTCTTCGCGCAGGAGGACACCGGGTCGGACACGTCCTTGCCGTTCAGCCCCAGGCAGGTGCCGGGCGGGAACACCACGGCCTGGTCGGCGTCGGAGACCCTGCCGGTGGAGGAGAGCAGGGCCCCGGTGACGCCGGGTGCCTGCAGACCGCAGCGCACGGTCCGGTCGCCGTCGCCCCACGCCGCGGCGGTGGGCTTGAGCGCGCCGACCTTGTAGCGCCCGGTCGGGTCGAGCGGCTTGCCGAGGTAGCGCTGTACGAGCGGACCGCACTGGTCGGCGACGATCTTCTGCCAGGCGGCCTCGCCGGGGAACGGCGTGCCGTCGGGCTGGGCCGCGTTCACCGGGCCGGCGGTCTCGAACAGGTGCGGCTGCGAGCAGTCCACCTCGTGGACGTCGGCGCCGTCGGCCCGTTGCCACGACAGGCACGTGCCCGGGGCCTTGGCCAGCTCGGAGGAGTCGGTCTCCGGTCCGCTGCTCGAACCGCCCAGGACGCTCGGCGACGAGCCGGACTCGTCGCCGACGAGCCCGAGGAAGCCCAGGCCGTTGCCCGTGGCGGCGAACGCGCTGGCGGCCAGGAGCATGATGAGCGCTCCCGCGAGGACCCCGATGACCCCTCGGCGCGCGACGAGACGCCGGGCGGCGTGATCGTCCGCGTCGTCAGCCGCCCGGTCGCTGCGTCCACGCGAGGACGGACGTTCCCGTAGGACCATGGTGCTGACATCATGCCGCGTGCCGGACTCGTTCCCTCGAGGGGGGATCGGCCCGGCGACGTGGTTGCCGGAGGCGGGTCGGAGGAGAGTGAGGACGTGAGCGAGGACCCGAGGGACGCGCGGCGCCACGGCGCTCCCGACGGCGGGGGATTCCGACGACGACGCGGCCACGCCGCCCTCGGGCACGCCGGCGGTCGAGGGATCGCCCGGCTCCGACACGCCCACGGCGCTGACCGAGGAACCGTGGTGGAACGCCGACGCCGGGTCCTCCGACGCCGCGGCGACCGGGTCGGGAACGCCCGACTCCCCGGACACGCCCCATCGGGGTCAGGTGCGCTACCAGGACCCCGAGACCACCACGCCGCGGGAACCCACCGTCGCCGAGCAGCGTGCCCGCCGCGAGGCCGAGCGCCGGCGCACGGCGCAGGAGCAGGCCGCGGCCGCCGCGGCCCAGCGCAAGTCGAGGATCCGCAAGCGGGTGCTCATCGGCGGCGGGGTCGCCGTCGGGGTCGCGGCCATCGTCGCGATCGCCTACGCGGCGTCCTCCGGCAGCGAGGACTCCGTCTCCGCGCAGTGCACCGACCAGAACGGCGTCGTCGTCGACGACAGCCACTGCTCCGGGACGCCGGTCAACGGTTCGTACCACGGTGGCTTCGTCCCGATCTTCCTCGGCGGCTTCGGGAACCAGTACCACTACAACTACGGCTCCAGCTCGCCCGTCGGCACCGTCGCCCGGGGCGGCTCGGTCACGCCGCCGCCCAGCGGCACGAGCATCCGCAGCGGCACGACGGGCAGCAGGCTGGGCTCCACGTCGTCCAACGGCACGATCAGCCGCGGCGGGCTCGGCGTGTCGGGCAGCTCGTCGGGCTCGGGGTCCAAGGGCTCGTCCGGTTCGTCGTCGGGGAGCTGACCCCGTGCGCCGCGAGAGGTCGACCCCCCGCCGCGACTGGCGGAAGAAGATCGAGGAGCAGGGGCTCGTCTTCGGCACCCCGGCCGCCGGGCAGAACGGTGCACGGCCGTACTGGGACGAGTCGGTGCACTATGTCTTCGACATGGCCGAGATCCTCTCGCTGGAGGCCGACGTCGAACTGCTGCAGTCGATGTGCCTCGAGGCCGTCGACCACGTCGTCACCACCGAGCGGTTCCGCGACTTCGCCCTGCCGGAGTGGTGCTGGGAGCAGGTCGCGGACTCCTGGAAGCGCCACGACCCGCACCTCTACGGCCGGTTCGACCTGCGCTACGACGGCTCCGGCCCGGCCAAGCTGCTCGAGTACAACGCGGACACCCCCACGACGCTGCTCGAGGCCAGCATCTGCCAGTGGTACTGGCTGAAGGACCTCTTCGGCGACGAGCAGGACCAGTGGAACTCGCTGCACGAGAAGCTCGTCGCACGGTGGGGCGAGATCGCCGCCGATCTGCCGCGCAGCGAGGTGCACTTCTGCTGGTCGCAGGCCGAGACCACCGGCGAGGACCACGTCACCACGGCCTACCTGCAGGAGACCGCCGCCGAGGCCGGACTGGACACCGTCGGCCTCGCGATCGAGCAGATCGGCTGGGACTCCGCGCTCGACCGGTTCGTCGACCTCGAGGAGGCCCCGATGAGCTGCGTCACCAAGCTCTACCCCTGGGAGTGGATCCTCGGCGACGACTTCGGCAAGCACGTCACCCGCAGCCTCCCCGAGACCCAGTGGATCGAGCCGCTGTGGAAGTCGCTGCTGTCGAACAAGGCCATCCTCGCCGTGCTCTGGGAGATGTACCCCGGCCACCCGAACCTGCTGCCCACCAGCCTGGGCGACCCCGGCATGCTCACCGAGTACGTCCGCAAGCCGCTGCTCGGGCGCGAGGGCGCGAACGTGCAGATCGTCGCGGGGGCCGGGGAGCCCGTCGTCGAGACCGGCGGGGTCTACGGCGAGGAGGGCTTCGTCTACCAGCTCTTCGACCCGCTGCCCGAGTTCGACGGGTACCGGCCCGCGCTCGGCGCGTGGATCGTCGGCGACGAGTCCGCCGGGCTCGGCATCCGCGAGACCACCGGGCTGGTCACCGACAACGGGGCGGCGTTCGTGCCGCACCGCATCCCGGACTGATGGCCGGGCCCGCCCGTCGGATGTGGACGCTCTACGAGCCGGTCCACGCCCTGACCTACTTCGCCCCGGCGGCGCTCGCCCGGGCCGAGCGGCTCGGGGACTCGTTCTGGGCGCGCTACGTCGCGCAGCGCGCCGCCCCGCTCGGCGACGTGCCGACCGCCGTCCTCGTGGCCGCGTTCGGCGGGTTCGCCCCCGACCGGATCGCGGACGCGCGGGCGGGGATCGCGCCCGACGTCACGCCCTCCGGTGCGCTCGAGGCACGGCTCGCCGGCGTCGACGCCGCGTTCGCCGACCTCGCGGAGCTCGCCCCGCCCACCGACGAGGCGGTCGTCGCCGAGGCGGCCGACCTCGCCTGGGACGCGGCGGCCGCCTGCGAGGACGCCGGGCGGGTGCTCGGCGCGGCGAACCGGGCGCTGCCGCGGCCCGCGGCGCCGCACCTCGCGCTGTGGCAGGCCACGACGACGCTGCGGGAGCACCGCGGGGACGGCCACCTCGCCGCGCTCGCGGTGCACGGCGTCGGGCCCGTCGTCTCGCACGTGCTCAAGGTGGCGTCGGGAGAGTCGCCCGAGCGGGGCCTGCGCCTCGGGCGGCGGATCCGCGACGACGCCTGGGAGGCGGAGCTCGACCGGCTGAGGTCGGCGGGCCTGCTCGACGACGCCCTCGTGCTCACCGAGGCGGGACGGGCGCTGCACGCGGCCGTCGAGGACGCCACCGACCGCGCGGCCGCGGGCCCCTGGGAGGTGCTGCGCCCGGAGCGCACCGAGCGGCTCGCGACGCTGCTGGAGCCGATCGCCGCGGCGGCCCGCTCGGTGGTGCCGGCCCACAGCCCGATCGGGCTCCCGCGCTGACCCGGACGCGAGGGGAGGATCCGGTCGCTCCATCCGCCTGAGGGTTCCCCTCGCGCGGGAGGCGGGGGCCGCTACTGTGCGGCGTCTCTTTCGTCCGGATGGACCCCGCGCGGAGGCCCGTGTGCTCGCTCCCGACTTCTTCCCGACGCTCGCCGGCAACATCGGCCTGATCGCGCTCTACGCGGTCATCGGCGCGGTGCTCATGTACGTCGGCTACTTCGCGATCGACCTGACGACGCCGGGCGACCTGCGCGGGCTGGTGCGCCAGGGCCGGCCCAACGCGGTGGTCGTGTCGGCCTCCGGGCTGGTCTCGATGGCGCTGATCGTGCTGGTCGCGATCTACATCTCCGGTGGCGGGCTGCTCACCGGCGTCATCAACACGCTGGTCTACGGCCTCGTCGGGATCATCGCGCAGGTCCTCGTCGTCCGTGGTCTGGAGGCGGTGTCGCGCCTCGACGTCGGCGCCTGCCTGCACGACGAGTACTTCACCCCGGTGTCGGCCATGATCGCCGGGATGCACCTCGCGCTCGGCCTCGTGGTGGCGGTGGCGATCATCTGAGACGGGTCGGCGACGGCGTGGGGTCACCCCGTCGATGGGACGCAGATCGGGCTCGGCATCATGGATGCGATGCGCCGGGGCTCCGCGGCGCCCACCGAGAGGGGGATCATGGTCGGATCCACGGACGTCGCAGTGGTCGGCGCCGGCCCGTACGGGCTGGCCGCCACCGCGTTCCTGCGCCATCAGGGCACCGCGACCCACACCTTCGGCGAGGTGATGGGTTCGTGGAAGCACCAGATGCCGCGCGGGATGATCCTGCGCTCCAAGGAGCGGGCGTCCTCGATCGCGCACCCGGTGCCCGGGCACACCATCACGGCCTGGGCCCGCGCCCACGACGTGGCCCTCGACAACCCGGCGACGCTCGAGCACTTCCTGGCCTACGGCGAATGGATCGCCGAGCGCATCGTCCCGGACCTCGACCACCGCCGCGTCGAGCAGGTCGTCCGCGAGGGCACCGGGTTCTCGGTGCACCTCGACGACGGCGACCTCATGCACGCCGAGCGCGTGGTCATGGCGGTGGGCCTGCGCAACATGGAGCGCTCGGTTCCCGAGCTCGACGGTCTTCCCGAAGGCGCCGTCTCGCACGTGGCCCACCACGAGGACCTCTCGCCCTTCGTCGGGAAGCGGGTGCTCGTCGTCGGGCTCGGCCAGAGCGCGCTGGAGAACGCGGCGATCCTCGCCGACCTCGGCGTCGACGTCTCGGTCCTCGCCCGGGCGAAGGCCCCGCACTGGCTCGGCCCGCACAAGCCGGCCGGTTCCCCGCCGCCGACCTTCCGCGAGAAGTGGCGCGTCCCGCCGACGGACGTGGGCGGTCGCGCCACCGGGTGGCTCGCGGCGGCTCCGGAGACCTACCGCCGCCTGCCCGAGCGGCTCCAGCTCGAGGTCCGCCGCCGCTGCCTGTTCCCCGCCGGCTCGCACAACCTGCGCGTCCGCCTGGAGAAGGTCCCGTTCCACCTCGGGCAGGGGATCCGCTCGGCCGAGTCCGTGGACGGCGAGATCGTGGTGACGCTCGCCGACGGCTCGACCCTGCGCACCGACCACGTGATGGTCGGCAGCGGCTACGACGTCGACGTCGCCCGCTACGACCTGCTCGACAAGGAGCTCCTGGGCGAGCTGGAGCTGATCGACGGCTCGCCGAAGCTCCACAAGGGCTTCGAGTCATCGGTACCCGGCCTGCACTTCCTCGGGGCGCCCGCGGTGCGCTCGTTCGGGCCGGTCAACCGGTTCGTCACCGGCACCTGGTACGCCGCCCCGGAGCTCGCCCGCCGCATCGCCGGCAAGCGGGGCCCGACGCTGCGGGTGGCCTACCCCGTGGGGTCGCACGCGCTCGCCTGATCAGCCGCCCCCCGCCCCTTTCGAGCGAACGGCACTCTCGCTGCTTCTAGGGCAGCCAGAGTGCCGTTCGCTCGTTCCGGGGGGCGGCTCAGCGCAGCCGGCGCGCCCGCGGCACCCACGTGCGGGCGAACCGCTGCAGTACCGGCGTCGCCCGGCCGACGACCATCGGCAGGACCGGCAGCGGGTCGTCGAGCGCGAACCAGCCGTGCTCGGTCGACGGCGGGCGGCCGTCGGGCGCCGGGCCGTCGGTGCGGTGGCCGCGGTAGGCGAGCCGGGCCGCGTAGTCGAAGTCCTCCACCACGAACCCCCGCCCCTCCGGGAACGGGGCGCGCGGCGCGTGCCGGCCGGTCAGCGCCAGGTGCTGGGCGCGCACCACGTCGAGCCCCGCAGCGTCCTCGAAGAGCCGGAACTGCGCCCCGACCCGCGGGTTGAAGTCGACGAGCTTGTAGCGCCCGTCGCGCAGGTCCCGCCGCCAGTCCAGGTCGGCGATCCCGCGGAAGCCCACGGCGTCGAAGAGCTTCTCCGCGAGCCGGGCGAGCTCGTCGTTCCACCGGGCGCGACCCGCCGTCGTGAACCCGGCGTGCGGCGGCCAGGACCGCAGCTTGACCCCGGTGAAGAGCGTGCCGTCGTCGACGGCGTCCGGGCCCGGCCACCACGCGTGCACCACCCAGTCCTCGGCGGTCTCGCGCGGCACGTACTCCTGCAGGATCACCGAGGGCACGTCGTCCCAGTCGAGGGCCATCGCCCGCAGCCGGTCCGGGGTCTCGACGACGGTGGACGAGCGGACCGTCGGGTGGCGGTGGCGCTCGAAGGGGTCGCGGCTCTTGACGACGACGGGGAACGCGCCGTGGGCCGCGTACTCCTCGACGTCGGCGAGGCTCTCGGGGAACACCGTCTGCGGGGTCGGGACGCCGTGCTCGGAGCAGACCCGGAAGAGTCCCTCCTTGCTGGCGACCCGGCGGGGCAGGCCCGGGTCGTCGCACTGCGGGAACAGGAAGTCGTCGGCGAGGCCGGTCTCGGCGCCGAGCTCGGAGACCACCGCGGCGGCCTCGTCGTCGGTGGCGACGAGCACGGCGCGCCGGCCGATGGCCTTCGCGATCCCGTGCAGGCCCTCGGCGAGCTCGGCTGGGTCCTCGCTGCCGGTCGTCGGCCACGAGAACCGGCCGTGCAGGTGGCGGGACACGGCCGCGGGGGTGAAGCGGCCCTCGGTGACCGCGTAGACGTCGACCCCGCAGCGGCCGAGGCTGCGCACCACGCCGACGCCGCCGTGGTGCAGCGGGTAGTTGCCGAGCTTGAGCAGCAGGGCCGGCACCGAGCGGTCCAGCTCCACCTGCTGCGGCGCTCCAGCGCGCATGTCGATCAGCACCCCGCACCCCCTCCCGTGCCGTGCCGTGCTCCGCGATCGTCAGGTCCAACGACCCCGCCGGAGTCGGGGCCCTCCCGGATCGTCCCGTGGGGCCCGAGCGACGCCCGATCGGGGGACACGTCCCGGGCAGCGTAGACGGGCGTGATGTCGATCTCCGCCGCAGGCGGGGAGGCCGCGGCGGGAGCTCTCCGCCCGCCGTGTCACGATCGGCGAGGCCCGTCGCGGCGGGCACGACACGGGGAGGCGACGGTGGAGGGCGATCCGACCGGCACGGGTCTCACGGTGCTCGTGGTGTCCGCGGGCGCCGCGGAACCGCTGGAGCGCACCCTCGACGGGGTCGCGAAGCACCTGCCCGGGGCCCGTGTCCTGGTCTGGTGCCAGCCGGGTCCCGCCGACGACGACCGCGCCGGCCTCCCGGTCGCCCGCCCCGAGGTGGACTGGACGTTCGCGGAGGCCGACGCCGGGCGGGTGGCGGCCCGCAACGCCCTGGCGGCCCGCGCCGACGCCGCGGCGGGCACGCCGGTGGACCTGCTGCTGCTCGAGCCCGGGATCGAGCTCCTCGGCCCGCTCGCCGCGGCGCGCGCCGTGCTCGCGCGGCCGGGGGTGGCCGCGGTCGCGCCGGTGCCCGAGCCGGATCCCGGCGAGCGGCACCCCTGGGACGCCGTCGTGCGGCGCAGCCCCTCGCTGGTGCGCGACCTCGTCACGTACGCCGGGGCCGACGAGCGGCTGCGCGGCCACGTCGTGAGCGGGCTGCTCGCGGCACCGCCCTCCGGGGACGCCGTGGACGGGGTGCTGGTGGGCGGCTGCCTGCTGCTCGCCGGCCGCGCCCGCGCCGCGCTCGGCGGCTTCGACGAGGACTTCTTCGACCGGGGCGAGGACCTCGCCTGGCAGCGTGCCGCGCGCGCCGCCGGGTGGACGGTGCACCTCGTCCGCGACCCCGACGACGGGGCCCGTGGTGCCGGTCAGGTGCGGCTCCCCGGCAGGGTCGAGGGCGTCGACGGCGTGGGCGTCGGCGGCGTGGGCGTCGTGGCCGAGGGCGACGCGGCACGGCGCGAGGCCGAGCTCGAGCGGGCCGCCCGGGTGATCCTGCTGGGCAACGCCGGGCACCGCGGCGGCGGCACGGTCTACGCCGCGGGCACCCGCGTCCTGGACCGCGTGCGTCCGGCCGCCCGGGCCGCGCGCCGCCGGCGTACCGAGCGCGTCGCGGAGCGCGCCGGGGGCCGTCCGGGCGTCGTCATCACCTCGAACAACCTCGTCCTCGGCGGCGCCGAGCGCCAGCGCATCCTGCTGGCCAACGAGCTCGTGGCCCGGGGGCACCCGGTGACCGTGGTGTGCCTCAAGGAGCTGGGCCGCTACGTCACCGAGCTCGACCCTCGGGTCCGGCTGACACTGCAGCCGTTCTGGCAGCCGGTGGTGGACGCGGCGGACCTGCCGGGCGACGACGCCGTCGTGGTCGGCGGTGTCACCAACACCGAGATGGGCTTCGCGCTCGCCTGGCGCGCGGCGGGCCGCGCCCGCGGCCAGCACCGGCGCTGGCTGCCCGCGACCCACGACCCGGCGGAGCTCGACCGGCCCACCTACTCGGCGAACCAGGCCCGGGCGCTGCGGGCGGCCGACGGGCTCGTCGTGCTCTCACGCCAGCACCACGTCGACCTGACGCGTCACCAGGCGCTGACCGACCTCGTCATGGTCGTGCCGAACGGGATCCCGGAGCCTCCGGCGCTGCCCTGGCGGGCGACGGACGGCCGGGTCCGCTTCGGGATGCTCACCCGCATCAAGGCCTACAAGAACCCGCTGCTGCTCGCCGACGCGCTCGCCGCCCTCGACGCTCGGGGCCTGACCGGGTGGTCGCTCGACATCTTCGGCGACGGCCCGGACCGCGCCGAGCTCGAGGCGCAGACCCCGGCCCACCTCGCCGACCGGATCCGCTGGCGGGGGCGCTCCTCGGGGCCCGACCACGCGTTCGCCGAGATCGACGTGCTCTGCGTGCCGAGCGGGTTCGAGGCGTTCCCGCTGGTGATGGTCGAGGCGATGGCCCGCGGGGTCCCGGTCATGGCCGCGGTGAGCGGGGCGATCCCCGAGATGCTCGACGACGGTCGGGCGGGCGTGGTCGTCGACGCGCTCACCCGGGAGGCGTGGACCGACGCCCTCGAGGCGGTGATCCGCGACCCGGCGCGGACCGCGGCGCTCGGCGCGGCCGGACGGGAACGCGCCCTGGCCCACTACACCGCGACCGCGATGACCGACCAGTATCAGCGTGCCTTCGCCCGGGTCCTGGGCCGGGCGATCCCCGGCGCACCGGACGGTCCGCCGCCCGTGCTGCAGGGTTAGGACATCTGTCCGGCCACGTCGTCGTGGAGGTCGGTCCGCACCAGTGCCGCGGAGAAGCGGGCGAGGTCGTCGCCGGTCACCAGTTCGGCGAGCTGTCCCGGGTCGCTCGGCAGCCCGACCGCCTTGGCGCCGTCGGTGGCCTTCGAGTCCAGGTAGGGCCGGAACTCCGGCCACACCAGCTGCACTTCGCGGGTGAAGATCGCGGCGCCGACCGGACCCAGGCGCGGCACTTCGGTGAGGAGACCGGCGAGGGCGTCGGCGGAGCCGTCGGCCTCCCGGCGCATGCGGCGCAGGTCGCCCTTCCAGCGGTCGACGACGAGGCCGGCACCCTCCTGCAGCGCGTCGGTCGTCTGGTCCTTGCTGAGGAACTTGGCCCGCGAGAGCGCGTCGAACACGTCCTGGCGTGGCGCGTCGCGCATCTTCTCGGGGCTGCCGAACCCGGAGTCGACGAGCTCGCGGCACGCCCGCGTCCCGAGCTCGGCCTGCACGCGGCTCGAGAGCAGCACCGCGAGCACGAGCAGCCGGTAGAGCGGGGCGGGCTTGTCCTCCAGGCTGATCCCGGCCTCCGCGGCGAAGGTCTTGCCCGCGGTCTCGAGGAGTTCGGCAGCGGTGTCGGTGTGGCTCATGGGACGGGCGTACCCGCGGCGGGCGCTCCCGGAGCGGGAGAATCGGTGGCGTGAGAGCCCCCGGCCTGGTCGCCAGCGACGTCGACGGCACGTTGCTCGGCGCCGACGACCACCCCGGCCCGCGCCTGCTCGCGGTGCTGGGACGGATGCGCTCGGCGGGCGTGCCCCTGGTACTGGCCACCGGGCGGCCGCCGCGCTGGGTCCTCCCGGTCTGCGACGCGATCGGGGAGCACGGGCTGTGCGTGACCGCGAACGGCGCCGTGCTGTGGGACGCGGCGTCCGACCGGGTCCTCGAGGCGGTCGAGCTGGGCACCGACGTGCTCGCCGAGGTGATCGACCGGTTGCGGGTGGCGCTGCCCGGGGCGGGGCTCGCCGTGGAGCGGGTCCCCCGGCCGGGGGTGCAGGAGTTCTGCTGCGATCCCGACTTCGAGCACGCCTGGCCGAACTCCGACCACGTCGTGGTGGCGGCACCCGAGCTCGCGGCGATGCCCACGATGAAGGTCCTCGCCCGTCGTCGTGGCCTCTCGAGCGACGCCATGGCGGCCGCGGTGCGGGACGGCCTCGGGGAGCTCGTCGACGTGACGTTCTCCGCCTCCAGCGGGCTCGTCGAGTGCTCGGCCCCCGGGATCACGAAGGCCCACGGGCTCGCGCGGGCGGCCGAGCACCTCGGGGTGTCGCCCGACGAGGTCGTGGCCTTCGGGGACATGCCCAACGACCTCGAGATGCTGCGGTGGGCCGGGCACGGCGTCGCGATGGGCAACGCCCACCCCGAGCTGCACGCCGCCGCCGACGAGGTGACCGCCCGGCACGACGAGGACGGCGTCGCGCTCGTGCTGGAGCGCTGGTTCTGAGCCGGACGTCGGGGGCGCGGCATCGTGATCGGATCGTGATGGTCGGGAGGGCTTCGGCGGGGGTTCGCGGGCCAATGAGTGTCAGACCCTCGAACTAGTGTTCGGGTATGGCAGTGGTGGTGGGCTGGCAGCACGGCCCCGACGACGACGAGGATGTCGCCGGGCCGGTCGAGGCTGACCTGCCGTGTCCGGATCCCGAGGACCTGCACGACCCCGCGCAGCTGCCCCCGGGCTGGGTGCTCGCCGCCGCCGACCCGGCCGCGCTGCCCGGCCAGTGGGTCGATGCCGGGATGAGCGCCTGGTTCAGCCACACCAACCGCGCCGCGCTGGCGCTGGCCCGCTGGCTACTCGAGACCAGCCGCGCCCAGCCCGGCACCCGCGAACGCGTCCCCGACCGGGCCCGCGCCGGGAAGATCGTGGCCGCGTCGTTGGGCTGGTCGCAGACCTACGCCGCCGCCCGGGTGGAGTTCGCCCGTCAAGTCCTGGAACGCCTGCCCGCGCTGGGGGAGGCGATGGCCACCGGGGTGCTCGAGGAACACAAGGCCGCGATCTTCACCACCACCCTGGCCGAGCTGGACACCACCCAGGCCCGCACCGTGGTCGAGCGGGTGCTGCCCGCCGCGCCGCGGCTGGCGTTCCAGGCGCTGCGGCGCAGGATCGAGCAGGCCGCCGAGGCGCTCGATCCGGACTGGGCCGCCGCGCGGCGGGCCGCGGCGATCACCCGACGGCGGGTGTCGTTCGCGATCGCGCCGTCCGGGGCGGCCGAGCTGTGCGGGCTCGACCTGCCCGAGGAACCCGCCCAGGACGCCCACGACCGCATCGTCGCGCTCGGCCGCGCGGTCGCGAAGCGGCTGCGCGCGGCCGGGCTGGACGCCCCGGTCGGGCCCATCGAATCCGAGGTGATGCTGACCCTGACCGGCCCCGACGGCGCCGGGCTGTGGGACCACGACGTAGTCGAGCACGTCGTGACCCGATTCGGCGGCCCGGCCGGCGACGACACCGACCCCGAGGACGGGCCTGACGGCCCGAACGACCTCGACGGCCCGGATGCCGACGGTCCCGGTGACGGCGGCCGGGTCGACGACCTCGAACACGGCAGCCCCCACCACAACAGCTCGGGCGACAACAGCTCGGGCGACAACAGCTCGGGCGACAACAGCTCGGGCGACAGCAGCTCGGACAACAACAGTTCGTGCGGCGACAGCTCGTGCGGCGACGACTCCGCCGACGACCGCGAGGGGACTGTTCTGCGCGGTGCCCACCGGCAGGAGCCGGCGGCGGGTGAGGCGCCCGCGCCGTGGCGGGCGTCGTTCACCCCGCGGGTGGTGCTGCGGGTCGGGCTGCGCACCCTGCTCGGTCTGGACCGCCGCCCCGGCGAGATCCCCGGCCGCGGCACGGTGGTCAGCCACGTCGCGGTCTCGATGGCCTGGGCGCGCACCCATTCGACGTGGCGGCTACTGCTCTACGACCGCGACGGCGCCCTCGAGTACGTGCTCACCATCCACCCGCCGCGCTCCGGGCGGCCAGTGCCGCACGCCCAGCAGCGCCGCCACCACCTCATCGAGGTCACCGCCTTCACCGAGGAACTCGAAGCCCTGCACCACACACTTGCCACCGACCAACCCGGAGCCGACCAACCAGCGCTCGACCTGCCCGGCCTCGACCCGCCGGCCGCGACACCCCTTCGCGACGCACTCGTTCCCGGTGACGCCCTCGGCCTGCTCGAACGCGCCGCCCGGGCGCTGACCCGCGCCCGCGCCCGGCCCGCCGACCAGCACCCCGCCAACACCCGCGCCGAAGCCGGCAACCGGTTCCCCAGCGCAGCCCTGCGCGCCTGGGTCCAAGCCCGCGACCGCACCTGCCGCTCCTCGGGGTGCCACGCCGACGCCGTGGGCTGCGACATCGACCACACCACCGCCGTCACCGACGGCGGCCGCACCATCGCCAGTGACCTCGGCGCCGTCTGCCGCCGCGACCACCGGTTCAAGCACGACCCCGACAGCGGCTGGACCGTCCATCAACCCAGCCCCGGCCGCTTCGAGTGGACCGCCCCCACCGGCCGGCTCCACGTCGTCGAGCCCGAGCCCTACGACCCCCTACCCGACCCCGTCCCCCGCACCGAGGACGACGCCGACTCCCTGCCCGGCGTCCCGCTCCATCCACCCGGCCCGCCACCTCCACCCGGACAACCGCGACGCAACCGTCACGGCCACCTCACCGACGCCGCCCTCGCCACCACCGACCGCCTACGACGACGCGCCCTCGATCGGGCCAATGGGGAGTCCGACGACCCCGCTCCGTCTCCCGACCAGGCATGTGACGACCGCCGGCCCGAGGAGCCGCCCTTCTGATCCGGGACGACCGGGCGCCGTGTTCAGGCGCTCCGCCTGCCCGCGCGGGTGAACCTCCCTGACGGCTACTTGTCAAGGCCCGCGTAGCATCTGCCCGGTTGCCGCCCGCCCGCCGGCGGGGGCGGTCCAACCTAGAGCGGACTCGGGACGTTCCCGGGAGGAGGACGTGTGCTCGATCGGGCGCCCGACGTGAGCGACGATCCGACCGGTGAGGTGGCCGCGCTGGCCGCGGTCCAACGGCGCATCGATCACCCCTCGGTGGTGCGGGCCGCGCAGGCGATGTCCCTCTTCGGCGAGCACGCCGCCGGGTGGCTCGCGATCGGGGCCGCCGCCGCCGCGCTCGACCGTCCCCGGCGACGCCGGTGGATGACCGCGACGGCGAGCGTGGCCGCCGCGCACGGGGCGTCCATCGCCGTCAAGCGGGTCGTCCGCCGGCCGCGCCCCCAGGACCCGCGCGTCGCCGTGCACGTCGGGACGCCCAGCCGGCTCTCCTTCCCCTCCTCGCACGCCACGTCCACCACGGCCGCCGCGGTGCTCTTCGGCGGCCTGCTCGGGCGGCCGGCCGCCGCCTTCCCGACCGTGCCCGCGATGGCGCTCTCGCGCCTGGTGCTGGGCGTCCACTACCCGACCGACGTGCTGGCCGGGTCCGCCCTCGGGGTGGCGTGTGCACTCGGGGCACGCCGCCTCATCGCGCGCGGATCCGTCGGCCGCTGGAGGACCGCATGACCACGTCTCAGGACACGCAGCGTTCAGGGGAGCACGCCGATAGGGGAGCTGGACCGTCGGGGCAGGTCGTGGACACCGAGGTGAACCCCGAGGCCGAGCTCGCCGACGACCAGCTCGCCGACGACCAGCTCGCCGAGGCGGAGCCCGAGGACGCGCCGGACGACACCGCGGTGCCGACGCGCCGCACGGGCCCGCTGGCGCTCCCGCTGGGCGTGCTCAAGACCATGCGCCCCAAGCAGTGGGTGAAGAACGTGCTCGTCCTCGCGGCGCCGTTCGCGGCGGGCCGCCTCGGCGAAGTCGGCGTGCTCATGCACATCGCGGTCGCGTTCGCGGTGTTCTCGCTCGCGGCGTCCGGGGTCTACCTGGTCAACGACGCCCGCGACGTCGAGTCCGACCGCGCCCACCCGAAGAAGCGCTTCCGCCCCATCGCCGCGGGGGTGGTCCCGACGTCGGTCGCCTACGGGGCCGCCGTCGTGCTGTTCGCCGGGGCGATCGCGCTGAGCTTCCTCGCGACCCGCAACCTCGCGATCGTCGTCGCGGTGTACATCGTGGTGCAGCTGGCCTACTGCCTGTGGCTCAAGCACGAGCCCGTGATCGACATCTGCATCGTGTCGTCCGGGTTCCTCATGCGGGCGATCGCCGGCGGCGCGGCGGCCACGCTGTACCTCTCGCCGTGGTTCCTGCTGACGATGGCGTTCGGGTCGCTGTTCATGGCCGCGGGCAAGCGCTACGCCGAGATGCGCCTCGCCGAGCGGACCGGCGCGAAGATCCGCAAGTCGCTGGAGCGCTACTCGGCCTCCTACCTGCGGTTCGTGTGGTCGCTCTCGGCCACCGTGGTGATCATGGCCTACGGGCTGTGGGCGTTCGGGATCGGCGTCACGACCATCCCCGGCCGGCTCCCCACCCCGCCGAGCATGTGGGCGATCATCTCCGTGGTGCCGTTCGTCATCGCGATCCTGCGCTACGCGGTGGACGTCGACGGCGGCAACGGCGGCGAGCCCGAGGAGATCGTGCTGCACGACCGCGTGCTGCAGATCCTCGGCGTCGCATGGGTGGTGCTGGTGGCGCTCGCGGTGATGCTCAGCCCCGGCGTGCGCTGAGAGGCGAACCGCGGACCACGTGCCGGACGGAGACCCCGGACATGAGCAGTCCTCGGGCGGTGAGCGCGTCGGCGGGTCGCCGCGCCGTGCTGCTGTGGGCGCTGGTGCGCTACGCGCTGGTGGGGGTCGGGAACGCCGTCACGTACTACGCGGTGTACCTGCTCGTGCTGGGCGAGGTCGGCTACCTCATCGCCCACGTCGTCGGCCTGGGCGCGGCGATGGTGGTGTCGTTCTTCCTCAACTGCCGGTTCACCTTCCGCGTGCGGCCCTCGTGGCGCCGCCTGCTGCTCTACCCCGCCTCGCAGGCGGTCAACGTGGCGGCGACGACGGCCGGCGTCGTCGTCCTGGTCGGGGTCGGCGTCGACGAGCGGGTCGCGCCGATCGCGGCGGCCGTGCTCGCGGTGCCCGTGAGCTTCCTCGCCGCCCGGCTCGTCCTCGCCCACCACCGCGCGACCACCGCGACCGGGCCGATCCCGGTCGTCCCGAGCGGGCCCGTCACGGTCCCCGACCCCGGTCCGGACCCGCACCCCGCCTCCGGTCCGCTGTCGACCGTGGACCCGGCCGCCGCCGCGGTGATCGAGGAGGACCCCGCGACGCTGCGCCTCATCGCCGTTCGACGGTGATGGTGGTCCATGCCCCGACGTGGATGCTGTCGCCGGCGGCGAGTGGCACCGCCGTCCCGGGCTCGAGGCGTTCGGCGGCGTAGTTCACCGACGTGCCGTTCGTGGAGCCTGCGTCGAGGACCACCCAGCGGTCCGGCCCCACGGCCAGGAGCACGGCGTGCAGGTGCGAGACGCCGGGGTCGCGCGGTGGACCGGTGAGATCGATGCCGGGGACGGCGTCGTCGGGTGAGGCGGCCGTCGGGTCGTCGTCCGGCACCCCGCGGCGCCCGATCCGGACCTCCTCGCCCCGCAGCGGGACCTCGAATCCGACGTGGTCGCCGGGGAACGCCGGCACCCCGACCGGATCCGCGCTGGGCTCGACGCGGGCGCGCACCAGCTCGTAGTGGTCCCGATCGGCCCAGACCCGTGCCATCCAGCCCGTCGTCACGAGCGCCCGGGCCGTGTCGGGTCGACGGTGTCGCTCGGGGCGCCGGACGGGTCGTGCTCGGCATCGCCGGCACCCTCGCCGACATCGGTCCCGTCGTCGCCGTCGAGCGGGATCAGGATCGGCCCGGTGTCGTCGCTGCCGTCGGGCCGGGGGCCCCACTCACTTCCGCCGTCGGCGGGATCGAGGGGCAGCAGGGCGACGGTGGCGTTGTCGTGACCGCCCTCGGCGAGGGCCGCGTCCACCAGGGCCCGCGCGTCGGCGAGGACGTCGTCGCCGGTCAGCAGCGTGGCGAGGCGATCAGGGTCGGGGATGTGGTTCCAGACCCCGTCGCTGCACAGCAGCAGGTAGCCCGGCCCCGCGGGACGGAAGCGCCGGGCGCGCGCGGGACCCTCGGGCGAGTCGTGACCCAGCCACCGGGTGAGCACGTGGGCGCGGCGGTCCGCGTGCGCCTGCTCGCGGGTCATCACCCCAGCGGCGGCGATCTCCTCGGCCCACGAGTCGTCGGTGGAGAGCAGCTGCGAGGTCCCGTCGGGGGCGAGCCAGTAGACCCGGCTGTCGCCGACCCACGACACCACGGCCGAGCCGGCCCGGGTGACCGCCCCGGTGTAGGTGGTGGCCGGCGGGTCGGCCGGGTCGCCGCCGTAGCGCAACAGGTCGGCCGCGGCCTCGGCGGCCGCGCCGGCCGCGGTCGCGGCCAGCGTGTCCAGCCCGGCGCCGCCGTCGCCGTGGGCGGCGATGCGGGTGAGGACGGCGGCCACCGCGGCCTCGGCGGCGGCCAGCGACGCCTCGTCCCCCCGCCGGGCGGACGCGACGCCGTCGCACACGGCACCGAGGAGCACCTCGCCGGACGGCGTCGCGATGCGGCCCAGCGCGCACGCGTCCTCGTTGCGCCGTCGCCGCAGGCCCCGGTCGGTGACCGCCGCCCCCGGCCCGAGACGGAACTCGACGTGGTCGCGCGGCGCGGGCCGCCGCGCGCCGCAGTTCCCGCAGACGCCGTCGGCCGCCTGATCGGCGCCCGCGCCGCACTCCGGGCAGTCCGCCTCCTCGATCTCGGTGCGGGTCGCCTCGAGGACGGCCCGCAGATCGGTGTGCTCCCCGGCCGACCCGGCGGGCCCGACGGACTGCACCGGCACCCCACCGGTCGGGTCCGGGTCCGCGGCGGGCGCGGTCGGTTCGGCGGTGGCGCCCCCGTCGGGCACGGCGGTGCCCGACGGCGGCGTCGCCGGGCCGGAGCGCGAGCGGTCGGGGCCCGGGTCGTCGGAGCCGTTCGTCGCGGACGGCGGCGCGGAGGACTCGGTCACGTCGGAAAGGCTCCTCGGGGGGCGGGCACGCGGGCGGGGGCGTCGGCATCGCGGTGGCTGGGGCGATCGTGGCGGGGGTCATCTTGGTGCACGGCCGCGCGGCCGCCCGTCCCACCCACGCCGCACCGTCCGGATCGTGCCGGGGAGCCGGTGCGCGACGCCGCACGCAGGTCCGCGGCGAGGGCCTCGACGTCGGCGTGGCGCAGGCCGGGATCGGTCGCGGTGGCCCGGGCGATGACCGGGTCGAGCGGCGTGGTGGCGGGCTCGGCCCGAGGGCGGGACAGGTGCGGGCGCACCGGGCGGCCGAGCAGGACGTCGAGCGTGCGGCCCAGCGCGTACACCTCGGAGGCCACCGACGGCCCGGCCCCGCCGGGCGCGATCTCCGGTGCCAGGAAGCCCTCGGTGCCCCACACCGGGCTGCGGCGGTCGTCGAGCCGGCGCACGGAGCCGAGGTCGACCAGGACCGGACCGTCAACGGTGTCGAGCACGTTGCCGGGTTTCAGGTCGGCGTGCAGCAGGCCCAGACGGTGCAGGTGCGCCACGGCGGGCGTGATGCCGAGCACGACGGCGGCGGCGTCCGCGGGCTCCCGTGGGCCGCGCACCCGCTCTCCCTCGACGGGGTCGAGGACGAGGTGCACCGCGCCGTCGTGCTCGACGACGTCGCGCAGCCCGACGAGCGCGGGGTGGCCCCGGCCGATCAGCAGCGCGGGTGTCGCGGCGTCGCCGTCCCCGCGGCGGGCGAGCACGACGGGTTCCCCGTGCTCTCCGACCCCGGTGTGCAGCCAGTCCCCGCCGCGGGTCAGCAGGCCGGTGACCTGCCACCGGCCGGCGAGCACGGTGCCGGGGGCGAGCGTCGGAGCGAGGTCGAAGGGGCGCCGGCAGCGCGGGCACGTCCCCCGCAGCCGGCCCGGGCGCCCGTCGCGGGAGCGCCCGACGGCGGCATCGCAGTGCGGGCACCAGCGGTGGGACTCGGGGAGCAGGGTCGCGGCGCGCGCCAGGAGGTCGTCGGGGAGCGCGCGGCCCGTGGGAGGCGGCCGCAATCCGCGACGGGCCCTACCGGCCCCCGTGCCGTGACCATCCACCACGTACTCCTCGTGCGCGGATGACCGGCACCCGCTCTCCCCGACGCCGCCGTCGGGGCGCGTGGCCACCTCGGGCGGTTCGAGCACGATACCCCCGGTTCCTCCCGCTCCCGCCGCGCCCGCACCCGGCCGGACCGGGCTGCCCGGGCCGCTCACCCCGCGGCGGCCGTCGGCGACCGGCGGAGGAGAACGGGGCACACGGCGGAGTCGGCGCGCCGAGCGGTCCTCGCGGCGGGCCCCCTGGCGCGACGAGGGCGTGAAGGTGCGATGCTGGCGTGAAGCACCCCCGTCCGGGGCGGTCGAGGCGCTACCGGTTGCGCCGGACGACGGCGTCGGACACCGAGCCACGGAGCAGCGCAGTGACTTCATCGACTCCGACGCCGTCGACGGAGCCGCGGACGAGCGAGGACGAGCCCTCCGGCGCCCGGCACCGCGACGAGGCCACGGCCGGCACCGACGATGCGGGCGCGACCACCCCGGACGCGACCACCCCCGGGCCGACCACCCCCGCGCCGGCCGCTCCCGGGTCGACCGCTGCGTCCGCGGCGGAGTCGGAGGCGGCCCCCGACCTCGCGGCGGCCGCCGCCGAGGCGGAGCGTGCCCTCGCCGACGCCGCGGAGGCCGCCGAGAAGGCCGTCGCGGAGGCGCACGACGACGGGCAGGACGCCGTGAAGAAGGGCTACGACGATGCCCGGCGTGCGGCGGAGGAGGCCTACGAGCAGTCCTCGTCCCGGACCGACCGTGCCGAGTGAGCCCCGCCCCGCGTAGACGGGCGGGCGCGGTGGCGGACCGTCGGGCTCACAGCGGGGAGGGGGCCGCGCGATGACTGTGCAGACCAGCGTGACCGAGCACGGCGTCCTGCTGCGCTTCACCGGCCGGGACAAGGTGTACGCCTGCCGTGGCGGGGTGTTCCTGCCCATCGACCGCGTGCTCGGGGCGCGGACGCTGGGACGTCGGGACGCCGTCGCGGCCAGCCCGCGCGTGCACCTGCCCGGCATCTCGGTGCCGGGGATGCTGCGCGCCGGGGCCTACGGGGTGGGGGAGCGCCGCCAGCTGTGGATGGTGCACGCCGCGAGCACGCTGCTCGCGATCTACCTGCGCGGCGTGCCGTTCCACCGGGTCGTCGTCGAGGTCGACGACCCGGAGGAGCTCAGTCGGACCATCAACGCCGCGCTGCCGCCGCGCGGCCTGCCCCCGGGCGCTGCGCGGGCCTGAGCCGGTCAGCTCTTCGGGCCGACCAGCGCCGCGGCGGAGTCGTAGCTGTTCGCCACCCGGGCGTCGACGAGGTAGAGCACCGCGGTCTGGTTGATCGCGGTGTCCCGGTAGATGCCGGTCTTGAGGTAGGAGTCGTCGCTCGAGTAGCGCGTCCCGCCCGGGGGGCGGTACGCGTCGATGCGCTTCTGCCCGTTCATCCACACGTCGGCCTGCGCCTTCGACGGGTCGGTCGAGAAGTGGATGTGCAGCACGACGTCGGTCTGCTGACCGGTGACGGCGGGGCCGATGGGCACGGAGAAGTAGTTCTGGCCCGGATCGTCGCCGCCCGCGCCGCCGTCGAGGACGAACTGGCCGTGGTCGACCTTGACCTCGATCGGCGGGCTGCCCTCGCCCTCGTTCTTCCACTGGGCCACGACCTGCCAGCCGTCGGCGTTGACGGGGAAGTCGTCCGGGAGGAACCAGGCGAATCCGAAGTAGGCGTCGTCGCCCTCGCGGTAGGGCTGGATCTGCGGTTCGAGCTCGGTGCGCTTCCCGCCGCCGGGCACGGTGTAGCGGACCGCCTTCGCGCCGGAGACGTCCGGGGCGTCCACGATCTCGGGGGCGGGGGCACCGTCGTTGTTGTAGGGCGTGTTCCGGAAGTTGGCCAGCGGATCGGGCCCGGACAGGTTGGCCTGCCAGATCGGGGCGGGCACGCTCGCCGGGTCGGGGGCGCCGGTCAGGGCGGGCACGGGACCCGAGTTCGACCCCGAGGAGGCCGATCCGCCCTGGTCGGAGGAGCAGCCGACGATCACGCCCGCCACCAGCAGGACCGACACGGCAAGGCCCAGCAGGCCGTGCGTCCGCGTCCCGGTCGTGGTCCTCACGACGTCGCTCCCTCGGCGATCAGCGGTTCGAGCATCAGGTCGGGCTGGTTCGCCATCACGGCCTGCAGGCGCCACTTGTGCGGGAACAGCGCGAGCAGCTCGCCGTCCGCGCGCCGGGTGAGCACCTCGATGCCGATCGACCCCTTCAGCGCTTCCGCGCCGGCCGCGTCGGTGCGGCGCGCGAGGGAGTAGTCGAGGCGCTCGAGCCGGACCGGCGCGGAGAACTCGTCGGACAGGCGCGCGGTGACCACCTCGAACTGCAGCGGACCGACCGCGGCGAGCACCGGTGCCTGGTCCCCGCGCAGGTCGGAGGACAGCACCTGGATGACGCCCTCGGAGTCGAGCTGGTCGATGCCGCGGCGGAACTGCTTGGTCTTCGAGGCGTCCGCGACCCGCACCACGGAGAAGTGCTCGGGCGCGAAGCTGGGGATCGTCGGGAACGTGACCGCCTGCTCCGCCCAGAGCGTGTCGCCGGGGCGCAGGGCGGTGGCGTTGACGAGACCGACGATGTCCCCGGGGAACGCCTCCTCGATCGTCGAGCGGTCCCGCCCGAACATCGCCTGGGCGTACTTCGTCGCGAACGGGCGGCCGGTGGCGTCGTGGGTGAGCACCATCCCGCGCTCGAACCGGCCGGAGCACACCCGGACGAACGCGACGCGGTCGCGGTGGGACTTGTCCATCGAGGCCTGCACCTTGAACACCAGCCCGGAGAACGGCGCGTCCACCGGACGTGCCTCGCCCTTCTCGTCCGGCCGCGGCCCGGGCGGCGGGGCCAGGTCCACCAGGGCGTCGAGCAGGCGGGCCACGCCGATGTTCGACAGCGCGGCCCCGAACATGACCGGGGTGGCGCTGCCGGCGTGGAAGGCCTCGGCGTCGAAGTCGGCGCCGACCTCCTCGAGCAGCTCGAGCTCCTCGGTGGCGCGTTCCCAGTCCACGCCCTCCTCGGCGGCCGCCCGGTCGGCGTCGAGGATCTCCTCGGCGGCCCGCGACGCGCCGTGCGCGGTGCGCGTGAACCGGCGCATCGTGCCGTCGGCCCGCTCGACCAGGCCGTGGAAGTCGCCGGCGATCCCGATCGGCCAGGTGATCGGCATGGGGCGCAGGCCGATCCGCTGCTCGACCTCGTCGACCAGCTCCAGCGGCTCGCGGCCCGGGCGGTCCCACTTGTTGACGAACGTCAGCACCGGGACGCCCCGTGCCCGACAGACGTCGAAGAGCTTCAGGGTCTGCGGCTCGAGGCCGCGGGCGGCGTCGAGCAGCATCACCGCGGCGTCGACGGCGGCGAGCACGCGGTAGGTGTCCTCGGAGAAGTCGCCGTGACCGGGGGTGTCGAGCAGGTTGATCACGTGGTCGCGGTAGGCGAACTGCAGGACCGCGGAGGTCACCGAGATGCCGCGCTCGCGCTCCATCTCCATCCAGTCGGACGTGACGCCCTTGCGCCCGCCCTTGCCGTGGACCGCCCCCGCGGCCGAGATCACCTCGGCGTGCAGCGCCAGCGCCTCGGTCAGGGTCGACTTGCCGGCGTCCGGGTGCGAGATGACCGCGAAGGTCCGACGACGGCGGGCCTCGGCCACCGGGGTACCCCCGGCGTCGTTCCTGCCGTTCCGGTCGGTGGCCCCCGACGCCTCGCGCTCGCCCGGGTCGGTGTGCGGCGAGGCCACGGTCATCCGGTGGTCCTCCCCCTCCTCGTCGCCATCGCGAGCCAGGCTACGGGTGACGCCGGTGTGACCGGCGTCTGGGGGAAGCCGCTCCGGAGGGGTCACCCGACCGGTCGCCGGGGCCGGACAGCGGCCGCCGACCGGGGTCGAGCAGGACGCTCGTCGCGTGCAACGGACCGTCGAACGGATCTGCACCGTTCACCCGTGCCTCACAGCGGGCTGCCACGGCACACTCCTTGCGGGCAGACCGCCCGGTTTGCGAGACGGCCGGTCCGCCCCGATCGTCGTCGGGCCGGTCCTCCCGGGGGGAGGGGACCGACCCGCCGGCGGGGCTCACAGCCCGCGCAGGGCCCCGATCAGTTCCGAGCGGGCGTGCTCGAAGAAGCCGTCGACGTCGGGCCCCGCGTTGATCAGTGCCAGGTGGTCGTACCCGGCATCCACGAACGGCCGCGCGATCGCGACGTGCCGCGAGGTGTCCGGTCCGCAGCCGAAGGCCTCCTGCATGTGCTGCGGGGTCACCCACGACGTCGCGGCGTCGAAGTTGACCGGGTTGGGCAGCTCCGCCTGCACCTTCCAGCCGGTGAGCCCGAACCGGAAGAGGTCGCGGGCACTCTGCGCGGCCTCCTGCTCGGTGGCGGCGTAAGCCAGCGGCACCTCGGCGTAGCGCGGGCCGTTCCCGCCGCCCTTCTCGTAGGTCTCGACGAGATCGGCCCGCGGCTCGGTGACGAACAGGCCGTCGCCGAGCTCGGCGGCCAGGGCGGCCGCCCGGGGCCCGCCGGCCGCGACCACGATCCTCGGCAGGTTCTCGGGCAGGTCGAAGACGCGGGCGTCCTCGAGGGTCAGGTGCTTCCCCTCGTAGCTCCGGTAACCCCCCTGCCAGAGCAGCCGGATGATCTCCAGGGACTCCCGGAACATCTCGTGGCGGATGTGCACCGCGGGCCAGCCCTGCCCGACCACGTGCTCGTTGAGCCGTTCGCCGGAGCCGACCCCGAGCGTGAAGCGTCCCTCGGCGAGGAGCTGCGTCGTCGCCGCAGCCTGGGCGATCACCGCGGGGTGGTAGCGGATGAAGGGGCAGGTCACCCCGGTCGCCAGCTCGATGCGCTCGGTCTTCGCCGCCATCGCGGCGAGCATCGACCAGGCGAACCCGGAGTGCTGCTGCTCGGAGACCCACGGGTGGAAGTGGTCGGAGATCTCGACGAAGTCGAATCCCGCCTGTTCGGCGAGCACGCACTGGCGGACCATCTCGGCGGGCGCGTAGCCCTCGGCGATGAGCTTGTAGCCGATCCTCATGGGTCCGGGTGCCCGGTGCGGGAACCGACGACCCCGGCAGTGTGGGTCAGGTGTTCGCGCCCGCCCCGTCGAGCGGCTGGTCGGGGGCGAGCCGGGGCATGTTGCCGCCGCCGTCGTCGTCCGGCTCCACCCAGATCGTCACCGGGTCGCCCGCGGGCACGCGGACGCCCGCCAGCGGCTGCTGGGCGGTGACGGTGCCGCTCACGGTCGGCGGGGTGTCGGGGTCCGGGTCGACCGCCACCACGCGGGCGGAGATCGCCCTCTCGTGCGCCTGGGCGGCGGGGAGCCCCACCAGCGCCGGAACCAGCACCAGTTCGGGCTCGTTCATGTGCCGACGGTAGCCACCCGCACGGCCGGGCAGAAGGGGCAGCAGGCCTCGCCCGCGCCGGGTTCGGCAAGATGCCCCGATCGGTCGGGGTTCCGCTGCGGCGGCCCCCGGTACGCAGTCATGACGAGCGGACGGCGGGCGGGGGCGGCAGATGGAGCAACGAACGGTGCGCAGCGGCCCGCCGCGGCGCACCTCATGGGCGGCCCTCGGGGCCCTCGCCGTGGCCCTGCTGCTCGCCGGCTGCAGCAGCGGGGTATCCCTGCCCGCCCTGCAGACCGGGTCGTCGTCGAGCACGACGCCGAGCCCGGCCCCGCCGCCGAGCCCCCTCGGCGCCCCGGCGCATTTCGTGCCGTGCGACGGCGCCTTCCAGTGCGCCACGGTGTCCGTGCCGCTCGACTACGGCGACCCCAGCGGGCCCACCATCGGGATCGGCATCGTGCTCGCCCCGGCCAAGGACCAGTCGCGCAAGATCGGCGTCCTGCTCGTCAACCCCGGCGGGCCCGGGGGATCCGGCATCGACACGGTGGAGAGCGGCCAGGTGCCCGAGGCCGTCGCGGACCGCTTCGACGTCGTCGGGTTCGACCCGCGCGGGGTGGGTCGCAGCAGCGCGCTGAAGTGCCCGATCGGGCCGGACACCCCCTACTACGGCGACCCGGACCCGAGCGACCCGGCGGGCGAGGCGTCCACCGCGCAGGCCGTCGAGCGCTACGACGGGTCCTGCGAGGACGCCTACCGCCAGCTCCTGCCCCACCTGGGCACCCGGGACGTCGCCCGGGACATGGACTCGCTGCGGGGCGCCCTCGGCCAGCAGCAGATCAGCTACCTCGGCTACTCCTACGGCACCGCGATCGGCCAGGTGTACGGCGAGCTCTTCCCGCAGCGGGTGCGCGCGATGGTGCTCGACGGCGTCGTCGACGTGACCCTGCCCGGCCTCGACCCCAGCCAGGCCGAGAGCTTCGAGAACTCCCTGCACCAGTTCGCCGCGAACTGCGCCTCCCGGCCGGACTGCCCGGCCGGTCCGGACGCGATCGCGATGCTCGACCGCGTCCGCGCGCGCGTCGAGGCGTCGCCGATGCCGGTGGCCGGCATGTCGCCGCTCTCCCCGGGGCTGCTCGAGCTCGGCGTCGTGCTCCCGCTGTACTCCAAGGGCAACTGGCCGGTGCTCGCGCAGGCCCTCAAGGCCGCCGACTCCGGCGACGGCGGCCCGTTCCGCCGGCTCGCCGCCAAGTACTTCGAGGGCTCGAACTCCGACACCTACAACGCGGTCACCTGCCTGGACAGCTCCTGGCCGCGGGACCAGCGGGACGTCGTGGCCCAGGCTCGAACCGCCGAGGCGCGCGCGCCGCACTTCAGCGGCAACGTCCTCGTCAGCGGCCTGACGTGCGCCGACTGGCCCGTCCCGCCGGATCCGCTGACGCCCCCCACCGGGCAGGGCCTCGCGCCGACCCTCGTCATCGGCACCACCAACGACCCGGCCACGCCGTACCAGAACAGCGTCAACCTGGTGGCGCACCTGCCCGGCTCCGCGCTCCTGACCCACCGCGGCGACGGGCACACGGTCTACGGCCAGGGCATCGCGTGTGTGGACGACCAGGTGAACCGCTATCTCACCGACCTCACGCTGCCGGGGCCGAACGCCACCTGCTGACGGCGGTGTGCCGGGCCTCGGTACCGTCGAACGCGGTGTGCCGGGAAGTCTGGTCGGCGGTCGACGTCCCCTGACCTGGAGCCACCGTGACACCGCGCCCCGTCGCCCGCCTCGCCGGCCTGCTGCGCCGCACCCGCACCGGTCGGCTCTTCGTCCCGCCCTCTGCGGGGGAGTCATCGCGGCTGGCGGAACTGTTGCGTCGCGAGACCGTCGGCGGCGCGCTGCTCATCGGCGCGGCCGTCGTCGCGCTGGCCTGGGCCAACTCGCCCTGGCGCGACGCCTACACCGCGCTCGGCGGCCTCGTCGTGGGGCCATCCGCCCTGCACCTGGACCTGACGCTGGGCGCCTGGGCGTCCGACGGCCTGCTCGCGGTGTTCTTCTTCGTCGCGGGCCTCGAGCTCAAGCGCGAGTTCGTGGCGGGCGACCTGCGTGACCCCGCGCGGGCCGTGCTGCCGGTGGCGGCCGCGGTGGGCGGCATGGCCGTGCCCGCCGTGCTCTACACGCTGATCGCCCTCGCCGACCCGGCGGTCCTCGTCGGCTGGGCGGTCCCGACCGCCACCGACATCGCCTTCGCGCTCGCGGTGCTCGCCGTGGTCGGTCGCGGTCTGCCGACGGCGTTGCGGACCTTCCTGCTCACCCTCGCCGTCGTCGACGACCTCATCGCCATCACGATCATCGCGGTCTTCTACACCGACACCCTGCACCCGGGGCCCCTGCTGCTGGCCCTCGTCCCGATCGCGCTGTTCGGTGTCCTCGTGCAGCGCCGGGTGCGCAGCTGGTGGCTGCTGCTACCGCTCGCGGTCGTCGCGTGGGCCCTCGTGCACGCCTCCGGGGTGCACCCGACGGTCGCCGGGGTGCTGCTCGGGTTCACGGTGCCGGTGATCCGCCGGGCGCCCGGTGAGGGCCCGGGGCTCGCCGAGCACTTCGAGCACCGGTGGCGCCCGCTCTCGGCAGGGGTCGCGGTGCCGGTCTTCGCCTTCTTCGCCGCCGGCGTGTCCGTCGGGAGCGCGGGCGGGTGGCCGGGCATGGGCGAGACCGTCACGATCGGGGTGGTCGTCGGCCTCGTCGCGGGCAAGGCGATCGGGGTGGCGGGCGCGACATGGCTGGTCGGGCGGTTCACCCGCGCCGAGCTCGACGCGGCGCTGTGCTGGCACGACGTCGTCGGGCTGGCCCTGCTCGCCGGGATCGGCTTCACGGTCTCGCTGCTGATCGGCGAGCTCGCCTTCGGCAGCGGCACCCCGGCCGACGACCACGTGAAACTCGGTGTGGTGGCGGCGTCGGTCGTCGCGACGGTGCTGGCGAGCCTCGTGCTGCGAGCCTCCGCCCGACGTCGGGCCCGTCCGGGCGACGGGTGACGCGCGTGGGTCCCCAGCGGGTACACCGGGGGCATGACCACGCCGACGCCCCCCGTCCCGCCCACGCCGCCCCCGCCGCCGGGGGGACTCACGGTCTCGGGCACCACCGAGGTGCTGCCGGCCGTCGTGCAGAAGGTCGTCGCCTACGCCGCGCGGGAGATCCCCGGTGTGGTGGCGCTCGGCGCGGCGGGTTCCCGGGCGATCGGGGCGGTGCGCCAGAGCCTGACCGGCAGCACCGAGAACGTGGGGGGCGTGCGCGTCGAGCTCACCGGCGACACCGCGACGGTCGGGCTGGACGTGGAGATCGAGTACGGCGTGGGTGCCCGGGAGCTGACGCGGGGGCTGCGCCGGCACGTGCCCGAGGCGGTCGAGCAGATCGCGGGGGTGCGGATCACCGAGCTGAACATCGTCGTGACCGACGTGCACCTGCCGGGGGGCGACGTCGAGCCGGACCCCACGCCACCGCCGCCGAGCGCGCCGGCCGCGACGCTCTGACGGGTCCGTGCCTCAGACGATGCCGCGCAGGAACTGGATCAGCGAGTCCCCCGCGGACGCCAGGTCGGCGAGGATGGTATTCACCGTGTGCGCCGCCGTCGCCGGGGAGCTGATGATCCAGAAGATGACCAGGATCCCCACGAGGACGCCGACGACCTTCCCTACGGACACAGCGTCACCGTACCTTCACGCCAGGTGAGTCACACAGGGGAGTGACACCGTCTTCACCGGGATGGTGCACCAACTCGCGGACGCGGGCGAGCCGTTGTGGCTACCGGTGTATCGCTATCGTCGTTCCATCAGTGCGACGACCGACCCCTCCGGCCCCACGCCCGCGGCGCGACCGCGCGGGCCGGGCGCGCGGCGCCTCGTCGGCTCGGCCGGGGTCGGCGTCATCGTCTCGGGGCTGCTCGTCAATGTCTACCTCGCTGTCGTCGCCCGCGCGCTGACCCCGGCGGAGTACGCCACGTTCGGCGCCTTCTGGGCGCTCGCGCTCGTCCTGGGCTTCGGGCCCTTCCTCCCGCTCGAGCAGGAGCTCGCGCGGCGGCTGTCGCTGCGCGAGTCCCGACGACAGGTGCTCCTCGCCGGGGCCACCACGGCCGCGGAGCTCGCGGTGCTCGCTCTCGTCGTCCTCCTCGGCGCCTTCCCGGTGGTGGCCAGCTCGCTGGACGGCGACCCGTGGGCCTTCGGGGCGCTGGTGGCCCTCTGCGCGGTCTCGGCCGGCCAGTTCCTGCTGCGCGGGGTGCTCATCGGCACCGATCGGCTGGTGCGCCACGGCGCGGTGATGGTGCTCGACGCGCTCCTGCGCCTGGGGTGCGCGGCCGTCCTGCTCGCCGTCGGAGGCCGGCAGGCGTCGCTGTACTGCTGGGCGCTCGTGGCGGCCATCGCCGTCGCCCACCTGCCCCTGCTCCCCGCGGCGTGGCGCCGGGCCGAGCACGAGGTCGCGGCGACCTCGCCCGACCCCGCGCGCCACGGCACCCGCGCGCTCGCGGGGACGGCGACCCCGCTGCTCGTCGGGTCGGTGTGCGCGCAGCTGCTGCTCAACGGCCTGCCGGTGGTGGTCGTCGCGCTCGCGAACGGCAGCGCGCAGGCGGCCGCCGGCGTCTTCACCGCGGCGTTCACCCTGGCCAAGGCACCGTTGTCCATGGTCGTGCCCCTGCAGTCCGCCGTCGTCCCCACGCTCACCCGCCTGCTCGGGGCCGGACGGCGCCGTCAGGTGTTCCGCCTGCTCGCGAAGGGCGCGGCCGCGCTGGTGGGCCTCGCCGTCGTCGGGGTCCCGCTGGCGTGGTGGCTCGGCCCGCCGATCGTCAGCCTGGTGTTCGGCCCCGAGTACCGGATCCCGGGCATGCAGCTCGCGGTGATCGTCGCCGGGGTGCTCGCCCACGTGGGGCTGGTCGTGGTGACCCAGGTCCACGTCGCCCGCGACCGGCACGTGGACGTGGCGGCCAGCTGGCTCGCGGGGCTGGTCGTGGCGGCGGTGACGTTCTGGCTGGTGCCGGGTGTGGTGGTCGCCGGGGAGGTGGCCTTCGCCGCCGGCTCGGCGGTGGGCGCGGTGGTGAGCGTCGTGCTGCTGATGCGCGCGCACGGCACGAGCGATGGACCGACGGGCACCGGGATCACGACGGAGGGGACGGCGACGTGAGCGCGGAACGGGCCCCCGGGGGCCACGAGGGCACCGGCGAGCACTACGACGCCGCCTACTACGCGGGCAACGGACAGGCCGGCGACCGCCCCGCGCTGCGGCTCTACACCCGCCTCGTCGCCCGCTACACCGACGGCGGGCCCTACCTCGACTTCGGCTGCGGCACCGGTCACCTGGTGCGGCGGCTCTCCGCGCTGGGTCCGGCGTGGGGGTTCGAGCTCTCGGACTACAGCGCGGCCACGGCCCGGGCGAACGCTCCCGCCGCCACCGTCACCACGCGCGTCGAGGAGCTGCCCAGCGGCGGCTTCGGGGCGCTGACAGCGATCCACGTCCTCGAGCATCTCGACGACGCGACCGCCGCCGACGTGCTGGGCACCTGGCGGCGGGTCCTGCGCCCCGGCGGGCAGGCCCTCGTCGTCATGCCCGACCCGGCCGGGCAGGGGCGGCGCCTCGCCGGGGACGCGTGGATGGGGTTCGCCGACCCGACCCACATCAACCTCAAGCCCCACGCCGAGTGGGCCGCATTCCTGCGCGAGCACGGGTTCCTCATCGAGCGCGAGGGCACCGACGGGCTCTGGGACGTCCCCTATTCCCGCCTGCCGATGCTGCTCGACGCCGCGCGCTACGCCGTGCCCGGGTTCGTGCAGTTCGTCGCCGGGCGGATGCTGCTGCGGCCCGGTACCGGCGAGTCGTCGATATTCGTGCTGCGGCGCGCCTCGTAGGCCTCGGCGTCTCGTGTCCGGTGCCCGTGGTGACCCGCGCACCCGGGATCGGGTGCTGATCGGGGTGGTGGCCGGGTTCGCCGTCGCGCTGCTCGTCGTCCTGGCCATCCACCTGCTGACCGGCAGTCCGCTGGGCGTCGAGGACAACGGCGACGGCTACCGCCTCTTCTGCGGCGCGGGCCTGCGTCCCGACACCCTCGACGGCTACGCGAGCTGGGAGGACGGGTGGGTCCGCTCCTACACGGTCGGGCCGCCGACGTGTGACGATCCCGTGCCGTCGTCGGCCCTGGTCATCGCGCGGGCGACGACGCTGTTCACGCCCCACACCTGGTCCCCGACCGTGCTCGGCTGGACCTACGCCGTGCTGCTGGGCGTGGTCGCGGGTCTCGGGGCCTGGGCGGCGTCGGCCGCCGGCCGCCGACGTGCCCTGGCGGTGGCGATCCCGGTCCTCCCGCTGGCCGCGGCCGCCTTCTCGCGCTTCTTCATCTCCACCTACAGCGAGCCGGCGGGGCTGCTCGGCGCGGTCATGATGGGTGTGGGTGTCGCCGCGGTGCTCGCCACCCGCCGTCACCACCACGTCGCGCGGATCGTGGCTCTCGCGCTGACCGCGCTCGGCGGGCTCGTCGCGACCACGGCCAAGGTGGCCTACGTCCCCCTCCTCGTGGCGGCGGTGCTCGTCTGTGTGCTCACGCCGGTCGGGACCCGGCGGCCGCGGCGCGCCGGCCCGCTGGTCGGGCTCGTGACGGTGCTGCTCGCCGTCCTGCCCGTCACCGCGGCGCTGCAGCGCCAGGAGCAGTTCTACGAGTCGGCGAACGCGCACGACCTCGTGTTCACGACGGTGCTGCTCGAGCTCGGGCCCCCGGCCGCCGCCGAGCTGGGCCTGCCGCCAGAGGCCGTCGCGCTGACCGGGAACGGCTTCTACAACGGCCCGCCGCGCCCCGACGGCGTGGCGTGGTGGGAGAACGCGATCGTGCGACATCCCGGCGCCACGCACGCCGCCGCGCTCGCCGTGCTCGCCGAGCACCCGGCGGCCGCCGCCCGCGCCGTGGGGGTGGGCCTGCAGGCCACGACGCTCGCCGACCTCCCCTACCTGAACTCCGCCCCGGCGTCGCCCTCGACGCCCTCGGTGCCGTCGGGCAACCCGGGCTGGTCGGGCGCCCGCCAGCCCGACCTCTCCCGGGTGCTGACGGACACCCGTCGTCCGCCCTGGCTGCCGACCGTGCTCGTCATCGTGGCCCTCCTGGCGATGGCCACCGCCCGCTGGCAGGGCCGCGCCGGGCGGTGGTCGCTCGCGGCGGGCCTGGCCGCGGGGACCGCGCTGGCCCTCGTCGTCGTAGCGGTGGCCGGTGACGGCTATTTCGAGATCTTCAAGCACGTCTGGCTCGCGGCCTACCTGCTCGCGCTCTCGGGGCTGTGCCTGGCCGGCGCGGCGACGACCGCGCTCGCCGGCCGGCTGCGCGACCGCTAGGGCCGGCTAGGGCGTTGCCCCCGACACCACCCGTGAGCCCGGCACCAGGTCGTAGCGCCCGCTCGGGTAGGGCTGGTCGAAGAGCATGAGGTAGACGTCGTCGTCGACGTCGGGGAAGTCGTGCAGCCGCGTGCGCAGCCCGGTGACGTCGGCCTCGCGGTAGGCGTTCCCGACGATGCCCCCACTGTCGGGAAAGGCGATGAAGTCCGTCAGCGCGGAGCTCTCGGTCTCCCCGTAGCCGAGGAAACCGTCCATGCTCTGGGTGATCCCGTTCTGCTGGACCGGCTGGTGGATGCAGGGGAAGAGGGAGGCGTTCTCCCACGCCACGGTGTAGGTGTTCGTGCGGGGCAGCACCGTGGTCATCGGCGCCCACCGCTGGGCGAGCGGCGCGGTGAACGCGAACCACCCGCCGATGTCGGTGGTGGTGTCGGTCGCGACGAGCCGCACGAGCGTGGCGTCCGGCGGCAGGACCTCCGACTTCGTCAGGTCGACCGTGCGCCAGTCGGTGCCGTTGCCGGTCTCCCGCACGGTGCTCGACCTGAGTGGCTCGATGCCGGTCGGCCCGGCGTGCGCGTACTCCAGGCGCAGCGAGTTGCCCTGCCCGAGCCGGCCGGAGACGTCCGTCGTCACGGCCACGTCGCGTGTCGGCCCCGCAGGCAGCCGGAACCACGGGCTGGTGAACGTCCCGGTCCGGGCGTCGGGGGACCGGCCCTCCGACGGTGCGCGGAAGCTGCCCCACACGGGCAGCCCGCGCGGGAGGTCGGGGGGCGGCGGGCTCGCGGGCAACGTGGCGTCGCGCGGGAACGCCTCGTCCGGGTCCTCGTCGTCGGCGGATGGCAGCGGACGCAGGGGGAGCAGCGGGGTGCGCCGCGGGGTCAGGACGTCGATGGCCCGCTCCGCGCCGCACCGGGACGCGGACGGGTTCTCCCACGCGTCCGCGGCGGGCGAGTAGGTCTGCATGGTGTGGGCCGCGGACAGCGCGAAGTCCGAGACCATGCGTCCGGTGGTCACGGCCATCGCCACCGTGCACAGCAGCGGGATCGCCAGCATCAGCGACCACCGCCGCCACCCGCGCCCCCACCAGGTCGTCACCAGCGCGACGCCGAGCGCGAGCACCGCCAGCAGCACGGCCCACCACACGGGCTGGTCGAAGAAGAAGCCCTTGACCGACGGGTAGTTCAGCCACGACGGCATGCCCAGGCCCCACATGAAGGCCCAGCGGTTCCGGCCGTGCCCCGCCAGGGCGATCACGGTGCTCGCCGCGACCGCCGCGGCGAGCACCGCCGGGACCGGCACCTTGCCGTCGCGGGCGCGGACGGTGCGCACCGACGCCCTGACCAGCCCCGGCCCGGCGACGAGGATGAGCGCGAGGAACGGCGCGCCGACCCCGGCGATGGCACCGAAGTGGTGCGAGGGCTTGCTCGGGGTCGGCAGCAGCAGCACGAACGCCAGCACGGTCGTCCAGCCCGAGAGCATGAGCCGCTGGGGCACCGGCAGGTCCCGCACCCGTGCGATCACCGCGGTGACGAGGAACCACACCAGCGCGAGCAGGCATAGCAGCACCGCGGTGCGCTTGGCGTAGGTGCCGAAGCGGGAGGTCTCGCTGAGCAGGCTCGCGTACCGTTCGAACTCCAGGTACCAGGTCTGCGCCCGCTGGATCGGCGCGAAGATCTGTTGGGAGCGGACGAAGTCGCCGTAGGTGCCGTCCGCGAACCCCGCGACCGCGCCGAGTGCCCCGGGGGCGATCACCACCAGCCAGCGCGGCGGGATCTCCCACCAGTGCGACGACCGCGCCCGGATCACCCGCCACGCCGTCGGCGCCGCCGCCAGCAGCGGCGCGAGGCAGATGAACCCGGTCGGCGCGGTCACCAGTCCGATCCCGCCGAGACCCACGGCGAGCGCGAGCAGGTCCATCCGCTGCCGCTCGACCCCTTCGGCGACGACGGCGAGGGCCCAGGCGGCCAACACCGCGGTGTACGGCTCGGGGCGGGTGCCGACGTCGTAGGGCAGCCACCAGGTCAGGAACGCGACCCCGAGCACGATCCGGCTCGCGAACGCGAGCCAGCGGTGCTCGCGCCACGGGAAGGTCACGCCGGGGCAGCGCGCGACGAACGCCCGGATCGCGATCCAGGTGAGGATGCCGCACACCACCGAGGGCACCCGGAGCGCGACCGGCGAGATGCCGGCCTCCTGCTGCCACCACGAGAGCAGGTAGTAGGGCCAGGAGAACGGCGTGAAGCCCTGGTTGTAGAGCTGGTAGTAGTTCGGGACGTAGCCGGCGAACGGCACGTCCGCGGCCATGGCCGAGTAGTAGCCGTCGTCGTCGGTGAGCGGCGCCAGGTAGAGCCAGGACACCAGGGCCACGACGACCACCGGGTCGATCAACCGGGGACGCCAGCGCCCCAGCCCGGCGAGGATCTTCGAGTCGATTCGCGCCCACCACGCCGGCGCCCACGGTGGTGGCGACGAGCCCGGCGGATCGCGGCCGGCGGCGGGCTCCTCCCCGGGCCGTCCGGCCTCCTGCCGGCGCGTCCGTCGGCGGCCGAGCCAGATGGCCACCGTCGTCGCCAGCCCGCCCAGCACCACGGCCAGCACGGTCGCGGTGATCAGCCCCGACTTGAACGAGGTCGGCGAGCTGGCGTAGCGGTCGTCGGGGTGCACGCTGACCGACAGGTCCGCGGGGGTCGCCCCGGGGAGGGTGGTCAGCGAGCTGGACAGGGCGTCGATGTCGGGCAGCGCGCTGATCGGCTTGGGCGCGGGCCGCGAGTCCGGCGGGATGTTCTTGACCTCGTCCGGGTCGGCCTCCCCGAGCCGCGGGGTCAGCTGCCCGAGCAGGCGGCCGTCGCGGCTCACCGTCACGCGCGCCGCGTCACCGGCCACGTCGTAGGAGCAGTCCCCCGGGGGCAGACGTTCGGCCACGATGTCCTGGCCGGCGCTGCGCACGGTCAGCTCGTCGGCGCGCACCCGCACCGAGAGCGCCTTCTCGTCGAAGTCGCGCGAGGTCGGCGCCATGGTGGTCAGGAGGTAGCCGTCGGGGGTGGCACCGGCGTCGCGGGCCGCCCGGCAGCTGAACCGCGCCGAGAACGACTCCGGCTGGTAGGCGGTCAGCATGAGTATCGTCGGCTGGGGATGGGTGACGTCGAGCGGCCACCGGACCTCGGGGTGGTTCTGCACCACCGGGGCGAACGGCAGCAGCACCCCGCACACGACCGCCACCACCGCCGATGCCACGGCGACGACCCGCGCGACGAGCAGACCGTCGAGGCCCCAGTCGTCGGGGCCCCACCGGTCGGGCCGGTCGTCGTCGGGGGTGAAGACGTCGGGAGTGAAGACGTCGGGGGAGCCGCCGTCCCTGCCGGGGAGCGGCGCGCCGGGGCGGACCGGGGTCAGGCGTCGCAGGAGCAGGCCGACCGCGGTCGTGGCCTGGCGATCGTCGGGCTTGCGGTCGTCAGCCTCGCGGTCCTCCCCGGGCGGCTCGACACCGCGACCGGTGCCTTCGCCCACGCCATGCTCCCGTTCTTCACCCGATCCCGCAGACCTGCCGGGGAGGACGCTAACAACCGCGCGGCTGCAGTGAGCCGACGCCGCATCTACGCCGAGGAGCGAGGCTCGGCGGCCTCGCTGCGCCGGGCACGTACCGTGGTCGGAGAACCCGGACGTGAGGGGACGGTGTCTGGATCGTCCTGCCGTGTCCGGCGCGTCGTGCAGGGTCTGACTCGATCAACCAGGACCGGGCGATAATCTATGCCCCCACGGAGTGCGCTCGTCCGCCGCGGGGGCCGGACGACGAGCAGGGGAGGCGCGGCCATCGCTCGCAGGGACTCGCCCGTCGAGAACGACCTGGTCATCGTCCTGACCTACTACTCGCCCTACGTGTCGGGCCTGACCAACGTGGCCCGTGACGTGGCTGAGGGGCTGGCAGCACGGGGCTGGCGGGTCTGCGTGGTCGCGAGCAAGCACGACCCGTCGCTGCCCACCCACGAGACGATCAACGCCGTGCGGGTCGTCCGTGCCCCGGTGCTCGCCAAGGTCGGCAAGGGGACCATCGGGGTCAACCTGACCCGGATGGCGCTGCGCGAGATGCGTCGGTCGCGGGTGGCCAACCTGCACCTGCCTCTGATCGAGTCGGGCCTGCTGACGCGGCTCGCCCCGGTCCCCGTCGTCTCCACATACCACTGCGACGTCAGCCTCCCGCCCGGCATCGTCAACCTCGCTCAGCGCGAGGCCGTCGACCGGGCCAGCCGGTCGGGGCTGCGCCGGTCCGCCGCGACGATCGTGACCAGCGAGGACTACGCGCGCCGCAGTCGGCTGTGGCCGGTGATCGCGCCGCACATGGTCGCGATCCCGCCGCCCTGCGTCCCGGTGGCCGCGGGCGAGCCGAGCTATCGGCGCGGCGACGGATTCCACGTCGGGTTCCTCGGGCGCATCGTCGAGGAGAAGGGCGTCGAGCACCTCGTCGACGCCTTCCTGTCCCTCGACGACCCCGAGTCCCGGCTGCTCATCGGCGGTGACCACAGCGGTGTGGCGGGCGGCAGCGTCGTCGAGCGGGTGCGCGCCCACGCCGGCGGGGACGACCGCATCGACCTGCTCGGATTCGTCCCCGATCGGCGGCTCCCCGACTTCTACGCCTCCATCGACGCCTTCGCCCTTCCCTCCATCAACGCATTCGAGGCGTTCGGGATCGTGCAGGTCGTCGGCATGCTCGCCGGGGTGCCGGCGCTGGTCAGCGACCTACCGGGGGTCCGCCTCCCCGTCGAGCGGACCGGGTTCGGCACGATCGTCCCCGTGGCCGACGTGCCGGCGCTACGTGAGGGGCTCGCCCGGCTCCGGGACACCCCGCCCGATCCGGTGACCGGCCGCGCCGCGGCGGCCGAGGCGTTCAGCGTCGATGCCGTGCTCGACGACTACGAGGCCGTCTTGACCAAGGCCGCCGACTGGTCCGTCCCGACCGCTTGGAGCCGCACGTGACCACCGAATCCGAGACCTCTGGGGAGATCGACGACGTCTCCCGCACCTGGACGAGGCTCGGTCGCGACGACCCGATGTGGGCGGTGCTCACCGACAGGCGCAAGAGCCGCAACCGGTGGAGCACGGAGGACTTCCTGGCAACGGGGGTCGACGAGATCCGGACCGTGCTGGACCGGGTGGAGCGGCTGGGTCTCGAGGCCGGACGCGGGCGGGCCCTGGACTTCGGGTGCGGCGCCGGGCGGCTCTCCTACGGCCTGGCCGCGGCCGGGTTCGCCGAGGTCCTCGGCTGCGACATCTCGCCGACGATGCTCGACAAGGCCCGGGAGATCGTGCCCCACCCCGCATGCCGGTTCGTCCAGGTGACCGGCACCGACCTGGCCGCGGTGGAGACGGACTCGGTCGACCTCATCTACTCGTGCCGGGTCCTGCAGCACATGCCGCCCGTCCTCGCGCACGGCTACATCCGCGAGTTCTGGCGCGTCGCCGGTCCGGGCGCACTCGTCGTGTTCCAGATGCCGACGCAGCCGTCGGGCTCCCTCGCGGGCCGGGCGCTCTCCGCCCTCCCCGTGCCGGTGGCGCGTGTCCTGCGGCGCGGGATGGAGATGCACGCGACCCCGGAGCCTGAGGTGCACCGGTTGGTCGAGTCGCTCGGAGCCCGTGTGGTCGCGGCGGATCCGGACACGAGTGCCGGGCCGCGCTGGGACAGCCGCCTCTACCTCACGACCTCGCCCTGAGCTGCTCGTCGTTCGTCACGATGTCGACTCCGAGCCGGATGACACGGGGGATATCGGGCGTGGCCGCAGACCGTGCTGCTCCGCCGCGCCGATCAGTAGCGGCGGCGATGGAGCCCGTCACCCGTGCCCGGGCAGATGTAGCGGTGGCCCTCGCGCTCTACGTTCTCGCAGCCGCGTGGTTCCTGTGGTTGGCCACCGCAGCCTCGCGCCAGGGCGTGATCACCGGAGAGGAAGCCTCCATCACGCACCGGGACGCGATGTCGATCGCACTGCGCTGGCAGCCCTCCGTCTACTCGACGAATGTCGCCTCGCAGCTGTTCTACTGGGCCGCCGGTCACCTCGACCCCGCGTACGGGCTGCTCTACGCGCGAAAATGGAAGGCGCTGGCCACCGCACTGATCGCGCCGCTGCTTTTCGTCGTGGCCCGCCGGCGGCTCGGCTGCGCGCGCCCCACGGCAGTGCTGGCCGGGGTACTGGTCGCGGTACTGCCCGGGGTATCGGTCGTGTCCTGGGTCGGCACGGAGAACGGGCTCGAGGCGGTCGCCGGCGCGGCCGCGCTGTACGTGGTCACCTCGACGCGACGGTGGTGGCCGCTCGGCATCGTCCTCGCCGGGGTCGCAGTCTCGCTCTACACCGCCGGCCTCGCGTGGGCGGTCGTCGTCACCGTGGCCGCCGCAGCACGGGCGCGAAGGCGGCAAGCCTTGCTGCCGGCAGCCGCTGGGTTGCTCGGCGGGGCGGCGGTGGTGTTCTGGCCGTTACTGTGGTGGCACAACGGCGGGCAGCTCGTCACCGGTGGCGGCGTTGCCGGGGCGGACCTGACGGCGATCCCGACCCACCTGCTCCAGGTCGCGACGTACGCAACGAGCTCGGGGTCGTCCTACTACTACTTCTCCCCGATGCCGACCCTTGGCGGGCGTGGTGTCGCTGCGCTGCTGCTCGCCGGCGCGGTGGTCGCGGTGGTGGTCCGCCCGGCGACCCGCTGGTGGGCGGCGGTCGCGTTGGTCGCGGTCGGGCTCTACGTAGTGTCCAGCGGGGTGCCCGGGTCCCGCCGGCTGGTCGCGGTCACCGTAGTCGTGGCGCTGCTGGCCGCGGTCGGTCTCGACGTAGTAGCTGGCACCGACCGCCTGCGTGTCCGCCTGCGGGTGGCCGCCGTGACGGTCGTGGCTCTGGCGCTCGTTGCCGTCCCGGTGGTGCGGACCGTCCCGTGGCGCGCGGACCTCGCCTCGGGGCGCCAGAGCCTGCCCATCGACTGGCCGTTCCGGGTCGACGCGGGCGGGACGCAGAGTTCCACGCTGGCCCGACTGGACGCCGGCATACGCTCCGGGCGGATGTCAGCGGGCGAGGTGGGCCAGGACTACGGCGGCACCCGCACGCTCGCGATGCTGTTCATGCTCGACGAGCGCGCGGGCCGTCCGCCGGCCGTCGAGCCCGGCGACGTCCTCCGGTTCTACCGCTCGACCAGCGACTGCCACGACCTCGATGGATCCGCCTGCTGGGCACCGGAAGGGTCGCGAGCATCGCCGACGGCGCCTCGGCCGTCCCGATGAGCGACCACCGTGCCACGCTGCGTGAGTCCCGGGTGAGTGCCATTGTCCAAGACCGCCTCGCCTGCGACGATCGGGGTAACGAGGGGGACCGCAGAGTCGCCGCAGAGTCGCCGAAGGTGGCGCCGGCGCCAGGTGCGACCGGTCGAGCCCGGGGGGTGCATGGCGGCGACGGGGACGACGCGTGAGGTCGTGCAGTTCCTGCCCGTCGGGGCGGCGCTGTTCTGCATCCAGCTCGACTTCTTCTCGCTGAGCCTCGCGCTCCCGTCGAGGTTCACGCGCCTCGCACCGATAGGAGCGCATCAATGACCGCCCTCGATCCGTTCTTCCTCGACGATCCCGCGAAGCTGGACGATCCGTTCGCCGACCTCGCGTGGTTGCGGGAGCACCGCCCCGTCCACTTCGACGCCGCCTCCCAGCAGTGGTTCGTGTTCCGCTACGACGACGTGCGCGCGCTGTTCTCCGATCCCCGCATGTCGGCGGACCGGATGGAGGGCTTCCTGGAGGCGGTGCCCGTCGCCGTGCGGAACGAGGTGGCGGAGCTGGTCCCGTTCTTCGGCAACTTCCTCATCATGCGCGACGGGGAGCCGCACGCGAAGTTGCGCCACCATCTGCACGCCGGCTTCAACCCGGGCGCGATCCAGGCGCTGCACGAGCCGATCCGTCGGGCGGCCGCGGAGATGGTGGAGCGGCGACGCCCCCACGGCAGTCTCGACCTCTCGGCGGACTTCGGCCTCCTGCTGCCCGCCTACGTGCTCTCCGACTTCATCGGTGCGCCCGTCGAGGACCGCGACCACCTCGTGCAGTGGTCGCTCGACTTCGTCGACTTCTTCAACGAAATCCCGATCACGGAGGACGCGGCCCGGCGCATGGCCGGCAGCGCCCGCCGGATGATCGACTACACGCGTACCCTGCTGGCGCAGCGACGGCGAGAGCCGCAACCGGACTTCGTCGGGACGATGGCCGCGTTGTCCGAGGGGCACGAGGGCATCACCGAGGACGAGATCGTGGCCAACACGATGCTCCTGCTCCTCGCCGGCCACATCGCAGTCCGCAACCTCCTGGGCAACGCGGTGTGGCTGTTGCTGCAGCATCCCGACGAGTACGCCGCGGTCCGGGCGGACCCGGACCTCATGTCGCCCCTGCTGGAGGAGACGCTGCGTTGTGAACCGCCCGTGACCCTCGTCCCGCGCGTGGCCCGCGACGCCATCGAGCTGCACGGCCAGACGATCCCGGCGGGAGCCGTCGTCCAACTGGCCCTCGTGTCGGCGAATCGCGACCCCGAGCACTTCCCCGACCCCGATCGCTTCAGCGTGGCCCGCGACCCGCGGGGAGTTCTGAGCTTCGGTCACGGCCCCCACGGATGCCTCGGTGCGCGCCTCGCCCGGGAGCAGTCCGCGATCGCCCTCCGGGAGCTCTTCGACCGCCTCGGCGAGGTCCGCCTGCTTCCCGACGCCCCGATCCGCTGGTACCGCAACGCCGGCAACCGCGGCCCGGAGGAGCTCCACATCACCTGGGCTTCGACGTGAGCGGGAGCAGGTCGTCACCGCGTCGCGTGCCACCGACGCGATCGCTCCCGGCCCGGCGCCGGTGTGGGGCGCCCTCGTAGCGCGTTGACGGCGGCGGTGACGACGATGGCTTCAGCCAGGATCGAGACGACGCCGAGCGGCTCGAGCCAGTCGCCGACGTCGTCGTCGAGCTCGGGAAAGGCGACCACCCGGGTGGCGATGTAGCCGATGATGGCCAAGCCGCAGGTCAGCACGGCCAGCGCGTAGACCGCGGCACTGTCGCGGGTCAGAGCGGCTGCGGTCAGCACGACACACCCCACCGTGAGGACGATGAACAGCGCGCCCATGTAGGGCGCCTCGTCGAGGTGGGGCGCGATTACGGGAACGTGCGCCGCGGCGGCCACCGCCGTAGCCGTCGCGAGCACCCAGCGCCAGGGGCTGCTCCTCGCGGTCCATACGAATCGTCGGACGTCCATGTCAGCTCTTCATGTTCAGCGCGTAGGCGTGGGACAGATCGTTTCCCGGCACGAAGAAGATGTGCATCATCAGGCTCTGGCCGCCGCTGCGAGGGTGGTAGTGCCAGCGGGTGATCGGTCCGCCCGGGTCGGGTGGTGGCTGCGGGTAGGCCTCGTTCGCGGTGTACATGACACCCATCAGCGTCCACGCGCCGTGACCGGTGTAGCCGTACATGAGGGTCTCCGGGGCGTCCGGGTCGAGCAGCTTGCCGTCGCTGCGGGCGGCGCGGCTGGGCACGTGCAGCATCGGCATCGGGGCGCCCGGGCGCGCGGTGCCGGCGTCGATGCGCTGCATCTGCCGGGTCAGCGCGGGCCCTTTGGTGCGGTTGTGGCGGGCCAGGCTCGCCTGCAGGTCATAGCCTGCGGCCTTGGCGGCGTTCGGGTCGCTCCACTTCGCGGTGGCTTGTTCGGTGCGCACCAGCAGGTCGGTCGCCGCGGCCTGCTGGACCGGCGATGCCGAGCTCACCGGGGCCAGGTCGGGCATGGTGTCGTGGTCCTGCCCGTACTGGCGCGCCCAGGCCTGGCGGGCCGGGTCGACCTTGCCCGCCCCACGGTTCTTCGTCCCGGCCTGGGCCGCGGGCCCGGGCGCCGGGACCGCCATCGCCGGGTGCCATACGCCGCCGGAGACGGCCAGGCCGATGCCGACGCCGCCGCCGACGAGCACCAGCGCGACGAGCACCGCAAGGGCGCGCGCCAACCACCGGCGAGACCACCGACGCGGTGGTGGGGGTCCCGAGCGCGGAACCGTGGGGTCGTCCGACGGTGTGCTCATGCCGACTCCCGCTCGCTGGTCGTCGTCCGCCCGGCTCCACCCGTTCGGACTCGGGTCAACGATCGGCGACGACCTCGACCGGATCCCATTCGTCGGCGGCCGTCTTCAGCGCATCGTCAGCCGGACGTCGGGCCACCCCGGAGGCCGGGTCGAGATGTTGCCGACGTCACGACCCGGTCCCGTCTGAACACATATCGAGCCTCGGCGTGTCAGCTGCGGGGCAGCGTTCGGCCGTCGGGCAGAGCTCGACCGCTCAGGAGCGCCACCAGAGCGCCGGTGTCGGCGCGAACGAGCCGGCCGTCTCCCCAGCTCCAGGCGGTGTCGGCGGACTCGAGCCGCACACCGGTCAGGTCGACCCCGAACCAGGTGCCGCGCGCGGCGACGAGGTGGTCGAGCACGGTGGTCGCAGCCTCCGATGGTGCGACCGGAGGCCGGCCGAGCGGGATCGTGACATCCAGGGAGTGGATGACGGCATGGCTCAGCGCACCGGCTGCGCCGCCGCCCGGCGGCTGCCACGAGTGCAGTCCCGGCGATCGGAGCTGGTCGAGGAGATCAGCGACGGGCAGCGAGGCGTCCCGCATGGCCACGGTGTCGGAGAGCACGGCGAAGTCGCCGCCGGCCGCCGCCATCTCGGCCCCGAACTGCTCGGGGGTCAGCCGCGCCGGCATCGTCACGTGCGCGATCACGTGGCGCACCAGCCACTTCTCACACAACGACGGGGCGTCCCACGTGTCGACGGCGGCGGTGGTGAGGAGCTCGGCCAGCCCCTCGTAGGTCGGCGCGACCAAGGACTGCAGGTCGGTCACGATCGGTCTCCTTGCACGAGATGGGCGAGGTGTTCCTCGAGCTTGTCGAGGGACGTGAGGAAGCCGGGGCGGGCCTCGGGCGTGCGCACCGCCTCGGGCGCGTTCCGCTGGTGGATGACGACGGCGGTTCTGCCGTCCCCGAGGTCGTCGAGCGTGCTGGTGGTGTGCATCCCGGTCGCCGCGTCGATCCAGGCGAGCCGTTCGGGCGGGACGACCTCGGTGAAGGTGGCGACCATGCGATGGCTGCCGTGCGGGCCCACCATCAGGGTCTCGAACCGGCCACCGACGTGGAGCTCGACCACGATGCCGTCGACCGGCGTGGCCATGCCGCTCGGGCCCCAGAACTGTGCGAGCTCGGCCGGCTCGGTGAGGCACCGCCACACCAGCTCGCGCGGCGCTCGGAGGACCCGCCGGTAGACGAGTTCGTCGTCGCTCACCGGTTCTCACGCTCCTGCACGCGGGCGAGATGGGTCTCCAGCCGGTCCATCCGCTCCGACCACGTGCGTCGGCTCTCCTCGATCCATGAGAGCGCGGCCTCGAGCGCCGCGGGTTCCAGCCGGCACGGCCGGGTCTGGCGCTGCCGTCCCTGGCTGATCAGGCCGGACCGCTCGAGCACCCGGATGTGCTGCGACACGGCCTGCATGGTCATGGCGTACGGCTCCGCCAGCTCCTTGACCGTCGCCTCGCCCGCGCTCAGCCTAGCCACGATGTCCCGCCTGGTGGCGTCACCGAGCGCCGTGAACAGGGCATCGAGGCGGTGATCCTCGACGGTGCTTCCCATGCCCGAATTCAAGCAGAGGCTTTATCAAGCGTCAACTGGAAGAACAGGACCGTCGTCGGCGCAGTGACCGCGACCCGGACCTCAGCGGTGCGCGCCCGGGCGCGTGATCCGCACGACCAGCTGCTCGTCGTCCGCGGTGTAGGCCTCGTAGGCGAACTCCGTGCCGGTTCGCTCGACCCACTCCTGCCACGCCCGGTGTTCGTGCTGCTCCCAGCCGGGATAGTTGAAGTACTCGTCGAAGATCACGACGGATCCCTCGACCAGCCGTGGCCCGCACAGGTCGAGCACGGTCTTCGCCGACGAATACAGGTCGCCGTCGACGTGGAGCAGCGCGACCGGTCCGGGGTGATCCTCGAGGAAGCCGGGCAGCGTCTCGTCGAACCACCCGACCACGAGCTCGGCGCCGGGCACACGGGGCAGCTCGTCGACGGCGAACGTGCCGGCGGCGAAGGTCGACCGCCAGTTCTCGGGCAGGCCCTCGAACGAGTCGAACCCGTAGACGTCGCCGTCGCGCAGCTTCGCGATCACCGCGAGCGTCGACCCGCTGTAGACGCCGAACTCGAGCGCCATCCCCTCGGCAGGTGCGGCGCGGACCGCGTGTTCGAGCGTCTCGTACTTGTCGAAGTAGATCGTGGCCGTGGGGAAGTGCTCGTAGGCGAACCGGGCGCTGGAGCGAACGGCCTCGCGCTCGGAGGCCTGGAAGATGTCCCGCCGGCTGCGACGGTCGGCGTCGTTGGCCTCGTCGAGGATCTGGTCCAGGCGCGTCTGCAGCCACGCTTCGTGCTGCTCGATGCGGGCGTCGAGTCGGGCACGCACGACCTCGTCGACGACGCGCGCCAGTGCACTGCCGGCACGGCGGCGCAAGCTGCGGATCATGGGTCCTCCCCGGGATGGTCGGACCGACGGATCGGGCCGAGCGATGAGCGTGCTACACGTCGAACAGGCGCTGCCAGTGCCCCCGGCTCGTGAGCTCGGGAACGGCTGCCCGCAGCCGGTCGGCGGCGTCGTCGCCCTCGCGGCGAAGCCGCCACAGGGTCGCCACCGCACGGCGGCCGATAGCCATCAGCGCCTCGCGGTCCTGGCGCCGCAGCCGCACGCCCTCCTGCGAGCGGTCGGTGACCACGGCGGCGCCGAAGCGCGACACGTGCCACCACGAGGCCTGCTCGGCGCTGATCGACACCGTGCCTCCGGAGCGGCCGCGCAGCTGCCAGAGCAGGCGCTTGACCAGCACCGCGGTCTCCCTCGACGGGCCCCACGGCGCGTGCTCGATCGGCCGGCCGGCCGCGGGCAGCCCCGGCACCGTCGACGCGGGGTGCCGCACCGTCTCCGGGTACGCCGCCCGCAGCTCGCGGACCGCGCGCAGCGCGGCCACCCCGCCGTCGCGCAGCGACTCCGGGCCGCGCAGGAAGTCCTCGACGGCGAGCACCAGCGTGGCCGCCTCGCCGTAGCGCATCGACGCGAGGCACTCGGCGATCCAGCGGCCGGCGACCTTCGCGCTGGCGGCCGGTTGGAAGTCGCCGTGCAGGGCGTCGATCATCATGGCGTTGCGCAGCGTGAAGTACCGCGCCCAGTCGTCCTCGTCCTTCCAGTCGAAGTCGTGGTGCCACACCGCGGCCCCGGGCAGCGTCACCGTCGCGTGGCCGCGGGCGCGGGCGCGGTAGCCGTACTCGACGTCGTCCCACTGGAAGAAGAAGGGCATCGGGTAGCCGGCGTCGGCCACGATCTCCGAGGGGATCAGGCAGGTCCACCAGGCGTTGTAGTCGGCGTCGACCCGCTTGTCCTGGAACTCCTCGGTGACGTCGGCCTTGTCCAGCGCGCCCGGCACCGCGAGTCCCGGCTCCACGGTGGTGAACCGGGCGGTCTCCGCGCCGACGTGCAGCTTCGTCGGGTGCAGCAGGTGCAGCATCTGAGCGCCGACGATCACCGGCTCGACGCTCTGGTTGGCGAACGCCGTGAGGCGGACGACGACGTCGGGTTCGAGCAGGATGTCGTCGTCCATGAACAGGACGTTGGCGTGCCCCGCGCCCTCGACGTCGGCCACCTCGTAGAGCCCGCGGGTGAAGCCGCCGGCGCCGCCGAGGTTGGGCTGGCGCAGGTAGTGCAGGGACGCGCCGAGCGCGTCGGCGACGTCGGCGAACGCCGGCCGGGACTCGACGGTGTCCCCTCCCTGGTCGACGACGTAGACCGCGTCGAGCATGCGGCGTGCCTCGAGGTCGCCGGCGAGCACGCCCAGGGTGAACAGGCAGTCGTCCGCGCGGTCGTGGGTGCACATCACCAGCGCGGTGGGACGCAGGACGGCCGGGGCTCCCACGCTCCACCGGACCTCGACGACCTCGAGGGTGCCGGCGCCGGCGGAGAACTCGGCCCAGATCGCCCCGCCGTCGACGAAGCGATCGATCGCCACGGTGAGGTCCACCCGGTCCTCATCGGCCCCCACGACGTCCCGGGTGGCCAGGGTGCGCGGAGAGCCTCCGGGGTCCGAGGCGCGGACGTGGATGCGCCCGCTGCCGCTCACCGTGGTCTCCAGCACCACCTCGGTGACCGGCGTCCACCGCTGCCAGTAGCTCGCCGGGAACCGGCCGAAATAGGTGTTCTGGGAGACGTGGCCGCCCGGACCCAGCAGGGCACCCGAGCGGTGGCACGCCACGTCCCCCTCGACGGTCGCGTAGACGTCGTCGGGCACCCGGTCGAACGGCGCGGCGAAGAAGCCGCGCTGGGCGATCAGCCGCGTGAGCTCGGGTCCCTGCTCGGGGAGCGCACCGGTCGCCTGCCTCGTCGTCACCGTCACCGGCCGCCTCCGCTCGGCACTCCCCCGCGCTTGGGTGCCGTGATCTCCGCCCGGACGGGCATCGGATGGTCTGACCCAGATGGTAGGGGAGCGGGTGAGGTCAGCCCGAGTCCCATCCCGCAACGAGGCGCCGGCCCGGGAGGAGCGTGTAGGCGTCGCGCTCGTACGGCTCCCGCAGTCGGTACACCTGCACGGGACGGATGCCGGGGTCGGTCCGGAAGCGGGAGACGAGCTGGGTCACGTCGGCCTCCCGGCCCGCCTGCCCGAACACGCCGCCGCGGCCGGTCTGCCAGGTCCCGTCCCGCAGGAACTCCAGCGGACCGTTCGCGTATCCGACTGCCCAGACCGCCGGTTCCGTGATGCCGTTCTGGATGCGTGGCTGCCGGATGCAGGGGAACAGCAGCGCCACCGGCCAGGACAGGGCCGTCGGTGCGCCCGCGGCGACGACGTCGTCGATCGGGACGAAGCGGCTCACGCGTGGTGCCGTGAACGCGATCCATCCCCCGATGTCCGTGCGGTCGTCCACGGCGACGAGACGAAGTAGGTCGGCTCCGGCTGGCGGGGCGGCGTCCCGGCTTGCGAGGTCCACGCTGCGCCACGCGTCGGAACTGACGGACTGGGTAGGGTCGGCCGCTTCACCGAGGGGGCGCGACCCCACGACGTCGACGCCACCCGGGGAGAGTCGCCCGTACTCGACGGTCAGCGTGCTCCCGTCGCCGGTACGGCCCGAAACCAGCGAGGTGACGGCTTGATCGGGTCCGGCCGCCGGGATGGTCAACCACGGGGTCGTCAGAGTCCCGGTCCGTTCGTCGGGAAGCGTGCCCGGACTGGCCGGGTCCGCTGTCAGGCTTCCCCAACCGGTCTCCTCGGGTGGTGGGAGGGGCGGGAGTGGCGGTGGAGCCGAGCCGACCCATCCTCCAGGCGCGAAACCGCGACTCGGCGGGGGGGACGGCGCGCGCGGGTCGGGGTTCAGCGGCGGGCCGATCGGGTCGGCGGCCTGCACCTGCGAGCCGGCTGCGCATTGCGTCGCGAACGGGTCGTGGAGGTTCTCGCCGGGGATCGACCAGGAGTCGGCGGTCCGCGCGGCCTCGAGCCCGAACGTACCGAGCATGTAGACGACATTGCTCGCGAGGAACACGGCCACGACCGCAGAAAGGGCGACGACCGCGGCGTACGGCTTCCACTTCTGATCGTGGCGCCCGGCGACAACTCTCACGAGAAGCACGACCGTGATCACCGCGAGGAGCCACCACAGCGGCTGGTCGAACCGGAAGATCCAGACCTGCGGGGGCGTTCCCGCGTGTGGCATCTCAGGCGACCAGGTGGAGAGCCACCAGGTATTGACGCCGTGACCGGCCAGGGCGAGCGTCAGCACCACGGCCACGACGGCTGTGAGCACGGCGGCCCGTGGCAGCCGCCGTCCACCGGCGAGGTCACGAACGGCCCGCGGGGCTTCCACGACCATCACGGCGAGGAACACGCCGCCCACCCCGGCGATCGCCCCGAAGTGCATCCACGGCTTGCTCGGGCTCGGCGCCAGGAGGACGAACGCGAGAGCGACCGTCGCCGCAGTGACGACGAGGCGTCGGGGGAGCGGACGTGAACGTGCCTTCGCGGCCGCCCACAGCACGACGAACCCGAGGAGAGCGAGCGCGGTGACCAGCACCGCCGCCCGGACCGCATACGACGACGACCCGGCGTCCAGGAGCGATTCCCACCGCTTGTACTCGGTGTACCAGCTCTCGAAGGTCTGCACGCCGTAGAGAAGCTGCTGCGCGTGCACGAAATCGCGCCAGGAACCGTCCCCGAACGCGGCGACGGCGCCGACGGCACCCGGGGCCAGGACACAGAGGACCCTGGCGGTCGTCGCGAGACGCCCGCCGTTCCCCTTCAAGGTCGGCCAGAGTCCCGGGAGGCCGGCGATCAGGGGCGCGAGGGCGACGAGTCCGGTCGGTGAGGCCGTTGCCCCGAGCGAGGAGATCCCGACCGCCGCCCCGGCCAGGACGAGCGATCCGCGTTCCGCGGCGAGCACCACACAGAGCAGGGAGGCCGTGGTGGCGAGGGCGATGACGGGCTCGGGACGGACCCCGAGGTCGAACGGCATCCACCACGCCAGGAAGGCGACCGCCACGGCAGCGGTGGTCAGCACACCTCGGCGCGACCCGGGCGAGGCCAGGGCGCCGGACCGATCCCTTCCCCTCACGAGGACGAGCCGACGAGCGCAGACCCAGGTGAGCAGGCCACACACCAGCGCCGGGATACGCAGGGCCACCGGGCTGAGCCCGACGATCTGTTGCCACCAGGCCAGCACCTGGTAGATCCAGGTGAACGGCGTGAACCCCTGGTCGAAGACCTGATAATAGTTCCCGACGTAGCCCTCGAAGGGCGCGTTCGTCGCCATCGCGCTGTAGTAGCTGTCGTCCGGGGTGAGCGGCGCCAGGAAGAGCCAGGCGACGAGGATGACCACGACCACGGCGTCCACGGCCGCACCGAGCAGCCGACCACCCCGGGATCGTTCCGGCGCGGATTTGTCGCGACGCTCGGTCGGACCCCGCACACGGCGGTCGGCGACGAAGAGCAGGCCGACCGCGGCGCAGGTCGAGACGGCGAGGATGGCGAGGAGAGCGAGCTTCGCGGGGGTGGGGCTCGTCGAGAACCGGTCATCGACGGTGACCCGGACCGAAAGATCTGCGGGAGACCCACCGGGAACCCCGCGGACCGACGTCGTCAGGACATCGACGTCGGGCATCGGGCCCCGCCCGAGCTCGCGCCCGTCCCGGGTGAACACCACGGTGTCGCCCTCTCCGGCGATCCGGTACCGGCACGGGCCGGGACCGATGGGGTCGCGGGCCACCGGGTCCCCGCGCGACGTCACGGTCACGACGCCGTCCGCGGATGACACCACGAGACCGGCCGCCACCCCCGGGGGCGAGTCGGGCCGGGTCGTCGCCACGACGGTGGAGCCGGGGGTCGAGCCTGCGGCTTGGGCGAGGCGGCAGCTGAACGTGGCGTCGAGGGCGAGCGGGCGGTAGGCGCTCAACATCAGCATCGTCGAGGTCGGCGCGGTCGGGTCGGTCGGCCACGACACCTCGGGCTGGTTCACCGAGACCGGAGCGAAGGGCAGCGCGAGGGCGGCCACCACGCTGAGCAGACCGCAGAGCAGGGCCGACGCGGCTGGCCACCGCGCGCGCCGACGGCTCAGAGAACTGTCGCCGCGCGGACTCTCGCGCGTGGCCAGTTCGTCCGCCTCGACGACCATGTACCCCCCAGGGAAGCGTTCTGCGCTCCACGTGAGGTGCGCGTTTCTACTCCCAGGATCGTGAACTACCAGTACCGGTGGGCTGGCATCGGTTCCCCTGCCCGTGGCGAGCGATGGTCAACTCCGACGGGCGATGACCCGATGGAGGTGCGGGTCCTCGCTCCGTAAGGCGTACTCGGGGACCAGCAACGATCGCGCACGGGCGACCTCATGAGTGGGGTCGTCGGCGCGGGTGGTTGCATGTCGCCGCAGGTCGGCGAGGGGGGCGGACTCAGTGAGCACGGTGATCGATGGCGTGGCCACGGCGGAACCGGCCGGGTCCGTCACGGACGAGCCCGCGCCGGTTCCCCGCCCGCCACGCTGGAACCTCTTGGTGCTCGGAGGCACCACGGCGGTCTTCGCCGCCCTCGTGTGGCACCGGCGCTGGATCAGCGACGACGGCCTCATCGTCTTGCGCACGGTGCGGCAGCTCGCCGCCGGTCACGGCCCGGTGTTCAACGTGGGCGAGCGCGTCGAGGCCGACACATCGACCCTCTGGACTGCCCTCCTGGCCCTCCCGGGGCTGCTGCCCGGTCAGGCGCTGAACTGGGCCGCCGTCGTGCTCGGGTTGATCCTCTCCGTGGCCGGGCTCGGCCTCGCCCTCGACGCGGCGCGCCGGTTGTTCGGAGCCCCGCCGCGCATGGTTCCGTGCGGGGCGCTGCTCGTCGTGGCGCTCCCGCCGTTCTGGGACTTCGGCACCTCGGGGCTGGAGACCGGGCTCATCGTCGGGTGGCTCGGCCTGAGCTGGTGGTTGCTCGTGCGCCGGCTGGAGGCGCGCCGCGCGGACGACGCCACCGGACGGGTCTGGCCCCTCGCCGTCGTCGTGGGCCTGGCACCGCTCGTACGGCCCGACCTCGTGCTGGTCGCCCTGGTCCTCGGCGTGGTCGTAGTGGTCCTCGAGGTGCGCCGGGGTCCGAGGCGCCTGCTCGGTTCGGCCGGTGCGGCCATCGCGCTGCCGGTGGCGTACGAGATCTTCCGTGCCGGCTACTACGGCCTGCTCGTGCCCTCGACCGCGCTGGCGAAGGAGGCCGCCCGGCCGCGGTGGACCGACGGCCTGAACTACCTCGACGACCTGGTCGGGACCTATGTTCTCTGGGTTCCCGCGGCGGTGCTGACCGTGCTGGGGCTGGCGCTCGCCGTCCGTGCGTGGGGCACCGGGCCGCACCGTGCGCTCCGCCTCGTGGCCCTGGCCATCGCGGGCGCGCCGCCGCTCGCGGGGCTGCTGCTCGGGCTCTACGTCACCCGCGTCGGCGGCGACTTCATGCATGCCCGCATGCTCCTGCCCGCGATCTTCTGCCTGGTGCTCCCGGTCATGGCCGTCCCCGTCCGGCGCGAGCAGCTCCCGGCCGTGGCGGTGCTCGCCGTGTGGTCGCTGGTGTGCCTCGCCGGTCTCCGCCCGGACTACAGCGACAAGCTCGGCCCGAACTTCATCGCCAACGAGCGCATGTACTACGTGGACATCACCGGCCGTCCGCACCCGATCACGTCCGCCGACTACGTCCACCACCCGGTGGCTCCGAGCGGCGCGGCCACGACCGCCGCCGCACCGCCCGGCACGTTCGTGCTGCGCGGGCCCTCCGACAGTTGGTCGCAGTTCCGTGAGGCGCCCGGCGTGCCGTCGACGATCGTCTGGGCTCAACCTCGGTGTCACTGGTGAGCTGGCCCCGCTCGACGTTCGGGTGCACGACGACGTCGGGCTGACCAACCCCTTGGCCGCCCACTCGACGAGCGTCCCCGACGGCCGCATCGGGCACGACAAGGAGCTGCCGGTCTCCTGGGACCTCGCCGACGCGGGTGTCACCGACCCGCAGTGGTTCGACGCGGCCCAGCTCGCGTCGGCGCGGACGGCGGTGGCCTGCCCCCGGACGCAGGACATGCTCGCTTCGGTGCGCGACCCGCTGACCCTCGGACGTTTCTGGGCCAATCTCATTGGCGCAGCGGAGCGCACCGCCTACCGCTACCCCGCCTGCCCGAGCAGGCGGCGGACTGCCGGACCGGGTGACCTCGTCCCGGCTCGCGGATCGGGCCGCGTCAACTCCGCCTGGCGATGACCCGATAGAGGTGCGGGTCCTCACTTCCATACGGCGAGAACCCGGTGCCCTCCTGCTCGAGCAGCGGAACGAAACCGTGGACGTCGCGCAACAGTCGCCCGAACGCCGGTCCGTTCTGGAATCGGCGGTAGTGGTTTCCGTGCACCTTGTGGTTGGCCGCGTCCTTCTCGGTGCGGAACTCGGCAGCCAAACAGTCGCCGGACCGCGAGCAGTCGGCGATCGCGTCCATGAGCACGTTCTGCACGGCCTCGGTGACCGAGTGCAGAAAGAAACGCAGGTAGAACACCATCGGCGCCGAGCCGTCGCGGGCGGCCCGCAGAGCGGCCCTCAGCCGGACGGGATCGCCTGCGTCACAGAGCTGGAACGAGAGCCCCTCGGAGCGGCCCCATTGTTCGGCCCGGCGACGGGCCTCCCGGATGGCGACATGGGAGCGATCGAGTCCGGTCACCTTGCGGTGACCCGCAGCGGCGAAGGCGTAGGTGTCGCGCCCGTCACCACACCCGATGTCGACGACGACGTCGGGGAGATCCGTCCAGGACTGCACCAACGACTGGAACGTCGAGCCACTCGCGTACGTATTGTGGGCGTAGAAATGTGCCCAGTACACTTCCTCGATTACCGCCGGCGGCAGGACGGCGGCGGCGGGAGGCCGAAGGGTTCCCGCGCTGTCGATGTGAAGAGTGAAGAACGTCGCCGACACCTCGGGTCGTTCGGGAACCGACACCTTCAGCGACGTCGGCCCCGCCTGCACCACGAGCCCGGCGTCGATCAACACGAAGGCGATCTGGCGTAGATCGGATCCGATCCCGGCCACGTCGCCTCGGCGCGACACGAATGCCCCGGCGAAGTCAGCGGGGTCGTCCGAGTAGCCGTTCTCCCTGATCGGACCGGGCGCTGTCCCGCCCGCCAGCACGGCGTCGTATCCCCAGCTGTCTGCCACGATCGCACGCACCCTCGCGCACAGCTCGAGCACGTCCGCCTGCACGGCGCCGGTGGTCATAGCGTCGGCACGCTACCGGAGCCGGCAGGAGTGGGCGCACGCCGGCAGGGACCGCAGCCGCGCCCGGTGACCCGGGTGGCGGCAGGTCCGCGAGAAGGCGAAGCACCGTCCAGGGTGGGGCGTCGACCCCCAGGTCCGCGGAGTCATACTGGCTCCTGCCGGTCCCAGGAAGAGGTGCTCAGGTGGAGGTCGAGGCCACGTCGGTCGACGACAAGCCTCTCTACCCGGACCCGGAGGGGATCACCTTCCGGGCCGGTGACGTCCGCGGCGACGTGGTCGACGTGCTCTTCGACAGCCGCCGGATCTGGTCGTTCCGGGTGGACGAGGCCCAGCCCGTCGAGAACGGATCGGTCGACGGACGGCTCCGCCGCATGTCGTGGCCGGAGGCCCTGCGGCCGCATCTGGACGGACGGGTGACGATCGGCCTCCGTGAGGTCGACGGTGAGCTGGCGCTGGCCGAGGAAGAGGTTCAGCTCGGGTCGTCGCCCTCGCGGGTGCGCGTCGAGGACACGGACGGCCGGCCCCTCGTCGTGAACAAGTGGGGAGCCCTCGGGCGAGCCCTGGCCGACACCGACGAGAACGCCACGGCACGGCTGCTCGACCACCTCGACGCGGTCCGGACCGTGCTGACCGAGGAGCTGGGCCTCGACGCGTTCGTGACGTTCGGCACCCTTCTCGGCTCGGTCCGCACCGGGCACCTGATCCAGCACGACGACGACGCCGACCTCGGGTACCTGAGCGTGCACAGCCACCCCGCCGAGGTCGCGCGCGAGAGTTTCGCGATCGGCCGTGCGCTGCGGCGGCACGGCTACGTGGCGCTCCGGCTCTCCGCCGGCCACATCCAGATGCACTTCTCCCACGAGGGTCTGACGGACTTCTTCGTCGACGTCTTCTCCGGATGGCACCTCGACGGCTGGTGGTACCAGATGTTCTCCGTCCGCGCTCCGGTGACGCGGGACGAGCTCCTGCCCGTCAGTTCGATCATGGTGGAGGACCGACCGGAGCCGGCACCGAGGGATCCCGCGCGGATGCTCGAAGCGATCTACGGACCGGGATGGTCGGTCCCGGACCCGGCATTCCGGTTCGCCATTCCGCTCAGCACCGGTCGGCGGTTCCTCGGCTGGTTCCGGGACCTGAACGTCGACCGCGAGTACTGGGAGGCGACGTACGACGCGGACGAGGCGCCGACGGACGAGCCTGGTGAGGCTCCCTCGGCGCTCGCCCGATGGACGGTCGCGCACTGCTTGGAGGGCGGGGAGACGATCCTGGACGTCGGTTGCGGTCGCGGCGAGGACGCGCTGTGGCTGGCGAGCCAGGGATGGGCCGTGCACGCCGTCGATTACGTCCGAGCACCGCTGGGGCGCGCCTCGGCCGTCGCCCGTGGGCGCGGCCTGCCCGCGCGCTTCGAGGTCGTCAACCTGTGCGACGTCCGCACCGTCCTGCGCCTCGGGGCGTGGTGTGCCGCACAAGGGCGGCCGTGGGTGCTGCACGGCAGCGGCCTGCTCGACGCCCTGGCCGACGAAGCCCGCGCCCACCTGTTCCGCCTGATCTCGATGGTCGTCAGGACGGGTGGCCAGGCGGTCCTCGACATCGCCGACACCTCCGAGCAGCTCCCGGAGCCACGACGCGTACGACGCGCGCAACCTCTCGACCCGGCACGCCTCGGCGAAGAGATGAAGGCAGCGGGGCTGCGTGTGCTCGACGTCTCGACGCTTCACGTGTCGACCACGGCCGACGATCGCGACGGAGCTGACGTCGCCCCGACGACGAGGACGGTGATCACGTGCACCCGGTGAATCGGGCCACGGCGGTGTCGATGGTCGGGCGAGGATGGCTACGGGCCCTCGGACGACGGGTACGGCGCGTCCTGGTGCCCGAGCGCGACTCCCTCGTCGCCGGGATCGACGAGCTGCACCGCCGACTCGAGACGCTGGAGGCCGAGCGGGCCGCCCGCCACGCAGACCTGGCCGTGCTCCGCGAGGCACTGGAGCAGGCGCAGCAGGAACGGTGGCAGCTCCACCGTCGCACGGAGCGCCTCGAGGCCGAGAGTCTCCGAGCCCGTGAGCGCTTCGATGCCGGCGACATGGATCCTGCCGCGCTCATCGCTCGGATGGAGGAGCTCGAGGACGGCCTGCACGAGGCTCGTCGGCTCAACGTCCGGATCGCCGAGCTCACCGACATCGTCACCGAGCTGGTCCTGCCGCTTCACGACCGGGAGATCGACGCCTCGCGGCTGCGGCCGGTCAGCGCGGAGACGCTGTAGGCCGGCGCCTTGAGCCCGCGCGACGACCCTGATTCGATCCGCACATGTTGGAGGCGCACCGGGTCTCGTCGCTCCGGCCCCGCTGGGAGGTCCGGGAGGACGGGGCGCCCCTGCTGGTGCTGGAGAAGAAGGGCTGGCGCTCCGGCGTCGAGTACACCCTCGACGGCGCGCCCTACGAGGTCCGCTCCACCTGGACCGGCAACCGCTTCACGCTCACCCGCGGCGACGCCGAGATCGCCCACGCGGAACGGATCGGCCGCAAGCACTGGTCGGTGAGCACCCCGGACGGCGGCGAGTTCCACTTCCGCCGACGCTCGATCTGGAAGTCCGACCAGGACTGGGTGCCAGGCCCTGACGCCGCGGCGACCCTCGGCGGCATCCGCCGCACCGGGACGTGGCGCGGCGACGCCGAGGCCCGGCTGCCCGGCATGCCGACCTCGCTCGCGGTCTTCGTGCTCGCCGTCGTCCTGCTCATGTGGGAGCAGGCTGCCGCCGCCGCGACGACGGGAGCGGCGTCGAGCTGAGCACCGGCGGGACCGCCGCGACGAGCGTCGTCCACCCGACGGCGAGCACCACCATCGTCGCGACCCCGACCGGCGGGTAGATGTGGCTGGTCAGGAACGACCACGCGCCCGCCACGACGAGGACGGTCCCGACGACGGCCGCGGCGCGCGCCGCGAAGCCCCGGGAGACGACGATCCCGGTCACCCCGCCCACCACCGCGCTCGCGAGGTAGGCGTACACGCCCGGGACCATGAGCCGGTCGGCCGTGCCGAAGAGCGCCGCCACCCACGGCCCCGGGCCGACCACGACGGTCTCCTGGCCGGCACCGATCCCGGCGAGGACGTCGAGGGCGGTGTAGCAGCAGGCGTAGACCAGTCCGAGCACCACGACCACCCGCCTCGACCAGCCGATGGCGGCCGCGGACGACCGCCCACGGGCCGAGGGCCAGCAGCGGGAAGAGCAGCAGCCCGATCACGTGCAGGTCTCGCCACCAGGGCGCCGACTCCGGCGTGAGCACCGTCGGGTGGGTCGTGCCCAGGCCCGCGAGCAGCAGCGGGGGGACCGCGGCGGCGACGAGCGCGACCGGGCGGCGCATGACGGGTCCCTCTCCGTGCCGACGGTGACAGCTCCCATCGTCGCAGAGCGCGAGGCCCTGCGGCTGTTGCCCGCGCGCCGCGGGCTACCGTCGTCACCCATGAGCCAGCCGGACCTCGTCGTCGTGGGCTCGGGCTTCTTCGGCCTGACGATCGCCGAACGCGCCGCCACGCAGCTGGACAAGCGGGTGCTCATCGTCGAGCGCCGCTCCCACCTCGGCGGCAACGCCTACTCCGAGCCCGACCCCGAGACCGGGATCGAGGTGCACCGCTACGGCGCGCACCTGTTCCACACCTCGAACGCGCGGGTGTGGGAGTACGTCAACCGGTTCACCGACTTCACCGGCTACCAGCACCGCGTCTTCACGATCTACCAGGGCCGCGTGTACCCGATGCCGGTCAACCTGGCGACGATCTGCGAGTACGCGGGCCGCGCCATGAGCCCCGACGAGGCCCGCCGCTGGGTCGCCGAGCACGCCGCGGAGATCGACGTCGAGGACGCGCAGAACTTCGAGGAGAAGGGCGTCGCGCTCGTCGGGCGGCCGCTCTACGAGGCGTTCTTCGAGGGGTACACCGCCAAGCAGTGGCAGACCGACCCGAAGAACCTGCCCGCGTCGATCGTGAGCCGCCTCCCGGTGCGCTACACCTTCGACAACCGGTACTTCAACGACACCTACGAGGGCCTGCCCGTCGACGGCTACACCGCCTGGCTCGAGCGCATGGCCGACCACCCGAACATCGAGGTGCGGCTCGACACCGACTGGTTCGACGTGCGTGAGCAGATCGGCGAGGACGCGCCGACCGTGTACACCGGCCCGCTCGACCGCTACTTCGACTTCTGCGAGGGCGAGCTCGGCTGGCGGACACTGGACTTCGAGCCCGAGGTCGTCACCACCACCGGCGACTTCCAGGGCACCCCGGTGATGAACTACGCCGACCGCGACGTGCCGTTCACGCGCATCCACGAGTTCCGCCACTTCCACCCGGAGCGGAAGAACTACCCGACGGACAGGACGGTCATCGTCCGGGAGTACTCGCGGTTCGCCGAGTCCGGCGACGAGCCGTACTACCCGATCAACACGCCCGAGGACCGTGCCAAGCTGGAGCGCTACCGCGACCTCGCCCGCAAGGAGGCGACCAACCGGAAGGTGCTCTTCGGGGGCCGTCTCGGGACCTACAAGTACCTCGACATGCACATGGCGATCGGGTCGGCGCTGACGATGTTCGACAACCGGATCGCACCCTGGTTCACCGAGGGCGCCGACTTCGACGGCGCCGACCTCGCCGAGGCCTGATCCGGCCACCCGTCAGCGGTCGTCGGGCACGAACGAGCGCATCCGCGCCCAGCCCTCCGCAGCCGCCCGGGCCACGCGCGGGCCGTCCCGCCCGAGTGCACGGTGTCGTTCCACGTCACCGACGTCGGGGTCACCGGCGCGCGGAGGAAGTGGCCGGCGTCCGAAGGCGGTCAACGCCTCGCCCCGCCGAAGCCCGCGGACCCGCGCCGCGGGGGAGCCCGACGGCGGGAGCGGGGGCGCCGCTACCGTCGAGGACGTGACGAGCACGGTCGAGGGGTCCTCAGGAGACACGAAACGCAGCGAAGCCGGGTCGACGGGGGCGGCGACGACGCTGCGGGAGGCCGGCACGTCGCTGCTGCAGCGGATCATCCTGCCGCGCCCGGCCGATCCGGCGACGGTGCGCGCGCTCTACCTCGACGAGGGCACGGCGACGTCGCTGCGCTCGGCCGCGCCGACCGCGCAGCGGCCGGGCACGGTGAACACCGAGGCCGAGGACTTCGTCCTGCACCTCGCGTCCTCCGGCGGCCGCCACGCCGAGATCCTCTCCCGCACCGGCGCGCGGATCCCGCCGGGCACCGAGACGTCGTTCGCGGCGTACTTCAACGCCTTCCCCGCCTCCTACTGGCGGCGCTGGTCGGTCCTCGACGCGGTCCACCTGCGGCTGCGCCTGACCGGCTCCGGCCGGGTCGACGTCTACCGCTCCACCGCGCGCGGGGTGCCGGTGCACGTGCACGGCGAGGTCGTCTCGGGCGCGGTGTCGCTCGACGTGCCCGTGGCGCTGCGGCCGTTCGAGGACGGCGGGTGGATCTGGTTCGACCTCTCCAGCGGAGACCTCGGCGACTCCCACGGCACCGGCCCCGGGTACCTCGAGCTCGTGGAGGGCGGCTGGTACGCCGACCGCCCCGCGCCGGGGCGCGCCGCGGTCACCGTCGGGATGCCCACGTTCAACCGGCCGACGGACTGCGTGGCCACCCTGCGGGCCCTCGGTGAGGACCCGCTGGTGCGCGACGTGCTCACCGCCGTCGTGATCCCCGACCAGGGCACGTCCAAGGTGCGCGACCAGGACGGGTACGACGAGGCCGCGGCGCTCCTGGGCGATCGGCTGCGGATCGTCGACCAGCCCAACCTCGGTGGCTCCGGCGGCTACAGCCGGATCATGTACGAGGCGCTCGAGCACACCGACTGCGAGCACATCCTGTTCATGGACGACGACGTCGTGCTCGAGCCGGACTCGGTGCTGCGTGCGCTCGCGTTCGCGCGGTTCGCCCGCTCCCCGATGCTCGTCGGCGGGCAGATGCTCTCGCTGCAGGCGCGCTCGCACCTGCACGCCATGGGCGAGGTCGTCGACCGCAACACGTTCTTCTGGCAGATCGCGCCGCACACCGAGGACGACCACGACTTCGCCGTCGACTCGCTGCGCGAGACGTTGTGGATGCACCGGCGCACCGACGTCGACTACAACGCCTGGTGGATGTGCCTGATCCCTCGCGTCGTGGCCGAACAGGTCGGGCAGCCGCTGCCGCTGTTCATCAAGTGGGACGACTGCGAGTACGGCCTGCGGGCCGGGGCGGCGGGCTTCCCGACCGCGACCGTGCCCGGCGTCGCGATCTGGCACCTGAGCTTCGTCGAGAAGGACGACAGCTCGGACTGGCAGGCCTACTTCCACGCCCGCAACCGGCTCGTCGTCGCCGCCCTGCACGGCCCCGACGACCCGAAGGCGATGCTGCTCGACTCGCTCAAGCGCACCCTGCGGCACCTGTTCCTGCTCGAGTACTCCGCGATCGCGCTGCACCAGATGGCGATGCGCGACTTCCTCTCCGGCCCGAAGGCCCTCTTCGGCTCGTTGCCGACGGCTCTCGGGGCGGTCCGGACCACCCGCGCCCGCTACCCCGACGGCACCGTCCACCCCAGCGCCCGCGACCTGCCCGAGCCGCCGATCGGCGCGCTCGCCGCGCAGCTCTGGCCCCACCCGCCGCTCGGGAAGGTCGCGCAGCTCAAGGCGCTGGTCGGGGCGCTGGCCCACCAGCTCCGGCCCGCCGACCCCGCCGCCTGGGACCGCCCCCAGCGCAACGTCCCCGCCGAGCACGGCACCTGGTTCCTGCTGTCCCGGCTCGACGGCGCCACCGTCTCGACCTCCGACGGCACCGGCGTGACCTACCGCAAGCGCGACCGGCGGCAGTTCTGGGAGCTGCTGCGGGTCTCGGTCGCGCTGCACCAGCAGGTCCTGCGTGCCTGGCCCGCCCTGCGCCGCCGGTACCGGCAGGGCATGCCCGAGCTGATCAGCCGGGAGGCGTGGGACGAGCAGGTGTTCAGGAGGTGCGCTCCGCACTCGTGAGGCCGGAGGCCACCTACGGCTGGTTCCGTGCAACGCATTTCCGGTCGCCGAACGCGACCGCTGTCACAGCGTGCCACGGGTTGGTGTCATGATTCGCACATGGCACAGCAGGGGACCGAGGAGAAGTCCGGGTCAACCGAGGACGAGGGCTCCGGGCAGGGGTCCTCCGCCGAGCAGAACACGGGTCGGCACGCGGCGACCGACGAGGCGACGGGCCCGGCGGCGGACGAGACGCAGGCCCCGTCCGAGGAGTCGTCGGAGGAGTCCGGGTCGGCCGAGCAGAAGACCGAGGAGTCCGGGTCGACTGAGCAGAAGACCGAGGAGTCCGGGTCGGCCGAGCAGAAGACCGAGAAGTCCGGGTCGAGCGAGCAGAAGACCGAGAAGTCCGGGTCGAGCGAGCAGAAGACCGAGAAGGACGCGGCCGCGGACGCCCCCGCCGAGCGCCAGGAGCGCCCCGCTCGCGGCCAGGGCGACACGTCCTGGGCCGAGCCCGAGCGCGAGCCCGTCGGCTCGTCACGCCGCCGGTCCATCGACGTCGGCGAGCTCGCCTGGCGCACCGGGAACGTGCTGGCCACGGTCGTGCGGGCGCTCGCGCTGCTGTTCGCGCTGGTGCTCGTCGTGAACGTGGTGCTGGTCCTCGTCGGCGTGAACCCGACGAACGGCGTGGCGCAGTTCGTCGGCGCGGTGACCGACATCGTGATCCTCGGCTTCCGCGACCTCTTCGTGCCGACGAACCCCCTCCTGATGCTCATCGTGAACTCGTTGATCGCGGCGATCTTCTGGGCGTTCGTGGGCGAGCTGCTCTCGCGCCTGATCCGTTTCCTCGCTGCTCGCCTCAGCTGACCTGACGCCGACGTCGGCAGGACGGGCCGGGTCCTCACACTCCCGCCGACGTCGGTGCCGCGCCCCCGGACGCCGCCCCCGCGCCCACCCGGCCCGGCACCGGGCGCACCGGCACCAGGGCGGCGAGCCCCACGAGCAGCACGATCCCGATCCCGGCGATGCCCCACCGCTGCTCGCCGAACAGCGTGATGAACAGGCTGAACAGCGCCGGCGCGAGGAAGCTGACCGCGCGGCCCGTCGTCGCGTAGAGACCGAAGATCTCGCCTTCCCGCCCGGGCGGGACGAGCCGCGCGAGGTAGCTCCGCGAGCAGGCCTGGGCCGGCCCGACGAACAGCGAGAGGACCAGGCCGCCGGCCCAGAACGCCGCCTTCCCCGACGCGGGCAGCAGGGCCGCGGCCACGATCACCAGGGCGACGAGTGAGACGACGACGACCCGCTTGGGCCCGATGCGATCGTCGAAGAGGCCCCCCACGACGGCGCCGACGGCCGACACCACGTTGGCCGCGATCGCGAAGAAGATGACCTCGGTCTGGCTCAGCCCGAAGGTCCCGGCGGCCAGCACACCACCGAAGGTGAACACCGCGGTGAGCCCGTCGCGGTAGACCGCGCTCGCGACGAGGAAGCCGAGCAGGTTCTTGTCACTGCGTCCCAGCGCGACGAGCCGGCGCACCAGCAGCGCGTAGGAACCGAGCCACCCGACGCGGGCGGCCTCGGCGTCGCCGGGCGGTGCGGGGTAGGGGAAGCGCATGAACAGCACCGGGAGCGCGAAGACCGCGAACCACCCCGCGCACACCAGCGCGATGACCCGCGGCCCGAGGTCGGGGGACGGGAACGTGATGGCCCCGACCGGCGCGATGAACAGCACCAGGCAGACGATCAGCAGCACGATCCCGCCGAGGTAGCCCGCCGACCATCCGACGCCGGAGACCCAGCCGGTGCGCCCGGCGGGCGCGAGCCGGTAGATCATCGCGTTGTACTCCACCTGCGCGAGCTCGTAGGCGAAGGTGCCGATCCCGAGCAGGATCAGACCGAGCAGCAGGTACGACGGCGAGCCGTGGACCAGGAACATCAGCGCGGTCGCCGCCACGATCACCGCGGTGAGCATGCCGAGACGACGCTGTCGGCCGTGCTCGGCGCCGGAGGCGTCGCTGCGCTGCCCGTAGACGGGCGCGGTGAGTGCCACGAGCACGCCCGCGATCGCGATGGTGTTCGCCAGCGCGGACGAGCCCGACGCCTCGTCGGCGGCGACGCCGGAGGTGAGGTAGACGGTGAAGACGAAGGTCGTGATGACCGCGTTGAAGGCGGCCGATCCCCAGTCCCAGGCGGCCCAGGACACCAGCGGACCGAGGGTGCGCGGCGGCGCGGAGGCCTGCTCGGAGGACACGGGGCGGACGCTATCGGGTCGTCGCCGGAGGACCCTCTGGTCCACGACACGGGTCGCGACCACTGAGCGCGCGCCATCATCCTCTCGGCGCAGCGGGCGGAGCTCTCGGAAAAGAGTCGGAAAACAGAGCGTGACAATTCCGTGATCTCGCCCGAGTGATCTCCGGGTGAAGCGTCGCGATGGCGGTGACGGAACGGTCAGCCGAGCACGGATCGCCGCCTCGGGCAGCGATCTCCATCGGGTGAGGATATCTGTCATCGCCCCATGTCGGACACGGTGCGTGGCGTTCTGATTACGTGACGCCACGCGATCACCAGGTCGCCCCGAGGACCAGATCGAGAGGACATGATCGTGGGAGCTTTCCGCAAGGCCGTGCTGGCGACGTCGCTGATCGGCGCCGGGCTGGCGAGCACGACGGGTGCCGCCCTCGCCCACACCGACGGCGGTACGACCGTGCAGAAGGGCCTGATCAACTCCAGCGACTTCGCGCCGAACACCTCGCTGGACGCCTGCAACAACGACATCCCGGTCAACGCGCTGGGCGTCCAGGTCCCCGTCCAGGACCTCGCGGGCGACATCCCGCTGCTCTCGAAGGCGGAGAAGGGCAACTCGGCGACCAACGCCAAGTCCTGCCACAACCCGATCGCCGCCTCGAACTGAGGCTCCTGGGTCTCCGCGACCCGACCCGACGACGCGCCCGGCACGCCAGCTCCCCTCTCGGCGTGGCGGGCGCGTCGGCGTTCGCGGGGGCGTCTACGGTACGGCCGGGATCGGCGTGTGACCCCACCCGGCGTGTGATCGGACCCAGCGCGAGGGGACCGCGGTGCTGAAGGGCTTCAAGGACTTCCTGCTCCGCGGCAACGTCGTCGACCTCGCCGTGGCCGTGGTGGTCGGCGCCGCCTTCACCGCGGTGGTCACCGCCTTCACCAACGCCTTCCTCAAGCCGCTCATCCAGCTCGTCGCGGGCGGCGGCCAGTTCGCGGGCTCGTTCGTGGTGAACGGCGTGGTGTTCGACTACGCCTCGTTCATCAACGCCGTGATCACGTTCCTGCTCATCGCCACGGCGATCTACTTCCTCGTCGTCTTGCCGCTCAAGATCGTCTCCCAGCGGCGCAAGCGCGGGGAGGAGGCCGGCCCGGCCGATCCGACCGACGTCGAGCTGCTCACCGAGATCCGTGACCTGCTGCGCGAGCAGGCGCACCCCCGACGGGGTGGTCGCGACGACGGCGGGACGGCGGGACGGATCCCGCACCAGGAGCGCTGAGCACCCAGGCCAGCGCCAGCCCCCAGACCACCGCCCCCAGCAGCCCGATGTGGTGCAGTCCGGCGGTGAAGCGAGCCGGATCGCCGGGGGAGCCGGTCAGCACGCCGAAGAGCGCCACCGCGACCGCACCGGCGGTCTGGCGGGCGGTGTTGTTGAGGCCGCTGGCGAGCCCGGCGCGCTCCGGCCCCGCGGCGCGCACCGCCGTCGCCACCACGGCCGCCGTCAGGAACCCCATCCCGACGCCGAGGCCGAGCAGCACCGGCAGCAGGCGCGGGTAGCCGCTCGTGGGCTGCAGTCCGACCAGGGCCAGGCACCCGACGATCCCCAGCACGAGACCCGCGGCCATCGGCGGCCGGGCCCCCACCCGCCCGACGAGGCGCCCGGTGACCGGCGCGAGCGCCGCCAGCGGCACGAACAGCGGCAGCAGCATCGCGCCGGCCACGACGGCGGGCCGGTGCTGCACCGACTGCAGGTACAGCGTCGCGACGAACACCACGCCGATCCCGACGAGGTTCATCGCCGCCGCGACCAGGTTCGCGCCGAGGAGGCCCGGGAGGCGCCAGAGCTCGGGCGGGATCATCGGCGCGGGCGCTCGCCGCTCCCACAGCGCGAACCCTCCGACGGCGAGGGCGGCGAGCGACGCGGCGACCCACACCCGGGGGTCACCGGCGCCCCGTTCGAGGTCGATGACCGCGAAGACGGCCAGCGCCAGGGCCAGGGCGGCCAGCCCGGCGCCGGGGAGGTCCAGGCGGCGCCCGCCGGTGGGCATGTCGCGGTCGACGACGGCGAGGGTGGTGGGTAATGCCACGAGGACGACGGGCAGGTTCACCAGGAACACCCAGCGCCAGCCGGGGCCCGAGACCAGGGCGCCACCGAGCAGCGGCCCGGCCGGGAGCGCGAGGGCGGAGACCCCGGCCCAGATCCCCACCGCGCGGGCCTGCTCGGCCCGCCCCGGGAACGCCCGGGTGATGACGGCGAGCGTGGTCGGGAGGAGCAGCGCCGCGCCCAGGCCCTGGACGGCCCGCCCGCCGACGAGCGCTCCGGCCGAGGGCGCGAGCCCGCAGGCGAGCGAGGCCGTCCCGAACAGCACGAGCCCGACGAGCACCACGCGACGGTGCCCGAGCCGGTCGCCGAGCGCGCCGCCGGCCAGTAGCAGCGAGGCGAGGACCACCGCGTACGCGTCGACCACCCACTGCTGCCCGGCCAGCGAGGTGCCCAGCCCGGCGCGGATGTCCGGCAGGGCGACGTTGACGACGGTCACGTCGAGCTGCACGAGGAACATGCCCACGCACATCGTCGCGAGCAGAGCGGTGGGTCGTCGCCGGGTGGGGCCGTCCATGACCGGCCAGGCTAGGGGCGGGAGGTGTCGTCCCCCGGCGAAACGTGGATGTCAGGCGACCGCGAGGGCATCGGTGTCGATCCCGAGCGCTCTCTCGAAGCCGGCCCGCCCGGCGTCGGTGATCCCGACGGCCCGGGGATGGCGCTCGCCGCGGCGCAGCCAGCCGAGCTCCTCGAACCGGGTGAGCAGCCCGGCCCCGACCGCGCCGCCGAGGTGGTGGCGCTGCTCGGTCCAGTCGACGCAGTACGCGACCTGGCGGCGCCGGCCGGTCGGGATCGCCACCGCGAGGTCGGCGAGCAGCGCCCGGCCGTCCTCGGTCAGCGCGTAGGTCCGGTCCGCTCCCGGGGCGGAGAGCCGGTCGGACACCGCGGCGTCCGCATCGTGGCGGCCGTCGCCACCGGACAGGGCGCCCCGGTCGAGCAGCGCCGCCATCACGGCGACCCCCAGGTGCCCGGCGAGGTGGTCGTAGCAGGTGCGTGCCCGGCGCAGCGCCTGCGCGCGGGTCCCGGCGCGCAGGGAGCGCACCGGGCGGGGCGGGGCCAGGGCGGCCAGCGCCTCGAGGGCCTGGGCGACCCGCGGAGACGCCAGTTCGTAGTAGCGGTGGCGCCCCTGCGCCCGACTCACGAGCAGGCCGCCGTCGACCAGGCGCCCGAGGTGGGCGCTCGCGGTGGACGTGGCGACGCCGGCCTCGGTGGCGAGCATCGTCATCGGGAGGGCCCGGCCGTCGACCAGGGCGCGCAGCATCGCCGAGCGCGCCGGGTGCCCGATGAGCTCGGCCGGCGTGGTGAAGTCGCCGTCGCCCTCCGCCGTGTTCGCCATCGTGGACGAGCGTAGGTGCGCTCCGCGCTCGTGAGCACTAATCCGTGTCATAGGGCGGATTACTGCTCACGAGGCCGGAGGCCACCTACTGGCTCGCCCAGTAGCCGAACGAGTGGTACTCGGGGTAGGGCGCGAGGTAGGGCTGGCGCGGCCCCAGGGTCACGGCGAGCGTCGAGGACGTGACCTCCGACCCGGGGATGGTGAACGACGACTGCGCCCACGACCCGGCGGCGGTGGCGAACGCCCAGTCGCCGACCCGGTGCCCGTCCGCGCCGACCGCGACGACGCCGGCCCCGGTGTTGCGGTCCGCCACCGGCTCCCGGGCATCGACCCGCGCCGTGAGCGTCACCGGGCGGCCGGGGACGAGGCCGCGGAGCTCGAAGTGCTCCCCGCCGAGCACGTGGCGGCCGCTGTCGACCACTACGCGCCCGCCGGGCTCGGTCTCGTTGCGCACCTCGGTCGGGTCGCCGACCCCGACGACGGCCCGATCGACGCCGTAACCATGGTCGGCCTCGTCGGCGAGGTCGCCGACGTTGAGGTGGTCCACGACGCGGCCCGGCACCGGAGCGTCCGGCAGGTCGCCGCTGCGCACGTGGGTCCAGTCTGCGCGCCACACGCTGATCACCCGGCACTCGCCGGTCGTCTGGCAGATACCGCCGAACGGGCCGGGGTCGCGGTCCGGGCTCTTGGCGTCGAACGACGTCAGCGGCTTCTCGCCGAAGATCTTCGCGGCCCGGAGCTCGCCGACCGGGACGAGCCCGGTCTGGTCGAACACCGAGAAGAAGGTCGGCCGCTGGTCGGCGGGCAGGTGCGCGAGGGCCTCGTACATCGCCCCGGAGCCCTCGAGCGCCGGTCGGGCCAGTCCGGGGGTGGTCAGACCGACGAGGTCCACCACGCGCCGGCCGGAGAACCAGGCGGCGGCCCCGACGTCGTTGACCCCCACCACCGCGGTGGGCGGGGTGTGGCTGCGCAGCCACTGCGACACCGACACCGCCGACTCCCGGATGCCCGCCGCCAGCTGGCCCTGGCGCAGCGCCCACGTCGGTGCCGAGACCAGCCCGAACGCGAGCAGCACGGCGATGATGCCGGCAGAGAGGACGCGACCCCGGCGCGCATCGGCGGCGGCCCGCCCGACCGCGCGGGCCCCCAGCACGGCGAGCAGCACCACGACCGGGAGGAACGGCTGGAGGTAGCGGCCGTCCTGCCAGAGTGCCGTCTGCAGCGTCGCCACCGCGAGGAGGACGCCCGCCAGCCCGAACCCGAGGACGCCGGCGACGACGCGGCGCGGGGACCCAGCGCGAGCCAGGCCAGCCCGAGCGCCGCGAGAAGGGCGACTCCCGGACCCGCGACCTCCGTCGTCGAGATCCCGCCCACCAGCTGCAGGGCCGTCTGCACGGTGGCGACCACGCGGTCGACCACCTCGAGCGGCGAGCCCAGCGGGCGGGAGAACCACGACTTCGCGGCGATGCCACTGTTCTCCGCCGAACCGGTGAGCAGGCGGTAGAGCAGCAGCTGGGCGAGCGCCGCGAGCAGCGGCACCAGGCACCGGGCCACCACCGCCTCGAGGCGGCGTGGGGGGTCGAGGCGGCGACGGTGCCGCGCGGCGAGGGTCGCGGCCACCCCGAGGAGGACCACGACGACGAGGACGAGCCCCTCGGGACGGGTCAGGACGAGCGGCGTGGCGACCCACGGCAGCACCCGGAAGCGGCCCGCGTGCTGCTCGCGCACGAAGGCGAGCAGGGTCGCCGTCACGAGCACCGCGACGAGGCCGACCTCCATGCCGCTCGTGGCGCCCCACAGGAAGGGGCCGCACAGGGCGGTCAGGACGGCCGCGACGGTCCCCGTGCGCCGTGACGCGAGGCTGCGGCCGAGCAGGGCGACGAGCACGGCGGTGCCGGCGACGCACACCACCCCGAGGGCCAGCGCGACGTAGAGCAGCAGTCCCGGGGGGACGACGACGGCCGCGACGCCGAGCAGCAGGACGTAGAGCAGGCTGCTGGCGCCCGTGGTGGCGGGCGCGCCGGGCTGGTAGCGCAGGAACTCGCCGAGCCCGATCTGTCGGGCGTACTGCAGGTGGATGTAGACGTCGTCGAGCGGTGGGACGACATGGCCGTGGTTGTAGGCCGCGTTCACCGCGAGCGTGGCGAGGGCGCTCACCACCGCGAACCCGCCGACCGCGAGGAGCGGGCCGTCGGGACGCCTCGAGTGGGTCTCGAGCAACCCGTGTGGGTGATCCAAGACCGATGCCGGGCGCGGCGTCTCGGGACCGAGTCCCGGGTCGGCCATGGTCTGGCCCCTGGTCACCACACGTTCCTCCTCGGCAGCCCCCTGGGGGCGGCGACCCGCCACGGTAGGCGGGCGCCCGGCGGCCCCCGAGGCCGGGTCCGAGGTCACGGAGCGTGACAGGTGCCGCCGGCGAGATGTCGGAGGTGCGGTTCCACTCCACCGGGGAGGAGAGGGGACCGCCCGTCGAGGGGGTTCAGGGGGCATGCGGGATCACTTGGTCACCCACCGTGCCAGGCATGACCCGAGGTACTGACGGCGCGGCCTGGGCCGTCCTTCGATCCACTGAACGGAGTATCAGGAATAGGCCGCGCGGCGCCGTTCCCTTCATCGAGCGGCGCGGTCACCGAACCGGGTCGCCCGGTCCACGACGGTCGGGGAGGCAGCACGTGGGGACGCTGAGCGCGCTCACGACACGGACGAGCCGCCGCGCGGACGACGCGCGGGAGACCGGTCCGGCGGGCCTCACCCGCCTCACCCGCCTCCCGACGACGCCGCTGGCGGCCGTCCCCGCGGCGGCCTCCCCGGGTGCCACCGTGACCGCGCTGTCCTCGGCGGCCACCGTGCTGCCGCTGCCTCGCATGCGCGGCACCTCGCCGACCCCCGCCGTCGCCTCCCCGCGCCGACCGGCGGTGCCGGGCACACCCGCCGTCGGGACCTCGCGGGGGGACATCCCGCAGCTGACCGGGCTGCGCTGCGTGGCCGCGGTGTGGGTGCTGCTCCTGCACGCCTCGTACGTGCCGGGCGACGTGTTCGCACGCTGGACCGCGCCGATCGCGCCGCTCGTGGCGGCGGGTCCGCTCGGGGTCGACCTGTTCTTCGTGCTCTCCGGGCTGGTGCTCACCCGGGCCTACCTCGAGCGCCTGGGCGAGCGCCCCACCGCGACGGGCACGTGGGCGTTCCTGCGGGCCCGCATCGCGCGGATCTGGCCGCTCTACGCCGCCGTCACCGTCGCCTTCGGCCTCTGGTGCGCCGCTCGGCTCGCATTCGGGCACGACGGCGTCGTGACGTGGCAGTCCCCCCAGCCCGATCTCGGGCCGTGGGGCTGGTTGCGGCAGCTCACGATGACCCAGCTCTGGGACTCGCGGGGCATCGGGGGCATCTCGTTCGTCCTGCCGGCGTGGTCGGTGAGCGCCGAGTGGCTGGCCTACCTGTGCTTCCCGGTCCTCGTGCTCGGCGTGTGGCGCATCCGGCACTGGCCGCTGCCGGTGCTGGGCGCGCTCGCCGTCCTCGCGGCCTCACCGGTCGCCCTGGCGTCGCTGCACTCCGCGGACTCGGGCGAGACGGGGGCGTGGACCTGGGCACTGCGCATCGGCGGCGGGTTCACCGCCGGGATGCTGACGTGGCTGGTCGTGGCGCGGATCGAGCGCACGCCGCGAGTGGAGCTCTGGGCGCAGCGGATCGTGCTCGGCGTGCTCGCCGAGACGGTGCTGGTGGCCTACTGGGCCGCGTCCGCCCCGGCGTCGGCGGCGATCCCCGCGGCGGACCGGCTGTGGTTCGCGGTGCCGATGTTCCCGCTGCTGCTCGGGGCGCTGTGCCTGGCCCGGGGCGGCGTCGTGCGGTTCCTCGCGCACCCGAAACTCCAGCACGGCGGGCGGATCTCCTACGCGATCTACCTCGTGCACTTCCCGCTCATCGAGATCACGGTGGTGGCGATGACGCGGTTCCCGGCGCTGGCGCCGAACAGCTCGCTCGCGGCCCTCGCGGTGCCGCACGTCCTGGTGGGCTCGGTGCTGGTGGCCCACTACGCCTACCGCTGGATCGAGGCCCCGGCCCGAGGTGCGCTGACGCGCAGGTGAGCACTAATCCGTGTCATAGCGCGGATTAGTGCTCACGAGCGCGAAGCGCACCTACACCGGCAGGCGGCGGAAGATCGGGCGCGGGATGTGCCGCAGCACCGACATCACGGCACGCAGCGGGGCGGGCGCCCACACCAGCTCGCGGCCCTTGGTCACCGCGTCGACCGCGATCTCGGCGACCTTCTCCGGCGTCGTCGAGAGCGGGGCGGCGTCCATGCCCGTCGTCATCTTGGTGTGCACGAAGCCCGGACGGACGATCGTCACGCCGATGCCGTCACCGCGCAGCGCCTCGGTGAGCCCGGTGTAGAAGGCGTCCATGCCGGCCTTCGTCGAGCCGTAGACGAAGTTGGAGCGCCGCGCGCGCTCTCCGGCGACGCTCGAGAGCGCCAGGATGCGCCCGTGGCCCTGGCGGCGGAGCTCCGCGGCCAGCGCCACGCCCACCGACACCGCGGCCACGTAGTTCACCTCGGCGAGCTCCACGGCGACGTCGATGTCCTGCCAGGCGGTCTCCTGGTCCCCGAGCAGACCGAAGGCGACCACGGCCACGTCGATGTCCCCACCCGCGAACGCCTTGCGCACCGCCTCGGTGTGCACGGCGGCGTCCTTGGCGTCGAACTCGAGGGTCTCGACGTGGCCGCCCGCGCGGGAGAGCCGCGCGGCGGCGTCGGCGAGGCGCGTCGACTGCCGCCCGGCCAGCACGATGCGCAGCGGACCACCCTCCAGGTAGCGCTCGGCGATGGCCAGGCCGATCTCGGAGGTGCCCCCGAGCAGGAGCAGGGACGACGGGTGGCCGACGGCGTCGATCATGGATGTTCCTGTCATCGAATGTCGGTCTTGGGTGAAAGCTGCAGGTCAGGAGGTCAACGCGAGGCGGCGACCCATGTCGGAGGCGAAGACGCCGTCCGGGTCCACCGCGTCGCGGACCTTGCGCCATTCGTCGAGCCGCGGGTACATCGCCGCGAACGTCTCCGCGTCGGTGCGTGAGTCCTTGGCGGTGTAGAGGCGCCCGCCCATCGCGAGCACGCGCTCGTCGAGCTCCCGGCAGAACCGGCCGAGCCCGTCGACGATCGGGAAGTCGACGCAGATGTTCCAGCCCGGCATCGGGAAGGACAGCGGGGCGCGGTTCCCCTCGCCGAACTTCTTGAAGACGTTGAGGAACGACACGTGCCCGGACGCCGCGATGTCGGCGATGATCGAGCGGAACTCCGCCTCGGCCGCCAGCGGCACGATGAACTGGTACTGCAGGAACCCCCTCGAGCCGTAGGCCCGGTTCCAGTCCCCGAACAGGTCCAGCGGGTGGTAGAAGGCCGTGAGGTTCTGGATCTGCCCACGCTTGTTCTTGGTCTTGCGGTAGTACAGCTCGCCGATCGCGGAGAACGTCGCCCTGTTGGCCAGGCCGTTGGGGAAGACGTCGGGCAGCGTCGCGAGCTGCGGCGCGTCGAACTTGAGCGGGTCACGGCGCAGCTTCTCGGGCAGCTCGTCGAGCCGGGCGAGCGAGCCGCGGCCCAGCGCCGCGCGGCCGAGCCGCGGGCCGGTGGAGATCGAGTCGAACCAGGCCGAGGAGTAGTCGTAGGCCTCGTCGGACCCGTCGGAGAAGCGCTCGATGGTCTCGCCGAGGTTCGCGGTGCGCTCAGTGTCCGCGACGAAGTAGGCGGTCTCGGTCTTCGTCATGCGGATCGTCGCCCGCAGGATGATGCCGGTCAGTCCGATGCCGCCCACCGTCGCCCAGAAGAGCTCCGACTCGGGACCCTCCGGCTCGACCCGACGGATATCCCCGGATGCGGTCAGCAGGTCCATCGAGACCACGTGGTCGCCGAAGCTGCCGGCGCTGTGGTGGTTCTTGCCGTGGATGTCGTTGGCGATGGCGCCGCCGATGGTGACCTGGCGGGTGCCGGGGAGCACCGGCACCCACAGCCCGAACGGCAGCGCGATCCGCATGAGGCGGTCGAGCGAGACGCCGGCGTCGAGGTCGACCAGGCCGGTCTCCGCGTCGATCGCATGGATGCGGTCCCGCGAGGTCATGTCGACGACCAGCCCACCGGCGTTCTGGGCGGTGTCGCCGTAGGAGCGGCCGAGCCCGCGGGCGATCACGCCGCGCGGACCCGCGGACGTGAGGGTCTCGGCGAGGCGGTCGTCGGAGGTGACCTCCTCGCCGGACAGCACGGTGGCGCGGCTGGGGGCGGTGCGGGCCCAGCCGACCAGGGTCTTCACGGAGCGTGGCATCGCGGCCGAGTCTAGGGCGTGTCCAGAACGGGCACGGTAGCCCTGCCCACCGACGCCCAACCGGCCACCGTCTCGGTGCCGACCTGCGGGGTCAGCGCGCCGAGCGGGAGGCGCGGGCGCCACAGGGCGAGGCCCACGGCGTCGCGCGTCGGGTCTCCGTCGAGGTACACCGGGAAGCGCTGCTCGTCCACCAGCAGTCGTCCGGTCATGAACGGGCCACCCGTGGTCGGGGCCACCTCGATCTCCCCGGCGTCCGACTCACCGGGCGCCACGAGCCGCCACGTCGGCAGCTCCGCGGTACCCGAGGCGACGGCGGGCATGCGCAGGCACGGGAAGACGAAGGCCACCGGCCAGTCCGCGAGTGCCGTGCTCCCGGGCGGGACGACGTCGTTGAAGGCGACGACCCGGGGGACCCGCGGCGCGCTGACGGCGAGCGGGGTGTCCCCTGCCCCACCGGACAGGCTGGCCGCGGCAGCCGCCCGGGGCCCGCGGGTGTGGCTGACGGCCACCACACGGACCACCGTCGTGCCCTCGGGGGCCAGTGCACGAAGGTCGCGGGGCGCCGTGCCGGTGGTGTCACCGGCCGGGGTGACCGCCAGCGGGGCGGCGCCGGGAGCAGCGGCGAACTCCAGACCCACCGACGCGCGCGCGCCGGTGGTCCCCGAGACGGTGACGACGACGGGGCGGGTGTTGTCACGGGCGTCGGCGGGCAGCGTGTACCAGGCCGAGTGCAGGCTGGCCGGCACGTCGTTGCGGCCGGACCATCCCGGCAGGAGGCGCCCGGCGACGGACAGGGGGACCACCGGCGGGGCCGTCGTGGTCGGGACGAAGCCGACCGGGGCAGGCGTCGGGCCCGGGACGGCCGGCAGCAGGCCCGCTACCGGGTCGGTCTCCACGGCGAGGTCGGGGGCGATCCCGCAGGGGTCACCCCGCAGCGCGGCGAGACCGGCCGAGCCGTAGCTGAAGGTTCCGGCCCGGTTCACGGTGACCTTGACGAAGGACAGGCCCACCAGCGCGACGATCGCGACGACGGCCACGAGCACCACCGGCCCGGAGGCGACGCGGGTGCGTGGGCGCACCGCGAGCACGACACCCGGGACGACGAGGGCGACGAGGGCGACGAGCAGCACGACCCCGGCGAGCGGCACGCGCCGGATCTGGGGCGCGATGGTGTCCCAGAAGACGCCCCAGTCCGACGCGTACGCCCACTGGTTGTGCCCGGCCAGCACCAGCGCGACGACGAGCAGGACCGCGCCGAGGACGGCGAGTCCGGCGTACCCGGTCGGGAACGCCGCGGTCCGCAGCGTGCGTGGTGACCAGCAGACCACCAGGAGCACCACGACCGCCGTACCTACCCCGGCGAAGGACCCGAAGTGCAGCGTCCACTTGGTCGGACTCAGAGTGAGCAGCACGAGCGCGAGCAGTGTCGTCGCGAGGAGCCGCGTGGTCGGACCGGCGGCGATCCCTCGGAGCCGGGCGACCCGCACCGCCCAGGTCACCGCGGGCAGGGCCACCAGCAGCAGGAGCACCGGGAGGCGGGCGGCCAGGCCTCCCTGCAGGTCACCCGTGGTGAGCAGCTGCCGGTAGCGGTCGATCTCGGCGTACCAGGGTTCGCCGCCGCCGATGACCTCGCGGACCCGGGTGCCCTCGAGCAGGGCCGCCAGGCTCTGGTCCCCGGCCATCGGCAGCACCGCGATCGCGAGGGCTGCGACGACCCCGGCCACCCGCGCGGTCGGCCCGAGCACCGGGTCCGGTCGCGGTCGGCGCACGAGGGCGGGGAGGGCCACCAGGAGCGGCACCACGCCGCCGAGCGCGCCGGGGGTGAGGGCGACGGTGAGCCCGGCGAGCAGGCCGGCGCACACCAGGGGCACCGCGCGTCCGGTGGCCACCGCGCGCTCGGTGAGCACCCAGACCGCGAGCATCCCGGTGGCCACCCATGGCTCCGGGCGCAGGGTGAGCCCGAACGGCAGCCACCACGCCGCGAAGACCACGGCCGCGATCCACGGCACGGCCGGGCGCGCGAGCGCCGGGCCGAGGCGGGGCAGCGCGAACCGGGAGACCAGCAGCCAGCAGACGATGCCCAGCACGGTGGCGGGCACGCGCATCCACAGCACCGAGGCGTCGCCCGGCGCGAGCGCGTCCCACAGCCGGTCGACCTCGTAGAACCAGCTGAACGGGGCCTCCGGCGCGTTGAGCCACCGGAAGACGTTGCCGATGTAGCCGTTCTCGCCGCGGCTGCGGATGATGCCGGCGATGTAGCCGTCGTCCACCGACGCCGGGCCCACCAGCGCCCACCCGACCAGGCCCACGACGACAGCGGCGTCGACGACGCGTACCGGCGCCCGCGGCCGGCGTGGCAGGCGCATCGCGCGCCCGTCGGCCAGCCGGGCGCCGACGAGGACCCCGGCGAGCCCGAGCAGGCAGCCGACGCCGAGCAGCCACTTGAGCAGCGTCGGCGTGGTCTGGAAGCGGGTGTCGGTGCGCAGCGTCACGGCCAGCCCCGCCGTGCTCGGGGCGGCGGTGAAGAGCCCGGCGACGACGGGTCGCACGTCGCGCGGGTCGGTGGCGATCACGCGGTCGTCGAGCGTGACCTCCGTGTGCTCCGGCACCGAGGTGATCCCCACCGTGCAGGGCCCGGGGGGCAGGGGCACCGTCGCCAGCCCGGTGCCGTTGCTGGTGAGCAGCAGCGCACCACCGACCTCTCGAGCCCGCAGCCCGCCCACCGGGCCGTCGGGCGCGTCGGGAGGCGTCGTCGCCAGCACCTCGGCGCCGGGCGGCGTCGCCCGGACCGCATCGCAGGACAGGGAGGCCCGGAAGCTCACCGGCTGGTACGGCGTCAACGGCAGGGCCACTGCGGTACCCGCCCCCGGCTGTGGCCAGGAGAAGGTCACCATCGGCTGATGCACCGGCGCCAGCGGGAAGGCGATCGCGCAGACGACGGCGAGGGCCGCCGACGCGAGGACGAGCGCGCGGGCGGCCGAGGCAGCCGAACGCGTGCGGATGCGGATGTCAGCCGAGGTACTCACGCCCCGTGTAGGCCTCCGTCGCGAGCGTCGGGAACCGGGTCAGCCCCCCGCGCTCGACGTGGTTCACGGTCAGGTCGTAGCCGTCGACGGGGTGGTCGTAGACGATCCGGTCGACGTTGCCCCACTGGAGCGCCGGCGGTCCGCCCGGCGAGACCCCGGAGAACACCCGCACGGTCGCCCAGGTCCGCTCCGACTGCACCAGCGTGCCGCCCCACGACTCGTAGGTCGGGTTGGACAGGATGCCTTCCGGCGTGTTCTCCGCGGCGGACAGCCGAACCCGCGGTGTCGGGGCGATCCCGTGCCGGACGGCCACCTGGTCCACGCACGGCCACAGCACGGCGGAGAGCTGGTCGGCGAAGACGGGCACGTTCGACGACGAGTCCGGGCCGACGAGGGTCTGCACCGGCTGCATCGCGGCGAGGTGGGGTGGGGCGACGGCGAGCGCGGTGTCCGGCCCACCGACCTGGTCCTCGGCCACGACGCGCACCGAGCTCGGCCGGTCGGCGGGCAGCAGCACCGGCACCTCCTGCCACTGGCGCGCGGTCAGGCCGGCGGCGGGATTCACGGTGGTCGCGACCGTGCGGGTCGGGGCGGCCGGGGGGCCGTAGCCGAACTCCAGGACCACGCGCTGCTTGTCGGGGTCGTTGCCGGCCACGGGGACGACGACGTTGGTCGCGGGAGTCGGGTCGCCCGCGACGGCGGCGGGCAGCGGGTACCAGCCGGTGGTGAGCGTCCCGAGGCCGGTGCCGCCGGTGGTGCCGGGGTCGGTGCTCCCGGAGGTGGCCGGGTCGGTGACCGCGTCATGCCACAGCGTGGGGCCCGCGCCCGAGGGCGCCGGTCCGGGCGGGGGGACCGGTGCGGGGTCCTGCGGGCCGTTGCCCGGCACGGTGAGCGCGAAGTCCCCGGTGCGGATCTCGGGGGTGAGCGGGGCGCCGAGGTCGCGCGGGGTGTCGGCCATCACGGTGACGGAGTTCTCGAGCTGGCACGGCTTCCCGGCGAGCGCCTGCAGCTGGGCACCCGCCACGGACCAGCCGGGCGCCTGCACCAGCGGGGCGTCGGCCATGACGACGACCATCAGGACCGCGAGCAGCACCACCGAGGGCACGAGCACCGCCCGGTCCGGGGTCACGCCGAACGTCCCTCGGCCGTGCCGGCGCCGCCACCAGACGAAGAGCCCCGCGAGCACGGCGAGGCCCACCCACCACCAGAACTGCCGCAGGTAGAGCGAGCTCGTGATGTGCGGCGCGAGCTTCTCGAGGTCGAGCATCGAGATGTCGGGGTCGAGGTGGTCGCCGAACGGCTGGCCCCGGTCGGAGTACGGGTGCCAGGTGTTCGGGCCCGCGTAGCCGAGCACGGTCGCGCCGGTCAGCAGCCCCACGCTCGCTCCGGTGACGAGCGCGCCCGGCTTCCGCGGCAGCGGGGTCTGCAGCATGGCCAGGGCCAGGAGCACCGTGCCGGGCGCGGCGATCGCGCCGAAGTGGTTCACCCACTTCGTCGGGCCGAGCGCGAGCAGACCGAGCGCCACCGCCGTGGTCACCGCCGCGGACAGCGTGTAGGTGCGGATCGGGCCGCCGATCGGTCCGCGACGCCCGGAGCCGATCGACACGACGACGAGCAGCACGACGGTGAGCAGCACCGGCAGTCGCCGGCCCCACGTCCCGGTCGCGATGAGGGTGTTGTAGTGCTCCCACTCCTCGTACCAGGGGAAGGTCACGTAGTACCAGGAGTGCACGTCGGTGGCCTCGAGGACGTCGCCGACGGTGGCGTCGCCGAACCCGATCGGGATGGCGATCGTGCCGGCCGCGATCACCGCACCGACGACGCCGAGGCGGGTCCGCCAGCTCGCGGTCCGCAGCCAGCGGTAGAGCCACGGCAGGACGACGACGACGGGTGCCGCCGCGATCAGGCCCGACGGCGAGACCGTCACGGCGAGCGCCGCGAGCGCCGTCGCGGGGATCAGCGGGCCGATGACCTCCCGGCGGCGCGCCACCTCGCAGAGCAGCAGCACGGCGGCGGACAGCGGGACGATGAAGACCTCGGGGCGCAGCGCCAGGCCGTAGGGCAGGAACCACGCGAGGTGCGCGCCGAGCAGCGTCCAGGGCACCCACGCGCGGCGTTCGACGCGCCCGAGCGCGGTGGCGAGCAGGACCCGCAGCAGGAACCAGGTCAGCAGGCCCAGCAGCAGTGGGAGGATCCGCATCCAGAGCAGGCCCCACCCCGGCATCCCGAGCGCGTTACCGAGGTGCCCCCAGATCGCCAGGAGGTACTGGCTGCCGACGAACGGGTTCTCCGTCGTGTCGAACATGTAGATCTGGTTGCCGATGAAGCCCGTGGGCGAGGCGTTGCGCGCCATCAGCAGGTACCACGAGTCGTCGTTCTGCAGCGGCGAGAGCACCACCCACACCAGGCTGACGACGACGACCGCCGCGTCGGCGGCGCTGACCCGCGGGCGGGCGAAGCCGAGATATCCCGGGCCGCCCCACCAGCGCCGCCACGCCAGCACGAGGGTCGCGGCGAGCGCGATCGCGTGCAGGATCAGCAGCGTCAGCTTGAGCGTGCTCGGGACCGAGGAGTACCGGTCGTCGGGGTGGATCGTGGCCGCGAGGCCGGGTGTGCCGGGCGCGTCGGTGGCGAGCTCGGCGACCTGCGGTGCCTGGCCGGGCGCGGAGTGGAGGACCTGCCCGTCGCGGGTGAGCGTGGTCGTGGTGCCGTCGGCGACGACGCGGTAGGTGCACGGCGTCAGCGGCAGGACCTCGTCGACGAGGGTCGCTCCGTCGCTGGTGACCGTGACGCGCCCGCCCGAGCTGGACACCGTCAGGCCGCGCCCGGGGGTCCCCGCGGAGGCCGGTTCGGTGCGCAGGGCGTCGCCGCCGCCGCGCAGGGCCTGGCACGGGACGTCGGCGGTGATCGAGAGCGGGCGGTAGGGGACGAGCGGGACGCTGGTCGACGTCGCCGGCTCGCCGGCCTTGGGCCACGTGACGACGGGGTCGTCCGCCGAGACCGGCGCGAACGGGATCGCGACACCGAGCACCACGGTCAGGGCCGCGAGGGCGGCGAGGAACCAGCCGGACCGGACGCGCGACCGGGTCGGTCCGCCCACCTCGTCCGGTTCTCCGGGACCCTCTGCGACACGCGCGGGGGTGTCGTCGACGACGGCCATGGTCGAGAACGGTAGCGACGCTGCGGTGTCGGCCAGGTGGGGGCCTGGCCCAATGGGGGCGCCGCCGTCCGGGCTCGTACCCTCGGTGGGCGTGAGCGTCGAGGAGAGCACGCCGGAGCCCGGCTCCGAGGTCGGGGGAGCCGCGGCGGCCTCGGCCAGCCCGGCCGGGTCGGCCACCGCCCCCGCGGCCGCGCCCGAGCCGCTGGGGCTCAAGGCGCAGCTCGTGCGGTTCGTCGTGATCGGTGCCATCGCGGCGACCGTGGATCTCGGGATCTACCAGCTGGAGCTCGCCCTCGGGATGTGGGCGCCGCTGGCCAAGGGGATTCTCGTTCATCCTCGGCACGACGACCGCCTACGTGCTCAACGTCCGGTACACCTTCGCGTCGTCGAAGGGCGGGAGCGGGCGCTTCCTCGGCTTCGTGGTGCTCTACGGCTCCACGTTCGCGGCCAACGTCGCGGTCGCCTCGCTGGTGCTCCACCTGATGGGCGCCCCGAGCGTCGGCACGCCGCCGATCCCCGGGGTCGTCTCGTGGTTCGTCGCCCAGGCGGTCGCCACGTCGATCAACTTCGTCGTGATGCGGACGGTGATCTTTCGCAGGTGAGTACTTGTGGTGGCTACGGCCACCACAAGTACTCACCTGCGGGAACCGCACCTCCGCCCGCGCCCTCCAAGGGGACATGGAGGACCCGGAGGAATGGCTCAGGCTGCGGCTCGAGCAGGACAACGTCGCGACCCGTGCACAAGCGCTCGCCCAGGGACTGACGGACGCCGTCATCAAGGCGAACTTCGCGGCGGGCCGATGGGTACCGCTGTTCCGCGGGGTGTTCGCGGTGGTGTCGGGTGAGCCGACGCCGGCGATGTGGCGGCGGGCGGCGCTGCTCTTCATCCGCGGGCCGGCGGTACTGAGCCACCAGAGCGCCGCCGCGGTCCTGGGCCTGCCCGGCGCCGACGAGTCCGGGCCGATCCACGTGACCGTGCCCTACACCTCGTCCGCACGGGGTTGCCCGGGCATCGTCGTCCACCGCAGTCGGGCGTTCGCGCACATCGTCCTGGCGGCGTGCGACCCCCCGGTGACGACGAAGGTCCAGACCTTGATCGACCTCGCGGTGGCGGCGTCCGACGCGAAGGCGGGGATGCGGGTCCTGACGACGGGTGCGGCCGCGTCGCGGGTGGATGGCTGGAAGCTCGTCGAGGCGATGCAGAACCGTCGGCCGAGGCGCTTCTACAAGGCGCTCATGGCCGCGGCCCGAACGCTCGCCGAGGGCGTGGAGTCGGTGCTGGAGGCCGACTACGCGAGCGACGTCGAGCTCGCGCACGGCCTTCCGGTCGGGGTCCGGCAGGTCCCCCGCATCGTCGAGGGACGGAAGCGGATCGAGGACATCGAGTACACGTTGCTGCTCGGCACCCTCACGGTGCGCCTCGACGGGTGGCGCTACCACGCCAACCGCAGGACCGCCCATGCCGACCGCCAGCGCGACAACGCGGCGGAACTCGAGGGCCGGGCCCGCCTCACATTCGGTCCGGAGGAAGTCCAGGGCGCTCCGTGCCGGACGGCCGAGATCGTCGCCACACGGATGAGCCAGCTCGGGTGGACGGGCGACAGGACCAGGTGCACAAAGTGCCCGTGAGTACTTGTGGTGGCTA
>CAVSVI010000004.1:0-1558087 GCA_963731455.1 uncultured Actinomycetota bacterium
TCCATGACCTGCACTTATTCGTTCCCCATCCGGGTCCATGCGACGATTCTGCAGGTCAGACCGGTATACGGGTTCGAGTCCCCCTATCGGACACTAACCCTTTGCGCATGCTCCGATGTCCTTCGGGCCTGCGGGCGACGCCATTGAGGCGCGCCTAGCGCCATGCGTAAGAGGCGGGCAGTGCAGCGGTGACGTTGAACTCAATCGTGGGACCCCACGAGGAATCCCGGGGCGGCGAGTCAGGGGGTTGCCAGTCCGATATTGAGGCTGTGTCCGTCGCCTCGGGAATCGTGTTCCGGAGGTGCGGCTGGGCTGGCAGGTTGCGGGAAGGTGACGCTCACACTGAGGCCGCCGTCGGGCATGGGGTGGACGGTAATGGTGGCGTCGTGTGCGGTGGCGATGGCCCGAACGATGGACAGTCCGAGCCCGTGCCCGTCCTTGTAATGTGCCCGCCGCCGGTCGAGCCGTTGGAAGGGCTGGAAGAGGCGGTCGAGTTCTGCTGGCGGGACGAGTGGTCCGGTATTGGCCACGGTCAGGACGGCTTCGCCGTCCTTCACCCCGGTTCTGATCTTGACGCGGCCGCCGGGGATGTTGTGGCGGACGGCGTTGGTGAGCAGGTTGGCCACGAGCCGTTCGACGAGCAGGGGATCTCCATCGAGGGGTGCCGGTTCCGTCACCGCGTCGATGTGTATCTCGAGCGGGCCGGTCTCGGGTCTCAGTCCAGCGACGGCCGCGGTAACGGCAGGGGCGAGGTCGACGGGTTCGCGCTTGTTCAGCTCGCTTTCGCTGGTGGCTAGGGTGAGCAGGGCTTCGATCAGGCACGCCTGCTCATCGCTGGAGGCGAGCACCTCCTGGGCGGTGGACCGCCATGCCGCGGCCGTCGTGCCGGGGTCATCGAGCGCGACCTGGAGGAGGGTGCGCTCGGCCGTGAGCGGGGTGCGCAGTTCGTGGGAGGCGTTGGCCACGAAGTGCCGCTGGGCCTCGAAGGCGACTTCGAGCCGCGTAAAGAGGCCGTCGAGGGTGTCCCCGAGTTCCTTGAGCTCGTCTTCTGGGCCGTCGAGGGCCAGCCGCTCGTGCAGGCTGGTGGAGGAGATCCTCCGGGCCGTCCGGGTGATGGTCCGGATGGGCTGCAGCATCCGCCAGGCGACCAGCCAGCCGGTCAGGAGGGCGAGCACGGCCACGATGGCCAGGGCGATTCCCGAGTTGACCAGAAGCTGATGCGAGTCGGTCGCGCGCTGAGCGGCCTGGACGGTCCCCGCCTGGGCCAGCTGATGCACGGACTGGGCCAGCTGATGCACGGACTGGGCCAGCTGATGCTGATCCTGGGCCAGCTGATGCTGATCTTGTGTCAGCTGCTGGTCCTGTGTCGCAAACGGGCCCAGAGACAGCCCCAGCTGATGCTGGTCCTGTGTCAGCTGGTTCTGGTACTGCGCCAACTGCTGCTGGAGCCCACCGTATGCCTGAGGCCCGGTCAGTGCCTGCTTGAGCGGAGCTTGGAGACTGCCGATGGCGGGAGTCCGGGGAATCTTCGGCAGAGTCGGCGTCCTAAATTGGGTCGCACGTTCAAAAAGGGCGTAGGTGATAACGACCAGCACGGTGCCGGTAAGGAGGGACAGGGCGCCGTAGAGCGCGGTAAGCCTGAGGCAGGCGGTGCGGCGAGGAAATCGCAGCCAGGAGGGTGGTGCGAGCCGGGGGCGCGCGATGCTCACTGGTGCACCCATCACCGGTCTCCGATGCGGTAGCCGCTCTCGCGGACGGTCTCGATCATCGGCGGGTCGCCGAGCTTGGCCCGCAGCCGGTTGACGGTGGCTTTGACGGTCGTAGTGAACGGGTCGGCCGCCTGGTCCCACACTCGTTCGAGCAGCTCCTCCGCTGACACCGGCCGTCCCTCGGCGACGAGCAGGCACTCCAAGACCGCGAACTCCTTGGGGCTGAGCGCCAGGCGCCGTCCCGCGCGGTCCGCGAGACGTCTTTCGGGGTCCACGGTCAGGTCGCGGTAGCCCAGGTGTTCCGGCCTCGGAGCGCCGGGCCGGCGGCCGAGCGCCTGGACCCGGGCGACCATCTCGGTGAAGTCGAACGGCTTGGGCAGGTAGTCGTCGGCGCCCAGGCCGAGCCCCTCGACGCGGTCTTTGACCGAACTGGCCGCGGTGAGCATCAGCACCCGGCTCTCGCACCGCTCGGCGGCCAGGGCGCGGCAGATCTCGTCGCCATGGGTGCCGGGGAGGTCCCGGTCCAGCACCACCACGTCGTAACGGTTGGCCCCCAGCCGGGCCAGGGCGTCGTTGCCGTCCAGCGCCACGTCGACGGTCATCCCGTAGCGGCGGAGCCCGGCCGCGACGGCCCGGGCCAGCCGCTCGTGGTCTTCGGCCACCAGCACTCTCATGGTCACAACATGCCACGTCGCGGGTCACAGCCAGGTCACAACTGTGACCGGGTTATGACCTTCCGTCTAGTAGACCTGTCCCCCAACACCCGCATCAACCGGGAGACAGAGCAGATGAAAGGTGATGCTGATAGCAGCGGCCGGGGTCGCCCCGGCGCGCTGAGGATCCTCGTCGTGGCGGCCCTAGCCGCTCTCGTGCTGGCCGGCTGCAGCAGCAGCGGGTCCAGTGCCCCGCCGGTCGCCAGCCTGGCGACCAGCGCCGGCCCGGCGACTAGCACCAGCTCCGACCCGGGGACCACCGCCAGTCCTGGGACAAGCAGCGGTACCAGCGGCGGGGGCACGCACGCCACGATCGCGGGCAACGTGACCCCATTGCTGAACGAATGGGCGGCCTGCGAGCGCAGCCACGGTGATCCCGATCAGTCCGACCCGACCGTCAGCGCGGCCGGGGTGATCTACATCCAGGTGCCGAAGGGGGCCCAGCCGGCCGGGGATCTCCACACACGCACCGGCACCTGCAGCCAGTACGTGGCCCAGGCCGCAAACGAACTGCGGGCCGCCAACCCGGTCGCGCCCCCGCCGGATCAGGCCGAGATCCTGAAGTACACCGCCTGCATGCGGGCCAACGGGGTCCCGAACTACCCCTATCCCAGTCCAAACAGCGACCAGCTCAATTTCAACGCCGCGGGAGTAAACCCCAACAGTCCGGCCTTCGTGCGGGCCAACGAGCTGTGCGGCAAGAAGATCGGCGCGCCGAGCTGGTGGATCAACGGCACGAACGTACCGGGAAACGTCGAAGTTACCACGGCCGGGGTGCACTACCCCCTGCCGAGTCAACCCCCTCAGTCGGGTTCCAATGGCTGAGTTCTCCGCCCGCCAGGTCGTGGTCACCGCCGCCGTCGCCGGGGCCCTGGTCGGGGGAGCGGTAGCGGGCGGGGTGGCCGTGGCGGCTGGCGGCAACGACAACGGCGCGACCTCGCCGGCCGGGGACAGCGGCCAGGTCGCGACCGCGGCGGTGACGCGGACCACCATCAGCAATGCGGTGCAGGTCGGCGGCTCCATCAGCTACGGCGGCTCCTACACCGTGGCGGGCCTGGGCGGGGGCGGGGGCGTCTACACCTGGCTGCCGGAGCCGGGCGCGGTTATCAAGCAGGGCGAGCCGGTCTATTCGGTCGGCAACCAGCCGGTGCCGCTGCTGTACGGCTCGCTCCCCGCCTACCGGAAGTTTGAGGCCGGCATGTCCGACGGCGCCGACGTGGGCCAGCTGACCCGGGCCCTGATCACCCTCGGTTACGGCGCCGGGCTGGCCCAGAGCGACCACTACTCCTCGGCCACCGCCGCGGCGGTGCAGCGCTGGCAGAGCGCGCTCGGCCTGCAGGCGACCGGCGAGATCCCGCTCGGCCAGATGGTCTTCGAGCCTGGCCCGATCCGGGTCACGTCGGTCACCCCGTCGGTCGGCACGTCGGCTGGGGGCGGCACCGTGCTGACGGCCACCAGTACCACCCCCATCGTCGTCGTCGCCCTGGACGTTAACGAGGAATACCTGGTCAAGCCGGGCGACGCGGTGACCGTGGTGCTGCCCGACGGCACCACCACCGTGGGCGGGCACATCCAGACGGTCGGCACCGTGGCTACCTGCCCGGGCGGGAACGGCGTCGGCGCCGGAGGCGGCGGCAACGGCTCGGCGTATGAGTCGCCGTGTGAGTCCAGCGGGTCCGGCAACTCGTCGGCACCGACGGTGACGGTCACCATCACCCTGGACGGCACCGCGCCCGGCGCCACCTTCGACCAGGCACCGGTGAACGTCAACATCACCATGCAGACGGCCCGCAACGTCCTGGCCGTGCCGGTGAACGCGCTGCTGGCCCTCCAGGACGGCGGGTACGGCGTGGACGTGGTGACCGGCAAGACCAGCCACCTGGTCGGGGTCACCACCGGCCTGTACGGCAACACCCAGGTCCAGGTCAGCGGGTCCGGCCTCGCCGCCGGCACGCTGGTGGAGGTGCCGGCGTCGTGACCCAGGCCGTCCCCGCGCCGGCCCGGCCGGACGCCGGCCCGGTGCCAGTCCTGGAGCTGGCTGACGTGGTGAAGGAGTACCCCGGTGACCCGCCGGTGGTGGCCCTGACCGGCGTCAGCCTGCGGATCGACCAGGGCGAGCTGGTCGCCATCGTCGGCCCGTCCGGGTCGGGCAAGAGCACCCTGCTGCACGTGATGGGGACCCTCGAACGACCCACCCGCGGCGTGGTCCGCATCGCCGGGGAGGACACCTCGGCCATGTCCGACACGCAGCTGTCGGGCTTGCGGGCCCGACAGCTGGGCTTCGTCTTCCAGCAGTTCTTCCTGCTCGACGGCCTGTCCGTGCTAGAACAACGTCGCCGACGGCCTGCTCTACCGGGGCGGGCGGGCCGCCGAGCGGCGGCTGCTGGCCGAGGCGGCCATCGAGCGGGTCGGGCTGACCCACCGCGCCGGGCACCGGCCGAACCAGCTGTCGGGCGGCGAGCAACAGCGCACCGCCATCGCCCGGGCCCTGGCCGGGCGGCCCGCCCTGGTCATGGCCGACGAGCCCACCGGCAACCTGGACACCGCGACCGGCGCGTCCATCTTGGAACTGCTCCGCGAGCTGCACCGCGACGGCACCACCATCGTGGTCATCACCCACGACCACGACGTGGCCGCGGCCATGGAGCGGCGCATCGAGATCCGAGACGGGAGGATCATCCGTGATACACCTACCGGTGCGTGACAGCAGCGGCTCCCGGCTATCGCGCCGGGACCTGCTCCGGGTCGGGAGCATCGGGCTGCGCAGCCGGCGGATGCGCGCGGCGCTGTCCGCACTCGGCATCAGCATCGGCATCGCCGCCATCGTCGGCGTGCTCGGCATCTCCCAGTCATCGAAAACCGGCCTGCTGAACGAACTGGGCCAGCTCGGCAACCTGATCAGCGTGCAGCCCCAGAACAACGGCCTCGGCCAGACGGCCGAGATGCCCGTCACCGCCGAAGGCATGACCTCGCGCGTCGGGCCGGTCACCAGCGTGACCGAGATCGGCAGCATCTCCGACGTCTACGTCTACCGCAACCCGTTCGTTCCGGCCGGTGACAACAGCGGCATCTCGCTGACCGCGACCGATGCCGCCCTGCCCGCCACCCTCGGCGCCAGCCTGGCCCACGGCACCTTCCTCAACGCGGCCACCGCGCACTTCCCCACGGTGGTCCTCGGCGCCGAGACGGCCAGTCTGCTGGGCATCAACGACCTGGCTCACCCGACCCAGGTGTGGATCGGCGGACACTGGTTCACCGTCGTGGGCATCTTGAACCCGGTGCAGCTGCTCTCCCAGATGGACAGCATGGCCTTCATCGGGTTCCCCATCGCCGAACAGTACTTCAGCTTCGACGGCCACCCCACCGGGCTCTACCTGCGCAGCGCGCCCAGCCAGGTCACTGCCGTCGCCGCCGTCCTGCCCGCCACCGTGGACCCCGCCAACCCCTCGATCGTGGCGGTCAGCTATCCGTCCGACATCCTCCAAGCCGCGCTGCTCACCAAGGGGGCATACGACGGGCTGTTCCTCGGCCTCGGCGCCGTCGCGCTCCTCGTCGGGGGCGTCGGGATCGCCAACGTCATGGTCATCTCGGTCCTCGAACGCCGATCCGAGATCGGCCTGCGCCGCGCTCTGGGCGCCGCCCGCCGCCACGTCGCCGAGCAGTTCTTGGCCGAGGCCGTGCTCCTAGCCGTCCTCGGCGGCCTCGCCGGCACCATCACCGGCGCGGCGGCAACCGTCATCTACGCCGCGAGCCAGCACTGGTCGGTACAGATCCCCGCCGTCGCCCTCTACGGCGGCCCGGGCGCCGCCCTCGCCATCGGCGCCATCGCCGGACTGTACCCGTCCATGCGAGCCGCCCGCCTCTCACCCACCGAAGCGCTGCGCACAATGTGACAAACCGAACCTAGGTCAATGTGAACGCCCGGCTTCCCACTGAAGTTCTCCCTCCCCATCAGAGGCGGCCACCTGACAACGCCGCGGGCCACTTCCCGCCCGACGTTCTCGTGCCCTACGAGCAGTACCGAAGTCTGAGTGACATCTGCAGATCACCGTGCCATCTGAAGGCCTGGCAGAAGCAAGATACGAAATGGAGTTGACCGGCAGTGCCGAAGGCATCCGGGGGACAGACGAAGGGAGCCGCTGACCCTTGCCGCGCTGTGTGGCGCCGCCAGGCGGGCACCCGGAGGGTCGCCATCGCGGGCCTGATCGTCGCGGGCCTGGCTGTTGCGAGCATGGCGGCGACCGTCGGCATCGCCGCAGTTATCTCACCGTCGGCCCACCATGGCACGCGGCATCTCACGATCCCCCAGACGGCCCACGCCGCCATGCACCCAGATCATTATCCGGCAGCCGGCAGCGCGGGCGAGCCCGTCGATCCGGCCTTCTTCGCACCGGGTGCCTGCGTCGCCTACCCGCCGACCGGCGGCGACACCGGGAAGACAGTGTTCCTCGACGCGGGCCATGGCGGCCTTGACCCTGGCGGTGTCGGTTACACCAGCAACGGCACGCAGGTCCGTGAAGCGCCAGTGAACCTGCGCATCGAACTGCTCACCGCCGCCATCCTCCGCGCTCACGGATACCGGGTCGTGGTGTCCAGGACCGGCGCCTCCAGCGTGGCCCGGCTCGGACCCGGTGACGTGACCGGGCACCTCCTGACGCCGGCCGGCGTGCACGCAGACGTCGCCGCCCGCGACGTCTGCGCCGACAAGGCCGACGCGGACATCCTGGCCGGGATTTACATGAACGCCGGGGGCGCGGAGGGATCGCTGACCGCCTATGATCCCAGTCGCCCCTTCGCCGCGGCCAGCCGGCGGCTCGCCACGCTGCTCCAGCACAGCGTCCTATCCAGGCTGAACGCGGCTCGTCTCGACATCCCAGACGATGGCGTAGTCTCCGACATCGGGCTGGGCTCAGGACTCACCGCCGACACGGCCTACCATCACCTCTTGCTGCTTGGTCCGGCCAAGCCGGGCTACTTCACCACACCGAGCGAGATGCCCGGCGCGCTGATCGAGCCGCTCTACCTGACCGATCCGTTCGAGGCAGCAGTCGCCTCCTCGTCACACGGCCAGCACCTCATCGCGGCCGCGATCACCGACGCGGTCGAACAATACTTCACCGGCTCCTTACCGGGCCGCCATCACCGGGGCACCCGCTAACCGCAAAGGTCCTGGTCAGAGCTATATAGCCAGCATGCGTAATTGGTAAGCCTTGGCCCTCGGACACTTGATCCATGTCTCTGACCTGCTCTTATTCGTTCTAAGCTAAAACCAAACCCGCAAAACTGCAGGTCAAAGGTGTGCGGATTCAAGTCCCTCTCGGACACGAACCCTTTGCGCATGGCGCGATGCCGCCAGACTTGCGCTGACCGCGGGACCGAACATGTTCTCTGTGCGGGATCGGCTTTCCTCCGGTGCCGGCGCAGCTTCCTTGGCCTGGGGTCATTCCCAGTTCAGGTGCGCGCTGTCCTCAGTGGCTGCTGGACAGGAGGGTGTCGGGGAGCATGGCGGCCAGGCGGAGGGCGCATTGCAGCTCGGTGGTGCGGTCATGCAGGTCCCGGTGCAGGAGGTCTTCGGCTTTACGTACCCGGTAGGCGACCGTGTTCCGGGCGACGTGCAGTCGTTCTGCGGCGCGGATAAGGCTGCGTTCGGTATCGAGGTAGGCCGCGAGGGTCTGACGGAGGTCAGAAGCGGCTCTTGACTGCTGCGCGAGGGGCCCGAGTTCGCGGGTGACGAAGGTCTTGGCCATCTCCGTATCCGTCAGCGAGGAGGGCGACAAGCTCGACGTCTCGGTAACGGACGATGCGACCAGCCGATGCCAGGGGCGGCCTGCGGGCCAGTGCCGCCGCGCGGGCGGCTTCGCCGTGGCTTTGCCGGAAGCCGGCGATGCCGCGTTGCGGGTCCGCCTAGGCCGATATCGAACGGCCGTCCGTTTAGTGATTTCCCCGGCGCTGGCATCTCGGCGCGGGAGTGCGGGCGTGAGCCCCAAGCCCAGACCGTCGAGGCGCCCTGGGGGATCAGCAAAGTTGCCGAGCACTCGAGTCGTGCGAGTACTTTCGCTGCGGTGTTTTGCAGCGTGGTGATCGCCGGGCCGATGTCGCCGGCCTGGGTCAGGACCAGGGCGATGTGCGAGCGATCCAGCGGGTAAGACAACGTAGCGGAGGCGGCTGCAAGGTCAACGGGGAGCCATTGAGGATCTGCCTGGACGATCTCTCCGCGGGCGGCGGCGGTGCTGGCAACCCAGCGGTCGCGTTCGACGAGGTACTCGGTGGTCATCACCGATGCGAAGTCATCGATGAATTCGAACAGCAGCTCCGATGTGCGTTTCATTTCTGCCGTGGCTGCGGGCTCGCTGACCAGCTCGGCGATCGCTGCCCAGCATGCCGCTGGCCATGAGCGAGTGGCCAAGCCTGATTCCGCGCAGTACCTGGTCGAGGGGGATGCCGCGGCGCACAAAGTCCCGGTCTCCTTCGAGTGCTTCGGGGGTGGCGCCGCTCAGCGACGGGTCGTTAAGGGCTATCAGCAGCAAGTGACTGCAAGACGGCCGACTCGGGACCGGGGCGGAGGATCTCGAAGGCGTTGTCTCCGGCGCCCAGGGCCGGGATCTCCTGGATGATCGTGCGGGACATCAAGTGCCCCAGCTCAACTGCCCACTGGACCGGGCCGGGGCCGAGGATCTCGGTGGTCCGCGTGATGGTGTCCGGGTGACTGGCCGGGGTGAGGCCGTGGCAGCTCCCGCCAGGGTGTAACCCACGAGCCGTCGGCCTCGCGATCCTGGGCCAGCGGCTGGTGGCTGCGCGTGTCATTGCCGGGCAACGAGGTCATGGCCGACCGCGCCTGGCATGCTCACCGGGCGGGAATCGCCTCCTGAGCAGGGGCTTGGACCGCCATGCGCCCATTATCGTCCATTGTGGCGATGATGTGGCTGGTCAGCGTGACTCCGCTGGTAGCTGGCCGGGCAAGCGCTCTCACCAGTCGGCATAGTGGTCGAGCTGCCAGTCACCGCTGCGAGGCAGCGACCGCTTGTCGAGATGGCAGTGGGCGCCACGGAAGAAGACGAGGGGGCGGCCGCCGTCTGGGGCGACAGTGAGGGAGTGAACGATCGCCGCGACGGCCGTATGGTCGCCGATTTCCACCTGTGACTGCACGGTGCAGTCGATCCAGGCCAGTGCGCTGGCGAGATGCGGCGTTCCGGACTCCGACCGGTGCCAGGTCACGCCATCGAACCGGCTGCCCCGGCTGCCTGCGAATGCCAGCGAGAGGCCCGGCTGGGAGTCGGCCAGAACATTGGCGGTGAACCGGCCGGCTTGCAGGATTGGCTCAGGGTCTGCGAGGTGCTGGTGGCGAAGAACCCGCGAGCGGAGGATCCAGCGAGATCGAGGTGAAAGTCCCGACGGTCATGCCCGCCGGTCCGTTGTCGGCCATCGCGGTGATCACGGTGACGGCAGTGGGCACGTGCCCCATGACCCGCCGCAGCAGCGCTGGCTCCACGGCGGGTCTGGCATCCATGGCAGTCATGGAACCTCCAGCGCGGAGCATCGTCCGCATCGCATTCCGGTCAGAACAGGTGCGCCGTCCGCGAAGCAGGGGCGGACTAGGTCGCCTGTCATCCTGTTGTAGTCCTTGGACGGCTCATGGTCATTGGTCCGGGAGTCCACAACGGACCACCAGTACTGGACCCTGCGCCCATGGCGGCCAGACATCCGCGAAACGTAGCGTTCACGGCACGGCAATCAGGCGTGGGCGCCAGCTGTGCGGCCCGCTCCGAGGAGAGGACAGCCATGACGCAGCTCGATAATCGGACGCCTGCGGCTCTTATCCCCACCGAGGCAGAACTCCTCGGACGGGCTCGGGACCTGGCGCCGCTGCTGAAGGAGAACGCGGCCCGGACCGAGGCCGATCGCCGCGTGGCGGAGGAGAGCATCCAGGCGATCAAGGATGCAGGTCTGTTCAAGATCGCCGTGCCGAAACGGTACGGCGGCTACGAAGTGCCGTTCCGCACCTTTGTCCAGGTCAGTGCAGAACTCGGCCGCGCTGACGGCTCCACAGCCTGGACGACCACCCTGATCAACGTGTGCGCGTGGCTGACCAGCCTGTATCCGCAGCAGGCGCAGGACGAGGTCTTCGGTGCCGACCCAGACGCCCGCATTTGCGGGGTCCTCGCCCCGACCGCGACGACGGAGCACGCCGACGGCGGGCAGGTTGTCAGCGGCCGCTGGGGCTTCGCCTCCGGCAGTGCGCACGTGAACTGGGTCATCGTCGGTATTCCCGTGACCAACGAGGCCGGCGGAGTGACCGACCAGGGACTCGCGCTCATCCCGCGAGACGAGGTCACGATCGACGACACCTGGTACGTCGCCGGGATGCGCGGCACCGGGAGCAACACCCTCGTCGCGGACAAGGTGTTCGTCCCCGCCCACCGGATCCTGTCAGTTCCGCCCGCGGTCGGCGGCGTCTACCCGACCGAGCACAAGGACGAGCGTCTCTACCACTCGGCTCTGGTGCCGGTGCTCGCTCTCGTCCTCAACGGCCCGATGGTCGGGCTCGCACAAGGTGCGTTCGACATAGTCACCGCGACCCTCGCCAAGGGCCGCGGCATCGCCTACACCTTCTACGACAAAGCCAGCCTAGCCCCCACCGTCCAGATTCAGATGGCCGACGCGGCCCAGCTGATCGACACCGCATGGCTGCACCTGATGCGCGCCGCCGACGACATCGACCGCTGCGCGCAGGCTGACGACTATATGGACTTCCTCACCCGGGCCCGGGTGAGGGCTGACGTCGGCACCATCACCAGGCGCAGCCGCGAAGCAGTGGACCTGCTGCTGAATGTGCACGGCGCCAGCAGCTTCGCTGAAGCCAACCCTCTGCAGCGGGCCTGGCGGGACCTGGAGGTCTGCAGCAGGCACGCCGTCGTCAACGCCGAGATCTCCAAGGAGCTCTACGGCCGCGCCCTGCTTGGCGTCCAAGAGCAGATCACCGCGCTCATCTGATACGTGGTCGCTTCTTTCCCGTACTACTCCCCTCCCTGACAAACGGAGCAGTCCATGGCCCTCGCACGAGACAAACTGATCATCTTCCGCCCGGGCAACCCACCGGAAACCGCGGGCTGGCCCGGCGGCGAGTATAGCGACGAGACGGTCGGCGACCTGCGCATCCAGCGCAATGTCGCCGTGCCCATGCGCGACGGCCTGAACCTGCTAGTCGACCTCTACCAGCCGGCACAGACGACGGCTGCGACTCCCGCGCTGGTCGCCTGGTCACCGTACGGCAAGCACGGCGCGCTCGACTGGAAGTACTGGCCAGGCCATGAGGTCGACCAGGCCAGCCTTTCGCCCTACGCTGCCTTCGAGACCCCTGACCCCGCCTACTGGGCAGGCCAGGGCTACTCGGTGATCCTGGCTGATGCCCGCGGCGCGTGGGGATCGCAGGGCGACGTCACCATGTTCGACCACGCGGACGCCGAGGCGTGCTACGACCTCATCGAGTGGGCGGGCACCCAGGAATGGAGCAACGGCAAGGTCGGCATGTCCGGCGTCTCGTGGTACGCGGTCATCCAGTGGGCGGTGGCCGCCCTGCGTCCCCCGCACCTGGCCGCCATCAACCCGTGGGAGGGCTTCTCCGACCTCTACAACGAGGTGGCCGCCCACGGCGGCATTCCCGAGACGCAGTTCTCCCCGATGCTCGGCCCGCTTATTGCCAACACCCACGGCCAGGTCGAGGACGTCGCGGCCAACGCGATGAACCACCCCTTCTTCGACGAGTACTGGCAGGGGAAGGTCGCCGACCACTCCGCTATCGAAGTCCCGGCCTACGTGGTCGCCAGCTGGACTGACCAGGGCCTGCACACCCGCGGAACGCTCAAGGCTTTCCGCCGGCTGGCGTCCACGCACAAGTGGCTGGAGGTCCACGGCCGCAAAAAGTGGGCCTACTTCTACGCACCGGACAGCGTCGCCCGGCAGACGGCCTTCTTCAACCGTTTCCTCAAGGACGAGCAGAACGAGGTCGACACCTGGCCGCCCGTGCGGCTCGAGGTTCGCGAGCGGGCCAATGTCGGAACCTTCCGGGACGAGCAGGAATGGCCACTGGCCCGGACCCGATACACGCCCCTTTACCTTGACGCGGCCACGGGCTCCCTTGGTGGCCAGTCGCCGAGGGAGGAAGGCGCAGTCACCTACGAAGCCAGCGAAGGCCAGGCCGTCTTCGACCACACCTTCAGCTCGGACACCGAACTCACCGGCTACATGAAGCTGCGGCTGTGGGTCGAGGCCGAAGGCGCCAGCGACATGGACCTGTTCGTCGGCCTGCAGAAGGTCGACGAACAAGGCGAGCGGGTACCGTTCCCGTTCTTCTCCACCTTCGATGACGGCGACGTCGCGCTCGGCTGGCTGCGGGTCAGCCGCCGTGCACTTGACGAGCACTCATCCACTCCGTACCAGCCGGTCTACCTCCATCAGCGGGACGAACCGCTCACCCCCGGCGAGGTCGTTCCCGTCGAGATCGAGATCTGGCCGTCCGGCACGCTATTCCGGGCCGGCGAGACACTGCGCCTGGTCGTCCAAGGCCACGACCTCCACGCCTACGCCGAAAACGCCTTCGCCCAGCGTCACGCTTACACGGTCAATGCCGGCCGGCACATTGTGCATAGCGGCGGCCGGTATGACTCTTACCTCCTCGTTCCGGTCATCCCCAGCAGCACGTGATTGCGCGCGTGATTGGGATCTTGAGCGCGAGTGATCCCCTCGATACCAGCGAGTCGCTGGCCATCCCTAGAGGATCACGGCCGCAACGCTAAGTGATGAGTGTCTCTGTGCCGCCACGCCGGTGTGCGGGCGCGGGCGGCATGCGGGCAGATCACGCGGTTCTGGGTGGAGGGTCAGCTGCCAGGGTCTGGCCGATCGGTGGTGGCCTGGCGTGTGCGCTATTCCCGGGGAGTGCGTCCGAGGAAGGCGGCGAGCTGGTCGCTGGGGTCGGCCGTTGCTGGCACGGTGACTGGCGCAGCGAACAGGGGGTGCCGGCCGGCGCGGGGGACGAGCAGCGGGGCTATCGCTAGCAGGCCGGTGGCCAGGGCGCGGGGGATCGGCTGGCGCTGCCCGGACGTCCATGCTATGTCCCACCCGTGGACGGCGACCTCGAGGGCTGCCGCGGCGGCCATGACGCTGGCCGCCAGCGGGCAGCCGGCGATCTCGATGACCTGGCCCTGGCGGCCGGGGCTGGTCCAGGCGTCGAGCAGCAGGCAGGCGCGATCGCGGAAGGCCCGGGCGGGGTCGGCCGCCAGGTCGCCGTCCTCGGCGGCGGGGTCCGGGCCAACGCGTCCGGTTTCGATGCCCTCGGCGATCGCGGCTAGGGATTCGCTGGCGTGCCGCAGCAGCATCCGCAGGTCCCAGTCCCGGCATGGCGTACGGCGGGACAGCAGTTCCGGCGTGATGACCACGACCGCGCCGAGCGCATAGCGGATCGACGGTTCAAGCAGCCGGGCGCCTTCGGCCGGCCAGGGCGCCGGGGCTGGCTGGGTCATCGGCCCGGTACCGGGGCCGCGGCAGCGGGGGCGGCCCGGGGCAGGCCGAAGGTCGTGAACAGGCCCGGGTCGTTGAACGAGGTGACCCGCGCGACGCGCGATGCGGCGATGGTGAGCACGCATATCGAGTGCGCCCGGTACACGCCGTCGTGGTCGCGCAAGTAGGCCGCGAGGGCGGGCTGGCCGTTGGCGGCCACCGGGATCATCTGGAAGCGGCCGGGTTCGGTGAGGACCCGGGCCTGCAGGAAGCGCCCGATCAGCTCGCGGCCGGTGAACCAGGTCACCTCCGGCGGCATCTCGAACACGGCGTCCTCGTGCAGCAGTTGCACGACCGCCGCGACGTCGGCGTTCTGGAACGCCGTGGCGTACCTGTCGAGCAGGACACGGTCGGCCGGGTCGGCGGGCTCGTGCATCTGGTCCTGGTCGGGCGCCGCCTGCTCCAGCCGGGCCCGGGCGCGCTGCAGCAAGCGGTTCACCGCGGTGGTGGTGGTGCCGAGCAGGTCGGCGACCTCCGCGGCCCGCCAGCCCAGCACGTCGCGCAGGATCAGTACCGCGCGCTGCCGGGCTGGCAGGTACTGCAAGGCGGCGATCAGGGCCAGCCGCACGCTCTGCCGGGACGCGACGACCTCGGCTGGATCGGCGGACCTGGCGCTCACCAGCGCGTCGGGAATGGGCTGCAGCCATGGAACCTCCGGCCGCGACGGGGCCAGCTGAGCTTCCGGGTACTCGCCTGGGCCGCCCAGGCCGGACGGCAAGGGCCGGCGGCTGCCGTTCTCCAGCGCGCGCAGGCAGGCATTGGTCGCGATCCGGTACAGCCAGGTCCGCAGCGACGCCCGCCCCTCGAAGTCGCCGTAGGACCGCCAGGCACGGATCATGGTCTCCTGCACCTGGTCCTCAGCCTCGTGGACCGAGCCCAGCATGCGGTAGCAGTGCGCCAGCAACTCGGGCCGGAACGGGTCGGCGAGACGCGCGAAATCCTCGCTGACTGCCATGGCTGCTCCCTCCGGTATCCCGTGCGCCGTCACTAGTGCAGATCCGGCCCGGCCGCGAAAGTAACCGGCCTGCGGCGCATTATCTGCCGTCCCGGTTCCCAGGTCAGTTTCCGGTGCCTCCCGGATCTGTGGAGATGAACGCGGATTAGTCCCCGCCTCACACACATCAGGGAGCCCGCATGTCAAGGCAGCAACTTTCCGGCGAGATCGCCGACCAGGAGGGTCAGGGCCGGAACCAGGTCCACCGCTGGCGCGCGTTCGCGGTGCTGGCTGTTTCGTTCTTCATGACGGTCACGGACCTCGCGATCGTCAACGTCGCGCTGCCGACCATCGGCCGCGAGCTGCACATGGCCGAATCGAGCCTGCAGTGGGTCGTCACCGGCTACGCGCTCACCTTCGGCGGCTTCCTGCTGCTCGGCGGCCGCGCCGCGGACCTGCTGGGCCGCCGCCGCATCCTGATGGCCGGCCTGGCCGTGTTCACCGCGTCGTCGCTGGGCTGCGGGCTGGCGACCACGGACTCGGTCCTGATCTCTATGCGTTGCCTGCAGGGGCTTGGCGCGGCAATCGTGCTCCCGGCAGCGCTGTCCATCGTGATGAACATGTTCCCCGAAGGCGCCGAGCGGAACAAGGCACTCGGCGTATGGGGGGCCATCGGGGCGAGCGGCGCGACCGTCGGGGTGATGGCCGGCGGCCTGCTCACCCGCTACGCCGGCTGGCAGTACATCTTCTTCCTCAACGTCCCGATCGGCGCGGCGGCGCTGCTGCTCGCCCCGCGCATCGTGCCGGAGAGCCGGCTCGTCACGGCACGCCGGCGCTACGACCCGTTCGGCGCGGTCACGGTGACCGGCGGCTGGTCACCGCAACGGCGACCTCACCGCCGGGTCAGCCACCATGCCCGACTGCTGGCAGCCTGCCGGCTACGGGACGAACACCGCCAGCTACCGCAGGACCCCCGCGATCGGCGGGCAGCCCGCCTCGGAGACGGTCACCGTCTCGGCGTACAGCAGCGGCGATGCCACCATGCTGCCCCGGCTCGACCTCGGGCAATGCGCGCCCACCACGTCGCCGGGGGTGGCAACGCCGCTGTCCGCGCGGTACCGCTCCACCGTCCCGACCCAGTTCGCGGTCTACCGGCGCACCGGGGTCGGTTCCTGGCGGTACTGGACCTCGAGCCCATTCCTGCCCCCGGCCCCGGATTGGACCCCGGCGACGTGGACCACCCCACCCGCGCCGCCGGACACCACCGGCCTGGCCGCCGGGCTCACCGTCGGCGCGGTGGGCAGCGTGACCAGCACCGCCTACGCCACGACGCCGCCCGCACCGCCCCCGCTCCTGCCGCCGGGCGGACGTGGACTCCTGGTCCTCGGCGCGCTGGCCGCGGCCGCCCTCGGGCTACTGGGAGCGGCCGTCGGGCTCCTCCACCACGCCCGGCGACGGCTGCTGCGACGGCGTCAACTGGCTCCCGAGGACACCGCGGCTCCCCCCACACTGCCAGCACCCCGCCCCGCCGAGACGACGGAACCCGCCGAGACCGAACCCGCCCGGGCCGGGGACACCGAGACCGATGGGCCCGGGGACGAGGTCCCGGTCGGCGCGACGGGTGAGAACGCCGCCTCCGAGCGCAGCGGCCCATGATCTCGCCCTGGATCCTCCCGTACCACTCGATCCCCGACTACTGGGCGCGGCCCGAACCTGAGCTGATTCCCTAAGCGCGTCGTGGTGTCAAGGGCGGGTGTTCGCTGGCCTTGACGCGGGATGCCGGGTCGAGCGAGTGTGGCTGGCGGGAAGGTCGCCTCGTGGAGCGCTTCGTGCGCGTTGATCCGTTTTGAGGGGCCTTCCCACCTGGCTTCTTGGAGCGTCGTTGGGCGCGGATGTGGTCGGGGACGGTGTAGCGCTCGGCGATGATCTGTTTGGCCGCCTCGGCGGTGACCGGGGTGCCATCGACGTCGCGCAGCTGGTAGGCGCTGCCGCGCGGCAGGGGTGCGCCAGGCGCGTTCGGCGAGCTTGGCGGCCACCACGCAGAGCGCCTTGGTGTGCACCGCGCCCTTGGGCACCATCTGGTCGTAGTAGACCGCCGCCAGCTGCGGGTCGTGGCGCCGCGCGGTGTCCGCAGAGCGGGTCAGCTGGGTGGGCAGGTCGCGGTTGCCGGCCTTGGAGATGGGCTGGCCTTTGCGGTCGGTCTCCCCGGTCTCTGAGGCGCGCGGGGTCAGGCCCACGAAGGCCTTGACCTGGCTGCCGCGAGCGAAGCGGGCCGGCTGGCCAAGCACCGAGACCAGCATCGGCGCGCCGATGGCGCCCAGCCCGGGCAGGCTGCGGCCCAGCTGCTCGGGATCGACTTGGGCGTAGGCCTGCTCGCGGGCGGCGGCGTGCCGGTCGCGTTCGGTCTCGGTGGCTCGCAGCAACCGGATCTCGGTGGCGATCTCGTCGGCGAGGACATCGACGGCGACCGCGACGCTGTCGCCGTAGACCTGCAGGGCTTGGCGGGCCGCCGCGCGGAACCCATCGACGTTGGTTTGCGTGTCGCCGCGGCCGGCCGAGGCCTCACGAATCACCGAGACCAGTGTGTCGTCGTCGGCGTCGGCGAGGGCCCGGGGATCACCGTAGCGCTCGAGGACCGCCAGATCGGCGCGGGCGAGCTTCTGGGACAGCACCGCCCCGATCTCGGGCATGGCCTGGCGAGCCAGGTCGATGATCCGGGTCTTGCGTTCCCCGATCTCGCGGGTCAGCCGCGCGGCGGCGCGCACGTGCCGGTCCAGCTGGGCCCGAGCGGCGGTGTCGGGCAGCGCCACCGGCGTCAAGCCGTCGGGGTCGACCAGCGGCAGCCGCGCCAGGGTGTGCGCGTCGATGCTGTTGGACTTGGCGTGCCGGGAGAAGAACCGGCGCAGATCCGCGGCCTTGGCCGAGGACACCCGGTACACGGTGTGCCCGCGGGCGGAGAACCACGCCGCCACCGGCAGCCACGCCGGCCCCGTCGGTTCGATCACCACCTCCAACCGGGTGCCGGGCTCGGCGCCCTCCAACGCGGCGGCCTCCAGCGCGGCGAAGCTCTCGTCGCGAGGGTGGACCCGCCGTTTGGCCAGCACCCGAGTGCTCTGGTCGAGGACGTGGGCGGTGTGCGCGGTCGCGATCCCCAGATCCAGCCCTACCAACCGGCGGTCGCCAGCGGCCTGTTCCACCTCGTCTCCTCTGCGGACTGCATGAGTCGATCGACTCCGGCCGCCCCGCGAGGAGACGCATGATCACCACAGATCCACCAGTGCACCGACGCCGCGTCGCCGCCCAGTTATTCCAAGTGTCACCGACCGCCCAGCACTTACCGCGTTCGTTGGACCACAACCGTTGAACTGCGACTCCGTTGACTCGAGACCATCCTTGGTGCGTGCTCGGGCAAGCAGCCGGGTTGTTATAGGCGGTGCCGAATGGGTCCGTTATGGTTTCTGCGATCTCATGGCTCAGGATCTCGGTGATGCTGTCCGTCGGTCCCGACTCTCGTACCGGAACATTTGTGCGGAGCTGGACACCGAGGGCCTGCGTCCCCGGCGTGCCGCACGCTGGTCACCCATGACCGTCCGCCGCATCGCTATCCGCGAGCAGGATCGAGCCGCGTAGGACCGGCTGGTCACCGACGCTGGTCGAGCAGTCCCCGCCAGTCCATGAACGGCGCGACGTTGTCGAAGGCGGCCAAGTCCAGCCACCGCCGATGGAAGGTGGGTCCTCGGGACGTCGTCGAGGCGACCGCGGCCCGCAGTTCCTCGACGAACTCGGCGTCCGAGGTCCCCGGGCGCCCGAGGCTGACCTCCAGCTCTGGTTGGGTCGAGAGCTGGCGCGGTGGCAGGTCCCGCGGTAGGCCGCGAAGCCGCGGTGATCGGCCGGTTTCCCGGCGGGTCGCTTCTTCTTCGCGTCCGTGGTCAGGGTGCTCCGTTTCCAGCTCCCGCCCGTCGAACCGTGCATGCGGTTCTCCCGCACACGGCTCACCGACGTCCTTCACCGGCGGTGTTCGGCTTGACCCGCCAGGCCCGGTGGGGCCGAGGGGCGACCACGACTCCGTTGAGGGAGATCAGCCCGAGCGCGTTGGGTGAGCGGTAGACCTGGTTGAACCCCCAGGCCCGGCCTCGCCGATGTCGCTTGCCCAGGAACAGGGCGAGCCGCATCTTCGCGTACTGGATGATCTCGTCGAAGGCGTGGGCGGTGTTTCCGTAGCGGAAGTAGCCCGCCCAGCCGCGCAGGAACAGGTTGATCTCCTGCACAATCTGTTCGACCGGTGCAGCCAGCCGGGCCCGCATGGTCAGGAACCGGATGCGGTCCCGGGCGTGCTGCATCGCCTTGCGTGAGGGCCACCGGGCGAGGTAGGTGAATCCGCCAGAGCCACGCCGTGGCCAGGAGCGCACCAGCCGGTGGTGGAAGCCCAGGAAGTCGACTCCCCCGCCTCCGACCTGTAGCTGGACGATCCTGGTTTTGGCTGCCTTCGGTTCGAGACCGAGCTCGCCGAGCAGGACGGTCAACCGCGCGAGCGCGGCCTGGGCTTGCCCCTTCGAGCGGCACATCACCAGCGCATCGTCGGCGTACCGCACCAGCCGCCCGTACGCGCCACGCCATGCCCGGTCCAGCCGGTGCAGGTAAACGTTGGCGAGCAGCGGCGAAACCACCCCGCCCTGGGGTGTGCCGGTAGCGGGTCGCCGGACCGTGCCCTGCTCCATGACACCGGCACGCAGAAACGCGCGGAGCAAAGCCAGCAGATGCCGGTCACTGATGCGTTCCTCGACCGCGGACATCAACTCGGAGTGCGGGATCGAGCCGAAACAATCAGCTACGTCGGTCTCCACCACCCAGCGCGCACCGTGGAACGATTCGTCCAACAGCACCTGCAGTCCATCGTGCGCCGCGCGTTTCGGGCGAAACCCGAACGAGCACGGCAGGAAGTCCGCTTCAAAGACCGGCTCGAGCACGATCTTCATTGCGGCCTGCACGATCCGGTCACGGACCGAAGGAATTGATAAGGGCCGTTGTTCGGTGCTGCCCGGCTTCGGGATGAACACCTGCCGGGAAGGCATCGGACGATAGGCCCGGTCCTTCAGTTCGGTTTCCAGTTCGTCGAGCAGTCGGGTCACCCCGTACTCCTCGGCTTCGGACAGGGTGGTCTGGTCAATGCCCGGGGCGCCGTTGTTGCGGCGCACCTGGCCCCACGCCCGCTGCAAGACGTCCTTGCGGTGGACCTTGTCATACAGCGCGTGGAATCGTCGTTCGAGATCGGCCTTGGCCGCCCGGTAGAGCGCATGTTGCAGGGCACGGACCGCGCCGAGAGTCTCGGCACCAGGGGCGGGACTAGCCACAGGGGCACTCACCGGCCACTCCTTGTCAATCTGCGCATGGACGAAGTAGCGGTCCTTTCCATCACCGGAGGTTGTGTTGTCCGTCCGGTTCGATCGGTACTATGACCGCCTCCGACGCCGTCCCGGCCAGTCACCCATTTCCCGGCTCAACACCGGTTATAAGGCACCACGCTCCGGCGAACTCTCCGCAATTGCCGGGCCGGGGACGGCCTCCCCAGTTCCCATCGTCACCTTCTGAGCGTTCCACGTCCTCTACGCCGGGGAGTTCTTCGCGGCTGCTTCCAGGCTCTTCACCGCTTCCATGGCCTTCGCCCTGAGGGACGGGGCTCGGCTCTCCCTTATCCCGCTTACGCGGGCACGTTCACGGCGCGGCAGACTTCGCGTGATGCTGCGGACCGCTCAGTTGCTCCCCCCACTGGGGCTCTCGACGCTGCACTTCGACGCCGGGCGTTTCCCCCCGACGTCGGCAGCCTGCTACCGGGCCCCCTGGCGGCTACCCGGACCGGACTCACACCGGCTGGCGACGACGAGCTTGAGACCGAATCAGGTCACGTCATCCTCGTGACCCCCTTCGATCGCTGGGCGTACTCCCCACCTCGCGGAAGAAGGTCTGGCGGAAGCTCCGGCCGATCCGCTTCCACGGGAGCTTGTACGAGTAGCCCTTGATCACCGGTCCAGGCGCGTCGTGGATCAGACGCAGCCACCCGATGGCCTGTCCGTAGGGGAAGTCGCCGACCTGGTCCCTGTGCGCCTCCTGCAGACGCATGAAGTGCTGCTCGTAGCTCGCCTCCGAGCGGTGCTCTCCAGGTGGCCCGAGGGAGTCCCGGACCCTCTCGTCCTCTTCGGCCAGCTCCTCGCGCCAGCGCTCCGGGCTCACTCGGTACACCGCGATCTCGAAGTGCGGCTCACCCGCCGCCCTGCCGATGTTCTCGACCACGCTCTACTGCTTCCCTGTGATCGCCCGGCCGAGCGTGCGGCAGTAGCCGAGCTGCACAGGGGTCTCCCGCCCGACTTCGATGGGCTCTGGGGCCTCCGGCGTCCATCGCGCAGTGCCCTCGGGGTGTGATTGGCCGCTGGTTCGCCCTGACCGTCACGAGGGACGCGCTTCGCCCTCGATGCTTGCGGCAGGTGCGGTCAGCCCGTGGGATTCGGGAAGGGGTCAGCCTTTTGCGTAGTCGGCAAACCCCTGCCAATCGATGACAACGCACGGTGCCTGTCCGACGATCCATGCATCGTGGCCCGGCGGGCACTCCATGAAATCACCCGGGCCGAAGGTGGCTTCCTCACCGTCGTCCATGCGGATCGTCATCTGTCCGGAGATGACATATCCCAAGTGTGCGGCCTGGCAGCTGTCGGTCCCTGCGAGCGGTTTGATGTGCTTGGACCACTGCCACCCGGGTTCGAACGTGGCCCGGCCGACACCGCCGGTGTCGACATTCACCAATTCGAGCTGGCCCATGCCGTCTTTGAATGGCCGGACCTCCTCCGGCTTGTCCAAGCTCTTCTTCACCAGACCAGCCATCGTCATTCTCCTTTGCTTGTGGTCGTTGAACGTGCGCGTGACCACGGGTCGGCAGGCGGGGACTGCGCACACGATCGGCTGCCGCGTACGTCTAAGGTCGTGGGCCTGACTGGCCCGCGTCGGGTGGACTCCGGGCGTGGTCACGCCATCGCGGACTCAACCGGCTTGAGGCCGCCGCGGATGCCCTCGCGCAGTTCCGAACCATCCTCGTGGCCGTGCTTGCTGATCGCGTGCTGAGTCGCGGCGTCGAGCAGGTCGTCAACGTCGTCGCCGGCGATGGCGAGAGTGCAGTTGCTGTCGCTGGGCATATCCCGACAGTCGATCATCATTCTGGTCATGGCGGAGCCTCCGGCTCGCGAGAGGACGGGACGTCACCGTGAGGGAAACATCCCCGATCGTGCGACCCCAAGCTAGTCCTAGCAGGTGAAGGTGCGGGCACTTCTCGGTACCGTTGAGTCACGGTCTGGGGAGGATGTGTGAGCCATATGAGTGGCAGATGGCGGACTGGCAGATGGCGGACTGCCAGGTCGGCATTGCCGTCTCCTGCGGGTTGCCGCGGGCGCCTGTGCGGGTCCCGCCGTCGGGGGCATCACCCCACGCCGTAGCGACCGAGCACGTTGGGCCATGAGATCGTGGGAAGGAGGAGAGCGTCGGGACGGGGGTTGAGGGCTGGGTGCCGGGTGCCATGGGGATCGCGGATGCGGTGCAACCCTCGATGTGCTCCTCGAATGCTGGTTCGCAGGTGTTCTAACTGGCTGCGGGTACCTGACCTCAGCGAGGCGGCGATCGACGTCCTCATCGACCGGCTGCCCGTCGAAGAGGCTCGCCGCTGAGCCTGCTCCCGATCTTCCCCCTCGGCGGGGCGTTCGCCGACGTCGACGACCCGGCGACCGCCTTCGGTGGACGCCGCAGCACACCGCTTCGCGCTGAACCTGGCGCGATCGCCCTCGACGGCGAGGGCATGGCCGCCGATCGGGCGTGGGTGCGCGAGCTGTGGCAGGCGCTGCAGCCGTTCGCGGCCGGCTCGGGTAGCTACGTGAACTTCATGACCGACTACGAGTCCGACCGGGTCCGCACGGCCTACGGCCCCACGAAATACGAGCGCCTGTCTGCCATCAAGTCGGCGACACATGGCGGGCGCGCTACCTCGTCATGGCGACGGGGCAGCTGTCGGTCGCCAAGACCCCGGAGCTGCCCGAGCAGGACTGCTTCCGCCGGACGATCCTGCATACCGCCAGGTGGCCGCACGAGGGGGTCGACCTGCGCGGCAAGCGGGTCGGGGTCACCGGTACCGGCTCCTCCGGGACGCAGTCGATCCCGCTGATCCCCCGCGACGCCGAGCACCTCACGGTCTTCCAGCGCACACCGGACCTTCTCCGTCCCGGCGAACAACGCCACGATCAGCGATGCGGAGGACGCCGAGGTCAAGGCGCACTACGCGGACCGCCGTGGGCGCGCCCGCCGCTCGCCCAGCGGGTTGGGGTTCATCCCCACCAAGACCTCGGCCCTCGACGTGGCGGAGGCCGAACGGCACGCGCACTACGAGGAGCAGTGGCGGACGGCTGGCTTCGGGTTCGTGCTCGCCTACCCGGACCTGATGCTCGACGAGGCGGCGAACGACACGGCCGCCGAGTTCGTCCGCGCCAAGATCGCCGCGAAGGTGAACGACCCCGAGACCAGCCGGCTGCTCGTGCCCACCGGCTACCCCTTCGGCGCCAAGCGGCCCCCGGTCGACTCCGGCTACCCTTTGTGGAGCCGGTCACGATCGCCACCTTGTCCTGCAGACGGCCCTTGCTCATTGTCATTTCTCCTTCGTCGTCGTTCCGCTTTAGTGGATCTTAGGGTCACACATCTGAGTCCACCCCTACTCGGTCTTGGAGTGGGGTCAAAGATTGCGGCAGGATCATTCGGCAACGATGGTCGTCGGACGGCCCTGCGTGTACGAGACTCTGCCGGGTCGTGCCGTTGTCGTTGCGGCGACGGTCGTTGATGCGCTCATGCCGGGGGTTCGATTCGCGTCGGCAGGAACTCGATGGTTTGCGTCACCTGGGTTCCCCTCATTGTGCGCTTTGAGTGTCCGAGTAGATCAGGACCGGCTGATCGTCGTCCGCTCGCTGCAGCGACGCCGGAGTCTCGCGAGCTGGCCGCCATCTTTCCCTGCGGACCTGGACAGATGGACCCAGGGTGTAATCCTGGCGCCGTGGGAACGAGTCCTCCGCGACGACGCCAAGGTCTCTAGTTGATGAAGCGGTGGATGGCCTCGTTGGCGTGGTCCTGGAAGGTCAGGTTGCCCAGGTCGGAGAAGATGTCGGCCTGGTCGACTAGGGGACCGGTGATCGTGTTGGCCGCGCTGGCGTAGAACACGCCGCTCTTCATGGTCGGGTCGGTGACGCCCTCGACCAGCCGCCCCGCGCCCTTGTCAAGCTTGTGGACGAGACCCAGGGCGGGCCCCAAGGCGGGTACGACGTACTTGGCCGCTATACGCAGCGGCAGATTGAAGTCGTTGGGGGCTTCAGTGCCGGAGGTGTAGCCGGGGCTCAGGGTGACGAATCGGCGCTCAGGGTGTTGGCGAGCCAGGTAGGCCATCCACAGGGCCGCGATGTACTTGACCTGCCCGTAGGCCAGACTGAAGTCTCTTTTGTGGTCGGCGAAATAGGTGCTGTCGATGACCGAGGCGAGCTCGTCGGCGGAGTTTGAGACGAACGATGGCCGTGTCATCCGCAGCTTCGGGACTCCCCTGGCGGCTTCGCTTCCGGCGTAGACCGCCACCTCACCAAGTCGGTCCTCCTTCAGGAGCGCCTCGAGGACGACGACGTGGCCAAGAACATTCTGCGCGAACACGTAAGTGACTCCGTCGGCGGTCAAGTCCAAGGGCGCCTTACCGCCCGCTCCACCGGCGTTCATCACCAGCGCGTCGAGCGATCCGTCGATGTCTTCCAGGCCGGCGCGGACCGAGAACGGATCGGCGACGTCCATAAGAATGATGTCAAAGATGCGACGGCCGGTCTTCTTTTCGAGCTCGGCCTTCGCCGTTGCCGCCCGGTGCTGGTTCCGGCACGCCAGGTAGACACGCGTTACGTCGGGACGCAATGCTAGTTGCCGGGCCACCTCCTTGCCGATCCCGGCGTTCGCGCCCGTGATCAGTACAGTCTTCCCGGGGAGTGTGTTCATGGTGATTGCCTCTCAACTTCGGTGGAGCCGGCCAGATACAAATGCTGTTGCCGGAGAGTGAAGAGCTCGATTCCCGCCGCAACATGCGAGGCGTCGGAACGCTGGTCCGCCTGGGTGGCGATAGCCAAGGTTGGGTCGCCCGCGGTGTCCGCCCGACCTTCGTGTGCCTTCGTCTCCTCAACTCGATATGCGGACCCGGCGAGGACTGGCAAGACACCCCGACGCCGGCGCCGGTACCGCGCAGACGATCGCGGCCGTCGTTTTGTAGTGACCCCTACAGTCTGCTGCGGGCGGTCTGAGGTGTCAACTCCACGATCGCGCCGCACAGCAGCTAGACTTGGCCCACGTCGCTGCTCTCCCCGCCCGTGCCGCCGACCGACCCACGCCCGAGCACCAGGAGGACGCGACGTGATCGAGAACTGGCTCACTCAGAGGACCTGAGGTGGGTCGGCCGGTTGCCGGCGGGCGAGCAGAGGTGCTGGGCGGCCGCGGCAACGGGGACAGGACGCGGGGCGGCGCGGAGTGCAGTAGGACGATGCTGCGGGCCTGGCTACTGGTGTAGTGAAGGAGTTGATCGTGGAGCAGCGCAGGCTGACCCCCAAGGGGCGGGCCACTCGCGATCGGATCGTCGAGGTGGCAGCACAGCTGATGTTCGAGCGCGGCGTTGCCGGCACGAGCCTCGGCGATGTCCAGAAGGCGGCCGGCGTCGGTGCCTCGCAGGTCTACCACTACTTCGGGGACAAGCAGTCCCTGATCAGGGCCGTCATCGCGCACAACACCGAGGGCATCGTCGGAACGGTGCGGCCACAGCTCGGCCGGCTGGACAGCATGGAAGCCCTGCGAGCTTGGCGGGACATGCTGGTGGCCGCTCTGCGCCAGCGGCAGTGCGAAGGCGGATGCCCCCTCGGGTCGATGGTCGCGGAACTGGCTGAGGGTTCCCCTGAGTGCCGTGGTGACCTGGTGGAGGGGTTCGACCGCTGGGAGGCCGCGGTCCGCGAGGGCCTTGAGGCCATGTACGAGCAGGGGGAACTTCGTCGCAAGGCCGACCCCGGGCGTCTGGCTGTTGCGCTCCTGGCCGCGGTCCAGGGCGGGACCCTGCTTGCACAGTTGCACCGCGACCCAGCTCCCCTCGAAGCCGCGATGGACGAGGTCCTCGATCGAATCGAGGACCTGAGGCCCCGGCGATCCCAGCCCGCCCCTCAGTAGAGGCTGGCGAGACTCCGGCCTGGAGCAGGCGCTCGCATCGTGGATGCACGTATATGTAGCGGGTCCTACAGTCGCCGCGTGTCTCCGAACCTCCAGCTCGCCGACCCCGAGATCCGCGGCAGCTTCGACACCGACGAAGCCCTGGCGCTACAGACCCGCCGGGCCTTCGTCGCCAGACGCATCGACAATGATGCCCCGGTATTCCTTTCGCATTTCAGCACCTCAACCGGCGGTCACGTCGTGAGCGACGGAGATGGGTGCCGTGCTACTCCTGCCGAAAGAGTCCTGGGCGCCGAGGAAGTGCAGTGATCACACTCCAAGATGCCGCCGCCCCAGCCCGAAACGAACATGGACTGGTCGTCATTTCGACGTTGCGGCCCAACGGCTCGATCCAGTCGTCCCTCGTCAATGCTGGCGTGCTTGCCCACCCCGCCACCGGCGAGACCGTCCTCGGCCTGACCATCCGGGCCGGCGCCGTCAAACTGGCCAATCTCCGGGCCTGAGTTCCGCAGCTGGGGTGCAGCGAAAGGCTGCGGATACGGGCGTTGAGCTGGGCAAACGGGGTCGCGCCTGGTGACGTGTCGTGTCACTAGGGCCGGGGTTCGTACTGGTCAGCGCGCTGCCGGTGAGTCGCTGGGATCGGTGCTGAGCGCGAGGATCCGTGGGGGCAGGGCGAGGTCGAGGGCGTTGTGCAGGCGGCGGGTCTCGTCGGTGGGGGCACTGGTCTGGCGGGACTGGCCGGCGGGGCCGGTGAACACGCCGAGGTGCAGGCGTTGGAGCTCGTCGCGGGCGCGCGGCCAGGTTGTCTGGGTGCGGGTCTCGATGATGCGGATCAGCAGCAGCGCCAGCCAGCACAGCAGCACGTGGGCGCGGATGCGGTCCTCGAGGCGGTGGTAGACCGGGCGCAGGTCTAGGACCTGCTTCATGTCGCGCCAGCCGCGCTCGACGGCGAGTAGCTGCTTGTAGCCGCGGGCGATGTCCTCCGCGCTCAGGTGCGGGTCGGGGGTGCGCAGCAGGTACTTGCCGTCCAGGCGCTCGTCGGCGCTCACGGCGCGGTGGTTGATCCGTAGCAGCCCCGAGGCAGTGGTGCGCAGGAACCGGGCCATGCCGGGCCTGGTGGAGATCTGCCCGCGCAGTTCGGCGCGCTTGGTCGCGCTGAGCCGATCTGAGTCGGCGATCGCCGCGTCGAGCTGGGCGAGCAGGTTCGCGCGCACCGCGGCGTCACGCTCGGCGGCCTCGGGGTTGTGGCAGACCACGAACCGCTCGTGCGCGGAGATGTTGACTTCCTTGACCCGCAGGTTGTCGCTGACCTGCTGGTAGCGACCCTGCCGGGACAGCGCCGCGGTGGCTTCCGGCGAGCCCGAACGCAGCTTCTCCCCGAGGATGTAGCCACCGCCGCCGGCGGCGAGCGCTCGGCGGTTGGCCGCCGAGGTGAACCCGCGGTCGGCGACCCAGATGACCTTGCCCAAGGTCCAGTCCCGCAGATCGGCCTTGACCTGGTGGATCAGCGGCGAGTCCGCGGTGTTGCCGGGCCAGGACCACACCCGCACCGGGATCCCCTCGCGGGTCACCGCCATGCCCACGATCACTTGGGGCAGGTCGTCGCGGGAGTCCTTGGACTTGCCCCAGGTGCGGAACCCGGCGCGGCCCACCGCCCCCAGCGGCGCGGCCTGCGCCTCGCCGGCCGCGCTCCCAGCGTCCCCGGCGGTGACCTCGGTGGCGTCCTCGCCACCGTCGACCTGCACGGCACGGTCAGCATCGTCGGGGTCGGGGTCGGAGGCTACGACGCGGCCAGCCGCGTCGCGCCAGGCGGCGGGGTCGGCGTCCTCGGTCTCGAAGTAGGTGCTGGTGGTGTCGAAGAAGATCAGGTCGACTTCCAGGTTGAGCAGGTCGGCGACCGCGTCATAGACCCCGCGCGCCAGCTCGGTCTCCACCGAGAGCAGCCAGTCCATCGCCCGATAGCAGGCGTCGTCGGAGACCTCGGCGAGTCCGGGCAGCGCCACGTCACGGGCCACCCACGAGGTCGCGGCCAGCTTCGAGGACGGCGCCAGGGCCCGGTTGGCGACCAGGGCGAAGAGCACCCGTTCGGCGGCCGGGTCCCGGCGGCGCCCGGCCAGCCCGCGCAGCAGCCGGTCGATGCCCAGCCGGCGCCACAGCCCGTCGAGTAGCCACGCCCCGCCCAGCGGGCGGGACTCAAGGAACTCCAGCCCCGGCGCCCCCACCACCCGGGCCCGGTCCGGCGCGCCCGCCTCGTCGGCGGGTTCGCGGCCCAGCATGCGGGTCAGCGCGGTGATCAACCGCTCGATCGCCGCCCGGTCCAGCGCGTCGACGCGACCGAAGGAGTACAGCACCTTCGTCCGCGCGGTCTTGGCCGTCGGGTCCCACTCGTTGTGGGCCAGCTGCAGGTAGCTGACCTTCGAGCCGTCCCGGTTGCGCCGGGTCGACGTACGCACGAACACGCCACCAGAGTCTACACACCTAGCAGCAGCTCAAACGCCCAAGACACGCCAAGTCGTGTACTAGGACACCCCGGGTCGTAGGACCAGACCTCACGCCCCTGACCTGCACCGACACTGCCGAGCATGCACCAGAACGCCCCTCAGCTGCGGAACTCAGGCCGGGCGCGACCTCAGGTAACGGCAACCTTCCGCAAATGGCTGGCAGTGGGCGACCGTCGAAGGGCGTGCCGAGCTCGCCGGTCCCGACGACCCCCACCCCTGGCTTGACACTGAGGGGTTACGACTGCTCCGTCGAGCGATCTTCGCCGCCGCCGGCGGCGAGCACGACGACTGGGACGAGTACGACCGGGTCATGGCCGAGGAACGGCGGGCCGCCGTGCTCATCCGACCGGACCGGATCTACAGCAACTGACGGCCAGTCGAGAGAACGCCTTCGACGGCTGGCGTCTTGATGTCGAGCGTCGTCAGCACCCCGAAGCCCTGCTCGCTCAGGGTCGGCGGTGACCGCGTCGATGGCGGCCTGGTGGTCGAGGTCGACCTCGACGGTGGGCAATATGCATATTGTTCGTCCTTTTATGCGGAGTCGGATCGGCCCGGTAGCCGGCGTCACGACCTACCGGTACCCCTGGGCGTACCGTGGTTGGCCTACAGCGCCAAGTTCCCCAAGGCCACCGCGAAGGTCACCGGCGAGCTCGAGACGCTGCTGGCGTTCTACGACTGCCCCGCCGAGCACTGCCGGTCAGGGTGTCGAGCAGCGGGGAGAACGCGGTGATCTCGTTCGTCTTGCCCGCGACATCGACCTGGCCGAGCACGGCCCGTGTCTGCTGGTCGATCACCGCGAACAGGTGGCGAGCACGGCCCTGCTCACTGCCCGAGCCGCGCACGGTCTTGCCGTCCACCGCCAGCACCCGCCACCGCCCGACGACCTCGGACTCGGCGCCCAGGCGCTGCAGGAACCCGCCGATCACCGCGTCGAACCGGTCAGCGTCCAACCGGCCCACGATCCGGCGGATCGTCGACTCCGACGGGCATCGCCGATCGGTACCGAGCACCACGGCCACCTCCTCGGGCAGATCGGCGACCCACTCGGCAACCGCGACGAACGAGCGCGCCCCGGCCGCGACCGCGCACACCGCCGCGGTCAGTACCACCACCAGCCCGTGCCGGACCCCGCGACGCTCGCGCGGATCGACCACCTCGATCAACGCCTCGGACAGCGTCGGGGCCAGCGCCACCGGATCGGGTACCGCCACCGCGCCCACCTGCTCGGCGAGGGCAGCGATCGAGCATGATGCAGGCGCGGGCACGGCTCTCTTCCGATGATCAAGGCTGGCGTCAGAACCGCCATGATCACCACCAGAGTCGTGCCCGCACCCCTACCTCGGCCGCGTGTCGCCGCAGCTCAACGCCCACTCACCGCGACTTTGCCGACCCCCTGCTGCCCCGCATGGAAGGGTATGACACCCAGCCCCGAGTGAAGAACGGTCCGCCGCTGGCCGGTCACGGCGCGCAAGCCGTCAAGAACGCCATCATCGAAGCGAGTAGATTCCTACCTGAGAAGCTGCGACGGACCCTGACATGGGACCGCGGCACCGAAATGGCCGAGCACGTCGACATCACCCGATGCACCGGCCTGGCCGTCTATTTCTGCGATCCGCACAGCCCGTGGCAGCGCGGAACGAACGAGAACACCAACGGCCTGCTCCGCCAGTACTTCCCGAAGGGCACCGACATGTCTCGGTACCGGCCGGAGGAGATCACCGCGGTCGCACACACCCTCAACGCCCGACCCCGCAAGACACTCGATTGGAGAACTCCTGCCGAAGCCCTTCACAACGTGCTATATTCAAGCCACTGAGCGGTGCTGCGACGACCGGTTGAATCCGCCTTGCACTCCCCGGTCAGAATGGTGTATCAACTGTGACAGGTCCTCGCCGGCGCTGCGTCGTATCCAGATCCCCATGTTGAGGGCGTCGAGCGCGAGGTCGGTGCGTAAACTACGCGAAAGCTGCCAACCAACGATGCGTCGGGAGAACACGTCGAGCACGAACGCCGCGTACACCCAGCCGGAGAACGTGTCGACATGGGTGATGTCGGCGACCCACAGCCGGTTCGGGGCGTCCGCGGTGAAGTCCCGGTCGACCAGGTCCGGGGCGCTCGTCGCGGACGCGCGCCGCGGACCTGGTCGTCTGTGGTGGTGTCTTCGCCCGTGACAGGCCCTGCAGGCCCGCAGCGCCCATCAGCCGCTCCACGGTGCAGCGCGCGACCGCGCGGCCCTCGACCCCACCGGCGCGGCACAACACCGCATACATCTTGCGCACCCCATACACCCCGTAATTGTCCTCGTGAATCCTCTTGATCACAGCGGTCACGACCACGTCCCGCTCGGCGCGTGCCGAAGGGGCGCGGGTCTTACGGGCACGATAAGAATTCGGGGCGATCTCGAGGCCGGCGTCTTTCAATGCCGCACAGATCGGCTCGACTCCGAACTGGTTCTTGTACTGATCGATGTAGTCGTCGATCAGCGCTGTGGGCGGTCGAGCTCCGCCGCGAAGAAAGCCGAAGCCGATTTCAGGATCGCGTTCGCGCGCCGCAATTCTCGAACCTCACGCTCGAGCTCGGCCACCCGAGCCGACTCCGTGCTGCTCACGCCCGGACGGGTGCCCGCATCGACCTCAGCCTGGGCAACCCACCCCCGCAACGTCTCCGGGTTGATCCCCAACTGGTCCCCGATCCGTCGACAGGCACCCTTGCCGTTGCCCGCCTCCGCCTTCGCGTCGAGCACCAACCGGATCGCTCGTTCCCGCAGCTCATCGGGATACTTCCTCGGCGCCACCATGATCACAGGCTCCCAGGTGGGTTCATGCCCTCCATGAAACCCGGTGCAGGTCAGCCGGTGTTCGCCAACGAGATTCAGGGCCCGATTGGACGGACCGCGTTCCGATCCCGGGTCTGGCGCCCCTCGCTGGTACGCGCCGGGTTCATCGGCGAGGTCCGCCCGGCCGGGAACGGCTTTCTCGCGGTCTGGCGAGACCGGGACGGCAGACGAGCAGTCACTTCCGACTCGCACCCACTACCAAGCGGTCATGGAGGTCTCCCGCAACCACTACGGCGGTCTGCGCTTCCACGACCTGCGCCACTCCTACGCGACGTGGCTGGTCGACGACGGTGTCCCGCCGAACATGGTCCAGCGCGTCATGGGCCACAGCGGGCCTCGACCACGCTCGACCTCTACACCCGCAGGACGGCCGACACGAGCCGCATCCTCGCTGCGCTGACCGACGACGAGGAAGCCGACGAGCGATGACCTCCGCTGCCTTTTCGCTGCCTCGATCTTGCTATGGAACGACGAAGGCCCTGGCCGGTGGCTCTCGGGAGCCTCTGACCAGGGCCTTTCTGCGTGGGCGATACTGGGATCGAACCAGTGACCTCTTCGGTGTGAAGCAACTCTGGCCGGTCCGTAGCGGTGTCTTGCGGTTCGGTTGACCAGGGCATTCGTGTCCAGCCGTTCACCCTGGTTCATATCGGGGCGCTCGCGCTGGCTACCTGCCGGGCTACCAAGGCATGGCTGTCGCTGAGGTTCCAGCGGTAGCCGGAGACCGACGATCATGGTCGGGTGGCGGTGAAGGGGTCGCGTCTCACGTGCGGTGTAAACGGCCGGACGTGGAGCTCCTCTCGCTGGCTGCACGTGATCGACCGCCACATCGCCGACTACATCGCCGAGGCCCGCATGATCGCGGAGAACTTGGCTCAAGTTTCAAACCGCTAGCGACCAAGGCCGCTAGGAGCCGTTGGTGCCGGGTCCGGCGCCGTTGTTGCCACCGCCGGATCCCGTTCCGGGGCCGGTGCCGGCGCCTCCGCCCGACGAGCTGGGCTTCGAGGTTGTAGGGGCGGTGGTCGTGGCCGTCGGGTGCTCGTGGACCGGGCTGTGCGGCGACGCGTGAGTCGCCGGGGTATCGCCCGGCTGGACCGCGGCCGGCGCGGGGGGTGTCTCGCTCTCGGTGTCGGGCGGTGGGGTGGTCGTCACGGCGGGGGTCGCCGCGGCGGGTGAGGGGGGTGCGACTGTGGAGTGGCCGGTCTTGTCGGTGAGCGCTGCCGCGGTGGCGACGCCGCCGAGGGCGAGCACCAGGGCGACCGCAGCACAGATGACCGCTACGCGGATCCGGCGTCGCCGTTTTGCGTAGCCCGGCCCACTGGCGGCCTTCGAATTCCCCAACGCCGGCGGAGCGCTGCTGGCCGCCGAAAGAGCTGCCGGCTCCTCTGGACCGGTCGACCGGGTGGGACCACCCTGGACGGGGCCGGCCTGCCCCGACGGGTGCAGCGCACCGAACGAGCCCCACGGCGGGTGCGGCGGGCTGCCCGCCGGTGCCCGCATCCCCGGGATCCCGCCCGAGGCCGGGCCGACGACCGGGGGGAGTCCGGAGTTCGGACCGGCGTGCCCGGACGTCCGTGGGGGCGCGCCGCGCCCGGCGTAGGCAGCCGCCCCGCCCGCGAGGCCCGCGACGCCGCCGGCCGCGGCCGGGATGCCAGGCCCGCGTCCCGAGGTGCGCACACCACCCGCGGGAGTGGACGGCGGGGCCGAGGGCGTATCCTGGCCGGGCTCCGCCGCCGGCCCGGGGGGCCGCGTGGCCGAGCGGCCAAGCGATGGGCCGGCCCGCCCCGCGGGCCGCGCGGCGGCGCGGCGGCGCTCGGCCATGAGCGCGGCGCCCAGCGCCACCGCGTGCTTGGGGTGTGTGTCGACCGACGTCGGCCGCCCGAGCTCGGCGGAGAGCATCTGCGAGACGATCGGGATGCGTGAGGAACCGCCCACGAGCAGCACGTTGCTCAGGTCATCCGGGCTGATCTCGGCCGCGGTCAGCGCCCGCCGCAGCGCCGACACGGTCGACTCGATCGGGCCGCGGATCATCTCCTCGAACTCGGCGCGGGTCAGGCGCACCTCGGTGTGCAGCCCGGGCAGCATGACCGGCACCGAGGTCTCGGTGTCGACCGAGAGCGCCTCCTTGGCCAGCACACAGTCCTGACGCACCCGGATCAGACTCGCCGCCGCCTGCGCGTCGTCGAGGTCGAGCTCGGACAGCGCGTCGTCGACGCTGCGATCGACGTGGGCGAACACCGCCTCGTCGAAGTCGATGCCGCCGAGCCCCTCGATGCCCTCCGCCGGGCCGAGGAACTCGAACCCGCCGTCGAGCTGGCGCAGCACGGTGGCGTCGAACGTCCCGCCGCCGAGGTCGTAGACCGCGACGACGGATCCCTCGGCCACGCGCGCGGTGGACGCGTAGTGCGCGGCGGCCGCTTCCGGCTCGGTGATCATCGAGACGGCGCTCAGTTCGGCCAACCGCGGGACCGAGTCGAACAGCTCCCGCTTGTAGGGACCCCAGTTCGCTGGGTGGGTCAGCACGATCCCGTCCGGCCGGCTGCCCTCGCGCTCACTGACCGTGTCCACCACAGCCCCCAACAGACGGGACAGGATGTCGGCGGCCGAGTGCGGCTCGCCCCCGAGGATCAGTGGGGTGGGGTCGCCGAGGCGGCGTTTCACCTCGCGTGCCACCCGGGCGGGTTCGGCCGCCGCTCGCCGGTGGGCCGCGTCGCCGACCAGGGAGGTGCCGTCATCGCGGACCACGACCACCGAGGGGATGGCCGCGGAGCGGTCCCCCAGCGTCACCATGTCCACGGCGTCACCCCGCGACGTCGCGGCGGCCGTGTACGTCGTCCCTAGATCGACGCCGAGTCCGAAGGTCATCGTCTTCTCCTGCTACGCGTGGTGCGCGAGGGCGTGGTCGGTGGCGGCGTGATCCGTCGGATCGTCGCCGCCCGTGGCGTCTTCGTGCGGTTGCTGGGCCTCGTGGCCATGCTGGGTCTCCGGCGGGGGCGCGTCGGTCGCGGCGTCGTGCGCCGGCGCCGGGGTGGTCCGCCGCGGTGGCCACGTCGTGGACGTCGAGATCGGCAGCGGCGTGGTCGGTGCGGCGTGGTCCCCGGTGAACACGGCGTGGTCCCCGGCCGGCGCCGCCCCGGCGTTCCCGTCGCCGGGTGGCCGAACGGCGTCTGCGGGGTCGGGTCGTCGGCCTGGCCGCAGTGGGCGGAGCTCTGGGCGGGGCCCGTGGGCATGGTCAGCGGGAGCGCGTCGCGGCGTCATAAGTAGCGCCCTACTCCCCCTGACGCTGCGGCCGAGTACGCAGCGCGGCCCCCGCTGAGGATTCCCTCGCAGGTCCGGACGAGGACGCGCGCCGCCTGGGCACGCTCCCGGGTCGCGGCCGGGTTCTCCGCGCGGCGCTGCCAGCGCAGGTGCTGCTCAGCCGCGATCCGCCGCACGGTCTCCCCGTCGGCGTGCGGGTCGAGGCCCAGTCGCGTTGCGGGGTCCATGCCGTCGCCGCCCAGCAGCCGCTCGGCGTCGTGCAGCTCGGACTCCGGGAGCAGCACCCGCCGGCTGCGTAGGTCGTCAATGAGCGCGATCTCGGCGAACTCGTGCGCGCCGGCCTGCACCCGCTCCAGCTGGTGCACGAGCCCCTGCGCGGCCGGGACGGGGTGACGCCGCAGCACGGCGTCGAGGGCCGCGAGCGCGGACCGGGCCTTGAGCACGTCAGCCCGCGCCCCGAACTGCGCGGAGAGCAGATGTTGGAGCTCGCGCACGCCGCTGGCGGTGGTGAGCTCCCAGGCCAGGTCGGTGGCACCGGTGACCCGGCCCTCACGGACGAGCCGGATCCCGGTGCGGACGCCGAACAACCCGTAGCGCGCCAGCAGCGCGGCCCGCTCCGCCGCCGAGACCGGACTCTCCGCTGCGGCGCCCTCGAACCGGCCGGCGATGAGCAGCAGGCGGTCGGTGTCCGGCGCGGACGCAAGCGCGACGACGGCGCGGTACTCCGCCTCCCGCAACGAGGACGCCGAGGAGGCCAGCAAGCCGGCCACGGGGACGACCGTCTGGCACAGCGCCCGCACCCCCGGGTCGAGCCGGTACCGCTCGGCGATCCGGGCCGCGGTGATCAGCGCGTCCGGACGGGCGTGCCCGATCTCGTCGCACCGTGAGAGCACCGCGATCGTGTTCACCGTCCGACGGTCGGGCGAGCCGTCGCGGAAGGCCTCAAGAAAGCCGACGTCGTCGCCGTGGGCGTGGCGCATGAGGTAGATAACCGCGTCGGCGGCGGTCACCTGCCCGTCGTCCGGGGCGAGGATGCGCTCGGCGCGGTCTGAGACCTCGGTGTTCACCGACCCGATGCCCGGGGTGTCGATGAGCGTGATCCGCCGGAGCATCGGCGAGGGCCAGGTGACCACCAGCCGCTCGACCCGCTCGGCCGAGAGGTCGCCGAGGTCGACGTCGAGGGAGCCGTGGCGCTGCCGGAACGGCAGCTGGCGCGGGGCTCCATCGTGCGGGTGCACATCGACGCGGTAGGCCACGCCGTCGACGTACCAGGTCACCAGCCGCGTGCACTCCCCCGCGTCGGTGGCGGCCAGGCCCTGGCCCACGAGGGCATTGAGCAAGGTCGACTTGCCGGCCTTGACCCGCCCCGCGAGGGCGACGCGCAGCGGCTCGCCCAGCCGCTCGGCCACGCTGCGCAGGGCCGGTTCGGCGGGGCCACCCGCGTAGACGCGCATGGCGTCGGTGAGCAGGCGACCGACCTCTGGGACGACGCCGGCACCGTCCGGGTTCACCGACGACCTACCAGGGCCACTGCGGGCTGGTGGGCAGCATGGGCGATGACTTCGCGCGCGCGTGCGCGCACCATCCCGAACGATTCCAGGTCCGACTGCAGACGCGCCAGCTCGTCCGACTCGGCCTCGTCGTTGGTGATCGCCTTCTGGGCGGCGGCGAGCGCCTCCTTGGTCGAGCGCTGCAGTTCCTCGGCTCGCCGCGTGTAGCCGTCGCGCATCTCGCGCTGGACGCGACGCAGCGCGTCACGGGAGTCCTTGCCGACCTGCATGTTGAACTCGTCGACGAAGCGGCGCACCGCGGTCTTGGCGCCGGCCCGGCGCTTCTCCAACTGGCGCTTGCGCTCCTCGCCCAGGCCCGACTTGCCCATCAGAAGCCCCAGCCCCAGACCCACCGGGCCAGGTAGCGCGATGCTCGCCACGTGGGTGAGCAGGGTGAACATCATGAAGCCGCCGTAAGCCTTCTGGAATGCCATCATGCCGCCGGCGAACTTCTTCGGCGCCGCGCTGAACGACGAGTCGATCTCGATCTCCTCGATCACTTCCACCGGCGCGGCGATCCCGGCCGGCGCGACCGCCTGCTCGGCCGCGAGGTCGAACTGCTCGGCGACCTGCTCCGCGAGCTCGCGGGCCCGGCGGGCGAGCTGGCCGTAGTTCTCCAGGGCCTCGCCCGCCAGGCGCTGGCGCATCCACTGCTCGAAGGCGGGCCAGTCCTTGGCCGGGTCGCCCTCGCCAATCGCCTTCTCTGCGTCGTGCAACACCTCGCGCGAACGCTGACGCAGGTCGTAGTCGATGTCGGAGGTGATATCGGCGAAGCCGTCGAACAGCACCTGCTGCCAGTGCGAGGACCGCTCACGGAGGGCCTCGGCGCGCTCCCGGGCCCGTGTCAGCTCGGCGACCAGGGCCGCCGTGCGTTCCGGAGTGCTCAGGGAGGAGGCCCGCGACCGCAGCGCCGGCTCCAGCTGACCCACCACCGACAGGACATGGTTCCCGACCGAGCCCAAAGCGACCTGCTCGGCGTCGCGCACGACGTCCTGCAGACGCTGGACCAGCGGTGGAAAGCCCGACTCGACGTTCAGCTCCTGGTCGCCCGTAGCGGCAGCGGAGTTCCGGAGCTCGGAGGAGACCTCCAGCGCGTCGATGTCCAGGCCGGCCCCCGAGAGGTGTTCGGCATCGATGTCGCGGATCCGTTTCCACTCCGAGTACATGTCGGTCTTGGTCAGGACGAAGATGATCGTCGGGCACAGTTCCTGAACCGTCCGCAGGAACCGGACCTCGGCCGCGGTCAGCTCCTGGGAGGCATCGGAGACGAACACGACGGCGTGGGCCTGGGGTAGGGACGCCACGGTCACCGCGTTGTGCAACGATCCGAGGCCCCCGACGCCCGGTGTGTCCACCAGCGTCAGCCCCGACGCGAGCAGCGGGCGGTCGAGGCCCACGGTGACCGAGCGCAAACGCCGGCAGTTACCGGGGTTCCCGCCCTCGGTCACATACGTCGCGATCTCGGCGACCGGCACCTCCTCCTGCCACGGGGACGTGTCGCCCCCGGCGGCGGACTCGAAGCTCGCGACCGCCCGCAGCTGCTGTGAGTAGCCCACCTTGGTGGGGACCGCGGTGGCGATGTCGTCGTCCACCGGGCACACCGGGGCGGTCAGCAGCCCGTTGATCAACGAGCTCTTCCCCTGCTTGAACTCTCCGACGACATACACCGTCACCGCAGTGTCGGAGAGCAGGTGCCGAGCACCGGTCAGTCGCTGGACGAGATCCTCCCGCTCGTAGGCGGTGGCTCCCTTGACCGCCAGGTCAAGGGTCTCTGCGGCGAACTGCACCCCGGTGCTCGACACCCGCTGCCCCTTCCTTCAGTTGCCGCTGCCCAACGGATCAGCCGTGGTGGTCGTGGTCGGTCGCTGCGGCGTGGTCGTGGCCGCCACCGTGGTGCCCGCCACCGTCGTGGTCCGCCTCGTGCTCGTGGCGACCGGCTCCTCGTGGTGCTGCTCCTGGTGAGCCGCGCCCTCGTGCCCGCCAGACATCGTGTGTTCCCTTCGTCGATCTCACCGACGCTGGTGCCGATGTCGTCCTGAGAGAAGTGTTGGCGCTCGCCCCCCGCGAGTCCTGAGTAACCGACTACTCGGCTTTCGCCCGTGCCGCGCCCGGGAACTACTCGCAGACTTCCCTACTCCCCCGGGCCGAGCACGGTTGCGAGGTCCTGCCTGCCGCTTAGCCCGAGCTTGCTGTAGACCACGCGGAGCACGTTGTCCACGGTCCGCACCGAGACCACGAGTTGCTCGGCGATGGCTTTGCTGGTCAGGCCCGACGCGGCGAGCGCGGCGATCTCATGCTCACGCCGGGTCAGCTCCGACGACGAATCGAGCCCCGCGATTGCGGGCGTGCGCGCCCCCTCGCATTCCTCGGCCCACCCTCGCGCGCGCAGCGCGGAGGCGTTGCCCGCCCCACGGCCCCCGCCCGCCCGGTGGAGATGGCACGCCTGCGCCGCCGCCTCCGCCGCGAGGAGGTACGCGCCCATCGCGGCGAAACGACCCGCCACCGCGTCCAGCGCGGCGGCGTCGCTTTCGGCGTAGGCCCGGGCATGGTCGACGTAGGCGGGGACCAGCGGCCCCTCCGCCTGCACCGCGGCCACCTCCAGACGATCGGCGACCGGGGTGACCGAGCCGAGCCGCACCGCGGTGTGCAGCGCCACGAGGTGGGCCTGCAGCACGCCGTCGCGCTCAGCGTGGTCCGCAGCAGACAGACACGCACGCTCAGCTTCCTGCAGCCGACCCCGGGCCACGGCCATCCACACCGGGGCGAGCCCGGCCCAGGGGGCATAGGCGTTGCCGCCCTCGCTGAGCACCCGTTGCAACTGCCGCGACGCACCGGTGGCTGCCTCCCGGTCACCGGTCGCCACGCCCGCCTGGACGACCTCGTACCACAGCACGGCGAGCAGGGGCAGCGCGTCCGGGCGCAAGCCGGCCGTGGCATCACGCAGCCAACGCAGCGACGTGCACATCGAGCCGCGCAGGCCCGCGGTGACGCCGAGCCACCCGGCGTAGAGGGCCTTGGCAGTCGCGTCCCCATCCGCGACCGCGCGGTCATAACCCTGCCGGGCCAGACGCTCGGCCTCGTCAGGTCGACCACTGAACACGTGTGACTCGCACCGGCCCGTATCCAGCTGCAAGTGCGCCCACTCCGCGGTGAGCACAAGCGGTGCCGTGGTGGCCTCGATCGCATCCCGAGCCCGCTCAGCCAGGCGCAGGGTCACGTCGTAGCGCGCGGTGCGCCGCAGGGCGGCCGAGGCGACGGCGAGCGCCTGCAGCTTGGTGGCGTCGACCCCGCGGTCGGGGGTCCGCAGGTGCTCGGCGAGCTCGAGCGCCTGCTTGGTGCCGTCGTAGGGCGCGAAGAGCGCGGCCTCGAGCGTGGCCAGCTCCGGCGCGGTGGGTTCCGCGGTGAGGTCCGACCCGAGATCGCGCAGCACGGTCGCCGCCCGAGCAGGCCGGCCCAGTCCCCAGTAGAGATTCGCCACCCTGGTGACGGCCAGTTGGGTGCGGCGCTCAAAGGTGTCAGCCCGGAACCACAGACCGGCGAACAGCTCCTCCGCCTCGGCCGAGCGACCAAGCCCGATGAGCACCTGCCCCAAGACGAACGACGCCGGGTAGCCGCCGCCCTGCTCGACCGCCGCCCGACCCAGCCGCTCGGCCGCGAGGTAGTCGACCTTCATCATGCTCTCGGCGGCCACGCGGAGCATCTCCGCGTCGGTCGGCAGGCCGGCGGCCAGCCGCCACGTCACCGCGCGGAGGCGATCCACGGAGCGGCGGATCCCCGACTCCTGGAGCGACTCCGCAAGCTGACGGTAGACGGCCTTCTCCCTACGCGGGGAGGTTCGCTGGCGCACCACCTCGCCGTAGAGGGGATGGGCCAGACGCAGCTCCATACGACGGTCGAGGCCCTCCGAGACGATCAGGCCCTTTCGTTCCAGGGCGGAGAGGACCTCAGGACCAACGACCCGCTCGGGGGTGTCCGCTCCCAGAGGCTCGCCGAACGCCACCAGCTCCAGCACCGCCTGCTCGTCGGGCTCGAGCGAGCCCATCCGGGCGTCGATGACTTCCGTCAACCGCGGCGAGGGCACCAGGGGCCCGTTCCAGCGCCACACGTCCTCGAGGCACAGCGCACCGCTGGAGAGCCCACCCTCGACCAGCTCCCGCAGGAACAGGGTGTTGCCCAGGCAGAGCTCCCAGAGGTGGTGCAGCGTGGCGCCGTCGACCTGTCCCCCGAGCACCTGGCGCACCAGCTCGTCGGCCTGCGCCCGCTCGAGCCCCTGGATGTCGATGCGCTCGGCCAGCCCCTCCTTCCACAGCGCGAAGATCGGATCGGGCACCGTCACACCGGTGCGGGCGGTCACCACGACGGTGGCCGCGCCAGTCACGGCCAGGTGATGGATCAGCGCCGTCGAGGTCGGGTCCAGGAGATGCGCGTCGTCGACCGCCAGCAGCAGGCGTCGACCGCCGGCCCCCTCGACGAGATGCCGCGCGGTCTGCGGCAGCAGGTGAACGGCGTGAGAACCGGGACCATCCCAGGTGGAGAGCAACTGAGCCATCGCGCCGAGCGGGAGACCCGACGCCGACCGGGTGGCCATGACCCACCGCACCGCGGCACCCGCCGCCTCGGCGCGATCGGCGACCGCATGGGCCAGACGGGTCTTGCCCACCCCGGGCGGACCCACCAGGACGACGCCGGTCAGCTGACCGTCCTGCAGCGCCTTGCGCACCGCAGCCAACTCCCGCTCCCGGCCCACAAAAGGCCACTGCCGACCCATCCCTGCTCCTCTGAGTGCAGAGGTTCGGGACCACCACACCCCCGGCGCGGGTGCATGCATGGCACCGGTCCTTACCGGTCCGAACGACTCAGGAGTAACAGTGACGCACCGAAGGCTCCCAAGTCGACCGTAGCCAACTACGTAAAAGGGCGAGTTCGGTCGCTCGCGCAGTCCGACCGTGAGGACCTCGGTGAGCTCGGCGCTGGCCAAAGCCTCGGACATGCGTGTCGAGACCGGAGGCGGGACCTTGCTGAGCCAGGACGGCTACGTACTGCGCGATACCGCGCTGATACCGCGCGTGACGAGCTCTCAAGCTCAGGTCAGCGTCGCGCAGGCGTTGGCTGAGGTCTTCCGCTGTGAATTCCTGCTCGACGAGCGGAGGTACGCCCATGACCCCGGAACTCCATGCCACTGGTCGCCCGGTAGTCAGCGCCCCCTGCGGAGTGGACGGCGAGCTGGGCTTCGAGTCGAGCAATTTCTACGTCGACCACCTCTTCGGTGATCACGCCGACCGCAGTCTTGCGGGGGGCGTCGAGGCCGAGCAGCCGGGCCTTGCGCTCCTCAATCCGAACCAGCACCGCGAGCGCGTCGAGGACGGGCCTCGGGTCCGAGAGCGGCTCTCCGTCCACGGACATCACCTTGCCGGCGGAAACGACGCAGTGCCGCGCCTGCACGATGTTCCACGCTTCAAACGCGAGTTGATCAAGCTGGTTCAGCGCGAGCTCGCGTTGCTGTTCGAACGGGCGTCGCACCGACTCGGCGAGGGACCGGCTGACGGCGTCGTGGGCGGCACCCGGCGAGGCGTATCCGAGTTCGTCGGCGATCTGTTGATATGTTCGGCCGCGGACCCGCAGTTTCGCCGCCTCGGCGTCGCGTCGTTTCGTTTTCTCGTGCCGCATGTCGCCACCCTTCAATTCAGTTCAAGTGTACTGAAGAACGGGGACGATCAAGGCGTTCTCGAGTGCTTAGAGGCGTTCTCGAGTGATCAGATTCCTCCCCTGCCTGGCTACGCACTGAATTTCGGCTCCCAGGTTCGTCGCGATTGTCGTGGCCGTGCGTCGGTGATCAAGCTGGCCCTTTGTTGTTCGATGCGGTCGAGCCCGCGAACCGGGTTCGCGGGCAGGGCCTCGTGGAGCACGCCGATCTGGAGGACACCGCTGACAATGGATCGCCCCGTGAGGCCCCGCGCCTTACGACTCTTCTGATGGCGCGCATCTCTTGAACGGCCAATTCGGTTTAGCCGCCGCACGGTGTAGCCAACGACCCCCGAAAGCACCAGTCAACCCTTGAAAAGTACATCTGGCGCGGGTTGAATATCTGGCGTCCGTGTCTGATTGCTAGGCAACGCGCCCCGAACGGCGGGGCTAAGGGGCTAAGGCAGGGGGCGGGCAGCGGCTGGACTCGCCACGGCGAACGTGGGCGATTCTGGAGACCATGGGCCCGCCCGAGCCCGCAGCCCCCGCCCCCAGGCAGACCACTCGCGGGCGCACCGACCCCGATCGCAGTGGCAGCGACCAGACCGGGAGCGCGGCACAGAATTCGAAGCCACCCCGCCGGTGCTGGTCACGGCTGCGGCGCTGATCGCCAGCGAACACGCCCGCGAGATCGGCACCCGGTCGCGCACGGTGCTGGCCCGGCGCCGTGAGGCCCGCGCCGGCCCCGCCGCGGCCCAGGCCGGGTGGGCGGCGGTCTTGCAAGCCAAGGGCGTGCTCATCGCGACCAGGCTCGCGCAAGCGCCGCGCTGGAGGCGCTGCGCAAAGCCGCCCCCCGCGCCGGCAAGCCGCTGGCCGAGCTGGCCACCGACCTGGTCGACCAGGTCATCGCCGGCCGCTACACCGCGTTCGCCACCGACACCCGTATCGCCAGGTCGCTTTCCTCGATGCCCGCCACCGCGCCCACGCCCGGGTCGAGGACCGGATCCGGTGCGCGAAGGACACCGGCCTCGACCACTTCCCGTCCCGGACCTTCGCGATCAACGCCGCCTAATAAGACCTCAGGAGGGACGCCGTGGGGACGCCTGAACGCTGCCCGAGCGGTGAGTTCTCAAGCCAGACGGGCGAGTCGCGGCGTTCCTCCACCAAAGAGAGACGTTCGTTCGGAAGGATCAGGAACGAGCCACCTGCGTGGATTACCTGTTGACGAGCCCGAGCCTTGAGCTCTTTTGCTAGTAGGAGGACCAGACAGGAAGCTAGAGTCGTGGACAGCTGGTGGGATGTGGGGCCTTCGAGCCCTGTTATTAGGGCGCTGCGGACTCTGCACGGCTCAAACCAAGAAATGACCCCGGACTGAAAGCGAGGAGCGGGATTGCCGAGAGCGAAATGCGGAATCGACTGGGCCGAAGATCACCACGACGTGGCGTTGGTCGACTCCGAGGGACAGCAACTCGCCAAAAGACGCATCGGCGACGACGTGGCCGGATTCGCCGAGCTGATGACATTGCTAGCCGAGCACGGCGACAGTCTGGAAGAGCCGATACCCGTCGCAGTCGAGACCTCTCGGGGCCTACTGGTCGCGTGTTTGCGGGCGACCGGTCGGCCGGTGTTCGCCATCAATCCGCTCGCGGTGGCCCGCTACCGGGACCGGCACTCGGTGGCTCGAAAGAAGTCCGACGCCGGAGATGCGCTCACCCTGGCCCACATCCTGCGCACCGACACCGGTGAACATCGTCCGCTACCGGCGGACTCCGAGCTGGCCCAAGCAATCGCGGTCCTGGCCCGGGCGCAGCAGGATGCGGTCTGGGACAGGGTCCACGCCCAGAACCGGCTGCGCTCGCTGCTACGGGAGTACTACCCGGCGATGCTCGTCGCCTTCCGCGACGTCCGCGGGGGCCTGTCCGCTCCAACGGCCCGCGCGGTGCTCGCTGCTGCCCCGACCCCGGCCACCGCCGCGAGACTGACCACGGTCGAACTACGCGCTCTGCTCGAACAGGCTGGGCGCCGACGTGGACTCGACGCTGAAGCTGGCCGGCTCCAAGCGGTCCTTCAAGACGAGTATCTCCACCACCCGCCGCTCGTGGAAGACGCTTTCGGTCGTCAAGCCCTCGCGCTACTTCGCCAGCTGGACGCTGCCTGCCGCAACGTCGAGGAACTCGCCACCGCGGCGATAGAAAATTTTGAGAAGCACCCGGACGCCGAGATCATCACCGGCTTCCCAGGTCTCGGCTCGCTCACCGGCGCCCGGGTACTCGCCGAGATCGGGGACGACCGATCCCGCTTCAAGGATGCCAGAGCACTCAAGTCCTACGCTGGAAGCGCCCCGGTCACCCGCGCCTCGGGCAAGCACCTGGCCGTGCATACCCGACGCGTCAAGAATCAACGGCTTGCGGCTGTTGGATACGTGTGGGCCTTCTCTGCTCTCAACGCCTCGGAAGGCGCCAGGGCCCACTACGACCGCCGCAAACAAGCCGGAGACCGTCACATCGCCGCCCAACGAAACCTGTTCAACCGGATGATCGGCATGCTCCACCACTGTCTGCAGGTCCGACAGAACTACGACGAAACCAAAGCATTCCCAAGCGCCGAGCTCAAAATCCACAACGCAGCTGCTTGACAGGCTACGTGCGTGGGATGTCTGGCTTGCGGTGGTGATGCTCGCGGTGGACCTGATCGCCTGGACCCAGCACCTGCTGCTCGACGGGGCGCTGGCCACCGCCGAGCCCAAGACGCTGCGCTACCGGCTGCTGCACGTCGCCGCCCGCATCACCCGTGGCCAGCGGCGACTGTGGCTGCGCCTGCAGCAGTGCTGGCCCTCGGCCCGCCAGCTCGCCGACGCGTTCACCCGCCTACAAGCCCTGCCCGTCCCCACCGGCTGACACAACGCCCGACGCCCCCTCGAACCCCTGGAGCCACCGGCAGCAACCGCAGGCCGGGCAGCGTCGCACGCCCACCACCGAAACGACCACGGGCCAAGAGCGAAATTCGAGAAGAAGCGCTCAACAGACCCGTCGTGAATCACCGGGGTTAGGGGCCCGCCCTGCCGACACCCCAGGGTCGAGATACCCCTGGAACTCCGAGCAGGCCGGGTTGAACACCCCTGCAGTGACCGCGCGCTGTCCGCAGCCGGCTCCGGTATCACTCGAAGAACGGTGGGTGGCGCGGCGGCTGGTGGTAGTCGTTCCCGCCGTCGACTTCGAGGCGGTCGTGATCTTGTGCGCGGTGGCAGGCTTGCTCGGGGTTGGCGCGGCCACCGGAGCGGCGTGGACCGGAGCGGCAGGCACAGCAACGGGCGCCGATGACACAGCAGGCGTGCTGGCCGCCGACATGGCGGCAATCGTGTGAGCACCCAGAACGAACGCCCCACCGACCGCGGCCGCCAGCACAGCCACCGACGCCGCCGCGAACGTCCCTCGCCGCTTCCACAAGGACCCGCTGGCCGGCGCACCATGACCAGCGGCCATAGAGGTCACGAGCACGGGAGCGGAGCCGCCCGAGACGAACAAGGGCGTCGTCACCGCCTCCTGCGGACCGAACTCCGACGTCTCCGGTGCAGCGTGGCGTCCCCGGCTCGGCGCGAGTTGGCCGTTCATACCGTGTCCCCCCGACAGAACGCAGAACGTGCTCGCCGCACTCATCGCCGCGCCAGGAGACTCTGTTACCGCGGCGGGGTCAGCGAGTCACGCGCTGCGCGGCGCAGGTGCCGAGGTCGTCATGATCGAGCGGGGCGGCTCCCACGGCGATGGGTTCTGGCGCGAAGAGTTCCCGCTGATGGTGGCGTGGGCGTTTGAGCGGTGACGGGAAAGAGTTGGACCACCGTCGTTCGATCGTCGTTCCACAGGGACGGCCGTCCCCCCGTCGTGTTGTTTCGCCCGACGTCGCGGCGCGGGCACCGCCGCGGCGCGACGCTGATCGACGGCGCCAGGTCGAGGAGCTGGCCGTGGTCTGCGCCGTACTGGGCCCGATACGCCTTCCTGCTCACCGTCGCGCCGCCCCGGCTGCGCGGTAGCACCGGAGTGCCAGTGAACCCCCAGGCCATCTTCTTTGAACCAAGGTGTGCTCCTGCTGGCTGTTCATCACAGCGCCACTGGCAGCATGCTGTCGGTCGGTCGGCGCTCGATACGCGCCGTGACCAGCCCATCCCACGGCTGTCGCCTGCGGTCTCAGCGCGGAGCGACCACGGTTCTACAGTCTCGACAGTGGCGCCCGAACGAGAGCTGGCAGAGGGGTTCGCACTGCTGCGGACATCGCCGTTCGCCCAGCGGCTGGGGCCGCTGTACCTCCGCAACGACCCGTCGTGTCCGACCTTTGGGATGACGGTGGGGCCGGAGCATGCAAACAACCAGGGGTCTGGCCATGGTGGTTTCCTCGCGGCGTTGGTCGACATCGCCACGACCCGAGGTACCTGGCTGATCGTCGGCGGGAACGGCTCGGTTCGCACGCTGTCCAGCAACATCGACTTCGTCGCCCCAGTGGCTGTCGGGAGCTGGGTTGAGGCCGCCGTGACCGTCGACCGCGCTGGCACCCGCACCGTCTTCGCGTCCTGCCGGATCACCTGCGAGGGTTCCCTGGTGGCCCGGGCCACCGTGGTTCTATCAACGAGGACGAGGACCGGCTGAGCATCCCGATCGAGGGAGAGCGGATTCCGAACCAGGCTCCACCGCGGCCCTGCGGTGCTACCCGCTGCCGAGTCACTGTCGTTCGAACGTCGTTCTACATTTTCCCGTATCTCCACATCAGCAGGCTGGTGGTGGTCGGTCTGGACCGGTCGCGAGGCGCCAGGCGCGGACGATCTCCTCGAGCAGCTGCGAACCGCAGGGGCAGTCGGGGTCGGCGGCCGTTGCGAGCGGTTGGGTGAGCGTGGCGGCCAGGATTGGACCGACGAGCAATTGGCAAGCCAGCACCGGTGACATGCGTCGGAGGTGTCCGGCCGACATCTGCCGCTGCAAGTAGGCGATCAGGTCGGGCAGCCCCCGGGTCATGGCCTGGCGGCTGCCCGCGGCGGTGTCCGGTGCCTCAGTGATGAGTTCGCGCACGACCTGCAACAGCAGCCCGGCCCGATTAGCCAGCGCATCGGCGATTGCCTCCGCGACCGCCGGGATCACCTGATCGAGATTGCCGTCGGGGGCGGTCTCGAGCACATCAGCCACCGGACCCCACGGCGAGAACTCGGCCACCAGCGCCTCGAACAACGCGGTCTTGCCGGGAAACAGGCGATACAGCGTCGCGCGGGAGATGCCCACGCTGGCGGCGAGGTCGTCCATCGACAGGGCCGCCAGCCCGTCTCGCCCGACCAGCTCGAGGCCGGCGGCGAGCACCCGTGTGCGGACCGGCGATCGTGGAGCGACGCCGGCTTCGGTGAGCAGGGCCCGGCGACTGCCGTAGTGCCGGTACAGGGTGCGCACGCCGACGCCTGCCTCGGTGGCGAGCTCTTCCATCGTGGGCGCCTGCCCGCTGGCGCACGCGCGGCGGACCGCATCGAGTACCCCGTCTGCTGGTGCTTCATCCGGCACGTCACTACATTAGACGAGACGTCGCATCTCAGACCATGATGTTGGTCTGGGCTGCCTTCTCCCGCTCGGCGAAGCGGCTGCCCTCCACCTGCGGCGGCGGAACCGGAAGTCGCGGTGGACCTTGCGGAGGACCTCGTCGCTCGACGCCCTGGAGCGGGCGAACAGCGCCGAGAGGTCGACCCGACCAGCGCGCCCTCCTTCTTCAAGTGCTTGCCGTCGCGGTCCTCGGCGGAGTCGCGCCCGGCCAGGCCGTCGTCGTCTACCGACTGGACGGCGCGGGCGACGTGCTCGCCGGCAACGCGAGGATCACGGCCACCGGCTGACGCCGGCGCCATCATTCCCGGGGCGAACCCTCGCGCCTCACATCGTCACGACGGCCTTGCCCCGGAACCGACCCCCGGCGAGGGCGTCGAGGACCTCGCGGAGCGACTCCCAGTTCTCGGTCAGCCCGATCCGCGGTCGGAGCCGACCGTCGGCCACGAGACCGGCGAGCACCCCCAGGTCCGCGCCTCGCTCGTTCTCGGGGTCGGAGTGCACGAGTCCCACGAGGGTGCGCCCGATGACGTCACCCAGGCCGAACTCCGCCGACCCGGCCATCGTCCCGTAGGTCACCGCGAGGCCGGTCGACTCCAGGTGGGCCAGGGCGTCCTTGAGCACCGGGCCGCCGGCCCCGTCGAGCACCAGGTGAAACGGCGCTGCTTGGTCGAGCGAGGTCACCGCGTCCTGCGCGCCCGCCTCCCGCGCCTCGGACGCGCTCTCCGGCCGACTCACGAGCGCGACGACCTCAGCACCGGCCGCCCGTGCCAGCTGGGTCGCGAACTGACCCACCGCACCGGTCGCGGCGGTCACCAGCACTCGGCGGGCCAGCACCGCTCCGCCCCGTCGCAACGCACGCAGCGCGGTCAGACCCGCGATCGGCAACGCCGCAGCATCGGTGAACGAGACACGGTCGGGCAGCGCGGCCGCCCGCAGCGTCGGCACCGAGACCCGCTCCGACCAGCCGGCGCCGTCGACGATGGCGACAATCTGCGCGCCTTCCGGCGGGCCCGAGCCGTCGGCCGCGGCCCCGCGCACCGTGCCGGCGACGTCCTGACCGGGCCGCCAGTCCTGGTCGCGCTGCGCGAGCAGGGCCAGCTCACCACGGTTCACACCGGCCGCTCGCACCTCGAGCAGCAGTTCGTCGGACCCGGGCTCGGGCTCCGGCAGATCCTCGGCGAGACGCAACCCGCCCGGCGCCGAACGGTCGGTGATGAACCCACGCAAGTGGCCCTCCTCGGACTCGTGGCCGAGGCAGGGTACCCAGACCGACCCTCACCGCGGGAAAGCGACGGGCCCGTCGGTTGCTGAACGTCGTTGCGGTTCGACCACGGCGACTTCTCCGGCGAGGAGGGGAAAGGAAGCACGGACACACAGAGCATGAAGCGCGACGCGGCCCTCGACCAGTCCGAGGTGCGCAACGAAGGCCTGGACGCGCAGGGCCCGCCGCCCGACCTCGTGCGAGTCTACCTCCACGGGATCGGGAAGACGGCGCTGCTGACCGCGGCCGGACGAGGTCGATCTCGCGAAGCGGATCGAGGCCGGGGTGTCTGCGGCGCACGTGCTGGAGACCGGGTCGGCCGAGGCTGAGGTGTCCGCGGTCGCGCTGCGCGCCCCGGGCCCAGGAAGCTGTGCGCGGTGGTGGTCCGGGACGGTGAGCGTGCCCGCCGGCGTGTGCTGGAGGTGAATCTGCGACTGGTCGTGTCGCTCGCGAAGCGCTACACCGGCCGCGGCGTGCCCCTGCTCGACCTGATCCAGGAGGGCAACCTGGGTCTCGTCCGGCGAGAAGTTCGACTACGCTGAGGGCTTCAAGTTCTCCACCTATGCCACCTGGTGGATCTGCCAGGCGATCAGCCGCGGGATGGCCGACCAGCAGCGCACGATCCGGCTGCCCGTCCAGGCCACCAAGAAGGTGAACAAGCTCACCCGGATCCGGCGCGAGTTCCAACGAGCGGCTGGGCCGGGAGGCCACCCGCGAGGAGCTGGCCGCCGACTCGGGCTGATGGTGGAGAAGGTCGCCGACCTGCTCGACCACTCACGCAAGCCGGTCACCCTGGACATGCGGTGGGGCCTGGGTGAGGAGTCCCTTTGGGGCCCGGCCCCCTACCGGGTGTCGAGTCGTCGCAGAATCTCGGTGAGCAGCTCGGTGTGCTGGTTCAAGACCTGGGTGTGCTGGTCGAGAACCCGGCTGTGCTGGTCCAGAACCCGGGTGTGCTGGTCGAGAACCTGGGTGTGCTGGTCCACCGACTCCTTGATGTCGAGCACCGTATCGCTGATGGCCCGGATCGTCTCGTCCTGCTCGTCGACTCGTCGGCCGAGCCGGGCCACCTCCGGGTTGCTCACGGGGGGAGGCTACCGTCTCGGCTTGAGACTCCGCCCTCGACAGGGCGCGGCTCGTCCGCCGTTGAGCAAGACGTCGAGGGCTCTGCGCTTGGTCCCGGGCGCCCCGATATTCGCGGATTGCGGACGGACGCCCGGGGGCGGTCAGGGCGCGTGGTCGGTGAGCAGCGCCTGGATGTGGGCGTTGAGGGCGTCGGCGTCGTCGGCGATGGTGTCGAGCATCGTCAGCACCTCGTCGAGCTCGAGCTCCGATCGCGGCTGGTCGACCGGCTCGGTCTCGGCCGGGGCGTCCTCGGCCGCGTCGTCCACGCCGAGCTCTGTCCCAGCGCGCTCGGCGGCGAGGGCCAGCCGGGCACGGATGGTGCGGGTGGTCATGGGCCGGTAGTGCGCGTTTCCGGAATCTATCCGGCCGGAAAACCGGTACGTGTTTTCCGAACGGTTTGACCGCCGCGGATCCCCCTCCGGCCCGGGCCGGCGCCGCACGCATCGCCGGGCGCGTCGCCGGGACGACTAGCGCCACCTGCGAGCGCCGAGTACCCGGACCTGACCACCAATGAGCACCCCAGCAGCGCCAGGCTCGCCCGACGAGCTGCCGCGCGTCAGCTGAGCCAGATCACGTCATCGATAACCACACGGTCGGACTCCAGCGCCCGCGCCGGATCGAGGACGACCTCCTCGGGCCGGTGGTACACGGTGTAGAGGACCTGGCCGTAGCCGTGATCGGTCTGGATCGGCCACAGCAGCCAGGGAAACTCCGTGGGCTCGTCGGGCGCGACGAGGTACCCCGCGAGCGGGGTCAGCCACCGCCTCGACGAACCGGGCGAACTGCTCCTGAGCGTCGACCGGCAGGTCCGCGACCAGGTCGTCGACGAGATCGGTGATGACCTCGTACACGCCTCAGAGACCGGCGGTGCGCCGCGTCACCGACAGCGGCTCCCCCGGGGGCACGGGCCGCCCCGACTTGCGCTCTGCCACCCGGCGCACGGTCGCGGCGTAGCGCTCCGGGTCGGCCTGCAGGATCGCGATTCCACGCCATCGTTCATTAGCGGCGCGCTCCGCCTCGACGTCTCCGCGACGGCGGGCCTCATCGCGCGCCTCGTGGAACCGCGCGCGGTCCTCGGTCAGGAGGCACTCACTGATCGCGGCCGCGGAAGCTCCCGGCCCCAGGTAGGGGTGCCCGGTCGACGACGGGTCGGCTGCCATGGGTGAATCCTAGCGAGGGCCCACCTCGAGGCGAGGACGTCACAGGGCATTCTTCTCAGCCAAGCACTCGGCTGGTCGTCGCGAAGGCGAAGCGCCTCCGCGCCCGCCACAACCAGGCCTGAGCCCACGAGCAGGTCAGAAAGCCGAGACTATCGCGGGTCATAATCCGCGAGGCGGAAGCGACTATTGCGTGTCGTCAGACGAGTGCTGGCGGCCTGGACCGTCGGATGAAGGTTCCGAACGGACACGAGATGTAGGTTCCAAGCGACGATTACCTCCGGGTTACCTGGCCGAACACGAGCATAGCCGTAACCGGGGTGTGGGAACGTGCAGGAGAATCAGCACCTCGCCGCGCTTAATGCGCCATCCCGTGTCGTGTGTCTGTTCTTTCGTGATTCTACCAGTCTTAGTCCCGGGCATTCCCCTTAGTTACTTCGCCCCGAAAAAGTAGCGGGGCGCCGGTGCGCTGACCTGCGGTGATGTCGGCGCGCCTGTCGCGCCAGGGTCCTGATTGGTGGGATCTTGATCCTGGCACCCGTTGGACAAGGGCGAACGAGGTCTGATGCTGATCACCACCAACCCGCAACCTACGTTGTGGGAAGCGATCTTGCCGCTGGGTTACCAGGACCTACCGCGCGAGCTCGCGGCGGTGGACGCGCTGCTGGACGACCCGGTGTTCTTCGAGCCCTACCGGGCGCACTTCAGCGAGGAGCTCGGCCGCCCATCGATCCCGATCGAGACCTACCTACGGATGATGTTCCTCAAGCACCGCTACGGGCTGGGCTACGAGACGCTGTGCCGCGAGGTCGCCGACTCGCTGTCGTGGTCGCGGTTCTGCCGGGTGTCGCTGGGTACCCGGGTGCCGCATCCCTCGAGCCTGGGCAAGATCACCGCCCGGTGCGGGCCGGAGACGATCGGCAAGCTCAACGCGGCGCTGTTGGCCAAGGCGAACGCGGCGAAGATGGTGCGCACCGACAAGGTCCGCGCCGACACCACGGTGCTGGCCGCGAACGTGGCCTACCCGACCGACTCTGGGCTCTTGACCCGCGCCATCGGCATGATCGTGGCGTTGGTCGGGATCATCCACGCCGCCGGCGGGGCCAGTCGCACCAAGGTTCGCGACCGGCGCCGTGCTGCGGGGCGGCGGGCCCGGTCGATCTCGGCGCATCTGAAGCTGCGCAACGATGAGGCCAAGGCCCGGGTGCTCGCGATCACCGGGGAGCTGGCTGATCTGGCTGAACTCACCTCGACCGAAGCCCAGAAAGTGCTGGTCAACGCCCGCCGCTGTCTGGTCCGCCAGGGCAGCAGCGCCTCCGGGCGGCTGTCCGCGGCGGTGGCCGAGCTGGAGGTGATCCTTGGTCGCACCGGGCAGGTGGTGGCCCAGACCCGCTCCCGGCTCAGCGGCGTGATGCCGCCATCGGCGAGTCGGCTGGTGTCGATGCACGACCCCGACGCCCGCCCGATCGCCAAGGGCCGGTTGGGCAAGCCAGTCGAGTTCGGCTACAAGACCCAAATCCTCGACAACACCGACGGGATCGTCCTCGACCACAGCGTGCACCAGGGCAACCCCGCCGACGCGCCGCTGCTGGCCCCGGCCATCGCCCGGGTCCACGCCCTGCTGGGGCGCGTGGCGCGGGCCGTGACCGCCGACCGTGGCTACGGCGAAGCCAAGATCGACCAAGAGCTGCACGATCTCGGGGTCACCACGGTGGTGATCCCCCGCAAGGGCAAGCCCAGCCAGACCCGCCGAGAGTTCGAGCGCGCCCGCGGGTTTCGCCGGCTGGTCAAGTGGCGCACCGGCTGCGAGGGCCGGATCTCCTACCTCAAGCGCCGCTACGGCCTCGACCGCACCCTGTTCGACACCCTTGAGGGCGCCCAGAATCTGGTGCGGGCTTGGGGTGCTGGCCCACAACACCGTCAAGGTCGCCGGCATGATCGGAATCCGACACGCCCCGAGCACCGCGTCCACTCGGCCCGCTGCACCCCGACCGCCCCGGCGGCCAACTCCTGACCCGGCTGCGACCGGGCCACCGCCCGACCCGCTGTTCGACCACGACGCTGCCTGACGCTCTACCCGGTCGATCCGGCACGCCCGGACGCGCCTCCCACCCGAGAGGCCACCCCACCCGGGGCCGGAACGGCCCCGCAGAGCACGACAGCCACGGCATCAGCGACCTCCGCACGACCCCGTCCACCGTCCCAACGTCGACCCAGCGCCGACCCCGCCCACCATCGAGGCCTATTTCGGGGCGAAGTAGTTAAAGAGTTCAGTCTCGGTACTCGACGAGGAGTCGCCCCAAGCACAGGAGGCCACCTCAGACTATCGGAAGCGCGACTTCTGACGTAGACGCGCTCAGCCGGACATCGCCGAGATCGAGACCGGCCTCGAAGAGATGGTCGCCCCTTTCGCCGAGACGAATCGCCCGGGTCCTGGTCGGGCCGGTGGGGCGCCCGTGATCGTCTCTGAGGTCGGCTGAACATGTCCCGCTTATCACGGTTGGTTGGTTTTCGTTCTCTCTGGTTGTTACTCGCTTGACGTCGCGCCGCGAGTCGCAGTGCCGCGTCACGCGGCCTCATCGCGTCTGGGGTGGCTGGTGAGTGATGTGGCGGGGGTCGGGGAAGTTGAGGCGGCGGTAGCCGGGCGCGCGTTTGGCGAGGCTGGCAGCCAGGACGCCGGTGTCGGGGTCGTGGTAGTCGTGGACTTCGGCGGTGCTCTTGTCGGGATATGAGCGCAGGACGCGGCCGACGTGCTGTTCGAGGCGCCCGTGCCAGGCGATCGGGGCGGTGAGGAACAGCGTGTCCAGGGCGGGCTGGTCGAAGCCTTCGCCGATCAGCCCGGCGGTGGCGACCGCGACGACCGGACCGGAACCGGGGTCGCGGTGGGCGGGGTCGAGCTCGGCGAGCGCGGCGCGGCGGGCGCGGGCGCCCAGACCGCCGTGCAGCGCGGTGGGTTGGTGTCCGGCCTGGGTGAGCGCGTCGGCGAGGGCGTCGAGGTGATGGCGCCACTGGGTCAGGACCAGGCAGTGGCGCCCGCGGCGGTGGGCGTCGGCGACGTCGGCGGTGATCTGGGCCAGCCGCGCCAGGTCGGTGGCCAGGTCGCGGTAGATCGCGGCCATGCCGCCGGGAGCGCGGGGGTCGGCCGAGCCTTGGTAGCGGTAGCGGGTGTCGTGGACGATCAGCTGCCGCTCGGGCACCGGCAGCCAGTCTTCGGGTGCGGCGGACGGCCCCGTCGGCGGGTCGTGGTCCCCGATGGCCGACGCGGGTGCGGGTGTGGGGTCGGGCAGGCTGCCGGGTACGGGGGGGCTGATGGTGTGGCGGGTGGGGCCGAGTTGGTGGCTGATCAAGGTGTCGAGCCCGTCGCGGCGATACGGGGTGGCAGTGAGCCCGAGCCAGCGCCGGGCGGGGATCGCCCCCAGCGCGTGGTCGAACGCGGCGGCGGGGGCGTGGTGGCATTCGTCGACCACGACCAGCCCGTAGGCCCCGGACAGCTCGGCGACCTCGTCGCGGCTGCGCCGGGCCAGGGTCTGCAGGGTGATCACGTCGAGGGTGCCGGTGAGTTTGCTGCGCCCGCCGCCGAGCTGGCCGGGGAGCTGCCCGAGCAGCTGGGTCAGCCGCGCCCGCCACTGCTCAGCGAGGGCTTTGCGGTCGACGAGCACCAGGGTGGAAACCTGGTGATGGGCAATGACCGCGGCGGCCACCACGGTCTTCCCGGCGCCGGGCTCGGCGACGAGCACCCCGTGGTCATGGTCCTGCAGGGCGCGCAGCGCCTGGTTCTGTTCGGGGCGCAGCCGGGCGTTCAGCGTGAACGGTTGCGGTGCGCCGGGCGTGCGTTGGTCGGTGATGGTGACCTGGCTGCCGGCCTGCGCGAGCACGGTGGCCGTGAGGTCGCCCAGCCCACGGGGTAGCCGCAGCCACCGGTCGAGGGTCTCCTCGTAGCAGCACAAGAACCGGGGCACGTTCCAGGTCGATTGCCGTCGCCGCTGCCGGGCGCCGAACTCGGGGTTGGGCAGCGACCCGGCGTGCTTGAGCGCCGCCAAGGTCGATGGCGTGAGCGCCGCGATCGCGACGGCGACGCCCGCGTCGAGGACCAGCTCGACCCGCGCCGGTGCCGCCGGGTGGGTGCCGGTGGCCGTGGCCGGCGCCGCCCGGTCGACCTGGATGCCGGTGCGCACCGCAGCCACCTTGGACGCAAGCCGGTCAACCTCGCGAGGCGACAGGCGCGCCAGCCCCGAGAGGTAGGCCCACTGGTCACGGTGGGGTTCCAGGGTGGCCAACTCGAGGAACACCGTGGCGCCGCGGTCGCGGCAGCGCCGCTGCAGCGGCGCGGCGATCAGGTTGCCGATCGCGGGCCGTCCCCCGGCCCCCGTACTCGGCAGCACATCCTGGGCGGGGAAGAGCCGGTCGTAGCTCGACAGGTTCATGCACCCGCGGATGCTCATGGCTTCACGCAACAGCCCGGTGCCCAGTGCCCGAGCGGTGACCGCGGGCACCGGCGCGGCGAAGAAGATCCACACGTGGGCGCCGATCCCGGAGCGGGACACCTCCAACGCGGCGGGGGCGCCGATCGCGCGGGCGGCCTTGAGGTAGGTCAGCGCGTCGAGCAGCGCCGAGGCCCCGTCGAAGTCGGCGGCCAGCCACCAGCAGCGGTCATCAGCGAGCAGCGGGTACAGCCCGAGGTGTGACTCGCCGCGCAGGTGCGCGGTGATCACCGCGTCGGTGACCGGTAGATAGGGCCGGGTGGTGCCCCGGCGCCACCCGCCCTCGACCGCGGGCACCCACCCAGACCGCCCGGTGCGGGTGTTCTCCCAACGCAGCGCGTGCACATCCGGGCGCGCAGCGAACAGCCCCCGGAAGAACGCCACCTTGGCCGCCGATGATGAGCGCGCGGTCACCGGCCCCGGCGGGTTCAGCGCCAGCCCGCCCTGGGCGGGGTCCGGGGGCGCGGCCTGGTCGGGAGTGAGCTCCAACAACCGGCGCAGCCGCGCGTTCTCGGTCCGCAACCGGTCCAGTTCCGCCGCCACCGCCCTCGCCACCTCCGGCCTCTCCGGCCCTGACGGCGGCACCTCAGATGGCCGCACCGGCGAGTGCACCTCGTCAAGCCTCGCCGCCGACTCAGCCGGGTTGGCGCCGTCCACCCCGGAGATCCCAGAGTTGGTGTCGGGGCCGGTACCGAGCCGATCCGCGTCGAGGCCCGTTGAGGGGGTGGTCATCATCTGGGGCCCAGGTCGTGACCGATGTGGTGGAGCAGCTCGCCCGTCGGCGCCGGGTGCAGCTGATCGCCGAGTTGTACGAGGTGCTGGTCTTCGACGCCGAGGTCGCGCAGTTCTGTGGGGCGCTGGCCGCTGCCGTGCGCTGCGCGGACCGCAACCCGCGCCCGCGGTGCATGGATTTGCAGATCGCGGCGACCGCGGTCCGTCACGGGTTGGATGTAGTGAGCCGCAACGGCGCCGATCCCGCCGAGCTCACGGCGATGGTGCGCGGTCGCCGCGGCGACCCCGTAGTGCAGCTCGGCCAGGCTGATCGCGCTCACCGCACGCTCGTCGGCCACCTGATCGACCCGCCCCGCGGATCGATCAGTACCGAGGTATCGCCCGGCGCCCGCCGCGGCGCCGTCGTCACCGAAGCCCATCCCGGCCGGCGCCTCGAGCCTCAGTGGGTGGGCGGTCGCGAGTGGTCGCCGTGAAGGGGTCGGGGAGCTCATCGTCGAATCGGGCTTGTGCTTGGTCGTGGGCCCACGCGGTGGGATCGGGCTGCGGCAGCGCCGCGATCGCCGAGCCCAGCGCCGCGACCCCCACAAACCGCGACCACCCCCCGCCGCGCTGGTGGGGCACGAGATCCGCCCCGGGCCACCCATGCACGGTGACCACGACCGACTCGCCGTCCACCACACGCCGCATGATCGCGGCGTTGTCGTGGCGCAGCACCGACTGCCGAATCTCCTCCATAGCGGCATCATAACGCTCAATTGCACTTCCGAATCGTCCGGTGCCGGCCGTGGAGAGGGTCAAGAGACAGCCCCACCACCCACGCGGGCACTCTCATGCCGAGTGAAGTGCCTCACATCGGCGAGATTGTCGAGCGCCACCGGGCTCATCAGAAGCGGCGGCGAACCGGGGCCGCATGGTCCCAGTGAACACCCGAACGCGGCAGGTCCTTGGTCAGCGTTGCCGGCCGGCATCCCCGACAGGCGGGCGGTGATCGCCGCCCCGTGCGCGCCGGCGCCCCGTTGAAGAACTGTGTCCTTCAGAAGCCAGCAGAGCTACGCGCTCAGAACCCGGGCGCAGCCTTACGAGAGCACGTGAGCAATATGGAACAACCCGATCACCTGGCCTCGCTGGCAGGAGCGCAGGTTTCGAGTCCCGTCGAGGCACCATCCGGTGTCCATCTGCTGCCTTCGCTGCTTCTCCGGCCGGTGCGAGAAGTTCGGCGACGCTCTGCGACTCCGCCTCCGTCGCTGATAGCGGCGACACCGCCGAGCCCAGGGAGGCTTTCCCCGAAGCCGTCGGACATGCTGATCGTCTCCACCCTTTACCTGACCGGAACGACCGAAGCCGAACCGAGCCGGACCGTAGCGTTCGAGACGCCCGATGCAGGTCAGCGGTGTCAGACGTGAGTAGGCGGAGCTACCCGTGACCGCCTTCTCGGAATGCCAAGGTCGCAGGTTCGAGTCCTGCCGGGGGCGCGCCACGGCTGCTCTCAACACACTGACGAGGCCTGCGCAGACATCGCCTGCCGTCGCGAGCGTGACGCGCCATGCTCCCTCGATGCTGATTGCGCACCTGTCCGACCTGCACCTCGACCTCGGCGCGCACAACGCCGGCCGGGCGAGGGTCGTCGTCGACTACGTCCGTGCGCTGTCGCCGCGCCCCGACTTGACGCTGATCACGGGCGACATCGCCGACCACGGCGAGGCCGAGGAGTACGACCAGGCCGCCGAGCTGCTGGACGGACTCGATGCGCTGCTCGTGCCTGGCAACCACGACCGCCGACAGACCATGCGGCCCCTGCTCGGCGTCCCTACCGACACGTCGCTCGCCAGGACCGTCGTGGCCGCCGGGACGACGGTGCTCCTGGCCGACTCCCTGGTACCCGGGCACGACCACGGGGAGCTGTCGCCGGAGAGCCTTGCCCTCCTGCAGCACGTGGTTGCACGGCCGGGACCGGTGATCGTCGCTGTGCATCACCATCCGATGAAGATCGGCAGCAATCTGCTCGACCCGATCCGTCTGATGGCTCCGGAGACCCTGTTGACCCCGCTCCGAGAGCGTGACGATCCGGCCATCGTGCTGTGCGGACACGCTCACACTCCGCTCAGCACCTCCGTCGCCGCCGTCCCCGTGCGCATCGCCCCGGGCGTCGCGTCGAGCCTGCGGCTGCCGAACGAGCCGGACCCCGACACCCTCGACGGCACCGCGCCGCCGGGACTGGCACTCCACTACCTCGACGAACACTCTGGTGAGCTGCACACGCACGTGCGCACTTTGTGACCTGAGACGAGCGACCGGGCCGAACCACTCGGCAGCGCCGCCTCACGCGAACGCCGCCCAGGCGTCGGCGACGATCCGGCTCGGGGTCGAGCGCGGCGCTGTCCAGCCGAGCTCGGCCCGGGCCCGCGTCGGGTCGGCCACGAGGCGCGCCGGCTCGTCGACCGGCTTCCCGTGGTGCACCGGCACCGGCCGCCCGGTGACCTCGCCGACCACCTCGACCAGCTCGGCCACCGAGGTGGGGCGACCGGAGCCCACCGTGTACACCCGCCAGGTCCCCGGCTCGGCGCGGGCCAGCGCGGCCACGACGCCGTCGGCGAGGTCCGCTACGTGCACCAGGTCGCGCACCGCGGAGCCGTCGCCGTCGACGGTGAACCGCTCGCGCTCGCCGGTGACGGCGGCGAGGAGACCGGGCACCACCCGGCTCCGGTCGTGGTCGCCACGCCCGGCGAGGGCGCCCGCGACGTTGAAGGTCCGCAGGCAGACCACGCCCGGCCCACCGGCGCGGGCCACGTCGCGGGCGAGCAGGTCCGCCGCCAGCTTGCTCGCCGCGTACGGGTTCGACGGGGCGAGCGGGGCGTCCTCACCGATCGGCAGGTCGGACGGGGCGTGCACGGCGCACGTCGACGTCGTCACCACCCGCACGTCGGGCCCGGCCGCGGCGAGCACCGTCCGGGTGCCCTCGAGGTTGGTGCGCCAGTACGCGAGCGGGTGGGCGCAGGACTCCCGGACGCGCACACGCGCGGCGAGGTGGCAGACGGCGTCGGCGCCGTGCAGCGCCCTGGCGACGACGTCGGGGTCGAGCACCGAGCCCGTCACCGGGCGTACTCCGCGCGGCAGCCGGCCGGGGTCCCGCGCGAGCCCCACGACCTGGTCGCCCCGGGCGAGGAGCGCATGCGCCACGGCCGCGCCGAGGAAGCCGCCGGCTCCCGTGACCACCACCCGCACGGGTCGACATGGTGGACCTCGGGATCCCGGCGCCCGTGCGCAGGCGGGTGAGCACCCGTTTCGTCCCGAGATGAGACGGGCACCACAGCCCTCGGGGCCGGGACGGGCGACACCCTCCGGGTCGCGGCGTCCTTCCCTCGCAACGTCCGCGGCGGGAGGATCCGAGCATGGGTGTGATGTCGTTCCGGGACTCGATGTTCCTGCTGGCGGAGTCCCGCGAGCGGCCGACCCACGTCGGGTCACTGCTCCTGTTCGATCGCCCGGAGGACGCCGGCCCGGACTTCCTGGGAGACCTCCACCGACGGCTGGTGTCGACGAACGAAGTGGCGCCGACGTTCGGGCGCAAGGCGGTGCGGTCGGTCGGGACTCTCGGTCAGTGGGGGTGGGAGACCGACGACGCCCTCGACATCGAGTACCACGTCCGGCTCTCCGCGCTCCCGCGCCCGGGGCGCATTCGGGAGCTGCTCGAGCTGGTCTCCCGCCTGCACGGCACCCTGCTCGACCGCCACCGGCCGCTGTGGGAGTTCCACCTCATCGAGGGCGTGGAGGGCGACCGGTTCGCGGTCTACTTCAAGATCCACCACGCGATGATGGACGGCGTCACCGGCATCCGGCACCTGCAGAAGACGCTCTCGACCGACCCCGACGTCCGGGACATGGCGCCGTTCTGGCAGGTCGACCCGCGCTCGAAGCGGCGGCCGTCGTCGGAACAGCCGGCCGAGGTCGCCGTCGGGCAGGAGGAGAGCCCGTCGTTGCTGTCGCAGGCGGGCGGCGCCCTCGCCGGCGGCTGGAACACGGTGAGCGCGGCGGTGACCGGCACCGCCCGGACCACGACCCAGGCGCTGGGGATCGCGCCCGCACTGGTCGACGCCCTCTACGACAGGCTCGCGAGCCGGGACACGACGCTGCCCTTCGAGGCCCCGCACAGCATGCTCAACGTCCCGATCACGGGGGCCCGCCGCTTCGCCGCCGAGTCCTGGCCGCTCAAGCGGATCCAGCGGGTGCGGGAACGCACCGGCTCGACGGTGAACGACATCGTGCTCGCGATGTGCTCCGGCGCACTGCGCCGCTACATGCTCGACCTGGGCGAGCTACCCGACCGGGCGCTGGTCGCCGCCCTGCCCGTCTCGCTGGGCAGCACCGGCGAGGGCAACCAGCTCGGCGCCATCCTCGTCACCCTCGCGACCGACGAGCCCGACGCCGCGACCCGACTGGCGCGCATCAAGGCCTCCGGGCGGGCGGCCAAGGCGAACCTCGACCAGCGCGACCCGATGGCGGTCGCGGCGCTGTCGATGGCGGTGGCGGCGCCGCTGCCGCTCGGCGCGGTGCCGGGGATGTCCGCCGTGCTCAACCCCGGCTTCAACCTGATCATCTCGAACGTGCCCGGCCCGAAGGCACCGCTCTACTGGGAGGGCGCGAAGCTCGTCGGCCTCTACCCGCTGTCGGTGCCGCTCGACGGGCAGGCGCTCAACATCACCGTCCTCTCCTACGCCGACCACATGGAGTTCGGTCTCACCGGTGACCGGCGCAGCGTGCCGCACCTGCAGCGCCTCCTGACCTTCCTCGAGGAGTCGCTGGCCGAGCTGGAGGAGGCCGCGGACGCCGCGGACACCCGCGCCGGGGAGTGACCCTGCGTCAGCCCGCGCGGAGCCGCGCGACGATGTCCGCGAGCTCGTCGTGCACCTGCTCGACGAGCTCGAGCCGCGCGGTGTGCAGAGCGGCGGCCGGGGTGGGACTCGCCGTCGTCGGGATCGCGACGCGGTCGGCGGCGGCGGTCAGGGCGTCGGGGCCCGCGTCGAGCGCACCAACCGCCTGCAGGCCCAGCAGGGCGGCGCCCCACGCCGACCCCTGCTGGCCCTCCGGGTACCCCACGGCGACGCCGAGCACATCGGCGAGCAGTCCGCGCCAGAACCCGCTGCGGGCGAACCCGCCGGTGGCGCGCACCTCGTCGACGGCCATCCCCGCCTCGCGCACCGACTCGAGGACGAGCCGCAGCTGCAGGCACACCCCCTCGAGCAACGCGCGGGTGAGGTGCCCGCGGTGGTGCTCGCGGCGCAGGCCGAGGAACGCCCCGCCGACCCCGCCGTCCCAGCGCGGCGCGCGTTCGGCGAGCAGGTGCGGGACGGCCAGCAGCCCGTCGGCGCCCGGCGGGACGTCGGCGGCCTCGGCGAGGAGCGTCGCGGCGTCCGCGCCGAAGCTCTCCGCGGCCCAGTCGAGGACGACGCCGCCGTTGGTGATCGCCCCGCCCACCACCCACCGCTGCCGGGTCAGCTCGTAGCAGAAGAGCCGCCCCCGAGCGTCGACGGCGGGCCGGTCGACGGCGAGCCGCAGCGCGCCGCTGGTGCCGATCGAGCAGGCGAGCACGCCCGGGCGCACCGCGCCGAGCCCGAGGTTGGCGAGGGGTCCGTCGCCGGCGCCGGCGACGACGGGCAGGCCGCGGGGCACGCCCCAGGCGTCCGCCACGCGGTCGGTGAGGTGCCCGACGAGGTCGGTGGTGTCGACCAGCTGATCGAGGGCGTCCGGACCGATGCCGGCCAGGTCGAGGGCCTCGGCGTCCCAGGTGCGTGAGGTGAGGTCGCGCAGGCCGGTCCCGGACGCGCAGGAGGCGTCGGTGACCCGGCGACCGGTGCAACGACCGACCACGAACTCCTTCACCCCGCCCCAGCGAGCGACCGCGGCGTGCAGGCCGGGCCGCTCGCGGCGCAACCACGCGAGCTTCACGAGCGGGCTCATGGAGTGCACCGGCGTTCCGGTACGCCGCTGCAGGGCAGCCACATCGATCCGGGCTGCGTCGACCTCCGAGGTCCCGCCCCGCCACCGCGACGCCACGCGCGCGGCCCGCGAGTCGGCCCAGGTCAGCAGCGGCCCGACGGGCTCGCCGGCGGCGTCGACGCCGAGCAGGCCGTGCATCGCGCCGCTGAAGGAGACCGCGATGAGCTCGACCCGGCCGGCCGCCGCGGTCGCGGTGGCGACCGCGTCGCCCACGGCGTCCCAGACCACCTCGGGGTCCTGGACGGCGGCGCCCGGCTCCGGCTCGGCGAGCGGGTAGCCGGCGTCGCCCTCCCCGAGCGCGGTGCCGTCGGGGGTGAACACGACGGCCTTCGTGGAGGTGGTGCCGAGGTCGACGGCGAGGACAGCGGTCGGGTGCGACTCCATGATCAACGACGGTTTCCGGACGTCCAGTGTCTGGAACGAGGCTTTCCTGACGCACGGGCCCGGCCGCCGCGGTCACCACGACGACGGGGGTCGAGGGCGGTCCACATCGGCGCCCATCCTCGCCGTGGCCGCGCCGGGTCGCTCGCCGGGGGACTCCCACCGGACCGGCGCTGCGGGTCGCGCCGCCGGTCCCTAGGCTGAGCGGCGGAGGCGTCAGGGTTCCTGGTGGGCCCCGCGGTCTTCAACACCGACGTGGCCGGGTATCTCGGCCAGGCGGGTTCGATTCCCGTCCGCCTCCGCCATGCTTCCCCCGGTCCAGAGTCGGGCCCCGCGGTCACCACATCACTGGAGGTCCACCCCATGGGCGTCCGCACCTGGCTCGGCGAGTGGCCGGCCTTCCGCCAGGCGACAGGCCCCGACCCCCTCGGTCGGGGCGCCGCCGTCGAGAGTCCGCGCACGACGGCACTCGAGTCGCGGACCGACGACGCCGACCGGGTCGTGAAATCCGTGTGCCCGTACTGCGCCGTGGGGTGCGGGCAGAAGATCTACGTGCGCGACGGACGCGTCACCCAGATCGAGGGGGACCCCGACTCGCCGATCTCCCGCGGGCGGCTGTGCCCCAAGGGCTCGGCCTCGACCTCGCTGGTGACGAGCCCCAGCCGGGTGACGACGGTGCGGTACCGCCGGCCCCACGGCACCGAATGGGAGGACCTCGACCTCGACACCGCGGTCGACATGATCGCCGACCGGGTGATCGACGCCCGCCGCAAGGGCTGGCAGGACGCCGACGACGAGGGCCGCGTCCTGCGGCGCACGCTGGGCTTCTCCAGCCTGGGCGGCGCGACGCTGGACAACGAGGAGAACTACCTCATCAAGAAGTTGTTCACGGCGCTCGGCGCGATCCAGGTGGAGAACCAGGCGCGTATTTGACACAGCGCCACCGTCCCCGGTCTGGGGACCAGCTTCGGCCGCGGAGGAGCCTCGAACTTCCAGCAGGACCTGATCCACTCGGACTGCATCGTCATCGAGGGGTCGAACATGGCGGAGGCCCACCCGGTGGGCTTCCAGTGGGTGATGGAGGCGAAGCGGCGCGGCGCCACGGTCATCCACGTCGACCCGCGCTTCACCCGGACCAGCGCCGTCGCCGACCTGCACGTGCCGTTCCGCGCGGGCGGCGACATCGCCTTCCTCGGCGGCCTGATCAACTACGTGCTCACCCACGAGCTCGACTTCCGCGAGTACGTCACGACGTTCACCAACGCCGCCGACATCGTCGGCGAGGACTTCGTCGACACCGAGGACATGGCCGGGCTGTTCTCCGGCTACAACGCCGAGACCGGCCGGTACGACCCGATCAGCTGGCAGCTGGAGGGCGTCGCCTACGAGGCCCCGGCGGCCGGGCAGCGCGATCACTGGGAGTCCGAGCTCCGCGAGCACCACGCGACGATGGCCTCCGACGTCGGCGGCGGGGCCGGCAACGCCGCGAACGCGACCGGCGCGCCGCGGCGCGACGAGACCCTGCAGTACCCCCGGTGCGTCTACCAGGTGCTCAAGCGGCACTACGCGCGCTACACCCCCGAGGCCGTCGCACAGGTCTGCGGGATGGGCGTGGAGCAGTTCCTCGAGGTCGCCCGCGCGATCACCGAGAACTCCGGGCGCGACCGGACCACCGCGTGGGTGTACTCGGTGGGCTGGACGCACCACAGCGTGGGGGTCCAGTACATCCGGGCCGCGTCGATCCTGCAGGCCCTGCTCGGCAACATGGGACGTCCCGGTGGCGGCATCCTCGCGCTGCGCGGGCACGCCTCCATCCAGGGCTCGACCGACATCCCCACGCTCTACGACCTGCTGCCGGGCTACATCCCGATGCCCAACGCGCACCTGCACGAGGACCTGGCGTCGTTCCTGGGGGCGGACGCCGCCAGGACGGGGTTCTGGGGCCACATGGACGCCTACCTGGTGAGCCTGCTCAAGGCGTGGTGGGGCGAGGCGGCCACCGCCGACAACGACTGGGCGTTCGACTACCTCCCGCGCCTGACCGGCGACCACGGCACCTACGGGATCGTGCGCGACCAGATCGACAGGAAGACCTTCGGGTACTTCGTCATCGGGGAGAACCCGGCGGTCGGGCACGCCAACGGGAAGATGCAGCGACTCGGCCTGGCCAACCTCGACTGGCTCGTCGTCCGGGACATGCAGATGATCGAGACGGCCACGTTCTGGAAGGACGGGCCGGAGATCGAGACCGGCGAGATGGTGACCGAGGAGATTCCGACCGAGGTCTTCTTCCTGCCCTGCGCCAACCACACCGAGAAGTCGGGGACGTTCACCAACACCCAGCGGCTGCTCCAGTGGCGCCGCGAGGCAGTGCACCCGCCGGGGGACGCCCGCTCCGAGCTGCACTTCTACTACCACCTCGGGAAGCGGATCCGCGAGAAGCTGGCGGGCTCCACCGACGAGCGCGACCGGCCGCTCCTGGACCTCACCTGGGACTACCCGACGTCGGGGCTCCACGAGGAGCCGGACCCGGAGTCGGTGCTCGGTGAGATCAACGGGTACGACGCCGAGGGTCGTCCGCTCTCGAGCTACACACAGCTGAAGGCCGACGGGACGACGACGGCGGGGTGCTGGATCTACACCGGCGTGTACGAGGACGGGGTCAACCAGGCCGACCGGCGCACCCCGGGCACCGAGCAGGACTGGGTGGCCGCGGAGTGGGGCTGGGCCTGGCCGGCGAACCGTCGCACGCTCTACAACCGCGCGTCGGCCGACGCCGAGGGCAAGCCGTGGAGCGACCGCAAGGCCTACGTCTGGTGGGACGAGGAGTCCGGCCGGTGGACCGGGCACGACGTCCCGGATTTCGAGGCCACCAAGCCGCCGTCCTACGTGCCCGAGGAGGGCGCGACGGGCGAGGACGCGCTGTCGGGCACGGACGCGTTCATCATGCAGACCGACGGCAAGGCCTGGCTCTACGCGCCGGCCGGGCTGGCGGACGGGCCGCTGCCCACGCACTACGAGCCCGTCGAGTCGCCGGTGGCCAACCTGCTGCACGACCAGCAGGACAACCCGGCGCTCGAGCGGATCGACCGCGCGTGGAACCGCCTCAATCCCTCGCAGAGCGAGGTGTATCCGTACGTCTTCCTCACCTACCGGCTCACCGAGCACCACACCGCGGGCGGGATGAGCCGCACGCTGCCCTACCTCTCGGAGCTGCAGCCGGAGTTCTTCTGCGAGGTCTCCCCCGCGCTGGCCGCCGAGCGCGGGCTCGAGCACCTGGGGTGGGCGACGCTGGTCTCGGCGCGTACCGCGATCGAGGCCCGGGTGCTCGTGACAGAGCGCATGAAGCCGCTGCGGATCGGGGACCAGACCGTGCACCAGATCGGGCTGCCCTACCACTGGGGAGCCAACGGGGTGTCGACCGGGGATCCGGCGAACGACCTGCTCGGCGTGGTGATGGACCCCAACGTCCACATCCAGGAGTCGAAGGTGGCCACCTGCGACATCCAGCCGGGCCGGCGGCCGCGCGGGCCGGCGCTCCTCGAGTTCGTCGAGCAGTACCGCCGCAAGGCGGACGTCGAGCCGGGAGGGGATCCACTAGATGACCTCAGTCTGGGACGCGTTCTCGAGGAGCGACGACGCTCTTTACGGGCCGTTGGCGGAATCCGGCGGGCGATGCCGGGTTCGGCGCCGGGCATCCGAAGCGGGTGGGGTTTTTCACCGACACCTCGGTGTGTATCGGGTGCAAGGCCTGTGAGGTCGCCTGCAAGGAGTGGAACCTGGTGCCCGACGACGGCACCGACGCCTCCGATCTCTACCGGCTCACCGGGATGTCCTACGACAACACCGGCGACTTGGGGGCCTCCACCTGGCGGCACGTGGCCTTCATCGAGGACGTCCGCCCGCACGGCACCGCCACCCGCGCCCACGGCGGCGCCCCGACCACGGGGCACCTGCCGTCCGGGCTGCCCGCCCTCGGGGGCGGCGCGCTACCGACCGGGCGGGACACCGCGACCGGGCCGCCGGGTCCCGGCGGGGCGGGCGAGGGCACCGTCGACCTGCTCTCGCTGTTGCCCGACACGGGGGCGCACGGCCAGCAGACCCCCGACGACGAACGCGACGTGCGCTGGCTGATGGCCTCGGATGTGTGCAAGCACTGCACCCACGCCGGCTGCCTGGACAACTGCCCGACCGGGGCACTGTTTCGCACCGAGTTCGGCACCGTGGTGGTGCAAGACGACATCTGCAACGGCTGCGGCTACTGCGTGCCCTCCTGTCCCTACGGCGTGATCGACGTCCGCGGCGCCGACGGCGGCGCCCACAAGTGCACGCTGTGCTACGACCGGCTCGGCAGCGGGCTCGAACCCGCCTGCGCGAAGGCCTGCCCCACCAACTCCATCCAGTTCGGCGACCTCGACGCGCTGCAGGCCACCGCCGACACCCGGCTGGCCGAGCTGCACGCCCGCGGGGTCGCCGAGGCCCGCCTGTATGGCCGCGACCCCGACGACGGCGTCGGCGGCGACGGCGCGTTCTTCCTGCTGCTCGACCAGCCCGAGGTCTACGGGCTGCCGCCGGACCCGATCGTGACCACCCGCGACCTGCCCGAGATGTGGCGCAACGCCGCGCTGACCGCCCTCGGTCTCGGGCTCGCCACCGTCGCGGCGTTCTGGACGGGCGGCCGGCGATGACCCCCACCGAGGACCAGAACCCGCAACAGCCCCAGCGGCACCGCCACCGCGGGGGCCGGCGGGGTGAGCAGCTGCAGGTCCCCGAGGCGCGGTTCCGCTCCTACTACGGGCGCCCGATCATCAAGGCGCCGGTGTGGAAGAACCCGGACGTGCCGCTGTATCTGTTCCTGGGCGGGCTGGCCGGCTCCTCCTCGGTGCTCGCCGCGATGGCCGCCGCCACCGACCGGCCCACGCTGCGCCGCGCCGGGCGGCTCGCCGCGGCCGGCGGGGCCATGGGCGGCACCGTGTTCCTCATCCACGACCTGCACCGCCCGGCGCGGTTCCTGCACATGCTGCGGGTGTTCAAGCCCACCTCGCCGCTCTCGGTCGGCTCCTGGCTCCTCTCCCCCTTCGCCGCCTTCGCCACCGCCACCGCGGCCACCGAGCTGACCGGATGGTTCCGCCGCACCGGCGACCTCACCGGCACCGCCGCAGCCGTGATCGGGCCGGCGCTGGCCACCTACACCGCGGTGCTGGTCTCCAACACCGCCGTGCCCACCTGGCACGAGGCCCACCGCCACCTCCCGGTGCTCTTCGCCGGCAGCGCCGCCGCCGCCGGCGGCGGGTTCGGGCTGCTGTTCTCCTCCACCGCCGACAACCAGCCCGCGGCCCGGCTCGGCGTCCTCGGCGCCGCGGTGGAGCTCGCGACCGAGGAGAAGATGACCCACGACCTCGGCCTGCTCGCCGACGTCTACTCCACGGGGCGCGCCAACACCCTGATGACCGCGTCGAAAGCCTGCCTGGCGCTCGGCGCGGTCGGCGCCGTACTCGGCCGCACGCGCCGGTGGGCCGCGGCCCTCTCGGGCGCCGCGCTCATGGCCGGCTCGGCACTGACCCGGTTCGGGGTCTTCGACGCCGGCATCGCCTCGGCCAACGACCCCGCCCACATCGTCATCCCCCAACGCGAACGCATCCGCCGCCGCGAAGAGACCATGCGAGCCGGCACCACCCCGCCCGACAGCCGGTTCGTGCCCGCGGCCCGCTCGTAGCCCCCGCGGGGAGCGAACGGCACTTTCGCTGCTTCTATGCGCGCGAGGGTGTCGTTCGGTCTCCGGGAGGGAGCAGGCCCTCCGGGCGGCCGCCCCGGCCGTGGGGGATCCTGGTCCCATGACAGGGGCGAGCACCGTGGATCCGCGCCGGCGGAATCCCGCGCACCGACGCCGTCCTCGCCGACCCCCGGGTGGCCGACGCGGCGGACTCCGTCGGGCGCGCGCGGGTGAAGGACCTCGTCGTGGCGGCGCAGGACCGTGCCCGGCGCGGGGAGCTCGCGCCGGAGGAGGTGACCGACAGCGTCGTCGCCGAGCTCGGCCGGCTCGGCCCGACCGCGGCGAGCCTGCACCCGGTGATCAACGCGAGCGGCGTGCTGCTGCACACCAACCTGGGCCGGGCCCCGCTGTCCCGCGCGGCCCGCGACGCCGTCGTCGCCGCCGCCGGGACGACCGACGTCGAGCTCGACCTCGCGACCGGGGAGCGCGGCCGCCGGGGTGCCGGTGCGCTGGATGCGCTGGCGGCGGCGGTCCCCGACGCGGGCGGGGTGCACGTCACCAACAACGGCGCCGCGAGCCTGGTCCTCGCCGCGACGGCGCTCGCGGCCGGCCGGGAGATCGTCATCGCCCGCGGCGAGATGGTGGAGATCGGCGACGGGTTCCGGGTGCCCGACCTGCTGGAGTCCACAGGGGCGCGGCTGCGCGAGGTCGGCACCACGAATCGGGTGCACCGCCGCGACTACGCCGACGCGGTCGGCCCCGACACCGGGATGATCCTCAAGGTCCACCCGTCGAACTTCCAGGTCACCGGGTTCACCTCGTCGGTGCCGACCGCCGACCTCACCGGACTCGGGGGACCCGTCGTCGTCGACGTCGGGTCGGGCCTCCTCGCGCCCGACCCCGCCCTGCCCGACGAGCCCGACGCCGCGACGGCGCTGCGCGCGGGCGCGGACCTGGTGACGGCCTCGGGCGACAAGCTGCTCGGCGGGCCGCAGGCCGGCCTGCTGCTGGGCACCGCGGACCTGGTCCACCGGCTGCGCCGCCACCCGCTGGCCCGGGCGCTGCGGGTGGACAAGCTGACGCTGGCTGCGCTCGAGGCCACGCTGCGGGGACCGGAGCCCCCGGCGCGCGCGATGCTGCACGCCTCGCCCACCGAGCTGCGGGCGCGGGCGGAGGCGCTGGCCGCGGAGCTCGCGGCCACCGGGACCGCCTGCCAGGTCGTCGCGTGCGCCGCGGCCGTGGGCGGTGGCGGCGCTCCCGGCGTGGAGCTGCCCAGTGCGGGACTCGCGCTGCCGGTCGAGGCCGCGGCGGCGCTGCGCGCGGGCGCGGACCCCGTCGTCGCCCGGGTGGAGCACGGCCGGTGCGTGGTCGACCTGCGCTCGGTCGACCCGGTCGACGATGCGCGGCTCGCGGCGGCGATCCGGGTCGCGGTGGGGCCATGAAGGTGGTCGCGACGGCGGGCCACGTCGACCACGGCAAGTCCACGCTCATCCGGGCGCTGACCGGGATGGAGCCCGACCGGTGGGCCGAGGAGCGCCGGCGCGGGATGACCATCGACCTCGGCTTCGCCTGGACCACCCTCGGGGACGAGACCGTCGCGTTCGTCGACGTGCCCGGGCACGAACGGTTCGTCACCCAGATGCTGGCGGGGGTCGGCCCGGTCCCGGCGACGATGTTCGTCGTCGCCGCCGACGAGGGCTGGATGCCGCAGTCCGGGGAGCACCTCGACGCGCTGCACGCGCTCGGGGTGCGCCACGGCCTGCTCGTGGTCACGCGCTCCGACCTCGCCGACCCCGAGCTCGCCCGCGACGAGGCCTTGGAGCACCTGGCCGAGTCCGGTCTCGGGCGGCTGCCCGCGGTGAGCGTGTCCGGCGCGACCGGTGAGGGCCTCGACGACCTCCGCGCGGCACTCCGTTCGCTGGTCGGCCGGCTCCCGGCGCCCGACCTCGACGGCGACGTGCGGCTGTGGGTCGACCGGGCCTTCACCATCCGGGGCGCGGGCACCGTCGTCACCGGCACGCTCGGAGCCGGCCGGGTGTCGGTGGGCGACGAGCTGGTCCTCGCGGGTCGCGACGGCGAGCGCCCGGTGGCGGTGCGGGGCCTGCAGGCGCTCGGAACCCCGGTGGCGACCGCGGAGGCCGTGTCACGGGTGGCGGTGAACCTGCGCGGGGTGCCGTTGGAGGCGCTCTCCCGCGGGGACGCGCTGCTCACCCCGGGCCGGTGGCTGGCCACGGCCGTCGTCGACGTCCGGCTCCACCCGCCCCGAGGGACCGGCGTACGCCGCGCCGAGGACGACCTGCCCGCGCAGGTCATGCTCCACGTCGGGTCCGCGGCCGTGGCCGCGCGCGTACGCCCGCTGTCCCGAGCGGACGCGCCGGACGTGCTCCCGGACGGGGACCCGACGTCGGGCACCCGGACGCTGCGGCTGACGCTGCGCACCCCGCTGCCGCTGCGCCCGGGCGACCGCGCGCTCCTGCGCGACCCCGGCGCCCACGCCGTCCTCGGCGGGGTGACGGTGCTCGACGTGCGCCCGCCCGAACTGCGCCGCCGAGGCGCGGCGCGCAGCCGGGCCGCACAGCTCGCCGGGACCTCCGGGGCACCCGACCCGGTCGCCGAGCTGCGGCGCCGCAAGCTCCTGCGGGTCGACGACCTCGCGGGGCTGGGGCTGGCATCGGCGCCGCCGCGGGCCCCGGCCGCGGCGGGATGGCTGGTCGACCCGGACCACCTCGACGTGCTCGCGGGCCGGCTGGTCGAGGCGGTCGCCGAGCACGCGGCCGCCGCTCCGCTCCACCCGGGGCTGCCCACGCGGGCCGCCGCGCGCGCCCTCGGGCTGCCCGAGCCGCGGCTGCTGGCCCTGGTGCTCGCGCGTCGTCCGGCGTCGGACGATCTGACCGAGCAGGGTGGGCGGATCCTGCGCCGCGGTGACGGCGAACTGCCGCCGGAGGTGCGCACCGCGCTCGGCGAGCTCGGGAAGGACCTCGCGGCGGCCCCGTTCGCGGCGCCCGACACGGACCGGCTCGCGGAGCTCGGGCTCGGGGCGAAGCAGCTGGGGGCAGCGGTGCGGGCCGGGGAGCTGCTCCGGGTGGCCGAGGGGATCTACCTGCTCCCCGACGGCCTCGACCGCGCCGTCGAGGTGCTCGCGACACTCGAGCAGCCCTTCACGGTGTCCGCGGCGCGCCAGGCGCTGGGGACGACGCGGCGGGTGGCGGTGCCGCTGCTCGAGCTGCTGGCCCGGACCGGGCGCACCCGCCACCAGGGCGACGGGCACTCGGTGCGACTAGGTGGCCTGCGGCCTCGTGAGCACTAATCCGCCCTATAACGCCGAAAAGTGCTCACACATCGCACTGCGAACCTCAACAGGCCTCCGCCAAGGAAGAGCGTGTGTGAGCACTTTTCGGCGTTATAGGGCGGATTAGTGCTCACAAGCGCGAAGCGCACCTACCTATTCCGACAGCTCCTGGCGCAGGGTGGCCAACGTGCGGGTGAGCAGCCGGGACACGTGCATCTGGGAGACCCCGACGCGTTCGGCGATCTGGGTCTGCGTCATCCCACCGAAGAAGCGCAGCATGACGATCGTGCGCTCCCGCTCGGGCAGGCGGCGCAGCGCGGGCTGCACGGTCTCCCGGTGCTCGACCTGCGTGAGCTCGTCGTCGTCGGTCCCGAGGACGTCGGCCAGCCGGCCCGACGACGGGTCGTCGACGAGCATGTCGTCCAGCGAGCTCGACCGGTACGCGTTGGCGGCCTCGAGCGCCTCGAGGACCTCCTCGCGCGGGCGCTGCAGCCGCTCGGCGAGCTCCCCCGCCGTGGGGGCCCGGCCCAGCTCCTGGGAGAGCGTGGGCATCGCGGACCCGATCGCCAGGCGCAGGTCCTTGAGCCGCCGCGGCACCCTCGTGGACCAGGCCTTGTCGCGGAAGTAGCGGCGCACCTCGCCGGTGATCGTCGGCACCGCGTAGGACAGGAAGTCCGACCCGCGGTCCGGGGAGAACCGGTCGACGGCGTGGATCAACCCGACCGTCGCGACCTGCTCGAGGTCCTCCTGCGGTTCGCCGCGCTGCGAGAAGCGGCGTGCGATGTGCCGGGCCAGCGGCAGGTAGCCCTCCACCAGCCGGTCGCGGAGCGCTTCGCGCCGCCGGTCGCCCTCGGGCAGGGATGCGTGCTCCACGAGCATGGGCACGAGGTGGCCGTAGGTGTCGTCCCCGCGCTGTTCCCCGGCCGGAGCGCTCACGTCGTCGTCCGGTCCTTCAGCAACCGGATGCCGATCCACCCGCTGTCACCGCCGAGCACCTCGGCAGCATCGGTGAGGGTGTCCAGCACCCGCCACCCGAACGTGTCCTGGCGCAGCGTAGTGGACGCGGAGACGGGGACCCGGGCCACCACGGCGATCCGCCCGTCGACCACGGTGAACCCGCAGCGCAGCTGGCCCCCGGGAACGGACAGGGGGACCAGCGCCGAGCACGCCTCGTCGACCGCCATGCGCAGGTCGGACACCGCGTCGAGGTCGAAGTCGGCGCGGGCCGCGAGGTCCGCCGCCACCGCGCGCACCGAGGGGATCAGCGCCGGGTCGGCGTGGACCCGCACCTCCACCGGGCTGGGGACCTCGGCGAGGTCCACGGTGTCGGACAGCCCGTCGACCTCCGTCGCCGCTCCCGGAGCGGGGACCTCGGGCACGCGCTCACGCTGGGCCGGTTCGGGCGTCTGCACGACTGCGGGTCTCCGTTTCGCGGGGTCGGTGGGACGGGTACGACGGTCTCGTCCGGGAGGTGGGAGCACGACCGGCGCGCGGGGCTGGTCGCGGCGATGGCTGCGCCACCGTATCGGCGCAGGCGTGGCCGGTCACCACCGGTCGCGACCAGCGCGCCCGCCCGTTTCCTCGCGACGTCGTCCTTCCGGGTCCGGCCGTCTCAGGCGGCCAGCGCCGCCTCGACGGTCGGGTAGATCTCGAACAGGTCCGTCAGCCCGGTGGCCTGCAGCGGGCGGCTCACCGGCCGGCTGTCGGCGACCAGGCGCAGGGCGACGCCACGGTTGCGCGACTCGTCCAGGGCCTCCACCAGCAGCGCGAGCCCGCTGGACCCGAGGAACTCGACGGCGAGCATGTCGAGCACGAGCACGGTGAGGCCGGCGCCCAGCTCCTCGGTGACCTTCGCGCGCAGCGCCGGCGTGGTCAGCATGTCGATCTCGCCGGACAGCCGGATCACCGACGTGTCACCGGAGCGCTCGACCTCGACCCCCATCGGCTCCTCGGTGGAGAAGTCGTCCTCGGTGGCCACGGCCTCGCGCCCCCCGTTCCCTGCGCTCTCGGACATGCACAGCACTCCTCTTGGCTCTCTACTGGGCTGCGTCGGCCCCAGTGGGCCCGCACGATACCCACTGGTCGGACCCTACTCGCGACGCACGGTCGCCGGTCGACCGCGGGCCGGGGTGGGTGACGTACGACAGGGCCGGCGGCTCCTGCCACGACGGCGCGGAGGGTCCGCCCGATCTTTCCCGGTTTGTGAGCGCGGAGCATCGGTTATACCGGGCTCGCACGGGTCGGACCGCTCCGCTCCGGCCCCTCCACGGCGCTCACCGCGCTCTTTCGTACCTGGAGGTCCCCGTGGCCGATGTGCGCCTGCTCCCCGGACCCATCATCGACGAGTGGGACTGGCAGCTCCACGGGTCCTGCCGCGGCATGGACTCGAGCTTCTTCTTCCACCCCGACGGCGAGCGCGGCCCGCGACGCGAGCAGCGCGCCATCAAGGCGAAGCAGGTCTGCATGAGCTGCCCGGTGCTCGAACCGTGCCGCCGCCACGCCCTCGCCACCCGTGAGCCGTACGGGGTGTGGGGTGGGCTCACCGAGGACGAGCGTCGCTCCGCGCTGCGCCGGCCGACCGGGGACATCGTCGTCAAGGCCTGAGCCCAGCGCTCAGAGGTACTGGCCGCTCTCGACGGCGCCCTCGAGCGGACCGCCGCGTCCCCGTCGCATCTGCTCCAACTGCCCCCGCGCCGACATCTGCTGGGCGAGGACCGCGCTCTGGATGCCGTGGAAGAGCCCTTCCAACCATCCGAGCAGCTGGGCCTGGGCGATCCGCAGCTCGGCCTGGGACGGCACCGCGTCGGTGCCCAGCGGCAGTGAGAATCCGCGCCAGCTCGTCCCGCAGCTCCGGCGCGAGCCCGGTGCCCAGCTCGGTGATCGACCGGGCGTGGATGTCGGCGAGGCGCGCCCGTCCGGCCTCGTCGAGCGGGGCCTGCCGGACCTCCTCGATGAGCTTCCCGATCATGCCCGCGACGCGCATGACCGCGCCCGGTGACTCCACGAGCTCCGCGGTGCCCGCACCGTCCCCGGCCCCGCTCGCAGCAGCGGCCGCCAGCGCCGACCGCTCGCGACCCTCGTCCGCGACGCCCTCCGGTTCCTCGCTCACCACCCCATGATGTCCTGCCCTGTCCCGGCGCGCCCGGGCACCCGCCCGATCCCGGAGCCCGGCCGGGCTTGGGTCCCCGTGACCCGGGGTACCACGGCCGCGAGGTGAATCGTGCAGAAGCTCGCGTGGGATGTGCGGCCCGCGTCGCCCACGGGCGGCGCGGTGGTCGTGTCGGTCGAGGGCGACCTCGACCGCGCCGGCCGCGACGAGTTCGTCACCGGGCTCGCGGCACTGATCACCCAGCACCACGCGGTGGTCCTCGACGTCGCTGCCCTGGTCCCCAGCCAGAGCTCGACGGTCCACGTGTTCACCGAGGCCCTGGCCCGCGCGGGAGGGTGGCCGGGCGCCTGCCTCGCGCTCGTCGCGCCGGACCCGGCCCTCGCGTCCCTGCTGACCGCGTCGCGCGTCGACCAGGAGGTACCGGTGTACGGCACCGTCGCCGAGGCACTCACCCACCTCGGGGAGCGGCCGCCGGTGGTGCGCGAGAGCTGGCGCTTCGAGGTCGACCCGCACGCCCCCGGGCACGCCCGCGCCCGCGTCCGCGACGTCTGCCGCCGGTGGGGTCTCGGCGCCGAGGTGCGGGAGGCCGCGGAGATCGTGATCACCGAGCTGCTCACGAACGCCGTCGAGCACGCCACCAGCGCCTCGGTGGTGGAGGTCGAGCGCCACGGTGACGCGTTCCGCATGGCCGTCCGCGACTACGACACCGGCACGACGGGGCACGACGTGCCGGCGGCGAGGACGTGGCAGGTGCCGCCGACGTCGTCCCCGCGCGGGCGGGGTCTCGCGATGGTGGCCGCGGTGTCGCGCTCGTGGGGCGTGCTCCGCCACCCCGACGGCAAGACGGTGTGGGCGGAGATGAGGGCCCGGCCCGTGACGACCTAGCGGCGGTCCTCGACGAGCTTGAGCACCGCCTCCTCGATCCGGTCGCGCATCGCGAGGTCGGAGGGGTCGGCGCCGACGATGGCCTCCCGCACCGTGCGGCCGGCCTCGAAGTGCTCGACGAGCACCGGGTCGACGTAGGAGCGCCTGGACACCGCCGGGGTGTTGCCGAGCTGTCCCGCGACGGTCTTCATGGTGTGCGTGACGGCCGCCTTGAGCTTGCGCTGCGCCCGCGGCGGAGCGCCGTCGTCGTCGACCTGCGTGGCGAGCGCGACGGCGGCGACGACCCCGGCGTTCCAGGTGCGCAGGTCCTTCGCGGTGAACTCCTCGCCGAGGAGCTCGCGGACCGCGTCGTTCACGTCGTCGGCGGTGACGTCGTGCCACGTCGCGCCCCGGCTCCCGCGCCGCCAGGCCAGCAGGTCGTCCCCGCCGCCGCGGCGACGCTTGAGCGAGGTGACCAGCCGGTGGGTCTCCAGGTCGTGGATGGTCATGCTGCGCGGCACGCCGGCCTTGGCGGTGTAGCGGAACTCGACCGTGCCGTCGCGGCGTGCCGTGGCGTGGTCGCGGCGCAGCGTGGCCAGCCCGAACGAGGCCTCGCTGTGGCGGTCGCGCTCGGCGTACTCCTCGCCGCCGACGCGGAACGCCCCCAGGTCGAGCAACCAGACCGCCCCCGCCATCACCCGGTCACGGCCGAGACCGTCGGTGGACAACCGCTCGGTGAGGCGACGACGGGCGTCGGGCATGAGGGCGCCGAGCCGGGCCACCCGCGCGAACTTCTCCGCGTCGCGCCGGGTCACCCACTCCGCGTGGTAGCGGTACTGGCGCCGGCCGGCCGCGTCGGTACCCACCGCCTGGATGTGACCGTCGGCGTCCGGGCAAATCCACACGTCGCGCCAGGCCGGAGGGATGACGAGCGCCTCGATGCGGTCGAGCGTCTCCGGGTCACGCACGGCCTCGCCCGTGGTGAGGTCGTGGTAGCTGAACCCGCGGCCGCGACGGCGGCGCCCGATCCCCGGGCCGTGGGGGTCCACCTTCTGCAGCGTCACCGCGTGGACGTACCCCCGCCCGGGTCGTGCACAACCGTGGCGTGGGCCTGCGAGGCGGACCGTTTCGTCGGGGTCGGGGATGCCCATCCCGGCGCCGTGAGCGACGAGCCCCACCCCGGCGCACCGGGCGCATCCCCCTGCGGGCCCGTGCCCGGCGACCTCGCCGACGTGATCGGCCCCGCCGCCGCCCGCGTCCTCGGCGGGGACGCGGAGCTCGGAGGCGGGCAGCGCGATGGGCATCGACAAGCCCGACGTGCGCTGGGTGCTGCACGCCGACGTGCCGACCTGTGATTCTGGCGACGTCGGCGACCCCGGGAAGCGGTCCGGGACGTCTTACGGAGAGCCGGCACCGGGCGAGGCCGTGGCCCACGAGGAGTGGGGACACGGGGTGGTCCAGACGGTGGAGGACGACACCGTGGTCGTGCTGTTCGACGACGTCGGATATCGCACGTTGTCGATGCCGGTGGTCCGGGAGCGCGGGTTGTTGGCCCCCGTGTGACCAGCTCGATGGTTTGATGTCACACAGCGTGCCCATCCTGGACGTAAGTCGTTGACTTGTAAGCGTGTAATCAGAACGGAAGGTGACCGTGCTCCTCGACCCCTCTTCCCCGCGGCTCGACGCCGCCCCGCCCGCCGCCGACACCCCGGCCACCCCGGAGCTTCCCGAGGACCTCGGCGCCCTCCTGTCCCGTGCCCGCCGCGACCGCGGGTCCGCGCTCGCCCTCGTGCACCTGCTCCTCGAGCGCGGCTGGAGCGCGGCCACCGTCGGTACCGTGCTCGACGGCCGGATCGGTCTCACCCGCACCCAGGTCGAGGCGCTGGCGACCGTGCGCCGGCCGCGCACGTCCGCGTCCGCCGTCGCCGACCGGCTCGTGGCCTCGCGCCGCCCGCTCGCGCGCGTCCCGCACCAGAGGTGCGCTTCGCGCTCGTGAGCACTTTCGGGGGCTATAGCCCCCGAAAGTGCTCACATGGCGAAGCCACCTGAGAGGAGCGCCGGTGCCCCCCGCCCAGGACGACCTCGCCGAGCTCGCGGCGGCGTACGGGGTCGCGACCAGCTACCGCGACGCCTCGGAACGCACCGTCGAGGTCGACGCCGACGTCGTCGTCGACGTCCTGGCGGCCCTCGACGTCGACGCGTCCTCGTCCGAGGCCGTCCGCGCCGCCCTGGCGGAGCGGTCCCGCCGTGACCTGCCGCCGACGATCGTCGCGCCCACCGACCTCGAGCTGCCCGGCCCCGGCGAGCTGACGCTCGAGGACGGCAGTGTCCGGTCCGTCTCGGCGCTCGACGAGGCGACCACCGCCGGCCTGCCGATGGGCTACCACCGGCTGCGGGTCGGGGAGACCGAGTCCACCGTGCTCGTCGCGCCGCCGCGGGCCCCCGAGGTCCCTCGTACGTGGGGCTGGATGGTGCAGGTCTACTCGCTGCACTCGGCCGACTCCTGGGGCTGCGGGGATCTCGTCGACCTGCGCGACCTGCTCACCGCCGCCGCCGGCCAGGGCGCCGGCGCGGTCCTGACCAACCCGCTGCACGCGCTGCGCCTCGACCCGACCGTCGAGGCGTCCCCGTACTCGCCCTCGTCACGCCGCTTCCTGCACCCGGTGTTGCTGCGGGTCCAGGCCACACCCGCCTACCGCGCCGCGCCCGCGCACGTCCGCCACGCCGTCGACCGGCTCGCGCCGGGCCACGACACCGCGGACGTGCGCGGCGAGCGCGACGGCCGGAGCCTCATCGACTACGACGAGGTCTGGAGCGCCAAGCGCTCCGCCCTCGCGCTGCTGCGTCCCTTCGCCGGGTCGGTGGGCGCGCTGCCGGGCCTGCCCGACCGGGAGGCGCCGCTGGTGCCCGGTGGGTTCCTCGCGCCGCCCGACATCTCCGACGCCGAGCACCCCACCACCGACGAGGCCCTGGCCGCCGAGCACCAGGCGTCGCTCGCCGCCATGGACCCGGGCCTGCGCGACGTCGCCACCTGGTTCGCCCTCGCCGAGCGGCACGGCCCGGAGTGGCGCACCTGGCCCGAGGGCCTGCGTTCCCCCGACGGCGAGGGCATCCCGGCCGCCCGCGCCGAGCTCGCCGATCGCATCGTCTTCCACGCCTGGTGCCAGTACCTGCTCGACGTGCAGCTCGCCGAGGCCCACACCGCCACCTTCGGGATGCCGGTGGGGCTCATCGCGGACCTGGCGGTCGGGTGCGCCCCGGACGGGGCCGACGCGTGGGCGCTCCAGTCGTTCCTCGCGCCCGGGGTCCACGTCGGTGCGCCGCCCGACGACTTCAACCAGCGTGGGCAGGACTGGTCGCTGCCGCCGTGGCGCCCGGACCGCCTCGCCGAGACGGGCTACGGCCCCCTGCGCGACATGCTCTCCGCCGTGCTGCGCCACGCCGACGGGGTGCGGATCGACCACGTCGCGGGTCTGTGGCGCCTGTGGTGGATCCCGCCGGGCCGTCCGGCGACCGAGGGCACCTACGTGTCCTACGACGCGGAGGCGATGCTCGCCGTGCTGGCGATCGAGGCCACCCGGGCGGGGGCGATCGTCGTCGGGGAGGACCTGGGGACCGTCGAGCCGGAGGTCACCGAGGGCCTGGAGTCGCGGGGGATGCTCGGGTGCGCGGTGCTGTGGTTCCAGCGCGAGGACCAGGGGCACCTCCTCCCGCCGCAGGAGTGGCCCGAGACCAGCCTCGGCACCATCTCCACCCATGACCTCCCGACCGCCGTCGGCTTCCTGCGCGACGAGCACGTGCGGGCACGGGAGGAGGCGGGGCTGCTCACCGACCCGGAGGGCGCGCGCGCCCAGTCCGAGCGCGAGCGGGCGGAGCTGCTGGCCCTGCTGGTGTCCCAGGGCCTGCTCGCGCCGGGCGACACCGACGAGGAGCGGATCGTCGCCGCCATGCACGGCCTGCTGGCGCGGGCGTCCTCGCGGATCATGCTGGCCGCGTTCACCGACGTGCTCGACGAGCCCCGCCAGCCGAACCTGCCCGGCACCACCGACGCGTACCCGAACTGGCGGATCCCCCTGCCCAGCTCGCTCGAGGAGACGCTGCGCGACCCGCGGGTGCAGGCGACGGTGCAGACGCTGCGGGCGCGGTAGGGACGGGATGTCAGCTCACAGGGAGCGGAGATCCACTGCTGACTGACCCCGGTCGGGCAGCGTCGTCGCCGACTCCTGGTGGTAGGCGCCGCTCGGGAGGATGCCCGCCCCACCGCGGCGGGCCATGACCCGCTGCTGGACCAGCACGTCCTCGCCGTGGGCGTCCTCGGGGACCTCGCGCCAGAAGTCGAAGCCGCCGGCCTCGAGCAGCGCGGCCCGGTCGAACAGCACGCAGCCCGCCGCCCACGCGATCCGGTAGGCCCGCCACGTCGACGCCGCCGGCGCCGGCCCGCCGCGCGCGTCGAGCCCGAGCGCCTCGGCGAGGTGCACGCCGTTGGCGGCGTTGCCCAGCCGCCAGCGCTCCCACGCCGCGGAGCCCTTCTCGATGCGCTCGGGGCGGACCCCGTCGCTCCACTCCGCGTAGTGCGCCCGCTCGGCCGGCCGGTCGTCGTCGAGGTGCGAGAGGCCCTGCATCGCGGCCGCGACCAGCCCGCAGCCCAACGTGCGCAGCGCGGTGTGCAGGCGCGCGAGCACGCCCGGCTCGAGCCAGACGTCGTCGTCGAGGAAGAGCACCGCGGCGGCCTCGGCGCATGAGAGCAGGAACGCGCGCTGCTCGGCGATCCCCCGTCGCGGCAGGTGGCGGCGCAGCTCGACCGGCACGCCGCGGTGGCGCAGCACCCGGACCATGGCGGCCGTCGACGGCGTGTCGAACGACGCCGCGCCGGACCCGTCGTCGGGACCCGACTGGTCGGAGACCACGACCCGGAACGACGGCCCGCCCGTGCCGGCCTGGGCCGCGAGACCCGCGAGGGTCGTGGCGAGCTCGACCGGCCGGTCCCGGGTGGGGATGAGCACGTCGACGTCCGCGGTCATGACTGCGCCCGTACGCGACCACCCCGGATCCGCTCCAGCGTCGCGGTCGTGGAGCGGTCGGCGAGGTAGTCGAGGATCACCACCCGCCCGCCGTAGCCGGCCACCGTCGGGGTCTCCGGCAGCATCTCCGGGGTGTAGTCACCGCCCTTGGCGTAGACGTCGGGGCGCAGTGCCTCGAGCAGCTCGACCGGGGTGTCCGCGGCGAACCCGACGACGTGGTCGACGCAGGAGAGGGCCCCGATCACGGCTGCACGGTCGGCCAGCGGGTTGACCGGCCGGTCGGGGCCCTTGAGCCGCCGCACGCCCTCGTCGGCGTTGAGGGCCACGACGAGGACGTCGCCGAGCCGCTTGGCCTGGTTGAGGTAGGCGACGTGACCGCGGTGGACGACGTCGAAGCAGCCGTTGGTGAACACGATCCGCCGCCCCGCGGCCCGGTGCCCCGCCACGAGCCGCTCGAGCTCGGCAGCGCTCGAGAGAGTGCCGCCGGAGGCGCCGACCCGGGCGGTCAGGTCGCCCGTGGAGCACACCGCCGTCCCGGCCCGCCCGACGACGACGTCGGCGGCGACCTGGGCGAGCTCGACCGCGGTCGGCGCGGGGGTGCCCGCGGCCAGCGCGAGGGCCAGGGCCGCGGTGAACGAGTCACCCGCGCCGCAGGCGCGACTCTCGGGGACGGGACGGGTCCACGTCCGGTGCGCCGGCAGGCCGTCGGCGAGCAGCAGCGCCCCGTCGCGGTCGAGGGTGACGACGACGGTGCCCGCCCCGGCCCGCGCCCGCAGCTCGCCGGCTGCGGCCTCGGCGGCGGCGGCCCGGTCGGGAGCGGGCAGGGCCCGCCCGAGCAGGATCTCGACCTCGCCCGCGTTGGGGGTGACCACGTCGGGGCGCACCGGGGCCCACCGGCCCGGGTCGTGCGCGTCGACGACGAGCACACCGCAGCGGGCGCGGCGGGCCGCGAGGGCCGACACCGCGTCGTCGTCGAGGGCACCGGTGCCGTAGTCACAGACGACGACGGCGTCCGGGTCGGTGTCGAGGGCGGCGTCGAGCGCCCTGGTGAACCCGGCGTGGGAGCGCGGCGGCGGGACGGTGTCATAGCGGGCGACCATGGCCTCGTCGGCGACGATGCGCCGCTTGGCCGCCGTCGGGCCCTCGCTCGCGGCGAGGACCCCCGCGGTGTCGACGTCGGCCGCCTCGAGCAGCCCCCGCAGGGTGTGGCCGTCCTCGTCGTCGCCGACCACGGACACCAGGCGCGCCTTCGCGCCCATCGCGGCGAGGTTCACGGCGGTGTTCGCGGCGCCCCCGGGGGCGGCGTGGGTGACCTCGACCTCGACGACGGGCACGGGTGCCTCGCGGGAGAGCCGCCGCGAGGGGCCCCTCATCCAGCAGTCGAGGACCGCGTCGCCGATCACCACGACGCGCGGCGCGGCGGCGGCCAGGCGCTCCGGGAGGTCGGCCGCCAGGGGGGCCGACGAAAGCGGCTGGGGCACGGTGTCTGCGGTCCTCTCGGTCGTGGTCGGAGCCCGACGTCGGGCGTGGGGGCCGGCGCCGGAGCCCGCCCTCACGGGTAGGACGACTCGCTCGACGCGGCGACGACGAGCTCCCGCACCTCGCTGCCCGCGGGACGGGTGAGCGCGTAGAGCACGGCGTCGGCGGTCTCGGCCGGGTCGTTGAGCGCGGCGTCGGCGCCGGGCTTGTACTGGTCGGGCCGGTCGTCGAAGAAGTGGGTCCACATGCCGCCCGGCACGAGCAGCGTGACGCCGACCTTCCCCGCCCACTCCGCGGCGAGCGCGCGGGTGAACCCGACGACGCCGAACTTCGAGGCGCAGTAGGCGGTGGCATCCGACACCGCCTTCACCCCGAGCGTCGAGGAGACGGTGACGACCTTGCCGCGGCGGGCCTCGAGGTGCGGCAGCGCGGCGCGCACGACCGCGGCGGTCCCGAGCAGGTTGACCGCGACGACGCGCTCCCACTCCTCACGGGCCACGTCGACGAGCCGGCCGCAGCGGTCGATGCCCGCGGCGGTGACCACGGCGTCGATCCCGCCGTGGGTGTCGGCGGCGTGCGCGACGGCCGATTCGGCCGCCGCGGTATCGGCGAGGTCGACCTCGACGAAGGCGTGCCCGGCGTCGGGCGCCTTGAGGTCGAGCACCACGGGGGTCCCGCCGGTGGCGGCCACCGCCTCCGCGACGGCCGCGCCGAGCCCGGACGAGCCGCCGGTGACGAGGACGGTCCCCAGGGCGCCGGCGGGCTCCCGTGCCCGGGACGGGTCGAGGTTGGCGGCGGGGTCGGGGGTGGGCAGCGGTGAGCTCACGATGGTCCTTCCTCGTGGGGGTGCGCGGAGGCGCCGACGCCCGCGGCGGCGGCGAGCCGGGTCGACGACCGCCCGGCGTGGTAGGGGACGGCGACGACCTCGCCGCCCCAGGAGCGGACGAGTCCCGCCTCGGGCAGGTCGTCCGCGGCGTAGTCGCCGCCCTTGACCCACACGTCGGGGCGCAGGTGCGCGAGCACCGTCTGGGGCCCGTCCTCGTCGAACACGGCGACGGCGTCGACGCAGGCCAGCGCGCCGAGGAGCTCGGCGCGGTCGGCCTGACCGACGATGGGGCGCTGCGGCCCCTTGAGCCGGCGCACGGAGGCGTCGGAGTTGAGGCAGACCACGAGCACGCCGTCGGGACCGGCCAGCTCCCGGGCGGCGCCGAGGGTGCGGGCGTGCCCGGCGTGCAGGAGGTCGAAGCAGCCGCCGGTGGCGACGACGCGGGCGCCGCGGGCCCGGGCGGCCTCGACGACGGCGAGGGCGCTGGTGTCAGCCGACTGGCGGTGGGCGCCCTTCGCCCATCTATCCGACCGAAGGTGCCCTTCGCTCGGATCGGGCAGGCCCGGCGCGTGCCAGCCGTCCACGTCGCGGCGGACCGCGCCCGCTCCCCCGCCGCCGACGAACGACGAAGCGGCGGACACGGCGTCGGACACGGCCTCGTCGGGGGTGCGGCCGGCGGCGAGAGCGAGGGCGGCGGCGCCGGCGAACCGGTCACCCGCGCCGCACGGGTCACCGCCGAGCGCGGGTCGGGCGGGTACGACGACGAGGCCGCCGCCGCCCTGCAGCACCGCGCCGCGGGCGCCGGAGGTCACCGCGACCGACTCGGCCCGCCAGTCGTCGCGCAGCGCGGCGGCCGCGCGGGACGCCGTCGTGAGCCAGTCGGCCCCGTCGGTCTCGGAGGCGCCGGACGCCGCCCGGGCCTCGTCGAGGTTGGGCGTGGCCAGCGTGACGCCCGGGACCGGGTCGGCGCCCCGCGGGTGCGGGTCCCACACCACGGGGACGCGGCGCGCGATGCCGTTGAGCAGGTCGCGCACCCCGGGATCAGCGGTGACGCCCCGGCCGTAGTCGGCCACCAGCACCCCACCCGCCCCGGCAAGAGCGTCGCGAGCGGCGACGAGCGCAGACCCGTCCCACGGCCCGGCGTCGAGACCGCCCCGGTCGAGGCGCAGCAGCGGCCGATCGCCCGCGAGCATGCGACTCTTCACCGGCAGCGCACCGGCGACGGGCAGCGCCACGACCTCGACGATGCCCTCGAGCAGCGCCCGCACCCGGTGCGAGCCGGCGTCGTCGCCGAGCGGGGCGACCAGGCGGACGGGGCGCGACGAGTCCAGGGCCGCGAGCAGCGCGGCGAGCGCGGCACCCCCGGGGCGCTCGCGCTCGGCGTCCGCGTCGAGCACCGGGACCGGCGCGTCCGGGCACAGGCGGGTGACCCGTCCGTCGACGTCCACGTCGAGCAGCGCGTCGCCCACGACGACCAGCGGCGCGCTCACCGCGCACCCCCGGGGTCCCCGACGACCGAGCGGCCCAGGGCGGCGTCGACCATCTCGCAGAGCAGGTGCACCGCGACCAGGTGCGCCTCCTGCACCGAGGGCGTCGCGCCCGGCAGGCAGATCGCCTCGTCGCTGACCTGCGCGAGGGGGTTCGGCTCCGGGCCGGTCACCGACCACACCGTGACCCCGAGCGATCGGGCGACCTCGGCCGCGGCCAGCAGGTTCTCGCTGCGCCCGCTCGTGGAGAGCAGGACGAGCACGTCGCCCGGGCGGCCGTGCGCGCGGACCTGGCGGGCGTAGATCTCGGTGTAGCCGTAGTCGTTGCCCAGCGCCGTGACCGTCGAGGTGTCGGCGTGCAGCGCGATCGCCGAGAGCGGCTCCCGCTCGCCCCGGTAGCGCCCGACCAGCTCGGCGGTCAGGTGCTGCGCCTCGGCGGCGCTGCCACCGTTGCCGGCGGCGAGCAGCCGCTGGCCGCGCCGCAACCGGCCGGCGAGCTCGGTGCCCCACGACGCGACCCGGGGGGCGTGGGTCCGCAGCGCGGCGAGGGTCGCGTCGAGCCCGTCGAGGTGCTGGTCGACGACGGCGTGCGCGCGCCGCGCGGGCGCGACGGGTGCGGCGGCCGGGCTCGCCCCGGTGACGGCGGGGCGGCCCGGCATCCGGTCGGTCTGCGACGTCGGGCTCATGAGCGCACCCCGGTGAGGCCGGCGACGCGCGCCGGGGGCTCGGCGGCTCCGGCACGGACGGCGAGCACGTCGCGGTAGACCGCCTCAGTGGCGGCCGCGACCCGGTCCCAGCCGTAGGACGTCGTCGCGCGGGCGCGGCCGGCGCGCCCGAGGCGCGCGGCACGGGCCGGGTCGGCGAGCAGGGCGCCCACCGCGCGCGCGGCGGCGTCCGGGTCGCCCGGCGGGACGTGCAGGCCGGTGTGCCCGTCGACGACGGTGTCGGCGAGGCCGCCGACCCGCGAGGCCACGACCGGCCGCCCGCAGGCCATCGCCTCGAGCGGGACGAGGCCGAAGGGTTCGTAGGCGGGCAGGCAGGCCACGACGTCGGCGGAGCGCATGAGGGCGGGCATCCCGGCGGGCGTCACCCGGCCGACGAAGCGCACCCGGTCCGCCACGCCCTCGGCGGCGGCGATGGCACGCAGCCGGGCGACCTCGGCGTCGTCGTCGAGCGTGGCGGCGGTCGGACCGCCGGCGACGAGCAGCTCGGGCTCCGGACCGGTGACGGTGAGCCGCGCGAGCGCGCGGATCACGGTGTCGACGCCCTTGCGCGGCACCAGCCGGGACACGGTGAGGATGCGGGGGACCGGGTGCGCCGGGCTGGGACCGGGCCGGAAGTGGTCCACGTCCACCCCGCAGGGCACCACGTCGAGCCGGTCGGCGGACACGCCGAGCGCGACGAGCTCGGCGACCTCGTCGCGGCAGGTCGCGATCACGCGGTCCACGGAGGCGGCGAGGTCGCTCTCGCGGGCGACCCGCTCGGGCGGGCTGGTGTCCTGCGCCCCCTGGTGGCGGCGCTTGACCGACCCGAGCGCGTGGAAGGTCTGGGTGACCGGTACCCCGATCGCCCGACCGGCCTCCAGGGTCGCGAGTCCCGACATCCAGAAGTGCGCGTGCGCCAGGTCCGGGGGCTCCGCGTGCCACCGACGCCGCAGGACGGCCGCGAACTCGCCCATGTGGGCGAGCAGGTCGTCCTTGCCCAGCTCGACCGGGGGCCCGGCCGGCACGTGGTCGACCACCACCCCGGGGGCCAGGGGGACCCGCTGCGGCGTGACCCGATCGGTCCGCCGGGTGTGCACCACGACCTCGTGGCCGGCGCGGCCGAGCGCCGTCGCGAGCGCGTGCACGTGCACGTTCTGCCCGCCGGCGTCGACGGCGCCGATCCCGGCCGGACCGGTCCGGCCGTCGGCGTCACGACGGGCGGTGTCGGCGGTGTCGACTGGCTCGGCTGTGCACGCGAGCGGACTCGCGTGCTCGGAGATCATGGCGATCCGCATGCACAGTCCTCCTGCGGGCGTGCGGGTGCGCGCACGCCTCCACGGGTCCGTGGCGGATCCGCGGGTGTGCGCCTCGCACGAGATGGGATGGCGGTGGACCGGGGGCCATGGGTTCCAGCTCCGGTCCCGGACGAGCGGCGTCCAGGTGGACGGGTCGGGGTCGGATCGCCGTCGGTCCGACCGGGATCTTCTATAGGGGGACGGCGACGCCCGGAGCCGCGGGTGTGGACCCGACGGGCGCGCGAGAAGGGGTCGATCCGGTCACGGTGGCCAGGACCTCGTCCCAGTCCTCACAGAACCGGGTGACCGACCAGCGCCGGAGCGCTGTCTCTCGACCTCGGGCACCGTGAGTGCGGGCGAGGTCGGGGTCGGCGCGGTAGGCCCGGACCGCGTCGTGGAGCACTACGGGGTCCGTGGCGACCACACCAGCGTCGGCGGGCACGGACACGGCGGCCTCCGCGGTGGCGAGTCCCACCACGGGCATGCCGAGCATCATCGCCTCGATGAGGGCGAGTCCCAGCGAGGTCCACCGGATCGGGTGCAGGTACAGACGCCGGCGGGCCAGCTCGGCGTGCATCCGTGCCTGCGGCAGGTCGCCGATCACCCGGATGCCGCGGTGGTCGACGGCCTCGGGCAGACGCTCCGAGCCGATGCCGAACACGTCGAGGCCGACGGTGTCGGCGAACCCGGCGAGCAGGTCGGTACCCGTGACGCGGTGGCGCCGCACGGGTTCGTTGACCACGACGGCGGCCCGGTCGAGGTCACCGGTGTACCGGTGCCCGGGATCGAGGACGCCGTGCTCGACGACGCGGACCGGTGCCCGCCCGCAATCCCACATCAGTGCGTTGAAATGGGTGACGTGTACGACGGTGATGTCGTCACGCTCGGCGAGCGGGTGCCGCGTGGCGGGCGCGTCGCCGCGCGGCGTGTTGTGCTCGACGAACACCGCCGGGAGATCCACACCCGGGCGCCGGCCGGTCCAGCGCTCGACCAGGTCGATCTCCTCGACGCGCTGCAGCACGACGACGTCGATCTCGTCGGCGGCCTCGGCGAGCTGCTGCGGTGAGCACTCGACGGCGGCATCGGGCCAGGTCCACGCACCCGGCCGCCCGCCGCCCCACGGCCCGCGCTCGGGCAGGGTGGGCAGCAGGTACCGGTGGGCGCCCTGGACGAACGCCGTCGACCAGGACCCGTGCACGTGCCAGTGCAGAACCGTCAATGACGGCCGTGCGGCGGGACTGAAGGTCACTTGCGAGAAATCCCTGTGAGAACGACCTGGTAAACGCCAGTCGGGGAACTACTACTCTCCGTGACCGGTGAGCCGTGCCACGGCCGCCACCACGGCCTCCGGCGGGACGTCCGTCAGGCAGGGATGGCCCGGGACCGGGCACTCGCGGGCCCGGGTGCCGCGGCAGGGCGCGTCCTGGTCGCCGAGCAGCACGTGGGGCACCCCGAAGGGGGCCCAGCGCACCGGCGGGACGACCGGGGCGAACAGCGAGACGACCGGCGTGCCCACCGCGGCGGCGAGGTGCGCGGGCCCGGTGTTGCCCACCACCACGGCGTCGGCGCCCCGCAGCACCTCCGCGAGCACGGCGAACGACGTGGCCCCGCCGAGGTCGATCCCGTCCCCACCGGCGACGGCGGCGGTGAGCGCGGTCTCTGCGGGCGCGCCGGTGACGACGACGCGGTGGCCCGCCGCCCGCAGGGCCGCGACGCCGGCCGCGCACCGTGCGGGCGGCCACGCCCGGGCGGGAACGGACGCCCCGGGATGGAGCACCACGTAGCGCGCCCCGGCGGCCAGGCCGTGCGCCGCGAGCAGCTCCCGCGCCGCGTCCGAGGTGCCCGACGGGGTCGTGACGTGCAGGCACCCGTCGTCGTCGGGACCCGGCCGGTGACCTCCGCGCGCGGCGATCGCGAGGGCCCGCTCGGGCTCGGGGAGGTCGTCGGGCAGGTCGGCGGTCGGGTCCCGGGCGGGGTCCCCGGGGCGGGCCCGGACGTCGAGCAGCCCGCCGGGGAAGTCCACCGAGGCCGCCGTGATCCGGCGTACCCCGGCGAGGCGCAGGACGAGCGCGGTCGGCAGCGGCGACTGGTGGAACGAGGTGAACACGACCGCCTCGTCGGCGGCCAGGGCCGCGAGCTCGGCCACCGCGTCCGCGACGGTCCGCGGCGTCACGGGCGGGGCGTCCCCGTCGACCCACCCGCAGTGCCACACCACCACGCGAGCGACCCCGGGCAGCAGGGCCGCCGCCTGCCGCCCGCGCGGCCCGACGACGGCGATCACCTCGTCGCCGCCGGCGGCCAGGGCGCGGACGGCGGGGCCCGCGAGCAGCACGTCGCCGTCGGAGTCGAGGCGGACCGCCAGGATACGGGCTCTCTTGTCGCGCCAAGGCGGCGCGGAGTCGGGAAGGTTCTCGGGAACGCCCAGGAGATCGAGGGCCTCGAGGAGGTCGCCGGCGACGAGCTCGGCGTCGGCCACCTCCTCAGCGCGGGTGGCGGACGTGGGCACGAGGACCCCGCGGGCACCGGCGGCCCGGGCGGCCCCGAGGTCGGCGGCGATGTCCCCCACGACGGCGCAGTCGGTCGGGTCGACCCCGAGCCGTCCGGCGGCCTCGAGGACGAGGCCGGGCGCGGGCTTGCGGCAGCCGCAGCCGTCGGCCTCCCCGTGCGGGCACCACGCCCAGACATCGATCGGCCCGACGAGCTCGTCCAGGCGGGCGTTCACCGCCGCCACCGCCGCGGGTGTGAGCAGGCGCCGGGCGACGCCGGACTGGTTGCTGACCACCCCGACGGGGATGCCCGCTCGGCGCAGCCGCTCCAGGGCGGGGCGGGCCGTCGCGACGGGGTCGACCTTGTCCGGGTCGCCGTTGTAGGCCACGTCGTGGACGAGCGTGCCGTCGCGGTCGAACAGGACCGCGGCCGGTGGTCCGGAGACGGGGCGCCGCGGCGCTCGATCATCGGGGACCGACACGCGGCGAGGACACCACGTCCCGACCCCGACCGCAGGGCGGACCCGGCGTCCTCCTGGGCGCCGGCCGGGCCCGGAACCGGTTTGTGGCGAGGGGGCCCGGGTACACGACCGGCGACCGAGGACGGCCGGGGAGCCCCCCGCCGCGGAGATGGCACGCGCTCGACGGGTCCGGGAGAGGACGTCCGTGCGGCGCGGTATCCGACGAGGAGGTGCCGTGGCGCGGCCCGATCCCCCTGTCACGAGCGGCCCCGATCCTGCCGACCGTTTCATGCCGCCGGAGGACGTGGAGGTACGCGTCCCGGCCGTGCCACGCGCGGTCATCACCATGCGCACCGTCGCGGCCGACCTCGCTGCCCGCGCCGAGTTCACCCTGGACGCGGTGGCGGACCTGCGGATGGCGGTCGACGAGGCGTGCTCGAGCCTGGTGGCGCTCGCCCGCCCCGACACCCGCCTGACCTGCAGCTTCAACGTCGACGAGGAGCACATCACGGTGACCGCATCCGTCCTGACGACCGGAGCGGAGCGGCTCGACACCGACTCCTTCGGCTGGCGCGTCCTCACGACGCTCGCCGGGGACGTCCGCATGCTCTCGGCCGCGCCCGGCACGTCGGGCGAGCCGTTCCGACTCGCCCTGCGCCTGTCCGTGCAGCGTCTCGGGACCCCGCTTTCGTGACGGCCCACGACGTCGACCCGGCGACGGAGACGACGGACCCCGGCGACCCCGGCGACGTCGGCGACGCCGACGCCGGGCAGACCACCGCGAACGGCCAGGAGCGGCGCGGGTCTCGCGGCGAGTACGACCACCTGATGCCGCTGCTCACCGAGCACGCCAGCCTGCCCCAGGGCGACCCGCGGCGGACCCGGCTGCGCGACGAGCTCGTGCGGGGGCACCTCCCGGTGGCGCAGCACATCGCCCGGCGCTTCTCCCGTCGCGGCGAACCGGAGGAGGATCTCGAGCAGGTCGCGACCCTCGGTCTCATCAACGCCGTCGACCGCTACGACCCGGCCCGCGGCACGGACTTCCTGTCCTATGCGGTCCCGACGATCACCGGCGAGGTCCGCAGGCACTTCCGCGACCAGGCCTGGTCGATGCGGGTGCCGCGGCGTCTCAAGGATCTCAACGTCACGCTGTCATCGGCCATGTCGCAGATGTCGCAGACCCTCGGCCGGGCGCCCACGGCGGCCGAGCTCGCGACGCACCTCGACCTGCCCAAGGAGGACGTGCTCGAGGCCCTGGAGGCTTCGCACGCCTATCGGTCGGGCTCGCTGGACGAGATGCTGGTCGACGACCCGGACTCGGGCACCGTCTCCGACCTGCTCGGCGAGGCCGACGCCGCGCTGGACAAGGTCGAGTACCAGCAGTCGCTCGCGCCGCTGCTCGCGCAGCTGGCCCCGCGCGAGCGGACGATCATCATGCTGCGGTTCTTCAAGAACATGACGCAGTCGCAGATCGCGACGGAGGTCGGGATCTCGCAGATGCACGTCTCGCGGCTGCTCGCGAAGACCCTCGCCCAGCTGCGGGACGGCCTCGGGGAGAACGCCCGTTAGGCCTCCAGCCTCGTGCGTGCGTTTCCGTCCCAGAGCACGGAAACGCACGCACACGCGCGGAGCGCGAACGGTCCTCGTCCTGCGCGACCTCGGGCTCGGCGACCTCCTCGTCGCCGTACCCGCCCTGCGCCTGGTGCGGCGGGCGCTGCCCGACCACCAGGTCGTGCTGCTCGGACCGGCCTGGGCGGGCGACGTCACGGGCTTCCCCGTGGACGCCGTCGCGGACGATGCGACCGCGCCCGCACCCGACGTCGTCGTGAACCTGCACGGGCGCGGGCCGCAGAGCCACGCCCGGCTCGACGCGCTGGTCGGGACGCGCCCGGTGCGCCGGGTCGGGCACGCGGCGCCGGGCTGGGACGGGCCGGAGTGGGTCGACGACCCGGGGCTCCCGGAACGGCGTCGCTGGTGCGACCTGCTCGCGACCTGCGGGCTCGTGAGCGACGACGAGGCCGCCGCGGCGGCCGACGACCTGCGCCTGCCGGCGCCCGCCACCCCACGTGCCAGCGAAGCCCTATCGGCGTGCTCCCCTGAATTGCTTGCATCCAGTGGCAGGAAAGCCCCGCCGTCGATGGCCGGGGCCGTCGTCGTGCACCCCGGTGCGGCCTTCGGCGCGAAGCGCTGGCCGGTCGAGCGGTTCGCGAGGCTCGCGGCCGCGCTGGCGGGAGACGGGCACCGGGTCGTCGTCACGGGCGCGCGCGACGAGGCCGCCCTCACGGCGACGGTCGCGGCCGCCTGCGGCGGACTCGACCTGGCGGGACGCACCTCGCTCGGCGAACTGCTGGCCCTCGTCGCGGGCGCCCGCCTGGTGATCGCGGGCGATACCGGCATCGCCCACGTCGCGACGGCGTTCGGGGTGCCGTCGGTGACACTCTTCGGCCCCGTCGGGCCCGCCCAGTGGGGCCCGCCGACCGACCCGCGCCACGTCGTCCTCACCGACGCGTGGGTGCGCCGCGGCGAACGCTTCGCCGACGAGCCCGACCCCGCGCTGCTCGCCGTCACCGTTCCCGAGGTGCTCCGGTGCGCTCGCGCGCTCGTGCGGGAAGACCGCGGCCGGAGAGGTCGTTGAACACTCATGTGTTCGGCGGGTCCGTGACCTCTCTCGTGTGGTGCCGCCACGGTCACAGCGATCCCACAGCGACACACCGACCACGACGGGGTACCACTGTCCCCATGAGCGCCGCGCCCGCCTCCTCCGCCTCGGGCGGTGCGACGACGGCGGCGGTGCAGGAGAACGGGAGCGCGTCCGACGAGTCCGGAGGCGCCCGGGGCACGGCGGTCGAGGCCGCCGAGCCGTCCCCGTCACCTGGGGTCGGCGCCCCGGTCCACCGACGGCGTCGTGCCCGCCCCAGCGACCGCGATGCCCCCGCCTGGGTGGAGGCCATCGGCCGGGTGGGCCTGGTGGCGTACGGCCTGGTGCACCTCGGGATCGGGGTGCTCGCGGTCCGCATCGCCACCCTCGGGAAGCGGGAGGACCACGCCGACCCGCGCGGCGCGATCGAGCTCGTGGCCGGGGGCGGTGGGTTCCTCGGGCGCTGGCTGCTCGCCGCGGCCGCGCTCGCCCTCGTCGCGTTCGCGGTGTGGCAGCTGCGGGCGGCCGCGGTCGGGTTCAACTGGGCCCGCCCCGAGGAGCGGTGGCGCAAGCGGCTCGGCGCGTTCGCGAAGGCCGCCGGTGTGCTCTCGGTGGCCTGGCTCGCGGGCGAGTTCGCGACCCGGATGCAGGGTCACCGCAACGCCTTCCAGACCACGATGAACGACGTGTTCGCCCACGCCGGCGGGCGCTGGCTGGTCGCCGCGGTGGGCCTGTTCGCGATCGGGATGTTCGTCTCCATGGCCTACACCGGCGTCCGGGCGACGTTCATGGGCGACCTGGTCCCCGAGAAGCTGCCCGGGCACCGTCGCACGCTCGCCCTGGTCACCGGCTCGCTCGGGAACCTGACGCGGGCCGTCACCTTCGGGGTCGTCGGCGTGCTCACGACGATGGCGGCCTGGGAGGACAAGCCCTCCCGGATCGGCGGCGTCGACATCGCGCTGCGCACGATCGCCGCGCACACCCTCGGGGCCACGATGTTCCTGCTGGCCGCGCTGGGGTTCGCGGCCTACTGCGTCTACTGCGTGATCGACGCGTACGCCCGTCATCCGTAGGTGCCTACGGCTTGTGAGCACTTTCTGGTGCTATGGAGCCTGTCGGGTTTTAGGGGTCCCGGTCTGCCCCCGGACCTGATTAGATCTTGGGGTGGCTCGTGGGTTCCGTCCGGTGGATCGTGAGACCGGGTTCTTGTTGCCCCCCGACATCCGGGACTGGCTGCCCGAGGGACATCTGGCGTGGGTGTTGATCGACGCGGTCGAGGCGCTGGACTTGACCGCGTTGATCAGCACCTATCGTCTGGGTGGGCGGGGTCGGCGAGCCTATGACCCGACGATGATGCTGACCCTGTTGGTCTATGCCTATTGCTGTGGGCAGTCCTCGTCGCGCCAGATCGAGCGGCTCTGCGAGCACGACACCGCGTTCATGGTGATCACCGGCAACCAGCATCCCGACCACGACACCATCGCCGCGTTCCGGCAGCGCCACCGTGAGCTGTTCAAGGACCTGTTCACCCAGGTGCTGGGGTTGTGCCGGGAAGCCGGGCTGGGCCAGGTCGGGACGATCGCAGTCGATGGCAGCAAGTTCCGCGCGAACGCCTCGTCGCGGGCCAACCGCACCGCCGCCGGTATCGAACGCGTCCTGGCCGCCGAGGACCCTGCCTCCGCCGGGCCGCAGGGGTCCGCTCAGGGCGAGTTCGACCTGGGTGGGTTGGTCGAGGACCGGCTGGCCGCCGCGGAGAGCACCGACGCCGCCGAGGACGCCGAGTACGGGGCGGGGCGCCGGGGGGATGAGCCGGGCGAGGACATGGCCGACCCGCACCGTCGCCGGGCCCGGTTTGCGCAGGCCCGGGAGAAGATTCGGGCCCGGGAGGCGGCCACCGCGGCCGCGGCGGCGGCCCGCCAGACCCGCTATGAGCAGGCCACCGCGGCGCGGGAGGCCTACCGCGCCGAGCACGGCCGCTACCCCAAGGGCCGGCCCCCGACCCGGCCGGGCACCGCGGAGCCGGGCCCGCCGAGCAGGGCGAACACCACCGACCCCGACTCCCGCCCGCTGCGCACCGCGCAGGGTTTCCTGCAGGGCTTCAACGCCCAGGCCGCGGTCAGCGACCTCGTGCTCGCCGTCGAGGTCGTCGACCAGGCCAACGACGTCGGCCAGCTCGCCGCGATGACCCACGCCGCGCTGGACAACCTGGCCGCGGCCGGGATCACCGACCCGGTCGAGGCGGTGCTCGCCGACACCGGCTACTTCCACCCCGGCGACCTCGACGCCCTCCACAGCGCTCACCGCGACCACGCCGGCCCCGAGCCCCTGGTCCCACCCAACCGTGACGCGCTGCGCGACCCGGCCGAACAACATCCACCCCGCCGGCAGTCAGCCCGAGCCAAAGCGATGCGCGCCCGGCTGGCCGAGCCCGACCCACGCGCCCGCTACCGCCGCCGCGGCGTCACCGTCGAACCCGTCTTCGGGCAGATCAAGGCCCGTATCAGCGATCGGTTCCGGCTGCGCGGCTTCGACAACGTCCGCGCCGAACTGGCCCTGATCGCCACCGCTCACAACCTGCGCAAACTCCACACCGCCCGCCAGCTCGCCACCTGACCTCAGGCAGCCGCCCCCGGGCCCACCCGGCCCTTCGGACCGCGCAGACCGCCAGCCACCGCGACCAGCGGCCAAGCCAGCCACGCCACCACCCAACCCCAGCAACAAGGTCGGACCGGCACACCCCAGCCCACCCCGCAGCTACAAAACCCGACAGGCTCTATGGCCCCAGAAAGTGCTCACAAGCGCGGAGCGCACCTCACGTTTCCCGCACCACCTCACGAGCGTCCTTGTCCTCGCGGAGCCCCTGGTAGCGCGGGTGGCGCAGCCGTCCGTCGGAGGTCCACTCGCCGAAGCCGACCTGGCAGACCAGCTCGGGGCGCACGAAGTGCTGGCCACGCTCACGGGGGACGTCGGCGAACGGCGGCTTCGTCACCGCCAGCGGATCCAGCCGCGAGCGCAGCAACCGCAGCGCCGCGTCGTCGAACCCGGTGCCGACCTTGCCCGCGTAGCGCAGCTCGCCGTCACCGGCGGAATCGAAGTACCCGACGAGCAGCGCACCCAGGACGTGCCGCGACCCCGACGGGTCGGTCCACCCGCCGACGACGAACTCCTGGTCCTTGACGCACTTGAGCTTGAGCCAGTCCCGGCTGCGCCCCGAGGTGTACGGCGCGTCGAGCCGCTTCGCGATCAGCCCCTCCCAGCCGTCGGCACACGCCTCGTCGCGCAGCGCCAGCGGGTCGCCGTCGAGGGTCGGCGAGTGCCGGAGCGGGCCCCGCTTGCTTCCTTCCGGGCTATCACGGACCACCGTCTCCAGCAGCCCCCGCCGGGTCGCCAACGGGAGCCGGGTGACGTCGAGGTCGTCGAGCACGAGCAGGTCGAACAGGTGGTACTCGATACCGACCCCCGTGGCCCGCGCCCGCGCCCGGTCGGACAGGTGCATGCGCGCCTGCAGCGACCCGAACCGTCCGTCGGTGGCCACGACCTCGCCGTCGAGCACGAACCGGTCGGGCGCGGCCGCGTCGAGGGCCTCGACGACCTCGGGGTAGCTGGCGTCCGCCGATTTCTGGTTGCGGCTCCACAGGCGGGGACACTCGCCGCGCTCGCGGACGGCGATGATGCGGACGCCGTCGTACTTGCGCTCGAAGCTCCAGCCCTCGGGCCCCGGCGGCGGGTCGGTCGGCTTGGTCAGCGTGGCGAGCATCGGCGCCCGGAACCCGGCGTCGGGCGCGCGGCGCAGGGCCCGGACCTGGTCCGGGGGCAGGTTCTCGAGGTCGAGGGGCTCCACGGCCCCTTGCATACCCCGCGAGGGCCTGCGCGTGCGACGGGGACCGCACCCCGGCAGGATGACGCCCATGAGCGAGCAGGCGGACGGGAACCGGTCGGACCAGGATCCGTCGACCCGCGCCGAGAACCTCGAGCAGCGCTACGTCGGCGAGCACGAGCGCACCGGGGAACTGCTCGAGGGCCTCGACCCGGAGCAGTCCGACGCGCAGCAGACCACGGGCGACGTCGAGGGCGTCGCGGCCGACCGCGACGCCGAGGAACACGTGGAGTCCATGAGCCGCGACGACCCCTGAGCCAGACGTGGCGCGGCCGGGTGAGTCGTGCCACGATCCTCCGCCATGCGCTATCTCGTTACCGGCGGTACCGGGTTCCTCGGGCGCGCCGTGCTCGCCCGACTGCTGGCGCGCGACGACTGCGACGCGGTCTACGCACTGGTGCGCCGCGGTTCGGTGGAGAAGCTGCGGCGCCGCACCCGCGACATGGACGGCGCGGACAAGCTGGTCACGGTCACCGGCGATCTCACCGCCGAGCGCCTCGGCCTGTCCGACAAGACGGTCGACGACCTCGCCGGCCAGGTCGACGAGGTCCTGCACCTCGGCGCGATCTACGACGTCACCGCCGACGACGCCGCGAACCGGGCGGCCAACGTCGACGGCACCCGCCACGTCGCCGCCGTCACCGCGGAGATCGGCGCGCGCTGCCTGCACCACGTCTCGAGCGTCGCCGTCGCCGGCGAGCACGCCGGGGTCTTCACCGAGGACGACTTCGACCTCGGCCAGGAGTTCGGCAACCCCTACCACGAGACCAAGTTCGCCGCGGAGAAGATCGTGCGCGAGGAGTCGACGACGCCGTGGCGGGTGTACCGGCCCGCCGTCGTCGTCGGGGACTCCCAGACCGGCGAGATGGACAAGATCGACGGGCCGTACTACCTGATGGGCGCGATCAGCGTCCTCGGCCGGCTGCCCGGCTTCCTGCGCGTCCCGGCTCCCGAGCTCGGTGCGACCAACATCGTCCCCGTCGACTACGTCGCCGACGCGATGGTCCGCCTGGTCCACACCCCCGACCTCGACGGGCGCGCGTTCCACCTGGTCAACCCTCGCCCCCAGCCGCTCTCGGAGATCTACAACGCGCTCGCGGGCGCGCTCGGGGCACCGAAGCTCCTCCCCGTCCTGCCGACCCCGGTCGGGAAGGCGCTCACCCGCGCCGTCGAGGGCCTCGCGAGCACCTCCGCCGGCGGCTCGGCCCGCGACATCGCGCTCGCCGAGTTCGACATCCCGCCCGAGATCCTGCCGCACCTGACGTTCCCGTGCGTCTTCACCTCCGAGGCCACCGTCGAGGCCCTCGACGGGCTCACCCCGCTCGAGTTCGACGACTACGCGCCGGCCCTCGTGCGGTACTGGCGCGAGCACCTGGACCCGAACCGCGCCCGTCGTCGTCGGCCCGGACCGCCGCTCCTGGGCCGCCGCGTCGTCATCACCGGCGCCTCGTCGGGCATCGGACGGGAGACCGCGCTCAAGGTCGCCCGCAACGGCGGGGTGCCGCTGCTGGTCGCGCGGCGCACCGAGGCGCTCGAGGAGCTCAAGGCCGAGATCGAGCGCGAGGGCGGGCAGGCCCACGTCTACTCGTGCGACATCACGGACGGCGAGTCGGTCGACGCCCTGGCGAAGTCGATGCTCGCCGACCACGCGGGTCCGGACACCGGCATCGACATGCTGGTCAACAACGCCGGCCGCTCGATCCGCCGCTCGGTCAAGCTCGAGCTGGACCGCTTCCACGACTTCGAGCGCACCATGGCGATCAACTACTTCGGGGCGCTGCGCCTGACGCTGGCCCTGCTGCCGCACATGATCGAGCGCCGCTTCGGCCACATCGTCGACATCTCCTCGATCGGCGTGCAGACCGGTCCCCCGCGCTTCGCGGCCTATGTGGCCTCGAAGGCCGCGCTGGACGCCTGGGCCCGGATCGTCGCCACGGAGGTCATCGGCGACGGCGTCACCTTCACGACGATCCACATGCCCCTCGTCCGCACGCCGATGATCGCGCCGACGCGGATCTACGACGCGTTCCCGACGTCGAGCCCCGACGAGGCCGCGGACATGGTGCTCCACGCCCTCGTCGACCGGCCCAAGCACATCGGGACGGCCCTGGGCACGTTCGGTGCCGTCTCGGCCACCCTCGCCCCGCGCCTGGTCGACATGGTCATGCACGTCGCCTACCGGGTGTTCCCCGAGTCGTCGGCGGCTCGTGAGGGTACTGATCAGAAGACCCCCGGAGAGGACCGCGCCCTCGAGGCCGGCCCACTGCCCCGGGGCGCGCAGGCCTTTGCCCGACTGCTTCCGGGAGTGCACTGGTGAGGACGCCGTTCGGAACCCCGACCGAGCTCGCGACGGGGGTGCGCCTGCTCATCGAGTCCGGCGTCGTCGCCCCGATCCGGCCCGACCGTGTGGCGCGGTTCCCGGTCGCGCTCTACCGCTACGGCTTCACGCCGACGACGGCGTTCGTCGTCGGGGCGTGGCGCCACCCCGACCGGCTCGCGATCATCGACGACCGCGGCACGCTGACCTTCTCCGAGCTGCACACCCGCACCGACCGGCTCGGGCGGGCGCTCGCCGACCGCGGCATCGGCCCCGGCAGCCGCGTCGCCGTGCTGTGCCGCAACCACCGCGGGCCCATCGAGACGATGATCGCCGCCTCGAAGATCGGCGCGGACGTCGTCCTGCTCAACACCGGGCTCTCCCCCCAGCAGATGGCCGCCGTCGCCGGCGAGCAGGAGATCACGACGATCGTCGTCGACTCCGACCTCGCCGACCGCCTCGACGAGGTCGACGACTCGGTCAAGCAGATCGCGGGGTGGGTGGACGCCGGCGCCGGGTGCTGGGGGGACGACACCCTCGAGGGACTCATCTCCGTGGACGGCTCGAAGGCCCTCCCGACGCGGCCGCCGACGGGCAAGACCATCGTCCTGACCTCCGGCACCACCGGCACCCCCAAGGGCGCGGAGCGGCCCTCGCCCGCCGGGATCGGACCGGTCAACGCGATCCTCTCCCGGATCCCGCTGACCGCCCGCGAGCCCGCCCTGGTCTCGGCGCCGCTGTTCCACACCTGGGGCTTCGCCGCGTACCAGATCGGCTCGCTGATGGGGTCGACGATGGTGCTGCGCCGGCGGTTCGACCCCGAGGACGCGCTCGCGCAGCTCGCCACCCACCGCTGTACGTCGATGTTCGCGGTGCCGGTGATGCTGCAGCGCATCCTCGAGCTCGGCGAGGACGTCATCGCCCGCTACGACACCTCGGCGCTCAAGACGGTGACCGCGACCGGCTCCGCGATGCCGCCGCACAAGGTCACCGAGTTCCTGGAGACGTTCGGCGACAAGCTCTACATGCTCTACGGGTCCACCGAGGTGTCGTGGGCCTCGATCGCCAAGCCCGAGGAGCTGCGCGCCGAGCCGAGCACCGCGGGCCGCCCGCCGGTCGGCACCACCGTCAAGATCCTCGGTGACGACGACCAGGAGCTCCCGCCCGGCGAGACCGGCCGCATCTTCGTCGGCAACGACATGCTGTTCACCGGCTACACCGGCGGACGCGGCGAGACCGAGGTCGTCGACGACATGCTCGGCACCGGCGACCTCGGCCAGTTCGACGAGAACGGCCTGCTGTTCATCTCCGGACGCGCCGACGACATGATCGTCTCCGGTGGGGAGAACGTCCACGCCGGTGAGGTCGAGGGCCTGCTCGCGGAGATGGACGGGGTGAAGGAGGCCGCAGTCGTCGGGGTCGACGACGAGGAGTACGGCCAGCGCCTGGCGGCCTACCTCGTGCTGGAGGAGGGCGCCTCCCTCGACGCCGATGCGGTGCGCGACCACGTCAAGAACCACCTGGCGCGCTTCGCCTCCCCACGCGACGTCGAGTTCCTGGACTCCCTGCCCCGCAACCAGACCGGCAAGGTGGTGAAGTCCGAGCTCGGCTCCTCGTCGGAGTCCTCGGAGTCCTCGGAGTCCTCGGACTCGGCTGAGTCGGAGGAGTCGGCTGACTCCTCGGAGTCGTCGGAGGAGGCGGCTGAGTCGGCCGGGTCGTCCTAGCGGAGTCGGCCCGGCGGCGTCATGCTGGCGCGGCCGTCCCGAGCCTTACCGACCGAGGAACTCCTCGCCCCCGCTCCCCCCGGAGGACCTGAGGTCATGACCGCCCATCCCGGCCTCGCCACGGGCGCCGATCCCGTGGCACTCGCCCGCGAGGCCGCCGACATGCTCGTCGCGAACGCGGCCGACAGCGACGACCCCGCGATCGGGGTGCAGCGCTGCATGTTGCGCTGGCTCGCCGCGCAGGGTCTGTACAGCGTGGCGGCCCCGATCGCCGACGGCGGGCTGGGGCACGACGAGCGCACGCTCTGCGAGGTCGAGGAGGTGCTCGCCGGCGCCGACGCGGCGACCTGGTTCGTCCTCACGCAGCACCGCAGCCCCCAGGCGCTCACCGCGGGCTCCTCGTATCCGGCGGCCCACGAGTACCGGGAGGCGCTCGCGCGGGGGGACGAGCTCGGCGGCCTCGCGATCGCCCAACTGCGCCGGCCCGGCCCGCCCGTCGTCCGCGCGGAGCCCGACGGGTCGGGCGGCTGGCGGTTCACCGGTCGGGCGGAATGGTGCACCGGGTGGGGCCTGGTGGACCTGGTGCTGCTCGCCGCGGTCTGCGACGACGGGCGCGTGGTGTTCGCGCTCCTGCCCGCGCACGAGCGGCCGGGGCTGCGGGCCTCGGAGCCGTACGCCCTCGCCGTCATGGGCGGCACCCGCACGGTCGGTCTCGAGCTGTCCGGCATGCCGGTCGGTGCGCACGAGGTCGCGGCCGTGGTCGACCGCGAGGACTGGCGGCGCCGTGACGCCGACACCGTGGTGGACACCAAACCGGGCACCTTGGGCCTGCTGCGCCGCGTGATCGACGAGACGGTGCGTACCGGGCACGAGCACAACCGCCCGGCAGCGCTCGAGGAGGCCCAGGCGCTGGCGGCGACGGCCTGGCCGTTGCGGGAGCGGGCCTACGAGCTGCGGTTCAGCGCGGACCGCGGCCGCTTCGTGGCGGAGCGGCTGTCGCTGCGGGGCCGCATCGCGGAGCTGACGGTGCGGGCGGCGGCCGGGCTGGTCGCGGCACGGGGCGGCTCGGCGATGTACGCGTCGAGCCCGGAGCAGCGGTGGTGCCGCGAGGCGATGTTCCACCTGGTCCAGGCGCAGACCGACGACGTGCGGGCGGCGCAGCTGGCGGCGTTCTCGCATCCGTAGGAGCCCCCTCCCGGTGCCCCGGTGCCCCGGTGCCACGGTGCCACGGTGCAGCGTCGTTGCTTGCATCCAGTGGCAGGAAAGCCACGTCGTCGACGGCGCCGCGCTCCGCTGAGCCGATCTCGCTAGGGTCGGCCGCGTGAACGGATGTCTGGTGTGGATCGACTGCGAGATGACGGGGCTGGACCTCGCGAACGACGCGCTCATCGAGATCGCGGCGCTCGTGACCGACGCCGACCTCGTCCCCCTCGGTGAGGGCATCGACGTCGTGATCCACGCCTCCGACGAGGCCCTGGCGAACATGCCCGAGGTCGTCGCCGAGATGCACGCCGATTCGGGCCTGACCGAGGAGGTCCGCGCCTCCACCGTCACGCTCGCCGAGGCGGAGAAGCTCGTCCTCGACCACATCCGCGGGTACGTCCCCGACGCCCGCACCGCGCCCCTGTGCGGCAACTCCATCGCCACCGACCGTGGCTTCCTCGCACGCGACATGCCCGAGCTCGACGCCCACCTGCACTACAGGATGATCGACGTCAGCTCGATCAAGGAGCTGTGCCGGCGCTGGTACCCCCGGATCTACTACGCGCAGCCGGAGAAGGGCCTGGCCCACCGTGCGTTGGCCGATGTCCGAGAGTCGGTCCGCGAGCTCGAGTACTACCGCCGCACGGCGTTCGTGCCGCTGCCCGGCCCCTCGACCGACGAGGCGCGTGCGGCCGCCTCCGACGTCATCGCGGCCGACGCGGCCGGCGCCGGAGCGGCCGAGGCCATCGAAGCGGGCGGGCAGGGGACGGCGGGCGGCCGGGCGCCCGCGCCGGGCTCAGGGTGACCTGCGGAGATCCCGATCTCGGGCCCGCGGAACGACCCGATCGCGGGGAACCCGTCCTTAGCTTGTACGCTTGGCCGGTCGCCGGATGACCGGCCGACAATGGTGGGTGTAGCTCAGCTGGCAGAGCACTGGGTTGTGATCCCAGGTGTCGCGGGTTCAAGTCCCGTCACTCACCCGGACGGCAGCGGTACCCCCGCTGCCGGGCCAGGAGATCGAGTTGTTAGTCTTCTGGTCACGCGCCGTTAGCTCAATGGGCAGAGCAAGTGACTCTTAATCACTGGGTTCGGGGTTCGAGTCCCTGACGGCGCACCCAAAGTTGCAGGTCACCGACCTGCCGTGCTTCCCTCGCCGTGTCGGAGTGGCCGTTTCCCGCCGCAAACCCTCGACGCGGTCCTCGGAGAAGCTCGTGACCAGGCCTCCGCTGCCCCTCGTCACCCCAGGTTCGATCTCCGGGGTTCGAGTCCCTGACGGCTCACCATCTTCGCTGGTCACGGCTTAGGTCGTCGTTCTCGACGCCGCTCGAAGTGACTCCACGGCACGCCTATTCCTATTGATCTAGGTCGTGGAGATCAGCTCGCGCCCGCTCCGATTCGCTGAACACTCCGAGAGCCAGCGGCCCCGGGGGGGTTGCTCGGGGCCGCTGAACCGAGATCGGACGGTCTGCTTGCCGCCGTGGTCCTCGTCGTCCGGGGCCTGCTCTGCCCGCGGTGCCTTGGTCCGGTGGGCGGTGCCCCATCGAGACCCGCAGGCGACCGTGGGAGCCGGAGATGGCGAGGTAGGAGTTGCCGCTGAACCCGACCTTGCCCGAGCACCAGTCCGGGTCGGTGCCAGCCACTCGACGAGATCGTGACCGTCGCGGCCTTCCGTTGTTGTGCAGCCACACATCATCGGGAGTATCGGCATAGACCGCGGCGTAAAGGTCGTGGGCGGGCTCGGCCCGGCCGGCACGCAGCTGGATTTGGGCCAGTCGGCCGCGGGGGTCGGGGGTGGAGTGGAAACCGGCGGCGATGGCGGCGTGCATGGTTTCGATGGCGTCCTCGACGCGGCCGAGCTCGCTGTAGGTCTCGGCCACCTCGTCGAGCTGACAGGCCAGGTCGAGCTGTTCGCCGACCCGCGGATCACGCCGACATGCCGCGATCGTGTCTTCCAGCGCGGCGGCGACCCGGCCGGCGTCGCGGGGACGGGCGCCCGTGGCCTTTTCGAGCCCGTCGACCAAGCGGTCCACCATGTCGGTCACGGCGTCCTCGAGCGTGTCCTCGAGCCCGGCGTCGATGTCGTGGCCCGCGTATGTCACCGACTGGCCTCCGCGCGATGGTGGGCCGAGGCTACTGGACGGGCCTGACATCGCCCGGGTTACCGCACCCAGCGCGGCCGAACATCCGGCGTTTGAGCATCTTGATCCGGTTTGACGGCGCCGTGGCCGCCGACAGCCGGCGTGCTCGCCTTCGGCCGGGTTCAGGATCGGGACCTGATGCTCCCGCGGACCACCACCACCCGCTAACCCCTCGCGAGCGACTGGGCGGCGCGCTCGGCCTGCTCGGCCCACGCGGTGGCCGGGAAGAAGGTGGCTTCGCCGTTGGCGGACTCGCGAGACTCGATGCGTCGGCGGGAGATGACCGCGACGGTGAAGCGGCCGATCTCAGATCGGGCGGGTGAGAGGGTGGCGGTGATCTGAATTGGGCGGACGTCGCGGGCGTCCCTGCTGGGTGTTCGATGCTGTGCTGAGATCAGCCACAGCGACCCGGCCGGCGGCCGCCTGATCGACATCGGTTCAGCCTTGGGCGTTCGACGCCTTGTCGGCCGCGGTTAGCTTCGGGCACACAGCGGCCGCCGCCCCGGGAGGATCGATCTCATGGAGTACCCATCGTCGCCCTCGCCGGGCAATATTGTAGCTGCAGAGCCGGAACTGGCTTGAACAGGGCCCACCCTGCCCGCTCGCCGTCGGCCGCTGGGGAGTCACCGCGCCGACGTCAGCTACGCACGCACCACCCCCTTCTCGTTCGCTATAATTAATGATTAACATCGTCATAGTGCGAGGCGTAAATCACCTCTTGTTCTCGCTTCTTTCAGCGCAGTCTTCATCAGCAACGGAAGAGGTGGTTAACAGCGCCGGGCAGGATTCCGAATGCCCATCCGTGTACGTCTGCGAGGCCAGTTCAAGGAAGGCCGGCGAGGCATCGACGGCCAGCTCGACGCGTAGCATTTCGCGGAAGTCCGTTGCGTGACGCCGGGCCTGGGCGAGGTCGCGCTCGATCAGATAAACTTGAACGAGGGTAGCGTGAGCGCTCTCCCTCAGCGGTTCTAGAGCGATCACCGAAAGCGCCGTCTCGACCGCTGCAAGATGACGTCCGCAACGGTAGAGCTGGACGGCTCGCGTTTCGAGCGCCCGCACGAGAAGGTGCCGAACTCGCTCGCGTTCGAGCAGCACCCAGTCGTCGTAACACCCCGGCAAGAGATCCTCCACGACGGGCGACGGCTGCTCCACGATCGCTCCGGCCACGACTCGTCGCGCCCATCGGCACCAACTATCGACGTCGACGTCGACCCGGCGTGACAACCGCAGGAGCTCGCCGTCGACCTCGACGACGCCAGGCGCGGCCCGGTGAAGGCGCCAGAGGGCCGTGCGCAACCGCCCACTACCCAAGGATCCATCGACGCCAGGCCATAACCTTTCGATCAGCTCCAGCCGTGTTGCTGGTCCGCACAACGCCAACACGGCGAGTACGGTGCGGCATCCACCCGGCACGCCCACGCTTCGATGACCGGCCGACAACGCGAGGCCGCCTAAGAGGTTGAGGCGGTAACCGAGACCGTTCTCATGGTGAGAAGGCGGACCGAGGTCGTCGCGGGCATTCTCCATGTGTCCCCCAGGTGCCAACCTGAGGTTCACTATCGCCAGCGTTTCGGTCCGCATGGCAGTCCGCTCGGCGATTACGCCTGATGGGACTACAGCCGTAGCGGATAGGGTCGTCGTCATCCTGATAATGCACGCGGTTGGGCGACACTCGGACGGGCGCTGCGGTCACCTAGAAGTAGCAAGAGATCGGGTGAGGGCTCGACACCGAGCTCGCGACGCAGCAGAGCGCAGTAGGCTCGAAGTCCGCGCCTTCCCTCCGCACGGTTGCCCTCAGCGAGATGCGCTTTCAGAAGTGTCCGCTGGGCACTCTCACGCAAGGGCTCAGCACCGACGGCAAGCATGGCGGCCTCGACGGCTTCCCCAAAGCGCTCCTCGGACACCAGGCGGTGACTGAGTGCTTCCAGGGCGTGCAACATGCGCTGTCGAAGCCGTTCGCGTTCGAACAGAACCCACTCTTCGTACCAACCAGGCAGCAGGTCGAGGGCGTCCTGCCAGCCCGGCTCGACCGACAAATCCCAAGATTCGGGCCGACCCGCGACGAGACGTCCGGCCCAGTCCGCGACCGACCGGACGTCGACTGGTACCTCCTCGCCCAGCCGGAGTGACCATTTGTCGGCATCCACGATGTCGATGCCGGCGCCCCGCAGGCGCCAGAGCGCCGACCGCAGGTTGCCGGCGGCGCGTGTGTCGTCTCCAATGGGCCACAACGCCCCTGCGGCGTGTCGACGCTCGACGGGCGAGCGATGCAGGGCAACGAAGGCAACTAGTCGCTTGCTGCCCTCGGGAACGTCGATCCGCCGACCGCTGGCCACGACGTAAGGCCCTCCGAAGAGATGCAGCATCGGAGCTGACGTCGCATGAACGATCGTGGGTTCCCCCATGGCACTTCTCCTCCCCGACACCTGAGAAGTCCACGCAGAGTAAGAACCAGGCCGTCACCGGTCTGTCACCACTATTTCGTCGATCACACTGAGTAGCATCACCGGAGCTGGTCGTGTCGGCGGACCCACCTCCTCAGGAAGGTGACCACGATCGCGATCGCCTGCTCGCTGTCGCTCACCTTGACGATGCGGTCACTGGAGCGGCGGAGCAGATCGGGGTTGGTGCAGACGGTCAGCAGCAATCCGTAGTCCTCGACGTCGATGCGCACCGCGCAGTAACCCGACGGTGGCGGCCGGTCGCTCCGAGCCTCGCCATCTGGGTCTCTCTCGAACCACGGGCCGGTACTCATGGACATCGGCCTACTTGTTCACTGCGACGCGTACTAAAACGACGATCGCCTCCGGTACGGCCGGCAGGACCGTGAACCGCGAGGTGAAATTCCGATCAGAATTGTCAAAGGCGCCGGCCACCAGCGTCGCACGCGCAGCCCCGAGGGGGCGGCGGGGTTGGCTGCTCACGCAGGTGACGACGGTGGTGTCCGCGGTGCGGTCAATGAGGCCCGGGTCGTGGAGCATCACGTACGCGTCGTCGGGCACCGGCAGGGCCCAAGCGTCGCGTGGGAAAGAGGCGGTGTGGGACTGCCTCGCCGCGTCATTCGGGACCGCGTTAGGGCCCGTGCGCTCGACCTGGCTCTGCACCTGGGCCAGCTCCTCCTTGTCGTCGGACTCCCAGAGCACGACCTCGACCTCGTCACGAGCGTCGACGTCCTCGACGCTGCCGCGGCGGCGGACGAAGGCCACCCACGGATAGGAGGCATCGTTCTCCGGCTGAGGGACCAGGATGTCGATCGCTTCTCTAGGAGCGTCGAGCCGGATCCGGTCTCCGTGTTGGACAGCCTCCATCTCGGCGCCGATCTCGTCGGCGCGACAGGACCGGAACCGCAGGTCGGCGAGATCGTCGGGCAGCAGCGCCCAGACGTCGGTCCGCAGCCGTTCCGGAACGCCAGCGACGGGGAGGAAGCCCGCCGGCGGCAGCTCATGGATTCCGAGTTCCGGTAGGGAAGCATTGCCGGGATCTGCCGCGGCGGTCAACTCTGCCAGCTTCTCGGCGGCGGCCGCCCGCTTGCCCTTCTCAGCGGCCGCGGTCAGCCTCTTCGCACCGCCATTGGTCACGAGCTCGTCGTGGATCTCCGCGAGCCGCGTGTGGAGTTGCTGTCCGCTGAGGCGGGCCGCGCCGTAGGCCGGCGCCCGCTGACCGACCAACAGCTCGGCGAGCTGGACCTGGAACTGCAGGATCTCGGCCACGAAAACGTCCGAGGGACGCATCACCAGGCGCCCTTGCCACGCCCGTCGCGGAGGCGGGTCGCCGCGGTCGCGCCGCGCGGTCCACATGTCGAGCACCCACTGCCCGCCGGACCACAGCAGCACCCCGATGGGCACCCGGTCCCCAGACGGTGCGGCCGTGGGCTGGGCCCACGGCAGACCGAGGAGTTGGGTCCCCGGCGGGCGCAGCCAGAAGGCGTCCGGGTCGGGGGCGGAACCGGCCTGCATGCGGGCGGCAGTGGCCTGCTCGCGACCGAAGTACGCCGAGGCCAACCACGAGCGCTGGTTCGCCGGGCCCTGTGCCGCAAGACCGGGCATGGTGGCGGGTTCCAAGGTCACCGCGACGTCCTCCAGCACGTACGGCTGGATCGTGGCTCCGCCCCGGCACGGGTCGTCGCAGAGGGCGCCGTAGACGGATTCCTCGTCGAACGCACGATTGTCGGGTCCGGCCGTGACGACGAGGAACTGATCGCCCTGGACGGACTCGTCGGCGAGGGGGAGCTCGAGGACGCGCGTCGAGCACAACGGGTGACCGTTGGGCGCGACCGCCAGCCCTGGGCCCACCTGCAGGGTGCCGTCCTTCAGCACGAGCGAGTATCCGTGCACGACGCCGGACCCGCCCGCCATCCCGACGGCGTCGGCGAGCGCGCGCGCGTAGTCCTGGATCTGGCGCAGGTGCACGGCCTGGAGGAACAGCCCGTCGCTCGGGTTCAGGCGGACGATCCCGTCCTGCTCGCTCGGGGCGTTCGGTGGCGTCATGACCCGCTCCCGGGCTGCGGGCGGCTCAGGACGGCATCGTGGCCGTCGTCGGCGCTGCCCGGAGGCCCGCCCTCCACTCCGGCCAGCGGTACCGCCGGATCCACCCCGTATGCCGGGGTCTCGCCGGTGCCGCGGACGATGACGCGATACCGCTCGTAGTCGCGTGCCTCGGCCAGTTCGACGACCACGCGACGGTCGTCGTTCTCGGTCGACACCGCGGCGAGATCCTGGCGGACCCAACCGCGCGGGCCGAGAGAGCTGACGCTGACCGCGTGGCGCAACGAGCCGCGCTGGATGGGATGGGTGAGGTCGAACACGACGATCCGCCGGTCGTCCCGCCAAGCCAGGGAACTGGGGATGACCCGTGGGCCGCCGGCGTCGCGGCCGGTGTGACTCCCCAGGATCCCGGGCGCCCACCCGCAGAGCAGCTCGGTGATCGTGGAGGTCGGCAACAGGGCGGGGCGGACGCTGGAGTCGACCTCGATCGGTCCGGGTTCGCGACATCCCTCGGAGCGGGTGACTTGGATGCGTACCGTCGCCAGGAGCACCCCGGCCCCGGCCTCCGGCCTCGGGAACGGGGCCGGACAGCTGGAGCCTGTCGGGGCCTGCGGCCCACGCTCGGCCACGTCGGCGGCCGCCAGGACCCGGAAGCGCTCCCAGAGGACGGCCGCCCGTCGGTCGGGGGGCGCAGTCTGCGCGGCGGCGGTGGCGTCCAGGACCTCCTGGCCCTCCGGGGTGCTCTTCCCGAGGTGGTGCAGGCCGAGCAACGCACGCACCCGCGGGTAGGGCGCCGGCGGCGGTGCGGGCGGGGGGCCCGGTCGGAGCACGAACCGGGCCGTCTCGTACACCCGCGAGTAGTCGTCGTGCTGGCGGGTCACATCGCACGGATTGGCGAGGGTGGGGACAACCGAGGTCAGACAGCTGTCGAATTCGACGATCAGATGGGCGTTCACGACGCCTTGGTCGTCCGGCTGCTCGGTGACGAGCACCCGCACGTCCTCGTCGGCGCACCAGTCGGCCTCGGTGTGCAGGTCGCGACCACGGCCGTCGACGGCCAAGCCCGGCGACACGCGCAGGGTCGTACCGCCCTCGACACGCACGTCGAAGCCCCACACCACACCCCAGCCGTGCAGCCACGCCGCGTGCAGCATCTGCTTGCCGCGCGGATTGGCCGCCAGGGTCTCGAAGTCGTCCTGGCCGAGCAGCATCCCGTACACCGCGCGCAGGGCCAGGAACGGGTTCTCCGGCAGTCGCTTTGCCGTCGCGGGGGTGGTCATGGTCCTCTCCTCACCCGGTGGCCGATCCGTTGGTGCTCGCCCCGGCCGCCGGGCGCGGAGCGAGGGGTTCGCCGGGGAACGGCCGGCGCGCCTTGGCGTACTCCCGTCGGAGGGCCGCGACCAGCTCGGCCTGGGACACCATGTCGGCGCGGGGGGCGGCGAGGAAGGCGGCCGCGACCGCGGCGTTGCGGATCCAGCCGCCCGGCACGGGGTGCAGCCGGGCGAGGACGTCGAGCTCCACATCGCCCGCCCGCCGTTCCGGGGGCAGGTGCAGGTCCCACAGTGCGCGGCGTCCGTCCTGCTCGGGCACAGGGAAGTCCACGACGAAGTCCATGCGCCGCAGGAACGCGACGTCGACGTTCTGACGCAGGTTCGTGGCGAGCGCGACCAGCCCGTGGAAGGAGTCGAGGCGTTGCAGCAAGTAGGCGGTCTGGAGGTTGGCGTAGCGATCGTGGGCGTCGCCGACCTCGGTGCGGGCGCCGAACAGGGCGTCGGCCTCGTCGAGGAGCAGGACCGCCCCGGTGCTCTCGGCGACCTCGAACAGGACGGCCAGGTTCTTCTCGGTCTCCCCGACCCATTTCGAGACCACGTGGGACAAATCCGCCACAAGCAGGTCGGTGCCCGCGGCCGCGGCGAGCACTTCGGCCGCGAACGACTTGCCGGTGCCGGGCGGGCCGGTGAAGAGCAGCCTGATGCCCCGATGAGCGCGGGCCGACGTCGCGAGGCCCCACTCGTCGAGCACACGCGACTGGTACCCGAGGCGGGACACCGCATCGCGGAGCGCCTGCTCGGACTCGACCGGCAGGATCAGGCGCTCCCAGCCGGCGTCGGGGTGGAAGAGGACGGCACCGGGGGGCAGCGTTGCTTCTCCGCGGTCGCGGACCGCGGCGGCGACGTCCCTCGCATCGAAGCCGGCGTACGGGCTACGACCCGCGCGCAGGTCGGCGCCGATCTGGGCCACGACCGACGGGTCCAGGGGGTGGCGGGCGGCGAGCACCGCCGCCTGCCCGGCCAGCTCCGGGACGTCGGAGCGCCATGCGGCGAGGGGTTCCACCGGGCCTGGACCGACGGTGATCACCGGCCGGCATCCGGCGAGTCGGGCGGCCCCCGGAACGGCGCACAGCACCGCTGGTCCCGGTAGCCGAGCCAGGTCGACCGGGGCGGGCGCCGCACCGTCCACCGGCGAAGGGATCATCGCGGGCACGGCGGCGCGGGCTGCCGCGTGCATGGCTAGGAGCCGGACGCGCTCGGTGTGCTCGGGGTCGAGGCGTGCCGTTACCAGGGGCCTTCCGGCCGCCGCGCCCAGGGCGGCGCATCGGGCTAGAACCGCGGTCTCGTCCGGGGCGACGATGCGCACCGTGCATGGTTGATCGGTGCGGAGGACGCAGGTGGCGCGGCGCACTCGCTCGCTGTCCGTCCACGCGTCCAGCCCGGCCGGGGGGGCCGGGACCTCGACCCGCTCGAGACCATTCGGCCACGCGTCGTGACCGTGCAGGGCCGCCCACAGCGCGTCCGCCAGGACCAGGGGTCGCTCGAAGAACGGGGCATCGCCCGCTGCATTCAGGACACCGTGGGCGACCGCCGCGCCCTCCACGAGCAGGCGGCGCACCGCCGCGCGTCCGAGGTCGAGCAGCAGAGCGGCGAGCCCGGCGGTCGGACGGGGGTCGCCGCGTGGGTTCAGGGCGCGGAACGTCCCGGCCAGCCCTTCGTGCTCCTCCGGCAGTCCCGCGAGCAGGACGAGGTCGAGTTCGGAATCGGTGAGGGAGAGCCGGGCGGCGAGGGCGTCGAGCGGGGTCGGGCGGTCCGCGGTCACGACGGCCGTCGATCCGGCCACCGAGTCCGCCCACGAGCGCAGGAATGCCACCGCCTGCGGAGCCCCGGACTCGACGGTGCACGTCTGCTCGAGCAGCGTCGCGACCCGATCGGCGACGGCGCCGGCCCGGGTCGACAGGTTCCAGCTCACGTCGTCACGCTCATCCATAGCGGAACCTCATGACCGTGCCCAGCCACGGCACCCAGCCCGGGTCGAGGTCCAGCCCGGCGCGGCGCACCGTCAGGTCGACGTCGTCGAGGTCCAGGTGGATGTCGAGGCAGCCCTGCTCGCCGACGACCCGCGCGTCGCGCGTCGCGATTCGGTGGACGGCCTCGGTGTCCTGTGCGGCGGATGTCGGTGATCGGGCGTCGCCGGTGTCGCGGTCGGGCTCCAGGCGGCGCCGGGTGGCCGACGCCCAGCGCGCGGAGATCTCGTCGAGACGCTCCTGCTCGGCCGCGTCCACTGGAGCCGTTCCGCGCCGCGGTGACGGGTCGGTCGGACCGAGCCCCGCGAGGGCGCGGACGGCGGGATCCTCGGGGTCGGAGGGCACGAGCCGGACCCCGACGGCCTGCAGGACCCAGCGCAGCGGACGAGCCGCGAGCACGGGGTCGTCCAGGACGTCGTCGGGGACGCCGGCGTCGGACGCCGTCGCGAGCAGGAACGGCAGCCCGCCCCAGACCGTCGCACCGGTGCCATCCGGCCCGTACGTCACCTCCGGCCCGTCCGCTGCGCACGGCGGCACATCCTGCGAGGCCGCGCTCTGCAGGCCCCGAGCCGGCGCATCCGGGGCCTGCTCACCCCGAGCCGGCCCATCGCGAGCTGGCCCGCCTGCGGCCGGCCCGCCTGCGGCTGGCGACCCCGGTGTGATCGGCGCGGTCTCGGGCGGCGCCTGCCGACCGGGGTCCGCGGCGGGAGCGGGGGCCGGGGACGGCGCGGTGGTGGGCCGACCGACCCGGTGACGCTCGGATCGCTCGGAGCGGCTCACGAGGTGGGTCGCCGTACGCGGCGGCAGCGAATCCTGGGCGAAGCGCTCCGCGATCCGGCCCAGCACAGCGACGGCGTCGCCCCGGCGCAGGGTCGCCGGGTCGCTGTCCACCACGGCCAGCACGGCCCAGACCCACGCCGTCGGGGGATCCGGGCGGACCCGCGCGCGTCGGAAGGATTCCACGAGGCTCGACCGGCGCAGGGCGTCGTCGGCGAGGCGGCTCGCCGGCCTCCCGGCGTCGTCGGCGCCCGCCAACGCCGACGTCCTCGGAGACGCGAGCCGTCCCGGCGAAGGCGGGTTGTCGAGGGTCGGGCCGCCGGCCGCCTCGACGAGGACGGCGGCGAGGCCGCGCCATCCGTCGGCATCGAGCATGCGGGTCAGTGCGGCGACTGCCGTCGCTCCGTGGGCGGCAATCGCCGCGACGACCGCCGCGGCGGCCAGCTCGGGCCGCCGACGGAGGGCGGCCAGGACCGTAGCGCCGGGTCGGCGCGACGGCGACGGGTCGGCGTCGGTGAGGAGTCCGAGCCGCCGCCACGCCCAGGCGTTCGTGGTCCGGCCCACCGACACCCCGAGCACCAGGTCGGTGAGGGCGTCGAGGTCGCCGCGGTAGTGCACGACGCCCGGCGCTCCCTCCCGGAGGGCCCGGGTGAGGGCGGCGGCGACCGCGTCGGCCCATTGGGCCTCGGACGCCGGCTCCGGTGCGGTCAGATCCAGGACCACCGGGACGTCGAGCCGCTGCAGGCACCAGTGTCCCGCCGGTATCGATCCGGTCGCCATCGCGGCGTCGAGGCGCTGGTCGACGAGCCTACGCAGCAGGCGATCGACCCGTCGTCCGTCCTCGTCGCTGCCCGCCACGCGCACCGAGAACCGGCGGACGGTCAGCGCCGGGGCGGTCATGGTCGACATGGTCATCCGACGCGCACCTCCCCGACGGTCGCGCTGCGCCCGAGCTGGGCGCCGACGGCGGGACTTCCGACGACACCGTCGCGACCGAGCTGGACACGTCCGAGCACCGCGCGCTCCCACCCCGGCTGCGGCCCGACGAACGAGGTCAGACCGACGTGCACGCGCCCGACCCGCATCCCCGGGCCGAGCTCGCAGACCTCCCCGAGCGTGTGCGCCGGTTTGTGGGCCTCGATGATGTCCGCCGTGACGCTGCGCTGCTCCGCGGTCAGCTCGCCCGGCACCAGAACCCGGAAGCGGTGAGCGAAGGCGGCGAAGGAGTCGTCGCGCTCGCGATCTGACTCGCCGAGGACGAAGCGTCCCAGGGAGCCGGTGTGGCGCGCCGAGCCCGACACCGCCGGTGCCGGAGGCCCACCTCGTGTGGTGCCGAGGGTGATCCCACCGAGGCCGCGCAGGCGCCACTCCTCGACGATCACCACGGAGCGACCCAGATAGGTCTTCAGGATCCGACGCAGCATCCCTTCGGTGCCCCGGCGGCGGTAGAGCCAGAACGCCTCGGCGATCAACGTCCGGCGGGCGGCGTCGGGCCAGCGCCGGTCCAGGACGAGCCCGGCGAACCCGGCCAGCCAGCCCAGCGCCTCCTGCGGCGCGGTCGCGGGGTCGACCAGCCGGACCCTGTCGGCGGCGGCCTGGTCGAGCTCGTGCAGCAGCCCCTCGGCCGGGGCCAGGAGGCGCTGCAGGAACGCGGCGTCGTCCTCGTCCCGCGACCAGGCCCGGGGAAGCTGGTAGAGCAGCCGGTGCCCCGGCACCTCCACCCGCAGCGCGCGCACCTTCGGTGAGGTCCGCGCGGTGCCGGACAGGGTCAGCTCCAGCCAGACGTAGCGACCGGGGGCGGCGACGACCGGGGCCTCGAACGTGTCGAACGGGTCGTCCGCGTCGATCTGCACCCACGGCTGCTCGCGTCCGGTCGTGCGTCGGAACACCGGCTGCGGACCCCCAGCGGCGGCGAGCGCGGCACCGGAGGGCATCGGCGGGGCGTCGCCGAGGTCGGGCATCGGGCCGACGAGCCGGTCCGGGGCGTGGCGGGGCACCGGGTCGGGCACGTCCCCGTCGTCGGCGGTCACCGCCCGCACCCGGATCGCGGTGCCTGGCGGGACGCACGCGTCGAGGAACACCCGGCCCCACCGGGTGCGGGGAGCGCCGCTGTCGAGGCGATACCCGACCACGACGCCGCTCGTGACGTGCCGGGCGGCGGAGCCGGCGGTCCAGCCGAGCCCGGCCGCGATGGTGAACGCGACCCGTCCATTCGGCGCGACCGCGATCGCGCCCCCGTCGTGGTCAGGCGCGTCGAGGGGTTCAGCCTCGACCCAGAGCCCGCCGTCCGGGGTGAAGCGGCGCATCGACCGTCCCGCCCCGCATGCCACGATCAGCGAGCCGTCCGGGGTGACGTCGAGGTCGGTCCCGCCGGGGACCTCCACGAGCACCGTGCCGTCGAGGTCGGCCACCACCGTGCGCGCGGGATCCGGGGCGGACCACAGCAGCACGGGCTCGCCCGCGTCGAGCGCCAGCCGCACGGGCCGTAACCGGCCGCGGCATCGCGGGGAGCGCACCGGGGGTCCGGGGAAGGGCCCGCCGTGGCCCTCGAGCCGGACCAGACGCGCCGGGCCGGTCGACAGCACCCAGACCAAGCGACCAGCGCACGCCAGGTCGACGGGGTCGGCGACAGCCGTGGCGGCCAGGCGCCGCCCGGCGTCGAGGTCGAGGACGTGTACCAGCCCAGTGCCGGTCTCGGCGACATAGAGGCGGTCGGCGTCGTCGACGGCCAGCGCGACCGGACGGTCCAGCGGCGCGCCACCGGTCCCCCGCTGCCCGCTCAGCGCGAGGACCTCGACCCGCCCGGAGGGGGGTCGCGTCCGGTAGGCGCGGCAGGCACCGTCGAAGGCCAGGCCGGCGGGGGTACCCGGCGGGCCGAGCTCGGCCGGATCGGCGTCACACCAGGTCAGCGTCACCCCACCGCCGGGCACCAAGGTGGTGTCGAGGTGGCCGCAGCGCTCCCACTGATCGGGGTGGGCGAGGACCCGCAACCCGCGGTCGCCGTCCATCAGCACACCTCGGGTGGGAGCGGGACGATCGGCGGCTGTGTCGGCGGCGGGGGCTTCGGCGTGGGGTCAACGCCGGGAGGCAGCGGGTTGCCGGGAACGACGGTGGCGGTGCCGATCGCGGGCACTTCCCATTTCTTCAGCTCGATCAGGGGCCCCTCCTGGACGGCTCCGTTGACGATCTCGCCGACCCGCAGGCCGGCGAGGTACTCCACGCCCTCGACCTGGACCGCGACGGCCTCGAGCTCCGCAGAGCGCACGTGGCGTCCCAGCGGCCAGCCTTCCCCGTCGGGCCCGTAGGGCGGCACCGGGGCGAGGAACTGGCGGACGATTAGCTCGACCCAGCGGCGCACCGCGTCGACCTGGTAGCCGGCGCGCACCACCACGCCCACCGACACCGCGATCCGCCGGTAGGTCGGGGGGATGACGTAGAGCTCGGTGGTCAGCAGGCGTCGTGGGTCGAGGTACTGGGCGACGCGGCGCAACAGGGCCAGATCCGGCGTGGGGGCGCCGGGATCGACGCGGTCCTCGGTGGGGAACACGACGACGCTGACGACGCCCGCCGAGTCCCGCGCCGGTGCGTCGGGGTGGAGCAGGGGCAGAGTGTCGGCGCGGGCGACACCGGCGACCTGGCGAGCGAGGTCGCGGAAGTCGTCGTCGACGACGGCGCGGTCGCGGCGGTGCACCTCCGCCGGGATCGCCGCCAGTGCGGTGCCGAGGTCGACCGCGTCGGACCCGCCCTCGGCGGGTAAGGGGTTGACGGCCTCCAGGGGACCCGCCGTCGTGACGAGCTGGGTGACCGCCGCGGCCGCGACATTGCCGGCGACGCCGCCGCCGTAGCGGTAGGTCACGACCCGGATGCGCTGGCCGATCTGCGGTACCCGCGGGCCGGGGAAGCGCACCTCACCGGCGGTCGGGTCGACCACGAACGGGTAGTCCGCGGGCGTGGTCGGGGTGGCGAGGTCGACCTCGGCCCAGTCGCGCCAGCCGTCGGGCTCCTCCACCTGCACGTGCGCGGACTTCATCAGCACCGGCGTCTTCGTCAGCGGGAAGCGCTGGTCTGGGTCGCCGGTGCCGGTGCCGAGCAGCTCCGGTCCCGCGGTGCGGGCCTGCGTTGCCTCGACCGCGTTGAGCCCGACCCAGCGGACCCGTCCGATGCTGTCCGAGCGCTCCTCCGTCCCCGGGTCCGGACGCCGTACGGCCAGCCAGGCCACCACACGCGCCTGCTGGTCGGCGTCGGTCAACGGCGGCGGGCTGTCCTCACCTCCGGCCCGATCGGGCGGCTCGGGTGTGGGGTCGGGGAGCCGCTGGGGCAGGGCCAGCCCGACGACGCCGGTGCGGGTCATCCCGCCGGTGGTGTCGGCGGTGACCTCGAGGGGGGTGAAGGCGGGACGGGTGGGTGGGCGCTGGGGGTCACCGTTCCAGATCTGCCACAGCGTGGGTGGCAGGGCCGCGTCGAGGGCCTCGGAGCCGTAGACCTCCTTCAGCGGTGACTGCGGGTCTCCCCTCGGCAGCCGACGCGTGACCGTCTCCTCGAACATCACGCCGAGGAACACGGTGTGCCCGGCGACCCCGGGCTGGTCGAGCGGGGTGGGACGCAGCAGGGCGACCCAGAGGGCTCCGTCGACGGTGGTCGAGACGGTCAGCGGTGTCGCATCCGGCGCAAGAGGATCCGTCGGCAGCGTCACGGTCTCGTAGAACGTCGCGGGGTCGAGCGGCTTGAGATGGTGGCCGACGAGGGCGTGGAACCGGCGCTCGGTGTCCTCGGTGGTGCCGGTCGCGACCGCCTCTTTCTTGCCTGCGCCCAGGGCTTCAAGCGGCCAGGCATACAGCTCGGCGGTGGTCTCGAAGGAGACCGAGCCGGCGCGGACCTCGGAGCCGACGAGGGCCTGCACGCCCTCGGGCCGTGACGTCTCGGCCGTCAGGAGCACGCTCGCCGACTGGGCCGGCCGCGTTGCGACCCCCAGCAATCGGAGGAACTGAATCTTCGTGGTGTCCGGGATTTGGTTGAACCGGAACAGCAACGACTCGCCCAGGGACGCGAACAGCTCCAGCAGCGCGATCCCGGGATCACTCTCGTTGTGGTCGGTCCACTCCGGGGTGTAGGTGGGGATGCGGGCCAGCAGCTCCTGGCGCAGCTGCTCGAAGGTGCGGTCGTCGAGGACTGGCGCGGGCAGGGTCATCTGCTCACCCCACCGCTCAGCGCAGGTAGAACGGGTAGACGAGGTCGTCCGGTCGCCGGTCCACCAGCCGCACGTAGGAAATCCCGATCCACACCAGGGAAGGGTCGTCGCCGGCCGTCACCGCAACGTTGGTCAGCGCGATCCGCGGCTCCCAGGTGCCCAGCGCGTCGGTGATGTCGGCCTGCATCGCCGCGCGGGTCGCGGCGGTGTTGGGCTGCATCAGGTAGCGCCGCAGCCCGCAGCCGAACCCCGGTCGCATCACCCGCTCCCCCGGGTCGGTGTCCAGGATCGTCTCGATCGACTGCCGCACCAGGTCCATACCCTCGACGTAGGTCAGCCGCCCGGTCGCATCCGGCCGCAGTGGGAACCGCGGCCCGCGCCCGAGCCAGTCATCGACGGGAACGGTCATGGGCCCAGCGTCGGGCCTCGGCGTCACTCGGCCGTTGCGCCGGACCGTCACAGCGGAGGAGCGAGCCGGAAGCTCGGCGGCGCTCCGACCGGCGGTGGCTCGTCGTAGGCGCGGTGGAGCCCGACCAGCAGGCGCTTCCGACACGGATACCAGTCGTCGATCCGCGCCTCGATCCCTGATGCTCGCAGGTACTCAGCGAGTTGCTTGACCCAGCGACTGTGCGCGGAGTCGCTCTTCGTATAGCTCAGGAACACCCGCAGCGCTCGATGGTCCTGGCGTGGACCCGCCACCGCGGTGCGATCACTCTCGAAGTGTGTTCGAAGCCGCTGGAAAACATCCTCGTTGAGGACGTGGACGCGAAGGAGGACTTCGTCGTCGAGCCGCAGGTCGGCGCGGAACCCGGATAGGAGATCGTCGAGCGCCGCCTCGGCGCGCGCGTGGCCGGTACCTGCGCCGAGGAGCGGCAGGCGACCCGCTGGACCCCTCGATTCTCCGAACAGAACCGGGCGACGCTCTCACCGATCCGACGGATCGGGACGGCGACCCGGCGCCTCGAATCGACCGTGGCGGCGCAACCCGCGTAGGGCGCGATGTGGCTAGCACCCTGCAACGGCTGAAAGACGACCTCCCCAGGCGCCATCGGTCGAGTCGGTGCCGGGATGCGGAACGAACGCCGGCGTTCCTCAACGATCTTCGAGACGGTGGGCCGAGTAGAACACGGCATGGCGACAAGGTCCGTCGGGCCCTCGAACGTGGGCCGTTCAGCGCAGGTGGAACGGGTGGACGAGGTCGTCCGTTCGGTGGTGCCGGTCGTCGGTCGGGACGGTCACCGGTTTCAGCGTCAGCGTCGGCCGTCACCCGGCCGTCGCGATGTCCGCCAGCGCCGGGGTGCGACACCGCCGGGCAGCGCAGTGGGTGCCCACGCTGCCGTGACGAATGCTCGACATGCTCGGGCACATGACCGTCCAGGCCCGAACCGCACGCCGCCCGAGTTGTCAGGTCCCGCCGCCGTCGGAGCTGGGCATGGCATGACGCATGCCCTTCCGGACCGACGCCGACCGCGCCCGGGCCGCCCGTCGAGGGGCGCCGCCACGGGACTCGCCCGACGAGGCCGCGGTCGTGTCGCTGGCTCTCGGCCCGGTCCAGCCGAAGCTGACCGTCGGGGCGGCCGGCGACCGCTTCGAGCAGGAGGCCGACCGTGTCGCCTCCGCGGTCGTCGGGCACCGGCGCGACAGCGACCCGCAACCTGTCGGCGACATGATCGCGCCGACGGTCCGGCGTCAGCCGATCTCGGACGAGGACGACGACGCTCCCACCTCAGTCACCGAGGTGCGCGCACGTCGGCGTGGACGGGAACCACCACCACCGGTGTCCAGCGCGTTCGAGATGGAGCTCCTGCGGGCGCACTCGGGTGGAGAACCGTTGGCCGCGCCGGTGCGCGCGCCGATGGAGGCCGCCTTCGGGGCGTCCTTCGAGGCGGTGCGACTGCATGCTGACAACGCGGGCGCCGGCCTGGCCCGTGAGATCGACGCGAGCGCCTTCACGGTCGGCTCGCACATCTTCCTGGGCGCGCACCGGGACATCTCGCAGCCCGACGGCCCTCGGCTGCTCGCCCACGAGCTGACCCATGTCCTCCAGCAGCGGCCGCAGCCCGGTTCCGGGGCGGCCCGGCCCGTCGCGCCACCCGACGTCGTACTACGGGACACGCCTGCCGGGAGCGGAGGTCCGGAGCCGCCCGAGAGCAGTGAGCGACAGGTGGCGATCTCCTTCTTCGGCGACGACGACCGGCCGATGGGCTCTATACCGTTCGCCGAGACCCTCTTCGCCTCCCTCGAGCCGGGGTTCTACGACTGCGTCATCTCGGGCACCACCGTCAGCGCGGAGGGACGAACCGAGCGTTTCCACGTCCGGGAGGTCCGGCCGGGCGGCTGGCAGCAGCTGCTCGGGATGACCCGGCGCACCGTGCTCGTGATCACCGATCCTTCCCGGAAGGCGACGACCGGCGAGCAGGAGACGACGCCCGGGTCCGGGGAACGGTCGGAGACCGAACCGGGCACGCCGGGATCGGGCGGCAGCAAGTACGGGTGGCTCGGTCTGATCCACCTGCCCGCGTCGGTCACCCGCGCCCTGGACCAGACGATCGAGGCACTCCGTCTGGACGAGGACATCAAGGAGATCCGTTCGCTCCTCTCCGGGCTCAAGGACCTGTACGACCACCGATCGGACCTCGCCTCCCTGTTCACCGAGGAGAAGTTGCTCGGCGTCCTGTTCGGGGTCGACGGCGGGCCGGGGGTCGACGCGCTGGAGAGATGGGCGCTCAAACCGACGCACATGACGCACGCAGCCGGCGGGAAGCAGAAGGGGGTAGCGGCACTCGCGGCGAAGCTCAGACGGATTCTCGAGACCATCCGGCATGTGCTGCGCCCCGTGTTCCGGGCGCGGAAAGCCTTCATCGCGGCTACGGCGGGGTTCTCGGAGATCCTCGAGATGATCCCGTTGGTCGAGGAGGTCCTCACCACGAGCGCGGAGGAACGACGGGCCCCCGAGTTCGCCGACCTCCTCGACGACGTCGTGGACGATGTGTGCGCGCACGTGAAGGTCTCCCTCGATTCGGCGAGGGCCCACCTCGCGCTCGTCGCGGAGAGTCTGACCGATCGCGACTGGGTCACCGACGAGGAACTGGCTCGCGCGGTCGCTGCGCTCGCGGAGAAGTTCCTGCCGAAACCCGCCAAGGCGGTAACATGGGCGGCGTCGAGAGTCGGGATCGACATCCCCGGCAAGATCGCGGACCACATCGTCGCACCGATGATTCCGAAGGGTGCGCTCGACGAGGTCAACGGCGTGATCCGGAGCGCCCTGGGCGCCCTCGAGCCGCTCGTCACGTCGACAACCGAGGCGGTCGACGAGGTCCTCGGCGGCATCGAGGCGGACGTCCATGACATCGTGGCCCCCGAGCTGAAGACGCTGTTCGCGCAGCTCGACCCGCTCCACGGAGCCATCCAGGGAGGAACCACGCCGGCCCAGCACCACATCGAACCCGAGCTGGCGGCCTCGCACGGTCACCCGCTGCCACCCGACCTGGAGCTGGGCGTCGAACTGGGTGTCGACTTCGCCGACGTCCGTGTGCACGCCGACGCGCACGCCGGCCGGGCCGCGGAGGCTCTGGACGCGAAGGCGTTCACCATCGGTCGCGACATCTTCTTCGGCTCCGCGCGCTACGCGCCCTCGGTGCCCGAGGGTCGACGCCTGCTCGTCCACGAGCTGACCCACGTCGCCCAGCAGGCGGGGGGAGCTGCGGAACCGGATGTGCGGCGCTCTCCAAAGGACGCGGTCGGAGGGAAGCTGGCCCGAGCGTCCGCGGCCCGGATCAGCGCGGGCGTACGCGCTCTGACCACCGTCTCGCCGGGCGTTGTGGGGCGCGGCCGTGAGATCACCACGTACGTCGAGAAGAACCTGATCAACCGGTTGGTCGCCTCTCGCACCCTTCCCGCCGACGCGTACTACTACGTCAGGGACAAGCGCAACGTTCCCGTCGGGATTCCGCCGGAAGCTGAGATTCGTCCGGGTCGTCCCGAAGCTGACGATCGTGAAGGGTCGGATCCAGAAGGGGCTCCTCGAGCGCCTCGACCCGGTGGCCCGGTGGAAGAAGTCGCAACGGGCGAAGCTCCGGCGCGCGCTCGGATGCCGGGCTGAGGAGCAGGCTCATCACGTCATCCCGCTCGAGCTCTGGGGGCCGCTGGGCATCGGCGGCCACAGCGTCGTCGCGGCCGCGGTCCGGGGAGGCTTCGCCTTCAACGGCGGGGAGAACGGGATATGCCTCACCGAGGACGTCCACGAGGGGCCGCACCCGAACTACACGGCTCGGGTCGGACGCCAGCTCGACGCGTTCCGGGGCCTGCCACCGGTCGAGCAACTCGCCGGCGCCAGGAAGGTCGCGGCCTACCAACACAGGAAGCTGGCAGCTCGCGAGGAGAAGCTCGATTGAGTACGACACATCATGTGTGGCAGTTCCTCGGACCTGGCTCCGGTCACGCGTTCGCCGAGTCGCAACGGGGGCTCTCAGAGAGCCAGCAGACCGACATCTTCCTCGGACGGCCGCTCTCGGTACCACCTCCCGAAGTCGATGTCCGGTACCTGAGCGAGGGCAGTCTCGGGAACGTCATCGGGTCCTCTTTCTCCGCGTTCGTCGTATCACCCGCCGTACAGGAGCTCATCGGGGCGGCCGCGCCGGCACAGTTCGTCGCGGTGCGGCTCCCGCACGACTCGTCGGCCCCTGGGTACGCGATCCTCAACGTGCTCGCACACGTCGACTGCTTCGATCGTGGCCGCTCGGACTGGGACCACGTCCCGGGCCGCCCCGAGCGGGTTCTCGCGGTCCGTCGACTCGTCCTTCGAGGGATCCCGCTCGATGCCCCCGCGATCTTCCACGTTGGGGGACTCCCGGGTGTGCTCCTGGTACGGACCGACCTCCGTGCCGCGCTCGAGGGACTCGGTGGCGTCGGCGAGTTCGTCCCGATCGCCCACTTCAGATGGGGCCTGATCTGATCGCGCCGGGTCGACCACGGAGCCGCTTCTGCACGTTCCCATTTCTCCGCGCCCTCGACTCTGATCCTGTCCGCAGGTGGCGCCGTGACCGTTCTTACGAGAGTCTGTGTCCACCCGGCAAGCCGAGGCGCCCCGCCCCTCTCTGTCAAGATCACCTGAGACAGCTTGAAGTGAGTGGTTCCCAGCAGAGGGCGTGATCGGAGATTCTGGTGTCCGTGTCAGCGGAGGAGCGGCGTGGCGCCGGCGGTGGGCAGGACGAGTCCTCATCCTCGCCCTCGCGGTCAGGGCCGCGGTCGGCCGATGGGCCGTCGCCGCGCCCGTCTCGGCGGTCGTTCAGTGCGGAGTACAAGCTGGCGATTGTCGCGGAGTACGAGAACGCTCCGAATGGAGAGAAGGGTGCGATCCTGCGTCGGGAGGGCCTGTATTCGTCCCACGTGATCGAGTGGACCCGCGCTCGGGATGCCGGTGCACTGGAAGGGGTGGCGGATTCTCGACGGTCCGAGAAACGGCCGCGCCGGTCCGCGGAGGCCGCGGAGTTGGAACGGCTCCGCGCCAGGAACGCGAAACTCGAGGCCGAGCTGGGCAAGACTCGGACGGCGCTGGATATCATGGGAAAAGCACACGCGCTCTTGGAGCAGCTGTCCGAGAGCGCGGACGACCAGAATCCACCGGCGCCGCCCGCCGAAGAAGTCCTGAACACCGCATTTCGCGAACTGCGTGACGCGCAGGTGTCGATCGCGGCGTCGTGCCGGCTGACCGGGCGGTCGCGGGCGACGCACTACCGCCACGCCGACCCGCACGGGGTGGCGCTGGGGCCGGTGCACGGGCCGCCGCGCCCGCGGCGCGCACCGCCCTCGACGCTGGGCGACGACGAACGCGCCCAGGTGCTGGCGGTGCTGAACTCGCCGACCTACCGGGACCTGGCGATCCCGCAGGTGTGGGCGCGTGAGCTCGACGAGGGCCGCTACTGGTGCTCGGAGTCGAGCATGTACCGCATCGCCCGCGAGGCCGGACAGAGCCGGGAACGACGCGCCCAAGCCAGCCATCCGCCCCGGGTGCGGCCCGAGCTGGTCGCGCACGGCCCGAACCAGGTGTGGAGCTGGGACATCACCGCGTTGAAGGGCCCCCGGAAAGGAGAATGGTACAAGCTATATGCGGTTCTTGACATTTTCTCCCGGTACGCACCGGGGTGGCTGGTGGCGAATGCGGAGGACGCGGTGGTGGCGAAGGATTTCCTCAACGATGCCATCGCCCGTAACCTCGTTGCCCCGCAGACGATCCACGCCGACCGGGGTGGCTCGATGACCTCCAAACCGGTGTCCGACCTCATGATCGACCTCGGGGTTTCGCGCACGCATTCCCGCCCTCGCCAGGCGACCCTCGACCGGGCCCGCGCACGGCATCCCGAGCGGTTCAGCCGCCGGCCTCGCCCGCCACGACTGCCCGCGCAGGCGTGGATCAACCAACCCGAGCAGCTACAGCCAACCCAGCAAGATCCATTGTCTCATTTGACTTGACAGCTACCGCCGGGTGACGATGGGGTGACAGCCTTCGACGACTCTCTGGCTGTGAGCGTCCGGTACGCACTGCAGCGGAGTTGCGGAGATGCGCTCGACCGGAAGGGCGACGACGGCGTCAGAACAGTTCGGCGCCAGCGCTCCGCCGAAATCCAGGCCGACACGACGACACGCTTGGTTCAGTCGGCCGTGGGCCAACCGGGTGAGCAACTTCACCCTATGACCCGGCTGGCGATGGAGGCGCTGTATGGCCAAGATTTCGGGTCCGTTCGTGTTCACCGTGGCGATTCCGCCCATCGAGCTGCACAGGCAACTGATAGCTTGGCATTTACCACTGGCGAACACGTTGTATTCGCCGATGACCAATACGCGCCGACGAGTCGAGAGGGCCGACGACTGATCGCCCACGAACTGGCACACGTGGTGCAGCAACGGCGGGGGCCGGTCGCGGACTCGGTGTCGACAAATCCACAGTCGGAAGTCGACCTGCGCATCAGCGACCCCCACGGAGCGTTGGAGCACGATGCCGGAGCGGCCGCCACCGCTGTTGACAGCCTGCCCTTCGTCGACCGTCAGGCGCTCGATCACCCAACGATCAACATCTCTCGCGTGTCGACGTCAGGCCGTGAGAGCACGCCAGGCGTTGTCATGCGCCAGGCCATGCCCGCTGTGGAGGCCGAGCCGATCTCAAGTTTCGTTCCGGAGGGCGAGGCTGCCAACGACAACGTGGAAGTGGGGTCGCACGGTGTGTCAGGCGTTCCCCGCTACGCAACTCCATCTCCTTACGACTACAGCCTCGGGGCCATCATGGCCCGCGCAGGCATCGCGAGCCACCGAGCTCAAGTACTGCTTGAAGCCGAGCGTCCGGAGGCGACCCTCGCCCGTGGGGGCGCAGCCTCTCATGGATTCATCACTGAGCATGGAACTCGTTACTATGAGTCGATAGGCGGCCCGAGCGGAGGCGTCAGCGGACAGGTACGAGTGCGGCTCTTCCATGTCCTCGACGCAATCGAGCAGGCGGTGAGCCGGGCCCAGGCCGAAGAAGACCTGGAACGAATCGCCGACGACTACATTCCGACCCTTGGCTTGATCGATCAGGCGCTTGGCCGCAAGAGGGGCTGGTCGGCGCTGTCCTTGCCTATGCACACTCTGAGTTCTCCCACCTTCCTCGCTGATCTTCCGGTCTACCGGCAGGACTTCGATCCCGGCGCAAGGGCGCGAATCAAGACGCTCGAGGAATCCCTCGAGCAGCGAACCAAACAGGTGCCCGCTCTTGCTCAGAGCCGGCTCGCACCACGTTCCCGTCGACTGGGCGGATGCACATTGATCCCCATCGAACCACTCGGCGACGACCCCCTGTCGAGCATCTATTGCCATGTTGTGACAGGTAGTCCATTCTCATATGAAATCAGATTGGGACCCTCCCGCGCGAGCAGGTGGGCTGAGATCGATGCGTTGCGCGGCAACACCTGGTTCGAGTGCAAGTGTGGGTACGAGCAGTACTTCAAGGAACACTGGTGGGCTGCACCGGGCGTACTGGCGAAGCTCGACCGACAGGTTCTCAACCATCGCGATATCGCGAGGACGTGCGGCCTGGACTATCGGTTCATCGTATCAAATGAGCGCACCCGACAGGTCCTCGAGGAGCGTTGGTTCGGCAACGTCGTCATCGACGTAAGACCGTGGGAGCCGTGCGGTTCGTCGTGAGTGACATCAGTCAGATATCGCGGGATCACGAGTCCAATGGCGTTCCATGTACATCAACCGCGATGACAGAGGGGATCAGGCGGGCTCTCTTCCGACAGGGAAGCTGCGCCCTGCGCGGCCTGCCCGGGATCGGACGCGGCCACCAGATCGGCGGTCATCGTGGGGTCCGCCCTGAGGTCGGGGTCGTTCGCGATGTGCGCCGCGCTGCCCCTCGCGCCGAGGACCGCGTCCAGCTTCTCCTCATCCGGCTTCTTCGGGTCGGGGTCACGCAGCGGCAGCTTCCCGGGCTTCCCCCCGCCATCGAAGTACTGCTCCAGCGCCGTGAACGACTCCGACGGCAACGGGGCACAGAACCGCAGGGCGAGCAGCCACCAGAGCTGGAAGAGGAACACCACGACCGGCAGGAAGAGGCTGAACACGAACATCGCGACGATCATGAAGAGCTCGAGCGCGAACGTGCAGACCTCGCCACCGCCGATCGAGGGGTTGCTCGGCGATCCGTTGTCCGGGTCGAACTGCAGCTGGGAGGCTGGCGGGCTCTCGATCCGGACGCCGCCCGGTCCCGCCGGCTGACCGGCCCGGGCCTCGAGCGCCCGGAAGTCGGGGCCCTTGATGGTCACGCTGTGGTTCTTGGTGCCGTCCGGGTCGAAGAAGGCCGCGAGGCGGAACGGGCGTGTCGGACGGCTCCAGGAGATTCGGGGTGTGCAGTGCTCATGGCCGGGCGGGAGGGGCACCCGTGCGAAGCACCGGATCTCGTAGATGGCGTGCTCGTCGAGCTTCGGGACGCCGGCGACGTCCTTGTCTGCGGAGTAGGTCGGCACGACGCCGAACCAGAGTGATCGGGTGCGGGCCGCCTCGCACGCGAAAGAGCTGTCCGGCAGCCGCCACATCGGCAGCTCCTGCTCCGCGTCCTTGAGCTTGTCCTCGGCAGGCGTGCCGACGGCGCGCCATTCGCCGCGCTCGCGGTTGACCATCCAGGCCTGCTCGCACGTCTCGGCGGTCACTGCTTCGAGCAGCTCGGCGTGGTCAGCCTCGAATCGTTCCCGCTCCGCGTCGTCGGCCCAGAGGAGGTCATTGGCCTGATCGAGATCGAGGCCCGTCGCGTCCGGAACACAGTCCGGCTTGCCCTTCAACAGGCTGACCACGAGGTCGCGGGCGAGCTTCTGGACCTGAGCGTCGTCGCCGTGCACCGTCGTCGTCCGCCGCCGCACGACGAACTTCACGTCGAGACCCGGCGTGTCGCCCGGCCGCGGCAGGCCGGGCTCGTCGCAGAAGAGCTCGACCACGACCACGTAGAAGCGCTGGTGGCTGGGTTGGTAGAGCTTGCGCAGCGTCGTCGGCACCTTCTTGTGCGTGGCCAGGCGTGCCCGCCCGCGGCCGCGGTGGGACAGCGGGACCGGTAGCAGGAACGAGCACACGTCGTCGCTGGGCGCGGTGTCGGTCGTCTCGTCGTAGGTCAGGGAGTCCGCCGGATCGGCGAGCAGCCGGTCGACGAAACCCGGACTGTCGTACTTCTGGATCTCCGGTCGGAGCGACCGGGCGTCGCGAAGGTCGGGACCGTATCTGCGCGCCCGCACGTACCAGGGGGCCCGCAGCGCGTAGCCGTGCTCGCCGCTCACCAGATGTTCCCGGCGCCGGGGGTGTAGGCGGGCGAGCTGACCAGGGCGCTCGCGATCAGCGTCGTGCACTGCACGACGCCGGAGAACGTCGACATCGCGGCGTTGACGTTGACCGACGGCGCGGTGACGTCGAGCGAGACGTTCGCACGAATCTCGACCCGGCCGGTGACGTCGATGTGCAGGGTGCACCCGTTGCTGTGGCGCACGGTGACGTCCTGGGTGAGGTCGTCGAGGACGACCTGGTGCCCCCTTGTCGTGGTCACCGACACCTTGGCTCCCGCCCGGGCGTCGTCGAACTCCAGCCGGCTGCCGCCGCGCGAGCGCAGCACCCGGATGTCGTTGACGCGTTGCGGGTCCTCCGGCAGCGTGGCCTGTCCGTTCCACGACGCCCCGATGATGTAGGGCCGGCGCAGGTTCCCGGCCTCGAACGCGACCACAACCTGGCTGTCGACCTCGGGGAGCACCTGCAGGCCTTGGTTGTCGTCGGCGTACGGCGAGCACAGCGTCGCCCACGCCCGTACGTCGCGGTCGCCGTCGGCACCTAGCCACGGGAACCGGACCTCGATGCGTCCGAGGCGGTCGTCGTCGACCAGGTCGGTGACGATCGCCGGGTAGACGCCGAAGTAGCCGGGGGCGGAGCCGTCGACCGGCGCGGGCAGGCCCATCACGCGGCCGCCGTGTTGATCGTCGCCCGCTCCGCGGTGAAGTGGGTGCGGAACCCGTGGGCGAGGTCATAGCGGTGCTGGACCCAGGTGACGTAGTAGCCGTCGCCGTCGAAGGGGCCGCCCACCCGCTGCAGGGTCAACCGGCTGCCGACGACCATGTCCGGGCTGCCCCGGGTGGTGCCGCGGACCTCGACGAACCGCCGCCCGCGACGCAGCATCTCCGCGCGGGCCCAGGCCTGGGCCTCCGCCCCGGTCAGCGCCGCCTCACGGACCCGGATCGCCGCGCTGTCGCCGAGCGCCCGGGCAACCAGTCGGGCGCCGCTGCGCCCGCCACTGGTCTCGGCCTCGACGACGTCCGGGCCGGCGCGCTCGTCGATGCCCTGCCGACCCTGCGCGTCGTACCCGGTGACCACGACCTCGCTGCGCTGGTGGGCGAGGTCGGCACAGAGGCGCACCGACAGCAGCCCGACACCCTGCACCAGCGTGAGCGCGGGGGCCTCGCGGCGTGGTCGCGAGCGGAAGTGCAGCGTCCCGTCGGTGCACCACAGCTCGGCCTGCACGAGCCGGGCGCGCTCGCGCAGGAACGCCAGGTCGCTCTGGTTGAGCTGCTGCACGACGTCGTAGCGGGGCCCGTCCACGTCGACGTCGGCCTGCAGGCCGTGCGCCGCGGCGACGTCCGCCGCGACGTCGGCATCGGTCACGTCGCGGTAGGTGCGCATGCGGCGGGTCATCCGCAGCCGCATCAGCAGGTCCTCGGCCAGCAGGATCACGATGGGCGGATCGCCGTCGACGAACACGGCCTCGAGCCCGGAGATGGTGCCGTCGAAGACGGTGCGCTGCACGGCGTCCGGACCGAGCGCGACGCGCAGCGAGCGACCGAGGTCGACGGTGCCGCCGTCGAGGTGCAGCATCCGCTGCGGCGGCCCGGCCGTCCCGCGTCCCACGGCGAGCACGTGGGCCTGCAGGGTCCGCAGCCCCTCGACGCCCTCGCTGACCTCCAACCGGACGCAGTCTTGGGCCAGGTCGCGCATGAGCTGGCCGTCCACCGTGAACACCGGGGCGGCGACGGCCAGCGCCGGCTCAGTCATCGAAGCCCTCGGCCCGCACCCGCGCGGCCAGGAACTCGACGCGACCCCGGCTCTCGCACCAGCGATCCTCCGCCGCCCCGACCGGCTCGACGGCGCGGTGTTGTCCCCGGCCCGACCGCGCGCGAGCGCACCCGGTCGGCACGACCTCCGAATGCAGTTCGTCGACGTGCACGCTCATCGGCACCCACCTCCGCCGCCACAGCCTGCGCGCTGACCCGTCACCGCTGCGTCGCAGTCATCACGATCCGAGGTCGGGGGTCGACCGGCGGTGCCTTCTCGTAGGTCTGGTTCAGCTCAGCCACCAGGGCCCGCCGAAATCGGTCTTCATCGGCCCGTCCGCTGCTCGGCGGGGCCGGGAACGCGATCTCGCCCGGCAGGAACCGGGGCAGGGCGTCTTCGAAGCGCTCGGCACGAACGACGGGAAGGCACTTCGGTGGCATTTCCGGATCGCGGGTAGCAAGCTCTCCCTGGATCAGCCGGACTTCCCACCCGACTCCGCCGTGCAGACGATCGGCTCGCTGCTTGTACAGCTCGTCACACACCATGACGACTCGGTCGGCCATGTCGAGCTCGTTGCACATCCACTGGAATCGGTTCATTCCCGGCCGCAGATGCCAGTGATCCAGTCGCGATTCGATCCCTGACTCGCGCAAGTGCTTCGCGAGCGACCTCACCCAAGAGCGATGCGACTCGCTCGACCACGCATAGCTCAGGAACACGCGCACCGCGCGGGCGGCGTCGGGGTTCGGCGCGGTTCCGATGGTCGGTCCCGGCGTGAGCTGCCCGCCCAGGCGCCGGTAGTCGGCGCCATCCATAACGAACAGGCGGACCATGACGTCGGACCGGCCGAGCGACGACCGGAGCCCGTCGCGCAGGCTCTGGAACGAGGCGACGACGTCGACCCGACCCGCTCCCGCCCCAAGGAGCGGGCACGAGACGCGGTTGACCCAAGTCTGTTTCGTCGCAAAGCGGCCGAGCTCCTCGCCGACCCGGCGGACCAGGTCGGCGTTGGGCCTCGGACCCCCGGTCTCGACGGCCGCTGCGAAGGCTGCGCACTGAGCCACCTGGCTTGCCTGCTCGAGCTGCTCGAAGCGCACCTCCCCGGCGCTCATCGGTGTCCTCGGCGCCGGGATGTCGAAGTTCCGCAGGTGTTCCTGCACGAACGGGGTCATCGCGGGCTTCGTGGACATCGGGATCACGACGAGGTCCGCGGGACCGTGGAACATGTTCCCGTTCACCAGCTCGATGTGCGGCTCCATGCCGTTCACTGCCTCTCATCGCCCTCGGGCGGCAGGAGCGCCCACGGGGCCTGCCCGGGCGCGTCGCTGGTCGGGACCTCGTCCGTACGGGCCCGAGCGAGCAGGGCGCGCCTGCCCTCGGCCGCGATCGCCGCCACGGTCGTCGCTAGGGCCCGGGCCCGCAGCGGGATCGCCTGTCCGTAGGTCGTCGCCCGCGGGTCGACGGCGTCGGCGACGGTGGACACCGCCGCGCCCGCGTCCGCTGGCACCGAGGCCACGGCGGGCACCGCGAAGGAGCCCCGCTCCGCGCCGTTTGTCGCGGCGGTCTCGTTCCCGACCACCCGGGCCGTGGCGGCCGCCACTCCCCCACCGGCGGCCAGCGCGAGCCCCGCGTCCGCGGCGGCCGCCCCGGTCGCGCTCGCCCGGGCCAGCACCGCGGCCAGATCTGAGGGATCGCTGATCCCGGTCCCGGCGACGAACCCGGAGGCGGCACCGACCCCGGGCGCGGTGGTGGCCTCCGGTCCGAGCTGGACCGGTGTGCCGGCCGGCAGCGCCAGCGGGCTGGTCAGGCCGTTCATCGCCGAGCGCCACGCGGCAGGGTCGGCGCCCAGCCGGGCGAGCAGGTCCTGGACGCTGTCGCCCGCCGCCGCCTCGACCACCTGGCGCACATCTTTGGTCCCGGCGGAACCGAGCGTCCCGGGGGCCGGCCCGCCCCCCGGCGGGGTGGAGCTCTTGGCGTCCCTTGCTCCCCGCCCGGTGGCGTTCTCCTCGATCTTGAGGTTCTGCTCGGTGATGCTGATGCTGACCTTGGCCCGCAGCGGGGTGCCGTCGACCGCGAAGTAGTCCAGCTCCTCGGTGAGATGCTCGACCAGCCCGACGAAGATCAAGGTTCCCCACTGGAACCGCACCCGCGGCGGTGGCTTCCCGGAGTCCCGGGTCCCCGGCGTGACCCCGCCCGGCTCGACGAACTGGCGCACCAGGGCGGTACGGGTCCGCACGTCGAGGGGAACCTTGGTGGTCCCCTCCTCCGCGGTGTCGAACTCCAGGTCCACCGCCAGCGTCGCGCCCTTCTGGGCGGGCTGCTGGACGCGCTGGCTGGTCGCGGTGACCCCGCCGTGGTCGATGTTGTTCTGCCGTTCGAGGCGCAGCGAGGTGGGGTTGAACTGGACCGCCACCGCGGCGCCGGCGGCCTGGACGTTCAGCGTGCGTTCCCCACCCGGTCCGGGAGCCTCGCTGTCCTTGAGCCGCTGCAGGGTCGCGTGGGCGAACGGCGCCGTCATGCCGGCTCCAGCCGCAGTCCCTCGTGGGCGATGTGCAGCTCCTCCAGCGCGATCTCCCCGTTGCGGGCGTTCAGTGAGGGTCCGGTCACCTTGACCGGCAGACCGCGCTCGAACGTCCAATGCGCCGTCACGCGGGTGTCCGCGGCGTCACGCACGAACACGTCTCCGCTGTAACGCAGGACCGGTCGTTGACCGCCGACCACGCCCTGCAACCAGTCCCAGAGGGAATGGTCGGCGTAGCCGGGATCGGGAGCGGTCACATCCTGCTCGCGCGCAGGCGGAGTTGGGACGATCATGCCGCGCTTGAGCACCAGCGGGACCAGCTTGACCCGGCCGACCCGGCGGATCACCCCGTCGTTGCGGCCGCCTTCGAGGTACTCGCGGACGTCGGCCTCGAGCTCGAGCCCGCTGCACTCGGCGAACGCGCCGGTGCCCAACCGCGCCGTCGTGGCGTCCCCGGGCACGCCCGGGCTGCGCTTGAGATTCACCTCGAACCGGAACGAGGTGAGCAGCTCATCCACCGCGCTCCTCCGCCCTGAGATCGCCGTCGGTGTCCTGCGCGAGCCGCAGCACCAGGTACTCCAGCGGCTGCGAGGGGGCCACCCCGATCTCGGCGATCAGCCGTCCGAGGCCCTGGCTCTGCGGCGGGTTCAGCCCGTCGTCGCAGGTGACGAAGAACGACTCAGCCTCGGTGGCCCCGGCGAACGCTCCGGTGCGGTCGAGCCCGCGCAGCAGCTCGACCAGGGCGTCGCGGACCATGAGCCGCAGCGCGGGTGTGTTCGGCTCGAAGACCAGGTCGCGCAGCTCCCGCTCGAGGGTCAACGCCAGCGTGGTCATCAGCCGGCGCACCGAGAGCTGGCGGTAGTCCGGATCACGCGAGAGCGTGCGCGCCGCGGAGAGCCGCACCCCGTCACGCTCGACACGGAAGATGTTCACGCCCAGCGGGTGCAGCGCGGCATGCTCGGCGTCGGTGACGACGTCGGCCACCACGGCGTCGGCGGCGAGCTCGTTCGCCCCACCCCAGGAGATCCCGTACCGGTGCTCCCGGGTGGCGAGGATGCCGGCCGCGAACGCCGACGGCGGGACGAGGACCGTGCGGCGCTGCGGGTCGTCGGGTCGGGCGACGCCGGGCCAGGGGTGGTACGCCGCAGCGTACGAAGTGTCGTATGGCGTGTCGAAGAGCGCCCGCCAGCGGACGATCGCGGCGACCGGCAGGCGCGGCGGCACGTCGAGCAGCGCCACGAAGCGGCGGGCGTCGGCGGCCCGTTCGGCCAGCCGCGTCTGCCGGCGCCCCACCTCCTCGAGGTCGTCGGCATCGAGGGGATCCAGCTGCGTCAGCGGGACGGGACCGGGTGGGTAGAACGTGGGCGCCGGGTCGGGCTCGCACCGGTGGAAGCCGCGGCGGCGTGGTGGCTCGGTGGTCTCGGTGCTGCCGACCGGCGCCTGGAACGACCACAGCAGGTCGGGCACGACCAGCAGACCGACCTCGTCGACCAGCGAGGCCGCGTCCACCCCGCGGTGCGCCGGCGGCTGGTCGGGGTCGGACGGGTCGGTCACGTCGACCCAGTCCTCGGTGGGGTCGCGGGCGTCCTGGTCGTCGAAGAAGCTTTCCGCGACGATGTCCGACCACCGGTCGCGACCACAGGCGATGCGCTCGGACGCCACGCACGCCGGCAGTTCGTCCGCGGGGACGAGCGGGGTGGTCGCCCACTCGCCGGTCGGCGCCACGAGCGTCGAAGCGTCGTGCAGCACCTGGGGCAGGAAGCGGGGATGGCCTGGGTCCAGGCCGAGCCCGGTGAACACCTCGGTGCGATCGATGCCGGCGTCGCCGTCGCTGACCGTCACGTCGACGGTGACCTGGGTGGCGAACCGGGCCACGGCACCGACGCTGAGCCCGTCACCCCAGCTGCCCTCGTCGCGTGCCGCGAGCTCGAGGACGGCGTCCTTGCCCAGCGTGAGGCGGTGGCGCGCGACCGCCTCAGGGTCCAGGACCGGCGGGGCGACCCGCACCACCCACGCCCGCTGCCCACCCTGGGCGAAGAACGCGCGCACCGCGTAGGGCAGCAGGCTGTAGCCCTCGAACCCGCCGAATCGCCGCTGGTAGTCGACGAACCGGTCGACCCGCACCGGGCGGCCGACCGGCCCGCGCGGTGCCACGCCGACGAAGGCGGTGACGTCGAGGCGGACCGGCTGCAGTCCGGCCAACGACGGGAGATCGGGAACGCGGTAGACCCCGGGGGCGCCGAGCACGAGCCCCGCCGACGGGGTGGTCACAGCTCGTCGAAGTCGATGGACTCGGCGACCAGGTGCAGCTCCTCCATGGCCACCTCGCCGCCACCCTTGCCCGCCAGCGTCGGACCGACCCATTTCTTGGGCTGGGCCACCTCCAGCTTCCAGGCGCACACCGGCGCACCCGCTTCGTCGTGGAGGGTGATGGTGACGGTCCGGGGATCGTGCACGCCGTTCCGCGTGTCGCGCAGCCAGGCGAATAGCTTGGGATCGCCGATCACGCCGCGCTTGAGGGTCACGTCGTCGGTCGTGTTCACGTTCGGGACCTTCCGGACGTGGCCCTCCTTCTCGTTGCCGTTGCGGTACTCGGAATACTTGACCTCGTTGCCGAGCCCGCTGACGTCGGAGAACCCGCCGATGAGCGTGTCCTCGGCCCAGGCGTCGCCGAGTTTGACCATGAACTTGAACGCCCCGTAGGGGTTGTCTCGGACGGGCACCGTCCAACCTCCGCGCGTGAGTCGGGATGGGGATCAGGAGCTCTGGGCGTCGGCCGTCCACTGGCCGATCCGGAAGACGACGAACTCGGCGGGATAGGTGGGCGCCACCCCGATCAGGCAGATGAGCCGACCGTTGTCCAGGTCGTTCTGGGTCATCGTGGTGCGGTCGCAGCGCACGAAGAACGCGTCCTCGCGCCGGGCCCCGATCAGCGCGCCGTCGCGCCAGGCCACGACCAGGAAGTCCTCGATGCTGCGGCGGATCGATGCCCAGAGGCGCTCGTTGTTCGGTTCGAATACCGCCCACTGGGTCGACCGGTCGATCGAGTGCTCGAGGTAGACGAACAACCGGCGCAAGTTGACGTACTTCCACTCCGGGTCGGAGCTCATCGTGCGGGCGCCCCACACCCGGCGGCTGCGCCCCTCGAAGAAGCGCAGCGCGTTGATGCCCTCGGGGTTGAGCACGCCTTGGCGGCCGTAGGTCACGTTGGTGGTCAGGTCGGTGATGCCTTGGACGACCTCGTTGGCCGGCGCCTTGAAGACCCCGCGCTCGACGTCGCTGCGGGCGTAGATGCCGGCCACGTAGCCCGACGGCGGCAACGCCAGCGTGGGCGGCGGCGCGCCGGGGTCGGGCCGCTGGGTGGGGTCGATTATCTCCACCCAGGGGTAGTAGAGCGCGCCGTAGGTGGAGTCGAACGTGGCGCGGAACTCCCGAATCTTTGAGAGCGATGTGTCGGAGGCGGGCGGATCGACGATCGCGACGCGGTACCGCAGCTGCTCGCAGTGCTCCAACAGGTTGCCGACGGCCTGCTCCTGGCCCAAAGGAGCGAGGCGGGCGGTGTCCGGGGTGGCGACGATCGCGATGTCGTCGATCTCACCGAGCGCCTGCAGCCCGGTCGCGGGCTTCTGGACGTTGTCCGGGTCGGCCTCCCGCCCGTTGAGGTCGTCGGCGTCCGGCGTGCCACCATCGCCGCCGCCGGCGAGATACCGCGGACCGGAGCCGCCGAAGGTCGGCGCGGCGAGCTGGAGGAAGGCATCGAGCACGATGGCCGGCGTGACCGGCGGTGCTGCTGCGGCGGGCGCGACCAGCTCCAGCCACACCGGAGTGAGGTCGTCCGCTGGGTCCTCGGGCCCGGCGACCGTGAACACCGAGCGTGGGTTGACCCCATCGGGATCCAGCTCGAGCCCGCTGAGGGCGGTCGGAGTGTCACCGAGCTGCACGCTGATCCCGAGCGTGATGTGGAAGGCGACGGTATCGGCTGCGACCGCCTGGAAGCTCTGATCGGCGGCCTGGAACCCGAGCGTGCCCTGCGGGTCCTGGGCCACGATGCGGATGTCCCCGGTGGGCGGCACCGTGTCCCTGATCTTCTGGACGGTGCCGTCGGGATTCCGCGCACCGATCTCGACCGCCGCTCCGGGCGCGACACCAGTCAGCCGCGCGACCCGCTGCCCGTTGCGTTCCTCGGTGACCACGACGTTGCCGCTGCGACGGAACGATGTGGTCACCTGGATGCTGCCACCGGCGGCGCCGGGCCAGCGGGCGTGCCAGGTGAGGACGGCGGGGTTGCCGACGGGTAGCGTCGCGAAGAGCCCGCGGACGGTTGCGGGGTCGGGGAGCGGGTCGGCGGCCAGCCCGGGGAAGACCCGGGCGATGTAGAGCCGCTGACCGCCGTTGGCGAAGAACGCCCGCGCGGCGAAGCCGAGGTAGTTCGTGTCGCCGTCGACGTCGCCGAGCTCGCCGAAGGCCCGCTCGTACTCGGCGTAGCTGGTGATCAGCAGCGGGGTCGGGATTTGGTTGACGACCGTGTCGCTGGGCAGCTCGAGTCGGTACGGCGTCGGGCCGTAGGCGGTGACACCGGCCATGCCGGTGGTGCTGGTGGCCACTCCCTGGATGGAGCGCGCCCGGAAGCTGGTCTCCTCGACGTAGACCCCGGGGGTCAAGTACTCGGGCATGCAGCGACTCCTCGGGTCGGTCAGGAGATGAAGGGGACATCGCCCACCACCACGACCTCGCCGACCGAAACGTCGATGCGGGGGCGCGGGAGGGTCGAGAGCCGGTAGCCGGCGGGTGGGGTCAGGCCGCGTAGCAGATCGTTGTCGAGGTCGGACTGCAGCGCGGGGTTCTGGCTGCGGGTGACCGGTTCCACCGGCAGGTCGGCCCACGGATCGGTCGGGGCGGGCCCGGCGCCCGGTCCCGGCGGCCGAGCCGTGATCTGCAGCTCGACCGGCAGGACGCCGGGGGCCGGAGGCGGCATGAGGCCGGCGTCGGCGATCAGCAGGGCGAACTCGCCCCGGTCGTCGCCGTGGGCCCGCCCGACGGGCACGTCGCCAGGTCCGAGCGCGGTCAGTCGGGGCCAGCGCACCGGGCCCCCGCCGAGAGCGACCCGACCGCGGACCCCGGTGGTACCCGGCTGCATGGCCGCCGCGACACCCGGGAACAGCGACGGTCGCAGGACCCGCGCTCGCACCGAGATCTCCGTGCCGCCCGCCTCCGCCGTCCCGACCTCGGCGAGCGACCACAGGGGCACCCGGAACCGCCGGGGGACAACGCGCCGGGCCGTGTCCCCCATGCGCAGGACGACCTCGGTGCCGACGCCCGCGCCGTGGCGCAGTTTGTAGCGGGCGGTGCCACTCGCCTCGAGGTCGACCACGGGCCAGGCCGGGTCGGCTCGACGGTCTACCGGCCCATCGGCGATCTCTCGGCCCACGCGGAGCGCGGACAGGCACGGAAGCGCGGTCAAGGCGTCGAGAGGCTGCACCCCCAGCGCGAGGCGATGCAGCACCACGGCCCGGCCGACCGAGGTGGCGAGCGTGACGGGCACGGTCACGGTGCGCCCCTCGCCTCCAGGCCGGCCGCCACGGTCGCGACTGGATCGTCGACCGCTCGTTGGCGACCATCCACTCGGATCACCCGTGCGAGATACGGGAGCGAGAGCCGGTACTTCGTGGTGAGCGCCCGGAACGCCTCGCTCATCGACTCGAGGGCCAGGTCGTCGTCGGGGATGATGTGGACCGAGTCGCCGGGGTCCCAGCCGCCGCTCGGGTGCAGGAGTGGACCGGTCAGGGTCGGCTCGCTCTCGAGGATCTGGACCACGAGACCCAGCCACTCCAGCTCGGACTCGACGTACTGGTCCCACGCCGCGATGAGGAAGTGCATTCGCAGCGGGATCCTCGGGACGCCGTCGGCGCCGGCCACACCTGCCCACCCGGGTCGGGTCTCGCGGTCGACGCTGACGCGGTAGCAGTACAGGGAGACGGCGGGCAGCTGGATCACCGCGTCGGCGCTGTTGAAGGCCTCGAAGTCCGCGGAGCCGGCGAGCACGGCGGTCGGTCGCGCGGCGGCACCGAACTCATCAGCGAACCGCCTGTTGAGCAGCGCGACGACACTGCGCCCCGTCGCGGCAAGTCCTCGGTACCCGGCCATGCGAGCAGCTTGAGCGGCGAGGCGTCACCGGACCGTCGCGATGTGGCGGACGTGTGCGTCGCGGCGACGGTGCGGTGACAGCAGCGGCCGCACGCTGCGCGGGCCCGACCCGCAGATCAGGAGTCGCGACCATGATGAACCAACCGTGTGGACCGTCTCAGGACGACGTCGACCCGTGTGACCAATGCCCGGGGATCCTCGACGAGCTCCAGTGCGATGCCGCGGGAGTGGCGGAGCAAGCCAAGTACATCGCAGGCGTCCAAGCCGCCATCACGACGGCCCGGGACAAGTACAAGACGGCGCGGACGAACTACACACAGGCGCGGACCGCGAACCAGCAGACCGTCAAGGACATCCGTACCACGCTGACCACCGTCGAGGAACAGATCGTGTGTCTGATCCACGACACCGAGGTCGTAAACGGCCTGAAGCAGGCCTACGAGTGGGTGGCGGAGCGGTTGGCGGCCTGCGGCGGGTCGGAGGGCTGCTGCGCGAACGACCTCGACTGCGACTTCGACACCACGTGTGAGGACAAGGAGGACGTCCTCACCGGGAAGATCGCGGTGTACACCCGCACGACGTCGGCGGCGCAAGCCTGCTTCGACCAGCTGAGCACCGAGCCGACCGACCTCGCGACCCGGATCAGCCAGCTACAAGGCCGGGTCAACGGGATTGCGACGGATCTTGCCGGCGACACCTCGAAGATCGATACCAAGAGCCTCTGGGCTCGGGCTCGGGTCGCCCAGCGAGATCTCGACAACGTCTGGCTTGGCTTCGCGGACGCCAATGCCTACGTCACGTGCCTGTGCGAGGCGCTCACGTGCCTCACGAAGGGACACAACGCGGTCGCCGAGCTCACCGGCCGGCTCGCTAAACTCAACTGCTACATGACCGCGCAGGAGACCTGCTGCACGAACCTCCGCGCCAACGTCGAGGACGCCATCGTCGCCCGCTACCTCAAGACGCACCCCTCCCGGCCACCCCAGGCCGTCTGATCGAGCGACGATCACATGAGCACCTACAGCGAAGAGGGCCCTCGCCCTGGGGAGCACGACCACAGGCGCCGCTCCCTGTCGACGGCAATAGTGTCGTGGCTCGCTCTGGCGGCCGCGCTCGTCGCCCTCATCTTGACTCTGCTGGGCGTCGGCGGTCCCCGGAACATCGTTTGCCAGGGCAATACTACCGCCGCGCCATCGAGCTATCAGCAGGACTCGTGCCGCGGCCCGAAGGGTGACACTGGAGCGCAAGGACACCAGGGTGACCCCGGTGTGCCCGGCGCGAAGGGCGACGCCGGTCCCCCGGGCCCGAAAGGTGACCCTGGTCCCCAAGGGCCGCCGGGAGCAAGCACGCCTCGTGGGGTCAACGCTGGCGACGGCGGCGCAGCCGCGACCGGAACTACGCCGTGACACTGTCCTTCCTCGGTCGCTGTCTGCGGTTGATCGCGGTGGCGGCCGTCGTGGTCGTGCTCGACGTCGGCTACGCGGAGCCGCCAGCTCCCGCTCTCGTCCACGACCAGCTCACGACTGGCCCCGCACCACCGAGTGCTCGCGGGAATGGGGGCGCCGCCGACCAGACGACGGTGAGTCTCGCCAATCCGCCGGTGGAGCTCCGACTCCCTGCCCTCCGCGTAGACGCTCCAGTAATTCCCGTGGACGTTGCCACCGATGGGGAACTAACGGTACCCAGCGACCCGCTCGTCCTAGGTTGGTGGCAAGCCGGCGCCGCACCAGGATCGGGGCAGGGGACGGTCGTGCTCGATGGGCATGTAGATACCCGAGCTGCTGGACCAGGGGCGTTGTTCCACCTGGCACGCCTGCAGACGGGGACGCCGGTGTTCCTCGGGAGAGAGCACGGCACGACCACCTACGTCGTGCAATCTGTCCGCTCCTATCGTAAGGCTCTGTTACCGCCTGAGACTTTCGATACCGGCGGCCCGCCCCGACTTGTCATGATTACGTGCGGGGGCGAATTTGATTCGCGCACCCATCAGTACAGTAACAACACCGTCGCCTATGCAGCGCCGACACTTCGCTCATCTTACCAAAGCCAGCGATAGATACGGTCGATGCGATGGCCGCGCCCCCGGATCGGAGCGCCAATCTCCGCAACTATTCTCAGACTAACCAGGGAGAGCGAGAGCCCGGTTTCCCGATGATATTCCATCGAGTGTCACGCCGGAGACTCCCCGCTTCCGCACGCCAGGCGTGCAAGCTGAGAAAGGACATCATTATGGGAGCTGATGGGCAAGAGGCTCCGTCCAACAGTCGTGTCGGGAGTCCTGCCGAGGAGCGATACGAAATAGCTCGTTGGCGATACGGGCTAGCTATCGCCACATTGGGGATATCAGGGCTCGTCGCCATTCTCATCGTCGCTATTCTGAAAGATCCCAGCTCCACGGGGTCGGCGTTGGGCGCGATCGCGAGTGCGATCGTATCGATCATCACGGCGTACTTCGGAATTCAAGCCTCGTCTAAGGCTGCCGAAGATGCGCACCGCACGGCTCAGATGCTGACCGAACACATCCCACACAGTCCGCCGAACTCTCAGGTTCCCACCTGAGGCGTGGACTTCGCCTTCCTCGTCAGTCGTCGCCAGAAGGCCTCACAAGTCGTCAAAGATCAACTGCCAGAGATCAGATGCCCCGCGACCCTCCAGTCGGATCGGATCGAAACCCCCGGTCCAGACCGTGGCGCCGCTCTTTCTTCTAAAGATCCAGTCGACGATAGATGCGACCGAGCGCCCCATATACGGCGTGGATCACGTTGGTCCTCCGCCAATGGAGCGGTCGCCGTCCAAGTTAGGTGATAGATGTGAACAAGCCGCAGTCGGTACCCGCGCTCGACCGCTTCCCAATGCGGGGACGATCCCCTGCGGACGCCACCGCGCGACCCCGACACCTCGAGCCGCTTCCGACACCGACAGGTCGTCCACCGTTTCGCCTGACCTTGGAGTCGATCCTTGCGACCGACGAGTAGGCGCGCGTCCGCAGTGACGATCACCTGACCTTCCACATGGTCGGAGACGTCGGCGGAATACATTCACCCGAGATTCAGTTAGCAGTGGTCAAGGCCATGGCCGAGGAGGCGCACAGAGAACACGATCCGGTGCAATTTCTCTATATACTTGGGAATGTTATCTACTACAACGGCGAGGCAACCAAGTACTACTCTCAGTTCTACGAACCCTACGCCGACTATCCCGGGCCCATCATGGCAGTTCCAGGCAACCACGACGGCACCCCTCTCGATCCTGGCACACCCTCACTCGAGGCGTTTGTCGCAAACTTCTGCGCCAGAACTCCGCAGGCGAGCGCGAATGCACGGGACGTGCCACGCTTAACCATGACTCAGCCGAACGTCTACTTCACTCTGACGACTCCCTTCGTTACCGTCATCGGAATATATGACAACGTCGTGGCGGATGGTTACGTCGATGACGACCAGAACCGCTGGCTAGTGTCGGAGATGCAGGCAGCAGCACACGACATCCCGCTGATCATTGCTAGCCACCACCCCATGCTGTCGCTGGACCAGTTCCACGGTCCCAGCGAATACATGGAGCAACTCCTCGACCAAGCGATTTCAGACTCTGGCCGAGTACCCGAGTGCGTCTTCGCTGGGCATGTCCACAACTATCAGAGATGGGAGCACCCTGTCTCTGAGGAGCGCAACCCGCTACCGTTCATTGTTTCCGGTGGAGGGGGGTACTGGAACTTGCACAACGTGATGACTCCCGACCGCTCGGTCCCTGCTTTGCCCTACACAGACGCGCGAGGCAATCGACTGCTGAACTACGAAGACCGCGCGCACAGCTACACTCGTGTCACGGCGCGCACAACCGGCGTCTCGCTCTCCCAATACCGCGTCGACCGCACATCTGGCAGCGTCGCCACGACCCTCGTGGAAACAGTCGATTTCCCAAAGCGGTAGCCTGCGGCGAAATAGCTTTGTCAGAAGATGCCAGTTGCCGCACTGCTCTCCGCCCGTCGCTGAGCGCAGGGAGATCGTAATTCAGCCTCTACAAGGAAATATCGGCCGCACTCGCGACCTGCACCCTAGAAGCTCCTAGCGGGAAGCGAGTCGATTAGGATGACGGTTCGCCATTAAGGGCGAAAGCGGCGTCGCAGCATCATGGCGCCGCCTCCCACGAGCTTCCCCATACGCCGACGGCCTCGAGGGCCGCCCGTCGCCCACCGTAACCGTTCCGACACGGCACCGACCCGGCGACTTCGGTGGCCCATTCGACGTCGAGATCGACGAAGAGCCCGAAGAGGCCGAAGAGCCCGAAGAGGCCGAAGAGGCCGAAGAGGCCGAAGAGGCCGAAGAGGCCGAAGAGGCCGAAGAGGCCGAAGAGGCCGAAGAGGCCGAAGAGGCTGGACCGTCCGTCAGAGGTAAGGCGATACGTCGGTCGTCGACGATCATCTGATAGCCGTGTCCTGCCGCCCTCATTGGAAGCTCAAACGGACCGGATCGGGGACCGCTTATGTAGCATCACGACCGCCGACCTGAGGTCACGGGACAAGATCGGCCACGGTTGATCATGTCGCTAAGCAGGACAGATACACATGGCAGGTCACCGCTGCGGAGGTGAACCTCGTCCGCTGGATTCGGGGTTCGAGTCCCTGACGGCGCACCCAACGTTGCAGGTCACCGGCCTGCCGTGCTTCCCTCCCCGTGTCGGAGTGGCCGTTTACCGGCCGCAAACCCCTCGACGCGGTCCTCGGAGAAGCTCGTGGCCAAGCCTCCGCTGCCCACGGCGCGCCAGGTTCGGTCTCGGTCGCCCAGGAGTCTCCCGGCTCATGGGTAGCCCGCTGCCGGTTCCGCGGCCACGACGGTGTCACCCGCCGCATGTGGAAGAAGGGGCCTTCTAAGACCGCGGCCCGGAGCGCGCTGCACGAGGCCATTACCAACCGGCAGCGGGGTGGGCCGTCGCGGGCAAGGGAGCTCACCCCGCCGTCCCGCTTCAGCGACGCTGCGGGCATCTACCTGGCAAAGGTTTGAGCGCAAGCGCGAAGACTCCACCCACGCGCTCTAGGCGTTCCACATCGAGGGCACGATCTTGCCGGCACTCGGCGCACTGCGGCTCCGCGAGTGCACCGCGGTCGCCAGCAACGTACGTCCGCGCGCATAGGTTGGCCACCGCGTTGGGCTACCGCGTGTCGGATGGTTCGAATCGGTATCCGCGGCCCGGGTCGGTGATCAGGTAGCGGGGGTGGGTGGGGTCTGGTTCGAGCTTGCGTCGCAGGTGGGCGACGTAGACGCGCAGGTAGTGAGTTTCGCTGTGATAGCTCGGGCCCCACACCTCGTTGAGGATGTGTTGTTGGGTGACGAGTTTGCCCGCGTGGCGGACGAGCAGCTCGAGGATTCCCCATTCGGTCGGAGTCAGCCGGATTTCGGTGTTGCCGCGGTGGACTTTCTTGGCGGCAAGGTCGAGGGTGAAATCAGCGGTCGTCAAGGTGGGTTGGGCGTCGTCGGTAGCGGCCCGGCGCAGGGTGGCGCGGATGCGGGCGAGCAGTTCGGGCATGCCGAAGGGTTTGGTGACGTAGTCGTCGGCGCCGGCGTCGAGGGCGTCGACTTTGTCGGTGGAGTCGCTGCGCGCGGAGAGCACCACGACGGGGGTGGTGCTCCAGCGGCGCAGCTGGCGGAGGACCTCGACACCGCTGAGGTCGGGCAGGCCCAGGTCAAGCACGATGACCTGTGGGTGCGGGGTGGCCGCGGCGATGCGCAGGGCGGTGGCGCCGTCGGTGGCGGTGAGCGCGGTGTAGCCGTGGGCGGTGAGGTTGATCCGCAGGGTGCGCAGCAGGTGTGCGTCGTCGTCGACGACCAGAACGTGGCTCATGGGCTCGCCCCGTCGCCAGCCCGGTCGGGGTCCTCGGTCGTGGGGGCTGAGGTGGCGGCCAGGGGCAGGGAAATCGTCATGGTCAGCCCCCCACCGGGGGTGGGTTCGGCGCTCAGGGTGCCGTCCATGGCTTCGGTGAAGCCGCGGGCGACGTGCAGACCGAGCCCGATGCCGCCGGCGTCGGGGTGGTCATCGAAACGTTGGAACGGGGTGAAGAGCTGGTCTGCGGCGGGGCTTGGCAGGCCAGGCCCGCTGTCGGCCACGCGGAGCTCGCCGCGCTGGTCGTGGATACCGGCACGCAGCGTCACCGATGCCCCGTCGCCGTAGCGCAGCGCGTTGTCGATGAGGTTGGCCACGACCCGCTCGAGCAGGCCGGGGTCGGCGCGGACGTCGGGCAGGGTCTCGTCGACCTCGATGCGCAACCGCCCCCTGCCGGGGTGGGTGGTGGCCGTGAGCGCGGCGGCGACGACCTCGTCGTAGCCCACCGAGCTGGTGTGTGGGCGTACGGCGTCGGCGGCGAGCCGGGAGGAGTCGAGCAGGTTGTTGACCAGGGCGATCAGCCGGTCGGTGGATTCCTCGCCGGTCGCGAGAAGCTCGGCGCGATCGGGCTCGGAGAGCACCAGGGCCGGGTCGCGCAGGCTGCTCAGAGCGGCCTTGACTGCGGTCAGCGGGGTGCGCAGGTCGTGGCCGAGGGCGGCCAGCAGCGCACTGCGCAGCTGCTGGGCCTCGGCCTGGCGGCGGGCTTCAGTGGCTTGGGCGAGCAGGCGCTGGTGGCGCAGCGCGAGTAGCGCCTGCCCACCCACCGCTTCGAGCACCCGGCGATCGGCGCCCGAAAGAGCGTGGCCGCGAACCAGCAGGCCCACTCCCTCATCGACCTCGACCTCGACCTCGACGCCGGCACCTGCGCGGTCCGTGGTGGCTGGGTGGCGGCCCGCATCAAGAGCGGTTCCAGCGGTGGGGTACCGAGTCGCCGCCGGCCGGGCTGCGGTGTCGTCACGTTCGAACACGCTCACCGAGTCCAGCGTGAACGCGTCTCGGATCTGCTCGAGGAGTCGGGGCAGCGGGTCGCTGCTGGTGAGCACGGTGCGCGCAGCCTCAGCGAGCAGCGAGGCTTCGGTGCGCGCTACGGCGGCCTGAGTGGCGCGGCGCGCTGCCCGGTCGACCACCAGGGCCACGAGGACCCCGACCACGACCATCGCGGCGATGGCCACCACGTTCTGCCGGTCGGCGACGGTGAAGGTGTACAGCGGGGCGGTGAGGAAGAAGTTCAGCAGCAGGCCACCGAGCGCGGCGGCGAGCACCGCGGGCCCGAGCCCGCCGACCAGCGCGACCGCGACCGTGGCCAGGAAGAACAGCACGACGTCGGTCGACAGGTCCCGGCCCTGACCGGCCACGACCCCGACGAGTGTGGCCACCGCCGGGGCCAGGACCGCCAGCGCCCACCCGGCCCGGCGGCGACGTGGCGACAGCGGGCTGCCGCCCGCGCTGTCGCGCAGCCCTTCGTCGTCGTCACCCACAAGGCCATTGTTGGCATATGCCCCCGGCCAGGGGGGCCTCGCGGCGCCCCAGGCGCGCTAAGAAATCGCTAAAGCCTGCCCGCAACGGGGTCGGGGTCACCCATGGTCGATCAGACTCGCGGACGTGTTCGAGGTCGTGAAACGGTTGGTGCTGGGCCGCCCGGTCGCCAGCTCCCGGCTCGGGGATACCCGGCTGTCGAAACGCCTGGCGCTGCCGGTGTTCTGCTCGGACCCGATCTCCTCGGTGGCCTATGCGACCGAGCAGATTGTGCTGGTGCTCGCCGCCGGGGGCCTGGCCGCGCTGCACGCCACCCCCTGGATCGGGCTGGTCGTGGTCGCGCTGCTGATCACGGTCGTCGCCTCCTACCGCCAGACCTGTTACGCCTACCCCAGCGGCGGCGGGGCCTACGTGGTCAGTCGAGACAACCTCGGCGAATCAGCGTCGCTGGCGGCGGCCGCGGCGCTGCTGGTCGACTACGTGATGACCGTGGCGGTGTCAGTGACCTCCGGGGTCGTCGCGGTCACCTCCGCGCTGCCCTGGCTCGCGCCGCACGCGGTCGGCATCGCGGTCGGTGTCGTCGTGGTGCTCACCCTGGCCAATCTGCGTGGCGCCCGAGAATCCGGGCGGGTGTTCGCGGTGCCCACCTACACCTTCGTGGCCCTTGCCGTCCTGATGCTCATCTGGGGCGGGGTGAAGGCCGCCACCACCGGACTGGCGCCGGCGGCGACCGCCACCGACCCCGTCCCACCCTCGACCGGGCTGGCCGGGCTGGCATTGGTGTTCCTGCTGGTCCGGGCCTTCGCGTCCGGCTGCACCGCGCTGACCGGGGTGGAGGCCATCAGCAACGGGGTACCGGCCTTCGAGAAACCCCAGGCCCGCAACGCCGCCACCACCCTGGCGATCATGGGGGGGATCGCGGTGGTGCTCTTCGGTGGGATCACCCTGCTCGCGGTGGGCATCGATGCCCGGGCCCGCCCGGACGGGAACCCCTCGGTGATCTCCCAGATCGCTGCCGACGTCTACGGCGGGTCCTCGCCGCTGTTCTACCTGTTCCAAGCGGCCACCGCCGCCATCCTGGTACTCGCGGCGAACACCGCGTTCAACGGGTTCCCGGTGCTGGCCTCGATCCTGGCCCGCGACCGCTACCTGCCCCGCCAGCTGCACAACCGCGGTGATCGGCTGGTGTTCTCCAATGGCGTGGTGCTGCTCGCCGCGGCCGCCGTCGTCCTGATCATCGGTTTCTCCGCCAACCTCGACCGGCTCATCCAGCTCTACATCATCGGAGTGTTCACCAGCTTCACCCTCTCCCAGACCGGCATGATCAGACACTGGCAGCGTGCCCTGCGCCGGCCAGTTGCCGCCACCACCAACCCAGCCCCCGCCACCGACACCGGCACCGGCCCCACCGGAGCCGCCCGCCGCCAGATGCGCCGCTCGCAAGCGATCAACACCCTCGGAGCGGTGTTCACCACTGCGGTGCTGGTGGTCGTGTTCGCCACCAAGGTCACCCACGGGGCCTGGATCGCGGTCGCCGCGATGATCGTGCTGTTCGTCGCGATGCGCGGGGTCAACCGCTACTACCACCGAGTCGCCGCCGAGGTCGCCCCCGACGACGAGGCGACCGGCCCTACCCTGCCCGCGCGGGTACATGCCATCGTGCTGATCTCCCGGCTGCACAAACCCGCCCTGCGCGCCCTCGCGCTGGCCCGGGCCACCCGCCCCGACGAACTCGACGCACTGACTCTCGACGTCGACCCCAACGACACCCGAGACCTGCTCGCCGCCTGGAACCAGCGCAACATCCCGGTCCACCTCACCGTGCTCGAGGCCCCCTACCGCGACCTGGTCCGCCCCCTGGTCGCCCACGTCAAAGAACTGCGCCGCGACCACCCCCACACCGTGATCATGGTCTACATTCCCGAGTACGTGGTCACCCGCTGGTGGCAGCAACTCCTGCACAACCAAAGCGCGCTCCGGTTCAAAGCCCGGCTCCTGTTCACCCCCGGCGTGGTCGTCGTCGACGTGCCCTACCAACTCGGCGTCGGCGACCAGGGCTGGCTCGGCGCCAACCGCCCCCACACCCCGCCGAACACCCACACCGACGATCCCGTCCCCGAGCGCTCGACGACAACCCGCAGCTAGACAAAGCGTGCACTTCGGAGACCATGAACCGCCTTGGGTGCAGTGGTGAACCGCTTCGCCGTCGCGGCCGACCCGCTGACAGGGCCCCCAAATCCCGCGCCCCAGTAGTCCAGCAACTACCGGCCATTGCGAGCGCACCACACGGTCAACTGATGACCGGAATGTCGAGTTCGCGGAGCTCGGTATCGAAATCAAGGATACGGCCCGTCTCCTCGTAGAAGTCGCGCTGCTCGATGATCTTTCCCCATCGGGTGCGAGCCCAGATGACTGTCCTGTTCGCGTAGATCTGTTCGCCGTTGGGTGCGCGTGCGGTGTCGTCGAAGCGTACGCAGATCTCCATTGCCCAGGGCGGGCCGCTGATCCATAGACGACCGAGCTCGCCGCGGAGGCCGACCGCGGCGAAGTTGCGCAGGAATCGTTCGATGGCAGCCTTACCGACGTGGCTGCCCGACCAGCGGTGTGGTCCCTGATCGGGTGGCCTACCGAGCCGCGGGCCATCGCGGACCGCGGCTTTGGTCGCGGGTATGGGTGTAGGGCGATCGTCGGATCAGGCCCGCCGCGATCGCGGCCGTCGCGGCGAGCAGTGCGGCCGCGCCCGCGACCACGATCACGGCCGCGGTCACCGTCATCGGGGTGGCGGGGGGTAACGGGGCCAGCCCGAGCAGGTTGGCCACGACGATCCCCGTGGCGCCGGCGAGGTAGCCGGCGCAGGCCAGCCCGACGAGCCGGGTCTGCCCGGTGGGGCTGAAGGTGGTGCGCGCGGCCAGCCCCGCCAGCAGCGGAAGCCCGATGCCGGCCAGGGCTACGAGGTGGGCGGGCAGCAGCCGCATCGAGGCCTGCGTGGCCGCAAGCGTGGCCACGGGGCCCGCCGTGGTAGCGGCGGCTTTGGCTCGCCCTCCGGCCACGATCATGGCCACCCCGATGAGGTCGGCGGCCAGGAAACTGGCCGCCCCGACACGTACCGCCAGCGTCATCTCTACTGGTCGACTTTCGTGGCGGCGGGCGGCGGCCAGGGACAGGCCCACCGCGGCCGCGACGATGATCACCCCGCCGAAGGCCGGGACGCCGTCGGCGAGGACGGCGTTCGGGGCGGTGGAGTTGAAGAAGACGGGCTGGCCTTGCCAGGCCTGGATGGTGGAGGTGGTCACCTCGAGCACGCAGGCCACGGCCAGGCCGCCCAACAGCACCGCCCGCGCCGCCGAACCTAGGCTCAGCCTGGCGGCGGTATAGACGACTGCGGCCAGCACCAGGCCGAAGCCGACCCCGAAGTCGGCCGCGACCCGCCAGGAGACCGGCACGTCCCACCCGTCGGCGGCGGCCAGCCCGAGGCCCAGAGACACCAGCCCGCTCGCCACGAGCACCACCGCGATCCCGTAACAGGTCCGCGTCATCGTGTCGGCTGCGCCGGCACGGTGAATCGTCCGCGCCCGCAGGCTCGGTTCATGCATTGTTTTTCTCTCCGACCAGACCGAGGAAGAGGGCGACGAATTCAGGAGGGTGACCGCGGACTAGCTCCGCGCGAGCCGCGGGGCGCGGCGTCCACTGACCATGCTGGCAACCCCCGCGGCGAACGCCAGGATCAGCCCGACGGACATCACGACGTTGCCCGCGACCGTGCCCGGGTTCGACGAGACCAGGTTCGGGGTGAGCTGTCCGGCGATGCCGCCGACGCCGACGATCCAGAACCCGATGAACACGCCGAACACCGCGTGCTACCACCAGCGGGCGGTGGCCAGCATCAGCAACGCGGCTACCACGATGAACAGGATGCCGGGCGGGAACGCAAGCCCGAAGAAGCCTTGCGCTGCGGAGAACTTCGCCGGGTTGGCGCCCCACTGCACCAGCAGTCCGACGATGCCCACGCCCAGCCCGACAAACGCGAGCAAGGTCTGGCGATTGAAACAGCGAAACATGCGGACTCCTTCAGACAGACGGTTGGTGGCGCGAGGAGGAGGCGGTCGCGACCGCGGCCACGGCACATACCGCGGCGACCGCGAAACCGGCCATCTGCACCCAGCCGGCCGCGACGCCGCCGAGGCGACCGGCATCGAGCAGTTGGTGCACGAACGCGGGCGAGGCGAGCCCGCCGACGGCGAAGAACGTGCTCATCGCGGTCGCGGCCAACGGCGTGAACCGCCAGGGCACGAGCGCCACGAGCAGCGCGAACGCCAAGTAGATGAACGGCCCGGGCCCGTCGTAGCCGGTGACCTCGTCGCCGACCGCGGCCACGAGCAACGCCACGCACGTGGCGATCAGAAGCGCGCGATGCCTGCCCTGCGCACGGCCGACCGCCGTGCGGGCTCGACCGAGCCGCTCAACCTCAGTCACCGAACTGCCCTCCTCGCCGCCGCACGCGCGAAGCCCCGGCTCAGCGCACCGTTCATGCAGGGAATAGTTGTCCTGATGTAACGAAATGTCAAGTGATATGGTTATGTTGTGGAATCAACGAGTGGCGCGCGCCAGCCGCCGAGTGGGCCGCATCTGGGAGTGGCGTTCCTGCTGGCCCAGCTGGGCGCCTACGCCGCCGAACGGTTCGGGCAGCGCGTCGCCGCGCTCGAGCTGGGCCGCGCGCACGCCGGCCTGCTGGGGCTCATCGCCCGCCAACCAGGGCACAGCCAACAGGACCTGGCCGCGGTGTTGGGCACCGCGCCCCCCCGACTGGTGGCCTTGCTGGATGATCTGCAGGCACGCGGCGCCGTGGAGCGCCGGCGCAACCCGGCCGACCGGCGATACCACGCGGTCTATCTCACCGACACCGGCCGCGAGCTGATGCGCGAACTCGCCGCGGTCGCCGCCGCCCACGAACGCGACCTGACCGACGGCCTCGACGACGAGGAACGCGACCAGCTGCGAGCCTGGTTGATCCGCATCGCTGAGCGCCACCAGCTGACCCCCGGGGTGCATCCCGGCTACCGCCACTCCGCAACGAGCCCCGACACCGACCAGCCCACCGCCTGCCCGACCCCCCACGCGCCCACCGCGGCGCCTGAGGGTCAGCAGGTGCCCTCAACGGGCCGAGTTTCGCAGCCCTGATCCACGCCCGCTGCTCGACCGCTCGCCAGGATCTCGTCACACAGCGCGCTCAGCTCGCCAGCCTGGGCATCGACCCAAATCGGATCTAAGTTGACGAGGGACTCTCGAGCGCCAAACACGCCCGCCTCGGCCTGGCCCAAGCCCTGGCCGCGACGCGCGGCGGTGACCCTCTGGTCGTCACCGAGCTCGACCGATTAGCCCGATCTGTGCCGGATGCGCAGCGCCTCCACGCAGGAAGTGTGGTTCGCCCTGGCGGAGCTAGCCGCCAACGCTGACGCCGCCCCAGTCCTCAGGCCTGGTGTCGGCCAGTGTCTCGGAGAAGGTCCAGCGGTGACCGAAGGGGTCCTGGGCGTGGTACTGGCGCTCGCCATACGCATGGTCGGTGCGCTCGGACGGGATCGTCGCGCCGGCGGCCCGCGCTCGCTCGCAGTGTCCACGAGCGTCCTCGACTCGGACCATCACCTCATGGGAGTGGCCGCCGGAATCCGGTGCCCGCAGCGCCTCGTGGTGGACGTCGCGGACGATGAGCCCGCCGTCGCCGTAGCACAGCTGGGCGCGGTGGTCTTCACCGATGCGGACCCGCTCCTCGAAGCCGAAGGCCGCCTCCAGGAACGTGACCGCTGCTCGCACATCCGGATAGACGAGGACCGGGATGACAACACTGCCGGGAACCGACCGGTTGGGCTTCACCTCGGCGATTATGCGCCAGCGTATTGCGTACGGATGCCGTAGTTGTTCGGGATCGATGGGGCTCTGAGAGCGTTCCGATCGATCAGGTCCGTCGGAGGGACGGTCGGACCTCGGTCGGCCTGAGTACGCGGTGGAGGCACGGCCGGCCCCCTGCTCCTGACTGACATCACATCTCCCCGCCGAGCCCCAATCTGATGCAGACTTCGAGCACACCTGCACATGGCATCTTTGTCACGCTTTGTTACGTCATCTCTACAGCCCGCTCACTCGGCCGGGGCCAGCTCCCGGTCCTCGACGCGCACGGACTCCTCGACGTGGACGGAGCCGTCGGTGGCGACGGTCACGGCGTGGGTCCGGACTGGCTTCTTGGCGGGCGGGCCGCTGGGGCGCCCGGTCCGCAGGTCGAAGCATGCGGCGTGCAGCGGGCACTCCACCGCGCATCCCTCGAGCCAGCCGTCCGAGAGCGACGCGTCCTGATGGGTGCAGGTGTCGTCGATCGCATAGAGCTCGCCGTCCACATTGAAGACCGCGATGGCCACCGAGCCCTGCACCCGAACCGATTCCCCTTCGGGGATGTCGGCCAGCTCGCCCACGTAGATCATAGTCGCTCCTGTTGCGCCATGCGCATCTCGTCCTGCTATTCGCAACACGTAGCTTGGGGTTCGAAGACCTCCGACGTCAAGGGTTGTGCCTCACATCGTCGCTGCTAACGTTGCAGCACTGGCCCAAGACTGATACGCGCTCCGTATTTCAGTGGCGGAACCGATGCCGCGGTCGGCGCGGCACACTGCCCCGGGGAGGGGCTCGCGCCACCGCCGGTGGGTCGGGAGGACTGGGGACATGGCCGAGCACTCACTGCCTCGGCGTCGTGGTACCCGGCCGGCGATCGAGGGCGAGCACACCCTCCGTCGGGCCACGACCGCGGCCGCCGTGGGCAACGTCGCGCAGTGGTACGACTTCGGCCTCTACTCCTATCTGGCCGGTGCGGTGCTCAGCCGGGTGTTCTTCCCCGAGGCGGGCCCGTGGGCCCCCGTGTACACGCTCGGCGCCTTCGCCGCGGCGTTCGTCATGCGCCCGCTCGGCGGGCTCGTCTTCGGCCCGCTCGGCGACCGCATCGGGCGCACCAGGGTGCTCTCGATGACGGTGGTCCTCATGGCCGCGGCCACCGTGGCGCTGGGGCTCGTGCCGAGCTACGGCGCGATCGGCGCCGCGGCCCCGGTGTTGGTGCTGGTCATGCGGATGCTGCAGGGCTTCTCCGCCGGCGGCGAGTACACCGGTGCCCTGACCATGATCGCCGAGTACGCCCCGGACCGGCGGCGCGGGCTGTTCGGGAGCTGGCTGGAGTTCGGCACCCTCACCGGGTACACGCTCGGCGCCGGCGCGAGCGCTGCGGTCATCGCGCTGCTGCCCGACGACGCCCTCGTGTCCTGGGGCTGGCGCCTGCCGTTCATGCTCGCTCTGCCCCTGGGCGTTGTCGGCATCTACCTGCGGCTGGGACTCGAGGACACGCCCGCGTTCCGCCAGCTCATGGAGCGCTCCCCGGCCCTGGCCACCATGCCTCTGCGACGCGCCCTGCAGATCCTGTGGGTGCGCTACCGGCGCGCGCTCGTGATCGCGGGTGGGCTGGTCGTGGCCTGGAACATCACCAACTACGTCCTGACCAACTACGTGCCCACCTACCTCACGACCACGCTGGCCGAGCATGGCGAGAACGGCATCGAGAAGGCGACGTCGACCGCGCTGCAGGTCGTCGTGATGGTGGCGATGCTGCTGGTGATCACGCCGCTGGGACGGCTGAGCGACCGGGTGGGGCGGCGTCCGGTCCTAGTCGCCGGCAGCCTCCTGCTCGTGCTCGGCGCCCTGCCCGCGGTCCGGCTGCTGCGGGAGGGCCTGCTCGGCCAGCTCGGCGGGCTGTTCCTCATGGCCGCCAGCCTGGTCTGCTTCGCCGCGGTCGCACCGTCGACGCTGCCGGCGATGTTCCCCACGCTCGTGCGCTACGGGGGGCTCGCGCTCACCTTCAACGTGTCGGTCTCGGTGTTCGCCGGCACCGCACCGACCGTCATCGCCGCGGCCACGACCGCGACGGGCAACCTCGACTGGCCCGGGTACTATCTCGTCGCCGCTGGCGTATTAGGGCTCGTCAGCGTCCTGTTCCTCAAGGAGTCCGCGGGCCGCCCCCTGGCGGGTGCGGCGCCCCTGACCTCGAGCGCCGAGCTTCCGCCGCCGAGGTTGTCGGCGGACGGGATCCCCCTGGAGCGCCCCGAGGAGTGACGGCGGGGTCGGGCGGGTCCAGGTGCCGGCTCAGGCCGCGGCCTCGGGTCGGCGACGGAGCTCGCTGCGGCGGAAGCGGCCGAACATCCGGGGGTTGCCCATCCCGAAGACGCCCGTGGTCGCGCCGTCGGCGTCGACGTAGCGCGCGACGAACCGCCCCTCGCCCTCGTCGCCGTCGACGATCTCGACCCGGTCGTGCGCCGACGGATGCCCGGCGAGCTGCAGCATCCGCCCGTACTGCTCGGACCACACGTAGCCGCTGGGCCGCAAGGTCTCGCGCGTCCCGCCGGCGAGCAGGTTGGCCGCCGCCACCGTCGCCTGCTCCCCGGCACTGGTCCAGTGCTCGTGGCGCCGGGCGCCCGAACTGTGGTGCCAGCGGGCCACGTCGCCCACCGCGACGACGTTGGGCAGGTCGGTGACCATGCCCGCGTCGGTACGCACGCCGTCGCCCAGGGGCAGAGCGGAACCCTCGAGCCACTCGGTGTTCGGCGTGATCCCGATCCCCACGACCACGACGTCCGCCTTGACCGCGCTGCCGTCGCCGAGTTCGACGCCGACGACGCGGCGGGCGTGGGCGTGTGTGGGCACCGTGGCGAGCCCGGACACGGTCGTGGCGGGTCGCAGCTGGGTGCCGTGCTCGGCGTGGAGACCGGCGCAGGTGCGGGCGATGCGGTCGCCGAGCGCCGGCGCCAGGGGCAGCGGCAGGCCGTCGAGCACGGTCACCTCGAGACCCATGGAGCGGCAGGTGGAGGCGACCTCGGCCCCGATGAACCCGCCCCCGACGACGACGACACGCGGCGAGCCCGCCCGCAAGGCCCCGCGCAGCGCGACGGCGTCGGCGAGGGTGCGAAGGGTGTGCACGCCCTCGACGCCCTCGGTGCCCGGCAGCCGGCGCGCCCGTCCGCCGGTGGCGATCACGACGCCGTCGGTGGCGACGTCGGTGCCGTCCGCGAGCACGACGCGGGCCCCGGCCGGGTCGAGGTGCGACGCGGTGACGCCGAGGCGCATCTCCAGCCCGAGCTCCGCCTCCTCGTCGGCGTCGAGCAGCCCGATCGACTCCTCGTTGACGCCGCCCTCGAGGAAGGCCTTGGACAGCGGTGGGCGGTCGTAGGGCCGGTGGGTGTCGTCGCCGGCCAGGATCAGCCGGCCGTCGAAACCGGCGCCGCGCAGGGCCTCGGCGGACCGGACGCCGGCGACCGAGCCGCCGACGATCGTGATGGTGTTCATGGGGCCTCCTCGTGGGCCTCGTGGGCGCGCGCCCTCGCGCGCGTGCGACGGCCCCGCGGGCCACGACGGACCCGGGGGCGACGTGTCTGCGGGTAGGACCGGTCGAGCCACGAGCTCGCTGTCCACGGGGGCGGACCGGTGGAAGGGACCACCCCGAAGTCTGGAGTGAAGGGTTGCGGAAGACGAACCGTGATGCTTTATCCGCAACAGCAGACCGTGGGAGAGACGAGGGCGGTTGTCAAGGGGCGATCGACATGGGATCGGACGCGCCTGTGGGCGGTTTCCCGGCCGCGAACCCTTGACAGCGGAGCTGCCGGTCCCGGACCGTGGTGTTGCGCATAATGGATTGAGTTTCTCATTGCGCAACGCCTCCCTCGCTATTCGATGCAGCACCCTCGAGGAGTACGGACCATGACCACCGGAGAGATCGCGCCGGAGATCGCGTCGCCGGAACTTCCGACGAGCCTCCGCGGCACGCTCCCAGGCCGGTACTACACCGATCCGACGATCTTCGCGGCCGAGCAGGCCCGCATCTTCGAGGCAGGATGGTTCTGCGCGGTCCTCGCCGCGGACATCCCGAACCCCGGCGACTTCGAGACGGTCCAGGTCGGCCGCGAGAGCGTGATCATCGCCCGCGGCCGTCACGGCACGGTCAACGCCTACCTCAACGTCTGCCGCCACCGCGGCGCCCGGATCTGCACCGAGGAGAAGGGCGCGGTGCGCCGGTCGTTCCAGTGCCCCTACCACGCCTGGACCTACGGGCTCGACGGCAAGCTGGTCTCCGCCCCCAATCTCGGGGACATGCCCGACCTCGACAAGGCCGAGTACGGCCTGCACCGGGTGCACGTGCGCGAATGGCTCGGCTACGTGTGGCTCTGCCTCGCCACCGAGCCGCCGTCGTTCGAGGACACGGTGGTCGGCGACGTCACCGCGCGCCTGGGCTCACCGGACACGATCGTCGGCTACCAGGTCGCCGACCTGAAGCTCGGCCGGCGCATCTCCTACGACGTGACGGCGAACTGGAAGCAGATCGTCGAGAACTTCATGGAGTGCTACCACTGCGCCACGATCCACCCCGAGCTCACCGAGGTCCTGCCCGAATTCGGGAACGGTCTCGCCGCCCAGTACTTCGTCGGGCACGGCGCCGAGTTCGGCGAGGACGTCCAGGGGTTCACCGTCGACGGCTCGGCGGGCCTCGAGCGCATCCCCGGCGTCGGCGAGAACCAGGACCGGCGCTACTACGCCATCACCGTGCGGCCCCAGGTCTTCATCAACCTGGTGCCCGACCACGTCGTGTTCCACCGCATGTTCCCGCTGACCACCGAGCGCACCCTCGTGCTCTGCGACTGGCTCTACCTGCCCGAGGTGGTCGACGGCGGCGCGGACATCGACCGCTCCGTCGAGCTCTTCCACCGCGTCAACCAGCAGGACTTCGACGCGTGCGAGCGCTGCCAGCTGGCGATGGACTCCCGCGCCTACGTCCGCGGCGGGGTGCTCGTGCCGAGCGAGCACCACATCGGCGAGTTCCACGACTGGGTGCGGCAGCAGATCGACTGAGGCCTCTCGCGCCCTCCCCCCGACGCCCGCGCCCGCACAACACGTCCCGCACACAGACGTTGACGACGTTTCGGTCGTTTCCGTCGAACCCGGACAGTCCCGTCGCTCGGGGCGAGACGAGACGACATGACGCAGGCGACCCAACCTCCAGCCGGCGGTGTGCCGAAGGATGTCACCGTCACCGACACCGCTGTCATGAAGCGTGCCGTCGCCGCGGCGGCGGTCGGCAACATCACCGAATCGACTTCGGTGTCTACGCCTACCTGGCGAGTGCGGGACGTTCATCGGCTACGCCCTCGGCGCCACGATCGCGACGGTCATCCCGCTGTACTCCACCCCCGAGTTCGCCGCGACGTGGGCGTGGCGGATCCCGTTCTTCGTCGCGCTCCCGCTGGGCATCGTCGGGGTCTACCGGCGCGTGAAGCTCGAGGAGACCCCGGCGTTCCGGACCCTGCTCTCGGAGTCCGAGAAGCGCGAGGGCACCGAGGTCCGCGCGGCCGTGAGGCTGATGTTCGCGAAGTACTGGCCGGCGATGCTCGCCGCGGGTGGGCTCGTCGTCGCCTGGTACGTGCCCAACTACATGCTCACGAGCTACATGCCGACCTACCTGGAGAAGAACGTCAGCCAGGTCGGCGGCGTCGCGATCCCCAGCACGACCTCGGAGATCCTCCAGATCGTCGTGCTCTGGGTGGCCGTCTTCATCATCCCCCTCCTCGGGCGGCTCTCTGACCGGGTGGGGCGTAAGCCGATCCTGTGGACCGGCGCGGTCGGCACGATCGTGCTCGCCTTCCCGATGATCCTGGTGCTCAAGAGCGGCTCGGTGTCGCTGGTGGCCCTGGGCCTGGCCGTGATGGGCCTGCTGCTGATCTGCTTCTCGTCGACCTGCCCGTCCACGCTGCCGGCGCTGTTCCCGACCGAGATCCGCTACGGCGGCCTGTCGATCTCGTTCGACATCTTCGTGTCGGCCTTCGCCGGGACGACGTCGCTGATCATGACCGCGGTGGTTCTCGACACCGGGTGGGCGTACTGGCCTGCGGTGTATCTCATCCTCGCCGCGGTCGCCGGCGCGGCGGTCCTGATCAAGCTGCGCGACCCCTCCGGGCGTCACCTGCCGGGCTCGAACCCCGCGGTGTCCACCGAGCAGGAGGCGCGCGAGCTGATGGCCTCGCGCGGGTGATCCCCGCGTGAGCGGGGGCGCTGCCGAGCTGTCGGCCAAGCTGGGCTACCGCGGCGAGTAGCCCGGCCGGCGGCGCCGGCCCCTCAGCGGAAGACGACCGTGCGGTGGCCGTCGAGGAGGACCCGCCGTTCGCAGTGCCAGCGCACCGCGCGGGCGAGCGCGAGCGCCTCGGCGTCACGGCCGACGGTCTGCAGGGCGCGCGGGTCGTAGGAGTGGTCGATGCGGACCACCTCCTGTTCGATGATGGGGCCCTCGTCGAGGTCCGCGGTGACGTAGTGGGCCGTCGCCCCGACGAACTTCACGCCCCGGTCGTAGGCCTGGTGGTAGGGCTTGGCGCCCGCGAAGCCGGGCAGGAACGAGTGGTGGATGTTGATCGCCCGCCCGCGCAGCGCGGCGCAGGTCCGGTCGGAGAGGATCTGCATGTAGCGGGCGAGGACGACGAGCTCCGCGTCGAGCTCCTCGACCAGCGCCAGGAGCCGGGCTTCCGCCTCGTCGCGCGTGCCGGGGGTGACCGGCACGTGGAAGAAGGGCAGGCCGGCGGACTCGGCCATCGGGCGCAGGTCCTCATGGTTGGACACGACGCCGACCAGCTCGGCTCCCAGGGTGCCGGATCGCCAGCGGAAGATCAGGTCGTTGAGGCAGTGCCCCGACCGCGAGACCATCACGACGGTCCGGACGACGCGCGGCGCATGGAATGCGTGGTGCATGTCGTAGGCCTGCGCGACGGGGGTGAAGTCCTGCGCGACCGCATCCAGGTCGCATCCCGCCGGGGTCGCCACGCGGGTGCGCATGAACAGGCGCCCGCTCACGGGGTCGTCGAACTGCTGGTGCTCGACGATGTCACCGCCGTGCGCGACGACGTGACTGCTGACGGCGCGGACGATGCCGGTCCGGTTCAGGCAGCTCAGGGTGAGCACGAACGACTCGGTCATGGAGGTTCCCGTCAGCACTCGACGACGTTGAGAGCCAGCCCGCCGCGGGCGGTCTCCTTGTACTTGACCTTCATGTCGGCACCGGTCTCGCGCATCGTCTTGATCGCCTTGTCCAGCGAGACGTGGTGCGTACCGTCGCCGCGCACGGCCATCCGCGCGGCGGTGATCGCCTTGACCGAGGCGACGGCGTTGCGCTCGATGCACGGAATCTGCACCAGCCCCCCGACGGGGTCGCAGGTCAGCCCCAGGTTGTGCTCGATGCCGATCTCGGCGGCGTTCTCCACCTGCTCGGGCGTGCTGCCGAGGAGCTCGGCGAACCCTGCCGCGGCCATGGAGCACGCCGAGCCGACCTCGCCCTGGCACCCGACCTCCGCCCCGGAGATCGAGGCGTTCCGTTTGAACAGCAGGCCGATCGCGCCGGCGGTGAGCAGGAAGCGCACGGCGTGGTCGTCGTCGAAGGACGGCAGGGCGCGCGCGGCGTGGTGCAGGACGGCGGGCACGATGCCGGCCGCGCCGTTGGTGGGGGCGGTGACCACCCGGCCGCCGGCGGCGTTCTCCTCGTTCACGGCCAGGGCGTCGAGCGTGACGCGGTCCATGTCCGACACGGCGATGCCGTCGGTGGCCTCGGCGTCCAGGCGGCGGCACAGGTCGGGGGCCCGACGGCGCACCCGCAGACCCCCGGGCAGCACCCCCTCGGTGGTGGTGCCCCGCTGCACGCAGTCGCGCATCACTGACCACAGGTGCAGCAGCCCGGCGCGCGTCTCGGCCTCCGGACGCCAGGACCGCTCGTTGGCGAGCACGACGTCGCTGATCCGCAGCCCGTGGGTGTCCGCGATCGCCACGAGCTCGTCGCCGGTGGTGAACGGGTGGGGCTCCGGCGTCGCGTCCTCGCGCAGCACGGGCTCCCCGGTCTCGTCCTCGTCCAGCACGAAGCCGCCGCCGACCGAGTAGTACTCCCGTCGCGCGATCTCTCGGCCGTCCGCGTCGAGGGCAGTGAAGACCATGCCGTTGCTGTGGAAGGCGAGCCGCTTCGTGCGGTGGAGCACGACGTCGTCGTCGACCGAGAACGCGATCGGGTGCTTGCCGCCGAGGGTGATACGTCCCTCCTCGCGGGCGGCCGCGACCAACGGCTGCGCGGCGACCGGGTCGACCAGGTGGGGCTGCTCACCGCACAGCCCCAGCACCACCGCCGGGACGCTGCCGTGCCCGCGCCCGGTGGCCCCGAGCGAGCCGAACAGCTCGCAACGCACGGAGGCGACGCAGTGCAGCCGGTCGGTGTCGTGCAGCCGCGAGACGAACAGGAACGCCGCCCGCATCGGCCCGACCGTGTGCGAGCTGGACGGACCGATCCCGACCTTGAACAGGTCGAACACCGAGATGGCCATGAACACCCCCCAAGGGCGCGTCGACGTCGCGAGCGGCGACGAGGTGCAGGACGTTTGATGTGGAGTTAGTATATCTAAGTGCGCGGTCTACGAGAAGGGCCGGGCCCTCTGTTGTAGGCTCCGGATGTGAGTGTTCTCCCCGACGAGCGGGAGTCGAGCCCGCCGCTGTCGCTGTCCGAGCGCGCCTACCAGGCGATCCAGGACAAGTTGATCATGCTGGAGATCCCGCCGATGGCGCCGATCGACGAGGTCGCGCTGGTGGAGTCGTTGGGGGTAGGCCGCACGCCGGTGCGCGAGGCCCTCAAGCGCCTCGAGATCGACCGGCTCGTCGTCTCCTACGCGCGGCGCGGCACCTTCGCCACGGCGGTGGACATCACCGACTTGGCCTACATCTCCGACATCCGGGTGCAGCTCGAGCCGCTGGCCGCCCGGCGGGCCGCGGAGGGAGCCTCGGCGGCGGTCCGCGCGGAGCTCAGCGAGCTCGCCGACGCCACCGAGTCCCTCGACGTGCCCGGGCTGAGCCGCGACGAGCTGATGCGCTGGGATATGCGCGTGCACCGGACGATCTACCGGGCCACCGGCAACCCCCACCTCGAGGACACCCTCGTGCGCTACGACAACCTGGCGACGAGGATCTTCTGCCTGTTCCTCGACCGGATGACCGACTTCGTCTCCCACGTCGAGGAGCACGCGGGCCTGTTGCGCACCATCGCCGAGGGCGACGCCGACACCGCCGCCCGCCGGGCCCGCCAGCACATCCTCGGCTTCGAGAAGGCGATCCGCACAGTCATCTGACGACCCGGGCAGGCGTGCACTCCCACGACCTCCCGCAGGTCGTGGGCGGTCTCCCCGCCCGGGTTCCCTCGTCCCGCGCCGCCCTCGCGAGCAGCGCCGCACCGAGGGCGGCCTGCAGGGCGGCGTCCCGACCGGCCGGGCCGGGGCTCCAGGACACGAACGAGTCCAGGAACTGGTCGACCGTGTAGCTGCGCACAGCGCCTCCCTCACCGTGGGCGCCGGGTGGCCGGTCAGCGCTTGATCCGCGCCATCTCGGGGTCGACGAGCGGCTCGCTCGTCACGGTGGCCCGGACGGGGTGCCCGAAGTACTGGATGTCTACGGGTGTGCCGACCTCGAGGCCCGCGGGAAGCCATGCGTAGGCGACCGGCCGGCCGATCGTGTGCCCGAACGCCGCGGAGGTCACGTAGCCGGCGGGGACGCCGTCGACCAGGACCGGCTCGTGCCCGAGGACGACGCTGCGCCCGTCGTCGACGGTCAGGCACGTCAACGAGCGGGACACCTCCTGCGCGGAGGGGGCGGTGACGGCCGCCCGTCCCGTGAACTCGCCCTTCGACGCCGGCCGGACCGCGAACCCGACGCCGGCCTCGTACGGGGTGTGCTCGGTGCTCATGTCGGTGCCCCAGCTGCGGTAGCCCTTCTCCAGCCGCAGGCTGTTGAAGGCGCCCCGACCGGCGGCCGCGACGCCGAGCGGCTGCCCCGCCGTCCACAGGACGTCCCAGAGCCGCTGCCCGTGCTCCGCGCTCGTGTAGATCTCCCAGCCGAGCTCGCCGACGTAGGACAGCCGCATCACGGTCACCGGGATGCCGGCGATCTCGGCGCCGGTGGCGCGGAAGTACTTGAGGCCCTCGTGGGAGAGGTCCGCCGCGGTCAGCGGCTGGACCAGATCCCGGGCGAGCGGTCCCCACACCCCGACACAGCAGGTGCCGCCGGTGACGTCGCGGACCTCGACGCCCTCGGCGTCCGCGGCCGCCCGGCGCAGCAGGTCGACGTCGAGGTGGCCGTTGGCGCCGACCTGGAACAGCTGCGGGCCGAGCCGGGCGACGGTGAGGTCGCTGCGGATCCCTCCGGCCTCGTCGAGCGCCAGCGTGTAGGTCACCGCCCCGACCGTCTTGTCCATCTTCCCGGTGGTCAGCCGGTCGAGCATGCCGAGGGCACCGGGCCCGGAGACCTCGATGCGCGTCAGCGGTGTCATGTCGTACAGGGCGACCGCGGTCCGCGTCTTCCACGCCTCCGCGGCGGCGATGGCCGAGTGGAAGCGGCCCGACCAGGAGTCGCGCGGCGGCGGCTGCCACTCCGGGGGCAGCTCGTCGAGCAGCGGGGCGTTCGCCTCGTACCAGTGCGGGCGCTCCCAGCCGTGGGCCTCGAGGAACACTGCGCCGAGCTCGACCTGGCGGGCGTGGAACGGGCTCACCCGGACGTCGCGGGGCGAGCTGCGTGGCTGCAGGGGGTGCAGGACGTCGTAGATCTCGACGAAGTTCTGCTTCGAGGTCTCCTCGACGTACGCGTCGGCCAGCTGGAACTCCTCGAACCGGTGCACGGAGCAGCCGTGCAGGTCGATCTCGCTGCGCCCGTCGACCAGCAGCTGGGCGACGCTGCGGGCCACGCCCGCAGAGTGCGTGACCCACACGGCCTCGGCGATCCAGAAGCCGGCCACGTCCGGCGACTCACCGACCAGCGGCCCGCCGTCGGGGGTGAACGAGAAGACGCCGTTGAAGCCCGTGTCGATCTTCGTGTCGTGCAGCGTGGGGAGCAGCTTGCGGCTCTCCTCCCACGACGCGGCGAAGTCGTCCTCGGTGAACGGCAGGATCGAGGGCTGTCGCGCGGCGCTGACCTCCCGGTCGTCGACCTCGGGCAACTCCGTGAGCGACACCGGCATCGGGCGGTGGGCGTAGGAGCCGATGCCGATGCGGTCGTTGTGCTCGCGGTAGTACAGGTCCTGGTCCTGGTGGCGCAGCAGCGGCAGCCGGGCCTCGAGCTGCTCGTCGCCCCGGCCGACGAGCGGGGGCACCTGCCCGGTGAACACGTACTGGTGGGCCAGGGGCAGCAGCGGGACCCGCATGCCCACCATCTCCCCCACGGCGCGGCCCCAGAACCCGGCGCAGGAGACGACGACGTCGGCCGGGAGCTCGCCCTGGTCGGTCTGTACCCCGGTCACCCGGCCGCCTTGCTGGGAGATCCCGGTGACCCGGGTCGAGCCGCGGAACACCGCCCCGCGGGCCTCGGCTCGGCGGATGAGGGCCGCGACCGCCCGGGTGGCCTTGGCCAGCCCGTCGGTCGGGGTGTGCAGGCCGCCGAGCACCTGCGAGGGGTCCAGCAGCGGGTGGAGGCGGGCGCACTCGTCGGCGTCGACGACGCGAGCCGGGATGCTCCGGGCGGTGGCCCAGCCCTGCTTGCGGTGCAGGTCGGCGAGCCGCTCCGGGGTGGTGGCGACCTCGAGGCCGCCGACCTGGTTGAAGCACCAGTCGCCGTCCCCGTCGCCACGGGCGGCGCCCAGGGACAGGAACTTCTCGACGGTGTAGGAGGCGAACTCGCTCATCGCCTTCGACCCGTTGGTCTGGAACACCAGGCCGGGGGCGTGCGAGGTCGAGCCGCCGGTGAGGGGCAGGGGTCCCTGGTCGAGGACGGTGACGTCGGTCCAGCCGCGCGCGGTGAGCTCGTCGGCGAGGTTGGCACCGACGATCCCGGCTCCGATGACGACGACGCGGGGGGTGGGGCTCATGGCGTCTCCCGGGAGGTGGTGGTGGATGAGGGCTGGAACTCGCCGGCGGCGTCGACGAGCCAGTCGGCGACGTAGCCGGCGAACGAGGGACGGACGAACAGCGCCAGGTCGTCGGCGGCGTGCGCGACGAGCAGGACGGGGGCCTGGCCGAGCAGGGTCTGGGCGCAGCGGCCCGGGGGGAAGGAGCCGGGCCGCAGGTCGATCGCGCATCCGAACGAGAGCAGCTCGCGGGCGGCCGTGCCGCGCACCCGCACACAGGTGCGCTGCGCGGACACGTCGACCGCCATGCCGCCGTGGGCGCCGGCCGCCTCGTCGACGCGGGACTCCCAGTCCTCGGGCCGGGCCGCGGCGCTGGTCAGCAGCCACTCGTCGGGGCCGAGGCGCAGGGCGGCACCGCCGGGCAGCTCGGTCCACGTGTCGGGACGGTCTGGGAGGGGGCCGCCGACCGCCGCGGCCACCGCCGCCGGGCCGCTCCCGCCGGGGTCGACGCGCAGGTCCACGGCCGCGACGGGGGCCTCGAGCTCGAGCCGCAGCGGGCCTCCCGGCGCGCCGGAGGCCGCGGCCAGCGGGGCACGCCGGTCCTCGAGCGGGTGGGTCAGGGTCAGGGTGGGCTCAGCCATCGCGACGGGCTCCTTCGGGGTCGACCAGCACGGACTCGCCGATGCGGGCGGGCACGAGCTCCCCGTCCACGGGGACGTGGACGACCTCGCCGAGCCGGTCGCGACCGCCCTTGACCAGGGCCAGCGCGAACGGCCGGGCGAGTTCGGCGCTGTGGTAGCTGGAGGTGACGTGCCCGAGCATCGGGACCGGCGCCGCGGGCAGGCGACCGTCCTCGCAGAAGCGCACGATCTGCGACCCCTCGGGCAGCTTGGTGGCGGCGTCGGTGGGCAGCAGAGAGACGAGCTGCTTGCGCCACGGGCTCTGGTTCTCTGCCCGGGCGAAGGAGCGCTTGCCGACGAAGTCGGGCTTCTTCTTCGACACCGCCCAGCTCATGCCGAGGTCGTGCGGGGACACGGTGCCGTCGGTGTCCTGGCCGATGATCGGGTAGCCCTTCTCGGCCCGCAGGACGTGCATCGTCTCGGTGCCGTAGGGCGTGATGCCGTAGGGCTCCCCGGCCTCGAGCAGCCGTGCCCACAGCGCCGGCGCGTACCAGGAGCGGGCGGTGACCTCGAAGGCGAGCTCGCCGGAGAACGAGATCCGCGCCAACCGGACCGGGGTCCCGGCGAGGGTCGTGTCCTGCCAGGTCATGAACCCGAACGCCTCCGCGGAGACGTCGACACCACCGGGACCGCCGAACACCGTCCCGATCACGTCGCGGGATCGCGGCCCGGCCACGGCGAGGATCGACCACTGCTCGGTGACCGAGGTCAGCCGCACCCGCAGGTCGGGCCACTCGGTCTGGAGCCACTCCTCCATCCGGTCCAGGACGGAGGCGGCGTTGCCGGTGGTGGTCGTGACCAGGAAGCGGTCCTCGGCCAGGCGCAGCACGGTGCCGTCGTCGACGACCATGCCGTCGTTGCCGCACATCACGCCGTAGCGCACGCGTCCGACCTTCAGGCTCGACATCAGGTTCGTGTAGAGCCGGTCGAGCAGGACCGCGGCGTCGGGGCCCCGGACGTCGATCTTGCCGAGGGTCGAGGCGTCCATGATGCCCACCGACGAGCGGACCGCCGCGCACTCGCGCAGCACCGCGCTGGTCATGTCCTCGCCGGAGCGGGGGTAGTGGCGGGCGCGCTTCCACTGGCCGACGTCCTCGAACTCCGCGCCCGCCGCCACGTGCCAGGCGTGCAGCGCGGTGGTGCGCACGGGGTCGAACAGCTCGCCGCGCTCCCGCCCGGCGAGGGCGGCGAACGCGACCGGGGTGTACGGGGGCCGGAACGTCGTAGTGCCGAGGCGCTCGACGGGCTCGCCGAGCAGCTCGGCGGTGATGCCGGAGGCGATCACCCCCGATGTCTTGCCCTGGTCGTGCGCGGTGCCGATGGTCGTGTGGCGCTTGACGTGCTCCACCGAGCGCATCCCGGCGCCCACGGCCCGCTCGATGTCGGCGACGGTGGCGTCGCGCTGCAGGTCGACGAACTGCCGGGTCGGGTCGCCGGCGGTGCGCCACAGCACGAGCGTCGGCTCGCGGTCGGCCTCGGGCGCGGCGTACGGAGCGTCGGGGCCGGCCGCCTCGCGCAGCACGTCGGCCAGGTCGACCGTGCCGTTCGCGGACCCGACGACCTCGACGTCGCGCACCGGCGCCGCGGGCCGGAACGCGCCGAGCGCCGCGTCGTAGGTCAGGCGCCCGCCGACGTGGCTGAACAGGTGCACGGCTGGGTTCCAGCCGCCGCTGACCAGCAGCAGGTCGCAGGGGACCTCGTGGCGGTCCTCCCCGACGAGCGCGGCGGTCACGCGGTCCTCGCCGCGCGTGCCGTGGATGTGCGTCCCGGCGTCGACGGGGATGCCGCGCTTCTCGCAGCGGACCCGCCAGTGACGGGGCGCGCGCTCGCGGGCGTCGACGACGCGGACGGCGGCGCCGGCGTCGCGCAGGTCGACCGCGGCGGCGTAGGCGGCGTCGTCGCTGGTGAACACGACGACCTCGCGCCCGGCCAGGACGCCCTGGCGGTGCAGGAGGTCCCGGGCGGAGGCGGCGAGCATGACGCCGGGGCGGTCGTTGTCCTCGAACACGATCGGGCGCTCGATCCCGCCGGTCGCGATCACCACGCGGCCCGCCCGGATGCGGTGAACCCGCTGGCGGGTGCGGGCCGCCTCCCCGCGGCGCTCGAGGGCCAGCACGAACCCGTCGTCGTAGTGGCCGAACGCGGTGGTGCGCTGCAGGTGCGTCACCTCGGGGTGCGCGGCGAGCTCGGCGACGGTCTCGGCGACGAACTCGAGCGCAGGCCGGCCGTCGATCGTCTCGGTGCCGGTCAGCGTGCCCCCGGCGACGGGGCGGTCGTCGACGAGCACGACGCTGGCGCCGGCACGGGCGGCGGTGCGGGCGGCGGTCAGCCCCGCCGGGCCCGACCCGACGACGAGGACGTCGCAGTGGGTGTGCTTGCGGTCGTAGCGGGCGACGTCGGGCATCTCGGAGAGCCGCCCCAGACCGTTGACGCCGCGCACGGCGAGTCCGTCGGTCGCCTCCACGGTGCCAGCGAGCAGCATCGGCTCGGGGAAGGGCTCCTCGACCTGGATCAGCCCGACCGGGTCCTCGGTCCAGACGGCGCCGATGCCGCGGGGTCGCCCGTACTTGACGCTGGTGTTCAGCGGCCGGGCGTCGTGGGCCAGCAGCACCGAAGCGATGCTGTCGCCGGGGTGCCCGGTGTAGGCGGTGCCGTCGACGGTGACGGTGAGCGTGCGGCTCCGGTCGACGCGGCCATAGCCGTCCACACGGCCGTCGTTGTGGGTCATGGGGTGGCCTCCGATCGGACGTTCGCGCCAGCCAGGGGTTCGACGGAGAGGAACTCGTAGGTCCGCGTGTCGCGCACGGCGGTGAACCAGCGGCGGCAGCCCGCGGCGTGGCCCCAGCGCTCGGCGAAGGGGCCCTTGGGGTTGTCGCGGAAGAAGACGAACCGGGCCCACTGCTCGTCGTCGAGCGCCGACGGGTCGTCCGGGTAGGGCACGTGGGCCTGGCCGCCGTAGGAGAACTCGATCTCCTCGCGGGGGCCGCACCAGGGGCAGGCGATGAGTTGCATTCCGGGTCTCCTAATGCGCGACGGCGGCGGCGCCGTGCTCGTCGACGAGGGCGCCGGTGACGAAGCGGTCGAGCCCGAAGGGCGCGACGAGCGGGTGGGGGCGGCCGTGGGCGACGGTGTCGGCAAACGCCCACCCCAGGCCGGGGGTGGCCTTGAAGCCGCCGGTCCCCCAGCCGCAATTGAGGAAGACGTTCTCGTAGGGGGTGCGCCCGACGATGGGGCTGGCGTCCGGGGTGACGTCGACGATCCCGGCCCAGCTGCGCAGCAGGTGGGCGCGGGCGAAGATCGGGAACAGCTCGACCGCGGCGGCCATCTGGCGCTCGATGATGTGGAAGGCGCCGCGCTGGCCGTAGCCGTTGTACGAGTCCACGCCGGCGCCCATGACCAGCTCGCCCTTGTGGGCCTGCGAGACGTACACGTGCACGGCGTTGGACATCACGATGGTGGGGTGCACGGGCTCGAGCAGCTCGGAGACCAGGGCCTGCAGCGGGTGGGACTGCAGCGGTGCGGGCACGTCGAGCATGTCCAGCACGGTCGAGGTGTGCCCGGCCGCGCAGAGGGCCACCGTGCCGGCCGCGATGTCCCCGCGGGTGGTGCGTACGCCGGTGACCCGGTCGCCGTCGGTGACGAAGCCGGTGACCTCGCAGTTCTCGATGATGTCGATGCCGGCTTCGTCGGCGCGGCGGGCGAAGCCCCAGGCGACGTAGTCGTGCTTGGCGATGCCCGCCCGCGGCTGGAAGGTCGCGCCGTGGATCGGGTAGCGGATGTCGGCGGAGACGTTGACGATCGGGCAGACCTTGGCGACCTCGTCGGGGCCGAGCCATTCCGCGTCGATGCCGTTGAGCTTGTTCGCCTCGACCCGGCGCACCGAGTCGCGGACCTCCTGGTCGGTGTGGGCGAGGTTGAGCACGCCGCGCTGGCTGAACAGGATCGGGTAGCCGAGGTCGCCCTCGAGGCCCTCCCACAGCTTGAGCGCGTGCTCGTAGATGCCCGCCGACTCGTCCCAGAGGTAGTTCGAGCGGATCAGGGTGGTGTTGCGGGCCATGTTGCCGCCGGCGAGCCAGCCCTTCTCGAGCACGGCGACGTTCGTGATGCCGTGGTTCTTCGCGAGGTAGTGCGCGGTGGCCAGCCCGTGCCCCCCGCCGCCGACGATGACGACGTCGTAGGAGCGTTTCGGCTCGGCGTGGCGCCAGAGGTGGTCGGGGTGCTCGGGCAGGTGGGCGCCCGGCGGCCGGTGGTTCGGTGCGGTCGTCATGCCTGCAGCTCCGGGTAGAGGGGGTGGCGGTCGGCCAGGGCGGCGGTGCGGCTGGCCAGGGCGTCCAGCGCGGCGTCCGAGACCTGGGGGCGCAGGGCGTGGGCGGCGACGTCGGCGACCTCGCGGAAGTCGTCGGCATCGAACCCGCGCGCGGCCAGCGCGGCGGTGCCGATGCGCACCCCGGAGCTGACCATCGGGGGGCGGGGGTCGAACGGGACCGCGTTGCGGTTGACCGTGATGCCGACCCGGTGGAGACGGTCCTCGGCCTGCTTGCCGCCGAGCTCGGAGTCGCGCAGGTCGACCAGCACCAGGTGGACGTCGGTGCCACCGGAGACGACCCCGACGCCCGGCTCGACGAGCAGGCGCTCGGCGAGGATCCGCGCTCCGGCGAGGGTGCGCTCCTGCCGGTCGCGGAACGCGGGCTCGGCGGCGAGCTTGAACGCGACCGCCTTGGCCGCGATGACGTGCTCGAGCGGTCCGCCCTGCTGGCCGGGGAACACGCTCGAGTTCAGCTTCTTGGCCAGCTCCCGGTCCGCCGCCAGGATGACCCCGCCGCGCGGGCCGCCGAGGGTCTTGTGCGTGGTCGAGGTGACGACGTGGGCGTGCGGCACCGGCGAGGGGTGCAGCCCCGCGGCGACGAGCCCGGCGAAGTGCGCCATGTCGACCATCAGGTAGGCGCCGACCGCGTCGGCGATCCGGCGGAACTCGGCGAAGTCCTGCTGGCGGGGGTAGGCCGACCATCCGGCGACGATCATCGCGGGCCGGCGCTCGTGGGCGAGCCGCTCGACCTCGGCCATGTCGACGCGGTGGTCGCCCTCGCGGACGTGGTATGCGGCGACGTCGTAGAGGCGCCCCGAGAAGTTCAGCCGCATGCCGTGGGTCAGGTGCCCACCGTGGGCGAGATCGAGCCCGAGGATCGTCTCGCCCGGCTCGAGCAGGGCGGCCATGACCGCGGCGTTGGCCTGGGCGCCGGAGTGCGGCTGGACGTTGGCGTACTCGGCGCCGAACAGCTCGCGCAGCCGGTCGATGGCGAGCTGCTCGACGACGTCGACGTGCTCGCAGCCGCCGTAGTACCGCCGGCCCGGGTAGCCCTCGGCATACTTGTTGGTCAGGACCGAGCCCTGCGCCTCCATGACCGCGAGCGGCGCGAAGTTCTCGCTCGCGATCATCTCCAGCGTCCGGTGCTGGCGGCGCAGCTCGAACCTGACCTGCGCGTGCACCTCCGGGTCGGCCTCGGCGAGCGACCGGTGGAGGGTGCTGCGACCCTCCGGGGCGACAGTGACCGGCATCCGTGATCCTCAACGTTGTCAACTGATATATCTGTCGCCGAGGACTGTAGACACGGACGTCCCGCAGGGTCAACACTTGTCTCGCCGGCATGGGACCGCGAGAGAGACGGAGGTCGTGGAGTGACACACGGGATCGCCGCCGGGACCGAGCTGCGGGCGGCCGGCTTCGAGATGGGCCGGCTGGATCAGCAGCTGGCCGCGCGGGTGCTCCGCGACCAGAAGGTGGGTCTGACGATCCGCAGCGTCAACCGCGACGAGGCCGCTGCGATCGCCCGGCGCCGCGGGTATGAGCTGCACGTGAAGGAGATCGAGGAGCCCGGCCACGTCTGGGCCGAGTTCTGGCCCGAGGAGTTCTGACCCGAGGAGTTGGAGTCCTTCTCGTCGCCCCCGTCGACGAGCTCATATGGAGCGCGGTGAGCAGCTCGGTGATCCGGACGGGGCCGGAGGGCGACGGGAGCCTGTCAGCCGGCGAGCAGTCGGTTGAGGACCGGGGCGACGTCTCGGTCCCGTCAGGGTCTCCGCGGTCGAAGTGGACCGAGACGACGGCCCGCTACTGCGCCGACAGCGGACGGAGAGACCGCGTCCCGGCTCAGTCCTGGGGGAGGTCGACGAAGGTCTGCTTCACGTCGCGGTACCAGCCCATCGACCTCATCGGGTGCCGCCAGCGGCCCTTCATCGCCTCGCGTGCCTCACGGTGGGTCTCGTCGCCGGCCTTTTCGGCGTCCTTGAGGTGCCGGTCGTTGGCCTTGATGACGTCGTCGGCGGTCTCGCCGCGATGCTCGAGGTCGCAGGGTCCCCCCAGTTGGCGGCAGGTCATCGTCTTCATGTTGATCCTTCTCCTCCGTGGTGGCGTCGGCGTGCACAGTGCTGACACGCGGGGCGCGGCGAATGTGACCGTCGTCGAGCAGCCTGGGCATCAAATCTCCGGACCATGTCGACGTCCAGGTCGCCGCGGGCTCCTGGGCCGCGATGCGTGTGCGCGGCCGCTGGGGCGCCGTCGAGCGACGCTCGCGATCGCTCAGCGAGGCGGCCGAGTTGCCGAGTTCAGGGAGGTCACGCCCGTGTCCGACCCCAACGGCTGATGGCCCGCATCGCCGCGGCCACCGGGCTGGACCCAGTGGAGGTCCGCCGGCGCAACCTCATCGACGAGTTCCCGTGGACGGGTGCCTCGACCCGCCCGTTGCGCCCGACGGGAATGCCGGCGAGCAGCGCTTCCTTGCGCTCGCCCTCGAGCGCGCCGCCGGTGATGTCGGTGTCGATCAGGCCGGGCGCGACGGAGTTGACGGTGACCCATCTGAGGTGGCCGATGGACGGCAGAGGACTCGTCGAGATCCTCGGTGACTGAGGCCGGGGAGCGGCGTGCTCCGCAGTCGATGGCGGGGCTGTCGCCGGATCGCCGCGGACATCGAAGCCTTCGTCCAGGTCAACGCGTAGGGGCTACTTTCGAGGCGATCGCGTGCGCGGCTGCACATCCCGCGATGACCTAAGGTCGCCGTGCCAGCGACGGTTCTCAGCCGAGCCAACTACGGAGTCGCCAACTGCGCGACTCCAATGACCGTCTCCGACCTCGCCAGCGAGCGTGCGGAATGTCCTCGAGTCGGCCGATGCCGCGATATTGCCCCTTATCACGGCGTCCGGCCGGTTCACGGCTTTCGCTTCCGAGATACGCGTCGACGTGCGTCGCAGTGTCCGCCTGCGCCGCCTCTCGGTGAGTACAAATAACGGGCATCGGGTGATGGCGTTGTCCAGCGGGTCCACGGCGCGCTCCGGCTGGTGGCGGTTGAGTGACTCATTGAACCAAGGCGGCCAACGGGGCCTGCATATGGTACCTGACGGTGTCCTCGTCGATCTGGGAGAGCGAGCCCTCACCACAGCCGACACTTCTGGCACCGGGGACGACGCTGACCCCACAACACCCTCAGCGCCAGCGGGGACGCGACCGCGGCGCGCGGATCTCGGGCTGCCCAGCGGACCAGCCCGCTGGTGACTGCGGCATCAGGTGAGCAGTAATCTGCCGACATGTCGCCACTCGGGAATAGGCGCCGATTCGATACGAAGGCCCGGCCTTCCCCTGATCGAAGAGGCCGCGTCGCGACCGACAGTGGTAGCGCGATAAGAGGGCCTATCGCGGCATCGCGGGCAGAGCGACTTACTCGCCGGCGATGGTGAGGTGGTTGTTGATCCACGGGTCCTTCGAGCGAGCGCGGCCTTGAGCGTCGGTGTAGCCGCAAATCGCTGCTGGTGATGTCCTCGAGTCAACAAGGTCGCCGAAGACCGTGGCTGACGGCCGACTCTTACGGCCGAGCGGCCACGCACGCAATGGTCGAAAGCGTCGTGGAGCGACGGCGTCAGGAGCTCGCATGGAGTTCCCCCTCCGGTCGGCTCTGAGGACGGACCCGACTCTTGTTATCTCAGCCTGGATCCACCGCCGCGGGCGGTGTTGATGGGGTGAGTCGTTACGCGCGAATGCCCTCCTGAGCAGGGAGAATAGGGCTGTCTAAGGTCCTGTCTCGCCGCGCAGAAGGGCATCCGCTGGATGCAACTGTCTCACGAGTCCTGGAAGGTCACCGCGAGGTTCGATGAGGCGAATCTCGTGTCGTGCGCGGGGTTGGTGGCGGTGGCAGCGCTGGCCGAGCGGGCTGGGTTGTCGACGCTGCTCGAGCGGCTCACGGTGCCGGTCCCGCACGCGGTCGCCAAGCTGATCGCGGTGGTGCTGGGCATGGTCGCCGGCGCGGACTCGATCATCGACCTGGATCTGCTCCGTCATGGCGGGATGCGCCGGCTGTTCGCCGGCATCCGCGCGCCCTCGACGCTGGGGACGTTCCTGCGGGCGTTCACCTTCGGGCACGTGCGTCAGCTGGACGCGGTCGCGGCCCGGCTGCTGGCCGCGCTGGTGACGCGCACGCCCCTGCTTCCCGGCCGCGACCGGATCACCTACCTCGATATCGATGACACCGTGCGCGAGACCCACGGCTACGCCAAACAAGGCGCCGGGCGCGGCTACACCGGCGTCAAGGGTCTCAATGTGCTGCTAGCGACCCTGTCGACCCCAGGACGCACGGGCGGGTCGGTGCCGTTGATCGCCGCGGCACGGCTGCGCGAAGGCGCCGCGAGTTCGGTGCGCGGTGCCTGGAAACTCGTCGCCGACGCGCTGGCGGTCGCCCGCCGCTGCCAGTGCAGGGCTCTGGTGATCGTGCGGGCCGACTCGGCGTACTACGCGCATGCGGTCGTGGCCACCGCCGCCCGGGCCGGGGCCCGGTTCTCGGTCACCGTGCGCCACACCCCCAGCGTGCTGGGCGCCATTGCCGGCATCGACGAGCAGGCATGGATCCCGATCCGCTACCCGAGGTCGGTGTGGGACGACCAGGACGGCCGCTGGGTCTCCGAGGCCGAGGTCGCTGAAATACCCTTCACCGCGTTCACCGGACGCCGCCGCGACGAGCACGTGCACGCCCGGCTGATCGTGCGCCGGGTACGCCGCCTCAACCCCGCCACCGCCCCGGCCGGCCACCGCGCCCAGGGCGAGCTGTTCGCCGCCTACCGCTACCACGCCGTGTTCACCGACAGCCCGCTCGCGACGCTCGAGGCCGAGGCCGCCCACCGCGACCACGCCATCATCGAGCAAGTCATCGCCGATCTGAAGAACTCCGCGCTGGCGCACCTGCCCCTCCGGGCAGTTCTGGGCCAACGCCGCGTGGCTGGCCGCCGCGGTGATGGCCTACAACCTCACCCGCGCCGCCGGCGCCCTGGCAGGGGCGCTGCACGCGAAGGCGCGCAGCGCCACCCTGCGCCGCACCCTGATCAACGTCGCCGCCCGCATCTCCAGCTCCGCGCGACGTCTCGTACTGCACCTGCCGCACGGCTGGCCCTGGGAGTCCGGGCTCGATGCCCTGTTCCGCCGCGCGATGCACGACCCCCTCACCCCCGCCCCCGGCTGACCGTCCACCCCCATCAGGGCCGAGTGAGGAACAAACCGTGGAAAGGCCGGGCAGACCGGCGAACCCTGCCCACCCTCACACCGAACACAACCGCCAAAGATCAATCAACCGACCACCCCGAACTGCGTCGGTGGATCCAGGCTCAGCTCTGGCTGGTTGAGAGGACTTGAGTCCGTCGGATGTCGCTCCACCCTAATGTGCATGGTGACGTCACCGTGCGAGGGCGACCAGGGCCGGGCACCGCGGCCGATAGGGCGACGACGTCGGGCGCGACGTGACTGGTGGTGATCATCAGAACGGCACCTCCGTGGTGAGGAGTCCGTCGCCGGGGGCCCGGCGGGACAGGATTCGGCAGAACTCGACGGCGTCGAGCTCGGTCTCGGGGCCGCCTTGGCCGTGGCGCCAGCGGCCCCCGGCCGGGCCGGTCAGCGTCAACGCGAACGGGCGGCCGTGCCGCGAGGCCCACTCGGCGACGATGTCGGCGACGAGTACGCCGTCGTGACCGGGTGTGAGCTCGGGGTCGTGGCCGGTGGCGCGGGCGGTGTCGATGCGGTGCATCCAGGTGTCGCGGGACAGCACGACGTCGTAGAGGAATCCGAAGCTCCACCGCTCTGCGACGCCGCCCACCACCTGAGTGACCGGCATCGGCACCCGCGCCAGCGCCACCGAGCGGTGCCGCCGCCCCCGCGCGGCGGGCTCCACCACGGCCGCATACGCCTCGAGGATCTGGGCCGGGGACATCTCGGCGCGCTCCTGGACCTGCAGCGCGGTCAGGGCGTCGATGAACACCTCGCCGCGGCGGGCGGCGAGCGCGTTCTGACGCAGCATCTCCCGCCACGAGCTGGCCATCTCGGCCATGCCGAGGTTGTGGGTGGCCATCTCCCGCACGTCCCAGGCCGGGCAGTCGGTCGGCCGGCTCCAGTCGGTGGGGGCGAGCGAGCGCAGCAGGCGCAGGTAGCGGCGGTACTCCTCGGCCGCAAGACGCATCGCGGTGTTCCGGTCGAGTGCGGCTCGTCGTGTCGAGGCGGGATGGGTGGGCGTGGTGGCGGTCATGGGGTCTCCTTGGGCAGGCCGACGGCGTCGGCGTACATCGCGATTGCGGGCTCGAGCAGTCGTCCCCAGCGGTCGCCGCCGGGGTCGTTGGCCCACTGCTGATCGATCAGCCCGCTGATCAGCGCGGTGCAGAGGTCGACGTCCTCGTCGCGGGGCAGCCCGATCGAGACCAGGTAGGCGCGCAGCCGATCGTGGACCCGTACCGCGGGGGCATAGCTCTCGGCGCTGGGGGTGAAGCCGGGCACCGTGCGCACGTTCATCAGCTGGTGGCGGGCCAGGTCGGCCATCGCGAAGTCGAAGAACGAGCGGGCCAGCACGCGCAGCCCGGCGCGCGGCTCGGCCGGCAGCTCGAGGGCGGTTCGGACGCGTTCGTAGGCGCCCCAGGCCTGGGCGAACATCGCGTCGTAGATCGCGTTCTTGGACCCGAAGTGTGAGTACAGCGACGGCGCGCGCATCCCGACCCGGGCGGCGACCTCGCGCAGCGTCAGCGCGGCCAGGCCGTGCTCGTGCGCGACGGCCCAGGCGGCCTCGAGGATCGCCTCTCGCGCCGCCTCACGGCGTCTGGTTTGCCAACTGACGACCGACTCGTCTAACACAGTTAGGAAGCGTGATGCAGGTCTCTCTTGGTGTCAAGCGCCCGACAGGGCGACAGTGGCTTCCTCCTCAAGCGCCCGGGCGGCAGAACGGCGCGGCCGCCACTGGCCATCGCCGCCCTCATTGACCGCATCGGACGCCACACCGCCGCCGCCACCATCAGACCCGCACCCGCCGGCTGCTGTGATACCTCGCGTCGAACCCCTCGAGGCGACGTCGGAGCAGAGAGAGATGGGCGACCAGCCCCCCGCCTCGGTGGCCGCCACCGCCGGGAGGCTCCCGTGACCGCAGAACCCCCCACCGGATGGACCAGCCCCGCCGACGCGGCGCGTCTGATGGCCCACCCCCGCCACCTCGTCCGGACCCTGCTCACCGCCGCGGTCGTCGGCACCATCTTGTTCGCGATCAATCACCTCGACACCGTGCTCAGCGGCGCGGCCACCGCGACGACCTGGATCAAGATCGGCATCACCTATCTGGTGCCCTTCACCGTGGCCAACATCGGGCTGCTCGTCGGTACTCACCGACCCCGTCGCTGATCTACCCGCGAGCGACCGTCCCACCGGCGTCGTCATCAGCCTCCCGAGACAGCACCCGGGCCTCCCGCAGCTCGACCGGTAATCACCGGTCAGCAGCCCAACGGCAGACCCCGCCTCGGCCCCGACACCTCGCCGGAACCGCCGTACTACCTGGGGAAGTTGATCTAGCAGGAGATTCGACTAGCGCCGTTGACACGCCAATCCCCGCGTGGTCAAGCGAGCCATCTCGACCTACGTCGCCAGCAGCGCCAAGAGGCGCCACCGCGGCCCCAGCCGCAACATCACCATCATGATCGACACACCCCACGCCAGGTCCTTGACCCGTGTCCACTCGGCCTGCCTGAACGGCTTTGGGGCTAGTACTACAGCCGGATTTTGGGGTGGCTGGTGCGGGTTTCGTAGTGGCAGCGGCGGGCTCGGGCTTGGTGTCGTCTGCGCCAGTGTGACCAGCTCAGGATGGTCTCGATGGCGTGGACCGGCGCCCAGATCAGGGCGTTGAGCAGTCGCCGTATCTCGGCGAGCGAGAGCGGGATCAGCTCGCCGATCGGGGCGGGGAGGTTCCAGGGCCCCCTTTTTCCCGGGGCCGGGTGCCGGCTCGGGTGATGGTCAGGAAGGCATGGGCGAGCATGGCCAGGGTGATGTGGCGATACCAGCTGGGGTAGCGGCGGACCTGGTAGTGGTCGAGACCGACTTCGTTCTTCGCGGTCTGGAAGGTCTCCTCGATCGCCCACCGGACCCCGGCGATCCGGGCTAGCTCGCGCAGCGGGGTGTGGGCCGGGGCGGCGGCGAGGTAGTAGGCCAGGTCGGTGGGGTCGGTCAGGCTGCGTCGGGCGAGCAGCCAGTGCTCGGGTCCGCCGCGCTGTTCGGGCAGTGGGCGGACCCGGGCGCGGGCCCACTGGTAGGTCCGTGGGCCTTTCGCGCCGGCGCCGACGGTGATCGTGGTCCAGCACCTGGGGTCCAGGGCCGCGACCGCGGCGTCGATGCGGCCCTCGCCGCCGGCGGCCGGGTGGACCTGCTGGTTCGAGGCGACGGCGAGCACGTAGGACATCCCCCGCTCGTCAAGCATCCGGCGCAGGGCGCTGACCTGGCCGTAGGCCTCGTCGCCGGTCACCCACGCCGCGGGCACCCCGGCGTCCAGGGCGCGGGTGAGCATCTTCTCGGCCAGCTCGGGCTTGGTGGCGAACCCCACCTCGTCGCCGATCCCGGCTTCGGTGCAGCGTTCGCGGTCCTCGGTCCAGGACTTGGGCAGGTACAGCTCGCGGTCGAGCAGGGTGCGTCCGACCGGGGTGGCGTAGGCCAGGAACACCCCGATCTGGCAGTTCTCGATCCGCCCCGCAGTGCCGGAGTACTGCCGCTGCACCCCGGCGGACTTGGTGCCCTTCTTGAGGAACCCGGTGTCGTCGACCACGAGCACCCCGCCGGGGTCGCCGAGCTCATCGACCACCCAGTCGCGCAGGTCGTCGCGCAGCAGGTCGGGATCCCAGTCCGCGCCGTTCAGCAGCCACTGCACCGAGTCCGGGGACCGGGCCCCGGTGGCCTCCGAGATCGTCCACCCGTTCTTGCGTTCCAGCGGCGCCATCAACGACCGGACATAGCCGACCGCTCGAGCCCGCGGCTCACGTCGCCCGAACCGCGGCCCCAACAGCGCCTCGACCTGGGAGAACTCCTGCGCCCAGCCTGCTACCTCGGCCACACTGACATCGTCGCTCACCCGCCAGACAAGAATCTTATTTGGCGGTCGAGGCCAAGCCGACACGCCGAGCCTCGCGCACCAAATCCGGCTGTAGTACTAGGGCGTGTCTGACGGATCGTTGAGGGGTTGTGGGGGAAAATCTTGCTGTGATCAGGCAGGAGATCTCCGACGAGGCCTGGGAGTGGATCGAGCCGCTGCTCCCGGATCGCACCCCGCGGCGCGGGGGCCGGTGGCGGGAGCACCGCAGCATGCTCGAAGCGATGGTGTGGCGGTTCCGCGTCGGCGCCCCGTGGCGTGATCTGCCCGAGCGCTACGGGCCCTGGCAGACCGTCTACGACCGGTTCAACCGCTGGTCAGCCGACGGCACCTTCGACCGGTTGCTGGCCCGCGCCCGGGCCGAGGCCGATGCCCGCGGTGAGATCGACTGGCAGGTCTCGGCTGATTCCACCGCCGCGAAGCTCCACCAGCACGGGGCCACGCTGCGCCGGCTGGGCGGCAACGCCGCCACCGCCAAGCCCGCCCCCGTCGAGCCGGCCCAGGACGCTGAGGGCGACCCGCTGGCCAGCGGCGATCGGGAGGACGTTGTCGTGGCCGCCGCGGTCGACACAGGGGGCCCGTCCGGGATCTTTGGCTGAAGTCCGCGCCGCGGCGGGCAAGCACGAACCCGACGACCACGCGATCGGGCGTTCCCGCGGCGGGTTGAACACCAAGGTCCACGCCCTCACCGACGGCCGGCTGCGGCTGCTGGCGTTCACCCTGACCGGCGGAAACGCCCACGACAGCCCGCTGTTGCCGGTGCTGCTCGAGCGGCTCTCAGTCGCCCGCGAGCACGGCGGCCGGCCGCGGACCCGCCCGGATCACCTGCTCGGCGACAAGGCCTACAGCTCCAAGGCCCACCGGGCGATGCTGCGCCGCCGCGGCATCCCACACACCATCCCCGAACGCGACGACGAGAAAGCCAGGCGCGCCCGCCGCGGCTCCCGCGGCGGGCGCCCCCCGACGTTCGACGCCGAGCTCTACAAGCAGCGCAACGTCGTCGAACGCGGCTTCTCCTGGCTCAAGCAGTGGCGCGGACTGTCCCAACGCAGCAACAAACTCGCCACCAACTACGCCGGCGGGATCACCCTCAAAGCCACCCTCGAATGGCTCACATGATCCGCCAGACACGCCCTAGTCGCGCTCGCCGATCCCGCATTTGTCGTCCTTGCCGGGACCTGGGGTGCGCACCCCGCCCTGCGGACGGCCCTCGAGCCGAGCTCTCACACCGACCCCGCCGCCGCGCAGACCGAAGCGTGCCAGTCACCGTTCAAGCACGAACCTCCCGACCACCGCGCACCGCCTTCGACATCGTGGTGCCCATCGATCTCCCGGTGGTCTTCCGCCCCTGGGGCCCGTTCCCCGGCGTCACAGCCGTCACCAACCAGCCCGAGTCGTGGAATTTCGTCGGTGGCACGCGGAATCCCCAGCTCACCGACGGGTCGACAGCAACCGAGACGCTGACCGAATACACGTACGGGAGCAGCTTCGCCTACGAGATCACCGGCTTCACCAACATGTTGGGCCATCTCGTGTCGGGGGTGCGCGGGGAGTGGACTGGCGGACGCCTGCAGGGGGCATCACCGATCCGGACGCCCGTGCCGAGCACGCTCGGGGCCGACCTCGACGAGTTCGTCGAGGCCGTCTCCGACGTCGCCCACATCAACGAGCAGCAGGACCCGGCTCTGCTGCCCGAGCTTCGGCGCATCGATGTACCTGAGGTACTGAACGGTCAGCGCCGGCGGCCCGACGGCGGGTGTCCGTAGCGTCGTCGGTACGCAGCGGCGAAGCGGCTCGCGCTGGAGAAGCCCCACCGGGTCGCGACGTCGCTGACCGTCGCATCTGGATCGGCGGCCAGATCGGCGTCGGCTCGCCGAAGACGGACTCGCACCAGGTACTCGGTCGGGGTGCAGCCGACCCAGTGCCGGAAGCCCTCCTGGAGCCGGCGCACGCTCATACCGGCGAGGACAGCCATCTGCGCAGCGGTCCAGGCGCGTGCGGGGTCGTCGTGGAGAGCGTCGACGACGGCGGAGAGGGCGCGCGGCCGCGGCGGCGCGTACGAGCGCTCGTCAGGACAAGTCGCCGTCAGGAAGCACGCGGTCACGGCGCCGGCGAGTTGTTCGGCGACCCGCGGGGAGCTGGTGAAGGTGCCGGGACCGCTGAGGTGTTCGGCGAGGCCGGTCACGAGTTGCTGCCACTCATGGGCGACGCCGTCGAGCCGGAGCTTGTCGGGCATGAGACAACCGACTCGCACCACGTCGCGGTCGAGGACCCGCTCGGCCTCGCGATCGAGCCAGTCCGCGTCGAACTTGACCCCGAGCACCGTGCAGGCGGAGTCCCAGTGGCTGATCAGCGACGGGGTGTCGGCCCGGAAGATGGTCGCCTCCCCCGGCGTGGAGGTCACCGTTCCGTGCCGCCCGCGGCTCTGGAGACGGCCGCTGACCGGCATGTTGATCTCGTAGGCGTTCGGGTAGTCGCAGGCGATCTCGACGTCCGCGCCCCAGCCCACGTAACCGATCAGCACCGGGCCGAGGTCGAGTGTCCGAAGGGTGGGCCGTGGTGCGGTCCCTCGGCCGAGCAGCGTCAGCTGGTGCGGGAAGTAGGCCTCAGCGACAGCACGGGACACCTGGTCCCAGTCCCGCGGCCTCGCGTCCGGCCCTGCCGACATGGGTCGGACGATACCCGAGAGAGCGATCACAAACTCGTCGCGCAATCCGTCTCGGCACCGCGCGAAGCGTGTCGTCGAGCGATATGAGTCGTCCTTACCTTCTCGTCATCCACCACCACGAGGAGGAGGCGGCGTCCATGACGACGACCGAACAGAATCAGGATCTGTCATGGCTCGATGACGTCACCGTCACGGAACTCGAGCGCGATCCCTACCCGGTCTACGAACGGCTCCGGCGGGAGTCGCCCGTGGCCTTCGTCCCGGCACTGGGCTTCCACGTCGCTACCACCAAGGAGACGTGCCAGGAGGTCGCGGCGAACAGCGACGTCTGGGACGGGGTCATCAGCCCGGCCGGGGGCCGCACCTTCGGCCACCCGAACGTGCTGAACGCCAACGGCCCCGAGCACGACGAGCTCCGCGGCATGGTCGAGCCCTCGCTGCAGCCCTCCGAGGTCAACCGCTACATCGAGGACCTCGTCCGGCCGATCGCCCGGCGATACGTCGAGGCCATCGAGGACAAGGGACAAGCGGACCTGGTCGCGGAGTTCTGCGAGCCGGTCAGCGTGCGCTCGCTCGGCGACCTGATGGGACTGCAATCGGTCAGTTCCGACACGCTGCGCGAGTGGTTCCACAAGTTGTCGGTCTCGTTCACCAATGCCGCCGTCCTGCCCAACGGCGACTGGGCCAACCCCGACGGATTCATCCCCGGCGACGAGGCCCGCGCCGACATCCACGCGGTCGTCGACCCGCTCATCGACCGGTGGATCGTCGAGCCCGACGACAGCGCCCTCTCCCACTGGCTCCACGACGGGATGCCGGAGGGCCAGACGCGGCCCCGGGAGATGCTCTACCCGACGATCTTCGTGTTCCTGCTCGGCGCGATGCAGGAACCCGGCCACGCCATGGCCTCGACGATCGCCGGCCTGTGGACGAAGCCCGAGCAGTTCGAGCAGGTCGTCGACGAGCCCAAGCTGATCCCCCGGGCGATCATCGAGAGCCTCCGGTGGACCTCTCCCATCTGGTCGGCGGTCGCGCGGACCAACAAGGTCGACACCACCGTCGGCGGCACGTTCCTGCCCGCCGGCTCAGTGGTGATGCTGTCCTACGGCTCGGCCAACCACGACACCCACGACTACGACGCACCCTCGGACTACGACCTCACCCGACCGCCCGTGCCCCACCTCGCCTTCGGCGCCGGGAAACACGCCTGCGCCGGCGCGTCGTTCGCCAGCGAGGTCTGCCGGATCGGCCTCGAGGAGCTCTTCGAGGCCATCCCCAACCTTGAGCGCGACCCCGACCACGACATCGACTTCTGGGGCTGGGGCTTCCGCGGTCCGAGCGAGCTCCACGCCCGCTGGGAGGTCTGAGATGGCCGAGCAGCACGACGTGCGCCTCAAGACCCTCGAGACCGAAGTCGTCTGCGGCGCCGACCAGAACATCCTCGACGCGTTCCTGCGCGCGAACACCTGGCTGCCGCACGGCTGCAGCCAGGGCACCTGCGGCAGCTGCAAGATGCGGGTCCTCGAAGGCGAGGTCGACCACCGCGCCTCCTCGGACTTCATCCTCACCCCGCAGGAGCGCGCCGAAGGGCTCGCCCTGGCCTGCCAGGCCACCCCGCGCGGCGACCTGCTCGTGGAACCGGTGGCCGAGGTCGCCGACGACGGCGTCGTCCGCCACCCCCTCCGCGACGTCCTCGGCACCGTGACCACGCTCGACGACATCGCCCGCGACACCCGCCGGCTGGTCATCGACCTCGACGAGCCCCTCCCCTTCACCGCCGGGCAGTACGTCGAACTCCTCGTGCCCGGCACCGACATCCGCCGTCAGTACTCCATGGCCAATGCGCCCGCGGACACTGCCTCCATCGAGCTCCACATCCGGCGCACCGAGGGCGGCGCCGCCACCGCGGGCTGGATCTTCGCGCACATGGCGACCGGGGACCGGATCGAGGTGCGCGGCCCGATGGGTGTGTTCGGGATCGGAAGACCTCAGGTCGAGCCCGCCATCCTCGTCGCCGGCGGCACCGGTCTGGCGCCGATGAAGTCCATCGTCCAGGCCGCCCTCGAGGAGGACCTCGTCCCGGAGCTGTGGCTCTACCACGGCGGCCGCACCGAGCAGGACCTCTACGACGTCGAGTTCTTCCGTGACCTCGATGCCCGCCACGAGCACTTCCACTACCGACCGGTGCTCTCCGAGCAGGACTGGGGCGGCGCCGCCGGCATGGTCACCGACGCCGTCCTCGAGGACTTCCCCACCTGCAAGGGCTTCGCGGGCTACCTCTGCGGCCCGCCCGCGATGGTCGACGCCGGGCGGAAGGTGTTCAAGCGTCGGCGCATGGCTCCGCGCCTCATCCACCAGGAAGAGTTCACCGACGCTTCCGACCTCGGCCCGGGTTAGCGCCTGGCCAAAGAAGTCGCCCGCGTCTTCTCACCGGAGATGACGTAGCCGTCGCCGTCCGCGACCGCCGTGGTGCGGATCGCGGTGACGTCTGATCCCGTCTCGGGCTCGGTGAGGCCGAGAGCCATGTAGGCCTCGCCGGCCACCAGCGGGTCCAGCCAGTCTCGGCGTACCTGCTCGGTGCCGTGGTGCTCGATCAGCGACGACATCAGCATGACCGCGATGGCCGCGTTCGCGATGTTGAAGTCGGCGTACGCGAGCTCCTCGACGACCAGGCCGACGGCCACGTGGTCCTCGTGCCCCAGCGGATTGTGGTCCGGCCCCGCGAGCAGCCCGAAGGTGCCCAGCGAGGCGACCCGGCGGTGGAGCTCCCAGGGAAACGCGTCCGACTGTGCTCGCGCCAGGTACCCCGGCGCGAGCTCGGCGCGGGCGAACTTCCGGACCGCGTCCTGCAGGGACCGCTGGTCGTCGGAGGGATCGGAGTCCATCAGACGATGACCGCGTGGTCCGACTCGCCCGAGCCCGTGGTGAGACGGACCTCGTCGAAGATGAGCAGACCCTTGACGACGTCCTCCCGCAGCACGAACTTCTGGATCTTTCCGCTGGAGGTCATCGGCAGCTCGTCGCAGAACGCCCAGAAGACCGGGGCCTTGTGCGGTGCGAGCTGCCCGCGGACGAGGACGGTGAGCTCATCGACCGACGGCCGGGGGTGGTCCGGCCGCAGGCGCAGGACGGCGCCCACCTGCTCGCCCCAGGTCGCGTCCGCGACGCCGATCACCGCTGCGGTCTCGACGGCGGGGTGCGTGGTGAGGACGCCCTCGATCTCGGCCGGGTAGAGGTTCATGCCCCCACGGACGATCATGTCCTTGATGCGGCCGGTGACCTGGAGGTACCCGCGCTCGTCCATGGTGCCGATGTCGCCCATGTGCAGCCATCCGTCGTGGTCGATCGTCACGGCGGTCTCGTCCGGGAGCCCGTAGTAGCCGATCATGTTCTGGTAGCCGCGGCAGCAGATCTCGCCCTGCTCGCCGACGGGGAGCGGCTCGCCCGTCACCGGGTCGGCGATCTTGACCTCGAGCTGCGGGAGCGGCTGGCCGACCGTGTTCGCCTGGTCCTCGGGCTCGTCGGTGACGCGAGTCTGGCTGATCACACCGTGGGTCTCGGTCTGCCCGAACAGGATGCTGAAGCGGCAGCCCAGGACATCCGTCGTGCGGCGCACGAGCGCGGCGGGGACGGCGGCGGCCCCGCTCAGCACCGTCTGCACGCTGGACAGATCGCGGCGTGGACGGTCCGGGTGGTCCAGCACCGCGATCAACATCGTGGGCACGAGCAGGGAGTGCGTGCCGCGGTAGGTCTCGAAGGCCTCGAGGACGTGGCCGGGATCGAACCCGGGCAGGATGACGAAGGTGCCGCGCTTCGCCCACGCGCCGAAGGACGTGACGGCGCCACCGCCGATGTGGAACATCGGCATCGCGTTGATGTAGACGGCGCCGTCGTCCATTCCCGCGCGCTCGGCCACGAAGGTCGCCTCGTTGACCAGGCCCTTGTGGTGCAGCATCGCGCCCTTCGGGAAACCCGTGGTGCCCGAGGTGTACTGGATCTGGAGGAGGTCACCGGGCACGACGGTCGGCAGCTCCGTGGCCGGGTCAGCCTCCTCGAGGAAGGCGTTCCACTCGCCGAGAGAGAGCACGTCGCGCAGGTCGGGCAGGTCCGAGCGGAGGTCCTCGACCAGGGCTCGCATCGCGAAGCCCCGGTAGGAGTCGACGCAGAACAGCGCGACCGCACCTGACTGCCTCAGGACGAACTCCAGCTCGCGGGCCCGGTAGGCCGGGTTGAGGGCCACCAGCACCATCCCGGCCAGCGCCGCGCCCTGCTGGAGCACGACCCAGTCGGCGCTGTTGGGAGCCCACACCGCGATGCGGTCGCCCGGAACGAAGCGCCCCAGCAGGGCCCGGGCGGCCCGCTCGATGTCGGAGAGGAACTCGGCGTAGGTCCACCGCCGACGGTCGGCCGGATCTGCAACGCAGTCGACCAGGGCGATACGGTCCGGCACGGTTGCCGCTGCGTGGCGGATCGTCTCGCAGACGGTCAGGTCGCGGACCTCGCCCGCCTCCGCAGGCCAGTAGGACTCGGTGGACATGCGGCGACTCCCTCGTCAGCTCGACTCGTCGGCTGGTGGCGCGGCCATGCCGCGGTAGATGACCGTGGTGATGCCGTCGGTGGTGCGGTCGACGGAGAAGTCGCCCTCGCCGCGCAGGTAGGCCCAGGCCTGGTGCTCGATCCCGCCGAAGATCATGTCCCGCAGGAGATCGATCCCGACGTCGTCGCGGAGGTCCCCTCGCGCCACGGCGTCGCCCAGGACCTGACTGATGATCCCGGTGAAGCGCCGGTTCGACCGGAAGATGCTGGTGGAGCGGAACGCCGGGTCGGGACGCAGCTCGTTGAGGATGTAGCGCGTCAGCGTCGGCTCCCGGCGCACGACCTCGACGGCGTAGCGCACGACGTAGCGCAGCTGCTCGTAGGTGCCGTCGTGGGCGACCACGCCCGGTTCGAGAGCGTCGAGGATCTCGTCGAACCAGTTCTGGGCGACGTGCACGAGCAGGGCGTGCTTCGTCGGGAAGTAGCGGTAGACCGTGGCCTCCGAGACGCCGCAGCGCCGGGCAACCTCCGCCGGGAGGAAGCGCTCGTACCCGACCTCGCCCAACAGGTCCCGCGCCGCGGCGACCAGCTCGGCGATCCGCTCGTCCGGGCGCAGCCGGACACCGCTGCGCGTCATGCCACCGAGATCCCGCCGTTGACGCTGATGACCTGACCTGTGATACGCGCCGCCCCGGAGCCGGCGAGGAAGACGAGGAGGTCGGCGAGGTCGTCCGGCTCGGTCAGGCCCAGGTGCGCCTGAGCCCGGGCCTTCTCGAACAGCTTCTTCGAGAAGCCGCCCGCCAGCGCTCGATCTCCGGTGGCGGTGCCCTCGATCAGCGACGGCGTGACGGCGTTGACGCGGATGCCGTCACGCTTGGCCTCGACGGCGAGGGTGCGGGTGAAGGTGACGATCGCGGACATGGCCGCGCCGATCACGGTCTCGCCCGGGGTGGGGACCTTGGCGGCATCCGAGGCGATGTTGACGACGGCCCCGCCCTCGCCCAGCCAGGGCAGGGCCGCCCGGCACATGTGGATCGGACCGAGTGCCTGCGCGGTGAGCATGCCCGCGACGTCCTCGATCGAGGTGTCACGCAGCAGGGCGGGCACGTAGGTCGCCGTCGTCGAGTTGACCAGGACGTCGATCCCACCGAGGAGCTCGCCCGCCGCGGTCGCGGCGGCGACGGCCTGGGTGGGGTCGTTGACGTCGGCGGCCACGAAGTGGACGTCCGCGCGCGGAGCGGTCGCGCGCACCGCCGCGCAGGCCTTCTCGCCGCGCTCGGTGTTCCGTCCGATCAGCACGAGCCCCACGTCGTCCTGGTCGGCGAAGCGGTGGGCGCAGGCCAGGCCGACCCCGGAGGTCCCGCCGGTGATGACGACGGCGGTCATGGCGCCGCTCCTGAGAACGATGCGGCCACCTCGCAGGTCGCGCACGAGCGCGCCGGCTCCCGGGCGTCCACCGCCGTCTCTCCGGCGCCTCGAGTGGACCGCGCGGCGCCGTCCCGGGCGAGTAGGGCGGCCCCGTAGGCGCCCGTGATCTGCGGCGAGGACGGCACGGTGATCTCGGCCCGGAGCGCCTCGGCGAGGAAGTGCACGGCCGCGGCGTTGTGCGCGACCCCGCCGGTCATCACGACGGGCGTGCGTCGCCCCACCTGCGCCGCGAGCCCGAGCGTGCGGGTGGCGACCGCGCGGTGGACCGAGGCGGCGATGTCCTCCCGCCGTTCCCCCTGGGCGAGCAACGAGATGAGCTCGGTCTCGGCGAAGGTCGCGCACATGCTCGAGACCTCGAGCTCCTTCTCGCCCCGCAGCGCGAGCCCGGCCAGCTCCGTGATGTCGCACTCGATGGCGCGCGCGAGGACCTCGAAGAACCGACCGGTGCCGCTCGCGCACCGGTCGTTCATCGCGAAGTTCAGGGCGATGCCGTCGTCGTCGACCGCGATCGCCTTGCTGTCCTGGCCCCCGATGTCGACGACAAGCCGGACACCGGGGCACATCGCCGCGGCACCCCGGGCGTGGCAGGTGATCTCGGTGAAGGTGCGGTCGACGCCCTCCACCAGCCGTCGCCCGTAGCCGGTGGCGATCGCCGCGCTCACGTCGGCGCGCGCGATGCCCGCCGCCGCCAGCGCGCGCTCCGTCGCCCGGGAGCACCCCGCGCGGCTGACCGCGCCCATCTGCACGACCTCGGCGGCCTCGACGGCGCCGGTCTCGTCGAGGATGACGACCTTCGCGGTCGTCGACCCGAGGTCGACGCCCAGGAAGTGGGAGCTCATGCCCGCGCCCGGCGGACGTCGATGCCCTCGAGCATCGCGGCGAGTCGGCTCTCGAGCACCTCGTCCTTGTAGAACGACGCGTCGGCGATGTCGCCCTCGAAGAACATGGTCGCGAGGCCCCTCTTCTCCTGCGCGGCCTTCGCCACCAGCCGCTGGGGGTTGGTGAAGGCCCGGCAGGTCCGCGTCGAGTGGAACACGATGCCGTCGACGCCGTAGAAGTCGCTGTCGCGCAGGACGAGCTGCTCGATGGTCTTCGTGCTGTGGTTCATCGGGCAGAGCAGGTTGTTCTGGGCCTGACCGAGCATCGGGTCGTCCGCCTCGGGGTCGAGCAGCTGCGGCTCCTGCCAGAAGGCGTGGTGGGTGTAGCGCCCGGCCACCACCGCGACGTCGTAGGACGCGAACTTGCGCGAAAGCAGCCCGAGGTGGTTCCAGTTCATGAAGCCGTCGAAGTACAGGCGGTAGCGCTCGTCGGCGACCGCGCCGACTCCGTCGGCCACCCGCTGCTCGACCTCCGCCAGCACGGCGCCGAAGAAGTCCACGAGCTCCTGGTTCGCGGGCAGGAAGTTGATGTGCGCGACGTTGCCGATCCAGTCCCAGAACGTCGCGGGCGCCGGCGTGAGCCGGCAGAGCTTCATCGCCTTCTGGCGCAGCTCGGAGGCCTGTTTGATGTAGGCCATGTTCTGGCGGTAGGCGTCCCAGTCGAAGGGGCGCCCGGTGATCGACTCGAGGAACGGGACGAGCTCGTGGAGCTGGTCGGCGACGTACCGGGAGGCCTGCTCCCACTCCTCGCCGGCCATGTAGCCCTCGCCCGGCCGGTTGCTCCACATGAACGGCATCGAGACGTTGAAGATCGGCACGTCCTTGCCGAACACGCGGAAGGAGATGTCGTCCCACTGCTGCCCGGTGCTGCAGCCGGCGTAGGCGTTGACGAACACGTCCGGCGTCGGCAGCCGACTGGCCAGCTCCTCCTGCTCCGGCAGCCCCACCATGCCCGGTCCGTTGCCCGACCCGGTGGCACGTTTCTGGCTGAGGACCGCGCACCCGAGATGGGTCCGGGCGTAGGAGCACAGCTCCCCGACGTAGCCGTACTCGGACCCCGCGAGCTGGGCCGGCCCCTCCAGGTGCTGGGCGGCCAGTCGGGCGGAGAACGCCTCGCCATGGCACCACGCCATGCCGGCGGCCTGGAAGATGGGGTTGAGGGCGGAGCCGTTGTACCAGACCACCTTCTGACCGCGTTCCCGCGCGGCGAAGACGTTCTCCCAGTAGTCGGCGACCATGGTGCCGCCGGCTTTGTTGATGGCCAGGCGGTTGAGCTTGGCGGTGGCGGTGGTCATCGAGCCATCTCCAGCGGGGTGCTGCGGCGGATGCGTTCCAGCAGGGCCTCGACGCGGGTCTGCACGGTCTCGACCGGCAGCCCCTCGTGCTCGGTCTCGATCAGCAGGTGGGGGATCCCCCGCTCGTCGAGCCGCTTGCGCAGCTCGGGGTAATAGAGCATGTGCGGCTCGCAGAAGCGCACCATCAGCACGATGACGCCCTCGGCGCCCGAGGCCTCGACGGCGTCGACCAGCCGGTCCTCCCAGTCGCCCCGGTGCTTGACCCGGGTGGGACAGGGCGCGGTCGCGTCCCGACGGAGGTACCAGTCGGCGAGCGCCTCGACGGGGTCGCCGTCCTCGGCCACGTCGGTGGAGACGTAGCGGGTACCGGTGAACAGGTCGTCGTCGACGACCACGACGCCGCAGTCCTCGATCGCCGCCAGCAGCTCGGGACGGGGCGCGTGGCACAGGTGGCCGGACAGGTGCAGCCGGACCCGGTCGTCGCGGGGTGTCGACCCCAGCCCGGCGAGGACCTCCCGCAGGAGCCGCGAGTGTTCCTGCTTGTCCATGACCATGCTCGACTTCACGAGTACCTGCAGTTGGGTCGAGGAGAGCGCGGCGTTGCCCGTCCGGCGGGAGGTGAAGAGCTCCCGCAATAGCCGCCGGTTCTCGTTGGCGACCGAGATCGCGTGGGCGAGCGCCGCGTCGGTGACCGGAGCGCCGGTGAGGCGGCCCATCTCGTCGACGAAGGACTGCACGGTGCGCACCGCCTGCTCGCGGGTCCAGCCGTCGGACAGCGACGGCGGGAGCTGTCCGAGGAACACGGGTGAATCGGGCACCTCGGCCCGGACGACGTCGACGGCGCCCAGGAGCTGTGTGCAGTGGTCGGCGAGGAGGAAGGCGTCGAAGTGGTCGAGCCGGCCCTTCGCCGCGGCGTCGGCTACGTTGCGGGTGTAGCCGCAGTAGAACTCGGCGAGCAGGTGGCGGCCCATGCTGTCGGGTTCGCGGTTCTCCTGAACCAGCACCGGGAGCGCCCCGGCGGCGGACACCACCTCGGCCGGGAAGTTCATCGGGAACACCCCGATGGCCCTTCGTCCGGTGGCCTCCTTCCACCGCGCGACGTAGGCGTCGGGGTCGTCGGCGACTTCGGTCAGCTCCGCGAGCGCGGCGAGCACTGAGTCCGAACCAGCTGGCATGTCGTCCCTCCCGACGCGGCGGTGTGTCGAGGTGCGCAAGGCTAGTTGAGTCAGACTCATCAGTCAATGGTATGACCGTTGCCGCCCCGACGCGCGGTCACAGTCCGAAGAACTCGATCGCGTTGTCGCGCACGATCCGCTCCTTGGTCTTGTCCTTCAGCGGGAGCTCCTCGAGCTCGCGTCGACACCGCACCAGATCGAAGCCGTTGGTGCCGAGCATGATCTTTCCGCGAAGTTGCCGGTCCATCGCCCGGACGAGCTCGGGATCCAGGCTCTTCGGGAAGTACGCGGAGATGTCACCGTAGACGTTCGGGTGCCGCCAGAGCAGCGAGATGAACTCGCCGGTCCAGGGCCAGCCCGTGTGCGAGAGGTTGATCCGCAAGTCCGGGAACTCCATGGCCACGTCGTCGACGAGCATGGGACGGCCCACGTCACTGGGCAGGGTCTCGGCCGAGTGCCCCACCTGCAGACCGACCGGAACTCCGAGCTCGACGCACTTGGCGTAGAGCGGGTAGCAGCGACGATCGTTCGGGGCGATGCCGAACGTGATGGGATGGAAGTACACGTACCGGAAACCGTGATCACGGACGAACGTCTCGACCCGACGGAGGGACTCGTCGATCCGGAACGGGTTGTACCCGGCCCCGCCGATGAACCGGTCACCGGCCTTTGCGACCGCTTCGGCGACCACCTCTTCGGGCATGTCCATGATCAACTTGTGGTGATGGCGGTACGACCACATCTTCAGGCACGCGAGCACCATCATGTCGCAGCCGGTCTCGTCGAGCTTCGCGATCGCGTCCTCGAGGTGCAGCGTCGGGTCGGCCTCGGTGGGAGGATCGTCGACCTTCACCTGGCGGCCCCATTGTGTGCTGACCATGCCGTCGCGGAGCAATGGGCGAAGAGTCGTCCGCACCATCGTCTGGAATTCCTCGTACTGGTACTCCGTTCCGGACAGCCCGGGTGCCACGTACGGGGCGTAGTTCATGACGTCGATGACGCCGGCCATGTGGCTCGCTCCTCTCATCCCACGTCCACGCCGGTTGGTGCCCGCGCGTGGTGACGCACGGCGGCGCCGCTCGGTCTGAGGTTACAATGGTCAGACCGTAACTGGCAACGCGCGCCGCCGCACGGGGCGGCCCGCCGAACCCCGAGTGTTCCCGCGAGGAGTGTTCCCGCGAGCTTTGGTCGATGGTATGAAGGTCAGGCCAAAACCTGCCCGCTCGACTATCGAGGAGAGGTCCGGTGAGCCCATGCGCCTCTCGGCTGAGCGACGCGGTTTCGTCCAGGAGGTGCGCGCGTTCTGCGCACTCGAGTGCGGCACTTGGGGCCAGCGCGACGCGCTGACCGCCGGCGGCACCGACCACAACAGCCCGGAGCTGCTGCACCGCTTCGGCGAGCTCGGCTGGCTCGGGCTCTCCCTGCCCGCCGAGGACGGAGGCGTGGGCGGGACCTTCGTCGACGAGTGCCTATTCATCGAGGAGGCCTCCCGCGGGCAGGCGATGATCGACGCCTACTGCACCGGGCTCACCGCCGCCCAAACCTACCTGCACTGGGGCAACACGGACCAGCGCCGCACGGTCGTGGAGACGCTGTGCGCCGGAGGCGTCGAAGCGATCGCGCTCAGCGAGCCCGACGCCGGCTCGGACCTGGGCTCGGCACGGCTGCGGGCCCGCCTCGAGGGCGACGAGTACGTGATCGACGGCCAGAAGACGTGGACGTCGGCGGCGCACCTGGCCGAGCACATCCTCGTGCTGACCCGCACTGACGCCAGCGGCGGCAAGCACGACGGGCTGACGCTGCTCATGGTGCCGGCCGACGCCGCCGGCCTGGAGATCCGCGGCATCGAGACGATGGGCGCCCGGGTCGTGAACGACCTCTTCTTCACCGGCGTCCGCGTCCCGGCCTCGGCTGTCGTCGGCACCCCCGGCAACGCCTGGAAGCAGCTGATGCGCGGTCTCGGGGTGGAGCGGGTGATCATCGCGGCGATGCAGGTCGGCGCCGCCGAGCGGTCGCTCGACGACCTCCTGGCCTACGTGACCCAACGCCGACAGTTCGGCCACAGCATCGGCAGCTTCCAGGCGATCCGACACCGCATCGCCGACCTCGCCACCGACGTCGCCCTGTGCCGGTCGTTCCTCTACGACGTCGCCGATCGGATCGACGCCGGCGAGGAGGGCGACCTCGCGCGCGACAGCTCGATGATCAAGGTGCGCGCCACCGAGACCGCCAAGCACGTCGCGCTCGAGGCGATGCAGATGATGGGCGGCTACGGCTACGCCCGGGAGTACGGGATGGAGGGCCAGGTGCGCGCCGCCCTGGCGCCCCCCATCTACGGCGGAACGAACGAGATCCAGCGAGAGATCATCAGCAAGAGCCTGGGCCTGTGAGCAGCCCGTTCCGGCCCGACCTGCTGGCGGGCAAGCGCATCCTCATCACGGGCGGCGGGACGGGGCTCGGGCGCGGCGTCGCCCGCCACCTCGTGGACCACGGCGCCGAGGTCCACCTCTGGGGCCGGCGCAAGAGCGTGCTCCTCGAGGCCGCCGAGGAGGCGTCGGCGTCGCGACCGGGATCGGTGCACGTGCAGACGGGTGGACGTCCGTGACGGCGATGGCGTCGACTCGGCCATGGGCGCGCTGTGGGATGGCCACGGGGCACTGACGGGTGTGGTCAACAACGCCGCCGCCAACTTCATCGCGCCGACCGAGTCGCTGAGCCCGCGCGCGTTCGAGGCCGTGACGTCCACGGTGATGAAGGGCAGCTTCCACACCACTCACGCCGCGGGACGCCGCTGGATCGCCGCGGGGCTCCCGGGCTCGGTGCTCTCGACTCTCACGACCTGGGTCTGGACGGGCTCGGCGTTCGTCACCCCGTCGGCGATGGCCAAGGCCGCCGTGCACTCGATGACCATGTCGCTGGCCGTGGAGTGGGCCCGCTACGGGATCCGCCTCAACGCCCTGGCCCCGGGCCCGATCCCCACCGACTACGCGTGGGAGATGCTCAACCCGACCGACAAGAGCGCGGTGGGCGCGACGCAGGCCGACCGGATCCCCATGGGCCGGACAGGCACGATGGACGAGCTGGCCCACCTGACGATGTTCCTGCTCTCGGACGCGTGCGACTACCTGACCGGGCAGACGATCGCCATGGACGGCGGCCAGATGCTCGCCGGTCCGGGCACCTTCGCCGGACTCACCTCCATGACCACCGAGGACTGGACCGAGGCCCGCGAGACGAGCAAGGCAGCCTCGGCCGCGAGCAAGGCCCAGCGCGCCTGACCTCCGCTCAGCGCCCGGAGAACTTCGGCGGGCGACCGCCCCGAAGCGCGGCCAGGGCCTCGGGCATGTCGTCGGTGCGGGTCAGGAGGGCCTGGCCGCGGTTCTCCAGCTCGAGGGCGGCCGCGTAGGACGTGATCTCCATGTTGGCCTGCAGCGCCCGCTTCGAGAGCTTGACGCCGCCCGGTGAGTTGGCGCAGATTCTGGTCAGCCATGTCGAGGGCGGCCTGCTGCAGCTCCTCGGCGGGCACAACGCGATTGACCAGCCCACACCGTTCGGCTTCGTCCGCCTCCATCAGCCGGCCCGTGTAGACGAACTCGGCGGCCGCGGCCGGCCCGATGAGGCGAGGCAGCAACCACGAGGTGCCGAGGTCACCGGCCGAGAGGCCGATCTTGACGAAGGCGGCGTTGAACTTCGCCATCGGCGAGGCCAACCGGATGTCCGCCGCGAGCGCGAGGGCCAACCCGCCGCCGGCCGCGGCGCCGTGAATCGTGGCGATCACCGGCACGCGGATCCCGCGCACGGCCGCCAGCGCTCGGGCGGCCCGCTCCTGGAGGTCGAGCATCCCCAAGGCCCCGAGCGACGGCAGCGCCTCGGCATCGGCGAGGTCGTAGCCGGCGCAGAACGCCCGTCCCGCGCCGGTGAGAACCAGAACGCGCAGGCCCTCCTCCCGGTCGAGGGTCAGGGCGGCGTTCTCCAGCTCGTCGAACATCGTCGCGGTCATGGCGTTGAGACGATCCGGCCGGTCGAGCGTCAGCACCACCACGCCGTCGCGGGGACGGTCGACACGGAGGGTCGTCCAGGTCTCGCTCACGGCGCGGTCCTCTCGAGAGCGGGGGTCACGGCGTCGAGGATGCAGGCCGTCGCGTGCTCGAGGCCGTCGTCGTCCAGGCCCCACGGCGGTGCGCAGAGGTCGAGGTGCCCGAACGGCTCCGCGTGCCCGGAGGACCCGCTCCGGGAACTCGTCCGGCCGGCACGCGATGCCGATCGCGTCAACGGCCTCGTCGGGCACCTCGGCCGCCATCCGCCGCGGGTCCCCGTCGCGCGCCGCCGCACGGATGCGCTCCTGGGCGGCCTCCCACCCGTGGAGGGCGAACAGCCGGTCGTAGACGCGGGAGGCGGCGTACTGGCTGATCGCCACCGCGATCCGCCACCGCGCGGCCTCGACGTCGTCGTCGACCGCGCACATCCGCATCCCCTTGACCACGAAGCCCTCGAGCGAGCGGTCCGCCTGTTCGGCGCCGCGCTCGAGCTCGGGCCGGATCGCCTCGTCGAGGTACTCGGGTGTCGTCATGGGGTGCGCGACGAGACCGTCGGCGACCCGTCCGGCGACCCGCACCATCGCCGGCCCGACGCCCGCGGTCCAGATCGGGAGGTGCTCGCGGTAGGGCGGCACCACGGTGGCGGGCGGTGCGATGTGGACCCGGTAGAACCTGCCGTCGTGGTGGACGGGGCCCTCGTGCAGGCGCCACAGCGCACGCAGCACCGTGACCAGCTCTTCCATCCGTGTCGCCGGGGACGCGCCGTCGGTGGACAGCCAGTTCTCCATCATGCCGCTCGTCCCGTTGCCCAGCCCGAGGACGAGCCGACCCTCGGTCAGCTCGTCGAGGTCGCGGGCCTCCACGGCCCACACCAGCGGCGCGCGGCCCACGCCGTAGGCGATGTTCGACCCGACCGTGACGCGCTCGGTCGCCAGCCCGAGCGTCGCCATCGGGATGGTGGCCGAGCGGCTGTAGAGCTCGCCGGTCCACACGGCGCCGAAGCCCGCGGCCTCGGCGCGGCGGGCGAGGTCGCCGGCCCGGCGGAACCGCTCGCGGCCGCGTCCTCCCACGAAGATCGTCAGGCCGAGATGTGCCAGTCCCTCAGGCATCGGCGCGCTCCTCTCCGGCACCGGTCAGGCGAACTTCGGCGGGCGCTTCTCGAGGAACGCCGTGATCCCCTCGGCCGCCTCGCCGTGCTCGAAGAGCTCCTGGATCTGCTCGACCTCGTAGCGCAGGCCGTCGGGCAGCGGGCCGTCGAAGGCGCCGTCGACGGTCCGACGGACCGCGGCGAGGGCGGGACGCGAGAGGGCGCCGAGCGTGCTCGCGAGCTCCAGGGCCGCGTCGCGCGCGGCTCCGGGTTCGACATGCCGGTCGACCAGGCCGATGGCCGCCGCCTCGGCCGCGGGGACCTGGCGCGCAGTGGTCATGATGTCGATCGCGCGGCCCCGCCCCACCAGCCGTGGCAGCCGCTGGGTGCCGCCCGCGCCCGGGATCAGTCCCAGGCGGACCTCCGGGAGGCCGAACTGCGCGTCCGACCCGGCGACCCGCATGGTGCACGCCATGGCCAGCTCGAGACCACCACCGAGTGCGACGCCCTCGATCGCGGCGATGCTCACCAGATCCGCGGCGGCCAGGCGCTCGACGACGCCGCGGAGGCGGTCGCCGTAGGCGGTGAACGAGGCGGCGTCGACCGTGCCGAGGTGCTTGATGTCGGCGCCCGCCGCGAAGAACCCGGGGATCGCCGAGGTCAGGACGAGCGCGCGGGTGTCCCGCGCCGTGGCCTCGTCGAGGGCGGCGTCGAGACCGTCGATGATCGGCGGCCCGAGGGCGTTGGCGGGCCGCCGGTCGAGTGTCACGACGAGGACGCCCTCGTCCTGGTCTGCCCACGTGACAGGCTGCTCGGTCACCGGTCCTCCTCAGGCCATCGTGAGGCCGCCGCTGACCGACAGCGTCTGGCCGGTGACGTAACCGGCGGCGTCGGAGGCGAAGTAGGCGACCGCGGCCGCGACGTCGGCGGGCTGGGCGAGGCGGCGCATCGGCACGGCGCGGGTCATCCCGCCGAGGACCTTGTCGGCGTCCTGGCCCGACGAGTCGGCGAACTTCCGCAGGGCCGGGGTGTCGGTCGGCCCGGGACAGACCGTGTTGGCGGTGACGCCCTTGGTCGCCACCTCGCGCGCGAGAGTCTTGGTGAACGCGATGATCCCGCCCTTGGCGCCGGAGTAGACCGCCTCGAGGGACGAGCCGACCCGGCCGGCGTCCGAGCCGATGTTCACGACCCGGCCGAAGCCACGCTCGACCATGCCGGGGACGACCGCGTGGACCACCCGCAGTGCACCCTTGAAGTTGATGTCGAGGATGCGGTCCCAGAAGTCCTCGGTGGTGTCGAGGAACGGCATGAAGTCGTCCCAGCCCGCGTTGTTGACCGCGACCTCGACCGGGCCGAGCTCCTCGGTCACGGTCTTGACCGCGGCCTGCACGGACGCGGTGTCGGTGACGTCCGCCGCGACGGCGGTGGCGGCGCCCCCGTTCTCGGTGATCGACGCGGCGGTGGCCTGCGCGGCCTCCAGGTTCAGGTCGACGACGGCGACCTGGAAGCCCTGGGCGCCGAGGGTGGTCGCGATGCCCTGGCCGATCCCCTGGGCGCCGCCGGTGACGAAGGCGGTTCTCTGGCTCACGGTGTTCCTTCCGTCGACGTGCTGGACAGCAGTGCATCCCGGTGCTCCGGCGCCGCGATCGCGGCGAGCCGGCGGCCGCGCTCGGACAGCGGGCAGCCCCGCAGCCAGGCGACGCCGTGCTCGGTGACCACGACATCCACGTCGGCACGGGCGGTGGTGACCGGCCCCCGCAGGGCCGGGACGATCGTGGAGGTCCCGCGGGTGGTGGACCGCAGGGCGATGATCGACCGGGCCCCGGTCCGGGCCGCGGCGCTCGAGAAGTCGGCCTGGCCGCCGACCCCTCCGAGGTAGCGACTGCCCGCGACCTCGGCGCCGACCTGCCCGGTGAGGTCGACCTCGAGCGCGGAGTTGACGGAGACGAGGCGGCCGAGCCGGGCCAGGACCCCGGGATGGTGCGTGTAGCTCGCGGGTCGGAACGCCACCGAGGCCTCGCCCGCCCGCGCGTAGAGGTTCGTGGTGCCGATGGCGGTACCGGTCACCACCAGCCCGGCGTCGATCTCCTTGCGCGCGCCGGTGACGACGCCCTTGTCGATCAGGCGCAGGACGGCATCGGTGAGCAACCCGGCGTGGAACCCGAGGTCACGGTGACCGGCGAGCCCGCCGAGGATCGCCGACGGCAGGGCGCCGACCCCGATCTGCACGGTGTCGCCGTCCTCGACCAGCTCGGCGACACGAGCCGCCACGGCCTCGTCGACCGCGTCCGGCGGGCGCTCCGGCACCTCGGGAAGGGGGCGGTCGGTCTCCAGCACGGCCGCGAACCGCTCGCGGGGATTCCCGCGAGCCGTGGTCGCCGGCATCCGGTGGTTGATCTCGGCGACGAGGGTCCGGCTGTGGCGGGCGGCGTCGGCGGCGTAGTCGGCGCCGATCCCGAGCGTGCACCGGCCGTCCGGACCCGGCGGCGACACCTGGACCAGGCCGACGTCCGCGGGCAGCAGGCCCCCGGCGAAGAGGCGGGGCAGCGCCGAGTAGTGGGCGGGCACGACGTCGAGGCGTCCGGCGGCACTCGCCCGACGCAGCTCCCCCATCGCCCCGTAGGAGACGAGCGAGAGCTGCGCGGGCGGGTCGGCGAGCCGCCGGTTGAGCGTCAGGCCGCAGAACGCGCGCACCGGGCCGATGTCGGCGACCTGGTCGAGCAGGGCGTCGACGAGCGGTGTCGCCTCGGCGCCGGCCTGGCTCCACCAGACGCCGTCGCCCGCCCGCATGTGCGCCCGCAGGTCGATCATCAACCGACCCGCTGGATGAGTGTCCCGGTCCCCAGCCCGCCACCGCAGCACATCGTGACCAGCCCGAGCTCGACGTCGCGCCGCTCCATCTCGGCGACGATGGTGGCGACCAGACGCGCGCCGCTGGCGCCGACCGGGTGGCCGAGAGCGATCGCGCCGCCGTTGACGTTGACGCGGTCCGCATCGGGCTTGAGCTCGCGCTCCCAGGCCAGCACGACCGAGCTGAACGCCTCGTTGACCTCGAACAGGTCGACGTCGGAGATGGCGAGGCCGTTGCGCTCGAGGAGCTTGTGCGTCGCGGGGATCGGACCGGTCAGCATGATCACCGGGTCGACCCCGACCGTGGTCTGGTCGAGGACGCGCGCCCGCGGGACGAGGCCGTGCTCGTCCACCGCATTCTGGGAGGCCAGCAGCACGCCGGCGGCTCCGTCGGAGATCGGCGACGAGCTCCCCGCGGTGATCCGCCCGTGCTGGGGCCGGAAGACGGGCTTCAGGCCCGCCAGGGTGCTGATGTCCGTGCCGGGCCGGACGGTCTGGTCGCTCGTGCGGACGGCCCCGTCGAGCTCCCACGGGATGATCTCGGCGTCGAACCGGCCGGCCGCGATCGCGGCGGCGGCGAGGCGGTGGGACCGCGCGGCGAACTCGTCCATCTCCTCGCGGGAGAGGTCCCAGCGCTCGGCGATGAGCTCGGCGCTCTCGCCCTGGGGCACGAAGTCGTAGCGCTCCCACATCGCCGGTGTCCACGGCTCGCCGTAGAGCTCGGAGATCCTCGCCGGCGAGTTCATCGGCACGTGGCCCATGTGCTCGACGCCGCCGGCCAGCACGAGGTCGTGAGTACCCGACGCGATGAGCGCGGCCCCCATCTCGACCGCGGTCTGCGCCGACCCGCATCGACGATCGAGGACGACGGCGGGGACCTCGGGCGGGTAGCCCTCCTGGAGCCAGGCGTTGCGGGCGATGTTGCGCGACTGCTCGCCGAAGGGGGCGGTGCAGCCGACGACGAGGTCCTCCACGACCTCAGGTGGGAGCTCGGCGCGGCCCAGCAGAGCGCGGTAGACCGCGCCGAGGAGATCGTTGGGATGCGTGTCGCGGAACCACCCGCGCTCGGGGTGCGACTTCCCGAACGGTGTGCGCGCGGCCTCGGCGATGAGGACGTCGCGTCCGGTGAGCGACATCAGATGACCGTTCCGCCGTCGACGGGCAGGACCTGGCCGGTGATGTAGGAGGCCGCGTCGGAGGCGAGGAAGACGAAGCTCGCCGCGACCTCGGCGGGCTCGGCCCACCGTCCGAGCGGGATGCGCTCCAGGGTCTTGGCCGCGAGCTTCTCGTTGCTGCGGATGTTCTCGGTCATCGGCGTGGCCGCCAGCGGGGCGAGGGCGTTGACCGTCACCTGGCGCCGGGCGAGCTCGCGGGCCAGCGACTTGGTCAGCCCGACGATCCCGGCCTTGGCCGCGCCGTAGTTGGCCTGGCCGATGGTGCCCACGAGCCCGGCGGCGGAGGTGACGTTGAGGATGCGGCCGGTGCCGTCGTCGGGCAGGTGGGGCAGGACGGCCTGCGAGCAGGTGAACGAACCCATCAGGTGGATCTCGACGATCCGCCGGAAGTCGTCCTCGGCGAGCTTGCCGAACATCGCCGGCGCGATCGCCCCGGCGTTGTTGACCAGCACGTGGACGGTGCCGCCGCCGAGCTCGGCCGCCTGCGCGGCGGCGGCGTCGGCGGCCGCGCGGTCGCGGACGTCGAGGGCCGCACTCTGCGCGGTGCCTCCGATCTCCTTGGCCACCCGCTCGGCTGCCGCGCCGTCGACGTCGGTCACCAGCACGGAGGCACCCGCGGCGGCGAGCGCCGACGCCACGGCGGCGCCGATGCCGCTGCCGGCTCCGGTGACCAGCGCGGTCCGCCCGTCGAGGGAGAAGACGTCGAGGGCCGGCATCAGTAGCGCTCCATCAGTAGCTCCGGGGCAGGCCGAGGACGTGCGACCCGAGGTAGTTGAGCACCATCTCCTGGCTCAGGGGCGCGATCTTGAGCAGGCGGGCCTCGCGGAAGTAGCGCGCGACGTTGTACTCCTCGGAGTAGCCCATCCCGCCGTGGGTCTGCAGCGCGCGGTCGGCCGCCTCGAACCCGGCGTCGGCGCACAGATACTTGGCGGTGTTCGCCTCGCGCCCGCACGGCTCGCCGCGGTCGTAGAGCCACGTGGCCTTGCGCAGGATCAGCTCGGCGGCGTCGAGACGAGCCAGGGAGTCCGCGAGCGGGAACTGCAGGCCCTGGTTCTTCCCGATCGGACGCCCGAAGACCTCGCGGTCGTTGCCGTAGCGCACCGCGCGGTCCAGCGCGACCCGTCCGAGCCCCAGCGCCTCGGCCGCGACGAGCATCCGCTCCGGGTTGAGCCCGTCGAGGATGTAGCGGAAGCCCTCGCCCTCGTCGCCGACCCGGTCCTCGACCGGGACCCGCAGGTCGTCGATGAACAGCTCGTTCGACGAGACCGCGTTGCGGCCCATCTTCGGGATGGGGCGGATGTCGACGTGCTCCCGGTCGAGGTCGGTGAGGAACAGCGTCAGGCCGTCGGTCTTGCGGGCGGCGTCCTCGAACTTGGTGGTCCGGGTCAACAGCAGGACCTTCTCCGACTCCTGGGCCTTGGAGATCCACACCTTGCGGCCGTTGACGACGTAGTGGTCGCCGTCGCGGCGCGCGAACGTGGTGATGCGCGTGGTGTCCAGGCCGGCGCCGGGCTCGGTGACCCCGAAGCAGACGTGGAGGCTGCCGTCGACGATGCGCGGCAGGGTGCGGGCCTTGAGCTCCTCGGAGCCGTGCTTGATCACCGGGTGCATCCCGAAGATCGACAGGTGGATCGCGCTCGCGGCGTTCATCCCGCCGCCGGAGCGGGCGCACTCCTCGATGAGCAGGCACGCCTCGGTGATGCCGAAGCCGTGTCCGCCGTACTCCTGGGGGATCGTGATCCCGAGCCAGCCGCCCGACGCGAGCGCGTCGTAGAACTCGCTCGGGAAGACGTGGTCGCGGTCCTTCTCCATCCAGTAGTGGTCGTCGAACGTGCCGGCGAGCTCGGCGACCGCCTTCCGGATGATCGACTGATCCTCGGTGAGGTCGAAGTCCATCAGGCCACCTCCTTGTGGACTGACCCTAACAAAGGACAGACCAAAAGTCAGGTGTGAGGGCGAGGGCGTCGGCGAGGCGCTCGTTCCACGCCGCCGGCGAGCCGAAGAGGTGCTCGTCGAGCTTGGCCCGCTTGTACGAGAGCTGGAGGTCGTGCTCCCAGGTGTAGCCGATGGCCCCGTGCAGGGTCAGGGCGTCGTCCGCGGCCTGCGAGGCGCGGGCCGTCACCTGGGCCTTGGCGGCCGCGGCGTGCGCGGGCGCGTCCGGGTGCCCGGCCTCGACCGAGGCGGCCGCCAGATAGACGATCGATCGCGCCGACTCGACGGTCACGAGCATCTCGGCCGCGGCATGCTTGACGGCCTGGAACGAGCCGATGGTGACGCCGAACTGCTTGCGCTGGCCGGCGTACTCGACGGTCATGTCGAGCATCCGCTCCGCAGCGCCCAGGGCGTCCGCCGCGACGAGCACGGCGCCGCGCAGGGCGGACTCCTCGAGGTGCTGTCCCACGTCGCCGGCGACAGGGACCCCGCGAGCCCCGGTCAGGACCACGTCGGCGACCGAGCGACTGCGATCGGTCAGCGCGCGGGGACGAACCTCCACTCCCGGCGCGTCCGCGTCGAGTAGCACCAGCCCCGCCTGGTGCCCACTCTCGACCGGCACGAGCAGGCGACGGACGCGATCGGCGCCGAGCACGTTGGTGATGGTGCCGCTCACCGTGGTGCCGTCGTCCGACGCCGTGGAGCCCGGCGACGGGATGGTCCCGGCGGGGACGGCCAGGACCGTCACCACACCGTCGGCCAGCAGCGCCTTCGCCTGCTCCGGAGCAGCAGCCAGTGCCGGGACCGCGAGCATCGAGCCGAGCCACCCCGCGGTCGGTGCGGTGCGCCGCCCCAGCTCCTCCGCCGCGAGGGCGAGCTCGACGAGTCCGCCACCCTGCCCGCCCAGGTCCTCCGGGGAGCCGACGCCGAACCAGCCCTCGGCCAGGAAGCGGTCCTCGAACGCCGACGGGTCGCCGGCGTCGAGCCAGCCGCGGACCTCGGCCGGGCCGCACCGGTCGGCCAGCCACTCGGCGAGCACCGCCCGGAAGTCGGCCTGCTCCTCGGAGAGTTCCCAGCGCATTCCTCGCTCCTCGCCCGGCGCGCGGGACCGGGACGGCCCGCGGATGTCGATCGTCGATGCTAAATTGGGTCAGACCTTTAGCCCAGAGATGCGGGAGCCCGGATGACCTCGAGCGAGGCCCGACCCTCGATCCGGCTGTCGCCGATGGAGGTGCCCAAGGCGTCGGACGTGCTCGCGAACGAGCTGCGGGAGCGGATCCTCTCCGGTGAGTACCCCGAGGGCACCCCGTTGCCCCCGGAGCGCGAGCTCGTGGTCCAGACCCGGATGAGCCGCACCACCGTGCGGGAGGCGCTGCGCATCCTCGAGGTCCAGGGCCTCATCCGGATCAAGGCCGGCCGCGCCGGCGGCGCCTTCGTGCAGCACCCCGGCGAGGAGTCCGTCGCCGACTCCCTCGACCTGCTCATCCGCGGGCGCCGGATCCGGCTGGCCTCGGTCCACGAGACCCGCGAGGCCATCGAGCCCTCGTGCGCCCGGCTCGCGGCGCTGTACCGCACGCCGGCCGACCTCCGCCGGCTCGAGGCCGCCAACGAGACGATCGCGACCAGCGGCGGGCTCGAGGAGTTCCTGCAGGCGAACGTGGACTGGCACGTCGCGGTCGCGACGGCGAGCCACAACGAGATCCTGACCGGGATCATGATGGCGCTCTCGCGCGCCATCTACACGGCCACGCACAACGAGGGCTTCGTGGACGAGGAGGTCCGCTCGATCACGGTACGAGCCCACAAGTCGGTGACCCGCGCGATCAAGGCCAAGGACGCCGACGCGGCGGCGCGACGCATGAGCCGGCACGTCCACGCGTACGCCGAGGCAGCGCTCGAGGTCGAGGAGCGGACGGCGATCACGCTGCCCGATGCGGACTAGCGCGGTCACCGCCCGCTCCGTGGCAGGCCGAGGATGCGCTCGGCCACGATGTTGCGCTGGATGAAGGTCGAACCGCCCGCGATCGCGGTACCGCGCGCCTGGTAGGCGAGTCGCTGCCAGCGGCTCTCCTCCGCTGACTGCTCCTCCGGCGCCAGCTGACCGCCGAGCGGCGAGAGCGACTGCCGGAAGTCGGCGAGGTCCTCGACCAGCGGGCAGAAGTAGAGCTTGCCGATTGAGGTGACCGGGCCGGGCGGGCTGCCGTCGGCGGCCGCGGTGAGCACGCGCTGCCCGATGGCGTGGTGCACGAGGGCGCGGCCGTAGAGGTCGGCGACCTGCTGCCGCACCGCGGCGTCGGCGCCGAGCGGGCGGCCGGACGCGTCGGTCATCGCGCGCACGTCGGCGACGATGTCGTCGACCGCCCGGCGGGTGTTGACGCGGCCGGTGGCGATGGCGACCCGCTCGAACCCGAGGGTCCCCATAGCGACCTTCCAGCCGCCGTCGACCTCGCCGAGCACCAGATCGTCGGGGACGAACACGTCGTCGAGGAAGACCTCGTTGAACTCGGCCTCGCCGAGCATGTGCGCGAGGGGCCGGACGGTGACCCCGGGGCTGTCCATGGGCAGCAGGAAGTAGGTGATCCCCCGGTGCCGCGGCTTGTCCTCGCCGCCGGTGCGGGCGAGCAGGATCGCGTTGGCGGCGAGGTGGGCGCGGCTCGTCCAGATCTTCTGGCCGGAGATGCGCCAGCCCCCGTCGTCCCGGGTGGCGCGCGTGCGTAGCGAGGCGAGGTCGGAGCCCGACTCCGGCTCGGAGAACAGCTGGCACCAGAGCTCGTCGCCGGTGAGGATCGGGGTGAGGAAGCGGTCCTTCTGCGCCTCGGTGCCGAAGGCGACGATCGTCGGACCGGCGAAGTCCTCCCCCACGGTGTTGAGCCGTTCCGGAGCGCCCGCCCGGTCCGCCTCCTCGGTGAACACCGCGCGGATCCTGGCGTCGACGCCCTGGCCGCCGTGGGCGCGTGGCCAGGTCAGGCCCGCGTAGCCGCCGTCGTACAGCAGCCGCTGCCACTGCCGCCAGAACGGCAGCTTGTCGGTGAGCTCGACGGGCTCGGGCCACGGGAGCCGGGGCAGGGTGTCGGCCAGCCACTCCTGCACGCGCGCTCGGAACTCGGCCTCCTCCGGCGAATCCGCGAGTTCCACGGCGATGCTCCCTCCTCGACCCCGTTGCCGCCGACGGCGGCCGCGCCGCAGCGCATCGTTGCTCATTTGGCCAGACCATTGTAGCTTTCGACCGAACACTATGACGCAGACCACACCGACCCCGCCGGGTGCGCCGAGAGCACCGACCCAGAAGGGCGATCGATGGACATTCCCACCGTCCGTGACCGCTTCTCGGCCGACGACGTCGAGGGCTACTACCGCTCCGGCCTCTGGACCCCTGAGCTGTTCGGTGACCTCCTGTCCCGTGCCGCCGGCGAGCGCGGCGACAAGACGTTCGTCACCGACGGTGAGGTCTCGATGACCTACCGCGAGGTGCACGAGGGCTCGATCCGCCTCACCGTCGGATTCCGCGACGCGGGTGTCGGCGCCGGCGACCGGGTCGCGGTCCAGCTCCCGAACTGGTCGGAGTTCGTGGTCGTGGTCGCTGCGCTGGCCCGACTCGGGGCGATCACCGTGCCGATCATGCCGATCTACCGGCGCGAGGAGGTCGGACACGTCCTCGACGACGCCGCGGTGAGCGCGGTGGTGACGCCGTCGACGTTCAAGGACTTCGACTTCCTCGCCATGTACCGCGCGCTGGCCGCCCACCGTCCGGACCTGCACACGATCGTCGTCGTCCGCGGCGACGCGGCCGCCGAGGACTGCCCGGACGACGGCGCCGCGACCGTGCGGACCCTCACCTCGATCACCCCGGCCGTCCACCCGGCCGCGACCGAGAGCGAGCTCGGCACCCCGGTCGGGGCCGACGACCCGTTCGTCATCGTCTACACGTCAGGTACGACGGCGCACCCGAAGGGCTGCGTCCACACGTTCAACACCTACGTCTCCGGTGCGCGTGCCCTCGGCGTCGCGTTCGCCTACACCGAGGACGACGTGCAGTTCGGCCCATCGCCGGTGACGCACACCACCGGGCTCGTGACGAGCGTCCTGCTCCCCCTGATCTACGGCGCGGCCACGCACTTCATGCCGGACTGGGACCCCGTCCGCGGGCTCGCCGAGATCGAGCACTACCGGTGCACCGCCAGCGTCACGGCGACGGCGTTCATCCAGATGCTGCTCGACGCCTACGACCCGCAGCGCCATGACGCGTCCGGCCTGCGGCTGTGGGTCTCGGCCGGCGCCCCGATCCCTCGCACCATCGTCGAGCGCGCACGCCGAATCCTCCCCCAGGCCAAGATCCTCAGCCTGTACGGACGCAGCGAGAATCTCTGCACGACGACCTGCACGGCGGTCGACGATCCGGAGCGCGCCCTCACCTCCGACGGCGCGGCGCTGCCGTTCAGCGAGGTGCAGGTGGTCGACGAGCTCGGCGCGCGGGTGCCCGTCGGGGAGGAGGGCGACATCGCCTACCGGGGGCCGTCGCACATGCTGGGCTACCTCAACCGGCCCGAGGAGACCGCGGCTCTGTTCACCCCGGGCGGATTCTCCCGCTCGGGCGACCTCGGACGCATGGATGCCGACGGCTACGTCCGGGTCACCGGCCGGACCAAGGACATCATCATCCGCGGCGGCATGAACATCAGCGTGCGCGAGATCGAGGACCTGCTCGCCGACCATCCCGGGATCGCCCGTGCCGCGGCCGTCGGCATGCCCGACCGTCGCCTCGGCGAACGGGTGTGCGTCTACGTCGTGCCCGCCGACCCTTCTGCGCCCCCGAGCCTGCACACGCTCAAGGACTACCTGCTGGACAAGGGCGTCGCGGTGCAGAAGGTGCCCGAACGCGTCGAGGTCGCCGACGCGTTGCCGATGACCGCCACCGGCAAGGTGCAGAAGCACCTGCTCCGGCAGGACATCGCGGGCAAGGTCGAGGCGGCCGAGCGCGCGCCGGTGACGACCTGAGCAGGCCGACGTGCGGGGTCGGCTGAATCAGAGCGCTGCGGCACGGTATCCGGCGTCGAGGAACGAGCGGACCAGCTCCGGGTCCTCGTAGTAGGCGTCGCCCACACCCTCGTCGAGCCGGCGCCGGCTGTACTCGTAGAGCACGGCGAGCTTCCACTGCACCAGCACCGTGTACCAAGCGAGACCGGAGAGGTCGCGACCCGTCGTGGCGGCGTAGCGCTCGGCGAGCTCCCTGCGGTGGGGCCAGCCCGGCTCGAGCACCGCCGTGGCGAGGGCTGCGGTGGGCGTCGGCGCCTCGTCCTCGACCGGATAACAGGCCAGGAGGTACGCGACGTCGAACAGGGGGTCACCGAGCGTCGCGAGCTCCCAGTCGAGTACCGCGGCGACCCGCCCCGGGGGTTCGGGAGCCAGGATCAGGTTGCCGAGACGGAAGTCGTTGTGGATGACGGTCGCCTCGCCGCCGTTCGGGGCGCGCTCTTCGAGCCACGCGTCGAGGTCGGCGAAGTCGGAGGGCAGCTTCCCCTCCTCGTCCGCGACGAGTCGCCGGAGGCGCCGCAGGTGGCGCCGGGCGAAACCCCCGGGCCGGCCCAGGCCCTCGAGAGGGGTTTCCCGCCAGGCGACGGCGTGCAGCGCCGCGAGCGCGTCGACCATCGCCTCACCGACTTCGCGACGAACCGCCGGGGTCGCGAGGGCCGGTGGTGTCGCGGTGGTGACGACGGGCCCCGCGACGTGGCTCATGACCAGGAGCGGGGCGTCGACGACCTCCCCGGGCCGAGCGGTGGCGAGGACCGACGGCACCGGCACGTCGCTCGCGGCCAGGCCACGGAGCAGCTCGGCCTCGCGCAGGACATCGTGGGCGCCGGGCGGCACGGGCGGTGGCGGTGGCCGGCGCACCACGACCCGGCGACGTCCGTCGTCGACCAGGTAGGTCAGGTTGGAGTGCCCGTCGCCGATGCGCCTGGTGGTGACAGGACCGTCCACGAGGCCGTGCTCCCGCAGGAACGTCGCCAGCGCCTCACGGCGCTCGGGGGTCCAGTCCCAGCTCACCGAGCCGCGCCCGCGGTCAGGTGCTCGAGGTAGTGCCGCGACCACTGGGTCTCCCACTGGCCGGCCCCGATCTCGCCGTCGATCGTGGCGGTGCAGGCGGCCTCCCAGATCTCGGTCCCCGTGCGCTCGTTCGTCGGGAGCTTGACCAGCCCGAACCGGTCGAGCACGACGTCGGTGCGCCCGCCGCCCACGTCGACGACGGTCGCCTCGAGCCGCCGCTGGGTCATGTCGTCGTCGTAGGTGGCCTTCTGCTCGATGCGGGCGATGGGCGTGGTCCTGCCGTCGCGCGCCACGTAGCCCGCGAATCCCCACTCTCCGCGCGCGATCCAGAGCCAGCCGTTCACCGATCGCCCGGACTCGGCGTAGGCCACAAACCACTTCCAGTGCTGTGGGACGCCCCAGTCGCGGGGACCCCAGGAGTGGTCGCGATGGCCCATGCGACCGCCCCAGTCGACGCGCCGCCCACCGACCTCGAGGTACCCGTGGACGCGGCCGGACTGCTCGAGGCGGTTCTGCGCGAACCAGGTCGGGAGGCCGTCGGGGTTGTCGAGGTAGCTGAAGGCGTCGTGGACGCCCTCGAATTCGTAGCGCAGGCTCACGCGGTCGCCGACGTAGGTGACGACGGCGCTGCGGCGCACCTCGGGCTGGGCGATGGTCAGGCCCTCGAACTCGAAATCGTCGAGGTCCACGCCCTCGCCGACCGTGCCGCCGCCGAGCTCGAGCGCGAGCGGCTCGGGGTCCGACCCCCACACCGTGACGTTGTAGCCGGTGCGGCCCCGGTCGGTGAGGTAGAGATAGACCTGCACGCCGAGGTGCTCCTCGGGCATGACCAGTTCCCAGAAGAGGCTGTCGCGCATCCGGCCGCCCGTGGTGGTCGGCCAGTGGCGGAGGTCGTCGTGCGGGCCGAAGGTGCCGGGCGCCGGGGTCTCGGTGGACACGGCAGTTACCTCCCGGTGAAGTGCGGTGTCCGCCGCTCGCGCACGGCGGCGAGGGCTTCGGGCATGTCCGCGGCCCGGGTGAGCAGCGCCTGTCCGCGGTTCTCCAGCTCGAGGGCGCCGGCGTAGGTGGCGATCTCCTGGTTGCGCTGCAGGGCCCGCTTCGCGAAGCGCACCCCGGCGGACGAGTTCGACGCGATGGCCGCCGCGAGAGCGAACGCCTCGTCGAACAACTTCTCCGAGGGCACGACGCGGTTCACCAGACCGATTCGCTCGGCCTCGTCGGCCTCGACCACGCGACCGGTGTAGGCGATCTCCGCCGCCCGTCCATAGCTGAGAAGGCGGGTGAGCTGCCAGGACGTGCCGAGCTCGCCGACCGAGAGTCCGACCTTGACGAACGAGCACGCGAACTTGGCCGTGGGCGCGGCGAGGCGGATGTCAGCCGCCAGGGCGAGGGACAACCCACCCCCGGCGGCCGCGCCGTGGATCGCGGCGATCACCGGGAACGGCAGGTGGCGGAGGGCGGCGATGCCGCTCGCGGCGAGCTCCTGGAACCGGAGGAACTCGAGCGTGCCCATCGACGTCAGGACGTCGATCTCCGCCAGGTCGAACCCGGAGCAGAACGCCTTCTCCCCCGCGCCGCGCAGGACCAACACGCGGGCCCCGCTGTCGCGCAACGCGTGGGCCGTAGCGCCGAACTCCGCGAACGTCGTGGTGGTCTGGGTGTTCGCCCGTTCGGGACGGTCGACGGACAGTACAGCGACGCCGTCCGGTCGCACCTCGCGCGACAACGTCTCCAGCTCGGGCGCCCAGAACGCCCGCTCACGACTCATCGGTGCTCCCATCCCCGTGAGCCTGGTGCAGCGCAGCTTGACGCTGCATACGCCGTCGATATCGTACACAGCACGAATGGTCAGACCAAGGAGCTGGCATGTCGTTGCGCGTCCACGGCCACCCCGCTGTGACACCGACACGTGCGCCGCTGCTCGTCACCCCGCACGGCACTCCGGAGGCGCCGAGCTGTCGATCGACATCGTCCGCGGCCTCCCGACCGACGGCACGGTCCTCCGCTCCGAGAGCCGCCTGCTCGTGGCGGATGGCCGGAGGGGCAATGCGCGGGGCGAGGTCCGGGACCCGGCCGGTGCCTGTGCCGCCGCGACCGTGACGTCAGCACCGCTCGAGTTCGAGTGACCAAGTACCTGTCTGCGAGGCGCTCTCGGCTCGCCGCCGACCGCATTCCCAGCCTCGGCATCGGGTATCGGGACGGCGGCCCGCCATTCACGAGGCGCGGGCGACCGGAATCGAGGAGGCCGTCGCGTCCCAGGACCGCACAGGTGACGCTGCGTGGGCGGACACGTCGCGCGAAGACGCCGCGTCCACAGCGCTCGAGCAGAAGGCCGGCCGGGAGACGGCGCACGCCGAGGAGGAGGCGGAACGCTCGGCGGAGCGCGCGCAGCGCGCCGACGATCCCGCGGAGGAGGTCTCGGAGCGCGCGGAGGAGGCGGCCGAGCACGTCAAGAGCGAGCTCGCGGGGCTCGGCGCCGCCGGGGAGGGCGAGGCCCCCGTGCGGGCCGTGGAGCTGCTGGGGCGCCTCGGCCTGGTCGGCTACGGGCTGGTGCACATCCTGATCGGCGCGATCGCGGTGCACCTCGCGCTGACCGGGGGTGGGCAGCCCGACCAACAGGGTGCACTGTCCAGCCTCGTCGGCAGCCTTGTCGGCGTGGTCGTGATCGTCGTGATCGTCGTCGGGCTCGTGGCCTTCGCCCTCTGGCAGGGTCTGGCCGCCGCCACCGGGTTCCGGTGGACGTCCGGCGGCGTGCGGTTCCGCAAGCGGGTGGGCGCGGGCGCCAAGACCGTCGCGGTCCTCGCCGTCGCCGTGGTCGGGGTCCGCCTCCTGCTCACCGGGTCGTCGGGCGGTTCCAGCTCGACGAGCTCGGAGGCGGCCACTGCGGGGCTGCTCGCCCTGCCGGCGGGACGGGTCCTGGTCGGCATCGTCGGCGTGGTCGTGGTCATCGTCGCCGTGGCCACCGCCTACACGGGGATCGCCCGCAACTTCTCCGACGACCTCGACTACCGCCGGCTACCCGACCAACTGCGCCGCCCGGTCGAGGTGCTCGGCGTCTTCGGCCACCTCGCCCGGGCCCTGGCGTTCGCCGTCGTCGGTGTGCTGTTCGGCATCGCGGCACTCCGCGCCGACCCCGGCCGCGCCGGCGGTCTCGACCAGGCCCTGACCGCACTCGCCGCCCAGCCCTTCGGCCCGCTGCTGCTCCTCGTGGTCGCCCTCGGGTTCATCGCCTTCGGGGCGTACACCTTCGCCGAGTCCTGGGCCCGACGCATCTGACGGCGGATCAGATCACCAGGCTGCGTAGGGCGTTGTCGATGACGGCCGGCAACCGTTCGGCACAGTGAAGACGTGGCGGTCCGCGACGGGACCCCCGAGGACTGGCGAGCGACCTCGAAGGGCACCTCGGCGAGGCGGCGGCGGTAAGCGGGAAGACGCGGAGCCGCTCGGCGACGTGTTCGGTCAGCGCACCGAAGTCGGCGGCGCTGCCGCTGCTCTCACAGATGACCAGGTGCGCGACCTGCGCGAACATGGTGGGCATCAGGTTTTCCGATCAGCCGACGAGCTTGGCGAGCTCGCGCATCTCGACCTCGGGGTCGATCACGGGCTGGATCACGATCTCGTCGATGCCGGCCTTCTCCATGGACTCCATGCGCGTGAGCAGCTGCTCGCGGGTGCCGATAGCCCGAGTTTGTCGACCAGCGAGGGCACGATCAGGTCGCGGTCCTCGGCGGCGATGCGGTCGAGGTAACAGCGGTAGAGGGCAAACTCGCCAAGAAGACCGTGCGCGAGCACCAACCCGGCGAGGCTCCTATCAGCCGGCAACCGCCGGTCACCCCGTCAAGGAGGACGCATGAGCATCCAGCCCCACCTGGTCGTCACCGGCCGCGAGTCCGACGGCAAGTCGGTGTTCGTCGTCGACGAGCCCGGCCAGCCCATCGAGGTCGGCGCCATCCCCGGCTCGCAGTTCTACATGCTCTGGGGCACCGAGGACGGCATGCCCACCGTGGGCTCCGAGCCCGAGCAGCCCAAGGTCTTCCCGTTCTTCCCCGGCCCCGGCGGCACCCGCGTGCTGTTCCTGCGCTGGGCTCCTGAGTCCTCGGCTCCGGAGAACCTCGGCGACCCCGACGCCCTCGCGGCCGAGGCCTCCGAGAAGCTGCCCGGACTCATGGACGTCTTCGAGCCTGATGCCCCCGGCATGCACACCACCGACAGCCTCGACTACGGCATCTGTCTCGAGGGCGAGCTCTACCTCGAGCTCGACGACGGCAAGGAGGTCAAGCTGACCCCCGGCGCCTGCGTGGTCCAGCGCGGCACCCGCCACGCCTGGCACAACCGCTCCGACAAGCCCGCCCTGATGTGCTACGTGCTCATCGGAGCCGACCGCACCAGCTGACCCACACGCTTTCGCCGGCCGGACCGTGATCGTCACCGGCGCCGCCCGCAGGGTGGGCCGCGCCGTCGCCCAGCTGTTCGCCGCGGCGAAGGCTGAGGCGGTCGTCGCCGACGCAGCCTAGTCGCGATCGGCGGCGCGAGCCTTGGTCTGCTCCTCGGTTGCCGCCCAGGTAGCGAGCAGGGCCAGGGCGTCGGCCGACGGCGTGGCCGGCTCGGGGCTGTAGACCGTCAGCCGGAGGCCGGGGTCGGCGGGCAGCGGGATGGTCTCGTAGCCGACCTCGAGCTCGCCGACGACGGGGTGGTGGAAGCGCTTGGTGCCGGTGCGGTGCAGGCGCACGTTGTGCTTGGCCCAGCGCACCCGGAACTCCTCGCTGCGGGTGGACAGCTCCCCGACCAGGTCGGAGATGCCGCGGTCGTAGGGGTCGCGCCCGGCCTCGGTGCGCAGGTTGTTCACCGCGACGTCAGCCATGAACTCCCAGTCGGGGTAGAACTCGTGCGCCCGCGGGTCGAGGAAGCAGAACCGCGCGAAGTTCACCGGCACGGCAGGGTCCGGGTGCTGCGGGTCGGGGTAGAGCGGCGCGTAGAAGGCGTAGCCCAGCGCGTTGGCCGCGACGAGGTCCTGGCGGGCGTTGCCCAACATCGCCGGCACGGTCAGGGCGTCGAGCAGCCGGCGCAGCATCGGGCGCACCGACGTGGTCCGCCGGGGACGCGGCCGGGCGGGGCTGGTGGCGACCCCGCGGTGCAGGTCGTCGAGGTGCGAGCGCTCGGCCTCGTCGAGCTGCAGGGCCCGCGCGATCGCGTCGAGCACCGACTCCGAGACACCGGAGGCCTTCCCGCGCTCGAGCTGGGTGTAGTAGTCGATCGACAGTCCCGCCAGGGTGGCGACCTCCTGGCGGCGCAGCCCCGGCACGCGGCGCTTGCCGGCGTCGTACACCGGTAGCCCGACCTGGTCGGGGGTGATCCGGGCGCGTCGCGAGGTGAGGAACTCACCGAGCTCGCTGCGGGCATCCATGCCTCGACGGTACGACCGCGCAGGCTGTCGGGAGAGGTGCTCGTCCGGGGGGTGCTGGCAGCACCCCCCTCGCGGCACCCCTCCCGACGCCGCCTGTCACGGGGCCTGCCGACGGCGTTCGCTGGGACTCGACACCTGATGGCCGTCGAGAGAGGAACCGATGAAGACGACCGTGATGTACTCCGCTGGCGACGTCCGTGTCGAGGACGTCCCCGACCCCGTGATCGAGGCGCCCACCGACGCCCTGGTGCGCATCACCACCTCCAGCATCTGCGGTAGCGACCTGTGGCCCTACGGCTCGATGCCCGCCGAGCAGGGCCCGGCCCGCATGGGCCACGAGTTCCTCGGGGTCGTCGAGGAGGTCGGCACCGACGTCTCGGAGCTGAAGGCCGGCGACCACGTCGTCGCGCCGTTCGCCTACTCCGACGGCACCTGCGCGTTCTGCCGCGAGGGCCTCTACACCTCGTGTGTCCACGGCGGGTTCTGGGACGAGCCCGGACAGCAGGGCGGCCAGGCCGAGGCCATCCGCGTCCCGCTCGCCGAGGGCACCCTCGCGAAGCTCCCCACCACCGACGCCGCCCTGGCCCCCTCGCTGCTCACGCTCTCCGACGTGTTCGGGACCGGCTACCACGCCGCCGTCCGCGGCCGGGTCGAGCCCGGGAAGACGGTCGCCGTCGTCGGCGACGGCGCCGTCGGCCTGCTCGCCGTGCTCTCGGCGCGAGTGCTGGGCGCCGAGCGGATCATCCTCATGGGCCGGCACAAGGCCCGCACCGACCTGGGCCGCGAGTTCGGCGCCACCGACGTCGTCGTCGAGCGCGGCTCCGACGGCGTGGAGAAGGTCCGCGAGCTGACCCGCGGCGAGGGCGCGCACGTCGTGCTCGAGGCCGTCGGCGCCCGCCCCGCTTACGACCAGGCCTACGGCATCGTCCGACCCGGCGGGACGATCAGCCGCGTCGGCGTCCTCCAGTACGAGGAGGCGCCGGTCGGGTTCGGGAGCCTGTTCGGCGGCAACATCACCCTCACCGGCGGTCCCGCCCCCACCCGCGCCTACATCGACACCCTGCTGCCCCAGGTCCTCGACGGCGGCATCGAGCCCGGCAAGGTCTTCGACCGCACCGTCGGGCTCGAGGGCGTCCCCGGCGGCTATCGGGCCATGGCCGACCGCGAGGCGCTCAAGGTGCTCGTCCAGCCATGATGACGCGAACCCACGACGCGACGGTCGTGGTGGCCTCGGCCGGGGTGCTGCTGACCCTCGTCGCGTTCACCACGCCGCTCGCGACCCTGGTCGCGACCGCGGACGGGCTCGGCGCCGGGACCGGCGCGCAGGCCTGGATCCTCGCGGCGATGAGCCTGGGCTGCGCGGCCGGGCTCATGGCCGCCGGGCGCGATCGGTGACGAACGTGGCCGGCGACGCGTCTTCGTCGCGGGCGCGGGGTTGCTCGCAGTGACCTCCGCCCTGGCCGGGCTCGCCCCCGGCCCGGTCTGGCTGGTCGTCCTGCGGGTCGGCCAGGGCGTCGGCGGCGCGGCCGTAATGGCCTGCGGGCTCGGGCTGATCGGGCAAGCGTTCCCCACCGGCCGCCCCCGCGCACGCGCGACCGCCGCGTGGGGCGCGGCGCTGGGCGGCGGGGTCGCGGTCGGCCCCCTCATCGCTTCCGGGCTCGCCGCGCTCGGCGACTGGCGTCTGCCGTACCTCGTGATCGCCGCGGCCGCGGTCGTCCTGGCGGTCGCGGGGCACGTGCTCCTCGTCGAGTCCCGCGGCGCGCACCCTCGCCCCCTCGACCTGCCGGGCACGCTGCTGCTGCCCCTCGGTATCGCGGCGCTGCTGGCCGGGCTGGTGCAGGGCCGCAGCGACTGGACCGCACCCACCACGATCGCCCTGCTCGCCACCGCGGCCGCCCTGCTCGCCGGGTTCGTCGCCGTCGAGCACCACAGTCGGAGCCCGATGCTCGACCTGGTCCTGTTCCGGCGCCCCGACTTCGCCGGCGCCACCGTCGGCGCGTTCGGTGCCGGCGCCGGGGTGCTGGCGCTGTCGAACTTCGTGCCGGTCGTCCTCGAGCGCGGCCTCGGGCTCGGCGCGGTGGCCGCGACGGTGGTGCTGCTCGCCTGGTCGGCCACCAGCGTGGTCACCGCCTTCGCCGCCGGCCGGCTCCCCGACACACCACTCCCCGGTTCCTGCTGGTCGGCGGGCTCGTCGGGGTCGCGGCCGGCCAGATCGCCCTGCTCGGCCTCGACGTCGCCAGCTCCCCTTGGCGGCTCGTGCCCGGCCTGCTCGTCGCCGGCGCCGCCAACGGCGTGCTCAACGCCGCGCTCGGCCGCCAGGCCGTGGCCAGCGTCCCGGCAGAACGCACCGCCATGGGCTCCGGAGCGAACAACACCGCCCGCTACGTCGGCTCCGCGATCGGGATCACCGTCTGCGCGGTGATCGTCGCCGGAGCCGGGACCGGCCCGGCCGCCGCCGTCGCCGGCTGGAACGCCGCCGTCGTCGTCACCACCGCCGTGTCGCTGGCCTGCGCCCTGTTTGCGCTGGTAGCCCGTGACCGCACCCCGGTCGCAGCCTGTACCACCGTCGAGAAAGGAACACACCGTCGTGGCCAAGAACCCGCTCGCCCTCGCTCCCAAGCTCGCCGAGCTCAACACCGAGGTGCTCTTCGGCGACGTCTGGGAGCGCCCCGAGCTGTCCAAGCGCGACCGCAGCCTCATCACCGTCGCCTCACTGGTCTCGCTCTACCGCACCGAGCAGCTGCCCTTCCACCTCAACCGGGCCATGGAGAACGGGCTGACACGCGAGGAGCTCGTCGAGGCCATCACCCACCTCGCCTTCTACGCCGGCTGGCCCACCGCCGTCACAGCCCTGAGCCGCCTCGAGGACATCGTCGGAGCCGACGAGGAGACGTCGTGAACCCCACCTACGACTTCTCCGGGCAGGTCGCGTTCGTGACCGGCGCCGGCTCCGGCATGGGATTGGCCACCGCACGCGCGTTCGCGGAGGCCGGCGCGGCGGTCACGCTGACCGACGTCGACCAGGACACCGTCGACGTGGCCGGGAAGGCGCTGGCCGACGCGGGGCACCGGGTCCTCGCGATGCCCTGCGACGTCAGCGACGAGGACCAGGTCGCCGCCGCGGTGAGGCGGACCGTCGACACGTTCGGCCGCCTGGACCTGGCCTACAACAACGCCGGCATCCAGTCCCCCACCACCGACGCCGCCGACGAGCCCGCGAGCGTGTTCGACCGGGTCAACGCCATCAACCTGCGCGGCATCTGGGCCAGCATGAAGCACGAGCTCGCCCAGATGCGCGGGCAGGGCTCCGGTGCGATCGTCAACTGCTCCTCGCTCGGCGGGCTGGTGGGTCTGCCGGGCCGCGCCGCGTACCACGCGTCCAAGCACGGCGTCATCGGCCTGACCCGCAGCGCCGCCGTCGAGTACGCACCCCGCGGCATCCGCATCAACGCGATCTGCCCCGGCACCATCGGGACCCCGATGGTCACGCAGATGATCGACTCGGGTGACCTCGACCGCGCCGCGGCCGAGGCGAACCAGCCCATCCACCGGCTCGGCACCGCCGAGGAGATGGCCGCCGCCGTGCTGTGGCTGTGCAGCCCCGGTGCCGCCTTCGTCGTCGGCGTCGCCCTGCCCGTCGACGGCGGCTACACCGCCGTCTGAGGTGGCCTCGCCAGCCCGGGACCGGAGTGCTGGGTGCCGAGACGGAGTAACGGGTCACGCTCGGGACAACGCCGTGCGGTGGTCGGGGTGGGCGACGGCGACCAGGCGTTCGGCTCGCTCGCTGACGGTGCAGGCCCGCAGGTCGGCGACGCCGTGCTCGGTCACCACGACGTCGACGTCGCTCTTCGAGCTGGTCACGGGCCCGGTCACCCGCGCCACGATCCGGCTCGCGCCCTTCGGCGTCACCGACGGCAGCGCCACCACGGCCACGCCGTGGCCGTGCGCGGCGCGGGAGAAGTCGACCTGCCCGCCGACCCCACCCACGAGCCGGTCCCCCACGTACTCGGCGCCGACCTGACCGAGCAGGTCGACCTCCACCGCGGAGTTGACCGCGACGAACGGACCGCCGTCGAGCGCGCCGATATCGGCACCGGGGGCGATCTCGACGTCGGGGTGGCCGTCGAGGAACGCATAGAGCTCCGGGCTGCCCAGCGTCAAGCCGCCGACGACGCTGCCCGGCCCGGTGGCGAGCGCCCCGGAGGCCGCCAGGTCCACCAGCCAGGTCCCGAGCAGACCCGACCGCACGCGCAGACCGCGCCGGGAACACAACTGCGCGGCCACGGCGTCGGCCAGACCACCGAGCCCCAGCTGGACCACGGCACCATCGGGAACCAGCAGCGCCACCTGCGCCGCCACTGCCCGGTCGAGCTCGGACGGTGGCCGCGCCGGGACCGCCACCATCGGTCGGGCCGCCGGGATCGCCGCCGTGATGCGCGAGGTGTGCAACCGGCGCCGCGAGCGCGTGCGCGGCATGTGCTCGTCGACCTCGACCAGCACGGCCCGGGCGCGCTGCGCGGCGGCCCAGACGTAGTCGACGGTCGGGCCGAGGTCGTGGAACCCGTCGGCGTCGGCCGGGCCGACCCGCAGCAGCACGACGTCCGCGGGCAGCCGTCCCGCTGCGACGTGCTCCTCGATGCGGCTCAGGTGCACGGGCAGGTACTCGACGGTCGGGAGACGGCGCAGCACCCCACCGGCCACATAGGTGACGACGCGGCACCGGGCGTCCAGCCAGGCCTCGTTCGCGGTGTACCCGACGAAGCCCGTCACCTCCGGCCCCACCGCGAGGAGCTGCTCGACCAGCTCCGGCGGCTCCGCGGACGTCTGCCCGACGATGACGGTATCGCCCGGGCGCAGGTGCTCGGCGACGCTCACGGGGCCGAGAACAGGGCCGCCATGCCCTGCCCGCCGCCGATGCACATCGTCTCCAGCGCACGCCGCCTCCCGCGACGACGGAGTTCGTGGAGCATCGTCGTGAGGGTACGCATGCCGGTCGCCCCGACAAGGTGCCCGAGCGAGATGCCGGAACCGTTGACGTCGAGCCGGTCCGGGTCGTGCCAGCCCCACTCGGCGAGCACCGTCAGCTCGTGGAGGACCTCTCCAAGCGCGGCCTGTGGGCCGATCAGGAGTCGGCTTCCTGAGCAGGACCGTCGACGCCGGGTGACCGGGCGCACGTGGTGAAGACCGACCGACTCTTAACGAGTTCCTCAGCCATCGTCCTGCCCGCGCCGATTCGTCGAACCTGTTCGCGAACTGGGGCACCAGGACCCGCAGTGCTCACACCGTCCCCTCCGCGCGGAGCTCGGCACGGATCGCGTCGGTGTGCTCCCCGAGCGCCGGCACGGAGCCGTCGCGCAGGATCCAACTCCGGCCGAGGGCCGGCGGTCTCAGTGCCGGCACGGGGCCCACGGGCGAGCCGATCTCCCGCCAGCGTCCGCGATCGACCAGCTGCGGGTGGTTCGCGAGGTCGCGAACGGTGTTGAGGCGGGCATTGCCGATCCCGGCGGCGTCAGCTCGGCGCTGGATCGTGATCAGATCGTGGCGGACACACCAGTCCCCGACGATCCGGTCGAGCTCCGCTCGCCGCGCGACCCGGTCGGCGTTGCGCGCGAAACGAGGGTCGGCGACCAGGTCGGGCCGCTCGAGCAGGTCGCCCGCAAGTCGACGCCATTCGCGGTCGCTTGTCGTTCCGAGAACGACGGACTGCCCGTCAGCGGTGGCGTAGGCGCCGTACGGCGCGACCATCGGCGATCCCATGCCGACCGGTTCCGGCTCCGGCCCGCCGTGGATGACCTGGTTGAGCGCGAACCCCATGGTCTCCGCGACGACGTCGAGCATTGCAACCGGCACGACCGTGCCCCGCCCCGTGCGCTCGCGGTCGTAGAGAGCCGCGAGAACCGCCGCGTAGGCGTAGAGCGCGGTCGAGATGTCGGCCACCGGGATGCCTGATTTCGCCGGCGCCCCGGGTAGGCCGGTCAGGGAACAGGAGCCACCCTCGGCCTGGACGAGCAGGTCGTAGGCGCGCTTGTGATCGATCGGACCGCCGACGCCGTAGCCCGAGATGTCGACGAAGACCAGCCGGGGCAGCTGTTCGGCCAGCCCGTCGGGCGCCAGCCCGAGGCGGCCCAGGGCACCGGGCGCGAGGTTGCTGATGAACACGTCGGCACGCTCGAGAAGCCGGTCGAACACCGCCCGGTCGGTCGAGTCGGCCAGATCGAGGGCCGCGGACTCCTTCCCGTGGTTGAGCCACACGAAGTGAGCTGCCAGCCCGTTCACCGCACCGTCGTAGTGCCGCGCCGTGTCGCCGCCCTCGGGGTTCTCGACCTTCACCACGCGCGCGCCGAGGTCGGCCAGGTGCCGGGCCGCGAGAGGTGCCGAGATCGCCTGTCCGAGCTCGACGACGAGCACCCCCGCGAGCGGTGGTGCGTCCGCCGGCGCGTCGTTCCCATCGAGGTGGTTCACAGCCCGAGCGCCTCGGCCTGGGCGATGACGCCCTCGGCGGTCCTGACGTGGGCGCTGTCGATGTGTTGTCCCTCGAAGTCGGCCGCGGCGCTGCCGTGATCGAGGGTGATCGCGTCGGCCCCCGCGGCGAGGGCCTTGTCGACCCAGGGCGGTTTGTGTCCCGGGACGAACAGCATGGACCGGTAGGGATGCATCGGTGCTCCTCGGTGGGTGAGGTCTCAGAAGCGCGCCGCTCGCCGCTGCTGGTGGGAGGCGAGCCCCTCGCGGACTTCTGGGCCGCCGAAGCCGCGGGCGGGTGAACCATTCGTAGCACCCCATGGTGCTTCCCCCCGTTGATCAGCTCAGCTCAGTGCTGGGCGATTCGTCTCTGCTCGGCCCGGACGAGCCCGCGACCGACGATCAGCTTCTGGACCTCGCGCTGGTGCCCTCGTAGGCCGCAGCAGCCAGACGTCGCGGTAGAGGCGCTCTGCGACCGTCTCGCGCATGTATCCGCCTCCGCCATAGGTCTGCACCGCCGGGCCGGCCACTCGGCCTGCCACCTCGGTGCAAGAGAGCTCCGCCGCGGACGGTGCGATGCCGCGGTCACTGCCGTCGAGATAGGCACGCGCAGCTTCCCGCACGTGGCGGTGCCGGCCATCACCAGCGACTGCTGTTCAGCTTGCATCGCCTGGACGCCCTCTGGTCGACGTCGGAAGGCGATCAGCACACTTTTTCTAGCGTCACCCGGGTTCATCGCGAGCGCCTCCCGCCGCAGCCCCAAACTCCACACACTCTGAACAGCTCTGCGCTTCCGATGAAGAGCTGCTTGACTGCGAAGCAGCAACTCTGCAACTTTGAAGCATGACGGACACGTGGCATAGCTACGTCGGGGTGCAACGGCGGGGCTGATCGCACTGCCGGGCTGACCTGCGCCAGCGGCTGCACCTCGACGAGCCTGGCGCTCAGGTGGAGATCACCGAGCGCGCTGACGGCGTGCTGGAACTGCGTCCGGCGCTCCCGGTTGCCGCAGACCAATCATGGTTCTGGACCGAGCAGTGGCGGCAGCGTGAGCGTGAAGTCGACGAGCACGTTGCGTCCGGCCGGGTAGGCGTGTAGGTGAGCCGGTCGATGAGCGGCCGCGCAGAGCCGGGCGGGTCGGTGAAGGCGCCCGTCCAGCCGGAAGCGCCTCCTCACTCGCGAGGGCAATCGCGAGGTCTCCTCGCGCTGTTGTGATCCTGTGAAGTGCTCGCCGAGGAGTGCTCCGGCGCCGTGCTGGTCTGTGTACCGCTCAACAACGACGCGGGGGTGAACCGGCCAGGGAGCGCGTCAATCAAGAACATCCCGTTAGTGCCCGTCGTGGGGGCAGACCAGGATCATTTCCATTTCAATAATGCACTCGTGTTCGCCGCTGGCTCGCGTCAACGATGTGACGACATCGCACGTGCGTGGCACATCAATCGGGTAGGCTTGTTGTACTGGTTGAGTTCCCAGCCCCGTGGTCTTACGGCGCTTCGAGCCGACAGTCTGTGTTCACGGGAGGCCCTCGGTGCCCGCAGTCAAGCCAACCACAGCGTCGGCAACCGAGCCCGTTATCGCTGACCCCAGCAACCGGCGGCTGGCGACGCCGAGCGCACCGGGGGCCACGATCGAGGTCCGCCATGTCGACGCCGCCACCGGGGTGATCATCACCGTGGCCGGGGTAGTCGGGCGCAACGATGCCGCGATCTTGAGCAGGCAGCTGCACACCGTGCTCGACGCCGCGCCGGCCGTCGTGGTGGTCAACCTCAGTCAGGTCCTTTGCGTCGCTGTGGCCTGCCGCGATGTCCTCGCGACCGCCCGCGATCGGGCCCACGCGGCCGGGATCGCGCTGCACGTGGTCGACCCGGGCAACTGCATCGCCAGTGACCGACTCGCCGCCGACCGGACCTGGGGAACCACCAACAGTTCGCACGCCGACCGAAAACGATCGGTCGTTCCCTGATGCAACGAAACAGATGGGGCAGCACAGCGGGTTTGAGCGCACACCAGCACTGCGACGTGGCCGGCGATCTATCCCAGCGGCGTCGCGCCGCGGTGAAGGTAGCCCGCGACGAAGCCATCCGCGCGCAGGCCGGTGTCGACCCCGACTCCTCGCAGCCGGCTCTGGGGACCTGCACCTACGGCCCGGGATGCCTGTCGCTTGCCCTGGCCGGCAGGTTCGACCGAACCGGACTTGAGCGGCTCCAGGCGCTCGGCCGTCGACTGAAACATCTCGCTCATACCGAACTCGTGATCGACTGCTCGGCCCTGACCAGCTGCGAGCCCGCGTTGGCGCGCGCCCTGGCCCGACTTCGCATCCAGTGCCTGACCGCCGGCGCGATCGTCGAGCTGTACGAGCCCCCCGAAGCGCTGGCCAACGAGCTCGGCACTCGGCCGGCCACGAAGTTCACACTCGTCGATCTACCGGACGTGTAGCACACGCACCCCGCCGACTGACCCCGAGCTGACGATCATCGAGGGCGAACGGCGCACGACGAAGCCCGGGGCACGCCGCAGTCGGCTGGCGCGTCCCGGTCGACGTCGCTGGGTCGTGGCGGCAGCTGGCATAGCGAGATCAGGTCGGCGCGGACCCGCTCTCGTCGGGGCTCGACGAGGACGACCCTGTGATGCGCAGCTCCCGGCCTTGCAGGTCGACCAGGAACGACCGGTCACCGGGATGCCGTCTGGTCCGGCCACCGACGTCTATGCCCTCGGCCGGCTGTCTCGTCGAGCACGGGAAGGCCCCATCAGGCTTGGCGCAGGCCGCCCGGACGACGCCCGGACGGCCATGTGACGGCCGTCAGGTCGACCACGCTGCGCATGCCCGGTCTTCGTCCCCCGACGCCCATGACGTTGTCGGTGGCCCGGGAGCGTGTGACCGGCTACCCGTCGCTGGTCGACCGCGTCCGTTGCGCGGATCGGGACGGGGCGTGCCGCGCGGACGTGGTCGACCGCGTGCTCGTTGACGAGCGCGGCGTGCGGCTGGCCGAGCGGGCCGTGGAGGCGGGTCCGCCGCGCGGCACGATGGGCGGGGCGGCGGAGGCGGGCGATAGCGGGTATGGGGCGGGGGAGGCCGCGGCGGAAGGCGCCGGCCCCGGTGACGCCGAGGCCGCTGGGGTTGAGCCCGGCCCGATCGGCCCCAGTCCCAGCACCAGCCCTCCCGCGGCAGCGACCAGTACGACGGTGGAGGCGAGCGCCGCGAACGCCCAGCCTCGCCTTGGCCTGTGCCTGTGGTCTGTCTTGGCCGGCCAGACGCGTACGGTCTGGGCGCCGGGAGAGTTCGGCGCGGCGACCACGGCGAGGGTGACGGTTCTCGCGGCCAGTCCGAGGTCGGGGGCCTCGTGCGGGCGCTGTGCGCGGTCCATGACACCACCCCCGATTGGGTTCGTGCCGCCTACCGTGCGCCGTCGAGCCCGACGCGGCAACCGGCCGCGCCGCGCCCGGTGTCGAGTGCGCCCGCCGGCTGTCCCCGAGCGAGGCGGCCAGGTTGAGGCCGCCGGGAACAGTGGCGTAGAGGTACGGGTCGGCTCATGGCGGGGTGGGAGCTGCGGGCGGTTCCGGAACGGTCGCTAGGGATCTGCCGAGGAAGATCATCTACCCCCACTTACCATGGTATGTCACGGAGTGTGATAGATCGCCTCGCTGGCGTCCACCCTCTGGAACGGGGGTTGGCCCCTCGTCCCCGGAGGGGCGGCACCCTGCCCTTCGCCGCGAACCCGACGCAACCTTGGAGTCTCAATGACAGCCGAGACGAAGGAGGCGAGCGACATGACCGGCATCCACGCTGGACCGCAGCAGACAGCACCGGAGACCTGTGATCGATGCGTGGCGCGCGCGGCGTTCCTCGCCCACGTCCCGGGAGGTGGTGAGCTGATGTTCTGCGGGCATCACTATCGGGTGCATCAGGAGCGCCTCGGCTCGAGCGGTGCGCTGGTGTGGCCGCTTCCTGCGCGCTCCGTGGTCGACGCCCACAACGACGCTGCGTAGACCCACGCACGATCGGGGCCGCGACGACGCACCTTGTAAATCCTGGGACCACGACACCGAGAGGGACATCCACCATGGCCCTGCGCAAGAACCATCGCCAACTCGTCGACGAAGCCAACGCCAGGATCACGACGTTGAGTCTCGAGGAGGCCGAGGCCCGACGCGGCCGACCGGGGGTGGTCTTCGTCGACCTGCGCGACGTCCGCGAGCTGCAGCGAGAAGGTCAAATCCCCGACGCCGTGCACGCACCTCGCGGCATGCTCGAGTTCTGGGTCGACCCCGACAGCCCGTACCACAAGCCCGAGCTCGACCCGACCGAGCACGAGCTGATCCTCTACTGCCAGTCCGGATGGCGCTCAGCCCTGGCCACCGCCGCCCTGGTCGACATGGGTGCCGAACACGTCGCCCACATCGACGGCGGCTTCAGCGCCTGGAAGGCGGCCGGATCACCGGTCACCGAGCCCACGAAGCGCGACTGAGCGCTGGTCCTGGTCGCCTCTCGCGGCCCGTCATGCTGCGAACATCGTGTACGTGACGTACAAGGTTACGCGTACGAAACTGAGATGGACCTGGACGGTTGATCGTGTTCACACTGTCCGCAAGCACCTCGGGTCCGGCGCCGAAGCCCATGGGTGCTCTCTCCACACGATCCGAGTCGTCCCTCCTCGGAGATGAAGCAGGAGTCCGTCATGGACACGTATCGCGCCATCGTCATCGGGTGCGGCGGGCTGGGTTCCGCGGCGCTCTACCGGCTCGCCGGCGAGCTCGGCTCCGGGGTGCTGGGACTCGAACAGTTCGAGCTCGGTCACTCCCGGGGCGCCTCCCAGGACCACTCGCGCATCATCCGCCTGGCCCAGCACCAGCCCCAGTACGCCGCGCTTGCCTCGGCGGCCTACAAAGCCTGGGACGAGGTGGAGGGCGAATCGCTGCAACAGATCGTCACCCGCACCGGCGGGCTGATCATCGAGGACCGCGCGGCCCGACAGAACTCAGCGACGGGCACCCGCAACATCGAGGGCTACACCGCGATGTTCGACCGATTCGGCTACGCCTACGAGGTCCTCGACGCCGACGAGCTCGTCGCCCGCTGGCCGCAGTTCCGCGTCTCCGGCGCCGAGCAGGCCCTCTACCAGCCCGAATCGGGCATCGTCGACGCCGCCCGCGCCAACGCCGTGCACGTGTCGTTGGCGCGGGCCCACGGCGCGCGCATCGAGACGAACACCCCGGTGCGCGCCATCCGTCCCGACGGCGAGGGCGTCCTCGTCGTGACCGACCGGACGACCTACCGGGCCGACCGGGTCGTCGTCGCCGCGGACGCCTGGACCAACCACGTGCTCGCCGGCACCGGGCGGACGTTGCCGCTGACAGTGCTGCGCGAGCAGGTCACCTACTACTCCACTCCGCACCTCGCGGAGTTCGCGCCGTCACGGTTCCCGGTGTTCATGTGGCACGGCGCGCACAACTTCTACGGCTTCCCCGTTTACGGCGAGGTCGCCACCAAGCTCGGCGAGCACATGGGCGGGGAGGAGACCACCGCCGACACTCGGTCGTTCGTTCCTGACGACGTCCGCCGGGAACGCTACGCGGCTTTCCTCGGCGCCCATGTCCCGCGATTCCTCGGGCCGGAGCTGTACTCGAAGACCTGCCTGTACACCGTGCCCCCGGACCAGAACTTCATCCTCGACCGTCTGCCCGAGCACCCGCAGATCGTCGTCGCGAACGGGGCCGGGCACGCCTTCAAGTTCGCCGCGCTGATCGGGCAGTTGCTTGCCGACCTCGCCCTCGACCGGGAGCCCTCCCACCCGATCGACGCCTTCGGCATCGACCGGCCCGCACTGACCGACCCGGCCTTCCCGCGCAGCTTCCATGTCTAGCTCCGTGCCGACCGTCCCACCCCCGAGAGGAGAACCGACCGCGATGACCACCGAGGTCCACGAGCCGACGCACCCGCTGCTCGACCCGAACTCCGCGCTGCCGGCGCGCCCGATCGCGGCGGAGCGGTTCACCGAGGAGGACACCTACGCGCACACCCGGCTGCCGGTGGACCTTGCCTCCACCCTGATCCCCGACGCGTACACCAGCCCGGAGTTCTTCACCCTCGAACAGCAGCGCGTGTTCACCTCGAGCTGGGTCGCCGTGGGCACCGTCGCCGACGTCGACAAGCCCGGGAAGTGCGTGGTGGTCGAGGTCGCGGGCCGCTCGATCCTCGTCACCCGCAACCGCCACGGGCAGCTGCGCGGCTTCCACAACGTGTGCCGCCACCGGGCCACCAAGCTGCTCGACGACGACGCTCGCGAGGTCGGGCACCGCAACCGCATCCGCTGCCCGTACCACAGCTGGACCTACGACACCGACGGCGCGTGCCTGGGCACCCCGCTCTTCGAGGACTCCGACGTGCCCGCCGGACAGGAGCCGATCTTCGACACCTCGGTGGCCCAGGGCTTCGACAAGGCCGACTACGGGCTGCTGCCCGTCGCGGTGGACAGCTGGGGCCTGTTCCTGTTCGTCAACCTCTCCCCCGCCCCCGAGCCGCTGGCCACCGCGCTGGGGGACCTCCCGCAGCGCTTCGCCGGCTACCGACTCGACGAGTGGGTGCCCCAGCGGCGGCGCAGCTACGACGTCGCGGCCAACTACAAGCTCGTCGGCGAGAACTTCATGGAGTACTACCACCTGCCCTGGGTCCACCCCGAGCTCAACCAGGTCTCCCGCTTCTCCGACCACTACCGCTGGCAGGGCCCCGGCCGCTACACCGGCATGTGCACCACCCCGGTCTCGCGCAACACCGACGCCGGCGGCTGGGACGGCCTGCGACCGCTGGCCACCCTCGGCCCGCAGGACGCCGACGCCGGGCGCTTCGTGTGGCTGTTCCCCGCCACCGCGCTGGTCGTACTGCCCAACCACGCATTCGTGCTGTTCAACCGCCCGCTCGCCGCGGACCGCACCGTCGAGACCGCCGTGCTGCTCGCCCACCCCGACTCGCTCGGCACCGACGACGCCGAGGACGGCATCGAGCAGCTGTGGAAGTTCTGGGACCTGGTCAACCGCCAGGACCTCGAGATCGTCGAACGGGTCCAGCAGGGCATCGAGAACCCCGCCTACCGCGGCGGACGGATGTGCTTCCGCTTCGAGGAACCGCTGCACCGGTTCCAGAACATGATCGCCGACAAGATGGTCGGCCTCGACCGGATCCCCGCAGGCGACGAGGACACCCTGACCCGCATGTTCCCCGACCCGTGAGCGCCCCCGTCGACATCCCCCGCACCCACGAGGCGCTCGACGGGCGGACCCTCGCCGTCGAGGACCCCTCCACCGCGACGACGATCGCCCACGTCGCCCGCGGCGGACCGGCCGAGGTCGACCGGGCGGTCCAGGCCGCCCGGACGGCCGCCGGCCACCTGCGCGCCACCGCGCCGGCCGAACGCGGCCGCGCGCTGCGCCGGCTCGCGGATGCCCTCGACCGGGAGCGGGAGGAGTTCGCGGCGCTCGAGACCCTCGACACCGGCAAGCCGGCGTCGCTGGCCCGGGCCGAGATCGCGGGGTGCCTCGACTACCTGGAGTTCTACGCCGGCGCCGCGGACACGCTGCGCGGCGAGACCATCCCCGTCGGGCCGGGCTCGCTGGCCTACACCGCCGTCGAGCCGGTCGGGGTCAGCGCCCACATCGTGCCGTGGAACGCGCCGCTGTCGATGCTGTGCCGCAGCCTCGCCCCGGCGCTCGCGGCCGGGAACAGCGCCGTCGTCAAGCCTGCGGAACAGACCCCGCTCACCGCACTGCGGTTCGCCGAGCTCGTCGAGGAAGCAGGCTTCCCGGCCGGGACCTACAACGTCGTCACCGGGCTCGGCGCCGAGGCGGGGCACCCGCTGGCCGCCCACCCCGGGATCGGGTCGCTGACGTTCACCGGCTCGGTCGCCACCGGGCGGGCGGTGCTGCGGGCCGCCGCCGAGCACATCACCCCCGTGGTCACCGAGCTCGGCGGCAAGTCCCCGCAGCTCGTGTTCGCCGACGCCGACCTCGACGACGTCGCCCGCCAGGTGGTCGCCGGGTTCACCGCCAACTCCGGCCAGTACTGCGACGCCGGCTCCCGGCTGCTGGTCGACCGCGCCGTCGCTGACGAACTCGGCACCGCCATCGCCGCGCGGGCAGGCTCCCTGACCCTCGGCCCCGGTGTCGAGGACCCCGACCTCGGCCCGATGATCTCCGCCGAGCACCACCGCCGCGTCACCGGCTACCTCGCCCTCGGCACGACCGAGGGCGCGACCGTGTGGACCTCCCCGCAGGACCGGCCCGAGCGCGGCCACTTCGTCGCGCCCACGGTCTTCACCGACGTCCAGCCGGACATGCGCATCGCCCGCGAGGAGATCTTCGGGCCGGTGCTCGCGGTGCTCCCGTTCGAGGGCGAGGAGCATGCCCTCGAGCTCGCCGACGCCACCGACTACGGCCTCGGCGTCGGCATCCACACCACCGACCTCGACCGCGCCCTGCGCGTGGCCGACCGCGTCGACGCGGACTACGTGATGATCAACGAGTACCACGGCGGCGGGGTCGCCGTGCCCTTCGGCGGCACCAAGCTCTCCGGCACCGGCCGCGAGCGTGGCCTGGTCGCCCTCGAGAGCTACCTGCGCCGCAAGACCGTCGTCGCCCGCATCCGCCCGAACCCCGCCACCGACCCCGCACCAGGAGCACCCGCATGACCTCCCGCCCCACCTCCGCCGAGGTCGTCGTCGTCGGCGGCGGCCTCGAAGGCTGTTCGGCCGCGTGGGCGCTCACGCGCCGCGGGGTCAGCGACGTGGTGATCGTGGAACGCGACACCGTCGGATCCGGCGGCACCGGCAAGTCGTCCGGCGTCGTGCGGTGCCACTACGGCGTGTCCTCCCTGGCAGCGATGGCCGCTCGCAGCCTCGAGGTCCTGGAGAACGCCGAGGAGGTCCTCGGTGCCGACATCGGCTTCCACCAGACCGGCTACGTCGTCGGGGTCGGCGCGCAGAACGTCGACGCCCTGCACGCCTCCCTGGCCGACCAGCGCGCCGTCGGGGTGCACACCGAGGACATCGACCGCTCCGAGGTCGCGAAGCTCTGGCCGGTGGCCGACCTGGAGCCGTTCGCGGCGTTCGCCTGGGAGCCGCGCGGGGGCTACGGCGACGCGTACCAGACCGCCCAGGCCTACGCGGGTGCCGCCCGGCGGGCCGGCGCCGCGCTCCGTCAGGGCGCGACCGTCACGGCCGTCCTCGCCGAGGACGGTCGGGTCAGCGGCGTCGAACTCGCCGACGGCACCCGGATCGCGACCCGCCACGTCGTGCTCGCCGCCGGTCCGTGGTCGGTCCCCCTGCTCGCCGCGCACGGCCTGGAGCTGCCGATCACCGTGCACCGCGAACAGATCGTGCTCGTCGACCCCGGCCAGGACCTCGGGCCCGTGCCCGTGTTCTCCGACCTGGTGTCGCTGCAGTACATCCGCTCCGAAGGCTCCGGCGAGCTGCTCTTCGGCAACTCCGACCTCTCGGTCCTCGAGCCTGCCGACCCCGACCGCTACTCGAACCGGGCCACCGGGGCCGCCGTCAACACGGTCGTGGAGAAGGTCGGCACCCGCTTCCCGGGCCTGGCGAACCCGGCGATCGCCTCGACCTACGCCGGCTGCTACGACGTCACCCCGGACTTCAACCCGGTTATCTCCGAGACCCCGGTCGGCGGGCTGGTGGTCGCCGCCGGGTTCTCCGGCCACGGCTACAAGATCTCACCCGCCGTCGGCACCCTCGTCGCCGACCTGGTCGTCGACGGCAAGAGCTCCGACGACGACGTCCCCGCGCGGGACTTCCGGCTCTCCCGCTTCGCCGAGGGGGCGCTGCTCACCAGCCCGCACCCCTACGTCGGCGCCGGCCAGATGCGCTGAGCGCCCCGCACCCGCCCGAAGGAGGACTCTCATGGACCTGGTCATCCGCGACCGCCGGGACGAGGCCGACGGCGTCGTCTCGCTGACCCTGGCCCACCCCGAGGGCCACGACCTGCCGGCCTGGACACCGGGTGCGCACGTCGACCTCACCGTCGACGACGGAGTCGTACGCCAGTACTCGCTCTCGTCCGATCCCCGCGACCGCACGTCCTGGCGACTCGGCGTCCTGCGGGAGCCCGCCGGCCGGGGCGGGTCGGAGTACGTGTGCACCAAGCTCGACGTGGGCGACGTCGTGGAGGTCTCCGAGCCGCGCAACCACTTCGCGCTCGAGCCCGCGGGGCACTACCTGTTCATCGCGGGCGGCATCGGGATCACACCGATCCTGTCCATGATCGCCCACGCCGAGGCGACCGGGACGAGCTGGTCGCTGCTCTACGGCGGCCGCAGCGAAGTCTCCATGGCCTTCCTCGACGAGCTCGCCGTCCACGGCGAGCGCGTGACAGTCCTCCCGCAGGACACGACGGGGCTGCTCCCCCTGGCCGAGGTGCTGGCCGAGGTCCGCCCGGACACCGCGGTCTACGCCTGCGGCCCGGAGCCGATGCTCGCCGCCGTCGAGGCGAACGTCGGGCACTGGCCCGCCGGGAGCCTGCACCTCGAACGGTTCGCTCCCAAGCCGATCGAGACCGACGGGCCCGACGAGGCGTTCGAGGTCGAGTTCGCCACCAGCGGGCTCACCGCGACGGTGCCGCCCGGTCGCAGCATCCTCTCCGTCGCCGAGGAGGTGGGTGTCCCGGCCGACTTCTCCTGCGGCGAGGGCACCTGCGGCACCTGCGAGACCACCATCCTCACCGGGCGCGCCGAGCACCGTGACTCCGTGCTCGAGGACGACGAGCGTGCGGAGAACACCTGCCTGATGATCTGCGTGTCCCGAGCCGCCCGCGGCTGCTCCACGCTCCGGCTCGACCTCTGAGCAGACGACACGGATGAGAGCCGGACCTCTCCCGGTGAGGGGCGCAGCTCCTCCTGCGCTGGTCGTTGGAGTTCGAGATGCCGGCTGCGATCGACACGGCCGTGCTCGACCTCCTGGGACAACACCTCGGCGTACCCGTCTCGACCCTGCTCGGGGGCGCCCTCGTCGACCGCGTCCTCTCCTACGCCTCGATCACGGTAGCGATCCCGAGGACAGCGCCCAGCTCGCCGCCGCGAAGGTCGCCGACGGTAACCAGCGCGTCCAGGTCAAGATCGACGGCCGCGACCTGGGCCGGGACGTCCAGACGTCACCAAGGTCTGGGACGCCATCGGTCTCCGGGCCGTTCCCGCGCATCCAGGGCGCCGACGTGCCACGCGCCACCAGCCAGGAGGTCCGGATCGCCCTCATAGACGACGGCAGCGCGACGGGGGGCAGTGCTGGTCGTCGTCCACGAGGTCGGAGATGTGGGGCGCCGGCCTGATGAAATCTCCTCCCGCCACGCTAGACATGCTTCCGAGGACAGGTGTAGCTTGTGCGCCGCAACGAAGAGAAGATCGAAAGGGCACGGGAGATCGCGTACCTGCCCGTGACGCACGACCGGCAGGCCTTGAACAGGACCCGTGGGAAGGAGGTCAGCGCACCGTCAGATCGTCCGAGCCTTCATGGCTCGGGCCCCCAGACTCGTCGGAACGGATGGTGATCTCCGGTTATCGAGCTTCCCCGATTCCCGCAGGGCCCGATCGTCGGTTCCTGCGGTACCAGGCCGGCACCCGTGCTGGCCGACAGTGTGCAGACCTGATCCCCCAGGGGCCCCGGTGCCACGTGTACCGGGGCCCCTCGTCTGTCGGAGGTGAAATGGCTCGGGAGTCCGAGGCCGTGACGCAGCGGTTCGACGACGAGCACTACCCCGCCTACTCGATGGGCCGAGCCGCCGAGATGATCGGCGTGACCCCCGGCTTCCTGCGCAGCCTCGACGAGGCGAAGCTCCTCGAGCCCCAGCGCTCCACGGGCGGCCACCGCCGCTACTCGCGCCACGAACTCCGGCTGGCCGCCCGGGTTCGTGAGATGCTCAACCGCGGCACCGCCCTCGACGCCGCGTGCCGCATCGTGGTCCTCGAGGACCAGCTCGACGAGGCGCGGCGCACCATCGCCAACCAGCGCGGCACCGACGACACCGACCAGGCCGGCACCGACGACGGGGGAACCGCGGTCGCGGCGCGGCCGTAAGCGGCGATCACCTCAGCCCTCCTGGGCGAGCCCCAGCATGCGCACGGCGTTCTCCTCAAGGATCAGCGGACGCACCTCGTCCTTCATCTCGAGCTTCTCGAAGTCCGCGAGCCAGCGGTCGGGGGGTGATGACCGGGAAGCCGGACCCGAACAGCACCTTGCGCTTGAGCATCGTGTTCGCCGCCCGCACGAGCTGCGGCGGGAAGTACTTCGGCGACCATCCCGAGAGGTCGATGTAGACGTTGGCCTTGTGAGTGGCGATGGAGATCGCCTCGTCCTGCCACGGCACCGAGGGGTGCCAGCACGACCGTCAGGTGCGGGAAGTCGGGGGCCACGTCGTCGAGCAGCATCGGGGCGGAGTAGCGCAACTTGATGCCGCGCCCGCCGGGCAGGCCCGCGCGGATGCCGGTCTGCCCGGTGTGGAACAGCGCTGGCACGCCGAGCTCCTGCAGCGCCTCGTAGAGCGGGTAGAAGCGCACACCGTTCGGCTCGAAGGCCTGCAGACTGGGGTGGAACTTGAACCCGCGCACCCCGTGCCCGGTGACCAGGCGCCGGGCGCGGGCCACCGACGCCCTCGCCACCCTCGACGCCGCCCTTCCCCGGTCGGAGCGCTGGTCAACAACGCCGGCATCACCTCACCGGTGCCCGTTCCTCGAGGTCGACGACGCCGAATGGGACCGGGTGTTCGCGGTGAACGTCCGCGGCGCCTACAACGTCACCCGCCGCCTCGCGCTCGGCCTCGTCGAGCGCGGCTTCGGACGCATCGTGTTCCTCTCGTCGGTCTCCGCCGAGCGCGGCGGCGGCGTCTTCGGCGGCGTCGCCTACTCCGCGGCCAAGGCCGGCCAGCTCGGCTTCGCCCGCGCCCTGGCCCGCGAGCTCGGCTCGCACGGCGTCACCGTCAACTCCGTCGCGCCCGGCCTGATCGACACCGACATCACCGGCGGCGCGCTCGAGGGCGAGCGCAAGGAAGCGCTGCTCGCCGGCATTCCCGTCGGGCGCAACGGGCGGGTCGAGGATGTCGCCGACCTCATCACCTACCTCTGCCGTCCCGAGACCGGCTACATCACTGGCGCCACCTACGACGTCAACGGCGGCTCACACATCCACTGACACGCTGGGCCCGCCCCGTACGGCCGCGCCGCCGGGTGTGAGCATGGCGGCGTGGTGGTCCCGGTACTGGCGTTGCTGGCCCTGCTGGGTCTCGTGGGCGGCATCGGGATCACCGCGCTCGGCCCGGGCGGGGTGCTGCCGACGATCGGGCTGTTCGCGCTGACCTCCCTCTCCCCTGCCCAGGTGGCGGGCACGGCGATCGTCACCCACGTCGCCACCGGAGCCCTCGGCACCGCCGCTTACCAGCGGTCCGGACACCTGCAGGAGCCCGCCCCACGCCGGACGGCTCTGATACTGGCCGGCTCCGCACTGGTCGCGACTCCGGTCGGCGTGCTCATCAACAACCGGGTGTCCGAACGAACCTTCGGGCTGATCCTCGGTGTGTTCGTGGCCGTGGTGGCCCTGTTGCTCTGGTACCGCGAGATGCGCCCGCCCGTGCAACGGCGGAGCCATCCCCACTGGATGACCGTCGGAGTGATCGGACTCGCAGTGGCCGCGGCCAGCGGCATCGTCGGCATCGGTGGCCCGATGCTGACGGTGCCCCTGCTGATCGGCTTCGGCACGCCCGTACTGGAGGCGCTCGCCCCGGCCCAGGCCCAGTCCATCGTCATCGCCGGCGTCGGCACGGTCGGGTACCTCGCGCACGGCTCGATCGACTGGGGGCTGGCCGCCCTCGTCGGCATCCCCGAGCTCGCCGGGGTCCTGATCGGCTGGAAGATCGCGCAGGCGCTGCCCACCCGGGCCCTGAAGATCGTCCTGATCGTCGTGCTCCTGGCCCTCGCGCCCTATCTCGCGTTGCGTGGCTGACCAGCGGGCGCTGAGCCGAGCCGGCGCGACGACGAGGCCGGCGTTCCAAGCGCTCGACTGATGTCGCTGACGTGATTGATCAGCTCACGGGCGGCTGGGCTGGTGGGCCCGGTGGCGCGCCATGCGAGGGCGATCTGCGCCTGAAGGGTCTGTCCGGTGATCGTCAACGCGTGCACGTGTTGCTGGGCGTCGGCGACGGAGGCGGGAACGAGAGCGAAGCCGAATCCGTGGGCGGCCAGTTGGGCGGCCATCCGGGGGTCTGCGGCTTCGAAGGCGATGTCCGGTGCGATTCCGATGGCGGCGCAAGCGTGGTCGAGTTGGGCGCGCAGGCCGGTGCCCCGGGGCAGGCTGATCAGGGGTCCCGCGGCGAGGGTCGGTAGCTCGATGCTGGCCGCGCCGACTCGCGGGTGGTCGAGACCGACGACCGCGAGAAGGGGTTCGCTGGCGACGGTGTGGGTCTCGATGTCAGTGGGCGGCTCGGGGCCGAGGCCGATGAACGCGAGGTCGTGGTCTCCTCGGCGGAGTGCCGCCACGAGCTGATCGGAACTGCCCACCGAGAGGCTGATCTCGACGGCGGGATGGCTACGGTGGAAACCGCTCAGCGTTCCCGGCAGATCGACGTGGTGGGAGTAGAAAGTCATGGCGGCCACCTGCAGGTGCCCGCGCAGCAGCCCGGTCAGCTGCCATCGACAGTCCGACGGCATATGGAGGTTCATTCATCGGCATTCCGACCAAATGACCACTGCGCGAGGCCCGGTGGCTGAGGCGGCACCGTGAGCGCCCGCTCCCGGCCGGCGACCCCATCCCCGCCGAGCGGCGGTCCGGTCGCCCCGCGGCCGTGGTCGGCACTACTGGTGGTCTCGCTGGGCCTGTTCCTGGCGGTGGTGTCGACCACCGTAGTCAGCGTGGCGCTACCGGTGATGGGTCACCGGCTGCAGGCCTCGGCCAGCCAGCTGGAATGGGTCGTCGATGCTTACGTGGTGGTCTATGCCAGTGGGCTCGTGCCCGGTGGCGCGCTCGGCGACCGAACCGGACGCAAGGGCCTGTTCCTGACCGGTGTGGCCGCCTTCGCGCTCGGTTGCCTGGTCACCGGTGCCGCGCCCTCGGTGGCGGTCGTATTGATCGGCCGAGTCGTTCAGGGGCTCGGTGCCGCCCTGCTCACCCCGGGCAGCCTCACGATCATCCGAGCGCTGTTCGAGGATCCCCGTCAGCGGGCCACCGCTATCGGGTTGTGGTCGACCAGCTCCGGGGTGGCGCTGGCCGTTGGCCCCCCGCTGGGTGGGGTGCTGGTGGCCGGATTCGGCTGGCGCGCGGTATTCCTGGCCGTCGCGCCGCTGGCGCTGCTGGTGCTCGCTCTCGGCGCCTGGGCCCTACCTCGACTGCCTATCCGGCCGACCACCACACGCTTCGACGCTTCCGCCGCTGTCCTGAGCGCCGTCGGTGTCGCGCTGCTCGCCCTCGGCGTCATCGAGGGCCAGGACCGCGGCTGGAACAACCCCTGGGTTCTGACCGCGTTCGCCGTTGGGGTGCTCGCGCTGGTCGCGTTCGTCGTGGTCGAACGTCGCCGCGTCGAGCCGCTGGTCGATGTCGCGCTGTTCGCCCGAGCCCGATTCAGCGTCGCCAACGCGGCCGCGTTCGTGGTGTTCTTCGCATTCGTCGGAGCCCTGGTCTACTTCAGTGCCTACTTCCAGCAGGTGCAGGGCCGCACCCCGGTCGCCGCTGGGCTCGCGGTCGCCCCCATCGGGGTGGCCTACGCCCTCACGGCCAGCGCGTCGGGTCGGCTTGTGGCCCGGGCCGGGGAACGCTGGCCCCTGATCGTCGGCCTGGCCGTGGGCGGCGCGGCCGCCCTCGGGCTCCTCCAGCTGACCCCGACCACCAGCCCGGGAAGCATCTGGTGGGACTTCGCGCTGCTCGGAGCCGGTGTCGGACTCTGCGGCACCCCGATGAGCACCATCGCCATGTCCGCGGTCGAGTCCACCCGCGCCGGACAGGCCTCGGCGGTCCTCAACGCGGCCCGACAGATCGGCCAGGTGTTCGGGGTCGCCGTGCTCGGTGTTCTCGTCTATGCCCACCTTCCCGGGGTCAGTGGCACTGGCAGTCGCCTCGATGCTCCCGCGCAGGACGCCTTCGTCCTCGGGCTGCATCACGCTCTTTGGCTGGCCGGACTGGCCCTACTGACCATCGGCGGTGTCGCCCTGCTCGTCCTACCCTCCGCGGCTCCCTCCCGCGAAACGAGCCCGAGTAAAGCTGCCGACGACGAAGCGGTGGCCAAAGCGACACCGCCGACATCGAAAGGAGAGGAGGGCTTCGAATGAAGCAGCCGAAGGCGGCCGCGCTGAGCGCCGGGTTCTTCGTGGTGGCGCCGGGCACGGTCGTTGGTTTGATCCGATGGTGATCCACCAGGTGGCGGCCCGGTCGGCCCCTGCCTGGTGGTGGCGCCGCGCGTCCACTGGCGCCGACCGAACACCTGCCGGCGAGTCCATTTCTTCCCCATCACGGCGTGGGACGAGCGGCACGGTGTAACACCTGTGTGTTCATCGAATGCCCACATACTGACACCCGCGCGGTGCCTGGCTGATCTTCACCTGGCCCGATCATCGCCTTCGAAGAGTTCTCCGGGAACGGGTAAGGCTCGGCTCGGAACTCCGGGCACGGAACTCAGCGATGGCCACCTGCTGGGCACCGGCTCTCCATGACCGGGACGCCGACCGGAACCGGACTCACGGGTCAGTCTCGCGGGGGAATCAGGGCGACTTTTCCTGTGACGGCCCGCTGCGCGAAGAGGCTGAGCGCGTCCCCCGCTTCGTGGAGCGGGCGGGTGGTCGGCCGAGGTGGGTGGAGCTCTCCCTGCGCGATGCGGGCGAAGATGTCCCCGAGGAGCGCGGTGGCCGCGGCGGGGTCGGTGCGGGCCCAGTCGCCCCAGTCGACGCCGATGACCGAGCGATTACCGATCAGGACGGCGTTGGCGGGCAGCTTGGGGATCTCTCCGGAGGTGAAACCGAGGACCGCGAGGCGACCGTAGGGCCTGAGCGCGCGCAGCGCAGACTCTGCCGCGGGTCCGCCTACGGGGTCCATGACGAGGTCGGCGCCGCCGTCGGTGAGGCTGCGGATGGTGTTCTTGAGGTCGTCGTAGTCGATGGCGTGCTCGGCGCCGGCGGCGAGGGCGGCTCGCCGCTTCTCCTCGGTCGAGGCCACCGCGACTACTCGGGCGCCGCGGCTATGGGCGACGTCGACCGCGGCGAGTCCGATCCCGCCGCCGGCGCCGAGGACGACGACGTGGTCACCGGCCTCGACGGTGAGGCGATGGGTGACGGCGAACAGCACGGTGCTGTAGCTCTCGAGGACGGTGGCGGCGACCGCCGGTTCGACTCCCTCGGGTACGGGCGCCAAGGCGTCGGCGGCGAGCGCGACGCGTGAGGCGTAGGCGCCGAAGCCCATGACCAAGGCGGCGACGCGGTCGCCGGGGGCCACGCTCTCCACGTCGGGGCCGACCGACCTGACCCGACCGCAGAGGGCAGTTCCCGGGGTGAAAGGCAGCTCGGGCTTGATCTGATAGCCACCCTGGACGATGAGCGCGTCGACAAAGCTGACTCCGGCGGCCTCGACCTCGACGAGCACTTCGTCGTCGTCCGGCACTGGATCCGGCTCGTCGACGAGCTCGAGATCCTGGACCGGGCCGAACTCGCGGCACAACACGCGCTGCATGTCGATCTCCTCGTTCCGAGTAGCTCTCCGCCGGCGATTCCCGAAGGCGGCTCGCACGACGGCGGAATACATGGTGGCGGTCCCACCTGACGTACGTCTTCAGCGGATGGAGGAGCCGATGCCGAGGCCGCCGTCGACGTCGAGGACGACGCCGGTGACGTAGCCGGCCGCGGGGGAGCAGAGGTAGGCGGCGGCCTCGGCGATGTCGCTGGGGTCTCCGGTGTGGCCCAGTGGGACCTTGGAGACGAGCTTGTCGCGGGCCGGGCCGTTCATCGAGGCGAGCATGGGCGTTTCGATGAGGCCGGGGGCGATGGCGTTGGCGGTGATGCCGCGGCGGGCGCCTTCGAGGGCGATGGTGCGGGTGAGCCCGACGATGCCGGCTTTGGCCGCGACGTAGTTGGCCTGGCCGTAGTTCCCCCGCCAGCTCATCGAGGAGAAGGCGAGGATGCGGCCGTAGCGCTGTTCCTGCATGGCTGGTAGGGCCGCGCGGATGCAGAAGAAGCCGGCGGTGAGGCTGGTGTCGAGGACGGCGTGCCAGTCGGCGTCGTCGATGTCGGTGGCGCGGTTGTCGCGGATGATGCCGGCGTTGTTGACCAGGACGTCGATGCGACCGTGGTCGGTGCGGATCTGCTCGATCCAGGCGTTCACATCCGAGGAGCTGGTGACGTCGAGCGCGCGGGCCTCGGCGACGACGCCGTGCTTGTCGGTCAGTTCGGCGGCGAGTTCGGACCCGGTGGCCTCGTTGATCTCTCCGATCATGACCGAGGCACCTTCGGTGGCGAAGCGGTGGGCCATGGCGCGGCCGAGTCCCTGGCCGGCCCCGGTCACGAGGACGGTCTGTCCGGTGTAGCGGTTCATGGGTGCCTTCTCTGGTGTGCGGCGGGCTCAGCCTGTGGAGCGGCGGGTAAGGAAGCGGCGGAGCTCGTGCGGGACGTCGTGGGAGGACCAGTGCCGGTCGAATGCGTCGAGCTCGAGCGCCAGTCCCGCCTCGACCTCGGGCACCTCGTCGAGCTGGGCGAAGATCTGCTTCATGGCGGACTGGGCCGGGTTCGCCGCGGCGGCCATCGTCTCGGCGACGCGCAGTCCCTCGTCGGCGCCGTGTCCGGGCTCGACGAGAGCGTGCAGCCAGCCCGCGGCGAGGAACTTCTCGGCTGGCATCAGTTCACCGCTGAGGCCGATCCAACAGCCGAGGGAGTCGCCGAGCTTGCGGCGCATCCGCACCGCGGAACCCGCGGCGGGGACGAGGTGGTTGCGGATGTGGCCGTCACCGATCAGCGTGCCGGCCTCGGCAAGAACGGTGTCGCACGCCAAGGCGATCTCCAGGCCACCGGCGACGGCGTGCCCGTGCAGCACGGCGACGACCGGGAGCGGGCTGGTCTCGATGCGTCGGGTGAGGTCGGAGACGGTCCGCAGGAACGCCGCGGGGGACTCGCCCGCCTCGGAGAGGGCGAGCAGGTGCTGGAGGTCCGCACCGGCGCAGAAGCTGGGTCCGGCTCCGGTGATCAGCACGGCTCGGGTGGCCGGGTCGCGTTCGGCGGCGGTGAGAGCGTCGGTCAGGGCCTCGACGAGTGCGGCGTCGAGCGCGTTGCGTCGATGCGGGCGGTTGAGCACGAGCTCGCGGACCGGGCCTTGCTGGTGGAGGCGCACCGCGGCCTCGGGAGGGAGGTTCACCGGGTGCCTCCGGTGGCTTCGCGCAGGGTGCGGCGCAGCTCGGCGCGCTGGACCTTTCCGCTGGGGGTCTTCGGCAGGCTCTCCACGACGTGCACCTTGCGCGGGTAGGCGTGCGCGGCGTACCCGTGCCGGACGTGGTCCTGCAGGTCGCGTACCAGCTGGTCGGACGTCTCGACGCCGTCGCGGAGCACAACGAAGGCTTCGACGACCTCGCCGCGGACGGGGTCGGGCGCGGCGACCACGGCGCAGTCGGCGACGGCGGGGTGCCCGATGAGCACGGACTCGACGTCGAACGGGCCGATCCGGTATCCGGCCATGATGATCACGTCGTCGTCCCGGGAGGAGAACCGCAGCATGCCGTCGGCGTCGCGCGTGGCCAGGTCGCCGGTGAGGTAGTACCGGCCGTCGTGGGTGAACCGGTCGGTGGACTCTTGGCCGGCGTACGCGGTGAAGGTCATCAGTGGACTGGCGGTGACGTCGACCGCGAGCAGACCGGGCTCGCCGATCGCCGCGGGCTCGCTCGTGCCCTCCTGCAGGACCGTCACCGACCAGCCGGGCAGCGCCGTCCCCATGGCCTGCGGCACGACCGGGACCTCGAGGTCGCGGTGGTGCGGGAACCCGATCGTCATCCCGACCTCGGTTTGTCCGTAGTGGTCGTGCACTCGCAGACCCAGGGCCTCATCGGCCCACTCGTTGACCTCGCCGGTCAGCGGCTCGCCCGCGCTGGAGAGCCGTTGCAGGCGCAGGCCCTCGGGGATCGCGACGCCGCTGGTGCGCAGCGACCGGAACACCGTCGGCGCGGCGGCGTAGTCGGTCACCCCGAGATCGAGCAGCGCACGCCACGTCGCGGGCGCATCGAACCCGCCGCGCTGCAGCACGCTGCGCAGCCCGAGAACCAGGGGCGCGACGATCGCGGTGTACAGCCCGTAGGCCCACCCTGGATCCGCGCCGCACCAGAACACCGAGTCCTCCCGCACGGCGAGGGCGAACTGCAGGTAGGACTGCCATCCCGCGACGTAGCGCAGCGGGTGCACGACGCCCTTCGGCGCGCCGGTGGTGCCCGAGGTGAACATGTGCACGAACGCCCCGTCGCCCCCGACGGCGGTGCTGCCCTCGAACGGCTGCGCGGCCGCGCTGCGGGCGCTCAGGCCGTCCGGTGCCTCGGAGCCGGCTACCAGGACGGTGCACCCGCCGTCGGCGGGTACCTTGCCGACCTGATTCCCGTCGACCACCACGACCTTCGCCTCTGCCGCGGACAGTCGGGACGCCACGGCTCCGCCGGCGAAGGCGGTGAACAACGGCACGTACACCGCGCCCGCCCGCCAGATCCCGAGCAGCACGGTCACGAGATCGGCGCTCTTGCCCATCAGGGTCGCCACCCGGTCACCGCGACCGACCCCGAGCTCGACGAGGAGACCCGCGACCCGCTGCGACCGGTCGCGCAGCTCGGCGAAGGTGAGGTCGACCGTCGAACCATCCGGTTCGACGAAGGTGAACGCCAACGCCCCGCCGGGGTGACGGTCGCAGAGCAGCCACGCCGGATCGGCGTCGCTCGCCGAGAAGACCTCGACGATCGCACGGACCTCCGCGGGGATGGGCTCGGCGGTGGTGCTCGGGTTCGACGTCATGGGGCACCCCTCGTCGGGTACGTTCTTGGGTACGTTTGTACGGTACAACGTACCCACAGTAGTACCGCACAGGCAAGGGGTCGGGGCGTGCGAGACTCTCCAGTCGTGTCGGCGACTCCCGAAGCGCACGGGCAACGCCGTAGCCCGCGCCGACGTCGCATCGCCGACAGCGGCCGGGCCGAGGAGCTGCTGGCCCGGGTGGGCGAGATCGTCCTCGACGAGGGATTCACCGCGGTGACCATGGACGACGTCGCCCAGCGCCTCGGGTGCTCGAAGGCCACCCTCTACAGCGTCGCCGGGTCGAAGGAGCAGCTGGTCCAGACGATCACACGACGCTTCTTCTCCGAGGCCGCCGCGGAGATCGAAGCCACGATCGCCGTCGAGACCGATCCACGCCAGCGGATCCGGACCTACCTGGCGGGTGTCGGCGCGGCTATGCGCCGCCACTCACCGGCGTTCTACGACGACATGGTCAGCTACGCCCCAACCGCACGCATCTACCGCCGCAACTCCGACGCCGCCGCCCACCGGGTCCACGAACTCATCGATGAGGGCGTGCGTGCCGGCGCCTTCCGCGACCTCAACGGCACCTTCGCAGCCCACGTCGTGGCCGTCGCCATCGATGCCCTGCAGTCCGGAGCGCTGCTCGCGAGCACCGGACTGTCCGCCGGAGACGCCTTCTCCGAGCTCGGCGACCTCCTGCTGGACGGACTCAGGTCGACAAACTCGCGGTAGCCCAGGGCATCGGCCTCGGCGCGGTCGACGAGGTGATCGAGGTGCTCGGCCGGATGTGGGAGCCCGAGGCGGGTGGCGTGGTCGTGGGAGTGGCTGATGCTCTGGTGGGCCGAGACGTTGCACACCGCTCGTCGAGAGCGGCCTTACGCCCGATGACCACCGCAACAGTCAGCGACGCCCGCCGGGTGGGCCTCGTCCTCGCCCTGGGCGGGCTGCTGGTCGTGCTCGACACGACGATCACCGTGGTCGCGGTCCCGGCGATCGTCGCCGGGCTCGGGTCCAGCCTGCCGACCATCAGCTGGACGACCACCGGCTACCTCCTCGGCGTCGTCGCGGTCATCCCCACGGCAGGGTGGGCGTCGGCCCGGGTCGGTGATCGGCGGCTCTACCTCGCCGGGCTCGGCGGGTTCACGCTGTTCTCCGTGGTCGCCGGCCTGGCCCCGTCGGCCGGGGTGCTCGTCGCGGCTCGGGTGCTGCAGGCGACGGCGGTCGGTGCCGGCTACCCGGTGCTGGTTCTCGGCACCGTGGTGCTCGGGATCGGGTCGGGCGCGACCCTCATGCCGACGATGACGGTGGCCGTGCGGGATCTCGAGGGCGCTGACACCGCCGCAGCCACCACGATGATGGCGCTGGCACAGCAGCTGGCCGCGGCGCTCGGGATCGCGGCGGTGACCAGTGCCCTCACCCTCTCGCTGGCCCGGACCGGGCTGGGCGTCGCCGCGATGGTCGACCTTCCGCCGGACGCGCGGGCGGGGCTGCTCGACCAGCGGACCAGCTCGGCGCCGCGGTGGCCGCCGGTTACGTCGTCCCCGCGGCGCTCGTGGCGGTCGCGCTCGGTGCTGCGGCGTTGCCGAGCTGGCGCCGCGGGCTGTCACATCCGCGGTGTGCGCATCGTCTGGCTGATGTGCGGCTGGTTGGCCGTGATCGACTCGACGGAGGAGGGCGTCATGCGCGTGTTGGTGGCCGGCGCGACGGGCGTGATCGGACGAGCGCTGGTGCCGCTGCTGCGCGGGGTGGGCCACGAGGTGACCGCTCTGTCCCGGACCGGGGATCCTCGTGGTGTGCTGGACGGCACGGGGGCACGAGTCGTCGGGGTGGACGCCCTTGACCGTCGGGCGATGCGCGCGGCTTTGGCCGAAGCCGTGCCGGACGCGGTGGTGCACCTGATGACCGCGATCCCGACGCAAATCCGCCCGCGGCGCCTGGCCGGCGAGTTCGCAGCCACCAACCGGCTGCGCCGAGAGGGCACCCGCAACCTGCTCGAGGCCGCGGAGACGGTGGGGGTGGGGCGGGTCGTGGCGCAGGGACTGGCCTACTCCTACGACCCGGGCGGCGCGGGCCCGGCGACCGAGGACGACCCGTTCTGGGTCGACCCGCCGCGCCCGTTCCGGCCGGTGCTGGCCGCGCTGGAAGAGCTCGAGCAGCGCACGACCGCGGTGGGCGGCACGGTCCTGCGCTTCGGTCACCTCTACGGCCCGGGCTCGATCTACGCCGCGAACGGCTCGACGGTCGCCGCGGTGCGGGCCGGCCGGATGCCGATCGTCGGCTCCGGCCAGTCGGTCTTCTCGTTCACTCACGCCGGCGACGCGGCCAGCGCGATCGTGGCCGCGCTCGATCGGCCCACGGGAGTCGGTGCACTCAACATCGTCGACGACGACCCGGCCCCGGTGCGCGAGTGGCTGCCGGCCCTGGCGAAGCTGCTCGACGCGCCGGCCCCGAAGACGGTGCCCGCTGCGTTGGCGTCGGTGGCCGCCGGGACCTGGGGGCGGGCGTTCATGACCCGGCTGCGGGGCGCGGACAACGCGCGGGCTCGGCTGTGCCTGGACTGGCGGCCGCGCTACGGCTCCTGGCGCGACGGGTTCGCCGCCGAGCTCGGCGGCCCTCGCACGGCGGCGGCGTGACGACGTGAGCGACGATCCCGGCGCTGCGCTCCAGGACCCCAGTGAGGTGTTCCGGCGCCACCGACCGGCGCTGCTCGGGCTGGCCTATCGCCTCCTGGGCAGCATGTGGGACGCCGAGGACGTCGTGGCCGACGCCTACGAGAAATGGATGCGAGCGGACCACCGCACCGTGCGCGAGCCCCGGGCGTTCCTGCTGACTGCGGTGTCGCGGCTGGCGCTCGACGCGCTGACCTCTGCTCGGGCCCGGCGCGAGACCTACCCGGGGCCGTGGCTGCCCGAGCCGGTGGCCACCGCCGAGCTGGGGCCGGCCGAGACCGCCGAACTCGATGACACCCTCGCCTTCGCGACCTTGCACGTGATGGAGCGCCTCTCCCCGCCCGAGCGGGCGGTGTTCGTCCTGCGTGAGGCCTTCGCGCTGCCCTACGGCCAGATCGCCGACATCCTCGGGGTCAGCGCCGCGGCGTGCCGACAAATCCAGCACCGGGCGGCGGCCCGGCTCGGCGACGACCGCCGCGAGCGGCCCCGACCGCCCAGCCCGGACGAGCACCGCCGGCTGCTCGAGCGGTTCCTCGACGCCGCTCGCCGCGGCGACCTCGACGCCCTGACCGCGCTGTTGAGCCAGGACGTGGTGGCCTACAACGACGGCGGCGGCAAGACCCGCGCGGCCCTGCACCCGATCCGCGGGCGCTCCAAGGTGACTGCCTTCGTGCTCGGCCTCCTGCGCCAATACGCGCTGGCCGACGTGTCCTTCATCGACATGAACGGCCAGGTCGGAGTCTCGGTCACCATGGACGAGGTCCCGTCACTGGTCGCTCTCGACATCCACCACGGGCGCATTGCCTCGATCTTCGCGGTCCTCAACCCGGACAAGCTCTCACGCCTGGCGAAACCCGACTGAGCCGCCGTCGACGCCTCGACTGGTGACTAGGCCCCGTGCCCGTCAGCCGCACATTCCGAGCAGATCCGTCAGCGCTGCTCCGCGGCGACCAGTCGGGAGAGCGCGCCCAGCTCCTCGAGCAGCGTCGACGACGTGGCCGCGGAGTCGGCTCCTGACGCACTTGGCACGGTCATCACGATCACGCTCCCGCCGCCGGGCCGAGCGATGACCCGCAGGTAGGCGCCGCCCTCCCGGCCGGGCGCGACTTCGCGCAGGTAGTCCACGGTCCCGGCATCCTCGTTGAGCGCGACGCGCAACGCGAACTCGCGGCCGTCCTTGCGGACGCGCCAGCCGGTGCCGCTGCCGGCTTCCACGGCGTCGGCGAAGGCGGGCGCCCACTCGGGAAGGCGTCGAGGATCAGTCAGCAGGGCCACGACCAGCGCCGGCTCGACCTCGCTCTCGATGCTCTGGGTGTCGGTCCGGGAGCTCGCGGTCACAAGGACACACGATGCCACCCGGCACAGCACCGCATCTCCCGCGAGGTCGGAATCGGCAGACCGCTCGCCATGGGCAGACGATCGGTGCGCTGCCTGCGAACACCGAGGACGAACCCGCGAGCGAAGACCAGGCTGCCAGGCATGGACGTGATCGAGCTGCGCCCCGACCTGCGGCTGCTGCGCAGCGCTCCGGGGCAGGCCTATCTGCTGCGGCGAGCGGAGGGAGTCGTGCTGGTCGACACCGGACGGGTCGGCGACGGCGGTTCCGTGGCCGCTGCGCTGCGCGACTGGGGTCTGGACCGCGACGACCTCACCCACCTGGTGCTGACCCACTGGCATGCCGATCACACCGGCTCGGCCGCCGAGATCGGCGCCTGGCCCGGGGTGGCGGTGCTCGCCCACCGCGCCGACGCCCCGGTCATCCGCGGCGAGCGCGCCGGGGACCCGCCCGTGTTCACCCCCGTCGAGCAGGCTCTGCACGACCGGGTCGCGGGCGACCTACCCGATGCGCCGCCGGCTCGCGTGGACCGCGAGCTCGACGACGCCGAGGCGCTCGACGAGCTCGGCGCCCACGTCATCGCCACCCCCGGGCATACCGATGGCAGCATCGCGCTGCACTTCGCCGAGCTCGGCGTGCTGTTCACGGGTGACATCGCCGCCGAGCACGAGGGTCGGGTGATCCTCGGCCCGTTCAACACCGACCGCGCCCGGGCGCGCGACTCCTTCCGCGGCCTCGGCGCGCTCGAGGCCGACGCGGTCTGTTTCGGTCACGGGCAGCCGCTGCTCGGCCGGGACACCGCCGCGCTCGGCGAGGCGGCCACCGCCGCGCAGGTCCCCGACCCACTCGGCTGAGCTGCACGGTCGGCAGCCTCGGCGATCAGCTCACACTGCCGGGACCAGTCCGAATCGATCAGACCGAGCACGACATGGCCGGCCCCGCGTCGCGGTATCGCGCGAGGGCGCGGGCTGCGGTGTCCGGGTGTCCGGTCAGCAAGAACTTCGGGGCCTGGCTGGGATCGATTCCGTAGTTGCGTGCGAGGCCGGCTGCCCAACCGTCGACCGCCGTGGAACTCGAGGCGTCGCCCAGCAGCGCGGCCGCGCCCACCGCGACCGGGACCGGGCCGTGAACGCCGAGCTCGTCCTGTCGCCGGTGAAGGTCGGTGATCCCGACGGCGAGGTCGTCAGCGGTGATCATCGAGGGGAACCAGCCGGCGGCATGCTCGGCGGCGCGACGGCGGGCCCGCGCGGAGTTCCCACCGACCAGGATGGGTGGTACCTCGCCGCCCGGGGCCAGCTGGAAAGCCTCGGCGGCCCCCACATGGGTCGGGCGACCGGCGATCAGGTCCGGCAGCTGGCGCAGCGCCTGATCGGCCAGCAGGCCGCCACAGTCATCGGATCTCCAGCAGCGTCTTGCCCACCGTGGCTCGCGACTCGAGGGCCGCATGGGAGGCGGCGGCGTCCTCGAGCGCGAACCTCTGCCCGATCAACGGGCGCACCCCGCCACCCGCCGCGTCGGCCAGGGCCTCGGTCACCAGCTCCGTCTGCCGCCCGGGCTCGAGCACGCCGATGCTCACCGGGCGAACATCGGTCCGGTCCGCCTGCGCGGGCGAGGCCGCGAACCGGCCCGCGGCCGCGCCGAACCGGCACACCACCCCGTCCCGGCCGAGCAGCGACAGCGCTCGGTCACCGACGTCACCGCCGACGCCGTCGAGCACCACGTCCACCTCGCCGACCTGCCGGCGCACCCGGCCCACCCACCCGACGTCGCGGTAGTCGACACCGACGTGTGCACCCCGCGAGGTGGCGATCTCGACCTTGCGCGCTCCGCCGGCCACCGCGACCACGCGCGCACCGACGCGCACCAGCAACGGCACGAGCAGGCTGCCGACGCCGCCGGCGGCGGGCGCCACCAACACCGTGCGACCCTCGAGCGCCGTGATCGCGCGCACCGCCTCGAGCAGCGCGCGGGCGGTGCGCCCATCGGCGAGCAACGCGGTCGCCTCGTCGGTCGCCACCGCGTCCGGGATCGGCACGACGGCGCGCTGGTCGGCCACCGCACGCTCGGCGTAGCCACCACGGCCACCCAGGCTCGCCACCACCCGGCACCCCAACAGGGCGGGGTCCGCGCCCGGGCCCAGGGCGCGGACCGTGCCTCCGACCCCGTTACCGGGCACCATCGGCAGCGCGGGCATCATCGTCGCGCTCGGCGGGCGACCGGCGCGCAGTTGGGTCTCGACGAAGGTGACGCCGGCGAATGCCACCTCGATCCCGACCTGGCGGGTGGCCGGCACCGGATCGGCGAGCGCGGCGACCTCGAGGACCTCCGGCCCGCCGAATCGCTCCACCTGGATCGCGCGCATCGTGCTCCCTTCGACGTGTCGTTTCCCCGTCCCGGGGCTGGGTGGCGCCCCCGTGATCGCCGCAGCCCAGCAGTGGTGGCTAGACGACGGCCCCCGCGCCGATGTGACACCCGCACGGTGGCGGACCGGTGCTATCGCGCCCCGGCGCAGCCGTCGTCGCCGGCGTGGACGTCGAGTGGTCGGGCGCGGGGCCTGGTGAGGATGGCCTCGATGACCGGGGCCATGATCGCGGCGGCCTCGGCAGGGGCTGCGTCGGCCATCGGTGGCAGCGCCAGCACGTAGCGGGCCAGCGCGCTCCCGAGCATGAACGAGCCCAGTGCCGCGGCGCGACCGGCCCTGTCGCCGGCGGCCGCGGCTGGCGGGTCGTCGTCGCTTCCCGGAGCGTTCACCATCGCCAGGACCTGGCTGGTGAAGATGTCCCGGATGCGATCACCGGCCCGGGCGCTGGTCGGCGCCGAGCGCAGCAGCAGGGTCAGCACCTCACCGGTGCCCGGGTCATCCCACAGGGCCAGGAAGCGTCGTGCCAGGACCGTTCCCCGCTCGCCGGCCGGGACCTGCGTCAGGTCCGGCAGCGCGAGATCGATATCGGTGGCCGCGCGGAACAGCCCGTCCTTGCTGCCGTAGTAGCGGATCACCATCGACGGGTCCACGCCCGCGTCCGCGGCGATGGCCCGCACCGTCGCGCCCTCATAGCCGTGCGCGGCGAACGCGTGCCGCGCCGCGGCGAGCACCGCCTCCCGACTGGCCCGCGACCTCGCCGTGAACGTCACCTGCGCGACGATACAACACGCGTTGGCAAACAATCGATGAGAGGCCTACAGTCGACGTCAACGATCGTTGGCCAACATATGGTGGTGAGGATCATGGAACGAGAGACGACGACGGTGCTCGTGGTGGGCACGGGCCCGGTCGGGCTGGCGCTGGGACTGCGCCTCGCGGCGGCCGGCGTGCCGCACCTGGTACTCGACCGCGCGACGGCGGGTGCGGGCACCTCCCGCGCGGCGGTGGTGCACGCGCGCACGCTCGAGGTGCTGGCCTCACTGGACCTGGCCGACCCGTTGATCGAGCACGGAGTGGTGGTGCCGCACTTCGCGATCCGCGACCGCGACCTGACCCTGCTGCGCGTCGACTTCGCCGGGCTCCCGACCCGCTTTCCCTACACCCTGATGGTGCCTCAGGACTTCACCGAGGGATTGCTGGACCAGGCGTTGACGGCTCAGGGAAGCGGGGTGTGGCGCGGACACGCCCTGGCCGACTACCGCCTCGGTGCCGACGGCCGGGTACGGGCCGAGATCGACGGACCGGACGGTCGGCTGGAGGTCACCGCGGACTACCTGGTCGGTGCGGACGGGATGCATTCCCGGGTGCGCGAGCTCGCGGGCATCGAGTTCCACGGCGCGGCCTACCCGGAGTCGTTCGTGCTCGCGGATGTGGTCCTCGACGACCGGCTGCCCCGGGACGAGGTCGAGCTGTTCTTCGCCCCCCGCGGGCTGCTGGTCGCCGCCCCACTGCCCCATGGTCGCCATCGGATCGTGGCCACCCTCGACGACGCCCCCGAACACCCGACCAGCCAGGACATCGGCGCTCTGCTCGCCGAACGAGGACCCGGCGCGCCCATCGGCGTGCGGGAGCTGGTGTGGGGCTCGCGGTTCCGCGTGCACCACCGACTCGCAGCCCACTACCGGCACGGCCCGGTGTTCCTGGCCGGCGACGCTGCCCACGTGCACAGCCCCGCCGGCGGCCAGGGCATGAACACCGGCATCCAGGACGCGGTCGACCTTGGCACCCGGCTCGCCGCCGTCGTCGGCGGAGCTGATCGCGCGGTGCTCGACGGCTACGAACTCACCCGGCGGCCGGTGGCCCGCCAGGTCGTCTCCTTGACCGACCGCATGACCCGCGTCGCGACCGTGGCCGGTCCCGCTGCCCGAGCCCGCAACCTGGGTATCCGCCTGCTCGGGGCGTTGCCGCCGATACGCCGTGCCGCGGCGATGAACCTCTCCGAACTGGCCACGCCCACCCCCGCGAGCGCCCTGCTCACATCCCTCTCGGCAACGGTCACAACCTCACGGCGTGATTCGTCTGCGTGATGACGTCTGCAGGGTGGACACGCAGCGACGGAAGGAGCGGGCATGCGAGTGGCGGTGGCGGGTGGGACCGGAGTGGTCGGCCGGCACGTGACGGAGCGGCTGCGGGAGGCGGGGCACAGCCCCGTGGTGCTCAGCCGTTCGCGCGGGATCGACCTGACCGGCGGCGCCGGGTTGGACGCGGCGTTCAGCGGCGTCGAGGCGGTGATCGACGTCAGCAACGTGACCTCCACCCGCGCGTCCGTGGCCCGCGAGTTCTTCACCGGCACCACCGGCCGGTTGCTGGCAGCAGGCCGACGAGTCGGCGTCACGCACCACGTCGCCTTGTCGATCATCGGCGTCGATCGGGTCGAGCTGGGCTACTACGTCGGCAAGCGCGCCCAGGAGGACGCCGTGCTGGGCGGGGACGCCCACGGCATCGGCACCGTGCTGCGGGCCGCGCAGTTCCACGAGTTCGCCGGCCAGGTGCTCGACCGCACACGCGGGCCGGTCGCGGTCGTCCCGCGGATGCGCACCCAGCCTGTTGCCGCCCGGGAGGTCGCGGCGGCCCTGGTCGAGCTGATCGCCGGGCCGCCGGTCGGGATGGCGCGTGAGCTCGCCGGCCCGCAGGAGCACGAGTTGGTCGACCTGACCCGGCGGGTGCTGGCCGTGCGAGGACAACGCCGCCTGATCCTGAACCCGCGGCTTCCCGGGAGCGTCGGCCGCGGCCTCGCGAACGGAGCGCTGCTTCCAGCTGGGCCTGCGCAGCTCGGTCAGCAGACGTTCGACCAGTGGCTGACCGGCCCCGACGGTCCGAGCCGCGACGGCTGACGGCAGGCAGGTCGAGCGTGAACCATTGCGTCGCGCAGGTCTCGTCCGAGCCGACGGGCCCGCAGCTCTCTCGTGGGGCTGCGGCGACGACTCTGGATCAGGGCTCCGCCGCTGATCCGGGGCGCGGCGTCCCTGTCGCGCGCGGAACGCGGGCCACGACGACGGAATTGACGACGTCGGTGAACGGGTGCGTGACGGCGAGGGTCTCCAGTCCGGACAGGTCCCAGGGGTCGAGGACGGGGTAGAGCAGGCCGCGCAGCGAGTGGGCGCTCCGGGCCAGGACCAGCGTGCCCGGGCCCAGGCGCCTTCCGAGGTGCTCGAGCAGTCGTTGCTTGGCGTCGACGTCGAGGCCGGCGAGCGCGGCCAGGTAGACGAGGTCGTAGCCCTCGAGGTCGGCGTCCCCGAGCTCCCCGACGCAGAACCGCAGCCTGGGCCGGTCGAGGGCCGCGGCCAGTGCGGCGCCGGCGGTCACCGCGTCGGGTTCGCGGTCGAGGTTGTCGACCTCGCATCCGTACTGCTCGTCAAGCAGTAACGACGTCAGCGGGAGCGGGCCCGAGCCGACGAAGAGCACCCGGCGGATGGGCTGTGAGGTCGCTCCGGTGATCGCGTGGTGCTCGAGGCGGGCCAGATCGCGGTAGTTCTGGAGGTAGGGGAACCGGGAGAGTTCGGTGCGCGGGTCGGGGTGTTCGACTATGCGACGGGCCCACAACCGCTCGAGCTCGTACTCGCCCTCGGCGCAGAGCCGTCGCAGGCTCCCCAGGAGTGGCGCGATGGCCGAGTGGGTCAGCACTGCCTCGCTGTGCCGCGCGGCGTCGGGATCGACGGCGAGGGACACCAGGCGACAGAAGAGGTCGTTGGTCTCAGGCTCGGGTTCCAGATGCGGCCGGGCGCCGAGAGCGTCGTGCAGGGCGCACACCTGCTCGATGAGGGCCGTGCTGGCCGCCTCGACGTCGTCGGCCTCGACGTGGGCACAGGCGCGGACACCCAGCCGGGTCGACCCCGCCCGTGCACTCCCGCGTGGGTGCTCGCCGCCGGCGCGTCCGCCCACCTGGCGGGCGAAGGCCTCGTCGGACTGTCGCTCCCGCTCGGGTGGGGGCTGCTGCGTGGCGCCGTCGGGCGTCGGGCTCCTCACAAGGACGACCTCCACGGTGCTGTCCGGCGGACCGAGGCGAATCGGTGGGCGATGACCTACCACCCGGGCGGGTGCGGAAGGCTAGATCCTCTGTGACAGTAAGGGAAGGCGACCCTAACCAAACCAGCGGGTGCCACATCCGCGTCGCGATGCTCTCGGTCCCGCGCTCATGACTCGGCGAAGATCAGGGCCGCAGCACGACGCATGACCTCTTCCCGGCTCTCGCCGGGATGGTCGCGATCAAGGACTGGGCGAGCGAACCTTCGCCGACGTCGAGTCCTGGTTGCGCGACTACCTCGCGGACGAGGGCGAGGACATCCTGGAGTTCCTCGTCCGCTTCGTCACCGATCTCAACGCCGAGCCCGGCTCACCGCCTCGATCACCGGCGTCAACCGATCCGCTCGGCCAGGGACACGATGATTCCCTCCGGTCCGCGCACGTAGGCCATGCGCCAGACGTGCTCGTACTGCCCGATGCCGCCGACCAGGCCGTAGCCCTCCGCGGCCAGCCGGTCGACGGCGGCCTGGAGGTCGTCCACCTCGAACGCCACGTTGCGCAGTCCCAGTTCGGTGGACATCGCGGCGGGAGACCCGGGCTCGTGGTCGGGCCGAACGAAGCTCGACAGCTCCACGCCGGCGCCTCCGTCGGGCGCCCGCAGCATGACGATCTCGCTGCGGGAGTCGGGGATGCCGATGACGGTGTCCACGAACTCGCCCTCCAGGAACATCCGGCCCTCGACCTCGAGACCCAGCTCGACGAAGAACTCCGTTGCTCGATCGAGGTCCGCGACGGTGATGCCGACGTGGTCGAAGCGTCGCACGTGTGACATGGGGCCAGTCTCCCGCTCCCTGTCGATCCGATGCCGCCAGCCCGGGGCACTCAGCCGTGCTTGTTCCGAACGACGCGTTCGACTCCAGCCGACGAGCAGACGAATGCTCGCGAACTGCGAGCCCTCGATCAGATCACCCACGCGCGTCATGGCGGTGACCTACCAGGGGGCGATCGACACCATGCTGGCCTACCTCGACGCCCACCCCGATACCGATCCCACCGCCTACGCCGAGTAGAGCGGCGGCTTCTCAGCCGTGCCGCTGCGTCCGATGACCACGGTCGGCGCGTCGTCGGGTCGCCGAGCGGTGATCTGAAGTCCGACCACCACAGCGCGGAGGACTCGCTCCCGGGAACGCTCTTGTACACCGCCTCGGCAGCCGCAGCGCGGCATGTTCGCCACGGGGCGGTGCCAGGATGCGTCCGTGAGGTCATCGACGAGCGCACGCCGGACGCGGCTCGTGGCGCCCCATTTCCGCATCCCGGTGGCCGACGTCGCGGGTGCTCGCCACCGCCGGGGTGATCGTGTCACGAGCCCACGTCGCCGGCGACACCCACGCCGGGCAGCTCGACTGCACCTTCGCGGGCCGCTTGGACATGCGTCGCGGCCTCGTGTGGGCCGATCAGAGCCGGGGTGGCGTCCGGCAGGGGACGTCGTGAGCCCGTCGGCGCGTGCGGCGTCTCTCACCGGACCGCGAGCCCCGTGGGTCCTCGCTCGGCGACGGCTCGCGTCGCGGTGGTTTCTCGAGGCGAACGCTTCGTGGTTCCCCCGCCTCTACGAGGCCTTCTTCACCCACAACCCCTGGGGTCGTCGTCTCCGAGCCGAGGAGCACGACGTCATCGCGGCCGAACTGCGGGACCTCCTGCGTCCCGGACAGCACATCGTGGAGATCGGCAGCGGCACCGGCGACTACACCCGGCTGCTGGACGACGCCGGGGTCCGCGTGAGCGCCCGGGACGGTTCGCCAGCCATGGTCGCCTACCTGCGCCAGCGACTGCACCACGAACGCCGCGACGTCGACGTGCAGCTCGCAGCACTCCCCGGCGGCTTGCCCGGGGGCGCGGCGGCTCACGACGGGCTGGTGGCCATCGGGGTGTTCAACTACAACGACCTCACCGCGTGCGTGCTCGGCTGCGCGAGTCAGGTCCGAACCGACGGGTGGTTGGTGTTCAACGTCCCCTCACCGGCGCGGGCCGGATGGCGGTATGTCGCCCTCGAGGGTCTGTTACGTCGGCGGGTGCACCTGTGGGCGCCCCACGAGGTCCGCGTCGCCGCGCACCGGGGCGGGCTCGAGGTGACCCGCGGGCCGGTGCCCGCCGGGATCACCGACCTGTACACCTGCCGTCCCCGGAGCACACGGGCCGAGGGATGACACGTCTCCACCCGCCGTTGCCGTGGCACCGACGCCGTGCTCGGCAAGCGGTCCGAGGGTCAGGCCCCGCTCGAGGCAGCGCTGGTGGAGGACCGGCAGCGCGGACACCGTGGCCTCGACCGGCGCGGCCGGCGACGCATGGTGCGCATCGTGCAACAGCAGCGTCGCCCCGCCCCGGAGTCCCCGTCCGAGGGTCCTCATGATCGACTCTGGGGACGCCGTCGATGTCCAGTCCCGGCCCCACGCCGTCCACAGCACCGGTCGCAGACCGAGGGATCGGGCCGCCAGCACGGCGTCTGCGGTCAACACGCCATAGGGGGGACGGAACCACCTCGGGGGCTGGCCGGTGGCATCCGTGATCGCCTCCAGCGCCCGGCGCAACCGCGCGCGGACCAGTGGGAGCGGTTCGCCGAGCGCGTAGTGGTGTGACCATCCGTGCACCGCGACCTCGTGCCCGGCCCGGGCCACCGCCTTCGCGAGATCCGGCCGGGCCGCTGCTCGGACGCCCAGCATGAAGAACGTCGCCCGTAGCCCCAGCACGTCCAACTCGTCGAGCACCCGCGGTGTGGAGCGCGGGCCTGGACCGTCGTCGAAGGTCAGCGCGACGTGACCACGAGCGCCACGCCCGGCCAGCCGCGGTGTCGCCCGCCGGACAGTCGGCAACCAGGTCGCGGCCGGGAGGAGGTGCCCGGTCAGCACGCCCACGCTCGAGGCGGCGAGCACCCTGCGGCCGGAACCGTCGCGGTGGATGCTCATGGCGTGGGGTCCTCGGCGCCCATCGCCGGCACGGAGGCCTCGGCGACGCCGCTGTGCCGAAGAGCTCGGACCCATTCGGTGAGCACGGTGGCCGGACTGGCTTCGAGCAGCCCGAGCGCCCGCGCCCGCTGGTGGTCCCCCGCGCGCCCGCGGAGGCGCCGCACGACGCACAGCAGCTCCGTCTCGTCGCGGGCGAGGGCGACCACGCCCTCGCCCGCCAGCGTTTCGAGGCCCAACCGACCGTGCCCGGGCAGGGGGCGCCAGCCCACGACGGGCAGGCCTGCCGCGAACGCCTCCGCGCACATCCCGCCGCCTGCGTTGTCCAACAGCACGTCCGCACCGGCATACAGGTCGGGCATGTTCGAGCGCCATCCCAACCCGACGGCTCCTTCGATGCGCGCGATCCGGCGCTTGAGCCGCTCATCGTGTCCGCACAGGACCACCGGACGCAGTCCCGGTGTCCGCGCCAGCAGCCGCGTCGTCGCGTCCAGATGGCGACCGGTGCCCCACGACCCGGTGGCCACCAGCACCGCCTCCTCGTCCGGCCCTAGGTGCATGGCGCGCCGTCCCGCCTCGGGGTCGCCTCGGAAGAATTCCGGGGCGACCAGCGGTCCGGGAACCAGCACCCCGGCTCGACCACGAGCCTGCACGTATTCGGCAACCCAGGGGTACGGGCACACGTACAGGTCGGTGCCCGGATGCACCCACGCCGGGTGTGCCGCGGGTTCGGTGATCAGCACCGCCGTCGCGGCATCGCACCAACCGCGCTCGCGCAGGACCCCTGCCGCCTGACCTGCCAGGTGGAAGGTGGACACCACGACCGTCGGATCCAGGTCGGCGACCACCCGGCGCAGACGACGTGCCACCCCGACCGCGAGCGGGGACACCCCGCATCCCCGCGCGCCCTCCCCCATGAACTGCTCGAAGGCTGCTTCGTAGAGCCAGGGCGCCCGACGCAGCGCCTGGGCGTACCCGCCGGTGATGATCCGGCCCGTGCCGCCCGGTAGCACGCGGAACACGTCGACCGTCCGCACGACCGCGCGCGACCCCGCGGCGGCGACCACGGCCTGCGCGGCACGATCGTGCCCCGACCCCATCGACGCGGTCAGCACCAACCAGCGCTCCGGACGTCCCACGGCGTCACCTGCCGTGCCCATCAGGTCAGAGTGACCCGACAGGTCAGAGGCTCCGGGGCCGACCGGGCGGTCGGTGCTCCGGGCCGGCCCGGGGACCCGTCCGACGTCAAGCATCAAGACGCCCTCCCGTGATGCATCGAGGTGCACGGGCCGGACGGCATCGCGGGGTGAAACCGACGGTCGCGGATTGCGGCGAGCCAACAGAGCGCGGCGGCTTGCGTCAAGCCATTCGGAGTGGGTGATCGCCGATCGCACGAGCGGGCGGCTTCGGAATCGGCCATCAATTCTCCATCACTCGCCGGTGGAACCCGCCTCGAGCCGGGCCCGAACCCAAAAAATGAGGAAAGCTTGAGGCAAGTGCTCCTCTGCTTACTAAGGTGAGCGCTCGGGCGCGGTGCGATCTCTGAGTTCCGCGCCGATTGGTCGTTGAAGGACACGGGCGGCTACCCTGCGACATGACCACTGTTGCCCCGCAGACGCTGGTGGAGTCGAGGTGATCGCAGCCGTCGTGGCGATTGCGGCCTCGGTGTTGCTGGGCACGGCGTTCGTGCTCCAGCAACGTGCGGCGGGGCGCATGCCCGCTCGGGACGGCCTCTCACCACGCCTGTTGGTCGACCTCGTCGTGGAGCCGGTGTGGTTGTCCGGCATCGCCCTGATGATCGGCGGCCAGCTGCTGGGGGCGACCGCGCTCGGCCTGGCGAGCCTCAGCGTGGTCGAACCCCTGCTGAGCACCAACCTGCTCGTTGCCCTGGCGATCGCGTGGTGGGCGTCCCGGCGGCGATGGGCTCCGCGGGACGTGGTGGCCGCAGTGGCGCTCACCCTCGGGGTGGCCGGGTTCGTGCTCGCGGCGCACCCCGGAGCCTCGTCGGCTCACGCCACGAGCGGGCGCTCTCTCGCGTACGTCGGCGTGGTGATGGTGCCGGTCCTCGCGTGCGTCGTCGCAGGACGTCGCGCCACCGGTCGGCCCCGAGGCGTGGCACTGTCCGCGGCAGCGGGACTGCTGTTCGGCCTCCAGGACGGCTTGACGCGCCAGCTCTTGAGTCAGCTCGCGCAGCGTGGACCGGTCGCCGTACTGATCTCCTGGACCGGGTACACGCTGCTGGGCACCGCGGTGGTGGGATTGCTGCTGGCGCAGAGCGCCTTCCAGGCTGCGCCGCTGGCCGCGTCGCTGCCACCGATGACGGTGGCCGAACCCCTGATCGGGATCGGCTACGGCGTCGGCGTGTTCGGCGAACCACTCCGATTGGCCCCGCTGTGGCTGGCGTGCGAGATGATGGCGCTGGTGGTCATGGTCGCCGGCCTGGTGGCGGTCAGTCGCTCCCCGGTGTTGACCCGAGCACACCGCGACCACGGGGCGCGTCTCGATGGGTGACCGCGGCAACCGTCCGAGGTCGGTGTCCGCGCGACCAGCGCCGCGACTCGACTTCTCCCGCCCGGTCCCGTCACCCAGGACAGCCCGAGGATCACATCGAGGAGGGGCCGCGTGCTGCTGACGCTGGTGTTCGCGGCGCTGGGGGCGTGCGCGAACGCGTTGAGCTCGGTGATGCAGCGCAAGGCGGCGGCGACCGTTCCTGAGGGGCAGGGCGAAAGCGCGCTGATCCGCCATGAACTGCGCCGGCCCGCGTTCCTCATCGGCATCGGGGGTCTCGTCGCCGGGTTCCTGTTCCAGGCAGCCGCACTGGCCCACGGCGCGCTGAGCGTGGTGCAGCCGGTCCTGGTGAGTGAGTTGCCCATGACGCTCCTGCTCGCCGCACTGGTCTTCGGGACCAGAGTCCGGGCCACCGAAGTGCTCGCGGCGATCGCGATCGCGGCCGGCGTGGCGCTGGCCCTGGCGAGCGCGTCGCCCTCCGGAGGTCGCCATGACGCCTCGCTGAGCGCCTGGTCCGCGTGCGCGGGCGCCACCGTGGCGGTCTTGACCGCCTTGGCCGTCCTGGGGTGGCGCTGTACGGGTAACCGACGCGCGGGAGTGCTCGGCATCGTGGCCGGGGGTGCGTTCGCCCTCACCGCGACCTTCATGACACCGGTCGCCGACCGTGTCGGCGGCGGGCTGGGTTCGGTGGTGACGAGTTGGCAGCTGTACGCCATGGTCGCTGCCGGGCTCGCCGCCGTACTCACGTTGCAGAACGCCTACCAAGCCGGATCCCTGGCGATCTCGCAGCCCGGCGTGACCATCGTCGACCCTGTCCTGGCCGTGGTGCTGGGAACTGTCCTGTTCGGCGAACGGCTGCGCTCGGGGTGGTTCCTGCTGCCCGAGATCGTCGGCGTGGCGGGGATCGTCTTCGGCGTGCTGGTGCTGTCCCGCTCCTCGACCGTCACCGGCGCCGACGACCACGCCAAGACCGCCGCCACCACCAGCGCGTCCGCGCCGTCGAGCTGAGCCCGGGCGGTGCCCGGCGCGGTTCGACACCCGACCGGGCGGCGATTGAAGGCTATGTATCTGTGCCCTTCAGGGCAGCGCGAGTTCCAGAATCGGCTGGACCAGATCGGGGGCGATGGCGAGCGTGTTGGCCGAGTGACGAGTGTGGGCGCGGCCCGTGCTGTCGACGACCACCGCGCCTGCCTCCCGGGCGATGAGCACTCCAGCGGCGGTGTCCCACGGCTTGTTGGAGGGCAGGATCGCCGCGTCGAGCCGACCGCACGCCACCCAGGCGAGGTCGACGCACGCCGAGCCCAGCATCCGCACGCGCTCGACCTTCCCGATGAGCGCGCGGGTCAGGTCGAGTCGGTCGGCCTCATCGGGCGGCCCGAGCAGGCCGTCACCAGCGGAGATGATCGCAGAGGCCAGCTGCGCGGTGCCCGACGCCGCGATCGGCTCCTGGTCGCGATGAGCGCCGCCGCCGACGCCCGCGGTGTAGCGCTCCCCGAGCTGGGGCAGGTCGATGACGCCCAGCAAGGTGGCGTCGTCGTCGGCGAGGGCCAACGAGACAGCGTAGAGCGGTACCGCGCGCACGAAGTTGGACGTGCCGTCGATGGGGTCGAGGACCCAATGACTGCCCTCGTTCCCGCCGCCGCCCTCCTCGCCGAGGAAGCCGACCTCGGGAGCCTCTGCGCAGAGGAACTCGCGGACGGTGTCCTCGACGGCTCGGTCGAGGTCGGTGGCAACGTCATGGTCGCCCTTGTCCTTCACGGAGTGCCAGGCACGGGACCGAATGAGCTCACTGGCCCGGCGCACCGCCTCCACCGCCATGGTGAGCTCCTCGGCTGCCCCCGAGCGCGAGTCCACGTCACCGGCGCTGCAGCAGCAGCATCTGGGCCAACGGCATCAACGCCACCATGACTGCGCCGGCCGCGGTCGGCTGTGTCGCCGGTGCGATCTCCGCAAGCTGCCGGCTCTGCCGTGAACTCACCATCGGCCGCGCCTCCTGCTCACCCGTCCAAGACGAAGCTACCACTTCGTGCGTCCTGCACGACATGCATACCGCGCGTTCTTACGGCGAGAGCTTCGTGCGCCGTTGAACCACCGCTCAGAGCCCGACCGGGAGCCGGGCCAACTCGTGCTGCCAGGCGATGCCTTCGTGAAGGCTTGCGCCCAGGTCGGGTAGCGCGGCCAGATCGCCCTCGGGAATCGGGCGGACGGTGCCGCCGGCGGAGGCTATCGTCAGCGCGAATCGTGACAGCACGTCGACGCTCAGCGCGTCGAGCACGGCCCGGACGGGCGTCCTCGCAGCGGCGACGACGCCGTGACCGCGCAGGATCGCGACGGGTCGGTCTCCCATCACCGTCGCGACCTCGGCGCCGAGGGCCGGGTCGGAGATCAGCACCGAGCGCGGGTAGACCGGTACTCCCCCGGCCGCGAGCTGCGCGCCGGGAATGTCGTAGGCACCGAGCAGGGGGCGGACGGGCAGCCCGGCGAGATCGGCGGCCACCGTCGTCGCGGGGTGGGCGTGCACGACGGCGGCGACGTCGGGTCGGGCCCGCAGGATGCCGGTGTGCAGCGGCAGCTCGTTCGGAGGTCGGTACCGGCCGCCGTCGTGGTCCCCGACGCCGTCCAGGTCGAGCAGCCGTACGTCCTCGGGCACGGTGAACGCCAGTCCCCGCTCCTCGGGACCGCGGCAGCGCACGAGGAGGTGGTCGTCGTCCACCCGCACGCTGACATGGCCCAGGAAGCCCTCGGCGAGCCCGCGGGCCGCGAGCACCCGGCAGGCCTGCGCGATCGTCGTGCGTCGTGCGTCGAGGGTGGGGTCGGACACGGGCGTGACCTCCTTGGTCGGCCCGTGCACCGGCACGGGCGCTCCGGGTGCGAGCATGGTCGTGAAACGTTCGGGGAAGGGGCCGGCCGGTGTCTCTGCGGCACGCACTCCTGGCGATCCTCGACGCCCGGCCGATGACCGGCTACGAACTGGCCAAGCAGTTCGACGTCTCCGCGGCGCACGTCTGGCACGCCCGGCACCCGCAGATCTACACCGAGCTGCGCCGGCTCGAGGCCGACGGTCTCGTGGCGTCCGAGGAGGCCCCGCGCGGTGAGGGCGCCACCAAGCGGCCGTACTTCCTCACCGAGGCGGGGTGCGAGGAGCTGCTCCGCTGGCTGACGGTGGTCGAGGAGCCGACGCGCGAGCGGGACGCCGCGCTGCTCAAGGCGACCTACTTCGAGTACGGCTCGTTCGACCTGGCTCGTCGCCACCTGCGGGCGCACCGGGACCACCACCGCCGCCGGGAAGCGCATTGGGACCGTCACGCCGACGACCTGGAGCGGCGGGACACGACGCTGCTGCGCAGCCGCCTGGCGCACGCTCCCCGGCACGCCCACGACGCGATCGTCGCCTTCAAGGTGCACGTGTACCGCGGCCTGGCCGAGCGCGCGCGCGGCGAGATGCGGTGGGCCGAGGAAGGCCTGGACCTGGTGGATCGGCTCGAGCGCGACTCGGGGCTCGCCGCCGACGAGCCCGTGGAGCGACCCACCCCGATGCGCCACCAACCCTCCGCCTCCTGAGCGCCCGAGGTTCCGCACCCCGCTCGCACGCGCTCTTTTTATGTAACTCCGTACCTATACGGTGACATACCCGAGGTGTCCGGTACAGGTGATGGAGGTCGACGATGACCGCACCCCCCGACGTCGCCACGGTCCTGGAGCAGGCGGGCTCGCGGCCCGTGCGCACCGGGATCGTCGTGACCTGCGCGGGCGTAGCCCTGCTCGACGGGTTCGACCTGCAGATCATCGGCCTGGCGGCCCCGTCGCTGGCGCGCACGCTGGGCATCGCGCCCGGGGCGCTGGGCGCGGTGCTCTCGGCGGCGTTGGCCGGGCTGGCCGTCGGCGGTCTGGCGCTCGCGCCGCTCGCCGACCGCGTCGGTCGGCGCACCATCCTCGGGGCCGCGGTGGTCTGCTTCGCCGTGTTCACCCTGGCGACGGCGGTCGCGCCGGGCTTCGGCACGCTCCTCGTCGCCCGGTTCCTCACCGGCCTCGGCCTGGGGGCGGCACTGCCGTGCGCGGTGAGCCTGGCTTCCGAGTACGTACCGGTCCGGCGCCGCGCCGCCACGGCGGGCCTGCTCTTCGCCGGCCTGCCCGTGGGCGGCGTGCTGGCCGGGCTGCTCGGCAGCGCCCTGCTGGCGAGCACCGGCTGGCGCAGCCTGTTCCTCATCGGCGGCGTGGTCCCGCTGCTGCTCGCGATCGTGGTGTTCGCCTGGCTCCCGGACTCGCTGTCCTCGCTGATCGCGCGGGGAGCGCCGACCCACCGGGTCGCGCGGGTGCTGCACAGGGTCGCTCCGCGCGCGTCGGTGGAGTCGGTCATCGGCCTGCGCCCGGACGTGCCCCTCCCCGTGCGCGGCGTGCCCGTGCGGCGGCTGTTCGACCGCGGTCGCCTCCTGCCGACCGTCCTGCTGTGGGCGGCCTCGTTCGCGGTGTTCCTCGTGCTGGTCGTGAACTCGTCCTGGACGCCGACGCTGCTGGCCCCACTCGGTCTCCCCGTGGCGAGCACGGCGCTCGCGCTGGCGCTCTTCAACGCCGGGAGCGTCGTGGCCACCGCCGCGGGTGGGTGGCTCCTCGCGCGCTTCGGGGCCCGGGCGGTCATCCCACCGGCGTTCGTGCTCGCCGCAGTGGGGGTCGTCGGCGTGGGTCTCGCCGCGCCCTCGCTGGCCGGGGTGGCGGCGGCGCAGGTGCTCGTGGGGCTCGGGCTCGGGGCAGCGAGCTCGGCCGTGGTGGCGATGGCCGCCGTGGCCTACCCGACCGCGATCCGGTCCACCGGCGTGGGGGCGACGATGGGGATCGGCCGGGTCGGCTCGTTCGTCGGTCCGCTCCTCGTCGGGGGCCTCGTCGCCGCCGCCTGGGCCGTGACCGGTGTCTACGGCGTGCTCGCCGCGCTGTGCGTGGTCGGGGGGCTTGCGGCCGTCGCCATGCGCCCGGCACGGGAGACGGCCGCCGTCGAGGTCCCGGACGTGGCGGGCGATCCCACCAGCGGCGCGGGGAGCACCGCGTGAGCCCGGCACTCCGGGTCCCGGTCACGCTGGCCTGCTGGGATTACGACCGCACCCAGGCCCTCGCCGAGGGGACCGTCGTCCCCGAGGGCATCGACCTGACCTACCTGTGCCTGCCGGTGGAGGAGACCTTCTTCCGGATGCTGCGCCACCGGGAGTTCGACGCCGCCGAGATGTCCCTGGCCTCGTACGTCACCGCGCTCGCGGCCCACCCCGACGACCCGCCGTTCGTCGCCGTGCCGGTGTTCCCCTCGCGGGCCTTCCGGCACAACGGGATCTACGTCCACGCCGCGGCGGGGATCGCCGAACCCCGCGATCTGGTCGGACGCGTGGTCGGCGTCCCGGAGTACCAGCTCACGGCGGCGGTGTGGATCCGTGGCATCCTCGCCGACCGTCACGACGTGCCGATCTCGTCGGTGCGCTATCGCACCGGCGGGATGCACGCGCCCGGCCGGGTGGAGAAGCAGGCGCTGAATCTTCCCCCCGAGATCGACATCGCACCGATCCCGGACGACCGGACCCTCGCCGAGATGCTGGTGTCGGGGGAGATCGACGCGCTCTACGCCCCGCGCACGCCGGCGCCCTTCGCGCAGGGGCGTCCGGAGGTCCGCCGCCTGTTCGACGACCCGCGGGCCGTCGAGGAGGTCTACGCGGCCGAGACCGGAATCTTTCCGATCATGCACGTGGTCGTGATCCGGCGAGAGCTGCACGAGCGTCATCCCTGGATCGCCCGGACGCTCTACTCCGCCTTCGAGCGTGCCAAGGATCTGGCCGAGCAGCGGATGGGCGAGACCGCGGCGTCGCGCTACATGCTGCCCTGGCTCTACGACGAGGTCGAGCGCACCCGTCGTCTCCTCGGGTCCGACCCCTGGCCCTACGGCGTGGAGCCCAACCGGACCACGCTCGAGGTGTTCCTGCGCTACGCCCACGAGCAGGGACTGACCGCACGACGCCTCGAGATCGACGAATTGTTCGTCCCCTCGTGCCGAGAGGCTGCGGTGATCTGATCAGGTGTCCATGATCGCCTTGCGCTGGGCGCCGTCGACCGGGATGTGCGCGCCGTTGACGTAGCTCGCGCGCGGGGAGACGAGGAAGGCCACCAGGTTCGCGACCTCCTCAGCGGAGCAGATGCGTCCCAGCGGCAGGGACCGCAACGCGAGCTCGTGGGCCTCGTCCTGGGTGATCTTTTTGTCGCGGGCGAGGGCTTTCTCCAACCCGTCCCAGCGGTCGGTGTCCACGGGGCCGGGGTTGACCGTGTTGCAGCGGATGCCGAGCGGGCCGTACTGCTCGGCGATCGAGGAGGCGACGTTGATGTCGGCGGCGTTGGCGGCGCCCGCCGTCATCTCCCAGTAGGAGGGCTTGAGCCCGTCGTTGCCGACGACGAGCACGATCGAGCCGCTCCCCCGTTCGCGCATGTGGCCGATCACCGCCGAGACGGTGCGGATGTAGCCCATGAACTTCAGCTGGAGGCTGGAGAGCCACTGCTCCTCGGTGAGCTCCTCGAGCAGCCCGCCCGGCGACGAGCCGGCGCAGGTCACGAGGATGTCGAGGTGCCCCAGGGCGCCGAGGGTCTCCTCGACGGCCCGGCGGACCTGCGGCGGGTCGGTCATGTCGGCGGTCACCGCCGTGACCTTCCGTCCGGTGCGCTGGGCGATCTCGTCCGCGGCCCGGGTGATGTCGGCCTCGGTGCGCGCCGCGATCGCCAGGTCGCACCCCTCGGCGGCGAGCAGCTCCGCCGTGGCCCGGCCGATGCCCTTGCTGGCCCCGGTGATGAAGGCCGTCCTGCCGGTCAATTCGAGATCCACGGTTCTCCTCCGGATCGTTCGGGTCAGGTGGTGGCGCCGGTGGTGGACGTGGACAGCGAGCGGGGGTCCCTCGGGCCCCAGCGGCCGGCCTCGACCCGGGCGAGGAAGTCCTCGACCAGCGCGTTGAACAGCGCGGGCTCCTCGAGGTTGGTGAGGTGCCCGGTGCGGGGGAGCAGCGCCAGCCCGGCGCGCGGGATGGTGCGCTTGAGCATGAGGTCGGCCTCGAGCACGCCCTCGTCCTCGTCGCCGGCGACGAGCAGCACCGGCAGGTCGAGCGCGGCGAGCTCGTCGCGCAGGTCGTAGAGCGAGGGGCGGGCCGCCTGCACGTTGCGCATGGTCAGGGCCGCGCCGACCGGGTCGTGCTCGGCGAGCACGCGGACGTGCTCGGCGTGCCCCCGCGGGTCCTTGGCCTCGTACTGCACCCGGGCCGGGCCCAGGCCGTACCAGCCGGCGACGGACGCCGACCCCTCGGTCTCGAAGGCGTCGGCGATCTTCCCGGACTCGGCGCGGAAGCCCGCGGCCCGGTCGGGATGGGCGCCGTACCCGCATCCGGCGACGACGAGCGAGCGGGCCCGGTCGGGGTGGCGCAGGCCCAGGTGCAGGGTGGCGAAACCGCCCATCGAGTTCCCGACGACGTGCGCGGGGCCGGCGCCCAGGGCATCGATCACCGCGGCGACGTCGTCGACCGCGCGGGCCTGGCCGTAGCGGGCCGGCTCGACGGGCACGTCCGAGGGCGGGTAGCCGCGCGCGGCGAACGCGACGCAGCGGTACCGGCGCGCGAAGTGGCGCATCTGGGGCTCCCACGACCGGTGGTCACCGCCGAACTCGTGGACGAACACCAACGGCGTCCCGCTGCCGGCCTCCTCGTAGTGCAGCCGGACACCGTCGTCGGTGCGGGCGACGGGCAACGTCACCGACCTCCTGTGGCTCGTGGGGGGACCGCTCCGGTGAACACGGCACGGTTGCCGGCGCGCTCCTCGGCCAGGCGCTCCCCGAGGCGCTCGCCGCGCACGACCGCGGCCTTGGCCCGGGCGACGGCATCGGGATCGAGGTCGACGACCCCCCGGGCCAGCGCCGCCGCGGCGGCGAGCGGATCGTCCTCGAGCTCCTCGAGCAGGCCCAGCCGGTGGGCCTCCTCGGCGTTCAGCGACCGCCCGGACAGGGCCAGGTGCATCGCCGCGCCGCGGCCCACGGCTGACGGGAGCCCCCACAGACCCACCGCGAGACCGTGGCCGGGCCCGGCCAGGCGCAGCGCCGCGTGGCGGGAGCCGTAGCGGACGTCGGCGGCGAGCACGAGCTGGACCCCGCCGCCCACGGCCGCCCCGTCCACCGCGGCGACGATCGGGACCGGCAGGTGGATCATCGTCGCGTAGAGCTCGTAGAGGCGGTCGGAGACGAGCGCGCGCTCCGCGTCGTCGATACGGAGGTCGGCACCGGAGCAGAACATCCCGGCACGACTCGACCCGAGCACGACCGCCCGGGCCCCGGAGTCGCTGGCCGCGGCGAAGACCTCGTGCAGCGCGTCGACGGTGGCGGCGTCCAGGGCGTTGTGCCGATGCGGCCGGTCGAGCAGCACCGTGGTCACCGGACCTCGCGGCCGGTCCACCACCACGCTCACCGGACCGCCCTCCGCCGGCGCGCCACCACGGCCGCGACCAGCGCGCCGACCCCCAGCCCGGCCGCGACGACCGCGGCGAGGGCCGACGGGTCGAGGCCCTCACGGGAGCGGACTTCGGGGCCATCGCCCCGGCGTTCGCTCCGGTCGGGCGGCTCCGGGGCGGCGGCGGGGGCGGGCCGAGAGGCGAGGTGCTCGCCGAGGGCCCGGGCGAAGGCCGCGGTGAGGTCGTGGCAGACCTCGGCGAGAACCCCGCGCCCGCAGCGGGCGACGCGGCCGCGGACCACCAGGTCGGCGTCGAGGTGCAGCACCGCGCCCGTGCCCTCGGGGTCGGGGGCCACGGCGAGCTCGAGGCGCGCGCCTCCCGGGCCGACGTCGGGGTCGTCGCGCTCGTCGCGGCCGCGAGCGTCCAGCACGAGCCGTCTCGCCTCGCGGTCGACGGCGAGCACCCGGACGGTGCCGCGGTAGGCCGGCGTCAATGCGCCGACGCGCACGGTCAGTCCGGCCCACCCGTCCTGCGCCCAGGCGCCGGGCAGGCAGGGCACGGCCGCCGCGGGGTCGACGAGCAGGGCGAACACCCTCTCCGGTTCGGCGTCCACCACGACCTCGTCGGTGATCCTCAAGCCTCACCTGCCGGCTGGGGACCCCGCACGGGCGAGGCGCCGTCCGTGTCGACGGTGGCGGGCTCGTCCTCGTCGAGGGTCACCCCGCGGGTCTCCGGGCCGGCGACCGCGAGCCAGACCATCGACAGCACGACGGCGGCGCCGACCACGACGAACGTCCAGGTCAGCCCGAGGACGGGCCAGAGGACCGCGCCGAAGAGCACCGGCACGAGGGCGCTCGCGACCCGGCTCGCGGTGTTGGCCCACCCGAACCCGCTCGCCCGCAGCGACGTCGGGTAGAGCTCGGGCACGTAGCAGTAGATCGCGGGGATCGTCACCTCGATGACGAGACCGAAGACGAGGATCCAGAACAGGCGTGCGCCGGAGAAGCCGATCATGGCTGCGAACGCGACCATGGACGCGGCGGCGAGGACGCCGCTGACGATGATCGTCCACCGGCGCCCGACGGCGTCGACGAGCCAGGCGGACGCGACCACGCCCACGATCCCGATGGCCGTGAACCCGGTGGAGACGGCGAAGGCGGCGGTGTCGCCGAGGCCCTGCTTGCGCAGGATGGTCGGCAGCCACACGAGCGCGCCGTAGTACAGGACGAGGACCGTGACGATGATCCCCCACGCCGCCGAGGTCGCCCGCCAGTCGTGGGCCCAGACCTCGCGGAACTTGCGCAGCAGCACGCCCGGGGTCTCGCGCTGCCGCGGCGGGCGGCTCACCTCCCAGGGCTCGACCTCCGCGCCGGTGCGGGTGATCAGATCCTGGATCACGACGCGGGCCTCGTCGTTGCGGCCCTGCGCGGCGAGGAACAGCGGCGACTCGGGCACCGAGCGCCGCACCCAGAACGTCAGCAGCGCGGGCAGGACCATCGCCAGCAGCATGATCCGCCAGCTCCCCAGGGGCGCCAGCGCGATCGCGACGAGGCCGCAGCCGGTCGCGCCGATCGGCCACCACACGTCCATCCCCGCGAGCACCCGCCCACGAACCCGGCGCGGCGTGAACTCCGCGACGATCGCGTAGTCGACGGGCACGCAGCCGCCGAGGCCGACCCCGGCCAGGAACCGGGTGAGCAGGAGGAACCAGAAGGTCGGCGAGAGCGCCCCGACGAGCGTCAACAGCGAGAAGATCAGCAACGTGACGGTGAAGGCCCGGCGGCGCCCGAGGACGTCGCCCACGGTGCCCCAGCAGAATGCGCCGACGGCCATGCCGGCCAGGCTCGAGGCCGCGAACAGCCCCTGCTCGAGGCCCGAGAGGTGAAAGTCGCGGGTCAGGAGCGGGAGCATCACCCCGGTGAGGGCCACGTCCCAGGCGTCGAAGGCGAACCCGAGCCCGCCGATGAGGAAGATCTTCCCCTGCACGTCCCAGCGCCAGGGCAGTTCCTGGACGACCTGGTCCCCTCGGAGCATGGTCCTCACCTCCGCGAGAGAGCGTGGCATATGGTATACCAAACCGACAAGGGCGAGCGGGAGATGATGCCGATGGACGCTCTGCACACGTCGTCCCCGGCCGACCGCCGGGCCTGGGCCCGCCACCTCGGGGTCGACCCGGAGTGCTTCGGCCCGGAGGACGCGGACGCCCTGCTCGCCTCGCTGGTGGCCGACGACCTGCCCACCGCGTTCACCCGCCCGGCCACGGAGACCCCCGGGGCGCCTGCCCTGCTCGTCGCCCCCGACGGCGAGGGGTCGTGGCTCTCGCACGGCGAGCTGGCCCGTCGGGCCGCGGGCGTGCACGCCCTGCTGGCACGCCGCGGCGTCACGCCCGGCGACCGGGTCCTGCTCTGCGGCGAGAACTCCACGGCCCTCGTCGTCGCCTACGTCGGTCTGCTGCGCGCCGGCGCCGTCGTGGTGCTGGCCAACCCCGCCTACACCCGCAGCGAGCTCGCGCACCTCGTCGAGGACAGCGGCGCGCGCCTCGCCCTCGCCGACCCTGCGCCGGCGACCGCGATCGAGGGGCTCGTCGACGTCGAGGACCTCGCGGCCTCGGAGAACCTCCAGGACACCGGGGGCCCCGCGGACCTCCCGGACGCGCACGCGCCCGGCGGGGACGCGGTCGCCCTGCTCGCCTACACCTCCGGCACCACCGGGCCGCCCAAGGGCGTACCTCTCACGCACGCCAACCTGCTCGCCTCCATCCGGGCGGCGATGCTGGCCTGGCGGTGGCGCGCGCAGGACGTGCTGGTGCACGGCCTGCCCCTGAGCCACCAGCACGGCCTCGGCGGCGTCCACGCCACCCTGCTCGCGGGCTCGCGGGCGGTCGTGCTCCCGCGCGCCACCCCGCAGGCCCTGAGCGCGGCGGCTGCCCGCCGCGGCGCCACCGTGCTCTTCGGCGTGCCCGCGGTGTACGAGCGCCTGGTCGCCGACCCCGACGCGTGCGCCGCGGTGCGCCCGTCGCTGCGCCTGGCGGTGTGCGGGTCAGCGCCGCTGAGCATCGAGCTCGCCGCGCGGATCACCGAGGCCCTCGGGCACGCACCGCTCGAGCGCTACGGCAGCACCGAGGCCGGCCTCGACGTGTCGCTGCCGCTCGACGGGCCCGGCGGCCCCGGCACCGTCGGCCTGCCCCTGCCCGGCGTGCAGATGCGCCTGCGCGAGCCCGAGCCCGACGAATCGGGCTCCGGCGACGGCGCGGACGAGGGCGCGGAGGTCCTGCTGCGCGGACCCCAGGTGTTCGCCGGCTACCGCAACGACCCCGAGGCCACCGCGGCCGCCTTCATGGAGGGTTGGTTCCGCACCGGCGACCTCGGCCGTCTCGAGCCCGGCACCGGTTACCTGCGGCTGACCGGGCGGCTCAAGGAACTGATCATCACCGGCGGGATGAACGTCTCCCCCGGCGAGGTTGAGGCCGCGCTGCGCGACCACCCCTCCGTGGCCGAGGTCGGCGTCGCCGGGGTCGCCTCGGTGCGCTGGGGCGAGGAGGTCACGGCCTGGGTGGTCCCGGCCCCGGGCGCCGCGCCCGCGGAGCGGGAGCTGCTCGACTACGCCGCCCACCGGCTCGCGCCCTACAAGCGACCCAAGCGCGTGCACCTGGTCGAGGCGCTGCCGCGCAACAGCATGGGCAAGCTGCAGCGCACCCGGCTGCGGCCACCCGACGACACGGCCGACACGGCCGACACGGCCGACACGGCCGACGAGCGCACGGAGCAGGCGATACCGGAGCCCGCCGACGTGGACACCGCGGACCTGGACCGGGCGCTCTCCCGGCTGCGCCGGGCCGACACCCAGGAGACCACCCAGGAGACCACCGAGGGGGCCGCCGGCTCCCGGGAGGACCGGTGAGCGGACCCGCGGCGGGGATCGCCGCACTGGGCGCCGCGCTGCGCGGCGGCACGACGAGCAGCGTCGCGCTGCTCGAACGCGCCCGCGCGCGGGCTGCGGAGGTCCCGGAGGTCGACGCGATCGCGTCCTGGTGCCCCGACGCCCGCGCGGAGGCCCGGGCCCGCGACGAGGACCTCGCCGCCGGCCACGACCGCGGGCCGCTGCACGGCATCCCGGTGGCCGTGAAGGAGGTCGTCGACGTCGCCGGGGTGCCTACCGAGCTCGGCACCCCCGGGCTCGGGCACCACGTCCCCGCCGCCGACGCCGCGGCCGTCGCGCGGTGGCGCGCCGCCGGCGCCGTCGTCGTCGGCACCACCCGGACCCACGAGCTGGCCTGGGGGATGGTGACCCCGGCGTGCCGCAACCCTCGCGACACGTCGCGGATCACCGGCGGCTCCTCGGGGGGCTCGGCGGCCGCGGTGGCCGCCGGGATCGTGCCGGTCGCCCTGGGCACCGACACCGGCGGCTCGGTCCGGAACCCGGCGGCCCTGTGCGGGGTGGTCGGCGTCAAGGCCGCCCACGGGGCGGTGCCGATGGCCGGCGTCGCCCCGCTGGCCCCGACCCAGGACTGTCTCGGGGTCCTGGCCGGCTCGGTCGCCGACGCGCGGACCGCGCTGGAGGCCCTCGGGGTCCGGGGCGTCGGGAGTACCGGTGCCCGTGCCACCGGCCGGCGGGTCGGCGTGGTGACCGACACCTGGGCGACCCGGATCGCCGAGCCGGTGGCCGCGGGGCTGGCGGCGGTGCTCGAGCGGTGGCGCGCCGCGGGCGTCGAGGTCGTCGACGTCGCGGTCACCGACGCCGAGCTTGCCCCCTCCCTCTCGTACGTGACCATGCTCGACGAGAGCGCCCGGTGCTGGTGGGAGGCGGTGCGCCCGGGCGCCGTCGGCGACGAGGTGCACCACGCCCTCGCGCTCGGCACGCACGTCACCGCCGAGGACCGGGCGCTGCTGGGCCGCATCCGCGCCCGGGTGCGCGCGGGGGCCGCCAGAGCGCTCGACGGGCTCGACGCGGTCGTGCTGCCGAGCTGCCCGGTCACGGCGGCCCCCGCCGGGGCGGAGACGGTGACCTGGGGCGGGCGAACGGTCCCGGTGGCGGTGGCGCACGCGGCCCTGACGTCGTGGGCGTCGTGCACGGGCCTGCCCGCGGCCTCGGTGCCGGCCCCGGTACCCGACGGGGAGCTGCCGGTGGGGGTCCAGCTGGTGTCCGAACGGACCGACGACCTGCTCCACCTGGCCGCGCTCGCCTCCGATGGTATGTCGTACATGGTGTAGCATCTGCAGGCGGCCGGACGACGGGAACGCGACGGTGAACCTCTACACGAGCAAGACCGACATGGTCGCCGCGATGCTGCGCGAGCTGATCGTGTCGGGCCAGCTCGTGCCCGGCGAGCCGCTGCGCCAGCGCGATCTCGCCGGACGGTTCGACGTCAGCGCCACCCCGATCCGCGAGGCGCTGCGCCGCCTGGAGGCCGAGGGCCTCGTCGTGGGGGACGCGCACCGTGGCGCCACGGTCGCCAAGCCGGACGCGGGCGCCACGGCCGACAACTACCGCATCCGTGCCGCCCTCGAACCACTCGCCACCGAGATGGCCACCGAGCGGATCGAGGACGCCGCCTTCGCCGAGCTCGACGAGATCAACGACGCCATCCGGGCCCTCCCCGAGGGCGACCCCCGCTATCGCGAGCACAACTCGCGGTTCCACTTCGCCATCTACCAGGCCAGCGGCTCGCCCGTGCTGGTCTCGCTGATCCGGATGCTGTGGCAGTCGCTGCCCCAGCAGCCCGCCCCGACCCGCAGCCACCGGGAGAGCGCCGACCAGCACGCCGCGATCCTCGAGGCCGTGCGACGCCGCGACGGCGAGCGCGCCGGGGCGCTCACGCGCGAGCACATCCAGGCGGCCCTTCCCGCGCCGGTACTCACCGGCGACGGCGCTGTGGCCGGCTGACCGCTCCTCACCGGGCGTCGCGGGCCAGGCCCGCGACCCGGTCGGGCGCGAGCGGCAGCGCGCCCACGCCGCCGTCGAGTCCCAGGGCGTCGCGCACGGCGTTCGCCACGGCCGCGCCGGCCGCGGTGATGCCGCCCTCGCCCGCGCCGCGGGCACCGAGCGGGTTGCCCGGGGCGGGCGCGTCCTCGTGGATCACCGTCTCCACGCGACGCGGCGTCTCCGCGGCCGTGGGCAGGAGGTAGTCCATGAAGGTCGTGGCCTGCGGCTGGCCGAGCGGGTCGTAGCTGAACTCCTCGTAGAGCGCCCCGCCGAGGCCTTGCGCCACCCCGCCCACGAGCTGACCCTCGACGAGCGTGGGGTTGATCGCCCGTCCCACCTCGTAGTCGACGAGGTAGCGCAGCACCTCGACTTGCCCGGTGCCGGGGTCGGCCTCGACGAGCGCGACGTGGACGCCGTACGGGTAGGTCATGTGCCCGACCTCGAACCGGCGCCGGGCCGCCAGCCCCGGCTCCTCCTCCGGGCGCAGGTGGGGGCTGCCGGGCCGGCACGCCGCGGCCACCTCGCCGAGCGTCACCGTCGCCCCCGGCGCTCCGACCACCCCGAAGCGGCCGCCCGAGAGCTCGAGGTCGGCGGGGTCGGCCTCGAGGATGCGCGCGGCGATCTCGCGGGCACGCTCGACCACGGCCAGCGTCGCGGTGTGCACGGCGCCACCGGCCACGACCGTCGAGCGGCTGGCCCACGAGCCCATCCCGAACGGCTGCAGCTCGGTGTCGCCGTTGACGACCTCGACGCCGCCGTCGGGCACGGTCAGCTCGGCCGCCGCGATCTGGGCGAGGACGGTCTCGATCCCCTGGCCCAGCGAGGTGCCCCCCGAGTGCACCGAGACCAGGCCGTCGGGCCGGACCTCGACGTCGGCGGTCTCCTGCGGGCCCAGCCCGCTCTTCTCCAGGAACACCGCCACGCCGTACCCGACGCGGCGGCCGTCGCGGCGGGCGGCCGACGCCTCGTCCCGCCACGCGGCCGTGCGGGTCACCGCGTCATCGAGCAGTCCCGGGTAGTCGCCGGCGTCGAGGACCATGTCGGTGGCCAGCGCGCTGACCGGCCGCCGGTGCGGCAGCTCGGCGGGGGTGAGCAGGTTGCGGCGGCGCAGCTCGACGCGGTCGATCCCGAGACGGTCCGCGGCCACGTCGAGCAGGTGCTCGCGGGCGAAGGTGCCCTCGTAGCGGCCCGGCGCGCGGTAGGTGCCGCACGGGGTCTTGTGCGTGAGCACGACCTCGGCCCGGGCCGCGAGCGCGGGCACGCGGTAGGGACCGGGCAGCATCGTGACGGTCAGCTCGGGCACCATCACGCCGTGGGTGCGCAGGAAGGCCCCGTTGTCGTGGACGATGCGGTCGCGCAGCCCGAGCAGGCGCCCGTCGGCGGTGAACCCGGCGGCGATCCGGTGGACCTGGTCGCGGGAGTGGTTGAGCGCCACGAGCGCCTCGGCGCGGTCCTCGGTCCACTTCACGGGGCGGCCCGTGCGCCGGGCGAGCCAGGGCACGAGCAGGTCCTCGGGGTAGAACTCCCCGCGCGCGCCGAACCCGCCGCCGGCGTCCATCGCGCGGGCGCGGATGCGGTGCGCCGGCATGCCGAGCATCCCGGCCAGCACGTCGCGGTTGAACACCGGGACCTTGGTCGCGCCCCAGAATCTCCATCGTGTCGTCGCCGGGGTCGTACACGGCGACCAGCCCGCGCGGCTCGAGCGGCACCGCGGCGTGGCGCTGCACGCGCAGAGTCAGTTCCACCACGTGATCGGCCTCGGCGAAGGCGGCGGCCACGGCGGCGTCCCCGTCCTGCCCGTCCTCGGGGCCGTACCCCGCGGTCACCGCCATCACGGGCTCGGCCGCGAGCGGGTCGAGCACCACCGGGAGCTCCTCGACCTCCACCACCACGGCCTCGGCGGCGTCCTCGGCGAGGTAGGCGTCCTCGGCGAGGACGGCCGCGACGGGCTGGCCCACGTAGCGGACCTCCTCGACCGGCAGCACCGGTTGCAGGCACCCGTCGGGCTCGTCGCCGCGCGGCATCCGCATCGGGATCGACGGTGGGCTCCCGCCACAGGCCTCGGCGAGGTCGTGGCCGGTCAGGACCGCGGCCACGCCGGGCTGCCGCCGGGCGTCGTCGACGTCGACGGTCACGATGCGGCCGTGGGCGACGCCGGCCCGCACCAGCCGCAGGTGCAGCTGGTGGCCGCGGTCGACGTCGTCGGCGAACCGGCCGTGCCCGCGCAGCAGGCGCGCGTCCTCGTGACGGGGGACCCGGACCCCGATCGGCCCGCCCCGGCCGTCGGTGGTGCCCGCGTCCCCCGCGCGGTGGGTGTCCGTGCCCTCCTGCACCCCGATCCGCGTGCGCGCCCCGCCGCCGGCGTCGGCCGTGCTGCTCATCCGCGGTCTCGGCGCTGCGCGGCGGTCTGCGTGATGGCCTCGACGATGCCCTGGTAGCCGGTGCAGCGGCACAGGTTGGCCGCCACCACCTCGCGCACGTCGTCCTCCGACGGATCGGGGTACTCGGCCAGGAAGGCCTCGGCGAGCATGAGGAACCCGGGGGTGCAGAACCCGCACTGCAGCGCGTGGCAGCGGGAGAAGGCCTGCTGCAGGTCGGAGAGCTCGCCGTCGGTGGGGGCGAGCCCCTCGACGGTGCGCACCGCGCGACCGTCGGCCTGGACGCCGAACACCAGGCAGGCGCGCACCGGGGCGTCGTCGAGCAGCACGGTGCAGGCCCCGCAGATGCCGTGCTCACAGCCCAGGTGCGTGCCGGTGTGGCCGAGGTCGTGGCGCAGCACGTCGGCCAGGGTGCGGCGCGACTCGACCACCACCTCGTGCTCCGCGCCGTTGACCGTCAGCGTGATCAGGTGCAGGTCCTTCACCGTGTGGCCTCCCGCGTTCCCCGTGACCGGCCCAGCGCCCCGGCGACGTCCTCCGGGCGGACGGGGACGGTGTCCAGCGCGACCCCGGTGCCGCGCAACGCGTCGTTGACCGCGTCGAGCACGGCGGCCGGGGCACCGATCGCGCCGCCCTCCCCCATCCCCTTGGCGCCGGTGCGGCTGAACGCGCACGGGGTCTCGAGGTGCTCGACGTCGACGACCGGCACCTCGTGCGCGGTCGGCACGAGGTAGTCCATGAGCGAGGCGCTGGTCGGGTTGCCCTCCTCGTCGTAGCGGACCGCCTCGTAGAGCGCCGCCGCGATGCCCTGGGCCACCCCGCCGCGCACCTGCCCGTCGACGACCTGCGGGTTGATCACCACTCCGCAGTCCTCGACGACGACGTAGCGCAGCAGCCGGACCGCGCCGGTCCCCTCCTCGAGCTCGCAGACCACGCCGTGGGTCGCGTTGGAGAACGTGCCGGACCCCTCGACGTCGAACACCGCGTGGGCGGAGAGCCCGGGCTCGACGTCGCGCGGGAGCCGGTGCGACTGCAGGAGGGCCACCCGGGCCACCTCCGCGACCGGCATCCCGACGGGCGTCCCCTGCACCACCGCCCGCCCGTCGACCAGCTCGACGTCCTCGACGGCGGCCTCGAGCAGGTGCGCGGCGATCCGGCGCACCTTCCGCGCGAGCTCCGCGGCCGCCCCGGACACCGCCGCGCCGCCGACGACCGCGGAGCGGCTCGCGAACGTGCCCCACCCGTGGGGCACCAGGTCGGTGTCGCCCTGACGCACGCGGACCCGGTCGGGATGCAGGCCGAGCTGGTCCGCCGCGACCTGCGCGAGGGTGGTCTCGTGGCCCTGCCCGTGCCCGCAGGTGCCGCTGGTGACGAGCACGGTGCCCGAGGGGTCCATGCGGGCCTCCGCGAGGTCGGGACCTGGCACGACGTCCATCCCTCGGGCGGCGAAGGCGCCGGTGCCGTAGCCGGTGCGCTCGTTGAAGCAGGCGATGCCGATGCCGAGGTGCCGTCCGGTTCGGCCCGCCTCGTCCCGGCGGGCGTACCAGCCCTCGTCGCGCAGCAGGGCCTCGCAGCGGTCGAGCGAGGCGCGGTAGGACCCGGCGTCGTAGGTGATGCCGTTGGCACCCGTCCACGGGAACTCGTCGATGAGGTTGCGCCGGCGGACCTCCACCGGGTCCAGCCCGGTGGCCGCGGCGATGCGGGCCATCAGCCGTTCTGTGGCCAGCACGATCTGCGGGCGGCTCACCCCCCGGTACGGCGCGGTGGGCGCCTTGTGGGTGGCGACCGCCCGGGCGCGCACCCGGTAGCGCGGGACCCGGTAGACGCCGGGCAGCTCGTGGGCGGCCATGAGCGGCTCGACCCCGTGGGTGAAGGGGAAGACGGAGTAGGCGCCGACGTCGCAGCGGATGTCGGCGTCGAGGGCGAGCAGCGTGCCGTCGGCGGCGACCGCGGCCCGCAGGTCGTGGACCTGCTCGTGGCCGTGGAAGCTCGCGGTCAGCTGCTCGCGGCGGTCCTCGGCCCAGGCCACGGGCGCCCCGGTGCGCAGGGCGGCGACCGCGACGGCGACCTCTTCCCGCCCGACCACGCACTTGAGCCCGAAGCCGCCGCCGACGTCGGGGACCACGACCCGCACGCGGTGCTCGGGCAGGTCCGCGGCACGCGCCACCGCGGTGCGGACCTGGTGGGGTACCTGCGAGGAGACGTGTACGACGAGCTGCTCGTCGGCGGCGTTCCACTCCGCCCGGCACGCCCGGGACTCGAGGGGCACGGCGTTCACCCGGGCGCTGCGGACGGACGACGTGACGACGTGCGCGGCCGTCGCGAACGGGTCGTCGTCGGCGCCGGTGTCGAAGCCGGGATCGTCGAAGGGGCGCACGTCGAGCACGGTGTTGACCACCGCGTCCGGGTGCACCCGCGGGGCGCGCGCGGCGAGCGCGGCCTCGAGGTCGGTCACGGCCACGCCGGGCTCGTAGTCGACCACGACGGCCTCCGCGGCGTCCTCGGCCGCATAGGGGTCCTCGGCGACGACGAGCGCGACCGGCTCGCCGACGTGGCACACCCGGTCGCGGGCGAGCACCGGCATGGTCATGGGCACGAACTCGGGCCGGTCGAGCACCGCGGCCAGGTCGCCGGCGGCGAGTCGCCCGGCGTCGAGCACCGCGACGCCGTCGGGCACGGCCGTGACGTCGATGCCCGTGATCCGCCCGACCGCCACCGGGCTGCGCACGAACGCGGCGTGCCGCACCTCCCGGCCCGCGAGGTCGTCGACGAACCGGCCGTGCCCGGTGAGCAGCCGCGGGTCCTCGCGGCGCGGGATCCGGGCGCCGACCCACCGACCGTCCGCGTCGGCGCGCGGTTCGGCGGCGCGCGCCGGTGTCCCGGCCGTCACGCCGCGACCCCGCTCGCCTCCCGTAGGGCCCGCACCAGCAGGGTCCGGGTGAGCGTGCGGCGGTGCTCCGCGCTCGCGTGGGCGTCCGAGCCGGGCTCGATCGCGCCGGCCGCCACGTCGGCCACCTCCCGCCACAGAATCCTCCCCGGGCTGGGCGTCGGCCAGCAGTGCCTCGGCCTCCGGCACCCGGACCACGACGGCGTCGACGCCGCCGAGCGCGACCCGCGCGCCCCGGCAACGGCCTTCGGCCCCGTCGGGCAGGTCCAGGTCCACCGCGGCGGCGACGACCGCGAAGTCGCCCTTGCGCTGGGCGAACTCGGTGAGGGCGGCGTGCGGCGCGGGCCGGGGGAAGACGACCTCGACCACGGCCTCGTCCGGTTCGAGGGCGGTGGTGAAGAATCCGAGGAGGAAGTCGCCGGCCGCGACGGTGCGGGTCCCGCGGTCGCGGGAGGTGACGACCACCTGGGCGTCGAGGAGGAGGGCGAGCAGGCACCACTCGGCGGTCGAGTCGCAGTGGGCGATGCTGCCGCCGAAGGTCCCGCGAGTGCGGATCGGGTAGTGGCCCATGAACCGCGCGGCGCGCGGCAGCACGGCGAAGTCCGCGCCGAGTACCTCGTGGCCGGTCTCGACACTGTGGTGCGTGGTCAGCGCGCCGATGCGCAGCGCGCCGTCGTCGTCGCGGCGCAGGTAGGACAGGTCGTCGATGCGGGTGAGGTCCACCAGCGCCGAGGGCCGCGCGAGCCGGAAGTTCATCATCGCCACGAGGCTCATCCCACCGGCGAGGAGCTTGGCGTCCTCGCCGAGCTCGGCCAGGAGGTCCACGGCACCGGCCAGGTCGTACGCGCGGTGGTACTCGAACGCTGCGGGCTTCATCGGCCTCCGATCCGCCGGATGCGACATGGTATACCATTACGCGGCACGTCGCGCGACACGCACGGAGGGCGGAGGAGGTCCGAGCCGGTGGACCCGCTGAGCCCGGTCGACGCGGCCTTCTACCACCTCGAGGGCGACACGACCCCGATGCACGTGGGGTCGGTGTCGGTCCTGGAGGGCCCGGCGCCCCAGGACGAGGACCTGGTCGGGCTGCTCGCCGCCAAGCTGTCCCGCGTCCCCCGATACCGCCAGCGGGTCCGCACCCTCCCGCTCGGCCTCGGCCGTCCGGTCTGGGTGGACGACCAACGGTTCGACGTGCGCCACCACGTCCGGCACGCGGTCGTGCCCGGACCCGGCGGCGACGACGCGCTGCGCGGCCTGGTGGCGCGCATCCTCGAACAGCCTCTGGATCTCGACCGGCCGCTCTGGGAGGTGTGGCTGGTCGACGGGCTCGAGGACGGTCGATGGGTACTCGTCGCCAAGGTCCACCACTGCATGGTGGACGGGATCGCAGGCACGGATCTGCTGCAACTGATCTTCGACCAGACCCCCGAGACGGTGACCGACGAGCCCGAGCCCTGGTCGCCGAGCCCCGCGCCCTCGACCTCCGCCCTGATCGCCGGGAGCGTGCGCGGGACGGTCGGCGACACCGCGCGCTTCACGCTCGCGCAGCTGGGCAGTCTGCCCCGTCTCGCGTCCCCTCGGGACTGGGTCCGCCGGACGGATGCGATGACGGCGTCGGTCCTCGACCTCGCCCGGCAGAGCACCGCGACCACCGCGCGCGGCCTCAACGGCCCGCTCGGTCGGCGTCGCCGCTGGGCGTGGACCGCGGCTGACCTGTCGACGATCAGGCGAGTACGCCGCGCACTCGGTGGCTCGGTCAACGACGTCGCCCTCGCCGTGGTCACCGCGGGGCTGCGCGACCTGCTCGCCGGGCGCGACCAGCTCACCGACCGCCTGGTCGTGCGCACCCTGGTCCCGGTCTCGGTCCGGCAGAGCTCGGAACGCGGCCAGGTGGGAAATCAGATCGCGACGGTGCTCGTCGATCTCCCCGTCGGGGAGCCCGACCCGCTCGCCCGGTTCAGCGCCGTGCGACGCCAGATGGAGGACCACAAGCGAGTGGTCGTCGCCACGGACCTGCGCCGGGCGCTCTCGGCCGGCGACCTCGTCGCGCCGGCCGTGCTCGCCCTCGGCGTTCGCGCCGCCCGGTCGGCCCAGCCCGTGGCCCAAGCGGTGGCGACCAACGTGCCCGGCCCACCGAGACCGCTGTACGCCCTCGGCCGGCGGATGATCTCGCTGCACGCCCACGTCCCGATCGCCATGGGCTGCCGCACGGCCATCGGCATCTTCTCCTACGCCGGCCGCATGACCTTCGGTATCAACGCCGACTTCGGGGGCATGCCCGACGTCGACGTGCTCGCCGACGGCATCGGGCGCGGGCTCGAGGAGCTCGCCGCCCGGTCGCTGTGAACCGCTGCAGCAGGTCGGGGAGATCCTTTCAGCGATCGACTCGAGGAGCCCCGAGCCCCCGGCGGTAGGTGGCGAGGGCCTGCCGGGTGTCCTCGGCGGCGAAGACGTCGGCGAACTCGTCGACGCTGATGTCGATGGCCTCGCGCAGCGGGCTGTTCTGCCAGGTCTCGAACAGCCGTTTCTGCGAGGCGAGCACGGTGCGGGTGTGGCCCGCCACCTTGCCGACGAGCTCGGCGACCGTGGAGTCGAGCTGATCGGGCTCGACCAGCCGGTAGCACAGGGTCGTGGTCTGCCGCGAGCCGGCGACGTAGAGGTCCCCGGTGAGGATCATGTCCTTGGCGTGGCCGAGGCCGACGTACTGCGCCAGCAGCGCGGCGTCGACCACCGAGGGGATTCCGAGCTTCACCTCCGGCAGCCCGAAGTGCGAGCGGGTGGTCACGACGCGTAGGTCGGCCGCGAGGGCGAGCTCGAAGGCGCCACCGAGGCAGTGGCCGTCGATGGCGCAGATGGTGACGGCGGGACTTCGGCGAACCGCGGCGAGCAGATCGCGGAGCGCAGCGATGAACGCACGCGCGGCGTCGGGCCCGTCGATGGCCAGGAACTCGTCGACGTCGACGCCCGCGCTGAAGGCACGGCCGCCGGCTCCGCGGAAGACGATCGCGCGCGCGGTGTGGTCGGCGATCATCCCGGTGAGCTCGTCGATGTCGACCCGCCGCAGCGCGTTGAGCTTCTCCGGCCGGTCGAAGGTCACCTCGAGGACGTCGCCGTCGTACTCAGTGCGCAGCATTCCCATGCCGAACCTCCGTTGCGGGGCTCACGATCCTCCTCGAACGTGGCAACGATCGCTCACCAGACAGGTCCCCTATCGGACCGAGGCCGCCGCCGAGCCCGGGAGAGTGACCCGGTTGGGCTTCGATGACACGGGCGGCCCGTCGCGGAGATGCCGTCGGAAGTGACCCGCCGTGACCGCATGACAGCGGGCGGCTCGGTGGTGTTTCATGTCCGGTACCGGCGGTCCCGCGTGGCCGTACGAGATCCGTCGCCGACGACCGGGAGTGGTGAGCGCCGATGCCGGACCAGTGGAAGCGGGTGGGGAACGCCGCGCTGGATTTGGGCCGCGCCGTGGCCGGGGTCCGCGTGCCCCACTGGGTGCGCCTGACGGCCGCGCTCGGGGCCAGCGGCGCCGCCTTCGGTGCCTGGGCGGTCCGTAGTTGGCAGAGCGGCGACGACCTACGCGGCGCGCTGTCCCGGCTGACCACCCCGCTGCTCCCGGACGACTACCTGCGCTACATCAACCCGCTGTGGAGCGCGCGAGAGCTACGCGGTCGCGTCGACAAGGTCGTCCGTGAGACCGAGGACGCCGCGACGATCGTGATCAAGCCCGGGTGGGGCTGGTCGTTCGAGGACGTCGCGCCCGGACAGTATGTTGGTATCGGGGTCGAGGTGGAGGGCCGCTGGCACTGGCGGTCCTACTCGTTGAGCTCGGCCCCCAAGCGGGACCAGGGCCATCTCTCGATCACGGTCAAGGCCATGCCCGAAGGCTTCATCTCCCAGCACCTGGTCAACGGCCTGGAGCGGGGCACCCTGATCCGGCTCGCCGAGCCGAGTGGTGAGTTCGTGCTGCCCGAGCCGCCGCCGGGCCGCCTCCTGTTCGTGACCGGCGGCAGCGGCCTGAGCCCGGTCATGGGCATGCTGCGGCTGATGCGCCGGCGCGGCTCGATGACCGACGTGCTGCTGGTCCACTCGGCCCGCACCGAGAATGACGTGATCTTCCGCGAGGAGCTCGAGCGGCTGCACACTGAGCAGGACTCCTTCCGCCTGCACCTGCACCTCACCGAGACCGATGGCCACCTCAAGCCGCAGCAGATCGTCGACCTGTGCCCCGACTGGCGGGAGCGCCAGACCTGGGCCTGCGGGCCCGAGCCGCTCCTCGACGCCATCGAGGAGCACTGGGAGAACGAGGGCGTCGCCGACCGATTGCACATCGAGCGATTCGCCGCGTCGCTGGAGGGCGAGGGCCAGGGCGGGCACGTCGTCTTCGAGAAGTCCGGCATCGAGGTCGACATCGACGGCGCAACCACGCTGATGGAGGCCGGGGAGAACGCCGGCATCGACGTCCCGGCCGGCTGTCGGATGGGGATTTGCCACACATGCGTGGTCCCGCTGACGTCCGGCACGGTGCGCGACCTGCGCAACGGCCAGCAGCAGGAGGGCCACGAGGGCGCCAAGGTCCAGACCTGTATCACGGGCGTCGAGGGCGAGGCCACCCTCGGGCTCTAGCCCGGTCAGGCAACGAACCACTGTCCCGGCGTCCACCCCGACGGCGCCCCGGGCGGCCCCGAACGATCCCCAGAGGAGATCAGCCATGGCCATCAGTGACGTGAAAGCCTACACCCACCTGAGCGATGAACAGATTCGCGAGATCGGCGAACGCCTTGACGCGCTGCGCGCCGAGATCGAGGAACAGCTCGGCTCCGAGGACTCGCGCTACATCCGCCGCCTCGTCGCGGTGCAGCGCGGCCTCGCGGCCGGGGGTCGAGTGGCGCTGTTCGCGTCGAAGTACCCGCCGGCCTGGATCGTGGGTACCGCGATGCTCGGCCTCGCCAAGATTCTCGAGAACATCGAGATCGGGCACAACATCATGCACGGCCAGTGGGACTGGATGAATGATCCGGAGATCCACTCGGCAACCTGGGAATGGGACACCATCTGTCCCGCCGAGCAGTGGAAGCACCTGCACAACTACGAGCACCACACCTTCACCAACGTCCTCGGCAAGGACCGCGACGTTGGCTACGGCATCCTGCGCGTCACCCGCGAGCAGCCCTGGTACCCGCTGGCGATCGCCCAGCCGCTCTACAATCTCCTGCTCATGGTGTTCTTCGAATGGGGCGTCGGGGTGCACGACCTCGACCTCGAGCGCATCCGGAAGCTCCAAAAGGACCCGAAGGTCCTCAAGACCCAGCTCAAGCAGATCGGCCGCAAGATGCGCCGCCAGATCGGCAAGGACTACCTCATCTTCCCCGCGCTCACCGGGCCGTTCTTCTTCCACACCCTGGCGGCCAACGCCGTCGCCAACATCATCCGCAACCTGTGGGCCTACGGCGTCATCTTCGTCAACCACTTCCCCGATGGCGTCGAACACTTCACCGAGGAGGAACTGGAGAACGAGACGCCACACGAGTGGTACCTGCGCCAGATGCTCGGCTCGGCGAACTTCACCGGTCCCCAGTGGATGCACCTGCTCTCGGGCTATTTGAGCCACCAGATCGAGCACCACCTCTATCCCGACCTGCCCAGCCGCCGGTACCCGCAGATCGCGGAGGTCGTGCGGCCGCTGACAGAGAAGTACGGGCTGCCCTACAACAGCGCGCCATGGTGGAAGCAGTACAGCCAAGTGTTCCGCACAATCCTCAAGCTGTCGCTGCCCGACCGCACTCGTCGCACCGGGGGCGACGACCCGGACGACGGCGCCCGCCGACGCACGACAGCAGAGCCCGAGCCGCCGCGCGCACCGAAAACCGCTGCCGCCGAAGGCACCACCACCGAGTCCGATTCCGCAGCCTGAGCAGCCGACCTAGCAGAACGATCACCACAACCAAGATCACGACAGATTCGGGTGAGGCGGGCGCCGCCAACGCTTTTGTCGACCCCGGAGCGGTAGGCGCCGAGGCCGTGCCGGGTCTTCTCCGGTATCAACGCCGACTTCGACGGCATGCCCGACGTCGACGTGCTGGCCGACGGCATCGGGCGCGGCCTCGAGGAACTCGCCGCCCGAGCTTCTCCGGCCGGTCGAAGGTCACCTCGAGGACATCGTCGCCGCCGTATCCAGTGCGCAGCATTCCCATGCCGGACCTCCGTTGCGGGCTCACGATCCTCCTCGAACGGGGCAACGATCGATGTCCAGGCGGGGGTCGAGTCCGAAGCCTCAGCCGCTGTGCCCCGCGAGGAGACGGCCGACGAGGTCGCGACGGCTGCGCACGTCGACCTTGTCGAACACGGACTTGAGGTGGTCCTGCACGGTGTGCGCGGAGATGTGCAGCGCTGCCGCGATCGACTTCGTCGAGTCGCCGCGCAGCACGAGCCGCGTCACGTCCAGCTCCCGGGCGGTGAGCCCGTACGCCGCCAGCAGCACGCCGAGCGTCGACTGTGGCTGGGCGGGCTCGACGACGACGGCGATCCGCCCCTCGGACGCCGGGCACAGCCGGGAGGCGTGCAGGGTGAGCCAGCCGCCGGTGGCGGCGCGTACCTGGAGGCTCGGCGGCTGTTCGGAGGCGCTGAGCGCTGCCGCGACCGAGTACACGCTCGCCGGGAGCGGCAGGTGGCTGGAGCCGTGTCCGATCATCGGGAGCAGGGTGTCGGCCTCGGGTGTGCTCGCCACCAGCTCCATCTGCTCGTCGAGCACGACGACCCCCGGCCGATGCCGCTCGTCGGGCGCGGGGTCATGCAGGAGGATGGCCCGCCGCATGGCGTGTGCGATGTGCGGGGCGAGGCGGCGGATCACCTTGGCTTCGGCGGCGGTGAAGCCGAGCGCGCCATCCTCGCGGTGCAGACAGAGATAGCCCCAGCAGTGCCCGCCGACCACGAGCGCGGCGCGCAGCTCGTCGCCGAGCCCGACCGGGCGCATGATCTCTCGATAGCGGGCGCTCGCCATCCAGTCGCTGCGGGTGGCGGTGTCCAGCGTCCGGACGTGCCCGGGGGCGCGAGCGAGCTCACCGAACATGTTGACGTCGCGGCCGTCCAGCTCGTTGTCGATGAACTCTTGGGACATCGCGGTGAGCGGGTCTTCGTTGTGGACGCCGGTGAACATCAGCGTCTCAGGATCGACGGTGCCCAAGGCTGCGGCGTCGATCGTCATCGCCCCGCGCAGCGCGGCGAGCACCTGTCTCTGCAGCTCGGTGATGTCGAGGCCGCTGTGACAGACACGCAGGACCGCGCGTTCTGCGCTCGCGGTGTCGGCCATGGACACCAGTGTCGCCGCGGCCGCCCGGGCGAGAAAACCCCACACTGTTGGGATGGTTTGACGTGCGGTGGCGCGTCCACACTTTCCGCCATGACTACCGATCAGCTCACCCGCAACAAGCACCTCGTCGAGAGTCTCATCCAGGAGCTCTTCACGAAGGGCGACATCACCGCCGCCGACCGCTACGTCGCGCCCGACTTCGTCAATCACGACCCGCCGTTCCCTGGCGCGCCGGACGGGGTGGCCGGCCTGTGCCAGGCCGCGGAGGTCATCCGGGCCGCAGTGCCCGACTGGCACAGCGAGGCCGACCACTACATCGCCGAGGGCGACCTCGTCGTCGAGCACTTCCACGCCTACGGCACCCGAACCGGCGAGCTGTTCGGTGCGCCTCCGGACGGGAAGACGCTCACTCTGCGCGGCATCCACATCTTCCGCATCGCGGACGACAAGATCGTCGAGCGGTGGGGACCCGCCGCGGCCTGGGGCACCGAAGGCGACCCGAGCCAGGGGTTCGGCGGCCCGGCCCTGGACAAGGAGCTCGGAGCCTCGTGAGCAACACAGCTCGCCGTTGACGCCGGCGCGACCCGGGGCGGAAAGTCACACTCGGCCGTCTCCCTCTTGGCTCACGGGCTGGACAACCGATGCTCACCACCGATCTCTGCCGAACCCTGGGAGTCGAGCTCCCGATCTGGAACGCCGGGATGGGAGGGGGGCTCGCGGGCCCGGCGCTGGCCGCGGCGGTGTCGAACGCCGGCGGGCTCGGGGTCCTGGGCATGGGTGGGCTGCCCGAACCAGTGGTCCGCGAGCAGATCCGCGAGACCCGAGAGGTCACCGACCGACCCTTCGGTGTCAACCTCATCCTTCCGTTGATGGAGGACCACTCGCCGATCGAATGCTGTCTCGAGGAGCGGGTGCCGGTTCTGGTGCTGTTCTGGGGCGACCCGGGCCCGTACGTCGAGCGCGCCCACGCGGTCGGGACGCGGCTCGTGGCCCACGTCGGGTCGGCGGACGAGGCCAGGTCGGCCGCGGACGCCGGCGTTGACGCGGTCATGATCCAGGGCGTCGAGGCGGGCGGGCACGTCCGCGGCGTCGAGTCGCTGTCGGTCGTCCTGCCGGCCACCGTCGATGCCGTGGCGCCGCTGCCGGTGGTGGCCTCGGGCGGGATCGCCGACGGCCGCGGGCTGGCCGCGGCCCTGGCCCTCGGTGCCCAGGCGGTGTCGCTGGGAACGCGGTTCCTGTGCAGCGACGAATCGCGTGCGGCGTACAAGGACCGGGTCGTCGCGGCCACCGCCGCCGATACCTACCACACCACGCTCTTCGACCTCGAGTGGCCGGGCGCAGCGCACCGGGTGCTGCGCAACCGGATCGTCGACGAGTGGGTCGCGGCCGGGTACCCCGCCCCCGGCCAGCGGGCTGGCGAGGGTGAGATCACCGGCACGATGCCGGTCGGCGGGCAGACCGTCGAGCTGCCGCGCTACGGCATCTTCATGCCGATGGACGGCTTCGAGGGCGATCTGGACTCCTCGGTGCTCTACGCCGGCGAGTCCTGCTCTCTGGTCTCGGACGTGCGGCCCGCCGCCGACATCGTCGCCGCTCTCGCCGCCGACGCCGACGCGATCCGCACCTCCGCCCGCTGACCGCTGACCCGCGCTCCTCACGCCAGGTGGTGCAGGCGGGTCAGGGGCAGCTCGACGGCATGGTGCAGTGGCACCTCGCGGCCGTCGACGCGGACCGGGGACGGCTCGCCGGGGATCTCGACGTGCGGCCTCGCGGTGTTGTGCAGCATGTCGGCGGCGCCGAGGCCCCGGCTGCCGTGGACCGGGGTGTAGCGCGGACCGGACGGGAGGGCGGCGCGCGCCACCGGGTCGTCCAGGCAGGCGGCGGCCACGAACTGGTGGGAGAGGCGGGCGGGGGCGCCACCGTAGGCCCCGAAAAAGCCGCGCATCCGACGCGGCTGACCGAGCCGTGTCGACCCGGATCCCGACCCGGCCGCGCCCCACGCGACGAAGCCGGACTTGATGACCAGTTCGGGCGTGGCGCCGAACCATGCCGGTGACCACAGCACGATGTCGGCGACGCGGCCGGCCCGCAGCGAGCCCACGTGCGCGGCGAGCCCGTGCGCGACGGCCGGGTTGTGGGTGAGCTTGGCCAGGTAGCGCAGGACCCGGGCATTGTTCGCGACGTCCGGGCCGGTCTCGCCGGCGAGGTGGGCCTGCACGTGGGCCAGCTGCCAGGTGCGGCGCACCGTCTCGCCGATGCGGCCCATACCGAGCGCGTCGGAGTTGACGATCGAGATGGCGCCGTCGTCGTGCAGGCGGTTCTCGGCTGCGATGGCGTGCTCGCGGATGCGGCTCGCCGCGATGGCCCGGTCGCTGGGCAGGTCGGGGTGCCCGCGGTGCACGGTCATCGTCATCGGCCCCAGCTCGCGGACGGTCGCCGAGGTGAGCGGGAGGGTGGGTGTGGTGGACGACGTCAGCACCGAGTCCCGACCGACGATGCGCAGCAGATCGGGATGCCCGCCGCCGCCCTCGACGTGGTAGGCGTGGACGGTGCGTCCGCCGATCGCATCGAGGGTGTCGTCCAGGTAGCCCGATTCGTTGAGCGTGTCGGTGTGCAGGGCGACGGGAAGGTCGGCCTGCTCGGCGACGCCCAGACAGGTGTCGACGGCGTCCGGGCCGGCCCCCCAGTCCTCGTGGACCTTGAACCCGCCAGCTCCGGCGAGCACCGCCCGCTCCAGCAGGTCCGAGGAGCCGGACGACCCGCGGGCCAGGAACGCGGCGTTGATCGGCACGCCGGTCCAGGAGGCCATCAGGGTGTGCAGATTGGGCGCGGGGTTGGCTCCGACATCCCACACCCCGCCGATGCCCATGCCGACCAGGGTCGTCACCCCGGTCGAGAGGGCGGCCGGCGCGAGGTCGGCGTTGGAGAGGTGCACGTGGGAGTCCACCGCGCCGGGCGTCGCGATCAGGCCCTCGCCCGGCACCATGGCGGTGTGGGCGTCGACGACGAGCTCGACGCCGTCCTGCACGTCCGGGTTGCCGGCGCGGCCCACCCCGACGATCCGCCCGTCGGCGACCCCGATCGAGGTCTTGCGCACCCCGAGGACGGGGTCGATCAGCAGGACCCCCAGGACGACCAGGTCGAGTGCGCTGCCCCGGGGCGCCCGATCGGCCACCAGCGCCCCCTGGCGGGCGGTCTTGCCGCAGCCGCCGAGCATCTCCTCGCCCGGCTCGGTGTCGTCGCCGGCCACCTCCACCCACAGGTCGGTGTCGCCGAGACGGATACGGTCCCCGACGGTCGGCCCGTAGAGGCGCGCGTACCCGGCGCGGTCCAGGGCGGTCATCGGGACGCACCACCGAGGCGGACCGCGGTCGCCGTCCGCGTCGCACCGGCCTCCACCCGCAGGGCGGTGCCGGCGGCGATGTCGAGTCGCAGCTGCGCGGGGTCGGTGGCGTCGTCCACGTCGACCCGCACGCGGGGGTTGAGCCGGTCGAGCGGGACGTGGGAGGTGACCCAGACCGCCTGGTCACCCTCGTTGCGCAGGACGACACCGCAGCGGACCCGCCCGGGCGCGAGGTCGATCATCCCGGCGGTCGGGCGGACGGCGCCCGGGCCGTCGGGGTCGGGCGGACCGAACGGCCGGTCCACGTGCACGAGGGTGGTGCCGTGCGGGAAGAGCGCCTCGACCTCGATGGACGGGACGGCCGCGGCGACGCCCTCGACCAGCTGGTCGGACCCGACGATCGTGCCGGCACGGCGCACCACCTCGTCCAGGTCGTGACCGTCCCAGGCGAGCTCGCAGATCTCGTCACACAGCAGCGCGATCGCGTCGGCCGCGCCGAGACGCGCGCCGCGCGCGAGGCGGCGGCGTGCGAGCTCGGCGGCACCGTGGAGCAGCACCCTCTCCTGCTCCCGCGGGGTGAGATGCACGGCGTCCTCCCGGAGCGCTGCTGACCGCGGCATCGGTGCTGAGCGCTTCAGCGTGCCTTGCGGTGGCGCCGGGAGGAAAGGCCTGTCCGACGTTGCCGTTGACCCCGTCAGGGCCGGACTGCGATGCAGATCTCGACGAACGCGGCGGTAGCTCGGCCTCGACCGCGTCGCCTACAGCAGTGTCCATCTATTGACACTTATGTCAGAACGCGGCTAACCTCCAGGTCGTGAGCACCGCGAACAGGGAGCCGATGCCCCGTCAGCACGCCCGTCGGCAACTCGTGTCCAACGAGCTGCTCGAGCATTCGGCAAGACTGTTCGCCTCGAAGGGCTACGCGAACACCTCGTTCCAGGACATCGCCGACGCCATGGGCGTGAGCCGACCGTCTCTGTATCACTACGTCAGCAACAAGGAGGAGATCCTCGCAGCCTTGCTGCGTGACGTGCTCGAGCGCGTGGTCACGATCCTCGAGGAGACCGGGACCCGCAGCGACCTCGACGCGGAACAGAAGGTCGTCGAGGCGCTGCGGCTGATCGTGATCAACAACGCCCGCAACACGACCCGGTTCCGGCTACTCGATCGCAGCGAGCCCGACCTGCCCGCCGAGCTGGCCGAGATGCACCGCCAGGCCCGGCGGCGCGTGCTGGACCTGTTCGCCACGCTGATCGACGACGCCATCGAGGCCGGCCGCTTTCGTCCGTTGCCGGCGCGGACCGTGGCCCTGGCCCTGCTGGGAATGGCCAACTGGGTGGCCTGGTGGTACCGCGCACCCACCGACGGAAGCGCCGAGGACGTCGCCCAGGTGCTGACCGAGGTCGCCCTGTCCGGGGTGCGCCGCACCGACGAGCGCCAGCTCGATCCGGGCCCGTGGGCTGCACTGGCGTTGCTGCGCGAAGACCTGGCCCACCTCGAGAGCGCTGTCTCGACGGCACTGGGCGACCGGCCCGACCAGCACTGACCCCGACCACCACCTGACCTCACCGACTCGACGACGCTCGAGAGAGCCCTAGGAGTCCACGCCATGACACGAGTGTCGAACTCGCAACGAGTCCGTCGAGGCACGATGACCGTTGATCTCGACCTGGCGCCCGAGTGCTCGAGTGATCGGACCGACCGGTACCGCCGGGAGGGGATGTGGACCCGCACGACCCTCGGTGATGCGCTTCGGACGGCGATGCGGTCCCACCCGGACCGACCCGCACTGATCACCGCCGCGGAACGGCTGACCCACCGCGAGCTCGATGAGCGGACCGAGTCCTTCGCGGCCGGCCTGCTGAGCTCGACCACGCTGCGCCCGGGCGACCGGATCATGTTCCAGATGGGCAACGAGGTCGAGACCGTCGTCGCCTACTACGGGTGCATCAAGGCCGGGGTGGTTCCCGTCTGCACTCTGCCCCAGCACGGTGAGCGAGAGATAAGGCTGCTCGCCGAGCATGTCGGCGCTCGAGGCCACATCGTGCAGGCCGACTTCCGCAACCGGGACCTGGTGACGCTGGGTATGTCCCTGCAGCACACGGTCCCGGTGCTGGACACCCTCATCGTCGCGCGAGGTGGGTCGTCCGGACCCGCGCACTCCTACGCCGACGTCCTGAGCGCCGGGAGCGACCCTGCCGCCCGCGCCGTCCTCGCCGAGACGTCCATCGACCCCGAGGGGCTGGTGGCCCTGCAGCTCTCGGGCGGCACGACCGGGCTCCCGAAGGTCGCGCCCCGCCGGCACGAGGAGTACCTGTACAACTCGCGCGCCTGGGCGGAACGCGCTCTCGGGCTGAGCCCCGAGTCGGTGGTGCTTCACGCGATGCCGATCATGCACAACGCGGGCACTGCCGCGGCTCTGCAACCGGCTCACCTCGTCGGCGGCAGCTGTGTGCTCGTATCCCCGGGCGACGCGGGCGCGATCCTCGAGATGATCACACGCGAACGGGTCACGGCGATCCCCGTCGTGCCTCCTGCGATCGCGATCCGGATGCTGGAGCACGAGTCGGCCTCGACGACGAGCACCGAGAGCATCGAGTGGTTCTGCCTCGGCGGCCAGAAGCCGAGCCTCGAGCTGATCGACCGTCTCGAGGGCGTCTGGGGCCTCCGCGCACAGCAGATGTTCGGGATGGCCGAGGGGATGTTCCTGCTGACCCCGAAGGACGCGCCCGAGTGGGCCCGTCGGCACACCGTCGGGACGCCGATCTCACCAGCTGACGAGGTCCGGGTCCTCGACGTCGCCTCGGAGGACGACGTACCGGACGGCTCGCTGGGCGAGCTCGCGTGCCGCGGTCCCTACACCATCGCCGGCTACTACCGGGCCGCGGCTCACAACGCCTCGGCCTTCACCACCGACGGCTTCTACCGCACCGGAGACCTGGTCACCAGGCACGTTCTGGACGGCCGCGACTACTACACCATCGACGGCAGGATCAAGGACGTCATCAACCGCGGCGCCGAGAAGATCCACGCCGAGGAGGTCGAAGAGCTGCTCGCCCATCACCCCGAGGTGAGCAACGCGGCCGTGGTGGCCATGCCGGACCGCGTGCTGGGGGAGCGTGTCTGCGCCTACCTCGTGCACAGGGCGCCCACGACGACCGCCACCGTGGCCTCGATCGGCCAGTACCTCCTTGCTCGGGGCCTGGCGAAGTTCAAGCTGCCCGAGCGGGTCGAAGTGCTCGAGGCCTTCCCCCTGACCAACGTCGGGAAGGTCTCGAAGAAGGACCTGCGCGCAGACATCGAAGCCAAGCTCGAGAAGGAGGAGGCCGGCACGTGAAGCTCTCCAGCATCGCCGTCCTCGGAGGTGGACCCGGCGGCCTGTACGCGGCGCGTCTGTTCAAGCTCGCCTACCCGCAGGCCAGGGTGTCGGTCCACGAGCAGAGCTCCCCTCGGACCACCTTCGGGTTCGGTGTCGCCCTGGCCGGGCGCACCCAGCGCAACCTCGAGGCCGCGGACCCCGCCACCCAGGCCGACATCCTCGCCGCCGGATGGCCCCACGACATGCGGATGGTCATCGACGGGCAGGCCGCCCGGGTCCACAACGGGGCCCTGATCGGGATCGCGCGCCCGGAGCTGCTGGCCGTCCTCCGACGCCATGCCCTCGCCGCCGGGGTCGAGATGTACGACGGCCACCGAGCGGCCCTGGCCGAGCTGTCCGCTGATCTGGTCATCGTCGCCGACGGCGTCAGCAGCCAGACCCGCAGCGAGCTCGCTGACGAGCTCGGCGCCACGGTCGACGTCGCGGGCGGGCTGTACCTGTGGGCCGGAACGGACTTCGCTCTCGAGACCGCGATCTTCGCCGCGGCCACCACCGACCACGGCACCTTCGTCGCCCACGCCTACCCGTACTCCCCCACCCGCAGCACGGTCCTGATCGAGACCGACGCCGACACCTGGCGGGCCGCCGGCTTCGATGCGACCACCGAGGCGACACACGCCGACGAGTCGGACACCGCCGCCCTGGCCTACCTGCAGGACGCCTTCGCCGAACACCTCGACGGGCACCAGCTCATCGGCAACCGGACCCGCTGGATGCGCTTCCGCACCGTGCACTGCCGACGCTGGAGCCACGACAACGCCGTACTCATCGGCGACGCCGCCCACACCGCGCACTACTCGGTCGGGTCGGGCACCAAGCTCGCCATGGAGGACGCGATCGCGCTGCGCGACGCGGTACTCGCCGGCGACGACCTGACCTCGGCCCTCACCGACTACGAACACTTCCGGCGCCCCCAGGTCGAACGGCTCCAGGAGCTCGCCCGCCGCAGCCGGCTGTGGTGGGACTCCTTCCCGAGACGCACCCACCTCCCGGTCGACCAGCTGATGCTCGCGTACATGACCCGCACCGGGAACGTGAGCCTGCAGCGCTTCGCCGGCACCAACCCCGAGGTCGTCGCGGGAGGACTCGCCGCGTTCGCCGGCACCGGGCCGGCGCAGATCCCCTCCGACGACGTCGCCGACTGGGTCCTCGACCAGCCGCTGCGGCACGGAGACCAGCACTGGCCCGCCCGCGCAGTGCAGGTCAGCCATCGTGACACCGTCACCGCCGCCCCCGCGCCCGGGCCGCCCCCGGATCCGCAGCGACTCGCGCTGGTCGAGGTGACGCTGACCGACCCGTGGAGCCCCGAGGCCGACGTGCTGGTCAAGCAGCTCCACGAACTCGCCCAGTCCGGCTGGGCCGGATTCTGGCTCAGCGGCCCGGCCGAACGCGGTCACGTCCTCACCCGCCTGGACCTCGGCGAGCGGCTGCGCGCCGAGACCGGCGCGCTGGTCGCGGTCGACGGTCCCGACTCCATGCGCGAAGACCTCGCCGGCGGCGTCGCCTCGGGACGTGCAGACCTGGTCTGCCCGCTACCCGAAACCACCTGATCACCCACGAAGGAGGCCCACATGACCGAGAACCGCGAGCACCGCGTCCAAGGCGTCGACCACGCCGCGTTCCCCACCTTCGACCCCGCCGCCACGGTGGCCTTCTACCGGGACACCCTCAAGTTCCCGGTGGTGCACTCCATCTGCGCAGCCGGCTGGGGCCCCGACCAGCACCCCGACTTCATCCACTTCTTCTTCGACATCGGCAACGACGACCGCATCGCGTTCTTCTACTACTTCGGTCACCGGCCCGTCGGGGACCCGGACGCGCTCGGCGACGCCTGGGCCCGGCTGCCCGAAGGCACACCGCAGTTCTTCGCCAACTCACGCCACCTCGCGATCCACGTCGACTCCGAGGAAGACCTGCTCGAATACCGCCGTCGCCTCGACGAGAGCGCCTGGCCGTGCGAGATGCAGGTCAAGCACGAGACCATCGAGTCGATCTACACCCACGATCCCAACGGCTACATGATCGAGCTCACCCGCGCGCTGCGCCCGGTCACCCCGCAAGAGGATCTCGACGCCGAACTGACCATCGACGCGCTGTGCGAGGTCGCCGGCGGGCCCGACCCCAGCTTCGAGAAGCTGCTGACCCGCAAGGCCGAGCTCATCGTCGAGCGCGCGCCCCACTGGGCTGCCACACAGATCGCCCAGCCCAGCGGCGCGTCGTCATGACGGCGCTGTTCGTCCTGGACGTCCCGGAGGACGCCCACATCGCTCAGCACGACAAGAACGCCCTGTGAAGCCGTCAAGAAACAACCCGTCGCTTTAAATCTTGGCCGTCGTTGGTGTGGTATGGCGATCGACGAGACGCGAGCCTCCCAGCTCGGGGACCGGTTCGCGGTGTTGTTGCCACACCTGAACGAGCGGCAGCGGCGGCTCGCGGTCGCCACCGAGGCCCGGTTGCTCGGTCACGGTGGGGTGCGGGTCGCGGCCCGGGCCGCGGGGATGAGCGAAACCACGGTGCGTCGCGGAGTGGCCGAGCTCGAGGCCGGCGAGGAACCGCTGCCCGAGGGCCGGGTCCGTGGCCCCGGCGGGGGCCGCAAGTCGGTCGAGGAGAACGACCCGGAGCTGGTACCGGCACTACTGGGGATGGTCGAGCCGGACGAGCGCGGCGACCCGGAATCCCCGTTGCGGTGGACCACGAAGTCGCTGCGGCACCTGGCCGACGAACTGTCCCGTCAGGGACATCGGGTCTCGGCGCCCACGGTGGGCCGGCTGCTGACCTCCTCGGGGTTCAGCCTGCAGGCCAACACCAAGACCCTCGAAGGCACCCAGCACCCCGACCGGGACGAACAGTTTTGCTACCTCAACGAGCAAGCCCGTGATCATCGCGACGCTGGGGAGCCGGTGATCAGTGTGGACACCAAGAAACGCGAGCAGCTCGGTCGGCTACCGATGGCCGGGAGGGAGTGGCGCCCGGCCGGGGAACCGGTGCAGGTCGAAGACCACCACTTCTTCTTCAGCGGCCCGGACGTGGAGCAGGCGATCCCGTACGGGATCTACGACCTGGTCCGCAACATCGGTTGGGTCAACGTCGGGGTCGACCACGACACCTCGGTGTTCGCCGTGGAGTCCATCCGCCGCTGGTGGACCGCGCGCGGCCGAGAGGACTATCCGAACGCGACCCGCCTGTTGATCACCGCCGATGCCGGCGGCTCGAACGGCTACCGCTACCGAGTCTGGAAAAGCGAACTCGCCGCGCTGGCCGCCGAAACCGGGCTGGCGATCACGGTCTGCCATTTCCCGCCGGGCACCTCGAAATGGAACAAGATCGAGCACCGGCTGTTCTCCCACATCACCCACAACTGGCGCGCCCGCCCACTGACCAGCCACGACGTCGTGATCAAAACCATCGAAGCGGTCCGTACCCGCGGCGGGTTACGCGTCGAAGCCGCGCTGGACACCGGCGACTACCCAACCGGCGTGGCGATCAGCAAACAGCGCTTCGCCACCCTGCCGCTGCACCGCCACACCACCCACGGCGACTGGAACTACACCCTGCGCCCCGAGCTCCTCGACTCCGACGCCGCGACCCCGATCGCCGAGCAGGGCGGGCCGGCCGAGCGCCGCCAACAGATGCTGATCCGACTCACCGACCCACGGTTGACCGGCATGAGCGCCGTCGAGCTCGATGCGCTGGCCACCGTGTTGGCGCCGGCCCAGGCCGCGCGGGCTCATCAGCGCTACAGCGAGCAGCGCGGCGGTCGGTCACGCCGCGCCACCGGGAACCTACGCGCCACTCCGTTGTTCAACGATCCCGCCCGAGTGCTGCTCACGCTGCTCTACCAGCGGCAGGTGTGCTCGATGAACGTGCTGGCGGACCTGCTCGAAGTCAGCCCCAACGCCATCGCCGACCTCGTCCGCGAGACCCGCGAGCTCCTCGAAGACCACGGAACCCGACCAGGATTCGCCCCGGTCCGGTTCCGCACGATCGCCGAGCTGCTGGCCTTCCTCGACCACGACACCCCACCGGCGCGCACTGCGATTATCGAAGCGCTCTCCGACCCCGCCGTGACCGGCATGAGCCGCGACGAACTACGCCGGCTCACCGAGCGCCTCGCACCCCGCCAAGCAGCCCACGCCGAACGGCTCGCCCACCAGCGCCGCGGCGGGCCCCGCCAGCCCGGCGCCCGTGGCGGCGTGTTCCCCCAGAAGATCAGCAACAGTGAGCGGGTCCTGCTGACCCTGCTCCATCTGCGCAAACAGGCCACCTTCGACGCGCTGTCCGAGGCCCTCGGTGATGTCACCCGCTCCGGGATCGCCATGGTCGCCCGCGAAACCCGCCCCCTGCTCGAACATGACGGCCATCTCCCACCGCCCGCCGCGGTCCGCTACCGCACCGGCGCCGACCTGCTCGCCGCGACTTCCCCACCCAACAGCGCTACCTCCGACACGCCGACGGGTTAATCCTTGACGGCTTCTGTGCGTGGTGCACCGCTGATGGCGGCCAATCCAGGACTCAACGTCGACTGGTACCCCGGCTCGCTGCCACCCGGCACCGGGATCCATCTCCAGACCAGCGTCACCGCCGACGGCAACGCCGCCAAGGGCACCCTCTACACCCCCGCCGGCCGCTCGCCACGACAGACCACCGTGGTCGTCCTGATGCACCCCCGCGTCGACTTCTCGCGCCACTACCTCATCCCGGCGCTGGTCGAGGCCGGGCACGCCGTCTACGTCCAGCAGGCCCGCGACGCGGGCAACGACCTGCGCCTGATCCACGAGCAGACCCTGCTCGACCTCGGTGCCGGGCTCGAGTGGCTCGTCGGGCTGGGCTTCGCGCGCACCGTCGGGCTCGGGAACTCCGGCGGCGGCGGGCTGCTGACCTACTACGTGCAGCAGTCGCTGCGTGCGCCGGAGAACCGCATCTCCCGCACCCCGGCCGGGCGGCCCAGCCACCTCGACACCGCGACCCTTCCGGCCCTCGACGCCCTGGCCTACCTCGCTCCGCACCCCGGCCAGGGCACCCTGCTGCGGCGCTGCATCGACCCCTCGGTCACCGACGAGGACGACGCCTTCAGCCTGAACCCCGGCCTCGACCCGTTCGCCGAGGACAACCGCTACCGCCCCGCCCCGCAGAGCTCGAGCTACTCCCCCGAGTTCGTCGAGCGCTACCGCGCCGCCCAGCTCGCCCGCATCGAACGCATCGACACCCGGGCCCGCGTCGCGGTCGACGAAACCCTCACCGCCCGCACGAGGGTCAAGGCCGGGAGCGCGACCCCCGCCGACCGCCGCCGCGCCGGCACCGCGCACCTCATCACCGTGTGGCGCACCGACGCCGACCTGCGCGCGATGGACCAGAGCCTGGACAAGTCCGACCGTGGCTACGGCTCGGTCTACGGGGCCAAGCCCGAGATCACCAACTACGGCATCGTCGGCTTCGGGCGCCTCACTACCCCCGACGCCTGGCTGTCGACCTGGTCGGGCCTCTCCTCCAACGCCACCATCGCCAAGACCGGTCCCGAGATGACTCTCCCTGCGCTGTTGATCACCTACACCGCCGACAACTGCGTGTTCCCCAGCGACTTCGCCGAGATCGTCCACAGCATCGGCAGCACCGACAAACACGTCGAAGCCCTGGCCGCCGACCACTACGGGCATCCCACCGCCGGCGGTCACCGGGGTCGCGACCAGGCCGCCGGGCTCATCGACAAGTGGCTCCGCCAGGGGGCCTAGACTGGCGGTCGAACCACCAGTCGGCCATCGGAGGTCGATCGTGAAGGTGCTCGTCGTCGGCGCGGGGATCGCGGGTCCGACGCTGGCCTCCTGGATGCTCCGGGCCGGGCACGAGCCGGTGCTCGTCGAGCACGCGCCCGCGCTGCGCCGCGACGGGCATCTCGTCGACTTCTGGGGTGCCGGCTTCGACGTGGCCGAACGGATGGGCATCGTCGGAGAGCTGCGACGCCGCGGACACCGCTTCACCGAGGCGCGCGGGGTCACGTCGCGCGGCCGACGGTTCGCGTCCTTCGACCCCTCCCCGTTCGTGGGCTCGGACGACCGTTACGTCAGCATCGCCCGGTCCGATCTGGCGGCGGCGATCTACGAGCCCATCGCCGGGCGGGTCGAGGCCGTCTTCGGTGACACGGTGAGCGCGCTCGACGACGACGGCGACCGGGTGTGCGTGCGCTTCGAGAGCGGCCGTGCGCGCGAGGTGGACCTCGTGATCGGGGCCGACGGGCTGCACTCCCGGGTCCGTCGGTTGGTGTTCGGACCCCAGGAGCGGTTCGAGAGGCGCCTCGGGATCGTGGTCGCCGCGTTCGACGTCACCGGATACGGGCCGCGGGACGACCTGGTGGCGGTCATGTACGCGGGTGTGGGGTTCCAGCTGGTCCGTCTCTCGCTGCCCGACGACGTGACGATGTTCCTGGTCACCCTGCGCCACGAGGGTGACCTCCCCGAGGATCCCGTCGCGCAGCAGGCGCTGCTGCGCGAGCGACTCACGGGACGGGGCGGCGAGACCGCGGCGACGCTCGAGGCGATGTCGTCGTCGAGGAGCTTCTACATCGACCGCGTGAGCCAGATCCGGATGCCCGCCTGGACCCGCGGGCGGGTCGGGCTCGTGGGGGACGCGGCGGCCTGCCCCTCGCTCCTGGCCGGGCAGGGTTCGGCGCTGGCGATGGTCGAGGCGTACGTGCTCGCCGCGGAGCTCGCGCGCTCCGAGAGCGACCACGTCGCGGCGTTCGCGCGCTACGAGGCCCGGCTGGCGTCGTTCGTGCGCGCCAAGCAGGACGCCGTGCGAGGGCTCGGTGTCGCCTTCGCACCGAGGAGCAGGGGCCAGTTGCTGGTGCGGAACGCGACGATGAGCGTGCTCGGCCTGCCCTTCGTCGCCGAACGGGTCATGGGCACGAGCTTCCGCGACGCCGTCGAGCTGCCTGCCTGGGCACCGACCCCGTCGTCGGGCTGAGGCATGGTCCGCCCGCGCTTCGCGAAGCTCTCCCCCGCCCAGCAGCAGACGATCGTCCGCGCCGCGGTCGAGGAGTTCGCCGCCCACGGTTTCCACGACGGCTCGCTCAACCGGGTCATCGAGGCCGCCGGGGTGTCGAAGGGCTCGATGTACTACTACTTCGACGGCAAGGAGGACCTCTACGCGTACGTGACGCGTCGGGAGTTCGAGCGCCTGCTCGACGGGATCGGTCCGCTCCGCGTCCCGGACCACGGGGATGCCGACGACTTCTGGGCGGCGGTGGAGCGCTATTACGACGACCTCATGACGGCCTTCGCCGCCTCACCACAGCTCTCGGCGCTGGCCCGGGGATGGCTGGCGGCACAGAACCCCGCGCTGCGTACGGCGCAGCAGGAGCTCGAGCAGACGGTGATGCCCTGGATCGAACGCACCCTGGCCGCGGGGCAGGCCGTCGAGGCGATCCGCACCGACCTGCCGTCCGGACTGCTCATCGCCGTCGTCGTCGGGATGGGCCGGGCGATGGACATGTGGCTGATCGCCGAGGGTCCCGACGGCGACGACCGACGACGGATGATCCCCGCGTTCGTCGGGATACTGCGCGGCGCCGTGCGGCCCGACCCGGGCAGGAGCTGAAGCACCCGCGCACGCCCTCGGAGTCCCCCGACCCCCTCCCGCGGCCTCGATGCGGCAGCCACCCGGCGACGGGGCGCCCACACACCTCGCCTCGACATGGAGCTGTCAGGATGCCTGGCATGGAGCGTGTTCAGGGACTCGAGATTCCGCAGACGCTGGCCGAGGCGTGCCACCCGCAGCGCCTCGCACTCCTGGTCTACGACATGCAGGTCGGGATTCTGAGCCAGATCGAGCACGGCGAGGACGTGACCCGTCGGGTCTCGGAAGTGCTCGAGGCAGCCCGCGCTGCGCGCGTTCGGACCGTGTTCGTCCGCCACGTCACGATGCCGCGCCCACTGATGGGCGCAGCCCAGCTGCGGATGTGGAAGAGCTGGCAGCACCGCGACTCCGCCGCCGACGTCGTCTCGGCCCTCCCCGCAAGTGCCGATCATGTGCGCATCACACCCGAGCTGGAGCCCACCGACGACGAAGCAGTCTTCGACAAGGTGACCATGTCGGCGTTCGAAGCAACCCCACTGAACATTGTGCTGCGCGACTGCGGGGTGACCACCGTCGCAGTGGTCGGGGTGGCACTAGAGATCGGCATCGAGCCGACGCTCCGTCACGCGGCCGATCTCGGCTATGTCCCCATCCTCATCACCGACGCCTGCGGCGCCGGCGATGCCGCGGCCGGTGCCCGCTCCCTGGAGACGCTGCGCTTCGCCGGAGACACCATCCTCACCGACACTCAGAGCTTCAGCGCCGCCCTGTCCGAGCACACATGATCGCCCCGGCGCCGGCCACCACACCTCGACAGACCTCGTGGATCACCTGGGCTGGGCGACGCCCGGGCACTGTCGCATCACCCTCGTTCCACACCCTCAGTCGCTGAGGGACTCCTGGAGTCGTCCGCTGGCGGCCGCCAGGTGCCCCTGCATCGCGGCGGCTGCTGCGTCGGGGTCGCGCCGGGCCACGGCGTCGAGGACCGCCTGGTGCTCGGCGCAGGTGATGTCGGTACCCCCGCCGGCCGTGATGGCTCGGCGGATCCACACCCGCAGCAACGATCGGATGCTGGAGAGCACGTCGGCCAGGACGGAGTTGTCCGCAGCGCGAGCGACGGTCATGTGAAAGGCGATGTCGGCCTCCACGAAGGCCTGCGGGGACGCGGCATCGCGCATGGCGGTCAGATCCCGCCGCAGCTGGGCGAGGGCTTCGTCGTCGATTCGCTCGGCCGCGAGCCGTGCGGTCACCTCCTCGATGAGCCTGCGCGCCTCGACCAGGTCGTGGGTGCGTGGCTGCCCGAGCATCAGGCCCCACTCGATCGCCTGGGGCAACAGATCGGAGGAGTCGCGCTTGAGGTAGGTACCGTCGCCCTGGCGGACCTCGATGAGGCCCAGAACGTCGAGCGCCTTGAGCGCCTCGCGGATGGCCGAGCGCCCGACGGCGAGGGTCTGCGCGAGCTGACGCTCGGAGGGCAGCCGGGTGCCCGGTGTCAGCTGGCCGTTGAGCAGCTGGCTGAGCAACGCCCGCGCGACATCGGTGACCGGGCTCTCCCGGGGCAGTGCGGTGAGCCGGAACGGCTCCGCGCCGTGCCCTCCATCGGCGGTCTCGGTCAAGGATTCTCCGTCGGGAGGCTCAGGGCCGAGGCGACGTCGACGAGGGTGCGGTCATCACCGACGTTGCCCGGTACCACGACGTAGATGATGGTACCGCCGTCGTCGCGGGGCAGGGTCCAGACGGGTATGCCGGCCAGAACGGGGCCGAGGACGGTCGCGGAGGAGGCGCCGAGTCCGCGGCGGGCGACGTCGGCCGAGGTGATACCACCCTTGCTGATCACGGCCTCCAGACCGCCGGCGACCCGTTCGACGGCCGAGCACAGCGCGGTCATCACCGCGGCGCCGTGCTCGAGCTGGTTGTGCTCCGGACGGCGCTCCCGTTGGGAGGCGAGCACCGCGACGCCGTGCCGGTCGAGGTCGTCGCCGAGGACGCCGGCGAGCCGGCCGGCCGCGGCGTCGGGGTCGCCGAGCGCCTCGTCGGTGTCGAGCAACCGCGCCGGCACCTGCAGCGCGTCGGACAGGGCCGCGAGCTGGCGTCCGCTCGCGGCGGTGTGCGAGCCGCAGACGACGAGGGTGCGCGGCCGGTGGAGCCCGGCCACGGGACGCGGCAGGAAGCCGGTGGCGGCGCGACCCGAGCGGATGGCGGCGAGGGGTGCGGCGCAGCGCAGCACGACGTGGCGACCACCGGCCCGGGCGCGGTCCAGCCCCGCCGAGATGATCTCGAGGTCCGTGTCGGTGCACGCGTCGGGGAGCACGACGCTCCCGGACGGGGCGTCGATGAGCGACCCGGCGACCTCGTCGGGGCCACGGCGGACCCGGTCCAGGGGCACGGGCACACCCTCGCGGTCGCCGACCTCACGGACCCACTCGGGCAACGTGTCGGCCCGGTAGCCGAACACCGGGTCGCGGGCGAACTCGGTGTCGACGACGGGCACGGGTACTCCGTCGAGCTCCAGGCGGTGGACACCGTCGACGGTCGTGCGCCCGCCGGCCGGGAAGGCCGGCACGAACAGCAGCACGCCGTGCGCCTCGGCGAACACGTCCGACTCGGCGAACACGTGCCCACGCAGGGTGGAGTCGCCGCGCAGCACGAACTCGGGGCGCAGACCGAGCTCGCGGCACGCGTCGGAGACGCGGTCGCGGATCCGGGTGAGCAGCGCGACGGCGTCGGACCTCGACACCGCGCGAGTGTTGGTGAGGATGTGCAACGCGTCGTCGCGGGCCAGCAGCGGAGCCGGGTCCGCGTCCGGGTCGAGCAGCACCGGCACCCGGGACGACGACTGCGTCCCGGTCGGGTCGTCGTCGAGCACCACGACGGCTCGGTCGCTCTGGAGGTCAGGGGCCCCGGTCACGCCTGGCTCCCGGCTGGGGGTTCGAACTCGGTCAGCTCGATGAGGGCTCCGTTCGCAGTACCGGTCAGGAAGCAGGCCCGACGTCCGCGGCCGCCGAGGAACACCCGCGAGCCGCTCTCCCCGGGGAGGCGTCCGAGGGTGTCCTCGATGTTCGCGACGGCGAAGCACACATGGTGCAGGCCCTCGCCGCGCTCGTCGAGGAACTGCGACACCGGCCCGGGCCGCAGCGGCTGCACGAGCTGCAGGGAGGTGGTGCCGCTCGCCAGGTAGGTCAGGCGCACGCCGGGATCGTCGGCGTCCTCGTCGCCGAGGGTGACGAGGCCCAGGGTGTCGGTGTAGTAGGGCAGGCTCGCGTCGGTGTCGCGGACCGCGATGGCCACGTGGTCGATGTGGCCGAGCAACCGTCCGGCGTCGTCACGCACGCCGGCCCCCGCGCGCGTGGTCACGGGTCTGGTCCAGCCCGGCGCGCAGCGCGGCACGGTAGAGCCACAGGTCACCGCCGTAGGCGAGGATCCGGAAGCCGCGGTCGAGCAGCATCGCCGCCTCCTCGGGGGACTGGGCCATGAACCCGGCCGCCTTGCCGTGCGCCTTCGCGGCGGCGCTGACGCGGTCGAGGGCGGCCAGGTAGTCGGGGTGGTCGAACTGGCCGGGGATGCCCATGCTGTTGGTGAGGTCGAAGTGCCCGACCCACAGCACGTCGACGCCGTCCACGGCGGCGATGTCCTCCACCGCCTCGAGCCCACCGACAGTCTCGATCTGCGTCATGATCATCACGTCGGAGTTCATCTGCCGCATGTAGTCCAGCGAGCCGCCCTCGGCGTAGTCGTCGTGCGCCACGCCGAAGGCCGCCCCCCGAAGGCCGTCCGGCGGGTAGGTGGCCCAGCGCACGACGTCGGTGGCCTGCCGGGCGTCCTCCACCATCGGGATCACCAGCCCGGTCGCGCCCGTGTCGAGCGCCCGGGAGATGTAGCTGCGCTGCGCCAGCGGCACCCGCACGAACGCCTCGGCTCCGCTGGGTCGCGTGGTCGCCACGACACTCGCCACGGTCTCCCAGCCCCACCCGGTGTGCTCGGTGTCGTAGATGACGAACTCCGCCCCCGCGCTCGCCGCCAGGCGGCCGATGCCGAGGGTGGCGAACTCGAAGACGAACGTGCCGAGCGCGACTCCGCCCTCGGTCAGCGTGTTCTTGACCTGGCCTCGCATGATCATCCCTTCCTGTCGTCGGTGAAATGGGCGCGGGCGCGCGGGTGATCGAGGGCCGCGGGGTTCACCACGTGCTCGGGTCGGCACCCGCCGGCGACGGCCAGGACGGCCCGGATCGCGCTGGTGCCGTTCCCGCGCGCCAGCTCGTCGGTCCAGCACGCCGCGTGCGGGGTGAGCAGCACGTTGTCCAGCCCGAGGAGCGGGTCGTCCGGGGCGGGTGGCTCGGGCTCGAACACATCGAGCGCGGCACCGGCGATGCGGCCGGTGCGCAACGCCTCGGTGAGCGCGGACTGCACAATGATCGGACCGCGGGCGACGTTGACCAGGTAGGCCGTGGGTCTCATCAGCGCAAGGCGCTCGGCGTCGATCAGGTGCCGGGTCTGCTCGGTCAGCGCGCAGGTGATGACCACGAAGTCCGACCGCGAGAGCAGCTCGTCCAGTGCCACCGGTTCCACCCCGGCGCTGCGCGCGGCCTCGACCGGCAGGTACGGATCGTGCGCGAGCTGGCTCATGCCCAGCGGGGCGACGAGCCGGCTGATCTCCTGGCCGATGTTGCCCCAGCCCACCAGGCCGAGGGTGCGCCCGGTGAGCCCGGTGCCCATGTGGTCGAGCCGGTCGTTCCAGCGCCCGGTGCGCACCAGCGCGTCCTTCGCGGCCAGGCGGTGCGCGAGCGCGAGCACCAGGGCGAGCGCCGACGCGGCGACCGGGCGGCGCACCCCGTCCGGGGTGATCGTGACCGGCACCCCGGAGGCGGTGCAGGCGTCGACGTCGACGTTGTCGTACCCGACCCCGAAACGCGCCACGACCCGCAACCGCTCGGCCCCGTCGAGGGCGGGAGCACCGAGCCGGGAACCGAGCAGGATGAGCGCGTCGGTGTCCGCGAGGCTCCCAGGCGGAAGCTCGGCGTGGTCCTCGGGCAGGAACGTCCAGCTCACCCCCGGCGCCGCGTCGAGCTGGTCGAGACCGATGTCGCCCCAGCCGAGGCGACCGTCAGGGGTGAGGAAGTCGCGGCTCAGCGCCACCCGGAACGTGTCGGACATCGATGCGACCTTTCGTTGCGCTCTGTGGAGGGACCGGACCGTCGGAGGGATCAGTCCGGTGCCGGCACGGGTGGTCCGGGTCGTGTCGTCAGCAGCGCCACCGAGGGCGCGGGCAGGGACAGGGACGGGTGCTCGCCGCCGGTCACGACCGCCGTCGTGTCCAGCGACCAACCGCGCGGTGATGCCGGGTCGGCCGCGAGCAACGACCACCGTCCACCCGTGAGCGCTGCCGGGAGAGAGGCGGTCAGCTCGACCGGGGTGTCGCGCAGGTTCGCGACGAACAGCAGCTCCCCCGCCTCGCCGCTCACGGCCAACGCTGCCAGCCCGGAGGGCGCCTCGGCCGCCCGCACCCGGCCCGCGGCCAGCGGCGCCAGCGCCGCGAGCGCGGCCCACAGCGGGAACGGCTCACCGGCGCCGGCCGGGAAGGACGGGTGCGTGGTGGCGTCCGCGGCCTGGGCGATCCCCCGCAGCCCGACCGCGTCGAAGAGCACCACCGCGTCGGCAGCGGCCAGCCCCGCCAGGGCACCCACGGTCCAGGCGGCCCCGAACACGCTCGCCTGCCGGGGATCGACATTCCCGGGAAGGGCATCGCCCGGGTCGTCGTCCGTCCCCGCCCGTCCGGGGCCGGTGGCGACCGCGTTGAAGCGTGGCGCGAACCCGACCGGGCCCACGACGACGGGTCGGCCCGCCGCGATGCGGCGCGCGTCGCGCACGGTGTGCGGCTGGGCGAGCAGGGTCTCCCGCACGCTCCCCCGGTCGCGCGCGTGCACCTCGGCCGCGACCGAATACCCGACCTCGTCGAGGGCCGCGAGGGGCAGCGCCGTCGCCCGGTTGAGCTCGGCGAAGTGTGCCCGCGTCCCGCCTCCGAGGGCGACGCCGCTGCCGCGCAGCAGGCCCGTGGCCCGCTCGACGAGCTCGGGGGTGCTCACGTGGGTGGCGGCGTCGAACGGGTGCACGGTCAGGCCGAGCGCGGCGTGTGTGCGGATCGCCGAGAGCGGGGCGTCGAGCGCCGCCGGCGACGCGGCGACCACCGCCACGCGGGCCGGGACGCCGAGCCGCGACGCCTCGTCGACCAGAGCGCTCAGCCGCGCGGGCCAGCCCGGGTCGTCCCCGTGCAGCTCGGCGTGCAGGAACGCCGGCCCGGTGGCGTCCAGTCGGCGGCGCTCCTGCTGGGTGAGGGCGCGCCCGATGGTCAGGCCCAGCGCCGGCAGGCGTGCACCGGGAGCATCGATCCGGAGGTGCTCGTCGCCCGGTCGCCCAGTGTCCCCGGAGCTCGCCGCCGCCGCGCGGGCGGCAGGCTCGGCGGGGCCCTCACCACGAGGGCCCGCCGGGGTCACGCGCAGGGTGATCTGCTGGCTCATCCGCTGGCCGCGCCGCACCGTCACCGGGAACGGCTGCTCCAGCGGGGTGCCGTAGGTCTTGTACGAGGCGTCGGTCCAGTTGCGCTGATCCTCGGTCTCGAACACCTCGCCGTCGAGCTCGACGGCCACCTCGACCGGGCCGGCCACGTCGCCGCGGTCGCGATAGCTCAGGGTGCGGATCTCGCGGAACGGTTGGTGCGGGGAGATGCGATCGGGGAACTCCCCGTCCCGGCGCTGCCCCTGGGGCGTCTCGAGGGTCGCAGGCGTTCCGGCCAGCCGCAGCGGATGCAGCAGGCACCAGCCGATGCGGTTGCGCTGGAACTCGCACCACGCCTCGCCGTCGAACCGAGCGCGCAGGCCGTGCCGCTCCACGGTGACCTGCCCCGTCCACCGGAAGTCGACCTCGCCGTCCCGGTGGCACACCTCGAGGTCGATCAGGCACCGGTCGTCGTCGACAGACACGTGGGAGCGGGTCACCCGGGCGGGCACGGTGCCCCAGTCGCGGTCGCGGACGACCACCTGCGCCGCGCGCAGCAGCTCGACGTCGAGGTAGCGCACGTTCTCCAGCGACGCGCCGCACAGCTCCAGGCGCAGGGGGCCCACCGCGAGCGGGCGTCGTTCGGGTGGCGGCTCACGCTCACCCCAGCGCACCAGCGCGTCGTCGGCGCCGCCCGGAGGCGGGGCGGCGGCGCCCGTGGTCGCGTGCATGCCGCGCAGCGTACGAAGTTACGGCAAAATTGGTCAACCGGTTGACGTCCTGCTCGTCCGTCCCTAGCGTCCGGCGCCACACAACCCGTTCACCCCGCGTCCGGCGCGACCGGGCGAGAACCCCGAAGGTCAGGGTGGTTCCGGTGTCTCTCGGTGACGGCCTGGCGGCCCCAGCGGCCCAGCGCAGCAAGGCCTACGTCACGGGCCTGATCGCGCTCGCGTTCGCCGGCTGGGCGCTCGCGTCCTACGACTTCAACCTGCTGGTCGTCGCGATCCCCGACATCAGCAAGGACCTGGGCCTGTCGGCCACCGCGGTCGGGCTGCTCGGCTTCGTGGTCTACATCGCACAGTTCTTCATCTCGCTGGCCGTGGGAGCGGGCATGGACCGCTACGGCCGCAAGCGGCTGTGGCAGTGGGTGCTGGTCGGGACCGCCGTCTTCACCGGCCTGACCTTCTTCGTGGCCAACTTCTGGCAGCTCGCCCTCGTCCGGGCCCTCGCCGGTGGCTTCGCCAATGCCGAGCTCGCGGTCGCGATCACCCTGGTGAACGAGGAGACCCCCGCGCGACGTCGGGGTCTGCTGTACTCCATCGTGCAGGGCGGCTTCCCGGTCGGCGTGTTCCTGGCCTCGGGGGTGTACCTCGCGTTCCACTCCTTCGGCTGGCGAGTGGTGTTCGCGATCGGTGTGCTGCCCCTGATCGTGGTGGTCATCTGCCGGCGGTGGATGCGCGAGTCGGCACGGTGGGAGCACGTGCACGCGATCCGCCAGGCGCGCGCGGCGGGTGACGAGAAGACCGTCGAGCGCCTGCTCGCCGAACGTCCGGTCGCCGTCGAGGAGCTGGACAAGGTGTCGGTGCGCCAGCTGTTCGCCGACCGTGGTCAGGTGCGCGCCCAGCTGATCAAGCTGAGTCTCACCTGGCTGTTCTACGGGACCGCCCTCGTGGCCACGAACGTGTACATCACCTACTGGCTCACCACCTACGACGGCTGGAGCGACTCGGCCGCGAGCGCGCTGCTGCTCGTCGCCGGCGGAATCGGGTTCGGCTTCTACGTCCTCGGCGGCTGGCTGGGAGAGCGGTACGGGCGGCGCAGCATCCTCATCGTCAGCGCCGGGCTCACCCCGATCCTCGCCATCGGCTTCCTGCTCGCCGGGCACATCGGCTGGCTGGTGGCGATCCTGTACTTCCTGATGTTCCAGACGACCAACGGCACGTGGTCGGGGACCGGCTACGCCTACTGGGCGGAGAGCTTCCCGACCCGGGTGCGCGGCACCGCCTGCGGATGGCTCGCGGCCATGTTCAGCCTGGGGAACATCGTGGGCACCGGCGTGTGGACCCTGCTGATCGGCCGCGCCGGCAACGTGATCACCTGGATCGTCCTCGCCGTCGCCGTCTCCGCGGTGCAGTGCGCGATGACGTTGACCCTGCGCCGCATCCCACCCGGCCAGGAGCTCGAGACGATCGGGGTGTGACCGTCACGGTCCTCGTCGTCACTCGGCCGTCGTACGAGTCGCGGTCGCGGACGTCGGCACCGCGGTGGCCAGGGTGCCGATCAGCGCTGTGAAGCGCTCCACCGGCTCGGTGTTGCCGGCGAGGGTGAGGTCCTGGTCGGACTGGCGGAAGATCAGTGCGGCGAGAGCTCTGGCGGTGCCGGTGACGGTCACGTCGGCCGGTGCGGTGGGCGCGTCGGCCGTCATCGTCCACCGCTCGCCGTCGCTGCGAACCAGGTAGTCCTCGCCGTCGAGGTGCAAGTGCCAGCGAGCCGGTTCGTGGTCCTTGCCGGCGTGGTCGATGGCCGCGACGGCCGTGCGGAGCAGGTGTTCGGCGTGCAACGGCTCACCGGGCTGGGGCCAGCGCCAGGCGTGCTGGAGCCCCCACTCGTTGAGGGCGTCGACGACAGGTCCGAGGTCGGCCCCAGCCGGGGTCAGGCGATACCAGACTTCCCGCCGGCCCGGTTGGCGGTCGGCGGTGATGAGGTCGACCTCTTCGAGCTCGCGCAGGCGCTGGCTCAGCGTCTTCGGGGTGATCCCGCCCAGTCTCCCCATCAGGTCGGTGAACCGTTTGGGGCCGGTGAGCAGGTCGCGGACCACCAGCAGGCTCCATCGGTCGCCGACCAGTTCGAGGCCCCGGGCGACCAGGCAGAAGTGGCCGTAACTGCGCACGTTCCTCCCCACCTCCTCCACAGTACTAGTTGACATATACTACCTTATAGATACTCTCTTGAGGGTACTCTAAGCCTCGATGGAGGAGGACGTCATGTACGACCCGCCTGGCTATCTGTGGGCGATCACCCTCGCCGGTGTCATCGGGATCGCGGCCGCGACCTGCGCCGTGCTCTACGGCGGCGCGGTACGCGCCGGGCTGGGCCGCCGACACGCGGCCCTCCTGGCCGGGACCGCGGCCGTCGTGCTCGGCGGCTGGTACACCGCCAGCGCGGGCGATCGCGGCACAGGGCGGGTACGACCGCCAGACACCGTGGTTGCCGGTCGCGTTCGCGGGCTTCCTGGCCCTGCTGCTGGCCCTGCGCCGGATCCCGGCGGTGACGCGCGCCTTGACGGCGCCGAGCACGGCCGGCCGCCTGCCGCTTCCGCACACCTTCCGGGTGGCCGGGGTGGCATTCCTGCTCACCATGGCCCTGGGCCAGCTGCCCCCGCTGTTCGCGCTGCCCGCCGGTCTGGGCGACATCGCCACCGGCATCGCCGCACCGCTGGTCGCCCTCAGGCTCGCCCACGGCACCGGTCACCGCCGCGCCCTGTGGTTCAACGCGCTCGGCATCGCCGACCTGGTCGTGGCCCTGACCCTCGGAGCCCTCACCGGGTTCCAACTGATCAGCAACGCGCCGTCGGCACTCGGCGACCTCCCGCTCGCGCTGATCCCGACCGCCGCCGTGCCACTGCTGCTCGTCCTGCACATCACGGCCCTGTCCGCGCTGGCGAGGTCTCCGCGAACAGCAGCGCCTACCACGAACCCGCCTACCACCATCGCGGCATAGAGCGGCTCGCGGCGCAGGTTGCAACGTCAGTGACACATCGAGGAGAGGAGCGGCCCTGTGCAAGTCGCTGTCGTGGGCGCCTCCGGACAGGTCGGGACGTTCACCGTCGCCGCGCTGGAAGAGTCAGCGCACCCGGTGGTGCGGATCAGCCGGTCGAGCGGAGTTGACGTGCGGTCCGGCCGTGGACTCGCTGCGGCGCTCGCCGGAGTAGACGTCGTCGTCGACGTGAGCAACAACCGATCACAGGACGAGGCGGAGATCGTGGCGTTCTTCCGGGCAAGCTCGCGCAACCTGCTCAGCGCGGAGGAAGCAGCGGGCGTGCGTCACCACGTCGCACTCTCGGTCGTCGGCATCGACAACGGCCAGCGCGTCCCGCACTACGCCGGGAAGCGGGAACAAGAACGCCTCGTAGCCGCCGGCCGGATCCCATGGACAATCGTCCGCGCGACGCAGTTCCACGAACTCGCCGGACGCTTCGCTCTCGGAGCCGCGCGCGACGGCATCGCTCACATAGCGCCACTGCTCGTTCAGCCCATCGCCCCGCGTGAGGTCGGCAAGATCCTCGCCGAGGTCGCAGTCGGCCAGCCCCGCAACGGGATCGTCGAGATCGCTGGCCCTGATCCGCAAGACTTCGTCGACATGGCTCGGCGGACGCTGACCTCACTCGGTAAGAACATCAAGCTCGTGCCGACGTGGCGCGCCGCGTTCGACACGTCGATGGCCGGTGAGGTGCTGCTCCCCGGACCGGACGCGCGCATCGCGTCGACCAGCTTCGACGACTGGCTCGCCGCCGGGGCGCAGTAGGCGCCATCAACCGGGCGCTGTGCTGGGCCAGCACCCCGGAGATCCGCGGGGCGACGGCTGTCCGTCAGTCCGATCGCGATCTTCTGAGTCCAGCCGATCAGGCGGTGGCGTCCTGGCCGCCCGCCGGGCGGCGCGAGGTGTCGATGCCGCTCATCCCGGCGAGCATCGTCGCCAGGTTGTTCTCGAGGTGCTCGCGGACGGCCACGCGGACTCGTTCCGGGTCGCGCGAGCGAGCCGCGTCGACCAGCTCGTCGTGGGCGTGGGTGCGGTGGGCCGCGAACGACTCCGGCGCTTCGACGGGGTCGAAGACCAGCCGGGTGTAGCGCTCGGAGGCGTCCCAGAGGGGCGCGAGCATCCGGCGGTCCCAGGCGCTGGCGGCCGGCTCGATCAGGGCGGCGTGGAAGTCGCGGTGAGGCTGCCAGAACGCTTCCCCGAGGACGTGGTCGAACGTCGCGCGGACCATGCCGTCGAGCGCGTCGATCTCGGCGTCGGTACGTCCGGGCGCGGACAGTGCGGCCAGCTCCGGCTCCACGGTGATCCGCAACCGGTAGATCGCCCGCAGGTCGTCCGGGTCGAGCGGGGTGACGATCGCGCTGCGCGACGGGCTGAGCACGACGAGCCCCTGGGCCTCGAGCTGGCGCAGCGCCTCGCGCACCGGGACATGGCTGACGCCGAGCTGCTCGGTCAGGGCCGGCACCGTGAACGGCTCTCCCGGAGGGAGCTCCCCGCTCAGGATCGACCGGCGGATCTCGTGCAGGACGAGATCGACCGCGGACGCCTTGCGCGACGCCACCGACCGCACTCCACGGCTCCCGTCAACGAACGAGCCCGCTTCCCTCCCGGCCGTCACCGCCACCCCCTCGGACACGCCTGACTGCTGGCGAGGGACACCGTAGCGCATATTGACAGCTTATAAGTTAGCCTCGTAGCGTTCCGAGGTGTCACAGGTCACGCCCCAGTGACGAGCTACCCGGAGGTGCTCATGTCGTCACCGTCGATGTCCGACTGCTCACTGGACCGTCCCGGCACGTCGGACGAGTCCCGGGCGCTGCGCGCGGAGCTGGTGGGCCGGGCGCGGGGGATCGTCCCGGTGCTCGCCCGCAACGCGGCCCGCACCGAGGAGGACCGGCGGGTCGTCGAGGAGAACATCGCGGTGATCGACGACGCGGGCCTGTTCTCCATCATGCAGCCACGGCGGTTCGGCGGGCTCGAGACCGACATCCGCACCAAGCTCGAGGTCTCCCGCGAGCTCGCCCGCGGCTGCGGCTCGACCTCGTGGGCGACGACGCTGATGAACGTCTGCGCGTTCTTCGGCGGCCTGTTCCCCGACCAGGCTCAGCGCGACGTCTGGGAGGACGCGCCCGGCAACCGCATCGCCGGGGTACTGGCCCCGTCTGCGGAGGCGACCCGGGTGGACGGCGGGTACCGGCTGACCGGGAAGTGGGGCTGGGCCTCGGGCTGCCTGCACGCGCAGTGGGCCGTCGTCGGCCTCCCAGTGCCCGACGAGCGCGGCGAGATCGTCGACCAGGGTCTGGCCCTGGTCCCGATGAGTGACCTCACGATCGAGGACACCTGGTTCGTGGCCGGCATGCGCGGCACCGGCTCCAACACCCTCGTCGCCCGGGACATCCTGGTGCCCGAGCACCGCGTCGTCTCCGTCCCGGCCGCGATCGGTGGCCGGTACGGCACCGAGCACACCGACGAGGTGCTCTACCGCTCCGCGTTCGTGCCCGTGGCCGCGATCGTGCTGGCCGGACCGCAGCTCGGCCTCGCCCAGGCCGCGCTCGACCTCGTGATCGAGAAGGCGCCGAAGCGGTCGGTCTCCTACACCTTCTACGACGTCCAGACCGAGGCTCCGACGGTGCAGCTCGCCGTGGCGAAGGCGGCCTCGCTGGTCGACGCGGCCCACCTGTTCGCCTACCGCGCGGCCGCCGACATCGACCAGGCCGCCGTGGACGGCGTGTACCCCGACTACGCCGCGCGGGCCCGGGTCCGGATGGACACCGGGGCGGCGATCGAGAACGCGCGGGAGGCGATCCGCGTGCTGATCTCGGCCCACGGGGCCGCGTCGTTCGCCGAGTCCAGCCCGCTGCAGCGCCTCTGGCGCGACTCCGAGGTCGCGTCGCGGCACGCCGTGATCAGCCCGGCCATCTCCTCGGAGGTCTACGGCCGAGCCCTGCTCGGCATCACCGACGGCGTCACCGCTCTGGTCTAGGAAGGACACTCCGTTGCGCATCGCCAACCACGCCGGTCGGCTGGTCCTGCTCGATCCGGCCGCGGTCCCGGACGAACCCCACGGCGTCGACGTCGAGCAGGCCAGCGACGGCCGCTTCGCCGCCGACCCCCAGGCCGTCTACGCCCGCTGGGCCGAGTTCCGCGACTGGGCCGCCTCCGCGTCCTTCGCCGACGCGGCCCCGATCGGCCCCGATGAGCTCGATGCCGTCACCCCCCGACCACCGCAGGTCTTCGCCGTCGGCCTGAACTACCGCGACCACGCGGCCGAGTCCGGCTTCGAGCTGCCCACCGAGCCGCTCGTGTTCACCAAGTACGCCTCCAGCTTCACCGGGCCCCGCGGCCGGATCCGGCTCTCGCCCGGCAACGTCGACTGGGAGGTCGAGCTCGTCGCCGTCGTCGGGGTGGGCGGGCGGGACATCCCCGCGGCCCAGGGCTGGGAGCACGTCGCCGGCCTCACGCTCGGCCAGGACATCTCCGACCGCGTCACCCAGTTCGCCGCGCCACCCGCGCAGTTCGGCATGGGCAAGTCCTACCCCGGCTTCTCCCCGGTCGGCCCGCACCTGGTCACCCTCGACGAATTGCGGTCCGGCGGGCTCGACCCCGACGACCTGGAGCTCGGGTGCCTGCTCAACGGCGAGGGCGTCCAGAAGAGCCGGACCAGCGCGATGATCTTCTCGGTCCCCGCGCTCGTCGCCAAGATCTCGGCGATCGTGACCCTGCTGCCCGGGGACGTCGTCTTCACCGGCACCCCCGCCGGCATCGGCGCGAGCAGGACCCCGCCCCGCTTCCTCGCCGACGGCGACGAGCTCACCACCTGGTGCGCGGGGATCGGTCAGATGCACCACCGGTTCGTGGCCGAGGAGGCCCTGCGATGACGTACTCCGAAGCCGCGGACCGGGGCGACACCTTCGTCGCCCACGCGTTCGCCGAGCAGACCGTGGACCTCGGCGAGATCCGGATGAACTACGCGGTGGCCGGCGACCTCGCGCACCCGGCCCTGCTGCTGATCCCGGCGCAGTCCGAGTCCTGGTGGGGTTATGAGGCCGCCATGGGGCTGCTCGCCGAGCACTTCCACGTGCACGCCGTCGACCTGCGCGGCCAGGGCCGCTCGACCTGGACCCCCGGCCGGTACACGATCGACAACTTCGGCAACGACCTGGTGCGCTTCATCGACCTGGTGATCGGCCGCGAGACGCTGGTCAGTGGCCTTTCCTCCGGCGGGGTCCTCTCCGCCTGGCTCTCCGCGTTCGCGAAGCCCGGGCAGGTCCGCGCCGCGGTGTGGGAGGACCCGCCGCTGTTCGCCAGCGAGGTCGCCCCCGCCATCGGGCAGGGCATCGGGCAGGCCGTCGGCTCCATCTTCGCCACCTGGAACAAGTGGCTCGGCGACCAGTGGTCGATCGGCGACTGGAACGGGCTGCTGCGCGCCATGCCGGCCGAGCTCCCGCCGGAACTGCTGCGTTCGCTGGCCGCGATGATCCCGCCGGACGAGACCGTCGACCCCACCGTGCCGCCGCAGAACCTGCGCGAGTACGACCCCGAGTGGGGCCGGGCGTTCGTCTCCGGCGCCGCCACGGCGTCCTGCGACCACGCGGGCATGCTCGCCCGGGTCCGCGTCCCGGTCCTGCTCACCCACCACTTCCACACCGTCGACGCCCAGACCGGGCGCCTCATCGGGGCCTACTCCGACGAGCAGGCCCGCCGCGCCCGCGAGCTCGTCACCGCCGCCGGACAGCGGATCGAGTACCGCCCCTTCCCGGACATGCCGCACTCGATGCACGAGCACGCCCCGAAGCAGTACGTCGACACCGTTCTCGACTGGGTCACGACCCTCACCTGAACTCCGACTGGAGGACCACCCCATGCCCACCGACCGGCGTGACACCCCGATCATCCCGCCCAAGCTGCACCACGCGACGTTCCTGACCCTCAAGCTCGACGAGATGGTCCGCTGGTACGGCCTGGTCTGCGGGCTCTACCCCGTGCACTACGCCGAGACCGCGGCCTGGCTGACCAACGACGAGGCCAACCACCGCATCGCGTTCATCGCCCATCCCGCCGTGCACAAACCGGCCAACAAGCCCACCTCCGCAGGCCTGCACCACACCGCGTTCGAGTACGCCAACTTCGGGCAGTGGCTCGACAACTACACCCGGCTGCGCGACCACGGCATCACGCCGTTCATGTGCCTCGACCACGGCATCACCATGTCGATGTACTACGCCGACCCGGAGGGCAACGGCGTGGAGATCCAGTTCGACGCCTTCGGGGACTGGGCGGTGTCCAAGGAGTGGATGTGGGCCGCCCGCGAGTTCGCCGAGAACCCGATCGGCGAATGGTTCGACCCCGACAAGCTCGTCGAGGCCCACACCCAGGGAGTGTCCCCAGAGGAGATCCACGAGGGCGCCCGCGCCGGGAAGTACCGCCCCGAGAACCCGCCCACCGACGTCCTGCTGCCCGAGGTCTACTGAGCTCCGGTGAGACGAACTCAGGTGCTCATCTCCGGGGGCGGGCCGGTCGGGTTGGCGGCCGCCGTCGAGCTGGGCCGGCGCGGCGTCCGGTGCGTGGTGGTCGAACCCCGGGCGACGGTGTCGCGGGCCCGCCCCCGGTGCAAGACGATCAACGTGCGCACCATGGAGCACCTGCGCCGGTGGGGGATCTCGGAGCGCCTGCGCGCTCGCGCGCCGCTCCCACCGTCGTTCTCCACCGACGTCGTGTTCTGCACGTCGCTGACCGGGCACGAGCTGTCCCGCTTCACCGGTGTGCTCGGCCTGACCGCACAGGGCGACCGGTTCCCCGAGCTCGGGCAGCAGGCCCCGCAGTTCGTCCTCGAGGACCTGCTGCGCGACGTCGTCGACGAGCTCGACACCACCGAGCTCGTCCTGGAGCGCCGCGTGGTCGACCTCGTGCAGTCACCCGACGCGGTCACCGTGCGCGTCGCCGCAGCGGACGGCTCGACCGAGACGATCTCGGCCGACTACGTGCTCGGCTGCGACGGCCCGCGCAGCACGGTGCGCGAGCAGATCGGGGCGAGCTACGTCGGGGAGCATGCCCTGCGTCCCAACTTCGGGATGGTCTTCCGCGCCCCCGGGCTGTGGGAGCACGTGCGCCACGGCCGGGCGGTCCAGTACTGGACCGTGAACCCGCACGCGCCGGCCCTTCTCGGTCCGCTCGACCGCGACGACACCTGGTGGATCATCGCGTTCGGCGTCGACCGCGCCACCGGGGAGCGCGACGGCGCGGCCCTCATCGACGCGGCCGTGGGGGTGCCGGTCGACGCCACCGTGTCCTCGACCGACCCGTGGACCGCCCGCATGCAGCTGGTCGACACGCTGCGCGTCGGCCGGGTGTTCCTCGCCGGCGACGCCGCCCACCTCAACCCGCCGTTCGGCGGGCACGGGCTCAACACCGGGATCGGGGACGCGGTGGATCTCGGCTGGAAGCTGGCAGCGGTGCTGCAGGGGTGGGGTGGCCCGCGACTGCTCGAGAGCTACGAGGCCGAGCGCCGACCCGTACAGGACCGGGTCATCCGCGCCGCGCACGAGAACATGCGGACCCTCTCGACCGACCTGGTGGCCGACGACCTCGACACGGACAGCCCCGCCGGCCAGGCCGCCCGCCGAGCTGCCCACCAGCGGATCCAGGAGACCAAGAGCGCCGAGTTCCACGCCCTCGACCTCGTCCTCGATGTCGACCACCGGGACTCGCCGGTCTTCGCGGACGGCCCCGGCGCCGGGCAACGTCTCCCCCACGCCTGGCTGCCCGACGGCCGCTCGGTCTACGACGCGCTCGGCCCCGGCCTCACCCTGCTCACCCGACCGGGAGACGACGCCACCGCGCTGCAGGACCTCTGCACACGGCGCGGCGTTCCCCTCACCGTCGCCGCACTCCTCGACGACGACCTGATGCGCCGCTACCGTGCGGCTGCCGTGCTGGTGCGGCCGGATCAGCACATCGTCTGGTCCGGATCCGCCCTGCCGAGCGACGCGTCCGCCCTCGTCGACCGGGTGACCGGCGCCCCGTCCCTGACGCAGCTCGGCCGCTGACACCATGACCATCTCGAGCTCGACATCCGGCTCCGGACCCGAGCGGTTCGTGCTCGCCGACGTGCGGGTGTTCGACGGCCACCAGGTGACCGAGCCGCAGACGATCGTCGTCGAGGGCTCCCGGATCGGGACCGACGCGCACGGCGCACCCGTCGTCGACGGGCGCGGCGGCGTGCTGCTGCCGGGACTGATCGACGCCCACGTCCATCTGCGCGGCGACGCCGACCTCGAAGCCCTCGCCGCGCACGGTGTGACCACCGCCCTGGACATGGCCTGCTGGCCCCCGGCACTGGTCGACTCCCTGCGTCACCGCACGGGGCTCACCGACATCCGCAGTGCCGGCACCTCCGCCACGTCCCCGGGGAGCCGGCACAGCCGGATGCCGCACTTCCCCGCCGACGGGCTGGTCTCCGGGCCGGACGAGGCCGAGGCCTTCGTCGCCGCCCGGGTCGCCGAGGGCTCCGACTACATCAAGCTCATCGCCGACGTCCCGGGTCCGGACCAGGCGACGTTGAACGCCCTCGCCAACGCCGCCCGCGTCCACGGCAAGCTCACCGTCGCCCACGCCGCCATGGGCGCGGCGACCGCCATGGCGCTCGCCGCAGGGGTCGACGTCGTCACCCACGTGCCTCTCGACGAGGCCCTGGACGACAGCACGGCGAGGCGGATGGTGCGCGAGGACCGGATCGCGGTACCGACCCTGACGATGATGGAGGCGGTCGCGGCCGCCATGGGCATCGGTGACGCCGCGGCGCGCGAGAGCGTCGCTGCCCTGCACCGCGCCGGCGTCCCCGTCCTCGCCGGGACCGACGCGAACTCCGCGCCGGGCGCTCCGGCCGCGGTGCCGCACGGATCGAGCCTGCACCACGAGCTCGAGCTCCTCGTCGACGCTGGACTGTCCACCCTCGACGCCCTGCGCGCAGCGACCGTCCTGCCCGCCCGCCACTTCGGGCTCGCCGATCGCGGCGTGATCGCCCCGGGCCTCCGCGCCGATCTGGTCCTCCTCGACGCCGACCCACTGGCCGACATCCGAGCGACCCGCGCCGTGCGCCGCGTCTGGTGCGCCGGCGTCGAGCCGCCGTGGACGGCCTGACCCCGCTCCGCCATCCCGGAATCCCGCCGACCGCCACCGAGGGAGAACCGTGCGCATCGTCGCTCTCGAAGAGCACTTCGCCGACGCCGACGTCTCGGCGGCGAGCCGGCCGAGGGCCCGCGAGCTCAGCCCGGACTTCCCGGCCGCCTACGACCCGCGGTCGGGGTTGTCCTACTCGCCGCCGGTCGAGGTGCTCCGCGACCTCGGCGACGGCCGCCTGGCCGACATGGACGAGCACGGCATCACCCTGCAGGTCCTGTCGTGCACCACCACCCAGCAGCTGCCCGCCGACGTCGCCGTGGATTTGGTGAGACGCGTCAACGACCGGGCCGCGGCGGCCGTGCGGGCCCATCCGGACCGCTTCGCCGCGTTCGCGGCGCTGCCCACCGCGGTGCCCGAGGCAGCGGCGGTGGAGCTGCGTCGCTGCGTGGAGGAACTCGGGTTCGTCGGCACCATGATCTTCGGACGGACCGACGACGAGTTCCTCGACGCGCCCCGCTTCGCGCCGGTGCTCGACACCGTGGCCGATCTCGGCGTGCCCCTCTACCTCCACCCCGGGGTCCCGCCTCGCGCCACCTCGGACTCCAACTACGCGGGCCTCGAGCCGCTGGTCACCGCGCGCCTGCAGACCAGCGCGTGGGGCTGGCACCAGGAGACGGCGGTGCACTTCCTGCACCTGGTGCTCAGCGGCGTCCTCGACCGACATCCGGAGCTCCAGATCATCCTCGGGCACTGGGGCGAGATGGTCCCGTTCTATCTCGACCGTCTCGACGAGGCCCTTCCCCGCGCGCTGACCGGGCTCGACCGCACGATCTCGCAGTATGTGCACCAGAACGTCCACATCACCCCGAGCGGCATGTGGAGCCAGGCCCAGCTGCAGTACTGCGTCACGACGATCGGTGTGGAACGCATCCTCTTCTCGGTCGACTACCCCTTCCTCGGCAACGACGGGGCCACCGCCTTCCTCGACGAGGCGGACCTCCCCGAGGCGGCCAAGACCGCGATCGCCGCCGGGAACGCCGATCGGTTGCTCGGGCTGACGGATGACGACATCTCGGACCGAAAGACCACCTCGGGGAAGGCGACGACATGACCAGCAACGGTCAGGCGCCGGATCAGGAGCACATCATGTCCACCCGTTCGTCCCACGCAGGCCGCGTCGCCGTCGTCACCGGCGCCGCCGGAGGCTTCGGCCAGGCGATCTCGAGCGAGCTCGCCCGCCGCGGCGCCGACATCGTCGCGGTCGACCTCCGACCGGCCGACGACGTCGTCGCCGCCGTGCAGGAGACCGGGCAGAAGGCGGTCGCGCTGCAGGCCGACGTCTCCGATCCCGACCAGGTCGGCGCCATCACCTCCGAGCTGCTCGGGTTCGCCGGGCGCGTGGACATCCTGATCAACAACGCCGGCGTCTTCCCGTTCCGCGACATCTGGGAGCTCGATTTCGCCGAGTGGAAGCGCATCCAGGCCATCAACCTCGATTCCCAGTTCCTCATGGCCAAGGCCGTGATGGGCTCGATGCGCGACAACGCGTGGGGCCGGATCGTCAACCTCGCGTCGAACTCGCTCGGCCTCGCGGTGCCGAACATGGTCCCCTACATGGCAGCCAAGGGCGGGGTCGTCGGTTTCACCCGCGCCCTCGCCACCGACCTCGCCCCCCACGGCATCACCGTCAACGCGATCTGCCCCACGGCGTCGAGCACCCCCGGCGGCCAGAGCTTCATCGGCGACGAGGTGCTGGAAATGGTCGCCGGCATGCAAGCGATCAAACGCATCGGGACCGCCACCGACATCGTCGGCACCGTGTGCTTCCTGTCCGGCGACGACAGCGCCTTCCTCACCGGCCAGACCCTCGTCGCGGACGGCGGACTCATGCGGGTCTGAAAGAGAATCCTTCGATTCGCGCGAAACCGCAGCTTCGGCCCACGAAGCCTTGACGAATTGGACCCGTCTTCCTACAGCCGCGCGCTCACGGACCGGCCGGGGCCTATGACTCGAGGGCCCCGACGCGCTCCACCAGCTCGTTCTCGTTCTCGGCGAGGTACTGGTCAAGGGCCTTGCGCGTTTCTCCGGCGTCTCGGGCAGAACGTCGTCGAGGACAGCGGTATGAACCCGCTCGCGCCGGGATCGTTCGGTGCGAGCGCCCGCGCGGGGCTTGTGCAACGACAGTGGCCCGTGTCACAGTCGGCCTCACTATCGTATATCCTAGCGGGGTAATGGAGGCTGACCGTGGCTCAACCGCGCGTGCTGATCCGGGGAGGCACCATCCCGTCGATGGAGGTCGAGCCCGGCGACCTCCCGGGTGACGTCTTGGTCGAGGACTCCCGGATCGTGGCGATCGCACCGGACCTGCCGCTCGACTCCACTGACGTGGAGGTCATCGAACGAGTGATCACCTCGTGGCGCCCGGCTTCATCGACGCGCTATGGCGTGTGCGCGAAGGAAATCTGACCTGGCTGCAGCAGTACATCGACACCGCCGTGCTGCGCGACGCCATCGCCAGCCACGCCCCGCCGGCGTAGCGCGGTGATCACCCCAGCCGCGGCCCACACCCCTCGGCCCTCGCCGCCGACTCGAAACCATGGAGACCACCACGATGTCCACCGAAACCAGTGAACTGACCCGCGAAGAGATCATCTCCCGCAACCTCGCCGCCGTAGACGTGCACTTCCACAACGAGAACCCCGACGGCATCGACCTCGCGGTCGGTGTCTACACCGACGACATCGTCTGGGAGGTCCCCGCCCGTGGGCTGGTGCTGCGCGACCGGGAGAACGTCAAGAACGAGTACTTGAAGATCTTCGAAGCCATGAAGGTCCACAAGATCACCAACCTGCACCGATTCGCGACCGAGGAGTGGGTCTTCGACGACAGCATCTTCGAGGTCACGCTGCAGACCGACGGATTCCGAAACTGCCCGTTCCCGGCCGGTACCCGGTGCAGCATCCGTCTGGTGCACGCGTTCCAGTGCCGCGACGGCAAGATCTGCCGCGAGAACGGCTACGAGATCTGGCGCCGCGCCGATGACACCGTCCGGGTGCAGGACGACATTCCCGCGACCGCCGTCGTCGAGGAGTTCTCCTGATGAGCGTTCTCCTGTTGGGGGCCACCGGCACCGTCGGGCCCCACGTGGTGAACGGGCTGCTCGACCGAGGCGAGCAGCCGCGAGTGCTCACCCGCAACGCCGCCCACGCGCGGGGGGTCCTGCCCGCGACCGTGGAGCTCGTCGAAGGCGACCCCGGCGACGACGAGACCGTCATGCGTGCCACCCGCGGAGCGCAGTCGGTCTTCCTGCTCACCGAGCACGACCACGCCATGACCGACCTGCAGCTGCGGATCATCCGCGCGTTGCGGCGCTCCGGATCGCGGATCGTGAAGTTGTCGGGTACGAGCTCGGCGATCACCCCGGACGGGCCATACACCTGCCGCCAGCACTGGGAGGTCGAGCAGGTCCTCGCCGGCAGCGGCCAGCCGTGGTCGCTGGTCCGGCCCAACGCGTACATGCAGACCCTCATCGGGCAGATCATGTTGCCGGCGGTACAGGCCACCGGCCGGATCCCCAACGCCGTCGGCACCGCGGGGATCAGCTTCATCGACGCCCGGGACGTCGGTGAGGTCTGCGCCACGGTCCTACTCGATTCGGCATGGGCGAGCCAGACCCTGGTCCTCACAGGTCGCCGCGCGGTCACCTTCGCCGAGATCGCCGACATGGTCAGCCAGCAGACGGGGCGCCACGTCGCCACCACCGAGATCACCCCCGCCGACGTGCGGGAGAACCTGCGAGGACGCGGCATGGCCGCCTGGGAGGCAGAGCACTTCCAGGAGATGTACCAGCTCTTCCGAGACGGCCAGTCCGAGTTCGTCACCGACGACGTCGAACGCGTCCTCGGGCGGCCGCCCCGCACCGTGGAGGACTACCTGGCCGAACAGCACATCTCGACGGTCGTCGACGAAGCGGCGGCCCCATGAAGCTCGCTCCTCGGCGACGACCACGTCACCTGCATCGAACGCCTCGCCGAGCTCACCGAGGAGGCCGGCGCATTCGAGGCCAGCCGGCGCCGTCGCCCGGCCCCGGTCACCTCTCTCGACTCCGCCGAGCCTCCTCCCGGCGAGGAGTGGCGACACTCACCACCCGCAGCGCCGCCCGTCTCCTGCCCCGACTCCCCCGTCACTGGTGAGGCGCAGCAGGGGCACGGCGATCTGGTCGACGATCACGTCGAGTCTCTCGTCGGTCAGAGTGCCGACGACGAGGAGCTCGTGGCGTGCCAGGTCGAGGGGCAGCAGGACGACGGCCGCCGGCACCGGCGAGTCCCCGAGCTCGCCCCGCTCCCGGGCACGCACGACGAGCGGCTCCAGGAGGTCGGCACCCTTCGCGAACAGCAGCTCGCTCACCGCGGCGCCGGAATCGGTGTCGAGCTCGGCCAGCAGACCGAGCACGGTCCGGCGGCCCGAGGCCTCGATCGCGGAGCGCACCGCGGCCAGGAACGCTCTCAGGTCGCCCGCGAAGCTCCCGGTGTCCGACGGGACGACCATGCCGGGGTGCGCCGTGACCACGGCATCGAGGACCATCTGCGCCTTGGTGGGCCAGCGCCGGTAGAGCACGGGCTTGCTCGTTCCCGCGCGGCGGGCGACGGCGTCGTAGGTGGTGTCGGTGTAGCCGCGCTCCGCGACCTCGCTCAGAACCGCGTCGTGGATGGCACTCACCAGGGCGGCGCCGTGCCTCCGCGTGGCCGCCATGCTCCCTCCAAGAAACTTGTCGTATCTGGCGGAGCAGCGTAGCGTCCTCCGTGAGATACGAATCGTATCTTCTGCCGAGTCAGCCGAACACGGCGCGTCGCGCTCGTAGGGACGGAGGTGCTCCGTGATCGAGGACGAGAAGGTGTTCGTGCCCTCTCAGCCGCTGCCCGGCACCCGGACCGGGGTGCTGACAGCGTTCGACCCGGGGACCCGGACGCTGGAGGCCGGATCCCAGGCCGCGCCACCATTCCGGGCGCTCCCGGTCGACGTCGTGCTCGACAAGGACGTGGCAGTCGAGCTGCGGGACGGCGTGACGATCCACCTCGACGTGTTCCGTCCGGCAGGCATGGAGCCGGTGCCGGTGATCGTGGCCTGGAGCCCGTACGGCAAGGGGCAGGGAACCTCGGCGAGCGTGATGGGCGTGTTCGGGCTGGTCGGTCTCGACAACGGGATCGTGTCCGGGCTGGAGAAGTTCGAGGGCCCGGACCCGGCGTACTGGTGCACCCGGGGCTACGCGATCGCCAACCCCGACGTCCGCGGCGTGGTCGACTCCGAGGGCGACAGCGTGCTCTGGGACCGCCAGGAGGGCCGGGACTGCTACGACGTGATCGAGTGGCTGGCGGGGCAGCCGTGGTGCTCGGGGAAGGTCGGGATAAGCGGCACCTCCTACCTCGCGGTCTCGCAGTGGTTCACCGCCGCCGAGCAGCCCCCGCACCTGGCGGCGATCAATCCCTGGGAGGGTGTCAGCGACGTCTACCGCGACCTCGTGCGCCGCGGCGGCATGCCCGACACCGGGTTCGCGCAGCAGCTCCAGGACGGCAGCTTCTTCGGCCGGAACCGCAAGGAGGACATCCTCACCGAAGCCGAGCGCCACCCGCTGATGGACGACCTCTGGGAGAACAAGATCCCGGACTTCGGCCGCATCACCGTGCCCGCCTACATCGTGGCCAGCTACTCCAACACCCTGCACACCGCGGGGACCTTCCGCGCCTGGCGACGGATCGCCTCGACGCAGAAGTGGCTGCGCATCCACAACACCCAGGAGTGGCCCGACTACTACGACGAGGCCAACGTCGAGGACCTTCGTCGCTTCTTCGACCACTACCTCAAGGGCGAGGACAACGGCTGGGAACAGACCCCCAGGGTTCGCTACTCCGTCCTCGACCTCGAAGGCGGCGACCGCGTCGGCGTCCCCGCGGACCGGTTCCCACCAGCCGACGTCACGTCGACGACGTACTACCTCGACGGCCGGACACGAACCCTGACGACCACCGCCCCCACCGACGAGGCCGCCGTGTCCTACGCCGTCGACGCGAACCCCGACGCGGTGTCCTTCCTCGTCCGGTTCGACCAGGAGACCGTGCTCGTCGGCTACCCGAAGGCGCACCTGTGGGTCGAGGCCCGAGACGCCGACGACATGGACCTGTTCGTCCTGGTACAGAAGCTCGACGCGCACGGGACGCCGCTGCAGGCGTTCACCGTCCCCAACCACAGCGCGATCACCCACGACCTCACCGATCACGGCGCGACGATCCTGCGCTACAAGGGCTCGGACGGGCGGCTGCGCGTCTCGGCCCGCCACCTCGACGAGGCACTCTCGACCGACGACGTCCCGGCCCACACCTTCGACCGGATCGAGCGCCTCTCCCCCGGCGAGGTCGTCGACGTCGAGATCGAGCTGCTCCCCATCGGGCTCGCCTTCCACCCCGGCGAGCAGCTGCGCTTCCTCGTCAGCTCCCGCAACCTGCTGGGATCGATGATGCCCGGCATCCGTGAGTACACCGGCGCCAACCAGGGACAGCACGTCATCCACACCGGAGGCGAGCACGCCTCCTGCCTGCAGCTCCCCGTCCAGGAGGGACAACGATGACCAGCGACGTGGCGGCGCCGTCCGACACCGGCCCCTGGGTGCGCCTGGCCGGTGAGGACCACGACGGGAGCATCGAGGGTTTCGAGGTGGTGGCGGCGCGGCGGGCCCTGGCGCTGCTCAAGCGCACACTCGGCCGCGAGCACCTGCTCGACCTCCTGACCGACGAGATCGCGGCCGGCAGCGCCTACCTCCGCGAACAGGTCGCACACTCGGCCGGACAGGAGACCACCGGCACGACGACGCTCCGCGCGCACGGCATCACCGCGGCGCAGTTCACCGCGTGGCTCGCGCAGGCCTTCGGCCGCGAGGACGTCCTGCTCGCCGCCCACCCGGAGCACTGGTCCATCCACGCCATGGGCGGCCGGGTGAACATCGTCGAGACCCTCGGCGAGCACGTCTGCTCGTTCTTCATGCGCGAGTGGGACGACTCCGCGACCCCGGGAGCGGGGCTGCCCGACCACGACGCGGCGCACGGCCGCCGGTCGCGCCTCGTGCTCGCCGACGGCACCGTCGTCGGCTCCATCGCCAACTCGTTCTCCGAGGAGCCCGACGGGTTCACCGCTCACCTCTCGGTGACCCTGCCCGTCACGTGCGGCGAGCAGGTGATCGAGCACCACCTCCAGCACTTCGCGGTCGAGTTCCGGAACTGGATCCTCGGAGCAGCCGCCGAGTAGTCCGGGGAGCCGTCCCGTGGTCGGTGACGAGCTACCGGACAACCGCGGCCGGTGGGGGCCCGACGACGAGCTGGGCACCCTCAACCTGATCACCGACGAGGTGCGATCCCGCGCCGCCGACGAGGTGCGCACCGGACGCCACGTGTCGCTGGCGATGCCCGTCGACCCGACGCCGATGTTGGGCGGGCCGTTCGCACCGCCGGCGCCCTCGTCGCCGCCGGTCCAACAGGCCATGATGTGGACCGGGTCCCCGCCGATGGCCATGGCCGAGGTGCTGGTCCTGACGCCCCACCACGTCGGGCTCACCCACCTCGACGCGGTGGTGCACGTGCCCGTCGACGGCCACGTCTACCCGGCACGCCCGCTGACCGACGCCGTCACGCCGGGCGGGGACGTCCGGCACGGGTCCACCACGGCGTTCGCCGACGGGGTCGTCACCCGGGGCGTCCTGCTCGACCTGGCGCCGCAGGGCCGGCTGCCGGCCGCCCACCCCGTCACCGGCGCCGACCTCGACGCCGCGCTGGCCCGTGTCGCGGTGTCCGTGGAGCCCGGCGACGCGCTCGTCGTGCGCGGCGGGTGGACCGCGTCGCGGGACCGGGGCACACCGACGCCCGGCATGACCGTCGACGCGATCCGCTGGATGCACCGTCACGACCTCGCCCTCTACGCCGGCGACATCGGTGACGCCCATCCCCCGGTCGACGGTCAGATCCCGATGCCCCTGCACCAGGTCGGTCTCGCCCGGTTGGGCATGCCGCTGATCGACGTGGCCGAGGTCGACGAGCTCGCCGACGTGTGCCGCGCCCTCGGCCGGTACTCGTTCCTGCTCAGCCTCGCCCCACCCCGCATCCGGGCGGCCACGGGCATCCCCGTCAACCCGCTCGCGATCTTCTGAGCCAGCCGGGCGGCACTTCGCCCACAAGGGCCCGCCGGTTCTTCATCGCGGCCACGCGCGCGTCAGGCTGTCGCGCAACTCCGTCAGTCCGCCGGGGCCCAGTCGGCTATCCAGAACCTGTTCCAGGTCATGAAGAATTCCCGATGCGACGTCACGACGCCGACAGCCCGCGTCCGTCAGTCCGATGAGGGTGCTGCGCGGGAACCCGGGCCCCGGCGTACTGACCAGTAGGCCTTCGTCGAGAAGCTGCGTGACAGCGCGATGCATCGTCTGGCGGGTGACGCCGGCACGGCGCGCGAGCTCGGCGATGCTCAGCGATGCGCCGTGGTCCAGGTGCGCGAGTACGGCCGCGTGCGCCGGCGTGATGGGGGCCACGCCCGCGGCGTCCAAGCGCTCCAGCAGCTCCTCGGAGAACCACCGGACACCTCGCTGTAGGAGTGCGAGTAGTGGCTGGTTCGCCTCGGAGCGACCCTCACGGCTCATTGCTCGCGCTCCTCTCGGTCGTGAAATAAGCTCCTGTGTCAGGATAGCTGACACAGGGAGAGGTCGGGGCCATGAGAGGCTATGACGTTGACGTCCTCATCGCGGGGGCCGGCCCGGTCGGACTCATGGCGGCGTTGCAGCTGGCCCAGTGGGGTGTCTGGGTGCGTGTGGTGGACGCCGCGCCTGGTCCGGCCACGACCAGTCGCGCGCTCGGTACCCACGCCCGCAGCCTGGAGATCTACGATCAGCTCGGGATTCTCGGCGACATCGCCCCGCACGGAACGAGGGTCAACGCGTTCATCCGCCATCAGCCCGACCGCGCGATGCGGCTCGATTTTGATTTCGGCGACCTGGTGACCCGGTTTCCGTACATGTTCAATGTCGATCAGGTGATCACCGAGCGCGTGCTTCGCGGGCATGCCGGTTCGGCCGGGATCGAGGTGGAGTGGAACACCCAGCTGGAGTCGTTCCAGCACGACGAGGACGTCGTCACGGCCGTGTTGCGCAGCGGCGATGGCTCCGGCGCGGGGCATGAAACGGTGCGTGCACGCTACCTGTGGGGCTGCGACGGCGGACACTCGACCGTCCGCAAGATCCTCGAGCTCCCGTTGGCAGGTGAAGCCGCCCACACCTGGCTGATCGCCGATGCGGTTGTGCACACCGATCTGGAGCGAGATGGCGTGCACTGGCTGTTCCCAGCCGGCGGCGCGCTGATGGCGTTCCCGTTTCCGGATCCGGGCAGGTGGCGGCTACTCGACACCACCGGCGAAGGACAGCCTGAGCATCCCGGGCAGATCGCCCGGCAGTTCAGCACCAAGTTGTCGCAGGCTCTGGGACGCGACACCATCGTGGACAGCCCCAGCTGGGCGTCGAAATTCACCATCCAGCAGCGCGCGGTGCCCGCGATGCATGTCGGGCGGTGTTTCGTTTCGGGTGACGCCGCGCATGTCCACTCCCCCGCGTCCGGGCAGGGCCTCAACACCGGTATCCAGGACGCGTACAACCTGGCGTGGAAGCTGGCCATGGTCATACACGGCCACGCCGATGCCGCGCTGCTCGACACCTACGACGCCGAGCGCGTCCCCATCGGCCAGGCCCTGCTTGCCTCCACCAGCGAGGTCATGGACACCGCCATGGTCGAGACCACCAACGGGGACGCCCAGGACGCCGATCGTGGCTTCATGCGCCAGCTGATTCGGAACATGTCGGGTTTGAGCATCGCTTACCCCGACAGCCCACTGACGGTGCCCGACGACGATTCAGCTGAGGGTCCACGACCCGGCCAGCGACTCACCCAGATTTCGGCTGGGGATGCTCAATCACCCGGTTGGACGACCCTGCGCGCGTTGCTGAGGACCTCAGCCTGGCATCTGCTCGTTATTGCTGAGAGCAAGCACGCCACCAGTCAGGATCAGGTCACCGCGGAGACCAGGTCACTACCGGCTTGGCTGGACAAGGTGACGATCAGCCGGCGTCGGCGCGATGAGGACCACCACGGTGTGTGGGATCCTGACGGCCGGGTCCAGGACACGCTGGCTGCGACCGATGGGGACTGGATCCTCGTCCGTCCCGACGGCTATCTCAGCGCTCGCGGCAATGGGGACACCAGCCTCCGCGCCGCCCTGGACCGGCTGACCGGCCTGCACATGCGGGAGTCAGCACCTGCGTGATCAACCGGATACGAGGCAAACTCATTCAGCCGACATCCACGCCATCGCCGCCGAATGCAACAATCGCCAGCGTTGCGCCCGATCCCGTGACCGGAAACGGCGAGCAGGTCCGTGACCTCGTCCACGACGACTCCCCGGTCATCGCCTACGACAACACCCCGGATTCCGCGCGCAGGACGCGACCGTTCGCCGGGCGCCCGCGCTGGCGCCGCGCTTCGTCGAAGCAGTCGAGGCACCGATGCTCACGGGCGGCCGAGACTGCGCAGAAGTTAGACGCGCTCGGCGCTGATGTACTCCCCGGTGTTTGCCGCGGGCCTCGTGTCGCTGCCTGGGCGTCCGTAGCGGGTCGCAAGGTCCGCGTGCGTCTGCACGGTGAGGCGCCACCCGTGGTCGGCCAGTCGGTAAGCGTTCTCCCGGTCCACCCCCGTGACTCCGGCGCTTGGTGGCCCCTCGCCGCCGACGAAGGTCCGCATGCGCTGGTAGGTCTCGTCGTTCTCACGTGGCGGCGGCATCGCCGCTTTCGCCAGGCGGCCCCCCGCCACGGTGACCTCAGTGATCGTGTCGAGCACTGCGGTGGCGTTCTCGGGCGGAAGGTAGGCGAGTACTCCTTCCTCGAGCCAGGCGGTGGGGCGGCTGCGGTCGTAGCCGGCCGCGGTGAGGTCGGCCAGCCATGCCCCCCGCAAGTCGGTGGGGACGACAAGGCGTCGGGAAGCGGATGTGGGCCCGTCGAGGTGGGTGCGCAGTACCCGCTCTTTGAAGGCGAACATTGCGGGTTGGTCGAGTTCGAAGCACACCACGTGCTCGGGCAGCGGCAGACGTAGCGCCCGGGTGTCCAGCCCGGCCCCGACGTTGACGACCTGCACGCATCCGGCCTCGACCGCCGCGAGCAGGTACTCATCGAAGTACCGGGTCGCGAGGACGCGACCGTCGTGGAAGCTCTCGACCAGATTCAGCATCTGCGCCCACGAGTTCTCGGCGCCGTCCGGTGCGTCCGGCCCGATGAACTCGGCCTCGGCGGCATCCGCGAACAGCTGCGCGTAGGGATCCACGATCAAGCGGTCCGAACGGCTGGTCTCACGTGCCCGGATGAGCGCCACACCCACCGCGGTCAGTCCGACACCGGACAGCGACTCGGGAATCCCAGACATCGACAGCTCCTAGCCCGGATCTTGCATAGTGGGGCCAACAGTGATCTTTTCGCGACTCGGTGGCCGGCACCGGGCTGATTGTGCTTGGCGGCAAGGCGAGCGCGCTCGGGCGGGCCGCCGGATCCACGGGCCGGAAAGGTTCCCAGGGTCGGGAGTCGGGTGGATCGAGCTCGGTCAGCCGGGACGGGCGGGGACGGCGGTGATCGCGGCGCGGCGGCGAGCAGGAGCTCGCTGCAGGCGTGGCCGGCGAATAGGTGCACGACGAGCTGGCGGGCGTGGTGGGCCAGTCACGCGCCGCGGGAGGTGTAACCCAGCTCGGCCGACACCTCGCCGGTGACCTCGAGCAGAGCCGCGGTGACCTCCTCGAGCACCGCCGTGGTCGCCGCCCGCGCCGGCAGGGCGACCGCCACCACCAGGGGCAGGGACTCGCCGGCCGAGAACACCGGTGCCGCCACCGATGCGACCCCCGGGACCACGCTGCCCGAGATGAGGGCGTAGCCGTCGCGACGCACGGCCTCCTGGATCCGGGTGATCTCGGCTCGGGACACCTCGGCGCGGGCGCCCGACTCCAGCTCGCCGCGCAGCACCGGGTCGACGAGCGTCGCGGGGAGGTGGGCGAGGTAGACCCGCCCGATCGCCGAGGAGACCATCGGCATGGTGGCGCCGACACGCACGGTGATCGGGAGGGCGTAGGAACCGTAGTCCCAGCGCACGATCACCGGGCCGTGGTCGCCCCAGGCCGCGAGGTTCACCGCGTGGCCGGTGCGGTCGCGCAGGCCGGGCAGGTGCTCGGAGGCCAGTCCGACCTCGTCCGTGCGGCGCAGGGCCTCCATGCCGAGCCGGCGCATCGCCGGCCCCATGTCGTAGAGCCCGGAGCTGCGCGACTGCGCGACGAGGCCGACGCGGCTCAGGCTGACGAGGTAGCGATGCGCCTTGCTCGCGCCCATGCCGCTCGCGCTGGCGAGCTGGGTCAGGCTCTGTGGGCCGCGTCCCTCCTCGAGGGCGCGCAGCACCGTCATGGCGAGCTCCACCGACTGGATGCCCTGCCGGGCGTCGACGGGCTCGCCCACGCCACTCCCGGCGTCGACGGGCTCCTCGCCGTGCTGCGCTGTCACGGATCGCACTATACGAAGCCGGGCTCCGGGCTGGCGGCGACGCGGTCGGCCCGCGACCGGACGGCGGGCACGAGCGCAGCCAGGACCGCCCCGAGCACGCCGGGCACCGCGAACAGGTAGAAGTTCCACTGCACCGGCAGCCGCGACGAGAGGATCGCCGCGCCCATCAACGGGCCTGTGATCGCCCCGAGCCGGCCGATCGCCAGGGCCCATCCGATGCCGCGCCCGCGCAGCGCGTCCGGGTAGCGGGTGACGATGAAGGAGTTCGTCAGCGCCTGGCACCCGATGAAGCCGAGCCCGCTGACGAACATCAGCAGGAAGAGCAGCCCGATCACCGGGTTCGTGCTCATCAGCAGCAGGCTCACCGAGCCGGCGAGGAAGGCCACCGCGAGAACGGGCTTGATCCCGACGGCGTCGGCGACCCGCCCGCCGGCGATCATGCCCACGCCGGCACCGACCCACATGGCCGCGGTCTGGAGCAGCGACGACCCGAGCGAGTAGCCGGCGGCCTGCATGATCGTGGGCAGCCAGGTGCTGATGCCGAACACCAGCAGCAGCCCGCAGAAGGAGATCGCCCAGAACAGCACCGTCACCGTGCGCAGGCCGGGCGCCAGCAGCGGTCGCAGGCCCAGCAGCTCCCGCCCTGCCCCGGCCGCCGGCGCGGCCGCCGACGGGGCCGCCGGCGCTGAGATCGGGCTCTCGGGGAGCATCCGCACGGCGAGCGGGATGAGCACGGCGGCGGGCACGGCGCCGATGACGTAGATCCAGCGCCACGGGGCTCCGGGCAGCAACGCCGCCCCGATCAGCGGCGCGAGCAGGGCGCCGACCGCGTAGCCGGACATCATGAGCCCGATGTTGCGGTTGCGGCGCTCGGGGGCCGAGAGGTCGGCGACGTAGGCGGTGATGGTGGGCAGCACGATCCCGAGGCCCACACCGACGACCAACCGTGCGGCCCCGAAGAGCCAGAAGGCGTGGGCGAGGGCGCAGATCAGCATGCCGGCCGAGAACAGCGTCGCTCCGCTGAAGAGCAGCCGGCGGCTGCCGAAGCGGCGGGTCATCGCGGCGGAGAGGGCGGCGCCGACGAGCATGCCGATGGCGACGAGCGACCCGACGGTGCCGGCGGCGGCCGTGTTCGCGCCGATGCTGGGGTCGTGGAGCAGGGAGGGGACGGTGACGCCGTAGCAGGCGAGGTCGTAGCCCTCGAGCGCGGCGAACACCGCGGCCACGGCGGGTATGGTCCACGAGGACGTCGGGTGGGCGGCGGACATGGCTTCTCCTGCCTCGTTGCGGGAAGGGGATCTCAGCGCTCGGCGAGCGCCGGGACGGGTGCGATCGCGGAGAGCAGCTCGGCGGCGACGACGGCGGGATCGGTCCCGGCGCCGAAGACGTACAGGTCGGGGCGGACCGCGACGGCGGCGGCGCCCAGCTCGTCGAACCAGCGGCGGTAGGTGCCGTCGACGTCGATCACGGTGCGGCCGCGGGCCTGCTCGCCGAATGCGACGACCCGCACCTCGGCCGCGTCCAGGGCCTCGAGGTCGAGCGCGGGCAGGGCATCCTCTGCCACGAGCAGGTGGAAGCCGCCGCCGACGACCTGGTCGAGACGGTCGACGCGGCCCCCGTCGTCGACCCGACCCTGGATCGAGAGCGCGCCGCCGCGGGTGCCCAGGAGGCCCGGACCCAGGCCGGGGAAGTGGAATCCATGGGGCGCGTCCGCGCCGGCGCGCCGCGCGAGCAGCGTGCGGTCGCGCTCGGCCGCGCGCTCGGGGTCGCGGATCGTCTGTGTCCGGCCGAGCTCGACACCCTTCTCGACGACGGCACGCACGTGCGGCTCGCGCTCGCTCTGATAGGTGTCGAGCACCTCCACACCGAGGGCGCCGCGCAGGACCAGGTCCAGCTTGAACGCGATGTTGTGCGCGTCGCGGACGCCCGAGCACATGCCCTGGCCGAGGAACGGCGGCATCTGATGGGCGGCGTCCCCGGCCAGCAGGACGCGACCGGACCGCCAGCGGTGCGCCACCAGGGACCGGAACGTGTAGGTGGCCACCCGGATCAGCTCGGCGTCCTCGGGCGAGAACCACCGGGACACACGAGCCCAGACCTTCTCCGGCGCCCGTTCGGTCGCGAAGTCCTCCTCGGCGTCGAGCATGAAGCTGAACCGGTGGTGGTCGGGGCCGAGCGAGATGATCGACGTCGGCCGGGAGGGGTCGCCGAGCTGTAGCGCCGCCGGCACCCCGATGTCCTCGAGGGGCCGCCGGAGCCGGAAGTCGCAGACCATCCACGGCTCGGCGAAGCCGTAGTCGTCCTGACCGATGCCGAGGGCCTCGCGCACGAAGCTGTTGCCGCCGTCGCAGGCCACGACGAAGCGGGCCGTGACCCGAGTGCCGTCCGCGGTGCGCAGGGCGACGAGCTCGGCGTCGTGGTCGATGGCGGTCACGGGGGAACCGAGCCGCACCTCGACCCCGGGGGTGGAGCGGCACAGCCCGTCGAGCGCGTCCTCGAGCGCGGGCTGGTACATCATGTTCCACTCGGGCCAGCCGTTCCGGCCGACCTCGGCGAACTCCTGGCGCATGAGCAGGTCACCCACACCGTTGCGCCAGTCGTAGAACCGCTGGACCCGCAGCGTCGGGCGGAGCTCCTCCGCGATCCCGAGGCGCGCGAAGCTGCGCATCGTCTCGTCGTCGAAGGTCGCGGCGCGCGGCAGGTTGTAGAGCCCGGCGTAGCGCTCCAGCACGACCACGGTGTGGCCGGCGCGCCCGAGCAGGGCGGCGGTCGCCATCCCGACCGGGCCGTAGCCCACCACCGCGACGTCGACGGCGTCGACAGCACTGCCCACAGCCCGCTCCCTCGTGAGGTTTGACACGAGCGAACCGTAGGTTCCATCATTAGTGAAGTCAATGCATCATAGTGAAAGCGAGCGAGCGCATGCGGACGATCGGGCTGGAAGAGCACTTCGTGACCGGGGAGCTGGCCCCGTACGGCGCCAGCGCGGCGGCCCTCCTCCAACCCGCGAAGTGGGCCGAGGCCTCGCGACGCCTGCTCGATCTGACCGCCGAGCGCCTGCCCGCCATGGACGCCGCCGAGCTGGATGTGCAGGTGCTCTCGCTCAACTCCCCGGGCATACAGGCCGAGGACGAGGCCGCGGTCGCCGTATCACGGGCGGCCGCGGTCAACGACCTGCTCGCCGCCACGGTCGCCGAGCACCCTGATCGCTTCGCCGGCTTCGCCGCACTCCCCCTGCAGGACCCGCAGGCGGCGGCCAAGGAGCTCGAGCGCGCCGTCAGTCAGCTCGGCCTCAAGGGTGCGCTGGTCAACGCCCACACCCAGGGCCGCTACCTCGACGATCCCGAGATGCGCGTGGTGTGGGAGTACGCCACGGGCCTCGACGTCCCGCTCTACCTGCACCCGGCCAACGGCGTTGACGTCGCCCACGTCTTCTCCGGCCACCCCGAACTCATCGGGCCGATGTGGAGCTGGGGCATCGACACCGCGTCCCATGTGCTGCGGCTGGTCTTCGGGGGCGTCTTCGACGACTTCCCCGAGGCGAAACTCCTCCTCGGGCACATGGGCGAGGGCCTGCCCTACGCGCTGTGGCGGCTGGACTCACGGTGGGACTACCACGCCCACCACGGCATCGAGCTGGCCCGCGAGCGCCCCTCGGATTACCTGCGCCACAACCTCTACGTCACCACCAGCGGCGTCTGCGACGCCCCGCCGCTGCTCTGCGCACTGCTCGCGCTGGGTGCCGACCGGATCCTCTTCGGCACCGACTACCCCTTCGAGGAGATGCACATCGCCACCGAGTTCCTGCGCACCGCCCCGATCAGCGAGGCCGACCGCGCCAAGATCGCGCACGGCAACGCCGAGCGGCTGTTGGGCCTGAGCTGAGCAGCGAGGGGAGCTGACATGGAGATCGACTACGACGTCGTCGTGGTGGGCTACGGCCCGGTCGGCCAGCTTCTGGCCCTGCTCCTCGGACGGGCCGGCCACCGGGTGGCCGTGGTCGAGCGCTGGACCGACTTCTACCCGAGGCCGCGTGCCGCGCACTTCGACCACGAGATCGCCCGCATCCTGCAGAACGTGGGCCTGCGCCCGGACGAGAGCGCCGCCATCGAGCCGTACGACGACCTCTACGCGTGGCGCAACGCCGCGGGCGACGACCTCCTGGTGATGGACAGGTCGGGGGTCGCGCCGACCGGGTGGCACTCCGCCAACTTCTTCGTGCAGCCGCTGCTGGAGACGGAGCTCGACCAGCTCGTCCGTGCCCAGCCCACCGTGTCGGTCCAGCGCGGCTGGGAGGTCACCGGGATCTCGGACGACCCCGGGGCCCCGCTGGAGGTCGTCCTTACATCCCGTCCCGACGGAGCGGAGCGGCGTCTCCTGCGCGCCCGGTACGTGGTCGGCGCCGACGGGGCGAACAGTGTCGTGCGTGGGGTGATGGGCGTCGACCAGGTGGACCTCGGCTACTTCTTCGACTGGCTGGTCGTCGACGTGGTGGTGCACGGCGACGCGCCACGATTCGACCCGCCGGCCTGGCAGCTCTGCGACCCGGCTCGGCCGACGACGCTCGTGCCCGGCGGCCCCGGCCGGCGGCGCTGGGAGTTCATGCGGCTGCCGGACGAGACCCGTGAGGAGCTCGACCGGGCCGAGCGCGCCTGGGAGCTGCTCGCGCCGTGGGGCGTGCATCCCGACAACGCCACCTTGGAGCGGCACGCCGTCTACACCTTCCAGGCGCGCTGGGCGCGCGAGTGGCGCCGAGGCCGGCTGATGATCGCCGGGGACGCGGCGCACCTCATGCCGCCGTTCGCCGGGCTGGGGATGTGCGCCGGGCTGCGCGATGCGATGAACCTCGGCTGGAAGCTCGACCTGGTGCTGCGCGGCGCGACCGACGACGCTCTCCTCGGGACCGTCGAGACCGAGCGCATCCCGCACGTGCGCCACTTCATCGACCTCTCGATGGCGCTCGGCCAGGTCATCTGCATCACCGACCCCGATGAGGCCGCCGCGCGTGACGCCCGGATGCTCGCCGAACGCGCGGACCCCACCCTGGCGCCACCACCACCGCCGCCGCCACGGCTCGGCGCCGGCGTCGCCGCGGACGGCGATGACGCGGCCGGCCACGTGTCGATCCAGGCGGTCGTGACCTCGACGTCGGGCACCGGCTTGTTCGACGACGTGGTCGGGCCCGGCGCGTTGATCATCCGCCAGGGTTCAGCGATGCCCGACGCGCACCGTCAGGAGGCACTCGCGCACCTCGGGGTGGCGGTTGTCGGGCTCGGGTTCCGGGCCGCGTCCGGGGTGGTCGTCGACGACACCGGCGCGTACGCGAGCTGGCTGGACGAGCTCGGGGCGGACGCCGTCCTCGTCCGTCCGGACTTCGCGGTGCACGGCACCGTGGCCCGGGGCGAGAACCCCGCGCGGCTCGTCGACGCGTTCCTCGTCGGGTGCTCGGCTCGAGGACCGATGACGGGCGGCCGCCGGCCCGCGGTGGCCGACGAGCTCGCCGGGCTCCACAGCGAGCGCTGACGACTCGTGGCCGCTCCATCGGGCCGCGGGGCTCACGTCCGCTCGGCGGGCTCGCCGAGCGTGGCGGCCTCGTCGAGCAGCACGGCCGTGGTGTGCTCGATGTGGCGGGTCAGCACGCCGACGGCGGTCTCGGGGTCGCGGGCGAGCACGGCGTCGAGCAAGGCGCGGTGCTCGCCGGCGACGTCGCGGTCCTCGTCGTGCCCGAGCGGGCGTGACCACTGCCGGTAGAGCTCGGCGGAGTCGCGGAGCCCGTCGGCGATCGTGCGCAGCCGCCGGTTGGCGCAGCCGGCGAGGACGCCGGCATGGAAGGCGGCGTGCGCATGCGTCCAGGCCTCGCCGAGGCGGGCAGGGTCGTCGGGGTCGGTCTGCGGCGTGCGCGTGAGCGTGTGGTGCAGGGCGATCACCTGCGACTCCCACGCGAGATCACCCTGCGCGACGGCGTCGCGGAGGACGAGACCCTCGATGCGGACCCGGGCCGCGGTCAGGTCGGCGAGGTCCTCGACCGACAGCGGGGTGACCCGGTACCCCTGCTGGGGCTCGACCCGGACCAGGCCCTGCTCGGCCAGCCGGGAGAGCGCCTCCCGCAGCACACCCATGCTCGCGTCGTAGCGTCCGCACAGCTCCGCGAACGGCAGCCGCGACCCGGGTGTCAGCCGCCCGGCCAGGATGTCGGCGCGCACCGCCGCGAACACCGCCTCGCCGCGGGTCGGAGCTCCCCTCGTCATACCGACAATCTAGCGCCATCGGTCGACGACCGTAGAAATGTTGAAAATCAGGCTGTACATCAGACGTCGGTCGTGTCACTCTGAGGGCGTCCCGCGGCACGCGGGATATCGCAGGACCTTCCGCTACCACGATCCAGGAGCGATCCCGTGCGTCTCGCCAACTCCGCCGGCCGTCTCGTGCTCGTCGACCCGGAGGCGCCCGAGCGGGCCCTCGACGTCGAGGCCGCCAGCGAGGGTCGGTTCTCCGCCGACCCGCAGGCGGTCTACGACCGGTGGGCCGAGTTCCGCGAGTGGGCCGCCGGCGCCTCCCTCGACGCGGCGCAGCCGATCAGCGAACAGAGCCTGCGCGCGGTGGTCCCCCGCCCGGCGCAGGTGTTCGCGATCGGACTGAACTATCGCGACCACGCCGCCGAGTCCGGCTTCGACCTGCCCGCCGAGCCGGTGGTGTTCACCAAGTACGTCTCGAGCTTCACCGGGCCCAACGGCGACATCACGCTCTCGCCGGGCAACGTCGACTGGGAGGTCGAGCTCGTCGCGGTCATCGGCGCCGGCGGGCAGCACATCCCCGAGACCGAGGGCTGGGACCACGTCGCCGGGCTGACCGTCGGCCAGGACATCTCCGACCGCACCACCCAGTTCGCCGCCGCCCCGCCGCAGTTCGGGATGGGCAAGTCCTACCCGGGCTACAGCCCGGTCGGCCCGCAGCTGGTCACCCCGGACGAGCTCGCCGACCGCGACCGCCTCGAGCTGGGCTGCGAGGTCAACGGCACCAGTGTCCAGAAGGGCCACACCGGCGACCTGGTGTTCTCCGTACCCACGCTGGTCGCGAAGCTCTCCGCGATCACGCCGCTGCTGCCCGGCGACGTCATCTTCACCGGCACCCCGGCTGGGGTCGGCGTGGGCCGCGACCCCCAGCAGTTCCTGCACGACGGCGACGTCCTCACCACGTGGATCACCGGGATCGGCGAGATGCGCCACCGCTTCGTCGCGCCCGCCCGACCCGCCCACCCCTGATCGCCGCGAGAGGATCGAGGAGGATCCCATGGCACTGCACCGCGTCGCCAAGCTCACCGTCGGCGTCCCCCACGTCGCCGAGACCGCCGCCTACTACGACGAGTTCGGCCTCACCCGCACCGGCGGCTCCGAGGAGAACGGCCGCACCGCCTTCGCCACCACCCACGGCGGCGAGCAGCTCGAGCTCGTCACGGCCGACCGCCGCCGCCTCGTCGAGTTCCGCATCGCCGCCGACGATCACGACGACCTCGGCCGCATCGCCGCCTCCCTGGCCCGCCACGACTACAAGGTCGAACAGGCCCAGGACACCGTCACCACCTACGAGCCGGTCTCCGGCGCCCGCGGCGTGGTCGAGGTCCTGCCCCGCCTCGAGCAGCCCCGCCAGGACCCCACGCCCTACAACGGCGTCGGACGCCTCGAGCGCGAGAACACCCGCGCCCCGGGCATCCTGCGCCAGGGCCAGGTGACCCCCCGCAAGCTCGGCCACTTCGTGCTCGGCTCCACCGACTACGACACCACCCGCGCGTTCTTCCTCGACGGGCTCGGGTTCAAGCTCTCCGATCAGGTGCCGGGCCTGTCGACGTTCATGCGCTGCTCCACCGACCACCACAACGTGCTGGTCCTGCCCGCCCCCGTCGACTTCATGCACCACACCTCCTGGCAGGTCGACGACGTCGACGAGGTCGGCCGCGGCGCCACCGCGATGCTCGAGGGCCACCCCGAGCGCCACATCTGGGGCCTGGGCCGCCACCACGTGGGCTCCAACTTCTTCTGGTACCTCAAGGACCCCGCCGGCAACTTCAGTGAGTACTACTCCGACATGGACGCCATCGTCGACGACCAGACCTGGACCCCCGAGGACTTCGAGGGCGCGTCCGGGCTCTACCGCTGGGGGCCGCCGCCGCCCCCGTCCTTCCTGCACCCCGAGGACCTCGCGTCGCTCATGACCGGCTCCCACAGCGAGCGGTGAGGCAGCGATGACCGACGAGACGCGTCTACGACGTCGTGGTCGTGGGCGCCGGGCCGGTCGGCCTCGCCCTCGGCCGCACGCTCGGCCTGCGCGGCCACCGCGTGCTGATCCTCGAGCAGTGGCCCGAGTCCTACCCCCTCCCCCGCGCCGTGCACTTCGACGACGAGATCGGACGGATCTTCCAGTCCCTGGGGCTGGCCGACGAGGTACGGGCGATCTCGGAGCCGGTGCCGGATTTCTACGAGTGGCACAACGCCGACGGCGACGCCCTGGTCCGGATCGACTGGAGCGGCATCGGCCCGAACGGCTGGCCGGTGGCGAACTTCTTCAACCAGCCGAAGCTGGAGGCGCTGCTCGCCGACATCGGTCGAGGCGCTGCCGACCGTGACCCTCCTGCGGGGCGCCGAGGTGGTCGGCCTCGAGGAGCTCGACGACGAGGTCGTGGTCACCCACACCACGGCGGTGCAGAAGCAGCGCCGCACGCGGGCCCGCTTCGTGGTGGGCTGCGATGGCGCGAACAGTTTCGTGCGCGAGCGCATCGGGACGACGATGCAGGATCACGGGTTCTTCTTCGACTGGCTGATCGTCGACACCATCCCCCGCGACGAGCGGGACTGGTCGCCGATGAACTGGCAGCTCTGCGATCCCGCGCGGCCCACCACGATCGTCTCCGGCGGGCCCGGCCGACGCCGCTGGGAATTCATGCGCCTGCCCGGGGAGACCCGCGAGGAGCTCAACACCACCACGAAGGCGTGGGAGCTGCTCGAGCCGTGGGGCCGTACCCCGGGGAACAGCGAGCTCGAGCGCCACGCGGTCTACACGTTCGCCGCGCGCTGGGCCGACCAGTGGCACCGGGGCCGGCTCCTGATCGCCGGCGACGCCGCACACCAGATGCCGCCGTTCGCGGGGCAGGGCATGTGCTCGGGGCTCCGCGACGTCGCCAACCTGGGCTGGAAGCTCGACCGCGTCCTGCGCGGCGCATCGGAGATCTCCCTGCTGGACACCTACACCAGCGAGCGCAGCCAGCACGTCCAGTACGCCATCACGATGTCGATCGAGCTCGGCCGGGTCATCTGCGTCCTCGACGACGAGCAAGCGGCCGAGCGCGACGCCCGGATGATCGCCGGCGAGGCCGACCCGGCCCGGGTCCTGCCCGTCACCGCCGAGCCGGTCCTGGGACCCGGCGTCGCGTCGACGACGGGGACCATCCGCTGCGCGGGACGCTGGCCCCCAGTTCCCGGCCCGCCACCACGGTGAGCAGGTGCTGCTCGACGAGGCCACCGGCGACGGCCCGGTGCTCCTCGTCTCGGGGGACCGCCCCGCCAGCTGCCCTCGACGCGGCCACCACCGCGACGATGGACGAGCTCGGCGGCCAGGTGGTGAGCATCGCCGAGCGTGGCGACCCCGACCTGGGCGATCCGACCGGCGCCTGGACGCAGTGGTTCGCCGGCCAGCAGGCGGCCGCCGTCCTGCTCCGGCCCGACCACTACGTCTTCGGCGTCTCGCCCGACGAGACCGCCACCGAACGGCTGGTCGGCACCTACCTCGAGCGTGTGGGTGCCCGCGTCGCGCACACGTCGTTCCGCTGACCGAGCACCCCCGGCGTCGACAGGACGGGCCCACGACGGGTCACCCGACAGGCGCGGCGATAGTTGAGGTGCGGCACCATCCTCGCCGAGCCCGTCGCCCCCCGGGGGGCAGGAAGAGGTGCGTAGTGGACGGCGGACGCGACACCCCGCGCGGCGGGCGCGCGATCACGGAGTCGGCGACCGAGCGGATCGACCCGACGCTGCCGCCGGAGGGCGACGGGTCCCTCACCGACGACATCGAGGCGGCCGAGGCGGGACACGAGCGCAGCGAGATCACCTACGCCGAGCACTTCCACCCCGCCCGGCCCCGCTCGCTGCGCCATCGCCCCCGGGTCCGCTCCCCCTTCGTCCGCCACTGGACCGCCCGGGACGGCGAACCGGTGGGCACCAACCCCACCTACGTGTCGTGGCTGCTCTCGGAGTCGATGCTCGCCGACGCCAACACCATCGCCCGCCAGTTCTCCGGGCAGGGCACGATGTGGCAGAACCCCTACGCCGACCCCGACCCGCGCCTGGCCGTCGACACCGCCTCGGTGTGGTTCACCGCCTACCCGCTCTCGCTGATCACCCGCCCCGGTCAGTCGTTCCTCGCGGCGCTGGGCGAGGAGGACCTGTGGTCGGCGTTCGCCACCATCGGTATCGAGGCCGTGCACACCGGGCCGGTCAAGCGCGCCGGCGGCATCTCCGGGTGGGACCACACCCCCAGCGTCGACGGGCACTTCGACCGCATCTCCACCGTCATCGATCCCGCGTTCGGCTCCGAGGCCGAGTTCCGCGCCATGTGCGGGATGGCCACCTTCTACGGCGGCACGATCATCGACGACGTCGTCCCCGGGCACACCGGCAAGGGCGCCGACTTCCGGCTCGCCGAGATGGCCTACGCCGACTACCCCGGCATCTACCACATGGTCGAGATCGAGCCGGCCGACTGGGACTACCTGCCCGAGGTCCCCCCTGGGCGGGACTCGGTCAACCTCGACGCCGCCACCGAGGAGCGCCTGGAGAAGGCCGGCTACATCATCGGACGCCTCCAGCGCGTCATCTTCTACTCCGCCGGGGTCAAGGAGACCAACTGGTCGGCCACCCGCGAGGTCGTCGGCGTCGACGGCGTCGCCCGCCGCTGGGTCTACCTGCACTACTTCAAGGAGGGCCAGCCCTCGATCAACTGGCTCGACCCCTCCTTCGCCGGGATGCGCCTGACGATCGGCGACGCCCTGCACTCGCTGGCCGACCTCGGCTCCGGCGCCCTGCGCCTGGACGCCAACGGGTTCCTCGGGGTGGAGAAGAGCGCCTCGGAAGGCAACCCCGCGTGGTCCGAGGGGCACCCGCTGTCCGAGGCCGCGAACCACCTCATCGCCTCCATGGTGCGCAAGGTCGGCGGGTTCACCTTCCAGGAGCTCAACCTGACCATCGACGACATCCGCGAGGTCGGCGAGGCGGGTGCCGATCTGTCCTACGACTTCGTCAACCGGCCCGGCTATCACCACGCGCTGGCGACCGGGGACACCGAGTTCCTGCGGCTGTGCATGCGGACCTGCCTCGCCTCGGGCATCGACCCGGCGTCGCTCGTCCACGCGCTGCAGAACCACGACGAGATGACCTATGAGCTGGTGCACTGGTCGACCGGGCACCGCGACGACCTGTTCACCTTCCGCGGCGAACCCACCACCGGTGGCGAGATCGGGGACATCGTGCGCGGCGAGCTCATCGAGCACCTCAGCGGCGAGAACGCCCCCTACAACCTGGTGTTCACCACCAACGGCATCGCCTGCACCACCGCGACGGTCATCGCCGCCGCGCTGGGCTTCCGGGAGCTCGACGCGATCACCGACGCCGACGCCGAGCGCATCCGCTCCGTGCACCTGATGCTGGCCATGTACAACGCCATGCAGCCCGGGGTCTTCGCGCTCTCGGGCTGGGACATGTGCGGCATGGTCACCCTGCCTCCCGAGGAGGTCGCCGACCTGGTGTCACGCGGCGACACCCGCTGGATCCACCGCCCCGCCCACGACCTCATGGGGGTCGACCCGCACGCGACCCGCTCCGCGGAGGGCATGCCGCGCGGACGCAGCCTCTACGGGACCATCCCCGACCAGCTCGCCGACGACTCGAGCTTCCTGTGCCAGCTGCGGGCCATTCTCGCGGTGCGCAAGCACTACGGAATCGCGACGAGCCGCCAGGTCGACATCCCCGACGTCTCCCACCGGGGGCTGCTGGTGCTCGTCCACGAGATCGACGGCCACACCGTGCCGGGGACCCGCCACGCTCTGACCGTCCTCAACTTCGGCGCCGAACGTCTCACGAGCACCGTCCGCTCCGAGGTCCTCGTCCCCGGCGCCACCGTGCTCGACATGTTCAGCCAGGAGCAGGTCGGGGTCGTCGACGACCTGCAGGCCTTCACCGTCGACGTCCACGCCCACAGCGGGGTGGCCCTACTCGTCGAGCCGCCCGCACTCACCGAGGCGGCCGACACCTCCACGGAATGAGCGGGGACTGGGACTGGCTGACCTCAGGTCGTCGGTCCCGACGACCTCAGCCACCGTCGCGCGAGCCTCGCGGCGCGACCCGCCACGGTGCTCAGGAGTCGCGACCCGAGCTGCCCTCGCCGCGGGTCTCGCCCGCCGAACAGCGCCGCATCCGGGCCAGCGTGCGCCGCTGGAGCCGAGAACGGCTCCTGCTCACCCGCCATCGCGAACAGCTCGACCGGCTCGCGCCCACCTGGCCCCCGCCCGCCGCCGGCGCGGACGAGCCGGACAGCCGCCGTCGGGCGCTCTGCCCGGTTCCCCTCAGCGATCTCGACCTGGGCTGGCGCGCGAGCGGGCCCCACCCTGCGGTGACCAGCGCCAGCGTCGAGGCGTTCGGCACCCGGCCGTGGCGCGCGGACGGATCCCGTTTCCCCGACTACGGTGCCGCGCTCCGGGCGCTGGCCCCCGACGGGCATCCCGGCGAGGCGCACGTCGGTTACCGGCTTCTCGAAGCGGATCTGGGCGGCCCCGCCCCGTTCCTCGACTTCACGATGGCGAACCAGCTGGAGGTCGTCGGGCTCGACGAAGCGCTCGCCCACGAGTTCGCGGCGGCCTGGGCACGGGCCGGCCACCGGGCCCCCGGCGGAGCGGACATGCCGCTGCGCACCCGGGTCTCCCGTGGCCCGCTGCTGACGACCCGCGCCGCCATCCCGTCCCTGGTCATCGCCGAGCTCCCCGCCCGCGGCCCGTGGTCGCGCCCGGTGCAGGTCCTGACCGCGCCGCTGTTCAGCCCGGCCGACGGCGCCGAGGACAACCTGGCAGCGGACTTCTCGCTGGCCGGCGCGGTCGCGCGCCGGCTCGGGAGAGAGGTCCATCCCGCGCGGATCGTGCTGCTCGGCGTCGACGTCGAGCCGCTGCGCCTCTCGCCGCGTCTGCTGCTCGCGACGCTCGACGGCGCCCCCGAGGAGCCGCCGCCCGGCTCGACCGCTGTCCGGCTTTCCGCGGTGCTGGCGCGGGAGCTCGCGACGGGCTTGAGTGCACAGCCGCTGCTCTCGGCCCTCGGATGAGCTTTCACCACAACTCCCCGGCTCCGGGTCAGCGGGTGATCCACCGAACGCGCGACCGGTGGTCACGCACGAGTTCCAAGACCGCGAGGCGGTCACCGGCTCGGCCGGGCGCCGCGAGGTGGCCGCTGCGGCCGTCGGCCCGGGCGCGGCGGCGCTCCTGCCACGCGCGGAAGCGTCCGGGGTCGAGGACGTGGATCCGGTCGGCGGAGGCGACGCGCTCGGCGAGGTCGGACGCGCCGGCGTGGGTGGCGACGACGGGCGCGGTGTGCGGGTCGATGTCGCTCAGCATGGCCGCGTAGGCCTCGGCCGCGGCCGCGCCACGGGTGTCGCCACGTGTCGAGATGACCAGCACCGTCGTCGGTGCCTGGGTGACGGTGCTCGCCGTGCGGCGGCCGGTCGGTCGGAGGGCGGGGCGAGGGGCTCGCGTGGCCGGTGGCATGGCGGTCAGCTCCTGGGGCGAACGTCGGTCGGGGTCTGGCTCACGGCGGCGTGGATGGCCGCGGTGGCGGCGTCGGGGGCGTCCTCGATGACGAAGTGACCCGCGGCGGGGATCACGGTCAGCTCCGCGCCGGGAATCGCGGCGTGCAGTGCGCGTGCGGTGTGGAGCGGGAGCCACTGGTCGTGCTCGCCCCAGATCAGGTGCACCGGCACGGTGAGCCGGCCGAGATCGTCGACGACCTGGCGGGTGTCGTCCTCGGTGAAGCCGGCGACCTGGTCGAGCCAGCGCTGCTGGCCGTCGTCGCCGTCGTAGCGCTCGAGGTAGGCGCGCTGGACCGCCTCGGGCATGGCCGTGGCCGTGGCGGTGGACAGGTGAGCGGCGATGACCTCGCCGAACAACGAGTTCGGCATGCTGCGGTAGGCCTCGAGATGGGCCTGCATGTGTGTCGCGACCGGGGTGACCCACGGGGTGAGCACGGCGGTGTCGAGCAGCACCAGGCCACCGGCGACGACGCCATGGAGCAGGTGGGCGCGCAGGACGGCGCCGCCGCCGATGTCATGGCCGACGAACGCGACCCGGTGGTCGCCGGACAGTCCCCAGTGCTCGACGAGCTCCGTGAGCGTCGCTGCGTGCAGGGCGACCGAGGGGCGTGCGCCCGCGGCCGCTTCCGAGTCGCCGTAGCCGATCAGGTCCCAGAGGTGGACCGTGTGGTCCTCGGCGAGGCGGGGCGCCACCTCTCGCCACAGGAACGACCAGGACGGCGTGCCGTGGGTCAGCACCACCGGCGGGCCGTCACCGATGACCTCGACCGCCACCGTCCCGGAGGTCGTCTCGATCCGGTCGCGCAACGTCCACGACGTGGAGACCGGCGCGCTGCTCACCATGAGCGACTCCTAAGGCTTAAACTCGGCGTTTGGGCGTTACCTTAGGAGGAGTGTGTAAGGTATGCAAGTCTCTTTAGACGATTACGCATGGGGCGCAGGGGTCGCCACGGACCTGGTGAACACCGCCCCCGGCGTGTGGAGCGGCGTCGACAAGCTCCCCGACGCCGCAGCGCTCGACCAGTTCCTGCACGACCACCAGGTCGTGCCGGACCCACCTCACGAGGCCGGGTCCGACGCCCTCACCGCCGTACGCCGGCTGCGCGACGCGGCACGTGCCGTGATCGACCAGCCCGACCCTGACCGGCTCGTCGCCGGGGCCACCGAGCTCAGTACCTCCGTCGGAGCACTCACCCTGGCCACCGACGATCTCGGCCGGCGCCGCTGGCACGTCGTCACCCGCCCCGGCGCCGACCTCGCGGATCACCTCGCCCTGGTGTGTGCGGTCGGCATCCTCGGCGTCGTCCACACGCTCGGGGCCGAACGCTTCCGCCCGTGTGCCGCCCCCACCTGCTCCGGCGCCTTCATCGACACGAGCCGTCCCGGGCGACGTCGATACTGCATGCCCGACCTCTGCGGCAACCGCGTCAACGTCGCCAACCATCGCGCCCGCCGAGCCCGCTAGCTCGCACGAAGGGTCACCCGTTGCGCTGAATGAGTGATGGACACCCGAACGTTAGACGGCTCCTCATCGTTGACGGTCCGTCATTGAACGGCTGCGCGGTGTGATCACCGCCTGGCCACGCTCCCCAGTCAGGAAGGACCTCGCCCATGGCGACCCTGCGCAAGACCGTGCTCGCCACGGCCATCGTCTCCACCGGCCTGCTCTCGACCACGGGCATGGCCCTGGCCAACACCAGCTCGGACGGTGGCGACCACGGCGACCACCACGGCGTCTCGCGTCACCACGACGACGGCCCCACCTTTCAGAAGGGCCTGATCAACTCCAGCGACTTCGCCCCGAACACCACCGGCGACCTGTGCAACAACGACGTCCCGGTCAACGTGCTGGGCGTGCAGGTCCCCGTCCAGGACAACGTCCTGGGCCTGCCGATCCTCTCCACGGCCGGGCACGGGAACGGCGCCGCCAGCGCCAAGAGCTGCAGCAACGGCATCGACGCCAACAACTAGTCCCGTCCGGTCGGCCGGGGCGCGAGACGCTGCCCGGGCGCACGGCCGAAGTCCGCGACCGAGGCCCGGTCACCGGTTTCCCTTGACGCCGGGTGACCGGGCCTCGGCGTGCCTTCCTCGAACGCCTCGCACCATCTCGAGCGCCAGAGCACCATCGACCCCTCCCTCCGGGTCAGGCTGCGTGATCGAGCGGCGGCACGACGCGCTGGTCGACACTGGCGGGCTGAACGCCGACGTCTTCGACGCCCTCGTCGTCCTCGCCGGCGCCTGGACACCCGAGGCGATCGCCCACAGGTACGGAGCCGTCCAGGAGCTCCACCACGACATGGACGACGGGCGCCGGCCGAGGTGGACGTCCCCCGGCGTGGATCACCGTGGATCATGACTGTGGCCGAGGAGGGTGCGGGCGCGGCGGGCGATGGCCTTGACCGGGCCCGGAAGTCCTCGCCGTGCCCGGCGGCCCGCGTCCAGTGTCCGCTGGCGCAGGGTCGGTTCGGGCACCCGCACGCAGTGATGGCCCAGACGGTGCCGCCGCAGCGCCTCGCGGGCCACAACGTCGGCGCTGACCCAAAGCTCGGGCGCGACAGCGGCGACGTCCTGGCCGAGTCGCTGGTGGAACCCAGTGCGGGTCCAGCCCGGCCACACCGTGGTGACGACGACCGGGCTCTCGCCGAGCTCGACGCGCAGCGAGGCATCCAGTGCGTCGAGAAACGCCTTGCTCGCCCCGTACGCGGCCAGCATCGGCGCCGGCCGCGCCCCCGCCGGACTCGAGACTGTGATCAGCCCACCCTCACCCGCGGCCAGCATGCCCGGCAGCACGGCCCGCGCCAACCGCGCCGCCGCGGTCGAGTTGACCATGACCGTCTCGTCCAGAACCTCGGGCCGCTGCTCGACGAACGCCCCCCACCGGCCGGTAGCGGCGTTGTTCACGAGCAACCTCACCCGTTGCGAGCCGGGCTGCGCGAGCCTCGCCCCGACCCGGGCCAGGTCCTCAAAGCTCGCCAGGTCGGCGACGAGCACCTCGGCCGGGCCTGGCAGTTCCGCGGCGAGCGCGGTGAGCGCGGCGGCCCCGCGCGCGATCAGCACCACCCGGAACCCCTCCGCGGACAACGCCCGCGCGAACGCCGCCCCGATCCCAGACGACGCACCCGTCACCGCCGCCCACCGGCGTGAACCGGCACCGGTCGCCTCCACCGCCACCCCCCGGGGTCACCACCACCAACCACCAACGGTCGCACCGGACGGTGCTGGTGTTCGACACCGACCTCGGCGCGGAAGTCCGTGCCGCGTAGTTTGCGCAGGTCGTAGGCGGCTCGGCGAGCACGGCGGTCGGTCAGGGCGCGGTGCCTCCATGTGGCCGCGAGGGTGTCCAGGGTCTTGGGCCGCCCACTTGGGCCGCTCCGTCGCATCGCCGACCCGCGCCCCGGTAGCATCCGCTCGATGCCTGCCACGTTGGCCGACCTGGAAGCGCGCGTCGCCGCGCTCGAAGCCGAGCGTGCTGACTACCGGGCGGTGTTGGCGGCGGTCAATGCGCTAGGGGCAAACCAGCGCGAGGTCACCGAGCGGGTTGCGTCGGTGGAGACCAGGTTGGGTGCGGTGGAGGCCAAGTTGGACGACACCGGCGCCCGCGTTCGGTCCATCGAGGATGGTATGGCCGAGGTCAAAGATCTATTGGTCCGGGCGCTCGGGCGGTAACCTCCACCGGCGCGAGCAGCCGCTTGTCCGCGATACGGCATCGACCAACTCTGATCTCTGCAAGGTCGCGGTAACACCCGTCGTCCCGTTCGTTGCCAGCGACGGGTCACGTCGCGCGGCGCCGCCATTCGGTGGGGCTGCAGCCGAACTGGGCTTGGAACCAGCGGGTGAAGTTGCTGTGTGAGGAGAAGGCCAACATCTGCGCGACGTCGGTCAGCGTGCGGTTCCGGTTGAGCACCATGTGTTCGGCGAGCCCTCGCCGGGTGGAGTCAAGCACCGAGCTGAACGTCTGGCCCTCCCGTGCAAGCCTGCGGTGGACCGTGCGGCGGTCGACGCCGAGGCTTCGCGCCACCTGATCGACGGAGCATCTGCCGGTCGGCAGGAGCATCTCGACGAGCTCACGGACTCTGTTTGCGGTTGTCTTTTCCTTGGCTACCTCGAGGGAGCCAAGGAAGTGCTGGGCGTACTCGCGCAGGACGGGGTCTGCCATTCCGTTCGGGGCGTCCAGGGCGGCCGCATACACCGCCAGCCCGTTGTAGCTCTGTTGGAACTTGACCGACGGTCCCAGGACCCGATGGTGGACCGTCACCCCGCGCGGAGCCGGGTGGGTGAAGCCGACGGTGAGGGGCTGCCAGGTGGAATCCGAGGAATCCTTGCATGAGCCGGTGGAGCACTCCGACCGCGAGCTCGACGGACTGCCTGGTGACGGCCCCTGGCACGTCGAGCTCGACTCCAAGAATCGCGATCCCGTTGTCCTCACGGATACGGGTGTGGAGCGCCTCGTTGTACATGTGCTCGTGGCGGATCAGCAGCTGCAGGGCGCTTCGGACATCGGGTTCCTCGCGGATGACCAAGCTCAGCGGCCCCAGGTGCGAGAACCGACGAAGCTCTGCCAGTCGTAGTCCGAAGTCTTCGCGACCCGAGGCAGCGGCCGCCTGCTCGAGCAACCGAGCCACCGCCATGGCGGGGATCCAGCGGTCCTGCAGGCTCAGGCCGGCGGGATCGAGCCCGACGTTCCGGATCATGGCCGCTGGATCGAGCCCGAGCGAGCGGCTGAGCTCGATGAAGTTGCTCAGGGCCGCGTAGCGCGCCAGTGACCCGGACGGCATCGGCAGCTCCCTCCGATGTCCCGAGATGAACAGGATTGTGTCTCCGGAAGGCAAGTTACGCGAAGTCTCGGCTCCTAGCGTCGTGCACGTCACATCGAAGCGACGAGGAGGTGGGCTCCGGTGGCCAAAGCGATCCGCTTCGCCGAGCCGGGAGGCCCGGAGGTCATGCGGTGGGAAGCCGTGGAAGTAGGGCGGCCCGGACCTGGCGAGGCCCGGGTTCGGCATGAGGCGGTCGGGCTGAACTTCGCCGACACCTACTTCCGCAGCGGGCTCTACCCCGCCGAGCTACCGGCCGGGATGGGAGTGGAGGCAGCCGGCGTCGTCGAGGAGGTCGGGACGGGGGTGGCGTCGGTCGCACGCGGCGATCGGGTGACCTACACCGGTAGCCCGCTCGGCGCCTACAGCACCGAACGCGTCCTGCCGGCCGATCACCTGATCCAGCTGCCCGATGTGATCGGTTTCGACACCGCAGCGGCCATGACGATGCGCGGGCTGACGTCGGCCTACCTTCTACGGCGCATCCACCCGCTGCGTACCGGCGACATGATCCTGCTGCACGCGGCGGCCGGCGGCGTCGGACTCATCGTTGTCCAGTGGGCGAAGCTGCTGGGTCTCCGCGTGATGGGAACCGTGTCGACCCGCGCCAAGGCGGAGGTCGCGGCGGCCCACGGCTGCGACCACGTGCTGGTCCACACCCACGACGACATCGTCGAGCGGGTTCGCGAGCTGACAGCAGGCCACGGGGCTGCGGTGGTCTACGACGGCGTCGGAGCCGCCACGTTCCACACCTCCCTGGCATGCGTGGCGCGCCGCGGACTGGTCGTGTGCTTCGGCACGGCGTCCGGGCCCGTGCCGCCGATCGACGCGGTGCAGCTCGCCCAGCAGGGGTCGGTCTTCGTGACCCGGCCCGCCCTGGCCGACTACATCGCCGATCCCGGCGAGCGGGCCGCGCTGGCCGCCGAGCTGTTCGACCACGTCGGTTCCGGCCGGATCGCCATCGAGATCCGGCAGCGCTACGCGCTCGCCGACGCGGTGCAGGCGCATCGCGACCTCGAGGCCGGGCTCACCGTCGGCTCCTCCGTCTTTTCCGTCTGACCCTTCTGGCCCGTCCGACCCTTTCGAATGCGGTGATCCCATGACCACGACCCTCGCTCCGACGATCCACGCGGAGCCCCTGACCGCCACCATCGGCGCCGAGCTGCACGACGTGGACCTCGGCGAAGTGTCGCGGGACGACGCGCTGTTCGCCGAGCTGCGCCGGCTGCTGCTCCGATACAAGGTCCTGTTCCTGCGCGAGCAGGACATCACCCGCGCAGAACACGTCGCCCTCGCCCGGCGCTTCGGTGAGCTTGAGGACCATCCGGTGGTCGGCAGCGATCCCGAGCATCCAGGACTCGTCCAGATCTACAAGGACCTCGACAGCCCCGCCGAGCACTACGAGAACGCCTTCCACTGCGACGCCACCTGGCGGGAGAACCCGCCAATGGGCTGCGTGCTGCGCTGCGTGGAGACCCCGCCCGTCGGCGGCGACACCATCTGGGTGGACATGGCCGCCGCCTACGACCGGCTGCCCGAGGACATCAAGGTCCGGATCGCCGGCCTGCGGGCCCGCCACAGCATCGAGGCGACGTTCGGCGCGGCGATGCCGGTCGAGCAGCGACACCGGCTCCGCCAACGCTTCCCGGACGCCGAGCACCCGGTGGTCCGCAGCCATCCCGAAACCGGCGAGAAGGTGCTCTTCGTCAACGGTTTCACCACGCACCTGGTCAACTATCACACGCCGGGCAACGTCCGGTTCGGGATCGACTACGCCCCCGGGGCGAGCGCGCTGCTCCAGTACCTGATCAGCCAGGCCACCATTCCCGAGTACCAGGTCCGTTGGCGATGGACCCCGGGCAGCGTCGCGCTCTGGGACAACCGGTCCACCCAGCACTACGCGGTCCAGGACTACTGGCCCGCGGTCCGCAAGATGGAGCGAGCCGGAATCGTCGGCGACCGCCCCTTCTGATCCGGAGAGAACACCTACCACCGAACGGAGCAGATCAATGCATTTCCTCGACGACGCCCTCTTTCCGGAGAACCAGGAGAAGCTGGTCATCACCGCAGCACCGTACGGCCCGGAGTGGGAGCTCGACGACTTCCGCGAGGATCTTCCCCTCACGATGGACGAACACGTCCAGCAGGCCGTCGACTGCTACAACGCCGGCGCCACCGTGCTACACATGCACGTGCGTGAACTCGACGGCAAGGGCTCCAAGCGGCTCTCGAAGTTCAACGAGTTGCTCGGCCGGCTGCGCGACGCCGTCCCGGAGATGATTCTGCAGGTCGGCGGCTCGATCTCGTTCGCCCCTGAAGATGAGGGAGCCGATGCGAAGTGGCTCTCCGACGACGCCCGGCACATGCTCGCCGAGCTGGATCCGGCCCCGGACCAGGTCACCATCGCGATCAACACCAGCCAGATGAACATCATGGAGCTGATGACCGCCGACGACATCGCCGGCACCTCCCTCGCGCGGCCCGAGGTCTACGAGGCCTACCGGGAGATGTACGTCCCGGCCGGGCCGGGGTGGGTGGAGGAGCACCTGCGCCGCCTGCAGGCAGGCGGCATCCAGCCGCACTTCCAGCTGGCGAACGTCCCACAGCTCGAGACCGTCGAACGCCTGGTCCGCCGCGGCGTCTACACCGGGCCCCTCATGGTCACCTGGGTCGGCATCGGCGGCGGGTTCGACAGCCCGAACCCGTACAACATGATGGAGTTCATCCGGCGGGTGCCGGACGGGGCCGTGCTCACTCTCGAGACGCTGATGCGCAGCGTGCTCCCCGTCAACGCAATGGCCATCGCGATGGGCCTGCACACCCGCTGCGGCAACGAGGACACCATCTGGAGCCGTGCGGGCGAGAAGATCACTTCGGTCGGGCAGATCGAGCAGCTCGTACGCATCGCCGGCGAGCTCGGGCGGCCCGTGGCCACCGGCAAGGAGGCCCGCGAGATCTACAAGCTCGGGGAGCGCTACGCCGACGCCGACGAGACACTCGCCAAGATCGGCTTCGCGCCGAACCGCAAGCCCGGCCAGGTCGGGTTCACCCACCACACCTGATTCGGGGCTGCATCTCCACCGGGCGGGGAACGCTTCCCCGCCCGGCTCGGCCCCACCCTCACCGAGACGCGCACGACTCGTCTCGACATCGTCGCGCTTCCCCTCGGCCACAGGAGTCCCCATGGGACCGCACGCTCCGTCTGCAACCATCCCCACCGCAGAACCGCCCGCCGCCCCGGCGGCCGGGCGCGCCCGCCTCTACCCCTGGATCGTCTTCGTCCTGGCCTTCGGCCTGCTGTTGTCGGACTACATGTCCCGCCAGGTCCTCAGCGCGGTATTCCCACTCCTGAAGGCCGAGTGGGCACTCTCGGACACCGACCTCGCCACCCTGAGCAGCATCGTCGCTCTGATGGTCGGCCTGCTCACCCTCCCGCTGTCCCTGTTCGCCGACCGGTGGGGACGCGTACGCAGCCTGGTGCTGATGGCGGTGCTCTGGAGCGTCGCGACGCTGCTGTGCGCCGTCGTGACGAACTTCGAGCAGATGCTCGGCGTGCGGTTCCTCGTCGGCGTCGGCGAGGCCGCCTACGGCAGCGTCGGCATCGCCGTCGTCCTCGGCGTCTTCGCACCACGCAGGCATGCCGCGCTCGGCGGAGCCTTCATGGCCGGCGGCTCCTTCGGCTCCGTCCTGGGGGTAGCTCTCGGTGGGCTGCTGGCGGTGCACCTGGGCTGGCGCTGGTCGTTCGCGGCGATGGCCGCGTTCGGGCTGCTGCTCGTAGCCCTGTTCGCCGCCCTGGTCACCGAACGCCGGTTGGCCAGGCACTCTGCCGACACGGCTCCCGGACTCGTCACGGCGAGGTCCCGCGCCCCGATCTCGAGCCTGTTCACCAACCCGCCGGTGTGGTGTGCCTACGTCGGCAGCGGACTGCAGATGTTCACGGCGGCCGTCCTGCTGTCCTGGATGCCCAGCTTCTTCACCCGGTACTACCACCTCGGTCTGGACAAGGCCGCAGGTGTGGCTGCACTGTTCGTGCTGCTCGTCGGCAGCGGCATGATCGTCTGCGGAGCGCTGACCGACCGCGTGGGACGCACCCGACCACAACGCCGATGGACGACCACCACCGCCTACTGCGCCATCTCGCTGGTCTGCCTGGTGGTGGGCTTCCCGCTCGCACCCGGACCCGCCCAGCTTGCGCTGATCGGCATCGGATCCTTCTTCGCCGCCGGCTCCTCCGGTCCGACCGCCGCTCTGGTCGCGGGGCTCACGCACCACTCGGTTCGGGCCTCGGCGATGGGCACCCTCACCATTGCGAACAGCCTTCTCGGCCTCGCCCTGGGCCCCTTCGTCGTCGGAGTCCTCGCCGATCACCTGGGCCTGCGCACCGCCCTGACCCTCGCACCGCTCGTGTACCTGGTCGCGATCATCGCCTTCGTCCTCGGCCGACGCCTCCACTCCACGGGGCTGCGCACCGTCCACACCGTCATCACCAACACCGGAGCGTGAACCCTATGGACGCGACTGTCGTGATCGTGCCGGGTCTCCGCGGCGAGGTCCCCGACCATTGGCAGACCCTCCTCGCGGAGACCCTGCGACGCCGGGGACGACCACTCGCCATCGTCCCGCCGCTGCAAACCGACCGGCGCAGCAGGCAGGACCGCATCGCCGCTCTCGATCGCACACTCTGGGAGATCACCGGACCGGTCCTCCTGGTCGCCCACAGCGCCGGAGTCGCGACCACCGTGCACTGGGCCCGATCCCCCAGCCGGCCGGTGGATGGCGCCCTCCTGGCGACACCAGCGGACCTCGAGCTCCCGCTACCCGAGGGCTATCCGACCGTTGCCGAACTCGTCGACCACGGCTGGAACCCGCTCCCTCGACGGCCACTGCCCTTCCCCAGCATCGTCGCGGCCAGCACCAACGACCCGCTCGGCCGCTACCGACGGATCACCGGCATGGCCGAGGCCTGGGGCAGCCGGCTGGTCACACTCGGGCCCGTCGGTCACCTCAACCCGGCGGTCGGCTTCGGCCCAAGGCCACGAGCCGACGAGCTGGTCGCCGATCTCGACGAACGCCGCCCGGCCGCCCCCGCGCTGTCCACACTCGGGACCCGGTGATGACCGACCGATCGGAGAACCCGCTGGTGTCCGGCACGACCGGGGCGACGGTCGCTCGGATGAAGGCCCTGGGAACATGGAACCCGCTCTGGGACGGGCTCGAGCAGCTCGCGCCCGCCTGGACCGACAAATTCATGGCCGCCGCCATGGACCCATGCGAGAGCCCAGTTCTCAGTCCAGAAAAGTTCAACTACTCTGCATCGCGGCCGACGCGCCCTGCACCCACCTGTATGCCCCTGGGGTAAGGCGACACATCCGTGCGGCCCTAGACAACCTCCGACTATTCGGGGGTTCGTAGACCGAGCTTCGAGGTGACTCCGATCGCCGTCACCTTCGACACGCGCGTGACCTCCGCGGTCCACGACGAGGCCCGGGAGCCGTGGACGGTCACCACCGACACCGGTGAGACCGTGGACACCCAATTTCTGATCATAGCCAAGGGCTGTCTGTTGGTCATCCCACAGCCCAGACGGCCGGATGCGACGTCGGCAGATACCACGCGTCGCCCTCCGAAAACACACCCCTGAAGACAACCCAGGTCCGTGAGATGATCACCGGAATCGACGCGTGGCTGGGGCGGCAAGGTTTGCCCGCTCATTCGCGTGCCTATCCTCGCGGCCGTGTGGTGGCCAAGAGCACGGACGGCGGGCGCTGGTAGCACCCCGTCCGATGGGGCGGCGGGGCCCGACGAGGAAGGGCCCGTCGAGGTGGCGCCCGCGGGCCGGGGGCAGGTCGTCAGCGGAGGGGTCCGCTGGCTGGCCACGTGGAGCCTACGTGCGGTGCTGATCGCCCTCGGGGTCGCCCTGGTAGTCCTGCTGATCGGCCAGCTGTGGGTGGTCGTGCTCCCGGTGGCTCTGGCGCTGATCCTGGCGACGCTGCTCCGGCCACCGGTGAGGTGGTTGGTGCGCCTGCGGTTTCCGCCGGGGCTGGCTGCCGTGGTCGTCATCATCGTGGCCTTCGCCCTGCTAGGCGGGGTGGCCCTGCTGATCGAGCAACAGGTCGTGGGTCAGTTCGGCCTGCTCGTTGCGCAGGGCGCGGCTGGGCTGGGTCAGGTCCAGCACTGGCTGGCCGGCCCGCCGCTGAACCTGGCGTGGGCCCGCAACGGCTCGTTGATCTCGTCGCTGGTGGGCGAGCTGCAGCAACGCTCGGCCAGCCTCGTCTCGACGGCGGTCACCGCGGTGAGCACGCTCAGCTCGATCATCATCACGGCGCTGCTCACCATCGTGCTGACGTTCCTGTTCATCAAGGACGCCGACCGCTTCCTGCCCTGGGTGGGTGGCTGGTTCGGGCCGCCCGCCAGCCAGCACATCCGGGCCGTGCTGCACCGCTCCTGGAAGGTGCTGGGGTCGTTCGTCCGGACCCAGGCCCTGGTCGGGCTGATCGACGCGGTGCTCATCGGCACCGCGCTGTTGATCATCGGGGTGCCCCTCGCCGTACCTCTGATGGTACTGATCTTCTTCGCTGAGGCGTTTCTGCCGGTGGTCGGCGCGATCGTCGCCGGAGCGCTGTCGGTGCTGATCGCGCTGGTCGGCAACGGCCTGACCGCCGCGCTCATCGTGCTCGTCGTCGTCATCATCGTGCCGCAACTCGAGGGCAACGTCTTCCTGCCATACCTGCAGGGACGCAGCCTCAAGCTGCACCCCGCCGTCGTCCTGCTCGCAGTCACCGCCGGCGGCGAGCTCTTCGGTATCGCGGGCGCACTGCTGGCCGTGCCGGTGATCGCGGTGGCCGGCGAGATCGCCCGCTACCTCAACGAGCAGGCGAACGACCGTGCCCGCCGTCACGACATCCCGCGCCTTGCCGCAGTCAACGGGCACGCCGACCCAACAGCCCCGCCCGGGCCCCTCACCGCGACCCCGCCCGACTCCGCGCCGAACGAAGCCAGGGCCAGGCGTCAGCCCGATGACCCGCCAGAGTGATCACGGCTGTGCCGCATCCCCGAGGCAATGGTGGCCTGCGGGCGTGGTCCTCTGCCGTCGAGTGCGCCGCGGCGGGGCCTATTGGTTGGCGGGCGGCTCGGATGCCAGCGCGGTGGCGACGTCGCGGGGGTAGGTGCGGCGCGCCACAATGAGGATCACCAAGCCGGCGGTCGCGGGCGCCACCAGCATGAGCAGGAAGGTGCTGGCCAACCCCGAGGCGTCCGAGCTTGCCGCGCCACCGGCCGCACTCGCGGCGCTTCCCGCGCCGCCGTGACCGAGCTCGACGGAGAGGTAACCGAACAGCAGGGGTGCGACGGCGACGAACACCGACCGCAGCAGCGTGCGCGCGGCTTCGGCCCGACCCCAGAGCCGGGAGTGCATGATGTCCAGTCGGGCCGCGTCCAGCGGCGGGTTGGCGCCACCGAGCCCGGCGGCGCCCAGGAAGAACAGCGGCGCCACGACCAGCAGGGAGCTGAGGAGCAGACCCGGCAGCAGAAACGCGGCGACGACGAGGAAGGCCGTCCCGGCCACGAGCATCCGAGCGATGGTGACGCCCCGCGCGAGCAGCCTGTCGGCGCTCCGACCGGATACCAGCACCCCCAGGATTGCGCCGGCACCGATCACCACGAGTAGCAGGCTGGCAACCGACTGGCCGAGTCCGAACCGCGAGCGGATGTACTCGACGGCGAAGGTCTGCAGCCCGGTGAGGTAGAAGTAACCCAGCGCGGAGGCGACGATCAGAACCACGTTGGTGCGCACCGTGACCACGTAGCGCACGGCCCGGCCCAGCGACCAGGCGGTCGGGTCGTCGTGGATGACCCGCTCGGGATGCGCGGTGATGCCCTGGTCCTCGACGTCACGGACGACCTCGTCGGCTGCACCGCTCCCCGGCTCGGCCTCGGTCGCCGGGCCAGACTCGTGCGGGCGGTCGCCAGGCCGGCGCCAGGCGACCTCGTCGGCGCTGGCGATGGCGGTGGCGCCGGGCAGCAGCCGGGCTCTGGCCGCCGCGGGCCGGCTCGGGCAGCAGCCGGGGCAGGACGGCGGCCAGCACGAATCCGAGAAGAGCGAGCAGCCAGAACGAGAACCGCCACGACAGCAGGCCCGCTATGGCGCCGCTGAGCCCGAGGCCGACCGCGGTCCCGATCAGCTCGCCGGAGAGGATGTAGCCCCACATGCGGCCGCGGTCCGCGGCCGGGAACAGGTCGCCGGTCAACGAGGAAACCGCCGGGAACGCGGTGGCCACCACCGCACCCAACGCCAGCCGGGCCACCAGCAGCATCACATACGACGTCGCGGCCCCGCCGACGATCGTTGCCATGCTCCACACCACGACGGCGACCGTGAGCAGCCGCACCCGCGCCACTCGGTCCACCAGGATCCCGATCGGCAACGTGGCCAACGCGCCCGCGCCGGTGGAGGCGGTCACCAGCAACCCGATCTCGGTATTGTTGATGTTCAGCGCCTGGTGCAGCTCTGCGGCCACCGCCCCCACGGTGGACCGGTCGGCGGCGTCCAGGGCCAGCACCGCAGCGAACAGGACCACCACCCGCAGCCGTGCCGGACCGCCCACGGCCTGGCCCAACCGCTCCTTGGGGGTGCCCTTCCCGGAGGACACTAGAGTCCGCCCCGTTCCGAGCGACGGCGTTCTGCGGCGCGATCCCACCACAGCAGGGGGGACCGTGAGCAGGACCGCGGCCGCGATGACGAACCACATGGCGTCGTAGCCATGCGTCGCGGGGAAGAGCGCACCCGCCGTCTGGATGACCACGCCGACCACGAGCGGCCCCAGCAGACAGCCGGCTCCTCGGCTGAGCAGGAACAAACCCGACGCGACCCCGTGATGCTCGGCGGGCAGCACCCGCATGAGTGCGGAGTAGTTCAGCGTCATGACCGCACCCGCGGCCGCGGCCGGTAGCGGCACGATCCCGATGCTGTGGGACAGGCCCGCCGCGAGCAGCCCCAGCCCGTAGACCGCGGCGGCAGCGGACAGGACCCCGGCGTGGCCGAGACGGTCGGCGAGACGCCCTGCCACCGGCAGGGCGGCGACCAGGCCGAGCGCAACCAGCGGGAACACCACCGCCGAGACGAACGTGGCGCTGCGACCCAGCCCGACGGTGAAGAACAACACGACGAACGCCTTGAGCCCCTGCAACGCGAAGTTCCACAGCATGGTCGCAACGATGATCACCGCGACCCCGCGGTGCCGCAGCAGACCCGACAGCACGCGGAAGGTCTGCGCCAGCGAGTCGTCGCTGCGCGACACCGCGGCGTCGCGGTGGGGCCGCAACCCGACGAGGAACAACGCCGTGCACACCACGATCGCCCCGGCGGCGAGGATGAACACAGCCGGCACCCAGAGGTCGAGCAGGAACCCGCCCCCGATCAGGGCCACGCCCAGCCCGGCGAAACGCCACGAGCTGGCCACGCTTCGTGAACGGCCACTTGCTGCGCTCGGGACGATGTCGGGGTAGAGCGCCTCGTACGGGGTGAGGTAGGCGAAGTGACCCAGGAAGTAGACGCCGGCGCCGGCGATGATCAGCGCCGGTCCGAGATCGGTCGCCACCGCCAGCAGGGCCGCAACGCACAGCGGCGCCGCGAACAGCACGAACCGCAGCCGACCGGCCACGGTCCGGGCGATTCGGTCGTTGGCCACCCCGACCAGCAACGGCACCACGAGCCCGGCGAGACCCTCGCCTCCGATCACCGCCCCCGTGACCAGGGGACCGGACCGCACCCCCAGTAGGGGAGGCGCGTAGGTGCTCACAGCGGTGAGCGCTAGCGTGGTGCCGAACGCCGGCAACCCCAGCAGGAGCAGGAACCGAAGACCGCCGCGAGTCGACCCCGCAGCCCGCTCGGCGTCCACCGCCTCGTCCGCGCCGTGCGTGTCACCCGCTCTCTCGACACCGGCGGGATCACCCGCTCCGCCCCTCGACGCGCTCACAGAATCCCGCGACTCGTCGGGCGGCGAGTCGGACCGCAGGTCGGCCGGGCGTCCCATGGCGACGAGGCGGACGGCGGCGCGCGAGGCAACCCCCACAGCCGAACCGTAACGACCACGGACGCGACGACGCCACCACGTCCCGGGGGACGACACCGAGGCGCCCACATGGTCCCGGTGTCGATCCCGGGCAAGCGCCGGTCGCTGGAGCTCGACGCCGACGTGGGCGGGCGGCCGGAGCTCGTCGAGATGCTTCGTGACCGCGGTGGGGGCCGTGGACTGTTCCCGGGATGCGCCGCGGGTGACACTGGTGCCGCCCTCGTCGTGGAGGTCGACGCATGACCACTCTGTCCTCGCCGCCCACCTTCGCCGAGCCACACATCGTCCGGGAGGACACCTCCGATGGACGGGTCCTGATCCGCTCCACCGACGCCCTCGCGCCGCACGCCGTCTCACTCGTCCACGAGTTCCGCGCCCACGCCGAGGCCCACCCCGGGCGTCTCCTGATCGCCGAGCCCGACGGCGCCGGTGGCTGGCGGCGATCGACGTGGGGCGAGCTCCGGGTCGCCGTCGACCGGCTCGCCCAGGGCCTCCTCGACCGCGGCCTCGCCGAGCGCCCCGTCGTGGTCCTGTCGGGCAACAGCACCCTGCACCTCACGGTCGCGCTCGCCGCGATGACCGTCGGGACGCCGGTGGTGCCGACCAGCGTCGCGTACGCCCTGCAGAGCAGCGACCACGCCAAGCTGCGCGCGATGGTCGGTCTCGTCGACCCCGGCCTCGTGGTGGCCGAGGAGGCCGCCTTCGCCCCGGCGGTGGCCGCGGTCGCCGGCGAGCGGGTCGTGCTGGGCGATGTTCCCGGCGGCCTGTCTCCGGACGACGTGTCCGCGGACCCCACGCCGGCGGTCGACGGTCGCTGCGCCGCCCTGACCGGGGACACCGTGGCCAAGATTCTCTTCACGTCCGGGTCCACCGGCGCCCCCAAGGGCGTGATCAACACCCACGGCATGCTCACCGCGAACCAGCAGCAGATGCGCCAGGCGTGGCCGTTCCTGGCCGACGAGCCGCCCGTCCTGCTCGACTGGTTGCCCTGGAGCCACACCTTCGGCGGTAACCACGACACCAACATGATGCTGTGCAACGGCGGCACGCTCTGGATCGACGACGGTCGCCCGGCTCCGGCCCTCGTCGACCGCACGGTCGCCCACCTCGCCGACGCTCGCCGGACCGTCTACCTCAACGTCCCCGCCGGCTACGCCGCCCTCCTCCCCCACCTCGAACGCGACGAGGACGCCGCCCGGGCCTTCTTCGACCGGCTGCGCCTCGGCTTCTTCGCGGGCGCAGCCCTTCCCCAGCAGCTCTGGGACCGGCTGACCGCGCTGGCCGACCGCCACGGCTCGTCGATGCAGATGACCACGTCGTGGGGCATGACCGAGACCTCTCCCGCCGCCACCACCGCCCACTTCCCGATCACCCGCTCGGACTGCCTCGGCGTTCCGCTGCCCGGCGTCGAGCTCGCCCTGGTCCCGGTGGCGGACAAGCACGAGCTCCGCATCAAGGGGCCCAACATCACCCCCGGCTACCACCGCCGTCGGGACCTCGCCGAGGCGGCGTTCGACGAGCACGGCTACCTGCGCACCGGCGACGCCGTGGCCCTCGTCGACGACGCCGACCCCGCCGCCGGACTCGTCTTCCGGGGACGCATCGCCGAGGACTTCAAGCTCTCCTCCGGCACCTGTGGAGCGCCTGCGGCGCTCGCTGACGACCCGTCTCCGGCGAGAGTGGTCGCGCGGCCCGCCTCGACCTAGTCAGGCCGACGAGCCGGTCGCCGGCCCGGTGGGAAGCACGCTGCTGAGCTGGCTGCGGGAGGTGATGCCGAGCTTCGTGAAGACCTTGCGCAAGTGGTACTGAACGGTGTGTGCGCTGATGAACAGTCGGATGCCGATCTCGGGGTTCGACATGCCGTCACGCGCCAGACGGGCGATCTGGGCCTCCTGCGCCGTGAGTTCGCCGTTCTTGGGCGCCTCCTTGCGTTTGCGAGCGGTCGCGCCGGTGGCCTGCAGTTCGTGCCGGGCCCGCTCGGCGAATGCGGCCATGCCGATCTCGTCCAGCATCGCGTGGGCAGTGCGCAGCTGCTCGCGCGCCTCTCCGCGGCGACGCTCGCGGCGTAGCCATTCTCCGTAGAGCAGATGGGCGCGTGCGAGGTCCGTGCGGACCCGGGTGCGCGCCAGCCGGTCGATCGCCTCGCGGTGGTGGTGCTCGGCTCCGGCGCTGTCGCTGAGCAACGCGCGGGACCGCGCCCGGAGGCCGATGGCCCAGTCGGTGCCGCTGGCGGTGGTCATGTCGACGAGTCGACGGAAGCCGCTGGTCGCGATGTCGAGCGCGCCGCTGCGTACGGCGGCCTCGATCAGCTCTACCCACGGCCAGATCGCCGATGCAGGGTCCTGAACTGCGCTGTGCGCGTCGGCGAGGGCCTTCCCGTAGTGGCCGAGGCCGTTGTTGAGCAGGGCACTCGCGTACTCGGCAAACGTAACGACGCTTCCCTGCCCTCGTCCGGTGACGTCCTCAAGGGTGGCGGCGATGAGCGCGCAGGTGTGGGCCTCGTCGCCGCGCAGCGCGCTCAGACCGAGGGCGCCGTAGGGAGTGAGGTTGATCCCGGTCGCCTCCTCGACGGTTCGCGCTTCCTCCGCGAGCGATGCCGCAGCAGTGAGATCGCCGGTGAAGAGCAGCATCGTGGTGCGCGAGGTGAGTGCCAGCGGCAACTCGCGGAGCGTGCCCGTCTCGCGGGCCAGCTGGAGGTGACGTGCGGACAGCGCCGCCCACCGGTCGTCGTCCCAGATGCGCATCGCGGCCACGCAGGCGAGCCACAGCCAGCGCAGCTCCTCGTCGACGGTCATGCCGGCGCCGAACTCGGTGAGCGCCTCGCGCAGGATCGGGACGGCCGCCGGATACCCGTCGTTGTACTCCGCTGTCAGTCCCTCGAGCAGAAGGTCCAGCGCTCGAGGGGACTGTGCCGGTCGCGCAGTCAGGGCGGCGCGTGCGACGTCCTGCACTCCGCCCCCGGGACCGGCCGAACGGCCGGCGAAGATCGCGGCGGAGAGCGCGTCGAGGTGAGCCGTGCGAGCCAGACCCGGGTCGATGGGTTCGAGCCGCTGCGCGGCTCTGAGCAGGAGCGACGACGCGTCGTGGGTCCGGGTCACGTACGCCAGCTGGGCGCGCACCATGTCGACGTGTGCTCGGTGGGGCTCGTCGAGCGGGCCGGCCTCCGCCATCTGCAGGAGATCCCGCGCCACGTCGAACACCCCCGCCTGGATCTTCGTCTGCGCGGCGGCCAGCGCCCTCCCGGCCCGACGCGCCGGGTCGAGCGTGAGCGTCGCCGCCTGCTTCAGGAACGCGGACGCGGCACCCAGGCCTCCGCGTGCTCGCGCGCGACCCGCGCAGCGCTCGAGCTCGGCAGCGACGTCCTCGTCGGGACCCGGCGCTGCCTGCGCCCGGTGCCACGCCCGCCGGTCGGGATCGAGCTGCGGGTCGGTGAACTCGGCCAGGGCCCGGTGCGCCTGCTGTCTGTCCGGGGTGGAGGCCGACCGATAGGCCGCCGAGCGGGCAAGCGGATGGCGGAAACGCACCCGCGTGTCGAGCTCGACGAGGCCGGCGTCGACGGCCGGTGCCGCGGCATCAGCGCCGATGCCGAGGTGGCCGGCCGCCCGCCAGAGCAGCACCGCGTCACCGGTCGGGTCGGCCGCCGCGAGCAGCAGCAACTGTCGGGTCCGGTCCGGGAGCGCGTCGACGCGTCTCCGGAAACTCGCTTCGATGCTGCTCTCGAGCGGTATCGCGCCGGGGAGACCGAAGCCGCCGGCCAGTTCCGCTCCCGTCATTCCCCGAGGCAGTTCCACCAGTGCGAGCGGGTTACCTCGTGTCTCGGCGATGATCTGGTCCCGGATCCGTCGGTCGATCGGCCCGGTGAGCACCGAGTCGAGCAATGCGCCGGCCTCGGGCTCCGGCAGGCCCGGGACCCTCAGTTCCGGCAACCCCGCGAGGTCCTCGCTCGGTGTCCGAGCGGCGAAGACCAACCCGACCGCTTCCGCTCCCAGCCGGCGTGCGACGAACGCGAGAGCCTGCGCCGAGGGGTGGTCGAGCCACTGCTCGTCGTCGACGAGACACAGCAGCGGCCGCTCCTCGGCGACGTGGGAGAGCAGGCCTAGCACCGCCAGGCCGATGAGGAAGCGGTCCGGCGCTGGCCCGGCGCTGCGCCCGAACGCGGTCGCGAGGGCACCTCGCTGCGGCACCGGCAGGGCGTCGAGGCGATCGAGCATGGGCGCGCACAGCTGGTGCAGCCCCGCGAAGGCCAAGGGCATCTCCGACTGCACCGCGGTCGCGCGCGCCACCCGACAGCCCTGCGCCCGCTCCGAGAGATGGTCCAGGAGCACGGTCTTGCCCACGCCGGCCTCGCCGTGCACCACCAACGCACGGCTCTCGCCGGCGCGGATCGCGTCGACCAGCTCGTCGACGGTGCCGCACTCGACCTGGCGACCGGCCAACGGAGCGCCGCGTCGGCTGTTCTGCAAGCCTCCTCGCGCTCGCATGCGCTCACGCTAGCCGTCCGGACTACCCCTCTTCGCCACTCACCGGGGGATTCGAGGACCGCCACGCCGCTGCAGAGTGCACCGGAGGTCCCCGGCGACACGACCGGAACCGGGACGTCGGCAGACCCGCCATGCGGGTCGGGGAGCGTGGGAGAAGCAGTCATGCCGATCGACAGGCTCGTGGTGTGACCGGGCCCCTGCACGACCAGACGATCCTGGTCGTCGGGCGCGCCGGCGGGATCGCCCGCGCGATCGCGGTCGCCGCCCGCGACGCCGGCGGGCACGTCGTCGCCGCCGGCCGCGACCACGACTCCCTGGCCGCGGCCTACGCCGGCGAACCCGGGATCAGCACCAGGGCCGTCGACCTCACCGACGACGCCTCGATCGCCGCCCTCGGTGAGCAGCTCGGACGCGTCGACCACGTGGTCTCCACCGCCTCGGCGCGGGCACGGGGTCGCCTGGCCGAGCTGGATCGCGCCGCGGTCCGGCGCTCCCTCGACGTCAAGGTGATCGGCCCGCTGATGCTGGCCAAGCACCTCGCTCCACGGATGAGGACCGACGGCTCCATGGTCCTGTTCTCCGGTGTCGCCGCGACGAAGATCACGGTGGGAACGATGGGGATCGCCATCACCAACGGCGCCGCTGATGTGCTCATCCGCTCCCTCGCCGTGGAGCTGGCCCCCATCCGGGTCAACGCCATCTCCCCGGGCGTGATCGACACCGGTGCGTGGGACGCCCTCGGGGAGCGGCGCAAGGCCGGCTACTTCGCCGAGGTCACCGCTCGCAACCCGGTACGGCGCATCGGTTGCACCGACGACATCGCCAACAGCGCCCTGTTTGCGATGACATCCACGTTCCTGACCGGGCACACGCTGCGCATCGACGGCGGCGAGTCCCTGACCTGACCTTTCCGCCCCGGCCGCGCCGGGCTCATCGAAGGGAAGCCGAACCATGGGCCTGTCCTGGCAGCAGGGGCCGCTCGCACCAGGAGCGATCGGACGTTTCCTGGTCCCCGATCCCCTCCCCGAGCGCCTCCTGTTTGCCGAGCCGCTGCGTCGGCGCATGCGCGTGCGGTTCGGCGGCACCTGGATCGCCGACAGCGAGGAGGTCCTCCTGCTGCACGAACCCGGCCGCTACCCGGTCGCCTACTTCCCCCTGGGCGACGTCACGGCGAGCGCCCTCCAGCCCAGCGGGCACACCACCGAGCACCGGGATCTCGGGAAGACCTCCTGGTACGCGGTCCGGGGTGGCGGCCAGAGCCGGGAGCGCGCGGCGTGGCAGCACACCGGCCTCCCCGACCACGCGAGCGACCTGAAGGAACGTGTTGCTTTCGCGTGGCGGGCGATGGACGCCTTCTACGAGGAGGACGAGCGGATCGTCGGCCATGCCGCGGACAGCTACCACCGCATCGACATCCGCCGGACAAGCCGGCATCTCGTCGTCCGCCAGGCGGGCTGCGACATCGCCGACAGCACCGCCCCGCTGGTCCTTCACGAGTCGGGGTTCGCTCCCCGGTGGTACGTCCCGCGCGCCGACGTCGACGAATCGGCCCTGACGCCGGTCGAGGGCCAGACGTTCTGCCCCTACAAGGGCGTGTGCAGCTACTACGACATCGCAGACGCGCACCGCGCGGCGTGGTCGTACGACGAGGCGTGGACCGAGGTGGCACGCATCTCCGGCCTGGTCTCCTTCGAGCCCGACAAGGTGGCCGTGCACCTGGACGGCACCCGGCTGCGCCTCGAGCCCGGCCAGGCCGTGCTGCCGCACGGCGTCGACCGGAACCTCACCGCGGACGAGCTGAGCCTGCGCACCGAATGATGACCGAAGGGAATCCTCAGCTGCTGTCGGTCAACGTCGGGATGCCCCGCACGGTGTCCTGGCAGGACAGAACCGTCTACACCGGGGTGTGGAAGCACCCCGTGCCCGGTCCGGCGATGGTGCGACGGCTCAACATCGACGGCGACGGTCAGGGCGACACCGCCGGCCACGGCGGCGAGCAGCGGGCGGTCCTCGTCTACCAGCTCCAGTCCTATGCGCACTGGCAGCGGCACTTCGGGCGCGACGACCTCGGCTACGGCCAGTTCGGGGAGAACCTCACGGTCGACGGGCTGGCCGACGAGGACGTCTGCATCGGGGACCGGTACCGCATCGGAGAGGCGGAGTTCGAGGTCACGCAACCGCGGGTCACCTGCTACCGCGTGGGCCTGCGGTTCGGTGAGCCCCATCTACCCGCGCTCCTGGTCGCCCACCATCGCCCGGGCTTCTACATGCGTGTGCTCACCGAGGGCCACATCCAGGCCGGCGACGAAATCGTCAAGACGCGCACCGGTCCGGGCGCGCTGAGCGTGGCCGACACCGACGCCCTGCTCTACCTCCCCGGCCGGGACCCGGCCCGGCTCCGGCTCGCCACGCAGATCCCTGCTCTGAGCCCCGGCTGGCAGGGCTCCTTCCGGGAGCTCCTCGAGGCCGCCGAGACCTCCGGCGGCGCAGCGGCGCCCACTCCGGTGGTGGAGCCGGCCTGGGCGGGGTTCCGGACCCTGAGGGTCGACGACGTGGTCCCGGAGACCACCACGGTGACCTCCATCCATCTCACCGCGCCGGACGGGAGCAACCTCCCGCCCGCGCAGCCCGGCCAGTACGTGACGGTGCGGATCTCCGCTGCGGCCGGACCCGCGGTCGTCCGCAGCTACTCGGTGTCCTCGGCATCCGGTACGCCCGGCTACCGGATCAGCGTCAAGCACGAGCCGCACGGCATCGCCGGCGGATATCTGCGGACGATCGAGGCGGGGACGACGCTCGAGGTCGCTGCCCCCGCGGCGACTTCCTCCTCGACACCGGCCCCGGTCCCGTTCTGCTCGTCTCCGCCGGCATCGGGGTGACGCCGGTGCTGTCGATGCTGCACCAGCTGGCCGCACAGGAGCGCACGCGTGACGTCTGGTGGCTCCACGCCGCCCGGGGACCCCACGAGCACGCCCTGGCCGGGGAGGCGCACACCCTGCTGGCGAGCCTGCCGCACGCCCACGAGCACGTGTTCTACAGCGCTGCCACCCCCGAGCAGTGCCGCCGGGCGGACGCGACCGCCGGGCACCTCACCGGACAGCGACTGGCCGAGCTGGGCTTGCCGGCGGACGCGACCGCCTACGTCTGCGGCCCGGCATCCTTCATGGACGCCATCCAGCGGGGGCTCGCCGAGGTCGGCGTCGCACCGGGCCGCATCCGCACCGAGCTGTTCGGTGCCCTCGCGTCCCTCAACCCCGGGCTGGTCGGGCGGACGGACCGATCACCCCATCCGCCGCCCGGACCTCCCGGAACGGGCCCTCTCGTGACCTTCGCCCGGAGCGGCGTCTCCAGCTCGTTCCCGAGCAGCGAGCGCAGTGTGCTCGAGCTCGCCGACGCCTGCGACGTCCCCACCCGCTGGAGCTGCCGCTCGGGCGTCTGCCACACCTGCACGACCCCGCTGCTCTCCGGTGACGTCGTGTACTCGCCGGATCCGCTGGACCCGCCCTCCGAGGGGCAGGTGCTCGTCTGCTGTGCCCGGCCCGCCACCGACATCGTCCTGGACATGTAGGACCTGCGATGAACCGCTGGGTGCGTCCGCTCACCGCGCTGCGTGCACGAGCGAGCGGAGGTCGACTCGATCCGGCGGCCGTGCACCGCGAGACGGTCCGGGTGGTCGCGTTCAGCGACGGCGTCTTCGCCATCACCGTCACGCTGCTCGTCCTCGAGATCAAGCTGCCCGGTGGGGAGGGGAACCTGCTCGATGAGCTCCTCGGGCTGTGGCCCTCCTACCTCGCCTACGCCGTGACCTTCCTGTTCATCGGCCAGGTCTGGGCCAACCACCACGTCATGTTCGACCACATCCGAGCCGCCGACCGGGTCGTGCTGCTCGTGAACACACTGCTCCTGATGATCGCGGCGTTCCTGCCGTTCGCCACCTCCGTCCTCGCCGAGGCCCTGCGCAGCGGCCAGGGACAACGGACGGCGGTCGCCTTCTACGGGGTCGCGTTCGTCGCCGCGGCGCTCACGTTCAACGCGACCTGGCGGTACGTCCGCCGGCACCGTCTCCTCGTCAGGACCCTCGACGCCGACGGCGCCACCGCCATCAGCAGACGCTTCCAGCTCGCCCTGGCCTGGCTGGCGATCGGCACCCTGCTCGGCGGTGTGCTGCCCGTCCTGGGCATGGCCCTGATCGCTGCGTTCAACACCTTCTACTGGCTCCCGATCCCCGGCGAGAGCCCCGCGCGCGCGTCGGAGGCGGCTGCTCCGTCGGACTGAGCCACGTCCCGAGAGTCGGGGTGGTGGGAGTCGAACCCATGGTCTCCGCTTTCCAACAGCGGTGGCTTGCCACTCGCCCACACCCCGGTGAGGTCGGCGCGCGTGCCGTGGACGCAGGCGAGCTCTACGACTGGCGTCGGCCGCGCGGTCGGCGCGGTCGCGGTCGGAACTGCCTCATAGCAGGAACCGTAGCGACCGCGCCGCCGGGCAGCGCCCGAATTACGGTGGCTGCGGGGATTCCGCGGCCGGGCACGCGGTGACAGCCTCGGGAGGCAGCTCATGGGCGCGTACTCCGTCGTCGGCGTCGGGCGTATCGGGACCGCGTTGGTCGAGCGCCTGGTCGAGCGAGGCCATCACGTCAGCGCCTTCGACGTCCGGCCTGCGCGCCGTCACGCGGTGGAGCAGGCGGGGGCGCATTGGGTCGACGACGTGACCAGCGCTCTCGGCGCCGGCGACGTCGTGTTCACGGTGCTGCCGGGCTCACCCGAGCTGCGGGCGTTCACTGACTCGGCCCTCCCGCGGAGCGTGCGGCACGGCGCCGTGTGGATCGACCTGACCAGCGCCTCGCCCGAGGCGAGTCGTGCCTCGGCCGAGCTGGCGGTCACCCACGGGCTCCCCTACCTCGACGCGCCCGTGGCCGGTGGCGCCGAGGCCGTGCGAGCCGGCTCCGCGACGCTCTACGTCGGCGGCGACGAGGCGACGGTCCTGCGAGCGAGGCCGGCGCTGGAGGACTTCGCCGTGGCCGTCCACCACGTCGGCCCGCACGGCGCAGGACACCTCGTCAAGCTGCTGATCAACCTGCTCTGGTTCGGCCAGGTCGGCCTCGTCACCGAGGCCCTGCTGCTCGCGCAACGTCACGGCCTGAGCCCGGAGCACGTGGCGAGCCTGCTGGAGGGGAGCGCCGCGGACAGCGCCTTCCTGGTCCGCCACCTCCCGGCGTTGCTGCGTGGTGACTACCTCGCCGACTTCGGCCTCGAGCGCTGCGTCGAGGAGCTTGCCGCTGTCGAGGACGCCGCGGCCGCGGCGGACATCCCCCACCCCGTGACGTCGGCGGTCGCGGACCTCCACCGCGCGGCGCTGCAGGCGTACGGCCCGGTCGACGGCGAGCTCCTGGCGGCGGCATGGCTGGAGAGTCGTGCGGGCCGGGCCCTCGCCCAGGGATGACGATCTCGCCGTCAGCCGGCGCCTGGTACCCGGACAGCGCGGCCCCGCTTCCGCTCCGCACGCAGGCATCACCGGAAGCGGGACCGGCTGCTCCGGCTGCGCTGCTGAACCGGACCTACGACGGCCACCATCGCCCGGTCCGGCTCCAGCGCGAACGCCGGATGCGCGTCGATGCCCGACGTCGTTGCGGCCGAAACCACCCATCGATCGTGAGCCCCTCGCGCGAGACGGCTCGACGGCTCGGGAGTACCCCTCAGTCTGCGGCGCGCTCGTCGACCCTGAGGGCGAGGATCGCGGCGTCGTCGGTGAGGCCGGGGCCGAGCGAGGTGAGGAGGTCGGCGAGCGCGTCGACCACCGCCTGGGCGTCGAGACCGACGAGATCGGCGGCGAGGTCGGGCAGGGTCTCGTCGAGCATGCTCCCGTCGGGGCGCCGGGCCTCGACGAGCCCGTCGGTGTAGAGCACGAGCGCATCGCCCGGTCCGAGGATCGTCGAGGCGGCGACGAAGCGTGGCTCGGCGATGAGCCCGACCGGTTGGCCGCCGAGGGTGTCGAGCACGTCGACCTGTCCGCCCGCGCGCACCAGCAGCGCGGGCGGGTGGCCGCCGCTGGCCAGCGTCACCCGAAACCCGTCGTCGATCGGTGTGAGCAGGCCGAACACGATCGTGCACCATCCCGTGGAGCCGCCGCGCTGCCGGTGCAGGCCCGCGTCGAGGGCCGCCAGCACCGACACCGGCTCGGTCTCGTAGACCGCGGTGGCCCGCAACGTGTACCGCAGGAACGAGGTGACGACGGCGGCGGCCGGACCCTTCCCGCACACGTCGCCGAGGAAGAAGGCCCAGCGGTCCTGGTCGAGCGGGAACAGGTCGTAGAAGTCGCCGCCGATCTCCTCCACCGCCGCGCTGTGGTAGTACGCCGCGGCCTGCAGGCCCGGGACGTGCGGCAACGCCGGCGGCAGCAGGGTGCGCTGCAGCGTCGTCGCCAGGTGCTGCAGGCGCTCCCGCTCCTCGTCGGCGGCCCGCCGAGCCCGCAGCAGCTCGCGCTCGTACGCGCGGCGGTCCGTGGCGTCGACCACCGTCACCCGCACCAGCAGCGGCTCCCCGTCCGCGGCGGTCTTCAGCACCGAGTTGACGAGGACGGGCAGCCGGGTTCCGTGCGCATCCACCAGGTCGAGCGCCACCGAGCAGACCTCGCCCTGCATGCGCAACAGGGGCGCGAAGTGCGTCTCGTGGTAGATTCGTCCGCCCACCGAGAGCAGGTCGCTGAAGCTCCGCCGCCCGACGACGTCGTCTCGCTCGCGGCCGAGCCACCCCAGCAGCGTCGCATTGATCTTGACGATGGTGCCGTCGAGCAGCGTGGAGAGGTAGCCGCAGGGTGCGTGCTCGTGGGCCTCGAGCAGCGCGCGCGAGCGCTCGGAGGTGCCGGGGTCGATCTCGGCCCGCCGGGATCGCCCGGACCGATCCGCGGCCACCCGTGACGTCGAGGCTTCCGACCGGCTGGGTCTGGAGCGTTTCTGCGGCGATCGCACGCGGTGTGTTGGTACGGCCGCGCCATGGGGCACTACTCGCGTATGGCTAGCGTGAACGGCACCACCCCCGAGGCGCGCGACCGTCCGCGGGTGGTGGTCGTCGGCGGCGGTTTCGCCGGCTTCCACACCACACGGTCGTTGGCGAAGGCGATGGGCGATTCGGTCGAGATCGTGGTCGTCAGCCCCACCAACTACTTCCTCTACCTGCCGCTGCTCCCCGAGGTGGCCGCGGGCATCCTCGAGCCGCGGCGCATCTCGGTGTCGCTGTTCGACGCTCTGCCACAGGGCGTCATGCACGCGACGGGCGAGGTCGATCAGCTCGACCTGGAGACCCGCCGGTTGGGTTGGCTCGACCCGGAGGGCCAGCGTCATGAGCTGGACTACGACCGGCTCGTGCTCGCGGCGGGCAGCGTGCACAAGGTCATGCCGATCCCCGGGGTCGCCGAGCACGCCCACGGCTTCCGCGGTGTGCCCGAGGCGCTCTACCTGCGCGACCACCTCATCCGCCAGATCGACCTCGCGGCCATGTCCGATGACCCGCTCGAGCGGGAGGCCCGGCTGACCTTCGTGGTCTGCGGTGCCGGGTACACCGGCACCGAGGTCACCGCCCAGGGTCAGCTGTTCACCCGACAGCTCGCGGCCTCCCGCGGCCTGGGCGACGACGCCGCGCGCTGGGTGCTCGTGAGCCGGGGCGAGGTGCTCGCGGGGCTGGACCAGCACCTGTCGCGGACCGCGGACCGGGTCCTGCGCGAACGCGGGGTCGAGGTCCACACCGGCACCACCATCGAGGAGGCCACCTCTTCCGGCGTCCGGCTCGACACCGGCGAGGAGGTGTGTGCCCGCACGCTCGTGTGGTGCGTCGGTGTGCGGCCCGACCCCCTGATCGACGACCTCGGGGTCGAGGTGCAGGCCGGCCGGGTGGTGACCGACTCCTTCCTGACCGTGCCCGGCCATCCGGAGATGTTCGCGTGCGGCGACGCGGCCGCCGTGCCCGACCCCAGCCGGCCCGGCGAGTACTGCGCGATGACGGCCCAGCACGCCGTTCGCCAGGGCAGGCTGGTCGGTCGGAACCTGGCCGCATCGCTCGGCACGGGCCGCCCCAAGAAGTACAAGCACCGGGATCTCGGCTTCGTGGTCGATCTCGGTGGGTTCCGGGCCGCGGCGAACCCGCTGCACATCCCGATCACCGGGCGCCTCGCGCACACCGTGGCCCGCGGCTACCACCTGTTGTCGATGCCGGGCAACCGGGCGCGGATCGCTCTCGACTGGACGGCCGACGCCGTGACGTCTCGCCAGACCGCCCAGCTCGGTCTCGTCCGCTCACCCGCGGTACCCCTGGACACCGCCTCGCCGGAGGTCCCGCAACACCACCTGGGCTTCCCCCACCAGCGGACCCTGCGCGACACCTGACCACTCCCGCTAGCCCTCGGAGGGTCTCCCGGCGTGCTTCTCGAGGGTCTCGCTCTGGAGCCACTCGGCGACCTTGACGAGCTTCATGTTGGTGTCCTGCGAGGCCCGGACCAGCATCTGGAACGCCTTGATGTCATCGACCCCGTAGCGCTCGATGAGAATGCCCTTGGCCTGCCCGATGACGTCGCGGCTCTGCAGCGCGTGCTCGAGCTGAGTCACCTGCCTGCTGCCGTAGAGCAGGGCGCCCGCCTCCACCCCGAACAACGCCGCGGTCAGGCGCGCCTCCTCGCCGAACGCGTGCGGCCGTGACGCGTAGAGGTTGAGCGCGGCGCGGAACCCCTCGGCGGCCAGCAGCTGTGTGGAGAGCATGGACCGGTAGCCGGCAGCGACTGCTTCGCCCGCGAAGCGAGGCCAACGCCGACCCTCGACGCCGGCCAGGTCCTCGGCGAGGACCACACCGTCGTCGGCGGGCTCCTCCATGGCGCTGATGCACGGTCCTTCGCCCAGCTCGCTCTGCAGCTCATCGAGCCGGGTGACCACGGGTGCAGTCGGGTTGCGAGAGGTCACCTGGCCGTGGTCGTTCATCGAGATGCCACCGGCGTCCGCCCCGGGTACGAGCTGCACCGCGGCGGCGACGATGTGCGCCAGCGTCGCGTCGAGGTCGCGGACGGTACGCCGTCGGACGAGCTCGCCCGCGGCACGGCGCAGCGAGGTGACCAGCTTGTCGGCGGGGAGCATCCAGGACTCCGTTCGGGAGCAGTCCGAGGGCTCGAGACCCAGAGCGCCGCCGCCGTACCGGCGGTCTGGCGGGTCCCCGAGACCATCCCATGGCCAGATGCTCGACCGTTGCGAGAAGCCTATCTCGGCGGGTCGCGCTGCCTACGTGGGGTCAGATGTTCCAAACGCTTCGGCCTCGGTGCGCAGCGGGCGTTCACCCGCCGGCCGCCGCCCGTAGTCCATGCCCATGGCGTGGCGGACCCGGTCGAGCATCTGGTCGGCGACGAGGTTCGCGTGGTCGTTCCCGCGGGCGAGCAGCTCGTCGAGCCCGCCGGCGGCGGCGTCGGCGGCGAGCTCGGCGCGACGACGCCGCAACGGGGCGAAACGGTCGTTGACCGCGTCGATGACCAGGGTCTTCAGCGCGGCCGCGCCGCGGTCGCCCACCTGCTCGGCGAGATCACCTGGTGGCTGGTCGAGGCAGAGTCCGGCGAGCTCGAGGAGGTTGGCGACCTCGGGGCGACCGGCCGGGTCATAGGTGATGCGCCGGTCGCTGTCGGTCCTCGCGCGCGTGAGGAGCGCCGCGGTCTCGTCGGCGCCGGCGCGCAGCTCGATCGCGTTGCCGCGGGACTTGCTCATCTTCTGGCCGTCGACGCCGAGCACGGTGGGTGCTTGGCCGACGAGCGGCTCGGGGATCGTGAAGACCGGCCGGGTGGGGCTGTAGCGATCGTTGAACCGGCGCGCCAGGGTCCGGGTGACCTCGAGGTGGGGGAGCTGATCACGCCCCACCGGGACCAGGTCGGCCGAGCAGAACAGGATGTCCGCGGCCTGGTGGACCGGGTAGGTGAGCATCAGCCCGCTCATCGCCCGGCTGCCGGTGGTCGCGCTCTCCGCCTTCACGGTGGGGTTGCGCTGCAGCTCGGCCACCGAGACGAGCGAGAGCAGCGGCAGCAGCAGCTGGTTCAGTGCGGGGACCGCGCTGTGGGTGAAGATCGTGCTGCGGGCGGGGTCGATCCCGGCGGCGAGCTGGTCGAGCAGCATGTCGCGGATGTTGGCGGGCAGGTCGCCGGCCACGTCGCGATCGGTGAAGACCTGGTAGTCGGCGATGACCAGGTAGGTCTCGACGCCGAGGTCCTGGAGCCGGACCCGATTGGCCAGGGTGCCGAAGTAGTGCCCGAGGTGCAGCGCACCGGTCGGGCGGTCACCGGTCAGGACCCGGAAGCGGCGCGGCGCGGCGGCGATGCGCGCTTCGAGGTCGTGCGCAGGAGCAGTCATGGCGGGTCGCCTCTGGAGGGAAGAGGGGCCACTCATCGACGACGGGCCGCGCTGATCGAGTCGGGTTCGCGCCGGCCGCCGGGTGGGGCGGCCGGACGTGCGGGGGTCACGGTCGCCGAAGAGGCGACCACCACCAGCACCGCGGGGACGGGAGCACGGGCAGGAGCATCGCACAGCCGGGCGGCGAGCTCACTGGGATTACCGCGGGTGCCACTCGACCGCGAGCGCCGTCGCGTCGTCGTCGAGGTCGCCCCCGGCACGGGCGCGCAGGTCCCCGATGAGCCAGGACGGCAGGTCGCGGGGGGCGCTGCTGTGCGCCAGGCGGTGGGCCAGTCCGTCGAGCCCGCCGGGCTCGCCGTCGCGGGGCCGGACAGCCGCCACGCCATCGGAGAGCAGCAGCAGGACGTCCCCGGGTCGGATGTCGACGGTCTCGGCGTGGTATTGGGTGCGGTCGAGCAGACCGAGGGGCTCGTGGGAACGGCCGGTGTCCAGCAGGGCGACCTCGCCCCCACGGCGGCGCAGCGCGATCGGCGACCCGGCGTGCACCGCCACGGCCGTGTCCCGCGCTAGGTCGATCTCGAGCAGCAGGGCGTCAACGATCGCGTGGCCGTGGTGGCGGTCCCAGAGCGCCTGGTCCGCGAGCCCCGCCTGCTCGGCGATCGCCAGGCCGCCGCGCCGGGCGTTGCGCAGGGCGGCCAGGGCGAGGTCCGCGACCTGGGTCGCGACGAGCCCCCGCCCCGCCGCGTCGAGCAGGACGACGGTCAGCCGGTCCCCGTTGAGCGACCAGTCGAACAGGTCGCTCGTGACCCGCGGGGCGGGTTCGACCACCGCCCGCAGCGCGACGCGGTCGGTCGCGACGTCGGCCGGGGGGAGCAGCTGCCACTGCAGCTCGGCGGCGATGCTGTAGTCGTAGGTGCGGCGCGCCAGCTCGAGCTCGTCGGTGGTGGTGGCGGCCTGGTGGAGCAGCACGGCCAGCGTGCGGCCGAGCCGCCGCCAGTCCGGCGGCCCGAACGACGCGGCCGGCTCGTCCTCGTGGGCGGGAGCCACGACGCCGAGCAGGCCGCGGGTCTGGCCGTAGGCCTCCAGCGGGATGTGGTGGCGGTCCCGGTCCCCGACGCGGCGGGAGATCACCGCCTCGATCCGGAGCGCCTGCGCCGCCGGGCTCTCGTGCACGTCGAGATGGACCTCGGCCGAGTCCGCCGACGCGTCGGCCACGGCGGCGGCCGCGAGGTGCAGGCGCTCGCGCCGCCGGTCGAGCAGGTGCACCTCGACGCGGTCCGCGCCGAGCACCGCACGCAGCCACTGCACCGCGGTGGTCGCGGCGCGGGCACCGGGAACCTCGAGGACACGGTCCACCAGCTCGGCCGCCACCTCCCCCGGCGAGGGCGCCCGGGACCTCACGACCGCGTGTCCGAGGGTTCCTCGTCGTGGGCCTCGCCGAGTGAGCCGTACGCGCGGGCGAACCCTTCCGCACCGAGCAGCAGGGCGTCCCGCTCCTCGGGGCTCATGGCCTCGGTGACGCGTTCGAGGGCCCGGGCGCGCGCGGCCGCCAGATCGGAGAGGACCGAACGGCCGGCCGGGGTGAGGTCCAGCCACGTGGCGCGGCGGTTGTCCGGCGCGACCTCCCGCGTGATCAGCCCCGCCGCCGTCAGCCGGTCGCTGATCCGGCTGGCCGTGGAGGGAGGCACGCCGAGCGCCTCGCCGAGCGCGGTCACCTTGGCCCCTCCGAGGTGCTCGAGCGACTGGAGGGCACGCAGGTGGGACGGCGAGACGTTCTCCTCCATCACGCTGAGCACGCCGACGCTGAGCTCGAGCAGGCCGCGCAGGGCGAGCTCCAGGCGGTCCGCGAACGGCGGACGGCTCCCACGCTCGGTCCGGTCCGGCCCTCCTGGTACGGCACTCCCGGCTGGCTCACCCACGACGACATGACCCCATTCGTGCTCGACGACCCGACGCTGCGGCCGCCACCGTCCACATCGTGCACCGATCACGCCCGACCGGTCCGCACGACACGGTGGCACGCCCGGCCATCAGCCCCCTCGTCCCGCCCAGCGTCCGGCGAGGGCGAACGCGAGGGCCACCCCGGCGCTCGCGGCCGCGCCGCGGCGGTGCTCCCGGTCCAGCACGGCCAGCGCGACCATGCTCGCGGCGTGGACCCCGTCGACCACCGCGCCGACCGCCGCCGACGCCCGGCTCGCCACGGCGAGACCCACCAGTCCCTGGAGGAGGTGACGCGCGCCCAGCACCCGCGCGACGACGACCGCCCGCCCACCTGCCTTGGGACCGTCGATCCACGCGGCCACCGACGCAGGCCACAGGAGCAGCGCGCCGCCGTGCACGACGTGGGCGGCGTGCACCAGAATCCGAGCGCCGCGCCCGCCCGGTCATCCCCGACGCCGCCCGAGCCCGCGGACGCCGACGAGGGCGGCGGAGAGCGCGGTGGCCGCGGCGGCGCCGACCAGCGCGACGCGGTGCTCCGAGGCCCACGTCTGCGGATCCCGCGACCAGGCCTCGCCGTCGAACGGTCCGTGCGCGCCGGCATCGGTCTCGGCGTCGCGCGGCTCGTCGAGGTTGGACCCGCGCCGGGGCAGGTCGGCGCTGGTCTGCTGCCCGGCCACGGCGTAGCGCCCGAGGTAGAGGTCGACGAACTTGGGGGCGAGGCGCTCCCCGAGGATCGTGTAGACGGTGGCGAGACCGACCCACATGTTGCGGCGCGGGTGCTCGGCGAGGAAGCGGATCGCGCGCGCGGCGACCTCGGGCTGCCACACCGGCGCCACCGGCCGGGGGTGCCCCTCGACGCGTTCGAGGTTCCAGGTGAACTGCGGGGTGTTGAGTCCGGGCAGCTGCACCATGCACACCCGCACCCGGCTCTTCTCGTGGGCGAGCTCGGTCATCACCGACTCGCTGAAGCCCTTGATGGCGTGCTTGGCGCCGCAGTAGGCGGACTGCAGCGGGATCGAGCGGTAGGCCATCGCGGAACCGACGTTGACGATCACTCCCCGGTCGCGGGGTCGCATCCGGGCCAAGGCTGCTCGGGTGCCGTACACCTGGCCGTAGTAGGTCACCTCGGTGATGCGCCGGAACTCCTCGAGGGTGGTGTCCCAGAAGAAGGCCAGGGAGCCGACGAAGGCGACGTTGACCCAGAGGTCGATCTCGCCGAGTCCCCCCTCCACCTGCTCGGCCGCACGCTCCACCGCGTCGGGGTCGGCGACGTCGCAGACGACGGGCATCGCCCGCTGCCCGGTGGCCTTGACGTCCGCGGCCGCGGCGTCGAGGCCGGCCCGTCCGCGGGCCAGGACGGCGACGTCGTAGCCCGCGGCGGCGAGCTCGCGGACGGTCGCCCGACCGACCCCGGCGGTGCCGCCGGTGACGACTGCGGTCTTGCTCATCGTTCCTCCGATCGATGGATGGTGCTCCCGGGCCCCGCCTCGAGCGGGTGGAGGACCGTCGAGGACTCGAGCAGCAGGGCGTGCACGAAGGCCTGGGGCAGGTTGCCGCGCAGCTGCCGCTGGGTGACGTCGAACTCCTCGGTGAGCAGGCCGGGCGGCCCGCAGGCCGAGCGGCCCCGCTCGAAGAAGTGGCGTGCGCGCAGCGCGTCGCCCTGCTGATGACAGGCCAGCGCGGTGATGAAGTTGCAGAGCAGGAAGGCGCCCTCGGCGTCGCCGAGGGGGCGCTCGTCGACGCGGAAGCGGTAGGCGTAGCCCTCGCTGGTCAGCTCCCGCAGGTAGGCCTCGAGGGTCGCGCGGCTGCGGGGGTCGTCCGCGGGCAGCGCGCCCCGCACGGCGGCGAGCAGCAGCGCCCCGTCGGGACGGGGGTCGTCGGCCGCGCGCTGCCAGCGACCGCTCGGGTGGGTGGAGGTGCGGGCGGTGTGGGCCAGGATCGTGTCGGCCAGCGCCGACCAGCGGCCGGCCTCACCTCCGCCCATCGCGCCGGCCACGGCGCGCAGCCCGGCCACGCAGATCAGTCGGCTGTGGGTCCACTCCCGGTCCTCGAGCTCCCACACCCCGGCATCGGGCTGCGTCCAGAGCTGCTCGATCGCGGCCACCGCGGTCTCCACGGCGCGCCACCCCTCGGCGTCCAGCCGGTCCCGCTGGGCGGCCGCCGCGAGGAGCAGCAGCAGTTCGCCGAAGGCGTCGAGCTGGAACTGGTGGCCCCCGCGGTTGCCGATCCGGTCGCCGCCGCCGGGGTAGCCCGGCACGCCGAGGTGCGTCTCGTCGGGGACCGGTCCGCCGTCGACGGCGTAGGCCGGCGCGAGCTCGGGCCCGTCGTCGAGCAGGCGCGCACCCAGGAAGCGCACGGCGTCGTCGAGCAGGTCGTCGAGCCCGGCGAGCGCGGCCGCCCGTCCGGCGTAGCACTGGTCGCGGATCCAGGCGTAGCGGTAATCGAAGTTGGCTTGGCCACCGGGCCGCTCGGGCAGGCTGGTGGTGGCCGCGGCCACCATGGCGCCGGACCCGCTGGTCATCCCGCGCAGCACGGCGGCGGCGTGCGCGGCGTCGCGCGGGGCGGCCCCGATGAGCGGCGACGACGAGGGGACGCTCGCGTGCCAGCGGGTCTCGGTCTCCCGCCAGGCGACGTCGGGGTCGGGAGCGCGGTCGGGGAGCTCCGTGCCGATCTCGAGGACGAGGTCGTGGTGCCGCCCGGGCGGGACGACGAGGTCGAGCTCGAGACGGGTGCCGCCGTCGGCGGTCACCGGGACCGCGTCGCCACCACCGTGCCACCGCATCCGCAGGTCGCCGATCCGGCCGGTCCAACAGCCCTCGTCGTCGCAGTGCAGCTCGGTGAGCGGGTGGCGCCCGTAGCCGGCGCGGGGGTCGAGCACGACGTGCACGGAGGCCGGTACGTCGTCGGCGAGCACCCGGCGCAGCAGCACGACCCGCGTGGGGTCGGCCGGGAGGGCGAGGGCCTCCCGGCTCTCGACCGGACCATCGCTGGTCATCCACCGGCTGCGCCAGATCAACGAGTCGTCCTCGTAGTGCCCGCCCCACACGTAACGGGTGGTCGGGGTCACGTCGTAGTGCCCTGGCGCGCCGAGCAGCCGGCCGAACACGGAGGGCGAGTCCCAGCGAGGGACACACATCCAGAGGACGTCGCCCCGTGGCCCGATCAGGGCGCCCCGCTCGCGGTCGGCCAGCAGGGCGTACTCGCGCAGCACATGCGGCGAGTCGAGGGTGGCGGCGGCACCGTCGCCCGCGTCGTCGCCCGAGTGGGCCGGGGTTGCCTGGTCCTGGGTGGTCACGGGTGAGCTCCCGGGGGGTCGAGGGTCACTGGTGCGGTGGCTGGGTCGCCGGTCAGGCGACCCGGTAGGGCTCGAGGTCGGCGTCGCGCAGGGTCAGCCCGTGTCCGGGACGGGAGCGGTCGGGGCGCAGGGCCCCGTCGGGCTCGGGGGTGAGGACGCCGTCGAAGGCGCGGGCCTCGATGCGCACGTGGTCGTGGAAGTACTCGAGATGGCGCAGGTGCCACACCGCGGTGCCCGCGTGCGCGCTGGCCTGGGGCGCACAGTGCAGCGAGAGGTCCAGGCTGCGCGCGTCGCAGAGGGCGGCCACGCGGGTCAGGGCCGTGTAGCCGCCACACCGGGTGACGTCGGCCTGCAGGCAGTCGACCGCCCCGGCGGCGAGCATGCGGTGGAAGTAGGGCAGGTCGTAGCCGTACTCGCCGGCCGCGACGTCCATCCCGCCGGGCCCGTGGTCACGGACGAGGGCGAGCCCCTCGAGGTCGTCGGAGCTCACCGGTTCCTCCAGCCAGCGGACGCCGTGATCGGCGAAGCGCCCGGCCCAGCCCAGGGCCTGCTTGCGGGAGTAGGCGCCGTTGGCGTCGACGAACAGCTCGACGTCGTCGCCGACGGCCGCGCGCGCCACCCGCAGCCGGTGCTCGTCCTCCTGCGGGTTCCGGCCGACCTTGATCTTGACCGAGGTCATGCCCTCTCCGACCCAGCGACTGAGCTGGGTGCGCAACTGCGTGTCGTCGTAGGAGGTGAATCCGCCGCTGCCGTAGACCGGCGTGGCGTCGTGCACCGCACCGAGCGCCACCGACAGCGGGATGTCCCGCAACCGTGCGTGCAGATCCCACAGGGCGATGTCGACCGCGGAGATCGCCTCGGCGACGACGCCCAGACGGCCGAGGTTGCGTACCGCATGGTGCATCGCCGCCCACGCGGCGGGAACCGCGAGGACGTCTCGGCCCTGCACGATGCCGGCGAGGACGGCGTCGATCGTCGTCGCCACCGGCGACCCGGCGTAGGTGTACCCGAGGCCCGTGCATCCGGCGGCACGTGCCTGGACCACGATGATCGTCGTAGCGTCCCAGGTCAGCGTGCCGTCGGACTCCGGCGCGTCCGTGGGCAGCGTGTATGCCGCCACGTCCAGGCCCTCGAGGGGGACTTGTGTGCTCACCGACATTTGTTACCCACGCGCACTTACTCCATCAAACACGTCGTGCGTCACGCACGGCAGCAGTCTGTCATCGGCGTCTACTGTCCGATCTTGACCCCCGGCTCGGTGTCGAGGTAGTTGGTCGAGGTGCGGCCGGTGGCCGGGGCGCGCTCGGGGCTCTGCATCGCTCCGACCGGCAGCAGCGGGCGGTGATAGATGGCCTGCAGCAGCATCGCGGTCGCGGTGTACCAGGCCAGCACCGCCGATGCGACCAGCACGATCGCCCCGATCGGGACCAGGAAGCTCAGCGGCACCACCAGCCCGATCGCCAACAACGCCGACCCGGCGAACAGCGTCGCGAGCACCGAGACCAGGCCCAGGTTCTCCCCCAGCGCGGCCAGCATCCCCGACAGCGTGACCGCGGCCAAGCCGATGAACCAGTAGCCGAACCCGGCTTCGGCGAAGCGGCTGGCGGTCGGTCCGGGCAGCACGTGCACGGCCACCAGCAGGATGTACACGCCGTAACCGATCCAGAACGACCCCCACGCGCCGTGCACGGCGGTGGCCAACGCGTCTCGGGCCTTGTACGACCACATGGCGGCGAGCAGCTGGGCGATCCCGCCGAAGGCCAGCGCGAACGGGAACAACACCAACGGGGTGTCGTTCCCTCCATACCAGCCGGCCAGGTTCGCCGAGACCATGAACGTCGACACCGCGAACCCGAACAGTCCCAGGATCGACGGGGCGGCGACCGGTTGCAGCATCACCCGGGTGCGCTCGCGCCAGAACGGCCCCGCCGGCTCGCTGGACTGATCGAGCGGGACCGGCTCACCGTTGTGGCGCCGGCTCGCGCCGTCGCGGGGGACCGTGTGCGACCCGACCGTGGTGTCGGTGCCGCTGCCTGCCGGAGGCTGGGTCATGACCTACTCCTTACGTGTCGCGAAATGTGCCGGGTGCGGCCTCGCCGCCACTCGACGAGCACCGGGGTGAACGGGACCAGGGTCAGCAGCACGATGCCGAGAGCCAGGCACACCGGGCCGCAGCCACCGGCGATCGCCGCGGTGAGCAGTCCGAGTCCCGCACCGGCCGTCACCACCAGGGCCACGGTGAACACCACCGCCCTCAGCCAGCGATGCCGCGCCCCGACCCCGCACCACCTCAGACGGTGTCGGGCCAGCCGGCGTGCGAGGACCGGGTCGCTTCGCTCCAAACACGCCGCGATCTGCTCCAGCTCGCGGCGTTCTCGCGCATTGATCATCGCCACGACTCCTCTCGCCGAGGCCCATGGGCTTACCTGTCCCGGGCTTGCCTCACGCATGTTTTGCGTAACGCAAGCGTAGCAGCTTTCGTGCGTAGTGCACGATGTACGAGTAGCATGACGTGCATAACCCACATGAGCTTTTGGGAGGTGGGATGACCCTGGACTCGGAGGCCCCGGTCCGCCGCTGGGACGAGATGTGGATCGACGACGTCGACCTGCCGGCCGACCTGCCCGCGCGCCGTCGCGCCGCCGTCGCCGAGGCGGTCGCCCACGCCGAGCCCGCCACTCGTGACGGTCGCGGTGCCGTCGGCGTGCGCCGCTACGGTCCGGGGTGCATCGTGCTCGCCCTGCGGGGGCGCTTCGACCGGGGTGCGCGTGAGCTGCTGCAGGGCCTCGCCGAGGAGCTGCCGCGCGTCGTGGACCGCGAGCTCGTCATCGACCTCTCGGGCCTCGAGGCCTGGGATGCCCTGCTGATCCGCACGATCGGGCAGCTGCGGATCCGGTCCTTGACCCGCGAGGCCCGCGTGGAACTGCACGACCTGCCACCGGGCCTCGCGACCGAGCTCGACCGGCCCGTCGACGGGTGACCCCCTCTCGACGTCGGTGGGGCGCCGACGACGGGGTTTCGACCCCGAGGTTTCCCGGGAACGATCGGTGGAGTAACTCGTGCTCCCGAGGCCTCCGGAGACGACCATGGCGCGCCATCGTCGCTCGATGGGAGCTGGCCCGGGCGTCCCGGCTCCGACCGCCGCGGGCCCACGGAACTCTCATCGGCGCCCGGGCGGCGCCGCGCGGGGACGGACGGTGTCGCTCCTGACCGCGGGAGCGCTCGCCGGGGGCGCGGCGATCGCCGCGGCGACGATCCCCTGGTCGCACACGGCGCCGTTGCCGCCCAACCATCCGTCGTCGAACCATCCGTCGCCCGACGATCGAGCCGGCGCTCCCCCCACCCGACCGGCGGGGGCCGCCCCGACGCCCGAGCACGCCGGACCCGCGCTCGACGCCTCCGGCGTCGCCCCGCACGAGGGGGCGTCGGCGGCCTCCGGGTCCTCGTCCCCCCGGACACCCGCGGTCCGGCCGCCCGCCCGGACGAGCTCCACCCGGTGGCGTGCCCACGATCAGCAGGCTTTCCGACCCACCCGATCGAGCTCGACCGGGAGCACGGCGCCCCAGGTCGTTCACGGTGACGTCACGTTCCACCTGGCGCCCGGCGTCCGCCGCTGCGAGCTCGAGCCCGCGCTGCCCGCCCTGGGCGAGGGCGACGAACACCTGGTCGTGGTCTCGGTGCGGCTCGACCACTCCTCGTCCGGCGCCGCCGCCGGAGAGCAGGTGATCATGCGATGGGACAACGACGGACCGGGCTCCGCACCCGTCGACCTGCGGGTGCGCGACGGCCGGCTCGTGCTGCACGGGGGCGACGGTCATCCCTCCGGCGCTCGCACCTTCACCAGGGACCTCGGGCACGCACCGGTCGGCGAGTGGGCCCACCTGTCCGTCCGCGCGCGCTTCTCGGCCAATCCCGAGAAGGGCCGGATCAGCGTGCGTCGGGACGGTCACACCGTCCTCGCGGATCATCGGCCACCCGGCGGCACCCTGTACCCGGGCCAGCAGAGCCACCTCACCGCGGGGCTGCGCCGGGAGTCCGCCACCGCTCACCCGGCGGGCGTCCGGCTCCGCGACTGGCACGTGTCCGGCGTGCGGAGCTCCGGGACCCACTCCTCCGGGACCCACTCCTCCGGGACCCACTCCTCCGGGACCACGCACGGCTCCGAGGCGCACACCCACGCGGGCACCTCCACCCACGGGAGCACCGGTCGTCACGCGCGGAGCTCGGAAGCGCACCACGACCGTCGGTGACGCTCAGCGGCGCGGGGCCGCCTCGTCCGGTCGACGGCTCCGGCGCGCCTCCAGCTCCTGGCGCAGTCCACTGTGTCCCAGATCGAGCAGATGCACCCCGACCCCGAGCGTGTGCGCGCGCTCCTCGGCGACCGCGAGGAGGTTCACCAGCTCCGAGCCGTAGGCCTCGACGTCCGTGAGGTCGACGACGATCACCCGGGTCGCCGTCACGGGTCCTGCCGTGGCGAGCTCGGCGTGCAGGCAGCGGCTGATGATCGCGGCGTCGTGGGCACCGACGTCACCCGCGACGGTGAACACGGCGCCCGCGCCCCGCCCGAGATCGCGCCGGCTGATCCGGGCCCCGGGGCTGGGCACCGTCGTCGGCGGCGGTGTCCGATCCCCGCGAGGAGCCGTGGGCCGGCGGCCGGTGCGCTGCTCGTGGTCCGGGTCGACCGGTGGGGTGGCGAGGCTCATCGGGCAACGGTGCTCCTGCGCGCGGTCGACATCCACGACGATCGGGGGTCACTTTCGGCAACAGCTTCGTCACCCTCCGATCCCGTCACGTGCGGCTCGGCGTCACGTGCGCCCGTCGCGCCTCGAGGAAGCGCCGTTCGGTGTCGTTCGTCGCCAGGGCGATGGCCTCGTCGTAGGAGGTCGCGGCTTCCGCGGTGCGCCCGAGGCGGGTGAGCAGCGCGGCGCGGGTGGCGGGCAGCAGGTGGTAGCCCGGGATCTCCAGCTCGTCGACGGCGGCCAGCGCCGCCGCCGGGCCGTGCACCTCGGCGAGGGCGACCGCGCGGTTGAGCGCGACGATCGGGGAAGGGTCGAGGCAGCGCAGCTGGTCGTAGAGCTCCAGCACCTGGGGCCAGTCGGTCGCCTCCCCGTCGGTGTGCACGGCGTTGATCGCGGCCTGCACCTGGTAGGGCACCGGCCGGTCCCGGCGCAGGCACCGTCGCACCAGGTCGTGCCCCTCGGCGATCAGCGCCCGGTTCCACCGCGACCGGTCCTGCTCGGCGAGCACCACCAGCTCGCCCGTCGGACCCACCCGCGCGGGCCGCCGGGCCTCGGTGAGCAGGAGCAGTGCCAGCAGCCCGATGACCTCGGGCTCATCGGGCATCAGCGCGGCGAGCTCCCTCGCCAGGCGGACGGCCTCCAGGCACAGGTCCGTCCGCACCAGCTCCCCCGACGTGGACGCGTACCCCTCGTTGAAGACCAGGTAGAGCACGGTGAGCACGGGCGCCAGGCGATCGGGGAGCTCGGCGGCCTCGGGAACCCGGTAGGGGATGCCGGCGTCGCGGATCTTCTTCTTCGCCCGGACGATCCGCTGGGAGATCGTCGCTTCCGGCACCAGGTAGGCCCGCGCGATCTCCGGCACCTCCAGCCCGCCGAGCAGGCGCAGCGTGAGGGCGGTCTGCGCGAGCGGCGCCAGCGCCGGGTGGCAGCAGGTGAACACCAGACGGAGCTGGTCGTCGCGCACCGGTCCCACCTCCTCGGGCTCGGTGGGTTCGTGCAGCAGCAGCGCCTGGGCGTGGCGGGCCTCCCGGGTGGACTCCCGACGCAGGCGGTCGGTCGCCCGGTTGCGGGCGGTGGTCACGATCCACGCGCCGGGGTTGTCCGGCGGCGCCTCGTGCCACTTCTGGACGGCGATCGCGAAGGCGTCCTGGACCGCCTCCTCGGCGAGCCCGATGTCACCCAGCAGGCGCGTCAGTGTGGCGACGCACCGGCCGTACTCCGCCCGGTAGACGCTGGCCAGGTCCATCCGCGCTCAATCCTCCGGCCCGTCGAGCTGGACGGCGCGTCCTCGTGGGGCGGTTCAGGCCCCCGCGGGGCGTCGCCGCATCTCGCGCTGGATCGCGTCCTCGGAGATCGGTCGCCGGCCGTAGAGCTGGTAGGCCTGCGCGGCGAGGGCGATCGCCATGCCCGCGATCGGGAAGACCGGCCAGAAGAAGCCGGCCCCGCTCACCGCCCAGATCACGACCAGCAGCACGGCGACGGCCAGGAAGACGATGGCGTTCTGCCGGAAGCTCTGCCGGTGCTTGAGCCGTCCGATGGCCTCCGCCCGCGCGTCGTACTCGTCGTCCATGGCGGCCTCTGTCTGGTCGAGGAACGAATCAGCACTACAGTAGGTGGCCTACACAGGCGGTCTCAAGGGTGGAACTCGGCCGCATGAACGATGTATCAGCTACTGACTGTCACCGCGCCAGCACGGCCGAGGTGCTGGTCGGCCGCGACCGGGAACTGGCGTGGCTCTCGGCCTGGTACGAGCGGGCACGTGACGGCCGGGCCGGCCGGGTCCTGGTCGCCGGGCCCGGGGGGATCGGCAAGACCGCCCTGGTCGATGCCTTCGCCGCCCGTGCTCCGGGCGCGAGCGTGGTCCGGGTGGAGGCCGATGGCGACCCCGCGGCCGGCTCCTTCCTCGACCTGGTGCGCACCGCGCTGGGAGGCCCGAGCGGTCACGCCATCGCGGAGGCTGCGGCCGCACTGCTGACCGAGCTGGGAGGCCACCAGGAACACGGCCCGGTGGTGGTCGTCCTGCACGACCTGCACGACGTCGACGACGCCTCGGCCCAGATGCTCGCGCGCACGCTCCGGCGGTTGCGCCACGACCGGGTGCTCGTCGTGGGGACGGCCCGTCCCGCGGTGCTCTCGGCGGTGTGGACCCGGCTGTTCGCCGACGGGCCCGAGGCGGGCACGCTGCCGCTGCACGGGCTCGATGCGCAGGGCGTGCGCGACCTCGTCGCGCGTCTTCGGCCGGGGCGCTGGAGTCGGGCGGCCATCACCCGGCTCCACCACGACACGCAGGGGCATCCGCTGCACGCGACCACGCTGTTGCGGGAGCTGCCCGACGAGGCGTTGCTCGGCGACGAGCCGCTGCCCGCCCCCCGATCGCTGGCCGACGAGGTCGCCGCGGTGACCCGGCGGCTGTCCCCGCACGCGAACCGGCTGCTGGCCTGCCTGGCGGTCCTCGACCGACCCGCGGGCCGGGCACTGCTCGCCCGGTTCGAGGAGCTGGCCTCGGTGCCGTAGGACACCGCGACCCGCGAACTGGTCGACACCGGCCTCGTCGACCTCCTCGACGTGGGGGTGCGGGCCGTGCTGCGGGTGCACCACCCGCTGGTCCGCTCGGCGGTCTACGCGGCGCTCGACCCCGCTCACCGCACCCGCGTGCACCTCGACGCGGCGCGCGTCGTGGGCGGCACGGCGGCGCTGGCTCACCGCGTGGCGGCCGCCGAGGGGCGGCCCGACGAGCAGCTCGCCGACGAGCTCGAGGCCGCCGCCCACGCCGACCGGGCCGACGGGAAGGCCGCGGCGTCGCGGCTGCTGGCCGCCGCGCAGCTCAGCGCCTCGGCCACCGCGGCCGAGCGCAGGCTGCTCGCCGCCTGCCTGCTGCTCGTCGACGATTACGACACCGACCGCCTGCGGGCGCACGCCCCCGCGGTGCGGGACACCCGTGCCGGACCCGAGCGCGACGTCGTGCTGGGTTTCCTGGCCAGCCAGGCGTTCGATCCGGTGGCTGCCGTCCACCTGCAGCACGCCGTCGACTTCGTCGAGGCCGACGGTGAGGTGCGGGCCCTGGCCGGGGTGCGTCTGGCCCTCGAGCACATCTTCCGGGGGCGCGGCCGTGACGCCGAGGAGGTCGCGGCCGCCGTTCCGGCCCTGACCCGTCGTCCGGTCCGTGCCGAGCAGGCGCGGATCCTGCAGGCGGTGGGCCGTGCCCAGCACCGCGGCCCCGACGAGGGGCTGGCCCTGCTGGACGGGCAGCTCGTGGGGGCCGTGGGAGCCGATCCCGCCGTCACGGCGGGGACGCTGCACCTGGCGGCCGGGCGGATCGCGGAGGCCGGAGCCCACCTGGAGGAGGGCCTCGGGCGCGTCCGGCGTGGAGCGGTGTCGACCAGCACCCATCGCGCCCACTGCCACCTGGTGGAGGTCCTCTACCGGACCGGCCGCTGGGACCTCGCCGAGGCCGAGGCCGACATCGCGCTGGACTGGTTCGCCGACGGCGACCTGCCCTGGGCGGAGTCGCTCGCCCACGCTGTGGCGGCCCTGGTCCCGGCCGCGCGCGGTCAACAGAGCCGGGCCGACCAGCTCCTCGCCGCCGCGCGCGCCTCGCTCGAGCAGACGTTCAACCCGCAGGGCGCGCACGCGATCGCGATCGCCGAGGCGACACTGCGCCGCGCTCTCGGTGACGGCGCCGGGATGGAGCGGGCCCTGCGGACCCTGCCCGAGACCGCCGCTCGGGGCGGGATGGCCTCGGCACCCTTCGCGCCGTGGCGCCCACTCCACGCCGAGGCGCTGGTGGCGACCGGCGACGTCGCCGGCGCGCGTCGGGCACTGCGCTCCTGGCCCCGGTCCGGCTCGCCGCTGTGGTTCCGACTCGCCCGCCAGCAGCTCCAGGCCCGCATCGCGCTCGCGACCGGCGACGCCCCCGGCGCGGAGACCGCGCTGCGGGCCGGGATCGCCCTGCTCGACCGGCACCCGGAGGAGATCGCCGACGAGTGCCCGGTCGAGCTCGCCGAGCTCCGGGTCCTGCTCGGGTCGATGCCGCACGTCACCGACGGCCCCCAGCAGCTCGCGGCCGCCCGCCCGGTCTTCGTCGGGCTCGCCGCGACCCCGTGGCTCGACCGCATCGAGGCCGCCGCCGCCGGTCCCCGGACCGGCGACGCGCGGGAGGACCGGGGCCTGACCGCGCGGGAACGCCAGGTCGCGGGCCTCGTCGCGCAGGGGATGACGAGCCGGGAGGCCGCCGAGGTCCTCTGGGTCACCCCGAAGGCGGTCGACTACCACCTCGGGAACGTCTACGCGAAGCTCGGGCTGACCTCGCGCCGTCAGCTGCGGGGACGCTCGTTCTCCTGAGGTCCCGCCCCGCCCTGGGAATTCTTCCCAGGGAATGCGCGGCCGGGTGCGCGCACCGTCGGGCTTTCGACCCACCCGAGGAGAACACCGTGAACCCCTCCGCGTACGGCCCCGCCTTCCTGCCGGTCCTCGCCGTCATCGGCGCCCTGATCCACATCGGCGTGGCCAAGCCCCGCAGCCGGGAGCACGTCCTGACGATCGCCCTGCTGTGGGCCTTCGGCGTCGCCGTCGGCCTGAGCGAACTGGTCACCGCCGGCTCGCACTTCTTCGCGCCCGCCGCCACCGCGGCACAGATCGGGTTCCCGGCCGGGAACCCGTTCCAGTGGGAGGTCGCCAGCGCGAACCTGGCCTTCGCGGTGGCCGGCATCGCCTGCGTGTGGGTGCGCAGCCTCTGGAACGGCACCGCGCTCGCGTTCCTCGTCTACTTCTGGGGCTGCGGAGTCGGGCACATCGACCAGTACGTGAACCACGGCGACACCGCCCCCTACAACTGGGGACCGATCGTGGTGGTCGTGTTCCTCGTGCCCGCCGTGGTCGTCGTCCTGCTCGTCGCCCTGCGCGTGACGCAGCACCGCGCCGCGGCGGCTCACCACGAGCGGGTCGACCTCGCCCGCACCTGAGGCGAACGACCAAGATCAGAGCGCCCGGGGTCAGCCTTCGCCCTTCCCGTGACCGTTGCCGTTCCCCTTGCTCTTGCCGTTGCCGTTGCCGTTGCCGTTCCCGTTGTCGCCCTTCCCCCCGCTGCCCTCGCCCCGCCCGGCCGTCGCGCCGCGGTCGGGCGGCGCGTCCGCCGGGACCGCGCGATCCAGCGCGCCGACGTCGGCCTGACCCGACGCGTCGGCGGGCGCCTGCGAGCCCACCACGGCGCTGGGGGCGAACGAGGCCGGCGTCGAGGCGGCGGAACCCGCCGGTGAGGCCACCGGGGTCGGCGCCGTGCGGGGCACGATCGGGGCACCGGCGGCAGGCTGCGGGAGGACGACGGGGGCCGCCGGCGGATCCTGGCGCTGTGCCGCGAGCACGCCGACGGTCACCGTCACGACGAGCGCGAAGACCGCCAGGGCACTGCCTGCCAGGCGTGGCCACGTCCAGGTCATCCGCGTCCTCTTCTCCGCGACGCCGACGAGCCCTGGACCAGGGCTTTCCGACGAAGTGTCGGAGCGCCTCGGCGCGCTTTCCTGCTGCTGTCGGAAGCCTCCCACACCAGCCCGGTGACACGGTCGAACCCGGGACCGCCGCACCGGCGGTCCTCTCGACCCCCACCGGAGAACACCATGAAAGACGCCGTCATCGTCGGCGGAGGACTGGCCGGGCTGTCCGCGGCCTGGCGCCTCCGGCACCACGACGTGGTCCTGCTCGAGTCGGCCGACCGCGTCGGCGGCCGGGTCCGCTCGGAGCGTCGTGGCCCGCACTGGCTCAACTGGGGCGGCCACGTCTACGCCGGCGGCGACTCGGCCACGTCCTGGCTGCTGGACAGCACCGGCGTCGACTCGGCCGAGGTGCCGGGGTCGCTGGCCGGGCTCTCGATGAACGGCACGCTGCTCACCGGCGGCCGCGTCGAGACCTTCCCCTTCCGGGTGCCGATGTCCTGGCGCGACCGCGCCCACCTGCTGCGCGCCGGGGTCAAGGTCCGCCTCGCCGTCGCACGGTATGCCCGGCTCGTCGCGCAGCGGCCGAACGAGAGCGCGGCGCAGCGCCAGCAGCGGGTCTACGACTTCATGAACGACCGGTCGTTCGCGGACTTCATCGGCGAGCTCCCGCCGGACGCCGAGGCGCTGTTCGCCCCGACCGTGACCCGCTCCTCCGCCGACCTGAGCCAGAATCTCCGCCGGAGCCGGCGTCGGGTACTTCAGCCTGGTCTGGAACATCGGTGCCGGGCTGAACCGCAACATCCTCGGCGGGCCGTCGACGCTCACCGAGTCCGTCGCCGTCGCCCTCGGCGACCGGGTGCACCTGGGCGCCCCGGTGCACGAGGTGGTGCAGAAGAAGGACTCGGTGGTGGTCCGCTTCCGGCAGGACGACCAGGATCGGGAGGTCGAGGCGCGCACCGTCGTGCTCGCCACCCAGGCCCACGTCACCCACCGCATCGCGGTCGACCTCGACCGCGACGTCCGCGACGCGCTCTCCCGGATCGTCTACGGCCCCTTCGTCAGCGCCGCGTTCCTCACCGACGAGACCTCGCCGCGCATCTGGGACGACACCTACGCCGTCGCCACCCCCAAGCGGTCGTTCAGCGTCGCGCTGAACATGTCGAACGTCGTGCACGGCCACTCCCCCGAGCGGGTGCCGGGCAGCAGCCTGATGACCTTCGCCCCCGCCGCACAGGCCCGGGCGCTGATGGATCTCGACGACGCCGCGATCCTCGACCGCTTCCAGAACGACCTCGACGACGTTCTGCCCGGCTTCCACGGCACCGTCGCCGAGGCCGAGGTCGCGCGCTGGCCCGCCGGGTCGCCGTACGCGTTCCCGGGCCGCGGGAAGCTCCAGCCGGCCCTTACCCGGCGCCGGGGCGGACGGGTGTTCCTGGCCGGCGACTACCTCGGGACGCTCTACACCGAGACCGCCGTGGCGAGCGGGCTGACCGCCGCGCAGGACGTCCGCACCGTCCTCACCACCGGTCGCGAACGCGCGCCGCAGCCGGCCGACGTCGTGCCGACCTCCGCCTGAATCCCCAGCCACCCCGGAAAGGAACCACCATGTCCACGCTCGGGGGCGTCCTCACCGCCCTGCTCACCCCCTTCGCGCCGGACGGGCGCATCGACGAGCCGACCCTGCGCGCCGTCGTCGACCGCAGCATCGACGGCGGCGTGTCGGGGGTCGTCGCCTGCGGCTCCACCGGCGAGTTCGCCGCCCTGACCGCCGACGAGCGCCGCCACGTCGTCGAGACCGTCGTCAACCAGACCGCCGGGCGCGTGCCGGTCGTGGCCCAGACCGGCGGCCTCACCGCCGCGGAGGCCATCGCCCACTCCCGGCACGCTCAGCAGGCCGGCGCCTCGGTGCTCATGCTCGTCACGCCGTTCTACGAGGCGCTGACCATGGACGAGACCCTGCGCTACCTGCGTACCGTCGCGGGCTCGGTCGACGTCCCGGTGATGCTCTACAACCTGCCCGCCGCCACGGGGGTGTTCCTCGACGCCGACACCGTCGGGCGCCTCGCCCGCGAGGTCGAGAACATCCGCTACATCAAGGACACCAGCGCCGACATGAGCCAGGTCGGCCGGCTGATCCGGTACCACGGCGACGTCATCTCCACGATCGTCGGGTGGGACGCCCTCGCGCTGGCCGCACTCGCCGCCGGGGCCGCCGGGGTCATGTGCGGCGCGGCCAACGTCGTCCCCGCCGAGCTGGTCGCGGTGGCCCGCGCGGTCGCCGCCGGGGAGCTCGGCCGGGCGCGCGCCGGGTGGGAGCGCATCTACCCGCTGATCGACACACTCCTCTCGACGGCGTTCATCCCCGGGGTCAAGGCGGCGACGACCGCCCGCGGGCTCGCCGTCGGCGACCCGCGCGAGCCGCTCGCCCCGCTCGACGGCGAGGCCCGGGCGAAGGTCGAGGCCCTCGTCGCGGCCCTCCCCCAGCCGACTCACCTCCAGCCGGCCCTCGTCGGCTGATCCCCGTTCCCGGCCACGGCCGGAAGCCATGCCCGGCGCCGGGACCCCACGCGGGGTCGGCGCCGTGCTGTGTCACCACCCCGACCGCCGACGCAGAGATGGGGAGTCCCGTGGGCGGCGCGGTCTGGCGCCACTGCTTCCCCGTCATCGACGCCGTCGCCGTGGGCTGCTGGGCCGCGGTCGGCGCACAGAAGACCCTCGCCCTCGGCCTCGGTCCGCTCGCGGGCTCGCCCGGCGTCGTCGACGGGGCTCACCACCCCTGTCCGACACTTCGTCGGACGCCTGGGTGGAGCTTTCGTGCGGGTGTCGGAGGTGATCACCACACGCCGGATGTCACCGTTCTTGCACGCGGTCAGAACGGCCGCGAAGCCGGTTCCGGCATTCCGACTCTCTTTCCCACGAGGACGCCCATGTCTACCGACACTCTCGAGGACGCGCGACTGTCGCGTTTCCACAAGAAGCTCGCCCTGTTCTCCTCGGGCGGCCCGTTCCTGGACGGCTACGTGCTCTCGATCATCGGGATCGCACTGGTCCAGGCCTCGCCGACCCTCGGACTCAGCTCGTCACAAGAAGGACTCGTCGGCGCCGCGGCCCTGATCGGAATCTTCCTGGGAGCCTTCCTCGGCGGACGCCTGACCGATCGCTTCGGGCGCCACAAACTGTTCACCCTCGATCTCACCGCGATCATCGTCCTGTCGGCCCTGCAGTTCTTCGCCGCCGATGCCTGGACACTCATCGTGCTGCGCCTGCTGATCGGCGTCGCCGTCGGTGCGGACTACCCCATTGCCACGTCCCTGCTCGCCGAGTTCTCACCGCGGAAGTATCGTGGACCGTTGCTCGGCGCGTTCGTGACGATGTGGTTCGTCGGTGCGGCGGCCGCCTACCTCGTCGGCGAGGTGCTGCTCTCCGTCGACGGCGGGTGGCGCTGGATGCTCGCGAGCGCCGCCCTGCCCGGCGTCGTCATCGTGCTCTGCCGCATCGGCACCCCCGAGTCGCCCCGCTGGCTGGCCCAGAAGGGCCGCGTCGACGAGGCCACCGCGGTCATGAAGAAGGTCTTCGGACCACAGGCCACCCTCGCTGACCTGGAGCCCGAGACCGAGGGCACCGTCGGCCTCGGCGCCCTGCTGCGCTCGGGCTACGGCATCCGGATGGCCTTCGTGACGCTGTTCTGGACGGCCTCGATCGTCCCCCTGTTCGCGATCTACGCCTTCGGCCCGAAGATCCTCGGAGCGCTGGGGCTCGGGAACAGCGCCGACACCATCGGCGCCGCGGTGATCACCGTGGTGTTCCTCGTCGGGTGCCTGGTCTCGCTGCTCGCGGTCAACCGCGTGGGACGCCGGGCCCTGATCCTGCACAGCTTCGTCTGGGCCGGCCTCGCGATGCTGGCGCTCGGCGTCTTCCCTGACGCCCCCGCGCCGGTGGTGATGGGCCTGTTCGTCGCCTACGCGGTCTTCATCGGCGGCTCGCAGATCCTGCAGTGGATCTACCCCAACGAGCTGTTCCCCACCGCCATCCGCGGGTCCGCGGTCGGGCTGGCCTCCTCGCTGTCGCGCATCGGCGCCGCCGTGGGCACCTACCTGGTCCCGCTCTCGCTGGCCGGACTCGGCATCGGCACCACGATGATCATCGGCGCCGTCATCACGCTGCTCGGCTTCGTCGTCTCCTGGTTCTGGGCGCCCGAGACCCGCGACCTGAGCCTGAGCCAAGCCGCCGACGCGATGGTGCGGAGCCGGTCGGGCACCGTCGACCCGGTCGGGGTCGCGGTCCACGGCAACGAGGTGTCGGCCTGAGCCCGGCCGACCCGCACGGGGTCCCGTCCGCCGCGGGCCGTGGTTCGATGGACCGCGACGAGCCCGGGCGGACGGGATGCCCCGTCCCCGAGAGCGGCGGGCAGGTGGACGTGACCATGAGCTGGTCGGGAGGGGCTCAGGCGGACGGGCTGCAGCAGGCGGTCGACAGCCTGGCCACCCGGCTCGGGCGCTCGGTGGCCGTCGACGACACGCACGGCCGACTCGTGGTCGCCAGCCGGCACTTCGGGGACGAGGACCCGCTGCGGACCTACGCGGTCATGCAGCGCGACTCCGACCCACGGCTCATGACCTACTTCGCCACCCACGACATCTACCGCTGGACCGCGCCGGGACGGATTCCCGCCTACCCCGAGCTCGAGTTCAAGGCCCGGATCTGCTGCCCGATCCGCGCGCACGGCATCCCGTTCGGGCACCTGTTCCTCATCGACGACGGGGTGGCGCCCTGGGAGATCGACCTCGCCACCGGGGTCGCCGACGAGATCGGCCTGCTGCTCCACCGACGCCTCGTGGTGCGCGATCGCGACGAGGGGCATCGCGAGGGCCTCACCCGCGACCTCCTCTCCCCCGACCCCGACACCCGCGCCGCCGCCGGGCGCACGGTGCTCGCCGACCGGATCGCCGACGCCCTCGAGCCGGCCGCGGCGCTCTCGGTCCACCTCCCGGAGGCCGGGACCTCCCATGACGACTCCCCCGACACCGCCCTGCGCGTCGCGTTCGAACAGCTGGCCCGCAGCCGGCTCGCCGACCGCGCGCTGACCACCAGCACCGGACGCCGGGGCACCCTGCTGCTCCTCGGCGAGGACGCGAGGGTCGAGATGGCCCGCGCGCTCGCCGTCCGGCTCGTGGCCGACCTGCACGGCGCCGGCGTGACGGGCCGGGTCGTCGTCGGCCTCGGCGGCGGCGCCACCGGGCCCGACGCGGCGCGGGACGCCGCCGAGGAGGCCCGCCGGGTGGCCGACGCGGCCACCCTGTTGCCCGCGCTCGGCGACGTCGTCGAGCCGGACGACCTCGGTGTCTATGCGGTGTTGCTCGCCCTCCCCCGGCACGCCGCGACCGCCGACCTCTACCCCGTCGGCCTGCGACGGCTCCTCGACCAGGACGCCCACGACGGCCTCGTCGAGACCCTGGAGACGTACCTGGACTGCTGCGGCGACGCGACCCGCACCGCGACCGCGCTGCGCATCCACCGGTCCACGCTCTACTACCGGCTCGGCCGCATCGAGTCCGTCGCCGGGATCGACCTCCACGACGGCGGCCACCGGCTCGCCCTGCACCTGGGGGTGAAGCTGCACCGGGTCATCGCTGCGTACGGAGACCCCGCCCCCACGAACGCTCAGCCCGCGCAGGGCGGCAGGACGAAGTCGCCGTCGGCGTAGGTCGTCCTGCGGCCCGGTCAGTGGGCCGGCCACTCCTCCTTGTAGCCGAACCGCACCCGGTTGTCCGTCGCCTTGATGTAGCTGGGCAGGAACTCCCAGAGCACGAGCGTCAGGTGCGCGGGGACGGGGAAGGTCCGCCGGTAGAGCTCCGAGGCCGTGTCCTGGTCGGCCCCGCCGAGCCGGCTCGCCGTCCCCCGCATCTGGAGCCCGTGGAGGTCGGCGATCGCATCCTCTTGGCTGCTGACCGTCGCCACGGCGCGCCCGTGCCGCGCCAGGAGCTCGCCGTGGCGGGTCGCGAGGTCGGTCGCGAACAGCAACCGGGCCCGCGGCGGGTCGAGGACGTAGTACAGCGGAGCAGCCCAGTGCTCGTCCCCCGACCCCACCGAGAGCGAGAGGACGTGGTGCTCGGCGAGCATCTCGTCGATGCGCGGGGAGAACGCGACCATCTCAGGCGTCGTCTCAGTGGGCGAGGACGTCGTCCGGATACCCGCGTGATGCTGCCGTTGGCGCGTGCTCATGCAGAGTGATCTCCACGATCTTCATGGGCATCTCCTCGTTCTCGACGGGCGGCACGCGGCGTGCACCCGTGTCGGGTTACCGGCCCCGGCGCACCGTCGTGACGGTCGTGCACGCAACGTGTGCCGGAGCCGACCCGCGGCCGCACGGGAAATCTGAGCGACCGCTCCAGTAGTATATGGGGCAGTTGCTCAAGTTGTGTCGCGGAGGCTGGCTCGTGGCGTACGTCTTCCTGGCGGTCGCGATCGTGTCGGAGGTCCTGGCCACGGTGTCACTGAAGCTCTCCGAGGGCTTCACCCGGCTCGGCCCGTCGGTGATCGTGTGCCTGGGGTACGTCGTCGCCTTCGTCATGCTCTCCCAGGCACTCGTCCGGGGCCTGGGCGTCAGCCTCGTGTACGGGACCTGGTCCGCGGCCGGGGTCGCCCTCGTCGCCCTGATCGCGGCAGGATTCCTCGGCGAGAGGCTGTCCCCGCTCCAGATCGGCGGCATCGTCCTGGTGATCGGCGGGGTCCTCGCCCTCGAGCTCGGCGCGGAGCACTGAGCATGACGAGCACGACCGACGGCCGCCTCCTCAAGGGAGAGCGACGCCGGCGCGCGCTGATCGACGCGACCATCAGGGTCATCGGCCGAGCCGGCGTCGCCGGGGTGAGCCAGCGCGTCGTCGCCGTCGAGGCCGAGGTCCCGGCCAGCGCCGTGACCTACTACTTCCCCACCGTCGACGATCTCCTCCTCACGGTCCTGACCGACGTCAACTCTGACTACCTGACCCAGCTCGACGAGAGCGCCCGGGCGCCGGACCCGCTCGACGCCCTCACCGACGTCATCGTCGCCGCCGGGCGCGGCGACGGAGGGTCCCGCGCCGCCGCCGAGCTCGAGCTCTTCGCACTGGCGGGACGAGGCGGGCCGTGGCAGCAGGAGTACGAGCGGTGGACGAGCGCGCTCGGGCGCTTCCTGTCCCGCTACGACCTCGACGACGAGCAGCTCGCACTCGCGTCGGTGACCGTCGACGGCCTCTTCATGCGGGCCTACTGCCTCCCGCACGTCATCCGTCCCCGGACCGTGCGGGCGATCCTGCGGACACTCACCGGCGCCTGATCCCGAACCCGTTCGTCATCCGGCCCGACGCACCGTGGCCAGGAAACCATCCAGACGTCGCGCCATGCCTTCCGCGCGCTCGTCGGCCGGAATACCGAGCTCGGGCACCACGGAAGTGGTCCCCTTCTCCCAGCGGATGACCTCGGGGCAGTCCAGGTCGTCGCAGAGGTAGGTGCCCACGCTGTTGCCCGCGCGACCCGCCGCCCCGGCCCGCGGTGCGGTGTACAGCGAGACGTCGCCGTTCTTCCGAGTGGTGCGGCACAGGGCACAGACCGCCGTCCGCCGGTGCGCCGGGGCGGTCGCGCGGCGCAGGAGGATTCCGGTCAGCGTCCCCTCATGGTGGGCGATCAGGTAGGCCCGCTGCGGCATCTTCGGGTCGTGCCAGGCCACGAACGCGGCGGAGTCGAGGTCGACCTCCAGCACGCCGGCGGGGACCGTCATCCGCGCCGCGTCGCCCCGCGAGCAGTTGATCATGGAGCGGCGCAAGGCCTCGTCGGTCAGATCGAGCACGCCCCCATCGTCCCCGTCGACTCGTCACCCGTCGCTGCTCGGGTTCCCTTGCCAACATGGTGTCGAAGACACTAGTGTCTTGAACACTATGACCCAGCGCTCCGGCCTCGCCCTCGCCGTCCTCGCCCTCGCGACCGAGGCGCCCATGCACCCGTACCGGATGCAGCAGCTCATCCGCGAGCGCGGCAAGGACCAGGTCGTCAACGTCGGGCAGCGTTCGCAGCTGTACAAGACGATCGACCGGCTCGTCCGCGACGGGCTGCTGGTCGCCCAGGGCACCGAGCGACAGGCGACGCGTCCCGAGCGCACCGTGTACGCGGCCACCGACGCCGGGCGCGAGCTCGCGGTCACCTGGACCCTCGACATGCTCACCGCCCCGCGCCACGAGTTCGCGGAGTTCACCGCGGCGCTGGCCTACCTGACGCTGCTCGACACCGAGGTCGCGGCGGACGCCCTGGCCCTGCGCCTCTCCGACCGCCGCGGCGAGCTCGAGCACATGCGCCACGAGCTCGCGCGGGTGGCCGGCGAGCTGCCGCGGATCGTGCTGATCGAGAACGAGTACGCGATCGCGCACCTCGAGACCGACGTCGCCTGGATCGCGAAGGTGCTCGAGGACCTCCGCACCGGCGCCCTGACCTGGACCTACGACGACCTCGTCGAGACCGCGCGCCGGATGGGCTCCGGCGGGGAGGACATGCCATGAAGGTGATCATCATCGGTGCCGGCACCGGCGGCATGTGCCTGGCGCACGGCCTGCGTCGCGCCGGCATCGAGGTCGCGGTCCACGAGCGCGACCGCACCCGCACCAGCGGGCTGCATGGCTACCGCGTCGGCATCTCCCCCAACGGCGCTCGCGCCCTCAAGGCCTGCCTGTCGCCCGAGCTCTTCGCCACGTTCGTCGCCACCACCGCGGCGCCCTACGACGCGCTCGCGATGCTCACCGAGCGGTACCGGACGTTGATCAGGATCGGCTTCGACGACCTGCCGCACACCGGCGACGGTCCCGAGGACCGCGAGCACAACGTCAGCCGCATGACGCTGCGTCAGGTGCTCTTCACCGGCATGGAGGACGTGATCACGTTCGACCGGTGCTTCTCCCACTACGAGCAGCACGACGACGGCCGCGTGACCGCGTACTTCGACGACGGCGGCTCCGACACCGGAGACCTCCTGGTGGGCGCGGACGGCGCGAGCTCGCGGGTGCGCCACCAGCACCTCCCGCACGCCACGCACACCGAGACCGGGCTGGTCGCGATCGGCGGCAAGACGCTGCTGACCGAGCGGTCCGAGGCCCTCCTGCCGCCGATCGTGCGCAACGGTCTCGGCATGTACTTCGACCGGCGGGGCCAGTTCGGCATCACGCATACGATGCGGATGCCCTGGGGCCTTGACGGTGCGCCGCGCGAGGGCGAGGGCGTGGGCGCGAGCGAGCGCGAGCTCGTCAGCCGCTGGCCCGGGCTGCGCTTCGACAACACCACCGACTACGTCTCCTGGGCGATCACGACGTCCCGCACGATCGCGCCGGCCGACGTGCTCGACCGGACGGGCGCCGACGCCGTCGCCCTGGCCACCGAGCTCAGCGCCGGTTGGGACCCTCGCTGGCTGGACCTCCTCGCCACCGCCGACCCCGGCTCCACGGTCGCGCTGAGCATCCGCACCGCCGATCCCGTCCCACCCTGGACCCCGAGCACCGTGACCATGCTCGGCGACGCGATCCACACCATGACCCCGGGCCGCGGCGCCGGTGCGAACACCGCGCTGCGCGACGCCCGCGAGCTGCGGGACCGCCTGGTGCGCGTGCGCGACGGCGAGATGGCGCTGGTCGAGGCGGTCGGTGAGTACGAGGACGTCATGCGCCGCTACTCCTCCCTCGCCGTGCGGGAGTCGCTGGAGTTCATGAACGACGACGGCACCGCGAGGCGGCCGCTGATCGGTCCGCTCTCCGTGATGGCCCAGCGCACGACCCTGCGCCTCGTCGACCGCTTCCCGCCGGCCAAGCGCCGCATGGCCCGCGGGTTCCAGAAGGTGCGCGATTCGGAACTGGTGCCGTCCGATGGGGCGGCCGTGAAGTCCTCGATGGCGAGGACCTGACCGCAGCTCGAGGAGCACCAGCCGCCGACACCACTGCCTCTCACGATGAGCTACATCATGACCATCGTGGGCTCGCCCGGAACCGTCAGTCCGGGCACGGCGGCCGGCGCGATGAGGACCAGGAGACCGAGCACGACCAGGACGGCCGCGATGCCATAGGTCGCCGCCCACCGCCACGGCACGGTCTTCTCGATCGCGATGAGTGCGGCGACGAACGCCATCCACACGATGCTCATGATCCCGAGCGCGAAGAGCGCGAGCATCAGCGCCCAACAACAGCCGAGGCACCAACCACCCAGCCTCACGCCCATGCGGAGCCCGCCCACCGGTCCGTCGCGCCACGAACCCAGCAGGAATCCCAGCGGACTCCGGCACTTGCTCAGACAGACGTTCTTCCAGGGGGTGAGCTGGTAGATCCCGGCGAGCACCAGCGCAGCGGCGGCCACCGTCCGCCCCTGGTCGTCCCACGCCAGGGCGTCGCCGGGGAGCCGGCCGATCCCGGCGCCGATCAGCCAGGCCGCGACGCCCGCGGCCGTCCACGTCAGCAGGTACCCGGCAGTGAACATCGGCGACGCGAGCGGGGCCCGGTCCCTGGTCATCCGGGCGTGGAGCGCGACGGTCGGCGCGACCGACGGGAACATCATCGCCGCCATCATCACGAGCCAGACCAGCACGAACCAACCGAAGGCACCGAGGGCGGTCCAGGGACCCTCGTCCATCCCCCGCATCTGCCCGACCGTCCACCACCAGCCGATCCCGGCGACGGCGAAGAGGCACAGGACCAGACCGAGGCGCACCCGGACCGCCCGCAGGGCCGGCCCCGGACCGTCCTCGAGCGCCGGCCGCGGGCTCGAGTCGGCGGTCACGACCTCAGGCCGCCCAGGAGAAGTCCGAGGTCGACAGGCCCGTCCGGCCCTCGTACTCGATCCCGAACGCGTTGATGCGCGACCGCTTGGCCTCGGCCATGGTCAGGTCCGACGCGACGGGGTGGAACATCCCCGAGAACCGCACCGGCTCGCCGGTCTCGATCCCGAACGGGACGATGTCCTCGACCTCGAACTCGATGCCGCCGCTGATCCGCACCGAGTGCCGCAACCCGTCGTGGTCGATCTCGATGGTGGCCCGCTCGGCGCCGAGCATCTCCCCGATCAACGGCGCGAGGCCCGCCATCGGTCCGCCCAATTGCCCACCGAAGACGCGGACGAGCTGCCCGAACTGTTCCTCGGTGGCCTCGTCGCCGACGAAGACGCCGACACGCCAGTTGCCGTCGGTCATCACCTTCGGGGTGTCGATGATGACGGCGACCTTGCAGCCCGCGATGTCCGTGCCCTCGACCTCACCCTCGCGGATGTCGAAGACGAGGCTCGCGCGACAGAAGTCGTAGGTCGCCCCGTGGTCGAAGGACAGGTTGCACGGGCACATCAACTCGCACGAGCACGTCTCGACGTAACTGCCCCGCAGGTTCCACGACATCGTCGTTCCCCGTTCCGAAACCGCACCAGGAACGACGACTGTCCTGCCCGTCCCGAACGTGTGTCAAGGCGCGGACCCGTCGTCGGGATTCATCGCTTCCGCCCGCATCCGGGCCCGCACCCAGCGTCACGGAATCACGGCGCCGACACTTCCGAGACGAAGTCGACGTCGCGCGTCTCCGGGCCCGCGGCGGCTCCCGCCGCGCCGAGCAGCCCGCCGAGGGCGAGCAGGACGACCGGGGCGGCGGCGTAGGGCATGATCCCGCCGAGCCCCGCGACGAAGAACGCGTAGAACGACGGGATCACCACCGACACGCTGAACCCCAGCCCGAAGCCCGAGGCCCGGACGTCGGTGCGGAAGCGCTCGGTGATGTAGGGCAGCACGACACCCCAGGGAGCGGTGACCACCACCGAGAAGGCGCAGACCAGCACGATCACGGCGCCGAGCGGCAGCCCCTTCGCACTCACCAACACGGCCATCAGTGCGGACCCGACGACCGCGATCAGCACCCCCGCGACCACGAAGAACCGGCGCCGCCCGACGCGCTGGCCCAGCATGCCGGAGCCGATGTAGCTCACGACCAGGCAGACGTAGGAGACGAGCAGGACGACGGTGACCTGGGAGTTGTCGAGCCCGACGAGCTGGCGCAGCACGGTGGTGGGGAGGAACAGCGTGACGAGGTTCTGGGTGAGCCAGAAGCCGGTCATCATGGTGAAGACCTGCAGGAACGTGCGCCCGCTGGGCCCGCGCAGCACCTCGAGCAGCGGCCGCGCCGCGCTGCCCTGCGAGGTGCCCTCGGCCTTCGCGGCCTCGGCGGCCTCCCACACCTCGGACTCCGAGACGCTGCGGACGTAGTACACCGCGAGGCACCCCGCCAGCACCGCGCCGAGGACGAACGGCACCCGCCAGCCCCAGACCGCGTACGCCGACCCCGCACCGGCGAGTGGGAAGATCGCGAAGCAGGCCATCGCGACGAGCGTGATCACGATGTACGCCAGCGGGAAGGCCGCGAGGATGATGCCGCCGAGCAGGCCCCGGCGGTGCTTCGGGGAGTACTCCATGGCGAGCGGCAGGGCACCCGTGTAGCCCCCGCCGAGGCAGATGCCGTCGAGGAAGCGCAGCGCGATCAGCAGCCAGTACGACGCGATGCCGATGGTGGAGTGACCCGGGATCAGCGCGATGAGCAACGTGACGACGCCGAAGCCGCTCACCGAGGTGATCGTGGCCCGCCGCCGCCCGACGCGGTCCGCCAGCGCCCCGAACACGGCCGCCCCCACCGGTCGGCCGATCAGCGTCGTCGCGAACACCAGCGAGGTGAGGATGGCGGCGAGGCCCGGGTCGAGCTTCGCGGGCTGGAAGTAGGCGAGTGCGGGTGTGAGCACCACCGTCGGCAGATAGATGTCGAACATGTCGACGAACTCGGCGAAGAACGCGCCACGGGTGGCCGACCGACGCTTCGCGGCCCGCTCGGGGCTCTCCTCCTCGGACGACCGGGTCGGCGGCGCGGCAGGCGGGGGCGCCGCGTGCTCGGGACTCGTCATCGTGTCCACCCCTCGTGTGCGCGGCGGTACGGTTGTCGCGGTTCGTCTGGCTGTCAGACAATCGGCAACGTAAGCTGGGTCCCCGTCGGCGTCAACCGCCGGCCACCGGCAGCCGGAGGGAATGAGGACGGCGATGCCGCTCGACGAAGAGCAGATGGCCGCGGCGCTGGGAGACCACCTGCTCGCCGGGCTGCCGCCCGGACCACCCACCACGCTGCTGCTCGAGGTGGCCGGCACCCGCCTGCTCGTCGACGTCGCCGGGGGCGCCCTGACGCCGCGGGGCGCGCCCGGGATCAACGACACCTGGGACGTGGCCTTCACCCTCACCGCCCAGGACTGGGCCGACGTCACCGCCGATCCGCCCCCGCGGGGAGCGACGTCCGCACAGGCCCTCGTCGCCACCCGGGGAGCCGACCGGGTGAGCGGACGGCGCGAGGTGTGGGCTCGCACGGCCGGGCTGGTCGACCGGATCGTCGCCGCGCTGCGGGCCACGGTCCGCGAGCCGGTGCCGTGTCGCCCCGGCCCCGCTCCCCCACCCCTGGGCCTCGGGCCGGCCGTCGGGCGTGACCTGCACCTCGAGCTCGACGGCCGGCGGCTGCGCCTGCACGTCGAGACGGCGGGCGAGGGCGTTCCGCTGCTGTGCCTGCACACCGCGGGCGCGGACTCGCGGCAGTTCCGGGGCCTGCTCGAGGACCCTCGCGTCACCGCGCACCACCGCGTGGTCGCGTTCGACATGCCCTGGCACGGGCGCTCCGACCCGCCCGACGACTGGCAGACGCGCCGCTACACCCTCGACACCGCGACCTACGCCGCCACGGTCCTCGCGGTGGCCGACGCGCTGGAGCTCGAGCGCCCGGTGCTCGCCGGGTGCTCGATGGGCGGCGCGATCGCGCTCTACCTGGCGTCCCGGCACGGCAAGCGGTTCCGCGGGGTGTGCGCGCTCGAGGGCGGCCTCGGCAGCCCCGGTCGGTTCGTCGAGTGGACCCACCGCGCCGACGTCGACCACTCCGCCTTCCTGACAAGCTGGGTCGGCGGGCTCATGGCCCCGGCCAGCCCGGCCGGGCCACGCGCGCAGACGCTGTGGGGCTACGCGAGCACCGGCCCGGGGGTCTACCAGGGCGACACGTACTTCTACTCCGTCGACTTCCCGAAGGTCTCCGGCGAGCTCGACCGCGCCCGGTGCCCGCTCTACGTGTTCAGCGGCGAGTACGACTACTCCGCCACCACCGAGATGAGCCGCGAGGCCGCGCGCCGTCTCGACGGCGAGCTGGTGACGATGCCCGGCCGAGGGCACTTCCCGATGTCCGAGGACCCCGAGGGCATGGCCGAGTACCTGCTGCCCGTCCTCGCGACGCTGCGGGAGGGGCCGTGAGCGGCGAGGTGCTCGCCGTCCGCTACGGCACCCGGACGACGACGTGCGCCGAGAGCTACCTGAACTGGCACGTCTACGGCGAGCCGGACGCCGAGTTCCCGATGGACTACTTCTTCTGGGTCATCCGCGACGACGACGGCCGGACGACGCTGCTCGACTGCGGGTTCGCGCCCGAGGTCGGGCGGCGCCGGAACCGCGAGCTGCTCGTCGACCCGATCTCGGCGCTGACCGCGCTCGGCATCGACCCGGCGGGTCTCACTCGCCTCGTCGTCAGCCACGCGCACTACGACCACGTCGGCAACCTCGACCGGCTCCCGGCCGCCGAGGTGGTGATGACACGCCGTGAACTGGAGTTCTGGACCGGACCGCACGCCGGGCGGGTCCAGTTCGCCCACGCCACGGAGGCCCGCGAGCTCGCCACGCTCGCCCGGGCCCACGCCGACGGGCGCGTGACGACCTTCTCCGGCCGCCTCGACCTCGGCGGGGGCGTCGAGCTCATCGAGGTCGGCGGGCACACCCCCGGCCAGCTCGTGGCGCTCGCCGGAGTGCCGGGCGGCCGCGCGGTGCTCGCCGCCGACGCGCTGCACTTTTACGAGGAGCTCTCCGCCGACCGGCCGTTCTTCGTCGTCGCCGACCTGGAGGCGATGTACTCCGGGTTCGACCTGCTCGGCGAGCTCGCGGCGCCGGCGGACCACGTCCTGGTCGCGGGACACGACGCCGAGGTCGGGCGCCGCTTCCCGGGGCGGGTGTCGGACACCGGCATCGACGACCTGGTGATCCGGATCGAGGCGGGAGGGACCCCATGACCGACTCCGTGGGTTTCGTCGGGCTGGGCAACATGGGCGCACGGATGGCCCGCCGCCTCGTCGACGGCGGGACACCTGTCACCGGGTACGACCCGGTGGACGGCCGCGCCGCCGCCGCGGGCGCCGAGCCGGCCACCGACCCGGCGGCGGTGGCGCGCGCCTGCCGCGTCGTGCTGCTCTCGCTGCCCGACAGCTCCGTCGTCGAGCCCGTCGTCCGCGGCGCCGACGGCGTGCTCGTCGGCGCCGCGCCCGGCACCATCGTGGTCGACCTGTCCACCGCGGACCCGTCGTCGACGGTGACGCTGGCCGAGGAGGCCGCGGCGCGCGGTGTCACCTTCCTCGACGCGGGCATCTCGGGCGGGGCCGCGGCCGCGGAGAAGGGCACGCTGACGATCACCGCGGGCGGCGCACCGGAGGACGTCGACGCGGTCCGGCCGGTGCTGGCCGCGTTCGCGGCGACGGTGCACCACCTCGGGCCGGTCGGTGCGGGCCACACCGCGAAGCTGCTCAACAACTTCCTCAACGCGGTCACCCTCGCGGCCACCGCGGAGGTGATGGTCGCCGGGACGCGGGCCGGGCTCGACCTGCGCACGCTGCTCGCGGCGATCAACGGCGGCAGCGGGCAGTCGTTCGCGTCGAGCAACCGGTTCCCGCGCATCGTCGAGGGCGACTACCTCGAGGGCGGGCTGACCGGCCGGCTCATGACCAAGGACGTCACGCTCTACACCGAGCTGCTCGGCCGGCTCGGTGTCCCCTCGCTCAACGCGGCCGGGCCGCTGGCGAGCTTCGGACTCGCCGCGCACCTCGGGTACGGCGACCTCATCTCCAACCGCGTCGTGGACGCCCTCGGCGACCTCGCGGGCGGCGTCCGCATCCAGCAGCCCCAGCAGAGCCACCCCGACCAGGAGGGATGAACACCCGTGCAGATCGTCCACGGACGCGCCGCGGGCGCGACGGCCCAGGCCCGTGGCGGGACCTTCACCGGCACCGTCTACGGCGACCCGGTGCTGCCGAGCACCGACGGCACCACCGTCAACTCGGTGACCTTCACCCCCGGGGCGCGGACCTACTGGCACCACCACGAGCGCGGGCAGCTGCTGGTCGTGACGGCCGGCAGCGGCTGGGTGTGCGCGCACGGCGAGGCGCCGCAGCCGCTCACGGTCGGCGACCTGGTGTGGACCGCTCCGGGCGAGCGGCACTGGCACGGCGCCGGCCCGGGCTCGATCCTCACCCATCTCGCGGTATCGCTCGGGACGACGACCTGGCTCGACGAGGTCTCGCAGGCCGAGTACGGGGAGGCAGGGTGGGCACCGTGAGCGGTCCGAACGGCACCGATCCTCGCCTGGACCAGGGCCTGCAGGTGCGCAAGGAGGTCCTCGGCGCCGCCCATGTCGAGCGCTCGATGGCGAACACCAGCGAGTTCTCCCGCCCCGTTCAGGAGTACGTGACCCGCGCGTGCTGGGGCGACGTGTGGAGCCGTCCGGGTCTGGACCGACGCACCCGCAGCCTGCTCAACCTCGTCATGCTCACCGCGCTGAACCGCTCCCACGAGCTCGCCGTGCACGTGCGCGGGGCGGTCACCAACGGCGCGACGCTCGAGGAGATCCAGGAGACGCTGCTGCACGCGACCGTGTACTGCGGTGCCCCCGCCGGCCTGGAGGCATTCCGCGTGGCCGAGCGGGTGCTCGACGAAATCGCCTCGGAGTCGGGCTCGTGACCGCGCCGCCCGAGGTGGACCTCACCGGGCGCACCGTCGGCTTCGTCGGACTCGGGAACATGGGCGTCCCGATGGCCGGGCGGCTCGCCGAGGCGGGCGCGCACGTGCTCGCCCACGACACCGCCGAGGACGCCCGGGACGCGTTCGCCGCGGCGGTCCCGACGGCGGAGGTGGTCGCGACGGCGGGTGAGGTCGCCCGGGCCACGGAGGCCGTGCTGCTGTGCCTGCCGAACTCCGACGTCGTGGAGTCCGTCGTCGACGGCGGGCTGCTCGACGCGCTCGAGCCCGACGCGGTGGTGGTCGACATGAGCTCGTCCGAGCCGCTCCGCACCCGGGCGCTGGCCGAGCGGGCGGAGAAGGCCGGGCACGTGCTGCTCGACGCCCCGGTCTCGGGCGGGGTGAGCGGCGCCCGGGCCGGGACGCTCTCGGTGATGACCGGCGGGCCCGCCGACGCCGTCGCCGCGGTGTGGCCGCTGCTGCGCGCGATCGGCCGGCCCCGCCACGTCGGCCCGACCGGGGCGGGGCACGCCCTCAAGGCACTGAACAACCTCATGAGTGCGGCGCACCTGCTCGCCAGCTCCGAGGCACTGCTCGCCGGCGAGGCGTTCGGCCTCGACCCCGAGGTGATGCTCGAGGTCGTCAACGCCTCGACGGGGCGCAGCGGGTCCACCGAGGTGAAGTGGCCCCGCGACGTGCTGCCCGGCACCTTCGGGTCCGGCTTCGGGCTGGGGCTGATGCTCAAGGACATCCGCATCGCGCTCGACCTCGTGGAGTCCAGCGGCTCGTCCTCCCGGCACGCCGCGACCACCGTCGCGCTCTGGGCGGAGGCCGCGCAGGCCCTGCCGCCCGACGCCGACCACACCGAGATCGTCCGCTGGCTACGCGGGGAGGACCGATGACCACCGCCGAGCAGGAGCAGCTCAAGGAGGAGTTCATCCGGGTGCGGGGCACCTGGGGCGAGCCGTGGCAGCGCATGCTCGAGCTCGACCCGGAGTTCCTGCGCGCCTACCTCGAGCTCTCGTCGGTCCCACAGCGCCGCGTACCCGGAGCGCTGGAGCCGAAGGTCCGCGAGCTGCTCTTCGTCGCGGTCGACGCCGCCGCGACCCATCTCTACACCCCCGGCATCCGCCAGCACGTGACGGCGGCCCTCGACGCCGGCGCGACCCCGGCCGAGGTGATGGAGGTGCTCGAGCTGACCAGCACCCTCGGCATCCACGCGGCGAACATCGGCGTACCGCTCCTCGTGGAGGTGCTCGAGGAGGAGGGGCTGCGCGACGGGCCCGCGCCGCTCGACGAGCGTCAGGAGCGCCTGAAGGCCGAGTTCACCGCGACGCGCGGGTACTGGCACTCCTTCTGGGACGAGATCCTCGAGCTGGACCCCGACCTGTTCGAGGCCTACGTCGCGTTCTCCTCGGTCCCGTGGCACACCGGGACGCTCGAGCCCAAGGTCAAGGAGCTCGTCTACTGTGCGTTCGACGCGTCGGCGACCCACCTCTACGTCCCGGGTCTCAAGCTGCACCTGCGCAACGCGTTGCGCCAGGGCGCGTCCGTCGCGGAGATCCTCGAGATGTTCGAGATCGCGAGCGTCGTCGGGATCCACGCCGCGACGGTCGGGGCGCCGATCCTCGCGGAGATCGCGTCCACGCGCTGAGCCGGCCCGGGATGGGACCATGGCGCCCGTGAGGTCGTCGGTGTGGGGGTCCGAGCCGCTGGCGCGGGTCGCCGCGCCGCTGCGCGAGCAGGCCACCGACCGGGTGCGGGCGGCGATCCTCGACCTGCGGCTGCGGCCGGGCCAGCGGCTGATCGAGCGGGAGCTGGTGGAGAACCTCGGGGTGTCCCGGGCGACGATCCGCGAGGTCATCCGCCAGCTCGCCACCGAGGGGCTCGTGACCGTCGTCCCGCAGCGCGGCGCCGAGGTCACCTCGCTGTCGGTGTCCGACGCGGCGGACATCTACGAGATGCGCGCCGCCCTGGAGGCGCTGGCGGTACGGCGCTTCGTGCAGCGTGCCGCGGACCGCGACGTGCGGGCCCTGCGCCGGGCGGTCGACGCCATCGCCCGCGCCGCGCAGGACGACGGCGGGGCCCAGGACCAGCTGGCGGCGAAGGACCGCTTCTACGAGGTGCTCATGGCGGGATCGGCCAGCGGTCCGCTGCAGCAGACCCTCGCCGGGCTGCAGGCGCGGGTCCGGTTGCTGCGGGCCACGTCGTTGTCCGTGCCCGGTCGGCCCCGCGAGGCCGCCGAGGAGCTCCGCGCGGTCGTCGACGCGGTCGAGGTCCGCGACGCGGACCGGGCGGCCGAGGCCTGCGTGCTCCACATCCGCCGTGCCGCGGAGACGGCGACCCGCGCGCTCGGCGAGCACGCGGGCTCGCGCGCCGGGGGAGCCGCACGCCTCCGCTGATCTCGGCTCAGGCGGCCACGCCCGCGAGGAGCCCGGCGAGGCGGTCGGGCTGGTCGAGCATCGAGAACGTGCGCGCTCCCTCGATCACCTCGAGCCGGGCGTGCGGGATGGCCTGCTCGAGGCGGTGGGCGTCGCGGATCGGGAAGAACACGTCGTCGGCGGACCACGCGATCAGCGTCGGCAGGCCGATCTCGCCCAGCCGCTTCCCGACCTCGGTGGACGTCGTCCGATCCAGCGACGCGGTCAGCCGGCGCAGGTCCTCGGCCACGCCGGGCTCCTCGATGGCCGGACGCACCCACGCGGCGGTGAGGTCGGCGATGTCGGTGTGGGCGAGTCCGCCGTAGGCCCGCCGGCGCACCGCGGGGAGGCGCAACGGCCACAGGGCCGCCCGGAAGCTCGCGCGGGTCCGCGAGGCCAGGATGAACGGGCGCAGCACCGGCGGCGGGAAGTTCTCGAACGCGTCGCAGCTGGTCAGGACGAGGGCGCCGAGCCGGGCGGGGTGGTGGACGGCGACCAGCTGGGTCACGAGGCCGCCGGTGTCGTTGCCGACGAGTACCACGTCGTGCAGGTCCAGGGCCTCGAGGAAGTCCGCGACCGTGCGGGCCACGCCGGACAGGTCCGGGGAGGCGCCGGGGAGCAGCGGTTCGGGATGCGCCCCCAACGGCCACGTCGGTGTCAGGCACCGGAGGCCGTGGTCCGCCAGCCGCGCGGCCAGGGGTTCCCAGAGCGAGCCGCCCATGGCGTACCCGTGGACGAACACGACCGGACGGCCGCCGTCCGGCCCCCGGCTCTCGTAGTGGATGTTCGCTGTGCTCAGCGCGGCGATGGGCATCGGGGCCTCCGGTCGTCGATAATCACGTGCAGACTGTACGCAAGTTACCGGCAGGGTGCATGGAAAACAAGCGACGCACGCAGGCGGAGCGCTCGGCGACCACCAGCGCCGCCCTCAAGACGGCTGCCCGGCGGCTGTGGGCCGAGCGCGGGTTCTCCGAGGTCGGCACCCCCGAGATCGCGGCCGCGGCCGGTGTGACCCGCGGGGCGATGTACCACCAGTTCGCCGACAAGACCGCGCTGTTCGTCGCGGTCCTCGACGACGTCGAGAGCGAGGTCGTGCATCGACTGGCCGGGGCGGTCGCCACCTCGGGGATCTCCACGCCGGCCGCCGCGCTGCGGGTGGCCGTGGACGAGTGGTTGAGCATCTGCCTCGAGCCGGAGGTGCACCGCCTGGTCCTGCTCGACGCGCCGAGCGTCCTCGGGTGGTCCCGGTTCCGCGACCTCGCCCTCCGGTACAGCCTCGGGATGACCGAGCAGCTGCTGCAGGCCGCGATCGACGCCGGTCAGCTGCGCCCCCAGCCCGTCCGCGCCCTCGCGCACGTCCTCATCGGCGCGCTCGACGAGGGCGCCCTGGTCATCGCGACCGCCCCCGACCGCGAGCAGGCGCGCGCCGAGGTCCACGAGGTCCTCCACCACCTCGTCGACGCCCTGGTGGGCCCCGAGCCGGGATGATCGCCCCGTTCGGCGCCGGAGGGGCGATGATCGGGGCGTGACCTGTCAGCTGAACGGTCCCGCCGACGTGGGCCTCGAAGCCGTGCGGCGGGTGGCCTGGGCGGGAGAAGCGGTGCGTTTGAGCCCGACGGCCCTGGAGGCGATCGGACGACGGCGCACCGAGTTCGTCGCGTTCGTCGAGGCCCACGCCCAGGACCACCTGTACGGGATCACGACCAAGCACGACGTCGCGGTCAGGACCGTCCTCGACGACGCGGCACGGCGCGAGTTCGGCCGGGTGCTGCCCCCGACACCGCCGACGACGGGTGCCGCGCTCCCGGAGCGCGTGACGCGGGCGGCGGTGCTCGCCCGGCTCACCGACGTCCTGCACGGCACGGCCGCGCTCCGCCCCGAGACCGCCGAGCGGCTCACCGTCCTGCTGGACGGTCCCCTCCCGACGGTGCCCGAGGGCGGCCACGGCGACCCCGGCGACGTCATCGCCCTGGGCCGGCTGCTGCGTCCCGCCTTCGAGGGCACCCTCGAGGTCGGCGAGGGGATGGCGCTGGTCAACGGCTCCCCCCTGGCCGCGGCCGTGCTCGCCGATGCGGTCCTGCTCGCCGGCGACCGCATCCCACGCCTCGAGCGGGTGCTGGCCCTGGCCGCGGTCGCCGCCGGCCTGCCCGACATGCACGTCGACCCGCAGCTCGGGGTGCTGTGGGGCGACCCGCACCATGACCGCGCGCTCGCCCGCTTCCGCGATCTGCTCGACGGCGGACGGTGGCCCCGCCGCACCTACCAGGCGCCGGTGTCGTTCCGCAGTGCGCCGCGCGTGCTCGGCGGGGTCCTGCGCACGCTCGCCCAGGCGCAGGAGGCGGCCGGCACCACGCTGCGCGCCGCGTCGAACAACCCGGTCTACGTCGGGCCGGACCTCCGGCCGCCGCTGGGCGCGGTGCTCTCCAACGGCGGGTACCACAACCCGCTCGTCGCCCCGACGCTCGACGCGCTCGCCCACGCCTGGGCCGACCTCGCGCAGCTGGTCACCGCGCAGCTCAACCGCCTGACCGACCCGCCCGAGGGCATCGCCGCGCACGAGACCGAGCCCCGCACCGCCCTGCTGCCGATGACCGCCTCGGGTTGGGCCGAGCAGGCCCGCGCCGCCGCCCAGCCCAGCCTCGTCGGGCTCGGGCGCAGCGGCCAGACCGACACCGCCACCCCCGACGTCCTCGCGTGGCGGCGGGCCGTCGACGCGGGCGCCCTGGACGCCCTGCTCGGCCTGCTGGCCGTCACCGCGACCCACCTCGTGGCCCGCCGCGGCGACACCCCTGCCGCCGGCGCTCGCCGGGCTCGGCGCCGCCGTCCTCGAGCGATTCCCCCTCGACACCGCGCCGCTCGACGTCGGGGACGCGCTCACCGCCGTGCAGGACCACCTCACCGGAAACGCCTGATCACCAGGGGACGACGCCGTCGTCGGAGAAGAAGCCGCCGGTGGGGCCGTCGTCGGGCAGCGTCGCCAGGTGCAGGGCGATGGCGGCGCCCTGCTCGGGGGTGCGGAATCCCGCGGAAGCCGTTGAGGTCGGTCGCGCAGTAGCCCGGGCACCCGGCGTTGACCAGGATGTGGGTGTCCGCGAGCTCCTTGGCGTACTGCACCGTGACGGCGTTGAGGAACGTCTTCGACGGTGCGTAGGCCCCGGAGATGGGGCCGGTCCCGACGCCCGGGGTGCTCTGGCGGGTCAGCGAGCCGACCGAGCTGGAGATGTTGACGATCCGTGGGGAAGCCGAGCGGCGCAGCAGCGGCAGCACGGCGTTGGTGACCCGGATGACGCCGACCACGTTGGTGTCCACCACCGCCAGGACCGTGGCCGGGGCGACGGCGGTCGGCTCCTGCGGCACACCCCCGGTGATCCCGGCGTTGTTGACCAGCACGTCGAGGCCGCCGGCCTGCTCCTCGATCATTGTGGCGGCCGCGGCCACGCTGGCGTCGTCGGTGACGTCGAGCGGCACGCCGAACGCGTCCACCCCGGCGGCAGCCAGCTTCGCGACGGCGGCCTCCCGCTGCCCGTCGTCGCGGGCGCCGACCCCGACCTTCCAGCCCCGCGCGCCCAGCCCGGCGGCGATCTCGTACCCGATGCCCTTGTTCGCGCCGGTCACCAGCGCGATCGTCTGCTCACTCACGACCTCGATCCTGGGCCGGCCCGGCAGGCGGCCGCCAACACCGATCCGGTGTCCGGCGATACCGCGCGGGTATCGATCGACCGGCCCGTCGTCGATACCGTGGCGGACGTGGAGGGGCGGGAACTGCAGTACTTCGTCGCGGTCGCCGAGGAGCTGCACTTCGGGCGGGCGGCGCAGCGGCTCGGGATCGCGCAGCCGCCGCTGTCGCGCGCGATCCGCCAGCTCGAGCGGCGCCTCGGCGCACCGCTCCTGGAGCGCACCAGCCGCGCGGTGACGCTGACCGACGCCGGCACGGTCCTCCTCCGCGAGGGCCGGGCGGCGCTGGACGCCCTCGCGGCCGCGGAACGCCGGACCCGCCGCACCGCCCTGGCGACGGGCGGGCAGCCCGCCGTCGTCCTCGTCAGCAAAGCCGGCGCGTCCCGAGAGCTGCTCGCGAAGCTGCTCGACGCCTACGCCGCCGAGCCCGACGCGGCCACGGTCGAGGTCACGCTGTGCGGACCGGGCGAGCAGGAGCGCCTCCTGCGCGACGGGCGCGCCGACGTCGGGCTGCTGCACCGGCCCTTCGACGACACGGCCGGCTTCGACACCGAGGAGCTGCGCACCGAGGGGCAGGTCGCGGTCCTGCCGGCCGGGCACCCGCTCACCACACGCGCCGACCTCCACCTGGCCGACGTCACCGACCTGCCGGGCCTGCCCCTGCCCCGCTGGCCCGACCTCGACGGGAGCTACCCCGACGGCCCCGGCCCGCAGGTCCGCGACAACGTGCAGCTGCTCCAGCTGATCGCGCTGGGCCGGGCGTGCGCGGTGCTGCCGGAGTCGGTCCGCGCCAACCTCGGCGACGACCTCGCCGTCGTGCCGATCGTCGACGCGCCGCGCGTGACGACGGTGATCGCCTGGCCCCCGCACAGTCGTTCCCGGGCGGTCGCAGGCCTGGTCCGGGCCGCGACCCGGATCTGATCCGCCGGCCGCACGGAGGCCCGGCGCGGACCGCGCTGCCATGATGGCCGCGTGGCCGGCGGATCGACGTACGTGGAGCGACCGCCGACCCCTGTGCTCGCCGGGATCGCGTCGTCGGTGTGGGTCCAGCAGGTCGGGGACGAGCCGCTGGCGCAGCGCCACGTGCCCCACGGCGGCGCCGAGGTGCGGTGCGTGCTCGGGCAGGCGCCCCGGCTCCTCGGCCCCCTGACGACGTCGACGTACCAGCAGATCCCCGCGGGAGGCACCGTCGTCGGGATCCGGCTCCGCCCGGGGGTGCTCGGGGCCCTCGTCCCGCTGCCGGCCGACGAGCTGGTCGACCAGGACGTCCCGGGGGCCGACATCTGGCGCGGGCAGGCCCGACTGAGGGACCTCCTCGGCGGCGCCGCGACTCCGCAGGACGCGCTCGGCCGACTCCAGGCCTTCGTGGCGCGGTCAACCGGCGGACGCGATCCGTTGGTGGACGAGGCCGTCGCGAACCTCATGCCGTGGCGCGGTGGGACCGCGACGCTGCCCACGCTGCTGTCGATCTCCGAGCGCCACTTGCGTCGCCGCTGCCGGGCCGCGGTCGGCGTGGGCCCGAAGGAACTGCAGCGCATCCTGCGGTTTCAGGGCTTCATCGCGCGGGTGCAGGCCTTGGTCGCCGCGCCGGACGAGCCCGACGTCGATCTGGCGCAGTGGGCCGTCGACGCCGGCTACCACGACCAGGCGCACCTGTCCCGGGAGTCCCGCCGGCTCGCCGCGGCGACGCCGCGCGAGATGCTCGCCCAGTACGGGTCCGCGTGCACCTGCGGCCACGACCACGCCGCGTCCTGGCGGCCGATGCTCCGCGGCGCAGACGGCCGTTCCGTACAAGAGCGGTGATCGACCGGCGCCCTAGCGTCAGTGCCATGATCCTCGTGACGGGCGGCCTGGGGTCCATCGGCTCACACACGGCGCGGGCGCTGCTCGACCTGGGCGAACCGGTCGTGCTCACCGCGCACCGGTCCACCGAGCTGCCCGAGTTCCTCGCCGGCGAGCCCGGCGACCGCGTCGTCGTCGAGACGGTGGACACCACGGACCCGACGGCTCTCGTCCCCCTCGGCGAGCGGCACGGGATCACCGGAGTGGTGCACCTGGCCGCGGCCCCCCACGACATGCCCGACCCGATCGAGTACCTGCGGCTCGAGACCCTCGGCCTCCTGGGCGTCCTCTCCGCGGCGAGGACGTGGGGGGTCCGGCGGGTCGCCGTCGCCAGCACGATCGCCGCGTACGCCGGGGTGGACGAGGCGCCCTTCAGCGAGAGCGCGCCGTTGCCTGCCGTGGCCCCGCACCCGATCCCGGTGTTCAAGAAGACCGCGGAGCTGTTCGCCGCGCTCGTCGGCGACCACGTCGGCTTCGAGGCGATCAGCCTCCGGATCGGCACGGTCTGGGGTCCGCTCGGACTGCCCGACAACCCCTTCTTCGCCCTCCCCCGCCTGCTCAGCGCGGCGGTGTGGGGCGAGGACCCCGACCTCACGCCGCCCCGCCCACCCGCCCACGCCGAGGACGTCACGGACCTCTGCTACGTGAAGGACTGCGGACGGGCAATCGCGCTGCTGATGTGCGCGCAGCGGCTGCGCCACCGCGTGTACAACGTCTCGAGCGGGCGGCCGGCGCGCTACGACGAGGCCGTCTCGGCGATCAACGCCGCGGTGGCGGGCGCGGACATCACCCTCCCGCCGGGCCGCACCCCGCAGCGGCCGCGGGACGAGTACCTCGACATCGCCCGGCTGCAGGCGGACACCGGCTTCCGGCCGGAGTACGACGTCGGGCACGCGGTCTATGATTACGCCGCCTGGCTGCGGCGACACGACCGCTGACGCATCCACCGATTCCGAGGAGCAGGGACATGGCCAGGGTCATCATGCAGGCAGTCGTGTCGGTGGACGGCTTCATCGCCTACCCCGACGATTCGGTCGGGCCACTCTTCGACTGGTACTTCAACGGCGACCGCGAAGTGCTCGCGCGCTCGAGCGGCTGGACGTTCCGCGTCTCTCCGTCGTCGGCGGACTACGTGCAACCCTTCTGGGACGCCGTCGACGTCACGGTGATCGGGCGCCACCTGTTCGACACCACCGACGGCTGGGACGGCAAGCCGGCCGCCGGGGACCAGCTGGTCGTCGTCACCCACCGGCCGTTGCCGGACGAGTGGCTCGCCGCCCATCCGGACGCACCGTTCCACCCCGCGGGCTCGGTGGAGGAGGGCATCGCACTCGCGAAGGAGCTCGCGGGCGACGGACTCGTCTGCGTGACCGCCGGCGACCTCGGCGGACAGGCGTTCTCGGCCGGGCTGGTCGACGAGGTCGCGATGGACGTCGTCCCGGTGGTCCTCGGGGAGGGCGTGCGCTTCTTCGGCAGCCACGCCGGCACGGTGCTCCTCGACGATCCCGACCAGGTCGTCCAGGGCGATCGCGTGCTGCACCTGCACTACACCGTCACCCGCTGACGGGCGTCCCTCACGGCGCGGCGAGGAAGGGCGCCAGGGCCGCGACCAGCTCGTGCGGGTGTGTGAGGGGGAGCATGTGGCCACCCGCCGGGAGCGTCACGGCGTCGATAGCGTGGCGGAGGGCGGCAAGGCGGTCGAGCCAGTCCGACGGCGCGATGCAGTCGTGGTGCCCGCGTACGAGCAGCACGGGGTGGTCGATCCCCGCGAGCACGGGCGCGAGCGCGTGCCGCCGGGCCGCGTCCAGCGCCCGGGCGAAGGTCAGCAGCCCGCTGTGCGGGTAGTCGCGCAGGAGCAGCGGGATCTGCCCGATCCGCTCGTGGCGCGCGGTCGCCAGCCAGCGGGCGACCAGCCCGGGCCAGGTCGGAGCCCGGGGGTCGGTGGTGGGCCCCACCAGCACGAGCGCCGTGACCCGGCCGGGCGCTCGCTGCGCGGTCTCGGCCACCACCTGGCAGCTCGCCGAGTGACCGACCAGCGCGACCCGTCCCGCCCCGATCTCGTCGAGACGCGCGAGCAGCCGCTGCGCCGAGGAGGCCGGGTCGAGGGGTTCACGGTTGCGGGCCCGGAGGCCGTGCGCGGGCAGCGCGACGACACCGGTCCCGGTCCGCAGCCGCCCCGCGAGCAGCAGCGCGGGGGCGCGCCAGGCATCGACGGAGAGCCCCAGCCCCGGCACCACGACCACCGTGGGCGGATCGTCCCCGCGCCGGAGCAGGTCCGGGGGTGCCCAGAGGGCGCGGCGCCGGAGGGCACGGGTCACGTGCGGGGCCGGCGCGCGATGGTCACCGTGGCGGGCGGCGCGTTGCGCCACACGGTGCGGCTGACGACGACCTCCTCGAACGCCTCGTGCAGCGCCCGCTCGGCGGCGCGCGCCCAGGGCAGGACCCGCGCCCAGCTGTGCTGGACCTGCGTCAGGGCGCCGGTGGGGGTGAGGAGCGCCCCGGCGGCGGCGAGGAATGCGCAGTCCTCCGCGAGACTGAGGGGCAGCGTGCTGAACACGAGGTCCACCCGGGTTCCGCGCGCGGCGAGGTCGGCCAGCGCGTCGACCGCCTCGTCGCAGATGACCTCCACCGCCGGGAACCGCCGCGCCAGCACCGCGGCCAGCCGCGGGTTGACCTCCACCGCGAGGTGTCGCCCACGTCCGGCGAGGCGGCGCTGGACGATCGCACTCGTGGCACCGGCGCCCGCGCCGAGCTCGAGGACCACCGGGTCACCGTGGGCGGGCAGCGGGGCGAGCGCCACCTCGCAGGCCGCGCTCGAGGTGGGCAGCGGGGAGGCCGTCGTCCAGGGTGAGCGGACGAACTCGCGGGTGAAGGTCAGGACGTCGGACACGGCGCCCTCCCGGCGCGTCGATACGGACCGCGCGTAGCTCCCCGGTGTGAGGTCCGGGTAAACCGTTGCGGACGGTAGGGAGCGCTTGACCTCACCCCGTGGATATGTTCGGCTCGTCACGGAACCTCACGTCGGCGGTCCAGCCCGAGGCCGGATGACTCCTCGCACTGCGGACCGAGGACAGCCCATGCACCACGCCGAAGCGCTCGCCCCCTCCGCCGCGTCCGGGTCCCGGACGCGGCCCACGTCGTCCGACGACGACGCCGCGCCCCGGTCGATACCGCGGCAGTGGCGCGACGTCCTCGACGACTACCGCCTGCCCGCCGGACCCGACGGCTTCTGGGCCTCGGGCCCCACGCCCACGCACGACGCGGGCCGCCCGGTCCGCTGAACCCCACCCGGTGGGCGGTGTCCGGCGTGGCCGGGCGAGCCGTCAGGACGCCGTGTGCACCGTCAGGGGCTCGTCGAGCGGCTCGAAGTCCTCGGGCTCGAAGCCCTCACCGGCCGCGTGCGCCGGGGTCGAGCCGCGGCGCATCAGGAACATCCGCACCCCCAGGGCGGCCACGCCGGTGCCGGCGATGAGCGCGATCAGGACCGGCACCCCCATCCCGCCGGAGGAGTCGGCCGGGGGGAGGGCCGAGTTGTTGCTGGCCGAGACGACGTTCGCCGCGGGGTCGGCGGGCGGAGCCAGGACGGCCGGCGCCGCGGGGGCGGGCGGGGCGAGCAGCGACGCCGGGGACAACGGTGCCGACGGGGAGAACGGCGCCGACGCCTGGCCCAGGCTGCCCGCGCTCGACGAGGTGGCCGTGCCCGAGGAGTGGGCGGCCCCGGCCGCCGGGGTCGGGGCGGCGGCCCGAGGCGCCGCCGGCGCCGGAGCGGCCGGGGCCACGGGCGCGAGCCGACTGCCCGGGGCGACCGCGGCACCTGGGGCGACCGGCGCACCGGGCGCGGCGGCCGGCGCCGCGGCCACCGGAGCAGCGGCCATCGGGGCGGCGGCGACGGGCGCCGGCGCGTACACCATCGGCGGCGCCAGCATCCGGACGCTCACGTCGCACATCGGGCGGGTCATCGTCGACGGGATCCGCGCGGTGGTCCCCGGCGAGCCGCCGACCACGTAGTCCTCCGGCACGCCCACCCGCGGCGTCACCCTCACCGTGTCTCCCGGCATGGCGGACACGGTCTGCCCGCAGGAGGCGGGTACCAGCGCCGTGGGAGCCGGGGCTGCGGACGCGAGACCTCCACCGAGCGCCACCGAGCCGAGCAGCAGCCCTCCGGCTGCGGCGGCCGTGGTGACCAGACGTGCGACCAGCACCATCGCGGACCTTTCGAGGCGTGTGACACCCGACGCCGCCCTGGGGGGTCGATCGGGCTCCGACGCCACTCCAACGAGGCAGCGGGCACTTGGTCGCGGCCTCGTCCGGCCGAGCCTGTGACCCCGTCGTCAGCGGGCCCGGCGTACGGCCGCGCTCACTTGGGGTCGAGCACGAAGACCGGGATCTCCCGGTCGGTCTTCTCCTGGTACTCGGCGTAGGAGGGGTAGGCCTCGACGGCCCGCTCCCACCACTGCTCGCGTTCCTGCCCCGACACCTCGCGGGCGACATAGGTCCTGGTCTCGGTGCCGTCCTGCAGCGGGAACTCCGGATGCGCCTTGATGTTGTAGTACCAGGTGGGGTGCTCGGGCGCCCCGCCCTTGGAGGCGACGACCGCGTAGCTGCCGTCGTGCTCGACGCGCATCACCGGGGTGTAGCGGCGCTTGCCGGACTTCGCGCCGCGCAGCGTCAGCAGCACGATCGGCGAGCCGAGCACCTCGATGCCCTCGGTCGTCCCGGTCTCCAGGATCTTCTCGGTCTGGTCCTTGACCCAGTCGGTCGGGCTGAGTTCCACGTTGTCGTCGCTCACGTCGCCCAAGAACCCCGGCGGCCCCCGACGTCATTCCCGGGACGTCGTCGGCGTCCGTCAGCCATTGGGCTCCGATCGGTGCGGCGATGGCAGCACGGCGTGACACGGACCTGCGGCGAGGGCGCGCTGCCCCTTACTGCTCGGGCCTCGGGTCGGTGAGAGTGTCGGGGGGTCGCGCTATCGTGCGAACATGCGTTCGAACGAGGCAGTGGGTGCGGGTGACGCGGTCGGTGTGGAGCTGGCCGCGGTCCTCGCGCGCCTCGGTGAGCTCGCGCAGAACTCGGCGGCTGCACCGGTCCCTGCGGCGGCGCGGGCCGATCGGATCGCCGTCCTGGAGCAGATCCGCGCGGCGGTCGCGGCGGCGCAGTACACCGAGATGGTGGCCTTCGGGCACGCCCAGGTCGACGAGCAGGCCGAGCAGATCGCGGCCGGGCGCCTCGACCCGGAGCAGCTGGGCCGCGGGATCGCCGAGCAGATCGCACTGGCCGCCCACGTCTCGCCGTGGCAGGGGTCGCGGCGGCTGGTGATCGCGCGGACCCTGGCCGCGGATCTGCCGCACACCCGCGCGCTGCTGGCCGCCGGGCGGATCAGCGAGCGGCTGGCCGAGACCGTCGTGGCGCAGACGACCCACCTCGATGCGGCGCAGCGGCGCGCGGTGGACAAGGAACTCGCCGACGCCGGGCTCGAGGAGATGGGGTTCCGCCACGCCGAGGCGACGGTGAAGCGGATCGCCTACGAGACCGACCGCGCGGGGTTCACCACCCGGGGCCGCACCGCCCGCCGCGATCGTCGGGTGACGCTGCCCCCGCGCCGGACACCATGAGCGTGCTCTCCGGGCTGCTGCCCGTCGAGCAGGGCGTCGCGTGCCTGGCGGCGCTGCGCCGCCACGCCGACGGGCTGATCGCGGTCGGCGACACCGGCGGCCGCACCCGCGACCAGATCCTGGCCGACACCCTGGTCGAACGCCTCACCGGCCAAGCCCGCGCCCAGGATGTGGACGTCGAGGTCGGAATCGTGCTGCCCGTCGACGCGCTGACCGACCCCGACAGTCCCGCCACCGGGGAGCTGGTCGGGCACGGCCCGCTGCCGGCCGGGATCGTGACCGACCTGCTGCGCTCCACCGGGGGCAAGCGGTGGTGGCGGCGACTGTTCTCCCACCCCGCCCACGGCACCCTGGTCGGGGGCGACCCGAAGGTACGCCTCTTCGACGGGTTCCTCGCCGCGCTGATCGACCTGCGCGACCACGGCCGATGCCGAGATCCATTCTGCGATGCCCCGATCCGGCACCACGACCACATCCGACCCGCCCGCGCCGGCGGGCCCACCAGCCTGGGCAACGGACGCGGGGTGTGCGCGCGCGGTAACTACACCCGCGAGATGCCCGGCTGGCAAGTCGACGTAGTCGCCGACGGCCTCGGCGACACCCCGCACACCGTGCAGACCACCACCCCCACCGGACACACCTACACCAGCCGCGCCGGACCATGAACGCCGCCGCGTCGCGCTCGCCGGACAGGGCCGCCGGCGCCCGGACCAGCTCTGGGGTCGATCTGCCGGTCTGGACCGGCACGGTGTTCACCGCGTTCGTGTCCGACCCCTATTCCCGGCGCATCGTGGGTCAGCGCCGCGCGGCGCGCATGCCCACCGAGCTGCCGCTCGACGCCTCGGAGATGGCGTTGGCTCCGTCGACGCGACGTCGTCGAGGCGAGCGGCGTGGCGTACCGCGAGCGCGACCGGGTCCGTGTCCTCGATCGTGCGCCCGCGCACGGGCCACGGCAGCGCTCGACGTGCCGCGTGCACCCCCGCGACGAGCACGCCGACCACGCGGACGGCGCGGGCTGTGACGTCGAGGACCGAGAGGCCGTCGCCTCGAGCGGCGATCGTTACGTGACGGATGTGCCCGGCCGCGCTCATCCGGCCCCCTCGTTGCGGACGTGCGCGGCCGGGCAGGAGGAGGCGGTAGGGCCGGCGGTACCGCCTCGGGCTGTGTGTCTCGCCGTCCTGGCCGGGCAAGCGTGCCCCAGCGAGACGCGAGGTCGCGTGTTCGACCGGGGGACGAGAGCCGAGGAACCCGCTCGGCACACACGGTGCGGCGTAGCCGCAGACACGGTGCGTCGGCGTGCCGTCAAGCCTGCCCCCTCGGCATACACGTTCGGCCTATCGGCCGGACCGGCGCCGGGGTCAGGGGCTCCGCTCGGTGATCCGCCCGGACGATAGCGACGCTTCCACCGCGAGGCAACGCCCCGCTTCGCCGTGCAGGCCCACGAGCTCGGCGTCCGCGGCGTGCACGCCATCCCCTGCGCTGCCCCGAGGGCGCCCTGGGCGCGATGAACCTGTTCACCGGTACCCCGCGGGGGCTCCCGGAAGCCGAACTGTGCGCCGCGCAAGCCCTCGCCGACGTCGCCAGTACCGTGCTCCTGCAGTACCGCACCCTGGACGAGGCACACCGCACCACCGCGCAGCTCCAGACCGCCCTGGACGATCGGGTGATCATCGAACAGGCCAAGGGCGCCCTGAGCGAGCGCGGCGGGATCAGCGCGGAGGACGCCCTCGACACCGCCCCGCTACTCATCTCCTGAACCCGTGCGGGCCGCGCTCGCGCGGGCATGCGCGACGGAGACGTCGTGGCTGAGGGAATCGATGTCGTACGCGCCGTAGTGGCGCCGGCCGTTGACGAAGAACGTCGGGGTGCCCGACACCCCGCTGCGGTCGGCCGACTCGAGGTCGGCGGCGACCCGCTCGGCCGAGCGCGGCGACCGGAGGTCGCTGCGGAAGCGGTCGACGTCGAGGCCGAGCGCGGCGGCGTGGCGCTCGAGGTCGATCGCGCGCAGCTCGTCCTGGTGGTCGAGCAGCCGGTCGTGGAGGTCCCAGAAGGCGCTCTGCGCGGCGGCGGCCTCGCTGGCGCGGGCAGCGAGCTCGGCGTGCGGGTGCACGTCGCGCAGCGGGAGGTGGCGCCAGACGTAGCGCACGTCGCCGCGCTCGGCGAGGAGCTCCCGGACGGTCGGCTCGGCCTGTCCGCAGTAGGGGCACTCGAAGTCGCCGTACTCGACGACGGTGACGGGGGCGTCGTGCGGCCCGCGGATGTGGTCGCGGTCCGGGTCGACGGCGTCGAGCAGGTCGACGATGACCGGCGAGGAGCCCAGCAGCGCGCTGGGCCGCCGGGCGGCGGGCATGAGCGCGACCGCGCGGAACACCAGCCACGTCAGCAGCGGGGCGACGACGGCGGAGGCGAGCACGCCGAGCTTGGCCTCCGCGAGCGCCGGTCCGCGCAGCGCGAGCGAGGCGATGAGCAGCGCGACCGTGAAGCCGACCCCGGCGATGGTGCCGCCGCCGACCACCGCCGCCCACCCGACGGGCGGGCGCAGGCGCCCGCGGGTGGTCCGGGTGAGCAGTGCCGAGGTACCCACGATGCCGATGGGCTTGCCGACGACGTAGGCGACGAGCACCGCCCACGTCGTCGGCGAGGTCGCCGCTCGGGCGAGGAAGGCGCCGTCGAGGGAGATGCCCGCGTTCGCCAGCGCGAACAGCGGGACGACGAGGAAGGCGACCCACGGCGAGACGAGCTGGGAGAGCCGGTCGTTGGGCGAGACCGCGGCGCGCACCCCGACGCTCGCCGAGCGGGCGAGCTCGGCGGTCGGCTGTTCCCGGAAGGCCCGCACGAGGTCGGTGGCCCGCTCGAGGTCGCCGCGGGCCGCGGGGTAGGCGAAGGTCAGCAGGCCCATCGCGAGCCCGGCTGCGACCGGGTCGAGCCCGCTCGCGAGCAGGGCCGCCCAGGTCCCGACGCCGAGCAGCACGTAGACCGCCGTGGTCCGCAGCCCGAGTGCGCGGACCCCGAGGACGACGGCGACGAGCCCGACCGCGACGAGCAGCCCCGGCAGCCGGACGTGCGCGGTGTACGCGACGGCGATCACCACCAGCGCGGCGAGGTCGTCGACCACGAGCACCGTCACCAGGAAGGAGCGCAACGCGGCCGAGCGGATCCCGACCACGCCCAGCAGGCCCAGGGCGAGCGCGGTGTCCGTCGACATCACCACGCCCCAGCCGTGCTCCGCCGGGGTCCCGGCGGTCAGCGCGAGGTAGAGCCCGATCGGCACCGCCATGCCCGCGAGGCCGGCCAGCAGGGGGAGCACGAGTCGCGGGCGCTGGCGCAGCTCCCCGAGGTCGAACTCGCGGCGGGCCTCGAGGCCGACGAGGAAGAAGAACAGCGTCATCAGCCCGGCGTCGACCCAGGCCCGCAGGTCCTGCTCCAGGCCCTCGTCGCCGAGGCGGACCGAGAACGGTGTCGCCCACAGCCCCTCGTAGGACGCCGGGTCGACGTTCGCCCACACCAATGCCGCGACGGCGGCCGCGACGAGGGCCGCTGCAGGGGCGTTCTCGCCGGCGAGGAATCGGCGCACCCGCCGACCCCAGGACAGGTGCCAGGGGGTCTGGCCGGTCATCGTGCCGGGCTCCGAGCTCGTCGGCGCCGCGACCGGCTCCCGCTCCACGCCGACGACGGTAGTCCAGCCGGGAGTGGCCGCGAACCGTTACGCCAGATGGACCCGACTGCACGAATAGCTCACCTGCATACCTCTTGCATCAGCGAGTCGGTCGAGAGAACGTCTCGTGCTGTGACCCTCACCGCGCCCGCCCCCACGCGTCGCTTCGCCCTGACACGTCCGGAGAAGCGCTCCGTCGCGGGCATGACCGGCTTCGTGCTGCTGCTGCACGTGCTCGGCTGGGGGACCCTCGCGTTCTTCATCGCGCCGGCGCACTACCAGCTCAGCGGGGCCGGCGTCTTCGGGCTCGGCCTCGGCCTGACCGCCTACCTGCTCGGGATGCGGCACGCCTTCGACGCCGACCACATCGCGGCGATCGACAACACCACGCGGAAGCTGCTGGCCGACCGGGCCGCCGACGAGACGTCCTCCCGCCCGCGACCTCTCACGGTCGGGTTCTGGTTCTCGCTGGGCCACTCGACGATCGTGTTCGTCCTGGTCCTGCTCCTCGGGCTCGGCGTCCGGGCGGTCACGACCGAGATCGGCGACGACGCGTCCCCCCTCAAGGTCGTCGGTGGCCTGGTCGGCACCGCGGTCAGCGGGCTGTTCCTGGTCCTCATCGGGGTGATCAACCTGGTGGTGCTGGTCGGGATCGTCCGGATCTTCCGTCGGATGCGCCACGGCGACTACGACGAGGCCGAGCTCGAGCGCCACCTCGACGAGCGCGGCTTCATGAACCGCATCCTCGGGCGCGTCACCAAGGCCGTCAGCAAGCCCGCCCACATGTACCCGACGGGCGTCCTGTTCGGCCTGGGCTTCGACACCGCCACGGAGATCTCGCTGCTCGTCCTCGCCGGCGGCGTCGCGGCCGCCACCCTGCCCTGGTGGGCGATCCTGGTGCTGCCGATCCTCTTCGCCGCCGGGATGAGCCTCTTCGACGCACTCGACGGCGCCTTCATGTGCTTCGCCTACGGCTGGGCCTTCATGCGGCCGGTCCGCAAGGTCTTCTACAACATCACGATCACGACGCTGTCGGTGGTCGTCGCACTGGTCATCGGCGGCATCGAGCTGATCTCGATCCTCACCGAGCAGCTCGACATCGAGCACGGCCCGCTCGCCTGGATCGCCGACCTGGACCTCGGGAACGTCGGGTTCGTCATCGTCGGCCTGTTCGTCGTCGCCTGGGTCGCCGCGCTCGCGGTGTGGAAGCTCGGGCGGGTCGAGGAGCGCTGGCAGCAGGACCTGCGCGCCTGACCCAGCCGCGCCAGGAGGCGCCGGACCTCAGGACGCCGCGCCCTCGTCGGGACCGTCCTCACGGAGGTTGCGGTGCACGGCGCGGACGAACTCGAGGACGGCCATTCGTTCGTCCGGGCTCATCGCACCGCTCGAGGCCTCGACGCGGGCGGTGAAGGCCCCGAAGACTCCCTCGATCTCGCGGGCCCCGGTCTCGGTGAGCTCGACGAGCAGTCGCCGCCGATCGCGGGGATGCGGGCGCCGGACCACGTGGCCGAGCGCCTGCAGCCGGTCGATCAGCTCGGTCGCCGAGGCGGTGGTGATGTCGAGCAGGGCGGCGAGCTCCGACGGACCGCGGGGCCCGTCCAGGAACAACGTGGTCAGCACCGTCACCGACGACGGGCTCAGCCCGCGGCGTCGGCCCGCTCGCGCCCGGAACCGCTCCCCGGCCAGCACCAGATCCCGGACGGCGCGTGTGAACTCCGAGTGCTGCACCATGCTCGCTAGGTTACCTGGTGACATGGCTACCTGACGGCCACTACCATACTGTGATCCAGACCACGACCACGAGGGGGCTGATCATGGCCCGCAAGATCGTCGACTGCCGGGACGTGCCCAGCGAGAGCGGGTGCACGCTCACACTCACCGGCGAGGAGGACGAGGTCGTCGAGGCGGCCTCCCAGCACGCCGTCGCCGTGCACGGCCACCACGACGACGCGGCGCTGCGCGACATGATCCGGACGGGCCTGCGCGACGCACCGCTCGGCACGGCGCCGGGCGCGTTCGTGCAGCTCATCGAGTACCCCATGGAACGGCTCGAGGAGTTCGACGCGGCCCTCGAGGAATGGCTCCGCGAGATCGGGTCCGAACGGACCGCCCGCTGGTTCGTCCTCGGCGCCGACCGGGACCGGCCCGGCAGGCACGTCGAGCTCGTCGAGTTCCCGAGCTACGAGGACGCGATGACGAACTCGAAGCACCCCGCGACGGCGGCGATCGCCGAGCGCCTCACCGCTCTGGCCGGCGGCGACGTCACCTTCCGCAACCTCGACGTCGTCCGCGCCCAGATGCCCTGACCCACCTGAACGGAGACGAGATGAGCACCATCGACGTCCGGGGCATGGACGCCCCCGACGAGACCAGGACCCTCGTGGGGCTCGAGTTCGAGTCCAAGACCGCCGAGACCTACGCGCGCGGCTGAGGGAGGCCCCGATGAGCGTCATCATCACGATCAAGTTCGCGACCCCCGCCGAGACCCTGGAGAAGGTCGTCCTCGACAACGCCGCGACGATGGCCGCCATCGGCGAGGACGGCCGGCGCCACGGCGCGATCCACCACCAGTTCGTGCAGCACCCGGACGGCAGCGCCGTGGCGCTCGACGAGTGGCCCGACCTCGACTCGTTCCACCGGTTCTTCGACGCTCAGCAGGACATCAAGGGGATCATGGCGCAGGCGGGCGTCACCCAACCGCCCGAGGTCACGGTCTTCCCGGCGATCGACACCCCCGACCGCTTCTAGGGTCGGCCGCCGCGCACCGCGCGGTGGGAGATCCAGCGGCCGAACGGGCTGTTCGCGGCCTCGATCTCGGCGACCTCGGTGAACCCGGCGTCGCCGAGCAGCTCGCGGACGGTGTCCGCGTCGTTGGCGACGGGGACGAGCGGCTCGTCGTGCTCATGTCCACCGTGTCCGTGCCCGCCGTGTCCGTGGCTGCCGGGGCCGTGCCCCAGGAGGCGGAGCATCGGCGCGAGCAGGCGGTACGGCCGCGGGAGGCCCTCGAAGTCGACGAGGAGCAGCGCGCCGCCCGGGGCGAGGACCCGGTGGACCTCCCCCAGCATCGCCGCCTTCGTCTCGGCGGCCAGGTGGTGGAACATGAAGGCCGAGAGGACGCGGTCGACGCTGCCGTCGGCGTGCGGCAGGTCGTCGGCGAAGCCCTGCTCGAGGCGGATCGCGCGCCCCCGGCGCTGCGCCTTCGCCCGGGCGCGGTCCAGCGCGGCCGCGTCCGGGTCGAGCCCCACGATCGTGGCCGCCGGCTGCGCCTCGGCCGCGGCCAGCAGGACGTTGCCGGTGCCGCACCCGATCTCCAGGACGGTCTGTCCGGGCGCGAGGTCGGCCGCGGCGACGAGTCGACGATGCGCTGTGCGTCCGCCGAGCCTCGACATCGCGTCGTACAGCGACAGCGCACCGCCCGCGCCCATCGCGGGCAGGAAAGGACGGTCGTGGGGCGGGCCCGGCGCCGGCGTCGTGGGCTCGGACATCGTCGTGCTCCTGTCACCTCGATGGGACGGTCCTTCGCTGTAGAGTCCAGGCTCGTGCCGTCTCCACCTGCGGACAAGGAACGGAACACGGCGACATCGGGACTTTCCTCCGACCTCCCCGGTGCGGTGAGCAGGAGCCCGGACGGGGTGCCGGTGATGGGCTACGCCCGCGCGCCGGGCGTCCCGGCCGTGACCGTGCACCGTCGTTCCGGCGCGGGCCCGCACGGCGGGGCCGCCCTCGGAACGCACATCCACGACTTCCTCGTCCTGATCTACGTCGAGCGGGGCGGCGGACGGGTACGGGTCGACGAGCGGACGTGGTCCCTGGGCTGCGGGGACGTCCTCGTGGTCGCCCCGGGCGCCGTCGTCACCCCGCTCGACGAGCACGACGACCCGACCGCGAGCGTCTGGACGGTGTTCTTCCCGGCCGACCTCGTCGACCCCGACGCGCCGTCCTCCCCGCTGGCCTGGCGCGCCCACCCACTGCTCTACCCGTTCACGCGGGGCGGACGGCCCGGCGGCGAGCGGTTGCACCTCCCACCCGACGACCGGCCGGCGTGGCTCGCCGAGCTCCGCGCGCTCGAGGCCGAACTGCGCGATCGGCGCGACGGCTACGCCGAGGCCGCCCGCGCGCACGTGACGTTGCTGCTCGTGCGGCTCGGACGGCTCGCCCCCGACGTCCCGGCCGAGCCGCACGAGCACGACCAGACGCTGGTGGCCGCGGTGTTCGACGCCCTCGAGGCCCGCTTCCGGGAGCCCATCACAGCGCGGGACGTGGCGGCGGCCGTCAGGCGGTCGCCGGGGCACGTGACGACCGTCGTGCGACGACGGACCGGGCGGACGGTGGGACGCTGGGTCACCGAGCGACGGCTGCAGGAGGCCCGGCGGCTCCTGGCCACCACCGACCTGACCGTGGCCGCGATCGCGCACCGCGTCGGCTATCGCGACCCCGGCTACTTCATCCGCCGGTTCCGCGCCGCACACGGGCTGGCGCCGCAGGAGTGGCGGCGGGCGGGGTGACGGACGACGAGGGCTACCTGCTGCGCACGGCTCGTGGCCGCCGGGCTCGCCTCCGACGCCGAGGTCGACCGGCACCTCGACCACCTCACCGCCGGCCTCGTCCCCGACCTCGCGACCTCTCCCCTGGTCTCGGCGTGGGGCCGCCGGAATTGACGGTCCACCCGGTCCGACCGGCGCGACGTCGTTTTCGCGGTCGCGAAACCTCGGCTCGACGCCGGGACGAGAATGGGACGGCCGAATCGCGCCCTCGGAAGCCGGCTCGCCGCCTCACACGAGCGGGCTCCTGCGGTGGCCGATCCCGGCCAGATGCAGGGCCACGCAGAGCGCACCCGCCGTCAGGAGCACGGTCGGGGTCAGCAGGCTGATCGAGAACCCGATGAGTTCGAAGATCAGAGCGATGAGGAACAGGACCGCCGCGACGATGGCGAGCATCGTTGGCCTCCTTCGGACGGGAACCCGAAGTATCGGCCACCGGCGGCCGTGAGGGGTCATCAATGCGCCGGACGGTCGGCCGATGCTACCGACGGGAGCTCGGCTCAGACGCCGTCCTCCGGCGCGGCGGTGGCCGACGAGTCGGTGTCCTCGTCACGACTGCCGACAGCGGGGTCCTCCTCGAGGGCGCCCTCCCAGGTCGCCGAGGAATCGGCGTCCTCGGCCTCGTTCTGGCGTCCCAACGACGTCGGGTCCATCGCGCACCTCCGAAGGAGCGGGTCGGAGCCGCAGGGGCGGCCCGGTGATCCCGGCTCCGGTCGGGGCCGGGCGCGCCGGGGCTGCCCGGCACGCGGCGACACCACACGCCGACCGTGTGGCGCGGTGGCCGGCGGAGCTAGCGACGGGCCTCCCACGCGCGGTAGTTGCTGACGAGGTCCTTGCGGAGCTGGCCGCGCGGCTTCACCTCGATGCCCTGCTCCACGGCCCATGCCCGGATCGTCTCCCGCTCGGAGGACGTCAGGCCGTCGCGGCCGCGCGTCTGCCCATCGCCCGCCTGCCCGTCGCCCGACGACGACGGCGCCGGCTCCGGCTCCGGCTCCGGCTCCGACGCGGTGTCGGGCGTCGCGCCGTCGGAGGCGGGCAGCTTCGTGGGGTCGCCCGCCTCGAACGCCTCGATGACGCGGCCGGGCAGCCTGCCCCGCTCGGCCAGCGTGACGCCGTGCTCGGCCGCCCAGGCGCGGATCTGGGCGTTGGTGCTGCGCGACCGGGCCTGGGACCCGGCCGAGCCGCCGCCCTCGTCGCTCGGGGCGGGCCGGCGGCTCGTGCCCCGGGCGCCACGGGATCGTCGGCCGCCGGTGCGCCGGGCCGCAGCGACGTAGGGCGCCAGCGCCTCGCGCAACGCCTCGGCGTGCTCGGTCGACAGGTCGATCTCGTACTCGACGCCGTCGAGGCCGAAGGACAGGCTCTCCTCGGCGACGCCGCCGTCGACGTCGTCCACGAGGGTGACCACGGTTCGTGTTGCCATCGCGGGGCCTCTGCTCCCATCGTTCGGTGAAACCGGCGCCTGCGTTTACGGGCGCCTGCTCCCGGCAATGCCTTGCGGTTCTTCCCCCTTGAGCGTGCTTCTTAGCAGAAGTGCGGCCGGGACGCTTCCCATCACGGCAAAGCTGCGTGAAACGAGGTTCGGGTCGGGGCGGGGCGGGCACACGGGCGGGACCACGGCCTCCGACGCCCGAGGAGCTAGAACAATGTTGACTCTGCCTGTACAGGCCCCACCGAGCGGGGGCGGCGGGTTCAACGCCCTCCAGTCGCTGCAGAACGCCTTCACGACGCTGATGAATTACGTGCCGAACATCATCGGCGCGCTGCTGGTGCTGATCATCGGCTACATCATCGCGCGATTGATCCGCGCCGGGGTCTCACGACTCCTGCACCGCGTGCACGTCGACGACAAGCTCACCCACGGCCGCGGAGGCGAGTACGTCGCCCGGTTCTCACCGAAGGGCCGGCCCTCGCAGCTGGTCGGGCTGGTGGTCCAGTGGGTGCTGCTGGTGTTCGTCATCGTCTCCGCGGTCGGGACGCTGAACATCCCGGCGGTCACCGGGTTCATGAATCTGGTGCTGTCCTACCTGCCCAACGTGATCGCCGCGCTCCTGATCTTCCTGGTCGCATCGGCCGTGGCCGCTGCCGTGGGCGGGCTGGTGCACCGCACCATGGGTGACACTCCCACCGGGCGGGTCGTGCGCAGCGCGGCTCCGACCCTGGTGATGGCCATCGCCGTGTTCATGATCCTCACCCAGCTCAACATCGCCCCGGTGATCGTGACCGCCACCTACATCGCGCTGATCGGCGCGGTCGCGCTCGGCTCCGCGCTGGCCTTCGGTCTGGGTGGCCGCGACGCTGCCAAGGACCTGATCGATTCGGGCTACCGCAAGGCCCAGGACCAGTCCGACCAGGTCCGCTCGGACCTCGAGGCGGGCCGGCTGCGCGGCCGGACCGACGCCGAGCGCGCCCGCCAGTACGCCGCGCCGAACGACCCTGCCGCGCCGCCGACCGGGGCGCGCTACGCCGACCCGGCCGAGCCGACGGTGCAGATGACGCCGGCGGAGGACAACCGCCGCTGACTCCTTGCGGACCGGAGAGCGACGAGGCCGGCAGACCCACTCCCGGGTCTGCCGGCCTTTCTCATGTCCGGACGGGCCCGAGGCGAAGCCGCTCGATCGATCCGGTTCCCCGCGGCGGCCCGCTGCGCTTTGCTGGACCGGTCGGGGGCCGCGGAGGTGGCTGATGGGTGCGGTGCCGGTGGGGAGCGCGGGCGCCGTGGTGCTGGACTACGTGGCGGCGCAGACCGTGGCGTTGCGGCACCAGGACCCGCTGGTCCGGCTCGACCACGAGGACGCCGTCCACCAGATGCGGGTGGCGGCGCGTCGCCTGCGCAGCGCGATGCGGACGTTCGGGCGGGTCCTCGACCGCGACCGCACCCGCGCGCTCAGCGGGGAGCTCCGCTGGCTCGCGGGCGAGCTCGCCCCCGCCCGCGACACCGAGGTCATGCACGCCCGGCTCGCCGAGCTCCTCTCCGAGATCCCGGGAGCGCTCGTGGCCCCCGGTCTCGGCCCCGCGCTGGAGGCGGTCTTCGCACAGCGCGCCGCACACGCCAGGACCCGGACCCTCGCCGCGCTCGGGAGCGCGCGGTACCGGGCCCTGCTCGTCGGACTCGACGGCCTCGCGGTGGACCCGCCGCTGCGCGAGCGCGCCCTGCGCGACGCCCACGCCGTCCTGCCCGCCGAGGTGGACCGGGCGCACCGGCGCGTCGTCGCGGCGATGACCACCGCCCTCGACGTCGAACCCGGAACACCCCGCGACGAGGCGCTGCACGAGGCGCGCAAGGCCGCGAAGCGGCTGCGCTACGCCCGCGAGGCCGCGCAGCCGGCGCTCGGGCCGGCGCGTCGGTGGAGACGGCGGATGACCGCGCTGCAGGACCTGCTCGGCGCCCACCAGGACTCCGTGGTCACGCGCGCCACGCTGCTGGCGCTGGCAGCCGACGGCGCCCACGACGGATTCACCCTCGGGATGATGTACGGCAGCGATGCGGCGCGGGCCCGTGACGCCGAGCGGGCGCTCCCGGCCGCCTGGCGTCGCGTGGAGCGGTCCACCCGTCGGGACTGACCGACCTCCGACGTGTTCGCCGCGGCGCGTTTCGGTCGTGCGGTCGTCCGGTCATCCGCGTGCCGGGACATCCGGGTCGACGACCCGCGGGGTTGACACCGTCCAGCCCCCGTCCCTTCCCTCGTCGCGCCCCCCGCTGCGCGGGGTGGCGCGCGTCCTCCTGCACGAGAGGAGCGATCACATGGCCACCGGAGAAACCGGCTTCGACGACGTCACGTTCGACCTGGTGTCGGTGCAGTACCACGCGCTCAAGGCCGGGCACGACTACGGCCAGTACGTCCGCGACGCCGAGAACGCCGGCATGAACGACATGGCGGACTTCTTCCGCGAGGTGATGGAGGCCGACTCGAAGCGCGCGCAGCGTTGCCACGAGTTCCTCGCGCGGCTCTCGAACGCCGAACCCGCAAGCAGCTGAGCGCCCCTGCCCGGCGGGCGACACCTCCGACGGTGCCGGGCCCGGGTCCGCGCGACCCGGGCCCGGCGTCGTCCCCTCGCCGTGGCCCGAACGACGGGAGTGACCACCGTGACGGTGCCGACCGCCACCGTGATCGACAGCCTCCGTGCGCTCGTCCGGGTGGCCGGGCCGAGCATCGCCCAGGGCGTGATCGCCCGGCGACCCGCGCTCGTCGCGCTCGCGGACCGGTGAGCTGAGCCCGTTCTCCCTCACAGGTGCGCTCCGCGCACGTGAGCACTAGGGGCGGCTATAGCCGCATTCAGTGCTCACGAGCCTGGAAGGCACCTTCCGCCCGGCGCGTCAGTGTCGTCAGCGCCCGGAACCAGCGCGGCTGCGGCGGGAGCGTGCGGCCCGGCTCGGCCGGGTCGGGCTCGGTCCCGGCACCGGGCAGCAGACGCGCGGCCACCCCGGAGAGGCGGGTGGTCAGCCCGGGCGCGAGCCCGTGCAGGCGGGCGCCGACCATCGCGGCCGGGGTGAGGAACCGCTCCGCGCGCCCGGCGAGGGTGGCGGCGACGACCTGGCGGGCCGCCCGGGGCGCGCTGGTCGAGAGCAGCGGGAGGCTGTCGAGCGCGGCGAACCACCGGAACTCCGCCTCGCGGTCCCCGGCGACGAGCGCCTGCCGGGGCGAGCCGGTGCGCATCAGTCCCGGCATGAGCGTGGTGACGGTGATGCCGTGCGGGGCCAGCTCGGTCCGCAGCGCCTCGGAGAACCCGCGCACCGCGTACTTGGCCGCGGTGTAGGGCAGCAGGTGCGGGGCCGGAACCGCGCCCCCGACCGAGCCGACGATGCCGATCCGGCCCACGCCGTGGCGGCGCATCACCTCGGCGGCGCGCAGCACGGGGAAGACGGTCGCCCAGAACACCGCGTCGTGGACCTCGACGACGTCCTCGACGCGCAGCGCCTCCAGCGGCCCGACCCCGATGACGCCCGCGCACGCCACCACCACGTCGAGGCCGCCGAGCTCCCGCACCGCGGCGTCGACGCACGCCTCGGCCTGCTGGCGCACCGAGAGGTCGGCCGGCAGCGTCGTCACCCGGGCGCCGGTGGCCTCCAGCTCTTCCCGGGCCCCGCCAAGCTCGTCGGCCGACCGGGCGACGACGGCGAGGTCGTAGCCCGCGCGCCCGAGCTCGCCGGCCACGAGCAGCCCGAGGCCGCGGCTCGCGCCGAGCACGAGCGCGCCGCCCCGCGTGGTGTTCGTCATCGGGACGGATGGACGGTGGGGCTCGCCGCGAAACCGCCGTCCGGTGCGCTGCGCGCTCGTGAGCACTTTGGGGGGTCATAGCCCCCGATAGTGCTCACGGGGCCGGAGGCCACCTACGGTCCCCGGGTGACCCTGCCCTCCGGCGACGACGAGCGAGCCGACGGCGTCGTCGTCGGCGCCGGCCACAACGGCCTCGTCGCGGCCAACCTGCTCGTCGACGCCGGCTGGCGGGTGCACGTGCTCGAGGCGGCCGACGAGCCCGGCGGGGCGACCCGCAGCGCCGAGCTCGCCGCTCCCGGCTGGAGCACCGACCTCGGCAGCGCCTTCTACCCCCTCGGGGCCGCGTCGCCCGTCCTGGGCGGGCTCGACCTCGCGGCTCACGGGCTGCGCTGGTGCCACGCACCGCAGCCGCTGGCCCACGTCCTGCCCGACGACCGCGCGGCCCTGCTCTCGCGCGACCTCGACACCACCGTCGACTCGCTCGATCGGTTCGCCTCCGGTGACGGGGCCGCGTGGCGTCGCCTCGCGCGGCAGTGGCACGAGATCCGCGAGCCGCTGCTCGAGGCGCTGCTCGCGCCGTTCCCGCCGGTGCGCAAGGGCGTCCGGCTCCTGCGCGCCGCCGGCACCCCGGAGGCGCTGCGGCTGGTGCGTCGCCTGCTGCTGCCCGCGCACCGCTTCGGGGAGGAGGAGTTCGACGGCGAGGGCGCCCGGGTTCTCGTGGCGGGCAACGCCATGCACGCCGACGTCCCGACGACGAGCGCCGGGAGCACCGCGTTCGGCTGGCTGCTGACGATGCTCGCCCAGGACGTCGGCTTCCCGGTCCCCGAGGGCGGGTCGAGCGCGCTCACCGGAGCCCTCGTCGCGCGGCTGCGCGCCCGCGGCGGCCGCGTCGAGGTCGGGCGCCCCGTGGCCCGCGTGCTCGTCGAGGATGGGCGCGCCGTCGGGGTGGTGGACGGCGAGGGCGGCACCGTCCGGGCCGAGGAGGCCGTGCTCGCCGACGTCGCCGCGCCGGTCCTCTACCGCGAGCTCGTCGGCACCGAGCACCTGCCCTGGCGGATGCGCGAGGACCTGCGGCGCTTCCAGTGGGACCACGCGGTGCTCAAGGTGGACTGGGCGCTCTCGGAGCCGCTCCCCTGGACCGCGACGGAGGCCCACGGCGCCGGCTCGGTGCACGTCGGGCGGGACACCCGAGGTCTCGCCGACCTCGGCGCGGACCTGGCCGCGGGTCGGGTGCCGGACGACCCGTTCCTCATCCTGGGCCAGCTGACGACCGCCGACCCGTCGCGCTCGCCCCGGGGCACGGAGTCGCTGTGGGCCTACACCCGCGTGCCCCACGACCGCCTCCGCAGCCCCGACGAGGTCGCAGCGCACGTCGGGCGGATGGAGGCGGTGCTCGAGCGGCACGCGCCGGGCTTCCGCGACCTCGTCGTCGGCCGCGCGGTGTCGGACCCGGACACGCTGCAGCGCCGCGACCCGAGCCTCGTCCGGGGCGCCCTCATGGGCGGCACCGCCCACCTGCACCAACAGCTCGTCTTCCGCCCGACGCCCGGCCTCGGCCGTCCCGACACCCCCGTCGACCGGCTCTTCCTCGCCGGCGCGTCCGCCCATCCCGGGGGCGCGGTGCACGGCGGCCCGGGCGCCTCGGCGGCGCGGGCCGCGCAGGCGCGGGCCGGACGGCTGGGGCCGGCCTACGCCGCGGTGGTCCGAGCCGGGCACCGGCTCGTGCACGGGGGCTGACCAGACCGGGTCTCCCGTGCCGCCGGCCGTTTCCGCCGCGAGCCGGCCGGGCAAGCACCCGGCCATGGCCGACCGTCAGCCCGACCGACTCCGCAGGGCCGCGCTCGCGGCGGCCGAGCTGGTCGCGTGGGTCGTCGTGCTCACCGCGGTGTGGGTGGCGACCCTGACGACCGTCGGGCTCCTCGAGGTCGTCGTGGCCGCGGCGATCTCCGTCCCGATCGGCGTGCTCGCGCTCGCCGCGCGGCGCGTCCTCGACGCCCCGGTCGGGCTCCCCCGCGGCGGGTGGCGCTGGGCCGTGCGCCTGCCCGGCGCGGTGGTGACCGACACCGTGCGGCTCGTCGGCGCCGTGGCGCACACGCTGCGGTCCGGGGACCCGCTGGGGCAGGTGCGGCGCCTGCCGCTCGCCGATCCGCCAGACCAGGGCGCGGACGTCCGCGGCACCCTCGGTGCCGTGACGATCTCGACGACACCCGGGGCCTACGTGGCGGACGTCCGCCGGGACGCTCTCGTCGTGCACGCGCTCTCGCCGACCCCGTCGGCCCTGGAACGGGCGGTGGCGCGATGAACCCGTTCGTCCTGCTGGCCGGGGTGATGCTGGTGGTGCTCGCCGGTCCCGGACTCCTGCTGGCCTCGCGGGGCAGCCCCGTCGCGCGGCTGGCCGGGCTCCAGCTGGCCCAGGCGGTCGCCGTCCTGCTGCTGACCGTGCTCGCACTGGTGCTGGGACAGCCGAGCCTGCTGATCGTGCCGCTGGTGACCGTGCTGCTCTCGTTCGCCGGCACGCTGGTGTTCACCCGGCTGCTGCGGGGCGTGGTGTGAGCGCGCCGCCCGGAGCGCTCGGCGTCGTGGTGTGGGTGCTCTGCGCGCTGGCCGCGCTGGTCGTGGTCGGGGGTGCCGTGGCGGCGCTGCTGCTGAGGACGGTCGCCGAGCGGCTGCACCTCGTGACCGCGGTGACCTCGGTCGCGGGCCCGGCGACCGGGCTCGCCTGCGCGCTCGCGCTGGGCGCGTCGACGTCCACGGCCGCCGTCGTGGTGGTCGTGGTCCTCCTGGCGGCGACGGCGCCGGTGCTCCAGACCGCGATCGCGCGCGCCGACCGGGCGGGGGACGAACCGTGACCGTCCTGCTCACCCTCGCCCTGATCGGCACCGGCGTCGCCGGGACGGTGGTGGCGCTGACCGCCGACCCGCAACGGCAGGCCGTGACGCTCTCGGTGTACGGGTTGCTGCTCGGGACCGTGTTCGTGCTCACCGCCGCACCGGACGTCGCGCTCTCGCAGCTGGCGGTCGGGACCGCCCTCGTGCCGCTGCTGGTGCTGCTCACGGTCCGTACCGTGCGGCGGCGGGGAGGACGACCCTGGCGCTCGGAGGGCCCGGAGCGGTCGGGACGGTCCGGCTCGTGACCCGGCCCGCCCGGCTGGTGGTGTTCCTGCTCGGTGCCGCCGGGCTCGCCGTGCTCTGGGTGGTGGCGACGTCGGGCCTGCCGCCGGTCGGGACCGACGCGCACCCCTACCGCGACGCCGCCGTGGCCGCGGCCGTCGCTCACGCGACCGCCAACGTCGTGTCCTCGATCAACTTCGACCAGCGGGCGTTCGACACCCTCGGCGAGGAGACGATCCTGCTCGCCTCGGTCGTCGCGGTCACCACCCTGCTGCACCCGGCGGAGGACGAACGGGTCCAGCCGCCGGACCCCCCGCCGTCGGTCCTGCCCGCGACCCGGGTCGCGGGCTGGGCCCTGCTGCCGATCACCCTGCTGGTGGGCGCCGACGTCGTCCTGCACGGCCACCTCACCCCGGGCGGCGGGTTCCAGGGCGGCGTCGTCCTCGGTACCGCGCTGCACCTGCTCTACCTCGCCGGCAGCTTCCCGGCGCTGCAGTGGGTCCGGCCGACCCACTGGGCGCCGATGCTGGAGCCGACGGGCAGCGGGCTGTTCGTGGTGGTCGGCCTGGCGGGGCTCGTGGTCGGCACCGGGTTCGCCGCGAACGTCCTCCCGACCGGCGTGCTCGGCGCCCCGCTGTCCTCCGGGACGGTCCTCCTGCTCAACGTGGTAGCCGGGGTCGGCGTCGGCGCGGCGGTCGTGTCCCTGCTCGGGCAGTTCCTGCGCCAGGAGGTCGTCATCGGGCCCGAGGACGCGTCGTGACCCTCACCGTGGTCGCCTGGGCCGTCGCGGGCTGGCTGGTCGTCGTGGGTGCACTGGGGATCGTCCGGAGCCGCAACCTGGTCCAGACGGTCGTCGCGCTGTCGGTGGCGCAGTCGGGCACCTATGTCCTGCTGCTCGCCGCCGGCTTCCAGCGCGGGGCGACCGTGCCGATCCTGGGCGCCGGCGGGGCCGGGTCGACGCCGGTGGTCGACCCGGTGGTCCAGGCGATGGTGCTCACCGACATCGTGGTCTCGGCGACGGTGACGGCGCTGCTGCTGGCGCTGACCGTGCAGATCGCCAAGCGGCACGGCACGGTCGACCCGGACGAGCTCCGCGCGCTGCGCGGGTGATGCGCGCATGAGCACGGTCAGCGCCGTTGACGTCGTCGCCCCGGTCGCGATCACCGGCCCGATCCTGCTCGCGTGCCTGCTGCTCGTCGCGGGCCGGTGGTCGCCACGCGCGCTCACCGACGTCCTGGCGCTGGCCGGCGCGGTGGGCCTGGCGGTGTGCGGAGCGCTGCTCGTCGCCGCGACGTCCACGCGGGACGCGGTGACCTGGCTCGGTGGCTGGGCGCCCGCGCCAGGCGCGCACCCCGTGGGCATCGCCCTGGTCGCGGATCCCGCCGCGGGGGGGCTGGTGGTCCTCGTCGGGGTGCTGGCCGCCGGGGCGCTGCTGTTCAGCTGGCGCTACTTCGAGTCCGTCGAGGCACGGTTCCACGCCCTGGTGCTGCTCTTCTGCGCGGGGATGGACGGCTTCGTGCTGGCGGGTGACCTGTTCACCATGCTCGTGTTCTTCGAGCTCATGGGCGCGGTCGCCTACGCGCTCGCGGCGTACAAGATCGAGGAGCCGCGCTCGTTGCAGGGCGGCCTGACCTTCGGCGTCGTGAATTCGCTGGGCGCCTACCTGGCGCTCTGCGGAGTGGGGGTGCTCTACGCGCGGACCGGGCAGCTGAACCTGGCCTTCGTCGGCCAGGCGCTGGCGGGCGCTCCGCCCGACGGGCCGGCCGTGGTGGGCGTCGTCCTCGTCCTGGTCGGGTGGCTGGTCAAGGCGGCGGCGGTGCCGTTCCACTTCTGGCTGGCCGACGCGCACGCCGTCGCTCCCACCCCGGTGTGCGTGCTCTTCTCCGGCGTGATGGCGCCGCTGGGGGTGTACGGCGTCGCGCGGGTCGCCGCCGTCGCCGCGCCGGACGTGGGGGCGCTGCGCGCGGTCCTCGTCGTCGTCGGGGCGGTGACCGCCGTGCTGGGCACCGTGATGTGCGTGGTGCAGCGCAACCTCAAGCGGCTGCTCGCCTACTCGACGATCGCCCACGTCGGGCTCTTCCTCATCGGCGCGACCGCCGCCGGGACGCGGGGGTGGCTGGTCTACCTCGCCGGGCACGCCGGAGTGAAGGGCGCACTGTTCCTGCTGGTCGGGGTGCTGCTGGCGAGGTTCGGCAGCGTGGACGAGATCGACCTGCACGGCGCGGGCCGGACCGGCGGCACGACCGACCGCTGGGCCGCGGCGCTCTTCCTGCTCGGCGGGCTCGCACTGGCCGGGCTGCCCCCGCTCGGGGTCGGGCTCGGCAAGGCCGCGCTGGAGGAGTCGGTGCCCGGCGCGCTCGTCCCGGTGGTCGTCGGCGTCTCGGTGGTCACCGCCGGGGCGGTGCTGCGCGGGGGACTGCGGGTGTTCCTCGGCGTCGGACCGCGCCCGGAGCGCCAGGTCGACCCCGAGCGCACCAGCGGCGAGGGCGAAGAGCGGGAGACGACAGGGCGCCTCGACCGGGTGCCGGCGACGATGCTCGCGGCCCCGGCGGTGCTGCTGGGCGCGGCCCTCGTCGTCGGGGCCGTCCCGTGGGTCGGGCGCCTCGGCGCGGTCGCCGGGGAGCGGCTCGCCGACGGGCCGAGCTACCGGGCGGCCGTGCTGGGGGCGGCCCCCGTGGCGGCCGCGCCCGCGGAACCGGTCGCCTGGCACCTCTCCGGTGTGGTGACCGGGTTCGCGACGGCGGCCGGGGCGGTCGTGCTCGCGCTGCTCGTGCTGGTCGCGGCGCGAGTGCCGGCACGGCAGCGCCGACCCCTGCGGCGGGCGGTCGGGCCGATCGTGCTCGTGCTCGAGCGCCTGCACTCGGGACACGTCGGTGACTACGTCGCCTGGTTGCTCCTCGGCGCCGCCGTCATCGGGATCGCGGTCGCGGCGCCCACGCTGGGCAGTTGATCGCGACGCCCTAGCGTCCCGGCCGCGGGGGGCCTCCGCGGCCGCGGCTGCAGGCGGTCAGCGCCTCGAGCAGCGGGGCGAGGCGGTGCCCTTCGGCGGACAGCGCGTACTCGGTGCGGGGCGGGCGGGTGTCGAGGACCCGACGCTCGATCAGCCCGGCCCCCTCGAGGTCCGCCAGCCGCGCCGCGAGCGTGGCCGGCGGCACCTGGCCGAGCGCCTGCTCGAACTCGGAGAACCGGACCGCACCGAGGTGCGCGGCGTAGAGCACCGAGAGCGACCAGCGTCGCTCCAGCAGTGCCGTCAGCGCGCGCACCTCGGCTGGCACCGGTTCCCGCGAGCACATGTCAGGCGGCCACCTCGAGACCCTGGGCATGCTCGACCGCCGGCTCCAGGGCCACCGACAGGACCTCGTCGATAGTCATCGACGGGTGGAACTCCAGCTGCCCGGCGACGTCGGCGGGGACGTCGTCGAGGTCGGCCCGGTTGCGCTCCGGCACGACGATCTGCGTCAGGCCCGCCGCGTGCGCGGCCAGCACCTTCTGCTTCACGCCGCCGATGGGCAGCACCCGGCCCTGCAGCGTCAGCTCCCCGGTCATGGCGACGGTGTGGCGCACCGGCCGCCCGGTCAGCAGCGACACCAGCGCCGTGGCCATGGTGACGCCGGCGGACGGGCCGTCCTTCGGGATCGCGCCCGCGGGGACGTGCACGTGGAACGAGCGGTTCGCGAAGGCGTCCTCGGCGACGCCGAGCTCCGTGGCGTGCGAGCGCACCCACGACAGGGCGATCCGGGCGGACTCCTTCATGACGTCGCCGAGCTGGCCGGTGAGGACGAGGCCTTCCTCACCCGCCATGGACGCGGCCTCGATGAACAGGACATCGCCGCCCGCGCCGGTCACGGCCATCCCGGTCGCGACGCCGGGCACCGCGGTCCGTTCGACGGCCTCGGTGAAGAACCGCTGCCGGCCGAGGTGGCGGCGAACCACGTCGGTGTCCACGAGGACCGGACCCGAGCCGCCCGCGACTCCCGTCGCGATCTTGCGGATCAGCTTGCCGAGCTCGCGGTCGAGCTGACGCACGCCGGACTCGCGGGTGTACTCGGAGACCACGAGGCGCAGCGCCGACTCGTCGGCGGTCACGTCGTCGACGGTCAGCCCCGCGCTGCGGATCTGACGCGGCAACAGGTGGTCCCGGGCGATGGCGACCTTCTCCTCGACGGTGTAGCCGTCGAAGGAGATGACCTCCATGCGGTCGAGCAGCGGGCCCGGGATCGTGTCGAGCTGGTTCGCCGTCGCCAGGAACACCACCTGCGAGAGGTCGATCTCGACGTCGAGGTAGTGGTCGCGGAAGGCGTGGTTCTGCGCCGGGTCGAGGACCTCCAGCAGCGCGGCGGACGGGTCGCCGCGCCAGTCGGCGCCGACCTTGTCCACCTCGTCGAGCAGGATCACCGGGTTCATCGTGCCCGCGTCGCGCAGTGCCCGCACCAGGCGGCCGGGCAGGGCGCCGACGTAGGTCCGCCGGTGACCCCGGATCTCGGCCTCGTCGCGGATACCGCCGAGGGACATCCGCACGAACTCGCGGCCCATCGCGCGGGCCACGGACTCGCCGATCGAGGTCTTGCCGGTGCCGGGCGGGCCGACGAGCGTGAGGATCGTGCCGGCCTTCCTGTCCTCCTCCACGCCACGATCACGGCGCAGCTTGCGGACGGCCAGGTATTCGACGATGCGGTCCTTGACGTCCTCGAGGCCGGTGTGGTCGGCGTCGAGCACGGTGCGGGCCGCAGTCGGGTCGAGCTGCTCCTCCGAGGTCTTCGCCCACGGCAGGGCCAGCAACCAGTCGAGGTAGGTCCGGATCATCGAGGACTCGCCGGACTGCTCGCCGCTGCGCTCCAGGCGGGCGAGCTCGCGCTCGGCCTGCTCGCGCACGTGGTCGGGCATCCCGGCCTCGGCGATCTTCGCGCGGTACCCGTCGGCATCGTCGCCGGTGTCGTCGCCGCCCTCCCCCAGCTCCTTGCGGATCGCCTCGAGCTGGCGGCGCAGCACGTACTCGCGCTGCTGCTTCGCGGCACCGGACTCCACGTCCTCGCGCAGCGACTTGCGCACCTGCAGCTCGGCGAGCCGCTCCCGCTGCAGGCGCAGGGCCAGCTCCAGGCGCTCGCGCACGTCGAGCGTCTCGAGCAGGGCCACCTTGTCGTCGTAGGGAATCTCCGGCGCCCAGCCGGCGGTGTCGGCCAGCGCGCCGGGCTCGTCGATCCCGCGCAGCATCCCGGCCCCGCGGCCGTCGTCGCCGCGCAGCTCGAGGATCTCCTCGACCACCACGCGGTAGGTGCTCTCCAGCTCGCGGATCCGGCCGTCGCGCTGCGTCGGATCCCACCGGGCGTCTCGGAAGGGCGTCACGTTGACGCGCAGGTGTCCCGCGTCGTCGGCGCTGCCCGTCCCGGCCTTCCCACGGTGCATCCCGGTCAGCTGCACTGCGGTCACGCCGTTCGGCAGCCGGGTGCGGGCCGTGACGTCGGCGACGGTGCCGACGGCGGCGAAGCGGCCCTCGTGGCGCGGCACGAGCAGCACCTGCTCGCCCTCTCCGGCGTCGACCTCGGCGGCCGGTACCACGACGCTCATCCCGGGAAAGATCACGTTGTCGTCGACGGGGACCAGCAACAGCTCGGTCATCTCGTCACCCCATCACTCGTGCTTGGTAGTAGCTACAAGTGTTGAAGTGGCTTCGGTATTCCGGCCGGGAGCCCGTTCGCTCTGGGCGGACGGCGGGCTGACCGTGGTGCTCACCCTGCCCGCCGCCGACCCGACGGCGCGGAGCGTCCGCGCGGAGCGAGCGGCCCGTCCGCTGCGATAGACGCAGCGAAGGTGCCGTTCGCTCCCCTCAGCTCAGGGGAGGTGCGCCGCCACCGCCTCCCGGAGCGCCACCGCATCGTGCGGCGCGTGGCCGTCGGCGTCGTTGTCGAAGTAGACGAGCACCTCGCGGCCCCCGGCGGGACGGCCCGGCGGACGGTCGGGCGCGATGGTGTCCGACGAGACCGGCGCCTCCCCCGCCGCCCACGCGGTGATCTTCGCCGCCCACGACTCCAGGGCCGCCGCGTCGTATCCGCTGTGGTAGAGCTCCTCGTGCCCGTGCAGCCGGACGTAGACCAGGCCCGCGGTGACGTCGTCGAAGCAGGGGAACTCCCCGGCGCCGTCGGAGACGACCAGGGCCACGTCGTGCGCGCGCAGGAGCTCCACGACGTCGGGCGTGCGGAAGCTCGGGTGCCGGACCTCGAGCGCGTAGCGCATCGGGCGGTCCTCGTCGGTGACGGTGCAGGGGTCGGGCACGCGGTCGGTGTGCTCGGCGGCGAGCGCGGCGGCCTCGGCGGTGGAACGCGGGAGCATCGCGAGGAACCCCTCGACGCGCTCCGGGTCCCAGCGCAGCTGCGGGGGGAGCTGCCAGAGCACCGGCCCCAGCTTCGGACCGAGCGCGAGCAGACCGGACGCGAGGAACCGGCCGAGCGCCTCCTCGACGCCCCGCAGCTTGCGCATGTGGCTGATGTAGCGGCTGCCCTTGACCGCGAACCGGAAGGACTCCGGCGTCGCCGCCGCCCAGCTGCGGAACGACGACGCCCGCTGCAGCGAGTAGAAGGTGCCGTTGACCTCGGCGGTGTCCAGCCGGGTGGCCAGGTGCTCGAGGCGGCGGCGGCGCGCCAGCCCGTCCGGGAAGAACGAGCCCTGCCAGGAGTCGTAGGTCCAGCCGGAGGTGCCCACGCCCACACGGCCCCGCGCCGTCCCGGTCATGGACGCCGATCGTAGGCGGCGGTCACATCCGGCGGCCTTCGACGGGAGCGACGGTGACAGCGGCTGGCAGGATCACCGGGTGGTCGCATCGGTCGCCGGCGTCGTCGCGCTCGTCATCGTGACCGCCCTCGTGCGTGCGGGGGCCCGCCGCACGGGTGTCCCCGATCCCATCGCGCTGCTCATCGTGGGCATCGGCCTGTCCTGGGTACCGGGCCTGCCGGACTACCGCATCGACCCCGACCTCGTGCTCGTCGTCGTGCTCCCGGTCCTGCTCTACTGCGCGGCCTTCGCCGCGTCGGTGCCCGCGTTCCGCATCCACCTGCGCCCGATCCTGCTGCTCTCGGTGGGCCTGACGATCGTCACGGCGCTCGCCGTCGGCGGGGTGGCGCAGGCGCTGGTGCCCGGGCTCGGGTTCGCCGCGGCCTGCGCGCTCGGCGCGGTGGTGGCGCCGCCGGACGCGGTCGCAGCCACCTCCGTCGCGCGCACCATCCGCCTCCCGCGGCGGGTGGTGGCCCTGCTCGAGGGCGAGAGCCTGTTCAACGACGCGGCCGCGCTCACCGTGCTGACCGTCGCGGTGGGCGCCGTGGCGGGCGACACGCTCTCCTTCCCGGAGGCGGTGGGCCGCTTCCTCGTCGTGAGCATCGGGGGGCTGGTCGCCGGCGCGTTCGCGGCGCTGGTGATCGGGTGGGTCCGGCAACGGGTGACCCACCCCTACACCGACGTCGTGGTGTTCCTCGTCGCCCCGTTCGTGTCCTACCTGCCCGCCGAGGAGATCGGCGCCTCCGGCCTGGCGGCGGTGGTCGTCGCCGGGCTCTACCTCGGGCACCGCGCGACGACGATCATGGAGCCGGCGGCACGGGTCGTCACCGGCGCGGTGCGCACCGCGGTGTCCTGGCTGCTCGAGGGCATGGTCTTCCTCGTGGTCGGCCTGCAGCTGCGCCACGTGGTGGCCGGGATCGGCGGTACGGCGCCCGTCGCGGTGGCGGCGGTGGCGCTGGCCGTGGTCGGCACCGTCGTGGCCGTCCGGTTCGCCTGGGTGGTGCTCGCCGAGCAGGGGCTGGCGACGGTGCTGCACCGCCGGCACGCGTCGTGGACGGAGACGACGCTGACGGCCTGGGCCGGGATGCGCGGGGCGGTCTCGCTCGCGGCGGTGCTCACCCTGCCGGCGGCCCTGCCCGACGGGCGGGTGTTCCCCCAGCGCGACCTGATCGTCTTCGTGACCTTCGTCGTCATCCTCGCGACCCTGCTCGGCCAGGGGCTCACCCTGCCCGCCCTCGCCCGACGGCTCCCCGGCGCCCGCGGCGAGCAGGTGGAGGAGGCCCAGGAGGAGGCGCGGGCGCGGCGGCTCGCGGCCGACGCCGCGCTCGAGTGCCTCGAGGAGCTCGAGCGCGAGGATCCGGGTCGTCGCGCCGTCGTCGAGCAGTTGCGACGCCGGGTCCACAACCGCATCGACGCCGCGTCGGAGGCCGAGGCGGCCGCCGAGGCCCAGGCCGAGGACCCGGACGTCGAGGCCGCGGACGTCGAGGGGCCGGAGCCCGAGGCCGCCGGGCGCGGCGGCGCGACGGAGTCGGTGGCCGCCACCGCGTCGCTCGACTCCCACGACTCCCACGACGCTGAGCACGCCGACCAGCGTCGCGAGACGACCCGGGAGACCTACCGGCGCTACGGCCAGGCGATGCTCATCGCCGAACGGAGCCGGCTCTTGGCCCTGCGCAACGCGGGCACCCTGAGCGAGGACGCCTTCGTCCGCATCCAGCACGAGCTCGACCTGGAGCAGGCCGCCATGATCGTCCGCTGAGGGGCGCGGCCCGGCCCAATCCCGCGTTTGCTCCTCGGGCCCATGGTCAATCCGCTCCCGGCTCACCATCCACCCGCCCCCGGTCGTCCTTCCGGGAGCGCTCCCTGCCCGGAGGGACAGTGACCTCGGCCGTCTCCCCACGCGTCGTGGGCGACACGCTCGCCCGGGCCGTCGCCGCCCTGCGCCTGGACCCCTCGCCCCGGGAGCACGTCCTGCACAACTGGCGGGTGCTCGCGCGGGCCGGCGAGCACGACCTCGATGCGGCACGGCTCGCCGAGGCCCACCTCGACGCCGCCACGATCACCGCCGAGCTCGGGGGCGACGCCGTCGAGCCGGGGTCGCTGTGGGGGGTGTGGGCGGCGAGCAGCCCCGACACCGCGCTGCACGCGACCCCCGACGACGCCGGCTGGCACCTCACGGGCGGCAAGCCGTGGTGCTCGGGATCCGACCGCTGCACGCACGCGCTCGTCACCGCGACCGCTCCGGACGGCGACCGGCTCTTCTCCGTCGACCTGCACGCCTCCGGCGGGATCCGTCACGGCGACCCGTGGCGCGGGGTCGGCATGCGTGCCAGCGGCACCGCCACGGTCCGCTTCTCCGCGACGCGCGCGCGCCCGGTCGGCGAGCCCGGTGCCTACCTGGACCGCCCGGGCTTCTGGCACGGCGCCGTCGGCGTCGCCGCCGCCTGGTTCGGCGGGGCGGTGGGGGCCGCGGCCCCGCTGCGCGAGCGCCTGGCCGACGGGCGGGGCGACGAGCACGACGCCGCCCACCTCGGGCGCGTGGACGCCGCCCTCGCGGCCGCGGCCGCGGTGCTCCGCGACGCCGCGGCCGACATCGCCGACCCGGCCGCCGTCGCCGAGCCGCCGGCGCTCGCCCGCCGTCGGGCGCTGCGGGCCCGGGCCTGCGTGGAGGACGTCGTCGAGACGGTCCTGCGCAGCACCGGCCGGGCGACCGGCCCGCGGCCGCTCGCGCACGACGCGCACCACGCCCGCCACGTCGCCGACCTCGAGGTCTACGTGCGGCAGAGCCACGCCGAGCGGGACCTCGCGGCGCTCGGCCGGATCGTCGCCGAGGTGGACGGCGGGCGCGCGGACGGGGTGCGGCTGTGACCCCGCGCGACCTCACCGGGACCGGCACCGCGGAGTCGCGGTGGCGCTCCTCGGCGTTCCTCGCGGCGCTGCCCCGGGTCGCGCCCGCCGACCTCCGGCCCGCCGGCCGGGTCGTCGTCGTCGCACCGCACCCCGACGACGAGACCCTCGGGGCGGGCGGGACGCTCGCGGCCTGGGCCGCGGACGGCGGGCCCGACGTCGCGGTCGTCGCGGTGACCGACGGCGAGGGCAGCCACCCCGGCAGCCCCACGCTGAGCCCGGAGGATCTCGCCGTCCGCCGTCACGACGAGCGCCGTCGGGCCCTGGCCGCGCTGGGGCTCGGCGAGGCGACGGTGGTGCGCGCGGGGCTGCCCGACGGCGGGGTCGCGGGACACCGCGGGGCACTCGCCGACGTGCTCGACGACGTGCTGCGTCCCGGCGACACGGTGCTCGCCCCGGTGCCGGGCGACGGGCACCCCGACCACGACGTCGTGGCTCAGGTCGCCGGTGAGGCCGCCGCCCGCCGGGGGGCGGCGCCGTGGCGCTACGCGGTGTGGCTGTGGCACTGGGCGGAGCCGGAGGGGCACTGGGCGGAGCCGGATCCCGGCGGCGCGGTCCCGCGCGACGGGGCGATCGCGGTGACCCTGCCCCCGACGGCGTGGCGCGCCAAGCAGGACGCCGTCGCGTGCTTCACCACGCAGGTCCGCCCCCTGTCGGCCGACCCCCGCGACGCCGCCATCCTGCCCCCGGAGGTGCTGGCCCGGTCGCTGCGGGAGGTCGAGGTGCTGTGGAGGCCGGCGTGAGCCACGCCGGGTCGCTGGACGCGGGGCACTTCGACCGCCTCTGGCGCGACGAGGACGACCCGTGGGGGCTGGAGTCGTCCTGGTACGAGGACCGCAAGCGCGCCGTGGTGCTCGCCGCCCTGCCCGACCCCCGATACCGCCGGGTCTTCGAGCCCGGGTGCGCCGGCGGCGCGCTCTCCGCGCTCCTCGCGCCGCGCTGCGACGAGCTGGTCTGCACCGACCTCGCGCGGGAGGCGGTCGAGCGCGCCCGCGCGCGGCTGGCCGGCCGCGGGCACGTGCGGGTGGAGCAGGCCGCGGTCCCGCATACCCTGCCGGACGGGCCGTTCGACCTCGTCGTCGTCTCCGAGCTCGCCTACTACTTCGGCGCGGTCGACCGTGCCGCGCTGTGGACGGGCGTGCGCGAGCGGCTGGAGCCCGGCGGCACGCTGCTGGCCGTGCACTGGATCCGCGAGGCGCCGGAGTACCCGGTCGGCGGCGACGAGGTGCACGACGAGCTCGCCCGGCTCGACGGGCTGGCCCGGGTCGCGGAGCACCGCGAGGCCGACTTCCGCCTCGACGTGCTCGCCCAGGTGCCCCCCGTCGCCCGCTCCGTCGCGCAGCGGGTGGGTCTGCGGTGACCCGACCGAACCTCCCCGTCCTGGGCGTCGTCGTCCCGGCCCACGACGAGCAGGACCTCCTCGGCGCGTGCCTCGACGCGCTGGCCCGGGCGGCCCGGTGGGTCGCCGACCGGGCGCTGGTGCGCACCGTCGTCGTCCTCGACGCGTGCCGTGACCGGACCGCGGACGTCGCCCGCGCGCACGGCGTCGAGACCGTGACGATCGGCGACCACTGCGTCGGGCGGGCACGCGACGCCGGCGCCCGCGCGCTGCTCGACGGAGGCGGGCGGCGGGCGGGCTGGCTCGCCACCACCGACGCCGACTCGCGGGTGCCCCCGGACTGGCTGCTCGGCCAGCTCGAGTCGTGGGCACGACCCGCCGACGCGCGGGTGGGCGCGGTGTACGTCGAGGACTGGAGCGAGCACGCGGCGGGCGCTCGGCACTGGTTCGCCGACGTCTACGACGTCGCCGGCGACCCCCACCCCCACGTCCACGGCGCGAACCTCGGCGTGCGCGCGGCCGCCTACCGCGCGTGCGGCGGGTTCGCCGGGCTCACCACCGGGGAGGACGTGGCGCTGGTGGCCGCCCTCGACGCGGCCGGCTTCGCCGTGCACCGCACCCGGCGCAGCCCCGTGCTCACCAGCGGGCGGCGGATCGCCCGGGCCCAGGAGGGGTTCGCCCGCCGGCTGGCCGACCTCGACGCCTTGAAGCGGCTGCCCCGGTGGACCCGTTGGCCGCGGACCTCGGTGCCCAGCGCGCCGGCTGAGGGATTTACAGCTCCGCGCGTCGCGAGGCGATCGTCTGCGCGATATCACGGAGCTTGATGTTGAGGTCCTGCGAGGCCCGCCGGAGGATGTCGAACGCCTCGTCCGGGCCGGCGCCCCGCCGTTCCATGAGGATCCCCTTGGCCTGCCCGATGACGTCGCGGGACTGCAGAGCCTCGGTGAGCTGCGCCGTGCGCAGCTTCTCCGCCTCGAGCCCGCGGGCGGCCCGCAGGGCGACCGCCGCGTACGAGGCGAGGATGAGCATCGCGTCCTGGTCGACGTCGGCGAGCCCCTCGGAGCCGCGGAAGTAGTAGTTGAGCGCCCCGAGGCGTGGCGGGTCGCCGCCCGGGAACATGCCCGTCGAGCACACCGCCGTGAAGCCGAGGTCCACGACCCGCGGGCCGAAGTGGGGGTAGCGCTCGTCGTGGGCGAGGTCGGTGCTCGAGGTGAAGCCCGTGCTCGACGACGAGGTCGCCTCGACGCAGGGACCCTCGCCGGTGTCGTACTGGATGCCGTCGGCACGCGTCGCGAGCGGGTCGGTCTCGGTCGGGGTGTGGAAGGTCCCGTCGGACTCCCGCAGGGTGACCGACACCATGGCCGCGGAGGGCACGATCGCCGCCGCCCGCCGGACCACACGCTCGAGGACACCCACGACCCCCGCCTCGGGCGGCACCGTGAACAGGTCGGCGCCCAGCCCGACGAACTCCGCGGCGAGCGGACCCAGGTCCGGCGTGGCGTGCACCGCCACCGAGCCCGAGCGCTCGCCGTCGCCGCCGGTCTCGTGCTCGACGAAGCGCTCGCGGGCCGCCTGCCAGTCGTGCTCGGTCGCCATGGTCCTCGCGATACCCGTCGGCCCGCACGGTTCACGCGTGCGCGTGGACATCGGGGTGCGCGACGTGTGATGCGGCCTCGAGCCGGGGTAGCCCCGGGCACCATCGGTCAGCGACCCGGGTCTGCAACCGGTGCAGGTCCTCACCGGTGCAGACCGGGCCGCCGGTGGGGCCGACCCCGGCGATCCCCCGAGGAGGACACCGACGTGTGCGGCGACCTGTGCCCTCGGCGATGAGCTCCGCGGGCGTCCGCGGCGAGCACAGCCACCCCGACGCCGTCGAGCAGGCGACCGGTCCCCGGAGAGGGCGGCTGCGTCTCGCCACGCGCTGGCTCTTCGGGTTGGGGGTGATGGCGTGGACCTACCTTCGCGAGCCGGTCCCGATCCGTCGCCTCGAGGAGCGCGGCGACGAGAGTGACCTCCCGCCGTCCGTGCCCGAGGCGCTGCTCGACGAGCGCTCGCAGCCGGCGGAGACCGGCCACGGTCCGCTCTTCCGGCGGCGCTTCTGGGTCCACGTCGACGACCCGCGGCTCACGGCCCACGACCTCATGGATTGCGTCGCGCGGGACCTGACCCTGCTCCTGCCCAGCGAGGTCGCGGCGGTCTCGCCGCGGCCCGACCCCGCGAGGCTGCCCGCCCGGGGTGACGAGTTCGTGGTGCGGATGCCGGGGCCCTGGGACGGCCCGGTGCGGGTGGTGGTCCGCGACGACGTCCGGCTGCGGCTCGCGACGCTCTCCGGGCACCTGGAGGCCGGCCAGATCGAGTTCCGGGCCGTGGACGAGGACGACGGGTCGCTGCGCTTCGAGATCGAGACGTGGGCCCGTCCGGCGGCGGCCGCGGTGCGCCTGCTCTACACCGACCTGCGCCTGGCCAAGGAGATCCAGCTCTACATGTGGGTCCGCTCGTGCGAGGCGGCGGCCGGGGTCGCCGGCGGCCGGGTCCGCGACGGCATCAACGTCCTCTCGCGACGGGTCGAGATCGCCCGGCACGGTCGGCGCCGGCCGTGGCCACCGCCGCGCGAGTAGGTGTGCTGCGCACCTCAGGGGCCGGCACGAGCCGCTCGAGCACGACGAGGTCGTCGGCGAGCCAGCCTAGCCAGCCCCACGCGTCGAGCATCCGCAGCGCCCTCACGGGGTGCTCCGCGCGGTCCGGGAGGTCGGCCACCGCGCGGAGCCCGGCGTGCACGAAGCCCGGCGGCGGGGCGGGCACCCCGTGCGGGTCGTCACCCTCGTAGCGCAGCACCACCGCCCACCGGTGGTAGCGGTCGACGACGACGTCGACGTCACCGCGCAGCCGGTCGGCGAGATCCGGCCAGGGAGCCGCGTCGTCGGGACCGGGCGGTTCGGCCAGTGCGCTGCGCGCGCCCCGGCTCACCCGGTGGACGACACCGAGCACCACCAGCCAGTCGAGATCGCGCCCGCGGGTGGGACCGCGCTCGGACCGGAACTGGGTGTAGGTCGCCTCGTAGCGGGCGAGCCCGACCGCCATCGTCGAGAGCCGCTGTGCCACCAGGCGGCGCGGGACGGCCCCGGCGAGCCAGTCGGTGGTGCCGTCGACGAGCTCCGCGGCGTCGGAGAGGCAGCGGGCAGCGGTACGACGGACCTCGCCGTGCCCGCCCGCCGGCCAGACCGCGGCGCCGACGACGAGCCCGATCACCGCGCCGAGCAGGACGTCGAGGACGCGTTCCGGCCCGAGCTCCCAGGTGGGCGGCGCGAGCTGCGCAAAGAGCACGGCGACGACCAGGGTGAAGCAGGCCTGCGACGCCACCGCCCCCGCGATCCGGCCCGAGGCCACCGCCACCACCACGACGACCGGCACCAGCGCCGCCGTCGCGACCGGGTGCGGGCCGACGAGCAGCACGAGCCCGACCGCGAGGGCGCCGCCGATCGTCGTCCCGAGCACCGCCGGGGGCAGGGCCGCCCGGGTCGACGCCGTCGAGGTCCGCATCAGCGTCAGCGTCGCCAGCAGCACCCAGAACCCGTGGGCCACGTCGAGCTCCCCCGCGACGAGGCGGGCGAGGGCGAGCCCGGCCCCGAGGCGGAGCGCGTTCTGCAGGTACACCGAGCGCACCGTGAGGTGGCAGCGCAACCGGCGCCACCACAGCAGCAGCCCGGGCGCCCCGGCGTACCAGAACGGCCCGTCGCCCGGGTCCTCCCCCGGGCTCGCCGAGGCCGGGACCGGCTTGCGGGGCAGCAGGACCGCGTGAGTGGCCAGCACGACGATGCGCTGCTCCTCCGCGACCTGGGAGACCGCGACCGCCGTCTCGGCCCGGCGCACCGCCTCCTCTCCCGGTCTCAGGAGCGCCAGGGCACGCAGCCGGCGTGCGGTGAAGGCGGTCCGCGCGGCGTCCAGCCCCTCGAGGCCGGGCGGCGTGTGGCGCCCGTCGAGGGCGTCGGCCACCTCGTGCAGGGACGCGGCGATGGCGCCGAGCAGGGCCCTCGGCGCCTCCGGATCCGGCCCCGGCGGTCCGCTCACCGCGGCGGGGGCCAGCTCCTCGAGGGCCTCGACGCGCCCGTGCAGGGCCCGCAGCGCGGCCGCGAGGTGGGTGAGCCCGCGGTCGGCGGCGCCCGGGCCGGTCGGGCGCTCGTCGACGGGGACCACGACGAGCCGCAGCCGGCCGGCGGCCCACGCCGAGTCCCGCCGGGCGCGTGCCAGCGCGTCACCGCCGACCGGGAGCGCGTCGAGGTGCGCTCCGAGCGTGCGCGCGGCCGCGGCGGCGCGGCGGGCGAACGGGCGCGGTGACGCGGGCGGGAGCAGGAAGCGGTCGGCGAGCGCAAGCAGCCCGGTCCCGATCGCCAGCCCGAGCAGCCGCAGCGGCAGCTCGACGGGGGTGAAGGGCGGGAAGGACGGCAGGATGTAGAGCAGGTGCAGGCCGATCACCACGCCGGCGGACCGCGGGCCGCCCAGGGCCAGCAGGGCGACCATAACCCCGGCGACGAGCACACCCGCCGTCGCCGCCCAGGTGTTCACCGCGAGCAGCGTGCCGACGGAGACGAGGACGACGCCGGCCAGGGCGCAGCACAGGATCGTCCGGGTGCGCTGCGCGGGCGTGCCGCTGATGTCGGAGAACACGCCGAAGCCGAGCACTCCGAAGACGGCGTAGACCGCCACGGTCGGCTCGCCGAGCCCGTAGCGGCACGCGAGGAACCCGATCGAGGCCGCGACGGCGATCCGGACCGCCCGCCGCGTAGCGGCGAGACCCGGGTCACGGCGCAGCAGCCAGCGCAGGAGACGCCGCCGCCCACGGTCACCGGGCACCGGGCGACCGAGCACAGGGCCATCGATCACCGGATCATCGTGGCGCCCGGGCGGGCCCCCCGGAAGCCCGGGCCGCGCTGCCCGGCCGCTCACCCGGACCGGGGCGGGTGGTGGCCCAGGCCGCGCGCGACGGCGAGCGCGGTCGCCCGCACCACCGGCACGTACGCCTGCGGTCGCGCCGAGCCGGCCGGGACCACGACCGAGACGGCTGCGAGGGTCCGGCCGAGGCCGTCGCGCACCGGCGCCGCCACCGACGACACCGGCGCCGGCGACGACCGCTCGAACACCGCGACCTGCATCCGGCGGACGTCGTCGAGCCGGCGCCGGAGCCCCTCGCCGGCCCGGGCGTCCAGCCCCTCCCGCACCCGCGCGACCACCGGCGCGGGGGCCCCGGCCAGCAGCACGAGCCCGACCCCGGTGTCGTGCAGCGGCATCCGGCCGCCCACCCGGTAGTCGATCTCGACGGCGCCCCGGGAGGAGAGCCGCTCGACGAGCAGCGCCTCGTCGCCCTCGCGGAGAGCGAGCAGGACGTGCTGGCCGGAGACCTCGTGCAGGTCCTCGAGGTAGGGCAGCGCCACCTCCCGCAGGCCGTGGCTGCGCGGCGCGAGCGAGGCGATCTCGAACAGCCGCAGCCCGACGACGTAGCGCTCGTCGGAGTCCTTCTCCAGCGCGCCCCACGCCAGCAGGTGGCCCGCGAGCCGGAAGGTGGTCGAGAGCGGCATCCCGGTGCACCGGCTCAGCTCGGCCAGGCTCAACGTGCGGTGGTCGGCGTCGAACGCCGCGAGCAGCGCGAGGGCGCGCGCGACGACGGGCGCGCCCTGGACGGGTCGCTTGCCCCGACGCACTCCAGCGCCCATCGACCGAACCTGCCATGCCGGTCAATGGCATGACCCGGCCGCGTCGGCGGCGCGGGTCACATCCTCGGATGGCGCCGGACGACCGCCCATCCGACCCCGGAGGACCCGCCATGACCGCAGAGTTCGCCACGCCCGGCTCGCCCCTGCCGGGCAAGCCCCTGCCCTACGTGCTGGAGGCCGGCGAGGGCGAGCGGGCCCACCTGTTCGACCAGCTCTTCACGGTGCTGCTCTCCGGCGACGAGACCGACGGCCAGTTCGGGGTCTTCACCATGGAGGCACCGCGCGGCCAGGCCATCCCGGTGCACTCCCACGCCGACGTGCACGAGATCTTCTACGTGCTCGACGGCAAGGTCCGCGTCGTCGTCGAGGACGGTGACGGCGGGCGGGTCGACCGGGTCCTGACGACGGGCGACTTCGGCTACGTGCCCGCCGGGCACCGGCACACGTTCCGCGTCGAGTCCCACCGGGCGCGCACCCTCGGGGTGAACACCGGCGGCTTCGAGCGGTTCTTCGCCGCCGCCGGCGAGCGCACCGAATCCCGGATGCCGCCCGTCCCGCCGGTGGTGCCCCCGCCCGAGCAGCTCGGCGAGGCCGCCCGCCGCTACCGCAACGAGTTCCACTTCGATGCCCACCTCATCGACTGACGCGCCGCCGACCCCGGCGCCCGCACCGCTCCCCGCGCCGGTGCGTCGGGACGGGCTCGCGACGTGGCGCGCCGTGGAGTACGCGGTCGTGCCCGGGTACCGGCCGCTGCTGCTCGACCTCGTCCGGCCCGACTCCCCGGCCGAGGTCCCGCTGGTGGTGTTCCTCCACGGCGGTGGGTGGCGGGCCGGGTCCCGGGCCGGGATGGGTCCGATGTTCGCCGGGTGGGACCCCTCGCCGTTCGCCGAGCTGGCCGGTCTCGGGTTCGCCGTCGCCTCGCTGGACTACCGGCTCAGCGGCGAGGCCCGCTTCCCGGCTCCGCTCGACGACGTCCGGGCAGGGCTGTCGTGGCTGTCCTCGCAGGCCGCCGACCTGGGCGTGGACGGTGACCGTCGCGCGCTCTGGGGCGAGTCGGCCGGCGGGCACCTCGCGGCGCTGGCGGCCATGACCGGGTCGGGAATCGCGGCCGTCGTCGACTGGTACGGCCCGTCCGACCTCACCACGATCGCCGACGACGCCGTCGCGACCGGCATCTCCGTCACCGACCCCGGTGCGCCCGACTCGCGGGAGGCACTGCTGCTCGGCGGTCGCGCCGCCGACCGGCCGGAGGCGGCGCGCGCCGCCAGCCCCGTAGCCCAGGCCCGGCGCGACGCCCCACCGTTCCTGCTACGGCACGGCACGGCCGACCGGTTCGTCCCGACTCGGCAGTCGCAGCGCTTCGCGCAGGCGCTGCAGGACGTCGGGGCCCCGGTCCGCCTGGACCTCGTCGAGGGCGCCGACCACCTCTGGCTCGGCGACCCCGGGGCCGCCCGCACCGCCTTCGACGAGTCCGCGGCGTTCCTGAGCAGCCACCTCGCCCCCTGACCCGCACGGGCGCCCACCCAGCCCGTGCCCGCCGAGGAGGAACCACGCATGAGCACCCTCGATCCCGCGCGCCCCCTCCCGGTGCTGATCGCGGGCGGCGGGCCCGCCGGCCTCGCCGTGGCGCTCGAGCTCGCCCGGGCCGGCGTGCGCTGCACGGTCGTCGAGCCGCGGGTCGAGGTGACAACCGACCGGCCGCGCGCCAAGACCACCAGCGCCCGCACCATGGAGCTCTTCCGCCGCTGGGGCCTCGCCGACCGGGTCCGCCGGGCCACACCGGTGCCGGTGTCCTACGCCCAGGACGCGGTGTTCTGCACCCGGCTGGCCGGGCACGAGATCACCCGGTTCCGCCACGCGTTCGCGATGCACGACCGGCGGCGGGACGAGATCGCGGAGTCCGGTCGCCAGATCCCGCAGCCCGTCGTCGAGGCGGTCCTGCGGGAGGCGGTGGCCGAGGCGCCGACCGTGGACCTGCTGCTCGGGCACCGGGTGCTCTCCGCACGTGACGGCGAGGACGGCGTCGCGGTCCGCGTCGCGAGCTCCGACGGCAGCCAGGTCGAGCTGCATGCGCAGTACCTGCTGGGCTGCGACGGCGCCAACGGCGTCACCCGCGACGTGGTGGGCGCCCGCTACGAGGGCCGCAGCGGCGAGCTGCCGAACCTCAACGTCACCTTCACCGCGCCCGGGCTCGAGGAGCTCGCGTGCGCCCGCGGCGCCCACTACTGGGTTCTGGGCACCGACGCCGCCGGGATCGTCGGGCGGATGGACCTGCACGGGACGTGGTGGACCGTCGCCCAGGGCGTGCGCTCGGGCGTCGACCCCGAGGCCCTCGTGCGGCGCCTCGTCGGGCCCGCCGGTGCCGGTCTCGACGTCACCGTCCGCGCCACCGATCCCTGGTCGGCGCGGATGCTGCTCGTCGACCGGTACCGGAGCGCGCGGACCTTCCTCGTCGGGGACGCCGCGCACCTCAACCCGCCGTGGGGCGGGCACGGCTACAACACCTGCGTCGGGGACGCGGTCAACCTCGGCTGGAAGCTCGGCGCCGTGCTGAACGGGTGGGCCGAGCCCGCCCTGCTCGACACCTACGAGGCCGAGCGCCGCCCGGTCGCCGCCCGGACCATCGACGCCGCGGGCGCCCAGGACTCCCGGCTCGCGAGGTCCTTCGCCCACCCCGACCTGGACCTCGACGGCCCGCTCGGCGAGCGCCGCCGGGCGGAGGTCGCCCGGGAGCTCGCCGTCAAGCGCGGCGAGTTCCACAGCCTCGGGCTCATGCTCGGCCACCACTACGCCGGCTCCCCCGCGGTGGTCGACGACGGCTCCGAGGTCCCGCCGGACGAGCTGGTCACCTACCACGGCTCGGCCCGCCCCGGGGCGCGGCTGCCCCACCGGTGGCTGCCGGACGGCTCCTCGCTCTACGACCACCTGGGCCGCGGGTTCACCCTGCTGCGCCTCGCCGGCCGGGGCGACAACGTGCCGGTCGTCGCCGCCGCGCGCGCGTCCGGCGTCCCGCTCACCGTCCTCGACGCGCCCGACCTCCCCGACGCGGCGGCCTACGGTGCCCCGCTGCTGCTCGTCCGCCCCGACCAGCACGTCGCCTGGCGCGGCAGCGAGCCCGCCGAGGCCGCCGCCGCGCTCGACGTCGTCCGTGGGGCCCGCGTACCCGCCCACCGACGCTGACCTCACCGACACCGCACCGACACGCCAGCCCCGACACGCCAGCCCCGACACGCCAGCCCCGACACGCCAGCCCCGACACGCCAGCCCAGGAGCACCGTCATGAGCCTGACCTCCGACCCCGCCGGACCCGCCGGAACCGGTGCGACCGCCGGAACCGATGCCGGCGCCGACGCCGACCCGCCCGGCCCGCCGCGCGGCCTGCTCGCCGCGCTCGCCGCGGGCGCGGTGACCGCGCCGCTGGCGAATCTCGTGCCCGCGGTGCTGACGCTCCCGCTCGCGGCCGCTCGCATCGACCCGGCGGGGGCGACGACGCTGCTCTCGCTGGTCGTCGCGATCGGGTCGATCTGCTCGCTGATCGCCTTCCCGGTGATGGGCCGACTCTCCGACCGGACGACGAGTCGGCTCGGCCGGCGCCGGCCCTACCTGCTCGGCGGGGCCGCGCTCACCGCGGCCGGGGGCGTCGTCACCGCCCTGGCCGGGTCCGCGCCGGCGCTGGTCGGGGGCTACGTGCTGACCTCGATCGGGTTCAGCGCGGTGTTCGTCGCGTGCACCTCGGTGATTCCCGACCAAATCCCGGCCGGGCGCCGCGGTCCGGCGTCGGCGATCGTGGGCCTAGGACCTTTCCGCGGACCCACCGGGCGGATTCCCCTGCGGATGCACATGAATGGTCACGACGGAATCACCGGGACGTCGTCTGGGTCGACGTGGTCAGTCCGCGATTGAGCTCCTCGACCTCGAGCGTGCGGGATCCCTCGGCCAGGGTGATCGACTCGACCACCGCGAAGTTGACGAGGACCATCGACTCGTCGTTCACCTGCACCCGGTGGACCTTCGCTTCCTCGACGAGCGACTGCAGGTGCCGCGCGACGTCCTCCAACGGCTCCTCGTACTTGAGGGTGAGCGGGAACTGTGGCAGGGAGACGTATACGGTCATGCTCGCGCTCCTCGGAATACAGGACCATTCGGCAGACAAGTTGCGCTGGTTGCGCCAAGCAGGTCGGTGGCGCCCGTGATTCTATGGGCGGGGAACTTCGGGGCAGGGGCGTGCATCGGGAGCGCGACATGGAGATCGACGGCATCCGGGTCTTCGAGTCCTCCGAGACCCACGGGTACTCGTGGCGGTGGGACGACCCGCGCGGGTTCGAATCGGAGATCCTCTGGGACCGCCAGATCGGGTACCTCACGCTCGGGACCCGCGTGCCCCCGGGCGGCTGGAGGCACTCCACGCTCGACGCCGACCGGTGGGGTCACGCCCGCAACCTCTACGAGGCCCGCGAGGTCGTCGAGCGCTACATCACCCACGCCACGGCCAAGCCCGCCTGAGCCGAGCTCACCCGGCGCAGCGGAAGCCGATGTTCGCCGCGCTCGACTCCGGGGTGTTCGCGGTGCGGGCGGCGACGCGGTAGCGGGCGCAGTACGAGTGGTGGCAGAGGTACGAGCCGCCTCGCATCACCCGCGCCGCTCCCTCGACGGGCCCCGTCGGGTCGAGGCGCGGCGAGTCGCGGTACCAGGTCGGCGACCAGCGGTCCGCGCACCACTCCCACACGTTCCCGACCATCTGCCAGAGCCCGAACCCGTTTGGACGGTATGACTTCACCGGAGCGGTGGTCAGGTGGCCGTCCTCGCCGGTGTTGTGCGTCGGGAACGTGCCCTGCCAGATGTTCAGCCGCCATCGCCTGCCCGCCTCGAGGTCGTCGCCCCAGGGGAACCGCGCCCCCTCCTGCCCACCGCGTGCCGCGTACTCCCACTCCGCCTCGGTCGGCAGGCGCGTGCCGGCCCATGCGCAGTAGGCCAGCGCGTCATTCCACGAGACGTGCACGACGGGGTGCCCGGCCCGGGCCGCCGGCCCGTCGGGACCGTCCGGGCGCCGCCACGAGGCCCCGCGCACGTCGAGCCACCACGGCGCCCCGACCACCGACCCGAGGACGTCGGCCCGGCTCCCCCGGAACGCGAGGTGGAACACCGCGGACGAGCCGAACCGCTCGGCGTCGGTGACGTACCCGGTGGCCTTGGCGAAGGTGGCGAACGCCGTCGTGGTCACGGTGGTGGCGTCGAGCCGGAACGGCGAGACGGTCACCTCGTGGACCGGACGCTCGCCGTCGGCGGGATCCCCGTCGCCGTGGTGGTCGCCCATACGGAACGTCCCACCCGGAACGGCGACCTGCCCCCGCCTCGGAGGAGCTGCACGGACCGTCATTGGGAGGTCAGGACGCGGCGCTCCAGCGCGCCCTCGGGCGGCGCGGCGGCGTCGTCACCGAGCTCCACGTGCACGGCACGGATCGTCGCCGTGAACGCGGTGTCGGTTCCCGCGTAGTCCTCGGAGACGGGGGTGCCGAGGTCGACGCCGACGTCGAGGGTCTCGTCGAACGAGAAGTAGTACGGGATCGTCCACTCGACGCGGGCCTCCCCCACGGGCCGTCCGTCCACCCGCAGGGTCACGTGCCCACCCAGCCCGACGCCCCCGCCGTCGTAGGCGAAGTCGACGCACAGCTCGTGGGGTCCGGGCGAGAGCGCGGCCTCCGCCCGCACCGTGGTGCGCGTCAGATCGAACCGGTTGTACTCGTAGCAGGGGCGTCCCTCGAGGCAGTAGAGCGTCCACCCGCCGAACCGGCCGCCCTGCGAGACGATCACCCCGGCGGCCGGGCCGGCTCCGTCGGCCACGTCGATCTCGGCCCTCACGCGGTGGGAGCGGTTCTTGACGTCGAGGGTGTTCTCCTCGGTGAGCCGCCGGACGCCCGCGTGGTAGGTCACCGTCGTGCGGCCCTCGAGCAGACCCACCCGGCCGGCCACGGTCGGGTTCTCGCGCTCGGTGACGCGGTCGTCGAGCGGGAACACCCGGTACCGGGCCGCTTGAACGAGGAACAGGTCCTGCAGCTCGCGCAGCAGTTCGGGGTGGCGGGCGGCGAGGTCGTGGGCCTGGCTCGGGTCGACGGAGGTGTCGTAGAGCTCCCACACGTCCTCGTCGAACGACTTCATCCCGCCGGAGACCATGTCCCACGGGACACCGTGGCGGGTCACGGCGGTCCACCCGTCGTGGTAGATGCCGCGGTTGCCGCACATCTCGAAGTACTGCGTCCGCCGCCGGTCGGGCGCGCCGGCGTCGTCGAAGGTGTAGCGCATGCTCGTGCCCTCGACGGGCTGCTGGGCGACCCCGTCGACGATGACCGGGGCGGGCAGGCCCGCACAGTCCAGCACGGTGGGCAGGACGTCGATGACGTGGTGGAACTGGTGGCGCAGCCCGCCGCGGTCGGTGACGCCGCGGGGCCAGTGCACGATCAGCCCGTCGCGGGTGCCGCCGAAGTGGGAGGCCACCTGCTTGGTCCACTGGTAGGGGGTGTTGAGGGCGAGCGCCCACCCCACCGGGGCGATCGGGTAGGAGTGCGGCCCCCCGATCTCGTCGAGGTGCCCGACGAGCTCGTGCGGGTCGTCGACGACGCCGTGACCCAGGCGGTGCTCGACGGTGGTCCCGACCAGGCCGCCCTCGCCCGAGGCGCCGTTGTCGCCGAGCAGGTACACGAACAGCGTGTCCTCCAGCGCCCCGAGCTCGGCGAGCTCGTCGACGAACCGGCCGAGCTGGGTGTCGGCGTGCTCGGTGAACCCGGCGAAGGTCTCCATGAGCCGGTTCGCCACCGCCGCCCGGTCGCCGTCGAGCTCGTCCCAGTGCGGGACGCCCTCGGCCCAGGGCGCCAGCTCGGTGTCGGCGGGGACGACGCCGAGCTCCTTCTGGCGTGCCAGCGTGATCTCGCGCTGCCGGTCCCAGCCGTGGTCGAACCGGCCCCGGTAGCGCTCCTGCCACTCGGGGGCGACGTGCAGCGGCGCGTGGGCGGCCCCGAAGGCCAGGTAGGTGAAGAACGGGCGGTCGGGCGTCATGGCCTGCTGGGTGCGGACCCAGTCGACGGCGTGGTCCACGAGGTCCTCTGAGAGGTGGTAGCCCTCCTCCGGACGCCGGGTCGGCTCGACGGGTGTCGTGCCCTCGTAGAGCAGCGGGGTCCATTGGTTCATCTCGCAGGCCATGAACCCGTAGAAATGGTCGAACCCCTCGCCGGTCGGCCAGCGGTCGAACGGCCCGACCGGGCTGATCTCCGCCACCGGGGTCTGGTGCCACTTGCCGAAGGCCGCCGTGCTGTAGCCGTTCTTGCCGAGGATCTGCGCGAGCGTGGCCGCGCTGCGCGGGCGCACCCCCGTGTAGCCGGGTGCGGCGGTCGCCATCTCGGTGGTCCCGCCCATGCCGACCGAGTGGTGGTTGCGCCCGGTCATCAGGGCCTGGCGGGTCGGCGAGCACAGCGCGGTGACGTGGAAGCGGGTGTAGCGCAGCCCGTCGGCGGCGAGCCGGTCCGCGGTCGGCATCCGGCACGGGCCGCCGAACGCGCTCGAGGTCCCGAACCCGAGGTCGTCGAGCACGACGAGCACGACGTTCGGCGCCCCTGCCGGCGGTTCCGCGGGACGCGGCGGATCGAACGCCTCGGACTGGTCGCCGATCGCGAGCGCGGTGACCGCCGTCGACGGCTCCTCGGGCAGGGGCAGGACGGCTCGACGGTGCTGGTCGGGGCGGTCACCCATCGAGCGGCTCCTCGGGTACGACGTGTGCGGACGACTCATGATGCGTACATCTGTACACGATCTGCGGACAAACGTCCACATCTCCGCGGTGTGCCGAAGCCTCCCCGCGGGTACGGCTGCGGATTCGGGAGGGCGCCCCGTGTGACCATCGGGGCAGCGCTGGTGGGGGGAGGTCCGGCCATGGAGGTCGCCCCAGGGACCGGGCAGCGTCGGACGCGCGGTCCGAACGACCCCGGCCGTCGTGACCGGATCGCCGACGCGGCGATCCGGGTCGTGGCGGAGCGAGGGATCCCGGGCCTGACCCACCGGGCGGTCGCAGCCGCGGCGGACGTGCCGGTCGGCTCGACCACCTACCACTTCGCGACCCTGGACGACCTGCTCTCGGTGGCGCTGCACGAGGTAGCCCGGCGCAACACCGCCCGGATCCGGGAGTGGGCCGACGCCCTGCCCCCGGACGCCGACTTCGCCGCCGAGCTGGCGGACCTCATCAGCCGGCAGCTCGACTCCGACAGCAGCGCCACCACCGCGGCGTACGACCTCTACGTCGCGGCACTGCACCACCCCGGGCTGCGCTCGGCGAGCGCGGCGTGGGACGCGGCCCTGGCCGAGATCTTCGGCTCGAGGACGGACCCGGAGACGGGGCAGGTCCTCGCGGCGCTGTTCGCCGGGCTCGTCCTGCAGGCCTCGCTGGCCGATCCGCGGCCGCCCCGGGAGCACCTCGTGGCGTTGATGCGGCGGGCGACGGCCGGCACGCCGGGCTGAGGCCCCCACGGTCGACTCGTGGGGTGGCAGCTTCCGGATGGCCAGTGGACGTGTCGGCGGGCGCGCAACCGCGTCACCGTGACGCGGTTGGCTCCGCTCAGTGCGCTGCGGCCGCAGGGGCGACCCGCTTTCATCCCCCCGGCTGCCCGAGCTCGCTTATCGGGCGTCCCCGGCGGCCAGATGGGCCCGGGTCTCGTCCGGGCTCAGACTCGCGTCAGTGTGCTCGAAGTCGGCCAGTGTGCCCTCGCGCTGTGCGAGGAATCCGAGGCGCACCAACTCGGGGCCACCGGTGGTGGCATGCAGCAGCCACCCAGCCGCGACGCGGGCCCGGGTGGCCCCGCGCTGGAGGGCGTACAAGTGATAACCCAACGTGACCGCTTGGGCGGCGAGGCCGGACAGCGGGACGCCCAGCGGCTTGGCCACGGCCTGCCTGCCGCCCAGGTCGACGACCAGGCCGAGATCCCGATGTCGGTAGGGCGTCAGCGGCGTGCCCCGCACCGTCGCCGCCACGTTCTGGGCGACCGCCTTCCCCTGCCGCTGGGCGTGCTGAGCTGTCGGAGGGCAGATCGCTCCGTCCCCGGTGGCCAAGTCAGGGACGGCCGCGGCATCGCCCAGGGCGAACACGTCGGCGCGCTCGGGGACGGCCAACTCTGGGGTAACCACCAGACGGTCGCGTGTGGTCTCGAGCCCCAGGGTGGCGACGATCGGATTGACGGCAGCCCCGGCGGTCCAGATGAGCGTTCGACACGGCAGAGTCTCGCCGTCCGACAGGCTCACCGTGGTCTCAGTGACCTCGGCGACCGAGGTCTGCAGCCGCAGTTCGATCCCCCGCTGCTGCAGCAGCCGTGACGCGGTCTGCCCCAGCGACGCCCCCAGTTCCGGCATGATCGACGGTGCGCGGTCGGCGAGTACCCAGTGCAGGTACCGAGGGTGCAGGTTCGGGAAGCGGTGCAGAGCCCGTTGGCACACCAGCTGGAGGGCGGCTGCGGTCTCGGTTCCGGCATAGCCGCCCCCGATCACGACGAAGGTGCACCGTTCGATGCGTTCCTCCTCGGATCTTCGCAGCATCGGCCAGCTCCAGCTGGGCGAGGACGTGGTCGCGCAGGAACACCGCCTCGGCCAGCATCTTCATGCCACGGGCGTGACGTTCGAGCCCGGGAATGTCGAACGTACGGGTCACGCTGCCCGGCGTGAGCACCAACAAGTCATAGTGCTCGATCCGGATCTCGCCGGTGATGGTGCGCACGACGCAAGCACGGCTATCCAGGTCGAGGCCCACCACCGCGCCCGGCAACAACCCGGTCCGGTGCAACGTGCGACGCAACGGGATGACCCCGCTGGTGGGTGGGAGCACCCCGGCCGCCACTTGAGGCAACAGTGGACTGTAGATCAAGTAGTTGCGGGGGGTGACCAGGACCACGTCTGCCTCGACCGGCTCGAGCAGGCGCTCCAGACGCCGGGCGCAATGGAAACCGGCGAAACCGGCACCGACGATCAGGACACGTGGACGTGACATGGGAACCCCGCCTGCCGAAGCAAATGGAAAAATACGGCAACGGGCGAGGTCACGTCCAGGCGTGAGACCTCGCGGAGATCCTCTGCGCGGGGGTGACATCGCCGCGGCACGTACGGGTAGCCGGGGCCATTGGCTGCGGGGGGCCCGCGGGGGCAAGCGGGCGGCGCTGTCGACACCGACCGGGCCACCGTCTCGCCCCGCTCCGAGCAGAACTGCGGTCCTACTCGACACCTCCTGGACCCGGCCGCTGGCCGGGTTCGACGCCGGCGACCCGCGCGGCCAGGTCGCCGCGGCGTGGATCGCCGCCCAGGAGCTGAGGCTGCTCCACGGCCACCGCAACCCCCAGCGGGCGGCCGAGGCGTTCTACCCCACCACCGCGTTGAGCGGCGGTCTCCACGCTTCATTGTGAAGAGCCGGTTATGGCGCCGCGTCTGGCAGGACCGCCGTGACCGCCTCGGCGAGTCGCGCGACCAGCCGGGCGACGACCCGGCCTGCCGCCGGGGGGAACTCCTCCCGGTCCGCGTGGGCGGCGTAGTTGTCGCGCAGGTCTGAAAGTGCGTCCGCGATCGCGGCGAGTTCTGGGCCTGGCGCAGGAGCCCGGAGACGCTGGACGTGATCGCACAGCAGTTCGATGCCGAGGGAGACCTTGGGTGGCCCGTCGCGGCCGGTCCCAGCGAGATCGCGAAGCACACGCTGCCAGTCGCTGGTGGCGCGGGCCATCGGGACGTCTGGAAACGCCACGGCCATCGCCATCTCGAGCAGCCGGCCGTGGTCCTCGACAAGTACGTCGATGATCGGCCCCGCGCCGCGTGGCATCGTGTCGTTCCATGTTCCGGTGCCGGCCAAGGTTACGATCCTGCCGGTCCGCGGCCGAGGATCGAGACCGGAGCGGACCTTCTCCTGCAGTCGAGCGAGCTCTGCCAGGTTAACCGGCCACCAGTACTGCATCTCCTGTATGCGAAAGTATCCGAAGCAGTCGAGGTACTGGTGCTGGCCGCGGTCGGTCAAATTGAATTCGGCGAGCGCAAACGCGGGAGATGAGCCGCGGGGGTGTTCGCGCCCGTAGTCGAGGTACGGGGTAGCCTCGTCAGGTCCGATCAGCTGGACGAGCGCGGACTCGTCGCGCTCGTTGAGCGTCCGGATCGCGCGGTCGATCTGATCGCCCCAGCGTCGGTAGATGCGCTCGCCGTGATTGAACGGCACGACATCGCGAGCAACGAGTTCTGATCGCTCGAGCTGCCACCACTCGACGCGCATGTCGAGCCAGGCCTGGGGACCGTCGATGGGCACGCTCGGGAAGTCCGGCGGCGGCGTGCGGGCATCCGATGGATCGTCGACCTGGCACATCAGGTTCCGTAGCGGCTCATAACCACGCGCGTCGAACAGGCTTCGCAGGCGCGCGTAGGCGATTGCTGCGGTGGGGCCAGTGATCTGCGTGCGGTCGTGGGACGGAAGGCGCTCGCTGGCGCTCCACAATTGCAGTAGTTGACCACCGTCGTGCTCGGCGTGACGGCGTTGCGCCCCAGCGCCTCGGAAGGTGTAGATCCGGACGTTGCGCGCGCGGGGCGAGCCTGTCGGAACGATCGCGCGCATCACCGGCCCGCCGACCTCGAAATGTCCTGGCGAGGAGATCACCAGGGTCCGCGAGGGCTCCATCGTCAACTCCCGCTCTCGAGCAAGATCCCAGTAGATGCTGCCCTCGTGCTTATGGCCGTGCAGGACGAGGTCGAAGTCATAGTCCTGCAGCGTTTCGCGCACTAGGCCCAGGTTGACCAGCGACTCGAACGGCTTTCGCTCCTCCCGGCTCGAGACCGGAAGCAGCTGGTGATGCAGAACGGCCACGCGCAGGCGGAGATCATCTCTACGGCTTCGCGGGAGCCGAAGTCGCTCGAAATACGCATTGAGCGCCTCGATCTGGCTACGCGAGACCCGCGGGACGTCGTAGCGGTGCATCCGGCGCACCTCAGCCATCAGCTGCTCCCGCGCAGTGCCGAGCGGCTCCAGTGCCTCATGCCACTGCTCCTCGGTCATCGCGTCGGGAGGTGCAGCGAGCACCCCGCAGTAGTTGCTGGAATTGATCGGAACCACGAGCATCGTCTCTGTGCTGACGACGTGTGGGTGACGCGCGGCCTCGTCGAACAGCTCGCCGGTGTCGGGATCGAAGTCAACACCGTCGATCAGGGGAGTCGCGCAGCCCTGCTCTCGGGTCGCCCTGAGGAAGGCGTGGTAGCGGGGCTCAGTCGCCGGTTGCTCATCCCAAACGACGTCGTGGTTGCCGGGAACCACGACCGTGCGGCAACGATCGCTGGGCAGCACGTCGGCCCGTTCGCTGAGCAGCTCGACGAAAGCATCGAATCCGCTCTGTCCCGCCCGGATTGCAAGATCTCCGCTGAACACCGCGACTTCAGGGCGACCGTACTCGCTGACGAACCCCGCGAGCGTACGCAGTGTCCGTTGAAATACGCGCTGCGTCGTCTCGATGTCCCGCTGGCTCTCGAATACTCTCTTCTCGTCGTCGAGTCCCTTACCACGGGTGTCGCCGAGGTGCGGGTCGGACATATGCAAGATCCAGGGATCGGGCATCGCGTTCACTCCTCGGCGAGCTCGCGAAGCATCGCGGCTCCGACGACCTCAGAGACGGCCGTGCTCACGGCCATGGTCGAGTAAAGGCCCTGCACGACCCAGGCACCACAAGACTCAGCCGAATCGCGGTGGCGTCGGTGCCGGGTGGCGGGGTGAACAGCTCGACGACCGCGGCAGTCAGGCTTCTGGCGATCTCGTGCCGTCGCGCTGGCTCGAGATGGGGGCAGGTCATGCGCAGGTAGAGCACGAGGGCCGGTGTACCGCGCGGCAGTGTCGCCGTCGAGGGAGACCATCGCCAACTCCGCGCGGTACGAGCGCCGTCTGATCAGCGCCGGCACCGTGGGAGGGGCCCGCCCAAGCGCGCCACAGGGGTCCGGCTCGGTCGCCCGTCGTCGCTGCCTCACGAGGTCGTGGCGCGCATCCTCCGGGAACACCAGGACGGCGCCAGCCTCCGCGGATTGGCGCCGGGCTCAACGCCCACGGCATTGCGACGGCACGGGGCGGCTCGACGTGGTGTGCATCCTCGCTTCAGTCCGTGCTGGGTGGACAGGACGCCAGGCGCTTACCTGAGAGCTCCTCGGTAGTGCCCGACCGCGCGAGACAGAGGCGGGTCGTGGCAGCCCGGCGACGCTGACCCACCGCAGCATTGTTTTGATCATCGGTGACGCAGCCGCCCCCGACGAGCGCTGCCGAGGACACCGAGTGGTGCGGGCCCACGAACGGCCGCGCCGCCGCCAGCGCCTCCTGGGGGTCGAGCGCGCCCGCCAACGACCGCCCCGCCGCCACCTGCCGGGCTGCTGCCCGACCTCGACGTGGACGCGGCGCTGGGTCATACGCCGCGTGCGGGGTCCCGGCCCCCCAAGCGCCCCCGGGACCCCGCACCGCCGGGCTACCCAGAGGGTGAGTGGGACATCCCTCTCGCACTGGCGATCATTGCGGTGCGCGCCGGCGCGTCGAACCCACAGGGCGCCGAGGGCCGCCTACCTCCTTGATCGAGCCCCAGTGACCGTCGTCGATCCAGGTCAGCGGGCTGAAGGCGTGCGGGCCGCAGGGCCGGTGCGTGTGGCTGTGGACATCCCGCCTGTCGCGGTCGTTCCACAGCGCGCCGTCCCACGCGCGGTACTGGCGACCGTCGGGGACGCCCGGGAGTGCTGGAACGTCCGAGGCCATGGCCTTCCCCCTGCTCGTCGCGTAACCCTTCCGCTGCTGTCGGTGACTAACAAGGAAGCAAAAGGATCACAGAAAACGATCACCGACGGCTGCCGGGTGGGCGTAGGGTCGTAGCGTCGGCTGCGGGAAGCCGACCTCCATGCTTCGGGCGCCCGCGATCCGGGAAGGCCCGCGCCACCGACCCCGTCACTCGATGGAAGAGCGGCGGGGTCGTGTCGTCAACGACGACCCCGCTCGCCCGCACGGCGACAAGCAGCAAGGGCAAGGGCGCCCGCCCTGGTGGCTGGACCGACGCGCCCGACGCCCGCGGCATGCACTTGGCCGGCCCCGCGATCCCGCCCCCGTAGGCTTCGCGACCTGGGGGTGGAGGCCGCCGCAGCGCTCTGGTCGGCCGTGCCATGGGGCTGAAACCGGGCCGGAGGTTGGACTCGGGTCGCGGTGCGCTCACTCCCGCGCCGAGGGCCTGTGGCGGCGCGCAGCCGTGCCAATAGCCGCCTCGCAAGTTGGCCGGCGATCTTCCCGGCGACATCGCCCGCTCGCACCGAGGGCGGCCTGTGGGCTCGTGGTCCCGGTCGAGCAGGACCTCCTCGGCGGCCCTGACCCAGAGCCCATGCAGCCCGGGCACCTCAGCGAGGGACCACCGCCGGCGCATGACCCCGGCGATAGCCCTCGACGCGGGCTTCGGACCGTGCGAGCCGTTGACCGTGGTCGGCGTCTGGTGTTGGCGCCGCCGCTCAGGAGCGCCGGTGCTCGGCTGCGGTGATCTCGGTGTCCGGACCGGGGAAGACCAAGCACTCATCGCGGCCCTCGAAGCGCACCAGGAACGGCCCGTCCTCGCCGCGCACTTCGACGATTCTGCCGACCCGATCGCTTTGATCAACTCGTCGGCCGTGCTGAATGATCAGGTCTCCCACGTTGCCGTGCATCTGCACTCACCTTCGCTCTGCCCGCGTCCCCTCCGACCGAAGCAACGGTCGCGGTGTCCGTCGAGGGCTGTCAACGGCCGGCCCATGACGAAAGAGAAAGACCGGTGGCACGCCGAGAGCGCTCTCCTCCTTGTTCGCCGTGGGGCCGATGAGCCGGCGCATGGGGATGGCGTCGTCGCGGACGGCCCAGTGCCCGACCTCCTCGCCGGCCACGGCGCTACCCCCGCGAGATCGAGCGGGCCTTCGGACGCGACGGCGCCTGGGGGACGTGGGTGCATCGCTGGACCGCCGAGGAGGCACGACACGCCTTCTGCATCCGCGACTACCTGCTCGTGACCCGCGGGATCGACCCGAACGAGCTGGAACAGGTGCGGATGAAGGTGATGCAGAACGGCTTCCACTCGGCGGAGAAGCCGATCCTGCACGTCCTCGCCTACGTCTCGTTCCAGGAGCTCGCCACCCGGCTGTCGCACCGCAACACCGGCCGTTTCGCCGGGGACCCCATCGCCGAGAAGCTACTCACCCGGGTCTCCACCGACGAGAACCTGCACCGTCGTCGGTTTCCGGTTGCTCGTCGACCCAGGGGACTACCCGTAGCCCGAGGCCCCGGCTGCTGCTTTCGACGGTGAGGAGCCCGACGCCACCGAGGGGCGAGCTGACATCCGGCGCACGGCAGGTCTCGACCGGCTCGGGGACCTCACTCGTCCTCGCCGTTGTCGGGATCGAGGTCGCGCAGGAGCCGGTCGTCGGGGTTATCGGTCAGGACCGGGGTGTCGGCGTCGACCGTCTCGCTCGGGGTCAGGCAGTGCGGGCAGATCGCCCGCCCGTCGTCGCTGACCCGCCAGGTGATGAACCCGGTGAACCCGGTCGAGGTGACTCGCCCGCAGCGGACGCACTGCGCGATCTCCGACATCGCCTAGTCCTCGCTGCGTTCCTCGAGATAGCTCGCGATCTGGCGGCGCAGATCGTGCAGGTTCCACCACCGGGTGCCATCCGGGTCGACGCGCGCGGGCCTGACGATCCTCGCGTCGGCGTACCGGTTCAGCGTGGACTCCAGCATACGCAGCGCCTTGGCTGCGGCCCCGGTGTTTACCGATGCTCCGGTCGATTCCCCTGGCTCGGCGGGTACGGCCACCTCCCGGCGAGGACGGGGAAGGTCAAGCAATCCGAGCATGGCGAGCAGCTCGCGGGCGTCGTCGGGGCCGGTGGCGTGGGCGACGGTGACGAGCGCCGCGGCCCGGATCTGCCCGGCGGTGACCCTGGCCGCGCCACCGAGGTCGACGGTGCTCGGTTCGTGGCCGCGTGGTAGGCGGGTGCGTCGGTCGGGGCGGGTCACGAGGAGTCCTTCTCGTCGTCGAGGTCGGACGCGACCTGTCGGCGAAGGTCCTGCCGGTTCCACCAGCGTTCGCCCTCGGTGTCGACGTGATCGGCGGTGACTACCCCGCTCTGGGCCCAACGCTGCAGTTGGTGGGTGCTCATGTGCAGCGCCGCTGCGGCCGCCGCGGAGTCGATCAGCGGCCGCGGAGCACCCTTAGTCGGTTCGGATGGAGTAGCGGTCATCGAGGGCAGCCGTGATCGTCGTACTCGAGGGCGTACACGAACCTCTGGATACAGTCTTCATCGACCCCGCCGGCGCGCTCCTCGGCGGACACGGCCAGTTCCACGTCAAGGCCGATCCGGTCGGCGATCAGGGTCACCAGCTCGTCCGGGGACAGGTCGGGGTGATCGGCCTTGACCAGCGTGTAGTACGCCGCGACGTCATCGAGTAGCCGTTCGTGATCCATTTCTGGCCCCTCCAGCACTCGTCGACGTGGCGCCGTAATTCGCCTGAGTGAAGTACGCGCCGAGCCGGTCGCCGGAGCCGTCGGAGCCGAACCGGGCCGGCCGGGCGTCGACCCCCGGCGGCCTCGACTTGCGGCAGATGCCAAGTCATGCTACGCGGCATGACCGCCCCGGTCGATGAGTTCATCCAGAGCGCGGTGAAGGCCCGCCAACGGCGCCCGAGCGCGCTCACAAGGCAGTGCAGGAGGCCCGGGACCGGCGAGCCCCACCCACCCACAGTGCTGGAGATCGGGCCCGGCACCAGATGCGGTTCCGGTCGAACCCGTGCAGCGTTGGTCAGCCCGGTGTCTTTCGCGGCCCGAATCCATCCTCGCAGCGGGCCCTGCGGCGGTGGCGCCTAGGGCGTGTCTCCTGATTCATGCGCGGGTCCAGAGGATGAGGCTGGCCAGTAGGACGCCGCCGCGGTAGTTGCGGGCGGTCTTGTCGTAGCGGGTGGCGATCCCGCGCCACTGCTTGAGCCGGTTGAAGCAGCGTTCGACGACGTTGCGCTGCTTGTAGAGCTCGGCGTCGAAGGCGTACGGGCGGCCGGGTCCCCGAGCGCGCCGGCGGGCGAGTTGGTCGTTGCGCTCGGGGATGGTGGCCTTGATCCCACGAGCTCGAAGCGCTCGACGGGTGCTGGGGTGGGAGTAGGCCTTGTCCGCGAGCAGCCGATCGGGCCGCTGGCGGGGCCGCCCGGGTCGGCCGGTGTGCACCGAGATGGCGTCGAGCACCGCGAGCAGTTGCGGGTTGTCCCCGGCCTGACCTGCGGTGATCGTGAAACTCAGCGGCAGGCCGCGCCCGTCGCAACACAGATGCACCTTCGTCGACAGGCCGCCGCGGGAACGCCCGAGGGCGTGGTCAGCCGGCTCGACGAACCGCGTTGGCTCGGCCGGTTTCTTGTAATTCGGTCCGGCCCCCTGTGTCGTCCGCGGCGGTCTCGGAGACCTCCGGATCGCTCGTCGGGGCGATCTTCGGTGCGCCCGCGGCGTGCTGGTGGGCGCGGGCGATGGTGGAGTCCGCGCTGACCAGCCACTCGAGCTCGCCGGCGATCTCGGCGTCGCCGTGGGCGGCGGCGAGCAGCGTGTCGAGCGTGCCGTCACCCGACCACCGGTTGAGCCGCTTCCAGGTGGTCTGCCACGGCCCGAACTCCGCGGGCAAATCCCGCCACGGCGACCCGGTCCGGTAGCGCCACAGGATCGCCTCGAGGACCTGCCGGTGATCACGCCACTGCCCACCCCGGCATCCCGCCGAGCTGGGCAAAAGCGGCTCGATCAACGCCCACGCCTCGTCTGAAATCTGCTCCGTCCTGGCCACGATCGACATGCTCGCCGACCAGCGGGCCAAGATTCAGGAGACACGCCCTAGGCGGCGGCCACGGTCTTCGTTGTGTGCGCTGAGACCGATGCCGTCCTCGAAGAACAGCTCTACCCCGCAGCCTGTTCGGTCGTGATCCCGACCACCAGGAGACCACCCCGGCCGACCGCCGGGCATACGCCGCGTACGCCAGGACCGAGCACAGAAAAACCACCAAACACGACCCCCGCATTGTCGGGGATTGCGGTCCACGACGACGCAGGGGCCGAGTGGCAGGACGGCTTGGAGTGGTCGGCGCCGCCCGCCACGACGACGAGTCCTGGCCGTTCGCCGAATACCGCACGACGGGACTGTCCAACACTGGGGATCCACAGTGTCCTCGAGCTTGCATCTGCCCGTCGCCCCGCGAGAGTGTTCGAGCCGTGACTGAGCACGTAACCAGGCTGGAACTAGACGATCTCGGGCTGGCCGCGGGCCTCCCCCGCCCCACCGGCCCCCACGACCGCGTCGAGGACGTCCCCTACCGGGCGGTCGAGTTCTGCGACGACGAGCTCCCAGCCGCCTTGGAGCGGTGCGCGGCATGGCTACGACAAGCCGAGTCCTGGCTCGGTGAGCCCCTCGACGTGGCGGCCATCCATCTCGATTACGACAACACCCAGGGCTCGGCCTACTTCAACCTCAAAGCCTTGTGCAACGAGGAAGACCTCGCCGGCGCGCCCCTGCTCGTCCGCCGGCACCGCACACCGCCCTCGAGCTGAGTTCCCGGTCAACGACAACCGTGTCCTCCCCGCGGGGAGGCCGGGCCGTCGCAGACCACGACGCACACGTCGTCCACGCCGCGGTCCTTGAACTCGGTGACGGCCGGCAGCCGGTACTTCGCGCCTTCACCGCCCTCGCCGGCCCCGATCCCGAGCACGTCGCGACGGCCACCCACGGTGACCCCGATGACCACGTGGAACGGTCGGTTGGTGACCTGCCCGTCGCGGACCTTCCAGGTGGATCGCGTCGACGAGGGTAGACCGCATCGAGGGGTCGCTGCTGCCACTCGGTCATCTCCTCGACGACCTTGTCGGTGATACGCGAGATGGTGTCGCGGGAGGCCAACGCGGGAGTAGACCTCGTCGAAGTGGGCCGCGACCTCCCCGGTGGTCAGCCCGCGAGCGGTCAGCGAGAGCACGATTTCCTCGATGCCGTCGGTTCGGCGCGCGTTTGCGCCGGACCAACTGCCACGGCGCTTCCGTCTCCCTCCGGGAGGCGCCTGCGGCCGCACTCCCGGGCGGGGAGCTCCCGCCGCTGCCCGGTCTCGTTCGCCGAGCACCTTGCCTGATCGTTCGCGTCGCCGGACCACCCCGAGGGCTGGCACCCTTCTCGTCGCCTCGGACAGGGAGGCACCGACTTCGGCTCCGATGAGGTGACAAAGTGAGCAGGCGAGTCACGATCATGATGCGCGGTGGGCACGAGGTCGTCCTGCAGGGAGTCGACGACGACGATGCAACCCGCCTCGTCGAGCGAATCACCGGCTTCTTCGACCAGTCGGCCCCGAGCGGCTCCACCTCCACCGGCGAGGGCACCATCATCCGTAATTCCGAGATCGTCGGGGTTCGGAGTACGAGCGAGCAGGAGCTCAGGAGCAGGGCGAGGTGAAGGCGGTCGAAGCAGGCGGCGCGAGGCTCCGGCACTGGCGAGGTCGGTGGCTGGCTGCCGCGTCCGGCCACCTGGACCCGGAGGAGACTCACCTGCTGGCCCAGCGCGCTCCGGATCACGCCAAATCCGAAGGTCGCGGAAGCCATCGCCTCCGTGAGCAGTGCGACCTCCCGTCCGCGAGCAAAGCGTGGGCCGGCGCGCGGCGGTGAGCGGCGTAGAGCGCGCGCGTCGAGAGCATGTCGCCTCTGCGGCGATCTACGCCGGGCGCCCCCGATGAACTCCACAGCGGCCGCGGGCGCGGCCTGGAACGGGGCCACCGACGATGTCGAAGCAAGAACACCTGATGGTCGTCTCCGTGGGGTCGGCTCCCGCCGCGGGCAACGATGATGTCCGGCTGCGGCTCAAGCCCGGCATTCCGCGGACGGGGTTCGTGGATGGTGGCTGGTGGCCGAGGTCGCGGGATCTGGTTGCGGAGCTCCCCGGACTCGCCGAGGCTCTGCGCGCCTCGGTGGGCCGGGTCGAGCGTGTGGCGTTTCTGCCCTCGATGTGGGACGCCCTTCCCGCCCGGACGCGCGGGTGGGTGGGCGGCCGGCGGGTCGGGCTGGACGGCTTCGCCTCGTTCACGCCGAACACCCGCTGGGTCGTCACCTCGACCAGCGGGCTCACGCCGCTCTTCCTGCTGGTCGTCCCGCCGGACACTCCATCGGCCCGTGCCGCCGAGATGCTGCGGCGGGCCGCTGACGCCGAGAACGTCGACGAGCCCGACGACCTGCTCGGCGAGGCTCGGGTGGCCGCGGAGCCGACCGCACCGCCCGTTCCGAGCGGGAGCCCGGCGGCCTGATCGCGGTCGGGAACCCCGTTGCATCCCGCCGCGTCGCGCTCACCGCCGACGGGCGCGGGAACCGTTCAGCGACAGCGCGAGAAGGGACCGCGATGGGCTCGATGAATCCCGAGGTCGGTGCGGTGGCCACCGCGGCGGGTGCCGACGAGGACTGCCATGAGGACCCACGCGGGCCGACGTGTGCGGTGTGCCCTCACTCGTGGGCGGCGCACGACGCGCTGGGGCGTCGCTTCTGTACGGCCACCCGAGAGGTCGGTTGGTCACGCGGCTGCATCTGCCGATGACGCGGCCACCGCGCGTTACCCGGGTCCGCAGGTCCCGCCGCCGTGGTCGTGCGGCTGGGGTCAGCCGTGGGAAGCGATCACGTCACGGACCGCGTCCCAGGAGGCGACCCGCGTCCAGGAGGCGCCGGTGTCAGCGAAGATCGCCCGCCGGGTGGTGTCGGTAAGAGTGACCGAGCGCGGTTGTCCCCTGACCATGTGATTCTTGGCCTTCCAACGGCCGTCGGCCGTCGTCCAGTATCCGCGAGCGTCCGGCTTCGGATCGAACTGGATGTTACTCGTGCGCGTGCTCACCGCTCCAGTATCGCCCGTTTCTGGCGCCCGTGATCCCGGTGGAGGCCTGCGAGTTTCGTCGAGCGCATGTGACGAGGTGAGGCGGGACCCGATCACCGCGACCCCAGCCATGCGGTGCCAGCGCATCCGCAGCGGGCCGAGCACCACCGCGGTCCGGAAGTTGTCCAGCGAGAGCACGAATCCCAGCACGACGACGTTGATCCGCGTCTCGAGCAGCGGGTCCACCTCGACCCGGGCGACACCGTCGAGCTTGCCGCGCAGCCCTGCCGCGGCCACCATCTCCTCGGCCTCTGCCTCGCCCTGGCGCGCCGGGTTCGGCGCGCCGCGCCGGGTTCACACCCTGTGCCTGTTCGACGTCGACGCGACCTGTCCGAGCCGCTTCCTATAGCGGCATCTGGTGCGGCTCGGTGCCCGTCATCTCGACGCCCTCGACAGCCTCAACGGCCTCCACGAGGCTGCCCACCCGCACGACGGCGGGCGGCAGGGAGGCGAACGCCCAGCCGGGTCCTGCGGCCACCACGACCCCGGCCCGGCGACGTACCGCTCGTACCGCGGCCGGGGTGGCGGTGCCAGGCCTCTGGGACCACACCACGACCACCGAGGGCCGCAGCGTCTCGGTGGCCTCGCGCAGCGCGGCGTGCGGTACCGCGCCACCCAGCATCCGCGCGGGTATGCCGCGCTCGCCCAAGGCGGCCAGCAACGCTTCCAGCGCGAGAGTGTGCTGCTCGCCGGCCGTGGCGGCGAGCAGCACCGGCCCCACCTCGACGGCGGCGGATGGTGTCCTCCGGCTCGGCTCCTCCGTCGGGTTCGGTGTGCAGTGGCGGCGCAGCGCGGTGCTCACCGCCCAGCTCAGCAACAGTTCGGCTTCCACACAGGCACCCTCGCCGTCGATCGGGGAGTCCAGCGCGACCAGCGCCGGGCGACACACCCCGTCCCACGTGCTCGTGAGACCGTGTCGGGCCAGGGTGGCGCTCACGATCCCGGTGGCGGTCTCGAGGTCCACGCGTCGCGCGGCCGTGACGAGGATGCGTACCACCCCGCGGGCACGCGCCGCCCCGAGCGGCTCCCACCGGTCACGGCCGGACCGGGCATCCGTCTGCAGGCCAGGCGGGCCGGGGCCGTGCTGCGCCCGTCGGGCGCGGGCCAGCTCCGCGGCCGCGGACAGCGCCATGCCCTGCTCGACCAGGCCCCGCATCAGGTCGAGCTCGGCGACGTCGGCCTCGCTGTAGCGACGGTAGCGCCCCGGCTGGTGACCGGCCGGGCCGATCCCGTAGCGCAGGCTCCAACTCCGCAACGTCGAGGGCGATACCCCCAACCGCCGGGCGACCGCAGCCACCGTCCACAACGCGCCCGCCGACGGCCTGCTCGACTCGCCTGCCTCGGCGCGCTGGGCGGAGGATCCGGTCACGCCGCTGATTGTGACCCACCGCCGTGCCCTCCGCGGCCTCGCGGCCGACGCCCCCGGCCGCAGAAAGCCCGAAGACGCTGCTCCACGAGCCGCGCGCACGCCGGGCGCCTCTTGCCAACGGCGCGGCGCTTGTGCAACGGTCTGTAGGTCGTCCACGACCCGGCGGCACGCACAGAACCGTCGTCGTGTCCCTGGGGAGGACGACCGTGTCATCACTGGCTGCCACCCATCCCGGCCCGTCCCCGTCAGTTCAATACGCCGGGACGCTGCCGCACGACCTCGCCGGCGAAGAGCCGCTGGCAGGTCCCACTCCGAGCCGCGCCTGCTCCGGCCTCCCTGCCCGCCCCGTGGATGTCGACCGGGCGCCCGTGGACCTGACGTTGGACTGCACCGAGCACGCCGGGGACGTCGTGGTCACCGTGGTCGGGGAGATCGACCTGGCGACGAGTTCCGACCTGGCCCGCCACCTCGACCACGCGCTGTCCCGGCCCGGATGTCATCGCCTGATCATCGACCTGGCCGGAGTGGGGTTCCTCGGGGCCCGCGGGATCGGTGTCCTGGACGTCATCCACGCGCGAGCGCGAGCGTCGGGAACGACGGTCGTGCTGGTCGCCGGCCCGCCGGCCGTGACCCGGGTGCTGCGCCTGACCGGCACCAGCAGCCGCATCGACACCGTCCCCGGCCTCGCCCACCGCTGAGGCCGCCCCGCGACCCCGCCCCCAGCGCCAGCAACGGCACGTTCCTGACGTCCAACGTCAGGACGGCGCCGTTCACCCATGTCGCAGCGTCAGCTGAATCGCCCCGACCCCGTGGCACCCATCTCCGAGGGCCCTGGCTGGGGCGGCGGCTCGGCAGGTGCGGTCTCGACGCTGTGCTTGATCCTGGCCATGGTCTGGTCGACGCCGGCTTCGACCTCGTCGCTCTCGACTCGAGCGGTGGAGATCAGCACGCGAACCTGACACTCGGAATCGAGCGGGGTCACCTCCAGCTCGCCGTGGTAGTCGTTCGGGCCCTGTGAGCCCCATTCGATGCGCAGGGCCTCGCGGTCGACGCGAAACCATGCCTCTCCGGAGACGACCCGCCCGTCAGGCAGCTCGGCTTCGGTGTACACCGCCTCGCCCCCGGCTACCGGCGTCGCCACCCGCATGCGAGGGAAGTAGTCAGGGAGATTGCCGATCTTGGCCAGATAGTCGAACAGCACCTGCGCCGGCGCCGCGACGGTGGTGAGGTTCTCGTAGTCTGTCACGGGACGCACCCTGCTGGAGCGGTTCGACGAAGTCCAGCGGACCGCGGTCGCTCCGAACGCGCCTGCGCGACTCCTCGAAAACTCCTGTTGACGCTGCTCCACGTCCGTGTCGTCGGGTGGGACGCCCTGGACGGGGTCGACGACAGCACCGTCACACGGCGGCTGACGTGCCTGACGGTGGACGACGGCCGCAGCGTCGTACTGGGCCAGGCGCCGGTGCTCGTCGACGGTGTGCCCTCGGGCTACGTCACGTCGGCGGCGTTCGGGCACACGATCGGCCGGCCCATCGCCTACGCCTGACTGCCCGCGGGGCTCGAGGTGGGCCGGCCGTTCGGGGCTTCGCCCCTCGTGCGTGCGTTTCCGTGCCAGGGCACGGAAACGCACGCACACTTGGGTGCCCTTGCCGGGGTCGAAGCCGCGGAGCCGCCGATGGACCTCGGAGGTGACCCGCAGCCCCCGACAGCTGCACTCCACGCGCTTGTGGCCAAGAGCGACGAGGAAATCCAGGGCGGCCTCGCCGAGCGGGTCACCACCTTGGCGGGCCTGGGTGGCCCGCGACTCGGTGCGCCCGATGACCGCCTCGGGCCCGCCCCGACGTCTTATCGCGGTCTCCAGCGTCGAGTCGGTCGCCTTGTCGTTCGGAATCACAACGACAAGACGACCGGGAGACCGAAGGAACCCGCGACAAGGGACCGCCGCCGCGCGGCCGCCGGAGCGGGCCGGCTCAGGAACGGCCGAGGGCCTGCGCGAGCTCGACCAGCAGGCCGGGGAGGCGGCCCGCGCAGCTCGGGCACACACACTCGGCGCCGTGCACCGCGAGCCGGTCGGCCACGCGGAAGGCCTCCTCCAGCCCGCGGGTGGGCGGGCCGTCCTCGAGGGCGTCGGACTCGTCGGGGATCGTCATGTCCGGTCTCTCTTCCTCGAGGGGTGATCAGGCGGGGCCCACGCGTTCGCGGACCCAGTCGTGGAACTCGCCGATGTGGTGCTCGCTGGGCACCAGCACGCCGCCGCGGGCGTACGACCGCGAGTCCATGGAGAGCTGGCAGCGTTCGCAGGCGTCGAAGTCCTGCTGGTTGACGCGGTGGAAGAGCTCCACGGAGCGGTCGAGGTCGGCGCCGGAGGCGACCACCTCGGGCAGGTAGAGCCAGTCGCAGCGGACGATCGTGCGGTGGGCCGAGACCGGGAACATCCGGTGGAACACGACGTGGTCCGGCACGAGGTTGACGAACACCTGGGGCCGGACGGTGACCGCGTAGTAGCGGCGGTCCTGGTCGGGGCCGATCCCCGGCAGCCGCGCCAGCCCGGCCGACCCGTCGACGGTGAAGCCCTCCACCCCGGCCCCGAACTCCGCGCCGTGACCGACGAAGTACTGCGCGGCGAGCCCGTCGGCGAACTCCGGCAGCACCTCGGTCAGCTCGGGGTGGATCGTGCCGCAGTGGTAGCACTCCATGAAGTTCTCGACGATCTGCTTCCAGTTCGCCGCGACGTCGTAGGTGAGGCGGCGCCCGAGCGCGAGGTCCGCGACCTGGTAGCCGACGATCGCGTCGGGCGAACCGAGCCGCCCGGTCACGTCGGCGACCACGGTCTCCTCGAACGACGGCGGCTCGTCCGCGAGGCACAGCCACACGTACCCGAGCCACTCGCGCACGGCCACCCGGTGCAGGCCGAAGGAGGCCCGCTCGACGTCGGGCATGTGGGCGATGTTCGGGGCCGTCACCAGCGAGCCGTCGAGGCCGTAGGTCCAGGCGTGGTACGGGCACCGGAAGGACCGCCGCACCGTTCCCTTCTCCTCGCTGCACAGCCGGGCGCCGCGGTGCCGGCAGACGTTGAGCGACGCGTGCACGCCCCCGTCGCGACCGCGGGCCACGATCACGCTCTCCCGCCCGACGTCGACGGTCTCGAAGTCGCCGGACGACGGGATGTCCGCGGCTCGCACCGCGCAGAACCACCCGGCCTCGAAAACGAGGGCCTGCTCGAGCTCGAAGATCGTCGGGTCGGTGTACCAGCGGCCCGGCAGGGTCGCCCGCAGGCTCGACGGCAGCTCCCCCGTCGCCGCGGCCGTCGAGAGCTCGCTGGTTGTCATCGCGGGGGCACTCCTCGTCACTACGAGCCTAAGTCGTTCCGTCATACGCAACATGATGCCTTATGCGCAACTACGACGATGCGAGATCACGTATCCCCTTGTCAAGCGACCCCTCCACGCGGGTCACCGCCCGGCGAATTCGCCGAAACCCACCCGTCCCGACCCCTTGACACAGCAGCGCGTCAAGCCCACCGTGTGCGTTGCGCATTGAGCATCGAAGTGCGCTATACGCAACTCGACGCTCTCCGGATCATTGAAGTTCTCGGGCACGCCGAGTCTCCCGCGTGCACCCCTGTCAGTTCTGTGTCCGGTGCGAGGCCCGACGCCGTGGCCGCCCGCACCGACCGCGTCTCCTGGAGAGAGACATGATCCGTCTCTGCAACATCGACGAGATCCCCGAGGGCGAGGGCGCGCGCTTCGCCGGACCGACCCCGGTGGCCGCGTTCCGGACCGGTGGCGAGGTCTTCGTGCTCGACGACGCGTGCAGCCACCAGGGCGCCTCGCTCTCCGACGGCTACCTCGAGGGATGCTGGGTGGAGTGCCCCCTGCACGAGGCGCTCTTCTCGCTGCACACCGGCGAGCCCAGCGGCCCGCCGGCCAAGCGCCCGGTCCGTACCTACACCGCCCTCGTCGCCGACGGCGTGGTGTGGGCCGACCTGGAGCAGGCCGCCCCCGACCACGTCGCCCCGGCGGGCACGGAATGGGGCGTCGCGTGAGGACGATCGCCGTCGTCGGCGCCTCGGTGGCCGGGACGCGGGCCGCGCGCGCCCTGCGCGGAGCGGGGTTCGACGGCCGGCTCGTGCTCGTCGGCGACGAGCCCCACGCCCCGTACGACCGCCCGCCGTTGTCCAAGGGCTTCCTCGCAGGTACGCAGGACGAGGCCGGGATCGCCCTCCTCGACGCCGAGGACGAGGCCGAGCTCGCCCTCGAGCTGCGCCTCGGCGTCCGGGTCGACCGCCTCGACGCCCGCGCCGGGCGGCTGGAGCTCGCCGACTCCCGCGGGCTCGACGTCGACGGCGTCGTCGTGGCCACGGGGGGCCGGCCGCGCCGGTTGCCCGGCAGCGAGGGCAGCGAGGGCAGCGGGGCCACCGAGGGTGTGCACGTCCTGCGCACCCTCGACGACGCCGTCGCGCTGCGGGACGCGCTGCGGGCTCGGCCGCGGGTGGTGGTCGTGGGTGCCGGGTTCCTCGGCGCCGAGGTCGCCTCGACCTGCCGGGGACTGGGGTGTCCCGTGACGCTGCTCGACGTGGCGCCCCTGCCGCTGGCGCCGCTGCTCGGGGAGCGGATCGCCCGGTGCTGCGCGGCGCAGCACGCCGACCACGGCACCGACGTCCGCCACGGCCGCGGGGTGGCGGGCCTGCGCACCGCGCGGTCGGGCCGGGGCCGCCGCGTCACCGGCGTCGAGCTGGACGACGGCACCATCGTGCCCGCCGACGTCGTCGTGGTGGGGGTCGGGATCGCGCCGAGCACCGGGTGGCTCGCGGGCTCCGGGCTGCGCGTGCACGACGGGGTGCGCACCGACGCGGGCATGGTGACCGACCTGCCGCAGGTGGTCGCCGTCGGCGACGTTGCGCGTCACGACGTCGAGGGGCACGCCTCGGGTGGCACGTCCCGCGCCGAGCACTGGACGAGCGCGGGCGAGCAGGCCGACGTCGCGGCGGTGAACCTGCTCGCCGGGCGGACCCTCACGACCGTGCGGCCCTCCGGCTACTTCTGGTCCGAGCAGTACGGGCGGATGTTGCAGCTCGCCGGGCATCCGGGCGCCGAGGATCGGATGGAGCTGGTCGACGGCGAACCCGACGACCGGGTCTTCACCGCTCGCTGGGTCGACGCGGGGGGCACGACGACGGCCGTGCTCGGGATGGGCAGCCCCCGCGCCTTCGGACGGCTGCGTCGGGCCGAGCTGGGCCGGGCCCGGGCCGCCCGGGTCAGGGAGCCGGCGTGACCGCCGGCGAGGCTCAGACCACCGCGCGGATCGCCTTCTCGAACCCGACCACGTGCTCGTGGGCCAGCGTCGCGGCGAGCTCGCCGTCGCCGTCGGCGATCGCGCGCAACAGCCCGACGTGCTCGCCGACATGGCGGTCGAAGCCGGGCATGCGGTCGAGGAACAGGCAGAAGATCCGGGTGGCGAGGTTGTCGTAGCGCACCAGGGTGTCCTCGAGGTGCGGGTTGCCCGCGGCGCGGTAGATCGAGCGGTGCACCCGCATGTCCCAGCGCATGAGCTCCTCCCGGGAGACGGCGGAGACGTCGAGCGCGACGGTGGCCTCGGCGAGCTCGGCGAGGCCCTCGCGCAGCGAGGCGCCGCCCGCGCCCTCCGCGGCGCGCCGCGCGGCGAGCGGCTCGAGCTGCACCCGAATCTCGGAGATGTACGCGAGGTCGGTGATGTCGACCGCCGTCGCGAAGGTGCCCCGGCGTGGGTAGGAGACGACGAGCCGGTCGACCTCGAGCCGCTTGAGCGCCTCGCGCACCGGCGTGCGCCCGACCTCCAGGGCCTCGACCAGCGTGACCTCGTCGACGGGGGCCATCGGCGGGATCTCCAACATGATCAGCTTGTCCTGGATCGCCCCGTACGCGCGCTCCGAGAGCGACGTCGGCGGCGGCTCCTGCAGCGGCACGGTCACCGCGTCAGCCTACCGCGTTCACGTCGCCAACTGGTATATCAACCCTCCGAGGGTGCCCGATGACCACCTCGGTGCTCGACCTGTTCACGATCGGGATCGGACCGTCGAGCTCGCACACGGTCGGTCCCATGCGCGCCGCGCACCGCTTCGCGACGCACCTGGCCGACGCGGGACTCCTCGAGGAGACCGCCCGCGTGCGGTGCGAGCTGTTCGGGTCGCTCGGGGCGACCGGGCACGGCCACGGCAGCGTGCCCGCCGTCGTGCTCGGTCTGGCCGGCGAACAGCCGCACCTGCTCGACCCGGCCGCCACCGGGCCCGCCGTCGAGGTTCCGGACGTCGGGGCGTCTGCTCCTGGCGGGGAAGCGGGAGGTCGCGTTCGACGTGGACGCCGACGTCGTGCTGCATCGCGACGCGCGCCTGGCGTTCCACAGCAACGGGATGCGCTTCACCGCGACCGGCGCGGCGAGCTGGACACCGCGATCCGGACCATGCGCGACACCGGCGCGGACATGTCCACGAAGTACAAGGAGACCGCGCGGGGCGGGCTCGCCCTCACCGTGGTGGCGTGCTGAGATCAGCGCACTCGGACCATGGGCACGCGGCACCATGGACCGCATGCCCCAGCGCGTCCTGGTCGCCGACGACGACCGCGCCATCCGCGAGTCGCTCGCGCGCGCCCTCGAACTGGAGGGCTACGAGCCCGTCCCCGCCGTCGACGGCGTCGAGTCCCTGACCCGGGTCCGCCAGGAGTCGTTCGACGCGCTCGTGCTCGACGTCATGATGCCCGGCGTCGACGGGCTCGCCGTCTGCCGCGTGCTGCGCGCCGACGGCGACCGCACCCCGGTCCTCATGCTGACCGCGCGGCAGGAGACCGCCGACCGCGTCGCGGGGCTCGACGCCGGGGCGGACGACTACCTGCCCAAGCCCTTCGAGCTCGACGAGCTGCTCGCCCGGCTGCGGGCGCTGCTGCGGCGGGCGTCGTTCGCGGGACCGGAAGAGCGAGGCGCGCTGCGGGTCGGCGCGCTGCACGTCGACCCGGCCGCCCGACGGGTCTGGTGGGCCGACGACGAGCTGACGCTCTCGAAGACCGAGTTCGACCTGCTGGAACTGCTGGTCCGCAACGAGGGGATCGTGCTGGACCACTCCACGGTCTACCAGCGGATCTGGGGCTACGACTTCGGCGCCGACTCGAAGAACCTCGCCGTCTACATCGGCTACCTGCGCCGCAAGCTCGTCGCGGCCGGGGCGCCCCCGCTCATCCACACCGTGCGCGGCGTCGGGTACACGCTGCGCCGACCATGAGCCTGCGAGCCCGCTTCGCGCTGGCGTTCGCCCTCGTCAGCGCCGTGGTGGCGGGGCTGGTCGGGGGCCTGAGCTACCACGCGGTCGCGGAGCAGACGACCCAGGCCAACGACACCACGCTCGCGGCCGCGACGACCGCCCTGGCCGAGAACCAGACCGGCGTGCTCGGCTCCACCCCGGCGCCGCCAGGGGACGACGGCGGGGGGCCGCCGCGGGGAGACCGGGGCCCCGGGGACTCCCCCGCCCGCTTCCAGATGCTGGTCGGCCGGCGGATCGCCCCCGACGGCGGCGTCACGGTGCTCGGCGGGCGCCCGGTGGTGCTGCCCGTGACCGACGTCGCCCGCGGCCTGGCCGGTGCCCCGGCGGCCGGCCGGACCGACACCACCGAGATCGCCGTCGGCCACGACGACTACCGCATCCTCACGACCTCGCTCGGCGGCGGCGCCGGCGCGCTCCAGGTGGCGATGGACGTCGACCTGTCGAACCGTCTCGTCCAGGGGACGGCGAACGAGATCGCCGTGGTGAGCCTGATCGTGCTCGTCGTCGCCGCCGCAGCCGGCTGGCTCCTGGCCGGACGCATCACGCAGCGCCTCGTGCGCCTGACCCGGGTGGCCGAACAGGTCAGCGCGCGCGGTGGCGTCTCGGGACCCGACGTCGAGGCGCTGGGGGCCCCCGTCGAGAGCGTCCGGGGCGCCGACGAGGTGGGACGGCTCTCGGCGTCGTTCACGACCATGGTCGAGCGGCTGGCGAGCTCGCGCGAGGCACAGGACCGCCTCGTCCAGGACGCCGCCCACGAGCTGCGTACCCCGCTGACCAGTCTGCGCACCAACGCGAGCGTGCTGCGCCGGTTCGGCGAGCTCTCCCCCGCCGCCCGCGAGCGCCTCGTCAGCGACGTCCAGGGCGAGACGCGCGAGCTCTCCCATCTCGTCGACGAGCTCGTGGACCTGGCGCTCTCGGGGCACAGCGAGGAACCCGAGGAATCCGTGGCCCTCGCCCCGCTCGCCCGGCGGATGGCCGACCGGGTGACGCGACGCAGCGGGCGGGAGATCGTCGTCGACGCCGACGACTCCGTCGTCCGCGGGTACCGGGCGGCCCTGGAGCGCGGCGTCGGGAACCTCCTGGAGAACGCCGCGAAGTTCGACGGCGACGCCGGCGTGCCGATCGAGCTGCGCGTCCGCGACGGCACGACGACGGTGCGCGACCACGGGCCCGGCATCCTGCCCGCCGACGCCGACCGGGTCTTCGACCGCTTCTACCGAGCCGACGCCGCCCGGGGCCTGCCCGGCTCCGGGCTCGGCCTGGCGATCGTGCGGGACGTCGCCGAGCGCCACGGCGGGGCCGCGTTCGTGACGACGCCCTCCGGCGGCGGCGCCTGCGTCGGGTTCGGGGTCGCCTCCGAGCGGCTGGTGGGCGACGCCGCTGTGGACGAGGTCGGGACCTGAGCCCGCGGCGTGAATCCTCACCGGATTCTCGTAGAACGGGCGTCCTCGGGGACGGCGTCCCGGGCGAGGATGGCCGGGCAGCCCGACGTCGACCTCCTGGGAGGGCCCGTGCCAGAACCGACGCAGCCCGTCGTGCGGGCCTCCGACGCCGAGCGGGAGGCCGTCGTCGCGGCGCTGCACCGGGCGGTGGGCGAGGGCCGGCTCACCGCCGACGAGGCGGGCGACCGGATCGCCGCCGTCTACGCCGCGAGGTTCCGCACGGAGCTGGCCGGGCCGCTCGCCGACCTCCCCGACACCAGCGGCCCGGCGTCTCCCACGACGTCGGACCCGCTGTCGTGGCAGGCGCTCTGGACCCAGCTGATCTGGCGGGCGCGTGTGGTGCTCGACGGCCCGGCGGCCCCCCGCCCGACCCCGCGGGCGCAGCGGCTGGTCGCGGCGCTGGCCGGCCTGGCGGTGCTGTGGTCCCTGATCTGGGTACTGCTGGGCGCCGCCCTGGCGTGAGGGAGGCCGGCTCTCACCGGACTCACGTTCGGGCCTCACCGCAACCGGTCACCCGGAGCCCGCCCCTGCGCCCGCGACGACTCCCCGGAGGACCGCATGACCGACCTCGCCACACGTTCCCGAGCCGGCACCGCACCTGCGCTGCGAGCCGTCCAGGTCCTGGCGGTGCTCACCGTCGCGGAACTGTTGTGGCAGTTCGCCACCGCCGGGCAGATGGTCGGTCCGCTCCACAACCGGGGAGCCCACGAGCTGCACTCCGCCGGCGCGATCGTGCTCCACGTCCTCACCGCGCTGCTGGCCGTCGCGGCGGTGGCCTACTGGCGGGGGCGCGGCGCGCCGCTGTGGCCCGCCGTCCTCTCCGCCGTGGTCTTCGTCCTCACCTTCGTGCAGGCCTACCTCGGCGACGACGGGACCCTCTACCTGCACGTGCCCGGCGCGCTGGTGCTCACCCTCGGCAGCGTCTGGGTACTGGCCTGGTCCTTCACGCCGGGGGCCCGCCTCCACGCCGGCGCGGCCCCTCGGCACCACACGTAGCCCGGTTTCTTACCTGCCTCCCACCCACGCCATGTCCGTGCATTACCGGGGCGCAGCACCGTGGAGCACACCAGATCGACGGCCCGTCCGGCACCCGCCGGACTCCGGGCGGTCGACGTGCTCGAAGAAGGTGGCGCATGGACCGCGAGGAGGGCTCTCCCACTCCCCCCGAGGACCCGACTCCTCATGCCGAGGACGAGGCCGCAGCGAGGCAGGGGCACAGCGGCTCGCGCTGGGAACCCTCCGACGCCGACGCGGCCCCCGTCACGGGGACCAGGTGGTGGCACCACGACGAGGCTGCGGCGGCACCTCGTGCCCGGCGCCGCGGGCTGCGCGTCGCGGTCGGCGTGGGCGCCGCCGTGCTCCTGGCCGGCGGCGGGTTCGCCGCCGGACACGCGGTCGGCGACTCCGGGCCCGACGGCGGCACCGGTCCGTCGGTCGGTCACCACCGCGACCACGACGGCGGCCGGGACCGCTTCGGCGGCCCGGGGCAGGCGGGCCCGGGGCAGGCGGTCCCGGGACCCGCGGGCCAGGGGCAGGTGGGCCAGAATCCGTCGGCCGGTTCGAGCCCGATCCTCCGCGGATCGATCACATGACCGTGCTCGCCGACCGGGCCTCCCGCACCACCGTCGCCGGTGACCGCGCGGTCCACCGTCGGGACCGCCGCTCCCCCCTCGCCGTGCGGGACCGCCGCCTCCGCACGGCCGCCGAGGCGCTCCTGGTCGTCGCGCTCACCCTCGTCACGTTCTGGTGGGCCACCGGCGGCGGTCTCACCGATCTCGGCGCGTGGGCGTCCGGCCTCACCTCGCTCGGGCGGCTCACCGGCCTGCTCGCGACGGTGCTCCTGCTCGCGCAGGTCCTGCTCATGGCGCGGGTGCCGCTCCTCGAGCGGGCCTTCGGGCAGGACCGCCTCGCCGCCGCGCACCGGCTCGTCGGGTTCACCTCGTTCACCGGGATGATCGCCCACGTCGGGCTGATCACCTGGGGCTACGCGGCGGGCGATCTGCTGGCCACCCCGGGCGAGCTGTGGGACCTGACCCTCACCTACCCGGGGATGCTCCTCGCCGTCGCCGGCACCGCGTGCCTGGTGATGGTCGTCGTCACCAGCCTGCGGGCAGCGCGGGCGCGGATGCGCTACGAGTCCTGGCACCTGCTGCACCTCTACGCGTACGCCGGGGTCGGGCTCGCGCTGCCCCACCAGCTCTGGACCGGGCAGGAGTTCCTGGCCTCCACCGCGCGCACGGTCTTCTGGTGGACCGCGTGGGGGTTGGCCGCGGGGGCGGTGCTCGCCTGGCGGGTCGGACTGCCGCTCTACCGGTCGCTGCACCACCGGCTCGTCGTCACCTCGGTGGTGCCCGAGGGCGACGGCTGCGTGTCGGTCTACCTCACCGGGCGGCACCTGGACGGGCTCGGTGCCGTCGCCGGCCAGTTCCTCCAGTGGCGGTTCCTCACCCGCCGCGGGTGGTCCCGCGCGCACCCGTACTCCCTCTCGGCGGCGCCGGACGGGCGCAGCCTGCGGATCACAGTGAAGGACCTCGGCGACGGCACGGCCGAGGTGCCCGGCCTGCGCCCCGGCACGAGGGTGCTCATCGAGGGGCCCTACGGTCGGCTCACCGCCCGCGCCCGGACGTCCGACCGCGTCGCGCTGATCGGCGCCGGCGTCGGCATCACGCCGCTGCGGGCGCTCGCCGAGGACCTCGACGCCGACGTGGTGGTCCTCCACCGTTTCCGCCGCGAGCCGCTCTTCGCCCGGGAGTTCTCCCTCCTCGCCCGGGAGCGCCGGATCGGCCTGGTCCCGCTGCCCGGCCGACGACGCGGTCGCGACTCCTGGTTCGGCGCCGGCGTCGGCCCGGTCGACGACCTCACCGCCCTGCGGGCCCGCGTCCCGGACATCGCCGAGCGCGACGTCTATCTCTGTGGACCCGTTCCATGGACCGAACAGGTCCAGCGCACGCTCCACGCGGCCCGGACCCCCGCCGACCGCGTCCACACCGAGACCTTCGGATGGTGAGACCACCCATGCTCCCCGCCGGCTTCGACCGCGGCGCGCGCCGCATCGCGCTCTGGGGTCTGACGACCGTCAGCACCTTGGTGCTGCTGTTCTCCTACCGCACCTCGACCTCCTCGGCGCTGCCGACGGCCGTCCCCGCCCCGACCTCGGGAAGCACGACGTCGGGCACCACCACCAGCACGCCCGCCGCGAAGAACAGCACCTACTCCGGCACCGTCACCGGGAGCGCCGCCGACACGCGGTGGGGCCCGGTACAGGTCAAGGTGACGCTCGCGAGCGGGAAGATCACCGCGGTCGACGTCGTCGAGGAGCCGGACTCCAACGACCGCGACCAGGAGATCAACGCCGAGGCCGTGCCCCAGCTGGTGTCCGAGACGATGCAGGCGCAGAGCGCGCAGGTCGACATGGTCAGCGGCGCGACCTACACCTCCGAGGGCTACGTCCAGTCGCTGCAGAGCGCGCTCGACCAGGCCGGTGTGGCGTGACTGCTGCCGTCCCCGTGGCGCGGCGGGTGGAGCACGTGATGGGGATGCCGGTCAGTCTGGCGCTGCGCGGGCGCCACACCGACGACGACGCCGCCGACACCGCCTGGACGGCGGTGCTCGCCTCCCTGCGCGAGACCGACGGGGTGTTCAGCACCTACCGCGCCGACTCGGTGGTCGCCGCGATCCGGCGCGGCGAGCTCGCCCTGGCCGACGCCCCACCGCTGGTGCACGAGGTGCTCGCGATCGCCGCGCGCGCCGAGCGGGCCAGCGACGGGGCGTTCTCGGTGTGGCGCCCCGAGCTCGACCCCAGCGGAGTGGTGAAGGGCTGGGCAGTGGAACGAGCCGCCACGGCCCTGCGTTCCCTGGCCGACACCGACTTCTGCCTCTCCGCCGGCGGCGACATGATCTGCCGCGCCACGCACGGCGACCCCTGGCGTATCGGCATCGAGGACCCGCACGATTCCGCCCGCGTCCTCGCCGTCGTGCCGATCCACGACGGTGCCGTGGCCACCTCGGGAACCGCCCACCGCGGCGCACACGTCGTGGACGCGCGCACCGGAGCGGCGCCGGACACCGTCGCCCAGGTCACGGTGGTGGCGCGCTCGCTCACCGACGCCGACGTGGATGCCACCGCGGCCTACGCGCTCGGGGCTCGGGCCGCGCAGTGGCTCGGACGGCGGGTCGGGCGCAGCGGCCTCGTCGTGTGGGCCGACGGGACCACCAGCACCGTCCCCGGCCGCTGACCGGTGTCGGTCTCGCGCGTTACGGTCACCGGCATGGCGAACCACACCGCCGGGCCCGGCACAGCCGTCGAGCACGACGTCAAGCCCCGCAGCCGCGACGTCACCGACGGGATGGAGCGGGCCGCCGCCCGCGGCATGCTGCGCGCGGTCGGGATGACCGACGACGACTTCTCGAAGCCCCAGATCGGCGTCGCGTCGAGCTGGAACGAGATCACACCGTGCAACCTCTCGCTGGACCGCCTCGCGACGGCGTCCAAGGAGGGCGTGCACCACGCAGGCGGCTACCCGATGGAGTTCGGCACGATCTCGGTGTCCGACGGCATCTCCATGGGCCACGTCGGGATGCACTACTCGCTGGTCTCGCGCGAGGTGATCGCCGACTCCGTGGAGACGGTCGTGCAGGCCGAGCGCCTCGACGGCACCGTGCTGCTCGCCGGGTGCGACAAGAGCCTGCCCGGCATGCTGATGGCAGCCGCCCGGCTCGACCTCGCGAGCGTCTTCCTCTACGCCGGCTCGATCATGCCCGGCATGGTCGACGGCCGGGAGGTGTCGATCATCGACGCGTTCGAGGCGGTCGGCGCGTGCGCCCGCGGGCTGATCACCCGGGAGAAGGTCGACGAGATCGAGCGCGCGATCTGCCCCGGCGAGGGCGCGTGCGGCGGCATGTACACCGCCAACACCATGGCCTGCGCGGCCGAGGCGATGGGCATGGCGCTGCCCGGTTCCTCCTCCCCGCCGAGCGCCGACCGCCGGCGCGACGGCTTCGCGCGGCAGTCCGGGGACGCCGTCGTCGGGATGCTGCGCCGCGGGCACACAGCCCGCGACGTCATGACGCGTGAGGCGTTCGAGAACGCGATCGCGGTGGTCATGGCCTTCGGCGGCTCCACCAACGCCGTCCTGCACCTGCTCGCGATCGCCCGCGAGGCCGACGTCCCGCTCGATCTCGACGACTTCAACCGCATCGGCGACAAGATCCCCCACCTCGCCGACGTCAAGCCGTTCGGGCGCTGGATGATGAACACCGTCGACCGCGTCGGCGGTGTCCCGGTGGTGCTCAAGGCCCTGCTCGACGCCGGGCTGGTGCACGGCGACTGCCTCACGGTCACCGGGAGGACCCTCGCCGAGAACCTCGAGGAGCTCGCCCCCGAGCCCCTCGACGGCGACATCCTCCGCCCGCTCTCCAACCCCATCCACCCCACCGGCGGGCTGACGATCCTGCGCGGCTCGCTCGCTCCCGACGGGGCCGTGGTCAAGTCCGCGGGTTTCGACACCGCAACTTTCGACGGGCGTGCTCGCGTCTTTGCTGGCGAGCAGAGCGCGATGGACGCCGTGGAGTCCTCGGGGCCGGACGGCCTGCAGCCCGGCGACGTCGTCGTCATCCGCGACGAGGGCCCGCGCGGCGGCCCCGGGATGCGCGAGATGCTCGCCGTCACCGGCGCCATCAAGGGTGCCGGGCTCGGCAAGGAGGTCCTGCTGCTCACCGACGGCCGCTTCTCCGGCGGCACGACGGGGCTGTGCGTCGGGCACGTCGCGCCCGAGGCCGCGCACGGCGGGCCGATCGCGTTCGTCCGCGACGGCGACCGCATCCGGCTCGACCTCGCCGCCCGCACGCTCGACCTGCTGATCGACGACGACGAGCTCGCTCGCCGCCGGGAGGGCTGGACCCCGCCGCCGCCCAAGCACCGCACGGGGGTGCTCGGCAAGTACTCGCGGCTGGTCGGGTCGGCGGCGCAGGGGGCCGTCGTCGGGTTCGACTAGACGTGCTGCAACCCGGGCGCCCGCGCCGGTGTTGACCGGGACATGAGCACTCCGACCGTGGCCACGGCGGCGAGGGCGGACCCCGACGCGGAGCGGGTGGTCGCGGCGCTGGACCGCGACCTCGACGACGGCTTCGCCGAGCTGGTCCGGACCTACCAGGGCCTGCTGTACGCGGTGGCCCTGCGCACCACCGGGCACCGCGCCGACGCCGAGGACCTCGCCGCCGAGGCCCTGCTGCGGGCCTACCGCTCGCTCGCCGACCACGTGGCTGACCACGGCACGGCCTGGCTGCGCTCCCTGGCACCCCGGCCGTGGCTGCTGACCATCGTCGTCAACACCCGGCGCAACCAGGTCCGCGACGCCGCCCGCCGTCCCCGCACCGACGGCGCGTCCCTGCCGGAGGAGCCCGTCCCCGGCCCCAGCGTCGAAGAACGGGCCGAGCACACCGAGATCGCCGAGCGGCTCGCGGCGCTGCTCGCGCGCCTGCCCGAGACCCAGCGCACGGCCGTCGTCCTGCGCCACGTGACCGACCTGCCCCTGACCGAGGTCGCGGACGTCCTCGGCTGCCCGGTGGGAACCGCGAAGTCGCACGTGTCGCGCGGGCTGGCCCGGCTGCGCACCCTCGCCGACGAGACCGGAGGACTGTGATGAACTCCCCTGGCACGAACACCGATCCCCTGCTGACCCGGCTCGCCGGGCTTGCACCGCCCGACGGCCCCGACCTCACCGACCGCGTCTTCGACGGGTGGCTCTCCGCCCCGAGCCTGCTCGGCCCGGTGTGGGTGGCCTGCAGTCCCGCCGGCGTGAGCTTCCTGCGCGCCGCGGCCGAGTTCTCGGAGGACGACTTCCGGGCCGCGCACCGGCGGCGCGTCGGTCGCCCGTTGCGGCCCTGTCCGACCGTGCCGGAGGGCCTCGAGGCGGCCCTCCGAGGCGACGCGGCGGCCACGCCCCGCCTCGACCTGCGCGGCCTCACCGACTTCCAGCGCGACGTCCTCGCCGCGACCCGCACCATCCCGGCCGGCGAGACCCGGCCCTACGCGTGGGTCGCGGCCGAGGTCGGGCGCCCGGGCGCGGTCCGCGCGACGGGGACGGTGCTGGCGACCAACCCGGTGCCGCTGCTCATCCCGTGCCACCGCGTGGTGCCCAGCCACGGTGCGGGCGGCCCGGACCAGGTCGGTCGCTACATCTTCGGCACCCCGGCCAAGCTGCGGCTGCTCGCCGCCGAGGGCGCCGCCGTCGCGCGCGGAGGTGTCCGGTGACCGGGGCCGACATCGTCGAGCTGCCCGCCCTCGACGCCCTCGACTGGGCGCGTCTCGGCGACGCCCTCGACCACGACGGGTTCGCGACGACCGGCCCGCTGCTCTCGCCGGAGCAGTGCGCGGAGATGATCGCGGTGTTCGACGACGACGCCGCCTTCCGCTCGACGATCGACATGGCCCGGCTCTCGTTCGGTGAGGGCCGCTACCGCTACTTCGCCGACCCGCTGCCCCCGCTCGTGACGGAGCTGCGCACCCGGCTCTACCCGCCGCTCGCGGCGATCGCGAACCGGTGGGCGGAGATCCTCGGCGAGCCCACCTTCCCCGAGGAGCACGCCGCCCTGCGTGCGCGGTGCGCGGAGGTCGGGCAGCACAAGCCGACGCCGCTCGTGCTGCGCTACGGCCCGACCGGCTACAACTGCCTGCACCAGGACGTGTACGGCGACCTGACCTTCCCGCTGCAGGTCCTGGTCATGCTCAACACGCCCGACGTCGACTTCACCGGCGGCGAGAGCGTGTTCGTCGAGCAACGCCCGCGCCAGCAGTCCCGGGCGATGGTCGCGCGGCCCGGGCTCGGCGAGGCGGTGGTGTTCCCGGTGCGCCACCGCCCGAAGCAGGGAGCCCGCGGATACCACCGCGTGCAGATGCGCCACGGCGTCTCGGCCGTCCACTCCGGGGAGCGCCACGTGCTCGGGGTGATCTTCCACGACGCGCGGTGACCGGTGACGCGGGGCCGGCCCCGGACGACAGCAACGGCACGTTCCTGACGTCAGACGTCAGAACGGCGCCGTTCATCCATACCGTCGACCGGCGCCCTGGCGAGCGAGGACCATCGAGCACATGGCGTGGGACTGGGTGGGCAGGCTGGCCGGGCGGCTGGGCGGGACCTGGACGCCGCCCGGCACCCCCGGGATGACCGTGCCGATGAGCCGAGCGCCGCAGTTCACCGACACCACCTCCTCGACGTACCGCACGTTCCGCGCGCCCGACGGCGAGCTCCTGACCTACCGTGAGCTCGGTGCCGGCCGGCCGGTGATCCTGCTCCACGGGTTCACCGCGACCGGGTCGACGTGGTTCGACCCCGGTCCGGCGCCGGCCCTCGCCGCGCGCGGCCACCGCGTCGTCGTCCCCGACCTGCGCGGCCACGGCGCGAGCGCCGCGTACCCACCCGACGTCCTCGCCGACGACGTCCTCGCGCTGCTCGAGCACCTCGGGCTCGACGCGGCCGGGGGCGGCTACGACCTCGTCGGCTACTCCCTCGGCGGACGGGTCGTGGTCCGACTTCTCGTGCGTGGCGCCCGACCCGACCACGCCGTGGTCGGTGGCCAGGGTCTACGAGCGGTCACCGGGTCGTTCGACCAGCGCGGGCTCTTCCGGCGCACCCTCGACGCCCTGGTGGCCGGCGAACCGCTCGAGTCCGGCTCGCCCGAGGCCCAGACCGCCGGCTGGATCCGCTACAGCGGCAACGACCCTCGCGCCCTGCGCCACGTTTTCGGCGCCCAGCTGCCCGTGACCCCCGAGGAGCTCGCCGCCGTCTCCACCCGGGTCCTGGTCCTCGTCGGCGTGGACGACGCACACCACGCGCCGTCCGCCGCGGCGCTCGCCGACGCCCTCCCCCACGGCCGGCACGTACCCGTCCCCGGCGACCACTTCTCCGCCGTCGCCGATCTCGCCCTGCGCACGGCGATCGAACGCTTCCTCGCCGACGCGGACTCCTGACACCAGCTTGGGCGTGTCGCTCCCGAGATCTGGATCTGCGACCGCAATCGCCGCTCACCCGCCAGGCGGAGGAGGATCCCATCCGTGGACACGTTGCTGATCTCCGGCAGCACCCGGACCGGCTCGACCAACACCGCGGTGCTCCGGACGCTGCACACGCTCGCGTCGCCCGAACTGGTCACTGAGATCTACGACGGCCTCGCGACCCTGCCCGCCTTCAATCCCGACGACGACCACGAGCCCCTCCCCGCGGCCGTCGCGTGCCTGCGGGACGCCGTCCACGACGCGGACGCGCTCCTCTTCTGCACCCCCGAGTACGCCGGTGCTCTGCCGGGGGCGTTCAAGAACCTCCTCGACTGGACCGTCGGGGACGCCGACCCCCGCTCGATCAGCGGCAAGCCGGTCGGCTGGCTCAACGTCTCCGGTCCGGCCGCCCCGAGCGGCGGTGCCGACGCGCACGAGTCCCTGGCCAAGGTCCTCGGGTACGTCGGGGCCCAGGTCGTCGAGGACGCGTGCCTGCGGCTCCCGCTCACCCGCGACGTCGTCGGCGACGACGGGCTCGTCGGGGACGAGGTCACCCGGACCGCGGCGCTCGGGGCCCTGCGGGCGCTCCGGGTCGCCGCGGGCTCGGTCCCGTGAACCCGGCGGGTCCGTGCCGCGGAGGTCCGACGTGACCACGGACCTCGAGCCACCCCCGGAACGCGCGGCGGACTCCCCCGCGGCCCTGGCGCCCCGGGTCGCCGCAGCCGTCGTCGTCCTCGCCGTCGCCGTGGCGCTCGGCGTCGGCGACCTCGTCGCGGCCGTCGTCGCCCCGCCGTCCTCCCCGGTGCTCGCCGTCGGGAACCAGGCCGTCCGGCTCACCCCGGAGTGGCTCAAGGACGTCGCCACCGGCACCTTCGGGGTGCACGACAAGCAGGTGCTGCTCGCCGGGATGGCCGTGGTGATCACCCTCGTCGCCGCCCTCGGCGGGCTGGCGTCACGCCGTTCGGCGATGCCCGGCCTCGCGCTCGTCGTCGTGCTCGGCCTGCTCGGGCTGATCTGCGCCTTCGCGTCCCCGCCTGCCACGGCGAGCTTCGTCGTGGCGCCGGTGGCGGCCCTCGTCGCCGGCTCGACGAGCCTCGTCGTCCTCCACGCCCTCGCCCGCCGCGCCGCCACTCCCGCCACCGCACCCGCAGCACCCGAGGAGGCCCGCCGGCGTCTCCTCCTCGGGATGGCGGCCGCGCTCGTCGGCGCCGGGGTGACGGGGTACCTGGGGCGCCGGCTCGCCGCCGCGGCCGCCGTCGAGGCCTCCCGGGACGCGGTCGGGCCGCTCCCGGGTGGCCCGCCGACGCCCCCGCCCGGTGCCGACTTCCCCGGCACGCCGACGTGGCTGACCGCCAACGCCGACTTCTACCGCATCGACACGGCGCTGCAGGTCCCCCAGGTCTCGACGGCGGACTACCGGCTGCGGATCCACGGCCTGGTCGACCGGGAGATCGTCCTCGGGTACGACGACCTGCGCCGGCGGGCGCTGCTCGAGGCACCCATCACGATGACCTGCGTCTCGAACGAGGTGGGCGGGAACCTCGTCTCCAACGCCGTCTTCCTCGGCGTCCCGCTGCGTGACCTGCTCGCCGAGGCGGGCGTGCAGGACGGGGCCGACCAGATCGCCTCCACGAGCGTCGACGGCTTCAGCACCGGGACGCCCGTCGCGGCCTGCACCGACGGGCGCAACGCCATGCTCGCGCTCGGCATGAACGGGCAGCCGCTGCCGATCGAGCACGGCTTCCCGGTGCGGATGGTGGTGCCCGGGCTGTACGGGTACGTCTCCGGGTGCAAGTGGATCACCGACATGGAGCTCACGACCTACGACGCGTTCCGGTCGTACTGGCAACAGCGGGGCTGGTCGGCCCGAGGCCCCGTCAAGACCCAATCCCGGATCGACGTCCCGCGCGATGCCGCGACCGTGCGGGCCGGGCGCGTGACGATGGCCGGCACCGCGTGGGCCCAGCACCGCGGTGTCGTGCGCGTCGAGGTCCGGGCCGACGCCGGGCCGTGGCAGGCCGCCGAGCTCGCGCGCGACGTCTCGGTCGACACCTGGCGGATGTGGCGCGCGGTGGTCGAGCTCCCTCCCGGTCTGCACGCCCTGCAGGTCCGCGCGACGGACGCGACCGGCGCCACCCAGACCCCCACGCCGAGCCCTCCCGACCCCGACGGCGCCACCGGCTGGCACACCGTCGACGTCACGGCCGTCTGATCACGCCCCCTCGCGGACCAGCCGCGAGCGCAGGAGCACCGAGGTCCCCTCGCGGTCGTGGCGGATGGCGACCTCGTCGACGTGGGTGTTCATGAGGATGATGCCGCGCCCGTGCTGGGCCGGGCGGCCGGTCGCGTCGTGCTCGAGATCGGTGCTCGCCGGCTCCGTCCAGAGGCCGTGGTCGGCGACGGTGACCACGACGTCGGTGCCGTCGAGGAACATCGTGAGGTCGATGGTGGCGGGACCGGTGGCACCCGCGCCCTCGGGATAGGCGTGGGCGACGACGTTGTCGATCGCCTCGCTGACCGCGAGCACCATGCCGTGGGACACGTCGCCGGGGACCTGCGAGGCGTCGAGCCACGTCCGGAGGACCTCGCGGATGCGCGCGGACTCCCCTGCCCGGGCCGGGTAGCTGATTCGCTCGAACTCGACGGCATCCACCGTCTGCCTCCTGACGGCCTGCCCTCGAAGTCGTCGGGTTTCACATCGTGGTCGGTCCAGCAGGCTGCTTCGGCACCGTGTATCCCCTCTTCTCGCGGGCTACGCGCCCGGATTCGTCGCGGACGACGGACGGCCGCTCTCGACCCGCCGGGCGGGCGAAGCGTCGGTGTCGTGCGACGGGAGGAACGAGGACCCAGGGCTAGAACAGGGCTAGAACTCGTCGACGAAGAAGTCGAGCTCGAGGTGGTCGCCGTCGCCGTAGGGCGAGAGGTCGGTGACCCCGGCCTGCGCCAGCGCCTCGACGTCGAGGAACACCTCACCCGTGGGGCGCCGGACGTCGGTGAGGAGCGCGACGGCGGCGTCGCCCATGATCTCCGGCGAACGCGCGCGGCGGGAGGCCTCGTCACCGCCCAGCAGGTTCTGCACCGCCGCGGTGGAGATCGTCGTCTGGGGCCACAGACAGTTCGCGCGTACCCCGCGGTGGGCGAACTCGGCGGCGAAGCCCAGGGTCAGCAGCGTCATCCCGTACTTGGAGAGCGCGTAGGACGGGAACCTGCCCAGCCACTCCGGCTTGAGGTTGATCGGCGGCCCGAGGGTGACGATCTGCGCGTCGTCGGACTCGAACAGGTGGGGGAGCGCGGCGCGGGTGAGCTGGAAGGTGCCCTTGGAGTTGATCTGCTGCATGAGGTCGTAGCGCTTCGGGGTGAGCTCGAGGGTCCCCGCGAGGTTGAGCGCCGAGGCGTTGTTGATGACGATGTCGACGCCGCCGAAGCGCTCGGCCGCCGTCTGGACGGCGCGGGTGACGTCCTCCTCCTCGCGCACGTCCCCGACGACGGCGACCGCCCGGCCACCCGCCTCCTCGATCTCCTGCACCGCGGTGTGGACGGTGCCGGGGAGCCGCGGGTCGGGCTTGTCCGTCTTGGCGAGCAGGACCGCGTTCGCGCCGGCCTTCGCGGTGGCCAGCAGGATGGCCAGCCCGATGCCCCGGCTCCCGCCGGACATGACGATGGTGCGGCCCTTCAGCGATGCGCTCACGCCTTCCCCCGCCCTCGTCCGTCGGCATCCTTGATCACGAGCACATCCGGCAGGCTACGGGACGTCGGCCTGTCTCCAGTACTCGTGATCTTCGTGCTGCTCAGCCGCGGTGCGAGGCGCGGGAGCGGCCGAAGCCGAGACCGCCGAGCAGCCGCCGCCGGGGGCGGCCGTGGGACTCGATCCGGGGCTTGACCGGCTGGCCGAGCGCGTAGCGGACGAGCTCCTCGTTCCCGGTGGCCGACCAGAATCCCGTCCGGGCCGGTCAGTGTGTCCTCGAACCCGATGCGGGTGTCGAAGCCCTGGCGGCGCGCGTAGTCCAGCACCGGCCAGGCGCCGCCCTCCTCACCGTGCAGCAGGATCGGCACCGGCATCGGGCGCAGCGCCCGCAGCAGCCGGACCGCGTCGGCCACCGCCGAGTCGGGGTCGGTCACCGTCACCTCGACGGTCACCCGCACGGTGTTCAGCGGCACCCCGGCCTGCTTGAGCTGCACCGCGTCGCCGGTGGTCCACACCCCCAGCTCGATCCCCAGACCGACCGAGGCCACCGCCTCGCAGATCGTCTCCCAGCCGCGCTCGTGGACGTTGATCGCGACGACGTCGGGTCGCGCGTGACGCGGCAGGCGCGCCCAGCCCTGCGCCAGCTCGGTCCGCCGGAACGCGTTCGGCTCCACCCACCGGGCCAGCGGGACACCGATCTCCAGCGAGGGCGCGGCCCACCGGATCGCGGCCACGGTGGCCCCGACGACGTCGGGCTCGACCGACTCCCGGCCGTCGAGGTCACGCGGGTGCACGTGGAAGCTGCGCACGCCCAACGGCGCCACCGCACCGGCGTCGCGCGCGAGCGCCTCCGGGGTGGTCGGCAGCGCCGGGGACACGCCGGCGGGGCGTGTCCCGTTCGGGCAGCACTGCAGCACCACGGCCTCCTGCACGGACCGACACGGTCTCGGTTCAGTTCACCATCCTGACACGGGTGAACGCATGTGCAGACGCACATTCCGGGTGAACGTTGCGCCGCGCGGGTGACATCGAGGTGGGATTCCGCTCGATGAGAGGTCAACCGTCCCCACGCTACGTGTCGACGGCTAGCGTCCATCGCACCCGAGCGGGGGAGGACCGATGGGCGCGCTACCGGTGGCCGCACGGACCGGGACGGCCGTGCCGGTCCCGCGGCGTCGTCGCACCCCCGTCCAGCGCGCCGACGGCGCCCGCAGCCTGCGCCTCGTGGCCGTCAGCTTCGGCGTGACCGTCGTCGTGACCCGGCTCTACCTCGCGCTCACCGGCTACCCGCAGATCGGCGGCGGGCAGTACCACCTCGCCCACGCGCTCTGGGGCGGGCTGCTCCTGCTCGTGGGCGGGCTGCTCGCGCTGCTGTGGGGCAACCGGTGGATGCACCCGCTGACCGCGGTGTGCGTCGGGGTAGGGTCCGGGCTCTTCGTCGACGAGGTCGGGAAGTTCATCACCGCCCACAACGACTACTTCACCCCGCTCGCGGCCCCGATCATCTACGTGGTCTTCCTCGCGGTGCTCGGGGTCGCGACCCTCGCGCGGCGGACCCACCTCGACCGGCCGCGCCCCCGGGCGTACGCGGCGGCGGAGTGGCTCGGCGAGGTGGCCGACGGTCCGCTCACCCCGGCGGCGCGGACCGCGCTGCTCGCCGACCTCGCGGCCATGGAGTCCGACCCCTCGCGCCCCGACCTGGTCGCGCTCGCCCGGGCGGTCCGCCCGCTCGTCGAGGACGCTCCGGTCGAGCCGCCCGGCCACCGGACCCGGGCGCTGCGTGCGGCGCTCCTGCGCGCCGAGGCCGTCCTGCTGCCGCGGTGGGCGCATCGCCTGCTGCTCATCGGAGGTTCGGCGCTGCTCGCCGTGTTCTCCCTGGTCGGGCTGGCGGTCCTGATCGTGCTCTGGTCCTGGCCGCCCGGCGCGATCCTCATCCTCGACGACCAGCTCGTCCCACCGGGTTCCCGGCCGCCGATGCTCGTGGTCGCCTCGGCGGGCGAGGCGGTCGTCGGGATCCTGCTGCTCCTCGCGGCCGCGGCGCTGGTCCTCGGGCGGGACCGGTGGGGCACGACGACGTCGCGGGCCGGCCTGGTGATCGCGCTCGCGGGGGTCAACGTGGCGCTCGGCTACCTCGACGCCGAGCTGGTGGTCGCGGCGGTCGTGGTGGAGTTCGCGCTGCTCCTGCTCGTCGAGCGGTACCGGGCGCGGTTCGTCACCGGCCCGCACCTCACCCCTGGCTGACCAGGCTCCGCGAGAGGGCCGGCCAGAACGCGTCGGCGCCGCCCGCGGCCAGGCCGCGCCCGACCTGCAGCGCCCACGCGCGCCCGCCGCCCCACTCGTCGCGCCACGACCACAGCCGGCGGGTCAGAGTGCCCAGGGCGAACTCGCGGGTCATGCCCATGGCGCCGGTGGCCTGGTGGGCGGCCGCGGCCACGACGCCCGCGGCCTCCGAGGCGACCGTGGCTGCGGCAGCGACGGCGAGATCCGCCGGCTCCCCGCTCCCCCCGTCGCCCTCGTCGCCGGCGCAGCCGGCGCCGGCGGCGGCGCTGCGGGCGGCCATCGCGGCGAGCTCGGTCTGCTCGGCGATGCGCACCAGATGGGCGGCCACCGCGGGGAACCGCGCCACCGGGCGGCCGAACTGCACGCGCTCACCGGTGTAGTGCACGGTCAGGTCCAGGACGGCCCGCGCGGCTCCGGCGATCAGGGCGGCGCGGGAGAGGGCGCCGCGGCGTCGCAGGTCCGCGGCCGCGTCGGGTGGTGCCGGGGCGAGCGCGAGCGGGCGGACGCGGTCGAGGACGACGTGGTCGCGCGGTTCGCCGGCGAGGTTCCGGCCGGGGGTGATCGCCGTCGTCGCCGGGTCGACGAGGGCGACGACGGGGCCGTCGGGCCCGTCGGCGAGCAGCGCCAGTGCCGTCGCCGCCCGCGCCCACGGCACGCGGGCGACCGCGCCGGTGAGGACCTCGCCGTCGAGGCCCAGGCCGGGCGCCGCGGCCGTCGTGAGCGGGCCGTCGGCCAGTCGGTCGTGCGGGAGCTCGAGCCCGGCCGACGCGAGCAGCCGGCCGGCCAGCAGGCCGGTCTCCGCGACGGGGACGGGCGCCGCGGTGGCCCCGACCGCCTCGAGCACCGCGCACGCCTGGGCCACCGACCCGCCGGACCCGCCGGCGGGCTCGGGCACCGACACCGTCGTGAACCCGCCCTCGGCGAGCGGCGCCCACACCCCGGGGGCCCAGCCGTCGCGCTCGGCCGCCTCCAGGACCTCCGGGCTGCACCGGTCGCGCAGCACGGCGGCGACGGCGTCGCGCAGCTCGGCCGCCCCCGTCGGGTCGGTGCCGCTCCCGGCCTCGCGGCTCATCGGGTCAGGGCCTTCGCCGCGATGCCCCGCAGCACCTCGGTGGTGCCGCCGCGCAGGGTCCAGCTGGGCGCGTTGAGCACACACTCGGCGAGCAGCCGCTCGAACAGCGACGACGCCGCCGGGTCGATCTCCCGGGCAGCCAGCTCGCGCATCGTCTCGACCACCTGCTGCTCGAAGACCGTCCCGATGTCCTTGACCAGTGCTGCCTCGGTGGCCGGCGCCTCGCCCTGCTCGAGCGAGCGCGCGACGGCCAGCGAGAGCTGCCGGATCGACCACAGCTGTGCCGCGATCCGACCGAACCCAGCCGCGGACGCGTCGTCGAGGTCCGCACCGTGCTCGGCGAGGAACGCGCGCAGCAGCCCGAGCACCGACAGGTAGCGGTCGGGGCCGGAGCGCTCGTGGGCGAGCTCGGCGGTGACCTGGGCCCAGCCCTGTCCGACCTCGCCGAGCACCCGCTCGTCCGGGACGTGCACGCCGTCGAGCACGACCTCGTTGACGTGCTCCTCGCCGTCGAGCAGCGGGATCGGGGAGACCGACACCCCCGGCGAGGACAGGTCGACGACGAGCTGGGAGAGGCCGCCGTGCCGGTCCTGCGAGGCCGAGGTGCGGCACAGCACGACGACGAAGTGGTTGAGGTGGGCGTTCGTCGTCCAGACCTTGGTGCCGTCCACCCGCCATCCCCCCTCGGCGCGGGTCGCGGTGGTGCGCACCGAGGCGAGGTCGGACCCGGCGTCGGGCTCGCTCATCCCCAGCGAGAAGAAGCACTCCCCCGCCGCGATCCGCGGGAGGAACCACCGCCGCTGCTCCTCGGTCCCGAAGCGCAGCAGCGCCGGCGCGGTCTGGCGCTCGGCGATCCAGTGCGCGGCGATCGGCGCGCCCGCCGCGAGCAGCTCCTCGATCACCACGAACCGCTCGACGGTGCTCGCGCCCGCCCCGCCGTACACCCGCGGGATCGCCATGCCCACCCAGCCCCGCGCGGCGAGCGCCCTGCTGAACTCCGGGTCGTGGCGCCCGCCGAGCCCGAGTCCCGGGCGGAAGTCGGCGGGCAGGGTCGCGGCGAGCCAGCGGCGGACGTCGTGGCGCAGCGCGTCCTCGGCCGGAGAGAGCGGGGTCGGCGAGAAGATCACGGTGTCCCTCCGGGCTCGGGGTCGGCCCCCATCCTTGCCCCACGAGCCCCGGCGCGTGGCGGCGGCGAAGAAGATCCGGACTTCGGTCGCGAGTCGCGTCGAAAATCTGGGGCACTCCGCCTCCACGACTCGTGATCATGGACGGCACTACCCGCAGCCGATGGTCGTCGAACCCTGAGCGGCCCCGACGATCCGCAGGGCGAACCCGGCGTACTGGTCCGCCACCTGCTCGGCGGACAGCGGGCCGTCCTCGGAGAACCAGCGCGCGATGCTCACGCACAGCTCGCGGATGGCGAACGAGGCCAGGGCGGGCGAGTCCACGTGGAAGGCGCCGCGCTCGACGCCCTCGGAGATCACCGCGCGCAGCGCGTGCTCGTGCTCGCGACGGCGGGCCTGCATCGCCCCGCGTACCGGCTCCTCGAGGCTGGAGGTGTCCCGGTTGACGACGAGGGCCTCCCGACGGTGCGTGGCGTGCCGGTAGGCGTAGACCCGGGTCGCCCGGTGGAGCACCTGCGCCGGCTCACCGCCCTCCTCGCGGACGGCGCGGAAGTCCTCGAGCACCCCGGCGGTGGTGGCGTCGACGATGCTCTCGAGCAGCTCCTGCTTGGAGCGCATGTGGTTGTAGAGGCTGGGGGTGCGCACGCCGAGCGCGCCGGCGATCTCCGACAGCGCGGTGCCGTGGTACCCGCGCTCGGCGAACAGGGTGAGCGCACGGTCGAGCACCCGGTGGCTGGTGACCGGGTCCCGGACGGTGGCTCCCGACGACGCTGCTCCCGACGACGCTGCGGGCACGGCCCCTCCCTTCGAGAACCACCCCACCCTAGCGACTAACGAGCGCTCGTGAGCCCCTTGTGCGCGCTACCGCGACGGCCCTACGGTGACTAACGAGCGTTAGTCGGCGGAGCTCTGACGTGACGGGGGTGGGAATGCGATGCTGCGGACCGAGCTGATCCGCCCGATCGGGGAGCTCCTCGACCGCCACGCCGACGAGCGCGGCCCCGTCACCGCCTTCGCCGACGACGCCCGTGACATCACCTACGCCGAGCTCGCGCGGACCACGGCGCGCCTCGCGGGCCACCTCGTCGACGCCGGGGTCCGTGCCGGGGACCGGGTCGCGATGGTGATGGCCAACCGGGTCGAGACCGCCGAGACCTACCTCGCGGTGCCCCGCGCCGGGGGCGTCGCCACCTGTCTGAACCCCGACGCCGCCCGGGCCGAGCTGGCGTACGCGCTCGACGACTGCGGCGCCCGCCTCGTCGTCACCGACACCGAGCACGCGGAGCTGGTCGGCGGGCTGGTGGACGCGGGCACCACGGTCGTCGTGGTGGGGGATGCGCCCCCACCGGGACGGCTCGCCTACGGCGACCTGCTGGCGACCGAACCGCGCACCCCCGCCCCGGACCCCGCCGACCTCGACGCCACCGCGTTCATGCTCTACACCTCCGGCACCACCGGCCGGCCCAAGGGTGTCGAGCTGACGCTCCGAAGCTGCCTCTGGGTGGTGGCGGCGTGCTGGGCGCCGATCGCGGGCCTCGCGGCCGGCGACGAGGTCCTCTGCGCGCTGCCGCTCTTCCACTCCTACGCGCTCGACCTCTGCGTCCTCGGGGTCGTCGCGACCGGGGCCCGGGAGCGCATCCTCCCGCGGTTCTCGCCGGGCCGGATCCTCGAGCTGCTCGCCGACGACGGGTACACGGTGCTGCCCGGCGTGCCCACCGGGTTCTCCTACCTGGTGCAGGCCGCCGACGGCGCGACGCCGCGGCACCGCCTGCGGGTCGCGCTCTCGGCCGGCGCGATCCTGCCCGCGTCGCTGGACCGGGCCTTCGAGGACCGCTTCGGGGTCCCGCTGCTCGACGGGTACGGCATCACCGAGACCTCCACGATGGTGACGATGAACTGGCCGCACGGCGGCCGCCCCTACGGGTCGTGCGGGCTGCCGCTGCCGGGGCTGTCGGTCCGCCTGGTCGACCCCGCCACCGGGGTCGACGCACCCCCGGGTGGCGAGGGCGAGCTCTGGGTCCGGGGACCCAACGTCATGCGCGGCTACCACGGCAAGCCCGAGCAGACCGCGGACGTGCTGGTCGACGGCTGGTACCGCACCGGCGACCTCGCGCGCGCCGACCCGAACGGCTACCTCACGATCTGCGGCCGCACCAAGGAGATGATCATCCGGGGCGGCGAGAACATCTACCCGGCCGAGGTGGAGAACGTGCTGCTCGCCGCGCCCGAGGTGGCCGACGCCGCCGTCGTGGGGCGACCGCACCCCGACCTCGGCGAGGTGCCGGTCGCCTTCGTCGTGCCCGGCGAGGACACCGCCGACCGGGAGGGGCTCGCCGACGCGCTGCGGGAACGCTGCCGCCGCGACCTCACCGGGTTCAAGGCGCCCGCCGAGATCCGGTTCACGACGACGATCCCGCGCACCGGTTCGGGGAAGGTCAAGCGCTTCGAGCTGGCGCGGCTCCTCGGAGATCGGGTGGCCTCCTGATGGATCTGCAGCTCGCCGGCACCACCGTGCTGGTCACCGGGGCCGGGCAAGGTCTCGGCCGCGCCGTCGGCGAGGCGTTCGTCGCCGAGGGCGCCCAGGTCGCGTTCGGCCACCACACCTCCGGTGAGGGCGCCGAGCAGGCCGCCGAGTCGGCTCGCGCGGCCGGGGCCGAAGCGATCGCGGTCGGCGTCGACACCCGCCACGACGCCTCGATCGCCCGGGCCCTGGACACCGTGGAGTCCGAGCTCGGCCCGATCGGGGTGCTGGTCAACAACGCCGCCGTCACCAGCCGAGGCCGGTTCCTCGAGCGCTCCGCCGACGAGTTCGCCGCCGAGATCGAGGTGACCGTCACCGGCACGCTGCGCATCTCCCACGCCGTGGCCCGCCGGATGGTCGACCACGGCGGCGGGTCGATCGTCTCGCTGATGGGCGACTCCGGGCGCGTCGGTGAGTCCGGACTGGCCGTCACCGCCACCGCCCGGTCCTCCACGCTGGGCCTGACGAAGTCACTGGCGAAGGAGCTCGCCCGCCACGGCATCCGCGCCAACGCCGTCTCCCTCGGGCTCGTGCAGACCGACAACTTCGCCGCGCACACCGGCGGCACCGACGAGGAGCGACTGAAGAAGATCACCGCGCTGTACCCGCTGCGTCGCCTCGGACGACCCGACGACGTCACCCCGACGATCCTGCTGCTCGCCTCGCCCCGCTCGTCGTGGACCACCGGCCAGGTCGTCTCGGTCAACGGCGGCTTCGCGATGCCGTGATGGTCACCGACGAGCACGTCCCCGCCAGCGGCACCGCGGTGCGCCGCAAGGAGGACGCGCGCCTGCTCACCGGCCGCGGCCGCTACGTCTCCGACCTCGTGCTGCCCCGGATGCGCCACGTCGCGTTCGTGCGCAGCCCCGTCGCCCACGCCCGGCTCGCCGGCGTCGACACCACCGAGGCCCGCGACGTCGAGGGCGTGCACGCGGTGTTCACCGGCGAGCACCCCGCGATCGCCGCCGTGGCGCTGCGGGCACGGTCGGCGCTGCCCGGCTACGTCGAGACCGACCAGCCGCCCCTGGCCCGCGGCAAGGTGCGCTTCGCGGGGGAGGCCGTCGCCGCCGTCGTCGCCGACGACCGCTACCTCGCCGAGGACGGCGCCGAGGCCGTCGTCGTCGACTACGACCCGCTGACCCCGACCGTCTGCGCCTGGACGGACCCGGCCGCCGTCACCGACGCGGTCCACGACGAGGCCCCCGACAACGTGCTGCTCTCGCGCACCTTCCGGGCGGGCGACGTCGACGAGGCACTCGCCGCCGCCCACGTCGTCGTCGACCGGGAGCTCACCACCAACCGGCACAGCGGCAACCCCATCGAGTGCCGCGCCGACGTCGCGCGCTACGAGGCGGCCGACCGGCGCCTGGAGTTCTGGTCCGGCACCCAGGTGCCCCACCTGGTGCGCACCCAGCTCGCCGAGCTGCTCGACCTGCCCGAGGGCAACATCCGCGTCGTGGCGCCCGACGTCGGCGGCGGGTTCGGCGTCAAGTCGGTGCTCTACCCGGAGGACGTGGCGCTCTGCCTCATGGCGATCGCGACGCCGGGCGTCGCGCTCAAGTGGGTCGAGGACCGCGCCGAGCACCTGCTCGCGGCCACCCACGCCCGCGACCACCGCTACGTGATGCGTGCCGGGTTCGCCGCCGACGGCGCCCTGCTCGCGCTGAAGGCCGACGTGTGGTGCAACACCGGGGCGTACTCGGTCTACCCCTGGACCGCGGGCATCGAGCCGCTCATGGCCGGCGGGCTGCTCACCGGGCCCTACAAGCTCGACAACTACGAGTGCACGGTGCGCGGGGTCGCGACCAACACCAGCCCCTCGGGCCCCTACCGCGGGGTCGCCCGCCCCTCGACGGTGTTCGCCATGGAGCAGCTGCTCGACTCCGGAGCGCGGGCACTGCACATGGACCCGGTCGCGCTGCGGCGGCGCAACCTCATCCTGCCCGCCGACATCCCCTACCGAATGCCCTCCCGGCTCGTCGACGACTCCGGGGCCTACGAGGCCTGCCTCGACCGCGCCGTCGAGGTCTTCGACCTCGAGAGCCGGCGCGCCGAGCAGGCCCGGCGGCGCGCGGCCGGCGACCTGCCGCTGGGGATCGGGGTCGCGCTCTACAACGAGCTCACCGGGCTGGGCCGCGCCGCCTCCGCCGGGCCCCGGATGCCGTTCCGGACCGGCCACGACGCCTGCACGGTGCGGGTCAACCCCGACGGCGCGGTGACGGTGTTCTCCGGCGTCACCTCGCAGGGCCAGGGGCTGGAGACGACGATGGCGCAGGTGGTGGCCGACGCGCTCGGCGTCGCCTACGACGCCGTCGACGTCCGCATCGGCGACACCGACGAGTCGCTGTGGGGCTTCGGCGCGTTCTCCTCCCGCCAGGCGGTCATCGGCGGCGGCGCCGCCCAGCTGGCCGCCGCCCACGTCCGGGACAAGGTCCTCGCGCTCGCCGGGGCGCTCAAGGAGATCGACGTCGCCGACATCGACCTGCGCGGCGGCCAGGTCCACGTCCGCGGCCAGGAGCAGCCGATCATCTCCCTGGCCGAGGTCGCCAGGGTCGCCTACCTGCAGTCCGACCGGCTCCCCGAGGGCTTCGAGCCCGGCCTGGAGGGCACGAAGTTCTACGACCCGATCCGCGGCGCGTTCGCCGCCGGCGCGCAGCTCGCCGCGATCGAGTTCGACCCCGCCACCGGCGCCACCCGCATCCTGGACTGGGTCTGCGTCGAGGACGCCGGGCGGATCGTGCACCCGGTGATCGTCGACGGCCAGATCGCCGGCGCGATCGCCCAGGGCATCGGCGGCGCGATGTACGAGCACCTGGTCTACGACGAGGCGGGCAACCTCTCCACCGGCACGCTGCTCGACTACCTCATGCCCACCTCGGGCGAGATCCCCGAGCTGCGCATCGAGCACGTCAGCCTGCCCGCAGCCAACCCCACCGGGGCCCGCGGCGTCGGCGAGGGCGGCACGCTCGCCCCGAACGCCGTGGTCGCCGGAGCACTCGCCGACGCCCTCGGGGTGGAGGTCGACGACCTGCCCGTGACGCCGGCCCGGGTCTGGGAGCTGGCCGCCGGACAGGGGGACCGCCGGTGAAATGCCCCCCGTTCGACTACCACCGAGCGTCCTCGGTCGACGACGCCGTCGCGGCCCTCGCCGCCCACGAGGACAGCAAGATCCTCGCCGGTGGCCAGAGCCTGGTCCCGATGCTGGCACTGCGCCTGGCCCGGCCCACGGTGCTCGTCGACGTCAACCGCGTCCCGGAACTCGACGCGCTGGAGGTGCGCGACGGCGTGCTGCACGCCGGCGCGTTGGTGCGCCACGCCGCCCTCGTCGCCCAGACCCTCCACCCGCTGGCCGCGGCCGCCGCGGAACACATCGGCCACGCCGCCATCCGCACCCGCGGCACCCTCGCCGGCAGCCTCGCCCACGCCGACCCCGCCGCGGAGCTGCCCGTCGTCCTGCGCGCCTGCGACGGAGCCGTCCTCGTCGCCGGCCCGAGCGGCACCCGCCGGGTCGGCGCCGACGCGCTGTTCGTCGGCGCACTGCAGACCGACCTGGGCGAGACCGAGATGATCACCGCGGTCGAGCTCCCCCGCCCCGACGCGTGGGGCTTCGCGGAGTTCGCGCGCCGCCACGGCGACTTCGCGGTCGTCTCGGTCGCCGCGGCCCGGTTCGGTGACCGGCTGCGGGTCGTCGTCGGCGGCGTCGCGGGGGTCCCGCACCTCCTCGAGGCGGACGCCCCGACCGGTACGTCCTCGATCGCACGGGTCGCCGACGCGCTCGCCGACGACGTCGACCCGGCGTCCGACCTGCACGGCAGCGCCCGGTACCGCCGCGCCCTCGCCCGCGAGCTGACCCGGCGGGCGCTGACCGACCTGGCGGACGCCCCCGCCACCGCCCACATCACCGAGACGGCCGGGGAGCCCGCATGAGGATCACCCTGACCGTCAACGGCGACCGGCACCGCCTCGACGTCGAGCCCCGGCGCACCCTGGCCGACGCCCTGCGCGAGGACCTCGGGCTCACCGGGACCCACCTCGGGTGCGAGCACGGCGTGTGCGGCGCGTGCACCGTGCTCGTCGACGACGAGCCGGTGCGGGCGTGCCTGATGTTCGCGGTCCAGGCCGACGGCTGTTCCGTCGCCACCGTCGAGGGGCTCGCCGCGCCCGACGGGACGCTGCACCCGCTCCAGGAGGCCTTCTCGGTCTGCCACGGTCTGCAGTGCGGGGCATGCACCCCCGGGATGCTCATGACCGCGGTGCACCTGCTCGCGGTCGAGCCCGCACCCGACCGGGAGCGGATCCGCGCCGAGATGGCGGGCAACATCTGCCGCTGCACCGGCTACGTCGGCATCGTCGACGCCGTGCAGCGCGCGGCCGCCGCGACGGCGGTTCCGGAGGGCGATCGCCGGTAGGCTCCTTCCCGTGACGGTGAAGATCGGGTACAAGGCCTCCGCGGAGCAGTTCGGCCCGAGGGATTCTGGTCGAGTACGCGGTGCTCGCCGAGGAGGTCGGCCTCGACAGCGCCTGGGTCTCGGACCACTTCCTGCCCTGGCGCCACGAGGGCGGGCACGCGCCCTCGGCGCTGACCTGGCTCGCCGCGGTCGGGGAGCGCACCTCGCGCCTGCAGCTGGGCACCAGCGTGCTCACCCCGACCTTCCGCTACAACCCGGCCGTCATCGCGCAGACGTTCGCGACGATGGCGCTGCTCACCGAGGGTCGCGTCGTCCTCGGCATCGGGACCGGCGAGGCGCTCAACGAAGTGGCGGTGTCGGGCCGGGAATGGCCGGACTTCAAGGAGCGGTTCGCGCGGTTGCGCGAATCCGTGCGGTTGATCCGCGCGCTGTGGACCGAGGAGTCCGTCAGTTTCGAGGGCGAGTACTACACGACCGTCGACGCGTCCATCTACGACCGCCCGGACTCGCCGGTGCCGATCTACGTCGCGGCGGGCGGACCGCAGATGGCGCGCTACGCTGGCCGCGCCGGCGACGGGATGATCTGCACCTCGGGCAAGGGCATGGAGCTCTACACCGACAAGCTCATGCCCGCCCTCGCCGAGGGATGCGAGAAGGCCGGGACGCCCGGGATCGACGCCGTCGACCGCACGATCGAAATCAAGATCTCCTACGACCGTGACGCCGACCGCGCCCTGGAGAACACCCGCTTCTGGGCGCCGCTGTCGCTGACCGCCGAGCAGAAGCACTCGGTGACGACGGCCCAGGAGATGGAGAAGCTGGCCGACGAGCTGCCGATCGAGCAGATCGCACAGCGCTGGATCGTGACCTCCGACCCCGACGAGGCGGTCGAGCAGGTCCGCCCGTACGTCGAGGCCGGGCTCGACCACCTCGTCCTGCACGGGCCGGGAGCCGACCAGCGCCGGTTCCTCGAGCAGGTGGGTGAGGACCTCGTCCCCCGCCTGCGTGAGCTCTCCCCCGCCCGGGCGTGATCCGAGAGCACACGAGCGTGGTGTGGTCGCACCACACGGACCCGGGCTCCACCCCGGACGGGGCGGCGACCCGGCGTCGCTACGGTGTCGCACACGTCCGGCGGCGAGGCCGGACGTGCCGTACCCGTCGTCCGACTCCCGGGGGAAACACCGTGACCGCTTCGCCGACAGTTCCTCCGGACTCCCGGCTCGCGCCGGTGGATTCGGTCTGCCCCGAGTGCCGGGCGACGCTCGCCTTCGAGGCGTCTCGGATCCAGCCCCTGCACGACGGCGTGTTCGGCGTGCTCTCGTGCCCCTGCAGCACCTATCCGGTGATCGACGGCATCCCGGTGATCCGCCGCGGCCGGGTCGACGTCCAGGACCACATGACCAGCAGGGCCGAGGTCGACGGGCCGACGGTGGAGCACCTGGTGGACCTGGTCCGCGGGGACGACCCCCTCGACGCGCTCGTGGCGCTGCTCGCCTTCCCCCCACCCACCCCGATGAACCTCGGGACGCGGCCCGGGATCCGGCTCCCGTTCACCCGGGGGCCCTGGCCCCACCTGGCCCACGAGGCGCGGCGCGGCGAGGTCCGCGCGCTGCTCGGCGAGCTGGACTCGCTGACGGCGCAGGACTGGATGGAGCTCTGCTACAACCGCTCCTCCGACCGGATCAGCAGTGAGCTCTTCCCCTACTTCTTCATCCGGTTCGGGCAGCCGCGCTTCCTGTCCTCGATCGCCTTCCTCCAGGCCCTGCCCCGCGACGGCGGGCCGATCCTGGACATGGCGTGCGGCTTCGGGCACATCATGTACCACCTCGCCGAACGGGAGCACCCGGTCGCGTCCGTGGGCCTCGACCGGAACTTCTTCCAGCTCTGGGTGGGCCGCCGGTACGTGGCCCCGGGGCAGAGCTGGGTGTGCGCGGACCGGCTGGACTCGCTGCCCTTCGCCGACGACGCCTTCTCCGCCTCGGTGTGCACCGACGCCTTCCACCTCTTCTCCACCCAGCAGGAGGCGATGGACGAGCTGCGGCGCATCGCGAGGGCGGACACCGTGCTGCTCGACCGGGTCGGCAACGCCGAGCTCGAGCCGCACGACACCGACGCCGAGCGCGACCCGGCCGGGTACGTCTCCCTGGTGCGCGGCGCGCCGTGGCGGCTGGCCTGCGAGGAGGAGCTCTTCGCGGCCTACCGCGCGGGTCACGGGGTGCAGCTGGCCACGCCCCGCCCGCCCGAGGACTTCACCGGGCGCAAGTGGCTCTCGCTCATCTCGAGCCGCGACGAGTCGCTGTTCGTCGACGGCGAGCCCTTCGACACCCCGCCGCACGGGGCCGGGACGCTGCGCATCAACCCGATCTACCGGGTGGAGCGCGACGAGATCACCGACGACGTCCACCTGCGCTTCGAGTTCCCGTCCACCTGGTACGCGTTCGAGAACTCGATGATGATCGGCTACACGTCGGCCGGCGAGTGGATGGACCGGGAGACCTTCGAGGCGCTCTCCGACGGCCTCGCGACCGCGCGCACCCCGTACTACCTGAGCCGGTTCGTGGTCCTCGGCATCCCGCCCCGCTACGCCCGCCGCCCCGGCACCCCGCCGCGCTTCGGGTCGGTCGGTGCCGGCCTGCGCCACGGCGCCCGCGAGCGGCTCGCCTCGGCCGCACGGCTCGTGGGGGCTGCGCGGTCGTGACCACCGCCCACACGTCCGTGCCGGGCGCGGACGTGCGGGTCGTGGCCGGGGCGCCGGGGGCGGGGAAGAGCACCGTCGCCGATCGCCTGGCCGCGATGCTGGACCCGGTGCCCGCCCTGCTCGACAAGGACACCCTCTACGGCGGGTTCGTCGCCGCCACCCTGGCGGCGGCGGGCCGGCCGGACGGGGAGCGCGAGGGCGCCTGGTACGACGAGCACGTCAAGGTCCACGAGTACGACGGGCTGACGGCGACGGCCCGCGAGATCCGCTCGCGTGGGTGCCCGGTCCTGCTCGTCGGGCCCTTCACCAGGCGTATCCGCGACCCGACGGCCTGGGATCGGTGGGTCGCCGAGCTCGGCGGCCACCCCGTGCGGCTGGTGTGGGTCGGGTGCGGCGAGGAGACGCTGCGCCGGCGCCTCGAGCGGCGGGGGTTCGAGCGGGACGCCGGGAAGCTCGCCGCGTTCGACGCGTTCGTCGCCCGCATGCGGCCCGCCGAGCCGCCCGAGGCCCCGCACGCCGCGGTCGACAACGGCGACGACGGCCCGGCCGGGCTCGCCGCGGTCGACGCCGCCCTGCGGCGTGCGGTCGGTGCGGCGGCCACCGGGGACTGACAGTCTGGGGCCGCCCCACGTCGGCGCACCCGACGTCGTCCGGACCCCGAGGAGGCGCACCATCCCCGCCGAGAGCCGGTACGAGCAGATCCGGTACGAGACGGTCGCCGGAGTCGCGACCATCACCCTGCAGCGTCCCGACCGTCTGAACGCCTTCACCCCGACGATGGCCGCGGAGCTCGTCGAGGCCTTCGACCGCTGCGACGCCGACGACGTGCGCGTCGTCGTGCTCACCGGCGCCGGGCGGGCGTTCTGCGCCGGCGCCGACCTCGAGGCCGGAGGCAGCACCTTCGACCACCGCCGCACCGCGGACGCCCGCCGCCAGGCCGGAGGCACCCTGGGCGACGTGCCCCGCGACCTCGGCGGGGTGGTGGTACTCCGCATCGCCGCCTCGACGAAGCCGGTGATCGCGGCGGTCAACGGACCCGCCGTCGGGGTCGGAGCCACGATGCCACTGGCCGCCGACATCCAGATCGGGTCCGACCGGGCGCGGTTCGGCTACGTCTTCACCCGGCGCGGCATCGCCCCGGACGGCGCGTCGAGCTGGTTCCTGCCCCGCATCGTCGGGATCTCCCAGGCCATGGAGTGGGTCGCCACCGGGCGGGTCTTCGACGCCGACGAGGCCCTGCGGGGCCGGCTGGTGTCACGGGTCGTCCCCGCCGACGAGCTCGCCACGACCGTCACCGCCCTCGCCGCGGAGATCACCGAGAACACCTCGGCGGTGTCGGTCGCGCTCTCCCGTCGGATGCTGTGGTCGATGCTCGACACCCCCTCGCCGTGGGAGGCCCACCGCGCCGAGACACGGGTCATCTCCACGCTCGGCCGGGAGGCCGACGCGGTCGAGGGCGTCACGTCGTTCCTCGAGAAGCGCCCGCCCCGCTTCACCGGGCGCCCGGGCGACCACCTCGACCTCGTGCCGCCGTGGCCGGAGGCCCCCGCCGACCTCGATCCGCTCGGCTGACTCGCGTCCCGGGCGACATGCCCGCACCACGCACGGGCGGCTACCGTGAGCCCACCGCTGTCACGGGCCGGCGGGGTGAACACCGCCGCCGCGCCGCCCGCGTGGCCGGGAGGTGATCGCGGGTGTGGTGGGGCGTCCTCGTCGCGCTCGCGGCCGCGGTCTTCTCCGGCGTCGCCGCCGTCATGCAGGCCCTCGCCGCGCGCGCCGTCCCGGACGTCGGGCGGGGTGTTCACCTGCACCTGCTCCTGGACCTGGTCCGGCAGTGGCGCTTCTGGGTGGGCCTCGTCCTGGACCTCGCGAGCTTCGCCGCGACGTTCACCGCGCTGCAGGTCAGTCCGGTGTTCCTCGTGCAGAGCGCCACCTCGGCCAACCTGGCCGTCACCGCCGTCGTCGCGTGGCGGGTGCTCGGCACCCACCTGGGGCGGATCGAGAAGGCGGCCGTGGTGGCAGTGTGCGCGGGCCTCGTCCTGCTCGGGCTGTTCGCCGGGCACCAGGGCCCCTCCCACGGGGACACCCTGCTGCACATCCTCATGCTGGCCGCCGTCGGCGTGCTGGCCGTGGCCGGCAGCTTCGCGGGACGGCTGCCGCGGCACACCGCCGGTGCCGCACTCGGACTGCTCGCGGGGTGCGGCTTCGGCCTCACGAGCCTCGCGAGCCGCGTCGTGAACACGTCGTCGATCGGCGCGCTCGCGATCGACCCGGCCACCTACGTGCTGCCCACCGCCGGGTTCCTCGCGTTCCTCTTCTACGCCACCGCCCTGCAGCGGGAGTCGGTGACGGCGGCGACCGCGGGCACCGTCGTCGGGCAGACGGTGTTCCCCGGTCTGATCGGGCTGCTCGTGCTCGGCGACGAGGTCAGATTCGGCGTGCTGGCGCTCGTCGGGTTCCTCGTGACGATCATCGGCGCCCTGACGCTCGCGCGCTTCGGGGACGTCTCCGAGGACACGGCGACGCCGGACCCCGCCCGCTGACGGGGCTTCCCGCGCTGGTGGCCGTCAGCGCTGGTCGTCGTCAGCGCTGGTCGTCGTCAGCGCTGGTCGTCGTCAGCGCTGGTCGTCGTCTGGGGTGGGGTCGGCGGCCTCGCGGTCGTCCTGCGCGTCGTGGTCCGCGGGAACGGTGTCCAGCGGCCGGTCGTCGGGGTCCGGGTCGGTGTTGCCGGGGTTCGTCATCGCGCCCTCCTCGTCGGCGGAGTGCGAGGATGACCGGTGGGCGCTCGGCGCAATCCCCCGTCGCGTTCTCGACACCAGTTCTCGACGTCGACCCCGACGCGCCGAGTACACCGCGACGGGCGAGGATCACTCGCGTGACGTTCGAACGCTCCGGGTGGAGCGGTCCGAAGCACCGCGCGCCGGCACCTGCGTCCGGTGCGCTGACCGGCCAGTCGTGACCGAGCCGCCCCACCTGGGCCCGACGAGGACGGGCTACGACCTCATCGCCGAGCAGTACGCCGAGCTGTTCCGTGAGCAGCTCGGGAGGGCTCCCCTCGACCGGGCGCTGCTGGCCGGGTTCGCCGAGATCGTCGGTCGCGACCACCCCGATCGCCGGGTGCTCGACGTCGGGAGCGGTCCCGGAGTCGTCACCGCCTACCTCGAGCACCTCGGGCTGGCGGTCCGCGGGATCGACCTGTCGCCGGCCATGGTCGGGCTCGCCCGCCGCGAGCACCCCGGCATCGCCTTCGATGTCGGCGAGATGAGCACGCTCGACGCCCCGGACGCCGACCTGGCCGGGGTCGTCGCCTGGTACTCGCTGATCCACGTCCCGGAGAGGTTGCGCCCGGGGGTGCTTGCGGAGTTCCACCGGGTGCTCCGCCCCGGCGGGTACGTGCTGGTGGCGTTCCAGGTCGGCCAGGACACGCTGCACCTCAACGAGGCCTTCGGCCACGAGATCTCCCTCGACTTCCACCGCCTCGAGCCCGACGTCGTCGTGGGACTCCTCGTGCGCGCGGGCTTCGACCTCGTCGCGCACCTCGTCCGCGCTCCCGGTGACGAGGGCGCCGCGGCGAAGGTCCCGCAGGCCTTCCTCATCGCCAACAAGCCGCTGACCTGAGACGGCGCCGCACGAGTCGCCCCGGCAGGGTCGTTCGTGTCAGCTGGCGTGCGGCGCGAAGCCGCGGAGGCGGAGGCTGTTGGCGACGACGAAGACCGAGGAGAAGGCCATGGCCGCTCCGGCGATCATGGGGTTGAGCAGCCCGGCGGCGGCCAGCGGCAGGGCGGCGGCGTTGTAGGCGAAGGCCCAGAACAGGTTGCCCTTGATCGTCGAGAGCGTTCGGCGTGAGAGCCGGATCGCGTCGACCGCGGCGAGCAGGTCACCCCGGACCAGGGTGAGATCGCCGGCCTCGATGGCGACATCGGTCCCGGTCCCCATCGACAGCCCGAGCTCGGCGCGGGCCAGAGCGGCGGCGTCGTTGACCCCGTCACCGACCATCGCCACGATCTTGCCCTCGTCCTGCAGCCGGGCGATGACGGCGTCCTTGTCGGCGGGCATGACCTCGGCGATGACGTTCGCGGCGTCGATGTCGACCTCGGCGGCTACGGCCTTGGCGGCCGGGGTCGCGTCCCCGGTGAGCAGCACTGGCGTGAGGCCGAGCTCGCGCAGCCCCTGGATCGCCTGAGCGCTGGTCGCCTTGACGGTGTCGGCCACCGCAAGCAGCCCGCGGGCTGCTCCGTCCCAGGCCACCGCGACCACGGTGTGGCCCTTGTTCTCGGCCTCGGCCTTCGCTCCGTTGAGCGTCTCGGGGAGGTGGATCGACCACTCGGCGAGCAGCCGGGGCCGGCCGACCAGCACGGCTCGACCGTCGACGATGCCGTGCACCCCGAGGCCTTCGTCGTTGCCGAAGTCCTCGACGGCGGGCAGAGCTGCGCTGCCGGCGTTGCGGGCGGCGGTCGTGATGGCCTCGGCGATGGGGTGCTGGGAGGCGTCCTCGAGGGCTCCGGCGAGACGCAGGACCTCAGCAGGGTCCTCGCCGTCGATGGTGGCCATGTCGACCAGCGACATCCGGCCCTCGGTGATGGTGCCGGTCTTGTCGAGCACGACGGTGTCGACGCGGCGGGTGGACTCCAGCACCTCCGGGCCCTTGATCAGGATGCCGAGTGCGGCGCCGCGTCCGGTGCCGACCATGAGCGCCATCGGGGTGGCGAGTCCCAGCGCGCAGGGGCAGGCGATGATCAGCACCGCGACCGTGGCGGTGAACGCGGCGGCGGCGCCGCCTCCGGCGGCGAGCCAGAACCCGAGGGTGGCGGCGGCGAGCAGGATCACGATCGGGACGAAGATGCCCGAGACCCGGTCGGCAAGGCGCTGGACCTGGGCTTTACCGGTCTGGGCGTTCTCGACCATGCGGGCCATCTGCGCGAGCTGGGTTTGGCCGCCGACGCGGGTGGCCCGTACGACCAGCCGGCCGCCGGCGTTGACGGTGGCCCCGATGACGGAGTCGCCGGTGCTGACCTCGACCGGGACGGATTCGCCGGTGACCATCGAGGCGTCGACCGCGGAGCTGCCCTCGACCACGGCGCCCTCGGTGGCGATCTTCTCACCGGGGCGGACGACGAACTCGTCGCCGGCGGCGAGCTGGTCGATCGGGATGCGCACCTCGGTGCCGTCGCGGCGCACGGCGACGTCCTTGGCTCCGAGCTCGAGCAGCGCTCGCAGGGCGGCGCCGGCGAGGCGCTTGGCGCGGGCCTCGAAGTACCGGCCGGCCAGGAGGAAGGTGGTGACGCCCGCCGCGACCTCGAGATAGATGTTGGCGGCGCCGTCGGTCGGGGCGACCGAGAGCCCGAAGGCGTGGGTCATTCCCGGAGTCCCGGCGGTGCCGAGGAACAGGGCGTAGAGCGACCATCCGAACGCGGCGAGGGTCCCCATCGAGACCAGGGTGTCCATCGTGGCCGCGCCGTGGCGCAGGTTGGTCCACGCCGCCCGGTGGAACGGCAGCGCGACCCACACGATGACCGGCGCGGCCAGTGCCAGCGAGGCCCACTGCCAGTAGGTGAACTGCAACGCCGGCACCATGGCCAGCGCGATGGTCGGCACGGCGAGCACCAACGACACGATCAGCCGGGTCCGCAGGGTGTCGGTCGCGCCGCGCTCCACCCGCTCGAGTTCGCCGCTCTCGGAAGTCTCCGTCTTGCCCGCGGGGGACGACGGGGGCGTGGCGGTGTAGCCGGCCGACTCCACCGCGGCGACCAGCTCGGCGACGCTGACGTCCTCGGAGTGCGTGATGCGGGCCTTCTCGGTGGCGAAGTTGACGCTGGCCTCGACACCGTCGAGCTTGTTGAGCCTGCGCTCGATGCGGTTGGCGCACGAGGCGCAGGTCATGCCACCCAGGGCCAGTTCGATGCTGGTGTTCACCGGCGTGCTCGGGTCGGTGGCGGTGCTCATCGTCGGGTCCTCCTTCCGGAGTCTCGAGGTGGGGACGGATGTCGGTCGGACGCTCAGTGGCCGTGTCCGGCGGGCTCCGCAGGCGCAGCGGGAGCGCCGCCGGGGTCGGATGCTGCGTTCGACGGGGCGGCGACGGCGGTGAACTCGGCAGTGCGGACCACGCCCTGGTGGGCGAAGTCGAGGTAGAGCCGGTAGGCGCCCGGGCTCGGGACCTCGGCGCGGAAGCCGATCTCGGGGCCGGCCGCGGTAGCACCGTCGCCGGGAGCGCCTTCGGGGTGCACGTGCAGGTAGGCCATGTCCCCGGCGCGCAGCGCGACCAGGTGGCCGTAGGCGGCCAGGTAGGGCTGCAGGTCGGTGACCGGGACACCGTCCTTGCTCACCGAGAGCGTCAGCGGGCTTGCGGTGCCCGCGGTCATCGCATCAAGGTGACGGTGTAGCCGTCCGGCGTCGTCGCGGTCGCCGCCGGGGCGGCCAGCGGCACCGGTTGATAGTCCCCGGCCACGGGCAGGTCCCGGCCCAGGGTCATCGCCTCGGAGCGCCCGTCGGGGGCGAAGTCGGCCAGCAGCCGGTAGTCGCCGGCCCGCAGGGTCACCGGGGTGCGCCAGGTGCCGGTGGCGTCCATGACCGGGTGCAGGTGCTGGAATCCGGCCAGGTCCCGGCGGGCGACGATCAGGTGCAGTGCCTTGTCGTGGGTCGGGGTGAACGCGGTGACCGGTGCCCCGGTGGGGCCGACGATCCGGAACGCCAACTCACCAGGCACGTTCGCGGCGCTCGGGGCGCCGAGGGTCTCGAGGGTGTAGTCGTCCTGCGTTGTCGCGAGTCCCTGCACCATGTCGGTTGCTCCTCCCATTCCTGCCATCTCCGCGTGGTCGCCCGACGTAGGTGCGGCGGCACGCTCGGTCGTCGTGGAGCCCGCGAGGGCCCCGACTCCCAGTCCTGCCCCGAACAGCACGGCCAGCGCGAGCGCGAAGGCCACGAGCCGGGCCCCGGCCCGCTCGTGCCAGGCGGTCCTGGCCGCGGTCGGGGCGGGTCGTTCCTCGGTGCGGGTCACGACGTGCCCCCGGTCGGACCGGCCAGCGCGTAGCCGGCCTCCTGCACCGCGGTCGCGATGCGCTCGTCCGGGACGGGCTCGGTGGAGGTCACGACGACGGTGCCGGTGGGCAGGTCCACTTCGATCCCGGTGACCGCGGCGATCTCGCTGATCTCCTCGCGGACCGACATCTCGCAGTGCTCGCAGGTCATACCGGTGACGATGTAGGTCGCGGTGCTGATGGCTCCTCCTCGGGATGTCTCGTCCGGCGAGTCGGGCTCGGTGGCCACCGGCCGGGCCGAACCACTCCGAACATACCCCCTGGGGGTATTAAAAGAGGCATCGCGCGAGACCTAGCTCATACCGCGTGGGGTACGCATACGTGGGTCCTGATGCGAGGTATCGCCAAGATGATCGAGTCCGACAAGTACTGCAGCGACGTCCTCAGCCAGGTATCTGCGGTCGACAAGGCTCTCGAAGCAGTCGCACTCGGCCTGCTCGACGGCCGACCGACTCGCCTGCCGAGTGCCCAATGAGGGAGCACCGCGCCCACCGCGACCATCAGTCGGGCGCCCAGCGCCGCGGCCACGCGAATCAAGCCAGGCCCCGGCCAACCGACGCCGGCGCGGCGGGTGGCACGCGGGCCGGCCGACGAGTGCTCGATACCACGTCGGCCGCGTACCGCGAATTGCTCCATTTGCCCGCTTCCATCACTCGAACACGTGTTCGATACTGGGTGGGTGGCTGCCCCTGCCGAACCGTTCCCGTGGGACGACGACCAGCTGCCCGACGCGGTCATCGACGCCGGGCTGGCGGCCTTTGACGCCGCGATCTGGGGGCCCGACGGCGAGTTGGGGGGCTGGATCGACGACGCCCTGTCCGCCGAGATCGACGCCGAACTCGCCGCCTCCGCCGAGCGGGACACCGAGCAGCCGGGCTGGGCGGTGCCCGGGCTGGGCTCGGTCGAGGACGGCGGTGGGGTGTCGGCGCGCTCGGCGGCGGTGTTGGCCGAGACCGCCGCGGCCGCGGCCGCGGTGCGGCTGGCCCAGGCCCGGTTCTACCGCGCGCTGGCCGCGCTGGAGGCCTCCGAGGCGGTGGCCGAGTCCGGCTACCGCCACACCTCCCGGCTGCTGGCCGAGCACGTCCGCCTCGACACCGCCGAAGCCACCCGGCTGGCCCGCCACGCCCGCTCCCTGACCGGCGCCACCTCACCGACCGGGGCGGTGCTGCCGGCGGCGCTGCCGGCCACCGCCAACCACGTGCACGCCGGGGTGATCGGACCCGGGCACGTCGAGGTCATCCGGCGCACCATGGCCCGGCTGGCCGCGGTCACCCCCGCCCTCGCCGAGCACGTGCTGGCCACCACCGAGACCGAGCTCGCCGAACTGGCCACCACCCGCACCCCCGCCGCGCTGGCCGAGGCCGCCACCGCGATCCTCGCGCTGCTCGACCCCGACGGCACCGCCCCGGATGACCAGCCACCGCCGGAGAACGAGCTGCACTACCTGCGCCGACGCAACGGCACCCTGGTGGGCCGGTTCACCTACCGCGACCCCGCCGCCGCGGAAACCCTGCAGACCGCGCTGACCGTGGCCACCCCGCCCCCCGACCCGGTGCCCGACCCCACCGCCGAGCAGCGGGCCGGGACCGCGCCCCGCGGCTACAGCGCCGAGGCGTACGCGGCACAGACCCTGCCCGAACGCCGCGCCCACGCCCTGCTCGACCTCGCCGGCGAAGCCCTCACCCGCGGCCTCAACATCCCCGACCACAGCGAACCCGGCGACCGGCCCGGCGACGACGACGAGGACACCACTAGCTGGGGCCTCTTCCCCGACCACGATCCACCCGCACCCCCGGACGACACCGCCCACCACGACAGCCACGGTGACGACCCCGACGCCGACGACACCAACGACGCCGACACCAACGTTGACGGCAACGGCAACGGCGACACCGGTGGTGACGAGCGGGCCGACGACCAGGCCGGGTGCCCAGCCGACGCCGCGGACGGCGCCGCTCAATCACCGCCGGATGATCCACCGCCCCCCGAGCCACCGCCGGCCGGTGGCGCTGCCCCACCGCGGTGGACCCGCGCGGATTCTCGAGGGCGGGGAACGGGTCGCGCTCACCCTGACCCTGAACTACGACACCCTGCGCGCCGCCCTGACCACCGGCCCCCACCGTGACGGTCACTGCCGCTGCGCCAGCAGCAGCGCCGGCAGCGGCAGTAGCGGCAGGGATCCCGGCGACGGGTTCACCGGGCGGCTGGCGCTGCTCGGGGAGAACACCTGGATCCGCCCCGAAACCGCCCGCCGGCTGGCCTGCGACGCCGAACTGATCCCGGTCGTGCTCGGCTCCAAGGGCGAAGTGCTCGACCTGGGCCGCAAGAACCGCCTGGTCTCCCTAGCGTTACGCCGCGCGGTCATCCACCGCGACCGTCACTGCGCCCACCCCGGCTGCCGGCGCCGCGCCCGCCGCTGCCAGGTCCACCACATCCAAGCCTGGGCCGACGGCGGGGAGACCTGCCTGCAGAACTGCGTTCTCTTGTGCTCCTACCACCACAGCCTGATCCACCACAGCGACTGGCAGATCCACATGATCGACGGACTGCCCTGGTTCACCCCACCCGCCTACATCGACCCCCAACGAAGACCACGCCACAACCGACCCTGGCAACCCCAGACCACCCGAGCCGCCTGAGCCTGCTGGCGCACCGTCACGCGCCGACGGCAGGATCGGCGCGTCCCGACGATCCCGACGCCGGGCTGGGAGAGGAGCGCGATGCCGAGCTTCCCGAACGGCTTCCTGTGGGGCAGCAGCACCGCCGCCCACCAGGTCGAGGGAGGTAACCACCACAACGACTGGTGGGACTGGGAGCACGATCCCGCCTCCCCCGCCGTCGAGTCCTCCGGCGACGCGATCGACCACCTGCACCGCTACGACGAGGACTTCGCGCTGCTCGCGTCGCTCGGCCAGAACGCGCACCGCCTCTCGTTGGAGTGGTCCCGCATCGAGCCTGCGCCGGGCGAGTTCTCCCGGGTAGCGCTCGACCACTACGCGCGGGTACTCGACAGCCTCGCCGATCACGGGCTGACCGGGTTCGTCACCCTCTACCACTTCACCCTGCCCCGCTGGTTCGCGGCGCGTGGAGGCTGGCTCGCCGACGACGCTCTGGAGATCTTCGGGCGTTACGTCGATCATGTGGCCGGGGTGCTGGGCGACCGCATCCCCTACGCCTGCACGGTCAACGAGCCGCAGATCGTCGCGGCCGGGAGCTACCTCAACGGGGAGTTCCCGCCCGGGCACCGCGACGTCGGCGAGGCGATCGCGGTCAACGCGACCCTCGGGCAGGCGCACCGGACGGCGGTCGCGGCCCTGCGCGCCGGCCGCGGCACCCCGCAGGTCGGCACCTGTCTGCACCTGCCGTACCTCGAGCCGCTGCGCCCGGGCGACGAGGCCGACGAGGGCGCGGCCGCGATGGCCCGCGCCCTGATGGTCGACCACCACCTCGACGACCTTCGCGCGGGTGGCGACGTCGGCGACTGGGTGGGCCTGCAGTACTACACGCGGACGCGCATCGACGCCTCCGGTGGCGCGCCGGACACCGCCCCGCCCCCGGAGGGCGCGGAGACGACGCTGATGGGCTGGGAGGTCTTCCCGGCCGGGTTCGGGGTGATGCTGCGCCGGATCGCCGAGACCGGGCTGCCCGTCGTCGTCACGGAGAACGGAATCGCGACGGCCGACGACGACCAGCGGGTGCGCTACCTGGAGAGTCACCTCGGCGAGCTCGAGCAGGTGCTGGCCGAGGGCGTGGACGTGCGCGGCTACCTCTACTGGTCGTCGTTCGACAACTTCGAGTGGGCCCGCGGGTACGCGCCGACGTTCGGTCTCGTCGGTGTGGACCGGGCCAACGGGTTCCGCCGGATCCCGCGCCGCAGCGCGGAGCTCTTCGGGGAGGTGGCCCGCACCGGAGACCTCGCGCCGCTTCGCAGGTCCGCGTTTGGCCCCCGCCCGCACATCGGGTAGCTGCACGCATGAGCGACAACCGACCGCTCGCCCTGGTCACGGGCGCCTCCCACGGGATCGGCGCCGAGCTGGCGAGGGTGTTCGCCGAGCACGGACACGACCTGATCGTCACCGCCGAGGACGCCGCCATCGGGGAGGTCGACGAGCGGCTGCGCCGGCACGGGGTCTCGGCCCAGGCGGTGCAGGCCGACCTCTCCGACCCGAAGGGGGTCGAGGAGATCGACCACGCCGTCGTCGCGTCCGGCCGCCCGTTGGAGGCCGCCGCGCTCAACGCCGGTGTGGGCAGCGGCGGCTCGTTCGTCGGGTCGAACCTCGTCGACGAGCTGCGCCTGGTCGACCTGAACGTCCGGTCCACGGTGCACCTGGCGCACCGGGTGCTCGGGCCGATGGTGACCCGCGGACGCGGCCGGGTCCTGGTGACCTCGTCGATCGCCTCGACCATGCCGGGCTCCTACCAGGCCGTCTACAACGCCTCGAAGTCGTTCCTGCAGTCGTTCACCGAAGCCGTCAACGACGAGCTGCGCGGCTCCGGGGTCTCGCTGACCTCGCTCATGCCCGGCCCCACCGCGACCGACTTCTTCCGCCGCGCGGGCAGCCTCTCCGAGAGCATCATGGGCCGCATGCCCAAGGACGACCCCGCCAAGGTCGCCCGCCAGGGCTACGACGCGCTCGTGGCCGGCCGCACCGCCGTCGTCGGCGGGTCGCCGCTGGTCCAGGCGCAGGCCGCGATCGCCGGGGTGCTGCCCGACCAGGTCAAGGCCGCCGCGCACCGCCTGCTCGCCCGACCGCGGGGCTGAGCGCTCACGCACCGAGGATCGAGCAGGAGGTCGACGTTGGAGCCCGAGGTGGGCCGGGACGTGCGGACCGACGCGGAGTCGGTGTGGGAGGTGCTGGCCGACGGCTGGGCGTATCCGCTGTGGGTGGTCGGCGCGACGCACATGCGCCACGTCGACGACGACTGGCCGGCGGTCGGCTCACGCCTCCACCACAGCGTCGGGCTGTGGCCGTTCCAGCTGCGCGACCAGACCGAGGTCCTCGACGTCGAGCCGGGCCGGCGCCTCGAGCTGCTGGCGCGAGCGTGGCCCGCCGGGGCCGCCCGCGTCCGGGTCACCATCGAGCCGCGGGGTCCCGAGGGCTGCCACGTCCGGATGTGGGAGGCGGCGGCCGACGCGCCCTGGCGCTGGGTGCCGACCTGGGCGCAGGCCCCGGGGCTCCTGCCGCGCAACGCCGAGAGCCTGAGCCGGCTCTCCGACATCGCCGAACACCGTCGCGCCCGCTGATCCCGGCCGCCTGATCCCGGCCGGCTGATCCCGGCCGGAGGGGGCGGACCCGCTCCGGCTGCGGCAGGCTCGCGCGTGCCCTGCCCTCGGGAGAACCGGAGACGGCCATGAGCAAGTCGCACCCGCAGCAGTGGGCGATCGTGACCGACGACCACCACCCGGACCCGGACGCCGTCGCCGCGATCTCCACCCTGCCGACCACCCAGCTCGCGGACTGCGGCGGACCGGTCGCCGTGGTGGGGCCCGGGATCGGGCGGGTGGCCGGCGGCGCCGAGTTCTGCGGTCCCGCCCTGACGGTGTGGACGAAGCCCGGCGACATCCTCTACGTGCTCAAGGCGCCCGATCTCGCCCGTCCCGGCGACGTGCTGGTCGTCGACGGGGGCGGCCGCACCGACGCGGCCCTGCTCGGCGACATCGTCACCGGCGTGCTCAGCCGGGCAGGCGTCGGCGGGACCGTGGTCGACGGCGCCATCCGTGACGTCGAGGGCATCGACGAGGTCGGGACGCCGACGTTCGCCCGGGGCGCCCACCCCGCGACCGGCTCCAACGACGGCCCCGGGGCGATCAACGTGACCGTGCAGGTCGGCGGGGTGATCGTGCGGCCCGGCGACGTGGTGCGCGGTGACGCCAGCGGGATGGTCGTCGTCCCGCGCGAGCACCTCGACGAGGTGGCCGCCCTCGCCCGGGCAGTCGACGACCGCGAGACCGCCTGGCTGGAGACGATCCGCGGCGGTGCCTCGCTCGCGGCCGCCACCGGCATCGACGAGGTCATCCGACAGAAGCGGCAGGGCGCGGGCGTCGACCTTCCCTGACTTCGTCAGAAGTCGCGCGCGACCTCGTGGGGCATGCCCTGCGCCACGCGCCGGAGCTGGATGCGGCGGGACATCCGGATACCGGGCCGGATGCCCAGCATCACGCTGCCGATGACGAACAGCGTGACCCCGAGATCGAACAGCGACTCCCAGTAGAAGGCCAGGCTGCCCACCGTGAAGGCGATCGCGATCCCGATCTCGTTGGCGATGCTGATCAGCTCGTAGCGCTGCCGCAGCACGATCTCGCGATCGCCGAGGGTCAGGGTGACGGCGCCACCGCCGCCCTCCTCGGGGCCCTCGTCCTGGTCGTCGGTGGCGGTCGCCTTGCTCATGGCGCGCCTGCTACCCGGAACTGTGCGAACCGCACACCCGATCTCAGCGATCGCGCGGCAGGAGCGGGCCGAGCGGCCCGAGGTCGAGGTTGAGGTCCTCCTGCGTGAGCCCGAACTGCTCGGTGAGCTCGTCCATGGCCTCCTGCAGGTGCATGAGCGCCATGCCGAGGTCCTCCTCCTGCTCCTCGGTGACGTCGCCGTTCTCGACGCGGCGGATCGCCTGGCGCTCCATGAGCTGGCGCAACAGCTCGACGATGGTGAGCACCAGCTTCATGAGGTCGCGGCGCACCGCGTCCTTGTCGATCTCCACCCGCGACGGGTCACCGGAGGGCATCGCGCTCCTCCGCGGCCCGCTCCCCCGGCGCCGGCGCGGGCGCGATCGAGGTGACGAGTGCCCGCAGCGACACCCGCACCAGGTCCACCCCGGCGAGGGAGATGGTGATGTCGCCGGTGAGCACCACGCCGCCCGCGAGGAGCCGGTCGAGGATGTCGACCAGCGCGACCTCCCGGTCCCCGAAGAGCGACGTCGAGCGGGGTTCCAACGCCCGCTCGACCTCGGCGCCCGTCACGACGAGCCCCCCAGCGCGGCGAACGAGTAGGGCACCCACGGCCCGGTGACCTCGACCCGGACCCGCGGGTGCTCCGCCCAGGACGCGACCACGGAGGCGAGCGCGTCGGCAGCGGTGGTGTCGACGAGGTAGGCGCCGTTGAGGACCATCCGTTCCGGGCGGCCTGTCAGCGACTGCTCCTGGGGACGGTGACGCCGGGCGTCGACCGCGAGTGCCCGCAGGGCCGCGTCGATCTCCTCGGCGTCCGCCTCGGCCTGCGCCACCGCCCGGTCGCCCTCGCGCAGCGCCTGCCGTCGTGACCGCAGGTACTCCGCACCGGTGCGGGGCCGAGCCGCCGTCGTCTCCTCGCGGGTCCCGCCCGCGCGGATCGAGACCTTGACGCCCCACTCGGCGCGTCCCTCCAGCCGGTCCAGCACCGCGGTGAACGCGGCCGCACCCTCGTCTAGCAGCCCGCGCACGCGGTCGTCGTCGAAGTAGACGGTCGCGAGGGAGAGCGGCGCGACGGTGCGGCGGCTCCCGACGGTGTCGACGACGTGGTGGTGCGCGCGGGCGGTCGCGGCGAGCCAGCCGAGGTCCTCGAGCCGGTCGTCGAGGGAGAGGGCCTCGAACTCGTCGCGGGGGACGTCGCTCACCACGGCCTGGAGACCGTCCGCGACGACGAGACGGGGGTCGCCCTCCCCGATGCCGGCGCCGCCGAGGTCCGCGAGGTCGGCCTCGGTGAGGTCCCGACCGACCGCGTAGACGTAGCTCAGCGCGTCGCTCACCGTCGGCCCTCCGTCCGGCGCGTGGACCGACGGCGCGGGGCGGACCGCCCCGATCGGTCCCCGTTGCCGCGGCGTGGACGACCGACCTCCTCGTCGTCGGGCTCGTCCGCGAGCTCGGCGTCCTCGACCTCCTCGTCGAGGGGCTCGGCCTCCTCCTCGACCCGCTCGCCCTCGAGCTCGTCGTCCTCCCCGCCGCCGGGGAGTCCGCGGCGCTCCAGCGCCTCCAGCCGCTCGCGCAACCGCCGGTTCTCCTCCTCGAGCTCCTGATGGCCCGAGGAGAGGGTGGGGTCGCGCTCCCACCAGTCGATCCCCATCTCCTTCGCGCGGTCGACCGACGCCACGATCAGCCGCAGCTTGATCGTCAGCAGCTCGATGTCGAGCAGGTTGATCTGGATGTCGCCGGCGATGACGATGCCCTTGTCGAGCACCCGCTCCAGGATGTCGGCGAGGTCGGTGCCGCTCTCGCGCGGCTGCGGGCTCGACGCCTGCTGCTGGCGCGTGGCGGGCATCGAACCGGTCCAGCGGACCGGGTCACTCATGGCTTCCCTCCGTCCGGCCGGGTTGTGATGGGGCGGGGAGCCTCACGCGTCGTCGCCGCGCCCGCGGTTGTAGCGCCGCACCCTGCGGTAGCTCACGAGGTCGCCGTCCTCGTCCATCTCGACCTCGTAGCTGGCGAGCAGGTCCGTCGAGTCCGGGATGCGGCGGCTCTCCACGACCTCGAGCCCGACGGTCCACCCGTCGTCGGACCGGTGCACCGAGGTCACGCTCTCGCTCTCCTTGCCGGTCATCTCCGTGACCTGCTCGGCGGCCATGCGTGCGATGACGCGGGCCGTCAGCTTCTTCGGCCGCGCCGGCTCGGGCTCGGGTTCCGGCTCGTCCTCGTACTCGTCGTCCTCGTACTCGTCGTCCTCGTACTCGTCGTCCTCGTACTCGTCGTCGTACTCGTCGGAGGCGCCGGCACGACGACGACGCGGCCGCTCCTGCTCCGTGTCGTCCGGCTCGCCCTCGTCCTCGTCCTCGACGTCGTTCAGCTCGGCCTCGTCGTCCGGCTCCGGCTCTCGCGAGCGGGAGCCGCGGCGGGAGCGCCCGCTCGAGTTGTTGCCGGAGGCGGCACGACGACGACGCGGGCGCTCCTGATCGGTGACGTCCGGCTCGTCCTCGGGCTCGGCCTCGTCCCGGGGCTCGACGTCGTCCTCCGGTTCCGTATCGGGCTCCCGCTGCGCGTCCGCGGTGCGGGACCCCCGCCGGCCCCGTCGCGAGGAGCCCTCGCCGGAGGCGGCCCGGCGACGACGCGGCCGTTCCTGCTCGGTCGCGTCGTCGCCCTCCGTCGCGGACGCGCGCTCGTCGTCCTCGCCGGGGTGACGCTCACGGTCGGGGCGGCGTGCGCCGTTCGTGCGCGAGCCGTTGCGGCGCCGCCGGTCGGCGTCGGCCAGCGGGTCGCGTCGACCGGGTCGGGTCACGTCGGCCCTCCCCCACCGGAATCGCGCCCGGTGAGACGCGCGAGGAGCTCGTCCTGCTGAGCGTCGCGCTCCTCGTCGGAGATCTCGCCACGCTCATGCTGGGCGTCGAGGTCGTCGATCTGGGCGCGGATGACCGCCGGGTCGTTGAGCTGGTGGTCGACCTGCTCCTCGATCCGTTCGGCCACCCACACCACGCCCCGGACCGGGGCCAGCGGGAGCAGCAGCAGCTCGGTGAACAGCCCCACGCTCAGCCGCCCTCCTCGTCCGGCGCGTCGTACTCCGGCAGGAAATCGAAGCACGCGGTCGGCCCGAGCAGGCGGAGGTCGACCCGTCCCGACCAGGCGTCCCCGAGGTCGTCGACGGCGCGCTCGAAGTCCGTGCGGTGGTCACGACGAACCAGGAACGCGACGTGCACCGCCCCGTTCTCGCCGCCGACCTCCTTGACGACGGTGGCCCGCGCATACCGCTCGAGGGCGTCGAGGACGGCGTTCGCATCGTTCTCGCGCAGCGTGTCCATCGCCTGGGAGATGGCCTCGCCGAGCTTGATGCGATCGTAGTAGGAGGCGTCCTCGTCGACGCCCCGGATGCGCTCGCGCAGATCCTGGATCGCCGGATTCTCCTCGACGATCCGACCGATGACGACGTCCTCCTCGTAGTCGCCGCGCAAGGAGAACTGCACGTAGTCCGCGACGTCGTCGATGGCACTCGTGAAATAGTCCCGGTGCGGATCGAGCAGTTCCTCGCGCACCGCGTCGTCGTCGCTCACGACGGCGCCGAACCGCATGGGCAGGATCGCGGTCTCGGCCGCGATGGCGTTCAGCACCCGCTCGTGGGCGAGCAGGTCCTCCCGTTTCCCGAGCGGACGGTCGGTGGCGATGTCGCTGACCACCGCGGCGAGCGGCCCGGAGCTCACCAGCCCCAGCCCGTGCTCGGCGTCGTCGCTACCCGGCGGGACCGGGTCGAGGCCCTCGGGGATGCGTTGCCCCGAGCGCAGGATGCCGTAGACGTAGGACCCGATGTTCTCCGGCTGGGTCTCCCCCGCCGCCTCCGCCTCGCTCATCGCTCCCTCTTCGAGGTCTGCCGCTCGGAGCGGACTTCGTCCCACTTCTCCTTGCCCGCGTCGAGCATCCCCTTGGTCTTGCCCTTCGCGCCGCCCTCGGTGGCGCCCTCGGTCATCCCGCCCACGACCTGCCCGAGATCCTTGCCGCCCTTGGCGTGCAGGTCGAGCCGGTTGGTCGCTTCCGCGAAGCGCAGGTACGTGTCGACGCTGGCCACCACGATGCGGGCGTCGATGGTCAGGATCTCGATGCCGACCAGGGACACCTTGACGAAGGCGTCGATGACGAGGCCCTTGTCGAGGATCAGGTCGAGCACCTCGGCCAGACCGCCCTGCGGGTCCTTCTGCACCCCGCCGCCCTGCCGTTGACTGACGGTCACACCGCCTCCTCCGTGTAGCGACCCCGACCCCCGGCCGCGCGGACGCGGCCGAGGCGGAGCCGTGACATCAGGCGTTCGCGCGCTCTGCTCGACGCGACCGCCTCCGGGCCGGACGTCCGTCCGAGTCGCCCGAGTCCTCCGAGCCCTCGGCCTCCTCCTCGACGTCCTCGTAGTCCTCGTCCTGGTCGTCGACATCCTCGACGTCATCGCCGCCGTCCTCGTCGTCGAACGGCTCCTCGACGTCCTCGTCCTCGAGGTCGTCCTCCGCGACGGGCTCGTCCGCCCGCTCGTCGTCCTCGTCGAGGTCCTCGTCGAGGTCCTCGTCGTAGCCGGCCTCGTCCTCCGCGGGCTCGTCGTAGCCGGCCTCGTCGTACTCCTCCTGCTCGGCCGCCTGCTCGTCCTCCAGGGCCTCCTCGTGGGTACGGACGACCTCACTGTCCCGGATCTCGCCGCGCCACCCGACGATCTCGTCGCGGTTGACGAGCGAATCCATCATGACGTTGCGGCAGAAGTGCTTGAATTCGAGCCGCGCACGACGCCCGACCGCCCGCCACAGATTCCCGGTCTTCTCGAAGAACCCCTGGGGGTAGTACTCCATGTTGAGAATGATCCGCGTGAGGTTCGGGGCGAGCTCGCTGAACGTCACGATCCCCGAGGCGTGGCCCTTCGCTCCCGACGAGGTCCACAGGATGTGCGAATCGGGGATCTGTTCGACGATCGTGGTCTCCCACGTGCGGTGCGACCAGAAGACCTGCGCCTTCCACGTGATCTTCTCGTCGGAACTCTGGTCGACGTTCTCGACCTTCTTCATGAAGCTCGGGAAGTCGGCGAACTGCGTCCACTGGTCGTAGGCCAGCCGGAGCGGGACGCCGACGTCCTCCGCCTCGAAGATGTTCATGAACTTGAACTTGCCGCGGGCGCTCTTGTTGCCGCCCCCGCCGCCCGAGCCGCCGCCCTCGCCTTCCTCGTCGTCCCCGCCGCCGAGGCCGGGCACGACGTTGCCGAGGGCACCCTTCAGCGCCGAGCCCGCGGAGGACAGGGCGCCGCCGATGCCACCGCCGCCGTCGCCCCCTCCGCCGCCGAGGACGTTCGAGAGTCCCTCGCCGCCGTTCTCGGCGACGTCCCCGAGCCGGTCGGTGAGCCCGTCGACCTGGTCGAGGGCCGCGCTCACGCCGCGGTCGATGAGGGCCTTGAGCAGGTCCTGCCCGGCCGACTTGAGCCGGTCGACCGGCAGGGCGTCGAGGGGGGACTGTGCTGTCTGCGTCATGCTCCGTCACCCGCCTTCCTGGTGGTGGAACTGGTCCGCCGCGACGAGGTGCCCGACGAGGACGAGCGGGACCGGCCGGACGACCCGGAGCCGGAGCTCGACGTCCGGCTGCGCCCGCTCGAGGACCCCGACCGCGAGCCCGAGCCCGAGCCCGAGCCGGAGCGGCGCGAGGTCGTGCGCCCGCCGCCTCCGCTCTCGCTCGCACTCGTGCCGTTCCCCGACCCGCTCGAGCTCCCCGAGCTCCCCGAGCTGCCCGAGCTGCTGGGCGCGCGGCGCGCCCGTCGCGGCCGTTCCTGGTCGGTGGGCGCCGAGGCGCTGTCGTTGCGACCGGACGCGGCGCCGCTGCGGCCGCTCGAGCGCGACCCGGACCCGCCGCGCCCGGACCCGTTGCCGGAACGGCTGCGCGCGGACCGGGTGTCCTCGGACTCCTCGGTGTCCTCGGCGTCCTCGACCTCTTCGGTGTCGTCGGCGTCGTCCACGAGGGCCGCGTCGTCCCCGAGGTGCTCCTCGAGGTCGCCCTCGTCGCCGCCCTCCTCGGTGGCCTCGGGCTCCTGCTCGGGCTCCTGCTTGCGGCGGCGGCCGACCTTGCTGCGCACCCCGCGCGTCGCACCGCCGACGGTACGGCCGGCGGAGCCCACGGTGGAGGTCGCGGCCTCGCCCGCGGCGCCGCCGGCCTTGCCCGCGGCGCTGCCGGCCTTGCCCACGGTCTCGCCCGCGGTTCCGGCGGCCTCGCCGGCCATGTTCGCGGCGCCGGCGGCGGGCTTGCCGAAGTTCTCGACACGGTCGACGAGCGAGTCGGTCAGCGCCTCCATCCGGTTGCTCGCGACCGCGATCGCGGCGTCCTTGCCCGCCTCCATCAGCCGACCGCGCACCGCGGCGTCGAGACGCTGGAGCTCCGGTGAGGCGTTCACGAGCTTCGTCGCCTGGCCCAGCAGCGCGGCCGGATCGGTCGGGATCTTCGTTCCGGCGAGAGCGCCCCCGAGCATGATCGCCAGTTTCATCTTCTTCGTGCGACCCAGCAGATATCCGCCGACGACGGCGAGGGCCAGCTTCGCACCACCCATGAGGCGCTACCCCGCTTCCTGGTCTGCGGCCACCCGCCCCGGGCAGCCTCGCGACACGGACCGCGCCCGTGCGTTGACCTGGGTTTTCCCTGGCCCGAATCGACCGCAAACGGGGGCCCGTAACTTTTCCGCGTCGATCGCGGGCGTCCTGATCCCGGATGATCATCTGCGTCGGGGCGTCGACCTGCGACATGATCGGATGCACGAGAACGACTGATCCGATCGGGTCGTGGAAATTGTGCCGAGCGCTGCCCGAGAAACGGCCGGAAAGTGCACCGAAACCGCCGCCGAACGCCACTGCCTACTAGTCCGTGTGGGTGGACCAGATCACAGCGACGAGTCTCAGGGCAGGCAGGTCCCGTGCGGCGCACCGCGACTGCGGGCGACGGGTCGGGCGCGCGGGGTCAGCCCGGCAGCGTCTCGCCGCCGATGGGCGCGAGCACCTCGCCGCTGTAGTACGAGGAGAGCCGGTCGGAGGCGAAGAAGACGAACGACGGCGCGATCTCGTCCGGGTCGGCGACGCGGCCGATCGGGGCCTGGGCGCCGAAGGAGTCGACCTTGTCCTCGGGCATCGTCGCCGGGATGAGCGGCGTCCACACCGGCCCCGGCGCCACGCAGTTCACGCGGATGCCGCGCGGCAGCAGCACCTGTGACATCGAGTAGGTCAGCGTGTGCACGCCGCCCTTCGCGGCCGAGTAGTCGATGAGCGACTTGTTGCCGCGCAGCCCGTTCACCGAGCCGGTGTTGATGATCGCGGAGCCCTCGCCCAGGTGGCGCAGGGCCTGCTTGCTGATCCAGAACATGCTGTGCAGGTTCACCGCGAGGGTGCGGTCCCACTGCTCGTCTGAGAGGTCCTCGAGGTCCGAGACCGGCTCCTGGGTGGCGGCGTTGTTGACGAGGAGGTCGAGGCCGCCGAGCTCGTCGGCGGCCCGGTCGACCATGCGCTTGCAGTGATCGCGGTCGGCGACGTCGCCGGGCAGCAGCACGCACCGCCGACCGCGCTGCTCGACCAGCGTGCGGGTGTGGGTGGCGTCGTCGTCCTCGTCGAGGTAGCTCAGCGCGACGTCCGCGCCCTCCTCGGCGAACGCGACCGCGACCGCCCGGCCGATGCCGGAGTCGCCGCCGGTGATCAGCGCCTTGCGCCCCACGAGCAGGTCGCGCCCGACGTACCCCCGCATCTCGTCGCGCGGCTCCGGGTCCATGTGCCCGGTGCTGCCGGGGTAGGTCTGGGACTGCGGGGGAGGCTGCTCGGTCACGGGGATCTCCAGGGTGGCGCGGGGACCGTCGGTGGACCGGACCGCCCGTCGAGCGGTCCGGTCCACCGAGGCGGTGAGGTGCTACTTCTCCTTGGCGGACTGGCGCTCGGCCTCGTTGCGGGCCTTGCGCGCCTCCTCCTCCTTCTGGCGGGCCTTGTCCTCGGCGCCCGCCTTGCCCTGCTGCGCCTGGCCCTCGCGCGCGACCGAGTCGGCGCCGGTCACGGCGCCGACCGCCTCCTTGACGCGACCCTTCAGGTCGTCGGCGCTGGTGTCCTCGTTGCGCGGGTTGTCGGCCATGTGGGCACGGCTCCTCTCGTGTGTGCGTCCGGTTCCGGACCGGCGGCTACCCGGCGACGGGCAGCGCGGACACGTCCGTTCGGACCACGACCGGAACGGGCTACGCCGGGTCCAGCGTCACCCCCAGGGCGCGGTGGTCGGAGACGGGGAGGTGGTGGACCTCCCCGTGGCACGCGCGGACGTCCCGGCCGAGCACGTGGTCGAGCTGGGTGCGGGGGGCCGAAGCCGGGAAGGTCGGCCCCGCGGCGAGCCCGGTCAGCCCGCTCACCCAGCGCGCCCGCCGCGGGCCGGTGTTGAGGTCGCCGGTGAGCACCAGCGGCCCGGTACCGACCTCGCGGTCGAGCGCCCGGACGAGGCGCCGCAGCTGCACCAGGTTCCAGCCCGGGATGAAGGACAGGTGCGTGGTGGCGACGGTGAGCGCCCCCGCCTCCGTCGCCACCCGCGCGGCCACCGCCACTCGCGGCTCGTCGTGCACGACGACCGGACGGATCGGCCGCCCGACCAGCAGGGGCACCGGCCGGGGCAACGGCGCGACGCGGACCGCGCACCACGCCAGCACCGGCAGCCGGGAGATCAGCGCCACCCCGTAGGCCGGCTCCCGGGGGGCCGGGGCGACGAGCGCCTCGAGACGCTCCGGCGCCGTGGCGGCCAGGCCCGCGGTGGCGTCGACGGCGGCATGGCCCGGCCCGCCGACCCGGTCGGGGTCGGGCGCCGCGGACCACGCTCCCGGGGGGCCGACCAGGGCGGCCGCGAAGCGGTGGTCCCGCGCCCCCATGGCCTGCGCCGCGACCTGGGCGAGGTCGGCCCCCTGCGAGCGCTCCTGATCGCGGTCGACCTCCTGCAGGGCGAGCACGTCCGCGTCCAGCGCACGCACCGCCGCGGCGAAGCGGTCCAGGTCGACCCGGCCATCGTCGGGGGAGCTGCCGTGCAGGACGTTCCACGTCACCAGGCGCACGCGCCCCGGGTTCCCCGATCCGCCCGTGGGGTATCGGGTCTCGGTGATCGAGGAGCGGGCAGGCGCGCGGGAGGCGCTGAAGCGGGTCGCGGTCGCGCTCCGTGAGGGCGGCGTCCCGTTCGCCCTCGCCGGTGGCTACGCCGCCTGGGTCTACGGCGCACCGGAGCCCGACCACGACGTCGACGTCATCGTCCCCGGCGAGGCGGCCGTGACAGCCGCCGAGGTGCTCGCCGGGGCGGGACTCGACGTCGACCACCCGCCGGACGGCTGGCTGTTCAAGGTGCACACCGACGGGGCGATGGTCGACGTGCTGCTGCGGTTGAACGGCAAGGACGTGGGCGCCGAGATGCTCGGGCGGGCGCGCGAGCTCGAGGTCCTCTCGGTGATGATGCCGGTCAGCGACATCACCGACGTCGTCGTCGGCAAGCTGTGCGCGCTCAACGAGCAGCGCTGCGACCTCAACACCGTGCTGCCGGTCGCGCGGGCGGTGCGCGAGCAGGTCGACTGGGAGCGCGTGGCCGGGGAGATCGCCGGCAACGACGTCGCCGTGGCCTGCCTCTACCTGCTGCGCCGGCTCGGGGTGGTCCCGCCCGGCGCGGCGGTCGACGAGGCGCTCGCGTTGCGCGCCGGAAAACCTGAAGGACCTGCAGGACCCGACGGACCTGGGGGACTCAGTCCTCCGGGGGCGTGATGCTCGCGCCGACGGTGGGCTCCGAGCCCCCGCTCTCCCCCGCCTGGTCGGCCACGTACCGCTCGGGATGTGGCGGTGACCGCAGCCCCTCGTAGATCCCGGGCTGGATGTCCCACTGGTTGGTGTAGTGGGTGCTCAGGAGGTCCAGGTACCGGACGGTCACCTCGAAGTCGCTGCCCGCCAGGTCGTGGCGCTTCAGCAGGTCGAGCTGGTCGTGCAGGTCGTCCCAGTAGCACGTGAGCCGCGCGCCGGGGGCGAGCGAGGTCAGGCCGATGGTGAACAGCGGCAGTTCCGAGATCATGACGCCGTCGGAGCTCTCGATCGGGTGGGAGAACTCGAACGAGATGTGCTTGGCGGGTCCCTGCCCGACGTTCTCCACCGCGAGGGACAGCGCGTTGGTGTCGTGGTCGTACTCGTCGTGCACGGCCACGACGGGCCGTCCGGCGGCCAGGAACTCCTGGCGCACCTCGCGGACGGACTCCCGCGCTGCCCGGAGCTGGAAGTAGATCACCACGATGAACGCGGCGTAGAGCAGCGGCGACAGCACCTGGGCGATGTCGGTGATCAACGTCAGGGCGTTCACCCGGCGACCTCCTCCGTCCGTGCCAGGCTACGGCTTGAGCACGACCTTGATCGCGCCGTCGGCCTTGCGCTGGAAGATGTCGTAGCCGTGCGGCGCCTCGTCCAGCGGCAGGCTGTGGGTCTCGAGGTCCATGACGCCCAGCGGGTCGGACTCGTCCTGCACGAGCGGGAGCAGGTCGGGGATCCACCGCTTGACGTGGGCCTGGCCCATCGCCAGCCGGATGCCCTTGTCGAACATCTTGAGCATCGGCAGCGGATCGGCCTGCCCACCGTAGACCCCGGAGAGCGACACGACGCCGCCCCGGCGGACGGCGTCCACGCAGCCGACGAGGGCCGCGGTGCGGTCGACGCCTGCGACCGACATCAGCGGGGCGGAGATCGCGTCCGGCAGCTTGTTGACCAGCTTCTGCGCCATCTGCGGGATCGGCGAGCCGTGCGCCTCCATCCCGACGGCGTCGATCGCGGAGTCGGTCCCGCGCCCGTCGGTCATGTCCCGGACGGCCGCGGTGACGTCCTGGACGTGGGTCGAGTCGATGACCTCGATGCCGTGACGGCGGGCCATGGCCAGGCGCTCGGGCACCGAGTCGACCGCGATGGCCCGGTAGCCGAGGTGGCGGGCGATCCGCGCCGACATCTGCCCGATCGGGCCGAGCCCGAACACCACGACGCTCCCGCCCTTGGGGATCTCGGCGAACGCCACGGCCTGCCAGGCGGTCGGCAGGACGTCGGAGAGGTAGAGGAAGCGCTCGTCGGGCGGGCCCTCCGGCACCACGATGGGCCCGAACTGCGCCTGCGGTACCCGCAGGTACTCGGCCTGCGCGCCCGGCACCTGGCCGTAGAGCTTCGTGTAGCCGAACAGCGAGGCACCCATGCCCTGGTCGCGGTTCTGGGTGGTCTCGCACTGGGCGTTGAGGCCCCGCTCGCACATCCAGCAGTGCCCGCAGGAGATGTTGAACGGGACGACGACGCGGTCGCCGACCTTCAGCTCGCCGGTCTCGGAGCCGACCTCCTCGACGATCCCCATCGGCTCGTGCCCGAGGATGTCACCCCGGTCGAGGAACGGGCCGAGCACCTCGTAGAGGTGCAGGTCCGAGCCGCAGATCGCGGTGCTGGTGATGCGCACGATCGCGTCCGTCGGGGCTTGGATCGTCGGGTCCGGGACCTCCTGAACGCGTACGTCGCCCTGTCCCTGCCACGTCAGTGCCTTCATGTCACGCGTCTCCTGTCAGCTCGGTGTCGGGCGGGCTCGGGCCCGAGGTCAGGCGGCCGGGTCGCGCGGCTACCCGTGACCGGTCGCGCGCGACACGTCGCCGGAAGCTCAGGGGCACGCCAGGCAGCCCGGGGGCCCCACGACCCTGCCCCCGTGCCCCTCGCCGTCCGGGTCGGTCGGCGGTGGTCAGGCCTCGGGAACGCCGAGCGCGGCGAGGAACGTCTCGGCCCACAGCGCGACGTCGTGCTCGCGGACCTGGGCCCGCAGCGCCGCCATGCGCGCCCGCGCCCCGTCGTCCCCCGACCGCGCGGCCGCCGCCGCCTCGACGATCGCGTCGGCCACGCCGTCGAGGTCGTAGGGGTTGATCATCCAGGCGTCGGTGAGCTCCTCGGCCGCGCCGGTGAACTCCGAGAGCACGAGCGCGCCGCTGTCGTCGGGGCGGGTCGCGACGTACTCCTTGGCCACCAGGTTCATGCCGTCGCGCAGCGGCGTCACGAGCGTGACGTCCGCGGCGAGGTAGAGCGGAGCGAGCTCCGAGGGCGGCAGCGAGCGGTGCAGGTAGTGCACGACGGGGCGGCCGAGGTCGGCGTGGTCGCCGTTGAGCCGCCCGACGGTGCGCTCGACCTCGTCGCGCGTGCGCCGGTAGGCGTCGACGCGCTCCCGGCTCGGCGTCGCCACCTGCACCAGCACGGTGGTGGCCGGGTCGAGCCGCCCGTCGTCGAGCAGCTCGCCGAAGGCCTCCAGACGAACGCCGATCCCCTTGGTGTAGTCGAGCCGGTCGACCCCGAGCAGCACCGTCTCGGGGTCGCCGAGCTCGGCACGCAGCTGCGCCGCCCGCTCCGCCGTCGCCGGGTCCGCCCCGCGCTGCGCGAGGGTCGCGGACTCCACCGAGATCGGGAAGGCGCCGACCCGGGTGGTGTGGCCGTGCAGCCGGATCTCCCCGGGGGCCTCGCGCAGTCCGATCGCCGAGTTGTCGACGTCGGCGCCGCACAACCGGTACGCGAGCCAGCGGAAGTTGCGGGCCCCGCCGGGGGTGTGGAAGCCGACGAGGTCGGCCCCGAGGAGCCCCTCGACGACCTCGGCGCGCCAGGGCAGCTGCAGGAAGAGCTCCACCGGCGGGAACGGGATGTGCAGGAAGAAGCCGATCCGCAGGTCGGGGCGACGTTCGCGCAGCAGCCGCGGGACGAGCTGGAGCTGGTAGTCCTGCACCCACACCGTCGCCCCCTGCGCGGCGACGTCGGCGGCCGCGTCGGCGAAGCGCTCGTTGACGCGGCGGTGGACCTCCCACCAGCCCCGGTCGTACACCGGGGCGGCGATGAGGTCGTGGTAGAGCGGCCAGAGCGTGGCGTTGGACGCGCCCTCGTAGTGGGCGGCGACCTCGTCGGCGTCCAGCGGCACCGGGTACAGGGTGACGTCCTCGCTGACGGCGGCGTCGGCGAACGGCTCGGGGGCGGCGTCGGGCACGCCGGGCCACCCGACCCACGCGGCCGACCGCCGCCCGCGCAGGGCGGGCCCCAGCGCTGTGACCAGTCCACCGGGTGCCGCCTGCCACTGCTGGTCGCCGTCGTCGGAGGTGACGAGGTCGACGGGCAGGCGGTTGGCAACGACCAGGAACTCGGCGGATCGGCTCACGTCCGCTCGCTACCCGCGGACGGGGTACGGGGACACGTGGCGGCGGGGGCGCGGTTCGTCGGGGGCGGTACGCGGTATCCCCCGGGTACCCGATGAGAGGAGCACCCCGTGGCGCTCTCCGACGCGTTCTCGCGCCTGGCACGCAAGGTGCGCGGTGAGGACGGACCCCTGGGCCAGCCCGACGTGTCGCAGGGCTCGGAGTCCGACGTGGGCGAGGATCCGGCCGTGGCCAGCAGCCGCCCGGGCGGTGGGGGACACGAGGACCACCCCGGCGACTCCGGCTCGACGACCGGCACCGGCGACACCGACGTCTTCGTGGGGCGCGCCGGCGGCCAGGACGAAAGCCTCGACGAGAAAAGCGGAGCGGAGGCCCGTCGCGAGGCCGAGGGGTGACCCACCGGCGCGCCGACACCGACGGACCGGAGGCCACCGCCGCGCGCCGGCACCGCATGGTCGACGGCCTGCGCGCGATGGGCCTGACGGATCCGCTCGTGCTGGCCGCCATGGACACGGTCCCGCGCGAGCGGTTCGCGCCCCCCGAGCTCGCCGCGGTCGCCTACGAGGACCGGCCCCTCCCGCTCGGCGACGACGCCACGATCTCCGCGCCGTCGATGGTGGCGTGGATGACCGAGGCGCTCGGGCTCACCGGCACCGAGCGGGTCCTCGAGGTCGGGACCGGCTCGGGCTACGCGGCGGCGGTCCTCGCTTCGTGCGCCGCGACGGTCGTCACCGTCGAGTGGTCCGCGGCACTGGTGTGCGCGGCCCGCCGCTCGCTCGCGGCGGCCGGGTTCGGCGCCGTCGAGGTCCGCCACGGCGACGGTGCCGCCGGCGCGCCGGACCGGGCCCCGTTCGACGCCGTCTCCGTCACCGCGATGGCCCCCGCGCCCCCTCCGGCGCTGTTCGACCAGATGACCCCGGACGGTGTGCTCGTCGCCCCGGTCGGTCCGGGCCACGAGGGGGTGCTGGTGCGGCACCGTCACGGGCAGCGCGAGGAGCTCGGACCGGTCCGCTTCGTGGCCCTGCGGCGAGCGCCCCCGGACTGACGCACCCCGCCGTCACTCCTCGGTGACCCCGATCCCCGCCCGGCGGCGGTAGGACTCGACGAACTCCGGCAGCGCCGACCCGCGGGGCCGCCGGCCCGCGACCACGTCACAGGTGCCGGTCTTGGTGTCCATGATGTGCACGTTCGGGTCCAGCGAGATGCCGATGATCTCGTTGGCGGCGTCGCCGGGGACCAGGCCGTTCGGGCCCCAGTGCCACGGCAGCCCGACCTGGTGCACGGTCCGGCCGTCGATGCGCAGCGGCTTGCACCGCTCGGTGACCACCACCCGGGCCTCGATCGCCGATCGTGCCGTGACGATCGTCGCCCACCCGGTGTGCTCCAGCCCCCGCTCGGCCGCGAGCGCCGGGGACACCTCGACGAACATCTCCGGCGCCAGCTCCGCCAGGTAGGGCGTCCAGCGGCTCATGCCCCCGGCGGTGTGGTGCTCGGCGATCCGGAACGTGGTGAACGCGTACGGGAAGACCTCGGAGCCCGGTTGGTGGTCCGACGGGTTGTAGGGGTTGTCGGACCGGACGAAGCGCTGCCGCGCCGGGTTGGCCCGGGTGCGCGGGTACAGCGCGTTGCGGCTCGGGGCCTCCTCGGGCTCGTAGTGCACCGGCATCGGACCGTCCGCCAGGCCCGTCGGGACGTAGAGCCACACCCGTCCGTCGGCCTGCATGATGAACGGCTCGTTCCCCGCGATGGCGTCCTGCGCCTCGGCACCCTCCGGCGGCCGGTACGACGGCGGCTTCTCGGGCTCGAAGTCCGGCACGTCGTGCCCGGTCCAGCGGCCCTCCTCTTCGTCCCACCAGACGTAGGCCTTGCGCTCGCTCCACGGCCTGCCCTCGGGATCGGCCGAGGCGCGGTTGTAGAGCACCCGACGGTTCATCGGCCACGCCCAGCCCCACTCCAGCGCGGCCGGGCTCTCCCCGCCGGCCGGCGTCCGCCGCGCGGCCTGGTTGACGCCGTCGGCGTAGACCCCCGAGTAGATCCAGCAGCCGCAGGCGGTGGAGCCGTCGTCGCGCAGCGCGGTGTAGCCCGAGACCGGCGTGCCGTCCGCGTCGACCCCGCCGATCTCCTTGAGGATCTCGTGCGCGTCCGGGTCGCCGTGCACGCCCTCGGTGGGGTAGTCCCACGTCAGGTTCCGGATCGCCCTGTCCCGCTCGAGCGGCGAGTCCGCCAGGCGTGCCCGGATCCGCCGCCCGAGCTCCCACGCGAACCACAGGTCGCTGCGGCAGTCACCCGGGGGCTCGACCGCCTTGTACCGCCACTGCAGCAGCCGCTGGGTGTTGGTGAACGACCCGGCCTTCTCGATGTGGGTCGCGGCGGGGAGGAGGAACACCTCGGTGCCGATGTCCTCGGTGCGCATCTCCCCGGTCTCGATCTCCGGCCCGTTCTTCCAGAACGTGGCGGTCTCGATCTCCTGGAGGTCGCGCACGACCAGCCACTTCAGCGCGGCGAGGCCGTCGCGCTGCTGCATGGAGTTCGTCGTGCCGACCGCCGGGTTCTCGCCGAGGACGAAGTAGCCCTCGCACTTCCCGTCGATCATGTTGAGCACAGTCGTGAACGTCGAGTGGTCGTCGTCGATGCGCGGCAACCAGTCGAAGCCGAAGTCGTTCTCGCGTGTCGCGGCGTCCCCGAACCACGCCTTGAGCAGGCTGACCACGTAGGCGGGCATGTTGCCCCAGAAGCCCTTGGCGGCCGAGTCGGCCGCCAGGAACTCCGCGAGGTGCATCTGCTTGTGCGTGTGAGGCATCGGGATGTAGCCCGGCAGCAGGTCGTACAGCGTCGGGATGTCGGTGGAGCCCTGGATCGTCGCGTGCCCGCGCAGGGCCATGATCCCGCCGCCGGGACGCCCGACGTTGCCGAGCAGGCCCTGCAGGATCGACGCCGCCCGGATGTACTGCACGCCCACCGTGTGCTGCGTCCAGCCCACCGAGTAGACCCACATCGTGGTCCGCTCGCGGCCCGAGTTCGCGCAGATCGCCTCGGCGACCTGGGTGAACTGCGCCGGGCTCGTGCCGCAGACCTCCGAGACCATCTCCGGCGTGTAGCGCGCGAAGTGCCGCTTGAGCACCTGGTAGACGCAGCGCGGGTGCTGCAGGGTGTCGTCGCGGTGCGGCTCGCCGCGGAAGGTCGCGCCGCCCGAGCCCGCGCCCTCCGACTGGCCCAGCAGGTGGGCGATGCGCTGGGCCTCCTGATCGTTCGCCACCCGCGACCAGTCGTCGCGGTTACCGGACGCCGCCGCTACCTCGACCCCCTCGTACTGCCAGCTCGAGGTGTCGTAGGTGCCCTTCTCCGGGTCCCAGCCCGAGAAGAGCCCCTCCTCGTCACCCGTGTCGACGAACTCCTCGCTGATGAGCATCGGCGCGTTCGTGTAGGCGACGACGTACTCGCGGAAGTCCCGCTCGTTCTGCAGCACGTAGTTGATCAGCCCGCCGAGGAACGCGATGTCCGTTCCGGGCCGGATCGGTACGTGGGTGTCCGCGACAGCGCTGGTCCGGGTGAAGCGCGGGTCGACGTGGATGATCGTGGCGCCGCGTGCCTTCGCCTCCATGACCCACTGGAAGCCCACCGGGTGGGCCTCCGCCATGTTCGAGCCCTCGAGGACCACACAGTCGGCGTTCGCGATGTCCTGCTGGTTGTTGGTGGCGCCGCCGCGCCCGAAGCTGGTCCCCAGACCGGGGACGGTGGAGGAGTGTCAAATGCGCGCCTGGTTCTCCACCTGGACGGCGCCGATCGCGGTGTAGAGCTTCTTGAGGAGGTAGTTCTCCTCGTTGTCCAGCGTGGCGCCGCCGAGGTGGGCGACGCCGAGGGTGCGGTTGAGCACGCGCCCCTCGTCGTCGGTGTCCTGCCACGTGCGGGCCCGGGTGTCGACGACACGATCGGCGATCATGTCCATCGCCGTGTCGAGGTCGAGGTCCTCCCACTCGGTCCCGCCGGGACGCCGGTAGCGCACCGTGGTGATGCGCGACGGCGAGGTCACCAGCGACAGGCTCGACGAGCCGCGCGGGCAGAGCCGGCCGCGGCTGATCGGCGAGTCGGGGTCGCCCTCGATGTGGGTGACCCGGCCCTGCTTCGCGTAGATGCGCTGCCCGCAGCCCACGGCGCAGAACGGGCACACCGAACGGGTGACGGCGTCGGCGTCCTCGGTCCGCGCGCGCCACGGGTCGGGGGCGTTGGAGCGCACCGCCTCGCCGCGTCCGAGCGGGTCCGGGCCGGCGACCTGACGGGCGAGCGGCCAGCGGCGCAGGGCGGCCGCGAGCGGTCGGGGCATCTCCACTGCGAGACCTCCGCGAGGGACGTCCGATGTCGCCGGGGCGACGGGGGGCCGGCTGGGAGGTCAACCGTCGGCGCGGACGCTGCCACCGCGTGTGGCCCCCGGCAAACCGGGGCGGCCCCGCGGGTGTGTCAGGCCCTCACCGTCCGATCGTGTCCAGCTCGGCGAGCGCGTCGGCCGGCAGCTCGAGCCCGGTCCCCGCGACGTTCTCGCGCAGGTGCTCGACCGAGGAGGTGCCGGGGATGAGCAGGATGTTCGGCGAGCGCGCCAGCAGCCACGCCAGCGCGACCGACATCCGGCTCGCGTCGAGCCGCTTCGCCACGTCGTCGAGGATCTGCGACTGCAGCGGCGAGAACCCGCCCAGCGGGAAGTAGGGCACGTAGGCGATGCCCTGCTCGGCGAGGGAGTCGACCAGGGCGTCGTCCTCGCGGTGGGCGAGGTTGTACGCGTTCTGCACGCAGGCCACCGGCGCCACCGTCTGCGCCTCCGCGATCTGGTCCGCCGAGGCCGTGCTGATCCCGAGGTGGCGGATCAGGCCCTGCTGCGCCAGCTCGGCGAGCACCCCGTACCGCTCGGCCACCGGCTGGGCCATCGGCGCGAGCGGGTTGTCGTGGTCGGCCTCGAGGCGCAGGTTGACGACGTCGAGGGCGTCCACCCCGAGGCGACGCAGGTTGTCGTGCACCGCGCTGCGCAGCTCGTCGGGCTCCAGCGCCGGCGGCCAGCCACCCTGCTCGTCGCGCCAGGCACCGACCTTCGTCACCAGGACGAGGTTCTCCGGGTACGGCGAGAGCGCTTCACGGATGATCTCGTTGGTGACGTGCGGGCCGTAGTAGTCCGAGGTGTCGATGTGGTTGATGCCGAGGTCGACGACGGTCCGCAGCACCCGGATCGCCTCCTCGCGGTCCTTCGGCGGGCCGAACACCCCGGGGCCCGCGAGCTGCATCGCGCCGTAGCCGACGCGGGTGACCTCGAGGTCGCCCAGGCGGGCGGTGCCACCGGGCAGGTCGTGGGTGGGGAGAGAGGGCATGATCGCCTTCCGGGACGTCCTGATCGGGTACGGGTCCACGGTGCGCCGCGGCGACGGCCGCGACGAGGGACCCCTCATCCTGGGACCCGCCATCCCACTCTGCCCACTCTGACCACTCTGCGCGTCAGGTGCGCTCCGCGAGGCCCGCGAGCTCGTCGGCGCAGCCCCAGGCGAGGGTGATCCCGGAGCCGCCGTGCCCGTAGTCGTGGATCACCGGGGTGCCGTCGGCGAGCACCCCCCGCTCCAGGCGCACCGTCGGCCGGGCGGGCCGCAGCCCGGCGACGGTGCCCAGCACCGGTGCCCCCGCGAGCTCCGGGACGAGGTCGGTGCAGCGAGCGACGATGGCGGCGGCGGTGGCCGGGTCCGGGGTCGCGTCCCAGACCCCCTCCTCGAGGGTCCCGCCGAGGATCACGTCGTCGGTGCGCGGGTGGACGTAGGCCCGGCCGCCGGGGTGGGCCTCGTCGCGCACCGAGAGCGTCAGCCCGGGGTTGCGGACCCGCACGATCTGCCCGCGCACCGGGACCACGCTCGCGTCCGGGACGAGCTCGCGGGCGCCGAGCCCGGGGGCGGCGACGACGAGGTCCGGGCCTCCGGTGGCGCCAGGGGCCTCGTCGAGACGGGTCAGGTGCCGGGTGGCGAACCGTGCCCCGCGGGCGGCGACCTGCTCGGTGAGCCAGGGCAGGTGCACCGGCATCTCGACCAGCGGCACGGCGAAGCGCAGGCCGTGGGTGTAGCCGGGGGGCAGCTCGTCGGGGCGCGCCGCGCGCAGGCCCGTCACGGCCGGCGCCCACCACGGCTCTCCCGGGTCCTCGCGGTGCAGCGTGAGGCTCTCGCGCATGACCACGCCGGGGACGTTCCGGCGCGCCTGGTCGGCGAGCTCGGTGAAGGTCGCCGAGCCCCAGGCCAGGACGCGGTCGCGGGGGGCGGCACGCGTCGGGAACCAGACGGCCGCGGCGAGGTGGGAGGTGGACGCCGCGGAGGGGCGGTCGGCGAGGAGGGTCACCTGCCAGCCCCGGTCCAGGAGCCGTGAGGCCGCCGCGAGACCCACGATCCCGCCCCCGACGACGGTCACGCGCGGCCCGGTCACGTCGGCATCGTCGTCCCTGGGCGCCGTGGCCGCAGGGGGCGGCGCCGGTGGCAGGATCGCCCCCGTGAGCGAGGGGGACACCGACGCCGGAACTCGGCACGTCTCGCGGGTGATCGCCCGCCCGTGGCGTGAGGTCCACGAGTACGCCGCGGACCCGCAGCACCTCGTGCACTGGGCCTCCGGGCTCGCGACGGCGACGGTGACCCCGGTCGGCGACGGGTCCTGGAACGCGTCCTCGCCGTTCGGGGAGGTGACGGTGCGCTTCGTCGAGCCGAACGACCTCGGTGTGCTCGACCACACCGTCCGCCTGCCCGACGGCACCGAGGTCCTCAACCCGATGCGTGTCCTGCCCCACGGCGACGGCGCGGAGGTGGTGTTCACGGTGCGCCGGCGCGAGGGGATGAGCGACGACGACGTGGCCCGGGACGCGGCCGTCGTCGCGACGGACCTGGAGACGCTGCGCAGGCTCTGTGAGGGCTGACCCGCGAGCGCTGTGACGCCGCTCGCACTTGATCTCCACGACGTTTAGCGTGACGTCGAGAGCACGATCAGTCACGTCGGAGGTCGATCCCCCATGCGCGCTCCGCGCCACGTCCGTCTCACCGAGCCCCTGGTGCGCGAGCAGGGCGAGCTCCGTCCCGCGAGCTGGGACGAGGCCCTCGAGCGCGCCGCTGCGGGCTTCCGCGGGATCCCGGGGAACGCCTACGGGATGTTCTCCTGCTCCAAGGCGACGAACGAGATGAACTACATCGCCCAGAAGTTCGCGCGGGTGGTGATGGGGTCCAACAACGTGGACTCCTGCAACCGCACTTGACACGCTCCCAGCGTCGTCGGTCTGACGGCAGTGTTCGGCGCCGGTGGTGGCACCAGCGCCTATTCCGAGGTCGAGGACACCGACCTCGTCATCCTCTGGGGCTCGAACGCGCGCGACACCCACCCGATCTACTTCCACCACGTCCTGACCGGGCTGCGCAACGGCGCGCAGCTCTACGTCGTTGACCCGCGGCGCACCGCGTCGGCGAGGTGGGCCCGCGGTCACCTGGCGCTCGACGTCGGGACCGACATCGCGCTCGCCCACGCCATGGGACGGGTGATCCTCGACGAGGGCCTGGAGAACCGGACGTTCATCGAGCGCGCCACGACCGGGTTCGACGAGTACTCGGCCGCCGTCGAGCCGTGGACCCTGGGGCGCGCCCAGGAGGTCACCGGCGTCGACGCCGGCCTGATCCGCGAGACCGCCATGGCCTACGCGACCGCCGACCGCGCCCAGCTGTGCTGGACGCTGGGCATCACCGAGCACCACAACGCCGTCGACAACGTCCGCGCCCTCATCGACCTCGCGCTGCTGACCGGGCACGTCGGGCGATGGGGCTCGGGAGTGGTGCCGCTGCGCGGGCAGAACAACGTGCAGGGCGGCGGCGACATGGGCGCCATCCCGAACAAGCTGCCCGGCGGCTACGACGTCGGGGACGACGCCGAGCGCGCCCGCTTCGAGGCCGTCTGGGGGGCGCCGGTGCCGACGAGCAAGGGTCTGCACCTCTCGGAGATGTTCGAGTCCATGGAGCGCGGTGAGATGCGCGCGGTCTACGTCGTCGGGGAGAACCCGGCCGAGTCCGAGGCCGATGCCGCCCACGCCCGCGCGCTGCTCTCCGGGCTCGACCACCTCGTCGTCCAGGACATCTTCCGCACCGCGACCGCGGAGCTCGCCGACGTGGTGCTGCCCAGCTGCGCCGACTGGTGCGAGTACGAGGGCACCGTCACCTCCTCCGAGCGCCGGGTGCAGCGTGTCCGCAAGGCGCTCGACCCGCCGGGGCTCGCCCGGCCGGACACCCACATCATCTGCGAGCTCGCCACCCGGCTCGGCCACGACTGGGGCCGGCCGACGGCCGAGGAGGTGTGGGACGAGCTGCGGGCGGTCTCGCTGGACTGGCACGCCGGGATGTCCTACGCGCGGCTCGAGGAGCACGGGGGGCTGCAGTGGCCCTGCCCGAGCGAGGACCACCCCGGCACCCCGACGATGCACACCCGGCTCTGGGAGCGCGACCCCGCCGCCCGCGGGCGGCCGGCGCCGTTCGCCGGGGTGGCGCACGCCGGGCCGCTCGACGTGCTCACCGCCGAGTTCCCGATGCGCCTGACCACGGTGCGCAGTCTCGACTCCTTCAACTCCGGGGTGCAGAGCGGCGGGTACGCCTCGCCGCTGCGCCGGGACGAGGCGCTGTGCGTCGACCCGGCCGACGCGAAGGCGCTGGGGGTCGACGACGGCGAGCGGGTCCGGGTGGTGTCGCGGCGCGGCACCGTCGAGGCGCCGATCCGGTTCGACGACGCGGCGCGGCCGGGCCTCGCGTTCATCACGCCGCACTTCTCCGAGCAGGTCGACGTCAACCTCATCACCAACGAGGCCTGGGACCCGCAGTCCGGCACCTCGGAGTTCAAGGCGACGGCGATCCGGATCGAGAAGCTCCCCGAGCGTCGGGAACGTCTCGTGGCGGACACCGGACGTCAGCAACGGGACTTTTCTGACACGCGGGTCCCGGTGGCCGGATCGTGAGCCTGAGAGGGGTCCAGTGGATTCGAGACTGCTGCCCGACGCGCCCACCGACGTCGAACGGGCCGCGGTGGACGCCGTCGTCGGGGACCACCCCCCGGCGACCGGGTCGCCCGGCGAGCGCCGTGACCTGCTCCTGCCCGCCTTCCACGCCGTCATGGACGCCGTCGGGTGGATCAGTCGTGGCGCGCTGGGACACGTGTGCGCCCGGCTCGACGTCCCGCCGGCCGAGGCGTACGGCGTCGCCACCTTCTACGCGCTCTTCTCGGTCACACCCCGGGCACCGCGGATCGCGCACGTGTGCGACGACGTGGCGTGCGGCGCCTTCGGCGGGGAGGCGCTCTGCGCGGCGCTCGAGGACCGCCTCGGTCCGCCGGGCGCCCGCGAGGACGTCACCTGGACCCGCAGCCCGTGTCTGGGCATGTGCGAGCGCGCGCCCGCGGTCTTCCTGCAGCGGGCCGGAGGGCCCGCGGAGCGGAGCTCGACCGTCGAGACCGGAGAGCCCGCGGAGCGGAGCTCGACCGTCGAGACCGCCGTGGGTCTCGGGGACCACCAGCAGATCGCCCCGGCCGACGTCACCGCGGTGCTCGACGGGCTCGGCGGCGCCGACGTCCCCGGACCCGACCCCGTCGAGTCGACGCCCCAGGCGGGCGAGGCCGGCCTGCACCTGCTCGCCCGCGTCGGCGTCGTCGACCCGGCCGACCTCGACGCCTACCGGGCCGCCGGCGGCTACACCGGGCTGCGGCGCGCGCTCGCCATCGGACCGGCCCGCGTCGTCGACGAGGTCACCGTCGCCGCGCTCAGCGGCCGGGGCGGCGCCGCGTTCCCGACCTCGACGAAGTGGGCCGCCGTCGCCGGCTCCCCGGAACCGGCGAAGTACCTCATCTGCAACGCCGACGAGTCCGAGCCCGGCACCTTCAAGGACCGCGTGCTCATGGAGGCCGACCCGTTCGCGCTGGTCGAGGCCATGACCGTCGCCGGCATCGCGGTGGGCGCGCGGACCGGCTACCTCTACATCCGCGGCGAGTACCCGGCCGCGGAGCGCGCGGTCCGCCACGCCGTCGAGCAGGCGCGCCACCACCGGCTGCTGGGCGACGACGTCATGGGCTCCGGACGCGCCTTCGACATCGAGATCCGCCGCGGCGCGGGCGCCTACATCTGCGGCGAGGAGACCGCGCTGATGAACTCGCTCGAGGGCCGCCGCGGCGAGCCCCGGGCGAAGCCGCCCTTCCCTACGGTCGCCGGCCTCTTCGGCCAGCCCACGGTGATCAACAACGTCGAGACGCTGGTCAACGTGCTCCGGATCGTCACCGAGGGCGGACCGGCGTTCGCCGCGGTCGGGTCGGGCCGCTCGACCGGGACACGGTTGTTCTGCCTCTCCGGGACGGTGGCCCGGCCGGGGGTCTACGAGGTCGACATGGGCACGACGCTGCGCGAGCTGCTCGAGCTCGCCGGCGGCGTCCCACCCGGGCTGCGGGCGATCCTGCTCGGCGGGGCGGCGGGCTCGTTCGTCACCCCCGACCAGCTCGACGTGCCCCTCACCCTCGAGGGCACCCGGGAGATCGGCGCGTCGCTCGGGTCCGGGGTCGTCCTGTGCTTCGACTCGACGATCCCCATGGCCCCGGTGCTGCGCCGGATCGCCGGGTTCTTCCGCGACGAGTCGTGCGGGCAGTGCGTGCCGTGCCGCGTCGGGACGGTGCGCCAGGAGGAAGCGCTCGCGCGGATCGTGCGCGGCCGCGAGATCGGCGGGCGGGCGACGGAACTGCAGCTCCTCACCGACGTCGACCGCGTCATGACCGACGCCTCGATCTGCGGGCTCGGGCAGACCGCGGCCTCGGCGGTGCGCTCGGCACTGGAGCTGGGACTGGTGGGGGAGAACGCATGACGACGATCGACCTGGGCGCCATCCGCCGGCTGGTCACGGTGACCGTCGACGACGTCGAGCACCGCGTCCCCGAGGGCGCGACGATCATGGACGTCCTCGACCGGGCCGGGTGCGACACGCCCCGGCTCTGCCAGGCCCCGAACCTCACCCCGGTGAACGCGTGCCGCGTGTGCGTCGTGGAGGTCGAGGGGTCGCGGCCGCTCGTCCCGTCCTGTGCGCGACTGGTCGAGGACGGGATGGTGGTGCGCACCGGCACCGAGCGGGTCGCGCACAGCCGGAAGATGGTCCTCGAGCTCCTCGAGTCGGCCAACGACATGTCCCAGGCCGGCGACGACGTGGCCCGCTGGTCGGTCGAGTACGGCGCCGACCCCGAGCGCTATGGCCCCGTCGGCCCACCAGCCGCGGCCGGGGAGCGCGGCAACCACCACCCGGGCCACCACGCCGAGCCCGACGGAGAGACCCGCGCGACCGTCGCGCAGCCGGTCACTGTCGACAACGACCTCTACGTGCGCGACTACGCCCGCTGCATCCTCTGCTACAAGTGCGTCGAGGCGTGCGGCACCGACGCGCAGAACACCTTCGCGATCGCCGTCGCGGGGCGCGGGTTCGACGCGACGATCTCGACGGAGTTCGCGGTGCCGCTGCCGGAGTCGGCCTGCGTGTACTGCGGCAACTGCATCGGGGTGTGCCCGACGGGCGCGCTGAAGTCGGTCGCCGAGCACGAGCGGCGCGAGGCCGGGATCTGGGACCCGGAGGGCGAGACGGTGACCTCGACGATCTGCTCGTTCTGCGGGGTCGGCTGCACCCTGGAGCTGCACGTGCAGGACAACACGATCGTCAACGTGACCTCGCCGCACGACCACTCGGTGACCCACGGGCACCTCTGCATCAAGGGCCGGTTCGGGTTCCAGCACGTGCAGAACACATAGGTGCGCTGCGCGCTCGTGAGCACTAACCCGCCCTATAGGGCGGACTAGTGCTCACGTGCGAAGCACCTCAGGTCCTGCGTGCGGATCTTGACGCCGTTGGTGCCCGACGTCGTCGGCATCTCGTCGAGCACGTGCACCGCGGCGGGCACCTTGAACGGCGCCAGCGTCTCGGCGCACCACGCCCGCAGGTCACCCGGGTCATCGGCCGGGGGCTCCAGGGTCACGAACCCGACCGCCACGGTGGCCCCGTCCTCGCCCTCGACGCCCACCACCTTGGCGGTGTGCACCGCCGGGTGCGCGGCCAGGCGGACCTCGATCTCGGCGGGATCGACGAGGAAGCCCCGCAACCGCAGGGCGTCGCCCATCCGGCACACGTAGACGAACGCGCCGTCGTCGACGAGCACCCCGAGGTCGCCCGAGCGGAACCACCCGTCGGCGGCGAACACGTCCGGGTCGGCCCCCAGGTAGGCGTCCACCACGTTCGGGCCGCGGAACTCCAGCTCGCCCTCGACGCCGTGGCCGAGCACGTCCTCGGTCACGGGGTCGGTCACCCGGACCTCGATGCCGGGGTGCACCACCCGTCCGCCGCCGGCCCAGCGCGCGGGCGTCGGCTCCGCGAGCGGCCAGATCGCGGTCAGCGCGAACACCTCCGACGACCCGTAGACACCGGCCGTCTCGGTGCCGATCTCGGCGCCCAGCCACGCCGCGAGCTCGTGCGAGCGCCCCTGGAAGTCCGCGGCGCCCCACCACCGCCACGCCGAGAGGTCCCGACGAAGGCGGTGCCAGGCCTGCGAGAGCCGCAGGACGAGGTCGTCGCCGCTGGCGAGGTGGGTGACGCCGGCCGCCGCCATGTCGTCAAGGACCTCGTCGGCGTCGAACACGGGCTCGAGCAGCACGCACGCCCCGGCCGCGAGCCCCGCGAGGACGGCGTTGTAGCCGAAGACCCCGGACAGTGGGAGCGCGCCGAGCACGACGTCGCCCTCGCCCAGCCCGAGCGCGGCCGCGTCGGCCACCGCGTGCGAGAGGACCCCGGCCGTGGTGTGCGCCGCGAGCTTGGGCAGGCCCGTCGAGCCGGAGGTCGTGAAGGCGACGGCGAGCGCGGTCGGGTCCGACGCCGCGGGCTCCGGCCCGTCGGTGCGGACCGGGGTCCACGCCTCGTCGCCGACGTCCGCCGCCGCGGGGTGCTCGGGCGCCCGACGCCCGGGTCCGGCCACGAGCGCCACCGCCGGGACCACCCCGGAGCCCTCGACGGCGTCCCGGAGCCGCCCGAGCAGGTCCAGCCCGTGGAAGTCGTGCGCGAGCGCGACGAGCACCGGGCGCGCCCGTTCCAGCACGTGCGTGGCCTCCTCGACGCCGTAGCGGGTGTTGATCCCGACGACGTGGGCACCGCGCGCCGCGACCGCGCACTGCCAGACGATGGCGTCGCTCCAGTTCGGCAGCCAGACCGCGACCGCGTCGCCCGGCCCGACGCCGTGCTCGCGCAGCTCGTCGGCCAGGGCTCGCACGCGGTTCCACAGCTCGCCGCGGGTCACCCCGATCAGCCCGTTCGCGGTGCGTTCCCGGACGACGACGGCGTCCGGGTCACGTCGGGCGAGCCGCCCCACCAGGTCGGGCAGGTCGGTCGGGCTCTCGCCGGCCCAGGGGGAGGTCGACGCCGCCGCGAGGGGCGGGACCGGGTGCGGCACGGTCGTCGTCCCGGACTCGACCGTCATGCCGCGCCCTCCTCCAGCGGGTAGTGACTCACGCCGTCCACCACCGTGCACCGCGCGCCCGGGATGCGCACAGGTGCGCTGCGCGCTCGTGAGCACTTCCGGGGGCTATAACACCCGAAAGTGCTCACAAGCCGGAGGCACCAGGCACGTGCGCGGACCAGCCCAGCTCGAGGAGCACCATGATGCGGTCCAGCGCCGCGAGCGGCGCGGGCTCACCCTGGAGCAGCCCCCGGGTCTCGAGCACGAAGTGGGCGAGGGCGGCGCACGTCGTCGGGTGGACCCGGCCGTCGCACTCCTCGACGATCGCCGCCGTGAGCGCGGCCTCGTGGCGCAGCCACCTGCGGCGGGAGTACTCGCGCAGCGCCTCGGAGCTCTCGATGAGGCCGACCAGGCGCCGGACCTGCGGGTCGTCGGCGTCGACGGAGGAGATGACGTCGCGCAGGTGGGCGTGGAGCGCGGCGACGATCCCCTGGCCCGCGGGTCGGTCCCGGACGGCGGCGAGCAGCGCGTCCTCGGCGTCGACGTCCTCGTCGAAGACCAGCGCCTCCTTGCCCGGGAAGTGCTTGAAGAGCGTCGCGGTCGACACGTCGGCGGCCTCGGCGACCTCGCGCACCCCGACCGCGTCGAACCCGCGTTCGCTGAACAGCTCCAGCGCCGCGTCCGCGATGGCGCGGCGCGTGGCGGCCTTCTTGCGCTCGCGCCGTCCGAGGGGCTGGGTCATCCCCGCAACCTAGCCTTGCAGCGCCGCGTCGAGCAGGACCCGGACGTCGGGCGCCGTCGGCACCCGCGGGTGCGCCGGCGGCGGCGACACCGCCCGTTCGGCGAGGACGTCGAGCGCGTCGGCGTCCGCCCCGAGCGCGGCGAGCGTCGTCGGCGCACCGAGCGAGGCGAACAGCCGCCGTAGGACGTCGGCCGGCTCCCCGCCCAGCGCCCGCTCAAGCGCCGCGGCCGCCTCCGGCGCCGCCGGGAGCGTCCAGGCCAGGACGTGCGGCAGCAGGACCGTGTGGGTGCCCGCGTGCGGCAGGTCCAGCCCGCCGCCGAGGACGTGGGCCAGCCGGTGGTGCAGCCCCATCGTCGTCACCGCGAGCCCGGCCCCGGCGAGCCACGCGCCGTAGAGCAGGTCGGCGCGGGCGCCGGGATCGGCCGGGGCGGCCGCCACCCGCGGCAGCGCGTCCACGATAGCGCGGGCCGACTCGGTCGCCTCGAGCCGCGTCACCGGTGTCGCGTCCGGTGCCCACAGGGCCTCGACGGCGTGGGCGAGGGCGTTGCCCGCGCTCGTCACCGACACCGCGACCGGCAGCGACGTCGTCAGATCCGGGTCGTAGACGACGACGGCGGGACGCACCCGTTCGTCACGGCCCGTCGTCTTCACCCCGTCCTCGGTCCGGCCCCAGACCGGCGTCATCTCCGAGCCGGAGTAGGTGGTGGGCACGGCGACCAGCGGCACCGCGGTGTCGCGCGCGATCGCCTTCCCGAGCCCGATCGCCGAACCGCCGCCGAGGGCCACGCACCCGTCGGCACCGAGCTCCCGGGCCCGGGCGACGCCGGCGTCGGCCACCTCGGCCGGCACGTGCTCCACGGCGTCGGCGAGCACCCCAGCGCACCGCTCGCCGAGGAGCTCCGCCGCCCGCTCCCCCAACGCCCGCCGACCCGGGGTCGTGACGACGACGACCCGGCGCCACCCCTGCCGGGCCACCTCCTCGCCGAGCTCGGCGAACCGGCCGGCGCCGAACACCACCCGCGTCGGGCGCGGCAGCTCGGTGAACCTCACGCCCCCGACCCGTCGGCCGGTTGCAGGACGACGTCGAACCGCGCGCGCCGGAAGGGGTTGGGCAGGCCGTGGCGAGCGGCGGCGTCGGGGTCGTCGACCGGCGCGAAGTCGCGCACCAACGACTGCTTCACGGCGAACACCGCATCGGAGTCCAGGTAGGCGCTGCCCCCGACGAAGACGTGCGTGGTCACCGGGACGTGGCCCGGCGCCTCGACGATGAAGTGCACGTGGGCCGGGCGGTACGGGTGGCGCTTCGTGGCGCGCAGCAGGGCCCCGACCGGTCCGTCGGTGGGTATCGGGTAGTGCGCCGGGACGATGGAGCGGAACCAGAACCGGCCCTCGTCGTCGGCGGTGAACAGGCCGCGACCGTTGCCGAGCGGCTGGGCATCGGGGACCTGGACGTCGTAGAAGCCGTGGTCGTCGGCCTGCCAGACGTCGATCCGCGCGCCCGGCACCGGCGTGCCGTCCGGGGCGGTCACCGAGCCCTCGATCAGGCACGGCTCCCCGGTGCCGACCGAGTCGATCGTGTCGCCGAGCGCGCGCTCTGGGCTCCGCACCACGTGGAACGGCCCGAGCACGGTGGAGGCGGTGGCGTCCTGTGCCTGACGGGCGGCCTCCATCGTCTCGACGAGCATCGAGGCACCGAGCACGTCGGAGAACAGGATGAACTCCTGACGGTGCTCGTCGCACTTCTGCCCGATCGCGGTGAGGAACTCGATCCCCTGCTCCCACTCGGCGATGCTCGGGCGCGCGTCGCGCAGGAAGCCGTGCAGGTGGCGCACGAGGCTCTCCATCACCTCCCGCAGCCGTGGGTCGGGCGTGTCCGCGAAGCTCGCGAGCACGGCGTCGACGGAGTCCTTCTCACTGAAGTCCATGATTCAGGCTCCCCGCGGCGAGCGCCGGAGGAAGTCCTGCGCGATCTCGTCGAAGGTCAGCCAGCGCACGCCCTCGTGGGAGTTGATGTACTCGATGAGCCGTTCGTGCATGAGCAGCACCTGCGGGCGCCCGGAGACGTCCGGGTGGATCGTCATGGTGAAGACCGCGTAGTCCAGCTCGCGGTAGGCCCAGTCGAACTGGTCGCGCCAGAGTTGCTCGATGTCGCGCGGGTTGACGAAGCCGTGGGAGTTCGGGCTGCCCTTGATGAACAACATCGGCGGCAGGTCGTCGAGGTACCAGTTCGCCGGCAGCTCGACGAGGTCGGTCTCCTCGCCGCGGCGCAGCGGCTGCATCCACTCCGCGGCGTCGGCGCTCAGGTCGATCTTCGTCCAGGAGTCGCCGACGCGGACGTAGTAGGGCGTGAAGTCGTCGTGCATCAACGAGTGGTCGTAGGTCAGCCCGCGGTCGAGCAGGAGCTCGTTGGTGATCTCCGAGAACTCCCACCACGGCGCGACGTAGCCGGTCGGGCGCGTGGCGGACCGCTCCTCGATCAGCGAGATGCAGTGGTCCAGGACGTCGGACTCCTGCTGCCGCGACATCGCGATCGGGTTCTCGTGGCTGTAGCCGTGCACCCCGATCTCGTGGCCGGCGGCCACGCACGCGTCGAACTGCTCGGGGAAGGTCTCCACCGAGTGCCCCGGCCAGAAGAACGTCTGCCGGATGCCCGCGCGCCGGAACAGCTCCAGCACGCGGGGCACCCCGACCTCGCCGGCGAACAGCCCGCGGGAGATGTCGCCCGGCGAGTTCTCCCCGCCGTAGGAGCCGAGCCACCCCCCGACGGCGTCGATGTCCACCCCGTAGCTGACCAGGATCTCCTTGGGCATCCCGCGACCTCCCCTCCTCGACCGTGACCTAGCGCACCTGAGTCTGGGTGCCCGCGAGCTTCGACGACAGGGGCGTGTCCGGGAACGAGCGGACGGTGCGCTTGAGCTCGGCGAACCCGCGCCAGCGCGCGATCGTCTCGACGGCGTCCCAGAGCCGCAGCGCCTCGTCACCGGACGGCGGGGCGTCGATGACCGGTCCGAAGAGGGCCGGGCCGTCGGGCGGCGAGAACGAGAGGATCGGCGTCCCCACCCCGCCGCCACAGCGCTGCGCGGCCTCCTCGGTCTCGGCGCGCAGGTCGTCGTCGCGGGAGGTGTCCGAACTCGCCTCGGCGAGGTCCTCGGGCAGCCCCGCCTGCCGCAGCGCCGGGCGCAGGTCGCGCACCCGGGCCATCTCGTGCATCACGGCCCCGAAGTCGTCGCCCGCCGGTGGCTCCGAGTCCCACACCAGCTCACCCAGGGCGGTGTAGAGGTCCCCGACGACGCCGGGCCCGTGCGCCTCGCGCGCGGCGTGCACCACGCGCAGCATCTCCAGGCCGCGCAGGTGCGAGTCGGGGTACTCCGGTGACGCCCTCTTCCGCTCCTCGTAGGAGATCCCCTCGTTGAGGATCGCCAGCGAGAGTGGGCGCCAGACGACGTCGAGGTCGCGCTGCCGGGCCACGTCGACCACCCAGCGCGAGGTCACCCAGCAGAACGGGCAGATGGGGTCGAAGAAGAACTCGAGGTCGGCCGTGCCGGACGTGCGATCAGCCATGCCCGCCGACTACCCGGGCAGGCCGACCCGGTACTCCGGGAGCGCGGCACCACCTCGGCTTTCCGGGCCCGCGGGCCAGAGCTGATCCGATTCCGAACGACGAATGGGATCACCGCCGTGCGTTCCCCGTTTCGGCCGGCAGATGTCTCGGCGGAGATCCCGCATTTCCCGAAGACGCTTCCACCAAACGCCCAGCCCCGGCGCAGGCCGTCCGGAGGACCCGTTCCCCCTGATCGCAGGCCCGGCGCCCGGGCATCGCGAGCCCACACAAGCTTCACGCCCCGGCACCTTGTTGGACGCCTCGGGGAGGAATACCCTGGTTCGCGTAGCCGGGCAGCAACGTCTCCCCCCGACGAAATCCGGGTCATCCCCCCAGACCCGGAGGTGTGCTGCCCGGCTACACACGTCTTTCACGTCGAGGACCCGGGCCATTTCGAGGAATGGTGCGCGTTCGGCTCGTGCACCATTGATCGGCGTCCGGAGTGACCGGGATCGCGTCCGCGTCCCCGACGGGTGAGCGGGGGCCGGATCGTGGTACCCAGGGTGTGTCCCCACCCCGCGGTCACCGCCGGGGTCCGACCCGACCGGATGAGGTGCACATGATGGCCCTGATGCGTCGCGTGGCCGCCCTCGGAGCCGCCGTGGCCGTCGCCCGGCAGTACGCCCGCGAGAACCCGGAGAAGGTCAACCGGTACGCCGACGAGGCGGCGGCGTTCATCGACCAGCGCACCCACGGCCGCTTCCGCCGCCAGCTCGACACGGCCCTGCGCCAGGTGCGCAAGGAGACCAGCGTCCCGGGGCGGGCCCGGTTCGGGCCCAGCCAGGCCGGGCAGTACGGACCCCAGCAGTTCCGGACCGGAGGTGTCGGCAGCTCGACGGGCACCGACAACGGCTTCGGCACGCAGCGCTACCCCAGCGAGCGCACCGACCGATAGTCCCTGGTCACCGCATCATCTGCTCGAAGAAGCCGCCGATGCGGTGCTCCCGGTCCACGAGGTGCACCTCGAGGATCCAGTGGCAGCGCCGCCCCGAGGCGTCCACGGCACGGTGCATCGGGGTGTCGTTGCCCTCCGTGATGTAGCTGTGGAGGCGCTCGGCGTCGATGAGCTCGTGCGGGAACTCGCCGACGAGGTGACCGCTGTGCGGGCCACCGAACTCCCAGCCCGCCTCGCGCGCCAGGCCGCACACGTGCGCGTAGAGCTCCTCGCCCGTGATGTCGGGGTGGTCGTCGAAGTACGCCCGGCCCGCCTCCCACACCCGCGGCAGGTCGGCGGTGATGCGGTGCTTGCGCGGGTCGTCGCCGAGCACGAAGGTCCGCCCGACGTCGGCTTCCCACGCCTCGAACACCGGCCCGAGGTCGACGAACACGATGTCGTCCTCGGCGATCCGGCGGTCGGGCGGGTTCTCCCGGTAGGGCTGCAGCGTGTTCTCCCCGGAGCGCACCACGCGCTTGTGCCAGTGGCGCGACGTCCCGAACATCCCCGCCCCGAGGTCCCGCACCGCGGTGCTGATCTCGGACTCCCACCGCCCCGGCGCGATCAGTCCCCGCCGGTCGACCTCGGCGAAGAGCTCCGCCGCATGTCCCTCGGCCTCGACGAGGCACCGGGTGCGCTCGTCCTCGTCCAACGTGCCGGTGGCGTCCACCGGCCGATCCTCACCCCGGGCTGACCCGTGACGGAAGGGCCGGCTCCCGAACCCCGTCCTCAGGCGGCGACCGCGGTCCCCTCCGTCGCGGTGCGGGCCAATGCGTGGCGCACCGCGCGCTGGGTGGCCGCCGAGGTCAGCTGCGCGATGTGCCCGCAGGGAACCACGACGTTGCGGGCGTAGGGGTCGTGGCTCGAGCGCCACGGCACAGCGCTGTCGGACCGGCAGTAGATGCTGGTGAACGGGATGTCCTGCGGCCATGGGGCGCGCAGCGAGTCCCGGAAGCGTGCGCAGCACCCGCCGACCAGGCACCCCAGGCGGTAGAGCCCCGGCACCCCGGCCGTCCCGGCGGCCGCGAGGCCCCAGACGAGCGCGGTCATCGGCGGGGTGATGCCCCACTGGTCGAACGGGGTCCCGATGGTCACCAGATGGGAGACGGAGTCCGGCGCCTCGGTACCGACGGCACGGGCGAACTGCCCGCCGCGGCTGTGGCCGACAAGGCGGACCGGGCGCCCGGCGTCGTCGGCGAGGTCGCGGATCCGCCGGGTGAGCGAGGTGACGGTTCGCTGTGCACAGCCCATCCCCGCGCCGAGGGTGTACGGGGTGACGTCGTAGCCGAGCGCGGTGAGCCAGAGGGTCATCGGCTCCAAACACGGACGCGTCTCGCCCAGGCCACCGAGGAGGACGACGGGCCCGTCGCCCGGGTGCTCGGCGGCCTCAGCCTCGCCGACGGAGCGGTGCCGGAGCCCCGTGAGCCCGATGGTCGCGCGGCCGGCGGGTGCGAGCCCGAGGCCCACCACCTGGTTCCACCACATCGTGGCCCTCCCCGACGGAGTCCGCGCAGCCGGACGAACTCCTCGGTTACCCGCCGGTCACCGAGAAGGAAACCGGCGACGGGCCGCCGTCGGGCCGCTGCTAGCCTCGCGCGGTCCCACCGTGACGGAGATCGCGGAGCGTGCCCGATGAGCAGCGCCGGATGAGCACCGAGACCGAGGCACCGGCCGATCACGATGAGCAGGGCGGTCCGGACCTGCAGGAGCGGCTGGAGCGCACACCTCGTGGCCGCGCTCTGATCAGCGTCGTGATCGTAGTACTGCTCGGCACTGTACTGATCATCAACATGCCCGACTCGATCACCAAGCGCGCGCTCGTGCACGCCGCGGCCCCGGTCGCGAACGTCCTCGGCCTGGACCAGGGCTGGGCGGTCTACGCACCCGGCCCGCGCAGGGAGAGCACCTATCTCGAGGCGCGAGTGCTCGAGCGCGACGGCACCACGACCACCTATCCGGTCCCGATGCAGCACGGCCTCGCCGAGTACTGGGACTACCGCTGGCAGCGCTATGCCGACACGCTGCTCAACGGCCCCGACAACAAGCCACGGTGGGCGCCCTACGCCGAGTGGGTGGCCGACCAGGACCGCGCGGCCGGCCATTCCCCCACCGTCGTGACCCTGGTCAACATCTCGGCGGTGAGCCAACCGCCCGACGCGCCGGCGCCACGGACGCCGTGGGCCGAGCATCCCTTCTTCTCGATCGGGGTCGGGTCGTGAGCGCGAGCACGCTGGTGCGGCGGGCCGGGGAGCGGGTGTGGGGCGCCTGGGACCGCTTCTTCTTCACCCCCGAGTCGACCGCGCCCCTCGCGGTCTTCCGAATCGCGTACGGCCTGGTCATCACGCTGTGGACGTTGACCCAGCTCCCGCACCTGTTCGTCTTCTACGGCCCGGACGGGGTACTCCCGGCCCCCCCGCCGGTGAGCGCCGGGCAGTGGGGCGTCCTGACGATGGCGAACTCGGTCCCCGTCCTCGCCGTGGTCTGGCTGGCGACGCTGCTGGCCGGGGTCGCGCTGCTGATCGGGGCGTCCCCGCGCATCGCGGCGATCGTGCTGCTCGTCGGGGTGATCGCTCTGGAGCGGCGCAATCCCTACGTGCTCAACTCCGGGGACATCCTCCTGCGCGTGCTCGCGGTCTACCTGGTCTTCGCGCCCTCCGGGGAGAGTCTGTCCTGGGATCGGTGGCGCCGGGACCGGGAGCACTTCTGGGAGTTCCCGCGCCGCGCGCCCTGGGCGATGCGCATGCTGCAGGTGCAGCTCTCCGTCATCTACCTCGCGGCCGTCTGGGCGAAGATGCAGGGCGATGTCTGGCGCAACGGCACGGCGATCACCTACGCGCTGCGCATGCTCGACCAGCTGCGGTTCCCATCGCCGGGCTTCGTCGCCGGCTCGCCCCTGCTGGTCGAGTGGTTCACCTTCGGGACGCTGCTGACCGAGCTCTCGATCGGGTTGTTCGTGTGGAACCGCCGGGCTCGGCCGTGGGTCCTCGCCGCGGGCGTCCTCATGCACCTGAGCATCGAGATCTTCATCATGGTCGGGTTCTTCAGCATCGGCATGTGGTGCCTCTACCTGGTCTTTCTCCCGGCGGCGGGGACCGAGCGCACGGTCCTCGCGCTGCGGGACCGATGGCGGGCGCGGCGGAAGCCCGATCGAGTGGACTCCAACCAGCGGGAGTCAGCAGAGCGGAGTCCGGCCGTCACCGAATTGTAAGCATCCGAAGTAGCCGCTTCGTCGTTGTGACGTAACACGGCGCTCGCTGAAGCCGACACGCCGGGTGTCGAGGTTGGCCCAACCAGGGGATAGGTGTGCACACATGAGCCAAGGGCGGCGCAGAACCCTCAAGAGAACCGCTGCGGTCGCGGCGGGGATGCTGCTGATCGGCCTGGTGTGGTCCGGCGTCGCGACCGCCGAGGTACAGACGTCGGTGCCCGCCCAGACCGGCACGACCAGCGACACCGGCGCGGTCGCCGGCGTGACCGGCACCAGCGGCACCAGCGGCACCAGCGGGACCAGTGACACCGGCGCGGTCGCGGGCGTAACCGGCACCAGCGGGACCAGCGGGACCAGCGGGACCAGCGGCACCAGCGGCACCAGCGGGACCAGCGACACGAGCGGGACCAGCGGCACCCTGCCGTCGGTGCTGCCCTCGACACTGCCGTCGGTGCTGCCCTCGACACTGCCGTCGGTGCTGCCCTCGACACTGCCCTCGGTCCTGCCCTCGACGAGCAGCACCTCGACGAGCAGCACCTCCTCGACCAGTGGCATCATGACGATCTACGCGCCGCCGCAGTACTACGGCAACTACGGCCACCGCTACTTCGGCCGGTACTGGGACAAGGGCTGCGGCTGCGACCGGTACGCCTCGCCCAACTACGTCCCGCAGGTCATCTACGCGACCCAGGTGGGCTCGGTGCCCAAGGGTGGCGTGAACACCGGCGACGGTTCGTTCCAGTGATCTGTCCCAGGAGCCGCGCGTGACCAGCACCGACGAGACCCCTCCCACCCGGGGGCGGTCGAAGACCGACTCGGCGACCCTGAAGATCGGCATCGGGCTGGTCGTCGTGCTCGCCCTCATCGGCCTCGTCGTCGCGGGGACCTCGAAGTCCGGGAAATCCGCCTCGGACGTGCAGCTCCTGGCGGCGTCGCCCCCGACGACGGTGAGCGTGCCGTCGATCGGGGCGACGTCCTCGCTGATGGACCTCGGGCAGAACTCGGACGGCAGCCTCGCGGTGCCGCCGCTGACCAACCCGATGCAGGCCGGGTGGTACGACAAGAGCCCGACCCCGGGCTCTCTCGGCCCCGCCGTGATCCTCGGACACATCAACGGGGACGGAAAACCCGGCATCTTCTACAAGCTCAAGGACGTCAGGGCGGGCGACCAGGTGATGGTGGCCCGCAAGGACGGGCAGACCGCGGTGTTCACCGTCTCCCACATCGACACCGTCCCCAAGGCCGCCTTCCCGGCGGACCAGGTGTACGGCGACACTCCGGACGCCGAGCTGCGTCTGATCACCTGCGGTGGCGTCTTCGACCCCGCCGCCCGCAGCTACGAGGCCAACGTGATCGTCTACGCGAACCTCACCGAGGTCCGGAAGACGTAAGCGAGCCGCGAGCTCAGTCTCCCCGCGCCGCCGTCGCGGCCGCCGTCCCGAAGGGCGACGGCCGCACGGCGGCGCCGCACGTCCAGCTAGTCGGTCCTGCGTCGCCCAGCGACGTGATGACCGCATCCCACGTCTGCTGCGAGACGAGCCTGGCGGCAGCGAGGTGGTCGGTGTCGGGCACCGCGTCGCGGCGCACGTACGTCGTCCCGCCCTGCGAGCTGGTCCAGATCAGCTCGTAGTCCCGCCCAAGCCGGGGATCGGTGAAGAGGCCGCTGCCCTCGGGAATGTTCCACCCCCGCCAGAGCCGCATGAACGTGGGCCGCACCTGCTCGAAGAGGTGGTCGCGCAGCCCGGCCATGTCCCCGCGGGCCCAGTAGCCGGCGATCACGGGGTCGGTGAGGCCGGCGAGGTCGACGAAATGCAGGCGGCTCCCGAGCGCCACGCCGCCCGCATCGACCCCGAGCACGGAGCCCGAGCGCACGCCGAGCGCGTCGGCGCCCGCGTCCACCGTCTCCGCCGTCGACCGCGCGACCTCGCAGAGCGGCACCGTGGGTTGCGCCCGGAACGACGACGCCGCGCTCGTCCAGCTGACGGCGGTCGAGAGCGCGGCGAGCACGAGGACACCGACCAGCGCCCGCCGTCGCGTGGTGCGTCGTGCGGGCAGCACCGCCGCCACTGAGACCACCGCGAGCAGCGCCAAGAGCGGCCACACCGGAGTGGCGAAGCGAGCGAGCGGCATCCAGTCCGGCGCCAGCACCGCGAACGCCACCAGCGCGAAGCCGAGCGGGACCAGGAGGAGCCGCACGACGACGGCGGCCGGGCTCGCCCGCCGGGCCAGCACGGCCCCGATCGCGCCGGCCACCACCAGACACCCCAGCCACCCGGTGAGGCCGACGAGGTCCGCGGGGCGGGCGAGGTCGAGCGTGGAGAGCACGCCCTGCTGCTTGGCCCGGGCCGTCGTCGGGAGCAGGTGGCCGAACTCGGCCAGGCGCCAGAATCTCGTAGAGCACCACCGGGGCCGCACCGACGGCGAACGACGTGGCGGCGGCCCGCAGCCGACGGGCGCGCGGCTCCTCCGACCCCGCAGCGACCAGGACCGCGAGCGGGTGGGCGAGCAGGTAGACCGCACCGTCGGGACGGGTCAGGGCGGCCGCGCCCGCCAGCAGCCCGCAGACCTCGGCCACGCGGGGCGCGAGCAGCCGCCCGTCGAGGGCCGCGGTGACCAGCCGGGCCGCGAGCACCACCACGACGAAGGCGAGCAGCGGGTTCTCCAGCCCGCTGCCGATCCAGACCACGTAGGGCGGTGCGGCCGCGGTGAGCGCCCCGGCCAGCACCGTCACCGTGACCGGGCTGCGCGCGACCCGGACCGCGACCCGGTGGAACGACCAGAAGATCCCGGCCGAGCAGACGAGCGCGAGGACCTTGGGCAACGCGACGAGGTCCGGCACCCCGAACCAGGCGCCGTGGTCGAACAGGCCGAGCCACCGCCCGACGACGAGCACGGCGAGCCAGGCGGGGTCGGACCAGCCCTCCGACGGCGCCGCCCCGGGCTGCAGGACCGGACCCGCACCCGTCGCGATCGACCGGGCGTAGGCCATGGTGATCCCGGCGTCGTCGACGATCCAGCGCCCGTAGACGAGCAGGTGGACCGCGACCAGCACCGTCGGGAGCCCGACGGCGACCGCGGTGTCCCCGTGCGAGCCGGCGGTGCGTGGGAGCGCGCCACTATCGGCGTCCTCCGGGGCCGCGTCCCCCCGGTCGACGGTGGTCGACACGCCCGTGTTCCTACCGGTCGGTCGTCCGTCCGCGCAGCGCGGGGGTGCGCTGGCCGCCGAGAACGGCCGCTATGCGGGCCGGGCGCGTGTGGCGGCCCAGCCGCTGATGGCGAGAGCCACCAGCGCGCCGAGGAGGAGCAGGAGCGCGGGCGTCCACGCGGCGCCCGGGCTGCCGACACTGTGCAGCGCGCCGACCACGGTGGGGCCGAGGGCGCCCACCGCGTACCCGCCGGTCTGCATGAACGCCCCGAGGCGGCGGTTATCGTCGGTGGAGCGGGACGCGGCGAGGACGGCGGAGAAGAACACGAAGAAGCCGCCGCCCTGGGCCGTCCCGCCGAGGGCGCACCAGAGCGGCCAGGCCGCCGGGGCGATCAGCAGCCCGCAGGGCAGGGCCAGCCAGCCCAGCGCCACCGGGACGAACGCCGCGCGCAGGCTGCCGGTGCGGGCGCGCACCAGCGGGACGACGAGCGCCCCGGCGACCGCGAAGATTCTGGAAGAGCGAGGAGGCCACCCCGGCACTCGCCGGCCCGAGGCCGCGCAGGTCCGCGAGGATCTCCGGTAGCCACGCCGTCAGGCCGTAGTAGCTGAACGACTGTCCGGCGAAGGCCGCGACGAGCAGCCAGCCGACGCGACGGCGCCACGGCGCGGTCTCGACGGCGGTGGTGTGTGCGGCGAGGGGCAGCGGACGAACGGCTCGTTCGTCACCTTCTCCGCTGGTGGACGAGCCGTTCCTGCCGGCCGCGGCCTCGTCGTGTGTGGGGGTGCGACGGCGGACCGCGACGACCCACAGCGCGGCTGCGGCGAGCATCACGACGACCCACGCCAGCAGGGCGATCCGCCACCCGACATCGTCGGCGAGGGGCACCGTGATCGACAGCGTGATCATCGAGCCGATGTTCATGACGGCGGTGTAGGCGCCGAGCAGGGGGCCGGAGCGGTGCGGGAAGTCGCGGCCGATCACCACCGGCACCACGACGTTCCCCACCGTGATCCCGACCCCGATCAGCACCGTGCCGCCGAGGGCCCCGGCCACGCCGTCGGACGAGCGCAGCAGGGTCCCGGCTCCGAGCACGGCGAGCCCGACGAGCACCGCCCGCTCCGGTCCGATCCGGCCGATGAGCCAGGAGGCCGGGGACGACGCGACGGCGAAGGCGAGCACCGGAAGGCTCGTCAGCAGACCGGCGACCGCGGCGGACACCCCGAGGTCAGCCCGGATCGCGCCGACGACGGGGGCGACGGCGACGATCGGCCCGCGCAGGTTGATCGCGACGAGCAGGACGGCCACCGCCAGCAGCGCCCCGCCGGTCGGGGAGGCGGCGACGTGCCGATCCCGGCGGACGGAGGAGGTGGTCACGGGGCTCCACTCTCCTCGACGCCCCGGTGGGCGCGCCCGTGCCGGAGGGATCCGTCACGGCGAGGTGTGGTGAAGGCCTCGTGACGGGCAGCCGCGCCGCAGCGGCCGGGTCCGGCCCGGCGTCGACCACCCCGTCAGTGGAGGGAGCAGACGATGACCGAGCGCGACGACCTCCGGGTGCGCAAGGCCTTGCAGGGCATGGACTTCCCCGCCGAGCGCAACGACCTCGTGGCGTACGCGACCGATCGGGGCGAGTCCGACGACGCCACCCTCACCGCCCTGGCGGCGCTGCCCGAGGGCAGCTACTCCTCGGTCGACGACGTGGTGGCCGCGGTGCCCCACCGTCCGGGTACGACGAGCAACCGCTGACGCTGTCGGGGGGCGCTGCTAGACCTCGGGGATGGCGAACTGGACCGAGGTGGAGCAGGCGGCCCCCGAGCTCGCGGCGCGGGTGGGCGCGCTGTTCGCGCGCGGCAAGCACAAGACGATGGCGACGCTGCGGCGCGACGGGTCACCGCGCCTGTCCGGCATCGAAACCGAGTTCTCCGACGGCGAGCTGCAGCTGGGGATGATGCCCGGCTCGCGCAAGCTCGCGGACGTGCGGCGTGATCCCCGGATCGCGCTGCACTCACCGTCGGTGGACCCGCCGGAGGGCGACCCGACGCAGTGGCCCGGGGACGCGCGGGTGTCCGGCCGGGTCCGTGAGGTCGGATATCCGGGCGAGGGCCCGGACGGCACGTACTTCACCGTGGACGTCACCGAACTGGTGCTCACCGAGATCGCGCCGTCGGCGGACAAGCTGGTGATCACGTCGTGGCGGCCGGGAGAGCAGGTCCGCCGCGTCGAACGGACCTGACCTCCCGCGCGGTCCGCTCAGTGGGCGATCAACTGCCCGAGACGCCGGGTCAGCTTGACGTTCTCCCGGTAGTCGACCGGCACGACGATCACCGACGGGCGGTCGCGCTGGTCGAAGGCCTCCTTGAGCGCGGGGCGCAGCTCGTCGGCGCTCGTGAGCCGGCGCGCGTAGCACCCGAGCCCCTCCGAGACCTTCACCAGGTCCGGTGAGGGGAAGTCGGTGCCGAAATGCCGGCCGAACTCGACCTCCTGCTTCCAGGAGATCAGTCCATAGCCGTTGTCCTCCCACACCAGGTTGACCGGCGCGACCCCGAGACGGACGGCCGTCGCGAGCTCCGCGCCGTTCATGAGGAACCCGCCGTCGCCGGAGATCGCGCAGACGCGCTGGTCGGGGTGCACCAGCGACGCCGACAACCCGCCCGGGATGGCGATCCCCATCGAGCAGAACCCGTTGGAGATGATGCAGCTGTTCGGGGTGTAGGTGGGGTAGTGCCGCGCGACCCACATCTTGTGGGCCCCGACGTCCGAGATCAGGATGTCCTCGTCGCCCATCTCGGCGCGCAGCTCGGCCAGGATGCGCTGCGGCTTCATCGGGAAGTCGCCGGTCTCCTCCTCAGCCGACGCCCCGCCCTCGCTGATCTCCCCGCTCAGGTGCGCGCGGGCGCGGGCGTGGGCCTCGATGTCGGGGAAGTGGTGCTCCTCGGTCAGGCCCTCGTTGATCGCCCAGAGCGTCGCGGCGACGTCGCCGACGATCTCGACGGTCGGCCGGTAGGCACCGTCGACCTCCGCCGGGTCGAAGTCGATGTGCAGCAGTCGCTTGCTGCGGCCGATGTTCCACCGCGCCGGCGGCCACTCGACCATGTCGTAGCCGACCGCGATGACGAGGTCGGCGGCCTCGAACACCTCGGTCACGTAGTCGCGCGACCCGAGGCCGACCGAGTAGAGGCTGCGCTCGTGGCGGTCGGACAGGGCGCCCTTGCCCATGAACGTCATGCCGGCGTAGATGCCGGTGCCGTCGACGAAGCGCTGCAGCTGCTGGCTCACCCGCGTGCGCACGCAGCCCTGGCCGACCAGGACGACGGGTCGCTCGGAGCGGGCGATGAGGTCGAGGGCGGCCTGGACCGACTTGTCGTCCGGCACCGGTCGCCGCACCTTCTCCGGCGGGACGATCGGGGCGCTGTCCACCTCGTGCTTGGCGATGTCCTCGGGGAGCTCGACGTGCGTCGCGCCCGGCTTCTCGGCCGCGGCCAGCTTGAACGCCTTGCGGATGACCTCGGGGATCGTCGTCTCGTCGCGCAGGGAGGTCGTCCACTTGGTGATCGGCGTGAACATCTCGACGACGTTCATCGCCTGGTGCGATTCCTTGTGCAGCCGCGTGGTCGCGCCCTGCCCGGTGATCGCGACCACCGGGGAGTTGTCCATGTTGGCGTTGGCGACACCGGTGACGAGGTTCGCGGCGCCCGGGCCCAACGTGGACAGGCACACGCCAGGGTTCCCGCAGAGCCGACCGTAGACGTCGGCCATGAACGCCGCCCCGGCCTCGTGGTGCGTCGGGACGAACCGGACGTCGGAGTCCCGCATGGACATGAGGAGATCCGCGTTCTCCTCACCAGGGACGCCGAACACGTACTCGACGCCCTCGGCCTCCAGACACCGGACGAACAGATCGCTGGCCCTCACGGTCACGCTCCCCACAGATCGCCGACGACCCGGTCTGTACCCGTTGGGGCCCGGCGTCTACCCCTGCCCGCGAGGTCAGGACGCCGGCGACGGCGTCGGTGATCGGGGTGAGGGCGGCGCTCCCTGCGGCGCGATACCGGCGGCGAGAAGCGCCCCGACACCGGCCACGACCGCGCACAGCCCGAACGCGACGACGAACGCCGAGTTCGCGGCCGCGGCCGTCGTGACCACGGCGCCGGCAGTGACCGCCGCGCCGATCTGCCCGCCGACGCCGCCGCCGACGCGACGGAGCACGCTGTTCATGGAGGTGGCGACGCCGGTCTCGGCGTCGGCGGCGGTGCGGGTGATGATCGTGCTGCCGATGGAGATCCCGAGCCCGGCGCCCACTCCGAGCAGCAGGCTCCACAGCAGCACGAGCACTGCCGAGTCGTGCAGCAGGGCGAACCCGAGTGATGCTGCGGCGGCGGATGCGAGCCCGAGGGTGAGCGCCCAGCGGTCGGTGATCCAGCGCGCGAGCGGCACCGCCGCGGGTGCCGCGGCGGTCTGGCCGATCGCGACCGGGAGCAGGAACAACCCGTCGGTGAGCGGGCTGGACCCCGAGCCGGCCCCGGCCGGGCTGCGCAGCAGGTAGGGGAGCAGGAAGTAGGTGCCGAACATGGCGAACCCCAGCCCGATGGTGGCCATGTTGGTCAGCAGCACCGGCCGGCGGGCGAGCAGGCGCAGGTCGAGCAGCGGTTCCGCGGCGCGCAGGTCGTAGGTGGCCCAGGCCACGAGCGCCGCGGCGCCGGCCACGAAGGCGGCGATGACCCACGGCGAGGTCCATCCCCGGGGTTGGCCCTCGGTGATGGCCACCAGCGGTAGCGCCAGCCCGACGGCCAGCAGCGCCGCCCCGGGCAGATCGAGCCGGATGCGGGCGCCTGTAGCCGAGGCCGGTACGAACACCGCGACGACGGCGGTGCCCAGCACGAGGACCGCCGCGCCCACTCCGAAGATCCAGCGCCACGAACCGAGGCCGACCAGGACGCCCGAGAGCCCGAACCCGAGGGCGGTACCGAGGCCGAACCCCCCGGTCAGCAGGGAGACCCCGAGCTGCACCTGCTGGTCGGGCAGGTTCGTCCGAGCCAGGGCGAGGGTGAGGGGGAAGACCGCGCCGCCGACCCCCTGCACCGCCCGACACACCACGAGCACCGCGAGATTCGGTGCCAGCGTCGCGCCCGCCGAGCCGACCAGGAAGACGACCAGGGCCACGAGCAGCAGGCGGCGGGCCCCGTACCGATCACCGAGCTTGCCGACCAACGGGGTGAACACCGACGAGGCGACCAGGTAGCCCGACAGCAACCAGGCGCTCCAGCCTCGCGAGGCGCGCAGATCGTCCTGGATCATCGGTAACGCGGGCATCACCGCGGTCTGCTGGAACCCGAACGCGACCACCGCGACGCCGAGGGCCGCGAGGGTGGCGACGCCACGACGCGCCACTGGCCCCGGTGCGGGAGCGGTCGTCGGCATCCTGCCAGGCTTCCCTAGCGAGACGGACAGCACTCACCGTGGTCAACCCCCAGATCACGGTTCGGGGCCTTCCTACATGGCTCCCTCGTCGACACCCGCGAGCCCGGACACGGAGTCCAGGCTCTTGCCGACCTTGAGGTCGTTGAGGAACAGCGTGCTGTCCTGCTTGATCGACTCGTCGCGGTAGATACCGGTCTTGAGGTAGGCGCTGCCCTGCACGTTCGACTCCGGGGTGCGGTAGCCGGCGAGCGTCTGCCTGCCGTTGCACCAGGCCTCGATCGTCCCGCCGAAGGTGACCCCGACCTGGAACGAGAACGCGCCGTCGGTGACCGGGCAGAAGTCCTTCTGGTTGTGCCCGTTGTTGGCGAGCCGCAGCTGTCCCTTGCCGACCTCCACCGCGAGCGGCGGGCTCCCCGTGCCCGGCTGCTTGAACTGCATGATCACCTGCCAGGTGTCGGTGGTCGTCGGGAAGCCCGCGTCGAAGAAGCCCGAGTAGCCGACGAAGGCGGTCTGCCCCTGCTGGAACACCGGGACGTCCGGCTCGGCCTCGGTGCGCTTCCCGCCTCCGGGCATCTCGAACTTGACCGCCTGACGCCCCGGCACGTTCGGCGACGACGCAGTGCTGGGGTCGGTGGCGTTCTGGTTGTTCCACGGGGTCGACTTGAACCCCGCGAGGCCCTTGACCAGCGACCACGCCGCGCCGGTCGCCGTGCCCGTGGCCCCGTCGCCGTTGCCGGTCCTGGTGTCGCTCGAGTCGCCGGTCTTCGAATCTCCGGTGCCACGCCCGCGGGAGCCGGCACTCGTCGTCGTGGTCGGTTCCTCGGAGGCGGAGCCCGACCGGGCACGGGTCGAGGCCGGGGCGGACGAGCCGGAGCCCGTCGCGCTCGAGCCGGTCTCGCCGGCGCCCAACCCGGTGGCGGTGCCGTAGCCGTCGTCCGACGACGTCGTCGACGGGCCCCGGCCGGTGGAGGTCGAGCCGGTGGTCGAGGGACCGCGTGTCTCCGATCCCGAGCCGGCGACGGAGGTGTCCGAGGTCCCGGCTGAACCCTGTCCGACGGTTCCCGAGGACCCCGTGCCGGTCGTCCCCGACGGCCCCGTGCCGGCCGAGGAGCGCGTCGAGCTCGAGTCCGACGAGCCCGAGGGGCCGGCCTCGTCCGGGGTGGTCGTGGACGACGCCGACCCCGAGCGGCGCGTCGACACCCCGGCGCCGTCCGCGGTGCCGCCGGCCGCGGACGACCCTGTCGCGGCGGGGGGCGCCGCCGTCGTCGTCGTGACCGACGAACCCGCGGCGCCGGTGGCTCCACCCTGGTCGTAGGTACCGCCACCCTCGCCGGAGGAACCACCTGTTCCCGCGCCGGCACCGCCCCCGTTCGGCGCCGTCGTCGTCGCGCCCGGCCCGTTCGTCGGGGTGTCCGGGATCGAGCCGGCGCCCGTCGACCCGGTCTCGGTCGAGCTCGGCGTCGTCGTGGCCACCGGCCCGGATTGCGGCGCGGTGCGCGCGCTCGGCGTCGCCGGTCCGGACGTGGTGGGGACCGCGGCGACGACCTTGCCGAGCGACGCCGCGGCCCACTGGGGCGCCGTGGTGCCCGCGGCGACCGGGAGCTGCTGGTAGGACCCGTGCACGGGCGAGGCGACGGCCTGCTCGAGCGGCGGGGAGGCGGCGTTCGGCGGGCTGTCGCAGACGGGGTCGCCGGGGGCGCAGATCTCGATGGTGCGGGCGTCGAGCGAGCCGAACCCGACCGCGCGCGGCGGCAGGGTGCCCTGCCCCGTCGTGCCGTCGGGAACCGCGCGGGTGAGGGGGCTGCGCGCGGGGTCCCCGAACAGTCCGACGGCCTGCACGAGCCTCGCGGGGACGCGCGGCTCCAGGCCGGTGCCGACGCGCGAGGCGAGGTCGCCGGCCACCTGTGCGCCCTGCGAGTAGCCGAACAGCATGAGCGAGCCGGTGGGACAGCCGTCGACGTGGTCGCCCATCGCGGTGGCGAGGGAGCCCACGGCCTCGGACTCGGCTGACGCGAACGACCCGCCGGTGGGGGGCGCCGGCACGGTGACCACGGAGACCTTCTCGCCGAACTGCCGCGAGAGCGGATCGGTGACGCCCTTGAGCACGTCCGACGAGCCGCCTTGGCCGCCGACGGCGTACACGGTGACCGGGCGGCACGAGTCGGGCAGTGCGTGGGAGGACGACAGCGTGGCCACCCCCGTCCCGACCGCACCCACCAGCACCGCCACCGCGACCAGGCCGGCGATCACGAGGGACGAGACGGGTCGGCGCGGACGCGTCGACGACGGCGGCGACACCCACGCCGACACGGGCGGGCCGGTGGGGACCGCCGGTCGCGGCGCCGGGACGTGCACCGTCGTCCGGTCGACCGCCGTGACGGGCTCCTCCGGCACGGCGAGCCGCGGGAGCGGCTCCGTGGCCGGCGCCTCGAGGAGGGTGACGGTGCCGTGGGGGCTCACCGCCACGACCGTCGTCGCGGCGCCGTCGACGACCTCGACGCGCAGGTCACGCTCCGAGCGACCCGCGTGACGGCGTGCCGCGGCCAGACCGACCTCCGTCGCCGACGCGCGCGGCGGGACCGACAGTGCGCGCCCGTCGGCGAGGAGGCGGGACCCGTCCGGCCCGTGCGTCAGCACCAACCGCACGTCCGGCGCCCTGCCCGCACCGTCAGGCTGCTCGCCCACCTGGGTCCTCCACCGCCGACTCCGTCCCCGAACCGCGGACCAGGGTCGACGGTGCGCGGAGCGCATGGGTGCGGTTTGGAGAAACCCGCGGGACGGATTTCGCCAGCACGCCGATAGGGACGCTTCGCCGGCATCCAGGGCCGGCTCACCCCACCCCCAGCGACTCCTTGAGGAACGCCACCTGCAGGCGCAGCAGGTTCTCGGCCACCACTTCCTGCGGAGTCATATGGGTGACCCCGGAGAGCGGGAGCACCTGGTGGAGACGCCCGGCCGCGAGCAGCGCCGAGGAGAGGCGCAGCGTGTGGGCGGCCACGACGTTGTCGTCGGCGAGCCCGTGCACGAGCAGCAACGGCCGGTGCGGCGCCTCGACGGTCGCCGGGCGCTCCGCGTCGGCGACGATCGACGATCGCGCGTACGCGTCCGGCCACGACGACGGGGTCCCGAGGTAGCGCTCGGTGTAGTGGGTGTCGTAGAGCGCCCAGTCGGTCACCGGGGCGCCCGCCACCGCCGCGTGCACCGCGTCCGGACGCCGCAGCACCGCCAGCGCCGCGAGGTAGCCGCCGAACGACCAGCCACGGATCGCCACGCGGGTGAGGTCGAGGTCCCCGACCTCGGCCGCCGCCGCCTCCAGCGCCACGAGCTGGTCGTCGAGCACCGGTCCCGCCAGGTCGCCGTGCACCGCCCGTTCGAAGGCCGGTCCCCGGCCCGGTGTCCCGCGCCCGTCGGCGACCACCACCGCGAACCCCTGGTCGGCCAACCACTGGCTGGTGAGGAACGCGCCGCGCGCGTCGACCACGCGCTGGGAGTGCGGCCCGCCGTAGGGGTCGAGCAGCACCGGGAGCGGTCCGGATCCCGGGATGTGGTGGCGCGGCAGCAGCACCGCCGTCGCGAGCCTCCGCTCCCCCGCCGCGAACCGGTGCACCCGCGGCTCCAGGCGCGGCGACTCGGCGAGCGAACGCAGCGTCGTCGAGGTCCCGGGCCCGGTCACCGTCGTGATCGTCCCGTCGTGGTCGAGGGAGGCTTGGGCGACGACGAGCACCCCGCCCCCGAGCCGTCCCGACGCGACGCCGGACGCCGCGCTCACCGCGCTCACCCCGGCCTGCGCGGACCAGACGTGCAGCACGGTCGACGTGGGCGCGCCGGCCCGCGACGCGCTGAAGAGCACGGTGTCGCCGTCGACGTCGGCCACGCCGCGGACCTGCAGCTCGGGACCCGTCACGGCCTCGCCGTCGACGAGGAGCCGGCGCGTGTCGTCGGCGTCGGCGCACCAGACGAGCGCGCCGCCGGAGAGGTGCGCGGGGACGCCGGGGACCAGGTCGACCCAGGCCTCGTCGACGTCGGAACGCAGCTCGGTCGACGCCCCGGACTCCGGGTCGACCGCGCGCAGCGTCACGCGCTTCTGGTCCCGCGGCGCCGTCGTCACCAGCAGTCCGTGCTCGTCCCAGGCGACCGCGGCGAGGTACTCGTCGCCGCCGAGGTCGACCTCGGCGCGGGAGCCGGCGAGGCCGAGCACGTGCAGGGTCACCGCGGCGTTGGTCGTCCCGGCGGCGGGGTAGGCGACCGCGGTCGGGTCCCGGTCGGGGTTGGCCGGGTCCGCGATGTACCAGCGAGTGACCGCGGTGTCGTCGACGCGGGCGACCGCGAGCGACGCGCCGTCCGGGGCCCACCAGAACCCGCGGTAGCGGTTCATCTCCTCCGCGGCCACGAAGTCGGCGAGGCCCCAGGTCACGTGCTCCGCGTCGGGCGTCACGAGCGTCGTCGTCTCCCCCGAGGCGAGCGCGTGGACGTGCAGCGCCCCGCCGCGGACGAAGGCGACGCGGGTTCCCGACGGATCCGGGCGCGGGTCCACGACGGGTCCCTCGACGGGCAGCGGGGCGGGGGTGGAGCCGGGGGTGAGCCCGACGGTGAAGGCCCGCCCGGAGAGCACGAACGCGGCGGTCGCGACGTCGCGGTCGGTCGCGTAGTCGACGACGCCGCCGGACTGCTCGCGCACCCGCTCCCGGCGGGCCTTCTCCTCGGGGGGCAGGTCCTCCTCGCCGGCGACGTCGAGGGTGAGCGGGTCGACGAGCAGGTGCTCCTCGCGGGTGGCGACGTCGAGCACCCACAGGCAGGTGACCGGGTCGTCGCCGCCGCGGCTGCGCAGGAAGACGACCCGCGCCCCGTCGGGAGCGATCGTCACCCCGCGCGGCGCGCCGAGGGTGAACCGCCGGGTCGCGGCCTGGCGACGGGGGAAGGAGTCGGTTCCCGGGCTCTCGGGGGGTACGGCGTTCGCGGCGGTCACGGGCGGCCATCCTGCCCGCCGTCGGCGTGGCTCAGCGCGTCGCCACGTCCGCCAGGACCGCCTCGACGAGCCCGACGAACACGTCCGGACCGCCGGCGAGGACGTTGTGGGTGGTCGGGAGGTCGTGCACGGTCCACGTGGAGTCGCCGCGGAGCCGGTCAGCGACCGGGCCGAAGGGCGATACCGGGGTCCAGGTCGGGTGGGCGGCGCGCGCGTAGTGCTTCACCGGGACGTCGTGGTGCGCGCCGGTCAGCGTGATCCGCTGGACGAGGCTCGCGAGCGGGTGGCCGGTGGCGCGGGCGTCGAACTGCGGCACGGGATCGACGAGCACCCCGGGGCGCGCGGCCCCGTCGACGTACCAGGTCCGCATCGCGTCGTTCACCGACGACCAGCACGAGTCGCCGTCCTCGGGCGCGAACCCGTCGACGATGCAGAGCCCGACGACGCGTCCCCCGAGCGCGTCGGCGGCGCCGGCGACCACCATGCCGCCGTAGCTGTGCCCGACGAGGACGAGGCCGCCGTCGACGTCGGCCAGGCGTGCGGTGAGGTCGGCGACGTGGCTCGCGAGGTTGGTCGCGGCGCCGAGTTCGTCGGTCCGCTCGCACAGCCCGGGCAGGGTGACGGCGAGCGCGCGGTGACCGCGGGCGGTCAGGGCCTCGACGGCGGGGGCGTACCACCAGGCGCCGTGGCAGGCACCGGGGACGAGGACGACGGTCGGGGTGGTCACGCCGTCGAGCCTGGCGGCAGGGCCATCAGAAGTCGAAGAGCTGTTCGTGCTGGCGGTGAGAAGCAGCGATGATGGCGCCGTGCAGCTCCACCAGCTCGAGTACCTGGTCGCGGTCGTTGACGGGAACGGGTTCACCCGGGCCGCTGAACGCCTGCGCGTCGCCCAGCCCGGGGTGAGCGCCCAGGTCCGCAAGTTGGAGCGCGAGCTGGGGCAGGTGCTCCTCGACCGGTCCGGGCACCAGGTGCGGCCGACGCCGGTGGGGGTCGAGGTGGTCGCGGCCGCGCGGGCGGCGTTGGACGCGGTGGCGGCCGTGCGGCGCGTCGTGGACGACCTCGACGGCCTGCTCCGCGGGTCGGTCCGCGCAGGGATGGTGGGGTCGGGGCCGTTCCTGGACGTGCCCGGCGTCGTCGCCGACTTCTCCGCCGCGCACCCGGGGGTCGTGTGCTCGCTGGTCGAGCTGGGGTCGGGCGCGCTGGTCGAGGGGCTGCGCACGGGTCGGTTGGACGTGGCGCTGGTGGGCGCGGCCGGGGCGCTGCCCGAGGACCTCGAGGGGAGGACGGTCAGCGAACAGCCGCTGGTGGTCGCGGTGCCGCCCGACCATCCGCTGGGCGGTGCCGGCTCGGCCGGACCCGGCGACCTCGCCGGCCGCGACCTGGTCCTGCCGGTCGAGGGCAACGCGCTGCGAGAGGCGGTCGAGCTCGCATGCGCCGGGGTGTCCCCCGCACCGCGTGTGACGTGCACCGCCAGCGACCCGACGGTGCTGGCCCGGATGGCGGCGCGCGGCCTGGGCGTGGCCGTCCTGCCGGCCTCGGTGTCGGCGCTGCGGACCGAGGGGCTCACGACGATGCCGTTCGCGGCGCCGGGGGTGCGGTCACGTCTGGTCCTGGCGTGGCCGCGCGGAGAGGCGAACCCGGCGGCAGCCGCGTTGCGGGCGGCGCTGCTCGACGCGGTGCCGGAGCGGTCCTCGACGGGACAGATCGAGGCATGATCACCGATCGGTGAGCGACACGCGCAAGGGGCGGCGCGACACGCTCACGGGGATCGGATCTCCGTTGTCCGAATCCGGACGGGACGGCGACGAGTGAACGGTGCCGTCCTGACGTCAGACGACAGGAACGCCGTTGCTGCCGCCGGAGGCGGCCGCACCCGTCGTCGTGACCTCCGTGACGTCGGGCCGGGCGTCCCACTCCCGCCACACCACGCTGCGGCACAGTGATCACCCGTGACCACCTCGTCGACCACTCGCTCCCGGATCGACCCGACCGTCCTCGCCCGGGCCTTCCGCAGCGTCGCGATCGCCGAGGCCTGCTCCTGGACGGGGCTGCTGATCGGGATGGTCTTCAAGTACCTCGTGGTGCTCGATGACGTCGGCGTGAAGATCTTCGGGCCGATCCACGGAGTGCTATTCACTCTCTACGTCCTGATCACCCTCGCCACCGCCCGCACGTTCCGCTGGCGCGCCGGCACCACCGTGCTCGGCCTGCTCGCGAGCATCCCGCCGCTCACGACGCCCTGGTTCGAGCGCTCGGCCCACCGGCGCGGCCTGATCGACCGGGAGCGGGCCCGGCAGGGATAGGGTCGAGGATCGTGGTCAGCACCGAGAACGCCCCGGTCACGCGCACGAAGACCTCCCTGACCGGTGTCAAGCCGACCGGTGAGCCCCACCTGGGCAACCTGATCGGCGCCATCGAGCCCGCGATCGCGATGGCCGGGGAGGCCGGCGAGCACGAGTCGCTCTACTTCATCGCCGACTACCACGCGCTCACCACCGCCCGGGAACCCGAACTGCTGGCGCACTGGATCCGGTCGGTGGCCGCGACCTGGCTCGCTGCCGGCCTCGACCCGCAGCGGACGATCTTCTACCGCCAGTCCGACGTGCCGGAGACCTTCGAGCTGACGTGGATCCTCTCCTGCATCACCGGCAAGGGGCTGATGAACCGCGCCCACGCCTACAAGGCCGCGCGCGACGCCAACGTGGCCGCCGGCGAGGACCCGGACGCCGGGATCAACATGGGGACCTACAACTACCCGATCCTCATGGCGGTCGACATCCTGATCATGGAGGCCGACCTCGTCCCCGTCGGCCGTGACCAGGCGCAGCACGTGGAGATCGCCGCCGACATCGCCGGGAGCTTCAACCACCTCTACGGCGCCGGCTACCGTTTCACGATCCCCGAGGCGGTGATCCCGGCGGAGACGACGGGGCACACCTTGCCGGGCCTCGACGGCCGCAAGATGTCCAAGTCGTACGACAACTACATCCCGCTGTTCCTGCCCGCGTCGAAGCTGCGCAAGCTCGTCCGGCGCATCCCGACCGATTCCACGCCGGTCGAGGCGCCCAAGGACCCCGACTCGTCCGCGGTCTTCCAGATCCTCGCGCAGTTCGCGCCCGACGACGTCGTCGCGGACACCCGTCGTCGGCTCGAGGCGGGCGGGGTCGGCTGGGGCGACCTCAAGAACCAGCTCGCCGATGTCCTCGAGGAGCGGCTCGGGCCGATGCGCGAGCGCTACGAGGCGCTCATGGAGCCGGGCAGTGATCTCGACGAGGTCCTCGCCCGGGGCGGGAAGGTCGCCCGCGAGCGGGCCCGGCGGGTGCTCGGCTCGGTGCGGTCGGCCGTCGGCATCGACCGGTAGGTGCGCTTAGCGCCTGTGAGCACTAAGTGTGGCTATAGCCGCACTTAGTGCTCACGAGCGCGAAGCGCACCTTCCACGAGGACGCCGGGGGTGTCCGGCACGTGCGGCACCTCGGCGAGCCACATCGCGAGCGCGCCGTCGGTGAGCGTGCAGCGTTCGCGGCCCTGGGTGCTCAGGTCACCGTCGACCACCGATCCGCGGCGCAGCAGCGCGCCGAGCCCGAGGGCAGCGACGACCGAGACAACGCACCACGCCCCGACGAGAACGGCGACCCACGCGAGGACCGTCATGTCCACCTCCGTCGTCCGCGCCGTGTCCGTCGCGGACGGTGATCGCTCGGTGACCCACGCCGCCCGTCCGCGCATCGTGACTATCTCAGCACGAGCCGTAAGGAGGGGGCGGATCCACCTGATCGGACGCACAACCTGAGACCGCTGAGCGCGTCTCACCGGCCGCTCATCCCCGAAAAGCACGCCCAGCACGGTCTCGCGCGCTGAGAGCGGCTGGTACAGACGGCCTAATAGTGCGCCTCCGGACCGCCGTCCATCAGTCGCTCCCCGATGCGCTGCGCAACGGAGGCCGCCTCGTGTGTGTCGCGGTAGGGATGACGGGGGCCGAGGAAGAACCGGAGCCCGTCCTTCGGCCGGCGGGGGATGACGTGCAGGTGCAGGTGGGGCACCGACTGGCTCACCACGTTGTTGATCATCACGAGTGAGCCGGGCGCGTCCGTCGCGGACTCGACCGCCCGCTCGAGCCGCTGGGCGAGCGTGAAGAAGCCCGCCACGCGCTCGGCGAGAAGGTCCGCCAGCGTCGTCACGTGGATGCGCGGGACGAGCAGCACGTGGCCCGGGAACACCGGCTTGGCGTCGAGGAACGCGACGGTGTCGTCGTCGGTGTGCACGACGTGGGCCGGGGCGTCGCCCCGGATGATGGCGCAGAACGCACAGGGCTTCACCGGACGAAGTCCACCATCCTGTGCGTTGTGCCGGACATGGACTCCCCGACGATGCTGGTGATCGGTCACGAGGTGACGCCCGAGGTCGTGCTCGTGCAGGCCGGGACGCTCGGTTCCTGGGCGGCGCGCCGTGGGATCGAGATCGTGCCCGGCGTGGCCGGGGGCGAGCTGCCCGACCCCTCCGGGTTCGACGCGATCGCGGTGCTCGGCTCGGCAGAGGGCGCGTGGGACGACACCGTGCCGTGGCTCGCCGCCGAGATCGCCTACCTGCAGCGGGCGATCGCAGCGGATGTGCCGGTCCTGGGTATCTGCTTCGGCGGCCAACTGTTGGCCCGCGTGCTCGGCGGCACCGCGCGCCGTGCGGACGGCCACCACGAGAACGGCTGGCGCACGATCACCTCCGCCGCGCCCGACGTGATCGCCGAGGGGCCGTGGATGGAGTTCCACTTCGACACGTTCACCGCCCCACCCGACTCCGAGATCCTGGCCCGCTCGGAGCACTGCGACCAGGCCTTCCGCCGGGGCTGCCACCTCGGGCTCCAGTTCCACCCGGAGATCACCCCCGCGGAGTTCGAGACCTGGGTGTCCCGCTGGACCGGCACGTCGATCGAGGCGCGCTTCGGCGAGCTGGGCATCACGACCGAGGGCCTGCGCGCCGAGACCGCGGAGCGCGCCGAGGCCTCGCGCCTCGCCTCGTGGCAGCTCTTCGACGACTTCGGCGGCCGGGCCGGGCTTCTGCGCCGCGAGGCGGGAGCGGCGTGACGGCCCCGATGAAGGTCCGCCTGGGCATCGGTGCCGGGCTCTCGCTCGCAGCGCCGCTCGAGGACACCCGCGCGCTCGTCGACGGCTGCGAGCGCCGCCGCATCGACTCGGTGTGGTTTCCCGACCGCATCGCCTCCGACGCCGTCGAGCCCCTCACCGCGCTGAGCTGGGCCGCCGGGCGCACCGAGCACCTCAAGCTCGGCACCGGCGTCGTCGTGCTGCCGGGCCGCAACCCGGCCGTCGTCGCGCACCAACTCGCCTCGCTGGCCACGCTCGCCCCGCGCCGCATCCTGCCGTCGTTCGGGCTGCAGCCCGCGACGCGGGCCGAGCGCACCGCATACCCGGTGCCCGGGCCGCGGGCCGCGGTGTTCGAGGAGGCCCTCGTCGTCGTGCGGCGCCTGCTCACCGAGGAGGTCGTCACCCACCACGGCCGGTTCTTCACCCTCGACGCCGCCTCGATCGGCCCCCGGCCGGCGAAGCCGCTCGACCTCTGGCTCGGCGGGCTGGTGCGGGCGGCGCTGGAGCGGGTCGGGCGGCTGGCGGACGGCTGGCTCGCCTCGTTCGTCACCCCCGCCGAGGCCGCCGCGGCCCGCAGGGTGATCGCCGAGGCCGCCGACGCCGCGGGACGGGAGGTCGAGGAGGACCACTACGGGACGAACCTGCTGGTCATGCCGCCCGGGGCGGGCGACGACGACGTCGGGCAGGCGTTCGCGACGACCGCGCGGCGCCGCCCGGAGGTCGACCCCGCGAGCCTGATCGCCCGGGACTGGGACGAGGCGCGGCGGCTCGTGGGCGAGTTCGTCGAGGGCGGGATCACGAAGTTCGTAGTGCGGCCCGCCGCCGCCCCCGAGCGGTGGGACGACTTCCTCGAGGCCTTCGTCGCGGAGCTGGGTGCCATCGGCTCGTGAGCACTTTTCCGCCCTTGTAGCAGGGATGACCTCCCGCAGGGCCTCGTCGAGGCCACCCGATCCGGAAGAGCCGGGAAAGGGGCGCGTGCTGGGCTACTAGGAGACTGCTGAATTAAGCGGGGTGTCGGGCGAGGATCTTGGCCGGTGGGCTGGGATCCTGGTCTGGTGCAGGGCCACTCGGATGATCAGCGTGAGTTGCTGGATGTGGAGTCGCTGGCTGGTCATCTGATCAAGCCGGGCAGCGTGTTCGGGTTTTTGACCGCTCACCGGGGTCGGTTGTTCCCGCCGGGGCTGTTCGAAGATCTGTTCCCCAGTCAGCGGGGCCGACCGAGTGTGCCCGGCGAGGTCGTCGCGACGGTGCTGGTGCTTCAGTCCCTGCACCACCTCTCCGACCGGGAGGCGATCGAGGCGCTGACGTTCGACCTGCGCTGGAAAGCCGCGTGCGGGTTGGCGGTCACCGACACCGCGTTCGACCCCTCGACGTTGACCTACTGGCGGCGTCGGTTGGCGTCCTCGGCCCGCCCGCAGCGCATCTTCGAGGTCGTCGCCGAGGTGATCGCCCAGACCGGCGCGGTGGCGGGTAAGACCCGCCGGGCGCTGGACTCGACGATCCTCGACGACGCGGTCGCCCGCCAGGACACCGTGACCCAGCTGATCGCCGCGATCCGCCGGGTCGCCCGCGAGGTTCCCGGCGCGGCCGAGATCGTCGAGTCGCGGACCTCGGGACATGATTACTCCCGCCCGGGTAAGCCCGAGATCGCCTGGGACGACCCGCAGGCTCGCGACGAGCTGGTCTCGGCGCTGGTCGGCGACGCGCTGGCGGCTGGCCGGGCTCGAGGAGCTCTACCCCGCCAGCGAGGGGCTCGCCGACAAGCAGTCCGAAGCGGTGGCGTTGTTGGCGCTGATCGCCGGGCAGGACGTCGAGCCGGCCGAGGGCTCGGATGGCACCGATGGTCGGTGGCGCATCGCGCGGCGGGTCGCCCCGGACCGGGTGGTCTCGGTCGTGGATCCCGACTCCCGGCATGCCCACAAGACCCGCGAGCGCCGCCAGGATGGCTTCAAGGCCCATGTGGTCGTCGAACCCGACACCGGACTGATCACCGACACCGCGCTGAGCAAGGCCACCGGGGCGGACAACAGCGACGCCACCGTCGGGATCGCCCTGCTCACCGGCGACCCCACCCTCGGCGACGACCAGCCCGTGGAGGTGCTGGGCGACTCGGCCTACGGCACCGGCGACGCGCTGGCCGCGCTGAACGAAGCCGGGCACGACCCGGTGATCAAGCCCTGGCCGCTGCGGCCCGCGGTCCAGGGCGGGTTCACCCTCGATGACTTCGCCATCAACGACACCGGCGACACCGGCGACACCGTGACCTGCCCGAACGGGATCACCCGCCCGATCAACCCCAAGGGCGCGGCCAACTTCGGCGCCGCCTGCCGCGGCTGCCCGCTGCGCGAGCGCTGCACCACCTCACGGCGGGGCCGCAAGCTCGTGCTCGGGCCCCACCACAAGCTGCAGCGCGCTCATCGCGCCCGCGCCGCCACCGCGGAACACCTCGAGACCTACCGGCGCCACCGGCCCATGGTGGAACGCTCCCTGGCCTGGTTGACCCGCGGCGCCCGACGCGTCCCCTACCGCGGCGTGAGCAAGAACAACGCCTGGCTGCACCTCCGGGTCGCCGCGGTCAACCTGCGCCGCCTGCTCGCCCTGGGCCTGCACCACCACGGCACCTGGGCACTGGCCTAGGCCCCGAAAACCCCGCCCGAGCCCACAGCACCGGCCCGAGGCGCCCGTCCTCGACACCCACCGCCCGCACGCCACCCTCACCCGCGGGCGAAGCGGCCCTCTGCCGCACACCCTAAGCGCTGACCACAGCACGACTGCCAAAGCGCCCCACCCACCCAGCACCCACTTCTTCAGCAGTCTCCTAGGTCTGCTGCGGTTCGGCGGCAGGCGCTCGAGCCAGCAGAGCCACGCCGAACACCGTCAGGGCGAGGCCACAGATGGCGGCCACGAGGTGAGCGGGACCGGGCGAGAACGTCTCGCCGAACACGGTGAGACTCAGCACGACCGCGCCGAGCAGTGTCACCGAATTCGTCGCGGCCATCGCCGGTGCGAGCGCCCCGGTGCGCAGGCCGAACTGCCCCATCGTGAAGCCGACCAGTCCGGCGGCGGCGAGGGCGTACAGTTCCCAACTGCTCACGACCTCGCCCAGCCCGCCGCCGAGGTGGACGGTGAGGGACTTCGTCACGGCTGAGACCACGGCGAAGGCCAGACCGGCGGCGGCGCCGAAGAGCGTCGCCTGCACCGATGCGGAACGGCCGGGAGCCACGGAGGAGAGGATCAGCACCAGGACGACGCTGAGCAGGCCGGCGGACCACCACGCGGGGGCGGGCGGGGAGCGAGTGCCGATCTGTGGAGCCCCGAGGAGCACGAACAGCATGATCCCGATCGTGGTGGCACAAGCGCCCGCCCACACGGACCGGGTGAGTCGCTGGCCGGTCAGCCAGACCCCGAAGGGCAGCGATATCACGAGACTGAGGGTCGACAGCGCCTGGACGGCGGCCAACGGTCCGCTGACCAGGGCAAGGAACTGAAAGATCTCTCCGAGCCCGCCCACGGCGATACCCAGGAGCCACACCCGCCGGCGGAGCAACCCGGTCAGGAACTGCACGTCGCTGCCTGCCGAGCCCTTCGGATCTTCGAGGGTCCCCCGCTGCTGCAGCACCGTGCCGAGACCGAGCAGGGTGGCATCGATGACGGCAAGCAGCGCCCACATGTAGCCAGCCAAGCGGACCCGCGGGCAGCGGCCTACTCGCGGCCGGATTATTGAGCCTTCACGAGCAACGATGTGTCGCTGGCCAAGGCTTCAGCGGTCACATCGATCTCGTCCCGATTGCTGTGGCCTTGATCGCTTCGAACTCCTCGCGGGTGATCGTCCCGTTACCGAGTAGCTGCCCCGCCTTCTCGATCTCGCTCGCAGGTCCGCCCGTTCCCGCGGCACGGCGGATGTACTGATCCAATTCGGCCTGTGCCGCCTGTGCCTCCTTGGCCCGGCGCTTAGCCATCCCGAAGTGGTTGACGATCAGATAGGTCAACACGCCGACCCACGGAAGGATGACGACGAACGCGACCCAGCCGACCTTGGCCCAGCCGGAGAGGTCGTGCCGGCGGAAGACGTCGATCAGCATGGTGATCGCGATCCAGATGAAGATCACCCATGCGAAGAAGATCAGTATGTCCCAGAAGATGCTCAGGAAGGGATACGACGTGTCTGCGACGGGCAAGGTGATCCGCCTCCGACCCGCTCCGATAGCGCGCAGTCCTTCCAGATTCTTGCTCGAACTCTCTACTCCGCACGCGCTGCGGAAGCAACAGGCCCCCCCGTGGCGCGCCGGGGGCGCCTCCTCGCTCACTTCGGCGTCGCCCGCGAGTCCTGACCCGATCTCAGCTCTCTCGTCGCCAACCCAGCGCTCGGCCTGGTTGAGCGGTAGATCGAGGCGTCATCCTCGACCCGGCCCGCTATCAAGAATCGGCGCATGCTTGAATCCGGCGGCGGTGTCGAACAGCGAATCGGCGAAACGCTCGGCGCTGTACCATCATCCGGGCCTCCGAGCCCGGGCCTCCGAGCCCGGGCCTCCCGGCGCGGGACGTCGGCGCGCTGTTCCTTGGTGGGAGGTACACGTTCGGCGGGCTGAAGCCTCGGCGTAGCCATCTTCAAATCACGATCACGGATCGCTTTCGGGACAGGAGAATCCGTTCCGCTGCGTCGGCGGCCGGACCCGAGTTCCGCAGATATGGTGATCGTCTAGTACCCGGATTGTGGGGTTGACCTGCGGGAATGCGCGATGGCGCGGGTACTACGCGTGTGACTAGGCGAGGGTGTTGTGCCTGGTCAGGGGGTTGCGGCGGTGATCTCGATGATCTTCTTGGGCCGCGGCAGGTCGAGCTGGGCGTAGAGGTCGATCTGGGGCTTGGTGGGTTCGGTGGTCTGCCGGAAGGTGCCGGTGGGCCCGGTGTAGGTGATCGCGTGGAGCCGGTCGAGCTCGCGGCGCATCACCGGCCAGGTCTGCCCGGTGGTGGTCTCGGCGACCCGGATCAGGAGCAGGGCCAGCCAGCACAGTTGCACGTGGGCGCGGATGCGTTCTTCGCGGCGGTGGTAGACCGGGCGCAGGTCGAGGATCTGCTTGAGGTCTCGCCAGCCGCGTTCGACCTCGAGCAGCTGCTGGTAGCCGCGCGCGATGTCCTCGGCGGAGAGCGACGGGTCCGAGGCGCGCAGCAGGTACTTGCCGTCGAGCTTGGTCTCGGCCTCGACGCGGGTCTTGTCCAGGCGCAGCAGCCCGCCGCCGGTGGTGCGCAGGAACCGGGCCAGCCCGGGCATGGTCGAGATGCGCCCGCGCAGCTCGGCGCGCTGGGTGACCGAGAGCTGATCGGAGTCGGCGATCAGTGCGGTGAGCTTGCCGGTCATCACCTCGCGCAGCGCGGCGTCGCGTTCGGCCTGCTCGGGGTTGAAACAGACCACGAACCGCTCGCCCTCGGCGATGCGGACCTCCTTGACCTGCAGGTTCTCCGCGAGGTGTTGGTAGCGGCCGGGTCGGGCCAGCGCCGCGGTGGCTTCGGCGGACCCGGAGCGCAGCTTCTCCCCGATGATGTAGTGGTGATCGCCGCGGCGCAGGTAGCGGCGGTTCTCGGCCGAGGAGAACCCGCGGTCGGCGACCCACACGATCCGGGCCAGGGTCCAGTCCCGCATGTCGTGTTTGACCTGGCGGATCAGCGCGGAGTCGCTGGTGTTGCCCGGCCAGCACCAGCACCGCACCGGGATGCCCTCGCGGGTGACCGCCATCCCGATCACGATCTGGGGCAGGTCGTCGCGGGAGTCCTTCGACTTGCCGTAGGTGCGGAACCCGACCCCGTTCCCGCCGTCGCTGCCCTCGCCGCCGCTGCCCTCGCTGCCGTTCCGTCGTGGTTGCCGTCCCCGTCGTGGTTGCCGTCCCCGTCGTGGTTGCCGTCGTTGTTGCCGTCGTCGCTGCTCTGAGCGTCGCCGGTGTCGTTGGGCGGGGGCCGGCGGTGGCCCTGCGGGTCGCGATCGACGGGGTCGTCGGCGTGCTCGAGCTCGAAGTAGGTGGAGGTGGTGTCGAAGAACAGCAGGTCGACCTCGAGGTTGAGCAGGTTCGCGACCTGGGAGAAGACCTCCTTCTCCATCGGCTCCCGGACCTGGTGGAGCCAGTCCATGGCCCGGTAGCAGGCGTCGTCGCAGACCTCGTCGAGCCCGTCGAGGTGCACGTCGTGGGTGATCCAGTCGGCGGCGGCGAGCTTCGAGCTCGGTGCCAGCGCCCGGTTGGCGACCAGCCCGAAGATCACCCGCTCGGTGGTCTCGACCTCGCGGGGCCGCCCCCGACCCCGACCGGCCTGGCGGTGTCCGGCGGTGCGTAGCGCGGTGTCGATGCCCAGCCGCCGCCACAGCCGGTCCAGGACATCGACCCCGCCCAGCGGGCGGGCGCCCAAGAAGCTGAGCTCGGTGCCGGCGGTGGCCCGCCACGCCGTTTGCGGGTCGAGCAGCCGCGCCAGCGACCCGATCAACCGCTCGATGGCGGCGGTGTCGACCTGGTCGGCCCGCCCGAAGCTGTAGAGGATCCTCGTGCGGGAGGTTCGGGCGGCGCTGTCCCACTCGTTGTGGACCAGCTGCAGGTAGCGGACCTGGCTGCCGTCCCGGTGGTCCGCTTCACCTCCCGCAAGAACATGTCCCAGACGCTATCGCCTCCAGCGCAGCTCAGACAAGTCGTCGCCGCCGGGCCGTGTACTAGGCGATTCCAACGTCCCCGCGCCCGCGTGACTCTCTGACCAGCACACTCAGCCCAGCCGTGTCCCAGCACCCGCCATCATCTGCGGAACTCGGGCCGGAGGACCATGGTCTCGGTGGATGCCAGCGCATCGCTTGTCGCTTCGCGGGTGTTCATGTCCTGGGGGCCGTCGCACATCGGCGTCCTGACGCTCACGATCCTCGGCGCGTTCGGCCTGGTCGTGCTCGCCCGCCGAGGCGACCCTCGGGTGGTCCGGGCGACCGGGCTCGTCCTGGGGAGCGTCCTCGCCATCCTGACCGTCGGCGAACAGGTGGCAGCGTTCGACCCGGCGCACCCCGGGCTCACGCTGCCACTGCAGCTCTCGAACCTCGCGCCGTACGCCGCGGCGTGGGCCGTCGTCTCCGGGCAGCGTTGGGCGACCGCCCTGACTTATTACTGGGGACTGACGCTCACCGCGCAGTCCCTGCTCACCCCGGCCCTGGGTGGCAGGGACTTCCCGGCGCCGTCGTTCCTGGTGTTCTTCGCCGGTTACGTCCTCATCGTGTGGATCGCGGCCATGCTGACCTGGGGGCTGGGCCGGCACCCGTCGTGGCATGACTACCGGGTCGCGCTCGCCGCGACGGTGTGCTGGGCGGTTCCCGCCCAAGTGGTCAACGTGCTGACCGGCGCCAACTACGGCTACCTCGACCGCAAGCCCGAGACCGCATCGCTGCTGGACGTGATCGGGCCGTGGCCTTGGTACCTGCTGGTCGCGGCGGTCCTCGTCGTGGTTGTGTGGGCGCTGATCACGCTGCCCTGGACGCGGTCGAAGAGGACCGGAGATCACGAGACATGGCCGGTCGATGGCGGGAGACCCGACAAGCGGTAGGTCATCATGGATCGTTCGGCGGGTGGTCGGGGTGGCGTGACTGGCGGGTGGTGGGGGCGACCCCGCGGCATGCCTACCTCGAGGGTCTCGCGAGCGCGTTGAGCCGTGTTCCCCTCGACGAGCTCCCTTCGCACAGCGGAGACCGGGGCCGACGCCTCCCGTCACGAATGCGCTCGAGGGGTGCAAGTCCTTCGACCATACGGTCCAGGATCCGCGAAGAGCGGGGCCGCCATGCGGCGCTTCTACTGCGGCTCCATGGCCTACGATCAACGCGCCGGCGCCGCGGCGCTCTACCGGCTGGATCCGGACCGCTCGGTCAGGGTCGTGCTGGAGGGTGTCACCATCTCGAACGGCCTGGACTTCAGCCCCGATGGCGCGGCGGCCTATTACGTCGACACGGCGACGAACCGCGTCGATCGCTTCGACTACCAGGCCGATCGCGGGCTGACCGGACGTCGTGCCCTCGTCGAGGTGCCCCCGGATGCCGGCATCCCGACGGCCTCACCACGACGCCGAGGGCGGTGTATGGCTCGCGCTCTACGGCGGCGGCGCGGTCCATCGGTACAGCACGGAGGGCGCACTCGATGCGGTCGTCGACGTCGGTGCCTCCCAGGTGACCGCATGCACCTTCGGCGGCGAGAACCTGGGCGAGTTGTTCATCACCACCTCGCGCGAGAACCTGCAGCCCGGCGACGAGCCCGCTGCAGGTTCACTGTTCCGGGTGGTTCCCGGCGTCACGGGGATGCCGGTCCGAGAGTTCGTCGGGTAGCGAATCGTCGTGGGCGCCTCACTCCGCCACAGCCTCGGGGACGACGATCACGGGGCAGCTCGCGCGCACCAAGCACCCCAGGCTCACCGAGCCGAGCATGACGCTGGCAACCTTCCCCCGGCCGCGACGCCCCACGACGAGGGCCTCGGCGCCACTCGCCAGGTCGGCGAGAACCTCCGCCGCCCTGCCCGGCTGCACCTCGACGGTGACCTCGGGCAGCGTGAGCTCGGACGCCATCTCCTGGCTCACCTCGTCCACCATCATCCGGGCGTTCGCCAGTTCGTTCTCCCGCAGGGCGTCGACGTCGGGCACCGGGATGGCTACCGCCGGGCCGTAGCCCCATGCCGCCCACATCTCCGGCGTCTCGTACACGGCGACCACCCGCACTCGGCCGCCGCCGCGGGCCGCGATTCGGATCGCCTGCTGCAAGGCCCGCCTCGACCCGCTCGACCCGTCGAGGCCGCAGACGATCACGCCCTGCTGGGTGCCGTTCTCGGTCATGATCCGATCCCTCCCTCCCTCCCTCGCTTCGCGGCCGCGTGCCACGCGGCTCCACCATCGCGCTCGCCCCCACTCGCGGCCAACCTCGAGGATGTAATCAGAAGCAACCGACCAGGCTTCCGAGCAGGACCACCGTGGCCAGCGCGAGGACACTGACGCCTGCGGGGAACCAGCCTGCGGTCCGACCCTGCGGGCCAGCACCTCGTCTCGAGCCGGCAGTCGTCTGCCGTTGACAGTTGCGGCATGGGGCGCACCCTCGGCACCATGACCGGCGCCCCCGTCCCCTCCGGTAGCGACGAGCCCGGTGTCCGCCCCGCCCTGGGGGTGCTCCTCGCGGCCGGCGTGTCGTCGCTCGTGGTCAACGCGAACACCTCGGCGGTCAGCATCCTCATCCCGTCGATCAGCGACGACCTCGGCACTCCGATCGAGGTCCTGCAGTGGGCGGTCACCGGCTACCTGTTGGTCGGCGCCGCCACGATCGTCACGACGGGGGCCCTCGGCGATGTCTTCGGCCGCCGCAAGGTCTTCATCGGCGGCTTGCTGCTGTTCGTGGCGTCGTCGGTTCTCATCGCCCTGGCCCCGACCGGCACGGTCGTCGTCCTCGGGCGAGTGATCGCGGGCGCCGCCGGCGCGACGATCCTGGCCTGCGGCCTGTCGCTGCTCTCGGTGGCGTCCTCGGGTCAGGGACAGATGTGGGGCGTGTCGCTGTGGGGCGGGGCCTCCGCGGTCGGAGCGGCCGCCGGCCCGGTGATCGGCGGCGTCCTCAACGAGGTCTCGGGCTGGCAGGGGCTGTTCTGGGTCAACGCCGCGTTGGCGGCGGGCTGCCTCCCGCTGACCTGGGCGACTGTCGAGGAGTCGTCCGACCCGCAGCGGTCGCGGCGCATCGACTGGGCGGGCACGGTCCTCCTGGCCGCCGTACTGGTGCCGTTCGTGTTCGCGATGACCGAGGCGTCGTCGTGGGGGTGGCTCTCCGTGCCGACGTTGGCCTGTCTCGTCATCACCGTGGCGGCGGCGGTGGGGTTCGTCCTCGTCGAGCGGCGGGTGAGCGCCCCGCTCATCGATCTCGCACTGCTGCGCAATGTGCTGCTCGTGGGGTCGACGCTGGTCATCCTCATCGGGGCCGGGGCGATCGCCGCGATCAGCTTCCTCATCAGCCTGTACTTCCAGAATCCGCTGGTCTTCGCCATGTCCAGCCTGCAGGCCGGCCTGGCGACGCTGCCAGTGGCCGCGGCCTGCGTGCTCGTCGCCCCACTCGTGAGCCCACTGGCACACAGGTTCACCGCGCGCACCGTGGTCATGGTCGGGTTCCTGCTGCTCACCGCGTCGTTCGCCGTACTCGCCGCCGTCCGGCCCGGCTGGAGCTACGTCGCGTTCCTGTTCCCGCTCTTGGGTGTCGCGATCGGCCTGGCCCTGTCGAACGGGCCGGCCTCGTCGGTCTCGACCGCGTGCGTGCCCACCAACCAGGTGGGCGCCGCGTCCGGGATCTCCAACATGGCCCGCTACGTCGGCGGCGCGGTGATGACCGCGGTAGTCGCGGGGATCGTGGCCCGGGTGGCCATGACGAAGGTGAGCGCGGGGCTGGCCGGCGCCGATGCCCTCGCGGCCGGGTTCGGCCGGGCGTGCCTCGTGCTCGCCGTCTTCTCGGCGTGCGGGATCGTGCTGGGCCTGCTCGTGGCCCGGCGCATCCGTCGTCCCCGCGTGTCCGACCTGGCCGCCGCGGCCGCGTCGACGATCTACACCCTGCCCCCGCGTGGCGATGACGAGAGCGATGAGGACAAGGACCACGTCGGTGACGACCACGCGCACGGCGCTGGCCAGCGGCGACAGCGGCGTCGAGCGCGGGACGTTGGACGTGCCCAGCGGTGAGCTGCTCACTCCCCACGAGCGCGAAGCGCGCCCAGGGAACGCACATGCGCGGCCAAGCCGGTGATCACGGGCCGCGCCGGGGCTCGTCGTCATGAGCCTGCTGACCGATCGGCGACCCACGCCTCCGACCCCGAACCGCCTACCGCGCCGGCCCCTCCGTCCGCGCCGCGCGGACATCGGAGTCGGCGGAACCACCGTCTACGACCTCACGCGCCCGACGTCGTGACGCCACTTGTCAACAACTGCCGAGGACCCGCGTCAGCGCGATCTCGATGACCACCCGCTCCGGGTTCGGCCGCGGCGCGCGGTAGCGGACTGCGTAGCGGGCCTCGGCGTCGGCGACCGACGCCGGGTCCTCCCGCACGACGGCGATCCCCTCCAACGTCGACCACCGGCCCCGGTCGACCTGGCTGACCGCCACCCGCGCCCCGCCCTCCGGGGACCCCTCGCCGCGGCGGACGTTCGCGACCTTCTGGCTGCCGCGGCGGGTGATGACGCGGGCCGTGGCCGTGTCGAGGTCGACCGTCACCCCGACGGCCACCACGTGGGGGCTGCCGTCGCGGCGCAAGGTGGTCAACGTGGCGAGGTGATGCTCGCGCCAGAACTCCGCGAACTCCTGACCGCGCGCGTGCAGGTCCTCACCGGTGACGGCCACACCGATGATCATCGCAGCTCAGTCGGTGAACCAGTCCATGGCGGCGTTGAGCGCCGGCAGGAGCAGGCTGCGCGGGGCGAGGCGCCCGCCGGCCGCGCTGAGCTGGTTGACCAGACCGGGTACGACGCTGCGGTGCCCGGCGGCCATCGCCGCGACCCCGGCCTCCGCGACGTGCTCGGCGTCCCCGACGACGAGGTCGGGCGCGGTGTCGAACGCGTCGGTGCCTGCGGCGTCGGCGAACCCGGTGCGCGTGAGGCCGGGGCTCAGGGTGGTCAGGCTGACCCCGGTGCCGGAGAGCTCGGCGTGCACGGCCTCGGAGAACGACTGCACGAACGCCTTGCTCGCGGCGTAGCTCGCCACCCCGGGCAGCGGCTGGAACGCGGTGATCGAGGAGACGTTGAGGATGGATCCGGTGCGCCGGGTGGACCGGGCCCGGTGCACCAGCGCGCCGACGGCTGCCACCGTCAAGTCGTGCACGGCGAGGACGTTGAGCCGCACCAGCCCATCCAATCGGGCGCGCCCGACGTCGTCCGCGAGGTCCGCGACCCTGCCCGTGACGCCGTAGCCCGCGGCGTTGACCAGGCCGACCAGGCGCTCGTCGTCGAGCAGGATCCGCCGGACCGTGTCGCGGCCCTCGTCACTGCCCAGGTCCGCGGCGTGCACCTCGGAGGTGAGCCCGGAGAGGCCGCGCAGCTCGGCGGCGAGCTCGGTGAGGGCGTCCTCGCGGCGGGCGACGAGCTGGGTCGGGTAGCCCCGCGCGGCCAGCGCCCGGGCGATGGCGGCACCGATCCCGGAGGAGGCGCCGGTGACGAGGACGTGGGCGTCGGGCCCGGGTGTCGGCAGTGGCATGGGCCGTCTGTACCCGGACGTCAGTTCCAGTACAGCAACCGCGCTCCTCGGCAAGGACCGTCACACCGTCACCAGCTCCAGAGGCGCGACCACCAGTCCTCCCTGCCCGGGGTCCCGGCGAACGACTGGCTCGCGGTGTCGGAGTACTCGACCTTCCCGCCGTCCGAGGACTGCGCGACGTAGGTCGTCTTCGAGCCGCCGCCGGAGGTCGTGACGCTCTTGCGGGTCACGGTGCTGCCGTCGCCCTCCGACGTCGTGGTCTCTCGGACGGTGGACCCGTCCGAACCCTTCGACGTGCTCGTCCTGACCGACGACGTCGACTTCTTCGAGCCCGACGAGGACGCCGAGCTGGAGGACTTCGAGCCGGAGGAGGCCGACTTCGAGGCCGGCTTCGAGGCCGACTTCGAGGCCGACGAGGACGCCGACTTCGTGGGCGGCTTCGAGGCCGCGTCGGACGTGGCGCGGGAGGAAGCGGTGCTCGCCTTCGATGCGGAGGTGTCGGGGCCGGCCGCCTTCGAGCCGGACGGCTCCGTGGACGCCGTGGGCGCCGATGGGCCGGAGGTGGCTTTCGAGCCCGAGGGGTCCGCGGCCGTCCTGTCGGCCGAGGCGTCGGTCGACTCCCGTGTGGTCGTGACCTCGACCGCCGAGGAGTCGGCCGAGCGCGTGGTCGTCTGCGTCGTCCTCGAGCGCGAGGTCGGGTCGGAGCGCGTGGAGCGCGTGGTGACCGCTCCCGTCGAGGGGTCGACCGCCCGGGCGCGCGTGGTGACCATGCCGGTGGACGGGTCGGTCTCGGTCGACTCGTCGCCGTCCGGCGAGGTCGTGACCCGCGGGGTGGCGGAGCCGGTCGGCGCGGCACCCGTCGTCGTGGTGATCGAGTCCGACGACCCGGCGGGCGCGTCGGTGGATGGCGGGCCGAGCGTCGGGATCGGCCAACCCTCGGGCTGCTCCCCCGACTCCTTCTGGCCGCCGCTGCCCGGTGCCAACGGCGACCGGCTCCCGCCGGTCCCGGGCGCGAGGGTCGACCCGGTGCCGGTCGCGGTCGCCTCTCCGGGGAGGTCGGCGCTCGCGGGGGACGCGGACGAGGACGGCGGGTCGGAGCTGCTCGGACCCAGCATCGGGATCGGCCAGCCCTCGGGAGCGACCGCCGGCACCGCGACGGCGGGGGTCGGGGCGCCACCCGCACCGCCGGCACCGTCGTACTGCGTCGCTGCGCTCCCGCCGGTGTCGCCCTTCTTCGGTGCGTCGCCCTTCTTCGGTGCGTCGGTCTTCGGGCCACCGCCCGGCACCTCGACCTTCGGCACCTCGACCTTCGGGGCCCGGCTCTTCGGGGCGTCGGGCTTCTTCGGCGAGTCCTGCTTCGGGGCGTCGGCCTTCGGGGCGGCCTTCGGGGCGGCCTTGGGGCGGCCTTCGTCGGGGACTGCGCCTCAGGCGCGGCACCCCCGGCCGCGCCCCGGTCCGGCAGGACCCCGCCGAGCACCTGGCCAGGCACGTCCTGGACCCGGGGCGGAGCCGCCACGATCGGCGCCCCGGGCGCGGCCGGGCCGGCGGCCTCGCCGCCCGGCGGCACGATCGGCGCGGGGGGAGGAGCCGGCTCCGCGCGGTCAGCGGACGGCGCGGGCGCGGCGGAGGACGCGGCTCCGGGCAGGATCGGCGCCAGCGGCGGGTCCCACCCCGACGGGGTGCTCGACGCGGGAGCAGGGGCGCTTCCGAGGGGACGGGCGCCCGGCAGCGGGATGGGGGTCAGCGGCGGGGCGAGGGCGTCGTCGGAGGTGGCCGCCGCGTTCGGGTCGGCCGGTGCCGCACCGGGCGCCGACCCACCGGCGCCGCCCGAGGGAGCCGGCGCGGCCGAGGCACCGAGGTCCGCGCCGGGCGGGGTCGAGCCCGAGCCTCCCGTCCCGGGACCGCCGGCGGGGCCGTACCCCGATCCGGTGCCGTAGCCGGGCGAGGCCCCGGAATCCACGCCCCGATCCGGCTCCCGGGTGTCGCGCGCGAGCGCGCGCGACGTAGCCGAGTTCTCGCCGGGTCCGGCGGGCGCGACCACCGTGCGGCCGACACCGAGCGCCGCCGCGAGGATCGCCACCGCGAACAGTCCGGTGACCGCCACACTGCGGGCCGACCATCGCGGCCACCTCCGCCGGCGACGGTCCGTCCCCCACCCGTTCAGGGAGCCCGAAGGCATACCTGTCCCGCTTTCTCCCCGACCCGCCTCCTCCCGACCCACTTGTCCGAGAGATCCGGAAGCGTACGCGTTCGGTACGTCTCAAGTCAGTCGTTCGGGATTTCTCGCCGACCGGACGGGGCACGATGGAATCCGTGGGTGCACAGCGCTTCGTGCAGGCGCACGAACGTGTCGTCGCCCCCCTCGTCGACTCCTCCGACCAGGTGATGATCAGTCCCCGATTGGAGCTCGACCTCGCCGTCGTCGCCCGCTCCTACCGAGCGTTCCGTGACGCACTGCCCGAGGCCGAGCCCGCCTACGCCGTCAAGGCGAATCCGCACCCGGAAGTCCTCGCGCTGCTCGCCGCGGCCGGCGCGAGCGTCGACCTGGCGAGCATCGGCGAGCTCGACGCGTGCCTGCTCGCGGGCGTCCCGCCCGCGCGCATGAGCTGGGGCAACCCCGTGAAGAAGGCCGCCGACGTCCGCGCCGCGGTGGCCGCCGGCGTGCGCCGCTTCACCACCGACGCTGCGTCCGACGTCGACCTGCTCGCCCGCCTCGCACCGGGCGCGGCCGTCACCGTGCGGCTCCGCGTCGACGACACCGGCTCGGCCACCCCCTTCGCCGGGAAGTTCGGCGTGCCCCCGGACGAGGCGGCCGCGCTGCTCGCGCGCGCCCGCGACGCGTGGTTGCGTCCGCACGGGCTCGGCTTCCACCCCGGGTCGCAGCAGACCGACCCCGACGCCTGGCGTCGGGGCGTCGCCGCGGCGGCGCGGGCGGTCGAGCTCTTCGGCGCCCCCGTCGTCGAGCTGGACGTCGGCGGCGGGTTCCCGACGCCGCACGCGTCCGGCCCGGTGCCCGATCTCCCGACGTGCGCCGCCGCGATCCGCCGCGCCCTCGCCGCCCATGCCGAGGTGCCCGGCGTCGGGACCTGGCGCCCGGTACTCGTCGCCGAGCCGGGACGGGCGCTCGTCGCCGAGGCAGGCGTGCTGGTGTCCGAGGTCGTGCTGGTCACCGAGCGGGCGGGCCGCCGCTGGGTCTACCTCGACGTCGGGCGCTACCAGGGCCTCGCCGAGACCGAGGGCGAGATGATCGTGTACCGGTTGCGCACCCCGGGGCACCCCCCGGCCGCGCCGTCCGGGCCCGTCGTGCTCGCCGGCCCCACCTGCGACGGCGACGACGTGCTGTACCGCGGCACCGAGGTGCGCCTCCCCTTCGACCTGGTCCCCGGCGACGTCGTCGAGTTCCTCGGTGCGGGCGCCTACACCTCCAGCTACGCCTCGGTCGGCTTCAACGGCCTCCCGCCGCTCCCGACCGTGATCCACCGCGCCACCGACGAGACCCCCGAGGAGACCGATTGAGCACTTCCGCGGCCGCCCCGACTCCCGCGACCTCCGCGTCCTTCTCAGGGCGCCACGTGCTGGCCGAGCTGCGCGGCGTCTCGCCCGCCCTGCTCGCCGACGACGACGCCGTCGCCCGGGTGCTGCGCACTGCATTGGAGGACGGCGGGGCCACCACCCTCGACGTCGTCACCCACCGGTTCGAACCGCAGGGGACCACGGTGCTCGCGCTGCTCGCCGAGTCGCACGCCTCGGTGCACGCCTACCCCGAGGCCGGGGCGGCGTTCGTGGACGTCTTCACCTGCGGGGAGCACGCCGACCCGGAGCGGATCGTCGAGGTGCTCGGCCGGGAGGTCGGCGCGGTCGAGGTCCGGGCGCAGATCGTCGCGCGCGGGGCGGGGCTGGCGCCGGACGTCGTCGGGCAGCGCGAGGTCGACGAGCCACTCGCAGCGGGGATGCGACGCCGGTGGCGCGTCGACGAGGTGCTCTGGCGGGGCCGGACCGACTGGCAGGACATGATCGTCGCCCGCACCGCCCAAGGGATCTCGCTCTTCTGCGACGGCGAGCGCCAGTCCACCGAGGCCACCCAGCTCACCTACCACGAGGCGCTCGCGGTACCTCCGCTGCTGCTCGCGGACTCGGTGTCGCGGGTGCTGGTGGTGGGGTCGAGTGAGGGCGTCGTGTCGCAGCTCGCGGTGGCCGCCGGGGCGCAGCGGGTGGACCACGTCGACATCGACGCCGAGTGCGTGCGCCGCTGCGCCGAGCTCCTGCCCTACGGCTACTCGGTGGCTGAATTGGAAGCGGCCGAGAGCGGTTCCGGGCCGGTGCACGTGCACTACGCCGACGGCTGGCAGTTCCTCGACGACGCGGCCGCGCGCGGCGAGCGCTACGACGTCGTCGTCGTCGACCTGCCCGACGAGCCCGTGGAGGTCGACGACCCGGCCCAGCACGCGCGGCTCTACGGCACGCCGTTCCTGCAGCGGTGCGCCTCGGTCCTCGCCGACGGCGGGGCGGTCTGCTCACAGGCCGGCTGCCCGACGATGTGGCGCAACGACACGCTGGGGCGGATGGTCGAGCGGTTCGACGAGGTGTTCCCGACGGTGCTGCCGTACTGCTCGGACGAGCACGAGTGGGCCTACCTGTCCGGGCGGCTGGACCTCGTCGAGGACCCGGTCGCGCTGGCGACGTCGCGGCTGTCGCGATTCCCGTCGCTCACCTCGATCGACGGTCCGGCCCTGCTCCGTGGCTCGATCCTTCCGTTTGCGCTGCGCGCTCGTGCGTGCGTTTCCGTGCCTGGACACGGAAACGCACGCACACCCGACGTCGTCGAGTGATCACCGGGCACGTGGCGGGGTCGGTCGGAGGCGTCGAGCCCGCCAGGTGCCCGCTCGGCCCCGTTCTTCGCGAACCGCCCGTCGACCGGCGCTCGCTCGGTTAGCGTGGGCCGACCGGAGGAGGGGGGCGTGGGGTGGCCGATGGTTTCGCGGTGCGGCCGGAGCTGCTCGCCGCGCCGACCGCCGCCTTCGACGACGCCGCCAGGCTGCTCAAATCGGCTGTCGCGCAGGCTCGTGCCGACCTCGCGGCACTCGGCGACGTGTCCGGCGACGACGAGCAGGGCCGGGCGTTCGCGTCCCGGTACGACCCCGTCGTCGCTAAGGGCCTCGCCGCGATCAGCCGCTCGGCCGACGTCGTGGGCTCGTTCGGCGGCGGGCTGCGGGCGGTGGCCGATCAGTACGCCGTTGGTGACGACGACGCCGCCCGCGGCCTCGATCCCACGCAGCGGCCGTGACCGGGACGGCGTCCCAGGCCGCGGCCGCCGTCGGCCTCTGGTGGCCGGCCGCCGACGAACAGCGCCTCCGCGCCGCCGCGGACGTCTGGGACCGCCTGGCCGAGGCCACCGACGCTGCGGCCGCCGCCGGCCACGACGCGGCGGGGCGCACGACGAGCGCGTGGTCCGGTGAGGCCGCATCCGCTGCGATCGGGGCGTGGAGCCGGCAGGAAGAGGCGCTCACTGGCCAGGCGACCGACGCACGACGGGTCGCCACGGGGCTGCGGGAGTACGCCGACGCCGTCGACGACGCGAAGCGCCAGATCGAGGATCTCGCTGCCGTGGTGGGCGGCACCTTGGTCGCCGGCGGCGTGGCAGCGTTCTTCACCTTCGGCATCGGCGAGGTCGTGGCGGCCGGGGTGACCGCTGAGCTGGTGTCGGCGGCCGCCGCCGTCGGGGTCGAGCTCTCGGGGACGGTCGCCGGGATCACCGGCGGTGCCCTGACCGCAGCGACGTTCGGCGCGGCCGAGAGCATCGTGGGCGATGTGACCGCGCAAGCGATCCGGGAGGGAGTATTCGACCAGGGCGCCTTCTCGCTGGCCGAGGTCGGGGAGTCCGCCGCGGTAGGGGGTGTCTCGGGCGGTGTGATGGGCGGTGGCTTGGGCGCCTTCGCCGTCGGTCCGGTCGCTCGGACCGCCGCCGGAGACCTCGCCGGACTCCGTGCCCCCGGCGGCCGCATCCGCGCGGTCCTCGACGCACCCAACTGGGGCGCCCAGGGCGGCCGCTTCGCGCCGGGCGTCCACGAGCTCCCGGGCGCCCGCGCCTTCCAGCCCCACGAGTTCCCAACCGCAGAGCTGCTCGCGTCGGAGGGGAAGAGCGTCTACGCCCGCAAGGAGATCAACGCGCCCGAGACCAAGAATCCGGACGCACTGGTTCGCACGGGCCGCGACGATCCCGGGACCTACACCGAGTTCAAGGAAGCGACAGAACCCACTGACGGAGCCGTGAAGAACGCGATCATGAGGGGAGCCAAGCAGCTTGACCCCTTTGGAGGTGGGGACCTCGTCCTTGACGGACGATCGGTCGGCCTCGCCCAGGAGGTCGCGGAAAACGGGCTGAGGCGCGCTCTCGGACAGGCGAGCGCTCACGGCAGTGCGCTACCACGCAACATTCGCATCGTGCTCGCCGACGGGACCAGCATTCACCATCCATAGGGATCAACAATGGCGCGATGGGAACAGATATTCTTCGACGCCGACGGCGCCTTGGAAGAAGTCGGAACAGAGCTCGCGGCCGCCCTGCACCTCAGAGCAACGCTGCGCGACCACCTGGTCGAGGTGCGGGGAGAGGCCGCGACCTCGGAGCTGCCAACGGCGGTCGGCGGCACCGTGGAACCGAACATCTACGCCGAGACCGCGCCGGAAAGAGTCAGTGACGTCTCCATCTTCGACGACATGCCGTGGGTTATGGGAATCCTCGTCAGCACGCGCGACTTCCATCTCCAGCGGGACACCGCGCTGATCCTGTTCCGTCGGATGGCCTCAACCCTCGGCTGGCGTTCTGCGCTGACCAGCGAGTACGCGACGTTGGTAGCAACACAGGACGCAACACACGGCTATAGAGAGTTTCCCGAGCACACCCTCTCGGACGCCACCCACGCCGACCGCTGGCGCTGATCACCACATGTGGGAGTCGTCTCGGTCGAGACGTCCCATCGCAACTCGAGCGCGGACCAGTCCCAGACGGTCACGGCCACACAGACGCCACCGATCCAGCGACGTCCCCGGCGATGGAGCTCAGCACGAACCGCCGCCCTGCCGCCATCTCGGGATGACAGCACTCGGCCTCATTATCGACGCAACTGTGTCCATCGGACACGGTTTCCCCTTGCTCAGCGCTGGGGCGGCAGCTTCCGGATCACGAGCGCCGTCGCCTGCTCCGCGAACTCGCACGCGTCGTTGCCGGGGCGGGGATCGCCAGCAGCAACCCACACGACATCGAGTGCGGCTCGGTCTGCAACCCCCGTCGTGACCGTGCAGATGTTGAGCTGGCCGCGCCCCGTCTTCTGGCGTACGGCTGGAAACCCCTCCACAGATGACGGGACGAAGACTGGGTCCAAGTGCGCCCGATAAGTATCAGCAAGTAGGTCACGTTCGGCGTAGACACTGAGACTTAACTTATCGATCCCTCCTACCGTCCACGTGCAACCTTTCGCGCCGAGGAACTCGTCCGGCGAGCTATCGGCAGCCTTCAGCGACTCGAGTTCTCGAGCGGAGAACAGGTTTCGACATGGATCGTTGGCGACCGTCGTGATGTCGAGTTGACGAGGGACGGCGGGAGCGCCGAACCGCTCCGTCGTCGTTGGCAGGGGGGCCTGGCTCTGTGGGGGCTTGCGGACTGCTGCAAGCCGCGATCAGAGCGACCACACCAGCGATGAGGGCGACCCTATAGACGCGTCTCATCAATGCCGCTTCGACTTGCGTCTTCCGACGACTGGTAGGACCGAAGCTCTTGCTTGATCGCGTCGATGAGCTGCGTGAGCCTCTCCACGCCGGCCTCGAGGGCCAGCGACAGCGAGCCTTGGCCTCCATCTGCGACCGCTCCGAGCAATGTGGCGGCGTCGCGGCTGACTTCGTCGGCGCTTCCTGGGTCCACCCGACCTAGCGCTCGAGCGTCCTTGACGAGGACGATCAGCTCATCCCGCGCCGCCATGAGAATCTCGGAGGGCCTGCGGCGCCCGCTCGAGGTCGACCGTGAAGGAGCCGCCGGTCGGCATCTCCACGACCTCTCGCGGGATCACCTGCCCGTTGGTGAGGCGGGCCGGGTCGGACGCCTGCACCGGCGGCGCCACCGACCCCGGACCAGGCGGCACCGGAGCACTCATGGTTCGCAACCTAGACGACCGAACCGCCCGAACGGGGCGGAACGACCAGAACGGTCCGCCAACCGAGTCGTCGTGACCCGGTTGCCGGACCGCGGAATCAGCTCCGCGTCGCCGCCAACGCGTCCGCCAGCCGGCCCGGCACCGGCGTCTTCGTGAACGACGTCGCGTCCACGCAGACGTGGACGAGCGACACCGTCACCGCGTCCGCCCAGGGCTCCTCGGACGAGGAGCGACGACGGATCGAGAACCGCGTCGACATCGACGTCGTCCCGACCTTCTCGTTCTCCACCTCGACGGACACGGCGTCGCCCCACGACACCGAGGCGCTGTAGTCCAGCTCGGCGTGCACGATCTGGATGTCGACGCCGTCGGCGATCATCTCCGGATAGGCGTAGCCGACGTGGGCCTGGAACGCCGTGAACGCCTCGTCGCACCAGGTCAGGTAGTGCCCGAAGAACACCACGCCCTGCTGGTCGACCTCGGCGTACCGGGGCACGACCACGAACGAGAAGCTCACGACGACCGCAGACCCAGCGACTCGTCCGACCACTCCCCCTCGGGGGCAGCACCCCCGGTCGGGTCCGTGCGCAGGTCGGTCTCCCGGGTCCGCAGCTCGACCCGGCGGATCTTCCCCGAGATCGTCTTCGGCAGCTCCGCGAACTCCAGGCGACGCACCCGCTTGTAGGCCGGCAGGTGCTCCCGGGCGTACTCGAGGATCGCCCGCGCCGACTTCTCCCCCGGCTCCCACCCGCGCGCGAGCACGACGTAGGCCTTCGGCACCGCCAGGCGCAGCGGGTCGGGCGAGGGCACGACGGCGGCCTCGGCCACCGCCTCGTGCTCAAGTAGCACGCTCTCCAGCTCGAAGGGCGAGATCCGGTAGTCCGACGCCTTGAACACGTCGTCCGAGCGCCCGACATAGGTGATGTAGCCGTCCGCGTCGCGGGACCCGACGTCGCCGGTGTGGTAGTAGCCGCCGCGCATGACCTCGGCGTTGCGCTCGTCGTCGTCGGCGTACCCGACCATGAGCCCGACGGGGCGCGGCGACAGGCCGACGCAGAATCTCGCCCTCGTCTCCCACCTCTTCGCTCACGGGGTCGACGAGCGCGATTTCGAAGCCCGGCAGCGGCCGGCCCATCGATCCGTCCTTCACAGGCTGCCCCGGCGTGTTCGCGACCAGCAGCGACGACTCGGTCTGCCCGAAGCCGTCCCGGATCGTCAGGCCCCACGCGTCACGGACCTGCTCGATGACCTCCGGGTTGAGCGGCTCGCCGGCGCCGACCAGTTCGCGCATCGGCACCTGCCAGCGACGCAGGTCGGCCTGGATCAGCATCCGCCACACCGTCGGCGGCGCGCAGAACGTGGTCACGCCCTTGTCCACCAGCGTCGTCAGCATCGCGTCGGCGTCGAAGCGCGAGTAGTTGTAGATGAAGATCGTCGCCTCGGCGCACCACGGCGCGAAGACGTTCGACCACGCGTGCTTGGCCCAGCCGGGCGAGGAGATGTTGCAGTGGACGTCGCCGGGCTGCATGCCGATCCAGTACATCGTCGAGAGGTGTCCGACGGGGTAGGACACGTGCGTGTGCTGGACGAGCTTGGGCTTCGCCGTGGTGCCCGAGGTGAAGTAGAGAAGGAGGGTGTCGGAGGCCTTCGTCGGACCGTCCGGCTCGAAGGTGTCGGAGGACGAGTCCGCGTCGGCGAAGTCCAGCCAGCCTTCTGGCGTCGAGGGCCCGACGGCGACGCGGGTGTAGTCCCCGGGCACGTCGTCGAACTTGTCGACGTCGGTGTCCCGCACGACGACGTGGCGCGCGGCGCCCCGGTCGATACGGTCACGGAGGTCGGCGGGGCCGAGCATCGGCGTCGACGGGATAAGCACCGCACCGAGCTTCATCGTGGCCAGGATCGTGTCCCACAGCTCGACCTGGTTGGCTAGCATCAGGATGATCCGGTCACCCCGGCGCACTCCCTGCGAGCGCAGCCAGTTCGCCACGCGGTTGGACCGCTTCGTCATCTCGGAGAACGAGTACTTCCCCTCGCTCCCGTCCTGCTCGACGATCCACAGCGCCGGGCGGTCGGCCGAGGCCGGGTCGGCCCCGATGGCGTCGAAGTGCTCGATCGCCCAGTTGAACTCGTCGAGATCGGGCCAGGCGAAGTCCCGTCGAGCCGCGTCGTAGTCGGTCTGGCGTTCGACGAGGAGGTCGCGGGCCGCGCGGAAGCGCTGGGCCGCAGGAGTGAGTTGCGACGACGACGTCGACACGGTGGGAGACCTCCGAGCTGTCCAGGTACGACGAAGGGCGGGCGCCCCGTGGTTCCTATCACCTCGGGGCGCCCGCCCACAGCCGTCGGATCAGCCGGTCGTGCGCCTACTTGAGCAGCTTGCGCAGCAGCAGGAGCCCGATGAGGGCACCGGCAGCGATCACGCCGTACTTGATCTTCGGGTCGGCCCACTTCTCGGCCGCGATCTCCTTGCCCTGCTCGCTGAGCCGCTGCGGGCTCGCCCGCTCCGAGAGCTCGTCGAGCGCCCCGGCCAGAGCCTCCCGCGCCTGCTCGATCTCCCGCTCGATGGTGTCCGGGTCGCGTGCCACGGAGCCTCCCTCGTCTGTCCCGGTCCGGCCGCGCCGTTCCCGGCTGGTGGTCTGTCCTCGACGCAGCCTGTTGCGTGCGGCGCCCATCGTGGCCGCATCGTCACGCCGCGTCCGTGTGCGCCCACGACGACGCGCCGCACGGTCGGCGATCACAGGCCAGCGGTATCCTGCCCGTCCGTGGCCTCCGATAACCGCCTGACCCCGGGTGACGCCGCCCCGGAGTTCTCGCTGACCTCCGACACGGGTGAGACCGTATCGCTCGCCGACTACCGCGGCCGCCGCGTCATCGTGTACTTCTACCCCGCCGCCGGCACTCCGGGATGCACGAAGGAGGCCTGCGACTTCACCGAGAACCTGGCGACGTTCAACGACGCCGGGATCTCCGTCGTGGGCATCTCGCCGGACAAGCCGGAGAAGCTCGCGAGGTTCCGCGCCGACCAGGACCTGACGTTCCCGCTGCTCTCCGACCCGGACAAGACCGCGATGCAGGCCTACGGCGCGTGGGGCGAGAAGACGATGTACGGCCGCACCTCGACCGGGGTCATCCGCTCGACGTTCGTGGTCGACCCCGAGGGGAAGATCGAGGACGCGCAGTACGGCGTCAAGGCCACCGGCCACGTGGGTCGGTTGCTGCGCGACCTGAAGCTGTAAGTGCCGGCGGTGGGATTCGAACCCACACTGTACGGCTCCTAGGGCCGCGGCCTCCTGCCAGTTGGGCTACGCCGGCTTCTGCCGATTGGACTATCGCCTCCGTCCTCGGGAGCACCACGTGTCCGTCTGCGAGTGACAGTTGCCGCAGAGGATACGGAGGTTCTCCAACCGGTTGTCGGTGTGGTCTCCGTTGATGTGGTCGAGCTGGAGCGGGAGTGGCTGTCCCTGCCACTCCGACAGACCGCATCCCTCACAGCGGTCCTCCTTGAGTCCGACGGCGACGAGACGGCGGCGGAGCGCTCCTGACCCGATGGTCGAGCCCTTCACGAGGATCTCCTCGAGCGAGCGCTTCCTCCTCGTCTCGAACGTCCTCCCCTTCGACCATCCCTGACCAGTGAAGTGGGACGTGTCCGCCCCGATCTTGACCAGGCGGGCACTCATCCAGCGGTGAAGCCCGCCATTCGGCTGGCCTCCGACCGCGCGGATGACGTCGGAGAGGTTCGTCGACCGCGCGGCCAGCGCGCGCAGTTCGTCGTCCGACCACGTTCGTGCTCGGCGCGGACGCGATCTGCCGTTGATCGTGGCCATCAGGTGACCGTGGGGGACCGACTCTCCTGATGTGGGCCAGCATTCCCTTATATGCGCCCGGCCGGACCCCGAGCCGGCGGTGGACCTCGGCGAGTGTGGTGCTGGCGGCTACAGCCTCGCGGAGCTGGTCGTCGGTCCATGAGCGTTGACGTGGCATAGCGTCAACAGTACTCGACCAGGTGTTCGAGAAACGGGATGACTCACCTGGCGTCAACACTATTTCTCCTGCAGGAAGTCCCGCACGGCCGCGGCCATCTCCGCCGCGGCCTCGAGCGGGGTGAAGTGCCCGACGTCGTCAAGCACGCCCGCCGTCGCCGACCCCGACCGGTACCAGTTCAGCGCCGCGGTGAACGCGCCCGGCCGCGAGTAGGCCTCGACGAGCTCCTCGGTCAGCACGGCGTCCGGCCGGTTCGCCCAGTGCGACCAGAAGTGGTGCAGGTAGCTCCGGACGGCGGCGGGGTTGCCGTCGCAGAGGTCCGCGCACACCGCGAGCTGGTGGAAGTCCTGGTCCCAGAACTCGGCCCGGTGGTCGTCGTGCCGGTCGGGGCCGGTGCGCCCGAGCGTGACCGCCCTCGTCGCGCCGACGTCATGACCCACGACGACGGGCCGCTCCGACGGTCCGCCCGGCCAGCCGTGCACGGACCACCAGCACCCGGAAACCCGCGTTCGACGACAGCCTCGTCACCGTGTACCCCTCCTCGCCCAACCACCGCGCCAGCGAGTCCGAGCCGAGGTTCTTCGCGACGACGAGGTAGGAGGGCCCGGCGACCCGTGGCAGCCACGCGGTGAGCAGGTCGTGCAGCGCCGCCTTGCCCGAGCGGATCGGGGGGTTGGACCACATCCCGGCGAACACCACGTCGCCGGGCACCTCGTCGGGCCGGCACGCGTGGACGTTGGTCAGCCCCGCCGCGGCCGCGTTCTGTCGCGTCAGCGCCAGTGCCCGTTCGTTGACGTCCACCGCCCAGACGGTCGAAGGGCGCCGGACCGTCGCGAGCCACAGCGAGATCGGCCCCCACCCGCATCCCAGGTCCAGCAGGTCGCCCCCGGACCCCCCGGAAATGGGCTCGGGCTCGGGGGCGTGCTCCAGCAGCACCCGGGTGCCCTTGTCGAGCCGCCCGCGGGAGAACACCCCGGCGTCGGTAGTGACCTCCAGGGACAGGCCCGCGACGTCGAGGCGTGCGCGTTCCGGCGCCGAGGGCGCCGTCGGCTGCTCGGCGAAGTACTGGTCGGCCACGGTCGACTCAGCCGGACAGCAACGGCTGCAGCTTCGGCACGAGCGCGCGGAAGGCCCGAGCCCGGTGAGAGACCGCGTCCTTCTCCGCGGGCGCCATTTCGGCCGAGGTCCGCGACTCGCCCTCGGGCACGAACGCCGGGTCGTACCCGAAGCCGTTGAGCCCCCTCGGAGAACGGATCAAGCGGCCCGGCCACCGTTCGGTGACGACGACCTCGCGCCCGTCCGGGTGCGCGGCCGCGGCGGCGCAGACGAAGGCCGCGCCGCGCCGCTCCTCCGGGACGTCGGCCATCTGGTCGAGCACCAGCGCGAGGTTGCGCGCGTCCTTGTCCCGGCGGTCGCCCGAGCTCCCCGACCACCGCGCCGAGAGCACCCCCGGCATACCGTTGAGGGCATCGACCGCGAGTCCGGAGTCGTCCGCGACGGCGAGCATGCCCGTCGCGGCGGCGGCATCGCGGGCCTTCGCCAGAGAGTTCTCGGCGAACGTCGCCCCGGTCTCGGGGGCCTCCTCGAAGGGCTCGACCTCGTCGAGGCCGATCACCTCCACCCCCAGCCCCGAGACGATGCGCCGGAGCTCGGCCAGCTTGGCGTCGTTGCGGGTGGCGAGGAGGACCTTCACGGCAGCTCCCCCGGGTACGGCTCGGCGAGCGCGGCGGCCTGGATCTCGGTGAGGCGCGCGATGCCGGACAGCGCCGAGTCGAGCATCGCGTCCAGCGTCGCGCGGGTGTAGGTGGCGCCCTCGCCGGTGCCCTGCACCTCGACGAGCGTGCCGGCGTCGGTGGCGACGACGTTCATGTCGACCTCGGCGCGGCTGTCCTCGTCGTAGGGCAGGTCGAGCCGGACGCGGCCGTCGACGACCCCGACGGAGACCGCGGCGATCGAGCACGAGAGCGGCTGCGGGTCGGCGAGCCGCTTGCGCGCCCCGAGCCAGGTGACCGCGTCCGCGAGGGCGACGTAGGCGCCGGTGATCGCGGCGGTGCGCGTACCGCCGTCGGCCTGCAGCACGTCGCAGTCGAGCTGGATGGTGTTCTCGCCGAGGGCCTTGAGGTCGATCGCCGCGCGTAGCGAGCGCCCGACGAGGCGGCTGATCTCGTGGGTGCGGCCACCGACGCGGCCCTTGACCGACTCGCGGTCGCTGCGGGTGTGGGTGGCCGAGGGCAGCATCGCGTACTCGGCGGTGAGCCAGCCGAGTCCGGAGTCGCGGCGCCAGCGCGGGACGCCCTCGGTGACGCTCGCCGCGCACAGCACCCGGGTGGCGCCGAAGGAGACCAGGACGGACCCGGCGGGGTGCTGCTGGAACCCCCGGCGGATCTCGATGGGGCGGAGCTCGTCGTCGGACCTGCCGTCGCTGCGTGCCACGGGCGTCCACCCTAGAGAACGGCCTCCCGGCCGTGGCGGGCCCGGGGAGGCCGATCAGATGGTGTAGTGCGCGTCCGGCCGGACCAGCTCGACGGGCCCGTCGTACTGGGCCCGTGCTTCTGCGAGCAGGTCCTCGCCGTCGAACCACGGGGGGACGTGGGTGACGAGCAGCCGCTGCACGCCGGCCTCGCGGGCGACCCGGCCGGCCTGCGCGCCGGAGAGGTGGACGCCGGGGGGCCGGTCGGGCGAGTCGGTCCAGGTGGCCTCGCAGAGCAGCACGTCCGCACCGGCGGCGAGCTCGACGAGGCTGCGACACGGGCCGGTGTCGCCGGAGTAGACGAGGGTGCGCCCGAGGTGCTCGAGGCGTACGCCGTAGGCCTCGCAGGGATGGTCGACACGGGCGGTGGACAGTGCGATGTCGCCGACGCCGGCCGGGCCGTCGGCGAACAGGTGGTAGTCGAAGACGTCGGTGAGGTCGGTCGCGACCCGCTCGTCCGAGGACGGTGCGTAGGCGACGGCCAGCCGGACCTCCGACTCGCTGGGACCGTGCAGCGGCAGCGCCTTGCCCGGGCCGTCGGGGTGGTAGCGGCGGTGCACGACCAGGCCGGACACGTCGGCGCAGTGGTCGGGGTGCAGGTGGGAGAGCACGACGGCGTCGAGGTCGAACGGATCCATGTGGCGCTGGAGTGGCCCGAACGCGCCGTTGCCGAGATCCGATCACGAGCGTCGTCCCGCCGGTGCGCACCAGGTAGCCCGACGCCGGCGAGGTGGGTCCGGCACCGCTGCCCGAGCACCCCAGGACGATCAGCTCCACTCGCCGTACCCTACGGGCCGATCGAAGAGGGCGACACCGGACCGGCGGGAGGGGTACCCGGCCGCACGCGGCGGTCGGCGGAGGCGACCAGGCGGGCCGCGAGGACCCCCGCGAGCGCCCCGAACAGGTGCGCCTGCCAGGACACGCCGGGCGTGCCCGGGAGGATCCCCCACAGCACGCCGCCGTAGAGCAGGAGCAGTACGACGGCGAGGGCGATGTGCTTCGCGGAACGGGCGAACAAGCCGCGGAAGAGCAGGAACGCCAGCCAGCCGAAGATCACCCCGGACGCGCCCACGGTCACCCCGAACCCCGTGAGCCAGGTCAGGAAGCCCCCGAGGAGCCACACCAGTGCGGTGACCGCGAGGAACTGGCCGAGCCCGCCGGCGAGCACGAGGAAGCCGAGCACGAAGAACGGCACCGAGTTCGCGATGAGGTGCTGCCAGCTCACGTGCAGCAGCGGGGCCCACAGGATCCCGTCGAGCCCGTCGACCTGCCGCGCGACGATGCCGTCCTGGTCGAGCGAGCCGCCGAACACGAACTGGTCGACGGCCTCGATCACCCACAGCAGGGCCAGGAACGCGGCCATGCCGGTGGCGGCGCGCAGCGGGTGGGCCGGGAACACCCGGGGCTTGGTCGGCGCGAGGGTTCCGGTGCTGGTCACCCGGCCGAGGGTACGCCGGGAAAGGGGCCCAAAGTGTGCGTGTGTTTCCGTGCCCTGGCACGGAAATACACGCACGAGGGCTATGCCCAAAGCTGGCCTTCGAGCGCCTCCGAGGCCTCCTCGAGCGAACCGGAGTAGGCCCCGGTGGACAGGTACTTCCACCCGCCGTCGCACACCACGAGGACGATGTCGGCCTCGTCGTCACCACCCGCGGCCTTCTCGGCCTGGGCCAGGGCCGCGTGCAGGATCGCCCCGCTCGAGATCCCCGCGAAGATGCCCTCCTGCTCGACGAGCTGGCGGGTGCGCCGCAGCGCGTCGTGCGCGCCGACCGAGTACCGCCCGGTGAGGACGTCGGGGTCGTAGAGCTCGGGGACGAACCCCTCGGAGATGTTGCGCAGCCCGTAGACCAGCTCCCCGTAGCGCGGCTCGGCGGCGATGATCTGGCAGTCGGGCTTGTGCTCGCGCAGGTAGCGCCCGGTGCCGACCAGAGTGCCGGTGGTGCCGAGGCCGGCGACGAAGTGCGTGATCGTCGGCATGTCCCGCAGGATCTCCGGACCGGTGCCCTCGTAGTGCGCGAGGGCGTTCGCCGGGTTGCCGTACTGGTAGAGCATCACCCAGTCCGGGTTCTCCGCGGCGATCTCCTTGGCGGTGGCCACCGCCTGGTTCGAGCCGCCCGCTGCGGGCGAGAAGATGATCTTCGCGCCGTACATCTCGAGGAGCTGGCGCCGCTCGGCCGAGGTGTTCTCCGGCATGACGCACACCAGGTCGTAGCCCTTGAGCTTGGCCGCCATCGCCAGCGAGATCCCGGTGTTGCCCGAGGTGGGCTCGAGGAGCGTGCACCCGGGCTTCAGCAGCCCGTCCTCCTCGGCCTTGGTGATCATGCGCAGGGCGGGGCGGTCCTTGATCGAGCCGGTGGGGTTGCGGTCCTCGAGCTTGGCCCACAGCCGCACGTGGGGAGCGGGCGAGAACGAGGGCAGCCCGACCATCGGGGTGTCGCCCAGGGCGTCGATCAGGGAGTCGTACCGCGCCATCGGTGCTCCAGGAAAAGGGGTGGTGCCCCGGGCCGGACCGTGGTGGAGGTCCGGCCGCGGGAGGGGCTCAGCGGCCGCCGGCGACCGCGGGCAGGATCGTCACCGTGCCGCCCTCGGGCACCTGCGCGTCCAGGCCGCCGGCGAAGCGGACGTCCTCGTCGTTGACGTAGACGTTGACGAACCGGTGCAGCGCCCCGTCGGTGACCAGACGGTCCTTGATGCCCGGGTGGTTGGCCTCGAGGTCGGTGATGACCTCCTGCAGCGTCGACCCCTCGGCCTTGACCTGCTTCTCACCGCCGGTGTGGGGGCGCAGGATCGTCGGGATCGAGACGGTGGCGGACACGGCGTTTCCTCCTGGGGATGCTCGGATGTGTCTTGACGGACAGCGTCGCACGGGTACCGGTTGTTCCGGGACCGTCGAGATGCGGGTCAGCCGCGGTCGGGGACGTCGCCCGAGCCGGTGTGGGAGAACATGTAGTTCTCCACGACCTGGACCTCGTCCTCGACGACGGTGCCGTCGGCGTCCAGCAGGAACGACCGCAGCTCGGGCTCGACGTCGTCGGGACCCGTGAGGGCGACGATCGCGAAGTGCACGCCGGGCTGGAGTCCCATGTACTCGATGTCCTTGACCGACGGGTACGCCTCGGGCAGCCCCGAGTCGGTCAGCGGACGGCGCGGGACGCGGGTGTGCGAATGGAAGACGACGACGGTCTGCTCGTCGTTCTCCGTGGCCTGCTTGTACACGGCGAACTGCTCGCGGGCGTCGAACCGGTAGTCGCTGCCCTGCGTCTGCGCGTCGTCGGCGTTCGTCATCGGCACGTAGCGCTCGGGCCGGTCGGTGTCCTCGGGGCCGAGCAGCTGGCCGCACGCCTCGCGCGGATGGTCACGGCTCGCGTGCGCCACCATCTCCTCGACGAGGTCGGCGCGGATGACCAGCACGCCGTCCACCCTACGGTGTTTTCCCATCCGGGCCATCTCAGCGCGTCAGCACCGTGACCAGCGAGTCCTGCAGCCAGGTCAACCAGTGGTAGACGGGCAGGTGGTCGGCCCGCGGGTCTTCCGGCGGGAGCTGCTCGGGCATGTCCTCGGTCACCCCGAGGGCCGTGCCCAGCGCCAGGCGCACGTCGTTCACCGCGGTCAGCCACGCCTCGGCCTGCGGCACGGTCAGCTCGACGCGGCCGCCGCCGGCCGGGAGCGAGGCGAGCATCGTCGCGATGGCCTCCCGCTTGGCCTCGATGAGCTCCGGCTCGCGCACCGAGCGCAGCGCGGCGGCGAGCGCGGCGCCGTCGGGACCGCTCCCGGGGCGGCCCGGATCGGCGTCGCGGCCCGGATCGGCGTCGGGACGGTGGAAGTCGGGCAGCAGTCGCGCGAGCACGGGGTCCTCGGGCGCCGTCGACGGGCCGGTGCGGATGCCGGTGAGGGCGGAGAGCTCGTCGTTCGGGGACGCGTCGGCCCGGCCGGAGAGCATGTCGTCGACCTGCCCGACGAGCCCGCGCAGCACCGAGGCCTCGGGCGGGTCGAGGACGGCGACGTAGCGGGCCCGCTCGCCGCGGCCGTGGCGTCTCCAGGCGCGCACGGGCTACGACGACCGCTGCATCGTCGCCCACAGCCCGGCCGCGTGGAGCTTGGCGACGTCGCCCTCCACCTTCTCCCGGCTGCCCGACGACACCGTCGCCCGGCCCTTGTGGTGCACGTCCATCATCAGCGCGGTCGCCTTCGCCTTGTCGTAGCCGAAGAGCTTCTGGAACACCCAGGTCACGTAGGACATGAGGTTCACCGGGTCGTTCCAGACGATCGTCTGCCACGGGGTGTCGGCGTCGACGAGCTCGTCGGGCAGCTCCTCGACGGTGGTCGCCGGCTCGGCGGGCGCCGACAGTCGTGCGACCGGGCTCCCGCCCTGTCCGACGTGCACGCGCATGTCCCCATCGTCTCAGCTCGGCGCCGCGGTGCGCACGGGCCGCCCCCTAGGCTGGCCGGATGACGAACGGGACGGCGCTGATGACCGACCAGTACGAGCTGACGATGCTCGGCGCGGCGCTGGCCGACGGCACGGCCCACCGCCGGTGCACCTTCGAGGTGTTCGCCCGCGACCTGCCCCACGGTCGTCGCTACGGCGTGGTCGCCGGCATCGGCCGACTGATCGAGGCCCTCGGGAGGTTCTCGTTCGGCGAGGAGGAGCTCGACGCGCTCCGCGCGGCCGGCGCGATCTCCGAGGAGACGCTGGAGCACCTGGCGTCGGCGCGCTTCGCCGGCGAGATCACCGGCTACCTCGAGGGCGAGCTGTACTTCCCGGGCTCGCCGATCCTCTCGGTCACCGGCACGTTCGCCGAGTGCGTGCTGCTCGAGACCCTCGTGCTCTCGATCCTCAACCACGACTGCGCGGTCGCCTCGGCCGCGGCCCGCATGACGACGGCGGCGAACGGCCGCCGGCTCATCGAGATGGGGTCGCGGCGCACCCACGAGGAGGCGGCCGTCGCCGCCGCCCGCGCGGCCTACCTCGCCGGGTTCGACGCCACGTCCAACCTCGAGGCCGCCGCCCGGTACGGGATCCCGACGACGGGCACCTCGGCCCACGCGTTCACGCTGCTGCACGACAGCGAGGAGGAGGCCTTCCGGGCGCAGGTCGACTGCCTCGGCGTCGGGACCACCCTGCTCGTCGACACCTACGACATCACCGAGGGTATCGAGACCGCGGTGCGCGTCGCCGGCACGGAGCTCGGCGCCGTGCGGATCGACTCGGGCGACCTCGGCGTCATGGCCCAGCGCGCCCGCGCCCAGTTGGACTCGCTGGGCGCCACCTCGACCCGGGTCGTGCTCTCGGGCGACCTCGACGAGCACGCCATCGCCGGGCTGCGCGCCGAGCCGGTGGACGCCTACGGGGTCGGAACCGCCGTGGTCACCGGGTCTGGCGCGCCCACGGCGGGCATGGTCTACAAGCTCGTCGAGGTCGAGGGCCGGCCGGTGGCGAAGCGCTCGTCGTCGAAGGAGTCCCGCGGCGGTGCGAAGTCCGCCGTGCGCCGGCACAAGCCGACCGGGACGGCGACCGAGGAGGTCGTGCACCGGCGCGACCGGTCGGTCGAGGTCGGTGAGCACGACCGCGTGGTGCCGGTCGACCTGGTCAAGAGCGGCGAGCCGGTGAGCGGACTCCCCGGTCTCGCGCAGGCCCGGGAGCACCTGCGCGCCAACCTCGTCGCGATCCCGTGGGAGGGGCTGAAGCTCTCTCGCGGCGAGCCGGCGATCCCGACGACGTTCCTCGACTGACCGCGGTCAGCCACCCCGACAGGTGCCCGATGATCACCATGGGCGACCACCCCGCCCGGCCGCCCGAACCCGGCGGGGGTTCCCGGGAACCGACGCGCTCGCTCCGTAGTCTGACCCCGGGGAGGGGGTGATGGGCCGTGGCACAGCTCGCGGACGCGGCGGTGAGCGAGGCCCCCTCGGTGGCGGCCCTCCTCGCGAACGCCGTCGGGGCCCTCGGCGGCAGCGAGCGCGAGGGCCAGCAGCGCATGGCCGCGGCCGTCGAGCGGGCGCTGCGCACCGGGGAGCACCTGGCCGTCCAGGCCGGGACCGGCACCGGGAAGTCGCTGGCCTACCTCGTCCCGGCGATCCGCCACGCGCTGGAGGCGGACCAGGCGGTCGTCGTCTCCACCGCCACCATCGCGCTGCAGGCCCAGCTCGTCGACCGCGACCTCCCGCGCCTGTCCCAGGCCCTCGAGCCGGCCCTGGGTCGGGCGCCCACCTTCGCCATCCTCAAGGGGCGCGGCAACTACCTGTGCCGTCACAAGATCGAGTCCGGTGCGCAGGCCGAGGACCCGGGCGACGACCAGCTCTTCGACCCGTTCCAGGTCTCGGCGCTGGGCCGGCAGGTCACGCGGCTGCACGAGTGGGCCGAGCAGACGCGCACCGGCGACCGCGACGAGCTCGTGCCGGGCGTCCCCGACCGCGCGTGGCGGCAGGTCAGCGTCACCGCGAAGGAGTGCCTGGGGGCGTCGCGCTGCCCGGTCGCCGAGGACTGCTTCTCCGAGCTCGCCCGTCACAAGGCCGGGCGGGCGGACGTCGTGGTCACCAACCACGCCCTGCTCGCCATCGACGCGATCGAGGGCCGGGCGATCCTGCCCGAGCACGACGTCGTCGTGGTCGACGAGGCCCACAACCTCGTCGACCGGGTCACTTCGGTCGCCACGGGCGAGCTCACCTCCTCGGGCGCGGCCGCGGCGGCTCGCCGGTGCGCGAAGCTCGTCGACCAGGCGCTGTCCGACCAGCTGCTCGACGCCGCCGAGGGCCTCGCAGCGGTGCTCGCCGACGAGGCCCTCGGGCGGTGGGAGGCGCTGCCCGAGCCGGTCGGCCGGATGCTCGCCGCGATCCGCAACGGGGCGTGGGCGTGCCGGCAGGCGCTGGGCCCGGAACGCGAGAAGGGCCCGAAGGACGGCGATGCCGACGCGGCCGCCCGCCGGTTCGCGACCGCGCTGGTCGAGGAGGTCCACGACGTCGCCGGCCGCCTGCTCTCGGCCTTCGACCGGGAGGACCCGGCGACGCGCCCCGACGTCGTGTGGCTCTCCGAGCGGGAGCTGAACTCGGCCGGCTCAAGTCCAGCACGCACCCTCCACGTGGCCCCGCTCTCGGTCGCGGGGCTGCTCGCGGCGCGGCTCTTCGGGCGGTCGACGGTAGTGCTCACCAGCGCGACGCTGGCGCTCGGCGGCTCGTTCGACGCGCTCGCGCGCCAGTGGGGTCTGCCGGTGAAGGGCGCGACGCCGGTGGAGGCCCCGCCCGACAATGCAGCTGAGCACGCCGATAGGGGGGCCGGGCACGGCAACGACCCGGCGACGAACCTGGTGTGGCACGGCCTCGACGTCGGGTCGCCGTTCGCGCACGCCAAGGCCGGCATCCTCTACGTCGCGCGCCACCTGCCCCCGCCCGGCCGCGACGGCCTCTCCCCGGCGGTGCTCGACGAGATCGACGGCCTGGTCCGGGCCGCGGGCGGCCGGGCGCTGGGCCTCTTCTCCTCGATGCGCGCCGCCAAGCAGGCCGCCGAGGACCTCCGCGGCCGCTGGGACGGCACGGTGCTCTGCCAGGGCGACGACGCCACGAGCACCCTGGTGCAGAAGTTCGCCGCGGAGACCGGCAGCGTGCTGTTCGGGACGATCTCGCTGTGGCAGGGCGTCGACGTGCCCGGGGAGTCGTTGCAGCTGGTGATGATCGACCGCATCCCGTTCCCGCGCCCCGACGACCCCCTCGTCTCCGCCCGGCAGCGCGCGGTCGACGCCCGGGGCGGCAACGGGTTCCTGACGGTCTCGGCGACGCACGCCGCGCTGCTGCTCGCCCAGGGCGCCGGTCGGTTGCTGCGCGGCACGGGGGACCGCGGCGTCGTCGCGATCCTCGACTCGCGGGTCGCGACGAAGGGGTACGGCGGGTTCCTGCGCGGGTCGCTGCCGCCGTTCTGGTCGACGCAGGACCCGGCGGTCGTGCGCGGCGCGCTGGAGCGCCTGCGCGACGCGGGCTGACCCCCGCGCAGGGAGCGAGCGGGCCGTTCGCGTGCGTAGAAGCAGCGAACGAGCCGTTCGCTCTCCCGACGGAGCACTCGTGGCGAGCACGGCGCCGCCGGATCACGGACGGCGTGCTGCGATGCAGGTCACGGTCCCGGGTGCCACCTCGGTGAACCCGGCATCCCGGACCGGGGCCACGCCGTGGTCCTCCCAGGCCCCGCGCCCCGAGCCGTCGGCAGCCAGCGCGGCGGTCCAGCGTTCCCAGTCCGCGCGGGTCGCGGTCCGGACGCTCGCCGTCGTCACCGCGTCCACCGCTCCACTGTCCGCGCCGGTGAACGCCAGCACCGTCGCGAGGATCATGCTCGCGTGCCCGACCTGGGCCGCGGCCTTGCCGGTCGACTGTTCCACGGCCGGGTTCAGCCAGATCACGGGCCGGTCGGGCGCCGGCGCGGCGGGGTCGTCGTCGGAGCCGGGAGACGGTCGGGGGAGGTCGGTGCCCCCGATCTGCAGCCGGTGGACCTCGTGGGGCACGTCGTCGACCGGCCCGGGCACCAGCGCCCGCACCTCGCCGCCGCCGGCCTCGGGGTCCCCGACGGTGGCGGTGAAGCCGTCGATGTCCTGCACGGCCCGCCAGTGCGCGGTCCGCGCGCGCCGGGCGACCTTGCGGATGCGGCCTGCGCCGGCCCAGGCGGCGACGGCGTCGTACCACGGCCCTCCGGGCGCGGCCCGCTCGTCGAGGCAGAGCCCGAGCGCGGCCGCGGCGGCCGCCTCGAGCAGCGCGGTCGCCCTCGGCGGCGTCCCGCGTTCGATCCGCAGCACCATCGGCATCGCCCGTACCGGCCCGTGCTCAGTTGCCTCCGTGGCTGCCTCGACGGCCGACCCCGGCAGCGCCCACGGGCACACCCGTGCCGCGAGCGGGGCCAGCGCAGCGAGGCGCTCGCTGGCGTCTCCCATCAGATCGGCACGCGGCGCAGGAGCCCCTCCGCGGCGTCGGCCACCTCGATCTCGTCGCGGGTGACGCCGAGGATGAACAGCACCGCGTCGAGGTACGGGTAGGTCAGCGCCGTGTCGGCGGCCGCGGCCACCACCGGCTTGGCGTTGAACGCGATGCCCAGCCCGGCGGCCGCGAGCATGTCGAGGTCGTTCGCCCCGTCACCGACGGCCACGGTCTGCTCGATCGGGACCTCGAAGGCCTCGGCGAAGGCCTGCAGCTGGCGGGCCTTGCCCGCGCGGTCCACGACGTCCCCGACGACCCGGCCGGTGAGTTTCCCGCCCGCGATCTCCAGCTCGTTCGCGGCCGCCCAGTCCAGCCCCAGCTGGTCGACCAGGTGGGCGACCACCTGCGTGAACCCGCCGGACACCACACCGCACTTGAAGCCGAGGCGCTTGAGGGTGCGGACGGTGGTCCGTGCGCCCGGGGTCAGCTCGAGCGCGTTCCCGACGTCCTCGAGGCACGACGCGGGCAGCCCCTCGAGGGTCGCGACGCGGCGGTGCAGCGACTCGGTGAAGTCGATCTCGCCGCGCATCGCGGCCTCGGTGACCTCGCGGACCTCGGCTTCCCGGCCGGCGTACGCGGCGAGCTTCTCGATGACCTCGCCCTGCACCAGGGTCGAGTCGACGTCGAAGACCACGAGCCGCTTGGCGCGCTGAGCGATGCCGACCCGCTGCACGGCGACGTCGACGCCCGCGCGCTGCGAGGCCCCGACGAGGACCTGGCGCAGCGCCGCGTCCGACGGCGGCGAGGACGCGGGCGTGGAGATGCGCAGCTCGAGCCCCGTCACCGGGTAGTCGGCGATGCGACGCACCCGGTCGATGTTCACCCGCTGCGCGGCGAGCGTGCGGGCCACCTCCGCGAACCCCGCCGCGGTGATCGGTCGTCCGAGCACCGAGACCACGTGCGTCGAGTAGGGGTGCACCCCCGACGCGTCGCCTCCGGTCTCGACGGTCACCTTCAGCCCGAGCGCCGGGATCGCGACGTCGAGGTTGCGCTCCAGGCGCCCCGGGTCGCCCTCCAGCCCGACCAGGGCCGAGAGGGTGAGGTGCCCGTGGATCGTCGCCTGCTGGACGTCGAGCATCTCCGCGCCGTGCTCGGCGAGCACGGTGAACAGCGTCGCGCTGACGCCCGGGAAGTCCGGGCCGGTGACGGTGACGAGCAGCGTCGTCCGCCCCGCGGCGAGGGCCTGCGAGACCGACTCCGCCGAGCCCGCGAGTGGCGGGGCGTTCTCCTGCGTGGGGCGGGTCACCGGTTCCGGGGGTCGCTGCCGGGCAGGTGCTCCTGCCCGACGACTCCGGTGGCGGCTTCACCGATGCTGGCCTTGTGGCCTCCCCCGCCGACGTGCGACTCGAGGCGGATGCGCTCGGTGAGGTGGGGGTAGTGCAGCTCGAACGCCGGCCGCTCGGAGCGGATGCGCGGCAGCTCGGTGAAGTTGTGCCGCGGCGGCGGACACGACGTGGCCCACTCCAACGAGTTGCCGTGGCCCCACGGGTCGTCGACCTCGACGGGGCGCCCGTAGCGATAGCTGTGGAAGACGTTCCAGATGAACGGCAGCGTCGAGGCACCCAGGATGAACGCGCCGATCGAGGAGATCGTGTTCAGCGTCGTGAACCCGTCGGAGGGCAGGTAGTCCGCGTAGCGGCGCGGCATGCCCTCGTTGCCCAGCCAGTGCTGCACCAGGAACGTCGTGTGGAACCCGATGAACGTCGTCCAGAAGTGGAACTTGCCCAGGCGCTCGTCCAGCATCCGACCCGTCATCTTCGGGAACCAGAAGTAGATGCCGGCGAACGTGGAGAACACGATCGTGCCGAACAGCACGTAGTGGAAGTGCGCCACGACGAAGTACGAGTCCGAGACGTGGAAGTCCAGCGGCGGGCTGGCGAGCAGCACACCGGTCAGGCCACCGAACAGGAAGGTCACCAGGAACCCGAGCGACCACAGCATCGGTGTCTCGAACGTCAGCTGGCCGCGCCACATGGTGCCGATCCAGTTGAAGAACTTGATGCCGGTCGGCACGGCGATCAGGAACGACATGAACGAGAAGAACGGCAGCAGCACCGCGCCGGTGGCGTACATGTGGTGCGCCCACACCGCCACCGACAGGGCGCCGATCGACAGCGTCGCGTAGATCAGCGTCTTGTAGCCGAAGAGCGGCTTGCGGCTGAACACCGGGAAGATCTCGGTGACGATGCCGAAGAACGGCAGCGCGACGATGTAGACCTCGGGGTGCCCGAAGAACCAGAACAGGTGCTGCCAGAGGATCGCGCCGCCGTTGGCCGGGTCGAAGATGTGCGCCCCGAGGTGGCGGTCGGCGAGCAGGCCGAACAGCGCCGCGGTGAGGATCGGGAAGGCGAGCAGCACCAGGATGACCGTCACGAGGATGTTCCAGGTGAAGATCGGCATCCGGAACATGGTCATGCCGGGGGCGCGCAGGCACACGATCGTCGTCACGAAGTTGACGGCGCCCAGGATCGTGCCCAGGCCGGCGACCGCGAGGCCGACGATCCAGACGTCGGCGCCGTACCCGGGCGTGTAGAGCGAGGCCGACAACGGTGTGTAGGCGAACCAGCCGAAGCTCGCGGCGCCGCCCGGGAAGAAGAACCCGGACACCACGATCGTCCCGCCGAACAGGAACAGCCAGTAGGAGAAGGCGTTCAGGCGCGGGAACGCGACGTCGGGGGAGCCGATCTGCAGCGGCACGATGTAGTTCGCGAAGCCGAACAGGATCGGCGTCGCGTAGAGCAGCAGCATGATCGTGCCGTGCATGGTGAACAGCTGGTTGTACTGCTCGACCGAGAGGATCTGCAGGCCCGGCCGGGCGAGCTCGGCGCGCATGAGCAGCGCCATGAGCCCGCCGATCATGAAGAACCCGAAGGACGTACCGATGTACAGGATCCCGAGGTCCTTCGGGTCGGTCGTCTTCAGCATCCGACCGACGAACGAGCCGCGCTTCGTCTCCCGCGCCGGGTACGGCGTGGTCGAGATCGGCTTGGGTGCGACCGCCGTCACGGATGCCTCCTGCCCACGAGTGCCTCCTTGGTGATGACCCCGACGGCGGAGCCACCTGGCTGACGCGGCGATCGTAACCGCCGCCGAGCACCGGGGCTCGCCGGGTGACGGTATCCACGACAGCTCGTCGTACGACACGGTGTCCTTGGCGCCGGGGACGACGAAGGCCCGCCGACCAGGAGGTCGACGGGCCCTCGGTGTTCGCGGGTGGAGCTGAGGGGACTCGAACCCCTGACCCTCACACTGCCAGTGTGATGCGCTACCAGCTGCGCCACAGCCCCAACGCCACGGAACGCTACACGGCGGGTGGACGCGGGCAGTCAGCGGGGTCGTTGGGCCTACGGCCTTGTGCGTGCGTTTCCGTGCTCAGACACGGAAACGCACGCACGAGGCGTCAGCCCAACGCGGCCGCGAGCGCCGGGTCGTTCGGGCTCACCGTCCTGCCGTTGAGCACGATCGTCGGCGTCCCGAAGCCGCGGCTGCCGTTCGACTCCTGCTGCAGCGCCGGATCGTGCACGGCCTGCTGGTAGTTCTGGGCGACCGCGGCGCCGTAGGTGTTGTTGCGCACACATGCCTCGTACCCGGGCCCGGCGCCGGAGTTCTTGCCCAGCGTCACCAGGTCGTCGACCGTGAAGCCCGCGCCGCCCTCCTCGGGCTGGCGGTCGTAGAGCGTCTTGTGCAGCGTCGGGAAGGCGCCGTTCTGCGCCGCGCACATGAGCGCGTTCCCGCCCAGGGTGGAGTAGCCGGGCGGGTTCGAGCTCTGGTCGAGCAGGTTGACCATGTGGTACCGCGCGGTGATCTTGCCGGCGTTCAGCGCAGCGGTGATCTTCGGTCCGTCGAGGGCCTCGAACTGCTTGCAGGCCGGGCACTGGGCGTCCTCGTAGATGTCGAGGGTCGTCGGCCCGGTGCCCGCGACGATGACGGTGCCGTCGACGTGGGTCTGGTAGCTCGCGGCCACGGGGGTCACCGGCTGGTTGGCCGGCAGCGACGCGGTCTTGTTCTGGTTCGCCGAGTACACCGCGACGGCGATCACACCGACGAGGACCACGAGGACGACGACGGCGATGATCGTCGGCGTTCGCGACTTCCCGACCGAGGGCGACCGGCGCCCCGCCGAGACCGGGTTGCGGCCCCGGACCGCCGTGTTCGGCCGTGACCGGCCCGTCTGCTGACGCCTCGCCATGACGACAACCGTAACGAGGGCCGGTCAGACCCCCATGAGGGGTTCAGAACGCGGTGCATCCCTTCTCCTGCTCGAGCACGGCGTCGAGGTCGCAGAGGCGTTCCATGGTCGCGACGGCGCGCGACGATCCCGCCGTCGCGCCTGCTCATGCGGCGCGGGTGCCCGCGTCCTCGGGGGGTGAACCGCGCGAGCCGCCGGCCACCGCGGCCTCCCCGGTGGCCAGCCAGACGAGCATCGCCACCAGCGCGACCGTGCCCGAGACGCCGAAGGCCACACCGAACCCGGCGTGCTCGGCGAGCGTCCCGGCGGCGACCGGCCCCACGACCGCCCCGACGTCGGAGGCCATCTGGAACCCGGAGAGCGCGGGGCCGCCGGAGCGCCGGGAGCCGACGAGGTCCGCGACGGCCGCCCCCTGCGCGGGTTGGAGGAGCCCCGCGCCCGCCCCGGCGACGAGCGAGGCCACGAGCAGCACGACCAGGTCGGGTAGCACGCCCAGGCACGCGGTGCCCACCGCGACCATCGCGAGCCCGGCGACGACGACCGGGCGCCGGCCACGACGGTCGGAGAGCCCACTGGTGGCGAGGAGCATCGCGCCGTCGCCCAGCGCGAACACCGTGAGCGCGACCCCGGCCCACACCGGCGTCCGGCCCAGCGCGACGGCGACGAACAGCGGCACCAGCGCGACCCGCACCCCCTGGACCGCCCACCCGGTCGCGAGGCCCGAGGTCAGCGCGGCGCGGTAGGTCGGGCGTCGCAACGCCCGCGCGATGGTCAGCTGTTCCACGCCCGGCTCCGGCGCGCGCACCCCGACCCCGGAGGAGAACGCGAGCAGGCCGCCGACCACCGCGGTCGCGACGACCAGGACGAGCGCGTAGACGACGAACGGCGCGCGAAGGTCCACGGCGACCAGGCCGCCCCCCATCGCGGGGCCGGCGATCCCGCCGAGCAGGAACGAGCCGGTGAACAGCCCGCTCACCTGGCCCCGCCTGCTCGCCGGGGCGAGCCGGAAGAGCAACGAGAACGCCGAGACGGTGAACATCGTGGAGCCGACGCCGCCGAGCCCGCGGTACACCAGCAGCTGGGTGTAGCTCGTGGCCAGGGCGCAGGCCCCGGTGGAGGCCGCGACCACCAGCAGCCCCGCGAGGTACATCGCCCGCTCCCCGACGCGGGCGACCAGGCGGCCCGAGACGGGCGCGAAGAGCAGACGGAGCACCGGCAGGGCGCTGACGACGGCGGCCGCGGCCGTGACCCCGACACCGAAGCTGCGGGCGAAGACGGGCAGGGCCGGCGCGACGACGCCGTAGCCGGCGGCGACGAGGAAGCTCCCCGCGACGAGGGCCCAGACCTCCCGGGGCAGGGGGTCCCGGGAGGACGGGCAGCCGGGTGCACCGTCGCCGTCGACGGACATCGGCCTCCTCGCCGTTCCGCCGCGGGCGCTCCCGCGGCGCGGTGGCGAGGGTACGGGCCCGGGTTGGTGCCGCCGAGGCCGATCAGGTCCCGGCCGCGAGCACCGTCCGGCGGGAGGCCGTCGTGGTGGTCGCCGCGGTCTGCGTCTCCGTGGTCGCGGTGTCCTGCGTCGGGTCGGTGGTGGACGAGGTCGACGAGGTGGACGTCTGCGAGCTCGCCGTGGGCTGGGTCGTCACAAGCTGGGTCGTCACGCGCTGGGTGGTCGTGGGCTGGGTGGACGTGGGCTGGGTCGTCGTGGGCTGGGTGGTCGTGGGCTGGGTGGTGGCCCGTGTCGTCGTCGTGGGAGGGGTCGTGGGAGGGGTCGTGGTGGGGGTGTCCGGGGGGTCGCTCGGCGTCGGCCGCGTGGTGGACGGCGGCGGGACCGGGTGGTTCGGACGCGTGGCGCCGGGGGGCGGGCCCGACGACGGGTCGGCGGGCGAGGTCCGGTCGGTGGTCGGCGCGGCCTCGCGCACAGCACCCTGCCGCGAGGCGACGCCGACGGCCGTGTGCCCGGAGCCGGCGGCCGTCCCCGCGATCTCGCCGGTCCAGGTACCGCCCCCTCCGCCCGAGGACGCGCCCGCGTCGGTGGCCTGCGGCACCAGCGGCGCCACCGGGATCGCCGACGGTGCCGAGGCACCGATCGCGGCCTGCGAGTCGGGGCGGACGAGGTGGGACTCCCCCGCCCAGATGACGAGACCCGAGGCGAGCGCGAGCGTGGCGGTCGCCGCGCCCAGCACCCCGGCACGGCGGGCGCGGCGCCCGGCCGGGCCGACCGTGCCGAACGACATCACGCCGCCGGCGCCCCGGGCACGGACCGCGGGACCCGCCGTGACGGCGGCCGGGGCCACGGGCTCCGCCGGTCGCTCGGCCTGCGGCACGCCGGCCGTGGCCGGGCGCTCGGACCAGGACGCGACGACCGGGACCAGCCGGGCCGGTTCCGCCCGGCCCTCTCGGACCGCCACGCCACGACCGACGCGGACCAGCTGCTCGGAGAGCACGGCCGCGCTCGGCGGTTCCGCCTCGACCTCGCGCAGCAGCGCGGCCAGCGGCGACCCGGGAGCAGCGGCGTCGAGGGTCGTCGGGCGGGTGACCGCCTCCGGGTCGTCGCCGTCGATGGTGGCGGCCGCGTGCTCGACCACCTCGGTGAGGATCGCGGCCAGCGCGCGGACGTCGGCCGCGCGGCGGCGGGCCGCGTCCTCGCCGTCGTCGTCGGGCTCCGGGCCGACCACCGGGAGCGGGCCCGAGAGCGACGCGGTCAGCCCGACGAGCCAGGCGTCGGCGTGCGCCCGGTCCACCAGGATGCTCGCCGCACCGATCGCGCCGTGCTCCACGCCGTGGGCGTGGGCGTGGGCCAGCGCCGACGCGAGCTGGGCGCCCATCCGCGCGAGCTCCGGCTCGGGGATCGGTCCGTCGCGCAGCACCAGCGCCAGCGGCTCCCCGGGGACGTTCTCGAGGACGAGCGTGCTCTCGGTGTCCGGTGCCAGCCCGTCGACGTCGTAGATCTCGAGCAGGTGCGGGTGGTGCAGACGCGCGAGGTGGCGGACCTGCTCGATCCGCTCGGAGAGCACGTCTCCGGTGGCCGGCGGGAGCGTGACGAGGCGGACCTCGCGACCCAGCACCTCGTCGACGCCGCGCACGGCCGCGTCGTCGACCCCGATGGTGAGGACGCCAGTGGGCGCGTCGGCCGAGGTGATCGCGCTGCCCGTGATCACATAGGGACGCTCCGTGCGCGGGGCAGGGAGCGCGTCACCGTCCGGGGTGGACCTGGTCTTCTCGACCGGTGCCTGGGAGGTCACGACAGCTCCCCCTGCCTCCTCTGCGTGGAACGGATGCCAACCCGCATCGCTCGGCCGGGTGAGGATATCCCCCGATGGGGACCTTGGTCGACTGGTATTGAGGAGATCCACAGTGGAGCCTCAGGATTCGCGGGCTCCGGGTCCGCGGACGACGACGGCCGGAGAGCGTGGTGCTCTCCGGCCGTCGCGTGGGGGTGGAGGTGCCGGGAATCGAACCCGGGTCCTCCGAACACTCGTCAGGACTTCTCCGTGCGCAGTCTGCGTCGTCTCTGCTCGGGTCCGCCGGTCGTGCAGACACGCCGACGTGACGACCCCAGTCGCTGTTCGATGTCCCGCCGAGCCCCGCGACCGGGCCCGACGGTGGAGTCCCCTAGCTGATGCCGGCGACCGGGTCGGGGACGAACCCGGGCCGACAGACCTCAGAACCTGCTGTCAGGCAGCAAGCTGGAGGTCGCGCTGAGTACTGTTCTCGGCGCTTATTTCGGTGCGACGGGTGGTTATCGAGATCATCGTCGCCTTCCTCGGCACGCTTCTCCTGATCAACCGCTCGGAGTCGAAACCAGTCACCCCCTTCGCCCGCCAGGTGCCCGGCGGGACTGCCCATCATAACGCCCGACGGGCCGGTGATCTTCCCCCGGGACGGGCCCGCTCAGGCCGCGCCCGGAATCAGGTCCCCAGCATCGCGGCGGGCGCGTCGTGCAGGACCGAGCGCAGGAACCCCTCTCCGAGCCGGTCGTCCGCGGCGGCCCAGGAGCGGATCGCCTCGAGCTGGCGCCAGTAGGCGTACGGGATGTTCGGGAAGTCGGTGCCCAGCACCACCCGTCCCTGCCCGGAGAGCTCGGCGAGCCGGGCCGGCCAGTCCGCCGGCAGGGGCGCGAAGCCCTCGGTGAACGGGGTGCCGACCATCGTGGTGTCGAGCCGGACCGATCCGAAGCGCTCGACCAGCCGCAGGGCCTCGTCGTACTCCGGCAGCCCCGCGTGGGCGAGCACCAGCGGCAGCCGTGGATGGCGCTCGAGGACCTCGGAGATGATCCCCATCCCGGTGTAGTTGCCCTGACGGGGGCCGTCGCCGCAGTGGGTGATCACCGGGACGCCGGCCTCCGCGAGCATCCCCCAGGCCGGGTCGAGCAGTGGGTCCCGCGGGTCGTACCCGCCGACCTGCACGTGCGCCTTCACCACCCGGGCGCCGCGGGAGAGCGCGTCGCCGAGGTAGTCGGTGACCGACTCCTCGGGGAACAGCGTCGCCGACGGCACGGCCTCGGGGATCGTCTCCGCCCAGTCCAGCGCCCACCCCGTGAGCCAGGCGGCCATGCCGGGCTTGTGCGGGTAGACCAGGGGCACGAACCGCTCGACGGCGAACGAGCGCAGCAGCGCCAGCCGCTCGTCCTCGGGCCGCTTGTAGTGGATCGGCCACTCGTAGCCGTAGTTGGTGGCGGCGTCGTCGAAGAACGCCCACACCTTGCGGAGCACGTTGTCGGGCAGGAAGTGCACGTGCACGTCCACCAGCCCACCCTCGCCGTCGGGACCCAGTGCCAACGACCGCACCCACGGCGCGACGTCCTCGTCGGACCCGAGCGGCGTCTCCAGCGCCGACGCGGGCCTCACCATCCCTTGATCCGCCGGCCCACGATCCGCTCGGCCTCACGCTTGGCGTCGCGCTCGGCCATCGCCTGGCGCTTGTCGTGGCTCGCCTTGCCGCGCACCAGGGCGAGCTCGACCTTGGCCAGGCCACCGGCGAAGTAGATCGACAGCGGCACCAGGGTCAGGCCGCCCTCCCGGGTCTTGCCGATCAGCCGGGCGATCTCCTCGCGGTGCAGCAGCAGCTTGCGGTGCCGACGCGGCTCGTGATTGGTCCAGCTGCCGAAGTCGTACTCCTGGATGTGCAGGCCGCGCAGCCACACCTCACCGTCGGTCACGGTCGCGAAGGCGTCGGCGAGGGACACCCGCCCGGCCCGCAGGCTCTTCACCTCGGTGCCCTGCAGCGCGATCCCGGCCTCGTAGACGTCGAGGACGGTGTAGTCGTGGCGCGCCTTGCGGTTGGTGGCGACGACCTTGCGCCGCTCCTCCGGACGGTTGGAGGACGCGGCCTTCCTGGCCTTCTCCTTCGCGCGCCCCGAGTCGGTCGGCACGGCCGTCTTCGCCACGGCTGCCTCCTCGTGCGCTAGTTGCGGACATACAGGCGCAGGGTGACATACCCCGTCGCCGTCGCGATGGCCGCTCCGATCACCACCAACAAGGGTGCAACGAACAACAGGACGTCGCTCATCCCGACCGCCGGGATCGCGTTGGAGATCAGCCGGCCGCTCAGCAACCGGTCGATGAAGAAGAGCTTGCCGAGCACGAGGCCCCCGGTCGCGAGGAGCGCCCCGACGACGCCCGTGATCACCGCCTCGATGAGGAACGGCACCTGGGTGTACCAGCGGGTGGCGCCGACCAGGCGCATGATCCCGACCTCGGTGCGCCGGGTGAACGCCGAGACCTGGATGGTGTTGGAGATCAGCAGCAGGGCGGCGAGCGCCTGGATCGCCGCCAGCCCGAACGCGGCGTTGCGCACGCTCGCGAGGAAGGTGAACAGATCCTGCACCAGGGCCTGCTGGTCGACGACGTTGCGCACGCCGGGCTTCCCCGAGTACTCCGAGACGATGGCGTCGCCCCGCGTCGGGTCCTTGAGGGTCACCCGCAGGGTCGCGGGCAGGCTCTGCGGGCGGACGAGCTGCAGGATCGACTGCCCCGCGTAGATGCGCAGGAACCGCTGGTAGGCCGCCTCGCGGCTCTCGTAGGTGACCCCGGCGACCAGCGGGTCGGCCTGCAGCTCGCCGCGCAGCCCGGTGCAGGTCGGGCTCGTGCAGTCCTGGTCACCGGCGCTGGTCGGCTCGTCGAGGGCGACCTGCACGGCGAGCTGGGAGTAGTAGAGGTCCTGGGTGCGGTCGATGGTGCGCACCGCGAGCAGGCCCGCGCCGAGCATGCCGAGCGAGATCGCCGTCGTGAGCATCATCGCGATGCTCATCGTGACGTTGCGGCGCAGCCCCGCGAGGGCCTCGCGCCAGACGAATGCCATGCCGTTCATCGACCCCGCCCGTTCACCGACACCGCCCGTTCACCGCCACCGCCCGTTCACCGGCTGGCCCCGTAGATGCCGCGGGCGTCGTCGCGGGCGAGCTTGCCGAGGTGGAGCTCGACGACGCGGCGGCGCATGGCGTCGACGATCTGGCGGTCGTGGGTGGCCATGACCACCGTGGTGCCCGTCCGGTTGATCCGGTCGAGCAGCAGCATGATGTCGTCGCTGGTCTCGGGGTCGAGGTTGCCGGTGGGCTCGTCGGCCAGCAGCACCAGGGGCCGGTTCGCGAGGGCCCGGGCGATCGCGACGCGCTGGGCCTCGCCGCCGGAGAGCTCGGCCGGCATCCGGTCACCCTTGCCGTCGAGACCCACCAGCTCGAGCATCTCGGGCACGACGGTGCGGATGGCGTGCCCGGACTTGCCGGTCACCTCGAGGGCGAACGCGACGTTCTCGGCGACGGTGCGGTCGCCCAGCAGCCGGAAGTCCTGGAACACGCAGCCCATCCGCTGGCGCAGCTTCGGCACCTTGCGGTGGGGCAGCCGGGCGACGTTCCAGTTGGCGACGAACACGTTGCCGCTCGACGGGCTCTCCTCGCGCAGCAGCAGCCGCAGCAGCGTCGACTTGCCCGAGCCGGACGGCCCGATGAGGAACACGAACTCGCCGCGGTCGACGTCCATCGAGACGTCGTCGAGCGCCGGCCGGACCGAGGTCGCGTAGAGCTTGGTTACGTGTTCGAGCCGGAGCACGGGGCGCGATGCTACTGACCGATGTCGATCTTCCCGGACGGGCGAGTGCCCGGCGTCAGGAAAGCCTCCCTATCGGCGTGCTCCCCTTGCCCTCGGCGTCAGGAAACCGTCGTCGATCGACGAAGCGACCCGACGAGCTACGCGGCGGCCTCGGTCTGCTTGCGCCACCGGATGCCGGCGTCCAGGAAGTCGTCGATGAACCCGTCGAGCACCTGGCTGGTCTGCGAGGTCTCCTGGCCCGTCCGCAGGTCCTTGACCATCTGGTAGGGGTGCAGCACGTAGGAGCGCATCTGGTTGCCCCAGCTCGACCCGGAGTCCTTGAGCGAGTCCAGCAGCGCGCGCTCCTCGGCGCGGCGGCGCTCGAGCAGCTTGGCGGCGAGCACCGTCATCGCGGTCGCCTTGTTCTGCAGCTGCGAGCGCTCGTTCTGGCAGCTCACGACGATGCCGGTGGGCATGTGGGTGAGCCGCACCGCGGAGTCGGTGGTGTTGACGCCCTGGCCGCCGGGCCCGGACGAGCGGTAGACGTCGACCCGCAGGTCCTTCTCGTCGATCTCCACGTGGTCGGTGGACTCGACGACGGGGGCCACCTCCACCCCGGCGAAGCTCGTCTGGCGGCGGCCCTGGTTGTCGAACGGCGAGATGCGGACCAGCCGGTGGGTGCCCTGCTCCACGGAGAGGGTGCCGTAGGCGTAGGGCGCCGAGACCTTGAAGGTGGCGGACTTGATGCCCGCCTCCTCGGCGTAGGAGGTGTCGTAGACCTCGGTGGGGTAGCCGTGGCGCTCGGCCCAGCGCAGGTACATGCGCAGGAGCATCTCGGCGAAGTCGGCGGCGTCGACCCCGCCCGCCTCGGCACGCACCGTCACCAGGGCGTCGCGCTCGTCGTACTCCCCGGAGAGCAGCGTGCGGACCTCGAAGGCGCTGATGTCGGAGTGCAGGCTCGCCCGCTCCGAGTCGGCCTCGGCGGTGAGCTCGGCGGCGTCGGTGCCGGACTCCTCGTCGGCCATCTCGTAGAGCGTCGAGAGGTCCTCGAGCCGGGAGCGCAGCGACTCGGCCTTCTTGAGGTCGGCCTGCTTGTGCGTGAAGTCGCTGGTCAGCTTCTGGGCGGTCCCGGGGTCGTCCCACAAATCCGGCGCCGCGACCTGCGCCTCGAGCTCGGCGACCTGGCGCCGCAGACCGTCGAGGTCCATCGCCGCCTCCACGGAGTCGAGGCTGGCGGCGAGGTCCTTGAGTTCGGTCGCGGTCGTGTCGTCCACGACCCCAGGGTAATGCCGGACCCCCACCCCACCGGCTCAGTGGTGGGCGCGGCGGTGCTCGGCGAGGACGTCCCGGCCGAACTCGTGTCCGGCGGCCCGCCACACGGAGTGGGCGTGGTTGACCCCGCGCTGGGTGTTGTCCCACTCGGCGAGCAGGTCGGGCCCCTGGAGCCGGTAGTAGTGGGGCTCGCCGCGCTCGTGGCCGCCCGCCCACGCGAAGTGCACGGCGTCGAGGGCGTCACCGGAGAACCGGGCCCGCTCCCGCTCCACCAGTCCCGGCGGCATCCGCCCGACGTAGGCCTCGAGCAGGTCGCGGAGGACGGCCCGCTGGGACTCCCCCATGGCGCTCGCGGCGAGGCCCTTCGGCTGCGCGGAGATCGCGGTTGCCGCGCGGTCGGCCTCGGTGAAGCCGAGCTGGGCCTCCAGACCGTCGTGCATCGACCACAGCCGGTCCTCGAGGGTCTGGTCGTCGAAGTGCCCCCGCCACAGGTCGGGCAGCGGGATCAACCGGTCACCGGGCGAGACCTCGACGCGGTTCGCCCCGATGATGTCCGGGGGCGCGGTCGGGGTGAGGACCGCCGATGCCCGCTGCTCCGCGTCGAGCGCGTGCAGCAGCGCGCGCCCGGTGTCCTCGACGCCGCCGAGCGGGCGCAGCTCCTGCCCGCCGAGCAGCGGCGAGACCATCGGGTCCGCGCCGAGGAAGCACGGCGATCCCGCCACCGCCTCGCCGTCGAGCACGAGGTGATTGACCGAGACGTGGTGCCCGCCGAACCGCCAGCCCCAGGGGCGGTCGCCGGTCGGGTCCCCGAAGACGCGCAGGTAGTACATGCCGGGGTCCCGGCCGCGGTCGCGCGCGAATCCGGTGACGAAGCCCTCGGTGCGGTCGAGGACGTTCTCCAGACCCATGATCGTGGCGGCGGTGACGTACGCCGGCTCGGAGAGCCCGGTCGAGAGCAGCCGCATGGCGGTGCGCTGCTGGTGGGGCAGCTGCTCGTGGAGGGTGAGCCCGCCGTGGTCGGTCGGCGTGTAGTACCAGGCCAGCCGCTCGGCCTCGGCCGCCTTCGAACCCGGCCACGCCCAGCGGCCCTGCGCGGACTGCTCGTCGTCGAGGGTCTCCAGCCAGGCGCCGGCGGCCTCGGCCATCGCCGAGGCCACCGACGCCGGTGACGGGCTGCTCACTTGATGCGCTTGAGCCGGGTGATGACGAGGCCCTCGGACCCGCCGTCGAGCAGGTCCTCGAGCTTGCTCGCGAAGTCCACGAGGTGCTGCGCGCCGAGGTGGGCGTCGAGCTTCCCGCCGGACTCCCAGTTCTCGTAGAAGAAGAAGGTGGCCGGGTCGTCCTCGGCGACGTGCAGGTCATAGTTGACGCAGCCGTCCTCCTGCACCGTGATCGGCACGAGGGCCTCGAGCGCGCTGCGCAGGTCGGCTTCCTTGCCGGGCTTCGCGGTCATGCGCGCGATCACGGTCAGCAGGTTCGGGTTGTCGTCGGTGGGGGTGGCCACGGATGCGACTCCTTCGTCGTGCGGGGTGACGCCGGTCATACCACCAGGTCGTACCCGGTGGCTCCGCGCACCTACATGGTCAGCGCCGCCAGGTGCTCGCGGTGCTCCTCGGCCGTGCCGAACAGCGGTGCCCGACGGCGGGCGCGCTTGTAGAAGAAGTGCGCCTCGTGCTCCCAGGTGAAGCCGATGCCGCCGAAGAACTGGATCATCGCGCCCGTCGCCTCCCAGGCCGCGTCGGACGCCTTCGACCCGGCCACCGCGACCGCCACGTCCTTGCCCGGATCGTTGGTGTCCAGCGCGTGCGCGGCGAACAGGACCGCGTGCTCGGCCATCGTCACCGCGACGTGCAGGTCGGCCATCCGGTGCTTGATCGCCTGGAACGAGCCGACGGGCACGCCGAACTGGGTGCGCTCGCGGTCGTAGGCGACGGTGCGGGAGAGCGCCTCGCGGGCGACCCCGACGAGGTCGGCCGCGTTGAGCACGGCCCCGCGCGCGAGCAACGCCGCCACCGCGTCGGGCCCGCCGTCCGCGAGCGGCTCGGCGGGGGTGTCGGCGAGCTCGACGGCGCCGACGCGGGCCGTGCCGTCGTAGGTGCGCTGGTCGCGGACCGACAGCCCGCTCGCGCCGGCCTCGACCAGGTACAGCCCGGGGGTGCCGGACGCGTCGGTGGCCGCCACGACGAACAGGCCCGCGACGTTCGGGTAGTCGACCGGGGACGCCGAGCCGGAGAGCCGGCTCGATCCGTCTCCTTCCGGGCTGTTCGCGTCCACGGTGATCCCGGACCCGTCCCACGCACCGCCCTCGCCGCGCAGCGCGACGGTGCCGACCGTCTCGCCCGCCGCGAGTGTGGGCAGCCAGCGGGCCTGCTGCTCGGCGGACCCGGCGAGCCGGACCGCCTCCGCCGCGAGCACCGTCGCGAGCCACGGCCCGGGCGCCACCCCCGCGCCGAGGGCGCGGGCCACGACCTGCGCGTCGAGCACGCCCAGACCCAGCCCGTCGTGCTCCTCGGGGACGAGGACCGCGAGCGCGCCCTGGTCGGCGAGGCCCTTCCACAGCGTCAGCGGGTGCCCGTCGCCGTCGGGGTCCTCGACGACGCCGCGCACCGCCTCGAGGTCGAAGCGGTCGGCGAGGAACTCCGAGACGGTCGAGGCGAACGCCTCCTGCTCCTCGGTCAGTGCGAAGTACACGACTTCTCCTTTGCGCTACGCGCCTGTGCGTGCCCTATCGGTGTGCTGAATTGTCGAGCCGTGTCTGGGGGCGGAAGCGCACGCACGAGACCGGAGGTCAACGTGGCAGGCCGAGCACACGCTCGGCGACGATGTTGCGCTGGACCTGCGACGAGCCGCCCCAGATCGTCACCGACCGGGACCAGTGGTCCTGCGCGTGGAACGGCGAGAGGTCGACGTCGGGACGCGGGGCGGCGAGCGTCGCCTCGGAGCCGAGGACCTTCTCGAAGGCCTCCCAGAGGTCCTGGAACGCCTCGGACCACTGCAGCTTGGTCATCGACGACTCCGAGCCCAGGTCCCGGCCCTGCTCGGTCTGGGTGAGGATGTGCATCGCGTGGTAGCGCAGGCACTCGAGCTCGACCAGGCAGCGCGCGAGCTCCTGGCGGGCGACCGGGTCGTCGGCGCGGCCGAAGCGCTTCGCCTCGGCGACGATCTCGTCGTACTGCCGCCGGAACTCGGTGTACTGGCCCACGCCGGAGGCGCCGCGCTCGAAGGAGAGCAGCAGCATCGCGGTCCGCCAGCCCTGGCCGATCTCGCCGAGGCAGTCCTTGGCGGGCACGCGGGCGTCGGTGAAGAAGACCTCGCCGAACTCGCTCGCGCCGCTCATCTGCTTGAGCGGACGGGCCTCGACCCCCGGCTGGTTCATGTCGATGAGCAGCATCGAGAGGCCCTTGTGGCGCTCGGAGCCCGGCTCGGTGCGCACCAGCGTGAAGATCTTGTCGCCGTGCATGGCGTTCGTCGTCCAGATCTTCTGGCCGTTGACGACGAAGTCGTCACCGTCGCGCGCCCCCCGGGTCGCCACGGCCGCGAGGTCGGAGCCGGCGCCGGGCTCGGAGAAGCCCTGGCACCAGATGACCTCGTTGCGCAGCATCGGGCCGATGATCTCGGCCTTCTGCTCCGGGGTGCCGATCGCCATGACGGTCGGGGCGAGGAAGGTCAGCCCGAGGGTGTTGACGGTCTGCGGGGCGTGCGCCCGGATCGTCTCCTCGTCGTAGATGGCCTTCATGCCCGGCGTGCCGCCGCGGCCGCCGTACTCGACGGGCCACTGGATGCCGGAGAAGCCGGCCGCGGTCTTGCGGGCCTCCCACTCCCGGCGCTTCTCGAACGACTCCGTCGTGTCGAGCGAGGCCCAGTACCCGGGGCGGGTCCACTCCTCGGGGATGTTCTCCGCCAGCCAGGTCCGCAGCTCCGTGCGGAACTGCTCCTCCTCGGCGGTGTAGGTCAGGTCCACATCGGCTCCAGAGCTCCGCGGTCGGCCGGTCCGCACCCGGCACGCGGGTGCACTCTCGCAGGTCTGCCCGCCCCCTGCACTACCGTCCGGTAGCCCGGCCACGTGGTCCGCTCAGCAGTGCAGGACGCCCAGCTCTTCCTTGAGGGCGAGGACGCGGCGCACCGCGTCCTGCGCCCGGGCGGCGAACGCCGGTTCGCGGGCCGCCGCCGTGATGGCGTCCAGCATCGGCGCGAGGTCTTCGGGCTGCACGGTGAGCACGAGAATCCCCGCCCGCGGCGAGGAACTTCGTCGCCCGCGCCCCGACCGGGGTGTCGGCGAGGGCCTGCGCCACCCCGACGTCGTCGGTCATGATCACGCCCTGGAAGCCGAGCTGCCCGCGCAGCAGGTCGCGCATGATCCGCGAGGAGAACAGCGCCTGGTGACCAGGGTCGATCCGCGCGTACTGGGCCGAGGACATCATCACGAGCGGCGCGCCGGCGCGGATGCCCGCCTCGAACGACTGCAACGACGGCGAGTCGGCCCCGGTCGCCGTGTCGACGACGCCGCCCGCGAAGTCGGTGTTCTGGCGGACGGCGCCGAGGCCCGGGAAGTGCTTGAGGGTCGGGGCGACGCCGGCGTCGCGCATCCCGGCCACGAAGGCGGTGACGGCGGGCGCCACGGTGTCGACGTCCGTGCCGAACTGCCGGCCGTACTTCCCGTCGGTGGCGTTGGCGGTGCCGAGGGCGGGGTCGACGACGTCGGCGACCGGCGCGAGGTCCGCGGTGACCCCGACGTCGCGCAGCTCCTGCCCCCAGCTCCGCGCGTCGCCGCGCAGTGCGCCCGGGTCCTTCCCCTGCGTGGTCGCGGGAGGGATGCGGGTGAATCCCGGGCCCTTCAGCTGCTGGACCTGGCCGCCCTCCTGGTCGGTGGTGACGAGCATCGGGACGTCCGCGCCGCCGGTGGCCTGCGCGCTGGTGACGACCTGGGTGACGTCGTCGGTGCTCGCGGTGCTGCCGCCGGTGAGGATGATCCCGCCGGGTTCCTTCGTGAGCGCCGTGCGGGCAGCCGGTGACACGCCGCCCGCGGGCACCCCGACGACGACGAGCTGCGCCCACCTCTGGGCCGGCGCCAGCCGGTCGTAGGTCGCGGTGACGCAGGCCGACGAGCCGGGCGGGGCGGGCGTCGTCGGGGTGGTCGTCGAGGCCGGTGCGGTCACCGCCGAGCCGGGAGCCGTCGTGGCCGTCGCGGGCGTCGGAGCCTGCTCGGCTCCGCACCCGGCGGCCAGTACCGCCGCGAGCAGCGCCGCGCCGAGGAGGCGGGCCGGCCGGCGGGTCCGGGCCGTTCCCGCGAAGGAGACCGGGTGGAGCGGGCGGCGGTCCGGGCGGGGCGGCGTCATCGCGGGCCAGGGTAGGGATCACCTCGGCTCAGGAGCGCCGCCGGGCGCGCAGACGCCCCGAAGGTGCACTCCGCGCCTGTCAGGCCGGCGGCCACCTCATGCAGCACGATGGCGGGCATGGTCACCAGACGGCGGACGGTCACCCTGCACGGCCACCCGATGGCGTGGGTCGAGGCCGGCCCCGAGCACGGTGACGAGTCGGAGGTCGTGGTGCTCCTCCACGGCGTCGCAGGGAGCTCGTCCACGTGGAAGCCGGTGGTCCGCTGCGTCGAGCGCGCCGGGAGCAGCCGCCTCCTGCTCGCTCCCGACCTGCTCGGCCACGGCGAGTCGGCCGGCCCGAGCGGGGACTTCTCGATGGGAGCCTTCGCGAACGGGCTGCGCGACCTGCTCGCCGCGCTGGGGCACCGTCGTGTGACCGTCGTGGGGCACTCGCTCGGCGGGGGCGTGGCGATGCAGTTCGCCTACCAGTTCCCGGAGATGTGCGCGCGGCTGGTGCTGGTCTCCTCGGGCGGGCTGGGCCGCGGCGTGAGCCCGACGCTGCGTCTGGCGGCGCTGCCCGGCGCGGGGGTCGTCGTGCCGCTCCTCGCGCGCTCCGGGGTGCTGAGCCTCGGGGTCGCGGCCCTGCGCGCGGCCGCCGCGCTTCCCCTGCGCCCGGTCGACCGGGTGTCGCTGCGCGAGTACGCCCGCCACGCGGGGTCGCTGACCGAGCGGGCGCACTCCGACGCCTTCGTCCACACCATCCGGGGCGTCATCGGGCCCTGGGGCCAGCGGGTCACCGGGATCGACCGGCTCTACCTGACCGAGGGCCTGCCGTCCCTCGTCGTCTGGGGCCGCCGGGACCCGATCATCCCGGTCGGCCACGCCTATCGCGCCGCCTCACTGATGCCCGGGAGCCGGCTGGAGGTCTTCGACGACTCCGGGCACTTCCCGCACTGCGACGAGCCGGAGCGCTTCGCGGACCTCCTCACCGCGTTCTGCGACGCGACCGAGCCCGGCCACCTCGACGCGGCCTCGCTGGGTGGCTTCGCCTCGTGAGCACTAGGGCGTGTCTGACGGACCGTTGAGGGGTTGTGGGGGAAGATCTTGCTGTGATCAGGCAGGAGATCTCCGACGAGGCCTGGGAGTGGATCGAGCCGCTGCTCCCGGATCGCACCCCGCGGCGCGGGGGCCGGTGGCGGGAGCACCGCAGCATGCTCGAAGCGATGGTGTGGCGGTTCCGCGTCGGCGCCCCGTGGCGTGATCTGCCCGAGCGCTACGGGCCCTGGCAGACCGTCTACGACCGGTTCAACCGCTGGTCAGCCGACGGCACCTTCGACCGGTTGCTGGCCCGCGCCCGGGCCGAGGCCGATGCCCGCGGTGAGATCGACTGGCAGGTCTCGGCTGATTCCACCGCCGCGAAGCTCCACCAGCACGGGGCCACGCTGCGCCGGCTGGGCGGCAACGCCGCCACCGCCAAGCCCGCCCCCGTCGAGCCGGCCCAGGACGCTGAGGGCGCCCCGCTGGCCAGCGGCGATCGGGAGGACGTTGTCGTGGCCGCCGCGGTCGACACAGGGGGCCCGTCCGGGATCTTTGGCTGAAGTCCGCGCCGCGGCGGGCAAGCACGAACCCGACGACCACGCGATCGGGCGTTCCCGCGGCGGGTTGAACACCAAGGTCCACGCCCTCACCGACGGCCGGCTGCGGCTGCTGGCGTTCACCCTGACCGGCGGAAACGCCCACGACAGCCCGCTGTTGCCGGTGCTGCTCGAGCGGCTCTCAGTCGCCCGCGAGCACGGCGGCCGGCCGCGGACCCGCCCGGATCACCTGCTCGGCGACAAGGCCTACAGCTCCAAGGCCCACCGGGCGATGCTGCGCCGCCGCGGCATCCCACACACCATCCCCGAACGCGACGACGAGAAAGCCAGGCGCGCCCGCCGCGGCTCCCGCGGCGGGCGCCCCCCGACGTTCGATGCCGAGCTCTACAAGCAGCGCAACGTGGTCGAACGCGGCTTCTCCTGGCTCAAGCAGTGGCGCGGGCTGTCTCAGCGCAGCGACAAACTCGCCATCAACTACGCCGGCGGGATCACCCTCAAAGCTGGTGATGCCGCTGTCGCGGCGCTCACGGATCGGTGAAACTGGGGCCGCGTCACCCGCTGACGTCGTGTGGTCTTGGTGCGGGTCGAGCCCGTCTCAAAGATTGACGCGGGAGCCTGCCCCGGTTGGGCACTCCGGGTTGCTGCCTTGCGAGCGCGAGTCTCAGACTCTTGATCTTCATGCGGGCTCCGCGGACGACGCGCTTATCCGGGCGTGGAAAGGAGCCCAGCGATGGAGATCGTGTACGAGCGGGTCGCCGCGATCGATGTCGGCAAGAAGATCATCGCGGTCGCGGTGCGCACCCCCGGTGAACGCCAAGGAAAGCGCCGTCAGCAGCTACGCAAGTACAACACCTATCACCAGACGCTGATCGAGATGGTGGCCTGGTTGGTGTCCGAGGGCGTCACGCACGTGTGCATGGAAGCCACCGGGGTCTACTGGAAGCCGATCTTCCATGCCCTGTGCGAGGCCGAACGGCCGCTCGAGGTGTTGTTGGTCAACGCTCGGCACGTCAAGAACGTCCCCGGCCGCAAGAGCGACGCCCTTGACGCAGTGTGGCTGGCGGAGTTGACCGAGTGCGGGCTGCTGCGCGGCAGCTTCATCCCACCACAGCAGATCGCCTCGATCCGGGAGCTGACCCGCTACCGCAAGAAGCTCATCGAGCAACGCACCAGTGAGCTGCAGCGTCTGGCCAAGATCCTCGAGGATGCCGGGGTCAAGATTGACTCGGTGGCCTCGGCGCTGACCACTCTGTCGGCCCGGGACATGATCGAGGCGTTGATCAACGGTGAGCGGGAACCCACGGTGCTCGCCGAGCTGGCCCGCGGCCGGATGCGGAGCAAGATCCCCGATCTGACCTTGGCCTGCGCCGGTCGCTTCGGTGACCAGCACGCGTTGATGTGCACCCTGCACCTGGAACACATCGATCACCTCGCCGACATGATCGCCCGGCTCAACACTCGCATCGACGAGGCCAGCCTCCCTTTCGCCAGCCAGACCCAGCTGCTGGCCACGATCCCGGGGATCAGTGAACGCGCCGCCCAGGTCGTGATCTCCGAGATCGGGGTGGACATGACCCGCTTCCCCAGCGACGCGCACTTGGCCTCATGGGCTGGATTGTGTCCGGGCAACAACGAGTCCGCGGGCAAGCACCGCTCCGGCCGGACCCGCAAGGGCAACAGCGAGCTGTGCACGATCCTCACCGAGTGCGCTTGGGCCGCCGGGCGCACCAGCACCTATGTCGGGGCGCAGTTCCGCCGCTTCCACCGGCGTTTCGGCAAGAAGGGCGGACAGAAGGCGGCCACCGCCACCGCCCACACCCTGATCGTGATCATCTGGCATGTCCTGAACACCGGGATCGGCTACCGCGACCTCGGCTCGGACTACTTCACCCGCCGCGTCGACAACCCCCACACCCGCGAGCAACGACTCGTCCGCGCGCTCGAAGCCCTCGGGCACAAGGTCACCCTCGAACCCGCCGCCGCCTGACCGGTCACCAATACTGATCACCGACCAACCCGGCCCGCCGACCGGGTCACTGACCCCTGCCTCCTGAACGTGCCCGGTTGCTGTAGTTACGTCTCAGCCACCCTCGAATGGCTCTCATGATCCGCCAGACACGCCCTAATCCGCCCTATGGGACGGATTAGTGCTCACGAGCCGGAGGCACCCAGGCACTGGTAGCACAGCGCCGGCGGCACGTTGCGCCACACCGTCGGGGTCAGGCGCACCTCGTCGAAGGTCTGCTCGAGCAGCTCGCGGAAGCGGCGCTGCGTGGGCAGGTTCATCACGTGGCGGTAGGCGAAGGTGGTGAACACCCCGCCGGTCACGAGCACCCGGGAGACCTGCTCCATGATCCCGCGCTGGGCCTCGCGGGAGAACAGCGTCCAGGGCAGGCCGCTGACGACCGTGTCGACCCGCGTGATGCCGATGTCGGCGAGCAGCTTCTGCAGGTCCTTGGCGTCCCCGCGCACGACCTCGAGCCACGGCCGGGTGCGGCTGAGGTGCGCGACCATGCCCGGGTCGATCTCGACGGCGACGTGGCGCGCCTCCGGCGCCATCCGGCGACGCAGGGCCTGGGACACCACGCCGGTGCCCGGCCCGAGCTCGACGACCGTCGCCGCCCCGTCCTGCGGTGCGACCGACGCGAGCAGGTCGCAGAGCGCCCGGCCGCTGGGGGCGACCGCCCCGATCACCGCGGGGTTGCGCACCGCCGAGGTGGCGAAGGCGAAGAGGTCACGAGCTGGCGTCACGACCGGAGACTGACAGGTCCGCGCCGGGCCGACCACCGGGGACGGACTTCGTCACGGCCTCACCGGGGATCGACGACCCGCATGACGATGTACACCACGATCAGCAGGATCATCATCGACAGGTCCAGGCTGACGTTGCCGATGCGCACCGCGGGGATGAGCTTCTTGAGCAGCTTCACCGGCGGGTCGGTCACCCGGTACATCAGCTCGAGGCTCACTGCGGTGCCGCCGGCGGGCTTCCAGTCGCGTGCGAAGCCCCTGACCACCTCGACCACGAGCCGCCCGATGATGAACAGGTAGAACACGAACAGGACGTAGTAGACGACCAGCAGGATCGTGTTCGTCGGGCTCGCGAGCATGGCTCCACTATGCCGCTCCTCGCCGGACCGGTAGCCACCCCGCCCGTGATCGTCGGTGCGAGGCTGGGCGGCGTGATCCTCCACATCTGCCCCCGCGCCGACTGGGACGCCGCGGGTGAGTTCCTGACGCCGGCCTCGCTGGGCTCCGAGGGCTTCGTGCACTGCTCGGACCCCGGCACGGTCGGCCTGCCGGCCTCCCGGATCTACCGCGGGCGGACCGACCTGCTGCTGCTCGAGGTCGACCCGGCCCGCGTCGGGGCGCCGGTGCGCTGGGAGCCGGGGGTGCGCGACGGCGAGGTGGAGACGTCGGGCCCCTGGTTCCCGCACGTGTACGGGCCGCTGCCACGAGCCGCCGTCGTCGCCGTCCACGCCTTCCCGCCGGAGGACGACGGGTCGTTCCGGCTGCCGGCCCCGCTCGCGGAGCGCTGAGCGGGCCGTGCGACGACGACGGCCCCCGACCCTGGGTGGGTCGGGGGCCGTCGTCGCAGTAGCGGGGACAGGATTCGAACCTGTGACCTCTGGGTTATGAGCCCAGCGAGCTACCGAGCTGCTCCACCCCGCGCCGCGCCGGTGCGATCCGGCGATGGACAGAAGGCTACCGCCCGGCGGGCCACGGGCTCGCACCGGGGGTGGCCCCGAGGGCCTTGTCGGCCGAGGCCGGGGGCCGAGCACGACGAAGGCCCCCGACCCGTGGTGGGTCGGGGGCCTTCGCCGGAAGTAGCGGGGACAGGATTCGAACCTGTGACCTCTGGGTTATGAGCCCCGCGAGCTACCGAGCTGCTCCACCCCGCGTCGCACCCTCCACGATACGCGCCGCGGAGGGGCCGACGATCGCCCGGGTCCCGTCACTGCGTGCCGGTCGCCGCCCGGTACTGGTTGATGGCGTTCGCCAGGTCCTGCTGCGCCCGCCCGATCCCCGCGAAGTCACCCTGCTGCTGCGCGGTCCGCAGCCGGTTCAGCGCGTCGTTCATCGCGTTGACCGAGGCCGTGACCTGGGGGGAGGCCGGGTTCGGTGCCGCGGCGGCCGGGGCAGGCGCCGTCCCCTGCTGCGGCTGGCTCGCCGCCGGCGCCTGGGGGGCCGCCGGTACCGCGGCCTGGCCCGGCGTCGTCGTCGCCGTCCCGGCGGAGCCGAACACCTGGGTCAGGGCCTCGGCGAGCGTCGGCGCGTAACCGATCTTCCCGCCGAAGCTGACGAGGACCCGGGAGAGCTGCGGGAACGACGACTCCTGGTTGGACCGCTCGATGTAGACCGGCTCCACGTAGAGCAGCCCGCCCGCGATCGGCAGCGTCAGGAGGTTGCCGTAGAGCACCTGGGTGCCCTGCTGGCGCAGCAGGTTCAGCTCGGTGGACACCTGGGGCGAGGACAGGAACTGCGTCTGCACCTGCTGCGGGCCCTGGGTCTGGGTGTCCGTCGGGAGCTGGAGCAGGGTCATGTGTCCGTAGCTGCCCGGGTCCGAGCTCACCGACAGGTAGGCCGACAGGAACTCGCGCCGCAGGCTCACCAGCGCCGTCGTCAGCTGGAACTGCGGGGACGTGCTCCCGCCGCGGCGTGGATCGTCGGCGAGCAGGTAGTACGGCGGCTGGGGGTCGCCGGCGGCGGCCGCGGCGTCGCTCGTCGGGTCGGAGGGCACGTCCCAGAAGGAGACCGTCGAGTAGAACTCGTTCGGGTCGGAGACGTGGTAGCGCGTCAGCAGGTCGCGCTGGACCTTGAAGATCCCCTCCGGGTAGCGGAAGTGCGCCCGCAGGTCCGGCGGGATCGCCGAGGCCGGCTTGACCGTGCCCGGGAACGCCTTCTCCCAGGTCTGCAGCACCGGGTCGGTCGGGTCGTTCTCGTAGAGGTCGACCTGCCCGCTGTACGCGTCGACGGTCGCCTTCACCGAGTTGCGCATGTAGCCCGCGGTCTGCGGGGCGAGCGTGCCGGTGTTCGCCGAGTCCCGGGTCGCGTCACCCAGCGAGACCTGCTGGGCGTAGGGGTAGCGCGGCAGCGTCGTGTAGCCGTCGACGATGTACTTGATCCTGCCGTCGACGACCGCCGGGTAGACGTCGTTGTCGAGCTCCAGCCAGGGTGCGACCTTCTGGACGCGCTCGATCGGGTCGCGGTTGTACATGATCCGCGAGTTGTCCCCGATCGAGGAGTTGAACAGGATGTTCCGCTCGAAGCCGTAGTAGGCGAAGAACGCCAGGCGCGTGAGCGGGTTGGACAGCGGCACCCCGCCGGGCCCGGTGTAGGTGAACTGCTTGGTGTCGGTGTCGTACTCGCGGGGCGGCGTCCCGGGGTCCGCCCCCACGATCGCGTAGTCGTCGGGGTTGTTGACGAGCTCGCCGTAGTAGATGCGCGGCTGCTGCAGGCCGAACGGGCCGGGGGTGTCGACGTCGGAGACCTGGAACTGCGGGTAGCCGCCCTGCCCGCCGTTGGTATCCACCGCGGCGTTGACGGTGTTCGCGGGGGCCGCGATGAAGCCGTTGCCGTGGGTGTAGACGAGGTGGCGGTTGATCCAGTCCTGCTGGTTGCCCACCAGGTTGTCCGGGTCGATCTCGCGCGCGGCGACCACGTAGTCCTGGGTCTGGCCGTTGAGGGTGTAGCGGTCGACGTCGAGGGCGGGCGCGAAGCCGTAGAAGTTCCGGCGCTGCTCGAGCTGGGTGAACGTGCGCGAGAGCCGGTTCGGGTCGAGCAGGCGGATGTTCGGGACCGTGCCCTGGTCGGTGGTGATCGCCTGCTGGACGGCCGCCGCGCTCTGGTCGGTGGTGCCGGCGTAGGGCTGCACGGTGACGGTCTGCGGGGTGATCGCGAAGGCGTCCCGCGTGGCGTCGATGTTGCGCTTGATCGACACCGCCTCGCGCTGGTTGGCGTTCGGACGCACCGAGAACTGCTCGAGCACCGCGGGCCACGCCGCGCCGATGAGCACGCTGGACAGGATCAGCAGCGCGAGCGCGATCGCGGGGATCTGCAGGTTGCGCAGGACCACCGCGGCGAAGAACGCGGCCGCGCAGATCACCGCGATGAGCAGCAGGATCAGCTTCGCCGGCATGGCCGCGTTGAGGTCGGTGTAGCTCGCGCCGAAGAAGTTGGCGCCGCTGATGGAGGCCTTGCGGTCGGAGAAGAGCAGCTCGTAGCGGTCGAAGAAGTACGCGACGGCCTTGAGCAGCACGAACGTCCCGGCGAGCACCGCGAGGTGGGCGCGGGCCGCCGTGGCGAGCGAGCCGTTGCGCCCGGCGAGGCGGATACCGCCGAAGACGTAGTGCGCGACGAGCGCGGCCAGGAAGCTGAGCCCGACCCCGACGAACAGCCACGAGAGCACCGCGCGCCAGAACGGCAGCGCGAAGACGTAGAAGCTGATGTCGTGGCCGAAGACCGGGTCGGCGATGTTGAACGGCGTCTGGTGCAGGAAGAGCTGCGTGGTCTGCCAGTCGCCCTGCGCCGAGAGGGCCGCGATGACCGCGACGAGCAGCGGGATCCCGATCGCGAAGAGCCGCAGGTGGGCCAGGACGACGGTGCGGTACCGCGCGACCGGGTCCTCCGGGCCGGCGACCGGCACGAACACCGGCCTGGTGCGGTAGGCGATGTAGAGGTTGAGCGCGATGAGCCCACCCATGAACACCGCGGCTATGACCGCCTGCACGATCCGCGTGACCAGCACCGTCGTGAAGACGCTGCGGAAGCCGACCTCGCCGAACCACGCCCAGTCGACGTAGACGTCGACGACGCGGGCGAGGACGACCAGCACGACGAGCACGACCGCGCCCAGCACCAGGAGGGTCTTCGTTCGCCGGGACAGCTGCGGGTTCCCGGTCGCGGGCCGGTTGGCCACTGTCGGTCACGCTCCAAGCTGGGACGGGTAGTGCCGGTCGAGGGTGGCGGGCGCGGTGGGGGTGGCCCGGTGGGAGAACTGTACGAACGCCGTGTGGGTTCCCTGTGCTCCGGTGTTCCTCGTGTCGGGTTCCGCGGTGCCCGCGGTGCTGGTCAGCAGGTCGGGGGCCTCCGCCCGGCCGCCAGGTCCTGCACGGCCGACACACCCTCGCGCAGGTCGGACACCCGCGCCAGCACCAGACCGGACGGAGCCGTGCGCACCGCCTCGGAACAGTTGCCCGCGGGCACCAGGAACGCCGTGGCACCGTCCGCGCGGGCGGCGTCCAGCTTGAAGCGGATGCCCCCGATCGGGCCGACCCGGCCGTCGGCGTCGATCGTGCCGGTGCCCGCGACGTCCTTGCCGCCGGTGAGGTCGCCCGGTGTCAGCTTGTCCACGATCGCCGTCGCGAAGATCAGCCCGGCGGAGGGCCCGCCGACGTCGGCCAGGCCGATCTTGATGGTGGCGGGCGAGACCACCTCCGCGGCGGCGGTGATCCCCAGGTAGCCCCGCGTCGGGTCCCCGGGCCGGGTCCCGGCGATGACGGTGACGTCGCTGGTCTGACCGCCCCGTTGGATGCGCACGACGACGGGTGTGCCCGGGGCGATGCCCCCGACGGCGTCCACGACGTCCTGCGGGGTCGTCACCGCCCTGCCGGCGACGGCGAGCAGGCGGTCACCCGGGTCCAGCAGACCCTGCGAGGGACCGGGGCTGGTCACGTCGCCGACCTGGACCGTCGCCGGGTAGCCCAGGTAGCGCAGCGCGGCGGTCTGGGCGTTGGATTCGGACTGGGAGAACTGCCGGGTGTTCTCGGCGTCGACCTGCTGACTGGACTGCCCGCCGGGGTAGACCTGCTCGCGGGGCACCACCTCGTGGGAACCCGTGACCCACATGGCGATCGCGCCGAAGAGGGTCACCTGGCTCGTCACCGCGACCGTGGTCATCCGCAGCTGGCCCGACGTCGGGTAGGTCGGCACCGGGCCCGACACGTCGATGATGGGGTGGCCCGACTGGTCGCCCAGGACGTCGAAGGTCGGCCCGTCGCCGAGGGCGACGAACGGCACCCGCACGGTGGCGCCGGCGAGTCCCAGGACCGCGGCGAGCACGAGCCCGAGGGCGATCGTCGCTCGCAGTCGGGTCACGGGCGGGCAGGGTAGTGATCGACGCTGTGGGGTCCGCGTCCGGTGGTGGAACTGCCGCTTGGTGCAAGCGGAGCGTCGTTCCTTGCATCCAGTGGCAGGAAAGCCACATCGTCGGGCCGCCGCCCATCCGTCCGCCGGCCACGGCACTGTTCGCTGAGGGCTTGCCGAGAAGTCGCTGAGCGCCGTCGTCGGGCGGGCGTCGGGAGAGGGCGTCGCGCGTACCGTGGGCGGCATGAGTGACCCGCCCTTCGGTTTCGGCCCGCCCGACCCCGACGACCCCCGCCACCAGGGGTCCTCCGGGTCCGGCTCCGGCGACTCCGGTTCCGAGGGGTCCGGGTCCGAGGGGTCCGGGTCCGCCGGCGGTTTCGGCTTCGGTCCCGGTGGTGCCGGTGGCAACCCGTTCGCGGCCTTCGGCGGCGGCGCGGGCGGTCCCGGTGGATTCGACCTCGGCCAGCTCGGCCAGATGCTCACCCAGCTCGGCCAGATGCTGTCGGCGAGCGGAGGCACCGGGGCCGGCGGCGACGGGCCGGTCAACTACAAGCTCGCCGCGCAGATGGCCCACCAGCAGATCACCGTGAAGGGCGCGCCGACCGCGGAGCAGCGCACCGCGACCGAGGAGTCCGTGCGGCTCGCCGAGCTCTGGCTCGACGACGCCACGACGCTGCCCTCCGGCATCACCACCGTGACCGCCTGGTCCCCCGACGACTGGGTCGACGCCACCGTGCCGACCTGGCAACGGCTGTGCGACCCGGTGGCGCGGCGTGTCGCCAACGCCTGGGTCGAGGGGCTGCCGGGCGAGGCGCGCGAGATGGCGGGCCCGATGCTCGGGATGATCTCCCAGGTCGGCGGGCTCGCGTTCGGCTCGCAGCTCGGCTCGGCGCTCGGCCAGCTCGCGGGTGAGGTCCTCACCTCCTCGGACGTCGGCCTCCCCCTCGGGCCGGAGGGCACCGCCGCCCTGCTGCCCGACGCGGTCACCCGGTTCACCGGGGGCCTCGACCGGCCCGCGGGCGAGGTGCTGGTGTTCCTCGCCGCGCGCGAGGCCGCCCACCACCGGCTCTTCGGACACGTGCCGTGGCTGCGCCAGCGCCTGCTCGCGACCGTCGAGGAGTTCGCGCACGGCATCACCATCGACACCTCACGGATCGAGGAGCTCGCCCGCGACCTCGACCCGTCCAACCCGGCCGCGATCGAGCAGGCGATGTCGTCGGGGCTCTTCGAGCCGCAGACCACCGAGGCGCAGAAGGGCGCGCTGGCCCGGCTCGAGACGCTGCTCGCGCTCGTCGAGGGCTGGGTCGACCACGTCGTGGCCCAGGCGGTCGGCGAGCGGCTGCCCGGGGCGGGCGCGCTGCGGGAGAGCATGCGCCGCCGCCGCGCCTCCGGCGGACCCGCCGAGCAGACCTTCGCGACCCTCGTCGGGCTGGAGCTGCGGCCCCGTCGCCTGCGCGACGCCGCCGAGCTGTGGCGCCGCCTCGGTGAGGCCCGTGACGTCGACGGCCGCGACGCGGTCTGGGCGCACCCGGACCTGCTGCCGACCGCGGCGGACCTCGACGACCCCGCCGCCTTCGTCCGCGGCCGCTCGCAGCTCCCCGGACAGACCGGGGACGACGGCTCCTTCAGCGACCTCGACGACCCCATCGCCCGCCTCGAGCAGGAGATGCGGGCCGAGCGGGAGTCCGACTCGGCGTCCGAGGACGAGTCGGGGCCGGACGAGGGCCCGCCGACGTCGGACGAGGGCCCGGACGAGCCGAAGGCCTGACGTCCCCGGCGCGCTCGGGGTTGATGGGGAGCACGTGGGCCAGCTGCGACCCGCTCATCGACTGCCTGACGTGCCACTCGTGCAGAGCTCGCCCGCGCTCAGCCGTCCTCGCCCGGCTCCCCGTCCGCCTCGCCGCCGATCTCGAGCCCGGCGCCGGCGGACAGGCCCTCGAGGTAGCCGATGGCCCGCTCGCTGCGCGGGTAGCGCGCCTCGATCTCCCGGAACGCCGGACCGTGACCGGCCTCACGCAGGTGCGCGAGCTCGTGGACGAGCACGTGGTCGAGCACCCAGCCGGGCACGTCGCGCAGCCGCTCGCTGACCCGGATCGTGGCGTCGACCGGGGTGCAGGACGCCCATCGCGTCCGCATCGGCCCCGTCCAGCGCACCGAGGCCGGCCGCGGCCAGCGCCCGTCGGGAGCCACGGCGTCGAGGTGCTCACGGGCGAGGCGCTCGGCCCGGGCCGCGAGGTCGCCGTCACCGGCCCGCCGGCCCGGGCGACGACGCCGCTCCGAGCGTTCGAGCCGGCGCAGCATCTCCTCGACCCAGTGCTCCTCCTGCGCCCGGCTCATCGAGGCGGGTACCGAGACGATCACGGTGTCGCCCTCCCGACGGGCATCGACCGTCCGCCGCCGGCGGGCGCTGCGACGCACCACCACCTCGGGTCGCTGCGCGTCCGGCTCGGCCACACCCCGCACGCTAGGGGAGGGAGCCGACAGGCCGTCGCGCGCGTCCAAGTCCGGTGAGGCCCTTCCCGCTGAGTCCCTCCCCGTCGGCCCGCCACCACGCCGACCGCCCGGTGCTGCTCTGGCGCGACGCCACCACCGCCCAGTTCGGGGCCGACCCCGCGACGGCGCTCACCCTCACCGGCCTGAGCCCGCCGCTCGCCGGCCTCGTCCGCGACCTGGACGCGGCGGTACCGCCCGCCCTCGCCGTCGCCGGGGCGCTGGCGCAGGGCGGCGCGCCCGGCGAGGTCGCCGCCGTCGTGGCGGCCCTCGCCGGGGCCGGCCTCCTCGCCGCACCCCGTCCCGGGCCGGGACCCGCGTACGTGCGGGTGCACGGCGGCGGGCGGGTGGGCACCGCCGTGGCGGTGGGACTGGCGACGGCGGGGGTGGGCCGGGTGGCGGTCCGGGCGCGGGGCGCCGTGACGCCCGACGACGTCGGGACCGGGCTGCGGGACGCCGACGTCGGGCGTCCGACGATGGTCGCCGTCGCGGAGGCGCTCGCCCGGGCGGCACCCGCCGTCGTCGTGTCCGAGCCCACACGACGCCGTCCGGACCTCGCCGTCGTCGTCGGTCCCGAAGCGGCCGACCCGGTGCTCTCGGCCCGCCTGCTGGCCCGCCACCAGCCCCACCTCGCGGTCACCGCGCACGGCGGGACCGGCACGGTCGGGCCGCTGGTCCTCCCGGGCCGAGGGTCCTGCCTGCGCTGCGCGGAGCGCCGGCGCGCCGCGGACGATCCGGCCTGGCCGCGGCTGGCGGCCCAGCTCGCGGGCCGCCCGACCGGTGTGGGGCCGGCCACGGCCACCGCGGTCGCCGCGCTCGCCGTCGAGCACGTCCTCGCCCATCTCGCGGGGACGCCCACACTGATCGACAGTGCCCTGGAGCTGGACCTCGCCGCCGCCACCCTGACCCGGCTCGACCGCCCCGCGCACCCCGGCTGTGGTTGCGCGCCTCACCCCGAGGGGGTGCGCCCTGCGCGAGCCGAGGCAGGAGCGCCGGGGGACAATCGATCGCGTGTCGTCCGATGACATCCCACGCCGAACGGTCCAGCGCTCCGCGCGCCTGGCGTCGCTCCCCCTGGGATTCGCGTCGCGCACGGCGGCCGGCTGGGGCAGGCGGCTCGCGGGCGGGGACGCCGGCGAGATCTCCGCCGACGTCGCCCGGCGGGGCGCCGAACAGCTCTTCGCCGTCCTCGGCGAGCTCAAGGGCGGCGCGATGAAGTTCGGGCAGGCGCTCTCGGTCTTCGAGGCCGCCGTGCCCGACGAGCTGGCCGAGCCCTACCGGGAGGCGCTGACCCGGCTGCAGACCGCCGCGCCGCCGATGCCGGCCGCGCGCACCCACCGGGTGCTCGCCGAGCAGTTCGGCCGCGGCTGGCGCGAGCGCTTCCGGGAGTTCGACGACACCCCGGCGGCCTCGGCGAGCATCGGCCAGGTGCACCGCGCGGTGTGGGGCGACGGACGGGAGGTCGCGGTCAAGGTGCAGTACCCGGGCGCGGAGGAGGCCGTCATGGCCGACCTGCGCCAGCTGCAGCGCTTCGCGCGCCTCATCCAGCCGATGGTGCCGGGCATGGAGATCAGGCCGCTGCTCCAGGAGCTGCGCGACCGCATGGCCGAGGAGCTCGACTACCGCGACGAGGCCGACGCGCAGCGCGCGTTCGCGGCCGCGTTCGAGGGCGACGACCACGTCACCGTGCCGCGGGTCGTCGCGTCCGCGCCGCGGGCGATGGTCTCGGAGTGGGTTGAGGGCACGCCGCTCTCGCAGATCATCCGGGTCGGCGAGCCCGAGGAGCGCGACCGGGTCGGGCGACTGCTGTCGACCTTCCACTTCTCGGCGCCGGCCCGCGTGGGCCTGCTGCACGCCGACCCGCACCCCGGGAACTTCCGAATCCTCCCCGACGGACGCCTGTGCGTGATCGACTTCGGCGCGGTGGCGCGGCTGCCCGACGGCCTGCCGGTCGAGCTCGGCGAGATGCTCGCGCTGGCGGTGGACGACCGCTCCGACGAGCTGCTCGACCTGCTGCGCCGGCTCAACTTCGTGCTCCCCGGCACGGACATGTCACCCGACGAGGCGATGGCCTACCTCGGGCCGCTGGTGGACCCGCTGCGGGTGGAGAAGTTCCACTTCACGCGCGAGTGGATCCGCGGCCAGGCCGAGCGGCTGGGTGACCTGCGGCGTCCGGAGTTCGAGACCGGGCGCGGGTTGAACCTGCCGCCGCAGTACCTGCTGATCCACCGGGTCACGCTGGCCTCCGTCGCGGTGCTCTGCCAGCTCGACGCCGAGGTCCCGATGCGGGTGATCTTCAGCGAGTGGCAGCCCGGCTTCGACCTGTGAGCCGGATCCGGAGCTGAGCGAAGGGCACCTTCGATTGAATAGATCGACCGAAGGTGCCCTTCGCTCACCCTGGAGGTCCCGACGACGACGGCAGGCGTCATGCCACGCCGGCCGCCTGCCGGGCGGCGGCGAGTTCGGCGTCGCGGGCGAGGTCGGCCTTGCTGGGCCGGCCCCGTGGCCGCTTCCGGGCGATCACGGCCCCCCGGTCGAGGATCTCGCCGCCCCAGACACCGGCGAACTCCCGCCGCTCCAGAGCGCCGGCGAGGCACCTCCGGCGGATCGGGCAGGACGCGCACAGCGCCTTGGCCTGCTCGAGGTCGGCAGGGCTGTCGGAGAACCACAGGTCGTCGGTCTCCTCCCGGCAGGGCAACGAGACCGACCCGAGTATGTCGGGGGCAGAAGGGACGGGATACATGCTCGGACCTCCTACGGCGGGTGTTCGGGGATCACCCGGGAGCCGCGGAGTCCTCGTCGCCCCGACAGAGACGACGAAGGCCGCGAACCCGGGGGTCCGCGGCCTGGCGATCGGGAGTGTGTCAGCCACACCCGCCGCTGGGACGCGGACGATGAGGGTCGAGATCGACGTGCTGTGTGCGCTGCGGCATGTCGGCCAGGCTCGAGCCCGGGACGGACTGCGGCCAGATCTCTCCCGCGACGCCGGGCGCCGGGACGGCCGCGAGGGCCCGCTTGCGCGCGAGCCCCGAGAACGGGACCTCCTGCGCGTACGGCGTGGAGCAGCGCGGGGCGCGCGGCCAGATGCCGGACGCCGCGAACACGTCGACCACCCGGGACGGGGGGACGGGCGTGCCCGTGAGCAACAGCTTCATGATCGGCACACCCCCCGTCAGCGGGAATCGACCCGGCACAGCCGCGCCGGTGACTGCGAACCTAGGGGCCCCCGCGCGAGGGCCGCAACGGAATTTCGGCCGAGATCCGAGAAGTTTCTCGCGGCGACCCCGGACGGTGGCCGGGCGGCGACGAACGGTGCGTCCTACCCCGCGTGCTCACGCACCATCGTCAGCACGTCGTCCCCGTAGCGCTCCAGCTTCGAGGCCCCGATGCCGGGGATCGTGACGAGCCCCGCGGCGTCGTTCGGGCGCTGCTCGGCCAGGGCGACCAGGGTGGCGTCGGTGAACACGACGTAGGCCGGGACGGAACGCTGCTTGGCCTCGTTCGACCGCCAGGCGCGCAGGGCGTCGAGCAGCTCGACGTCGACATCGGACGGGTGCTCGGTGCACCGGCCGATCTTCTGGGCGGCCGGGTCGGAGAGCACCTTCCCGCAGATGCGGCAGCCCGCCTTCGCGACCTTGGCCTTCGGGCCGCCGTCGACTCCCGTCCCGGCCTTGCGCGCCGCCGGGTGGTCGTCGGGCACCAGCCCGTAGAGGAAGCGGCTGCGTCGCCGCGACCGCCGACCACCGGCCGACCGTGACAGCGCCCAGGACAGCCGCAGGTGCACCCGGGCCCGCGTCATCCCGACGTAGAAGAGCCGGCGTTCCTCCTCGACCGCGTCGTCGTCGCCGTCGGCGTGCTGGATCGGCAGCGTGCCGTCGGTGAGCCCGACGAGGAACACCGCGTCCCACTCCAGGCCCTTGGCGGCGTGCAGCGAGGCCAGCGTGACGCCCTGCACCGTCGGCGGGTGCTGGGCCTGGGCGCGTGCGTCCAGCTCGGCGAGGTAGCCGCCGAGGGTCGTCGTCGGGACGCTCTCGACGAGGTCGGACGCGAGCTCGGCGAGCGCGCGCAGCGACTCCCAGCGCTGGCGCTGCGCGCCGTCGGCCGCCCCGCCGGGCGGCGGTGTCTCGGTGAGGCCCTGCTCCCCCAGCACCGCGCGCACCGTCGTGACGACGTCGTCCCCGACGACGCCCTCGGGTCCCCCCTCGACCCGACCCGCCGTCGTGCGCAGCGCGGCCACGGCGGTACGGACCTCGGTGCGCTGGAAGAACCGCTCGCCCCCGCGTACCTGGTAGGGGATGCCGGCGTCGGCCAGCGCCTGCTCGTAGACCTCGGACTGGGCGTTGACGCGGTAGAGCACGGCGATCTCGGCGGCGGCCACGCCGTCGTCGACGAGGTCGCGGATCTGCTCGGCGACGGCGGCCGCCTCGGCGGGCTCGTCGTCGTGCTCGGCGAAGTCGGGCGCGGGACCCGGCGGCCGCTGGCCCTCGAGGCGCAGCCGGGAGCCGGCCGCGCGGCCGCGCGCCGCCCCGATGACGGTGTTCGCGGCCGCGACGACCTGGGGGGTCGAGCGGTAGTCCCGGACCAGGCGCACCACGGCGGCCTCGGGGAAGCGGCGCGGGAACTCCAACAGATAGCTGGGGCTGGCGCCGGCGAACGAGTAGATCGTCTGGTTGGCGTCACCGACCACCGTGAGGTCGTCGCGGCCGCCGAGCCACGCGGACAGCAGGCGGTGCTGCAGCGGCGTGACGTCCTGGAACTCGTCGACCACGAAGCAGCGGTAGCGCTCGCGGAACTCGTCCGCCACCTCCACCGAGCCCTCGAGGGCGCCGGCGGTGTGGATCAGCAGGTCGTCGAAGTCGAGCTGCTCGGCGCGGTTCTTGAGCTGCTCGTAGGTGTCGTAGACCGCGGCGACCTGCTCGACGGGGGCGGGGGTGTCCCGCTGGGCCTTGGTGGCGGCGGTGGCGTACGCGTCGGGCGCGACGAGGCAGGCCTTGGCCCACTCGATCTCGCTCGCGAGGTCGCGGAGCGACTCCCGGGTGGTGGCGGCGTTCGCGCGCTGGGCGGCCTGGCCGACGAAGCGCATCTTGTTGTCCAGCACCGGCCACACCTCGCCGCCGACCGACCGCGGCCAGAAGTAGCGCAGCTGGCGCAGGGCGGCCGCGTGGAAGGTCCGGGCCTGGACGCCGCCGACGCCGAGGTCGCGCAGCCGGGTGCGCATCTCGCCCGCGGCCCGCGCGGTGAAGGTGACCGCGAGGACCTGGCCCGGCCGGACCTGCTCGGAGCGCACCAGGTGGGCGATGCGGCGGGTGATCGTGCGGGTCTTGCCGGTGCCCGCGCCGGCGAGCACGCAGACCGGACCGCGCGGGGCGAGCACCGCGGCCCGCTGCTCGGGGTCCAACCCCTGGTCGGGGCTCTGCTGGGCGCGCGCCGCGGTCACCGTCACCGCCCCATCGTCTCAACCCGGTCCGACGTCGTGGGGCGGGACGGCCCGGCGGGTCGCGGTCGGGCGGGCTCCACCCTGTGGAGCGAACGGCACTCTCGCTGCTTCTACACGTGCGATCGGCCCGCTCGCTCCGATCGGGCCCGGCGGCGGAACTGGCCCGGCGTCTCCCCTGCCAGCCGGGCGAACTGGCGGGTGAACGCCGGCTGGTCGTAGAACCCGCACGCGACGGCCACCTCCGCCAGCGGCCGGTCGGTGTCGGTGAGCAGGGCGCGGGCGCGGTCGATGCGGGCGCGCAGCACGAACTGGGCGGGAGCGAGCCCGAACACCGCGCGCATCCGCCGCTCGAGCGCGGACGGCGACAGCCCGGCCGTCGTCGCCATCTCCTCCACCCGAGGCGGGTCGTCGAGACGGGCCTCCACGAGGTCCACCACCCGCGAGAGCGCCGGCATCGCGGGGTCGGTGGGGTCGGCCGAGCGGAGGTCCTCGGAGACGCTGACGACGCCGGTGACGCCCCCGTCCGCGCCGGATACCGGGATCTTCGTCGTGAGGTACCAGCCCGGGTCACCGCCCTCGCGGCGGATGAGCTCGAGCTCGTGGCGCAACGGCCGGCCGTCGGCGAGCACCCGCGCGTCCTGCTCGTCGTAGCGCTCGGCCAGCGCCGCCACGAACAGCTCGCCCGCACGGCGGCCGATCACCCCGGCCCGGGTGCGCTGGTTGGTGCGCCGGACGAAGGCGTCGTTGACCTCGACGTAGCGCCCGTCGGCGTCCTTCGCGCAGAACATCACCCCGGTCAGCTCGGCGAAGAGCGCGAGCAGGGCGGACGCGGGCAGCTCCATCACACGCCTCCTGCCCACCACGAGGGGACGATCAGGTCGCTCTATCCGCATGAGGGTTCCCCTCGTGCGGGGCAGGTGTTGGCGCCATCCCGCGTGCAGGGAGCGCGAACGGTACAAGACGGCGCCCCACGACCGGCGCACCATGGACGGCATGAGCGAGCAGGTGATCGTGCCGACCGCGGAGATCGACGAGCCGCTGGTGGAGCGGGCGATCGCCCGCGCGGCACGCTGGAGCGAGGCGAGCTCGGGCGGCCACGACACCGCGACCCGCCGCCTGGCCTCGCTGGTCCACGACCCCGACGGCGTCGAGTTCGCCCTGCGCTTCGTCGACCGGGTCGCCCGTCCCGACGACGACGGCGTCGCGGCCCGCGAGCTCGCGCGCCTCGGGGGCCCGGGCGCGACGCTGCCCCGGTTCGCGAACGTGGTGGACCGGACGATGCTGCGTGCCGGCGCGGCGCTGGCCCCGCGGGCCCCCCGGGTGGTCGTCCCCCTCGCGCGGCGGCGGCTGCGCGCCCTCGTCGGGCACCTGGTCGTGGACGCCTCGGACCGGGCGCTCGGGCGCCACCTCGCAGCCGCGCGGGCGCAGGGTCGGCGGCTGAACCTCAACCTGCTCGGCGAGGCGGTCCTCGGTGAGCAGGAGGCCGACCGCCGCCTCGAGCGCACCCTCGCGCTGATCCACCGGCCCGACGTCGACTACGTCTCGGTGAAGGCCTCGGCCGTCGCGAGCCAGCTCGTCCCGTGGGACCTCGAGGGCAGCCGCGACCGCCTCGTCCGGCGGCTGCTCCCGCTGTGCGAGGCCGCCCGCGACCACGGCGTCTTCGTCAACCTCGACATGGAGGAGTACAAGGACCTCGACCTCACGCTCGCGCTGTTCACGACGCTGCTCGACGCACCGTCGCTGCGCGGGTGGTCGGCGGGGATCGTCCTGCAGGCCTACCTGCCGGACTCGGTGGCGGCGCTCGAGCAGGTCGCGGCGTTCGCCCGACGTCGGGTCGACGCGGGCGGGGCGCCGGTGAAGGTCCGCCTGGTCAAAGGCGCGAACCTCGCCATGGAACGGGTCGACGCCGCGCTGCACGACTGGCCCCAGGCGCCCTACGCGACCAAGGCCGAGGTCGACGCCAACTACGTCCGCCTGCTCGACCACGCGCTGCGCCCCGAGCTCGCGGACGCGCTGCGGGTCGGCGTCGCGAGCCACCACCTCCACCACGTGGCGCTGGCCGTCGAGCTGGCCGCCGCGCGGGGGGTGGCGCACCAGATGGACGTCGAGATGCTCCAGGGGATGGCCCCGGCGCAGGCCGAGGCGGTGGCGGCGGACCTGCCCTCGGACGAGAGCCTCGTGCTCTACACCCCCGTGGTGCACCCCGAGGACTTCGACGCCGCGGTGAGCTACCTGGTCCGCCGGCTCGAGGAGAACGCCGGGCACGAGAACTACCTGTACGCGATGTTCTCCGCCGACGGCCCCTCGAGCTACCTGGACCGCTTCCGCGCCTCGGTCCGCGACCGCGACCGCGTGGCCGACTCCCCGCGCCGCACCCAGGACCGGTCGGCGGAGCTGTCTGGAACGACTCGTTCCAGTCACCCAGTGTCCGGAAATCGCCGTTCGCCGGCGGACGAGGTCGAGTTCCGCAACGAGCCCGACACCGACCCGTCCCTGCCCGCCAACCGGGACTGGGCGCGCCGCGCCGTCGCCACCGCATCGGCCGTCGTCCAGGAGCCGGAGCTCACCGACCCGGCCGCCGTCGACGTCGTCGTCGAGCGGGCCGCCGCGTCGTCGTGGCGCGACACGCCGCCCGACGAGCGGGCCCGCCTGCTGCGCGAGGCCGCGCGGTCCCTGGCCGCCGCGCGCACCGAGCTGCTGACGACGATGGTCCACGAGGCCGGCAAGACCGTCGCCGAGGCCGACCCGGAGATCTCCGAGGCGGTCGACTTCGCCGCCTACTACGCCGACCGCGCCGCCGAGCTGGACCCGACGAGGTTCACCCCGGCCCGCGTCGTCGTCGTGACCCCACCCTGGAACTTCCCCGTCGCGATCCCCCTCGGCGGCTGCCTCGCCGCGCTGGCCGCCGGGGCCGCCGTCGTCATCAAGCCCGCGCCGCAGGTGCGCGCGTGCGCGGAGGTCGGGGTCGCGGCGCTGCACCGCGCGGGCATTCCCGCCGACGCGCTGCAGCTGGTGCACACCGACGAGGGCGCGGCCGGACGACGGCTGATCACGCACCCGGCGGTCGAGCGGGTGGTGCTCACCGGCGGGAGCGCGACGGCGGCGCTGTTCCGGTCGTGGCGGCCGGACCTCCCGCTGATCGCCGAGACCTCCGGCAAGAACGCCCTGGTGATCACCCCGGCCGCCGACCCCGACCTCGCCGTGGCCGACCTCGTGCGCTCGGCCTTCGGGCACGCCGGGCAGAAGTGCTCGGCGGCGTCGTTGGCGATCCTCGTGGGACCGGCCGGCGACCCGCGCTCGAGGATCGGCCGGCGGCTGCGGCGCCAGCTCGTCGACGCGGTGACGACGCTGCGGGTGGGCCACGGCACCGACCTCGGGACGATGACGGGCCCGCTGGTGGGCGAGCTGGCGCCGCAGCTCGCGCGGGCGCTCACGACGCTGGAGCCCGGGGAGTCGTGGCTGGTCGAGCCGCGCCACGTCGACGGCGCGCTCTGGTCGCCGGGCGTGCGCGACGGCGTGGCGCCCGGGTCGTGGTTCCACCGCACCGAGTGCTTCGGGCCGGTGCTCGGGCTGATGACGGCGCCCACGCTCGACGAGGCGATCGCCTGGCAGAACGCCACCGGGTACGGCCTCACCGGCGGGCTGCATTCGCTCGACCGCGACGAGATCGACCACTGGAGCGAGCGGGTCGAGGTCGGCAACGCCTACGTCAACCGCCACATCACCGGGGCGATCGTGCAGCGGCAGTCGTTCGGCGGGTGGAAGGCGTCCGTCGTGGGCCCCGGCGCGAAGCCGGGCGGTCCGAACTACGTGGCGCAGTTCGGGACGTGGACGGATCCCTCGGATCTCGGGCAGCTGTCGTCGGCGCCGCTCGGCGGGGCGGCCGCGGAGCTGCTGGCCTCGGTGGCGTCCTCGGTGCCGGCGGACGACCTGACGTGGCTTCGGGCGGCGGCGGCCTCGGACGCGGCGGCGTGGCGCGCGGAGTTCGGCGTCGAGCACGACCCGACCGGCATCGCGGCGGAGGCCAACGTGTTCCGTTACCGGCCGTTGCCGTCGCTGCGCATGGTGGTCGGCGCCGGGTCGGTCCCGCGGGACGTGCTGCGGGTGCGGTTGGCGGGGGCGTGCGCCGGGGTGCCGGTGGAGGAGGTGGGTCCCGACGTCGAGCCGGAGCCGGGAGAGCGCCTCCGGGTGGTGGGCTCGGTCCCGACGACGCTGCGTCGTGCGGCTGCGGAGGTCGGCGCGTCGCTGGTGGACGCCCCGGTCCTCGCCGATGGACGCCGGGAGATGCTGTCCGTGCTGCGTGAGCAGGCGGTCAGTGTGACCCGTCACCGGTTCGGCCACGTGGAAGCCTGAGACCGGTCGCGGCGTTGCACCGGGCATGTCGCAGATGACGATGTACACGACCAGCTGGTGCGGGTTCTGCCGGCGGCTGAAGAGCCAGCTGGACCGCGAGGGCATCGGCTACGAGGAGATCGACATCGAGCGCACCCCGGGCGCCGCCGAGACCGTCATGCGGGTCAACGGCGGGAATCGCACGGTGCCGACCGTGGTCTACCCCGACGGGTCCGCCGCGACCAACCCCAGCTTCGCCGAGGTGACGTCGGCGCTCGCCAAGGCCGAGGCCGCGTCGGGCGCGTGAGCGGCCCGGCCGGCCGTTGAGCGAAGGGCCCCGTCGGTCGAATAGATCGGCGAGGGGCGCCCATCGCCGGAACCGGCGCACCCGTCGTGACCGGAGGGCCCCTTCGCTCGAATAGATCGAGCGAAGGGGCCCTTCGGTCGTTCCGGTGCGTGCTCACCCCGCGGCCGGGGCGCGCTCCCCGACCGGCGCCGGCTCCGCGGCCCGGGTCGGGCGGACGCACACCGCCACCAGCACCGCCGCGGCCAGCGCGCACACCCCGGACACGGTGAACACCCGGTCCAGCCCGAGGGCGAACGCGTGGTGCACCACCGCCGACGTCGCGTCCCCCGCCCGGATCACCTCGGCGGTGCGCCCGCCGGCCACGGCGTTCGCCGTCGTCGTCGGGTCGACCGCCCCCGCGCCCGCCAGCACCGTGGCCACCCGCCCCGCGAACACCGTGCCGAACACCGCGAGCCCGACGGCGAGGCCGAGCTGCCGGAACGTGTTGACCGCCGCGCTGCCCAGCCCGGCCCGTTCTGGTGGCAGCACGGCGAGGGTGGCCGAAACGAGCACCGGGGTGGCGAGGCCGACGCCGAGGCCGATGACGACGAGGCCGGCGATCAGGGCCGACGCTCCCGACGTCGGGCCGAGCTGCGCCAGCAGCAGCGCGCCCACCCCGATCAGCGCCATCCCGCCCGCGATCGGCCGCGACGGTGAGCCCCCGTGCAGGAACCGGCCCGCCGCGACGGACACGACGAACGACGCCGCGCTCAGCGGGACGGCCACGAGACCGGCCCGGATCGGCGAGAGCCCCAGCACCGACTGCAGCCAGATCGACACCAGCGCGAGATGCGCGAACGCCGCGGCCTGCAGGACCGCGGCCGCCACCATGAGCGCGGCGAACGAGGGGTGCGCGAACAGCGAGAGGTCGAGCATCGGGGTACCGCTGCGGTGTTCGACGACGAGGAACGCCACCAGCGCGACCGCCGCGAGGGCCAGGGCGACCACGGTCACCGTCGCACCCCACCCGTGCTCCCCCGCGGACACCAGCCCGTAGACCAGCGCCGCGGACATGACGGTGAACGTGGCCGCGCCCGCGACGTCGAGCCGCCCCAGGCCGGTCGTGGCGGATCCGGGGACGACGGCGAGGGTCAGGGCCACGGCCAGCACCGCGACCGGCAGGTTGACCAGGAAGATCGCGCGCCAGCCGAACGCCTCGGTGAGCAACCCGCCCAGCAGCGGGCCGCACGCTGCCGCCAGCCCGTTGACCGCACCCCAGACGCCGAACGCGACGCCGCGCCGCGAGCCGTGGTAGGTGGTCGCGACGAGGGCGGCGGTCGTCGCGAACATCGCCGCGCCGCCGATGCCCTGGACGATCCGGGCGGCGACCAGTGCCCCTGCCGTGGGCGCCAGCCCGCACCCCAGCGACGCGGCCGCGAACACCCCGAGACCCACGAGGTAGAGGCGGCGCCGCCCGAACCGGTCCGCGAGGGTGCCCGTCACCATGAGCAGGGCGGCCAGCGCGAGCGCGTAGCCGTCGATCACCCACTGCAGGGCGCCGAAGGTGGTGCCCAGCGACGCGGCGATCGGTGGCAGGGCGACGTTCACGATCGTGACGTCGACGAGCAGCATGAAGGTGCCCAGGCAGACGGCCACCAGAGGCCACCACGGACGCATCGGTTCTCCTCGTGCCACTGAGGTGAGGTCTCGACGACGGGTGCCGCCGGTGCCACCATCGTCGACATCCTGTGCGTCGATGGACGCGGCTGTGCCGCCACCTCGACGGGTATCGACATCGAGGAGCCGGTCGATGGTGGAATTCGACGACCTCGACCGTGGACTGCTGCACGCCCTGCAGGTCGACGGGCGGGCACCGTTCCGGCGGATCGCCGAGGTCCTCGGCGTGTCCGACCAGACGGTGGCCCGGCGCTACGCGCGGCTGCGCTCGGTGCAGGCGCTGCGCGTGATCGGGGTCAGCGACCCCGCCGTCGTCGGCGACGACCAGTGGATGATCCGCGCCCGCTGCGCGCCGGACGCGGCGCCCGCGATCGCCGACGCGCTGGCGCGCCGACCGGACACGTCGTGGATCAGCCTGAACTCGGGCGGGACGGAGATCGCGTGCTCGCTGCGCGCGCGCGACACCGTGGCCGCGGGCGAGATGCTGCTCGCCCGGTTACCGCGCACGCCGCGGGTGCTCGACGTCAGCGCGCACCAGGTGCTGCACGTGTTCTACGGCGGGGCGCACGAGCCGTTCACGAAGCTCGGGCCGCTCGACGACGCGCAGGTGGCGCGGCTGACCGAGCATCTCCCGGCGGCGGCGCCGCCCCCACGGCTCGACGACGTCGACCGCCGGATCCTGCGGTTGCTGCGCGCGGACGGGCGGGCCGCGGTGGAGGACCTGGCGCGGGAGTGCGGGACCTCGGCGTCGACGGTGCGGCGGCGACTCCACGAGCTGCGCGCGGGCGGGCTGCTCTACCTCGACGTGGACGTCTCCCCCGAGGCCCACGACCTCCCGATGCGCACGATGCTCTACCTCACCGTGCTGCCCGCCGACCTCGACGCCGCGGGGCGGGCGCTCGCCGGGCACGCCGAGGTCCCGTTCGCGGCGGCGACGACGGGGCGCACGAACGTCTACGCGACCGTCGCGAGCCCCGACGCGCCCGCGCTCTACCGGTACCTGACGACGAAGGTCGCGGCGCTGCCCGGCGTCCAGGGCGTGGAGACAGCGCCGGTCATCCGCACCGTGAAGGCCGCGGACACCCACTACGTTTGACCTTCGGTCTTGTGCGTGCGTTTCCGTGCCTGGACACGGAAACGCACGCACAAGACCGAAGGTCAAACGGCCGCCGCCCACGCTTCCAGCATCGCCCGCGCGATCGACACCCCGCCGGGCAGGATGAGCTCGCGGTCCTCCCCCGGCTCGAACGCGGTGCCGCCGACGCCGTGCGAGCCGCGCGGGCCCTCGCCCTCCCGGGTCGTCCACTCGCCGGCGGCCAGCGCCGCGCGCAGCTCCTCCCGGGTGATCCACCGGGCGTTCTCGATCTCGCCCTGCTGCAGCTGCATCGGCGCGTCCGGGTCGGCCACCGCCGAGAACCCGATCATCAACGACCGCGGGAACGGCCACGGCTGCGACCCGAGGTAGGTGATCGTCGACACCGCGACCCCGACCTCCTCGGCGCACTCCCGCGCCACGCAGGCCTCCAGCGACTCGCCGGCCTCGACGAACCCGGCCAGCACGCTGTAGCGGCCCTTCGGCCAGATCGGCTGGCGAGCCAGCAGCACTCGGTCCGCGCCGTCGTGCACCAGGCAGATCATCGACGGGTCGGTACGCGGGTACTCCTCGTGGTCGTGGGCCTGGCAGAGCTGGGCCCACCCGGCCTTGATCGAGCGCATCGGCGACCCGTCGCGGGCGCAGAACCGGGCCCGGTCGTGCCACGACAGCAGCGCCACGGCCGTCGTCAGGAGCCCGGCCGAGCGGGCGTCGAGGTCTCCACCGGAGACCCGCAGGTCACGCCAGAGCTCCAGTGCGGAGAAGCCCGACCCGGCGTCAGCCTGGAAGTGTTCGGGCAGCTCGTCGGGGTCGGGCACCCGCACACCCCAGTAGGTGATGCCGTCCTCCTCGCCCAGCAGCACCGCGCCGTCGGGGACGGTCTCCCCGAAGTCGTGGGCCGGGGAGTCGACCAGCCGCAGGGACCCGTCGTCGGTCTCCTCGACGGGTGTACGCCCCCGGGGGTCGACTCGCACCACCCGCGCCCGCGGCCAGGTGGACGCCACGTAGTCGGGGTCGCCGCGCACCTGTTCGCGCCGGTCGACCGTGGAGCGGGACAGGCGGGGCAGGGAGTCCAGGTGGAACGCGGCGCGCAGGTCCGGACCCGAGGTCGCACTGGTGGTCGTCACGGGCGCGATGATTCCCCGGGGACGCGGATGCCGCCCAGCGCGGTGAGCGAGGCCGCCGTCGTGGCGGCGTCGGCGACGACGACCCCGGTGTACCGGGACGGCGCCAGGAACTCCGCGGCCGCCGCGGCCGCCTCCTCGGCGGTGACGGCCTCGAGGCGCTGCGGGTGCTCGCGCACCCACTCCGAGGACAGGCCGACCCCGGCGAGCCCGGCCAGCGTCGAGGCGAGCCCGGCCTGGGTCGTCATGGAGATCAGCAGCGAGCCGATCGCGTACCGGCGGGCGGACTCCAGCTCGGCCGCCGTCGGCGGGACGACGGCGGCACGACCCAGTTCGTACCGCATCTCCAGCAGCGCGGCCGCGGTGACCTCGGAGGCGCAGTCGGTCTCGACGAGCAGGGCCGCGCCGTACGGGTCGAACTCCAACGAGGACGACGCGTGGTAGGTGTAGCCCTTGTCCTCGCGCAGGTTCTCCACGAGCCGCGAGGAGAAGTAGCCGCCGAACGCGAGGTTGGCCAGCTGCAGCGCCGGATAGCGCCGGTCGGTGCGCGGGACGGCCGCCGCGGAGAGCCGCAGCTGCGACTGCACGGCGCCCGGTCGGTCGACCAGCAGGAGCTCGGAGCCGTGCAGCTCGGGCAGCGGCGGCAGCACGGACGCCTCGCCGGGGATGTCCCACGGCGCGAGGGCCGCCTGCACGGCCGCCACCGCGTCCTCGGGATCGAGGTCGCCGACGAGCACGAGCACCGACCCGGAGGGCACCACCAGGCGCCGGTGCAGGGCGAGGAGCTCCTCGGTGCCCACCCCGAGGACCTCGTCGACCTCGGGCATCTCACGGGTGACGGGGTGGTCGCCGTAGCGATGGCGCTGCAGTGCCCGGCGCGCGATCACCGACGGCTGGGCGGCCGCGACCTGGATGCGCTCGGCGAGCCGTTCCCGCTCCCGCTCGACCTCCTCCGCGGGGTAGGTGGCGGAGGTCAGGACGTCGGTGAGGACGTCGAGCAGTGTCGGCAGCCCCTCGGTCAGGACGTGCCCGGACGCGGCCAGCCGCTCGGGGTCGACCGAGAAGCCCAACTCCCCGCCGACCCCGGCGAGGTCGTCGTCGAGCGAGACGCGGCTGCGCCGGGAGGTCCCCGACAGCGCGGTCGAGGCGAGGACCTCGGCGACGGCGGTGTGGCGCGGGTCGGAGCCCGAGAACGGGATCCGCAGGCGGACCTCCACCATCGGCACGGCCGAGCGTCGCACCGCGATCACGCGCAGACCGGTCGGCAGGACCGCGTCGACCTCCGCGGGCGCCGGGACCTGCGGCTGGGGGCGCAGCGGCGGCAGCTCCCGGGGGCCGGCCGGCGTGCGGCCGATCTCGGCCGCGGACCGGCGGATCGCGGTGGCGGGCGGAGAGGCGGCGTTCACGGGAGCGCTCTGGTAGGCGAGCTCGACCCTCGGCTCGGTGCTCATGCGTCGGCTCCCGCGGTGAGGACGAGGAGGGCCCGGGCGTCGGGACGCAACGCCCCGGCCGCGGCGGCGACGTCCTCCGGCGTGACGGCGGCGATGGCGGTCGGGAGCTCGTCGGAGAGCTCGCCTCGACCGTGCACCAGCTCGGCGGACCCGAGCGCGAGCATGCGATTCATCAGCCGGTCGTGCTCGCGGTACAACCCCGCCGACCATCGCGCGGTGACCCGCCGGAGCTCCTCGGGGTCGGGGCCGTCCCCGGCGAGGCGCCCGAGCTCGGCGTCCACGGTGTCGACGATCCGGCGGGGGGCGACGCCGTCGGGGTGCACCGCGGTGATCGTGAAGGTGTCGGGGTCGCGGGCGTCGAGCGGAGCGCCCAGGAGCCCGGCGGAGGCGGTGAGGTCGGTGACGAGCCCGTCGCCGTAGACCAGGCGCTGGGTCAGCCGCGCGGCCTCGCCGTCGGTGAGCAGGCTCGCGAGGACCGCGTGGGCCAGGTAGCCGGGCAGGTCGGTCCCCGGGTCGGGCATGCGATAGCCCAGGGCCAGCGCGGGCAGCGGGGCGTGCGCGTCGACCACGGACTCGGTGCGCTCGCCGTCGGGACCCGGTTCGCCGAAGGACGGGCGCGGCGGCACCGGCCGCGCCGGGATGTCGCCGAAGTGGCGCTCGACCAGCGCCGTGGCGTCGGAGACGTCGAAGTCCCCGACGACGGTGAGCACCGCGTTGCCCGGCGCGTAGTACGCGTCGAAGAACGCCGCGGCGTCGTCGAGGGACGAGCGTTCGAGGTCGGTGAAGTCGCCGTACCCGTTGTGGGCGTTCGCGAAGGTGGAGTACAGCACCGGCGGGAGCAGGATCCAGGGGAAGCCCCCGTAGGGCCGGTTGAGGACGTTGAGCCGGATCTCCTCCTTGACCACGTCGATCTGGTTGCGGAGGTTCTCCTCGGTGAGCTTCGGGGCGCGCAGCCTGTCGGCCTCGAGGAAGAGCCCCCGCTCCAGCGCCGCCGCCGGGAGGATCTCGAAGTAGTCCGTGTAGTCCTGGTGGGTCGAGCCGTTGAACACCCCGCCCGAGCCCTGCACGTGCCGGAAGTGGGCGAGCTTCTCCAGGCTCTCCGAACCCTGGAACATCAGGTGCTCGAAGAGGTGGGCGAACCCGGTGCGCCCCTCCGGCTCGCTGCGGAAGCCGACGTCGACGTGGACGGCGACCCCGACGACGGGGTTGGCGGCGTCCGGCGCGAGCAGCACCCGCAGGCCGTTGTCGAGGGTGAGGCGGTGACGCGCCGCTCCTCGGGTGCTCCCGGGGGAGCTGGCTGGTGCCGGGGCGGCACCGGGGATCGGGGGGCGGGCGGCCGTACTCACCCCCCGACCCTAACGGCGACGGCGAGTGGTGGCCGGGCGCCGGGTGGAGGCGCGCGCGGCCGGTCGTGTGGCACGGACGCGCGTGGGCCGCACGGCGTGCGGGCCGGTGGTGCGCCGCGGGGCGCCCGGTCGGCGGCGCTGCGCCGGGACGCGGCCCGTCCCGGCCCGGGCGCCGCCGGTGCGACGACGGGTGCCGGCGGCGGGCCGGCGGCTGCCGCCCCGGGCGAGGACGACGAGCAGCGAGCCGGCCCCGAGCGCCGCGGCCACGGCGAGCGCGAGCTCGAGCCGCGCGACCAGCGGCGAGACGCCCTGGCCGGCGACGCCGGTGGTCGCCGTCGGGGTCCGGGACCCGCTGCCGACCACGGCGACGGGGCCTGCGAGGTGCCCGTCCGCGGGGACCAGGACCGGCACCGGCGTGCCCGGCAGGCGCCCGCAGCCGTCGAGCACGGCCTGCCGGCGGGCGCCGGCGACGTCGAGCACCACCTGGTCGTGCGGCTCAGCGGAGACACACGACGCGGTGGCGGTGACGAGGGCGGTGACGGTCACCATCGGCGCCGGTGCGGGCGGGGCCGGGGCCATCCCGATGACCCGGGCCAGCGCGGGCACCTGCGGCACCACGACCACGACGACGGCCAGGGCGCCCAGCGCGAGGGCGACGAGCACCCCGAGCGTGCGCCCCGAGGGACGCCGCGACGGTCGCGCCGTGCCCTCCGCGTACGCCGGGACGCGGCCGTGCGGGGCGAGGACAGCGGGGACTGACACGGACGTGATTCTGCCGACGCCGCGCCGGACCCGATGGAGGGATCCCGGCGTCGTACCCACGATGACCGACTGCTACACCTACCGGTTGCACCGGCTCCGCGCCGGGCCCTGCTCGGCCCTGTCGGGGCCGAACGGGACACCCGTGCCGCGACGCCGCGTGCCCGGGTCCGTTGTCAGCGGGCCCGCTCCCCCAGCAGCCGCCACAGGTGCGCGACGGCCTCGGCGCCGGCCAGGAGCAGCGGCAGGACCGCGCGCTCGTCGGGCGCGTGGATGCGGTCGCCCGGGAGCATCACGCCGAGGAAGGCCAGCGGGGCGCCGAGCTCGGTGGCCAGCAGGGCCTCGGGCCCACTGCCGCCCTCGCGGGCGGGGAGCACCTCGGCGCCCAGCGCGATCCCCATGGCCTCACGGATGGAGGCCACGAGGTCGGAGTCGAGGTCGCAGATCAGCGGTGGGACGCCAGGCCCGCCGGTGGACACCTCGGCGTCGATTCCGGCCGGGATCCGGTCGGCCACGAACCGCTCGACGAGGGCCTTGATCCGGGCCGGGTCCTGGTCGGAGACCAGCCGGAAGGTCATCTTCAGCGTCGCGGCGTGCGGCACGATCGTCTTGGGGCCGGGCCCGGCGTAGCCGCCGTGCAGGCCGTTGACCTCGGCGGTCGGGCGCGCCCAGAGCCGCTCGTAGGTGGTCCGGCCCGCCTCGCCCGCCGTGGCCGTCGCGCCGGCGGCCGGGCCCGCGAGCCAGGCGGGCTCGTCGAAGGGCAGCGCCGCCCAGGCCTCCCGCTCGCGGGTGGTCGGCTCGCGGACGTCGTCGTAGAAACCCGGGACGGCCACCCGGCCGGCGTCGTCGTGGAACGCCGCGACCAACCTCGCGAGCTCGGTGACGGGGTTGGGGACGGCGCCCCCGAACTGACCGGAGTGCAGGTCCACGGAGGCGCCGCGGAAGACGACCTCGAGGTCGACCATCCCGCGCATCCCGGTGCAGACGGTCGGGGTGTCGCGGTCGACCATGCCGGTGTCGGTGACCACGATCTCGTCGCAGGCCAGGGCGTCGGCGTGCGCGGCGAGCAGCTCCGCCAGGTGCGGGGAGCCCGACTCCTCCTCGCCCTCGACCAGGAGCTTCAGCGAGACCGCCGGGGCGGCGGCGCCGGTGGCCGCGAGGTGGGCGCGCACCCCCAGCAGCACCATCGCGACGTGGCCCTTGTCGTCCGAGGCGCCGCGCCCGCGCAGCTCCTCCCCCACCACCCGCGGCTCGAAGGGCGGGAAGGACCACCCGTCGTCGAGGTCGGCCGGCTGGACGTCGTGATGGCCGTAGACCAGCACAGTTGGCGCCGCGGGATCCGCGGCGGGCCAGTGCGCGTACACCGCCGGCAGCGCCGCGGTGTCCGACCACACCTCGACCGTCGGCCACCCGTCGCGGCGCAGCGTCGCCTCCAGCCAGGCCGCGGAGCGGGCGACGTCGCCGTGGTACCCGGGGTCGGCGCTGATCGAGGGGATCCGCAGCCACGCGGAGAGCTCCTCGACGAAGGCGTCGGCCCGGTGGGCGACCTCGGCCCGCTCGACGGTTCGGGAGGTCAGGGTCCCGCGCTCGGTCACGGCCGCCACGGTAGTCCGGGCCCTCAGGGCCGCGTCAGCAGCGCGGCGGTCTCGGCGCGGCGCACCCAGGCGATCACGGCGAGCAGCACCCCGACGATCACCGGGGTGTACCAGTAGCCCGCGTCCAGGAAGAACAGCTGGGCGCCGGTGGCTCCGACCATGAGGGCGACGAGGCAGGTGGCCGCGAGCCCGGCGAGGCGCGGGACGAGGAGCCCGATCCCGCCGGCGACCTCGCAGAGCCCGACGACGATCCGCAGCCACTGGCCCGTCCCGAGGTCGTCGAAGATCTGGACCGCGTAGGACTCGCCGACGAGCTTCGGCAGGCCCGAGCCGCCCACGAACGCCAGCGCGAGCAGCACCTGCAGCGTCCAGAGGCCCGCCGTGACGACGCGCGGGCGGGACGGGGTGACGGCGACGGTCTCGGAGCGGGTGGCGGTGGTCATCGCGATCTCCTCCTGGCGGTGCTCCCGCGGACTGCGGGAGCGATATCGACAGCCTGCTCAATCGGAGCGTTGAGTGTCAAGAGCGTACTAATAGATATTGCTTTAGTACTCGCATCGCTGCGAGCACCGGAGCCCTGCGCGACCATGCCGCGATGAGCTTCAGCCGGCCGCCCGCGTTCACCACCCGGCCCACCCTCGAGGGCACCGTCGGGATGGCCGCCTCGACGCACTGGGCGGCCTCGGCCACCGCGATGGCCGTGCTGGAGCGGGACGGCAACGCCGTCGACGCGGCCGTCGCGGCGGGCCTCGTGCTGCAGGTCGTCGAGCCGCACCTCAACGGGCCGGGCGGCGACCTCACCGCGGTGTTCGTCACCGCGGACGACCCCACTCCACGGGTCCTCGACGGGCAGGGCCCGGCGCCGGCGGCCGCGTCGGCCGCCCGATACCGCAACGAGGGCCTCGACCGCGTGCCGGGTGCCGGCGCGCTCGCGGCGGCGGTCCCTGGAGCCATGGACGCCTGGCTGCACCTCCTGCGTGACCACGGCACGTGGGAGGTCGGCGACGTCGTCGGCCCCGCGATCGGCTACGCCCGGGACGGGTTTCCGGCCGTGGCCCGGGTCGGGTCGTCGATCGGCGCGGTCGCCGACCTGTTCCGCGAGCACTGGCCGACGTCGGCCGCGTTGTGGCTGCCCGGCGGTCGCCCGCCGAGTCCGGGTGACGTGCTGCGCAACCCGGCCTGGGCGACCACCCTCGCCCGGCTGGCCGACGCCGCGCAGGGCCCGACCCGCCCGGCCCGGGTCGACGCGGTGCGCACGGTGTGGGCCGAGGGCTTCGTCGCCGAGGCGGTGGAGGCGTTCTGCCGGACGCCGCACCGGCACGCGTCGGGCACCGACCACGCCGGGGTGCTCACCGTCGCCGACTCGGCGGGGTGGCGGGCGTCGGTCGTCGACGCCTTCGTCGGGTCCTTCCGCGGGTACCGCGTCGCGAAGACCCCCGCGTGGGGGCAGGGCCCGGCACTGCTGCAGATGCTGGCGCTGCTCGAGCCCTACGACGACGCGGCCCTCGACCCGTCGTCCGAGGCCGGGGCCCACCTCGCGCTGGAGACGATCAAGCTCGCGCAAGCGGACCGGGAGGCCTGGTTCGGGGACGTGCCCGACGCGGTGACGCTCGCCGACCTCCTCGACCCCGCCTACCTCGACACCCGCCGGGCCCTGATCACCGAGGAGGCGTCGCCCGACGTCCGGCCGGGGCCGGTGGGCGGCCGCGAGCCGCGCCTGGCCGAGCTCGCGCTGGCCGGCACCGTGCCCGGGGTCGGCGCGGACTCCGCGGTGGGCGAGCCGACGGTGACCCTCGAGGGTGAGCCAGGCACCGACGGTGAGGTGCGCGGGGACACCTGCCACCTCGACGTCGTCGACCGGTGGGGCACCGTGGTCTCCGCGACCCCCTCCGGCGGCTGGCTGCAGTCCTCCCCGACGATCCCCGAGCTGGGCTTCGCGCTCGGCACGCGGCTGCAGATGACGTGGCTCGAGGAGGGGCTGCCCTCGACGCTGATGCCCGGGCGGCGGCCGCGCACGACGCTCACCCCCACGCTCGTGCTCGACGACGAGGGCCGCCCGCTGACGGCCGTGGGCTCGCCGGGCGGCGACCAGCAGGACCAGTGGCAGCTGCTCTACCTGCTGCGCACGCTGGTCGGGGGGTGGTCACCGCAGGCCGCGATCGACGCGCCCGCCCTGCACACCACCTCGTCGCCGGGCTCGTTCTGGCCGCGCGACCGGGAGCCGGGCGGGGCGGTCGTGGAGAACCGGCTGGGCGACGAGGTCATCGCCGGGCTCGCGCGGCGCGGGCACCGGATCTCCCGCGTCGGCGACTGGGCGCTCGGGCGGCTCTCGGCGGTCGGGATCGACCACGCCCGCGGGGTGCTGTGGGGGGCGGCGAACCCGCGGGGCATGCAGGGCTACGCCGTGGGCCGGTGATGGGGGCGCTCACCGGGCCGCTGGATGCAAGCGAAGCGGCGTTGCTTGCATCCAGTGGCAGGAAAGCCACATCGTCGTCTGGCGGGGCTCACTGCGGGTGGGGGACGCCGAGCAGGCCCGCCGGGTCGTGGCGGCGTGCCAGGTGCAGGAGGCGGATCAGCGCCGCCGGCGCGGGCCGGGCCCGGGGCAGCACCGCGGTCGTGTACCGGGCGTCGACGACGACGGCGGTCACCACGCCGACGGCACCCGGGCAGGCGCGGAAGGCCCACCACAGGTCGGTCGAGCACCCGGGTCCGGGGATGGTGTGCACCACGCCGTCGCCGGTGACGACGGTCGCCCCGCGCAGCGTGGTGGCACCGAGCGCCGAGGCGATGGTGCCCGGCCGCGAGAGCGCGGCGCTGGGCCGCGCGGCGGTGTCGGCTGCGACGCGGTACACGGCGGACCACGCCGCGCCCACCCCGGCCCGGACGGTGCCCGAGACGGGGTCGGCGACGGCCCGGTCGGCGCGCGAGAGCGAGATCGCGACGACCGGGCGGTCCCCGGAGCGGGCGGCGTGCCCGCCACCCGTCCCGAGGACGACGACGTCGATGTCGTGCTCGGCCGCCCACGCGACGACGCGGGCGACGTCCGCGGTGCCGGTGGCCCCGACGACGGCGACGAGCTGGCGCATCGCGCGCGCCGACGGCGGTTCGAGGGCGAGCTCGATGGCCGCCTCGGCGCAGAACGGCGGGTCGACCGGCCCGTCGAGGAGGGCGTCGAGGGTCAGGAGCGCCTCGCTGGTCCACCCGGGCCCACGCACGGTGACCGCTCCGCTCAGCGCAGCCCGAGGCGGCGACCACCGAGGACGCCGTCCGGGTCGACCCGTCGGGAGACCTCGACCAGGCGCGCCCGCGCCTCGTCGCCCCAGCACGCCCCGGGGCGCTCCGCGATCGTCTGCGGGGACGCGTAGTTCACCGGCACGGTGCCCTCCGACCACGGGGCCAGGGCGTCCACGATCCCGTGGCCCAGGGCCGGGACCACCTCCGCCAGCGGCGGGACCAAGGGCGCGACGATCCCGAGGAGGTAGGGCGCCCGCGGGACACAGCCGGCCGTGCCGCGCATCCCCGCGCCGCCGATCGCGCGCAGCTCCACCATGAAGCTCGTGCTGCGGGCCCGCGGCCTGGAGCAGCTTGTCGATCGTGTCGTCGTCGACGGACTGCAGGAGCCCGCCGGTGGCCCAGGAGGGCATCGGCTCGGTCGGGTCGCAGTGCACGGCGTCGATGGCGGCGGCCGGCATCTCCTCGACCATGTCCATGATCGGGGTGGCGACGCGGCGCATCGGGCTCACGACCTCGAGACCCTCGATCTCGGGGCCGAGGTGCGCGACCCGCAGCTGCACGACGCTGCGTCCTCGCAGCGGCGGCGGGACGGCCTCCATGTCGGGCATGCGCAGGATCGCGATCGAGGTGGTGGTGTTCTCCTTCAGCGTCGGCTGCCACCGCCGCCAGGCGTGCATGACGGCCGCGGCGTCCGCCGCGTCGAAGAAGATCGACCCGCCGTAGAAGCGCGTCATCTCGACGAGCTCGACGGTCATCTCGACGACGATGCCCGCGGCGTCCTTGCCGCCGAGCATCGCGTGGAAGAGCTCGGGGTCCTGGGTCGGCGACACCTCCCGGACCTGGCCGTCGCCGGTGACGACCTGCATGCGCCGCACCCGGTCGCAGCCGTAGCCGAAGCGGCTCACGAGCGGACCGATGCCGCCGCCGGTGGTGAAGCCGACGACGCCGACGTCCGACGACGAGCCCGTGACCGCCGAGAGCCCGTGCGGTACCGCGGCCTCCAGCACCCGCGACCACTTGACGCCCGCGCCGACGGTGACGGTGCGCGCGACGGGGTCGACGTCGCAGCGGTCGAGACGCCTGGTGGAGATCACGACGGTGCCGCAGTGCGAGAAGTCCGCGTGACCGGTGGCGACGACGCCGACACCGATCCCGCGGGCACGGGCCCAGCGCACGGCCGCCGCGACGTCCTCGGCGCTCGTCGCGCCGACGAGGGCGACCGGCTGGTGGACGGGCGCGAGGTTGAACCCGGCGAGCTCGGCGACGAGATCGACGCCCCCCGGGTCCCACACGGGTCCGGACACGGCTCTGCGCAGGTCGGCGATCTCCCGGGTCTCGGTGGGCGCGGTGGTCTCGGTGGTCTCGGTTACGGAGCGGGCGAGCTCGGTCATTCTTGACCCTCCGTGATCAAATGCCACGCTTACGGGTGAAGCGCGATGCAAGTGACCCTAGAGTTGCCACGCTGAGTGACACAAGACCGGAACCCGTCCACGATCGCTCACTCCGGGTGAGCTCTCGAGGTGACCCAGCGTCAGCCGCGGGGCCGGATGCGGGCGTTCGGCAGCGCGGGCGCGTGCAGCCTGGCCGTGCGGCCGTCCCTGCCGACGTAGCCCTCGACGTGCCCGAAGCGGTCCTCGGGCCCGTCCTCCCACGCCGCGCGCAACGCGACGATCTCGTCGTGGGTGCGCCCGACGAAGTTCCACCACATGACGATCTGCTCGCCGAAGGGCGTCCCGCCGAGCAGGAGCAGGCGGGCCGGGGTGTCGGCGTCGTTGGTGAGGTCGAGCCGGGAGGGTCCCGGGGCCACGTAGGCCAGCTCGGCGGCGGCGACGCCGGTCGAGGTGACGAGCTCGCCGCCGACGTGGGCGGCCCCGCTGTCGACGAGGACGCCGTGCTCGAAGGCGGGGTCCACGTCGAGGGTCAGGGTGCCGCGCGGCTCGAGGACGATCTCGGCGCCGAGCAGTGGCGAGAAGGTCGGCACCGGGCTGGTGGACCCGGCCAAGGTCCCGAGGAAGACCCGGATCTCGGCACCGGGGACGTGGACCGGTTCCGGCGCGTGGTGGGCGAAGGAGCGCGGGGTGTCGCGGTGGGCGTCGGGGAGGGCGAGCCAGAGCTGGGCGCCGTGCAGCGTCGTCGTCCCCGGGGTGGAGACCTCCGAGTGCGCGACGCCCCGGCCGCCGGTCATGAGGTTGAGCTCGCCGGGGCGCACGATCGCGTGCACGCCGTGGCTGTCGCGGTGCTCGACCTCGCCGGTGAACAGCCAGCTCACCGTCGCGAGACCGGTGTGCGGGTGCGGGGGGACGTCCATGCCGCCGGTGGCCGCGACGTCGTCGGGACCGTAGTGGTCGAGGAAGCACCACGCGCCGATGAGCGAGCGCCGCCGCTGGGGCAGGGTCCGTCGGACGGTCATCGCCCGCGGGCCGCCGAGCGGGACCGCCCGCGGGGTCAGGATCTCCACGGCGGCCGGCCCGTGGGGAACGGCCTCTTCACCGCACACCACCTCGGCCGGCGCCGCCTCGACGTTGCTCACGGTCCCGATCCTGCCCTCGCCCGGCCTCCGTTTCGAGCGAAGGGCCCGTTCGCTCGAATAGATGGGCCAGGGCACCCTTCGCCGGAACCCTCGGGCCGCCGTGCCCATGATCGCGAGCACATCGGGCAGATCCAACCCGGGCCCGGCTGCGCTCTGGACCCCTCGCCGGAGGGCCGCGCAGTCGGGGAGGACGTCAGCGCGGGTCGCGGTCGACGTCGTCGAAGCCGGTGTGGTCGGGGTCGGCGTCATCCACGGACCACGGGGCGGCCGGACCGCGGTGCACCACCACGTCGTCGCCCTCGGGCTCGCGGACCTCGACGGGCACCGAGGCGACCAGGGCGCGCAGGCCTGCGGCGTCGAGGAGGTCGGACGGGGTGACCGTGCGATCGGCGCGGACATAGTGCAGCGCGGCGCGCACCCGTTCGACGGGCGTCCCGGAGAGCGCGGCCCACGCGAGCCGGTAGGCCGCGAGCTGGACCGAGAGCGCCGGCATCGCCTCGGGAGCGGGCGGCGCGCCGGTCTTCCAGTCGACCACGGTGGCGCCGCCGTCGGGATCGGCGAACACCGCGTCGATCCGCCCCCGGACCAGGGTGCCCTCGACCTCGGTCTCGAACGGCACCTCGACCGCGACCGGGGTGCGCGTGGCCCACCGGCTCGCCGTGAACCGCTCCTGCAGCTCGGTGAGGTCGGCCGACACCGGGTCGTCCGCGCCCGGGTCCTCGTCGGCGGCGCCGGGGAGCTCGTCGAACTCCAGCAGCTCAGTCTTGGCGAACCAGCGCTCGACCCACGCGTGGAACTCCGTCCCGCGGCGGGCGCGGGGGTCGGGCGGGCGCGGCACCGGGCGGCGCAGGCGACGGGCCAGCGCGGCGGGGTCGGCGGCGAGGTCGACCAGCTGGCTCACCGAGAGCTGGGGCGGCAGCAGCACGCGCGCGTGACGCTCGCGGGCGGCGGCCCGCTCGGCGAGGAGCACGTCGACGTCGGCGGCCCAGCCGTCGGGGTCGGGCTCGACGGGCGCGTCCGGCGTCCCGTCCCCTGCCGCCGCGGCGTCCCCGACTGCTGCCCGCTGCTCGCGGGCCGCACGGACCAGCGCCGCGCCCTCCTCCACCGCCGCCCGGCGGGCCCCGAGCGGGTCGACCGGCCACTCCTGGGTGCGCTCGATCTCGGCGAGCGGGTTCGTCGCGCCCTCCTCGGGCTCCTCGGCCCACGTGTCCACCACGGCCGCGCCCCGCCGGGCGACCTCGCCGACCTCGGTGAGGAACTCCGAGGGCCCGCGGGGCCGCTCGCCGGTCTCGCTCCACCAGTGCCCCGAGACGAGCAGGGTCCGCTCGGCGCGGGTGAGCGCGACGTAGAACAGCCGGCGCTCCTCGACGAGCCGGCGGTCGTCGAACTCCCGCTCGTGGCGGTCCAGCCGGTCCGTGAGCTCCTTGCGGTCGGCGACGCCGCCGAGATCGAGCGACGGGAGGTCGGGGCGGTCGCCGCGCAGCTCGGCGGGGAGCGAGGCGATGCCGGTCAGCCAGGAACCGGAGAGCTTCGGGCCCGGGAAGGTCTTCGCGCAGACGTGCGGGACGGCGACGACCTCCCACTCCAGGCCCTTCGCGGCGTGCACGGTGAGGACCTGGACGCGGGCCCCGCCGAGCGCCAGGTCGGCCCCTGCGGTGGCGTCGACCTCACCCGGGGTCAGTCCGTCCTCGGCCTCCTCGGCGGCGTCGAGGTAGGCGAGCAGGGCGGGCGGGGTGGCCGTGCCGCCGGACGCGGCCGCACCGCCGGCGAAGTCCGCCACCACGTCGGCGAAGGCGTCCAGGTGGGCCCGGCCGACCTCGCCGGGCCGCGAGGCCGCCTCGACGTCGAGCAGCAGCGTCCGCTCGACGTCGGCGACGAGATCCACCAGCGGCGCCGTGACCCGTCGGCGCAGCCCGACCAGCTCCCGCCCCAGGCGCCGCAGCCGCGCGTACCCGGCCGGGGAGTAGCGCTCGGAGGGCCCCGGATCGTCGAGGGCGTCGACCAGCCCGGCCCGCTCGGCGTGCTCACCGGGCAGCGCGTCGGCGACCGGGTCCGGGGCACCCGCCGTCGGGGCCGTCGCGGGAACCGGCGGCGCCGCGAGCTCGCGGGCCCGCCGCCACAGCGCGGCGAGGTCCGCGCCCCCGATCCGCCAGCGCGCCCCCGTCAACAGCCGCACCGCCGCGCCGCCGGCGAGCGGGTCGACCACCAGGCGCAGCGCCGAGACGAGGTCACGGACCTCGGGCTCGTCGAGCAGGCCGCCGAGCCCGACGACCTCGACCGGGAGGTCCCGGGCCCGCAGCGCGGCCGCGATCTCGTTCATGTCCGCCCGACGGCGCACCAGCACCGCGCTCGTGGGCGGCGGGTCGCCGCGGTCGAGCGCGGCGCGCCACCGGTCGGCGACGGCGTCGGCGAGCCAGGACCGCTCGGCCACCACGTCCTCGTGCAGCGCTACGTGCACGTCGCCGGGCTGCGCGCCCGCGAACGCCCGCAGCTCGCCGACGGCGTGGAGGGCGTGCGGCTCGCGCAGCGGCTCCACCACGCCGTTCGCGAGGGCCAGCACCTCCGGCGGGTTGCGGAAGCTGGTGAGCAGGCCGAACCGGCGGGCGGCGACCCACTCACCGTCGGGATCCGGCCGGGGGAAGTCGGTGACGAACCGCGGCAGGTTCGCGGCGCTCGCCCCCCGCCACCCGTAGATCGACTGGAAGGGGTCCCCGACGGCCGTCACCGCGGTCTGCTCGTCACCGCCGAACAGCGCGCGCAGCATGATCCGCTGGGCGTGCCCGGTGTCCTGGTACTCGTCGAGCAGCACCACCCGGAACGCGGCACGCTCGGCCTGCCCGACCTCAGGGTGCTCGTCGGCGAGGCGGGCGGCCGCCGCCATCTGGTCGGCGAAGTCGAGGCAGCGCTCGGTCCGCTTGCGCGCGGCCAGCTCCTCGACCAGGGGCAGCAGCGCGACCCGGAACCGCTGCCGCTCGACGATCCTCGTCAACGCCTGGGGCAGCGCGGACCGCTGGCCCTTGGCCGGCGGCGTCGACTCGATGACCCGGGTCAGGGCCTCGGCGTGCTCGCGCAGCGCCTCGGGCTCCGCGAGGTGCTCCCCCAGCTCGCCGGCCAGCGCGAGGACGTAGCCGGTCACGCTGGTGGGCACCAACGAGGTGTCGAGGTCGCGGGTCCAGGACGACACCACCCGGTGGGCGAGCTGCCACGACGCGGTGGGCGAGAGCAGGCGTGCCCCGGGGTCGGTCGGGAGGCGCAGGCCGTGCTCGGTCAGCAGGCGGCCGGCGTAGGCGTGGTAGGTCGACACCGTCGGCTCGAGCGTGCGCACGAACACACGCCGCTCGCCGCTGGGATCGAGCTCGTCGAGCAGCGGGTCGCCGGCGAGGCGGCGCAGCCGGCGGCGGATGCGGTCGGCGAGCTGTCCGGCCGCCTTGCGGGTGAACGTCAGCCCGAGCACCTGGTCGGGTGTGACGACGCCGTTCGCCACCAGCCACACGACGCGCGCGGCCATCGTCTCGGTCTTGCCGGAGCCCGCGCCCGCCGTGACGAGCGCGGATGCGAACGGCGCCGCGATCACCTCGGCCTGCTCGTCGGTGGGACGGCGCAGCCCGAGCCGCTCGGCGAGCTCGGCCGGGTCGATCAGCTCGGTCGGGGTGTCGAGGACGTCGGTCACGGCACCTGCCTCCCCGACGAGTGCACCGGGCACGCGGTGCGCACCGGGCAGCGGGGGCACGCCTCGTTCTCCTGCCCGACGAACCCCGGCCCCTCGGTCAGGCGCGCCGCCGCCGCGACCTGCTCGCGCCAGTGCTCGACGCCGCCCTCGTCGAGCGGGGTCTGCGCGCGCTCCTTGGCCCGCTGACCGTCGCGCTGCAGGTAGACCAGCCGCGCCCCGCCGGGGACCGACGCCGCCGCGGAACCCTCCGAGGCCGGGGGCGACGCGAGCCGCTCCGCGAACGCACCGAGCGCCACCGCCAGCTGGTAGACCGCCAGCTGCGGGTGCTCGGCCGCCTTCGACGCCGACACCGGTGTCTTGCCGGTCTTGACGTCCACGATGACCGGGCGCCCCCGCGCGTCGACCTCGAGCCGGTCCACCCGACCCCGGATCGCGACGTCGCTCCCCGGACCCTCGAGACGGGCCGTCACCTGTTCCTCGACCGCCTGCTCGGTGAGCTCGCGACGCGTGCCGTCCCGCCACGCGAGGAACGACCGCAGCATCGACCGGCAGTTCGCGAGCTCCCGCCGCGAGAACCACGGGGCGCCCGCGTCGACCGACGCCCAGGCGACGTCGAGCGCCTCGTCCAGCTCGCGCTCCCCGGCGCCCTCGGCGGCACGCTGCACCAGGGCGTGCACGAGCGAGCCGGTGACCGAGGCCAGCGAGTCGGAGTCGTCCCCGCCGTGGGTCTGCAGCGCCCAGCGCAGCGGGCAGGTCAGGATCGTCTCGACCGCGCTCGGGCTCACCGTGATCCGCGAGCCCGGAGGCCGCAGCGGCTCGGTCGTGGACAGCTCGAGCAGGCCGTACCAGTCGTCCGGGTCGGCCCCCGGCACCCCGGCGTCGGCCAGCCGCGCGAGCTGGGTCGCGGCGCGGGTCCGGCGCCCCGGGTCGGTGCCGGGCGCGGTGACGGCCCGCCGCAGGTCACCCACCAGCTCGGCGAGCACGAGCGCACGCCCCGCCCGGCGGCGCGCCCGGCCCGCGTCGTCACCCGCCGCGCCCTCGTGGTCGATGTCCGGCGCCACGTCGTCGAGGAACCGCGAGGGCGTCACGTCCTCGGACTCGACCGCCCCCACGTGCACGGCCCGCCGCGCCCGCGAGAGCGCGACCGCGAACAGCCGGCGCTCCTCGTCGAGCAGCGGCACCCGGGAGGACAGCGCCGGGTCGTCGGGGATCCCGGCGAGCACGTCGACCATCCGCTCGACGCCGAGCAGGGTGCCGCGGCGGCGCAGGTCGGGCCAGACGCCCTCCTGCACGTCGGGGATCACCACCACGTCCCACTCCCGCCCCCGCGCGGCGTGCGCGGTGAGCAGGGCGACCGCCTCGCCGTCGGGCGTGCGCGGCGCCAGGCCGTCGCTGGCGAACCGCTGGTCGTCGACCTGGGCGACGAACCCGGCGACGGTGCCGCCGGGCAGGTCCTCGACGAACCGTTCCGCCCGCTCGACGAGGGCGACGACGGCGTCGAGGTCGCGGTCGGCCTGCGCGCCGGGGACGCCCCCGCGGTCGCTCGCGGCCACCCAGCGGGCCTGCAGTCCGCTCGCCGACCAGACCGCCCACACCACGTCGGGCACGCTCTCCCCCGCGCGGATCGCCTCCACCGCGGTGCCGAGCAGGTGGGCGATCCGGCGCAGCGGCGCGGCGTCCGCCTCCGGGATGAGCGCCAACCGGTCCGGGCGGCCCGCCAGGTGGTCGACCAGCACGTCGACGATCAGCTCGTCGCTGGAGCGGTCGTGCTGGGAGGGGTCGGGCTGCGCCATCTCGTGCAGCCGCAGCAGTCCCCGGCGCAGTCGCCGGAGCCCGAGGGGCTCGGCGCCGCCGAGCGGCGAGGCGAGCAGGGCGAGCGCGGTGTCGGCGTCGAGGGTCTCGGCCGCCGGGGCGGTCGCGGCCGTCGCGGCGCAGCGCAGGAGGGTCAGCAGCGGCGCGACCGCGGGCAGCGCCGCGAGCGGGGTGTCGTCGGCGGGTACCGCGAGCGGGACGCCCGCGGCGAGCAGCGCGCGGCGCAGCGGTGGGAACGAGAGCGGCACGGAGCGCACCACGACGGCGAGCCGCGACCAGGGCACGCCGTCGACCAGGTGGGCCCGGCGGAGGGTGTCGGCCACCCAGGCCGCCTGGCGGCCCGGCGTCGGGAAGACCGACACGGTGGCGGCGCCGCCCTCGGGGGGCGCCTCGGGCGGGCCGGTGCGTACCCGTGCTGGACCCGTGCCCCGCAGCGGCTCGACGGCCCGCGCGACCGCGGCGCGGACCGCGGGGGAGCCGCGGTGGTCGAGGGTCAGCACGGCGGTCGCGCGGCCGCCGGGGTCGGCGTCGCGCAGCAGCTCCGGCGCGGCGCCGCGGAAGCCGAGCACCGAGGAGTGCGGGTCCCCCGCGAGCACCCAGGCGTCCGCCGTGGCCCCCAGGGTGCGGGCCAGCTCGAGCTGCTGGGGGTCCATGTCCTGCGCGTCGTCCACCACGAGGTGCCGGACCTGCTCGCGCTCGGCCGCGAGGAGCCCCGGGTCGGTGACGAACGCGTCGAGCACCGCCGCGACCAGCTCGGCGGCGTCGAGCGGGGGCGCGGAGGCGAGCGGGTTCGCCGAGCCCGCCGCCGCGCGCAGCAGCGTGACCTCCTCGAAGGTCTGGTAGAACCGCGCGGCCGCCACCCAGACCTCGACGTCGTGCTGCTTGCCCAGCGCCCGCAGCTCGCGCGGCCCGAGCCCTCGTTCGGCGGCACGGAGCAGGAGGTCGCGGACCTCCGCGGCGAACGCCGGGGCCTCCAGGGCCGGCACCAGCCGTGCCGGCCACCCCGAGCCGCGCCCGGCCCCCGCGGCCTCACCGGCCAGCAGCTCGCGGACCATCGCGTCCTGCTGGGCGCCCGGCAGCAGCCGTGGCGGGGCTTCCTCCCGGCGGGCCGCGTGGCGGCGCAGCACCGCGAACGCGTAGGAGTGGACGCTGCGCACCAGCGGCTCCCGGGCGGCCGTCAACGTGCTGCCGACCGCACCGTCGAGGATCCGCCGCCGGGCCGAGATGCGCTCGCGCAGTGCCGCGGCGGCCCGCCGGTCGCCCACCAGCACCAGGGAGCGCGCGTCGGGGTCGGCGTGCAGCAGCCGCGCGACCCGTTCGGCGAGCAGCGTCGTCTTCCCCGTGCCGGGACCGCCGAGCACGCGCAGGAACCCGGCGTCGTGCTCCAGGACCCGCCGCGCCGGCGGATCGAGCAGCAGGTCCGCGGGCAGACGGGTGGCCGCACGCAGCAGCACGGGTGCGTCCTGCCCGCTCCGGGCCCCCGCCGTCGTCATGGTTGGAGAGGGAACCACGACCCCCCGACAACACGTCCCGCGGCCCGCTCGGCTGGCAGGATCGCCCGCGTGGACGAGGAACGGCACGAGCGGATCCGGGAGATCGTGGCGTCGATCCCCGAGGGCCGGTGGTGCAGCTACGGCGACGTCGCCGCCGCCGCGGGCGAGCGCTCGGCCCGCGTCGTCGGGACCGTGCTCTCCCAGGACGGCGCCGACCTGCCGTGGCACCGGGTGCTCCGGACCACCGGCACGCCCGCGCCGCACATCGCCGTCGAGCAGATCCGCCGGCTCACCGCGGAGGGGGTCCTCGTCGTCGACGCCCGGGCCGCGAAGGGCCAGCGGCACAGGTGGGCGGAGCCCTCGTGAGGCGCTCCCGCAGCTCGGTTCGGTGTAGTCCTGGCCATCGGCCCGGTTACGCGGATTCACGCCGGGCCCAGCGGGATCCCCTGCTCGGCCACCACCCGGTCGAACACCGCGGGTCCGACGATCGTCAGCAGCCGAGCCGGGCCCTCTCCCACCACCCGCAGGGAGTGCTCGACGTCGCGCGGCAGGAAGAGGAAGTCGCCGGGCTCCGCGGCGAGCTCCTCGTCGCCGCAGTGGCCGGCGACCCGCCCGGCGAGGATGTAGAACATCTCGTCCTCGCCGTCGTGGACGTGCGGGGGCACCACCAGGCCGGCCGGGGCCTCCTGCTCCATGACGGCGACGCGACCCTCGCTGTCGGCGCCCGACGCCTTGACGGTGAAGACCGCGCCGCCGAGGTCGAACCGCTCCCCCGTCCCGGCCGGACGGACGAACCCGCTCACGCCGGCCTCGACGACGGCGCGACGTCGCCCAGCTCGAAGACCTTCCGGGCCGTCTCACCGAGGATGTTGCGCTTGGCGTGCTCGGAGACGAACGGGAGCGCGGCGATCCTCCCCGGGACGTCGAAGTCCCAGTGCGGCCAGTCGGAGGAGTACATCAGCGTGTTCTCGGCGTCGATGGCCTCGAGGGTGGCCGCGAGCAGCCTGTCGTCGGTCCACTCCATGGGCTGGCTCGTGTAGTACATCTCGCGGATGTAGTGCGACGGCGGGCGCGTCAGCAGCGGGGCGTCGGAGGAGCGCATGTAGTACTCGTGGTCGAGTCGCTGCATCATGAACGGCAGCCACGCCAGGCCGCTCTCGATCCAGATCGTCTTCAGACCCGGGAAGCGCTCCGGGATCCCGTTGATCACCCAGTTGGTCATGTGGGTCATGTTGCAGGTCACGAAGCTCATGGAATGCGCGGACAGGAACCGGTTCATCGTCGAGGTCATGGTGTCGGCCTGGTTCGGCCCGGCGTGGAACCCGATCGGCAGCCCCCGGCGCTCCAGCTCGCGGTAGACCGGCATGTAGGCGTGGCGGTGCACCCCGGCGTGGCGCTGGCTGGTGACGAGGAAGCCGATGACGCCGGGGGCGTCGCCGAACTCCTCGATCGTCGCCAGGCACGCGTCGGGATTCTCGAACGGCAGGCCGAGCATGGTGCGGATCCGCGGCTCGCGCGGCAGCACCTCGGCGGTGAACCAGCGGTTGTAGGCCTGCAGCAGGGCGGTCGCGACCTCGGGCTGGGGGTGCAGCCCGGTCTCGAGCATCGGCTGCGGGAACACGACCTGCAGGTCGATGCTCATGGCGTCCATCGCGCGGCGCACGAGCGTGACGTCGCGGTCCGCGCCCGACCTCGAGCCGGGGGTCTCCTCCCCGAGCGACGCCTGGTGCGGGATGCGCCCGGAGACGTCCTGCATCGTCAGACCCGGCGGGTGGTTGTGCAGCGCCAGGTGTGAGGCCTGCGGCCAGTTGCGCATCATCTGCTGGGCCGTGTCGCGCATGACGGGGCTGTCGAGGTAGGAGAGGATCTCCGGCCAGGAGTCGAGCTCGACGTGGTGGGAGTCGACGTCGACGATCAGGTAGTCGTCCAGGCCGTACCGCTGCGTGTCGCGCCGGGCGTTGGCGAGGATCTCCCGGGTGTCGGTGGCGGTGGTGATCTCCTGTGTCGGCAGGCGCCGCACGCTCGGGTCGGTGGCGGTCATGACGAGCTCCTCGAGAACCAGAGGGCCAGGTCGAACGGGTTGAGGTCGTGGCTGCGCAGCGCGGCCGTGGCGAGGGCGACGGCGTCGGTCGGGGTGGTGTCGCGACCGTCCGGAGGCTCGGCGCCCTCCTCGGCGGCCACGGCCCAGCAGCGGGCGGCCGCGCTCACGAGCCGCCGGGCCGTTCCCGGGTCCAGCGCAGCGATCGCCCCGTCGGTGAGGCCCGCGGTGACCTCCGCGTCCAGCGTCGCGACCAGCTCGTCGACGCGCCGCGCGCGCTCGGCGTGATCGGACCGCTCAGACGCCGACACGGATGCGTCCCCCGTCCTCGGTCACCGGGAAGGACCGCAGCGCGAGGTCGGGGCGTCCGGGGTGCCGCCCCGTCGTCACGTCGTACTCGAACCCGTGCCACGGGCACACGATGTGCGTGGTGCCCTCGTCGAAGCGCAGGCCGAGACTGCGGCGCTCGTCGTCGAGACGTTCGCGGACCCGGTGGACGATCCGTCCCTGGCAGGCCGGTCCGCCCTGATGGGCGCAGACGTTCTCCCAGGCGTGCAGGTGCCCGCCGAACCGGAAGATCCCGACGGTGACGGCACCCGCCGTCGTCGTGATCTCGACGACGAGACGGCCGCCGTCGGGCACGTCCTGCGACGCCCCGACGTCGACGAGGCGCTCGGTGGTGGTCATACCGGACAGGGTGCGCGCCGGGTCCGTCCGGTGGGAAGTCCGGCGGTGGTCAGACCGGGGCGGGCTCGGTGGTCGCCGCGGCGATGACGGCGGTCAGGTCGCCGTGCAGACGCATGGGCTCATCGACCGGCATCCCGAGGCGCTCGACGATCGCCGGCGGGACGCGCTCGGCCTCGGTCCGGAGTGCCCGGCCCGCGTCGGTGAGCGTGACGGCGAGGGTGCGCTCGTTGCCGGGGACCCGGCGGCGCTCGACGTACCCCTGCGCCTCGAGCCGCTCGAGCAGCGGCGAGAGCGTGCCGGGGTCGAGCGCGAGCATCCCGGAGAGCTCGGTGACCGACAGCGGCGAGCGGCCCCACAGCGCGAGCATCACCAGGTACTGCGGGTGCGTGAGGCCCGTCGGTTCGAGCAGCGGCCGGTAGAGCGCGATCACCGAGCGGGCTGCGACGGCCCGGTACGCGGCGAGGTGGCGTTCCGCCTCGTGAGCACCGCCTCCACCACGCCCTCGTGGTCCCCCAGCGGCTCGGCGACCACCGCGGCACCCGCGTCCGCGAGCCACCGGTGGAACGCCCCGGGCGCGAGCAGCCACGTCGCCAGCGCGACCGGCCCGTCCTGCGCCGCGACGACGTCGGCCACCCGCGGGTCGCCGCCCGCGATGTAGCCGACCGGGACCTCCGTCCCGAGCCGCTCGGCGAAGAACCCGGCGGCCGTGCGCAGATCGGCCTGTGCCACCGGGTCCGTCGAGCCCGCGGCCGCCAGCACCACCCGCTCCCCGCCCCACCCGGCCTCCCGCAACCGCTGCAGCGCCACGTCGACCAGCACCGGATCCGGACCGAGCGGCTCCGCGAGCACCACGTCGTCCCGTCCGAGCGCCGCGAGCTGCCCCGGCACGTCGACCCGGACGTGGAAGCCGGCCGCGAGGAACGCCGGCACCACGACGACCGGGCCGTCCAGCTCCCCGAGGACGTCGGCGAGCTGCGGCCGCGCCACCCCCGCATAGGCCAACCGGACCTCGACGCCGGGCAGGGCCGCCCGCAGCCGCAGCAACAGCCTCCCCCAGGTGCCCCGGCCGGCGGCGTCCCCCGTGCCGTGCGCCAGGACGATCAGCGCGGGACTCACCGGGACGGGTTACCCGCGGCACCCGTGACGTGCTCCTCTAGGCGCCGCACCATCGCGCCGAGCCGGAACCGATCGGGGGCGATCGAGGGGACGTCCCGGCGGTGCAGCGGCGCCGCCGTCACCGGGCCCACGGCGCAGGCCACCACCCCGGAGCCGGCCGGCCCGCCCCGCAACGCGCCCAGCAGTTCCTCGCCGCGGCCGAGCGCCTCCGCCCGGTGCAGCAGCCCCTCGACCGCGGGTGCGCTGGTGAACGTCACCGCGTCGAGGTCCCGCCCGACGATCGCCTCGATGAGGGCGTCGACGGCGGGCAGGTCGGGCGGGGGCTCCCACCGGTAGACGTGGACCTCGGCCACGTCCGCGCCCGCCTCGCGCAGCGCGGCGAGGAACGACGCCATCGGGTCGCCGTGCAGCTGGACCGCGATCCGGGTCCCCGCCAGCGGCCCGGCGCCCTGGGCGAGCAGGTGGTCGAGCACCTCGGACGAGGACTCGGTGGCCTCGGCCGCCCACGCCTCGCGCAGCCCCACCCCTCGGACGGCCCCCCGCGCCTTCGGTCCGCGGGCGAGCAGGGTCGCCTCACCGAGCACCACCCGCAGCTCCTCGCCGAGCCCCCACTCGTCGGCCACCTCCAGCCAGCCGCGGAACCCCTGGCCGGTGGTGGCGACGACGACGGCGGGTGGCGTGTCGAGCAGCGCGCGGGTGGTGGCGGCCAGCTCGGCGTCGTCGGCGAGGGGGACGATCCGCATGGTCGCGCCGTGCAGCGTCGTGGCGCCGCGACGGTGGAGCAGCTCGATCTGGTCGTCGGCGCGCCGGTCCGCCGTGACCCCGACGCGCACGCCGTCCAGCGGTCCCGTCATGCGCTCCCGACCTCGACCGTCCCGTCCACCACCCGGACAGGATAGGTCGCCACCGAGTGGTCAGAGCAGCTCGCTGACGACGCGGGCCGCGTGCTCGAGCCCGCGCAACGACTCCCGGGTGCACGCCGGGTGCTGGGCGTGCACGGCGAGGCGGAAGAGCAGCCCGTGCAGCAGCATCTGGGGCCACGCGACGAGATGCGACCAGCGCCCGACGATGCCCGAGTCGGCCCCGCCCCAGGCGAGGGCGTCCACGACGACGACGGCGGCCGCCCACTCGACCGGGCGCCAGAAGGGCACGATGTCGAGCACCGCCGGCGGCGCCTGCTCGGCGGCGGGCCCGTCGGGGCCGTCGGGCGAGTCCGGCCCGTCGAAGAGCACGGTGCCGAACAGGTCGCCGTGGACGAGCTGCGAGGGCACGCCGAGCGGGGTGCGACGCCGGGCGAGCTCGGCGAACAGGTCGCCGCCGGTCTCGGCGTCGAGGGTGACCGTGCGCTCGCCGAAGGCCATGCGGTCGGCGCGGGCGAGGATGTCGTCGCGGTCGTCGACCAGCCGCGGCCGGGCGATCTTGGCGGTGGCGCGGTGCAGCCGCAGGGACACGGCCACCACGTCGTCGTGCCGTGGGCGCACCTGGCCGGCGACGTCGTGACAGGCCGCCCAGCCGGACACCACGCGGCGCCCGTCGGAGGCCCGCACGGGGCGGGCGACGCGCACCCCGTCCACGCCCGACGACGCGAGCTCCTCGGTGGTGGCTGCCGACCACGCCGCGAGCACGGTGTCGGACACCGGACGCAGCAGGACGCCCTCGCAGGTCCAGGCGGGCCCGGGGAGGTGGGGGCGCGGCCGTGGTTCCGCCTCGCGGACCCCGAACGCGGTGCGCACGTGCAGGGGCGGACCCTCGGGCTCGCCGGCCGCGGCCGGCGGCTGCGCCCGGGAGTCCTGGAGCGGTGCGGCGGTCACGCTCCGCACGCTACCCCCGCACGGGTCGAGTCAGGCCGACGGCGCGACGGCGTGTCGAGACGCGGCGAGAGCCGGGCTCGCTCGACTCCTCACGAGTGAACGGCCCTGTCGGCGTGCTCCCCTGATTCCGGCGTCAGACGCCGGCATCGTGCCGTTGCTGCCGCGGCAGGTCCTCCACGCGGCGTAGCACCCGGCTCAACCGGTCGAGCCACCAGGACGCCCGGTCCGGGGGCGCGGCGTGCTCGGCGAGGGCCGCCGGCGAGGCGCTGGGCGGCGCGAGCGGAACGGCGATCCCGCCGTCGGCCGGGACGACGGCGTGGGCCCCCGCCACGGTGTCCGCGGCCAGCAGGCTCGTCGTCGCGAGCCCGCAGGCGTGCGGCAGCTCGGGCAGCGCGCCCGCCAGCGCCAGGCCGGCGGCGAGCCCCACCGAGCTCTCCACCGCCGAGGACACCACGCACGGCAGCCCGATCGCCTCGGCGATGCGCAGACCGGCGGCGACCCCGCCCAGCGGCGCGACCTTCACGACGGCGACGTCCGCGGCCCCGGCGGCGACCACGCGCATCGGATCCTCGGCGCGGCGGATCGACTCGTCCGCCGCGACCGGGACGTCGACCCGGCGCCGGACTGCAGCGAGCTCCTCCACCGTCGGGCAGGGCTGCTCGACGTACTCCAGCCCGCCCGCGGCACGGCCGAGCGCGGTGATCGCGGCGATCGCGGACCCGACGTCCCACCCGCCGTTCGCGTCGACCCGGATGCGCCCGGACGGCCCGAGGGCGTCGCGGACGGCCTCCACGCGGGCGAGGTCCTGCCCCGGGTCCTGCCCGCGCTCGGCGACCTTGACCTTGGCCGTGCCCGCTCCCGAGGAGACGACGATCCGGTGGGCCTGCTCCGGCCCGACGGCGGGCACCGTGGCGTTGACCGGGATCGTCGCGCGGCGCGGCGCCGGCCACGGCGTCCCCAGCACGCCCGCCGACTCCAGCGCGCAACGCAGCCAGGGCACCGCCTCGTCGTCGTCGTACTCGACGAACGGGCAGAACTCGCCCCACGGCCCGTCCCCACCCGCGGCGCGGCGCAGCAGCAGCGTCTCCCGGACGGTGATCCCGCGGAACCGGGTGTGCATGGGCAGTGCGACGACGGCGACGGCCAGCTCGGTCCCGCCCGGCCCGGCGACGACGGTCACGGCCTCGCTCTCGGTCACCGTGCCTACGGTAGAGACGTGATCGCCGACCGTCGTGCCGTCGAGGTCGTCCCGACCGACGGGTCCGCCGCCGCGGCGCGGGCGCTGGGCGCCCGGCTGGTCACCGCCGCCGCGGGCGAGGGTTCGGCGGTGCTGCCGACCGGGCCGGACGACCCCGCGCCGCGGCCGGTGCTGACCGGGCCGGTGCCGCCGGGGGTCGCCGCGGTGGTGACGACGTCGGGCTCGACGGGCGTGCCGAAGGCGGTGCTGCTCTCCGGCACGGCGCTGGCGGCCTCGGCGGCCGCCACCGCGACGCGGCTCGGCGGGGAGGGACGCTGGCTGCTCGCGCTGCCCGCCCACCACGTCGCGGGGGTGCAGGTGCTGCTGCGCTCGGCCCGGGCCGGGGCCCCGGCGGCGGTGATGGAGCTCCGCGAGGGGTTCCGGCCCGACGGGTTCGCCGCCGCTCTCGAGACGGCCGCGCGCGACGGCGGCGGCCCGGTCAGCCGCACCTCGCTCGTCCCCACCCAGGTGCGGCGCCTGCTCGACGACGCCGGGCACGGGCTCGACGCGCTGCGCGGCCTCGACGCGGTGCTCCTCGGCGGCGCCGCGGCCGACCCGGGCCTGCTCGCCCGGGCCCGCGAGGCCGGCGTGCGGGTGGTGACGACCTACGGGATGAGCGAGACCTGCGGCGGCTGCGTCTACGACCGCGTGCCGCTCGACCGTGTCACCGTGGACCTCCAGGACCCCGACGCCTCGGGGGCCGGCCGGGTCGTGCTGGGCGGCGCCACGATCGCCGAGGGCTACCGCGGCGCCGACGACGCTGCCGCCGCCGATTTCCTGCCCGGGCGTCGCTTCCGCACCTCCGACCTCGGCCGCATCGACGCCGACGGCCGCCTCGAGCTCCTCGGGCGGGCCGACGACGTGATCGTCACCGGCGGGGAGAAGGTGGCCCCGGTCGCCGTCGAGCGAGCCCTGTTGGCGGTCGCCGGGGTGCGCGAGGCCTGCGTGGTCGGCGTGCCCGACGTCGAGTGGGGGGCGCGGGTGGTGGCGGTGGTCGCCAGCGAGCACGGGGCGTCCCTCGACGCCGAGGCGGTGTGCGCCCAGGTAGCGCCCGGCATGGGCCGCGCCGCGCCGCGCGAGGTCCGCGTGCTCGACGCCGTGCCGGTGCGCGGGATCGGCAAGCCGGACCGGGCCGCCGTCCGGAGGCTGTTCACCCGCTAGCGTTCGCCCCGACGGGCGGGCGGCACCTCGCGGAACCGGCGCCGGTAGGCCTGCCAGTCGAAGGCGGCCAGGAACGCCGTCGCCGCGTCGTAGCCGCGCTGGTAGAGCGAGTCGCGACGCTCCTCGGTGATCTCGAAGTCGAGCAGCCCGACGTCGCCGGCCTCGACATGGATGGTGCGCGCGGACACCCAGGGCCGGTGCAGGTGGGCCTGGTCACGGCCGAGGATCATCGTGGTCAGCAGCTGCTCGAGCAGGCGCACCGAGCTGGGCTGGGGCCAGTCGAACAGCCGGGGGTGGAACAGCGACACCCGCTCGCCGACGCCCGGCGCGGGTGCGGTGGTGACCGTCACCCCGAACGTGGGCCAGGTGGGCATCGCGCCGTCGACGCGGTCCAGCGAGTCGATCGGGAAGTTCGAGAGCAGTCCGCCGTCGACCAGCGTCGAGTGCCGGGTGGGGTCGGCGTGGGTCAGGGTGGTCGGCTCGAACAGGAACGGCAGCGCCATCGAGGCCCGCACCGCGTCGGCCACGATCAGGGGGTCGGGATCGAGGCCGTAGACGCTGCGGTAGTCCCACGGCAGGCGCACGAGCTGCCCCAGCGTCAGGTCCGAGCAGGTGACCACGAGCCGGTAGCGCTGCTCCGGCGGCAGCTCGGGGTCGTCGATGCGTAGGTCGCGCCAGGTACGCACCCCCAGCGCGGCGAGCTCACGACTGACCCAGTCGTGCAGATATCCACTGCGGTAGAGCCCGCTACCGGTCAGCAGCGCCAGCCCCGGCCCGACCACCGGCAGCCCACCGATCCCGGTGCGGGCAGCGAGCGCCCGGAAGTCCAGCCGGCGGGTGATCTCGCCGAGCGCCGCGCCACGGGCCCCGGCGGCCGCGATGGCCGCCACCAGCGCTCCCGACGAGGTCCCGGAGATCCGTTGCGGTGTGTAGCCGGCGCCGGTGATCGCGGCGACCGCGCCGGCCACCCCGATCCCCTTGACCCCACCGCCTTCGAGCACCAGGTCAGCGCGCATGGCCGCACCTTCGCTTGCGCAGAGCAATACTTCACGAGAGCAAGGTAGCTGGTCGGAGGGGGCGACCGCGGAATTCGGCAGGATTCCGGGTGCCCGTGTGATGCGTGAGACGACGATCGCACCCTACGACCGGAGTAACGTGGAGTTGACGGACAAGGATCACCTCCGCACCGTCGGCGAGCCGCAGAGCACGACCCGATCATCTCTGAGCCGCGCCTCGCCCGACTCGCTCCGACATCGTCTTTCGATGAGAGGAGCGCCTATCATGGCACTCACCAGCCGCTTTGCGATCGACACCACCGTCCTCGTCGTCGGGGCCTTCCTGGCCGTCGTGTCGTTCGCTTTCAGTGCCCCGGTGGCAGGATGGATCGGCTTCGGGGTCTTCGTCGGGATGATCTGCTTGGCGGCCCTGGCGCTCGCCACCGACCGCCACCTCGACGGTCGCGCAGTCCACGCTCTGCTGGCCGTCTGCGCGATCTGGTTCCTGATCGCCTCGCTGGTGTTCGCCGGCCCCGCCCTGAGCTGGCTCATGTTCGCCGGCGCATGCGCTGTCGTCCTGCTGGCCGTCACCGACCTGGTCGCCCATGAGGTCACCACCGAACGGGTCGTCCACCAGCTCGAGGTCACGCCGACGAGCGAGGAGCGATCCGCCGTCTGATCCCGGCGCCCACCGCCGCGCGGCCCGGGTCCCTCGCGGGACCGGGCCCGCGGTCGTCGAGCCGGAGCCCGTCGCCGTCGGCGCTGGTGACGCGGGCCGAGCCGCGTGCTCCTACAGTCCCGCGTCGTGAGCGCTGCAACCGAGGACGACGCCTCGATCTTCGACCCCACGGCGTGGGAGGAGATCGAGGCCTTCTCCTTCTCCGACATCACCTACCACCGGGCGACCGAGCTGGTGGGGGACCGCCGGCTGGGCTGCGTCCGGATCGCGTTCGACCGTCCGGAGGTGCGCAATGCGTTCCGGCCGCACACCGTCGACGAGCTCGCGACCGCGATGGAGCACGCGCGCACCAGCTCCGACGTCGGGGTCGTGCTGCTCACCGGGAACGGCCCGTCGCCGCGCGACGGCGGCCATGCGTTCTGCTCCGGCGGTGACCAGCGCATCCGCGGACGCACGGGCTACCAGTACGCCTCGTCGGAGGCGGCCGTGTCGCCGCACGAGGCCGGCCGGGCGGGGCGGCTGCACGTCCTGGAGTGCCAGCGGCTGATCCGCTTCATGCCCAAGGTCTGCATCGCGGTCGTCAACGGCTGGGCCGCGGGCGGCGGGCACTCGCTGCACGCGGTCTGCGACCTCACGCTAGCCTCGGCCGAGCACGCCCGGTTCAAGCAGACCGACGCCGACGTCGGGTCGTTCGACGGCGGGTACGGCTCGGCCTACCTCGCCCGGCAGGTCGGGCAGAAGTTCGCCCGCGAGATCTTCTTCCTGGGCAGGACCTACACCGCCGAGCAGATGCACCGCATGGGCGCGGTGAACGAGGTCGTGCCGCACGCGGAGCTGGAGTCGACGGCGCTGCAGTGGGCGCGCGAGATCCTCGGGAAGTCCCCGCAGGCGCAACGGATGCTCAAGTACGCCTTCAACCTCGTCGACGACGGCCTCGTCGGTCAGCAGCTCTTCGCCGGGGAGACGACCCGCCTGGCGTACATGACCGACGAGGCGGTGGAGGGCAAGGAGTCGTTCCTGGAGAAGCGCGCGCCCGACTGGGCGCCGTTCCCCTGGTACTACTGAACCCTCCGCAACGGCCTGTGAGGAGGACGACCATGTATGGGCTGCACGTCGCGACCGACGGGACCATCACCGAGGTCACGGTGCCGCCCGCCAGCAATCCGACAGAGGACGGGGACGCCGCCGAGCAGACCATCACGGAGTTCCTCGGCGTCGAGGGAATCGTGCGGATTCCCCGCGGAGACGTGGTGTTCAACCACGACCCCGAGGCGACCGAGGTGAATCCCGTCGCCGCGCTGCTCGCCCAGTTGGCCGGGGGCCCGCATCACTTCCGGCCTCATGGCCCCGTCCTCATCCTGGGCGATTGGGACGGAGATACACAGGTGTCCACGGACATCCGGTTCTGGATGAAGAACCTCCCGGCGCTCGTCGCGAACCCCCACCGGAAGACGGAGTGATCACGCCGGACCGACGAACCCCGGTCGCCGGCCGCTGCCGTCGCAGGTGGCGCACTTCCTCACCAGGACCGCCGACCCGATCTCGGTCCTCCCGGCGACCACCACGTCGCGGTGGCCGCATCCGCCGCACGCGAGGCACGTGGTGGCCGGGACCCGACGGGCGGCGGCCTCCTGCTCGTGGGCGACGGTCATGGCTGCCACCTCTTGTCGTCCATCCGACGCCGCCATGGGAGCGACGTAGGAGCCGAGACGAGGGGGAATCGTCCGAACGGCTCCTACGCCCCCCGATGACGCGGGGACCAGGATCGCCCGGCAGGGCCTCACCAGGCGTTGGAGAACCCGGCAGCCACCGCGTCGAGGCCCACGCTCCCAGTGGCGTCCAGGTGTCGTCAAACGTGTCGGCCAGGGCGATGAGGCTGGCACCGATCTCGGAAATCACGGAATCGGACAAGGCGCACCTTGTCGGCACCACTCGGCGGAATGGCACTCTTCCAGGCGATGCGCGGCGCCGGAGCGGGTCGGTATCGCGCCGTTGACCGAGCCGGTACTACTGACCGGTGCGTGTCACCACCGTCTACGTCGACCTGCCGGTCGCCGACATCGCCTCGGCCCGCGACTTCTACGCCGACTACCTCGGGATGAGCGACGAGAGCATCGGCATGGACTGGGTGACCCGCTTCTCCTCGCCGCACTCGGGGGCGAGCGTCCAGCTCGTGACCCACGACGCCACCGCGCCGGAGAACCCGATCGCCTCGATCCGGGTCGAGGACGTCGAGGCCGCGTTCGAGGACGCGCAGCGGCGGGGCTACGAGATCGTGCACCCGTTGACCACCGAGCCCTGGGGTGTGCGCCGCTTCTTCGTCCGGGCCCCCGACGGCAACGTCCTCAACATCGCCCAGCACCGGGACTGACGCACTCCTGATCATCAGACTGCCGGGACTCGGCTCGGTCGGCGTGCCCGACCCGTCGTCGTGCCACGATCCGCATCATGTGCACCGATGCCGGGGCCGACCCGACCGCCGTCGCCTTCGCCGCGCCCCGGCCTGCCGAGGGGAGCGCCGTCGACCCGGTCGTGCTCGAGCCGGTCGACGCCCTGACCATCACGGTCCTCGTCGACAACTCCTTCGACGCGTTGCTGGCGGACACGGGGGTCGCGACCCGCGCGCGCCTGAGCACCGGGCAGCCGCAGGGCGCCCGACAGTACGTCGACGGCGAGACGCGGGCCGGGCTGGTCGCCGAGCACGGGTTCGCCGCGCTGGTCACCGTCACGAAGGGCGGGCACGACCACACGCTGCTCTTCGACACCGGGGTCTCCCCCGACGGCATGGCCACCAACGGCCGCCGCCTCGGGCTCGACCCGGGCGACATCGGGGCGGTGGTCGTCTCGCACGGCCACGCCGACCACACCGGCGGCTTCCCGGGACTGGAGCGCTGGCTGGGCCGCGTACCGAGCCCGCTCGTCCTGCACCCGGTCGCGTTCACCCGCCGCCGGCTCGCCCCGCCCGGGGGCGACCCGTTCGTCATGCCGCTGCTCGACCGGGCCGCGCTCGAGGGCGACGGCATCGAGCTCGTCGAGCGCCGCGAGCCCTCGTTCCTCCTCGACGGCAGCGTGCTGGTGACCGGAGAGGTGGACCGCACCACGGAGTTCGAGCGGGGCATGGCCTTCCACGACGCCTTCCTCGATGACGCGTGGCGTCCGGACCCGTGGATCGTCGACGATCAGGCGCTCGTGGTGGACGTGCGCGGCCTCGGGCTCGTCGTGCTCACCGGGTGCGGGCACGCGGGTGCGGTGAACATCGCGCGCCACGCCCTGCGACTCACCGGGGCCGACCACCTGCACGCCCTGCTCGGCGGCCTGCACCTCACGGGCCCGGGGTTCGAGCCGGTCATCGAACCGACCGTCGCGGCCCTCGTCGGGATGGGACCCGACGTCGTCGTACCGGCGCACTGCACCGGGTGGCGCGCCCAGATGCGCCTCGCGCAGGAGCTCGGGGACGCGTTCGTTCCGGGTGCGGTGGGCAGCCGGTACGAGTTCGCCGCGAGGTGCGCTCCGCGCGTGTGAGCACTTTCAGGGGCTATGACCACCGAAAGTGCTCACGAGCGCGAAGCGCACCTAGTACGTCGGCAGCGAGGTGTCGACCTGCTGGGCCCAGCCGGTCACGCCGCCGCCGACGTGCACGGCGTTGGAGAAGCCGGCCTTCTGCAGGGCCGACAGCGCCTCGGCGGAGCGGACGCCGGACTTGCAGTACAGGATCGTCTGCCGGTCCTGCGGGACCTCCGCGAACGCCTCCCCGGAGAGGATCTTGTCCTTGGGGATGAGCTTCGCGCCCGGGATGCGGACGATCTCCCACTCGTGGGGCTCGCGAACGTCGATCAGCTCGAACTTGTCGCCCGCGTCGATCTTCTCCTTGAGCTCCACCGGGGTGATGGTGTGCCCGGCGGCCGCGGACTGCGCCTCGTCGGAGACGGTGCCGCAGAACGCGTCGTAGTCGATGAGCTCCGTGACCTCGGTGGCGTTCGGGTCCCGACGGATCTTGACCTGGCGGTACTCCATGTCCAGGGCGTCGTAGACCATGAGCCGGCCGAGCAGGGTCTCGCCGATGCCGGTGATCAGCTTGATGGCCTCGGTCACCATGATCGAGCCGATCGACGCGCAGAGCACGCCCAGCACGCCGCCCTCGGCGCACGACGGGACCATGCCCGGCGGCGGGGGCTCGGGGTAGAGGTGCCGGTAGTTGACGCCCTGCCCGTTCGGGGCGTCCTCCCAGAACACCGAGACCTGGCCCTCGAAGCGGAAGATCGAGCCCCAGACGTAGGGCTTGCCGAGCAGCACCGCGGCGTCGTTCACCAGGTAGCGGGTGGCGAAGTTGTCGGTGCCGTCGAGGATCAGGTCGTAGTCGCGGAAGACGTCCAGCGCGTTCGACGAGTCCAGCGGCGTCTCGTGCAGGTTCACCGTGACGAACGGGTTGATCTCGGCCACCGACTCCTTGGCCGACTGCGCCTTCGACTTCCCGATGTCGGACTGTCCGTGGATGACCTGGCGCTGCAGGTTCGACTCGTCGACGACGTCGAAGTCGATGATCCCGAGGGTGCCCACGCCGGCCGCGGCCAGGTAGAGCAGCGCGGGGCTGCCCAGACCGCCGGCGCCCACCACCAGGACCTTCGCGTTCTTCATCCGCTTCTGACCCTCGACCCCGACGTCCGGGATGATGAGGTGCCGCGAGTAGCGGGCCACCTCCTCCTTGGTCAGCTCGGCGGCCGGTTCCACCAGGGGCGGCAGGGATGGCATCGCGCGTTCAGCTCCTTCGACAGACTGCTCACCGATTCAACCCCATGACGGCGATGCGTGTTCCCCCACGGCGGGTGTGATCGGCCGGTCCAGGACGTCCGGGGTGTCCCACCGGCCGGCGGTGACCGCGTCGTCCATCCCGAGGATGGCGCGTGCGACGAGCACCGGGCACTCCATCTGGGCCACGTGCCCGACGTCGGGCAGGCACAGCAGCCTCGCCCGCGGCACCGTCGCGACGGTCCGGCGGGCCTTGCGCACCGAGATCAGCCGGTCGCGCTCCCCCCAGACGACCAGCGTGGGACAGGCGACGCGGGCCGCGGCCGCCCACAGCGACCCGGCCCCGCGCGCGAACCAGCTACCGACGAGCCCCCCGAGCGAACGCTGCATCGCCTCGGCGACCCAGGGCAGGTCGAGCCGTTCCGCCGCCTCGGCCACGGCCAGCGCGAACGCCGCCTCGCTGACGCAACCCGGGTCGGCGTAGCAGAGCCGCATCGTGCGCCACAGCCGCGTGCCCACGTCCTCGGCGGCGAGCTCGCGCCGAGTCCGGGCGCCGATCAACGGGATCGCCGCGATCGCCATCTTCCCGTCGCCGAGGCGGGCCGGCGCGGGGCGCAGGTCCGGGACGGCCGGGCTGACGAGCGTCGTCGTGCGCACCAGCGAGGGGTGGTCCGCGGCGACGGTGAGCGCCACCGCGCCGCCGAGGGAGTTGCCGACCAGGTGCACCGGGCCGTCGAGGGACTCCAGGAAGCTCGCGACGGTCGCGGCGTGCGCGCGCAGCGAGTAGTCCCGGGAGGGCAGCGGCTCGCTCCGGCCGAACCCGGGGAGGTCGACGGCGAGCCCGTGCCAGCGCGACGACAGGGTGCCGGCGAGGTCGGTCCAGTTGGTCGACGACCCGCCGAGGCCGTGGACGTACACGACGGTGCCGTGCTGCGAGGAACCGGCGGCGCACGGCGTCTCGCGGACGTGCAGGCGCGTCCCGCGGACGGTGACGTGCCGCCCGGGCCAGTGCGGGGTGGGGTCGCCGAGCGGGCCGAGGGCCTCGACGGGGGCGAGCGGGGCCGCCGGCGCCGGATCCGCCGCGACGGGGGCGCGTCGCCGCGCGGGCAACGACCACCCGGTGGTCACTGGGCGGCCACCTCTCGGCAGCGTGATCGTCACCGGAGCAGCATGCAGGTGTCCGGATGGTGACGCGAGCCCGACACCCGCGTGTCCGCAGGGCGACGACACGGAACTGCGTGTGATCGACGCGCACGCGGGTGGTGATGGGTAGGGTCGACCGATCGGGAATCGTGCGCCGGGCGGTGGGACCTGGAGCCGGTGGTCCGGAGGCGAGAAGCGGGAGGCGGACCGATGAGCGAGACCGGCGCGGTGGCGCCCGCGGCCGGGGGCCGTCCGCGGATGTCGCGCTCCCAGCGGCGGGCGCAACTGCTGGCGGCGGCCCGCGCCGTGTTCGGCGCCCAGGGCTACCACGCGGCGGCGATGGACGACATCGCCGAGCGGGCGGGGGTCAGCAAGCCCGTGCTGTACCAGCACTTCCCGGGCAAGCTCGACCTGTACCGCGCGCTCGTGGAGTCCGCGGCCAACGACATGGTGCGCACCGTCCGGGCCGCCATGCGCTCGACCACCGACAACAAGGCCCGCGTGCATGCCGCCGTGCAGGCCTACTTCGACGTGGTCTCCTCCCGGGACGGCGCCATGCGGCTGGTCTTCGAGACCGACACGCGCGCCACCCCCGAGATCGCCGAGATCGTGGACCGGGCGACGTCGGACTGCATCGACGCCGTCACCGAGGTCGTCACCGCCGACGCGGGGCTCGAGCCGGAGCGGGCTCGGCTGCTCGCGGTCGGGCTCGTCGGGCTCTCCACCACGGCGGCGCGCTACTGGCTCGACGCCGGGCTGCAGCCGCCGCGCGAGGACGCCATCGCCCTGATGTCGACGCTGGCTTGGCGGGGCATCGGCGGTTTCCCCCTAGGTGGCTACGCCCCGTGAGCACTAATCCGCCCTATGACACGGATTAGTGCTCACGAGCGCGCAGCGCACCTAATTGCCGACGCCGAACCCGACCCGGCGCACCTCGGACGGGGCGATCTCCACGTAGGCGATGCGGGTGGCCGGGATGACGTAGCGCCGGCCCTTGTCGTCCTCGAGCGACAGCGTGCCGTTCGAGCCCGACAGCGCGCCGTCGACGAGCTCCGCCACCTCGTCGGGTGTCTGCCCGCTCGAGACCACCAGCTCGCGCGGGCTGTCCGCGACGCCGATCTTGACCTCCACGCGACCCTCCGGTCTGCTCCGACTCCCCGGCCGTCACATCTCGACGACCGGTGCGCCCGCGCAGGCTAGTCGAGAACGCCGAGGAGGGGCGGCCCGCCGCCGACGATGTCCGCGCACGGCGAACGGCGCTACAGCCCGAGCGCGGAGACGCGCTTGTTGTGCCGGGACTTCAACCGTTTGAGCACCGCGGCGCGCGACGCGGCGGCGTCCCCCTCCGCAACGGTGCCGCCGTCGGCGGGGCCCTCCACCACCGCCGCGAGCCCCGGGTGCGCGTCGAAGGCGGCCACGACCGCGGCGAGCGCCTCCCCCAGCAGCCGGCGCGCCCACATGGCGAGCCGCGCGTGGACCTGCGGGTCGGCACACGCCTCGCGGATGCGAGCTTCCACGAACGCCACGTGGCCGGTGGCGTCGATCACCTCGCGGACCAGGGTCGCCTCGTCCCCGGAGAGCCCCTCGAGCGCCTCGGCCTGCAGGTCGGTGACCAGTCCGCGGCCCAGGGCGGTGGCGACGAGGGCCTCGGGCCAGTCCCGGGCGCCGACCGTGCGCATCAGCGCGTCGACGCGGGCGACGAACGGGGCCATGACGTCGAGCACGTTCACCCCGCGGCCGGCGAGGTGGTCGCGCACCCGCACGTAGTGCTCCATCTCCACCGCGGCGAGGGTGGCGAGCTCGGCCCGGCCCCCGAGGTCCGGGGCTCGCTGGGCGTCGGCGGCGAGCCGGGAGAACGCCGAGAGCTCACCGTAGGCCACGAGGCCCAGCAGCGCCGTCGACGCGTCCGTGGAGGATTCCTCCGGTGAAGACGCCGCACCCGTCACGTCCCTGAACCCCTCACGAGGCAGCACCTTAGGCGCCACGCCCCCCGCCGTGCTGCCGTCACCGCCCCGGTGCGGGTATCATCACCAGTGGTCCGAGCCGGTGACACCTCCACTCGACCGATGTGGCCCCTCCCGGGGCCGCTCCCCCACGCCACTCCCGTCGCCGGCTCCGGCCTCCCGCGGACGTGTCGCCGGTGGGCAACGGTCCGCCCGACCGTCGCGGGACGCATCCAGCGCGCGGGCGCCTCGTCGGCTCTCCCGCCCCGGTGACGTCGAGGACGACGTCGCCGTCCTCGACCGGGCACCGAAGCCCGGCCCCGGGGTGGCGGTCGAGCCAGCCGGCTCACCTCGCGTGCACGAGCCGCGAGGAAGGCAGAACGCTGACCACCGACGCCATCACCACCTCCGACCCCGAACCGGCCGACGAGGTCGCCACCCAGGCCGTGGCGACCACGACGTCGTCGGAGAGCGCACCGACGTTCGCCCAGCTGGGCGTCGCCCCCGAGATCGTCGAGGCGCTCGCCGCGAACGGCATCGAGCGCACGTTCGCCATCCAGGAGCTGACGCTGCCGCTGGCGCTCGCCGGCGAGGACGTCATCGGCCAGGCGCGTACCGGCACCGGCAAGACGCTGGGCTTCGGCATCCCGCTGCTGCAGCGCCTCGGCACCCCCACCGACGACGGCACGCCGCGCGCGCTCGTCGTCGTCCCCACCCGTGAGCTGTGTCTGCAGGTCGCCAAGGACCTCGAGGGCGCGGCCAAGGGCCTCGGCACCCGCGTCGTGTCGATCTACGGCGGCCGCCCCTACGAGCAGCAGATCGCCGCGCTGCAGTCCGGCGTCGAACTCGTCGTCGGGACCCCGGGCCGCCTGCTCGACCTCGCCCAACAGGGCCACCTGGTCCTCGCCAAGATCGGCGGACTCGTCCTCGACGAGGCCGACGAGATGCTCGACCTGGGCTTCCTGCCCGACGTCGAGCGCATCCTCGGCATGCTGCCGGACAAGCGGCAGACGATGCTGTTCTCGGCGACGATGCCGGGGCCGATCATCACCCTGGCGCGGACGTTCCTCACCCGGCCGACGCACATCCGCACGGAGCAGGTCGACGCCAGCGCGATCGGCGAGCGCACCGCGCAGTTCGTCTTCCGCGCCCACGCGCTGGACAAGGTCGAACTGCTCGCCAAGACGCTCCAGGCGGCCGACCGGGGACCGACGATGGTGTTCACCCGCACCAAGCGCACCGCGAGCAAGGTCTCCGAGGAGCTCGCCGAGCGCGGGTTCAAGGTCGGCGCGGTGCACGGCGACCTCGGCCAGGGAGCCCGCGAGCACGCGCTCAAGGCATTCCGCACAGGCCGCATCGACGTCCTGGTGTGCACCGACGTCGCGGCGCGTGGCATCGACGTCACCGGGGTCACCCATGTGATCAACTACCAGTGCCCCGACGACGCGAAGACCTACATCCACCGCATCGGCCGCACCGGCCGCGCGGGGAAGGCCGGCATCGCGATCACGCTCGTCGACTGGGACGACCTCCCGAAGTGGAAACTGATCTCCGACGACCTGGCGCTCGGCGCCCCGGAGCCGCCCGAGACCTACTCCAACTCGCCGCACCTCCACCGCGACCTCGGCATCCCCGAGGACGCGACCGGCCGGGTGGCGCGCCGTCGCCGTCCCGCCGAGGAGGACGAGGACGCCGGCGAGCCGGCGAGCTCCGTCGAGGAGGCCGCTCCCACCGCCCGCAAGCGCCGCGCCCGGTCGCCGCGCACGCGCCGCCGTGCCGGCGAGGTCGTCTCGGGGCCCGCCGCCGACGCCGCGGAGGGCCCGGATGCCGAGGCCGCGGGAGCGGACGGCGTGGACGCGGGCGGCACCGACGCCGTGACTGCCGACGGCGAGGGCGGTGGCCGCTCACGGCCGCGTCGCCGGCGTCGTGGTCGCGGGGGGCGCAGCTCCGGCGAGTCCGGCGCTGCCGAGCCGGGCACCGTCGTGCCCGTTGCCGCGGTGAACGGCGCGGGCGAGGACTGAGCACGCGGTGGCGGCTCCGAGCGGGCGGCGTACCTCGAGCCGCCCGGCCGGGGACGACGGCGCCGGGCCGGACGGGCCGGACGGGAACGGTGGCGCAGGCCGCCGCGCCGACTGGTGGCCTCGCGCGGAGCGGCGCCGCCGCGGCGACCTGATCGCGATCGCGCTCCTCGTCGTCGCGGCCGTCGTCGGGACCGTCCTCGTGCTCCGCGCGGGTGACGAGTCCGCGACCAGCCTGCGTCCCGCCACGCCACCGCTCGCACCCGTCGCCGCCGCGCCGGTGCCGACCTCGCTGGTCCAGGCCTGGCGCGCGGCGGACCCGGTGCGGGCCCCGCCCGCCCCCGACCTGCTCGGCGGCCCGACCGTGGAGGGCCCTGCGGTGGCCGTCGGGCGGACCGACCCGGCCGGCAGCGGCGTCGTCACCGGCCTGGACGCGGCTACCGGGGCACCGGCCTGGGAGTACCGCCGGCCCGAACCGCTGTGCACGCTGGGCAGCGGGTTCGGGGAGGTGCTGGCGCTCTTCCGCACGACGTCGCCGCTGGGCACCTTCTGCAGCGACGTCACGACGATCGACCCCTCCACCGGGCAGCGCGGCCCCACGCGCAACGCCGACGTCCGGCCGGGGACGCGGCTCCTGGCCGACGGCTCCCACGTCACCGCCACCGGCCGGGACTACCTGGAGGTCTGGCGCGACGACCTCGTCGCCACCCTGGAGTACGGCGCGTTGCCCACGCCCGTGCAGTCGACCCCCCAGCCGCGCGCGACCTGCCCGCACCTCTCGATCGCGGCGGGCGCAGACGCGGTGGCCGTGCTGGAGCGCTGTCCCGGCGAGAGCTCCGACCGGCTGTCCGTCCTGAGCGACAGCCCCGCCGAGTACGACAAGCCCGAGGACCGGTTCAGCGTGCTCTCCGGGGTGACCGGGGGCCGCCTGGTCGCCGTCGCGAACGACCGCATCGCGCTCGAGGCGCCCGACGGCACCCTGCGGATCTACGACGGGGCGGGCACCCCCGTCGGTACCGCCGCCCTCGGTCCGGCCGCGGGTCCGGTCGCCCGGGCCGCGCAGGAGACCACCACCGACCCAGCGGGCCAGGCCACCGGCGTCCGCCAGGCCGGCCCGGTCCTGCTGTGGTGGACGGGCACCGCGACGGTCGGGCTCGACGCGGTCACGCTGCTGCCGCGCTGGACGCTGCCGAACACGCTGGGATCCGGCACCGCGGTGTCCTCGGACGTGCTCGGCGCCCCGACGACGGTGCTCGTGCCCGTCCCCGGCGGCCTCGCCGTCGTCGACGCGGCGACCGGCGCGCCCCGCCCGACGATCCCGGTCGACCGCGGCGGCGACCCGCCGGGCCCGGTCGGGGTCGAGGTGGTCGGCAGCACCGTCGTCGAGCAGCGCGGCGCGACCGTGGTGGGCCTGCGGCCCCCACGCTGAGCCGACCGGCGGCCACCCCGCGACCAGCCCCGATGCGGCAGACTCCCGGTGTGACTCCGGCGCGTGAACCCTCCCCGGTCCGCGTCGACGAGGCGCCCGCGTCCGGGCCGAGCACGGCCCAGCTCACCCCGCACCACGCCGCCCGGGTGGACCTCCCGCGCCCGTCGGGGCCGCTCGCCGCGCTGCGCGCCGAGCCCCGCCCGCGGACCGAGGACGAGCCGTGGGACGCGGTCGCCGTGCTCGTCCCCGGCTACTCCGGCACGAAGGAGGACTTCGCGCCGCTGCTCGACCCGATCGCCGACGCCGGGATCGGGGTGCTCGCGATCGACCTGCCGGGCCAGTACGAGTCGCCGCCACTGCCCGGCGAGCTCGACCACCGCCCCGGTCCGCTCGGGATCCTCGTCGCCGACCTGGTGCGCGCCGAGGCCGCCGCGGGCCGGACGGTCCTGCTGCTCGGCCACTCCTACGGCGGCCTGGTGGCGCGCGCCGCCGTCCTCGCCGGGGCGCCGGTCCGCGGCCTCACGCTCCTGGACTCGGGTCCCGGCGAGCTGCCGATGGGCCCCCGCCGGACCCGCCTCGACGTCCTCGAGCCCGTGCTGCGCCGTCGCGGCCTCGACGCCGTCGTCGCGCTGCGCGAGGAGGCCGGTGACTGGGAGGCCGCCGACCCCGCCGTCGCGGCCTTCCTGCGCCACCGCCTGGCCACGTCCTCGCCCGCGGCGCTCCTGGGGATGGGGGACGGGCTGCGCGGCGAGCCCGACCGGGTCCCCGAGCTCGTCGCGGCGCTACGGGGCCGCCACCTCTCGACGCTCGTGGTGTGCGGGATGCACGACGACGCCTGGCCGGTCACCACCCAGCGCACGATGGCCGACCGGCTGGAGGCCGAGTTCGCGGCCGTCCCGCGCGCCGCGCACTCCCCCAACGTCGAGAACCCGCAGGGCCTGCTCGACGTCCTCGTCCCCACGTGGCGCACCTGGCTGCGCGAGGACACGCTGGAGGCATGACGGCCCTCTCCGCCCTGCCTGCCGACCCGGAGCTCGGCTACTTCGGTCCGGGCAGCGCGACGTGGACGGTGATGGCCGACCCGGCTGCCGGCGCCGGCGGGATCGCGGCGATGTTCGTGCAGGCGCTGCACCCGCGCGCCATGGCCGGGGTCGACCAGCACTCGGACTTCGCGACCGCGTTCTGGCCGCGCCTGCGGCGCACCGCCGAGTACGTGATGACGGTGACCTTCTCGCCGCGCGACCGGGTCGACGCGGTCGCCGCCAAGGTCCGCGCCGCGCACGAGCACGTCCACGGGGTGGACCCGGTCACCGGGCTGACCTACCGGGCGTCGGACCCCGACCTGCTGCGGTGGGTCCACGTCACCGAGGTGTGGGGGTTCCTCGACGCGGTGCGCCGCGCCGGGGCGGGACTGTCCGACGCGGAGGCCGACCGGTTCCTCGCCGAGCAGGTGCGGGCGGCCGAGCTGCTCGGCGCGACCGACGTGCCGGCGAGCCGCGCCGAGGTGGCGGACTACTTCGACGCGGTGCGCCCCGAGCTGCGGGCCTCGGGCACCAGCAGGCACGCCGTCCTGCGGCTGCTGGCGCCGCCCATGCCCACCCGCGTCCAGCTCACCACCCCCGCCCGGCCCGCCTGGACCGCGATCGCCACCCTCGGGTTCGCGCTGCAGCCCCGGTGGGCGCGCCGGATGCACGGGCTCCCCGGCCTCCCGACCACCGACCTCGCCGCGGACCTCGCGGTGCGCGCCCTGCGGACCGTGGTGCTCGCGCTGCCCGAGAGCTGGCGCCACGGGCCGACCGCCCGCGAGGCCCTGGCCCGCGAGCGGCGCCCCGGGGACGCGGCGTGAGCACACCCGACGTCGCCGGGTCCACAGCGCTGTCCGGCTTCGCCGCGCGCGCCGCGGAGCTCGACGCCGCCGACCCGTTGCAGGCGCTGCGGGACCGGTTCGTGCTCTCCGACGACGTCGTCGCCTACTTCGACGGGAACTCCCTCGGACGACCGCTGCGGATCACCGGGGACGCGCTCGCGGCGTTCACCGCGCACGACTGGGGCAGCCGCCTGATCCGCAGCTGGGACGAGCAGTGGGTGGAGCTCCCGGCGGTGCTGGGCGACCGGCTCGGCGAGCTCCTCGTCGGCGCCGCTCCCGGACAGACGCTCGTGGGCGACTCGACGAGCGTGTGGCTCTACAAGCTCGCCCGCGCGGCCGTCGACGCGGCCGACCCCGCGCGCGACGAGATCGTGCTCTCCGACGACGACTTCCCCACCGACCGCTACCTGCTCGAGGGCATCGCCGCCGAGACCGGGCGCTCGCTGCGCTGGATCCCCACCGACCCGACCGGCGGGGTGTCCGCGGAGCAGGTGGCGGCCGCCGTCGGGCGCCGCACGGCGCTCGTCGTGCTCTCCCACGCCGCCTACCGCTCCGGGTACCTCGCCGACGCCGCGACGATCACCCGGCTGGTCCACGACGCCGGCGCGCTCGTGTGCTGGGACCTCTGCCACTCGGTGGGGTCGGTCCCGGTGGCCCTGGACGCCTGGGGCGCCGACCTCGCCGTCGGGTGCACCTACAAGTACCTGGGCGGCGGGCCGGGCTCGCCGGCGTTCGCCTACGTCGCGTCCCGGCACCACGAGGTGCTGCGCCAGCCGGTGCAGGGCTGGTTCGGACGGGAGGACCCGTTCGCGATGGCCGCGGGCTACGTGCCGGCGCCGGGGGTGCGGCGGTTCCTCTCGGGGACACCGCCGGTGCTGGCGCTCGTGCCGCTGCGGGCCGGGCTCGACCTGTACGCCGAGGCCGGCATCGAGGCGGTGCGCGCGAAGTCCGGGGCGCTCACCGGGTTCGCCGTCGAGATCGCCGACGAGGTGCTCGCCCCGCTCGGGGTCGAGCTCGCCTCACCTCGCGACCCGGCGCGTCGAGGGGGCCACGTGACGCTGCGGCACCCGGGGGCGCAGGAGGTGGTCGCACGGGCGTGGCGGCGCGGGGTGATCCCCGACTTCCGCGCGCCGGACGGCATCCGGGTCGGGCTCGCGCCGCTCTCGACGTCGTTCGCCGAGGTGGTGGTGGGACTGTCCGAGGTGCACTCCGTGCTCGTGAGCACTAATCCGTGTCATAGGGCGGATTAGTGCTCACGGGCGCGGAGCGCACCTATCGCCACCAGAAGATCGCCAGCACCGTCAGCACGTCCAGCGGCACGACGAGGGCCGCCACCGTCGCCGCCCACACCGGCGTCCGTCGCCACGCTGCCAGCCCCGTCGCGGCCAGCGCCACCACCGCCCCGGCGACGTGGCCCGCGAGCACGCCCAGGCCCGGCCCGACCGCGCCCAGCACGAGCGGCGCGACGACGACGACCAGCGTGAGCACCATCAACCCACCGCTCAGCACTCGGGCGACCTCGACGAGCCGGTGCAGGGCGGTCGGGCGGTGCTTGCCGATGGGCCGGCCGAACGCGCCGGTGCGGACACCGGTCACCACCGTCGGGTAGGCGTCGGGGACCGCCTGCAGCCGCCGCGGGGTCGCGGTCGGGACGGGCTCGCCGCGCACCTCCGGCGGCTCGACCTCCGGCCACGTCGGCTCCTCCGGGGCCACCTCGGGCGCCGGCACCCCAGCCGGAGGCGTGGGGATGCCGTCCGGGGGTGTCGGGTCCTCGGGAGGGAGGGCGGCGTGGCCGGTCATCGGGGGCGGGTTCCTCGCAGCACGGGGGTCGGTGGAGGGGCGGTCACCGGGCGAGCAACGCCCACGGTTCGAGGGGCGGGGCGGCGGCGCGGCCCTCGGGGCAGTGCCGACGCACGTCGCAGCGCGCGCACCGCGGGCCGGGGGAGGGCGGGAACAGCGCCTCGGGGTCCCCGCCCGCCGCGAACGCCTCGTCCGCGCCCGCCATGTCGACCGCCGACTCCTCGGCCCGGCGACGGTGGCGCCCGAGCGACGCGTCGTCGTGGACCGTGCTCGCGACGGTGCCGGAGGGCAGGTGGTGCAGCTCGACCCGGCGGCAGGCGCGACGCAGCGTGCGCGCCGCGGCGAGGGCGTAGAGCGCGAGCGCGCGGGAGGACCGGGCGTCGTCGGCCGACGGCGCCCACCGGCCCGTCTTGTAGTCCACGACGACCGCCTCGCGCGTCCCGTCGTCGGCGCTCCCGGCGTCGATCCGGTCGACCCGCCCCTCGGCGACGATGCCGCCGACCGGCGCGGCGACCCAACGCTCCACCCCGAGCGGTTCGCCGACCGCGGCGCCGTGCTCCTCGGCGTACCGGGCCACCCAGTCACGGGCCCGCGCGCGGTACTCGCCGGCCTGGGCCTCGTCCCGGAACCCCTCCGAGGACCAGTGACGCTCCACCAGCGAGGCAGCGTGTTCGGGCGAGCGCCGCACGACGGGGAGCTCGAAGAACGCCCGCAGCGCGTTGTGCACCACCGCGCCGAGGGTAGCGTGCGCCCATGCGCCCCCGCGGGCCGGGGCCGGGCGGTCGAGGTAGGTCATGCGGTAGCGGCGGCGGCAGTCCTCGAAGGTGGCCAGCCGGGCAGGAGTGATCTTGATCAGGGGAGAGGGCATGTCCTGGAGAGTCAGCTGCCCGCTCATCGGTTCCCAATCTAGAGCTCGCCGGTGACGACGGCGGCACCGGTGGCCCGGGCGACGAGCGCGTCGACGACCTCCGGGTGGGTGGTCTCGGCCGCGATCGGGGTCGTCTTGTTCTGCCCGTGGTAATCGCTCGAACCGGTGACCAGCAGGCCGAGGTCGCAGGCCAGGGTGCGCAGCCGCTCGCGGTCGGCGGCGGTGTGGTCGGGGTGGTCCACCTCGACCCCGGCGAGCCCGCGCTCCGCCAGGTCGGCGATCACCTCGAGCTCGACCACGGCGCCGCGCCGGCGTGCCCACGGGTGCGCCCACACCGCGACGCCGCCCGCGGCCCGGATCGTCGCGACCGCGTCCGCGATGGGGGTGTCGACCTTCGGCTCGTAGTAGGGCCCGTCCTTCGCGAGCAGCTCGTCGAACGCCTCGGACACCGAGCCGACGGCGCCGACCTCGACGAGCGCGCGCCCGAGGTGGGGGCGTCCGACGGGGACCTGCGGGTCGAGGCGCGACTCGAGCGCGCCGGGGTCGACCGCCCACCCGTCGTCGGCCATCCGTTGCGCCATCACCCGGATCCGACGGCGGCGCTCTCCGCGCAGCCGCTCCTGCTCGGCGACCAGGGCGGGGTGCTCCGGGTCGAACAGGTAGCCGAGCAGGTGGGCCGACACCTCGCCACCGCGCCCGTCGGGCGCCGTCGTCGAGAACTCCGCCCCGCGCACCAGCCGGACACCGGCGGGCACGCGCGCCATGGCCGCCCCAGCCGTCTCCCAGCCCGCGGTGGTGTCGTGGTCGGTGAGGGCGAGCGTCGTGACGCCGGCGTCCACCGCGAGGCGCACGAGGTCGGCCGGGGTGTCGGTCCCGTCGGAGGCGGAGGAGTGCAGGTGGAGGTCGATCACGGTCCGGGTGTACCCGGTGTCAGGGACGGCTGGGCGTCTGCCGCTTCTCCCCGAACACCAGCTCCGAGATCGCCTCGTAGACCTCCTCCGGGTCCGGGAGGAAGGAGATGCGGTTGAGCGCCTGGATCTGGCCGGCGGACTCGATGATCATGGTGCCGTAGCCCAGCATGCGGCCGTTGAGCGTCCGCTCGAAGGTCAGGTCGGTGACCTTCCCGAGCGGCATCATGCCGACCTTCTGGGTGAAGACGCCCTGGGTCAGCATCACGCGCTTGTCGGTGATGACGACCTTCTCCACCCACCACTCGCTGACCTTGTACGCCGCCTTGATCAGCACGAGCAGGCCGCCGTACCAGAGCATGTTGGAGAGCACCGGGCCCTCGGGCAGCAGCGCCGCGGCGACCATCAGGATCACCATGAGCACGGCCGCCTGGACGACCTCGCTGATGACGACGACCCAGTGGCGCCGGAACCGGATCACCCGACGTTCGGTCGGCAGGACGTACTCGTCGACCTCGCGAGGTGCCAGCACGGCGGTCTCCCCTCCTGCCCCTCGGACGGGACGTGCGGAAGCGTACCCCGGCGGGACGTCAGAACAGGTGACGCAGGAAGGTGATGATCGACAGGGCGATGTACTCGAGGAAGTGGAGGACCTCCAGGACGAAGTTCGCCGCCGCGGTCGGCGCCGTGATGATCCAGAAGAGCACGAAGATCACGACGATCGCGCCGACGAGCTTCTTCACGTCCACGCCGGTGGATGCTAGGACGCTCACGGTGACCGACGGTGACCGACACACCGAGCAGGTGGAACCTCGTCTCAGCGTTCCTGTGGTATCGGCCGGTTCGGCTGCTCCGCGACGAGGGCGGCCTCCGGCGAGTCCGTGACGGGCCGCTTCGGGACCATCACCTTGCGGCGGTAGATGCAGACGACGACGCCGTCCTGGTTGTAGCCGATCGTCTCGACCTGCACGACCCCGCGGTCGTTCTTCGAGCTCGACTCCTTCTTGTCCAGCACCGTCGACTCGCCGTAGATCGTGTCGCCGTGGAACACCGGCTTGACGTGGCGCAGGGACTCGACCTCGAGGTTCGCGATCGCCTTGCCGGAGACGTCGGCCACCGACATGCCGAGCAGCAGCGAGTAGACGTAGTTCCCGACGACGACGTTGCGCCCCTGCTGGGTGCCCTCGGCGTAGTGGCTGTCGAGGTGCAGCGGGTGGTGGTTCATCGTGATGAGGCAGAAGAGGTGGTCGTCGTACTCGGTGACCGTCTTGCCGGGCCAGTGCTTGTAGGTCGCACCGACCTCGAACTCCTCGAAGTACCGGCCGAACTGCACGTGTCCGCTCCCTGAACGTGTCGACGTCATCGTCCCTGCGCAGGCCGTCCGGGCGGCGCAGCGCCCGGGGCGCCCCGTAGGATGGACCATCGCAGCAGCGCACGCGGCCGCACGGCCGCGTGACCCGTACGACACCGGACCCACCGGGGCAACTGGAGCGAGCCCCGGCCGTCCGAGTGTTGGGACACGCCAGGAGCCCGCCGCGACGGATCGAGGAGGTGGACGTGGCCATGACCGAGCAGCAGGGCGCCGACCCCGGCGCCGACGGAAGTACCGGCCGCGTCCTCTCGAGGGGTCGCTGACGACGGCTCGCCACCGTCGGGCCCCCGGGGCGACGCGGAGATCATCCGCCCGCGACCCGCCTGACCGGCCCCGGTTCGGTCATCCCGCCACGGAGACCACCATGCCCGCTCTCCCCTCGCTGCGCGCCACGGCCCGCGGACGCCGTCCGCGCGCGCTGGACAACGACGCCCACGTCCCGCACGTGCCGCTGGCGGCCTTCGTCGTCGACTGCGCGGTCTACATCGACGGCAAGCGCCTCGAGGGGCGCTGGAACCACCGCGACGCGATCGCGGAGGTCCGCCGGCGCGAGGAGGGCTTCGTCTGGGTCGGCCTGCACGAGCCCGACGCCGAGCAGATCGACGACATCGCCGAGGTCTACGGGCTGCACCCGCTCGCCGTCGAGGACGCGGTGCACGCCCACCAGCGGCCGAAGATCGAGCGCTACGACGAGATGGTGTTCTCGGTCTTCAAGACCGTCCGCTACGTCGCGCACGCCTCCCCCACCACCGCGAACGAGATCGTGGAGTCCGGGGAGCTGATGTGCTTCGTCGGGAAGGACTTCGTCATCACCGTCCGGCACGGCCAGCACTCCGGCCTGCGGCGGGTGCGGCGGATGCTCGAGGACGAGCCCGAGCACCTCGCCCTCGGCCCCGCGGCCGTGCTGCACTCGATCGCCGACCACATCGTCGACGCCTACCTGGACGTCTCGGCCGCCGTCGAGGGTGACATCGACACCATCGAGGCCGAGGTCTTCGCGCCGTACTCCGAGCTCGGCGCCGATCAGAATCTACCTCATGAAGCGCGAGGTGCTCGAGCTGCGCCGGGCCGTCCAGCCCCTGGTGACGCCGCTGCGCCGGCTCTCCGAGGGCTACTCGCCGCTCGTGCCCACCGAGGTCCGCAGCTACTTCCGCGACGTCGACGACCACCTGGCGACGGTGTCCGAGCGCGTCGCCCAGTTCGACGAGCTCCTGACGACGCTCGTCGACGCCGTGCTCGCGAAGATCACACTGCGCCAGAACAACGACATGCGCAAGATCACCGCCTACGCGGCGCTGCTCGCCGTCCCGACGATGTTCGCGGGCATCTACGGCATGAACTTCGACTACATGCCCGAGCTGCACTGGACCTTCGGCTATCCCCTGGTGATCGTCGTCATCCTGGTCATCTGTGGCTGGCTCTTCCGCACGTTCCGACGCAATCGCTGGTTGTGATAGCTCCACACGTCCGTTTCACACCAGGTTCTCGTCTGGTTAGGCTCTCGACGCTCCAGTGACGGACGGCGGGAGGTTCTCGTGACGACGGCAGACGGGACGACGCAGCAGCCCGCGAGCGTGCGATCGCTCATCCCGGCCCGCATCGACCGATTGCCGTGGTCGCCGTTCCACACCCGGATGGTGCTCGCCCTCGGGTCGTGCTGGATCCTCGACGGTCTCGAGATCACCATCGCGAGCAACGTGGGGGAGAAGCTCTCCGACTCCTCCCGGCTGGGCATCTCGACCACGTTCGTCGGCCTGCTCGCCACGGTGTACCTGGTGGGACAGGTCGTCGGCGCCCTGGTCTTCGGTCAGATCTCCGACCGGCTCGGGCGCCGCAAGCTCTTCTTCATCACGCTGGCCATCTACTTCGGCGGCAGCGCGCTCACGGCGGTGACCCTGGGTTCCGGGGTGGGGTCGATCAGCTTCCTGTACCTGACGCGCTTCATCGCCGGGGCCGGGATCGGGGGGGAGTACGCCGCGATCAACTCGGCGATCGACGAGCTGATCCCGGCCCCCTATCGCGGCCGTACGGACGTCATCGTCAACGGCACCTACTGGGCGGGCGCGACCATCGCCGCAGTGATCCAGATCCCCCTCCTGTCCGGGGCGATCTCGCCGACCTTCGACTGGCGCATCGCGTTCCTCATCGGCCCCGTGCTCGCGCTTGTGATCATCTTCCTGCGTCGCTCGGTGCCCGAGAGCCCGCGGTGGCAGATCATGCACGGCCGCGGCGAGGCGGCCGAGCAGTCGATCGCGTTCATCGAGCACGAGGTGCAGAGCAGCACCGGCAAGGACGTGGAGCCGGTGGACGACGCCATGGCCATCGAGATCCGGCCGACGCCGCAGGCGGGCTACCTCACGCTGCTGCGCATCCTCTTCCGCACCTACCCGGGTCGCTCCACGCTCGGTGCGACCCTGATGATCACGCAGTCGTTCCTGTACAACGCGATCTTCTTCTCCTACGCGATCGTGCTGACGCACTTCTACCTCGGCCCGGACGCCGACACGTCGATCTACTACATCCCGTTCGCGGTCGGGAACTTCCTCGGACCCCTCCTGCTCGGACGGCTGTTCGACACCTGGGGCCGCCGCCAGATGATCTCCGGCACCTACCTGCTCGCCGGCTCCCTGCTGGTCATCTCCGCGTTCCTGTTCCGGGCCGGGGTGCTCGACGCGACCACCCAGACCGTCGCGTGGTGCATCATCTTCTTCTTCGCCTCGGCCGGAGCCAGCGCCGCCTACCTGACGGTGAGCGAGATCTTCCCCATGGAGGTGCGGGCGAAGGCGATCGCGGTGTTCTTCGCCATCGCGCAGGTCTTCGGCGCGGTCGCCCCGCTGATCTACGCGGTGATGATCGGCCCGAAGGACGCCCCCAGCACGTCGGGTCTGTTCTGGGCCTACATCCTCGGGGCGGCGGTCATGATCATCGGCGGCATCGTGGCGGCAGTGCTGGGTGTCGCCGCCGAGCGCAAGTCGCTGGAGGACGTCGCCACGCCGCTGTCGGTGGTGCGGGCGACGGGGGTCGGCGGCGTGGGGACGTAGGTGCGCTCCGCGCTCATGAGCAAGAAATGCGGCTATGACCGCATCTTCTACGCACGAGCGCGAAGCGCACCTCTGTCCAGCGTGAGCGTGGCGGCGTCGGCCGCGGCGCGGCCGGCTGCTTGACCGGCCCGGTCGTAGCCCGAGACCGCCCTCGAGGTGAGCTCGCCGAAGGTGTCCGCGACCGCGTCGTCGACCGCCGAGGCCCGGGCCGCGAGCACCGGGAGGAGGCGGTCGTCGGACGCCTCCCGTGTCCCGTCCTCGGCGGTCTCGCGGAGCCGTTCGCCGATGCGGCCCGCGTAGGCGACGAGGAAGGACTGCCGGAACGACCGCGACCTCGCGTGGCCCCCGCTGCCCGCCCGGCGGCCCTCCACCGTCATCGCGCGTCCAGCCTGGACCAGCAGCGAGGTCACGAGGATCTGCACCGTGTCCAGGTCGTTCTCGTGACCGACGAGCGAGACGACGTCGGTCCCGTTCAGCGCGATCGCCCGGCACCGGTTGGCTGCCGCGATGGCCTGGACCAGCAGCGTCTTCGCCGGGACGTAGGGCGCGTCCAGCCACAGGCGGATCGTGATCACAGCCGCCTTCTGGGCCTGTTCGCCCTCGACGACCGCGTGCTCGAGCGCATAGCGGTTCATGAGGTCCTGCGCCTTCGCCGAGAGCGCCTCGGCCTCCTCCGGGAACGCGGTGGACTCGGCCTTCGCGAGCAGGGCCCGCACGCGCGCCAGCACCTTCGGGTCGATCCCGGCCGTCGACGCCTCGTCCCGAACCGCTCGCCGGGCCGCGTCGGTGCCCGGCGCGGGGACGATCACCGGCAGCGCGTGGATCCGGTCGAGCGGGCGCAGGACCGTCAGGACGGTGCCGAGCAGATCGGTCGGGTACAACGCGTGCCGGTCCGACCAGACCTGGGTCGCCGGTCCCGACGGCGCACGGTCGGGCCGGACCTCGGCGTCCACCACCGACTCCCACCAGCGTGGGTGGAGTGAGGCGCGGGCGTAGCGGGAGATTTGCCGGGCGATCGCGCTCCGGGCGAGCTCGAGAGCGGCGGACGGGACGGACCGGCGGAGGTGCTCGACGGCGTCGACCGGCAGCCAGCCGTTGTGCCAGAGCACCTCGAACCGGCGGAACAGCGCCAGCTCCATGCCTCGGATGACGTTGTCGCGGTCCGCCGGCGGCGGCGCGGCCAGCGCGAGGGTCCACTCGTCCCGGGTCTCGGGATCGTCGGGACGGAGCAGCCCGAGGACGGCGTCGGCGACCATCTCCGGCGACCACCGGGGCCCGGCGAACACCCACTCGGCGCTGCTGCGGTCGTCGACGGTGCCGGGGCCAGGCCCCGCGTCGTAGCCTCGCCGCCGATCCCGCGCCTTCTGCTTCGCGGCGCGCCGGTCCCGCTTGCTCGACCCCACGGGCCCGACGGTAGACGGCGGACCTCGCCCGACGGCGAGAGGGCTCAGCGGGAAGGCCGGACGGGACGACGCCGGTGCCGGTTGCGCGTGAGTCCTCGACCCACTTTTCGCGCAGCACGAGGTGTCGAGCGCCGCAACGTCGCCCACGAGGTGCTCGGCGTCCACGTCGGGCCGCGCGCCGACGTGGACGGCGGCGGATGACCGCGGGACCCGCGGCCCCCGTCGTCGGGACCGTGCTTACGTCTGCTCGGTGCCGATCGCGAGCTTGGCCAGCATGTCCCGGGCCTTCTCGGCGCTGCGGGGCTGGCAGAGCACGTCGTAGCGGCCGGCGACGAGCTGGCTCGAGGACGTGAAGTCGCGGCGACCCCGGCTGGCGCCGTAGGTGATCGCGCCGGAGACGATCCCGAACACGATGCCCATCCCGAGGCCGAGCAGGATCGCGCCGATCGAGCCGTTCGCGCTGAACAGCGAGAGGATCACGCCGACGAAGAGGCCGAGCCAGGCCCCGGATGCGGCCCCGGTGGCCAGCACGCGGCCCCACGTCAGCCGGCCGATGACCCGCTCGACGAGCATGAGGTCGACCCCGACGATGGTGACGTCCGCGACGGGGAAGTCGTTGTCCGCGAGGTGGTCGACCGCGCGCTGCGCCTCCTCGTACTTCGCGTACGACCCCACCGGCCACCCCGACGGCGGCTCGGGCAGGTTGGGCAGCCCGGGGGCGGCCCCGGGACGGTTCCCCAGGAACGGCGAGCTCACGGCTTCCTCCGGTTGATCGGTCCGAGCATCCTTCCAACGGACCGGACCGGGCGAAAGTGCCCAAGGGCCGTGTGTCGTCCCTCGCTGGTGCGGCCGAACGGCGGAGCGTACTAGTCCGGCACGCACCGCTGTCGGCAGCGACGACGGGGCTTTCCTGCCACTGGATGCAAGCAACGACGCTTCGCTGGCATCCCGGGGCGGGCCGGCTCAGCGGATCTTGTAGTCCTTGAGCAGGCCGCGGCTGATGATCGTCTTCTGGATCTCCGAGGTGCCCTCGCCGATGAGCAGGAACGGCGCCTCGCGCATGAGCCGCTCGATCTCGTACTCCTTCGAGTAGCCGTAGCCGCCGTGGATGCGGAACGACTCCTCGGTGACCTCCTTGCAGTACTCGGACGCGAGCATCTTGGCCATGCCGGCCTCGACGTCGTTGCGCTCGCCGCGGTCCTTGAGGCGCGCGGCGTTGACCATCATCAGGTGCGCGGCCTCGACCTTGGTCGCCATCTCGGCCAGCTTGAACGCGATCGCCTGGTGCTGGGCGATCGGCTTGCCGAAGGTCGAGCGCTGCTGGGCGTACTCGACGCCGAGCTCGAAGGCCCGGATCGCGATGCCGCAGGCCCGGGCGGCGACGTTGACGCGGCCGACCTCGACGCCGTCCATCATCTGCGCGAAGCCCTTGCCCGACTGCCCGCCGAGCACCTGGGTCTGCGGGATCCGGAAGCCGTCGAACACCATCTCGGTGGTGTCGACGCCCTTGTAGCCCATCTTGTCGATCTTGCCGGGGACCGAGAGGCCCTCGGCCACCTTGCCGAACCCGCGCGGCTTGTCCACCAGCAGCGTCGTCAGGTTCTGGTAGGGCTTCTCGGCGCCCTCGTCGGTCTTGACGAGCACCGCGGTGAGGTTCGACGAGCCGCCGTTGGTCAGCCACATCTTCGCGCCGTCGACCACGTAGTCGTCGCCGTCGACCTTCGCGCGCGTCTTGATCGCCGCCACGTCGGAACCCAGCTCCGGCTCCGACATCGAGAACGAGCCGGTGATCTCCCCGGTGGCGAGCTTGGGCAGGTAGTGCTGCTTCTGCTCCTCGGTGCCGTGGTGGATCAGCATGTAGCTGACGATGAAGTGGGTGTTGATGACGCCCGAGACGCTCATCCACCCGCGCGCGACCTGCTCGACGACGAGCGCGTAGGTCAGCAGGGACTCGCCCAGACCGCCGTACTCCTCCGGGATCATGAGCCCGAACAGGCCCATCTCCTTCATCCCGTCGACGATCTCCTGCGGGTACTCGTCGGCGTGCTCGAGCTCCTGGGCGTGCGGGATGATCTCCTTGTCCACGTAGTCGCGGACGGTGGAGAGGATCTCCTCCTGGACGTCGGTGAGTCCCGCGGTCTGGGCGAGGCGTGCCATGCGTCGTGCTCCCTGCTCTGGGGCGTGGTTACCAGTTTGCGCTATCGCGCGTGTGCGTGCGTTTCCGTGCTCCAGCACGGAAACGCACGCACGAGGCGAAGCCGAACGTCAGCTCTCCGGCGGCGTCCAACGCTCACCGCGGGTCATGCCCGCCGCCCGGCCCTTCCCCGCGATGACCAGCGCCATCTTCCGGGACGCCTCGTCGATCATCTCGTCACCGAGCATCGCGGAGCCCTTGGCACCCCCGGCCTCCGAGGTGAACCACTCGTAGGCGTCGAGGATGTTCTCGGCGTGGTCGTAGTCCTCCTGCGACGGCGAGAACGTCTCGTTGGCCGCGTCGATCTGGCCGGGGTGCAGGACCCACTTGCCGTCGTACCCGAGCGCCGCGGCACGACCGGCGACGCGACGGAACGCCTCGACGTCGCGGATCTGCAGGTAGGGCCCGTCGATGGCCTGCAGGTCGTACGCGCGGGCGGCCATGAGGATCTGCATGAGGATGTAGTGGTAGGCGTCGCCCTCGGTGTAGCCGGGGGGCTGCTCGCCGACGACGAGCGACTTCATGTTGATCGAGGCCATGAAGTCCGCCGGCCCGAAGACGATGGTCTCCAGGCGCGGCGAGGCCGCCGCGATCTCGTTGACGTTGGTCAGGCCCAGGGCGTTCTCGATCTGGGCCTCGACGCCGATCCGGCCGACCTCGAGCCCCATCGTCTTCTCGATCTGGGTGAGCAGGAAGTCCAGGGCGTGGACCTGCGCGGCCGTCTGCACCTTGGGCAGCATGATCGCGTCCAGGTTGGCCCCGGCGCCCTCGACGACCTCGGTGACGTCGCGGTAGGTCCACTCGGTCGTCCAGTCGTTGACGCGGACGACCCGGGTCTTGCCCTCCCAGCCGCCCTCGTTGAGCGCGGCGACGATCGTCTTGCGGGCCTCCGGCTTGACCAGCGGGGCGCAGGCGTCCTCCAGATCGAGGAAGATCTGGTCCGCCGGCAGCGTCCGGGCCTTGTCGATGAACTTCTGGCTCGAGCCGGGGACCGCGAGACACGACCGGCGCGGACGGTTCTCGACACTCACTCGCACTGACCTCCTCGAGGGCCTCCACGTCGTCATCGCGGAGACATGTGGTTGACGGGGATGCTGACACGCGCGGGCCCGGCTGTGCCGATTCAGGTGAAGACGCTCTCAGCCGCCGCCCGCGACGGAGGGCCTTCGCGCGGGCGTCGTCGCACACTCACCCTCTCAGCACCGGCAACCCTCCTGCCGCGGCTAATCTCGGCGCGTGACCCGCGCCGCCAGCACACCGATGACCAGGGTGTTCGTCGCCCGCATGGTCGGTCTGCCCGTTCTCGGGCCCGACGGGGAGAACATCGGCCGGGTCCGCGACGCGGTGTCGGCGGTGTCGGTCGGGCCACGACCGCCCCGCGTGCTCGGCCTCGTCGTCGGCGTCGGCTCCCGGCGTCGCATCTTCGTGCCGATGCTGCGGATCACCGCCATCGACGCGGGCGCGGTGACGCTGTCCACCGGCCAGGTGAACCTGCGCCCGTTCGCCCAGCGGCCCAACGAGGTCCTGGTCGTCGGCGAGATGCTCGACGCGCACGTCCGCGTCGTCGACCACGACGCCGACGCGACCGTCGCCGACGTGCTCATGGAGCACACCCGCAGCCGGGATTGGCTGATCACGAGACTCGCGGTCACCGAGCGCCTCGGCCGGCTCGGACGACGCGGGCCGGTGCAGGTGCTGCCGTGGGCGGCGGTGAGCGGGCTCTCGCTGGCCGAGGAGGGCCAGGGCACCGAGCAGCTGCTCGCGACCTTCGAGGACATGCGCTCGGCCGACGTCGCGCAGGCCCTGCTCGACCTGCCGCAGCGCCGCCGCCACGACGTCGCCGACGGGCTCGACGACGAGCGCCTCGCCGATGTCCTCGAGGAGCTGCCCGTGGTCGACCAGCGCGACCTGCTGCGCCACCTCGACTCCGAGCGCGCCGCCGACGTCCTCGAGGCGATGGACCGCGACGACGCCGCGGACCTGCTCGCCGACCTCCCCGACCCGGAGTCCGAGCAGCTGCTGGGCCTCATGGAGCCCGAGGACTCGCAGTCGGTGCGCCGGCTGCTCACCTACTCGGCGGACACCGCGGGCGGCATGATGACCCCGGAGCCGATCGTGCTGTCGCCGGACTCCACGGTCGCGGAGGCCCTCGCCCGCGTGCGCAACCCGGACATCACCCCGGCGCTCGCGTCGATGGTGTTCGTCGCGCGGCCGCCCTCGGCCACGCCGACCGGGCGCTACCTCGGCTGCGTCCACTCCCAGCGGCTGCTGCGCGAGGCGCCGTTCGAGCTGGTGGCGGGGGTGCTCGACGCCGAGCTCACGCGGCTGCACCCGGACGCCTCGCTCACCGAGGTCACCCGCTACTTCGCGACCTACAACCTCGTGTGCGGCCCGGTGATCGACGACAATGACCACCTGCTCGGCGCGGTGACCGTCGACGACGTCCTGGACCACCTGCTGCCCGAGGACTGGCGCACCCAGGACCCGGAGCCGACGACGACGGGTGGCCTTCGCATCCCGCCGTCCGCCCTGCCCGAGGAGAGACCGGCCCCGCCGTCCCCCTCCGCCACCACCCGTCCCTCCCGGGGAGGCCGCCATGCCTGAGCGCTCCACCCGCAACCGCCTCGACATCCCCGCCGGCCCCCAGCGGCTGCACGTCGAGCTCGACACCGAGGCCTTCGGCCGCACCGCCGAGCGGCTCGCGCGCTTCCTCGGGACCGGTACCTACCTGCTGTGGCAGAGCATCTTTGTGGTGGTGTGGATCGCGCTGAACCTCACCGGAATCGTCTACTCGTGGGATCCGTACCCGTTCATCCTGCTCAACCTCGCGTTCTCGACCCAGGCCGCCTACGCCGCACCCCTGATCCTGCTCGCGCAGAACCGGCAGGACGACCGTGACCGGGTCTCGCTCGAGGAGGACCGGACGCGGGCGCACCGGACCATCGCCGACACCGAGTACCTCTCGCGCGAGCTCGCGGCGGTGCGCCTGGCCGTCGGCGAGATGGTCACCCGGGACTTCCTGCGCAGCGAGCTCTCCGAACGGGGGGCCGAGCGCAGCGGGATGGGCCGCGAGATGCAGAAGGAACTCAGCCGGGCGGTCGACCGCGCGCTGGACAGGACCCTCGAGAAGTCGCTGGACCGGGTCGTCGACAAGGCCGTCGAGAAAGCCGTGGGCAAGGCCGTCGACCGGACGCTCGAGCTCGCCCCGGAGCGCACCGCCGTGGGCGGACGTGGGACGAACCACGCGGTGCCCGGTACGGGCGACAGCGCGACGTAGCATCGGGTCATGGCTGGTTCACCGTCGGTCGAGGCGATCCGCACCGCACTGTCCGGTGTCGAGGATCCCGAGATCCACCGTCCGATCACCGAGCTCGGGATGGTCAAGGACGTCCGCGTCCTCGACCACGGCAAGGTCGAGATCGCGGTCTACCTGACGGTGTCGGGCTGCCCGATGAAGGACACGATCACCAGCCGCGTGACCACCGCGGTGTCCGGGGTCTCGGGGGTCTCGGCGGTCTCCGTCGAGCTCGACGTCATGAACGACGAGCAGCGCCGTGAGCTGCGCCGCAAGGTCAAGGGCGACGCCGACGAGCCGGTGATCCCGTTCGCGCAGCCGGGCTCGATGACCCGGGTGTACGCCGTCGCGTCGGGCAAGGGCGGGGTCGGCAAGTCCTCGGTCACGGTGAACCTCGCGGCGGCCATGGCGAACAAGGGCCTCTCGGTCGGTGTGGTCGACGCCGACATCTACGGCCACTCCGTGCCGCGCATGCTCGGGACCGCCGACCTGCCCACCAAGGTCGACGAGATGATCCTGCCGCCCCAGGCGCACGGGGTGAAGGTCATCTCGATCGGGATGTTCACCCCGGGCAACACCCCCGTCGTCTGGCGCGGGCCGATGCTGCACCGGGCGCTGCAGCAGTTCCTCGCCGACGTCTTCTGGGGCGACCTCGACGTCCTGCTCCTCGACCTCCCGCCCGGCACCGGGGACATCGCGATCTCGGTCGCGCAGCTCATCCCGAACGCCGAGCTGCTCGTGGTCACCACGCCGCAGCAGGCGGCCGCCGAGGTGGCCGAGCGAGCCGGCGCGATCTCCCTGCAGACCCGGCAGCGCCTGGTCGGCGTCGTCGAGAACATGTCGTGGATGGACATGCCCGACGGGTCGCGGATGGACCTGTTCGGCTCCGGCGGAGGTCAGCAGGTGGCGGACTCGCTGACGAAGTCCATCGGGTCCGAGGTGCCGCTCCTGGGCCAGATCCCGATCGACACCCGGCTGCGCGAGGGTGGCGACGCGGGGGTGCCGCTGGTGCTCTCGTCGCCGCAGTCCGCGGCCGGGGAGGCGCTGCGGAGCGTGGCCGACCGGCTCACGGTGCGGGCCCGCGGGCTCGCCGGGATGTCGCTGAACATCTCGCCCGCTTCGCGCTGAAGCCCTATCGGCGTGCTCCCCTTATTGCGTGCGTTTCCGTGCTCAGACACGGAAACGCACGCACACGAGCGTCAGCGCAAAGAGAACGAGCGCCGCGAGAGCCCCCACATCATGCCGTCGATCTCGGTGGTCGCCGGGACCTCGGGATCGGTGGCGGCGCCGAGGGTGACGAAGAGCGGGACGTAGTGCTCGGCCGTCGGATGCGCGTAGGGCATGCCCGGCGCCTCGCGGAACCGGCGGAGGGTCTCGACGTCCCCGCGGCCCAGGGCGTCCGCGACCCAGGCGTCGAAGTCGTCGGTCCAGCCGGGCACGGCCTCGCCGCGCAGCATGTCGCGGGTGAGGAACGGCAGCCCGTGGGTCATGAACCCCGAGCCGACGACGAGCACCCCCTCGGCCCGCAGCTCGCGCAGCGCAGCGCCGATGCGCATCAGTCGCTCCGGGTCCTCGTCGGGCATGCTGACCTGCAGGACCGGCACGTCGGCGTTCGGGTACATGACCGAGAGCGGCACCCAGGCGCCGTGGTCGAGCCCGCGCGGCGAGCGGTGCACCGGCTCGCCCTCCGTGAGCATCGCCGCGACCCGGTCGGCGAGGGCGGTCGCGTCCGGCGTCGCGTAGGTCATCCGGTAGTAGCGCTCGGCGAACCCCCCGAAGTCGTAGACCAGCGGGGTCCCCGCGCCCGGCGAGGAGAGCGTCAGTGGCGCGGACTCCCAGTGCGCGGAGACGATCACGATCGCCCGGGGCTGGGGCATGCGCTGGGCCCAGCCGAAGAGCTCGCTCATCCACTCGCCGTCGTCGTAGAGCGGGGGCGCCCCGTGCGAGAGGTAGATCGCCGGCAGCGGGCCGTCGTCGGGGGTCCAGGCCCGGCGATCGGCGGCCGTGGCGCGCGCCGGGCCGACGAAGGCGTCGAACGCGGCACCCGGAGCGGCGGAGGCGAAGGGCGAGCTCATGGGGTCGTGCTCCTCAGCTGACGGTTCAACCCCGACGGTACACGCTGTACAGTTGAAGCATCAAGTGTAAGCTGGTCGCATGGTCGACTGGTTGAACGCCGAGGAGCAGCACGCCTGGCGTCGCACGGCCGCCGTCATGACGCTGCTCCCGGCCGCCCTGGACGCCCAGCTGCAGCGGGACGCCGGCCTCACCCAGTTCTCCTACCTCGTGCTCGCCATGCTCTCCGAGACCGACGGCCGCGTCATGCCGATGAGCGAGCTCGCGTCCACCGTCAGCTCGTCCCTCTCCCGCCTCTCCCACGTGGTGTCGCGATTGGAGCAGCAGGGCTGGGTCGCGCGCGAGCCCTGTGCGGGCAACGGCCGGGTCACGATGGCGCGGCTGACCGACGCGGGCTGGGAGAAGGTCGTCGCGACCGCGCCCGGCCACGCCGCCGAGGTGCGCCGGCTGGTGGTCGACGCCGTGGGCCCCGAGCGGATCGCCGACCTGGACGCCATCACGGGCGCGATCCTGCGCCGCGTCGACCCCGGCGGCCGGATGCGCGCCAACCCGATGGCCCAGGAGCCGGCCGACGGCTGACCCGCGAGAGCGCGCCGTCGTCTTGGCGCGACTACGTGGCGTCCGGGTCGAACGGGGCCGCCTCGCCGGGCGCCAGGGGGGTCCCCCGGTCCGACTGCCCCTTTACCACACCGCCCGGGCCGGCCGCCGGCACGCCGTGCCCGTTGGTGCCCGGCGAGCCCGCGGCGAGGGGGGACAGCGCCGCGGCCCCGCCCGCCGTCGCCGGGTCCGGGGCCGCCGGGGTGGCGGCGCCGCTCCAGGTACCGTCCGCGACCGGGTCGAACAACGTGCGGCGCACCGCGCGACGCGGGTCGAGGTCGCGGATGGTGCGCAGGTCCTCGAGCGGCTGGCGGAGCTGCTCGAACTCCGGGCCGATCTCCTGACGCAGCTGGTCGCGGGCCCCGGCCGCGTACCGGCGCACCGTGCGGAGAGTGTCGGCCACCCAGCGCACGGCCCCCGGCAGGCGTTCGGGCCCGAACACGAAGAGCCCGATCAGCGCGAGGACGAGGATCTCGCCCCACCCGACGCTCTCGAACACCCGATCCTCCTAGAGCTGCGCCTGCAGCGACAGCGGTCGACCACCGCGAATGACGCCGAGGGTCACCGTCTCACCCGGGCGGTGCTCGCGGATCGCCACGGTCAGCTCGTCGGCCGAGGCGACGGGCCGGTCGTCCACCTTCGTGATGACGTCGCCCTCGAGCACACCGGCACGGTCGGCGGCGCCGCCCTGGCGCACGTTGAGGATCTGGGCGCCGTCCGAGGTGCCGTCGGTGACCGACTTGGCGTTCACCCCGAGGTCGGTGTGGGCGAACGTCCCGGTCCGGATGAGTGACTGCGCGATGGTGCGCACGTCGTCGATGGGGATCGCGAACCCGAGCCCGATCGAGCCGCCCTGGCCGGAGCTGTCGGTCCCGCCGAGCGTCCGGATGGCGGTGTTGATCCCGACGACGGCGCCGGTGGAGTCGACGAGCGCGCCCCCCGAGTTGCCGGGGTTGATCGCGGCGTCGGTCTGGATGGCGTCGATGACGGGGTTGGCGTCGGCCGACTCGGCGTCCAGGCGCACCGGCCGGCGCAGCGCGCTGACGATGCCGGTGGTCACGGTGCCCGCGAGCCCCAGCGGCGAGCCGATCGCGATCACGCCGTCGCCCACCCGCAGGTCCGCGGACCGTCCCAGCTGGGCGACCACGGGGTTCGCGACGTCGACCTTCACCACGGCGATGTCAGTCTGCGGGTCGCGGCCCACGATGCGGGCCGTCGCGCGTGTCCCGGTCGCGAAGACCGCCTCCAGGGTGGCGCGCGGGTCGGTGGCGGCGAGGGAGACGACGTGGTTGTTGGTGACGATGTCGCCGCGCGGGTCGATCACCACCCCGGAGCCGGTGCCGCCCGTGGTGCCCGACCGGACCTCGATGGACACGACGGCGGGCACCACCCGGCCGGCCACGTCGGCCACCGACCCGGCGGGGCGTTCCTTGCCGGCGTCGACCTGGGCGAGGGTGGCGCCCGGGTCGATGAGCGCGTCCGAGCCCTCGGCGGTCAGGTGGCCGACCACCCCGCCGACCGCTCCCACCAGCAGCGCCACGACGGCGAGCAGGACCAGGGCGCTGGGTGCCACCCGGCGTCCGAAGAGCAGCTCCCGGGCCGACAGGCGGGGCCCGATGCCGCGGCGGTCGGGGTCGGGCTCGCCCTCGCGCACCGCGGGCGCGCCGAGCTCGACCGGCGCGGCCGGGTCTCGCCACGGATCGCGCTCGGTGCTCCGGCCGTCCCACAGGTCGTCGGCGGTGTGCTCGGAGCGGGTGCGGGTGTCGCTCGGGCGCTGCAGCGTGTCCGATGCCCCGGGTGGGCGCCCGAAGGCACTGGCGAGCGCCACCGACGGCTCGCGGGAGCCGGTCCGGTCCCGACGGCGGGTGTCGGTGCCGGCCGGGGTGTCGGTCTCGCCGGTGTCGGTCTCGCCGGTGCCGGTCTCGCCGGTGCCGGTCTCGCCGGAGCCGGTGTCCGGATGACCGGCGAAGGAGCCGTGCGCACCGGTAGGCCGTCCGAACACCGCGGCCAGCTCGCCGTCGTCGAGGGTGTGCCCGTTGGTGGACGCCGGTGCCGGGCCGGCCGGGGGCTCCGCGGATCCGGGGGACTCCATCGGCCTCGGGTGGCCGTTGGTCCGGTGACCGTTGGTGACCGACGCGGTGCCGCCGGGGGGCACGGCGGTGCCGGAGGGCGCGGGGTCGCCCGTCGGGGCCTCGCCCTCCGACGCGGTGTCCTCCCCGGGCGCGCCGGGGCGCTCCGTGGTCGCGTGTCGCGACCAGGGGCTGCTCATGGCTGCGCTCCGGTGAGCGCCCTACTCGCCATCGGCGTGCGCGCGCGGTGGGTGGTCATCGTCCTCCCACGGTAGAGCGCCCGGGACGGCGGAGCGACACCACCCGATCCTCGATCGTCAGGGGTGAAGGAACGGTCAGGCCGGGGGTCGCGCGGGAGTGGTGTCGGGCGAGGGCGCCGGCGTCGACGGGCGCGGCGCCGGGGCGAGCACCGGGACCGCCCCGGCGTGCTCCGCGGGCCCGGGGACCGGTCCTCGCTCCCCGGCGGACGGCACCGGGACGGGGGCGGACAGCGAGGCCCCGGCGCCCGGCGCGTGGTCGCCGGGGGTGACTGCCGCGGGGACCGTTCCGGCGGCGACGACGGGTCCGACGACGGCGGCCGCGCCGGCGACCAGGCCGGAGGCGACGACCACCGGGAGCCGGTGGTGACGCGGCCCGCCCGCGCGGCGGGCGCGGCGGCCCCCGGCGGGGGCGGGAGCCACGAACTCGCCCTGGGCGTCGAGGGTGAGCCCCGCGGGTGCCTCGGGCAGGTCGGCGACCTCGGGGATGGCCCGCAGCGAGGTCAGCAGGGAGGCGGGGACGCCGGGGGTGTCGGCACCGCGCAGGCGGCGGCGGGCCTGGCGCTGGGCCATCACCTCACCGGCGCAGGCCGGGCAGCGGTCGATGTGCGCGGCGGCACGGGCGGCCGGGCCGGCGGGGAGCTCGCCGTCGACGTGGGCGACGACCGCGTCGAGCGAGAGGTGCCCGCCGGGCAGCGCGTCGGAGACCGCGCCGATCCAGCGGGACCACGGGTGGTGGCGGGGACGGCCGATCACGAGACCGACCCGGCGCCGAGCGTCACCGGCGCGCGTCCGCCGGCCCCCTCCTCGACGGCGTGCTCCGCGCGGCGCCGCTCGAGCGCGCTGCGGAGCGCCTGACGTCCCCGGTGGATGCGGCTGCGCACGGTACCCAGTTTGACATCCAGCGTGGCCGCGATCTCCTCGTACGAGAGACCTTCCACGTCACAGAGCACGACGGCGGCCCGGAACTCGGGCGCCAGCTCGTCGAGCGCGCCCTGCAGGGCAGGGTCGAGGTGGGCCTCCGAGTACACCTGCTCGGGGTCCGGACCGCCGCCGGGCAGCCGGTCGGTGTCCTCGGGCAGGCCCTCCATCCGCAGCCGGCCGCGGCGGCGCACCATGTCGAGGAACAGGTTGGTCGTGATGCGGTGCAGCCAGCCCTCGAACGTGCCGGGCTGGTAGGCCGCCAGTGAGCGGAAGACCCGGATGAAGGTCTCCTGGGTGAGATCCTCGGCGTCGTGCGCGTCGCCGGTGAGCCGGTAGGCCAGGCGGTACACGCGGTCGGCGTGCTCGCGCACCACGTCGTCCCACGACGGCGGGGTCCAGATACCGGCGGAGTCGATGAAGCCCGCCCGCGTGCCGGTCGCGTCGGCGTCCGCGTCGGGGCGCGCGGCGAGCGTCTCGGTCATGGGCTCACTCTCGCCGAGGGGTATGACACCCGGGTGAGGGTCGTCTGAGAGGGGGCTGAGGAATCGTCCCGGCGGCGCGGCGCGGCCGACGCGGCGGCGTCGCGATCTAGCCTGGTTCGCGTGACGGAGGACGGGGGCCGCCGGGGCAGGGGGGACGGCGAGCGCCGCGCCCGGGCCGCCCTGCGCGTCGTCGACACGACCACCTCCTCGCCATCGCCCACGGCACCCCGCCCCGGGCCTCCTGCGGACAGGACTCCGCCACCGCCCGCCGATGACGCCGCCGGGGCGGGTTCACCACCGGGCCTCGCCGGGCGCCGCCGCGGGCCGGCGCGTCCGCCGGGCACGCGGGGCGCGCACGGCGGCAACCGGATCCCGGTGTATCCGCGGGTGCCGACCGGTCCGCTGCGGACCTCGGCCGCGGCGACCTCGCCGGCACGACGTGGGCCGGGCCCCGGCGGTCCCGGGCCCGAGGGGTCGCGTCCCCGTCCGGTCGCGGACCTGCCGGGCGACGACCCGGTGGCTCCCGTCGAGTCCGGTACCGACGACGGAGCCGACACGGCCGCCGTCACCGTCGCGCTCGCCGACCCCACGGGCGAGGCCGGGACCACCGAGCAGCTGCGTGCCCGGGCCGAGCGGTTCGGCGAGGAGGACGAGGTGCTCACCGCCGCGCGGGAACGGGCCGCCGAGCACGGCGTCGTCCCGATCGGTCCGGGGGCCTGCGCCGCGCTGACGTTCCTGGCGTCGGCCACCCGCGCCCGCCACGTCGTCGAGATCGGTACCGGAGCCGGTCTCGGGACCGTGAGCCTGTTGCGCGGGATGCCCGGTGAAGGGCTGCTGACCAGCATCGACTGCGAGGTGGCCCATCAGGGACTGGCCCGCCGGGCGTGCCTCGAGGCCGGGTTCGCCGCCGGTCGGGTCCGCATGATCACGGGCCGGGCCCTGGAGGTGCTGCCGCGGCTCTCCGACGCGGGCTACGACCTCGTCCTCGTCGACGCCCTGACCGTGGAGTACCCGCGCTACCTCGAGGAGGCCGTGCGGCTGCTGCGTCCGGGTGGGGTGGTGGCGCTCGACAACGTCCTGTGGACCGGTCGGGTCACCGACGCGGTGCGCCGTGAGGCGATCTCCTCGGCGCTGCGGGAGACGGTGCGCGCGGTCCGCGGCGACGAACGGCTCGCCCCGCTGCTGCTCCCGGTGTCCGACGGCCTGCTGTGCGCGTCGCTGCTGGGCTAGGCGACCGTTCTGGCGAAGGGAACCCACGGCCCATCTCATCGACCGAAGGTGCCCTTCGCTCAGTAACCCGCCACGAACTCGACCAGCGTCCGGGCGGCGAACCCGGTGGCACCCTTGGCGACCTCCTCGTGCGGGGTCTCGCAGCGCGCGGGCCCGGCGATGTCGAGGTGGGCCCACGGCAGCCCGGCGGTGAAGCGCTGCAGGAAGAGCGCCGCGACGATTCCGCCGGGGCCGGGCGGGGCCTGGCGCACGTCGGCGAGCGTGGAGTCGACGTCGGAGGTGTGGGCGTCGGCCAGCGGCATCGGCCACCACGCCTCGCCGGTGGAGGCGCCCGCGTCGACCAGGCGGCGCGTGAGGTCGGCGGAGGTGGCGAACAGCCCGCCCGTGCGGACCCCGAGCGCCACCTTCATGGCCCCGGTCAGCGTGGCCACGTCGACCATGACGTCGGGCGCGAGCGTCGCGACGGCCCAGCCCAGGGCGTCGGCGAGCACCATGCGGCCCTCGGCGTCGGTGTTGGTGACCTCGGAGGTCCGGCCGTCGTAGTGGCGGACGACGTCCCCGGGCCGGTACGCCGAGCCCGAGACGTGGTTCTCCGCGAGCGGCACCAGCCCGGTGACCCGCACCGGCAGCTCGAGGGTCGCGATCGCCGCGAGCGCCCCGACCACCGCGGCGCCGCCGGAGCAGTCGGTGCGCATGTCCGCCATCCCGGCGTTCGGCTTGATGGAGATGCCACCGGTGTCGAAGGTGATGCCCTTGCCGACGAGCACCAGGTGGCGCTGCGCGTCCTCCGGGGACCAGGAGATCTCGAGGAACCGCGGGGGCCGGGAGGAGCCGCCGCCGACCGCGAGCACGCCGCCGAAGCCCTGCTCGGCCAGCCAGCCCTCGTCCCGGACGGCGAGCTCGAGGCCCGGCACCGTGCCCAGCAGCGCCGTCGCCTCGTCGGCGAACCAGGCGGGCGACTTGGCTCCCGAGGGGGTGTCGGCGAGGTCCCGCGCGGTGGCGGTCGCGCGGGCGAGCACCAGCGCCCGCTCGACGGCGGGTCGGGACGCCTCGGGGACGGCGACGCGGACCGTCGGCGGCATGGCTCGCGGACCCGACTTCACCGCGAAGCGGTGCGACCCCAGCAGCAGACCCGTCGCCAGGGCGGCCCAGGCGGCGTCGTCGTCGGGGCCGGGCTGGTCCTCGTCGGGGGTGACGAGGACCCGGGCCACAGCAGGGCCGGCACCGTCGTCGCCCTCCGCGGCGCCGTAGAGCGCGCCGGGCTCGGTGCGTCCGGACACCACGCGCACCGCGGCGGCCCCGGCGGCGCGCCAGTCGGCCGCCGCACCCGCCCCGGCGCCGACCAGCCAGCGCCCGGCACCGGCCTCGGGCGCCAGGGCGGCGACCGCGCCCGCGGAGGCGACCCAGCCGCTGGGCGTCGGCTCCGGCGCGGGCACCGTCTCGCCGGCGGCGTCCGCGGTGCGGCGCAGCAGCACGAGCGCATCGCCGGCCGGGGCCGTGCCCGGCTCGGCGCAGACGACGTCGGCGAGGGCTGTCGGGAGGGAGGGCTGCGCGAAGGGCGTGCCCGGGGCCGGCCCGCCGGTCACGTCCGGCCCCATCGTGGCGGTCACCCGATCAGGAGGAGACGGAGGTGAGCGCCTCCCGCAGGTCACTCGCCTCGTCGGCGGTCATCTCCACGACGAGCCGGCCCCCACCCTCGAGCGGCACGCGCATGACGATCCCGCGCCCCTCCTTGGTGACCTCGAGGGGACCGTCACCGGTCCGGGGCTTCATGGCCGCCATAGTCGTACTCCCTCCACACGATCGACGGCGGCGCCGGACCGGCGCCACCAGCGGTGGGCGTCGTACGCCGCGCAATGATTCTTCCCCATCCGGTGTCCGGGCACGACACCGGAGCGATCATCGGGCGTGGCGCGCCGGTCGGGCGGTCGCCGGAGCGCCGCTGCGGAAGCACTCGGCGAGGTGTTCGTCGACCATGCCGGTGGCCTGCATCAACGCGTGTGCGGTGGTCGGCCCGACGAAACGCAGGCCGCGCCGGCGCAGCTCCGTCGCCATGGCCGTCGAGGCGGGGGTGGTGGCGTTGACGTCCTCGAGGGTCGTCGGTGGTGCCGGCCGGGGGTCGGGCGCGAACGACCACAGCAGGGCGTCCAGCCCGGGGCCGTCGCGCTCCAGCTCGAGCACCGCGCGGGCGTTGGCGATCGCGGCGACGATCTTCCGGCGGTTCCGGACGATGCCTTGGTCGGCGAGCAGCCGCTCGACGTCGGCCTCGTCGAACGCGGCGACCGCCTCGACGTCGAACCCGGAGAACGCCGCCCGGAAGCTCGGGCGCTTGCGCAGGATGACCAGCCACGACAACCCGGACTGGAACGCCTCCAGGCACAGCCGCTCGTAGAGGGCGTCGCGGCCGTGCAGCTCGCGGCCCCACTCGGTGTCGTGGTAGTCGCGCAGCAGCGGGTCCGCGGCGCCCCAGGGGCAGCGGGCGACGCCGTCCTCGCCGAGGACCGCACCGCTCACGGAGTGCCCGCCTCGGCCGCGCACCGCCGGGCGAGGCGGCGCAACGACAGCGCGAGCCCGAGCCGGAAGAGCGGCGCGACCACCGGCCAGCCCACCGCGCCGAGGACACCCAGCGGCAGGTCCAGCCGCTCGCCCCACTCGAACCGCGAGCCGGCGGGCCCCCGCTCGACGACGGTGAAGGTCCCGGAGCCGCGCACGACCGTGCCGGTGTGCACGACGGTGGCCCGGTGCGGTGGGTCCCACCCGACCAGGCGCATGGAGTCGGTGACGGCGAGCGGCCCGAGGCCCGTCGTCGCGGCGAGCTCGGAGCCGACGCCGACCCCGTCGCCCCGGGTGACGCGCACCGTGGTGCCCAGCAACCACTCGCCCTGGGCCTCCCAGTCGGTCACGGCCTTCCAGACGACGTCCTGCGGCGCGTCGATGTCGACGCCGACGGTGATGTCACGCGTGGCCATGCGCGCTGCTCTCCGTGCTGGAGGCGGTGCCCGACGCCGAGGAGACCCCCGCGGTGGGGTCGGTGGGCGACGGCTCGGGCTCGGGGGGCACGGCGTCGGTCAGCGGCTCCGGGTCGTCCTCCGCGACGGGCGGCTGTGAGGTGCCCTCGTGGACGGCGAGGCGGGCGCGCAGCGCATCCACCTCGGCCGCGAGCCGGTCGAGCGCCCAGTCCACCTCGCTCATCCGGTAGCCCCGGAACGCCTGCTGGAAGCGCAGCCCGCGGACGTCGGCAGCGGTGAGGTCGCGCGCGGGCAGCCGGGTGGGCGTGGCGCCCGGCGGCATCGGCTCGAGCTCCTCGCCCCGCCCGGCCAGGAACGCCGTCGCGGCGTAGACGACGGCAGCGACGACCCCGACGACGAGGACGTAGACCAGCGCGCTCCCCATGCGTCGATCGTGGCACGGGGACCCGACGGCCACCGTCAGGTGCCCGCTCGCCCCCGGTGTTGCAGCGTCCTACTGAGCACGCCGATAGGGGCACGATGCTGGCGTCAGACGTCAGAGTCGAAGGGAGCACGCCGATAGGGCCGTTCACTCGTGGCCAGCAGCTCCCGGATCGGCGGCCGGTCCTCGGTCGACACCTCGTGCACCTCCGGGAGCCACTGCCCGGCGACCGGCACGAACTGGGTCAGCGGCCGCGGCCCGTCGTCGAGCTCCGCGCACCGGCGCAGCGCGACGTCGAGGACCTCCGCGGCGGTGACGCCGAGTGCACGCAGGCTGCGGTGGCGGTGCTTGCGCACCCCGAGGTCGACCTGGGCGATCGCGTCGAGCCCCCGCGTGCGGTGCGTGTCGAGCAGCAGTCCGAGCTCGACGCCGTAGCCGCCGGCGAACGGCAGCGACTCCAGCAGCGTGCGGGTCGCGGCGTACTCCCCGCCGAGCGGCTGGACGATCCCGGCCAGCTCGGGTCGCAGCGCGGCCAGCGCCGGACGCGCGACCAGCTCGGTGACCCGCCCTCCCCCGGTCGCCAGCACGTCGTCCTCCGGCTGGGGCGAGCGGAGCGACGGGAAACGAGGCAGCCGCAGCGGACGGTGGTAGAAGCCCTTGACCAGCTCGACGCCGGGGACGGTGAGCAGCGGGCCGAGCAGGGAGGTGACGAAGCGGGTGTCGACGTCGACGAGGTCGGAGTCGAGGTAGACCACGAGGTCGCCGGTGGTCGCCGCGAGCGCCCGCCAGAGCACCTCGCCCTTGCCCGGGCGCACCGCGACGCCGGGCAGGGCCTCCTCGCGGGTGACCACCCGGGCGCCGGCGGCTCGGGCGCGAGCGGCGGTGCGGTCGGTGGAGCCGGAGTCGACGACGACGACCTCGTCCACCAGGGCCGGGTGCAGCGGCGTCACCGCCCCGAGGACCCCGGCGACCGTGGCCTCCTCGTCGAGGGCCGGCAGGACCACGGAGATGCGCCGGCCCGCCCTGGCCGCGGCCAGCTCCGTCGCGCTCCACGGCGGGTCCGCCCAGGTCCGCGTGGAGAACCAGGGCTCGTGGCGGGCGGTCACGACGGCGCCGGCAGCGCCGCCGCGACCGCGTCGAGGGCCGCACCCGACGTCGTCGTGCGGACCAGCGCGTCCAGCGACCCCGCGGAGACGAATCCGGTGTCGGTGAGGTCCTCGACCCAGCGCAGCAGCCCGTCGTAGTGGCCGCCGGGGTCGCAGAGCACCACCGGCTTGTCGTGCATCCCCAGGTAGCGCGCCGTCCAGGTCTCGAACAGCTCCTCGAGCGTGCCGAGCCCGCCCGGGAGCGCGACGACGGCGTCGCAGCGCGCGTCCATCGCGGCCTTGCGCTCGCGCATGCCGTCGACGACGACGAGCTCGTCGGACTGCTCGTCGGCGGCCTCGCGGTCCACCAGGCCGGTGGGGATGACCCCGATGGTGTGCGCGCCGCCGGTCCGGGCGGCGCGCGCGAGGGCGCCCATCATCCCGACGCGGCCCCCGCCGGAGACCAGCGTCCACCCGCGGGCGGCGACGCCGGCGCCGAGCTCGCGGGCGAGAGCGAGGTGCTCGGGCGCGACCGGTCCGGACGCGCAGAAGACGCAGACCGCCGGGCTCACGGGGCGGCCCTCACCGGGGCTCCGGGTCGGTCTCCGGGTCCCCGACCAGCTCCTGGAAGCCCTTCTCGACGATGGCGACGACGTCGTCCACGTCGTCGGTCACCGTGATGAGCTCGACGTCGGAGGGGCTGATGACGCCGTGGTCGAGCGCGGTGGAGCGCAGCCAGTCGAGCAGGCCGCCCCAGTAGTGCGAGCCGAACAGGACCACCGGGAAGCGGGTGACCTTGCCGGTCTGGACCAGGACGAGCGCCTCGAAGAGCTCGTCGAGGGTGCCGAAGCCGCCGGGCAGGCAGACGAAGGCCTGCGCGTACTTGACGAACATCGTCTTGCGGGCGAAGAAGTAGCGGAAGCCGACGCCGAGGTCGACCCACGGGTTGAGGCCCTGCTCGAACGGCAGCTCGATCCCCAGGCCCACGGAGAGCCCACCGGCCTCGGAGCACCCGCGGTTGGCGGCCTCCATGATCCCGGGGCCGCCGCCGGTGATGACCGCGTAGCCCGCGCGGGCCAGCGCGCCGCCCAGGGCCATCCCGGTCGCGTAGTCGGGGTGGTCGGGCCTGGTGCGCGCGGAGCCGAACACGGTGACCGCGCGCGGGATCTCGGCGAGGACGCTGAAGCCCTCGATGAACTCGGCCTGGATGCGTTGCAGGCGCCACGCGTCGGAGTGGACCCACTCGGCGGGGCCGCGCGAGTCGAGCAGCCGCTGATCGGTGGTCGACGAGAGCCGGGCCGGGTCCTTGTGCTCGGGACGCCGCTTGTCGATGGTCGTCGGCCGCGGGGTCGTGAGGTCGTAGTCGTAGTGGGGCCCGGTCATGGTCGCCAGCGTAAGGAGGCGCGTTCGGGCTTCGCCCGCGTGCGTGCGTTTCCGTGCTCAGACACGGAAACGCACGCACAGGCCGTCAGGCCAAGTAGCGGCGCAGCGTCTCCGCACCCGCCGTGATGCGGCGCACGTCCACGTGCTCGTCGCGGGTGTGGGCCAGGTTCGGGTCGCCGGGGCCGAAGTTCACCGCCGGGATGCCGAGTGCGGAGAAGCGCGAGACGTCGGTCCAGCCGTACTTGGCCACCGGCGTCCCACCGCTCGCCGCGACGAACTCCGCCGCCGCCGGCGCCGACAGCCCCGGTAGCGCACCCGGTGCGGCGTCGGTCACGCGCAGCTCGAACCCCTCCAGGACCGACCGGACGTGGTCCTCCGCGCCTGCGAGCGAGCGGTCCGGCGCGAAGCGGAAGTTCACCGTCACCTCGGCGGTGTCCGGGACGACGTTGCCCGCCACGCCACCGGAGATCCGCACCGCCTGCAGCCCCTCGCGGTAGACGCACCCGTCGATGTCCACCTCTCGGGCCTCGTACGCCGCGAGCCGGGCGAGCACCGGTGCCGCGGCGTGGATCGCGTTCTCGCCCAGCCACCACCGCGCGGAGTGCGCCCGCCGTCCGTGCAGGGTCACGACGACGCGCATCGTGCCCTGGCACCCACCCTCGACCAGGCCCGACGTCGGCTCCCCGAGGATCGCGAGGTCCGCGTCGAGCCAGTCGCGGTGCTCCCGCTCGACGCGGTTCAGCCCGTTGCGCGCGGCCTCGACCTCCTCGCAGTCGTAGAGCACGAGCGTGACGTCGTGCGCCGGCTCGCGCACCGCCGCCGTCAGGTGGGCCATGACCGCGACGCCCGCCTTCATGTCGGAGGTCCCGCAGCCGTAGAGGAGCTCACCGTCGCGGTGCGAGGGCACGTTGTCGGCGATCGGCACGGTGTCCAGGTGCCCGGCGAGCAGGACGCGGCGGTCGCGGCCGAACGCGGTGCGGGCGAGCACCGTCTCGCCGCAGCGCACGACCTCCAGGTGCGGCTCGCGGCGCAGCGCCGTCTCGACGGCGTCCGCGAGGACCTCCTCCCCGCCCGACACGCTCGGGACGTCGACGAGCGCCGCGGTGAGGTCGATCGGATCGCCGTGGAGGTCGAGGACCGCGGGGTCTGCGCTCACGGCGCCACCCTAGGAGCGCCCTCGATAGGCTGGGCGCGATGAGCACCCCGACCGCCCAGAACCCCACCCGCGCCCTCGGCGTCGGCCTCGCGACCGTGGCGCTCGACGGCACCGTCCTCGACACCTGGTACCCGCTGCCGGAGCTGGCGGAGACCGACCCGGTGACCGAGGAGCCCGGCACCGTGGTGGTCCCGGTCGGGGAGCTCGAGCCCTCCCTCGTCGACGCGCTGGGCACCGACGAGGACCGGGGTGTGGAGGTCGTGGCGGTGCGCACCGTCGCCGACCTGTCCGGTCCGCCCGCGAGCGCCTACGACGTCTACCTGCGCCTGCACCTGCTCTCGCACCGCCTGGTCCGCCCGCACGGCGTCGACCTGACCGGGTTGTTCGGGCTGCTCGCGAACGTCGTGTGGACCAACCACGGCCCGTGTCCGGTGCCGGACTTCGAGCGGGTCCGCGCACGGCTGCGGGGCCGCGGGCCGGTCACGGTGTACTCGGTCGACAAGTTCCCGCGGATGGTCGACTACGTGATCCCGACGGGGGTGCGCATCGGCGACGCCGACCGGGTCCGGCTGGGCGCGCACCTCGCCGAGGGCACCACGGTCATGCACGAGGGCTTCGTCAACTTCAACGCCGGGACACTGGGCGCCTCGATGATCGAGGGCCGGGTGTCCGGTGGCGTGGTGGTCGGCGACGGGACCGACGTCGGCGGCGGCGCATCGATCATGGGCACGCTCTCCGGTGGCGGCAAGGAGGTCATCTCGCTGGGTGAGCGCTGCCTGCTCGGCGCGAACGCCGGGATCGGGATCTCCCTCGGCGACGACTGCGTGGTCGAGGCCGGCCTCTACGTCACCGCCGGCACCCGGGTCACCCTCGTGGAAGGGGAGCACGCCGATAGGGGGGACGTGGTCAAGGCCGTCGAGCTCTCCGGGCGCTCCGGCCTGCTCCTGCGCCGGAACTCGACGACGGGTGCCGTCGAGGCCCTGCCCCGGACCGAGGGCGCCGCGGTCGAGCTGAACCAGGCCCTGCACGCGAATTAGGTGCGCTGCGCACCTACTCCACCCACGCCAGCGCCAGCATGAGGCGCGCCCGGACCGCCGGGTCGTCGAGGGAGTCCCCGAAGAGCTCCTGCAGCCGACCCATCCGGTACCGGACGGTCTGCGGGTGCACGTGCAGCTCCTCGGCCATCGCCTTGCGGTCGCCCATGTGCCGCAGCCAGGAGCGCAGCGTCTCCCGCAACCGTTCCCGCGAGGACGGCGCCGAGTGCTCGAGCGGGGCGAGGACCTGGTCGCCGAGCGCGTCGAGGAGCCGGCGGTCGCGGTGCACGATGATCGCGTCGAGGTGGTCGGCGACGAAGACGGGGTCGTCGGAGAGCAGGTGCTCCTTGCTCAGGCGAGCCGCGATCTCGGCGAGGTCGAGGCTGCGCGCCAGCTGCTCGGGGGGCACCGCGGCGCCGACCGTGGCGTGGGCGCCCCGCAGGAGGCCGGTGAGTGCCGCCCGCTCCGAGGAGCGCGCCCCGTGCGGGACGACCGCACCGAGCAGCGGGGGGCGGCGGATCGGCAGCGACCGCGCGTCGAGGCGGGAGAGCGCCCGGCGCCCGGACGCGTCGTCGGGCTCGACGAGCACGACCGACACCTTCTCCGGCACCGGCCAGTCCGCCCGCCGGGCGGCCGCGCGCACCGCGGCGGGGTCGGTCGACTCCGAGAGCATGAGGTCGACGAGCTCCTCGCGGTGGCGCTCCCGCAGCGCCCCGGCCTCCTCCTGCTCGAGCACGAAGCCGTGCGCCGAGGCCGACGAGAGCTGGTCCACGAAGAAGAAGACGGTCTCCGCGAGGGCGGCCAGGGCGTCGGGGGCCAGCCCGACCTCGAGCGCCGCCGCGGAGACGTGGCGCCAGAAGACGCGGACGCCGATCTGGTAGACCGCGAGCAGGTCCGGGAGGTCCCGGCCCTCGCGCCACTGCGACCGGCCGAGGTCCTCGAAGAACTCCCGCTCGGACGTCCGGTCCGTCGTGTGGTCGTTCGCCTGCGTGACGACCCGCCCCAGCATCGCGAGGACGCCCGCCGTCACCTCCTGCTCGTGCTCGGCGAGGAACTCCGCGTAGTCCGGCACGCGCTCGGCCAGCGCCTCGCGCACCTCGACCATGAGACGCGGGACACGCCGCCCGACCGCCGCGGAGAGGGCGTCGAGCGACGGCGCCGATATCTCGGTCACACCCACCCCTGCCTTCCGACGGGCCGCTGAGCTGCGGCGGCCCTGCCGCAGCCGACGATAATCCGGCGCCTCCTGTGCCGCGATGACAAAATCTGGCGTTCGAACTGATCGTCCGGGTCAAGACTTGTCGCCTCCCCCACAACCATCATGGAGTGTCATGGACAACCGCGTGTCGGCCCTGGCCGACGGGGAGACCCGATTACGGGGCGCGGAACGGGCAGAGAACTTCCCGGTGGCGCTGCGTGTCCTCCCGGCTCGGCGGCGCGCGGTGCTGCGCAGCATCTACGACGTGGTCCGCACCGTCGACGACCTCGGCGACGAGGGCGACCTGGACCCGGCCGAGCGTCTCGCGGCGCTGGACGCGCTCGACGACGACCTCGACCGGGTGTTCTCCGGGACTCCGGCACACCTCCGGGTGACCCGTGCCCTGGCGCCCCACGTCGGCATGCTGCCCGCGGCGCCCTTCCACGACCTCGTCGCCGCGAACCGCGTCGACCAGTCCGTGACCCGCTACGGCACGCGCGACGAGCTCATCGGCTACTGCCGGCTCTCCGCGGTGCCCATCGGACGGCTCGTCCTCGCCGCGTTCGAGGTGGACGCCACGCCGGAGATGCTCGACCGGTCCGACCGCGTCTGCATCGCCCTGCAGCTGCTCGAGCACCTCCAGGACGTCGCCGAGGACCGTGCCCGGGGCCGGGTCTACCTGCCGGGCGACGCCCGGGACGCGGCCGGGGTCACCGAGCACGACCTCGACGCCCCCGCCGCCTCCCCCGCGCTGCGGGGCCTCGTCCTGCGCGAGTGCGCCGGTGCCCGGAAGCTCCTCGAGTCCGGGACGCCGCTGGTGGGGCGGCTGCGCGGCGCGGCCCGCCTCGCCGTCGCCGGGTACGTCGCCGGTGGTGCCGCGGCCGCCGACGCCGTCGACCGGACCGGGGGCGACGTGCTCGCGCGGTCCGCACGGACCCGTCATCGGGACGTCGCGCGTCATCTGGCCCGGCTCGGGCGCTCGCAGCGCGGGGCCCGGCGCGGCCCGGCCCCGGGACGAGGAGGTCCCCGCTCGTGACCACCGTCGTGTCCGATCCCCGCACCGCGCGCGCCTACGCCACCTGCGAGGCGATCACCCGCACCCAGGCCCGCAACTTCCACTACGGCATCCGGCTGCTGCCTCCGGACCGGCGCGCTGCGCTGTGCGCGGTGTACGCCCTCGCCCGCCGCGTCGACGACCTCGGCGACGAGCGCGGCGACACCGCCGCGAAGCAGGCCGCGCTCGCCGATCTGCGCGCCCGGCTCGCGACCCTGCAGCGGTGCGACGACGGGCCCCGCGACGGCGACGACGATCCGGTGCTGATCGCGGTGGCCGACGCGTCCCGACGCTTCCCGATCCCGCTCGGGGCGTTCGACGAGCTCGTCGACGGGGTCGAGGCCGACGTCGCCGCCGACGACGCCCACGCGCGGACCGGCACCCCCTCCGCGCCGTACCGGACCTTCGACGACCTGCTCTGGTACTGCCGCTGCGTCGCCGGGTCGGTCGGGCGGCTCTGCCTCGGGGTGTTCGGCACCCGTCCGGGGGCCGACCCCGACGGCCGCGCGTCACAGCTCGCCGACTCCCTGGGGCTCGCCCTGCAGCAGACCAACATCCTGCGCGACGTCCGCGAGGACCTCCTGAACGGGCGGATCTACCTGCCGGCCGCCGAGCTCGAGGCGGCGGGCGTGACGCTGCGGGTGCGCTCCGACGGTGCCCTCGACGACCCGCAGGGCGCGCTCGCCGACCTGCTGCGCGACGCGGCGGTGCGGGCCCGCGGCTTCTACCACGAGGGGCTGGAGCTGGTCCCGATGCTCGACCGCCGCAGCGCGGCGTGCACCACCGCGATGGCCGGGATCTACCGGCGCCTGCTCGACGACATCACCGCCGATCCTCGCGCGGTGTACGACCGGCGGCTGTCGTTGTCCGCGCCGAAGAAGGCGCTGGTCGCCGTCCGCGCCCTCACCGGGTGGGACGCCGCGGCCGGAGCCGTGAGGGGGCGCCGATGACGTCCAGCTCCCCCCGGCGCCGGGTCGCCGTCCTCGGCGGCGGACTCGCCGGGGTGGCCGCCGCGCTGCGAGCCGCCGACGACGGGTGCGAGGTCACCCTGCTCGAGCGGCGCGCGCGGCTCGGCGGGCTCGCCGGCTCGTTCCGCCGCGGGGACGCGCACGTCGACACCGGCCAGCACGTGTTCCTGCGCTGCTGCCTCGCCTACCGCGGCCTGCTCGACCGGCTCGGTGTCGCGGGCTCCACGACGCTGCAGGAGCGGCTCGACGTCACGGTGCTGCGCCCGGGTGCGCCGCCGGCGCGGCTGCGCCGCAGCCACATCCCGAAGGGCTGCGTCCCGGGGGCGCTGCGCGTCCTCCCCGGCGCGCACCTGGCGCGGGCGCTGCTGCGCTACGACGCGGTGCCCTGGCGCGAGCGGCTCGCGCTGCCACGCGCCGCGGCCGCCCTGCGCCGCCTCGACCCCGCCGACCCCGCCGTCGACGCCCAGACGTTCGGGGACTGGCTGCGCCGGCACGGGCAGGGCCCGGCAGCGGTCCGGGCGCTGTGGGACCTCATCGGTACGCCGACCCTCAACGCCGGCGCGGACGACGCGTCGCTCGCGCTCGCCGCGACCGTGTTCCGCATCGGGCTGCTCGGCGACGCCGGCGCGGCCGACATCGGCTGGTCCGCGGTGCCGCTCGGCGAGCTCCACGACACCGCGGCCCGGCGCGCCCTCGACGCCGTCGGGGCGCGGGTGGCGCTGTCCACCCGCGTGCACGACGTGGGCCGGACCGACGAGGGCTGGCGGGTGACCGTCGCCGGCCGCGACGGTGCCCGGGAGGCCCGGGACGTCGACGCCGTGGTGTGTGCCCTGCCACCCGAGGCGGCCGCCGCCGTCCTGCCCGAACCCGTGCGCACCCCCGTCGCCGCTGCGGCCGACGCGCTGGGCACGAGCCCGATCGTCGACGTCCACCTGGTCTTCGACCGTCCGGTGCTGACGGTCCCGTTCGCAGCGGGACTCGACTCGGAGGTGCAATGGGTGTTCGACCGTTCGGGTGCACACGGGGCCCTGCCAATGGGCGCGCAGTACCTCGTCGTGTCACTGTCGGCCGCCGACGCCTACCTCCCCCTGGGGGCGGAGGCGCTCGTCGATCGGTTCACGACCGAGCTGGGTCGACTCCTGCCCGCCGCGGCGGGGGCCCGACTCCTCGACGGCTTCGTCACCCGGGAGCCCCGGGCGACGTTCCGGCCGGGCCCGGGCACCGCCGCCCACCGCCCGACCGCCAGGACCGCGCTGCCGGGCCTCGCGCTGGCCGGCGCGTGGACCGACACCGGATGGCCCGCGACGATGGAGGGTGCCGTGCGCAGTGGAGAAGACGCGGCCGCGGTGGTGACCGGCGAGCATCCAGAGCCGGGCGACGCCGCCCGGTCCCGCGCCGCCGACCGGGCACGGGCCGCCGCATGACCGCCCTGACGACCGGGAGCGGATCTCCCGGGACGACCGTCACCGACCCGACGACGGTGGACGTGGCGGCCGTGCTGCGCCGCTGCCGGGCCCTGGTGGACCCGGCGCTGCGCGCGGCGGTGGCGCGCCTCGACCCGGCCAGTGCCGCGCAGAGCAGCTACCACCTGGGCTGGGTCGACCGGGACGGCCACCCGGCGCAGGGCGGGGGCAAGGCGCTCCGGCCGGCCCTGGCGCTGCTCGCCGCCCGGGCCTGCGACGCCGACGTCACCGTCGCCGTGCCCGGCGGGGTGGCCGTGGAACTGGTGCACAACTTCTCGCTCCTGCACGACGACCTCATCGACGGCGACACCGAGCGCCGCCACCGCCCGACGGTGTGGTCGATCTGGGGCGCGGCCTCCGCGGTCCTGTCCGGCGACGCGATGCTGGCGCTCGCCCAGGAGGTCCTCCTCGAGGCGCCCGCCCCCGACGCCCCGGCCGCCGCGCTGCTGCTGGCGCGGACGGTCCGGGAGCTGGTCGGCGGGCAGGTCGCCGACGTCGCCTTCGCCGACCGCGACGACGTGGGTGTGCAGGAGTGCCTGGAGATGGCACACGGCAAGACCGGGACGCTGCTGGGGGCGAGCACCGAGGTCGGCGCCGTCCTCGCGGGGGCGCCCGCCACGGCGTGCGCCGCGCTGCGCACCTTCGGCGAGGAGCTGGGCCTGGCGTTCCAGCTCGTCGACGACCTGCTCGGCATCTGGGGTGACCCCGCCGTCACCGGCAAGCCCGTGCTCGCCGACCTGCGGGAGCGCAAGAAGTCGCTCCCGGTGACGTGGGCCGTCGTGAACGGCGGTGACGCCGGGCGCGACCTCGCGGCCTGGCTCGGGCGGCCCGACTCCGGCCCGGCCGGGGACGACGACTTGTCCCTGCGCCGCGGCGCCGCCCTCGTGGAGGCGGGCGGCGGACGCGCCTGGGCCGCCGACGAGGCCCGTCGTCGGCTCGCCGCCGCCGAGGCCGCCCTCGCCACGCTCGCCGACGACCTGCCCACCACCGACCCCGCGACGACGCGGGCCCGGGCCGAGCTCGTCGCGCTCGCCCGCCACCTCGCCGACCGGGAGGCCTGAGTTGACCCTGTCCGTCCCCGCTGCCACCTCGAGCGGTGTCCGCACCGCCGCCGAGGCCCTCCAGGCCGGGATCGACCACCTGCGCTCGCGCCAGGACGCGGCCGGATGGTGGAAGGGCGACCTCGACACCAACGTGACCATGGACGCCGAGGACCTCCTCCTGCGGCACGTCCTGGAGATCTCCGACCCGGTGCGCACCGCGGGTGCCGCCCGGTGGATCCGCTCCCAACAACGCGCCGACGGCACCTGGGCCACGTTCGCCGGCGGCCCGGGCGACCTGTCCACGACGGTCGAGGCGTGGGTCGCGCTGCGGCTCGTGGGCGACGACCCGGCCGCGCCGCACATGCGCCGGGCCGCCGCCTTCGTCCGCGAGCAGGGCGGCGTGGAGCGCACCCGGGTGTTCACCCGCATCTGGCTCGCGCTGGTCGGGCTCTGGTCGTGGGACGACCTGCCCGCCATGCCCCCCGAGCTGATCCACCTGCCGCGCTGGTTCCCGCTCAACGTCTCGGACTGGGCGTGCTGGGCCCGCCAGACGGTCGTGCCGCTCACCGTGGTCTCGACGCTGCAGCCCTCCCACCCGGTCGACTTCGACATCGAGGAACTGCACGTCCGCGGGCCGCGGCCGCGCCTCGACCCGGTGTGGACGTGGTCGGGCTTCTTCTCCCGCCTCGATGTCGCCCTGCACGCCTACGCGCGCGCCGCCTCACGCGGACCGCTGGCGTGGATCCGGCGCGGCGCGATGCGCAAGGCCGGCGAGTGGATCCTCGCCCGCCAGGAGGCCGACGGCGGGTGGGGCGGCATCCAGCCGCCGTGGGTGTACTCGATCATGGCGCTCGTGCTGCTCGGCTACCCCCGCGAGCACCCCTCGGTCGTCGCCGCGATCCGCGGCCTCGACGGGTTCACCCTCACCACGGACTCCCCCGACGGTCCGGTGATCCGCCTCGAGGCCTGCCAGTCGCCGGTCTGGGACACCTGCCTCGCGGTCAACGCCCTGCACGACGCCCACGTCCCGGCCGACGACCCGGCCGTCGTCGCGGGGACCCGCTGGCTGCTCGACGAGCAGGTCACCGCCACGGGCGACTGGGCGGTGCAGCGCCCGACGCTGACCCCCGCCGGCTGGTCCTTCGAGTTCGCCAACGACGTCTACCCCGACACCGACGACACCGCCGAGGTCGTCCTCGCCCTGCGCCGCTCGCAGCACCCGGGCCTCGACGACGCCGAGCGGGCGCGGCTGCGCACCGCCGTCGACCGGGGCCTGGACTGGGCGGCGGGCATGGTCTCCGCCGACGGCGGGTGGGGCGCCTTCGACGCCGACAACACCCGCGATCTGGTCAACAAGCTGCCGTTCTGCGACTTCGGCGAGGTGATCGACCCCCCGTCGGCCGACGTGACGGCCCACGTCGTGGAGGCGCTGGCCGCCGAGGGCCGCGCGGGATCCGAGGTGTGCCGCCGCGGGGTGACCTGGCTGCTGGAGCACCAGGAGGCCGACGGGTCGTGGTTCGGGCGCTGGGGCGCCAACCACCTGTACGGCACCGGCAGCGTGGTCCCCGCCCTGGTCGCGGCCGGCGTCGACCCCGCGAGCCTGCCGATCCGCCGGGCGGTGCGCTGGCTGCACGAGCACCAGAACGACGACGGCGGGTGGGGCGAGGACCTGCGCTCCTACGTCGACCCGGCCTGGATCGGGCGCGGGGCCTCCACCCCGTCGCAGACCGCGTGGGCGCTGCTCGCGCTGATCGCGGCGGGCGACCGCTCGAAGGTCGCGGAGCGCGGCGTCCGGTGGCTCGTGGACCAGCAGCGCCCCGACGGCGGCTGGGACGAGGAGCAGTTCACCGGCACCGGGTTCCCCGGCGACTTCTACATCGCCTACCACCTCTACCGGGTCGTGTTCCCCATCTCCGCGCTGGGTCGCTGGGTGCACGGCTGGGACCGTGGGCACCGCGCATGATCGGCACCGGACCCGTCGTCGCCACCCCGCTCGCGATCGAGCGGCGCGCCCTCGCCGGGCCGGGTGACGTCCGGGTCCCGACGGCGGAGGTGGTCACCACCGGCGCCGGTCCGCGCCGGTCCCGCGAGGCCGCGCGGCGGCTGGCCGGGCGCCCCCGGGTCGTCGTCGGGGTCGCGGGAGCGCTGGCGGGCGGGCTGGCGCCCGGTGACGTCGTGGTGGCCGACGAGGTCCGGGACCCCGCCGGCCGGTCGGTGCGGGTCGCGAGCGCGCCGTTGCTCGCCGCGGCGCTGCGCGCGGCCGGTCTGAGGGTGCACGTCGGGCCGGTGGTCGCCGCCGAGCACGTGGTGACCGGGCCCGCGCGGACGGCGCTGGCCCGCCCGGTTCCCCGAGCGAACCCCTCTCGGCACGAGGGGAACCCTCGGCACCCTAGATCGACCGAATCCTCCCCTCGCACGGCACCGCTGGTCGTCGACACCGAGTCCGCCTGGCTGGCCCCGGACGACGACGCCCCGTTCGCGGTCGTCCGAGCCGTCGTCGACACTCCGGAGCACCCGCTCGTGCACCCGGGCACGATCACCCGAGGGATCACCGCCCTCGCGGCGCTGCGCCGGGCCGCCCCCGCGATCGCCGCCTGGTGCGCCGCACTCGGCCCTCGCGAGGTGCTGCTGGCCGAGCCGCGCTCGTTCTGCGCCGGTGTGGACCGGGCCATCGCCACCGTCGAGCAGGCCCTCGAGCGCCACGGCGCCCCGGTCTACGTCCGCCGCCAGATCGTGCACAACAGCCACGTCGTCGCCGACCTCGCGCGCCGCGGCGTGGTGTTCGTCCACGAGGCCGACGAGGTGCCGCCCGGCGCGGTGCTCGTGCTCGCCGCACACGGCGTCGCGCCGTCGGTGCGGCGCACCGCGGCCTCGCGGCACCTCGCCGTCGTCGACGCGACGTGTCCCCTGGTGACCAAGGTGCACGCCGGCGTGCGCCGCCACGCCGCCCGCGGCGCGACGGTGTTCCTCATCGGCCACGCCGAGCACGAGGAGGTCGAGGGCACCGTGGGGGAAGCAGCTGAAGCGCCCGGAAACGTGATCGTCGTGGGCAGCGAGGCCGAGGCCGAGACGGTCACCGCCCCCGACCCGACACGGGTCGCGTCGGCGGTGCAGACCACGCTCGCCGTCGACGAGGCCGAACGGATCGCGGCGGTCCTGCGCCGCCGGTTCCCGGCGCTGGCGGAGCCCCGCTCGGCGGACATCTGCTACGCCACCACCAACCGCCAGGCCGCGGTGCGGGCGGTGGCGGCCGAGGCCGACCGGCTCGTCGTCGTCGGCTCGGCGAACTCCTCGAACTCGGTGCGGCTGGCGGAGGTCGGCGTGCGCGCCGGCACGGACGCCCGCCGCGTCGACCGTCCTGACGAGCTGGACCTCTCCTGGCTCGCCGGGGCGCGGCGCGTCGCGGTCACCGCGGGCGCGTCGGCACCGGACCACCTCGTGGACGGTGGGGTCGGCAGCGTCGTCGACCTCCTGCGCGGCCTCGGCCCCGTGACCGTCATCCCCCGGCCGACCACGACCGAGGACGTCCACTTCACCCTCCCCAAGGAAGTGAGCTGACGATGGGTTTCCCCCTGCGCCAGAGCATCAAGCTCGGCACCTACCTCATGGAGCAGCGGATCCGGGGGCGGAAGAAGTTCCCCATCCTGGTCGAGCTCGAGCCGCTGTTCGCCTGCAACCTCAAGTGCGCGGGCTGCGGCAAGATCGCCCAGCCGGCGTCGCTGCTCAAGCAGCGCATGCCCGTCGAGCAGGCGGTCGGCGCGATCGAGGAGGCCGGCGCGCCGATGGTCTCCATCGCCGGCGGCGAGCCGCTGATGCACCCGCAGATCGACGAGATCGTGCGGCAGCTGCTGGACCGCAAGAAGATCGTCTTCCTGTGCACGAACGCGCTCCTGCTGCCCAAGCACCTCCACAAGTTCTCGCCCCACAAGAACTTCGCGTGGATGGTCCACATCGACGGGCTGCGCGAGCGCCACGACGCGTCGGTGCGCAAGGCCGGTGGCTTCGACGCCGCGGTCGATGCGATCAAGCAGGCGCAGGCGGCGGGGTTCAAGGTCTACACGAACACCACGTTCTTCGACACCGACACCCCGCAGGACGTCATCGACGTCCTCGACTACCTGAACGACGACCTCGGCGTCGACAACATGCAGATCTCGCCGGCCTACGCGTACGAGCGCGCGCCCGACCAGGAGCACTGGCTGGGCGTCGACCAGACCCGGGAGCTCTTCCGCAAGGCGTTCGCCGACGGGCGCCGCAAGCGCTGGCGGCTCAACCACTCCCCGTTGTTCCTCGACTTCCTCGAGGGCAAGCGGGAGTTCGACTGCACCGCCTGGGCCATCCCGTCCTACTCCCTGCTCGGCTGGCAGAAGCCCTGCTACCTGCTCGACGACGGCTACGTGGCGACCTACCGCGAGCTGGTCGAGGACACCGACTGGGACTCCTACGGGCGGGGACGTAACGCCAAGTGCGAGAACTGCATGGCCCATTGTGGCTACGAGCCGTCGGCCGTCTTCGCCACCATGGGGTCGCTGCGGGAGTCGATCCGCGCCGCCACGGACACGGTGGGTGCTCGATAAGCCGTGAACACCCCGTGAAATCGGGGGGTCCGGCAACGCGGCGTCATCGCGGTCGCTACCGTCGTCCGCATCCGTTCCCTGGCGAAGAGGCGACCCAACCGCATGGCGCACCACCACGGCACGACGATCCACCTGCCGCACTGGCGCGAGATGGCGCGGCACGCCGTGGTGCCGCTGGGCGAGTCGATCCTCGTCCCGCTCGGGCTCTTCGCGCTGTTGCTGCACACCGCGGGCTTCGACGCCGGGCTCTGGGCCGCGCTGTCGTGGTCGGGGCTCGCGGTGGTGGCACGTCTGCTGTGGCGCCGGGCGCTGCCGGCGATCCTCGTGATCTCCACGGCGATCCTCGTGGTGCGCACGGTGGTCGGCCTCTGGACGGGAAGCGCGCTGGTGTACTTCCTGGAGCCCTCCGCGCAGAACTTCATCTTCGCGGCCGCGCTGCTGGTGACGCTGCTCGGCGGGGGGCGCCCGCTGCTGGCCCGGCTCGCGGACGACTTCATGGCCTTCCCGGAGGCGCTGACGTCGCGCCCGAAGGTCCAGCAGTTCTTCCGGCGGGTGTCGCTGCTGTGGGCGCTGGTGTTCCTCGTCAACGGCGCCACCACGCTCCTGGCGCTGGCGGTGGCGACCGTCGAGGACTACCTGGTGGTCGCCACCGCGGGGTCGTTCGCGCTGGTGGCCGTGGGGATCGCCATCTCGCTGTGGTGGTTCCGCTCGTCGCTGGCCGGCGAGGGCGTGCGGCTGCGCTGGGGTCCGGCGACGGCCTGATCCCGACGCCCTCAGCCGGCGCCGCCGCCCACGGTCCGGTCGGCCAGCCCGGTGAGAGCACCGTCGAGGTCACGCGCGGAGAACGCCCGGGCGGCCGTGGCCAGCCGCTCGCGGTGGTCCGGCGCGTCGCGCAGGTCGGCCACCGCCGCCGTGACGTCCCAGGAGCGCGGGCAGACGACGGCGAGGCCCGCGCGGGCGAGCGCGGCCGCGCCGGCGCGCCCGTGACCGGGCACCGGGGTCGCGAAGAGCACCGGGCGGCCCACGGCCAGCGCCTCGTTGGCGATCATCCCGCCGCCGGTGGTCAGCACGACGTCGGCCGCGGCCATCTCGGCGGGCACGGTGTCGGTCCAGCCGAGCGCGCGCAGCCGGGGATCCCGCCGGGCCTCGAGCCGGGCGCGCAGCGTCCCGTTGCGGCCGCAGAGCACGACCGCCCGCACGCCGTCGCCTGCGTCGAGCACGGCGTCCACCGCGTCCTCGAGCGCGCCGAAGCCCAGCGAGCCGCCCGTGACGAGGACGGTGAGATCGTGCGCGTCGTGCTCGGGCGAGGGGGTCGGCGCGAAGCGGGGATCGACGGCCGGCGGGGCGACGCGGACGTCGACGGCACCGAGCCGGCGGGCGGCGTCCGCCGCCTCGTCGAGCATCACCCACGTCTCGTCGACGTCGGGCCAGACCCAGAACGGGTGCACGGCCGGGTCGGTGACCACGGCGACGGTGCGGGCGGTGAGCTCGCCGTGGCGCCGGAGCAGGGCGAGCCCGCCGGAGGTCACCGGGTAGGTGCAGACGACGAGCTCCGGGCGGTGGCGCCGGAGCACCGGTCGCAGCGCGCGGGCGGTGGCCGGCGCGCCGAGGCGCTGGAAGAGCGCGGCGAGCCGGGGCAGGCGGCCGAGGACGTCGTAGGCGAGGCCGTAGAGCCGGGGGGCGACCCGCATGACGACCCGGTAGGCGTCGGCGAGCAGCCGGGTGCGCCGCGGACCGCCCGCGACGGTCTCCACCTCAGTGATGACCGCGCCCGGCCAGGCCGCGCGCATCCGGATGGCCAGTGCCCGCGCGCCGGCGACGTGGCCCTCGCCCACCGGGGCGGAGAGCAACAGCACACGCGAAGGAGCTCGTGGTGACGACGACGCGGCGGCCGGGGCGGCCTCCCAGGGCGACCGAGGCTGCTCCCGCATCCGCTGCTTCCGGCTCACCGGCGCACGCTAGCGCCACCGAGCGCCGCGGCGCCGCCGGAGCACCCCGGCGGGTGCTGGTGCTCTCCGGCTCGATCGGGGCCGGGCACCACGCCGCGGCGGCGGCCGTCGCCGAGGCGGTCGGGGCGGCGTGGGCTGCGGCCGAGGTGGTGACGAGCGACGTCCTCGCGGGCATGGGCACCGGCGCCCCGCGGACGTTCTCCGGCATCTACGCCACCTGCGTGCGGGCGCTGCCGTGGCTCTACGGGCTCTACTACTGGCTGCTCGTGCACGTCGGGTTCTTCCGCAGGGGCACGCGGGCCGTGCTCGGCCGCTGGAGCGCCCGCTCGATCGCGCCGCTGCTCACCGCCCACCGGCCCGACCTCGTCGTCGCCACCTTCCCCGAGGGCGTCGCGGGGCTCGGGCACCTGCGCCGGACCGGGCGGCTCCCGGCCCGCGGGGTCGTCGTGCCCTCCGATCCAGCGCCCCAGCCACTGTGGTGCGACGCCGACCTCGACGCGGTGCTCGTGACCACCGAGGAGGCGGCGGAGCGGGTGCGCCGGTCGGCGCCCGGGGCGACGGTGCACGTCGTCCGGTGGCCGGTGCGGGCGGCGTTCCGGCCCCCCTCCGGGTGCGGGCCCGGGCCCAGGGCCGATCGCGACCGGCTGCGCGTCCTCGTCGCCGCCGGCTCCCTCGGGTTCGGCGACCTCCCCACCATCGTCGGCGCGGTCCTCGCCGCCGGCGCCGACCCCGTCGTCGCCACGTCCGACCCGCGGGCCCGCGCCCGGATCGACGCCCTCGCCGCGGCGCACCCCGGCCGCGTCGAGGTGCACCGCTGGATCGACGACCCGGCCACCGCGACCCGCGCCGCCGACGTCGTCGTCACCACCGGCGGCGGGGCGAGCGCCTTCGAGGCGCTGGCGTGCGCGCGCCCGCTCCTCGTCGTCGACCCCATCCCCGGTCACGGCCGCGACAACGCCCGCCTCCTCGCCCGCGCCGGCCTGGCGCGGCACTGCACCGGACCGAGCGGGCTCACCGCGGCGCTGCGCCGGCTCGCCGAGCCCGGCGCCCACGCCGCCTGGGTCGCCGCACTGCACGCGCGGCCGCCCGGCGAGGACCTCGGCGACGCGCTCGCCGGGCTCGGCCGGCCGATGCTGGGCCGCACCGAGCGGATGCGCTCCGAGGACGCGCTGTTCTGGCACGCGTCCACCGCGCGGGTGCCCCAGGTGCTGGGCGCCCGGGTCACCGTCGCGACGCCGGTGGGCGACACGACGGACTGGCCCGCGCTGATCGCGGACCGCGTCCGCGAGCGGGCCGGCGCGATCCCCCTGCTGTCCCGCCGCCTCGACGACCGCGGGGCCCTGCGGTGGGTGCCGTTCGTCCCGGACCCGGACCGCCACGTCGACCCGGTCCTGCACGAGGGCGACGCGGACGCGCTGACCACGGCGCACATCGTCGGCGCGCCGGTCGACCCCCGCGAGCTCCCGTGGTTCCTCACCGTCGTGCGCCACGCCCCCGACCGCGTGTCCGTGCTCGCCGCGGTGCACCACAGCCTGGGCGACGGGCTCGCGGTCACCGACGCCCTGGTCCGCCTGTTCACCGACGAGAGCGCGGGCGTGCCCGTGGGGCAGCGGGTCGAGGACCGGCCGGAGACCGGGGCCGACCGCCGGGACGACCGCCGGGCCGACCGCCGGGCCCGCACCCGTCGTCGTCGCGCGAGCCTCGGCGGGATCGCCGCCCTCGCCCGCGCGGGAGGCGCCCGCCGCCGAGTCCTCGGCGACCGGTCCCGGGGCGGCGCGGCCACCACCCGGATCGTGAGCCGGGTCCGGGACGGTGCCGAGGTCCGCGCCCTGGCGCGCGCCCTCGGCACCAGCACGACCGTCGTCGTCGCCGCTACCGTGGCCGAGGCACTGGCCGCGCCGGGTGCGACGACGGTGCGGGCGATGATCCCGCTCACCGTGCGGCTGCGCGCGGGCGTCGACCACGCACCGACCGGCAACCGCACGGCCGCCGTCGCCGTCGACCTGCCGGTGGCGCCCGGACCGGTCCGGCAACGGGTCGCCGCGGTCGCCGAGGCCCTCGAGCGCAGCCAGGCATCCGGGCAGGCCGAGGGATCGACCGCCGTGCTGGCGGTCCTCGGCCGGTTCCCGCGACCGGTGCAGCGGCTGTTCGCGCGGCTCACGTACAGCGGCCGCTTCTTCCACCTGATCGTCTCGGTCATGCCCGGGGTGCGCCGCCCGCTGCACATGGACGGTGGGCTCGTGGCCGAGGTCGTGCCGGTGCTGCCGCTGGCCGCGGGGGTCGGCGTGGCCGTCGGCGCGATCGCCTGGGGCCGGACGCTGGGCCTCGGGATCGCCGTCGACGACGCCGTCCTGGGTGAGCACGACCTCATCGAACGTGTGGACGCGGCGTGGGCGGCGCTTATTCGTGAAGCAGGTGTTGCCTCCGAGGAGGAGAATGGGGCCGTACGAAGGGTTGACATGGCCCCCTGAGCACTCCCGGGGCCGGCACGGAGGCAGAACGCGGTGATCGAAGCCGTCTCGCTGCTGGTCGCCGTCCCCGCCGCGGTCGTCGGAGCCGCCGGGTTCGGGATGGCCAGCGCCGCGCAGCAGCGCGCCACGCACGAGGTACCCGTGTCGTCGACGCTGAGCCCACGGCTCGTCGTCGACCTCATCCGCCGCCCCTGGTGGCTGCTCGGCCTGGTGATGACCGTCCTGGCGCTGTCGATGCAGCTCGTCGCGCTCGCGTTCGGCCCGCTGACCGTCGTGCAGCCGCTGCTGGTCACCGGCGTCGTGTTCGCGGGCGTCTTCTCCGCCCTGCTCCACCGCCGCACTCCGGACCGGTGGGTGCTCGTCGGCGGCCTGCTCACCGCGGCGGGCCTCGCGGCGTTCCTGCTGCAGGCCCGTCCGGTGGCCGGCCCGGGCTCCGAGCATCTCGACGTCACCGACTCCCTGCCGTTCCTGGTGACGATCATCGTGCTGGTGGTCGGCTGCCTGGTCTTCGCGCGGCTGTCGAGCCACCCCATCCGGGTCCTCGCGCTCGCCCTCGCGACCGGGATCCTCTTCGGGATCACCGCGGCGCTGATGAAGGCGGTGACGACGGCGGTGCGCGGCGGCGGCGGCGAGCTGTTCACCACGCCCGCCCTCTACGCGGCGTGCGTGGTGGGGCCCATGGGCTTCCTGCTCAGCCAGAACACCTTCCAGCAGGGTCGGCTGGTCTCGCCGTCGGTCGCGGTCATCACCACCGCGGACCCGATCGTCGGGGTCTTCGCCGGCATCGCCTGGCTCGGCGAGGACCTCGACACCTCGGCGCCGCTCCTCGCGGGCCAGGCACTCGCGGGGGTCGTCGTGCTCCTCGGCATCGCCTTCGTGACGCTGCGCAGCACGATCCTGCTGCGCCGCGGCGAGGCCCCGGAGGACGCCGCCATCTGGGAGCACCGCGCCGCAGCCCCCCATGACCCTGCCCCGGAGTCGTCGGCCTCCAGCAGCTGCCCCGGATGACGCCGGACGGCGCACCCGCCCTGGTGACGGGGGCCTCGTCGGGGACCGGCGAGGCGATCGCGCGGCGCCTCGCCGGCCGCGCCGCGCCGCTGGTGGTGACCGGACGCGACCCCGTCCGGCTCGAGGCGGTGGCCGCCGCGACCGGAGGGCACGGCGTCGTCGCCGACCTCACGACGACGGCGGGCCGCGCGGCCGTCGTGGCGGCGTGCGGCGAGCACGGGGTGGGGCTGGTGGTGCACGCCGCCGGGGTCGGCGCCGCCGGCCCGTTCTCCGGCGCCGACGAGGGCACGGTCGACGCGGTGCTGGCCGCCGACCTCGTCGCCCCGGTGCAGCTCACCCGCGCGCTGTGGCCGGCCGTGCGGGCGGCTGCCCAGGATCGTCGTGGGGGCCACGTGGTGTTCGTGGCCTCCATCGCCGCGCTCGGGGTCGCCGGCGAGGCCGCGTACTCGGCGGCCAAGGCGGGCCTGCGGACGTTCGCGGACGCGCTGCGCCTCGAGGAGCCCGGCGTCGGGGTCACGACGGTGCTGCCCGGCGTCGTCGACACGCCGTTCCTCGCCCGCCGGGGCTACGAGCGCTCCGTGCCCCGCCCGGTCCCGGCCGACCGGGTCGCGGTGGCGACGCTGCGGGCCGTGGAGCGGGGCACCGCGGAGGTGTTCGTGCCGCGCTGGCTGCAGGTGGCCTCGGTGGTGCAGGGCGCGGCGCCGGCGCTGTTCCGGTGGGCTTCGCCCTCGTGAGCACTAATCCGTGCTATACGGCGGATTAGGGCGTGTCTGGCGGATCATGAGAGCCAGTCCAGGGTGGCCTTGAGGGTGATCCCGCCGGCGTAGTTGATGGCGAGTTTGTCGCTGCGCTGAGACAGCCCGCGCCACTGCTTGAGCCAGGAGAAGCCGCGTTCGACCACGTTGCGCTGCTTGTAGAGCTCGTCATCGAACGTCGGGGGGCGCCCGCCGCGGGAGCCGCGGCGGGCGCGCCTGGCTTTCTCGTCGTCGCGTTCGGGGATGGTGTGTGGGATGCCGCGGCGGCGCAGCATCGCCCGGTGGGCCTTGGAGCTGTAGGCCTTGTCGCCGAGCAGGTGATCCGGGCGGGTCCGCGGCCGGCCGCCGTGCTCGCGGGCGACTGAGAGCCGCTCGAGCAGCACCGGCAACAGCGGGCTGTCGTGGGCGTTTCCGCCGGTCAGGGTGAACGCCAGCAGCCGCAGCCGGCCGTCGGTGAGGGCGTGGACCTTGGTGTTCAACCCGCCGCGGGAACGCCCGATCGCGTGGTCGTCGGGTTCGTGCTTGCCCGCCGCGGCGCGGACTTCAGCCAAAGATCCCGGACGGGCCCCCTGTGTCGACCGCGGCGGCCACGACAACGTCCTCCCGATCGCCGCTGGCCAGCGGGGCGCCCTCAGCGTCCTGGGCCGGCTCGACGGGGGCGGGCTTGGCGGTGGCGGCGTTGCCGCCCAGCCGGCGCAGCGTGGCCCCGTGCTGGTGGAGCTTCGCGGCGGTGGAATCAGCCGAGACCTGCCAGTCGATCTCACCGCGGGCATCGGCCTCGGCCCGGGCGCGGGCCAGCAACCGGTCGAAGGTGCCGTCGGCTGACCAGCGGTTGAACCGGTCGTAGACGGTCTGCCAGGGCCCGTAGCGCTCGGGCAGATCACGCCACGGGGCGCCGACGCGGAACCGCCACACCATCGCTTCGAGCATGCTGCGGTGCTCCCGCCACCGGCCCCCGCGCCGCGGGGTGCGATCCGGGAGCAGCGGCTCGATCCACTCCCAGGCCTCGTCGGAGATCTCCTGCCTGATCACAGCAAGATCTTCCCCCACAACCCCTCAACGGTCCGTCAGACACGCCCTAGTGCTCACAGGCGCGTAGCGCACCTCTCCACCCGCTCGTCCGACGCCGTGAGCGCCACCCGCACGTGCCGCGCCCCGGCCGGTCCGTAGAACTCCCCGGGCGCGACGAGGATGCCGCGCTCGGCGAACCACCCGACCGTCTCGCGGCAGGGCCCGTCCGCGGTCGCCCACAGGTAGAGGCCGGCCTCGGAGTGGTCCACCCGCAGACCCGCCCGCTCGAGCGCGGGGCGCAGCACGGCCCGGCGGGCGTCGTAACGCTCGCGGGTCTCGGCGACGTGCGCGTCGTCGGAGAGCGCCGCCGTCATCGCCTCCTGCACAGGACGCGGCACGATCATCCCGGCGTGCTTGCGCACCGCGAGCAGGCCCGCGACCAGCTCCGGGTCGCCGGCGACGAAGCCCGCCCGGTACCCCGCGAGCTGCGAGGTCTTCGACAGCGAGTGCACCGCCAGCAACGAGCCGACCGACCCGCCGTGCACCCGCGGGTCGAGCACCGAGACCGGGTCCGCGCCCGGGGCGGGCAGCCCGAGATAGCACTCGTCGGAGGCCACGACCGCCCCGAGCCGCCGCGCCTCGGCGACCCGCGCGGCCAGCGCCTCGACGCCGAGCACGCGACCGGTCGGGTTCGACGGCGAGTTCAGCCAGACCAGGCGGACCCCGGCGGGCAACGGCTCGTCGTCGGCGACCCGCACCGTCGACGCCCCGGCCAGCAGCGCCCCCACCTCGTAGGTCGGGTAGGCGAGGTCGGGGATGGCGACGACGTCACCCGCGCCGAGTCCGAGCAGCGTCGGCAACCACGCCACCAGCTCCTTGGAGCCGATGGTGGGCAGCACGGCGTCCGCGACCACGCCCTGCACCCCGTAGCGGCGCTGCAGGGCGTCGACGGCCGCGGCGCGCAGTCGCGGCGTCCCCCACGTCTGCGGGTAGCCGGGCGAGTTCCACGCCTCCCGCAGCGCCTCCGCCACGACGTCGGGCACCGGGTCGACGGGGGTACCGACGGAGAGGTCGACGACGCCGTCGGGGTGCGACCGCGCCGTCGCCGTCTCCGCCGCCAGGCTGTCCCAGGGGAAGTCGGGCAGGGACGGGAACCGGACCGCCGGGGCCGTCACTCCCCCTGCGGCGGAAGGTCCGGCACGGGTCCCGCGTCGCGGTCGATCTTGCCGACCTTCGAGGCCCCGCCCGGCGAGCCGAGCTCGTCGAAGAAGTCCACGTTGGCCTGGGTGTAGACCGACCACTGGTCGGGGACGTCGTCCTCGTAGTAGATGGCCTCGACCGGGCACACCGGCTCACAGGCACCGCAGTCGACGCACTCGTCGGGGTGGATGTACATCATCCGGCCGCCCTCGTAGATGCAGTCGACGGGGCACTCCTCGATGCACGCCTTGTCGAGCACGTCCACACACGGTTCGGCGATCACGTACGTCACGTCGGCTCCTGCTCCTCGCTCTCGTCACCGTCGCGGGGTGCGGACCGGCCCGCCGGTGGCGGTCGGGGCATCCGGGGTCCTGCGACGTCGGTGAAACCGCCCCGCAGTATTCCGTCCGGCGGCGCGTCACGCCCGGGCGGGTCGCCCCCGTGACGACGTGGGTGACGCCACATCCGCCGAGGCCGTCGACACGGCGCCCGGTCAGCCCCGCGCGCGGCGGTCCCCGCCCTGCGCCGCGAGCGCGGCGGCCCGCCGCGCCGCCCGCTTCAGCCCCGACCGCTCGCTCTTGTACGACCCGAGGGCCCCGACGACGGGCAGGTTGGCCAGGGTGCGCCACCACCAGCGGCCCTGCGGGCGGCGGTCGAGCTCCTCGTGCAGCGCGAAGAGCGACCGTCCCATCCGCCAGACCGCCCGCGCGAGGGCCCGCAGCGTGCCGTCGCGCGCGTGACCGGACGAGGCGGTCAGCTCGCCGGTGAGGTCGCGGGCGTCGCGCTCGACGCCCTCGGCGTGCGGGTCGCCGTGCTCGCCCGGGCGCAGATCGCGGCCGAAGAGGACGGTGCCGAGCAGACGGACCTGGTCGTCGCGTCCGGTCATCCCGTGCTCGCCCGCGATCGCGCACACCACCAGGCCCTGCGCGCCCAGCCCGAGGATGTCCGAGACCGGCAGCCGCCGCGCCAGCGCGCCGCCGATCCCCGGGACCGCGGCGATCGCGGAGGTGAACCGGCCCACGCGGCCGACCCACCAGTCGTCGCGCTCCTCCGGTGTCATCACCGTCCAGCGCGGTGTGCCGGGCAGCCGGGAGGTCGCGAGGCGGTCCAGCGCCCGGTGCCGCCCGGCGCGCACGACCCGGCGGACCTTCTGACGGCGGGTGCGGGCCGGCGGCTCCGGCGGCGCGTCCGTCGGGGTCGCCTCGAGCTCGAGCGCCCGCCGTCGGGCGAGCCGGCCGAGCCGGAACGGGTCGGCGTCACGCAGCCCCGTCAGCACCGGGCCGGTCGCCGCGACGAACGGGCGCAGCACGCTGGTCATGTACTGGTCGGAGACGTGGGCCATGCCCGCCTCGTTCCCGATGCGCATTCCTCCTGAACCGGCCGATCCCTCTGGTCCCCGCTCATGACGCATGTCACAGTGCGGGCCGGGGGTGGGCGGAATGACGGGCGGGATGTGGGCGAACGCCGTGCGCGCCGAGGTGGGCCCGCGGCTGGCCGACCTCGGCGCCCACTACGGCGCCTGCCGCACCGCCCGCGACGGCACCCGGTCGGTGTCCTGGTGGTTCCCGCCCGGAGGACGGCGCCGCGAGCGGCGGCTCGTCTTCCGCGCGCTCGGCGGCCGCCTCGACGAGTGGGAGGTCGAGTACGCCGAGCTCGCCGCCGCAGAGCACGGCCGGGCGTCGCTCGTCCACGCCTCCCGCGTGGTGCGGACCGGACGCGGTGGCCTCGGGCAGGCGGTGGACGACCTGGTCGGGGCGGGGTTGCGTGGACGGCGCCGTGCGCGACCGGTCGCCGACGACGGCGGGTCCGGCGCCGCGATCCCCCCGGGCCTCGACGGGCCCCTGCCGGGGCCGCACGCCGCCCGGGCCGCGGCCGCGGCGCGCCGACCCCCGCCCCCGCCGCGAGGCATCCGGGTGGCCGACGGCCTGCTCGGGGTGGTCGTCGCGATCGCGCTGCTCCTCGCGTGCCGGGCCGACATCGACCTGGCGCCCTCGATCGCGTCGTTCGCCGCGCCCCTGCTCGGCGTCTCGGCGGTGTGGACGGTCATCGGGCTCGCCGGGGTGGAACGGCGCCGCTGAGGGGCCGTCCTCGGACTCGGCCTGGTCCGATGAGGGGCACACCACGCACGGCCACGCGCCCTCGGGGCTGCCTCAGGTACTCGTGATCACGAGCCGGGCCCGGGCGAGTCCGCCGGGTCCCGGGACGGGGGCACCGGGTCCCGGGGCGGGCGCACCGGGCGGGCGGCCACCCACGCCGCGGGCAACAGCCCCGCTCCCACCAGCACGATGGCGCGCCAGTCGGTCGGGAACATGCCGGGGCCGGCCGGGCTCCACAGCCCGGGCACGACCACGACGAGCAGCCACACCACCAGGGGCGCGAGCGCGACACGGGTGCCGGGACGCAGCCGATCCGCCGCCCGGACGAGCAACGGCGTCGTCACCGCCGCGACGACCACCGACACCGGCGCCGGCACCCCGCCCACCCGCAGCGAGAGCCACGCGAGCTCGGTCCACGCGAGCAGGGCCGCGTCGAGCACCAGGACGGCGACCGCGACGCCCTGCAGGACCGTCCTCGCCCTCACCCCGACGTCCTCACGCCGACAGCGCCCCCAGCGCCTCCACCGCCCCGCCCGGCCCCCGCAGCAGCACGAAGCCCTCGGTGCCCAGGACCGGTTGGGCGAGATCGTTCGAGAGCGCGTACACCGGCGGCTCGTCCCCGTCGTCGAACACCCGGATCTGCGTCGCGTGCGCCCGCAGCGCGGCGAGCTTGCGCACGCGGGGCGGGCCCAGCGCGAGGCGCACGGTGATCGTCGCGTCCGGCACCGTCGGGAGGTCCTCCACGGCGGGCACCGGCAGCGGCAGCGACGGGCGGCGTCGCAGCGCCTCGAGCCCGGCGGCGACCTCGTCGTGGGGGGCCGCGGTCGCCCAGAGCCCGATCCGCTCCCCCAGCGGGTCCACCCGCTCGACGGCGCCGCCCGCGATCTCGTGGGCGCGCACGTGGTCGGGATGCCCGTAGCCGCCGCCGGCGTCGTAGCTCACGACGACGTCGGGCTCGACCTCGGTGAGGATCTCCACCAGCTGCGCGACCTGCAGGTCCACGTCGGCCCGCTGGGCGAACGCCCCGTCCTCGAGGTGTGCGGGGGCGGCGGCGAGGATGCCCCGCCCGGCGGACACCATCCCGGAGTCGTGCCAGCGACCGTGGCCCCCGAGCAGGCGGTGATCGGTGACGCCGAGGGCCGCGCAGGCCCGGTCGAGCTCCTCGGCACGGTGGTCGGCCAGCTCCGGGCTGCCCTCGAGGTGCTTGTGCTCGTCCGGGATGACCTCGCCGAGCTCGCCGAGGCTGCAGGTCACCAGCGTGACCGCGACCCCCGCCTCGACCGCTCGCGCCATGAGCCCGCCGCAGGTGATCGTCTCGTCGTCCGGGTGGGCGTGGACCAGGACCATCCGGCGGGGAGCGGGCACGTCGCGCACCCTAGCCGCGGGACGATCGGCCGGCCGAGCACTACGCCTCGTGCCGGTCGTGTCGGGCAGCGGGCCGAGCGTGGCGAAGGCGTCGAGCATCGGCTCGACGTCGCCGGCGCGGGTCCAGGAACGGAGCTGGTCCGCCGAGCGGCGGGCGAGCAGCGCGCGGGCGAGCTCGAAGTCCGGCGCGGCGAGCACCACGTCCGCCTGCTCGGGGTCGCCGCCGTCGGAGGCCCACGACCACGAGTCCCCGACGAGGCCCAGGGTGGTGCCCTCGGGGAGGCGGTGGCCGACGCGCGGGGCGAAGCGGTCCCGGATCGCCGCGATCCCGTCGGTGTCCTGCCCGCCGGACACTCCGAGGGCCCCGCGGAGGTCCTGCTCGTGGATGATCACGTCGCCGAGCGGGCGCGTGCCGTGCTCGGCCATCCAGGCCCGCAATGGCTCGGCGGTCTCCCGCCACTCCGCCACCAGGTCGGCGACCGAGCGGCCCTCGCGTTCCCGGACCTGCTTCGCGGTCCAGTCGGGGTTGTGGTCGTCGGGCTCGTCGCCGGCGACGACGTCGCTGCCCAGCCCCACCATGTGCGAGAACAGGTCCCGCACGGTCCAGTCCGGACAGGCGGGAACCGTGCGCCGGACCTGCTCCTCGGTGGCGGCCTCCATCAGCGCGATCACCCGCGCCTGGGCCCGGCTCCACTCCTCGATCTCGTCCACGGCCGGTCGAATACCCGTTCCCGATCGGGAGCCCCGGCCCGGGTCGTCGGCGATGAGCGAACGGCCTTGTCGAGGGAGCTACGCCGCCGAGTCCGGGTCGCCCTCGGGGAAGTGGCAGGCGAAGCGGTGCCGCCCCGCGGGGTCGGACGGCGAGAGCAGCGGCACCTCCTCGACGCAGCGCTGCGCCGCCTTGGGGCAACGGGTGCGGAACCGGCAGCCCGACGGCGGGTTCGCGGGGCTGGGGATCTCCCCGGACAGCACCACGCGGGACTTCCGACGACGTCGTTCGGCGGCCGGGTCGGGCAGCGGCACCGCGGAGAGCAGGGCCCGGGTGTACGGATGGCGGGGGTTGTCGTAGACCGAGGCCGCGTCGCCCACCTCGACGACCTTCCCGAGGTACATCACCGCGACCCGGTCGGAGATGTGGCGCACCACCGACAGGTCGTGGGCGATGAACAGGTAGGAGAGCCCGAGCCGCTCCTGGAGGTCCTCGAGGAGGTTGACGACGCCCGCCTGCACCGAGACGTCCAGCGCGGACACCGGCTCGTCGAGCACGATCACCCGCGGGCTCGCCGCGAGGGCCCGCGCGATCCCGATGCGCTGGCGCTGCCCGCCGGAGAACTCGTGGGAGTACCGGCTGCGGTGCTCGGGCTCGAGCCCGACGAGCCCGAGCAGCTCCTCGACGCGGGCCCGCAGGGCAGCCTCGTCGGAGTAGACCCGGTGGATGCGCAGCGGCTCGGCGATCAGCTCCGAGACCGGCAGGCGCGGGTCGAGCGGCCCGAACGGGTCCTGGAACACCATCGCGAGCTCGCGGCGCAGCGGCCGCATCTCCTTCGCGGACAGCCCGACGAGCTCGCGCCCGTCGTAGCGCACCGAGCCGGAGTCGGGCCGGAGGAGCTGGAGGATCGAGCGGCCGGTCGTCGACTTGCCGCAGCCTGACTCCCCGACGAGCCCGAGCGTCTCCCCCTCGTCGAGGTCGAGGGACACCTCGGTGACGGCCTGGACGGCGCCGACGGTCCGGCGGATCACCCCCTGGCTCCGCACCGGGAACGTCGTGGTCAGGTCCCGGACCTGCAGCAGGGCGCCGTCCCGCGCGGCCCCGGTCGCGGGCGCGGCGGTCTCGGCACGGGCGGAGCTCACGCGGACACCTCGGAGCGCGCGAACAGGTCCGTGGTGGCGCCCTCGGCGAGGACCGGCCAGCGCCGACAGCGTGTCTCGTGGTCGGCCGCGACGGTCTCGAGCGCCGGCTCCTCGGGGAGGCAGGCGTCCTGCACGAGGGGGCAGCGCGGCGCGAAGGAGCATCCCGGCGGCAGGGCCACCAGCGACGGCGGGGCACCGGGGATCGGGTGGAGCCGCCCGCCGAGCTGGTCGACCGCGGGCAGGGAGGAGAGCAGCCCGACGGTGTAGGGCATCCGGGGCCGGCCGAAGACCTCCTCGGTCGGGCCGGTCTCCACGATCGTGCCGCCGTACATCACCTGCACCCGGTCGGCCGTGCCGGCGACCACGCCGAGGTCGTGGCTCACCAGCACCATCGACGCGCCCGATTCCACCCGCACCTGGTCGAGCACCTCGAGCACCTGCGCCTGGACCGTGACGTCGAGCGCGGTCGTGGGCTCGTCGGCGATGATCAGGCGTGGCTTGTTGACCATCGCCATCGCGATCACGGCGCGCTGGCGCATGCCGCCGGAGAACTCGTGCGGGTACTGCTTCGCGCGGGTCTCGGGCTGCGGGATGTCGACGAGGGCGAGCGCGGCGACGGCGTCCGCCCACGCCTCGTCCTTCGAGACCGTCCCGTGCGCCCGACGGGCCTCGGCGATCTGGCGCCCGACGAGGTGCACCGGGTTCAGCGAGCTCATCGGGTCCTGGAAGATCATCGCGACCTCGGCGCCGCGCAGGCTCCTCAGGGTCTCCCGGCTCGCCCCGACCAGCTCGGTGCCGTCGAACCGGACGGAGCCGGCGACGCGGGCCGAGCCCGGCAGCAACCCGGGCACGGCCATCAGCGAGACGGACTTGCCCGACCCGGACTCGCCGACGACGCCGAGCACCTCGCCCGGCTCCACGGAGAAGCTGACGCCACGCACGGCGTGGACGTCGCCCTCCTCGGAACCGAACGTGACCGTGAGGCCCTCGACCTCGAGCAACGGCGCGGCGTCATCGCTCATCGGGGCTCACCTCCGCGTCTGGCGCGGGTCGAACGCGTCGCGCAGCCCGTCACCGATGAAGTTGATGGTCAGGGAGATCAGCACGATCGCGACGAACGGGGCCCAGAAGAGCCACGGCCGCGTCGCGAGCTGGGTGTAGTTCTGGTCGAGCACCAGCCCCAGCGAGGTGTCGGGGATGCGGACGCCCAGGCCGATGAACGACAGGGCCGCCTCGGTGAGCACCGCGAGCGAGAGCGTCAGCGTCGCGTTGACGACGATGGTCCCGACCATGTTGGGCACGAGGTGGCGGGTCACGATCCGCCAGGTCGTGGCCCCCGCCGCCCGGGCGGCCTCGATGAACTCCCGCTGCGAGAGCGACAGCGACTCGGCGCGGGTGACGCGGGCGATCGGCATCCAGAGGAAGAACCCGAGGACCACAGCGACGAGCCACCACGAGCCCCCGACACCGTTGATGAGCACGGCGGCCGCCGCCTGGAGCGGGACGACGAGGAAGAGGTCGGTCAGACGGGAGATCGCGGTGTCCGCGCCGCGGCGCAGGTAGCCGGCGAGCGTGCCCAGCAGCACTCCGAGCAGAGTCGCGATGACCGTGGTGAGGACGCCGATCTGCAGGGAGAACTGGGAGCCCTTCATGACCAGCGAGAAGACGTCTGCGCCGACCTGGTCGGTCCCGAAGACGTGGGCCGGGCTCGGGTCCTCGTAGGAGCCGGCGGAGAGATCCGTCAACGAGTAGCCGAGGAACGGCGGCGCGAGGTAGACGAACAGGACGAACACGACGAAGATCGTCAGGCTCGTCATCGCCGCGCGGTGGCGCAGGAAGCGTCGTAGGACCAGCTGCCCCTGGGAGACGAACGCCGGGTCGGGCTCCCCGCCGTCCCGGCGTGCTCCCTGCTCCGGCACCTTGCCGGGGTGGGTCTTCGGCGCGACGCCCGTGGTCTCAGCCAAGACGGATCCTCGGGTCGAGGTAGCAGTACGCGACGTCCGCGATCAGGTTGAACAGGATGACGATCACAGCGGTGACGATCAGCCAGCCCATCAGCATGTTCGGGTCGTACTGCTGGACCGAGCGCACGAGCAGCGAGCCCATGCCGTTCCAGCCGAACACCTGCTCGGTGACGATCGCGCCGCCGAACACCGCCCCGAAGTTGTAGGCGAAGTAGGTCGTCACCGGGAGCAGCGCGTTGCGCAGCGCGTGCCGCAGCACCACCTGGCGCTCGGAGAGCCCCTTCGCGCGCGCCGTACGGACGTAGTCCTGCCGCATCACCTCGAGCATCGAGGCCCGCTGGAAACGGCTGTAGGCGGCGAAGCTGATGGCGGCCAGCGCGATCGTCGGGAGGATGTAGGTCCCGGTGAACGTGAAGAAGACCTCGCCGGGGCTACCGGTGAACCCGCCGTCGGGCGGGCCCGCCGTCGTGAGCCAGCGCCGCCCGCCGAGATCGATCAGCAGCAGGTTGAACTGGATGCCGTAGGTCTTGAGGATGATCGCGAGACAGAAGATCGGCATCGAGAACAGGACGAACGCGAGCGTCGTGGCGACGTAGTCGGTGATCGAGTACTGCCGCAGCGCCGCGATCGCGCCCACCGCGCCCCCGACGAGCAGGGCCAGCAGCTCGGCGATGACGACGAGGCGGATGGTCACCCACAGTGCGTGCCCCACGGTGGAGAGCACGGGGGCCTGCGCGGACCCGAGCGCGACGCTGGTCCCCCAGTCGCCGGTCAGCACTCCGGTGAGCCAGTTCCACCACCGCACGACGACGGGCTGGTCGAGCCCGAGCGAGCGAGCGGTGGCGTCGACGGCCGTCGGGGAGATGCCCGGCCGGGCCCGCAGCGCGGCGAGCGGGTCGCCCGAGCTCGCCACCGCGAGGTAGAGCAGGAACGACGCCACGAACAGCACGCCGATCGAGATCAGGACGCGCCGCACGATGTACGCGGCCACCTGTCACCTCTCATCCGTCACCACCCGTGCCGGACCGGGATGGTCCCCTACCGGCTCACGGCCCACTCGTTGGCGTTGTACGTCGGACCGAGGTTCGGCTGGTACCAGACCTGGTCGATCTTGTCCGTGTAGCCCACGGTGTTGGGCTGGACGTACAGCGGGATCGACGGCACGTCCTGGGCCATCAGCTTGTCGGCCTGCTGCCACTGCTGCTGGTAGCCGTTCGGGTCGAGGTTGGACGCCGCCTGCGCCATCAGTGTGTCGAGCTGCGGGTTCGAGTAGTTCTGGTGGTTCTGCCCGCCGGCGGTCCGGTAGATGGACTGGTGGGAGGAGATGAACGGGTCGTTGATCCAGGCGTACATCGCCACGTCGAAGTCCCCGGCACCGAGCCGCGTGTCGAGGAAGTTCGGGTCGTTGTCATCGACGACCTTCATCCCCGCCTGGCCGCACGCCGCCTGGATGAGCTGCACCGTCTGCTCGCGGCGCGGGACGTTGGTGTGGCTGACGCGGAACGTCAGCGGCCGGCCGTTCTTGGCGTAGACGCCGTCCGGGCCCCTGACCCACCCGTCCCCGGCGAGCGTCTGGTCGGCCTGCGCCACGTTGCCGGTCGCGATCTGCGAGTACGAGTCCTGGTAGCCCTTCTGGGTGGGTAGGAACATCAGACTCTGCAGCGGGGCCGCGTCGGGCTGGATGCCCTTGATGAGCTTGTCGACGATCTCCTGACGGGGCACGCACTGCGCGAACGCCTCGCGCACCGCCTTGTCGGCGAAGAGCGGGTTCTTGACGTTCATGTCGAGGTGCTCGTACGACGCCCCCGAGGTCGCCTGGAACTTCACGCCCTGGGCCGCCAGGCCGCGCATGAGGTTCGCGGAGTTGACGTCCGGCTGGTTCGCGACGACCTGCACCTCGTTGTTCTGCAGCGCCTGGGCCGCCGCGGTCGCGTCGGCGATGTTGCGGTAGGTGATGCTCTCCGGGCCGCCGGGAGCGCCCTTCCAGGCCGGGTTGCGGGTGAGCTTCACCTGCTGGTCCTGCACCCAGCTGTCGAGCTGGTAGGGCCCCGACGCCGGCATGACCGACTTGTCGAACCCGTTCCAGCCGGTGTTCCAGAACTGGGTGATCTTGGCGAGCTGGTCGGGCGGCGACTGCGGAGTGATCTGCCGGATGTCCGGGATGCCGGTCTTCTGCTCGAGGACGTGCGCCGGCAGCAGGTCGCCGTTGTTCTGACTGAACAGCCCGATGTAGTCGGCGTACGGCGTGGCGAACGTGGCCTGGAAGGTGGTGTCGTTCAGGCATCGGGCCTGGCCGATCTGGCCGTAACCGTTCGAGCTCGCCGAGGTGAAGCCCGGGATCTTCCCGCTGCCCGCCAGGTAGGCGAGGTAGAAGTCCTTGCAGTTCCACGGCTGCCCGTCGGACCAGGTCACGCCGGGCTTGATCCGCCACTGCACGGTCTGCGGGTTCGTCGAGGTCTCGACGATCCCGTCCATCATGTCGCCGTTGACCAGTGGCGTGCCGTCGGCGTCGAGGACGGTGGCCGCCGCGAGGACCTGGTCGAGCACGTAGGTGTTGTAGATCGCGTTCGCCGCCGCCGTGTCGTTGTTGTAGGCGGTGTAGGCGGTGTCGGCCGCGAGCACCACGCCGGGGCCCTGCGCCACCTGCGGGGCCCGGTAGACGCTGCCCTGCCTGCCCTTCGCCTGGGGCGCCTGCGTGGAGCCGAAGTCGCCGCCACCACCACCGCCGCCACAGGCGGCGACCAGCGCGAGGAGCGCCGCCGCGCCCGCCGCGAGAATCCAGCGCGACCGACCGCGCCCGGTGAACCTGGCCACCACACCTCCCGGGGATGTTGACCGCATCGCTCGGCGTCCTCGACGGCACCGAACGGGCGTCGCTCTACCAACGCTCGGCGGACCCGTCAGTTATTCGCGTCCCCGTTGGCCTGCGCCTGGCGGGCCGGCGGGTTCCACCGGTTCGCCGAGGCGAACGGGCTGACCCCGAGCGGGGGCACCACGACGTCGGCGCGGCTGACCGGGCTCACCAGCGTCGTCGCCGCCTGGAACAGCGGCACGAGCGGGGTCGCGCGCCACAGCAGTGGCTCGGCCAGGGCGAGCGCGGTGTCCTCGCCGATCGCGCCGGACGACGCGCCGTCGAGCACCGACTGCAGGGCCGGGTCGCAGAACCCCGTCACCGAGAGTGCCTCCGAGGCCTCCGGGGTGCCGTCGGTGTCCAGGGGCGTGGTCGTGGTGCCCGCCGCCGCGCCCGACGTCGTCGTCGGCGGGCTCGTGCTGGTCGGCGCGGCGGCTGTCGTGGGCTGCACCGGGGGCGGGACCGGGGCCGCCGACGCGACGGAGGTCGTGGTGGGCGGGCTCGCCGTCGTGGTGCGCGGGGCGGCGGGCGAGGTGCCCGACGTCGTCGGGGCCCGCCGGCCGGGGCAGCCGACGATCGAGTCGAGGTCGGCGATCCGGTCGCCACCGACGGGCAGGGCGAGGACCGTGATGTCGGCGACCGCCATGTCGGAGTCCGACTTCGGGATCGGCGGCACCGAGGTCGTCGTCCCCGACGCCGGGGAACTCGTCGTGGTGGGCGAGGACGACGACGGCGGGGCGGCCGAGGTCGTCGTCGTGCCCGGCACCGCCGAGGAGGTGAGCGGCCCCGGCGTGGAGGGCGAGGCCGGCGTGGACGCCGTGCTCGACAGGATCGGGCCGCGACCGGCCGGGAAGGGGTTGGCTCCGGAGTCGGCCACGATCGTCGTGCCGACGCCCGCGGCGTTGAGCTTGGCGGCGACGGTGGAGAGGAGCCTGCCGTAGGGCGAGGACTGCGGGGGCGCCGCGAGGCGCAGGCGCAGGGCCCTGCCGTCGCGGCTCCAGCGCCCGTCGCTGCCGTGGACGTACCCGGCCGCGGCCAGCAGGCGGGAGGCCTCGGCGGGATCGGGTGCCCGGGCGGGCGAGTCGGAGGTGATGGTCGGCGCGTATCCCGACTCCGACGGCGCGGTGGCGAAGGCGTCGGCCCGCAGCCCGGAGGACGGGCCGCCGCCGGTGCCGGCGGTGACGAGGGCGTCGCGGTCGAGCAGCGACACCACGGCCCGTCGCGCCCGGGGATCGGCGAGGGGCCCGTCGTCGCTGCGCAGCGCGAGCGCCACCTCGTCGGCCTCGGGGACGGTGCGCACGCCGAGCGGGCCGGCCGGGCCCGGCGGGGCCGCGCCGAGCGCGGTCAGGGCGGCCAGGTCGGAGGAGTCGGAGCGGAACTGGGTGGCCTGCACGTCGCCGGTGCGCACCCGGTCGATGAGTGAGGCGTGGTCGGCGGCCTGGAGCACGATCTGGTCCGGCACGCCGGGAGTGCCCCAGTAGACGCTGTTGCGAGCCAGGGTCACCTGACCGCGGATCCGGTCGACGAGGCGGATCGCGTAGGGCCCGCCGGACACCGGGATGTTGTCCTGCAGCGCCCCGCCCCAGGAGCCGGGCGCATCCTTGAGCAGGTGCGCGGGCAGCAGCGCGTCGAACAGCGTCGGCCACGCGGGGTAGGGCCGGTCGAAGACGACGTCGACGGCCTTCCCGCCCGCCCGGGACCGGACGTCGGAGATGGCCCGGTACCCCGCGGCGTCCACCACGCCCGGCTGCGAGCGCATCTGCTGCCACAGGTAGACGAAGTCCTCGGCGGCGATCGGCGCGTTGTCCGACCAGGCGGCGGCCGGCGCGATCTCGTAGGAGACGGTGTAGGGCCGGGTGGCGGTGACCTTCGCCGAGGTCACCACCGTGGTGTCCAGCCGCCGCACGCCGTCGGCCCCGACGCGGAAGGCCGAGGGCAGGACCAGGGCGGCCGTCGTCCGGCTCGTCGGGGTGAGGTCGGCGAGGCGGTGGACGTTGAACCCGACCCCGAGGTCGTCGACCCCGATCCGCAACTGCGTCGGGTCCGGCTCGAGCTGCGGCTTGGCCGGTGCCGGGGTCGGCGCCTGGCCGACGATCGGGGGCGGGGCGCTGCTGCAGCCCGCGAGGGTCGCCAGGACCACGAGCACCCCGACGGCCAGCACCCGGACCCGCCGGCACGATCTCGCGCCGCGGCGGAGGGCTCGGGATGACGGGATCATGTCGGGCTCGGGAGGAACCTCTCCGCCGCGCCCGGCGGACGGTGCCATCGGGCCCACGGCCTGCTGGGATGCGGGATCCTCATCGTGGCACGGGACACCGCGGGGAGCGCCGACGACCCCTTTCGTGACGCGCGGCGCTCAGGTTAGCCTCACCTCATGGGAGCAGCGCCGGCGACCACGAGCTGGGTGGACGCCCTGGCCCGTCTCCGCCCGCGTGACCGGGTCCGTGCCCTGCCCGACCCCACCCAGCGCCGGATGAGCCCGCAGCAGGCGTGCTCGATCACCGGCGCCAAGCGGGTCAAGAAGAAGTGCTGCCGGTCCACCCCCCGCTGCAAGGGCTGCCCCGTCGTGCTCATGCGGGCCGCGCGGGCCGCCGAGTCGGGCCTGACCGGCAAGGACCTGGCGAAGGCCGTCAAGCGCGCCCGCGCCGCGTGAGGTGCGAACCCCTCACGGTTCCAGGGCCGGCGTCTCCCCGGTCGTGAGCGGGACGTCGCGCAGGACGACCCGCAACGCGGGCAGCAGCGCCCGGTCCGAGGGCAGCCAGTCGAGGTCGTCGAGCTCCTGGGGACCGACCCAGCGCAGCGCGAGGTGCTCCGTCGCGTGCGGCTGCGCGTCGTCGAGCGGGGTGCACCGGTAGAAGCGCAGGAGCAGCTCGGTGCCGCGGCGGCCCGTGACGGGGATGTCCGGCCCGATCCGCTCGCCGACCACCACCGGCAGCGCGAGCTCCTCCAGCAGCTCGCGCGCCAGCGCCGCCGGCTCGCTCTCCCCTGCCTCGACCGACCCCCCGGGCAGCTCCCAGCGGCCCCGCATGTCCGCCGGCTCCGCGCGCTGCGCCGCCAGCAGCCTCCCCCCGGCCACGACCGCCGCCCCCACCACGACCTGCACCGCTCCATCGTCGCCCGGTCCGCATCGCCCCGCTCCCCGGGGCGTGCCCGGCGTGCCACGATGATGCCATGGCTGAGCTCCTGACCGACGACGCCGTCGCCCAGGCCCTGTCCGGACTGCCCGGATGGGAGCGCGACGGAGACGCCATCGTGCGCACCGCGACGCTGCCCTCGTTCCGGGCCGCGATCGCCACGGTCGACGCCGTCGCCGACGCCGCCGAGGACGCCGACCACCACCCGGACATCGACATCCGGTACAACACGCTGACCTTCCGGCTCTCGACGCACTCCGAGGGCGGCCTCACCGCGAAGGACCCGGACCTGGCCGGGAAGATCTCCGCGGCGGTCGACGCGCACTCCTGAGCGTGCCCGGCGGGTCTCCCCTGGCCTCCCGCCCGTTCCTCGCCGTCCTGACCGCCACCCTCGCGGCGTTCGGCGGCTACGCGCTCCTACTGCCGGTCCTGCCGCTGTGGGTGGCCTCCGGCGGCGCGGCACCGGCGCTCGCCGGGGCCGTGACCGGCGTGTTCATGGCGGCCACGGTGGTCACGCAGCTCGCGGTGCCGGCATTGCTGCGGGTGGTCGGGCACCGGTCGGCGCTGATCGGGGCGGCGCTCGCCCTCGGCGCGCCGGCGGCCCTGCTGGTGCTGACGCCCTCCCCGTGGCTCGCGATGCCGGTGGCGGTCGTCCGCGGAGCCGGCTTCGGGGTGCTGACGGTGGCCGGGGCCGCGCTGGTGTCGGACCTGGTGCCGGCCCGGGTGCGCGGTCGGGCGACCGGCGTGTACGGCGTGGCCGTCGGGCTCCCCCAGCTCGTACTCCTGACCGGTGGGGTGTGGGCGTGGTCGCGGCTCGGGCCGGCCCCGGTGCTCCTCGCCGGAGCACTGCTCCCGCCGCTGGCGGTGCCGGCGATGGCCCTGCTGCCCCGGCGCGTGAGCGGGCACGACGACGTCGGGCGCGCCAGCGCCCGACCTCCCGGCCTCTTGCGAGTGTCCGCGGCCCCGTGGCTGGTGATGCTGGTCTGCGCCGCGAGCGCGGGCGGGGTGATCACGGTGCTGCCGCTCGCGCAGCCCGCGGGTCCGGCGGCGGGCGCGCTGTTCGCGCTGACGGCCGCGCAGCTCGTCGGACGCAGCGTCTCCGGGGAGCTCGGCGACCGGCTCGGGCTCATGGGTCGCCTCACCGCACCCGCCCTCGTGCTCGCGGCGCTCGGCGCGGGGGTCGTGGCGTGGGGACTGACCGGCGCCGGGACGGCGGCCGTCGTCGCCGGCGCGGGACTGGTGGGGCTCGGCTTCGGCGGGGTGCAGAACGACACGCTGGTCACGCTGTTCAGCCGGGCCGGGCCGGGGCGCTCCGGACCGGCCAGCAGCGTGTGGAACACCGCCTACGACTCGGGCACCGGGCTGGGCGCGACGGCACTGTCGGCGGTGCTCGGCGCGGCGGGAGCGCCGTGGTCGTTCGTCGTCGCCGCGCTCGCGTGCACGCTCACGCTCGGAAGCGCTCCGTGGTTGACGACGCGGGCGGATAGGACACCCGGGTGATGACGACCCGGCGTCCGGGTGGCGCTCCTCGGACCTGCTGATGTCCGTGCGGGAACGGACGATCACCTCGACGCGGCCGCGTGGGGCGCGTCGCGGAGCGGAAGGGGCGTCGTGCGTCGAATGCTGCTCGCCGTCGCGTCGGGTGCGCTGGGGATGATGGTCGTCGCGCGGCTCGCCACGATGCTGACGCTCGCGCCCGCCGGCTTCCCGGAGCCCTGGGAGGAGTCGGGGCCGCCGGCCAGCGTGGCTCCCGGACCGGGCGCCGCCCCCGTCGTCGGGGGTCCCGTGCCGGCACCGGCGGTCGCGGTCGTCGTCACCGGTCTGCCCGCGGCACCTCCGTCGAGCGCCGCGCCTGCCGGGGCGGGCGCGGCGGCCGGGACGAATGCCCGCCCGGCTCCGGACGGCGGGACCGCGTCCTCACCGGCGTCGGGGGCGGGCAGCTCCTCGGCGTCGGGATCGTCGTCGGGCGCGCAGGCCGGGGCGGGAACGTCGGCCGGGTCGGGGTCAGGGTCGGGGTCAGGGTCGGGGTCGTCGGGGTCGTCGGGGTCGTCGGGGTCCGACAGCCCGGCGGCGCGGAGCTCGCCGGCCGGCACGAGTGGGTCCGGCTCGTCCCGCACCCCGCTGCTGAGCGGGTGCGTCGCCTCCCTGGTGTGCCTGAACTGACCCGGGCGCCCCGCGCCGGGCCGTCGCTTCCGCCGTGTGGCGGGCTCCTGCGGCGGCACTCCGGCCGCGTCTCAGCCGCCACGCCTACCTTGTCGTGGCCTCCAGCGGTGAGCCCGACGCCTTGTCATTCTGATTCACAACGACAAGGCAGGTCAGCGGCGTCGAATGCCCGCGACAAGGCGGGACGGCCCCCGCGACGACGTGGGTTGACCTGACAGCAGGGCTCCCCCCGACACCCCTGGTCAACCAGCCGTCGGCTACCACCGCGGCGCCGGGCACATCAACGAGAGCTCACCGCGGCCGCCACGCCTCCGCGGTGCTGCCCCGCGCCTTGTCGTGGCCTCCAACGGCCAGCCCGACGCCTTGTCGTTCTGATTCACCACGACAAGGCAGGACGACGGCGCCGAATCCCCGCGACAAGCAGCCACGGCCCGACAACCGCGCGCCGACCTGCAGGGGAGCTCCCCGACGCGCCCCTCAGCCAGCCGGGACCGTCGTCGGCGCCGGCATCTGACCGGCGCCGATCGCGGCGAGGCAGTCATCGAGCAGGTCGACGAGCACCGCGTCCCGCGCCGCCGTGTCCAGCCCGGCGGCGCGGGCCGCGACGAGCAGGTGGGCGCAGGCGTGGTTGACCGGACCGACGTGCAACAGCGTGGCGATGCGCCCGCCGGACCCGTCGCCGGGGTCGCGGCCCTCGGCGCGGCGCTGCGCGGCCCTGGCCTGGGCGTCCTCGACGCGGCGGGCCAGCCGGGTGAAGAAGCGGCTGCCGGGGTCGAGGCGCAGCCCCGCGCGGGCGATCGCGGCGAGCACGACGGGGCGCACCGGGCCCTCGGCACCGCGCCCGGCGCCCACCAGATCGACCGCCCGCAGCCCCAGGTGCTGGCGAGCCTCGTGCGACACCGCGTCGTTGACCTGCCACGCGAGGGCGGCCACCGCCGGGTGGGTGCAGCGCGGACGGTCGGTGAAGCGCTCGCCGGCGAGCACGGACACGTACTCCATGACGCAGCTGCCCGAACGCGCGTCGCGGTGGGCGCCCGCCTCGAGGACGGGCATCCCTTCGGGTGCGGCGGTGGGCGGGACGAACGGCGACGACGGGTGGTTGATCGGCATGGCGTGCCCCCTCGGTCCGGGCGCTGCTCGCGTAACGGACCGAGCCTAGACCGCTGAGCGCCCGATCGGGACCCGTCGGCGCCTCGGGATCGGTCTCGTGGGGGTCAGTGACCCGAGCTGAGCACCTCGGTGGCGGTGAGGGCGGCCAGCACCGCCTGCACCGTCGGGCTCACGAGCCGGGTGACGTCCTGGTCGATCCCCGCCGGCACCAACCGGCCGGACGCGATGGACCGGGCCCGTGCGACGGCGGCGTGCAGGTCGTGGGGATGCAGCGCCCGGACGCGCCGCCCGTGGTGCAGCAGCACGGCGATCACCGCGGTGTCCTCGTCGGCGTCCGCCCCGTCGAGCACCGCGCGCACGACGGCGCGGTCGTGGTGCAGGGCGGCCGTCTCGTGGACGCGCAGGGCCGAGCCGAAGACCGGCATCGCGAGGTAGCCGAACACCCGGCGGGGCTCGCGGTGGGCGAGGCCGCGCTCGACGAGGCGGTCCATGGTCCGCCGGATCATCTGGGCGCCGCGGGCCCCGGTGACGGCGTGGCCGAGATCGGCCTTGCGCCCACCGCCGCGCAGCAGCCCGTCGGCCGTCCACTCGAGCAGCGGGTCCGTCGCGTCGACGGGGCCCCGACGGTAGGAGGATCCGGCGTCGAGCAACGAGGCGTCGAGCAGCAGCTCCACGAGGCCGGCGGCGACGAGCAGGCCCGCGGGCTCGGTGAGGCTGGAGACCGGCCGGCCGTCCTCGTTGCCGAGTACCCAGGCGATGCGCTCCGGGAGGGTCAGTTCCCGGGTCGGAGCCGACCACCGTTCGGAGCGCACGGGCGACAGCGTAGGCACACGAACCCGTGACCCCTCACCCGGTCGGGTGGCCCGGATCGGGACGAATCGCCACGCGGCGTCTACGACACGACGGACGGATCCCGCAGCGCTCCGGACGGACCACCCGGATGCGCCGAGCGCCCCGCAGGGAATCGGTTGTGTGCTCTCCGAGTTGGTCCGCGCATGAGCACCCTCGACAAGGCCCAGGAGCTCCAGCGTCTGCACGCGGCGCCGGAGCTGCTCCTCGTGGTGAACGTGTGGGACGCGATCACCGCCCGCGTCGTCTCCGATGTGCCCGGCACGAAGGCCCTCGCGACGGCGAGCCACGGCATCGCCGCCTCCCGCGGATATCCCGACGGCGAGGTGATCCCGCGCAACGAGATGATCGCCGAGGTGGGCCTCATCGCCCGGCAGACCGACCTGCCGGTCACCGCCGACCTGGAGGGCGGCTACGGCGACCCGGGCGGCACGGTGTCCCGCGCGATCGACGTCGGGATCGTGGGCGCGAACCTCGAGGACCAGATGAAGCCGCTGGAGGAGTCGGTGCACGCGGTCGAGGCCGCGGTGGCGGCCGGCGAGCAGGCCGGGGTCCCGTTCGCGCTCAACGCCCGCACGGACGCGTTCCTCAAGGCCGGCGACCGGGACCCCGAGGAGGTCATCACCGACGCGATCACGCGGGGCCGGGCCTACCTGGACGCCGGCGCCACGAGCTTCTTCGTCCCGGGCCGGCTCGACGAGGCGCAGCTGACCCGCATCGTCGGCGAGCTCGGCGAGCGCAAGGTCAACATCATCGGCATCCCGGGCTCGATCTCCCTGGAGACCGCGCAGCGCATCGGGCTCGCCCGGGTCTCCTACGGCCCGTGGAGCCAGAACACGGCCCTGACCGCCCTGGCGAAGCTCGCGGAGGACGTCTACGCCGGCGGTGGACTGCCGGCCGACGTCCGCAGGCTCAACTGAGCGGCGCCGGGGCCGGGAGCGGCTGGCTGAACCGGACCATGTTCCCGCTGGGGTCCCGGAACGCGCAGTCGATCACGCCGTAGAACTGCTCGGTCGGCTCCTGCAGGACCTCCGCGCCGGCGTCGCGCAGTCGCGCGAAGGTGCCCGCGCAGTCGTCGGTCGCGAAGATCAGGGAGTCCATCGAGCCCTTCGCGACGAGCTCCCGCACGGTCTCGACGTCGGCCGGCGGTATCGGTGGCCCCACCGCGGACAGCCCGATCTCGAGGTCGGGCTGGTCGCGCGGGCCCACCGTGAGCCAGCGGTAGTCGCCCATGCGCTGGTCCACGCGGACCTCGAGGCCGACGAGGTCGGTGTAGAAGCGCAGGGCCGCGTCCTGGTCGAGGACGCGCACGAAGCAGTGGGACAGCGTGGTGCTCATGGTCGGTGAACCTAGGACGGCGAGCGCCGCCGTGGTTTCTCCGTTCCCGCACGATCACTCGCGCGCGCCGCGGTCCGTCGTTCCAGGTGGCGGGCGTGGCAGGGCGGGACGCCGTCGGGACGCGTCCCCCCGCGGGCGGCGGCCGGGGTCGTGCCGACCAGCCGCGTGAAGGTCGTGCTGAACGACCCCAGACTCGCGAACCCGACCTCGCGGCACACCTCGGCGACGGTCAGCGGCGTCGTCGCCAGCAGGTGGCGGGCCCGCTCGATCCGCCGGGCGAGCAGGTGCTGGTGGGGCGTCTCCCCGTAGACCTCCCGATAGCGCCGGGCGAGCAACGACGGCGAGACATGGACGGCGCGGGCGAGCGCGGCCACGTCGAGCGGACGGGCGTGGTCGCGGTCGATGAGGTCGCGCACCCGGCGCATCCGCACGAGGTCGTCGACGACGAGGCCGGAGGGCGCCGTGCGAGCGGGCGCGAACGGCTCGTCCCGCGGCATGGCGTGCCGGGTGGGGTGCAGGTGGCTCAGCACGCCGCCCAGTGTGCTCCGCGGGTCGCGACTCACGGAGCGAAGCGACCGTCTCGGGCCCGTCCGCGGAATGCTCCACGTCGCTCCCGAGTTGATTGAAACGTGAAGAACATCGGGTTCCTGTCCTTCGGGCACTGGTCGCCGTCCGGGCATTCGCTGGTGACCTCGGCCGCGGACTCGCTGCTGCAGTCGATCGAGCTGGCGGTGGCCGCCGAGGAGCTGGGCGCCGACGGCGCCTACTTCCGGGTGCACCATTTCGCCCAGCAGCTCTCGTCGCCGTTCCCGCTGCTCTCGGCCGCGGCCGCGCGGACCAGCCGGATCGAGCTGGGCACGGGCGTGATCGACATGCGCTACGAGAACCCGCTGTACATGGCCGAGGACGCCGGGGCCGCCGACCTGATCTCCGGCGGCCGCCTCCAGCTCGGCATCAGCCGGGGCTCCCCCGAGCAGGTCACCGACGGGTTCCGCTACTTCGGCTACGCCCCGGCCGAGGGCACCACGGACGCCGACATGGCGCGGGAGCACACGTCGGTGTTCCTCGAGGTGATCACGGGCAAGGGCTTCGCCCAGCCGAACCCCCGGCCGATGTTCGCCAACCCACCCGGACTGCTGCGGGTGGAGCCCCACGCCCCCGGCCTGCGGGACCGCATCTGGTGGGGCGCCGGCAGCCGCGCCACGGCGGAGTGGACCGCCGAGCACGGCATGAACCTCATGAGCTCGACGCTGCTGACCGAGGACACCGGCGTGCCGTTCCACCAGCTGCAGGCCGAGCAGATCCAGCGGTTCCGGGACACCTGGGACGCGGCCGGGCACGACCGCGAGCCGCGCGTGTCGGTGAGCCGCAGCATCTTCCCGATCGTCAGCGACCTCGACCGGCAGCTGTTCTGGCGGGAGCGCCACAGCACCGACCAGGTCGGTCACCTCGACGGCGGCGACGCCCGCTTCGGCAGGACCTACGCGGGCGAGCCGGACAAGCTGATCGCCGAGCTCGCCGAGGACGAGGCCATCGCCGCCGCGGACACGCTGCTGCTCACCGTCCCCAACCAGCTCGGGGTGGACTACAACGCCCACGTGATCGAGAGCGTGCTCACCCACCTCGCTCCCGAGCTGGGCTGGCGCTGATCCGACGACCAGGCCTCGGACTCGCGCGGTACAGGACAGGTGTCGTCCTGCAGTCCTGAACCGCGAATCAGCGACGCCCCGACGGCGACCCTGCGACCTCGACGTGCGGCAGCCGGCGAGTCATGCTCTACGAGTGACTGCCCCGGTCGACGAGCTCATACGGAGCGCGGTGAAGGCCCGCCAACGGGCCCAGAGCGCGCTCACGCAGGCAGTGCAGGAGGCTCGGGCTGCCGGCTGGTCGTGGGACCGCATCTCGACAGCGCTGGGCGATTCCCCGAAGGCGGAGAGCTTGCGCCTGGCCTTCGGTGTCGGGGAGTCGGCCGGTGAGCAGGGAGCCGGGGGATGCTCCAGCTGCGGCGGCGACGGCGGATGTACCTGTACTGGATGCCAGGCGACCTGAGGCGCCATCGTCGAGCCCGGGTGTGACGTCTGCACGCGCCACCGTCTTCCGCGCCGTCGTCGACAGGCTGTCAGCGGAGGCCTCCGACCGGGGCCCTGCTTGCCGAGGCGCTGACCCTGCGGCCACGGTCCGTATCGATGTGAGGTAGTCGACGGTGGCGCGAGCCATCGTCACCGGAGCGGGCCGTGCAGCTCCGGGCATCGTGGAGGGACCGAGCCCGCCCAGGGCTCCGATCTCCTCGCAGGAAGGGACCAGCGAGAACCGATGTGCTCCGCGGATGCTCCCCACCCGACCGTCGACGAGTCCGAGGTCGTGGTGACCCGCGCCGGCCGCCGAGTGCGGCTGCGCCCGGTCACCGGCGAGGACCGGGCACGGCTGGCCACCGGGTACCGGCAGCTCTCCGACCGAACCGCGTACCGCCGATTCTTCACCGTGTTCCCCGAGCTCTCCGCCGCCCAGCTGCGGTTTCTGACCGAGATCGACCATCACGGCCACGAGGCCGTCGGCGCCGAAGACGTCGAGCGCGGACGCGGGGTGGGGGTGGCCCGCTACGTCGGCTCCCCGGCGCAGCCGACCAGTGCCGAGGTCGCGGTCACCGTCGTCGACGACTGGCAAGGCCTCGGGGTCGGCTCGGCGCTGCTGGACGCGCTGGCGCAGCGGGCGCGCGCCGAGCGCATCACGGAGTTCACCGCCGAGGTCCTCACCGAGAACACGGCCATCCCCGCGCTGCTCGCCCACGTCGGGTCCGTTGCGCTCGAGCGCGGCGACGACCCCAGCACTCGCGTCGTCCGGGTCGACCTCACCGCGACCGCCCACCCCGGTCGCTGAGGAGGTGCGGTCCTCAACGAGAGGGTGATCCGAAGCGGAACTCGACCACGTCGCCGTCGTGCATGACGTAGTCCTTGCCCTCCATGCGGACCTTGCCCGCGCTGCGGGCGGCGTTCATCGAGCCGGCCCCGACCAGGTCGTCGTACGACACGATCTCGGCCTTGATGAACCCCTTCTGGAAGTCGGTGTGGATGACCCCGGCCGCCTCGGGTGCGGTCGCGCCGATCGGGATCGTCCACGCCCGCGACTCCTTCGGCCCGGCCGTGAGGTAGGTCTGCAGGCCGAGGGTGCGGAAGCCGGCGCGTGCCAGCGCGTCGAGCCCCGGCTCGGGCTGGCCGATCGACTCCAACAATTCGGCCGCGGACGCAGGGTCTTCGCTGCCGAGCTCGAGGAGCTCCGACTCCACCTTCGCGTCGAGGAACACCGCCTCGGCGGGCGCGACCAGCTCGGCGAGCTCCTTGCGCCGGGCGTCGTCGGTGAGCACGCCCTCGTCGGCGTTGAAGACGTAGAGGAACGGCTTGACCGTGAGCAGATTCAGCTCGCGCAGCAGCGGTGAGTCCATCCCGGCGCTGAAGAGCGTCCGGCCCTCGTCCAGCACCTCCCGGGCCCGGACCGCCTCGTCGTGCGCGGGGCGGTTCTCCTTCTTGGTGCGCGCCTCCTTCTCCAGGCGCGGGAGGGCCTTCTCGACGGTCTGCAGGTCGGCCAGGACCAGCTCCGTCGCGATCGTCTCGATGTCGGCCGCCGGGTCGACCCGACCGTCGACGTGCACCACGTCGTCGTCGGTGAACACCCGCACGACCTGGCAGATCGCGTCCGCCTCGCGGATGTTGGCGAGGAACTTGTTGCCCAGGCCCGCGCCCTCGCTGGCGCCCGCGACGATGCCGGCGATGTCCACGAACGACACCGTCGCCGGGACGATCCGGTCCGAGGAGAACATCTCCGCGAGCCGGTCCAGCCGGGGGTCGCGCAGCGGCACCACACCGACGTTCGGCTCGATCGTGGCGAACGGGTAGTTCGCCGCGAGGACGTCGTTGCGGGTCAGGGCGTTGAACATCGTCGACTTGCCCACGTTGGGCAGACCGACGATGCCGAGGGTCAAGCTCACGGTCGTCCAGTCTAGAGACCGGGTCCGACAGCCCCCGGCCTCCGTCGAGGCCGCCGGAACCGGAGGGAGCCGATCGGGCTCCGGGCGCGTCCAAGCCATCGAGACCCTCTCCTCGATGATTCCGGAGGCCCCGATGTCAGACCGTCCCGGCGCCCGCGCCGCCCTCGAGACCCCGTTCGGTCCGTTCACCGTCGTCGTCGACGCCGACGGGGTCGTCCTAGCAGCCGGGTGGACCGCGGCCCCCGACGACGAGCTGCTGCCGCTGATCCACCCGACGCTGCGCCCCACCGAGATCGTCGAGCGCTCCGAGCTCGGCGTGGTCACCGAGGCGGTGACGGCGTTCCACGACGGCGAGCCCGGCCTCGCGGCGACACTGCCGGTGCGTCAGTACGGCGGCGAGTTCCTCCAGCAGGTGTGGGCGCGCATGCGCGAGATCCCGGCCGGGACGTCGCTGTCCTACACCGAGCTGGCCACCCGGGCCGGGCGCCCGCTCGCGCCTCGCGGCGCCGCGGTGGCCTGTGCCCGCAACGCCGTCGGGCTCTTCGTGCCCTGCCACCGCGTCCGGCGCGGCGACGGCTCGCTCGGCGGCTTCCGCTGGGGCCTGTCGGTGAAGGAGGGGCTGCTGGCCGCCGAGGGCGCGCAGGCCGCGGCGCGCTCCGTCGCCGAGAGCGCACCCGGGCCGGAGGACACCGACGACACCCCCGACACGGCCGGTGTCGCGGACGGCTGAACGGCGCGGCGCCGCAGGCTGTCGGACCCTTCTGGCAGCGTCCGCCCCATGACGATCACCGGCGAGGGCGTGCTGCTCGGCCTGCTGCTCGGTGCCCTGCTGGGCGCCGTGGGCGGCGCCGTCGTGGCAGCCCGGTTCGCGGCGGCGCGCCAGGAGGCCGCGGTCGCCGAGGCCGTCCGCCGTGCGGGCGCGGCGGCCTCTGCGGCGCGGGCGGAGCTCGAGGCCGAGCGCCGCTCCGCCGCCGACTGGGAGGCGGCGCAGGGGCGGCGGGACGCCGCGGTCCGGGAGGCGTTCGCGTCGCTCTCGGCCGAGGCGCTCGCGGCCAACGCGGAGAGCTTCGCGCGGCTCGCCGAGTCGCGGATGAGGGAGGTGACGGGAGCGCTGACGTCCTCGGCGGCCGCCGACGCCGGGGCGCGGGAGCGGGCGATGACCTCACTGCTGGACCCGGTCACCTCGACGCTGCAGCGCCTCGAGGGTCAGATGCGCTCCGCCGAGTCCGCGCGGGAGGCGGCCTTCGCTGGGCTCCGGGAGCAGGTCGGCGCGGTCGCGGAGTCCGCGCGTGGCGTCGCGGGCGAGACGCGGGCGCTCACCACGGCCCTGCGCACCCCGCACGTCCGCGGCCGGTGGGGGGAGATGCAGCTCGAGCGGGTCGTGCATCTCGCGGGCATGGTGGAGCACTGCGACTTCACCCGGCAGTCGGTGGCCGGCGCCGAGGGCGGCGCCCACCGTCCCGATCTCGTCGTGCACCTGGCGGGCGACAAGCAGGTGGTGGTCGACGCGAAGGTCCCGTGCGAGGCCTACCTCGAGTCGCTCGACGCTGCCGACGAGCCCGGTCGTCGCGAACGCACGCTCGCCCACGCCCGGCAGCTGCGTGCGCACGTCGACGCCCTCTCGGCCAAGAGCTACTGGCGCTCGTTCGACCCGACACCGGAGTTCGTCGTCATGTTCGTCCCCGGCGAGGTGTTCCTCTCCGCGGCACTCGAGGCGGACCCCGCACTGCTCGAGCACGCGTTCTCCGCGGACGTCGTGGTCGCGACGCCGACCACGCTGATCGCGCTGCTGCGTACCGTCGGGCACGCGTGGCGCCAGGAGTCGCTCGCCCGCGACGCCGCCGAGATCCACACCCTCGGGCGCGAGCTGCACGCGCGGCTGGCCACGCTCGGCGGGCACCTCGGCAAGCTCGGCCGCTCGCTCGACGCGGGCGTGCGGGCCTACAACGACACGGTCGGCTCGCTCGAGTCCCGGGTCCTGGTCACGGCGCGGCGGTTCTCCGAGCTGTCGGTCACGCGCGGCACATTGGAGGAGGTGGAGCAGGTCGACCGGCGTCCTCGGGTGCCGGGCGCTCCTGAGCTGGTGGGCACCCACCACGAGACGAGTCGGGACGGCCAGGACGCACCCGGCATCGGGGACGCGGGGGACGATGCGGACGGCGAGGGTGTGCCCCCGGAGCACCCGGCCGGCAGCCCGGGGGTGCACCGCCTCACCGGCTGAGCAGGGAGCCGCCGTTCGGAACGGGAGGAACGGGAGGAACCGGGAGGAACGCGCCGCCCGAGCATGCCGAGCGGCGACGAGGGGGCCCGGACGGGCGATCGCCGACCGCTACCGTTGAACAGGTGACCACCACCCGGGACGACGCCTCGCCGTCGGCCTCCGCCGAGGTCGCGGAGGCGTCCTCGATCAAGGGTGTGCGCGGGATGCGGTGGTGGGCGGTGCTGCTGCTCGCACTAGTCCTCACCGCCGGTGGCGTCGCGGCGGACGTCGTGCGGGCGGGCGGTCTCGGAGTGGTCTTCCTCGCCGCCTACCCGGCTGGCTGCGTCCTGGCCACCCTGCTCGTGCAGCGGCGTGACCTGTTCGTGCCGATGGTGCAGCCGCCCCTGCTGCTCGCGGTGTCGGTGCCGGTCGCGGTGGCGGCCACCGGCTCGCTCCCCGCCTCCGGGGGGCTCGTGTCCACCGCGCTGGCGGTGGGTGCCCCGCTCATCAACGGGTTTCCCGCGATGGCGATCACAACAGTGGTCTGTGTCGTCGTCGGCGTGATCCGCATCCGGGTGCAGCGCTGGCGACGGGCCGACGAGGGCGCCGCCCGCAAGGAGACGGTGCGGACCGGTCCGTCGGGCGGGTCGGCGCGGGACCGCGGCGGCCGCCCCCGGGACGGCCGGCCGCCGACGCCGGACGATCGACGAGGGTCGCCGCGCACGGAGCGCGACCAGGCCGAGCGGGAGCGGCGGCGGGCCCAGGAGCGCGCCCGTGCCGATCGGGACCGGGACCGCGCCCAGGCCGAGCAGGAGCGCGCCGTGCGGGATCGCCGGGAGCGCGAGCGTGCCGACCGGGACCGCGGCCGCCGTGAGCCCGCGCGACCCGAGCCGGGGCCCGAGCGCCGACCGGCGGCCCAGCGCAGCGCACCCCCTCCCGAGCGCGCCGGTCCCGACGCCGGACCCACGCGCGCCGGGCAGCCCAGCCCCGACCGCGCGCGCGAACCCCGCAGTCGCGAGGACCGGATGCGGGAGGAGCGGTTGCGTGAGGAGCGCCGCCTCGGCGGCGGACCGCCGCCCCCGGGCGTGCACCCGGTCCGCGACCGGCCCCCGGGCGAGCGCCCGCGCTAGGGAGTGCCGGCCGTCGGCCGGCGACCGGGTGGAGGTCCCCGGCACGATGAGGAGCACACCCGGCAGCTCCGGGACGCTTGTCCCGGACCTGCCTGACGTACCCCTCGACCTGCCGGTCCGGCCCGGCGAGCGCCCGGCGAGCGCCCGCCTCAGCGCACCGCGTCCGGGCGCAGGTCGCGCTTGAGCTCCCGGGGCAGCGAGAAAGTCAGCTTCTCGTTGGCCGTCGTGATCTCCTCGACCTCGCCGAAGCCGCGATCGGCGAGCCAGTGCAGCACGTCACCGACGAGGATCTCCGGCACCGACGCCCCGCTGGTGACCCCGACCGTCGTCGCCCCGTCGAGCCAGCGCTCGTCGATCTCACCCGCGTGGTCGACCAGGTGCGAATCCTTCGTCCCGGCCTGCAGGGCGACCTCGACGAGGCGCACCGAGTTCGACGAGTTCTTCGAGCCGACCACCACGACCAGGTCGCACTGCGGGGCCATCGCCTTGACGGCGACCTGCCGGTTCTGCGTGGCGTAGCAGATGTCGTCGGATGGCGGGTCGGCCAGCGCCGGGAAGCGCTCGCGCAGCGCGGCCACCGTCTGCATCGTCTCGTCGACCGACAGCGTCGTCTGCGAGAGCCAGATGACCTTCTCGGGGTCCCGCACCTCGACGGCGTCGACCGACTCCGGCCCGTCCACCACCTGGATGTTCTCGGGGGCCTCGCCGGAGGTGCCCTCGACCTCCTCGTGGCCCTCGTGCCCGATGAGCAGGATGTCGTAGTCCTCGCGCGCGAACCGCTTGGCCTCCTGGTGGACCTTCGTCACCAGCGGGCAGGTCGCGTCGATGGTGCGCAGCTCCCGCTCGCGGGCCTCCGAGTGCACGGCGGGCGACACTCCGTGCGCCGAGAACACGACCGTCGCGCCCTCGGGGACCTCGTCGGTCCGCTCGACGAACACCGCCCCGCGCTGCGCGAGCGTCGACACGACGTGGCGGTTGTGGACGATCTCCTTGCGCACGTAGACCGGGGGACCGTAGGTCTCGAGGGCCTTCTCGACGGCGACCACCGCCCGGTCGACCCCCGCGCAGTACCCGCGTGGCTTGGCGAGGAGCACGCGACGGGTGCCGTGGGCACCGCTGGAGCCCGCGTCGCCATCGGTGTCGCCGGCGTGCTCGACGGTCGTGGTGTCGGGTCCCGGAGAGACGGACATACCCCGAGCGTACGGGCCACCGGTCCGCCCGGCCGCCCGCGCGCGATCACGCGCGGCCGCGTGGGTCGTGGCGATTCGCACACCCGCGTGGTGGGCTGGCAGGCTGGCCGCCATGAGTTCCCTCCCGTTCCCGGTGCGCGTCGCCGCGGGTCTCGTCGTGACCGCCGTCGAGGAGGTGCAGGCCCTCCCGCGCACGATCGTGGGCCTGCCGATCACCGCCGCCAGCCGCGTACTGCAGCTGTCGATGCGCGCGCAGCAGGTCGTGACCGAGCTGGCCATCAAGGGCGACAACGCGCTCGAGGGCGCGCGGCCGGTGGAGGAAGCCCCGTCCTGGGCCCGCTTCGACGACGACACCGACGACCGCGTGCCGGCCCTCCGGCAGGCCGCGGGCGGGTCGGCCTCCACCGGGCGCCGACTGCCCGGGGAGTCGAACAACGGCCACGCACGGCCGCTCGACCGCCCCGTCCTCACCGCCGAGGACACCGCCGAGGAGACCCCGGACGCCCTGCCCGGCTACGAGTCGATGACGATCGCCCAGCTCCGCGCACGGCTGCGGGGGCTCTCCGTCGACCAGCTCACCGAGCTGCTGGCCTTCGAATCCGCCCACGCCGACCGCCCGGCGTTCGTGACCATGCTGACCAACCGCATCGCCACCCTCACCGCGGAGCAGTGACCGCCGAAGCGACGACCGCCGAGGCGCCGTGGCCGGTGCGTACGGTCGCCCTGAAGGTGTCGAAGTGGATCGACCGGCTCGGGCCGGTGTGGGTCGAGGGGCAGCTCACGCAGGTCAACGCCCGGCCGGGCACGGGTACGGCCTTCCTGGTGCTGCGCGACCCGGCGGCCGACGTGTCGCTCTCGCTCACCGCGCCCGCCGCGATGGTGCGCGACGCCGCCCCACCGCTCGCCGAGGGCCAGCGGGTCGTCGTCCACGGCAAGTTCTCGTTCTACTTCGGGCGCGGGTCCCTCTCACTGCGGGTGGACGAGGTCCGGGCTGTCGGGGTCGGCGAGCTGCTCGCGCGTGTCGAGCGGCTACGTGCCCTGCTGGCCGCGGAGGGTCTGTTCGACGCCGCCCGCAAGCGCCGCCTGCCACGTCTGCCCCGGTGCGTCGGCCTGGTCACCGGCCGGGCCAGCGCGGCCGAGCACGACGTCGTCACCGTCGCGACCGGACGATGGCCCGGCGTGTGCTTCCGCGTCCTCAACACCGCGACGCAGGGCGTGCAGGCGGTGCCCCAAATCCTCGACGCGCTCGAGACGCTCGACCGCGACCCGGAGGTCGACGTCATCGTCCTCGCCCGCGGCGGCGGGAGCGTCGAGGACCTGCTGCCGTTCTCCGACGAGGCGCTGTGCCGTGGGGTGGCGCGCTGTCGGACGCCGGTCGTGACGGCGATCGGCCACGAGCCCGACACCCCGTTGGTCGACCACGTCGCCGACCTGCGCGCGGCGACCCCGACCGACGCCGCCAAGTGCGTGGTGCCCGACCTCGCCGAGGAGACCGCCCACCTCGAGCACCTGCGCACCCGCGCCCGCCGAGCCCTGCACGCCTGGGTCGAGCGGGAGGAGGCCAGGATCGCGCGCCTGCGCTCCCGACCGGTGCTCGCCGACCCACTGCGCACGGTGACCGCGCGCGGCGAGGAGGTGACGGCCCTCGTCGGGCGGGGCCGCCGGGTCGTCGAGGGCGGCCTGCGCGAACGGGACGCCGACGTGCGGCACCTGCGCGCCTCCCTCACCGCCCTGGGGCCCGCCGCCACCCTCGCCCGGGGCTACGCGATCGTGCAGGCCGGGAGCGAGGTGTCCGCGCCCGTGCTCCGCTCCGCCGAGGCGGCCCACCCCGGCGACGTCCTGCGCGTCCGGCTGGCCGACGGCGCCGTGCGGGCCCGGGTGGAGGCCGCCGAGTGACATGCTGCCCCGGGAGGAGGGATCCATGGCCGAGAAGGACGACACCGACGAGCCCGGCTACGAGCAGGCCCGCGACGAGCTGGCCGCCGTCGTCGCGAAGCTCGAGGCGGGCGGGCTCTCCCTGGAGGACTCGCTCGCGCTCTGGGAGCGCGGTGAGTCGCTGGCGCGCACGTGCGAGCGCCACCTCGCCGGCGCGCGCGAACGGGTGGAGACGGTCCTGCGCGAGGCCGAGTCGCACGAGTAGGCGCGTCCCCGACCCGGCCGTCGGCCACACTGTGCGTCCATGAGCGCCGCCAGGGGCAGTCCGGAGAGCTCCGACCAGGGGTGGGCGCGGACCATCCGCGACGCGCACGACGGCTACCACGCGCAGACGCGCACCCACCGCGATCCCGACGTGCTCGTCGACGACATCGTCACCTGGCGGATGCTCTCGCCGCACCTCATCCGCGCGCTGCTCTTCCTCGTCGCGCCGACGGTGCTGCTGCTCATCTGGCTGCTGCTCGACTACCTCGCGAGCACGTCCAGCCCCTCGATCACCGGTCGGCTGATCATGAACGTGCTCGCCGCGGTGACCGCGGTGCTCTACCTGGCCGGGCTCGCGTCGTTCTTCGCGCCCGCCAAGGAGCCGATCGCCGAGTTCTCCCAGCTGCTCGAGGGCCGCGCCGGGGCGGCGCGCGGTGCCTACCAGTGGGTGAGCCGGGCGGCGCAGGCGCGGCGCACGCCCGCGGAGGTCGAGCCCAGCACCGTCGCGGGTGTCCCGGTGCTGGTGTTCCGCCAGCGCAGCGAGCGGGCGATGCTGCTGGTGCAGCCCTACGGCTCCGATCTCTACGTCGGGTGGACCATGTGGCGGTCGCGCTCGACGGCCACCCTGTTCGCGCACTTCCTCCGCGACACGTTCGGCCGGTTCGCACCGCTCCCGGTCTTCTCCGCGGAGCTGCGCGCCGCGTCGACGCGTGCGATGCGCGAGAGCGTGCACTCGCTCGCCCGCGAGGGGGTCGCGGCGGCGGCCCACGTCGACCAGGCCCGCGCCCGCCAGGCCACGGGGTACGACGCCGGGCACGCCCGGCCGGAGGACGAGCACCGCGGGGACGACGACGGGTACGGCGTCCCGGACCGGTACGACGACGGGCGCGGCCGCTCGACCGCCGACGACGACCGCCGCGGGGCCGAGGACGCGGACCAGGCAGACCCGTCGGTGACCGGGCGCCCCGCCGGCTCCGGCGCGCTCCCCCGCGCGACCCCGGCGGCCGACCCGACGGCGGGCTGGACCACCGAGGAGCGGGCCCGGGAGCGGGTGACGCGCGCCGAGGGCTGGGGCCCGCCGCCGCGGAACTGATCCGGGAACGGCTCCACATGTGAACGGCGCCGTGGGAACCGCCGAGCCGTCCCTCAGCTCCGCGGCACGACCGGCGACCCGAGCGTCGTCACCAGCTGGGTGAACCGCGCCGGCGTCGCGTCGCCGGTGACGAGCCACCGCACCCCGTCCACGTCGGTGACCCACAGCGCCTCGCCGCGCACCCCTCGGTAGCTCGTCCACGTCCGTCCGCCGACCGACACCGGACCGAGCGCAGGCGGCCCGGACTGCTCGGAGGTCACCAGCGCGTCCTCGGGTGCGTCCGACTGCACCAGCCGCAGGTAGTTGTTCTCCGGGGTCAGCCACCCGAGGCGGAAGGCCTGACCGCTGCCCACCGGGCGCACGTCGGAGGACTGCGCGAGCCAGTCGGCCGGCATCGCCGGTGCCCGTACCGGGAACGGCACGGCGCCGGCCGCGTCGCGCGATGCCCGCGCGACGTCGATGCGCTGGACCGAGCCGCGGTCGACGGTGGGCGCGGTCGGCGAGAACGAGCAGGCCCGGGTGAGCCCCGTGAGCGCGAGGACGATCACCGCGAGCACGAGCGTCCCGATCGCCAACGGCCCGATCCCTGACCTGCCGGTGCCGCTCGGCCCACCCCGTGGCGCGCTCACGACCGCCTCCGTGCCATACCTCCATCGTTCCAGTGGTGGGCGGCGCTGACCCGGCCGGCCGATCCCGGTTCCGTCACCGCGTCGGTCTGGGAGACTGGTTCACCCGTCCCCCGCCCGCCCGACAAGGAGAGCCCTCGGTGACCTCGTCCCAGTCCGCCGCCACCCGCCGCCCCGAGGCGCCCGACCGCAACCTCGCGCTCGAGCTCGTACGGGTGACGGAAGCCGCGGCGATGGCCGCGGGACGGTTCGTGGGCCGGGGCGACAAGAACGGCGGCGACGGGGCGGCCGTCGACGCGATGCGCAAGCTCATCGGCTCGGTGTCGATGCGCGGCACGGTCGTCATCGGCGAGGGCGAGAAGGACGAGGCGCCGATGCTCTACAACGGCGAGGAGGTCGGCAACGGCGACGGCCCGGAGTGCGACGTCGCGGTCGACCCCGTCGACGGCACGACGCTGATGGCCAAGGGCATGCCGAACGCGCTGGCCGTCATGGCCGTGGCCGAGCGCGGCGCGATGTTCGACCCGTCCGCGGTGTTCTACATGGAGAAGCTCGCCGTCGGAGCGGAGTACGCCGACGTCGTCGACATCGCCGCGACGGTCAAGGACAACCTGCGCGCGATCGCCAGGCGCAAGGGCTCCGGCGTCGCCGACGTCACCGTCTGCGTCCTCGACCGGCCGCGTCACGACGGCCTGGTCAAGGAGATCCGGGAGGCCGGCGGGCGGATCCGCTTCATCGCCGACGGCGACGTGGCGGGAGCGATCGCGGCGGCGCGCCACGAGAGCGACGTCGACCTGCTGCTCGGGATCGGCGGCACGCCCGAGGGGATCATCGCGGCCTCGGCGATCGCCTGCCTGGGCGGGTCGTTCCAGGGCCGGCTGTGGCCCAAGGACGACGAAGAGCGCGAGAAGGCGCTCGCGGCGGGCCACGACCTGGAGCGGGTGCTGCACACCCGTGACCTCGTCAACGGCGAGAACATCTTCTTCTGCGCCACCGGGGTGACCAACGGCGAGCTGTTGCGCGGGGTCCAGTACCGCGCCGGCGGCGGCGCGAGCACCCAGTCGCTGGTGATGCGCTCGAAGTCGGGCACCGTGCGCCTCATCGACGGCTATCACCGCCTGGCCAAGCTGCGGGAGTACTCGACGGTGGACTTCGGCTCCGACGAGATCGAGACCGACGAGAGTCCCTGGGGGTAGGTGGCCCCGACTCGTCCGCCGCGCCGGAAGGGGCGAGGATGCCGCCATGGGCAACGACGCAGGAGCCGCCAACGGCACTGGCTACCGCACCGAGCACGACACCATGGGCGAGGTCCAGGTGCCGGCCGACGCGCTCTACGCCGCGCAGACGCAGCGCGCGGTGGAGAACTTCCCGATCTCGGGCCGTCCGATCGAGCCCGCGCAGATCCGCGCGCTCGGCCTCGTCAAGGGAGCCGCAGCCCGCGTGAACAAGGACCTCGGCGTCCTCGACGGTGACCTGGCCGACGCCGTCGCGGCCGCCGCCGACGAGGTCGCCTCCGGCGCGCACGACGGCGAGTTCCCGATCGACGTGTTCCAGACCGGCTCGGGCACCAGCTCGAACATGAACGCCAACGAGGTCATCGCGACGCTGGCCTCGCACAGTTCGGGTGAGAAGGTCCACCCCAACGACCACGTCAACGCCTCGCAGAGCTCGAACGACGTCTTCCCGACGACGATCCACCTGGCCGCCACCGAGGCCGTCGTCCGGGACACCATCCCCGGCCTGGACCACCTCGCGTCGGTGCTGAACCGCCGCGCGCAGGACTGGCGCCACGTCGTGAAGGCAGGCCGCACCCACCTCATGGACGCCGTGCCGATCACGCTGGGCCAGGAGGCCGGCGGCTGGGCCACCCAGGTCAGCCACGGCACCGAGCGCCTGCGCGCCGCCCTGCCGCGCCTGGGTGAGCTGCCGATCGGCGGCACCGCGGTGGGCACCGGGATCAACACCCCGGAGGGCTTCGGGAGCCAGGTCGTCGAGAAGCTGCGCGAGGCCACCGGCATCCCCGAGCTCACCGAGGCCCGCGACCACATCGAGGCCCAGGGCGCCCGCGACGGGCTCGTCGAGATCTCCGGTGCGCTGCGCACCGTCGCGGTCAGCCTCTACAAGATCGCCAACGACCTGCGCTGGCTCTCGTCCGGCCCGTCGACCGGTCTCGCGGAGGTCCACCTGCCCGACCTGCAGCCCGGCAGCTCGATCATGCCCGGCAAGGTCAACCCGGTGATCTGTGAGGCGACGATGATGGTCGCGGCCCAGGTCATCGGCAACGACGCGACCGTCGCCTTCTCCGGCTCGCAGGGCAACCTCGAGCTCAACGTCATGATGCCGGTGATGGCCCGCAACGTCCTCGAGTCGACCCGCCTGCTCGCCAACGCCGCGCGCCTGCTCGCCGACAAGGTGCTCGAGGGCACGGAGGCGGACGAGGACGCCTGCCGCCGCTACGCCGAGTCGTCCTCGGCGATCGTCACTCCGCTCAACCGCCTCATCGGCTACGAGCAGGCCGCCAAGATCGCCAAGAAGGCGATGCAGGAGCGCAGGACGATCCGCGAGGTGATCGAGGAGGACGGCTACGTCGCCGAGGGCAAGCTGACCCAGGAGCAGCTCGACGAGGCCCTCGACGTGCTCGCGATGACGCGCGTCGACTCCTGAACCGACCTGCGCCCGTGCTGCTCGCCGCCGTCGTCGACGCCTCCTCGCAGGTCGCGGCGACCCGTTCGCGCAAGGCCAAGACCGCCGCGCTCGCCGCGGTCCTGGCCGCGGCGGCCCCCGACGAGGTCGCGCCGGTGACGGCCTGGCTGGCCGGCGAGATGCTGCAGGGCCGGACCGGGGTCGGCTGGCGGACGCTGTCGGGCCTCGACGTCGAGCCCGCCGAGGCGGCCTCGTTGTCGGTCGGCGACGTCGAGGCCGCGCTCGATCGGCTGGCGGCGCTCGCCGGGTCCGGCACCGGGGTGGGGGCCCGCCGCGTCGCCGAGCTGACGTCGCTGCTCGGCGCCGCGACCGCGGACGAGGGCCGCTTCCTCGTCCGGCTGCTCGGGGGCGAGCTGCGCCAGGGCGCCCTCGAGGGGCTGATGATCGAGGCGGTGGCGGCGGCCGCGGAGGTGCCCGCCCACGCCGTACGACGCGCGTTCATGCTCTCGGGCCGGCTCCCGACGACGGCGGTGGCGGCGCTGACGAGCGTTGAACCGGTGGCGGAGCTGGACGCCATCGGGTTGGAGGTCATGCGCCCGGTCCGGCCGATGCTCGCCTCCCCCGGCGACTCGCTGGAGGCCACGCTCGCCGACCTGGGACCCGACGTCGTCGTCGAGCACAAGCTCGACGGCGCCCGGATCCAGGTCCACCGCCGCGGCGACGAGGTCCGGGTGTGGTCACGCACGCTGCACGAGCTCACCGACGCGGTGCCGGAGATCGTGGCGCTGGTGCGCGACATGCCGGTCGAGACCGTCGTGCTCGACGGCGAGACCCTCGCCGTCGCCGACGACGGGCGCCCCCGGCCGTTCCAGGACTCGATGAAGGGCCTGGGGAGCGGCGCGATGCGGCCGTGGTTCTTCGACTGCCTGCACCGCGACGGCACCGACCTCGTCGACGAGCCGCTGGAGACCCGTCGTCGGGAGATGGCCGAGGTCGTCGGCGACCGCGTGATCCCCGGCGTCGTGCGCCCGACCCCGGAACAGGCCGCGGAGGAGGTTCAGGCGGCGCTCGCCGCGGGCCAGGAAGGCTCGATGGTCAAGGCGCTCGACTCGACCTACACCGCGGGCCGGCGGGGGAAGTCCTGGCAGAAGATCAAGCCGGCGCACACCCTCGACCTCGTGGTGCTGGCCTGCGAGTGGGGCTCCGGGCGGCGTCGGGGCTGGCTCTCGAACATCCACCTCGGGGCGCGGGACGCGGACTCCGGCGAGTTCGTCATGGTCGGCAAGACCTTCAAGGGGATGACCGACGAGACGCTGCGCTGGCAGACCGAGACGTTCCCGCGGTACGAGACGCACCGGGACGCGCACACGGTGTACCTGCGCCCGGAGATCGTCGTCGAGATCGAGCTGGACGGCGTGCAGACCTCCACCCGCTATCCCGGCGGCGTGGCGCTGCGCTTCGCCCGGGTGGTGCGCTACCGCGACGACAAGCCGGCGTCCGAGGCGGACACGATCGACACGGTCAGAGGTGGCTTCGCCTCGTGAGCAGCTGCGTCCGCCTAGACTGTGCGCACGTGCGGTTCCTCGACGGCCACGCCCCGGGCAGCATCGGCCACGACCTGACCTACGACGACGTCTTCCTCGTCCCCGAGCGCTCGGACGTCGCCTCCCGGTTCGACGTCGACCTCGCCGTCGCCGACCCCTCGGGCGCGACGATCCCGGTGATCGCGGCGAACATGACCGCGGTGTCCGGCCGGCGGATGGCCGAGACGCTCGCGCGCCGCGGCGGCATGGCGGTGATCCCCCAGGACGTGGACGCTGCCGCCGTCGCCGACATCGTCGCCGGGGTGAAGTCGCGGCACACCGTCTGGGACACCCCCGTCGTGCTGCAGCCCGGCGAGGCCGTCGCCGCCGCGCTCAACCTCGTCAGCAAGCGCGCGCACGGCGCGGTCGTGGTGGTCGACGACGGCGGGCGCCCGCTCGGCGTCGTGCGCGAGTCCGATTGCGCGGGCGTCGACCGCTTCACCCGGCTCGCGGACGTGCTCGTGCCCGCCGTGACGGTGTCGGTCGGCACCGAGCCGCGGATCGTGTTCGACGAGCTCTCCGCGCCGGGCGCGGGCGACCTCGCCCTGGGCGTCGACGACGGCAGGCGCCTGGCGGGCGTGCTGACCCGGACCGGCGCGCTGCGGGCCGAGGTCTACACGCCCGCGGTCGACGCCGACGGCCGCCTGCGCGTGGCCGCCGCCCTCGGGGTGAACGGCGACGTCGTGACGCGGACCAAGGAGCTCGTCGCCGCGGGGGTCGACGTCCTCGTCGTCGACACCGCCCACGGGCACCAGGAGAAGACGATCAGCGCGCTACGGACGGTCCGCGAGGCTGTGCCGAGCGCCGTCGTCGTCGCGGGCAACGTCGTCACCGCCTCCGGCACCGCGGACCTGGTCGACGCGGGCGCCGACGTCGTGAAGGTCGGCGTCGGGCCCGGCGCGATGTGCACCACGCGGATGGCGACCGGCGTGGGCCGGCCGCAGTTCTCCGCGGTGGCCGAGTGCGCCGCGGCAGCCCGGGAGCGCGGCGCGCACGTGTGGGCGGACGGCGGGGTGCGCCACCCGCGCGACGTCGCGCTGGCCCTGGCGGCCGGAGCCTCGGCGGTGATGGTGGGCTCCTGGTTCGCGGGGACGTACGAGTCGCCCGGCGACCTGCAGCGCGACGAGTCGGGCACGCCGTACAAGGAGTCGTTCGGCATGGCCTCGAAGCGGGCGGTGACCGCGCGGACCCGCACCGACTCGGCGTTCGACCGGGCGCGCAAGGGTCTCTTCGAGGAGGGCATCTCGTCCTCGCGCATGCGTCTGGACCCGGCGCGGCCCGGCGTCGAGGACCTGCTGGACTCGATCTGCGCGGGCGTCCGGTCGGCGTGCACCTACACCGGGGCGGCGACGCTGGAGGAGTTCCACGCCCGCGCGGTGCTCGGCGTGCAGTCCGCCTCGGGGTTCGCGGAGGGCCGCCCGCTGCCGACCGGCTGGTGAGTTGGGCCTCCGGCCTTGTGCGTGCGTTTCCGTGTCTGGACACGGAAACGCACGCACAAGGCGTCAGCCCAAGCCCTCGCCCTCGAGCATCTCGGTGACCAGCGCGGCGATGGGCGAGCGCTCCGAGCGGGTCAGCGTGACGTGGGCGAACAGCGGGTGGCCCTTGAGCTTCTCGATCACGGCGGCGACCCCGTCGTGGCGGCCCACCCGCAGGTTGTCGCGCTGGGCGACGTCGTGGGTGAGCACCACGCGCGAGTTCGTGCCGAGCCGGGAGAGCACCGTGAGCAGCACGTTGCGCTCCAGGGACTGGGCCTCGTCGACGATGACGAACGCGTCGTGCAGCGACCGGCCCCGGAGGTGGGTCAGCGGGAGCACCTCGAGCATGCCGCGCTCGATGACCTCCTCGACGACGTTGCTCGAGACCAGCGCCCCGAGGGTGTCGAACACCGCCTGCGCCCAGGGCGCCATCTTCTCGTTCTCGCCACCGGGCAGGTAGCCGAGCTCCTGACCGCCGACGGCGTAGACCGGGCGGAACACGACGATCTTGCGGTGCTGCTGGCGCTCGAGGACCGCCTCGAGCCCGGCGCAGAGGGCGACGGCGCTCTTGCCGGTGCCGGCGCGACCGCCGAGCGAGACGATGCCGATGTCCGGGTCGCACAGCAGGTCGATCGCGATGCGTTGTTCGGCCGATCGACCGTGCAGCCCGAAGACGTCGCGATCACCGCGCACCAGGCGCACCTGCTTGTCGGGGGTGACGCGCCCGAGCGCCGACGAGCCGCCCCCGAGCAGGCGCAGCCCGGTGTGACAGGGCAGCTCCCGCGCGGCCTCCACGTCGGCGACGCCGTCGCCGAACAGCTCGGAGATCTCGGCCTGCTCCGTGGTCACCTCCGCCATGCCGGTCCAGCCGGAGAGGACGACGTCCTGCGCGTGGTACTCGTCGGCGGGCAGGCCCACCGCGGCGGCCTTGACCCGCAGCGGCATGTCCTTGGTGACGAGGGTGACCGACAGCCCGTCCCGGGCGAGGTTCGCCGCGCACGCGAGGATGCGGGAGTCGTTCTCGGCGGTCCGGAAGCCCGCCGGGAGCACCGAGGGGTCGGTGTGGTTGAGCTCGACGTGCAGCGTCCCGCCCTCCGGCGTGATCGCGATCGGCTCGTCCAGACGGCCGTGGGCGATGCGGAGGTCGTCGAGCAGCCGTAGGGCCTCGCGGGCGAACCAGCCCAGCTCGGGGTGGTGGCGCTTGCCCTCGAGCTCGGTGATGACGACGAGGGGGACGACGACGTCGTGCTCGGCGAACCGGGTCGGGGCCCACGGGTCGGACAGCAGGACCGAGGTGTCGAGTACGTAGGTGATCCCGGCCCGCGCTCCGACGTTCTCGGGGGTGCGCTCGCCGTCCGCGGCTACCGCGGGGGAGGTGACGACGCTGCCGGACACCGACGGGGGACGCTCGACGTGCTCTGCGCTCACGGCTACTCCCTCGGCGGTCGCGGCACCCACGACCACGGTTCCTCGACGGACGAGTCGGTCGGGATCAGGTCGCGATGCGGAACCGGTGGCGCGGTCCCCCGCCGGGGGACCTGCCTCTCCGGCGCCGAGCAGGTGGACCGGGTGCCGGCCCTCCCGCCGAGCCCGTCCGGTCGACGACGCCGAGGGCCGCCGGGGGCAGCGAGGCCGGCGCGGGGCAAGCGCGGCCCGGCCTTCGCACCCCGGCGGTACCGCGGCACCGCGATCCGAACCGACCCGTCACGCTCTCCGGCCTCCCCGGACGGTCCGCATCCGCTACGGCGCCGTCGAGGCGGACGGTACAGCCGACGGCCGGTCGTTGTCGCGCGCCGAACGTGACGAGTTGGTGACGTGGCTCATGCGCTCGGTGACCTCGGCGGGTCCTCGACGGTGCGGGGATGGCGCTCGGCGCACCCGCCCCGGGTGTCGCTGTGTGTGACGGAAACGTGTCGCGGTGTGCCTCCGTCGCGTCGCAGCCGGGAGGGTGTCCACGGTTCGTCGAGCAGCCGCGCGAAGCGGACCCCGGCCGGCTCGCCGTGGCGCCGGGCGGCGAGCCAGTCGCGGACCAGCGCGGTCCCCTCGACGTAGGTCGTGGTGTGGATCCGCCAGCGCGGGTGGCCGAGGAACCCGAGCATCCGTCCGGCGCGCTCGTCGTCGACCAGCAGCCATCGCCGCAGGTGGCGCCGGGCCTGCTCCTCGCGGTCGACGGCGTTGCTCCCGTGCAGCAGCAGGGTGGCGTCCTGCCGGACAGCGCCCAACGGGAGCATCGCGAGCTCGATGGCCTCACCGAGCGCGCCCTCGGCCGCCGTCGTCGGCACATCGGCGGCGACGAGGTACTCCGCCGCCCACGTGCCCCAGCCCGTCCCGACGACCGCGCCCAGCCCGCACTCCGCCGCGCCCTCGGCCACCAGGCTCTGCGGGGTCCGCGCGAGGAACAGGCTGCGCTCGGGGGCACCCGCGCAGGCGTGCTCGGCCTGTTCGGCCCGGGTCATCTCGGTGTGGTGTCCGGGGTAGGCCTCGTGGGCCGCGAGCAGGGGAAGGTGGGCGCGTCGGTGCCCCGCCTCGCGGGATATCTGGACGACGGAGCGGCCCGGTGCGACCCGGCGCGCGAAGCCCGCCCAGGGCACGTCCGTGACGATCTCCAGCTCGACCCCCTCGCCCGGGGGCAGGCCGACGGTGGCGCGGGTGCGCTCGCGCAGCGCCGCCGTCATCGCCGCCATCCCGGAACGCAGGTGCTGCGGCGCGACGCGATCGCGCTCCCGGAACGCGGCGAGCGCACCGGGCAGCCTGGCCGGGGTGGTGCCCAGGACGTCGGCCAGCCCGGCGTGGGCGGCGCGGTAGACGTCGGGGTCACCGGGACCGACGTCGACCCCGAGGCAGTCCCGGATCTCGGTCCGGACGCCGACCTCCTCGCCGGCGGCCCGGGCCGCGACCACCTCGCAGGCGGCCAGCTGGGCGTCGAGGTACTCCGCACGCACGGGGCCGAGCGAGGATCCGCGGGCGAGACGGCGGCGCAGCGCGGCGGCCTCGCGGCGCAGCGCGGCCGGGTCGGGGGCCGGTTCGTCGTCCACGAGGCGGGCGATCGCAGGGTCGCCGACGTGGGCGTCGACGAGGCCCGGGACGACGCGTCCGAGGCGCAGCCCGAGGGTCACGTAGGCCCGCGCGAGCCCCTCCGGGTCGTTCTCGTCCACCGCGCCGGGACAGTACCCCGACACCACCCCCGCGGGCCTCGGCACGGACGCGGCGTCGCTGGATACGACGCTTGGGTGTCGAGGTCGGTGACGCATCGCGGCTGAATGCTCCCGGTGGGTCCGGCACCCGGGGCGCTGGGGCCGCGGCGCCACCCGGATCGGTGACTCAAGTAGCCCTGCGAATTGCTCGCCACTCGATCGGGGAATGGACGCTGCCCACGGTCCGGTGGCCTCGTTAGGTTTCACGTCATCGGCCACACCGTCCGTGAGGCCGGAACACACGAAAGCGGTCCCCCGGATCAGCGATCCGGGAAACCGCCGACTGACGAGGGGAATTTCTCCGAATGCTGCTGAAGAAGGCGGGAATGGTCGTCCTGGCGGCGGGCGCCGGAATGGTGGCCCTGACGCCGGCCGCGTTCGCCGGAACCATGCCGCTGTCGTCCTCCTCCGACAACGGCGGGACCAGCTGGGACAACGGCGGCGACCACGGCGGCGACCACGGCAAGCACCACGGCCACGGCCACGGTCACTGGGGTCACCACGGCTCGGACAACCACCGCTCCTCGACGTCGTGCTCCAACGACGTCACGCAGCTGGGCGCGTCGAAGGGTGGCGGCATCGTCGACGTCCTGGGCGGCGCGCAGACCGCCGTGCCGGTGAACGCCTGCCACATCCTCGACGACAACGACATCCTCAACAACGTGGGCATCAAGGTCCTCTGACCCACGACGAGACGGCCCACGGCGCGGGCTCCCGGTCCCCTGGGAGCAGACCGGGAATCCGCGCCGCGGCGCTCCACGCGCACCGGCGCGTCCGTGCCCATCGGGGGATGGCACGGGCGCGCCGGTGCGCTTCGTCGTGCGCGGATTCAGCCGCCGTACCGGCGGTGGCGATCGGAATAGTCGCGCAGGGCGCGCAGGAAGTCGATGCGGCGGAACTGCGGCCAGAACGCCTCTGTGAAATAGAACTCCGAGTACACCGACTGCCACATGAGGAACCCCGAGAGTCGCTGCTCGCCCGAGGTCCGTATGACGAGGTCGGGATCGGGCTGTCCGGAGGTGTAGAGGTGCTCGGCGATGTGGTCGACGTCGAGGACCTCCGCGAGCTCCTCGATCGAGGTCCCCGCCTCCGCGTGGCGCAGCAGCAGCTTGCGGACCGCGTCGGCGATCTCCTGGCGCCCGCCGTAGCCGACTGCGGCGTTGACCTGCATGCCGGTGCGACCCTCGGTGCCCGCGGCGGCGGCGGCCAGCCGCTCGGCGGTCGGCAGGGGGACGAGGTCGGGGTTGCCGACCACCCGCAGCCGCCACCGCCGGTCCGGCGCGGCGAGTCCCTCCACCGCCGTGGCGATGATCTCGAGGAGCTGCTCGAGCTCCTCGGAGGGCCGGCCCAGGTTGTCGGTGGAGAGCAGGAAGAGCGTCACCACCTCCACGCCCGCCTCGTCGGCCCAGTCCAGCAGGTCGACGATCTTCCGCGCGCCGACCCGGTGCCCGTCGCTGGGGTCGGTGAGCCCGACCTCGCGGGCCCAGCGCCGGTTGCCGTCCAGGATCACCCCGACGTGACGGGGCGGGTGGCTGGCCACGACCCGGCGCCGCAACCGTCGCTCGTAGAGCGATTCGGCGACCTCGCGGATGTTGCCCCGGACGCTCACGGGCGCAGGTTACGCCGCCGAGGTCACAGCTCCCCTACCCTGGCCCGGTGAGCCTCACCGACTCGCCGTCGCCGCTCGCGCCGCCGATCAGGCCGCGGATGCGTGGGTGGCTGCACCTGTGGTCGTTCGCGGTGGGCGTCGCGGCGGGGGCCACGCTGATCGCCCTCGCCGGCTCCACGGTCTCGGGGGCCGCCGCCGCTGCCTGCGCGGTCTATTCGGTGACCGTCCTGGGCCTCTTCGGCATCAGTGCGCTCTACCACCGCCGGTCGTGGACCTCGGTGCGGTCGCGCACGATGATGAAGCGGCTCGACCACGCGATGATCTTCATCTTCATCGCGGGCACGTACACGCCGTTCGCCGTGCTCGCGCTGCCGGGGCCGACCGGGCTCGTCGTGCTCCTCGTGGTCTGGGTCGGCGCGCTCGGTGGGGCCGCCCTCAAGCTCCTGCGCCCGCACGCCCCGCGGTGGATCGGGGTCCCGTTCTACCTGGCCCTGGGCTGGGTGGCGGTGTTCGTCATCCCCGACCTGCTCTACCGCGGGGGCGTGGCGGCGCTGGTCCTGTTGCTCGTCGGCGGTGCGTTCTACACCCTCGGGGCGCTCTGCTACGCGTTCCGGCGGCCGGTCGGATGGCCGACGACCTTCGGCTACCACGAGTTCTTCCACGCGGCCACCGTGGTGGCCGCCATCTGCCACCACGTGGCGATCTGGCTGGTGCTCTACGCCTGATCGCCGGGCTCGGCGTCGGAGGCGTCCTCACCGTCCAGCCGGGGGCCCCGCGCGCGCAGCTCGTCCACCGTGCTCATGGCTTCCCGCAGCTCGGCGAGCCACGGCTCGGTGTGCTCGCCGACCAGCGCCACCGCCCACGCCAGGGCCTCCGACCGCGAGCGCGCCACCCCCGCGTCGACCAGCGTGTCCAGGACCCGCCGCTCGGGCTGGCGCAGCCGGGTCATCACCGGCACCGAGAGCGTGGTGAACAGCTCCTCGACGCCGTCCTCGCCACCCTGACCGGGGATCCGCGCGCCCCAGGCGACCTTGCGTCCGTAGCGGTGCTCGGCCTGCCGGGCGATCTCCATGCGGTCCTCGCGGGTCTCCTCCCGGAACCGGCTGATCCGGCCGGCCGCGCTCGCCGCGCGGGCCGCCTGGTCGGCGTCCGCCGGCGTCTCGGGAGCCGGCAGCTCGCCGACCACCAGGATCTCCTCGCGGTCGACCGTGACCTCCGGCGCGCCGGTGAACCAGCCGTCGGGCAGCCGCCCGGAGAGCCACGCCGTCAGGTCGTCGGTCGGGGGCAGCTCGCTCGCGGGGCGCCCGCCCCGGCCGACCCGTCCACCCCCGCCGGGGCGTCCCCGGTGTCCTCGTCCCACCATCATCGTCCACTCCTCGCGTGTCGCGCCTGCAGCAATTACAGCATTACACCCATGCAGGAGTCGACGCCCGTTCGCCGAGGGAGGACGAGCGCTCGCGTCAGGAACGTCGCGTTCCGGACACTGGATGTCAGGAACGCGACTTTCCTGACGCCCGGAGGGCCTCACACGGCGCGCAGGGCGTCCGCGAGCTCGGCGGGCGAGGTGGTCGGGCGCTCGCAGACGTAGCCGCGGCACAGGTAGGCCGCGGCCGCGCCGTCGACCAGCGGGCGGTCGGCGAGCAGCGGCACGCCGGGCGCGTCCGGCTCCCCGGCCACCACCACCGTCCCGCCCGGGGCGGCCCGCCGTGCCGCGGCGAGGAGCGGCTCGCGTGCGGTCTCGTCGCTCCCGACGACGGCGACCTGCAGCGGCCCGCGGAGCGCGGCCTCGGCCGCCGTGGCCCAGCCGCCGGCGAACCGGGCGTGCCGCTCGAGCAGCGTCCCCGCCGTCGTCAGCGCCGCCTCCGCGACCCCGCGGTAGCGCCCGGCCCGCTCGGGGCCGGCGAGCACCGACGCGGCGATCAGGGCCGCGGTGAGCACCGACGAGCCGCACGGGGTGGCCCCGTCGGTGATCTCCCGGGGACGGCTGACGAGCGCCTCGGCGTCGTCGGCGGTGTCCCAGAACAGCCCGGTCGGCGCGCCGTCGTCGTCGTGCTCGCCGAAGCGGTCGAGCACGACATCGAGCAGCCCGCAGGCCTCGTCGAGCCAGCGCGGTTCCGCGGTCGCCTGGTGCAGGGCGAGCAGCCCCTCGGCGAGCGCCGCGTGGTCCTCCAGGACACCGGGTGCCTCGCCGGCGACGCCGTCGCGGGAGGTCCGGCGCATCCGCCCGTCGACGACGTGCGTGCGCAGCAACAGGGTCGCGGCCCGACGTGCCGCGGCCAGCCAGTCCGGCCGGCCGAGCGCCGCCGCGCCCTCCACGAGCGCGGTGATCGCGAGGCCGTTCCACGCCGCCACGACCTTGTCGTCCCGGGCCGGCTGCGGCCGGGCGGCCCGGGCCGTGAGCAGCGCCTTGCGCGCGGCCTGCCAACGCCCGGCGTCGTCGGGGTCGACCGGCATCTGCAGCGTCGAACGGCCGCGCTCGAACGTGCCCTCCGGCGTCACCGCGAGCAGCTCCGCCGCCCACGCGCCCTCGGACTCGCCGAGGACCTCGGCGAGCTCGGCCGGGGACCACACGTAGGTCGAGCCCTCCTCGCCCGCGGCGTCGGCGTCGAGCGCGGAGGCGAAGCCGCCTTCGGGGGTCCGCAGGTCACGCAGCAGGAACCCGCCGGTCAGCTCCGCCGCGTGGCGGGCGAGCGCGGAGGCGTCCGGCCGGTCGCTCGCCAGCCGCACCTCGTGGGCGTAGCTGCGCAGCAGCAGGGCGTTGTCGTAGAGCATCTTCTCGAAGTGCGGCACCACCCAGCGGGCGTCCACCGAGTAGCGGGCGAACCCACCCGCGAGCTGGTCGAACAGTCCGCCGCGGGCCATCCGCTCGTGGGTCGCGGACGCCATCCGCCAGGCCGGCTCGCTGCCGGTGCGCTCGTGGTGGCGCAGCAGGAACTCCAGCACCGCCGACGGCGGGAACTTCGGCGCCCCACCGAACCCCGCCGCCACCCGGTCGAACTCGCCCTCCAGCACGTCGACCGCCCGCGCGAGCGTCGCCTCGTCGACCGCCGCCGCGGGCAGCGAGCGGGCCACCCCGGCCAGCCGGTCGGCGATCCGCGCGGCCGCGCCGCGCACCGTGTCGCCGTCGGTCTCCCACGCCTTCGCGACGGCCGTGAGCAGCTGGGGGAACGACGGCATCCCGGCCTGGGGCTGGGCCGGGTAGTAGGTCCCGCAGTGGAAGGGGCGGCCCTCCGGGGTCAGGAAGCAGGTCATCGGCCAACCGCCCTGGCCGGTCATCGCCTGGGTGGCCTCCATGTAGACCGCGTCGACGTCCGGGCGCTCCTCGCGGTCGACCTTGATCGCCACGAAGTGCTCGTTGACGAAGGCCGCGATCTCCGGGTCGGAGAACGACTCGTGGGCCATGACGTGGCACCAGTGGCACGCCGAGTAGCCGACCGAGAGCAGCACCGGGACGCCCCGTTCCCGGGCCTCGTCGAACGCCGCGGTCTCCCACGGGCGCCAGTCGATCGGGTTGTCCGCGTGCTGGCGCAGGTACGGACTGGTCGAGCCCGCGAGCCGGTTGGCCATACAACGAATCGTCGCACGGTGTCACCACCGGGTCGCCCGGGCGACCGGTCCAGCTGCGGCACAGCCCCCTCAGGCTCAGGCGTCCGGGGAGGAGCGCTCCCGCGAGGTGCCGTTCTCCCCGGTGGCGCGCGGCGGCGTCGACCCCTGTCCGTCGACGTGCGCGTCATCCGGGCTGTCGGCGGACGGCGACTCCTCCGGCGGGTCGAAGGACCGCGGCACGTTGCGCAGCCGCTTGTTCATCGAGCGGATGAGGAAGGCCGTCGCGATCCCGAGCAGCAGGATGACCACCAGCGCGATCGGCGACGACGAGCCGAACTCGTCGCCACGGTTCGACCCCGGCGCCGGCGGCTGGGTCTGGGTGACGACGACGGCGAGCGTGGCCACCGGCGAGGCGAGGGCGGCGGGGATCACGACGTCAGCACCTCCTCCCGTACCCCGGCGAACAGGTCGCCGTCCTCGGCGGACTCGGTCTGCGCCGGGTCCCCGACCAGCGACCGCGCGAGCTCGTAGTCCTCGGTGGGCCAGACCCGCTGCTGCATCTCCATCGGCATGGAGAACCAGCGGCCGTTCGGGTCGATCTGCGTGGCGTGGGCCAGCAGCGCCTGGTCGCGCACCGGGAAGTACTCCGCACAGCGCACCCGGGTGGTCACGCGGGTGCCGGGATCGGGGCGATCGGAGGAGTCCCACCGCTCGAGCCACTCCGCCCAGGGGGACTCCAGGCCCGCCGCGAGCAGCGCCTCGTGGAAGGCGACGACCCGCGCCTTCGAGAAGCCGTGCGAGTAGTACAGCTTCAGCGGCTGCCACGGCTCGCCCGCGGCAGGGAACCGGTCCGGGTCCCCGCACGCCTCCCACGCCCCGATCGACACCTCGTGGCAACGGATGTGGTCCGGGTGCGGGTAGCCGCCGGTCTCGTCGTAGGTGACGACGACGTGCGGGCGGAACTCTCGCATGACCCGCACCAGAGCCTCGGTGGGCACCTCGAGCGGCTGGAGCGCGAAGCAGCCCTCGGGCAGCGGCGGCTTGGGGTCACCCTCCGGCAGCCCGGAGTCGATGAAACCGAGCCAGCGGTGCTCCACGCCCAGGATCGCCGCGGCTCGCGCCATCTCGGCCCGCCGCACGGCCATCATGGCGGCGAGCACCTCGGGCCGGTCCATGGCCGGGTTGAGGATGCTGCCCGCCTCACCGCCGGTGCAGGTGACCACCATGACCTCGACGCCCTCGGCGACGTACCGCGCGCACGTCGCGGCACCCTTGCTCGACTCGTCGTCCGGGTGCGCGTGCACCGTCATCAGTCGCAGCGGGGATTCCTCGCGCCAGGGGGATTCCTGGCGCAACGGGGACGCCTCGATGAGGCCCTCGGATGACTCCACCGGACCATCATCCCCCGCACCCCCGACCCCCTGCTCCGCGCCGGGTCTCGCACCCCGGTGATCACACGATCGTCGCAGGTGGCGAAGGCCCTGTGAGATTCTCCGGAGATCCGGGAACCTCCTGGCCGCGTCGTTCGTACGGGTCCCCCGTGCCCCCGAGCGTGTTAGTGTCGCCCGACACGGCCCGCATGCCGCGGGTCGTGTTTTTCCGTCTGTGGACGGGTCCGTACACCGACCCACCGGGGTCTGCGGGCCCGGGCCGACAGGCAGCCGCCCCGTGACCGCGGGACCGGACCTCCGAGGAGTTGATAGCCGTGACCGAGACGCAGACCCAGGTGACCTGGCTGACCCAGGAGGCCCACGATCGCCTCAAGGCCGAGCTCGACGACCTGGTGGCGCAGCGTCCGGCCATCGCGCAGAAGATCAATGCCGCCCGCGAGGAGGGCGACCTCAAGGAGAACGGCGGCTACCACGCCGCCCGCGAGGAGCAGGGCGTGATGGAGGCCCGCATCCGCCACCTGCAGGAGCTCCTGCACACCGCGAAGGTCGGCGAGACCCCGGCCGAGTCGGGGACCGCCGTCCCGGGGACGGTGCTCACGGTCCGCTTCGAGGGCGACGACGACACCGAGACCTTCCTGCTGGGATCGCGCGAGGAGGGCTCGCACGGCGACCTCGAGGTGTACTCGCCGAACTCCCCCCTCGGTTCGGCGCTCATCGGCGCCAAGGCGGGCGACACCGTGAGCTACGACCTACCCGACGGCGGGTCGATGGCGGTCACGCTCGTCTCCGCCGAGCCCTACCGCCCCTGAGCCCCCGGTCCCGGCTCCCCGTCACGCGGCGCCCTCCGCGACGGCGTAGCCCGCCTCGCGGAGGGACTCGACCATCGCTGCCCGGTGGTCGTGGCCGCGCGCCTCGAGCGTGAGCGCCACCTCGACCGATCCGAGGGTCAGCGGGCCCAGGCGGGGCGAGGCCGCCAGCCGGCGGTGCTCGACGTCGACCACGTTGCCGCCGAGCCGCCCGAGGTGGGCGAGCAGGTCGGCGAGATAGCCCGGGCGGTCGGGCAGACGCACCCGCAGCGTCGCGTAGCGGCCCGCGGCGGCCATACCCCGGCGGACGATCTCATCGAGCATGAGCGGGTCGACGTTGCCCCCCGAGAGCACGGCGACGACCGGGGACGGCCACCGTCCCGGGTACTCGGCGACGGCGGCCACCGCCGCGGCACCCGCCGGCTCGACGAGCAGCTTGCCGCGTTCCAGGCTCTGCAGCACGGCGCGGGAGAGCGCCTCCTCGCTCACCGTCACGATCTCGTCGACCTGCGCGCTGACCTGCGCGAACGTCAGGTCGCCCGGGCGCGGCACCGCGATGCCGTCGGCGATCGTCGCGCCCGTGACGGTGACCGGCTCACCGGCCGCGAGCGAGGGCGGCCACGCCGCGTGGGCCTCGGCCTGCGCGCCGACCACCCGCACCCCGGTACCGGCGAGGGCGGCCGCGATCCCGGCCAGCAGCCCCCCGCCGCCGGTGCAGACGACGACCGTCGCGACGTCCGGCGCCTGCTCGAGGATCTCGAGCCCGACGGTGCCCTGTCCCGCGACGACGTCCGGGTGGTCGAAGGGGTGGATGAGCACGGCCCCGGTGCGCTCGGCGAACTCCCCGGCGGCGTCCAGCGTCGCGTCGAACGTGTCGACGAGCCGGACGTCGGCGCCGTAGCCCCGGGTCGCCGCGAGCTTGGGCAGGGGCGCCCCCGCGGGCATGAACACGGTCGCGTGGGTACCGAGCAGCTCAGCCGCGAGCGCGACGCCCTGGGCGTGGTTGCCGGCGCTGGCCGCCACGACGCCGCGGGCCCGCTCCTCGTCGCCGAGGCGCTGGATGCGGCGGTAGGCGCCGCGGATCTTGAAGCTGCCGGCGCGCTGCAGGTTCTCGCACTTGAGCCGCACCGGCCCCCCGGCGGACGCCGCCAGGACCCGCGACGGCTCCACCGGCGTGCGCCGGACCACACCGTCGAGGACGACCCGCGCCGCCTCGACGTCGTCGCGGGTCACCAGCGTCGGGGGCACGGTGGTGATGGTGCCCGCCGTCGCGGGTCCGGGTGGCGCCGGGTCGGGCTTCCCGGAGTTCCCACTGCGTGGATGACGTCGGCGACCGGTTCGCCCCCGCGACGGGCGGGCACCCGCGCCCGCGGTGAGTCCCGCGTCGGTCCGGTCGGCGACGCCCGCGCCTCGCCGATCGGATGCGTCGAACCGATCCGCCGATGACGGCGTACGTGGTCGGTAGCCTGTGTTGAGAGCGTGAACGGGGCCGGGGAGGGCAGCAGCATGACCGGAACACGGAGGGGGGGCCGCCCGCCGGTGCGTCGGGCCGCGCGTGTCGGGTTGCTCGCGCCGCTGGTCGTGGCCGCCGCCCTCACCGGCGCCGCCGTCTTCACCGTCTCGCAGGCCGGCTGCGACACTCCCGGCACCCTCGTCGAGACCCACCACGGCCCGGTGCTCATCGGCGGATGCAGCGTCCCGGGTCTGGTCGTGCCGGGCCACACCGCGCCGCACGGGGCCACGAACGACCAGGCGGACGCCCGGCGCGGGTAGCGCCGAGCCCCGGAGCGAACGGCGCTCTCACTGCTTCTACGCGTGCGAGCGGGCCGTTCGCTCCCTCCGGTGTGGCCTCAGACCTTCGCGAGCGCCTCGAGCAGGTCGTCGACGAGGTCGTCGCCGTCCTCGACGCCCACCGAGAGGCGCACCAGGTCGGCCGGGACCTCCAGCGGCGAGCCGACCGTGGAGGCGTGGGTCATCGCCCCCGGGTGCTCGATCAGCGACTCCACCCCGCCCAGCGACTCGGCGAGCGTGAACACCCGCGTCGCCCCGCACAGCGCCCGCGCCGCGGCATCCCCACCGGCCAGCCGGACGGAGACCATCCCGCCGAACCGGCGCATCTGCTTGGCGGCCGTCTCGTGGCCGGGGTGCGCGGCGAGCCCGGGGTAGAGCACCGAGGACACCGCCTCGTGGGCCACCAGGGCTTCCACCACCCGCTCGGCGTTGTCGCAGTGGCGCTCCATTCGCAACGCCAGCGTCTTGATCCCGCGGGTGGTCAGGAAGCAGTCGAACGGCCCGGGCACCGCCCCCATGCCGTTCTGCAGCCGCGCGAGGTCGGCCGCGAGCTCCTCGTCGGAGGTGACGACCGCGCCCCCGATGACGTCGGAGTGCCCGCCCAGGTACTTCGTCGTCGAGTGCACGACGACGCTCGCCCCGAGCGTGAGCGGCTGCTGCAGGTAGGGCGAGGCGAAGGTGTTGTCGACGACGAGGCGCAGCCCGTGCTCACTCGCGAGCGACGCCAGCGCGGCCACGTCGGCGATGGAGAGCAGCGGGTTGGTCGGGGTCTCGCACCACAGCAGCTTCGTCTCCGGGAGGATCGCCCCGCGGACGGCGTCGAGGTCGGAGAGATCGACCGCCGAGTAGCGCACGCCCCAGTCCGCCAGCACCGTCGAGATGAGCCGGAACGTGCCGCCGTAGGCGTCGATCGGGATGACCAGATGGTCCCCGGGCCGCAGCGCCGCACGCAGCAGCGTGTCCTCGGCGGCCATGCCGGAGGCGTACGCGCGGCAGAACCGCCCGCCCTCGAGGGCCGCGAGCTGGGCCTCCAGCGCGGCCCGGGTGGGGTTGCCGGTCCGCGCGTACTCGTAGCCCGACCGCAGCCCGCCGACCCCGTCCTGGGCGAACGTCGACGCGGCGTGCACCGGGACCACGACGGAGCCGGTGGTCGGGTCCGGGTCCTGGCCGGCGTGGATGGCGCGGGTGGCGAAGCCGTGGTCACTCACGTCGTCGAGTCTCCCCCACGGGGTGTGCGTGCGTTTCCGTGCCCCAGCACGGAAACGCACGCACGAGCGCGAAGCGCTAACGCCCGGCCAGGAACGCGAGCACGTCGGCCCGCGACACGATGCCCGCCGGGCGCCCGTCGGAGATGACGAGCAGCCCGTCGCCGCCCTGCAGCGAGGTCATGGCCTGCGAGAGCGGCTCGGTGATGCCGACCGTGGGAAGCGGGGGCGCCAGGTGGTCCTCCACGCGGTCGGTCAGCGAGGCCTTCCCGGTGAAGAGCCGGTCGAGCAGGTCCCGTTCGGTGACCGCGCCGCGGACCTCGGCCATCATCACCGGGGGCTCGGCCTTGACGATCGGCATCTGCGAGACGCCGAACTCGCGCATGATCGCGATGATGTCGGAGACCGTCTCGGCCGGATGCCCGTGCACCAGGTCGGGGATCGACCCGTCCTTGCCGCGCAGCACGTCGCCGACGGTGTACTCCGCGGTGTCGGCCTGCAGGAAGCCGTAGGACTGCATCCACTGGTCGTTGAACACCGTCGACAGGTAGCCGCGCCCGCCGTCGGGCAGCAGGACGACCACGACGTCGTCGGGACCCAGTTCCGCGGCGAGGCGCGCGGCGGCCTCGACGGCCATCCCGCACGACCCGCCGACGAGCAGGGCCTCCTCGCGGCCCAGTCGCCGCGTCATGTGGAAGGAGTCCGCGTCGGAGACCGCGACGACACGGTCGGCGACCCCGCGGTCGTAAGTGGTGGGCCAGAAGTCCTCGCCGACGCCCTCGACGAGGTAGGGCCGGCCGTCGCCGCCGGAGTAGACCGACCCGACGGGGTCCGCGCCGACGATCTGCACGCGCCCCCCTGAGACGTCCTTGAGGTAGCGCCCGGTGCCCGAGATCGTGCCGCCGGTGCCGACGCCCGCCACGAAGTGCGTGATCCGGCCCGCGGTCTGCTCCCAGATCTCGGGGCCGGTCGACTCGACGTGCGAGGCAGGGTTGTTCGGGTTCGCGTACTGGTTGGGCTTCCAGCCGCCGTCGGTCTCGCGGGCCAGCCGGTCCGACACCGAGTAGTAGGAGTCCGGGTGCTCGGGCTCGACCGCGCCCGGGCAGACGACGACGTCGGCGCCGTAGGCGCGCAGCGCGTCGCGCTTGGCGGGGCTGACCTTGTCCGGGCAGACGAAGATGCAGTGGTAGCCGCGCTGCTGGGCGACGATCGCGAGACCGATGCCGGTGTTGCCCGACGTCGGCTCCACGATCGTGCCGCCCGGCTTCAGCTCGCCGGACTCCTCGGCGGCGCGGACCATCTTCTCGGCGATGCGGTCCTTCACGCTGCCGCCGGGGTTGAAGTACTCGACCTTGGCGAGCACCACCGGCGCGTCCGGCCCGGTCGGCACGACGCGGCTGAGCTTCACCAGGGGGGTGTGACCGACGAGGTCCCCCACGTGATCGGCGTACTGCATGCCGCCCATCCTGCCGGGCCGGCGCGGCGACGGTCGCGTTGTGCGGCGAATCACCGCCGTGGCGGGCACGACCGGCGACGCCGCCCGCCGTCGCGCCTAATCTCTGGGGCATGGCCCAGAACTCCGGGACGCCCGATGCCGTGATCGTCTCCGCCGTCCGCTCCCCCATCGGCCGCGCCCGCAAGGGCACCCTCGCCGGGACGCGTCCCGACAACCTGGCGGCGCAGATGGTGCGGGCCGCGCTGGACCAGGTCCCGTCGCTGCCGCCGGACGAGGTCGAGGACCTCATGCTCGGGTGCGGTCTGCCGGGCGGCGAGCAGGGCTACAACATGGGCCGGATCGTCGCCGTGCAGCTCGGTCTGGACACCGTTCCGGGCACGACGATCACCCGGTACTGCTCGTCGTCGCTGCAGACGATCCGGATGGCCGCGCACGCGATCCGCGCAGGTGAGGGCGACGTCTTCGTCGCCGCCGGGGTGGAGACGGTGTCCCGCTTCGAGAAGGGCTCCTCCGACGGGCTACCCGGCACGCATAATCCGCTCTTCGACGAAGCCCAGGCCCGGACCGCGGAGGCCGCCGCGTCCGGCGCCGACGAGTGGCACGACCCCCGGGCCGACGGGCTGCTCCCCGACGCCTACATCGCGATGGGCCAGACGGCGGAGAACGTCGCGCTGGCCGAGGACGTCTCCCGCGAGGAGATGGACCGGTTCGCCGTCCGCTCGCAGAACCTCGCCGAGCAGTCGTCGAAGGACGGCTTCTGGGCGCGCGAGATCACGCCGGTGACGACCCCCGACGGCTCGGTGATCTCCGCGGACGACTCGCCGCGCCCCGGCACGACCTACGAGGCGGTGGCCGATCTCAAGCCGGTGTTCCGCCCGAACGGTCGGATCACCGCCGGCAACGCGTGCCCGCTCAACGACGGTGCCGCGGCGCTCGTCGTCATGTCGTCGACCCGCGCGGCCGACCTGGGACTCACCCCGCTCGCCCGGATCGTGTCGACCGGCGTGACCGGGCTGTCGCCGGAGATCATGGGCCTGGGTCCGATCGGGGCCTCGAAGCAGGCGCTGGGCCGGGCCGGCCTGACGATCGACGACGTGGACCTCGTGGAGATCAACGAGGCGTTCGCCGCGCAGGTCATCCCCTCCGCGCACGGCATCGGCATGTCCGACTCGGACATGGAGGCGAAGCTCAACGTGCACGGCGGGTCGATCGCGGTCGGCCACCCGTTCGGCATGACCGGGGCGCGGATCGCGACGACGCTGCTCAACGGGCTGCGGACGAAGGACGCGACGATCGGGCTCGAGACGATGTGCGTCGGCGGGGGCCAGGGCATGGCGATGGTGCTCGAGCGGCTGTCCTGACCGGCCTCGGCTCCGGCGCCCGGGGCGGCGACGAGGGGCACAAGGCGCAGCCCCCGGGGCACACGAAAGGGCACCCCCAGCCGTGTCCCGGCCGAAGGTGCCCCTCCTCGCGCGCGAGAGCCGAGCCGCGCTCCCGCCTACTCGCGGAAGTAGCTCAGCAGGCGCAGGATCTCGATGTAGAGCCAGACCAGCGTCGTCATGAACCCGAACGCCAGGTACCAGGCGAAGCGCGCCGGCACGCCCGCCTTGACGGCCTGGTCGGCCTGGTCGAAGTCGAGCAGCAGCATGAACGCGCCGATCGCGATGCAGACCAGGCTGAAGATGATCGCCAGCGTCCCGCCCGAGCGCAGGCCCAGGCCGCCGTCGGCGAAGAACCCGACGACGAGGTTGGCCAGCATGAGCACGATGACGCCGATGGCCGCGCCGATGACCATCTTCGTCAGCCGCGGCGTGACCCGGATGGCGCCGGTCTTGTAGACCACGAGCATCCCGATGAACACGCCGACCACGCCCAGGATCGCCTGGAAACCGATGCCGGCGTACTGGTTGCTGGAGGACTCGAGCGCCCCGGTGATCGCGCCCAGCGCCATGCCCTCGGCCACCGAGTAGGTGAGGACCAGCGCGGGGTTGGTGCTCTGCTTGAAGATGATGACGAGCGCGACGACGAGGCCCACGAGGAACCCGACGATCCCGAGCAGGTAGAGCCCGCTGATCGCGACGAGCACCCCGACCGCGATGGCGACGACCGCGTTGAGCGCGGTCTTCTGGACGACGTCGTCGACGGTGAGCGGCCGATCGGCGGCACCCACCCGGGACGCCGGCCCTCCGGGCGAGCCGCCGAAGCCGCCCCCGAGACCCGCCGGCGCGTCCCCGAACCGCGCGTACCCGCCCGGCGATGTCGGCAGGTTGCGGAACGCCGGGTTGCTGCTGGTGCGCACTCGTCCTCCTCACGTGCGAGGGGCGGTCGCCCATCCGTGGGCCCGCGCGCAGGGCGTTCCTGCGACGGTCGACCGCTCCATCCACTCCAACGCGCGAGGCCCGGACGAGGTTCCCCGGCAGGTAAAGTGTCATTTACGTCGGTCCTGGTGTCATCGCGAGCAATCTGGGAATCCTGTCTCTGAACAGACCCAGATGCTCAGGGAGGACCCCGTGGCAGGGCTCGGCGACATGGTGAACAAGGCCAAGGAGTGGGCCGGGAAGAACCCGGACAAGGCCGACTCCTTCGTCGACAAGGGCGGCGACGCCCTCAAGGGCAAGTTCGAGGGCCACGACGAGCAGTTCGACAAGGCCGGCGACAAGGCCAAGGAGTACCTGCACGGCGGGGATAACCCGCCCCCGCCGCAGGGCGAGCAGCCCCCGCCCCCGCCCCCGCAGTAGACCGCGCGGCGACACGCCACGGCCGGTGGACCCGACGTCGGGTCCACCGGCCGGCGTGCGTCGGGGAGCCTGCTCAGGCACCGAGCCGGATCGCCAGCAGCACCGCGTCGTCGCGCAACCCGTCCGCGCCGAGCACCTCGAGCACCCGGTCGCACAGCGCCCCGACGTCCTCGACGTCGGTCGCGGCCGCGAGCGTCCGGGCGAGCAGGTCGGTGCGCTCGTCCACGTCGAAGCCGGGACCCTCGATGAGCCCGTCGGTGTGCAGGACGAGCACGTCAGCGGGGCGGCAGCGCACCTCGGTGCAGCCCCGGGACGCCTCGCGGGTGGCGCCGATCAGCGGCGAGAGGTTCCCGGTGAGGAGCTCGACGGTGCCGTCACCCCGGCGCAGCAGGGGCGGCGGGTGCCCCGCGTTGCAGTACCCGAGGACCCAGCCCTCCTCGTCGGCGGCACGCTCGAGCCGCCCGAACACCGCGGTCGCCATGGCGGCCATGCCCAGCCCGTGGACGAGGTCGTTGCACCGGTCGATGACGGCGTCGGGACCCAGGCCCTCCCACGCGTAGGAGCGCAGCACACCGCGGAGCTCACCCATCGCCGCCGCGGCCCGCAGGTCGTGCCCGACGACGTCGCCGACCGCCACCCCCACCGCGCCGTCGGGGAGCGGCAGCAGGTCGTACCAGTCACCGCCGACCTGGGCACCGTCGGTCGCCGCGAGGTAGCGCGAGGCCACCGTGAGGCCCGGGACCTCGGGCACCGCGGGCAGGAGGCTGCGCTGCAGGGTCTCCGCCGCACCGTGCTCGCGGGCGTAGAGCCGGGCGTTGTCCACGGCGAGCCCGGCACGGGCGGCGAGGTCGCTCGCGAGGTAGAGGTCGCGCTGGGAGTAGCGGCGCCCGTAGGGCAGCTCGGTGCCGAGCGTCAGCGCGCCCAGCACCTGGCCCCGCGCCCGCAGCGGCACCACGATCGCCGAGCGCGGCCGCAGCTGCTCGTAGCGGGCCGTCAGCTCCGGCTCGTCGCGCAGCCCCTCCGGGCGCACCGGCAGCTCCGGGAGCAGCGAGGGCGCCCCGCCGGCGAGCACCCGGTCGACCGGGTCGTCCCCGTCCTCGGTCGGGGTGATCCAGCGCCCGAGCGTGCCGACGGTCTCGGTCTTGGAGTCGTCGCGGTGGTTGACCGCCACCCGGTGCGACGACGACGGGAGCCCGACCTCGTCGAGCAGGTCGACACAGCAGTAGTCCGCGAGGGCGGGCACCACGATCCGCGCGAGCGCCCGGGCGGCACCGCCCGCGTCCAGCGACGCCGTCATCGCGGCCGTCGAGTCGGTGAGCAGCCGGAGCTGCTCGCGGGTCTCCTCGGCCGCGGCGAGCGCCGCCCGGCGCTCGTTCTCGACCATGACGCGCTCGGTGACGTCGGCCTGGACCCCGACGAAGTTGACGACGTTGCCCGAGCCGTCGAACACCGGCGAGATCGAGACCTGGTTCCAGAAGGCGGTGCCGTCGCGGCGGTAGTTGAGCAGAACCTCGGTGATCGGCCGCTCGTCGGCCAGCGCGCTGCGGATGCGCGAGATCGAGGTCGAGTCGGTGTTGGGCCCCTGCAGGAAGCGGCAGTTGCGGCCGAGGACCTCGTCGAGGTCGTACCCCGTCAGCCGCGTGAACGCCGGGTTGACCCACACCAGCGGGTTCTGGTCCCTGGCCGGGTCGGAGATGGTGAACGACAGCTCGGTGGCGACGAGCGCGCGGTCGCGCATCATCTCGAGGTGGCGCTGCGCCCCGGCACCGGAGAGCTGGAGGAACACGACGAGCGCGAGCCGGCGCCGCTCGTCGTCGTCCTCGGAGAGCGGGAACCCGGTGACCCACAGCAGGCTGCACTCGGCCTCCTCGCGCCTCTCCTCGGTGGCCTCCGACCCCTTGCGGGCGGCGTCGGCGATGGCCACGGGCTCCCCGGACACCGGGATCCCCTGCGCGACCCGGGAGAGCGGGGACGCGGTGTCGCGCATCGGTCGCCCGGAGAGGTCCGTGAGGCCCGCGGCCTCGCTCCAGGCGTCGATGTCGAGGGGTAGCTCGACACGCCCGCCCGTGAGCTCCTGGGCTGAGCCGTTGGCGTAGGTGACGGTGCCGGCGTCGAGGTCGATGAGCGCGACCGCCGCCGGGGCGGTGTGCAGGACCTGCGGGAGATTCCCGGTACCGTCGACCGCCAGGCCGGCACGCACGCGGGCGGCCTCGTCGGCCATCCCGGGCGGACACGACGTCGCCAGGTCCACGCCGTCGCCGTTCGCCCTGCGGGTCACCCGCCGAAGCCTAGCCACCCGGGAGCGTCTCGGCCCGACGCGCCACCGGACGGCGGGGAGGACCCGACGGGACGGCCCCTCACACCAGGAAGACCTCGCGCGGTCCCGGGGCCGAGCCGTCGGGCAGCTCCAGGTCGTGGCCGGCGCCGCCGCCCAGCGCGGCGCTGAACGCCTCGCTCGCCGCGTGCTTGCGCGCGATGACCGTGTCGCTCAGGACGATCTGGCGGGCCCGCCGCCAGGGCACCTCGTCCGAGTCGGGTCCGGCCCAGCTCCAGGCGCGGTCCAGCCAGCGCACGAGGCGGACCCGGTAGGCCGCCGTCACGATCTCCGCGGCGCGCCCGGCCGCCTCGTGGTCGTCGTCGCCGTCGCCCGACCACGGCGCCAGCACGCACAGCCCGGACGGGTCCTCGGCGAACCCGACGATCTCGCTGACCGCGCCGACGACGTCGGCCTCGGCCGCGGCGACCCCGCCGTCGGGCAGACCGAGCCGGTGCCGGCGCACGACGGACAGCCCCAGCGCGCGGTAGGCGGCCTCGGCGGCCACCTCGTCGGGGTCGGCGGGCTCGTCGGCCCCGGCCCCGTCGAGGTCCGGGTCGTCGTCCCCGTCGTCCCCGCCGTCCTCGTCGTCGAGCAGGTCCAGCCGGCCGGCGAGGAGGTCGTCCAGGGTGAACGACGCCAGGGGGTCTGGCGTGTCCTCCTCGACGGAGGGTGTCGGGCAGGTGCGGGTGGGTCGCTCGGTGAGGCTGAGGACGTCGACCTCCGCGTGGCGCGACCCGAGACGGCGCAGCAGTCCGCCCGCCGCGCGGATCTCGTCACGCGGGTGCGGCGCCACCACGACGATGCGCCGGCACGAGCGCAGGGTGAGCGGGCGGATCGTCTCCAGCTCCTGCCACGGCGGCCGGGCGACCGGGCCGCTCGCCCCGCGCGGCAGGCCCACCGGGCTCCGCGGACCGTCGTGGCCCGTAGGCAGCACGACGTCCTCGAAGTCAGCCACCCCGCTCACCTCCTGGACGAATTCTGACCCATTCACCTCGCCCGTTCGGAGCAAGCACCGGCGCGGGAACGGCGAGCGGTCCGAGCCGGGACGCAAGCGGTCACACGACGTGCAGCTGCTCCGGACGGGTTACAAAGGAGCGTGGCCTGGCCGGGTGAGGAGAGGGGGTCGGCAGTCTCTCCGCGGAGCGACGCACGGGTGAACCCGGGTGAACGGCTCGTCGTCCGACGGTGCCCCCGGTGGGACTCGAACCCACACTGCGGCGATGCGGGGTCACCTGCTCGGGGACCCACGCGCGTCCCGGTCGCCCTCGGCGGGTGATGTCCCACATCGGACGCGGGGTGACGGTGTGGGCCTGCGCGCGAGCAGCGCGGCCCCTCTCTCGACGAGTGGCCCACGGCACCACCGAGGAGAAGGTCATGACCGAGACCGCCATCGCCGACCACGGCCTGATCGGGGACCTCCAGACCGCGGCGCTGGTCAGCACGGACGGTTCGATCGACTGGTTCTGCTGTCCGCGCTTCGACTCCCCCAGCGTCTTCGGCGCGCTGCTCGACGACGCGCGTGGAGGGCACTTCCGCGTCCGACCCGCATGCGATGAATACCGGACCACGCAGATGTATCACCCGGACACCGCGATCCTGATCACGAGATTCCTCACCGAGGACGGAGTGGGGGAGATCGTCGACTTCATGCCGCCCTCCGGGAACGAGGCGACGGACAACCACCGGCTCGCGCGGATGTTGCGCTGCGTCCGCGGTGCGATGACCTTCGAGCTCGACATCGCGCCCCGCTTCGACTACGGACGCTGCTCCCACCGCACCCAGGTCACCGAGCACGGCGTCGTCTTCAGCACCGACGCGCTCACCCTGACCCTGCACGCGGTGCGCGAGCCCGACGACCCGCGGCTTGCCGACGCCCGCCTCGACGAGGGAGACGTTCGGGTGACCGTCGACCTCGCGGCCGGGGACGTGCGCGGCGTGGTGCTCGAGTCGGCCGCCCAGGGGCCCCCGCGCGAGGTCCGCGTGGCGGAGTTCGAGCGCTTGTTCGACGACACCGTCTCGTTCTGGCGATCCTGGCTGTCGCGGTGCACCTACCGCGGGCGCTGGACCGAGATCGTCCAACGTTCGGCGATCACGTTGAAGCTGATGACGTACGCGCCCAGCGGAGGACTCGTGGCCGCTCCGACCGCGGGCCTGCCCGAGCAGGTCGGTGGGGAGCGCAACTGGGACTACCGCTACACGTGGGTACGCGACGCCTCGTTCTCCGTGCAGGCTCTGCTCCGCCTCGGCTTCCTCGAGGAGGCCGGGCAGTTCAGCGCCTGGCTGCGCGACCGGATCATCGAGCGGGTCGGCGGCGAGGGCGGTCCGCTGAACATCATGTACCGGGTCGACGGGAGCCCCGACCTCAAGGAGGAGTCGCTCGAGCACTGGTCCGGTTACCGCGGCTCGCGCCCGGTCCGGATCGGCAACGGCGCCGCCGAGCAGCTCCAGCTCGACATCTACGGCGAGGCCCTCGACAGCGTCTACGTCGCCGACCAGCACGGGTTGACGATCGGGCACCAGGGTTGGACGGCGATCACCAGCGTCCTGGACTGGCTCGCCGAGCACTGGGACCAGCCCGAGGAGGGCATCTGGGAGACCCGCGGCGGGCGCCGGGACTTCACCTACGGCCGGCTCATGAGCTGGGTGGCCCTCGACCGCGGGCTGCGCCTCGCCGCAGCCCACGGGCGTCCCGCATCGATCGACGCGTGGACGCGGGCCCGCGACGCGGTCTACGAGCAGGTCATGGAGCGGGGCTGGAGTACGCGGCGCCAGGCGTTCGTCCAGCACTACCAGGACGAGGTCCTCGACTCGTCCCTGCTGCGGATGGCGAAGGTCGGGTTCGTCAGCCCCGACGACCCGCTCTGGGCCTCGACGTTGGACGCCATGGACGGCGAACTGGTCACCGACAGCCTCGTCTACCGCTACGACCCGGCGGCCTCCCCGGATGGGCTCGGCGGAGCGGAGGGCACCTTCTCCCTGTGCTCGTTCTCCTACGTCGACGCGCTCGCCGGCGCCCAGCGGCTCGAGGAGGCACGGCTGGCCTTCGAGAAGATGCTCACCTACGCCAACCACGTCGGGCTGTTCTCCGAAGAGATCGCCCTGACCGGCGAGCAGATCGGCAACTTCCCGCAGGCCTTCACCCACCTCGCCCTGATCGACGCGGCGGTGACGCTCGACGAGGCGCTGGATCATCGCCGCGGGCGCCGAGGAGGGCCCGACGGGGAGCGGACAGGAGGCGGTCCTCACCCGCAAGGGGTGAGGACCGGCCACCTGTCAGCAGAGCGGCGTCTGACCCCATCCGCACGATCCACGAGGCGATGATGAACGAGCCGCTGCTCGGGACGCCCGATGCCGGAGCGGTCCACGCCCCGGAGTCACGCACGCCGGGATACCACGGTTCAGGACGTCGACGCGTCCGGTGGGAGGGCTGGGTCGGCTTCGGCGGGGTGCTGATGACGATCATCGGTGGTTTCGCGGTGATCGAGGGTCTCCTGGCGCTGTCGTCGCCGACGTTCTTCCAGACCGGCGGCGGACGCGTTCTCGCGATGAACCTCGCCGGCTGGGGTTGGCTTCACCTGGTCCTCGGCATCCTGGCCGTGGTCGCCGGGTTGAGCGTGCTCGGCGGTGCGACGTGGGCTCGCGGCGTGGGCGTGGCGCTCGTCGCGATCAACATGGTCGTCCAGCTCGTGTGGCTACCTGCCTTCCCGGTCTGGTCGATCATCATCATCGCGTTCGACCTGCTGGTGCTCTACGCCATCGCCACGACCTGGCACGACTGGCGCACCGCTCGTTGACGCGGAGCGCGGCCAGGCCTCGGGGGCCAGGCCTCGGGGTTTCCCTTCGTCGGAGGGCCCCCGGGGCCGTCGCGGGGCACCGGTCCCGCCGCGCCCAATGGTCCCACCCGATTGTCGGCGCAGCACCCGACCCGGCAGCTCCGACACCCAGGTGGCTCCGCGAGCACCTGTTCGGTGCGCGCACCGCACCGATGCTCACCTGCCGAGGGTGACGCGCAAGTCCGGTTCCGCGAGCAGCCTCGCGCCGACGAGGCGCACCCAGCCCAGAGAGTGGGCCCTCGAAGCAGCAGCAACTCGATGACGAGGTACTCCATGCCGTCCACCCGATACGAGCTCCGGATCAAGGGACGGTTGTCCCCGGACATCCGCGAGGACTTCGACGACTTCGAACTGACCGAGGCACCCGTCGAGACCGTCATGCTCGGCGACGTGATCGACGAGGCCCACCTCCACGGGGTCCTGGCCCGCCTGCAGGCCTTCGGCCTGCAGGTCCTCTCCCTGCGGAGCCTGCCCAAATGAGGAGATGACGACGTGTCCGCACACCCTGCGCAGAAGAGTGGCCCCGCACCACGGGGAACGAACCGAGAGACCCGGAGTCGATGGAACTCGAGGTGGGTGGTCGCCACCGTGCTCCTGGTGATCGCGCTGGTGTTCATCGTGGAGAACCGGCAGCTCACCGAGATCCGGCTCCTGATCCCGGTGGTGTTCATGCCCCTGTGGGCAGCACTGGCCGGCACCCTCCTCGTCGGCGTCATCGTCGGGGTTCTCCTGGACCGCCAACGTCGGCGATGATCCCGGACGGAAACGCGCCCCGCACGACGCTCCGGCGTGACTGGTCCCCGTCCCACCGGGTCGCCGACCCGTCGCGCGCTGGCGTCGGGTGTGGTTCCGGGGCGGCGGACTCGTGCTCTTCGTCGGTCATCTCGGCGGTCGGGCCTCATGCGGCCTTCACAGCCGTCGGGGAGATCAGGGTGTGCGCCGGGTGCACGACCATCAACCTCCTCCCTGGCCGGGGTCGGGTCGTCACCGGACTGGAGGGAGGGCGTCCGGTACCGCCGCCAGGTGCCGGGTCGGTCTCGGGCCGCGCAGCGTGGTCTCACTCGGGGCGGGTGAGCGGGTCGACGGCAGCGCCGCCGCAAGGCCGGGACGGCGTGTCGGCGCGGTACGACACCCCAGGGCTCACCCCCGTGGGGTGAGGACGCCGAACGACGTCTGCAGCGACGGTATTGACGAGAACGACCGACACGTGAGGAGCGGAGATCATGGCCGATGAGGACGGCCGGCCCTTGGCCGGCCTCCAGGACGCGGCGGCGCCCTCGGATCCGTCCGCCGATGCCGCTGTGGCCACGGCGTCGATCACCGCCCCGGTCACGAGTTCGTTGCCGCGGGGTGTGGTGATCCTGTTGGGGTCCGCCGCGGCGGTGATCGCCGTGGGCGGGATGTTCGTGGCGTCGTGGCTGATCGGGCCCCTGCTGCTGGCGCTGATCATCGTGATCGCGGTGACCCCGGTCCAGGGGTGGTTGCGGCGCCAGGGCTGGCCGGCGTGGGCGGCGACGCTGTCGCTGGTCGTGATCATCTACGGGACGTTGGTGGTGCTGGCGGTGTTCCTGGTCGCCTCGGTCAGCCAGCTCGGGGCCCTGCTGTCGCAGAACGCCGGGAAGTCCCAGCAGCTGGTGGCCTCGGTGACCGCGGCGCTGGCCAAGGTGGGCATCGACCCGGCGCAGGCCCACAGCACCGCGGGAACCGCGGACCTGAGCAAGCTGGCGGCCTCGCTGAGCGGCCTGCTCGCGGGGGTGGGCTCGCTGCTGAGCAGCCTGGTGTTCATCCTGGCGCTGCTGCTGTTCCTGACCGCGGAATCCAGCGGCACCGCGCGGCGGATGGCCATGATCGGGCGGGAACGCCCCCACATGATCTCCGCCCTCGACGGGTTCGTGCACGGCACCCGCAACTACCTGATCGTCACCGCGGTGTTCGGGCTCATCGTGGCCGTGCTCGACGGGGCCGCACTGGCGATCATGGGCATCCAGTTGGCGCTGCTGTGGGCGGTGCTGGCGTTCCTCACCAACTTCATCCCCAACATCGGGTTCATCATCGGTCTGGTGCCGCCGGCGCTGCTCGCGCTGCTGACCGGCGGGTGGCAACTGGCCCTGGCCGTGGTGGTCGTCTACTGCGTGCTGAACATGGTGATCCAGTCGCTGATCCAGCCCCGCTTCATCGGGGACTCGGTGGGGCTCTCGGCGACGGTGACGTTCCTGGCCCTGCTGTTCTGGGCGTGGGTGCTGGGCCCGCTCGGGGCGCTGCTGGCGATCCCGGTGACGCTGCTGGTCAAGGCGGTCCTGGTGGATTCCGACCCGCGTGCACAGTGGGTCGAGGCGCTGCTCGGCTCCGAGCCCTCGGTGCCCAAGGAGAAGCGGGCCGACAAGCGGGCCCGCAAGCACCTGGGCAACGGTCACGTGCCGGCCACGGAGGGCGCGCTCACGCCGCCGCCGGCGTGAGGCCGATGGGTGAGGCGGCCGGTGCGGACGCCGAGCGGGGTGCTCGCGGCACCGAGGCCACGAAGCGCGGCGACCTGGTCACCGTTGCGGAGGACGAGCAGCAGGAGGCGGGGGACCGCTCGCCGGGTCGCGCGGCACGGGTCACGGCCCGCTACGAGCAGCGGCGCCGCCAGTTCGAGCACACGGCCGCGGGCCACGTGACCCGTCGGGCCCTCGAGGTCGACGTCATCCATCAGGCGCTCGTCTTCGCCGCGCTGGCCTTCATGCTCGTTGTCCCGATCCTGATCAGCCTCTCGGCGCTGGTCCCGCTCGGCGCGGATGGCGGCGTGGCCGCCGGCTTCGCCGAGCGCGTCGGGCTCACCGACCAGGCGACCCGCGACCTGCAACAGCTCTTCTCGGCCCAGGCGACGGTCCGCGCCAGTGCCACCTGGGGCGGCGTCCTGCTGTCCGTCCTGTGTGCGATCTCCTGGCCGCTGACCCTGCAGAAGGGCTATGAGCTCGCGTGGGGGCTCCCGCGTGCCGGGATCCGGGAGCTGTGGCGCCCGGTGGCGTGGCTGATCAGCGTCGTCGCGCTCGTCGTGATCGCGGCTCTGCTCGGTGCCGTGTCCTTTGTCGCGGGACGGGTCGCGATCGTGGTGCTCGGCGTGCCGGCCCTCGTCGCCTGGGCCTGGTGGACCCAGCACTTCCTGCTCAGCGGCCGCATCGCGTGGCGATCCCTGCTGCCCGGAGCCGTCGCGATCGCCCTCGGTCTGGTCGGGCTGAAGGTGCTCGCCGGGCTCCTGCTCTCGAGCTCGATCGTGATCCACTACGACCAGTACGGGCCGATCGGTGTCGTGTTCATGATGCTGTCCTGGCTGATCGGCCTCAGTGTGGTGTTCGTCGGTGGGGCGCTGCTGGGGGCGACGCTGGTCGAACGCTCACCCAGCCGGAGCCCGGGCGAGGCGACAGGAACGCCGGAGCCATCGGTGCCCGAGGACACATGATGACGTCCCTGGTCGACTCCTCGGCGAACTCCCGCCCGTCCCGGGCCCGGATGGTGCTGGTCGGGCTCCGCGCGGCCGCGACCACGACGATCCTCGTCGCCCTCTACTTCGTGCTGCCGCTGTCCATGCGTCCGGATATGGCGACGCTCGCCCTCCTGCTCGCCGGACTGGTGGCGATCGGCGCGCTCATCACCTGGCAGACCCGTGCGATCGTGCGCGCCCGCCATCCCGGCCTGCGGGCGGTGGAGACCCTGGCCGTCGTGATCCCCGCGTTCCTGCTGCTGTTCGCCGTCGGGTACTTCCTCGCGTCCCAGGCGCGACCGGAGTCGTTCTCCGTTCCGCTGACGCGGGTCGACGCGCTGTATTTCACGATCACCGTCTTCGCCACCGTGGGCTTCGGGGACATCACCCCGGTCTCGGCGGGCACACGCATGGTCGTCGCCGTCCAGATGCTCGCCGACCTGCTGGTGCTGGGCTTCGTGCTGCAGGCGATCGTCGGCGCGGCCCGCCGAGGCATGGCCCGCGCTCGCTCCTCCGGAGAGCTCAACGACGGCGCGTGATTCCGAGATTCCGAAAGTCGATCGTCACGGTCGCGGGGCGATCGGGAGGGTGTGGCTCGTCGCCGCGGCCGCCGCAGCGAGGTCGACCGGACGGGGCGGGTGCGTCCGGCGGGCGACGCGGCGGGCCAGTGGGATACCCAGCGCGCAGAAGATCGCGAGGACGATGCAGGCCCGCGACAGTCCGGTGGCCAGCGCCTCGGCCGACCCCGGCGCCGATGACGGTCCGCGCCGCGGTGACCGAGGCGTAGATGCCGGCGACGACGGCGGTCATGACCGCGCCGCCGACGTAGCGCGCCATGTTCGAGATCCCGGAGGCGGCGCCGACCTGGTCGGGCCCCACCGACGCCGTCGCGATGGACGACGAGGGCCCGTTCGACAGTCCGAGCCCCACGGCGATGGCCAGCAGCGCCGGCAAGAAAGCGGCGTAGGACCACGACGTCCGGACCGCGGCGAGGACCGCGAACCCGGCCGTGAGCAGCACGAACCCCAGGACGACGACCCGCCGGGCGCCGAACCTGTTCGCCAGCGGGGTCACCGCCGGCGCGACGAGGATCACCACAGCGGCCACCGGCAACAGCGCCAGGCCGGCCTCGAGGCTGCTCATCCCGAAGGTGGCGGGGTCCTGGAAGTAGAGGCTGATCAGGAACGAGAGCCCGGCGATGGCACCGGCGCCGATGAGGATCGCGCCGGTCGCGCCCACCAGCAGCGCGTTGCGCAGCAGCGCCAGGTCCACGAGCGGCGCGGAGACGCGGCGCTCGACGAGGACGAACCCGACGGCCGCGAGCACCGACACCACCAGGCACCCCAGGGTCGGCAGCGAGGCCCACCCCCAGGACGAGCCCTTCGTGACCGCGAACACGAAGGGCGCGAGCACCGCGGCCACCAGGACGGTGCCCGCGATGTCGATGGTGCGGGAGCGGGCGGGGTCACGGGACTCGGGCACGGTCCACAGCACCCACGGGATGCAGATCGCCGCGATGACGGCGTCGATCCAGAACAGGCCCTGCCACCCGGCCGCCTCGTTGAGCACACCACCGGCGACGGGACCGGCCGCGGCACCGGCCGCCGACGCGGCGCCCCACAGGGCCACGGCCCGCATCTGGCGGGGGCCCTCGGTCGCCACCGACAGCAGGCTCAGCCCCGACGCGAGGATGGCCGCCCCGGCGGCGCCCTGGATGACGCGACCGGCGACGACCAGCCCACCTGCGGGCGCAAGGGCGATCACCACACACGACGCGACGAACAGGGCCAGTCCCCCGACGAACACCCGACGCCGCCCGAAGACGTCCCCCATCGCGCCCGAGGTGACGATGGTGGCCGCCCCCACCAGCAGGTACCCGGTGACCGCCCACTGCAGCAGATCCAGCGAGGCGTCGAGGTCCGCGCCGATCGAGGGCAGCAGGATGCTCACCGCCGAGGTGTTGGCGTTCACCACGAAGGTGGACAGACAGCTCGTCCCGAGCACACCGCCGGTCCCGAGAGCCGCGGCCGTCCGGGTGGCGTCCATCGTCGACTCACCCAGCCGATGCCGACGCCGGGCCCCGCTCCGTCCATCGAATGGTCACGACGCACGCGAACAGGGTGCCCCCCAGCAGGAGCAGCGCCAGGATGCCCGTGGTCCCGGCTCCGATGGCCAACAGCCCGAACAGCAGGGCCAGACCGGTGCGCCGGTCGACGAGGGTGACGCCGCGGTCATCGGGATCCTCCGGGGACACGCCCCACCGGTGGAACGTCTCGACCAGTGCCGGGTCCTCCGCCGCCAGTGCGACCTCGATCCTCACGAGGGCATCGCCGCCCGCCCCGACCGGCATGGCACACCTCCTCCGACGCGGTCGCCGTCCGGGACTCTGCAGGTGCTGCCCGACGACGCACCCGCCAGCCTGGTGGTCACCGGACCGCGCCGGCGTCACCTGCGCAGGGTGACTCCCGGCCGTGCCTCGCTCCACACGTGCTGCGCGGGGTAGGCGCGATTGACCGTGATCAGCGCTGCGTTACCAAGCTACGTCAATCGGGTGCGTCAGATCAGGTAACAATCCTCCTAATGTGGACGATCTGCTACCGCCTTGAGGACGACATGCCTACAACAGACCGAGGAGGATGTCCACACCATGGCATCCGACGGCGGGGTGGTCGGCGTGCGCCATTCGAAGGGCGTCGTTCCCGCGCGACCGTCGCAGTTCGTCGAACGCGACGCGGTCCGGTCCGCCCTCGACGAACAGAGCGCCCCGTCAGGGTCGGCGGACCGCGTGGTGCTGGTGAGCGCCCCGACCGGTCACGGGAAGACCGCGGCGGTGGCCGATTGGGTCCGTGCCTCCGCAGACGTCCCGACGACCTGGGTGTCGCTCGACGAGTCCGATCGGGGCGAGGTCGCGTGGTGGCGATCGGTGCTGGGCGCGCTCGAGCAGAGCCCGGGGGTACCGGAGGACAGTGCCCTGCACCGATTGCGGTGGCCGCCGGGCGGGGAGCCGTGGGCCCGGGACGCCTTCGTGGCCGCGGTGCTGGAGGCACTCGACGACCTGCCCGCTCCGGTGCGGCTGGTCCTCGACGACGTGGACGAGATTGTCGGTCATCCCGCGCAGCGGGCGCTGCGCGCACTCGTGCGCCATCCGCTCCGCGGGATGACCCTCGTGCTGTGCAGCCGGGTCGACCCGCCCATCGGCCTCGACCACCTCCGGTTGGAGGATCGCCTGGGTGAGCTACGGGTGGACAAGTTGGCCTTCTCGGTCCCCGACGCCGAGCGGCTGTTCGCACTGACCTCGGTGGAGCTGAGTCGGGACCAGGCCGTCGTGCTGGTCGACCGCACCGAGGGCTGGGTCGCTGCCCTGCGCCTGGTCGCCCTCTCGCTGCACAGCACGCCGGACCGATCGACGATGGTGGCCGATTTCGCCGGCGACGATCGCTCGGTGGCCGACTACCTGGTGGACGAGGTCCTGTCGAACCTGGACGAGCGGGAGTGCCGGGTCATCGAGGTCGCCTGCGCCTGCTCGCCCATCGCGGTCGACCTCGCACGGGCCCTCACCGACGATCCTGCCGCCGTGGAGGTCCTGGAGCGTCTCGCGGCGACCACCGCCTTGGTCCGGGCCATCGACCGCCGTGGCGAGTACTACCAGGCCCACGAGCTGCTGCGAACCCACTTCCTGGCCCGATTGCGCCGCAGCGGCGGAGACCACCTCGACGGTGTGTACCGCCGTGCGTCGGCGTGGTTCGAGGCCCAGGACGACGCCCAAGAGGCGGTCCGATTCGCCGTGCTCGCCGGCGACGTCACCGGCACCGAAGGGCTCCTGCGGGCACGAGCGCTGGAGCTGCTGGCCGCCGGGGCGCTCGCCTCGCTGCGCGGAGCCGACGAGCTCCTGGCCTCCCACGGCCTCGACGCCCGGACCCGGATGATTCTCGGGCTGGCGGCACTCGAGCACGGCGACGTCGAACACGCCGCCGCGCAGCTCGAGGACGCGGTCCCCGCGCAGCAGGACGACGAACCGGACACCACCGTGCTCCGTGACATCGTCGCCACTCGTCTGGCATTGGCCCGCGGCCGGCCCCGCGAGGCGGGGGAGGCCGCGACCCGGATCACGCCGAGGGCGATCGACGAGGCGCCGTTGCGCGCCCTCGCCCGGGCGACCCGGGGCTACGCGTCGGCCACCGCGGAACCCGAGCGGGCACGCGACGACGCGAAGGAGGCCCTGTCGATCGCGCGGAACCACGACTGGCCCTACCTGATCGCGCAGGCCAGGACCGCCCTCGCCTTCTCGCTGGTCTACGGCGACGAGCTGGCCACGGCCGTGGAGCACGCCCACGCGGTCCTGGAACTGGCCGCCCGTCACGGCTGGAAGGACACGCCGTGGCCCGCCGGGGCGCTCGTGGTGCTCGCCGTGGCCGACCTACTCGGTGGCCGACCGGAGCAGGCGCTCGCCGACGTCACCCGGGCGGAGGGCGTCGCCGCGGTCCACCACGCTGAGTACCGCAACGCCCTCGTCGTCCTGCGGGGCGCCGCCGAGTACGACAGCGGCCGCAGGACCGAGGGCTGGCAGCTGCTGCGCGCCGCACGGTCCCAAGCCCTCGCCGAGCACCTCGACGACCGCCAGGTCGCGTTCGCCGCCCTGCTCGAGCAGCAGGCCGCGCTCGGCCTCGGGCGAGCTCGGGAGGCGACCGAACTCGTGGGAGCCCTGGGCGCCCGGCTCGACACCACCGGCGACGGCGCCGTGATCAAGGCGCGGCACCGCTGGGCTTCGACCGGGGACGCGGGCGGCCGTCGGGAGCTCGCACCCGCCCTGGACGGCACCCGCTCGTTCGTCACCTCGCTGGCCGCGACGCAGGCCCTGGTGCTCGACGCCGAGATGGCCCTGGCCGCCGGGCAGCAGCCCGTCGTGCGCCACCGCCTGCGGAAGGCGCTTCGGGACGCCGCCGACCACGGGACGCTACGCCCGTTGCTGTGTGCCTCGCCGAGGCTGCACGAGTACCTCGAGCAGCGCCGCGGCAGCTTCGGCGCGCACGACCACACCGTCGACCGCGTCCTGGCCCAGGCCCAACGCAAGGCGCTGTCGCCGGCGAGCACCCTCACCGACCGGGAGCGTGAGGTCCTCGAGCTCCTACCGACCACGCAATCAGTCGACGAGATCGCCGACGACCTGGCCGTCTCGGCCAACACGGTCAAGATGCACAAGCGCAGGATCTACCAGAAACTCGGTGCCGACAATCGGCGCGACGCCGTCACCCGGGCCCGCCAAGAAGGCCTGCTCCGGGGGTCGAGTGGGTGAGCCGCGCCCGCTCCGCGAACGGTTTCCTTCGGGCAGGACTACGCGAAGACCTCGCGCAGCTCCTGCTCCTGGTCGCTGCTCAGGTTGGTCTGGACGAGCTCGGCGCGGTGCCCGGCGAAGGCGTCATGGACCTTGTCGAGCACGGCATCGGAGGTCATCGCGAACAGCGCCGACGTGCCCGGGGTGACCTCCTCACGCACCCGCTTGATGAACTCGTCGTCGATACCGACGTCGGCCATGGCCCCGCCCGCGGCCCCGGCGGCGGCACCGATGGCCATCCCGAGCAGCGGCACGAAGAAGATCAACCCCAACAGCATCCCCCAGAACATGCCGCCCATGGCGCCCGAGCCGGTGAGACTGTGCAGCTGGCGGGTCTTGGGGCGTTTGGCGGAGGGGGCCCACGAGACGGTCGCCCCGTCGAGCAGGTTGATCAATTGCTGCTTCTCCAGGGAGCGCAGCGTGTCCACGGCGGCGTCGGCGCCGTCCGCGTCCGGGAACTTCCACACGGTCAGGGTGGCCATCAGGGGTTTCCTTCGGGTGCGTGGGACAGGTGACGACCAGCATCAGCGGCCCCACCCGGGGTGGGATCATCTCCCACGGGTGATTTCGGCCCTGCGCAGCACGCCGCCGGCAGGCCGACCAGCTCCGCACACCTGTCTCGCGAGCCCGATCGGATACCCGAGTCGGCCGCCGGTGATCCTGCGACCCGCGCTCATAGTCGCAAGCCGTCCGGGCACCGCCACCACCGCGGACTGCTCGGGGCCGGCGCCCTGCTCGGGGCCCTCGGCAGGGTGTTCGCCCGGCACAACCGGCCTCCCACGGGTGACCCCTCGCCCGCGGTCACCCGCAGCGGCCGACCCCTCGGGCAAGCCTGCATCGACGATCATGACCGCCGGGCGGCGGAAGCGACCCACGAGGTCACCCCCAGCGGGTGAGACCACTCGACGGCCCGGGCCGCGACGGGGAGGAGCCGATCCGACGAGGGCGGGGTGGCGCTCACCCGGGCGGGGTGATGACCCGCCGGGGGGGGCCGGGGCAACGTGGAAGCCCGTGAGGTGCTCGGAGGCAATGATGATCACGCTCCACGTGGTGGTGCTCGACGCGCTGGCGGTGACCCGGGATGTCCACCACACCGACCGGTGACGCGACCCTCGGGCCGAGGAGGCGAATCACTGGAGAGGGCGCCGCCGCTGATCGGGTTCGTGCCCAGTTGAGGGAGTTGTACGCACGCCATGTGGGCGCGGCCACCGACGGAGTGGTCAGCTTCTACCCACCCGAGATGGAGGCACGTCGCGAGACCTTCGGATTGGCCGGCGTCCACGTCAGCGGTGTCCGGGTCTCCCTCGGCGAGTGCCGGGAACGGTTCCCACTGCACTCGATCTCGAAGGTGTTCACCTACGCCCTCGCACTCGAGGACAACGGACGCGCGGCCACCCTGGCGCACATCGGCGTCGAACCCTCCGGAGACCCCTTCAACTCGATCACCTTCGACGAGGCAAACCACCGGCCACACAACCCGATGGTCAACGCCGGCGCGCTCGTGGCCGCCAGCCTCGTCCGCGGCGCCGACGCGGCCGAGAAGGTCGGCCGCCTCCTCGAACGGCTCCGAGTGTTCACGGCCAACCCCGACCTCGACGTCGACCCGACGATCCTGGACCAGCAGCTCCAGGGCAACGACCGCAATCTGGGGGTGAGCTACGTGATGCGCGCCCTGGGGATGCTCGACGGCGACATCGAGGAGAACATCGCCGTCTACCTGTCGGCCTGCTCGGTCACGGTGACCACCGAGGAGCTCGCGCTCATGGGCGCCACCCTGGCCAACGGCGGGACGAATCCGCTCACCGGGCAACGCGCGATGCCGCCGGAGCACGTGCGCGACGTCCTCAGTGTCATGCTCACCTGCGGCATGTACGACGCCGCCGGCCAGTGGTTCTACGACGTCGGCATCCCGGCCAAGAGCGGGGTCAGCGGCGGAATCGTCGCCGCGATCCCGGAACGCATCGGCATCGCCGTCTATTCGCCCGGCCTCGACGCCCACGGCAACTCCGCGCGCGGGGTCGCCGTCTGCCGAGACCTCTCCACCCACTTCGGCCTGCACATGTTCACCCCGGCCCACGAGTCCGCGACCTGACGGCCACGACGGGCGGGGTCACCCTCCGGGGACGATGCCGCCGCACGGGGGAGTCCGTCATGGTGTCGCGCACCGGACCACGAACGCCTGGAGCGACCGATGACCGATCAGCAGACCCCGACACCCATCGCTGAAGGACGCGGTCAGCCTTCCCGCCCGGTCGACCTCACCGCACCCACCGGCCGCAGCGCTGCCCTCATGGGATGGGTGCGCTTCGGTGCCGTGATGATGACGGTGATCGGCGCGTTCGCCGTCATCGAGGGCCTGCTCGCGCTGCTGGCGCCGACCACCTACCTGACGGTCAACGGCACGGTCCTCGCCATCGACCTGGGTGCGTGGGGATGGGCGCACCTCATCCTCGGCGCCCTGCTGGTCATCACGGGCGTGAGCCTTCTCCGGGACGCACCACCGTGGGCTCGCGGTCTGGGAATCCTCCTGGTCGCGCTCAGCACCGTGGTGCAGTTCGCGTGGCTGCCCGCGTACCCGATCTGGTCGATCCTCATGATCGCCCTCGCCGTCATGATGATCTACGCCCTCGTCGCGACAAACCCGGATCGGTGATTCGGCACCGCCGTCGAAATGCGGTTGTGTGACCGAGCGCGCAGTAAGCAAGGCAGAACTCATGCAATAATGGTCGTACTTCGACCAAGGATGTGTGAGCCCACCTCGTGTGCGGAATCATCGCTGCGTACGGTGAAATCGATCTCGAAAAGTGCGAGCGGATGCTCGCGCGCCTCGACCACCGCGGCCCCGACGACACCGGCCGCGTCCAGCTGGAGCACGCGTGGCTGGGACACCAGCGTCTGTCGATCATGGACGTCAGCGGTGGCAAGCAGCCGATCGCCGACGACACCGGATCGGCCTACGTGGTGGGCAACGGCGAGATCTACAACCACGAGGAGATCCGGGACCGGCTCTCCGAGGTCCGCTTCTCCACCGACTCCGACACCGAGTCGGCGTTCCGCCTGGTGCTGCGTGACGGCTCGGTGGCGCTGCACGACCTGCGCGGCATGTTCGCCCTGGCCGTGGCCCACACCGACGGGCGCGGCGCCGTCGCCCGAGACCCGATCGGCATCAAGCCGCTGTACTGGGCCCACCTCGAGGGCCTGACCCTCTTCGCGAGCGAGCTGCGCGCCTTCGACGACGAGGACCAGCCGTTCGTCGAGGCCTTCCCGCCCGGACACGTGTGGACGCCGGGCCTCGTCGGCCAGGACGTCGCCGAGGGCGCCATGGTCCGGTTCGCCGACGCGGTCCCGGTCGAGGTCCGGCCGGCGCGCCTGGCGCCGGAGGCGCAGTGGACCGAGAAGGACCTCGGGCAAATCCGTGAGGTGCTCTCGAACTCCGTACGCCGGCACATGATGAGCGACGTGCCCGTCGGGGTGTTCCTCTCCGGCGGGCTCGACTCGGCCATCGTCGCCGCGGTCGCCGCGCAGGTCGCGAAGGTCAAGGGCGAGCGCCTGCCCACCTTCGCCGTCGGCACCGAGGGCAGCGCCGACCTGCTCGCCGCCCGCGCGGTGGCCGAGTACCTCGACACCGACCACCACGAGATCGTCCCCAGCGCCGCGGACCTGGAGTCCGCCCTCGATGAGGCCGTCACCGTCATCGAGCACTTCGACCCCGCGCTGGTGCGCTCCGCGGTCCCGAACCTGCTGCTGGCCCGCGAGGCGGTGAAGCACGTGAAGGTGGTGCTGACCGGGGAGGGCGCCGACGAGCTCTTCGCCGGCTACAGCTACGTCCACGACAACGAGACGTTCTCCACCCCGGACACCCTGCAGGCCGAGCTGGTCCGCTCGATCGACACGCTGCACGAACTCAACCTGCAGCGCTGCGACCGCACCACGATGAACTACGGCCTCGAGGCCCGGGTGCCCTTCCTCGACACCACGGTGATGCGCGAGATGCTCGCCACCCCGGCGGAGTGGAAGCTCAAGTGCGAGGGGCGCGCCGAGAAGCAGCTGCTGCGCGAGGCCTTCGACGGGATGGTCCCCGACGAGATTCTCTGGCGAGGCAAGGAGCAGTTCGGCGATGGCTCCGGGGCCCGCGACGTGCTGGCCGCGCTCGTGGAGAAGGAGAAGCAGAAACAGGGTGCGGTGGGCACCGAGCCGCCCGTCGTCAAGCACTGCTGGGACCTGCGCGGCGACGAGGAGGTCGCCTACTACCGCACCTGGCATCGCAGCTTCGCGGGCGTGCGCCCCGACCGCACCCTGGGAGCGTTCGCCACGAGCTGATCCCGGCCGCCCGGACGACGAACTCGATCACTGATCGGTGGCTCTGGAGCCGTCCACGGGCGGTGAGCCTCGACGTCCTGGCAGTCCGCGGACGGGCACCTCGGGGGCGGCGATGTCAGACTCGGCTCCTTGAGCCTTGGCCGCCTTGCCGTACCGCGCGGCGAGGGGTGCGGCACTGGCACCATGGGCAAGGACGCTCAGCAACACGGTGAGCGCGATGGCGGCCACGGCGTGGTCGGCGCCCGGGCCGAGCTCCTCCAACGCGAGCAGGGCGAACACCAGCGACGCCAGGCCCCGGGGACCGAACCACCCCACGAACAGCACCGTCGCCCGGTCGAGTCCAGCACCGAGCAGGACGAGCGCGACCGGCAGCATCCGGACGACGGTGAGGCTCAACACGGCGTAGAGCACGACCGCCAGGTCCACGCCGTCGAGCATGACCGGGATGGCGATGGCGCCGAACGCCACCCACACGAGCAGGGAGACCAGACCACTGGCCTGCTCGAGGAAGCGGACCTCCGCGGGGCCACGCCGGCCCGCGCAGGCCGCGAAGGCCAGTCCACCGCAGAACGCCGCGACGAAGCCGTTCCCGTCGACGACCAGGGCACCGGCGTAGGCGCCGAGGGCAAGGGCGAGGACCGCGATGCCGACGAACTCCTCGGCGGCCCATCCCTGGTGGCGCGCCCACCGCAGCAGCCCACCCCCCACGGCGCCCACCGCAACACCGACGACCACCCCGATCACCAGCTCGAGCAGCGCCGTACCCGGACCCGCGCCGTGCAGTCCCTCCACAGAGGCCGCCCCGGCGATCGCGACGACGACGACGGGAGTCGCGATCCCATCGTTGAGGCCACTCTCCACGGTGATCAACCGGCGAATCCGGGCCGGCACCGCCTTGTTCATCACCACCGGGAGGCCCAGCGCCGCGTCGGTGGGTGCCAGCGCCGCGGCCACGAGCAGCGCGAGCCACACGCCGAGCCCGGGAAGGATCCAGATCGCCAACGCCCACCCCAGGACAATGGTCAGGGGCAGGCCGAAGCCGAGCAACCGGACGAATCTACCGAGGTCGTGACGGAGGTCGGAGATGCGGATGCGAGCGGCGTCGGAGAAGAGCACCCAGACGAGGGTCACCTCCACCAACGGTTTGAGACTCTCCGGAGCCGATGGCGTGTCGATCAGCCCCAGCCCGGCCAGGACCGCGCCCACGACCACGAAGACGATCGGGGCCGTGAGGTCCGCTCGTTCCAGCCGGGCCGACACGACTCCCCAGACGAAGACCGTCGCGGCGACCACGGCGACCGCGGTGACGTCCATGCCGCCCTCCTGCGCTCGCGCCGTCGCGGTTCCCGTCGCGGACGGCGAGGGGAATCGAGCAGCCACCCCGCGCCGACGACCTCCAGGCCGGCGAGCGCACCCGGTCCTCGCCTCATCCCCGGAGGGTGAAGACGGGCACGCACTGCGATGCCCCTCGTTCGGTGACCCCGTCGGGGTCGCACGGGGACGTCAGCTGCGAAGAATCCGCCGTTTCTGGTCCTCGAACTCCTGATCGGTCAGCACGCCCTGGCTCCTGAGCTCGCCGAGCTGCCTGAGCTGGCCGAGGGTGTCGTCCCGGCCCGCATCGCTCCCGCCACCGCTCTGGCCCGGAGGCGCGTACTCGGCGGGCGGAGGAGAAGGCTCCACGGCGGCCCATCGCCCTGCCTGGCGGCGCGACACGCGGTTCGACACCGCGGTAGCCGTCCCGGCGACGAGCGCGGTTCGGGCAAGTCCTCGCAGCAGTCCCGGCATGTGGTCTCCTCGTCAGATGGGTCGGGTCGAGGCCGGCACCTCGGTGAGCGAGGCCAGGACGTCGTCCACGGGGATGCGCCCACACGCGACCAGTTGCGCGCCGCTGCTCCGGATCGCCGCAGCCAGCGGGGCGGCCCACACGTTCTCGTAGACGAGCACCGCTGCCGTGGCGCCCGGAGCCAGGACGCCACCGGCTTCCTCGACGTCGTCCCGGTCAAGCAGGCCCGAGGACGCGCCGTGAAACTCCCTGAGGTCGAGCGCGCCGTCGCCATCCAGGTCCGTGATCTCGATAGCCGCGACCGAGCCGTCCCACTCCTTCCGGACGAAGGCCAGGTCGAGGATGCGGATCAGGCCGCGTTCGACCAGATCGAGCAGTAGCGGCATGCCCCCTCCGGTCATCGTCCCGGCCGGGAACTCGACGACCAGATAGTCGATCGGGCCCGTGTCGGAAGCTTGCTCGCCCATGTTCTCCGCCCTCCCGCATACCACCTCGACGCCCACCTCGACCCCGGGTCCCGGAAGCGGTGGCCCGTCGATGGTCACCGCCACCACGACCGACGTCCTCCCCCGTGAAGGGTGAGCCGGCCCGCGGAACCCACGGCAGACCGGCTCGGAGCTGCTCTCCGACGGGGGGCGACCGCTATCAGGGGCGTACCCGCGGTACGACCGGCGTCCGAGGACTGAGTCAGGCGTCGCCCACCCCCAGGAGCTCAGCACCCGCGACTCCGGCGGGGCCGTCGACGGATCGAACCACCTCGTACGGGGCGCCACGCCAGTACGCCGAGCGGCCACGGCGACCTCGGCCTGGGCCTGGTGCTGGCTGTCGCCCTCGCCGTTGTCGTCCTCGGGACTTCCTCGCCGGAGTAGTGGCCGGCCCCGACGGCACGGGCTGGGCTCACCCAGCGGCTGCGACCGCGGTGGCGCTCGGCTCGTCGTTCGTGCGAGACGGGGTGGGGCGGGCGGCGGAGGCCGCGACGGCGGCGAGCGCTCGCGTCCGCGAGCCACGATCAGTTTCGGGCCTCGTCCCCCACAATTTCCGGCCTGACCGGCCGTTGATGAGGTGGAATCGCCCCGATGCACCCGGGCTGGACTTCCGGTGATGCAGGGACTCCTCAGGCAGGGGCGCCGCGGCCGTTGCTGGTGAGCGCGAAGATCACGGCGATGTCGACCGCGATCACGATGATCGCCCATATCGGGTAGGCCGCGATGAACGCCAGGTTCACCAGCGCGCTCAGGCTGGCGAGCACGATCCCGACGACGCGCGCCCACGTCTTGCCGGCCATGACGCCGAACCCCGCGGCCAGCACGAAGACGCCGAGCAGGAGGTGGACCCAGCCCCACCCGGTGAACGACACCGAGACCACGAGGCCGCCGCTGCCGACGAGGTAGTAGTCGGGCCGCAGGAGAGCCACCAGCCCCTCGACGAGCTGGAAGGCGCCGAGCAGGATCATCATGACCCCGGCGAAGGAGATCCAGCCGCTCCAGTCGTCGGTGTCGGACCCATACGACTGCGGCTGCATGGTGTACGCGGCCTGTGCCCCGACAGCGGCAGTCCGTCCAGTTTCGGTCACGTCGTCTCCTACGCGCTCGGCGGCAGGTGCGCCGCGGTCGGCCCGCCGGAGCGGTCGGGTCCTGCTCGAGAGTGTCAGCGGCCCGATCCCTGGTGGCGTCACCCGCGGAAGGTGACTGGGCGCCGCTCATCGTCCGTGGCGGACGCGGATCCGGTGGGGCGCTCGGACGCTGCGCCCGTGACCACCTCGAGGGCCGTCGCGGGCATCGCGACCGGTGGGCGCTCGGCACGAGCTGCGTCTCGACCTTCGTGGTCAGCGCCAACACCTCGACGGTGAGCATCCTGCTCCCCTCGATCGGGATCGATCTCGGCTGGCCTTCCACGGGCGGTCGACCCACTCATCCCGGAGAGGTGATGCCCGGCGCGCCGTCCGCCGATCGGGGGCCGCCGACCGGGCTGCCCGAAGATCGGCGGGAACTGCGTGAGCTCGGACAGAGTGAGCGTGAGGTCCCCAGCGGCGAAGATGTCGGAATTCACCGCGACCCGGGCGCGAGGTCGCGCTGATTCGGGTGTGCGGTGTCTCGGCCAACCGCTATCCCTCCAGGATCACGTTGATGGCTGGCGGCGCCAGTTTGCTACGAGGGTCTGACACGGCGCCGTCCTTGTGTCTTTAGCGCGGACCCGGGGCGCACCTTCCGGAAAGCCATTTCAGGACAGGGCGGCGAGATCTGGACTCGGCTCGGCCATCGCGTCCGGCACCGACCCGAGGTCGGGCGCCGTCTCCCTGGCCGAGGCCGGCTCGGCGTCTGCGGCCGGTACCCAGACCGGGTTCGGCGCGCCCGCTTCGGCACAGTGTCTCTCGCGGACGCGGCGCTCTTGGCGACCGCGGACGGCGTACGATCCGATGCCCCTCCCGCGCTTTCCGGGAAGCCCATGACACTGCCCGCTCCGGGACGGCGGGCTCCGGGGCGGTCCTCGGGACCGCCGACGTCACGACACGGGAATCCCGGCGCCGTCGGTCGAGGCCCGCTGTGCGGGAACCGTCGACGCCCGCGGTGCGGCGGCCGTCGGGTCGCGCCACGCGCCCATGCCGGCGCTCCGCGCGGTCTGGGCTGCACCGTACGCGTGCTTCGCGAGCTGGGCGGGCGTCATCTCCGTGCGCTGCTGCCACCGGCGACCCGCGCCGATCACCGCCGCGCTCCCGAGGCCCAGGCCGACTGCGGCCAGCGTGCCGCCGACGCCGGTGAGCACAGCACCGCTCATCAGCAAGCGGGTGTTGAAGGGCTGATCCGAATGCTTTGAGGACAAGGGGGACCTCCGATGGGATGCGTGGATGCCCACCGTCTGTCGTGCAGCCCGCAGCCGCATCACCCGCGTCAGGTGATTGGTGCGTCCCCGCTCCTCTCAGCCGGGGCGGCGACCGCCCGGCCGCCACGCTGGGCTGATGGGCGCGCGGGCGGGCCACGCGTGACGACCGGGGCCGGGGCACACGACATGCCGAGGTGTCCGGCGAGGACCCGCCTACGAACTCCCACCCACCGACGAGGGGGCACGATCTAGCCGTAGACCTCGAAGGCCTGGACTTTGCAGTGCTGACCTCGCCGACGGCTCGGGCACCAGACTGGACCAAGCCCGCCTGATGCACTGCCGTGTCTCCTCCCCCGGTGCCCGGGCCGGTCGACGGAGTCGGGCAGGTGTCGTCCGACACGTCCTCGACTTCGGTCGGGCAATGGCTTCACGCAGGGCGGACTCAGGCGCCCTCGAGGCCAGCACCGACCTCCTGCAGCACCGGGTGGTCGTGGTCCCGCGCCAGGACGTGGCCAATCGCCAGTGCGGTGGCGATCGGCCAGGACACGACCTCGAAAGCGGCGAAGGCGACCATCACCCCGAGGAAGGCGAGGCTTCCGGTCGGTGGCCACCCGATTTCCGTGTCTGGCCGAGCACGAGGGAGACCTGGACCGCGATGTCGGCGTAGCCGGCGTGGTCGACCTCCCAGCGCAGGAGGCCGACGGCCGGGCCGGGTACCGGGCCGATCGCCACGATCTGGATCGTGTCCGCAGTGCCCGAGATGCTCACGACCCGCCAGGACTCGTTGCTCGCCCACTGTTCGGCGGTCCCGAGGCGGCCGACCAGACGGCCGGCCACTCGGCGGCCGAGGAGAATTGACACCCGTCACTTCGACCCACCGATCCGGTAGCAGCCCTCACAGCCCCGACTCCGACGAGTTGGGCCGCCCGGCCGCCGTCTCATCCCGGCTGGGTGATGTATGGGGGCTCTGGCCCCCGCAGGCTTGGCTCACAGGCGGCCTCTGGGCCGTCACCGATCGGCAGGGGGACATCAGATGGGCAGCCGTTGTACGGACTGGTCACTGGAGGACGTCAACCGCAGCGCACTCAATGCAACGGTTCCGCTGGTCGGCACCGGCGGCGTCCCGGGCCTCGTCGGGCTCGCCGTGGGTCGCGCACCCGCCGTCCCGGCCGGCCGGCGCTGGTACCGCCCTGATCTGCCTCTGCCCGAGCTTGTGGGGCTGACGGGGGAGCCGGCCGGTGGTGCTGTCGGCGCTGGCGACGAGACGTGGCAGGACACGGGGCAGAAGCCTTGCATGCAGCGTAGCGAACGGACGGCTGCCTGATGGTCCAGCAGAGCTCGCGGGCCGGCAGCGACGAGTCCGCGAGAGGTCGCGGATTCCAACTGAGCGGCGGGGCGATCGCTTCGCTCGTCGGTGTGGTGCTGCTCGTCATCTTCATGGTCCAGAACACCGAGCGCGTCACTCTGTTTTTCCTTTTGTGGAGCTTCACGTGGCCGGTGTGGTTGTTCACGCTCGTGACCGCGCTGGTCGGAGCGTTGGTCTGGTTCGGGCTCGGCGTGATGCGCCGCCATCGGCGCCGTACGTCTCGCCGCGAAGCCTGACGGCACTGACGCGCCGAGCAGGGGTGGGCCTACCACGTCTTCTGTCGCCGGCTCGGCGTCGGGGACCACACGACCGACGGCGTCGAGGTCGAATCCGGGCGTCGTGACCGGCCGAGATGCCGGTCGGGGCGCGGCCGGCGCGATGTGGGCAGGTAGGTGTCGAGTCGAGCAGGAGGACGGGATGAACGAGCAGGACGGCGAAGGGATGGCAGCGGGTGTGCCCGACGGGTTGCCGGTGCTCACGGTAGGCAGGCATTGCAGTCCCCAGGGCGGTTCCTGCGTGATGGAATACGTCTCGGTGCTGGCCGGGCAGCCGTGGAGCGACGCCCCCGGGTGCACCGACCGCGCACTGGGCGAGTTGGCGCGACGGGTCAACGATGACGTCGGACCGGAGGCGCGGTCCGCCCTCGCCGAGATCGCGCCGCGTCTGGTGGGGGCGGTTGGGCCGGACGCCGCGATCGACCTGGTGATCGCAGCCGTGGCTCGGGTCGGACTTGAGCATGCCCGGGGGGACCCGGCGCTGACCCGGATTCAGCGCCGTGCCCTGGTCCGGATCGCCGCTGCCGGCGGCCCCGGTGGCCGGCTGAGGGCGTGCGTGCTGCGGCTGGGGCGCGCTATGAGCCGTCCCGGGTTGTTCGACGCCTACCTCCAGCTCGGTCGAGCCGTGTCTGGTCGCCCGCGCGACGAGCGGGACGCCGCGCGGGTCCGCGCCCTCGCCACCGCGGCCGAGGACGTGCGCGGCCACCTCGGTGGGCTCGCAGCATCCACATCCGACCCCATGATCACCGTGATCGGCGCGCCGCTATCGGCTCAGGCGCGGTGCTGAGGTCCGTCGACCGCCGTGCCCACCGCCTCCCGGGCGGAGCGCGCGCCCGGGGCACGCCCGATTCATCGGCCCAGGTGCTCTCGCGGCGGTCGGGCGGCGCGAGCACCGCGGGCAGCACGGGGAGGCAGGATGGCGACGAGAGCCATACCGCGCCACGGATCCGCGACGGACCGGTTGCGCACGGCCTTGTTTCCCCGTCCCGTGGGCAGCGCCCGCGTTCTCCCATCCCGGGCGGTGCCGCAACGACGCCGCCTACGCCGCCCTGGGTGGGATCAGCCCCATCGAGGCCAGCAGCGGCCGGCACACCCGGCATCGGCTCAACCGCGGCGGTGACCCAGCCCTGAACCGCGCGATCCACACGATCGCCAGGACCCGCATGCGCAGCTGTCCCGAGACCCGGGCCTACGTCGATCGCCGGGGTCGCGGGCCGCGTCGCTGGCTCCGCGCGCCGACTCGTGCTGCACCTGCCGCAGTACTGGCCCTGGGAAGCAGGCCTCGATGAACTGTTCTGCCGCGCCCTGCACAAGCCCTTATCCGCCGCTGCCTGACCGCCCGCCCCTGCACGGGCCCGACCGGAGAAACAGTGGAACGCCGGGCACACCGGCAGCTCCCGCACGTCCTCACCCCGAAACACCTCCCAAAAGATCAACTACAGACCGGCGAGAACCCGGGCGGTGGATCGAAGCTCAGTGCTGCTGCGGCCGTCCGAGCCTCGCCGAGGTCTCCGCCGGGTCCATCCCGTGCAGGCGCAGCAGGTTCTCGCCGAGAATCTTCCGCTTCGCCTGGTCGGTGAGCTGCGGGTAGCCGTACCCGTCGCACAGGTCCTGCGGGATGGTGAAGTCGCGGAAGGCCTGCAGCGCCCATTGCGGCTGCCAGATAGGCGCCTCCGACCCGTACACGATCTTGTCCTCGCCGCACCAGAACAGCAGCTTGCCCAGGATCTCGGCGAACATCCGCGGTGACCGGACCACGAAGTTGACCGTGGCGGCGAGCGAGGCATAGAGGTTCGGATAGCGGATGAGCTGCCAGCAGACCTCGTCGAGGAACGGCAGGCCCACGTGGTAGATGACGAAGTTGATGTCGGGGAAGTTCGTGGCGGCCCCGTCCATGTCCCAGGTCTGCGTGTGCTCGATGGGCTGCGGACCGAGCGGCACCCCTTTGTGCACCCCGATCAGGTCCACGCCCAGCTGCTGCGCCTTCTCGAAGATCGGGAACGCGATCTTCGGGTCGTCCATCCGCCACGGCACGGGCGTGCCGAAGTCGTAGCGCACGTTGTAGAACTTGAACGCCCGCGCGTTGAACTCGCCGACCTGCCGCTCCATGAGGTCGAGCGCCTTGCGCCCCTCCAGCGGGTTGACCGAGCCCCAGAAGACGGTGCGCTCCGGGTCGTGCGCCGCGAGCTGCGCGCACTCCTCCCACGGTGAGAGGCCATCCCGGAATAGGTCGGTCAACGGCAGCGGCATCGCCACGAGCATGTCCGTGTCGGAGTGGTCGTACACCATCTCGTGGATCTCCGACGGAGTCCAGGTGCGCAGGAAGTCCTCCGGGGGCAGCTTCGGCTGATCGTCCGGGGTCAGCGCGTTGTGGAAGGCGTAGAGGTGGTTGGCGAAGAGCTCGCCGTCACGGTTGAAGGCGTTCTTCGGGTCGAAGTTGAACGGGTGGGCGACCCCGTCGAACACGAACGCGTCACCGATCATGAGCTGGTCCCCTCGGTGTGTGGCGGCTGGGTGTGTGGTGGCTGGCGACGTAGGCCTCGCGGTCTGCGACGGCGGCGGGCTCCGGGAGGAACCGCAGCTTGCGCACCGCCGACTCCGAGAGCCGATCGCTGGTCCATGCCTCGTCCCAGACGACCTCGACCTCGCATGACGCGACGCCCGGCTGGTCGGCGACCACCTGCTGCACCTCGGTCAGCACGCGGGAGGCGAACGGGCACCACCCGGAGGTGAGCAACAGCTCGACACGGGCGTGACCCTCGCGCACCGACACCGAGCGCAGGAGCCCCATGTCGACCACGGAGATCCCTCTGTCCCGGCAACAGGGGTCGTAGACCTCGGAGAGCGCCTCGGTGACCCACGTCGGGACTGCCGCGGCGGATGTCTCGTCCATACCCCGATTATGTGAGCTACGTCTCAGTACGGGTAGACCCTGCCGCGGTCCTCGTCAGACGGGCAGGGCCCAGCCCGCGGGCGATGAGCATCCGGTGCACCTCCGAGGTGCCCTCGCCGATGATGGCGACACTGGTGCACCCGCGCGCGACCAGGTGCAGGACCTCGATCTCGCGGTACCCTTCAGCCCGACCTGGTCACCGCGGGCGGACACCTGCGCCGGGACGTCGAGCGGCTGCGCGAGCAGCTGAGGCGGCGTCGCCTGTGAGCGCGGCCGATACGGTTCAGATCATCGCCGTAAATCGCGCGCTCGGTGCCCGATCCATGCGTCGTGTCAGGCGGCTCTCGCCGTCACGGGACCGACACGGAAGCAACGAGCACCCCGCATAGGAGGTCGGACTCTTGAGCCGACGAGCAAGCCAGGACGTGCGTGCTCGTAAGCCGTGCGCACTGTGCCGGGGGGCACCGGCCCGACGGTGACCTCGCAGCACGGCGCGGCGGTCTACGCCGAGCGCGGGGCGGTGGTCACCCTGGCCGCGCCCGCGCCGGTGGCCGACCCGGGCGGGGCGGATCGGGTGGTGGTCGGTGAGCGGCCCGGGGCGCCGCCGGCGATGCAGCACCGCAACGAGCTCGAGCGCCTCGCCGCGCTGGTGCAGGCCGGGCAACAGGTGGCGGTGGTGTGCGCGGTCGGGGCCCGCGGGGTGGGCAAGACCCAGCTGGCCGCCGCGGTCGCCGCCGCGCCGTGCAGGACTGGGAGTGGCCGCTGGTCGCCTGGGTCGCCGGGGACACCCTCGACAGCCTCGTGGCTTCTGGTCGTGGTCTTCGACATCCTCAGCGTCGTCGGGGTGAGCTCTGGAAACCGCACACCTCACCCGTTCTCAGCGGACGCCTCCTGCCGGAGGACCCCGGGGGGCCCAGGCCGCGATGGCGGCGCGATCCGGGACGCCTTCCGCAAGGGTCGAGCGGGGCTCATTGCAACAGCTCGGTCACCGATGGCGAGAAGTGCGCCGCGGGTCCGCTCCGCGCGGCAACATGGCAGGTCATGAACGCGCGAAGGGACGGCATGTCACCGACCAGCCGGGCGGTCGACGCTCTGGTGGAACTTGACGAGCAGGGCGGAAGCCTCTGCCCGGCCGACACCGACCTCTTCACCTGGTCCGACGACGTCCTGCACGATCTCGCCAGACTCGCTGAGCTGGTCGGTAGCGCGGCGCAGCGAGTTACGGGCGCCAGGAACTCGGCTATTGAGCGCCAAGCGCGTGCGCTCTCGACCACCCTCGCCGCCCAGGGCAACCTGCAGACCCAGTACCGGCACGGGTGATCGACTTCGCGCTCGCGCCCGACCCACAGGGACGTCCTGGGCGCTCGGTTCGTCTAAGCTAAGGGGTGGCTTCCGACTTCGCGATCCCACCGCCGACGTTCGGTGGTGGCAGGTCGGGCACCGCGAGGCGGTGTGGCGCGTGCACGCGCAGCGGGAGCCGGGCGGTTCGTCCCACACGGTGGTCGGGACGAGTTCGCGGGCGTCGGCGGCGAGGTGGTCGACGAGGTCGGCGAGCGCCGCGACGAGTGCCAGGGTTCGCCATCGCGAATCATGGCGGCAGCTTCGCGGACGGTGTCGACTGAGCGACGGAGGGCGTCGCGGGCGCGGGGCGCGGCACAACGGGCTCAACGATCCCGAGACGTAACAACCTGGCCGCCGTCGGGATGACCGGGCGGTCATCGTTGTCGTAAGCGTCCGTTGTGCAGGACACCGCGGCGAACTGGCTGAGCAACGGGAGCCTGTGCGGCCGGGGCGGTGGTCGGTGCCGTGGTGTATCCGAGTTCGTGACCAACGCCGAGCAGGCCTCGGGGTTCTCGCACGGCGCGCGCCGATACTCCCCCGATAAGACAACTCGATGCTGACTGGGCCGTGGCGGAGACGCGCAACCGGTGGGGCTTGCCACCGCTCGTGCTCAGCGTCCGGCGGGTCGGCGAGGTGGCCCGGTCAGTGGCGCGGTGCCGCGGTGATCGCGCCGGGCGGACCGGAGTGACCGGCCAGCGGGCCGGTGGTGGTGACCGGGGGCAGCTGGTGGGTCGCGCGGTGGGCGGCCACCGCCTCGGCGAGCACCCCGATCAGTGTGGTGTCGCGGGCGGTCTGGCTGCCGGTGGCGGCGAGCACCGCATCGGCCAGCCCCATCACCCGGCGCTGCAGCTCGATCTCGGCGAACACCTCCGAGCAGGGGGAGGAGAGCAGCCACTGGCTGATCCGGTTCCGCCAGCGCCCGGCCCGTCCGGAGGCCGCGGAGGCGGTGCCGATCAGGTCCGGGGCCAGCAGCGCCAGCCGTGGCCGCGCGGTGTCGTCGAGCGCGTCGTTGACCGCGCGGGCCAGGCTCGCTAGGCGCCGGTCTACACAGCGGGGCCGGTCGGAGAACCGTTCTCCGGCCAGCACCGAGACGTACTCCAGCAGACACGCCCCCTGCTCGGGCCGGGCATGCGACCCCGCCTCGAGCGCCGGCAGACCCGTCACCGTCTCCACCGCGAACACCTCACGACACTGATCGATCCGACGTTGCGCGCTGCCCACCACGCGCTGCCGCGACCTGCACGGGCGTGGATGCGCATCCTGGCCCACTCCTCAACCCGCGGGGAACCCTCTCTCAACCCCGGCACACCTCTACCCAGTGGCCGGGCGCCGAATCGTGGCGGTTGGGTGAGCCGGGTGGCTGGTCGGGTCGTCGCGGCCATGTCAACGCCTACCGGCGTTCCCGAAGCCGTGCTGGCAATTCCGCGTCGGCGAGGCGGCCGCCTGCTTCTCACTTGGGGTCGACGTCCTCGGGCCCGGGGCCGCCGCGAAATCCTGTCCAGTGGCGCTATCCAGCCAGCGGCGCAGCGCCTCGGCGCGCCGCTCAATCTCGGCGGGGGTCGGCGCCGGAGCGGGCGGGTGGAGGTCGTCGAACGCGCCCTCGGCGATGTGCTCGAGCGGGACCGCGGCCGCCTCGAGCACCGCGGCGGCGCTGTGGATCGCCACCCCGGCGACCAGCGCCACCGGCACCGCGTCGCTGGGCCGCGCTGAGATGCGGGCACCGTTGGCGAGCACCACCTCGGCCAGGAACACCCCGTCGGACAGACCCGAGATGGTGACGTGGGTGATGCGTTGGTGCTGGGCGGTGACCACGTCGACGAGCAGTTGGTGGGTCAGCGGCCGGAGCAGGGGTTCCTCGCTGGCGAGCAGCGCGATCTCCCCTGCCTCCACGGGCCCGATCCAGATCGGCAGCGCCCGCTTACCCCCGCCGCGTTCGCGCAGCACCATCACCGGGGCGCCGCTGCGGTTGTCCACCCCGATCCCGAGCAGCGTCATCTCGCGATGCCCGGCACCCTGGTTCACGCGACCTCCTCGGCGTAGGGAACCAGTTGCTGCCCGACGGGAGATCAAGTCAAGAGGTGCGGCAGCAAGATCGGCGGGACAGCTCGGGGGCCCTCGCCGCCGGTCCCAGCTCGGGGACGGGGCCGGCGACTGTCGCGGCGGGCGCGACCTGGGAGCAGATCGGCACCACCACCCACCGCACCGCCAGAGAACGCCTGCACTGCTTACGCGGCGATCACCGACCACCAGGAGCGTCGCTGGTCGTCTAGATCGGCGGCCGGGATCGGTTGCCGTTGACGCCGGCGCCCCGGCAGCGACGCTCCCGCCTACGGCGGCCGTCTAGAAAGCCGCCTACATCCAAACTGTTAGTCCGATAAGTCGGCTCTATGTCACCGCGCTAGCGTCCACACGGCCGCCGACCCGCTCCCACTGCGCGCCGCATCCCTGCTCGCGTTTCGCGGGTGCGTCGCTCGGCGGTAACTGGTTGCGTCCGCTCGGGGGCGCTGAAAGTGGATCGACCGGGCGGGGCCGCGGCGCAGCGTCACGAGGTCCCGTTCCCCGACCGTTACCACGGTCGGCGGTCTCCGGCGGTTCCGCGACCGCAGCGCGGGAGGCAGGCTAGGCCGGCGCCTGGATCGACGACGACGGGAGCGTGACGATGCGCGAGGACATCTCTTTCGAGGCCGAGGGCGCAACACTACGCGGCTGGTTCTACGCGCCGGAGACCGCTGGGGGAAACGGCGGCCACCCGTGCGTGGTGATGGCTCACGGCTTTTCAGCGGTAAAGGAGCAGCACCTCGACGACTACGCGGAGGTCTTCGTCGCCGCAGGGTTGGCGTGCGTGGTCTTCGACAACCGTGGTTTCGGTGCGTCCGACGCTGCGCCGGGCAAGCCGCGTCTGGAGATCGACCCGTGGGAGCAGGTGCGCGACTACCAGCACGCCATCACCTACGCGCAGGGCCGCGACGATGTCGACGCCGAGCGCATCGGGGTCTGGGGGTCGAGCTACTCGGGCGGGCACGTCTACGTCGTGGGCGCTATCGACCGGCGCGTGAAGGCGGTGTCGGGGCAGGTGCCGCTGGTCTCGGGGCGGCGCGGGTTCGAGTCGCTGGTGCGCATCGACCAGTGGGGACCGACGTGGGAGGCGTTCGCCGCTGACCGCCTCGAGCGCGCGAGCGGCGGCGAGCCGGCGATGATGCCGGTCGTTACCGAGGACCCGGCGGCCCCAGCTGCGCTGCCGACCCCCGACTCGTACGAGTGGTTCACCCGGACCCAGCGCGACCGCGCACCGTCGTGGCGGAATGAGGTGACGTTGCGGTCGGTCGAGCTGCTCCAGGGCTACGAGCCGGGCCGGTTCCTCCCGCTGATCGCGCCGACGCCGGTGCAGATGGTGGTGGCGCCGAACGACCGACTAATCGCCGGCGAACTCGCAAGCGCGGCGTATGAGCTCGCCGCGCACCCGAAGAAGCTGGTGATCGTGCCGGGCGGACACTTCGACGCCTATACGGGACCCGGCTTTGAGATCAGCTCGGCCGCCGCCCGCGACTGGTTCGTCGAGCACCTAGGCCTCGGCAAGGTCGGCTGACCCTCCCGACGCCGGCCTGCCCGTCCAGCGGAGCCCACGCGCAACGTGGTCCCCACTGGTGGCCAGGTGAAAGTCCCCGTCCTGAGGTTGTTCGGCTGGTTGTGATCGGGCTGGCTCCCCTCGCTCGGGTTCGGCGCATGCGGTAGGACTCGCCGTCGATGGTCCACGACCTGGGCGTGGTGCAGCAGCCGTGAGCTGGTCACCACCCGCATCCACGACCAGGTCGCCGGCACCCTCGACGACACCACGCCCGATCTCTGGGCTGTTGCGGCGGCGACGAGCTGATCATTGCAAGAGCCACGCCGAGGTACAGGTCGTCTGCGGGAGCAGTCTGTGAATGCCTGGTTCCCATGTCGTCGCACCGAGGCTGCCCGTTGACAACCGTCGGTCAACGCGCCGATCGTTGGAGATTGCTCGGGTGCTGCTCAGAGCTGGAGGAAGAAGGCGAGCCCGCATGCGCGGCAACGTCGGAGACCGGATCATTCAACACAGCCGGCGAGTCGATCAGGCTGATCGGGTCGGCACGATCGTGGAAGTGCACGGCGAGGACGGCCCGTTCCTGGTGCGCTTCGAAGGGCGAGACCCGTGCCTGGTGTTTCCCGGGCCGGACGCCGAAGTCGCCATGGTGAACGAGCACTGATCATGAGCGTCTGCGATCAGGTGTCGCGTCGTTCCATGATGGTGACCAACTCGGGTCGGCACTCTGCCGTGCCGGCTCTCGAGCTCGGGCTGAGGGCCGCTCGGAGATGGCATGAGTCGGCGGCCCGTTGCTGAGGTACCTGACCTGAGCGGCCTCATGGTGACGGCTGCCGAGAACGCGGTACTCGACGCCGGTCTGCTGCCTCAGCGAGTGTCGCAGGGCTCGGACCTGCCGTGCGCTGGCCGCCAGGACGGCACGGTGGTGTGCGGGCAGAACCCGCGCCCGCACGCGCGGATGGTCGCCGGCAGGCGGGTGTGCTTCTGGTGTGCACCCACCGGAGACGACCCGCCCGGCGGCGGTCCTGGGGGCTCTCGACTGCCGCGGGGTCCCCGCCCGTTGTCGCCCGCTGGCTCCAAGCCGTTGTGAACCGTGGAGGCTGCGGGTACCGAACTGCAGCCACCGAACTTCTCCGTCCGCGACCGGGCCACATCGCCCCGAGTCCGAAGACCGTCCATGCCGCGAAGAAGCGCTGATAACGCCCAGCTAGTGTCCTGCGCCGGAAATCCGCTACATAAAGTTGTAGGGTTTCCGAATGACGAGGACGGGGCGCCCGAAGACCGAGCTGGTCCTGGGTGATGAGGAGCGTGCCCAGTTGCAGCGGTGGGCGCGGCGGGCCAAGTCGGCGCAGGCGTTGGCGTTGCGGTCCCGGATCGTGCTGGCCTGCGCGGACGGAGAGCCCAACGCGGCGGTGGCGGCCCGGCTGGGGTGCTCAGCGCCGACGGTGGGCAAGTGGCGGTCGCGGTTCGTCGAGCGCCGCCTCGATGGACTGATCGACGAGCCACGGCCGGGCCGCCCGCCCACCATCAGCGCCGAGCAGGTCGAGGACGTGGTCGTCTCCACCTTGGAGTCGACACCGGCGAACGCGACCCATTGGTCGCGGGCGAAGATGGCCGAGCGCAGCGGGCTCTCGCGTTCCACCATTGGTCGGATCTGGCGCGCGTTCGACCTCAAGCCCCACCGCGAGGACGGGTTCAAGCTCTCAGGCGACCCGTCGTTCGTGGAGAAGGTCCACGACGTCGTCGGGCTCTACCTGCATCCGCCCGAGGCGGCGGTGGTGCTCTGTGTGGACGAGAAGTCCCAGGTCCAGGCCCTGGCCAGGTCCCAGCCGGCGTTCCCGATGATGCCCGGGATGCCCGAGCGTCGGACCCACGACTATGTCCGCCACGGCACCACCAGCTTGTTCGCCGCGTTGAACACCGCCGACGGGACGGTGATCTCCAGCCTGCACCGCCGCCACCGCGCCGTGGAGTTCCGCAAGTTCCTGACCAAGATCGACGCCGAGGTCCCCGAGCACCTCGAGGTGCATCTAATCTGCGACAACTACGGCACCCACAAGAGCCCGACCGTCACCACCTGGCTGGAACGCCACCCGCGCTTCCACATGCACTTCACCCCGACCTACTCGTCGTGGATCAACCAGGTGGAGAGGTTCTTCGGCTACGTGACCACCGAACTGCTCCAGCGCAGCGACCACCGCAGCGTCCAAGCTCTCGAAGCCGACATCCGCGCCTGGATCAAGGCCTGGAACGACCACCCGCGGGCCTTCATCTGGACCAAGACCGCCGAGCAGATCCTCGAATCCCTCGCACGACTTCTACAACGAACTACTGGTGCAGGACACTAGGCCATCGCGCCGACCGTGCGCGGGCAGGCGCCCGCTGCCGTGCTCCAGACCGAGGGCTGCCGACGAAAACCGGTCGTGGACAGCATCGTGCGGCTCACTGAGGCGGTGGTGGCGGTGCTCGAGCGCGATGACCTTGACGTCGCGAGCCGCACCGAGGCCCCTGGGTTCGAAGGCGTGTGGCTGCACGGGGCCGAGTCCCGCACGGTGGCGGTCTTGTGGGTGGCGAGGTTGTCGCAGACCAGGTGCACGTCGAAATATATCGCGAAGATCTCCGACCCAGGACACTAGACACCTCGGCGGTGCAACAGGTAGCCGACTCCGGAGATGGCCGGGACCAGCGCGGCGGGGAGCAGGTTGAGGGGGATGCCGGCCACGCCGGGTAGGTGCCCGGGTTCGTCCTCGACCGCGGTCCCGGGGACGGCGAGCGCGGCGTAGAACGGGGTCCAGGCGATCGTCGTCAGCAGGGCCGCGGTCTGGATCGCCAGCTCCCGCCGCGCCGGGTTGTCCGCTGGCCGCCACAACAGCCACAGGCTCAGCAGTTGGGTGCCGGCGACGGTGCCCCAGCCGGCGCCGGCGTGGAACCGGGCGTGTGGGGGCCAGGCCGGGTTGAACACATGGGTGCGGTTGAGGTCGGCGATTCCGGTCCCCACGATCGTCCCGATCGCCGCGCCGCTGAGCACCAGCCGGCTGATCTTCACGGCGCGGCCTGACCCGGGGCGGGTCCGTACTCAGTGGTCGACTCGGCGCGGTCTCCGGCCTGGCTCGCCGACGGGGCCGGGGTGCTGGCGCGCAAACTGGTGCGAGACCAGTCCGCCTGGTCGAACAACGCCGCGTCCCCCACCCCGGCGTTGTTGACCAGCACGTCCACCACCCCAACCTGCGCAGCCACCGCGGCCACCAGCCGCTCCAGGTCCGCCTCGTCGGACAGATCGCCCGGCGCGACGATCACCGTCAGCCCCTGATGCCGTGCGGCCAGCTGCGCGCGCAGCTCCTCGAGCCGCTCGACCCGGCGGGCCACCAGCACCAACGTGGCAGCCCGAGCGGCCAGCTCCAGCGCCAGCGCACGCCCGATCCCGACCGACGCGCCGGTGACCAGCACTGTGCCCCCATCCACCGGAGGCCCCAGCACCGCACGCACCGCCATACCGATACCCCCACGCCCGAGCCCAGAGCAACCCGCACGCGGGGCTGGACCCGCCCAAGAGATCGAGATCCTTCGCGGTGACGCGTGGCTATGCACCGCCTACCCCCTCTAGACAACGGTTCTCGGCCGGACGAGGACCTGCCGCGCCACGTCGACCAGGGGCGCCCCTGCGCAATGGGAGATAGTTCGGAGGACCCCGAGAGCCTCCGTGCCGCTGATGTCGAGTCGGGCGGAGAGCACACCTGCGGCTTGATGGACCTCCGCGGGAAGGTCCCCGTCGGTGGCGGCAGCACTGTCGGACACGGTCGGCTCCCCGAGGTCAGTGGTCCCCGACGGCGACGGGGACTGACACCGGCGGGGTCCAGGCCGACCTTCGACATAGTTGTCGACCAGATCGGTCTCGTCCACGGCCGCTCGGCGGGTGGTCACCCGCCGCCGCAGGGCCACTCAGTCGCTGCCCGCGGCTGGCCTTTCCCTCCGCGGGCTGGCGGGCCTCGGTGTAGGAGCGGGGACGGTCGCACCGCCGAGGATGGCCTCGGCCATGTCGAGCAGGCTCAGGCCGCGAGTGACGGCTGTGTCCGCCAGCACCACGATGGCGGCATCGATCGGCACACCGAGCCGCTCACACACGATGAGGTTGACCCCTGACACCGGACACGTCACCTGAGGTGGACCCGGTCCGCCAGGGGTCAACCTCAGTGCGCCCCATCACCGCTCAAGGTCAACCAGCGCCCCGGCGGCTCGTCATCTCCACAGTCCGTCCCAGCCAGCAGGCGTTCACCCGCCGACGAACGAGGTCAGACAGGCCCCGAGGCCAGGTCGCCAGGCGCGGGCGAGCGCACGACCAGGACGCCACGATGAGCCCACACCCGACGACCCGCCCACCCCAGAACATCGTTCAGCCCGGCGTCGGCGTCCGTGGCCCCTCGGGTGTCGATGATGAGGTGGGTCGCGCCGGCGCGCAGGACACGCTCGACAGCTCTGCGCAGCCTGCCGGCAAGGTCATCGCTGCAGACCCCTCTGACCAAGAGATGGGCTTTCTCGCGGCCCTGCCATCGCACGACGATGCGCCCGGTTCTGTCCGCTGTCGTGTAGGTGTGTGCGCCGGGGACCCTGCGGCGAGGTTCGGCTGCAGGTTGCCACTCGGCCAGGACGGCCAGCGCCGCGACATGGACCGACACGCCGGTGAGGACGGCGTGGTCGTGCAACGCGGCCACGCTGTCCTCCGCGCTGAGCCCGCGAAGTTTGCTGATCAGCGAGTGCGCCTGGCGGATGTCACGTTCGGCTTGGAGGTGGTCTTCTCCCGAGCGGAACATCGTCGTCTCCTCCGGCCGGGCCTCGACTCGTTCTCACGAGCCGGCGAGGTCCTGGCCGGCTCCAACCATAATGACCGCGTTCACACGTTCAGTCCAGTGACGGACCGTCAGATGGGCGCGCGAGCGTTTTGTTGGGCGGACGTCAGCGCGCGTGACGCGACGGGCACCCACCGCATTGCCCACGGGTAGGCCCCTCTTGGAGTCTCGCCCTCGGCGGCGCGGGCGCTGCCCTGCCGGGCCACTCGTGCGGGGCAAGCGCCCCGTTCCCCGGGGGCTGTTCCGCCGCGATTCCGAGTTCCGTGCGTTGGTCGACGTCGAGCGGCCCTTCGCCCCCCGGGGGTCCCCCGGGGCCGCCCGACGCCTACCCGATCCCGGTCCAGCTGGGTGCGCGGGTACGGACAACGGTGTCGTACGTGTCGAGACGGAGACACCGCCACATGGTCGTACGTACTGCCCCGCGTTCCCTTGTCGGACCAAACGGGCCGGCTTCGGCAGCGCGCACAAAGGGACGAGGAGGGCTGAGGACAGCCCAGACCTCCGCTGGGGGACGGCGGGGTCTGGGCTGTCCCTGCTCAGCTCCCGCGCGGACCCGAGCCAGGGGGCGGCGGCAAGGGCGGCGCTCATGGTGAGCCAGCCCTGAAACGGTCCTCCCTCCGATGTCTTGAGGTCAAGCCATTGCTCGGGGCCTTGTCTCCAACCGCACGGATCAGCTTCAGGGTCTCCCCCTGAGCGGCGGGGTTCTCAACGTTCACCTGCCGCGGACGGCCGAGGTGATGTCACAGGGTGCTGTCGAGTTCGAGGTTGGGCCCGGAGCCACCGGTAGTCCTGGCGTTCTCGGTGAGCCACCGCGCGACGGCGGTGAGCTTCAGGTTGGTGTCTTGGGAGGCCGTTCCAGGAGGACGCCCTTGGCCTGCCGATCCGGTCGCGGCTGTCCACCGCGGCCTGCAGGTGCTCGCCTGGCTGCTGCCGTAGATCAGCAGGGCGGCCTGGACCCCGAACAACCCGGCCAGGGTGCGGGCGTGCACGTCGAAGGCGTTCTCCGTAGCGGTGTACAGGTTCAGCGCGCCCCGCATGCCGTCGTTGGTCGACAGCTGCGTCGAGGTCAGCGCCCGGAAGCGCGCCTCAACCGCACGGGAGGCGAAGTGCGGCCAGCGTTCGGCGTCGCCAGTGGCGAAGTCCTAGGCGAGGACCAGGCCATCCTCCGACGGGTCCTCGATCGCGGGTGATGCACGGACCCTCCCCCAGCTCGCTCTGGGTCTCGTCGAGTTTGCGGATGGCCTCACTGGTGGGGTAGCGGGTCTCGGTACGAAGCCACGATCTGGCTCAGGGTCTTCTCCAGGTCGGGGATGGTGTGGCGCTGGGCCATGGTGAGGGCGCCCTGCGCAGGGCAGTGACGCGGTCGTCGAGCCAGCAGTTGACTCGTGGGCTGGGTTGGTGCCGTGGCAGGCATCGAGGCCGGCGGCGCGGCCAGTCAGGGAGGGGTGAGCAGACCGTGGCGGTTGGCGACCACGGCCGCTTCGAGTCGGGTGTGGACCCCGAGCTTGGTCAGCACCGCCTGGACGTGGGTGCGCACCGTGGTCGGCGAGACCCCCAGGTCGGTGGCGATTTCGGTGGTGGTGCCGCGTCCCTCGACGATGAGGCGCAGGCACTGCCACTCGCGGCCGGTCAGTCCCGCGGCGAGGTGACGGACCCAGGTGGTGTCCTCGCCGGAGTCGGGGGCGCGCCGGCGCGGCGGCAGCTCCACCACCGTGGCGCCCTCGGCGACGCGGTGGATCGCCTCGAGGAGCGCGGTCACCCCGCGGGTCTTGTGCACGAAGCCGTGCGCCCCGTGCGCCAGCGCCCGCTCGGCGGCTCCATGATCGGGGTCGGCGGTCACGACGATGATCCGCGTGCGCGGGCTGACGGCGTGCAGCTCGGGGATCAGCTCGATCCCGTCACCGTCGGGGAAGAACCGATCAAGCAGGCACACCGTCGGCCGGTGGGCTGTCACTGCCGCGAGGACCTGCGAGGCGCGGTGGGCGACCGCGCACACGACCAGGCGCCGCTGCCCCAGCACGGTGCTCAGCGCTTCGACGAACACACCGTGGTCGTCCCCGACCACCACATCCGTCACGCCCGCTGCCCCGTGCGGTGGCCACGGCGGTGTCATTGCTGCGGTGCCGTGCTCGCCCATGGCTCCCCGGTAAAGCCGGATCGATCCCGTGTCTGGTGCTGGGCGCCGGGGGCTGGGGCACCGCGGCCAGGTTAGAACATCAACACCACGTGTGACCAGCTGTTACCGTCGGCAGCCTCCCCGGTGCTGTGACCCCAGCCTGCCGCTCGGTGGCGCGGACCGGGTCCACGCCCCACCTCGGACCCCCGGTGACGTCCCGCACGGACCGTCGGGCGACCCGGAGCGCTACCGGCGGCTCGGTCATGGCGCGGGACCTGGCTGCTCGATGACCCGGGCCGGCGTTCGGCGTTTCTCCCTCGCTGGCTGGGGCTCGGGCTCGGCCGTGCCGGGCGGCTCGGGCGGGGCAGGGCCCTTAGTGCAGGTCGAGCGTTCCCTCGACGACGGCTTGGGCGACGTTGGTCAGGCGCTGGTTGTGGCTTCTGGCGTGGCTGCGCAACCGGGTGAACGCGGCGGCGAGGTCGAGGCGGTGGCGCTCGGCGAGAAGGCCTTTGGCCTGCTCGATGACGACCCTGCTGGTCAGCGCGCGCTTGAGCTGTTCGTTGACGGTCCCGACGTTGCGCTGGGCGCGGTGATGGACGATGCCGATGGCCGCGGCGGTCGCGAGGTGGCCGACGAGCACCCGGTCGGCCGCGGGGACGGGGCCGGGTTGGGTGCGGAACAGGTTGAGGCCGCCGACGACATCAGCGCGCAGGGCCACCGGCGCCGCGTGCGCCGCCCGGTAGCCCTCGGCGCGGGCTTGGCGGGCGAACTCCGGCCACCGCTCGGCCTCGTCGTTCAGGTCGTCACAGCGCACGGTGTCCACGCCACGTACCGCGTCGAGGCACGGGCCTTCCCGGGTCATGATCTGCAACCGTTCGAGGTGCTCGCTGCCGTCGTGGGTGGCGGCGAGGGGGACCAGCTGTCCTTGCTCGTCGATCAGCAGCATCCCGGCGGCGTCGACGTCGAACAGCTCGACGCACGCGGTGGTGAGGGTGTAGAGCAAGCCCGCCACGTCGAAGTCGTCGCGCAAGGTGTCGGTCATCGCCAGCATCACCTCGGCGATCAGCTCGTCCCTCGGCGCTTTCACCGGAGGAAGTATGCCCCGGCGGCCGAGCCCTACCGTGGGCGAAGGCGTTCATGGCGACGACCCCGGGGCCCAACATGGCCCGGCTCCCCGCTCCGCCAGTGAGCATCGCCCTGTTCGGGGTCTGGGGACCGGGCATGTGGTGCGCGGTAGCCCGCAACTGGTTCAGACGCCTGCGAGGTATCCGATGGCCTGACGGCACCTTGAACTGGGTCCGCGGCCAATCGTCGAGCGGCCGGTGGGGTTGGCACTGGGGGTACGGTGAGGTTTCAGGTGTTGTGTGCCTCACTAGGTGCGACCCTCGGCTTAGCGCGGGTCCTCGGGCGCGGCCGACGCGACCAGTGAGTGGGTGGAATCGACGTGACAGCCGACGGTGAGCAGCCGAGTTTCGAGCGGGATCTGGCCGCGGCTCTCGCGGAGGGCGGGGCGCGGGCGGCGCAGCGTATCCGCCAGCTGTGTGTCGGCGCGCTGCCGGTGACCGGGGCGGCGATCACCGCGATGACCAGTCCAGATCATCAGTACCCGGTGTGGGCCACCGACGAGGCGGCGGCGCGGATCGACGAGTTGCAGTTCCGGCTCTCCGAGGGCCCGTGTGTGGAGGCGTTCACCTCCGGTGTGCCAGTGCTGGTGGCCGACGTTGCTGCGGGCGTCTCCGAGAAGTGGCCGGTCTTCGCCGCCGCGGTCCTGCAGGAAACCCGGGCGCGCGGGATGTATGTCTTCCCGCTGCGCGGCGGCCCGATCAGCATCGGGGTCCTCGACTTCTACCGGGACCAGCCCGGCCAGTTCGGACCGCGCGAGCTGGCTCGCGCGCTGCGCGCCTCGGACGCCGCGTTCTGGGCCGTGTTGGACGCCCACCCCGGTGCCAGGCTCGACCCGACCGGGGCGCCGCAGACCGAGGGATCATCCGGGCCCGCGGGACCCCAGGGTGGCGCCGACGTGAACCTCGAGGGCTGGCTGGCCGATGTGCCGCTGGAGCGTGCCGAGGTCTACCAGGCCACCGGCATGGTGATCGCGCAGCTCGACGTGACCCCGGATGCCGCGCTGGCCACTCTGCGCGCCCACGCGTTCGTCCACGACCGGCCGATCGACGCCGTGGCCCGCGACGTCGTCGCCCGCAGGCTGCGGTTCACCCAGGAGCGCTGATGGCCACACCGGCAGACAACCGGGCGACCGCGCTGCTGGCGGCGTTCATCCGCCTGACCGACACGCTGGTGGCGGACTTCGACCTGCTCGACCTGTTGCACGGGCTGACCACCGACTGCGTCGCGCTGTTCCCGGCCGACGCCGCCGGACTGCTGATCTCCGCGCCGGGCGGGACCCTGCGACTGGTCGCCTCCTCCAGCGAGGCGGTTCAGCTCGTCGAGCTCTTCCAGCTCCAGTCCGACGAAGGACCGTGCCTGGACTGCTACCGCTCCGGGCAGCCGGTCAACTCCCCCGATCTCGCGGTTCCCGGCCGGTGGCCCCGCTTCACCGCCCGAGCCGCCGAGCAAGGATTCCGGTCCGTGCACGCGGTGCCGATGCGCCTGCGCGGGCTGACCATCGGCGCACTGAACCTCTTCGCCGCCACCCCCGGCCCGCTTCCCCCTGCCGACCTGCGGGCGGCCCAGGCCTTGGCCGACGCGGCCACCATCACGATCTTGCAGGAACGCGATGTGGCCGTCCAGCAAGCCGTCGCCCCTCGGCTCCAGCTCGCCCTGAACCGTCGCGCGACCATCGAACAGGCCAAGGGTGTCCTCGCCGAACTGGGACGCCTCGACATGGGCGAGGCGTTCACCCGGCTACGCGAGCACGCCCACGCCACCGACCAACCCCTCACTGACCTCGCCCGGCGGCTGATCACCCGCCAGGCCGGAATCGAGGTCCTCCACCAGACCGAGCACTGACCCAGGTCGAGCGGGCCAGGGTCCTGCCCGACCCCGGTGCGCGACGTCGAGGTCAACGCGCTGGGGTCTAGACCGCGAGAACGCCTCACCATCGTCCCTCAGCGGGCTCGGGTCTACTCGAAGGCCTTCACCCGGGCGAGCTGGTCGGCGGGGGCGTAGCGGTGTGGCCCGCACCCGAGGGCATCGGGCTCATGTCCGCCCGGCCGGAGATCACGGCGCGTGCCACGTCCACGACCGGTACCCCCATGACATCCGCCTGGTCCTTGAGCGCCTGCGCCGCATCGTCGACGCTCACCCCGCGCACGCGGCCGATCAGCTCCTCCGCCTCGCGCAGGTCGTTCTCGGTGCGCAACCTGTCTCGTGCCACGACAGTCACCGACCCCAGACGTTGTCGCTCCCACGACGCGCGAGAGCAGAAGACGGCGAGGTCCAGGCCACCCGCCCCTAGCATCACGGAGTCGCCCCCGCTGCGTCCACGAGTTCTCAGGTTCGCCGGTCCGGCTGCGGTGGCCGAGGGTCGAGACGCGGCGAGCGGTCAACCGGGCGTTCGCTGGAGCATGACCCGCACGACGAGGCGCTCCGGTGGCGTGCCGCCTCATCCCCGCCCGACGCCGAAGGCATACCCGCCTCACGCGCCCCGCAGTTCGAGCGGATGATCCAGGGTGGGTCCCCCGGCAAGAATTGCAAGCGCCGCCGCGTGCACAGTGATGTCGTTCGCCTCGGCGTAGCGAGCCAGTGCGTCAGCGCTCTCGCGAGCGTCAGAACCTCGGGATTTGCAGATGAGAATCTTCGCCCGGTAGATGTCGTGGAGCGCCCGCAGTTCCTCTTCGGTCATGCTCACCACACCTGGGCACGTCGATCTTCGTCGCGGACTGCGCGACCTCACGAGTCGACGGGGACCAGGTCAACGCGCGCCAGCCTGACCCCCTTCCGAGGACGCGTCTACCGAAGCTGGGCAAGTTCGTCCCTTTGGCCCTGGCTTCGCTTCCTGACAGCCGGTACAAGCTCCCGACCGCCGGACCTGGCAGTCCGCCAGCGCAGGAGGCTGGTCAGGGGTCTCTCCCTCGGCGGCGCGGGCTCAGTGTGATGTGAGACGGGTCGGCATGGCCACGTTAAGGTGGACTTGCTTCCCAGACCCCGAGGCGTGTTGAGGCTCGCGGTCCTCGCTGTGTCGCCGTCCGTCGTGCTTGATGCTCGCGGTCCTCGCTGTGTCGCCGTCCGTCGTGCTTGATGAGGGTCTCCCCGTCGGCGCCGATGAAGCCGCGCATCCACGGCGGGACGTGCTCGCCGAGCGAAGATGTTCATCGCCAGCTCGATGTCCCGGCTGTCCGCCGCCGACCGGACCTCCTCGACGTGGTGACTCAGAGACACATGCTGGTCACACTGGCGCTTCCGGGCTAGCGTGACGTGTTCATAGGTCGGCTGGCCCCGCGTGGCGAGGTTTGATGGGTCGACGCGATCGGGTCGCCCCAGACCTCGGCGGCTCCCCTGGTGACAGGGGCCGCGAAACGGGGCGTTATGACGGGCAGCCAGGTCGCCGGCCACGGTCGTGACGACTACTCGATCACACCGGCTGCGCCGCGACGGCGACGACGACCTCGTGCGCCGTGTCGGGGGCGGGCCGTGGGGCCAGGTCGGTCGGTCTGTGCTGATATCGGCACCCCGCCGCTGATGTCTCGCTGCCGATCATGCGGTGATGCGGATGTGTCCCCCCGGGTGGGCCGGTGCCTGGCCCACTGGGTTGCCGGGTGGCACCGCGAGCCCGGCTGCGCCGCGGTTTCCGGTATCACCCCGGGCCGTGCGCGACGCCCCCGGAGGATGCGCGCCTCGCACGGCCCGGCCACCGCAGGGAGGGCCCGGTCTGACCGGCATCGCAAGCCGTCTGCGGGGAGGAACCCGACGATGATCACCGGTCTGGACCTGGACACGATCGGCCCACCACCGCGATACCCGTTCGGTTCCCGGCCGCGGCGGGTCGACGCGTCCCTGGAGTCAGGGGACGGCCCGGTGGCCGAGTCGGGGGCGGTCTCGATCGCCGCAGCGATCACGGTCCGTGGGCCGTGTTCGCCCCCGCTCTTCGACGATCTCGGCGCCCGGATCAGCGCCCTGCTCGGGGAGGGAGTGCGGGAAGTGCTCTTCGGAGGGGCCCCGGCAGGGGTGGGGCCCGCCCTGCATTCGGTCACCCTTGCGCACGCCTTCTCGATCTATCGGTGTCTGCGCCACGGACCGAGGGGGTCCGAGCCAGCCCGAGGCCATCCGAGCCAGGCTGCAGCCGGGCCGGGGTCGCCGTGATGGGCTCGGACGTCTCCAGGGCTGCCGCGATCACCGGTGGGCAGGAGGGGTGTGTGTTCTGCGGGGCCGACCCAGCCGGGGACGCGGGACGGGTCTGCCCCCGCTGCGCGCGCGAGCGCGCCGAGAACGGCTACGTGTTCGCCCCACCCTGGTTCGGCCTGGACACCTGCCACGGCACCAACCCAGCCCACGGTTGCTCCCACCCCAGCCACGCCGCGGGGCTGCCCATCAACTGCTGGAGCAGGACATGACCGGCACCGAACCAGAACCGCCCGCCCCGTCCCCACCCTGGTCTCCAGCTGCGCCGTCGACCCCCCGAGTCGCCCGACCCCGGAATCGTGGTCGCCGCCGAACTCGGCCCGGCCGCGAGCCGGTCGGGCCAGCGGATCGCGGAAGCGACAGCGCGCCACCCAGAAACCGGTGCCCCCGGTGGGACTCGAACCCACACTGCGGCGATTTTAAGTCGCCTGCCTCTGCCGATTGGGCTACAGGGGCCCGCGCGAGACCCTACTGGGTCAGGCCCGCCGCGCCGGCCGCGCGCGACAGCACCTCCTCGAGCATCGCCGGGGTCAGCCGGCCGGTGAAGGTGTTCTGCTGGCTGACGTGGTAGCAGCCGAAGAGCTCCATCGGCGGACGCTCCCGGCGGGGCGCGAGGGTCACGTGCGCGCCGTGCCCGAACACCGGCCGGGGACGCGGCACGACCCACCCGGCGTCGAGCACGGGCAGCAGGGCCTGCCAGCCGAAGGCGCCGAGGACGACGACGGCGCGGACCTCGCCGAGCAGCGCGAGCTCCCGCTCCAGGAACGGTCGGCAGGTGTCGCGCTCGGCCGGGGTCGGCTTGTTCGCGGGTGGGGCGCACCGGACCGGGGAGACGACACGTACCCCGAACAGCTCCAGCCCGTCCCCGACGTGGGTGGCCGTGGGCTGCGACGCGAGCCCGACCGCGTGCAGGGCGCCGTAGAGCACGTCGCCACTGCGATCGCCGGTGAACATCCGCCCGGTGCGGTTCCCGCCGTGGGCGGCGGGCGCGAGCCCCACGACCACCAGCCGGGCGTCGGCGGGTCCGAAGCCCGGCACCGGCCTGCCCCAGTAGGTCCAGTCGCGGTAGGCCGCCCGCTTCTCGCGGGCCACCTGCTCGCGCCAGGCCACCAGGCGGGGACACGCCCGGCAGTCGGCGATCTCGGCGTCGAGCGCCGCGAGGGCGGCCGGGGCCGTGGGCGTCACGCCCTGGGGCCCGGGTCGCGCCGCCGCACGCGCAGGCCCTGGGCGCACTCGCGGGCGATGCCGTCGAGGATGTCGTGCTCGGAGACGACCAGCTCGGTGACGCCCACCCGCTCGGCGAGCTCGTCGGCGAGGACCCGGACGACGAGGGACCCGGCGCCGATGACGTCCACCCGCCCGGGGTGCATCGGGCCCAGCGCCGCCCGCTCCGCGCGCGGCATCGCCTCCAGCCGCCGGCACGCGGCGCGCAGGTCGTCGAGGCCGAGGCGGGCGAGGTGGATGCGCTCGGCGTCGTAGGTGCGCAGGTCCATGGCCACCGCGGCGATGGTGGTGGCCGTCCCGGCGACCGCCACCGGAGTCTGGACCTGCCCGACCTCGACCGCCTCGAACGCCGGCGCGAGCGTCGCCCGGGTGAACTCCTCGGCCTCGCGCACCTGCTCGGCGGTGGGCGGGTCGTCGTGCAGGAACTTCTCGGCGACCCGGACGCACCCGACGTCCGACGAGTACGCCGCCGCGACCTGCGCCGTGACCGCGTCCCAGGTGCCGGTGACCAGCTCGGTCGACCCGCCGCCGACGTCGGCCACGACGAAGGGGCCCTCGTCCGGGTCGAGGTCGGCGACGGCCCCGGCGAAGGACAGCCGCGCCTCCTGGTCGCCGGTGATCACCTCGGCCTCGACGCCGAGGAGCTCGCGCACCATCCCGAAGAACTCCTCGCGGTTGTCCGCGTCACGGGTCGCGGACGTCGCGCACAGCCGCACGGTGGTGGTGGAGGTGCGGCGCAGCATCTCGCCGTACGCGAGCAGCGCCTCCCGGGTGCGGGCCAGCGACTCGGGGGCGAGCCGCCGCGTGGCGTCCACGCCCTGGCCGAGCCGGTTGATCCGCATCTCGCGGTGCACGTCGCGCAGCCACTGAGACCCGTCCTCGCGGACGGTGACGTCGGCCACGAGCAGCCGGATCGAGTTGGTCCCGCAGTCGATGGCCGCGACGCGCGGCATGGGGCCCTCCTGAGGTGCTCGAGCCTGACGTCTTCGAGGCGGTGGCCTGGTCCGTCGGGGACGCTAGCAAGGACACCCGCGTGCGGCCGGGGGACCGGTCACCGGTCGATGCACGGTCCGGCCGCCCACCACTCGGGGAGCATCGCCAGCGTCTCGTCGCCGATGGGGTTCACCCCGGACCCGACGGCGAGGGTGTGTGCGACGTGGACGTGCAGGCACTTGACCCGGGTCGGCATGCCGCCGGCGCTGACCTCGGTGCCGAGGGGTTCGATGGCGTCCCGGTCCGCGAGGTAGGCGCGGTGGGCGGCCTCGTAGGCGGCGGCGAGCTCCGGGTCGCTCGCCAGGCGCTCGGTCTGGGTGCGCATCAGCCCCTCGGCCTCCAGTGTCCCGATGCGCGACGTCAGGCGGGGGCAGGTCGCGTAGTAGAGCGTCGGGAACGGGCTGCCGTCCTCGAGCCGCGGCGCGGTCTGCACCGTGGACGGGAGCCCGCACGGGCAGCGGTGCGCGACAGCCCGCAGCCCGCGAGGCGCGCGCCCGATCTGCTCCGCCACGGCCTCCCGGTCGCCCGCGCGCAGCGGCTCAACCACGGCGGCGGCTCACGGCGCCGTCCCGAGGGTGCCGCGCGCGACGCGGGTGTACCAGGGCAGGTCCGCCTCGGAGGGCGCGATCGCGGCTCCGCTCCCCGCGTCCGCGGCACTCGCGGCGGCGTCGCCGGGGAGCTCCACGCGGTAGGGCGTCTCGCCGGGCCGTGCGTATCCCAGGCGGGCCCGGGCCAGGGCCTCGACGTGCGCCGGGTCGTCCATCGAGGCCCGTTCCGCACGCAGTTGGGCGGCCTCGGCCTCGAGCTGCTGCTGCTGGGCCGCCACGGCTGCGAGCTCGTGGCGCTGGGACACGTAGTTGCGCAGCGGCACCGCGACGGTGAGCGCCAGCGCGCACACGACGACGGCGAGCAGCGCGGCACGCCGGGCGGTGGACAGTCCGAGGGCGCCGCGGGTCGCCCGGGCCGCGCGCGCTGCCGCCTGGGCCGCGGCCGGGGCGGCGACGCGGCGCGCGGAGAGCGGGTGACGGCGCAGCACGGTCCGCCGGGCGTCGCGTCGCGGGCCCTGACGGGCCCGCACCCGGGGGCGCGGGCGCGTCGTGGCCGGCTGGCCGGTCGCGGTCGCACCCGCCGTCGTCGCGCCCGCCGTCGCACCGGCCGCCCTGGCGCCCGTCGTCGTCACACCCGTCGACGCGCGACCGCCACCCGACCCCCGGCGCGGGGCCGGGTCGGACGGCGGTGACGGACGGGGCCGGGTCGGCACGGTGTCTCCGATCAGCTCTCCGGGTCGAAGCGCGGGAAGGCGAGGTCGCCGGCGTACCGGGCCGCGTCGCCGAGCGCCTCCTCGATGCGCAGCAGCTGGTTGTACTTCGCGACCCGCTCGGACCGGGCCGGGGCGCCCGTCTTGATCTGACCGCAGTTCGTGGCGACGGCGAGGTCGGCGATCGTGGTGTCCTCGGTCTCGCCGGAGCGGTGGCTCATCATGCAGCGGTAGCCGTACTGCTGGGCGAGGCTCATCGCGTCGAGGGTCTCGGAGAGCGTGCCGATCTGGTTGACCTTGACCAACAGGGCGTTCGCCGCGCGGCGCTCGATGCCCTCCTCGAGGCGCTCGATGTTGGTGACGAAGAGGTCGTCGCCGACGATCTGGACGCGGTCGCCGATGTCCGCGGTGAGCCGGCTCCAGCCCTCCCAGTCGTTCTCGGAGAGCGGGTCCTCGATCGAGACCAGCGGGTAGGCGTCGAGCAGCTCGCCATAGTACGAGCTCATCTGCGCGGCGCTGCGCTTCTGGCCCTCGAAGGTGTAGGTGCCGTCGGAGAAGAGCTCGCTGGCGGCCACGTCGAGCGCGAGCACGACATCGCGGCCGAGGGTGAGCCCGGCCTGGCCGACGGCGGTGGAGATGAGGTCGAGCGCCTCCCGGTTGTTCGGCAGCGACGGCGCGAAGCCGCCCTCGTCGCCGAGCCCGGTCGACAGGCCGTTCTTCTTCAGCACCGCCTTGAGCGCCTGGTAGACCTCGGCGCCCCAGCGCAGCGCCTCGCGGAACGTGTCCGCGCCGACCGGGGCGACCATGAACTCCTGCACGTCGACGCCGGAGTCGGCGTGGGCCCCGCCGTTGAGGATGTTCATCATCGGCACCGGCAGCACGTGGGCGTTGGGGCCGCCGATGTAGCGGAAGAGGTCGAGCTCGGCGGATTCGGCCGCGGCGCGCGCGACGGCGAGGGAGACGCCCAGCAGCGCGTTTGCCCCGAGCCGGGACTTGTCCGGGGTCCCGTCGAGGTCGATGAGCTTCTGGTCGACCACCCGCTGCTCGGTGGCGTCCATCCCGACCAGGCCGGGGCCGATCTCGTCGAGCACCCCGCCGACGGCCTTCTCCACGCCCTTGCCGACGTAGCGGCTCCGGTCGCCGTCCCGCAACTCGACGGCCTCGTGCTCACCGGTGCTCGCCCCCGAGGGGACCGCGGCCCGGGTGAGGGTGCCGTCGTCGAGCGCCACCTCCACCTCGACCGTCGGGGTCCCCCGGGAGTCCAGGATCTCCCGGGCACCGACCTGCTCGATGACCGCCACGGAACGGCCTCCTCCTGCTGCGACTGTCGCTGACTGCGCTCGGACGGGCGCCGATGCTAGCTGCCGCGTGTCCGGCGCGGGGTGAGCCACGGCGTGCGCCACGTCGCCCTGCGTGCGCGCGGCTGCCACCCGAGTGGCTGACACGGTCCGGTCTCGCGTCGCACGCGCCGGGGACCTACCGTGCGGGAATGTCGTCGTCGCGGGGTACGGAGCGGGGCGGAGCAGGACCGGACGACGCGTCGGGTGGCGGGTCGCTGCCCGACCAGGGCGGCATGGTGACCGCGTTCCGCCGGGCCGAGCAGCTGCTCGAGCACCGTCGCCCGCTGGACGCGCTGAAGACGCTGGCCCCGCTCATGGAGGCGGAGTCCGACGCCGCCTCGGTGCACCTCCTGGCGGCGCGCGCGTACCTGGCGTCGGCGCAGTTCCGTCGGGCCGAGGCGGGCTTCCTGCGGGTGCTCGAGATCGACCCCGCCGACCACTACGCCCGCTTCGCCCTCGGGCGCACCTTGCAGCGGCAGTCGCGGCTCGAGGAGGCGCGCGCCCAGCTACGGATGGCGGCCGCGATGGACCCGCGCCCGGAGTACCAGGAGGCGCTGGGCGAGGTCAGCGCCTCGATCGCGCTGCGGCGGGGGGCGTAGGGGCGGGCGTTACGGGGCCGCCCCGCTACGGCGCCGTCGAGTTCGCGTAGGCCTCCGCGGCGGCGTAGACGCGCCGTCCGTAGTCGTCGGAGTTGTTGTAGGAGAGCACCGCCGAGCGCCAGCCCTCACCGGACGCGAGGTTGCGGCCGTCGGCGCAGAGGTACCGGCCCGCCGCGAGCGCCGCGTCGAAGATGTTGTCGGGGTCGGCGCGCCCGTCGCCGTTGCCGTCCGCGCGCCACTTCGCCCACGTCGACGGGATGAACTGCAGCGGCCCGACGGCGTGGTCCATCGTCGGGTCGCCGTCGAGCAGCCCGCCGTCGGTGTCGCTGATCGCCCGGTTGCCGCTGGTGCCGTCGAGGGGCACGCCGACGATCCGCGGCTCGATGTCACCGTTCGGCTCGATGTGCGCGCCGCGGTAGCGCCCGTGGTTGGACTCGATCCGCGCGAGGCCCGCGATCGTCACCCACGACAGGTGGCACTGCGGGTCCGCCTGGCGCATCGTCAGCTCCGCCATCCCGTAGGCCTGCAGCGCGATCGGGGGGATGTTCGTCCTCGGTCCGAGGTCGTTCGCCCATGAGGAGACGGTCGTCGCCCCCGCGCCGCCCGCTCCGGCGGTGTTCGTGCCGGGGAGCAGGGCCGACGGCGGGGCGAGCGCGGTCGGCTGACCGACGGTGCCGAGGTCGACCTGGGCCGGCGCGACCTCCAGGGCGGGGATCTCGTCCGGGCCCGCGTCGGTACGGCCGAACTGGCTGCGCTGCTGCAGCACGACGACCGTCCCGATCACGGCGGCGACGAGCACGACGACCAGCGCGAGTCGCCCGAGCGCGGCCGTCCGCCGCGGCGGGGTGGGTGACGACGACGGCGGGGGCGGTCCCCCGACGGGCAGCGGAGGCGGCGGTCCCGCCGCGGGGACCCGGGCGACGACGGGCGGGGCGGTGGACAGCGCGGCGGCGGCCGGGGTCGCCGCCGTCGGCGCCGCCGGGGTCGAGGTCGCCCGGGCGTCGGGGGTGCGCTCCCCCTCGGCGCCGGCCGACGAGGTGGCGACCCGAGCCGGCGAGGCGGGCACCCGCAGTCCCCGGGAGAGCCGACGCGGACGTCCGGCGCCGGTCGCCGACGGTGCGATCGACGAGCTCGACCCGGCGTCGGGCTCGGCGGCGGGCGGTCTCGCCGCGGCGGGCGGAGCGGCGTCGTCGCGGGTGACCGGGGAGCGGAAGCGCTCGGTGCTGTCGTCGACCGTCGGCGCGCGGAAACGATCGGTCGCCTCGCCGTCCTCACCGGACGGTTCGGGCGGGCCCGCCCCTCGCGGGGAGTCGACGCGCGCGCTCATCGGGGAGCCAGATTACGGCCCGGTCACCGCAGGTCTCGATCGCCCCGTCGGACTTCCTGGCGCCCCGTGCCACGGGGTGCGCACCGCCCTGATCAACGGGGCTTTCCTGCCACTGGACGCAAGCAACGCCGCTTTGCTTGCACCGAAGGACGTGCACCGAAGGACTTGCACCGAAGGACGTGCACCCCGGACGGGACCCTTCTCACCCCTCGAGCAGCGCCCGGCCCCAGTAGTCGCCCGTGTTCCCCGGCGCCACCCCGGGCGGGCAGGCGAACAGCGCGGACGAGGTGTGCTGGATGTACTCGTTGAGCGCGTCGTGCGCGCCGAGCTGGGACTGCAGCCGGATGAACTGGGCCGGCGAGCGCATGAAGGCGATGAAGAAGAGCCCCGCGTCGAGCATCCCGGTCCGCGGGTCCACCCCGTCGGTGTAGGAGTAGCTGCGCCGCAGGATCGCGGTGCCGGCGTTGTTCTCCGGCGCGGCGAGGCGGATGTGCGCGTCGAGCGGGATCGCGGGCGTGCCGTCGGCGAGGGTGGCGTGGAAGTCGGGCGGGGTGAACTCGTCGCCGCCGGAGAGCGGTCCGCCGCCGGCCTTCGCGCGCCCGAAGACGTTCTCCTGGTCCGCCAGGACGTCGCGGTCCCAGGTCTCGATGATCATCCGGATGCGCCGGGCCACGAGGTAGCTGCCGCCGGCCATCCACGGCGCGTCGGCCACGTCCCCGGGTGCCACCCACACCGACTGCGACATCGCGGCGGGGTCCTCGACCTTGAGGTTGCGGGTGCCGTCCTTGAAGCCCATGAGGTTGCGGGCGGTCGCCTGGGCGGTCGAGGTCGACGACGTCCGCCCGAACCCGAGCTGGGTCCACCGGGTGACGACGGTGCCCCGGCCGAGCCGAGCGAGGTTGCGCACGGCGTGGAAGGCGACCTGCGGGTCCTCCGAGCAGGCTTGGACGCAGATGTCGCCCGCCGACTTCGTCGGGTCGAGGAAGTCCCCGGGGAGCGCGGGGAGCGGGGCGAGCGCGGCCGGGCGCCTGGCCGCCAGCCCTAAGCGACCGTCGAACAGCCCCGGCCCGAACCCGACGGTGACCGTCAGGTTTCCGGGCGCGAGACCGAAGGCCTCCCCGGTGTCGGCCGGCGGGCTCTGCTGCTCCTCGTTCGACCCGGGCACGGGCGCTCCGAGCGTCATCGCCTCGGCGGCCGCCGTCCAGGACATGAGCGTGGCGACCAGGTCGGCCCGGGTCGAGCCGGGGGCGACGTCGAACGCCGCGAAGGCCAGGCGGTCCTGGGCTGCGGTGTCGATCCCCGCCTGGTGGGTGCCGCGGAACGGGACGGTCTGCGGCGGGGGCGCGCTGCTGTCGGTCGAACAGCCGGCCGGCACGCCACCGGCCACGCCGGCCCCCGCGAGGAGGCCGGCGTGGCCGAGGAGGGAGCGCCGGGAGATCGTCGTCATGCGACCTTTCCGGAGACCTGCGAGAGCGGTTCGGCCAGCGCGTTGACCCGGTCGGCGAGCACGCGGCGCTGGGGGTCGCTCACCGTCGAGTAGTCGACGTAGCTCGGGACGCCGGGTGCGGCCTCGCCGGTGCGGAACGGCGCCAGCTCGTCGGTGATCCCGGTGAAGCGGGCCTGCAGCTGGGTGGCGAGCGCCGCGTCCTTGGTGCGCAGCGACGGCTCGAGCAGCTCGAACGCCTTCTGGGCGCCGGCGATGTTCGCGTCGAAGTCCGAGAGGTCGGTGTGGGAGTAGGCGTCCTCCTCACCGGTGACCTTCGACGTCGAGACCTCGGTGAGCAGCTCGCTCGCACCGTTCGCGAGCTGCGCGGGCTGGTACTCCGCGGTCGCGACGAGGGTCTGCAGCTTGGCGACGTCGGCGTCGAGCTTGTCGGCGACCGGGGCCATGCCCGCCGTCGTGTGGTTCACCCACAGCGCCTGCTCGATGCGGTGGAACCCGGTCCACTCCTGACCGGGCGCGACGTCGGCGATGCGCTGGTCGATCGCCGGGTCGAGGTCCCCGAAGCTCTCCGCCACGGGCTCGATCTGCTCGTAGTGGTAGCGCGCGGGGGCGTAGGCCCGCTGCGCGCCCGCGACGTCGCCCGCGCGCACCGCGTCGGTGAATCCCTTGGTGGCCGGCACGAGCTGCCCGACCTGGTCGATGACGTACTGCTTGTAGCTTGCGGTGGCGGTCGCGGTCGAGGCGTCCGCCGGGGCCTGCGCCTGCCCGCCCTGCCCGGTGACGGTGAGCTGCGCGGCGTCCTGCGCGGCACCCGGGCAGTACACGGTGTAGGTGCCCGGGTCGAGGCGCAGCGAGAAGTCACCCGAGAGGCCGGGGGTGATGTTCTCCTTCTCGCCGAGGATCCGGTTGTCCTTCTGGACCTCACCCTCGGTCACCTTCGCGGTCCCGGAGTTGGTGACGGTGAAGACGACCGGCCCGGCGGGCACCGAGGCCGGCTGGGGGGCGCATCCCTGGTCGGTGAGCGTGAGGGTCACCTTCGCTCCCTGGCCGGCCTGGCCGGAGGCGCCGGAGGAGCAGGCCGCCACCAGCCCGGCGGCGACCACGGCGACGGCGAGGGCACCGACCACGGCGGTGCCGCGGCGACGGGGCCGCGCCGGGAGGGGCGAGACGGGGGACAAGGGCAGGGATCCTTTCGGGCGGGCTCAGGCGGACGCACCGGCGGCGGCCGACGCGGAGGAGCGCGGCGACGGGCGCACGGGCCAGAGGACGAAGACGAGCATCGGCACGAGGTAGACGAACCAGGCGACGACCTCGATGAGGGTCGGCCGGGGCTGGATGCCGAGCACGCCGGTGAGCAGCGACGAGATCGGGGTGCCGGGCCGCACGATCGCGGAGAGGTCGGCGACGGTGGTCTGGCCGACGGTGAGCCAGTCCGCCTCGTGGGCGGTGTGCACGGCGCTGACGAGCAGGCCGGCGGCGACGAGCACCAGGAACACGGCGGTGACCGTGAAGAAGCGGCGGAGGTCGATCTTCACCGAACCCCGGTAGATCCCGTAGCCCAGGCCGACGGCGACCAGGATCCCGAGGGCGGCGCCGCCACCCGCGGCGCCCGGGTTGGTCGCGGACTGGAAGGCGGCGAGCAGGAACACCGTCGTCTCGAAGCCCTCCCGGAGCACGGCGAGGAAGGCCATCGCGACCAGGGCCCATGTCGAGCCCTTGGCCAGGGCGGACTCGGCGGCGTGCTCCAGCTCGCGCCGCATGGAGCGCGCGTGGGTGCGCATCCACATGATCATGTAGGTGATCATCGCCACGGCCACGAGGCCGATCACCGTCTCCAGCCCCTCCTGCTGTTGTTGGGGCAGATCGGCCGAGACCACCTCGAGGACGATCGCGACGACGATGCAGATCAGCACGGCGAGGATCACGCCGCCCCACATCGGACGCAGCGCGCCGGTGTCCCCGCGACGACGCATGAACCCGCCGACGATCCCCACGATGAGGGCCGCCTCCAGTCCCTCCCGGAGCCCGATGACGAACGTCGCCAGCACCGCCGCGCCTCCTCGGTGATCGACGGGGCCGGGGCGGCCTCCGCGCTGGCGGCAGTCTTAGGTTTGCCTCACCTTCACGTCAAGCGCCGGGGGCGGGAAAGACGGAGCGAGTTGCGTGACGCTGCCGGGTGACGGCGCCGAGAACCGGGAGGAATCGGTCACTCCCAGTGCGCGCGCCAGTCCTCCGGGGTGGTTCGAAGAGGTCCTCCGTCCGTGGGTGCGGGCAGCCTTGCCTCCACGGCGCGGAGCCGCTCACCCAGGGCGGCCGCCGCGGCACGCAGCTCCCCCTCGGGGTCGCCGCCCGCGAGGTACGCCGCGACGACGGCGGCCGGGGCTCCGGCGGGGACCGCCGCGGCGAGGAGGTCCGGCGGGACCCCCGCGCGCTTCGCCCGGCTGACGTACTTGGCGAGCAGCGCGGCGGCGGGCTGGGCGAGCGCGACCCCGTCGAGCACCGACCCCCGCTGCTTCTCGGTGGCCTTGAGCTCCTCCCAACGGACGTCCTGGTCGCTCGCGGTCACCACGGCGGAGTCGTCGGCGAACACGTGCGGGTGCCGCCCGACGAGCTTCGCGACGAGCTCCGCGGCCACGGCGTCGACGTCGAACCCTTCGGGCGACTCCGCCGCCACCCGCGCGTGGAAGAGCACCTGGAGCAGCACGTCGCCGAGCTCCTCGCGGATCGCCGCCACGTCCCCGGCCGTGAGCGCGTCGTAGAGCTCGTAGGTCTCCTCGACCAGGTAGCGCAGCAGGCTCTCGTGGGTCTGCTCGGCGTCCCAGGGGCAGCCGCCGGGCGAGCGGAGCCGGTCCATCACCGCGACGGCCTCGAGCAGCTCCGCGCCGGCGGGGGCGTCCGGGTCCGCGACGGGCACGAGCAGCACAGCGCCGTCCGGCGGGTCACCGTCCGTGGAGCCGGCCGGCACCGCCCCCAACTCGTCGGCGAAGCGGCGAGCGAACGGGGGCGGGAGCGCGGGGTCGAGCAGCACGACGGGGGCCGCGGCGACGAGGCGCACGGCCCGCGCCGGCAGGACCGCCCCCAGCCGGGGATCGACGGGGACCGTGGTGGGCGTGCGGCTCATGGGGCGGGCGCCGGGGCCGGGGTCGGCACCGGGACCGAGCCCGCCGGCGGCGGGGTGGCGGGCGGCGAGGGCGGGACGGGTACCGCGACCTGCAGGGGCGCGACGGTGCCGGCGTCCGCGGCGCTCGGCACGACCCGCTCCTGCGTCGGGTCCCAGGCCCCGTAGCGCGGGTTGACGCGCACGTCGAGCTGCAGCGCCAGCGGCTGGATCGCACGCAGGCCGAACTGGGTCATCGTCGTGGCGTCGACGAGCGCGGCGGGCACCGCGTCCGCGCCGGGGGGCGGGGCGGCGACGTCCCGGTCACGCACGCGGACGACGGTCCACGCCTCCGACGACGGGTCGGGGGCCGGCTGTCCCGGCGGGGCGGGCGGCGGCCCGGCGACGCTCACGGTGCGATCGGGTAGTCCGAAGACCAGCGATGACGCGGTCCGCACCCGCGTCCCGGGGTTGACCGAGCCCGGGCGCAGGGTCGCCCCGATCACCGTCGCCTCCGGCGGGAGCGCGTCGAGGACCCCGGTGCCCGGATCGGTGGCCAGCTGGGCGGCGGCCCGCTCCGCGGCCGCCCGGGTGGGGAAGGTCCCGATGTCGACGGTCACCGCCAGGCGGTCGAACTCGCGGCGGCCGATCTCGGCGACGGCGATCCGGTCGGCGACGAGCTGGCGCAGCGTGGCCGGGTCGTAGCCCGACCCCGCCGCGGCCGCCGGCCCGCCCGCCGCCGCGACCTGTGCGTCGATCTGCGCCGGCGGCACCACGATGCCCTCACGACGGCTCGCCTCGGCGATGACCTCGTGGAGCACGGCGGTGCTCAGCAGCTCCCGGCTCTCGTCGGCGAGGGTCGTCGCGTCCAGTGGAGTGCCGCTCGGGGGGCCGGAGTCCGGCCCGGACTGGGCGGCGAGCGCCTGCGCGAGGTCGGGCGCCGCGGTCCGGACCCGCTGGGCGAGCAGGTCGGTCGTCACCACCTGGTCCCCGACGACGGCGGCCACCCCCGGTCCCGGCTGGGGCGACCCGGAGTCCGCCGAGGCGCACGAGGTGAGGACGCCGAGGGCGGTCAGTCCCGCGGCGAGCGCGGGGAGGAGACGACGACGCGGCCGTGGGCACCCGGGCACCGCGTCACCTTCTCACGGGTCCGCAGCGGCCCCGGGCGGTGCCCGTCGCGTGGCCGGCGGGCGTCAGGCCGGGGTCACGCCGATCCGCGTCATCCACTCCGCGGCCGCGCGGACCGGGTCGTCCGGCGCCGTCGCCAGCGCGACCGCGAGGAGCAGCCGTGCCTGCCACGGCGAGAGGTCCCCGGCGAAGAGCGCCCCCGCCCGGGCGAGCTCCGCCCCACCGCCGGCGTAGAGCCCCTCGACCGCGCCGGCGCCGGTCCGGCTCGCGACCGCCACCGGCACGCCCCGCGCGAGGAGCTCCCGCGCGCCGGCGACGACGGCGGGGGTGGCGTTGCCCGCGCCGAACCCCGCGATCACCACCCCGCGGGCCCCGGCCGCCGCGGCGGCGTCGAGGGCGTGCGCGTCGGCGCCGACGTACTGGGCGACGACGTCGACCCGCGGCAGGGTCGCCGGTGGCTCCGCCGCCGCGACCAGCGCGGTGTCCGCGGCGACGGCGTGCTCGCGCACCCCGGCGGCGTCGACCTCGGCCAGCGGTCCGCGACCCGGCGCGGCGAAGACGGCGAGGTCCGCGGTATGGACTTTGCGCACGCCGATCGCGGGGAGCACGCGGCCCGCGAAGGTGACGGTCGCCCCGGGCCGGCCGTGGGCGACCCAGCGCAGGGCGGCGTCGAGGTTGCCCGGCCCGTCGGGCGCGGGGTCGTCGAACGGGCGCTGGGCGCCGGTGACCGTCACGGGGGTGGTGCGGTCGTGGGTGAGCGCGAGCAGCGCCGCGGTCTCCTCGAGCGTGTCCGTGCCGTGGGTGACGACGACGCCGTCGTGCCCCGCCGCCGCCTCGCGCACGGTGCGGGCGAGGGCGGCGAGGTCGTCGAGGCCGGCGGCGAAGGAGAGCCGGCCGGCCACATCCGTCGTCGTGACCTCGACCCCCGGCGGGACCGCGACCGTCGCGAGCAGCTCGGCAGCGCCCACCGCGACCGCCCGGCCCTCGGCGCCGGCGCGGGTCGCGATGGTGCCGCCGGTGGCGAGCAGGGCGATGCGGGTCACGGAGGCGACCCTAGGGGCGTCGTCGCCGCGCGGTGACGCCCTGCTGCTCCCTACGCTGCTGGAATGAGCACCGCGACTCTCGACTGGTTCGGCTGCGCGACGTTCCGCCTGGTCACCGCCGAGGGTCTGACGGTGATGCTCGACGCCTACCTGGACCGCGTCCCGGACGCGCCGCAGAGCGGTGTCGGCGTCGCCGACGTCGCGGCGGGCATGGGGCCGGGCGACTGGGTGCTCGTCGGGCACTCGCACTTCGACCACCTCTACGGCGCCGAACGGCTGGCCGCGACGGGCGCCCGCATCGTCGGCTCCTACGAGACGGCGCGGGTGATGGCCGCGTGCGGGGTGCCCGAGGAGCAGCTGGTGCCGGTCTCGGGCGGCGAGCGGGTCCTGCTCGACGACACGACGACGGTGCGCGTGCTGCCGAGCCTGCACTCCTGCATCTGGTCGGAGGTCTCCTTCCCGGCCGCCGACCAGGTCAGCCTCGGCGAGCTCGGGGTGACCTGGCAGGAGCGCCAGCAGCGGATCCGGGCGATGTTCGCGGGCCTGCCGGCCCTCGGGCGGGACGTGCTCACCCACCTGCGGGCCGCGCCGCAGGGCGAGCGCGGCGACGGCGGCGCGCTGGTGTACGTGGTGGAGACCTCCGAGGGCTCGCTGCTCGTGCAGGACACGGTCGGGGCCTGGACGGGTGTGCTCGGCGCCGAGTCACCCGACGTCGCGATCCTCGCCGGTGCTAGGTGGCCTCCGGCCTCGTGAGCACTTTCGGTGGCTATGACGACCGAAAGTGCTCACAAGCGCGAAGCGCACCGAGGACGCCGCGTGTGTGAGCACTTTCGGTCGTCATAGAGCCTGTCGGGTTTTGGGGGTCCCGGTCGGCCCCCGGACCTGATTAGATCTTGGGGTGGCTCGTGGGTTCCGTCCGGTGGATCGTGAGACCGGGTTCTTGTTGCCCCCCGACATCCGGGACTGGCTGCCCGAGGGGCATCTGGCCTGGGTGTTGATCGACGCGGTCGAGGCGCTGGACTTGACCGCGTTGATCAGCACCTATCGTCTGGGTGGGCGGGGTCGGCGAGCCTATGACCCGACGATGATGCTGACCCTGTTGATCTATGCCTATTGCTGTGGGCAGTCCTCGTCGCGCCAGATCGAGCGGCTCTGCGAGCACGACACCGCGTTCATGGTGATCACCGGCAACCAGCATCCCGACCACGACACCATCGCCGCGTTCCGGCAGCGCCACCGTGAGCTGTTCAAGGACCTGTTCACCCAGGTGCTGGGGTTGTGCCGGGAAGCCGGGCTGGGCCAGGTCGGGACGATCGCAGTCGATGGCTGCAAGTTCCGCGCGAACGCCTCGTCGCGGGCCAACCGCACCGCCGCCGGCATCGAACGCGTCCTGTCCGCCGAGGACCCTGCCTCCGCCGGGCCGCAGGGGTCCGCTCAGGGCGCGTTCGACCTGGGGGGGTTGGTCGAGGACCGGCTGGCCGCCGCGGAGAGCACCGATGCCGCCGAGGACGCCGAGTACGGGGCGGGGCGCCGGGGGGATGAGCCGGGCGAGGACATGGCTGACCCGCACCGTCGCCGGGCCCGGTTTGCGCAGGCCCGGGAGAAGATTCGGGCCCGGGAGGCGGCCACCGCGGCCGCGGCGGCGGCCCGCCAGACCCGCTATGAGCAGGCCACCGCGGCGCGGGAGGCCTACCGCGCCGAGCACGGCCGCTACCCCAAGGGTCGGCCCCCGACCCGGCCGGGCACCGCGGAGCCGGGCCCGCCGAGCAGGGCGAACACCACCGACCCCGACTCCCGCCCGCTGCGCACCGCGCAGGGTTTCCTGCAGGGCTTCAACGCCCAGGCCGCGGTCAGCGACGACCAGCTCGTGCTCGCCGTCGAGGTCGTCGACCAGGCCAACGACGTCGGCCAGCTCGCCGCGATGACCCACGCCGCGCTGGACAACCTGGCCGCGGCCGGGATCCCCGACCCGGTCGAGGCGGTGCTCGCCGACGCCGGCTACTTCCACCCCGGCGACCTCGACGCCCTCCACAGCGCTCACCGCGACCACGCCGGCCCCGAGCCCCTGGTCCCACCCAACCGTGACGCGCTGCGCGACCCGGCCGAACAACATCCACCCCGCCGGCAGTCAGCCCGAGCCAAAGCGATGCGCGCCCGGCTGGCCGAGCCCGACCCACGCGCCCGCTACCGCCGCCGCGGCGTCACCGTCGAACCCGTCTTCGGGCAGATCAAGGCCCGCATCAGCGACCGGTTCCGGCTGCGCGGCTTCGACAACGTCCGCGCCGAACTGGCCCTGATCGCCACCGCCCACAACCTGCGCAAACTCCACACCGCCCGCCAGCTCGCCACCTGACCTCAGGCAGCCGCCCCCGGGCCCACCCGGCCCTTCGGACCGCGCAGACCGCCAGCCACCGCGACCAGCGGCCAAGCCAGCCACGCCACCACCCACACCCCAGCAACAAGGTCGGGCCGGCACACCCCAGCCCGCCCCGCAGCTACAAAACCCGACAGGCTCCATAGCCACCGAAAGTGCTCACGAGCCGGAGGCACCTAACAGCGCCACGAGCAGCTGCTCGCACCACGCCAGCAGCTCGAGGTCGCGCAGCGGCGCCGCGCCCATCCGCACCGGTCCCTTGGCGCCGCCCGCCCCGGACTGGCCCTCGGTCGGCTTGGGCAGCGACAGCGTCTGCGACGCGGCCTTGAGCTGGGCCCGCGGGTGCAGCCGCCGCAGGCGCATCTGGGCCGACTCCGGCAGGACGACCGGCGCGAACCGGATCTGGTTGCCCGCTCCGGAGACCTCGGTGATGCCGTAGCGGCGGCACGCCTGGCGGAACGCCGCGACGGCGAGCAGGTTCGTCACCGGCGTCGGCGGCTCGCCGTAGCGGTCGACGACCTCGTCCCGGACGGCGTCGAGCGCCGCACCGTCGGGCGCTTCGGCGATCTTGCGGTAGACGTCGAGGCGCAGCCGCTCGGTGTCGACGTAGTCGTGCGGCACGTGGGCGTCGATCGGCAGGTCGACGCGCACCTCGGCCAGCCGCTCCTCCTCGTCGGTCCCGCCCGCGCCGGTGTGCTTCTTGAACGCCTCCACCGCCTCGCCGACCAGCCGGACGTAGAGGTCGAAGCCGACGCCCGCGATGTGGCCGGACTGCTCGGCGCCGAGGATGTTGCCCGCGCCGCGGATCTCGAGGTCCTTCATCGCGACCGTGGTGCCCGCGCCCAGCTCGGAGTGCTGCGCGATGGTGGCCAGCCGCTCGTGCGAGGTCTCGGTCAGCGGCTTGTCGCCGGGGTAGAGGAAGTACGCGTACCCGCGCTCCCGCCCGCGCCCGACGCGGCCCCGCAGCTGGTGGAGCTGGGAGAGACCGAGGGCGTCCGAGCGCTCCACGATCAGCGTGTTGGCGTTGGAGATGTCCAGGCCGTTCTCGACGATCGTGGTGCAGACCAGGACGTCGTGCTCGCGCTCCCAGAACTCGGTGACGGTGCGCTCGAGCCGCTCCTCGGCCATCTGCCCGTGGGCGGTGGCGATGCGGGCCTCCGGGACGAGGCGGCGCAGCGTCGCGGCGGCGTCGTCGATCGAGGACACCCGGTTGTGGATGTAGAAGACCTGCCCGTCACGCAGCAGCTCGCGCCGGATCGCCGCCGCGACCTGCTTCTCGTCGTAGGCCCCGACGTAGGTCAGGGTCGGGTGCCGCTCCTCGGGCGGGGTGAGGATCGTCGACATCTCCCGGATGCCGGCGAGGCTCATCTCCAGCGTGCGCGGGATCGGCGTGGCGGACATCGAGAGCATGTCCACGTGCGCACGCAGCCCGGTGATGTGCTCCTTGTGCTCGACGCCGAAGCGCTGTTCCTCGTCGATGACGACGAGCCCGAGGTCCTTCCACGTGATCCCGGTCTGCAGCAGGCGGTGGGTGCCGACGACGACGTCGACGCTGCCGTCGGCCAGCCCGCGGATCGTCGCGTCGGCCTCCTTGCCGGGCGTGAACCGCGAGAGGCCCTTCACGGTCACCGGGAAGTTCCGCATCCGCTCGGTGAACGTCTGCAGGTGCTGCTGGGCCAGCAGCGTCGTCGGGACGAGGATCGCCACCTGCTTGCCGTCCTGCACCGCCTTGAACGCCGCCCGTACCGCGATCTCGGTCTTGCCGTAGCCGACGTCGCCGGAGACGACGCGGTCCATCGGGACCGGCTTCTCCATGTCGACCTTGACCTCGTCGATCGCCGAGGCCTGGTCCGGGGTCTCGGTGTAGGGGAACGCGTCCTCCATCTCGCGCTGCCACGGGGTGTCGGCGGCGAACGCGTGCCCGGGCGCGGCCTGGCGGGCGGCGTAGAGCTGCACGAGGCTCGCGGCGATGTCGCGGACGGCCGTGCGGGCCTTCGACTTGGTCTTCGACCAGTCCGAGCCGCCGAGCTTGTTCAGCGTCGGGAGCTCGCCGCCGACGTAGCGGCTGACCTGGTCGAGCTGGTCGGTGGGGACGAACAGCCGGTCGGACTGTTGCCCACGCTTGGAGCTCGCGTACTCCAGCACGAGGTACTCGCGGATGGTCGCGGCCCTGCCGGTGCCGGTGGTCCGCTGGGTCATCTCGACGAACTTGCCGATGCCGTGCTGGGCGTGGACGACGTAGTCGCCGGCCTGCAGCGTCAGCGGGTCGACGGCGTTGCGGCGCTTGACCGCCGCGCGCTTGGTGGGCGTGGACCCCGTCCCGGCCCGGGAGCCGGTCAGGTCGGCCTCGGTGAGCAGGACGAGACGGCTCTCCGGGGCGACGAAGCCGTCGCCGAGGCGCCCGCGGACGACGGTGATGCTGCCCGGCCGGGGCGTCCCGGCGTCGTCGGTGCTCAGGACCGGAACGTCCTCGCCGACGAACTCCCGCAGCTGCTCCACCGCGCGCTGGGCGGTCCCGGCGGCGGGCACGACGACGAGTGCCGCGCCGCCCGCGGCCGCGTGGGCGCGCAGGTCGACGGCCGCCTTCTCCCAGTCGCCGCGGTAGGACTCGATGCCGGACAGGCCCGTGCGGACCACCCGGACGCCGTCGGGGGTGTGCGAGTCGTCGGACAGGTCGGGGTCGGTGGCGAGGCTGGAGAGCGTCCACCACGGGTGCCCCGAGTCGCGGGAGGCGGCCCGCACGGTCTCGACGTCGCGGTAGGCCGACGCGCCCAGGTCGATGGGGGCCCGCCCCTGGGTGGAGTCGGCGGCCACGAGCCAGCTGGCCTCGAGGAACTCCTGGCCGGTGCGCACGAGGTCGGCGGCGCGACGCTCGACGCGCTCGGGGTGGCAGACGACGACGTGCCCGCCGTCGGGCAGGAGCTGCGGAAGGGTCACCAGGTCGCCCGGCAGCAGCGCCGGGATCAGCGACTCCATCCCCTCGCTGGGGATCCCGGCCGCGACCTTGCCGAGGAGCTCCGCGAGCGCCCGCTCCCCACCGAAGGACCCGGTGACGACGTGCTCGCGGGCGAGCTGCGCCGCGCGCTCCCGGACGTCGGCGGTCAGCAACAGCTCACGGCACGGCGGGGCGACGACCTCGGTGGGCCGGGCGTTCGCCGAATCCGGCAGCGAGCGCTGGTCGGCCACCGAGAAGCAGCGCAGCTCGGAGACCTCGTCGCCCCAGAACTCGATGCGCACCGGCGACTCGGCCGTCGGTGGGAAGAGGTCGACGATCCCGCCGCGCACCGCGAACTCGCCGCGCTTCTCGACCATCTCCACGCGCGCGTAGGCGAGGTCGACCAGGCGCTCGGTGAGCGCCTCGAGCTCGATCTCGGTGCCCTCGCGCAGCACGACGGGCTCGAGCTCGCCGAGCCCGGGCACGAGGGGCTGGATGAGGCTGCGGGTGGCGGTGGTGACCACGCGCAGCCGGCCGTGCGGGTCGAGCTCCGGGTGGGCCAGCCGGCGCAGGATCGCGACCCGGCGGCCCACGGTGTCGGCCCGCGGCGAGAGCCGCTCGTGCGGCAGGGTCTCCCAGCTGGGCAGGTAGGCCACCGTGTGCTCGCCGAGGAGGTCCTCGACGGCCTCGGCCAGCTCCTCGGCCTCGCGCTCGGTGGCGGTGACGACGAGCGCGGTGCGCCCGGCGCCGCCGTTCTGGTCGTCGGGATCCTGGCCGTCCGGGTCGGCCGCGAGTGCCGCGGCCAGCAGCGGACGCAGCGCGGTGGGGCCCTCGACGGCGGCGTCGCGGTCCGCGGCGTCGACGACGGGGCGCAGGCCGGGGTCGGCCAGCAGTGCCGCGGTGAGACCGGACAGGGGCGTGTCGGAGGAGGACACCAGAGCCCTTCGCAGGAGCGGGGAGTCGATCGGTTCCAGTTTACGAGAACGCCCCGACAGCCTCGGCCCTTCCCCCGGGACGCGGCCCCCCGGACCTCGCCCCGGCCGACTCCCTGCTCGTGATCACCGGGATGACGAGGATCCGGACGCCGGAGCCGCATGGGCTCGTCACCGCGGTGATCATGGTGAGCGGGGAGGTCGTGGGCGACGATGGGGGCGTGACCCGCCCCGAGCCGTCCCCCGAGCCAGGGCGGCCGGGGTGGTCGGCAGGTCGCCGTCGGCGGGACACTCCGCGGCGTGAGAGCCGGAAACCTGACACTGGACGTCTGGAACGCGACTCTTCTGACTCTCCCGAACCCGATCCTCCAGGACCCACCGACCCCGGCCCGAAGAAGATCACCGTCACCCGCGTCGCCGCGTGGCGCACCCGCACCCTGACGCGGGCCGGTGTCCGCGCCTTCCATCGCGCCGCCTCGGCGGACGGGGCCGACCGCTCCGGGCTCACCGCGCTGACCTATGCGTGGATGGCGAACTACGCCTCGGACGCCACGCTCGCCGTCGCCCTCGCGAACACGCTGTTCTTCTCCGCCGCGAGCGCGGAGTCCAAGGACAAGGTCGCGCTCTACCTGCTCGTGACCGTCGCCCCGTTCGCGGTGATCGCGCCGGTGATCGGCCCGCTGCTCGACCGCATCCAGCACGGCCGCCGCTGGGCCCTGGCCCTCTCGACGGCGGGGCAGGGGGCGCTCGCCGTCGTGCTCGCCCTGTTCATGGACACCTGGGCGCTCTACCCGGCCGCGCTCGGGATCCTGGTGCTCTCGAAGTCGTTCGGGGTGCTCAAGGCGGCCGTCACGCCGCGGGTGCTGCCGCCCGGCATCACGCTCGTGACGACGAACTCCCGCCTCACCGTGTTCGGGCTGGTCGCCTCGGGGGTGTTCGGCGTCCTCGGCGCCGGTGTCTCCTACCTCTTCGGCTCGCCGGGGGCCGCCTGGTTGACCGCGGTGATCTGCGGTGTCGGGGTGTCGCTGTGCCTGCGGATCCCGCGCTGGGTCGAGGTCACCGAGGGCGAGATGGAGACCGTCCTCATCCCGCGGCCGGGGGCGGGCCGGCGGGGCACCCGGCGGGTCCCGATGAGCGCGCACGTCATCACCGCGCTCTGGGCCAACGGCACCATCCGGGCCCTCACCGGCTTCCTCACGCTGTTCGCCGCGTTCGTGGTCAAGCACCAGACCGAGGGCACCCCGGTCCGCCAGCTGCTGCTGCTCGGTGTGGTCGGGGCCGCCGCGGGAGCGGGCGGCTTCCTCGGCAACGCGCTCGGGGCCCGGCGGCGCTTCGACCGGCCCGGCACGGTCCTCGTCACCGGCCTGTGCGCGGGACTCGCCGCCTCGGTGGTCGCGGCCGTCCTCGTCGGGGTCGTGACGGCGGCCGTCGTCGCGCTCGTCGCGGCGACCGCGTCCGCACTGCTCAAGGTGTGCCTCGACGCCGTCGTGCAGCGCGACCTGCCCGAGGCCGCGCGGGCCTCGGCGTTCGGCCGCTCGGAGACGATCCTGCAGCTCTCGTGGGTCTTCGGCGGGGCGCTCGGGGTGCTGCTGCCGCCGACGTGGTGGCTCGGGTTCACCGTGATCAGCGGCGTGCTGGCGGTCGGTACCGTGCAGACCGTGCTCACCACGCGCGGCCACTCCCTGATCCCGCACCGCCGGGCGGCGTCGTGACCGCGTCCGACCAGGAGTCCCGCCCGGCATCCGGCGGCACCGGAGGCCTCGGGGCCCGGCTGCGCTCGGTCCCGCGGTGGGTGTGGTTCGCCGTCGCCGCGATCGTGGTCGTCGTCGTCGCGGTCGTCGTCGCCCTCGTCCTGACCTCCGAGCCCGACTCCCCGGGCACGGTCACGTTCGCCGTGGACGGGCAGTCGCGAACCGCGCAGCCGACGGTCTACTGCGACGTGCGGGTGACCGACTGCGAGAACGACCCGTCGGCCCTCGTCGCGCTCCCGCTCCCGCCGGGCAGCGCCGTGGACGTCACCGTCCCCGACGCCGTGCTCGCGACGCCCTGGCAGGTCGCGTTCACCTACGTCGACGAGACCGGCGCGCAGCAGAGCGGGCGGAGCCAGATGTTCCCGCCGAACGCGCGCGGGCAGTTCCGGCTCACGCTGCCGGACCCACGCTGGCGCCTGCAGCGCGTCGAGGTCCAGCAGTTCGGGGCCAGCGAGACCGTGACGCCCCAGGGGACCCTGTTCTCGACGCGCTCCACCTGGGTGCTCGTCAGCGGCTGACGCCGCCCAGCCGGGTCAGCCCGCTCAGCCCTCCGGCTCAGCCCTCCAGCTCGCGGGCGACCGCCCGGACCACCTCGGCGAGGCGCTTGGTGTTGCGGCGGTCGGGGTAGCGGCCCCGGCGCAGGTCGGGCTGCACCTTCGCCTCGAGCAGCTTGATCATGTCGTCGATGAGCCCGTGGAGCTCGTCGGGCGAACGGCGCTTGGCCTCGGCCACCGAGGGCAGCGGGTCGACCAGACGGACCTGGAGGGCCTGCGGGCCCCGCCGTCCCTCGGCGATCCCGAACTCCACGCGCTGACCGGACTTGAGGGCCTCGACCTCGCGCGGCAGGGACCCCTTGGGGACGTAGACGTCGGCCCCCTCCTCCTGGGAGAGGAACCCGAAGCCCTTCTCGGCGTCGTACCACTTGACCTTGCCGGTCGGCACCCTGTTCACCCGTTCTCTCGTCGACGAGAACGCGCTCCGGCGATCGCCGGAGCGCGTCTCTCCATCGTATCCCGCGGCCGCCACCGGGAAGCGGACGTGATCACCGGCGATCGCGGCGCTCAGGCGGTCGGCGCGGCCTGCGAGAGGCCGAGCATCTCGACCGCCTCGGCACGCATCTCGACCTTGCGGACCTTCCCCGTCACGGTCATCGGGAACTCGTCGACCACGCGCACATAGCGCGGGATCTTGTAGTGGGCGAGCTTGCCGGTGGCGAACTCGCGGACCTGCTCGGCGGTGAGATCGGAGACGCCCTCGCGCAGGCGCACCCACGCCATGAGCTCCTCGCCGTAGCGCTCGTCGGGCACCCCGATGACCTGCGCGTCGAGGATGTCCGGGTGGGTGTAGAGGAACTCCTCGATCTCACGGGGGTACACGTTCTCCCCACCGCGAATGATCATGTCCTTGATGCGGCCGGTGATGTTGACGTAGCCCTCGTCGTCCATCACCCCGAGGTCGCCGGTGTGCATCCAGCGGGCCTGGTCGATCACCTCGGCGGTCTTCTCCGGCTGGTCCCAGTAGCCCAGCATCACCGAGTAGCCACGGGTGCACAGCTCGCCGGGGGTGCCGCGCGGCACCGTCAGCCCGGTGTCCGGGTCCACGATCTTCGACTCGAGGTGGGGCATGGTGCGGCCCACGGTCGAGACCCGGCGGTCCAGCGAGTCGTCGGTGCGGGTCTGGGTGGACACCGGTGAGGTCTCGGTCATGCCGTAGCAGATCGACACCTCGCTCATGCCGAACCGCTCCACGACCTGCTTCATGACCTCGATCGGGCACGGCGAGCCGGCCATGATCCCGGTGCGCAGGGCGGAGAGGTCGTAGTCGTCGGCGTTCGGCAACGAGAGCTCGGCGATGAACATCGTCGGGACGCCGTAGAGGCTGGTGCAGCGCTCCTCGGCGCACGCCTCGAGCGTGAGCGTCGGGTCGAAGCCGGGGGCCGGGATGACCATCGTCGCCCCGGAGCTCGAGCACGCGAGGTTGCCCATGACCATGCCGAAGCAGTGGTAGAAGGGCACCGGGATGCAGACTCGGTCGACCTCGGTGTAGCCGCACAGCCGGCCGACGAAGTAGCCGTTGTTCAGGATGTTGTGGTGCGAGAGCGTCGCGCCCTTGGGGAAGCCGGTCGTCCCGCTCGTGTACTGGATGTTGATCGCGTCGTCGGCGGAGAGCTCATCCTGCCGCGCCCGGACGCGCCCGACGTCGCCGTCGTGGACGAACAGCGCCGCCCACTGCTCGGAGTCGGTGATGACGACCCGCTCGAGCCGCGGGCAGTTCGGCCGCACCGTCTCGATCATCTCGGCGTAGTGCGAGGTCTTGAAGCTGCGAGCCGCCACCAGCAGGCCGATACCGGCCTGGTTGAGCACGAACTCCAGCTCGTGGGTGCGGTAGGCCGGGTTGATGTTGACCAGGATCGCGCCGACCTTCGCGGTGGCGTACTGCAGCAGCGTCCACTGCGCGCAGTTCGGTGCCCAGATCCCGACCCGGTCGCCCTTCTCGACGCCGAGGTCGAGCAGTCCGATCGCCAGCGCGTCGACCTCGGTGACGAACTGCGCCCACGTGTAGCGCAGGCCCTGGGCGCGGTCGACCAGCGCCTCGCCGTCCGGGACCCGGGCGGCGGTGCGGTCGAGGTTGTCGCCGATCGTGTCCCCCAGCAGGGGCTCGTCGGAGATCCCCGAGGCGTACGACGGCAGGGACGGGACGGCGGGCGCGCTCACCGGGGCGACCTCCAGGCGTGACGATCGTGGTCGCGCTCACTATGCCCGCGCGGAGGTGTCCTGCGCACCCCTGAAGGGCTGGCACGATCTCGGGTGTGACGGTCCAGAACTCCACGGCCGCGTCCGCCTCGACGACCGCGAGCGCCGACGGCGCGACCCTCGCCCCGGACGACGCCGACGGCGCCGTGGCCGGGCTCGTCGACACCCTGTGCGCGATCGACGACGACGGGTGGTACTCGACGATCGAGGTGGTCCGGCCGTGGTCGGCGGAGAACCCGCGACTGACCGGCGAGTTCTCCCGCACCCAGGCCATCCGGCGCTACCTGCACCGTGAGCTCGGGGCGCTGCTGCGCGCCGGCGCCCGGATCACGGTGCGCCCGGCCCGGCCGGGGCTGGCCTTCGACGACCCGTCGTTCTTCGCCGCCCTCGACGAGGACCGCGTCGACGCGCGCTCCAAGAAGCTCTTCCTCTTCGGCCCCGAGCGGATGGGGCTCTCGGTCGACCGGCTCGGCCACTACACCGGCACCTCCGCGGAGGCCTTCCAGCGCCACGTGCTGTTCACCAACTACGCGATGCACGTGGAGGCGTTCCTGGAGCGCTACCCGGACGCCGTCGTGCCGGAGCACGGCGGCGCCCAGATGCCCGCCTACCACCACCTCACCGCGGACGGCGACGGCGTCTCGCTGGTGAACATCGGGGTCGGGCCCCCGAACGCGAAGACCGCGACCGACCACGTCGCGGTGCTCCGCCCCGACACGATGATCATGATCGGGCACTGCGGTGGGCTGCGGAACCACCAGCAGAAGGGCGACTTCGTCCTGGCGACCGGCTACCAGCGCTTCGACCACGTGCTCGACGAGGTGCTCCCGCTCAACGTCCCGGTGGCCCCCAACCACCGGCTCAACACCTTCCTGCTCGAGGCGTTGGACGATGCGGGGGCCGAGTACCGGATCGGCACCGTCCACACCACGGACAACCGCAACTGGGAGCTCAACCAGCGCACCACGCTGGCCGCCATGCAGGCCTCGCGCAGCGTCGCGGTCGACATGGAGTCGGCGACGATCGCGGCGAACGGCTTCCGCTACCGGATCCCCCACGCGACGCTGCTCTGCGTCTCGGACAAGCCTCTGCACGGGTCGCCCAAGCTCTCGGCCGGCGCCCAACAGTTCTACGAGGCCTCGAAGCGCCAGCACCTCGGGATCGCGCTGTCCGCGCTGGACCGGGTGCGCCACGAGCACCCCGGCGGCCTGCCGAGCCAGGAGATCCGCTCGGTCGACGAGCCGCTGTTCGGGGGGCCGTCGGACACCTGAGGGTGGTCGTGGACGACCGTTCGCCGGCAGCGGAATCCGTCCACGGTTGCGCCACAGCCGTCTACCGTCCCCGCCATGGGTGAGGTCATCCCTCTGGACAGCCGTCGGCGGAACACCCCGACCCCGGCGCCGGCTCCCCTTCGCCGCGCGCCGGTGCAGGACCCCGAACCGTTGTGGCGGGAGGCCGTCGGGCGGGGCCTGCGTGACCTGCGCAGCGCCCGGGGAGACCGGCTCGCCGACACCGCCGAGCGGGCCGGCATGTCCCCGCAGTACCTCTCCGAGCTGGAGCGCGGCCGCAAGGACCCGTCGAGCGAGATGCTCGCGGCCGTCGCCGGGGCGCTCGGGGTGCCGGTGCGGGAGGTCGTGCGGCGCGCCCACGCCGAGCTCGCGCTCGGTGCCGGCCCGCACGGCCCGGTCATGCTCGCCGCGTAGGGACGCTCCGCGGCTGGGCCTCGCCGAGTGGACCGCCAGGGCTGCGCCGGCAGCCACGGGAGCCCACTCGGGCCACGGCGTCCGCCGAGTGGACCGTCACGGGTGCCCGGAGAGCCCTCGGAGTCCACTCGGCGCTCACGCGCCCCGGGCACCGATCACCTGGTCGACGATGCCGTAGTCGCGCGCCGCCGCGGCGGTGAGGACGAGGTCGCGGTCGGTGTCGTGGCGCAGAGTCTCGGTGTCCCGGCCGGTGTGCCGGGCGAGGATCGACTCCATCTCCGCCCGCACCCGCACCACCTCGTCCGCGGCCAGGATGAGGTCCGGGATCGCGCCCCGGCCCTGCGCGGCGGGCTGGTGCAGCACCACCCGGGTGTGCGGCAGGGCCGAGCGCCGGCCGGGCTCCCCCGCCGCGAGGAGCACCGCGCCGGCCGCGACGGCCTGTCCGACGCAGGTCGTGGCGACCGGGGCGCGCACGTACTGCATCGTGTCGTAGACCGCGAGCATGGCCGCGGTGTCGCCGCCCTCGCAGTTGACGTACATCGAGATCTCCTGCTCCGGGGCGTCCGCCTCGAGGTGGAGCAGCTGGGCGATCAGCGCGTTGGCCACGCCCGCGTCGATGGCGGTGCCCAGGTAGACGATGCGCTCGGAGAGCAGGTGGGAGTAGACGTCGACGACGCGCTCGCCGCGCGAGTCCCGGGTGACGACGTTGGGGATCGTGTAGGTGCTCATCAGGCCGCCGCCATCCCGAGACGGACTCGGCGCACCGGCATGACCTGGTCGAACGAGTCGACGATCCCGTCGACGAAGCCGTAGTCGCGGGCCTGTGACGCCGTGAACCACCGGTCGTGCAGCGAGTCCTCGAAGACCCGCTCGGGCGGCTGTCCGGTGTCCGCCGCGATGAGGCCGAGCACGGTGTCGCGGGTGTGGCGCAGGTCGTTGGCCTGCACCTCGACCTCGACGGCCGAGCCGCCGATGCCGGACGAGCCCTGGTGCATCAGGATCTTCGCGTGGGGCAGCGCGAACCGCTTCCCCGGCGTGCCCGCCGAGAGCAGGAACTGCCCGGCGCTGCACGCGAGGCCCAGCGCCAGCGTGGAGACGTCGCACGGCACGAGGCGCATCACGTCCCGGATGGCGAGCATCGCCGGCACCGACCCGCCCGGCGAGTGGATCCACAGGGCGACATCGGCCGAGTCGTTCTCCGCGGCGAGCGCGAGGAGGTGACCGGCCAGGGCGGTGCCGTTGTCGTCGTCGAGGCCGCCGTCGAGCACGAGCACGCGATGGCGGAGGAGGTGGGCCCGGAGCTCCGGCGAGAACGTCCCGGAGGTCGAATCGGTCATGCACCCACCGTCGTCGCCGGCGCGACTCCCCCGCCACGATCTCCGCCCAGGGCAGCGCGGATCCGCTTTCGGCTTCGCCGAAACTCAGCGGCCCGCCCGGTGCACCGTCACCTCGGCCGCCTTCACCGCGAACCACACCTGGTCGCCGGGCTCGACGCCCAGCTCGGCGACGGCCGCGGGGGTCACGTCGGCGGCGAGACCGTCGATCCACGCGGGCCCGCCGTCGACGGGGGCGGCGCGCAATCGCACGAGCTCCCCGTGCGGCTCCATGGCGGCGAGCCGCACCGGCAGGGCGGTGCGCGGCGACCCGCCCGGTTCGGCGCGGAACACGGCCACGGAGGCGGGCGCGAACAGCGCGACCGCCCGCGCGCCGTCGTCGACGGGTTCGGGATGGGTGCCGGCGACGACGGTGCCCTCGCCCGTGACCAGGCCGTCGGCGCTGGAGCGACCGGGGACGAGGTCGAGCCCGGCGATGCGCGCGGCGAAGGCCGATCGCGGGCGGGTGAGTACCTCGGTCGTCGTGCCCGACTCGACCACCCGGCCCGCGTCGAGCACCACGATGCGGTCGGCGAGGACGACGGCGTCGAGGACGTCGTGGGTGACCATCAGCGTCGTCACCCCGGTCGCGCGCACCACCCGGCGCAGCAGTGAACGCAGCGCGGGGGTGGCGTCCACGTCGAGCGCGGCGAAGGGCTCGTCGAGCAGGAGCAGCTCGGGGTCGCACGCGAGGGCCCGGGCGATCGCGACGCGCTGGGCCTGGCCGCCGGACAGGTGCGCCGGGCGCCGTCCCGCGAGCGCGCTCGCGTCGACCTCGGCGAGCCACCGCTGCGCGGTCTCGCGCGCCGCCCGCCGGCCCGTGCCCGTGGACCGCGGGCCGAAGGCGACGTTGTCGAGCGCGGTGAGGTGGGGGAAGAGCAGCGCCTGCTGGCTCAGGAGCCCGACCCGGCGGCGGTGCACCGGGACCGCGACGCCGGCCGAGTTCAGGGTGCGCCCGCCGAGAACGATCTCGCCGCGTGTCGGTTGGTACAGCCCGGCGAGGGCCCCGAGCAGGGTCGACTTGCCGGCGCCGTTGGCGCCGAGGACCGCGACGACCTCGCCGCTGGAGACCTCGAGCGACGCCTCGAGCTCGAACGAGCCCCGCACGACGGTGACGTCGACGGCGAGGCGGCTCATCGCACGTCCCGGGTGCGGCTGACGACGATCACGACGACCGCGACCACGACCAGGACGAGCGACATCGCGACGGCGCCGTCGATGTCGTCCTGCGACTGCAGGTAGATCAGCAGCGGGAGGGTGCGGGTGGTGCCCTCGAGCGACCCGGCGAACGTGATCGTCGCGCCGAACTCCCCGAGCGCCCGGGCGAACGCCAGCACGCTCCCCGAGAGCAGCCCGGGCAGCACCACCGGGACGGTGACCCGGCGCAGCGTCGTCAGTGGCGAGGCTCCGAGGGTCGCCGCGACCGCCTCGTACCGCTCCCCCGCGGTGCGCAGCGAGCCCTCCAGCGAGACCACCAGGTACGGCATCGCGACGAAGGTCTGGGCGAGCACCACCGCCGTCGTCGAGAACGGGATGGTGATGTCGAAGCGGTGGTAGAGGAGGCCCCCGATCGGGCCGGTGCGCCCCAGCAGGAACAGCAGCGTGAGCCCGCCGACCACCGGCGGCAGGACCAGCGGCAGCAGCACCACCGACCGGATGAACGGCAGGCCCGGGAGGCGGGAGCGGGCCAGGACGACGGCCAGCGGCCCGCCGAGGACCAGGCAGCAGACCATGGTCGCGATCCCGGTCTTCAGCGAGAGCCACAGGGCCGCGAGTGCCGCCGGCGAGGTGACCAGGCCGAGGAAGTTCGGCCAGTCGACCCTGACGACGAGTCCCGCGACCGGGACTGCCACCAGGAGCCAGGCCAGCGCCGCCGGCACCCAGAGGAAGCGGGGGACCCCGCTCACCGGAGCGCCGTCACGTCGTGGTGAAGCCCGCCTGCGCCAGGGCCGCCTTGCCGTGCGGCCCGGTCACGAAGCCGACCCAGGACTGCGCGAGCTGGGCGTTCGGGCTGCCGGTCACCACGCCGATCGGGTAGGACTGCGTGACGCCCGGGGCTCCTGCCTGCGGGAAGTCGACGCCCTGCACCTTGCCGGTCGCGCTCTTGACGTCGGTGAGGTAGACCAGGCCACCGTCGGCGTTGCCGGTCTCCACGCGGGTGAGCACGCCCTTGACGTCCTGCTCCTCGCTGACGGGCTTCAGCGTGACGTTCGCGGCCTTCTCGGCGGCGACGGCGGCGGCGCCGCACGGCACCGCGGGGGCGCACACCACGGAGGTGACGCCGGGCTTGTTCAGGTCGGCGAGCTGCGCGATCTGCTTCGGGTTGCCGGGCGCGACCGCGATCTGCAGCTTGTTCGTCGCGTAGGTGACCGGCTGCCCCTGGACCTTGCCCGCCTGCACCGCGGTCGCCATTGTCTTGGTGCTCGCCGTCGCGAGGACGTCCGCCGGAACGCCCTGCACGACCTGCTGGGCGAGCTGGTCCGAGCCGCCGAAGTTGAACTTGACGGTGGCGCCCGGGTTCGCGGCCTGGAACTGCTGCGCGAGCTGCCGGTAGACCTCGGTGAGCGAGGCGGCCGCGGAGACGGTCAGCGTCCTGGGGGGCGCCTGACCCGAGGACTGGTCGGACGCGCCCGACCCGCCGCAGGCGGCCAGGGAAAGCCCGAGCAGGGCGACCAGGGCCGCGACGAGGACGGCACCCCGGCGCGCCGTCCAGGGGGAAGGCTGCGAGCTCACGCCGTGCCTCCAGGGGTCTCGACGATGATGTGGCTGGCCTTGACGACCGCGACCGCGAGCGAGCCGACCTCGAGGGAGAGCTCGTGCACGGCCTCGGTGCTCATGAGCGACACGACCCGGTGCGGGCCGCACTGCATCTCCACCTGCGACATGACCTTGTCGCTCTGGATGTCGGTGACCAGTCCGACGAAGCGGTTCCGCGCGGACCGCCCGACGCCGGACGGGTCGGGAGTCGCGTGCGCCTGCGCCCGCGCGAACGCGGCGAGGTCGGGCCCGGCGATGACCTTGCGGCCGCTCGAGTCCGTCTCCACGGGTAGCGCCCCGCCGTCGGTCCAACGGCGCACGGTGTCATCGCTGACGCCGAGCAGGCGGGCTGCCTCGGCGATCCGGAACTGCGTCACGTTGCGGCAGTGTAGGGGCGCAGGTGCGGTCGTGCGCCCGGTGATTGACGGGAATTTTCGTCACGGGACCCCGGACCGGCTTCCGAGCCCGTCCCGGGAGACCTCGCGGACGCCGCCCGCCGGTGGGAGAGTCCGGAGCGTGGACTTCGCACCCAGCGCCGCGGCAGACGAGTACACCAAGCGCATGCGCGCCTTCCTGGACGAGTCGATCCTCCCGGCGGAGGCGGAGTACGACGCCTGGCGCGAGGCGCGCCGCGGGACCCCGGCGGAGCACGACCTGCCGCCGGTGATGGAGACCCTCAAGGCCGAGGCGCGCGAGCGCGGCCTGTGGAACCTGTTCCTGCCCGCCGAGTCCGGCCTGTCGAACCTGGAGTACGCCGCGGTCGCCGAGGTGACGGGATGGTCGCCGGTGATCGCGCCCGAGGCGATCAACTGCCAGGCGCCCGACACCGGGAACATGGAGACGCTGCACCTGTTCGGGACCGCCGAACAGAAGCAGGACTGGCTCGCGCCGCTGCTCGCCGGGGAGATCCGGTCGGCGTTCGCGATGACCGAGCCCGCGGTCGCGTCGTCGGACGCCACCAACATCACCACGTCGATCCGCCGCGACGGCGACGACTACGTCATCAACGGCCGGAAGTGGTGGATCTCGGGGGCGTCCGACCCCCGATGCCGAGATCTTCATCGTCATGGGCAAGACCGACCCGGAGGCCTCGACCCACCGTCAGCAGTCGATGATCCTCGTCCCGCGGGACACACCCGGGCTGGAGATCACCCGCCCCCTGCCGGTGTTCGGCTACCAGGACCAGCACGGGCACTGCGAGATCGAGCTCACCGACGTGCGCGTGCCGGCTTCGAACCTGCTCGGCGAGGAGGGCGGCGGGTTCGCCATCGCCCAGGCCCGCCTCGGCCCCGGTCGCATCCACCACTGCATGCGCCTGATCGGGATGGCCGAGCGCGCCCTCGACGCGATGGTGCGCCGCGCGAACGAGCGGATCGCCTTCGGCAAGCCCCTGTCCGACCAGGGCGTGGTGCAGCAGCAGATCGCGGAGAGCCGCATCGAGATCGAGCAGGCTCGCCTGCTGGTGCTCAAGACCGCATACCTGATCGACGAGGTGGGCTCGCGCGGCGCGGCGACGGAGATCGCCGCGATCAAGGTGGTCTGTCCGCGGATGGCCTGCGCGGTGATCGACCGCGCGATCCAGGTGCACGGCGGTGGCGGGGTGTCCGACGACTTCCCGCTCGCCTACGCCTACGCCTGGGCCCGCGCCCTCCGGCTGGCCGACGGACCCGACGAGGTGCACCTCCGCTCGGTGGCCCGGCAGGAGATCAGGTAGGTGGGCGGATGAAGAGCCCCAGGGCCCACGCCCGACCCACCGCCTCCGCGCGATCGGTCGCGCCGAGCTTGCGGAAGAGCCGGGCGGCGTGGGTCTTCACGGTCTGGCCGGAGAGGTAGAGCCGGCGGCCGATGTCGGCGTTGGTGAGCCCGCGTCCCACGCCGATGAGCACCTGGACCTCGCGGACCGACAACCCGAGCGAGCGCTGCACGGACACGTCCACGCGGACCTGACCGGCGCGAGCATCGTCGCCGGAACCCGTCGCGGTGCGGGGCAGCAGGTCCTCCCCGCGGGACGACTCGCCCGCCACCTCGACCAGCGTCCGCACCAATGCTCGCGGCGCCTCCCAGCGCAGGAAGCCGACCGCTCCGGCCGCCAGTGCCGCAGCGACCGAGTCGGCGTCCTCGGCCGCCCCTGCGATCAGCACCCCCGTGGCCGGGGAGGCCTCCCGTATCCGACGCACCATGGTGGCCGCGTCGCCGGTGCGGGACATCCCGAGGACGACGAGGTCGGTCGGGCCCTCGCCCGCCCGCGCGAGCAGCTCGTCGTCGTCCGCCGTGGTCACGATCTCGTCCACGTCCGCGTGGGCCCGCAGCAGGAGCTCCAGACGGTGCCGCGCCTGCTCCCGTGCATCGTGCACCACGCACGTCCGGCCCATCGGCCCTCTCTCCCCCCTCCCGACCCGCGTGGTTCCGCCCGCACGTCCTACCGCCTCACTCGACCGAGCGCACCGGCGGGGCCCCGATCAATCCGCCAGATCACGACATCGGTGTAATTCACCCACGCGGTTCTCACTCACATGCGTCACGGGCGTTTCGGTTGACCACGGTCCGCGATGATCGTTGGGTGCTGCGCGAACGGCCCGCGCCAGCGCGGGCCCGGCCCGGGAGCGGTGATGGGGAGTCGGTTCGGCCCGCGACGGCGTCTCCGGTGGTCACGGGGGGCGGCCGCGCTGGGGCTGGTCCTCGGGGCCGCGCTCGTCCCGGCGGGGACGGCGTGGGCGATCGCGGGCAGCGAGTCGTGGGCGGCGGAGCTCGCCGTCGGCGGCGGGGACGACGCCAACGTCGTCGCCCGCGACGGCGCCATCCGGCTGGCGGACACCAGCCCCCGGACGACGTCGACCGGGCCGGCCCCGGCCGAGGGTGAGCTCCTGCTGCCGCCGCGGCGGGTCGCCGCGGTGACCGACCGGGTCGCCGCCGACGCCACCGCGGACCGCCCGGCCGGCTCCGACGTCGTCGTCGCGGTCCGCGGACTGCGCAGCGACGGGTCGTGGAGCCAGTGGAGCACCGCCACGTCGTCGGCACCCGCCCTGCTCCCCGAGGCGACGCTCCAGGTCCAGGTGCGCGTCACCCTCGTCGCCGGCACGGGCGGTGCGTCCCCTGCCCTGCGCCGGCTCTGGCTGACCGCCGACCGCGCGCCGACGGTCACCCCGCCGCCCGCGAGCGACGCCCTGACCGCCCGCGTGTTCGCGACCCGCGTCGGGCTCGTCGGCCACCGCACCGCCAACGGGCACCGCGTGGTCAGCGACGACCGCTTCGCCGCTCTGCCCTCCCGCCGCGGGCTCGGCGCGGACGGCAGCGGCGACTACACGGTGCAGGTCTGCAGCGACGCCGGCCGGTGCACCTGGGCGCCGGTGTGGGATCTCGGGCCGTGGAACACCCGCGACGACTACTGGTCCGCGTCCGGCACCCGCGAGAACTACGGCGACCTGCCGCGGGGCGTGCCCGAGGCGCAGGCGGCCGCCCTCGACGGCTACGCGGGCGGGCACGACGGTTCCGGGCGCAGGGTCACCAACGCGGCGGGCATCGATCTCGCCGACGGGACCTTCAGCGACGACCTCGGTCTGCGGGACAACGCCTGGGTCCGGGTGACCTACCTGTGGACCGGCACCGGCCGGTCCGGCACCGCGCGCGGAGACGCCCCGATCACGGTCCGCGCGTGGGCGGCCGCCGACGGCCGCGACGTCGGGGTGGTGGCGCCGCACGCGCGGGTCCCCGTCCAGTGCGCGACCGCGGTGCGGACCGAGGCGGTCCGCAGCGGGTCGGGTCCGCCGGGTTGGCTGCGCCTCGGTCCCGGCCGCTACGTCCCCGCCGACGCCCTGGAGGTCCGCGATGTCCCCGCGTGCTGAGCGGACGAGGGCCGGGTGCCGCGCGTGCGCGGCCGGGGCGGCGGGGATCCTGACGGCGGGTGCCCTCACGGTGGGCCTGCTCCTGACCGGCGCTCCCGGGGCGCTCGCCACGACGCCGACCCCGCCGGCGCCCGTGCGGGCGACGAGCACCACGGCCCCGGGCGAGTCCTGGGCCGCCGAGCTCGCCCTCGACGGCGGCGACGACTCCGGGCTCGCACTCTCCGACGGCGGGGTCCGCCTGGCCACGCCGGGAGCGCCGGGGCGCCCCGCCCAGGGCGTGCTCACCCTCGCGCCCCGCCGGCTCGCGGCGCCGGCTCCCGGGCTCGCCGGCGTGCTCACCGCAGACCTCCCGCCCGGGACCGGTGTCGACGTGCAGGCCCGCGGCCTCGGTCCTCGCGGCGCCTGGGGTGACTGGCTGCCGATGCGGGCCGGGACGCCGGCGCGGTTCGCGACGCCGACCGTCGACGTCCAGGTCCGGCTGCTCCTGCACGGTTCGCCGGGCGGGACCGCCACCCCCGTCGTGCGCGAGGTGTGGCTGACGGCACCAGCGCTCGCGGGGCCGACCCCGCCGACCACCACGAAGCCGACCATCACGAAGCCGACCATCACCAAGCCCACCAGCGCGACGCCCACCACGACCACGACGAAGCCCCCGCCGGTGAAGGCCCTCTGGACCGCGGCGATCACCGCGACGGGGCTGCAGGGGTTCAAGGACACGCCGTACGACATCACCGGGCGCTCGAACGTGACCGTCGTCGACGGTCCCCCCAGGGCGATCCGGTTCGCCGTCCCGTCGGGGTCCCAGCGCGCCGAGATCGAGCCGGACGTGCCCGCGCTCTCGGAGGGCCAGACCCGGTTCTTCCGGCTCACCTACGTGCTGCCCACGTCCTTCCCCGCCGACCCCCGGGGCTTCCAGCTCGCGACCCAGTGGAAGAACCAGGGCACGGGCTCCCCGCCCCTCGAGCTGCGCATCGAGAAGGGAGAGTTCGTCCTGGGCGGCGGCTACGCCCGGCCCGGCGGCTCGCGGCTGTTCGCGAGGGACATCGCGCCGGTGATCACCGGGCGCCCGGTCGAGCTCGTCGTCGGGATCACCTTCTCGTCCGATCCCGCGAAGGGTCGCGTGGACGTGTGGATCGACGGCCGGCAGAAGATCACCGGGTTCCACCCGCCGGGCGGGACGCTCTACCCGGGGTCGTCGAGCTACTGGAAGGTCGGGCTCTACCGCGACACCGCTGACGCCGGCACCGCGACCGCCGACCTCACCGCCGCTGCGATGGGCACGAGCTACGACGCGGTCGTCTGACGACCCGGTAGGACCACGAGGTCGCCCACCACCAGCCCGTCGACGACCTCGACGCCGTCCGGGCCCGTGAGGCCGACGGCGACGGTGCGCGGCCGGGTGCCGTGGGGACCCCGCACGAGCACCGTGGCGCTCCCCGGTCCGGAGCGCCGTGCCGCCGCGGTCGGCACCACGAGCACGCCCGTGTGCTGCTCGAGGACGACGGTGACGTCGACCGGCTGCCCGATCCGCGCCGTCGTCGGGAGCGGGGTGTCGACGACGAGGCCGTACCGGCCGTCGGGTCCGGGCGCGGGTGTCACGTCGGCGACGCGGCCGGGGGTCCCCGGGCCGCCGTCCACGCTGACGACGGCGTCCTGCCCCCCGGCGACCCCCGCGACGTCCCGCGGCCCGACCCCGGCCGCGACGACGAGCGTGGACAGGTCCGCGAGACGCACCGCCGCGGGCGACGTGGCCGTGACGCGGTCACCGGGCCGGACGGCGACGTCGGTGACGGTGCCGTCCTGTGGCGCGCGCAGCACCGTCGCGTCGACGGCCCGGTCCGCCTCCGTGGTCCCGGCACGATCGGTGGCGATCGCCGCGTCCAGCCGGGCGAGGGCGACCGGATCGGGGGTGGGGACACGGGCCGCGGCGTCGCGGGCGCGCTGGTCGGCGGCCAGCATCGCGGTGGCGGCTGCCGCGCGCGCCCGGGCGGTGCCGTCGTCGAGGGTCGCCAGGACGTCACCGGCCCGCACCGTGGCGCCGACGGTCACCGGCACCGAGGCGACGGTGCCGTCGACGGTGAAGGCGGGGCTCGACGACGACGCGCTGACCACGGTCCCGGAGGCACGGACCTGAGCGGTCACCGTCCCGCGCACGACCGGCACGGTCGTGCCCGGTGCCGGGGCCGTGTCGCCCCCGAGCAGGAGGAGACCCGCCGCGGCCGCCACGACGACCAGCACGAGGAGCCCGAGCACGGGGCGTCGGCGCCCCCGCGGACGCCGACGCGGGGGCGGGGCCACCGGTGCGACGACCGTGGTGGTCCCGGCGGAGGGCACCCGTCGACGGTAGTGACCGGGGCACCCGTCACCCCGGAGGCGGGAGTCCCTCGGCGTGTCACTCGGACGGGCGACCACCGGCCCGGCCCTCCCTCTCGGCCCTGCCCGATTGCAGGGTCCTCGCGGGGCTACGCCCGCAGCTGCGTGTGGCGCCGGCCTGAGTGCTCCGTATCTGCGGATCACGGCTGCGACCTGCGACGATGTTCCTCACGCACCCCGTGCGACGCGGTTATCGTGGCGGTGATGACCATCCTCGACCTCGGCGTCCCGACCGTTCCCGCCCCCGGCGCGGACCGCGTCGACACCTCCGACCGTCCCCGCGACGGCCGGCTGGTCGACCGGTTCGGCCGGGTCGCGACCGATCTGCGGATCTCGCTGACCGACCGCTGCAACCTCCGCTGCACCTACTGCATGCCCGCCGAGGGCCTGGAGTGGATGCCGACCGAGGAGGCCCTGACCGACGACGAGGTGGTCCGGCTCGTCCGGATCGGCGTCGAGGAGCTCGGGGTGCGGGAGATCCGGTTCACCGGTGGCGAGCCGCTGCTGCGGCGGGGCCTGGAGGACATCGTCGCTGCGACGGCCGCGCTGCCGGCTCACCCCGAGACGTCGGTGACCACGAACGGGCTCGGCCTCACCCGCCGCGCCCGAGGGCTCGCCGCCGCGGGCCTGAACCGGGTGAACGTCTCGCTCGACACGCTGCGGCCCGAGCGCTTCGCGGAGATCACCCGCCGCGACCGCCTGGCCGACGTCCTCGACGGCCTGGCGGCGGCCCGGGACGCGGGCCTGGCCCCGATTAAGATCAACACCGTGCTGATGCCCGGGCTGAACGACGACGAGGCACCGGACCTGCTCGCCTGGGCGCTCGCCGAGGGCTTCGAGCTGCGCATCATCGAACAGATGCCGCTCGACGCCGGGCACTCCTGGCAGCGCGACAAGATGATCACCGCCGAGCAGGTCCTGGCGTCGCTCTCCGAGCACTTCACGCTCACCCCGGATCCGGCGGAGCGCGGTGGCGCCCCCGCCGAGCGGTTCCTGGTGCCCGGGTACGAACGCGCCGAGGGCGGGCCGGCGCGGGTCGGGATCATCGCCTCGGTGACCCGGCCCTTCTGCGGCACCTGTGACCGGACGCGGCTCACCGCGGACGGCCAGGTCCGCACCTGCCTGTTCGCCAGGACCGAGAACGACCTGCGCGGCCTGCTGCGCGGTGGCGGCACCGACGCCGAGATCGCCGACGCCTGGCGGGTCGCGATGTGGGGCAAGAAGCCCGGCCACGGGATCGACGAGCCCGGCTTCCTGCAGCCCGACCGACCCATGAGCGCGATCGGAGGCTAGAGCCGGATGGGATGGGTAAGCACGTGACCAGCTCCCTGGAGACCCCCGCACGCCGCGTCGGCGCGTCCCGCGCGGACGTCACGGCCACCGTGCGCTACTTCGCCGGGGCGAAGGCCGCCGCGGGCAGGGCCGCCGAGACGGTGACGCTCCCGGAGGGCACCACTGTCGCCGACCTGCTCGCCGCGATCGCCGCCGACCACGGCGAGGCCCTGACACGGGTCCTCGGCGCGTGCAGCCTGCTGCTCGACGGCCTCGCGGTGCACGAGCGCACCGCCGAGCTCCCGGACGGGGTCACCGTCGACGTGCTCCCCCCCTTCGCCGGCGGTTGAGCTTCGCTCTCGTGCGTGTGGTTCCGTGTCCAGGCACGGCAGACAACACAGCACGCCGATAGGACACGCACACTCATGTCGCGCAACCGCTCCGTCGTCGGGGGTGTTCACCCGGACATGACCGTCGCGCACGAGACCAGGATCGGGACGCTGTACCTCGAGGCGTCCGACGTCGGGCTCACCCTGCTGGGCTTCTCCCCGCCGGTGGTCCCGGCACCCCGCAGCGCGGCCGGTGACCGGATCGTCGCCGCCGCGTGCGACGAGGTCGACGCCTACCTCGAGGGCACCCTGCGGGAGTTCACCGTCCCGGTCGACCTCTCCGGGACCAGCGCCGCCCACCGCCGCGTCCTCGACGGGCTCGCGCCGGTCGGCTGGGGCGAGACCATCACCTACGGCAAGCTGGCGACGTCGGTGGGCCTGCCGCTCTCCGACTCCCGCCGCGTCGGTGGTGCGATGGCCCGCAATCCTGTCGCGATCGTCGTGCCGTGCCATCGGGTGATCGGCTCCGACGGCTCGCTCACCGGCTACGCGGGCGGGCTGGAGCGCAAGCGCACCCTGCTCGACCTCGAGACCGCCGACACGATGCTGTTTTGAGCTGACCCTCGTGTGCGTGTGTTTCCGTGTCCAGGCACGGAAACGCACGCACACGAGCGTCAGCTCAAAACGGCATCGTGTTGACCGCGTGGTCGAGCGCCGACCACAGGTACTGCGTGGCGTAGGCGCGGTAGGGACGCCAGACCTCGGCCCGGGCGACGAGGTCGCGATCGCGATCGGGCAGGCCGAGGTCCCGGGCGGCGACCCGGACGCCGAGGTCGGCCGGCAGGAACGCGTCGGGGTCGCCGAGGGCCCGCATCGCCACCGAGTCCACCGTCCACGGCCCGATCCCCCGCAGCGCACCCAGCTCGCGGCGGGCCGTCGCGAGATCGGCGTGCAGGTCGACGGTGCCGTCGGCCAGCGCCGCGACGAGCCCGTGCAGGGTGCGCTTGCGGGTCGCCGGCATGCCCAGCTCGTCGTCGGTCAGCGCCGTGAGCTGGTGCGCCGACGGGAACAGGTGCGTGAGCGACGAGCCCGACGGCACGGGCAGGGGCGTCCCGTGCGCCTGCACCAGCCGCGCCGCGTGGGTGCGCGCGGCCGCCGTCGAGACCTGCTGGCCGAGGACGGCGCGTACCGCGAACTCGTCGGGGTCGGGGTTGCCCGGCACCCGACGGCCGGGCCCGGCGTCGACGATCGGGCGCAGCACGTCGTCGGCGCGCAGCACCGCGTCGATGGCGTCGGGATCGGCGTCCAGGTCGAGGATCCGACGAGCGAGGCGCACGGCCTCGTCCTCGTCGGCGGGGTCGGTGAGGTGCAGGCCCGCGAGCACCGAGTCGCCGACCGGCGGGGGCAGCACGACGATGCCGGGCCCACCGGGGAGCGCGAGGGTGCGGCGGTAGGCGCCGTCGTGCCACTCCTCGACGCCCGGCACCGCGGTCGCCACGAGGTGCCCGTAGAGATTGTCCGGGTTCAGCGGCGGCGTGAACGCCAGCTCGCGTGTCCGATGGATCCACGACGCGGCCACCGGCACCGCCCTAGCGTCCCACGGCATGGGTACACCTACTCCACAGCCGGCGTTCGTCGGGATCGTCGTCGCCGACATGGCTGCCTCCGTCGCCTTCTACCGGGCGATCGGGCTCGACGTCCCCCCCGGCGCCGAGACCGAGCCGCACGTCAACATCCCGTTCGGCCCGCTGGTCCTGGCCCTCGACACCGAGGACACGATCCGCTCGTTCACCCCGGACTTCACGCCGCCGACGGGCGCCGGACGGGTCGCGGTCGCGTTCGACTGCGGGACGCCCGCTGACGTCGACGCGGTGTTCGCGGACCTCACCGGCGCCGGGTACCGCGGGCACCTCGCCCCGTTCGATGCGTTCTGGGGGCAGCGCTACGCGACGGTGCTGGACCCCGACGGCGTCGGGGTCGACCTGTTCGCCTGGCTTCCCCAGTAGCTCAGGGACCGGCGCGGCTGGTGTAGCTGTGGCCGGTGGGGGTGGTGGTCCGCACCGACAACCTCGGCCGAACCGAGAAGCGAGCACCTGACTCACAGCAGGGTCGGCGCCCGCCCCGTGAGCGCCCGGCACTCGCGGGCAAGGTGCGGCTGGTCGACGTAGCCGGCGTCGGCCGCGACCTCGGCCCACGGCGACCCGCCACGGTGCAACCCCAGCGCCCGCTGCAGCCGAAGCACCCGCGAGAGGTGCTGGGGCCCGTAGCCGAACCGGGCGTGGCAGCGGCGCTGCAGCGTGCGCGCCGAGAGCCCGGCCCGCGCCGCGATGGCCGACACCGGGGTCCCGACGGCGGCCGCGGCGTAGGCGGCCGGCGCCCACGGGTCGTCGTCGTGCACCGTCGCCAGCCGGTCGATCACCCAGGCGCGCAGCGCCGTAGCGTCCCGGGCCCCGAGGCCGGCCGCGGCCGCCCGGCCCACGACGTCCGCGAGCGGCACGACCCGCCCGGTGAGCTCGTCGGCCGGGACGCCGAGCACTAGCGGACCCAGCCCGTGGGAGAACCGCACCCCGACGTGGCGGCCGTCGTCGTGGTGCTCGCGGGCGGTGGCGTCAGGACCTGCCACCACCGCCTCGCCGTCGGGACGGACGATCACGTCGAGGCAGCCGTCCGGGAGGATCAACGCCGGCCCGGACGCCTCGCGTGCCCACACGTGCACCGCGGTCCTCATCCCGCGCCTCCCACCACGTCCCGGTAGGAATGGTAGGTCCCCGCCGCCGTCGTGACCGTTTCCGCGGCGAGCACCGCGTTGCCCACGGCGCGGGAGACGGCGTCTGCGCCCGCGGTGAGCAGCGACTGGAGGCCGGCCAGGTCGGGCGCGGGCCGCTCGGTGGTGGACAGGCCGAAGAACGTGTCGCCGTCGGTCATGCCGTGCGTGGGACGGATCGCGCGGGCGAGCCCGCTGTGCGCGACACCGGCGAGCTTGGAGCACTGCGCGACCGACAACGTCGCGCCGGTCCAGACGACGCCGATGGTCGTGTTGAGCGTCGGCGGCGCGGCCAGGGCCGCGAGCCGGTCCAGCAGTGCCGTCCGGTCTGCGGGCAGGGCGGGCGGGACGGCGTCGTCGACGGTGAGGTGCCGCGCGGCCCACAGCTCGCCGGTCCGCGGGTCGGCGGCCGAGCCGGCGGCGTTGACGACGCAGAGCGCGGTGACGGTGCCGCTCGCCGTCGTCTCCGTCGCGGTCCCGACCCCGCCCTTGAGCCCACCGACCAGCGCCCCGGTCCCGGCGCCGACGACGCCCTGGTCCGACGGCCCCTCGACCGCGGCGGCGAGGGCCGCCGCGCCGAGCTCCGCGTCGGGCCGCGCCCGGAAGTCGCCGCCGCGCCCGAGGTCGAACACCACCGCCGCCGGGACGATGGGCACCACTTCCCCCAGCCGCGCCCCCACCGGGAAGCCCACCCCCTGCTCCCCCAGCGCGTCCGTCACCCCGGTGGCCGCGGCGAGCCCGTACGCCGAGCCGCCGGAGAGCACGATCGCGTGCACCCGGTCGACGAGCGTGCGCGGGTCCAGGGCGTCGGTCTCCCGGGTGCCCGGGCCGCCGCCGCGCACGTCGACGCCGGCCACGGCACCGTCGGGACCCGGCACCACCACGGTCGTCCCGGTCAGGGCACCGTCGCCGATCCGCTGGGCGTGGCCGATGCGCACCCCTAGATCACCCCATCGGCGGCGAGCGCGTCGACCTCGCCGGCCGAGAGCCCGAGCTCGCCGTAGACCTCGTGGTTGTCCGCGCCCGGCGCGGTCCCGGCGCGGCGGACGCTGCCCGGCGTCGCGGTGAAGGTGGGGACGACGCCGGGTCCGAGCACGTCCTCGTCGAACCGCTCGTCGTGGTGGGGGACGAGCATGCCGCGGGCGTTGAACTGCTCGTCAGCCACCACCTCGGCGATGGTGTTGATGGGGCCGACGATCACGCCGGCCTCGTCGAGCAGGCGCCGGACCTCCTCGGCCGGACGCGCCGCGACCCAGTCCGCGACGATCCCGTCGATCTCGTCCTGGTGCCGCCCGCGCGCGGCGTGGTCGACGAAGCGGGGATCCTGGGCGAGCTCCGGGCGCCCCATGACCGCGCACAACCGCCGGAACACGGTGTCCTGGTTGGCCGCGACGACCATCCAGAGCCCGTCGGCGGCCTGGTAGATGTTCGACGGCGCGATCCCCTCGAGCCGGGTGCCCGACGGCCGCCGCACCCGGCCGAGCTTGTCGTACTCCGGGATGCACGACTCCAGGACCGACAAGCACGACTCGGTGATCGCGATGTCGACGACCTGGCCCTTCCCGGTGACCGAGCGCCGGTAGAGCGCCGCGAGGACACCCTGGACCGCCACCATCCCGGCGAGGGAGTCGCCGAGCGACACGGCGGTGCGCGGCGGCGGCTGGTCGGGGTAGCCGTTGATGCCGCGCAGGCCGCTCATCGCCTCGGCGACCGAGGCGTAGCCGGGCAACGAGGCGTACGGCCCCGTCTGGCCGTAGCCGGAGACCCGCCCGAGGACGAGCCCGGGGTTCACCGCGGCGAGCCGGTCGTAGCCGAGGTTCCAGCGCTCGAGGGTGCCGGGGCGGAAGTTCTCCACGACGACGTCGGTCCGCTCGATCAGCCGCAGGAGGATCTCCTGGCCGCGGTCGCTGCGCAGGTCGAGGGTGATGCAGCGTTTGTTGCGGCCGATGACGGTCCACATGAACCGGTGGCCGTGGTAGTCGCCCTGGCCCCACTCGCGCACCGGGTCCGGGTGCCCGGGCGGCTCGATCTTCACGACGTCGGCGCCGTAGTCGCCGAGGATCCGGGCGGCGAAGGGGCCCGCGATGATCGTGCCCATCTCCAGCACGCGCAGGCCCGCGAGGGGCCCGGCCGCGGACTCGTGCTCGCCGGCGGGGGTCGTCATGGTCGACATTCTGGCCCGGGGCTGCCAGCCCGCACCGAACGAAGGGCACCTTCGCTCGATCTACTCGACCGAAGGTGCCCCTCGCTCAGGACGCGACCAGCGGGATCAACGGCGCGCCAGCCGGATGATCAGGAGGATCAGCGCCAGCACGCCCACCCCGGCCGCGACCGGCACGAGCCGCTTGGTCAGCGCGTCACCGGAGGCCTCGAGCAGGTCGATGGCCTCGGCCTGCTGGCGCTTCGGCCGCTCGGGGCTGCTCGAGCGGGGCGCCTCCGACACCGGCTGCGGGCCGGCACCGGACGCCGGCGCGCCCCCGGGCTTGGCCGACGTGGCGTCCCCCTTGCGGGCTTCGGCGACCGTCGACGCGACCGGGGCGGCCTCGGGGGCGCCCGACGCGGAGGCGACCGGCGCGGGTGCGGCCGGCTGCGACACGGGGGTGGCCTCGCCGGAGACCCCGGTGCCGGACGAGGCCGCGGGTGCCGCGCCGTTCGACGCGCCCCCCGACGCGCCCGACGACGCGCCCCCCGACGACGCCGGCGCCGGGGCCTCGGCGAACTCGTCGGCCAGGCAGGAGGCGAACTGCCCGAGGATCTTGTCGCCGACGTCGGCCATGACGCCGCGGCCGAACTGCGCGGGCTTGCCGGTCACCTGCATCTCGGTGAGCACGGTGACCTTGGTCTGGCCGCTGCCCTCCTCGCTCATGGTCAACGTCGCCTTGGCCGAGGCGGTGCCGTTGCCGCGCGAGTCGCGGCCCTGCGCGTCGACGACGACCTTGTGGGCGCTCTTGTCGCGCTCGACGAAGGTGCCCTTGCCCTTGTAGGTCATCGAGATCGGACCGAGCTTGACCTTCACGGTGCCGGTGAAGTCGTCACCGTCGGTGGAGGTCAGGGTGGCGCCCGGGAAGCAGGGGGTGACCTTCTCGGGGTCGTTGAGGGCGTCGTAGACGGTGTCGATGTCCACGGGGACGGTGAACGTGTTCTCCAGTTGCATGACCAACCTCCATACGGCAGAGGGGCGACATACGCGAGGCCCGTCGCCGCCACGCCACTGAAAAGCGACGGGGCGGAGACGGGCCTCGCAGTCGTCCGGATGGGCGAGTACGACGAGGGCTCAGCCGGCCGCGGCGAGCACCGCGCGGCCGGTGAGCACCCGGGCAAGGTGCTCGCGGTAGTCCGAGCCGGCGTCGGCGTCCGAGGTGGGGCTGGTGCCCTCGGCGGCGGCCTGCGCGGCGGCGCGGACCGTCTCCTCGGACATCGACTGCCCCACCAGCGCGGTCTCCACACCCCGCGCCCGGATGGGCGTGCCCGCCATGTTGGTCAGACCGATGCGGGCGTCGGTGATCGTCCCGCCCTCGACCTTGACCGTGGCGGCGACGCCGACGATCGACCAGGCCTGCGCGACCCGGTTGAACTTCTCGTACCGGGCGCCCCACCCGGTGTACTTCGGGAACCGGATGGCGGTGAGGATCTCCTGCGGCCCGATGGCGGTGGTGAAGTAGTCCTCGAAGAACTCCGCCGCCGGCACCCGCCGCTCACCGTTCTGCCCGACGACGACCAGCTCGGCGTCGAGCGCGAGCGTCGGGGCCGCGAGGTCGCCCGCGGGGTCGGCGTGGGCCAGCGCCCCGCCGATGGTCCCGCGGTGGCGGACCTGGAAGTCCGCCACGGTCCTGGTCGCCTCGGGGATGAGCGCCACGTGCCGGGCGAGCAGCTCGTCGCGGGTGACCTCGTGGTGGGTCGTCATGGCCCCGACGACGATCTGGTCGCCCTCCTCGCGCACCCCGCGCAGCTCGGGGATGCCGCCGAGGTCGACCACGAGCGACGGGTCACCCATGCGCAGGCGCAGCACGGGGATGAAGCTCTGCCCGCCGGCCAGGAGCTTCGCGTCGTCCCCGCCGTCGGCCAGCGCCTGCACCGCCTCGTCGACCGTGGTCGGCCGGACGTAGTCGAACGATGCCGGGATCACAGGTGCCCTCCCTCGGTGTCGCCCTTCGAGATGTCGCTCGCCGTGGAGCCGAGGCCGGCGCCCGGCGAGGCGACGTCCGCCTCGTCGCCGCGACCGGACGTGCCCCGGGCGGTGTTGATCGCCGTCCACACCCGGTAGGGCGTGGTCGGCATGTCGATGTCCTTCACGCCGTACTGGCGCACGGCGTCGAGGACCGCGTTCACGACGGCGGGCGTGGAGGCGATCGTGCCCGCCTCGCCCACGCCCTTGACGCCCAGCGGGTTGGTCGTCGACGCCGTGGTGGTGTGGTCGGTGCGGAAGCTGGGCAGGTCGGCCGCCGAGGGCACCAGGTAGTCGACGAAGGTGCCCGAGAGCAGCGTGCCGGCCTCGTCGTAGGGCGCCTCCTCGTAGAGGGCCTGGGCGATGCCCTGGGCGAGCCCGCCCACCACCTGGCCCTCGACGATCAGCGGGTTGATCACGGTGCCGACGTCGTCGACGCAGGCGTACCGATAGATCTCGACGAAGCCCGTCTCCGTGTCGACCTCGACCGCGCACAGGTGCGTGCCGTGCGGGAAGGAGAAGTTCTCCGGGTCGAACGTGGCGTGGGCGTCGATGTCGGGTTCCACGCCTTCGGGCATGTCGTGGGCCGCGAACACGGCCAGCGCCACGTCCTGGATCCCGACCCCCTTGTCGGTGCCCTTGACCGAGAACTTGCCGCCGGTGAACTCGAGGTCGTCCACGGAGGCCTCGAGCATGTGCGCGGCGATCGGCTTCGCCTTCTCGACGACCTTCTCGGCCGCCTTGACCATGGCGATGCCGCCGACGGCCAGCGAGCGCGAGCCGTAGGTGTCCAGGCCGCGGTAGGACGACTGGGTGTCACCGTGAATGACCTCGACGTCGTCGAACCCGACGCCGAGCTGATCGGCGATGATCTGGCTGAACGCCGTCTCGTGGCCCTGGCCGTGCGGGCTGACGCCGACGACGACCTCGACCTTGCCGGTCGGCAGCATCCGGATCGACGAGGTCTCCCACCCGCCGGCGCCGTAGTCCAGGGAGCCGAGCACCCGCGACGGGGCGAGGCCACACATCTCGGTGAAGGTGGAGATGCCGATGCCGAGCTGCTTGACGTCGCCCCGCTCCCGGCGCTCGCGCTGCTCGCGGCGCAGGCCGTCGTAGTCGAAGAGCTGCTTGGCCTTCTCGGTGGCGGCCTCGTAGTTGCCCGTGTCGTAGGTCAGCGTGCTGACCGTGGTGAACGGGAACTCCTCGTGCTTGATCCAGTTCTTCTCACGGAGCTCCAGCGGCTCCATGCCCAGCTCGACGGCGACCTCGTCCATCATCCGCTCGATGCCGAACGTGGCCTCCGGGCGGCCGGCGCCGCGGTAGGCGTCGGTGATCGTCTTGGTGGTGAACACGTTGGTGCAGTCGAAGCGGTAGGCCGGGATCTTGTAGATCGCGTTGAACATGAACGCGCCGAGGATCGGCACGCCCGGGCCCACCAGGCCCAGGTAGGCGCCCATGTCGGCGAGGAGCTTGACGTCCAGGCCGGTGATGGTCCCGTCCTTCTTCACCGACATGGTCAGGTCCTGGATCTGGTCCCGGCCGTGGTGGGCGGTGAGCAGCGACTCCGAGCGGGTCTCGGTCCACTTCACCGGCCTGCCCAGCTTCTGGGCCACCAGCACCGTGGTGAACTCCTCGGGGGCGATCTGAAGCTTGCCGCCGAATCCGCCGCCGACGTCGGGTGCGATCACCCGCACCTTGTGCTCGGGCAGCCCGAGCGTGAGGGCGAGCATCGTCTTGGCGATGTGGGGGATCTGCGTCGCCGACCACATCGTGAGCTGCTCGCCGGTGGGATCGACCACCGTGGAGCGGGGCTCCATGAACGCCGGGATCAGCCGCTGCTGGCGGAAGCGTCGACGCACGACGATCTCGTCGTCGGCCTGCTCGGCATGGCGGATCGCCTCGGTCGCGTTGCCACCGGAGCCCGCCTCGCCGGAGTCGAACACCCACTGGGCGTTCTCGTTGGTGCCGATCTCCGGGTGGACGAGGGTGGCACCCTCCTTGAGGGCCTCCTCCATGTCGAGGACGGGCTCGAGCTCGGAGTAGTCCACCTCGACGAGCTCGGCGGCGTCCTTGGCGACCGCGGCCGAGCGCGCGACGACGACGGCCACGCCCTCGCCGGCGAAGTTGACCCGGCTGCCGGCCAGGGCCGGGCGCTGCGGGGCCTTCATGTCCTTCGTGATCGGCCAGGCGCACGGCAGCTGCACCGCGTCGGCGCCGATGTCGGCCGCGGTGTAGACGCCGACGACCCCCGGCACCTCCTTGGCCGCCGACGTGTCGATCCCCTGGATCTCGGCGTGCGCGAACGGGCTGCGCACGATCGACATGTGGAGCAGCCCGGTGAGGGCCAGGTTGTCCGTCCAGCGGGTCCGCCCGGTGATGAGCCGGCGGTCCTCCTTGCGACGCCGGTCGCGCCCGATCTCCTGGGTCGGCGGGTTCTCCGTGGCGGTCATCTCAGGCACCCCCGCCCGCGACGGGCTGGGCGGCCGACGACGAGGTCGACGCGTGCGCACCCGGCTTCATCTTCTGGGCCGCGTCCTGCACCGCGCGGACGATGTTCTGGTAGCCCGTGCAGCGGCAGAGGTTGCCCTCGATGCCCTCGCGGACCTCCTGCTCGGAGGGGTCCGGGTTGTCGCCGAGGAGGTCGATCGACTGCATGATCATGCCCGGGGTGCAGTAGCCGCACTGCAGGGCATGGTTGTCGTGGAACGCCTGCTGGACCGGGTGCAGCTGGCCGTCGCGCTCGAGCCCCTCGACGGTGAGCACCTCGCTGCCGTTGGCCTGCACGGCCAGCACGGAGCAGGACTTCACCGACAGGCCGTCGAGGTGCACGGTGCAGGCACCGCAGTTGCTGGTGTCGCAGCCGATCACCGTGCCGGTCTTGCCGAGACGTTCCCTCAGGTACTGCACGAGCAGCATGCGGGGCTCGACGTCGTCCTCGTAGACGAGGCCGTCGACGGTGGTCCGGATGCGTGCCATGGATTCACTCCTCACACGCCCGAGCCCGCTGACCGCGGGCCTGAAGAGGCGAGCACGTCGTCGTGGTGGTGGTTGGTTCACGCCCGTCAGCGTGGTGGCGGCCACATCACACCCCCCGAGATCGTCTCGGCGCAACGCCCGGCCGGGGTGCGTCGCTGCGGTCGTCGCTGCTGGTCAGGAGGCGCGCGCGCCCTCTTTCCGAAGATGCGGATGGACGCGCCGTATCACGCCGCAGGTGCGTCGCGACGACGTCGGTGATCGGACCGGCACGCAGTGCGGTCGGGCAAAATGGGGCGGGCCGGACAGCGATGACCCCCTCCGTTCGGAGGGGGCGCTCTCACCCGGGCCTCATCCCGGTGACGATCACCGGGTCTCGCGCAGTCCGGCGCGCCGGCGGTAGCTGCCCGGGGGCTCGTGGTAGCGCAGTTTGAACCCCCGGCTGAACGAGGCCAGGTCGGCGAAGCCGCACGCGTGCGCGATCTGGGTGAGGCTCAGCTCGGCGTCGCGAGGGTCGAGGAGGCGGCGGCGCGCGTGCTCGAGACGGCGCCGCCGGACGAGGGCGCCCACGGTCTCCTCGGCGTCGGCGAACACCCGGTGCAGCGCCCGCACCGAGATGAAGTGGGCACGGGCGATGTCCTCCGGCCCGAGCGCCGGATCCTCGAAGTGCTCGGCCACGTAGGAGTCGACCCTGCGACGCAGATCGGCCGCACTGCTCGGCGAGAGGACGTCCCCGCGGCGCAGCGACTCCCCGACCGCGGTCCCGAGCAGGGCGGCGAGCTGCCCGGCCAGCCGACCCCCGGCCGCGTCGCTGCACACCGGGGGCGAGAGCGCGGTGTCGGCCAGGGTGTGTCCGACGATCGCGCCGAGCCGGTCGCCACCGAGGGTCCGGGCGGTCGCCGCGCGTGTCACGTCGACGCCCAGGGCCACCAGCTCGCGCGGCCACGTCAGGACGAGGAGCTTCCAGGGGCCGTCGAAGTGCCAGGTGAACGGCCGGTCCGTCTCGTACACCGCGTAGGCGCCCCGTCCGAGCACCGCCTCGCGGCCGTCCTGCTCCAGCACCGCCGTCCCCTCCGCGACCATCCCGACCTGGAGATAGGTGTGCGGGTCGGTGCGGGCGAGGCCCGATGTGCGGCGGGCGCTCTGCGGCGCGGAGCTCACGACGGCGGCGGACAGGTGCCCGACCAGCGTGCTCCGCACGCGGCTCGGGAAGGGGTCATCACGGTTCACGTCGTCGACGTCGAGCGCGACGAAGTGCTCGCGGAGCATGTCGCACCAGGGCGCGACGCCCTCGGTCTCGTCCGCCTCGCTGCGGTTCGCGTACTCGGGTCCGGTGTCGGGGAAGGGCCCGACGGGACAAGGTTCTCGAGTCACCGAGGAGCTCCCGATCAGGTGGGGATCGCTCGACGCTAGGACCCCTCCACACACCCGTCAACGCTCCGTGGAGCGGTATCTGGCGCTCTGCGACAAGCCTGCCGCGCTCCCCGCGCCGACGATGTCCCCACCCACGGTCGAGGACGACCCACTCCCGCGGCCCACCACACCGAGGAGCCACCGTGACGACGATCGACGTCCCGCTGACGCCCACCACCACGACGGTGCGCGGCGCGTGCCCCCACGACTGCCCCGACACCTGCGCGATGCTCGTGACCGTCGAGGACGGCCGCGCCACCAAGGTCGCCGGCGACCCGGGGCACCCCTTCACCCGCGGCGGCCTGTGCGTCAAGGTCAACAACTACCAGGAGAAGACCTACAGCCCGGACCGGCTGCTGCACCCGATGCGCCGCAGCGGGCCCAAGGGCAGCGGCCGCTTCGAGCAGATCTCCTGGGACGAGGCCCTCGACACCATCGCCGGGACGTTCCGCGCCAAGATCGCCGAGCACGGGCCCGAGACGGTCATGCCGGTCAGCTATCTCGGCACCCAGGGCATCCTCAACGGTCTCTCCGCCGGCGACGCGTTCTTCCACCGGCTCGGCGCGACGGTCACCGAGCGAACCTACTGCGACTCCGGGGCCTGCACCGCCTACGCGTCGACCGTCGGGGCGACCGCGGGCGTGGACCCGGAGAGCATCGTGCACTCCCGCTACATCATCATCTGGGCCTCGAACACGATCTCGACCAACCTGCACCTGTGGCCGGTGATCGCCGAGGCCCAGAAGCGGGGCGCCAAGGTCGTCTGCATCGACCCGATGCGCCACCGCACCGCCCAGCGCGCCGACTGGCACATCCCGATCCGCCCCGGCACCGACGGGGCCCTGGCGCTGGCGATGATGCACGTGATCATCGCCGAGGGCCTGCACGACGAGGAGTACGTCCGCGACCACACGCTCGGCTTCGACGAGCTCGCAGCGCGGGTGGAGCAGTACAGCCCGGAGTGGGCCTCGACGGAGACCGGCATCCCCGTCGAGGACATCCGCACGCTCGCCCGCGAGTACGCGACCACCGACCCGTCGATGATCCGCATCGGCGTCGCCATCGAGCGCCACACGGGCGGCGGTCAGACCGTGCGCTCGATCGCGTGCCTGCCCGCGCTGGTCGGGGCGTGGCGCCACGTGGGCGGCGGGCTGCTGCAGCTGCCGCTGTGGGCGCACCCGGTCAACTGGCCGGCGTTCATCCACCCCGAGTACCGCACGCCGGGCACCCGGGTGATCAACCAGTTCCTGCTCGGACGCGCGCTGACCGGGGAGATGCCGCTCGACCCGCCGGTCACCGCGCTCATGGTCTACAACTCCAACCCGATGGTGGTCGCCCCCGAGCAGGAGAAGATCGCGCGGGGACTCGCCCGCGAGGACCTCTTCACCGTCGTCAGCGACCACTTCCTCACCGACACCGCGCGCTACGCCGACATCGTGCTGCCCGCGACGACCCAGCTCGAGCAGCACGACCTGATGTTCAGCTGGGGCCACTTCTACGTCACGCTGAACACCCCGGCCGTCGAGCCGGAGGGCGAGTCGGTGCCGAACACCGAGCTGTTCCGGCGGCTGGCCGCACGGATGGGCTTCGACGACGAGTTCTTCACGCTGTCCGACGAGGAACTGCTGGCGCAGACCTACGACTGGTCGGCCCCGGCGATGGAGGGCATCACGCTCGACTCGCTGCGTGAGACCGGGTGGGCCCGGCTCAACCTGCCGAGCGCCGACGAGTACCGGCCGCACGCGGACGGGAACTTCCCGACGCCGTCGGGGAAGACCGAGTTCCGCAGCTCCGCGCTGGAGGCGATGGGCAACTTCGTGGTGAGCCTGTTCCGGCAGCTCTCCGACGACCACCAGCCCGGCACCCCGGTCGACCCGCTCCCCCACTACGTCGCCCCGCGCGAGACCGCGGAGGTCTACCCCCTCAACCTGCTCTCGCCGAAGTCGCACGCGTACCTGAACTCGAGCGCCGCCGACCAGGCCATGCAGAAGCGGGTCCAGGGCGAGCAGACGCTGACGATCCACCCCCAGGACGCGGACCTGCGCGGGATCGCCGAGGGCCGCTACGTGGAGGTCTCGAACGACCGGGGCCGCTTCGTCGCGCTCGCGCACCTCTCCGAGGAGGTCGCGCCGGGCGTCGTGGTCTGCCCGATGGGGTCCTGGCCGAAGAACGCCAAGGAGGGCAGCACCGTCAACGCCGTGAACCCGTTCGTGTTCGCCGACCTGGGCAACGCGCCGACCTTCTCCGACACCCGTGTGGAGGTCCGGCTCGTGTGATTTCCTAGCGCAGAGCCTCGAGCCAGGGCTCGGTGAGGTCAGGAGTGTGGAACAGCAGGCTCGCGTCGAGGGCCGCTCCGGGTGACAGACAGATCATGTCAGGCCGTGTCAGGGTCGCCTCCGCTCCGGCGGTGTCGTGAAGACCACCGCCGCCCGGTCGAGAGTGAGCACCCGGCTCTGACCGTGGCGCTCGAGGCGGCGGTCGGCGGAGCGGGCGTAGCGGTGGGCGACTGTGTCGGGGTCCTCGACGCCGAGCCAGAGGTCGCCGATGGCGTCGGCGGCGTTGTCGTGGCTGGTGGTGCCGAGCTGGTCGTCTCGCGGCAGCTGGGTGTCGGCGCGGTCCGATGGCGGTCATTCGATGGCCGTCCGCTGGGCCTCGGCATGGGCGAGAAACGACGACAAGGACCTCGGGAGGGGCGTCGTGCAGTGCGCCCACCTTGAGGTGCACATCGGGCGCATCGGGGTACCTTAAGGTGCATGGAGATCGCGGACAGCGCCCGGAGGCACGGCGTCCCTGACGACGACATGCTCCACGCCGTCCGTAACGCGCTTCGGTCGGTCGATCAGGGTGGAGGTCAGGCCCTGTTCATCGGTCCCGATTACGCGTCCCGGTTGCTGGAGGTGGTCGTGCTCGACGACGACCCGGCCGAGTAACCGGTGATCATCCACGCGATGCCGCTTCGCGAGAAGTGGGCACGCGAGCTGTGACCCTGCCCCACCCTCGGCGGACCCTTACACCACACGTCTCATCAGGTGATCATCATGCCGCGTAGCCGCGAACAGCTCGAGCAGGCCGGTGCCCAGGCCGAGGCCTGGCTCAACAGCCTCGACATCGACGCCATCAACTCCCCCGACGCGGACGCATCGACACTGCGCGCCCTCGCCGACGTCACACGACGCGTCGCTGACGACGTGCATGAGCAGGCTGCGGCCGTGGCCGCCTGCCGTCGCGCGGGCAAGACCTGGACCCAGATCGCGGCCATCCTCGGGGTGGCCCGCCAGGTCGCGCAGCGGCAGTACGGCGATCCCGCCGACGTCTGATCGGAACAGCCAGGACCAGGCGCGCGCGAACAGCGCGAGCTGGCGCCCCTCGCGCCGGAGGGCCGGCGAAGACTGCCGGGGGCGTCCCCAGGTCGACCCTCTTCCGAGATGAGCGCCCGGGTCCGCGGGGCTCGCTGCGCCTGCGGCCCGGGCTGCTGTGTCCCGAGCGTCGGGTCCTGCTTCCGACGCCAAGATGGCCGTGCGCACCCGAGATACTCGCCGTGGTGGGTGCTCCGTGGCGACCCGACCCTGTGTCCCCGCGATGATCGAGCTCGGCGCACAGGTCCTCGCGCCTAGACTCCGGGTCCGCGATGACCTCCGCCCGCCCTCCGCGACTCCCCGACGGCTGGACCGTGCAGCCCGACCCGCGCACCTGGCGGGTCGACGGTGGCGCGACCTGGATCGGCGGTTCCCCGCCGCGGGTCCTGCGACTCTCGGGGACCGCGCGGTCCCGGCTCGACGGGCCCGAGCTCGTCGTCGTCGACCCCACCAGCGCCGCGCTCGCGCGCCTGCTCTCCGACGCCGGGGTCGCGCATCCCGTCCCGACCCGGGCGCCCCAGGCGCCCGGGCCGGACGAGGTCACCGTCGTCGTCCCCGTGCGCGACCGGCCGGCCCAGCTCGAGCGGCTGCTCACGGCGGTCGTCGCCACCGCGCCGGGGCTGGGCGGGATCGTCGTGGTCGACGACGGGTCGGCCGACCCGGTGGCGACCGAGCGGATCGCGGCGACCTACGGCGGGCGGGTGGTGCGCCACCCGTCGTCACGGGGCCCGGCGGCGGCCCGCAACACCGGGGCGCGAGCGAGCACGACGCGTGTCGTGGCGTTCCTCGACTCCGACGTCGTCCCCGAGCCGGGGTGGCTGACGACGCTGCTCGGACACCTCGGCGACCCGGCGGTCGGGGCGGTCGCCCCACGGATCGTGGCCTGGGACGACGGCGGGCGCGAGAACGCCGTGACACGGTACGAGCGACGGCGGTCGTCGCTGGACCTCGGCGCGCAGCCGGCACCGGTGACGGCGCGATCGCGGGTGGCGTACGTGCCCAGCGCCGCGCTGGTGGTCCGGCGGTCCGCGTTCGGCGCGGGCTTCCGCGAGGACATGCCGGTGGCCGAGGACGTCGACCTGGTGTGGCGGACCGCGGCGTCGGGATGGCGGCTGCGCTACGAGCCGGCCGCGCGGGTGGCCCACGAGCACCGCACGAGCGCGCGGGCGTGGCTGGGGCGCAAGGCGTTCTACGGCACGGGCGCGGCGCCGCTGGCCCGGCAGCACCCCCGACGGGTGCCCCCGGTGGCGCTGGCGCCGTGGACGGCGGCGGCGACGGCGCTGCTGGGCGTGCAGCGGCGGTGGTCGGTGGCCGCGGCGGGCGCGGTGACGGTGGTGGCGACGGTGCGGCTGGCCCGGGGGCTGCGCCGGCCGGGCGAGCCGTGGGTCCGGGGCGGCTCGCGACAACGGGGATTTCCTGCCACTGGATGCCAGCAACGACGCTCCGCTGGCACGACGACGGGGCCGCTCCCCCTCGCTCTGGTCCTCGCGCTCCGGGGGCTCGGCGGGGCGGCGTGGCAGGCGGCGGGGGCGCTCACGCGGCACTGGTGGCCCGCGGCCGCGGTCGGTGCGATCGTGAGCCGGCGGGTGCGTCGGGCACTGCTGCTCGCTGCCGTCGTCGAGGGTCTCGCCGACTGGCTGCGCTTCCGCGACGTCGAGAGCGGAGCCGCCGACCTCGTCCTGCACCTCGTCGCCCACCGCGCCGACGATCTCGCCTACGGCGCCGGGCTGTGGTGGGGGGCGTGGCGTCACCGCACGGCCGCCCCGCTGTGGCCGGACCTCTCCGGGAAGGGACCCGATGGCTGATCACCCCGTCGTCCGGTCGGTGGCGGTGGGTCGGCCGGTCGAGATCGACGGGCCGGCGGGACGGCGCACGCTCACCGCCTACCGCAAGCACCCGGTCCCCGGACCCGTCGCGGTGCTCGACGAGAACCTGGAGGGCGACCAGCAGGCCGATCCGGAGAACCACGGCGGGCCGCACAAGGCCGTGTACGTCTACGCGAACGAGGACGTGGCGTGGTGGCGCCACGAGCTCGGCCGCCACGTCGAGACGCAGATGTTCGGGCAGAACCTCACGACGACAGGTCTCGACCTGCGGGCGTCCGTGGTGGGCGAGCGCTGGAGGATCGGGACCGCCGAGCTCGAGGTGGCCCAGCCGCGCATCCCGTGCTTCAAGCTCGGCCTGTTCGCCGAGGACCCGACGATGCCGCGCCGGTTCATCGCCGCCGTCCGACCGGGGGCCTACCTGCGCGTCGTCACCCGTGGCCACCTCACGGCGGGCGACCGCATCGAGGTGGTCGACCGGCCCGCGCACGGCGTGACCCTCGCCGAGGTCTTCACCGTCTACCACCACGAGCGCGGCCGGGCCGCGACGCTGCTCGACGTCCCGCAGCTCGCCCCGATGTACCACCGGTGGGCCCGGGCACGCGTCACCCGTTCTCACGCTGGGTAATATCTTCCGACCGTAATGCGACTTTACTGCTCCGTTAGAGTGGCTCCACACGAGTGGTTGTCACTTCGTGTCTCGATGGTGCGCCCCGACGGTGTCACCCTCGGCCTCGACCACGAGAGCACTCGCAGGAGGGAGTCGAGGAGATGACCGAGAACATCGAGGAGAAGGCGCGGGAGTCCGTCGAGGCGTTCAACCGCAGCGACTGGGAGGCGGCGCGGGCGCTGCTGGGCCCGGGCTACGTGTACGAGGAGACGGGCACCGGCCGGCGCTGCGAGGGCGCGGACGCCGTGATCGCCGCCCAGGAGGAGTGGAAGTCGGCGTTCCCCGACGGGACCGGGGAGATCACGCGGATCAGCGCTGTCGGCGAGACCTCGGTCCTCGAGATCCTCTGGCGCGGGACGCACACCGGACCCCTCGACACCGGTGCCGGCGTCATCCCGGCGAGCGGGCGCGCCATGGAGATCTGGGCCGTGATGTGGCAGGAGTGGGACAACGGCCTGCTGGTGCACGAACGGCACCACATCGACCTGCTGACGATGCTCGCCAACATCGGGGCGATCCCGGCTCCGGCCTGAGACGCGCTCCATAGGCTCGTGGCTCAGGACCAGATCCCGACGTGCACCGGCGGCCGGTAGCGTGCCGGGGCGACGCCGGTGCCGGGTGCGCGCATGACCGCGAGGGCCTCCGGCGACCCGAGGAAGCGCAAGAAGTGGGCCGCGGCGTCGGTGGGTCGGCGCGGGAGGGTGACGTGCCAGGCCCCCTGCAGCGGCGTCGCGGAGGTGGCCACGACGCGCAGGGTGCCGCGGCGGACGTGCGGGGCCACCAGGTGGGCCGTCCCGATCGAGGCGCCCGCACCCGCCGCGGCGGCCTCCCACGCGCCGGCCTGGTGGGGATGGATCTGCAGGGCGGCCTCGGGGACGCCCAGGCGCAGGAGCACGGTGCGGGTCGCCGCCCCGGCTTCGGCGGCACTCGGGTCGACCGCCCAGCGCCATGTCGACGGCGGCCCGGCGTGGCGCAGCTGCGGTGCGGCCACCACGACCTCGCGCACCCGCAGCACCGGCTCGTCGCGCAGCCCGTGACGTTCGCCGACGGGACCCGGACCGAACGCGACGTCGGCGAGGTGGTCGCGGACCAGGACGGCGAGGTCACCGGTGTCCGCGACGCGGGTGTCGGCGTCGAACGCGTTCCCGCTGCGCGCCAGGAACGCGTCGAGCAGCGGCCCGGTGACCTGCTCGGCCAGCGCGGCCGTGGTCACCAGGCGCAGGGTCTCGGTGCTCCCGGCCGAGCGGCGGACCGCCACCTCGGCCTCGGCGCCCAGCGCCACGATGGCGGTGGCGGACTCCAGCAGCCGCGCCCCGCCCGTGGTGAGCTCCATGCGGCCGTCGACCCGCTCGAGAAGCGGGTCCCCGAAGTGCTCGCGCAGCGCGCGCAACGTCTGGGAGACCGCGGAGTCGGACACCCCGAGGGCCGTCGCCGCGGCGCGCACCGACCCCAGCCGCGCCACCGCGACGAAGGTGCTCAGCTGGGTCAGCGTCACTCGCCCGAGAGTGCACTGTGTTCCGCGAGCCCGGCACCGCCGAGTTGAGCAAAAGCTTCATCGGCTGTGGCCGCACCCGCGACGCGGCGCCATGCTCCCACGCACCGCGCGGCGCCGCCGCTCGAGGAGTGCGGATCCGGGAGGGCGCATGCAGGTCCCCGCCACCTTCGGCTACGAAAAAGCCTCCGACCTCGCGGGAGCGCTCGCGCTGCTGCACCGGCACGGTCCCGACTCCCGCCCGATCGCGGGCGGGCACAGCCTGCTGCCGATGATGAAGCTGCGCCTGGCCGAGCCGACGGTGCTCGTGGACATCAACGGCCTGACCGAGCTCGGCGGCATCGCGGTGGACGGGGACGCGATCCGCTTCGGCGCGATGGTCCGCCACGCCGAGGTGCTCGCCTCGCCGGTCGTCGCGGAGCACCTCCCGATCCTCGTCGACGCCGAGCGGGTGATCGCCGATCCGCTGGTGCGCAACCGGGGCACCGTCGGAGGATCGCTGTGCCAGGCCGACCCCTCCGAGGACCTCTCGGCGGCGTTCTCGGCGCTCGGTGCCACGGTCGTGATCAGCTCGCGCGAGGGGGAACGGACGGTCGCCGTCCGGGAGTTCCACCGCGGCCCGTACGAGACGGCGGTGGCGCCCGGAGAGCTCGTCACCGCGATCCGCGTCCCGATCCGGCCGGCGACGGGCAGCGCCTACGCCAAGGTCGAACGCCGCGTCGGCGACTGGGCCGTCGCCTCGGCCGGTGCGGTGGTGCGCCTCGACGGCGACACCGTGGCCGACGCCGGCATCGGGCTCGCCGCGGTCGGCGCCGAGCACTTCGTCGCCGCCGAGGCCGAGCAGGCGCTGCGCGGCGCGGCCGCGACCGCGGACTCCTTCGCCGAGGCGGGCCGGATCGCCGCCGAGCACTGCCGTCCCTCGGCCGACCAGCGCGGACCCGTCGACTACAAGCGTCACCTCGTCGGTGTCCTCGTCACCCGCACCCTGACCCGCGCGGCCGCCCGCGCGCGAGGAGAGGCCTGACCATGGAGATCACCGTCGTCGTCAACGGGCGCGAGTACACCCGGGACGTCGAGCCACGCCTGCTGCTGACGCACTTCCTCCGCGACCACCTGCGCCTGACCGGCACCCACTGGGGCTGCGACACCACCAATTGCGGCGCCTGCGCGGTCCGCCTCGACGGGGTGCCGGTGAAGTCGTGCACGGTCCTCGCGGTCATGGCCGACGGCGCCCGCGTCGACACCGTCGAGGGGCTCGCCGGCGGGACGGGCGAGGCCGACCTCGACCCGGTCCAGCAGGGGTTCATCGCCTGTCACGGCCTGCAGTGCGGCTTCTGCACCCCCGGCATGCTGATGACGACGCGGGCGCTGCTCGACCGCGATCCCGACCCGTCACCGACGGCGATCCGGGAGGCGATCTCCGGGCAGATCTGCCGGTGCACCGGCTACGAGAACATCGTCCGCGCCGTGCGCTGGGCCGCCGAGGCCGAGCAGCAGCAGGCCGCGACCGCGGAGGTGGCGCGATGAGCACGGGATTGGAGGGGGTGCGCCCGCCCGAGGAATGGGTGCGGGCCGCGGTCGAGACGCCGCGCGGCTACGGGGCGATGAAGCGCAAGGAGGACGCCCGCTTCGTGCGCGGACGCGGGAACTACGTCGACGACGTCGTCCTGCCCGGCATGTTGCACGGCGCCGTCCTGCGCAGCCCGCTCGCGCACGCCCGCATCGTCGCCGTCGACACCAGCGCCGCGGAGGCGAACCCGAAGGTCCGCGCGGTGGTCACCGGGCAGACGCTCGCCGGGCTCGGGCTGTCGTGGATGCCGACGCTCTCGCAGGACACCCAGGCGGTGCTGGCGACCGACAAGGTGCGCTTCCAGGGGCAGGAGGTCGCCTTCGTCGTCGCCGACGACCTGTACGCCGCCCGCGACGCGCTCGACCTCATCGACGTCGAGTACGAACCACTGGAGCCCGTCGTCGACGCCACCCGCGCCCTCGACGACGGCGCCCCCGTCGTCCGCGACGACCATGAGGGACGCACCACCAACCACATCTTCGACTGGTCCAGCGGCGATCGGGCGGCCACCGACGCGGTGTTCGCGCAGGCGCAGGCCCACGACGACGAGCGGGTCGTCACCGCCGACATCCTCTATCCGCGCGTGCACCCCGCCCCGCTGGAGACCTGCGGCGCGGTCGCGGACATGGACCCGGTCACTGGCAAGCTCACCCTCTGGACGACCACGCAGGCCCCGCACGCCCACCGCACCCTCTACGCGATGGTGGCCGGGCTGCCCGAGCACAAGATCCGCGTGGTGTCGCCCGACATCGGCGGGGGGTTCGGCAACAAGGTCGGCATCTACCCCGGCTACGTGTGCGCCATCGTCGGGTCGATCCTCACGGGCGCTCCGGTGAAGTGGACGGAGGACCGCTCGGAGAACCTCATGAGCACCTCGTTCGCCCGGGACTTCCACATGCGCGGCGAGGCCGCCGTCACCGCGGACGGCCGGCTCCGCGCGGTCCGGGTCCACGTGCTCGCAGACCACGGGGCCTTCAACGCCACCGCCCAGCCGACCGCGTTCCCCGCCGGATTCTTCGGGGTCTTCACCGGGTCCTACGACCTCGAGGCCGCCCACTGCGCGGTGACCGGGGTCTACACCAACAAGGCGCCCGGCGGCGTCGCGTACGCCTGCTCGTTCCGCATCACCGAGGCCGTCTACCTCATCGAGCGGCTGGTCGACGTGGTCGCCCACGACCTCGGGATGGACCCCGCGGCGCTGCGGATGCAGAACCTCCTGCGGCCCGACCAATTCCCCTACCGGTCGGCCACCGGGTGGGAGTACGACTCCGGCGACTACCCCCGCACCCTGCAGGTCGCCCTCGACAAGGCCGGCTACGAGGACCTCCGGGCCGAGCAGGCCGACCTGCGCCGGCGCCGCGACGCCGGTGAGGACGTGCCGCTGCGCGGGGTCGGGCTGGCGTTCTTCACCGAGGCCGTCGGCGCCGGTCCGCGTCGGACCATGGACATCCTCGGCCTCGGGATGGCCGACGGTGCCGAGCTGCGGGTGCACCCCACCGGCAAGGCCGTCCTGCGGGTCTCCTGCCAGAGCCAGGGGCAGGGGCACGAGACGACGTTCGCGCAGATGGTGGGCGCCGAGCTCGGCATCTCCCCCGACGACGTCGAGGTCGTCCACGGCGACACCGACCAGACCCCGTTCGGGCTGGGGACCTACGGGTCCCGCTCGACGCCGGTGTCGGGAGCGGCCACCGCGCTCGTGGCCCGCAAGGTCCGGGAGCGCGCGAGGATCGTGGCCGCGGCGATGATGGAGGCGAACCCCGACGACCTGGAGTGGGACGACGGGTCGTGGCGGGTCCGGGGCGTGGAGGGCGCGTCACGGACGATCGCCGAGATCGCGCTGGCCGCCCACTCGAACCTCGAGCTGCCCGACGGCGTCGAGGGCCACCTGGACGCGACGTGCGTCTACAACCCGCCCAACCTCACCTATCCCTGCGGGGCCTACATCTGCGTGGTCGACGTCGACCCCGGGACGGGCGGGGTCACGGTCCGGCGCTTCGTCGCGGTCGACGACTGCGGGGTGCGGATCAACCCGATGATCGTCGAGGGCCAGATCCACGGGGGCCTGGCGGACGGCATCGGGATGGCGCTGATGGAGGCGATCGTGTTCGACCTCGACGGCAACTGCCTCGGCGGGTCCTTCATGGACTACCTGGTCCCGACGGCGCTGGAGTGCCCGTCCTGGGAGCTCGACGAGACCGTGACCCCGTCCCCGCACCACCCGATCGGCGCGAAGGGCGTGGGTGAGTCCGCCACGGTCGGTTCCCCGCCCGCCGTCGTCAACGCGGTGATCGACGCGCTCGCGCCCTACGGGGTACGGCACGCCGACATGCCGCTGGCCCCGGCGGCGGTGTGGTCGGCGATGCAGGGCAGGCCGCTGCGCACCGACCTCGCGATCCGATGACGAGCCTGCTCGGCCGGGCCGAGGTGCTGCGCGAGCAGGGCACCCCGTTCGTGCTGGCCACGGTCGTGCGGGTGGAGCGCCCGGCCAGCGCCCGGCCCGGTGACCGGGCGCTCGTCCTGGCCGACGGCACCGTCGACGGCTTCGTCGGCGGGCACTGCGCCGAGGCCGGTGTCCGGGAGGAGAGCCTCCGGGTCCTCGCCCAACGCACCACGACTCAGGGCACCACGACGCTGCTGCGGATCGCCCCCGACGGCGGTGCGGCATGCCCCGGCGAGGTGGGCCTCGCCCACCACTGCGAGTCCGGCGGGACCCTCGAGATCCTGCTCGAGGCGGTCGTGCCGCACACCGTCGTCGGTGTCCACGGCGAGGGGCCCATCGCGGCGGCGCTGCGCCGGGTCGCGACGGCGGTCGAGCACACCGTGGTCGAGGGGATGGGCCACGGTCCGGTGCCCGACGCCGTCGTCGTCGCCAGTCACGGCCACGACGAGGCACCGGTGCTCGAGGCGGCGCTGCGCGCCGGGGTGGGCTACGTCGCACTGATCGCGAGCCGGCGGCGCGGCGCGGCGGTCCTCGCCGGGCTGGACGTCGACGACGCCGCCCGCGCGCGGGTGCACACGCCGGCCGGGCTGGACCTGGGGGCGACGACGCCGTCCGAGGTCGCCCTGTCGGTGCTGGCCGAGATGGTGGCCGTCCGGGAGGGACGGGCCCTGCGGTGACCACTTAGGCGGCGCTCACCCGCCCAGGGCACCTCGGACGTCGTCGTCGGAGAGCTGCGCGAAGTCGTCGTAGTGGTCGCCCACGGCCCGGAACCTCTCCGGCACCGTGACCGCGACGACCTCGCCTCCCCACTCCCCGGCCAGCCGCATCACCGTGGTCGGCGCGATGACCGGCGCGGCCAGCACGAGCCGCGCCGGGCCGACGGCCTCGAGCGCCCGCAGCGCGGCGAGTGCGGTGACCCCGGTGGCGACACCGTCATCCACGAGCACGACGTCGCGCCCGGTCGCCCGCTCCCGCCAGCTCGCCCCGTACGCGATCTCCCGACGACGGGCCTCGGCCCGCTCCTGGTCGACCTGCTCGGCAAGATCGGCGGGATCCAGGTCCTGCCGCTCGAGCGCGGCGCGGAACCACACCGGGTCGCCCTCGGCCGCCACCGCGCCGAGCCCCGCCTCGGGTCGGCCGGGCCGGGTCACCTTCCGCGCGACGCCGACGTCGACCTCGGCGTCCCCGAGCACGGCCGCCGCGGCCACGGCGACCGGGACGCCGCCGCGGGCGAGCCCGACGAGCAGCGGCCGGACGAGCCCGTGCCGCGCGAGCACGACGCCGAGCGCGCGCCCGGCGTCGACCCGGTTGCGGAACACACTCACGCGCCCAGGGCCCCTCGCTCGTCGACCCGCCAGTCACGCACGGCGCCGAGCAGGGCCGACACCATCACCGCCGTCGTCTCGGCGCCCTCACCCGGCGTCGCACCCGCCGGGTCGCCGAGCACGCCGTTGGCGCTGATCGAGGACACCGACCCGGCGCGGATCGCGGGCAGGAGCTCGCCGAGCGGGGCGGTGTTCCCGGCCTCGGCGAGGTCGGCGCGCACGTCGTCGGGGGCCATCGCGAGCATCAGCGACGTCTCGTGACGCCCGGCGTGCGCGTCGGCCCCGGGCACCCCGCACGAGTGCCAGGCGACGTCGCGGCCCTCGGCGCGCAGCAGCGTCGTCGCCGCGACGAGGGCCGGGAGGTTGCCGCCGTGCCCGTTGACGAAGCACAGCCGCCGCGTCCACCGGCACGCCGAGCGCCCGGTCTCGACGAGCACGGCGGCCAGGGTCTCGGTGCCGATCGAGATCGTGCCGGGGAAGCCCTCGTGCTCCCCCGAGGCGCCGAGCGCGATCGGCGGGGTCACCGGCAGCCCGGTCCGCCCGGCCACCGTCGTCGCCACCGTGGTGTCGGTCCCCAGCGGCAGGTGCGGGCCGTGCTGTTCGAGCGCCCCGACCGGGACCAGCAGCAGCGCGGTGTCGGCGCAGTCGGCGGCGCGGGCCCGGGAGACGTCCACGCCGCCAACCCTGTCACCTCACCGACCGGCGACGACCTCGCCGGTCTCGAGCAGCGACTTGAGGTTGGACAGGATCCCGGGCCAGCCGCCCGCGACCGCCGCGAGCATCTCGCTGCCCGGGACGAACCCGTCGTGGGTCACGGTCAGCTTCACCGCCGGGTGGGTGGAATCCGGGCCCGCAACCGGCTCGATCTCGAAGGCCACCCGCGAGATCGGTTCCTCCTGCAGCACCGCGAGCTGCTCGTCGGACCAGCCGAACATCTGCTGCATCTCGGGCCGGTAGTTGTGCCAGGTGTAGGCCAGGCGACGGGGCGGGTCGGCCTCGAGGACGTGCTGGTCCCAGTCCTGCGGGGGCTCGCCGCCCATGCTCCAGCGCACCGGCGAGCCCACGGTCCAGTCGGAGTCCGGGCCGCCGCCGTCGAAGTAGCGGCGGATGAACTCCGGCGTGGTCAGCGCCTCCCAGAGCTTCTCGGGCGTGGTGCGGATGTAGCTGACGTAGACGAAGGCGGTCGTCTCGGTCGTGCTGGTCGTCTCGGTCACGGGGGCCTCCAGGGCTCGTCGGAGATCGGTGAGGGCGTCGACCCGCCCTCGGTCGTACTTGCGGATCCAGCGGTCGGCGATGTCACCGAGGGGGGCCGGGTTGAGGTGGTGGTGGCGCTCGCGGCCGCGGCGCACCGCCGTGACCAGGCCCGCCTCCGCCAGCACGGCGAGGTGCTTGGTCACCGCCTGCCGGCTCATCGCCAGGCCCTCCGCGAGCTCCGACAACGTCCGGCCGTCGCGCTCGTACAGCGCGTCGAGCAGGTGACGCCGGGTGGGGTCCGCGAGGGCCCGGAACACGGCGTCGTCCTCCACGATGGGCAACTCTACGGTTGCCCATCCCGATAGGCAACCCCTGAGTTGCCCATCAGAGGGCGACGGCGGCGTCGTGCCCCTCCCGGACGGCGGCGTCGAGGCGCCGGGGCGCCACGGCGTCCCCGATGCGCACCACCGGCGCGACCGACGCGACCGGCTCCCGCGCCGTGCGCGGTGCGCAGGCGACCACGGCGTCCACGACGCGGACCTCCTCGACGCCGGTGAGGTGGTGGAGCAGCCGCACGGTGCCGCCGTCGGCGGCCAGCACGACCGTCTCCACCTCCTGGCGGATGCCCAGCGCCGCCGCGCGCCGCGTCCAGCGCGGCCCCTCGAGCGTCGGCCCGAGGTCCCCCGCGGCCTCCAGCGCCGAGGTCACCGTCGTCACCGACGCGCCGGCCCGCGCCAGCGCCGTCGCGGCCGAGGGCGCGGCGTGCCCACCCGCCTCGTCGACCACCAGGACCCGCCCGGGCGGACGAGCCCCGCGACGCAGGACGTCCTCGACGTCGAGCACCCCCTCGCCCGCCCAGGCGGGGCGTGCGGGCACCGACCCGGTGGCGTCGACGACGACGTCGGGGCGCTGCGCGGCGACGAGCGCGTCGTCCACCACGACGCCGAGCGTGGTCGCGACACCGAGCTCGCGCAGCTCGGCGGCGAGGTCGGCGACGACGTGGGCGAGCTCGCCGCGCCCGGGCGCCGCGGCGGCCCACGTCACCTGCCCCCCGAGCCGACGGCCGGACTCGAGGAGGTGCACGTCGTGCCCGCGTCGCGCGGCGGTGACGGCGGCGGCCAGGCCGGCCGGGCCACCACCGGCGACCAGCACCCGACGTCGCACCCCCGGTGGGGGCAGGGCGACAGCCTCCCGCCCCGCCCGCGGGTTGACCACGCACCCGAGGGGCCGGTTGAGCCCGACCGCCGCGATGCACTCCTGGTTGCACCCGAGGCAGCGCCGCACCCGACCGCCGGACAGGACCGCCGTGGCGAACCCCGGGTCGGCGATCTGCCCGCGCACCACCCCGACGAGGTCGCACGTCCCGGCCGCGAGCATCGCCGCCACCTGCTCCGGCGTCGTGAACCGGCCGACCCCGACCACGGGCAGGTCCACCGCTTCCCGCACCGCCGAGGGCACCGCTGCCGCGTACCCCGCGGGCACCCCCATGGGCGGCTCGATGAGCGGCAGGGTCGCCGTCGCCACCCCGACCGCGGTGTTGACGTAGTCGACGGTCCCGGCCACCCGCCGGGCCGCCGCGGCCGCGTCGGCGGCGCCCAGCCCCCTGGCCAGTCCCTCGTCCCCCTGCAGCCGGACCCCCAGCACCCGGCCGGGGCCGAGCACCGCGCGCACCGCCGCGAGGACCTCGACGAGCACGAGCGCCGGGTCCGCCCCGTAGGCGTCCTCGCGGTGGTTGGTCAGCGGGGAGAGGAACTGGCGGAACACCGACGCCTGGGACGCCTGGATCTCGACGCCGTCGTAGCCGCCCGCCACGGCGTGCTCCGCGGTCCGCACGAACCCGGCGACGAGGTCCGCGACGTCGCCGGTGGTGAGCTCCCGCGGGACCTCGCGGAACATCGGGTCGGGCAGCGGCGACGGTGCGGTCACCGGCACGCCGGACAGGCGCGAGGAGGACTGCCCGCCGTTGTGCCCCACCTGCGCGAGCACCACCGCGTCGTGCGCGTGGACGGCGTCGGTGATCCGCCGCAGGCCGGGCACGACGGCGGGGTCGGTGCCGCGGATGAGCCGTTCGTAGGGCCGGTCGTCGTCGCCGGCGGAGTGCTCCTCGGTGATGACCATCGCCGCGCCGCCGGCCGCGCGGGCGGCGTAGTAGGCGGCGTGCTGTGCGGTGGGCATGCCCCCGACGGCGGCGTTCGTCAGGTGGGCGGGGAAGACGATCCGGTTCCGGAGGGTCAGCGGCCCGACCGGCACCGGGTCGCCGGGGAGCGCCGTCATGTCCGGGACCGGACGGGCACCCGTCCGGACGCCGCCAGCTGCGCCACCGCCACCGCCGCGCGCCGCCCGTCGAGCACCGCCTCGTGCACCGTCCGCGGGGCCACGACGTCACCCGCCAGCACCCGTGACCCGGCGACCAGCAGGCCGCCGTCCACATAGGCGCCCGCCGGCACCCGTCCCGGCGCCCGGGGCGAGGCGTCGATGAGCGCGGCACAGGGCAGCGTCGTCGGCTCGCCGGTGTCGACGTGGCGCAGCACCAGGCCCCCGTCCACGGCGCCCGTCACGGCGTGGCGCACCACCCGCCGGACCCCGGCCGCGACGAGCCGGGCCTGCGCGGGCACGAGATCATCGCCGAGCTCGTGGCCGACCACCCCGTCCTCCGTCACCACGGTCACGTCCCGCCCGGCCGCGGCCAGCAGCTCGGCGACCCCGACCCCGGTCGCGTCGCCGATCGGGTCCCGCACGACGACGGGGCCCTCCGGCACCGTGGCCCCGGCGAGCACGGCGCCGGCGGGGACCGTCGGGCCGCCGGGCACGGGCGGGTCGCGCTCGACGCCGCCGGTCGCCCAGAGGGTGGGCACGGCCGGGTCCGGATCTGCGGGCACGTCGAGCCGCACGGTGACGCCGTGGCGGGCCACCTCGGCGCGCCACCAGCTCACCAGGTCGGCGAACCGCGCGTGCCCGGGCAGCCGGGCCACCCACCGCAGCAGGCCGCCGAGGTCGCGGTCGCGCTCGAGGAGGGTCACCCGGTGCCCCGAGCGGGCCAGCGCCAGCGCGCCCTCGAGCCCCGTGGGCCCGCCACCGACCACCCGCACCGCGCGCCCCTCGCCCGGCGTCGTCGGTGGCACGGGGAACGCCTGCGGGGCGACGGTGCACGAGATCCGCGGGTTGCGGACGTCCCGGACCCGGCAGCGCTGGTTGGTCAGCACGCAGGGTCGCGGCGCGCGACCGGCCCGGGCGTGCGCGACGAGGTCGGGGTCGGCGATCAGGGCGCGGGTCATCTCGACGAGGTCGGCGACCTCCAGCGCCGCGGCGGCGTCGGCCACGTCCACGACGCACCCGGCGAGCACCACGGCGGTGCCGGTGGGGGCGGCCCGGCGCACGGCCGCGGCGAGCGGCGTGCCGTACCCGGGCGGGGTGTGGGCGTCCGGGCGGGTCGCGCCGACGGCGAGTCCGCTCCCGCGCACCCCGACCACGTAGTCGAGCCCGTCGGGCACCCCGACGTCGTCCCGGGTCAGGCCGGCCCACGGCGCGAGCTCGTCGACGGCGAGCCGCAACCCCACCACGCCGTCGGTGCCGATCGCCGCCCGCACCGCCGCGACGGTCTCGCGCAGCAGCAGTCCCCGGTCGGCGCCCCAGCGGTCGGTCCGATGGTTCGTGAGCCCGGAGAGGAACTGGCGCAGCAGCGCGTGCTGCCCGGCCTGGATCTCGACACCGTCCGTCCCGGCCTCACGGGCCAGGGCGGTCGCGGCGGTGAACCCCCCGACCACCGCCGCGATCGCCGCCTCGTCCATCGCCACCGGGATCTCGCGGCTCACCGGGTCCGGGACCGGGGAGGGCGCCCACAGCGGCCGCCGGTGGTAGGCGGAGCTGCCCTGGGAGCCGGCGTGCCCGAGACCGGCGAGCACGAGGGTGCCGCGGGGCCGGCACGCCCGCGCCACCGCCGACCAACCGGGTCCGCAGTCCGCGGCGCGGGGCGACCGGTCGTAGGGCCGGTCCGAGTCGTGCACCGACGCGACCTCGGTGACGACCACCCCGGCCCCGCCCGCCGCCCGCCGCGCGTAGTACGCCACGTGGTCCGCGGAGAGCTCCCGGGGCCGCCGCGGGTCGGCGAGGTTGGTGACGTGCGGCCCGAACAGCACCCGCGACGGTGCCGTGCGCGGGCCCAGGACGACGGGGCCCGTCAGGGCGCGGGCGCTCCCGGCGGACTCCACCCCGACACGCCCTCCCACACCCTCGTCCGGGCACACGGCCGCACCGGTCCGCGGCTCCCGCGCCGGGCGGTGACGGTAGCCCGGTCCAGGCCATCGTGCGGGGTCGCCTCGCGCGGACTCAGCAGCGCACCCAGGTCGGCGGCCGTGAGCGGCGCGGGCCGGTCGAACTCCTCGCGCAGCAGCGCCGCGCCCGCGAACCCCTGGCCCCGGGTGTAGCCGTTCGTGACGACGACCGTCGCCAGCCCCGCCGCGCGCGCCGCGGCGAGCCCCGGTGCGGAGTCCTCGACGGCGACGGCGTCCCCGGGGGCGACGCCGAGGCGGGCGAGCGCCAGCTCGTAGGCCTGCGGGTCGGGCTTGAGGCGGGTGACGTCGTCGCCGCAGATCGCCACCTCCACCGTCCCCGGCCCCAGCAGGTGCTCCACCAGCGGCTCCGCCCACGCCCGGCTCCCGGTGGTGGCGACCGCGATCCGCGTGCCGTGCGCCCGCAGGTCGGCCACCAGCGCACGGACGCCGGGCCGCGGCCCGATCGCGCCGCGACGGACCTCCTCGGTGAACAGCCGGGTCTTGGTGCGGTGCACCCGCGCGGCGAGCTCCTCGAGCGCGGCCTCGTCGGCCGCCTCGCCGTCGCACTCCTCGCGGGCGGCCAGGTCGGCGACGATCCGGCGCCGCCCGCCGGTCACGGCGAGCAGGTGCCCGTAGTGCCCGATGTCCCAGAAGACGGTGACGCCGTGGGCGGCGAAGGCCCGGTTGAAGGCGACGCGGTGGCCGTCGCGCTCGGTGTCGGCGAGGGTGCCGTCGACGTCGAACACGACGGCGGCCGGGGCGCTCACCGCGCGGTTCCCCGGCCGAGGTCACGCAGGTGGTAGAGCAGCAGGAGCTGGGCGATCGCGAGCGGCTCCGAGCGGGTGTCGCCGATCCGCCCCAGGCAGTCCGGGGTCGCGCTGTCCGGCTCGCCCAGCGCCGTCCAGATCGCCTTCTCGACCGCGAGGCTCTCCTCGCGGGGCACGTAGCCGTGCACGTGCAGCGACTCGACCGGGCGCCCGTCGGGGTCGCGCTCGAGCTTCAGGTGCATCGCCCGGGTCAGCCCTGGCTGCAGGACGCCGGTCAGGTCGGGGTGCTCGATCGTCGGGCGCAGCATCACGGTCGCCGAGAGCGGGGTGTCCGGCGGGTCGTCGCGGCTCTCGATCGGCGCGAAGCGCACGACCAGGTCGGCGTGCGAGCGCTGCGGACGGACGTAGGCCGCCGACTCCTCCTCGCGGCGCGCCAGCTCGGCGAGCACCGCCTCGGTGGTGTAGCCCCGCGCGCCGGTGTCGCGGGCGACCTTCCACCCGCGGCGGATGTCCTCGGGCGGGTCGAGGTAGACGGTGACGTCGAAGCAGGCCCGGGCGAGCTTGGAGTGCAGCGGGAACAGGCCCTCGACGATGACGACGGGGGCCGGCTCGACCAGCTCGGGGCGCACCAGCTCGCCGGTCGCGTGGTCGTAGACCGGCTTGAGGATCGGCGACCCCGTGGCGAGCAGCTGCAGGTGCTGCTCCATGATCTCGAGGTAGTTGCAGTCCGGGTGGAGCGCGGTGAACGGGAGCTCTCGGCGCTCGGCCCGGTCGTAGCGGTGGTAGTCGTCGGTGCAGAGCGAGACGCACCGCCGGGCCGAGCGCCTCGACGAGACCGCGGGTGAGCGTGGTCTTGCCCGCGGCACTGTCGCCGGCGATCGCGAGCATCACGGGGCGGCGCCGGGGCTCGTCGGGCCCGGCTCGCCGGATGCGCAGGGTCTTGTCGGGCACGGGTCGCCGCCCTCCTGTCGTCCGGGATCGGGCACCTCCGGACGACGACGACGCTAGGCAGACCCCGCACCGCTCCACGCCCCCCGCTGCGGGGGGAGGTGGGGGAGAAGCGCGGGGGACCGGTCCGCGCGACGGGCCCGCCGACGGCTCCCGGGCACCTATCGTGGACCGATGACCTCCGCCACACCGGCCGCAGCGGGACCGCTGCGGGTGGTCGTGGTCGACGACCACGAGATGGTCGTGGCCGGTCTCAAGGCGATGCTGGCCCCGTTCACCGGGCGCATCCGGGTCGTCGGGACGGCGCACGGGGTCGCCGAGGCGCTCGAGGTCGTGGAATCGCTGCACCCCGACCTCGTGCTCGCCGACGTGCGCATGCAGGGCGAGAGCGGGCTCGACCTGTGCCGGCGGCTCGCCGGGCGGCGGCCCGAGGCCCGCGTCGTGCTGCTCTCGGTCTACGACGACGAGCAGTACCTGTTCCAGGCCCTGCGGGCCGGCGCGGCCGGCTACCTGCTCAAGCGCATCCGCGGCGAGGAGCTCGTCGGCCAGCTCGAGCTCGCCGCCGCGGGCACCACCGTCATCGACGCGACGATGGCCGGGCGGGTGGTGGAGTCCGCGGCCCGGTTGGAGCGCGACGAGTTCTGGCCGGGGGCGCACCTGGGACTCACCCACCGCGAGAGCGAGGTGCTCGCCCTGCTCGTTGCGGGGTGCAGCAACCGTGCGATCGCCTCGCGCCTGGTCATCGGGGACGAGACGGTGAAGAGCCACGTCCGGTCGGTGCTGCGCAAGCTGCAGGTCCCCGACCGCACCGCGGCGGTGGCGGCGGCGCTGCGCGAGGGGGTGTTCCGGTGAGCACGGCGCGCGGCGGGCTGGGCCTCGACGACCCGGAGCGGGAGAACGCCGTCCTGCTGGACATCATCGAGGCCACCGGGAGCGGTCCGGACGTGGAGACGCGGGCCGCGGCGGTCGCCGGTGTCATCGCCGAGGCCACCGCCACCGACGTGTGCTTCGTGCACGTCCTCGACGACTCCGAACGGGCGCTGACCCTGCTCGGGGCGACGCCGCCGTTCGACGAGCAGGTCGGGGCGGTGCACCTCCCGCTCGGGCAGGGGGTGAGCGGCTGGGTCGCGAGCCACCGCGAGCCGGTGGTGCTCGTCGAGGACAAGGAGTCCGATCCGCGGTACCTGCCGATCCCGGCGCTGCGCGGCCAGGACTACACCTCGATGGTGTCCGTCCCGATGATCAGCGAGCCCAGCGGGCTGGCCGGGGTGCTCAACGTGCACACGGTGACCCGCCGCTCGTTCGACGAGCGCGACGTCCGCCTGCTGCTGGCCATCGGACGGCTGCTCGCGGGCGCGCTGCACCAGGCCCGCATGCACCGGCGGCTAGCCGCCCGCGAGCGCGCGCACGAGCGGTTCGCCGAGCAGACCGTGGCCGCCCAGGAGGCGGAGCGCCGCCGGCTCGCCCGGGACATCCACGACGGCATCTCCCAGCGCCTGGTCTCGCTCTCCTACCACCTCGACGCGGCCCTGACCCACCTCGGCCGCGGCGACACCGGCCCGGCGCGGGGCGACCTCGAAGTGGCCTCCGGGCTCGTCGACACCACGCTCGAGGAGGCACGCGCGGCGATCGGCGCGCTGCGTCCGCCCGTGCTCGACGACCTCGGGCTCGCCGGGGCCCTCGCCGCGCTCGCCCGGGAGATCCCCGCCGTCGACACCGCCCTGGACCTCGACGAGCGCCGGCTGCCCGACCACGTCGAGATCGCGCTCTACCGCATCGCCCAGGAGGCGCTGCAGAACGTGCGCAAGCACTCCGGGGCCCGCCGGGTGACGCTGCGCCTGGCGATCGGCCCGGCGGACGTGCGGCTGGCGATCGGCGACGACGGGTCCGGCTTCGCGCCCGCGGACCTCGGCCCGCCCGACGCCACCGGCGGCTTCGGGCTGGCCTCGGTGCGCGAGCGGGCGGAGCTGATCGGCGGCACCGTGCGGGTGACCACGCGACCCGACGAGGGCACGACGATCGCGGTCGCCGCCCCGTTGCCCACCCCCGCCGACCACGAGGTTTCGCCGAACGGCGAAGGGTCGGCCCGAAACACTTGATTGTCCTCCACAGTCTGTACCGCGCAGGCTGGCGCCATGGCCGATCGATGGAGCGCAGGCGTCATCCCCTACGCGGAGATGGGGTACTGGCAGCCCGACTACGTACCCAAGGACACCGACCTGCTCTGCGCGTTCCGCGTGACGCCGCAGCCGGGGGTGCCGCCGGAGGAGGCGGGCGCCGCCGTCGCGGGTGAGTCCAGCACCGCGACCTGGACGGTGGTGTGGACCGACCGTCTCACCACCCACGAGCACTACCAGGCCAAGTGCTACCGCGTGGACGCCGTCCCCGGCGTCGAGGGCCAGTGGATCGCGCGGATCGCCTACGACCTCGACCTGTTCGAGGAGGGGTCCATCGCCAACCTCACCAGCTCGATCATCGGCAACGTCTTCGGCTTCAAGCCGCTGAAGGCCCTGCGCCTCGAGGACATGCGGATCCCGGCGCACTACGTGAAGACCTTCCCGGGCCCGCCGCACGGGATCGTCCAGGAACGGGAGTACCTCAACAAGTTCGGGCGGCCCCTGCTCGGTGCGACCACCAAGCCCAAGCTGGGGCTCTCGTCGCGCAACTACGGCCGCGTCGTCTACGAGGCCCTGCGCGGCGGTCTCGACTTCACCAAGGACGACGAGAACATCAACTCGCAGCCGTTCATGCGGTGGCGCGACCGCTACCTGTCCTGCATGGAGGCGGTGAACAAGGCGGCGGCCGAGACCGGCGAGGTCAAGGGTCACTACCTCAACATCACCGCCGGGGACATGGAGGACATGTACGAGCGGGCCGAGTTCGCCCGGGACCTCGGCAGCGTCATCGTGATGCTCGACCTCACCGTGGGCTACACGGCCATCCAGTCGATGTCGAAGTGGGCGCGCCGCAACGGCGTGATCCTGCACCTGCACCGCGCCGGGCACGCCACCTACACGCGCCAGAAGAACCACGGCGTGAGCTTCCGCGTGATCTCCAAGTGGATGCGCCTGGCCGGCGTGGACCACATCCACGCGGGCACCGTCGTCGGCAAGCTCGAGGGCGACCCGGCCTCGGTCCACGGCTTCTACGACGTGCTCCGGAAGAACACCTACACCGCCGACCCGTCGAAGGGGCTCTACTTCGACCAGGAGTGGGCCTCGATGCCCGCGACGATGCCGGTCGCCTCCGGCGGCATCCACGCGGGGCAGACGCACCAGTTGCTGCACCACCTCGGCGAGGACACCGTCCTGCAGTTCGGCGGCGGCACCATCGGCCACCCGATGGGGATCGCCCAGGGCGCCGAGGCCAACCGGGTCGCCGTCGAGGCGATGATCAAGGCGCGGAACGAGGGCGCGGACTACCTCCAGGAGGGTCCGGAGATCCTCCGCCGGGCCGCCCGCCACTGCCGGCCGCTCGAGCTGGCCCTCGCGACCTGGGGCGACGTCACCTTCGACTACGCCTCGACCGACACCGTCGACGCCACCCCCACCCCCGTCTGAGGAGCCCACCGATGCGCATCACCCAGGGCACCTTCTCGTTCCTGCCCGACCTGACCGACGACGAGATCCACAGCCAGATCGACTTCGCGCTCGCCCAGGGGTGGCCGTGCTCGGTCGAGTTCACCGACGACCCGCACCCCCGCAACACCTACTGGGAGATGTGGGGCCTGCCGATGTTCGACCTCGTCGACCCCGCCGCCGTCCTGGACGAGGTCCGCGCCTGCCGCGAGCAGCACCCGCAGCACTACGTGCGGGTGATCGCCTACGACGCGTCCCTCGGCCGCCAGACCGTGGCGCTGTCGTTCCTCGTCAACCGACCCACCGTCGAGCCCGGCTTCCGGCTCGACCGGTCCGAGGGCGCCGACCGGCAGATCCGGTACTCGATCCACCCCTACGCCACCGAGGCCCCGGCGGGCGCCCGCTACCGGGCGCCCGCCCCGGACCGTGGCCGGAGCAACGGCGATGCGCGGCACTGACCCCGCCGTCGCCGGCAACGGCAGCCGCCCGGGCCGCGTCGGGTTCGCGACGTCGGGCCGCTCGGCGGGTGTGCCCGCCGCGGCCGCCGTCCCGGCCGGCGAGCCGGACCCCGACGGCGGGGGCGGCGCGGCCCCGGAGCTCGCCCCCGGTGCCGTCGTCGACCTCGACGAGGTCCGTCGCGACGCCGGGGTCGACGACGTGCTCGACGCGCTCGACCGCGAGCTCGTCGGGCTCGCCCCGGTCAAGGAGCGGCTGCGTGAGCTGGCGGCGCTGCTCGTCGTCGACCGGGTCCGCGAGCGGTTCGGCGTCGCCGGGGACCCGCCGACGCTGCACATGTGCTTCACCGGCAACCCCGGCACCGGTAAGACGACCGTCGCGCTGCGCCTCGGCGACCTGCTGCACGGCCTGGGCTACCTGCGCCGCGGGCACCTCGTCACCGCCACCCGCGACGACCTCGTCGGCCAGTACGTCGGGCACACCGCCCCGAAGACCAAGGAGATCGTCGGGAAGGCGATCGGGGGCGTGCTGTTCATCGACGAGGCCTACTACCTGCACCGCCCCGGCAACGAGCGCGACTACGGCGGCGAGGCCATCGAGATCCTGCTGCAGGCGATGGAGGCCCACCGCGGGAACCTCGTCGTCGTCCTCGCGGGCTACGCCGACCGGATGGAGACGTTCTTCGCCGCGAACCCCGGGATGCAGAGCCGGGTCGCCCACCACGTGGACTTCCCCGACTTCACCGTCGACGAGCTCACGACGATCGCCGTGGCGATGGCGGGCGAACGAGGGCTGCGCCTCGACGAGGGGGCCTACCAGGCGCTGCGCGAGTACCTCGCGCTGCGGGTCGAGCAGCCCTGGTTCGCCGGCGCGCGGAGCGTGCGCAACGGACTGGACCGCGCGAGGATGCGCCAGGCGCGACGGCTCGGCGAGCGCGGCGGCTCCCGGGTCGTCGGGCTCGACGACCTGGTGACGCTGCGCGCGGCGGATCTGCGCGCCAGCCGGGTGTTCTCCGGCGGCCTGGAGGTCTCCGGGAACTGAGGCGGGCCGCTGCGCCCCGGAGGTGGTGGCCGGTGACGACGACCTCCCGGATGCGCGCGTTCGTCGCCCTCGCCGACCACGGATCCGTGCGTGCGGCCGCCGCGCACCTGGTCGTCACCGAGTCCACGGTCTCCGCCGCGGTGCGCGCCCTCGCCGAGGAGGTCGGGGTGGCGCTGGTTGAGCGCGACGGGCGTGGGGTGCGGCTCACCGCGGCCGGCCGGCGCTACGCGGGCTACGCACGACAGGTGCTGGGACTGCTCGACGAGGCCGGGGGCGCCGCCCGGGGCGAGGCCGACCCGGAGCGCGGGCACGTCCGGCTCGGCGCGGTGACCACCGCCGGCGAGCACCTGCTCCCGGGGCTGCTGGCCGCGTTCCGCGCCCGCCACCCCTCGGTGGGGCTCGGCGTCGACGTCGCCCCGAGCACCCGGGTCTGGGCGATGCTCGCCGCGCACCAGGTCGACGTGGTGGTGGCCGGACGGCCCCCGGTCGGCTCCGCCGCGCACGTGCGCGCCACCCGGCCGAACACGCTCGTCGTCGTCGGGACACCGTCGTCGGCGACCGGGTTCTCGCCCGGGACCACGACGTGGCTGCTGCGCGAGCCGGGCTCGGGGATCCGGGCGACCCTCGGGGCCCTGCTCGGCGAGCTCGGCGTGGTCGAGCCCCGGGCGCTGGCGATGGGGTCGCACGGCGCGACGATCGCGGCGGCGCAGCAGGACCTCGGGGTGACGCTCGTGTCCCGCGAGGCGGTCCGCGACCTCCTCGCCGAGGGGACGCTGGTCGAGCTCCGGCTGCCCGGCACCCCGCTCTCCCGGCCGTGGCACCTGGTCACCCACCCCGACGCGACCGCGAGCACCGAGCTGCTGGTCGGCGACGTGCTCGCCGGGCACGTCCCGGGCTGGGACCCGAGACCCTGACCCGGTCCTCAGGCGGCGAGGGCGGCGTTGCGGCCGACCTCGCGGACCAGCGCGGCCTGCCCGGCGCCGACCGCCCCGGGGTCCCCGGCCCACGCGTGCAGCGCGGGCGAGACGAGCGCACGGCCGAACGAGAACGTCACCGGCCACGGTGTCGGGAGCGCCCGGATCGCGGCGAGGTTGGCCGCGGCGTCCACCGACGACTGGCCGCCGGAGAGGAAGGCGACCCCGGCGAGGTCGTCGGGCATCGTCGCCGCCAGCACCTCGACCGTCGCGCGGGCCACCTCGCCGGCGTCCACGGGAGCGGCCCCCGCCCCGGGCGTGACCATGTTCGGCTTGAGGACCATCCCCGCCGGGTCGACGCCGGCCTCGTCGAGGGCCCGGCGCAGCGCGGTGAGCACCCGGCGGGTGATCGCGGCGCACACCTCGAGCGGGTGCGACCCGGCCGTGAGCACCTCCGGCTCGACCACCGGGACCACCCCGGCGTCCTGGCACACGCGCGCGTAGCGGGCGAGGGCGTGCGCGTTGGCCTCGATCGCCCAGGCCCCGGGCGTCGCGTGGCCGATGGTCAGCGCGGCGCGCCACTTCGCGAACGAGGCCCCGCGGGCCGCGCACGCCGCGACCCGCTCGCCGAGACCGTCGAGCCCCTCGGTGATCGTCTCCCCGGGCGCGCCCGCCAGCGGGACGGTCCCGGTGTCGACCTTGGCGCCGGTCGCCAGGCCGACCGCTGCAAGCGCCGTCGGGAAGTCCCGACCGTCGGCGAGGTGCTGGTGCAGCGTCTCCTCGCAGAGGATGACGCCGCTGATCCCCCGCGCGAGGTCGGCGGTGGTGACGAGCAGCTCGCGGTAGGCGCGCCGGTGCTCCACGGTGGGCAGGACGCCCGCGTCCTCGAGGCGTCGCGACATGGTGCCGATGCTCTCGTCCGCGGCCAGGATTCCCTTGCCGTGAGCGACGAGCCCGGAGGCCGCCGCGTGCAGGCCCGCCGTGCCGGGCGCCGTCGTCGTCATCGCTGGAACCTCCGTGACCGGCCCGGCCGGACGTCCGGGCACGAGCACGGACGGTAGGCGGCACGACCCCGTCCCCACCTCCCTCGCGCGGTGGACCGGGCGGGGGAGGGACTCTCGAGCTCACCCCGGTGCCGCGAGGATCGCCCGCGGCACCGGGGGAGGTTCTCAGCTGACTCTGACCCCGGCCGGGAGCCGTCGGCCCTCGCCGGCGAGGGGGTCGGAGTCGCAGGCCCTGTCGGGGCGGCGCACTGAGAGGGTCAGCGGCACCGGGCCGTCCTTCTGGCGGGGGCTGGTCCGGTGCGAGTGGTCCAGCGACGGCTTGGGGATGATCGTGTCCATCTCGAGCTTGGCGAGCTCACGCTCGCCGTTGCCGAGGACGCACTCCGGGTCCGGCCCGTCGAGGGGCAGGCCGGTGAAGAACTTCGCAGCCATGCAGCCGCCCTGGCACGCGTCGTAGTGGGAGCACTTCGTGCACGCGCCCCCGGACTGCGGCCCGCGCAGCTCCGCGAACAGCTCGGAGTCCCGCCACACGCCCTGGAAGCCGCCCTCGGAACGGACGTTGCCGGCGAGGAACTGGTCGTGGATCGCGAACGGGCAGGCGTACACGTCGCCGACCGGGTCGATGAGGCACACCACCCGCCCGGCGCCGCACAGGTTGAGCCCCGGGAGCTCCTGGCCGTAGGCGGAGAGGTGGAAGAACGAGTCGCCGGTGAGGACGTCCTCGCCGCGGGCGATCAGCCAGTCGTAGAGCTGGCGCTGCTGCTCGCGGGTGGGGTGCAGCTCGTCCCAGGTGTCGGCGCCGCGGCCGCTCGGGCGCAGGCGGGTGATGCGCAGCTGGGCGCCGTAGCGGTCCGCGATGGCCTTGAAGTCGTCGAGCTGGTCGACGTTCTGACGGGTCACCACCACGCTGATCTTGAACTGCCCGAACCCGGCCTCGTGGAGGTTCTCCATCGCCCGGATCGCGGTGTCGAACGAGCCGGGGCCGCGGACGTGGTCGTTCACCTCCGCCGTCGCACCGTCGAGGGAGATCTGGACGTCGACGTAGTCGGTCGTCGCCAGCTGCTCCGCGCGGGCCTGGTCGAGCTTGACGCCGTTGGTGGAGAACTTGACCCCGACGTCGTGGGCGATCGCGTAGTCCAGCAGCTCCCAGAAGTCGCTGCGCACGGTCGGCTCGCCGCCACCGATGTTGACGTAGAAGACCTGCATGCGCTGGAGCTCGTCGATGACGGCCTTGGCCTCGTCCGTCGACAGCTCACTCGGATCGCGGCGTCCGGAGCTCGACAGGCAGTGCACGCAGGACAGGTTGCACGCGTAGGTGAGCTCCCAGGTCAGGCAGATCGGGGAGGTCAGGCCGTGGGTGAAGTGCTCGACGAGCTTCATGCTGATGACTCCCTACCGGGGCGTGATCGTGCCCGCGTGCGCGAGGCCGGCGAGGGCCCGCAGGTACTGGTCGCGCTGCTGCGCGGGGACCTCGGCCGTCTGGAGCGCGCCGTGGACGTCGTCGTGGTGCTCGAGCGCCTCGACGACCCGGACGAGCGGCTTCGTCTTGAGGAAGGACAGCCGACGGGTGTGGAAGTCGTAGACGAGGGCGCCGAACGACTCCGGTCGCACCGACACCGACGACGAGAGCCGGTAGGGGCGGGCCGGGTCGAAGGCGCCGGCAGGAACGGGCGGGTCCGCGGTGCCCGTCCCCACCGGTGCCGCGGTCATCAGTAGACGCCGCACATGCCGTCGATCGAGACCTCCTCGACGAGGGTCTCCTCGACGAGCGGGGTCTCCTGGTCGGGGTTCTCGCCCACCGGGGGAATCGACTGGGCCATGGCTACCTCCTGGGGTGGACACTCCTCGGGCGATCGAGACGCTAAACGGCACTCGGTGCCATCCACCACGGTCGGCGCGGGCAGGGAACCCCGACCGAACGGGCGGGGCGTGATCGCGAAGTCCTTGCTACGCGCGAGGTGGTCCGTGCCGCCCGGCGTCGGGAGGGAGGAGACTGGTCGACGTGACCTCGGCCACCACCCGCACCGTGCGGGCCCGTCGTCTCGAGGCGGCCGCCCTGGAGCTGTTCGCGGTGCGCGGGTTCGACGCGGTCACCGTCGACGATCTCGCGGCCGCCGGTGGGGTCGGGCGGCGGACGTTCTTCCGCTACTTCCCGACCAAGCTCGACGTCGTCCTCGGCGAGCTCGACGACGCCCTCGCGGCGCTGGTCCGCACCCTGCGCGCGGTGCCGGCCGACATCGATCCGGTGACGGCCGCGCGCGAGGCGTTCCTGCAGGTCAACGCCTACTCCGACGACGACGTCCCGGTGCTGCGCCGCCGCCTGCGCCTCATCGAGACGGTGCCCGAGGTGGCCGCACGCGCCGGCGTCCGCTACGCCGCGTGGGAGCGGGCGGTGGCCGACGACGCCGCCGCCCGGTGGGGCTGCTCCGCGGGAGAGCTGCGACCGCAGGTGTTCGCGCGCGTGGTGGTGGCCGCCATGCGCGCGGTGTTCACCACGTGGCTCGACTACCCGGCGGGTGACGGGACGGTGCTGCGGGCGCTGGTCGGGGAGGCGTTCGACGACCTCGGGCGCGGGTTCGCCGCACGGGGACGGTCCCGCCCGTGACCGACCCGGTGACGCTGATCGACGTGGACCCGTCGTCGCCGGTGGCGCCCTTCGAGCAGGTGCGGGCGTCGGTGACGTCGCTGGTGCGCTCGGGCCGGCTGGCCCCGCACACGCGGCTGCCCGCGGTCCGCCGGCTCGCGGTGGACCTCGGCCTCGCGGCGGGCACCGTGGCGCGGGCCTACCGCGAGCTCGAGGCGGCCGGTGTGGTGGAGACCCGCGGCCGGCTCGGCACCTTCGTCGTGGACCCGTCGTCGGCCTGGGAGGGCGGGCGCGACGAGGCCCGGGAGGCGGCGCGGGAGTACGCGGCGCAGATGCGGGCGCTGGGAGTTCCGGCGGAGCGGGCGGTGGATCTCGCGCGGGCGGCGCTCGCGGACGGCTGAGCTGACCGCTCCCTCCGCCGGCGAATCGAACCGAGGGCCCCGGCCACCTGCGCCCCACCCCGCCCGCTCTCATGATCAACGGGTACCTGGCGGGGCCGCCGGCCGTCCAACACACCCCTACGTGCCAGTTGATCATCGTCGGCGTCGTCCGCGAGCCCGATGGGCCCCGGCAACCCGTCCCCCATCTCGACCGCAGCGTGATCAACGGGTACCTGGCGGGGCCGCCGGCCGTTCAACACCCCGGCAAGTGCCCGTTGATCATCGTCGGCGTCGTCCACCTGCTCCCGCCCACCACTCGATGGAACCGGAACGCCGCCGGCGCACTCCAAGTCCCCGTGGAGACGCCGACCCGATGGACCACCGTGCCGTTCCGAGGCTCGTTCGCCGTCGAGCTCGGCCTGCTCACCCGTGACCAGCTGCGCGGCCCGGCCTTCCGTCGCCTGCACCGGGACACCTACGTCGGCGCCGAGGCCGAGGTGGACACCCGGGTGCGCATCCAGGGGCTGTGCACGTGGAGCCGGGAGCGGGGCGTCGTCGCCGGACCGCTGGCCGCGATGGCCTACGGGGCCGACTGCCCGTGGGACGACGCGGAGATCGTGACGGGACAGCACTGCCGCTTGCCCCCGGCCGGTACCACCATCCGCGGCGACCGGCTGCGCCCCGACGAGATCGCCGAGCGGTTCGGGTGCCGGATCACCTCGCCGGCCCGGACGGCGTTCGACCTCGCGCGGCGCACACCCCTGATGGAGGCCGTTGCCGCCGTGGACGCCCTCGCGCACGTCTGCCATCTGACCGGCGAGCACCTCCGCCGACTCGTCGAGGAGCACCCCGGGGTACGCGGGCTAGCCCAGGTCAGGCGGGTGATCGCGCTGATGGACCCTCGCGCCGGGTCGCTCCCGGAGACTCGGCTCCGCCTCGGCCTGCTCGACCGCGGTGTCCCGGCAGGCGTTCCCCAGTTCCGCGTCGCCGGCGAGCGGAAGCGACTCGATCTCGCCTGGCCGGACCGGATGGTGGCCCTCGAGTACGACGGCCCGGAGCACCGCACGATCGCCGGGCAGAACCGCGACGCCTTCCACCGGGCGCGTCTGGCCGACCTGGGCTGGGACGTCACCGTGGTGACCTCGGCCATGCTCGCCGACCCGACGGCGTTCGACGAGCTCGCCGCCCGCGTCGTCCGCAAGCTGGGATGAGGCCTACCAGGGCACACAACCGACCGCGACGCCGACGGTGATCAACTGGCACATAACGGGATGTCGGACGGCCGGCGACTCCGATATGTACCCGTTGATCATGCCTGCACGTCCACCTCGTACTGCCGCCAGCGACTGGCAATTGCGCTCGCCTCACCACGCGGCACGAAGGGCAGCACGCGGAACCCTCCGAACGTCGGGGCGATCTCCCCGCTCCGTGAACGGGATCACGGTCGCGCCCTCGCCCGTGACCCAGAGCGCCCTTAGCGTCCGCGCCGGACGACAGACCAGCTGCCCGCAGCAGGTCCGCGGAGACGACGAGAGGATCGAGATGCAGGTCGACGAGCTGCTCAAGCCGTTCCCGATCAAGGAGTTCCACCCGTTCCCCCGGGCACTCATGGGCCCCGGCGCGCACGAGATGATCGGACCCGAGGCCCTGAAGCTGGGCTTCAAGAAGACCCTGATCATGACGTCGGGCCTGCGCGGCTCGGACACCGTGCACAAGATCAGCGAGTCGATGAAGTACCACGGGATCGACACGGTCATCTACGACCAGGTCGAGTCGAACCCCAAGGACTACAACGTCATGGACGCGGTGAAGCAGTATCAGGAGAACTCCTGTGACAGCTTCGTGTCCATCGGCGGCGGCTCCTCGCACGACGCGTGCAAGGGCGCGCGTATTTCGGTCTCCCACGACGGCCGCAACGTCAACGAGTTCGAGGGCTTCAACCAGTCGGAGAACCCGAAGAACCCCCCGCACATCGCGGTCTCGACGACGGCGGGCACCGGCTCCGAGACCTCCTGGGCCTACGTCATCACCGACACCACGACGGACCCCAACAAACCCCACAAGTACGTCGCGTTCGACGACAACTCGGTGACGAGCCTCGCCATCGACGACCCGGTGCTCTACTACGACCTGCCGATCCCCTTCACCGCCCAGTGCGGGTTCGACGTGCTGGCCCACGCCTCCGAGCCCTACGTCTCGCGGCTGAACTTCGAGCCGAGCCTCGGCAGCGCGCTGCGGGCCATCGAGCTCACCGCGCAGAACCTTCGTGAGGCGGTCTGGAACGGCCAGGACCTCCCCGGCCGCGAGGGCATGATGTACGCGCAGTACATCGCCGCGCAGGCCTTCAACTCCGGCGGCCTCGGGATCATCCACTCGATCTCGCACGCGGTGTCGGCGTTCTACGACACCCACCACGGGCTGAACAACGCCGTCGCGCTCCCCCGCGTGTGGGCGTTCAACATGCCGGTCGCCTACAAGCGCTTCGCCCGGATCGCCGAGGCCATGGGCGTGGACACCACGCACATGACCGACGTCCAGGCCGCGGAGGCCGCGCTGGCCGCCTCCATCCGGCTCCTGCGCGACGTGGGCATCCCGGAGAAGTTCACCGACGTCACCCAGGACTCGTACGAGAAGAACCGTCTGGGCCAGGGCCCGACGAAGTACTACGAGGGCCAGAAGACCATCACGGGCAACGACGCCGACGTGGACCGCATCACCAACCACGTCCTCGGTGACGCCTGCACCCCCGGCAACCCCAAGGAGTGCACCTTCACCACCGTGCGCCCCGTCGTCGACCACTGCCTCAACGGTGACCTCGACGATCTGCTCAGCTGAGCTCCGAGGCTGATACTGGACCGGTGCCCGGCGGACCCTCCGGGGCCCGCCGGGCACCGGTGCGTCACCCCACGCCCCGCACGTACGGAAGGACCCCGCGTGACCGGCACGTCCGAGCAGCCCGCGCACAGCCCCTTCGACACGGTCGACGACGTCGTCGAGGCGCTCTCGGCGCAGGGCTACATCGCCGACCGACGACTGGCCACCACCGTCTTCCTGCTCACCCGGCTCGAGAAGCCCCTCCTGCTGGAGGGCCCGGCGGGCGTCGGGAAGACCGAGCTGGCGAAGATGCTCGCCGTCGCCACCGGCCGGCGGTTCCTGCGCCTGCAGTGCTACGAGGGCCAGGACGAGACCAAGGCCCTCTACGAGTGGGACTACGGCAAGCAGCTGCTCTACACCCAGATCCTGCGGGAGAAGATCGGGCAGGTCGTCGAGGACGCCCCCGACATCCCCACCGCCGTCGACCGCATCGGCGCCCAGGACTCCGTCTTCTTCTCCGAGCGCTTCCTCGCGCCACGCCCGCTGCTCGAGGCCATCCGCTCCGACGAGCCCGTCGTGCTGCTGATCGACGAGGTCGACCGCGCCGACGAGGCCCTCGAGGCCGTCCTCCTCGAGACCCTCGGCGAGTTCCAGATCTCGGTGCCCGAGGTCGGGACGTTCGCTGCACGGAACGCTCCCTACGTGATCCTCACCAGCAACAACACCCGTGACCTCGCCGCGGCCCTCAAGCGTCGCTGTCTGCACCTCTTCCTCGACTACCCGAGCGCGGAGCGCGAGCTGGAGATCGTCCGTTCGAAGGACACCGGGCTGGGAGAGGCGGCGGCGCGTGAGCTCGTCGAGGTGGTGCGCGGACTGCGCGAGCTCGAGCTGCGCAAGGCCCCGAGCATCTCCGAGACGATCGACTGGGCCCGCACCCTCGCCGTGCTCGGCGTCGACGAGCTGAGCTCGCAGGTCCTCTCCGACACCGTCTCCGTCGTCGTCAAGTACGACAAGGACGTGACCAAGGCGCTGGGCGCGCTGCCGAACCTCGTCGACCCCAACGCCGTCGTCGACGACGCCCGCGGGCACGGCCCCGGTCATGGCCACGGGCACGGGCACGACGCCATGCGCAACGGCCACTCCGCCGGGCCGGCGCCCGCGGTGGTCGATGACGAGGACGGCCCGGACGGTCGGGCGGTGCGCGCCGCGAAGGACCAGGAGGGCCGGCACGTCGGCCACTACGCCGCGGGCTCCGAGGCCAAGGAGGCCGCCCGCCGCGGTGAGGGCCCGTCGGCCAAGCCCCGCCCGGTCAGCCCGAGCCAGGGCACCCGGTCGTTCGGCGGCGGGCTCGGCAAGAAGCGCGCGCTGTAGGGCGCCACCCCGCGGCGCGCGCGAACGGCACCTTCGCTGCTTCTATGCGAGCGAGGGTGCCGCTCGCTCCGTCGGGAAAGGCGCAACCGACCGGCCGAGACCCGAGAGAGGAGGTCCCGCGATGGAGGCCAGCATCCACCGCTTCGTCCGGCTCCTGCGCATCCGGCAGGTCCGGATCTCCACCTCGGAGGTCCTCGACGCCATCCGCTGCGCCCGCGAGCCCGGCGTGCTCGCCGACCGCGCGACCCTCAAGGCGGCGCTGCAGGTCGCGCTGGTCAAGGACGTCCGCGACGAGGCCACCTTCGACGAGATCTTCGATGCGTTCTTCGCCCTGGTGCGCATCGGCGACGAGGACCGCGGGCACGGCCACGGGCACGGCCACGAGGACCTCTCCGACGAGGGCTCGCTGGACGACTTCACGCTCTCCGAGGAGCCCAGCGAGACCCCGCAGCAGGGTCACGACCACGGCAAGCCGGTCGACATCAAGGAGTTCTTCGATCCCGACGACCTGGCCCAGCAGTACAACCTGCACCAGGAGGCCAACAAGATCGACCTCGCGGCGATGACCGACGAGATCGTCTTCTCCGAGGACGGGGCCACCGACCAGACCGGGACCGGTGAGAAGGTCCAGATCGAGACCGACCACCTCCACGGCGGCGGGCTGCCGGGCGACATCGCCACGGCGTCGGGCACCAAGGTCGACGCCGACCTCAACGTCGCACAGCAGGAGGCGCTGCTGGGGTGGTTGCAGGGCATCGAGGACGAGGCGGACGGAGCGAACGACGGCGACGAGTCCGACGCGATGGCGCTGCGCCGCCGACTCGCCGGGATGCTCGAGAACCTCCCCGAGGCGATCAAGGCGCACCTCGAGCGGCTGATGGAGATCGAGCAGCGCGTGATCGAGGGCGGGCACGCCGACGAGGACGCGCGGAGGGCGGAGGTCGACCGCGCCGAGGAGCACGAGCGCCAGCAGCTCGAGGACTCGCTGCGCCGGCTCGCCAAGACCCTGCACGGCGCGCTGACCCACCGGCGGCGCCAGTCCCCGCGTGGACGCATCGACGCCGGCCGCACCATGCGCCGCAACATGCGCTTCGACGGCGTCCCGTTCACCCCGGTCACGGTGAGCCGGGCCGAGGACAAGCCGCGTCTGGTGATCCTCGCGGACGTCTCGCTCTCGGTGCGGGCCACCGCCCGGTTCACCCTGCACCTCGTCCACGGGCTGCAGGACATGTTCGGGCAGGTGCGCTCGTTCGTGTTCGTCTCCGAGCTCATCGAGGTCACCGACCTGTTCGCCGACCACACCGTGGAGGACGCCCTCGGACTGATCTTCGGCGGGGACCTCATCGACGTCGACGCCAACTCCAACTACGGCGAGGCGTTCGGCACGTTCCTCGACGACCACGCCTCGGCGGTGAACCGGCGCTCGACGGTGATCGTGCTCGGCGACGGGCGCGGCAACGGCAACGACCCGAACATCGAGGCGTTCGCCGAGATCACCCGGCGCGCCCGCGAGACGATCTGGCTGACCCCGGAGCCGCGCTACTCCTGGGGGCTCGGCGCCTGCGACCTGCCGCAGTACGCCGAGTCCTGCGACCGGATCCGCGTGGTGCGCGACCTCACCGGGCTCTCCGAGGTCAGCCACGACATGGTCTCCGAGATGATCGGACGCTGAGCAGTGGGAGCGAGACGACCGTGACCCTGACCCCGCCCGCCGCGGGCAGCGCCCCCATCGATCCGCTCGCTCCCGCGCACCCCGGGCGGTGGGAGAACGGCCCGGTCGTGGTCTGCTACGTCGACCGGGCGGCCGTGCCGGTGCGGCTCGCGTCGGGACGGGCTCCCGAGCTCGTCACCGAGCACTTCGAGGTCCACCGCCCGGGCGGGCGCCTGCTGGTGCTGCACCGCTTCCGGCCCGACGAGCTCGACGACGACGTCTCGGCGCTGGTCGCCGGCGAGCTCGGCCCGGTGGTGGAGTCGGCGCCGGTCTTCGAGCGGGTCGTGACGGGGATCGTGCGCTCCACGGTCAGGGACCCGCTGACGGCGTGGTCGACGTTCTACGCCAACTCGCTGGCCGTGCTGCGCCGCCCGGGTGCTGCGTCTCCCCCCGAGGCCTCGCTCGCCGGTTTCGCGCCGGTGCACGCCCGCGCGCTCGACGAGGTGGTGGGGACCAGCGTCGCCGACCTCGGCACGTGCTTCGGCTTCCTGGCGCTGCGCATGGCCGAGCGCGGCCACGACGTCGTCGCCACCGACCACACGCCGGGCACGATGCGGCTGCTCTCGGCGGTCGCGGGCACGGGGATCGTTCCCGAGGCGACGACGAGGTTGCGCACCGCGGCCTGCGACGCCCGAGCCGTGCCGCTGCGCGACGACGCCGTCGACACCGTCACCGCGATCCACCTGCTCGAGCACCTCCCGGCGGAGGACTCGCCCGCCGTCGTCGCGGAGATGTGCCGGGTGGCCCGACGTCGGGTGGTGGTCGCGGTGCCGTTCGAGGACGTGCCCGACCCGGTGTACGGCCACCTGTGCCGCTTCTCCCCCGACGTCCTCACCGCGCTCGGCGAGCGCACGCACACCCGGTTCCGGGTCGAGGTCGACCACGGCGGCTGGCTGGTGGTCGATCTCTAGCTGACCCCGATGACCACGCCCCGGACCGTCTGGCACCCTGACTCGACGACCGGCAGTAGTCGCCAGTGGAACCGTGCGTGACGAGATGACGGGGAGGACCACGCGTGAGCCGAGCCGGACGGGGCCGTCCCGGACGCCGCCCGCGCGACATGCGAGCGCGCGCCGACGAGATGGCCGCACTGCTCGACGAGGCCGCGCCGCGCGCCGCCCGCACCCGCAGGCGACGGGCGACGGCCCTGCCGGCCGCCGTCGCGGCCTTCGGCGCCCTGAGCGTCGGAGGCGTCGGCCTGGCGCTCGGGCTGGCCCCGACCGGCGCCGAGGGTGTCCTGCCCGCGAGCCCCTCACCCGCCGTCGCCGATCCGGCCTCGGGCCTCCCCGTCACCTCGCCGGACGGCGCGAGCAGCAGCACGCCCACCGAGGCCGGCCTCGACCCCGCCGCCGCCGGGGCGGACCTCGTCCGCAGCGACGACCACGGCGCGTCGGCCGGGAGCGGACCCGCACCCCCCGCCGCGGGGCCCGGCGGACGTCCCGCGGCCCCCTCGACCACGAGGGCCCCGCGCCCGACGGCCACCCGCCCGAGCGCCACCTCGACACGCCCGCGGGCCACGTCCTCGCGGCCCGCCCCCACGTCGTCCCGCGCGGGTACGCCGCGCTCCACCCGATCCGGGACGCGCACGTCCTCGGCCACGCCGGTCGCCCAGCGCGCCGCCCTCCCGGCGAGGACCGTCGGCGCGGGCGGCTCGGAACGCTGAGGAGAGCGGTCGAACACCGACGACGGGTGACGGTGCGCAATGCACCCCGTCACGCTGACGGTTCCGACGCCCGCCGTTCACCGGTCACGGGCGCACGCTGGCCGCACCGACGGACACGGGGGACGTTCGCGCGGAGACGCCGAGTAGCGTGACCTCCCAGTGCCGACCGGTAGGGTGCCCCGCCGGGGGCCGAACGAGTCATCGTGAGATGAGGAGTCGACCGGACGTGACGGCAGCGAGGAACAACGGTCCCGACGCGGGGCGCCACGGCTCCGCTGGACCGGCGGGTCCTCCCCGCGACGTCCCCGGCGGGCCGGACGAGCGTGGGTGGTCACCCACCCGGTCCTTCGGGGGGAGGGACGACACGGACTTCGAGCGGGAACCGTCGGGCTACGGCTCCCACCGCCCGGGGGACTTCGGGTCGTCCCCGTACGGAGTGCCTGCGTGGCCCTCCTCGACGTCGCGGTCCTACGACCCCGACGACGCCCTGTTCGACATCGCCGACGACCGGCGCGACGACGGGACGACGATGAGCCGGTACTCCGACCGCGGAGCCGTGCCCCCGCCTCCGCCCGGCCGCCAAGGCTCCTCGTTCTCCGGTTCCTGGGACACCGGACGCGGGTACGAGCCCGGGGGTTACGAGACCGGCGGGTACTCGTCGGGGGAGCCGACGTCGACCGGGTACGGCTCACGCAGCTGGCCCTCGGACACCTGGTCCTCGGACGCCCACCCGTCGGACCGCTATTCCTCGGGCAACTGGTCCTCGGGCAGCTCGTCCTCGGACAACTGGTCCTCGGGCAACTGGTCCTCCGACAGCTGGTCGCCGGGCACTTCGTTGCCGGGCAGCTCGTTGCCGGGTAGCTCGTACTCGAGCAGCTGGCCCTCGACCGGTCCGGCCTCGAGCAACGTCCCCTCCTCCGACAGCTGGTCCTCGAACCCGCCGTCGTCGAGCGACTTCGGATCGAGCGACTTCGGATCGAGCGACTTCGGGTCGAGCAGGTACTCCTCCGGCGAGTTCTCCTCGGGATCCGCCTGCGCAACGACCCGCTGTTCGACGCGTACGAGTCCGACGCGCCGTCGGGCAGGCACGGCGCCAACTCCACCGACCGGCCGGCGTGGTTCTCGGGAACCAGCATCTACACCGAGCCGTCGCGGGCGCCCGCTCCGCCCGCGATGCGCGATTCCGCCGACACCAGCGGGCTGCGCGCGCCGCGCGACCCGGTGTCCGCCCCGCCGGACGCCGCCGACGCGGTGGCCACCATCCGGGCCAGCTTCGACGCGATCTCCTCCCGCACCGACGAGCTGACCAAGCTGTTCTACGGCTGGCTCTTCCGGATCGCGCCGGAGACCCGCGACCTGTTCCCGGTGACGATGGAGCTGCAGCGCACCCGGCTGCTGCGGGCCCTCATCCACTTCATCCAGATGATCGACCGCCCGGACGAACTGTCCATCTTCCTGCGCCAGCTCGGCCGGGACCACCGCAAGTTCGGCGTGATCGGCGAGCACTACGACAAGATGGGCGAGGCCCTCATCGGTGCCGTCAGGGAGACCTCGGGGCCGCGGTGGAGCCCGGAGATCGAGCACGCCTGGGTGGTCGGCTACGACCAGATGGCCCGCATCATGCGTCAGGCCGCCGACGCCGAGCGTGGCCCGGCCGTGTGGATGGCGCGGGTCATGGAGCACCGACAAATCTCCCAGGACCTCGCCGTCGTCCGGGTCCAGACCGGCCAGCCGGTGCCCTACGCCGCCGGCCAGTACGTCTCGGTCGAGACGCCGCAGCGCCCGCGGATGTGGCGCTCGCTGTCGCCGGCGAACGCGCCCGGCCCGGACTGCGTCATGGAGTTCCACGTCCACACCGTCCCCGGCGGGTGGGTCAGCCGGGCGATCGTCTCGCACGCCCGCGTGGGCGACGTGTGGCGGATCGGCCCGCCGATGGGCCAGATGACCCTGGACCCGAACTCCCGCGACGACCTGCTCATGGTCGCCGGCGGGACCGGGCTCGCCCCCGCCCGAGCGCTCGTCGAGCAGCTCATGATCGACGGATCCGACCGCAAGGTGGCGCTGTTCGTCGGCGGCCGGACCTGGGACTCGCTCTACGACATCGACACCCTCCGTCGGATGGCCCAGGACAACCCGTGGCTGACGGTGGTGCCGGTCGTCGAGGAGGACGGGCGGCGGTACGGCGCCGAGACCGGCACCCTCGGCGAGGTCGTGGCGCGGTACGGGGCCTGGGCGGACCGCCAGATCGTCGTCTCCGGCTCGCCCGCCATGGTCCGCTCGACGGTGTCGGCGATGCTCGATGCCGGGACGCCGTTCATGCAGATCCACTACGACCCGTACCACACCGACTGACGGTTCCCGGCCCCGACGCCGGGTCCGTCAGGCCTGCGCCGCGGCCTCCTGCTTGCCCAGTTCCAGCGACACCGACGGCGAGCTCACGAGCGTCTGGTAGACGACGCAGTACCGCTCGGTGAGCTTGTGCAGTGTCGCGAGGGTCTCGTCGTCGGCGTCGGTGTCGAGGTCGAACGACAGCCGGATGTCCGTGAACCCGACCGCCGCGTCCTTCGCGACGCCGAGGGTCCCGCGGAAGTCGAGGTCGCCCTCGGCGTGGATCGTCCCGCCGCGGACCTCGACGCCCATCGAGGTGGCGACCGCTCGCAGCGTCACCCCGGAGCAGGCGACGAGTGCCTCGAGCAGCATGTCGCCGGAGCAGAGCAGCTCCCCGGTGCCGCCGGTCGCCGGGTGCAGCCCCGCTTCGACCATGGCTTGGGCGGTCTGCACGCGGCAGGCGATGCCCGACCCGTCGAGGTCTCCGTCCGCGGTGAGGACGACGACAGCCGACTCCGGGTCGTCACGGTACTGCTGCTTGAGGGGGCCCTGGGTCTCGGCGAGCGCTGCCTTGTCCATCCCCCGAGTCTGCCTGCTCCGGTGCCCGTCCGCCCGCTTCCGACGGACGGCGGGAGCGACGCGGCCGGCACGCGGAAGACCGCCACCGCGCCCAGGACGGAGATGGCGGTGGCGACGACGACGGCGGTGTCGAACCCCTGGAGCAGGCCCACCGGACCGGCGGGCAGGCCCGGCCGGGTGGCGATGACCGCGACCACGGTCGTCCCGATCGCGGCCCCCACGTAGCGGGCGGTGTTGTTCGCGCCGCTGCCCATCGCCGCACGCTCCGGCGGCACGCTCGCGACCGCCTCGCGCCCCAGCGCCGAGTTGACCACGCCGCTGGTGATCCCGGCGAGGAGCAGCCCGGGGACGTAGCGCCACGGTGAGGAGCCCGGCGTCGCCCCCAGCAGCATCAGCTGGCCGACGGCGACGACGACGAGCCCGACCGCGAGCTGGGTCCGCCCGCTCGCCGACGCCGGCAGCCGCCGCGCGAGGAGCGAGGTGACGACCCCGGTCGCCGACCAGGCGAGCAGCACCATCGCCGCGGTCACCGCCCCCACGCCGAGCCCGCGCGCCATGACGGTGAGCAGGAACGACGTCGTGGCGATGATCCCGGCGCCGGTGGCCAGCGCGCCGAGCGTGGCGGCGAGGAACGGCGGGGAACGGAACAGCTCCGGGTCGATCATCGGGGCGGCCCGCCGGTGCTCGACCCACAGCCAGATCCCCAGGAGCGCCAGTCCGCCGATCACCAGGACGATCACGAGCGGCCGGGTCGGTCCGCCGCGCGCCTCGACCAGGCCGGTGAGCAGCACCCCGACCCCGGCGGCCAGCAGCACGACGCCGGGCAGGTCGACCGGGCGCGGGCGCTCGGCGCGGGACTCCTCGAGCAGGACCCGTGCGACGACGCCGAGGACCACCGCGAGCAGCGCCTCGAGCCAGTACGCCGACTCCCAGCCGGCGAGCTCCTGCGCCCCGGTCGCGAGCAGCGGCCCGATCGCGATGCCGGCGCCGAGCGCCGCACCCCAGATTCCGCCGGCACGGCGCGCCTCCGGCGTCCCCGCGGGGTGGGCGTGCCCGATCAGCCCGAGGCCCGCCGCGATGAGGGCGGCGCCGCCGACCCCCGCACCGATCCGGCCGGCGACGAGCACCGCCGTCGTCGGGGACGACGCGCACACCACCGACGAGACCACCAGCACCGCGCTGCCCAGGACGAGCGCGCGACGCCGTCCGAGGTCGTCGGCGACGGCGCCGCTCGACAGGAGCGCGACCCCGAGGCCGATGCTCATCGAACTGAGGATCCACGCCTGCCCCTCGGGCCCGGATCCGAGCGCGGCGGCCGTCGCGGGAAGCGTCGCGAGGGGGGTGGTGAAGACGACCAGGGCGAGGAACGTGGCCGCGGAGGCGACGGCGACCGTCGCGCCGGAAGTGGACCGCACGGTCCGAGACGCTAGCACGAGGAGTTCAGTCATTGAACCGACGGCGCGTTATCCTGGTCTCATGCCGCTCGGCCAGGGCTATCCCCGCCAGGACTGCTCGATCGCCCGCGCCCTGGAGGTGGTGGGTGACCGGTGGACGCTGCTGGTCCTGCGCGACTGCTTCCTCGGCGTCCACCGCTTCGCCGACTTCGTCGCCCATCTCGACGTCCCGCGCGCCGTGCTCTCCGACCGGCTCGCCCGGCTGGTCGAGGAGGGGATCCTCGAGCGCGACCCGACCGGCTACCGGGTGACCGACGCGGCGACCGCGCTGTGGCCCGCGTTGCGCGCGCTCGCCGCGTGGGGCGAGTCCGGCCAGCGGGCGAGCGGCGGGACGGTGCGCCGCTTCGCCCACGCCGGCTGCCCCGCCGGTGGCGAGCCGGACACCACCACGGACGGTCGCTGCCCCGCCTGCGGCACGGTGCCCGGCCCGGCCGACCTGGTGGTGCGCCCGGAGGGCGGACCGGAGCTGCCGTGCCGCGAGGACCCGGTCAGCCGCGCGCTGCGCTCGCCGCACCGGATGCTGACGCCCCTTCCCTGAGCCTCACCAGCCCGTCCCCGCGGTCTGGCGCACCGGCACGTTGAGGCGGTTGAAGAGGTTGACGACGGCGATCCAGAGCAGCAGTGCCGCGCGCTGGGGCTCGTCGAAGACCCGGGTCACCTCGGACCACAGCGCGTCCGGGACGGCGTCGCCGGCGTCGGCGAGGCGCGTGACGTGCTCGGCGAGCTCGAGCGCGACCCGCTCCGCGTCGGTGAACCACGGGGCCTCGCGCCAGACGCCGACCGTCGCGAGGCGCTCGTCGGTCTCGCCGGCGCCGCGCGCGTCCCGTGTACCTCCGTGGACGCAGGAGGCGCAGCCGTTGATCAGGCTCACCCGCAGGTGGACGAGGGCCAGCAGGGGCTCGGGCAGGCCCCCCGAGCGGGCCGCCGCGACCAGCCCGCCGATCCCCTCGCCCACGCCGGGCAACAGCGCGGCGGGGTTCGGCATGCGGGCCTCGAGCGTGGTGGTGGTCGTCATGATCGCTCCTCGATGTCGAGCCAGATCGGATCCGGGCCGGCCGGGCGGTCACGTTCCCGCCGCCCGGTCGGTCATGGTGGTGACACCGACGCGCGGAGGAATGTGACCGAATGGATCCGACCGGGGCGCTCGCCGCCCGTTTCACCGAGCATCGTCCGCACCTGCTGGCGGTGGCTCGACGGCTGCTCGGACCGGGCGGTGACGCCGACGACTCGGTCCAGGAGGCGTGGCTGCGCCTGCAGCACGCGCACGCCTCGGGCGACCCGGCGATCGAGAACCTCGCCGGCTGGCTCACCACGGTCGTCGCGCGCATCGCGCTGAACATGCTGCGCGCACGGCGCACGCACCCCGAGGACCCGATCGTCGACGACGAGGCGGAGGGCCCGAGCGCGGACGAGGCGGGGCCCGAGGCGCAGGCGCTGGCCGCCGACGCGATGGGGCCCGCCCTGCTGCTCGTGCTCGACACCCTCGGGCCCGCCGAGCGGCTCGCGTTCGTGCTGCACGACGTCTTCGGGATGCCGTTCGACGAGATCGCCCCGATCGTCGAGCGCTCGGTGCCCGCCACCCGGCAGCTCGCCAGCCGCGCCCGGCGTCGGGTGCGCGGCGGGGGCAGCGCAGAGCAACCGAGCACGCCGATAGGGGGTGGTGACGATGCCGCACGGCGTCGCGAGGTGGTCGAGGCCTTCCTGGCCGCCTCGCGCGAGGGCGACTTCGGGGCGTTGCTCGCCGTGCTCGACCCCGAGGTGGTGCTGCGCGCCGACCCCGTGGCCGTGTCGCTGGCCGCGGCGCACGCCGGGCGGGGCGCGCCGGAGCTGGTCGCCGAGGTGGCCGGGGCGGACGCCGTCGCGCGGGTGTTCGCCGGCCGGGCGCGCGCCGCGACCCCCGCGCTGCTGGACGGCGAGCCCGGGCTGGCGTTCGCTCCGGGGGGTCGGACGGTGTCGCTCTTCCGGATCACGGTCCTCGACGGGCGCGTGGCCGCGATCGACCTGGTGGCCGACCCGGACACCGTGGCGGCGACCGAGGTCGTCTTCGCCTGAGGGTTCACCGGGGCGACTCTGCGCAGCCACCTCGTCAGGACGAACCGCGAGCCTCACGCCCCGAAGTGTGCGTGCGTTTCCGTGCCCAGGCACGACAGCAACACAGCACGCGGATAGGGCACGCACGAGAGCTCCGCTCAAATAAGTCCCATCTTCGACGCCGCGTACACGGCCTCGGCGCGGCGGGAGACGTCGAGCTTGCGCATGAGGTTGCCGACGTGGAACTTCACCGTCGTCTCCGAGATGAAGAGCTCCCGGCCGATGGTGCGGTTGCTCATCCCGCGGGCCAGCAGCCGCAGCACGTCCAGCTCGCGGCCGGTGAGGGTCTCGCCGTGGGGCTGCTGACCGTTGAGCGAGCGCACCACGGCCGCGGCGGACCGGGAGTCGAACGCCGACTCGCCCCGCGACACCGCCCGGATCGCCGCGATGAGCTCGGTGGTGTCGACGTCCTTGACCACGTAGCCCCGTGCCCCGGCGTGCACGGCCTCGACCACGAGCCGGTCGTCGAGGAACGTCGTGAGGACCAGCACACCCACGCCGGGGTGGGCCTGGGTGAGCTGGCGGCACAGCTGCAGGCCCTCGGAGTCGGAGCTGGTGGAGAGCTTGAGGTCGAGCAGCACGATCGAGGGCCGCTCGTGGGCGACGACGACGAGGGCCTCGGCGGCGCTGGACGCCTCGCCGACGATCGAGAGCTGCGGCTCCCGCTCGAGCACCGAGCGCAGGCCCTGGCGGACGATCGCGTGGTCGTCGACGAGCACGATGCGCACCTCGCCGCGACGGACCGCCGCGCGAGCAGGGATGCGGATGTCGGTCATGTCGTGCTCCTGGAGTGCTCGTGCTCGGTCCCGATGGCCCGGGGCCCAGTCTCATCGTTGGGGACGGCCCCGGTCCCTCCCGATTCGGAGGGTTCTCCCGCCGCCGAGGGGTGCGGGGCGCTGACGGCTCCGCGGGCCCCCCGGTCGGTCTCGCCGATCGGGAGGGGCACCCCGACCTGGATGCGGATGCCGCCCTGGCGGGCGCGCTGGACCTGGAGCGTGCCGCCGATCTCCCGGGCCCGCTCGGCCATGTTCGCGAGGCCGCGGTGGGATCCGTCGATGTCGCCCGCGGCCGCGACCCGCAGGGTGCGACGCACCTGTTCGGGGTCCCCGGTGCCGTCGTCGGCGACCGAGAGCACCAGCCGGTCCTTGCGGAACGCCAGGCGCACGACGGCCACGGCCGCCTCGGCGTGCACGGCGGCGTTGAACAGCGCCTCGCCGGCCACGCGGAAGAGCGAGCGCTCGGCCGTGGCCGGCAGCGCCACCGGGCGGCCCTCGATGCGCACCTCCACCCGCAGGTCGGAGGGCATGTGGACCGCGGAGAGCTCCTCGAGCATCGCGGGCAGGCTGCGGTGGCCGTGCTCGCCGGAGTGGTTGAGCGCGTAGATCGCCGAGCGGAGCTGCTCGACGGCCCGGCGTGTCAACTGCTTCGCGGTCTCCAGACGTTCGCGCTGCCCCTCGTCCCGGATCTCCGAGCGCACCACCTCGATCTGCATCCCGGCCGAGAGGGCGTACTGGCTGACCGAGTCGTGCAGCTCGCGGGCGATGCGGTGGCGCTCGGAGTCGAGCACCTCGCGCTGCCGGGCGACGGTCAGGGCGTCGCGGGTGCGCTGGAGCTGCTCGTTGCGGGCGGCGAGGTCCTGCGCGTGCCGGCTCGCCTCGTCGTAGAGCCGCAGGGTGCGCTGGTGCAGCGAGGAGTTCTGCAGCGCCGCCGCGGTCTGGCTCGCGAGCACGCGCAGCACCGAGGCGTCGGTGGCGTCGATGCGCCGCTCGACCCCGGTCCACGCGACGATCTCGCCCACCACCGCGCCGTCGAGGCGCACCGGGACGTGCAGGTGGTGCGGGTCGTGCGGCCGGGTCACCGCGGCCCGGTCGCCGTTCGGGCCACCGACCGGCCCCGCCCCCGCATCCGCGGCATCCGAGGGCTCGTGCTCACCCCGGCGCACCGCCTGCAGGTGGCGCAGGACGAACGGCGGGAGCGCCTCGGGCGCGTCGGTCGGGGCCTCGACGAGGTCCGGTCCGAGCACCAGGGCGCGCGGCGCGGCCTCCGGGAGGGCGCCGTCCGCGAGGGCGAAGACCACCCAGTGCGCGGTCAGGTGCTCCGCTGCGGCCTCGGCGACCGACCGCACGAGCGTGCCGGGCCCCTCGGTGGTGCGCACCAGGGCGCGGCTGATCCGGTCGAGCGCGTGGATGACCCGGCGCAATCGCTCGGCCGAGGCCAGGTACTCGACGTAGAAGGACGGCTTCCCGGAGCGGATGCCGGTGAGGAGGTCGAGGTCGGGGCCCTCGGCGCGGTGCTCGGCGGGTGCGGGGTCGATGCGGGGTTCCACGGGCCGGCGGCTACAGCGCCTGCCGGAACAGCGCCTCGATGTCGGCGCGGTCGGCCTCACGCGGGTTGGTGGACAGGCAGGCGTCGACCATCGTCATCGTCGACAGCGTCGGCAGGTCCTCGGCGGTCACCCCGATCTCCGAGAGACCCTTGGGTACGCCGAGCTCGTCGCCGAGACGCCGCACCTCGCAGGCCGCCCACTCCGCGGCGTCCTCGGCGAGCGCCTGGGAGCAGGACCGGCCCACCTCGCCCGGGAACCCCAGGGCCTGCGCGATCGGCACGAAGCGGGCCGGGTCGGATGCGCTGTTGAACCGCACGACGTGGGGCAGGAGGATCCCGTTGATCACGCCGTGGGGCAGGTCGAGCAGCCCACCGACCTGGTGGCTCATCGCGTGCGCCGCGCCGAGGATCGCGTTGGTGAACGCGAGCCCGGCCTCGAGCGCGGCCTGGGCCATGCAGGTCCGCGACTCCTGCTCCAGCGGGTGGTCCATGGTGCGCTCGAGGTGCCCCCCCACGAGGGAGATCGCCTGCAGCGCGTGGTGGTCGGTGAGCGGGTTGTGTGCCCGCGAGACGTAGGCCTCGATGCCGTGGGTGAGCGCGTCCAGCCCGGTCGAGGCGTTGAGCCAGTCCGGCATGGTCGTCAGGAGGTGCGGGTCGACCACGGAGACGTCCGGGACCAGGGCGCGGCCCAGGATCGTGATCTTGGTCCTGCGCAGGGTGTCGGTGACGATGCAGAACTGCGAGACGTCCGCGCCGGTCCCGGAGGTCGCGGGCACCATCACCAACGGCGGGATCGGGGCGGCCATCCGGTCGACGCCCTCGAAGTCGGTGATCACGCCGCCGTTGCCCGCGAGCAGGGCGATGCCCTTCGCGGCGTCGATGACCGACCCACCGCCGACCGCGACGAGGACGTCGCACCCCGCGGTGCGGTAGGCCTCGTGCCCGGCCGCGATCTCGTGGTCCTTGGGGTTCGGGGTGACCCCGCTCCAGACGGTGGCGTCCATGCCGCCGTCCGCGAGGTGGGCCAGGAGCTGCTGGGGCCACCCGGCGGCGAGGAGGCCGTCGTCGGTGACGAGCATGGGGCGGCGGGCTCCGAGCCGGGCCGCGGCGTGGGCCGCCTCGGGCAGCGAACCGGGGCCGAACACGATCTCGGGGACGTGGAACTTCGCCAGGCGCGGGCTCTCCGGCTCGGCGTGCGCGTGGCCGGTACCGTGGGAGCGGGCGGAATCGGAGGGCTCCTGTCGCGCGGGGTGCGCAACCCCGGTCGCGTCGGCCTCCGGGCTCTGCCTGCCGCGCACCACCATGGACTGCCCGGCGCGCGTCACGGAGTCGACGAGGACCACGCTGCCCCCTTCCCCACCGTCGGGTGCTCGGTGTAGCCCACGTTACAGACGCACCCGGGCGTTCGGCAGCCTCGCGACGGTCGGCGGGCCCCGGTGTGGACCACCGCCACGAATGGTGTCACCTACCCATCGGTAGAGGGACCTCTGACCGGTCAGCGTGGTCCGGATGCCAGCTCGTGGTCCAGATCCTCGGCGCTCACACCGGGCTCGACGTTGGAGTCACCGTGGATCGGGCCCTGCCGCCCGGACAACGGCGTCCCGTCCCCGCCCCACTGGCGGGCGATCATCTCGGCGGCGATCGACACGGCGGTCTCCTCGGGCGTGCGGGCGCCGAGGTCGAGCCCGATCGGGCTGGACATCCGCTCCAGCTCCGCCTCGGTGACCCCGGCCTCGCGCAGCCGGGCGAGCCGGTCGGAGTGGGTGCGCCACGACCCCATCGCCCCGATGTAGCCGATCTCGGGCAGGCGCAGCGCCACCTCGAGCAGGGGCACGTCGAACTTCGGGTCGTGGGTGAGCACGGCGAGCGCGGTGCGCCCGTCGAGGCGCCCGGCGTCGGCCTCGGCGGCCAGGTAGCGGTGCGGCCACTCCACGACCACCTCGTGGGCCTCCGGGAACCGGCTCGACGTCGCGAACACCGGCCGCGCGTCGCAGACCGTCACCCGCATCCCGAGGAAGCTCCCGATGCGGGCCACGGCCGCGGCGAAGTCGATGGCGCCGAACACGATCAGCCGCGGCGCGGGGGCGAACGACTCGACGAACACCCCGAGGCCCTCGCCGCGCCGCTCGCCGTCGGTGCCGTAGGTGACCAGGGTGGTGCGCCCGGCGGCGAGCAGGCCACGGGTGTCGTCGCGCACCGCGTCGTCGAGCCGCGAGCTGCCGAGCGAGCCCTCCACCCGATCGGGCCACACGACGAGGCGCCGGCCCACCCCGGGCCCGGACACGATCGTCGCCGTCGCCACCGGCCGGTGCTCGCGGACCGCCGCGGCGATCTCACCGAGCTGCGGGAAGCTCTCGCGGTCGACCTCCTCGACGAACACGTCGAGGATGCCGCCGCAGGTCAGGCCGACCGCGAAGGCGTCGTCGTCGGAGACGCCGTAGCGCTGCAGCGTCGGGTCGGCGCCCTCGAGCACCTCGTTCCCCAGCTCGTACACCGCGCCCTCGACGCAGCCGCCGGACACGCTGCCGACGGCCTCCCCGTCGGGGCCGACCAGCATCGAGGCGCCGGGCTGACGGGGGGCGGAGCGGAACGTCCCGACGACGGTGGCGAGCGCGATCGAGCGGCCCTCGCCCCACAATTTCTCGAGGCTCGTGAGCACGTCACGCATCGGTGTCGTCACGCATTGGCTAGCACCTCCGTGAGCTCCTGCAGGGTGGCCAGCGAGTGCCCGGCCAACAGTCGGTCAACGTGTGGGAGGGCCGCGGCGATTCCCCCCTGCACCGGCTCGTAGCCGTGCTTGCCGGCGTGCGGGTTCACCCACACCACGTGGTGGGCCAGGCGTGCGAGTCTGCTCATCTGCTCGCCGAGCATCTCGGTGCCGCCGCGCTCCCAGCCGTCGGAGAAGACGACCACGATCGCGCGCCGGGCCACGCCCCGCCGGCCCCACCGGTCGAGGAAGGCCCCCATCACCTCGCCCAGCCGGGTGCCGCCCGACCAGTCCGGGATGGCGCTCGCCGCGTCGCGCAGCGCCCGCTCGGGATCGCGCTGGCGCAGCTCCCGGGTGACGCGGGTGAGTCGGGTGCCGAGGGTGAAGGTCTCGACGGCCTGCGGGGTGCGCCGGGTCAGGACGTGGGCGAAGCGCAGGAGCGCGTCGGCGTAGGGCGCCATCGACCCGGAGACGTCCAGGAGCAGGACGACCCGCCGGGGACGCTCGCGGCGGTGGCGGCGCGCGAGACCGGGGATCTCGCCGGCGTGGCGCAGCGTCGCGCGCAGGGTCCGGCGCGCGTCGGCCTCCCCCCGCCGGCCCGGCCGGCGACGACGGGCCCGGCGCCGCGGCGGATTCGGGCGCAGCAGCGCCAGCATGCGGCGCAGGTGCTCACGCTCGCCGATGGTCAGCTCGGCGATGTCCCGGTCGCGCAGGACCTCCTCGCCGGAGGCGGCGACGCGCAGCTCGGGGACGTCGCTGTCGTCACCGTCGTCCGCTCCGTTCCGCTCGGGGCCGGAGAGTGCGGCGATCGTCGCGGTCCGCGGCTGCGGCGGGACCGGCCGGCCCATCCGCTGCTCGCGCGGGTCGGAGGAGAACCAGGCGTGGAAGGCGTGGTCGTAACGGGCGACGTCGTCGGGATCCGAGCACAGCGTCAGCCGCCCCGCCCAGTAGGTCGCGACCTCGCTGGCCAGGTCGACCTCGCGCAGCGCCCGCAGGTAGGTGGCGGTGCGGTCGGGCGTGACCGGGACCCCGGCGTTGCGCAGCAGGCGGGTGAAGGCGACGAAGTCGGTGAGGACGGCCTCGTCGGCGGGAGCGGCGCCACCGTCGAGCGCCTCGACGACCCCGGAGGCCAGCAGCGCGCCGGCATGCGGGCGGGGAGCCGCTCCGTCGCTGCTCCCGCCCCGGTCGCCCGTGGTCATGACGCGAGCAGGGCGTCCAGCGCGTCGCGGGCCCGGTCGGCGTCCTCGCGGTACTTGAGGACCGCCCCCAGGGTCGCGGTGGCCGACTCCAGGTCGAGGTGGCGCGCCCCGATGAGCTCGAGCGCCGCCGCCCAGTCCAGCGACTCGGCGACCCCCGGCGGCTTGAGCAGGTCGAGACCGCGCAGGCGGTGGACCGCCCGCGCCACCTGCTCGGCCAGCTCCGCCGAGAGCTGCGGCATCCGCGAGCGGAGGATCGCGACCTCGCGGACGAGGTCGGGGTGCTCGAGCCAGAGGTAGAGGCAACGACGCTTCAGCGCGTCGTGCACCTCCCGGGTGCGGTTGGAGGTCAGGACGACCAGCGGCGGGGTGTCGGCGCGCACCACCCCGACCTCGGGGATCGTCACCGAGTTCTCGGCCAGGACCTCGAGCAGGAACGCCTCGAACTCGTCGTCGGCGCGGTCGACCTCGTCGATCAGCAGCACGCTGGGCGTGTTCTGCAGCGCCTCGAGCACCGGCCGGGCGAGCAGGAAGCGGCGGTCGTAGAGGGAGGCCTCCACCGTGGCGGCGTCCAGCACGTTCCCCGACGCCGCCGCGGTGGCCTCGACGGTGCGCAGGTGCAGCAGCTGGCGCGGGAAGTCCCAGTCGTAGAGCGCCTGCGCGGCGTCGATGCCCTCATGGCACTGCAGCCGGTGCAGCGGCGCGCCGAGCACCTCGGCGAGGGCCTGCGCGAGCGCCGTCTTGCCGGTACCGGGCTCGCCCTCGCAGAACAGCGGACGGCCCATCCGCAGGGCGAGGAAGGCGGCCGAGGCGAGACCCGCGTCGGTGAGGTAGCCGGTGCGCTCGAGCGCGGCCGCGACGTCGTCGGGCCCGGAGAGATCGGTGGCAGCGGTCACGACACCATCGTCCCCCAGCGGCGATGACCGGGCCACCAGACCGCCGTCCTCCCTGCGCTGCTGTGTCCCACGCCGCACGCAACGGCCCGTGGACGGTGACGGCCGTGACATTCCGGCGCCGGATCACAACCCGGTGACGAGTACGAGTCGGACGGGCGTCGAGGCGCTGAGCAGGGCGAACACCGGCGGGCCTGCTCTCGGGCGCGGTCGACAGGTGATCGTTCCCGTGCTGAGGCCGGCTTGAAACCTCGCGTGTGCTCCGTACCGTTCGGCGGCGGCCGTGCCGATGCACGGTCACCGAACTGCCCCGGGGCGCCGCGCCCGACGCCTGTCCAGCGGCCCCGGGAGACCCCACACGAGAGGTGCGGACCGGGCAGGCGCGAGCAGGACGGATCCGGCACGCCCCCGGGCGTGCCCGGCGGAGAGACCGCGTGGAACCGGTCGAGGACCCGCTGGGGAGGCCTCCCGATCCGCACCTGGTGGGGCGCGGTGCGAGTGAGAGGTCATGCTTCGTAGTACCGATGTGTCGCTGGCGCGCGCCCTCACCCGGCGGGCGGCCCAGGTCACGCTCGTCGGCGCGCTCGCGGCCACCCCGCTGGCCCTGACGGCCGGCACCGCCTCGGCCACGGACTGGGACGCCGTCGCCCAGTGCGAGAGCAGCGGCAACTGGCACACCCAGACCGGCAGCGGCTTCGGCGGTGGGCTGCAGTTCACCGACTCGACCTGGCACGCCTTCGGCGGCACGGGCAGCCCGGAGGACGCCAGCCGCGAGCAGCAGATCCAGGTGGCCGAGAAGGTCAAGGCCGGCCAGGGCATGAGCGCCTGGCCGGTCTGTGGCACGCAGGGCTGACCGGCCCGGCGTGACGACGGCCCCGGCACCCGCGCAGGGTGCCGGGGCCGTCGTCCGTGGGCGCTACGGGCAGTTGACCCATTCCTCGGTGCCGTCGGCGAACTCCTGGCGCTTCCACACCGGCAGCTGCCGCTTCACCTCGTCGACCAGCTCACTGCAGGCGTCGAACGCCTCCCGACGGTGCTCGGCCGCGACCGCGCAGGCCAGCGCCACGTCCCCGATGGCGAGCGCGCCGACCCGGTGCGACACGGCCACCGCGGTGACTCCCCGGTGCCGGCCGGCGACCTCTGCGGCGACCCGCTCGACCACCGCGGCGGCGCTCGGGTGGCCCTCGTAGTCCAGCGCCCGCACCGACCGGCCGTGGTCGTGGTCGCGCACGACGCCGGAGAACGTGACGACGGCCCCGCTGCGGGGCCCGTCGACGAGGGCCGCGTGCTCGGACACGTCGAGCGGCTCCTCCCCCACGGCCGCGCGCAGCACGAGGGCGGCGGTGTCCGGCTGTGCCGTGCTCACTGGTGGTCCCCTCCCTGGATCTGGTCGACGGCGTGGTCGAGCACTCCTTCGAGCACGGCCAGCCCGTCGCGCACCCCGCCCGGTGAGCCGGGCAGGTTCACCACCAGGGTGCGCCCGGCGACACCGGCCACGCCACGGGACAGCACGCTCGTCGGGACCTTGTCGGCGCCGGCCGCCCGGACGGCGTCCGCGAGCCCGGGCACCTCGTAGTCGATGACCGCGCGGGTGGCCTCCGGGGTGGCGTCGGTCGGCGCGATGCCCGTGCCGCCGGTGGTGATCGCGACCTGCACCCCGTCGGCCACCGCCGCGCGCAGCGCCTCGGCGACGGGCTCCCCGTCCTGCACCACCACCGCGTCGGCGGTGGTGTAGCCGTGCGCGCGCAGCCAGTCGACGATGACCGGGCCGCCGCGGTCGGCGTACACCCCCGTCGCGGCCCGGTTCGACGCCGTCACCACGCGGGCGCGGCGCAGCGGCTCGTTCGTCGTCACCGTCATCTCCCCTGAGGCCTCGTCCAGACGCCGGAGCGCCCGCCCTCCTTGCGCTCCAGCCGCACCGCGTCCATCGTCGCGGCCGGGTCGAGCGCCTTCACCATGTCGTGCAGCGTCAGGCCGGCGACGGCCACCGCCGTGAGCGCCTCCATCTCCACCCCGGTGCGGTCGGCGCTGCGCGCGGTGGCCCGGACCCGCACCTCGTCCGCGCCGACCTCGAGATCCACCGTCACGCCCGCGAGCGGGATGGGGTGGCAGAGCGGGATGAGGTCCGGCGTGCGCTTGGCGCCCAGGATCCCCGCGATCCGCGCGGTGGCCAGGGCGTCGCCCTTGGGCACGGTCCCCTCGCGCAGCGCGGCGCACACCTCGGTGGTGGTGCGCAGGACGCCGCTGGCGGTGGCCAGCCGCCGGGTGACCTCCTTGCCCCCGACGTCGACCATCCGCGCCGCCCCCGTCTCGTCGACGTGGGTGAGGCGCCGCTCGCCGTCCGGCTCCTCGGAGGCGGTCATGCGTCCTCCGCCTGGACCGCGCCGTCGGCGGACGCCGACCCGGCGTCGAGCGCCTCCTGCACCGGCGTGGCGCCCCTCGTCGCGCGCTCCTCCTCGCTCACCCGCCGGACGGCCGACGCGACGGCGGGCGCCACGGTGGAGTCGAACACGCTCGGCACGATGAACAGCGGGTTCGGCTCGGTGACGACGTCCGCGATCGCGGCCGACGCCGCGAGCAGCATCGCGTCGGTGATGCCGCGAGCCTGGGCGTCGAGCAGGCCCCGGAAGATTCCGGGGAACGCCAGCACGTTGTTGATCTGGTTCGGGTGGTCGGACCGGCCCGTGGCGACGATGGCCGCATGGTGCTGTGCGATCCCGGGGTCGATCTCCGGGTCGGGGTTGGCGAGCGCGAAGACGATCGCGTCGTCGGACATGCCCTTGATGTCCTCGGCGTGCAGCAGGTTCGGCGCCGACACCCCGATGAAGACGTCGGCGCCGGGCAGCGCGTCGTGCACGTCGCCGGTGAGCCCCTCGCGGTTGGTCTGCTCGGCCACCCAACGCAGCGAGTCGTGCAGCCCCGGACGGTCGCGGTGGACGATGCCGTCGACGTCCACCGCCACGAGGTCCGCGGGCTCGAGCGGCAGCAGCAGCCGGATGATCGCCGAGCCGGCCGCGCCGACGCCGCACACCACGACCCGGCAGTCCTGCGAGCGCTTCCCGACCACCCGCAGGGCGTTGCGCAGCGCGCCGAGCACGACGACCGCGGTGCCGTGCTGGTCGTCGTGGAACACCGGCACGTCGAGGCTGTCCCGGAGCCGGGCCTCGATCTCGAAGCAGCGGGGCGCGGCGATGTCCTCGAGGTTGATCCCGCCGTACGCCGGGGCGAGCACCTCGACGGTCCGGATGATCTCCTGGGTGTCCTGGGTGTCGAGGCAGACCGGCCAGGCGTCCACCCCGGCGAAACGCTTGAACAGCGCTGCCTTGCCCTCCATGACCGGCATCGCCGCCGCGGCCCCCAGGTTGCCCAGCCCGAGCACGGCCGAGCCGTCGGTCACGACGGCGACGGTGTTCCGCTTGATCGTCAGGCTGCGCGCGTCGTTCGGGCGCGCCGCGATCGCCTGGCACACCCGCGCGACGCCGGGGGTGTAGGCGCGGGAGAGATCCTCGCGGGTGCGCAGGCCGACCTTCGGGGTGACCTCGATCTTCCCGCCGAGGTGGACCAGGAACGTGCGGTCCGAGACGTTGCGGACCCGGACGCCGTCGAGGGCGTCCAGGGCCTCGGTGATCTCCTCGGCGTGCCGCTCGGACAACGCGTTGCACGAGATGTCGACGATGATCGCCTCGGCGCGGGACTCCACCACGTCGAACGCCGTCATCACGCCGCCGACGCGGCCGACGGCGACCGCGAGGTCCCCGGCCGCCGTGGCGCTCGCCGGCGCCTCGACGCGCGCGGTGATGGCGTAGCCCGGACCCGGGACCACCACGCTGCTCACCCCTCCCGATCGATGACGCCCATGCGGGCCAGGTCGGCCGGGGTGTCGACGTCGTCGCGGGTCGCGACGTCGCCGACCTCGACGGGCCGGATGTCCTCGCGACCAGCAAGGTATCCCCGCGCCCCCACATCATCGTGCGCGGCCGCCGCGACCCCCGCCAGGTGGTCCGCCCCGAGCAGCACCGGGTGCCCCGGACGGCCGTCGTAGCTCCCCCGCGCCAGACCGTCGCGGCGCGCGGCGGCGGCCACGCGGGCGAGGGCCTCCGACCCGATGCCCGGGGTGTCGACGAGCAGCACGAGGACGGCGTCGACATCGCCGCCGTCGCCGACATCGGAACCGGCGAGCGCTGCGATCCCGGCCCGCAACGAGGCGCCCATCCCGTCGGCCCAGTCGGCGGCGACGACGACGTGGGCGTCCTGGTCCGCCGCGGCGACGGCCTCCCGGGCGCGGTCGGCGTGGGCGCCGAGCACCACGAGCCGCGGGTCGGCCCCGGCGTCGCGCAGCGCGCGCAGGGCCCGGGCCACCAGCGGCTCGCCGTCGAGCTCGACGAGCGCCTTCGGCCCGCCCATCCGCCGGCCGGCCCCCGCGGCGAGCAGGAGGCCGGCGACGCGCACTAGCGGTTGATCTCGGTGACGGGGTGCTCGTAGCCGAGCTGGTCGGCCGGCAGCGGGAACTGCGTCTCGCCGTAGGGGGAGGAGGGGCCCTGGGTCGGCGACAGCAGCTCGGTGACGGGGTGGCCGCCGTCGACCTCCGGCCACGACGCGTCCTGCCGCGGCGTGACGGCCTTCTCGCCCTCGCTGTGCGCTGCCACCGGTTCCTCCCTGGTCGGCCCTGCTCGCTGGTGCGCCCAGTCTGCCGCACCCGGCACGCGCCGGGCGACCCGCCGGGCCCGGGCCCGCGCGTTGGTGCCGGCCCTCGTCCGCTCGTTCCCCGGCGTCCGCCCGGTGGGCGCCGACTACGCTGGCGGGGATGGCCGGCCGACCCGGGACCCTGCTCGACCACCTCCGCGCCCAGGACGACGCGACCCTGGGTGCGCTGCTGCGCGCCCGCCCGGACCTGGCCCTGCCCGCGCCCGCCGACACCGGCGTCGTCGCCACCCGCGCCGGCGTCCGCACCTCGGTCGGACGCGCGCTCGAGGAGCTCGACGCGCTGCACCTCGCCGTCGTCGACGCCCTGCTCGTCGCCGGCGCCGACCAGGAGCCGGTCCCGCCGGAGCCGGTCCTCGACCTGCTCGGCCCCGCCGTGCCCCGCGACGTGGCCCGTGCGGCGCTGGACCGGCTGCGCGCCCTGGCCCTCGTCTGGGACGTGGGCGGCAGGGGCACGCTGGACGAGGGCGAGACAGTGAGCCTCGACGGCGCAGCCGGCGGCATCCGGGCGGTGCCGGCGCTGCGCGACTCCGCCCGCCGCCACCCCGCCGGTCTCGGACGGCCGGCTCCCGAGTCGTCCGTGCTGCGGACCGGCGACCCGGCCGCCGTCGTCGCCGACCTCCCCGCCGACCAGCGCGCGGTGGTCGACGCCCTCGACCGCGACGGACCCGTCGGGCGCAGCCGGGCCCGCGTCGGCGACGACAACCCGGTCGCGCGGCTGCTCGCCGCGGGCATCCTGCGCCGGGTCGACGACGAGACCGTCGAGCTCACCCGCGAGGCCGGACTCGCCCTGCGCGGCGACCGCCCGCTCGGCGAGATCGCCGCTGCCGACCCCATGCCCGCTCCCCGCGAGCACGACCCCGGCACCGTCGACGCGACCGCCGCGGGTGAGGCCCTGGAGACGATCCGGCGCGCCGAGACGGTGATCACCGCCTGGTCGGCCGGGCCACCCTCGGTGCTGCGCTCCGGCGGCCTCGGCGTGCGGGACCTGCGTCGGCTCGCGAAGGACCTCGAGGTCGACGAGACCGGCGCCGCGCTGCTGGTGGAGACGCTCTCGGCCGCCTCGCTGGTCGCGGTCAGCGAGGACGCCGCCGCCGTCTGGTGCCCGACGACGACGGCCGACCGCTGGCTGGCCGCACCGCCGGAGACGCAGTGGGTCGCCCTGGCACGGGCGTGGCTGGAGATGCCACGTCAGCCCTCGGCGATCGGGTCACGCGACGCCGGGGACAAGCTCGTCGGCCCGCTGTCCGACGAGGTCCGGCGACCGTGGGCGCCACAGGTGCGGCGGCGGGTGCTCGAGCGACTCGCCGAGTTCGACGAGGGCGCCGGACCGCCCACGCTCGACGACCTCGTCGCCTCGCTCGCGTGGCGGGCGCCCCGGCGTGGCGGACGGATGCGCGACGAGCTCGTCCGCGACGTCGTGCGCGAGGCGACCGCGCTCGGCGTCGTCGCCCGCGACGCGCTGACCTCGGCCGGGCGGGAACTGCTGCGGGTGCCGCGGCGTCCCGACGACGACCCCGACGCGGGCGCCGCGGCCGCGCTGCGCCCCGCCCTGCCGGCCCCCGTCGACCACGTGCTGCTGCAGGCCGACCTCACCGCCGTCGCCCCCGGACGCCTCGAGCCCGAGCTCGCGGCCGCCATGGACCGGGTCGCCGACGTCGAGTCCGCCGGCGGTGCGACGGTCTACCGGATCAGCGAGGGTTCGATCCGCCGGGCGCTCGACCTCGGCTGGACGGCCGCCGACGTGCACCAGCTCTTCGCCACCCGCTCGGCCACCCCCGTGCCCCAGGGCCTGACCTACCTCGTCGACGACGTCGCCCGCCGCCACGGACGGCTGCGCGGCGGGTCGGTGGCGTCGTTCCTGCGCTCCGAGGACGAGGCGCTGCTCGCCGAGGTGGTGTCCCGGCCGGAGGCCGAGGCGCTCGAGCTGCGCCGCATCGCGCCGACCGTGGCGGTGTCCACGCATCCCCTGGCCGAGGTGCTCGAGGCGCTGCGCGGGGCCGGGCTCTCACCCGTCGCCGAGGACGCCGAGGGCGCGGTGCTCGACCTGCGGCCCCGGGGTCGGCGCACGGCCCCGCGCCGGCCCGACCGGGCGACGAACGGCTCGCCGCGGCTGTCCGAGGACCAGGTGGCCGCGCTCGTCGCGCAGCTGCGCGCCGGGGACAGGGCGGCCACGGCGTCCCGGGGTCCGGCCGTGTCGGGCTCGGTCCCGGGCTCGACGCGCCAGACCGCGTCGGCGACGGTCGCGGTGCTCGCCGACGCCGCACGCACGGGGCGCACCGTGTGGATCGGCTACGTGGACGCGCAGGGCACCGCGTCGCAGCGGGTGGTCCGCCCCCTGCGCGTCGGGGGTGGGCTGCTCGAGGGCACCGACGCGGCCGTCGAGGACGACGCCGGGCCGGGCCCCTCGGTGAGCTTCGCCCTGCACCGGATCACGTCGGTGTCCGTGCTCGACTAGGCCGGGCGCGCCGGGAGCGAACGGCACTCTCGCTGCTTCTATGTGCGCGAGAGTGCCGTTCGCTCCGTCGGAGGGGGGTCAGACCCGGGCGCCGACGGCCCAGACCTGCATCGCGTGCTCGACGAGCGCGATCAGCGCCCCCTTGGTCGACTCGCGGTCGCGGGCATCGACGGTGATCACCGGGACGGAGGGGTCGACCGCCAGCGCCTCCGCCACGTCCTCCAGGGAGTGGGCGAGCACGCCGTCGAAGCAGTTCACCCCGAGCACGTAGGGCAGGTTGCGGTCCTCGAAGAAGTCCACCGCGGCGAAGCAGTCGGCCAGTCGGCGCGTGTCGACCAGCACGACCGCGCCGATCGCGCCGCGCACCAGGTCGTCCCACATGAACCAGAACCGGTCCTGCCCGGGTGTGCCGAAGAGGTAGAGGATCAGGTCGGCGTCGAGCGTCACGCGCCCGAAGTCCATGGCGACCGTCGTCGTGCGCTTGTTCGGCACCGCCGAGAGGTCGTCGACGCCCTGGCTGGCGTCGGTCATCACGGCCTCGGTGGTGAGGGGGTCGATCTCGGAGACCGATCCGACGAAGGTCGTCTTGCCGACCCCGAAACCCCCGGCGACGACGATCTTGGCCGACGTGGTGGTCGGGGCCGCCACCTCAGAGCCGTCGTAGTCCACTCAGCACCCTTTCCATCAACGCCATGTCCGGAGCGTCGCCCGTCGACGAGGCTGTCTCGTGCACCACGATCGATCCGTGCGCGGCCATGTCACCGAGCAGCACCCGCGCGACGCCGAGCGGCAGCGAGAGCAGGGCTCCCACCTCGGCCACCGACTTCGGTTCGTGGCACAGATCGGCGATCATGCGGTGTTCGTACTGGGTGACCTGCTCGGGGTCGCGACCCCGGGGGGTCGTCGAGAGCAGGGTCTCGACGGCGAGGTCGTACGCCGGGCGGGTCCGGCCGCGGGTCCACGCGTAGGGCCGCACGAAGGACGACTCCGGCGGCTCGTCCCCGGTCCGGGGGCCGTCGGGGTAGTCCGGCGCGCCCAGCTCGTGCCGGTTCCCCAGCGGGATGCCGCCCGGTGTGGTGGGTGCGGCCGGCTCGGGGACCGCCGACCCGGGCTGCGCATCCGGGTACGCCGGGTCCGCGTGGGACGGGTCCGGGAACGCGACGTCGGGACGCCATCCGCCGGATCGCGGCCCGACCGGGACGCCCTGCGCCGGACTGCGGTGTGCGCCGCCCGCGTCGGGTCCCGAGCCTCCGTCGAGCGCCTGCGCAGCGTCGCGGTCGGCCTGCGAGGCGGCGTCGTCGTCGCCCTTCCGCCGCCGGCCGAACAGCCCCCGCCGCTCGTGCTGACGGCGCGGGGGGCCGCCGGTGATCCCGTTGAGGACGTCGGCGAAGGCGTCGTCGTCCGGTTCTTGGCTCACCGTCGATCACCTCTTCCGACGGCTCATCGGAATCCCGTCCCCTGCAGCTCCGCGCGCAGCTCGGGGGTGAGCAGCTGGCCCACGCGGTCGACCAGGAGGGTCATCTCGTAGCCGACCAGCCCGATGTCGCAGTTCGGCGCGGCCAGTGTCGCCAGGCAGGAGCCGTCACTGATGGACATGAGCAGCACGATGCCGCGCTCCATCTCCACCACGGTCTGCACGACCTCGCCGGCCTCGAAGCACCGCGCGGCGCCCTGGGTGAGGCTGATCAGCCCGGAGGCCACGGCCGCGAGCTGGTCGGCGCGGTCGCGGGGGAGCCGGTTGGACGCGGTGAGCAGCAGTCCGTCCGCGGACACCACGACGGCGTGCGCGACGCCGGGGACGCGCTCGGCGAAGTTCGAGACCAGCCAGCCGAACCTGCTGGGCTGCGACTGGGGTGCCGTCACTGCTCCTCCTCCTCGTGCGGTGCGGCACGGTGGGCCGGGCCGCTCGTCGGGACCTCGCCGGCGGGACCGCCGTCGGGTTGCTGGGGCGGGCGGGTAGACCGGCCGTCGGCGACCCCGCGCTGGTAGCTGGCCAGCCGGCCGCGCACGGCCTCCGCGCTGCGCCGCGGGGTGCCGGCCGGGCCGCGGACACCGGGGGCGGCGGCTTCGGGGGCGGCGGTCGGCGCCGGGCTCGGGCGGGCGCTGCCCGGGACCAGGTGGGCCCGCGGCCGGCGACGCGGCAGACCGGACTCGGTGATGCCGGCGTCGACCGCGGCCAGCGACGGCGCCCCGGCGTCGAAGCCGCCGCCGCCCGCATTCGCCCACTCGGGGTCGAGGCCTGCCGGGTCGCTCGGCTCCGCCTCGCGGAACCACACCGACGCGACCTCGTCGAAGATGGGCGTGCGCTCCCGGTTCGGGAGCACCGCCGCGGGGCGGCGCGGCAGCGACTCCGGCGCGGAGCGCCCCGGGGCGCCGGGCCCGTGGCCGTTGGTGTACTCGGCCCCGTTCTGGCCGCTGCCGTCCTGGCCGGCACCGTTCCGGCCCGCCCCGTTCCAGGCGGGACCCGTCGGGCCGGATCCGGTCGTGGCGGGTCCGGCCGGGACGGCGGGCCGCTGCTCGGGCGTTCCCGCACCCGGGTCGCGGGGCGGGCCTGCCGGTGCGGCGGGCGGGGCGGACGCGCTCGCCTCGTCGGCGGGCGCGAACAGCTCCTCGCCCGTGACGGGCTGCTCCGCGCCGACGCCGCCGGCCTGGCCCTGGGCGGCTGCCGCACCCGCGGCGTCCGCGTCCTGCGGCGGACGCGGCCGGAGCCGGGGCGTGGAGCCCGGGCGCGGCAGTGGCCCGCCCTCGAGGGGCTGGCGACGCTGGGAGAGCGGGCGCAGCGAGAGCCGGGACGCCCCTCGCGGCGCCGGCGCGGCGTGGTCCTCCTGGCCCGGCAGACCCTGGGGCGAGGCCGAGCCCGCTGCGGCGGGCGCGCCGGCGGCGTCCGCCGCAGCCGTCCGCTCGCCCGGGTGCCCGGCGAGCGGGGCCTCCTCGGCCGGGACCTCGCCGGCGAGGTCCTCGCCCGCCTGCGGGGCCTCCGCGGGCTGGGCCCGGCCGGCCGGTGGGCCGGGATGCGTGCCCGCGGACTCGGCCGGGGCGTCGGTGACCGCCGTGTCCTGCGCGGCGGGCACGTCGTCCGAGGTGGGTCCGGGCGGCGGGACGACCTCGGCGCCGTTCCACATCGTGGGCGAGGCCGCCGGAGCGGTGGCCGGTGGGGGCGGAGCCGGGTCGACCGCGGCCGGCTGCTCGGCCTCCTCCCCGCGGCGCCACGGACCGGGAGGCGGCCCCTGGTACGGCCCCCGGGGAACGCCTCCCATCCGCGCGGGCATGCCGGGGTGGCTCGGCGGACCGGGACGTTGCCCGGGAGGCGGCGGGCCCTGCTCCCGGCGCCACCAGCCCTGGGCCTCGCCTTGGCCCGGCCGCGGCCGGGGCCCCCGTCGGTCGTCGGGCCCGTGGGGGCCCGGTTCCGGCGCCAGCAGGCCGTGACGACCGCGCGGCCCGCCTTCCTCGACCGCGTCGGAGGCCTCGTTCTCCTCCTCGACGGCGGGTTCGCCGTCCGGACCCCGCCAGGCGTGGGCAGCGACGGCCCGCGTCGGGACGGCCCCGGCCGGCGGTCCCGCGTGCTGCCGCGCGCCGGGGTCGGTGCCCGCCGCCTCGGCCGGCTCGCTCTCGTCGCCCGACTGGCTCCAGACGGTCACGCTCTCGTCGCCGGCGCCGTCGTCGACGACGGAGGCCACGCGGTCGTCGTCCGTCTCGTCCCCGGCGTCGGCGGCGTCGGCACCGTCGGACGACGCCGGGACGTGCTCCGCCGGGCCCTGGGGCGGCTCGGCAGGACCTGCCTGCCGGGCGTCCGGCATGGCCGGGGCCTCGTCGTCGAAGGCCGGAGCCGGACCGGGGCGCATGGGACGCCGCGGCAGCGAGGAGGCGAGCGAGCCGCCGAGTCCGTTGCGGCGCGGCTGCTCCTCACCGTCGCCCGGCGTCGAGGCGGCCTCGGCCGGACCGTGCTGGCCGGCCCCACCACCCTCGGGGTCGACCGAGGGCGCGAAGAACGCCGCCGCGCCCGCGGCCCCGGCCGCCGCGGCCCCGCCGCGTGCCGCCGGCCGGCGCGGGAGGTCGCCCGGGTCCACCCGGGGCTCCTGACGCGGGATGGGCGTGCCGGGCGTCCCGGGACGCGGGGAGCCGTTGGTCGCGGCCGGGCCCAACGGGGACTGCCCGGGCGCGCGCACCGGGAGGCCGGTGCCGCCGAGCGCGCGGGTGGACTGGGTGCCGCCGGCACGACCCCCGGGTCCGCCGGAGAGCACGGCCGAGGACGGGATGCGCACCGCGGCCACCACCCCGCCGCCGTCGCGGTTGCGCAGCACGACCCCGATGCCGTGCCGGGACGCGAGGCGACCGACCACGAAGAGCCCCATGCGCCGCGAGGCGGAGACGTCGACGGTGGGCGGCGACGCGAGCCGCTGGTTCGCCTCGGCGAGGTCCTGGTCGGTCATGCCGACGCCACGGTCGGAGATCTCGAGGACGACGGTGCCGTCCTGCTCCGGGCGCGCGACGACGTCGACCCGGGTCTCCGGCGCGGAGAAGGCCGCGGCGTTCTCCAGCAGCTCGGCGACGAGGTGGACCACGTCGCCCGCGGTCCGGCCGAGCAGCTGGACCGACGGCGGCGGCGCAAGCTCGACCCGCTGGTACTGCTCGACCTCGGAGGCCGCGGCGCGCAGCACGTCGACCAGCGGGACCGGCCGTCCACCGCGCCGCGCCAGGTCGGTGCCCGAGAGCACCAGCAGGTTCTCGGAGTTGCGGCGCATGCGCGTCGCGAGGTGGTCGAGCTGGAAGAGCTCGGCCAGGGCCTCCGGGTCCTCCTCCTTGTTCTCCAGCTGCTCGATGAGGCGCAGCTGGCGCTCGACGAGGGCCTGCGACCGGCGCGAGAGGTTGACGAAGATGCTGTTGAAGGCGGTGCGCAGGCCGGCCTGCTCCGCCGCGAGGCGCACCGCCTGCCCGTGGACCTGGTCGAACGCGCGGGCGACCTCGCCGATCTCCTCGCGCGTCTCGATCGGCGTGCGGCTCACCTCGGTGTCGGGGGTCTCGCCCTCGCGGAGGCTGCGCACCGCCGCGGGGAGCCTGCGCTCGGCCACGTCGAGGGCCGTGCGGCGCAGCAGGCGCAGCGGCCGCAGCAGCGAGCGGGTGACGAAGAAGACGACGGCGGCACCGGCCATGAGAGCAAGCAGCAGCACCACCGAGGCGACGCCCGCGGCGTTGCGCGCACCGTTCTGCAGCGCGGCCGCGTTGGCCTGCAGCCGCCCCCGCAGCTGGTCGGAGACGTTCGTGACCTGCTGTTGGACCGCGTTGGACGCCGCGTCCCAGTCCTGTGGGGAGACCTGCAGCGGGAGGCCCGCGCTGCCGCGGCCGAGGACGACCTGGGCGAGCCGGTCGCGGGAGTCGACGTCGGGCCCGACGACGGCGTCGGCCAGTGCGGCGTTGTCGCTGCCCACGGCGCTGCGGAACTCGTCGACGGCGATGCTGCGGCGCAGCGTGGCGTTGCGGGCCTGGTCGATGGACGGGGCGTCGATCCGGCCGCCCGCGATCGCCGAGGCCACGACCGCCTGCACGTAGGCGTCCTGCTCGCGGATCACCGAGAGCGCGTAGAGGCCGTTGGACAGGCCGGCGATGGACGGGTCGGCGGCCTCCCGGGTGAGCGACTCGTCGAAGGTCAGCACGGCCGACGTCGCATCGGTGTAGCGGGAGATCGCGCCCGCGGGGTCGACGCCGCCGTTCCGCACGTCGTCGCGCACCCGGTCGAGCTGACCGATGGCGCTCGCCGCGTCCCGATAGGCCGAACGCGTCTGGTCGTCGACCGAGTTCGCCGACTCGTAGGTGCTGCGCAGGCGGGCGAACGTGTCGTTGGTCGTGTTCACCTGGTCCTGGACGGGCCCGAACCCGCCCGCCCGGTTGGTCGCGAGGAACACCGCGGCGGCCCGCCGCTCGCCGTCGAGGGCCGCGAGCAGGCGGGAGCTGTCACCCTCGAGCGCGACGGCCTGCTGCACGCCGTCGTAGGAGCGCGCCTTCTCGGTCTGCTCGACGATCCGCAGCACACCCAGGGTGATGACGAACAGCGTGGGCACGAGCAGGACGGCCGCGAGCTTGACCGGCAGGCTCCAGTTGCGCAGCGCCAGCCGCTCATCCAGGGGCGCGCGGTCGGTCGCCCCCGGCTCGGGGGCTCCACCGGCGCGGGCGTCGCCACGCGCATCGGGTCGGCGGACGGGAGCGGTCACGCGCTCATCCTTCCCATTGCACCGGTCGGTCGGTCGCCTGCCAGCAGATCCGCCCCTGAACGGACGCCTGCCGCACCCTGTGTAGTTGCCGATGAGCTACACTCCTGCAGAACCGCCCCTCGCGAAGCCACGAGAGTGACGCCGCCCCTGGAGTGCTGGGGGTGTGCGCACGCAGCGCGTGCGCGTGGCGTGGTGGTGTGGCGCATTCGGTCGGTCCGTCGCAGGGCTCGGGGGCAGGTCGGACGCGGGACACGATCAGCCGTGCCCACGGCAGCCCCGTCGGGGTGGTGTGTCACTCCTCGGAGCAGGTGTCGGTGGCCGGGAAGTGTATCCGCACCCCCTGACGAGGACACCGCCCCGTCGCGGACACCGCTCGTCCGCGCGCTGTCGACCACGGGACGTGGCTGCTCACGGCCCGAGGTGGAGCGGTCCGGTGATCGTCGGCGGACCAGGGGACAATGGAGGACCGGCGGGTCGTCGTCCGTCACCGCGCACCACCACCGAGCACCGTCGAGGGGAGGACCGGAACCCGTGAGCACCCCCGGGACCGGACCGCTGATCGTCCAGTCCGACAAGACGCTGCTGCTCGAGGTCGACCACCCCGACGCCGGGGCCGCGCGCACCGCGATCGCACCCTTCGCGGAGCTCGAGCGCGCCCCGGAGCACGTCCACACCTACCGCGTCACGCCGCTCGCCCTGTGGAACGCCCGGGCGGCGGGCCACGACGCCGAGCAGGTCGTCGACGCCCTCGTGACGTACTCGCGCTTCGCCGTGCCGCAGGCGCTGCTCATGGACGTCGTCGAGACGATGGGCCGGTACGGCCGGCTGCAGCTGACCAACGACCCGGCCCACGGACTCGTGCTCGTCTCGTTCGACCGCGCGGTGCTCGAGGAGGTGCTGCGCAACAAGAAGATCGCCCCGATGCTCGGCACCCGCATCGACGACGACACCGTCGCCGTGCACCCCTCGGAGCGCGGCCGGCTCAAGCAGCTGCTGCTCAAGGTCGGCTGGCCCGCCGAGGACCTCGCCGGCTACGTCGACGGCGAGGCGCACCCCATCGAGCTCGACCAGACCGGATGGGAGCTGCGCGACTACCAGTCCGACGCCGTCGAGGGCTTCTGGGCCGGCGGCTCCGGCGTCGTCGTGCTGCCCTGCGGCGCCGGGAAGACGCTCGTCGGCGCCGCGGCGATGGCGAGGGCGAGCGCGACCACGCTGATCCTGGTCACCACCACCGTCGCGGGCCGGCAGTGGAAGCGCGAGCTGGTGGCGCGCACGTCGCTGACCGAGGACGAGATCGGCGAGTACTCCGGTGAGCGCAAGGAGATCCGTCCGGTCACCATCGCGACGTACCAGGTGATGACCCGCAAGACCAAGGGCGAGTACCGGGCGCTGGAGCTCTTCGACTCCCGCGACTGGGGCCTGATCATCTACGACGAGGTCCACCTGCTCCCCGCGCCGGTGTTCCGCATGACCTCGGACCTGCAGTCGCGGCGCCGGCTCGGGTTGACGGCCACCCTGGTCCGGGAGGACAACCGCGAGGGCGACGTCTTCTCGCTCATCGGCCCCAAGCGCTACGACGCACCGTGGAAGGACATCGAGGCGCAGGGCTGGGTGGCGCCCGCGGACTGCGTCGAGGTGCGCGTGACGATGACCGAGAACGAGCGGATCGTCTACGCCACCTCGGAGGCCGACGAGCGCTACCGGATGTGCGCCTGCGCCCGGACGAAGATCCCGGTGGTGCGCTCGATCCTGGAGCGCCATCCCGACGAGCCGGCGCTGGTCATCGGCGCCTACATCGACCAGCTCGAGGAGATGGGGGCGGCGCTCGACTGCCCGATCATCCAGGGCTCGACGACCACCAGGGAGCGCGAGAGGCTCTTCGACGCGTTCCGGCGCGGGGAGCTGCCGCGGTTGGTCGTGTCGAAGGTCGCGAACTTCTCCATCGACCTGCCCGAGGCCTCGGTCGCGATCCAGACCTCCGGGACGTTCGGGTCACGCCAGGAGGAGGCCCAGCGGCTCGGCCGGCTGCTGCGGCCCAAGGGCGACGGGCGCCAGGCGCACTTCTACTCGGTGGTCTCGCGGGACTCCGTCGACGCCGAGTACGCCGCCCACCGGCAGCGCTTCCTCGCCGAGCAGGGCTACGCCTACCGCATCGTCGACGCCGACGACCTCCTGGGCCCGCCGGTCCCGGAGGCGGACTGAAGGACCGCTCGGCTCACCGGCCGTACCAGGGGAGCTCGGTGTGGCCGCTCGACGCGGGCTGCACCGGGGCGGACCGTGGGGCGACGCCGAACGAGCGCGGGTCGGCCCCCTGGTCGACGTCGACGATCCGTCGCCCGAGCGGGGTGAGCGAGACCGGGACGAGCTTGAGATTCGCCCACGCGAACGGGATGCCGATGATCGTGACGGCCAGCGCGATCGCGGTCACGACGTGCCCGATCGCGAGCCACCACCCCGCCACGACGAACCACACGACGTTCCCGAGCGTCGAGCCGATCCCGGCCTCGGGCCGCCGCTCCAGCCGCTGACCGAAGGGCCAGAGGGCGAACAGCGCGATCCGGAACGAGGCGATCCCCCAGGGGATGGTCACGATCAGCGCGCAGCAGATGATGCCGGCGATGACGTAGCCGATCGCCATCCACACCCCGGCCAGCACGAGCCAGACGAGGTTCAGCAGGATCCGGATGCCCTCCATGGCTCCAGGATGCCCGTGCCGCCTGAGGTGCCCCTGAGGACTCGGGGAACTATTTTCCGACGGCTCGGTCTCATGATCGTCTTCCCGTAGCGGAAATGAGGCCTGGGCGTACGGATCCGCTACCGGAGAAAGATCATGGTCAGCGGGAGACACGGTGCGCGAGGGTCCGACGGATCTCGTCGAGCACCTTGTCCGGGCGCTGCACGAGGTCCTCCCAGGTCACCTCGGCGACCACCCACCCGTCCGCGACGAGGGCGCGCTTGCGGGCTCGCCCACTCACGAAGCGCTCCGGGTCGCAGTGGAACGCCCAGCCGTCCACCTCGAGCGCGAACCTCGCCGCGGGGAAAGCCACGTCGATGATCGCGCGCCGGCCGTCCGAGAGCGCCACCTCGAGGTTGACCGACCATCCGGTGATTCCGCCGCGTCGTAGCAGCGCGAGCACGAGGCGTTCCGCTTCCGACGCCGCCCGATCCCCTGCCCGGACGACCAGCTGGTGGGCAGCCGCCGAACCCCGGCGTCCGAGGTGGCGAGCCTGGGCCGACCGCAAACCGTCGAGGGTGACGTGCCCCTGCTGGAGCGCGCGGTCGAGGAAGGGCTGGCCGTCCCGCCCGAGCGCCACGGCGGCGTCGAGCGCCGCGAGCTCGGTGCTGACCACCCACAGGCCTCGGTGCTTCCTCCGGTCGGGGCCCAGGTCGCGGCGGGTGAGCGTGACGCCGGACGGCGGCCGCCGGGAGGAGCCGCGCGGCGCGATCACGGTCAGCGGGTACGGCCGCGCGATGCCCAGGCCGAGCCACCACGCCGCGGTCGGTCCGGCGAGCGCCCCGACGGCACCGACCCACTCGCCAGCTACGCGCACGGCGGCTGCCGCGGTCCAGGGCCAGGCCGTCGCAAAGTAGACGCCCGGGGCACGGCGCAGCCACTCGCCCGTCGCGACCTTCCGCGCGATCTGGTCGTCGCTGAGCCCGCACGCCCTCGCCTGCGCGCGGGTGATTACACCCTCGTGCCTGGCCAGGAACCGTTCGACGTCCACGGGGGTTGGACGGAACCGACCGTCGTCCGGCTCCATCCGACACCGTGATCTTTTTCCGATAGCGGATCCGGACGCCCAGGCCTCATTTCCGCTACCGGAGAACGATCATCGGCCAGCCCCACGGAACGACGAAGGGCCGCACCCCGCCGGAGCGGGATGCGGCCCTCGTCAGTACTGCGTCAGGGACTGCGCGGACCTCAGAAGTCCATGCCGCCCATGCCGCCCGTCGGGTCGGCGCCGGCACCGGCGGCCGCCTTCTCGGGCTTGTCCGCCACGACGGCCTCGGTGGTGAGGAACAGCGCGGCGATCGACGCGGCGTTCTGCAGCGCCGAGCGGGTCACCTTGGCCGGGTCGATGATGCCGGCCTTGATCAGGTCCTTGTACTCGCCGGTGGCGGCGTCGAGGCCCTCACCGAGCGAGAGGCCACGGACCTTCTCGGCCACGACGCCGGGCTCGTGGCCGGCGTTGTGCGCGATCTGCTTCAGCGGCGCCTCGAGCGCGGTGCGCACGATGTTGGCGCCGGTGGCCTCGTCCCCGTCCAGCCCGAGGCCGGAGAAGACGTCGCCGGTGGCGGCCTGCAGCAGGGCGACGCCGCCGCCGGCGACGATGCCCTCCTCGACCGCGGCCTTGGCGTTGCGGACCGCGTCCTCGATGCGGTGCTTGCGCTCCTTGAGCTCGACCTCGGTCGCGGCACCGGCGCGGATCACCGCGACGCCGCCGGCCAGCTTGGCGAGCCGCTCCTGGAGCTTCTCGCGGTCGTAGTCGGAGTCGGAGCGCTCGATCTCCGAGCGGATCTGGGTCACGCGACCCGCGATCTGCTCGGCGTCACCGGCACCGTCCACGATGGTCGTCTCGTCCTTGGAGACCGTGACCTTGCGGGCGCGGCCGAGGAGCGAGAGGTCCGCCGACTCGAGCTTGAGGCCGACCTCCTCCGAGATGACCTCGCCGCCGGTCAGGATCGCCATGTCGGCGAGCATCGCCTTGCGGCGGTCACCGAAGCCGGGGGCCTTGACGGCGACCGACTTGAAGGTGCCACGGATCTTGTTGACGACCAGGGTGGCCAGGGCCTCGCCCTCGACGTCCTCCGCGATGATCGCCAGCGGCTTGCCGGACTGCATGACCTTCTCCAGCAGCGGGAGCAGGTCCTTCACCGACGAGATCTTCGAGGACATGAGCAGGACGTAGGGGTCGTCCAGCTCCGCCTCCATCCGGTCCTGGTCGGTGACGAAGTAGGGCGAGATGTAGCCCTTGTCGAAGCGCATGCCCTCGGTGAGCTCGAGCTCGAGCCCGAAGGTCTGCGACTCCTCGACGGTGATGACGCCTTCCTTGCCGACCTTGTCCATCGCCTCGGCGATGAGCTCGCCGATCTGGGCGTCGCCGGCGGAGATCGACGCGGTGGCGGCGATCTGCTCCTTGGTCTCGACCTCCTTGGCCGACTTCAGGAGCTGCTGCGAGACCGCCTCGGTGGCCTTCTCGATGCCCTTCTTCAGGGACATCGGGTTGGCGCCCGCGGCGACGTTGCGCAGACCCTCGCGGACCAGCGCCTGGGCGAGGACGGTCGCGGTGGTCGTGCCGTCACCGGCGACGTCGTCGGTCTTCTTCGCGACCTCCTTGACGAGCTCGGCCCCGATCTTCTCCCAGGGGTCCTCGAGCTCGATCTCCTTCGCGATCGAGACGCCGTCGTTGGTGATCGTGGGGGCGCCCCACTTCTTCTCCAGGACGACGTTGCGGCCGCGCGGGCCGAGGGTCACCTTGACGGCGTCCGCGAGGCTGTTCATGCCCCGCTCGAGGCCGCGACGGGCCTCCTCGTCGAACGCGATCATCTTGGCCATGCTTGGTGGTCCTCCGATGAGAGACACGTGTGCTCGGCCAGGCGCGGTGCCCGCGACGGACGACCGGCTCCGTTCCGCCGGCCTCACCGTCCCGACCTGGCACTCGACCATAGCGAGTGCCAACCGCGAGTCTGGCACTCGGGTGGGGTGAGTGCAAGCGACTCAGGGCCGGGTCAGGTGAGCGCGAGCACCAGCACGACGACCAGCACGACGACGACCGCCCCCGCCACCGCGAGAGCGACCACCGGTCGCCGCGGTCCGCCGTCCCGACCGAAGGCGCCCAGGTCGGCGGGTGCCGCGGGTGCCTGCACGCGCCGGGGTGGCGGACCAGGGGTGGTTCCCGACGACGGGCGCGCCGGCCCGGTCGCGCTGCGAGGGGAGAATCCGGTCGCTCTACCCGCACCCAGGCTCCCCTCGTGCGGGCGCGGGCCGACCGGGACCGGCCCCGACGTCGGGCGCGCCGGCCCGGTCGCGCTGCGAGGGGAGGATCCCGTCGCTCTACCCGCACCAGGGCTCCCCTCGCGCGGCCCAAGAGGCCCGGGACGGTGGGCGAGCGCCGTCCGCGCCGCCGTCATCAGCTCGCGGGCGCTGCCCGGGCGGGCGGCCGGGTCGGTGGCGAGCGCACGGCGGACGAGTTCGTCCACGTCGCGCCCGAGCGGGGGCGCCCCCGCGACCGCCGCCTCGAGGACCGCCGTCGCGGCGGGGACCCGACCGGCGAGGTGCGCGTCGATGACCTCGGTGACCGTGCCCCGGTAGGGGGCCCGGCCGGTGAGGCAGGTGAAGAGCACGCAGCCCAGCGAGTAGAGGTCCGTGCGCGGCTCGACCGGCTCGCCGCGCAGGTGCTCGGGCGCGGCGTAGGTGGGCGAGCCGAGGAAGTCGCCGGCGTGCGTGCGGTGCCCGGTCGCGCCCCGGTGGGTCAGGCCGAAGTCGGCGAGGTAGGCGTGCTCCGAACCGCCCCGGGCCTCGACCAGCACGTTCGCCGGCTTCACGTCGAGGTGCACCAGGCCGTGGGCGTGCACCGCGTCGAGCGCGTCGGCCACCTGGTCGAGCAGGCGCAGTGCGCGCTCGGGCGCGATCGGGCGTCCGCCGATGAGCGAGGCGAGGTCGCGGCCGTCGACGTGGCGCATCGCGATGTAGAGACGGTCCTCGCCGTCAGGCCCCGGGGCACGGTCGACGTCGTAGAGCGGCACCACATGCGGGTGGTCGACGGCGGAGGTGTTGCGGGCCTCGTCGAGGAAGCGGGAGCGGAACTCGTCGTCGCCGGCCAGCGCCGGGTCGATGACCTTGAGCGCGATGCGACGGTCGAGCCGGGTGTCGGTCGCGCGGTACACGGTGCTCATGCCGCCGCGCCCGATCACGGACTCGACCCGGAACCGGCCGAGCGCGCTGCCGCTGAGGTCCTCCGCCGTGCGCGTCGAGGTCGCCGACCAGGGGTCACCCGGCGGCACTGGGTCCGACGCCTCCGGGTCCGACGGGGGGACCGACACGGCGCCGAGAGTAGTCGCCGGCTCGCGCGGACCGGGTCCGCTCGGCCCCGGCGTGCCCGGCCAGGCACGATGGCGTCGTGGGCGAGGACGCACGGGCAGCGCAGCACGGCCGGGGCCACGACCACGACCAGGGGCACGGCCACGGGCACGGCCACGACCACGGCGATCCCGCCGCCATGCGCCCGGTCGAGGAGCACGCGGCCGCCGTCGCGGCGCTCGTCGCCCCCACCGGCGCCGAGACCGTCCGGCTCACCGACGTCCGCGACCGCGTGCTGGCTGCCGACCTCACCTCCCCGATCGCGCTCCCGCCCTTCGCGAACTCGTCGATGGACGGCTACGCGGTGCGCGCAGCGGACCTCGGGCAGCCCCCGGTCACGCTGCCCGTCACCGAGGACGTCCCCGCCGGCCGCGTCGACGGGCCGCCGCTCACCCCCGGCACCGCGCACCGGATCATGACCGGCGCCCCGCTGCCCGAGGACGCCGACGCGGTCGTGCAGGTGGAGTGGACCGACGGCGGGCTGCCGGGCGCGGCGGTCACCGTCGAGAAGGCCGTCGAGGCCGGGCAGAACGTGCGCGGCGCCGGTGAGGACGTCCTCGCCGGCCAGGTCGTGCTCGCGGCGGGCACGGTGCTCGGGCCGGCGCAGATCGGGCTGGCGGCGGCGGTCGGTGCCGCGGAGCTCGTCGTGCACCGGCGCCCGCGGGTGCTCGTGCTCTCGACCGGCTCCGAGCTCGTCGCCCCTGGGGAGCCGCTGCGGCACGGCCATATCCACGAGTCGAACGGGCCGATGCTCGCGGCCGCCGTCGAGGACGCGGGCGGGTGCGCGCGGCTCCTGCGCTTCGTCCCGGACGACGTGGACCAGTTCCTCGCGACCCTCGATGCCGCGCTGGCCGAGCCGACCGACCTCGTCATCACCTCCGGCGGCGTGAGCGCCGGCGCGTACGAGGTGGTCAAGGACGCCTTCGCCTCGCGGGGCGTGGCGTTCACCAAGGTCGCGATGCAGCCCGGCATGCCCCAGGGCGCCGGGCGGTACTCCCACGACGGGCACGCCGTCCCCGTCGTCACCCTGCCCGGCAACCCGGTGAGCTCGCTGGTGTCGTTCGAGGTCTTCGTCCGGCCGGCGCTGCGCGCCGCGGCCGGGCACCCCCAGCCCGGGCGCGCCCGGGTGAGCGCCCGGGTGTCGGAGGACCTGCGCTCCCCGGCGGGGCGCCGCCAGTTCCGCCGCGGCCGGCTGGACGCGGTCACCGGCACGGTCGGCCCGGTCGGGGGGGCCGGGTCGCACCTGCTCGCCTCGCTCGCCCACGCGGACTGTCTCTTCGTGGTCGGCGAGGAGGTGACGGAGGTGGCGGCGGGCACCGAGGTCGAGGTCTGGCTCCTCGATTCCCTCCCCTGAACCGGTTCCGGGTCGGCCGTCGAGCCGCCGTGCGAGTGCTTCTGCTGGGCCGTCCGAGCGAATCGGCCTTGGGATTCCGAGGAAGATCGGGCACCATGTGTGAGGACTCTCACGGCGTATGCGCCGTCGAGTTCGACCGGGGTAGTCCGATGCGCGATCGAGTGACGATCGCTGTCGACCAACCGCTTGTCGCTGGGGAGCGGACGAGCGGTTCTCGGCCGGGGTCGCCGTCTCGGGGGATGGCGGCCCCGGCCCCTCGCCCCGGATCCGGCGCACCGATCGCCGCGCCCACCTCACGGTTCCACCGCGTGGTCCGCGTGCGCCGCCCGATAGGTTCGTCCTGTCCGCACCTCGACCGAGGGATCCCCATACCGATGGTCGCGTCCGACCGCTCCCCCGCTCCCGGCGACCCGAGCGCCACGGCGCGGGAGCACCTGCCCGCCCCCCGGCGCCACCCCGTCCGCCACGCGGTCGACCTCGTCCGCGAGACGCTCCCGCCGCTGCACCCAGGGGGTCGGCCCGTCATCGGCACCGTCGCGGCCGGAGCGCTCGCGCTCCGGGTGGTCCGCGGGCGCGGCACGCTCGGCGCCGCACTGACCACCGCCGCCGTCGCCGCGTTCTTCCGGGCCCCGCGGCGCACCACCCCGCGACGGGCCGGCATCGCCGTCGCCCCCGCCGACGGCACGGTGAGCGTGGTCGGCGACGCCGAGGCGCCGCCGGAGCTCGTCGCGAAGGGCTTCCCGTCCGGCCCGCGCCCCCGCGTGAGCACCTTCCTGTCCGTCTACGACGTGCACGTCCAGCGCATCCCCGCCGACGGCCAGGTCCTCGCCGTCGAGCACCGGCCCGGCACCTACGTCTCGGCCGACCTGCCCGAGGCCAGCGAGGGCAACGCCCGCACCTCGGTGTGGTTGCGCGACACCGAGGGCCGCGACCTCGCCGTCGTGCAGATCGCCGGGCTGGTCGCGCGGCGCATCGTGTGCGACGCCGCGCCGGGCGACGAGGTGGCCGCCGGGGAGACCTACGGGCTCATCCGCTTCGGGTCGCGGGTCGACCTGCTGCTGCCGCCGGGGTCGGAGATCGCGGTCGAGGCGGGCCAGCGCACGGTGGGCGCGGAGACCGTGGTGGCCACCCTCCCGGCTGCGGCCACCCTCCCACCGACGGCCGCGGATGACGGAGGCTGACCGCGTGCCCGCGTCCAACGCGCCCGGCATCCGCCTGCTGCCCAACGCCGTCACCGTCCTCGCGCTGTGCGCCGGGCTGTCCGGCGTGCAGTTCATGCTCACCGGCAATCACGTGGGCGCCATCGCCGCCATCGCGCTGGCCGGGGTGTTCGACGCCCTCGACGGCCGGCTCGCCCGCCTCCTCGACGCCACCAGCCGGATCGGTGCGGAGCTCGACTCGCTGTCGGACTGCATCTCGTTCGGCGTCTCCCCCGCCCTCATCCTCTTCCTCTGGTCGCTGCACGACCTGCGGGTCGGCTGGGTGGTCGCGCTCGTCCTCGTGGTGTCGACGGCGCTGCGGCTCGCGCGGTTCAACACCCTGTCCGACGACGTCGAGGCCCCGCCGTTCGCCGGGGAGTTCTTCGTCGGCGTCCCCTCGCCCGCGGGCGCGCTGGTGGCGCTGACCCCGTTGGCGACCGAGCTGCTGCTCGGCCCGGGCTGGTGGTCGGCGCCTGTCACCGTCGCGATCTGGACGGTGCTCTCGGCCGCGCTGATGATCTCCCGCATCCCGACGGCGTCGCTGAAGAGCGTGCGGGTCCCGCCCGCGGCCGTCGCTCCAGCCCTCGTCCTCGTGGCACTGGCCGCCGCCGCGGTCGTCGCCGTCCCATTCGCGCTCTACCCGGTCGCGATCCTGCTCTACCTGGCCCACATCCCCTACGCCGTCTACCGGTACCGCTGGCTGGAGCGGCATCCCGAGGTCTGGCACGTCCCGCCCCGGCAGCGCCGCGCCGTCCGGCGCGCCCACCGCCGGCTCGGATTGGTCCCGCCCCGGCGGCCGCTGCCTCGGCGCGTGGCCGGCGCGGCCGCCCGCGCGGGACGCCGCACGATCAACCGCGACCGGGCCGGCGACCGGGGTCCCGGCTCGCGACGGCTGGGCGTGCGGGGGTCCCGCCGGCGGGCGCAGGCGCGCGGCCCGGATCGGCGCCCCCAGGATCGGCCCGGAACCGACCGGCCCGGCTCCGACCGGCCGGGTCCTGAGCGACCCGGCCCCGAGCGTCCCGGGCCGGAGCGGCCGTGACCGGGCCCGGGGTCCCGCAGGTCACGCTGACCGCGCAGCTCTCGACCTCCGCCACCGACGCCCGCCGCGGCGTGGTCCGGCTGCACGCCGAGGTGTTCGCGGCGCTCGGGCTGGCCGCCTGGGACGCCGTCCGGGTGGTGGGCACCCGCGCGACGGTCGCCCTGGCCGCCCCGGCCACCGGACCGGTCGCGCCGGGCACGGCCACGCTCGACGAGACCGCGATGGTGAACGCGGGCATCGTCGCGGGCACCGCGGTGGCCGTCGAGCCGGTCGCCGTCACCGCGGCCCGCACGCTCACCGTCGCCGGGTCACGGCTCGCCTCGACCGCCGTGGCGCCGGAGACCGTGCGGCTGGCGCTGACCGGCAAGGTCGTGACGCCGGGCGACACGGTCTCGCTGCTCCCCCAGGACCTCGCCCCGGTGCCGGGAGCGGACGCCGTCGGCACCCGCACCCGGCTCTCGGCCGAGCTCGGCGGCACCTGGACGACGGAGCTCGTCACGGTGGTGGCCGCCGAGCCCGGCGCCGACGCGGCGTACGTGGTCGGGCCGAGCACCGTCGTGGAGTGGCAGGGCGGCGCGCGCACCGGCTCGGCGGAGCCGGTGTCGTCGGGCGCGCAGGCCTTCGCGCCGTCCGGGTTCTTCGCGGGGGTCCCGGGACAGGGCAGCACGCCGATAGGGGGTACCGCCGCCCCGGGACCGGGGCTCGCGGCCGCCGTCGCCGGTGCCCCGCCGGCGTCGGCGCCGGTGCCCGCCCCGGCGGCCCCGCCCGAGCCGCCCCCGCCTGCCGTCAGCGACCTGGTCGGCCACCAGGACGCGGCGCGGCGATTGGGCGAGTGGTTCGACCTGGTGTTCCGCCGCCCCGAGCTGCTGACCCGTCTCGGCGCCGCGCCCCGGCTGGGGGTGCTGGTGGTCGGGCCGGAGGGCGTCGGGCGCACCACGCTGGTCCGGGCGGTCGCGGCGGAGGCGCAGGCCCGCCTCGTCGTGCTGGACGCGCCCGCGGCCGCGGCGCTCGAGGCGGGCGCGGCGGCGGAGCGGGTCCGGACGGCCTGCCGCCGGGCCCGGGAGGCCGCCACCGGGGAGACCCGCGCGGTGCTGCTGGTGCCCGACGTCGAGGCCCTGCTGCCGGCCTCGGACCCGCCGCCGCTGGCGACGGTGGTGCTCGACGAACTGCGGGCCGTGGTGGCCTCGGAGCGGGTCGCGCTGGTCGCGACCGCCCAGGGCGCCGAGTCGGTCGACCCGCGCCTGCGCACCCCCGACGTCGTCGACCGCGAGCTCGGGCTCGCAGCGCCCGGGGACCGCGACCGCGCCGAGCTCCTGCGGGTGCTGCTGCGCGAGGTGCCGCTGGCCGCCGACATCGACCTGGGCGTCGTCGGGCTGCGCACACCCGGCTTCGTCGCGGCCGACCTCGTGGCGCTGCGCCGGGAGGCCGCCGTGCGGGCCGCGCTGCGGGGACCCGAGGACGGGGAGCTGCGCCTGCACCAGGAGGACCTCCTCGGCGCGGTGACGTCGGTGCGGCCGGTGGCGCTGTCGTCGTCGGGGTCGCAGACGCTGCACTCGGGCGGGCTGACGCTCGACGACGTCGGCGACATGACCGAGACGAAGCAGGCGCTCACCGAGACCGTGCTCTGGCCACTGACCTACCCCGACTCGTTCGCCCGTCTCGGGGTGGAGCCGCCACGCGGGGTGCTGCTCTACGGGCCGCCCGGCGGCGGGAAGACCTATCTGATGCGGGCGCTGGCCGGGACCGGTCGGCTCAACGTGTTCGTCGTCAAGGGGGCGGAACTGCTCGACAAGTACGTCGGTGAGTCCGAGCGGGCGGTGCGCGAGCTCTTCCGCCGCGCGGCCGACGCTGCGCCGGCGCTGGTGTTCCTCGACGAGGTCGACGCGCTGGCGCCCCGGCGGGGCGGGTCGAGCGACGCCGGGGTGGCCGACCGCGTGGTGGCGGCCCTGCTCACCGAGCTCGACGGGGCCACCCCGCTGCGCGACGTGGTGGTGCTCGGGGCGACCAACCGGCCCGAGCTCATCGACCCGGCGCTGCTGCGGCCGGGCCGGCTCGAGCGCCAGAATCTACGTCCCGCCGCCGGACGCACCGGCGCGGGCGGCGATCCTGCGAGCCGCGTCGAAGGCGACTCCGCTGGCGTCCGACGTCGATCTGGACGCCCTCGCGCGCGACCTGGACGGCTACTCGGCGGCGGACTGCTCGGCGCTGGTGCGCGAGGCGGCGCTCACGGCCATGCGGGCCTCGCTCGACTCCACCGAGGTCACGGCCGCGCAGTTCGCGGCCGCCCGGGAGGTGGTGCGGCCCTCGCTGGACCCGCGTCAGCTGGCCGAGCTGGAGGCGTACGCGACGCGGGGGTGAGCGGCCGCCGGGGTGCCAGCAACGGCACGTTGCTGGCATCTGACGCCAGAACGGCGCCGCTCACGCATGGGCGGCGCCGACCCCGGCTGCCGGCAACGGCACGTTCCTGGCATCTGACGCCAGAACGGCGCCGCTCACGCATGGGCGGCCCGGAGGACGTGGCGGTCAGGGGGCGTCAGGAGCCCTTCTGCGCGGTCTGGCCCCAGTTGTTGGTGGCGATGACGATGACGCCGGGCGAGGCGTTCGCGATCCCGGGGAAGCGGGGCTCGGAGCGCAGGCCGAACGATGCCGCGACGGCGTCGGCCGCGCCCTGCTCGTCGGTGCCCGGCCGGTAGTAGGCCGTGCTCACCGGGACGATGCCCTGCGCGTAGTTGCCGGTCTCGACGACGTCGAACCCGCGGGCCTTCAGCTGGTCGCCCGCCTTCTCGGCGAGCCCCACGATCATCGAGTTGTTGTAGACCCGTACCGGGACGGCGGCGTAGGTCGCGGTGCCGCCCCCCGGGCCACCGGCGCCGCCCCCCGAGGCGGCGTTGCCGCCGCCCGCTGCGGCGCCTCCCGGGCCCGCGCCCGGCACGATCGGCGGCGCGGCCGCCACGGGCGGCAGGGCACCGACCACCGGCGGGGCCGCGCCCGGCGTGGGGGCGCCGGGCAGGGCGGCGCCCGGCAGGCCCGGCTGGCCGACCCCCGGTGCGGCCGCGTTCGGTTGCCCGGGCGCAGGACCCGGGGCCGCCGAGGGAGCGGGACCGGATGTGGGCGCGGGGCCGGCCGCGGAGGGCGGGGGGGCGGGTGCGGCCGAGCTGCCCTGGCCGCCGAGGCTGATCAGACCCACGACGGCGGCGATGGCTGCCACGCCGAGCAGCGCGACGCCCGCGATGCGCAAGCGGGAGGCGCCGGACGCCCCGGGACCCGTCATGACCCTGCTCCCCTTCCGATTCCGGTCGTCACGCCCTCGCCCATGTGGGCGTCGACCTCGTCGGACTCAGGAGACCACTAGCTCGGCTCCACACCGAGCCGACGCGCCGCACGAGCGCGTTGACGTGTCTGGCGCAGCCGCCGCAGCCGCTTCACGAGCATCGGGTCGGCCACGTGCGCCTCGGGGCGGTCCACCAGGGCATTGAGCACCTGGTAGTACCGGGTGGCCGACATGTCGAAGAGCTCGCGGATCGCCTGCTCCTTGGCGCCGGCGTACTTCCACCACTGCCGTTCGAAGGCGAGGATCTCCCGGTCACGACGGGTCAGGCCGTCCTCCGGGGCCGAGGCATGCTGCCCGGACGGGCCGGTGGCCGGCGCCGGATCGGTCGAGGCTGCTGGGGCGTCCATCACCCTCCTCGGAGAGGCTCGTTCCTCCGGGCGCCCGGCTCCGGCGCTGACCGACAGCCGAGGGCCCGTACTCGAATGACACGGGTGTCATTCGCGTGCCTCCATTCAACCACGACCCTCCGACAACACCGTGGCAACGCACGGCGTCACCACCGCGAGCCGCGATCCCGCAGGTCATTAGGCTGCCCCGCCGTGACCGTCCGCCCGATCGTCATCACCGGTGAGCCCGTGCTGCACGTCCCGACACGCCCGTTCGCGGACGACGAGTTCGGCTCACCGGAGCTCAAGACCCTCGTCGAGGACCTCTTCGAGACCATGGACGCGGCCCACGGCGTGGGTCTGGCCGCGAACCAGATCGGGGTCGGGCGGCGGGTGTTCGTCCACGACTGCCCCGACCCCGAGCTCGACGGCGAGCGTCGTCGCGGCGTCGTCGTCAACCCGACCCTCGAAACCGGCCCGGTCCCCGAGACGATGCCCGATGAGGACAACGACGCCGAGGGCTGCCTCTCGGTCCCCGGGGAGACCTTCCCGACCGGGCGGGCGGAGTGGGCGAAGGTCACCGGGTACGACGTCGAGGGCGCGCCGCTCGAGGTCTCCGGGCACGGCTTCTTCGCCCGTTGCCTGCAGCACGAGACCGACCATCTCGACGGCCACGTCTACCTCGACCGGCTCGTCGGGCGGAACAAGCGCGCCGCCAAGCGGGCGGTGCGTGACCACGGCTGGGGCGTCCCCGGTCACTCGTGGATGCCGGGGGTCGACCCGGACCCGTTCGGACACTAGGTGCCTACGGCCCGTGAGCACTAATCCGTGGTATAGGGCGGATTACTGCTCACGAGCGCGGAGCGCACCTTTTCGCCGACAGCGCACACGGCTCCCCGCTACAGCTGCAACGGTGTAAGCACGATGGTGTGGACGAGCTCGACTCCTACTCCCGCACCGTGGTCGCCGTCGCGGAGACGGTCGGCCCCGCCGTAGCCGCCCTCGCCGTCGGCGACCCGGAACGCCCGCGCGGCGCGGGCTCCGCGGTCGTCGTGAGCGACCCCGCCGGTCCCGGCACCGTCCTGGTCACCAACGCCCACGTAGTCGCCGCCGCCCGCACCGGCCGCGCCACCTTCGCCGACGGCGGGCACGCCGACATCCGCGTCCTCGGCGCCGACTCGCTCTCCGACCTCGCCGTCCTCGCCGTGCACCCCGACGCCACCACCCCGGAGCCGGTCGCCCTCGGCGACGCCGGCCGTCTGCGGGTGGGCCGGCTCGTCGTCGCCGTCGGCAACCCGTTCGGCCTCGCGGGCAGCGTCACCGCCGGCGTCGTGAGCGCCCTCGGGCGCTCGCTGCCGACCCGCGACGGCACGGCGAGCCGCGTCGTCGAGGACGTGATCCAGACCGACGCCGCGCTGAACCCCGGGAACTCCGGCGGCGCGCTCGCCGACGCGTCCGGGCACGTCGTCGGGATCAACACCGCCGTCGCCGGCGTGGGCCTCGGTCTCGCCGTGCCCATCACGACGACGACCCGCGACATCCTCGCGGCCCTGCGCCGCGACGGCCGGGTGCGCCGCGGCTACCTCGGAGTCGTCGGCTCCCCGGCACCGCTGCCGGTGGAGGTCGCCGCCCGGCTCGGGCGCGCGAAGGGTCTGCGGGTCGCGGACGTCGTCGCCGGGAGCCCGGCCGCGAAGGCGGGCCTGCGCCGGGGCGACATCGTCGTCGACGCCGACCGCGAGCCCGTCGTCGACGCCCAGGGGCTGCAGCGACGGCTCTTCGCCGACTCGATCGGGCGCACGCTGCCGGTCACCGTCCTGCGGGGAGAGGCCATGGTCGACGTCCTCGCCGTGCCGGCCGAGCTCACCTGACCTGACCAGCGACCTTGCCGGGTCCCGACCCGGCTGGCAGCGTCGGCGGGGTGCCGACGAGCACGGCACACCACGGGAGCCCGCGCCACGAGCGGGCTGAGAGGGCGGCCTCAGGGGTATCCACGGCGCCGCCGACCGTCCGAACCTGACCGGGTCATGCCGGCGTAGGGAGGCATCACGTCGATGAGCACCACCGCGTCACCCCCTGTCGCCCTGACGATCGCCGGCACCGACTCCGGCGGTGGTGCGGGCCTGACGGCGGACGTGCGCGCCTTCGCGGCCTGCGGGGTGCACGGGTCGGTCGCGGTCACCGCGGTGACGGTGCAGGACTCCCTCGGGGTGTCGGCGGTGCACGAGGTGCCGGCCGACATCGTCGCCGCCCAGATCCGCACCGTGGCCGGCGACATGGGCGTCGACGCGGCCAAGACCGGAATGCTCGCCACCCGGGAGATCATCGAGGCGGTCGCCGGGGCGTGCGACGCGGCCGGGATCGGCGGTCCGTCGGGGATCCCCTTCGTGGTCGACCCCGTCGCGGCCTCGATGAGCGGCAGTCCGCTGCTCGCGCAGGACGCCCTCGAGGCGGTGCGGACCGAGCTGCTGCCGCGCGCCACGCTGGTGTCCCCGAACCTCGACGAGATCGCGCTGCTCGCGGACGTCAAGGTGGTCGACGAGGCCTCGGCCCACGAGGCCGCCGCCGCCCTGCACCGGCTCGGGGCGGCCGCGGTGCTCGTCAAGGGCGGGCACCTGGAGGCGACGACGGGTCGTCCCCAGCCCGAGTGCGTCGACCTGCTGTCCTCCGCCGACGGCGAGGTCCACGAGTTCCGCTCGCCGCGCCTGGACCGGGCCCACACCCACGGGGGCGGCGACTCGCTGGCCGCGGCGATCACGGCCGGGCTCGCGCGCGGGATGTCGCTGGTGGACGCGGTGGCGCTGGGCAAGGCGTTCATCACCCGCGCCGTCGAGAACTCCTACCCGCTGGGGGCCGGCCACGGACCGGTCAGGGCCATGCCCATGTGAACGGATGTGGTCGCCCGGGCGACGAATTCCGCTCACGTGGGAGCGTGCTCCCCATGGCCGACACGCCCCCGCGCGCGCTGACGATCGCGGGTTCCGACTCCGGGGGCGCCGCCGGGCTGGAGGCCGACCTGCGCGCGATGACGGCGTGCGGGGTGCACGGCTGCGTCGCGGTCACCGCCGTGACCGTCCAGAACTCGCTGGGCGTCTCCGGAGTGCACCTCGTGCCCCCGGACGTCGTCGCCGCGCAGGTCCGGGCCGTCGTATCCGACATCGGCGTCGGCGCGGCCAAGACCGGCATGCTCGCGACGGCCGACATCATCGAGGCGGTCGCGGGGGTCGTCGACGACGTCGGGATCGGGCGCGACGACGACCGGGTGCCGTTCCTCGTCGACCCCGTCGCCGCGTCGATGTACGGCGAGCCGCTGCTCGCCGAGGACGCGATGGAGGCCTTCCGCACGCTGCTCTTCCCCCGCGCGGCGCTCGTCACCCCGAACCTCGACGAGGTCCGGCTGCTCACCGGCGTGACGGTCACCGGCCCCGGCACCGCCCGGAAGGCCGCCGACGCGCTCCACGACCTCGGCGCCCGGTGGGTGCTCGTCAAGGGCGGGCACCTGCACGGCCCGCCGCAGGTCACCGACCTGCTCTCCGACGGCGAGCAGACCTGGGAGTTCACCGGGCCGCGGATCGACACCCCACACGTGCACGGCGCGGGCGACGCGCTGGGCAGCGCCACCTGCGCCGGCCTCGCACGCGGGCTGACCATCCCCGACGCCGTGGCCTACGCCGAGCGCTACATCCGCCACGCGGTGGCGGCGTCCTACCCGCTGGGAGCGGGTACCGGGCCGGTCTCACCGCTGTGGGCGATCGCCGACTGGGACTGAGCCGTCACGCGCTCAGCTCCCGCACCGGTGACCCGGCCGCGTACGCCTCGATGTCCTCGACGGCGTCGGCGTACATCTTCGTGAGTGTCTCCGAGGTCACGTAGCCCAGGTGCGGGGTGAGCACGGTGCGCGGGGCGGAGCGCCACGGCGAGCCGGCCGGCAGCGGTTCGGTGCCGTAGACGTCGAGCCCGGCCCCGCCGATCGACCCGGCGTGCAGGGCCTCGAGCAGCGCGTCCTCGTCGACGATCGGCCCGCGCGAGGTGTTCACCAGCACCGCGTGCGCGGTCATCCGCGCGAGGTCCTCCCGCCCGACGAGGCCGCGGCTGCCCCGCGAGAGCTTCATGTGGATCGTCACGACGTCCGACGTCGCGAACAGTTCCTCCTTCGAGACCGGCGTGACGCCCACCGCCCGGGCGTCCTCCGGGTCGAGGTGGCGGCTCCACGCCGCCACGTCCATCCCGAACGCCTGCCCGACGGCGGCCACCGGCTTGCCGATCCCGCCGAGCCCGACGACGCCGAGGCGGCGCCCCTTGAGATCGCTCCCGACGGTCTGCTGCCAGCCGCCCTCGCGGAGCCGGCGGTCCTCCTCGGGGACGTGGCGCACCGTCGCGAGGATGAGCGCCCACGTCATCTCGACCGTCGCCGCGTTGTCGAACACCCCGCCGGTGCCCGACACCGTGATCCCGGCGCGGTGCGCCGCGCCGACGTCGATCGCGGCGTTCGCGGGACCCGTCGTCACCAGCAGGCGCAGGTTCGGCAGCTTCTCGAGCACCTCCGCGGGGAACGCGGTGCGCTCGCGCATGACGACGAGCGCGTCGAAGGGCTCGAGGGCGGCGACGACGTCGTCGGGCCCGCCGAGGTGGTGGTGGAACGTGGTGATCTCGGCGCCGAGGCCCTCGGTGACGCGGTGCCACGGCGCGCTCTCCCGGGCCACGTGCTGGTAGTCGTCCAGGATCGCGACCTTGCGGACCTCGGGCACGGCGGCTCCTTCGTCACGACGGCAGGGCTCCCCCGCGGCGGTGTGCCCCTGCGGGTGGCCGGGCACACACCCCGACGTGAGCCTCACCCTCGCCCCCCGCGGGCCACGCCTGCTCCTCTACGCCGAGCGCCCGCGCCGCCGGATGCTGCAGGTGCTCACCGACCTCGCCGTCGTCGTGTGGGTCGTGCTCGTCGTCACCGCGGCCGTCGCGCTGCACGACACGGTGCTGGCGCTGCAGGCGCCCGGGCGCGGGCTCACCGACGCCGGCGACCGGGTGCGCGGGGTGTTCGACGGGGCCGCCCAGGCCGCGGGGGGTGTGCCGTTCGTCGGCGACCGGCTCTCCGGGGCGTTCTCCCCCGGCGCCGACGCCGGGACCGCGATCGCGAACGCCGGGCAGGCCCAGGTGGAGGCGGTGGCCGCCGTCGCGACCGGGCTGGCGTGGCTGGTGGTGGTCGTGGCCGCGGTACCGGTCCTGACGACGTGGCTGGCGCTGCGGGTCCGCTGGGTGCTGCGGGCCCGGCAGTCCCTGCAGGCGCGGGACCTCGACGTGGACCTGCTCGCGCTGCGGGCGCTGGTCCGCGGCGCGCCTCGCCGGGTGCGCCGCGCCGCCGGGCCCGAGGGCGACGTGGCCGGGGCCTGGCGTCGCGGCGACCCGGCGGTGCTGCTCCGGCTCGCCGACGTCGAGCTCCGCCGGGTGGGTCTGCGGGGCGCCACGTCCGTGACGACCTCCGGCGCCATCGCCACCCGCTCGGACGAGTCACGAGACGAGTGACACGCACCGACGTCACCCCGGGGCCACACCGCGACCCCCTACCCTGCACCCGTCCGGAGAGCCGATCAGGCGATACGGGAAAGTGGGGACGTGGTCACCGTGGGCTCCGGCACGACGAGCGCGGCGCGAGACGTCCTCGCGCGCGCGGCGGCAGCCGTGCGTACGCGGGTCACCGGGTTCGCCGCCCGCCACTACCTCGCCTGGCGCAGCAGACGCGGGCTCGACCCCATCAGCCTGATCCCCGACTACGCGCTCATGCCGCTGCGTCGCGACGGCCTCGACCCGGTGCCCGCCCTGCGCGAGGCCCGCGAGGACGACCCGGTGCGCGACTTCCCGCTGCCGTTCGGGGTGAAGGCCTGGCTGGTGACCGGGCACGAGGAGGCCCGCGAGATCCTCGGGCGGACCCGCGGGTTGTCCACCGACTTCGGCCACCTCGTCGGACGTGCCGGCATCGGCACCGGGCAGAACCCCGGCGGGCTCGGGTTCACCGATCCGCCCGAGCACACCCGGCTGCGGCGGCTGCTCACCCCGGAGTTCACCGGTCGGCGGCTGTCCCGCCTGGGCCCGCGGATCACCGAGATCGTCGACGGCCGCCTCGACGCGATGGCCGAGCTCGCTGCCGCGGGCGAGGAGGTCGACCTCGTCCGCGACTTCGCCACGCCCATCCCGTCGCTGACCATCTGCGAACTGCTCGGCATCCCCTACGACGAGCGCGACGAGTTCCAGACGCTCTCGACGGCCCGGTTCGACCTCCTGGCCGGGGCGACCGCGGCGTTCGACAAGATCTCCGAGTCGCTGGTGTACCTGCGGGGCGTCATCGAGCGGCAGCGCGCCTCGCCCGGGGACGGCCTGCTCGGCATGCTGATCCGGGAGCACGGTGACGAGCTCGACACCGACGAGCTGGCCGAGCTGGCCGACGGGCTGCTCACGGGCGGGCTCGAGACCTCGGCCTCGATGCTGGCGCTCGGGTCGGTGATCCTGCTGCGGGACCCGTCGGTCGCGGCCATGGTCCGCGACGAGCCGGACTCGGTGCACGGCTTCGTCGAGGAGCTGCTGCGCTACCTCACCGTCGTGCAGATCGCGTTCCCGCGGTTCGCGACGGAGCCCATCACGGTCGGGGGCGTCGACCTCGCGGAGGGCGACGGCATCCTCGTCTCGCTCTCCGCCGCCGACCGCGACCCGCGCCTCACCCCGGACCCCGAGTTCTTCGACCCGCGCCGTCCACCGACGCCGCACCTGGCGTTCGGCCACGGGATCCACCGCTGCATCGGGGCGGAGCTGGCCCGGATGGAGCTGCGGACGGCCTACCCGGCGCTGTTGAAGCGCTTCCCCGCCATCGCGATGGCCGCCGACGAGCGGACGCTGCCGCTGCGGACCACGTCGATCGTGTACGGGGTGGACGCGCTGCCGGTGACGCTGGGGTCCTGAGGCCTCGATGCCAGCGAAGCGTCCCTATCGGCGTGCTGGTCTTGATCGCTTGCAGATCCAGTGGGAGGAAAGCCCCGTCGTCGATAAGGTCCGCGGCCGTGAGCGAACGCTGCGTGACCCGCGACATCGTCGTCGACGCCCCGCCCTCCGCCGTGTTCGAGGTCCTCGCCGACCCCCGTCAGCACGGGCGGTTCGACGGGTCCGGCACGGTGCGTTCCGCGATCAAGGGACCGGAACGGCTCTCGCTCGGCGACCGCTTCGGCATGTCGATGCGCCTCGGCGTGCCGTACACGATCAGCAACGAGGTCGTGGAGTTCGAACAGGACCGCCGGATCGCGTGGCGGCACTTCGGGCACCACCGCTGGCGCTACGAGCTGGAGCCCGTGGGCGAGGGGTCGACGAAGGTCACCGAGACCTTCGACTGGTCCACCTCCCGCTCGCCCAAGATCGTCGAGCTGCTGGGCTTCCCGTCGTCGAACGCGCGGGGGATCGAGGCCACGCTGCCGCGCCTCAAGGCCTACGTCGAGGGCCGGGCGGGAGCCTGAAGGTGCCGTACGCCGAGGTCGACGGGCTGTCGCTCTATCACGAGGAGCATGGGCACGCCGGCGTGCCGCTGCTGCTCGTGCCAGGTGGTCACCTCACGATCGACCTGAACTTCTCCTCGATCCTTCCCGAGCTGAGTTCCCGACGCCGGGTGGTGACGGTCGAGCAGCAGGGCCACGGCCGGACGGCCGACGTGGACCGCGAGCCGACCCTGGCGAACCTGGCGGGCGACCTCGTCGGACTGCTCGACCACCTCGGCCTCGACCGCGTCGACGCCCTCGGGTTCAGCCTCGGCGGGCTTGCGCTGATGGAGGCGGCGATCCGGTGGCCGGACCGGTTCGACCGGTTCGTCTTCGCCTCCGGCCACGTCCGCCCGGACGGGTACCACGTCGACATCACCGACCCGTCGCGCTGGGCGACCTCCACTCGCATGCCCACCGCCGAGGACTTCGCGGCGATGCGGTCCGAGCACGAGCGCCTGGCCCCGCCCGGGGACGCCGGGCTCGAGGCGTTCATGGCGAAGCTGCAGCCGACGATCCAGGGCTTCACCGGCTGGTCCGACGACGAGCTGGCCCAGGTCACGGCGCGGACGTTGATCATGATCGGCGACCACGACTTCGTGACCATCGAGCACGCGGCGCTCGAGCTCGAGCTCCTCCCGGACGCCCGCCTCGCCGTCGTTCCGCACGCGACGCACAGCGGCCTGCTGCACCGGGCCGACGTCGTGCTGCCGATCCTCGAGGACTTCCTCGCCCGCTGATCAACGGGGCTTTCCTGCCACTGGATCTGCAAGCGATCAAGGCCAGCACGCCGATAGGGACGCTCCGCTTGCACGGAAGCTGGAGGCCTACTCCACCGCCGGCGTCGACGCCTGCGCCCACCACCGCCGCGGGATCCGGCCCGCCCCGCGCGCCAGCCGGCCCGACTCCACCGCCAGCCGCATCGCCGTCGCCATCGCCTCGGGGTCCGACGCGCGGGTCACCGCGGTCGCCAGCAGCACCGCGTCGCAGCCCAGCTCCATCGCCTGCGCCGCGTCCGACGCCGTGCCGATCCCGGCGTCGAGCACCACCGGCACCTCCGACGCCGCGACGATCATCTCGATGTTGTGCGGGTTGCGGATGCCCAGCCCTGTCCCGATCGGCGAGCCCGAGCGGCATCACCGCCGCGCAGCCGGCGTCGGCGAGCTTCGACGCGAGCACCGGGTCGTCGTTGGTGTAGGGCAGCACGGTGAACCCGTCGTCGACCAGCTGCTCGGCGGCGTCGAGGAGCTCGATCGGGTCGGGCAGCAGGGTGCGGTCGTCGGCGATCACCTCGAGCTTCACCAGGTCGGTGTCCAGCGCCTCGCGGGCCAGCCGCGCCGTGAGCACCGCCTCCGCCGCGGTGCGGCAGCCCGCGGTGTTGGGCAGCGCCTCGATGCCCAGCCGCTCGAGCAGCGCGAGCACCCCGGGACCGCCGCCCGCGTCGAGGCGGCGCATGGCCACCGTCGTCAGCGCCGTGCCGGACGCCACCAGCGCCCGCTCCAGCACCGCGAGGTTCGCCGCGCCGCCGGTCCCCATGATCAGCCGCGAGCCGATCTCCCGGCCGCCGACCACCAGCGGGTCGCCCATGTCGGATCAGCCTCCCTGCACCGCGGTGAGCACCTCGAGCACGGCCCCGTCGCGCAGTCGCGTCGACGCCCAGGCGCCGCGGGGCACGACCTCCCCGGACAGCGCGACCGCCACGCCCCGCTCCGGCACCCCGTGCGCGGCGAGCACGTCGGCCAGGGTCGCGTCGGCGTCGACCTCGGTCACCACGCCGTTGACGAGCACGATCACGAGGACACCTCCAGCGTGGCGAGCCGGGACGCCGTGGCCGCGAGCGACTCCTCCGGTACGGGGCGGCCGGCGAGCAGGTCGGCGACGACGTCCGCGGTCAGCGCGGTGAGCAGGATGCCGTTGCGGCCGTGGCCGAAGCAGGCGAGCAGGCCGGTCGGGGCGCCGGGCACCGCGCCGAGCAGGGGCAGGTTGTCGGCGGTGCCGGGCCGGAACGACGCGGCGGACTCCTCGAGCGCGTAGTCGGCGATGCCGGGCAGCACGCGCTCGGTGTCGGCGAGCAGGTCGCGGACCCCGCCGACGGTCACGTCGGCGTCGAACCCGGCCTCGTACTGCGTGGCGCCCAGGACGAGCCGCCCGCCGTCGCGCGGCACCGCGTAGACCGCGCGACCGGACACCGCCGCCCGCACGGTCCGCGTCGGGGGCGGCAGCGACCCGGGGCGGGCGCGCACCCGCAGGATCTCCCCCTTCACCGGCCGAACCAGGCCCTGCAGAGCCGGGTGCAGCGACCCCGACCACGCTCCCGCCGCGATGACGACCCGCCCGGCGTCGAGCACCTCGCCCGACGCCAGCTCCACACCGGACACGGCCCCGCCGGACTCGGCCACCCGCGCCACCGGCTCGCGGCGCACGACGACGCCCGCCCCGGCCGCCGCGGCCCGCAGCGCGGCGAGCAGCAGCCGGTTGTCGACGGCGAGATCGTCGGGCACGGCGAGCCCGGCCCGCACCGCGGGTCCGAGGGCGGGTTCCCGACGACGGGTCTCGCGGCCGGACAGGCGCTCGGCGTCGCGTCCCCAGGCCCGCAGGTGCTCGACGATGCGGTCGAGGTCCTCCCGGTCGGCGGTGTCGACGACGACGGCGAGCGTCCCCTCCCGGCGCAGCCCGACCGGCCGTCCGGAGGCCGACTCGACGGCGGCCGCGAACGCGGGCCAGCGCGCCAGCGACGCCGCCCCGAGCTCCAGCAGCTCGCGCTCGCCCGGCCAGGCCTCGGTGATCGGTGCGAGCATGCCGCCCGCGACCCACGACGCACCGGAGCCGGGCTCGGGGTCGACGAGCACGACCTCGCCGGCGAGCCCGTCCCGCGCGGCGACCCAGGCCGCCGTCGTGCCGACGACCCCGGCGCCGACGACGACGACGCGGCTGTGGCGGTCGTCCATCGTCATTCCCTCCCTGCGCCGGCATGACCCGGATCAGGTTCGACGGTCGGGACCGTGGGCCGGTGGCCCTGTCCCCTCTCAGCCCGGCCTCCGGGCTCCCGTGGTGGTGCTCACCCGCCACACTACGCGCTAGCGTCGCCCGTGATGCCCACCTCGACGCACGCTCTCCAGGACCTCGGGACCCGTCGTCGGGAACGCCTCGACCGGGCCCGGCTCTACCTCTGCACCGACGCCCGGCGCGAGCGGGGGGACCTCGCCGAGTTCGCCGACGCGGCGCTGCGCGGCGGGGTGGACGTGCTGCAGCTGCGCGAGAAGGGGATGGAGGCACGCGACGAGCTCCAGGCGCTCGCGGTCCTCGCCGAGGCGTGCCGCCGCCACGGCGCGCTGCTCGCGGTCAACGACCGGGCCGACATCGCCCTCGCCGCCGGCGCCGACGTGCTCCACCTCGGGCAGGACGACCTGCCGGTGGCGGTGGCCCGTCGCATCCTCGGCGACGACGTGCTGATCGGGCGCTCCACCCACGACGAGGACCAGGCGCACGCGGCGGCGGCGGAGCCCGGCGTCGACTACTTCTGCACCGGTCCGTGCTGGCCCACCCCGACCAAGCCGGGGCGGCCCGCGCCGGGCCTGGACCTGGTGCGGGCCACCGCGGCGGCCGCACCGGAGCGGCCGTGGTTCGCGATCGGCGGGATCTCCCGGGCGCGGCTGCCCGAGGTCGTGGCCGCGGGCGCGACGCGCGCGGTGGTGGTGCGCGCGATCACCGAGGCCGAGGACCCGGAGGCCGCGGCCGGTGCGCTTCGCGCCTCCCTACCCGCCGGAGCCCTGCTCCTGGAACTGCGGGACCAGTGAGGACAGGACTCCGCCGTTCGGCTGGCGGGTCGTGGTCGGCGCCGTCGTCCCCGGGGAGTTCGAGCCCGACTGGGGGGCCTGCACGCCGGAGCGGTCCGTCGAGCGCGTCGTCGACTGCTGGGAGCTGTCCGACGTCTCGGTCGTCGGCGTCTCGCTCGTGGTCTGCGGCGCGCCGGTCGACTCGCCGAACAGCGACCCGACCGAGGTCCCCGAGCTGCCGCCCGAGAGCGGGTGCCCGGCGGCCGTCTCGACCGCGAAGCTCGCGAGCAGGCCGATCGCGAAGATGCTGGCCGCGACGCCGCCCAGGGTCACCCACGTCTTCCAGGAGCGCTTGCCGCGGGGCCGGTCGACCGCGCCGGCGAGCTGCGTCGGGTCGTCGTCGGGACCCGCGCCGAGGTAGGCCGTCGTCGGGTCACCGCCGGGCGGGGGCACTGGCATCCCCGGAGGCGGCGTGGGCACGCCGGGCATCCCGACGCGGCGGGTGGGGTCGGCGGGGCCGGTGCCCCGCGGCGGCGTCCCGGGAACACCCGGAGGCAGCGGCCGCCCATCCGGGCCGCGCGGCGGCCCGTCGGGGGTGCGTGCGTCCGGGATGCGCCGCGTCGGGTCTGCCGGCACCGGGCGGCCGGCGGCGTCGAGACGGGTGGTGACGGTGCGCCCACCGGCCCGCAGCTGCTGCGGGGCGCCCGCCTGCTGAGTGGGCTGGGCCTGTGGGGCCGGTTGGGGCGTCCCGACCTGCCGGCGTCCGGGCGCGAGCCCGCCGTCGGGCAGCCGGTGGGTGGGCAACGGCGGAGCGACCGGGCGGTTCGGTGGACCGCCCGCAGCCGGCGCGCCCGGCGGGCGCGCCCCGGCGGTCCCGGGTCGCGCGCCCGGGCCGGCCTGGCGCTGGGCGCTGCCCTGCGGGCTCGCCGCCGGGACGCCGTCGCCGGTGACCTTGGCCACCGCCTGCGCGACCTTGGTGCCGGCGGCCGCGTTGACGACCAGCCGGTCCTTCACCGCGTCGCGGGTGCGCTCCAGCGAGCGCTGGTAGAGCGACGAGCCGATCGTGGAGATCACCGAGGCGACGGCGGCGCCGCCGATGGTCCCGGCCACCCCCATGAACGACCCGAGGATGGCCGCCGTCGCCGCGGCGAGTGCGCCGGCGACGATCTGCGGGACGGACAGGCCGGAGGACGACTTCTTCGAGTCGTCCGGTGGCGTCATGTCGCCACCTGCCGTCCTCGTCGGAGTCTGTGCCATGGCTCCCAGGGCTCGTCGTCACATCGGGGTCATACGGGCCGAAGCCGGGCAGCAGGCAGTGCCCGCTCCACCGGATCCGTCTCTGGAGACGCCCCCAGGGTGCCAGGGTGGCCCCACGGTGAGGGCGTTCACCCCCCTCCCTCCACGACAAAGCCGTCGTTCTGAGCAACGCCGTACTCCGGATGGGGCAGTCGGCGCGAGACCGTCGTACCGAGGATGATCGGGTCCATGTCCTGGAGCACCTTCGTCGCCGTGGGCGACAGCTTCACCGAGGGGGTCGGGGACGTCGATCCCCGCACCGGCACCGAACGCGGGTGGGCCGACCGGGTGGCCGACGCCCTGGCGGCGCGCGACCCCGTCCTGCGCTACGCCAACCTCGCCGTGCGGGGGCAGCTGCTCGAGCAGGTCGTCGACACCCAGGTCGAGCGCGCCCACGCGATGTCCCCCGACCTCGTGAGCATCTGCGCGGCCGGCAACGACCTGCTGCGCCCCTCCGCGAAGCCGGCCGAGCTCGCGCAGCGGCTCGAGGCCGCCGTCGTCCGGCTCGGCGACGAGGGCGCGGACGTGCTGATGTTCACGGGCTTCAACACCCGCGCGACGCCCGTCGTCGACCTCGTGGGCCGGCGGCTGGCGGTCATGAACCAGCTGATCCGTGAGATCGCGCACCGGCAGGGCGCCCAGCTGATCGACATGTGGGAGATGGACACCCTCGCCGACCCGCGGGCCCGCGCCGACGACCGGCTGCACCTCAACGCCGAGGGCCACCAGCGGGTCGCCGCGCGGGTGCTCGAGGTGCTCGGCGTGCCCTCCGACGTCGACTGGCGCGAGCCCTGGCCGCCGACGGTCCCGACGCCGTGGATGAGACGCCGCGAGGCCGACCTGCGCTGGGCCCGCGAGCACCTGCTGCCGTGGGTGCAGCGGCGCGTGCAGGGCCGCAGCACCGGCGACGGGCGCCCGGCGAAGCGTCCGGAGCCGGTGCCGGTGCGCTGAGGCCTGGGCGCGCCCCGGCCCGTGCCGGTGCCCGGGCGCCAGCGAAGCGTCCCTATCGGCGTGCTGGTCTTGATCGCTTGATCGCTTGCAGATCCAGTGGCAGGAAAGCCGCGTCGTCAGCCGGGCGCCCCGGCCTCGTCGACCGCCTGTTCCTCGGCCGGGCGGGCGCCCACCGGGTGCCGCGGTCCGGGGTGCCCGGGCGGGAGCGCCGAGCGCACGAGCGGCCACGACCCCAGCGCGCACACCAGCACCAGCGGCCACGTGAGGACGACCTGAGCGACCCCCAGCGCGACGACGTCGTCGGCGAACCACAGGGGCAGGAGCACCACCAGCCGGACCAGGTACTGCGCCGCCCACAGCCAGCTCGCCCGGCAATAGCCGCGCACCAGATCCGGGTCGTCCCGCCACGCCCGGGGCTTGCCCAGCGCCGCGCTCACCACGAGCCCGAGCAGCGGCCAGCGGATCGCGATCGAGACCAGCCAGGCCGCGAGGCTGCCGGCGTTGGCGACGATGCGCGGGAGGAAGAAGTCCTCGGCGCGGCCGGTGTAGAGCGCGATCAGGGTCGCGACGACCGCGATCAGCAGGCCAACCGCCGCCGCCCGGGGCCGCTCCCCGCCGCGCCACCGGACGACCGCGACCGCCCCGGCGACGACGATCGACGCGAGCCCGCCGAGCAGGATCGGCTCCGGCCACGACACGGCCTGCGCCACGAGCCACACCACGACGAACGCCGCAGTCGGGACGACGGCGTCGGCCATCTGGCGCCCCGTGCCCGCGAGGATCTCGAGCAGGGGGTCGTCCCGCCCCGTGAGCCGCACGGCGTCCACTCTAGGTGAGGCCAGGCTCCCCTCAGCGGAACGCTCTACGTCGTCGTGGCCGGCGCGATCCCGCGGCGCAGCATCTCGGCCCGGAACTCCGGCGAGGGCGTGGACGGCGTCGAGACGTCCACCAGCAGGCCGTTGGGGTCGGTCACGAGCATGCGGCGCCGGCCGTAGAACTGGTCGCGCGGTGGTGCGACCACCGGCACGCCCTGCCGTCGGGCCTCGACGTGCAGCGCGTCGACGTCGTCGACGACGAAGGTCAGGACGATGCCCGCGGGGTCGGCGCGGTACGGCGGCGGCACCATCTCGTGCCCGACCGCCCAGATGCCGAGCTCGCACGCCGGTTGGCCCTCGTCCGGCGTCGTCGTGAGTGCCACGTAGTACTCGCTGTCGAAGGCGACCTCGAAGCCCAGCAACCGCACGTAGAAGTCGCGGGTCTCGGGCAGGCGGTCGGACAGGATGGTCGGGAACGCTCGACGCAGCGCCATCGGGGCCTCCTCGCGGGTCCGCCCCATCATGGGCGATACCTCCTCGGCGCCCCGACGGGGAGGGGTCACGACACCCCCTACGCCGTCTCGGCCCCGATGCGGTCCAGGGCGTCCACGACGCGGGAGCCCACGGTCACGCGGATGACCGCCCAGCAGGCCTCGGTGAGCTGGGCGCCGAGGGTCTCGACGTCGGCGCCGTGGGGCTCGTCGAGCCAGTGCGCCGCGGCGGCGTCGACCATCCCGACGAGGCCGTAGGCCAGCGGATGCGCGGTGGCGGGCGCGATCTCGGCGCCGAGCGAGCCGTCGACGAGCATCTGCGCGACGTGCGCCGACACCACGCCGCGCACATTGGTGCTCGCCGACTCGGCCGAGTCGGACGAGGGCAGCGAGTTGCGCTTGAGGTAGTGGTAGACGTTCGCGTGCTCGGCGAGCCAGCGCAGGTGCGCCGCGAGGGCGCGCTCGAGCATCTCCCGGGGCTCGCCCGACGGCCGCCAGACCGGCTCGAGCTCGTGCACCAGCCGTTCGACGCTGCGGGCGGCGATGGCCGACTGCAGGTCGTCCTTGCCGTCGAAGTGCCGGTACAGGCCCGGGCGGGAGACGCCGGCCTCGGCGGCGATCTGCTCGGTGGTGACCTCGGGACCGTGCTCCTCGATCGCCACGACGGCGGCGTCGACCAGCTCGAGGCGTCGCGCCTCCCGATGCCCCGCCCAGCGTCGCGTCCTGCCGTCCATTATCCGACCAGGGTGCGCCCGGCCGCCCACAACCGCCAACTATCCGCAACAGCGTGTACGGGGTACATTGCGTTGCATGATGATCCTCGACCGCGACCACGGCGCCGCCCGGCTGCTCACCGCCAGCGCGCGCCACTCGCTGGACCCGGACCTCGAGGTGGACTGGTCGGCGCCCGTGGACCCCGAGGGGTGGGCGGTCCCCCCCGAGCGCGTCTCGCTCTACGGCACCGGCCTGTGGGGCGACCTCGACGACGACGCCCGGCGCACTCTGGCCCGCCACGAGGCGGCCAGCCTGCTCTCGGTCGGGCTCTGGTTCGAGGTCCTGCTCATGCAGATGCTCACCCGCTACGCCTACGACCTCGACCTGCGGCGCCCGCACGCGCAGTACGCGCTCACCGAGGTCGGCGACGAGACGCGGCACTCGGTGATGTTCGCCCGCACCGTCGAGGCGCTGGACTGCCCGGACTACCGCCCGCACGGCCGCCTGCACCGCCTCGGCGGGTGGTACGGCCACCTGGGTGCCGGGGCCAGCATGTTCGCTTCCGTCCTCGTCGCGGAGGAGGCCACCGACCGGCTGCAGCGCGAGTCGATGCACGACGAGCGCGTCCTGCCGCTGATGCGCTCGGTGGCGCGGGTCCACGTCGTGGAGGAGGCGCGCCACGTGCGCTTCGCCCGGGAGGAGCTGGCGCGCCTGGCGCCGACGCTGTCGTCGGCGCAGCTCGAGAAGGAGCGGTGGCTGACCGCGCTGGTCGGCACCGAGGTCGTCAACTCGCTGTGGCAGGCGCGGATCTATCGCAGCGTCGGGCTCTCGGGGCGGGTCGGTCGCACGGCGGCACGGGCGAACCCGCACCACCGTGAGACGAAGCGATTCATGCTCGAGAAGGTGCTCGCGTTCCTCTCCGAGGTCGACATGGTCGGCGGCCGCTCGGAACGCCTCTGGCGGCGTGCGGTGGGCTGATCCGCCCGCCCACCCCCGTCAGGGCCGGTGGAGCACGAAGAAGTACGGCGCCGGGTCGCCGCGGTGGTCCATGAGACCCAGCAACGTCGTCTCCGAGACCCGCCGGAAGACGTCGTTGATCGGGCGCGCGTCGTAGATCATCGTGGCCGTGGTCACGCCGCGGTACTCCGTGGCACGCAGCCGTGCGGTGTACCGCGACGTCGCGAGCAGCGGCCGTCCGACCGTGATCAGCCGGTGGAGCCAGGGCCGGCGCACCGCCTCCGGGATCGGGAGGCCCATCGGGACGCGGATCGGGTCGACGGCGAAGGTGCCCGTGCGGTCCCCGTTCCAGAACAACAGCGGGTGGACGCGGTCGAGGTCGTCGAAGCGCTTGCCCGCCCACCCCGTCGCCGCGAGCAGGCCGTCCATCGGGTGGCCGGTGGGGAGCTCCTCGCCGCGCCACTCGCCGAGCATCTCCTCGGGCCGGACGGCGGACAGCGTGTCGAACACCGCGAGGGCCTCGTCGGCGCGCACCTCATCGCGGTTCGCGCGGGAGAGCAGGGCGTCGAAGGACGGGTCCACGGTCGTCATGGCGACGAGTGTGCCGCGCGTCTCCGCGCCCCCCCAGGCCTGTGATCTAGACGGTGCGGGCGATGAGGTCGTCCAGCGTCACGACGAGCCGCTGCGCCGTCCGGCCCGCCGTCACGGACAGGACGTCGCGCAGCCCGCACAGGTGTGTCAGCGGATCGCGCCCGCGCCGGGCGAAGGGCGCGACGGCGAGCGCCTCGGCGTGGTCGATCAGCGTGTCGACCGCCGGGCCCCCGAGCCCGTCGGCGACGAGCACGTCCAGCTCGACGATGGCGGTGCGCGCGACCATCCGGATCCGCGTCGCGTCCGACATGACACTCACGTCGAGTGACATTAAGGCGACCTAGCGTGAATGAGTCCGTGGTTCACCGGGGACGGTGACGGCCGTCCGGCGAGCGGCTGCCGCGATCAGCCCAGCGGCGTGTGCACCGAGAGGAAGCTCGCGATGCTCTCGCGCGCCGCGTCGTTGTACTCGGCGGCCTTCCAGCGCTCCACCAGCATGGCCTGCGGTGCCACCTCGGCGAGCATCGCCGACGCCGCCGCCGGGTGGGGCTCGTCGCTGCCCGCGAAGACGAGGATCGGGGTGTCGAACCCGGCCACGGCGGTATCGGGGACGCTCCAGAGGGTGTTGTCGGAGCCGAAGAGGTTCTCGCGCAGCCCCTTCCAATCGGCCTCCGAGGCCTCGGGGTGGTTCGGCGCCTCCTCGGCGGCGAACTCATCGAAGCGGCCGTAGAAGGCCTCACGGTTCCCGGCGAGCCCGATCGGCTGCAGGCACACCGCGGACACGACGCGGTCGGGCACGGTCGCGAGCAGGTTCGCGATGAAGGAGCCGCCGATGCACATGCCGAGCAGGTGGCAGCGCTCGATCCCGAGGTGGTCGAGCAGCGCGAGGTGGTCGGCCGTGTAGGAGTCCCAGCCGTCGGAGGCCCGGACCGGCGCGAACGACTGCCCCGCGTTGCGCTGGTCCATGAGGACGACGCGGTGATCGACCGCGACCCCGGCCGGGACGTCCCAGGGCGCGTGGGACCACGCCTCGATGGTCGAGCGGAGCCCGCCCGGTGCGAACGCCAGGACCGGGAAGCCCTCGCCCAGCTCCTCGTAGTGGATGCGGACGTCGCCGTGCTCCATGACCGCCATGGCGCGGGCTTCCCCGGTGCCCCCCGGGCTACGCCGAACGTGCCGGCTCCGTCGCACCGCGGGCTCAGAGCCGCGCGGCGGCGAGCGCCGCGGCGATCCGCCGGCCGTCGGCACCTGCCAGCGCCGCGCAGGTCAGGCGACGGTCCCCGGTGATCTCCCGCGCGACGGCGTCGGCCGGCGGCACCCAGGCGTCGCGCTCGGCCTCGCTGCCGAACTCGACCTCGCCGATCACGAGTCCTCGCAGCGGGCCGGCGAACAGGTCGACCCCGAACGGCGGCACGACGAGCCGGACCTTGCGCAGCACGTCGGCCGAGAGTAGGGCCAGCGCGGCGTACTCGGCCTCGTCGAGGTACATCGTCGTGATCAGTCCCGGATGACCGTCGGGCCTCGGGACCTTCTGGCTGAGCTTGCGGAACACCGACCCGTCGTCCCACTGCTGGCGGCGCAGCCGTAGCCGGGTGCCGTGGATGTAGCGATCGAGGAGCCCCACACGGCGCACCGCCTGCCCGGGCACCCGGGCCATCAGGAAGCGCCGCTCCAGCTCGAGCTTCGCGTACTGGCGCTCCTTCTCCGCGGGCGCCGACGGATTGAGCACAACGTGGAGACTTGCAGGCGGCGACGGGGCCCGCCAGGGTCAGCCCTCGGCGGCGAGCCGGCGGGCCAGCTCGGCGTCGTCGGCGACGAACCACAGCGCGCGGCCGCGGTTCGCCTCGCGCATCCAGTCCTCGACGGGGCCGGTCGGCGGCCCGTGGCGCGCCGGGTCGCCGACGACGACGAGGCGGAGGCGGTAGTTCGCGAACTTCTGCACGACGGCACCCGCGACGCCGCTGCTGAGCCGGAAGAACTCCGGCGCGAGGCGGGCGACGGGGATGCTCACGACCTCGGCCCCGGCTCCGAACGCGTCGCCGACGACGTCGAGGGCGGCGGCCTCGTCGCCGATGGGTGCGCCCTCGGGCGGCACGGCGAACACCCGGAGGCTGCCTCTCGCGCTGGTCACGTCGTCGACGGTAGTGGGGTGCGCGAGCCCGTTTCCGGCCCATGATCTGCCGACGCGACACCGCGGACCGTCGGCCCGTGGGCCGCCCCGGCGACACGAGGTAGGCGCAGAGCCGCTGTCTAGGATCGCGAGGTGGTTCGTTTCGTCGCCGTCGCGGGACTGGGGTTGCTGGCGCTGGCCGCGATCCCTCTGGCGATGGGCTACGACGGTCTGTGGTGGGTGGCGGTCGGGCTGCCGGGGGCGCTGTGCGGGCTCGGCATCCACGACCTGCTCCAGCGGCGCCACGCCGTGCTGCGTTGCTACCCGATCGTGGGGCACCTGCGGTTCCTGGCCGAGGCGATCCGCCCCGAGCTGCAGCAGTACTTCATCGAGCGTAACTACGACGGCCGCCCGTTCGACCGAGATACCCGGACGACGGTGTACGAGCGCTCCAAGGGCAGCAAAGGCCAGGAGTCCTTCGGCACCGAGCGCGACGTCTACGCCGAGGGCTACGAGTCGTTCGTGCACTCGATGGCTCCCGCGGACGTGCCGGCCGAGCCGCCGCGGGTCAGGATCGGTGGCCGGCAGTGCACCCGCCCGTACGACATCTCGCTGTTCAACATCTCCGCGTTGAGCTTCGGGTCGTTGTCGGCCAACGCGATCCGTGCGTTCGGGGCCGGGGCCGCGGCGGGCGGGTTCGCCCTGGACACCGGCGAGGGCGGCCTGTCGGACTACCACCTGGAGTCGGGCTGCGACCTCATCTGGGAGATCGGCACCGGCTACTTCGGCTGCCGCACCGAGGACGGGGGGTTCGACGCCGGGCTCTTCGCGGAGAAGGCGGCGCACCCTGCCGTGCGCTGCGTGGAGCTCAAGCTCTCGCAGGGCGCGAAACCCGGGCTCGGCGGCGTCCTGCCGGCGGCGAAGGTCAACGCGGAGATCGCCAAGGCGCGCGGCGTCCCGGTCGGGCAGACCGTGGTCAGTCCGCCCTACCACCGCACGTTCCGCACGCCTCGCGAGCTGGTCGGGTTCCTGGCCCGCCTGCGTGAGCTCGCCGACGGCAAGCCGGTCGGCATCAAGCTCTGCCTGGGCTCGCGACAGGACTTCCTTGCGCTGTGCAAGGCGTGGCGGGAGGAGGGCACCGGCCCCGACTTCATCGTGGTCGACGGCGCCGAAGGAGGGACCGGTGCGGCGCCGCTGGAGTTCCTCGACCACATCGGCACGCCCCTGACCGAAGGCCTCATCACCGTGCACAACGCGCTGCGCGGCGCCGGCCTGCGCGACCAGGTGCGTGTGGGGGCCTCGGGCAAGGTGGCGACCGGGACCGACGTCGTCAAGCGCCTCATCCAGGGCGCCGACTACACCAACGCCGGCCGCGCGATGATGCTCGCAGCCGGCTGCATCCAGGCCCAGCGCTGCCACACCAACACCTGCCCCACCGGGGTGACCACCCAGGACCCCCACCGGGCACGGGCGCTGCATGTCGGCGACAAGTCCGTGCGGGTGCACCAGCTGCACGCCGGAACCGTCGCCTCGGCGCTGGAGATCATGGCGGCACTCGGGGCGACAGGTCCCTGCCAGCTGCGCCCCGAAATGCTGCGGCGGCGCACGAGTACCCACGTCGTGCAGTCGTACGCGGAGGCCTACGACTGGCTCGACGAGGGCGAGCTGCTCGACGAGCCGCGCCCCTCCTGGCGGCACGTCTGGCAGGCCGCCGACCCCGACGCCTTCGCTACCTGAGGCTTGCGACCTGACCACGCGCCCCGAAGGTGCGCCTCGACCCCGCCGAGGCGACCGGCTCTTACATCGCCCTTGGGCCGTCTCGCCGGGTCTCCTACGAGCCGCTGACCAGTATCTTTGCCCTGGGCGGACTCTGCTAGACGATGCTGAACGGGGCCCGGCTGGTGCAGTGCTGGTGCAGTGCGAAGGCGTTGTCGAGTCAGCTGGGGGGAAGGACGCAGAACTCGTTGCCCTCCGGATCGGCCAGGACGATCCACGGATGGTCGGGGGCCTCGTCGAGCACCGAGGCTCCGAGGCCGACGAGACGGTCAACCTCGCTGCGCTGATCGCTACCGGCTTCCGCTCGGAGGTCGAGGTGCATCCGGTTCTTGCCCTCGGTCGGGGCCGAGACGGCTTGGAACAGCAGGACGGTCTCACCGAACAGCGCAACCCGCACGTACAGCGTGCCGTGCGCGTCAGTCCAGCGACCAACGGTTCCAGTGCCGAGCGCAGCCGCCCAGAACGAAGCGAGGGCCTCGGGGTCGCGCGCGTCGACCGCAACTGCCACCGTGCGGAGCTGGTTCACGCCGATCACGTTCCCACACAGGCCTACTTGGAGCCTCTCCCTCGCCGGCGCGGGGCCACCCCAGATCGCCGGCCCGTGCGGGAGCGACGGCACCCTCACTACGCTGCGATCTCCTTGCGCAGGACCTCGGGCGATCTTGGTCTACAGCGCCTCGACCAGCGGAAACAGGCGCTGACGACGAGCCCTGGCGCCTGCCTGTTCCGTGGTGGTTCCGCGTTCCGCCGCAGCAAGCCGCCGACCCTGCCGCACGATGCGGGTCGGTGCCGGACTCAGCGACGTACCTTCTTCGGCTGGGCCCGACGCTTCGCGAGGAGCATCTTGCCGAGGTAGATCGGGGTCGGCGGAGTCCATCCGAGTTGCTCGCCCATGGTCAGGTCGTCGCGATTGGCCCAGTGCTCGGCGATCTTGCCGTCCTTCATGCGGAACCAGTGGGTCTGGGTGACGGCGAACTCGCGTCCTCGTGGGGGGAAGACCATCTTCACCGAGGCGTCCTCGGCGTAGGCGGTGAAGGGGCCCGTCTGCCGCCCGCTCATGGTGGCGTGCAGGACGACGAGGTCGCCCTCTTGAACGGCGTCGTGGACCTCCCAGCGCAGCTCGGAGTAGGCCTCGCGCAGCCACAAGGCAGTGGCGTGGATGGCCTCGGGTCCACTGCCGCGGGTGGCCGGCGGCTCGTCCTTGGCCTCTCGGTTCGTGGCCTCGGGTCCGTAGACCTCGGCGATCTCCTCGACACTGCCGGTCGCCATCAGGTTCAGCGACTTGATGCACGTGGCCTTGTCGCCCGTGGTGTTCATGATCGTGGTCATCGCAGGTTCCCTCATCTCGGCCACCAGAGCGTGCACGCAGCGTGGCCAATGAGGAAGACCGACGAGACATTCCGGGCGAACTACTTCCTTCGGTGCTTGGTAGGTCGCGTTGGGTTACAGAATCCGCTGCCCTCTTCTGACCACGCCCTCGGCGGACGGTCGACTTGGTCAGGAACGGCGTCCGCGCCCAAGCTCGGGCGGCCACTCGTACACGGGCACCCGGGCCTACCGCGGCGCCGTCCTCAGCGCATTCGGACCACTCGCGGAGTCGAAGCCGAGGCAGACGTCGGCGCCGGCGGCGAGCATGGCCCGGTCGCGACCGGTGACCACCTCGCCTCAAGGCTGGTTCCAGTCGAGCTCGCAGCGCTCCACCTGTCCGTCCCAGCTCGCCCAGCACAGGGCTGCAGTGGAGCAGACCGTCGCGAGGGCCGGCGGCCGGCTCTCCATCGGCCCGGCCAAGACCGAGGGGTCGGCAGCCACGATCCCGCTGCCGAAAGGTGACCCGGCGGGTCCTGCTCGAGCACCGCGCCCGTCAGGACCGGGAGCGCGCCGTGGCACGGGAGGTCTGGCAGGACCACGACCTCGTGTTCGGCTCGACCGTCGGCACGCCAACCGAGCCCCGAACCTCGGCCGCGACTTCGAGAAGGTTCGCGAGCTGGCCGCCCTCCCCAGCGTGCGCCTGCACGACCTGCGCCACGCGGTCGTCAGCCAGCTCCTGGAGCTGGGGACGCCGCCCCACGTCGTCCAGGCCATCGCCCGGCACGCCCACATCGACGTGAGGATGTCGATCTACGCCCACCTCGACGCCATGCGCCAGGCGCTCGACGCCATCGAGTGGAGGGAGCTGTGATGGCCGTTGCTACACGCGCTGCTACACCTCGATCATGGTCCGCCCGGGACACCCCGTCTGACCTCGAGCCGGCGCGGGGAATCGAACCCCGGACCTTTCGCATCTCGTCGGTCAGTTCTCTCGACTACACGCCAGCTCTCGCACCCCCCGACTGAGCTGCACGAACGCTTGTCCGGGCTTCTCGCTACTGCTGGGCGTCCCAGGCCCCGGTCACGACGATTCCGGTAGGTACGCGGTAGGCCGATCTTGCCCATCGACGACCGGCTTCGGGGTCTCTCCCTCGGCGGCGCGGGGTCGCCTCGGGCAGGCCGGTTGTGAAGGTGCAACTTCCCGGCCGACCTCAGGGCCGCCGGCTGTCCTCGTATCAGGACTCGGGCGGGTGGTTGCACCGGAGCGGGCGGGCTGTCAGACCCCGGAAGCGCCGCCGAGGGAGGGACCCCGCACTCACCGCTCCCCCACGCACTGCCTCACCACCGCTGCCGAGGCGTCCCCTCTCCTGAGCGTGGTGCCCGGTTGTAGGGCGGAGCCCTGCCCGCCGGAGGCCGTCTGCATTCCAGCCACTCGTCCCGGTTGTCGTCGTGTGTCTGGCTGCTGGCTGGCCCGGCCGCCGGGTCGCGGACGCCGCCCGGGCGCGAGCAGGAGGGCGAGCGGGAGCGGCCCGGCAAAGCCGGGCCGCGCCGGCGCGCCAGCGCCGGCGCTGACCTTGGACGGTGCCCGATGAGCGCGCGGTCCTCTCTCGGTAATGGGCGAGCAGTCCTTCACCGCGGCCGCCACCGTCGACAGGAGTCGGGTGCCCCGAAGTCAGAGCGGGTGGCACAGGCGCGGGCCAAGCGGGCTCGTCGGTGGTCTCGTCGCGCGCAGCTCCGGAAGATCACCAGCATCGGTCGCGTCCGCCGATGCGGCTACTGCACCAACCCCGAGGCCGGACCGACGCTGGCCGTCACCGAGAACGCCGACGGGACCCGCACCGCCGGCTACGGCGGACTCGCCACGTGCGGCTCGGTCTGGGCGTGCCCGCAGTGCGCCGCCAAGATCGCCACCGGTCGGGCCGATGAGCTGTCGCAGGTCATGCGCGCCGTCGACGCCGCCGGAGGCTCCGCGTTCATGCTGACCCTCACGATGCGCCACAGCGCTGGCGACCGGCTCGGGCTCTCGATGGCCGACCGGGAGCGGCTGTCGCTGCTGGAGAAGCGTCGCAAGAGTCGCGAGGCCGGTCGGCTCAGCAAGAAGGACGCCGACCGGCTGACTCGCCTCGAGGAACGCGACCGTGCACGCCTCGAGGAACTCGGCGAGGCCCGGGCCGACCGCGACGACGCCGAAGCCCAGGGCTGGAACATCGACGAGCGTCAGGCCGAGGCCGACGCCATCGAGGAAGCCCAGATCAGAGCGCGCCGCGGGTGCTGGGACGCCTGCGCTGACGGGTGGAAGGCCGTCACTGAGGGCGCGCAGTGGCAGGCCGACAAGGAGCTGTTCGGCGGGTTGCTCGGTTGGGCCAAGGTCGTTGAGGTCACCGATGGCCTCCAGGTCTGCGACGACCCCGACTGCTCCCAGCGCCGCCACGGCAACGGTTGGCACGTCCACATCCACGCCCTGCTCTGCTTCGGGCGAGACGTGCCGGTGGAGCTAGTACGCGAGACCGTCTGCGCTCTGGCGTTCGGTCGCTGGTGCCGTGCCCTCGAACGCCACGGCTTCGACGCCTCGGAGGAGCACGGCTGGGACGTCCGCAAGGTTCGCCTCGGCGACGGAGACCTGGCCGACTACTTCATCAAGGTCGCGCACGAGGTCACCGGCAGCCACCACAAGGAGGGCCAACGCAAGGGTGGCCGAACCCCGATGCAGCTCCTCGCGGACGCGGTCGGCACCTACCGCGTCGAGGACCTGGCCCGATGGTGGGAATGGGAGGCCGCCTCGCAACGTCGGCAGCAACTCACCTGGTCGCGAGGGCGTCATGATCTCCGGAAGCTGGCCGGTCTTGTTCAAGAGCGGACCGACCAGGAGCTGGCGGAGGAGGAGCTCGGCGACGAGGTCCGCCTCGGCATCGAGCGGGAGTCTTGGGACTGGGTCGAGCACACCGGCCGGCAGTGCGAACTACTTGACGTCAGCGAGCGGGACGGCCTGCGAGGCGCTCGCTGCTGGCTAAGACGCTACGGCCTTCGATGGACGGAAGTCACTGCTCGGGGGGTACCGAGTCGAGATTTCAACGACCTTCAACGACATTCCGATAGAGGTCCGGTACCTCTTCAGGGTCACATTCGCGCAGCCCCCAACCGTCCTACCTCACGACATGAGCCGCGTTGCGTCGTACCCCGTGTCGGCGGCAGCGTCTATTCGACGTGATCTTCATCGACCTCGGCGTAGCCAAGCCCGCGGACAATCTCAATAAGCTCTGCCGAAGTCCTCGCCTCGACGTAAACGAGGCGTCCGTCAGGGTATTTAATGCCGACGCGGGCGGACTGAGCGTCGGCCGGCTCGTGCCTCCGGAGACGGGTGAAGGTGCTCTTGATGCCATCCCAGAGAGCGTTCCCTGCCACGCCAAGCGCAAAATCAATGCCGCGCTGGCTGACGAAATGAATGACGAAAAGGACAGCGGCTTCGATGACCGGGTCACGTCCCGCCGAGCCTGCTTGTATCTCGACCCCGATCTTCAGTGGGGTTCCCGACACCTCGCGACGAAGCTCATCCAAGTCCGATTGCCTGAAGTTCGATGGAAGTTCGAACTGTGAAAGCCTGAGCTGTACGTCATGGTGTTCAGATAACCGCTCTTCGGCCACAGGTCTTCTCCCGTTCCATCTGATGAGCCGCATGCGGCTCAATTGGGCACCAGGCGGACAAAGTCTACCTGCGTTCCCCTGGTCGGTGTATGCGGACCTGGCGGTCCGAACAAACCCAACCCGTCCGCTGCGTCGGCTACGCGGGCTGGATCGATTCCGGCGAGCCCGGTGCGTGCGCCCGTGACCATAGACTGTGTGCATGCCCCCGGACTCCACGTCGCCGCCAGACTGGACGCTTAGCGACATCTCCACTTTCGTGGGATACGTCCAAGCGCGCGGCACAGAAGCGGGAGAGATAGAATCATTGATTCGCGCTCTTGAATTGGCTGTTCCGGTGTGGCGAGCCGACGTCCCCCGCTACGCTGAGCACTTCGCCGTCTACGCCACAACTCTGATGAATCAGTACCAAGTAGACGGTGACGCCACTAAGCTGGGCGCGTCCGCGGTGCTGTGCCGTGAAGTCGGGCGGGCGGCCGGCGTGAGCGGTCTAGCGCGTAGTCGAGTTCGCATACTGCAGTTCATGATCGACGTCGCGACGGCCCGGTCGACTGGCGGGCCAGACGAGATGGCACGAGAATTGTCAGCACGATGCACGGAGCTTCGCGACGAAATTCGTCAGACGCACGTACCGACTCTGTTAGGCGACCTAGCAAGAAACGCTGTGTACTGGGCTGATAAAGCGGCCGCCGACGAGCAGTGGCCAGCGGCTGCGGACGCCTACGACCTCGCTGCCCGAAGCGTTGATCAATTATTCCGCAGCGTGAGCATGGAAAGCCGAAGCAGTGTTCTAGCAGACTTCCGTTTCATCGGAACGGATGCCGCCAGCGCAATGGTTCGCAGCGACCGGCCACAAGATGCCGTCACTGTACTGGAGAGAACTCGACAGCGGATTACGCGATCCGGGCGTGGTCTCGTCGACCTAGATCGACTGCTTAGGGTTCAGAAGCCGCAGCTGTACCAGCAGCTTAAGGACCAGGGAGAAGCGTGGGCCGCAGAAGCCAACGTTTGGGTTAGGAAACAGGACCCTATCGAAGCCAGTGCCGCCCGACAGCGGACAGAAGAGATGCGGGAACGCTACATCGCTACCCTTGGTGAGGTACGTGAAGTTCCCGGTCTTGAGCGATACCTGGTCGCGCCGGGCTTCAACGAGATCAAGCAGGCTGCGGCCGATTTTCCCGTGCTGTATCTTTGGAGCAGCCGCTTCGACATAAGTGCGGTGTTGGTCCTGGGCGACGGCACGATTGTAGGCCGCTATTTAGACGGGCTGGACAATGAGTGGCTGAGCAAACCTTTCGGGGACTGGATCAAGGCCCTCGAACGGACCGGTCCGGACGCAGGTGAGCAGCTTCAACGGACCCTCGCGCTGATCGGCGAGGTCCTCAGGCGCGTCGGCCTGCCGGGCCTCGTGCAGCAGGTTCTCACCGAAAGGTACTCCGATGACCCCAAAGGTCCCGGCTGGCGCTGGGGCCCAGTAACGTTGGTCGTCTCCGGGCTACTGTCTTATTTTCCGGTGCACGCCTGGACCCCATGCATCATTGACAACGCGACAGGCCGACCGCGCTACCACATGCCTCTGATGTGCGCACCGAGCGCCCGGCAAGCTCTCGGTGCGCGGCGATCGCCGCGCCCGACCGGCGCGGCCAGGCGGCTACTCTCCATCGCGGATCCCCAACCGGAGTCCGCTGGGCTCCCGCTCTCCCGAGTGGAATCCACACTGATTGCCAGAACGGCACAGGATCCGCTGTTGTTGCACGGCGAAGAGGCCAGCCTGGAAGCATTCCTCGCGCACGCGGGGAAGTACGAGGTGCTGCATTTGGCCTGTCACGGTAGCGGCGGCACCGGCGATCCGGACCAGGCCTGTCTGCACCTCGCCACGGGTCAACTCTCCCTTAACACGATCATCAACAATCGCCTGCTCGACAACACGGCGCTGGTCGTACTTAGTGCATGCCGTACCGGCCAAGCGGACAGGGTGCTTCCAGACGAATCTCTCGACGTTGGCAGCGTTTTCTTGGCTGCCGGAGCACGAGCGGTCGTGAGTACAATGTGGCCAGTAGATGATCTGGCGGCGACGCTATTCACTTGGCAGTTATTTTCACTTTGGGATTGGGGCGCCGGTCTGGCGCTGCCGGCCGCCGTGCACGCCTCGCGACTCTGGATGCGCGACCTTACGGTGGGCGACCTTAACGAAATTGGCTACGGCGAACCGGCACTGCAACCCGGCCTCAATCGCTACACGCTAGGGTTCGACCCATCAGTAAAGCGGTTCGACGAGCCGTACTACTGGGCCGCGTTCACCTATACGGGTGGTTGAATCGCCGGGTCGCGGCCTAAGCTTGAAGGGATTGACCCTACCCCTGTGCCGTAGGGATTCCGGGGGCCACCACCGAGTCCGCCCATATTGTAACGCTTATACGTGAAGGCGCGCACTGCGAACGCACTTCTGCCAGTCCCGGCCGTCTAGGCTTTACGACGCTCCAGCAGTGCCGGAAACTCCGGAGGTAGGACACAGAATTCATTGGCCCACGGGTCGCGCAGCACCCAGAAGTCGTGACCGCGCTCTTGCTGGTGGTCCCAACGGTTCGCGCCGAGCGCTTCGAGCCGCCGGACTTCGGCCTCGACGTCATTGGTCTCCAGGTCGAGATGCATGCGTTCCTTGGGCGAGGTCTTGGGGTCGTCGGTGCGCTGGAGCAGGATGCGAATGTCTGAGTCAGGGAGCTTGAGCCGGCGGTAGACGGGCTGGCTGTCGGCTCCGAGGGTTTCCTCGGTCGCGTCGAGGACGGCGGACCAGAAGGCGACACCGGCGTCCAGGTCGCCGACGTCGATGACGAACTGGGCGACGCGGCTACGCAGCTCGGTCATCGTGCCTCGTCTGCGTCGATGAGGTCCTGGACGATCTGTGCAGACTGGTCGTGGGTGCGAGCGAGCGACCCCCAGCCGGTGATGACCGCGCCGTCGTAGCTCATGCCCACCCAACGACCCCAGGCGTGGGTGCCGTGGCGGTGCAAGACGAGGTACATCGTGCCCTTAGAACGCACGGCGGCGTCGATGGAGCGGTACCAGCCCATGAGGGCTTCCTGGTCCCAGAGGCGTAGCTCGCCGTGCCACTGGTAGCTACCCTCGCTGACCGCAATGGCGCGCTCGGCGTTGAGGTGGAGCAGCTCGCCGCGCTGCTCGACCTCCAGTGAGTGCGTGTCGACGCGCGGAGCGCCGTCCTTCCAGGTCTGCCAGGAGCACCACCACTCGCCCGAGAGGTCGAGCCCGTAATCGACCTGGCCGGCGAGGCGGGCTAGCGAGATGCCCAGCGCGTCCGCGAGCGAGACCGCGGCGGAGAGCGTCGGCTGCTGCTCGCCGGCCTCGTAGCGCGCCAACTGACGGATGCTCACCCCGGCAGCTTTCGCCAACTCCCCTTGCGACAGCCCCAATGTCGCCCGCTGCGACTTGATCACCTCCGACACGTCCACGCAGGTCATGGTCCCAGTGCGGACGGATAAGGCAAGTGTGCTGCCGTATACGGCTTGACACGCCGGACGTAAGAGGCGCACTCTCTGCCGCATCAGTCCTGCCTTATTAGGCCGACCATCTGACGGAGGAGACATGTATTCGTGCTCGCTAGCTGTTGACGCCGCACGCACCCGAGTGATTGCGACCGGCGACGTGGTGCAGCCACCGCGCTGGGACGAGACCCCCAACGGCCGCCGGCCCGTAGCCGGCTCGGTCGCTCTCGATGAGGACACGGGCCAGCCGATCAACCTCATCGGCGTCCTGCTGCCCACTGGCCAGAACGGCGAGAAGGAGACCCACACCGTGCGCGTGTGCTCCTACGAAGTTCCTGAGCTGCCCGAGTTCGAACCGGTCGAGTTCGACGGTCTGGTGGCCTCCATCCGGCCCGCCAAGACCGGCAAGGGCATCGAGCTGTTCCTCTCGGCCGACGCCGTCCACGTCCCCTCGGCGTCCGGCAAGCTCGCACCGGCCCCGAAGGACACCGCACCGAAGGACGCGGCGTGATGAGCACGCCGATCCGAACCCGGGCGCAGACCCGAGTACAGACCATGGCCCTGCTCGACGAGCTGGTGCTGACCTGCCGGGGCCTCGACTGCGTCGAGCAGTGGACCCCGGCCCCCGTCACCACCGACAGCGGAGATGGCGTGGTCCAACTCTCCACCGAGCGCTGCCCTGCCTGCGGGTCGAGCTGCTGGGAGGTCACCGCCGTCCAGGTGGCCGGTTCCCCGACCCGCGCCCGCCGCCGCACGAGCGGGAAGCGGGGCCGGCGATGAGCGCGACTCTGTGGCGCGGCCAGACCATCCGCCGGCGCGCCGACATTCAACGAACCCTCATCGAACGCGACCGAGGCCCGATCCGGAGCGCGCTCTACAGCGCACTCTGGCTCCTGCGCTGGACGCTGTGGGTCGTCGGCATGTGCTTGTGGGGACTCGCCTATATCCCACCACTCGGCGCCGTGGTCCTCCTGCTGTCCACCACCGGGGTCCTGCTCGGCCCTTGGGGCGTCTGCGTCGTCGCGGTCGTGGCGGCCGGCGGCGTGTGGGGGTGGGCCCGCTGGTCGCCCGAGACCTGGGCCCGCCACGTAGTCAGACGCGGCGAGAGGTTCTGGCGACGCCTGCGCTACCGCTGGGTCTGGGACGACGTCATGGCCGCCTGCGGGATCAAGGCCACCGACGCCGCTCATCGCGTCGTCGTCCCCCGCCTGGTCTGGGTCGGGCTCGGCGACCACGTCGACGTCCTCACTGTCCAGCTATGCCCCGGCGTCACCCTCGACGCCATCGCCGCCGAGGCCGACGGGCTCCGCTCCGAATGGGCCGCACTCGACGTCCGCGTCACTCGCCACCCCCGCGTACGCACCTGGGGCCTGCTCCGCGTGGTGCTGCACGACACCCTCGCCGATCAGCAGCGCCACGACCGAGACCGGGTGGACCTGACCCGGCTCCCGATCGGTCGCCGGGAGGACGGCCGGCCCTGGACGCTCCGTCTCCTCGGCCGGCACCTGCTCGTGGCCGGCGCTTCCGGCGCCGGGAAGGGCTCGATCATCACTGCCCTGCTCTGGGCTCTCGCCCCCGCCATCGCCGACGGCTGGGTGCGCGTCATCGGCGTCGACCCCAAGGGCGGCATGGAGTTCGGGATGTATCCCGAACTGCTGCACATGTTCGCCTGGCGGTCGGAGGCCGAGCTCGTCGCCTGCCTGGAATACGCCGCTGCGCTCACCGCAACCCGCTGCACGTCCCTGCAGGGACGCACCCGCCTGCATCAACCCACCATCGGCGACCCGTTCTACATCATCATCGTCGACGAGATCGCGTCCCTGACCAGCTACATCGTCGACCGCGCCCTCAAGGAACGCGCGCGCGTCGCGCTCGGCACCCTGCTGAGCAAGGGCCGCGCCCCTGGCTTCTCCGTCGTCGGGCTCGTCCAGGACCCCCGCAAGGAAGTTCTCGAGCTACGCAACCTGTTCACCGTCAAGGTCGGCCTGCGCCTCGACAGCCCGAGCGAGGTCGCCATGGTCCTCGGCGACGCCGCCCACGACCGCGGCGCCCGGTGCGAGGAGATCGACCTCGACACGCCCGGCGTGGCCTACGTCGTCGACGACGAGGACCGCCACGAGCCGACCAAGGTCCGGGCCGACTTCCACGACGACGCCGGCATGCGCTGGCTCGCCAACCAGAACCCCTCCCCCACCCACGAGGACGTCCCGGACCTGGTGGTCAAGCGGCGCGAGAGCAACCGCAAGGAGGCGTCGTGAACGCCTCGTTCCTGACCGCCGAGACGCCGCTCTGGCTGTTCCTGGCCCTGGTCGCCGTTGTCGCCGGCGCCTACCTCACCTGCGGGCTCCTGGTGTGGAACGAGCGCAAGCAGGTGCTCCGCGACCACAGCGTCCAGCGCCGTCATCACCCCACAGCACCCGAGCGGGTCGAGCAGCGCTGGGCGAAGGAGATCAGCTCATGATCGCCGCCGTCACGATCGTCGGCCTCCTGACCGTCATCGCCGCCAAGAGCCGGGCTGTCGGCCCCGCTCTCGTGCTCGGCGTCATCACAGTCGTCCTGCTCGGCGTCGTCGCACCCAGCTTCATCGCTGGTGTCGGCCACGTCCTCGCCGCCATCGCCGGCGGCATCGGTGACGGCATCGCCCGCGCCGCCTCCGCCTGACCCCCTCCGAAGGAGAACCACCTGTGATCGCCCTCGCCCATCACATCGACACCGCTAGCGATGCCGTCCGCGCTGCCAACCACGCGACCATGCGCGCCCCGCTCGGCGCGCCGGAGACCTGCGTCGTGGTGGGTGGACTCGGTGAACTCGCCGGACGGCTCCCGCAGCTCCTCGACTACCTGTCCGGCTCGCTGCGTCGAGTCGACCCCGTTGAGCACTACGACGACCGCGGCCGTGACCCCGCCGTAGCGCTGAGCACCGCACACGGCCACCTCGACGAGGTCCGCATTTGCGTTCTCCAGGCCTGTGAGCACCTCGGCGCAGCGCACAACCATCTCGGCCACCTCGGCCGTCACACGGGACCTGAGGAGTGAGCCATGGGTACCTATGAGGTGGTCCGGCCCGTCGGAGACCGTGGATCGCCATCGCCGAGGTCGAGTCGCCCGGAGCGTCTCTGGGGCGCCGAGGACGTCGCTGGGTTCCTGTGCGTGCCGCTCCGGACGATCTACCAGTGGCGCTACACCAAGTACGGCCCTCGCGGCCGGCGCGTGGGCCGCTACCTGCGCTACGACCCCGCCGAGGTGCGGGCGTGGTTCGACAGCCTCGACGACGCCGAGACCAGCTGATCGAGATGCCGCGACCACCGATACCCGTCGGGAGCTACGGGCAGATCGCCGTCCGAGGAGAGCCCGGCAACTACATCGCCCGTGCTCTCTTCCGGGACCTGGACGGACAAGCCCGCCAAGTCGAACGACGAGGCACCAGCAAGACCAAGGCCAGGGACAAGCTCAAGGAGGCCCTGCAGGATCGAGCACGGACCGGGACCGGCGTCACCGAGGACACCCGTATCCGCGAGATCGTGCCCGAGTGGCTGAGGAAGATCGACGCGGCGGCCGAGGCGGGTGAGCGCTCACCGAGCACAGCCGAGCACTACCGCCGACAGGTGGACCGGATCGTCCTGCCCGGGGTCGGTGAATTGAGGCTCCGTGAGGCCACGGTCCCGGCCCTCGACGCCTTCATCCAGACGGTTCGAGTGCGGCGGGGCCCGGCGGCGGCGAAGCTCACTCGGACGGTGCTCTCCGGCGTGCTTGGCGTCGCCGTCCGCCACGGGGCGATTCGGTCGAACCCCGTACGAGACGTAGGGCGGATCACCGCCAGTCGGCGCAAGGCGACCCGAGCCCTGACTCTCGACGAGTGCCGGGCCTGGCTCGCTCAGCTCGACGCCGATGAGACCGCGAAGGAGAAGGACCTTCCGGACCTGTGCCGCTTCATGATCGGCACTGGGGTCCGCATCGGTGAGGCCCTCGCGGTGGACTGGTCAGAGGTCGATCTCAGCGCCGGCACCGTCGACGTCAGCCACACCCTGATCCGTGTTACCGGCGTCGGTCTAGTGCGGAAGGCGACCAAGACCGAGACGGGCGAGCGTCTCCTCGTTCTGCCCCGCTTCGTGATCTCGATGCTGCGCCGGCGGAACTCGGACAGCGAGGCCACCGGCCCGGTCTTCCCGGACACCCTCGGCGGCTGGCGCGACCCGTCCAACACCCGTCGCGCGTTCCGCGAGGCACGAGGCAGCGACGGCTTCGCGTGGGTCACGTCGCACGTGTTCCGACGGACCTGCGCCACGATCCTCGACACCGCCGGTCAGACCCCGCGCGCGATCGCCGACCAGCTCGGGCACGCGCACGTCTCGATGACGCAGAACCACTACCTGGGACGCCGGATCGCGAACCCTGGCGCGGCTGCAGCCCTCGACGCCTGGCACGACGTGGAGGAATTCGGTGAGTAAGTCATGGGTTGATCACAGACGCGCAGACCCGAGGAAGGCCTTGACCTGCGACGATCGAGCCGGCGCGGGGAATCGAACCCCGGACCTTTCGCTTACAAGGCGAGTGCTCTGCCGATTGAGCTACGCCGGCACCAGGTGCCATCGTAGGGGGCCGCTCGGAGCCGCGGGCCGGGACGTCGGACGTGCATCACACCGCCACCGCCCGGATGCCCGACAACGCCCCCGCCGGCGGGGCGTCCCCCAGGATGATGCCCATGAGGATCCCCGGGTTGCGGCGGTTCGCACCCGATCACGCCCCGCCCGAACCCCGAGAGGAGGAGCCGCCCGTGGGGGTGGCCCAGCGAGCCCGCGGATCGATCCGCCGGCACGTGCCCTTGCCGTCGGCCGGGGAACTGCGGCGCGCGGCGATCGACGCCCCGACCGTGCGCGAGAACCTGCTGCCCGCCATCCCGGGGCCGCAGGTGGCCGACGACACCCTGGTCCTGCGGGTGCTCGACCTCGCCCTGCGCATCGGGGAGGTGCAGCTGGCCACGGGCGCCGGCGCGGCCGTCGCCCACGACACCATGCTCGCCATCGCGGGCGCCTACGGCCTGCCGACGTGCGACGTCGACATCGCGTTCTCGACGATCACGATGTGCTGCCACCGCGGCGTCGAGGCGGGCCCGGTGACGACGATGCGCAACGTCCGGTACCGCACCCAGGACTACACCCGGCTGGCCACGGTCGACTCGCTGATCAAGGACATCGTCGACGCCGACGTCCCGATCACCTCCGCCGAGGCCTTCGAGCGTCTCTCGGGCGCCGTCGATGCCGCCCATCCCTACCCGCGCTACGTCGCCGGGCTCGCCCGCTCGGCGTTCGCGTCCGCGGTCGCCGTCCTGCTCGGCGGTGGCCCCGGCGTCGCCTTCGTGACGTTCGTGCTCACCGCGTTGATCTGGGGAATCGCGCGATGGCTGGGGCGCCGCAACGTCCCGCTGTTCTTCCAGCAGGTGTTCGGCGCGGTGGTGGTGACGACGACGGCGATCGCGCTCGCCTACTCCGGGGCGTTGCTGGACTCCCCGGCGTTCGTCGTGGCCGCCGGGATCATCGTGCTGCTCACCGGACTGTCGCTGGTCGGCCTCGTGCAGGACGCGATCACCGGCTTCCCGTTGACAGCGGCCGGGCGCGCGGTGGAGGTGGTGCTCTCGACGGCGGGCCTGCTGGTCGGCGTCGTCGTCTCCATCAAGGTCGCCGCCGTGGTGGGCGGGCCGTCGGCGCTGTCCTACGCCCTCGTCGTCCCCAACGACGTGACCCCGCAGCCCGACGCCAAGTCGCTGGCCGCCGCCGCGGCCGCCGGGCTCTTCTTCGCCCTCTCCGCGTACGCGCCCTGGCCGTCGCTGCCGGTCGCCGGCCTCGGGGGCGCGGCGGCGTGGGCGATCTACGCGGTCGGCTTCGACCACGGCCTGGGCCAGGTCGTGGCATCCGCGATCGCGGCGAGCGCCCTCGGCCTCATCGCGATGGTGCTGCCGCAGCGCTTCGGTGCGCCGCCGCTCGTGCTCGTCGTCGCCGGGATAGCACCGCTGCTACCGGGCCTGAGCTTCTACACCGGGTTCTCCCAGCTCGCGACGGACGGCACCGGCGCCACCGGGACCGGCAGCACGGTCGGGACGGGCAGCGTCACGATCCTGCTCGCCCTCACGATCAGCCTCGGGCTCGCCGCGGGGGTGTCCTTCGGCGAGCAGGTCGGCTGGCCGCTCGCCAAGGCGCAACGCCGACGCCTGCCCCCGGCCGCGAGATCACGACGGCCGCGGATCTTCTAGGTGCGCGGAGCGCGTGTGAGCACTAGGGCGTGTCTGACGGACCGTTGAGGGGTTGTGGGGGAAGATCTTGCTGTGATCAGGCAGGAGATCTCCGACGAGGCCTGGGAGTGGATCGAGCCGCTGCTCCCGGATCGCACCCCGCGGCGCGGGGGCCGGTGGCGGGAGCACCGCAGCATGCTCGAAGCGATGGTGTGGCGGTTCCGCGTCGGCGCCCCGTGGCGTGATCTGCCCGAGCGCTACGGGCCCTGGCAGACCGTCTACGACCGATTCAACCGCTGGTCAGCCGACGGCACCTTCGACCGGTTGCTGGCCCGCGCCCGGGCCGAGGCCGATGCCCGCGGTGAGATCGACTGGCAGGTCTCGGCCGATTCCACCGCCGCGAAGCTCCACCAGCACGGGGCCACGCTGCGCCGGCTGGGCGGCAACGCCGCCACCGCCAAACCCGCCCCCGTCGAGCCGGCCCTGGACGCTGAGGGCGACCCGCTGGCCAGCGGCGATCGGGAGGACGTTGTCGTGGCCGCCGCGGTCGACACAGGGGGCCCGTCCGGGATTTTTGGCTGAAGTCCGCGCCGCGGCGGGCAAGCACGAACCCGACGACCACGCGATCGGGCGTTCCCGCGGCGGGTTGAACACCAAGGTCCACGCCCTCACCGACGGCCGGCTGCGGCTGCTGGCGTTCACCCTGACCGGCGGAAACGCCCACGACAGCCCGCTGTTGCCGGTGCTGCTCGAGAAGCTCTCGGTCGACCGCGTCGGGCCCGGACACCCGCGCACCCGCCCCGCTCACCTGCTCGGCGACAAGGCCTACAGCTCCAAGACCCACCGGGCGATGCTGCGCCGCCGCGGCATCCCACACACCATCCCCGAACGCGACGACGAGAAAGCCAGGCGCATCAGCCGCGGCTCCCGCGGCGGGCGCCCCCCGACGTTCGATGCCGAGCTCTACAAGCAGCGCAACGTGGTCGAACGCGGCTTCTCCTGGCTCAAGCAGTGGCGCGGGCTGTCTCAGCGCAGCGACAAACTCGCCATCAACTACGCCGGCGGGATCACCCTCAAAGCCACCCTGGACTGGCTCTCATGATCCGCCAGACACGCCCTAATCCGCCCTACAGGGCGGATTACTGCTCACGTGCGCGAAGCGCACCTACGCGGGTGGCCCACTCGTCGCGCGCACCATCAGCTCGGTCGGCAGCAGCAGGGTGCGGGAGCGCTGGCGGTCGCCGCGGTCGAGCAGCAGCTCGCCCGCGGCACGGCCCTTGTCCAGCGACGGCTGGCGCACCGTCGTGAGCCCGGCCCGCTCGGCGGCGGGCACGCCGTCGAAGCCGGTGACGGTGATCTCCTGGGGCACCTCACGCCCGGCGGCCCGGACCGCGCGCAGCGCCCCGAGGCCCAGGATGTCCGAGGTGCAGACCACGGCGGTGACGTCGGGGTGACGCTCCAGGAGCTGCTCGACGCCGGTGGCGCCGGCGGCCTCGGTGTGATCGAAGCGCTCGACGACGGGCACCGTCGCCCAGTCCACGTCGAACTCGGTGAACCCGTCGCGAAGACCGGCCAGGCGGCGGCGCTGGACCTCGTAGCGGGCGTTGTCCTGCCGCTCGACGGACGCGAACCCGTCGTTGCGGTCGGTGAAGAGCCGCATGCACAGCACGCCGATGCGACGGTGCCCGAGCCGGCCGAGGTGTCGCGCGAGCTCCACCATCGCGGCCTGGTCGTCGATGCCCACCCGGTCCACGTCGGGCACGTCGGTGGGCTGGTCGCAGACCACCACCGGGACCGGGCGCTCGAGGACGGCGGCGAAGTGCTCGTCGTCGTCGGGCATGGAGTACACGACGAAGCCGTCGACCCCGGCGCGCGCGACGGCGCCGACGTCCTCGGCCTCCGGGCTCACCGGGACGAGCAGGAGCCCGGACCCGTTGTCCTCGCACGCGAGGGCCAGGCCCTCGAGGAACTGGATGGCCACCGGGTCACGGAAGGCGTACGAGAGCGCCTCGGTGAGCAGCAGTCCGACGGCACCCGCCTTACGGGTGCGCAGGGACCGCGCCACGGGGTCGGGCCCCGGATAGCCGAGCCGTCGCGCGGTGTCGAGCACGCGGCGGCGCAGGGCCGGGGAGAGCTGATCGGGCCGGTTGTAGGCGTTCGAGACCGTCGTCCGGGACACCCCGAGCTCGGCGGCCAGTGAGGCCAGCGTCGCCGTCCGGCGCGTCGACCTCCGCCCCTCGAGTGCCTCTGCCACCTGCGCAACGTAGCGACTGTTTCGATCTAGGGCTACCGGTCGTCGCCGTTCCGCGACCCGCTCGTGTCGTGGAGGCCACGCTCGCCACCGATAACGGGAACGGTTATCGTTTGCGGAGAACGACGAAGTCGCTTTCCTGACGTCGAGCGTCCGGAACGAGACCTTCCTGACACGAGCCCGGAGCCGCCGCCATGACCGCCTGCCGCGTCGCCCTCACCGCCGGGGGCGCGCTCGCCGCGCTGGCCCTCGTCGCGGGCTGCGCGAGCTCGCAGGACGCCGGCGCCCCCACCGTGCCCGGAGCGCTCACCGTCGTGGCCACGACCGACGTGTGGGGCTCGGTCGTCCGCGCGGTCGCCGGGCCGGACGCACAGGTCACCTCGATCATCGAGGACCCGGCCGTCGACCCCCACTCCTACGAGAGCACCCCCGCCGACGCCGCCGAGATCAGCCGCGCGGACCTCGTCGTCGCCAACGGCGGCGGGTACGACGCCTTCGTCGACAAGGTCACCGGCGCCGACCCGGCCGCCAGGGCGCACACCGTCGAGGCGTTCGACCTGCGCCCGGACAAGGCCGACGACAACGAGCACGTCTGGTTCGACCCCACGACGGTGAAGGCGGTCGCCGCGCAGATCGCGCAACGCCTCGGTCAGGCCGAGCCCGCCCGGGCCGCCGGGCTGCGCCAGCGCGCCGGCGCCTTCGACGCCGAGGTCGACCGGATCGCCGCGCAGACCGCCGCCATCGGTCGCTCGAAGCCGGGCACCCGGATGATCTCCACCGAGCCGATCGCGCACTACCTGCTGCGCACCGCGGGGGTCACCGACGCCACCCCGCAAGATTTCGTCGACGCCGTCGAGAACGATTCCGACCCGTCGGCGGCCTCCCTCGTCCAGGTCGGCGACGCCCTCTCCGCCCGGCGTGTCGCGGCCCTCGTGTTCAATCCCCAGACGGAGACCCCCGTCGTGCAGGCCCTGCGCGACCGAGCGGCCGGGGCGGGCGTGCCGGTCGTGGACGTGACCGAGACGCTGCCCGCCGGCGTCACCGACTACCTGCAGTGGGTCGACGGGACGCGGGCGGCGCTCGCCCGGGCCCTCGGCGCACCCGCGTAGGGGCACCGGTGACCACCACCACGAGACCGGCACTGGGCCGAGAGGACGAGCGATGATTGCAGCGCCCAGGCACGACACGGCGGTGCCGACAGCCGCTGTCTCCTTGACGGGCGCCGAGCTGCGCCGGGGTCCGCGCACCCTGTGGTCCGGCCTGGACCTCGACATCTCCCCCTGCGAGTTCGTCGCCGTCCTCGGCCCCAACGGCTCGGGTAAGACGACGCTGCTGCAGGTCCTGCTCGGGCTGCTGCCTCTCTCCGCGGGGGAGGTCCGGATCCACGGCGCCCCGCCCGCCCGGGGCAGCTCCGCCGTCGGCTACGTCCCCCAGCAGCGGGCCCTGGACCCGCTGACTCCGCTGCGCGGGCGCGACCTCGTCGGCCTCGGGCTCGACGGCCATCGCTGGGGTCCGGGCCTGCGCGGGCGCGCGAGGCGCCGCGAGCAGGTGCAGGCGGCGCTCGCCCAGGTGGACGCGCTCGACTACGCCGACGCGCCCGTCGGGTCGCTGTCCGGCGGCGAGCAGCAGCGGCTGCGGGTCGCGCAGGCCCTCGTCGGGGACCCGACGCTCCTGCTCGCCGACGAGCCGCTGCTCTCGCTCGACCTCGCCCGCCAGCGCGAGGTCGTCGACCTCGTCGAGCGGCGCCGGCGCGAGCACGACACCGCGGTCGTCTTCGTCACCCACGAGCTCAACCCGGTGCTGCCGGTCGTCGACCGGATCCTCTACCTCGTCGACGGCCGGTTCCGGATCGGGACGCCCGAGGAGGTCATGACCTCCGAGAACCTCTCGCAGCTCTACCACACCGAGGTCGAGGTCGTCCGCGTGCGGGGACGCATCGTCGTCGTCGGCGCCGAGGACTCCCCGGTCCACCATCACGACGAGCCGGCCGTGCGCGAGGAGGTCGGCGTCCGGTGAGCACCACGTGGTTCCTGCTCGGGGAGGGCTTCGTCCGCCAGGCCCTGCTCGCCGGCGCCGTCCTGGCGCTGCTCGCGGGACTGCTCGGCCCGCTCGTCGTCGGACGCGGCATGGCGTTCGCGGTGCACGGCACCTCCGAGCTGTCCTTCGCCGGCGGCGCGGGCGCGCTGCTGCTGTTCGGGGCGGGCGCGGTCGGCTGGGGCGCGCTGGTCGGCGCGGTCCTCGTGGCCCTCGTGTTCGGCGCCCTCGGGCTGGCGGCGCACGAGCGCGACTCCGTCATCGGCGTGCTGCTCTCGTTCGGCCTGGGGCTCGGTGTGCTCTTCCAGTCCCTCTACACCGGTCGCTCGGCGAACAAGTTCGGGCTGCTGGTGGGCCAGATCGTGGGCGTCGGCACCGGCGACCTGATCTCGCTCGCGGTGACCGGCATCGTCGTCGTCGGCGTGCTCGCCCTGGCCTACCGTCCGCTGCTCTTCGCGAGCCTCGACCCGACGATGGCCGCCGCCCGCGGTGTCCCGGTGCGGGCCCTGTCGATCGCGTTCGCGGTGCTGCTGGGAGCGACGACGGCGCTCGGTGTGCAGATCGTCGGCGCGCTGCTGGTGCTCTCGCTGCTCATCACCCCGGCCGCGGCCGCCGCCCGCCTCACCGCGAGCCCGCTGCGCGCGACGCTGCTCGCGGTCGGGTTCGCCGAGGTCGCGGTGCTGGGCGGGATCGTGCTGTCGCTGGCCCCTGGGCTGCCCATCAGCCCGTTCGTGGCCGGGATCGCGTTCGCGATCTACGTGATCTGCCGCGCCGTCGGCTCGCTACGGACCAGGCGCCACGCGAGCCGCACCCGCGTCCCGTCGTCGTCGACCGCCACGTCGACGTCGTCGCAGAGCGCCCTGGCGTCCCGGACCCGGTGACGCTCGGCTCCCGGCACCCCACCCGCCGCTAGGGTCCGTCCATGACGCGCCGCGAGGACCCGGGCCCGGATCCGTCGCACGCGCCGCCCCGGGACGGGGACGTCGCCGGGCTCGGTCTGGTCACGAAGTCGTTCCTGATGCTCGTGGTCGTGCTGCCCAATCTCGTCGGCGCGGGCGTCGTCCTGGTCCTCGCCGCGTGGGTGCTGCCGACCGAGACGCTCGACCCCGATCCCGGCGCGCTGAGCCGCAACCTGGTCGTCTTCGCCCCCTACCTCGGCATCGCGGTCGTCGTCGGGGCCTGGTGGGGCCACCTGCGGATGCGGGTGCCGGCGCTGCAGGCCGATGCGGACGACGCCGCCCGGGAGCGGGTCTTCCGGCGGCTGCGGCGGGTCGTGCTGCGGGGGCCGCTGCGGCTCGCGCTGGTCCAGACGGTCCTCTGGGGGATCGCGGCCGTCCTCTTCGTGCTGCTCAACGTCTCCGCGTCGGGACGGCTGGGCTTCCAGGTCGGCGCGACGGTGGTCCTCGGCGGGGTCGTCACGGTCTCGATCACCTACCGGCTGGTGGAGGTGGTGCTGCGCCCGGCCGTGCGCCGGGTGCTCGCCGTGCGGCCGCCGTCGGGGAAGGTCCTGCCGGGCGTCCTCATGCGCACCGTCGGCGGCTGGCTGTTCGGCACCGCGGCGCCCCTCGCGGGGGTGGTGCTGGCGGCCGCGGCGGCGTTGGCGGTCGGCGGCTACACGGTGGGTCGGCTGGCGGTCGTGGTGCTGGTGCTCGGCGTGGTGGCGCTGGTGTTCGGCGGTGCGGTGATCACGCTGACCGCGATCTCGACGGCCGCCCCGGTCCTCGCGGTGCGCCGGGCCCTGCGCCGGGTGGAGTCGGGCGACTACGACGTCGACGTCCCCGTCTTCGACACCACCGAGCTGGGCCTGCTGCAGGCGGGCTTCAACACCATGGTCGAGGGGCTCCGTGAACGGGAACGGGTCCGCGACCTGTTCGGCCGCCAGGTCGGCGAGGACGTGGCCCGCAACGCGATGGAGAACGAGCTCGCGCTCGGCGGGGAGGTCCGGGAGGTCGCGGTGCTCTTCGTCGACCTCGTGGGCTCGACGACGCTGGCCGCGAGCCGCCCGCCGACCGAGGTCGTCGAGCTGCTGAACGAGTTCTTCGCGGTGGTGATCGACGTGGTCGAGCACTACGGCGGCTGGATCAACAAGTTCGAGGGGGACGCCGCGCTGGCGGTGTTCGGCGTCCCGACGGGGCTCTCCGACGCGGCGGGGTCGGCGCTCGCGGCCGGGCGGGTCCTGGCCGGGAGGCTGGCCGAGGAGGTGTTCGACGCGTCGGGGCAGGAGGTGCGCGCGGGCGTCGGCATCTCGGCGGGCGAGGCGGTGGCGGGCAACATCGGCGATCGGCGCCGCTACGAGTACACCGTGATCGGCGACCCGGTGAACGAGGCCGCGCGCCTCTGTGAGGTGGCCAAGGAGACCGAGGCCGGGGTGGCCGCGTCGGGGGCGGCGCTGTCGCGGGCATCGTCGGACGAGGCGGGGCGGTGGACGACGACGGGGTCGCGCCAGCTGCGGGGGCGTACGGCCGAGACCGAGGTCGCCGTGCCGGTGAGGGCTGGCGCCCAGGTGAACGGATTTGGTCGTGTAGACGACGAAATCCGTTCACATGAGCCGGAGGCTCTTCGGTGACCCAGATGCCCGAGCCGTTCCGCGAGGAGCGCATCGACGCCGACGGCACGACGATCCACGCCGCGATCGGGGGCTCCGGCGACCCGGTGCTGCTGCTGCACGGCTACCCGCAGACCCGTCTCATGTGGCGGCACGTCGCCCCCGACCTCGCGCGCGACCACACCGTCGTCGTCCCGGATCTGCGCGGCTACGGCGCGAGCGACAAGCCCGAGCCCGACGCGGAGAACACGCGCTACGCCAAGCGCGCCATGGCGGCCGACCAGCTCGCCGTCATGCGCGCCCTCGGGTTCGACCGGTTCGACCTCGTCGGGCACGACCGCGGCGCCCGGGTCTCCCACCGCCTCGCCCTGGACCACCCCGAGGCCGTCTCCCGGCTCGCCGTCATGGACATCGTCCCGACCCGCCACGTCCTGACCCACGTCGACCTGCAGCTGGCCCGCGGCTACTTCCACTGGTTCCTGCTCTCCGCGGGCGGGGACATCCCGGAGACGCTGCTCGCCGGCGCCCCGGAGTTCTGGATCCGCACGATGATCGAGCGCCTGCTCGCCCCGGGGGCGCAGATCGAGCCCGAGGTCATGGACCACTACGTGCGCGCGTTCCGCGACCCGGCCTCGATCGCGGGCACCACCGCCGACTACCGGGCGGGCGCCACCACCGACCTCGCCGACGACGACGCGTCGTGGGAGGCGGGCGCGCGGGTCACCTGCCCGGTGCTGGTGCTGTGGGGCGAGCGCTCGTTCGTCGGGAAGGCCTACGAGCCGCTGGCGGTGTGGCGGGAGTACGCCGCCGAGGTGGCGGGGACGGCGCTCCCGGTCGGCCACTTCCTGCCCGAGGAGGCCCCGGAGCAGGTGCTGGCCGAGCTGCGGGCGTTCCTTCGCGCCTGACGGCGCTTGTGTGTGCGTTTCCGTGCCCAGGCACGGAAACACACGCACGAGGGCGTCAGCCCGAACGGCGCCGCCGCGCGACCTCGGCCAGCGCCACCCCCGCGGCCACCGAGGCGTTGAGCGACTCGACGTCGCCCGACATCGGGATCGCGACCGTGGCGGTGCACGTCTCGCGGACCAGCCGGGAGAGCCCCTTGCCCTCCGAGCCCACGACGAGGACCAGCGGCCCCCGCGCGGCGTCCGGCCCCGCCGCCGCGTCGAGGTCGTCGATCGTCGTCGGCACCTCGCCGTCGAGACCCACCGTCACGAACCCGTCGTCGTTCCAGGCGCCGAGCGTGCGCGAGAGGTTCGTCGCCCGCCCGATCGGCAGCCGCGCCGCCGCGCCCGCCGAGGTCCGCCACGCCACCGGCGTCATGCCCACCGAGCGGCGCAGCGGCAGCAGCACGCCGTGCGCCCCGAACGCCGCCGCCGAGCGCACCACCGCACCGAGGTTGCGCGGGTCGGTGACACCGTCGAGCGCCACCAACAACGGCTCCACCCGCGCCAGGTGCGCGGCCTGCCGAGCCTGTTCGAGCAGGTCGTCGGGATGCAGGTACTGGAACCCGGGCACCGAGAGCGCGAGGCCCTGGTGCACCGCGCCGTCGGCGAGCCGCTCGACGTCGGCCCGGGGCACCTCGAGCACGCTGATCCGCTGGTCCCCGGCCGCGCGCAGCGCCTCGCGCACGCGGTCGTCGACGTCGATGCCCTGCGCGACGTGCAGCGCCGTCGCCGGGATGTGCGCGCGCAGGCTCTCCACCACGGGGTTGCGCCCGACGACGACCTGGGGCCCGTCCGGTGCCTCCCGCGTCGTCGACCGGCCGCGGGACCGCGACCCGCCGTCGCCGGAGGACGAGGGACCCCGCCGCGGCGCCGCCGGACCCTGCCCACTCTTCCCGGTCGCGCCACCACCGCGGTAGGCCTTGTGGTTCGGGCGCTTCTCGGCGGGTGGGGTCGGGCCCTTGCCCTCGAGCCCCTTCGCACGGTTGCCGCCCGAGCCCTTGGTGGGGCCCTTCTTGGTGCCGGGCTTGCGTCGTGCTCCGGGGCGGCGGGAGTTGCCGGCCATCAGCGTTCGTCGTCCTTCAGGGTCCAGATGGGGCCGTCGGGGGTGTCCTCGATCCCGACGCCGGCCGCGGTCAGCTGGTCCCGGATCGCGTCGGCACGGGCGAAGTCCTTCTCGCGGCGGGCGGCTGTGCGCTGGCCGAGGAGGTCCCCGACCAGGGCGCCGAGCGCCGAGCGCGCGTGGTCGGCGCCCGAGCCGTCCGTCCCCGCCGCCCAGTGCGGGTCGAGCGGGTCGAGCCCGAGCACCCCGGTCATCTCCCGCACCGTCGCCGCCGCGGCGAGGGCGCCCTCGCGGTCGCCGCCGTCGAGCGCCGTGTTGCCGGTGCGCACCTGCTCGTGCACGACGGCGAGGGCGGCCGGGGTACCGAGGTCGTCGTCCATCGCGGCGGCGAACGCCCGCATCGCCTCCGGCGGTCCGGCGGCCTCGACCTTCCCGACGCGCTCGTGCACGCGGTGCACGAACGTCTCGATGCGCCGGTATGCCGCCGACGCCTCGGCCAGCGCGCCCTCGGAGTACTCCACGGTGGAGCGGTAGTGCGGCGCCACGAGGTAGTAGCGCAGCTCCACGGCCCGGACCCGCTCGAGCAGCGCGGGGATGGTGAGGGTGTTCCCGAGCGACTTCGACATCTTCTCCCCGGACATCGTCACCCACGCGTTGTGCATCCAGTAGCGGGCGAACCCGTCGCCCGCCGCGTGGGACTGCGCCTGCTCGTTCTCGTGGTGGGGGAACACGAGGTCGAGCCCGCCGCCGTGGATGTCGAAGGTCGGCCCGAGGTAGTGGGTCGCCATGGCCGAGCACTCGAGGTGCCATCCCGGGCGACCGCAACCCCAGGGGGTGGGCCAGCTGGGCTCGCCCGGCTTCGCGGCCTTCCACAGCGTGAAGTCGCGGGGGTCGTGCTTGCCGCGCGAGGGGGCCTCGCCCTGCTCCACCTCGTCGGGCCGCTGCCCGGAGAGCGAGCCGTAGTCCGGCCAGGTCCCGACGGCGAAGTAGACGTCGCCGGAGCCGTTGTCGCAGGGGTACGCGTGGCCGGCGTCGATGAGCCGGGAGATCAGCTCGACCATCTCGGTGATGTGACCGGTGGCCCGGGGCTCCACCGAGGGCGGCAGGCAGCCCAGGGCGTCGAAGGCCGCCGTGAACGCCCGCTCGTGGGTCGCGGCCCACTCCCACCACGGCCGGCCCGCCTCGGCGGCCTTGGTGAGGATCTTGTCGTCGATGTCGGTGACGTTGCGCACGAGCGTGACGTCGAGGCCGCCATGGGCCAGCCAGCGACGGAGCACGTCGAAGTCCACGGACGAGCGGACGTGCCCGACGTGCGGGACCCCCTGCACCGTGGCCCCACACACGTACAGCGACGCCCGGCCCTCGTGCTGCGGGTGGAACTCCCGCAGCGCGCGTGCAGCGGTGTCGTACAGGTGCAGGCTCACCACGCGGATCCTACGGACGGCTGGGAACCCTTCCCGAAACCGGTCCTCTCCCCCTGTGACCCCTGGCTCACTCGTGATCGACACCATAGGGTGCAGGTGGAGAACGTTCTACAACGCCGTTGCGTGAGGAGTGGTCCGCGTTGTCAATCACCTGTCGTACGTCCCTGGTCCGTTCGGCCCCGGGTACGTACGAGACGGCGACCGTCCAGGTCGACGACCCCCGGCAGGACGAGATCCGCGTCAAGATGGTGGCGTCGGGCCTGTGCCACTCCGACGACCACATCGCCACCGGTGACATCCCCGTCGGCACCTACCCGTTCGCCGGGGGGCACGAGGGTGGCGGCGTCGTCGAGTCGGTCGGCCCCAACACCAAGGGCTTCGAGGTCGGCGACAAGGTCGTCTTCTCCTTCCTCCCGGCCTGCGGCAAGTGCAAGTGGTGCTCCACCGGGCACTCGAACCTCTGCGACCTCGGCGCGGGCCTGCTCGCCGGCACCCGCTGGGACGACCCGTCGACCCGCCTGCAGCTCGAGGACGGCACGCCCGTCGGCCAGATGTGCGGCATCGGGACGTTCACCGAGTACGCGACAGTGGCCGTCGACTCGGCCATCAAGGTCCCGCAGGAGACCAAGCTCGAGGTCGCCTGCCTGCTCGGCTGCGGCGTCGGCACCGGCTGGGGCACCGCGGTCAACACCGGCGGCGTCCAGCCCGGCGACACCGTGATCATCCAGGGCATCGGCGGCATCGGCATCAACGCCGTCCAGGGCGCGGCGCACGCGGGCGCCGCCAACATCATCGCGGTCGACCCGGTGGCGTTCAAGCGGGAGAAGGCCCAGGAGCTCGGCGCCACCCACGCCGTGGAGTCGATGGAGGAGGCCACCGAGATCGCCAAGGGCTTCACCAACGGCCAGGGCGCCGACGTGGCGCTCGTGACGATCGGCGTCACCAAGCCCGAGCACGTCGGCGAGGCGTTCGCCTCGATCCGCAAGCAGGGCACCGTCGTCGTCACCGGCCTCGGTGACATCACCGAGGTGGGCGTGCCGATCCCGATCGGCGAGCTCACCCTCTTCGAGAAGAAGCTCAAGGGCTCGCTGTTCGGCTCGTCCAACCCGCGCGCCGACATCCCGAAGATGCTCGACCTGTACAACAGCGGGAAGCTCAAGCTCGACGAGCTCGTCACCAAGCAGTACAAGCTCGACGAGGTCGCCCAGGGCTACGAGGACATGCACGCGGGCAAGAACATCCGCGGCGTGCTCGTCTTCGACTGATCCGGAGCTCGACGATCAGCACCACCACGAACGGCGTGCTGCCCCGGGCCGGAGTCCTGCCGGCCCGGGGCATGCTCGACGCGGCCCGCACCGCCGTCGTCGGGCGCCGCACTGAGTCCGAGGTCCTCGCCGCCGCCCTCGCCTCCGGGCGCAGCATCCTGCTCGAGGGGCCGCCCGGCACCGGCAAGACCACCCTGCTCCGGGCGCTGGCCGACGGTGCGGGCGTGGGCTTCGAACTGGTCGAGGGCAACGCCGAGCTCTCCCCGACCCGCCTGGTGGGCCACCACGACCCCTCGCGGGTGCTGACCGAGGACTACCGGCCCGACAACTTCGTCCCGGGGCCGTTAGTACGCGCTCTGCAGAGCGGCGCGCTGCTCTACGTCGAGGAGCTCAACAGGGTCCCCGAGGAGACGCTCAACGTCCTGCTCGGGGTGCTCTCCGAGCGGCGGCTGCACGTGCCGCGCCTCGGCGTCGTCGACGCCGCGGCGACCTTCCGGCTCGTCGCCGCGATGAACCCCTCCGATGCGGTCGGTACCGGGCGCATCACCCCGGCGCTCTACGACCGCTCCTGCCGGGTCGCCTTCGACCACCAGAGCGCGGACGAGGAGCGGGCGATCGTCGCGCGCGGGTCCTCGGAGGACCCCGGCGAGGCGTTCACCCGGCGGGCGGTCGAGGCGGTGCGGGCGACGCGCTCGCACCCGGACCTGCGGCTGGGCTCCTCGGTGCGTGGGGCGCTGGATCTGGTCGCGCTCGCCTCGTCGCTCGCCGCCCTGCGCGGCGAGGCGCGGCCGTCCGAGGACACCGGGGCGGACGCGGCCCGCGCCGCGCTCACCGGGCGGGTGGCGCTGGTGGAGGGCTCGCCGCGCACGGTGGAGGAGGTCGTCACCGCGATCTGGGCGGCGACGGCGCCGGGTCCCGACGACGACCCGTCCGGCACCGGCGGGTCCGGCTCGTCCGAGGCGGACGCGGCGGGAAAAGCCTGACCCCGGGGCGCTCTCCCGGGGCGCCGCCGCGGGTCGTCTCCGATCCCCGGGAGGTGGAGGAACTGCTGCGCGAGCAGTCGCGGCGCACCACCACCCGCGCCGAGCTGGAGCGCCGTCACGGCGACGGCCTCGCCCAGGTCAGCCCGACGGTGGGTGTGCTCGACGAGGCGGCGGTGCAGTCCCGGGCCACCGCCGACCCGGACGCGGCGGTCGACCTGCTCGCCGACCTCGCCCGCGCCACCGACCCCGGCCTGCGCGCGGCCGCCCGGCGGTTGGCGGCGACGCTCGTGGTGCGCGCGCCCCGGGTCGGCCGGGAGGAGAACCGCGGGACGACCCGGCTCGCGACCGTCGACCGGCAGGGCCCGGACCTCGACCTCGACGCGACCCTCGAGCAGTCCCCGCGCCCCTCGGAGGAGGACCTGCGCTGGCGCGGCTGGCGCTCCTCGACGCGGGCGACGGTGCTGCTGGTGGACGCGTCCGGCTCGGTGGCGGGGCGGCCGCTGGCGACGGCGGTGACGACGGCGGGCGCGCTCGCCGCGGGCCTACGCCCGGGCGACGAGCTCGGCGTCGTGGCGTTCTGGTCGCGGGCGGTGGTGCTGCGGGCGCGATCGTCCCCGCGGCCGGCGTCGACGGTCCTGGACGCGCTGTTCGACCTGCGCGGCGGCTCCACGACCGACCTCGCCCTCGGCCTGCGCACCGCCCTGGCCCAGCTGCGCGACGCCCGGGCCGCGCACCGCGAGCTCGTCGTGCTCACCGACGGCGCCTGGAACGAGGGCGAGGACCCGGTCCCGGTCGCCGCGCGGTCCGGGGTGACGGTGTCGGTGCTGCGGACGGTCGACTCGGCGGAGGCGGAGACGGCGTGCGCACGCCTGGCCGGCGCCGGGGGCGGACGGCACGCGCCGCTGCTGCGGGCCTCGGACGCCCCAGCGGCGGTGGCTGCGGTGCTGCGGTGACGTCCCGGCCTCCGGGTTTCCGGAGCGAGCGGCACTCTCGCGCGCATAGAAGCAGCGAACGGGCCGCTCGCTCGCTCAGGGGCGGTCCGCCGGTGTCGGAGCGAGCGGCACTCTCGCGCGCATAGACGCAGCGAGGGTGCCGCTCGCTCGGCGGGGTGGGAGGGTCGCGCCGTGCCCGTCGAGCTCGGTCTGAGCCTCCCCCAGTTCGGCCCCGTCGCCGGGGACGCGCCCCGCATCGGACGGTTCGCCGCCGACGCCGAGGCGGCCGGGGCGGCGTCGTTGTGGGTCGGCGACCGGCTGCTCGCCGCCCGGGACCCAGAGGTCGGGTACGGCGGCACCGACACGATCCCCGCGGCGTTCCGCCGCGCCCTCGACCCGTTGGCGCTGCTCGCCGCGTCCGCCGTCACGACGACGACCGCGACGCTCGGGGCGAGCGTGCTGGTCGCCCCGCTCTACGCCCCGGCGATCCTGGCGCGGTCGCTGGCGACGCTCGCCGCGCTCTCCGACGGGCGGCTGCTCGCCGGGCTCGGCATCGGCTGGTCGCCGGAGGAGTACGCGGCCGCGGGCGTCGCGTTCGACCACCGCGGCGCCCGGCTCGACGAGCTGCTCGACCACCTCGAGGTGCTGTGGTCGGGTCGTGACGAGGGCGTGGACGGGCGGTTCTGGACGACGCCGTCGTCGTTCGTCGAGACGCCGTCCCCGCACCCGCCGCTCTACGTCTCGGGGTTCTCGGACGCGGCGCTGCGCCGGGTCGGGCTGCGCTGCGACGGGTGGCTGCCGGTGGCGTGGCTGCGCAACCCCGCCGTGGGGTCGGCCGAGAAGGCGGCCGAGCGGCTGGTGCCGATGCGCGCGGCGATCGACGCCGCCGCGGTCGGGGCCGGCCGCGACCCGCTCGACGTCGGGACGGTGCTGCGGGTGAACGTCACCGCCGACGTCGGGCGCGATGACCTCGCGCAGGCCGTCGGCACCCTCGTCGAGCGGACCGGGTTCCGGCGGGTCTTCCTCGACCCGATGTACCGCGACGAGACCCTCGAGGCCTGGCTCGGGTCGTTCGCCCACGTCCGGGACGCGCTGGGCTGATCCGGACGCGGTCACCGGTCCGCCCGGCGCGCGAGCTCGCGCGCCAGCCGCGCCCGGTCGGTCGGCACCACCCGCGCCCGACCGCCGGCGACCTCGACCACCATCCGTCCGCCCGCGGCGTCCACCACCGTCAGCGGGCCCACCCGGCGACGCCCCGACCCGCCCTGCACCGCGGCCCCGATCTGCATCTGGCGGTGCGGCGGCCCGGCCCGCAGCGCGGCGAGCCGGTGGGCCACCGCGGGGGCGAGGTCGTGCAGCGGGCGGTCCACGAACAGCGCCGCGGCCGGCACCGTCATGGGGATCCCCGCCAGCGCGGGCTCGTCCGGGAGGCGGGCGAGCGCGCCGGCTGCCAGGAGCCTGACGAGCGCTGCCGGGGTGAGGGTTTCCGCGGGGCGGGACGCCACGTCGAGGACGAGACCCCGACGGTGCACGTCCGGCTCGGCGACGACGGCGAGCTGACCCGAGACCGCCGCGTGGCAGTGCCGCGGGACGGCCGAGGGCCCCTCCCAGCACCGCAGGTCGACCTCGACCTCGGGGCGGGCGAGGACCGACAGCGCGTCCGCGAGGTCCCCGACCGGGACGGGTGGGGCGCCGGGCGGTCCGGCGCGCGCCAGCCCGCGGGTGTGCAGCGCGGCCAGCGCCGCCCGGTCGGCGGCGTCGCGGACGGAGAGCGTGGCGCCGTGGTCCGGGACCTCGAGCAGCGGCGGGCGGTCCCCGAGGCGCAGGTGGCGCCACACGGCGACGAAGGCGTCCCGATCGAGGCGCAGCCGTCGGGCGGGGGCCTCCGGCACGGGGCCCGTCACTCGCCGATGACCGGCGGGGCGACGCGCGGGAGCTCGCCCGCGATGGCGTCCGGGTCGTCCTCGTGCAGGTAGCCCGCGCGGGGCAGCCGCTGTTCGCCGGAGCCGCCGACGCCGTATCCGCCGAGCGGCGCGAACGGCAGCGCGCCGCGTTCCGGGGTCGGAGCGGGGCCGGTCCGGCCGCCCAGCGCGGACTCGAGGATCGGGCCGCCCGTCCCGGTGCGCGTGCCCGGTTCGAGCGCGGGACGCCCGGTGCCGAGCGGGTCGGGCGCTCCGCCGGGGGCCGGGGAAGCGGGTCGCGGCGACCCGGTGGCTGCCGGGCCGCCCAGCCCGGTCTCCCCGGAGCGCCCCGGAACACCCGGGTCCGCGGCGCTGCCCGCGGTGCTGCCGCCGGGGACCCCGGCCCGGGCCCCGCCGGGCGTGCCGCTGCCCGTCACGCCGCCACCGACGAGTCCGCCTCCCGTGCCGCCCCCGCCCGTGCCGGGCACGCCGGCTCCGGGGAGCGCGCCGCCGGTCCCTCCCGCGCCGGCACCGCCGGACCCGGTACCGCCGCCCGCTCCGGTCCCGCCGCCCGCTCCGGTCCCGCCACCCGCTCCGGTCCCGCCGCCCGCTCCGGTCCCGCCGCCTGCTCCGGTGCCCCCACCGGACCCGGTACCGCCGCCCGCTCCAGTGCCGCCACCCGCTTCGGTCCCGCCACCCGCTCCGGTCCCGCCACCCGCTCCGGTCCCGCCGCCCGTGCTGCCGGCACCCGCCGCGGGCGTCCCGGCCTCGCCGGCCGGGCCCGCCGTCCCGCCCGCGCCCGTGGGGCCGGTCGTCCCACCCGCACCCGTGGAACCCGCCGTCCCATCTGCCGCACCTGGGATACTCGCGGCGCCTCCGGCACCCGGGGCACCGCCGGCCGGACCCCCTGTCGGCGTGCTCCCTGTCGATGTCGGGACCCCGCCCCCCGTTCCCGGAACCGCCGTGCCGGGCGCTCCCGCCCCACGCCCGCCGACCGCACCCGGCGTCGTCGCCCCGCCCGCCCCGCCCCCCGCGGGGGCCACGCTGACCTGGGGAGCACCGCCCGCGGGCGCGTCGAACCGGGGCAGCGCGGACGAGCGCAGGGAACTGCCGTCCTGGTAGCGCACCATCGCCGTCCGGGCCTGGCGCTCGGCGTCGAGCGAGGCCCGCTCCGCGAGGTCGGCGTCGACGGCCGCCAGGCCACCCGCCTCTTCCCAGGTCATCCGGGTGACCGGGGCCCGGGCCGTCTCCGGCGCGGGCGGGGGAACCGCCGCACGGGTGCTCGTCAGGGCGCGGGACTGCTCGTGGGAGACCGAGCCGACCGCGTCGCTGAACGCCCGCGCCTGGTCGGCCCACGTGCCCATGGGGCCGACCGAGCCGCGGGCCGCGTCGGCGGCCGCGCCGGTCCGGGTGGCCGCGATGCCCGCCGTCGCCTGCTCGACGGAGCCGGCGACCTGCCGCAACCGGGAGGCCAGCTGGTTCCACGCGCCGCCGGCCTCGGAGAACCCGGACCCGCCACCCTGCAGCTGCGAGAAGATCTCGGCGTGCGAGCGTGCCTCCCAGTTCACGTCGAACACGCCGGCCTCCCCTCCCCGCGAAGGCAAGCACACCGCCCCGGCGCGTGGGGGCGGTTCGGGAGAATCAGGCCGGTAGGAGCAGCGCCGTGGCGACGGCGGCCAGCCCCTCGCCGCGCCCGGTGAGGCCGAGCCCGTCGGACGTCGTGCCCGACACCGCGACCGGCCCCCCGAGCGCCTCGGAGAGCACGTGCTGCGCCTCGTCGCGCCGGGTGCCGATCCTCGGTCGGTTCCCGATCACCTGCACCGCCGCGTTGCCGAGCACCCACCCATCGTCGGCGACCAACCGACGCACCTCGCCGAGCAGCCGCACGCCCGAGGCGCCCGCCCACTCGGGGCGCCCGGTGCCGAACACGGCGCCGACGTCCCCGAGACCGGCCGCGGAGAGCACGGCGTCGCAGAGGGCGTGGGCGGCGACGTCGCCGTCGGAGTGCCCGGCGCAGCCCGGGACGCCCTCCCAGAGCAGTCCCGCCAGCCAGCAGGGCACGCCGTCGGACAGCGGGTGCACGTCGGTGCCGATGCCCACCCTCATCCGCGGATCTCCGCCCCGGCGGTCCCATCGAGGGGCACACGAGGCAGGGCGCCGAACCCGGCAGCCTGCGTGGTGTGCCCCTCGCGGCAGGTCGGTCCGTCGCCCCTCGGTCGAGGGGCACACCAGGCATCTCCACGAGGCGCACGGCCTGTGTGGTGTGCCCTTCGGCCTCGGAGCAGGGTCACAGCGCCGCCACCAGTGCGTCGGCCATCGCGAGGTCGAGCGGCGTCGTGATCTTGAACGCGCGCGGGTCCCCCGGGACGGTGACCACCTCGCCGCCGAGCGCCTCGACCAGGCCGGCGTCGTCCGTGGCGCGGGACACCGTCGGGGAGGCGGCCGCGGTCGCGTGGGCCCGACGCAGGACGTCGGGGGTGAAGCCCTGGGGGGTCTGGACGGCGAGCAGCCCGTTCCGGTCGACGGGGCCGACGACGCGTCCCGTGGCATCCACGCGCCGGACGGTGTCCGCCACCGGGAGAGCGGGGACGACGGCCCCGTGCCCGGCCCGTACCGCGTCGACCACGGCGCGGGTCACGACGGCGGGGCACAGGCAGCGGGCGGCGTCATGGACCAGCACCGCCTCGGCGTCGTCGACCGCCGCGAGACCGAGCGCGACGGAGGCGACCCGGTCCGGACCACCGGGCACCACCCGGACGGCTGCCGGGAGCGCCGCGCACATCTCGTCGAGGTGGTCGACGGGAGCGACGACCACGACCGCGTCCACCGAACCGGAGGAGAGCAGGCCGTCGACCGCCCGCGCGACCATCGCCACACCCCCGACGGGCACGAGGGCCTTGGGGCGCGCGGCGCCGAGGCGCTCGCCGGAACCGGCCGCGGGCACGATCGCCACGACGGGCCGCGAGGACACCGTGGCGGCTGGGGTCAGGAGGCGAGGACCTGGTCGAGGAGCGACTCCGCCGCCACCTCGTCGGTGCCCTCCGCCAGGGCGAGCTCGCTCACGAGGATCTGCCGGGCCTTGGCGAGCATGCGCTTCTCGCCGGCCGACAGGCCGCGATCCTTCTCGCGGCGCCACAGGTCGCGGACGACCTCGGCCACCTTGTTCACGTCACCCGACGCGAGCTTCTCCAGGTTCGCCTTGTACCGGCGCGACCAGTTGGTCGGCTCCTCGGTGTGCGGGGCGCGCAGCACCTCGAACACCCGGTCCAGGCCCTCCTGGCCGACCACGTCGCGAACACCGACGATCTCCGCGTTGTCCGCGGGGACCCGGACCGTCAGGTCGCCCTGGGCAACCTTGAGGACGAGGTACTTCTTCTCCTCGCCCTTGATCGTCCGGGTCTCGATCGCCTCGATGAGAGCGGCACCGTGGTGCGGGTAGACGACGGTCTCGCCGACCTTGAAAACCATGTGTCCCCTAGCCCCTTTCGCTGCCTCCAGGTTAACACGTCCGCGACACGACCACGGAGGGGGATCGGACCGTCTTCGCAGGTCAGGGGGTTGACAAGTAGGCGATAGCCGTGCTCCCCGAGGTCGGGAGGGCCGTCGGCGACCGTGGACGCGCGCCGGGTCGCAGTCTGCTGCGCCACCCGGACGGGCGCGGAGGACCGGCAGCGCGCAGGCCCGCCGCGCACGCGGGGGCTAGGGTGTCGCCGACCCGACCGGGACTCCGCACCTGCACCAGCGAGCCGACCCCGACGATCCCCGTCCGGCTCGCCGCCCGACCGCACCGCCGCCCCAGGAGGACACCCCGCCATGATCCGCCGACCGACGGGACGTCCGCGCCGCGCGGCACTGCTCGCCGCGACCCTCCTCGGCGCGGCCGCCCTCGTCCTCTCCGGCTGCAGCGCCGGTGCGGTGACCCAGACCGACACGGTGGGGTCTCTGGCCGGCTCGGAGGGCCAGGTCGGCCAGATGGCGCTCCGCGACATCACGCTGGACCCGGGCCAGGCGGTCGTCGTGCCGGCCGGCGCCACGATCACGCTGTCCGGGACGCTCGTGAACCAGGGCCTCGGCGACGACCAGCTGGTCTCGGTGACCAGCCCGTACGCCTCGCAGGTCCGTAGCGAGGGCGACACCACGATCCCGGGCAACAGCGCCACGCGGATGGTCGGCGCGCGGCCCGGCCCGGTCGGCCCGCCGACGCCGACGCAGCCCGACGGCACCCTGCGGGTCACGCTCGCGGGCGTCACGCAGGTCCTCCACGCGGGCCCGACCTACCCCATCACGTTCACCTTCGCCAAGGCCGGCTCGATCACGCTGCCGGTGTCGGTGGAGACGACGAGCCCGGTGCCCGCCTCCTAGGTGGCCTCCGGCCATGTGAGCACTTTCGGTCGCTATAGAGCCTGTCGGGTTTTGTAGCTGCGGGGCGGGCTGGGGTGTGCCGGCCCGACCTTGTTGCTGGGGTGTGGGTGGTGGCGTGGCTGGCTTGGCCGCTGGTCGCGGTGGCCGGCGGCCTGCCCGGTCTGCGGGTCCGAAGGGCCGGGTGGGCCCGGGGGCGGCTGCCTGAGGTCAGGTGGCGAGCTGGCGGGCGGTGTGGAGTTTGCGCAGGTTGTGGGCGGTGGCGATCAGGGCCAGTTCGGCGCGGACGTTGTCGAAGCCGCGCAGCCGGAACCGGTCGCTGATGCGGGCCTTGATCTGCCCGAAGACGGGTTCGACGGTGACGCCGCGGCGGCGGTAGCGGGCGCGTGGGTCGGGCTCGGCCAGCCGGGCGCGCATCGCTTTGGCTCGGGCTGACTGCCGGCGGGGTGGATGTTGTTCGGCCGGGTCGCGCAGCGCGTCACGGTTGGGTGGGACCAGGGGCTCGGGGCCGGCGTGGTCGCGGTGAGCGCTGTGGAGGGCGTCGAGGTCGCCGGGGTGGAAGTAGCCGGTGTCGGCGAGCACCGCCTCGACCGGGTCGGGGATCCCGGCCGCGGCCAGGTTGTCCAGCGCGGCGTGGGTCATCGCGGCGAGCTGGCCGACGTCGTTGGCCTGGTCGACGACCTCGACGGCGAGCACGAGCTGGTCGTCGCTGACCGCGGCCTGGGCGTTGAAGCCCTGCAGGAAACCCTGCGCGGTGCGCAGCGGGCGGGAGTCGGGGTCGGTGGTGTTCGCCCTGCTCGGCGGGCCCGGCTCCGCGGTGCCCGGCCGGGTCGGGGGCCGACCCTTGGGGTAGCGGCCGTGCTCGGCGCGGTAGGCCTCCCGCGCCGCGGTGGCCTGCTCATAGCGGGTCTGGCGGGCCGCCGCCGCGGCCGCGGTGGCCGCCTCCCGGGCCCGAATCTTCTCCCGGGCCTGCGCAAACCGGGCCCGGCGACGGTGCGGGTCGGCCATGTCCTCGCCCGGCTCATCCCCCCGGCGCCCCGCCCCGTACTCGGCGTCCTCGGCGGCATCGGTGCTCTCCGCGGCGGCCAGCCGGTCCTCGACCAACCCCCCCAGGTCGAACGCGCCCTGAGCGGACCCCTGCGGCCCGGCGGAGGCAGGGTCCTCGGCGGCCAGGACGCGTTCGATGCCGGCGGCGGTGCGGTTGGCCCGCGACGAGGCGTTCGCGCGGAACTTGCAGCCATCGACTGCGATCGTCCCGACCTGGCCCAGCCCGGCTTCCCGGCACAACCCCAGCACCTGGGTGAACAGGTCCTTGAACAGCTCACGGTGGCGCTGCCGGAACGCGGCGATGGTGTCGTGGTCGGGATGCTGGTTGCCGGTGATCACCATGAACGCGGTGTCGTGCTCGCAGAGCCGCTCGATCTGGCGCGACGAGGACTGCCCACAGCAATAGGCATAGATCAACAGGGTCAGCATCATCGTCGGGTCATAGGCTCGCCGACCCCGCCCACCCAGACGATAGGTGCTGATCAACGCGGTCAAGTCCAGCGCCTCGACCGCGTCGATCAACACCCAGGCCAGATGTCCCTCGGGCAGCCAGTCCCGGATGTCGGGGGGCAACAAGAACCCGGTCTCACGATCCACCGGACGGAACCCACGAGCCACCCCAAGATCTAATCAGGTCCGGGGGCCGACCGGGACCCCCAAAACCCGACAGGCTCTATAGCCACCGAAAGTGCTCACGGGCGCGGAGCGCACCTGGGGGCTGTCAGGGGTTCCGCCTACTGTCCGGCGCGTGAGTACGAAGGGGGCCTCGAAGGCCCGGGGCGGCCGGTCCTTCGAGTGCACGGCGTGCGGGCAGGCGGCCGCGAAGTGGGTCGGGCGCTGCCCGGGGTGCGGGGGCTGGGGCACCGTCGAGGAGGGCCTGCCGCCGGCGGCCGCGGTCGGCGCACCGGGCGGGGCCCCGCGGGCCACCGCGCGGCCGGCGAGCCCGGTCCGGCCCATCGGCGAGGTGGGGCTCGAGACGGTGGTCTCCCGGCGCACCGGGGTGGGAGAGCTCGACCGCGTGCTCGGGGGCGGGCTCGTCCCCGGCGCCGTGGTGCTGCTGGCGGGGGAGCCCGGCGTGGGCAAATCGACCCTGCTGCTCGAGGTCGCCGCCCAGCGCGCCCGTGGGGGCGGCACGGTCCTCTACGTCACCGGCGAGGAGTCGGCCGGGCAGGTGCGGCTGCGCGCCGAGCGGACCGGGGCCGTCGCGCCGCACCTGTTCCTCTCCGCCACCGCCGACCTCGAGGAGGTCGCCGCGCACGTGGAGGCGGTCGACCCGGGGCTCCTGGTGGTCGACTCGGTGCAGACCGTCGGGTCGGCGGACGTCGAGGGCACCCCGGGCGGCGTGTCCCAGGTCCGGGCCGTGACGAGCGCGCTGGTGGCCCTCGCCAAGCAGCGCGACCTGCCCGTCGTGCTCATCGGGCACGTCACCAAGGACGGCGCGGTGGCCGGCCCGCGGACGCTGGAGCACCTCGTCGACGTGGTCCTCTCGTTCGAGGGTGACCGCCACTCCACGCTGCGGATGGTGCGCGGCCTCAAGAACCGGTTCGGACCGTCGGACGAGGTCGGCTGCTTCGAGATGTTCGACGGCGGCATCCACGAGGTCACCGACCCGTCGGGGCTCTTCGTCGGGACGATGACGGGCACCGTGCCCGGCCAGGCGGTCACCGTCGCGATGGAGGGCAAGCGCCCGCTGATGGCCGAGGTGCAGGGGCTGGTGTCGAAGGTCGGTGCCGAGGCCCCGGCCCGGCGCACCGTGTCCGACCTCGACGCCAACCGCGTCCTGAAGATCCTCGCCGTGCTCCAGCAGCGGTGCACCGGGTTCTCGTTCGCCCAGCACGACGTGTTCGCCGCGACCGTGGGCGGCATGAAGCTGCGCGAGCCCGCGGCCGACCTCGCGGTCGCGCTGGCGGTCGCGTCGTCGTACCGGAACGCGCCGTTGCCCTACGGGCTGGTCGTGCTCGGCGAGGTGGGGCTGACCGGGGAGCTGCGCCGGGTCCCCGCGACGGACCGTCGGCTCGCCGAGGCCGCCCGGCTGGGCGTCCCCCGGGCGATCGTGCCGTTCGGCCCGGGGACCACGGCGCCGAAGGGCCTCGAGCTGGTCCAGGTCGACGATCTCGCCGGGGCACTGGCCGCGGCCGGGCTCGGCAGGAAGGAGCGCTAGGAGAGGGTGAACCGCGCGGGGTCGCTGACGGTCCCGTCGAGCCGGGTCAGGAGCTCGTAGGTGCCCGGCGGCACCACGGTGCGGTCGCCCGAGCAGCCGGGCAGCGACGTGCGTCCGCCCCACCGGACGCTGAACACCGCCTCCTGCTCGGGCGCCAGGGTCCGGACGTCGTTCGTGTGCGCGGGCGAGCAGTCGTTGCTGCCCCAGAGCCCGTCGCCGGGCTTGCGCACCACGGCCATCGCCTGGCGGGCCGCGTCGAGGTCACGGGTGCACGGCGCGGACCCGGTGTTGGTGACGACGAGGCTGAACAGCGGGTGCTCGCCCGGGGCGTAGCGCGGCTTGTCGGTGCGGGCGGTGACCCGCAGGTCCCCGTCGGCGCACCGCGGCGGGGGGCCGGACGGGGCGGCCGCGGGCAGGGCCGGAGAAGCAGCGGGCGGGGCCGGAGCGGCCGCGGGCGCAGGACCGGCCGGCGCCGCGGTGGCCGACGGGACGGCGGGCGACGACGGCGCGGGCGCGCCGGGCGGGGTCGAGCCGCCCCCTGCCGGGGTCCCGGGCGGGGGGGCACCGCCGGGCTGCGAGTCGGCACCGGGCAGGGCGCCCGCACCGGGGCCGGGGTCGACACCCGGCAGGCCACCGGGCAGCGCGCCGGTCTGCGGCCTGGTCCCCGGAAGTCCCGGAGCGCCGAGCAGCCCACCCGCGGCGGGGGACCGCAGCGTCGAGGCGAGGGCGGCGACCGCGGGCCCGCGGCCGTCGGGGCCGGCGGGCAACGCGCCGCGCGAGGCCACCGGCGAGGCCGGTCCGGACGACGACCCGGGGCCGGCGGGGGCCGCCGTGGGCGCGCCGGGCCCCCCGTCGGCGGAGGCCGCAGTCGCGATCGCCCAGACCAGGAGCGCGAGGACGAGGACGACGACCGCTGCGGCGACGGCCCGGCGCCGCCAGTACACCGACGGCGGGAGCGGGCCCACCGGTTGGAGCATGTCACGCACCGTAGAAGCGCGATCGCGGTGAGCGATCCATCCGCGCCGGGACGTCGCGGGAACTCACCCAGGCGGGGAACGCAGCCCGGAGCGGGGCAGGATTCCCCCACGATGACCGTGCCCTCCCCCACCGCCCCCTCAGCCGGGACCGCTGCGCGTCCCGACACCACGCTGGCCGACCGGCTGCTGCCCTGGTTCGCCGCCCACGCGCGCGATCTGCCGTGGCGTGACCCGCAGGTGACCGGATGGGGCGTACTGGTGAGCGAGATCATGCTCCAGCAGACCCCGGTCGCCCGGGTGGAGCCGATCTGGCGCGACTGGATGGCCCGCTGGCCACGGCCCTCCGACCTCGCCGCGGCGCCGACGGCCGAGGTCCTGCGGGCCTGGGGCAAGCTGGGCTACCCGCGGCGGGCACTGCGCCTGCAGGCCGCGGCCGCGGTCGTCGCGGCCGAGCACGGCGACGTGGTGCCGGCCGACGTCGACACCCTGCTCGCCCTGCCGGGGATCGGGGCCTACACGGCGCGCGCGGTCGCGGCGTTCGCCTACGGGCGGCGCTGCCCCGTCGTCGACACCAACGTGCGCCGGGTGGTGTCGCGCGCGGTGCACGGTCGGGCCGAGGCCGGCGACGCGTCGGCCCGCGACCTCCCCGACACCGAGGCCCTGCTGCCCCTCGACGAGGCCGCCGGGGCCCGTACCTCGGCCGCGCTGATGGAGCTGGGCGCCACGGTGTGCGTGGCGCGGGGTCCACGGTGCCCCGACTGCCCGGTGCTCGACGTCTGCGCCTGGCAGCACGCCGGTCGGCCCGCCCACGACGGACCGGTGCGCCGCGCCCAGCGCTGGGCCGGGACCGACCGCCAGGTCCGGGGCCGGCTGCTCGACGTGCTGCGCGGTGCCCCGGGTCCCGTGGACGCGCCGGCGCTCGAGACGGCCTGGCTCACCGACCCCGCCCAGCGCGCCCGGTGCCTGGACTCGCTGCTCGTCGACGGGCTCGTCGAGCAGCTCGCCGACGGCCGGTTCGCGCTGCCGGGCGAGACCGTGGACGGCTGAGCCCGGCGACACACCGGACGTCGACGACCCGTCGTCGTAGGGTCGGTGGCATGGCCGTCGTGAAGATCAATGCCATCAAGGTCCCCGAGGGCTCCGGCCCCGAGCTCGAGCGCCGGTTCGCCGCGCACGGCGACAGCATGCTCGCCACGCCCGGCTTCCTCGGCTACGAGCTGCTGCGCCCCGTGGAGGGCGACGACCGCTACTTCGTCTACACGCGCTGGGAGTCCGACGAGGCCTTCGAGGCCTGGCGCGGTGGCGGCGCGGCCGAGGCGGCGCACTCGCAGCAGCGGGAGAAGCCGGTCGCGACGGGCGCGGACCTGCTGGCGTTCGAGGTGGCGCTGACGGTCGGGAAGGGCGGCGGGGAGTCCTGAGCGACCCCGACCCCGGCGACCTCGCGCGGGCGGCCGAGCTGCTGGCCGGCGCGACGTCGCTGGTGGTCGCCGCCGGGGCGGGCATGGGCGTCGACTCCGGCCTGCCCGACTTCCGCGGGCCGGAGGGGTTCTGGCGCGCGTACCCGCCGTACCGGCGGCTGGGGCTGCGCTTCGAGGAGCTGGCCGACCCGGAGCACTTCGACGACGATCCCGCGCTCGCCTGGGGCTTCTACGGCCACCGCCTGGCGCTCTACCGCGCGACGGTGCCGCACAGCGGCCACGCCGTCCTGCGCGGCTGGGCGGACCGGCTCCCGACGCGGGTGTTCACGTCGAACGTCGACGGCGCGTTCCAGAAGGCCGGGTTCGCCGATGAGGACGTGACCGAGTGCCACGGGGCCATCGGCATCCTGCAGTGCTCCGGTCCCTGCCACGACGGCACGTGGCCCGCGGAGGACGTCGCCGTCACCCTCGACGAGGAGACGATGCGTGCCGTGCCGCCGCTGCCGGCGTGCCCGCGCTGTGGGGCCGTGGCGCGGCCGAACATCCTCATGTTCGGCGACGGCTCCTGGGTGCCGGGCGTGCACGCGCAGCGGATGGCCGAGCACCGTGCCTGGCTGCGGTCCCGGGACGCGGCCGGGGTCGCCGTCGTGGAGCTGGGGGCCGGGACGGCGGTGCCGACGGTGCGCCGTCAGGCCGAGCTGGCCTCGGCGGCGTCGGGGAGGCTCGTGCGGATCAACGTCCGGGAGCCGGAAGTGCGCCACGGGCACGGGGTCGGCCTAGCGGCCGGGGCGCGGGCGACGCTCGCGGCGCTGGACGAGCTGGTGGAGGGCGCCTGGTGAACGTCAGGAAAGTCGTCCTATCGGCGTGCTCCCCTTCCCTGGACGTCGGGAAGTCGACCTTCATCCCCGGCTGATCCCGGCGAGCCGGAGCCCGCGGGCGGCCGCGACCCGCTCGGCCTCGTCGTCGAGATCCGGCCACGTCCCGCCGTCGAACGCCGTGACGGCGAGCGTGAGCTTCGTGCCCGCCGCCCGCGGTCGCCAGGTCCCGACGACCTCGCCGGCCGCCAGCACCGCCCCCGGGTGTCCGAGCGCGGGCCACAGCGCGCGGCGCCGCCCGGCGTCCGGGACGAGCAGCGCGCGGTCCCGCCCCGCGAGCAGCGGGTCGAAGGGCGGCAGCAGTCGCAGGCGCGGCGGGCTCGGCGGATCGGCGAGCAGCGCGAGCCCCTCGGCCGCCACCCAGGCTCGCCGGCCCTCGACCATCACCTCCGCGAGCTCCCCCGCCGCGGCACGGACCGCCGGCAGCAGCAGCGTCGTCCCGGTCCCGACCCAGGCCGCGAGGTCGGCCGTCGTCACCGGCCCCAGGACACGCACCGCCGCGGTCACCAGCCGAGCCACCGCCACCACCGAGCCCGGCCCCACCGGACGGGCCCATCCCGACGGCGGCGGGACCAGCCGCAGCGTGCGCCCCCGGGCGTCGAGCCCGATCCCGGCCGGGAGCGCTCCGAGGCGCAGCAACTGGTCGTACACGTGCGTCGCGGCGCACGGCCCGCAGTCGTACTGCAGCGCCCGGGGTAGCCCGGCGGAGACGGCGGTACTCACCTCGCCCTTGGTCATCGGCCCGTGGACGACCTCGATGAGCGCCTCCGCGACATGGTCGACCGCCGTCAGTGGCGCGATCCCGATCCGCTCGACGTCGGGCCCCGACCACGACAGCCGCGCGGCCGCGTCGGCGTCACCCAGCGGGCGCAGCGCGTCGGCCCACCCGGGCAGCGATCCGGCGGCGTGCCAGTGCGGCGCGCCGCGATGGGTCCAGGCGAGCTCGAGGTCGCGGTCGGCCGGCGCGACGGGTGGGCCGGGCAGCCGCGCCGCGAGCGCCACCGCGGCCGCCGGCCCGAGGTGCTGCACGCCGAGCGCGAGCACCGCGGCGGCCCCGTCCTCTCCGTGGTCCCGGACCCGCCCCAGCCCCTGCGACGCGATCCGGAACGCGATCGCCTGCTCCCTGGTGACCTGCACGCCGCCGAGCCTGCCGTGCCCACCGTGCCCGGACCACTGACACGCGCCGGGGGAGGATCTCCCGGCCGACGACGAGCAGCCGAGGGCGGGAGGGTGACAACTCGTGTCAGGTGATGCGGTAGGACTGTGACCCGTGCGCGCGAGCCGGCTGCTCTCCCTGCTGCTGATGCTGCAGTCGCGCGGGCGCATGACGGCGCGGGAGCTCGCCGACGAGCTCGAGGTCTCGATCCGCACGATCTATCGGGACATGGACGCGCTCTCCGCGTCCGGGGTCCCGGTGTACGCCGACCGCGGGCCCGACGGCGGGTACTCGCTGCTGGAGGGCTACCGCACGCAGCTGACCGGCATGTCCGCCGAGGAGGCCGACTCGCTCGCCCGGGCGGCCATGCCGGGCCCGGCGGCCGAGCTCGGCCTGGGCCGGGTGCTCGCGGCCGCCCAGCTGAAGGTGCAGGCCGCACTGCCGACCGAGCTGGCCGAGCGTTCGCGCCGCATCGCCGAGCGCTTCCACCTCGACGCGCCCGGCTGGTTCCGGGAGGCCGACCACGTGCCGACGCTGACCGGTATCGCCGACGCGGTGTGGAACCAGCGCGTGGTGCGGGTCCACTACCGGCGGTGGGGCGACGAGGAGCTCGAGCGGGAGCTCGAGCCGCTCGGCGTCGTCCTCAAGGCCGGGCTCTGGTACCTGGTGGCGGCGCCGCGCGACGGCGGGGAGCCGCGCACCTACCGCGTCGCGCGCATCCTGACCCTGGAGACGCTGGACGCACACTTCGAGCGCCCTGCGGGGTTCGATCTCTGGCGCTACTGGAACGCCCGCGCCTCGGAGGTCACGGCGGCGCTCTACCAGGCCGAGGCGGCGGTGCGGCTCTCGCCGCGCGGGACGGAGCTGGCCCCGGTGGTGCTGCGCCCGCACACCGCGCGGGCACTCGCGGAGCGGGAATGGCCGGTCGACGACGACGGGTGGACCTGCGCGGTGATCCCGATCGAGTCGATCGCAGCCGCCCGCTCGGAGCTGCTCGCGCTGGGCGGCGAGATCGAGGTCGTGTCGCCGGCCGCGCTGCGCGAGCAGATGCGTGACGCGGCGTCGGCCTTGGCGTCGCTGTACGGCTGAGCGCCGCCGCCTACGGCCACCCGCGGGCGGCGTGATCGGCCGCGCACCGGTGATCAACGATCACGCGCCCCCTTGTCCGGGGCCGCCTCTCCGCTAGCGTCGACCGCGACGGCGGACGGGCCGCCGGCGGGCAGGAGACGCACGTGGCGGAGCCGGAGGACGTGGACGCGGCTGCCGCCCCCGACGTCGAGGGGCCGGCTCCGGAGGATCCGCGACCTTCCCGACGACGACCGTGGTCCCCTCGGCACCACACCCCCGAGGAGATCGAGGCCGCCAAGCAGCAGTGGCGAGACATCCGCCCCTGGGACAGCCCGATGGCCCGCGCCGACAAGGTCCTCGTCTTCTCGACCGTCGCGATCATCGGGCTGATGCTGCTGTCCCTGCCGGTCCGGCCGTTCCTGCTCGCCACGCACCCGGTGGCGCTGAGCGCGGTCACCGGCAGCCTCTCGGCGGTCGGGGCCGCCGCAGCCTTCGCCCGGGTCGGTGACGCGGACCTCTGGCTCGTGGTAGCGGCCGGCGTACTCGGCATGATCAAGTTCGACTGGCTCTTCTGGTGGGCCGGCCGTCGCTGGGGCGCGAAGGGGGTGCGGTTCTTCACCCCGCCGGGCCGCGCGCAACGGTTCGTCGCGCGCGTCCGAGCGTGGCCGCGCTGGAGCACCGGGTTCGTCGTGGTCGCCGCGGCGCTGCCCGGAGTGCCGTCGGCGCCGCTGTTCCTGCTCGCCGGCCTCGCCGGGATGCGACTGGTGGCCTTCCTGGTGTTCGACGCGATCGGGTCGGCCCTCGTCGTCGGCCTCGTCGCCGGACTGGGTTACGGCCTGGGCCAGACCGCCGTCGACATCGTGCTGACCATCGATCAGTACGCGCTGTGGGTCAGCATCGCGCTCATCGTGATCGTCTCCGTCCGGGCGGGACGACGCGGGCAGCCGAGCACCGCGTCCTGATCCTCGGACGACGAACGCCCCGGCCACCACGAGGGTGACCGGGGCGCCGGGTCGTCCGGGATCAGCCCTCGTCCGACGTGCCTGCCGTCGCCACCTCCGGGGTGTCCGGCACCGGGGTCGGCTTGGCCTCGCCCCGGAACGTCAACGTCGCCGACTCGGGCGCGGCCTTCGTCCGGCCCTGCTCGTCGACCTCGGGGGTCCAGCCCTCGACGTCGACCAGCACGATCTGACCGGGCTCGATCTCCCCGAACAGGATCTTCTCGGAGAGCTGGTCCTCGACCTCGCGCTGGATCGTGCGCCGCAGCGGCCGGGCGCCGAGCACCGGGTCGAAGCCACGCTGGGCGAGCAGCTTCTTGGCGGTGTCGGTGAGCTCGATCGACATGTCCTTGTTCTGCAGCTGCTTCTCGGTCCGGCCGATCATCAGGTCGACCATCTGCACGATCTCGTCCTCGCGCAGCTGGTGGAACACGATGATGTCGTCGATGCGGTTGAGGAACTCGGGGCGGAAGTGCTTCTTCAGCTCGTCCGTGACCTTGTTCTTCATCCGCTCGTAGTTCGACCCGGTGTCCTGCCCGGACTGGAAGCCCAGGCCGACCGCCTTCGAGATGTCCTGCGTGCCGAGGTTCGACGTGAACACGATGACCGTGTTCTTGAAGTCGACGATGCGGCCCTGGCCGTCGGTCAGGCGGCCGTCCTCGAGCACCTGCAGCAGCGTGTTGTAGACCTCGGAGTGGGCCTTCTCGATCTCGTCGAACAGGACCACGGAGAACGGCTTGCGGCGCACCTTCTCGGTGAGCTGGCCGCCCTCCTCGTAACCGACGTACCCGGGGGGCGCGCCGAAGAGCCGGGAGGCCGTGTAGCGGTCGTGGAACTCGCCCATGTCGATCTGGACGAGCGCGTCGTCGTCCCCGAAGAGGAACTCCGCCAGCGCCTTCGTCAGCTCGGTCTTCCCGACGCCCGAGGGCCCCGCGAAGATGAACGACCCCGACGGCCGCTTCGGGTCCTTGAGGCCGGCCCGCGTGCGGCGCATCGACTGCGAGACCGCCTTGACGGCGTCCTCCTGGCCGATGATCCGCTTGTGGAGCTCGTCCTCCATGCGGAGCAGACGGGTCGTCTCCTCCTCGGTGAGCTTGAAGACGGGGATGCCGGTCCAGTTGGCCAGCACCTCGGCGATCAGCTCGTCGTCCACCTCGGCGACGACGTCGAGGTCGCCCGACTTCCACTGCTTCTCGCGCTCGGACTTCTGGCCGAGGAGCTGCTTCTCCTCGTCGCGCAGCCGGGCGGCCTTCTCGAAGTCCTGCGCGTCGATCGCCGACTCCTTCTCACGACGCACGTCGGAGATCTTCTCGTCGAACTCGCGCAGGTCAGGCGGCGCGGTCATGCGGCGGATGCGCATGCGGGCGCCGGCCTCGTCGATCAGGTCGATGGCCTTGTCCGGCAGGAACCGGTCGTTGATGTAGCGGTCGGCCAGGGTGGCCGCCGCGACCAGCGCCGGGTCGGTGATCGAGACGCGGTGGTGCGCCTCGTAGCGGTCGCGCAGTCCCTTGAGGATCTCGATGGAGTGCGCCACCGAGGGCTCCCCCACCTGGATCGGCTGGAAGCGGCGCTCCAGCGCGGCGTCCTTCTCGACGTGCTTGCGGTACTCGTCGAGGGTCGTCGCGCCGATGGTCTGCAGCTCGCCGCGGGCCAGCATCGGCTTGAGGATCGAGGCGGCGTCGATCGCGCCCTCGGCGGCACCCGCGCCGACGAGCGTGTGCAGCTCGTCGATGAACAGGATGATGTCGCCGCGGGTGCGGATCTCCTTGAGGACCTTCTTCAGGCGCTCCTCGAAGTCACCGCGGTAGCGCGAGCCGGCCACCAGCGACCCGAGGTCGAGGGTGTAGAGCTGCTTGTCCTTCAGCGTCTCGGGGACCTCGCCCTTGACGATGGCCTGGCCGAGGCCCTCGACGACGGCGGTCTTGCCGACGCCGGGCTCGCCGATGAGGACCGGGTTGTTCTTGGTCCTCCGGGAGAGGACCTGCATGACCCGCTCGATCTCCTTCTCCCGGCCGATGACCGGGTCCAGCTTGCCCTCGCGGGCGGACTGGGTGAGGTTGCGACCGAACTGGTCGAGCACCAGCGACGACGACGGCGTGCCCTCGCCGCGCTGCCCGCCGGACTCCGCGGGCTCCTTGCCCTGGTAGCCCGAGAGCAGCTGCAGCACCTGCTGGCGCACCCGGTTGAGGTCGGCGCCGAGCTTGACGAGGACCTGCGCCGCGACGCCCTCGCCCTCGCGGATCAGCCCGAGCAGGATGTGCTCGGTGCCGATGTAGTTGTGGCCGAGCTGCAGCGCCTCGCGCAGCGACAGCTCCAGCACCTTCTTGGCGCGCGGGGTGAACGGGATGTGCCCGCTGGGGGCCTGCTGACCCTGGCCGATGATCTCCTCGACCTGCTGGCGCACGCCCTCGAGCGCGATGCCCAGCGACTCGAGGGCCTTGGCGGCGACGCCCTCGCCCTCGTGGATCAGCCCGAGCAGGATGTGCTCGGTCCCGATGTAGTTGTGGTTGAGCATCCTGGCCTCTTCCTGGGCCAGGACGACCACCCGCCTCGCGCGGTCGGTGAACCTCTCGAACATGCGTCACTCCTGACTGCTGCGCCGGCGGACTCCCGCGCATCTCCCGCACCGGTGGCCCGGCGTGGGCCTCCGCGGACACTGGCTGGTGCCCACACGCCCCGCGGGGCGCGATGACCCTCCTCGCGGAGAGCCATGAACGGGCACCGTACGACCATCCTAGTCGTCGTGGGCACTGCGACCGGGTGTCGCCGGTCGCGGCACCATGACGACGACCACCGCGACCGCCGAGGTCGTCGCCGTGTCGTGCGCAACGATGCCCGCGTCACGGCTGTTCCGTGACCGTGTTCGCCCACGGAGAACTACCGGATCGGCCGACACCTTCAGCGGACGGGCGCCGGCTCGCGCGTCCCGTTCTCCTTCTCCGCCCGCCGCCGGCCCACCGGCAGCACTGCGCTGACCCACAGCAACCAGACCAGGCCGCCGAAGCGGACCACGGGCAGCAGGTACTGCAGTGCCGGCAGGACCAGCGAGAACACCGCCACCGCCGCGACCACGGCCAGGACGAGCCCGACGACGACGAGGGGGCGCGGCAGGAGCCGGCCCAGCAGCGTCGGCACGGAGACGCCGGCGATCAGCAGGCCGAACGCCACCACGAATCCGGGGCCGCCGGCGGCGAACGAGAGAATCCTGGAGGGCGACGACGGGTGCCGCCGCCTCGCCACCGGGGACCAGCGCCGCGCTCGCGGCGGCCGCCCACCCCGCGACGCCGGAGAGCGCGAGCATCGCGGCGGCGAGCAGCCCGCCCGCGAGCCCGAGGGTGGGCCCGGCCACACGCAGGCCGAGCCGGTGCAGTCGGTGGTGAGCGGTCGCGGCCCACACCGCGAAGGGCACCGCGGACGCGAGCAGCACGGTCGCCGAGAGCTGGGCGCCCGTCGCGTGGTCACGCAGCAGCGCGAGCGTCGTCGTCGGGTCCGCGCCGGGGCGGGCCCCCGTGTAGAGCGCGACGGTCGCCGCCGTCAACGCGGCCCAGGCGAGGCCGGGCGCGAGCAGGGGCGGCCCGCTGCGGCGAGCGTGGGTGCTGAGGTCGGTCATGGCGAGGTCCCTTCGTCGAGAAAACCATTACGAAGATAAATAATTACGGCTGCAAGACGATCCGTCAAGCAGTACTGTCCCTGTCGTGGACGACCGACCGACCGGAGCCGCCTTCCTGCTCACCCAGCTCGGCACCCACGCCGCGCGGCGCTTCGGCGAGCGCGTGGCCGCCGTGGACCTGACGCCGCCGCAGGCCGGACTGATCCGGGCGGTCGCCCGGGAGCCGGGGCGCAGCCAGCAGGCCCTCGCCGAGCGGCTCGGCACGCCCGCCACCCGGCTGGTCGCCCTCGTGGACGCGCTGGAGCAGCGCGGCGTGCTGGAGCGGCGCCGCAATCCCGACGACCGGCGGCTCCACGCGGTCCACCTCACGCCCGACGGCGAGGCGCTCCGTGACGATCTCGGGCGCCTCGCCGCCGAGCACGAGGACGCCCTGCTCGCGGCGCTCGACCCCGCCGAGCGCCGCACGCTCGCGGATCTGCTCGGCCGCGTCGCGGCCGCCGAGGGCCTCACCCCCGGGGTCCACCCGGGCTACCGTGACCTCCCGACCCGTGGATCCCAGGGAGCTCCGCCGTGCGGGACATGACGATCTTCTCCGGGTCGGCGCACCCGGAGCTCGCCGCGGCGATCTGCCGACAGCTCGAGGTGCCGCTCTCGCCCTCGCGGCTGACCCGCTTCACCAACGACTGCCTCGAGGTGCAGCTGCAGGCCAACTGCCGCGAGCGCGACGTGTTCCTCGTCCAGCCCCTCGTCCCGCCGGTGCAGGAGCACCTCGTCGAACTGCTCCTGATGGTCGACGCGGCCCGGGGTGCGTCCGCGGCGCGGATCACCGTCGTCATGCCGCACTACGCCTACGCCCGCTCCGACAAGAAGGACGCCCCGAGGATCTCCATCGGCGGGCGGCTCGTGGCCGACCAGATCGTGGCCGCCGGGGCCGACCGCGTCCTCGCGATGACGCTGCACTCGCCCCAGGTGCACGGCTTCTTCTCGGTGCCGGTGGACCACCTGCACGCGCTCTACGAGCTCGCCGCCCACCTGCGCGGGGTCGACCTCTCGAACGCCGTCGTGATCTCCCCCGACCTCGGCAACGCCAAGGAGGCCAGCTCCTTCGCCCGGATCCTCGGCGGTCCCGGCCACCCGGTCCCGGTCGCGGCCGCGGCCAAGCAGCGCATGCCCGACGACAAGGTGGAGATCTCGTCGATCATCGGTGACGTCGGGGGCCGCGACGTGATCGTGCTCGACGACGAGATCGCCCGCGGGTCGACGATCATGGAGCTCCTGGACCGGCTCCGCGACCACGACGTCGCCTCGGTCCGCATCGCCTGCACCCACGGGCTGTTCACCGAGGGCGCGCTCGACCGGATCGCCGCCCGCGACGAGGTCAGCGAGATCTTCTGCACCGACACCGTGCCGCTGCCGAGCGCGCACACCACCGACAAGCTCACGATCGTGTCCGTCGCGCCGGCGCTCGCCGAGGCGATGCGGCGGATCCACAACGGCGAGTCGGTCAGCGTCCTGTTCGACCCGGTGGGCTCCGACACCGGCGGCCGGGACCGCTGACCGTCACCCTCGGGCGGCATCGGCCGGGGTGCAGTCGTGGACCCGGAACGTCGGTTCAGGCCAGGAGCGCCCGCGTACCGACGCGGGTGACCTCCTCCACCAGCTCGACCCGACCGAGCGGCACGGCGCCCGCGAGCCAGCGGCTGACGAGATGGGTCGTGCCGGCCACCACGAGGACCGCCGCGGTGCGCAGCCGCTCGCGGTCACGCGGGTCGACGCGCAGCACCTCGTCGAGCACCAGAATCCGCGAAGACGTCGACGGCGGCGTCGCGCCGCGCGAGCAGCCGCGGGTGGCCCGGCGACTCCGCGTAGAGCCGGGCGACCCGCGGGTCGGCGTCGAGCGTGGAGGCGAAGACCTCGACGGCCGTCGTCGCCCGGACACGCTCGTCACCGCGCACGCCCCGCAGGGCGGAGACCATCGTGGCGTGCAGCCGGCCGTAGACGTCGTCGGCGACCGCGTCGAGCGCGGCATCCCGGTCGGCGAAGGTCTCGTAGAAGTACCGCTTGGTCAGCCCCGCGTGGGCGCAGACCGCATCCACGGTGACCCCCACGACGCCGACCTCGCCGACCACGTCGAGCCCGGCCGCGAGCAGCCGGGCACGCCGCACTGCCCGGCGCTCCTCGGCGCTGACCCCGCGATAGGTCCGGACGGCGGCTGACACCCCTCCATGGTGACACGGATTCTCGTGCACCCGAAGGAGCCCGGGAGCCCCGTCCGGACCCCGACCGCGAACTATCAGGAATGCGCCTTGTGATAGGCCTCGCTGACCTCGGACGGGATGCGGCCGCGTTCCGAGACGGTCATCCCCTGCTTGCGCGCCCATTCCCGGATCGCCTGGTTCTGCTCGCGGTCGACCGACGCACGCCCGCCGGTCCGGCGCGGCGTCGGGGCCGGGCCGGCAGCCGCACGGGACGAGGAGCGCCGGCGACCGGAGAGTCGCCGGGCGTGCTCGATGTAGTCCGCGAGCGAGTCGCGCAACTTCGAGGCGTTCGCGTCCGACAGATCGATCTCGTACGTCGCCCCGTCGATCCCGAACTCGACCGTCTCGTCCGCCTCCGACTCGTCCAGGTCGTCCACGAGGGACACGACCACTTTCTGCGCCACGCGCTATTCCTTCCAGGACCCCCGCGAGTCCGGGATCCCGACAGCACGTCGAGATACCGGAATGGTTTCGTGGCGGAGCGTAAATGCGCGTCCCGCACTCTGTCGACCGGGTGGGGCTCACCCGACCGGTGGGCGGAGCCCACGTGAGCAGAAAGCGTGGCTATCACCGCGCTTTCTGCTCACGAGGGCTCCGCCCACCTCGGCGTTCCTCCCGTGCCCGCGCCGCCGCCCGCACGCGCAGGAACACCGACCGCAGGCCCTGCAGCGCGAGGTCGGGGACCTGGTGGGTCACCGTCGTGCACGCCGGCGCCACGACGGGCGCGAGGCCCCCGGACGCCACCACCGCGACCGGCGCCCGGCCGTCCCTCGCGGCCATCTCCTCGGACAGCCGCGTCACCAGGCCGTCGACCATGGCCGCCGCGCCCAGGACCAGCCCGGCCTGCATGCTCTCCACCGTCGAGCGGCCCAGGACCGACCGGGGCGCCACCAGCTCGACGGGGCGCAACCCCGCCGCGCGCGCCGCGAGCGCCTCGGCCGAGACCGCCACCCCGGCCGCGATCGCGCCACCGAGGAGCTCCCCGGACGCCGAGACCGCGTCCACCGTCGTCGAGGTCCCGAACACCACCACCACGCACGGCCCGCCGACCTGCTCGTGGGCCGCGAGCGCCTGCACCACGCGGTCGGAGCCGACCTCCTTGGGGTTGTCCACGAGCAGCGGCACCCCGGTACGCACCCCCGGCTCGACGAGCACGTGCTCGACGCCCGGGAAGTGCTTGTCGAGCATCCCCCGCAGCTCGCGCAGCAGCGCGGGCACCGTCGAGAGCGCCGCCACCCCGTCCACCTCGGCGAGCAGCGGGCCGAGCATGCCCCGCACCGTCAGCGCGAGCTCGTCGGCGGTGGCACGCCGCTCGGTGCGGATCCGGGCCGTCCACCGGGCGGTCGGTCGGTCGCCCGCCGCACCCGACCGGTCGTCGGGAACGTGCGGGTACAGCGCGAGCGCGGTCTGGGTGTTGCCGACGTCGATGCAGAGCAGCACCCGGGGCCGGTCCCTCAGTTGAGCGCGGGCTGCGCCCGGGTGCCGGGCACGAGCAGCGAGGACGGCGGGGCCTCGTCGGGGACGCGGGCGGGGTCGGTGGACTCGTCGAGCACCCGGTTGTGCTCGTCCACGAAGACCACCCGCGGCGCGAACTCCCGGGCCTCGGCGTCGTCCATCTGCCCGTAGGCGATGAGGATGACGAGGTCGCCGGGGTGCACCAGGTGCGCGGCCGCGCCGTTGATGCCGATGACGCCGGAGCCCGCGTCACCCTCGATGACGTAGGTCTCGAGGCGGGCCCCGTTGGTGACGTCGACGATCGCGACCTGCTCGCCGGGCAGCAGGTCGGCGGCGGCCATGAGGTCGGTGTCCACCGTGACCGACCCGACGTAGTGCAGGTCGGCGTCCGTCACCGTGGCGCGATGAATCTTGGACTTGAGCATCGTGCGCAGCATCGGACTCTCCTCGGGGTCGGGGCCGGGGTCGGGGTCGGGGTCGGCGTCGGCCCGGTCATCCGCGCATCGCCCGGTCAGGACGGACCATCGAGACGGGGGCGTTGTCGATCAGTCGGGTGATCCCCGCCCGGGCGGCGATCAGCAGGCGGGCGGGGCCGATCTCGGGGGCGGGCCCGAAGTCGGGGTCGCGCAGCTCGACGTAGTCGACGTCCAGGGCGGGCTCGGCGTCGAGGACCTCGCGGGCGGCCGCGACGACCGCCGCCGGGCCCTGCTCCCCCGCGAACCGGCCCGCTGCGAGGGCCGCGGAGATCGCGACGGCGGCGCGCCGGGCGTCGGCGTCGAGGTAGACGTTGCGGGAGGAGCGGGCGAGCCCGTCCTCCTCGCGCACGGTCGGGACGCCGACGATGTGCACGTCGACGTCGAGGTCACGCACCATCCGCCGGACCAGCGTGAGCTGCTGGTAGTCCTTCTCGCCGAAGAACGCGACGTCGGGCGCGACGATCGCGAACAGCTTGTTCACCACGGTCAGCACCCCGGCGAAGTGCCCGGGCCGGGCGGCGCCCTCGAGCTCGGCACCCAGCGGCCCGGGGTCGATCGTGGTGCTGAAGCCCGGCGGGTACATGGCGTCCACCTCGGGCGCGAACACCAGCTCCACGCCCTCCTCGCGGCACATCTCGAGGTCGGCGTCGAAGGCCCGCGGGTAGCGGTCGAAGTCCTCGTGCGGCCCGAACTGGCGCGGGTTGACGAAGAGCGACACGACGGTCGTCGAACCGGGGATCGAGCGGGCCCGGCGCATCAGCTCGCGGTGCCCCTCGTGCAGGGCGCCCATCGTGGGGACGAGCGTCACGCGGCGTCCGCCGCCGCGCAGGGCCCTGGTGACGCGGCGCAGGGCGTTCGGGTCGGTGTGGACGGTCAGCTCGTCCTTGGCGTAGCGCGGCTTGCGCCCGAGCACGTCGTGCGTGCGCAGGCTGGAGGGGCGGGTCACGGGGTGTGCCTCTCGAGGGCGTCGACGATGTTCTGGGAGTCCTCGGGCCCGATGAGGCCGCCGTCGAGGGCGCGCTCGGCGGTGCGGCGGGCGAGGGCGCGGTAGAGCTCGGCCGACGCGGGGGCACGCCGGTCGAGGTGGCGCAGGTGGGTCTCGACGGTGCCCGCGTCGCCGCGGAGCACCGGGCCGGTCAGCGCGCGGTCACCGTGGCGCAAGGCGTTGTCGAGGGCCGCCGAGAGCAGCGGGGCGAGGACCCGTTCGGCAGGCTCGATACCGGCGTTGGTCAGGAGGTCGGCAGCCTCCCGGACGAGGGTGACCAGGTGGTTCGCGCCGTGGGCGAGGGCCGCGTGGTACAGCGGGCGCAGCTCCTCCGGGATGCGCACGGGCTCGGCACCGATCTCGACGACGAGCGCCTCGCCCACCAGCCACGCCGCCTCGGCGTCCTCGGTGCCGGATTCCCCGGCGGTCACCCCGACGCACGCGCCGGCCAGGCGGGTCACGTCCTCGGCGCGGCCCGTGACGGTCATCGCCGGGTGCAGGGCGATGGGAAGGACGTCGTGCTCCGCGGCGGGGCCGAGCACGCCGACGCCGTGCGCGCCGCAGGTGTGGACGAGGATCTGGCCGGGGCGCAGGCAGCCCGACGCCGCCAGGCCGCGGACCAGCCCGGGCAGGACGTCGTCGGGCACGGCGAGCAGCGCGAGGTCGGCGCGGCGCACCACCTCGTCCGGTGGGAGGATCTCGGCGGCCGGCAGGAGGGACTCGGCCCGCTGCCGGGAGGCCCGGGAGACGGCCGAGGTGGCGACGACCGCGTGGCCGGCGCCCGCGAGCGCGGCACCCATGACGGCACCGACCCGTCCCGCGGAGACCACCCCGACGTCGAGGCGGGCGGGCCGGAACGCGGCCGGACCCGGCCCGGCGTCCTTGCCGGAGGCGCTCACGCGGACACCCCTCATCACGGTCGTCGTTCCCGTCCCGCGCTGCGCGGGTACCGGACGATGCGACCGCGAGGGTAGACGCGGGAGAACGGGACGCGACGCGCAGGTGATCGGCTTCACCGCGTCGGCCGGCGAGGGGTACACAGCGCAGCCCGCCGGCCCGTCGACGTGCGCAGCGTGCTCGTGATCAAGACAGGAGCGAGAGCGGCGGGCCCTACCACCCGTCCCGGTGGCCGTGCCGCGGTCCGCCGTAGGGCTGCTGGCCCGGGTAGGGCTGCTGCGGGGCGCCGAACGGGGGTCCCGACGGTGGACCGGGTGGGCGCTGCGGCATCGGTCCCGAGGGCGGGCCCGGCGGGTACGGGCCGCCCGGTCCTCCCGGCCCGGGCTGCGGCGGACCGGGGTGCTGCGGCACGCCGGGCGCGGTGACCGCCGCGAGCCGGGTCCGGCGCACGTTGTCGAGGAGCTCGTCGTGCCACTCGGGCTTCGGGGGGATCGCCCCGCGGTCGGCGCGGGCGCGCAGGAACGCCAGCTCCGACACCGCGTGCTGGTAGTGCACGACGGCGTCCGCCGCCGGCTTGCCCGCGGTCTGCCGCACCGCGGTCCGCCAGCGCCGCCGCCCTGCCATGCTCGCGAGCAGCGGCACTTCGCTCGCGGCGATCCACCCGGCCGCGGCGAACCCCGGCATCTGTGCGGCGAGGACGTCCCGCTCCCGGCGTCGCTGCCAGAGCACCAGCCCGAGGATCGCGACGAACATCGGCAGCATGATCAGGATGTAGACCCCGAAGAACCCCGGCCCGAGCTGGGTCGCGGAGTTCCACAGCGCGTGCAGGATCACCGCGAGCACGTAGCCGACGACGATCGCCCCGGCGCCGAGGGCGCGGGAGCGCACCGTGGCCGCGATGCCGACCCCGATGCCCGTCATCGACGTGAACAACGGGTGCGCGAACGGCGAGAGCAGCCCCCGCAGCACGAACGTGGCGACGATGCCCGCCGTCGGTGCCGCGCCCGCCTCGGTGAACGCCCGCCCGAAGTAGATGATGTTCTCGGTGAACGCGAACCCGGCGCCGACGAAGCCCGCGTAGACGATCCCGTCGACGACCCCGTCGAACTCCCGGCGCCGCAGGAGCAGCAGCCCGACGAGGAACGCGCCCTTGACGAACTCCTCGACCAGCGGTGCCGAGACGACCGCGCCGACGAGGTCGCCCTGACCCCGCCCCAGCAACAGCTGGGCGGCGATGATGGCGCTCGAGTTGATGACGAGCGCGACGAGGGCCGCGAGCCCGGCTCCCCAGAGGAACGCGGTCAACAGCAGCCGCGGCGGCTCCGGCTCCCACCGGTCGATCCAGGCGAACGCGAGCAGCACCGGCCCGACGGGCAGCATCGCGCAGAGGGCACCGACGATCACGCCGCCCGCGCCGATCTCGGTGCTCGCGAGACCGATCGCCGCGAGTGCGCACACGCCCAGGACGATGAGCCCGAGGACGGGCCAGACGAGCGTGCGCCGCTGCTGGGGCGCCAGCCGGGCCGGGGTGGCGATCACCCTGCCGCAGGGTAGTGGCGCGGGGGGCGCGCGGCCGGACGGGGACGCCGGCGACGGCCCTCCCCGGTGGCCGGCCTGCGTGCGCCGCGAGCACGCGGACGCTCAGCGGTCCGGGTCTGGAGGCGCGTCGTCGTCATCGGGCGTGCGGCAGCACCACTCCAATGCCAGCGCGGCCGCCACGAGCGCCGCCGAACCGACGATTCCGACGACGGCCGCGACCGTGTCGGACGCCGCGGCCGCGACCAGGGCGCGGCGCGGCAGCACATGGGCCAGCACCCCGCACCACGCCCCGCCGACGAGCGCCCCGGCGAGCGCGGAGGCCTTCGCGAGCGCGACGGCGCGCGCCGCGGCGAGGGCGTCGACCGGCCGGGCCCCGGGACGACGCCGGATACGGCGGTGGAGCACCCACGCCATCCCGGCCTCCACGAGCCCGAGCACCAGGAAGCTCACCCCGGCCGGAACGGGCAGCGGCGGCAACGACCCGTAGAAGCGCCCGAGCAGGAGGTTGACGACGAGTCCTGCCGCGACCGCGACGACGAGCAGCAACGAGGGGCTGGTCCTCGTCGTCACGGGAGGCTCCGGTCGACGCGCACGACGCCGTCCCGCTCCGCCACGGCCAGCGCCGCGAGCAGGTCGGCCACCCGTCCCCGGCCCGGCACGACGGTGTCGGGCTCGATCTCTGCCCAGGGCACCAGCACGAACGCCCGCTCGGCGAGCCGCGGGTGCGGGAGGAGCAGCTCGGGGTCCTCGCTGGTCACCGGCGCACCGTCCTGCTCGACCGTGAGGACGTCGACGTCGAGGGTGCGCGGCCCCCAGCGCACCGCCTCGGGCGAGCGGTCCCGCCCGCCGGCCCGCTCGGCCTGCCGGGCCCGGTCGAGCCAGTCGCGCGGACCCGCCGTCGGGTCGTCGACGGCGACGACGAGGTTGAGGAAGTCGTCCTGCGCGACGCCGCCCCACGGGGCGGTGACGTAGGTCCCCGACACGGCCGTCGTCCAGGGCGCCAGGACGGCGAGGGCGTGGCGCAGGTGGGCCTCCCGGTCTCCGACGTTGGAGCCCACGGAGAGCACCGCCCGGGTCACCCGCGGGTCCGGGTGACGCGTACCGCCACGTCGTCGAACGGGCGGGCGATCGGGGCCTGCGGCTTGTGCAGCACCACCTCCACCGCGGCGACCCGCGGGTCCTCGAGCACCACCGCGGCGACGTCGGCGGCGACGGCCTCGATCAGCGACCGCGGCGGGCCCTCGACGACGGCGGCGGCGGCCTCGGCGAGCGCGCCGTAGTCCACGGTGTCGGCGAGGTCGTCGCTGGCCCCGGCCGGGGCGAGGTCGGTCCAGAGCACGAGGTCGAGGACGAAGTCCTGGCCGTCGCGCCGCTCGTGCTCGAACACCCCGTGGCGCCCCCGCACCCGCAGACCCCGCAGCTCGATGCGGTCGGCCGGGTCGGTCGTGGAGCGCGAACCGGTCACGGAACGGGTGCCGGTCACGGATCGGCCCTCGCGCGGGAGGTCCCCCAGTGCCAGGCCGCGGCGACGGCGACCGCGTCGAGCGACGCCGAGACCTCGTGCACCCGCACCCCCCACGCGCCGGCGTTCGCCGCGAGCGCGGTGACCGCCGCGGTCGCCGCCTCGCGGCCGTCGGGGTGCCGCGGGGTGCCGTCCTCGTCGGCGAGCAGCGCCCCGAGGAACCGCTTGCGCGACGCGCCGATGAGCACCGGGAAGCCGAGCGAGATGAAGACGTCGATCTTGCGCAGCAACTGCCAGTTGTGGGCGGCGGTCTTGGCGAACCCCAGGCCCGGGTCGAGCACGAGCAGCGCCGGGTCGACCCCGGCGAGCACCGCCCGATCGACCTGCTCCACGATCTCGGCCCGCACCTCCCCGACGACGTCCTCGTAGCTCGCCAGCTGCTGCATGTGCCGCGAGTGGCCGCGCCAGTGCATGAGCACCCAGCCGACGCCCGCCTCGGCCACCACCCGCGCCATGTGCGGATCGGCGAGCCCGCCGGAGACGTCGTTGACCAGCTCCGCGCCCGCCTCGATCGCGACCGCGGCGACCTCCGCGCGGGTGGTGTCCACGCTGACCCGCACCCCGGCGGACACCAGGTCGGAGATCACCGGGACCACCCGCGCCGTCTCCGTCGCGGCGTCGATCCGGGCGGCGCCCGGGCGGGTGGACTCCCCGCCGACGTCGACGTAGGTCGCGCCGCGCACCGACATCGCGACGCCGTGGGCCACGGCGTCGTCCCGGTCGAGCCAGCGGCCGCCGTCGGAGAACGAGTCGGGGGTGACGTTCAGGACGCCCATCACCAGGCAGTGGTCGGGACGCGGCAGCCCGCGGCGGGCGGCCGGCCCCGGCCGGGGCGACCCGGAGGCGGGCGGCTCGGGTGCGGGCACCACGCTCAACCGCCCCGGATCAGCCCGAGGGCCTCGGCACGCGTGCTCGCGGACGACTTGAGGGTGCCGCGCACGGCCGAGGTCGTCGTCCGGGAGCCGGGCTTGCGCACGCCTCGCGCCGACATGCACTGGTGCTCGGCGTCGATGACGACGATGACGCCGCGGGCGTCCAGCGCCCGGTCGAGCGCGTCGGCCACCTGCGTGGTCAGGCGCTCCTGCACCTGCGGGCGCCGGGCGTAGAGGTCCACGAGCCGGGCGAGCTTCGACAGGCCCGTCACCCGCCCGTCGGGTCCGGGCAGGTACGCCACGTGCGCCACCCCGTGGAAGGGCAGCAGGTGGTGCTCGCACATCGAGAACATCGGGATGTCCCGGACGAGGACGAGCTCGTCGTGGTCCTCGGAGAACGTCCGCGTGAGCACCTCGTCCGGGTCGGCGCCCAGACCCGCGAACAGCTCGCGGTAGGCCCGCGCGACCCGGCCGGGGGTGTCCCGCAGACCCTCCCGGTCGGGGTTCTCCCCGATGCCGATGAGGATCTCGCGGACGGCGGCCTCGATGCGGGGCGCGTCGAACGCGGCCGGGGAGCCCTCGGCGGGCCCGTGCCCGTTGCGCCGGCCCTCCGTGGGCACGACCGTGTCCTCGCTGCTCGTCACGTCTGGATCACCCCGGTGCTCTGCTGCGGTACGGGGCCGGCCCTCCGCTGGGAATGGCCGCCGTGGGTCAGCTCTCCGATCGGCCGTCCGGGCGACGGCCGTCCGGGTCACCGTACGGGTTCGGCGCGCCGTCGCCAGGTGACGTGAACGACCCGCCGCTGGGCTGCTCGGCGTCGGGTGCGTTGCGCCGGCCGGACGACAGCTTGTCCTCCGGGGCCGCGTGCTGCCCGCCCGGGGAACCCCAGGACGACGGTCCGGGGCCGTACTGACCGCTCTGGCCGGACTGCCCCGAGCCGTACTGCCCGGACTGGCCGCCCTGACCCGAGCCGTGCTGGCCGTACGGCCGCGAGCCCGATTCCCAGGAGGTGCCGCGCGGCGTCGTCGCCGGGGTCCACCCGGGAGGCGCGCCGTAGTTCGGCGGCACCGACGACGGGGGCTGCGCAGACCCGCCCGTGCGGTAGACGTCCGGGATGCCCCAGCCCGTCGAGCTGCGGCCGACCGGGTCACCGGTGCCCTGACGGCTCTGCTCCGAGCCCCCGCCGGCCGCGGGCGTCCCGACCGGCGGCGTGTTCGGCGCCCCCCAGCCGGACGGGCTGCTGTTCTGCCCCGACCCGTTCTGGCCGGGGAGGTTCTGCCCGGCACCGTTCTGGCCCGCGCCGTTCTGGCCGGCGTGCCCGTTGCTCCCGGCGCCGACGCGCGCCGGCTGCCGCTCCTCCTCCGGCGGCCACGGCTCGCCTCGCTCCGCCGCGACCTCGCGCCGGGTCTTGATCGGCGGACGGTCGGACGGGGTGCGCTCGCCGAAGTCGTTGAAGGCGGTGATGCGCGGGCGCTTGGTCACGGAGGTGAAGAGGCGCTCGAGGTCCTTGCGCTGCAGCGTCTCGTGCTCGATGAGCTCCGCGGTCAGCGCGTCGAGGGCGTCGCGATGAGTGCTGAGGATCTCCCAGGCCTCGGTGTGCGCCGCCTCGATGAGCTTGCGCACCTCCTCGTCGATCTCGTGGGCGACCTCGAGCGAGTAGTCCGACTGCCGGCCCGCGGTGCGGCCGAGGAAGGGCTCGCCCTGCTCCTGGCCGTACTTCACCGCGCCGAGCCGCGCGCTCATGCCGTACTCGGTGACCATCGCCCGGGCGATCTTCGTCGCCTGCTCGATGTCGGAGGAGGCCCCCGTCGTCGGCTCGTGGAACACCAGTTCCTCGGCCGAGCGACCGCCCATCGCGAAGACGAGGCGCGCGATCATCTCGGAGCGGGTCATGAGCTCCTTGTCGTCCTCGGGGACGACGAGCGCGTGCCCGCCGGTGCGGCCGCGGGGCAGGATCGTCACCTTGTAGACCGGCTCGATGTCCGGCATCGCCCAGGCCGCCAGCGCGTGCCCGGCCTCGTGGTAGGCCGCGACCTTCTTCTCCTGCTCGGAGATGATGCGGCTCTTGCGGGCCGGGCCGCCGATCACGCGGTCGACCGACTCCTCGAGCGCCGTCCCGTTGATCTGCTGGTGGTTGAGCCGTGCGGTGAGCAGCGCGGCCTCGTTGATGACGTTCGCGAGGTCGGCACCGGAGAAGCCGACGGTGCGCTTGGCCAGCCCGTCGAGGTCGACGTCGGGCGCGAACGGCTTGCCCTTGGCGTGCACCTCGAGGATGGCGCGCCGGCCCGCGAGGTCGGGCGCGGCGACCGGGATTTGCCGGTCGAAGCGGCCGGGCCGCAGCAGCGCCGGGTCGAGGATGTCGGGCCGGTTGGTCGCCGCGATGAGGATGATGCCGCCGCGTGCGTCGAACCCGTCCATCTCGACGAGCAGCTGGTTCAGCGTCTGCTCGCGCTCGTCGTGGCCGCCGCCCATCCCGGCGCCGCGGTGGCGCCCGACGGCGTCGATCTCGTCGACGAACACGATGCACGGGGAGTTCTGCTTGGCCTGCTCGAACAGGTCACGAACCCGGGAGGCGCCGACGCCGACGAACATCTCGACGAAGTCCGACCCGGAGATCGTGTAGAAGGGCACCCCGGCCTCGCCGGCCACCGCGCGGGCGAGCAGCGTCTTGCCGGTGCCGGGCGGCCCGTAGAGCAGCACGCCCTTCGGGATCTTCGCGCCGAGCGCCTGGTAGCGCGTCGGGTTCTGCAGGAAGTCCTTGATCTCGTAGAGCTCCTCGACGGCCTCGTCCGCACCCGCGACGTCGGCGAAGGTCGTCTTCGGCATGTCCTTGTTGAGCTGTTTGGCCTTGGACTTGCCGAACGAGAGCACGCGGTTGCCGCCGCCCTGGGCGTTCATCAGCCAGAACAGCATCACCAGCACGAGGGCCAGCGGGATCAGGTAGATCAACATCTGGCCGAGCAGGGACTCCTGGGTCACCTGCGTGTCGAACCCGCTGCGCGCCGGGTTCTGCCGGAGCTCGGAGAAGATTCTGGCCGCCGGCGGCGGCCGGGTAGTCCGCGTAGATCTCCGTCGTCCGGACGGGGGCTCCACTGGTGCCGTCCGCGGGGGGCACGTCCACGGGGTTGACCAGCGTCATCCGCAGACGCTGCTCCTTGTCCTCGATCGTGACCTCGGCGACGTTGTGCGCGTCGATCTGCTGGAGGGCGAGGGAGGTGGACGCCTGCGTGTAGCCGCGCGTGTCGCTGAACAGCGACGACACGGCCAGGTAGACGACGAAGAGCACCACGATCCAGATGAGTGGATTGCGGAGCAGGCGCTTGCGGTCCATACGGTGGCGGCCGGTCCGGCCTCGACCCTCCCCGGGTTTGCTGCTGCCGTCTCGTCTCCCGGACCGTGGCCCGCCACGGCGGCGCCGTCACGACGACGTCCGCGCGGTGCCTGCCCGCCCGGGCTCAGTTCTCCAAATCTGGGTTCCAGGGAAGCCCTGATCTGCTCAATGTACCCCGGAGGGCCGACACCCGGCCGCGCGCGGCGGACGCCCCGGGCCACGGAGGGGTCCGCCGCCGCTGACCTGGCCGAGCGTGTCAGCGGCGGCGGCGGGCCGTCCCGAACACCCCACGGGTGATCTCCTGGGTCGCCTCCCGGGCCACCGTCCGCACGATCTGCTTGAACAGCGAGCTCTGCACGGCCTTCTCGAACAGACCCGGGCCCTCGTCCTGCTCGGGCGGCGGGGCCTGCGGCGGCGCCGGCTGCGGGGGCTGGTCGGCGGGCACGGGCTCGGCCGGGGTCTCGGGCGCCTGGTTCGCGCCCGTGCGCGCGGCGAGCCGCTCGTAGGCCGACTCGCGATCCACCGTCTCGCCGTACTTGCCCCAGAGCGGCGACGCCTTCGCCGACTCCGTCACCGCCTGCTCCCCGATCGCGGCCATCAGCGAGCGGGGGGCCCGCAGCCGCGTCCACGCCACCGGCGTCGGCGCGCCGCGCTCGGAGAGCACCGTGACGATCGCCTCGCCGATGCCGAGCGAGGTCAGCGCCGTCTCGATGTCGTAGACCTTCGACTTGGGGTAGGTGCGCGCGGTCCGCGTCAGCGCCTTCTGGTCGTCGGGGGTGAAGGCGCGCAGCGCGTGCTGCACCCGGGCGCCGAGCTGGGAGAGCACGTCGTTGGGGATGTCGGTGGGCAGCTGCGTGCAGAAGAAGACGCCGACACCCTTCGAACGGATGAGCTTCACCGTCTGCTCGATGCGCTCCAGGAAGGCCTTCGACGCGTCGGCGAAGAGCAGGTGCGCCTCGTCGAAGAAGAACACCAGCTTGGGCTTGTCGATGTCGCCGGCCTCGGGGAGGTCCTCGAACAGCTCCGCGAGCAGCCACATGAGGAACGTCGAGAAGAGCGTCGGGTCGGCATCCTGGTCTGCGAGCTCGAGGAGGGTGACCACGCCCTTGCCGTCCTCGACGGTGAGCAGGTCCGCCGGGTCGAACTCCGGCTCGCCGAAGAACTCGTCGCCGCCGCGGGCCTCGAGGTTGACCAGCGCGCGCAGGATGACACCCGCCGTCGCCGTCGAGACCCCGCCGATCCCCTTGAGCTCGGCCTTGCCCTCGTCGGAGAGCAGGTGCTGGATCACCGCGCGGAGGTCCTTGGTGTCCAGCAGCGCCAGGCCCTGCTGGTCGGCCCAGTGGAAGATCAGGCCGAGCGTGGACTCCTGGGTGGCGTTGAGACCCAGCACCTTCGACAGCAGGATCGGCCCGAACGCGGTGATCGTCGCCCGTACCGGCACGCCGATCCCCTTCGCGCCGAGCGACAGGAAGCGCACCGGGAACGCGGTCGGCGCCCAGTCGTCGCCGGTCTCCTGCGCGCGCTTGGTGGTCCGGTCGCTCGTCTCCCCCGGCCGGGCGAGGCCGGACAGGTCGCCCTTGACGTCGGCGAGCAGCACGGGGACCCCGGCCGCGGAGCACTGCTCGGCGAGGTTCTGCAACGTCTTGGTCTTGCCCGTCCCGGTCGCGCCCGCCACGAGGCCGTGGCGGTTCAGCGTCGCGAAGGGGATGCGGACGCGGGCCGAGGCGTCGGCAGCGTCGTCGACGACGACCGCGCCGAGCTCGAGCGCGGTCCCCTCCGTGGCGTACCCGGCGGCGATCTCGGCGGCAGCGTTCTCGCTCACGGGCGGGAGACTAGCGGGTCGGGTGCGACCGGTCGCCGGGCCGTGATCACGGGGTTTCGCGGCCGGGCGGGCGGGCCACCTCATCCGCTCGGCACGCAGCGACTCCCTCGGCCGGCCCGAACGCGACCCACGCCCGACGAGCACCCACCCCCACATGTCAGCGGAGCGCCACCGCTGCCACTCCCGACCGTCACCGCGCCGGCAAATCCACCCGCGTCGCGATCGTCTCGCCGCGCTGGTCCCGCTCGCCGGTGACCGTCACCTGCTCCCCGACCCGCAGCGCCGCGTTCCCGTTGGCCGTCGGCGTGGCCACCACCGTTCCCGGGGTGGTCTGCAGCGCGGTCAGCGTGCCGTCGGCCGAGCGCACCGTGACCACCGGCGATCCACCCGGCGGGGTGTCCACGGCCTCGATGACGCCGAGCGTGGGCGGCACCGAGCCCGGGCCGGTCGGCGGCGCGGTGAACCGCCCGATCAGCAGCCCGCCGCCGAAGAGCACGACCGCGCCGAGGACCAGCAGCAGGATCCGCGTCGAGCGCGCCATCCCGGGGCGGTTCAGCCGGTCACGGACGTCCGTGTCGTCCATCGGCCGGTCGAGGATCTCGGCCGACGTCGGGGGCGGGTCCGCGGTCGTCCGGGTGGTGGCCCCGTCGTCCCAGCCCCGCGCCGGTCCGCCGCCGCGCCCGACCGTGTCCGGGCCGAAGGCCGGCTGCGGGCTGGGCGAGCGGATCGGGCCCGTGTCGGAGCCCGACGCCCCGCCGGCGCCGTGCTCCCCGTGCTCCCGATGCTCCCCGTGCCCGCCGAGCTCACCCGAAGTGGTCTCCGCCGGGTCCTCCGGGCGCGACCCGCCCTCGTCCGCCATCACGGCTCCTCCTGCTGATCCGTGCCGGTCTGATCCGTGCCGGTGCCCGCGCCGTCACTCACGTCGCAGGGCCTCGATCGGGCGCAGCCGCGCCGCGCGGCGCGCCGGGTAGCCACCGAAGAAGACCCCGATGGCGATGGACACCACGACGGCGACGACGACCGCCGTCGGGACGACGACCGCGCGGAACCCGCCCGGGAGCGGGATGAGCGACCCCGCGATCCCGATCCCGACCCCGATCAGCCCGGCGAGCGCCGAGAGGATCACCGCCTCGACGAGGAACTGGCCGAGGATCGCCGACGGCGGCGCGCCCAGGGCCTTCCGGATGCCGATCTCCCGGGTCCGCTCGGTGACCGAGACCAGCATGATGTTGGTGATCCCGATGCCACCCACCAGCAGCGAGAATCCCCGCGATCCCCGCCAACAGCAGTGAGAAGGCCGAGAGCGTCTGATCGAGGACCTGGGCGATCTGCGCCGAGCTGATCAGCTGGTAGTCGCGGTCGTTCGGGTTGGTGATGCCGTGGCGCCGGTCGAGGATCGAGTAGACCTCGGACTCCGCGGCGTTCTGGGCCTCCGCGGAACGCGCGCCGACGACGATCTGGTTGAGGTTCCCGAACCCGGTGAAGGTGCTCTGGACCGCCGACAGCGGAGCGAGCACGTTCGAGTCGGGGTTGGCCCCGGGGCCGCCCTGTCCCTTGGCCTGCAGGACGCCGATCACCTGGAACGGCGAGCCGTTGAGCAGCACCGTCCGGCCGAGGGGCACCGAGCCGACACCGAACATGTCGTCGGCGACGGTGCGCCCGAGGACGGCGACGGGACGCGCCGTCGTCAGGTCGGCCCGGTCGTAGCCGCGTCCCGAGGCGACGATCTGGTTCGAGCCGGGGAAGTAGTCCGGGGTGCTCCCGATGACCGTGTCGCTCTCGGAGTTCGGCCCCGACGCGACCGTCACCGAGGTCTGCACCACCGGCGCCACGTAGGCGACGTCGGGTGCGCCCTGCGGGTCGGCGAGCGCCGCGGCGTCAGCGGGGGTGAGCGGGCGGGACGACGCACCGGCCTTGGCGCCCGCCGTCCCGCTCGCCGCCCGCGCGATCACCGTGATGCTGTTGGCCCCCAGACCGGTGATCTGGCTCTGGATGAACCGGGCCGCGCCGTTGCCCAGGGCGGTGAGCAGGATGACCGCCGCGATCCCGATGATGATCCCGAGCATCGTCAGCAGTGATCGCAGCCGGTTCGCCACCAGCGCCCGGACCGCGAAGCGGAGGATCTCGACGCTGCTCACGGCCGGCTCCCGGCCCGTTCTGCGAGGCGGCCGTCGGTGACGACGACGGTCCGGTCCGCGCGCGCGGCGACCCGTTCCTCGTGGGTGATGAGGACGATCGTCCGTCCGGTCGCGTGGAGCCCGTCGAAGAGGTCGAGGACGTCCTCCGTGCTCGCGGTGTCCAGGTTGCCGGTCGGTTCGTCCGCCAGCAGCAGGGCCGGCCGGGTGACCAGGGCGCGCGCGACGGCGACGCGCTGCTGCTGACCGCCGGAGAGCTGGTTCGGCCGGTGGTCGGCACGGCCGGTCAGCCCGACGAGGTCCAGCGCCGCCCTGGTCCGCTCGCGCCGCCCCCGGCGCGGGAGCCCGGCGTAGACCAGCGGCAGCTCGACGTTCGCGAAGGCCGTCGTCCGCGGGATGAGGTTGAAGGACTGGAAGATGAACCCGATCTGCCGGTTGCGCAGGATCGACTGCTGGCGCTCGTGGAGGCCGGCGACGTCGAGGCCGTCCAGCAGGTAGCGACCCGACGTCGGCGCGTCGAGGCAGCCCAGGATGTTCAGCAGCGTGGACTTCCCCGACCCCGACTGCCCGACGACGGCCACGTACTCGCCCCGGCGCACCACCAGGTCGACCTCGCGTAGCGCGTGCACGGCCGTCTCGCCCTCGCCGTAGACCTTCGACATCCGCCGGACGTCGAGGACCGGCACGTCGCGCCGGTCAGCCCGGATCGTCATCGCCCGGCCCCGCTCGTCATCGCCCGGCGCCGCCGCCGGCCCCGCCGCCTCCACCCGGCCCGCCGCCACCGCCGCGCCCGTTGAGACCGCGGAGCGTGGCGGCCGACGCGGCCGACTGGTCGGGCAGCACGACCAGGTCGCCGAGCGAGAGACCCGAGGTCACCTGCGTGACCGTGTCCGAGCTCAGCCCGGTGCCGATCGTGTGCTGCTGCTGGGTGCCGTCCGGCTGGAGCACCTGCACCGTGCCCTGGCCGGAGTCCGCCCCGCCGACCGGGGTCACCGCCACCGACGGCAGGAAGGTGACGTCGTTCGCCTGTCGGGTCGTGATCGACACGCTCGCCGACATCCCGGGTCGCAGGCCCGGCGGCGGCGCCGCCATGAGCACGGCCGTCCCGTACTGCACCGTCGACTGCGAGCCCGGGAGCAGGTTGATCGACGTGACCGTCCCTGGGATCGACTGTCCGGGCAGCGCGTTCACCGACACCGCGACCGGCTGGCCGTTGGTGACCTTCCCGACGTCGAGCTCGGGCACCTGGGCGAGGACCTGCATCGCGCCGAGGTTGGCGATGGTCATCACCGCGGGGGCCGTAGGCGCGGCCGTGGCGGTGGAGCCGCCGGTCGGCCCGATCGTCGCTGCGGTGCCTGCGCCGCCCGTGCCGCCGGCGCCGCCCGAGGTGGAGCTCCCCGTCGTCGTCGACTGGCCCGACCCGGCGCCGCTCGAGATGGCGGACCCGTCCGGCAGCCGGCCGCCCGCGGGGTTCCCGGTCGCGGTGGAGCTGACGACGATTCCCTGCGGTCCGGCGAGCTGCCCGACGATCCCGTCGAGGGAGACGACGGTGCCGTCCTCCGGCGCGACGAGGTCGAGGTTCTGGGTGGCCTGGTAGGCGTTGATCCGGTTGGCCTTGTCCTGGTCCAGGGTGGCCTGCGCGTTCCGGACCTGCGCTTCTCCGGGATCCGCAGATGTCTGGGCGGTGGTCCCCGACGTCGAAGCGGTGGAACCTGTCGAAGCGGTGGAACCCGTCGAGGCGGTGGACGTGGTCGACGTGGTCGAGCCGCCTGTGCCGGTGCTCTGGTCCGCCTGGGGCCGAAGGTCCTCGACCCCCGAGCCCGGACTGGCGAAGTAGCCACCGATCACCAGGCCGTGCTGACCGGGCGCCGGGGTAGGAGCCGGAGCAGGAGCGGGTGGCGCCGGAGCCGGCGCAGCCGCAGGTGCAGCCGCCGGCGCGGGACTCGTGCTCGGCGTCGCTGCTCGTCCGGCGGCCATCGTGCTCGTGGTCGCCGTCGACGACTGCTGCTGCGTCGACTGCGGGTGGTCCTTCTGGTAGTAGGCGTCGTCGAGCGCCTGCTCATCCGCGGACACCTTGGCGTCCGCGGCCTTGAGGTTGGCGTCGGCGTACTCGTTGTCGAGCCGCGCCACGGTCTGACCCTGGGTGACGTGGTCGCCGAGCCGCACCCGGACCTCGGCGATCCGGCCGCTGACCGAGAAGTTCAGCGTCGCGCTGGTGCCGGTCGTGACGGTGCCGGCCGCGGTCACCGTCTCGGCGACCGTGCCCCGCCCGACCGGCGTGGTGCGCAGGCTCGAGCTCGTGCTCGACGACGACCTCGTCAGGGCGTACGTGGTGCCGCCCGCAGCCAGCAGCACGAGGAGCAGGATCGCGCCGTTCACGATCCAGAGTCGCCTCATGCGCGGCAGACTAGGACCACCGAGATCCTCGGCTCCGCCGGGGGTGTGACGAACCGGAAGTAGTCTCCCGCGTCCCTTTCCGCCGGAAGAACGTCAGGCGTACACCGAAGGGTGCAACGTCCCGATGTAGGGCAGATCGCGGTACCGCTCCGCGTAGTCGAGCCCGAAGCCGACCACGAACTCGTTCGGGATGTCGAAGCCCACGTACGCGACGTCCGCGTCGAGCTTCGCGGCCTCGGGCTTGCGCAGCAGCGTGACCACCTGCAGCGACGCGGGACCGCGCGACTCGAGGTTCTTGCGCAGCCAGGAGAGGGTCAGCCCGGAGTCGATGATGTCCTCGACGATGAGGACGTGCCGGTTCGAGATGTCCCGGTCGAGGTCCTTGAGGATTCGCACCACCCCCGACGACGACGTCGCCGAGCCGTACGAGCTGATCGCCATGAACTCGAGCTGCGTGGGTACGGGCAGGCGCCGCGCGAGGTCGGTCATGAACATCACGGCGCCCTTGAGGACCCCGACCAGCAGCAGGTCCGGTTCCCCGGGCCGCGGCGGGCCGTAGTCGGCGGCGATGTCGTCCGCCAGCTCCGCGATCTTGTCCTGGATCTCGTCGGAGGTGATCAGCACGGACGCGATGTCGCCGTCGTACACCTTGAGCGGACTCCTTCGTCGGGCTCGGTGGTCCCAGCACATCAACCGGCCGGCCCGCGGGAGGCCCGGCGCGCGACGAGCCTCCCACGGGTCCGGATGACCTCCAAGCCGCCCGGAAGTGACGATGGCCCCTGTCCACGCCACCGCGCGACGAGCGCGTCGACACCGCGCAGTTGGGCGTCGTCGAACCCCCGCACCCCGGCCTCCGCGAGCCACGCGCGCAGGACGCGCCGCCGCACGGCCGCGGGCAACGGCGCCAGCGCGCCTGCGTCGAGCCCGTCCTCGTCGTCGCGGGCTACCGCGAGGGCGTCGCGGGCGGCCACGTCGAGCGCCGCGTCGTCGTCGGCGAGCTGGTCGGCGGTGCGCGCGAGCGCCTCCGCGACGCCGCCCGCGAGGACGTCCTCGAGCAGCGGGAGGACCTCACGGCGCAGCCGGACCCGGGTGTAGCGGGGGTCGGCGTTGTGCGGGTCCTCCCAGGGCTCCAGCCCCGCCTCCGCACAGGCCGCCCTGGTCGTGGCCCGGCGGACGCCGAGCAGGGGGCGGCACCAGGGTGGGTCCCAGACCCGCATGCCGGACAGCGACCGGGCGCCGGACCCGCGCCCGAGGCCGAGCAGCACCGTCTCCGCCTGGTCGTCGAGGGTGTGCCCGAGGAGCACCGGGGCGCCACCGCGGGCCGCCGACTCCTCGCGCAGCGCCGCGTACCGCGCCCGGCGTGCCGCCGCCTCCGTCCCGACGCCCGACGCCACCACCGTCACCGGCGCGACCCGGGCGTCGACCCCGAGCCGCTGGAGCACCTCGCACGCCGTCCGTGCGGTCACGTCGGAGCCCTGCTGCAACCCGTGATCGACGACGAGGCCGCCCACGGCTACCCCGCGCTCCGACGCCACGTGCGCGGTCGCGGCGGCGAGGGCGAGCGAGTCGGCACCACCGGAGCAGGCGACGACGACGGCAGGTGCGGGCACCCCGTCGAGCGCGGACCGGACCGCACGGCGTACCGCGGCGATCGCGGGCGGGCTGTGCGTCATCTCCCGGGGCGCGATGGCGGGTCAGCCGTGGACGCGCCGTACCCAGGCCGCCGGCTCGGTGATCTCCGCGCGGCGTGGCAGCGTCTCGGGCGAGGTCCACACGGCGTTGAACCCCGCCATCCCGACCGTCGCGACCACCTCGTCGACGAACACCCGGCCCTGCTCGTACTGCTGGATCTTCGCCTGGACACCCAGCAGCACCCGGAGCAGCCGGTCCACCGGTCCGCCCCCGCGGCGCCGCGCCGTGAACCGCCGCCGGATGACCTCCACCGAGGAGATGACCGTCGGCCCGACCTCGTCCATGACGTGCTCGGCGTGGCCCTCGAGCAGGGTGGTGAGCGCGAGCAGCCGGTCGAGGATCGCGCGCTGCTCCGGGCCCTGGACCAGCTCGAGCAGCGAGATCTCGGTGCGGGAGCGCAGCGCCTTCACGACGTCGGGCAGGCGCTCGAACGCCGCGCTCACCCCGCTCTCCATCCCCGAGGCGAACGTGGTGACCTCGTCGCGGAAGTGGTCGCGCAGCCAGGGCACCGCGGTGAACTGCAGCCGGTGGGTGGCCTCGTGCACGCACACCCACAGCGCGAAGTCCTCGGCGTCGACGTCGAGGGCCTCGCGGGCGGCGGTGACGTTGGGCGCGATGAGCAGGAGCTGGCCGGCGCGCGCCGGCCCGGCGAACGGGTCGTACTGGCCGAGCACCTTGGTGGACAGGAACGCGAGCAGCCCGCCCATCTGCGCGGCGGCGACCGACGAGGTGACCTCCCCGGCGACCCGCCCCAGAGCCGACGCCCGACCGGCGCGCGCCGTCGGGAGTCGCACCTCGGAGGTGAGCTCCGCGATGCCCTCGGTGGCCGAGGTGATCCAGCCGGGCCGGTCGACGACCGCGGCGGCCGGGATCGGGAGGTCGGTGCCGAGGCCGGTGAGCTCGCGGACGTGCCCCTCGCCGCGCCGGGCGCCCTCGGTGAGTCGGTCGACCTCGGCCGACGCCTCGTCGGCCGAGACCGCGGGCCCCGGCGGCACCAGGCGGGAGCCCGTGGCGGCGGCGAGGCCCCAGCGTACGGGCAGCCCGGTCGGCTGGGACCTCGGTGCCTGGCCGGCCTTGTCGGCGGTGTCCTGGAGGGTCACCCCTCCACCGTACGTCCGCCTCGATCAGCGGCAGCCGCAGCCGCGCAGCGCCGCGGCCAGCCCGTCGAGCCGGGGTCGGGCACCCACCGGGTCGGGTCCGTTGGACATGAACGCGAAGACGAGCAGGCGCCCGTCGTCGTCGGGGACCACCCCGGCGAGCGCGTTGGTCCCGGTGAGGGTCCCGGTCTTGGCCCGCACGTACCCGCGGGCGGCGCCGTTCGGGGTGCCGGCGGTGTAGCGGTCGGCGAGGGTGCCGGTGCCGGACGCGATCGGCAGCCCGTCGAGGATCGGACGCAGCCCCGGGGTGCGGGGGTCGGCGCCGAGGGGCGCGGCGGCGGGGGTGAGGACCGCGGCGAGCACGGAGGCGGGGATGCGGTCGTTGGTCGAGAGGCCCGAGGCGTCGGAGAGCGTGACCCCCGAGGTGTCGATGCCGTGGGCGGCGAGGATCCGCGTCACCGAGGAGGTCGCGCCCTCGAACGACGCCGGGGCTCCCGCCCGGCGGGCGACCTCCCGGCCGATCGCCTCGGCGAGCATGTTGTCCGAGTTGGTCAGCGCGGTGTGGATCAGCTCGGTCAGCGGCGGCGACTGCACGCTTCCGAGCACCCGGGCGTCCGGCGCACCCTGCCCCTGCGCCACCCGCACCGGCGCCGCCCCCAGACGCTCGCCGAGCGCGCGCCCGACGTCCTCGGTCGGCGTCGCGCTGCGGGCCCCGTCGAGGGCGGTCGGGTCGAGCCGGCCGCCGTCGAGCATCGCCGGGACCATCGGGGTCAGGTCGCCGCCGGCGATGTCGGCCGGGTCCCAGCCGGGCGCGAGCACGGCACCGCTGTAGCGGGAGTCGTCGACGTACACCGTCGAGAGGGGCGCGGGCCCCCGTGCGGCGCGCACCTGGGCGACCAGGTCGTCGAGGTGGGCCGCGCCCGGGTAGACCGAGTCGCGGCCGTCGGGCAGCGAGGACAACGTCGGATCCCCGCCGCCGACGAGCACCACCGAGTCGGGGGTCGGGCCCGCCACCACCGTCGTCGTGAACCGGGACTCCGGGTCGAGCGAGAGCAGCGCGGCGGACGTGGTCAACAGCTTCGTCGACGACGCCGGGACCTGCGGCTCGGCGGGGTTGCGCGCCCAGAGCGGCGGCTGCGGGTGCGCCGGGTCGACGACGACGCCGGTCAGGTCGCCCAGGCCCCCGAGCCGGGCGTCGAGCACACCCGCGACGCCGGCCGGGGTCGGCGACGGTGCGTCGGAGGGGAGCGGACCCAGCCGCGGGACGAAGGTCACGGGGGCCGGGGGGTCGACCGCGGCCGAGACCGGGAGCCCGAGCCGGCGCGCGAGGCTCGGCGCCGTCAGCACGGCCGCGGTACCGGCGGCGACCAGCAGCAGCAGCACGACGAGCCCGACGAGCAGGCGCCGGGCGATCCGACGCGGCCGGGAGAGCTCGGCGCGGTGACCGCCCCCGCGCCGAGGGCCGGGCTCGTCGGGCTGGTCACCACCGGACGTGCCGCCGCCGCCCGCCGGGGTGGACCCCGCCCGGTGACCGACACCACTCGCCGTCACAAACCCACTTCCCGTCGCTCCGCTCGCCCGGCGCCACCTCTGCCTTGCGAGGCGGACCCGCTCCCCGCCGTCACCCCGGAGCGGTCGCGATGCGACACACTAGACGCGACCGAGGACGGGTTCTCCAGGGTCCGGTCGGGTGAGGAGGCCCGGACGCGGACCGGGACGGATCCCCGAGCGGGACACAGCAGCCGCGGCGCGGACCGCGGCGGGAAGCAGTGAGGGCGCGCCGTGGAGTTCGACGTTCTGATCGAGATCCCCAAGGGGCAGCGGAACAAGTACGAGATGGACCACGGGTCCCACCGGCTGCGTCTGGACCGGACCCTCTTCACCGCCACGCAGTACCCCGCCGACTACGGCTACATCGAGAGCACCCTCGGTCTCGACGGCGACCCGCTCGACGCGCTCGTGCTCGTGCAGGAGCCGACCTTCCCCGGCTGCCTGATCCTCGCGCGCGCCATCGGCATGTTCCGCATGACCGACGAGAAGGGCGGGGACGACAAGGTGCTCTGCGTGCCCGCGCGCGACCCGCGCCAGGAGCACCTGCGCGACATCCACCACCTCTCGGAGTACGACCGGCTCGAGATCCAGCACTTCTTCGAGGTCTACAAGGACCTGGAGCCCGGTAAGAGCGTCGAGGGTGCGTCTTGGGTCGGGCGCTCGGACGCCGAGCAGGAGATCCGCGAGTCGTACAAGCGCGCCGAGGCGCAGGGCGTCGACCACTAGCTCCGGCTGGTTCTCGGGCCCTGCCGGCGCCCGTCACCCACTCCCGGTCGCCAGGCCCGTGCACCCGCGCGAAGTGCTGCGCCCAGCGGTCTGGACGAGAGCTTTGCCTGGGGCAATACTTGCCGTGAGCAACGAGAGTTGCCCGGGTGTCGATCGCACTGACGGAGCCGCGGCTCGTCGGTGGCGGACGGGGGGTCGCGCGTCATGAGCAGGCGTCGCCGACGAACGGCGACCCCTCATGGCCGGCGCGGTGCAGGGGCTTTCCCGATCTCCGGCGTCCTCCCCGATTCGTCACCGGTGACCTGTTCCTCCGTCGGGAGGAATGCACGTCGTGGATCGCGGTCGACGAACAGATCGCGATCGTGTGAACGCTCAGCAAAGGATTCGACATGAAGCTCTCCGATCACGAGCAGCGGTGGCTCACGGAGCTGGAGAACCGTCTGATCGAGGAAGAGCCGCGCCTGCATCGTGCGCTCGCCACTCTGCGCACCCGGCCCCTGCGCGGCGCCAGGATCGGCGCGGCAGTGCGCGCCACGGCCCGGAACCGTTCGGTCAGGCTCGTGATGTCGGCGGTCGCCCTGGCTCTGGGGGTGGCGATCCTCGTGGCGGGTGTCGTGGGGGGCGCGCCGGCGCTGGCGCTCGCCGGCGTCGTCACCGCGCAGTTCGGACCCTGGCTGCTGGTGCGTCGCCGCCACCACCGGACGTCGGTCCGTCCGCCGGCCGCACGAGCGGCCGGCGGGCGCCCTCCGACCGTGATCGCGGATCCGCGACCACCGTTCTGATCAGGTCAAGGAGGTAGGAGCATGGCTGACATCGACAGCAGAGGCGCCCACGCCGTGGATCGCCCGGAGTTGCAGGCCGACGCCGCGGCCCCGTCGGGCGGTGGGCGCGTGGAGGTGCTCTTCGGCGGAGGAGGTGACCCCCTCGTCTTCGGGCTCCCGGTGTTCGTCTCCGGCTCGCTCGTGCTCGGCTTCGCGCTGATCGGTCTCGTGCCCATCCCCAGCTCGCTGGGTTCGGTCTTTGCGGAGACCACCTTCGCGACCGGCCTCGGGGAGTTCGTCACCGCGCTGTGGGCGATCGGGCTGGGCCAGTCGATCGTCGCCTCGATCTTCGGCCTGTTCGCCGCGTTCTGGTTCAGCCTCTTCGCGGTGGTGCTGGGGCTGCCGGCACCGACCGGCCACGACTGGTTCAACGTGCCGGCGGCTCAGGCCAACGAGACGCTGGTCATGTTCTTCATGGCGTGGACGATCGTCTTCGTCTTCCTCACGCTGGCGATTCTGCGGTTGCCGATCAGTTACGTGGCCATCATGGTGTGCGTCGTCATCGCGGTGCTGTGCGTGCTGCTCGCGATCGCGTTCACGATCTCCGTCCTGTTCGTCGTCGCGGGGGTCGCGGTCCTGGCCTTCTGCGCGATCGGGCTCTACGCCTTCATCAATGTCGCCGGGGTGGCCGGTGGCGCCCGGCGGGCATGGCCGCCGCTGGGTGCGCCGGTCATCAAGTAGGCCGGCCGCAGAGTCGGGCTCCGTCGAGGTGCGCCGGACGCGCCGCCGACCGGAGCGGGCCCCGGGTTCCGGGTCGCCCGCTCCGGTCGGCTTCACATCGCGGCGTCAGCGCACGGCGGGAAGCGGCGCGGTCGCGTCGACCGCGTCGGTCCCGGCGTCCGGCGCCGGGCCCGCCATCCACGCCGGGGACACCGGCCGCGGCGGCTCGACGACGAGCTCGACGTCCTCCCGGCTCCCACGGGCGAGGCTCACCCGGGCCGTCACCGGGGCGTAGCCGCTCGCGGTGAGCAGGTAGCGGCCCTCGGTCAGGTCCTCGACCGCGAAGTGGCCGGTGGCGTCGGTGACGGTCGAGGCGACGACGTGGCCGTCGGCGCCCATGAGCACCACGAGCGACTCGGGCACCGCCCGCCCCGAGGCGGACAGGACCCGGCCGCGGACCGCGTGGCGCACCACGGGCACCCGCACGTCGTGCCGGGTGCTCCGCCGGCCCGCGGGGGACGGCTCGGTGACGACGAGGCGGTCGGCCAGCGGCTCCCGCCCGGGCGCCAGCACCGCGACGGTGTAGGTGCCGGGCTCGAGCTCCGGGCACTCCCACGTGCCGTCGGCGCCGGTGCGGCGCACGGCGCGTACCCCGCCGTCGGTGTCGGTGACCGTCACCGACGCGCCGACCACCGGGACGTCGGCGGTGTCGCGCACCGACCCGCTCACCGGCGTCGGCCGGCGCAGGGCGAGGCGACGCTCGACCGGCGCCCCCTCGAGGGCGACCAGTTCGGCGTGGGGCCGGAAGGCCTCGGGGTCGGCGACGACGACGTAGCTGCCGGCGCCCGGGGCGTGCAGGCGGAACGAACCGTCGGCCGCGGAGAACGTGCGGTCGACGACGGTGCCGTCGAGGGCGTGCAGCGCCATGCGGACCCCGACGAGCCCGCCGTCCGCCCCGTGCCCGACGCGGTCCGCGGCGGACGGGTCGGCGGCGTCGACGAGCGCACCGAGGACCACCGAGTCGCCGTGGCGAGCCGGGCCGGCCTCGCGGGCCTCGTGACGGCCCCGGGCCGCGGGACGCGGCCTCGGGGAGGGCCGGACCCCGTCGGCGAGCCGGACCGTCCGTTCGGTGCCGGCAGCGCCCGCCGCGCCCACGGGCGGCGTGGACACCGGGACGTCGAGGGCACCGCGCGCCGGGCCCGTCACCTCGGCCGCGGAGTCGACCGAGCCGGGACCGTCGCCCGCTCCGGCCTCCTCCGCCTGGCGGGCCTGGATGCCCGACGTCGTGCGCAGCGGGACCTCCCGCAGGAACCAGATCAGCACGAAGCCGACGAAGATCACAGCGGCCGCGACCAGGAAGACCAGGTCCATCGACCGGGCGAACCCGTCGAAGAACGGCTCGGCCAGCCGCGGGTCCATCCGCTGCAGCACCGACGAGTCCTGGACGACCTGGGCGGCGCCGCCGGCGGGGTTCACCGCGGCGGCGTTGACCGGGTTCGACGCGACCGCAGGGTCGGCCAGCGCCGCCTGGAACGACGAGGTGCCGGTGGCGGCCCGGAAGGCCGAGACGATGTTGCCCCCGACCGTCGAGAACAGGATCGACAGGAACACCGAGACGCCGAGCGTGCCGCCCATCTGCCGGAAGAAGGTGGCCGACGCCGTCGCGACGCCCATGTCCGAGGCCGGCACCGCGTTCTGCACCGCCAGGACCAGGGTCTGCATGCAGTTCCCGAGCCCGAGGCCGAACACGACCATCAGGATCGCGACCTCCCAGTACGGGGTCTCGGCGTGCAGCAGGAAGTGGAACAGCAGCATGCCGACCGTCATCAGCCCGAGGCCGATCACCGGGAAGACCTTGTAGCGCCCGGTCCGGCTGGTCAGCTGACCGGAGATCACCGAGGCGACCATGATGCCGCCGACGAGCGGGATCATCTGCAGGCCGGCCTTCGTCGGGCTCGACCCGTTCACGATCTGCAGGTACTGCGGGACGATCGCGATACCGCCGAACATCCCGATGCCGGTGATCACGGCGATGACCGTCGTCAGGCTGAACACGCCGTTGCGGAAGAGCCGCAGCGGCAGGAGGGCATCGTCGCCGTAGGCGCGCTCGGCGAGCACGAACCCGACGAGACCGACGAGCCCGATGGCGTAGCAGAGGAGCGCCGACCCCGAGGCCCACCCCCAGCTCTGGCCCTGCTCGGCGACGATCAGCAGCGGCACCAGGGCCACCGCGAGGGCGGCGGCGCCGGGCCAGTCGATACGGTGCTCACGACGGCTGTGGGGCAGGTTCAGCACCCGCCACACGACCGTGAACGCGATGATGCCGATGGGCACGTTGACGAGGAACACCCAGCGCCAGCCGTCGATACCGATGATCGAGGTGGTGCCGGCGAAGAACCCGCCGACCACGGGGCCGATCACGCTCGAGGTGCCGAAGACGGCGAGGAAGTAGCCCTGGTACCGGGCACGCTCGCGCGGCGGGACGATGTCGCCGATGATCGTGAGCGCGAGGCTCATCAGGCCGCCGGCCCCGATGCCCTGCAGGGCCCGGAAGCCCGCGAGCTCGTACATCGAGGTGGAGATCGTGCAGAGCACCGACCCGATGATGAACACCGCGATCGCGAACAGGAAGAACGGCTTGCGCCCGTAGAGGTCGGAGAGCTTGCCGTAGAGCGGCGTGGAGATGGTCGCCGTGATCAGGTAGGCCGTGGTGGCCCAGGCCTGCAGGTTCAGGCCGTTGAGGTCGTCGGCGATGGTGCGGATCGCGGTGGAGACGATGTTCTGGTCGAGGGCGGCCAGGAACATGCCGAGCATGAGCCCGGTCAGGATCGTCAGGATCTGACGGTGGGTGAACGCACCCGTGGTCGGCGCGGATCTCGCGCCGGCCGTGGTCCCGACCGCCGGGGATGACGCGGTCGTGGTGGTCATCGGTCCTCCTCCGCGCCCTGCGGGGCGGGGACGTCGTGGGGGTGGTTGGCCTCGAGCGCGGTGGTGAAGCGGTCCATCAGCTCGACGAGCCGCTCGCGGTCGGCCTCGTCCCAGTCGCTCGTGATCCGGCTGATCTCGCGGTTGCGCAGGTCGCGGTTGGCCTCGAACACGCGGTGGCCCTCGTCGGTGGCGGCCAGCAGGCACGCGCGGCCGTCCGCGGGATCGGGACGCCGCTCGACGTACCCGATCCGGACCAGGGCGGCCACCTGCCGGCTCACGGTCGAGGGGTCGGAGTGCACGGCCTCGGCCAGCGCGTTCGACCGGTGCGGGCCGTCGATGACGAGCCGGGTCAGCAGGACGTACGCGGCGCGCTCGATACCGTCGTCCCCCACCCCGCCCTTCGACAGCCGCTTGCGCTCCATGAGGCGGATGAGCCGGACGAGCTGGAGGCCGATGCGGTCCGAGGTGGCCCAGCGCTCGTCGGCTCCGTCGGGGATCGGGAGGCCGGGGCGAGCGCCGACTGCTGCGTTCATTGCATGCTCCGTACAATCGCTTGGTCGATACAACTATGCACCCGGCGGGCGCGGCGGCGCCAGTCGGGGCCCGGTCGGGCGGGTGTGATCCGCGAGTCACCCGGCGGGGAGTCGCCCCGCTAGCGTGCGTGGCCATGAGCGACGACGCCCCGCCCCCCGACGTGCGCGAGCGCTTCGCCGACCGTGTCCGCTACGAGCGCACCGGGCACGTCGCGACCCTCACCTACGACCGCCCCGACAAGCTCAACGCCATCGACGGCGCGATGCGCGACGGGCTCAACGAGGCGTTCGCCCGCTTCACCGCCGACGACGAGGCGTGGGTCGGCATCGTCACCGGCGCCGGCCGCGCGTTCTGCGCGGGCGCCGACTTCGCCTCCGAGCGCAACCCGGCCGGCGAGTTCCCCGGCTCGTTCTGGGAGCGCCCGACGGTGAACTCGTTCGAGTCGGGATGGGAGATCCACAAGCCGGTGATCGCCGCGGTGAACGGGCTCTGCCTGGGCTACGGGCTGACGCTGGTGACCTGGTGCGACCTCGTCGTCGCCTCCGACCGCGCCACCTTCGGCTTCCCGGAGGTCAAGCTCGGGGTCCCGACGATCGTGGGCGCGCTCCGGCTGCCCCAGCGCCTCGGCTGGCAGCCGGCGATGGAGCTGTTGCTCACCGGGGAGACGATCTCCGCCGCGCGGGCGAAGGAGATCGGGCTCGCGCTGCAGGTGGTGGAGCACGACGAGCTGATGGACGCGGCCGGCCGCCTGGCCGGGCGGTTGCTCGCCGGGGCGCCCCTGGCCCAGCGCGCGATCAAGGAGGTGGCGCGTCGGGGCCCCGAGATGTCGCAAACCGATGCGATCCGCTTCGGCGAGACGATGCGCCGGGTCGCGGGGGCGACGGCGGACGCCGAGGAGGGCGCGGCCGCGGCCCGGGAGAAGCGCCCACCACGATGGCAGGGCCGGTGAGTGAGCGGCCCTATCGGCGTGCTCCCCTGACTCTGTCAGATGCCGGCGTCCACCTGAGCACGCCGCTAGGGCGCCGCTGCTGCCATCGCGGGCGGCCGGTGTCAGCGACGGACCATCGCTGGCGATTCAGGCGACCCGCTCGAAGATCGCCGCCAGGCCCTGGCCGCCGCCGATGCACATGGTCTCCAGGCCGTAGCGGGCCTCGCGGCGGTCCATCTCGCGCAGCATCGTCGCGAGGATCCGCACCCCGGTCGCCCCCACCGGATGCCCCAGCGAGATCCCCGAGCCGTTCGGGTTGACCCGCTCGTCGCCGATCAGGTCGATCCCCCACTCCCGACCCACCCCCAGCGCCTGCGCCGCAAACGCCTCGTTCAGCTCGATCACATCCATCTCCTGAAGCGACAGCCCGGCCCGACCCAGCGCCTGCTCGGTGGCGGGCACCGGACCGATCCCCATCACCTCCGGACCCACCGCACCCAGACCCCAGGACACCAGCCGCGCCAACGGTCGCAGGCCCAGCTGCTCGGCCTTCTCCGGGGTCGTCACCAGACACACCGCCGCGCCGTCGTTCTGCCCCGAGGCGTTCCCCGCGGTCACCGTCGCCTCCGGGTCGGCCTTGCCCATGATCGGACGCAGCTTGCCCAGCGACTCCAGCGAGGCGTCCGGACGAATGTGCTCGTCGGACTCCACCACCGTGTCGCCCCGCCGGCCGTGGATCGTCACCGCCACCAGCTCGTCGGCGTAGCGGCCCTCCTTGACCGCCGCGGTCGCCTTCTCGTGCGAGCGCACCGCCAGCCGGTCCTGCTCCTCACGGCCGATCGAGTACCGCGCCCGGACGTTCTCCGCGGTCTCGATCATCCCGCCCGTCACCGGGTGATTCACCCCGCCGGCCCACACCCGGCCCTGCGCCAGCGAGTCCTTCATCTCGAACCCGCCGGCCTTGGTGCCCCAGCGGACCGCGTCGGTGAAATACGACGCCCCCGACATCGACTCCGCCCCACCGGCGAGCACCAGCTCTGCCCCACCGGTGGCCACCGCCATCGCCGCGTAGAGCACCGCTTGGAGCCCCGACCCGCAGCGCCGGTCGATCTGCAGCCCCGGCACCGACACCTCCAGGCCCGCGTCCAACGCCGCGACCCGCCCGATCGCCGGGGCGTCCATCGTCGGGTAACAGTGTCCGAACACCACGTCGTCGACCTGGTCGGCCGTCACGCCGGTGCGCCGCACCAGCTCGCGGATCACCGTCGCGCCGAGCTCCTGCACCGCAACGTCGCGCAACGACCCCCCGAACCCTCCGACGGGCGTGCGGATCGGCTCACAGATCACGGCGTCGACCACGATGACGAGTCCCCTTCCGGACAGCAGGTGTGCGTGCCCTATCGGTGTGCTGTTCTACCTGTCGTGTCAGGACGCGGAAACGCACGCACGAGTCGTCAGACCAAGTAGCGCAGGATGACCTCGGCGACGCACGCGGGCTTCGGCCAGCCCTCGATCTCCACCGTGCCCCCGATGCTGGCCTGCACGCCACCGGGCACGTCGATGACGTCCACCAACCTCGAGCGCCCCCGGACCCGTGACCCGACGGGCACGGGCGAGGGGAACCGGACCTTGTTCAACCCGTAGTTGACCGTCATCGCGACGCCCTCGACGGTGAACGTGTCCCAGCCGAAGGCCGGGAGCAGCGCGACGGTGAGGAAGCCGTGCGCCACGGTGCGCCCGAACGGACCCTCGGCCGCCCGCTCCGGGTCGACGTGGATCCACTGGTGGTCGTCGGTCGCATCGGCGAACAGGTCGATGCGCTTCTGGTCGACGGTGATCCACGAGCTGGAGCCCGAGATCCTCACCGATCGCCGCACGCAGCTCTTCCACGCCCCGGAACGTCCGCATCCTCGCGCCCCTCTCGTCTCGCCGGTCTACAGGTCGGCCGCCAGCTGCTTCGCCGCCCCGGTCAGGGCGACGCGCTCGGCCGGGGTACCGGCCAGCGGGGTGAGGTTGAGCGTGGTCACGCCCGCCTCGGCGAACGCGGCCATGCGCTCGGCGACGTAGGAGCGGGGCCCGATGAGCGAGATGGCCCGCAGCAGCTCCTCAGGGACGGCCGCGGCGGCCTGCTCCTTCTTGCCGTCGAGGTAGAGATCCTGGATCTGCTCGGCCTCGGCCTCGTAGCCGTAGCGGCGGGCGACGTCGTTGTAGAAGTTCTTGCCCTTGGCACCCATGCCCCCCACGTAGAGCGCGACGAAGCCGCGCATGCCGTCGAGCATCTGCGTCGCCACCGCCTCGTCCTCGGTGATGCAGAACGAGCACTGCAGATAGACCTCGAGCGGGCTGAGCCCCGCCTCGCGTCTGGCGCCGCCCTCCGCCAGGGACTCGCCCCACACGTCCTGCGCCTTCTCCGGCACGAAGAAGATCGGCTGCCAGCCCTCGGCCTTCTCCGCCACCAGCGCGACGTTCTTCGGTCCGAGGGCGGCGACGAGGATCGGGATCGATTCGCGCACCGGGTGGTTGATCAGCTTGAGCGGCTTGCCCAGCCCGGTGCCCTGCTCCGGGGGCAGCGGGACCGTGTAGTGCTTCCCCTGGTACTGCACCTTCTCGCGCCGCCACACCTGCCGGCAGATGTCGATGATCTCGCGGGTGCGCCCCAGCGGGGCGTCGTAGCGCACCCCGTGGAAGCCCTCGATCACCTGCGGGCCCGACGCCCCGAGCCCCAGCGTGAACCGGCCGCCGGAGACGTAGTCCAGCCCGGCCGCGGTCATCGCGGTCAGCGACGGGGTCCGCGTGTAGATCTGCAGGATGCCCGAGGCGATCCCCACGCGCTCGGTCCGCGCGGCGATGAAACCCAGCTGGCTCACCGCGTCGTAGCTGTAGGCCTCCGGGACGAACACGATGTCGAGGCCGGCCTTCTCGTGCTCGGCCAGCTCGGCCACGCTCTCCTCGAACCCGCCGCTGTAGTTCAGACCCATCCCGATGCGCACGCCCGGGAGCCTGCCACGATCCTGCGTTCGTGAGCATCAGGAACGGCGAGCACTCCGCCACGGTCGTCGTCCGCGGCTACGAGACGGACGCGAACGGCCACGTCAACCACGCCGTCTACCACCAGTACGGCGAGCACGGCCGGACCGAGGCGCTGCGGGCGGCCGGGATCGAGGTCGCGCCGCTCGCCGCCGCCGGCCTGGGTCCGGTGATCCTCGAGACGACGGTGCGCTTCGTCGCCGAGCTGCGGCAGGGCGACGAGGCGACCGTCCTGACGCGGGTGCGGTTCGGGGCCGGGAAGTCGTTCCGGATGGACGCCGAGAATCCGCCGCGGGGACACCGTCTGCGCCACCCTCACCGGCGTCATGGGGATCCTGGACCACGCCACCCGCCGCCTCGTCGCCGATCCACGGGCGCGGTTGCGCGAGCACTCCGCCGACCCGGCGGCCTTCGACCGGCTGTGCGGCGAGGCCGTTCCCGCGGGCTCGTAGCCGGACCGGACCGCCCTACGGGGTGGGGGTCAGCAGCGTGGTCTCCGGCACGCCGGCCCGCGACCGGGTGGTGGTCACGGCCGTGCGGGTCGTGGTGGTCGCCCGGGTCGACGTGGGCTCCTCGGAGGCGCCGGAGCGGGCCGACGTCGTCCCGTCGTCGTCGGGGGCGCTGGTCGTGGTCGTGGTCGGGCCGGTGCCGAACACCTCACCGATGCTGGTCCCCTGGCCCCCGGACAGCGGCGATCCCTTCACGCGCTCGATGCCGGTGACGACGACCATCGCGATGAGGAAGATCAGGACGCCGGTCGCGACGAGGACCGCGACCCGCTTGCCGCGGTGGCGAGCGGCGCAGCCGGTGGTGGGGGTGAGCGCGACGGTCGGTGACTCGTCGGGACCGGGGTCGCCGGGCTCGCCGGCGGGCGGGACCCGGGTGCCCGCGGGTGATGGGGCGGCGCGCGTGGCGGCCGCGGACCGGTCCTGCCCCAGGACCGCCGTCGCGCGGTCGCCGGGTCCTCCCGCGCCTGTGCGACGGGCGTCGATGCGGCTCCGGACGCGGTCGCGGGTGCGCTCGAGGGAGCGCTGGTAGATCGCCTCGCCGACGGTGGTCACCACCGAGGCGACGGCGGCTCCCGCCACGGTGCCGCCCGCGCCGCCGAGGAACCCGCCCGCGGCCGCGGTGGTCACGGCGGCGAGGGCCTCACCGGTGACCCGGACCCCGGAGAGCCCGCCTCCCGCCGCGGGCGGGGTCGTACCGGACCCGGAGCCGGGCGGGACGGCGCGCGTCGGGGCCTCGGAACCCTCGGGCGGTGCGCCGTGCGCGGGCCCCGGCCCGGGACCGGCCGCACCGGGTTCCCCCCGCCCACCGGGAGGCTGCCCACCGAGGGGCCGCCCACCGGGGGGCCGCCCACCGGGGAACGACGGTCGCGCGCCCGGCCGAGGAGGCGGACGTCCGGCGGGCGGGCGGCCCGACGGCGGGCGGGGGGAACCCGGCGCGGACGGATCCGGCCCGGGCCGGCCCTCACTCCCCCGAGCGCCGATGACGGCCACCCGAGCCGCGGAGCATGATCGGCCGGGCTGCCCGTGCGGATGCCACGGTGTCGTCCCCGCGGAAGGAACGCCGCTCGAGGCTCCGGTCGGCACGGCCGAAGCTACGCCGGACTTCGTCGTAAATCGGCGTCTGAATCATGGCGAGACCCTACGACGGGCACCGACCGCGACCCGGCCGCCCCTGGCCACTCCGACGGGTGGTTTGGCACACCTCTCACCAGGGAAAACGTGCGCATCCGGGGGTCGGGGAGCCACGCCGCGACGCCGCCGCGGGAGAGACGGAACCTCCACTCCACGCCATCGGACGAACGATGTGATCCATAAGGCACTCTGCGTCACGGGAGGCCGCCATCTACGGCAAACGGCCCGACATGACCGTCCATGGAGTGACGCCGTTCAACGCCGAGCCCCCGCGCGGCGCGCTCGCGGACCAGGTGCTGACCCCGCTGGAGGCGTTCTACAGCCGCAACCACGGGCCGGTCCCGGCGCTCGACGCGGACGCGTGGCGGCTGACCGTGGACGGACTGGTCGCGCGGCCCTCGTCGTGGTCGCTCGCCGAGCTGCGGGGCCGCTTCGCCACCCACGCCGAGATCGCCACGCTGCAGTGCGCCGGCAATCGGCGCGCCGGGCTGGTCGAGGTCCGCGACATCCCCGGCGAGGCGCCCTGGGGCCCGACCGCGACCGCGACGGCCCGCTGGAGCGGGGTACGCCTCGCCGACGTCCTCGACGACGCCGGGGTCGGCGCGGCGGCCACCGACGTCGCGTTCCTGGGTACCGACGTCAGCGAGATCGCGACGCCGCCGCAGGAGTTCGGCGGCTCGATCCCGCTGCGCAAGGCGCGCATGCCGGAGGTCCTGCTGGCCTGGGAGATGAACGGCGAGCCGCTCCCGCCCGTGCACGGCGCCCCGGTCCGCGTCGTGGTGCCCGGCTACATCGGCGCCCGCAGCGTGAAGTGGGTGCACCGCGTGACCGTCGGAGACCACCCGTCGGAGAACTTCTTCCAGGCGTCCTCCTACCGGCTGCTCCCACCGGACGTCGACCCCGCCGAGACCGGGCCCGGCGACGGCGTCCCGCTCGGGATGGTCGCGGTGAACGCCGACATCCTCTCCCCCGACGACGGCGCCGCGGTCGCCTGCGGACCCACGCGCATCACCGGGTACGCCTTCGCCGGCGGCGACCGGACCGTGGTCCGGGTGGACGTCTCCCCGGACGGCGGGTCGACCTGGCTCCAGGCCGACCTCGGCGAGCAGGTGAGCACGTGGTCGTGGCGGCACTGGAGCGCCACCGTCGACGTCCGGCCCGGCAGGCAGGTCGTCCTCGCGCGCGCCTGGGACTCCTCGGCGGCCCTGCAGCCGGCCGACCCCGCCTCGCTGTGGAACCCCAAGGGCTACGCGAACAACTCCTGGGCGCGGCTGCGGCTGCACGGCCGCTGATCCCCGCCGGTCCGGCTCAGCCGGGACGTGCGGGCGTCGGCCCGGCACGGATGAGCGCGACCAGCCCCACCACCGTGACGACCGCGCACAGCACCGCGAACCCGGCACCCGTCGGGCCGCCCTCGAAGCGCTCGTGGAGCACCACGATCCCGATCGTCCCGGCCACGACCGGGTCGAGCGTCGTCTGGGTGGCGAGCCCGGCGTCCAGACCACCGTCGCGGTAGGCGGTCTGGAGCAGCAGCACCCCGACCACGGGCAGGACGACGACGGCGATCCCCGCCGCCACCACCCCGGCCTCCACGGGTCCGCGGTGCAGCCCGTGCAGGACGGGACGCACCATCCCGGACGTCACCCCGGCGCACAGGCCCGCCCCCGCCGCCCGGGACACCGCGCGGCCCCGCCAGCCCAGCTGGTTGCCGCCCAGGACGACCACCACGAGCACCACCGCCGCCACGACCGCCGTCACCACGAGACCGCCGGAGCCCGCCGGCCGGGTCTGGCCGTGGTGCGGGGCGAGGGTGAGCAGCCCGGCGAGCCCGGCGACCAGCACGGCGGCCGAGGCCCACTCCGCACCGCGGACGGTGCGGTGCTCGAGGCGGGCGTCCAGCGGCAGCGCGAGCACCAGCGCCAGCACCCCGACCGGCTGGACGAGCGTCACCGAGCCCAGGCTCAGCGCGACCACGTGGACCGCGGCGCCGCACGCCATCGATCCGATCCCGGCCCACCAGAGCGGCATCCGGGCCAGCGCGCCGAAGAACTCCCGGCCGTCGCGGGGGTGGGTGCCCTCCAGGGCGGCCCGGGAGGCCGCCAGTCGCTGCAGCGCGGCGGCCAGGGCGTAGAGGAAGGCCGTGCCGAGGGCCAGGAGGACCGCGGCGACGGGATGGGACTCGAACGGCGGGCCGGGTGCGGGGGGTCTCACGTGCCCGACCGCCCCACCGTGCCGCCTCCCGGGAACTGCGCCGACCCGCCCGTCGTCGTCACCCTCGACCGTACGGCGGGCGCGGCGGGGTGTGTGCACGGCCCGCCCCGCGTCGGCGGACCTCCGGCGTGAGGTGCACGACGGCGCCGGACGTGCTCCAATGTCCGTACATTACCGGCCGAGAGGGGCGTGCGGATGGCGAAGGGCGCAGGCGCCCGCGAGCACGAGCTCACGGGCGGGCCCGACGACGAGCACGAGCCCGACTACCGGTTCACGCTGGCCAACGAGCGCACCTTCCTGGCGTGGCTGCGCACGTCGCTCTCGCTGCTCGCCGCGGGCGTGGCCGTCGTGCAGCTGGTGCCGGCCTTCCCGCTTCCCGGCGCCCGTGCCGTCACCGGGGCCCTGCTCGCCGTCCTCGCGGTGGTGGCGGCGGCGTCCGGAGTGCTGCGGTGGCGCTCGGTGGAGACCGCGATCCGGCACGACCGCCCGCTGCCGCGCCAGCGCGTCCCCTGGGCGCTCGGCGCCGGCCTGGTCGTCCTGGCCCTGTTCGGGCTGGCGCTCATCGTGCTGCGGGGCATGGGGTGACGAGCCCGTCCGACGCGGGCCTGCAGGCCGAGCGCACCGGCCTGGCGTGGAGCCGGACCTCGCTCGCGGTCGCGGCGAACGCCGCCCTGCTCGCCGTCCGCGAGGTCGAGCACGCCGGGACCTCGCTCGCCCTGGTCCCGGCGACGATGGCGCTCCTCGTGTCGCTCGCGACGGCGGCCTACGGCGTGCACCGCACGCGCGTGCTGCGCCGGGCCCCGCTGCCCCGCCCGCTGGCCGCGCGCGGCGCGGTCCTGCTGCTCGGCTGGTCGGTGGTGGTGCTCGCGGTCGTCTCCGGCGCCGTCCTGGTCCTCTGAGTGCCCGCCACGACGGCCGAGGGCCAGGCGCGCCAGCCGAACGCCGACCCGCTGCCCCTGGCGTGGCGCTTCTGGGTGGTGACCCTGCTCGTCGGGGTGGGGGCGGGCCTGGCGGGCGGGCTGCTGACGCTGCTGCTGCACGCCGTGCAGGACGTCGCGTTCGGGTACCGCGCGGAGAGCTTCCAGCTCGGGGTGGAACGGGCCCCGGCGTGGCGGCGGGTGGTGGTGCCCGCGCTCGCGGGGCTCGTCGCGGGCCTGGGCTGGTGGTGGCTGCGGGGTCCGGTGAGCCGGCGGCTCGGTCCGGCCCGTGGGGTGTCGGGTGCGGTGTGGGACCCACACGGTCGGATGGGGCTGACCCGCACGTTCCTCGACGGCGTCCTGCAGATCGTGATCGTCGCGATGGGCGCCTCGCTCGGGCGGGAGAGGGCCCCGCGGGAGGTGAGCGCCGCGCTCGCGTCGCGCCTGGCCGAGCTGACCGGGCTCTCGGCCCGGGAGCGGCGGGTCCTCATCGCCTGCGGGGCGGGCGCCGGGCTGGCCGCGGTGTACGACGTCCCCTTCGGCGGCGGGCTGTTCACCCTCGAGGTCCTGCTGGGCTCGCTCGCGCTGCCGGTCGCGGTGCCCGCCGTCGTCACCTCGCTGCTCGGGGCCACCATCGCGTGGCTGCTCATCGGGGACGCCCCGGTCTACTCCGCGGGCACCCCTGCAGCGAGCGCCCCGGTGATGGTCTTCGCGCTGGTCGCCGCCCCGGTGGCCGCGCTGGCCGGGGTGGGGTTCGTGCGGCTGGTGGCGTGGTCCCGACGGCGGGTGCCGACGGGCTGGCGGCTGCCGGTCGCGACGACGGCGGTGCTCGCCGCGGTCGGAGCGCTCGGGGTCCCGCTGCCCGCCCTGCTGGGCAACGGCAAGGGCCCGGTGCAGATCGTGCTCGACGGCGGCGGTGCGCTGCCCGTGCTCGTCGCGCTCACCCTGCTCAAGCCGCTCGCCACGGCGGCGACGCTGCGCAGCGGGGCCTCGGGCGGGCTGTTCACCCCCACGCTGGCCACCGGCGCGCTGCTCGGCGCCGTCCTCGGGCACCTCTGGACGCTGGTGTGGGTCGGTGGCCCGGCCGGGGCGTACGCGCTCGTGGGGGCGGCCGCGTTCCTGGCCGCCGCCCAGCAGGCGCCGCTGTCCGCCGTCGTGCTCGTGCTGGAGCTCACCCACGTCGGCACCGGCCTGCTCGTCCCGATCGCGCTGGCGGCCGTGCTCGCGGCGCTCGTCGCCCGGCTCGTCGAGCGCCGGTCCACGGCGACCGCCGGGCTCGAGGGCCCGCTCGACGCGCCCGCCCCGTCGTCAGGCTGAGACGACCTCGCGGACCTGCTCCGGGGTGAGGTAGTCGTCGATGTGCTCGAACTCGGCGAGCCGGCCGGTCGACCCGCCGAGGAACCCCAGCCGGACCGCGTTCGACATCCCGGCCGCGTGCAGCGCCCAGTTCACCGCCACCCGCGCGACGGCGCCGGGGGCGCGCAGGGCCCAGAGGTGGTAGCCGCGCGTGACGACCTGGGCGGGCAGGCCCGCGAGACCGATCCCGAGCGGCTTCGCCACGGCGTCGGTCCCGCCGAGGTCGACCACCAGCCCGAGGTCGCGGTGCCGGTAGGCCCGCGTCGGGCGTCCCTGGAGGGTGGCCGCCACGTTGGCGGCGGCCACCGGGGCCTGGCGCGTGGCGTGCTGGGCCGTCGGCGGGCACGTGGCGTCCGCACCGGTCGCGAGGTCGGGGACCGCGGCGGCGTCACCGAGGGCGAACACGTCCGGGTGCCCGGGCACGGCCAGGTCGGCGCCCACCACGAGCCGGCCGTGGTCGGTGGGCGCCCCGAGCCGGCCGACGAGCGGGCTCGGAGCCACGCCGGCGGCCCAGATCACCGTGGACGTCTGGAGGGTGCGGCCGTCGGAGAGCCGGGCCGAGCAGTCGTCGATCTCGACCAGACTGGTCCCGAGGTCGACCTCCACCCCGCGCGAGCGCAGCACCGCCGCGGTGTCCTCCCCCAGCCGCGTCCCGAGCCCCGGCATGAGCTCGGAGGCGTGCTGGACGACGTGCCAGCGCAGCAGGGAGGGATCGAGCCGGTGGAAGCGGGGGACGAGGGCCTGCGTCATCAGCTGCAGGTTCGCGGCGGTCTCCACGCCGGTGTAGCCGCCGCCGACGACCACGAAGCGGCAGCGGCGCTCCCGCTCGGACGGGTCGGTCGAGGCGTTCGCGACCTCGAGCTGGGCCAGCACGTGGTCGCGCAGGAACTCGGCCTCGGCGAGCGTCTTGCACCCGCGGCCGTACTCCCGCAGACCCGGCACGTCGATGATCTTGGTGACGCTGCCCGGGGCGAGCACGAGCCGGTCGTAGGCGAGCACCTCCTGCTCGCCGGTGATGCTCCTGACCACCACGCGGCGCGCGTCGAGGTCGGCGCCGACGACCCGGCCGGGCACCAGGGTGGTGGCCGGCAGCCGCCTCGTCAGCGGGACCACGGTCGCCGGCGGCGGGACGACGCCGGCCGCCACCTGGGGCAGCAGCGGGAGGTAGAGCGAGTAGTCGTCGGGCGCGACGAGGCGGACGTCGGCTCCCGGCACCAGGCGCCCGAGCCGACGGGCGACCGCCGCGCCCGCGAAACCCCCGCCGACCACCACGACCCGCGCCCGAGCGTCACCGTCATTCGTCACGGGCACGTTCTACCCGGCCTCAGCGCACGAACGCGCTGTGCCCCGTCACGGCCTTGCCCACGATCAGGGTGTTCATCTCGCGGGTGCCCTCGTAGGAGTAGAGCGCCTCGGCGTCGGCGAAGTACCGGGCGATGCCGTTGCCGACGATGATCCCGTTGCCGCCGACCACCTGGCGCCCGAGCGCCACGGTCTCGCGCATCCGGTCGGCGCAGAACTGCTTGGCCAGGGCCGAGTGCGCGTCCGACCCGCCCCCACCGTCGATCAGCTGCGCGTTGCGGGCGGCCATGCCCAGCGAGGCGGTGGTGTTGCCGAGCATCTGGACGAGGGCGTCCTGGACCATCTGGAAGCCCGCGATCGGGCGGCCGAACTGTTCGCGCTCCTGGGCGTAGGACAGCGCCAGCTCGTAGGCCGCCATCTGCACGCCGGTGCAGGCCCAGGAGGCGTTGCCGCGGGTCCGGCGCAGCACCGCACCGGCGTCGGCGAACGTGCCCTTGCCGCCGGAGAGGCGGTTCTCGTCCGGGACCCGCACGCCCTCGAGGGTGATGTCGGCGTTCTGCGTGATGCGCAGCGAGGTCTTGCCCTCGATCTTCGCGGTGGTCAGGCCCTCGGTCTCGCGCGGGACGACGAAGCCGCGCACCGCCCTGCCCTCCTCGCCGTCGGACACGTCGCGTGCCCAGATGACGATGACGTCGGCGAAGGTGCCGTTGCCGATCCAGCGCTTGTGGCCGTCGATCACCCACTGGTCGCCCTCCCGGCGGCCGGTGGTCTCCATGCCCCCAGCGACGTCGGAGCCGCCGTGCGGCTCGGTCAGCCCGAACGCCCCGATCGTCTCCATCCGCGCCATCGGCGGCAGCCACCGCTCCCGCTGCTCGGGCGTGCCGCACGCGTCGATCGAGCCCATCGCCAGGCCGGAGTGGACCCCGAAGAAGCTGTTGGTCGAGGCGTCCACGCGGGCGATCTCGGCGTGGACGAACCCCATGAAGACCCGTCGCGCCGGCTCGTCGGACCAGCCGGAGAGCCCGTAGGGCAGCCCCGCGAGGTCGAGGCCCGCGAACCCGTCGACGAGCTGGTCCGGGAACGCGTCGTCCGCCCAGGCCTCGTCGACCACCGGCGCGACGTCGCTCGCCAGGTAGGCGCGCAGCCGGCGCAGGTGCTCGAGCTCGGCGTCGGTGAGCAGGTCGGCGTAGGAGTAGAAGTCGGCGACGTGGGGACCGTCCGGCTCGAGCGCGAGGTACGGCCGGGGGAGCTCGTCGAACGGGTTCCGGACGGCTCCGGCCTCCTCCGGTGCGGGGGCGGAGCGGCCGTCGTCTGCGGGGGGACGGGGCTCTGTCGGCTGGGAGTGGGTCGGCGCGGACATGCCCACGAGCCTCCACCCGCCGTCGTGACCCCGCCAGGTGGCGGCGGGGGCCGCTCGGCCACCCGCGTGGGCGGGCCCGTCAAAATGCTTGTACTATTCAAGTGAAATCAGGGTGGTCCGGCACGTACCGGGCGGGATGCGAGCGGCCGGAAGACGTGTCGTCCCGTCCGGGGCATCATCGGTGCGACCGGGTCACCGCGGGACGTCCGCGCGTCGGAGGCGACGGGGAGCGGCGGCTCGCAGGTGCACGGACGACGGGAACCGCGTCCGCGCACCGGTTCAGGTCGACGGCCCCACGACGGGCCGGCGACCCCGAGGCACAGCGGAGGAGCGCGACGGTGGACGGACAGCAGCCGATCATGATCTTCGGTCGGGTGACGAGGGGGGACGGTGCACCCCTCCCCGGGGCTGCGCTGACCCTCTGTGACCTCGCCGGTGACCAGCTCGACCGCACGGTGGCCGACGACGGCGGGCACTACCAGCTCGCGCCGTCCACCGGCGGCACCTTCCTGGTGATCTGCTCCTCGTCGACCCACCAGCCGAAGGCCTCCCTGGTGGCGGTCTCCGACCGTCCGCTGCGCCACGACGTCGGGCTCTCCGGCGGCGGCGCGACGCTCGAGGGCACCGTCGGGGTCGGGCGCGAGCAGGGCGTGTCCGGGACGGCGGGCGTGGTCCTCACGCTCACCGACGTGCGCGGCACCGTCGTCGCCGTCGCCCGGTCGCGCTCCGACGGCACCTACCGCTTCGCCGATCTCGACGAGGGCTCGTACACCCTCACCGCGGCGGCCCCGGACGTCACACCGGTCGCCGAGACCGTCCAGATCCCGGCCGAGGGCCGCGTGACCCGCGACATCGCGCTGGCCACGCAGCTGCGCCTCACCGGTGTCGTGCGCTCCGCGTCGGGCGGCCGTCCGGTCGGGGAGGCGCTGGCCACCCTCGTCGGCTCCGACGGCAACGTCGTCGGCGCCGCGGTGACCGGCGACGACGGCACCTTCACCTTCCCCGAGGTCTCGCCCGGTACGTACACCATCACCGCCAGCGGCTACGCCCCCGTCGCCAGCGAGATCGAGGTCGGCGCCGGGCAGCCCTCCGAGGTCACCCTCACGCTCACCCCGCCCGCCCTCGGGCCCGCCGACGGACCCGTCTCCGACGGCCGGTCGGACGACCACGGCTGGTCGCAGGGCTTGGGCGCCGAGGACTTCGGCAGCGACGCGGTCCCGGCGGGCGCCTCCACCAACGGGTACAACGGTCGCCACGCCTCCGGCCCGGCGGGTGAGCACCCCGGCGCCGACGACCTCGGCTTCGACGCCGACGGCGGGCGCCGATGACGGCGACGCAGCACGAGGTCCAGCGGGTCAGCGGTATGGCCGTCACCAGTGACGGCTGGCCGGTGCCGTTCGCCGTCGTCACCGTCATCGACGCCGCCGGCCGGCAGATCGGCGGCACCCCGGTCGCCGACGACGGGCGCTTCGTGGTGGACGACCTGCCCGCCGGGCCGTGCACCGTCATCACCTCCGCGGTCGGCCACAGCCCCGCCGCGCGTCCGGTCGGGGGTCCCGGGTTCGGCGACCTCGGGCGGGTCGTGCTCACCCGGACCGGCGCCCTCGAGCTGCCCGTCCCGGGGCGCTGGGACATCGACCCGGTGCACTCCCGCATCTCGGCCTCGGCGTTCCACCTCGGGATCACGAAGGTCCACGGGCGGTTGCGCCGCTTCACCGGGCACATCGACATGGGACCCGACCTCGCCTCGACGCGGGTCTCGGCGGCGATCGAGGCCGCCAGCGTCGACACCGACGACGAGCGCCGCGACGAGCACCTGCGCGCCCCGGACTTCCTCGACGTGCTGCGCTTCTCCGAGATCCGGTTCGACTCGACCCAGGTCGTCGCGCAGACCGCCGACCATTGGACGATGTTCGGCGACCTGCTGCTCAAGGGCGTGGCCAACCGGGTGGCGCTCGATGTCGTCTACCACGGCGCGGGTCCCGATCTGTGGGGCGGCGAGCGGGCCGGCTTCTCGGCCACCACGCAGCTCTCGCGCGACGACTTCGACATCTCGTGGAACCAGTCGGTGATCGCCGGCATCTTCGCGATCGGCCGCACGCTGCGGATCGAGATCGACATCGAGGCGGTCCGGGCGGCCGACTGACGGCTTGGGCCGGGCCGGGCCGCGGAGTGCCGGGTGCTGGGCCGGTCCGCCCTGTCGTGGGGAACCAGAACGACAAGGCACCCGAGGAATCGCAGAAGCCCGCGACAAGGGCGCCGACTCGATCAGCCACGGCCCAGGCGCAGCACGGTGACCCCGAGACCCGACACCGAACCGGCCAGCCCACGCCCCCACCCCAGCCGGCCCACCGCCGACCGCCATGCCCGCCTTGTCGCGGCCCCCAGCATTCCCCGCTCCACCCTGTCGCGGGGAACCAGAACGACAAGGCAGCCGACGAATCGCAGAAGCCCGCGACAGGGCCGAGCGCCCGACCGCGCGCCGCCCGCCACGTGCGCCCGCTGAGCCATCCGGACCAGCTGGCCATCCACACCGGCACCAGCCGCGGACCTGTCCACACCCGGTGGTCGGGAGACTCGCCTCGAGCATCGATGCGCGGCGAGTCTCATGGCCATGTCCTGGTTCGAGCCCACCCCCGGCGACGGCGCCCTGCTCCGACGCAGCCACCTCGCGGCCGCCGAGGACGCGGCGCTGATCGACAAGGCCCTCAGGCGGAAGAAGATCATCCGGGTCCAGCGCAGTATCTACAAGGAGGGCGACCCGCCCGACTTCTCGGAGCGCGCCTGGGCGGCCTGCGCGACGGTCGGTGGGTGCGACGCCGTCGCCAGCCACCGGACGGCCGCACGGGTCCACGGCATCGAGGTCCCCGCGGGCGGCGTCGAGGAGGTGACGATCCCGCGCAGCGAACGCCGGCCGCATCGTGCCGATCTGCGGTACCACACCACGACACTCGCGCCCGAGGACGTCGTGCAGCTCGACGGTCTTGCGATCACGACGGTCGCACGCACCCTCGTCGACCTGTGTCGTGCCGAGGAGCAGTTCCGGGCCGTGTGGGCGGTCGAGCGGGCACTGGCCCTCGGGCTCGTCACGACCGACGAGCTCGACGCCGCCGTCGGCCGGGGTCGGGGCATCCCGGGAATCTCCGAGGCACGACGTCGGGTCGCGGCAGCACGTCCCCTGTCCGGATCACCGCTCGAGACGGCCGCCCGGCTCGCCCTCGTCGATGACGGGCTCGACGAGCCGGAGGTCCAGCTGCCGATCCTCCGGGCGGACCACAAGGAAGCCTTCGTCGACCTCGCGTACCGGGAGCAGCGTGTCGGTCTCGAGTTCGACGGGCGGTCCGAGCACGGGATGGAGCGGGCCGTGTTCGAGGACCGCAACCGCGAGAACCAGATCGTGCTCCGGGATCTGACGATCCTCCGGTTCTCGTGGTTCGACGTGTTCCGGCGCCGGCGGGAGTTCCTGCGCACGGTCCGGGGAGCGATCGGCGCGTGAGCGTCACCTCGAAGCACCGCCGACGCCGAGGTGCGACCGCTCAAGCGCGGCCGACCACCCGCCGGTCCAGTACCAGGTCGAGGTCCACCGGCACCGTGCTCACGGACACCTGTGTGGCCCGTGGCGCGACCTCGCCGTCCGAACCCTGCGGCGTGGCGATGACGAGGAAGTCGCCCGGCCCCGGCGGCTCGAGCCGGAAGTGGCCCTCGTCGTCCGAGAGCGCTCGCCCGGCCTGCCGGCCCGAGCGGTCGACCAGCGTGAGCACAGCCGGCGTCGGCGTCGCGTCCGGCCCGAGCACGCGGCCCTGGAGGAGACGTCCCGAGGCGGGCACCCCGTGACCGTTCTCGCCGGTGGGGTGATCGCGGTCCGCGGCCGCGCCGACCCCGACCGACGTGCGGTCCTGCGCGGTCACCGCCGCCTGCGTGACCGGCGCGCCGCCGACCTCGTCGCCGGTCGCGCCGGCCGCCGCCGGCTCCTGGTAGGCGTACTTGCCGCCCCGCAGCAGCGACGCCAGCGCGGCCACCACGCAGCATCCGGCCGCGAAGGCCAGCGCGAACGTGAGGCCGCCCGCGAACGGACCGGTGATCAGCTGCGGGAAGAAGCTGCGTCCGGTGAGGATCTGCGCCTGCTGCGGTCCCACGTGGGCGAGCACGTCCGGACCGAGCAGGGTCTGCATCGGGTTGTAGCCCAGCAACGCCGCGAAGAGCGTGCTCACCGGGGGCAGTTCGGAGATCCGGGTGGCGACGGCGGCCGGGACGCCCTGGGCGAGCAGACCGTTGCGCAGCGTCGCAGGAAGCGTGCTCGAGAGCCCGAGGATCAGCATCGAGAAGAAGATGCCGATCGAGAGCACCGTCGCGGCGTTCTGGAACGTCGAGGTCATGCCGGCCGCGGCGCCGCGCTGGCGGGGCGGCACGGAGTTCATGATCGCGGCTCGGTTGGGCGAGGAGAACAAGCCCATCGACAGGCCGTTGAGCGCGAGGATGGCTGCGAAGCCCGGGTAGGAGAAGTCGACCGGCAGGAACTTCAGGAGCAGGAAGCTCGCGGCCGCGCCGAGCATGCCGATCGTCGCGTAGGCGCGTGCTCCGTGACGGTCGGAGAGGATGCCCGAGAGCGGGCCGGCGACGAGGAAGCCGATCGTCATCGGAACCATGTAGATACCGGCCCAAAGCGGCGTCGACTCGAAGTCGTAGCCGTGCTGGGGCAGCCAATCCCCTGCAGCCAGATGATCAGGATGAACATCAGGCCGCCCCGTCCGAGAGAGGCGAGCAGGCTCGCGATGTTCCCGGCGGTGAACGCTCGGATGCGGAAGAGCGAGAGGTGGAACATCGGCTCGGCGACCTTCGTCTCGATCACCGCGAACACGCCGAGCACGACCACGCCGCCGATCAGGCAGATCAGCACGGCCGGGGCCGTCCACCCCATGACGTGGCCGCCGTAGGGCTGGATGCCGTAGGTGATGCCCATCAGCACCGCGATGAGGCCGACCGCGAAGGTGATGTTGCCCCACCAGTCGATCCGGGCATGGTGGCGCTCGCCGACCTCGCGCAGTTTGAAGTAGGCCCACACCGTGCCGAAGACACCGATCGGCACGCTGACCACGAACACCATGTGCCACTCGAGCGGGGCGAGCACGCCTCCGATGATCAGGCCGAGGAACGAGCCCGCGATCGCGGCGACCGAATTGATGCCCAGCGCCAGCCCGCGCTGGTGTACGGGGAAGGCATCGGTGAGGATCGCGGTCGAGTTGGCGAGCAGCAGCGCGCCGCCGACACCCTGCAGGACGCGCATGACGATCAGCCACATCGCACCCGCGTCGCCCTGCAGCCAGGTCACGGCCAGCAGGATCGAGAACAACGTGAAGACCGCGAACCCCAGGTTGTACATGCGGGTGCGGCCGTACATGTCGCCGATGCGTCCGAAGCTCACGACGAGGACCGCGGTCACCACCAGATAGCCCATGATCAGCCACAGCAGGTAGCTGATGTTCGCCGGCGCCAGCGGGTTGATGGCGATGCCGCGGAAGATGTCGGGCAGGGCGATGAGCAGGATCGACATGTTGATCGTCACGATCAGCACGCCGAGCGTGGTGTTCGACAGCGCCACCCACTTGTAGCGGTCCGACCGCCCGTGCCCGGCCGTCGCGTCGGTCGGTCGTACCGTCGTCGTCACGCGGCCCTCTCTCTCGTCGTTAGCCTACGCAAATACATCCTACGCCGGGTGCCCCGGCCCGGCGTAGGGACATCCGACGCGGGTTCAGGAGCCCGCGGGGACCAGCACCGGGAGTACCCGCTGGGCGAGATCGACGAGCACCGACCGAGCCTGGTCGGCGGACAGCGAGCCGCGGTTGAGCGAGAGGCTCAGGGTCACGCGCTTGTAGGTCACGACGAGGATCGGGCCGTCGGGATCGGAGAAGTACGTGCCGGACGCGGCCCCGATGGGGGTGTCGACGCCGGTCACCCCCGACTGCTGCTCGACCTGGTTGTTCACGTCCACCTGCGCCTGCGCGGCCTGCGGCGTCGCGTACCCGCTGGCGAGCAGCTTGAGGACCTGCGATCCCTGCGGCGGTGCGCCCGCGCCGCCCGTGGACGTGTACGTGCACGTGACGCGCTCGAGACGCTCGACCGTGGGGGCGGGCACGTCGCGCAGCGCGTGGACGTCGACGGAGCCCAACGGGAGACCGAACAGGTTCGGCAGGTCGTCCTTCGACAGCATCTGGTTGCAGTCGGTCGGGATGAGCGTCGAGCGCGGCGCGGGGGCGGAGGTGGGCGCGGCGGCTCCCGGGCCCGGGAAGGTGGGGATGGGCGGCGCGGAGAGGTCGCTCCCCGAGGAGCAGCCCGCGAGCAGGGCCGTCAGGGCCAGCACCGCCAGGGCAGCCGCCTGCCGTCGTCCCGCTCGTCCCCGCACCCTCGTCCCCTCGACCGCGCCGCCGGTGTGCCCGCCCACGGTAGTGGGCGCGGGTGGACGGGTTCGCGCGCCGCCACGAGGTGCGTCGCGCGCGGGCCGCCCGCTCAGCCTCGCGAGTCTTCGCCGATCTCCGCGAGGACCCGCTGGGCCACCCCGAACGCACGGTTGGCGGCCGGCACCCCCGCGTACACCGCCACCTGCAGAAGGACCTCCCGGATCTCCTCGCGGGTCAAGCCGTTGCGCAGCGCGGCCCGCACGTGCATGGCGAGCTCGCCGTCGTGGTGCAGGGCCGCGAGCACCGAGAGGGTGACGATGCTGCGCTGTCGGCGGTCGAGCCCCGGCCGGTTCCAGAATCCCGTCCCACGCGTAGCGGGTGATGAAGGCCTGGAAGTCGGCGGTGGTGTCGTCGACGGCCGCGAGCGCGCGGTCGACGTGCTCGTCGCCGAGGACCTCGCGGCGGGTGGCGAGGCCCGCGGGGTCGAGGTCGGGGGTCCGGTCGGTCACGGGTGCTCCTCGGGGTCGGCGGCGGGGCCGCGCGCGGCCAGGAAGGCGTCCACGAGCTCCGCGGCCTCGCCGACGTGCGCCGCAGGGTCCAGGGCGGCCTCGACCTCGGCGCGGGTGACGTCGGTGCCGGCAAGGGCCTCGACGAGCACGTCGGCGAAGGGCCGGTCCTCGTCGAGGCTGCGCGACGCGGCGGTGGTGACGAGGCTCTTCGGGTCCTCGACGCGCCCGCGCAGCGTCGTCGCGACGTTCTCGGCCAGGAGCAGTCCACCGGTGACATCGAGCGAGGCGGCGACCCGCGCCGGGTCGAGCGCGAGGTGGCCGAGCGCGTCGGCGAGCCAGGCCGCGCCCGAGCCGACCGTGCGCAGCAGTTCGGCGGTGGGTCGCCACTCCGCGTGCCACGGCCCGGCGGCGCGCTCGTACTCGTGGGCGGAGGCCGCCGCGAGCAGGGCGGCCACCAGCCCGGGCACGGTCACCGCGGCGGCCCGGGCGGAGATCGCGGCGACCGGGTTGCGCTTGTGCGGCAGGGTCGAGGAGCCGCCGCGGCCGGGAACGTCCTCGCGGACCTCGCCGACCTCGGTCTGCGCCAGCAGCACCAGGTCGGTGGCCACCGACCCGATCGCCGCGCCGGCACGCCCGAGGAGCCCGGCCAGTTCGGCGACCCGGCCCCGCTCGGTGTGCCACGCCAGCACCGGCTCGGCGAGGTCGAGACGCCGGGCGAGCGCGGCACGCACGGCGCGGCCCCGTCCGGCGAAGGCGGCGAGCGTCCCGACCGCCCCACCGAGCTGCACCGCGGGCCGCCAGGCCCGAAGGGCCCGGACCGCGTCGTCGAGCCCACTCGCCCACCCGGCGGCGCGCAGCCCGACCGTGACCGGTGCGGCCTGCTGGAGCAGGGTCCGGCCTGCCGCCGCACGGTCGCGGTGGGTGTGGGCGAGCCCGGCCGCGGCGTCGGCCGCGACCGCGAGGTCGGTGGCGATCACGGTGAGGGCACGCCGCGCGACGAGCACACCCGCCGTGTCGATGACGTCCTGACTGGTCGCGCCGCGGTGCACCGCCGCCGCGGCCTCGTCGCCCGCGTCGGCGCGGACGGCCTCCCGCAGGGACGCGATCAGCGGCACCACCGGGTTGCCGGCGGAGGCGGCCTCGACGGCCAGCGCGGAGACGTCGAAGCGCTCGGGTCGGCACGCCGCGGCGATCGCTTCGGCCACGGAGACGTCGAGCCCGCCCGCCTCCGCGGTGGCGTGCGCGAGCGCGGCCTCGACGTCGAGCATCGCGGCGAGCCACGCGGGGTCCGCGACGGCGTCCCGGACGCCGCCGCGGGCGAGGATCTCGTCGAACAGGCCCGGACTCACCGGCGCATCTTCCCGCGCCGGGTGCCCGGACCCACCAGAGCGCTTCCGCTCAGGCGAATTCCTTGAGGAGGGTGGAGCAGAAGGCGTCGAGGTCGTTCGGGTTGCGGCTGGTGATCAGGCCCTGGTCGACGACGACCTCCTCGTCGACGACGGTGCCGCCGGCGTTGCGGATGTCGGTGCGCAGGCTGGGGTACGACGTGAGCCGCTTCCCGCGCACCAGGTCGGCCTCGACGAGCGTCCACGGAGCGTGGCAGATGGCGGCGATGGGCTTGCCGGCCCCCGCGATGGCCTGCACGAAGGAGACGACGTCGCCGTTCTGGCGCATCGTGTCCGGGTTGCAGGTGCCGCCGGGCAGGATCAGCGCGTCGAAGTCGTCCGCGGACACGTCGGCGATCGCGGCGTCCACCGTGAAGGTGTCGGCCTTGTTGATGTCGCCGTTCATCGCCTGGATCTCGCCGGTGTCGACGGAGATCAGGGTGGTGGTGGCGCCCGCGTCGTCGGCGGTCTGACGCGGCTGGGTCAGCTCGACCTGCTCGACGCCGCTCGCCGCGAGGATCGCGACGCGCTTGCCCGAGAGTTCGTTCGCCATGACGGGTGACTCCTCACCGTAGGTGGCTGCGATGGCTCGGTCGGATGCCCGGGTCTCCGCGCTCCCGAAACGGTGAGCCGCCCATGTCAGGAACGGTCCATCCTGACGTCAGGTGTCAGGATCCAAGACAGCACGCCGATAGGGACCGTCGCTGACATCGGGGCCGGTCGACCTCAGTCCCGCAGCCGCGGCGACCCGCCGGCACCCAGCTCCTCGCCCGCTTCCAGCGCGTCCGCGCGGCCCCGGCCCCACCCGGCCAGCCGCGCGGTGTCGACCCCGTGCCGGGCGCCCGACTCGGCCCCCTCGGCGACGTTGTCCGCGCCGCGGCGCAGCAGCGAGACGGCGCCGCGACGGTTGCCGCGCTGCTCGTGGGTCAGCCCCACCGCGAGCTGGGCGAGGCCCTGCCAGAACGGGCGTTCGTCGCCGGGACCCGACTTCCAGGCGCCCTCGAGCACCTCGTGGGCGTGGAAGGGGAAGCCGCCGTCGAGCAGTCGCTGCGCCTCGATCAGCGCCTCCTGCGGGGGCAGCACCACGTCCTCGTCGACCCGCTCGACCCCCGACTGCCCCGGCCTGAGGGGGCGGCCGGACGCGTCGCGCGGGCGGGCGTTGCGCGCCCGTCCGGTGGGGTCGCGGTCACGGTCGCGTCGGGCTCCCGGTGCCATGCTCCGAGCCTGGCACGGGCGGCGCCGCGGGGCCCGCGGCGGCCGCCGCCCCGCGGGTGGAGATCAGGCTCGTGGCGGTGACGACCGCGAGCGTGGTCACGATGACGGCCAGCGAGAGCCAGGTGGGGACCGCGGGGATCGAGGGCGAGACGTCCTCGTGCAGGTAGAGCAGGATCAGCTTGACGCCGATGAAGGCCAGGACGAACGCGAGCCCGTAGCCCAGGTGCACCAGCCGGTCGAGCAGACCGACCAGCAGGAAGTACAGGGCGCGCAGGCCCAGGAGTGCGAGCGCATTGGCGGTGAACACCAGGTAGGCGTTCTGGGTGATCCCGAAGATCGCCGGGATCGAGTCGAGGGCGAACACCAGGTCCACCGAGAGGATCACCGCGACCGCGATGAACAACGGCGTGACGCCGAACCGCCCGCCGATGCGCCGGGTGAGGTGGCCGTCGTGCGGGTCGCCCTCGCGGGTCCCCTCCTCGTGGACGGTGACGAGCCGGCGGGTCAGGCGCACGGCGACGTTGTCGCCCATGTCCTTCGGCGCCTGCCCGTGGGAGCGAACGAGCCCGTAGGCGGTGTAGAGCAGGAACAACCCGAACACCACGAACACGAACGCGAACGCCGAGATCACCGCGGCGCCGACCACGATGAAGACCGTGCGCATCACCAGCGCGCCGACCACGCCCCAGAGCAGCACCTTCTGCTGGTGGCGCTTGGGCACCGCGAACTGGCCCAGGATCACCGCGAAGATGAACAGGTTGTCGACCGAGAGGCTCTTCTCGACCAGCCACCCCGAGAAGTACTCGACGCCGGACTCGGCGCCCATGAAGATCCACACTCCGGCGCCGAACACCAGCGCGACGACGACGTAGATCGCCGACCACAGCGTCGCCTCGCGGAAGCTCACCTCGTGCGGCGACCGGGCGTGCCGGATGTCGAGGGCGACCAGGACGGCGATCCCCCCGATCGTCGCCGCCCAGACCCAGAACGGGACCGTCACCCTGCCTCCTCGTCGCGACGTCTCCCCAGAGGACGAACCGGCCCGGCTTTGAGTTCCCTTTACCTGGTGTCAGTCGGCCACGTCACCCGACGGAGGGGACTCTCCCCGGCCCGCGCGTCCGCGCGCGCTCCTGGCTCGCCCGACCAGGAAGCGTGCCGCCGCGGCGTCGGCGGGAGGAGCGAGGGGTGAGGGTCCGGGTGGTGCGTCCCCTGGCGGGCGGCATCGCGGCGCTCGCGGCGCTCCTCGTCGTCGCCCCGAGCGCCCTCGCCGGGCCGACACCCCCGCCACCGCCCCCGCCGCCACTGGGCCGGGTGCTCGACCGGGTGCTGGAGGCCCGCAGCGACGACGTCCCGGGCACCGGGTACCGCGACTTCACGACGACCGAGGCCGCGGGACGGGTGCGGGGGCACATCGTGCGGGTCGACCTGGCCAATCCCGGCCTCGCGGTCGTCCTGCTCCGCTCCTCGGTCGTCAGCGCGACCGCGACGGTGCCCGACCTCGGGAGGCGGGTGGGCGCGATCGCCGCGGTGAACGGCGACTTCTTCGACGAGGCGGGGAGCGGAGCACCGGCCGGGCCGGAGCTCGCCGGCGGCGTCCCGATCACCTCCGCGGTCGTCCCCGGCCGTCGCCCGGCCCCTCCGGGACCTCCCGGTTCCGACCCCGACACCGTGCTGGGGATCGACGCGTCCGGCGCGGCCCGCATCGACACCGTGCGCTTCGCGGGCAGCGTCACCACCGCCGGGACCCCGCTCCCGCTGACCGGCCTCAACACTTACGCCGTGCCCGTCGGCGGCATCGCGGTGTTCACCCCGGCGTGGGGAGGCGCACCCCGTACCCGCACCGTGTGCGGCTCGGACACCGACCCGCACGCGCCCTGCAGCCCGGGCGCGCTCGAGGTGCTCCTGCGCGACGGCCGGGTGGCCGCCACCGGACCGGTCGGTACCCGCCCGGTCCCGGCGGGCGCGGTCGCCCTCGTCGGGCGGGAGGCCGGCGCGGTCGCGCTGCGGTCCCTGCGGGTCGGGGACCGCGCGGTGCCGCACTGGGAGCTGCGCGCGGCCGGGACGCCGCCGCTGCGGACGGCTCTGGGCGCGCTCCCGCTCGCCCGCGGCGGGGCACCGTGGCCCGGACTGCAGGACACCGAACGGGCCCCGCGCACCGCGGTGGGCCTGTCCGCCGACGGCCGGACGCTCGCGCTCATCGCGGTCGACGGCCGGCAACAGGCCAGCGTGGGCCTCACGCTCGCCCAGCTCGGGCGCCTCGTCGTCGAGCTCGGCTACCCGCAGGCCGTCGCCCTCGACGGCGGCGGGTCCACCCAGATGGTGCGCCGGCCCGCGGGCGGCACCCTGGCCGTCGTGAACGTGCCGTCGGACACTCCGCTGCGCCGGGTCCGCGACGGTGTCGGGGTCGTCCCGGCGCGCTGAGAGATTCCGCACGAACGGAAATCTGCCGCCCGCACGGAGCACGACGGCGAGGGACGTGGTTGTATCGGGGCGTCCGGACCGGGCGCCATGTGCCCCCGGGTCTCATTGGATAAGAGCCGCCAGGGACGATCGTCCGGCTGAAGCCCTGGTGTGCCACGCGCCGCGAGGCGGCTCATCGTCCGGTCCGGACACCTCTGCGCTCAGCCCCCACCGACCTGACGCTGGACCTGCTGCCCGGCCTGCTGCGCGCAGACCTGCCTGGCCTGGCCGAGTGGCGTCCCCTGCGCGACCTGCTGGCGGACGCACTGCTGAGCCTGCTGCAGGGCCCCACCGAGGCCACCCGGGATGACCACCAGCGCGAGCGCCGAGCCGATCGTGATGAGGACCGCGGCGAGCAGCGCGACGACCCCGACGATCAGGCCCGCGATCGCGACGCCCCGCCGCGAGGCGCCCTGCCGGGACGACCGACGGATGCCGGCGATCCCGAGCAGGATCGCGATGAGGGCCACGACGATCGGGACGAGCCCGAAGCCGATGACGCCACCGGTCCCGATGAGGACGCCGAACGCGGAGAGCCAGCAGAAGAGCAGGGCGAGGATCGCGAGCACCAGCGACACCGTGGCCGCACCGTTCTTCGGCGGCGCCGGCATCACCTGCGCGTTGCTGTTCCACTGCCCGGCGGGGTCGCTCGTCACGTCCTGGTCCTTCCTCGTGCGGGGCTCCCGGTGGCGGGGGCGGACCGGTGCCGTGTCCACCCTGTACCCGGGCGATACCCGTTCATACGAGTCGTACCCGATCAGACGTGTTCCGCACCGGCATCGGCATGACCCTGGGCATCCGCCTCCCGCTGCCGACGCTCCTCGTCGCCGGTGGCGATCGGGGCGCCGATCCAGCTCTCCGGGATGCCGAAGGCGTCGATCAGCGCGCGGGCGTGGGGCCGCAGGCCCAGGCAGAGCCGGTTGACCTCGGCGGTCACGGCCTTCGACCGCGCGGCGGAGATGCGGCCGTGCTCGAGGAACCACCCCTTGTCCGCCTCGATCACCGACAGCGCGTAGAGGTCGCACACCTGGCGCATCAGGTGCTTGGCCGCCGGGTCGGTCTGGGCCTCGCACGCCCGGTTGAACGCGTCGAGGACGAGTCCGTCGAGGTGGCACCGGGCGGCCCGCAGCAGGTGGTCCTGCGCGCGGTTGAAGATCTCGAAGGCGCGGTCGGCGGTCACGCCCTTGTCGCGCGCCGGGCGCAGCCGGCGGACCAGCGAGTCGAGCGTGTGCTCCTCGCGGTCGTCGAGCAGCTTGATCTGCCAGGAGGAGTCGAGGACCTCGTCGTCGTCACCCGCGGCAGCGCCGCGCAGGCGCTCGGCGAGGGAGTGCAGCGAGGTGCGCTCCGCGACCGTGTCGAGCACCTGGTCGGCGACGAAGCGGATGGTGCCCAGCGTGTCGAGGTTGCCGAAGTCGTCGGCGTAGCCGGAGATCAGGCCCTTGGCCACCAGCTGGAGCAGGACCGTGTTGTCGCCCTCGAAGGTGGTGAACACGTCGGTGTCGCGGCGCAGCGCGGCGAGCCGGTTCTCCGAGAGGTAGCCCTGCCCGCCGCACGCCTCGCGGCAGCTCTGGACGACCTCGGTGGCGTTCCAGGTCGCGAGCGCCTTCGTGCCCGCGGCGCGTGACTCCAGCTCGCGCTGGCGGCGCTCGTCGACGTGTCCGCCGGCCTCCCGGGTGGTCTGGACCTCGTGGAGCATCTCGACGAGCTCGTTCTGCGCGAAGCGCAGCGCGTAGGTGCGCGCGAGCAGCGGGAGAAGCTTCCGCTGGTGGGCGAGGTAGTCGAGGATGGCGATCTCGCCGTCGGCGCCGGGCGCGGCGAACTGGCGCCGCACCTCGCCGTACCGGATCGCGATGGTGAGCGCGAGCATCGCCGCGCCGACCGCCGAGCCCGAGACGCTGACCCGGCCCCGGACGAGCGCGCCGAGCATCGTGAAGAAGCGCCGGTTCTCGCTCTCGATCGGGCTCGAGTACGTCCCGTCGGCGGTGACGGTGCCGTAGCGGTCGAGGAGGTTCTCACGCGGCACCCGCACCCCGTGGAACGCCAGGCGCCCGTTGTCGACGCCGTTGAGGCCCTCCTTGTGCCCGTCGTCGGTGATCTCGACGCCGGGCAGGACGCTCCCGGCCTCGTCGCGCAACGGGACGAGGACCGCGTGCACCCCGCGCCGCTGCGGCTCCTCGCCCTCGGGCGCCGTCCAGAGCTGCACGAACACCACGGCCATGCGCCCGTCCCGCGCGGCGTTGCCGATGTAGTCCTTGCGGGCCGACTCGGTGGGGGTGTCGACGACGAGCTGGCCCGAGCGCGGGTCGTACGTCGCGGTGGTGTGCACCGACTGGACGTTCGACCCGTGGCCGGTCTCGGTCATCGCGAAGCACCCGGGGAGGCTCAGGTCCATGACGCCCGGGAGGTGGCGCGCCTGCTGCTCGGCGTTGCCCAGCGCCTGGATCGCGCCCCCGAAGAGCCCCCACTGCACCCCGCTCTTGACCTGCAGCGACAGGTCGGCGAAGGCCAGCATCTCGAACGAGACGACCGAGCCGCCGATGTCGCCGTGCCCGCCGACCGCCGTGGGGAAGCCGTGCAGGGCGTGCCCGTCGGCGGCCAGCCGGCCGAGCATCTCCCACACGCGCTCGCGGTGGGTCTCGGTGTCGGTGCCCGGCTCGACGCGCAGCTGCGCGAAGTCGTCGCGGGCGCGGATCTCGTCGCGCAGGCCCGCCCAGCCGCCGTCGAGGGACCGGCGCACCGCGACGACGGTCGCGGGGGTGACCGACCCGGGCTCGGGTGCAGTACTGGCGGTCACGGTCTCTCGACCTCCCGGCGTGGAAGGAGTGGCGACGGTCGGGCGATCGTCGTCGAGCTCAGGTTACCCGCGAGTAGCGTTCGGTACGAGTGAACGGTCCTATCGGCTGCTGTCGTCAGGTGTCAGCATCGTGCCGTTGCCGGCACGGAGGCGAGGCCACCTACGCCGAGGCGGCCGCCTGGTTCACCGTGCGCGAGATCCCGGCCCAGGCGAGGTCGGCGATCTCGGCCGCGATCGTCTCCCGCGGGACCTCGGGCCGAACGGTCAGCCAATGGTCGCCGACGGAGCGCACCATCCCGACCAGCGCGTGCCCCCACGTCGTGGCGGGCGTCGCGTCCCGGTTCTGACGGTGCAGCTCGGTCGAGATGATCTCGCCGACGAAGTCGCCGATGAACGAGGTGAGGTCGCCGACGAAGTCGTTCGGGCCGCCCACGGCGGACGACCGCTCGGAGGCGGGCGGACGCATCACGTAGCGGTAGATGTCGGGGTCGGCCTCGATCAGCGTGAGGTAGGCGTCCACGCCCGAGAGCAGGGTCTGCTCGGGCGGTCCGGCTTCGCGCATCGCCTCCTGGACCTGCCCGACGATCACCGCGCCGACGCGTTCACAGACCGCCTGGTAGAGGTCGAACTTGTCGGCGAAGTGTCGGTAGACCACCGTCTTCGAGGTGCGCGCCTGAGCCGCGACCTGGCTCATCCCCACGTCGGGGCCGTAGGTGCGGATGGCGACGATGGTGGCGAGGGTGAGCTCCTTGCGCCGGGCGCGGCGGTGCTCGTCCCATCGGCTGGAACGTTTGTCCCGGCGAGGCGGAGGGGCACTGTCCCGGTCAGCTGCCTCGGCGCCGTCGTCCGGCGGGTCGTGGGACGCGGCGTCGCCCGACGACGGACCCGCACGACGGGATGCGTCGCGGCGATCCCGCCCCTCGTCCTCGTGACGTTGCGAACGACGACTCACGGCACCCACGGTACCTGCTACTTTCGGGTAACGAATCCCAGCACCTCTGGAGGAACCAGTGGCCAGCCCCCGTCGCGCGGCGGTCGTCGGTGCCAACCGCATCCCGTTCGCCCGCTCCAACGGCGCCTACGCGCGCGCCTCGAACAAGGACATGCTCACCGCAGCGCTCGACGGCCTCGTCGCGCGCTTCGGGCTCGCCGACGAGCGGGTCGGGGAGGTCGTCGCGGGTGCCGTGCTCAAGCACAGCCGCGACTTCAACCTCACCCGCGAGGCGGTGCTCGCCAGCCGGCTCTCGCCGTGGACACCCACCTACGACGTCCAGCAGGCGTGCGGCACCGGCCTCGAGGCTGCGGTCCTCGTCGCCAACAAGATCGCCCTCGGCCAGCTCGAGTCGGGCGTGGCCGGCGGTGTCGACACCACCAGCGACGCCCCGATCGCCGTCAACGAGGACCTGCGCGAGGTCCTGCTGGCCGCGAACCGTGCGAAGTCGACCGCCGGTATGCTCAAGGCCCTCGCCGGCCTGCGCCCGAACCAGATCGTCCCCGAGATCCCGGCGAACCGGGAGCCGGGAACCGGGATGTCCATGGGTGAGCACGCGGCCCTCACGGCCGCCCACTGGGGCATCGAGCGCACCGCGCAGGACGAGCTCACCGCGCTCTCCCACCAGAACCTCGCCAAGGCCTACGACGCCGGGTTCTTCGACGACCTCATGACGCCCTACCTCGGGCTCACCAAGGACGACAACCTGCGCGCCGACTCCACCGTCGAGAAGCTCGGCAAGCTCAAGCCGGTCTTCTTCCCGGCCGGCGCCGACAAGGCCGAGGCCACCATGACGGCGGGCAACTCGACCCCCCTCACCGACGGCGCCGCCACCGTGCTGCTGGCCAGCGACGAGTGGGCCACCGAGCGTGGGCTCCCCGTGCTCGCGCACGTCGTCGACGCCGAGACCGGCGCGGTGGACTACGTGCACGGCGACGAGGGCCTGCTCATGGCTCCGGCCTACGCCGTGCCGCGCCTGCTCGAGCGCAACGGCCTCACCCTGCAGGACTTCGACTTCTACGAGATCCACGAGGCGTTCGCCTCGACGGTGCTCGCCACGCTCGCCGCGTGGGAGAGCCCGCAGTTCTGCAAGGAGCGCCTCGGGCTCGACGCGCCGCTCGGCTCGATCGACCGCGGCAAGCTCAACGTGCACGGCTCCTCGCTCGCCGTCGGCCACCCGTTCGCGGCGACCGGCGCCCGCATCGTCCCGACCCTCGCCAAGATCCTGCACGAGAACGGCAGCCACAAGGACGGACCCAGCCGGGGTCTGATCTCCATCTGCGCGGCCGGCGGCCAGGGCGTCGTCGCGATCCTCGAGGCCTGAAGGGAGCGGTAGCGATGTCCCACGACTGGTACTCCGACTTCGTCAACTCCGGCATCGGGAAGGTGATCGCCGGCAACGTCGGCCTCCCGCCCGTGCCCGTCCTGCGCCGGTGGGAGCCCGGCCAGCCGCTCCTGTCCGGCCCGGCGCTGCTCGGTACCGCGACCGCCATCGGCCGGGTGGCCAAGGTCGTGCGCGCCGTCCTTGCCGAGGCGGGCGTCGAGGTCCACGAGGACCCGGCGGCCCCGATCGGCGGCGGCTCGTCGACCTCGAAGGTGGCCGCGGCGATCGTCGACGCGACCGGGCTCTCCGGCCCGTCCGACCTCGCGGCGATCCAGCGGTTCCTGACGCCGTGCATGCGCCGCGTCGGCGGCTCCGGCCGAATCCTCGTCATCGGCGACGTGCCCGCCGAGGCCGACCGCCCTGCCGTCCGGGCCGCCCGCCGGGCGCTCGAAGGCCTCGTCCGCTCGGCCGCCAAGGAGGCCCGCTACGGCGCGACCGCGAACCTGGTCCACGTCGCCGACGGGGCCGAGAACGACCTCGAGTCGACCCTGCGGTTCTTCCTGTCCTCCCGCTCGGCCTTCGTCGACGGGCAGCGGCTCGACGTCGGGACGGTGCCGGGCTACGCCGGTTCGTCGGCGGGCACCGACTGGGACCACCCGATCGCCGGCAAGGTCGCCGTCGTCACCGGCGCCGCCCGCGGCATCGGTCGCACCGTGGCGAAGACCCTCGCCCGCGACGGCGCCACGGTCGTGGCCGTCGACATCCCCGCCTCCGGGGACGCGCTGGCGCGCACGGCGAACGACGTCGGCGGCACCGCGCTGCAGCTCGACATCACCGGCGACGGGGCGGGCGAGGCGATCCTGTCGCACTGCCGGCGCCACGGCGGCATCGACATCGTCGTGCACAACGCGGGCATCACCCGCGACAAGCTGCTCGCCAACCAGGACACCGACCGCTGGAACTCGGTGATCGACGTCAACCTGAACGCCCAGCTGGCGATCAACGACGTGCTGATCGACTCCCCCGACGACACCGGTCTCCACCGCGGCGGGCGCATCGTCACCGTCTCGTCGATGGCCGGCATCGCGGGCAACCGCGGCCAGACCTCGTACGCCTCGTCGAAGGCCGGCGTCATCGGGCTCGTCGACGCCACCGCGCCGCTGCTGGCGGCCAAGGACGCGACGATCAACGCGGTCGCGCCCGGCTTCATCGAGACCGACATGACCGCCGCGATGCCCGTCGGCACCCGCGAGGCGGGGCGGCGGCTCTCGACGCTGACCCAGGGCGGGCTGCCCGTGGACGTCGCGGAGACGATCGCGTACTTCGCGCAGGGCGCCTCCTACGCCGTCAACGGCCAGGTGCTGCGCGTCGACGGCCAGAACCTGCTGGGGGCCTGATGACGACCGAGTCGCTGGACGCGCCGCCCACGCTGGGCGCGCTCTACGGGCGGGCGCTGCTCACCGCGCGCTCCGGCGGGGACGCGCTCCCCGACCGGACGCTGGAGCTCGCCGGCACCACGATCGACGCGGACGCGGTGGCGGACTACGCACACGTGTGCGGTTTCGGAGTCGGCGGCGACGTCCCGCTGACCTACCCGCACATGCTGGCGTTCCCGCTGCAGATGCGACTGATGACCGACCGCGAGTTCCCGCTGCCTGCGCCGGGCATGGTGCATCTGCGCAACGTCATCGTCCAGCGGCAGGCCCTGCAGGTCGGGGAGCCGCTGACGCTGCGGGTGCACGCCGAGCGGCTCGTCTCCCACCCGAAGGGCGCGCAGGTCGACCTCGTCGCGACGATCGACACCCCCGAGGGCGAGCGGACCTGGCACTCGCGGTCGACGTACTTCGTGCGGGGGGCACAGGCCGACGACGCGTCGGAGCCCGCCCCGCCGGAGCCCGCACCCGTCGTCGGGGACCGGCCGCACGCGGTGTGGAAGGTGCCCGGCGACATCGGCCGGCGCTACGCCGTGGTCTCGGGGGACGTGAACCCGATCCACATGAACTCCCTCGCCGCGAAGGCGTTCGGGATGCCGGGCACGATCGCGCACGGCATGTGGACCAAGGCGCGGGTGCTCGGCGCGCTGTCCGGGCGCTACGGCCCGGCGAGCACGGTCGACGCGGTGTTCCGGGCGCCGTTGCGCACCCCGTCCACGGCGCTGCTGTACACGGCCGCGGTCGAGGACGGGTGGGACGCGGCGCTGCGCTCCGCCAGCGGCAAGGACCACCTGCTGCTGACGATCCGCCCGACGACGTAGCTGTCGGCGGCATTCTGCGCGAAGGGCCCCTTCGGTCGATCTATTCGACGAAAGGGGCCCTTCGCTCGTGAGGGACCGAGCGTCCGCGTTCTGACGAAGGGTTCCCCTCGCCGGTCTATTCGAGCGAAGGGACCCTTCGGTCGAAAGCGGACCGGTTGCGCACGATCGTGTAGCAAAGCCACGGTCGTGATGGGGGCTTCCTTGTCACGCCGCCGGTCACGAGGACGATGAACGGTCGTGACACCACACTCCTCGTCCGCTCTGGCGTCGCCGGACACCGGACCGACCGATCGGCTCGACGTCCCCGACGACGACCGCTCGGGCGAGGAGCAGGACGCGCTGGACAGTCCGACGGTGGCCACCACCGCCCTCGGGGCACCGGACGAGGGGCAGACCGACGAGACCGCTCCGGACGACGCCGGCCCGGAGGACGCCGGACCCGGCGAGGGGAGCACGGTGGCGGTGCCGGTTGCGGGGCCCGACGTCGAGGGCCACGACGCGGACGCCGGGCCGGACGCGGCCGAGCAGGAGGCGGCCGATCCGGCGGCCGGCGAGCACCCCCGGGCCCACGACGGCGCCACCGACGGTGCCACCGACGGCGCCACCGACGCCGACACCACGGCGATCCCGGTCCGGCAGGGGCCCCGCCGCCGGCTCCGCCTCCTCCCCCGCTCCCGCTCGGTGCGCCGGACGCTCGCCACGATCGGCGTCGTGGTGCTCGTGCTCACGGCGGTCGCCACGCCCTCCCTCGTCCACGCCCTGACCCGTCGCGGCTCGGACACCGTGGCCGCCCGGCTGGCGGAGTGGGGTCGTGACCACGGGCTCGGGCCGGTCGTGACCTGGCTCGAGGCCCGCCAGTACCAGCTGAACCAGCCCGCGACCGGGGGCGCACCCACCGGGGGCATCCCGCACGCGACGGGCGCGGTGACCGACCGCTCCGGGGGCAGCCCCGCTCCGCCGCCCCTGCGCGCGCCCGCGGGGCTGCCCCCGCTGCCCGGCGAGGGCCAGTGGCAGACGGTGGTGTCCACCCCGCACGGCGACGCGGTCCGCCTGACGACGGTGCGCCCGGACGCCGCGCACACCTCGTACCTGGTCGGCGTGCTGTGGATGGACCCGACGCTCGTGCGCGGTGTGCTGCACCCCGGCACCGAGGACCCGGGTGGCGACTGGTCGGTGCCGCCGTCGGTCGACAGCACCGAGCAGCGCACCGTCGTCACCGCCTTCTCCGCGGGCTTCCGGCTGCAGGGCGACAGCCACGGCGGCTGGTACCTCGACGGCCGCGAGGCCCGGCCCCTCGTCCCGGGTGCGGCGAGCCTGGTGCTGCACCGCAACGGCTCCGCCGACGTGGGCGCGTGGGGCAGCGAGGTGCGGATGACGCCTGACGTCGTCGGGGTCCGGCAGAACCTCGTCCCGCTCGTCGACCACGGCGTCGTCGACCCGACGTGCGCGACCGGCGGCACCGCCGAGTGGGGCTCCACCGTCGGGCAGGCCGCCTACATCAACCGCTCCGCGTTCGGTGTCACCGCGAGCGGTGCGGAGATCTACGTCGGCGGGCCGGCGCTGTCGGTGTGCACCCTCGGCGAGATCCTGCGCTCGGCGGGGGCGGTGCGGGGCATGGAGCTCGACATCAACCCGGCCTGGGTCTCGGGGGCGTACTTCCACCCGACGGGGCAGCCGCGCCCGGACGCGTTCCAGCTCTTCCCCGACGAGCAGGTCGGCGCCCAGCACTACCTCCAGACCTCGAGCCGGGACTTCGTGTCGTTCGACCTGCGCTCGCTCGCGGACGCGACCGGGGCCGGGACCATCGCACCCTCGTCGCAGCACCACGGGACGAAGCACCCTCCGACGAACCAGTCGGGCGGCAGGCACCACTGACGTCGGGGTGACCGAGCCGCCACGCGCTTCCCTCCACAAAGGTGGGATGTCAGGATGTCTGGGTGCCTCTGCAGAGCCCGCGGCGCGGGAGCGTCATCGGTGACGTCATCTCCCAGATGGAGGCCATGGTCGTCTCCGGGGAGTGGCCGATCGGGACGCGGATCCCCCCGGAGCCGGAGCTGGTCGCCGCCCTCGGCGTCGGTCGCAACTCGGTGCGCGAGGCGGTCCGCGCGCTGGCCCACACCGGCATGCTCGAGGTCCGCCAGGGCGACGGGACGTGGGTGCGGGCCGCCAGCGGGCTGGGCGCGGCCCTCGACCGGTACGTCCAGCGGGCCGACGCCCGCCACGTCCTCGAGGTCCGGCGGGGCCTGGAGCGGGAGGCCGCGCGGCTCGCCGCCCGCCACCGCACGGAGGACGACGTCGAGCGGCTCACCGCCGCCCTCGCCCGCCAGCACGACCTGGCCGCGGCGGACGACCGCGCCGGCTTCGTGCGGGGGGATCTCGAGTTCCACCGGCTGGTCGCCGCCGCCGCCCACAACCCCGTGCTGACAGACCTGCTCGACCACCTCGGCGAGGCCCTCGCCGCGACGATCACCCTCACCGTCGACGAGCAGCGCGCCGTGGGCTCGCCGCGGTTCCACGTCCACACCGACCTCCTCGACGCCGTCCGCGCCGGCGACCCGGACGCCGCGGGCCGAGCCTCGGACGCCCTGCTCGACGAGCTCCTCGCCCTCCTCGGGGACCTGCCGTGAGCCGCGCGCGCACGGCGGCGCTCGTCGTCGCGGTCCTGCTGATCGCGCTGAACCTGCGCCCGGCCGTCGTCGCCGTCTCCCCGCTGCTGTCCCAGATCCGGGACGACCTCGCGATCGGCGGCGCCGTCGGCGGCCTGCTCACGACCTTGCCGGTGCTCTGCTTCGGTCTGCTCGCGCCGTTCGCGGGGCGGCTGGCGCGCCGGCTCGGCCTCGAGACGACGCTGCTCGCGGCGCTGGGAGTCCTCGCCGTCGGCATCCTCGTGCGCCTCGTCCCGACGCTGGCGGCGCTGCTCCTGGGGAGCGTGCTCGCCGGGATCGCGATCGCGATCGGCAACACGCTGATGCCCGTCGTCGTGAAGCGCGACTTCCCGCATCGCACCGGCGTCATGACCGGCGCGTACTCGACGATGATCTCCGGCGGCGGCGCGCTGTCGGCGGCGGTGATGGTGCCGGTGGAGCACGCGACCGGTCTGGGGTGGCGTCCGTCACTGGGGCTGTGGGCCGTGCTCGTCGCGCTCGGGGTCGTGCTCTGGGTCCCGTGGGTGCTCCGTGCTCGCCGCCGTGCGGCGACCGCTCCGCCCGTCGCCCCGGCGGCCCCGGTGCGGGGGCTGTGGCGCAGCCCGCTCGCCTGGCAGGTCACGCTGGTCATGGGCCTGCAGTCGCTGCAGTTCTACGCACTCACGGCCTGGGTGCCGACGATCTTCGTCGACCACGGGCGCTCCCCGACGGCGGCGGGGCTGCTGCTCTCGCTCGCCGGGGTGGCCTCGTTGGTGACCTCCGCGCTCACCCCGGTGCTCGCCGCCCGCGCGCGGACCCAGCACCACCTCGTCGTGCTGCTGCTCGCGCTCTGGGTGGTCGGCTACCTCGGGCTGCTCCTCGCCCCGGGGGCCCTCGCGCCGCTGTGGATGGTGCTCATCGGGTTCGGCCAGGGCGTCGGCATCAGCCTCGGCCTCACCCTGATCACCCTGCGCTCCCCCGACGCCGCCCACACCTCGGAGCTCTCCGGCATGGCCCAGGGGGTGGGCTACGTGCTGGCCGCCGCCGGCCCGCTCGCCCTGGGCGCCATCCACGACGCCACCGGGAGCTGGACCGTCCCGCTCATCACCCTGCTCGTGCTGCTGGTGCCGCTCGCCGGCGCGGGGGCCGGTGCAGCCCGGGATCGGCACGTCGGGCGCGTCGCGGGTGACGGCAGCAACGACACGATGCTGGCGTGGGACGCCAGGACGGCGCCGGTCACCCATGACGCCGGGCCCGCCCCCGACGACAGCAACGGCACGTTCCTGGCACCCGACGCCAGAACGGCGCCGCTGACCCACGACGACGGGGTGCGGCGCGCCCTGGCCGGCGTCGTCCGGACGGCGGGCGGGGCCGCCCTGTCCGGCGCGACCGTCACGCTCGTCGACGACTCCGGCCGCCAGCTCGGGGCGACGCACACCGACGAGGCCGGCCGCTACGAGCTCCCCGTGCCGCCGAGGCCCTGCATGCTGGTCTGCGCCGCGCCCGAGCACGTCCCGCAGGCGCGGCGGGCCGCCCCGGGCCGGGTGGACGTCGAGCTCGAGCCGCGTCCGGCACCTGTCGTCGGAACCTGACTCGCCGACGTCAGGGCGTCACGAGCATCTTCCCGGTGTTCTCGCCGCGCAGCAGACCCTGGAACGCCTCGACCGCGTGGTCCACGCCCTCGACGACGGTCTCGGCGAAGCGCACCCGGCCCTCGGCCACCCAGGGCGTCACCTCCTCGAGGAACGCCGGGAAGCGGTCCAGCGAGTCGGTGACGATGAAGCCATGGATCGACAACCGCTTCTTGACGATCTTGAAGAGGTTGCGCGGCCCCGGCGTGGGGGCCTCGTCGGTGTCGTTGTAGTGGGCGATCGCTCCGCAGGCGGCGACGCGGGCGTGGTCGTTCGCGACGTCGATCGCGGCCTCGAGGTGGTCCGATCCCACGTTGTCGAAGTACACGTCCAGGCCGTCGGGCATGGCCTTCGCGAGCTGCTCGGCCACCGGCGCGTCCTTGTAGTTGAACGCGGCGTCGTACCCGAGCTCGTCGGTCAGCCACGCGACCTTGTCCGCACTGCCGGCGCTCCCGACCACCCGGGAGGCACCCTTCTGCTTCGCGATCTGCCCGACGAGGCTGCCGACCGCGCCCGCGGCGCCGGACACGAAGACGGCGTCCCCGGATCGGAACGACGCCTTGTCCAGCAGGCCCACCCACGCGGTGAGCCCGGGCGCGCCGAGCACCCCGAGGTAGGCCCTCGGGTCCACACCCTCCACGTCCGGGACCTTCTGCAGGTGCTTCGCCTTCGAGATCCCCCGATCCCGCCAGGCGAGGTTGCCGAGCACGAGGTCGCCGACCGAGACCTCGGTCACGTCGTCGCCCATCGCGGTCACCTCACCGACCGAACGGCCGTCCATGGCCTCGTGGAGCCGGAACGGCGGCACGTAGCTCGGCACGTCGTTCATCCGGCCCCGCATGTAGGGGTCGACGGAGAAGGCGCGGTTGGCGACGAGGACCTCGCCGGACCCGGGCGCGGGGAGCTCGCGCTCGACGAGGGCGAAGTCGTCGGTGTCGGGGAAGCCGTGGGGGCGGCGGACCAGGTGGACCTCGTGGGCGGTCGTCATGACACGAGGACTACCCGCGACGACGGGCGTGTGTCGCGCCCCCGCGATCGGGAACACCTGAGCCGGGTCGGCGCACCCCCGTCCGGTCAGACATGAGTCACACCGGCTCAGGAATGAATCCCCGGCCCGGTTTGCTGATCCCCGTGACGCCGCCGCAGGCACCAGGCCGCAGGCGGCAGGACCCCTCCAGAGAGGTACGCATGACCAGCGCATTCGGTCCCGGCGGCCCCGGGTCCGGCCCGTTCGACGACTTCCTGGCGCGCTTCCTCGGCGGAGCGTCGCCGCGAGGTGCCCAGCGCATCGACATCACCGCGCTCATGACCGAGCAGGCCCGTGGCCTGGTCGGCGCGGCGGCCCAGCAGGCCGCCCAGCGCGGCAACACCGACCTCGACGCCTGGCACCTGCTCCTGGCCGGCCTGGCGGTGCCGCCGCTGCGCGCCCTGATCGCGGGGACGGGCGCGGACGTCGAGGACCTCGCCCGTCACGCCGACGCGCAGCTGCCGCGCGGCGAGGCGACGGGCGAGGCCCCGACGCTGACCCCCACCGCGAAGCGCACGCTGCTCGACGCCCACCAGATCTCCCGGGCTCTCGGTGCCAGCTACATCGGCCCGGAGCACATCGTGCTGGCGCTCGCGGCCAACCCCGACTCCCCCACCGGCAAGGCCCTGCAGGGCCGGGGGGTGGACCCGCAGTCGCTGCAGCGCTCCGCCTCCGGCGCGGGCCCCGGCCGCCCGAGCGGCCGCCCCGGCGCCCAGCCCGGGCAGGGCGGCGAGAGCGACACCCCGACCGTCGACCAGTTCGGCGTCGACCTGACCGCCAAGGCGCGCGCCGGCGAGCTGGACCCGGTGATCGGCCGCGAGGACGAGGTCGACCAGACCCTCGAGGTGCTCTCCCGGCGCACCAAGAACAACCCGGTGCTGATCGGCGAGGCCGGCGTCGGCAAGACCGCCGTCGTCGAGGGCATCGCCCAGCGCATCGTCTCCGGTGACGTGCCCGACCAGCTGACGGACAAGCGGATCGTCCAGCTCGACCTCACCGGCATGGTGGCGGGCACCCGCTACCGCGGTGACTTCGAGGAGCGCATGACGAAGCTCGTCGACGAGATCCGTCAGCACTCCGACGAGCTCATCGTCTTCATCGACGAGCTGCACACCATGGTCGGCGCCGGTGGCGGCGGCGAGGGTGGCGGCATGGACGCCGGCAACATCCTCAAGCCGGCTCTGGCCCGCGGCGAGCTGCACATCGTCGGTGCGACGACGCTCGACGAGTACCGGCAGTCGGTGGAGAAGGACGCCGCGCTCGAGCGCCGCTTCCAGCCGGTCATGGTTCCCGAGCCCAGCGTCCCGGACACGATCGCGATCCTGCACGGGCTGCGTGACCGCTACGAGGCGCACCACCAGGTCCGCTTCACCGACGAGGCGCTCACGGCCGCGGCGGAGCTCTCCGAGCGCTACGTGACCGACCGCTTCCTGCCCGACAAGGCCATCGACCTCGTCGACCAGGCGGGGGCACGGAAGCGTCTGGGCTCGCGGGCGCCGCACACCGACACCCGCGAGCTCGAGCGTCGGGTCGAGTCGCTGCAGCGCGACAAGGACCAGGCCGTCGCCGACGAGGACTACGAGCGGGCGGGTGCGCTGCGCGACGAGGTCGCGCAGGCGCAGCAGGCCCTGGAGGAGGCGCGGAACGAGCACTCGAGCGGCCATGGGGGCGTGCTCGAGGTGACCGTCGAGGACATCGCCGAGGTGGTGTCCCGCTCGACCGGCATCCCGGTCGCGCAGCTCACCGAGACCGAGCGGTCGCGGCTGCTCGGCCTGGAGGAGCAGCTCCACCAGCGGGTCGTCGGCCAGGACGACGCGGTGCGCGCGGTCGCCGAGGCGGTGCGCCGTTCGCGTGCCGGCCTGGGCGACCCGGACCGTCCCATCGGCAGCTTCCTGTTCCTCGGCCCCACCGGTGTCGGGAAGACCGAGCTCGCCAAGGCCCTGGCCGCGGTGATGTTCGGCGACGAGGACCGCATGGTCCGCGTCGACATGAGCGAGTACTCCGAGCGGCACACCGTGTCGCGGCTGGTGGGCTCGCCCCCCGGGTATGTCGGCTACGGCGAGGCCGGGCAGCTGACCGAGGAGATCCGGCGCCGTCCGTACTCGGTGGTTCTGCTCGACGAGATGGAGAAGGCCCACCCGGACGTCTTCAACACGCTGCTGCAGGTGCTCGACGACGGCCGGCTCACCGACTCCCAGGGTCGCACGGTCGACTTCCGGAACACGGTGCTGATCATGACCAGCAACGTGGGCTCGGAGCTGATCACGACGAACACCCAGGCGCTCGGGTTCGCGCCCTCGAACGCCAACACCGACCAGTCGCTGCAGGATCGGCTCATGCCGCGGTTGCGCGAGTCGTTCCGGCCGGAGTTCCTCAACCGGATCGACGAGGTGATCGTCTTCAAGCGGCTCGACGCCGCCCAGTTGCGGACCATCACCGACCTGCTGCTCACCGAGACGCGAGAGCGGATGGCCTCGCTGCACATCGGCATCGAGTTCTCCGAGGCCGCCGTCGACTGGCTCGCCGAGCACGGGTACCAGCCCGAGTTCGGCGCCCGGCCGCTGCGCCGGACGATCCAGCGCCAGGTCGGCAACCGGCTCTCCGAGATGCTGCTCGGTGACGAGATCGCGGCCGGTCGGACGGTCCGCGTCGACGTCGCGCCCGAGGGCGAGGAGCTGCGCTTCTCCGTGGGTGAGCCCGCGCTCGCGAGCTGACCCGTCTGTTCTGAGCGAGGGGCCCCTTCGGTCGATCTACTCGACCGGAGGGGCCCTTCGCTCGTGTCGTGGGTCGACCGGCGGATTCCGGCACGGGCTCCCCGGCGCCCCATCCGTTCGAGCGACGGGCACTTCGTGCAAATCCGGTGAACCCGCCTCGCCAGGCGGGTAGACATGGAGGCAGTGCCCGTCCGCGAGGGGAGTCCTGCCGTGAGCGCGAACGTCGGCGACCGCATCCGCCTGCACGCCAATACCGTCGACACCCCCGACCGCACGGGCACGATCGTCGGCGTCCTGGGCGCCGACGGCCCGCCCTACCGGGTGCGGTTCGACAACGGCGACGAGACGATCGTGACGCCGGGCCCGGACGCCACCATCGAGGCCCCGAGCGTCGGGGAGCGCGTCGAGCAGGTGACGGAGAAGGCGAGCGAGGCCGCCGGGAAGGCCCGCGAGGTCGCCGAGGACGCGACGGGCCGCGCCGCGCGTGCCGTCTCCGACGTCGCCGCCACCGTGGCCGACCACCTCCAGCGCTAGGCGGGCGCCGGCCTCAACCGCGGCCCGCCACCGGTGCGGGCAGCGGCGAGGGCGCCGTCCCGCGGCGGTCGGCGGCCGGGAGCTCGACGGCGAAGCGGGTGTCGCCGGGCACGCTGTGCACGCCGAGACTGCCGCCGTGCTCGGTGACCACCGCGGACACGATCGAGAGCCCGAGCCCGGTGCTGCCGGTGCTGCGCGCCCGGCCCGTCTCCCCGCGGGCGAAGCGCTCGAAGACGTGACCGAGCAGCTCCGGGGCGATCCCCGGCCCGTCGTCGGCGACCTCGAGCCGCACCACGTCGTCGCGCCGGGACAGCCCCGCCACGACGTGGGTGCCCGGCCGGGTGTGGGTCCGGGCGTTGGACAGCAGGTTCGCGACGACCTGGTGGAGACGCTCGGGGTCCCCCACGACGTCGAACCCGGTCGCGTCGGGATCGTCGGGCAGCTGCAGCGACCACTGGTGCCCGGGCGCGGTGGCGTGGGCGTCGGCCACCGCGTCGGCGACGAGCCGGGCGAGGTCGACGCGCTCCCGCGCGAGCGGGCGACCCGCGTCGAGGCGGGCGAGCAGCAGCAGGTCCTCGACCAGCAGCGTCATTCGCTCGGTCTGGGAACCCACCCGCTCGAGCATCGCCGCGACCTCGGGCGGCAGCTCCTCGGTGCGGCGCCGGGCGAGCTCGGAGTAGCCGCGGATCGCGGCCAGCGGGGTGCGCAGTTCGTGCGAGGCGTCGGCGACGAAGCGGCGCACCCGGGTCTCGGACTCCTGGCGCGCCTCGAGGGCCCCCGCGACGTGCCCGAGCATGCGGTTGAAGGCGACCCCCACCTGGCCGATCTCGGTGCGCGGGTCGGCGTCGGCCTCGGGCACGCGGTCGTCCAGCTCGACCTCGCCGCGCTCCAGCGGCAGCTCGGAGACCCGGCGGGCGGTGGCCGAGACGCGGTGCAGCGGGCGCAGGGTGGCCCGCGTCGCGAAGGCGGCGACCACGCCCGCCACGGCCACGCCGATCGCGAAGATCACGATCTCGATGAGGGCCAGCCGCCCGACGGTGGCGTCCATGCGGGCCGTCGAGATGCCGACGGCCACCACGGAGCCGTCCGCCGCGTCGCGGGCCTGCACGAGGTAGGTGCCCAGGCCCGGCAGCGTCACCGACTGGGCGCTGTTCGGGTCCCCGCCCCCGGGTCCGCCCTGCTGGGGGGTGACCGCCAGCACGGGCGCGACCTGGCTGTCGTCCAACGGCTGGTCGCCGGAGCGGAAGTTCCCCAGCGTCGAGGCGGAGACCACCTGCCCGTCGACGCTGCGCACCTGGATGCGGCTCGTGCCGTCCCCGCCACCGAAGCCGCTGCCAGCGTCGGGCGGCGGGGGCCGGTCGCCGGAGCGGCCGGGCGGGCTCGCGGCGAAGCCGACGGTGCGGGACACCTCCTGGGCGAGCTGCTCGCCGAGGTAGTGCCGCAGCGACAGCGCCGCCCCGACGCCGACGACCGCGCACACCACGGCCACGAGGACCACCGTGGTGAGCACGATCCGGGCCTGGAGTGAGCGCATCCAGGTCATGATGCTCCCCTCACCCCGAGGGCTTGAGGACGTATCCCGCCCCACGCACGGTGTGGATCATCGGCGCGCGGCCGGCGTCGATCTTCTTGCGCAGGTAGGAGATGTAGAGCTCGACGATGTTCGACTGGCCGCCGAAGTCGTAGTTCCACACCCGGTCGAGGATCTGGGCCTTGGAGAGCACCCGGCGCGGGTTGCGCATGAGGAAGCGCAGCAGCTCGAACTCCGTGGCAGTGAGCTCGATCTGGGCGCCGCCCCGGAAGACCTCGTGCGAGTCCTCGTCGAGGGTCAGGTCTCCGACGACGAGTCCGGCGTCGCCGCGGACCGCGGTGGCGACCGCCGCGCGGCGCAGCAGGCCCCGCAGCCGCGCGACCACCTCCTCGAGACTGAACGGCTTCGTGACGTAGTCGTCGCCGCCTGCGGTGATGCCCGCGACCCGGTCCTCCACGGCGTCGCGTGCGGTCAGGAAGAGCACGGGGACGTCGGGGCTGTCGGCCCGGAGCCGTCGCAGGACCTCGAAGCCGTCGATGTCGGGCAGCATGACGTCGAGCACGACGACGTCGGGACGGAACTCCCGGCCCTGGGTGACCGCACCCACCCCGTCACCGGCGCTGCGGACGTCCCACCCCTCGTAGCGCAGGGCCATGGACAGGAGGTCGGCCAGCGTCGGCTCGTCGTCGACGACGAGGGCGCGGACCGGGCTGCCGTCGGGCCGGCGCAGTTCGGCACGGGTCGCGTTCATGGGCACCACGATCGCACCGCCCGATTCGCCCGTGCTGGGCAGTCCCTGTGTGCCTGCTTTGAGCGGAGCTCTTGTGCGTGTGTTTCCGTGCCCAGGCACGGAAACGCACACACGTGAGCTTCGCTCAAACGCGCACCGGCAGCGTCTCCCAGCCGCGCAGGATGATCGTCGGGCGACGGACCGCCTCGCCGGCCGGCGCGAGGTCCGGGAAGCGGGTGAACAGGGCCCGCAGCGCCACCTCGCCCTCCATGCGCGCGAGCGCCGCGCCCAGGCAGTAGTGGATGCCGCTGGAGAACGCGACGTGCTCCTTGGCGTTCGAGCGGGTGACGTCGAACCGGTCGGGGTCGTCGAACACCGCGGGATCGCGGTTGGCCCCGCCCAGCACCGTCACGACGATCTCGCCCCGGGCCACCGACACCCCCTCCACCACCGTGTCGCGGCGCGCCATCCGTGCGGTGCGCTGGACCGGGGAGTCGTGGCGCAGCACCTCGTCCACCGCGTTCGGCCACAACGAGGGGTCCGCGGCGAGCAGGGCCCGCTGGTCGGGGTGCTCGAAGAGCCGCGCCGTCCCGTTGGAGATGAGGTTGACCGTCGTCTCGAACCCGGCCGCGAGGATGAGCATCGAGGTGGCGACGAGCTCCTGTTCGGTGAGCCCGGACCCGTCGTCGTCGGCGACCTGCACCAGCTGCGAGAGCAGATCCTCACCGGGGTCGCTGCGCAGGGACCGGAGGTGCCCGCGCAACCAGGAGTCGAACGCGGCCAGCGCACGCTCCGCGCGGGCGTAGCGGTGCCACGGCAGCCCCATGTCCAGGCTCGCCGCGGCGCCGTCGCCCCAGGCCAGCAGCGTCCGGCGCATCTCGGGCGGCACCCCGAGCATCTCGGCGATCACCGTCACCGGCACGAGCGCGGCGTAGCGGCGCACCAGGTCCACGGTGCCTTCGCCGCCCTCGACGGCGAAGGCGCCGGCCAGGTCGTCGAGCAGCTCCGCGGTGATCTGTTCGGTGCGGGTGCGCAACGCCGCGACGGCCTTCGCGGTGAACGCCCGGCTGACCAGCCGGCGGAATCGGGCGTGGTCGGGCGGGTCGACGACGAGCATCGAGGGTGGGGTGTCGACGCCGGCGTAGCGCCGCGGGCCGATCAGCTTCATCCCGGCACGCACGGGGGCGGGCAGCACCTGGTCGCGGTCGGCCACGCCGAAGTCGTCGCTGCGCAGGACAGCGGTGGCGACGTCGTGGTGGGCGGTGATCCGACCGAGCGGCGCCTGGGCGAACGGCCGGTGCTCGCGCAGCTCGCGGTAGTGCTCCCAGGGCTCGGCCTGCAGCTCCGGGTCGCGGAGCAGGCGCGCATCGGCGCTCCCGCCGCGCGCCCGGGAGGCCAGCACAGTGCGCAGCAGCCCGTGCGAGAGGGCCCACCGAGCGGCCAGGAGCGTCGTCGACGGGGTGGCGTCGGCTCCGCGGACAGTGCCCGCGGTCGCGGGACGCGGCGGGGAGGAGACAGGAGCCGAGACTGACGCGCCGGACATGGGGAAATCACCTCTCGCAGACCGTCCGTCGGTTACATACTCCGAGTATGTCGCTGAGACGACTATGCTCGGCGGTCGTGCCGGAGGTCAAGAGTCGTCGCGGGGAGTACACCGAGGCGACGCGGCGCGCCCTGCTCGACGCGGCGGCGGAGCTCTTCACCGAGCGCGGCTTCGTCCAGACCTCGCTCGACGACGTGGCCGCGGCCGCCCGGGTCACCAAGGGCGCGATCTACCACCACTTCGCGAGCAAGCCGGGCCTGTTCGAGGCTCTCTTCGACGAGCTCGAGCGCAGCGAGAACGGTGCGGCACGCGCGGCGTTCGAGGCCGAGACCGACCCGACGGCGGGCGCCCTCGCCGCGCTCGAGCAGTTCCTGCTCGCCTGCTCCGAACCCGTCTACGGCGCACTGGTGTTCCGCGAGGCACCGATCGCGATGGGCTGGGAGGCCTGGCGGCGCTGCGAGGAGAAGTACTCCTACGCGCTGCTGAACGACATGCTCGCCGCGCTCGCCGCGGCCGGGCGCATCCCGCCGTCGCGCGGGGAGGCGCTGCCGAGCATCGCCTTCGGCATGCTGGGCGCGGCCGGCCAGCTGCTCGCCCGGACCCCGGCGGAGGACCGCGAGCGGGTGCGTGACGAGTGCCGGGCGCCGTTCGTGGCGCTGCTCGCCGGACTCGGAGCCGGCGTCTCGTCCGGCTGAGACCGGCCCCGTGCCAGCAACGGCACGATGCCGGCACCTGACGCCAGAACGTCGACCGGCCTGAGCGCGCCGAGACCTCAGCCGGACCCGAACGCGTCGAGGATCCGGTCGGCGGCCAGGGCGGGCGTGAGCTCGCCGTCGAGGACCTCCCGCTCGGTCTCCTCGCGGATGTCCTTGACCTTCGGGTGGTCCCGCAGCCGCCCCAGCAGCCGTTCCCGGACCATCTGCCAGGTCCAGTCGACCTGCTGGCGGGCGCGCTTGGCCCCGAGCTCGTCGCGCTCGTCGAGGAACTGCTGGTGGCGCACGAGCGCCGACCAGACCTCGTCGAGCCCCGTCCGTTCCTGGGCCGAGCACGTCAGGACCGGGACCTGCCAGGGGTCACGCTCCCCACGCAGCATCGTCAGCGCCGACTCGAGCTCCCGGGCCGCGCGCTTCGCGTCGCGGGCGTGCGGCCCGTCGGCCTTGTTGACCGCGATGACGTCGGCGATCTCGAGGATGCCGCGCTTGATGCCCTGCAACGAGTCGCCGGTGCGGGCCAGGGTGAGGAAGAGGAACGAGTCGACCATCTCCGCGACGGCGGTCTCGGACTGGCCGACGCCGACGGTCTCGACGATGACGACGTCGTAGCCCGCCGCCTCCATCACCACCATCGTCTCGCGGGTGGCCTTGGCGACCCCGCCGAGCGTGCCCGCCGTCGGGCTCGGCCGGATGAAGGCGTCGTCGTCCGTGGCGAGCGCGTCCATCCGGGTCTTGTCGCCGAGGATCGAGCCGCCGGAGCGGGTCGAGGACGGGTCCACGGCGAGCACCGCCACCTTGGAGCCGGAGGCGGTGAGCTGCGAGCCGAGCGCCCCGATGAAGGTCGACTTCCCGACGCCGGGCACGCCGGAGATCCCGATACGCCTCGCCCCGCCCGCCCGGGGCAGCAGCTCGACGAGCAGCTGCTGGGCGGCGTCGCGGTGGTCGGCGCGCGTCGACTCGACGAGGGTGATCGCCCGGCCGATCCACAGCCGCGAGCCGGAGCGGACGCCCTCGACGTAGGGCTGCAGGTCGATGTCGCTCATGCGGCCTTCCTCAGACCTTGACGACGACGAGCCCGCGCACGCCGTCGAGGGAATCGAAGTCGTCGTCCTGCGTGACGATCGGCAGCCGGTGCGCCACGGCGCTGGCGGCGATCCACAGGTCATTGACGTTGAGACACCACCCCGCCTCCGCGAGGTGGACCCGGAGCCGTGCCCACTCGGCCGCCACGGCCTCGGTCACGTCGATGACCTCGATCATCGAGTACCGGTCCAGCGTGGCCAACCGCCGGGCCCTCGAGTCGGAGTCCGCTGCCGCGAGGACGCCGGCCTGCAGCTCCGCCAGGGTCACCACCGAGACCACCGGGTCCTCCGGCAACCCCGACTCGTCGATCGCGCGCCCGCTCTCCGAGGCGATCAACACGCTCGTGTCGACGACGGCCCGGCCAGGACTCACCGGATGGGACCGAGATCGTCGGTGGTGTCGCCCGCCAGTCGTCGCAGGTCCTCGCGGAGCCCGGGATCGGCCTGCGCATGGCGGACGGCGTCGATGAGCTCGGCACGCGACATCCCCGAGCGCCGCGACCTCGGCACCGGCACCAGTTGCGCGACCGGCCGCCCGTTCGTGGTCACCGTCAGGGTCTCCCCGGCCTCGACCCGTCGGAGGACCCCGGCGGTATCGTTCCGCAGCTCACGGGACGCGATCTCGGTCATGACCACCACTCCTGCTGTCGCACGCCGTAGCAAAGTGTAGGCCGAGCGCTCGTCGTCGACGAGGCTGTCGGCCCCCCTCGCTACCTTCCGCCCCATCAGCGGGTGAGCAGGGGGTCCGACATGGCAGGACACGTGGACGTCGAGGGCGTCAGGGCCGACGACGTGGCCGATGCGCTCGGCCCGACCGTGACGGAGCGAGGGCGCCGCTACGCACGTGACGGCGCCGTCCTGTACTCGGAATGGCACCGGGGCGCGCTCCAGCTGCGCGCCGTGGTCCGCGGCGGCGAGGGACAGGTCTACTCGACCATCGTGCACTTCGACGCCGACGGGCACGGCGGGCTCGAACTCGTCGACGGGGAGTGCTCGTGCCCGGTCGGGGTGATGTGCAAGCACGTCGCGGCGGCCGCGCTGAGCGCGGTCCCGCCGAGGGGCTCCCCCATCCCTGCCCCGGCCTGGGAGTCCCGGCTCGACGCGCTGCTCGGGTCCGCACCCAGCCGTCCCCGGGGCACCGGCACGCTGGCGATCGAGCTGACGCCCGACGGCGCGGGTGGGCTGATGGCACGTCTGATGCGCCCCGGGGGCTCGAAGGGCTGGGTGTACGGCGGGCTGCTGTGGAACCGGATGCTGCAGCCCGTGGCGCAGGCGGAGCACGATCCGGATCACCTGGCGGTCGTGCGCGAGCTGTACCTGCTCCACCACGCCGCGCAGGCCGCCTCGCCCGGCTTCTCCCCGTACCGGTACTACGGCTACGGCGCCTCCGAGAAGTCGATCGACCTCGCGGAGATCGCGAGCCCCCGGCTGTGGACGCTGCTCGACGCGGCCGCCGACGTCGGCCTGCCCCTCCTGCCCTCCCGCCACCGGCTCGGGCCCGTCGACCACCGCGGCCGTGCCTGCCTCACCCTCGACGTCGCGGGCGGGGCCGACGCCGGGTCGCTCGCGATCCGCCCCGTCCTGCGGTGCGAGGGGGCCGGCGCCCCGGACCCCGACGCCCGGCCGGTCGCGTTCCTGGGTGGCGACTCCGCGCACGGCGTCGTGACCGTCTCCCGCGCGGAGGGCCTGGCCCCGGCCTCGTGCCGCCTGACGATGGCCCGGCTCGACCCGCCGGTGGCCCGCGCGGTCTGGCAGGTGGCCCTCGACGACACCGACATCGCCGTGCCGGCGGACCAGATCGGCCGGTTCCGGGAGCGGTTCGCCCCGCGCCTGGCCGAGCTGCGCTCGGTGGTCTCCTCCGACGGCTCGTTCACCCCGCCGCGGATCGGCCCGCCGGTCCTGGTGCTGCGGGCCACCTTCACGGGCGAGCACGCCCTCCTGCTCTCCTGGGAGTGGTCCTACGACGTGGACGGCGCCGACACCCGCGTTCGGTTCGACCGCCCGTCGGACGAGCGGTTCCGGGACGACGAGGCCGAGGACGCAGTGCTGGACGTCCTCGACGCCCTCCCGGTCGACTGGGAGCAGTTCCGCTTCCACCCGACCGAGCACCCCGGGTCGCACCGGTTCATCGGCCTGCACACGGCCGCGTTCGTCACCGAGGCGCTCCCGGTGCTCGCCGACGCCGAGGGCATCCGGGTCGAGCGGTCCGGGTCGGCCGCCGACTACCGCGAGGTCGGCGACGACGTCGCGATCGAGCTGTCCACCACCGAGTCCGCCACCGGCAACGACTGGTTCGACCTCGGCGTCACGATCAGCGCGGAGGGACGCCAGGTCCCCTTCACCGACGTGTTCACCGCCCTCGCCCGCGGGCAGACGCATCTCCTGCTCCCCGACGGGGCGTTCTTCTCGCTGGAGAAGCCCGAGTTCATCGCGCTCGGCCGGCTGATCGACGAGGCACGGGCGATGCAGGACGGCCCCGTGGACGGGCCGCTCCGCGTCACCCCTTACCAGGCCGGCTGGTGGGAGGAACTGGCCGCGCTCGGCCTCGTCACCCACCAGGCCGAGGCGTGGCGGGAGCGGGTCGACGGGCTGCTCGCCTCCGGGGCGCTGGAGCCCGCCACGGTCCCGGGTTCCCTCCAGGCCGACCTGCGCCCCTATCAGGGGGCGGGTTTCGAGTGGCTCGCGTTCCTGTGGCGGCACCGGCTTGGTGGGGTGCTCGCCGACGACATGGGACTCGGGAAGACCGTGCAGGCGCTCGCCCTGATCGCGCACGCCCGCGAGGCCGAGCCGGACGCGGGCCCGGTGCTCATCGTCGCCCCGACGAGCGTCGTGGCGAACTGGACCGCCGAGGCCGCCCGCTTCACGCCCGCGCTGCGCGTGGTGGCGCTGACCGACACGCTGCGCCGGCGGGGGCGCTCGATGGAGTCCGTGGTCGAGGACGCCGACGTCGTCGTCACCTCGTACACGCTCTTCCGGCTCGACGCCGACGCGCACGAGCGGATCGGCTGGTCGGCGGTGTTGTTCGACGAGGCGCAGTTCCTCAAGAACCGGCGCTCGAAGGCCTACGCGTGCGCCCGCCGGATCACCGCGCCGTTCAAGCTGGCGATCACGGGCACGCCGATGGAGAACGACCTCCTGGAGCTGTGGTCGCTGCTGTCGATCACCGCGCCCGGGCTGTTTCCGAACCCCGAGAGCTTCCGGCAGACCTACGCCCGCCCGATCGAGAAGGGCGACGCCGAGCTGCTCGCCCGGCTACGCCGGCGGATTCGGCCGCTGATGCTGCGTCGCACGAAGGAGCAGGTCGCTCCGGACCTCCCGCCCAAGCAGGAACAGGTCCTCACCGTCGAGCTCGCCCCGGCGCACCACCGCATCTACCAGCGAGCGCTGCAGCGGGAACGGGCGAAGATCCTGCAGCTGCTGGGCGACGTCGACGAGAACCGGATCGCGATCCTCGCCTCGATCACACGCCTGCGGCAGCTGAGCCTGCATCCCGCGTTGGTCGGGGAGGACGGTGCCGGCGGCTCCGCGAAGATCGACCTGCTGGTCGCCCAGCTGGGCGACGTGATCGGTGGCGGGCATCGGGCCCTGGTGTTCAGCCAGTTCACCGGGTTCCTCGCCCACGTGCGGGAGGCGCTGGACGCGGCCGGGATCGCCTACGCCTACCTCGACGGCACCACCCGTGACCGGGAGGCCGCCATCGCCGGGTTCAAGACCGGCGAGGCCCCGGTCTTCCTCATCAGCCTCAAGGCGGGCGGGTTCGGTCTCAACCTCACCGAGGCCGACTACTGCTTCCTGCTCGACCCGTGGTGGAACCCCGCCACCGAGGCCCAGGCGATCGACCGGGCCCACCGGATCGGCCAGGCCCGCGCCGTGATGGTCTACCGCCTCATCGCCCGCGACACGATCGAGGAGAAGGTCCGCACGCTCGCGCAGCGCAAGGCGGCCCTGACCGCCGGGGTGATGGACGACGGGAACGCGTTCGCCGGCGCGCTCAGCGCCGACGACATCCGCTCCCTCGTCTCGTGACGGCCTCCGGTCGGCGGCCAGAGTCGACGCATGCACCGCACGGACTTCGTGAGGGGAGGATTCGATCGCCCTATACGCACAAGGGTTCCCCTCGTGCGAGGCTCAGGAGTGACCCAGCTTCTCCGACAGGCTCTCGAGCAGCTGCGTCGCCGCGTCCGCGATCACCGTGCCCGGGCCGAAGATCGCCGACGCCCCGTTCGCGAGCAGCTCCTCGTGGTCACCGGGCGGGATGACGCCGCCGGCCACGATGAGGATCTCCGAGGCCCCCAGCTCGGCCAGCGCGTCGCGCAGCGCGGGAACCAGGCTCAGGTGGCCCGCGGCGAGCGAGGACACCCCGACGACGTGCACGTCCGACTCGACGGCCTGCCGCGCGACCTCCTCCGGGGTCTGGAACAGCGGGCCCACGTCGACGTCGAAGCCGAGGTCGGCGAACGCAGTGGCGATGACCTTCTGGCCGCGGTCGTGCCCGTCCTGCCCCATCTTCGCGACGAGGATGCGAGGCCGGCGGCCCTCGGCCTCCTCGAACGCCGCCGCGGCGGACCGGGCCCGCTCGACCGCGGAGTTCTCGCCCACCTCGTCACGGTAGACGCCGGAGATCGTCCGGACGTCCGAGCGGTGCCGGCCGTAGACCTTCTCCAGGGCGTCGGAGATCTCGCCGACGCTCGCGTGCGCCCGGGCCGCGTCGATCGCGAGCTTGAGCAGGTTGCCGTCGAGACCCCGCTCTCGCGAACCGTCCTGCGCGGCCTGCGCGGCGTTGGTGAGCGCCGCCAGCGCCGACTCGACCGCATCGCCGTCGCGCTCGTCGCGCAGCTCCTGCAGCCGCGCGACCTGCTGGCGCAGCACGTCGGCGTTGTCGACCTTGAGCACGTCGACGTCCTCGCCACCGAGGAGCGGGTACTTGTTGACGCCGATGACGGGCTGGCGCCCGGAGTCGATCCGCGCCTGGGTGCGCGCGGCGGCCTCCTCGATGCGCATCTTCGGCAGGCCCTCGTCGATCGCCTTGGCCATGCCCCCGGTCTTCTCGACCTCCTCGATGTGGGCCCACGCGCGGCCGGCGAGCTCGCGGGTGAGGCGCTCGACGTAGGCCGACCCGCCCCACGGGTCCACCGTCCGCGTCGTGCCCGACTCCTGCGCGAGCAGCAGCTGGGTGTTGCGGGCGATGCGCGCGGAGAAGTCGGTCGGCAGCGCGAGCGCCTCGTCGAGGGCGTTGGTGTGCAGCGACTGGGTGTGCCCCTGCGTCGCGGCCATCGCCTCGAGACAGGTGCGGACGACGTTGTTGTAGACGTCCTGCGCGGTGAGCGACCAGCCCGAGGTCTGCGAATGCGTGCGCAGCGAGAGCGACTTGTCGTTCTTCGCCCCGAAGTCCTTGACGAGCTTGGCCCACAGGAGGCGCGCCGCCCGAAGCTTCGCGATCTCCATGAAGTAGTTCATGCCGATGCCCCAGAAGAACGACAGGCGCGGCGCGAACCGGTCCACGTCGAGGCCGGCGTCCCGCCCGGCCCGCAGGTACTCCACGCCGTCGGCGAGGGTGTACGCGAGCTCCAGGTCGGCCGAGGCCCCGGCCTCCTGGATGTGGTAGCCCGAGATGGAGATCGAGTTGAACTTCGGCATCTTCTCGCTGGTGTAGCTGAAGATGTCGGAGATGATCTGCATCGAGGGCTGGGGCGGGTAGATGTAGGTGTTGCGGACCATGAACTCCTTGAGGATGTCGTTCTGGATGGTCCCGGCGAGCTGTTCGGGCTCGACGCCCTGCTCGGACGCCGCGGCCACGTAGAGCGCCATCACGGGGAGCACCGCCCCGTTCATGGTCATGGACACCGACATCCGGTCCAGCGGGATGCCGTCGAAGAGCTGGCGCATGTCGAGGATCGAGTCGATCGACACCCCAGCCATGCCGACGTCGCCGGCGACGCGGGGGTTGTCCGAGTCGTATCCGCGGTGGGTCGGCAGGTCGAACGCGACCGACAGCCCCTTCTGCCCGGCGGCGAGGTTGCGCCGGTAGAACGCGTTCGACTCCTTCGCCGTCGAGAACCCGGCGTACTGGCGCACCGTCCACGGCTGGGTCACGTACATCGTCGGGTAGGGGCCGCGCAGGAACGGGGGCAGGCCCGGCAGGGTCTCGAGGAAGTCCAGGCCCTCGGTGTCGGCCGCGGTGTAGAGCGGCTTGACCCCGATGCCCTCCGGGGTCTCCCAGAGCAGGTCCTCCGGCCCCTTGCGGGTGGCGGCCTCGAGGGCCTCGTCCCACGCCCGGTCCGTGCCGGCGTCGCCGTCCCGCCCGTCCCCGAGCTCGACGTCGGCGAAGGATCCGATGGCCATCAGGCGGCCTCCCTTCGGTCAGGTGCTCGAGTCGGTCAGGTGGTCGAGCAGGTCGGTGAGCAGCGCGGCGGCGTCGCACCCCGAGTACAGGTACCCGGTGAGCGCCGTCTGGTCGTCGGGTCCGAGTCCCGGGGTCTTCGGGGCACCGGCCAGAAGGATCCTCGTCGCGCCCGCCCCGGCCAGCGCCTGCGCGAGGGGTGCCGCGTGCTCCGCGTAGAGCTTGTCGCTCGAGGCGATGACGGCGACGGAGGTCCCGGCCTCCCGGAACGCTCCGACGATCTCGTCGACGTCGGTGCCGCCCGGGCCTTCGACGACGTCGATCCCGCCGGCGTGCAGGAGGTTCGTCGCGAACGAGGCGCGGGCGGTGTACTGCGCGAGCGCGCCGAGCGTGGCGAGGAAGGCGACCGGCCGCCGCGGCCGGGCGTCGGCGCGGTCGCGGAGATCCTCGAAGACCTGGGCGTAGCGACGCCGGGGCAAGCCCCCCTCGTGCTCGTCGGCCGGCGCAGGATCGCGCTCCGGGAGCGACTCGGCGAGGTTCGGGAACTCGCTGACGCCGGTGATCGGGTCCCGGCGGTGGGCGATCCGCTCCGCGCGGCGGGACCAGGTCTGTTCGAGCGCCGCAGCCAGGCTCCCCCTATCGGCGTGCTCCCTTGGTTCCAGCGCGGCGGCCGCGCCGCCGGCCCGCTCGATCGTCGTGAACACCTCCCACGCGGCGTGGGCCAGGTCGTCGGTGAGCGCCTCGACGTACCAGGACCCGCCCGCGGGGTCGATGACGTGCGCGAGGTGGGACTCCTCGAGCAGCAGCGCCTGGGTGTTGCGGGCGACGCGGCGGGAGAAGTCGTCGGGCAGGCCGAGCGCGGCGTCGAAGGGCAGCACGGTGACGGCGTCCGCGCCGCCGAGGCCGGCCCCGACGCACGCGACCGTGGTGCGCAGGATGTTCACCCACGGGTCGCGGGTGGTCATCATCGCGGGCGAGGTGACGGCGTGGGTGCGCGGGGCGCGGGCCTGCTCGGAGGCCCCGGCGACGGAGCCGATCCGATCCCAGCACCGGCGGGCCGCCCGGAGCTTGGCGATGGTGGCGAACTGGTCGGCGGTGGCGGCGAGGCGGAGCTCGACGCGGCCGAAGGCCTCGTCGACAGAGAGCCCGGCGTCGGTGAGCAGCCGCACCGCGTGCAGCCCCGCCGCCAGCGCGGCGCCGAGCTCCTGGCCGTCCGAGCCGCCCGCCTCGTGGTACGGGAGGCCGTCCGCGACGACCGTGGCGAGCGCGGGGTGGTCCGACGCCGCGGTGCGCGAGTGCTCGATCATCGCCTCGAGGTAGGCGTCGGGGAGCTCCGGTCCGCCCCGCGTACGCGCGAGCAGGGGGTCGTAGCCCAGCGAGCCACCGAGCGCCGAGGTGACGCCGTGCTCCCCGGCGAGGCGCAGCAGCGCGGCCGCGGCGTCCGGGGTGTCCCGACCCGCGGTCAGCGCGATCGGGGCCAGGTCGAGCAGGACGCCCTCGAGCAGGGTGGGCAGCGCGTCGACCCGCGGACCACCCGCCTCGCCGAGCACCAGCCAGAGCGACGAGACGCCGCCTTCGAGGTCGGCCATGACGACGTCGTGGGCCGCCGCGAGGTCGGTGTCGGCGGGGAACGCGTGCCGCTGGCGGACCCCCCAGCCCTCGGCGACGTGTCCCTCGGGACGCGACGCCCGGGTGAACGGCGGCAGCCCGGGCACCCCCGTGGCGACGTCGGGCGCGTCCTGCGCGGTGTAGAGCGCCGCGATCTCGAAGCCGTCGTCGGTGAGGGTCGCGATCGCGGCCTCGGCGTCCTCGGGTCGGACCTCGCGGCCTGTCTTCGAGAGCGCCCCCGCCACGAGCTCGCGCCAGCTCGCGCGGTCCGGCGTGTCGAACTCGCCCGCGAGCACGAGCTCCTCGGGCGCCTCGGGGGACCCCGTCGTCGATGGTCCGGCTGTCATGCGCGGATCGTAGAACGGTCACGCCGGACCGGTTCGGCGTCATGGCTCACGCCACCGGTGCGAGTCGGCGGAATCGGTTCAGCCGACGACCGGCGACGTCGCGCACCATGATCATGAGCGTTCGAGGCACCCGCGGCGCCGCGCCCGGACCGCGCCCGCCAGCTCGTCGAGCAGCGCGACGGTGGTGTCCCAGCCCACGCAGGAGTCGGTGACGCTGCACCCGCGCACCATGGCCGGGCCGATCTCCTGGCGACCCTCGACGAGGAAGCTCTCGACCATCACGCCGGCCACCGGGCCGCCGGCCGCGACCTGGCCGGCGAGGTCGGCGACCACGCCAGGCTGGCGACGGTGGTCCTTGCCGGAGTTGCCGTGGCTCGCGTCGACGACGACGCGCGCCGGACGCCCGGCGGCCCGCAGCCGGGCCACGGCCGCCCCGACGGAGGCCGCGTCGAAGTTCGGTCCGGACGAGCCGCCACGCAGGATGAGGTGGGCGTCGGCGTTGCCCGTGGTCGTGATCAGCCCCGCGAGCCCCTCCGTCGTCACGCCCATGAACGCGTGCGGGGCCGCCGCCGCGCCGACCGCGTCGACCGCCACGCCCACGTCGCCGTCGGTCCCGTTCTTGATCCCGACGGGCATCGACAGGCCGCTGGCGAGCTGGCGGTGCACCTGACTGGCCGCCGTGCGGGCGCCGATGGAGCCCCAGGCGACGAGGTCGGCGAGGTACTGCGGGGTGACCGGGTCGAGGAACTCGCAGCCCAGGGGCAGGCCGAGCCCGGCGAGGTCGAGCATGAGCGCCCTGGCGGTCCGCAGCCCGCGGGCCACGTCGAAGCTGCCGTCGAGACCCGGGTCGTTGATCAGCCCCTTCCAGCCGACCGTCGAGCGCGGCTTCTCGAAGTAGGTGCGCATCACCACGTGCAGGTCGTCGGCGTGCGCGGCCGCCCGCTCCGCGAGGCGCGCTCCGTAGTCGCGCGCGGCCTCGTCGTCGTGGATCGAGCAGGGCCCGATCACGACGAGCAGGCGGTCGTCGCTGCCGTGCAGGACGTCGACGGCGGCAGCGCGTCCGCGGCGCACGGCGTCGGCGGCGCCCGGACGCACCGGCAGGTCGTGGCGCAGCAGTGCGGGCGAGGGCAGCGGGGTGACGGCGGCGGTGCGCGCGCCGTCGAGCGGAGCGGTGTCGACGAGCCGATCGAGGATCGGGACGGTCATCGGGGTTCCTCCGGGATCAAGGCCCGACCCGGGAGCCGCCCGCCGCGATCCCGCCGAGCCGGTTCCGGGTCCGGCTCGCGGGACGAGGGGTCAGCGCAGCGGTCTACCCGCCGACCCCTCCCGGGCCGGACACGTAAACCGGTACCAGCGCTGCACGGCGAGCAGCGTACAGGTCATCGGTGCTCTCGGACCCGCAGTGGCCCGGATGGCGGTGCGCGCCCGGACACCGTGCGCGAGCATCGTCGGGACCCGGCAGACTCGTCGTGACGGTCCACGACGTTCCGTCGTACACGGCGCCGACTCCCAGGGAGTGACCGCTTCGTGCCCGCTACCGCCGCCATCCTCCCCCGACCACTCGCCCCACACGTCATGACCTATGTGGCCGTGCTCGTGCCCTTCGCGGCACTGCTCGGCGCTGTTCCGCTGGCCTGGGGGTGGGGCCTGTCGTGGCTCGACGCCGGCCTCGCCGTCGGGTTCTACCTCGTGTCGATGCTCGGCATCACGGTCGGGTTCCACCGCTATTTCACCCACGGCGCGTTCCGCTGCGGACGGGCGCTGCGGATCGCGCTCGCCGTGGCAGGCAGCCTCGCCGTGCAGGGCCCGGTGACGCACTGGGTCGCCGACCACCGCCGCCACCACGCCTTCGCCGACAAGGAGGGCGACCCGCACTCGCCGTGGCGCTACGGCACCTCACCCGCCGCCCTGGCGCGTGGCTTCTGGCACGCCCACCTGGGCTGGATCCTCGAGCGCACCCTCTCCGACCAGCACAAGTACTGCCCCGATCTGCTCGCCGACCCCGACGTCGTGCGGGTGAGCCGGTGGTTCGGGTGGATCACGTTGGGGTCGTTCGTGGTACCGGCGCTGATCGGTGGTCTGGTGACCTTCACGTTCTGGGGCGCGGTCACCGCGTTCTTCTGGGCCGGGCTCGTGCGGGTCGCGCTCTCGCACCACGTGGCGTGGTCGACGAACTCGATCTGCCACATGGTCGGTGAGCGTCCGTGGCGGGTGCGCGACCGTTCGACCAACGTGTGGCCGCTTGCGCTGCTCTCGATGGGCGAGTCGTGGCACAACCTGCACCACGCCGACCCGACGTCGGCCCGCCACGGCGTGGGGCGGTTCGAGATCGACCTCTCGGCGGAGACGATCGCGCTGCTCGAGAAGCTCGGCTGGGTGTGGCGGGTCCGCTGGCCGCGCCCGGAGCGGCTGGAGAACCTACGAGCGGCGTAGGCGGGACTTCTGCACCTTCCCCATCGCGTTGCGGGGCAGCTCGTCGACGACGACGACCTCGCGCGGGCGCTTGTGCTTCGAGAGCCGCTCGCCGACGAAGTCCATGACCTCCTGGGCGTCCACCGGGCCGTCGGGGCAGACGACGTGGGCGACGATGCGCTGCCCGAGGTCGTCGTCGGGGTCGCCCACGACCGCGGCCTCGCTGATCCCGGCGTGGGCGAGCAGCGCGGTCTCCACCTCGCCGGCGCCGATGCGGTACCCGCCGGACTTGATGAGGTCGACCGAGCGCCGCCCGACGATGCGGTGGTAGCCGACCGCGTCGACGAGCGCGGCGTCGCCGGTGCGGAACCAGCCTTCCTCGCTCCACGTCGCGGCGGTGGCCTCGGGCCGGTTGAGATAGCCGTCGAAGAGCGAGGGGCCGCGGACCTGCAGCTCGCCGATCGACTCGCCGTCGGCCGGGACGTCCTCGTCCGTCGTGACGGGCTCGCCCTGGTCGTCCTCGGTGACCGCCCGCAGCCGCGTCTCGACCCCCGCCACCGGCACCCCCACCCAGCCGGGCCGACGCTCGCCGTCGGCCCGCACCACCAGTGTGATCATTGTCTCGCTCATCCCGTACCGCTCCACGGGCGCCTGCCCGGTGAGCTCGCGGACGCGCTCGAACACCGGGACGGGCAGCGGCGCGGAGCCGGACACGAGCAGCCGGGCGTCGGTCAGCGCCGCCGCCGACGCCGGGTCGTCGCCGATCCGCGACCACACCGTCGGCACCCCGAACAGCAGCGAGCCGCCGTGCTCCGAGACCGCCCGCGCGTAGTTCGCCGGCGTGGGCCTGCCGGTGTGCACCAGCCGCGACCCGGTGCGCAGCGCCCCGAACACCCCGAGCACGAGGCCGTGGACGTGGAAGAGCGGCAGGCCGTGGGCGAGGGTGTCCGCGGACGTCCACGCCCAGGCGTCGGCGAGCCCGTCGAGGCCCGCGGCCATCGCGTCGGCGGAGAGCAGCACGCCCTTGGGCGAGCCGGTGGTGCCGGAGGTGTAGAGGATCAGGGCGGGACGGTCGCCCGCGGGCTCGCGGACCTCGTGTCCGGCGCGACGGGAGAAGTCGACCCGACGAGAGGGCAGCGTCACGTCGGGCAGCTTGTCCCCGAACCACGTCGTGGCGCCCGAGTCCGAGAGCAGGTGCCCGCGCTCGGCGGGACCGCTGTCCGGCGGCACCGGCACGACGGGTGCCCCGGCGAGCAGGGCGCCGACGACCGCGACGACGGTCTCCGCGCTCGCCGTCGCCGACACCGCCACGGGCGAGGTGGGATCGGGACGCTCGCCGATCTCGTCGGCGACGACCGCCGCCGCCCCCAGCAGTTCCGGTCCGGAGAAGGCGGTGTCGCCGATCCGGACGGCCTCCGGGTCGTCGAGGCCGCCGTCGAGCAGCGCGCGCAGCAGGGGCACCGTCGCACCTCCGGGGGAGCCGGGTCGGGCGCCGGCCGGGCTGGCGGCGACGCCGGGGAGCGCGCCCCATTCTCGCCCCCGCGGCGTCGTCCGCGCGCGTCCGAGGTCCCGTCGTCGGGGCGTGGGAGAATCCCCCGGGTGAGCCAGGGATCCCCCGCCGCGTCGCGGCAGCGCCCACGTCCGTCGCTCCTCTACGCGGTCAAGCAGGTTGAGCTGATCGTGCGGGCGCACCTCGACGACCTGCTGCGCGACTCCGGGGTCACCGCGCTGCAGTACACCGCGCTCACCGTGCTCGCCCGCCGTGACCGGCTGACCTCCGCCGAGCTCGCCCGCAACTCGTTCGTCACGCCTCAGGCGATGGCCGACCTCGTCAACTCCCTCGAGCGTGGCGGGTTCATCGTCCGGCACCGCAACCCCGACAACCGCCGTCAGCTGCTCATCAGCCTCACCCCCGACGGGCACAGGCTGCTCGCGCGCTTCGACGCGCCCGTCGCGGGACTCGAGACCCGGATGCTCGAGGGGTTCGACGAGGTCGAGCGGGAGCGGTTCCGGGACTACCTCAACCGGGCACGGTCGTCGCTGGAGGTGGCTCCGCCTCGTGAGCAGTGAGTGCGGCTATAGCCGCACTCACTGCTCACGTGCGCGAAGCGCACCTTTGTCGAGCTTGCCCGTCGGGTTGCGCGGGAGGGCGTCGACGACCTCGACGGTCCGCGGGTGCTTGAACCGGGCGAGACGGCCCTCGAGGTGGGCGAGGACGTCGGCCGGGGTGGCGGTGGAGCCCGGCGCGAGCACGACCCAGGCGTGGCCGGTCTCGCCCCAGCGCGCGTCCGGCACGCCGACCACGGCCGCGTCGACGACGTCCGGGTGCCCGACGAGCACGCCCTCCACCTCCGCGGGCGAGACGTTCTCCCCGCCGGAGATGTAGAGGTCCTTGACCCGGTCGACGATGCGGTGGAAGCCGTCCTCGTCGACGGTGGCGACGTCGCCCGAGCGGAACCACCCCCTATCGGCGTGCTCCCCTGATTCGAACGCGTCGGCGCTCTCCCGGGGCCGCCGCCAGTACCCGTCGACGACGTTCGGTCCCCGCACCAGCACCTCGCCGCGCTCGTCGAGCCGGACGTCGCAGAAGAAGTGGGGACGCCCGGCGGTACCGGTCTTCTCCCGGGCGTGCTCGCGGTCGAGCAGCAGGACCCCCGGGGCGGCCTCGGTCATCCCGTAGCCCTGCAGGAACGTCAGCCCGCGCTCGGCGTAGGTCTCCAGCAGCGACGGCGGGACCGGGGCGCCGCCGCAGAGCAGGTAGCGCACGCTGGACAGGTCGGTGTCCTCGAAACGCGGGGATCGGGCGAGCGCCGCGAACATCGTCGGGACCCCGAACATGATCGTCACGCCCTCGGCCGGCACCAGGTCGAGCGTGCGCTCGACGTCGAACGCCTCCTCGAGCACCAGCGTGCCGCCCTTGAGCAGCACCGGCAGGCACGTCATCCCGAGCGCCGCGGCGTGGAAGAGCGGCGCGGAGAGCAGGCAGACCTCGTCCCGCGCGAGGTCGACGTCGACGAGGACGTTGAGCGCGTTCCAGGTGAGGTTGGCGTGCGACAGCCGGGCCGCCTTGGGTCGCCCGGTGGTGCCGGAGGTGTAGAGCAGGACGGCGGTGTCGTCGGGGTCGACGTCCACCGGCTCGGCACGCTCCGTGGTGGCCGCGATGAGCTCGTCGTAGCTCCCGCCCACCTCCAGCGTCAGGAAAGTGGCGTTGCTGTCACTGGGTGTCCGCAACGCCACGTTCCTGCCGCCCGGCCCGGGCCCGTGGACGAGCACCCGGGCTTCGGTGTCGGCGAGCGCGAACGCGTGCTCGGTGGGCGCGAGCCGGGAGTTGAGCGGGACGAAGACCGCACCGAGGGCCGTCGTCGCGAACAGGGTCTCGACGAAGGCCGGGTGGTTCGGCCCGAGGTAGGCGACGCGGTCCCCCCGTCCGACGCCGAGCCGCGCGAGCCCGGCGGCGAGCCTCCCGACCCGCGCGTCGAGCGCCGCGTAGGTCAGCCGCCCGGTGGCGTGCACCAGGGCCGTCCGCTCCGGGGTCGCACGGGCACGCCGGGCGGTCCAGGTCCCGAGGCCGGGCGGCGGGGTCACGGCCTGCTCAGCGACGCTCGTAGGCGCCGAGGCCGGGGCGGTAGGTCTTGTCGTCGAGGAACTGCTCGAGCCCCTGCGCCTTGCCGTGCTCCGGGTCGTGCCCGGTAGCGGCGTCGAGCTTGGCGTAGAGGTAGTCCTCGGCGGTGTCCCACGACATCTGGCGGACCTTCTTGACGCCGACCTTCGCGGCCCGCAGCACGTGGGTGTTCATCGCGGCCAGCTTGCCCGCGACCTCGACGGTGCGCTCACGCAGGCGGTCGGCGGGCACGGCCTCGTTCACCAGCCGCATCGCCGAGGCCCGGCGGCCGTCGAAGCTCTCCCCGGTCATGACGTACCACTGGGCGTCGCGGGCGGTGAGCGTCTCGGCGAGGGCCCGGCTCACCAGGCCGCCCGGCGGGATGCCCCAGTTGACCTCCGACAGGCCGAACGAGGCGTCCTCCGAGGCGATCGCGAGGTCGCAGCACACCAGCGGGGTGAAGGCGCCGCCGAAGCACCAGCCGTTGACCATCGCGATCGTCGGCTTGGCGAAGTGGATGAGCCGGCGCCACTGCCACTCGGCGGAGTCCCGCCGGGCGCGGACCTCGACGTGCGGGGGCGCCGCGTCCACCTCGCGGAAGTACTCCCGCAGGTCCATGCCGGCCGACCAGGCGTCCCCGCGCCCGGTGAGGACGACGACCCGCACCTCGTCGGCGGCCTCCAGCCACTCCAGCGCCGCGATCATCTCCCGGTTGAGGGTCGGATTCATCGCGTTGCGCTTGTCCGGCCGGTCGAAGAACAGCCAGCCGATGCCGGCCTCGCTGTCCTCACCGACCTCGATGCTCACGGTCTCGAACGCGGGTGGTTGGGACATCGGCGGGCTCCCGGGTGGGCGGTGGTGCTCCCGGGAGACTATCAGGATTCCTGTTGATTGGAGAGCGTCGCCGTCATGCGTGCTGCGGCTCGGGGGTGCCGACGACATCGAGCCCGACCGAGCGTGTCGCGCTCCGGGTCCGCCGGGCGTCCACGAGCACCGCGAGGGTCACGCCACCCAGGATCGCGACCTCACCGGTCAGCGCGAGCGGACCGGGCAGCCCGCCCTCGGCGATCGCGGAGAACACGAAGCCCCACGCGGTCTCCAGGGCCATGAGCTGGCTCACCAGCACCGGCGAGAGGTACCCGGCCGCGGTGTGCCACAGCCGCACCGCGAGCCACGACGAGACCAGCCCCAGGAACAGCACGACCGCGAGCGCCCGCAGCGGCTGCGCAGGAACCCCCTCGATCATGACCAGCACGACGGTGGCGGGCAGGGCCAGGGCACCGGCAGCGAGACCTTGGGCGCTGACCAGCACGGGGGCGAGGTCGGGCCGGTCGTGGAGCAGCGTGTGGGAGTTCAGGGCGTACCAGGACCACGAGGCCAGCGCGAGGACGGCGAGGCCCAGCCCGACCAGCGCCGAGAGCGACCAGTCCTGCCCCGGCCCGACGTGGAGGAGCACCTGTCCGGCGCCGACCAGCGCGAGTGCCGGGACCAGGCTCCCTATCGGCGTGCTCCCCTGACTGCGGCCGGTCCCGCGCGCGGAGACCAGCGCCATGACGACGGGCACCAGGCCGATGGTCGCGACGGCGACGGTCGGTCCCGCCAGGCGGACCGCCAGCGCGACGAGGGCGTAGTAGAGGACCGAGCCGGTCACCGCGTGGGCGATCACCCGGCCCCACGGGACGTCCGCCCTCAGGACCCGCCTGACCTGGGGCAACGACACCGCCCCGAACGCCACGAACCGTCCCGTCGCCAGCAGCAGCGCAGGCGCGAGCGGCGCCAGTCCGGGCGCCACGAACACCGCTCCCCACCCCGCGCCGGCGATCACCATCGCCAGCAGGGCCACCTTCCTCGTCATGGGTTCCAGCGTGCTCCGCGAGGGGTGGGTGATGCCGGGCGATTTCGGAGTGCAGCAGGCCCGATGGTGCATGATTCGCCCATGACTACGCCGACCGCTGCTCGAAACGCCCAGCTCGACGGGATCGACCGCGCGATCCTCGCTCACCTCGTCGACCACGGGCGTTCCAGCCTTGCCGACCTCGCCGACGCGGTGTCGGTGTCACCATCCTCGGCGCAGCGGCGGCTGCGGCGTCTGGAGACCGACGGGGTCATCCGCGGCTACCGGGCCGTGCTCGACCCGGACGCCGTCGGGCGCTCGCTGGTGGTGCACCTGTCGGTCGTGCTCCTCGACCACACCGCCGACACCGTCGAGCGTTTCGAGCGCTGGATCGTCGACCTCGACGGGCTGGTGAGCTGCCACCACGTGACGGGGGACGTGGACTACCTGATGCGCGTCGACGTCGCCGACGTGCACGCCCTCGACGTCCTGCTGCGCCGCACGCTCGCCCAGGTCCCGGGCGTCGCACGGTTCACGACGATGGTGGCGACGTCGGCCCTGGTGGACCGCTTCGCGTCCATGTGAACGGATGTGGTCGTCCCGGCGACGAAATTCGTTCACGTGGCCCGAAGGGCCAGCCCTCGGTAGTTCTCCGCGATCGTCCGCCGCTCGCTCTCCGAGGCCTCGATGAGCCGCAGGTGCGAGAGCGCCAGCTGCTCCTCGAACGGGTCCGCGTCGGGGTCGCGGTGCAGCATCGTCGTCATCGTCCAGGAGAAGTGCGACGCCCTCCAGACGCGGCGCAACGCCGTGTCGGAGTAGGCGTCCATCAGGGACTCGTCCTTCGAGGCGTACCACTCCCCCAGCGCCTCGGCGAGCACGCGGACGTCGGCGACGGCGAGGTTGAGCCCCTTGGCGCCCGTGGGCGGCACGACGTGGGCGGCGTCGCCGGCGAGGAAGAGGCGCCCGTAGCGCATCGGCTCCCCGACGAAGCTGCGCATCGCGATGACCGACTTGTCGGTGATCGGCCCGCGGGTCAGCGTGAACGAACCGTCCTCGAGCGCGAACCGTGCCGCGAGCTCGTCCCAGATCGCCTCGTCGGACCAGGCGGACGCGTCGGTGTCGTTGGGCACCTGGAGGTAGGCCCGGGTCACCGACGGCGAGCGCATCGAGGCCAGCGCGAACCCGTTCGCCCCGCGGGCGTAGACGAGCTCGTGCGACGACGGGGCGACGTCGGCGAGGATCCCCAGCCACGAGTAGGGGTAGACGCGCTCGTAGGTCGTCACGGCCGAGGCCGGGATCGCCGACCGCGCGACGCCGTGGAACCCGTCGGCCCCCACCACGACGTCGGCGCGCAGCTCGTGCTCGGCCCCGTCGTGGCGGAAGCGCACCCGCGGCGCGTCGGTGTCGACGTCCTCCACGGCGAGCACCTCGGCCTCGAAGGACAACGGCTCGCCCTGCTCGAGGCGCAGCGCGACGAGGTCCCTGGTGATCTCGGTCTGCGCCCAGATCATGACGTTGCGGCCGGTCAGCTCCTGCATGTCGACCCGGACCGAGCGCCCGGCGAAGCGCAGCTCGAACCCGTCGTGGGGCAGGCCGAGCGAGTCCATGCGCTCGGCGGCGCCGATCTCGCGCAGCACGTCGACGGTGCCGTGCTCGAGGATGCCCGCGCGCTGGCGGGTCTCGACGCGCTCCCGAGGCCGCGCCTCGAGGACTACCGAGTCGATCCCGCGTGCCCGCAGCAGGTGCGAGAGCAGTAGACCGGCCGGACCGGCGCCGACGATCGCGACCTGTGTCCGGTCGGTGCTCACGCCCCGTCCCCGGCGGCGTCGGCCGTCGAGCTCCGCGGCGCCCCGTCTCCGGCGATCAGCTCCAGGAAGACCGTCTCCCCGGGCCCCTGCAGACGCACGTCGAACCGGTAGCCGGGGCCGCCGAACCAGCCGTCGGGCACCGCCACGAGCGTCTCCGCCCGCTCGGGCGGCAACGACGAGAGCAGGGGGTCCGCGGCGTTCGCCGTCGCCACCTCGTCGGACTCCGTGCTCGGGAAGTACACCCGCGTGAACAGGTGGTGCAGCAGCCCGCGGGCGAACACCGTCACCGCGAGGTGCGGCGCGTCCGGGGTGCCGGGGACCGCGGCCGGCCGCAGCGTCCGGACCGCGTAGTCGCCGGCCCGGTCCGTCGGCACCCGCGCGAATCCGGTGAACGTGCGCCCGTCGCGGCGCATCGACCCACCACGCGTCGGCAGCCGGCCGTCGGGACCGGCCTGCCAGAACTCGAGCAGCGCGTCCGGCACCGGGGCGCCGGCGCCGTCCCGGACGGTGCCGTGCAGCGAGATCGCGCCCGCGGTCCCGGGCGGCACGACGTCACCGCCGCCGTCGAAGGGGAGCCCGAACGCGAAGAAGGGTCCGACGGTCTGGGAGGGCGTGGGCGGGTCGTACACCGCGTCCGTCATCCTCACACCTCGTCCGGATCGGGCGGGGTGGCGCCGGGACCGTCGAGGACGATGTCCCACTGGTAGCCCAGCGCCCACTCCGCGACGGTCGTGTCGTGGTCGTAGCGGGCGATCATCCGCTGCTGGGCCTTCTCGTCGGTCACCGAGGAGAAGATCGGGTCGAGCGCGAAGAGCTGGTCGCCCGGGAAGTACATCTGGGTGACCAGTCGCTGCGTGAACGCGGTGCCGAACAGCGAGAAGTGGATGTGCGCCGGCCGCCACGCGTTGTGGTGGTTGCGCCACGGGTAGGCCCCGGGCTTGATCGTGACGAAGCGGTAGCGGCCGTCGTCGTCGGTCAGGCACCTGCCCCCGCCGAAGAAGTGCGGGTCGAGCGGGGCCGGGTGCAGGTCGCCGTCGTGGCGGTAGCGCCCGGAGGCGTTGGCCTGCCAGATCTCGACGAGCTGGCCCCGCACCGGACGCCCGGAACCGTCGAGGACGCGTCCGGTGACGACGATGCGCTCGCCCAGCGGATCCCCGGTGGAGCGCATGGTCAGGTCGGCGTCGATGGGGGCGACGTCCTGCGGCCCGAAGACCGGGGCGGTCCGCTCGACCGCGCTCGGCGCGGCGACCACCAACTGCCGGGTGGGCGCGCGCAGGGCCGTCGAACGGTAGGGCGCGTAGGCGCGGTCCGGGTGGCCGCCCCGCAGCGGAGGGAGCCCGGCGGCGGTCCGGATCTCCTCGACGATGCGGTCCTGCTCGGTGACGCCATGTGTGGGGCGCTCGCGCACGGGGCTCTCCGCGGGCGGATCGGCGGGTGACGGGCTCACGTCGCCCAGAGTGGCGGGGAACCCACGGGTGCGAGAGGCTGGCTTCCGTTCACCGGAAGCAAAGGAGCGCCGGGCGTGTCGACGACGGGTGCCGAACCGGGCCCGGACGCCCGCGCCCTGCGGCCGCGGGGACGGGCGGGTTGGGGCCTGCCCGAGGGCAGCGGACTGAGCTCCTCGGAGGGACGCCGCACCCCGAGCGTCACCGGCCGCGTCTTCTCGATCCTCGAGGCCTTCGACGGCGACCACCGCGCGCTCACCCTGACCGAGATCGCGCGGGCCGCGGGGCTGCCGGTCTCCACCGCGCACCGCCTGGTCGGCGAGCTCACCGCGTGGGGTGCGCTCGAGCGCGGGACCGACGGGGCCTACCGCGTCGGGCTGCGGCTCTGGGAGGTCGGGTCGCTCGCCCCGCGCAGCAGCGGGCTGCGCGAGCGGGCCATGCCGATCCTCGAGGACCTCTACGAGGCGGTGCGCCAGAACGTGCAGCTCGCGGTGCGCGACGGCCACGAGGTGGTGTACGTCGAGCGGCTCGCCCACCCCGAGGCGGTGCGGTTGCTCTCGCGGGTCGGGGGTCGCTGGCCGCTGCACCCCACCGGCGTGGGGCACGTGCTGCTCGCCCACGCCCCGCCGGCGGTGCAGGAGTCCGTGCTCGCCGAGCGGTTGCCCGCCTTCACCCCGCGCACCGTCACCGACCCCGCGGCCCTGCGCCGGATGCTCGCGGCCGTGCGCCGGGACGGGGTGGCGGTGTGCGACGGGATGATCGACCTCGCGGCCCTGTCGGTCGCGGCCCCGGTGCGCGGGGAGGACGACGCCGTCGTCGCCGCCCTGTCGGTCGTCGTGCCCTCGCCCAGCGAGGGCGGCGGGATCGAGCCGCGCACGCTGGTGCCCGCGGTCCGCGCCGCGGCGCGCGGCATCTCCCGCGCGCTCGGCGCCCCGACCGCGCTGCGCACGGACGCGGTGCCCCGGGCGGAAGGGCGTCGCGTCGACCCCTGACGGCGGGTCTTGACGGCGCGTCCCGACGGCGGGCCACGGCGCGCGCCCACCCGCGGTCGAGCGAACGGCGCGTTCGCTGCGTCTACGCGTGCGAACGGTCCGCTCGCTCGGGCGATGGTCGGCCGTACCGGCCACGCCGGGCGGTGTCGCATCCCGGCGGTCGGTCTGTCGTTCGAGCATGCGTGCGATGGATCACCGGGGGCACCGGAGCGGGCGGCGACACAGCGGGCCGGGCGGTGCGCGCGGCGGTGGTGGCCCTGGTGACGGCGGGCGCACTGGTGGTCGGGGGGACGACCGCCTCGGCATCGGTCCCCACCTGGGGTGGCGGCGCCAGCGCCTCCGGCGGCTCCGGCCCGGCGTTCGACGTCCCGCAGAGCACGCTCGACGCGGCCCTGAGCTGCGGACCGGGCACGAGCGACGCCTCGCGCCCGGTGACGCTGTTCATCGCCGGGACGACGCTCACCCCGCAGGAGAACTACTCCTGGAACTACTTCCGTGCCTTCAGCGCGGCGGGTCGGCCGTACTGCTCGGTGGAGCTGCCGAACCACGCGATGAGCGACATCCAGGTCTCGGCCGAGTATGTCGTCGACGCGATCCGGGCGGTGCGGGCACGCAGCGGTCGGAAGGTCGCGATCGTCGGCTTCTCTCAGGGCGGCATGGTCGCGCGCTGGGCGCTGAAGTACTGGCCGGACACCCGGAGCAAGGTCGGTGACTACGTCGGCATCGACCCCTCGAACCACGGCACGCTGGACGCCTACCCGGTGTGTGCCGCCGCGGGGTGCGCGCCCGCGTTCTGGCAGCAGCAGTCGTTCTCGCACTTCACGACGGCGCTGAACGACGGACCCGAGACGTTCGCCGGCATCGACTACACGACGGTGTACACCCCGACCGACGAGGTCGTCGTCCCCAACCTGCCGCCGGCCCCGAGCTCGGCGCTGACGACCGGTGACGGGGCCCGCGCCAACATCTCGACCTTCGACGTCTGCCCCGGCCACGTCGCGGACCACCTCTCGATGGGCTCGTCCGACGCGCTGGCCTACGCCGTCGTGATCGACGCGCTCGACCACGACGGGCCGGCCTCCGCCGCGCGCATCGACCGCGGGGTGTGCCTGCAGCCCCTGCAGCCCGGAGTCGACCCCGCGACCTTCCCGGCACACTTCGCGGCCTACGCCGCGGGCGCGGGCTTCCAGGTGGCGACCTACCCGCACGTGCCCGCCGAGCCGCCACTCAAGCCGTACGCGCAGGGCTCGGCGGCGCAGAGCTGAGCGGGCTCCGGCGATGCAAGCGAAGCCCTATCGGCGTGCTCCCCTGATTGCTTGCATCCAGGGGGAGAAAAGCCCCTTCGTCGGGATCGCGCTCACTCCAGGTCGGCCCGCTCCGCCTCGGCCTGGTCGAGGGCGCGGCGAGCCTCGTCCACCGTGGCCGCGGCCTCCTCGCGCGCCTGCGCGGCGGCGTCGTGCTGCTCGCGGGCCTGCTCCCGCGCCGCCTCGGCGCGCTCGAGCCGCTCCCGCAGACCGCGCACGGTCTCCTCGGCCTCCTCGAGGTCCGACGCGGCCTGCTCGACCCGCGACCGCGCCCGCTCGAGCGCGCGGTCGGCGTCGTCGCGCGCCTCGCGGGCCCGTTCCACGGCGCGCTCGGCGGCCTCCCGGGCGCGGCGCCGCTCCTCCTGCGCCGCCCGCTCCTCGTCGTGGGCGCGGCGGTCCCCCTCCCCGGAGCCGTCACCCGGCGCCTCGCCCGGACCTGCGCCGCCACCGGACGAGGGCCGCCGCGGCGGCGGTCGACGGGTCGTGGTGCCCGAGGCCCGCCGTCCGGACCCCGCGGGCGCCGCCCCGCCGGAGAACCCGGCGCCGGGCTCGAGCGCCGTCGTCAACCGCCCCTCGACGAACGCGCGCGCGGCGCCCTCGTCGGCCAGCGCCGCGGCGATCGTGTTCTCGAGGTCCCGCGCGACCGAGTCGCCGACGCCGACGCCGTCCTGCCGCGCCAGCCGCCGCGCCCGGGCGACGAGCGCGCCGACCAGGTCCCGCCGCTGCTTCGTGAGCGTCCGCAGCGCGTCCCCGGAGAGCTCCTGCTGGGCGGTACGCAGCGAGCCGCCGAGCTCCTCGAGGGCCGCCACCTCGTCGGGCGACTCCCGGGCGAGGATGTTGGCGAGCCACGCCCCCAGCGAGGGCTTGCGCAGGGCGCCGATGGTGTCGGCGGCCTCCCGGTCCTTCGCCGCACGGGCCGCCTTGACCAGCTCGGTGCGACGCGGCACGAACCGGTCGGGGTGCAGACCGTAGAGCTCGTCGGCCGCGTCCTCGGGATCCGGGGCCTCGGGTACGTCCTCGTCCTGCGCCACGGCAGCATCCTGCCGTGCACCGGGCCGACCAGCCCACGGCGCGCGCCGGTCAGAGGCACACCAGGCACCCTCGGCCCGGCGGAGCTGCCCCACGTACTCCTGATCACCGGCCGAAGAACGCGCCAACCCGCCAGGGGCACCAGGCCTGCCGCAGCCGGTCGTCGGCGCGACGGGGTAGCTCCGCCAGCACCTTCCCGGGCACGGGAAGCCGGGGACGACGACGGGCGGGCGGTGGTCATCCCGACCACCTACCCGCCCGTCGTGGGTCGGACTACGCGTGCAGCTCCTCCGGCTCGGCGGCCGCCTCGGCGGCCTCCTGCTCGACCTGCGCGGCCACCGCCTCGCGCGACATCACCATCCGCTCGGCCACGTAGTAGATCACCAGCGACCACGCCGCGACCAAGATCAGGTCGATCCACACCGGGATGATCGTGACCCAGGCGTCGTACTGCCCGAGCGCCGAGATCACGCCGATCCCGACCAGCCACGGGAGGATCCAGGCCAGGGACCGCAGCTGGAGGTCCTTGGCGACCGCCGGCACCCCGTTCCGCGACACCTGGACCGCCCGGTAGATCGCGAAGAGCACGAAGCCGATGACGATCGCCACGTAGAGCTTCCAGAGGGTCGTCCACCCCGACCAGTAGATGATCTCGTTCGCCGCGATGAACGACAGCGGGGCGATGACGGGCGCCGCCGGCATCCGGTACGGCCGCGGCCGGTCGGGGTCGGCTCGGCGCAGCGCGGCGAGGGTGAGCGGCGCGAACCCGTACATGATCACCGTGGCCGAGGTGACCAGCGAGACCAGCGACTGCCAGCTCGGGAAGGGCAGGAACGAGATGATCCCGACCACGAAGGCCACCCCCGTCGCCACCCACGGGATGCCTCGGCTGGAGATCTTCGACAGGCCCTTGGGGGCGAATCCGGACTGGCTCAGCGCGTAGGACAGGCGCGCCGACGTGGCCACGTAGACGAGCCCGGTGCCGGCCGGCGAGATGAACGCGTCGACGTAGAGCAGGATCGACAGCCAGGTCAGGCCGAGCGCGCCCGCGATCGTCACGTACGGCCCGAAGTCGCCCTTGCCGATCGGGTTGGCCCAGCCGCCCACGAGGTTGGCCGGGTCGAGCGCCCCGATGAAGGCGACCTCGAGGGCCAGGTAGATGATCACGCCGAGCGCGACGGCGCCGATGAGCGCCCGCGGCAGGTCACGCTGCGGGTTGCGCGCCTCGCCGCCCATCTGCGCCGCCTGCTCGAAGCCCTGCAGCGCGAACACCACGCCCAGCGGGAGCGCGGCGAAGACCCCGTGCGCACCGTACGGGGCGAACCCGCCGCCCGCGGTGAAGTTCGACCCGTGGAAGGCCACGAAGATCAGCACGATCACCGTGAGCACCGGGATCGCGATCTTCCACAGCACGGTGATGCGGTTGGTCTCGGCGAGCCACGCGACGCCCAGCAGGTTGATCCCGGTAAACAGCACCATGAGCAGCGCTGCGATCAGGAAGCCCAGGCCGGTGAGGTTGCCGTTCACATCGACGAAGCCGTGGAAGATGTGGTCGAGGTAGGACAGCGCGGCCTCGACCTCGATCGGGGCGATCGCGACGGCCTGGATCCAGCCGACCCATCCGGCCGCGAACCCGGCGATCGACCCGAACGCCAGCCGCGGGTAGCGGGCCGTGCCGCCGGCCACCGGGTAGGTGGAGCCCAGCTCGGCGTGGACGAGGGCCAGCAGGATGACGATGGCACCGGCGAGCAGCCAGGACAGGATCGACGCGCCGCCCGCGGACTTCGCCGCCGTGAGCGCACCCAGGAGCCAGCCCGACCCGATGATCGAGCCGAGCGAGATGAACATCAGGGCGCTGAACCCGACGGTGCGGCGCAGACCGGTGCCCGTGGTGAGCACGGGTCCTTCGGCGGTGGTGGACATGGGTCTCCCGGATCGCGACGGTGGCCAGGCGGCGGGCGCGCTCGGCGGGACCGAGCACACTCGATCCGCGGAATGGTGCGCACCAGTGGGCTCGTCCGCGACTCGGACAGACCGAACGAAACCATGATCAGCCAGGCGTAACGGTCGACAAACCCGGAGGAAACCGGCACGCCGTAACCAGAACGTCACGTCCAGGTGCCGTTACTCGGCGTCCGCCCACCATGTGAGTGAGGACGTGGGGCCCCCTCGGACACGAAGCGTCAGCGGGTGTCTCACACCGCGACCGGCGGACCGTCGCCTTCGTCGGCACGCACCTGGGCCTCCACCTGGGTGCGCAGCTGCGCCAGCGTGCGCGTCAACAGCCGCGAGACGTGCATCTGGGAGATGCACAGCACCGAGGCGATCTCGGCCTGGGTCTGCTCGTGCACGAACCGCAGGGCCAGCATCGTGCGTTCCCGCGGCGGCAGGCTGGCCACCAGGGAGCGGACCAGGGAACGGACCTCGACGCGGTCGAACTCGGGGTCGACCGAGCCGAGGATGTTCGCCAGCGAGGAGTCGTCACCCTCGCCGAGGGTCTCGTCGAGCGAGGCCGGGTGGTAGGACCCGTGGGCGGCCACCGCCTCGGTCACCTCCTCGCGGGTGAGCCCGAGGTGCGTCGCGATCTCCGGGACCGTGGGGGCCCGGCCGAGGCGCTGCGACAGCGTCGACGTCGCGGTCCCCACGGCGAGGTAGCGGTCCTTGACGCTGCGCGGGGTGCGCACCGACCAGGCGGAGTCGCGGAAGTAGCGCCGGACCTCACCCATGATCGTCGGGACCGCGTAGGAGAGGAAGTCGCGTTCCCGTCCGGGGTCGAACCGATCCACGGCGTGCATCAGACCCACCGTGGCGACCTGCTCGAGGTCCTCGGTCGGCTCGCCGCGCCGCGCGAAGCGCCGGGCGATGTTCCGGGCGACCGGCAGGTAGGAGACGACGAGCCGGTCCCGTAGCTCCCCGCGGCGCGGGTCGTCCGCGCCGCACGCGGCGTGCTCGACGAAGAGCGGGACGAGGGCGGCGAAGTCCTCGCCGCCCGAGTCGTCGGACCTGGCGGCGGCCGCCGGGGCCGTCCTGGCGGCCGGGGGTTCCGTTCCGATCCGCGTCATGAGCCGCACCCCCGCCACCGTGCCGGGGGCCTCCGGAACGGTCCTCGCGAGCCGTGTCGTCGCGGCTGGGGACTCAACCGGAGAACTCGAGCGCCGCGAGATTGTCAGTACGGCTGCCGAAGGCGCAACTCCCCTGGTCAGGCGCCGTACCCGGCTGCCCCGCCCGGGCGCACCCCGCGGACCAGGTCGAGCAGGGCGTCGTCGACGACCTCGTGGTGGGTGACGCTCACCGCGTGGGCCGCGTCGGGAACCTCGACCAGGCGGGCGGTGGGCCCGATCGCGTCCAGGATCCGGCGTCCGTGCTCCGCGGGAGTCAACCGGTCTCGGACGGCGACGACCACGACGACGGGGATCCGCGCGAGCACCGGCACCGCACCGGACTCGTCGTGGTCGAGCAGCGAGGCGCCGAACGCCTGCCCGACGGGCAGCGGCAGCCGCTCGCTGACGGCCTGGGCGTCGCGGACGTCGGCGTCGCTGGCCTCGGCGGTGAACAGCAGCCGGCGGATCGTCCAGCGACCCAGCCAGGAGTCGCGCCAGGGCAGCAGGTCGGCCAGCGGCGCGGCCATCCGTGCCCCCGCCTTCACCGTCGAGAGGACGCCGACGCGGCGCGCGACGTCGTGGACGAGACCGAGGAGCCCCTCCCGGACGAGGTCGCCCGCCGAGGTGGCGACGAGGAACACCCCGACGATCCGGGTGCCGAACCACTCCGGCCGCTGCCGGGCCAGCGCGAGGATGCTCATGCCGCCCATCGAGTGCCCGACGAGGACGACGGGGGACGACGGGGCGACCGCGTCGACCACGGCGGCGAGGTCTCGCCCGGTCTGGTCGACGGTGGCGTGGGAGGCCTCGCCCCAGCCGGAGCGCCCGTGGCCGCGCTGGTCCCACGTCACGACGCGGGCGTGACCGTCGAGCGCGGCGACCTGCGGCGCCCAGAACTGCGAGTCGACGGTGAAGCCGTGGCAGAACACCACGGTCGGGCCGTGGGTGCCGCGGATGGCGACGTCGAGGGGGACGCCGTCGTCGCCGACGACCCCGGGGGCGGGACGTTCGCGCCGTCCGGCGCGTCGGGTCCCGCGCAGCACGGTGTCCATCACAGACCTCCGGGTGCCCGTCGGTGAGGGCGGCTCACCCGGGCGCCGGGACGGGCGGCCGGTCGGGGACGTCACATGGTCGAACGTCGGGACGCTCCCCCTCGTCGGGGAGCGGGGCGGGGAGCCGCACGCGGATCGCGTGGTGGGGGAGCGGACCGGCCGGGGGGACGACCGGTCCGCTCGACGCTCCGGACGCCCGGGGGGTGGGGCCCGGGAGCGTCCCGCCGGCTGGCCGGCGGCCCGGGAGACTGTACTCGGCGGCGTTGTGTGGCCCGCGTCCCGTCGCGGGATCGTGACGCGGTTCCCGGACGGCCTCGGGGTTCTCCGAGTCGCAGGACCGTCAACGCTCGATCGGCAGGACCACGTGCGACGGGTGGGCCGCGTCGTGGAGGATCTCCCGTTCCCGGGCGACGAGGACGTCGGCCTCGCCGAGCGCGGCCCCCGTGCCGGGGTGGCGGGCGAAGCGCGGGTGCGCGCCCCCGGAGATCTGGACGCGCAGGCGGTGGCCGGCGGCGAACCGGTGCCCGACCGGCCACAGGTCGACCTCGACGGCGACGGTGCCGTCCTCGGTGGGGCCGGGATCGGTGGGGGTGATCCGCCGGATCCCGTCGGTGACGTTGACCGAGCGACCGGTCTCGTCGACGTCACACACCCGGACGAAGACGTCGAGGTGCTCGATCTCGGCGCGGACGTGCACCGTCGCCCGGGCCGGGCCGAGCGCGACGAGGTCGCGGGACAGGACGGGACCGGTGAACACGACGACGTCGGGGCGGGCTTCGAGGGCGCTCTGGTCCCGTGGCCCGGACCGGCCGGTGAGGATTGCGCCGCCGACCGAGGGCGTGGGGTCGTGCGGGTCGTAGCGCAGGCGGGTGCCCGCCCAGTGCAGGCCGCCGCGATGGGGCACCGTCGGGGGCTGTTCGCCGAGCCCGTGGTCGGTGCGCAGGTAGAAGGTCCGCTCGACGACGTGCTCGGGGGGCCAGTCGGGGAGACGGCGCTCGCCCCCGCCGCCGGAGAGCTCGAGGCGGACCGGAAGCTCCCGGTCGGCGTGCTCGGTGGCTGTCTCGGGAGCGGTGACGCCGTCGAGGGTGCGGTCGAACAGGGCCAGGGCGTCGCGCACTCCGGCCGCCATGGCGGCGGGCGTGGTGTGCACCCACGGGCCGATGCGCAGCACCGGGCGGGCGCCGGCAGCCCGCATCGCACCGTAGTCCTCGAGCTGCCAGGGCAGGAAGATGTCCTGCCAGCCGCCGGTCATGCTCACGGCCACCCCCTGACGGGCCACCTCGCCGACCCGGGACGCGTAGGAGCGCTTGGCCCAGTACGCGGAGTCCGGGGCCTGCTCGCGCAACCAGTCCTGGAAGAAGTCGATCGGCGCGCCGACGGCGACGGTGTCGGCCGTCGCCAGCGGCACCGCGGCGAAGCCCGCCTCGACGCGGTGCCGGACGGCCTCCACGAGGCGCTGCGCGATCCGGGGGCGACGCATCATCGACGCCCACGAGAGCCCGTTGTCGAGGGAGAACGTGCCGCCGGGGTAGGTCTGGTCGCGGAACTGCGAGGCGGTGATCATCGTGCCCATCGCGCGCAGGACGTCGCCGGCGTCGGGGGCCAGCGCCCACTGCGTGATCCCGAGGTAGCTGGGCCCGAGGGTGACCACGCGCCCGTCGCACCAGGGCTGCGCGGTGAGCCAGCGGATCGTCGCGACCCCGTCGTCGGCCTCGTCGAACGGCGAGAGCTCGCCCTCGGAGTCCCGGGTGCCGCGCACCGACTGGACGACGACCTGGCGGCCCCGCTCGGCGACGACCCGCCCGAACAGCGCACCGATCCACCCGGCCCGGCCGTACGGGCTGCGCACCAGCACGACCGGTCCCCGGGTGACGCCGACCGGCACGTGGCGGTCGTGGCGCAGCACCACCCCGTCGGGCATCGGCACCGCCACGTCCCGCACGACGCGGACGCGGGGGGCGCGCGGCGCGGGCAGCTCGAGGGCCCGCCGCAGCAGGCGGGTGACCGGGCTCATGGCCCCATCATGACGCGGGCCCCGCGTGCCCGGTCTTCGCCCCGAGCTCGCCGACGGAACGGTCGGAAATCCGTCACGGCCGGACGACCGGGGATGCCCACCTCCGTTCGCCCGGACGCGGGACGCCCGCCAGGATGCTCGGCGTGTCCCGGCCCCACCGCGTCCTCGAGGTGCTCGCCGCCCGTCGGGCGGAGGGTTCCGGTCCCGGCGAGCGGTCCGACGGTCACCGCGTCGTCCTGGCGATCGAGGGCGGCGGCAGCCGGGCCACCTACTCCTCCGGGATGGTGCTCGGGCTCGAGCGGCTCGGGCTGACCCGCTGCTTCGACGCCGTCTACGGGGCCTCGGCGGGGGCGCTGGCCGGCAGCTGGCTCATCGCGAAGCAGGCCGAGGAGTGTTGTGCGGGGTGGTGGCGCCCGGGGCTCATGGAGCGGGTGACCAAGCCGACCCGGGGACTGCGCGGCGGCCCGGTGGTCGACGTCGAGTACCTCATCCACACCGTCGGGGAGAAGGTCATCCCGGTCCGGTGGTCCGACATCGTCGATTCCGAGGTGCCGCTGCACCCGGTCGCCACCGACGTCGACACCGGCGAGGCCGTGGACCTGCACGACACGATCACCGACGACGACTCGCTCAAGCGTGCGCTGCAGGCGTCGGCGAACGTCCCGGTGCTCGCGGGTCTCCCCCTCGAGATCGACGGGCGACGCCTCGTCGACGCCGCGGTGGCCGAGCCGCTGCCCTTCCACACCGCGCTCGACCAGGGCGCGACCCACGTGCTCATGCTGCGCACGCGACGCGCCGACCAGGAGGCCATCGACGCCACGCGGCTGGAGAAGGCCCTGGTGGCGCGGTTGGGCCAGGCGCGGGTGCCCGGGCTGGTGCACGTGCTCGGCCGGCGTCTGGAGGTCCGGCGGGCCGACGACGAGTGGCTGGCCAAGGCGAGCTCGATCTCCGGGGACGAGGGCTCCGACGACCCGCCGCACCTGCTCGAGGTCCGCCCACCCGAAGGCGCGGACACGATCAATCCCCTGGAGACCGACCCGGACACGCTGCGCCGCGGTGTGGAGACCGGCTGCGACGCGCTGCGGGCGCTGGTGGAACCGGCGTTGGGCTAGCGCCTCGTGCGTGCGTTCCCGTGTTCTGGCACGACGGAGACACAGCACGCCGATAGGGCACGCACAAGGCGCTAGCCCAACGGCAGGCCCGCCACGATCCGCGCTGCGTCCGCGCCCGCGCTGCGAGCCCGTGGCGCCGGGGCCCCACCGGGCAGCACCAGCACCGGGTCGGCAACCAGGGCGTGGCGGACGACGACCGCGCCGTCGACGCCGATGCCCACGCCGACCTCCAGCCGCGACTCCGACGCGGCACGGCGCCCGGCGTCGTCGGCCCCGTCGGTCGAGGGCCCCAGGATCGCCGTCGGGATGCCCTGCTCCTCGGCGCCGGCGCACACCTCGCGCAGCACGCCGGGCGGGGCGTCGTCGTGGGCCACGACGAGCACCGCGGGCGGTAGGGCGGGATCGTCGGCGCGGTCGATGCGGCCGTGACAGCCGGGTCCACCGGAGGCGGACACCCCGGACAACGGGCTGGTCACGACGCGGCCTGCCGCTGGAGGTTCTCCGGTGCCGGCCCGGCCGCCCTCCCCGCGTGCGCATCCACCAGCCCGGCCGCGACCGCGTTGCGCGGACCCTCCGTGCCGTGGACGTTGCCGATGCCGCAGACCACGCCGTGGGGCGCCAGTGCGTCGGCGACCATCCCGGGGATCTCGAAGTCCAGCGCCGACCCCCCGAGCAGCACGACCGAGCCGAGCAGCCGCAGGGAGCCCTGCGGCGCGACCTGCGCGAGCGCGCGCAGGGCGTTCACCACGAACACCCGCCGCTTGGCCTCGCGGCGGACCCGCCGGACCTCCTCGAGCGAGCTGCGCACCGCGACCGGCGCGAGTCCCTCGGCCGTCACCGTGACGACCTTCGCGAAGACGTGCGGCGGCAGCGCCTCGGTGAAGAACTGGACCGTGCCGTCCTCGTGGCGGACGTGGAAGAAGCTCTCCACCTTGGCCAGCGGGTGGCGCTTCACCGACTCGGCGGCCTCCCGGTCCTCCAGACCCAGCTCGGAGTCGATGAGCTTCGTGACGAGCTCCCCGGCCCCCGCCACGTGGACGGCCGATACGGTCCCGTCGCGGTCGAGCAGAGCCGCGTCGGTGGAGCCACCGCCCATGTCGATGATCGCGATGGGCACCGAGGTCCCCGGCGTGGTGAGCGCGCCGCGCACGGCCACCTCGCCCTCGACCCCACCGATGACCGTCTCGCACCCGAGCTCGGCCGAGATCGCCTCGGCCACCGACCGCATCCGGCTGTGGCTGGTGCGCACCATGGCCGCGAGGGCGACGGCGTTCTCCCGCGAGACCTCCCCGGCCAGGCCCCCGCGGACCGTGGCGGGCACGACGGTCTCGACGGCGAGGACGTCCCGGATGCGGATCTCCGAGGACGGCTGACCGGTCACGTCGGTCATGGTGTCGCGGACGTTCGCCAGCATGCCGCCCACGTGCGTGCCGGCCTCGCCGTGCACGTCGTCCAGCGGGGCGACCCGCGCGATCGCGTCCATGATGGCATCCGCGCCGTCCTCGACCCCGACGTCGAGGGACCGTCCGGACCCGGACACCGTCAGCGTCCCGACCGGGATGCGCCGGTCGGCGACGTCGCCGGCGGGGGTGCGCACGACGACCGCCGATCGGTTGCCCGCGAGCGCCCGCGCCACCGGGGACACGTGCCGGGTCTGCTCGGCGTCGAGGTCGAACGTCGAGGCGAGCCCGTAGGAGTCCGAGAGGGTGCGGATGGTGCGCCCGGGCGGCGCGACCTCCACCGCCGCGAGCATCCCCAGCGGCACCCGGTCTACGCCGGCGACCTCGTCGACCACCGGGACCCGCCGCTGCAGGCGGTTCACGACCAGCACCGCATCGTCGCCGTGCATCACCGCGGCGACGACGTCGACGCCGCGCTCGAGTGCGCGGTTGAGCAGGTCCGCGACGTCGTCGAAGTCGGCGCCCGCGCCCACCACGACGACGACCGGGGTGCCGTCGTCGACCTCGGCGACCTCGTCGAGGGTGACGGTCACCCCGACGCCGAGGCCCTCGCCTCCCGGGGTGTCGGGGTTGTGGCCGATCATCGTGGACTCGGTGATGACCGTCTCGGTGATCGTCTCCATCGCGAGGCCGCTGATCACCGGAGTGGCCTCGTTGAGCAGCACCGTCGCGAGGGCGTCAGAGGGCCGTCCGGCGGCGTCGAGCGCACGCCGGACGGCCGTGACGGCCCCGGCGGTGTTCGCCGGGGTGCCCTTCACCCCCGTCGTCGGCGTGAGCGAGGAAGCCAGCCGGCGCACCTCGCCGTCGGGACCCTCGCACACCTCGGCGAGGCACGCCTCGGTCGTGGAGTTGCCGATGTCGACGCCGATGACGAGGGACACTCCCGGCCTTCCTGCTCTAGGTGCCTACGGCTCGTGAGAAGCCCACCTCGACCTCCACCGCGGCCCGGGAGGCGTCGATGCACTCGAACTCCTTGAGGTGCAGCAGCGCGGCCTTGGCCTGCCAGCGCGGCCGGGCCATCTGGTCGTTGCGCGTCGGCACCGGACGGGGCGACTGCCCCTGCGCGTACTGCGCGGCGTTCGCCCCGATCATGCGGAAGACCTCGGCGTCGAGCAGCGGGGCCTGCGGGAAGAGCTCGAGGTTCGACAGCCGCGCCAGGTCGCGCTGGTGGAGCACCGTGGTGCCCCGGGACAGCACGCCCACCCCGATCCCGGAGCCGGAGAGCTTGGCCCCGAAGTGCGCGATCGCCGCCAGGTCCGCGGTCTTGTAGACCTTGATGACGCGCGCCACACCGCCGCGCTCCTCGATGCCGGCCAGGAGCTGGCGGATCACCTCGGCGTGCGGCACGTCGACGATCGTCCTGGTGAACGGGTCGCCGAACGCCGGGGAGAGCGCGATGACGACCTCGTCGGGTCGCGTCCCGCGCTCGGCGGGCCCCACCTCGCGCAGGGTCAGCGTGCGCACGGAGTCCACTGCGGCGGTCATACGACCTCCTCCTCGGGGTTCTCGGCGGAGGTGACGTGGCGGAGCTTCTTGAGCTCTTCCCACCGCTCGCCGGTCAGGCGGTAACCGGTGCCGGGCCCGGCGTAGTCGTTGGCGTCGTTGATCGCCGCCAGTGGGACGAAGTCGCCGGTGAGCACGGCGGCGGTCTGCAGGAGGTCCCCGGAGACGCGCTGGCGCAGGACCTTCAGGTAGTTCTCGGCCACGTCACCGAACCCGGCGCGCTCGAGGAACCGCACCAGATCCAGCCCGGTGATGCCCCGCTCCATGACGCTGCGGGCGCCCTCGAGGTCGGCGAGCACGTCCCGATCGGGGTAGTCGTCGCTCGAGTTCGCGTAGGTGGCGGCCTCCACCTCCTCGTCGGTGATCGGCGGGAGGTCGAGCTCGGCGAACAGCGCCTGCATGGCCCGCGCCGCCTTGTTGCGCACCTGCAGGACCACGTCCTCGCGGACGTGGCGCAGGCCGCCGTCGACCTGCATGTCGCGCTGGATGACGTTCCAGTCGTCGTAGTCGTCGGTCTCGAGGTTCGACCCGGCGAACATGTTGTCCTTGTTCGGCACGGCCGAGTACCCGGAGCAGACGAAGTCGGTGCCCGGGAGCATCTGCGGCAGCAGCCGGCTGGTGCGTCGCATCGGCGAGTGCGAGAACGACTGGTCGTTGCCCGAGGCGCACTCGAGGTCCATCCAGCTCGCGACGAGGTTCTCCGCCGCCACCGCCCGGATGCCGCCGGGGACCGCGCCGGGGACACCGATGCAGCTGATCGAGCCGTTCTGCAGGCCCTGCACCCCGGCACCCCTGGCCATGAGGATGCAGCGGATCTCCAGGTACAGCATGGAGCGGCCCTCGGCGTTGCCCATCTGCACCTCGGAGCCGGTGCCCGAGGTGAAGCGCATCTTGATGCCGCGGGAGGCGTACGCCGAGGCGAGGAACGCCTTCGACCACGGGGTGTCGTCGCCGTCGACGAACACCGACTCGGTGCCGTAGATCGAGATCGTCTCGGCGTAGGCGGTGATGCCGCGCATCCCGAGGTCGAGCTCGGTGGCCTCCTCCAGCGCGCACTGGGTGAGCGTGCCGCCCCGTCCGACCTGGCCACCGACCTGCAGGCCGATCGCCACCAGCGGCGCGTAGCGCACGACGCCGAGGGTGGTCTCCAGCTCGGCGAACCCGCGCACGGCGCCCTCGGCGGCGTCTGCCGCGACCTGGATCGGGTTGTCCTTGGCGCTCGTCGAGTGGGCCTGGTTGGCCGGGGTGCGCCGCGAGCGGGTCTTCTGGATGCCCATCATGATCTCGACGACGTTCATCAGCTTGACGACGTCGAGGATCTTCGCCGGGGTGAGGCTCCGGCCGAGCGCGACGACGTCGGCGCGCGAGGTCCGCGGGTCGACGAGCATCCGCGCGATCTCGACCGACGGGGTCGCGAGGGCTCTCTCGCAGCCCTCGACGTCGATCGCGTGGTCGGCGATGAAGGTGTCCATGAAGTCGAACTCGTCGCGAGGGCGGCCGTCGAGCTCGACGATCCGGCCGTCCTCCACGCGGACCGAGGGCTGCGGGTCGAAGTCCGACTCCATCGCGACGAGACCCTTCTCGGGCCACTCCTCGACGAAGCCGTCCAGGTTGACCGGCCGGGCCTCGAGGACCTCGGTGCGCTTGGAGGTCCGCACCGTCGACTCGGACCGGGGGGCTACGGCGGTCATGTCAGTCCTCCTCGGCGAGCAGGTTGCGGTCCGCGTAGACGTGGGCGGCCTCGCGGACGAGTGCGGCGCACGTGGTGGCGGAGTAGGTCGTCTCCAGGCGGGACGCGAGCTCCTCGAGCTGGGCCGCGCTGGAGGCGTTCGGGCGCAGCGCGTTGTACATGGCCAGCACCTCGTCGTCGGGGATGGCGGTCATCTCCGAGGCGCGGGTGAAGTTCTCGGCGAGCTGGCGCCGGCCGGCCGCGGCGGCCAGCCGGCCCTGCAGCGCCAGGGTGTCCGGGCTGATGCGCAGGTCCTCGGAGGTGATGTCCCCGGCGACGACCGCGGCCATCGTCAGGTCGTCGAGGGTCTTGCCGGTGGGCGTGCGCAGCAGCTCGGGTCGGTTGATCGAGAGCGGGTAGTCGGCGGCGGTCAGGTCGGTGCTCGTCACGATGTCTTCTCCTTGGCCGAGTTGCTCGTGGCGGTACCACGACGTCGGCGGGGGTGGCGGGGGTCGGCGTTCGCGCCGGACACCGGCGTCGGCGCTCCTGTCGGCGACGGCGCCGGCCGGTCAGGCGGGGACGGGGGTGCCGATCGCGGCGACGGCGGCCGTGGCCACCTGCACGTCCTGCTCGGCCGACCCGGCGCTCACGCCCACGGCGCCGACGAGCACGCCGTCGCGGTGGACCGGGATGCCGCCGCCGAAGACCACCAGCCCGCCCGCGGTCTGCTCGAGGCCGTAGAGCTCGGCCCCGGGCTGCACGAGCGGCATGAGCGCCGCGGTCGGAGCCTCCATGAGGATCGAGGTCTTCGCCTTGCGCTGGGCGATGTCGATGCTCGCCCGGATGGCGCCCTCCTGGCGGGCGAAGGCGAGCAGGTGCCCGCCGTCGTCGACGACCGCGATGTTCATGGGCTGGCCGATCGCGTCGGCCTCGGCGAGCCCGGCGTCGAGGGCGACGCGGGCGTCGGCCAGGGTCAGGCCCGGCATGGGGTACCTCCACGGGTGCGGGACGCCACGACGCTAGGAGCGCGTGGCCTACCCGACCACGGGGAGTGTTCCCACCTCGGCCCGTGGGGGATCTCCCGTAGCCCGCGCGGCCGCCGGGGATGGGCCGCGGAGGAACGGCCTGATGCCTCGTCTTCCCGCTCGCCCCCGGCACCGGCGCCACGCCGTGGCGGGATCAGCGCCCGAGGACCGCCGTGCGGGTCGAGCCGAGGTGCTCGACGAGGCGGGCCTGGGCCTCGTGGGCGGCGTCGGGGCCGAGCGCGTCGAGGATCGCCTCGTGCTGGGCGAGGATCGCCTCGGCGCGGGCCGGGCCGCGGCCGTACATCGATCCGAGGTTCATCCGCAGCTGGCGGTCCCGCAGCGAGCTGTACAGCTCGTCGAGGATCGGGTTGCGGGCGCTCTCCACGAGGACCGTGTGGAACCGGCGATCGCCTTCGGCGAAGCCCGTCTCGTCCCCCGCCGCGAACGCCGCGCGCTGCACGGCGAGCTCTCCGCGCAGCCGCGCGACGACCGCCTCGCGCTCGGACGGCGAGGCCGCGCAGAGCTTGACGACCGCATGACCCTCGACCAGCTCCCGGGCCTCGAGCACCGCCTCCACCTCGGCGGGCGACACGGCGACGACGAGCGCGCCGCGCTTGGGGAACAGCCGGAGCAGCCCCTCGGCCTCCAGACGCAGGAACGCCTCGCGCACCGGGGTGCGGCTCATCGCCAGAGCCTCCGCCACCTGGCCCTCGCTGATGAGGTCGCCGCCGGGGAGGCTGCCGTCGAGGATGCCTGCCTTCGTGTACCGGTACGCCCGTTCCTTGGCCGACAGTCCTCCGCCCACCCTGTCCTCACTTGCCCAGTCAGTCGCGGTGACCCTACTCTCACCACATTGATGCATCTTGTATGCATGTGCTGGCGGGGGCCGAGGAGGACGCACGTGAGCTCGACGAGGCCGTCACGCCCCGAGGTCGACGGTCCCGCGGGCCCCGCCGCGCTGGGCTCCGCCGCACTCCTCGGCTCCGGCGTGCTCCCCGGCACCGATCCGCTGCTCGGGCGCGTCGTCGAGCGGCTGCGCACCCTGACCGCCGCCGACGCGGGGTGGGTGGTCCGCGTCGACGAGGCGGCGGGCACCTGGGACGTCGACACCGGCGACGGGCCGGGCCTGCCGCCCGCGGGTGTCGTCGCCGAGGTCGTCGCCACCCGCCGCGCGACGGTCGTCCCGGCCGGGCCCGGCGGCCGCTCCGTCCTGGCGGTCCCGGTCCGCCGCGGGCCCCGACTCGTCGGGGTGTGCGTGGTCGCCGCGGACGGACCTCGGCGAACGTTCTCCGCCGCCGACCGCGGGCTCGCCGAGCTCGTCGCGGAATACGCCGCGCTCGCGCTCGCCGACCACGGCTCGCTGGCCGGGCGCGGGCTGATGGAGGCGCTACGACAGGAGCTGGCCTGGGCCGAGGCGACAGACCTCCGCGCCGACCTCGTCGCCGTCGGCCAGCCCGCCCTCGACGGCGCCGTCGCCGACGGGGTGTTCCGGGTGGTGCAGGAAGCCCTCGCCAACGTCGTCGCCCACGCCGGCGCACGCCAGGTCCAGGTGGGCGTCGTCCCCGGCCCGGGGACGCTCACCGTCCAGGTCGAGGACGACGGCCGTGGCTTCGATGTCGCCGCTCACGGCGGGCTGCACGAGGCCGCGTCCGGGACCCACCGCGGACTGGCCGCGATGACGGCGCGCGCCCGGCGCCTCGACGGCGAGCTGGAGATCGAGAGCACGCCCGGGCAGGGCACGGTCCTCCGGCTGACCGTCCCGTGCGGCGCAGAGCCGGCCGTGCCCGGACGCACCCGGCCCTCGGCGTTGGTCGCGGCCGCCCGCCCCGTCGTCCGCGCCGGGGTCGTGCGCCTCCTCCAGCTCGGCGCGCCCGAGCTCGGGATGGTCTCGGAGGTCGACGGGCCCGAGGACCTCGCCGCGACCTGCCGGCTGCTCGACCCGGACGTGCTCGTCGTCGAGCCGGACGTCCTCGCCCCCGACGACGACCTCGCGGGTGCGCTCGGCCGGGTCGCGCGACTGCCGGCTCCGCCCGCCGTCGTGCTGCTCGCCCCGTCCTGCCCCGACCACCGCCTGCGCGCCGCCGTGGCGGCCGGGGTGAAGGGGTGCGTGGGTCCCGACGACGGCAAGCGGCTGGCTGCGGTGGTGACCGCCGCCGGGCGCGGCGAGACGTCGTTCGCTCCCGACCAGCTCGGCGTGCTCGCCGCGGCGCCCCACCGGCACCGCGGCGTGACGGCCCGCGAGCAGGAGGTCCGGGGCCTGGTCGCCCAGGGCCTCACCGACCGGCAGATCGCGTCCGCGCTGTCGATCTCGGCGAAGACCGTGGAGAAGCACGTCGGATCGCTGCTGCGCAAGACGGGCGCGCGCAACCGGACGATGCTGGTGCACCTCGGCGACCGTTGACGCTTCGCGTGTGTGCGTGCGTTTCCGTGCCTGGACACGGAAACGCACGCACGAGGCGTCAGCCGAAGAGCTCCCGGGCCACCCCGACCTTCGCGGGCAGCCCGCGCACCGGGGCGAAGCGGTCGGAGGCGTCGCCCAGCGCGCTCCACTCGTCGGGCGTCAGCACGATCTCGGCGGCCGCACAGTTGCTCTCGAGCTGCGCCACGCTCGACGCGCCGGGGATCGCCACGACCTCCGGGCGGTGGATCGTCCAGGCGAGGGCGACCTGCGAGGGCGTCGCGTCGTGGGCGTCCGCGACCTCGCGCAGCGTCGAGATCAGCGGCTGCGCGCGCCGCAGCGACTCGGGCAGGAAGAGCGGGTTGAGCCGGCGGACGCGGTTGGACGGGCGGTGCTCGGCGTCGAACTTGCCCGAGAGCAGGCCCTGCGCGAGCGGGCTGTACGCGATGATCACCCGGCCGGCCTCCGCGGCGTACGGGAGCAGCTCACGCTCGGGGTCGCGCGTGACGAGGCTGTACTGCACCTGGTTGGAGATCACCCGCGAGCCCAGCGCACTCTCGGCGTCCTGCCACCGGTCCAGCGAGTAGTTGGAGACGCCGACCTCGTCGACGACGCCCGCGGCCTGCAGCGTGCGCATGCCCGGCATCGTGCGGCGGTCGCCGACGACGGGGTTGGGCTGGTGCACCTGGTAGAGGTCCAGCGGGCGGCGTAGCCGCGCCGAGCTCGCGACACCGCGCTGCTCCACGACCGGGCCGACCGGCAGCACCGGGAGGATCTTCGACGCGACCACGGTGGTCGACGGGTCGGCGTCGGCCGCCTCGAGGGCGTCGCCGAGGATGCGCTCGCTGCGTCCGAAGCCGTAGATCTCCGCGGTGTCGAACACGGTGATACCGAGCTCGAGCGCCCGCTTCACGATCCGCGCGGCCTCGGAGTCGGGGCCCGAGGCGTAGTCGCTGCCGTAGCCCCACTCGGCGGATCCGAACTGCCAGGTCCCCAGTCCGATGACCGACCAGCGTTTCGCCGTCGGCAGGTCCAGAAAGCGCATGCCTCCTTGCTACCCGATCTCGGCACGGGCCGTCAGGGCCGCGGCCGTCACCGCCGCGGCCACCTCCGCGACGGGGAGGTCCTCGAGGCACGCGGGCCCGGTGTCCGAGAGCGGGCACCCGGCGTCCCACCAGCACACCTGCTCGGTGATCGCCGTCGGGCGCCGGTGCGGGCAGCCCGGGAAGCCCTGCAGGTTGCGTCCCTGCTCGAGCCCGTAGCGGGCGGCGAGCGTGGGACCGAAGAGCGCGACCGTCGCGGTCCCGACGGCCGCCGCGACGCGGACCGGACCGGTGTCGCCTCCCACGACCACCCCGCCGCGCTCCCCGAGCGCGGCGAACCGGGCGGCCAGCCCGCGCAGGTCGGTCGGCGGCAGCGTCGTGACCCCGTCGAGGTCGGCTGCCTCGTTCCCCCCGGCCGTCCCGTCCTCCCCGACCACGGCGACCCCGCGGCCGTCGGCCCGCAGCGTCCGGGCCAGTGCCCCCCATCGCGGCGCCGGCCAGCGCTTCACCGCCATGCCCGCACCCGGGACGAGGAGCACGGTGCCGTCGGGCAGCGCCGCGGTGGCCGCCCGCCCGGCCGCGCGCTCGTCGTCGCCGAGGACCACCCGCGACGGCCGCACCGTCGGAGCGATCACGCCCTCGGCGGCGAGGATCCGCTGGTAGCGCTCGCCGACGAGCTCGTCGGGCGGCGGCGAGCGCCACAGGTTGGACACCGCGCGGGTGCCGCGCGCCCGGGCGTCGTCGTCGACGAGGTCGCCGATGCCGTCGAATCGGGTGGTGGTGACCACGAGGTCGGGCGTGAGCTCCGCGAGGGCGGTCCCGACGGCGACCCGCTCGGCGTGCGGCTCGGAGATCCGGATCGCGGACACCGCCGGGTCGCGGGCGAGCAGCACCGCGCCGGGGGCGTGGGTGAGCACGACGAGCTCGCCGTCGGGATCGGCATCGCGCAGCGCGTGCACCGAGGGCAGCACCATGACGAGGTCCCCGAGCCCGCCGAGCAGGTCGACGACGAGCGTCCTCACCGGCGCACCTGTCCGTAGACGTCCCGGTGGCGCACGGCGAGGGTGTCCCAGTCGCGCCCGGCGAGCAGCTCGCGGCCGCCGGCTCCGACCTGCGCGGCCAGACCGGGGTCCTCGAGCAGCCGGCGCAGCGCGGTGACGAGGACGCCCGCGTCGCGCACGGCGGGGGCCACCACGACCGTCTTCCCGTCGACGAGCTCCCCGTCGGGCTCCTGGTCGGGGCGGCGGGTGACGATCGTGGGCAGGCCGTGGTCGAGGGCGGCGAGCAGCGCGCCGGACTTGGTGGTCGTCCCGGCGGTGAACGGGAGCGCGGCGAGGTCGGCGGCCGACAGCGCGGCCGACACCTCCGCGGCGGGCAGGTGCCCGGTGATCACCACGCGGTCGGCCATGCCGGCGGCGCCGACGTGGGCGGTGAGCTCGTCGCGGAACGCGTCGGCCTCGTCGGCGGGCAGCGCGAGCGAGGTGAAGCCGCCGATCACCACCAGGTGCAGCCGCGGACGCTCCGACGCCAGCTCGGCCAGGGCGTCGACCAGGTAGCGCACGCCCTTGACCGGGTGCACGAACCCGAAGAAGGCGACCACCTCCGCGTCGTCGGGAAGCGACCAGCGTGCGCGGGTCGCGGCACGTGCACCGTCGTCGGACGGCACGACGGTGACGTTGGGCGGGATCGGCAGGCGGTGCAGCCAAGCAGCGGGGAACCGGTCGCGCAGCGCCGCCTCGTGCTCGGCGTTGGTGCTGACGACGGCGGCGCTGCGGGGCACGAGGCGCCCCGTCTCGCGGTCGAGCAGCCGGCGGCGCTCGAGCGGCTCCCACCACGCGTGCGGTACCCGGGGCGCCCAGGACCACCAGCCGTACTCGTGCACAGTCGTCACCAGCGGCCGTGCCGCGGTCAGCCCCGGGAGCAGCAGACCGGGCCACCCCGAGAAGCCGAAGGCCGAGGGCGCGAACTGCAGGTGGACGACGTCGACGGCCGCGCCGCGAACCGTCCGTGCGGCCCGCCACGCACCGCCCGGTCCCGGGTCGACGGGCACGTCGAGGACCTCGGTGCCGGCCTCCCGCAGCGCCTCGACGAGCCGACGGGTGTAGTCCGCGACGCCGTCGTGGGCGGGGTCGGCGCGGCCGTGCAGCATCGCGACACGGGGTTCGGGAGCGGGCACGACAGCGGCGCTACCCCGCCCGGGCACCTCGCCACACCTGCTCGCGAGTGACGGCCCCCGGGTCACTCGTTCCGCTGAACGGGCGACGAGATTCGTGACGAAGGTGGGGACCGGGCAGTTTGTCGTCATGTCGCCCGGCTGCACGGCCCGGTGGCCCGGGCGCGACCGCGGCGTCCGACGCACGAGCCAGCAGAAGATCGAGCTCGCCGCCCCGGTCACGGGCGGCGGTACGGGCCCGAGGGCCCGGTCACCGGTGCTCCCAGGTCACCGGTGGCCGGGCCCTCGGCATCTCGGCCACCCCACCTCGTGGGCCCACCCGATGTGATCGCGCCCCGGCGGGTACCTGCTCGTCGTGACCGCCTCCGCCGCGACCGGGCACCTCGCCCACCCCGCTGGTGCCGACCTGCTCGTCCACCCGGCGGCCCACCGGCCCGGCGTCGGGGATCCGCACTGGGCGGCGATGGCGCGCATCCTCGTGGTGCGCCCGGACAACGTCGGCGACGTGATCATGACGGTGCCCGCGCTGCGCGCCCTGCGGGCGGCGGCGCCCGGAGCCCGGATCGACCTGCTCGCCTCGCCCGCCGGCGCGGCTGCCGCACCCCTGATCGACGAGATCGACGACGTCGTCGTGGCCTCGGTGTCCTGGCAGCAGCTGCCCGGGGGCGCCACGGACGCCACCGCCCCCGGGGACGGTGACCCCGACGACGCCCTCGTCGCCGAGCTGGCCGCCCGCGGCTACGACGCCGCCGTTGTGCTCACCTCGTTCTCCCAGTCCCCGTGGACCGCGGCCGCGGTCTGCCGCCGGGCCGGGATCGGCGTGCGCGTGGGCACCAGCAAGGAGTTCGGCGGCGACGCCCTCACCCACTGGGTCCCCGCACCCCCCGACGGCGGGCACCAGGTCGACCGGGCCCTCGAGGTCCTCGCGGCCGTCGGCGTCCCCTCCCGCGGGACGGACCTGGGGATCCGGGTGCCGCCCGGGGCCGACGCGCAGGCCCCCGAGGGCCGCTACGTCGTGATCGCGCCCGGGGCGAGCGCTCCGTCGCGGCGGTGGCCGTCCGAGCGGTTCGCCGAGGTCGGGCGGGGGCTCGCCGAGCAGGGGTGGACGGTGGTGGTCACCGGCACGGCGAAGGAGGCCGAGCTGGTCGACCGGGCGACGGCGGACGTGCCCGGTGCACGCCGCCTCGTCGGCACGCTCGATCTCGGCGGGCTGGCCGCGCTCATGGCGGGCGCGGACGCCGTCGTCGTCAACAACTCCGGCGGGGCGCACCTCGCCGACGCCGTCGGCACGCCGGTCGTGGAGCTCTTCGCGGGCACCGAGGAGGTCGGGCAGTACGCCCCGCGCACCGCGCCCGCCACCGTGCTGACCCGGGGGGTGTCCTGCGCGCCGTGCCGGCAGCTGGTGTGCCCGTTCGGGCAGGAGTGCCTGGACATCGCGCCGGCGCGCGTGGTGGACGCGGTCGGTGGCCACGTGTCCTCTCACGATCATCCGGGCACCCGGCGGCGAGCGTCGCCGTCGTTCCCGAGCAGCAGGAGAGTGCGTTGACCACCCCGCCCGTCCAGCAGGACCCCAACCCGGACGACCCGAACCCCTCCCGGTCCAGCGCGACGCTGTCGGCCTTCACCGGCCAGGTGCAGCGCCGGCTCGGACTGGAGACCGAGAGCGAGGCGGAGATCCTCACCCGGGCGACCCTCAACGAGTTCGGCAAGGTCATCAGCTCCGGCGTCGCGCAGGACCTCACGGTGAGCCTCCCGCCCGAGCTCTCGACCGAGCTGCGCGCCCAGCGCCGGTCCGACGACCAGGCCCGCTCGGTCGACACGCCGGCCTTCGTCGACGCGGTCAGCGGCGCGGTGCACTCCGTCGACGCCGACGAGGTCGAGCGCCAGGTCGAGCAGGTGCTCCGCCTGCTGCGCGAGTGGCTGCCCGAGGACCAGGTCGACCGCACCCTCGAGCAGCTTCCCGGCGGGCTGGCCGAGCTGATGCGCTAGTCAGCGCAGGGGCCGCGCGGGGCCCGGATCCACGGTCGGGCCCGGGTCTCGCGTCGGCGGGTCCGGGTCCTTCGTCCCCGTCGGCCGGGTCGGCCGGGACGGCTGCGACGGCTCGGTGGGCTGGGTCGGGTCGGTCGGCCCGGTGGCCGGCGGCGGGTCCTGCTTCGGCGGCGCCGCGGGGGGCACGACGACGGGTGGGGCCGCAGCGGGTGCGGCAACGAGCGGAACCACCGGCGGCACGACGGGGGCGACCGGGGCGTTCGGGGCGCGCACGGCGGCCGGGGCGGTCGCGGTAGCCTCGTCGGACGCGGTGGCCTCGGTGGTCGGCGCCGGGTCGTCGGGGTTCGACGCGGGACCCGGCGCCGGCAGCACCGGGGCGGCCGGCACCGGCGCGCCCGCCTCCGTCGGGACGGTCGCGACGCCCGCCATCGCCGCCAGACTCGTCACCGGCGCCACCCCGGTCGCGACCACGAGGCCCAGCGCCGCCGTCGCGGCCACGACGAACCCGAGCAGGGAGTGCGCGGCCCCGGGAAAGTCCGGTCGCCACCCCGACGAACGGATCTCGGGGTCGATCAGCGAGGTCTCCGGCTCGGGCGCTTGCGGCGGCGGCTGGGGCATCACACCGGCGCAACGAAGTCACCCGTTCAGGGGTGACGCACTCCGGCCGACCGACCACGGCGAGTGAAGTCTGACCCCGCCGTGGTCGCCCGGAGTGATGGTCTCAGCGCCGGAGCGGAGCCGCCTCGAGGTGGACGAGCTTGGTCGTCGTCATCTCGTCGAGCAGCTCGGGCCCGTAGCCGTAGCCGGATCCGGACAGCCCCCGCGGCTGCGCCGCGCCGCCGGGCGCGCCCCCGAACACGGCGTTGACCTTCACCGTCCCGACCGGCAGGGCCCGCCACGCCTCCTGGGCGTGCGCCATGTCGGGGGTGAGGACGGTGGCCGCGAGGCCGTGCGGGTCGTCGACCGCCTCGGCGACGCCCTGCTCGAAGGAGTCGACGACGCGGACCGGGGCCACCGGCCCGAAGGTCTCCTCGCGCAGGATGCGCATCGCGGGGGTGCACCCCGCGAGCACCGTGGCGGGATAGAACGCGCCGGTGCCGGTCGGCAGCTCCCCGCCGGCGTGCGCGACCGCCCCCGCCGCGAGCGCCTCGGCCACGTGGGAGTGCACATGCTCGCGCTGCCGGCGGTCGACCAGCGGGCCGAGCGCCTTCTCCCCCGGTGCGGTGGGCCGGTACACCCAGCGGCCGGCCTCCTCGGCGAGCGCGGCGAGGAACTCGTCGGCGACGCCGCGGTGGCAGTAGATCCGCTCCACGGACACGCAGACCTGGCCGCCGTTCGCGTACGACCCGAGCGCCGCCTGCGCGGCCGCCCACCGCGGGTCCACGCCGTCGTCGACGATCAGCGGGTCGTTGCCGCCGTTCTCCAGCAGCACCTTCGCGCCGATGCCGACCGCGGCCTCGGCGATCGCCCGGCCGGCCGCGATCGAGCCCACGTGGGCGATGAGATCGACCGCCTCGTGGGCACACAGCAGCGCGCCGGTGGGCCCGGCGCCGTCGACGACGGTGAGCACGCCCTCGGGGAGGAAGGAGGCGAGCAGGTCGGCGAACCGGCGGCCCAGGTGCGGGCAGCGTTCGCTCGGCTTGTGCACGACGGTGTTGCCGGTGACCAGCGCCGCCCCGATCAGCCCGGCGGCGACGGCGACGGGGTCGTTCCACGGCGTGATCGCGGCGACCACCCCGCGCGGCGAGGGCACCATGAGGTCGGTGGCCGACCACGACCCCTGCAGCGAGCGCCCGCGGTGCAGCGGGCCCAGCTCGGCGTACTGCTCGAGGGTCCCGGCCGCGGCCAGCACGCCGCCCAGCCCGTCGTCGTACGGGCGTCCGGTCTCGGTCTCGTTGAGGCGGGCGAGGTCCTCGGCCTGCGCGCGCAGCGCCGAGGCCGCCTCGCGCACCCGCCCGGCGCGCTCGGCCGGGTCGGTGCGCGCCCAGTCCGGCGCCGCGCCCGCCGCCCGGCCGACCGCCTCGTCGACCTCCTCCGGCCCGGCGGGCGCGACCCGCCCGACGACCTCGTCGGTCGCCGGGTCGCGGATCTCGATGTCGGCGGCCGCTGTGGTCACTGCTCCTCCTCGCTGACGGACTGCCTGCCCCGGGGAAGTGCCCTCCACCACGGGCGATCACGCGTTCCGTCCGTCGCGCCGGCGGCGGCGTGATCAGGTCAGCGCGAGCAGGACGACGAAGGAGCAGAGGTTGAACGAGGCGTGCGTGACGAAGCACGGCCAGATCGACCGGGTGCGCTCGTAGAGCACGGCGTTCAGCACCGCCAGCACCAGGACCGCCAGGAACACCACGTTGAACCCGTGCGCGATCGCGAAGACGAGGCTCGACACGATCGTCGCCACCACCGGCCCGTAGCGGCGCATCGACCCGTAGGCGATCCCGCGGAAGAGCAGCTCCTCGCCCAGCGGGACGACCAGCCCGCCCAGCAGCACGACCCAGAACGCGGCTGAGGTCCCGGAGAACTGGGTCAGGTCCTGCTGGGGGTCGCTGTGGTCCCCGGTGAGCGAGACGTAGACGATGATGATCACCCGGGAGAGCAGCCACACCGCGATGCCGAGACCGATCGCGAGGGCGATCGTCCGCGGCGGGACCGCGCGGATCCCGAGGGCCGCGGAACGCCGGACCCGGAGCGCCAACGCCACGGCGACGGCGGCGAACGCCGAGACCGCGGAGACCCCGAGCAGGATCGGGGACGAGGGTAGGCGCCCCAGGGCCGTGACGACCAGCACCCCGAGGCCGACCTGGACGAGGACGTAGACGACCACGGCGGTTCCGAACTCGGCCCACCCGAGGCGGCGTCCGTCCCGACCGACCCCGATCGGCGGCCGCTCGGGCAGTTCGGCGCCGGCGAGGCCTGCCGGCCCGTCCGGGCCGGTGGGATCGTCCGGTGGGGTCGGCATGGTCGGCATCATCGACGATGTACCGACGACGGGGGCTTCCCGTCCACGGACTCGGGCGCGGATTCCCCGCTGTCCCCGGGTCCGGTCACGAGTCGTCCCGGGCCTTCCGGGTGGCTCGTTCGTTGGCCTTGGAGATCGCGTCGGCCAGCTCGTCCTTGTTCATCTTCGAGCGGCCCTCGACGTCGAGCTCTTTGGCCCGTTCGTAGAGGTGCTCCTTGCTGGCGTTGGCGTCCACCCCGCCGGCCGGCTGACCGCTGGGGTTGCGTCCGCCGCTCTCGGCGCGCGAGTCCGAGGGACCCTTCTGCTCCTTGGGCTCCCAGTGGTCGCCGACCTTCTCGTAGCTGTGCTTCAGCGCCGAGTAGGCCGTCCGGCTCGCTCGCTCGCCCGCGCCGTAGGTCTCCTCGGCCGACTCCTTCGCCTTGGCGTAGGTGTCCCGGGCGCCCTTCTCGGAGCGCTGCAGCGTCGACGGCAGGTCGTCGAAGTCCTCAGGCATGGCTGGTAGGTACCCGTTATCCCCGCGAGCCCACCGACAGGTGCGCCACGCTCTCGACCACCTGGTTGGGCCGGTAGGGGTAGCGGTCCAGCTCGTCGACGTCGGTCACCCCGGAGAGCACCAGGATCGTGTGCAGGCCCGCCTCCATCCCCGCGACCATGTCGGTGTCCATGCGGTCGCCGATCATCGCGGTGGTCTCGGAGTGCGCGCCGATGGTGTTCAGCCCGGCGCGGATCATGAGCGGGTTCGGCTTGCCGACGAAGTAGGGCTGCTTGCGCGTGGCGTGGGTGATCAGCGCGGCGACGGAGCCGGTGGCGGGCAGCGTGCCCTCGGTCGACGGGCCGGTCGCATCGGGGTTGGTGCAGATGTAGCGGGCGCCGCGCTCGATGAGCCGGATCGCCCGGGTGATCGCCTCGAACGAGTAGGTCCGGGTCTCGCCGATGACGACGTAGTCGGGCTCCCGCTCGGTGAGCACGTAGCCGACCTCGTGCAGCGCCGTCGTCAGGCCCGCCTCCCCGACGACGAAGGCGGTGCCGCCCGGACGCTGGTCGTCGAGGAACTGGGCGGTGGCCAGCGCCGAGGTCCACAGGTTCTCGACCGGGATGTCGATGCCGCTCGCCCGCAGCCGGGCCTGCAGGTCGCGCGGGGTGTAGATCGAGTTGTTGGTGAGCACGAGGAAGTGTTTCTGCGCCTCCCCGAGTCGGCGGATGAACTCGTCGGCGCCCGGGAGCGCGTTCTCCTCGTGGACGAGCACGCCGTCCATGTCGATGAGGTAGTGCTCGAGGTCCGGCGGACCCTCCGCGGGGCTCATGCCGCCCTCAGGTGGGTGTCGAAGAACCGCAGGATGCGGCCCCAGGCGTCCTCGGCGGCGTCGTGGTCGTACCCGGCGCCGAGCCGGCGCACCACGGCCTGGGCCGGGAAGCGCTCGAAGAACGAGTGGCCCGCCGTCGGGTAGGTCTTGACGTCCTTCTCGACGCCGAGCGCGTCGAGGGCCGCCTCGAGTCGCTCGGCGTGGCCCGTGAGCGAGACGTCCCGGGCGCCGAAGCTCGCGACCACCGGGCAGATGCCCTCGAGGTCACGTTCGGCCTCGGTGGGCACGCGTCCGTAGTTCGGCGCGGCCGCGGCGAAGTCCTGGCGGGCGGCGGCGAGGAGGGCGAACCCGCCGCCCTGGCAGAAGCCGATGACCCCGACCCGGCCGGTGCAGTCCTCGCGGGCGGCGAGCCAGCCGCGGGCGGCGTCGATGTCGTCGAACACCGGGCCGGCGCCGCTGGTCATCGCCCGGAACACCGCGGCCACGCACCGGGGCCCGCCGCCGCGCGGGCTGTAGAGCCGGGGCGCGACGGCGACGTAGCCCGCCGTCGCCAGCCGGTCGGTGTGCTCGCGCAGGTCGTCGGTCATGCCGAAGGCGTCCTGGAGGACGACGACGCCGGGCCAGGGTCCGTCACCGAGGGGCGGTGTCGCGAGGTAGGCCTGCTGGTGGGAACCGGCGCCGGCCGGGATGTGCAGGTCGGGCACGGGGGTTCCTCTCTCTCGACGGGGCATGATCGTCCGCTGCCCATGGTCCCCCATCGGCGTGCTCACCCCGACGCCGGCACCTGACGACCCGGGGGAGCAGCGTGGCAGGCTCCCCCCGCCCCCATGCGGCGTGGACGGCACGGACGGCGTCCGGACGTCTCGAGGAGGAGGACCGCGGTGACAGCGGAACGGGTGCGGGTCTCCGAGGACACGCCGGGCGTGGTGCGCGTGGCGCTCACGAACGGGCCGGGGAACAACGTCGTCGACCTCGAGCTGGGTCACCAGCTCCGGGAGGCCCTCGCCGGGCCTGCGCAGGCGGCGCGGGTCGTCGAGATCGTCGCCGAGGGAGCCAACTTCTGCGTGGGCGGCGACGTCCGCGGCTTCGCGGCGAACCCCGACGCCAGCCTCACCGCGCTGGCCGACGACTTCCACTCCTGCCAGCGGCTCCTGCTCGGCCTCGCCCACCCCGTCGTCATCGGGGTGCAGGGCTGGGCCGCGGGCATCGGACTCTCGCTCGCGCTGACCGGGGACGTCCTCGTGATGGCGGCCGGCGCGCGGCTGCGCCCGGCCTACACCGCGATCGGGCTGACCCCCGACGGCGGGATGACGGCCACGCTGCCCGCGGCGGTCGGGCGGGCCAAGGCGATGGACATGTTCCTGACCAATCGCCCGATGGGCGCCGAGGAGGCCCTCGCGTGCGGCCTCGCGAGCCGTGTCGTCCCCGACGAGGACCTGCACGCCGAGACCGCCGCGCTCGCGGCCACCATCGCGGCGGGCCCGCCGCAGGCGCTGGCGGCCACCAAGAAGCTGGTGCGGACCGCGAACGGCGTCCTCACCGACGCCCACCTCGACCTCGAGGCCAAGTCGATCGGCGACCGGGGGCTCTCGGCCGAGGGGCGCGAGGGCGTGTCGTCGTTCGTGGAGAAGCGCGCGCCCGTCTGGCCGGAGGCCATGTGAACGAATTTGGTCGTCCGGACGACCACATCCGTTCACGTGCGAAGCTGTCTTGCGTGCGTCTGCCTCTGCGCGCCCGGCTGGTCGGGGTCCTCCGTGCCCGTCTCGGCGGCTCCGTCGCCGACCTGCCTCCCGAGGAGGTCCCCGCCGCGCGCGAACGCTCCGGGCGCATCCAGGCCGGCCCGGCCGGGCGCGCGATCGTCGGACGCCACGACCGGCGCGTCGTCATCGAGGACACCACGGTCACGACGCCGGAGGTGGTGCTGCCGGTGCGCGTGTACCGCCCGCCGGAGGCCGCGAGGCTGCCCGCCCCGCTCGTCGTGAACTTCCACGGCGGCGGCTACGTCCAGGGCGACCTCGACCAGTCGGACTGGTTCTGCGGCCAGATCGCGCTCCTCGCCGGGGCGGTCGTGGTGTCGGTGGACTACCGGCTCGCGCCCGAGCACCCGTTTCCGGTCCCCGCCCAGGACGCCTACGCCGCGACCGCGGCCCTCGCCGCCCAGCCTGGGCGGTGGGGCATCGACCCCGCCCGGATCGGTGTCATGGGCGACAGCGCGGGCGGCAACCTCGCGACGGTCGTGTGCCTGATGGCCCGCGACGCCCGGCGTCGTGGGGAGGACGCCCCGGTGATCGGCGTCCAGTGCCTGGTCTACCCGGGCACCGAGATGGTCGACGTGCTCCCCTCCGAGCGCGCCATCCCGTTCGCGCCCATCCTCAACGCCTCCGACATCCGCGGCTTCGTCTCGCTCTACCTCGCCGGCGCCGACGGCACCGTGCCCTACGCCTCTCCCCTGCGCGCCGACTTGGCCGACCTGCCACCCGCCGTCGTGCAGACCGCCGAGCACGACCCGCTGCGCGACCACGGCACCCACTACGTCGACGCGCTGCGCGGCGCCGGCGTCGAGGTCCGGCACACCGAGTACCAGGGCGCGCCGCACGGCTACATCTCGATGCCGCGCCTGCTGCCGACCGTCGCGCACCAGGCCGCCTGGGAGGTGGCGGACCGGGTGCGGGCGGAGATCGGGGCGCCCATCGCGCCCGTCGTCAGGGAACGATCTGCACCCGGTCGTTCGGGTTGAGGTGCTCGAAGAAACGTCGGGCGTCGGCCTCGCCCAACCGCACGCACCCGGCGGACTGCCGGTCGAGGGTGCCCTGGTGGAACGCCCGACCGTTGCCGTCGAAGAACACCGCGTAGGGCATCTTCGCGCCCTCGAACTCCTGGCTGACGTGGTAGCGGTCCTTGCGCTGCACGACGAAGTCGCCCACCGGCGTCTCGTGCCCCGTCGCCCCGTGGGAGTTGCTCACCGGACCGTGCACGACGGTGCCCTTCCCGTCGAGGAGCCACGCACGGTTCTCGGAGAGGTCGACGCACGCCTTGATCGTCGGTGTCGTGCACGGGGTGCCGCCGACGCCAGGGGCGATGCCGGCCGGTGCCGCCGGTGCCGCTGCCGCCATCCCCGAGAGCTGGACCACGCCCATCCCGACCGCGGCCGCCGCCAGCGCCACGCGCCCCACACCCTGACCGTCCCGCTGCTTGCGGTGCCTGCCCTGCCCCACTCGCCCTCGCTCGCTCGTCTCACCTGCCGGACTCAGTGCCGCGCCCGCGTGCGCGCACAGCTGCCCGCCGACACACACGAATCGGGCAACGACGCGGAATCAGGACGGTGACGACCGGGACGGGAGACGTGGGATCGACATCAACGGGGCAACCCGGACACACCTCACGCGTCGCCCCCGGCGATGCCGAGGAGCGCGGGGCCGATCAGTCAAGCGCCTGGACCGCGCGGGTGAACGCGTCGTACGCCTCGTCGCCGAACAGGACGAAGCGCGCCTCCTCCACGTCCGTCGGGGTGGACGCGACGGTCTCGACGGCGATCCGCGCCGCGTCGTCCATCGGCCAGCCGTACACCCCCGCCGACACCGCCGGGAAGGCGACGGTGCGGGCCCCGATCTCGTCGGCGACCCGCAGCGACTCCCGGTAGGCCGAGGCGAGCAGGTCGGAACGGTCCGTGCGCTTCGCGTAGACGGGGCCGACGGTGTGGATGACGTGCCGCGCCGGGAGCTTCCCGCCGGTCGTCGCGACCGCCTGTCCGGTGGGTAGGCCGTCGGGCAGCGTCGTCGCGCGGAGCTCCTGGCACGCGGCGAGGATCTCCTTGCCGCCGGCGCGGTGGATCGCGCCGTCGACCCCGCCACCGCCGAGGAGCGTGGAGTTCGCGGCGTTGACGACCGCGTCGACGTCCTGGGTGGTGATGTCGCCGCGGTGCAGCGTGATGCGTGCTCCCACGGCGGCACGTCTACCCCGGCACGCGACAGGGCATGCGTGGGCGCCCGCCGGGGGGCGTGCCACGATCGGCGCATGACGTCCGCCGAGACGACCGACCGCAGGATCCAGGTGTCGCGCACGATCGACGCGCCGCCCGAGCGCACGTTCGCCCTGATCGCCGACCCGGACCGCCACCCCGATCTCGACGCCTCCGGGATGGTGCGGGCCTCGCGCACCCACCTCGCGATCGAGGAGCTCGGCGACGTGTTCACGATGGACATGCACAACGACCTGTTCGGCGACTACACGATGGAGAACCACGTCGTCGTCTACGAGCGGGACGTGGCCCTGGGCTGGGCACCGGGCGGGGTCGGCGGCCCGCCGGCCGGGCACACGTGGACCTACCGGCTCGAACCGGTCGGGGACGGCACCCGGGTGACGCTGACCTACGACTGGTCGGGGATCACCGACCCGGAGATGCTGCAGTACTTCCCGGTCGTGGACGCCGACGGGCTCGCGGCCTCGCTCGACCTGCTGGCGGAGGCCCTCGCGTAGGTGGGCGAAGCCCTCGTGAGCACTAATCCGTGCTATAGAGCCTGTCGGGTTTTGTAGCTGCGGGGCGGGCTGGGGTGTGCCGGCCCGACCTTGTTGCTGGGGTGTGGGTGGTGGCGTGGCTGGCTTGGCCGCTGGTCGCGGTGGCCGGCGGCCTGCCCGGTCTGCGGGTCCGAAGGGCCGGGTGGGCCCGGGGGCGGCTGCCTGAGGTCAGGTGGCGAGCTGGCGGGCGGTGTGGAGTTTGCGCAGGTTGTGGGCGGTGGCGATCAGGGCCAGTTCGGCGCGGACGTTGTCGAAGCCGCGCAGCCGGAACCGGTCGCTGATACGGGCCTTGATCTGCCCGAAGACGGGTTCGACGGTGACGCCGCGGCGGCGGTAGCGGGCGCGTGGGTCGGGCTCGGCCAGCCGGGCGCGCATCGCTTTGGCTCGGGCTGACTGCCGGCGGGGTGGATGTTGTTCGGCCGGGTCGCGCAGCGCGTCACGGTTGGGTGGGACCAGGGGCTCGGGGCCGGCGTGGTCGCGGTGAGCGCTGTGGAGGGCGTCGAGGTCGCCGGGGTGGAAGTAGCCGGTGTCGGCGAGCACCGCCTCGACCGGGTCGGGGATCCCGGCCGCGGCCAGGTTGTCCAGCGCGGCGTGGGTCATCGCGGCGAGCTGGCCGACGTCGTTGGCCTGGTCGACGACCTCGACGGCGAGCACGAGCTGGTCGTCGCTGACCGCGGCCTGGGCGTTGAAGCCCTGCAGGAAACCCTGCGCGGTGCGCAGCGGGCGGGAGTCGGGGTCGGTGGTGTTCGCCCTGCTCGGCGGGCCCGGCTCCGCGGTGCCCGGCTCGGTCGGGGGCCGACCCTTGGGGTAGCGGCCGTGCTCGGCGCGGTAGGCCTCCCGCGCCGCGGTGGCCTGCTCATAGCGGGTCTGGCGGGCCGCCGCCGCGGCCGCGGTGGCCGCCTCCCGGGCCCGAATCTTCTCCCGGGCCTGCGCAAACCGGGCCCGGCGACGGTGCGGGTCGGCCATGTCCTCGCCCGGCTCATCCCCCCGGCGCCCCGCCCCGTACTCGGCGTCCTCGGCGGCGTCGGTGCTCTCCGCGGCGGCCAGCCGGTCCTCGACCAACCCACCCAGGTCGAACTCGCCCTGAGCGGACCCCTGCGGCCCGGCGGAGGCAGGGTCCTCGGCGGCCAGGACGCGTTCGATACCGGCGGCGGTGCGGTTGGCCCGCGACGAGGCGTTCGCGCGGAACTTGCTGCCATCGACTGCGATCGTCCCGACCTGGCCCAGCCCGGCTTCCCGGCACAACCCCAGCACCTGGGTGAACAGGTCCTTGAACAGCTCACGGTGGCGCTGCCGGAACGCGGCGATGGTGTCGTGGTCGGGATGCTGGTTGCCGGTGATCACCATGAACGCGGTGTCGTGCTCGCAGAGCCGCTCGATCTGGCGCGACGAGGACTGCCCACAGCAATAGGCATAGACCAACAGGGTCAGCATCATCGTCGGGTCATAGGCTCGCCGACCCCGCCCACCCAGACGATAGGTGCTGATCAACGCGGTCAAGTCCAGCGCCTCGACCGCGTCGATCAACACCCAGGCCAGATGTCCCTCGGGCAGCCAGTCCCGGATGTCGGGGGGCAACAAGAACCCGGTCTCACGATCCACCGGACGGAACCCACGAGCCACCCCAAGATCTAATCAGGTCCGGGGGCCGACCGGGACCCCCAAAACCCGACAGGCTCTATAGGGCGGATTAGTGCTCACGAGCGCGAAAGCGCACCCAGGGCACGGAACTCGTCGTCGGGCTCGGCGGTGACGGTCAACCGCTGCCCGCCGGGAGCGTCGAAGGTCAGCGAGTGCGCGTGCAGGCCGGTGCGGGTCGTCGCGTGCTTGTCGAAGAGCGGGTCGCCGACGAGCGCGTGCCCGATCCAGGCGAGGTGCACGCGGATCTGGTGGCGCCGACCCGTGAGCGGGTGCACGGCGAGCAGCGTCGTCCCGTCGGTCTCCTCGAGGCGCTCGAACGTCGTCGTGCTCGGGTAGACGCTGACGCCGTCCCTCACGGCGACGTCGGGGACGCTCCAGGTGTCACCGTCGCGGACGATGGCCTCGCGCGGCGCCGCGATGCGCACCCGGTTCTTGCGGCCGACGGAGAGCGGCAGCTCGACGCGGCCCCGCTCGGGGAGTCCCGTCGTCGCGGTGAGCGCGAGATAGGTCTTCTCGACGGTGCGCCGGCTGAACTGGCGGGTGAGGTCGCCGTGGTGGGCGAGGTCCTTGGCGAACAGGACGACGCCGCTGGTCACCTTGTCGATGCGGTGGGCCGGCCACAGCTCCTCGCCGTGGTCGGCGGCCAGGCGGACGAGGTCGGTGTCGTGCCGCTCGCCCATCACCGACCAGCCGGCGGGCTTGTCGAGCACGAGGATCGCGTCGTCCTCGTATAGCGTCCGGCCCGCCCGCAGCTCCGCCCAGTCCACGGTCACCAGTGTGACCGGGTCACATCGACGCGAGCATGGTCTCCAGCTTCGCGGTCGTCTCGGCGAGCTCGGCCGCCGGCACCGAGGCGGGCACCAGCCCGGCGCCGGCGTAGAGCCGGGCCGACCGGCCGCACACCTCGCCGCACCGCAGGGCGACGACCCACTCGCCGTCGCCGGAGGCGTCGGTCCAGCCCACCATCCCGGTGTAGAAGCCGCGGTCGAACGGTTCGAGCTCGGTGATCGCCCGGGCCGCCGCGGCCCGGGGGACCCCGCCGACGGCGGGGGTGGGGTGCAGCGCGCGGGCCAGGTCCAGGGCCGAGCGCGGCGAGCGGCCGCGGATCGTCGTCGACAGGTGCCACATCGCGTCGGTGCGTACCAGCGACGGCTCGTCGGGGACGTCGAGGGCGTCGCACACGTCGCCCAGGGCGGCCGCGACGTCGGTGACGACGAGGGCGTGCTCGTGCCGGTCCTTGGCCGACGCGAGCAGCGCGGCACCGGCCGCCTCGTCGTCGGCCGGATCGCTGCGGCGCGGCGCCGAACCCGCGAGGGGATTCGCCACGACCTCGCCGTCGCGACGTGAGATCAGCAGCTCGGGGCTCGCGCCGAGCAGGGTGCGGGGCGGACCACCCGTCGCGGGCGGGAGGTCGACGGCGAACACGTAGCCGGCCGGGTCGCGCGCGGCGAGGCCGGTCAGCATGGCGGCCTGGTCGATGCAAGCGTCCGCGTCGAGGTCGAGGACGCGGGCGAGCACGACCTTCTCCAGCTCGCCGCCCGCCATCCGGGCCAGCGCCTCGACGACCATCGCCTCGTAGCCCCCCGGCTCCGGCACGGCCCGCGCACCCCAGCGCGGCCCGGGGCCGCCCGAGGCGGGGACGGGCACCGAGCGGCCGAGCGCCGGGCACCACGTGACGTCGCGGGGCACGACGAGCGCGGCCTTGCCGGCCGCGTCGAAGGGAAGGGCGCCGACGACGAGGGCCGGCTCCCGGTCGGCGGCCGCCACCTCGGCGAGCGCGTGCCCGACGTCGTCGGGGTCGTCGAGACGCCGCGCGGCGCCGCGGGCCAGCAGACCGCCGCGCGGGCCGGAGAACCAGGTCCCGCGGCCGGCCCGCCACCGGGCGAGCAGCACCGCGGGATCACCGGACGGTCCGCCGCCCGCGGCGGCCTCGCCCAGCAGATCGACCCCGCCCTCGCTGGTCACCTGGCGACTCCCCTTCCGGCCCGGTCCACGGCTGGCATCGTGGACGACGACCTCATGCCCACTGTCGCCCGGTCTGCCCGGCCCGGCCACGTGAGCCGTACCGCACCCCCGAGAGGTGTCGCCGTCCATGGCCCTGCCCTCACCGAAGTCCCTGCGCGACGACCTCGCGCTCGGCGGACGGATCACCGCGATGCGGCTCGGGGGCCTGGCGCTGGCCGTGCGCGGCGACCCGGTGGCCCGACTGATGCACAAGCCGTGGCGGCACGACCCCTACCCGACCTACGCGACCGTCCGGTCGGCCGGGCTCGCCCGCAGCCGGGTCGGCCTCTCCGCGGTCGGCACCCACGCGCTGTGCGAGCAGGTCCTGCGCGACCGGCGCTTCGGGGTCCGGCTGGCCGACGGGCGCCCGCCGTTCGCCCCCGACGACGCCGAGGCGTCGCTGCTCGAACCGGTCGACCTCTCGCTGCTCGGGCTCGACCCGCCCGACCACACCCGGCTGCGCCGGCTCGCCCAGCCCACGTTCACGCCGCGCCGGCTGCAGCAGTACCGGGTGGTGGCGGAGGAGGTCACGGCCCGCCTGCTCGACGACGCCGCCGCGCGCGGCCGGTTCGACCTGGTCACCGACCTCGCCGCGCCGCTACCGATCACCGTGATCGCCCGCCTGCTGGCCATCCCCTCGATCGACGCCGAGCGGTTCGCGCGCTGGGGGCGGGCCCTGGGCACCGCGCTCGACGGGGTGCGCTCGGTGTCCCACGCCCACGAGCTCGCCCGCACCACCGCCGAGGCCCGGGAGCTGTTCACCGACCTCGTCGACCGGCGGCGGGCCGAGCCCGGCGACGACGTCGTGTCGGGGCTGGTCGGTGCCCTCGACGCCGGGCAGATGTCGCTGGACGAGCTGGTGTCGCTGGCCCAGCTGCTGCTCGTGGCGGGCTTCGAGACCACGACCAACCTCATCGGGAACGCCGTGCGGGCGATGCAGGCCACCCCGGAGCAGTGGGAGGCGCTGGTGGCGGACCCGTCGCTCGCGGCGGGCGCCGTGGAGGAGACGTTGCGCTTCGACCCCCCGGTGCAGCTGACGGCGCGGATCGCGCACGAGGACACCGAGCTGGGCGGGGTGGAGTTCCGCCGGAACTGGGGTGTCCTCGTCCTCGTAGCCGCGGCCGGCCGCGACCCCGACGCCCACCCCGACCCGGACCGCTTCGACCTCCGCCGTGAGCAGACGACGCCGCACCTGGCGTTCTCGGGCGGGGCGCACTACTGCCTCGGCGCGGCGCTCGCCCGGCTCGAGGGCGAGGTGGCGCTGCGGATGCTCGCCGAGCGCCTGCCGCGGCTGCGCCCGGCCGGGCGGCTGGTCCCGAAGACGGCGACGATCCTGCGCGGTCCGCGGACGTTCCCGGTCGCCGCCTGAGGAGCTGTCAGGAAAGCCTCCCTGTCGGCGTGCTCCCCCTTGTCTCGACGCTGGACGCCAGAAAACCGGCTTTCACGAACCCGCGCCGCGGCCCGGCCGAAGGGACGGGCCGCCGGTGTCGGCGCGCCGTCCGCGTGGCGCGACCACCTCGACGCCGTCGGCATCGCGCACAGCGGGATCGTCGAGGCCGACTACGGGCTGGCGCTGTCGGTGAAGGACCCGGACGGCAACGCGCTCGAGTTCTTCATGCTGGCGGGCTGACCGAACCCGACGACGGGGCTTTCCTGCCACTGGATGAAAGCAACGACGCTTCGCTGGCATCCGGCACCGGCATCGGCGCCCGGCGCGCCCACTCGGGTGCGTGCTCGGGCAGCGCGCCGACCCCGACCAGCCGGGCCGGCAGCCACTGCAGGACCGGGAAGCGTTCGATCAGCCGGATCGGGAACGGCACGGTGGCGTCCGCGTGGTCGATCGCCTCGGCGGAGAGCAGCGGCGCGACGACGCGGCGGTGGGCGAGGTCCTGCAGCGTCTGCGTCACCACGGTCGGGAAGGTGCGCCGCCGTTGCACCGAGGCCGCCGCCCGGTCCACGGCAGCGGCGTCCCGGGCCCGCAGCGGCCCGGCCAGCACCCGCCCGGCGGCGACCGCGTCCTGGATGGCGAGGTTGATGCCGACCCCGCCGACCGGAGACATCGCGTGCGCCGCGTCCCCGATGCAGAGCAGGCCGGGGGCCGACCACCGCCGCAGCCGGTCGAGGGTGACCTCGAGGAGCTTCACCTCGTCCCACGAGGAGATCGCGTCGAGCCGGTCCGCCATCCACGGGTTCATCCCGGCGACGAGGTCGCGCAACCCCTGGACCGGGCCGGAGCGCAGCCGCGCGTCGGTGCCCTTCCCGATGATCAGCGCGCACTGGTAGTAGTCGCCGCGGTCGAGGAACACCATGAACCGCCCGCGGCCGACCCGACCGAGCCCGCCCTCGGGGTCGTCGTCCTGCCGCGGGACCCGGAACCACTCGACGTCGAGCGGGACGTGGTAGCGGTACAGCGGCAGGCCGGAGTCGGCCCGGAGCCGGGAGTCGCGCCCGTCGCAGGCGACGACGAGGTCGGCGGCCAGCACGGACTCGGGCCCGAGGGTGCCGTCCTCGGCGCGGTCGGCCAGCCGCACCCCGGTCACGCGGTCCCCGGAGCGGACCATCCCGGTGACCTCGGTGCTCATCCGCAGCGTGAACGTCGGCTCCTCCCGGGCCGCCGCGGCGAGCATGTCCAGCAGGTGCCACTGCGGGACCATCGCGACCATCGGGTGGGGCTCGTTCAGCCGCGTCATGTCGGCGAAGTCCACGTCGCCGCTGTCGAGCCGGATCCGGGCCTTCGTCAGCTCCCGGTAGGGCAGCTGCGCGAAGCGCGGCCACAGCCCCAGCTCGTCGAGCAGGGTCAGCGTCGAGGTGTGGACGGTGTCACCCCGGAAGTCCCGCAGGAAGTCCGCGTGCTTCTCCAGCACGGTGACCTCCACCCCGGCCCGCGCCAGCAGCAGGCCGAGGATCATCCCCGCAGGCCCGCCCCCGACGACGCAGCAAGTCGTCCTCGACGTCGTCCCGGTCACCGCGACCACCTCCCCATTCCGCGAACGTTCTTTCACTATGATGGGGCCGAAGCCACCAACGCGTCAAGGCGAATGCTCGTTCACGGAAGGAGGTCGCCGTGCCACGGATCTCCGACGAGCGCCGGGAGGCCCGGCGGCGCGAGATCGTCGCCGCCGCGCGACGCTGCTTCGCCCGGGACGGCTTCCACCAGACCTCGATGCCCGACATCGCCCGGGAGGCCGGGATGTCCGCCGGGGCCTTCTACCGGTACTTCCCGAGCAAGGAGGACGTGATCCTCGAGATCGCGGGCCAGGCGTTCGGGGTGATGGCGGGTCGCGTCGAGGCGAGCGGCGACGGGAACGGACCGCCCAGCGTGGGTGACATCGTCGCCGCCGTCGTCGGGCCGATGGGCGCTGAGACGATCACGCTCCCCTCCGGAGAGGTCGTCCCCACCGACGAGCTGGCCCGGTGCGGGGTGCAGGCCTGGGGCGAGCTGCTGCGCGACGAGTCACTGCGCGAGCGGGCGGCGGCCCGGTTCGACGCCATCCGCGCCGGCATGGCCGACGTGCTGCGCCGCGGCCGCGCGGGCGGCGCCGTCCCCGCCGACCTCGACCCCGACGACGGGGCGCGCGTCGTCATGGCCCTGCTGCCCGGCTTCATCCTGCAGCGCCAGGCGTTCGGGCTCGACGACGTCGAGGGCTTCGTGCGTGCGGTGCACGCGCTGTTGCGCCGCACGCCCCTCTCCGGCCGACCGGCCTGACGCCGTCCGGTGCGAGGATCGGGACCCGTGAAGAACCCGCTGCGGCGCCTGGGTCGGCTGCGACGCGAGGCCCACCACGTCCGCGACCTCGCCGCCCACGTGCCTCCGGGTCCGCCCTGGACGAACATCCGGGACGTCGCGGGGCTCCCGACCGCGGACGACCGCCGGACCCGGCCCAGGATCCTCCTGCGCGGTGACGCCCCGTTCGCCGACGACGGCCCCACGGCGCCGGGCTGGCCGGAGGGCCTCGCCTGGCCGCCCGGGGTGGCGGTCGACCTGCGCAGCGACCGCGAGCTCGACGGCCCCTACCCGCTCCCGGCCACCTCGACCCGGCGGGTTCGCCTCCCCCTGGTCGACGCGCTGGCCCCCGACCTGGTCGACCGCGGGCGCAATGACCGCCTCGAGCCCGGCGAGCTCTACCTCGGCCTGCTCGACGCGGCGCACGCCTGGTTCCCGACGATGCTCGACGCCGTGGTCGATGGGCCCCATCCGGTCCTCGTCCACTGCACCGCGGGCAAGGACCGCACCGGCGTGGCGATCGCGCTCCTGCTCCGCCTCGCCGGGGTGACGCGTGCGGCCGTCGAGGCCGACTTCTCCCGCACCAACGCCCGCCGGGTCGGGCTGCAGCGCCGGCTGGAACGACGCGGAGCACTGCGCCCCGGGGCCGTCCCGGCCGGCGAGGTGGGGGTGTCCGGCGATCAGATCCTCGCGGTCCTCGACCGGCTCGACGGCGACGGCGCGGAGCGGGTCGCGGCCGCCGCGGGGGTCGCCGAGGAGCGCGTGGAGCAGTGGCGGAAGATCCTCGTGACCCAACCGGAGTAGCGGTCCCGGACGGCTGTGCCGGACCACAACACGCGGGCCACCAACCCTGTCGTGCGCGACAGTGCCGCGCCGCGGGCTCGTCGGGAGACTGGGAGTCGAGCGACCCGATCACGTCGCTCTTCGGAGACGGCCCGCGACGACCCGTGAAGGTGGACCCGATGACGACGCCCGCGACCTGCCCCTGCTGTGGGGTCGTGGTCATGCCGGAGGAGCTGTCCTACGACTTCGCCGGCGAGACGGTGGCGTCTCTGACCCGTGAGGTCACCTATCTGCGCGAGACGGTCGCGCACCTGCGCGCCGCGGTGCGGGCCACCGCCGCATCACGCCCGGCCGCGGAGGATCCCGTCGCCGTCTGACCTCGGCGGGCCCAACACCTCACCGAGCCGCGCCACCGCCTCGGCGAGACGCTCCGGCGTGCCGGGGCGGCGGACGACGACGCCCTCGACGAGCCCCTCGCCGACCGCCTCGGCCACGAGGTCGGCGGCGACGTCGAGGCCGAGGGCGGGGTCCTCCCCCGACCGGCGGGCGCGCGCGAGCACGGGCTCGGGCAGCACGACGTCGGGCACCTCGTGGCGCAGCTGCTCGGCCTCCGCGAAGCCCGACAGGGGGGCCACCGTCATGAGCACCGGGACCCGCATCCGGTCCTGGTCGAGGCCGGCCCGGACCCGACGCAGCCGGTCGAGCTCGTAGACCGGACGGGTCACGAGGTACTCCGCCCCGGCCCGGATCTTGGCACGGACCCGGGCCAGCTCCCGGTCCAGGTCGTCCGCGCCCGGCGTCACCCGCACCCCGATCCGGAACGGGCACGCCAGCGGCAGCGCGGAGCCGTCGGGGTCGACCCCCCGGGCGAGCGACGTCGCGAGCTCCACCAGGCCGAGGGCGTCGACCTCCCACACCCCGTCGCGCACCGGACGGTCGGCGTGCACCGGCGGGTTCCCCGTCTCGCACACCAGCGCGTGGATGCCGAGCGCGTCGAGCCCGAGCAGGTCGGCCTGCAGGGCCATCCGGCTGGTGTTCCAGCTGGTCACGGTGAGCATGACGTCGGCCGCGGCGGCCTCGTGCAGGCCGGCCGCCACCGCGGCCGCGGTGGTGCGCGGCCGTCGCGAACGCTCGCGGCCCGACCACAGCACCTGCGCGCCCGCCTCGAGCGCCGCCCGGCCGCGCGCGAGGCCCGCCGCGAGGTCGTCCGCGCCGGTCCCCCCGGCCTCGGCGACGAGCAGCGGCTGCGTCCCCGTGCCCGACAGTGCCGCGTCCAGCCACCGCCCCAGCACGCCGCGCCCCGGCCCCGGGACCTCGGCGTCACCGGGGGCCGGCGCCCGGCCGGGCTCGTCGTCGAGGGCGGAGAGCGGAGCGGAGGCGGACCCGGCGCCGACGGTGACGGTCACGGTCCCGGGTCGTGCCGGTGGCGCCGCCGGCTCGCGTGCCGCCGGTCGCGGGGTCTCGGCGAGCGCGGCCGCGGCGGCCGCCACGTGGGCGGGCGTGGTGCCGCAGCAGCCGCCGACCAGGCGGGCACCGGCGGCGACGTAGTGCGCGGCGTAGCGCCCGAAGTGCGCGGTGTCGGAGGCGAAGCGGACCGAACGGTCGGAGACGACGTGCGGCAGGCCGGCGTTGGGCAGCCCGCTGACCAGGACACCCTCGGGCACGGCCGCGGCCATCCGCCGCACCACCGCGAGCAGCCCCTGCGGACCGAGCGTGCAGTTCGACCCGACGGCGAGGGGCCGCAACGACCCCACCACGTGGGCCACGTGCTCCGGGGTCTCGCCGTGGGTGGTCACCGGAGCACCGTCCTCGTCCACGAACGTGGCCTGGGCGATCACCGGCAGGTCACTGACCTCCCGGGCCGCCTCGACGGCCTCGGCGAGCTCCGAGGCGTGCGCGAACGTCTCGAGCACCAGCAGGTCGACCCCCCCGGCATCCAGCGCGGCGACCTGCTCGCGGAGGGCGGCCCGGACCGCGGCGGAATCGACGGGGCCGGGCGTGCGCGGTGAGGTCGCGGGCGACACCGACCCGGCCAGGAAGACCGGCCGGTCGAGGGCCGCGTCGTCGATGACCTGCCGGGCGAGCCGGGCGGCGGCGAGGTTGATGTCCCGCGCGCGGGCGGCGAGGCCGTGGCGGGCCAGGCGCAGCCGGCTCGCTCCGTAGGTGTGGGTCTGCAGCACCTCGGCGCCGGCGTCGAGGTAGCGACGGTGCAGCGCCCCGACCAGCTCCGGGGCGACCAGGGCGAGCTCGCTGCCCGGTCCCTCGAGCCGGGCGCCGGTGGCCTGGGCGAGGGTCCCCATCGCGCCGTCGGCCAGGAGCGGGCGGGCGGCGAGCGCCTCGGCGATGCCGCTCACTCCATCCACCCCAGGATCTCCAGGGCGACCTGCGCGGCGAGCCGGTCCTGGTAGCGCTCGAGGGCGAGCCCGGAGAGCTCCTCGGCCCGCCGGAGCCGGTACCCGACGGTGTTGGGGTGCACCGAGAGCGCCTTCGCGGTGCGCTGCGGGCTGCCGTCCTCGCGGAAGTACCGGGCGAGGGTGCGGACGAGCTCCACGGTGCGCTCCGAGGTGTCGTCGGCCAGCCGTCCGAGCACCTCGCGGGCGAACGTCCGCGCGTCCTCGGGGTCCGGGACCTGCAGGAGCAGCCGGTGCACGCCGAGGTCCTCGAAGCGCAGCAACCGGCCCTCCCGGCCGAGGCGTCGGGCGGCCTCCAGGGTGCGGCGGGCCTGGTCGTACGAGCGGGGCAGCCCGGCGACGTCGTCGACCTCGCGTCCCAGGGCCACTGTCACCGGCCAGTCCCCGCCGCGGCGCGCGAGGGCGGCCGCGGTGGCGGTCCCGACGGCCGCGGGGTCGGCGGAGACCGGGACGAGCGCGACGACCTCGCGGTCGCGGACCACGGCCAGGACGCCGGGCACGAGGCGCGCCAGGCGGTCGCGGGCCTCGGCGAGCAGGGGCGGGCGGGCGGCGGTGTCGGCGCGTTCGGTCGCCGGCTCGATCGTCCGGGGCACGACGACGAGCACGCGGTGCGGGACACCTTCGGTGAACCCGACGTGCTCGGCCCACTGCGCCGCCTCGGCGGCCGAGCGGGCCCGGTCGAGCAGCAGCCCGGAGAGCAGGTCGTCGCGGACGTGACCGGCGGCGGCCGCGAGCACGCGCTCCCGTCCCAGGAGCACCCCGACGATCGTGGCCGCGTGCTCGGCGGCCAGGAGCAGCACGTCGTCCCCGTCGAGCGCAGCGGGCCGTTCGCGCCGTGCCGGGTCCTCCTCGGCGAGCAGGAACGCGGCGGTCTCGCCGCCCACCACCACGGGCACCACCACGCGCACCCGGGTGCCGGCGCCCGGCACCCGCAGCGCCCGTCCGCCCCGGCCCGCCGCGGCGAGGACCCGGCCGCCGCGCGTTCCCGTCACCTCGGCGCGCAGCACGGCGGCGGCGCGGCCCTCGTCGACGCCGGGCGCGCAGGCCGCGAGCACGGTGTGCTCCGGGCCGGCGTCGACCACGCCGACGACCGCACCGAGCTCCTCGGAGAGCAGCGCGACGACCGCAGCGGGCCCGGCGTCGTGGGCGGTCGCGAAGGCGGACAGTCGCCGGTGGAGCACGACCAGGCCGCGCAGGGCCTCCGTGCCGCCGGACCCGTTCGACGGGCGCGCCCCGGGGCTCGATGGAGGAGCCGCCCGGGCGGAACCCGCCGGACGCCCCGGGGGGAACCGACCCGCCGTCGCCACCCGTCCAGTGTGCCGAACCGCACCCGTCCGGTCCTGGGCACGCACCCGCGCGGGGGCCGCGAGAGGGTGGGATCTCGCCGATCCGCCGTCCCAGCTCCCCGGAGGTCTCGCATCGGCGGGGTCTCGCATCGTCGTCGTCATCCCGCTTCGCCCAGGAGGTTCGTGTTGGCTCGCATCGTCGTCGTCTTCTACTCCGCCACCGGCAACGTCGCCGCGCTCGCCGAGGCGCTCGCGGCCGGGGCCCGCGACGCGGGAGCCGAGGTCCGGGTCCGGCCGGTCGCCGAGCGCGCCCCGGAGGAGGCGATCGCGGCCAACCGCCGCTGGAAGGAGTGGGTGGAGAACAACCCCTACGACACGGTCGCGTCCCTCGAGGACCTCGAGTGGGCGGACGGGATCGCGCTCGGCAGCCCGACCCGGTTCGGCGCCGCCGCCGAGCAGCTCAAGGCGTTCCTCGACACCACGGGCGGGCTGTGGGCACAGGGCAGACTCGCCTCGAAGGTGGGGACCTCGTTCACCTCGGCCTCGACCCGCCACGGCGGGCTCGAGGCGACGATCGTGGCGATGAACATGGTCTTCTACCACTGGGGCACGTTGATCATGCCGCTCGGCTACGCCGCCGATCCGTCGCTGATGGAGTCCGGCAACCCCTACGGAGCCTCGTGGGTGTCGCGGAAGTCCGCGGCGCCCGACGAGGATGCCCTCGGGGCGGCCCGGGTGCAGGGGGCGCGGCTCGCGGAGGTGACCGGAAAGGTGGCTCCGCGCACCTAATCCAGCGCCCGCCGGACGAACCCCTGGATCCCGACCGCCCCGAACAGCGCGCACGCCAGCACCAGGGCGCCGAAGCACACCCACGCCGGGAGATGGGGGATCTGCGGAGTGAGCGCCCCGCGCAGGCCCTCCGCGACGTAGGTGATCGGGTTGAAGGCGCAGATCACCTGGAACCACCGCAGCGAGGAGATCTCGCAGGAACGGGAACTGCGTGGAGCCGGTGAACAGCAGCGGCGTGATCACCACCGCGAAGACGATGTTGATACGCCGGGGCGAGACCAGGGTGCCGATCACCAGCCCCGCCGCCCCACCGGCCAGCGCCCCGAGCACGAGCAGGATCGCGGACTGCGGGAGCCCCCCGAGATGCCACGTGACCCGGTCGAGCACGAGATAGCCCACCGGGATCATCACGAGCGACCCGATCAGGCCGCGCAGCGCGCCGAACACGATCTTCTCGACGGCGACCATGCGCGTCGAGAGCGGTGCCAGCAGCCGGTCCTCGATCTCCTTCGTGTAGCTGAAGTCGATCACCAGGGGCAGCGCGACCGCCTGCACCGCGACGAAGAACGCGTTGAGCGCGAGCAGCCCCGGGAGCAGCAGCTGGGCGTACCCCGGCGCGATGTAGCCGAGCTGGCTGAGCACCTTGCCGAAGACGAACAGCAGGAAGAACGGCTGCACCAGCACCTGCGAGAGGAAGCTGCCGAACTCCCGTCCGGTGACCGCCACGTCGCGGCCGAGCACGCCGAGGAAGGCGCGCGAGCTGGACACGCGGCGAATGGCCGCCGTCGTCGGGATGGTGGTCACCGCAGGCCCCGTCCGGTCAGGTCGATGAACACGTCCTCGAGCGTCGGCTCGCCGAGCCCGACGTCGAGGACCCGTCCGCCGGCGATCGCGACCTCGTCGAGCAGGCCCGGCAGGGCCGCACCCGCCTCGCCGTCCACGCGGGCACGCAACCGCACCGCGCCGCACGGGGCGGAATCCGCCGTCGAGCACCTCCGCACCGGCAGTGCCCCGGACGGCCGCGAGCCGGTCGCGCAGCACGGCCGGCTCGGTCCCGACGACGTCGAGGTCCACCGTCGCCGAGCCGGAGAGTCCAGCCACCAGCGCGCCCGGGGTGTCGAGCGCGAGCAGGCGCCCGTGGTCGACGATGCCGACCCGGTCGGAGAGCTTCGCGGCCTCGTCCATGTCGTGGGTGGTGAGCACGATCGTGACCCCGCCCGCGGCGAGCTCGGCGACACGGTCGTGGACGAACAGCCGCGCCTGGGGGTCGAGCCCCGTGGAGGGCTCGTCGAGGAAGAGCACGCGGGGGTCGTGCATGAGGCCCCGCGCGATGATCAGGCGCTGCGCCTGGCCGCCGGAGAGCTCGTCGGGATTCGTGGACGCCTTCTCGGCGAGGCCCATCCGTTCGAGGAGCTCGTCGGCGAGCGGGCCGCGCCGCGCCCGCGGCACCCCGTGATAGGCGGCGTGCCAGACGAGGTTGGCCCGGGCGTCGAGGGAGCGGTCGAGATTGGGGCGCTGGGGCACGACGCCGAGCACCGCGCGGGCGCCCACCGGGTCGGCGGCGACGTCGATGCCGGCCACGGTGGCCCGCCCCGCGGTCTTGCGCACGCGGGTGGTGAGCACGCCGATCGTCGTCGTCTTCCCGGCGCCGTTGGGGCCGAGGAGCCCGAAGACCTCACCCGGGGCGACGGCGAAGGAGATGCCGTCGACGGCGTTGGTGCGGGCCTTGGGGTAGCGCTTGACGAGGTCGGCCACCTCGACGGCCGGCGGCCCGACCTCGGGCGCGGTGCTGTCCGGGCGGGCGGCCCGGGTCTCGGTGGACACGTGCCCCGACGCTACCGGGGGGTTCGGTGGGGCAGCACGTGGATTGTGGGCGGGGGCGGTCATGACCCCAGGGTCGGACCTCGAGCAATGTCGAGGTCAAGCGCGGTCGGGCGTGCTTAGCGAAGGGCACCCTCGGTCACATAGATCGATCGAAGGTGCCCTTCGCCCACGACGACGGCGGGCGGCGTGTTCGACGGTGGGCGCCACTCGCCCATCTATTCGACCGAAGGTGCCCTTCGCTCAGAACGGCCGCTCCGCAGTCGCGCCGCTCCGGGCCCCGTGAGGACGCCCGTCACTCCGCGGCGCGGCCGATGGGCACCGAGACCAGCCGCGGTCCGTCGCCGTCGCGCCCGCGCTCGAGGGCGGCGCGCAGCTCGTCGGTGGTCGTCGCGACCTCGGCCGCCACCCCGTACCCGGCGGCCAGCGCCGTGAAGTCGAGCGCCGGGAGGTCCAGCCCGGGCACCTTCGGGGTGTTCTCGCGGTCCGCGAACCACTTGAGGATCGCGTAGTCCCGGTTCTCGAGGACCAGCACCGTGACCGGCACGCCGAGCGCGGACGCCGTCGCCAGCGCCTGGATCGAGTACTGCATCGAGCCGTCCCCGATCGCCGCCAGCACCGGACGCTCCCGATCCGCCAGCGCCACGCCCACCGCAGCCGGCAACCCGAAGCCGAGCCCACCCGACGTCGTGAAGTACGAACTGGCGGGCCGGCGCACCGGGCGGCGCGCGTGCAGCACGGCCCGGTTGGACGGCGCTTCGTCGACCACCACCCCGTCGGCCGGCCACACCGCGTCGACGGCGTCGAAGACCTCCTCGGGGGTCAGCGTCCCCGGTGTGGCCGAGGGCTGGGCCTTCTCGACGGCCGGCGGCGCACCCGGCACCGTGCGCGACGACGCGGCGACGCGCTCGGCCAGCGCGCGCACCACCGCCGTCGGGTCCGCGACGAGCGCGTCGCCGATGGGGGCACGGGCCGCCTGGTCGGGGTCGGCGGTGACGTGGTGCAGCGTCGTGCCCTCGGCCAGGAACCGTCCCGGGACGTAGGGGTAGTAGCGGAAGACGGCGCTGCCGAGCACGACGACGACGTCGTGGGGCTCGAGGGTGTCCGCCAGCGGCGCGATCGCCATCGGCAGGCTGCCGCGGAAGAGCGGGTGGTCCTCGGGGAAGCCGACCCGTCCGTCGGCGGGCGGGCCGTAGACCGCGGCCGAGCAGCGCTCGGCGAGCGCCACCGCGTCGTCGAAGCCGCCGCCGGCGTCGACGTCACCGCCGAACACCAGGGCCGGCGCCGAGGCGCCGTCGAGGGCGGCGGCCAACCGGTCGACGTCGGCGGGGTCCGGGAGCAGGGGCGCCCGCACCGTGCGGCCGATGGCACGCCGGGCGACGTCGAGGTCTCCGCCGGAGAGCTCGACGCCCCAGTCGTCCATGGGGATGGAGACGAACACCGGTCCCCTGGGCGGGGTGGTCGCCACGTGGATGGCGCGCGCGAGCGTCGCGAGCACGTCCTGCGGGCGCGGGGGCTCGGCGGCGAACTTCACGGCCGGCGCCGGGAGCTCGGTGGCGCGCGGGTTGGTCAGCAGCGCCTCGAGCGTCATCATCGGGCGGACCTGCTGGCCCGCGGTGACGACCAGCGGGGTCTTGTTCGCGGCGGCGTTGACCAGCGCCCCCATCGCGTTCCCGACCCCGGGGGCGGTGTGCAGGTTGACCAGCGTCGGACGGCCGGTGGCCTGGGCGTACCCGTCGGCCATCCCGACGACCGCCGCCTCCTGCAGCCCGAGGACGTAGGTGAAGTCGTCGGGGAACTGCTGGAGCATCGGGAGCTCGGTCGAGCCGGGGTTGCCGAAGACGGTGGTCATGCCGTGCGCCCGGAACAGCTCGAGCGCCATCTCGCGCACCGTGCTGGAGGGTCCGGTCTCGCCGCGCTGCGCATCCGTCGTCACGCCCGAGGGTCTACCCCCTCGGACCCGCGATCACCAGCGGAGATCACCGGACCTGCTGGGGCACCTCCGTGGGCAGGTGCAGCCGGCTCACCCGGACCACCACGTCGGGCAGCTCGTCGCGATCGAAGTTCCGGCGCAGTTCCTCCGCGCGGAGCGTGGCCGCGACCCCCTCGTAGGGGCCGTGGGCGTCCATCTCCCCGGTCTCCGGGTCGAAGACCAGGACCACGTAGCCGTCGCACTCGTCGAGATCCGCAGCTGCCGCCAGCAGCGGCGCGGGCCGTTCGTTCAGCACGATGATCACCTCCGCTCCGTTCATCGCCACGATGACGGGCCGTGTGACGTCGCGGGGGGAAGTTGGCACCTTCGGGGGACCGGGTTCCGACGACGGCGTGGGGGGGTGACACCCCATCCGGTGGCCGGTACGGCAGCGTGTTCGCGCGCCGTCTAGCGTGCCGTCCATGTCCCGCGACGCCGACGTGTCCCGTGACGCCTCCTCCGGCACCGTTCCCCTCGGCGCGACCCGTGACGTGGTGCCTTTCGAACTCGACATTCCGGCCGACCAGGTCGCTGACCTGCACGAACGTCTCCGCCGGGTGCGGCTGCCCGAACCGGCGCCGGTCGCGGACTGGTCGCAGGGCATCCCGGCGGCCGCCGTCGCGGAACTGTGTCGCGCCTGGCTCGAGGAGCACGACGTGCACGCCCTGGCCGCCGAGCTCAACTCCCGGGGTCAGTACCGCACCGTCATCGACGGCCTCGGCATCCATTTCCTGCACGCAGAGTCACCACGACACGATGCACGGCCATTGCTCATCACCCACGGGTGGCCCGGCTCAGTGGTCGAGTTCCTCGACGTCCTGGATGCGCTCACCGACCCGCCGGAGGCCTCCGACCCGGCGTTCCACGTGGTCGCGCCGTCACTGCCGGGCTTCGGGTTCTCGGACAAGCCGACCACCACGGGCTGGGACGTCGACCACATCGCCGACGCGTGGGTCGAGCTCATGGACCGGCTGGGTTACCGCCGCTTCCTCGCGCAGGGTGGCGACTGGGGCGCGATGGTGACGACGGCACTCGGCGTCCGTCACCCGGACCGCGTCGCCATGCTGCACACGACGATGCCGCTGGCGGCCCGGCCGGAGGGGGCGCGCACCGAGGACCTCCCCGAGCTCGAGCAGCAGTGGCTGACGCAGGCACGGGAGTTCCGCGAGCTCGGCAGCGGCTACTCCGCCCAGCAGCGCACGCGGCCGCAGACCCTCGGCTACGCGCTGGTCGACTCCCCGGCCGGGCAGCTCGCCTGGATCGCCGAGAAGTTCGCGGTGTGGACCTTCGGCGGCGAGACGCTCGAGCCGTCCGTGCCGCGGAAGCGGCTGCTGGACAACGTCGCGATGTACTGGTTCGGCGCGTCGGGGGCCTCTTCCGCGCGGATGTACTGGGAGAACCCGGCGATCGACCGGTCGGCCCCGGTGACCGTGCCCTCCGCCGTGTCGATCTTTCCGGCGGAGATGGCGAAGATGCCCCGTTCGTGGGTGGAGGCGCGCTACCTCGACCTGCGGTACTGGAACGTCCTCGACCGCGGCGGGCACTTCGCGTCGCTGGAGGAGCCGGAACTGTTCGTCGCGGAGCTGCGAGGTGCGCTTCGCGCTCGTGAGCACTAATCCGCCCTATGACGCGGATTAGTGCTCACGGGGCCGAAGGCCACCTAGCAGGGTTGACGCCGACTCCCACAGCTCGCGGGTGATCACTCCCGCCGGCTCCGCGCGCGCCAGCCGGGCGGCCTGGCCCGCCCACTGGTTGACGCGGTCGACGCCCTGCTCGGTCGCCCGCCCGCGCCGCCACTGCCCGACGAGCGCCCGCTGGACGGGGTAGCGCGCCGGCGGGGGCGCGTCGTCGGCGGTCCACGCCCGGACGAACGGCGTCGGCAGGGCGCGCCCCGGTCGCCCCGAGTAGGCCCGGGTGAGGACGGAGCTCTCGGGCGCGGCCGCGGCGAGCTCTTCCGCCCAGGACCCATCGATCCCGGCCTCGGGCGAGCGGAGGAAGGCCGTGCCCACCTGGACCGCGCTCGCACCCAGGGTGAGGGCGGCGGCGACCCCGCGCCCGTCCGCGATCCCGCCGGTGGCCACCACCGGCACGCTCAGGGCGTCCGCGAGCTGCGGGACCAGCGCGAGCAGCCCGACCCCCGTCACGCCGGCCTCGTCGGGGTCGAACGTGCCGCGATGGCCGCCGGCCTCGATGCCCTGGGCGACCACCGCGTCGGCGCCGGCTCGCTCGGCGGCGAGGGCCTCCTCCAGCGTGGTCGCGCAGGCGAACCACGCGATCCCGGCGCCGTGGATGCGCTCGACCATCCCGGGCTCGAACAGCCCCATGATCGAGGAGATGACGGTCGGGCGGGCGGCGAGGAGCGCGTCGCACTGCTCGGCGAACACCGGCGCCGCTCGCCCGGCCTCGCCCGGGCCGCCGAACCGCTCGAGGAACCGTCGGGCGGGCTCCTCGCCGGAGTCCGAGGACGGCTGGTCGGGGATCCACAGGTTCATCTGGAACGCCCGCGACGACCCCTCCCGGAACCGGCGGGCCCAGTCCTCGATCGCCGCCGGCCCGTCGAGCACCGCGCCGTCGGCGCCCATGCCTCCCGCCTCGGCGACCGCCACCGCCAGCGCCGGCGGGCAGGCGCCCGCCGTGGGTGCCTGCACGATCGGCACGTCGAGTCCGTACCGCTCGCAGAACGCCGCGACCCGTCGCGACACCGGTGTCATCTCGTCCTCCTCGTAGGTGGGCGGAGCCCTCGTGAGCACTATTCCGCCCTATGGCACGGATTAGTGCTCACGAGGCGTCAGCCACCTAGTGTCCTGCACCAGTAGTTCGTTGTAGAAGTCGTGCGAGGGATTCGAGGATCTGCTCGGCGGTCTTGGTCCAGATGAAGGCCCGCGGGTGGTCGTTCCAGGCCTTGATCCAGGCGCGGATGTCGGCTTCGAGAGCTTGGACGCTGCGGTGGTCGCTGCGCTGGAGCAGTTCGGTGGTCACGTAGCCGAAGAACCTCTCCACCTGGTTGATCCACGACGAGTAGGTCGGGGTGAAGTGCATGTGGAAGCGCGGGTGGCGTTCCAGCCAGGTGGTGACGGTCGGGCTCTTGTGGGTGCCGTAGTTGTCGGAGATTAGATGCACCTCGAGGTGCTCGGGGACCTCGGCGTCGATCTTGGTCAGGAACTTGCGGAACTCCACCGCGCGGTGGCGGCGGTGCAGGCTGGAGATCACCGTCCCGTCGGCGGTGTTCAACGCGGCGAACAAGCTGGTGGTGCCGTGGCGGACATAGTCGTGGGTCCGACGCTCGGGCATCCCGGGCATCATCGGGAACGCCGGCTGGGAGCGGGCCAGGGCCTGGACCTGGGACTTCTCGTCCACACAGAGCACCACCGCCGCCTCGGGCGGATGCAGGTAGAGCCCGACGACGTCGTGGACCTTCTCCACGAACGACGGGTCGCCTGAGAGCTTGAACCCGTCCTCGCGGTGGCGCTTGAGGTCGAACGCGCGCCAGATCCGACCAATGGTGGAACGCGAGAGCCCGCTGCGCTCGGCCATCTTCGCCCGCGACCAATGGGTCGCGTTCGCCGGTGTCGACTCCAAGGCGGAGACGACCACGTCCTCGACCTGCTCGGCGCTGATGGTGGGCGGGCGGCCCGGCCGTGGCTCGTCGATGAGTCCATCGAGGCGGCGCTCGACGAACCGCGACCGCCACTTGCCCACCGTCGGCGCTGAGCACCCCAGCCGGGCCGCCACCGCCGCGTTGGACTCTCCGTCCGCGCAGGCCAGCACGATCCGGGACCGCAACGCCAACGCCTGCGCCGACCTGGCCCGCCGCGCCCACCGCTGCAACTGGGCACGCTCCTCATCACCCAGGACCAGCTCGGTCTTCGGGCGCCCCGTCCTCGTCATCCGGAAACCCTACAACTTATGTAGCGGATTTCCGGCGCAGGACACTAGGTCAACGAACCCAGCGGGTCGGCCCGGGTTAGCGCCGGATCCTCGCTGGTGAAGGTCACCGCCCGCCCGGGCCCGGTCGAGCGCGTCTCGAACCGCACCGTGACCCGGCCGTGTCCGGCGCCCTGCACCCACCCGTGACCGTGGTCGGGGTGGGCCACGTCGTCGCCGGTGCGCCACTCCCGCGCGGGGTCGGGCGCGGGCTCCTCCCCGGCCAGGCGGTCGTCGTCGGGGAGCGTCCCGACGACGGCGGGCCGCAGCCTGCCACCCGTGTCCGGGTCCTCGACGGGTGCCGAGTCCTCGCGGCCCGGCGCACCGTCCCCGGCGCCGTCGAACAGCGAGCCCTGCACCGCCGTCGTGAGCCCCGCGTAGGACACCCCGACGAGCCGCACCCCCGCGTCGGGCAGTGCGGCGACCGCGAGCCGCTGGGCGGTCTCGGTGAGCGCGGGCAGGTCGGTGCTCGCCACGGCGGTGGTCTCCGAGCGGGTGTGGGTGGCGAAGTCGCCGCCGCGGACCTTCACCGTCACCGTCCGGGCCGCGCGGCCGGAGGCCACCAGGCGGCGGTGCGCCGACCCGGCGAGCTCGGCGACGGCCCGGCGCACCGCGGCCACGTCGGAGAGGTCGGCGTCGAACGTCGTCTCCGCGCTGACCTGCTTGGCCTCGCCGCGCTCGGTCACCGCGCGGTCGTCGATCCCGCGCGCCAGCCGGTGCAGCCCCGTGCCGACCGCGGAGCCCAGCATCGCCGTCACCTCGACCGGCTCCAGCGCCGCGAGCGCGGCCACCGTGGTCACGCCCGCCCGCGCGAGGGTCGTCTCGGCGACCGGCCCGATCCCCCACAGCGCGCGGACCGGCAGCGGGTCGAGCAGGTCCCGCTCGGCGCCGTGCGCGACGACGTGCACCCCGTCCGGCTTCGCGAGCCCCGACGCGATCTTCGCGACCTGCTTGCCGGAGCCCGCCCCGACCGACACCGCCAGCCCCGTCGCCGACCGCACGTCCGCACGCACGGCCTCGGCCCACGCCCGCACCTCGTCCTCGGAGGCACCCGCGAGCGCGGCCGGCTCGGCGAAGGTCTCGTCGTAGGCGACCTGCTCCAGCACCGGGGTCGCCGAGCGCACCACGCCGAAGAACGCCTCGGAGAGCGTCCGGTAGACCGCCGTGCGCGGCGGCAGGGCGACCGCGGGCGGGCACCGCCGCCGGGCCTGGGCCATCGGCATCGCAGAGCGCGCACCGAACGCCTTCGCCTCGCCCGACGCCCCGGCGACGATGCCCCGCGGACCGAGCCCGCCGACGAGGACCGGCCGCCCCCGCAGCGTGGGCCGGGTCAGCTGCTCGGCGGAGGCGAAGAACGAGTCGAGGTCGAGGTGGACCACCCACCGCCGGCCATGGGAGGAGCTCACGACGGCGGGTACCAGGTCGCGTCGGGCCGGGGCCAGAGCACGACACACGGCCACGGCGAGTCCACGTCGCGAGGATCCCACCGGCGCCCCGCGCCGGGGCGGTTGCGGGCCGCCGGCGGTGGCAATCCGCGCCCATGGGTTACGACGTCACGCAGGTGCAGAAGTCGCTCGGGGGATTCCAGTACCCGGGCAGTCCCGAGCAGCTCGCCGACCACGCGAAGCAGAAGGGCGCCGACGACCAGCTCGTCGACACCCTCCGCGGGCTCGACAAGGACCAGTTCGACGGCCCGAACGCCGTCATGGAGAAGCTGAGCCAGGCCGGCGTCCTCGGCGGTTCCTGAGCCGCCCGCGGTCCGGGCCGAGATCGCCCGGACCGCGGCGCCGGACCGGCGAGCCCTCAGCGCGGCATCGTCGGCAGCCGCTGTTCCACGACCTCCCGGGCACCCTCGAGGGTGCCGTCGTTCGTCCACACCGACGGGTCGAGGCGGCTCACGCTCCAGCCTCCGGGCCGCACCCGGCTGCCGTAGAGGAAGACGTCCTTCTCCTGCACCCACTCGATCTCGTACTCGATGGGTTGCTCACCGTCGGACTGCCACGTCCACACCGCGCCCGAGCGTCGGCTCGACTCGCGGACCTGTCGGCCGTCCACGTCCCACGCCACGACGAATCCTCCCCGCCGGTCGATGCATGGGCACCACCGGATCGCCTCCGACCCTGCGCCGATCGGCGCATGATCCTAACGGGATTCGTCTCGCGTCGAGTCAACCCGACGGATCATGTCACCTCCGAGCAGGTGTCCGACGACCGTCGCAGCGCCGGGGAAACGGCCGCGGGAGCCAGGACACATCACCTGTCCGTCCGGAGGTCGTGCCCGCGACGATGGCCTCGGGGCCGGCCGTGACGCGGGTCCCGACCGGCCGATGTCCACCGATCCCGCCCAGCGAGGAGCCCTGATGACCGCGCCGTTCACCGTGGAGCTCGACCCCACCCCCGGCCGCCGGCAGGGCGAGGAACGCTTCCTCCTGCACCGCGAGGGTGGGACCCGCGAGATCGTCCTGCACGATTACGCGACCGTGTACTCGGTGCCGGGGCTCTACGAGGAGGTCGTGCAGCACCGCCTGCAGTGCGCCTCGCCCGCCACGGTCGCCGACGCGCTGGTGGAGGCGGGGACCTCGATCGGGGTGGCGACCGCGGACCTGCGCGCCTTCGACCTCGGCGCGGGCAACGGCGTCGTCGGGGAGGAGCTGGCCGCGCGCGGAGTGACCGTGGTCGTGGGCGCGGACGGCATCCCGGAGGCGCGGGACGCCGCACACCGCGACCGCCCGGGGATGTACGCGCACTACCTCGTCGGCGAGCGGCTCGAGGGCGCGCAGGTGGCACGGCTGGTGCACGAGGAGCGTCTGAACGCGCTCGTCGCCGCCGGCGCCGTCGGCGAGGGACACGTGCCGGTCGACGCGCTGGCCGAGCTGTGGTCGGCGTTCCCGGCAGGCTCGGTGATCGCGCTGACGCTCAAGGACGGTGGGCCGGAGACCGGGGACCACGACGTGCCCGACGTCGAGGGCATGCTCGCCGGGTTCGCCGACACCTCCGTCGTCGTGCGCCGCCGCTTCCGGCACCGGTTCTCGATGGCCGGGGCCGAGCTGTACTACGTGGTGCTCGCGGCCGTGAAGCGCGAGCCCGTGTGACCAGGCGCTCCCGTGGACGAGCTATTCCGTGACGAGGGTGAGGTGCGGACGACGACGAGGTCGGCCCCGGCCTTCGAGGCCGGTCCCGGCGAGCATGCCCGGACGCCACGGCGGGTCCGCGTCGTGTCGTCGGCGGGCGCCGACGACGCGGCCGGCGAGCTCGTTGACGAGGTCGTCGGCGAGCTCCTCGGAGAGCACCCGGTCCTCGTCGTAGGCGTCGAGGACGTCCCGCCCGCGGCGCCAGGCGCCCTCGCGCCACGGCGCCGGGCCCCAGCAGTCGTCGCCGTCCTGGGCGAGGCGTCCCGTCTCGATCATCACGACCATCGTCGGCGCAGGTCGGGGGGCTCCACAGCCCGGTTGCCGCATGGAGTGATGACTCGATGGAGGGCCCTCGGACGACGCGCCGTCCTCGAGGGCTCAACCGATCGTCGGCGTGGCGCCCTCCGGCGGGTCGCCGCTCCGCGCGGGGTGCGGTAGGTCACGGCGTCCGACAGGATCGGGTCATGCGCACGCACGCGGTGGCGATCGTCGGTTCCGGGCCCTCCGGCTTCTACGCCGCCGGGGCGCTCCTGGACTCCGCGGAACCGCCGGTCCGCGTGGACATGTACGACCGGCTCGCCACGCCGTGGGGTCTCGTGCGGGCCGGGGTGGCCCCCGACCACCCCAAGATCAAGTCGGTGAGCGGGCAGTACGAGAAGATCGCGGCGCAGCCCGGGTTCCGCTTCTTCGGCCACGTCTGCCTCGGCGAGGACGTCACGAGCGAGGAGCTGCTCGAGCGCTACGACGCGGTGGTCTACGCCGTCGGCTCGCAGACCGAACGTCGCCTCGGGATCGAGGGGGAGGACCGCCCCGGCAGCTACGCCTCGGTGGACTTCGTGGGGTGGTACAACGGCCACCCCGACTACGTCGCCCTCGCCCCGGACCTCGGCGTCGAGCGCGCGGTGGTGATCGGCGCTGGGAACGTGGCGCTCGACGTCGCCCGCATGCTGCTGCTGCCCGAGGGCGACCTGCGGCCCACCGACACCGCCGACTACGCGCTCGAGGCCCTCGCCCGGTCGAGCGTGCGCGAGGTGGTCGTCTGCGGGCGGCGCGGGCCGGTCCAGGCGGCGTTCACCACCACCGAACTGCGCGAGCTGGACGACATCGAGGGCCTGGCCCTGGCGGTCGACGCGGCCCGGTTCCCGGACGCCGCGGGCGACGAGGACCTGCCGAAGGCGACCCGGCGCAACGTCGAGCTCTTCCGTCGGTGGGCCGAGGCGGGGCCGGCGCCGGGCGCCGAGCGCACGATGGAGTTCCGCTTCCTCCGCTCACCGGTGCGGATCCTCGGCGAGGGCGACGACGGGCCGGTGACAGGCGTCGAGCTCGCCGTGAACCGGCTGGAGACCGACGACGAGGGCCGGGTGCGGCCGGTGGACACCGGCGAGCGGGAGACCGTCGAGTGCGGGCTGGTGCTGCGCGCGGTCGGCTACCGGGGGGTGGCCCTGCCAGGGGTGCCGTTCGACGAGGGCTCGGGGACGATCCCCCACACCGAGGGGCGCATCGCGGGCCGCGAGCGCGAGTACGTCGTCGGCTGGATCAAGCGCGGCCCCACCGGGATCATCGGCACCAACCGCAAGGACGCCAACGAGACCGTGCGTTCACTGCTCGCGGACCTCTCCTCCGGCGCGCGGGAGGAAGCGACCATCGCCTCCGCCGAGGACGTCGAAGAGTGGATCTCGCACCGCTGCCCCGACCTGGTGGACCTCGACGGGTGGGAGGCGATCGACGCCCACGAGCGCGCCGCGGGGCAGGACGGCGGCCGGCCGCGCGTCAAGGTCGTCGACCGAACGGCGTTCATGGACCTGGTGCGCGAGCGCATGTGAACGTTCTTGGTCGCCGGGACGACCAAGAACGTTCACAACACAGGCGTGACTCCGGGCCTGGTGCGCGAGCGTCATGTGAACGTTTTTGCTCGTCCCGGCGACCAAAAACGTTCACATGGCGTCAGCCTCCTCGTCCAGGGCGATGTACCGCAGATCGCGGGCCTCGGGAGTCTCGAGCAGGTCGGTGACGTAGCCGATCACGTGGTGGCGGATCTCGGCGTCGAGGTTGCCGAGGCGGCGCACGAACACCCCGCCGATGCCCCGGGTGTGCGTCTCGAGGGCGATGTCGCCGGGCCCGAGCTCGTCGACCTCGACGACCACGTGGTCGCCCTCGGGTGCGAGGCACGCCGTGAGGCCGATGCGCACCGCCATGCGCGCCTCGACCGGCACGGTCTGGGCGCCGATCTGGACCGTCACGTCGAGGTCGACCGGTACGTGGACCTCGGTGCTGCCCGGCCCCGAGCCGTGCCGGCCCCGGAGCCGGCCGACGACCCCCGTCGCGCGCGCGGTGGCCATACCACCCGGCCCGGCGGTGACCGGCCCGAAGGCCACCCGGTCCCCGATGAGGTCCCCGATGTCGCGGACCGCCCGCTCCGGGGTCGCGATGGCCGCCACCACCGCCTCGTCGCCGGACATCAGGACGACTCCCGGGCGAGCTCGTCACCGGCGCCGACCGCGAACGGCGGGGTACTCGTCCCGACGATGCGGTAGCGACCCCACGGGTCGACGTCGGAGAGCTCCCCGACGGCCTCCCCGTACGGCGTCGTCAGCAGTCCGGTGCCCTTATTCCCGCCGAGCGCGGACTCGAGCCCGGCGTGCACCGCGACGCGCGCGTACCAGTGGTAGCGACCGTCGAGCGGCTCGAAGTGCCCGCGCAGGGTCACCTCGATCTCGAAGGGGTCGGCCTCCGCGCTCGCCAGACGCAACGAGGCCGGCCCACGGTAGCCGTCCTCGTCGCCGTGCTGGTCGTGCTCGGCTCGGGCGTGGTCGTCGGTCGGTGGCGTCATCGCTGTCCGCTCCCTGGCTCGGCGTCGGTTCCCGTCGGGTCGGTCCCGGGCTGATCGGAGCGTGCCCCGGAGACGGAGCCGGGCGACAGCTGGATCACCCGGTTGATCTCCAGCGGCACGTTCGGGTCGATGACGACGTCGCGCTGGCGGGCGAAGCCGTCGATGGCCGCCCACACCAGCGTGGTCAGGTACTCGGTGACGGAGTCGCGGCTCATCGACCGGCGCTCGAGCCACCACTCCGCGGTGTTCTGGACGAGGCCGACCACGCCGTAGGCCCACGGCTCGGCGGCGCCCGAGTCCAGCCCGAAGGCGCGCAGGTAGTCGCCGAGCAGCGCGGAGAGCGCCGTGGCGATGATCTCCTTGTCGGCCCGGACGACGGCGTCCCCGCCGTGGCCGTGCCGGGCGAGCACCCAGTAGAGGTTGGGGTACTCCTCGAGCGTCCCGAGCACCGCGTCGATCGACTTGCGGATGCGCGGGAGCGGGGCCTCCTCGGAGTTCAGAGCGGGGATCAGACGGTCGAGCAGGATCTGCGTCGCCCGCTCGCCCATCGCCTCCACGAGGTCGGCCTTGTCGGAGAAGTGCCGGTAGAGCACCGGCTTGGTGACCCCGGCCTCCACGGCGACCTGCTCGATCCCGAACTCCGGGCCGACCTCCGCGAGCACCCGCATCGCCGCCTCGACGAACTCCGCGCGGCGCTCCTCGCGGTGCTTCGTCCAGCGGGTGCGACGCCCGTCACCGGAAGGGGGCTTCGCGCCCCGGTTCGGCTTGACACCGTCCGCCATGGCTCGGACGCTACCAGTAGTTACAGTTACCAGCAGTAAGACGTACACAACGTTGGGGATACGGGGTGTCCGAGACACCCGCCGCGGTCTCCCCGACGACCGACTGGGAAGGACGATCGCCATGTCGGCGCCTGCCGTGACGAGCGACCCGAACCGCGCTGCCGCCCGGTTGCTGCGCTCCGCCGCGAAGAAGTCGTACGACCCGGACGTCGACATCGACTGGGACGCCCCGCTGGTCGAGGGCGCGCACTGGATGCCCGAGCACCGGGTCTCGCTGTACGGCACGCCGCTCTGGGACCGGATGACGCCCGAGCAGCGCATCGAGCTCGGCAAGCACGAGGCGTGCAGCGTCGCGAGCGTCGGGCTGTGGTTCGAGACGCTGCTCATGCAGCGGCTGCTCAAGGACTTCTACGCCGCCGACCCGACCAGCGACCGCGCGCAGTGGGCCCTCACCGAGGTGGCCGACGAGTGCCGCCACTCCCAGATGTTCGCCCGGCTGGTCGCCCGCGCCGGGGTGCCGCCCTACGGGGCGGTGCCGGCCGTCCACCAGCTCGGCAAGCTGTTCTCGGTCCTCAACTGGGGCCCGGCGGCGTACGCGTCGATCCTGGTGGCCGAGGAGGTGCTCGACCGGCTGCAGCGCGAGCAGGCGAACGACGACTCGATCCAGCCGCTCATGCGCCAGGTCAACCGCATCCACATCGTGGAGGAGGCGCGCCACGTCGCCTTCGCCCGGGACGAGGTCACCCGGGGGCTCGCAAACCTCTCCCGCGCCGAGCTGGCCTACCAGCGCTTCGTCTGCGCGCTCACGTCGTTCTTCGTCGTGCGCAGCCTGATCAACCCGAAGGTCTACACCGCCGTCGGGATCGACCCGCGTGAGGGGCACCACGCCGCGCTCGTGAACCCGCACCACCGGGAGATGATTCGGTTCGGCGGCGAGAAGATCCTGGCTTTCCTCGACGAGGCCGGGATGCTCGCCGGGCCCGGGCGGGCACTGTGGAAGAAGTCCTTCCTGCTGGAGCGCTGATGACGACGGAGACCGGCCGCGCAGCACAGCGGAGCCGGCCGACGGAGACGGTCGGTCCCCTGGAGCTCGCGACCGGCATCAGCCTGCGGATCGCGCGCTCGGGCGTCCCCGGTCCCGGCGAGCCGACCCTCGTCCTCGCGCACGGCTGGTCCCAGGACCTGCGGACGTGGGATCGGGTGCTCGGCGACCTGCGCCGCGCCGGGGTCACCGCGCCGGTCCTGCGCTACGACCACCGTGGCCACGGGGGCTCGGAGTCGCCGGGCCGCGAGGGCGCCACGATCGGCCGGGCCGCCGACGACCTCGCGGCGATCCTGTCCGACCACGTCGAGGGCCCGGTCGTGCTGGCCGGGCACTCGATGGGCGGCATGACGCTCATGGCGCTCGCCGAACGGCACCCGGACCTCGTGCGCGAGCGCGTGCGGGGCGCAGCGTTCGCCGCGACGGCGAGCGACGACATGGCCGAGATGCGCCTGGGCATCCCGGGGCGGCGCGGGGCGTTCGTGGCGCGGGGCGAGCGGGTGATAATGCCGTTCCTGGCCTCGGTCGGGGACCGCGCCCCGGTCCATCGCGCCGACCCCGAGGGCAGCGGTGTGCACAGCCGCTCGGTGGCGCTGGCCCCGCTGGTGCGCGCGCTGGTGTTCGGCCGGCACCCGCGGCGGGCGGACGTGCTCTCGGTCGCCGAACAGACCTTCGCGGCGGACCCCGTCGCGGTCGCCGCGTTCCGGGCGTCGATCGGCGAGCACCAGCGGACGTCGTCGCTGGCGGCCCTGCGCGGGCTCCCGACGGTGGTCCTGGTCGGCACCCGCGACCGGCTCTGCCCGCCCGCCCACGCCCGCACCATCGCCTCCTCCCTGCCCGACGCCGAGCTCGTCGTGCTGCCGGGCGCCGGCCACATGATCACCTTCGAGCGCTCCCAGGAGGTGGCGGCGCACCTGCAGGGACTGCTCGAGGCCACCACCCTCGCGGCGCCGGTCACGACGTCGAGGACGGAGACCGTTGCCTGAATTCCACGAGGTGGTCGTCGTCGGGACCGGGTTCGCCGGGCTCGGCCAGGCGCTGGCGCTGGAGCGCGCCGGGATCCGCGACGTCGTGCTGCTCGAGAAGAGCCCGGCGTCGGCGGGGGTCGGCGGTACCTGGCGGGACAACACCTACCCCGGGTGCACGTGCGACATCCCGTCGCACATGTACTCGCTCTCGACCGACCCCAACCCGGGCTGGTCGCGCTCCTACTCCCCACAGCCGGAGATCCGTGACTACCTGGAGCGGGTGGCGGACGAGCACGACCTGCGCCGCCGCGTCCGCTTCTCCACCGAGATGACCGGCGCGACCTGGGACGAGGAGTCCCGGACGTGGACGGTGCACACGACGCGTGGGGAGTACCGGTGCTGCTTCCTGGTCTCCGGGATGGGCGCGCTGCACCTGCCCTCGATCCCGGCGCTCCCCAGCGCCGAGCGCTTCCGCGGCGACGCCTTCCACTCCGCGCAGTGGCGCCACGACGTCGACCTGCGCGGCAAGCGGGTGGCCGTGATCGGCACCGGGGCGAGCGCGATCCAGTTCGTGCCGCAGATCGCGCCGGTCGCGGCCGGGGTGACGCTCTTCCAGCGCACGCCCGCCTGGGTGCTGCCCAAGGGCGACCATCCCCTCGGGCCGGTTCGTCGCAAGCTCCTCGAGCGGGTGCCGGGGCTGCAGCGCGCCTACCGGGCCGTCCTCTACGCCGGCCTGGAGGCGCGGGCCATCGGGTTCATGAGCCGCCCCGAGCTGCTGCGCCCGGCGGAGCGGCTCGCGCGCAGGCGCATCGAGCGCGTGATCTCCGACCCGGAGGTCGTGGACGCGCTCACGCCGCGCTACTCGCTGGGCTGCAAGCGGGTGCTGGTCTCCAACGACTACTACCCGGCACTCGCGCGACCGACGGTCGACGTCGTGACCGCGGGGATCGCCGAAGTGACCGAGACCGGCGTCGTCGACCACGACGGCGTCGAGCACCCGGCCGACGTCATCGTCTACGGCACCGGCTTCCACGTCACCGACGCCTTCGACCGGTTGACCGTCACCGGGCGGGGCGGGCGCACCCTGCGCGACACGTGGGCCGAGCACGGGATGGCGACCCACTACGGCATCACCGTCACCGACTTCCCGAACCTGTTCTTCCTGCTCGGCCCGAACACCGGGCTGGGCCACAACTCGGTGGTCTTCATGATCGAGTGCCAGACCCGGTACGTCGCGCAGGCGATCACCGCGGTGCACGAGGCCGGGTGCAGCGGCCTGGACGTGCGCTCGGAGGCGCAGACGCGGACGAACGCGGCGGTGCAGCACCGGCTGCGCAAGGGCATCTGGACCCGAGGCGGCTGCACGAGCTGGTACCTCGACTCGGCCGGGGTGAACCGCGTCATCTGGCCGGGCTTCACCGTCCGGTACTGGGCCGAGACCCGCCGCTTCCGGGCCGAGGACTACGAGCTCTTCGGGCGCGCCGCGGACTTCGGGGTCCCGACGTCGGGTGCGGGCGCCTCCGATCCGGAGCGAACGGCACTCTCGCGCGCGTAGAAGCAGCGAGAGGGCCGTTCGCTCGGCTCAGGGGGTCCGACGACGGCGGCGGATCAGGCCCTCCTGCACCACGGAGGCCACGAGCGTGCCGTCGACGGAGTACAGCCGGCCGGTCGCGAGGCCGCGGCCACCGCCGGCGTTCGGGGACTCCTGCACGTAGAGCAGCCAGTGGTCGGCGCGGAACGGGCGGTGGAACCACACCGCGTGGTCGAGGCTCGCGACGTCGACCTGGCGCGAGGCGACCCCGCCCTCGACGTGCGGGAGCAGCGCCGCCTCCAGCAGCGTGAGGTCGCTGGCGTAGGTGAGCACGCAGGCGTGCAGCAGGCGCCCCCGCGGGTCGGACGGCGGCGGCAGCTCGCCGTCGGCGCGCAGCCACACGCGGTTGCGGGCGACCGGGGCGGTGGCGAAGTCCCAGGGCGCGTGATCGACGTAGCGGACGTCCAGCGGCCAGGTCAGCGCCCGGCCGGTGGTCGTGTACGCGGGCTCGGGCGAGGTCACCGGCGGGCGGTCGCGCCGGGCGAGCCCGTCCGGTCCGGGCGTCTCGGGCATCTCGGCCTGGTGGGTGACGCCGTCCTCGACCACCTGGAACGAGGCCGACATCGTGAAGATCGCCTCGCCGCGCTGCACGGCGGTCACGCGCCGGGTGGTGAACGACCGGCCGTCGCGGGTGCGGTCGACCTCGTAGACGATCGGCCGGAACGGGTCACCGGGGCGCAGGAAGTAGCCGTGCAGGGAGTGCACCACGCGGTCGTCGCCGACCGTCCGCCCCGCGGCGACCATCGCCTGCGCCGCGACCTGTCCCCCGAAGACCCGCAGCAGGGACTCCTGGGGGCTGCGCCCACGGAAGATGTCGCGCTCGATGTCCTCGAGGTCCAGCACGTCGTCGACCAGCTCGTCGAGCGCCTTGCTCATGGCGGGGCATCCTCCCGTCCCGCCCGCCGTCGTGTCGATCAGCCCCCGAAGGACAGCAGCGAGACCTTCGCGACGCCGAGGTCCACTCCCAGGAGCGAACCGCCCGACGAGCCGCCGTCCGAGGAGCCCCCGTCGTGCTCCTCGGCGGCGGTCGTCGCGGCCGGTGCCGCGGCGTGCTCCGCGGTCTGCGGGGACGCCGGCGGCGCGGAGGTGGCGGGCGCGGCCGCCGCGCCCGGAACCGCGGCCGCCGCGGCCGGGGTGAAGGTCATCATCGACGGCGCCGGGGCGCCGGGAGCCGCGGTGATCGGCACGGTCCGGGCCGGAGCGGCCGCGCGGGACGAGCCGGACGCCCCCGCGACGGACCCCGTGCCCGCCGGGGACCCGGAGCCGTGGGAGGTCGACCCGTGCGCGGCACTCGGCGCGGAGAGCAGGCCGAGCGTGGTCGGCGGCGGGGTGGCGGCGAGCCCGTAGGTCTGGACGGGGCCACCCGCGCTCGCCGGGGAGCCGTCCGCCTGGCGCGCGCTCGACGACGCCTGCGTGTCGTGCTGGTCCGAGAGCGGGGTGACACCGAGGACGGCGTGCGCCCCGAACGCCACGGCCGCCGCGACCGGGACCCCGACGACGACGCCCTTGCTCCGCAGCGGGTGCACACGCATGGCGTGACGGGCGCGGGCCATGGACTTCTCTCCTCGTGGTGCGGGGGGAGGTGCCGCCGTCTCCCGAATGACGCCGGGCCGTCATGCACACACGAGCGCATGACCACTCATCGCACCCAACGCGCCCATCGCGTTCCCGTTACGGGTGACCCGTACTTTTCCTTGATCCGCCGAGCGGGTGGCCGTCACCGTCGCCCCGTGTAGCTGTCGATCACATTCGGTCGTCGGGTGGCCGCGTCCCCGCAGACCGGCCAGACTCGGCGCGCGGCGGCACGGACACGGCCGGCCGCACCGACACGGTGGTCGTCGAGGAGGAGCGGGTGCAGCAGCTCTCGGGTCTGGACGCGGCATTCCTGGCCGCCGAGGACGACCATCAGGCCCTGCACATCAGCCAGCTCGTCGTCCTCGACCGGCCGAGCCCGGACTTCGAGCCCTACACCGCGTGGCGGCGCCAGCTCGCCGACCGGCTGCACCTGCTCGAGCCGCTGCGCCGACGCCTGATCGAGGTCCCGCTCGCACTCGACCACCCCTACTGGATCTCCGACCCGGACTTCGATCTCGACTTCCACGTGCGCCACTCGGCGGTGCCCCCGCCCGGCACCGACGAGCAGCTCGACACCCTGGTGGGCCGTCTGATCGCGGGGCCGATGGACCGGGACCACCCGCTGTGGGTGTCGCACGTCATCGAGGGCCTCGCGCCCACCGACGAGTCCCCCGACGGCCGGTTCGCGCTGCTGACGATGGTCCACCACTCGGCCGTCGACGGCGCCTCCGGCGCGGAGCTCCTCACGCTCATGCTCGACGACTCGCCCGACGCCGAGGAGCCCGCGGACGCCGGCGGGTGGCGCCCGGAGGACCCGCCCTCGACGCTCGACCTGCTCGGTCGTGCCGCGTGGCACGGGGTGACCCGCCCCGGCCGAGCGCTGCTGCTCGCGGCCCGCGCCGGTCAGCACCTGGCCGCGGCGACCCGCCAGCCCGCCGTGATCGACCTCGCCGACCGGGCGCGCCGCTCGTTGCGCGGGCCGCTCGGTGACGTGCTCAATCTCGGGCGCGAGCGCGACCCGGCCGCCGACCCGCCCCGGCTGCCCGCCACGCCCGCCCCGTCGACGCCGTTCAACGCCCCGATCAGCCGCTACCGCCGGTTCGCGCGCCGCTCGGTCCCGCTCGCGGACGTCAAGGCCGCGGGCAAGCACCTGGAGGCGACCGTCAACGACGTCGTCGTCGCCGCCTGTTCCGGGGCGCTGCGGACGTACCTGCGCGAGCGCGGCGCGCTGCCGGACCGGCCGCTCACCGCCCTCATCCCGGTGTCGCTGCGCACCGGCGAGGAGCCCGACATGTGGACCAATCGGGTGTCGGGCACGGTCGCCTCCCTGCCGACCGACGTCGCCGACCCCCGCGAGCGCCTCGCCGCCGCGCACCGTTCCCTGGAGACCGCCAAGGCCGTGTTCGCGGCGACGCCCGCCGCCCTCGCCCCGGACGGCGTCGAGCTCGGCACACCCGCGATCACGGCGCTGATCAGCCGCACCACCACGCGCTGGGCCACGAACGGAATCCTGCCGTTCAACGTCATCGTCTCCAACGTCCCCGGCCCGAAGGAGCCGCTCTACATGGCGGGCGCCCGGGCGCGGCACTACTACCCGGTGTCCGCGGTGGCCGACGGCCAGGGCCTCAACATGACGGTGCAGAGCTACGCCGGGTCGGTCGACGTCGGCCTGGTGTCGTGCGCGCGCCTGGTCCCGGACCTGCCGCGTCTCGCGGACCTCGTGGTGGAGGAGCTCGAGACGCTCGCGCGGGCCGCGTCGTGAGCGCTCGTGACCGCCTGCTCGCGGTGCTCGCGCACCCGCCGTCGGACACGACGGGACCGTGGCTGGACCTCGTCGCCGGACGCCAGGGATCGCGGGGGCGGGTCCAGGACGTGTGGCAGAGCGAGGGCGGCGCCGGTGGCTACGACGGGCTGCTCGCCGTGGGTGACCGGCTCGAGGGCTTCGTCCCCGAGCTGCTGGGCGGCGACTCGCTGCGCGCGTTCTACCGCGTCGACGAGCGTCTCGGCCTGATCGGCGGCGAGACCGTCCTCGACCTGGCCTGCGGTCCGGGGACGCTCACCCGCCGGCTGGCGCGCGCGGTCGGGCGGGACGGGCTGGTGATCGCCGCGGACCTCTCGGTGCCGATGCTGACCCGGGCCGCCCGCTCCACGCCCTTCGCCTGCGTCGACTTCGCCCGCATCGACGCGATGGACCTGCCGTTGCGGGACGCGTGCGTCGACGCGGTGTCCTGCTCGCTGTGCCTGCACCTCGTGCCCGACGTCGGCACGGCGCTGGAGGAGATGGCCCGGGTGCTGCGCCCGGGAGGGCCGGTCGCGATCGCCGTCCCGTCGCACGCGCCCGGGCCGCTGCGCCCGCTCACCGAGGCGGCGGCCCGGTTCGGACAGACCCGACTCTTCGGACCGGACGAGCTCTCCGGGGAGATGCGGTCGCGCGGGTGGACGGGGGTGCGGGAGCGGTCGCTCGGCGGGATCCGGCTGGTGGACGCGTCCGCCCCGATGTGACTGCCCCGCCTCGTGCAAGCGAAGCCCCGTTGCTTGCATCGAGCGGCAGGAAAGCCACTTCGCCGATGTCGCCGTCAGCGCGGCGCCGGCCGACTGCGGACCAGCGCGCGCCGCACCCCGTCGACGAGCAGCAGCGCTCCAGCGACCGCCGCGACCACGCCGAACGCGGCGATGACGTCGCTCGGCCGGTGCCAGCCGACGGCCATCACGGCGACCGAGGCACCTGCCACGAGCACCGCCCCGACGAGTCCCGCCACCCACCGCAGCACCACGGGCAGCGCGAGCAGCGCCGCCACGACGAGCGACGTGATGACGGTGACGTGACCGCTCGGCAGTGAGTTCTCCGCCGGCCCCTCGCGCGGGAGGACCGACTTCAGGACCTGGGTCAGTGCCTGCGTCGCCAGCACCAGCACGACGCCGGCCGCCGCGGCCCCCGGCCGCCGCCGCAGCAGCGCGATCCCGGCGATCACGAGCAGCACGAGCCCGACCGAGGCCACGTCGACCAGCCGCAGCAGGTGGAGCAGCTCGCCCTGCACCGACGAGAAACGGTCCTCGACGGCAAGCATGAGGGCATGGTCGAGGCGGCGCCCCTGGGCGTCGGCGACCAGGAGCAACCAGCTCGCCGCGGTCACCACCGCGCCCGCGGCGGCGAGCAGCACACCGCCCACGACGCGGCCGGCCCACCCACCCGGCTGCGGCGCCCTCCCGGCGGAGAGCGGGCGCATCGGGACGGTGGGCCGTTCGGCGAGGGTGGCGGCGGACATCATGCTTCCAGGGTCCCCGCCGCACCTGATGATTCCGTGAGAACGCCCCGGGTGTGGGCGGTGACTCAGCCCGAGGAGGCGCGCTCCGCGTGCCCGAAGGCGATGACGTTGTCCTCGTAGTTCCGGGTGGAGGCGTCGAACGCCCCGCCGCAGGTGATCAACCGGATCTCCGGGCGCGACGTCGGGCCGTACACAGCCGCCGTCGGGAACGCCTTCTTCGACGCCCGCGCCACGCGATCGACGGTGAAGACGACTGAGGTGCGGTCCGCGCGGTGCACCACCACCTCGTCCCCCGCCGTGAGCCGTCCGATGTCCGCGAACCCGCCCTTCGTGCCCGCGTAGTTGATGTGTGACGCGAACACCGCCGGGCCGTCGGTCCCCGGCGCCGAGCCGCGCGAGAACCAGCCGACGGTGGTCGCGTCCGGCGGGACCTGGAGCGCCATGCCCGCGGTGAAGCCCAGCTTCATGATCGAGTCGCGTGTCACGCCGATGGCGGGGATCTCGATCCCGGTCGGCGGGGAGGCGGCCAGCGGGAGAGCCACCGAGAGGGCGCCGTCCGCCGCCGGCACGGGCCCCGGCAGCGGGCCGGTGGGGGACGGACCGTGGCCCTCGGTGACGGCGGCGACGAGGGCGATCCCCGCGAGCGCGACGACGACCAGGGCGGTGAGCACCGAGACGACGCGATCGGTGCGCGACCGGGCGCGCTCGAGGGTCCCCGTCGACACGTCGGCACTCCCGGTTCTGGAGAGGAGGTCACCGTGCCCGGCGTCCTCGTGGTGCCCGACATCATCGTCGTCCGGATCACTCCCTTCGCGGCGGGCTCGACGAGGCCACCGGAGGGCGGTCAGCCCTCGACGCGGGTGCGGCGGGGTCCGCCACGTCGCCGCCGGGCCAGCATGTGGCCGGCCACGAGGCGGGCGGGGCTCTCGCGCAGACAGATCGAGACGCCGGCGTCGAGCATCGCCACGAGCTGCTCGGTCGGGGCGGTGCGCGCGAGGAGCACGACGACCTCCGCGCCCGGCTGCCGCTTGATCAGGCCGGCGACGAGCGCGGGATCGGGGTCGAGGAGCACGACGAAGTCGACGCACGGGTGGAACGAGGGTCGATCGGTGGCCACGATGCGCCACGCCCGCGGCGCGACGGCCTCGAGCAGGCGCGCCGTGGAGCGCGACGCGACCACCTCCACCGTCGCGGGGGCGTCGTCGTCGAGTCGGTCCTGGGCCTCGACCGCCGGCGGCACCGGCAACGGTCCGCTCGGGTGGTCCGCGGGGACTTTCCGGGCCGGCACGTGCTGGGTGGGCACAGGGGTGCTCGGCTGCTCGCGGCCCGCGGTACGGGACGCGCCCGGACGCGAGACCGGCGGGACGGCGTGCCGCCCCGAGCGCAACGAGAACCTCATGTCCCCGATCGTGCCGCGGGTTCCTGGCCGCTCCCTGAGTTCCGTCTGTGGATCGTCGCCGGCGCCGGCGGGCACACCGCGGTCAGGACAGCGGACGGCTCAAGTCGTAGACCGTGCGCCCGCCGACCTCGACCTTCGTGAAGTGGCCGGTCACCCAGGCGGTGATCGCGCCCGACGTCCCGCGGCTCATCGGGCCGGGCATGCCGCCGCCGGGTCCGCCGCCCTCGACGAAGTAGTGGATCTGGCCGGTGGCGACGTACTGCTGGAACTGCGCGAGCGTCGGCTCGGGGTCGCTGCCCATGAAGCCGCCGATCGGCATGACCGGGACCCCGGAGGCGAGCTGGAGACCGGCCTGGTTCATCGCACCGGTGGTGGCGGCCGCCCAGCGGGTCCCCGCTCCCTGCAACAGTGCGACCAGCTGCGGGGATGCCTGCTCCTCGCCGGGGCCGCCCATCCCGCGGATGCGGTCGGCCCGGCCGCCGCCGCCGGGACGGGCCGCGCCGGCGCCGCCCCTGCCCGGGCCGCCCGTGCCGGGGCCACCCATGCCGGTGTGCGGGCCGGCCGAGACGATCGACCCGGAGCGCGGGGTCGCGGCGGTCACGGCCGCGTAGGCCGTCGAGGCGCCCACCGTGCCGACCAGGGCGAGGACGGCGACGACGACGGCGAGGGCGCGACGGGCGAGGATCCGGGGCACGAGCAGCCCGGCGGCGCCGAGCACACCGGCCACGACCACGACCCACCGCAGCCCCAGGCCCCACTCGGCCTGCGTGAGGACGACGGCGCTCCACACGGCGGTGCCGGCGACCGCCACCGCGAGCACGATCCGCGCGGCGAGCGAGGCGCGCTCGCGCCAGAGGATCGAGGCGCCGGCTGCCACGGTGATCGCGACGCCGGGGACCAGCGCGACGGTGTAGTAGGGGTGGATCGTCCCGCTCATCGCCGAGAACACGACCGCGTGGACGAGCATCCAGGCGCCGCCGAGCAGCAGCAGGGCGCGCGGCCGGTCGGTACGCGGCGCCCTGCGCGTGAACCACAGCCCGGCGATCAGGACGACGATCCCGGCGGGCAGCAGCCACGAGGCGTTGCCCGCGAACTCCGGCGTGAACATCCGCCAGGGGCTCGGCGAGCCGCCGAAGCCGCCCCCGCCGGGCCCGAACCCGCCCGGCCCGCCCGGCCCGCCGGGCCCGAACCCGCCCGGGCCGCCGGGCATGCCACCGAAGTCGCCGGCACCCGGCGTCGCGCCACCGGGCGCGGCGCCCGGAGCGCCGCCGGACGGGCCGCCGCGGAAGCGGCCGCCGCCGTTGCCCTCGCCGCCGAGGATGCGGCCCAGGCCGTTGTAGCCCAGGGCCAGCTCGATCAGGGAGTTGTCCGTCGAACCGCCGATGTAGGGGCGCGACGACGCGGGCCAGAGCGCGACGAGCAGCACGTACCACCCGGCCGACACCAGGATCGCGACCCCGGCGGCGACGAGGTCGACGATCCGGCGCCGCAGCGTCGTCGGCGCCACCACCAGGTACACCAGCGCGAGGCCCGGGACGACGAGGGCGACCTGCAGCTGCTTGGTGAGGAACCCGAGCCCGACGAGCGCGCCCGCGCCGACCAGCCACCACGTGCCCGGCTTCGTGCCGGCGGCGTCGACGGCACGCACCGTCGTGTACGCCGCGGCGACCATGCAGAGGACGAGCATCGCGTCTGGGTTGTCGAACTTGAACATCAGCGCGGCCGCGGGCATGGACGCCACCAGGGCCGCGGCGGCGAGCGCGGTGCGCGGGCCCGACCAGCGGCGGGCCAGCGCGTACACCAGCGCGACGCTCGCCACGCCCATGAGCGCCTCGGGGGCCAGCATCGACCACGTCGAGAAACCGAAGATCCGCCCCGAGAGCGCCATGACCCAGATCGAGGCCGGCGGCTTGTCGACGGTGATCGAGGCGGGCGCGTCGAGGGCGCCGAACAGCCACGCCTTCGCCGACTGGGTGCCAGCCTGGACCGCGGCCGCGTAGAAGGAGTTGGACCAGCCGGCCGCGCCGAGGTTCCACAGGTAGGTGACCGCGGTGGCGACGAGCAGCAGCCAGAGGGTGGGGCGGACCCAGGCCGGGTCCTCGGGCCGGCCGCGCACCAGGCGCCGGCTCCAGGAGGGGCGGGCGGCGGCGAACCGCTCGGTGGCGGGGTCGCCGTCGAACTCGGACGCCGAGGTCGGGGCGTGGGTGGACGTGCTCATGGCGGGCGGGGCTCCTGGAGAGCTCAGTGAGGACGGGGCTTTTCTGCCACTGGATCTGCAAGCGTTTCGATCAGCACGCCGATAGGGACGCCTTGCTTGCAACTGCGGACGGTCTCAGGCCGACTGCCGCCGCGGGTGGAAGACCCAGGAGCGGTAGGCGACGAAGCGCAGCAGGGTGGCGACGGCGTTCGCGATGACGAGCACGACGAGCTCGGTGAGGTGGCTCGCGCCGGGTGAGACGACGTCGAGCAGCGCGAGCGAGCCCGACGTCAGGGCGAGCCCGAGCCCGAAGACGACGAGGCCCTCCACCTGGCTGCGGCCGGCGTGGCGGCGGCCGCGGATGCCGAACGTGAGCCGGCGGTTGGCGGCGGTGTTGGCGACCGCGGTGATCACCAGCGCGAACAGGTTCGAGACCTGGGCGGGCATCGCGGTGCGGAAGAGCGAGTAGAGCAGCAGGAACGCGACGGTCGAGATCACGCCGATCACCGCGAACCGCAGGAGCTGGGCCGTCATGCCGGGGGCGACCCCCGCGGTCTCGTCGGCACTGGACGGGTCCAGCTGACTACCGACGATCTCCTCGCGCCCGAGCTCGCGGCGCAGCTGGGCCACCGGCAGGGCGCCCGTCGCCAGCGCCTTGCCGACCCGGGCGACACCCTTGAGGTCGGCCACGGCGGTCGCGACGACGTCGACGCGCGAGTCGGGGTCGTCCACCCAGTCGACCGGCACCTCGTGGATGCGCAGCCCGGAACGCTCCGCGAGCACGAGCAGCTCGGTGTCGAAGAACCAGCCGGTGTCCTCGACCAGCGGCAGCAGCCGCTCGGCGACGTCGGCGCGGATCGCCTTGAAGCCGCACTGCGCGTCGGAGAACCGGGCGCGCAGGGTGCCGCGCAGGATCACGTTGTAGCAGCGGGAGATGATCTCCCGCTTGGCGCCGCGCACGACTCGGGAAGCCCGCGAGAGCCGCGAGCCGATCGCGAGGTCGGAGTGACCCGAGATCAGCGGCGCGACCAGCGGCAGCAGCGCGTTGAGGTCGGTCGAGAGGTCGACGTCCATGTACGCCAGCACCGGCGCGTCCGAGGCGGCCCACACCGTGCGCAGTGCCCGGCCCCGGCCCTTCTGGTTGAGGTGGACCACCGCGACCTCGTCGTACTGCGACCGCAGGGCCTGCGCGACGGCGAGGGTGCGGTCGGTCGAGGCGTTGTCGGCGACGGTGATGCGGAAGCGGTAGGGGAACGCCTCGGTGAGGTGGGTGTGTAGCCGCTGGACACAGGGCCCGAGGTCGCGCTCCTCGTTGTGGACGGGGACGACGACGTCGAGGACCGGGGTGGAGTCGTCGGGCTCGATGGCGGCGCGCGGGCAGGGGCGGCCACCGGGGAGCGGAGCACCACCGGAGGGGCCCGGGGTGTGGGGAGCGATCGCTGCGGTCATGCTCTCACCGTCGGGCTCGGAGGTGGCCGGACGGTGGGTTCCACCTGTGATCGTCCTGTGGGTGGTGGGGCGTCGTTCGCGGGTGACCGGATCGTCGGAGGAGCAGGGGCCACACCGGGCCGGGGACGCCATACGACCAGGGTCGGCAGGCACGATGTCCGCGAACTGGAGACGAGCTGTGGGTCGTCTGTGTCCGTCCACAACCCGTTCCTGCGTCCGTGTCCGGTTCACGCCAGGGTGAGCACGTCCGATCTCAGGAACTTTGCAGACAAGCCGCAGTGCACCCACAGCAGACAGGAGCACGCTCGTCGTCATGACCGACCAGGACCCGTTCGCCAGGGCAGGTCAGCCCGGCGAACCCGCCAACTCCGCCGGCCCCGCTCCGCGCGACGGGTCCGCCAGCGCGGGTGTGCGTTACGAATCCCCGCAGCACGACGCGCCGGGCCACGGCGCGGCGCAGACCCCCGCCGAACCGTGGCGCGGGCCCTCGGGCGGCGACACCCCCGGCGACCCCCCCGGCGGCACGACGACGATGCCGCGTACCGAGCAGCCCGCCGGGCCGCCCGGCTCGCCCTGGGGGCACGGCCCGTACGCCGGCGGGTGGGGGCAGTCGCCCTCGTCGGGCCCGCCGTCGGGACCACCTCCGACCTCGCACTGGCCCACCGGCGGCTCGGGCGGCGGGGGCGGTCGGCGTCGGCGCAGCCCGCTCGTGCTCGTCTCCGCGGCGCTGGCCGCGCTCCTCGTGGCCGGCGGGGTCGGCGGCGTCGTCGGCTACGAGGCCGCGAGCGCCGGGAGCTCCGGCGGCGGCAGCTCCGTGCTCGCGGGGAACTCCGGCTCGTCGTCGTCCCCCGGTGCGGCCGCGCCCGCGGGCTCGGTCGAGGCGGTCGCCCAGAAGGTGCTCCCGAGCGTCGTGCAGCTGCGCGGCCCGTCGGGCGAGGGCTCCGGCATCATCATCTCCGCCGACGGGCTGATTCTCACCAACGCCCACGTGCTCGAGGCCGGTCAGCAGCAGACCCAGCAGCAGGGCGGCCTGGGCGGGCTCGGCGGGCTGCTCGGCGGCGGCCCGCAGCAGCAACAGCCGCAGGCCGGCACCCAGCTGCAGGCGGTGTTCCAGAACGGGCAGACCGCCTCGGTGCAGGTCGTGGGCACCGACACCACGGCCGACCTCGCCGTCGTGCGCGCCCAGGGCGTGTCCAACCTGACCCCGGTGGCCCTCGGCGACTCCAGTCAGCTGCAGGTCGGTCAGGAGGTCGTCGCCGTCGGGTCCCCGCTGGGTCTGTCCGGCACCGTGACCTCGGGCATCGTCTCGGCGCTGCAGCGCCCGGTGGCGACGGGCGGCGCGCAGAGCGGCCAGGCCACCGTCATCGACGCCGTCCAGACCGACGCCGCGATCAACCCCGGGAACTCCGGCGGGGCGCTGGTCGACATGAACGGCCGCGTCATCGGCATCACCTCGGCGATCGCCTCGCTGGGGTCCTCGTCCGGCGGTGGCGAGCAGCAGTCCGGCTCGATCGGGCTCGGCTTCGCGATCCCGATCAACCAGGCCAAGCGGATCGGCGACCAGCTCGTCCAGCAGGGCTTCGCGAACCAGGCCGTGCTCGGCGTCGGCGTCGCGCAGGACCAGCAGCCGGGCACCAGCTCGGAGAACGGCGCGACGATCGGCAGCGTGAGCCCCGGCGGGCCCGCCGCGAACGCGGGCCTGAAGGCCGGTGACGTCGTGACGAAGTTCAACGACCGGGTGATCGACGACGGTGACTCGCTCGTCGCCGCGGTCCGCGCCGAGGACCCGGGCGCGCAGGTGACGCTGACCGTGCAGTCGCAGGGCCAGCAGCCGCGCCAGGTCCCGGTCACCCTGGGCACGGAGCGGGCGCCCTCACGCTAGGTGGGCGGAGCCCTCGTGAGCACTTTCGGGGGCTATAGCCACCGAAAGTGCTCACGAGCGCGGAGCGCACCTAGTTGACGCAGCCCGGCGCCGCCGCCGTGATCGGCGGTGGCACCGGCGCGGGCGGGGCGGCCGTCGTCGTGCTCTCCGTCGGCGAGGACGTCGACGATGCGTCCCCGCTCTGCGTCCCCACCGGCGTGACGGTCGCCGGAGTGGGCGGCGGAGGCACCACGCCGGTGTCGAGGTCGATGGCGTCGGTGACGAACGTGCGCACCTGGGCGGGGTCGACCTGGACCGCCTGGCCGTCCTCGGGGGTGGCGAGCTCGTCGGTCCCCGTCGGGATGGTGCGGAAGGTGACCGCGCCCGCGGAGAGGTCCTGCATCTGCGCGGCGAACGACAGGACGTCCCACCCGGCGTCGAGGGTCAACGAGCGGGCGACGACGCCGCTGAGCCGGTCGAGCGCGAACGGGTTGGCGAGCGTGCCGGCGGAGAGCAGCCGGTTCGTGGCGCCGGCGAGGAACACCTGCTGGCGGACGATGCGGTCCAGGTCGCCGCCCGGCAGCCCGTGACGCTGCCGGACGAACGCGAGGGCCTGGGCCCCGCTGACCGTCTGCGGGCCCGCCGGGAGGTGCAGGCCGGAGTACGGGTCGTCGACCGGGGCGCGCAGGCAGACGGGCACGCCGCCGATGGCCTGGCTGAGGTCGGCGAACCCGGCGAGGTTGACCGACGCGACGTGGGTGATCTGCAGGCCGGTGAGCGCCTCGACGGTGTCGATCGTCTCGCGGGCCCCGGCGGCGAGCGCGGCGCGGCGCACGGCCGGGTCGTCCGGCGACGGGGACGGGGCCGCCTCGGGCGCGAACGGCGACGTCGGGGCGCCCGAGGATCCGCCGTCGCCGGTCAACGAGTCGGTGGTGGACGCGACCGCCCTCGAGTACGCCGAATTGATCTTGTGGGTGCCGTAGCCGTCGGCGAGCTGCACGTAGGAGTCGCGAGGGATCGAGATCGCCGTCGCACGCCCCCCGCCTGCGGGCACGTGGACCACGATGATCGAGTCGGCGGTGTCCCCGCCGTCGTCCGTGCCGCCCGCGTGCAGCGCGTCGAGCACGGCGGGCGGGAGGGGGTTGCCCTGCAGGTCGGTCCGGCTGTCGACCCCCAGCAGCAGGATGTTCTGCTCGGCCGTCGGCGCCGCCGCACCCGTCCCGGTCACCGACGCCGACGCCGACGTGGTGGATCGATCCAGGAGTCTCACCTGCGTCCAGGCGAAGGCCGACACCGCGAGGACCGCCACGGAGACCACGACCAGCAGGGAGCGTGCGAGCAAGCGCACACGCCGCCAGCCTGGTGTGGTTCCGCTCACCTCATCATGGTTCCCGCTCACCGACCGATCGTCACCGTGACGTGGGCCGGTTCCGGTGTCGATCGCCCCGGGCGCCCCACAGCCACTTCACACCGCGCCGTTCTCGAGGTCAGGGCCTCACAGCACGCCCACAACGATGCCCCAGGAACCGGACAGAGCGACCCAGCACAGTCGCGATCATGACGACCACGACCGACCTCCGCACCGTGCCCCGGCCCGGCGCGCGTCCCGGTCCGGGCGCCGGAGCGCCCGGTCGGACGGGCGCCCGCCACGCCCGGCCATCGCGGATCCTCCCTTGGCTCCGGCGGGGCTCGCGCTGCGCACCACGGTGGGAACGCCCGGCGCTGCTCGCCCTGCTCCTGGGGACCGCACTGCTCTACCTGGCGAATCTCGGCGCGACCGGGACGGGCAACACCTTCTACGCCGCGGCGGTCCAGGCCGGGACGCGGTCGTGGGAGGCGCTGCTCTTCGGGTCGCTGGACTCCTCGAACTTCATCACCGTCGACAAGCCACCGGCCTCGCTGTGGGTCATGGCGCTCTCCGGGCGGATCTTCGGCTTCAGCGCGTGGTCGATGCTGGTGCCCGAGGCACTCATGGGCGTCGCCGCCGTCGCGCTGCTCCGGGCGGCCGTCCGACGCTGGGCAGGACCCGGGGCCGGCCTGATCGCCGGGGCCGCGCTCGCGCTCACCCCGGTCGCCGTGCTGATGTTCCGCTTCAACAACCCGGACGCGTTGCTCGTGCTGTGCATGACGGCGGGCGCGTACGCCGCCGTCCGCGCCGTGGACGCCGCCGGGGAGCGCGCCGGCGTCCGGTGGATCGTGCTCACCGGAGCCCTGCTCGGCCTCGGGTTCCTGACGAAGATGCTGCAGGCCTGGCTGGTGCTTCCCGCGTTCGCCCTGGTGATCGTGCTCGCGGCCGGGGTGACCCGGCGCCGGCGGCTGCTGCTCCTGGGCGCCGGCCTCGTCGCGATGATCGCCTCGGTCGCCTGGTACGTGCTGCTCGTCGACCTGTGGCCCACGAGCTCACGGCCCTACATCGGCGGCTCGACCGACAACTCCTTCCTCGACCTCGTGCTCGGCTACAACGGCCTCGGTCGCATCGTCGGCGGCGAGGGCAACGCCGGCGGGGGCGGCGGGCCCGGGGGCAGCACCGGCTTCGGCGGCACCGCCGGCATCACCCGTATGTTCAACGAGTCCTTCGGCGGCCAGATCTCCTGGCTGCTCCCGGCCGCGCTCCTCGTGCTCGTCGCGGGTCTCTGGCTCACACGACGGGCGCCGCGCACCGACCGCACCCGCGCGGCCCTGGTGCTCTGGGGCGGCTGGCTCGTCGTCAATGGGCTCGTCTTCAGTCTCATGAGCGGGACCGTGCACGCCTACTACTCGGTGGCGATGGCCCCGGGCCTGGCGGGCACGCTCGCGGTCGGCAGGGCCCTGCTCTGGCGCCGCCGCGGGGAGCTCCTCCCGCGCCTGACCCTCGCCGGGGCGCTCGCGGCGAGCGCCGCGTGGAGCGTCGTGCTGCTGCGCCGCACCCCGGAGTTCCTCCCCTGGCTGCGCTGGGTGGTGGCGATCGCCGGCGCGGTCACGGTGGTGCTCGTCCTGGTCGGCCTCGTCAGCCGCCGGGCCTGGACGCGCCGCGCCCTCCCCGTCGTGCTGCTCGCCGCGCTGTTCGCCGGGACGGGGGGCTCGGTGGCCTACACCGGGCAGACCGCGGCCACGACGCACTCCGGCTCGATCGTCGCGGCCGGCCCCTCGACCGGTGAGGGCACGGGTGGCCCCGGCGGGCCCGGTGCCGGGGCATCGCCGTCCGGCCAGGTTCCCGACGGCGGGCAGGGCACGCCGCCGAGCCAGGACGGCCAGGCTGCCCGCCACGGCGGCATGCCGACGACGTCGGCCGCGCTCACCTCGCTGCTGCGCGACGCCGGCACCCGGTGGTCCGCTGCCGCGGTCGGCTCGCAGAGCGCGGCCTCGCTCGAGCTCTCCTCGGGCACGGCGGTCATGGCGATCGGTGGGTTCGGCGGTACCGACGCGGCCCCGACCCTGGCGCAGTTCCAGGCCCTGGTCGCGGCCGGGGAGGTCCACTACCTCGTCGGTTCCGGTGACGGCGGGGGCATGAGCGGGCCCGGTGGGCAGGGTGGCTCCGACTCGGTCGCCTCCCAGATCACCACGTGGGTGAGGGCGCACTACGCCGCCACGACGGTCGGCGGCACGACGGTCCACGACCTCACGCACCGGACGAGCTGATGGCGGAGAGATCAGGGAGTCGCTGCGCGGCACCGGGAGATCCCATCGACCTACAGCGACTCCCTCGGTCAGTCGTACGGTCTCCGACCATGTCACGTGCGATGACCTTCGGGGTGCGTGCCGACGCCTACGACCGGCTGCGGCCGGCTCCGGCGCCGGAGGCCCTCGACCACGTCGTCCCGCCCGGGGCGCGGCGCGTCGCCGACCTCGCCGCCGGCACCGGGCTCGTGACCCGGGCCGTGCTCGCCCGGCCGGACGCCCCCGCCGTCGTCGCCGTCGAGCCCGACCCGCGCATGCTCGCCCGCCTCGCCGCCACCGCGCCCGCCGCACTGCCGGTCCGCGGGGTCGCCGAGGCGATCCCCCTCGCGTCCGCGGCCCTCGACGCCGTGCTCGCCTCGTCGGCCTGGCACTGGTTCGACCCGCCGACCGCGACCGCCGAGATCGCCCGGGTGCTCCGGCCCGGCGGGACCCTCGGGCTGCTGTGGAGCCGGGCGGACCCGAGGGTGGACTGGGTCGCCGAGGTCCGCGGGATCGGACGGTCGAACGCGGACGGGTCGGCGCGGCTCTCCCGTCGCGGGTTCGACGTCGAGCTCCCACCCGGGCACGGATTCGACACCGGCGAGCTGGTCCAGGTGCCCTGGACCCGGACGATGACCCGCGACGAGATCGCGGGCATGGTGTGCACCTACAGCGGCGTGCTCGAGCTCGACCCCGCCGCACAGGACGAGGTCTTCCGCACCGCCCGTTCCCGGCTCGACGACCTGGTCGACACCGACCCCGTCGCGGTCCCGTTCGAGACGGTCGCGCGGCGCTGGACGCGGTCCTGACCCTCAGACCGGACGGGGCATGCGCGGACGACGGGCCGCGAGCGCACGGTGGGGAACGCGCGCGGGCGGAACACGCGCGGGCATACCCGGCCGCGCGGCGCGTCCGGCGGGGGCCCCGCCGCGCATCGTCGGGGTGACCGGGAGGGGGCGGCCGGTGAGGACGGCCGAGAGGACGCCGAGCAGGTCGTGGGGCGTCGCGTACTCGGCCTCGGGCAGGCGGGCGAGCAGTTCCCGCGTGACGCCGTCGCACCCGTAGATCTCTCCGGCGGTCACGACCTGCCAGCGACGCGCCGGGAACGGCACGTCGCGCAGGATCGGCACCAGGCGCTCGGCGAGCGCGGCCGGACTGGTGTCCCGGTGGGACAGGCCGGGGACGACGGGGGCACCGGGGCGGGGCGACGTGGTCATCGGGAGCTCCTCAGGGTCCGCGGCGTCAGGGCCGCATCCCCTCGTTAGTCCCCCCGACGGATGTTCCATATGCCTCGCGCACCGTCATTCGCCTGTGGAACGTTCCGATCACCGGAAAACGTGCCGGTCCGGACGGTCACCTCGCGCGGATGACGACGGTCGCGTGGGCGGGGACCAGGGCTCCCGGCACGACCGGTCCGCCGCGCACCAGATCGCGGCCGGTCACGCCCTCCGGCACCGGGACGGCGTCAGCGAGTGCGGTGACCGACACGGCGCTCGAGCCGTCCGCGAGACGGCGACGCAGGACCAGGCGCCCGGAGGCGACGTCGAGGTCGGCCGCGGGTGGGCGCGCCGCCGGGTCCTGGTCGATCGCGACGAGCGCCCGGTCGCCGAGCAGGGCGATCGTGGCCGGGGTGGCGCGCGCCAGGTCGGTCCCGGCCAGCAGCGGAGCGGAGAGCATCGACCAGACGGCCATCTGGCTGGCCTGCTCGGTCGGGGTCAGCCCGACGTCGACCGTGCCGTCGCCGGTGACGGACTGCCCCGACCCGTTGCCCACCTCGAGCATGTCCGGGTCGTTCCAGCCGCGGCCCGGCGGCGGCCCCGAGCGGCCGGCCACGGCCACGTCGAGCCGGATGATGCCGGCGACCGAGGCCCAGTCGTCGGCGACGTCGGGCGTGGTCCGCCAGAGCTGGGCGACGCCGGACGCCCAGAGCCAGGGTGAGGAGTCGCCCTTGTCGCACACCGCGAAGACCATCGGACGCCCCGTGGCTCGCAGGGCACGGGCCATCACCGTGTAGCGGGCGACGGCGTCGGTACCCGCAGTGGAGCAGTCGTCCTCCTTGACGTAGTCGACGCCCCACGCCGCGAAGGACGCCGCGTCGGCGGTCTCGTGGCCCAGCGAGCCCGGGAAGCCGCGCGCGTCGCAGGTCAGGGTCCCCGCGCTGGTGTAGATGCCCAGTCGCAGGCCCCGGGCGTGCAGGTAGCCGGCGAGCGCGGCGATCCCGTGCGGGAAACGGACCGGATCGGGCACGAGGCGTCCCGCGGCGTCACGCCGGGGCGCGGCCCAGCAGTCGTCGAGGTTGACGTAGCGGTAACCGACGTCGCGCAGCCCGGTGCGCACCAGGGCATCCGCCTGGGCCCGTACCCACGCCTCGTCGAAGGCGTCCGTGCAGCCCACGGCGTTCCAGTCGTCGAGGCCCAGCGGCGGCGTCGCGGCCAGCGCGGCCGGGTCGCCGCGGGAGCCGGGTACCAGCGGTGCACTCGGCGCGTCGGCCGCCGCTCCGGTGAGCACGACGACGAGCACCGCGACGACGACGGCCGCGACCCGGCCGGAGCGCGAGACACGGCGGCGGGCGCGCAGGCGGGTGGACAGGACCGACATCGGTCGGGACCCTGCCCGACCGAGCTGTGTACACGGTGGGTTACCCATGAGTAGGTTGGGGTCATGAGCGCCGTGCTGTCCTCGTGGAACCGCTTCTCCGGCACGCTGCCCGGCCGCCTGCTCGTCAGCGGCGCGGTGTGGCTGCGGGCGCCGTACTTCCTCACGGCGGCCCCGGTGATCCTCGAGCTCGACGAGAAGCACAGCCGGGTCCGCATGCAGAACTGGTGGCTCACGCACAACCACCTCGGCACCGTGCACGCCATCGCCTCGTGCAACCTCGCCGAGTACGCCATGGGCGTGCTGGCCGAGGCGGCGGTGCCGCCGTCGCACCGCTGGATCCCGATCGGGATGGACGTCCGCTACCTCACCACCGCCACGACGTCGGTGACCGCCGAGGCCGCGTTCGCCACTCCGCCCGCCTTCGGCCCCGACAAGGAGGACGTGACCGTGGACGTCGCGATCCGCGACGACGGCGGCACCGAGGCGGTGCACGCCTCGATCCACCTGCGCATCTCGCCCCGGCCGCCGCGCTGAGGCGAGTCCACGGCCGGGCTCGTAGATCAGGAGCGCTGCAGCCAGCCACGGGGCAGCCTGGCCTCAGGGGGCCTACCCGAACGGGGGCCGCCGGGCCGATCGCTGTGCCACGATCCTCGGACCATGACCGCGCCGCGACCCGACCGGACCCCGTCGGGTGCCGCCGAGGGCCCGGAGAGCGCGGGGCGGCGCGCGGCCACCGCGAGCCAGGTGGTCGCCCAGCGCTTCACCGCCCGGCGGGTGGCGTCGGCGCTGGTGCGTCGCGACCCGGCCCCCCGGGTCGACCCGCTGCGCAGCCACACCCGCGCCACCGTCGCCGGCGGCTTCCTCGCCGCCCTCGCGCTCGGGGCCGCGGCCGTCGTCGGCGTCGTCGACCGGCCCGCCGACTGGCGCTCGGCGTCCGTCGTCGTGGCCGGGCGCTCGGGCGCCCTCGCCGTCGTCGCGCACGACCCGGACCGGCTGATCGGCGTTCCCAACCTGGCGTCGGCACGGCTGGTGGCCGCCGCGCTGGCGGGTGGGCCGGCGCCGGCCGACCCGGTCGAGGTCGCCGACGAGACCCTCGACGCCGCCCCCCGTGCGCGCCCGGTCGGCATCGTCGACGCGCCCACGCTCCCGCCGCCCGACCAGCCCGGCCCGGCGGTGTGGTCGGTGTGCGACACCACCGTCCCCGACCCCGCGCCCACCGTCGCCTGGACCCGGCCGCGCACGACGACGACCGTGGCCGGCTCGGCGGCGCCACCGGGCCGCCCGCTCGTGCCCGGCGAAGGCCTCGTCGTCGTCGACCGGGCCGGCCAGACCTGGCTGGTCCACGACGGCGTCCGGGCGCGGCTGGACGTGTCGCGACCCGCCGTCATCGAGGCGCTCGGCCTCGGCGGGCTGCTGCCGCGCCCGGCGAGCAGCGGCTTCCTCGCCGCCCTGCCCGAGGCCCCACCCATCACGCCGCCCGCCGTGCCCGGTCGCGGCGCACCGGTGCCGGTCGACCTCGCGGGTGAGCGCGCCGGCGGCGTCGTGCGCGTCGTCGGTCCGGGCCGGCCCGACACCTACCTCCTCGTGCTGCCCGACGGGGTCGAGGTGGTGCCGGAACTGCTGGCCCGGCTCGTCCGCCTCGACGACCCGGCGCGCGCGGGCGTCCCGATCCCGACCGTGTCGCCGGCCCAGGTCGCCTCGCCGCCGCTGTCGCGCGCGGTCGACGCGAGCGCCTTCCCCGACCCGGCGCCGGTGCCGCTGCCCCCCGATCGCGCCCCGACGGCGTGCGCGGACCTCGTCGGGGCGGGCGCCCCGGGCGCCGTCGTCACCGTCTCGACGCGACCTCCGGCGCCCAGCACCGCCCTGCGCCAGGCCGACGGCTCCGGCGACCGGGTGGACCGGGTGGCGCTGCCCGGCACCGGGGCGGCGGTGCGCACGGTCGGCGTCGGCGCGGGCGCCCTGGTCGTCGTGTCGGCCACGGGGTCGGTGTACGGGGTGCCGGATGCGGCCACCGCCGAGGCCCTGGGGCTGGGCCGGAGCTTCTCCTCCGTTCCGCAGGCGGTGGTGGGGTTGCTGCCCAGCGGACCGGCGCTCTCGGTCGAGGGGGCGACGCGGCCGCTCGGCTGAGCCCGCTCGATCATGATCTGAGCACGTACCTCGCGGGCGCGGCAGACCTCAGGGCGCCGCGACGAGCTGCTGCTGCGCGCCGTAGGTGGTGGACGAGGAGGTCGGCGAGCTGGACTCGGAGCGCCCGCTCGACGAGGTGGTGATCACCACCGGCGGCGGGGCCTGCACGACCGGCGCCTGGGTCGTCGTGACCACCACCGGCGGCTCGGAGGTGGGCGCGACGGGCGCGGCCGTCGTCGTCGCCACCCGCTCCCTCGTGCGGACCGGCGCCCGCAGCCGGGTGGAGCGCATGGGCTCCGCCTCCTCGCTCGTCGGCACGATCGCGGCCGCGGGCGGCGCGGGGATGGCCGGCACGGACGTGGTGGGGGGTGGCAGCGGCGTGGTCGTCGAGGAGCCGCGGACCAGCGTGTACGCGAGCGCGGAGCCCGCGATCAGGACCGCGGCCAGGGCGACACCGGCCGCGACGAGGAGACCGCGGCGCCGCCGCGCCGGCGGACCCTGCCCACCGGCGGGGGTCTCGGCGAAGGCGCCGGTGGTCGCCGAGGAGCCGGTCTGCACGGCCGGGCCCTGGGCCATCGGATCCCCGGCGAGCACGGCACTCGTCGGGAAGGCCCCCGTGGGGGCGGCCATGAGCGCCGGGGAGAGCACGGTCTCAGCGTCGAGCCCGACCTCGCGGGACACCGCGCGGGTCGCGGCGAGCACCTCGTCGGCGTCCGGGCGGGCACCCGGCTCGTCGGCGGTCATCGCGACGAGGAGGGTGCGCAGCGACTCGGGCAGCCCGACGGGCACGACGGGGCGCCGGTGCAGGCGGGCGACCGCGGCCTCGAGCGCGTTGCCCGGGTACTCCCGGCGGCCGGTGACGCACTCGAGGAGCACCAGGCCCAGCGCGTAGATGTCGACGGCGGGCGTCACCGACTCCCCGCGCACCTGCTCGGGGCTCAGGTAGGACGCGGTGCCGATGACCATGCCGGTCGCGGTGACGGGAGCGGCGTCGCGGACCGCGGCGATGCCGAAGTCCGAGAGGTGGGCGCGGCCGTCGGCGTCGAGGAGCACGTTGCCCGGCTTGACGTCGCGGTGCACCACCCCGCGGCGGTGCACGTAGGCCAGGGCGTCGGCCAGCGCGGCGCCGAGCGCGATCACGTCGCCGAGCGGGAGCGGTCCGCGGCGGATGCGCTGGGCGAGGGTGTCACCCTCGATGAGCTGCATGACGAAGTAGGCGCGGCCGTGGTCGTCGCCGACGTCGTACACGGTGACGAGCCCGGGGTGCGAGAGCGCCGCGAGGGTCAGGACCTCCCGGCGGTTGCGGGCGTCGGACCCCTCCTCGAGGTCGCCGACGAGCTCCGCGGGCGGCGCGGAGGGACGGGGGGTGCTGCCCGTGCCCCGTCCGTAACGACCGGCGGCCTCGGCCCCGGGCGCCTCGCCGACCTCGCCGTGGGGGACGTCCTGGCCCTGGGGCGCGACCGCCTCCCCGGAGACCGGGTCGACCACCTCGGCGGCGGCCTGCTCGGCGTCGGCGGCCTCGGCGTTCGCGGCGGCGACCACGTCGCCGCCCGCGCCGAACATCTTGATGGCGACGTCGCGGCCGAGGAGCTCGTCACGGGCGCGGTAGACGTCCGCGGCACCGCCGCGACCGATCAGGTCACCGACCGTGTAGCGACCGCCGACGACGGTGGGCGGCCCGGCATCGGTCGTGCTCACCGGCCACCCCCTCGCTCCCGGGCGCCTCTCAGGATCCCGTCTCCAGCCGGGACCACGTCCCGAATCGATTCTCTCCCAGGGACGGGCGCCGTGTCTGCCGATGACGCCACCCGGATCCGGGGTTCATCTCCGGTCAACGACGGAGTCGGACGGCGGACGCGGACCGTTACCGACTCGTGAGGACCGCCTGCTCGATGGTGGGGTCCGGGCTACCTGGCGAGGCGGTCGAGCACGGTCGGCAGCCGGTCCGGGTGGACCACGTCGAGCGACCGGGTGGCCCGGGTCAGCGCGACGTAGAGGTCGTTGAGCCCGCGCGGGGACTCCTCGACGATCCCGGTCGGGTCGACGAGCACGACGGCGTCGAACTCCAGGCCTTTCGCCTCCGCGACGGTCGACACGACGACGGCCACCTCGAGGTCCGCCGCGCCGCGCTCGTCGACGACCGCTCCGTCCGCGGAGGAGTCGCCCACCGGGAGCGCGTCGGCGGCGAGCCGTGCGCGCAGCGCGTCCACCCGGGCCGCGGGCGCGAGGACCGCGACCCGGCCGTTGCCCTCGGCGTCGATGACGTCGTCGGCGGCCGCGCGGGTCGTGGTCGAGACCTGGTGGGCGAGCGCGGACTCCGGGACGCCTACCGCGCGGGGCGGGACGCCTGACTCGCGCACCGACTCCGGGGGCGCCTGGGACGGGTCGATGACGGCGAGGACGTCGGCCGCGACCTCGGCGATCTCGGCGGGTGTCCGGTAGTTGACCGTGAGGGCCTCGCGGCGCCACCGGGCCGCGACGTAGGGCGAGAGCACCTCGTGCCACGAGCCCGCCCCGTCCCGTGCCCCGGTCTGCGCGACGTCGCCGACCAGTGTCATCGAGCGGCTGGGGCACCGGCGCATGAGCACCCGCCACGCCATCGGTGAGAGCTCTTGGGCCTCGTCGACGATGACGTGGCCGAAGGTCCAGGTGCGGTCCTCGGCGGCCCGCTCGGCCGCCGAGGCGTGGTCGACCTCGCGGCTGCGGTCGGCCAGGACGGAGGCGTCGACGACGTCGGTGGGGCGCAGCAGCTCGGTGTCCCAGTCCTCCTCCATCGCCAGGATCTCCAGGACCCCGGCGGCGTAGGCCTCGTCGGCCTCCCGCTTGCGCTCGGCCCGCTCCCGCTCGGCGGTGTCGTCCTCCCCGAGCAGCTCCGCGGCCTCGTCGAGCAGCACCGCGTCGGCCGGGGTCCACCAGTGAGGATCGAGCAGGCCCCGGTCCGCGGTGGCCGCGGGCGGCACGTCGCGGCGCAGCAGCGCCCGGTCGGCCTCGGACCACCCGCGGGTGGCGGCGCTGATCCGCCGGGGGTCGGTGTAGAGCTCGGCGAGCAGCTGCGGCGGAGTCAGGGTCGGCCACAGACCCTCGAGGGCGGCGAGCAGGTCGTCGTCCTCGCGCATCGCGGCGCGGATGTCGGCGAGGTCACCGCGGTCGAGGAGCCTGCCCGACGACGAGCCCGGGTCACCGTCCGCCACCTCGGGGTGGCCGCCCTCCCGGGAGAGCCGGTCGCCCTCCCGGCGCGCGAGGATGTCGATGGCCTCGCGCTGGAACGTGCGCTTGGCGTCGTTGTGCGGGCGGCGGGTGCGGCGCGCGCGGGTGCGCGCCTGCGCGACGACGTCGCGGTCGATCTCGACCCGCTCGCCGTCGACGGTGAGCGTGATCGGGTGCCGCGGCAGCTCCTGGCGGTCCCGGACCGCCGCCGAGAGCACCTTGGCCATGTCGAGGCTGCCCTTGCGCGCCGCGACCTCGGCCGGTTCCGCCCGCTGCGCCGCGAGGCCCGGATAGAGCTCGCCGACCGTCGAGAGCAGCACGCTGGTCTCACCGAGCGAGGGCAGCACCTGCTCGATGTAGCGCAGGAACGTGGGGTTGGGCCCGACGACGAGCACGCCGCGCTTCGCGAGCTGGCGGCGATGGGTGTAGAGCAGGTACGCGGCCCGGTGCAGCGCCACCGCCGTCTTCCCGGTGCCGGGGCCACCCTCCACGACGAGCACGCCGTTCACCCCGGACCGGATGATCCGGTCCTGCTCGGCCTGGATCGTCGCCACGATGTCGCCCATGCGCCCGGTGCGCCCGGAGGACAGGGCCGAGAGCAGGGTGGCCTCCCCCGTGAGGCCCTGGCGCTGGGTGCCGTCGTGCTTCGCGGCGGCCGCCGCCGCCTCGGCGAGGTCGAGGATCTCGTCGTCGACGGCGAGGACGCGGCGGCTGCGGGTGCGCAGGTGGCGGCGCCGGCGTACGCCGTCGGGGTTGGCCGCGGTCGCGGTGTAGTACGGCCGGGCCACCGGCGCGCGCCAGTCGATGAGCAGCGGCTCGTAGTCGTGCTCCTCGTCGAGCAGCCCGAGCCGCCCGATGTAGGCCACCGGCTGGTCGAAGCCGGGGGACCCGGGGTCGGCGGCCTCGGTCGTCCCCCCGGGGAGCACCGCGTCGGGCTCGACGTCGAGACGCCCGAAGCACAGCCCCTCCTCGACCGCGGAGAGCGTGGCGAGCTGCTCGGAGTACATCGCCGCGGCCGCGTCACGCTCGGACACCGCCTGGGGCGTGCCGGTGGTCTCGTCGCGCAGGACCCGGGCGAGGAGCTCGGCGGTCTCCTTGCGCCGGGCGTCGAGCCGCCCGTAGAGCATCGTGAGGTAGGGCTGCTCCGCCGCGACCGGATCCGAGCCGGGCTCGACGGCGGGGGCTGTCGGGGAGGCGGGGTGGGACAAGGACGACCTTCGTTCGCTGTCGTGCGGCGTCGGGAGGGCACTCCAGGATAGCCCGGCGCGACTCGCGCCTCCGGGACGTCGGGGTCGGATCCGGGCGGGGTGGGATCTCGGGCGGGGTGCGGGCGGGGTCAGACCGGGCGGTGCCGGTGGACCCCCTCGGCGTCGAGCTCGCGCACCACCCGGCCCTGGGCGGCGAGCACCTCGAGGTGCGCGTCGGTCTCGAGGACCGCGAGCATCCGGTGGAACGGCTCCAGGTCGGCCAGGCCCTTCTCCCGCCGCGTCCAGGTCAGCGCGGCCGCGGCGCCGCCGGCCGTCGGCTCCCCCGCCACCGTGACCCGCTCGATCTCGTCGAGACGCCGGGCGTGGTGCTCGAGCAGTTCGTCGACCCGCGCGTGCACGCTCGGGCGCACCGGCCCGTGCGCGGGCAGCAGCCGCCGGTCGGGCCGCTCGCGCACCCGTGCGAGCGAGCTCAGGAACCGGGCCAGGGCGCCCGGGCGGGCGTCGGGCTCGAAGCCGATCGAGGGCGTGATGTGGGGCAGCACGTGGTCCCCGGCGAAGAGCAGCCCGTCGCCGACGCCGGCGGGGGCGCCGGTGTCGAACACGAGGTGGCCGCGGGTGTGGCCCGGCGTCTCGACGGCCTCCAGCACCCGCTCGCCGACGCTGACGCGCTCGCCGTCCGCCAGCCACTGGTCGGGTGGGGCGTAGTCGGCCATCTCGTCGTCCGGGACCCTCGCGGGCAGCAGCGCCACGAGCTCGTCGGCGAGCGCGCCCGCGCCCGCCGCCCGCAGCGCCGCCTGCTGCGCGGCCATCGGCGCCGACCGGCGCACCACCTCCTCCAGCGAGTCGCGCTCGCCGACGCCGAGCGCCACGCGCGCGCCGGTCTCCCGGCGCAGGGCGACGGCCTGCGTGTAGTGGTCGCGATGCATGTGCGTGACCAGGAACCGCCCGATGTCGCCCGGCACCGCACCGAGGCCCTCCAGCGCCCGGACGAGCACCTCCCGGGAGACGGTGAGCGTCCAGCCGCCGTCGATCAGCGTGAGCCGCTCGCCGTCGCGCAGGACGTAGACGTTCACCGCCCGCAGGGCGTCGGAGGGCAGCGGCAGGGGCACGCGGAGCACGTCGCGCGCGACGTGCTCCGGTTCGGGGCGGCTCCAGGCGTGGCGGTCGTCGGCGTCGGTCACGCCGTTCAGGATGCCGCGCCCGCGCCCGTCCGCTCGGCGACCGGGTCGGCCGGGACCGCGTCCGGGGCCTCACGGGGCGGCGGCGCCGGGGCGGCGTGGCGGGCCGCGGCGCCGAAGTAGTCGCCGCCCTTGGCCTTGGCCGCGTCGGTGCCCCAGCTCAGGGTGCGGTCGGCCGGGACGAGCCGCGGGATGTGCTTGCGGCAGTGGATGTAGGCCTCCTCGACCTCCACGACCACCCACACCTGCGCCCGCCGCCCGGGGACCGTCTCGGTCGGCAGCTCCGGGTGCTCGCTGCGCAGCTCCGCGTCCTCGACCACCTGCGCCGAGCCGTTCACGTGCAGCCCGATCAGGTCCTCGGTGAAGTCGATCATCAGCAGGCCCACGTGCGGGTTCTCCGCGATGTTGCCGAGGCTCGCCATGACGCCGTTGCCGCGGTACTCCGGGTAGGCCACGTGGCGGTCGTCGAGGACGGCGACGAACCCCTCGGGGCCGGCCCGCAGCGAGGAGTCGCACTCGCCGTGGCGGTCGGCGGTGGCTACGAACACGAGGCCCATCCGCCCGATGAACTCGATCATGGTCGGGAGCAGCCGGTCGCACACCTGGTCGTCGTAGAAGCGGTCGGCCCGCTCGGAGGTGCCCAGCCGTTCCTGGAGTGTGTGCTCGCCGTCCGATCCGGGGTGTCGGGGGCGGGCGCGAAGCAGCCTGGAGAAGCGCATCTTCCTCGTCTCGGTCGCACGTCGGGGGCACGGCGGCCCGTGGGGGAGCGGGGCGGCAGGGACCGCCCGAGGGGGAGCCGGGTCCGGCGTACGGACCCCGACGGCGAGCCTCCGACGTCGCGCCACTGATCTCGCGAGCCGTTCGGAGCAACTTGAGAGTGACCTACGTCACTCATGAACTGTGCTCGCGCCGGCGCGGTCCGCTCCCCTCGGGGCGACCGGCGCCCTGAGCAGCGCCAACGTGACCAAGCCGTGACCTGGGCACGATCCGCGCCCGGAACGCCCGCGCGGTGCCACTCGATCAGGGCCCCCTACGGTGGTCCGTGGCGGGGCGTGGAGACGACCCCGGCCCCGGATCCGGTGCGCTCCCCTGTCCCGGCGGATCCGGCCCCCGAGTCCGCGCGTGCGGGACAGGTGGACACGCCGGGCCCCGCCCCGGCACCGGATCGCTCCCCCTCGACCGGGTCCCGGCGCCACCGACAAGGACCGACCATGGCTCGACATCGCTCCGGGTCCTCCCGACCCGGCCGGGCCGGCCCCGCGTCCCCTCCCGAGGGCACACCGCGCACGGGTTCCTGGCCCGCCGCCTTCGACGCCCCGGCCACCGGCCCCCGGCCGGCCCGCGGGAAGCATCGCCACGACCCCGCGACCACGCCGCTCGACCTCGCCGCCATCGCCCGCGCGGCCGCGGACGCCCGCGACGAGGCGGCGGCCGGCGACACCGGCGGCCTGCTCGACACGCGGACGCCGACCCCGCCCGCGACCGGGGGGCGCCCGACGACCGCGCCGCCGCGCGCGACCGGCGGGCTGCCGGGGGCCGCGCCCCCGCCGCCCGTGACCGGCGGGTTCGCCGCCCAGGAACCGAGGCGGCACGGCCGGCCCGATGCACCGTCGGCGCCCGCGCCCGGCCCCCTCACGCCGCCCCCGGGCGTCCCCGCAGCAGGACGGACGGGGTCGCACCGCGCTGCCCGCGACGGCCGGTTCATGACCCCGACGCGGGCCGCAGGTGCCCTCGCGCTGTTCGGCGCCCTGACGGGGGCCAGCGTGGCCGCGGCGAGCACGGGGCCGTCGTTCCTCGCCGACCCCCGCGCCGACACCGGCGAGCTCGCCCGCCCGGACGTCGCCGTGGCGCCCGCGGGGCTCTCCGAGCCCGCCGCGCGCACCGCCACCGCGACCCCGCACACCGCCGCGTCCACCGTCCCGCACCCGACGACGGCCCCGCCGACGACCCACGCGGCGCCTGCCGCGCCCGGCGACGGCGGGAAGACGCTCTGGTCGGCCGACTTCGCCTCGGACGGGTTGAAGAACTTCAAGTCGACGCCCTGGAACAACGTGGGTGCGTCGTCGCCGACCGTCGCCGGCGGGCTGTTGAACGTGCTCATGCCCGGGGGCGGGAAGCGCGCCGAGGTCGAGCCGAACTTCAAGGCTCTGCAGGAGGGCGACCAGTACTACTTCGGCTTCTCGGTGAAGCTCGCGCCGGACTTCCCGGTGAGCACCTCCGACTGGCAGGTGATCACACAGTTCAAGAACGAGGGCACCGGCACGCCGCCGCTCGAGCTCAAGGTCCAGAACGGCAAGTTCGTCATCGACGGGGACGGGGGCGCGTTCTCGAAGGTGGTCGGCGACGCGACGCCCGGCCGGTGGACCCACCTCGTGCTCGGGGTGAAGTTCTCGTCCTCGGACGGCACGGTGAGCGCCTGGCAGGACGGCGTGCAGAAGATCGCCGACTACGCGCCGCCCTCCGGCACGATGTACGCGGGCAAGGACAGCTACGTGAAGACCGGCATCTACCGGGACACCTCGATCGGCCGGTCGGGCAAGCTCTCGTTCGGCAGCTGGGCGATCGGGACCAGCCCGGGGGCCGTCAGCAAGGACCTTCCCGCGGGCCTCGACTGACGCCTGCGGCGCTCCGCGACGACGACGGCCCGGTCACCCTCATCGAGGAGGTGACCGGGCCGTCGTCGTGTCGGGTCGTCAGCTCAGCGCGCTGACGAGCGCCTCGCGCTGGCGGGCGCCCAGGCCCGCCACGCGGCGGTCCTCCGGGATGCCGGCCCGCTCGAGGACCGCGGCCGCCTTGGCGGGGCCGTAGCCGGGCAGGGCGCGGACGAGCTGGGAGACCTTGGTCTTGCCGGCGATGGGGTCGCTCTTGCCGCGGTCCAGGACGGCGGGGATCGTCTCGTCTCCGCTCTTGATGCCGGCGAGCAGGGCCGAACGGGCCTGGCGCGCCTCACGCGACTTGGCCTGGGCGGCCTCGCGCTGCTCGGGGGTCAACGTCGGGAGTGCCATGACAGTCTCCCTCTCCTCACCTGCACAGGGTCGTGGGTTCGGTGCCTGCCGGTCCCGGGCTCGGGCCGGCGGGGCCATCGTCGCCGGGGACGGATGTCCGACCGGCTGCGACACACCATGGCGCACCGCATCTCGGGCTCGTGCGCCGGGGGCAGGTGGTCGACCCCGACGCGCCGATGGTTGCCGGACCGTACACCCCGTCCGAGATCGACCACGCGCTGACCTGGCAATATCTCGCTATGTGGTCGACATTACCCTGATCTGGTGCGACTTGGATGCGGTCCGTCGGCGCCTTGCCACGAAGAGCGACGGTACGGAGGTCTGGCCACCCGTCGGAGCCGCCCCCGCTCCACGCCCCGCAGCAACGGCACGTTGCTGGCGTTGGACGCCAGGACGGCGCCGTTCGCTCATCGGCTCGCAGCGCCCGGACGGACCGCCGACTCCCACCAGCAGGCGAGACCGTCCCGTTACCACATCGTTATCTACTACGGTTCGTGTCGTGATAGCGGTCGCCGCGACCTTCCGCCGCTCCCCGTCGCCATCAGGGCTCCCATCCGGTTACCGAACGCATCCGAATCGTCCGGGCGACGCTGGTCCATCCGGTCGGGCGTTTGACACGCCGCCGTCGCGGACGCCCTACTGACCGCGAGCGCCGCTCCGAGTTCGACGGAGGGCGCGGTCGAGGGCTCCGGAGGTGCCGGGCGTGGGCGAGCTGCCGCGGTGGCACCGGTCGGCCGCGCCGGTCGGCACGACGGGCCGTGCGCGGGCCGAGGCGGCCGCGCCCCCCGGACCCCTCCCCGTCGCCGCCGTTTCCGCCCAGCCCTCGGCACCCGCGCCGACCGTGTCTCCCGTGCGACGGCTGACCACCGCCGCCCCGGCATCCGACGCGCCCTCGCCGCCCGACGCCGCCCCGGCGGCGACCCCGGAGGAGTTCGAGCGACCGAGCTCGGCCCGGGTCTACGACTACCTGCTCGGGGGTGCGGCGCACGGTGCGGTCGACCGGGAGCTCGGCGAACGCCTCAAGCGGCGCCAGCCCGGCGTCGTCGAACTGGCCCGCGAGAACCGCGCGTTCCTCCGTCGTGCCGTGCGCTTCCTGCTCGCCGCCGGCGTCGACCAGTTCCTGGACCTCGGCTCCGGGGTGCCCACGATGGGTAACGTCCACGAGGTCGTCGCGCGGAGCCGCTCCGGGGCCCGCGTCGCCTACACCGACGTCGACACGATCGCCGCGCTGCACGGTCAGCACCTCCTGGCCGCGCTGCCGACCGCGACGTACACGGCGGTGGACATCTCCGACGTCGAGGCGGTCCTGAGCTCGCCCGGGGTCGCCGGCCTGCTCGACCTGCGCCGTCCGGTGGGCCTGCTCGCGTTCTCCGTGCTCCAGCACGTCCGCGAGGGCGCCGCGGAGCTGGTCGAGACCTATCTCCGGCGGCTGGCGCCGGGCAGCGCCCTGGCCCTCTCTCACTTCACCGCCGACGACCAGCGGACCGGGCCCGCCATCGAGGCCGAGACGGCCGCCTACCCGCGCTCGCTGCCCCGACCGCGCTCGCACGCCGAGGTCGTGGCCCTCCTGTCGGGGGTCGACCTCGTGGACCCGGGACTGGTGTGGGCCGACGAGTGGCGCCCCGAGCCGGGCCGCCCGGCGGGTGCCGCTGCCGCCCGAGGGCACTGGGCCGCCGTCGGCTTCCGTCGGTGACCACGCTGGCCGGACCGCTCCCGCTCGTCTCGGCTGATCGCACCGTCGCCGCCCCGATCGGTCTAACCTCCGGGTGGCGTGGGTTGCTCCAATCGCCACCCATCGCGGCCGTACGGCCACTCACCGCGACACTCCGCGCGTCCCTCGTCACGTGAGGTGACGAAAGGTCTCGGTTCTATTACGGTCCTTCTCGCCGGTCCGCTCCCCACGCCTCCGGCCCGAGTAGCCCCGAACTCGACTTGGAGCCTCATGCCTGGCCGCCACCGCAAGCCCAGCACGCTGTCCGAGACCACGGGCAGCCTCGCGCTCACGAGCCTCAAGGTGGCCGCGGCCGCCGCGACCGTCACGGCCCCGGTCGCCCTCGCCGGCACCGCGATGGCCGCGCCGAGCATCGGTTCGCCGCAGAGCAGCGCGACGTGGGACCGCCTCGCCAAGTGCGAGTCGACCAACAACTGGGACGCCGACACCGGCAACGGGTTCAAGGGCGGCCTGCAGTTCACGCAGAAGACCTGGAAGGCCTTCGGGGGCAGGCAGTACGCCTCGACCCCCGACGAGGCCACCCGCGAGCAGCAGATCGCGGTCGCCAAGCGCGTGCAGGCCGAGCAGGGCTGGAACGCCTGGCCGTCGTGCAGCAAGAAGCTCGGGTTCACCTGAGCCGTCCACTCGCCCGAACGGGTCGGCGACCCGAGAGAATGATCGGGTGACTGCGGACGTCGTCGTCGTGGGAGCCGGTCTCGCCGGGCTCGTCGCCACCGCCGAGCTCGCCGACGCCGGCCGTCGGGTCATCCTGCTCGACCAGGAGCCCGAGGCGTGCTTCGGCGGGCAGGCCTGGTGGTCGTTCGGCGGTCTCTTCCTCGTCGACTCCCCCGAGCAGCGCCGGCTGCGGATCCACGACTCGCTCGACCTGGCCTGGTCGGACTGGCTGGGCTCGGCACAGTTCGATGCCGCCGGCGACGAGTGGGGACGCCGCTGGGCGCGCGCCTACGTCGAGTGGGCGGCCGGCGAGAAGCGGGCCTGGTTGCGCGAGCAGGGCATCCGATTCTTCCCGGTGGTCGGGTGGGCCGAGCGGGGCTCGGGCACCGCCGCCGGCCACGGGAACTCGGTCCCCCGCTTCCACATCGTGTGGGGCACCGGTCCGGGCATCGTCGAGCCCTTCGGACGCCGCGTGCGCGAGGCCGTCGCGGCGGGCCACGTCGAGCTGCGGTTCCGGCACCGGGTGGACCGGGTGACGACGACGGCGGGTGCGGTCACCGGCGTGTCGGGTGCCGTCCTCGAGCCCAGCGAGGTCAGCCGGGGCCAGCCGAGCTCGCGGGTGGTCGTCGAGCCGTTCGAGGTCGAGGCCGACGCGGTCGTCGTCACCTCCGGCGGCATCGGCGGCGACCACGAGGCCGTCCGGAAGTACTGGCCCGCCCGGCTCGGCACGCCTCCCGAGCACATGATCTCGGGCGTGCCGGCGCACGTGGACGGGCGCATGATCGGGATCGCGGAGGCCGCGGGCGGCGCCGTCGTGCACCGCGACCGGATGTGGCACTACACCGAGGGGATCCGCAACCACTCGCCCGTCTGGCCGCTGCACGGCATCCGCATTCTGCCGGGGCCGTCGTCGCTGTGGTTCGACGCCGTCGGCCGTCGCCTGCCCGCACCGCTCTATCCAGGGTTCGACACCCTGGGCACGCTGGCCCACATCCGGGCCACCGGCCACGACCACACGTGGTTCGTCACCACCCAGCGGATCCTCGAGAAGGAGTTCGCGCTCTCGGGGTCCGAGCAGAACCCCGACCTCACCGGCCGCGACGTCCGGCTCACCCTGCAGCGCGGGCGGCCGGGTCCGACCGGGCCGGTCGGCGAGTTCCAGCGCCGGGGCGAGGACTTCGTGCAGGCGACCACGCTGCGCGAGCTGGTCGACCGGATGAACGAGCTCACCCCCGAGCCGCTGCTGTCGTTCGACGACCTCGAGCGCGAGGTCCTCGCCCGCGACCGCGAGCTCGCCAACCCCTACGGCAAGGACCTCCAGCTCGCGGCGATCCGCTCGGCGCGGCGCTACCTCGGCGACAAGCTCACCCGGGTCGCGGCACCGCACCGGCTGCTCGACGCGGCGGCCGGCCCGCTGGTCGGGGTGAAGCTGCACGTGCTGACGCGCAAGACGCTCGGCGGGCTGCACACCGACCTGTCCGGACGGGTCCTCGGCGTCGGCGGGGAGCCGGTGCCCGGGTTGTACGCCGCCGGCGAGGCGGCTGGGTTCGGCGGCGGTGGGGTGCACGGCTATCGCTCGCTCGAGGGGACCTTCCTCGGCGGCTGCCTATTCAGTGGGCGGACGGTGGGGCGCGCTTTGCGCTGACGCGCGTGTGCGTGCGTTTCCGTGCCCAGACACGGAAACGCACGCACACGCGCGTCAGCGCAAAGCCTCGGCGTCCTTCTTCACCGACGCCAGGTTCTTGCGGGCCGACGAGTGCATCGCCCGCTCGAGACCCCACTCCGGGACCGGCACCGTGACGTCCATCGTCGACGTCATCGTCAGCTCGGTGCCCTCACCCGACTCGGCCGCCTCGTACTCGATCACGCTCGAGGAGATCAACCGCCCGCCGTCGCCGGAGCAGGTCAGGGTGACCGAGGAGTCGGTGTAGGCCACGTCGTACGTCGCGGCCGTCCGGAACCCGAGGGCCCCGAGGGTGACCTTGATCTGCGCGGGCCGCCCGCCCTCGTCGCGCGCGAGGACCTCGGCGGACTTCGCCTCGTTCGCCCAGCGGTCGGTGTTCTCGAGGTCCGAGACCACGTCGAGCACCGTGGCGACGGGCGCGTGGATCGAGACGGTGTCCTTCACGGGTCCGGCCATGCCGGGGAGGTACCCCGGCAGGCGCCGCTCCTCCCAGCCGAACCGATCACGCCGGGTCGGCCGCGGCTCCCTCGTGGGCCATCAGCTCCGCGCGGCCCTCCGGGATCGGCCGACCGGTGAGCGCGATCCCGGCGCGCAGCGCCGACGCCGCGTCGAGGACCGCGTCCCGGGCCGCCGGCACGAGACCGGCGAACCCCGCGTAGCCGTGCACGAGGCCGGGGAAGCGCCGCGCCACCGTCGGCACCCCGACAGCGCGCAGGGCCGCGACCAGCTCCTCGCCCTCGTCGCGCAGCGGGTCGAACCCGGCGGTCGCCACGTAGGCCGGTGGCATCACGCCCAGGTCGTGGGCGTCGAGCAGCGCCGTCGAGCGGATGGGATCGAGCCCCTCGGGCAGGTAGAGCCCCTCGAACCACTCGACGTCGACGGTGCGCAGCCCGAAGCCCTCGGCGAAGAGCTCGCGCGACCCGCCGGAGCGGCCGGCGTCGGTGACCGGGTAGAGGGCCAGCACGAACTCCGCCGTCGGTTCCCCCCGCCGGGCGAGCTGGTGGGCGGAGGTGAGCGCGAGGTTCGCCCCCGCCGAATCGCCCCCGACGGCGACGGCCCCCGCGCGGAACTCCTCGCGGTGGTCCAGGACGTGGCGCAGGGCGACGACGGCGTCGGCCAGGCCCGCCGGGAACGGGTGCTCGGGCGCGAGCCGGTACTCCACCGACAGCACCCGGACGCCGGCCTGCTGCGCGAGGGCGCGGCACAGGGGGTCGCCCGAGACGACGCTGCCGAGCGCGAAGCCGCCCCCGTGGAAGAACACGAGCAGCCCGGAGATGGCCCCCGCGAGGTCGTCGGGCTCGTAGAGGCGGGCGTCGAGGACCCCGGGCACCTCCCGGGTCATGCCCACCGGCACCGGGATCGACATCGCCCGGCTCGTGACCCCGTGGGTGACCTCCGCGAGCCCGGACGCGGCCTCGTCGGTGAGGCGCCGCTGGTCGACCAGCGGGGGGGCCTCGCCGGGGCCCGCGGCGAGCGCGAGGAGCCGCAGGATCATCTGGACGTCGAGGTCGAGCACCTGACCGTCGCGTTCGACGCGACGGCCGGCGAGGGCACGCTTCGCGGGCCGCGGGAGCCCGACGAGCGCCCGGAGCACGCGGCGCAGGATCGGGAACTTCACTCCGCCACCCTAAGAGGGCGCTTCCGGGCCTCCAGCACCGCCTGACGGCCGCCCCGCACTACAGCGCGATCGACCCGACGACGCCGGGCACCGTCCCGCCGCCGACCCACACCTGCCCCCCGGCGTGCTCGACGTGGACCCGCCCCCGGCGCCCCAGCCGGGTGCCCTGCGCGGCGACGTACGACGACGGGGCGTGCCCGGCGTCGACCAGCCAACGCCCCAGACCGGCGTTGAGGGAGCCGGTGACGGGATCCTCGCCGACGCCGAGGGAGGGGACGAACGCCCGGACCTCGAACGCCGCCTCGCCACCCGGCGGGTGCGGGCCGACGACCCCGACGGCCCGGCTCACCTCGCTCACCGCGAGCGCCCGCAGGTCCGGCTCGATGCCCAGCACGGTCTCGGCGTCGGTGAGCAGCAGCGCGACCCAGCCGGGGCCGTTGTCGACCCAGGCCGCGTCCCGCACGGCGCTGCGCGGCAGGCCGAGCGCCGCCGTCAACGAGGCCACGTCGGCGTCCTCGACCGGTCCGCAGCGCCGCAGGGGCGGGGCGGCGAAGGCGAGCCGCCCGCCGTCGGAGCGCAGCCGCACCAGACCGACCCCGCACTCCTGCACCGGCCCGGACCCGGCCCGCGCCACGCCGCCCGCCTCGAGCCACGCCCGGGCCGACCCCAACGTCGGGTGCCCCGCGAACGGCAGCTCCGCGCCCGGGGTGAAGATGCGCAGCCGGTAGTCGGCCTCCGGGTCGGTGGGCGGCAGCAGGAAGGTCGTCTCCGAGAGGTTGGTCCAGGACGCGACGGCCGCCATCTGCTCGTCGGACAGGCCCTCGGCGTCGTGGACGACCGCGACGGGGTTGCCGGCGGTCAGCTCGTCGGTGAACACGTCGACCTGGGAGAAGGGGCGCACGCCGGTGCGGCTCCGTCGCTCGTGAGCAGAGAATGCGGTCATAGCCCCATTTTCTGCTCACGAGCCGCCGGGCACCTTCGCGTAGGAGCCGCGGTGGAAGACCAGCGGGGGCTGGCCGTGGGCCGCGAGGTCGTGCACGGCGCCCACCACGATGAGGTGGTCGCCTCCCTCGTGCGAGGCGTGCAGCGTGCAGTCGATCCAGGCCGTCGCCCCGGCGAGGATCGGCGAACCGAGCGGCGAGGCCGTCCACGCCACGCCGGCGAACTTGTCGATGCCGGACCTCGCGAACGTCGTCGAGAGGTCCTCCTGATCCGCGGCGAGGACGTTGACGCAGAAGCGGCCGGTCGCCTCGATCCGCGGCCAGGACGTCGAGGTGCGCCCGGGGAGGATGAGCACCAGCGGCGGGTCGAGCGAGAGCGAGGAGAACGACTGACACGTGAACCCGGCCGGCTCGTCGTCGACGATGCCGGTGACGATCGTGACCCCGGAGGGGAAGTGGCCGAGCACCGCACGCATCGTGGTGGGGTCCGTGCTCGCCATGGAAGCTCCTCCTCGATCACCGGCGCACCGCCACGCTAGGGGCTCGCCCCGGTGCCGGGCACCCCGATCGTGCTCCGCGCTCTATCCTCGGCGCCCGTGACGGAGGCCGCCCGCCCCGGCCGCGGCCGCACGCGGGATCGCGGCAAGGACGAGGCAGTGCTCGACGCCACCGTGCGGCTGCTCGCCACCGAGGGCGTGGCGGGGACGTCGATGGACCGGGTGGCCGCCGCGGCCGGGGTCTCGAAGGTCACCGTCTACACCCGGTGGCCCACCAAGAACGACCTGGTCGGGGCCGCCCTCGCGCACCTGCGGCTCGGCCGGGTACCCGAGCCGGTCGGCGAGGTCCGCGCCGACCTCGTCGCCCTGCTCGAGGCCATGCGCGAGCAGTACACCCAGGTCGGCGCGATGAGCATCCTCGGCACCTGCCTGGCCGACGAGCCCGGTTCCGGCGAGCTGCTCTCGATCGTCCGGGAGGCGACGCTGCTCCCCCGCCGGGCCCTGTTCGCGGCGGTGCTGCGCGCCGGGGTCGAGCGTGGCGAGCTGCGGGCGGAGCTCGACGTCGACGCCGCGACCAGCCTCGTCGTCGGGAGCCTCTACGCCGACCACCTGGCCGGACGGGATACGAGCGCGCCCGACTGGCCGGACGCCGTCGTCGACCTCGCCCTCAGCGGGCTGACGCGGTGAGCCGCGACGACGCGAGGCGCGCCCCGGCCGCCATCGCGTCGAACTTCGCCCACATCACCCTCGGGTCGACCTCGGGACGGTAGGTGGCCTGCGAGGAGAACCCGCAGTCGGCGCCGGCCATCACCCGCTCCGGCCCGACCAGCCGGGCGAAGCGCTCGAGGCGCTCCGCGATCAGCTCCGGGTGCTCGACGATGTTCGACGCGTGCGTGATCACACCCGGGACCAGCACCTTGTCCTCGGGCAGCGCGACCGTCTCCCACAGGTGGTACTCGTGCTCGTGGCGCGGGTTGGCGGCCTCGAACGAGTACCAGCGGGCGTCGACGGCGAGCACGAGGTCGATGACGTCGGCCAGCGCGACGTCGAACACGCGCGGGCCCTCGTTGATCGAGTAGCAGGTGTGGAAGCGGACCTTCTCGGTCGGGATGCCGCGCAGTGCGTGGTTGACCGCCTCGACGTACATCCGGCCCCGGCGCTCGCGGGTGGCCTCGTCGTAGCCGTGGAAGCTGAAGATCTCGGTGAGGAACGGGTCGTCGACCTGGAGGGTGAACCCGGCGTCGACGATCGCGCGGTACTCCACGCCCATCGCCTCGGCGACCGCGACGAAGTACTCCTCCTCGGAGCCGTAGTACTCGTTGACCCCGACACCGCTCGGGGCGATCGAGGGGACGAACGCGTCCGCGCGGTCGACGCCGGCGCCGTCCACGGCGAGCGCGAGGTTCTCCAGGTCCCGGCGCAGCGCCTGCTCCCCCTGGTAGACCAGCGGCCCGGTGCAGACGACGGGTTCGATGGCGCCGACCGTCCCGCCCATCATCGCCTGCGCAAAGTACCGCTCGTAGTACTCCGGGAAGGCCTGCTGCTCGGCGGCGAAGCTGTAGACGGTCTCCGCGCCGGGCCGGTGCTCGAGCCCACCGAGCCGCTCGGTGACGTAGCTGAAGAACCCGAGCTTGCCCATCTCCCCGTCGGCGACCACGTCGATGCCGTGCTCCCGCTGGGCGGCGACGATCCCGGCGACGGCGTCCCGGGTGGCCCGGGTGAGCGTCTCGTCGGCCACCTCCTGCCCGCCCTGGCGCGCGGCGAGCAGGTCCAGCAACGATGTCGGCCGGGGCAGGCTCCCGACGTGGGTGGTGCGGATGCGGTGGGCGTCGTCGCTCACGGGCGCTCCCCTGGGGGTGAATTCCTGTACCGCTGAGTTCAGATGAACGGTAGCTCGGGGGTCAACCCCAGGACCATGACGTCGGGAATCTCAATCATGCCGAATTCAGTGCTTTCTCATCCGGGATGAGCTGTGTCACCCTCGGTGTAGCGGTTCGACGAGGAGCGGAGGCGGACACCGTGGTGGAGACGTTCGTCCTGATCACCGGGGCCTGGCACGGCGGCTGGAGCTGGCGCCCGGTCGCCACTCGGCTGCGGGCCGCCGGCCACCGGGTGCTCACGCCCACCCTGCCCGGACTGGACCTCGGGGACGACCCGCGCGGGGTCACCCTCACCGACTGCTGCGACGCCGTCGTCGCCCTCGTCGAGCGGGAGGACCTCACCGACGTGACCCTGCTCGGCCACAGCTGGGGCGGCTTCGTCGTCTCCGGCGCGGCGCCCCGCGTGGCCCGCCACCTGAAGCGCACGGTGTTCTGGAGCGCCTTCGTCCCGCACGACGGCGAGTCGCTCATGGACGCCGTCCCACCGTCGTACCGCGAGCTGTTCATCGCCCAGGCCGCGGCGAGCGGCGAGCAGAACACGGTGACGCTGCCGTTCCAGGTGTGGCAGCAGGCGTTCATGCAGGACGCCTCGCCGGACGCGCAGCGGGCGGTGTTCGAGCTGCTGGCCCCGCAGCCGATGGGCACGTTCACCGAGAAGCCGGACCAGAAGGCCTTCTTCGACCTGCAGGTACCCAGCGCCTACGTCCTGTCCACTGAGGACGTCGCGCTGCCGCCCGGCGAGTGGGGCTGGGACCGCTTCCCGAGCCGGCTGCCCGGCGCGGTCCTCGTGGAGACCCCCGGCAGCCACGAGTCCAACTTCACCCGCCCCGCCGAACTGGCCGACGCCTTCCTGCGGGCGGTCTCGACATGAGTGTCCGCGTCGCCGTCGTCGGGGCGGGCATCGGCGGGCTCACCCTCGGGATCGCCCTGCAGCATGCCGGGGTCACCGTCGGCCTCTACGAGCGAGCCGAGGAGCTGCGCGAGGTCGGCGCCGCCGTCGCCCTGTCGGCCAACGGCACACGGGAGCTGGTCCGGCTCGGCGTCGGCGACGCCCTGGACCGCGCCTCCACCCAACCCACCGAGCTCGTCTACCGCGACGGCCGCAGCGGCGAACGGATTGCCGCGCACGCCGGCGGCGCGAGCTACCGCGCCCGCTTCGGGGCCCCCTACTGGGGCATCCACCGCGTCGACCTGCAGCAGACCCTCGCGGCCGCCGTCGATCCCGACCACGTGCACCTCGGCCGCGCCGTCACCGGCGTCAGCGAGCCGCCCGACGGGGACGGCGCGACGATCACGTTCGACGACGGGTCCACGACGACCGCCGACGTCGTCGTCGGAGCCGACGGGGTGCACTCGGTGGTCCGCGACCACGTGTGCGGCCCCGGCAGCGGCCCCGTCTATTCGGGCACGAGCGCCTTCCGCGGGCTCGTGCGCCGCGCCGAGCTGCCCTCGCTGCCCGACCCGCTGGCGATCCAGTTCTGGACCGGCCCGCACGCGCACCTGCTGCACTATCCGATGGGTGGCGCGCAGCGCGATCACGACACGATCAACTTCTTCGCGGTGCTGTGCGGGCCCGCGGAGTGGTCCGGGGGCAACCGCGACGTCGCCGCGGGGGAGCTCCTCGCGGCCTTCGAGGGCTGGCACCCTGCGGTGACCGAGATGCTCGGCGCGGTGCCGCAGAGCCCGCGCTGGCCATTGCTCTCCCAGCCCCCGCTGACCCGCTGGGTCCGCGGCCGCGTGGTGCTGATCGGCGACGCGTGCCACGCGATGCTCCCCCACCACGGGCAGGGCGCGAACCAGTCGATCGAGGACGCCGTCGTGCTCGCCGAGCTGCTGGCCGGCACGGATCCCGACACCGCCCTCGACGCCTATCCCCACCGACGCCGCGCGCGCACCCGCGCCGTGGCCCGCAGCGCCTGGGAGACCGGGACGCTGCTGCACCTCCCCGACGACGACGTCGCCGGGCTCACAGCCCGTGACGCTCGTTTCGAGGGCTACCTCGACGCGAACGCCTGGGTCCACGACTACACCGCCACCACCGCCAACACCACTGCCACCAGCACTGCCACCACGACGACAGGGGAAGTCGCATGACCACCACCGACGAGCAGTCCGTGTCCGACGCCGTCACCGCCGGCTCGCACGCCACCGAGTCCGCCCGCCAGGGCCTGTCCAACCTGCGCGGCGGGGCCACCCTCGACCAGCAGCGGGCGGCGACGGTGATCGGCGCCGCGATCGAGGGCATCCGCTCCGCGATCCGCGAGCACAAGGTGACCTACTCCGAGTTCGACGCCTTCAAGCGCTGGCTGATCGAGGTCTCCGACACCGGCGAGTGGCCGCTGTTCCTCGACGTCTACCTCGAGTTCGAGGTCGAGAAGGTCGCCGCGGAGACCCAGGACGGCTCGGTCGGCACGATCCTGGGCCCGTTCTGGCTCGACGGGCAGGTCCAGCTCGACTCCCCGGCCACGCTGCCGATGCGCGACGACGAGCCGGGCACCCCGATGATCCTGGCCGGCCAGGTCACCGGGACCGACGGGAAGCCGCTGGCCGGGGCAAAGGTCGACATCTGGCACACCGACGACGAGGGCTGGTACTCCGGGTTCGCCACCAAGCCCCCGGCGGGGAACCTGCGCGGGGTGGTGACCTGCGACGACCAGGGCCGCTACGAGATCCACACCCGCAAGCCCGCCCCGTACACCATCCCGCTGGACGGCCCGACCGGGAAGATGACGCTGGCCGCCGGGTGGAGCCCGTGGCGCCCGGCGCACATCCACCTGCTGGTCTCCGCGCCCGGGCACCGCACGCTGACCACCCAGCTGTTCTTCACCGGCGACCCCTACCTGGGCAACGACGTCGCCTCGGCCGACAATCCGGAGCTGACGCTCGACCCTCAGCCCACCGGCAACGCGGCCCCGGGATTCGACGGAGAGATCCGCTCCGACCGCGACTTCGTCCTCGAGCCCGAGTAGGACGGTGGAGGTCCGGCAGCTGCGCTACTTCGTCACGGTGGCGCGCACGCGGCACTTCGGCCGGGCGGCCGAGCAGCTGCACATCGCCCAGTCGCCGCTCTCGCAGGCGATCCGGCAGCTGGAGTCGCACCTCGGCACGCCGCTGTTCGAGCGGACCACGCGCCGGGTCGACCTCACCGCCGCCGGGGAGGCGCTGCTGCCGGAGGCCGTCCGCATCCTCGAGTCGGTGGGGGCCGCCCGCGAGCAGGTCTCGCGGGTGGCCGCCGGCGACCTCGGCCGGCTGCGGATCGGCGCGACGGCGCTGGCGACCTACCGCCACGTGCCGGGTCTGGTGCGCCGGCTGGGCGACGAGCTGCCGGGCCTGACGCTGCGCTTCCACACCGAGATGCTCACCCCGGCCCTGGAGGCCGCCCTCGTCGACCACCGGATCGACCTCGCCGTCCTGCGCCCGCCGGTGGGCGACGAGTCCCTCGCGACCCGGCTGCTCGCGTGCGAGCGGCTGGTGCTCGCGGTCCCGGGAACGTGGGACGGGCCGGAGGGCGCGGTGGCGCTCGCGGACCTCGCCGAGGAGGAGTTCGTCGTGTACTCCGCGCCGGGCTCCGTGGTCGGCGCGGCGGCCGACCGGGCGTGCCGCACCGCCGGCTTCGTGCCGCGGCGGACCCACGAGGCCGACCAGACCTCCATCGTGCTCGCCCTCGTCGCCGCCGACCTCGGGGTGGCGCTGCTGCCGGCCTCCGTGCTCGCGGTGACCGTCGAGGGCGTGCAGTACCGCGAGCTCGCCGGATGCGACGTCACCGTCGACGTCGCGCTCGCCTGGCGGCGCGACGACCCGTCCCCCGCCCTGGAGAAGGCCCTCGCCGTCCTGGGTGAGCCCGAGAGGACCCCGCCATGAAGATCGACACCGTCGAGGCCATCCCCCTCGCGATCCCCTACCGCCGCCCGTTCGGCTTCGCCAGCGGGCGGGTCACCGCCGCCGACCACATCCTCGTCCGCATCACCACCGACGACGGTCTCGTCGGGCACGCCGAGGCCCCACCGCGGCCCTACACCTACGGCGAGACGGCGGCCTCGATCGTCGCCGCGGTCCGCGACCTGTTCGCCCCCGTGCTCATCGGCGCCGACCCGTTCGCCCGCGAGCGCCTGCGCGCCGCCCTGGACCGCACCGTCGCCAACAACGCCGCCAAGGGCGCGATCGACGTCGCGCTCTGGGACCTCGTCGGGCAGGCGTGCGGGCAGCCGGTGCACGTGCTGCTCGGGCACGCCGCCGACGACGTCCGCGCCGCCCACATGGTCGGGCTCGGGACGCCGAAGGAGATGGTCGCCGACGCCGTCGAGATGCGCGACGACCACGGCGTCGATGCCTTCAAGATCAAGGTCGGCCGCGAGCTCGGGATCGACATGGCCGCGGTGCGGGCGCTGCGCGCCGAGCTGGGCGACAGGGTCGAGCTCTACGCCGACGCCAACCGCGGCTGGGACGCCGACACCGCGATCGTCGCCGCCCGGCGGCTCGCCGACCACGGCGTGACCATGCTCGAGGAGCCCAACCCGGCCGCCGACGTGCTCGGCCGCCGGCGCATCGTCACCGCCTCGCCCATCCCGGTCGTCGGCGACGAGTCGACCATCACCCTGGGCGGGGTCGCCCGCTCGCTGCTCGACGGGGACTCCGAGGCCATCAGCGTCAAGGTCGCCCGCACCGGCTTCACCGACTCGGCGAAGATCGTCGGGCTCTGCGAGGGGCTCGGGGTCACCACGGTCGTCGGGAACCAGATCGACGGGATGCTCGGCACCGTGGCCTCGGTCGCGCTGGGCTGCGGGCTGGGGGCGCTGGCCCGCCACCCGGTCGAGGTGACCAACTACCTGCTCATGACCGACGACGTGCTCGCCGAGCCGCCCGTGCTCGTCGACGGCCGCCTGGCCGCCCGGCAGGAGCCCGGCCTGGGGGCCAGGATCGATCCCGACAAGCTCGCCCACTACCGCGTCGACTGAGCCCCTCCCCCCCGGCCCCATGCAAGCGAAGCCCTATCGGCGTGCTCCCCACAATGCTTGCATCCAGTGGCAGGAAAGCCCCGTCGCCGACGTCATCCCAGGGAGTTCCCGTGCAGTTCCTCGTCCGCATGGACGTCCGCCTGCCCCACGACATGCCGCAGGAGGTGGCCGACGACCTGCGCGCCCGCGAACGCGCCCGCGCCCAGGAGATCCAGCGGGCGGGGAAGTGGCCGGAGCTCTGGCGGGTCGTGGGGCGGTACGCGAACGTGAGCCGCTTCGACGTCTCCTCAGGCGACGAGCTGCACGAGCTGCTCTCCAGCCTGCCGCTGTTCCCGTACATGGACGTCGAGGTCACCGCGCTCACCCGGCACCCATCGAAGCTCGACGGATGAGCGCCTCCCGGTCGCCGGAAGGCCGGTGTCGCGCACGGCGTCGATGGGAGAGGGTGGGGACGTGCGACTCCACCTGACCGACGAGGGTCCGCGCGACGTGGGTCCGCCGCTGGTCCTGCTCTGCTCCCTCGGATCCACCGTCGACATGTGGGCGCCGCAGCGCGAGGAGCTCGCGGAGGCGCAGCGCGTGATCACCCTCGACACCCGCGGGCACGGCGGCAGCCCGGTCCCCGCCGGCCCCTACACCGTCGAGGAGCTCGCGGACGACGTCCTGGAGACCCTCGCCGATCTCGGCGTCGACCGCGCACACGTCGCCGGGGTCTCACTCGGTGGTGCGATGGGCCAGGCCGTCGCCCTGCGCGCGCCGGACCGGGTCGCGTCGCTGGCCCTGCTGTGCACGTCCGCGCGGTTCGCCAACCTGCCGACCTACACCGACCGGGCGGCCACCGTCCGGGCGGAGGGGGTCGACGTCATCGCGGACGGCGTCGTCGCGCGCTGGTTCACCGAGGACGTCGACGCGGACACCGTCGCGCGGATGCGGGCGATGGTCGCCTCGACGCCGGCCGAGGGGTACGCGAGCTGCTGCGAGGCCCTCGTCGCCTGGGACTCGCGCGCCGACCTGGGACGCGTCGCCGCCCCGACCCTGGTGATCTCCGGGGCCGAGGACCCGGCCACCCCACCCGACCACGGGAAGGTCCTCGCCGAGGGGATCCCGGGTGCACGGTTCGAGGTGATCCCGGACGCGGCGCACCTCGCCTCCTACCAGCGCCCGGAGGTGGTGACCGGCCTGCTGGCGGCACACCTCGAGGGCTCGAGCTAGCGAAGGGCTCGTACTAGTGAAGGGACACGGATGAGCGCTATCGACAAGGTGTGGGCGTCGGCGGACGAGGCGGTGGCCGGCATCTCCAGCGGCGACTCGCTCGCCGTCGGGGGCTTCGGGCTCTGCGGTGTGCCGATCGTGCTGATCGACGCGCTGAACCGGACCGACGTGGGCGACCTCAAGGTCGCCTCGAACAACTGCGGCGTCGACGGCTGGGGACTCGGCGTGCTGCTCGAGCAGCACCGCATCTCCCGGGTCATCGCCTCCTACATCGGCGAGAACAAGGAGTTCGCCCGCCAGTACCTCGGTGGCGAGGTCGAGGTCGAGCTGAACCCGCAGGGCACCCTGGCCGAGCGGTTGCGCGCCGCGGGCACCGGCGTCCCGGCGTTCTACACGCCGGCCGGGGTCGGGACGATGATCGCCGACGGCGGCCTGCCGTGGCGCTACGACTCCGAGGGCACCGTCGTCGAGACCTCGCCGGCCAAGGAGGTCCGCGAGTTCGAGGTGACCTTGGCCGACGGCAGGAAGGTCCGCAAGCCCCACGTGCTGGAGATGGCGCTGGACATCGACGTCGCCCTGGTGCGCGCGGCCAAGGGCGACCGACACGGCAACCTGGTCTTCCACGAGACCGCCCGCAACTTCAACCCGCTGTGCGCGATGGCGGCCCGGTGCGCGATCGCCGAGGTCGAACAGCTCGTCGAGCCCGGCGAGATCGAGCCCGACGAGGTCCACCTGCCCGGCATCTTCGTCCACCGCGTGGTCGAGCTGACGCCCGAGGAAGTCCAGCGCAAGCACATCGAGAAGCGCACGACCCAGGAGACGATGAACAAGTGAGCCTCACCCGCGAGCAGATGGCCGCCCGCGCGGCCCAGGAGCTCCAGGACGGTTCGTATGTCAACCTCGGGATCGGACTGCCGACCCTGGTGCCCAACTACGTCCCCGAGGGCGTGGGCATGGTGCTGCACTCCGAGAACGGGCTGCTCGGCGTCGGGCCCTACCCCTACGACGCCGAGGTCGACCCCGACCTGATCAACGCCGGCAAGGAGACGGTCACGACTTTGGCCGGGGCGTCGTTCTTCGACAGCGCGTTGAGCTTCGGCATGATCCGCGGCGGCAAGATCGACACCGCGATCCTGGGCGCGATGCAGGTCTCGCAGACCGGCGACATCGCCAACTGGATGATCCCCGGCAAGATGGTCAAGGGCATGGGCGGGGCGATGGACCTCGTCCACGGCGCGAAGACCGTCATCGTGCTCATGGAGCACACCGCCCGCGACGGCGCCCACAAGATCGTCGAGAAGTGCGCGCTGCCGCTGACCGGGCAGGGCGTCGTCCAGCGGATCATCACCGACCTCGCCGTCATCGACGTCACCGAGGCCGGGCTGGTGCTGCGCGAGCTCGTCGACGGCGTCACCGAGGACGAGGTGCGGGAGAAGACCGGCGCGGAGCTCACCAGCGCGTTGGGCTAGCGCCTCGTGCGTGCGTTTCCGTGCTCAGGCACGGAAACGCACGCACGAGCGTCAGCCAACCCGGAGCACCACCATCCGCGCGTCGACCTGCGCGGCCTTGCGATAGTCGACCGCGTCGGTGGACACGATCTCCACCAGGGCCATCTGGGCGAGCCGGTCGACCTCGGCGCGGTAGCCGCCGGAGTCCCAGATGTCGTCGAGCACCGTCGCGACGATCGTCCCGCCCGGCCGGGTCAGCCGGACGAACTCCCCGAACACCCCCGGCCCGACGTGGCCGTGGGTGAGCGTGCCGACGCACACCACCACGTCGTAGGAGTCGGCGGGCACGGGCAGGGCACGGGACAGGTCGGCCGGCGCGAGCCGTCGATAGACCCCGGTCTGCTCGGCCTTCTCGAGCATGCCGGGCGAGAGGTCGACCCCGTCGATCGTCCGCGCCCCACGGGCGGCGAGCGCGACGCCGACCAGCCCGGTGCCGCATCCGGCGTCGAGGATCTCCCCGTCCACCCCCGCGGTACGCGCCACGGTCTCGGCGGCCGTCTCCGGCGCGACGTAGCCCTGCGAGTCGTCGGAGAGGTCGGAGTCGTAGGAGTCGGCCCACTCGTCGTAGAGCGCCCGGGCCTCGTCGGAGCCGGACAGCGCATAGGCACGCTCGAGGAGCGGGTTGCCCGCGGTGTTGGTGTCGTGGGGGTCAGGGGTGCCGCTGGTCGGGGTGTCGGCCATCGCCCCATCCTCGCTCACGCAGGAGCGCGGCCCTCACGAGGGAAAGGTCCCGGCCCGCGGCAGCAGGGCGGGCACCCGGTAGCCGAGCTGGTCGGAGAGGAACCCGGCGATCGGCAGCAGCGCGTCGAGGTCGAGTCCGGTGGAGACGCCCATGCGTTCGAGCAGGTAGACCAGGTCCTCGGTCGCGATGTTCCCGGTCGCGGCGGGCGCGAACGGACAGCCGCCGATCCCGCCGTTGGAGGAGTCCAGCCAGTCCACGCCCCACTCGTGGGCGGCGACCGCGTTGGCGAAGCCGGTGTTGCGGGTGTTGTGGAAGTGCGCCCGGGTGATCACCCCGGGGGCGACCGAGCGCACCCCGTCGAGCAGCGTGCGCACCTGGGTCGGCACCCCGACCCCGATGGTGTCCGCGATCGCGATCTCCCTTGCGCCCGCGGCCCCCGAGCGCCGCGCCACCTCGACCACCCGCGCCGGGTCGACCTCGCCGTCGAACGGGCAGCCGAACGCGGTCGCGATCGTGACCGTGGCGAACAGCCCCGTCGACGCCGCCTCGGCGAGGACCTCCTCGGCGACCTCGGTGAGCGCCTCGGTGGTCGAGTTCTGGTTGGCCTTGGCGAACCCGTCGGAGGCGGGCACGACGACGTTGACCTCGTCCACCCCCGCCGACACGGCCCGGTCGTACCCACGCCGGTTGAGCACCAGGCCGACGTGCGAGACGCCCTCGGGACGCGGCACCCGCTCCATCACCGCCTCGGCGTCGGCCATCGCGGGCACGAGCTTGGGGTGCACGAACGAGGCGGACTCGATCCGGCGCGCGCCCGCGGCGATCGCCCGGCCGATCAGCTCCACCTTCGCGTCGGTCTCGAGCACCGCGCGCTCGTTCTGCAGCCCGTCGCGGGGACTGACCTCGACGATGCCGACCATCGCACGCCCTCCCGTCGTCTCATCCCCGCCGACGATAGCGCCGCGGGATGGGGACGCAGTCCCGGTCGGAGGCTTCCCGGTGTGAGCGCAGCGTGAGACCGTCACCACACACCGCCTGACGAAGGAGTCGACGATGCGCATCCGTGACGTCCTCGCCGGTAAGCCGGCCGGAGTACTGACCGTCGAGCCGGGGACCCCCGTCCCCGGCCTGCTCACCGCGCTCGCGGCGCGGGGCGTCGGCGCCGCGGTGGTCGTGGGCGAGGACGGCGCGGTGGTCGGGATGGTGTCCGAGCGCGACGTCGTCCGCCACCTGCACCACCGTGGCGCGTCGCTGCTCTCCGACACCGTCTCCTCGATCATGACCGGCCCGGTGACGACCTGCGTGCCGGGCGACGAGGTCGACGCGCTCGCCGGGGTCATGACCGAGCGGCGGATCCGGCACATCCCGGTGGTCGAGGACGGGAGACTGACCGGGATCGTCAGCATCGGCGACGTCGTCAAGACCCGGCTCGACGAGCTGGAGGCGCACCGCGAGCAGCTCGAGGCCTACATCGCGACCTGATCCGGGAAGGCCCAGCGCCCGACCCGCGCCGCGACCTCCTCGGGCGCGGGCAGAGCGGCGATCTCGCCGGCGAGCGAGCGGGCGCACGCGAGCTCACTCCCCCTATCGGCGTGCTCGCTCCCACCCGCGAGCAGGGCCGCGACCGCGGCTGTCACGGCCTCGCCGGTGACCTCGTCACCGACCAGCTGGACGCCGGCGCCCGCCGCCGTCACGGCCCGGGCGTTGAAGAACTGGTCGGCGCCCTGTGGCAGGAGGACCTGGGGCACACCGGCGCCCGCGCACCCCAGCGTCGTCCCACTCCCTCCGTGGTGCACGACGAGTGCCGGGCGCGCGGCCACGCCGTCCACCTCACCGCGCAGCAGGTCGGCCTGCGGCACGAACGACTCGACCTGGACTCCCGGCCCCTCGAGGTCGGCCAGCTCGCCGGGGTCGACCGACCCGGTGGCCACCAGGACGTCGACCTCCAGCTCGCGCAGCCCGGTCAGTGCGGTGCGAAGGACGTCGGCCTCGCCGAACGACGTGCCGAGGGTGAGGAGCACCCAGGGACGGCCGGTGAGGTGACGGGGCTCGAAGGGCGTGGGCGGGTTCCAGCCGACCGGGCGCAGCGGGATCTCGGTCATGCCCTCGAGGTAGGTGGTGGACCCGGGCTCCTGGAGCGCGGGCGGGCAGATGTCGAGGTAGGCGTGCCCGGTCGGGTCGCCCTCGGCGAGGGGCACCCCGAGCTCGTCCGCGACCGCCGCGAGGTGGGCGGGCATCGACATGCTCATCGGCGACGACGGCGAGGGCCGGCGCCCGAAGGAGTGCAGGACGCACGGGACGTCGGCGGCGCGGGCCGCGAGCGCGGCACCCGGGTCCCCGACCTCGGCGATCACGACGTCGGGTGGCTGCTCGCGCAGGCGGGGGATGAGGTCACCGGCGACCGAGCGCGGCATGACCGCGCCGAAGACCTCGTTCGCGACGTCGCGCATGACCTCCCGGTCGGTGGGGCGCTCCGTGAGCCCGTGTCCGATCATCACCTCGCGGAAGGCGTCGCGCGCGGGGCGGCCGGCCGCCGTCGTCGGGACACCCGAGGTCGAGATCGTCGCCTCGAGGTCGGGCCCGGTGGCGAAGGTGACGCCGTGCCCGGCGTCGTGCAGGGCGCGGGCGAGCGGGACGAGCGGGAAGGCGTGGCCGGGGGTACCGAGGGCGGCGACGAGGATGCGCACGGGGCCCCACTGTGCCGAACCGCGGCGTGACGAGCACCGGCGTTCCGCCGGTCCCCCACTCGGGTAGCCGACCGCCATGAGGACCACCCGGCTCGGCAAGACCGAACTCGAGGTGTCCCGCATCGCGTTCGGGACCTGGCAGGTCTCGGGTGAGTGGGGCTCCTACGACGTCGAGGCGGCCCGGCGCGCCATCCGCCACGCCCACGAGCTGGGCGTCAACTTCTTCGACACCGCCCAGGCGTACGGCTTCGGCGAGGCCGAAGAGGTGCTGGCCGGCGCCCTGCGCCACGAGCTCGACCACGACCGCGACTCGGTGGTCATCGCCACCAAGGGCGGCATCAACCCCGGCTCGGACCGGCCGCGGGATTCCGGCCGCGAGTACCTGCGCACCGGCGTCGAGTCCAGCCTCACGGCGATGAAGATCGACCACATCGACCTCTACCAGATCCACTGGCCGGACGAGCAGACCCCGTTCGAGGACACGGCGGGCTACCTGCAGGAGCTCGTCGACGAGGGCAAGATCCGCCACGTCGGGGTCTCCAACTTCGACGAGCGCCAGATGGCCGCGTTCGCCCGGTACCGGCCGGTGGAGACGCTGCAGCCGCCGTACCACCTGTTCCGCCGCGGCATCGAGACCGACGTGCTCCCGTACGTGCGCGAGCACGACATCGGCACGCTGGTCTACTCCCCGCTGGGCTCCGGGCTGCTGACCGGGACGATGGACGAGCACACCACGTTCGAGGACTCCGACTGGCGCTCCCAGTCCTCGGCGTTCCAGGGCGAGAAGTTCCGGACCAACCTCACCGTGGTGGACCGGCTGAAGAACCTCGCCGCCGAGAAGGGCATCGAGGTCTCCCAGCTCGCCATCGCCTGGGTCCTCGCCCAGGACGGCATCGACGTCGCGATCGTCGGCGCCCGCTCGGAGAAGAACATCGAGCGCTCGCTGGCCGCGGTCGACGTCGAGCTCGGCGAGGACGACCTCGCCGAGATCGAGAAGCTCACCGCTGACCACATCGAGGTCTCCGGCGCGTCCCCCGAGGGCGTGGCCTGACCCGAACGGAGCGAACGGCACTTTCGCTGCTTCTACGCGAGCGTAGGTGCCGTTCGCTCCGAGGAGTGGCGGATCACGGCGCCAGCATGCCGTCGACGTGGCCGTGCGGCAGCACCGCCGTGCGCGCGCCGCCGCCGTTGCCGTCGCGCACCGACCGGGAGGCGCAGCGCTCCAGCACCGTGCCCAGTCCGCCGCGCGTCGCGACGACGAGCAGCCGGTCGCCGACCTTGAGGTGCCGCTTCGGTCGCGGCGGCATCTCGAGCACCGCGTCGGGCCCGGCCCCGCGGTACACCCCCACCACCCGGACCGACCCGGTCTCGACGAGGGCGCCGATCGTCAGGCCCGCCATGAACGACGCCCGCCCCACCGTCACCTCGGCCATGAGCAGGATGCGGCGCCCGATCGGGATCGTCGCGAGCACCTGCCCGTCGCGCAGGGCCGCGGCGAAGACCGGCGCTGCGACGTAGGAGACGCTCCTGGAGATCGCGTCCATGCTGCGCTCGACGCGGGCCGCGAGGTCGTCGTCGCGCAGGCGCAGCACCACGCGGACCGAGCGCTGCACCGAGCGCCCGACCAGCGCGGCCTGCAGGTTGGTCGCGTCGTCGCTGGTCACCGCGACCAGGGCGCGGCATCCCTCCGCGCCTGCCTCGCGCAGCACCCGCTCGCGGGTCGCGTCGCCGAGGATCAGCGGCACCCCCGCGCGGGCGGCGGCCGGCGCCCCGACGGCGCCCTCGCTGCGCTCCACGGCCACCACCGGCACGCCGCGCTCGCGCAGCATGGTGACGATGCGGGTCCCGACGTTGCCGAGCCCGACGACGATGACGTGGTCGCGGCGCGGCATCCGGCGCGGCGCGACGCCGACCACCCGGCCGCGCACCGCACTCTCGACCACCACCGCGGTGACCAGCGGGATGATGGCGATCCCGACGACGGTGACGAACCCCTGGATCACCTGCACCGCGGTGCTGGCGCCGGTGTCGGGCTGGGCGGCGCCCGCGGAGTCGAGCACGGCGAGGTAGATGGCGTCGCCGATGCCGTACCCGCCCGCCGTCGCGAAGGCCACGGTGCCGACGATGAACAGCCCGACGAGGGCGAGCGTCGCGCGGGCGAGGCGACGGGTGAGGGAGCCGCGCAGGCGCAGGAGGAGCCGGCCCGCGGTGTTGCGGAGGCGCTCGGTGCGGGGTCGGGAGAGCTGATCGGTCGCGCGGGCGCGGTTCTCGGCGACGGCGAGCACGTAGTCGGCGGTGTCGTTCCCGGCCGGGTCGGGCAGGAGCCGGGGCCCGCCGGGCGCGCCGAGCTGGGAGTTCGCGGCCAGTCCGCACACCACCGCCTCGTCGCGGACCTCCCGACGTCCGGCCACCACGAAGGTGCGGTCGGGCACGCGCACGTGCTGGCGGGTGTTGCGGCCGATCGCCTGCGCGACGAAGGAGGGCGCGGCGGTCTCCGAGACCGACAGCACCGTCGCCGTCGGGAGGATCTGCTCGATGCGCCGGCCCAGGCGGGTGTTGAACAACCGCACGACGAGCCGGACCTCGGGGTCGATCTCCTGCACCCGCAGCGCGCGATGGATGTTGGTGACGTCCTCGCGGTCGACGAGCGCGACGGCGGTGGCTCCCCGTACCCCGGCGGCGAGGAACGTACGGTCGTCGTCGGAACGGCCCCCCTCGACCACCCGCACCCCGGCGGCGGCCTCGATCCGGGGGACGTAGCGGTTGGTGCGATCGGCGACCACGACGACGATCTCGGCGACGGTGCTGCCCTGGCGGCGAAGGGCCTCGACGATGCGCAGGGTGAGCAGGTTGTCGCCGCAGATCACGAAGCGCTGGGTACGCCGACCCGACGGTGTGGCCCCCGCACTCGTCACGAGCGGGCACCCTAACCGCGCGTGACCCCGGACCATGCCGTTCCGGGCGCGTCGGAGGCGTCGGTGCCGCGGGTGCGCCCGCCCCGCGCGACCGGTACCCCGATCTCGGTGTCGGCGTCCCGGCCGCGGAGCCGCCGGGACCCCGTCACCGTCCACCGGTCGGTCTCGGCGTGGTCGGCCCGCTGCAGCGCGGCGCCCGACGCGGCGACCCGCTCCGGGACGGTCTTGGCCACGTCGCAGAGCCGGGCCGCCTCGTTCACCGGATCGCCGATCACGGTGTACTCGTACCGCCGTGCGACGCCGATGTTCCCTGCGACCGCCTCCCCGGCGGAGACCCCGATCCCGGCGCGGATCGCGTCCCGTGCGCTCTCGAGCCGCTCGGCGAGGGCGCGGGCGGCGGCGAGGGCGGCGCCCGCGGCGTCGTCGTGGTCGGTGGGAGCGCCGAAGACGGCGAGGGCGGCGTCGCCCTCGAACTTGTTGATCCAGCCGCCGTGGCCCTCGACGACGTCGACGACCTCGGAGAAGAAGCGGTTCAGGCGCGCCATGACCTCCTGGGGAGGCCGGGTGGAGGCCATCTCGGTGGACCCCACGAGGTCGACGAACAGCACGGCCACCTCGCGGACCTCGCCGCCCAGCTCGATCTCGCCCGCGACGGCGGCCGCCGCCACCTCCTCGCCGACCTGCTGGCCGAAGAGCTCGCGCACCCGGTCCCGCTCCCGCAGCCCGGCGACCATCGTGTTGAACCCGGACTGCAGGAGCCCGAGCTCGGTGGTGTCGGTGACCTCGACCGTGACGTCGAGGTCACCGTCCTCGACACGGCGCAGCGCGCGGCGCACCGCGAGGACGGAGGCGGCCAAGGACGTGGAGGTCAGGGCCGTGACGAGGAAGCCGACCGCAAGCGCCATCAGCGCCAGCACCAGCGTGACGAGGCCGAGACGGGTCACGCTGAAGTAGTCCGCGTAGACCAGCGACGTCTCGGCGGCGATGACGACGCCGAGCAGCGGGACGCCGGCGCCCATCACCCACGTGCCGAGCGAGCGCAGCGCCACGCCGGGCAGCGCATTCTCGCTGGGCGGCTCGAGGACGAACACGCGGGCGACCTCGTGACGCAGCGCCAGCTCCGTCATGCGGTAGGCCACCGTGACCGTGGTGATCCCGCCCAGGGCGACCATGGCCGCGACGGCGGCCGCGAGGGTCGCCGACCAGCGCGCGTCCACCACGGTGAACAGCACCATCCCGAACAGCCAGGGCACCGCCTGCACCACCGCGAGGCGCAACGGGGCGCGCAGCACCACCCGGCGGGCCCGGCGACGGTGCCGTTCCCGGTCGGCGTCGGCCGCGCCGGGCCCCGGGGGATCGGGGATCCGCATCCAGGACCAGCCGAAGGCGAACGCCATCACCGCCCCCACCGGGGCGTACACGGCGAAGAGGATCAGGTTGACCCGCAGCGCCTCGGTCTCGTCGGAGACGAGGGCCCGGAACGGCAGCACCCAGCCGGCGAGGCCGACGAGGAGCACGGCGCCGACCAGGTTGGACACCACGATCAGCCCGCCGGCGATCACCTTCGTGCGGAACGCGACGTCGCTCGGCGTCCCGGCCGCGACCTCGTCGGCACGCGCCGCCGGGCCCGCGGCGGGGTCCGCGGGCCCCGGCGCATCCGTCCGTCTGCGGGCCGTCACGGCTCTCGACGGTAGCCAGGGACCCGCCTGCGGGGGTGGACGGTGTGGCCGACCCGTCAGGTCGCGGGCCCGCGGTCGCCCGGCAGCCCCGGCGTCGTCGGCGGCGCCGGCGGGGTCTGCGGGGTGTCCGGGGAGTCCGAGCCGGTGGCGTTCACCGCGCCCCGGTGCCGCGGCAGGCCGCGGTCCTGCCGGCGCTGGTTCGCCTCGCGGAGCTTCCTCGCCGGGAGCGAGAGGCGCCAGATCGAGCGGGTGGCCTGCCAGAACTGCCGCGGGAAGGGACCCGTGGTGTAGGGCAGCTCGTACTTCTCGCACAGCGCCCGCACGCGCTCCGCGATCTCCGGGTAGCGGTTCGAGCACAGGTCCGGATAGAGGTGGTGCTCGATCTGATAGCCGAGCGAGCCCGACATGATGTGCATCAGCCGGCCACCGGTGAAGTTCGCCGAGCCGAGGAGCTGGCGCAGGTACCACTCCCCCTGCGTCTCGTTCTCCAGCTCCTCCTCGGTGAACACCTCGGCCCCGTCGGGGAAGTGCCCGCAGAAGATGATCGCGTAGGACCAGATGTTGCGGACGAGGTTCGCGGTGAAGTTCGCCACGGCGGTCGGCACGAAGTTCGGCCCGGTCAGCGCCGGGAACAGCACGTAGTCCTTGCCGATCTGGCGCGCCTGCTTGCGGCCGATGCCGGCGAGCTTGCGCTTGAACTCGTCGGGGTCCTCGAGCTGCATCTTGCGCAGGCCCTCGATGTCCAGGTCGTGCAGCGACACGCCGTACTCGAAGAACAGCATGAGCAGCGTGTTCACGACGGGCTGCACCAGGTAGTACGGGTGCCACGGCTGATCGGAGCGGACCCGGAGGATCTCGTACCCGACGTCCTTGTCCTTGCCGATCACGTTCGTGTACGTGTGGTGCAGGTAGTTGTGGGAGTGCTTCCACTGGTCGGCGGGGCAGACGTTGTCCCACTCCCACGTCGACGAGTGGATCTCCGGATCGTTCATCCAGTCCCACTCGCCGTGCATGACGTTGTGGCCGATCTCCATGTTCTCGAGGATCTTGGCGACCGAGAGCATGGCGACGCCCGCCAGCCAGAGCGCGCGGTTGTTCGAGCCGAACATCGCGACCCGCGCCGCCACGTTGAGCCGCCGCTGCACGGTGATCAGCCGGCGGATGTAGGCGGCGTCGGAGTCGCCCCGCGACTCCTCGATGTCGGATCGGATTCTGGTCGAACTCCCGGCCCAGCGCTTCGACGTCCTCCTGGCTGAGGTGGGCGAACTCCTTGACGTCCCTGATGGCCATTGAAGGATTCCCCTCGTTATCGGTCGGTCGTTCAGGCGTCGACGACGCAGTCGCCCGCCGCCGCGGAGATGCAGGTCTGGATCTTGACGGCGTCCCAGCTCTGTCCGCCGGAGCCGTCGGCGTGGTGCTCGGTGCCGTCGCGCAGGTCGCGCACCGTCCCGGAGCGCAGCGGCAGCACGCAGGTGTGGCAGATGCCCATCCGGCAGCCGAACGGCAGCTGCAGGCCCACCGACTCGCCGGCCTCCAGCAACGTCGTCGCCCCGTCGATCTCCACGTCCTTGTCCGACTCGGAGAACCGGACGGTGCCGCCCTCGGCCTCGCCGCCGGCGAGGTTCGCCGAGAACCGCTCGACATGCAGCTGGTCCTCGACGCCCGCCTCCTCCCAGACCTCCTCGGCGTCGTCGAGCATCGCGTTCGGGCCGCAGACCCACGCCTCGCGCTCGGTCCAGTCCGGGCAGACGTCGGACAGGTCGTGCAGGTCGAGGTGGCCGTCCTCGGAGGTGTGGCGACGGACGACCCTCATCGAGCCGTACCGCCGGTCGAGGTCGGCGAGCTCGTCGGAGAACAGGAAGTGCTCGGGGTCGGGAGCGGAGTGCAGGACGACGACGTCGGGCATCGTGCGCCGCCGGTCGAGCGTCCGGAGGAACGCCATGATCGGGGTGATCCCGCTGCCGGCGGTGAGGAAGAGGATCTTCTTCGGCGGCGGCTCGGGGAGGACGAAGTCACCCTTCGGCGGGGCGAGCCGCACGATCGTGCCGGGCGCGACGCCCCGGACCAGGTGCTGGGAGAGGAAGCCCTCGGGCTGGGCCTTGATCGTCACCGAGAGGTGCCCGGCGTCGCGCTTGGGCGGCGAGGTCAGCGAGTACGACCGCCAGTGGAAGCGGCCGTCGACCTGGACCGCGATGCCCACGTACTGACCGGGCTGGTGGTCGAACGACCAGCCCCACCCCGGCTTGATGACGAGCGTGGCGGCGTCGTCGGTCTCGGGGACGACCTTGACGATCTTCCCCCGCAGCTCCCGGGCCGACCACAGGGGGTTGAGGAGGGTCAGGTAGTCGTCGGGCAGCAGGGGGGTGGTGAAGCGCGACGCAGCCGCCCGCAGCCGCTGGACCGGTCGGGGGAGCCCTGCCGAGGAGTCGTTCACGTCGCCTCCGCTTCGTCGCCGGGAACACGCCCGGCCGGCTGAGCCGGGCACGTGGCCGCAGATTGACCAATGTGGGTCACATCGAAACATCTCGCGGTGTCATATGACATCGCGGGATGTCATGAACGATCCGGGCGCTCGTCGTCGCCGAGGATGCGCGACGCCTCCCGCACCAGATCGCCCACCGCCCGGGGCATCGTCTCGCGGAAGGCCGACATGACCGTCTGGGCCGCGACCGGCTGCAGCTTGGCGACGACGTCGCGGATTCTGGTCGAAGCGGTCGGCCGGCAGGCCCTCCGTGACGAAGTCCTGCCACACCGTGCGCCGGAAGAGGTCGACGAAGTCCTCGGCCACCTCGGTGACGTGCCGGAGGACCACCCGCCTCGTCGCGAGCAGCGCCTCGAGCGGCATCCCGAGCTGCACCGCCTCCGCGCCGGCCCGCACCATGCCCGGACTGTGCACCCGGATCGACCCCTCGCCGAGGTCCTCGATGAGGTCCGCCCCGACGAGCAGCTCGAAGTCGGACGGCTCGACGCCGATCCACGAGGTGAACTCCTCGCGGGGCAGGTCCACGGGCGGTTCGGCCTGCCAGGGCATGAGCATCTCGAGGTACTGCGAGAGCGCCCGCTCGGCGGTCTGGTTCGGGGTCGCCTCCACGAGCCGCTCGATCGCGGCGAGGGAGAATCCCTCGGACTGCAGGTGGGTGATCAGCTCGAGGCGCGCCAGGTGCTCGGCTCCGTAGAACCCCGTCCGACCCTGCATGCGCGGCGGCGGGAGCAGCCCGCGGGCGGCGTGCGCACGCACGTTGCGCACAGTCATCCCGGCATGCGAGGCCAGACGGTCGATCGTCCAGGCCGATGCAGGGGCACCCACGTCATCCCACGCTACGAGTTCGGTGCGGGCCCCGCGGTTCGTGTTACTGCGAGTACCTACTACGAGGGTCCGACGACGGGTCGTGTCCGCCAGACCGGGGTCGGTCCGGCCCTGATCATGAGGTGCCGGGTGTGTCCCTGAGCGCGAGCTCCCCCGGCTGGTGAGGGCCGAGGGAGCCCGCGCTCGGACGCGGAGTCCCGGCGAGCCGTGATCGCAACGTCGGGAGCCACAGGCCCGATTCGGCACGACTCCCGACCGAGCTCCGGATCTCCCTGGTCGCGGCCCGCCGGCTGTGGAGCTATCGCTGGACCGGGGCGGCCCGATGAGCAGCCGGGACCGCGGCGCGGTGGACCTGGCCGGGCGCGGCGGCGTTCTCGCCGACGGCCTTCTGCCCCGCCGCCTTCTGACCCGCTGCGTTCTCGCCGACGGCCTTCTGGCCCGCGGCCCGCTGCCCGGCTGCCTTCTGACCAACAGCCTTCTGCCCGGCCGCCCTCTCACCCGCGGCGTTCTGCCCGGCTGCCTTCTGGCCGGCCGCCTTCTGGCCGGCCGCGTTCTGGCCGCCGGCCTTCTGCCCGGCCGCCTTCTGACCCACAGCCTTCTGCCCGGCCGCCTTCTGGCCGGCCGCCTGCGGGCCGGCCGCCTGCGGGCCGACCGCCTTCTGGCCCACCGCCTTCTGGCCGGCGGCCTTCTGGTCGGCGGCCTTCTCGCCGGCGGCCGGACGGACGGCGTGGTGAGCCTGGTGGGCGCCGGCGGGCGTCGCGCCCTCGGCTCCCGCGCCCGGCGTGGGCGCCGGCGTGGGCGCGGCCTCGGCCACCCCGACGGTCCCCAGGGACGCCGCCACGGCCAGGCCCAGTGCGACACCGATCTTCGTACGGAGCGTGCTCGTCGGACGCATCGCGCGTCCCCCTTCCCCGACACCGGGCGGCGGCTCCGCCCGAGGCAGCGCGGAGCGTAGCCGGTTAATCACAGAGCGAAGTCAGGGGGATCAAGTCCCGTCGGCCGATCCGTGATGGGTCAACAGCAGGTCAAGACGACCTTCGACCTCGGTGAACCGTCACCAGTTGTCGAAGAGTCCCCCGCCGTCGAAGCCCCCGCCGTCGAACCCGCCACCGTCGAACCCGGCGCCGTCGAAGCCCCCACCGTCGAAGCCGCCGCCCCATCCACCGTCGAACCCGCCACCGAAACCGGAGAACAGCGCGTCCGCGAGCAGAACGCCACCGACCGCGCCCACACCGCCGAGGAGCATGGGCTTCCACCACGGCTCGGAGTACCAGCCGGCGGCCACCGGCCGCCCGGCCACCGTGCCGCCCGGGTAGTAGTGCGAGTTCTGGGCGGACGGGTTCGGCGAGCCGGTCACCGTGCGGCCCTCGACGTCGACGCTGCGGTCACCGGCGAGCTCGCCCGCCCGCGCCCGGTCCGAGCTCGACGGCAGGTCGGGCCCCGGGTCCATCCCCATCGCGGTGCGCGCGGCGCGCACGAAATGCAGGCCCTCCAGCGCGGTGTCGGTGACCAGGCGGTACTGACCCGGCGTCGAGGCGGACGCGAGCTGCGACCCGGCCGCGGTGTAGCGCTCGGAGGCGTCGGCGAGCGCCTGGCGGGAGGGCTCGTCGGTCCCGGAGAGCGAGAGCACCTGGCCGCCGAGACGGTCGTACCAGCGGCGCGCCTCCGCCTCGGCGTCCACGTCGGCCGCTCCGGAGCCGAGGCCGCCGGTGGACGGGCCGGCGCCGACGGCCCCGGGCGACCGGCGCGACACGACAGCCAGCGCGATCAGGCCACCGACGACGAGGAGGATCAACAGGACGGTCAACACATGGTCCACGATCCGCCCGCTTCCTGAACGGCGCCTGTGGACCCTCTGAGCATCGGGATGTGAGGGATGCCGTCCTCGTCGTACTCGGGGCCGTCGACGACGAACCCGTGGCGCGCGTAGAACCCGCGGGCCCGGACCTGGGCGCCGAGGACGACCGGCCCCGGCAGCGTCGCGAGGGCCGCACGCATCAACGCCGCGCCCGCGCCCGTCCCGCGTGCGGCCGGCGTGGTGACGACGCGTCCGATGCGATGGCCGACGCCCGGCTCGACGAGCACCCGCAGGTACGCCGTGAGGCCGCCGCCGTCGTCGTCGCGACTCCACCAGTGGACCGCCCCGGGCTCGAGATCCCGGCCGTCGAGCTCCGCGTAGGCGCACCCCTGCTCGACGACGAACACCGCGACGCGCAGGGCGAGGACGTCGTAGAGGTCGCGCGGCGACATCTCCTCGAGGGCGGCGGAGCGGATCACCGCCCCACGGTAGGGCGACACCCGCGATGGGACCTCGGCCACCGGAGGGTGGCACCGCCACACCGGCGCGGTGTATGACTTCGGCGTGTCGTCGTCGCGGGAGGATTCTCGAGCGGTTCTGGCCGAGCCGCCGCCTCGACGCGTTCGACGAGTTCTGTCGCCGCCACGGCTGACCGCGCCCTTTGCGCGCCCGTTCCGGCTCCTCCGGCCCTCGTCGGCCGCGCGCCCGTTCCGGTGCAGCGCTCACGGGTCCTGCTCGCCGCCGCGTGCCGCCATCCCGCACTCCCCTCCGCCGAGGAGCCCGACCATGAGCATCACCACCGACCGGCCGGCCACGTCCGGCAAACGCACTGTGGCACTCGATCCCGTCCGCCACGGACTCGTGGACCCCGCCGGCGGCAGCCGTGACCTCGACGCGATGCTCGACGAGGCGCGCGAGGCGGAGCGCGCGGGCGCCGACACCGTCGTCGTGCCGGCGGCCGAGGCCGGGGCGCCCCGCCCCCGGCACTGGCCGGTCACGGCCCAGGCCCTCGCCGTGCTCCTGGCGACCACCCGGGTCCGGGTCGTCGTCCCGGTCCGCGCCCGGGCCTGGGAGGTGGAGGCCGTGGCGCGCTTCGCGACGAGCGCGACCGGTCTCGCCGGTGAGCGCCTGGTGGTCCACGTGCTCGGTGTCCGCGCCGAGACGTTCGCCCGCGCCCTGCGCGAGCGCTGGGCCGGCGACGTCGTCGTGGGAGACCTCCTGCGGACCGCCGCCTGACGGTGCTCTGCCTCCACCTGTGACCGGTGGCACAGCCGTCACAGTTGAAGCTTGAAGCTTCAGTGTTAGGCTCGTGCATGACAGTCAGTTGATGCTTCAAGCGTGGAGGACACCGTGACCGAGACCGCCGAGACCGCCCCGGCCCTCACCCTCGCCGGCGACTACCAGATCGACCCGGCACACAGCCGTATCGGCTTCACCGCCCGGCACGCGATGGTCACGAAGGTCCGCGGCCAGTTCGGGGAGTTCCGCGGCTCCGCGCACATCGACGACGCCGACCCGGCCCGGTCGTCCACCGAGATCGTCATCCAGGCGGCGAGCTTCGACTCGAGCCAGGAGCAGCGCGACGGCCACGTCCGCGGCGGGGACTTCCTCGACGTCGAGGTCTACCCGGAGATCACCTTCCGCTCGACCCTCGTCGAGAAGGCCGGCGACGACGTCTGGCGCATCACCGGTGACCTGACCATCCGCGATGTCACCGCGCCGGTCACCGTCGACTTCGAGTTCACCGGCCTCGCGAAGGACCCCTTCGGCAACGTGCGGGCCGGCTTCGAGGGATCCACCACGATCAACCGCAAGGACTACGGCATCTCCTTCAACGCCGCCCTCGAGACCGGCGGTGTCCTGGTCAGCGAGAAGGTCGGCCTCGAGTTCGACATCTCGGCCGTCAAGCAGGCCTGAGACCCGCCCATCCCTGCGGTGCGGCGGGGTGGCCGTTCGGCCCGGTCCACGCCACACTGAGTCCCCGCACGAACGGTGACCGGACAGGAGCAGCGCGTGGATTTCGAGGTCTTCGTCGAGGTGCCCCGGGGTAGCCGCAACAAGTACGAGCTCGACCACTCCTCCGGAAAGCTGCGTCTGGACCGGACGCTGTTCACCGCGACGCAGTACCCGGCCGACTACGGCTTCATCGAGGACACCCTCGGCCAGGACGACGACCCGCTGGACGCCCTGGTCCTCGTCGAGGAGCCCACCTTCCCCGGGTGCCTGGTGCGCAGCCGGGCCATCGGGATGTTCCGCATGACCGACGAGGCGGGCGACGACGACAAGGTCCTGTGCGTCCCGGTCGACGACCCGCGCCTGGAGCACCTTCGCGACATCCACCACCTCGACCAGTACCACCGCATGGAGATCCAGCACTTCTTCGAGGTGTACAAGGCGCTGGAACCCGACAAGCAGGTCCAGGGCCACGAGTGGGTGGGCCGGTCGGCGGCCGAGAAGGAGATCGAGGCCTCCTTCGAGCGTGCGAAGAAGGCGGGCTTCACGACATGACCCGGGCCGGCGACCCCGACGACCTCGGCGGCCCGCTCGGGTACTCCCGGGGCGACGGGCGCGTGCCCAAGCTCGTGGTCGTCGGGATCGCCTGGGCGGTGTTCGGGCTCGTCGGGCTCTTCGCCGCGATGCTGCTGCACTCGGCGGGGTTCGCCGTCTTCGGCGTCCTCTGCATCCTCGCCGGCGGCGGGCTCTACTTCGCCCAGCGCACGCGGGAACAGCTCGCCTACGACGAGTCGCACCCGGAGGAGGAGCCGCTGATCCCGGAGGACCCCGACCTCGTCGAGGAGGCCGTCCAGGAGCACCGGGCGGCGGAGCACGACACGGCGGTGCACGCGCCGTACCACCCCGACGACGACATCCTCGACGCCGAGTTCACCGAGTACTTCGAGTACGACCCGGCGCCGGCGGACCAGGACGACGGCACCGGCTACGACGACCAGGAGATGGCCTACCAGCGCTACCAGGCCGACCAGCGATCCCGGGAGGCCGAGCAGGCCGAGGCCGAGCACGCCGACCGCGGGGACGAAGCCGCGGGGGACGAGGCCGCCGGGGACGAGCACGACGACGAGCACGACGACGTCGCCCGCACCTCCCGCATCCCGACCGGAGACCGGTTCCACGGCGCCCAGGAGCACGACGGAGCGGCCCACACCGACCACGAGGCCTCCGACGGGCGCCGCCGGTGACCTCGACCGCGCTGGAGCCCGTGGTCGTGGACACCCCCTCCGGGGCGGTCCGAGGGCGGGTGCACGCCGACGGTGACGTCGTCGAGTTCCTCGGCCTGAGCTACGCCCGCGCGGCCCGGTTCGCGCCACCGGAGGCCGAGCCACCCTGGGAGGGCGTGCGGGACGCCCGCACCCCCGCGCCGCAGAGCCCGCAGCTGGCCTCGCGGCTGGACGACGTGGCGGGCCCGTCCGACACCGAGGCGCTCGGCCAGGACGAGGACTGCCTGACCGTGACGGTCCGGACCCCGCGGGACGCCGCCGCCGGTGACGTCCTGCCGGTGCTGGTGTGGATCCACGGCGGCGCCTACGTCATCGGCGGGGCCTCGCTGGCCTGGTACGACACCGCGCGCCTGGTCCGCGAGGGCCGCGTCGTGACCGTGTCGATCGGCTACCGGCTCGGCGTGCTCGGCTGGTTGCGGCACGCCGGGGTGTCCCCCGGCAACCTCGGCCTGCTCGACCTCGCCGCCGCCCTCACGTGGATCCAGGAGCATGTCCGCGCCTTCGGGGGTGACCCGGACGCGGTGACGCTGATGGGCGAGTCGGCGGGCGCCCACGCCATCGCCTGCCTCATGAGCGTGCCGCGCTACCGGCCGCTGTTCGCGCGCGTCATCCTGCAGAGCGGCCAGCTCGGGCTCGGCCTCGCCACGGAGCGCTCGGCGAGGCACGTGGCCGGGTTCGTCGACGACGCCCTGACCGACCTCGCCGGACCCGACGCCGATCCCCGCACCGTCGACGTCGCGACCCTGCTGCACGCGCAGAAGCGGACCATGATCCGTCACGCCGGGCCCGGCGGGGTCAACATGGCGCCCGCCTTCGCCCCGATCGCAGGTGTCGAGCCGCTCATCGGAGTGTCGGCCGAGGACCCGTGGGTGGCCGCCGCCCACGCCGGCCATCCGATGATCATCGGGACCACGGCCGACGAGGCGAACACCTTCATCCGCATCGCACCGCCCCTGCGTCGACTCGAACGGCACCTCCCGACGCTCGTGGGCCTCGGTTCCCGGCTCGTCACGCACCGGGTGTTCGCCGGGCCCGCGGACCGGTTGGCCACCCGCACCGCGGCCGCGGGCACCACGGTGAGCACCTACCGGTTCAGCTGGCGCGCCCCCGACAGCGGGCTCGGGGCCTGCCACACGATCGAGCTGCCGTTCCTGTTCGGCAACCGGGCCGCCTGGCAGGACGCCCCGATGCTGGCCGGGGCGTCCTGGGACGACGACGTCGAGCCGCTCGGCCGGGCGATGCGCACCCGGTGGCTGGCGTTCGCGCGGAGCGCGTGTGCGTGCCCTATCGGTGTGCTGTGTTGCTGACGCCCTATGACGCGGAAACGCACGCACAAGCGTCAGCCAACGCGGCCCGGTAGCGCGCCACGCTGGCGAGCTTGATGTCCTCGTACCCCCGGACCATGTCCGGCAGTGCGGCGATCCGCATCGCCCGCTCGACGTCGCCGTCCGCGGCCATCGCGGCCAGCCGCGGCACGAGCGCCCGGTACTCCTCGACCAGGGCGCGCTCCACCCGCCGCACCTCGGCGCGACCGAACGGGTCCAGTGGGGTGCCGCGCAGCCGGCGCATCGCCCGCAGCGTCGAGTACGCCGGCCGGAACCACGGCCCGAGGGTGAGCTTGCGCCGCAGACCCATCGCCCGCAGCGACGGCGGGTGCAGCTTCCACGAGAATCCTCGCGCCGGCCCCGAACTCGGCCCGCACGCCGGCCGAGAACGCCGGGTCGGTCGCGAGGCGGGCCACCTCGTACTCGTCCTTGTAGGCCATGAGCTTGTGGAGCCCGATCGCGACCGCCTCGGCGAGCCGCGGATCGCCGTCCACCAGGCCGCGGACCACCTCGGCGTAGGCACGGGCGTACGCGGCGTCCTGGTAGGCGACCAGGTCGGGGACCCGCACGCCCACCAGCCGGGCGAGCTCCGAGCCCTCGGGCGCGCCGATCGAGGCGACGATCCCGGCCGCGGCGGCGGCACCCGCCGTCGTCAACCCCGGTACGCCGTCGGCCGCGGGCCGGGTCACCGACTCGACGACCGCGGCGAACACCGCCGGATCCGCCACCGACTGCCGCCCGCGGCGGAACGCCTGGACGTTGCGCTCGACGGCGGCACCGTTCAGCTCGAACGCCGCCTCCACCGCCCGCGCGGACAGCGGCAGCGCCCCGAGCTGGTACGCCGCGCCGAGCAGCAGCGACAGCGAGAACTGGTCGTCGGAGAACAGCGCCTCGGACAACGCCCGCGCGTCCAGCACGGCGCCGACGTCGCGGCGGGTCGCCGCGGTGATCCGCCCGAGAACGGCGTCGAGGGGCGGGTAGGCGACGGTCGGGTCGACGACCTGGTCTCCGGTCGGGATCTTCGCGTTGGAGATCACGGCGACCGTACGCTGCGGTGACGCGGCCGCCAGGTGGACCGGGTCGGCGGCCACGAGCAGGTCGGCGCCCAGGTAGAGATCGGCCTCCCCGGCGGCGGCGCGGCCGGCGACCTCGGCGTCGCCGAGCTTGACGTCGGAGACGACGGCGCCGCCCTTCTGCGCGAGCCCGGTCTGGTCGAGCCCGCGGGTGGGCCGTCCGTCGAAGCGGGCCGCGGCCGCGAGGATCTGGGAGATCGTGGTGACCCCGGTACCGCCGATCCCCGCGACCCGGATCACCGCGTCGGCGGGGACCGTGGGGGTCGGCGCCGGCAGTGCTGCCGCGTCCAGTGGCTCGATGGGAGGGGAGGATCCCGCCGCTCTACCCGCACGAGGGTTCCCCTCGCGCGAGGAGGAGGGGCCCGGCTCGACGACGGTGAACGCGGGGCAGTCGCCGTCCAGGCAGGAGTAGTCCTTGTTGCACGACGCCTGGTGGATGCGGGTCTTGCGGCCGAACTCGGTGTCGACCGGGGTGACCGAGAGGCAGTTCGACGCCTGCCCGCAGTCGCCGCAGCCCTCGCAGATCCGCTCGTTGATCACCACGCGCGTCGTCGGGTCGGGCAGCGTGCCGCGCTTGCGCTTGCGGCGCTTCTGGGCCGCGCACTCCTGGTCGTGGATCAGCACGGTGACGCCCGGGGTGGCCGCGAGGACCTCCTGGGCCTCCTCGATCCGGGAGCGGTCCCAGACGTCGACGCCCTTCGCCAGCCGCACGCGCCGGTAGCGCCGCGTGTCCTCGGTCGTGACGATCACGCGGGCGACGCCCTCGTCGAGCAGCACCCGGACCAGCGCCGGCATCGGCAGGGCGCCGATCGCGTCCTGCCCGCCGGTCATGGCCGCGGCGCCGTTGTGGAGCAGGCGGAACGTCATGTGCGCACCCGCCGCGACGGCGGCGCGGACGGCGAGGCTCCCGGAGTGGTGGAAGGTGCCGTCGCCCATGTTCTGCACCCAGTGCGACGCCTTGGCCGGGTCGGCGAACGGCTGGGTCCCCAGCCAGTGCGCGCCCTCGCCGCCCATCTGCGTGAGCCCGGTGACGGCCCCGACCTGGGCCTCGGGCATGAGCATGACCATGGTGTGGCAACCGATCCCGGCGCCGACCAGGGAGCCCTCGGGAGCCGAGGTCGTCGAGGTGTTGTGGGGGCAGCCCGAGCAGTAGTACGGGTTGCGGGTCGCGCCCGCGATCGGCAGGTCGATGCGCGTGCGACGGTTCCGACGGCGCTCGTCCCACGCCTCGACCGACGGCACCTGCCCGTGCGCGAGCAGACGCTTCGCCAAGCCCGTCGCGACGGCGTCCGGGTCGAGGTCGCCGTGCTCGGCGAAGAGCACCCCGGTGCCGTCGGTCTTGCCGTGTACCGCGGGAGCGCCCGGGCGCCCGTAGAGGCGCTCCTTGATCTGGGTCTCCAGGAACGCGCGCTTCTCCTCGACCACGACGATCTCGTCGAGGCCGTCGGCGAAGTGGTCGACGATGCCGGGCTCGAGCGGCCAGGGCATGCCGACGCGCAGCAGCCGCACACCCCGCCGCGCGCACTCGGCGTCGTCGAGACCCAGCGCCAGGAGGGCCTGCCGCAGGTCGAGCCAGCTCTTTCCGGCGGCGACGATCCCGACGCGGGCCGGGCCGTCCCCGACGATCGTGTCCAGCCGGTTCGCCGCGGCGTAGCGGCGGGCGAGGACCAGGCGGGCGCGGTGCAGGTCGCGCTCGAGCGGTGCCAGACGCGGGCCGAGGAGCTTGGCGTGGGGCTCGTGGTGGAACGGCTTCCCGTCGATCTCCAGCTCCGGGACGACCGGCACGACCCGGTCGGGCCCGACCGCGACGGTGCCCGAACCGTCGGCCACCGCGGTGACCATCTTCAGCCCCACCCAGCAGCCGGAGATCCGGGAGAGGTGCACGGCGTGGCGGCCGAGGTCGAGGACGTCCTGGGTGTCGGCGGGGTAGAGCACCGGCACGGCCATGTCGGCGAGCGCCGCCTCCGAGGCACAGGGCACGGAGGACGACTTGGCGGCCGGGTCGTCGCCGACGATCGCCAGCGCCCCGCCGTGCCCCGAGGTGCCGGCCAGGTTGGCGTGGCGCAGGGCGTCGGTGGCGCGGTCGAGCCCGGGCGCCTTGCCGTACCAGTAGCCGGTGATCCCGTCGGCGACGTCGTCGCGCAGGGCACCGGTGGCGGGCGCGAGCTGGGTGCCCTGGACCGCGGTGAGGGCCAGTTCCTCGTTGAGGCCCGGAGCGACGACGACGCCGTGCGCGCCGAGGAGTTCGCGGGTGCGCAGCAGCTCGAGGTCGTAGCCGGCCAGCGGGGACCCCTCGTAGCCCGAGACGTAGCCGCCGGTGCGCAGCCCGGCGGCGGCGTCGGCCCGGCGCTGGTCCAACGGCAGCCGCACCAGGGCCTGGATCCCGGTGAGTTGCACGCGGCCGTCCGTGTCGGTGTAGCGGTCGCGCAGCGTCAGGGCGGGCGGTGAGCTCCGGCGCGGTACGGGCGCCACGGACTCGGGTCGGGTGCGCGGGATGTCGAGGGTCATGGTGGCGCCCTCCGATCTGGCGACGGCGGCGGCCGCGGGCCGGGGTCTCCGGTCAGGACCGCCGCGCGATGACCGAGCGGGGATTGCTCGGATGGACGCGGAACCTAGAGACCTACTCGCCAGTGGTCCAGAGCTTTGTCATGATGTTGGACCATTGGTACGGTCAGGGCCGCGAAATGCCGGTCGATCTGGTCCGTTGGACCAGCTCCGCCCCCGGCCCTTCACCGGGAGGTGTGGCGGTGACGCTGGACGACCTGGACCGCGCGTTGCTGCTGGCGCTGCTCGAGCGCCCGCGTGCGGGACTGCGCGAGCACGCCCGCACGCTGGGGGTGGCTCGGGGCACCGTGCAGGCCCGCTTCGTCCGCCTCCAGGAGGCGGGTGTCATCACCGGGTTCGCCCCGCGGGTGTCACCCTCCGCGCTGGGCTACGGGGTGCTCGCGTTCGTGACGCTGCACATCGCCCAGGGCCGACTGGACGCGGTGGCCGAGCACCTCGCCTCCGTCCCGGAGGTGGTCGAGGCGCACAGCATCACCGGCGACGGCGACCTGTGGTGCCGGGTGGTGGCGCACTCCAACGCCCACCTCGAGCACGTCATCCAGCAGCTGCTGGCCTCCCCGGGCGTGGAGCGCACCCAATCGGAGATCTCGCTGACCGAACGCGTGCCCGCCCGGGTGCTGCCCCTCGTGCGGGCCCTCCCGCGGCCCGGTCGCGCGTCCGGCGGACAGGCGGGCGATCGGCGTCACGGCGGGGCGGGTCCCGTGACGAGTCCCACGTCGTGACCGCCGTGCGTCGTGCCGACCCGGCGTCAGGCCGGGACGTCCAGGATCGGCCGGCCCGTCTGCAGCGGCCCCTCGGCGCGCCCGGCCCGCGCCCGTGCCGCCCACCTGGCCGGTGACCCGGGCGGCGGGCCGATGCGCAGCGGCGCGGTCACCGCACCGGCCGCCACGGGCGTGGGCGCGCGCAGTGGGCCGCCCGGCACCATCAGTGCCACCGCCGGGAGCGTCCCCACCGGCGTCGGCGCGGGAACCTCCGGGCGGACGTCCGCCCGTACCGGGCGCACCTCGGGCAGGTCGAGGTCCTCGCGGGCGAGCACGTCGGCGAGGTCGTCGCGGTCGACCCCGAGCCCGGTCAGCAGCGTCGCCGAGCGTCCGGCGGCGAGCAGCGCGAGGGCCAGGTCGACGGGCACCGGCGGGCGCCCCCGGACCGTCGCGCGGCCCCTCGCCCGCGCGAGCGCCCCCGCGGCGGCCACCGAGAGGGCGGGACTCCCGTCCGGCGACAGGAGCGCCTCGGGCGCCGGGCCGTCGGCGCACGCGGCGGCCAGGGCCGCCGCGTCCGCACGCCGGAGGCCGAACGCCCGCCCGACCTCGCCGCCCGCGCGCACCACGGCGAGGAGCAGGTGCTCGGTGCCGACCCGTCCGTGGCCGAGCACCTCCGCCTCGCGTCGAGCTGCCTCGACGAGACGGGGCAGGTCACCCTCCGCGCGAGGGGCGTCGTCGGACTCGCGCGGCTCGTCGAGGCAGCCCTGACCGAACGCCGTCGCGTCGTCGGGCGCCGGACGGGCCCCCGGTGTGCGTCGCGGCACCGGTGAGGGGCGGCGGTCGGCGGTCACGACGACTCCCCCGCCGACGGTGCGCCGCGTCGGTCCCGGTGCAGCCCGGTCCCGTGTCGTGAGGTCATCGAAGATCGGCGTTGCGGTCATCGGCCCGGCTCCCTCCGCAGTGCCCGTGGCGGCGTTGTATCCGCGCGCGGTCACCGTCGGGCGGATCCCGTCCGGGCTCCGGCGCGCCGGGGTGATCGCCCGTCCGGGTGACCCGCTGCCGCGCTGTGAGCGCGCCACCGGGCCGGGGGACGACGCGAGCCGTCACGTCGCCGCACCGCCGGCCCAGCGCTGTCGCGCACCGCAGGCGCCGCTCACCCACAGGCGCCGCGCCACGCGGCCGAGTGCCACCTTCGGGCGCTTTCGCGCCGTCTCGCGTGGGATGGAGCCCGGTCCGATGTCGCCGAGCGCCATGTGTGAGGCTGCCGCGACCGTCCCGGCACGGTGCTCGGCGGGGGACGACGAGGGAGGTGGCGCGCATGGGGACCGTCCGTCGGCGACCCGCCCCGTCCACCCCGCCGCCGCGCTCGGAGAGCACCCGCGCCGTCGTCGCGACCCTGGCCCGGGTGGCCCCGCCCGCCCGCGACCGCGACGCCGGCGCGGAGGCCGCGGCGATCGTGCGGTGGGCCCGCGCCGTGGGCTCTTCCGACCGGCTCGCCGTCGAGCTCGACTCGCCCGAGGCCGCCTCCCGGCTCGTGTCGCTCCTGACCCGCATCGGGGCCACCGACGGGGTCGTGCGCGGTGACGCGGGCCGAGGGACGTGGCGCGTCGAGGCACCCGACTCCGAGGAGCCGAGGACGGGACACGATGCGCTCGCGGCGAGGCTCGGGCTCGTCGACGGGCGGGGTCGGGCGCTGCCGAGCCCGCCCGCCTGGCTCACCGGAGGGTCGCTCCCCGGCGCGGTGGCGACGTGGCGGGGAGCGCTGCTCGCGCGGGGGCACGTCGAGCAGCGGGACGCGACCACCACCGTCGTCGTCGACTGCCCGGCACCCGGGCCCGCCCTCGCCCTCGCCGAGCTCGGCCTGCGCCTCGGGGTCCGCGCGGGGACGCGTCGCGACGAGGGCACCGCCCGCGTCGAGGTGACCGACCCCGCCGAGGTCGTCCTGCTGCTCACGACCTGCGGTGGCCGGGCCACCGCGATCGCCGCCGGGCTTGACGAGCCGCCCGGGGAGCCCACGTCGTCGTCGGCCAACGAGGCCCGTGCCACCGTCGCCGCCTCGCGGGCGGGTACCGCGGTCGCGGAGGCGTTCGCGGCGCTCGAGCGCGCTGGGATCGCCGTCCCGGACACGCTGGCCGAGGCCGGACGCCTGCGCCTCGCCCACCCCGAGCTGGGGCTGGCCGAACTCGCCGCCCGCGCCGACCCGCCGTTGTCCAAGGATGCGCTCGCCGGGCGGTTGCGGCGGCTGCTCACGCTGGCGCGCCGGCAGCGCTGAGCGGCGGGAGGCGGCGATGGTCGAGACGGTGCGGGGCCCGGTCGAGGCGGCGGATCTGGGGACGACGCTGATGCACGAGCACGTCTTCGTGCTCACCCCCGACCTGCTCGCCAACTACGGGCACGAGTACTGGGACGAGGAGCTCCGCGTCGCCGACGCGGTGGACAAGCTGACACGGCTGCGCGGGCTCGGCGTGCGCACGATCGTCGACCCCACCGTCGTCGGGCTCGGGCGCTACGTCCCGCGGGTCGCACGCATCAACGCCGAGGTCGACCTCAACATCGTCGTCGCCACCGGGCTCTACACCTTCGACGAACTGCCCCGCCAGCTGCAGAACCGCGGGCCCGGGACGCTGCTCGGCGGCGAGGATCCGCTGACCGGGATGTTCCTGCGCGACATCCGCGAGGGCATCGGCGGGACGGGCGTGAAGGCGGCGTTCCTCAAGGGCGTCGTGGAGGAGAAGGGCCTCACGCCGGACCAGGAGCGCATCCACCGCGCGATCGCGGCCACCCACCACGAGACCGGCGCCCCGATCACCCTGCACACCAACAGCGAGCACGGGACGGGCCGGCTCGCCCTGGACTTCTACGAGAGCCAGGGGGTCGACCTGACCAAGGTCGTCGTCGGTCACGCCGGCGACTCCAACGACCTGGACTACCTGCGCTCCCTCGCCGACCGCGGCGCGATCCTGGGCTGCGACCGGTTCGGGCTCGACCGCTACAACCCGACCGACCGGCGCGTCGCCACCGTCGCCGCACTGTGCGCCGAGGGCTACGCCGACCGGATCGTGCTCTCCCACGACGCGTCCTGCTACATCGACTTCTACGCCGGGGCACAGGCCCAGCAGACCCTGCGGGCCTCCGCCCCGAACTGGCACTACGAGCACATCACCCGCGACGTCCTGCCCGCCCTGCGCGAGGCGGGGGTCACCGACGCGCAGATCACGACGATGATGGTCGACAACCCCCGCCGCTACTTCGGCGGCTGATCGGACTCGACCCGAGGCACATCAGGCAGGCCCGAGCGCCCTCCGACCTGTCCCCGGTGTGCTCCTGATCAGCCGGACGGGGCCCCGGCTCAGGGCCGCGTCATGCCGAGGAAGGCGGCGATCGCGGCGCCCGCGTCGGGGCCCGAGGGGTCGGCGTAGGACGCCCCGGCCCGGCCGCCCGACCAGTCGTGCCCCATCCCGTGCACCGTCCACGACTCGGCGAGCAGGCGGCCACCGGGCTCCCGCCAGCGCTCGCGGGTCCACGACCGACCTCCCTCGACGCGGCCGATGTCCTGCTCGCGGGTCGCGCCGGTGGCCCGCCCGACGACGGAGCGCACGACGGCGCCGGCGTTGCCGGCCGCGACCGTGCGGTCGGCGTCGCCGTGCACCACGATCAGCGGCACCGGCCCGGCGTCGGTGACCGCGCCCGGCGGGGACGACATCGCGGCGAACGCCGACCCGACGTCGTGGGCGGCCCGGTAGGGCAGGCCGGAGTGGACCCCGGCGCCGCAGAACAGGTCGGGGTACGTGGCGGCGAGGACGGCCGCCATCGCAGCGCCGGCCGAGAAGCCGGCGACGCCGACGCGGGCCGGGTCGACGCCGTGGGCGTCGGCGACCTCGCGGGCGACGGCCGCGATCAGCGCGGGCTCGCCCCGGTCGCGCTCCTGGTCGCACGGGCGGAACCAGTTCCAGTAGCCCATGGCGTTCGCCGACCGCGACTGCTCGGGGTAGGCGACGACGACGCCCTCCCGCTCGGCCACCTCGTCCATGCCGGTCGAGGCGGCGAACCCGTCCGCGTCCTGCGTCCCGCCGTGCAGCATGACCAGCAGCGGCGCGGGCCGCTGCGGCGCCGTCGGGACGTAGAGGCGGTAGGCCAGGGCGCCGGCCGCCCCGTGGACCGCGCCGCGGGTGACGCTGCCCGGGGACCGGTCCGCCCTGGAGGACGGCGGAGATGCGAGCCCGCCCGAGCGCCCCGCGAAGCCCGACATCCCGGAGAGGCCCGACAAGCCGGGGAGACCGTTGCCGGGCAGACCACCGCCGGGCAGCCCGCCGCCGGGGAGTCCGCCGCTGCCCAGCGCACGCTGGATGGCAGCGGTGGCCTCGGAGAGCTGCCCGGAGCGCATGAGCCGGGTGGCCTCGTCGAAGCGTGGCGAGGTGCCGACGCCGGGACGCGCGAGGGCGCCGACGAGCCGGGTGAAGCGGGACATGGATACTCCTGACGATCGTCAGACGATGCGCGGCCCGAGGGCCGCCTTGACCGCGCGGCTCGCGCGGAACGCCCCGAGCACCTCGACCGAGGCGATGGTCGCCAGGGCCAGCTCGGGGTCGACGTCCTCGGCGACGGTCGCGAGCCCGAGGACGCGGATGTGCACCTGCTCCCCGGTGGCGCGCAGCCGTTCGAGGTCGGCGCGGGAGAAGTGCTGGGTGCCGAGGACGAGGGTGCGGCGGGCGACCGTGTGCTCGATCGCGGACTCGCTGCGGGCGAGCTGGGCGCGGACGGCGCTGCGGATGAAGTCGGTGCGGTTGGTGAAGAAGCCCTCCTGCACGAGCAGGTCGATCCGCCCCAGGTCCACCGGACCCAGGTTCACGGTGATCTTCTCGGTGCGTTCCGGCTCCCCGACCACGTCGACCCTCCCTCTGCCATCCACATGGATGGTGCACGGCAGGTGGCGACGGCGCAAGTCGCGGCGGGACAGGCCAGGGTCTCCCTGGCCGACGAGGGCCCGCACGAGGAGGCGATGGCCAGGTGGTGTCTCAGGGGCCGACCAGCACCACGTCGAGCCGGCGGGGCCCGTGGACGCCCTCCACGCGGTCGAGCTCGATGTCGCTGGTGGCCGACGGGCCCGAGACGAACGTGAGCGGGCGGGTGGGATCGAGGCGCGCGATCGCCTCGGGCACCGAGGACACGACGTCGGTGGCGCGCACCACGCAGACGTGGTGGTCGGGCACCAGCGTGATCGCCCGTCGCCCCTGGTCCGGGGCCCCGGAGGCCAGGACGAAGGTGCCGGTCTCGGCGATGGCGACCGCGGCGCCGGTGACCACCGCGTCGAGGTGATCGAGCTCGTTGACGGTGGTGGCGGGTTCGTCGCGGCGCACCCGGCCGGCGAAGTCCGCGAGCCAGCCCTCGGGGAGCCCCGGGGGGACGACGATGCCCGCCGCCGACCCGAGGAACGCGGCCACGGCGCCCGCGACGTCGGCCTCCCCGGCCACCCGGGTGACGGTGGCGCGGTAGTCGGTCAGGGTCTCGTCGAACCGCGCCACGACGTCCTCGCCGCCGGGCGCGTGCCGCCCGGCGGAGCGGTACCGGCGGGGGACGACGACACGAGTGGACGGGGCCCCGGCGTCCCGGGCCGACCGCAGCCGGGCGAGCACCTCCTCGCGGGCGTCCATCACGTCCCGCCGTCCTGGTGCGTCCGGGCCCACCACTGCCGGAAGGTCTCCTTCGGGGGCGCGGGGACGTCGCGGGCGTGGGTCCACCCCGACAGCGGCCAGGGCAGCGTCGAGATCCGACCCTTGCGGCCCGCCAGCACGCGCCCCACCCCGAGCGTCCGTTCCGCCAGCTTGAACCGGGCCGGTGTCGTCATCGCGATCGCCGCGGCCTGCATCGCGACGTCCTGCCCCGTCGGGCGGGTGTGGGCGTCGATCGCGGCCGCGCGCTGGGCCACGAGCAGGGACGGGATGTCGATGCGCACCGGGCAGGCGTCGAAGCACGCCCCGCAGAGCGACGACGCGAACGGCAGCGTGGCGTTGACGTCGTCGGGACCGGTGATGCCGGTCAGCTGCGGCGAGAGCACCGCCCCGATCGGGCCCGGGTAGACCGAGCCGTAGGCGTGCCCGCCGGTGCGCTCGTAGACCGGGCAGACGTTCAGGCACGCCGAGCAGCGGATGCAGTGCAGCGCCTGACGCCCCTGGGCGTCGGCCAGCACGTGCGAGCGGCCGTTGTCGAGCAGCACCAGGTGGAACTCCTGCGGGCCGTCGCCCGGGGTCACGCCGGTCCAGGTGGAGGTGTAGGGGTTCATCCGCTCGCCGGTCGACGAGCGCGGCAGCAGCTGCAGGAAGACCTCGAGGTCGCTCCAGGTCGGGACGACCTTCTCCACGCCCATCACGGTGATCAGCGTCTGCGGCAGGGTCAGGCACATCCGCCCGTTGCCTTCGGACTCGACCACCGAGAGCGTCCCGGTGTCGGCCACGGCGAAGTTGACCCCCGAGATCCCGACCTTCGCGGAGAGGAAGCGTCGACGCAGGTGTGCCCGCGCCGCCATCGCGAGCCGGCGCGGCTCGTCGGTCAGCTCCGGGTCCACCTCCGGCATCCCCCGCAGGAAGATCTCACGGATCTCGGCGCGGTTGCGGTGGATCGCCGGGACCAGGAAGTGCGACGGCTTGTCGTGCGAGAGCTGCACGATCAGCTCGGCCAGGTCGGTCTCCAGCGCCGCGATCCCCGCGTCCGCGAGCGCCTCGTTGAGCCCGGTCTCCTGGGTGGCCATCGACTTGACCTTGACGACCTCGTCGGCCCCGGTCGCGGCCACCAGCTCGACGACGATGCGGTTGGCCTCCTCGGCGTCCCGCGCCCAGTGCACCACCCCGCCGCGCTCGACCACCCGGGCCTCGAGCTCGACCAGCAGCTCCGGCAGCCGCGCCATGGTGTCGGCCTTGATCGCCTCACCTGCCCGGCGCAGCTCCTCCCAGTCGTCGAGCTCGGCCACGACCCCGGCGCGCTTGGCGCGGATGGTGCGCGTGGCGTGCCCGAGGTTGCGGCGCAGCTGGGTGTCCGCGAGCGCCCGGTGGGCCGCCGTCGGAAAGCCCTCGCGGCCGCGCAGGTGACCGTGCGGGTCGGAGGCCACCGTGGGCATCCCCAGGTCGGTCACCTCCGGGCCTCCCGCCGGTCGAACACGAAGTCGCGGGACTCGTCGCGCCGGTCGGTACTGGCGAGGATCTCCGCCAGGTGCACCGTGCGCACCCCCGAGCGCAGCCGCGACAGGCCGCCCCCGATGTGCATCAGGCACGAGGAGTCCCCGGCCGTGCAGACCTCCGCCTTCGACGAGAGCACGTTCGCCATCTTGTCGGCCAGCATCGCCGTCGAGGTCTCCGCGTTCTTCACCGCGAAGGTCCCCCCGAACCCGCAGCACACCTCGGCGTCGGGCAGCTCCACCAGCTCGAGCCCCCGCACCGCCCGCAGCAGGCGCAACGGCTTCTCGCCGACGCGCAGCATCCGCAACGAGTGGCACGTCGGGTGGTAGGTGACCCGGTGCGGGTAGTAGGCGCCCACGTCGGTCGCCCCGAGCACGTCGACGAGCAGCTCGGACAGCTCGTAGGTCCGCTCCGCGCCCTGCTCGGCGGCCCGCGCCAGCCCCTCGTCACCGGCGCGGCGGGCGACCATGGCGTGCTGGTGGCGCACGCACCCCACGCACGAGCCCGACGGCGCGACGATCGCGTCGACGCCCTCGTCGAGCGCGCGCCCGAACACCTCCACGTGGTGGCGCACCACCGGCAGCGCGGCGTCCAGGTAGCCGGTGTTGACGTGCATCTGCCCGCAGCAGGTCTGGTCGGCCGGGAACACCACCTCGTGCCCCAGCCGCTCGAGCAGCTCCACGGTGGCGATCGGGGCCCGCGGGAACAGTGCGTCCCCCAGGCAGGTCGCGACGACGGCGATCCGCATCGGCTGCCCTTCCCCCACGACGGTGGTGCTCTCCTCCGCTGGGAGTCTGCCCGCCACGCGGGCCGAGCGCTCGCCTGCGGACGGACCATCCGCTCGTCGGACCGGCGCCGTGCGAGCCGGCGGGTCAGCCCACGGACGCGGCCACGGGCTCGGCCACCGCCTCGGCGGGCCGGCGCGGCGCGGCGGAGACCGTGGGCACCGGCCCGGAGGCCGGCGACGTCCGCGGCACCGGGCAGTCGTCGTCGGGCTGCGGACCGCGCGCGAGGTCCAGCGTCGTCGGCACGAAGCCCAGGAGGCGCTGGAAGTCGCGCGGCGCTGGGTCGAGGAACAGGGCCGTGTCCACCGCGAGGTGGCGCACCCCCCGCGCGGCGAGCTCGGCGACGAGGTGCGCGGCGAGCAGGAAGCGGGAGGGGCCGGTCTCGCGGCCCGGGGCGGCGAGCAGGAGGTCGAGCCGGGCGAAGGTCCCGTCGATCGAGGTGAGCGCGACGACCTCGGTGACGTCCTCGGCGTCCCGGGCGAGCCAGGCCTGCACCAGTCCGGACTGCAGGTCGGCCCGCACCGCGTCGACCAGGTGCTCCTCGCCCCGGATCCGCAGCACCCCGCCGATCCGCACCTCGGCCTCGACGCGGCCCATCCGGCGGCACGTGACGCCGGCAGCGGCGGCTCGCCGCGCGTTGGAGCGCACCGCCTGACGAGCGGGCCCGGCCAGGTAGTCCTCGCCCTCGGCGGGGAGCGTCAGCACCGAGACCGCGAGCCGGCACGGCACGCCCTCACGGCGCCCGCCGTACGCGGCCTCCATCCGCTCGCCCAGCGCCGTCGGCGAGCAGCTCACCGTCAGCTGTGGGAGCCCCGCGAGCACCGGCAAGCGGTCGCGCAGCGCGGGCACCGCGCACGCCATCGTCGCCGCCGCGCGCCGCACCCGGCCCTGCGCCCCGTCACGGGCCTGCAGCGCCTCGCCGAGACGCACGAACTCCGGATCCGCCAGTCCGCTGTTCACACACGCCCCCGTCACTCGTGTCCGTGGTGGAACCCGGGGGTCCCACGCTGTCCACTCTCGACAACGGCGCGTCCGTATGGACTTCCTGATACTCCGAACGGCTCACACGGCTATTGCGACGTTCAGACCACTCGACCAGGTGACGAACGCCCGGAGCGGGCCGACGGGAAGGGCATCGTCCGGATCTCGCCGTCCGCGGCGTCGTCGGCGTCGTTGGAGCCGCCCGACGGGTCCTCGTCGCCGTCGCCGTGGGCGTGGACCCAGAGCCAGGCGAGCCATCCCACCGCGGCCACCCCGACGAAGCTGATCAGGCGGTAGAGCAGGACGGCGGCCAGGGCCGGCTGGGACGGCACCCCGCCGGCCACGAGCGCGGCGAGCAGGGCGCCGTCGACGAGCCCGAGTCCACCGGGGAGGAAGGCGGCACTCGAGGCCGCTGTCGCGGCGGCGTACGCGACCAGCACGAGCGAGAGGGTCATGCCGTTCGCCCCGACGGCGACGCAGCACGCCGCGAGGCAGGCGATGTCGAACAGCCAGTTCAAGAGCGCCGAGATCCCGACGACGACCCGTCCCCGCCCGGGGAGTTCGATGAGAACCAGACCCTCGATCTGGGTGGCCAGCTCCGGCACCCCCGCCTCGCGCGGGCGGCGGCGGACCCGGTTGACCAGGCGCAGCCCACCGATCGCGACGGTGGTGATGAGGCCGGGACGCCGACTGAGGACCACGATGAGCGCGCCGAGCGCGACGATGCCCGCAAGCTGCAGCACCTGCGGGCCGAACGTGGTGGCGCGGCCGTTGACCACGAGCGCCGAGCCCACCGCGATGCCGGCCAGGGCGAGGCTCGCCGCGACCCCGCCGGTGACCATCGTCCACGTCGTCACCGGAGCGCTCGCGCCCCAGCCGCGCCGCTTGCGGAACGTGTACGCGGTCGAGAGGGCCGCCCCGCCGGGCACCGTGAGGTGCAGCGCGTTGGCAGCGAGGGTGACGAGCACGACCGCGCGGAAGCGCACGCGGACGGCAGCCGCGCGCAGCAGGCGGTGGTGCAGCAGTGCGAAGGCCAGGATCGAGGCCGCCTCGCAGGCGACGGCGAGGGCGACCCAGACCGCGTCGGCGTCCGCCAGGGCGGCGCCCGCCGCCCGGACCGTCGGGAGGATCCACACGAACCCGACGACGAGGGCCGCGACCACGACGCCGCCGGCCACGGCCCGGGCGGGCCGCCCGGCCGTGACACGACGCGCCTCGCGCAGCACGCCCTCGACCGTCACGCCCACCCCTCCACTGTCCTCCATGCGCAGCCTGCGGAGCACGCCGGGGCGAGGCGCCCCCTGGTCCTCACGCGAGGTCGAGCCGCCACCAGTGCGCTGTGTCACCACGTCCGGGGTCCTCGCGGCCGGGGTCGTCGCGGACGGGCTCGCGGACGAACCCGGCGCGCTCCAGCACCCGGGCCGAGGCGTCCGCGCCCGGATCGGTCCGGGCCACGACCCGCCGCACCCCGGCCGCGCGGGCGCGAGCGACCCACGTCCGCACGGCCCCCGTCGCGATACCGCGGCCCCGGTACCCGGGGGCGACCTGGTAGCCGATCTCGACCTCGCCGTCGCACGGCGGCCCGGTGAACCCGCCCATCCCGACGACCGTCTCACCCTCGACGATCAGGTGCGTCAGCCAGGCGGGGTCGATCCCGCCCTCGAGGGCGTCGACGGTCGGCTCGAGGGCGCCCGGCACCGCCCAGCCTGCCGCGAGCTGCAGCCCGAAGCGCGCGGGGAACGCCTCCGGTTCGAAGGCGAGCGTGACCGCCTCCTCCACGCGGCACGGGCGGACCTCCACGCCGGCGACGCTAGGAGACTGCTGAAGAAGTGGGTGCTGGGTGGGTGGGGCGCTTTGGCAGTCGTGCTGTGGTCAGCGCTTAGGGTGTGCGGCAGAGGGCCGCTTCGCCCGCGGGTGAGGGTGGCGTGCGGGCGGTGGGTGTCGAGGACGGGCGCCTCGGGCCGGTGCTGTGGGCTCGGGCGGGGTTTTCGGGGCCTAGGCCAGTGCCCAGGTGCCGTGGTGGTGCAGGCCCAGGGCGAGCAGGCGGCGCAGGTTGACCGCGGCGACCCGGAGGTGCAGCCAGGCGTTGTTCTTGCTCACGCCGCGGTAGGGGACGCGTCGGGCGCCGCGGGTCAACCAGGCCAGGGAGCGTTCCACCATGGGCCGGTGGCGCCGGTAGGTCTCGAGGTGTTCCGCGGTGGCGGCGCGGGCGCGATGAGCGCGCTGCAGCTTGTGGTGGGGCCCGAGCACGAGCTTGCGGCCCCGCCGTGAGGTGGTGCAGCGCTCGCGCAGCGGGCAGCCGCGGCAGGCGGCGCCGAAGTTGGCCGCGCCCTTGGGGTTGATCGGGCGGGTGATCCCGTTCGGGCAGGTCACGGTGTCGCCGGTGTCGCCGGTGTCGTTGATGGCGAAGTCATCGAGGGTGAACCCGCCCTGGACCGCGGGCCGCAGCGGCCAGGGCTTGATCACCGGGTCGTGCCCGGCTTCGTTCAGCGCGGCCAGCGCGTCGCCGGTGCCGTAGGCCGAGTCGCCCAGCACCTCCACGGGCTGGTCGTCGCCGAGGGTGGGGTCGCCGGTGAGCAGGGCGATCCCGACGGTGGCGTCGCTGTTGTCCGCCCCGGTGGCCTTGCTCAGCGCGGTGTCGGTGATCAGTCCGGTGTCGGGTTCGACGACCACATGGGCCTTGAAGCCATCCTGGCGGCGCTCGCGGGTCTTGTGGGCATGCCGGGAGTCGGGATCCACGACCGAGACCACCCGGTCCGGGGCGACCCGCCGCGCGATGCGCCACCGACCATCGGTGCCATCCGAGCCCTCGGCCGGCTCGACGTCCTGCCCGGCGATCAGCGCCAACAACGCCACCGCTTCGGACTGCTTGTCGGCGAGCCCCTCGCTGGCGGGGTAGAGCTCCTCGAGCCCGGCCAGCACCGCCAGCGCGTCGCCGACCAGCGCCGAGACCAGCTCGTCGCGAGCCTGCGGGTCGTCCCAGGCGATCTCGGGCTTACCCGGGCGGGAGTAATCATGTCCCGAGGTCCGCGACTCGACGATCTCGGCCGCGCCGGGAACCTCGCGGGCGACCCGGCGGATCGCGGCGATCAGCTGGGTCACGGTGTCCTGGCGGGCGACCGCGTCGTCGAGGATCGTCGAGTCCAGCGCCCGGCGGGTCTTACCCGCCACCGCGCCGGTCTGGGCGATCACCTCGGCGACGACCTCGAAGATGCGCTGCGGGCGGGCCGAGGACGCCAACCGACGCCGCCAGTAGGTCAACGTCGAGGGGTCGAACGCGGTGTCGGTGACCGCCAACCCGCACGCGGCTTTCCAGCGCAGGTCGAACGTCAGCGCCTCGATCGCCTCCCGGTCGGAGAGGTGGTGCAGGGACTGAAGCACCAGCACCGTCGCGACGACCTCGCCGGGCACACTCGGTCGGCCCCGCTGACTGGGGAACAGATCTTCGAACAGCCCCGGCGGGAACAACCGACCCCGGTGAGCGGTCAAAAACCCGAACACGCTGCCCGGCTTGATCAGATGACCAGCCAGCGACTCCACATCCAGCAACTCACGCTGATCATCCGAGTGGCCCTGCACCAGACCAGGATCCCAGCCCACCGGCCAAGATCCTCGCCCGACACCCCGCTTAATTCAGCAGTCTCCTAGGTGGGTGCCGCGCCGCCCGCGAGCGGCCACAATCAGGTCCCATGACAACCCTCTGGCACCCCTTCTCGGACATGGCGGCGGTCGACGAGCACGAGTTCGTGGTCGACCGCGCCGAGGGCGTCTGGGTGTACGACGAGGCAGGGCGGCGCTATCTCGACGGCTGCGCGAGCCTCTGGTACGCCAACGTCGGGCACGGCCGGTCGGAGATCGTCGAGGCCGCGACGCGGCAGATGAGCCGACTCGAGGCCTACTCGTGCTTCGCCGACATCGCGAACCGACCGGCCCTCGAGCTCGCCGAGCGTCTCTCGTCGCTCGCCCCGATGAGCCCCGGCCGGACGAAGGTCTTCTTCGGGTCCGGCGGCGCCGACGGGATCGACACCGCCGTGAAGCTGGCCCGTGCCTACTGGCAGGCCCGCGGCGAGCACCAGCGGGTGCACGTGGTCTCCCGCCAGACCGGCTACCACGGCACCCACGGCTACGGGACCTCGATCGTCGGCATCCCGGCCAACCGGGAGGGCTGGGGCGTACTCGCCGGCGAGACCACCGTGGCGCCGCAGGACCTCGAGGGCGTGGAGAAGGTCTTCGCCGACGTCGGTCCGGAGCGGATCGCGGCGTTCGTCATGGAGCCCGTGACCGGAGCCGGCGGGGTGTACATCCCGGCGCCGGGCTACATCGAGGGCGTGGCGCAGCTCTGCCGCGACCACGGCGTGCTGCTCGTGATCGACGAGGTGATCTGCGGGTTCGGTCGGCTGGGAACCTGGTTCGGGATCGAGCGCTTCGGCGTGCAGCCCGACCTGGTGACGTTCGCGAAGGGCGTGACGTCGGGCTACCTGCCGCTCGGCGGCGTGCTGGTGGCTCCCGAGGTCGCCGAACCCTGGTGGACGACGCCGGGGGAGCGCACCCTGCGCCACGGCCCGACCTACTCCGGGCACCCGACCTGCTGCGCGGCCGGCCTCGCGGCGCTGGCCATCTACGAGCGCGAGGACCTCATCCCCCGCGGCCGGCAGCTCGAGGGCGCGCTCGAGGCCGCGCTCGCGACGCTGCGCGACCACCCCTACGTGGCGGAGGTCCGGGCAGGGCTGGGGCTGCTCGGCGCGGTGGAGCTGACCCCCGAGGTCCTCGCGTCGGTCCCCGACGCGCCGAACGCGCTGCTGCGCGGGGCCCGCGAGGCGGGCGTCCTCGTGCGCGGGCTCGGAAAGGGCGTGGCGGTGTCGCCGCCGCTCACCGTGGGCGACGACGAGATCCGCCTGCTGGCCGAGGGCATCCGCGCCGGGCTCGACGCGCTGCCGGCGGAGCCGCCGGTGCCGAGCGCGCCCGGTGCCTGACGGCTCGTGAGCACTAATCCGCCGTATAGCACGGAATGAAGGGAGCACGCCGATAGGGCTCACGAGGGCTCCGCCCACCTACAGCCAGCCCCGCTTCTTGAAGACGAGGTAGAGCACCACCGAGGCGAGGATCATCAGCCCGATCGCGTACGGATAGCCGTAATCCCAGTGCAGCTCGGGCATGTTGTCGAAGTTCATCCCGTAGATCGCGCCGATGAGCGACGGGGTGAACAGGATCGCCGCCCAGGAGGAGATGCGCTTGACCTCCTCGCCCTGGATGAGGCTGTTCTCCGACAGCCGGCGCATCTCCTCGTTCTGGCGCTGCCCGATCAGGGACGCGTTCACCGTGAGCAGGCGCTCGAGGAGCTGGCGGTAGCCGTCGGCGGTCTCCACCGCCTGCTCGACGTGGTCGGCGACGTCGCGCAGGTTGCGGTGCAGGTCGACGAGCGCGGCGTCGGACTCGTCGGAGGTCTCCTCGAGCAGGGAGCGCAGCATCCCCCGCAGCGGGTCGGTCGCCCGCTGGAACTCGATCACCTCGCGGGAGAGCCGGTAGATGCGCTGCGAGACGTCGGGGTCGCCGCCGAACACCTCGCTCTCGATCTGGTCGATGTCGCGCCGCAGCTCGCCGAGGACCGGCGCGTAGTCGTCGACGACCCGGTCGAGGATGCCGTAGAGCACCGCCCGCGGGCCGAGCGCGAGCAGGTCGGGGTCGCTCTCGAGGCGGCGCCGCACGTCGGCGAGCCCGGGACGCTCGGCGTGCCGGACCGCCACGACGAAGTCGGACCCGAGGAACAGGTGGATTTCGCCGACCTGGACGTCCTCGTCCTCCTCGACGTACCAGGCGGGACGCAGGACGACGAACTCGACGTCGTCGTACCGTTCGATCTTGGGCCGCTGGTGCGCGGTGACCGCGTCCTCCACGGCGAGGTCCGGGAGCCCGAAGTCGCGAGCCAGCCGCGCCATCTCGGCGTCGTCGGGGCGCAGCAGCCCGATCCAGGCGAAGTCGGACCCGCTCCGGGCCGTCCGGCCGTCCTGCGACTCCTCGTCGCGTAGCAGCCCGAGCGTGCCGTCGAGGGAGTCGGGCTCGGCCTCGCGGTGCCCGGACCGGTAGACGGCGTTGTCGACGACGCTCATGGCTGCGCGGGTACCCGCAGGTGAGCGGATTGCGTCGCCGTCAGCGGGATCCGGTGATCGGGAGCAGCTGGCGGTGGTCCGGGACGGCGGACGTGGACCGGGGCGCCGGTGTGGGCGACGTCGGCGCCTGCGCGGCCGCGAGGTGCTGCGTCCCGCTGCTCGCCGCGCTCACGTCCTGCGCCTGGGCCGCCGGTGACGTCCGCACGGTCCCGCCGTCCTGCCCCTGGCCGGCGGACGGGCCGACACCGGACGGGCACGACACCCCGACGTCGAGCTGCACGTCACCGAGCACGTCGCACAGGGTCTGCGAGGCCAGGACGTCCGCGGAGTCGGCGACCTGCCCGTCGCTCTCGTCGACGTCGTGCTGCCCGTGGGAGCCCCGGGAGTGGCCGCCGTGGGAGTGCCCGTGCGCCGGGCCGTCCGAGCCGTCGGTGGCGAACGCGGTACCCCCGGCGAGCACGCCGGTCGTCGCGGTCGTCACCAGAACGGCCGCCACGCCGGCGGCCGCGGTGACCGTGTGTCCCGGATGGTGCCCGGGGGCCGAGTGCGCACCCATGGTGATCCTCCTGCTCCTCGGGTCCGACGGTCGTCGTGCCCGCGTCGCGAGTCTCGGTTCGGTTACGGTTCCCCCCGATCGGGCGCATCCACACGTCACTGTTCGCGGTGCCTACCCTCGACGAGGTGGCCCGCTACTACGACGTGCACCCGCAGAACCCCCAGCGCCGCACCATCGGCCAGGTGGTGGGGCTGCTGCGCGAGGGTGGCCTGATCGTCTATCCCACCGACTCCGGGTTCGCCCTGGGCTGCCGCATCGACGCCCGCGAGGCCGTGGAGCGCATCCGCACGCTGCGCCGCCTCGACGACCGGCACCACTTCACGCTCGTGTGCCGCGACTTCGCCCAGCTCGGCCAGTTCGTCGAGGTCTCGAACCCGGTGTTCCGCGCGGTGAAGGCGGCGACGCCCGGCCCGTTCACCTTCATTCTGCCCGCGTCGCGAGAGGTGCCGCGCCGCCTCTCGCACCCGCGCAAGCGCACGGTCGGCGTCCGTATCCCCGACAACGCCGTCGTCCGGGACCTGCTCGACGAGCTCGGCGAGCCGCTGTTGTCGAGCACGCTGCTGTTCCCCGGCGAGACCGAGCCGCCCACCGAGGGCTGGGACGTGGCCGAGCGGCTCGGGAACGCGGTCGACGCCGTCCTCGACTCCGGCGACCAGGTCAAGGAGCCCACCACGGTCGTCGACCTCTCCGGGGACGAGCCCGAGATCGTCCGGCAGGGTGCCGGCGAGGAGCGCGTCTGGCGCTGGTGAGCGGCCCTATTCGCGCCTGATGGCGAAGTGCACGTCACGGCCCGCGAGGGAGTCCACCGTCGCCCGGTAGCCGACGGGGGCGCCGTTCTGGGTGGCGGTGCAGGTGATGCTCGCGCCGAGCGTCGCGGGCAGCGGACCGGGGCAGTGCACCGAGCCGGCGGGAAGCGGAACGGTGCGCTCCATGGTGCTCTGCACCGAGGCCGCGGGCAGGTCCGAGGACCCCAGCCAGCTCGGCGGCACCGCCACGAAGAGCGCGACGGCGAGAGCGGCCTCGGCGAGGGTCAGCAGGACGCCGGCGACGACGGCGGCGGTCGCGGCGGGGCGCCCGGTCAGCTCGACCCCGCCGTCCACCGACCTCGCGGACCGGGTGATCCGCCGGCGGGCCACCGTCCCGACGACCAGCCCGACCGGCGGCACGAGGACCGCGAGCACGAGCGCGACGACGGCGAGGCGCGAGGTCCGGCGGGTGCGCGACGACGGCACCCCCCGCGGGCCGTTCGAGGGGAAGGCGGACCGCACGGGCGGACGCGGCGGCGGCGCGGAGCCCTGCGGTGGGGTCGGAGCGCCGGGTGGCGCGTGATGCGGGGACATCGGACGCGGCGGCATCGGTCGCGGCGGGACGGGACCCGGGCGACCGGGGGGCGGGCCCTGCGTGGTCATCCCGGTCTCCGGCGGTGGTGTGGACGAGCACCCGGGAGCCTAACGAGCGCCCCCGACACGACGACGCCCGCGGGACGGGGACGGCCACGGTGGGCCGCCCGCTCCCGCGGGCGTCGGAGGGTGGACCGGGAGGTCCGGTTGGGTCAGGCCTCGGAGGCCGCGGAGCCCTCGGGCGCGGTGCCCTCGGAGCCCTCGGACGGGGCGTTCGCGTCGGAGGCGACCCCGCTGATCGTGATCCGCTGCGACTCGGGCTCGGCGTGCACGCCGGCGACGCGCACGCTCAGCACCCCGGCGTCGTAGGAGGCCGACACGGCCTCCGGGCCGACGTGCTGCGGGAGCGAGAAGCTGCGGCGGAACGAGCCGCGCCGGGTCTCGCGGAAGCCCTCGCCGGTGTGCTCGTCGCGGCCCTCGCCGCGGATGACGAGCCGGTGCCCGACGACCTCGACGGTGACGTCGGAGGCGACGTCCACACCGGGCAGCTCGAGACGGACGATCGCGTCGTCGCCGTCACGGACGACGTCGGCGGCCGGGACGTACCAGGCCGACTCGGCGGCGCGGGTCGGAGCGGCGAAGCGGCGCAGCAGGGCGGACGGGTCGGCGAAGCCGAAGGGGGCGAACGGGGCGCGCGGTCCCCAGAAGGTCAGGGCGCTCATGGTGATCTCCTCGGTGAAGGTGGCCCGGCCTTGCGGGCCTCTGACTCCGAGAACGTGAGTCGCCTCGGCTCAATTCCCGGGTCTGTCACGAAGTTCGGCGGAGCGGGACACTGGCCGCATGACGAGCAGCGAGCCCGATCCGGCACCGGCGCCGGAGACCGTCGACGCGGAGATCGTCGAGTCGGAGATCGTCGAGTCGGAGATCGTCGAGTCGGTGCCCGCGGAGCCGGCGGCCGCGGACTACACCGAGGGCGGCGTCCCGACGTTCGACTTCGTGCGGAACCGCATCGAGGGCCGCATCGCGACGGCGCAGGGTCAGCGCGAGCTCGACGCCGAGACCCCGGAGGGCCGCACGCTGGCCCAGCAGGAGGCCGACCGGGACGCGGCGGCCCGGGAACGGCTCGAGCAGAATCCGTCGCAGCATGGGCCGCTGACCCGGGCGACCAGGTATGGCGTGCCCCACCCCACACCGACGGTTCAGCAACCCCACAGCCTCCTCGCGCACCCTGGGGAGTGGGACGCGGGAACGGGGAGGTCGGTATGGGCGTGGCGGTCGCAGAGCGGCGCGAGGGAACACGGGCAGCGCACGGTCCGTGGTGGTCCGCCTCGGCGGTCGGGCCCCGCCGCCACCAGGCCGACGCCACGGCGGCCTTCACGCGGAACGGGCGGCTCGCCGTCGCGGTGGCCGACGGCGTGGGGGACTCCGAGGCCGCGGCCCTGGCCGCGCGGGCCGCGGCCGACCACGCGGTCCGGATGGCGGTGCTCGACGGGCGCGCCGACCTCGCCGTGCTCGCCGCCCGCGACGTGCTCCTCGCGGCGGGCAAGGTGCTCGCGGGCGACACCGCCCTCACGGTCGCGCTCGCCCCGGACCCCCGGACGACCGGGGCCACGTGGACCGTCGCATGGGTGGGTGACTGCCGGGCCTGGTCCTGGGACGGCCGGGCGATCCACCCACTGACCCACGACCACACCGTCGCCGCCGAGATGCGCGCGGCGGGCGTGGCCGTCGCCCCGCGCCTCGAGCACGTGCTCACCACCAGCGTGCGCTCGGTGCGCGGCGCCACCGAGATCGGTCTCACCGCGGTGCCGGCCCCGGCCGCGCTCGTGCTCGCCAGCGACGGCGTCCACCGCGGCCTCGATCCCGTCCGCCTGTCCGGCCTCGTCGCCCACGTGCCGGCCCCGGCGCTCCCCCGCAGCCTCGTCGACACCGCCCGGGCCACGGGCTCCCACGACAACGCCACCGCCCTGGTCGTCGACACCCGCGCGGTCGGCCCGGCGATCCCCACACCACGGCGGCCGTGAGCGCGGCGGGGCCGACCGGCCCGGCAGACTGATCCGCGTGCGCGCCCTGTTCGACCTGACCGCCGCCTACGAGCCCACCGACGACGAGAGCCGCGCGCCCGTGCCCGCGGTGGAAGCGGTGCTGTTCGACTTCTCGAACACGCTCTTCCACATGGTCGATCTCCGCCGCTGGCTCGCCCGGGTGGCGACGGTGAGCGGGCGGGACCTCGACATCGACGCCGTACTCGCCGACGTCGCCGAGGCCGCCACCCGCCCCGACGTCGTCGCCGCGCAGCGCGGCCGCGACCTCTCCGAGGCCGCCCACCGCGACGCGATGCGGGCGTGGTTCTCGCGCGTCCCGGCGCTCGCCGGGGCCGAGGACACCGCCGTGGACGTGCTGCGCGCGCCGGACGCCTGGGTGCCCTACCCCGACACGGCGGAGGTGCTCGAGGCCCTCGCGAGGCGCGGCATCCCGGTCGGGGTGGTCTCGGACATCGGGTGGGACATCCGGGTGCACGCCCGCGAGGCGGGCCTCGACCATCTCGTGGGGTCCTGGACACTCTCCTGCGAGCTCGGCGCGGAGAAGCCGGACCCGGCCGTGTTCCGAGCGGCGTGCGCGTCGTTGCGCGTCGACCCGCGCGCCACGCTCATGGTGGGGGACAACCCCGCCCGCGACGGCGGGGCCGTGACGGTGGGGTGCCGTGCGTTCCTGCTGCCCGCCGAGCACCGGCTCGGCGAGCGCGGCCTGCGGGCGATGCTCCCCCTCCCCGGACAGCCGGTCGGGGTGCGCTGAGCAAGCCAGGGCAGCGCACCCCTCCGACGATCAGGAGCCCAGCGCGGCCGCGAGCGCGTCGGCGATCCGCCGCTGTCCGTCCGGGGAGCGGGCGAGCGCGGCGTCGGCGGGGTTGCGCAGGTTGGCGCACTCCACGAGCACGCTGGGCACCGTCGCGAGGTTGAGCCCGGCGATGTCGCCGCGCGCGTCCAGGCCGGCCTGGCCGATGTAGGTCGCAGGCGCGAAGCCGGCACGGCGCATCGACGCCACGGCCGCGTCCGCGAGCGCCCGGGCCGGCCCGCGCTGCGCCGCGTTCAGCGGAGGCGAGGAGTAGAGGACGTGGAAGCCGTGCCCGCTCGCCGGGCCGCCGTCGGCGTGCACCGAGACGACCGCCGCGGCGCCCGCCCGCGCTCCGGCCTCGCCCCGCACGTCGACGCAGGGGCCCACGCCGTCGTCGGAGTCGCGGGTGAGGACCACCCGGTAGCCCCGTGCCCGCAGCCGCTGCGCCAGGTCCTGCGAGACCGCCCACGTGAACGCGTGCTCGGGGTAACCGTCCGCGGTGCTGGCCCCGGTGGTGTTGCACGCCTTGGTGCCGCCCCGGCCGTCCGGGACCGAACGGTCGACGCCGGAGCCGGGACCGTTGCCGCCGTTGTGCCCGGGGTCGATGACGACGGTCGCCCCCGCCGGGATCCGGAAGGCACCGGGACGGGCCGCCGACGGCGGGGCGGCGGTGGGCGGGCCCGGCGTCACCGGCGACGGATCGGCGGCGGGCGCGGGTGAGGCGGGCGCCGTGGGCGACGCCACCGCCGGGGTGCTCCCGCGACCCGCGCAGCCGCCCAGGAGCGCCACGAGGACCGCGACCAGGACGACGCGCGACGGGCTCGGACGGAACGGCACGCCGCAGATGGTGACGGCCGCCCGGGCGGGAGCGGGGACGCGGGCCCGCCGTGTCGCGACACGTCCAGGCATGTTCCCGACGACCGCGAGGACTACACGGCCGCGCCGGCCCGGACCCCGGTGACCGAGCCGAGGAGCGCGATCACCCCGAGCCCGCCGTAGAGCAGGCGCGCGGAGGTCACCGGATCGGAGCCGAGCGCGACGGCGACGCCGGAGTACGACGCCCCGACCGCGAAGGCGAGCATCTGCACCATCGTGATCGCGGCCGAGGCCCGCTCGCCCTCGCCGTCGTCGGTGTCGTCCCCGGAGCCCTCGCCACCGGAGCCCGGGGCCATCGCGGCCGCGGACATGTGAGGCCAGGCCAACCCGACGCCGGCCCCGGCCAGGACGAGCGCGACCACCCACGTGACCACCACGGCGGTGCCGGCCGCCGCGTGCTGGGTCGCGGTGAGCACCGCGAACCCGCCGACGACCATGACCGGCCCGACGGTCGCGCACGCCCGGGCGCGGCCGATGCTCGCGCTGACCATCTCCGTCACCACCCAGCCCGACGCCAGGCAGACCCCGAGGAAGCCGGCGGTCAGCGGCGCCAGCCCACCGAGACGCTGCCCGAACAGCGGGACGAACGCCTCCACGGCCGCGGCGCACATCATCACCGCGATCGTCAGATACAGGGCGGCCAACCGCCCGCCCGGGCGGAAGGTCGCCGCGGGGAGGATCCGCGCACCCGTCTCGCCCGCCCGGCGCTCCACGAGGACCAGCACTGCGAGCAGGGCGAGCGCGACCACCAGGCCCCCGGCGGCCAGGGCGATCCCGCGCGCGGTGACCCCGTCCCCCGACACCGCGAGGCCCGACACCGAGAGCACCGCGGCGGCACCAGCGACGAGCAGGACCGAGGCGAGCGGGAACGGACCGGGCACGACGGCGGGTGCGCGGGAGGACCGCCGGAGCCCGGCGGGCAGCCCGGCCGCGACGGCCACGGTCACCAGGACCAGCGCGACGAACGCGAGCCGCCAGTGCCCGAGCTCGGCGAACACCCCTCCCAGCGCGGGGCCGACGAGCAGGCCGACCCCCCACATCGCCGAGATCGAGGCACTCGCCCGCGTCCAGAGCCGCCGTGGCAGCGCGCTGCGGATCAGCGCGTAGGCCAGACCCGCGAGCAGGCCGCCGCCGACTCCCTGCAGGGCCCGTCCGGCGAGCAGCACGGCCATGTCGGGGGAGACGGCGTCCACCGCCGTCCCGGCCCCGAAGGCGACCAGCGCGAGGAGGTAGGCCCGCCGAGCCGGCCACCGTGCGAGCAGGCGACTCACCAGCGCGGTGGAGACGACGGCGGTGAGCAGGTAGATCGTGCTGACCCACGCGTAGAACTGCTCGCCTCCGATCTCGGCGACCGCGGAGGGGAGCAGGCTCGCCGTGACATAGGTGTCGACGGCGAAGAGCAGCACCCCACCGCAGAGGACCGCGACCGTGCCACGACGTCCGGCCGAGAGGAGGTCCCGCCAGCTGCCGCTGCCGACGGTGGTCGAGCTCCGCTGCGCTTCGTCTCCGGCACCGATGGTCGAGCTCCGCTGCGCTTCGTCTCCGTCGACCACGTCCCCCGACGCTACGTCCCGTTCCCCCGGACCGCCTGCCCGTACGGTGCGGGAGGAACGGGCCCGGCCGACCATGACGCAGGTCACACGACGAGGGCGGGACGCGGCTGTCGATCCCGGTTCCTGCCGTGCGTGGAGGGAGCGACGCCGCCGCACCGCGCGGGGGCGCACCGGAGGGAGACGACATGACCCGCTACCTGCTCGCGATCCAGCAGCCCGACGGTCCCGACGCGACGCCCCCGGAGCCGGAGGCACTCGCGGCGATCATGCGCGACGTCGAGGCGGTGCGGCGGGACATGGCCGACGCCGGGGTCTGGGTGTTCTCCGGAGGCCTGCACTCGGCGAGTACCGCCACGGTGGTCCGCGCCCGGGGTGACGAGGTGCTGCTCACCGACGGGCCCTACGCCGAGGGCAAGGAGCAGATCGGCGGGCTGACGATCCTCGACGCCGAGGACCTCGACGCCGCCCTGCACTGGGCGGGCCGCCTCGCGCGGGCGATCCACCCGCTGCCCATCGAGGTCCGCCCGTTCATCGGAGACGACGCGGAGCCCAGCTCCACCGGCGAGCCGGACCGAGCGTGACCCCGGACGTCGCCGACGTGTTCGCCCGCGAGTACGGGCGCTGCGTCGCGACGCTGACCCGCCTGCTCGGCGACATCGACCGCGCCGAGGAGGCGGTCGCCGACGCCTTCCGGGTCGCCGTCGAGCGCTGGCCCGCGGACCCGCCGCCCAACCCGGGCGGCTGGATCGTCACCACGGCGCGCCGCCGCGCCGTCGACCGGCTGCGGCGGGACGCGACGCGCGAGGGCAGGCACGCCGAGGCGGCCCGGCTGGCCGTCGCGCACGAGGCCGACGACCCGGCGCAGGAGGTGGGCCCGGTGGAGGACGACCGGCTCCGGATGCTCTTCACCTGCTGCCACCCCGCGCTCGCCGCGCCCGCGCGGGTGGCGCTGACGCTGCGCCTGCTCGGCGGGCTGGACACCGCCGCGATCGCGCGGGCGTTCCTGACCTCCGAGGCGACGATGGCCCAGCGGCTGGTCCGGGCCAAGGCGAAGATCCGCGACGCGCGGATCCCCTATCGCGTGCCGCGGGAGGCCGACCTGCCCGACCGGCTGCGCTCGGTGCTCGCGGTGGTCTACCTGGTCTTCACCGAGGGGCACACCGCGACGTCGGGCACCCCCGACCGCCCGGACCTCGCCGCCGAGGCGATCCGCCTGGCACGCCTGGTCGTCGAGCTCATGCCCGACGAGCCCGAGGCGCTGGGGCTGCTCGCGCTGCTGCTGCTCACCGACGCCCGGCGGGCCGCCCGGATCGACGACGAAGGCAACCTCGTCCCGCTGGGCGAGCAGGACCGGGCCCGCTGGGATTCGGGGAAGATCACCGAGGGCCACGCGCTGGTCCGACGGTGCCTGCGCCGCGGCGCGCCCGGGCCGTACCAGATCCAGGCCGCGATCAACGCCGTGCACACCGACGCCGCGACGGCGTCGGCCACGGACTGGCACCAGATCCTCGCGCTCTACGACCAGCTCACAGTCCTGGACCCGGGCCCCGTGGTCGCCCTCAACCGAGCCGTCGCCCTGGCGGAGGTGGCGGGGCCGGAGGCCGCGCTCGCCGTCGTGGACGGCCTCGACCTGCCGCGCCACCACCTGCGCGACGCGGTCCGCGCCGACCTTCTCACCCGGCTCCATCGACCGGCCGAGGCGCGGACGGCCCTCGACGCCGCCCTCGCGGGCACGGCGAACCCGGGTGAGCGGGAGCTGCTCATCCGGCGGCGGGAGGCTCTCCCGAGCTGACGCTTGCGGGCGACGGCCCCGAGCGCACAGCGCTGCGCCGGGGCGAGCGGCGCAGGAGCGGGCCGGCGGTCGGGCGCGCCGACCGGGCCACGCCTGCCGTGCGTTTCCTCACTGCTCGTCATCGCCGTGAGCGGCGCCATCGCCCGGCGCGACGACCCCGGGACGGCAACCGTAGGACTCCGCCCGCGCACGCCGACGAACAGGGTCGAAGCGTACGGAACAGCGCCGACGACCTGTAGTCTCCCCGTTCCGGGCCGTGAACGCGGCCTCGTGACGGCTCACCCGAGGGCGACCGGAGGACATCCGTGGCCACCGAGCAGGCTCCCGACCCGCAGGCTCCCGACCAGCGAGATGGGACCGGCGCCGACGACGTGGGCCCCACCGCACGTCGCATCATCGTCGGCGCGCAGCTCAAGCGGCTCCGGGAGGGGGCCGACATCACCCGCTCGGCGGCCGGTTACCACATCCGCGGTAGTGAGTCGAAGATCAGCCGCATGGAGTCCGGCAAGGTCTCCTTCAAGCTCCGCGACATCGAGGACCTCCTCACCCTCTACGGCGAGCACGACGAGGGGCGCCGCGAGCACCTGCTCGGGATCGCGAAGCGCAGCAACGAGGCCGGCTGGTGGCAGCGCTCCGGCGACGCGGTGCCGGAGTGGTTCTCGGAGTACGTGGGCCTCGAGTCGGCCGCGGTCCGGATCCAGACCTACGAGCTGCTCTTCGTGCCCGGTCTGCTCCAGACCGAGGACTACATCCGGGCGATCGTCACCCGTGGGCACCCCGAGAAAGCGGACGAAATGACCGAGGAGCGCGTGCGGGTGCGGCTGGCGCGCCAGCGGCTCCTCGCCCGGCCGGACGCGCCACAGCTCTGGGCGGTCATCGACGAGTCCGTGCTGCACCGCCCGATCGGCGGCTACGCGGTCCTGGCGGGCCAGATCGATTACCTCGTCACGATGTCCCGGTGGCCGAACGTGACGGTGCAGGTGGTGCCGAACGCACTGTCGGGCTACGGCGGCGAGGCCGCCTTCACACTGCTGCGCTTCGCCGAGCCCGATGTCCCCGACATCACCTACATCGAGGGCCTCACCGGTGCGCTCTACCTCGACCGCCGCAACGAGGTCGAGGAGTACACGCGCCTCATGGACCAGCTGACGATCGACGCGTACAGCCCGGAGGAGACCAGGAGCCTGCTCACCAAGCTCCGCGCCGGCTGAGCAGACCGGCCGCCCGCCGCGACGCGCGCGACGCGCCCTCCTGCACATGCAGATGCCGCTGACCGGTGTTATGGTCACCAGCACGGCAGGAAGCACGTGCGAGAGGACGGGCCCGGAACATGTACACCTCGGCATCCCGGGTGGGCGACGCGCAGTGGCGCAAGAGCCACTACAGCGGCTTTCAGGGCAACTGTGTCGAGCTGGCGGCCGTGGGCTCGTCGGACGAGGCGCGGGTGGCGGTCCGGAACTCCCGCTTCCCCGACGACCCCGTGCTGCTGCTGACCCGCGCCGAGCTCGGCAGCCTGCTCGACGAGGTCAAGGCCGGCGGGTTCGACGACCTGCTCGAGGGCGCGTGACGATGCCCCTCCCGCTCTCCGCGGGCGACGGCGATGGCCACGGCGCCGTGCGGGCGCTCTGGCTCACCTGCGCGCTCGACGGGCGTGACCACGTCGTCGTCGACCACGACCCGGCCTCCGGCGCGCATCTGTCCGCCTGCGCCAGGACCGTCTGGGCGTCCTCGCTCGCGAGCCCGCCCGCGGCCCGGTGCCCGGACTGCCGCGAGGCCGTCGGCAACATCGACCGACGGGCCGGTCGCCGCGGCCGCTGGCTCGGCCGCCGCGCTGCCTGATCGGCGCACCGGCCGCCGAGGGCGGTGTCGCTCAGGTCGTGGCCAGGAGGAACTCCTCGGCGGCGGTGACGTGCAGCCCGTCGGTGCGGTCGTCGAAGTACCGCGCGTTGATCTCCGCGGCGCCCAGGACGCGAGCCTCCCGGAAGCCGACGGAGCGGGCCAGCGCGACGATCTCGTCGGGGGCGAAGAAGCTCAGGAAGGGCGTCCCGGCCGCGGCGGCACCGGCTGCCGAGAGGTCACGGAAGCGTCGCTCCTCCTCACTCAGCAGCTCCGACGGAGGCTGGAACGTCATGGCCACCGTCGAGCCGGGCGCCAGCCGGGCGAGGGACGCGAGCGTCGCGGTGTTCGCCGCCGCGGTCAGGTACATGCTCACGCCGGTCGAGGACACGACGGCGGGGCGCCCGACGTCGAGACCCGCGGCGAGCAGGCCGTCCCACCAGGGACCCTCGAAGTCGGTGGGCACGAACCGCAGCCCCGGCGGAGTCGGGAGGGCGAGCTCGGCGATCCGGCGTCGCTTCCACGTCGAGGTGCCCGGCTGGTCGACCTCGAGGACCGTCCGAGACCGGTCGAGATCGGGGTGTCGCAGCGCGAAGGTGTCGAGGCCCGCGCCGAGCACCACGTACTGCGTGACGCCGGCGGCGAACCGCTCCTCGACGAGGTCGTCGACGACGCGGGCCCGGGCGACCATGCCGGCGCGGGCACCCCGGGTGGTGCCGGGATCCATGTCGGGACGATCGCGCCAGTCCGGCTCGGGATCGACCAGGCGCAGGCCGAGGGAGTCGTCGAGGACGGGCGGGGCGGCGTCGACCTCGAGGTGGCGGGCGCGCCAGAGGGCCACCCTGACCGCGGTGTGGTCCGGGACGACGCCGGCGGCGGTCACGGGGTCGCCGTCCCGGGGGCCTGGATGGTCCAGGTCCTGCCGTCGGGATCGCGGACGACCATCTCGCAGGTGCCGTAGTGGGTGTCCTCGAAGGGCGAGAGGACCTCGAGCCCGGGGTCGGGACGGTAGCCTTCGGCGTCGGGGATGCGGAGGACGAGCTGGGCGCCGGTCGGGCGGTCCTCGGGGACCTCCGCGACGAAGACGGTCGGCCCGTCGGCGCCCCGGAACTGACCCGAGTGGTGGTCGGTCTCGAAGTCGAGCTCGAAGCCGAGCTGGGTGAAGAACCGGGCGGCCCGGCCCCAGTTGTGGGTCTCCAGGAACACCGCGGTGATCCCGTCGACAGCGGTCATGACGATCCCTCCTGCTCGCCGGGCGGGTCCTGCGCGAGGTGGGCACGCAGGGCCTCCGCGACCAGCGCGGACAGCGACTGCTCGGTCTCGAGGGCCCGGAACTTGACCTGCTTGATCAGCTCGACCGGCAGGTAGACGTTGAACTGCTTGACCTCGTCGGCCACGCTAGGATGCTAGCAAGCTAGTCGAGGAGTTGCCCAGAATGCAAGCAATCAGGGGAGCACGCCGATAGGGCTCCGCTGGCAACCCAGGGGTCCGGTCACCTATCCGCCAGTCCGAGGGTCTCGAGGAACAGTCCGCGGACGTGCGCCACGTGGTCGTCGAGGGTGTCGACGCGCCAGTCCCGGGTGTCGATCGGCGGGTGCACCACGGCGCGCACGGTGCCCGGCCGGACGGTCTGGTCGTAGCGCCACATCAGCTCGCCGGCGTTCTCCAGCACGATCGGGACCATCGGGACGCCGGCCTGCATCGCGATGTGGAAGGCGCCCTTCTTGAACGGGCCGGGCCGCGGGGTCGCCGAACGGGTGCCCTCGGGTGCCATGACCAGCGACATCCCGCGCCGGAGCCTGTCGACGGCGGGCCGCAGCGCCTCCCTGGCCTGACGGATGTTCCCGCGCTCGACGAATGCGACATCGGCGAGCTGGAAGAGCTGGCCGAAGAGCGGCATCGACTTCGCCTCGGCCTTCGCGACCCCGGTGAAGTCGTGGCGCAGCATGGTCATGATGACGATCGGGTCGAGCTGGCTCTGGTGGTTGAACACGAAGACCGCGGGGCGGTCCGACCAGAGGTGCTCGGCACCGTCGACCTCCACCTGGACGCCCGCCACGCCGAGCGCGAACTCGGAGGCGAGCGAGCCCGCGAGGTTGATCGCGCGGTGTCGCGACCCGCGCAGGAACCCGGCCCCGATCGCCGCCGCCGTCGCCGCCGTGAACCCGCCGTAGAACCCGAGGGTCCCCCCGATCGCCTCGACCGGCGGCACGGCTCCGCGGGGCGCGACCGGCAGGGCGGGGCGCAGGCCGTCGGGCGCGCCGACGACCGTGGAGTGGCCGACGACGTCGAGCAGCGGACGCTCCGCGGCCGGCGCGTACACGAAGGCGCGGGCCAGGTCGACGTCGTGCGCGTCGGCCCAGGCGGCCACCGCGTCGGCGGCGCTGCGCCCCGCGCACACCGGCGAGGCGATCCCGCCCACCCGGTCGCCGTCGTCGGCCGTCGGGACGACCGAGACCCGGGTGGCGACGACGTCGTCCGCGCCCAGTTCCGCGGCGATGGGGTCGACCTCCGCCCGGGTCGCCCGCGAGACGAGCACGACGCGGTGCCCGCGCCGGAGGTGACCGACGGCGAGGCGCCACACCTCCGGGTGCAGCCAGGACGCGGTGACCGACCGGAACGTCGTACGGCCCTCGTCGGCGACCTCCTCGACGGCGCGGCCCTGTCGCGAGCGCACGACCGCCTCGACGTCGGCCGGGGTCACGTCGTCGGGTCCCGCGACCCCGGAACGCACCTGGCCCACGAACCGGCCCCACCACGACGTCGGGGCCAGGAACGGCGCGAGCGGGCACCCCGCCAGCAGGCCGCCGTCGACGGCCACGAACGCGGTGATGCCCGGGCCGCTCGGCGCGACGGCGAGGCGTTCGGTGAGCCCCGCCTCGGCACCGGGTCCGGGTCCGGGGGCGGTCATGCCAGCAGCTCCTCGGTCAGCCGTTCCTCGATCCGGGCGAGCTCGACGAGCCGGTCGCGGACCTCCGCGATCTCGTCCCGGAACGCCGTGCGCGCCGCGGCGACGTCGGTGCTCGACCCGGTGCCCAGCAGGCCGCGGTTGTCGGCCAGGTCGAGCGCGGAGGCGTAGAGCTCGGTGGAGACCGAGTCCGGCCGCGCGACTCGTCCCTGGCGCAGCATCTGGCGCCCGAGGCCGAGGCACTCCTGCGGGAAGGCCTTCCGGTCCACCGGCGCCTGGGGGTCCTGCCCGGCCAGCCGGCTCGCGACCACCCACTGCGCGTCGAGGAACGAGCGCAGCGTCCGCGGCGCGACGAGGAAGCGGGTGCGCGCCAGGAGCGCCGCCGCCGCGTCCGCGTCCTGCACCCGGTCCCGCCAGTCCGGGTCGACGAGCGCGGTCTCGGCGGCGATGTCGTCGGAGAAGCGCCGCTTCGGCGGGAAGAAGAACTCGAACTTCAGCAGGTCCCGCAGGGCCAGCGCGTCGGCCCACGCCACCTCGAGCGGATCGCTGCCCGACGGCGCCCGGGAGGCCGCGAGCAGCGCCAGCTCGACGATCGCGCGATCGACGAAGTGGTGGATGGCGCCGTTGCGGTAGAACGCGGCGACCCGGTGCCGGCCTTCGCGGATCGACCACACGGTCTGCTCGCCGCCGTCGTAGCGCTCGACGACCTCGCCGGTGACCAGCCGCTCGAGCGTGCGCTCGATGCCGCCGCCGGTCAGGTCGCCCCGCGGTCCGGGCCGGCCGAGCCGGTCGAGGTGGTCGAGCAACGGGGAGACCGAGACCCGGATCTGGTCGAGGGTGAGCGCCCGGCCGCCGGTACCGAGCAGCGCGAAGGTCACCAGCGCCGTCGGGGTCGCCGGCGTCGCCCGGTTGATCCCGTCACAGATCGTGAAGGCGACTTTCTCCAGCCGGGAGGGCCCCTCGCCCGCCTCGGCGAGGGCCTGGGCCAGCGAGAACGGCTCGCCGAAGCGCACCCGGGCGGTGCCGTGGTTGCGGGCCTGCCCGCGGACGTAGCGCGCGAGCCAGCCCAGCCCCTCGGCCGACTTGCTCGATCCGCCCTGCTCGGCCGCCATCGCGTCGAGCTCGTAGAGCCGGTCGTAGACGATCGAGGTCGGCACGAGCTGCACGTCCAAAGCGCGCCCGTCGTCGAGCGCCCGGGCGAGGTAGGACAGCAGGCCCAGGCGCGGACGGCGCAGCTTGCCGGTGCGCGAGCGCCCGCCCTCGACGTACCACTCGAGGTTGAACCGCTTGGCGACCAGGTGCGCGATGTACTCGCGCAGCGCCAACCGGTAGACCGGGTCGTCACCGGAGGTCCGGCGGATGAACACGACCCCGGCCCGCTTGCCCAGCGGCCCGATCGGCCAGAACGCCATGTTGTTGCCACCGAGGACGGTGTTGCGCGGCAGGTCGTTCTCGCGCAGCACCTCGGCGAGCACCAGCGGGTCGGCGTAGGAGCGGTGCGTCGGGAGGAACACCAGCGGCGCGGTCCGGCTGAGCTCCCGCAGCGGCTCCACCGTCTCGGTGTCGACGGTGACGTCCCACGCCGGGGCGTGCAGCGGCGCGAGCGCGGTGCGGAAGGCGTCGATCGCGAGCGGGCTCTGCACCGCGGCGAGGTCGCCCAGCCGGGCGCGCATGTCCTCGAGGACGTCGTCGAAGCTCCGGTCGTGCTCGGCGGCCAGCTCCCGCAGCCGATCGCGCACTCGGGTCGAGGCCACGATCTGATCGACGACCATCCGCGGCACGGTGTAGTGGTCGCCGATCAGCGCACGCTCGGCGCGTTCGCACGCGAGCACCCCCGCCCGGTGAACGTAGGCCGGCAGCGGGTCCTCCCGGGCCTCCTCGTCGTGACGGCTCCGCAGGTCGGCAACCGTCGCCGCCTCGCCCTGCACGATCCGCGCCCGATCGGGGGCGTTGCGGGCGATGCGGCGCTGCCAGAAGGCCGGCGGGCGCCGGTGGCCGAGCAGGGCCACGAGGTCGGAGGGCTTCGGCTTCTCCGCAGGCGCGCCGGTGCCGTCGGCCCACTGTGCGGTGCGGGTGGGCGGCAGCCAGGTGACCCGGACCGGCACCACCGTCGTGCTCGCGGCGGCGTGGGACAGGGCGTCGTCCAGCGCGCTCTCGTCCAGGCACACCGGCGCGCCGGGATGCTCCCGGGCGGCCCAGTCGGCGATCAGCTCCCGCTCCGGGGCGGTCCGGGCCGAGCCCAGGACGACGACGGCGGGCGCGCCGGTCGCGTCGTCCGGAGCGGTCTCCTCCACTCCCGCGGCCACGGCGCCTACGCCTTCGCCGGCTGGGAGGAGTCCTCGGCGTAGCGCTTGCGCAGCTCGCCCTTGACCAGCTTGCCCGGCGCCGTGCGCGGGAGCTCGTCGGTGAAATCGACGCTGCGCGGCGCCTTGTAGCGCGCGATGCTCGCCCTGACGTGCTCGATGAGCTCGGTCGCGAGCGCGTCGGAGGGCTCGTGGCCCGCCGCGACCTGCACCACCGCCTTCACCTGCTCCCCCATCTCGTGATCCGGGACCCCGATGACGGCGACGTCGTGGACCGCGGGGTGCATCGTCAGGCAGTTCTCGATCTCCTGCGGGTAGATGTTCACGCCGCCGGAGATGATCATGAATGCCTTGCGGTCGGTGAGGTAGAGGAAGCCGTCCTCGTCGAGGTAGCCGACGTCGCCGGTCGTCGTCCAGTTCTCGTGCTGCGGATGTTGGGCCTCGACGGTCTTCTCCTCGTCGTGGTGGTACTCGAAGGGCCGCTCCGGGCGCTCGAAGTAGATCGTGCCGATCTGCCCGGCCCCGAGCTCGCGCCCGCCGTCGTCGGGATCGCAGATGTGGATGACCCCGAGCTTGGACCGGCCGACCGACCCCCGGTGCTCCAGCCACTCCTGCGGCGAGATCAGCGTGACGCCGTTGGCCTCGGTGGCGGAGTAGTACTCCCAGAGCACCGGCCCCCACCAGTCGATCATCGCCTGCTTGACGTCGACCGGGCACGGCGCCGCCGCGTGGATCGCGACCTCCATCGTCGACACGTCGTGGGACGACCGCACGGACTCGTCGAGCTTGAGCATCCGGACGAACATTGTCGGCACCCACTGCGAGTGCGTGACGCCGTGCTCGCTGATGATCCGCAGCGACTCCTCGGCGTCGAAGCCCGCGCTGAGCACGAGCGTGCCACCGGTCGCGAGCACCATCCCGCCGAAGCGCAGCGGCGCGGCGTGGTAGGTGGGCGCCGGCGAGTAGTAGACGACGTGCTGGTCGAAACCGAACAGCGGAGCGAAGACCGCCAGCATGGTGTCGCCCGGCTCGTGGACCTGACGGTCGGGCAGGGCAGGTTGGATGCCCTTGGGCCGCCCCGTGGTACCCGAGGAGTAGAGCATGTCGACGCCCGCGGGCTGGTCGGCCGGTTCCTGCGCGCTCGCCGCGGCGATCGCGTCCTCGTAGGAGTCGTGGCCGGCGACGGAGCCGCCGTACGCGAGCCGCCGACGGACCTTCGGGGTCGCCTCGACGAGGCCCTCGGCGAGCTCGGCCTTGTCGGCGGAGACGACGAGCACCTCGGCACCGCAGTCGTCGACGATGTAGGCGGCCTCGGGGACCGAGAGATGGTGGTTCACCGCGGTGATGTAGAGCCCGGAGCGCACCGCGGCCCAGTAGGTGACGAACACGTCGGGGCTGTTGGTCGCGACGAGGGCGACGTGACCGCCGCGCTCGAGCCCCTCGCCGCGCAGCACGTGCGCGAGCCGGACGGAGCGCTCCTCCAGCTCGGCGTAGGTGAGCGACTCCCCTGTGTCGGCCATGACGACGGCGGGCTTGTCCGGGGTCCTCCGCGCGAAGTTTCCGGGGTACACGTCGGTGGGTCCTCGCCTGCGCTCGCTGGATCGGCTGCCGAACGGGACGGTTACCCAGACCACACCCGTCTCATCTCGTCCAGGGAGGGCCGCTCCCTCCACGGGGCCGCCGACGACGTCGCGCTGCGGGGGCCACCCGTGGGATCGTGGCCGGAGAAGGCCGAGGAGGGCAGCATCGTGGACTCCGTCGCCGACGCCGCCCTGCGCCGCCCGAAGGTCCTGTCCGGCGCCGCCACCGTCGGCGAGGCCCGCGCGGCGCTCGCCGACGACCACGTCCACGCGATGCCCGTCGTCGACGGCGCGACGCTCCTCGCGGTGGTGGAGCGCGCCGACCTCGAGGACGTGCCCGACCCGACGCCCGCGGCCCTCGTCGGGCGCCTCGTGGACCGCACGGTCGCCCCGGACGCCGATCTGGCGACGACCTGGGCGGGCATGGCCGCGCAGGGTCGCCGCCGGCTCGCCGTCGTCGACGGCCACGGTCGGCTCGTCGGGATGCTGTGCCTCAAGCGCTCCGGGCGCGGCTTCTGCTCCGCGGCCGACGTGGCGTCCCGCGAGGCGGACCGTCGTGGACCCGAGGCCGGGGTCGCCGGGGCGGGGGGCACGGGCGCGCTCGCCGGCGCGCCGACGGCGGACGCGGCGCTGAACCCGCCGCCGTCGAGCGAGCGGTCGACCGTCGAGCCCGGCCTCGGATCACCGCCGAAGGAATAGCGGGGGCCCCGGCGTCGGTCGCCGTCTTGGGACCTGGACGGTGTCGCGTGCGTCACATCTTTTCGGCGCTTCGAAAGACGTCCGATCGGCCCTGCCAAGTTGGCCCGCTCGGCCTACTCAAGTCGGTCCGGCCGCGCACTCTCGCCCGTTCACTCCTCCGTCGTCTCCCGCCGGGAGCACCTGGGGTCTCTCGACCGGCGGAATCCCGCCACTCGATGCGCACCGTCCGGCGCACCCCGTCGTTGAGACCGTCACATCCCCCGACGGGTGCGCAGGCACCGCGTCCCGCTCCCCGCCACGCAGTGGAGGTCCGTTCGTGTCCCTCTCCGCACGCTCCCGTGCCCTGACGATCGGCGTGCTCGCCGCGGCCGCCGCCTCGCCGGCCACCGCGTTCGCCACGCCGGCGCCGGCCGCGGCTCCGGCCCCCGCCGCGGCCCGGCCCGCCGCCGCTCCGGCTCCCGCTGCGGCTCCGGCTCCCGCTGCGGCTCCGGCTCCCGCCGCGGCGCAGCCCGCCGCCGCGCAGCCTGCTGCGGCCCAGCCGGCCGCGGCCCAGCCGGCCGCCGCCCAGCCCGCCGCCGCGCAGCCCGCCGCGGCCCAGCCCGCGTACGCGCAGCCCGCCTACACTCAGCCCGCGTATGCCCAGCCGGCCTACGCGCAGCCCGCCTACGCCCAGCCCGCCTACGCCCAGCCCGCGTACGCGCAGCCGGCCTACCCCGCCCCGGCCCAGCCCGCGCCACAGCAGGGCCTCATCGCCCGCATGCTCGGAGCCGCTCCGTCGTCCTCGACGGCCGCCCCGGCGCCGGCCACCCCGAAGGTCGACGCACCCAAGGTCGACGGCGCGGCGAAGAAGGCCCAGTCGAAGGCCTCGGACGCCAAGAAGGACGGCGACAAGCAGGCCGACGCCGCGAAGTCCGACGCCAAGAAGGACGGCGACAAGGCCGCGACCGGGAAGAGCAGCGGCTTCCTCAGCGGCCTCACGAAGATTCGAAGCTCGCACCACGGCACGACGCCGGCCCGCCCGCTCCGGGAGGGCCGGCGTCGTCGTCTCCGGGGTGTGCGGCAGGCTCCACCCCGGAGAACACGGCCGGCTCAGCGCTGCACGGTGGTGCCGCTGGGCCCACCGGAGTGGGAGAGCTTCTTCGCGAAGCAGTCGTCGGCCGAGTACCCCTGCGCGTCGCACCAGGCGTTCGCGGCGGCCGCCGTCGAGAAGCCCTGGGGATGCACCACGACCCAGAAGTCGCTGCCGTTGAAGACCGGCCAGTCGCCCGACCACAGCATCACCGCCGACGGGTCCCGCGTGAGCAGCGAGGAGTAGTGGGCGAGGATCGCGTCGTCGTCGTAGGTGATGCCGTCGGCGACCAGGCCGTCGCGCTTCGCGGACAGCTGCGGCACCCACTGGCCGACGAGCCCCTCCACCGTCGAACGGTTCGACACGACCTGCGCCTCGAGGGCCGCGGACGCCGACTCCCTCGACGACGATGCTCCTGACGACGCCGAGGCGGTGGTCGGGGTGGAGGCGGTGTCGGAGGACGCGGGGGCGGGCACCGGCACGCCGACGGTGACGGTCGGGGTGGCGACCGAGGCCGGCGCCGGGGCGCCGAAGATCACCGCGGGACGGGCGGCGAGCACCCCGACCGCGACGAGGACGACCGCCACGACGACCGCGACGCCCGCGACGATCCACGGCACGGTCGACCGGGCCGGGCCTGCCGGGACGCCCGGTGCCCCGAGTGCCATCGGCGGGACGACGCCGGGGGGCAGGGCAGCCGCGCGGGGTGGCGACGGCGGCACGGGGCGGGAGAGCGGCGCGAACGCCGGACCGCCCGGGAGCGGGCCGCCGACCGCCGGACGCGGCCGCACCGGAGACTGTGGCATGGACGGGCCGACGGGAGCCCCGGCGCCCACGGCAACTCGGCCGCCCACGTCCTGGCGCGCGCCGCACGCCACGCAGAAGTGCAGGTCCGGGACCAGAGCGGCGCCGCAGCGGCAGCGACCCATGACGATCATTCCCCCCGAGGAGTGGACCGGTCCGTGCTCCGGCCTTCGTCCTTCTGCATCGGTGGGACACGCCCGTCGTTACGCCGGGGGGTCGCGCTCGTGCCGCCATTCACCCCAACGGGCGCCAGCCCGCGGCCTCCGGCTCGAGCTCGTAGTCGAGCGTCACCCGGTGCGTGCCGTCCGCCTCCACGGCCATGCTGCCGCCGCCCCGGATGCCGGCGAGCTCGCCGGTGCCACTGCCGGGCACGACGAGGAAGAACTCGTGGGTGCGGTCGGCCCCCGACGTCGTCGCGGAGTGGACGTAGGCGAACGTGCCCGCACGGCCGTCCACGCTCCCCTCGAACGCCTCCATCGCGACGTACGTGCCGCGTCCGGAGGCCTGGTCGAAGGCGGCGGTGAAGAGCGTCGCGGACCGGCCCCGCACGTCGCCGTCGTAGACCTTCTCCATCCGCGCGACGCCGATCGGGAGCGCCGTGGCGATCGCCGGCTCGACGGTGAGGTCGGTGGGCTCGAAGGAGGCGACGCTGAACGTGCCGGAGGTCCGCATGGGTCGCGATGCTAGGAGCGCCGGCGGTGCCGGCATTGAACAAGCGCGACGCCGTGCCAGGGTGAGCGCCGTGCGCACCGAGCCCGGCACCGCCGTCGTCACCGGAGCGGGGTCCGGCCTCGGGCGCGTCATCGCCCGGGCCCTGCTCGACGACGGGTGGCACGTCGCCCTCGCCGGGCGCCGCGAGGACGCGCTGCGCGAGACCGCCGCGGAGTCGGACCGGGCCCTCGTGGTCGGCACCGACGTCGCCGACGCCGACGCCGTCGCCGCCCTCTTCCGGACGGTCACCGACGCGTGGGGCCGGCTCGACCTGCTGGTCAACAATGCGGGCATGACCGGGCCCGTCGGCACACCGGACGAGGTCGACGTCGAGGGCTGGCAGCAGACGGTCGGCGTCAACCTCACCGGCTCGTTCCTGTGCGCCCGCGAGGCGTTCGGGATCATGCGCCGGCAGGACCCCCAGGGCGGGCGGATCGTCAACAACGGCTCGATCGCCGCGCACGTCGGGCGGCCCGGCGGCATCGCCTACACCGCGACGAAGCACGCGGTCACCGGGCTCACCCGCTCGATCGCCCTCGACGGCCGGCCGTTCCGCATCGCCTGCGGCCAGCTCGACGTCGGGAACGCCGCGACCGACATGACCGCGCGGATGCGCGCGGGGATCGTGCAGCCGAACGGCCAGCGGATGGTGGAGCCGACGTTCGATCCGGTGCACGTCGCCGACGCGGTCCGCTACATGGTGGGCCTGCCGCTCGACGCGAACGTCCCGTTCCTGACCGTGATGGCGACGACGATGCCCTACCTCGGCCGCGGCTGAGGCTGACGTCTGGCGGTCCGGCGCCGGCCGTTACGACGAGGGGCACGAGGCGCATGCGTACGGCGCCCCCCGCGTGCCTCGGGTGCCCCTCAGCGATGCAGCACGGCGTGCGGGCGGCTGCGCGGGTCACGAGCCTGGGTCGCGGCGGGTCCACGGCGCATGCTGTGCCCCATGACCACGGGTCCCCGTCCCCTGACGATCCACATCGGCCACGCCGAGCTGATCACCCGCAGGCGCTACGAGGTGCTGTCGATCATCAACGACATCTTCGTCGCGCTCTGGTTCATCGTCGGCAGCATCCTGTTCTTCTCCGACGCGACCACGATCGCGGGCACCTGGTGCTTCCTCGCCGGTTCCGTCGAGCTGCTCATCCGACCGATCATCCGGCTGAGCAGGCGGATCCACCTCGTCCGGATCGCGGGACCGGCCGGGTCCTACGAGAGCAGCCAGGACTTTTGACCTCCGGTCTCGTGCGTGCGTTTCCGTGCCAGGACACGGAAACGCACGCACAAGGGCCGAAGGCCCGAAGTCACCGCCAGCCGGACGGGTCCACGTCGCCGGGGACGACGTCGGCGGGCGCGTAGGGCCCGCGGGTGAAGACGAAGGTGCCGAGGTCGAGGTGGCTGACGGCGCCGTCGGGAGCCCGCACCGCCCGCAACGTCTCGCCGGCGTAGTAGCCGTCCAGGCCCACCCAGGTGCCGTCCACGCCCCGGCGGAAGCGGGACGCCCGCGCCCCGCCACCCAGCCCGCCGATCGTGAGCTCGTCGGTGCCGTGCGCCCGCAGCGTGACGGGCGCCGCCCCCCAGTACCAGGGGCCCGTGAGCGCGAGCAGCTCCGGATCGGGAGCCGCGGGCACCCACGCGTCGGGCAGCCGGGGCTGGCGGTCGGCCACGAGCGCGAGCAGCTCGGCCACCGTGGACCCGACGGCGGGTCCGGAGGTGGCGTTGGCGAACACCACGCCGGCAAGGTCCTCACCCGGGTCGACCCAGAGGGCGGCGAGGAAGCCGGGCATCGACCCGGTGTGGCCGGCGAGGTCGCGGTGACCGTGGCGCAGGAGCTGCAGGCCGAGGCCCTGCGAGCGCAGTGGGTCGCCCGGCTCGGGCGGGGCGGCCGGAGCGCGCATCTCCGCGAGGGTCTCCCCGGCGAGCACCCGGTCGTCCCCGTGGAGCAGGAAGGCGCCGAAGCGGCCGAGGTCGGTGGTGGTCGACCAGAGCTGCCCCGCCGGCGCCATGAGACCGGTGTCCTCGGTCGGCTCGGGGAGCAGCGCATCCGCCCACGGGTGCACCGCCCAGCCCGACGCCTGCGGCGGCTCCGGGTGGTAGGTCGTGCGCTCCATCCCGAGCGGGTCGAGGATCTCCCCCTGGAGCGCTGCGGTCCACGGTCGCCCGCGCAGCCGGCCGACCAGGGCCCCGAGCAACGCGACCCGACGTTGGAGTAGTGGTGTCGCCGCCCGGGCCCGCGCAGCGGCGGGACCGCGACGAGGCTCGCGAGGTCCGGGCGCACGGCCCCGTCGGAGCGCTCCCACCACGGCGCGCCGGTCTCGGCAGCGAGCCCCGACGAGTGCGCGAGCAGCTGCGCGACGGTGGGGTCGGTGACGGGGGCGTCGGGGAGGTGGCGGCCGAGCGGGTCGTCGAGGTCGAGCAGGCCCTCGTCGCGCAGGCGCAGGACGAGCACCGCGACGAACGTCTTGGTGATCGACCCGATGCGGTACTGCGTGTCGGGCGTCGGCACGCCGTCCTCGACGCGACCCCGCGCCCCGGTCCACACCGTCTCGCCGGCGCGCACGACCGCACCGGTCATCGACGGAGCCCGGCCCCGCGCCTGCTCGACGGCGAGCCGATGGTCCAGCGCGTGGGCGGTGCTGTCGAGCAGCGCGGCGGCCCCGGCGGTCGTGTCGTCCACGCCGACATCCTGCCCATGTGAGCGAATTTGGTCGCTCCCGCGACCAAGAGCGTTCACATGCCGAAGGCTTCCAGCAGGCGCAGCCACACCTCGCTCTTCGTCGGGAACGACGGCACGGCGTGCCACAGGCGTGAGAGCGTCACCTCGCCGACGACCGCGATCGTCGCCGCGTGCACCATGTCGGCGACGTCCTGGCCGACGAACGTCGCACCGACGATCACCTCGCGGTCGGTGTCGACCACGAGCGTCGCGAACCCGTCGTAGCCGTCGGCCTCCAGCGCGCCGCCGGCGACGTCGCCGATCTCGAAGCTGACCGCCCGCACCGGCAGCCCGGCGTCGCGCGCGCTCGCCTCGGTGCGCCCGACGTAGGCCACCTGCGGGTCGGTGAAGATCACCTGCGGGACGGCGGTGTGCTCGGCCGTCGCCGCGTGGTGGGAGTACCGGCCGCCGAGCTCCGTGCCGTGGGCGCGGGCGACCACGACGTCGCCGCAGATGCGCGCCTGGTACTTGCCCATGTGCGTGAGCTTCGCGCCGGTGCTCGCGTCACCGACGGCGTAGAGCCAGTCGCCGAGCACCGTCGTGGAGTCGTCGGCCGCGAGCGGCTTGCCGGGCTCGAGCCCGACCGTGTCCACCCCGATGTCGTCGGTCGCCGGACGCCGGCCCGCCGCGACGAGCAGCTCGGCGCCCCGCACCTCGGACCCGTCGTCGAGCGATGCCACGACCTCGCCGCCCTCACGGCGCACGGACGACATCGAGGTGCGCAGCCGGACGTCGACCCCGTCGGCCTCGAGGGACCGCTGCACCCGTCGGGCGGCCTCGGGCTCGGTGTTCGGCAGCAGCCGCTCGCCGTGCTGCACGAGGGTCACCTGCGCGCCGAGCCCCTGGTAGGCGGTCGCCATCTCCACGCCCACCACGCCGCCGCCGAGGATCAGCAGCGACGACGGGACGTCCTTGACCTGCGTCGCGTCGCGGTTGGTCCAGGCGCCGACGTCGTGGATGCCCTCGACCGGCGGATAGGTCGGCACCGACCCGGTCGCGACGACGACGTGCCGAGCGGCCACCGACGTCGTCGTCCCGTCGTCGTGGCTCACCTCGACCGCGCGCTCCCCGGCCAGGCGTCCCCGGCCCCGCAGCAGGGTGATGCCCGCGCCGGAGAGCCAGTCGGCCTGACCGGAGTCGTCCTCGCCCGCGAACTGGTCGCGGCGCTCGAGGACCTTCGCCACGTCGATCGGGCCGGCCTCCACGCCGGGCATGCGGCGCGTCCCGGCGAGCAGGTCGACCGGGCGCAGCAGGGCCTTCGACGGGATGCACGCGTAATAGGAGCACTCACCGCCGACCAGGCCCGCCTCGACGACGGCCGCCGAGAGGCCCTGCTGGTGCGCGCGGTCGGCGACGTTCTCACCGACCGGGCCGGCGCCGATCACGACGACGTCGACGTCGAGGTCACTCATGCGTTCGCCTCTTCTTCCTCGATCTCTCCGCTGGGCCCGAACCGCTCGACCCGGATGCTTCCCTCGGGCTGCCCGGCGGAGAGCAGGTACGACTCCATCGCCAGGGTGAACCGTGCCGATCCGCACACGAACGCGGTGGCTCCGGGGTCGGCGACGGCGCCTATCGCGGCACGGTCCAGCCGGAACCCTCCGGGTTGTCGAGACAGCGCGACGAGCGCGCCCGCCGTCTCGAGCTCTCGCGGTAGGGCAGGTCCGCGGCGGTCCGCGCGGAGACCGCCAGCGAGAGCAGCTCGGGACGCCCGACGTCGTGCGCGTGTCGCAGCATCGAGACCAGCGGCGCCACCCCGCTGCCGCCGCCGATCCCCAGCGCACGGCTGCGCCCGTCCCAGGCGAACCAGCGCCCGATCGGCCCGCGGCACTCGAGCTCGTCACCGGGCTCGACCACCTCGGCCAGGAACCCGGACACCTCGCCGTCGGGAACCCGCTCGACGTAGAGCTCGACGAACTCCTCCGAGGGCGCGGACACCGCCGAGTACGACCGGCTGGCCGTGTAACCGTCCTCGGCGCGCAGCCACAGCACGTAGTGCTGGCCGGGGCGGTGGACCACACGGTCGGGCACGTCGAGGCGCAGGATCACCGCGAGGTCATGGTGGTGGCGGACCTCGACGACGCGCGCGTCGCGCCAGACCGCGGCGAGGCGCCGGTCGTTCCCGGTCTCCGCCATCTCCGGGCTCAGTCCCCGTCGAAGCGCTGCTCGAGCCACGGGTCGCCGTGATCGTGATAGCCGTTGAGTTCCCAGAAACCGGGCTCGTCGTGGTCGAGCAGGTGGATTCTTGGAGATCCACTTCGCGGGCTTCCAGAAGTACAGGTGCGGCACGATCATCCGCACCGGCCCGCCGTGCTCCCGGGCGAGCGGCTTGCCCTCGTGCTCCCAGACGACCCACGCCTTCCCGCCGGTGACGTCGGCCAGCGGCAGGTTGGTGCGGTACCGCGTGGTCGACTCCTCGACGACGTACGTCGCCTCCGGCAGCGGCTGCGCGATCCCGAGCAACGTGTCGAGGCTGATGCCGGTGAACGAGGTGTCGAGCTTCGACCACGTGGTCACGCAGTGGATGTCGCCGCGGTAGGTGTCCGAGGCCTCGCCGGCCAGCGTCCTCAGCTCGCGCAGCGACCAGCTGGTCGGGTTCGCGACGAGCCCGTCGATCGAGAGCGACCAGCGCTCGGCGTCGACCCGCGGCGTCGGCTCCGCGGTGAGCACCGGCCACGACCGCCCGACGTCGTACTGACCGGGCGGCAGGCGCGGGTCGCGCTCGGCCTGCCGCCGCCGACCGGTGAACCCGCGGGTGATCGCCATGCTCCGGCTCCTCTCGACACGCAACCCGGACCGCCCAGCCTGGGGAGGGACGTCGCGGCCCGCTGCGTCGAACGTCCGGGGTCGCCCGGATCATCCCGGACGCGGGAGCCGCCCACATTGCGTCGTCCTCCGGGTACCACCGGGCGGCGCGATCGAGCACGATCACCGGGTGACGGAGCCCCAGACCGAGATGACCCAGCCCGACGACCTCTCCGGCGACGATCCCGACGGCGACGACGACACCGTCTTCGAGCAGCTCGACGACGAGGACACGCTCGCCGACCCCGACGTCCCCGACCCGCTCGACGAGGGCATCTCCCCGAACGAGCAGCCCTGGGGCACCACGGCGTGGGGAGTCACCGCCGAGGAGGAGCGCGAGGGGGAGCCGCTGGCCGGCCGCCTGCGCCGGGAGGTCCCGGACCGCGACGACGAGGACGGCGACGGGCTCGGCGACGCGAGCGACACCGACGGGGAGCTCTACGACGACGAGGTGGGGGGCGATCGAGCCGGCCGGCTCGTGCTGCGCGACGGCGGGGAGGACTTCTGGGCCGACGACGTCGGGATCGACGGCGCGGGTGCCAGTGCCGAGGAGGCCGCGGTCCACCTCGTCGACGACGACGGGTGAGGGCACCGGACTGACCTCGCTGGACCTCGTCATGCGCGAGACCCCTGCGGCTCTACGCGCCGGTGGCGACGCTCGCGCGCCGTGCGGTGAAGGACACCTCGCTCGTCGGGCACTTCGTCCCCACCGGGACGATGCTCTCGGTGGGGCTCTGGGCGACGCAGCGGATGGCGCCGTGGTGGTCGCGCCCCGACGAGTTCGACCCGGAGCGCTTCACCCCGGAGCGAGCCCAGGACAAGTCGCACCGCTTCGCGTGGGTCCGGTTCGGCGGCGGGTGCACAGGTGCATCGGCCTGCACTTCGCCGGCATGGAGATCAAGGCGATCATGCACCGGATGCTGGGGCGCTACCGCTGGCGGGTGGCCGCCGGGTACGAGCCGCCGATCGCGATCGGCACCGGCCCCGTCCCGGCCGACGGCCTGCGCGTGGAGCTGGGCCGCCGCTGAAGAACCGGGTCCGACACCTCCGGAGGAGGGTGACGGACGTCGCTGTCGTGCAGCCCACGTCCACGTGTGGGGCCCTGGGTCCGCGCGGCACCCTGCAGAGGTCGCCCCGATGCCGTGGCCACAACCCGCTGTACCCGACCTGGCGGGGTCGGTCCGAACGGCAGACGACCTTCTCTGGTGGTGAATCCGATGACGATGCCGACTGCATCCGTGCCCTGGATGGGCAACCGCGTCGAGATGTGGGAGATCGAGGGGACCGAGCTGACCGCTCTCGAGTGGCACCGGCCCTGGAACGGCTCGATGCGCGGCTTCCGCGTGCTGGGCGCCGACGAGCTCACGCGGGTGTGCGCGGCCGTCGAGGAGGCCACGGCGGAGCTGCGGCCCGCCCCGCGCCTCGAGGGCGTCGCGGGCAACCCGGTGGACCTCGAGGCCTTCGTCGACGAGATCCTCGAGCGCTGATCACCCTGCCCGGCTCGCCGGTCCCCGACGAGCCGGGCGCGGGCTCAGCCCGACACCTCGTAGGTGGGTGTGATCATCGCCCGGCCGATCGAGTGGAAGAACAGGTTGAAGCCGAGGAAGGCGGGGGTGGCGTCCTCGCCGACCCCGAGGTCCTCGACGTCGACCGCGTGCACCACGAAGAAGTAGCGGTGCGGGCCGTGCCCGCCCGGAGGGGCCGCGCCGATGTAGCGGCGCGCGCCCGCGTCGTTGGCCAGGGTCACTGCCCCGGCCGGCAGCAGGGCTTTGTCGGGGTCGCCGGCGTCCGTGGGCAACGACGTCGTCGAGGCCGGGATGCCGGTGACGGCCCAGTGCCAGAAGCCGCTCGCCGTCGGGGCGTCCGGGTCGAAGCAGGTCACCGCATAGCTCTGCGTGCCCTCGGGTGCGCCCGACCAGGACAGCTGGGGGGACACGTCCTCCCCGCCGGCGCCCATGATCCCGCTGACCTGCGGGGTCGGGAGGGTCTGGCCGTCGGCGACGTCGCTGCTGGTCACCTCGAAGGTGGCGACGTCGGGCAGGAAGCGGTACGGGTCGGGCGGCTGCGGCGCCACGGCTCCTCCTCGGTTCTGGGGGTCTCGGAACTCCTCGGTCCGCGTGACCCTTACCCCGTCAGCCCCCGCAGCACCCGCCCCCACAGCAACCCCCGCCACCCGCCGGCGCCATCGCCGGACGGGTCGCCGTCCGGGCGCGGCCACCGAGCGAGACGGTGGAGAGCAGCTTGACGGTGTCCGCGTGCCCGGCGGGGCAGTCGGCGGGGTCCGCGGAGCGCCGCATGGGCCGGTCGACCTCGAACGTCGATCCGCACTCGCGACACCGGAACTCGTAGCGCGCCATGAACCGGCAGGTTAGGCCGCCGGATGGCCGTCCGACAGTCGTCTACGGTGCCGACGTGGAGTTCACGGGATTCGGCGACGCGGCCGTCGACTTCTACGAGGGGCTCGAGGCCGACAACTCGAAGGCGTACTGGAGCGATCACAAGCACCTCTACGAGCGCGACGTCCGCGCGCCGATGCGCGCGCTGCTCGCCGACCTCGAGGCGGAGTTCGGGCCGGGGCGGATCTTCCGGCCGTACCGCGACGTGCGGTTCGCCGCGGACAAGTCGCCGTACAAGGTCCAGTGCGGCGCGACCGCCGGCCGGCACTACGTGCAGCTCTCCGCGGACGGCGTCATGGCGGCGGTCGGGTACTACGCGATGGTGCCGGCGCAGGTGGCCCGTTTCCGGGCCGGGGTGGACGACGAGCGCCACGGTCCGGCCCTGGCCGCGATCGTCGACGACCTCGCCCGGAACGGCTTCACCGTCGGCGGGGAGCGCCTCAAGACCCGCCCGCGCGGCGCCGATCCCGACCACCCCCGCCTCGACCTGCTGCGCCACCGCAGCCTCTACGCCTGGTGCTCCTGGCCGCCCTCCGAGGAGCTGCACACCCCGGCGCTGGCCGAGCGGGTCGCGACGACGTGGCGCCGGCTCGAGCCCCTCGGACGCTGGCTCGACGAGCACGTCGGGGTCGACCTCGACGACGCTGCGGAGCGGGCCCGACGCGGTCGGTGACGGAGGTCATCCGCGACGATATGTGGTCAGTCGTCGACGGGTGCTAGTTTCCCCGACGTGGAGCCGAACGAGGAGCTCGCGTTCGACGCGCTCTCCGACCGGGTGCGGCGCCGCATCCTGGCGGTGCTCGGCGAGCACGGCGAGCTGCCCGTCGGCGAGATCGCGGGCCGGATCGACGCGGTGGGGCGCACGACGGTCTCCAGCCATCTACGGGTCCTGCGGACCTCGGGACTGGTGCGCGAGCGGCGCGAGGGCCGCAACCGCTTCTACTCCCTCGACGTGGACGGTGCCGTCCGCGATGCTCTCGTGTTCCTGCAGTCGATCCTGCAGCCGACCGTCGACGGAGCGGCCGTCCAGGAGCACTCGCGAGCCCTCTCGACGCGACATCGAACCGAAACATGTTGACGCGTCGGTGACCATTGACGTATCGGGGCTGACCTTTCTACGGTGCCCTGGGTCACAGCCGGTCCCCGCCCGGCCCCTCGAGCACCCAGGAGTCGCCCGATGCCGCTTCCCCTCCCGGACCACGAGGCGCTGACCGCCGTCTCGGCGAGCTACGGCATGGGCCTCTCCGACACCGAGATCGAGGAGTACGCCCCGGCGGTGCACGGCCTGCTGGCCTCGTGGGACGCGGTCGCCGAGCTCTACGAGGCCGACGCCCCCACCCCGCCGGAGCGCGCCTGGACCCGTCCCGAGCCGGCCGACAACCCCTACAACGCCTGGTACGTGACGACGTCGATCACCGAGGCCTCCTCGGGCCCGCTCGCCGGGCGGACGGTCGCGGTCAAGGACAACACCGCGGTCGCCGGGGTCCCGATGACCAACGGCTCGGCGACGGTCGAGGGCTTCGTCCCGCGCACCGACGCCACCATCGTCCGCCGCCTGCTCGACGCCGGCGCGACGATCACCGGCAAGGCCGTCTGCGAGGACCTCTGCTTCGCGGGCGCCTCGATCACGGCCTCCACGGGCGACGTCGAGAACCCCTGGGACCCGACGCGCACCGCCGGCGGCTCCTCCAGCGGCAGCGGTGCGCTCCTCGCGGCCGGCCTCGTCGACCTGGCCACCGGGGGCGACCAGGGCGGCTCCATCCGCATCCCGGCCTCGAACTGCGGGCTCGTCGGGCACAAGCCCACCTGGGGCCTGGTCCCCTACACCGGCGCCTTCCCCATCGAGTTCACCCTCGACCACGTCGGTCCCATGACGCGCACGGTGACCGACGCGGCGCTCATGCTCTCGGTGATCGCCGGGCCCGACGGCAACGACCCGCGCCAGCCCGCGCAGCTGCAGGTGCCCGACTACGCCGCGGCCCTCGGCGAGGGCGCGAGGGGCCTGCGGGTCGGGATCGTCCGCGAGGGCTTCGGGCTCGACGAGTCGGAGCCCGAGGTCGACGACTCGGTGCGCACCGCCACCGGCGTCCTCGCCGACGCCGGCATGACCGTCACCGAGATCTCCGTGCCCTGGCACCTGCACGGCGCCCGCATCTGGGACGTCATCGCCACCGAGGGCGCCACCTCCCAGATGGTCGACACCTACGGGTACGGCCTGAACTGGAAGGGGCTCTACGACCCCGAGGTCATGGAGCACTACGGCCGCCGCTGGCACGAGGACGGCAGCCGCTTCGCGACGACGGTCAAGTTCGTCCTGCTGGCCGGCAAGTACGGCCTGAACACCACCCACGGCCGGCACTACGCGATGGCGCGCAACCTCGCCCCCAAGCTGGCCGCAGCCTACGACGCGGCGCTGAACGAGGTCGACCTGCTCGTCATGCCGACCCTGCCGATGCGGCCCACCGTGCGCCCGGGACGCGACGCGGGCGTCCTCGACACCCTCGGGCGGGCACTGGAGATGCTCACCAACACCAGCCCCTTCGACGTCACCGGCCACCCCGCGTGCTCGGTGCCGGCTCCGCTGTCCGACGGGCTGCCCGTCGGGATGATGCTCGTCGGCCGCCAGTTCGACGACGCCACGGTCCTGCGTGCCGCACGCGCCTACGAGCAGGCCGTCGGCGGCTTCCCGTCCCCCACGACCGCGCCCGCCGCCGTCGCGGGCACCTGATCCCCCTCTCGACACCAGCGGAGGTCCCATGAACGGCATCCACGATCTCGGCGGCCGGGACGGGATCGGTGCGATCAACCCCACCGAGTCCGAGCCGGTGTGGAAGGCCGAGTGGGAGAAGCACGCCCACACGTTCTTCCCGCTGGCCTTCCGGGCGGGGTTCTTCGGCGTCGACTCGTTCCGCTACGGCATGGAACAGATGGACCCCGTCGAGTACCTCACCTCGCCCTACTACGAACACTGGGTGCACTCGGTCACCCACCACGGGGTCCGCAAGGGCGTGCTCGATCCCGAGGAGATCGAGAAGCGCACGCAGTACTACCTCGAGCACCCCGACGCGCCGCTGCCCGAGGACAAGGATCCCGACGGCGAGCTCGTCGCGTTCATCGAGGCCGTCATCCCGGCCGGGGCTCCGGCGGGCCGCGACACCGGTAAGACGCCGAGGTTCTCCGTGGGTGACCGGGTCACCGTCGTCTCCGACGCGCCCAGGGGTCACACCCGCAAGGCGAACTACATCCGCGGCAAGACGGGTGTCATCGAGCTGGCCCACGGCGAGATGATCTACCCCGACACCGCGGGCAACGACCTGGGCGAGGCGCCCGAGCACGTCTACACCGTCCGCTTCAGCAACGAGGAGCTCTGGGGCGCCGAGGCGGCCGAGCCGAACGGCTCGGTCACCTTCGACGTCTGGGAGCCCTACATCGTCCCCGCGAGCACGTGAGGAACGCCGCCATGAGCACCGCCGAGAGCGTGCCTACCGCCGAGCACCAGGCACAGATCGCCGCCCGGGTGAAGGCCATCGAGTCCATCATGATCGAGAAGGGCCTGATGACGAGCGCGGCCGTCGACCGACTCGCCGAGATCTACGAGAACGAGGTCGGCCCGCAGCTCGGCGCCCAGGTCGTCGCGAAGGCGTGGACCGACCCCGACTTCAAGCAGCGCCTCCTCGAGAACGCCAGTGCCGCCTGCGCCGAGCTCGGCATCGGCGGGCTGCAGGGCGAGGACATGGTCGCGGTGGAGGACACCGACGACGTCCACCACGTCATCGTCTGCACGCTCTGCTCCTGCTACCCGTGGCCGGTGCTGGGGCTCCCCCCGAACTGGTACAAGGAGCCCGCCTACCGCGCGAGCCTGGTCCGGGCGCCCCGCAAGGTGCTGCGCGAGGAGTTCGGCTACGACGTGCCCGACTCGACGGAGATCCGGGTGTGGGACTCCAGTTCCGAGCTGCGCTACTGGGTGCTCCCGCAGCGTCCGGCGGGGACCGAGGGCTACACCGTCGAGCAGCTCGAGGCGCTCGTCACGCGCGACTCGATGATCGGGGTCGGCGCCCCGAAGGCCCCCGCGTGAGCACCGGGACGCCCTCGACGCCACCGATCCGGGAGGAGACCGAGCTCGGCGAGGCGCGGCGGCGAGTGCAGGACCTGGTCTATGGGCTGCCCGGTGGCGACGGCCAGGCTTCGTTCCGCGAGCCCTGGGAGCTGCGTGCCTTCGCGCTGGCGGTCGCGGCCTACCACGCCGGGCAGTACGAGTGGTCGGAGTTCCAGCTCTCGCTCATCGAGTCGATCCGGCGGTGGGAGGCCGACGGGGCCCACGAGGGCAGCGAGCCCTGGAGCTACTACGAGCACTGGCTGACCGCGCTGGAGACGGTCCTCGCGGGCAGCGGGCTGCTCTCCGAGGCCGACCTCGACGACAGGACGAGGTCGGTCCTCGCCACGCCGCGCAACGCCAACCACCACGAGGCCCACCGGGAGCCGATCGCCGTCGACCCGCCACTCGTCTGAGCACCCCGGGCTCGACCTCCGTCGCGGGTGCGACGCGGAGGAGATCGGGGCCACCGTAGACGCGCGACGTCATGGTCGGGCGCGGCTGGTGTAGGTGTGTCCGGTGGGGGTGGTGGTCCGCACGGTGTGCGGCTGCTCGCCGAGGCCGTCGGCGACCACGTCGACCTGCCAGCCGGACATCTCGCGGGTGTAGTTACCGCGCGCACACCCCGCGTCCGTTGCCCAGGCTGGTGGGTCCGCCGGCGCGGGCGGGTCGGATGTGGTCGAGAGTCAGGGGAGCACGCCGATAGGGGATCGCGGCGTCGCACCAGGGGTCTCGGCAGCGACCGTGGTCGCGCAGGTCGATCAGCTGGGCGAGGAACCCGTCGAAGCGGCGCCGCTTCGGGTCACCCCGACCAGGGTGCCGTGGCCGGGGTGGGCGAACAGCCGCCGCCACCACCGCTTGCCCCCGGTGGAGCGCAGCAGGTCGGTCACGATCCCGGCCGGCAGCGGGTCGTGCCCGACCAGCTCCCCGGTCGCGGGACTGTCGGGGTCTCGTAGAGCACTCTCCGTGCCAGGGGGAGGTGCACCGCATGACATCGACCGACGGCCACGTGGTGCGGAGGAGACCGACCACGTCACTTCGGCGACCGGCCACGCGGAGCTGATCTTCGTACATACGGGACTTCTCCGCCCCGAAGGTCGTAGCGCTCCGAATTCTTTCAGGGTGAAGTTGGGCCACTCCAGCTATTGCCCGAGCATGTCAGCCGAGCTCCAATTACTGAGAGCGACAGGAGAACCGGCGTCTCTCGATCGTCGTCCGAAAAAACGCGTGATCCGCGGCGCACCCGCGGACAGGGGGCATCTCATGGCTGAGCTCAAGCACCGCGACAGCAGCTTCTACGGCTGGATCCCGGATCTGCCCGACGCCCGGGACCACCTCCTGGCGGTGCGCCCCGAAACGATCTCGAAACTCCCTTCCAAGGTCGATCTGCGTGATCGGTGCCCGAAGGAGGTGTACGACCAAGGTGGCGTCGGGAGTTGCACGGCCAACGCCGTCGCGGCCGCTTTCGAGTTCGATCTGCTCAAGCAGGGCCTGACGGACTTCATGCCGTCCCGGTTGTTCATCTACTACAACGAACGGGACGTAGAAGGAACCGTCGGCACCGACTCCGGGGCGATGCTCCGCGACGGCGTCAAGAGCGTGGCGACCGTCGGCGTCTGCCCGGAGGTCGAGTGGCCCTACGACGGCACCCGGACGAATCGGGACGGGAGCTGGCCCGACGGACACCTCGGTGCCCGCCGGCCGACGGACCAGTGCTACCAGGACGCCCTCGAGAACACGAACAAGGCCTACCAGCGGGTCGTCCGCGACCTGACCCAGCTCAAGGGTTGTCTCGCCGACGGCTTCCCGTTCCTCCTCGGTTTCACGGTGTACTCGAGCTTCGAGAGCGACGAGGTCAAGCAGACGGGCGTCATGCCCATGCCCGACATCGCGAACGAGGACCTCCTGGGCGGCCACGCCGTGCTCGCGGTCGGGTATGACGACTCCGAGCAGCGCTTCATCGTGCGGAACTCGTGGGGCGACCAGTGGGGGCTGGCCGGCTACTTCACGATGCCCTACCAGTATCTGATGCAGCGCAGCCTGTCCTCGGACTTCTGGACCATCCGCACCGTCGACTGACGACGCAAACCCTCGCACTGTGGTCACACGCCGTCGAGCAGCTGTTCGAACGGGGGCGGGTCCTCGAACGGGTCGGGAGCTCGGGTGTGGCTGCCGGCTCCGCAGACCAGGGCGCGCTAGTGACGACGTGCGCGGAGCGGATGCCGCGGACGCTCTCCCCCCAGGGGTCAGGGGACTACTTCCCGCCCGCGATGTTGACCAGCCTCATCGGCCCGGCCGACGGGTGCCGCACCGATTGTGCGGTCAGGGCCCGCCATGAGCTCGCACCGACTCCGTGGGACCCTCCGGTCATGCGCGTGGGCATCCTCACCGGCGGCGGCGACTGCCCCGGTCTCAACGCCGTCATCCGGGCGATCGTGCGGCGCGGCGTGCCCGAGTACGGCTATGAGTTCCTCGGGTTCCGGGATGGCTGGCGTGGGCCCCTGGAGGCCCTCACCCGGCCGCTGGACATCCCAGCCGTGCGCGGCCTGCTCCCGCGCGGGGGCACGATCCTTGGGTCGTCGCGGACCAACCCCTTTGCGATCGAGGACGGGGTCGGGCGCATCAAGAAGAACCTTCAGGACCTCGGGGTCAATGCGCTGGTGGCCATCGGAGGGGAGGACACCCTCGGCGTGGCGAGCGAGCTCCACGACGCCGGCGTCAACGTCGTCGGGGTGCCGAAGACGATCGACAACGACCTCTCGGGCACCGACTACACCTTCGGCTTCGACACGGCGGTCAACATCGCGGTCGAGGCGATCGACCGCCTACACACCACCGCCGAGTCCCACCACCGCACGCTGATCGTCGAGGTCATGGGCCGCCACGCAGGCTGGATTGCACTGCACTCCGGCATGGCGGGCGGCGCCAACGCCATCCTGATCCCCGAGGTCCGCTTCGACATCGACCAGGTCTGCGAGTGGGTGCAGAGCCGCTTCCGGCTCGACTACGCGCCGATCATCGTCGTCTCCGAGGGCGCGATGCCCAAGGACGGTGACGAAGTGCTGCTCACCGGGGAGAAGGACGCCTTCGGCCACGTTCGGCTCGGCGGTGTCGGCGAGTGGTTGGGCCGCGCGATCGAGGCCCGGACGGGCAAGGAGGCCCGGACGACCGTGCTCGGGCATGTCCAGCGCGGCGGGACCCCCACCGCTCGCGACCGCTGGCTGGCCACCCGCTTCGGCCTGCACGCGATCGACGCGGTTGCGGCGGGGCAGTGGGGCCAGATGACCGCTCTGCGCGGCACCGACATCGTCACGGTCCCACTGCACGAGGCGACACAGCAGCTCAAGCTCGTCGACCCGGCCCTCTATGCCGAGGCTTCGGTCTTCTTCGGCTGAGGATGCTCGACGCGATCGTGATCGAGTGCGCGACACCGTCGACGACACGGGCGTCCGCGAGGTCCGGGTCCTGGGTGGCCTGCTGGGAAGCCCACATGGTCGCCACGCTTGCAGCGCTCATGCGTCGCGCCTATGCCGCCGGCCGCGAGTCGGTGATGCACCCCAACTGCAACCACAATTGGAACCAGGAGACCGAGACCCTCTCCCGCTAGGGAGGAAGGCCTGTCAGGTGGAGCCGCCTGTCGGAATCGAACCGACGACCTACGCATTACGAGTGCGTTGCTCTGGCCGACTGAGCTAAGGCGGCAGCGGGGCCGAGTGTAGGCGAGCGTGCGCCCGCACCGCTCGGGCGGGGTCGGGAACATCGTGGCCGCGGGCCGGGTTGGTGCCGACGTGTCTGTGGTGGGAGCGATCGTCGTCGTCGCCGTCCTCGTCGTCGCCACCGTGGTTGGCCTCGGGATGAGGGCCAGGACCGGAAGGGTACGCACGACGACGCCGAGCGCGTCGTCCGGCTGGACGGTCGCGCACGTGACCCCGGAGCCCGACGACCGCGTCCTGCTCCTCCAGCTCTCCTCGCCGATCTGCACCCCGTGTCGGCAGACCGCCGTCCAGCTCACCGAGCTCGCCGCCCGCCGCCCGGGCCTGCGGCACGTCGAGATCGACGTCGCCGATGACCCCGACGCCGCCGCCACCCTGCGCGTCATGCGCACGCCGACGACGATCGCGTTCGCCCGCGACGGCCGCGAGCTGCTGCGGGTCTCGGGCGTGCCGCGCCGCCGGGACCTTCTGGAAGCGCTGGACACCGAGCTCGCCGGGCACCGATGATCGCCTCCATGCTCACCCGCAGGCGCGCCGTCGACCACGGCCGTCTCGCGGCGGACCTCTGTCCGGGCCGCTGACCCCGTCGCGCCCGCACCACCAGAGGAACCACCGACCATGCAGCTCGACCCCCGCGGCGTCCGCTTCGCCGCCGCCATCACGACCCTCGTCCTCGCGCTCGTCCTGATCACCGGCAGCGAGTGGCTCGTCCTAGCCCAGGCGATCGTCTTCGCCCTCCCCGCCGCGCTCGGGATGCGCTGGTCGCCCTACGGCGCGCTCTTCCGGGTGGCGGTCAGGCCGCACCTCGGCCCGCCCACCGAGACCGAGGACGCCGCGCCAGTCCGCTTCTCGCAGACCGTCGGCCTGGTCTTCACCGTCGTCGCCGCGGCGGGATACCTCGGCGGCGTCACCGCGCTGGGCATCGTCGCGACGGCGTTCGCGCTGCTCGCCGCGTTCCTCAACGCCGCCTTCGGCCTCTGCCTGGGCTGCGAGGTGTACGGCCTGGTCGCCAGGTTCCGGACGGCCGGCCGTACCATCTGAGCCGGTTCGCCTACTTCGCCGGCGGCCGGGGGTGCAGCGGCACCGGGAGTCGGTCGAGGACGATGCCGAACAGGTCGCGGTAGGCGGCCAGTGCCTCGCCGTCGGAGACGACGTCCTCGGTGCGGGTGCCGTCGGCCCCCGTCCGGATCAGCGTGGTGCCCGCGAGCGTGACCCGACCCGCGGGTGAGAGCGGCAGGGTGCACATCGGGCCGCGGGTGAAGCCCGAGTCGGGGTGGGTGGCGGTCCACCAGGAGGTCGGCTCGAAGTCGCCCCGCCCGTACTCCCGGCCGTCCAGGCGGTAGCCGGGCGCGCCGTCGGGCGCGTGGACCTCGACGTCGCCGCCGGGCTGCGGGACCACCTGTGGCGACGCCGTGCCCAGCTCGACCGCCGGCACGCAGAACCCACCGAACCCGACGTCGACGAGCCGTGCGACGCCCTCCCGCCCGACCACGCGCAGGGCCTGGTGCGCGAGCGGCGCGGTGTCGCCGTCCTGCGCGTGCACGCAGGCCCCGAGGAACGCGACGTCGAAGCCGAGCTCGGCCAGCAGCCACCCGAACAGGCCGTTGAGCTCGTAACAGAACCCGCCGCGGCGTCGTCGCACGATCTTGTCGAACAGCGCGTCGGGGCGCGTGTCGATGGCCTCGCCGAGGTGGATCGACAGATTCTCGAACGGGATCGAGCGGTAGTGCCGGTCGGTGAGCGTGGCCAGGTCGTCTTCGGCGCTCGCCCCGATCCGCTCGAGGTACTCGGCCACCCGGGTCCGGTCCGATCCGCCTTCGGCGACGCCCACCGGACCGGTATACACGGCAGCATGCGCGTTGCCCTCGCCCAGATTCTGGCGTCCGACGACCCGGCGGCCAACCTCGAGCTCATCGCCGACCACGCCGCCCTCGCCGCGCAGCAGGGCGCGTCGGTCGTGGTGTTCCCCGAGGCGACGATGTGCCGCTTCGGGGTCTCGCTGAAGCCGGTCGCCGAGCCGGTCGACGGCCCCTGGGCGAGGGAGGTCCGCGGCATCGCCGAGCGGCACGGCGTCCTGGTCGTCGCGGGCATGTTCACGCCCACCGCCGATGGGCGCGTGACGAACACGCTGCTCGCGACGGGCCGGGGGGTGGACACCTTCTACGACAAGATCCACCTCTACGACGCGTTCGGGTTCGCCGAGTCGGACACCGTGGCGCCGGGCTCGGAGCCCGTCGTCGTCGAGGTCGACGGCGAGACCCTCGGCCTCGCGATCTGCTACGACATCCGCTTCCCCGAGCTCTTCCGTGCCCTTGCCGACCGTGGGGCCTCGACGGTGCTGCTGCCGGCCTCGTGGGGCGCGGGGCCCGGGAAGGTCGAGCAGTGGGAGCTGCTGGTGCGGGCCCGAGCGATCGATTCGACGACCTACGTGCTGGCCTGCGATCAGGCCGACCCGCTCGCCCGGGGGATCGACCCCGGCAAGGCGCCACGGGGAGTCGGGCACTCGCTGGTGGCCTCGCCCTTCGGGGTCGTGGAGGAGTCGCTCGAGGCCGATCCGGGTCTGCTCGTGGTGGACGTCGACACGGCGTCCGTCGAGAAGGCGCGGTCGGTGCTGCCGGTCCTGGCGAACCGCCGGATGGCCTGATCCGACGTGGCGAAGGTGCGCAGTGTCGACCGCGTCGCCGCCGCGCCCGACGCGGTCGGGCTGGGCGGGCGTTCCCGCGAGCTCCCCGAGTCGACGCGAACGGCGGCCGAGGCGGCTGCCGCGCTGGGGTGCGAGGTCGGGCAGATCGTGAAGTCGCTGGTGTTCCGGATCCCGACGACGGACGAGGTGGTGCTGGTCCTCGCAGCGGGTTCCTCCCGGGTGGATGTCGGGCGACTCTCGGCGCTCGTCGGGGCTTCTGTGGAGCAGGCGTCGGGCGCGTTCGTCCGCGAGCGAACAGGGTTCGCGATCGGCGGCGTGGCGCCGGTGGGGCTGACGGCACCAGTGCGGACCTACGTGGAGCGGGGCGTCCTCGCGTGGCCGCGGGTATGGGCGGCGGCCGGCTCGCCGAGGACGGTGTTCGACGTGACGCCGGAGGAGTTGCTCACCGCGACGGGCGCGACCGTGGTGGACGTGGCGGAGGGCTGACGGAACGCCCCAGCCTGGCCGGGGCTCATCGCTCCGGGCGCGGGGCGTCGATCGTGTTCGCGGGGAACCCTGTCCGATGGACACGGTCTATTTCTGGGGCGGCAGCTTCCGGATGACCAGAGCAATCGCCTCCTCGGCCCGCGCGCAGGGATCGACAGCGGGCGATGCGGGCGCGGCGCCCGTCCAATCCGTCTCGAGGGCCTGGTGGTCGCCGAGGCCAGCCGTGACGTCACAGGTGTTGTAGCGCTGCGAGGTCTGTTGGCGGACGGCGGGATAGCCCTCGATGACGGTCGGCTCGAAGATCGGCGTGTGCGCCGAGCGGTAGGTGTCCGCGAGCAGGTCGCGGGTCGTCACAACCCCGATCCGCAACCGATCGTCGCTACCCGAGACCCACGCACACTCGTCGACGCCCATGTACGTGCGAGGGCGTCCGGCGGCGGTGACGCCGAACTGGAGCAACTCAGCTGATGACAGGAGGCGATCGCACGGAGCGCCGGCCACCGTCGTGGCGTCGAGCGGTCGCGTGACGTGCGGAGGGCCGTCGGGACCGGTCGGCGCGCCGACGGACGGCGAAGCGGGCGCCGACTGGCCAGAGCACGCCGCCGAGAGAACCATGGCAGTGACCGCAACCCCAGTCAGGAGCTCACGACCGCGCGTCGTCGATCTGTGCAACGGTCGTCCCTTCGGCTGCCTGATAAGCCTCGAGCTCGGAGCGGATTGCCCCGATCAGCGCGTCGAGCCTGTTGACGCCCGCGTCGAGCGCCTCGATGAGTGAGCCCGGGCCTCCGACGGCAACAGCGCCGAGAACTGTCGCGGCATCGCGGCTGACGTCGTCGTTCGACGAGGGATCGACCTTCCCAAGGAACCGCGCCTCGACCTTGAGGTCCTCGAGCTCGTTCCGGGCGTTCGGGAGGTCCCGGAGCACCTGGGGTGCGCGGTCGAGATCCACGGAGAACGCACCGCCGGCGGCTGGCGCGGGCACGACCTGGCGCGGGATCACCCGGCCGTCGGTGAGCACGGCGGGGTCCGCGGCCTCGATCGGCCGGTCGGCGAGGGCGGGCGGAAGGCCCACCGGTGGCTGCGAGTAGAGCCCCGGCGGCGGGACGGGCGTGCTCACCCCGAGCACGCTAGCCGCCACGAACCGCCCACAGGGGCCGAACAGCGACACTCACGGCGAAGCCGGGTCATGCCACGGCATCCACGTGGTCCCGCATCGCTGCGACGGCGGCGATCCCGGACCTGGTGTGCGTCGGAGGACTGAGCCGGCCTATCCGTCGCGCAGCGCGGTCACCATCGCCTCGACCGCGATCTGCGGCTTCACATTGGCTTCGAGGGCCTCGCGGCACGCGAGGACGGCCTCCAGCCGGCGCAGCGCGGCCTCGGGCGAGCCGTCCCGGGCCGCCGACTCGACCTCGCGAGCCCGGTCCGGGTGGGTCGCAGTGACCTGCGCGCCGAACCCGCGCACGAGGACGTCGCGGTAGTACCCGGCGAGGTCGACGAGCGCGCGGTCCAGCGCATCCCGACGCGTCCGGGTCGCCCGCTGCTTCTGCCTGGCCACGAGGTCCTTCTCGGCCGCCTTCGCCGCGCGCTGGGCCTGGGCGACGCCCTTGCCCGAGCCGCCCGCGCCCATCGAGACCGCCAGCTCCTCACGCTCGGCCTCGTCGCGCTCCACGGTCAGCGCAACCACCTCGGCCTCAGCGGCGCCCACGAGACCGTCGGCGGCGGCGAACACCTCGGCCGCACTGCGCAGGGAACGCGGGACGGCGAGCACGGCTTCGCGACGGTTCCGTGCGTCCTCGTCGCGCGCGAGCCGCCGGGCCCGCCCGATGTGCCCGCCGCACACGCTGGCCGCCCAGCTCGCGGTCTCGACGTCGATGCCGTCGCGCTCGACGAGCACCTCGGCGATGGCCGGGGTGTCCGGCGTGCGCAGCCGCAGTGGGCGACAGCGCGAGCGGATGGTGACACTGACGTCGTCGGGGTGCTCGCTGGGCGCGCAGAGCAGGAACACGGTGCGCTCGTTGGGCTCCTCGACGGCTTTCAGCACGGCGTTCGAGGCCTGCTCGGTCATGCGGTCGGCATCCTCGATCAGGACGATCTGCCAGCGCGCCGTGGTAGGCATCCGGGCGGCTCGCTCGATGACCGCGCGCATCTCCTTGACGCCCAGCGAGAGCCCCTCGGTGACCACCTCGTGGACGTCAGCGTGGGTGCGGGCCAGGACCGTGTGGCAGACCTGGCAGGCGTCACAGCCCCCGCGAGGACACTGCAGCGCGGCCGCGAACGCCCGCGCGGCCACGGAGCGCCCCGACCCGGGGGGCCCGGTGAAGAGCCATGCATGCGTCATGGCCCCGCCCGAGCGGCCACCCTCGGCGTCGTCACCCACCCTGGGCTCGTCGGTGGAGAACCGCACGCGCGCGGCGTGCTCCACGGCCGCCCGCAGCTCGGCGACGGCCTCGGGCTGACCGACGACCTGCGACCAAACACTCACGACCCCGATGATGCCCGAGGGGCCCGACGACGTCGGGCGGGCCCGTGTCAGGAGTGCGCCACCCTGACGTCAGCTGTCAGCAAGGGACCATCGCTGGCTCCCCGGGTCACAGGTGCAGCGCGAGCGCCGCGACCGTGATGAGGACAGCTATGAGGACGAGCAGCGGGGCACCGAGGCGCACCCCGCCGAGGAACCCGCGCGACGACGACCTCGTCCGCTCGGCGCGCCACTCCCCGAACTCCGCCCGGAACTCGGCCTCCTCCCGCCGCGCTCGCCGCCACGCCGGCTCGTCCTCCGGCGGGTCGCCGCGCAGCGGCGTCGGGTCCGCGACCGTCTCGGGCGGCAGGGCGCGGTGACGACGCGGGGGCGGTACCGGGCGCGGCGGCGGCACGTCGCGGGCCGCCGGCGCCCAGGGCTGCAGAGCCCGCTCGCGGTCGGCGTCCATCCACGCCGCGAGCCCCTCGGGGTCCGTCGCGGCGGGCAGACGCAGGTCGGTCGGCCCGGCCGGGCTCGACGCCGGGTCGGTGACGGGAGGCGGCGGGGCGGTCCCGTCCGCGCCCGCGAGGGGGTCCGAGTGCCGCGGACCTGGTGCGTCCATCCCTCGACCATCACACGATCGGGTGGCCACGGCCACCTCACGCGCGGGGAATGAGGACCGGAGAGTCCGGCGCACTACTCGCAGGCGATCCCGTCGCCGTCGCGGTCGAGCTTCGCGCTGTAGCCGGGCTCGCCACGGTGCAGCGGCGTGACTCCCGCCGCGCGCGCTGCGCTGCAGTTGGCATAGCTCGCGCCCGATCCCGCCGACGGAGCGGGCGCGACGACGGCCGGCCGGGGGCGCGGCGCCGGCTTCGGGGTCCCGACGGCCGGTGCCGGGCGCCGCGAGGTGCTCGGAGCCCCGCAGGACCGGCCGTTCGCGTCGAGGCTGCGCAGCCGGGCCTGGACCGCGGGCGACGCGTCGTTGCGGCCCCTGGTGTAGATCGCGGTGTGGTCGGCGCGGACCATCATCTCGGCGAAGTCACCACCGGCGTACGAGACGTAGCGGAGCTCGCGGCCGTAGCGGTCGAGATCGACACCCGGCTGCGCGGTGAGCCGGACCGGCTGGCCGAGGATCGCGGCTTCGGCGGCCCGCGTCGCGCGGGTGCCGCCGGAGGTGCCGGACTCGCAGGAGTCGATGCCGAGCACCCGGATCGTCGTCGCGCCCGTCACCTCGAAGGTGTCGCCGTCGAGGACGCGGGTGACCATCGCCGTCGTACCCGCGGACCCCGTCGTCGTGGCGTCGTCCGGCGACGAGGCCGCGTCCGATACGGCCGGCGTCTGGGATGTGTAGCTCGGTGCGGACACCGACCGGGGCCCCTCCGTCGGCGCACACCCGCCCAGGAGCAAGGGCCCCGACGACGGCCGTGGCGGCCAGCAGAACGGGACGGATGGTGCGCAGGCGCACGACCATCGAGAGGTTCCCCCGAACTCGTCCGGGAGCTCCATCGCGCCCCGGGTGTCCGGGCTATCGGACTGCGACGTTCGGGGCGTTAGCGTCCTCGATGCCGGACTCGAGGGGCACACTGCGCAGGTCCGGACGCCGCCGGAGATGCGTGGTTGGGCTCCTCGTCGAGCGTCGTCAGGTGGTCGGCGACTTCCGGGTCGTGGTCTTCTTCGCCGGGGCCTTCTTCGCCGCCGTGCTCGACTTCGAAGCCGCCGACTTGGAGGCCGCCGACTTCGAGGCCGTGGACTTGGCCGACGACGACCGCGACGTCGTCTTCTTCGGTGCCGGGCCCTTGGCCCGCTTCTCGGCGAGCAGCTCGGCCGCACGCTCGTCGGTGAGGGTCTCGACGTCGTCGCCCTTGCGCAGCGAGGCGTTGTACCCGGTGCCGTCGGTGACGTACGGCCCGAAGCGGCCGTCCTTGACCACCATCGGCTCACCCGACACCGGGTCCTTGCCGAGCTCCTTCAGCGGCGGCTTGGCGGCGGACCGTCCCCGCTGCTTGGGCTGCGAGAAGATCTTCTGCGCTTCCTCGAGCGTGATCGTGAAGAGCTTGTCCTCGCTGTCGAGCGACCTCGAGTCCTTGCCCTTCTTGATGTAGGGCCCGTAGCGGCCGTTCTGCGCGGTGATCTCCTCGCCCGACGCCGGGTCGGTGCCGACCACCCGCGGCAGCGAGAGCAGCTTCAGGGCGTCGGCAAGGGTGATCTCGGAGAGCGTCATCGACGTGAACAGCGAGCCGGTGCGCGGCTTCTCCTTCGTCCCCTCGGGCAGCACCTCGGTGACGTACGGCCCGAAGCGCCCCTCCTTGGCGAGGATCTCGTGGCCGGAGTCGGGGTCGCTCCCGAGCGAGCGCCCCTCCTGCGGGGTCGCGAACAGCTGCTCGGCGAGGGCCAGGTCGAGCTCGTCGGGCGGGAGGTCGTCGGGCAGGTTCGCCCGCTGGCTCTTCTCCTCGCCGTCCTCGCCGACCATCCGCTCGAGGTAGGGCCCGTAGCGCCCGACGCGCACGACGACGTCGCGCCCCTCGTCGTCGGTGAACATCCGCAACGAGTTGACCTCGCGCGCGTCGATGCCCTCGAGGTTGTCCCCGACGAGCTTCTTCAGCCCGCCGGCCTGCCTCATGGCGCCCTCGACCCCGCCGGCGTCGCCGTTGATGGCGGCGCCATCCCCGCCGAAGTAGAAGTGCGACAGCCACGTCTGGCGCTGCGTGTTGCCCGCGGCGATCGCGTCGAGCTCGTCCTCGAGGGTGGCGGTGAAGTCGTAGTCGACGAGCCGTTCGAAGTGCTTCTCCAACAGCCCCACGACCGCGAACGCGATCCAGCTGGGGACGAGTGCGGTGCCCTTCTTCCAGACGTACCCGCGCTCCTGGATGGTGTTGATGATCGACGCGTAGGTCGACGGACGGCCGATCCCCCGCTCCTCGAGCGTCTTGACCAGGCTCGCCTCGGTGTAGCGGGCGGGCGGGCTGGTCTGGTGGCCCGACGGGTCGAGCTCGTCGGCGGACAGGGCGTCGCCCTCGGCGAGGCGCGGGAGCCGACTCTCGGCGTCGTCGGCCTCGCCGCCCGACTGGTCGTCCACCGTCTCGACGTAGGCCCGCAGGAACCCGGGGAACGTGATGGTCCGGCCGGAGGCGGAGAAGGTGCACTCCTCGCCGGTCCCAGCCGTGGCGGTGATGCGCACGGTCATCGTCGTGCCGCGGGCGTCGCGCATCTGGCTGGCGATGGTGCGCTGCCAGATGAGCTCGTAGAGCCGGAACTCGTCGCCGCCGAGCTCTCCTGCGACCTGGCCCGGCGTCCGGAAGGTGTCGCCCGCCGGGCGGATGGCCTCGTGGGCCTCCTGGGCGTTCTTCACCTTGCGGGTGTACTGGCGGGGCGACTCGGCGACGTTCTCGTCGCCGTAGAGGTCCCGGGCCTGGCTGCGCGCGGCGTTGATCGCGGTCTCCGACAGCGTCGTGGAGTCCGTGCGCATGTAGGTGATGTAGCCGTTCTCGTAGAGCCGCTGCGCGGTGCGCATCGTCCGCTCGGCCGAGAACCGCAGCTTGCGGCCGCCCTCCTGCTGGAGGGTCGAGGTCATGAACGGCGCGTACGGACGGCGGGTGTACGGCTTCTCCTCGACCGAGGAGACGGTGTACTCGCTCGACGCCAGGCCCTCGGCCAGACGGCGGGCGTCGGCTTCGTCCAGCCGGCGCACGTCGTCGGACTTGAGCTGCCCGCGGGAGTCGAAGTCGCGCCCGGTCGCCACGCGGGCTCCGTCGACGGCGGTCAGCGCGGCCTTGAAGGTCGGCGTGTTGCCCTCGGCCTGCTGCTTGGCGGTGCGCAGGACCGCGTCGATACCCCAGTAGGAGGCGGAGACGAACGCCATCCGCTCGCGCTCGCGCTCGACGATCACGCGGGTGGCCACCGACTGCACCCGGCCCGCCGAGAGCTTCGGCATGACCTTCTTCCACAGCACGGGGCTGACCTCGTAGCCGTAGAGCCGGTCGAGGATGCGGCGGGTCTCCTGCGCGTCGACGAGGTCCTGGTCGAGGTCGCGCGGGTTGGCGGCGGCGGCCTGGATGGCGGACTCGGTGATCTCGTGGAACACCATGCGCCGGACCGGCACCTTCGGCTTCAGCGTCTCGAGCAGGTGCCACGCGATGGCCTCGCCCTCGCGGTCGCCGTCCGTCGCGAGGTAGAGCTCGTCGACCTCCTTGAGGGCGTCCTTGAGCTCGGTGACCGTGGACTTCTTGTCCGGGGTCACGATGTACAGCGGCTCGAAGGAGTTCTCGACGTCCACGCCGAGGCGCGCCCAGCTCTCGCCCTTGTACTTGGCGGGCACGTCGGCGGCGCCGCGCGGCAGGTCGCGGATGTGACCGCGGCTGGACTCCACGACGTAGGAGGAGCCCAGGTAGTCGGCGATCTTGCGGGCCTTCGCCGGCGACTCGACGATCACCAGCCGACGGTTGCCGTCACCGGCCGGGGTCGCTCCGCCGGTGCCGTTCCGCCGGCCACCACCGGAACTCTTCGCGCCGCTCCCCTTGCGCGTGCCGGACGTACGTCCGCGCTGCGCCGGCGTGGTCGGCTCCGGCGCCTCGTCGACGGCCGCGGTGCCCCCGCGCGCCGACGTGGTTGCGCTGCGTGTCGTCCTCGACACCGTGGAACCGGCCGCTGCCTCTCCCGCTGCCACCAGTCATGCCTCGTCTCGTCGCTTCGCGGAACCCCGTCGTCGGGTGCCCCGCTCGCCGCCAGTGTGCCTCACGGCGACGTCCGTGCCATCGAGAACGTGTCGTCCCCCGCCGTCGTTCCCGCGTCCACCCTGGGTCGGTCGCCCGATCAGCGCTGGTCACGGCCCTGCCGGCGCTGCGTTCGATGTGCGTCACTCCGGCCACACACCGTCCACGAGGGTTCGCGGCCGGCCTCCGACGAGCTCGGCCAGACGACGCTGTCGGCGTCGGCCGGCGATCGCGACCACGGGCTCGTCCTCGTCCCCGGCGAGGGTGGCGCCGAGGCCCGCACGCTGACACGCCGTGAGCAGTGGCTCGTGCGTGGCCCGTGCATGCGGGTCGAGACCGAGAGTGTAAGCACGCCCGCGTCGCCGACCCGCCGCCAGGACCCACAGCCGCAGCCGGGGACCGTCGAGCTCGAGGTCGTCCGGGACCGCCTGGGCACCGTCTGGTCGACGCCACGCGGCCGCGAGGGCGAGCAGGTCGGCGCGGTACGCGCTGCGCACGATCGGCCGACCGTCGGGGAGGCGCTCCACCTCGGCGGGGACGCCTCGTCCACGGAAGGCGCAACACAGGGCGTGGGCACGCCATTCCGCGACGGGGTCGGGGGTGGCGACGGCGAGGGTGGTGCCGTCGCGGCCGTCGGTGATCGGCTGGGCCGCGTGGTGGGGCTCCTGACGCGGCGGGGTGATTGGCGTCCCGTCCGGCTCGTCCGGGGGCCCGGGGTCGGCGCCGTCGTCGCGAACGGGGAGCTCGTCGTCGGGAATCTCGTCGATGCCGTCGTGCCAGTCGGCACCGTCTCCGTGATCATCAGGCACCTGCGGGGCTCGGAGGGGGTGCCGAAGCCTCCCAAGTGCCTGTTGATCATGGGCCGGATCGGACGGAGGATCCGCCGTCGCGACGTCGTCACCGAGCGGCACCGTCTCCCTGTCGGCGTGCTCGCCCGCGGGGTCGGAGGCCTCTTCGTCGGGGACCTCGAGGACCGGGGGCGGCACGCCGAGGACGATCGTCAGCCGGGCGGCCGTGCCGCGCCCGAAGAGCGTCAGGACCCCGCCGGCACAGAGCACGCCCTCGAGGTCGGTGATCGCGCGCGGCAGGGCGTCCGCCGAGTAGAACGACATCTGCCCCACGCGGCCGCACTGTAGAACACGCGTTCGAACGAGTGGGGGAGCCGGGCGACGACGGGGCTTTCCTGTCTCTGGACGCAAGCAACGACGCTTCGCTTGCATCACCGGCTCCGGAGCGCACGAAGGGCACCCCCCGACCACCCGTGGGTGGCAGGAGGTGCCCTCCGCTGCGATCAGACCTGCGCCGGCGCCGGGGCGTCGGTGTTCGTGTCCGCGATCGAGGTCGAGCGACGCTTCGACACGTAGACCGCCACCGCGATGCCGAGGAACGCGACCACCGCGATGGGGATGCGGATGGCCGGGTTGGCGCTCGGGCCGATGGACAGCGCGACCACGGCCGGGGCGATCAGCACCGAGACCAGGTTCATGACCTTGATCAGCGGGTTGATCGACGGGCCCGCGGTGTCCTTGAACGGGTCGCCGACGGTGTCACCGATGATCGTCGCCTCGTGGGCGTCGGACCCCTTGCCGCCGTGGTTGCCGTCCTCGACCAGCTTCTTCGCGTTGTCCCAGGCACCGCCGGAGTTCGCCAGGAACACCGCCATGAGCGTGCCCGCGGCGATCGCGCCGCCGAGGTAGCCGGCGAGCGAACCGACGCCGAGACCGAAGCCGACGGCGATGGGGGCGAGGATCGCGAGCAGACCCGGCGTCGCCAGCTCCCGCAGCGCGTCACGCGTGCAGAGGTCCACCACGCGGCCGTACTCGGGACGGCCGGTGCCCTCCATGATCCCCGGGATGGACGCGAACTGGCGACGGACCTCGTAGACGACCGCGCCGGCCGCCCGGGACACCGCGTTGATCGCGAGGCCGGAGAACATGAACACGACCGCCGCGCCGATCACGATCCCGACCAGCAGGTTCGGGTTGGTGACGTTGTAGATGTCGGAGGTCAGCTGGCTGCCGACCGACTCGTAGGCCTGCCGGATGGCGTCGTTGTACGAGCCGAACAGCGCGGTCGCGGCGAGCACGGCCGTCGCGATCGCGATGCCCTTGGTGATGGCCTTCGTCGTGTTCCCGACCGCGTCGAGCTCGGTGAGGATCACGGCGCCCGGACCCTCGACGTCGCCGGACATCTCGGCGATCCCCTGGGCGTTGTCGGAGACCGGGCCGAAGGTGTCCATGGCGACGATGACGCCGACCGTGGTCAGCAGGCCGGTGCCGGCCATGGCGACCGCGAACAGCGAGACGATGATCGAGCCGGACAGCAGGAACGCGCCGTAGACCGCCGCGGCGATGACGATCGCGGTGTAGACGGCGGACTCGAAGCCGACCGAGATGCCGGCGAGGATGACGGTCGCGGCGCCGGTGAGCGACGACGTGCCGACGTCCTTGACCGGCTGGTCCTCGGTGCCGGTGAAGTACCCGGTCAGCGCGAGGATGATGATCGCCAGGACGATCCCGATGGCCACCGCGATCGCCGCGATGACCGAGGGGTTGCCCGCCGCCGCGAGGTCGCCCACGGAGGCCACGTTGACGCCGGGCAGGGCGGTGAAGCTGGACGGCAGGTAGACGAACGCCGCGATGATCGTCAGGACCAGCGAGATGCCGGCCGAGATGTAGAAGCTGCGGTTGATCGCCTTGAGCGCGTTCTCGCCCTCACGGGTGCGGGTGATGAACACGCCGATGATGGCCGTGATGACGCCGATCGCCGGGACGATCAGCGGGTAGGTCAGGCCGAGGGTGCCGAACGCGACCGAACCGAGGATCAGGGCGGCGACCAGGGTCACCGCGTAGGACTCGAAGAGGTCGGCGGCCATGCCGGCGCAGTCGCCGACGTTGTCGCCCACGTTGTCGGCGATGGTCGCGGCGTTGCGGGGGTCGTCCTCGGGAATGCCCTGCTCGACCTTGCCGACGAGGTCGGCGCCCACGTCGGCGGCCTTGGTGAAGATGCCGCCGCCGACACGCATGAACATCGCGAGCAGGGCCGCCCCGAGGCCGAAGCCCTCGAGGACCTTCGGGGCGTTCTCGACGAAGATCAGCACGACGATCGAGGCGCCCAGCAGGCCCAGGCCGACCGTCGCCATGCCGACGACGCCACCGGTGCGGAACGCGATCCGGGCGCCCTCGTCGCGGCCGCCGGGCCGGTTCGAGGCCGCCGCGACGCGGATGTTCGCCTTCGTGGCCAGGTTCATGCCCAGGCCACCGATGCTCATCGAGAACAGTGCGCCGAACACGAACGCGATCGAGCGCGCGATGCGCTCGCCCCAGTTGTCCGCGGGCAGGGCCAGCAGCACCAGGAAGACGACGACGATGAACGGTGCGAGGGTGCGGAACTGCCGCTGGAGGAACGCGTTCGCGCCCTCCTGGACCGCACGGCCGATGTCGCGCATGTTCTGGGTGCCCTCGTCGGCGGCGAGCACCTGCTGACGCAGGAAGAAGCCGATGGCGAGGGCGATGAGCGCGATCACCGCCACCACGCTCACGACGACGTATTCGCTCGAGGAGAACTGGACCCCTTGAGCGAGGACGGACGCTTGCATCCAGCCTCCCGGTTGGAACGAATGACGGCGCCGGGAGGCCTGAAGGCGGCGTCCTCGGCGCGCAGTGATCGTCGCCGCGCGCGTGCCGCGCGCGGTGACAGGGGACGCAGTGTATGGGGGTGGCCTGACACGCGTGACCGCCCGGTTCCCGGAGAGGCTGTGACGTGTGCGTCTTTCCCCCGGGGAGACGCCTCCCGCGGCTCGGTGTCGGTGACGTGTGCGAATCTCGGACAGGTCGGGGAGGAGGCGGCGGTGGTACCGGAGGCGGGTGGACTGGTCGACGCCGAGGCGGGCGGGGCGGTCGACGCCGCGGGCGGTGTCGGGGCGCTCGCCCGGGCGCACCGGGTGCCCGACGAGCCGGGGCGCGGCACCGAGCTCCTGCGGCGCGTCCTCGCCGGGACGCCGCAGGGCGAGGACCCGCTCACCCACGCCGAGGTGGTGCCCGCCCGTTCCGGACGAGGGGCGCCGTGGCCGGACTGGGTCCCCGTCGAGCTGCGCTGCCGGCTGGAGGCACGCGGCGTGCCCGCGCCGTGGGAGCACCAGGCGGTGGCCGCGGACCACGCGTGGGCCGGGCGCCACGTCGTCGTGTCCACCGGGACGGCGTCGGGGAAGTCGCTGGCCTACCAGCTGCCCGTGGTCGCGGCGCTCTCCACCGACCCGCAGGCCACCGCGCTCTACCTCTCCCCCACCAAGGCGCTGGGCGCGGACCAGCTGCGCGCGGCCCGGGCACTGGATCCCGGCGGTCCGACCGAGCTGCGTGCCTCGTCGTACGACGGCGACACCCCGATCGCGGAGCGGGACGCGGTGCGGCGCTCGGCACGCTGGGTGTTCACCAACCCCGACATGCTCCACCGCGGGATCCTGCCCCGGCACGGCCGCTGGACGACGTTCCTGCGGCGGCTGCGCTACGTCGTCGTCGACGAGGCGCACGCCTACCGAGGGGTGTTCGGCTCGCACGTGGCGCTGCTGCTGCGCCGGTTGCGACGGATCTGCGCGCGCTACGGGGCCCACCCGACGTTCGTGCTGGCCTCGGCGACGATGTCGGAGCCGGGTGCGTCGGCGTCGGTGCTGACGGGGCTGCACGTCGTCGAGGTCACCGACGACGCGTCGCCGCGCGGTCGCCGGGCCGTCGGGCTCTGGGAGCCCCCGCTGCTCGAGGAGATCACCGGGGAGAACGGCGCCCCGGTGCGCCGCTCGGCGGGGGCGGAGACCTCGCGGATCCTCGCGGACCTCGTCGTGGAGGGCGCCCGCTCCCTGGCGTTCGTGCGCTCTCGCCGCGGTGCCGAGCTGACGGCGCTGGGCGCGCGGCGGGTGCTCGCGGACGTCGACCCGGAGCTCGCCCGCCGGGTGGCCGCCTACCGCGCGGGGTTCCTCCCCGAGGAGCGCCGGGAGCTCGAGGCGGCGCTGATGACCGGCGCGCTGCGCGGGGTCGCGACGACGAACGCGCTGGAGCTGGGCATCGACGTCGCCGGGCTCGACGCGGTGGTGGTCGCCGGCTTCCCGGGGACGCGGGCGTCGTTCTGGCAGCAGGCGGGCCGGGCCGGGCGCTCGGGGGACGACGCGCTGGTCCTGCTCGTGGCGCGGGACGACCCGCTGGACACCTATCTCGTGCACCACCCGGAGGCCGTGCTCGGCGCGCCGCTGGAGCGGTGTGTCCTCGACCCGACGAACCCCTACGTGCTCGCGCCCCACCTCGCGTGCGCGGCCGCGGAGCTGCCGCTGACCGCCTCGGACACCGACGACGTCTTCGGTGGCGAGGTGGCTCGGCGCGCGCTCGACGACCTGACGGCCGAGGGCCTGGTCCGACGACGTCGGGGCGGCTGGTTCTGGGCGCTGCCCACCGAACGCCCGCACGGCGGGGTGGACATCCGCGGGTCGGGCGGCGACCAGGTGGTGATCGTGGAGTCCGGGACCGGGCGGATGCTCGGCACCGTGGACCCGGGCGCTGCCCCGTCCACCGTCCACGAGGGGGCGGTGCACCTGCACCAGGGCGAGAGCTACGTCGTCGACTCCCTCGACCTCTCCGAGGGGCTCGCCCACGTCCACCCCGAGGAGCCGGAGTGGTCGACGCAGTCCCGGTCGGTCACCGACATCGAGGTGGTCGAGACCGAGCGCTGCGAGTCCTTCGGCGCGGCCACGCTGGACGGACCGGAGCTGCAGGTCTGCCTCGGCACGGTCGAGGTGACCGAGCAGGTCGTCGGCTACCTGCGCCGTTCCCCGTCGGGACAGGTGATCGAGCAGGTTCCGCTGGACCTCCCGGCGCGCACGCTCGCCACCCGTGCGGTCTGGTACACGCTCTCGGAGACCCTCCTCGACGGCGTCGGGATCGTGCCCGCGCGGGTGCCGGGCTCCCTGCACGCCGCGGAGCACGCCGCGATCGGGCTCATGCCGCTCGTCGCGACCTGCGACCGCTGGGACATCGGCGGGGTGTCCACCGCGCTGCACCCCGACACCGGCCGACCGACGGTGTTCGTCCACGACGGGCACCCCGGCGGCGCGGGGTTCGCCGACCGCGGGCACGAGGCGATGCGGACGTGGCTGGCGGCGACGCGGGACGCGATCGCGGGCTGCGAGTGCCCGTCGGGATGCCCCTCCTGCGTGCAGTCGCCGAAGTGCGGCAACGGGAACGACCCGCTGGACAAGGCCGGCGCGGTCGCGGTGCTCACGGCGGTGCTGGCGCGCCTGCCGGGCTGACGGGCGGGCGGACCGCAGCGCCCCCGCAACCGGACCGCCATGATCACGGGCACACCTGACAGCCGAGCAGCGGGCCGAGGATGCCGCCAGTGCCCCTGACGACGGCCGGCTGCGGTGGGTGGGTTCCGCCGCGGGCCGGGGTTCGGGGCTCCCGGCCCGCGGGGAGTTCTGTCACGCCGCAGGACGGGGAGGGTTCTCGACCCGCCCTGCGGCGCTGCCTCGGGCGGCGGTGGGCGCGCTCGCGCGCTCCGGGGTGGTCACGGGCGCGTCCGTGCGCGCCCACCGCCGCGGGGTGGGCCGGGACCGACCGGCGTCCCGCGGAGCTGCGGCGGGGCTGCGCGCTCTGCGGCGGGACGTCGTCGGCGGTCCTGGCCGACCCGAGTCTGTTCAGTTGTGCTGGTCCGGGGTCCGCCCCGGGTCGTGCAGGTCCGTCAGGACCGGATACCGGTGGCGACGGTCGCCAGTCGGTAGGTCGAGCTCCCGCCGAGGCCGCGCTGGGGACGCTCGCGGACGGCCTCGGCCATGGCGTCCTGGACGCTGTAGGGGTCGGGGAGACGCCAGCCGCACGCCGCCGGGCGCACCCGCCAGTGGATGGAGCCCTGGGGGAACGTCGAGGGCGGGGCGGCCAGGTAGCTGCCGCGCCCGTGCAGCGTCATCCCGGGCCGGCCCGCGAGGTCGGGACGCAGCGGCTCTCCCGGCAGCACCGGGAAGAGCCACTCACCTGTGGGCGTGGCGGCGATCGGGACCGGCACCCCCACCGCCCGCAGCGCCGCGGCCGCCCGGCGACCGACGCTCGCCGGCACCTCGATCACGTCGAAGGTCAGGCCCGTCGGCAGCAGGATCGAGTACGGCAGGCCCGACCACCACTCGGCGATCTGGCCGATGTCGGTGCTCGCTGCGGCCGCCCAGTCCTCGAGGACCGGGGCGGGGCCCGCCTGCGGCGCGTCCGTGCACCCCGTCCAGACGTCGCCCTGGGGGAACGTGCCCGGAACCACCGCCCACCCGTGATCGGCGAGCACCATGGCCTCGGCGCGAAGCTCGGTGCCGTAGACGGCGCGGTAGCTGTCCCACCACTGCATGCGGGTCCTCCCGGTACTGGTCCACCCCGTGCGGTGTTCCTTCCCCAGTAACGGCGGGTCGCTTCGCGATTTCTACCCGTCGTCGCCCATCGGCCGGGGCGGAACGCCGAGCGCCATCACTGGCACCGGCGAGCGGGCGAACGCGCCCGCGAGAGCCGTCTGGAGCACGTCTCGTCCCGACTGCACCAACCGTGTCGCCGCTCGCCGGGGACCCCGGCCCGCTCGTCCGGTGAGGACACGGTCAGGTCACGATCGGTGACCGTGATCTCGGCGATTGCCGTCATGACCTTCACCAGAGGACCTGCCCGCGCGCGGACCGTGGTCGTGTCCGCGAGGGGGAGACATCCGCAGCTCCGGGCCACGTCGACCTGGAGATCCCACCCCAGCCAGGTGCAGCGCACGAGGGCGGAGCCGTTGCGCTCGGCGATGTCGCGGGCCCGGGCGCACCCGGGTCCGCGGCCCTGCACGGACGCGGCCGCCCCGGCGAGCGCGGCGAGATCCGCGGCGTTCTCCGCGCGATGGCGGGTAGTGATGACCGCGCCGAGCACCAGGAGCGCGCCCAGGAGGATCCCGACGACGCCGATCGCCCCGGCGGCGATCACGGTCGCCAGCCCCCGGTCGTCGCCCGGTCCCGACCGCGCGCCGTTCACGGCACCGGCTCCTCTGGGGCGGGGTCGTCCGGGGTCTCGGCAGTGGTCGGTCCGGTGGGGGCGGCGACGGCGGGCTCGCGCGCCGCCACCGCCTCGGCCGAGAGCCGCAGGCCCGGGAGCGCGCCGCCCAGCGGCGGGACCCGGATCAGGACGTGGACGAGGTCCCCGTCCGGCTCGACCCGGACCTCGGCGCCGGACGGGAGCGCCCGGGCGAGCGCCTCCGCCCCGGCCACGTCGTCGCGAGAGGCCCGCCGCGCCGCCTCCCCCGCGGCGTCCACGCACCGGATCTCGGCGACGACCGCGCCGATGGCCGCCAGCACGACCGCGAGCACCGCCACGAGGCTCCCGATCGCGATCGCCGCCTCCACGGTCACCATGCCGCGGTCGGTCCAGCGACCGGGTGCCTCCGGCCCGGTCAGCCGCCCCCCGGGGTGAGCGAGCGCTGGATCAGCCCGGTCAGCGCGCCCATCACGGCCGGAGCATTGATGATCACGAAGAGCAGGCCCGCGAACGCCGCCGCGGCGATCAGGCCGATCGCGTACTCGACCGTCGACATCCCCTCCTCGTCGCACGCCAGGGCCGCCAGCCGAGCCATCAGCAGCGCCACGACCGTCGTCGGGTTCTCCATCGTCGTCTCCTCTCGTCCCGCCCCCGGGGTGGGTAGCGGTGGTCATGTCCGCTCCAGCAGCGGCGCGGCGAGCCCGATGACGACCGGGGCGATCCCCAGCGCCAGGAAGGCCGGCAGGAAGCACAACCCGAGCGGGCCCGCGACGAGCACCCCGGCACGCTCGGCGCGGGCGGAGACCGCCTCGGCGGCCTCGGCGCGCACGTCCGCCGCCACGGTCGTCGCGACATCCGCGACCGCGGCACCGCTGCGCGCCGACCGCCGGGCGGCCCTGGCCAGCCGGGCCGTCGCGGGTTCGTCGAGCGCCGGAGCCCAGGCGTCGACGGGGTCCGCGCCCAGGGCGAGCAGGTCGGCCACCCCCGTGAGGGCGTCCGCCACCGGACCGGGCAGCGAGGTCGCGACGGCGCGCACCGCACGGTCGAGCGAGAGCCCCGCCCGCAGGCAGGAGGCGAGCTCGTCCCACGCGCCCGCTTCCTGCCAGGGGTCCCTGCGCACGCGGTCCCGCCGCCGCGGCCACGTCGCGGGGCGGACGGGCGGCACCGGGCTCCGCAGGAAGCGCACCCGCGACCGCGCGCTGACCGGACCGGGGGCGACGAGCGCCGCGCACGCCAGGAGGACCAGTCCGGCAGCGAACCCGCTCATCGCACGACCCCCGCGGTCAGCCGTCTGCTCCACTCCAGCCCCGCGGCGACGAACACCGCGCCGACGACCAGCAGCACCTGACCCACCCGGGTGCCGGTGAGCACGCCGAACGGGTGGGCGCCGACGAGCTGTCCGAGCACCAGACCGATCCCGGGCAGCGCGGCCAGGACGGCGGCCGTGGTCCGGGGTCCGGCCAGCTGGGCGGCGAGCCGGCCCGCGAACCGGCTCCGGGCGCGGAGGTCCTCGGCGACCGCCTCCGCCAGCCCGGCGAGGCCGATCCCGTGGCGGTCGGCGAGCGACCAGGCGTCGGCGAGCCGGACCAGGTGCGGCCCGGCGAGGGGGTCGGCGCCCGCCTGCTCCCGCAGCGCGGCGGGGACGTCCCCGCCGAGGCGGGCCGTGGCCTCGACCCGTGCCAGCGCTCGACGCGCGGCGCTCCCGGCGTCCCGTGCCGCCGCGGCGGCCGCGGACGCGGGCGGGTGGCCCGCGCGGAGCTCCCCGGCGAAGGCCGCGAACCCCTCGGCGAGCCCGGCGGTCGTCTCGGTCCGGTCCCGCTCGTGCCGGCGCGCCCGCCGTGCCCGCAGCAGGACCGCCCCGAGGACGACGGCCGCCGCCGCACCGCCGGGACCGGCGAGCAGCGCGGACACCAGGAGCACCGCGAGGGCGGGCACGAGCACGGGGACGTGGGCCACGGCGGCCCGGGCCCGGTCGGTCGGGCGAGGCCCCAGCGCGCGCAGCCGGCCTGGCGCGCCCGCGGCGGGCCAGACCACGGTCGCTCCGGCGAGCAGCACGAGCGGGGCGACCGCACCCGCGGTGCTCATGCCGTGCCCACCGCTCGCAGCGAGGCCACCCCGGCGTGCAGGGCCGGAGTCCCGGACGACGCCGGCCAGGGCGGGTCGACACCCCGCTCGGCCAGCATCGCGCCCAGGTCCGCCCGACCCGCCGCCCAGCCGCCGTCACGGGCCCACGCCGGGACCACCACCAGCCCCTCCGCGTCGCCGCGCCGCACGACCCCGACGCCCTCGAGCACCCGCAGACCGTCCGAGCGGCGCCGCACGTGGAGCACGACCTGGAGCGCGGCCGCGACCTGGCTGCGCAGCGCCGCCGGGCTCATACCGCCGAGCGCCGCCAGGGCCTCGAGCCGGGCGGGCACCTCGCGCGGCGAGTTGGCGTGCACCGTGCCCGCCCCGCCGTCGTGCCCGGTGTTCAGCGCCGCGAGCAGCTCGCAGACCTCGGCGCCGCGCACCTCGCCGACCACAAGCCGGTCGGGACGCATCCGAAGCGCCTGACGCACCAGGTCGCGCAGCAGCACGGTGCCCGCGCCCTCGACGTTCGCCGGCCGCGAGACCAGGCGCACCACGTGCGGGTGGGCCGGGCGCAGCTCCTCGGCGTCCTCCACCACGACGATCCGCTCGGCGGCGGGAACGCGGGCGAGCAGCGCCGAGAGCACCGTCGTCTTCCCTGAGCCGGTGCCCCCCACCACCAGGAACGCCAGCCGCGCCGCGACCACCGCCTCCAGCAGCGCTCGTCCGGTGGCGTCGACGGTGCCGCCCGCCTCGAGGGCGTCCAGGTCGTGGCGGGCCGGGCGGAGCACGCGCAACGAGACGCACGTGCCGTCGGCGGCCACCGGCGGGAGCACGGCGTGCAGCCGCACCCCGCTGCCCGGCAGCCGCGCGTCGACGTAGGGGCTGGCGTCGTCCAGCCGCCGGCCCGCCGCCGCGGCGAGGCGCTGGGCCAGGCGCCGGACCGCATCCTCGTCGGCGAACACCACTCCGGTGCGCTCGAGCCCCGCGCCCCGGTCCACCCACACCGCGTCCGGAGCGGTGACGAGCACGTCCGAGGTCGCCGGGTCCCGCAGCAGCGGCTCCAACGGGCCCGCTCCGACGAACTCCCGCTGCAGGGCGCGGACCGCGGCGAGGACGTCCGCGTCGCCGACCACCCCCCGCGCCTCCGCCCGGACCGCCGCCGCGAGCTCGGCCACGCCCGCCTCGCCGCCCGCGCCCGCCAGCCGCGTGCGCACCCGCTCCACGAGGTCGCCGACCTCTGGCCCCGCCTCCGCCGTGGTCACCACCACCGCCACCGCCCCTCCGTCTCCCGACGGCGACCACGCTGCCCGAGCGGCGCCCCGAACCCCGAGCCCGGGAACACGGCCTGTGGACAACCCGGGCCCCCGGTGCCGGCTGTGGACCGGCACTACGCCGGACGGACCAGCACCGCCCGCGCGCACGACGACGACCCGGCCCACCGTGCGTGGGCCGGGCCGGGTCGTGTCGGCGTCGGGTCGGCGCCGGGTCGCTCAGGCCGCCGCGGGTCGACCGCCCCGGCGCGCCTCGACCGCATCGAGCACGGCCCTCGCGGCGGTGGCGAGGGGTCCGCGGCGGACGCCGGGCACGACACCGCGGTCCAGAGCCGCCGCGAGGCCCGGCTCGGCGTCCACCGAGGTCAGCACCTCGAGACCGAGCGCCTGCGCCACGTCGTCACCCACCAGACCGCCGGGTGACGGCCCCCGCACGACCACGGCCACCGTCGCGCCCCGGTCGCCCAGGTGGCGGGCCACCCGCGAGGCGGCCGCGGTCGCGCGGACCTCGGCCGGCACCACGAGCACCGCCAGGTCGGACGCGTCGAGCACCGCCGCGGCCGCGTCGGTGAGGTGGCGCGGCAGGTCGCACACCACGGTGTCGCCCGCGCGCCGGCCCGCCTCCACCACCGCGAGCGCCGCCTCGGGGGCGGGACCGGGGCCGTGGCGGTCGCACGAGAGCACCGTCAGCGGCGGTGCGCCGTTCTCGGCCGCGGGGAGTGCCTCGTGCAGCGACGACGCGGCCACCCGCCCGCCGCCCAGCGCGAGACCCGGCCAGCGCAGACCCTCCGCCTGCTCCGCGCCGACCACGAGGTCGAGCCCGCCGCCCAGCGGGTCGCAGTCCACGAGCAGCACCCGGGACCCGTCGGCGTGCGCCCGCACCGCCACGGCCGCCGCGAGCACCGAGGCCCCCGCGCCGTCGCGCCCGCCGATGACCGAGACGACCCGGCCGTCGCCGGCGGCGCCCTCCTCGACGGTGTCGGACAGGGCCGACACCAGCCACTCCTCACCCTCGGGCAACGACACCACGTGCTCGGCGCCCACCGCGACCGCCCGCTCCCACACGCTGCCCGGTGGATCGCCCCGGCACAGCACCACCACCCCGTCGCGGCGTCCCAGCCGCACCCCCGCCACCGCCCGCGCGGCGGCCTCGTCGAGCAGCACCATCGCCGCGCCCGGCCATCGTCGCCGGAGCGCGGCCGCGTCGGGCACCCGTTCCAGCTCGCAGCCCGCCGCCGCCGCGACGCGGACCACCTCGTCGAGCAGATCCTCGTCGTCGCACCACACCGTCACCCGTCGTCCGTCCACGGGCAGCAGCGTCGCGCCGGGAGCCGCGCGGACCGAACGGTCGGCGACGGGCCTGGGGACGGAACGCCCCGGCGGTGCCGGTGGGGATGGCGCGATGGTCCGAACGGCTCAGCCCGCGGCGTCGGCGATGCCGGTGGCCTCCTTCGCGCCCGTCCGCCACGCGGTGACGCAGTGGGAGAACCACTCGGCGAGGCCTTCGTGGGTGCCGGACGCGAACGCCTGGGCGGCGGTGCGGTACTCGGTGGCGGTGCGCAGGTGGCCGACCTCGGGGACGACGAGCCCCTTCGGGTCCAGCCCGGTCGAGATCGCCGTGAGCCGGGCGGCCGCGCGTGCGACGACGCCGTTGGCGACGAGGAACGGGGAGAGCGCGAGCAGCTCGCCGTGCACCACGCCGACGAGGACCGGGCCCGGCACCGAGGTGCCCCCGACGACGAGGCCCGCGAGCGCGTCGAGCCGCGCGGAGACCCAGGCGCCGGGGCGGGGCCGGCCCAGGTCGGGCTCCCCCACCCGATCGGTCGCGGCGAGGACGTGCAGCCGGGCGAGGGCCTGCAGCGGGGCCCGGCGCCAGGTGGGGAGCAGACCGCCGAGCGCCTCGGCCACGCGCAGCGCCCCGGCCAGCGTCGGGTCGGTGACGGGACCGTCCTCGGGAAGGTCGGCGCTCCCGCCGTCGAGGGCGGCCGAGGCGCGGGCCGCGCGCACGGTGGCCTCCGCGGCGGTGGTGGGCCAGCCCCGGCGGTTGGTGCGGTGGCCGTGCACGGCCTCGACGTGCCGGCGGACGGACTCGGCACCCTCGGCGACCCCGGGCAGGTCGAGCAGCGGTGCGAGCGGGTCGGTCGTCGAGGTCGTCACGGCCTCCATCGTCGCAGGTGGCGCGATCCGTCAGGGGTCACCGCGTGACGATGTGCTGATACTGACGCCAGGTGTCAGCATCCGATGGAGCACGCCGATGGCCCCTAGCCTGACCCGCGTGAGCTACACGATCGTCGATCCCTCATCGATCACCGCAGGACCCGGTCCACATCCCGCGGCCAGCCCGTTCGACAAGCGGGTCAGCGAACACCTCGGCATCAGCGCTTTCGAGGTCTATCAGGTCGAGCTCCCACCTCACGGCAAGACCGTGCGCCACGACCACCGTGACGACGGTGTCGAAGACCTCTACGTCATCCTGACCGGAACCGGGTGGGTGATGGTCGACTACGAGGACATTCCCGTCCGGCCCGGGCTGTTCATCGCGGTCACCGTGGAGTCCAGCCGACAGCTCCAAGCAGGTAGCGACGGCCTCGTCTTCGTTGCCATGTGCGCCGAACCGCGCTGATCCAGAGACGCTGTCCCCCGACCGTCGTTCCACACTGCTCGACATATAGGAGACTGGACGCCATGGACGAGCACGACGACGCCACCGGCGACCTGCGGGTCTCCGCCGACGTCGTGCTGCCCGCGAACGCCCTGACCTGGCGGTTCTCCCGGTCCTCGGGCCCGGGCGGGCAGGGCGTGAACACGGCCGACTCGCGGGTCGAGCTCCTCGTCGACCTCGCCGAGGCGCCCGGCATCCCCGCCGACGTCCGGGCCAGGCTCCTCGAGCGCGTCCCCGGTCTCCTCGGCGGGGCCCGGGTGAGCGTCACCGCGTCCGAGCACCGCTCCCAGCGCCGCAACCGCGAGGCCGCCCGCCGGCGGCTCGCGGCGCTGCTGCGCGACGCGCTCCTCCCCGACCCGCCCGCGCGTCGGGCCCGTCGTCCCAGTCGCCGCGCGCGGGTGCGTCGACTGGAGGACAAGCGCCACCATTCGCAGCGCAAGGCCTTGCGCCGGTCGCCCGCGGAGTGACACCTCCACCGTCGGAGGACTGGACCCGGCATTGATCGGGAAGACACGGCTCGTGCACCCGTGTCACGGCACCGCGACGCCGCGCCCGTGGCACGATGTGCCCGCTCTCGACCCGACCCGCCAGGAGGGCCCGTGACCTCGCCGTCGTCATCCGGAGGACCCCCCGTGGTGCCCTCGATCCCGCTCCACGCCGAACCGGTGCGCGCCACCGGCGACGCGTCGGTCGGGACGCTGGTCAAGGAGGTGACCACGCACGTCTCCACGCTGGTGCGTGCGGAGGTCGAGCTCGCCAAGCAGGAGGTCACCGCCGAGGTCAAGAAGGGGGTGCAGGGCAGCATCTTCTTCGTGCTGGCAGCGGTGATCGGGCTGTTCAGCCTCTTCTACTTCTTCTTCGCCGTCGCCGAGGCCTTCAACCTCATCTGGCCGAGCCAGCAGTGGGCCGGGTACCTGGTCACCTTCGGCATCATGGTCGTCATCGCCGGCATCGCCGGGTTCCTCGGCTACCTCAAGGTCCGCAAGATCCGGGCACCGGAGCGGACCATCGAGACGGCCCGCGAGTCGGTCGAGGCGCTGCGCCGCGGTCGCTCCGACGCCCCGCCGTCGACCTCCTGAGCGAGCTCGCCGAGGACGCCCCGGCCACGCTGCCGGGGCCGTGGCGGCACCGTGCGGTGTCGGCCAACGGCATCCGGCTGCACGTCGCGGAGTGCGGGGAGGCAGGGTCGGGCCACGACCCGGTCCTGCTCCTGCACGGGTTCCCGGAGTTCTGGTGGTCCTGGCGCCACCAGCTCACCGCGCTCGGGGCGGCCGGCCACCACGTCGTCGCCCCGGACCTGCGTGGCTACTGCGGCTCCGACCGACCCCCACGGGGCTACGACCTGTGGACCCTCGCGGGCGACGTGGCCGGGCTCGTCCGCGCGCTGGGCGCGCGCCGCGCCACGCTCGTCGGCGCCGGATGGGGCGGAGCGATCGCCTGGACGGTCGCCGCGCTGCACCCGCGCGTGGTGTCCCGCCTCGCCGTCGTCGCCACCCCCCATCCGCTGGCCCTGCGCCACGCGGTGCACCGGCGACCCTGGCGGCACGCGACCGCGCTGCGCGACGTCGCGTTCTTCCAGCTCCCGCGCCTGCCCGAGCGCTCCCTGCGCCGCGACGGCGGGTCGCGGGCCGGCGAGCTGCTCGCCACCGGCTCCGGGCGGGACTGGCCCGACGCGCCCGAGTTCGACCGGGTCGCCGCCCAGCACGCGGCGGCGATCCTCACCCCCCGGACCTCCCACTGCGCGCTGGAGTACTTCCGCTGGGCGGTGCGCTCCCAGGGGCGTCCCGACGGCGGGCGGTTCGCCCGCGCGATCGACCGCCGGATCGACGTCCCGGTCCTGACGCTGCACGGCGACGCCGACCCCTGGGTCCCCGAGGACGTGGCGCGCGCGTCCGCGCGCTGGGCCGCCGACCACGAGTTCCTGACGGTGCCCGGTGCCGGTCACTTCCCGCACCAGGAGGCCCCGCGCCACGTCACGGAGGTGCTCCTCCGTCGCTTGTGAGCAGTAATCCGCCCTATAGGACGGATTACTGCTCACCTGCGCGGAGCGCACCTACGCCGCGCAGCTCCCTGTCGAGACCCGGCTCGTCGCGTTCGGTGCGGCGTTCAGCGCGGCCCGCACCTGGTCGGCGGTGAGCACGAAGCCGGTGTCGCCCTGGTCGACCGCGGCACCGAACACCACGCCGATGACCTGGCCCTGCGGGTTGACCAACGGGCCGCCGGAGTTCCCCGACCGCACCGTGCCGCGGATCGTGTAGACGTCGCGGGTCACCGTCGAGGAGTCGTAGATGTCGGGGCCGCGCAGCTGGATGCGCTGCCGGATCTTGGCGGGCGACGAGGAGAACGGGCCGTCCAGCGGATAGCCCAGGGCCACGGCGTTGTCCCCGGTCTGCGCGCCGGAGAAGTTGAACGGCAGCGCCCGCGCGTCGAGGTCGGGCACCGCGAGCACGGCGACGTCGACCTGCTCGTCGTAGTAGACGACCCGGGCCGGTTCGGTGTCCGCCCCGCCGCCGGCCTGGGGCACCTCCACCGACACCTCGCTGGTCCCCGCGACGACGTGCGCGTTCGTCATCACCCGCTGGTTCCCGATGACGAACCCGGTGCCCTCCAGCGCCCGCGAGCACGACGGTGCCCGTCCACGGATCTTCAGCACGCTCGCCCGGGCCCGCCGGACGACCGGGTCCTGCACCAGCTCCGGATTCGGCGCGGGCACCTCCGCCACCGGCGTCGACGAGAAGGGCGAGAGCACGTCGGGGAAGCCGGACGCGTCGAACATCGACCGCAGCTCGTTGGGCAGCGCCCGGATCGGGGTCGGCATCACCGCGTCGACCGTGGAGAGCACCGCGGAGCTCTTCAGCGCCGAGGACAGCGCGACGTTCGACGAGGTGGCGAGCGGCAGCGCGATCAGCCACGCCACGACCAGCGCCGTGATGGCCTGCAGCACCGCGCCGAACGTCGAGTCGACGGTGCGCACCGCGTTGAGCCGCATCCGGTCGCGCAGTGCCCGCCCGAGGTAGACCCCGAGCGTCTCGCCCAGCGCCACCAGCGCGATCACGATCAGGACGCTGACGACGACGCGGCTGGTGTCGCCCTGGAAGAGCCCCACCACCAGGGGCGCGAGCTTGAGACCGAGCAGCGCGCCGCCGACGACGCCGAGGAAGGACAGCGCGGCCACCGCGAGCCCGTGCCGCCAGCCGGAGATGGCCGCGGCGATCGCGAGCAGCACGACGACGATGTCGACCCAGCTCATCGGATCGCGTCTCCCTCACGGCGGCGAGCCGCCTCGTTGTCCGGACGGCGGGCCGTCAGGTCCTCACCACGCCGGGCCCACGCTTCGCCGAGGTCGCGGACGTCCCCGGTGTCCCAGGGGATCGTCCACCCTGCGAGGTCGAGAACCCAGGACAGGACCAGCGCGGTGAACCCCCACACCAAGAGCCCCCGCACGGCGAACGCGGGGCCGAGGTAGCCGCTGGGGGAGGTGACCATGAACCGCCGCGCCGGGTCGATCAGCTCGGCGACGGGGACCCGCACGACGGCGGCCGTCTCCCCCGGGTCGACGGCGTGGACCGGGCCGGGCCGGGCCCAGTGGGCGACGACGGGCGTCACCGCGAACCCGGTCACGGGGATCGTCAGGCGCGGCAGCGTCACGAGCGGGACGACGCCGGCCGGGTCGGCGCCCGTCTCCTCCTGCGTCTCGCGCAGCGCGGCGCGCACGCGGGCGTCGAGCCCCTCGCCGTCGTCGGGCTCGAGCCCGCCCCCCGGGAACGCGGCCTGGCCGGCGTGGTCGCGCAGCTCGGTGGCGCGCTCGGTGAGCAGCAGGTCGGGCCCGCCGTCGTCCGCCTCGCCGAAGAGCAGCAGCACCGCCGCCTCGCGGGACGGGTGGTCCGATGGGCGGCGGCGCAGCGGCACGTCGTCCGCCGACGCCCGCGCACAGCCGTCGACGAGCGGCGCGAGCGACCGCGGTGCCTCCCGCGGGCGCAGCAGGGGGCTCACCCGGCCGCCTTCGCGAGCGAGCCGTCGACCGCGCTGCGCACCTGGGCGGGGGAGGCGAACACCTGCGGGGGCAACGGGACCACCGACCCGTCGGGACGGACCACGACGCTGGCCGGGAGCACCGGGGCCGCCCCGAGCCGGCGCGCGACCGTCTGGCTGGGGTCGGACACCGAGGGGTAGTGCGCCCCGAGCTGGTCGAGCAGGGCGAGCGCGTCGGCGGGGTCGTCGGCGACGTCGACCCCGAGCACGGCGGCCGCGCCGGGCTGGCCCGCGTAGGCGGTGATCGCGGGAATCTCCTCGCGGCAGGGCCCGCACCACGAGGCCCACAGGTTGACCAACGTGGTTCGTCCGGGGAGCGCCGCGGCGAGGTCGACCCGGCCGGGGGCGCCGAGGCAGTCGAGCGTGAGCCCGGCGAGCGGGGCGCCGGCCGGAGCGGTGTCCGCGGCCGGTGCCGGGCAGGGCTGCAGCGCCGCCTGCGCGCGGGCGGCGGCGAGCTCGGCCGGGTCGCTGCGCACCGTCGGCGCGGCGCTCGGCACGGCCTGCGGGGCGGCGCCGCCGTCGGTGTCCCGCGGCCACAGGGCGATGACCCCGATCACCACCAGGACCAGCACGAGCAGGGTCGCACCGACCTCGGTGCGCGTCACCGCTCGAGACCGACGAGGGCCAGGAGGTGATCGGCCTCCGGGCCCTTCACGAGCGTGGCCGCCTTGCGCGGGTCGGTCTCCCCGATCCCGGCCGAGGGGCAGTCCTTCGCGAGCGAGCAGGCCCCGCACGCCGGCTTCTTCGCGTGGCACACCCGCCGCCCGTGGAAGATCACACGGTGGGAGAGCATGGTCCACTCCTTGCGCTCGATGAGCGCCCCGACCTGCTTCTCCACCTCCACCGGGTCCTCGGAGTCGGTCCACGCCCAGCGGCGGGTGAGCCGGCCGAAGTGGGTGTCGACGGTGATGCCGGGGACGCCGAACGCGTTCCCGAGCACCACGTTGGCGGTCTTGCGCCCGACGCCGGGAAGGGTCACCAGGTCCTCGAGGCGGCCGGGGACCTCACCGTCGAACTTCTCGACCAGGGCCTGCCCGAGGGAGATCACCGAGTTCGTCTTCGCCCGGTAGAAGCCGGTCGGCCGGAGGATCTCCTCCATCTCGACACGGTCGGCGCCCGCGTACGCGGCCGCGTCCGGGTAGCGGGCGAACAGCGCCGGCGTCACGCGGTTGACGGTGACGTCGGTGGTCTGGGCGGAGAGGACCGTCGCCACGAGCAGCTCGAGCGGTGAGGTGAAGTCGAGCTCGCAGTGCGCGTCGGTGTGCGCGGCGGCGAGCTCCCGGTTCATGCGACGAGCCCGCCGCACGAGGCCGAGCCGGGTCTCGCCCGGTCTCGCCGTCGCGCCGGACGTCCGCGTCTGCGTGGTGGGAGACCCCGAGGTCATCCGACCAGGGTAGTGAACGGCCCGACACGCGGGGACGACCCCGGTGCCCGCTCCCCCGCGCGCGTGCGAGAGCATTCCGGGCACCATGACCGCCTGGATCGCCGTCCTCATCCCCCTGCTCATCATGGTCTTCGCCCTGGGCATGGAGCGCCTGGAGACGAGACTGCGCGCGGGCACCGTCCGTGAGGACGAGGTCGAGGACTTCCTCGAGCGCGCACGCCCCGACGAGGTGAAGGCCCTGTTCCGCCAGGGCATCGGAGGGGCCCTGCAGATGTTCCGGCTGCGCAATCTCGGCAAGCGGCACGGTGGCTCGAAGCGAGGGGGCGGCTCGTCGGAGTCCCCCCGGAGCACGACGAGCGTCTGACGCTCACCCAGCGGCGTCATGCCGTGCGGGTAGGCTCGTCCGAACGGGGGAGGCAGCTCGCGGAGGACGGCCACGGGAGATGGATCCGGGATCGCGTCGACCGCGTGCCGCGTGATCATGGCGGCGCACACGACTAGACTTGAGTAAGACGTGACCGGTGACACAGCGCGTACCGGGGCCGCCGGTCCCGGGTGGTGCAGGGTCGGACGAGTCGGCGAGGAGCGGACGGTGGACGAGGTACTGGCCCGCGCGGGGATCTTCCAAGGCGTGGATCCGGCCGCGGTCGAGGTGTTGACGGAGTCTCTCGACCGGGTCGAGTTCCCCCGCGGCACCGTCATCTTCAACGAGGGCGAGCCGGGCGACCGGCTGTTCATCGTGCAGAGCGGCAAGGTGAAGATCGGCCGGCGGTCGCCGGACGGTCGGGAGAACCTGCTGTCGATCTTCGGTCCCTCCGACATGTTCGGTGAGCTGTCGATCTTCGACCCGGGCCCCCGCACCTCCACGGCGACCTGTGTCACCGACGTGCGCGCCTACTCGATGGACCGCACGGCGCTCAAGGAGTGGATCTCCCAGCGTCCGGAGATCGCCGAGCAGCTGCTGCGCGTGGTCGCCCGCCGGCTGCGCCGGACGAACAACCTGCTGGCCGACCTCATCTTCACCGACGTGCCGGGCCGGGTCGCGAAGGCGCTGCTGCAGCTCGCCCAGCGGTTCGGGTCGCAGGAGGCCGGGCTGCTGCGGGTGACGCACGACCTCACCCAGGAGGAGATCGCCCAGCTCGTGGGCGCCTCCCGCGAGACCGTGAACAAGGCCCTCGCCGACTTCGCCGCACGCGGCTGGCTGCGCCTCGAGGGCAAGAGCGTGCTCATCCTCGAGCCGGACCGCCTGGCCCGCCGCGCCCGTTAGCTCTGCTCGTGCGTGTGTTTCCGTGCCCTGGCACGGAAACACACGCACAGGCGCGTCAGCGCGAACGCAGGTGCTCCAGCTGCGCGGCGACGGAGATGTCCGCCGCCGGCCAGAGTGACTCGTCGACGTCCGCGTAGACGATCTCGACGACCTGCCGCGGGGTCGCGCCGTCGCCGAGCCGGCGCAACGCCTTGCGCACCTGCTCGAGGCGCTGCTCGCGGTGGGCCAGGTAGTCGCGGGCGACCTGGGGGGCCTCGGCGAGGTCCGGTCCGTGACCCGGGAGGAGCGTCGTGCCCGCGGGCAGCGCGGCCAGCCGGTCCAGGGAGCTCAGGTACTGCCCCAGGGCGCCGTGGTGGTCGCCGAGCACCGTCGTGCCCCGGCCCAGCACGGTGTCCCCGGTGAGCACGCTGTCGTCACCCTCGACGAGGAAGCACAGCGAGTCGGTCGTGTGCCCCGGCGTCGCCACCACCCGGATGGCGAGCCCGGCCGCGCCGAGGGCCTCGTCGGCGCCGAGCCCCTCCGCCCCCAGGCAGAGCTGCGGGTCGAGCGCCCGCACCGGCGCCCCGGTCCGCTCCGAGAACGCCCGCGCCGCCGCACTGTGGTCGAGATGGTGGTGGGTGAGCAGGATCAGCTCCACCGGGCCCTGCTCCACCAGCCGGTCGAGGTGGCGGGCCTCGTCGGGTCCGGGGTCGACGACGACGCAGCCGCGCTGCCCGGGCGCACGCAGCACCCAGCTGTTGGTGCCGTCGAGCGTCATCCCGGACGGGTTCTCGGCGAGCACCACCCCGGCAGCCGCGGTGACGGGACGCAGCATCTCGTAGGCGGGGTGCACGGGCCGGGGGTTCTCGGACGGTGCGGTCACGCTCGGACCCTACGGCGACGCCCGCTCAGCCCGCGTCGTCCGGCCGCTCGGGCGGCAGGCCGTGCCCGTTGAGCCGTCCGTGGGGTGGACCCGGGCGTGGTGGGTGCGGCCCCGGCGGCTGCTGCGGCGGCTGGGGCCCCGACCCGCGGCGCGGGGGGCCGGCGAACGGGTCGGGCCCCTCGGCGCGTTCCCGCTGCGCGAGCTCCTCGTGCAGCCGCGCGAGGAGCTCGCGCTCCCGGTCCGAGAGCTGGGCGACCGAGTCGTCGAAGTCCGGCGACCAGGAGGCCGGCGCCTCCGGCTCGGCGGACCGGCCGGGCTCGCCGTCGGCCGCCGGGGGACGGCCCGGGGGCTGGGAGCCCGGGGGCCGCGACGTCCACCCGCCGCCGTCGGCGGGCGCCCACGGCGGAGCCACGTCCTCCGCGGGCTCACCGGGTCGGCGCGGGCCCGGCCGTCCGGGCGCCGGGGGACCCGGCACGTGGGTCCGCCCCGCAGCCGACGGACCGGCGGCGGGGCCGGCCGGAGGGGGGCTGATCACGTGGGGTCCGGCCGGCGGAGCCGCCGCGCCACCTGCGCCCGGACCGGACCACGCGACGGGGCCGGTGGCCGGCTCGTCGTCGGGCGCGGGCGGGACGGGGTCGTGACGGTGGCCCGGGCCGCCGCGGTGGCCGTCGATCCCGAAGACGACCGGTTCCTCCCCGACCTCGACCGGGGAGGTGAACAGCGTGTCCGGTCCGGGTCCGGAGTCGCCCGCGACGGGGCCGCCCGGCCAGGCCGGCCCCGCGCCGGCGCCGAAGCGGGCGTCGTGCCCGAACCGCGGGGAGTGTCCGTCGACGTCGGGGGCGCGGCTCTGGCGGGTGCGCCGGACCTGCGCGCCATCGGGGTCGGAGACAGCCGGGTCGGAGGCGTCCGGGTCCGGCGCGGGGCCCGCAGGACCCGCGAGGTCGCCGGGCTCGTCGGCCGGGGGGAGACGATGCCCGTTGGTGCGTACGCGGGGCCGCGGGGAGCGGAACGACGTGGTCCCCGGGTCGTTCGCCGGGGCGCGGCCGTGCCGCCCGCTGGGCGTGTCCTCCGGTCCGGGGTCGACGAGGTCACCGCCCGCCGGTTCCAGCCGGGTGGGCTCGAGCGACTCCGCCGGCAGCGGCGCCGAGAAGTCCTCCGGGGACGGCTGCGCCCACAGGGCGGCGATCCGGCGTGCGGTCGAGGAGAGGTCGTCGTCGATCGAGGTCTGGGGCGGCGTCTCGGCCGGCACCGACCGGTCCGTGTCCGCCGGTTCGTCGGCCGTCGCGGGGACGACGTCGGCGACGGGCGCGGCGGGCTCCGCGGCAGGCAGCGTCGGTGCGGGGGCGGGGTCGCCCGCGTCGTCGGACTCGTCCGCGTCCCGACGACGGGGCCCGGCCGGCGGTGACGTGACGGGGCGGGCCCTGCCGGCGTCCGCGACGGTCCGCCCGGTCTCCTCCTCGACGGACGGGGACCGCGGCGCCTCGCGTTCGGCGGGGTCCGGGTGCTCGGCGGCGGGCCGCGGCGATGGCGCGCCCTCGGCGGCGACGAGCGGGCGCGCGGACGCGAGCGCGTCGCGGTGGTAGGCGGGCAGCGCGGCACCGGCGGCGAACACCTCGACCGAGGTGTCATCGAGGGTCCGGGCGGCGTGCACGAGGTGGTGCACGACGTGGTCGTAGTCGTCCGGGCCCTCGGTCTCCACCAGGACCACGCGGTGTGGCACGGGGCCGGGCGCGGAGCCCGCCGGCGTCACGCGCCAGCTCTCGCGCACCGCCAGCACCCCCGGCAACCGGCGTGCCGCCCGGGCGAGCGGGAGACCGGCTGCCCGGTCGCCGGCGGTCGCGACGAAGCGGTGCACCGGGCGGTCGAGCGCGGCGGTGTCGGTGGGCACCAGGTCCAGCAGCTCCGCGTCGACCCGGGCGGCGGCGAACCACGGCCGCAGGACAGCCCGCTCCCCTGCGGTGAGCCCGACCCCGCCGGCCAGCAGACAGCCGCCGAGCAGCTCGGCGGCCTCGGCGTCGTCCTCCGCCGCGACCATCTCGCGGACCGAGGTCAGGGCGTCGTCGTCGAGCCGCCCGGCGAGGCCGAGCAGGACGTCGTGCAGGCGCCCGGGCGACCCGTCCCCGGGTCCCGTCGTCACCGGTGCGGATTCGCCGTGCCGGTCGGCCGTGGCCGGGGTGCCGGACACGACCGGCCCGTCATCCGCCTCGTCGTCGGCGGCGATGCGGACCGACGGCAGGTCCTCGGCGCCCGCCGCGCCGTCGGCCACGGCGCCTCCCGCCGGGTCGGCTGCCTCGTCGGCGGTCTGCTCGGCGGCCGGCGCCTCGACGAGCGGCGCCTCGACCGCCACGACCCGGTCGCCCGGGGACGCGGGCGCGGGGGAACCGGCGGCACCGGATGCGCCGGGCGCGGACACGTCGGGCAGCGAGGACACCGGATCCTCGTCGGATGCCGAGCCCGCGCCGTCGACGGCACGACGACGCTGCTCGGCGACCCGCCGCCACGCGGCGAGCGCCACCGGGTCGCGCCTCTCGCCACGCGGACGCGGCGTGGGCGGGCGCGGCCCGTCGTGCTGCGGCCCGGGCTCAGCCATGGTGCACCAGCTCCGCCGGTGAGGCGGTGCCCGCCCGCGGGCCCGGCAGGCCGGCACCACGTTCGGGACCGGGGGCGGACACCGAGGCCGGAGCCCCGGCTCGCCAGAGGACGTCGGAGGCGGCGAGCGCCGCGCGGTGGTAGGAGGTCGTGACGGTGCCCTCGCCGATCACCTCGACGTCGGCGACGGGGCCGCCGTGCGCCCGCAGGGCCCGCTGCACAGCACCGGTGAGCGCGGGCAGGTCGCCGGCCGCGCTCACGAGGACGACGCGCACCTGCTCGTCGGGCTCCCCCGGCCCGGCCGTCCGCCACGCCCGCCGCACCTCGCCGACCTCGCCGACCGTGGGCAGCAGCGCCCGGAGCACCAGGTCGGGGGTGTCCCAGCCGGACCGTCCCGCCTCGGCGAACGTCGCGGCGGGCTCCGGGGCGGCGTCGGCGTGCAGCACCGCGTCGACGAGGCGGACCGGCCCGTGCCAGCCGGTCACGGCCTCGCGCAGCAGGGCCCGCTCGGTCTCGGTGACCCCGAGGCGGTGGCGCAGCAGCGTGCGGGGCACCGCCGTGCGCAGCGCGGCGACGGCGTCGGCCGCGAGCCAGTCGCGCAGCCGCCACAACGGCCGGTCGGGCAGGCGCCCGGCGAGGGCGACCAGGAGGTCGTGGCAGGCGCGCTCCACGCCGAAGGGCCGCGCGTCGGCGGGACCGCGGGCCGCGTCGATCCGGTCGTCACCGGCCGGCGCCCCGTCGATCCCGGTGGCCTCGAGGCCGGCACCCGTGCTCGCCACGTCCGTCTCCCTCCGCCGCGAGCGTCGTCCTCCCGCGGGCCTGCCGAGAAGCTCACGCCAGGTCGACGACGACCTCAACCTCGACCGGGGCGCCCAGCGGCAGCGCCGCCACCCCGATCGCCGAGCGGGCGTGTTCGCCCGACGAACCGAAGACCTCGCCCATGAGCTCGGAGGCTCCGTTGACCACCTGGGGCTGGGCGCCGAACCCGGGTGCCGACGCCACGAAGCCGACGACCTTGGCCACGGACGCGACCGCGTCGAGCCCGACCACCGCGTCGATCGCGGCGAGGGCGTTCAGGGCCGCGATGCGGGCGCAGGCCTTCGCGTCGTCGACGGACACCTCGGCGCCGACCAGCCCGGTGGCCGGCAGGTCACCGCGGACGAGCGGGAGCTGGCCCGAGGTCCACACCTGCGCGCCGACCTTCTTGGCCGGCACGTAGATGCCCTTCGGCGGTGCCACCGGCGGGAGCTCGATGCCGAGCTCCGCGAGCCGCGCCCGGGGCCCCGTCGGAGTCGTCACGACAGGGGCCGCTTGAGGTAGGCCAAGTGCTGCTCGCCCGTCGGCCCCGGGAGGACGGTGACGAGCTCCCAGCCGTCCGCGCCCCACTGGTCGAGGATCTGCTTCGTCGCGTGGGTCAGCAGCGGAACGGTCGCGTACTCCCAGGTCTGGGCACTCATGGCGACCGAGGGTAGATGTCCGTTCCGGACCGCCCCGTCGCGCCCCGGACCAGTGCGTACCCGTCACACCTCCGGTGACGCGCCGGGCACGCTCGGTCACCCGCCGGAGGAGGCCGGTGTGACGGAACCCCTCCGGGCGGGGCCGACGGCCCCGTTCCGGCGGTCCTACCCTGGTCGCCGTGAGCAACCACCGCCGCTCGGGCCGAATCGGCGTCCTCGACGACGGGGGCGTCGAACGCTGGCCGGAGTCCCTGGCCTCGGCCCGGCTCCACGTCGTCACGGGCAAGGGCGGCACGGGCAAGACGACGCTGGCCGCCGCCCTGGCCCTCGCCCTCGCCGCCGACGGCGGGCGCACCCTGCTCGTCGAGGTCGAGGGCCGCCAGGGCATCGCGCAGCTCTTCGACACCCCGCCCCTGCCCTACGCCGAGCAGCGGATCGCGGTGGCGCCCGACGGCGGCGAGGTCCGCGGCCTCGCCGTCGACGCCGAGGAGGCCCTGCTCGAGTACCTCGAGATGTTCTACAACCTCGGGCTCGCCGGTCGGACGCTGCGACGCATGGGTGCGGTCGAGTTCGCGACGACGCTCGCCCCCGGGCTCCGCGACGTGCTCCTGACCGGCAAGGTCAAGGAGTGCGTCGGGCGCACCGTCGGCGAGGACCGCGGGGGCTCGCGCCGCAGCGGCTCGCGCCAGCCCCTCTACGACGCGGTCGTGCTCGACGCCCCGCCCACGGGCCGCGTCGTGAAGTTCCTCGACGTCACCAAGGCGATGGGGACGCTCGCCCGGACCGGCCCCATCCGCACGCAGAGCGAGGGGGTCGTCGCGCTGCTGCACTCACCGCGCACCGTGGTGCACGTCGTGAGCCAGTTGGAGGACCTGCCGGTGCAGGAGACGCTGGACACCGTGGACGAGCTCACCAGTGCCCACCTGCCGCCCGGTGCGGTGATGGTGAACCGGGTGCGGCCGGCCCGGCTGCCCGTGAACCGTGAGGTCGTCGACGAGGGCGGGCTGCGCGCCGGGCTCGAGGCCGCGGGGCTCTTCCTCAAGGACGAGGAGATGGACGGTCTGCTCACCGAGGTCGGCGAGCACACCGAGCGGCTCGCGGTCGAGGCGGGCGTCCGCTCGCGGCTCGACGAGGCCGGGATGCCGCAGCTCGAGCTGCCCGAGCTCACCGACGGGGTCGACCTGGGGGGCCTGTACGAGCTCGCCGAGCTGCTCCGCGAGCAGGGGGTGCACCGTGGCCGCTGACCCGATCGGCGACGCACCCGCGGGCCGCGTCCGCCGCCCGCGGCACCTCGACCTCGACGCGCTGGTCGACGACCGCGCGACGCGGGTGATCGTCTGCTGCGGCTCCGGCGGCGTCGGGAAGACGACGACGGCCGCCGCGCTCGCCCTGCGCGCCGCGGCCCGCGGCCGGCGGGTCGTCGTGCTGACGATCGACCCGGCGCGCCGGCTCGCCCAGTCGATGGGCCTCGAGGAGCTCGACAACGAGCCGCGGGCGGTGCCCGGCGCCGTCGCCGACGGCTCGGACGGCTCGGACGGCGAGCTGGCCGCGATGATGCTCGACATGCGCCGGACCTTCGACGAGATGGTCCTGGGCCACACCACGCCCGACCGGGCGCAGGCAATCTTCGACAACCCCTTCTACCAGACGATCTCCACCTCCTTCTCCGGGACGCAGGAGTACATGGCGATGGAGAAGCTGGGGCAGCTCGCGGCCACGGGTCGGTGGGACCTGATCATCGTCGACACACCGCCCTCGCGGTCCGCGCTGGACTTCCTCGACGCGCCCCAGCGGCTGTCGTCGTTCCTCGACGGGCGCATGATCCGGCTGCTGTCGGCGCCCGCCCGCGCCGGCGGTTCCGCGCTGCGCAAGCTCGTCGGCTCGACGTTCAACCTGTTCGCGAAGGCCGTCTCGACGATCCTCGGCGGGCAGATGCTGGCCGACGCCTCGGCGTTCGTCCAGGCCTTCGACACGCTGTTCGGCGGCTTCCAGGAGCGCGCGAACGCCACCTACCAGCTGCTGCGTGCCCCGGGGACGGCGTTCCTCGTGGTGGCGTCGCCCGAGCCGGACGCGCTGCGGGAGGCGTCGTACTTCGTGGAGCGGCTCGGGACGGAGAGGATGCCGCTGGCGGGCCTGGTGCTCAACCGGACCCACCCGGTGCACGCGTCGCTGTCCGGCGCCCGTGCCCGCGAGGGCGCGGAGACCCTCGAGGCCGCCCGCGGGGACGCGACGACGGCGGCCGTGCTGCGCCTGCACGCCGATCGGGTGGAGACCGCCGAGCGCGAGCGCCGGGTGCTGGCCCGCTTCACGCGGGCGCACCCGAACGTCCCGATCGTCGACGTGCCGGCGATGTCCACCGATGTCCACGACCTCGACGGCCTGCGAGCCATCGGGGAGCTGCTCTCCTCCTGATCCCCAGCGGGGAGCCGGCGCGTGGACTCACCCGGCCTGTCGCGAGGTCCGCCCCGGCCGCCTGGCCGGCCCGTCGGATCCGCCCCCGTCGGCGCGCCGGGGAGACGGCGCCGACGCCGGCTCCTGCGGGCGCAGCGCCGCGCGCCGGGCGGCGTCGAGCAGCGCGGACCAGGACACCACGTCCGGCCGGCGCTTGAGCAGCGCGCGCCGCTCCCGCTCGGTCATGCCGCCCCACACCCCGAAACGGATGCGGTTGTCCAGGGCGTGCGCCAGGCACTCGGTGCGCACGGGGCAGGCCTTGCACACCTCGCGTACGTCCCGCTGCCGCGCCCCCTGGACGAACAGGGTGTCGGGGTCCTGGTCGCGGCAGCGCGCCCGGTGGCGCCAGTTCCGCGTGGCCGTCGTCCGTCCCGAATCGTCGCTCACGTCATCCCGCCCTCGTGTGGCCCCATGGCTCCGGGGACCGCGCCCGCCCCGCCGGTGCGCGACCCCGGTACGCGCGGCCCTGCGCGGCCGCACGTCCCGCCCGTTCACGGGGTTCGACGCACTCTAGGAGCGGACGGTTCCACCGAAAAGGCCCCGAAACGGATCCGAGACTCGAGATCTGCGATCGGTACGGTACAGGACGAGCCGCACGACCCGGTCGATCCGGGCGACATGGCATGAACCTCGCGCCGTGCCGGTAACCTGGACGCCGATGACTGGGGGAACGGACCGGACCGGCGCGACCGGCACCGACGGCGGGCACGACGGGTCGCCGGAACGTCCGCGGCGGTCCGGGCCGGCCGCCCGGCTGCTGGGGCTCTGCCTCGTGGCGGGCCTGCTCGTGGCCGGGGTGTCGTTCCCGCTGATCGGCGGGGTCGGGCTCGTGAGCAACGACGTCGGCAACACCGTCAGCGCCACGTCGTCGGACCTGGCGGCGGGCCAGCTCCCGCTGGTCACCACGGTCACCGACCGGGCCGGCGCCCCGATCGCCTACCTGTACGACCAGAACCGCCAGCCGACCCCGGCCGAGCAGATCGCGCCGACGATGAAGGCGGCGATCGTCGCGATCGAGGACCGCCGCTTCTACGAGCACGACGGCGTGGACTGGACCGGGACACTGCGGGCGCTCGTGACGAACCAGAGCGCCGGCTCCACCCAGCAGGGCGCCTCGACCCTCACCCAGCAGTACATCAAGAACTACCAGCTCTACGTGACCGCGCGGAGCCCGTCCGAGCGGCTCAAGGCGACCGAGGCGAGCTATGCCCGCAAGCTGCGCGAGGTCCGCGTCGCGCTCCAGCTCGAGCGCGAGCTCGCGGTCGGGCGGACCAAGCGCAAGGCCAAGGAGGAGATCCTCCAGCGCTACCTCAACATCGTGTTCCTGGGGAACAACTCCTACGGCATCGGCGCCGCGTCCCGCACGTACTTCAACACCACGCCCGATCGCCTGACCATCCCCCAGGCCGCGTTGCTCGCCGGGATGGTGCAGTCGACCGCGGCGTTCGACCCGGTGGCGCACCCCCAGGCCGCGGTCGGGCGCCGCAACGAGGTCATCAACCAGATGGCCGTCCAGGGCATGATCACGCAGGCCCAGGCGCAGGAGGCGGCGGCGAGCCCGCTCGGGGTCGTCAGCCCGCTGGCCACTCCGGCGAACGGCTGCATCGGCGCCGGCGACGCGGCCTTCTTCTGCAAGTACGTCGTCGACTACCTCGGGCAGGCGGGGTTCTCGGCCGAGCAGCTCAACCGCGCCGGCTACACCATCCGCACCACCCTCGACCGCACGGCGCTGACCGCGATGACCGCCGCGCTGCGGGGCGAGGTCCCCGCTCGGCAGCGCAACGTCGCCGACGTCATGGCGGCCGTATCCCCGGGCCCGGACCGCCACGAGGTGCTCGCGATGGGGTCGAACCGGGTGTTCGGCGTCGACGGCTCGGCCCTCCAGACCAGCTACGGGCTGCCCTGGGAACCCGTGAACCTGGGCGCCGGCTCGGTGTACAAGATCTTTACCGCCGCCGCCGCCCTGGACAAGGGCCTCGGTATCGACTACCGGATGGACATCCCGCCCGACGGCTACGCGTCCCCGATCTACCGCGACGGCTCGGGCAACCCGTTCCCCGTCCGCAACGCCGGCTCCTACCCGCCGGTGCTGTCCATGACCGACGCGCTCGCGCAGTCCCCGAACACCGGCTTCGTCAAGCTCATGGAGTACACCGGCGTCGCGCCCGTGGTCGACATGGCGGTCAAGCTCGGCATGCGCTCGCTCGCCGAGCCGCAGGGCGCGGGCGGGAAGTCGATCGCCGAGATCGCCAAGGAACAGAACCAGGGCTCGTTCACCCTCGGCGTCACGCCGACCAGCGCCCTCGAGCTCTCCAACGTGGGCGCCACCCTGGGGTCGCACGGACGCTGGTGCCCGCCGACGCCGATCGTCGGCATCACCGACGTCTCGGGCTCCGCCGTCCCGGTCACCGAGCAGCCCTGCGAGCAGGTCGTCCCGCCGACGCTCGCCGACACCCTGATGACGGGCCTCTCGAAGGACGACCAGGCCGGGGGGACCTCCTCGGCCGCGGCGGGCGAGAGCGGCTGGAACCGGCCGCTGGCGGCCAAGACCGGCACGACGCAGCAGAACAAGTCGGCGGCCTTCGTCGGGTTCACCCCCGGCATCTCGGGTGCGGTGATCACCTTCGACGACTCCTCGTCGCCCCGCCCGCTGTGCGACGGCGGCGGTGACTCGCCCCCGTTCCCGTGCGGCAGCGGCAACATCTTCGGCGGCAAGACGCCGGCGCGGACGTGGTACCGGACGATGATGCCGCTGCTCGCCGCCGCGCCGGCCTTACCGCTGCCGCCCACCGACCCGCGCTACGTGGCCGGCGGGACGAACCAGCGGATCCCGGACGTCGTGGGGCGGCAGGCCGACGAGGCGCAGGCGAGTCTCGAGGACGCGGGCTTCGCGGTCGCGCGGACGACGGTGAACAACCGCGCCGCCGCCGGTACCGTGGTCGGGCAGTCTCCCCGCGGGTCCACGCTGCCCGACCAGGTCGTCACCCTGCACGTCGCCAGCGGCACCGTGCCCGCACCGCCCCCGCCACCCGGTGCCGTGGCGGCCCCGGCGGCCGCTCGGGCACCCGCGACGAGGGGACCAGGAGGAACGGGTGGCTGATCGGCCGGCGGGGGACGGCACTCACGGCACCGCGCACCGTGTGGCGCGGGGACTGACCCGGGCCGCCGCGGCCGGAGCCGCCGCGGGCGCGCTCGGAGTGGGCTATGCGTCAATCGTCGAGCGCCACTGGTTCACCCTGCGCCACGCCACACTGCCGGTACTGGCGCCCGGCTCCGGCCCGCTGCGGGTGCTGCACATCTCCGACCTGCACCTGCGGCCGGGGCAGCGCACCGAGGAGCGCTTCGTCGCCGGGCTGGCGGACCTGGAGCCCGACCTGGTCGTCGACACCGGCGACAACCTCTCCCACCCGCGTGCCGTACCGGCGGTGCTGCGTGCGCTGGGCCGGCTGCTCGACCGTCCCGGCGTGTTCGTCTTCGGCAGCAACGACTACCACGGCCCGAAGCCGAAGAACCCGGCGAACTACCTGTTCCGCCCGCAGCACCGCATCCTCGGCCCCGAACTGCCGTGGCGGGACCTCCGGGCGGCGTTCGTCGAGCACGGCTGGCGCGACGCCACGCACACCCGGCTGGAGCTCACCGTCGCGGGAGCCCGGATCGCGGTGGCGGGCGTCGACGACCCGCACATCGGTCACGACGACTACGACCGCATCGCCGGGCCGCCCGACCCGGGCGACGACCTCGGCGACGGCGGCCGCTCGGCCGCCGAGCCCCTCGCCGGCCCGGCCCTGCGCCTGGGCCTGACCCACTCGCCCGAGCCCCGGGTGCTCGACGGGTTCGCGGCCGACGGCTACGACCTCGTCCTCGCCGGCCACACCCACGGAGGCCAACTGCGGGTCCCGGGGTACGGCGCGGTCGTCACCAACTGCGGGGTCGACCGGTCGCGCGCCCGCGGCGCCTCCCGATGGGGTGCGCACATGCGGCTCCACGTCTCCGCGGGCCTCGGGACCTCCCCGTTCGCCCCGGTCCGTTTCGCCTGCCGGCCCGAGGCGAGCCTGCTCGAGCTGGTGCCGCGGGAGGTCACGACGCCGGGCTCGACGGCCGGGGGCGGCACCTCGGCCACCCCGCGGCCCCCGTCCAGCCCCGCCGGGACCACCAGGTAGGGTGGCCGACAGAGCACGCGAGGTCGCTCGTCTGCTCGGGGTGTGGCGCAGCTTGGTAGCGCGCCTCGTTCGGGACGAGGAGGCCGTGGGTTCGAATCCCGCCACCCCGACCACGAGGCCCCGGTCCGGTCGGACCGGGGCCTTCGTCGTCTCTCACGGTAATGGCCGCTCCTTCCCCGGCGATGGGTCAGCATGCACCGCGAGCCGGTCGTGCCTGCTCCGGTCGCCCCGTCCGGGGGCACCGAGAGCGATCTCGACGTGAGCGTGGACCGGTGCGCGTAGCGCTCCGCGCGGCCCTCGGCGGTGTCGTGCTGACGATCCTGCTGGTCGCCTGCTCGGTCCTGCCCCCGCCGGTGCGCCCGGGCGAGCCCACGCCGGCCGCGCAGCCCGGGCCCGCTGCGGCGGCCGGCCCGGTCCGGCAGGGGGCCCGCGCCCCGGATGGACCACTGCCCACGGTCCGCGTGGCCCCCTACGTCGACCTCACCACGCCGCCCCTGCCCGACCTGGGCGCGCTGGCCGCCGCCTCGGGGCAGCGCGACGTCGTGCTCGCGTTCGTGCTCGCCGGTGCCACGTGCAGCCCGACCTGGGGCGGCACGACGCCGGTGGACGATCCGGCGGTGCTGCGCTCGGTCGCGGCGCTGAAGGCCCGCGGGGGCACGCCCGCGGTGTCCTCCGGCGGAGCCGTCGGCACCTACCTCGAGACCCGGTGTCCCGACGCGCGCTCTCTCGCGACCGCGTACGAGAAGGCCCTCGACGCCGTCGGCACCGACCACCTCGACGTGGACGTGGAGACCGACGCCGGCCGGGACGTGTCGGTGTCGCGCATCGCGGATGCGCTGGCGCTGGTGCAGCGCGAGCGCGGCGCGCGCGTGACGCTGACCGTCCAGGTCGAGGACGCCTCGTCGGGGATGACCGTCACGGCCCGCGACCTCGTGCGCAGGGTGTCCGACCGGGGCGTCGCCGCGCGGATCAACCTCATGGTCATGAACTTCCCGGCGGGCGGGGACTGGTCGGCGGCGATGCTCGGCGCCGCGGCCGCCTCGACCCGGACCCTTCAGGCGATGTGGCCGGGCAGCGATCCGGCCGAGGTGGCCGCCCGCGTCGGGGTCACGCTCATGCTCGGGCGCAACGACACCGACGCGACGACCCCCGTGGCCGACGCGCGGGCTGTGGTCGCCGGGGCGGAGGAGGCCGGGTACGGCTTCGTCGGGGAGTGGTCGCTGCTGCGCGACAACGGCGGGTGCGCGGGCACCGAGGACGAGCAGGACCACTGCAGCGGCATCGACCAGGACACGTGGGCCTTCACCCACGTGCTGCAGCGCTTCGGCTGACCCCCGGGCACCCGGCATGCCGACGGCCTCAGTTCCCGGTGGTGAGCACCATCCGGAAGCGGGCGTCGTTCGCCATCATCCTCGCGTAGGCCTCGGCCGCCTCCTCCAGCGGCACCGTCTCGATCATGGGGCGCACACCGGTGATCCGGCAGAAGTTCAGGGTGTCCTCGGAGTCCTTCGACGTGCCCGAGGGGTGCCCCGCGACCTGGGTCGCCGGGCCGATGAGCGACATGGCGTTCAGCGTCAGCGGGGTCTCGGCCGCGCCCAGCACCACGAGCTGGCCCCCGGGGCGCGAGACCCGGTACGAGCGCGGAGATCGCCTCGCCGTTCGTGGCGGTGGCGAGGATGGTCCGGGCCCCGCCCATCTCGGCCAGGGCGGCGCCGGGGTCGGTCGCCTGCGAGTCGATGTGGTGGTGGGCGCCGAGCTGTTTCGCCAGGTCGGCCTTGTCGGTGCCGCGGGAGACCGCGACGACCTCGCAGCCCATCCGTGCCGCGAACTGGATGGCCAGATGCCCGAGGCCGCCGATCCCGAGCACCGCCACGCGGTCGCCGGGGCGCGCGGGGCTCGAGCGCAGCGCGTGGAACGTCGTCACGCCGGCGCACAGCAGCGGCGCCGCGTCCTGCGCCGACAGCTCGTCGGGCACCCGGGCCAGTGCGTCCGCGGGGACGACGAGGGCGTCGGCGTACCCGCCGTCGAAGGTGACGCTCGGGATTCGGCCGTTCTCGCAGGTGATGAAGTCGCCGCGGCGGCACGGCTCGCAGTGGTAGCAGGCGCCGCCGAACCAGCCGACGCCCACGCGGTCGCCGGGCGAGTACTCGGCGGTCACGTTCTCCCCGAGCGCGTCGACGACGCCGACCACCTCGTGGCCGGGGACGATCGGGAACGGCGTCGCGTCCCCCATCACGCCCTCCTTGGCGAACATGTCCGAGTGACAGACCCCGCAGGCCTGCACCGTCACGCGGACCTCGCCCTCACCGGGCTCGGGGAGGTCGCGCTCGACCAGCTCGAAGTCGGCTCCGGCCTTCGGCACCTGCACTGCACGCACGCCGTCACTCCACCTCTGGGCTCCGCCACCGGGTCCGGTGTCGCCGGATGCGTACCCGCGCACCGGTCCGGCGACGCCGCCCGTCGGGACCGCTCCAGGCGGGGTCATCCACCTCGCGACCACCACCCGCCCCGGTGACCGCCGGGTAGGGTGACCCTCACCGCGCTCTCCTGAGGATCGCGCGGGCCGTCGTGCGGGAGGTGCACCGTGGAGTCCCCGTCCGTCTCCGCCGCGTCGCCCTCGGAGCCGCCGGAGGCGGGGCCGTCCGGCCCGCCGACGGCGGTGGGTCCTGTCGGGATCGCCGCCCATCCGGCTCCGCACGCGACCTCGCTGCCCGATTCCGGTGACCGACCCCTCGTCGTCCTCCTGGACGCGCCGAGCGGGCTCGAGCGCCGGCTCATCGAGCGCTGGCTCGAAGGGGTGGAGCCTCCCAACGGCCGCCGCATCGAGACGGCGCCCGCCGAGGGCGAGCAGCTCGCGACCCGGCTGACCCGGGGCGACAACCCGCTGCTCGTGCCGGTCCGGCTCGTCTGGGAGCCCGCCGCGGGCCCGGCGACGGAGCGCTCGCTGCTGCGCCTCCTCGACACGTTGACACGACGCTCGCGGCTGCGCGGCCGCGCCCGGGCCCGGCGGGCGAGCCAGGGCCGTCCCGACCGGACGCAGCACCGCATCGTCGTCGGGCGCCCGGCGACGATGCGCGAGCTGCTCCTGCGCCACCGCCGCGAGCGGACCGACACCGACACCGCGGACTTCGTCCGGTTCGTCGCCCAGCAGGCCAAGCTCGCGCTCGACCGCGCCGAGCGCGGGGTGCTCGGCAACCGCTCCAAGGTGCCGCGGGAGGTCAGCGACCAGATCGTGGGCGGCGCCCACTTCGCCCGCGAGGTCCGCCGCCTGGCGGCCGAGACCGGGCGCCCCGAGAAGGACGTCGCCGCCGAGGCCGAGAAGGACCTGCAGAGCCTCGTCGCCGCGATGGACCCGACCGCGGTCGACCTGTTCTCCGGGGTCCTGCGCCCGATGCACGACCGGGCGTGGGAGGTGCACGCCGACACCAGCGGTCTGGAGCCGCTGCGCGGGCTGGGCGCCGAGCACGCCCTGGTCTTCCTGCCCTCCCACCGCTCCTACACCGACCCGTTCGTGCTGGCCGAGGTGCTCCGGGAGAACGACTTCCCGCGCAACCACGTGCTGGGCGGCAACAACCTGCGCATCTGGGGGCTCGAGGCGCTGGCGCGGCGCAGCGGGATCATCTTCATCCGTCGCAGCTTCGGCTCGGACGTCGTCTACAAGGCCGTGGTGCGCGAGTACTTCTCGTGGCTGGTGGCCAAACGGTTCAACCTCGAGTGGTACATGGAGGGCGGCCGGTCGAGGACCGGGAAGTTGCGGCCGCCCAAGTACGGGCTGCTCTCGGACGTCGCGCACGCGGTGGAGACCCGCCGCGCCTCCGACGTCTACCTGGTGCCCGTGTCGATCATGCACGACCAGCTCCAGGAAGTGCACCAGATGGCCGCCGAGCAGACCGGCTCGGCCAAGACACCCGAGGGCCTGCGCTGGCTGGCCGGGTACGCGCGCGCCCAGCGCCGGCCGAACGGTGCCCTGCACGTCAGCTTCGGCGAGCCGCTCTCGCTGCGCCAGGCGCTCTCGACAGCAGGCGACCCGGCCCTGGAGCGCAGCCCGGACGACGTCGAGGGGGACGCCACCGACGCGTCGGCCCGGCGCCTGGCCCTGCAGAAGACCGCCTTCGAGGTCTTCGTCCGCATCAACCGCGTCACGCCGGTGACGCCGATCGCGCTGGCGGCGCTCGCGCTGCTCGGGGTGCGGGACCGGGCGCTGACGCTCTCGCAGGTGCGCCGGGTGGTGGAGCCGGTCCTGGACTACGTCGAGGCCCGCAAGCTGCCGCACACCGGGGTGGAGTCCCTGCGCACCAACGGCGGCGTCGCGGAGGCGCTGCTCTCGCTGCGCCAGGAGAAGGTGGTCAGCGCCTACACGGAGGGGACCGAGCCGGTCTTCTCGGTCGAGGCCGGTCACCACATCGTGGCGGCCTTCTACCGGAACTCGGCGATCCACCACTTCGTCAACCGTGCGATCGTCGAGCTCTCGGTGCTCGAGGTCGACGACGACGACGACGGCCGGGCGGCCCTGGCCGCGGGCTTCACCCACGCCCTCGCGCTGCGCGACCTGCTCAAGTACGAGTTCTTCTTCCCCGACAAGGAGACCTTCCGCGCCGAGCTGGCCACGGAGCTCTCCCTGGTGGACCCGGACTGGACCGAGGCGGGCCGCCCGGTGTCGCGCACCAAGGAGATCCTGCTCGCGAGCCCGTTCCTGTGCGCGCACCGCGTGCTGCGCTCCTTCGTGGACGCCCAGTGGCTCTTCGCCGAGCGGCTCGCGGCGTGGGACGTGAACCGTCCGGTGGTCGAGGCCGAGCTGTTCGACGACTGCTCGGCGGTGGGTCAGCAGCTGCTGCTGCAGGGCCGGCTGCACGGTCCCGAGGCATTGAGTCGGGAGCTGTTCGCATCGGCGCTGCGCCTGGCGGGCAATAGAGGACTCGTGGACGTCCCCGACACCGCGACCGCGGCCGCCCGCGGCGCCACCGTCGAGGCGGAGCGGGCCGACCTGGCGGCGCGCCGGCGCGCGTTCGCCGACGAGGTCCGCGCCGTGGTCGGGCGGGTCGTCCGCATCGACGAGACCGACGCCCGCAACCGACAGGAGAGCACCGGTGTCCGACCCTGAGGCCGACGCCGCCGACGCGCAGCTGCTCGACGACGTCCGGAACAGCCCCGAGGGCCCGCACATCGGGGCGTTCTTCGACTTCGACGGCACCGTGATCGCCGGCTACTCGGTCATGGCGTTCATGCGCCACCACGTGCGCACCCTCGACATCCACCCGGGCACGACCCTGCGCACCCTCGCCGCCGGCACGCAACGGCTCGAGACCGAGGAGGACTTCCGCAAGTTCCTCGGCATCACGCTGCGCACCTGGGCGGGCCGCACCCCGGACGAGCTGGAGAAGCTCGGCCGGCGGCTCTTCCGCGATGAGATCGGCCCCTCGGTGTACCCGGAGGCCTGGCGATTGGTCCGCGCCCACATCGAGCGGGGGCACACCGTCGTGCTGGCCTCGTCGGCGACCCGCTTCCAGGTGGGCCCGGCGGCCGAGGCGCTCGGTATCGAGCACGTGCTCTACACCGCGGTCGAGATCGGCGAGGACGGGACGCTCACCGGCCACCCGGAGGGCCGCACCCCGTACGGCGAGGGCAAGGCGGCGGCGGTCAAGGACTTCGCCGCCACCCATCAGGTCGACCTCGACGCCAGCTTCGCCTACTCGAACGGCAACGAGGACGTCCCGTTCCTCGCCACCGTCGGCCGGCCCACCGCGGTCAACCCCTCGGGCGGCCTGCGGCGCGCGGCCGCCGAGCGCGGCTGGCCGGTCGTGGACTTCGAGGGCCGCCCGTGGACCGGGCCACTCGAGGTGGCCCGCACCGCGGCGACCTACGCGGGGATGATGGGGGGGTTCGCCACGGGGCTCGGGCTGGGCCTGCTCGGCGGGTCGCGGCGCGCGGGGCTCAACCTCGGGATCGGGCTCGGGGGCGACCTCTCGCTGCTGGCCTCGGGCGTGCAGCTCGACGTGCACGGCCCCCACCACATCTGGGACGCCCAGCCCGCGGTCTTCCTGTTCAACCACCAGAGCCAGCTCGACGTGCTCGTGCTCGGCGGGCTGCTGCGCGGCAACTTCGCGCCGGTGGCGAAGAAGGAGCTCGCGACCAACCCGCTCTTCGGACCGCTGATGCGCCTGCTGGAGACGGCGTTCGTCGACCGCGCCGACAACGCGCAGGCCCGCAAGGCCCTCGAGCCCGCCGTCGAACGGCTGCGCTCCGGGGTCTCGGTCGTCATCGCGCCGGAGGGCACGCGCTCGCCCACCCCCAGCCCCGGCCGGTTCAAGAAGGGCGCGTTCCACCTCGCGATGCAGGCGGGCGTGCCCGTGGTGCCGCTGGTGTTCCGCAACACCGGCGAGCTGATGGGCCGCAACGCGGTTATCATCCACCCGGGCGTGGTGCAGGTGGCGGTGCTCCCGCCGATCGACGTCTCGCAGTGGGATCCGTCCGACCTCGACGATCATGTCGAGAGCGTCCGGCAGCTCTACCTCGACACCCTGGCGCACTGGCCGGGCGAGGACTGATCGGCAGCAACGGCACGTTGCTGCCATCTGACGCCAGAACGGCTCCGTTCACTCATGGGCGATCTCACCGACCAATGAAACGCGCCGGGCGCTTCTCCTCCCGGGCCCGCCGCCCCTCGACGAGGTCCTCGCTCGCCCAGCACGCCGAGAAGGCCGCCCCCACCGCGTCGAGCGTCTCGGGGTCGCGCCCGTCCTCGAGCAGCCGGTTCACCGCGAGCTTGTTGTACGCGAGCGTGAGCGGGGCGAGCTCCGCGATCTCTGCCGCCCACGCCAGCGCGTCCTCGGGCGTCCCGGTGCGGTCCACCAGCCCGGATGCCACCGCCTGAGCGTGGTCGAGCCGCTCGCAGGCCAGCAGCATCCGTCGCGCCGGGCCCCCGCCGACGAGCAGGGCCAGGCGGCGCACCGTCCACGGATCCACGGCGAGCCCGAGGGCCGCCGTCGGGAGCCCGAAGACCGCGCGGTCGGCACCGACGCGCAGGTCGGCGGCGATCGCGAGCTGGGTCCCGGCGCCGATGGCCGGGCCCTGCACCGCGGCGATCACCGGCACGGGCACGGCGACGACCCGGTGCAGCATCGCGTAGAGCGAGTCCAGGAAGCCCGCGTGACCGACGGTGTCGAGGTCGGCCCCGGAGCAGAAGGCGGTGCCCTCGCCGGTGAGCACCACCGCCCGGGTGCCGGCGGCGACGGCCTCGTCGAGCGCGGCGTGCAGGTCGCGGCACAGTGCGGTGTTCAGGGCGTTGCGCCGCTCGTGGCGCGCGATCCGCAGCTCGGTCACGGCGCCGTGGGCGTGGGACTCGATCACGAGACCGCAGTCTGCCGCGCCATGGCCTCCGCGTACGCCTCGGCCAGCCGCTGGGTGGCCGAGGGTCCGCTCGGGGCCGGTGCGCCGAGGTGCACGCTGCGCAGCTCGTCCATGAACGACGCCCACAGCTCCGGTCCGCCGTGCTCCAGCAGCTCGGCGCGCACCCGCAGCGACTCGGTCGTCGCGCGGTGGCGCATCCCCCAGGACCCGAGCGCGGCGAAGACCGGGACGAGCTGGATGGCCGGCTCGGTCAGGCTGTAGGTCACCCGCCGGCCGCGCCCGGCGTCGTCGCGGGTGAGCAGGCCGGACGCGACCAGGTGACGCAGCCGGTCGGCGAGGATGTTGGACGCGATCCCTTCCTCGCTGCCCGCGAGCAGTTCCCGGAAGTGGCGGCGCCCGCCGAAGACGATGTCACGCAGCACCAGCAGGCTCCAGCGGTCCCCGAACGCCTCCACGGCCTGGTTGATCGGGCAGCCCGACCTCGGTGCGCGCTCCATGGTGGTTGCACTTTACCACCATGGAGCGCCGAGGGTTCTCCGACTGGTTGCAGAACGCCATCACCACGGCGGGCACGGCCGGTGCGTGAACGGCCGGGCATGATCTGGAGGCGTGGTCACCGAGAGCCCGCAGCGCACCGACCCCGTCGTGGACGTTCCCGACCCCCTCTTCGCCGATCCCGCCGCCGAGGCCCGCTGGCGCGGCCGGTTCACCGCCGCCCGGATCTCGGTGCCGGACTGGGCCCGCGACGCCCCCGCCCGCAGCGTCTACTCCTCGAACGCCAGCGGCACCTTCGAGGTCTACGCGTGGGACCGCGAGAGCGACACCCACCGGCAGGTGACCGACCGCCCGCAGGGCACCCGCGGCGCGACGGTCTCGGTGGACGGCCAGGAGATTCTGGTGGTTCGACGACACCGACGGCGACGAGTTCGGCACCTGGGTCCGCGAGCCCTTCGTGGCGGGCGAGGAGAAGGCCGCGCCGGCCGTCCCCGGCGCCGCGCGCGGCTATCCCGCGGGCCTCGACCTCGGGCGCACGACGACGGCGGTCGGCTGGTCGACCGAAGACGGGTCCACGCTCGCCGTGGCGGTCGGCGACACGGCCCTGCGCACGGTCTACCAGCACACCGAGGACGCGGGGATCGGCGCGCTCTCCCGCGACGAGACGCTGCTCGCGATCTCGCACTCCGAGCACGGCGACTCCCGCCATCCGGCGATCCGGGTGCTCCGGGTCGCGGACGGGTCCCCGGTCGCCGACCTGTACGACGGCGAAGGCAAGGGCCTGGACCCGATCGAGTTCGCCCCGGTGGAGGGCGACACGCGGCTGCTGGTCGGCCACGAGCGCCGCGGCCGGGACGAGCTGCTGGTGTGGGACCCCGTGGCCGGGGTCGAGACGGAGCTGGAGATCGACCTGCCCGGGGATCTGTCCGCGGGCTTCTACCCGGACGCGTCGGCGCTGCTCGTCGCGCACACCCGGGCCGGGCGCACCACGCTGCACCGCTACGACCTCACGACCGGGCAGCTCACCGACCTGCCGACGGCGCGCGGCTCGGTCGGGGGTGCGGACGTGCGGCCCGACGGGTCGATCGAGTACGGCTGGTCGTCGGCCGAGCAGCCCTCGTCCGTGCGGGTGCTGCGTCCCGACGGGACCGACGAGGTCCTCCTGACGCCCCCCGGCGACCGTCCCGCGCCGTCGGTGCGTCTCGACGACGCGTGGGTGCCCGGCCCGGGCGGCGACGTCCACGCGCTGTTCGCCCGCCCCGAGGGCACCTCCGGCCCCGTCCCGACGCTCTTCATGATCCACGGCGGACCGCAGGCGGCGGACGAGGACCGCTACTCGGCCGTGCGCGCGGTGTGGCTCGACGCCGGGTTCGCGGTGGTCCACGTGAACTACCGCGGGTCCTCGGGCTACGGCTCGGCCTGGCGCGACGCCATCGAGGGCCGACCGGGGACCACCGAGCTCGAGGACGTCGCCGTCGTGCAGGCGTGGGCGGTGGAGTCCGGGCTCGCGGACCCGGAGGCGTGCGTGCTCGAGGGCTGGTCGTGGGGCGGGTACCTGACGCTGCTCGGGCTCGGCCGCCAGCCCGAGCGGTGGGCGGTGGGCTGCGCGGGCGTCCCGGTCGCGGACTACGTCGCCGCGTACGAGGACGAGATGGAGCCGCTGCGCGCCTTCGACCGCTCGCTGTTCGGGGGCTCCCCCACCGAGGTGCCGGAGACCTACCGGAACGCCTCGCCGCTGACCTACCTCGACGAGGTGTCGGCGCCGGTCCTGGTCCTGGCCGGCGAGAACGACCCGCGCTGCCCGATCCGGCAGATCGACAACTACCTGGACGGCCTCGCCGCCCGCGGGAAGGAGTACGCGATGGTCCGGTACGACGCCGGGCACGGCTCGCTGGTCGTCGCCGAGACGCTGCGGCACACCGCCGCCGAGATCGCGTTCGCCCGCCGGGCGCTGGGGCGCTCGCTGCCGGTGCCTCCGGCAGGGTGAGCACGACATGTCGCTCGCTATCACGACATGTCGCTCGCTATAGCGACATCTTGTGCTCACGAGGCGCAGCCACCTCCCTGAGCTCGACCAGCGCCTCCCGGATGAGCTCGTCGAGGTTGCAGCCGTCCTCGGAGGCGATCCAGCGCTCGAAGCCCATCCGGAAGACGGCGACGGCGCTCGAGGCGGCCAGGGCCGCTGCGGCGGCGGGCACCTCGCGGCGCCGGAGTCCCTCCGCGATCGCGCGGACGAGGCCCTCCATCTTGACCAGCTCCCGCTCGCGCAGTTCCGGGTGGGCGTCGATGACCGTCTGCCGGGCGCGGGCTCCGTCGGGACGATCCCCGAGGATCTCCGCGCTCGCCTCGACCGCGAGCACCGCCGCGTCGAGCGCGGAGAGCTCCGCGGGCGCGCCGGCGAGGGCCCCGACGATCTGCGCGGTCAGCTCGTCCTGCCCGGCGAAGAGGACCTCGCGCTTGTCGCTGAAGTGCCGGAAGAACGTCCGCTCGGTCAGGCCGGCCCGGGCCGCGATCTCGGCGACGGTGGTCTGCTCGAACCCCCGCTCGCCGAAGAGCTCGAAGGCCGCGCGCTGCAGGCGTCCTCGCGCGCCCGGCACCCAGCGACCCATGCCACGAGCATAGTGATGTCAGCGACTGACATCGGGTGCTACGCTCATGTCAGTCGCTGACATCACCTGGGGAGACATCATGCACGTGTTCGTCACCGGCGCGTCCGGCTGGATCGGCTCCGCGGTCGTCCCGGAGCTCCTCGCGGCCGGGCACACCGTCACCGGGCTCGCCCGCTCGGACGCCTCGGCGTCGGCGCTCCAGACCGCCGGCGCCTCCGTGGTCCGCGGCGACCTCGGGGACCTCGACCTCCTGCAGGCCACCGCGGCCGGGTCGGACGCCGTGATCCACCTGGCGTTCCGGCACGACATCGCGTTCTCGGGCGGCTTCGCGGACGCGGTGGAGTCCGACCTCGCCGCCGTCCGGGCGCTCGGCGACGGACTCCCCTACGGCCGCGCGCTGACCATCGCCGGAGGCATCCTGGGACTGGCGCAGAACGGGGTCCCGGCAACGGAGCGCGATGCCCCGCCGGCCGAGAGCATGGCCGCCGGACGCCAGGCATCGACGGACGCCGTCCTGGGGCTCGCCCCGCGCGTGCGCAGCTCGGTCGTCCGGCTCCCCCCGCCCGTGCACGGCGAGGGCGACGCGGGGTTCGTCGCGACCCTGATCGCCGGCGCCCGGCGTCGTGGTGTCGCCGGCTACCTCGGGGACGGGTCGGCGCGCTGGCCGGCCGTGCACCGCTCCGACGCCGCGCGCCTCTTCCGGCTCGCGATCGAGGTCGCGCCGGCCGGCTCCGTGCTGCACGCGGTCGACGACGAGGGGGTGACGATCCGCGAGATCGCGGAGGTGATCGGGCGCCGGCTGGACGTCCCGGTGCGGCAGGTCGCCCCCGAGGACGCGGGCGAGCAGTTCGGCTTCCTCGCGACGTTCGTCGGCGTCGACTGCCCGGCGACCAGCACGATCACCCGGGAGCTCACGGGCTGGGCACCGGTCGGCGCGGGCCTGATCGAGGACCTGGACAAGGGTCACTACTTCGATCCGGACGCGGGCAGCAAGTACGTGTAGGTGCGCTGTGCGCTCGTGAGCACTAATCCGCCCTATACCGCGGATTAGTGCTCACGAGCCGGAGGCACCTAGGCCGTCTTGGCCCGCCACATCCAGTGGGCCTCCTCGAGCTTCGCAGTCTGGCCGATGAGCAGGTCCTGGGTGACCGGGTCCGGCTCGCCGGTGATCGCGATCCGCTCGCGCATCCGCGTGATCAGCGAGGCCAGGATCGCGACGACGGCGTCGTTGACCTCCTCGACCGAGCGCCAGCCCTCGTCGAACGGCTGCACGCCCGAGGTCTTGGCGACCGTCGCGGCGCGCCCGTCCGGCGAGACGCCGAGGGTCGCGGCGCGCTCGGCGACGGCGTCGGCGGCGTCGCGCGCGAGCGCCACGAGCTCGTCGAGGTGCAGGTGCGCTTCACGGAAGTTCTTCCCGACGACGTTCCAGTGCGCCTGCTTGGCGACCAGCGAGAGGTCGAGGTAGTCCGCGAGCGTCTCCTGCAGGACCGTGCCGACGGTCTGCTGGGCCTGCTCGTCCAGCGGGCCGGTGATGGGGGCGGTGGTCATCGTGTGTCCTCCTTCGGACGGTGGTGGGTCGGAGGGACGGCGCCCGGCGCGGGTCGTGGTGGTGACCCGGGCCGGACGGACACCGGGCCGCCCCCGTGACCGCGGTCGCGGTGGTCGGGGACGGCCCGGCGGAGTTCGATCAGCTCTGCGACAGGACCTTCTGCTCCTGGCCCTTGAGCTCGCGCACCTTCGCCTCGACGCGCTCGCCCATGGTCTGGTCGATCGAGCGCCAGTACTCGAACGCCCGCTCCAGGACGTCCTCGCCGACACCGGCGGAGAGGTGGCCGGCGACGTTGTTGACGAAGCGCTCGCGCGCGTCGTCGTCCCAGACCTCCATCATCATGGTGCGGGCCTGGCCCTCGTCGGAGTCCTCCGGGTGCGCCACGTACGCGGCCCGCTGGATCTCGCCGTCGGCGTACCACGTCGGCGGCTGACGGGTGTCCTCCGGGCGGACCCACGGCGCGCCCTTGGAGTTGGGCGCGTACACCGGGTCGGGCTGGTTGGTGATCCGACCCTTGCCCGCGAACGTGTAGTTGTGCACCGGGTTCTTCGGCGCGTTGACCGGGATCTCCTTGTAGTTGACCCCGAGCCGGGCGCGGTGCGCGTCGGCGTAGGAGAAGCCGCGGGCCAGCAGCATCTTGTCCGGCGAGAGGCCCAGCCCCGCCGGGTAGGCGTTGGGCTCGAAGGCGAGCTGCTCGATCTGCGTGTGGTAGTCGACCGGGTTCGTGTCGAGCGTCATCCGCCCGACCTCCTGCAGCGGGTAGTCGCTGTGCGGCCACACCTTGGTCAGGTCGAACGGGTTGAACCGGTAGGTCTTCGCGTCCTCGAACGGCATGATCTGGACGTGCAGGGTCCAGCTCGGGTACTCGCCGCGCTGGATGGCCTCGAAGAGGTCACGCCGGTGGTAGTCGGCATCCTCACCGGCGAGCCGGTCGGCGTCCTCCTGGGTGAGGAAGTCGATGCCCTGGTCGGTCTTCCAGTGGTACTTGACCCAGCACTCCTCGCCCTGGGCGTTGATCCACATGTAGGTGTGGCTGGAGTAGCCGTTCATGTGGCGCCAGGTCTTCGGGATGCCCCGATCACCCATGAGCCAGGTGACCTGGTGCTTCGACTCCGGCGAGAGGGTCCAGAAGTCCCACTGCATGTCGTTGTCGCGCAGCCCGCTGTCCGCGCGGCGCTTCTGCGACCGGATGAAGTGCTGGAACTTCATGGGGTCACGCATGAAGAACACGGGGGTGTTGTTGCCGACGAGGTCGAAGATGCCCTCGTCGGTGTAGAACTTCACCGAGAAGCCGCGGGGGTCGCGCCAGGTGTCAGGGCTGCCGCGCTCCCCGGCGACGGTGGAGAACCGCACCGCGGTCTCCGTCGTGGTACCCGGCTGGAACACGGCGGCCTTCGTGTAGCGGCTGACGTCCTGGGTGACCTCGAAACGCCCGAACGCGCCGCTGCCCTTGGCGTGCGGCTGACGCTCCGGGATGCGCTCCCGGTTGAAGTTCGCCATCTGCTCGATCAGGTAGTGGTCCTGGAGCAGCAGCGGACCGCTCTGGCCGAGCGTGACGGAGAACTCGGTGCTCTCGACCGGGATGCCGGAATCGGTGGTGGCGGTGGTGGCCTGGTCCTTGGCGGAAGTCACTGGCACCTCTCCTGGTGCTGGAAGACGGATCGGTGGGTGTGGGGGGTTACCCGCTCGGGACGGCCCGGCATGCCGGGCACAGCCCCCAGAAGACGACCTCGGCCTCGTCGATCTCGAAGCCCTGGTCGCCGGACGGCGTAAGGCACGGGCGCTCGTCGACCGTGCAGTCGACGTCGGCGGTCCGCCCGCACGACCGGCAGACGACGTGGTGGTGGTTGTCCCCGGTCCGCGTCTCGTAGCGGGCCGCCGACCCCGCGGGCTCGATGCGGCGCACCAGGCCGACGTCGACGCACGCGGCGAGGACGTCGTAGACCGCCTGGGTGGACACCGAGCCGAGCTCGTCACGGACGACGGTGGCGACGGCGTCCGCCGTGGAGTGCGGGTGGTCGGCGAGCGCGGCGAGCACCGCACGCCGGGGCGCGGTGACCCGCAGACCCGCGGTTCGCAGCGCCGCGGCGGCGTCTCCGACGTCGTGCCGCGGGTCGCGGCCGTTGACGTCGCCGGCACCGTCGGGGCGCCCGCTGGTGGTGAACATGATGGTTCCACCGTGCCACCTAGATTGGAACCAGTCAAGAAAAGTGCGCGCCCTCCCCGGCATGTCAGGACGGCTCCATCCTGACGTCAGGTGTCAGCGATGGTCCGTCGCTGACATGGCACCTCACCGACCCCGGACGAGCTCCTCGGCGATCTCGTAGGTGTTGAGCGCCGCACCCTTGCGCAGGTTGTCGCCGCACACGAAGAAGTCGAGCGTGTTCGGGAAGTCGAGTGCCTGCCGGATGCGGCCCACGTAGGTGGGGTCCTCCCCGACGACGTCGGCGGGGGTCGGGAAGCGGCCCTCGCGCGGCTCGTCGACGAGCACGATCGAGGGCTGCGCGGCGAAGACCTGGCGGGCGGTCTCGACATCCACCGGCGAGTCGAACGTCGCGTGGACGGCGAGCGCGTGGGTCGTCACCACCGGGACGCGCACGCAGGTCGCGGAGACCTTGAGGTCGTCGATCCCCAGGATCTTGCGGGACTCGTTGCGGACCTTCAGCTCCTCCGAGGACCACCCGCCGTCGCGCCAGGACCCGGCCCAGGGCACCACGTTGAGCGCGAGCGGCGCGGGGAAGGGCGACTGGTCGGGCAGCCCCGCGGCCGAGAGCGCCTCGCGGACGTCACCGCCCCGGTGCCCGACCCCCTTGCCCGCGACGGCCGACATCTCGGCCTGGAGACGGTCGATGCCTTCCTGGCCGGCGCCGGAGGCCGCCTGGTACGACGCGACGACGAGCTCGGTGAGCGTGAACGCACGGTGCAGCGCCCCGATCGCGGCCATCATCGACAGCGTCGTGCAGTTCGGGTTGGAGACGATGCCCTTGGGCCGGGTGTGGGCGGCCTCGGCGTTCACCTCGGGCACCACGAGGGGGACGTCGGGGTCCATCCGGAACGCGCCCGAGTTGTCGACCGCGATGGCCCCACGCTCGGCCGCGACCGGCGCCCAGGTGGCGCTGACCTCGTCGGGCACGTCGAACATGGCGATGTCGACGCCGTCGAAGGCCTCGGCGGCCAGCGCGACGACCTCGATCTCCTGACCGCGCACCGTCAGCCGGCGACCGGCCGAGCGCGGCGAGGCGATCAGCCGGATTCTCCGACCACGGCACCGTCTCGCGGGCGTCGATGATGTCGATCATGACGGAGCCGACCGCACCGGTGGCTCCGACAATGGCGAGGGTGGTCATCGATTCACCGTCCCGTTCCGGCGTGGACGATCGCCTCGGTGTCGCCGCCGAGGTCGAAGGCCTCGTGCAGCGCGCGCACCGCGTCGTCGAGCTGGGTGTCGCGGAGGAGCGCGGAGATGCGGATCTCCGAGGTGTTCATCATCTCGATGTTGACACCGGCCCGGGCCAGGGCTTCGCAGAAGGTCGCCGTCACCCCGGGGTGGCTGCGCATCCCCGCGCCGACCAGGGTCACCTTGCCGACGTGCTCGTCGTAGATGACCTCCTCGTGGCCGACCTCGCCCTGCACCGCGGCAAGTGCCTCGACCGCCCTCGGTCCGTCCTTGACCGGGAGCGTGAAGGTCACGTCGGTCTTGCCCGTGTTCAGGTGCGAGATGTTCTGCAGGACCATGTCGATGTTGACCTCGACGTCGGCCACGGTCCGGAAGATCCGCGCCGCGAACCCGGGCTGGTCGGGGACGCCGACGACGGTCACCTTGGCCTCGGACCGGTCGTGCGCCACCCCGGTGAGGACGGCCTGTTCCACGCTGAGCTCCTCGATGGACCCGACGATCGTGGTGCCGGGTTGGTCGGTGTACGACGAGCGCACCCGCAGCGGGACGCCCTCGCGGCGCGCGTACTCCACCGCGCGCAGGTGCAGCACCTTCGCCCCGCACGCCGCCATCTCGAGCATCTCCTCGTAGGTGATGGTCTCGAGCAGCTTGGCGTCGGGAACGATGCGCGGGTCGGCCGAGTAGACGCCGTCGACGTCGGTGTAGATCTCGCAGACGTCGGCCTTCATCGCCGCCGCCATGGCGACCGCGGTGGTGTCCGAGCCGCCGCGGCCGAGCGTCGTGATCTCCTTCGAGTCCGCGCTCACGCCCTGGAATCCGGCGACCAGCGCGATCCCGTCCTCGGCGAGCGCGGCGTGGATCCGTCCCGGCGTCACGTCGAGGATCCGCGCGTCACCGTGCTTGCCCGTGGTGATCATCCCCGCCTGGGAGCCGGTGAACGACCGCGCCCGCCCGCCGAGGGCGGTGATGGCCATCGCGAGCAGGGCGTTGGAGATGCGCTCCCCGGAGGTCAGCAACATGTCCAGCTCGCGCGGCGGCGGGCTGGGGTGCACCTGGACCGCGAGGTCGGTGAGCTCGTCGGTGGTGTCGCCCATCGCGGAGGCGACCACGACGACGTCGTTGCCGTCCTTGCGGGTGCGGAGGATCCGTTCCGCCACGCGCTTGATGCGCTCCGCGGACTGGACGGACGACCCGCCGTACTTCTGGACGACGAGCGCCACCTCGACCGACCTCCGGCTCTGCAGGGTTCCACGGGACCACGGCCCGGCGACCCGAACCGGCCCTCCACCCTAACCGAGCACTCCCGGGTCTCCCGGGAGATGTGGTGCGGCCCCCGTCAGGGCGCGAGCGCGTTGAGGATGCGCGCGATGATGACCCCGATGATCAGCCAGACGACGGCGGCGAGGCCGTAGTTCAGGATCACCCTGAGCGACTCGCTGGCGGGCAGGAAGAGATCGCCGATCCCCAGCGTCAGGTTGTTCGCGGCGTCGGCGAAGAACGTCGTGATGCCGTTCTGCGGGTTGGCCGAGGCCACCGTGAGCACCACGTGGATGACGAGGATCGCGGCGAAGATGACCGTCAGGATGCGGATCACCGAAGCGGCGAGCGTCAGCGTCTTGCTCGCGAGCGCCCGCAGGTCCTGACCCGTGTGGGCGCGACGTTCCTGGCCGGTCTCGGCGTCCTGCGACATGACACAAATCATGGCACGCCCGCCTACCCGGTGGTAGGTCGGCGGTGACCAGCGGTCATCGCGTGTCGACGAAGGGTGGCGGCCCGCTCGCTCCCGGGACCTCGGTTGCCCGGAGCGGGCGGGATGGGTCTACCGTGGACCCGATGGTCCGCGTGCTGCTCCTTCCCAGCCGCGGCGGGGCCTGACCGAGACCGGCTCCCCGCCGCGGGTGATGCGTGCCCGCCGGTCGCCCCCGGCCGCGACGTCCGGGATCCCTGCACCGCCGCACGGAGATCACGAACCATGAGCATGTCCACGCCGATGCCCGACGGACCGATCGGCGACATCCGCGCCACCGTCGTCCGTCCCGACGGCGACATCCCCACCGACCAGCCCTTCTGGAACACCCAGCGGACCAGCCGGATGCCGGTGCACCGGTACAAGCCGTTCGCCCAGGTGGTCGAGAAGGTCTCGGTACCGGACCGCACCTGGCCCGACAAGGTCATCACCCAGGCGCCGCTGTGGGGCGCGGTCGACCTGCGCGACGGCAACCAGGCGCTGATCGACCCGATGTCGCCCGCCCGCAAGCGCCGCATGTTCGACCTGCTGGTGCGCATGGGCTACAAGGAGATCGAGGTCGGCTTCCCGGCCGCGTCCCAGACCGACTACGACTTCGTTCGCGAGATCATCGAGCAGGACGCGGTCCCGGCCGACGTCCGCATCCAGGTCCTGACGCAGGCCCGGCCCGAGCTGATCATGCGGACGTTCGAGTCGCTGGAGGGCGCGCACTCCGCCGTCGTCCACCTCTACAACTCGACGTCGATCCTGCAGCGCCGCGTGGTGTTCCGCTCCGACCGCGCCGGCATCACCAAGATCGCGACCGATGCGGCGACGCTGGTGCGCACGGAGGCCGAGAAGCGTCCGGGCACCGACTGGCGCTTCCAGTACTCCCCCGAGTCCTACACCGGCACCGAGCTCTCCTACGCCAAGGAGATCGTCGACGCGGTCGGCGACGTCTGGGAGCCGACCCCCGAGAAGCCGATGATCGTCAACCTGCCGGCGACGGTGGAGATGGCGACCCCGAACGTGTACGCGGACTCCATCGAGTGGATGCACCGCAACCTCGCCCGCCGCGACTCGATCATCCTGTCGCTGCACCCGCACAACGACCGCGGCACCGGTGTGGCCGCGGCGGAGCTTGGCGTGCAGGCCGGCGCCGACCGCGTCGAGGGCTGCCTGTTCGGCAACGGCGAGCGCACCGGCAACGTCTGCCTGGTGACGCTGGGCATGAACCTGTTCAGCCAGGGCATCGACCCGCAGATCGACTTCTCCGACATCGACGAGATTCGGCGCACCGTCGAGTTCTGCAACCAGCTGCCCGTCGGCGAGCGCCACCCCTGGGGCGGCGACCTGGTGTTCACCGCCTTCTCCGGCTCCCACCAGGACGCGATCAACAAGGGTCTCGAGGCGATGCGCGCCGAGGCGGCCTCGGCGGGGGTGTCGGTGGACGACCACCCCTGGGAGGTCCCCTACCTGCCCATCGACCCGAAGGACGTCGGCCGCACCTACGAGGCGGTCATCCGGGTCAACTCGCAGTCGGGCAAGGGCGGCGTCGCCTACCTGATGAAGACCGAGCACCAGCTGGAGCTGCCGCGCCGCCTGCAGATCGAGTTCTCGCGCCGGGTCCAGGAGCAGACCGACAGCGAGGGCGGCGAGGTCTCGGCGAAGGAGATGTACGACATCTTCGCCGAGGAGTACCTGATGCGGCGCACGCCGCTGGAGCTGGTGAGCTCGCGGGTGGCGACCCACGACGACGGCAAGGCCGAGCTGGAGGCCACGCTCAAGGTCGAGGGCGACCTGCACGAGGTGACCGGGGTCGGCAACGGCCCCATCGCCGCCTTCGTGGACGCGCTGGCCTCGGTGGGCTACGACGTCCGCGTCCTCGACTACGCCGAGCACGCGATGTCGGCCGGCGACGACGCCCGCGCCGCGGCCTACGTCGAGGCCGCCGTCGGGGACGTCGAGGTGTGGGGCATCGGCATCGACGGGTCGATCCTCACCGCCTCGCTCAAGGCGGTGGTGTCGGCGGTGAACCGGGCTTTGCGCTGACGCGCGTGTGCGTGCGTTTCCGTGTCCAGGCACGGAAACGCACGCACACGACCGTCAGGTCGAACGGCGGCCGGCCAGGGCCCGGCCGAGGGTCAGCTCGTCGGCGAACTCGAGGTCGCCGCCCATCGGCAGGCCGCTCGCCAGCTTCGTCACCGTGAGGCCGGGGAAGTCGCGGAGCAGGCGCACCAGGTAGGTGGCCGTCGCCTCGCCCTCGGTGTTCGGGTCCATCGCGAGGATGACCTCGGCGATCTCCGGCTCGGACTCCCCGTCCCCGGTCTCCTGCCCGCCGATGCGTCGGAGCAGTTCGCGCACACGCAGCTGGTCGGGCCCGATCCCGCCCATCGGGTCGAGCGCCCCGCCCAGCACGTGGTAGCGACCCCGGAACTCGCGGGTGCGCTCGACGGCCATGACGTCCTTGGGCTCCTCGACGACACACACCAGCGTCGCGTCGCGGCGCGCGTCGGAGCAGATGCGGCAGCGGGGCTTCTCGCTGACGTTGCCGCAGACCTCGCAGAACACGACCCCGGCCTTGACCTTGGCCAGCGCGTCCTGCAGGCGCGTGATGTCGGCCTCCTCGGCACCGAGGAGGTGGAAGGCCAGGCGCTGGGCGCTCTTCGGGCCGATCCCGGGGAGCCGGCCGAGCTCGTCGATCAGGTCCTGGACCGGGCCCTCGAACACCGCTTACCTACGCCTCCAGTTGCGGGCCGCCGAGGCCTCCGCCGCCCATGTCCAGGCCCCCGGCCAGGGGGCCCATCTTCTCGGCCTGGAGCTGCGCGGCGTTGTCGGCGGCGTCGGCGAGCGCACCGAGGACGAGGTCCTGGAGCGTCTCGACGTCGCTCGGGTCGACGACCTTCGGGTCGATCGTGATGCCGCGGACCTCGCCGGCGGCGGTCTGGGTGACCGTGACAAGGCCGTTGCCGGCCTGGCCGGTCACCTCGGTCTCCGCGAGCTCGGCCTGGGCGTTCATGAGCTGCTCCTGCATGGCCTGGGCCTGCTGCAGTAGCGCGCCCATGTCGGGCATGTCGGACTGTCCTGGCTGCACGCCCCCAGGGTAGGACGTCTGCGCCCACTGACGTCCGACCCGGGCGACGGCGGGGCTTTCCTGTCACTGGATGCAAGCAACGACGCTACGCTTGCAGGTGGCGACGTCGGGCAGAGTGGCGCCGTGAGCGACACCGCCGACCTCGTCCACCGCCTGCTCTCCGCCCGCACCTGGCGCGCGTTCGACGTCGAGCCCGACGGCCGGGTCCTCGCCGGTGACGACACCTCCGGCTCGGTGCAGCTGGTCGAGCTCAGCCCGGACGGCTCACGTCACACCCTCACCGCACTGCCCGGGGCGTGCTCCGGGCGCTACCTCAAGGGCGTCTCGCCGCGCACCGTCCTCGTCTCCCACGACTCCGGGGGTGACGAGCACGCCCAGCTCTCCCTGCTGCGTCCCGACGAGGTGGGTGACCCGCTCGGGGAGGACGGCCTGGAGCCCCACGTGCGCGACCCGGAGCACATCCACTCCCTCGCCGAGGTCCTCGAGGACGGCCGCATCGTCTACGCCACCAACCGCCGCAACGGGGTCGACTTCGACCTCGTGCTGCGCGACGTCACCACCGGCACAGAGGCGGTCCTCTACGACGGGGGCGGCATGGTCGGGGGTGCCGCGGTCGCCCCGGACGGCTCCCGCGCGCTCATGACCCGCCCCGGGATCCCCGCGATGAGCTCCCAGGTGCTGCTGCTCGCCGGCGCCGAGACCCGGGAGGTCACCGCCGCCGAGGAGCCGGCGATCTACAGCGGGCTGCAATGGTTTCCCGACTCCTCGGCCGCGGTGGTCACCACGAACTCCGGCCGCGACCGCACCGGGCTCGCCCACCTCGACCCCGACACCGGCACGCTGACCTACCTCGTCACCGACGACGCCCACGACGTCACCGGCCGCCTCTCCCCCGACGGGCGGCTCCTGCTCGTCGTCACCGACGACGACGGTGCCTCCCGGCTCGCGATCCACGACGCGGCCACCGGCGAGCACCGCGTCCAGGTCACCACACCCGGCGCCGGGGTCGCCGACTTCCTGACGGTGCCACGCTGGTCGGCCGACTCGCAGGGTCTGGCGCTCACCTGGACCTCGCCGACGGTGCCGGCCGACGTCGTGCTCGTCGACGCCGCCGCCGGGCGCACCGGCACCGCCGCGTCGTCGGCGGACGACCTCGAGGGGCTCGAGCTGGTCACCCCGACCAGCGTCGGCGTCCCCACGCCCGACGGCGAGACCGTTCCCTGCTTCGTCTACGCCCCCTCGGAGCCCACCGGATCGAGCGTCCTCATCGTGCACGGCGGGCCGGAGGGCCAGTCGGTGCGCTCGTTCTCCCCGATCGTGCAGGCGCTCACCGCCCAGGGTCACACCGTGCTGGTGCCCAACGTGCGCGGGTCGGTCGGGTACGGCAAGCGCTGGTACTCGCTCGACGACGTCGGGCGCCGCCTGGACTCGGTCGCCGACCTCGCCGCGATCCACGAGTACCTGCCCGCGCTCGGCCTCGACCCGGCACGCTCCGCGCTGTGGGGCGGCTCCTACGGGGGCTACATGGTGCTCGCCGGGGTCGCGTTCCAGCCGCAGCGCTGGGCGGCGGGCGTCGACATCGTCGGCATCTCGTCGCTGGTCACGTTCCTGGAGAACACCTCGCCGTACCGACGGGCCCACCGGGAGCGGGAGTACGGCTCGCTCGAGCGCGACCGCGAGTTCCTCGAGTCCGCCTCACCGCTGAACCGCATCTCCGACGTGCGGGCGCCGCTGTTCGTCATCCACGGCCGCAACGACCCGCGGGTGCCGCTCTCCGAGGCCGAGCAGGTCGCGGCGGCCGTGCGGGAGAACGGCGTCGAGGTGGAGCTGGTGGTCTACGACGACGAGGGCCACGGCCTCGCGAAGCGCGCCAACCGCCTCGACGCCTACCCGCGGGCGATCGACTTCCTGGGCCGCGTCCTGGGTTGAGGGGCACACCGGGCACGAGCGTCCCCTCGGGCCTGCCTGACATGCTGATGATCAAGGAGGTGAGCGCGGCAGGTGTGAGTGGTCAGGCGCCGTCGACCCGCCGCGCGCCGAGCTGCTGGGTGAGCAGCTCCATGACGATGTCGTCGGGGTCCCGCCGGGCCACGGGCTCCCCGGAGCGCGGGTCGGCGTGGGCCTCGGCGTACATGTCCTCCTCGGTGACCTCCTCCTCGTCGGGAGGTTCGGGAGGCGGCGGGATGTCGGCGGGACCGGCCGCCGGACGCGGCGCCCCCCGGCTCGGCGACGGTTCGGGCGGACGGCCCTGGTCGGCGTGCGGGGGCCGCTGCTCCGACCCGCCGTTGCGGGCGCTCGGGCGCTGGAACTGGGGGCGCCCGGCGGACGCCCCCGGCTCGGGCTCGGCGGAGCGCTCGGACGGCCCGGACGCCGGGACGCCGGAGGGCTCGCGAGCGCCGTGCTGCCCGGCGGGCTGAGCTGGTGCCGACGGCGCGCCACCCGGGCCCTTCGCGCGCTGGGGGCCGGACGGGGCGGGCGCACCCCGTCCCTTGGCGTCTCCACCACCCGGGCCCGCGCCGCCCGGCTGGTTCCCGTCGGCGTCGACCGCGCGCAGCGCCCACTCCCCCGAGAGCACCCGGCCGAGGGCCGAGGTGACGTGCCCGGCGCGGTTGGGCTGGGAGAGCTGCTTGGCCAGCGGCGGGGTCGGCATCGCGAGGGTGACCGTGGTGCCCTCGACGGCCGCGACAGTGGCGTTGAGCAGCAGCGCGTGCGTCGGCTTGCTCGCCTCGCGCACCGCGTTCATGACCTCCGGCCACACCCGGCGCAGCCCGGCGGCGTCCATCGTCCCGGGAGCGGTGGCGGACGCGGGCTCCGCGGCCTCGGGTGCGGGCTCGGGACGCGACGGTCGGCCCGGCGCGGGCCGCTCGACCTGCGCCGCGGACGCCTGCTCACGCGGCGGGCGCTCGGGAGCCCGGGGCGCCTCCACGGTCGCGGTCGGCCGGTTGGTGGGCGACTCCACGGTGGCGTCCATCGGATCGGCCTCGGGCGCGGCCCCCGACTGCGACCCGGGCGATGCCGTCGACGCGGCAGGAGTCGCCTCGGGGTCGGCCGACGCGGCGGTCCCGGTGGGCGGGCCCTCCTCGCCCCCGCGCTGCGACGGCCGCCGGAAGCGGGGCTCGATACCGGCGTCCTCCGGGACCGCCGGACCGGCGCCGGGAGCGAGCGGCCCGCCCGCTCCGGCCGTCGCACCCGCCTGCAGCCGCCGCTCGACGCCCTCGAGACGCTGCACCAGCGCGGCGTCCGACGACGAGGCCGCCGGCAGCAGCATCCGCGCGCACACCAGTTCCAGCAGCAGCCGCGGGGCGGTGGCGCCGCGCATCTCGGTCAGGGCGGTGTGCACCAGCTCGGCGTGCCGGGCCAGGGCCGCCGGACCGAGGCGCTGGGCCTGGTCGACCATCCGCTCGAGCTCGTCGGCGGGGACGTCGACCAGGTTCCTCTCCGCCGCGTCGGGCACCGCCTGCACGAGGATGAGGTCCCGCAGCCGCTGCAGCAGATCGGCCGCGAACCGGCGCGGGTCGTGTCCTGCTTCGACGAGCCGGTCGACCGCCCCGAAGACCGCGCCGCCGTCCTGCGCGCCCAGGGCGTCGACGACGTCATCGAGGATCGCGACGTCGGTGACCCCGAGCAGCCCGACCGCCCGCGCGTAGGTGACACCCTGCTCGTCGGCGCCGGCGAGCAGCTGGTCGAGTACCGAGAGCGAGTCACGCGCCGACCCCCCGCCGGCCCGCACCACCAGCGGGTAGACCGCCGGCTCGACCGGCACGCCCTCCTCCGCGCAGATCCGCTCGAGCAGGCCCCGCAGCGTGCTCGGCGGCAGCAGCCGGAACGGGTAGTGGTGCGTGCGCGAGCGGATGGTCGGCAGCACCTTGTCCGGCTCCGTCGTCGCGAAGACGAAGATGAGGTGCTCGGGCGGCTCCTCGACGACCTTGAGCAGCGCGTTGAACGCCGCCGTGGTCACCATGTGCGCCTCGTCGATGATGAAGACCCGGTACCGCGAGCCGACCGGCGCGAAGTGCGCGCGGTCGCGCAGCTCCCGCGCGTCGTCGACGCCGTTGTGGCTGGCCGCGTCCATCTCGGTGACGTCGAGCGAGCCCGGCCCGTTCGGGGCCAGCGCGACGCACGAGTCGCAGACGCCGCAGGGATCGGGCGTGGGTCCCTGTTCGCAGTTCAGCGAGCGCGCCATGATCCGCGCGCTCGAGGTCTTCCCGCAGCCGCGCGGCCCGGAGAACAGGTAGGCATGGTTGATCCGGCCCGCCGACAGCGCCGTGCGCAGCGGCTCGGTGACGTGCTCCTGCCCGACCACCTCGGCGAACGTGCCCGGCCGGTACCTGCGGTAGAGCGCCAGACTCATCGGCCCGGCCCCGCTGCTGTCGAAGTCCCCGCCACGGCGCCGAGGCTACGCGGGGGGTCCGACGGCGTGGGCCCGCCTCCGCACGAGCGGGGAGGGAGGACGAAAGGGGACCCCGCGCACCCGCCAGAGCCCGCTTACCCTTGCTGCCTTCCGGCCCTGGGGGAGTTCACAGGATGGACGCCGCGCGGGGTCCGTGGGCCAATGTACCGCTCCGTCGTCGGGGCGCTCGAGGCCGGTGGGGGCGGCGAGGTCGACGCCCCTCCACCCCACGGCGGCGCCGCACGACCCCTGTACCCTCGTGCGCGGAGGATTGGCCGAGCGGCCTAAGGCGCACGATTGGAAATCGTGTTGGGCTAACACCCTCACGGGTTCGAATCCCGTATCCTCCGCCACCCCTCGACGCCGGGTCCCGTCACGGACGGGGCCCGGCGTGCGTTCCCTCAGCGGCGCGGACCCGGCATCGTCTCCGGCCGTGCCGATGAACCTGATGCACCGTCGCCTCTGCCGCTCGGCCGGGTGGGCCCAGAAGGTCGCCCGGCTGCTGTCCGACGACCTCGACGGGATCGATCTCGGGGACGACGTCCTCGAGATCGGCCCGGGCTACGGGGCGACGACGGCGGTGCTGGTGGACCGGGTGCCGCGGCTGACAGCGGTGGAGGTCGACGGGGCGTCGGCGTCGCGGTTGGCGGCCGCGTACGCGGGGAGGGCGACGATCGTGCACGCCGACGGCACGGCACTGCCGTTCGAGGACGGGCGGTTCTCCGCGGTGGTCTGCTTCACGATGCTCCACCACGTCCCGTCGCCGGCGCTGCAGGACGCGCTGTTCGCCGAGGCCTACCGGGTGGTGCGTCCGGGTGGGCTGTTCCACGGGGTCGACTCGCAGCCCAGCCTGCGATTCCGGGTGGTGCACGTCGGCGACACGATGGTCGTCGTGGACCCCGTGACGCTGCCCGCACGGCTCGCGGCGGTCGGGTTCGACGAGGACCCGGACGTCCGGGTGGCGGAGGGTCGGCTGCGCTTCACGGCCCGGAAGGGCTGAGCCGGGACGGATTTTTCCTCGACGAAGCGGCTTTCCTGTCACTGGATCTGCAAGCGATCCAGACCAGCACGCCGATAGGGACGCTTCGCTGGCAAGCCGACGCGCGCCCGCCTCACCCCGAGCGCAGGCCGCCCACCAGCAGCGTCGCCAGCTGCTCGTAGGCCTCGGCGTCGGCCAGCCCTGTCGTCGCCGAGATCCGCCGTTGCTGGATGGCCTCCATCGTCGAGGCGATCACCTCGGCGGCGAACCCCACGTGCAGGTCGCGGAACGCCCCCGACTCGACGCCCTCGGCGATGATCTCGCGCACCCGGCCCGCGGCCGCCCGGGTGTTCCGCTGGTAGATGTCCGCCGCCGGCGGGAACGACGCCAGGTCCTCGAAGAACCGCGCCGACGCGGGGGCGAGCTCCGCCGACACCGCCCGCAGGTAGGCCGCCAGCCGGTCCGCGGGGTCGGTACGGGTCGCGACGGCGGCCTCCACCCGACTCGTCGCCGACCGGAAGAACCGGACCACCGCCGCCGTCACCAGCTGCTCCTTGGATCCCGCCAGCCCGTAGAGGGTGCGCTTGGAGCAGCGCAGGCGGGCCGCGACGTCGTCGAGGGTGAACCCGCTGAACCCGTCGGCGAGGAACAGCTCCTCGAGGGCGTCGAACAGCTCGTCGCGCCGGGCCGCCCCGCGGCGGACCGGGCGGCCCGCGCGTGTCCCGGTCGTCGTCATCTGGCGATCATACCGTCGCGGAGCTACGCTCATCGGTACTGACGTTCCATTGTTAGTACCGATACCTGGGAGCACCATGGCCGTCGACCGACTCCTGCCCACCGACGAGGCCCGCGCGCTGATCGACCTGACGCGCGAGGTCGCGGACAAGGAGCTGGCGACGCGCGTGGATGCCCACGAGCGCGCCGAGACCTACCCCGAGGGCCTGTTCACCACGCTGGGCGAGACCGGTCTGCTCGGCCTGCCCTACCCGGAGGAGCTCGGCGGCGGCGGGCAGCCCTACGAGGTCTACCTGCAGGTGCTCGAGGAGCTCGCCGCGCGCTGGGCGGCCGTCGCGGTCGCCGTCTCGGTCCACGGGCTGTCGTGCTTCCCGGTCGCGACCTTCGGGAGCACCGAGCAGCAGGAGCGGTGGCTGCCGACGATGCTCGCGGGCGAGCTGGTCGGCGGGTACAGCCTCTCCGAGCCGCAGGCCGGGTCGGACGCCGCCGCGCTGCGCTGCCGCGCCGAGCGGACCGACACCGGGGACTACCGGATCACCGGGGAGAAGTCCTGGATCACCCACGGGGGCAAGGCCGACTTCTACTCGCTGTTCGCGCGCACCGGCGAGGGCAGCCGCGGGGTGTCCTGCTTCCTCGCGCCCGGGCAGGCCGAGGGACTCACCTTCGGCCGGCCCGAGGAGAAGATGGGCCTGCACGCCGTCCCGACCACGAGCGCCACCTGGGACGGCGCGGTCATCGAGGGCGACCGGCTCGTCGGCGACGAGGGCCAGGGCCTGTCGATCGCCTTCGCCGCACTCGACAGCGGCCGGCTCGGCATCGCCGCCTGCGCCACCGGTCTCGCCCAGGCCGCGCTCGACGCCGCCGTCGAGTACGCCAACGAGCGCCGGACGTTCGGCAGGAAGATCGTGGACCACCAGGGCCTCGGGTTCCTCCTCGCCGACATGGCCGCCGCCGTCGACTCCGCGCGCGCCACCTATCTCGACGCCGCCCGCCGTCGGGACGCGGGTGTCGCCTACAGCCGTCAGGCCAGCGTCGCCAAGCTGGTCGCGACCGACGCCGCCATGAAGGTCACCACCGACGCCGTCCAGGTGTTCGGCGGGTACGGCTACACCCGCGACTTCCCGGTCGAGCGCTACATGCGCGAGGCCAAGATCATGCAGATCTTCGAGGGCACCAATCAGATCCAGCGCCTCGTCATCAGCCGCCACTTCGCCCGGTAGACGACACGGGGGCGACGGCGAGCCCCCGGGCGTCGGCGAGGATGTCACCCGATGCGGGGATTCCTGATCACGCTGGCCGTGCTCGTCGTGCTGCTCGTCGGCGCGGACTTCGGCGCGCGGTGGCTCGCCGAGGACCGGGTGGCCACGGAGCTGCAGTCGCAGCTGAAGTTCGCCGACGAGCCTGACGTCGACATCCACGGCTTCCCGTTCGCGACCCAGGCGGCCACCGGCGAGTACCGCTCGGTGACCCTCACCGCGGAGCACATCGCCTACCGCCAGCTGCAGGACATCACGCTGACCGCGGACCTGGGGGACGTGACGCTGCCGGCGCGGTCGCTCATCGACGGCACGGTGCGCTCGATCCCGGCGCGCACGGTGACCGCGAGCGCCGAGGTGGACCCGGCCGACCTCGCGCGGGTGCTGCACGTCTCCGACGTGACCGTGGAGCCGGTGACCGAGCAGACCCTCGACGACCGGCGGGCGTCGGGCTCGACGGCGTCGAAGGCCCTGTCCGGGGTGGACCCCTCGCAGGCGGTGCAGCTCATCTCGACCACGACGGTGCTCGGGCAGCCCGTGCGCGCCTCGGTGATCGCGACATTCCGGCTCTCGGGAGGTCAGATCGTGCTCTCGGCGCGTGACATCTCGGTGGACACCGGCGACTCCTCGGGATCGGCGCCGAGCGCGGTCACGAGCGCGCTGCGCGGCCGGCTGTCGGGCTTCTCGGCGCGGGTCGACCCCGGCACGCTGCCTTTCTCGATCACTGCCACGGACCTGCGGGCCCAGGACGGCAAGCTCGTCGTCTCGGGGACGGCGCAGGATGTCGACCTGCTCGGCGGGTCGCTGTAGAGCCTCACCGGTCGGGCCTGGTCGGGGCCGTGACAGGGTGAGCGCCGTGCAGACCATCCGCTGGGGGATCGCCGGGCCGGGACGCATCGCCGTGAACGTCGCCGCCGACCTGACCCGCAGCGAGGGCACCGAGCTGGCCGCCGTCGGCTCCCGCTCGCCGGAGCGCGCCGAGGGGTTCGCGCGGGTGCACGGCACCGCCGCCACGCGGGCCCACGGGTCCTACCGCGAGCTGCTCGACGACGACGCGGTCGACGTCGTCTACATCGCCACGCCCCACCCCCAGCACGCCGACCTCGCGGTGGCCGCGCTCGAGGCGGGCAAGGCGGTGCTGGTCGAGAAGACCTTCACGGCGACCCTCGCGGGGGCCTGGCGGGTGGTCGACACGGCACGTCGTCACGGGGTGTTCGCGATGGAGGCGATGTGGACGCGCTTCCAGCCGGCGATCGTGAGGGCCCGCGAGATCTACGAGGCGGGCGAGGTCGGTGAGGTCCGCTCGGTGCAGGCCGACCTGGGGACGGTCCGCGAGGTCGACCCGGCCGACCGGCTCTTCGCGACGGAGCTGGGGGGCGGGGCGCTGCTCGACCTGACCGTCTACCCCGTGTCGTTCGCGCAGATGGTGCTCGGCGGGACCCCGTCGGCGGTGCACGCGGTGGCGTCCCGGGAGACGACCGGCGTCGACGGCGAGAACGCCCTGCTGCTCGCCTGGGAGGACGGCCGCTTCGCGACCGCGCAGACCTCGTTCCACAGCCCGTCGCCCGGCCAGGCCCGCATCTTCGGGACGACGGGGTGGATCGACGTGCTGCCCCGCTTCCACCACCCGACGACGATCGTGGTGCACCGCTCGCCCGACGACCCCGGCGAGACGATCGAGCTGCCGCCCCGCGGCGCGGGCTACTCCCACGAGATCGACGAGGTGAACGCCTGCCTGCGGGCCGGGCGCACCGAGTCCGCGGTCATGCCGCTCGACGACACCCTCGCCGTCCAGGGTGTGCTCGCCGAGGCCGGGGACCAGATGGGGCTGACGTTCTCCGAGGTGGCTGTCGCCTTGTGAGCACTTTCCGGGGCTATGACCCCGGAAAGTGCTCACGAGGCGACAGCCACATCGCGCCCTCCAGCAGATCCGTCGGGTCGGTCGACGCGGCCAGCGACGCCAGCGCGTGGGCGTGCTCGGCCATGCCCAGCGCGGCCCGGGCGGCGTCGAAGGCGTCCTCGGTCGCGGCCACGTCCTCCCGCAGTTCCGCCGCGATCCGGGGATCGGCCGCGACCGACGCGACCCGCGCTGCCGCCGAGGACTTCACCACCGGCCCCGTCATCGCCCGCGGGTAGACCTCGACCAGCAGCACGCCCGACGGGCCCGGCGCGGAGTCCAGCGGCCACACGCCGACGCCCGCGTCCCGCCACCGCTCGAGCAGGCCCATCCCGCGCAGCGACCCGGTCCCGACGGCACCCGCACCACCCACCTGGAACGTCGAGAGCGGGCGCAGGCCCCGCGTCCGCGCCTCCTGCTCGGTGCGCCGCAGTAGTGGACGCCGCGGATCGTCGGCGGGCCTGCGGGTGCCCGGCCGCCCCCAGAAGGGCGGCGGGCACTCCCGCAGCCAGCGCTCGCCGTCGACCGCCACCAGCGCCCACACCTGCGGCAGCACGACGGCGCCGTGTGCCCCGGCGAACCAGCCGGGAAGACCGAAGGAGAAGTCCACCCCGACGACGGCGGGCTCGGGCCGGTCGCGCAGCGAGAGCAGGAGGTCCCCGACCCCGTCGCGGTCGAGGTCGCCGCGCACGGACACCAGCCGCCCCGGACGGGCCTCGGCCACCCGGATGCGGCGGTGCGCGCTCCGCGCGTCCCCGGACCAGTCCACCGCGAACACCCGCACGGCCTCATCCTCGCCGGCGGGAGCACGGGCGGCGACAGCACCTGCCACTCACCCGTTCGTCGCCTCAGATCGCCCGCTCGACCCTTGTACAGGACCGCCTGGCGCCGCGCGACCCGGACCACCTCTTCCGGTCGTGATGGGACGTCCCAGTGGCCCCAGCCGTCACCGCGAGCGCACCCTCCGCTGAGCCGCTCGTCGCATCAGTGATGCGGCGATCGGTCCATCCGAACGGTCCGATCCCTCGGGAGGAACTCCGTGTCCAAGCACCGCGCCCCGCGGCAGTGGTCTGGCCGCCGTGCCGCCACCCCTGTCGCCGCCCTCGCGCTCTCGGCCGCCGCACTGACCGCCGTGGCGCCCGTCGCGTCCGCCCAGCCCCGCACCAACGACCCCACTCACGACCGCGACTCGGACACCGGCGCCGGGTCGGTCGGCATCCTCAACGGGCTGACCCTGCTGCCCGTCCAGGCCTGCGGCCTGCAGGTGCCGGTCCTCTCCGGGATTCTCGACGGCCCGAGCGGGAGCTGCACGCAGACCGCCCACTGATCGCCGCGGGGCGTCCCCCGCCCGTCCCCCGGCCGAGGGCGACGGGCGGGGGACGCCGACGGGTCAGCCGACCAGCAGCCGGCCCGTTGCGGACTCGTCGCGGTGGCGCGCGGGGACCCGCAGCCGCACCGAGGTCCCGTGGCCCGGCCGAGGGCGACGGGCGGGGGACGCCGACGGGTCAGCCGACCAGCAGCCGGCCCGTTGCGGACTCGTCGCGGTGGCGCGCGGGGACCCGCAGCCGCACCGAGGTCCCGTGGCCCGGCCGGGAGTCGACGTGCACGTCGGACGAGGTGCCGAAGGCCGCGTGCAACCGGCGGGTGACCTCGCTGATCCCGCCGTGCCGGGCGTCGACCTGCGAGGCCGCCCGCGAGGCCTCCGGCACCATCCCCGCGCCGTCGTCGGACACGGTGATCACGCAGTCGGAGCCCACGCCCGTCGCCGTGACGTGCACGGTCCCGCCTTCCGGTGTCGGCTCGATGCCGTGCCGCACGGCGTTCTCCACCAGTGGCGAGACCACGAACGGCGGGAGCACGACGTTCTCCACCTCGGGCGCGACCGTCACCTCGACCTGCAGCCGCGCTCCGAACCGGGCCTGTTCGAGGGTCAGGTAGCGCCGGGCGTTGCGCAGCTCCTCGGCCACCGTGGTCCCCGTGTCACCGTCGCGGAACGAGTAGCGGGTGAAGTCGGCGAACTCGGTGAGGAGCTCCCGGGCGCGGCCCGGGTCGAGCCGGACGTAGGCCGCGATCGCGGTGAGCGCGTTGTGCACGAAGTGCGCGGAGAACCGCGAGCGCAGCGCGGCCTCGACGTCCGCGTCGGGCAGGCTGACCTCGACCGTCGGCGCCGGCAGCGGCGTGGTCGGTGGGCCGAGGGCACCCTCGGCCGCGCGCGCCGGGCCCGCCTCCGGGGCGCGCCCCGGCCCCGTCATGCCCCGGGGGTGCCCCACGACACGTCCACCCGGCCGCTCGACGGTCTCCAGGTCGGCGAGCGCGAGGTCCGTCGCGACGACCGGAGCGGCGAGGACCGGTGCCCGCACGGTGGCCGGGTGGGTGCCGGCCAGCAGCCGCCGCCACACCGGCCGCCCGAGCAGCCCGGTCGGCGTCCAGCGGCGGTGGTCGACGCGGCCCACCAGACGCGGGGCGAGCCAGTGGGCGGCCGCCTCCAAGTCGGCCGGCAGCGGCTGGTCGAACGGGCTCGCCGGGGAGGTGAGGTGCCGGGCGGCGTCGAGGATCTCCCGTCGCGCCTCGGCGGTGACGCCGGTGCTGACCCGGCCCACGTAGCGCAGCGTCCCCTCGCTCGGCACGCCGAGCAGCAGCGGGCCGACCCCCGGGCCGCCGCCGCGCGGCGGGAGCCACCCGCCCACCACGACGTTCTGGGAGCGGGTGATCACCGAGGAGATCCAGCTGCGGGACCGCCGCCCGACCTGGTAGGTGGACTCGAGGCGCTTCGCCACGACGCCCTCCAGCCCGTAGCGCCGCGCAGTGCGCACGACCTCCTCCGCGGGCACCCCCGTGAACATCGGCGGCACCACCACCCGGCCGCCGCTCAGGTCGATCTCGGCCAACAGCTCCCGGCGCTCGCGGTAGGACATCCGCGCCGTGGAGCGGCCGGCCACCTCGAGCACGTCGAACACGTAGAACGTGACCGGCGTGCCCTCGACCAGGGCCCGGGAGGGCGTGTCGACCCGCCGGCGACGCCGCAACCGGGCGGGGCTGGGACGCCCGACCGCGTCGAGGGCGACCACCACACCGTCGAGCACCACGCCGGGCGCCGTGGGCACCCCGAGCTCGGGGAAGCCCGCGGTGACGTCGCGGCCCTCGGCGTCGACCAGGCGCAGCTCGCTGTCGACGGAGTGGGCCAGGCAGCGCAGTCCCGACCACACGAACTCGAAGGCCCACCCGGCGCCGCGGGGGAGGTCGCCCGGCGTGGCGAGCATCGGGCGCGGACGACCGCGCGGCCCGGGGACATGGGGCACGGCGTCCCGACGCGCAGGCGGAGGTGCGGTCGGCATGCGCGCGCCTCCCTCCGCGTCGGCCCGCGCCGGCCCGTTCTCCGGCGCGCGGCGGGCGAACAGGTGCCGCGGCGCCCGTGCCGCGTCCCTCACCCGACGCCTGCCACCGTAGCCAGACCCCCCGACGACGTCCGTGAACCCGCGAGCACGCCACGGCGCCGCTGCGGCCGGACACCTCCACGACGCGACGAGCGGCGAGGGCGCCACGCTGTCGCGGCCCCCGCGGGCCCGCAGGGCGACCCACGCCGCCGGACGACGGACGCTCGCCAGTCACCCGGGTCCGGCGCTCAGACCAGCGGGCCGCTCGCGACGACCGAGGACGGCTTGGTCGGCACGGTGCCCGCCGGCTCCACCGACAGCGCGTAGGCGCGCCGGAGCCGGTCCGGAGACGGCGACGGGCTCGTCGTGCCCCGGCTCGACGTCGTCGGGGTGAGGCTGCCGGTCCTGTCGAGGGTGCCGACCGCCGTGGCCGCGTCGCCGGTGACGCGCCAGAGCACGAACGCGCGACCGCTGCCGATCTCCGGCATGGCCAGCGGCACGACGCGGGGACCGGAGCCGTCGTCGACGACGACCGCGGCGACGGTGCCGCTCCCCTGCTCGACGAGCGACGCCGAGCGCACGGACGGGTCCCGGGCCTCGGCGCTCGCGACCACCTGCTGGGCCCGCTGCGCGGCGGCCTCGCGCGGGTCGGCGGGGCCGGGTGCCACCGCGCCGCGCGCGGCGAACACCACGATCGCGGCGACCACGGCCGCGAGGGCCAGCACGGCCGCCAGCCGCCGGGGAGCCGATGGTGGCGTGGTGGGCACGTCCGGCGGTGTCGGTGCGGGGGTGGTCGGCGGCGGGCCGGGCTCGGCCGCGGCCGTGGTGAGGATGCGGGCGCGCAGGCTCGGGGGCGGCTCCACCGGAGGGAGCGCGTGCGCGAGCGCCGCCATCGTCTCCTGGGTCTCGGAGAGCAGTGCGCGGCAGGCCGCGCACTCGCGCAGGTGTTCGGCGACCCGGTCCTCCTCGTCGGGCTCGAGGGCGCGCAGGGCGCGACCGACGACATCGGCGGCGAGCTCCGGGGACCCGTCGTGGTCAGCGCTCACCACGTGTCGCCCAGGAGCTCCAGCCCGGAGGTACCGAGCACCGGGGCGAGGAGGACGCGCAGCTTCGCCACGCCGGTGAACATCCGCGACTTCACCGTCCCGATCGGGACGCCGGTGATCGACGCGACCTCGCGCTGGGTGTAGCCGCCGTAGTAGGCCAGGCCGAGCGCCTGGCGCTGTTCGCTGGGCAGGTGGCGCAGCGCCGCGCGCACGTGCTCGGCGATCACCGAGCCGAGCGCGGCGCGGTCCGCGGACGGCTGCGCGGCGGTGAGAGTCTCGTCGGGTTCCTCGGTGGGCACGTGGTGTCGACGGCGGGTGGCCTCGCGGCGGACGGCGTCGACCGCCTTGTGATGGGTGAGGGTCAGCAGCCAGCTGACGACGGTGCCCCGGTCGCGGTCGTAGCGTCCCGGGTCACGCCAGAGCACGAGGAACACCTCCTGCACGACGTCCTCGGCGAGGCTCTCGTCGGCGCAGATCCGGCGGGCGAGGGAGAACGCGGCGCGGCCGTGGCGCCCGTAGAGGCCGTCCAGCGCCGAGGCGTCGGAGTCGAGGAGCCGGGCGACGAGGTCGGCGTCGGTGACGTCGACGTCCGGGCCCGTCCCGCCGGCCACCGCCGGGCGGTCGCGAGCGACCGGGCCGGCGGGGACGCCGCGCGTGGGCGCGGGTCCTGGGGTGGGCGGGCTCATGGTCTGCGGTCTCCTCTCCCCGCCGCGCGTGGTCGCGCCGGAGACGTGCAGGCCTTCGTCGTCCACGGCGGACGCGGTTCGGTGCCCACCGACCGGGGCCGGGCGACACCCCCCTCCGCCCGGAGGGGACGGGGCCGCCCGCTCACGCGGGCGCGGGCGTGAGCAGGGCCATCTAGGGTCGGGAGGGACGGGTCACCGCGCGCGTTCCCGTGCGCCGGGAGGGACCGGACGGCCCGCGGCACGAACGGAAGGAGCGGAGCGCTCTCATGGCGGGACAGTGGTTCGAGTCGGTGGCGGAGGCGCAGCGCCGCGCGAAGAAGCGGCTGCCGAAGTCGGTCTACGGCGCGCTGGTGGCCGGCAGCGAGGCCGGCGTGACGCTCGACGACAACATCGGCGCCTTCCGCGAGCTGGGGTTCGCCCCGCACGTCGCGGACCTGCCGCACGAGCGCTCCCTGGCGACGACGATCATGGGCCAGGAGATCTCCATGCCCGTCGTGATCTCGCCGACCGGGGTGCAGGCGGTCAACCCCGAGGGCGAGGTCGCCGTCGCCCGCGCCGCCGCGTCCCGCGGCACCGCCATGGGCCTGTCGTCGTTCGCCAGCCGCTCCATCGAGGACGTCTGCGCGGTGAACGACAAGACGTTCTTCCAGATGTACTGGGTGGGTGACCGCGAGACGCTCGCCGCGCGGGCCGAGCGGGCGAAGCGGGCGGGTGCGAAGGGCCTCATCGTCACCCTGGACTGGTCGTTCTCCCACGGCCGGGACTGGGGCAGCCCCGCCATCCCGGAGAAGATGGACTGGAGGACGATCCTCAAGTACCTCCCGGAGGGCGTCACCCGCCCGCGCTGGGGTCTGGAGTTCCTGCGCAGCGGGACGATCCCGGACCTCACGGTGCCGAACATCCCCGTCGACGACACCCCGCCACCCACGTTCTTCGGCGCGTACGGGCAGTGGATGTTCACCGAGCCGCCGTCCTGGGCCGACGTCGCCTGGCTGCGCGAGCAGTGGGGCGCGGACTCGCCGTTCTGCGTCAAGGGCATCACCCGCGTCGACGACGCCAAGCGCGCCGTGGACGCCGGGGCCACCGCCATCCAGGTCTCCAACCACGGCGGCAACAACCTCGACTCCACGCCCGCACCGATCCGGGTGCTGCCGGGGATCGTCGAGGCGGTCGGGCGCGAGGTCGAGGTGATCATGGACGGCGGCGTGCGGCGCGGCTCGGACGTGGTCAAGGCGCTGGCGCTCGGGGCCAGGGCCGTCGCGATCGGCCGCGCCTACCTCTGGGGCCTCGCCGCCGCCGGCGAGGAGGGCGTGGGCAACGTCCTGGACATCCTGCGCGGCGGCGTCGACTCCGGGCTGCTCGGCCTGGGCAAGAAGTCCGTCCAGGACCTCGCGCCGGAGGACCTCCTGATCCCGGCGAACTTCACCCGGGTCGCCAACACCTCGTAGCCCCGCCACGCCGCCGCTGCGAGCGAACGGCACTCTCGCTGCTTCTAGGGCAGCGAAAGTGCCGTTCGCTCGTCCAGGGCCCGGACACACGAACGCCGGGCGCTCCCCGCGAGGAGGCCCGGCGTCGGTGGGGGCGGTAGCGGTGGGATTCGAACCCACGGTGGGCAGAACCCACACGCGCTTTCGAGGCGCGCTCCTTTGGCCGCTCGGACACGCTACCGGGAGCAATGTTACGGAACGCCCACCTCGCCGTCGCGACCCCCCCGACCGCTGCGGAACCACCTCAGGAGCAGCTCCGCGCACTCCGCCTCGCGGACCCCGCCGAGCACCTCCGGCCGGTGGGTGAGGCGCCGGTCGCGGACCACGTCCCACAGCGAGCCGACCGCGCCCGTGCGCGGCTCCCAGGCCCCGAACACGATGCGGTCGACCCGCGCGAGCACCGCCGCGCCGGCGCACATCGTGCACGGCTCCAGCGTCACGGCCAGCGTGCAGCCGGTCAGCCGCCACCTGTCGCCGTGGACCCGGGCGGCGGCGCGCAGCGCGAGGATCTCGGCGTGGGCAGTGGGGTCCCCGGTCGCCTCGCGGGCGTTCGCCGCGCACGCCAGCTTCCGCCCGGTGGCGTCGACGACGACCGCGCCCACCGGCACGTCGTCGGGATGCGCACCGGCCGCCACCTCGAGCGCACGACCGACCAGCCACTCAGGACGCAGGCGCCGGCTCCACGACCTTCGCGAGCTCGTCGGCGAACCCGCAGCGGCGGGCGATCGCGGTGAGCTGCTCGTCGGGGTACAGGTCGATCTCGTCGACCAGCACGGCGAGCTCGTCGGCCGGGACGCCGAGGTCCGCGAGCATGCCGAGATCGCCCTCGGGCCACGGGTCGTCGTCGACCTCGTCCTCGTCGGGCACGTCGAGGCGCAGGAGATCCAGGACGTCGGCCGCGACGTCGTAGTCCAGCGCGGCCACGGCGTCGGAGAGCAGCAGCGCCACCCCGCCCGGCACCGGGCGCACGAGCACGAAGAACTCGTCGTCGACGTCGAGCAGCCCGAGGACCGCCCCGGTGGAGCGCAGCCCCCGCAGCGCGGTGATGGCCGAGTCCAGGTCTGCCAGCGCGGTACGGTCCATCGAGACCGCGCGCCACCGCCCCTCCTCCCGCGTGACCGCGACCGCCCAGCCGTCGAGCGGCACGACGGTGCCGGGTCCACCCTTGGACCCACCGCGCGGCGCGGCCTGCGCGCCCTGCCCAGCCATGGTGACCACGGTAGGTGTGCCCGCCCACGCCGGAAAGGGAGTTGGAAGCGCACGGACCGAATCGACACCTTCCGCGCGCCGGGCGGTCGCTCACCTGGGGTCGGGGGTGCAGGATCGGCGCGTGAGCACGTCGTCGGAGACCCGCGCGGGCCGCTCGGACGCGGGCAGGCGCCGGGCCGCGCACCGTGCCCCGGAGCGCGCGCTGCTCGCGGAGGCCCGGGCGCTGCAGCCCGACACGATCGCGCTGCGGCGGACGCTGCACCGCTACCCCGAGCTCGGTCTGGACCTGCCGACCACGCAGGCCGCGGTGCTCGCCGCGCTGCGCGACCTGCCGCTCACGCTGACCACGGGGCGCTCCTCGAGCTCCGTCGTCGCCACCCTCACCGGCAACCACCCGGGGCCCTCGGTGCTCCTGCGCGCCGACATGGACGCGCTCCCGCTGCGCGAGGAGACCGGGCTGGAGCACGCCTCGCGCGCCGAGGGGGTGATGCACGCGTGCGGGCACGACCTGCACACCGCGATGCTCGCCTCGGCCGCGCGCCTCCTCGCGTCCCGCCGCGAGCGGCTCGCCGGGACCGTGGTGTTCATGTTCCAGCCCGGCGAGGAGAGCAGACACGGGGCGCTCGCGATGCTCTCCGAGGGCCTGCTCGAGGCCGCCGGGAGCCGGCCCACGTCGGCCGTCGCGCTGCACGTCACCTCGCGGCTGGCCTCGGGCACCCTGCAGACCCGCACCGACTCGATCATGGCCTCGTCCGACGACTTCACCGTGACCGTCCACGGCGCCGGGGGGCACGCGTCCGCCCCGCACGACGCGCTCGACCCGGTGCCCGCCGCGGCGGCGATGGTCGGCGCGTTGCACACCATGACCAGCAGGCGGGTGAGCACGTTCGAGCCGGCGGTGCTCACCATCGCCCACCTGACGGCGGGCACGACGACCAACGTCATCCCCGAGACCGCGGTGCTCGAGGGGACCGTGCGCACGCTGTCCGAGGAGTCCCGCGAGACGCTGCTCACCGAGCTGGCGCGGGTGTGCACCGGCATCGCCGACGCGTACGGCTGCACGGCCACGGTGGAGATCGACCGCGGCTACCCGGTGACGGTGAACGACGCCGGGGTGGCCGACCGGGTGGCCGACGTCGGCCGCTCGGTGCTCGGCTCACGGTTCGTCGAGCCCATGCCCGACCCGATCATGGGGTCCGAGGACTTCTCCTACGTGCTGGCCCGGGTGCCCGGCGCGCTCGCGTTCCTCGGCGCCTGCCCCCGCGGCACCGACCCGTCCGAGGCGCCGCCGAACCACTCCAACCGGGTCGTGTTCGACGAGGACGCCATGGTCGCGGGCGTCGCGCTGTACGCCGGCTACGCACTGGAGTCGTTGCGCGCGTCCTGATGCGCGCGGTCCCGCGCCGGCGCGCACACGGGCGAATCGTCGTCACCCGTCCGTGTCGTCCTACGCTCCGGCGTCGTGGGGACTCCGGAGGTGGACAGCGGCGCCGTCCTGGCCGCCGCGCTGCAGCGACCCGTCTGCGTGCTCGGTCTCGGGCTGATCGGCGGGTCGGTGCTGCGCGCGGCCGCGGACGCCGGGCGGGAGGCCTGGGGGGCGTCGGCGTCGACGACGACCGCCGAGAAGGCCCGCGCCGACGGCTACGACGTCGCCGACGACGTGGCGGCCGCGGTGCGCAGGGCCGACCGGACCGACGCCCTCGTCGTCGTCGCCGTCCCGCTGACGGCGATGGACGACGTGCTGGCGGTGGTCGGCCGCGAGGCGCCGGAGTGTCGGCTCACCGACGTCACCAGCGTCAAGGAGCCGGTCACCGACGCCGTCGGTCGCCGGGCGCCGGCCACCCGCTTCGTCGGCGGGCACCCGATGACCGGGACCGAGTTCTCCGGGTGGGACGCCGGCTCGCTGCAGCTCTTCCACGACAAGGTCTGGGTCGTCGCGACCGACGACGACACCGACCTCGAGGTCTGGACGGACGTCGTCGCGCTCGCGCTGGCGTGCGGCGCGACCGTGGTGCCGGCCGCCTCCGAGGAGCACGACGTGGCGGTCGCCCGCATCTCCCACCTACCGCACCTGCTGGCCGCCGTCCTCGCGTCGGTCGGCGCCGACGGCGGCGAGCTGGCGCTGGCCCTCGCGGCGGGCTCGTTCGCGGACGGGACGCGGGTGGCGGCCACCCGCCCGGAGCTCACCGCGGCGATGTGCGAGGGCAACCGGAACGCGCTCCTGGCCGCGCTCGACGACGCGCTCGGTCGCCTGGGCGCGGCCCGCGGCTCCCTGGCCTCCACCGGCGGCCTGCTCGCCACCCTGAGCGCCGGTCACGACGGGCGCGCCGCGCTGGACGGTGCCCGCACGGACCGCCGCGAGGTGCGCATCGACCTGCACGGCGTCCCGGCCGAGCACCTCGAGGCGATGCGCGAGCTCGGCCGCTCCGGCGGCCGCATCATCGGCTGGACCAGCGAGGCCCTGGAGGCCGCGGCGCCGGACGACGAGTAGGCCCCGGCGGCCCGGCGAGGGGAGGATTCGGCCGCTCTTGTCGACCGGAGGTTCCCCTCGTGCCGGAAGTACGGGCCCTGGTTCCGGCGAAGGGCGCCCCTGGCCCATCTATCCGACCGATGGGGCCCTTCGCTCAGAACGGACACGCGCGGCTCCCTCCCGGTCACCACAGGCCGGGGGCCTCGTCCTCCTCCCGGCTGTGGCGTCCCCGCTTCGTCGAGGATCCGGTCGACGATCCCGACGACGGGTCCGGGGGCGTCGACAGCCCGGGCAGCGGCGGCGCGATCGCGGAGACCTCGGGCCTTCCGGGCGGCGGCTCGGAACGGACGGCGACGGCCAGGTCGGCGGTGGCCGCGGTGACCGGCCCGTCCACCCCCGCGACCACCCGCACCCAGTCCTGCGGGGCCTCGGCGTCGTAGGCGGTGTCCCGACGCCGCGCCATGACGCCCGGCAGCCCCTGCTCACGCACCCCGGCCAGCAGCGCGACCCCGTCGTCGTACACCGGCGAGACCTGGATGCGACCCACCTCGTCGAGCGAGAGCCGCCCGAGGGTGGCCCGGCGCTCCTCGAGCGGGCGCTCGGTGAGCGGGACGCCGTAGAGCCGCAGCACGTCGTAGACCATGAAGATCGCCGGCCGCTCGCGCGCGAGGGAGCGGGCCTTGCGCGGGTCGGCCCGCCGCAGCCGGTCGAACAGCGCCAACGACGACGGCTGCCCGGCGTCGAGCAGCACCGCTTCGCCGTCGAACAGGCCGTCGGCCACGACGTCGGCCAGTCCCGCGAACTCGGGGAACCGCGCGGTCACGTCGTCGCCCTCGAGGGTGCGCAGGCACAGCGTCCCCTGGTCGACGTCGGCCAGCAGCCGGATGCCGCTCCAGTCGACCTCGTAGCTCCACTGCTCGCCCACCGGGAGCCGACCGGGCACCGGCTGCATCGGCACGATCCCGGCGCTGCGCTCACCGACACCCTGCATGCCCGACATCGTGCCCTGCACCCCCGACGACGCCGCCGCGACGCCCCCGGCGTGTCGTCCGCCGCGCCGGAAGATGCGTGTCCGCCGGAGAATTCTGGGAGCGGAGACGCATGTGGGGCATCCTGGAGCGGAATGTGCCGTCACGTCGGGTGACGGGCGGCGGAGCGAGGGGAGCCGCGCGATGCGCGCGATCTGGAACGGCGCCGTGTCGTTCGGGCTGGTCAACGTGCCCGTGCGGCTCTACGCCGCCACGTCGAACCACGACATCCGCTTCCACCAGGTGCACGAGCTCGACGGCGGGCGCATCCGCCAGAAGCGGACGTGCTCGGTGTGCGGCGAGGAGGTCGCCTACTCCGAGATCGCGAAGGGGTACGAGACCGACGACGGGCAGCTGATCATGCTCGACGACGACGACCTCGCCTCGCTGCCCACCGCGAGCGGTCACGAGATCGACGTGGTGCAGTTCGTCCCGGCCGACCAGGTCGACCCGCTGCTGCTGGACAAGAGCTACTACCTGGAGCCGGAGAACAAGGCGCTCAAGCCCTACTCGCTGCTCCGGGAGGCGCTGCGCGAGACCGACCGGATGGCGCTGGTGAAGGTCGCCCTGCGCCAGCGGGAGACGCTCGCCCTGCTGCGCGTACGCGACAACGCGATCGTCCTGCAGACGATGCTGTGGCCCGACGAGGTCCGCGACGCCGACTTCCCGGTGCTCGAGGGCGACGTCGAGGTCCGCCCCCAGGAGATGGCGATGGCCTCGTCGCTCATCGACTCGCTCTCCGGGGAGTTCGAGGTCGGCGAGTTCGAGGACGAGTACCGCAAGGCCGTCGGCGACCTCATCGAGTACAAGCGTGAGCACGGTGGCGGCCGTCCGGCGCCGGAGGAGACCGCGGCCGAGGACACCGACGACATGACCGACCTGCTCACCGCGCTGCGCCGCTCGGTGGAGGCCGCCGGGGGCAAGGCCTCGGACGGGAAGGACGACTCGTCGCCCGCCACGTCCGAGCAGGAGGCGCCGGCCGAGGAGACGGCGGGGTCCGGGTCGGGGTCGAAGGGCTCGACCACGCGCAAGCGGAGCTCGTCGTCGAAGAGCTCGGAGACGAAGAAGGGCTCGGAGACGAAGAAGGGCTCGGAGCCGAAGAAGGGCTCGGAGCCGAAGAAGGGCTCGGAGACGAAGAAGGGCTCCGGCTCCGGTACCAAGTCCTCCCCGTCGCGCTCGCGCCGGAAGAAGTCCGACGACGAGAGCGACGAGAAAGCGAGCAGGACCGCGTAGGGGCGCGCTCAGGCGCGCATGTACGCCTCACGACCAGGCACGTCGTAGCCCTGGTCCTCGATCGCCTCGACGACCGAGCCGAGCGCGAGCTCGTCGTCGTGGTCCACGCGGACCACGCGCGCCTCGAGGTCGACGTCGACGCCCTCGACGCCGTCGATCGGGGACAGCGCGCCCTCGATGGCGGCGCGGCAGTGGTCGCAGTGGATCTCGGGGACCGAGAGCGTGGTCGTGGCCATGTCGTCCTCCTGACGGCCGGCGGGGCGGGCGGCGCCCGGGTCTGGTCGTCCCCGCCGGCGGGTTCCTGCCCGCGACGGTGCCACGCCCGGACGCCCGGTGCGTCGGGCCCCCCGGAGACGGCGTGCGCAGCGTCGTCCGCTGGTACCCCCCGAGGATGTTCGCGCGGGTCCGCGACGGGCGGCCGCCGGAGGAGCGCCGTACGCGGGCCACCGGGATACTCCCGCCCATGCCTCGACGCCGAGCACGCGTCCTGCTCGCGGCCGGCCTCGTCGCCGCGGCCGTCGGCCTGGCGGCCTGCAGCAACGAGCCGCCCCCCGCCGCGTCCGCGCCGACGGCCCCGCCGCCCGCCGGCTCGCCGACCCCGACGACGGGCCTGCTGCCGCCCGGCGTGCCCACCGAGGGCACCCGGCCGGACACGAGCAACCTCCCGCTCGCCGCCGAGCCGCAGTCCGCTCCTGCGCCGGTGACCCCGCCGCCGGGCGGGCAGATCCCGGTGGGGGCGGCGCCCGAGGGCGTGGTGGTCGACCCGGTCACCCGCACCGTCGCGGTCGCCACCCGCAACCCGAACAGCGTCGTGCTCCTCGACGCCGACACCGGCGCCCTGCGGACCCGCACGCCCCTGCCGGGCTTCGTGCGCCACCTCCAGCTCGCGGCGCCCGGCGGGCCGCTGCTCGCGCCGGTGGAGAGCGCGAACGCCCTGGTGCGGGTCTCGCTACCGGGCGGGCAGGCCGCGCCCCCGCTGTTCGTCGGCACCGTCCCCCACGACGCCACCCAGGCCGCGAACGGCACGGTTTTCACCGCCGACGAGCTCGGCGGCACCGTCACGGCCGTGCGCGGCGACCACGTGGTCAAGGTCTTCACGAACGCGGTCCAACCGGCGGGCCTGGCGCCCGTCGGCGACATCGTCGGACTGATCGACGTGCGCAAGAACACGCTGACCACCTACGACGCCGAAGCGCTGCACATCATCGGCGAGGCCCCGGCGGGCGCAGGCCCGACCCACCTGGTCGCCGACCGGCACGGCCGGATGATCGCCACGGACACCCGGGGGAACCAGGTCCTGGTCTTCCAGCCGAACCCGTCCGGGCCGCCCACCCAGGTCGGTGTCGTCCCCCAGCCCGGGGGCCCTTACGGGATCACCTACGACGCGGTGCGCGATCGGCTGTGGGTCGCCTCGTCGGGCACCAACGAGGTCATCGGCTACGACATGACCGATCCCCAGCCGCGCCCGGTGGCTCGCGTCGCCACGGTGCAGAACCCGTACACCCTGGGCGTCGACCAGGTGACCGGGCGGCTCTTCGTCGCCGGCGTCACCGGCGGGGTGATCCAGGTGATCTCACCCTGAGGCCCGCGAGGAGGACCCCGACCAGCCGCCGGGCGTCGTAGCGCTCGTCGTCCTCGGCGCCGACGCAGAGGCCCCCGACGCCCCGCATGAGCTCGTAGCCGCTCAGGTCGTCGCGGACCTCGCCCTCGGTCGCGGCGGCGGTCAGCAGCTCGTCGCACACCGGGACGAGCCGCTCGAGGAAGTACGCGTGGAGGGCCTCGAACCGGCTGCCGTCGCCGCCCAGGGCCCCCGCCAGCCCGTGCTTGGTGACCAGGAAGTCGACGAAGCCGTCGATCCACCGCACGAGGGCCTCGGAGGGCGAGGCGGCCTCGGCGAGGCACGTCGGCCCCGCCTCGACGCACGCCTCGACCTGATGGCGGTAGACGGCGACGACGAGGTCCGCGCGCGTCGGGAAGTGGCGGTAGACGGTGCCCACGCCGACGCCCGCCCGGGCCGCGATGTCGCGCACCGGGGCCTCGACGCCCGCGGCGACGAAGGCCGCCGCAGCCGCGTCCAGCAGGGCCTCCTCGTTGCGCCGGGCGTCCGCGCGACGCCGGGGCCCGTCCGTCGTCACATCCACCTCCTCGTGCCGGCGGTTGCCAACCGGAACCTGGTTCCGTACTGTCTACGGAACCACGTTCCGTCTCTTCAGCATGCCAGAGGTCCCGCCATGACGACCCGCCCGAGCTTCGGGATCGCGACCGCCCCCCAACAGGTCGACTACACCGACGTCCTGCGGGTCTGGCGCGAGGCCGACGCCGTGCCCGAGATCGAGCACGCCTGGCTCTTCGACCACCTGCTGCCCATCGGTGGCCCCCTCGACGGCCCGATCTTCGAAGGCTGGACGCTGCTCTCGGCCCTCGCCGCGCAGACCACGCGGCTGCGCCTCGGGCTGCTCGTCACCAGCAACCGGATCCGCCCGCCGGCCCTGCTGGCCAAGATCGCCACGACCGTGGACATCGTGTCCGGTGGCCGGCTCGAGTTCGGCATCGGCGCGGGCTCGCGTCCGAGCATCCCGTGGGCACGTCGCGAGTACGAGGCCCACGGCCTGCCCTACTCGGACTTCTCGGACTCGGTGGGCGCCCTCGACGAGGCCTGCGCCGTGATCAAGCGACTGTGGACCGAGGACGAGCCGTTCGACTTCGCAGGCTCCCACGTGCAGCTGACCGGGGCCTTCGGCAACCCGAAGCCGGTCCAGCGGCCGCACCCGCCGATCCTCATCGGGGGTCGGGCGGGCTCGACGCTGCGGGTGGTCGCGAAGCACGCCGACCGGTGGAACATCCCCGGCGGCGACCTCGACGACGCCCGGTCACGCAGCGCCCTGCTCGACCGCTACTGCGCCGAGATCGGCCGCGACCCCGCCTCGATCACCCGCTCGATCCACCTCGGGGTCTCCTACGACGACCCCGACACCACGCGGAAGGCGATCGCCGAGGCGGTCGATGCCGGGTTCACGCACGTGACGCTCGGGCTCCCGGCCCCGTGGCCGGAGGGCGTCGCGGAGTGGGTCGGTGCGCTGACAGTGATGATGTAGGCGAGCCCCGCGGCGGTCGTCCTGACCCCGTGCGCTGACTGACCTGCGGTGTCTTTGACGCGATCTGTCGGTCGGTCCGTCGCGGGGCGCGCGTGCACCATCGGGTGGAGGTGTGACCTCTACGGCGCATCGCGCTGGTCAGACTCCGCCACGATCCCCGCACCCGTGCCTACTCCGCGCGCCGGATCAGCGAGGGCAAGTCCAAGAAAGAGATCCTCCGCTGCCTCAAGCGCCTGATCGCACGCGAGATCTACTACGTCATCACCCGACAGACCGCCGCCCCGAACCCCCTTGACGGGCAATAGGAGCATCGCGCACCTATGCGGCCGGCACCGCCTGGCGCTCCTCGGCGACGAGCTCCAGCACGATCGCGGCCACGTCGGCGTCCGGGGTCGCCGGCCAGGGCGACACCGGCGACGTCCGCGCGACGCCGTCGAGCACGGCGGCCAGGCCCTCCGGGCTCGTGGGCCAGGGCGCGAGCCCGGCCTCGGCCAGCACCGTCGCGTTGGCGCGCCCGTGGCCCGGGATCGGCAGGTAGGTGACCGCGGGCAGGTTGGCGACGAGTGCCTCGGTCACCGAGAGCCCGCCCGCGTTGTGCAGCAGCACGTCCGCGGCCGCCATGAGCGCGGGGACGTCGTCGCGCCAGCCCAGCGCGGTGACCCGGCCGCGCGCGCCGAGCTGCTCGCGCAGCAGCGCGTTGCGCCCGCACAGGACCAGGACGTGCGCCGCGGGATTGGTGAGCGCGGCGTCGACGAGCGCGGGCACGTCCCCGAGCCCGAGCGAGCCCGCGCTGATCAGCACCGCCGTCTCGTCGTCGGAGAGGCCGAGCTCACGGCGGGTGTCGGCACGGTCGGCGTCGGTGTGGGCCCGGGAGAAGCGCGGGTCGACCAGGGGACCGGCGGGGCGGACGGCCACGCCGTAGACCGCGTCGGCGGCGTCCGCGCACGCGCTGGTCACCGACAGGTGGACGTCCACGCCCGGGTGCAGCCACAGCCGGTGCGGCGCCGGGTCGGTGAGGTAGCTCACCACCGGCACGGTGATGTGCCCGGCGGCCCGCAACCGTCCGAGGGTCTGGCAGGAGAGCGGGAACGTGGAGACCACGATGTCCGCGTCCCGGGTCCACCGGCGCACGGTGCGCTCGGAGAACATGAGGGACCCCAGGATGATCCCGCGCACGTCCCGGCGGTGCTCGAGCGCGTGGAAGAGCCACTCGAAGAACCGCGGCATCCGGTTGACGACGACCCCGTAGCCGTCACCGACGATCACCTGGCCGATGCGGGGCAGCGCGTCGAGGTAGTCGTGCACCTCGACCACGGCGCCGCGGGCGCGCAGCCGTGCCGCGAGCTCGTAGGCCGGCCGGTCGTGCCCGGCGCCCACACGGGCGGTGAGCACGACGATCCGCGGCGAGCGCCCACGGCTCTCCGGGGCCGGAGCGGCCGGAGCGGCCACGCGCGGACCGTGACGCCTCCGGGGGCGCATCGACCTCGGGACGTCGAGTGCGGTCATCGGTCGCGGGGCTCCTCTCGGGCGTGAGGACGTCCGGCGGGCACGGAGGTTCCACGCGCGCGTACGACGTCCGGGGCCGTGACCCGCACGCGAACCTACTGTGACCCGCCACGGACCTCGACGCCGGGGAGTCATGATCGCCGCCGCGCGCGGCGGACCGATGAGGGCCGGACGACGGGCGGCCGAAGCCCGCGTGCGCGGGTGAACGGTGGCGCCACAGGGCATGAACAGCCCACCCGGACGGGTGCGCCGGGAGGCGGATCGGGAGACTGACCCCCGTGACGAGGCCGCAGAACGACCGTGCGACCCGGGTGCTGATCGTCTCGGGCGACATCGGCCAAGGGCACGAGGCGGTCGCGCGCGCCGTGCACACGACCGTGTCGCGGGATCGCCCGGACTGCGACGTCCGGGTGGCCGAGGCGTTCGCCCGGATGGGCCACGGCTCCGGGCCCGTGTTCCGTTGGCTGTTCGAGTTCGCGGTGCAGTGGACCCCGCTGCTCCAGGAGGGCTGGTACGCCGCGGTCACGCACTCGCGCCTGGTGCGCTGGTTCTACCGGGAGGTCATGGGAGCGTGGGTCGCCCGCGCGCTGCGCGCGGACCTCGCGGGCGCCCCGCCCGACGTCGTCGTCTCCACCCACCAGCTCGCGACGGCGGGTCTGGCGTGGCTGCGCCGCCGCGGCCTGCTCGAGGCCCGCATCGTCGCCGCGATCTGCGACTTCGCGCCGCACGCGTACTGGACCTACCCCGGCGTCGACGAGTACCTGGTGCTCGACGACCTCGCCCGGGAGCCCACGCGGGCGATGGACCCGGGGGCGCACGTGACGGTGCGTTCCCCGTTGGTCGGCGCCCCCTTCGGCCCGGTCGGCGACGAGGAGGCCCGCGCGGCGCGCCACGAGCTCGGACTGCCCGAGGATGCGCTGGTGGTGGTGGTGACGGCGGGCTCGCTGGGGCTCGGCGGGGTGGCCGGCGCGGTGCGCGCGGCGCTCGCCGCGGACCCACGCTGCCACGTCGTCGGGCTCTGCGGGCGCGACGAGCGGGCGCGCACCCGGTTGAAGGCCCTGCGCGCCAGGATGCGCGCGGGCGAGCGGTTGCGGATCCCCGGCTGGGTGGACGACGTTCCGACCCTGCTCGCCGCGGCCGACGTGGTGGTCAACAACTCCGGCGGCGCGACCGCCCAGGAGGCCCTCGCGTGCGGGCGCACCCTGGTGGTCCACCGACCGCTGCCCGGGCACGGCCGCGACTCCGCCCGGCTGCTCGGCGCCGCCGGTCTCGCCCGGACCTGCCGCCGCCCCCGCGAGCTGACCGCGCTGCTGCGCTCCTGGATGGCCGACCCCGCCGGGTTGGCGGCCGCCCAGGCCCGCGCCGCGCGCTGGTCCGCGCGGCACGCCCGCGTCGACCTCGCGGCCGTGCTCGGCCTGTCGGCGCCGGCACCCGTCGACGGTCCCGGGGTGGCGGGTCCGGACGACGGGCTCCCGCCGCGCCTGGTGGGGAGCCTCGGGTGAGCCCCGCGGTCGCGGTGCTGACAGCACTGCTCGGGGCGTGCGGGATCGCCACCGGCACGGTGCTGCAGCAGCGCGCCGGGCAGGAGATCGACGAGCCGGACTCCACGCGGACGTTGCTCGTGCGCGTGCTGCGCCGCCGGCGCTGGTGGACCGGGCAGGCCGTGATCGGCATCAGCTGGTGCTCCTACGCCTTCGCCCTGCACATCGGCCCGGTCGCGCTCGTGCAGCCGGTGCTCGTCACCGGACTGGTGTTCGGGACGATCGCCTCGGCGCGGCTCGCCCGGCGGCGGCTGGACCGGCGGCTGCTGGGCGCCTCGGCGGCCTGCGTGGTGGGCCTCGCCACGTTCCTCGCCGTCGCCCAGCCGCAGCCCCCCGCCGTCGCGCCGGAGCCCGCCTTCGTGCCGCTGTTCGGGGTGGCGGTGATCGCCGGGACGCTGGGCATGGTCGGGCTGCGCGCCGCGCACTGGGGCGAGCCGACACGGGCCGCGCTGCTCGCCCTGGCCACCGGCGGGTTCTACGGGCTGACCGCCACGCTCTTCTCGACCGCGCTGCGCGAGCCGGGCCTGGTCGCGGCGCTGACGACGTGGTACGCGGCGGGGGCGGTCGTGAGCTCGGTGTGCGGCTGGGCGCTCTCCCAGCGGGCGCTGCACCTCGGGCGGCTGAACGCCCCGGTGAACGCGGTGATCGGGACGACCGATCCCGCGGTCGCGGTGCTGCTCGGGGTGCTGGTGCTCGGGGAGCGGGTCGCCGCCGGACCCGCCGACCTCGTCGGCGAGGTCGTCGCGGCCGCCGTCGTCGTCGCGGGCACCGTCCTGATCACCCGGCAGTCGGCCGCCGTGCTGCGCGACGACCGCGCCGGGGTGCCGACCCCTGCCTGGGGCTGAGTGGGCCCGCCGTGGTGCTGCTGGGGGCCGTCGACGCCGACTCGATCATCGCGGTGCTGCCGATCGTGCTGATCGTCGTCGGCTGCACCGCCCTCGCGATCCTGTTCTCGAGGAACCGGTAGGTGCGCTTCACCGACTGAGCACCGCGACGGCGAGGTCGGTCACCGTGTCGCGGAGCCCGAGGATCTCCTCGGCGATCCGGGCGGGGTCGACCTCCTCGCGGTCGGCCGACTCGACCGCGGCGAGCACCAGCTCGTTGATCCCGCCGACGAGCGCCTGGGCGAGCTCCGGGGACAACGGCCGCGCCCCGGAGCGCCCGCCGACGCCGGCGGCGAGCGCCACGAGCTGGTCGGCGAAGCGTCGGAGCACCTCGCGGCGTGCCCGGCGACCGGCAGGACCGGTCGATCCCGGTTCGGTGAGCATCGCGCGGGTGAGCAGCGGGTGCTCGGCCATGGCCCCGAGGTAGGCGCCGGTGAGGCTCGCGATCTCCTCCCGCAGCGACAGGCCCTGCCCCGCGACGGACTCCGCGGCCTGGGCGATCATGTGCAGCGGTCCCTCGGCGACGACGCGGTAGGTCGCGAGCAGGCACTCCTCCCGGTCGGAGAAGTGCTGGTAGAACGTCCGCTTGGACACCCGGGCGCGGGCGACGACGTCGGTGACCGTGACACTCGCGTAGCCCTGCTCGGCGAGCAGCTCGGCCATGGCGACCAGGAGCCGCTGGCGGTGGTCCGCCGGGGCCGGCGCGGCGCCGGGCCCCGTCCGGATCGCGGCCACGACCGGGGATCCGGGCCCACCCGACGTGTGTGCGCTCACAGTCACTGGTCTATGGTACCACCTCGTACCATGCTCTCCGGCAGTCGGTACGAAGTCGTACCAAGAGAGGAACCTCGAGCATGTCGACCGAGACCGCGAGCCCCGTCACGGCACCTCCGGCGGGCGGGGACGTCCCCCACCTGTCCGTGGCGATCGTCGGGAACGGCTTCTCCGGGCTCGGCACCGCGATCCGTCTGCGCCAGGCCGGTGTCGAGGACTTCCTGGTCTTCGAGCGCCACGGCGACGTCGGCGGCACGTGGCGGGACAACTCCTACCCGGGCTGCGCGTGTGACGTGCCGAGTCACCTCTACTCGTTCTCGTTCGCACCGAACCCCGACTGGAGCCACTCGTTCTCGGCCCAGCCCGAGATCCACGCGTACCTGCAGCGGGTGTCGGCCGAGTACGGGATCGACCGCTTCACCCGCAACCACCACGAGGTCCTCGAGGTGCGCTGGTCGGACGACGACCAGCGCTGGACCGTGACCACCTCGCAGGGGACCTGGACCGCCGACGCCGTCGTGCTCGGGTCCGGCGCGCTCTCCGACCCCTCGTGGCCCGACGTCCCGGGTCTCGACGACTTCGCCGGCGAGACGTTCCACTCCGCCACCTGGCGCCACGACCTGGACCTGCGCGGTCGGCGCGTGGCGGTGATCGGCACCGGCGCCTCGGCGATCCAGTTCGTGCCGGTGATCGCGCCCCTCGTGGAGCACCTCTCGATCTTCCAGCGCACCCCGCCGTGGATCATGCCGCGGCGCGACCGCGCCTTCACGCGCATCGAGAAGTGGGCGTTCCGCCGCTTCCCGGTGCTGCAACGGCTCCTCCGGGAGGCCATCTACTGGGGCCGCGAGACCTTCGTGTTCGGGTTCAAGGATCCGCAGCGCATGGCCAAGGCCGCGAAGCTCGCCGAGAAGCACATGCGCACGCAGGTCACCGACGCCGGCCTGCGGGAGAAGATCACGCCGGACTACTCGATGGGCTGCAAGCGGATCCTGCTCTCCAACGACTACCTCCCGACGCTGGACCGGTCGAACGTCGAGGTCGTCACCGACCGGATCACCGAGGTCCGGCCGCACGCCGTGGTCACCGAGGACGGCACGGAGCACGAGGTCGACACCATCATCGCCGGCACCGGGTTCGCGATCAGCGACCTGCCGATCAGCCATCGGGTCCTCGGTCGTGACGGGCGCAGCCTCGCCGAGCACTGGGGCGACACCATGTTCGCCCACAACGGCACGATGATCGCGGGTTTCCCGAACCTGTTCACCCTGCTCGGGCCGAACACCGGGCTCGGGCACAACTCCGTGGTGTTCATGATCGAATCGCAGATCAACCTGGTCATGGACGTGCTGCGCCGGCTGCGGACGTCGTCGGTGGGCGCCGTCGAGCCGCGTCAGGACGTCCAGGACCGGTTCATCGCCGAGATGCAGCGCCTGACCGAGGGCACCGTGTGGGTCGACGGCGGGTGCAAGAGCTGGTACCTCGACGGCCACGGGAACAACTCCGCGCTGTGGCCCACCTTCACCATGCCGTTCCACCGGCGCCTGCGGCACATGAAGCCCGACGAGTACGTCATCACCCCCGCGCACGCGCGGACCTAGGAGGAGCCGACATGGCCTACGACATCACCGGCAAGGTCGTCCTCATCACCGGCGCCGCCCGGGGCATCGGTGAGGAGACCGCACGCCAGGCGGCCGCGAAGGGGGCCCGCATCGCGCTGCTCGGGCTCGAGCCCGAGCGCCTGGAGCGCATCGCGGGCGAGCTCGGGCCCCAGCACACCTGGGCGACCTGCGACGTCACCGACCAGCAGTCCCTCGACGCCGCGGTGAAGCACGTCGTCGGCGAGCTCGGCGGGATCGACGTCGTCGTCGCCAACGCCGGCATCGCCAACCACGGCACCGTCGCCGAGAGCCCGGCCGACGTCGTCGCCCGCGTCCTCGAGGTGAACCTCGTCGGGGTCTCGCGCACCGTCTCCGCGACCGTCGAGCACGTCGCGGCCCGCCGCGGGTACTTCCTGCTGGTCTCCTCGCTGGCCGCGTTCACCGCGCTGCCGGGGATGGCGGCCTACTGCGGGTCGAAGGCCGGCGTGGAGCACTACGGCAACGCGCTGCGCTTCGAGCTGGCCTACCGCGGCGTCGGCGTGGGCACCGCGCACATGGGGTGGATCGACACCGACCTCGTCCGCGACGTCAAGGCCGACTCGTCGACGTTCGAGGACACACTGCGCAAGCTCCCCGGCCCGCTCGGCGCGCTCAGCTCGGTGGAGGACTGCGCCGCGGCGTTCCTCGAGGGCATCGCCAAGCGCAAGCGGCGGGTGTTCGTCCCGAAGTCGGTGGGCGTCGTGGCCGCGCTGCGCCCGATCACGTTCTCGTGGCTCGGGGACCTGCCGATCCTCGCGCAGGCGAAGACGATGGTCCCGAAGCTCGAGGAGCAGTTCCGCAGGACCGGCCGGCCGTTCGGAGCGACCTCGGTCGGGATGGGCGAGCCGAAGCCCTGACGCCGGTCCGGAGCGAACGGCACTCTCGCTGCTTCTATGCGAGCGAGGGGGCCGTTCGCTCCTCGGGGCGGGGCCGTCCCGACGCCGAAGGTGCGCTCATCGAACGAACCCTCATCGAGATCACCGGCCCCGCACGCCGTCGTTGGCACACTCGACGTCGTGACCACCGACCTCACCACCGGGCCCGTCTTCACCGACGACTACTGGGTCGACCCGTACGCGACCCTCGCCCGGCTGCGCGAGATCGCCCCGGTCCGCCAGGTCGACCTGCCCGACGGCGGCTCGACGTGGCTGGTCACCCGCTACGACGACGTGCGCGCCGCGTTCACCGACCCCCGCCTCGTGAAGGACCCCCGCGCCGTGCTGCCGGAGGCCGAGCGTCCCGCGGAGCCGCTCGTCCCCGGCCCGACCGGGCACATGCTGCTGCTCAACGACCCGCCGGTGCACACCCGGCTGCGCAAGCTCGTGGTGCAGGCGTTCACGGTGCGGCGGGTGGCGGCCCTGCGCCCGCGGATCGAGCAGATCGCCGCGACGCTGCTCGACGCCCTGCCGCCCGACGAGCCCGTCGACCTCGTCGCCGGCTACGCCGTCCCGCTGCCGATGGCGGTCATCTGCGAGCTGCTCGGCGTCCCGCCGGCGGACCGCGAGGCGTTCGCGCACTGGTCGAACACGATGATCGACAACTCGCCCCGGGAGGCCAAGCAGCAGGCCTCGGCGAGCCTCGCGGCCTACCTGGGCGAGCTGGTGGCGGCCACGCGCGCCGAGCCCGACGAGGCGCTGCTCTCCGGGCTGGTCGCCGCCTCGGACGAGGACGACCGACTGACCGACGAGGAGATCATCGGGATGGGCATGCTCCTGCTCATCGCGGGCCACGAGACCACCGCGAACCTGGTCACCAACAGCGTGTTCGCGTTGCTGCGCGACCCCGACGTGCGCGCCCGCGCGGTCGCGACCCGGGCCGCCGGTGAGTCGCTGGCGCCGCTGGTGGAGGAGTTCCTGCGCTGGGGCTCGCCGGTCTCGAACGCCCCGGCCCGCTTCGCCGCGGCGGACGTCGAGCTGGGCGGTGCGGTGATCCCGGCCGGTGCCATGGTCACGCTCTCCCTCGCGGCCGCCAACCGCGACCCCGCGCGGTTCGCCGCGCCCGAGCTCCACGACGCCGACCGCGACACCTCCGGGCACCTCGCCTTCGGCCACGGCATCCACTTCTGCCTCGGCGCCTCGCTGGCCCGCCTCGAGGGCGAGGTGGCGCTCGGCACGCTCCTCGACCGCTACCCGCAGCTGGAGTCGGCAGGAGCGCTCGAGGACCTGGTCTACCGGCACAGCGTGCTGATCCACGCCCTCGCCTCGCTGCCCGTGCGGCTGCGCCCGTAGGCGACCGGGCGGCCCCTAGGGTGTGCGCCCATGGGAGACCCGCGGTGGGTGCTGGCCGTGGACCACGGCACGTCGACGACGGCGGGTGCGACGGCCGACGTCGACCCCGCCGACGGCTGGACCCGGGTGAGCACGGTCCGGGTGGACGGCGAGGTCGCGCTGCCCTCGGTGGTGCTCTCCCGCGACGACGGCACCGTCCTCGCCGGGCGCCCGGCCCTCGACGCCGCGCACGCCCAGCCGCAGGCGGCGGTGCTGCGGGGCCGCTCCTACCTGGCCGCGGCGACCGGCGGGCCCGACGACCCGCTGCTCGCGACGTGGCCCCGGCCGACGACCGCGGTGAACGTCGCCACCGCCCTCGTCGCCCGCGTCCTGCAGGCCGAGGCCGGCCGCCGCGGCACGGCACCCGCCGTCCTCACGCTGCTCCACCCGGCGTCGTGGACGGACCCGGCCACCGGGCCCGCGGCCCTGCGAGCGGCGGGCCGTTCGGCGCTGGGGGCCGTCGCGGGCGGCGGGGAGGTCGACCTGGCGCTGCTCGCCGCGCCGGAAGCCGCGGCGATCCGGCTCGGCGGGTCCGGACCCGTCGTCGTCGTGGACCTCGGCGGGGGCGGCACCGAGGTCGCGCTCGTCGACCGCGAAGCGGCCGATCCCGTGACGACCGTCGCGACGCTGCGCGAGGGGGTGCCCGCGCGGATGCTCGAGGTCGGCGCCGAGGCGCTCGACGACGCCCTGGCCCAGCTGGTGCTCGACCGCGCGCCCACCGCGCTCGCCGAGCGGATCCGGTTCTCCAGCGACGTCGAGGCCCACCGTGCGTGGTTCTGGATGCGCCGAGGGGTGCACGACGCCAAGGCCCGCCTCGGCAGCGAGGGGGCGGTCGACGTGGGCGTCCCGGTCCTCCCGCCGGAGCACCCGGCGCCCGGCGTCGTGCGGCTCACCCACGCCGACCTGGGGCCGCTGTTCGCGCCCGCGCTCGAGCAGGTGGGCTCGGCGGTCGTCGAGGTCCTCGACACCGCGGACGCGGGCCGGCCGCCGCTGCTGGTACGGGGAGGGGTGGCGGCGCTGCCGGGGGTGCGGGACTGGCTGGCCGCGCGGACCGGATGCGTGCTCGCGGCGGCGGACGACCCGGCCGCGGCGGCGCCGACCGGACAGGTGTGCGGCGCGGCCGCCTGGGCTGCGGCGCGGGCGGGTCTGGGTCGCTGAGGGAGCCTCAGAAGCCCGCGACCTCCCCGATCACGATGACGGCCGGGGGTCGGACGCCGGCGTCGGCGATGGCGCCGGGCAGCTTGGCCAGCGTCGCGCGAGCCGTCGTCTCCCCCGGCAGCCCGCCCTCCTGCACGGCCACGGCAGGGGTCTCCGGATCCCGGCCGCCCGCGACGAGCGCCTCGGCGATCACGCCGATGTTCTCCACGGCCATGAGCAGCACGATGGTCCCGGTCAGCCGCCCCAGCGCGTCCCAGTCGACCAGCGACTCCTCGTGGCGGGGCGGCAGGTGCCCCGAGACGACGACGAACTCGTGCGTGACGCCCCGGTGGGTCACCGGGACCCCGGCGAACGCGGGTACCGAGATCGCGCTGGTCACACCGGGCACCACGTCCACCGTGACGCCCGCAGCCGCGCACGCCTGGATCTCCTCGTAACCGCGGCCGAACACGAACGGGTCGCCGCCCTTGAGGCGCACGACCCGGTTCCCGGCCTTCGCCTCGTCGACGAGCACCGCGTTGATCGTGTCCTGGCTCATGTACCGCCCCCGGGGCAGCTTCGAGGCGTCGATGACGGTGACGTCGGGCGGCAGCTCGTCGAGCAGGCGCTGCGGCGCGAGCCGGTCGGTGACGACGACGTCGGCCTGCGCCAGCGCCTGCCGGCCCTTCACCGTGATGAGGCCGGGGTCGCCGGGCCCGCCGCCCACGAGGGTGACCCCCGGATCGACCGCGCGGTGGCGCCGGTCGGCGAGCGTTCCGGTGCGCAGCGCCTCGACGACGCCGTCGCGCACCCCCGTCGCGCGGCGGGGATCGCCCCCGCCCAGCACGCCCACGGTCATGTCGCCGTAGCGCCCGACGGCGGGCGTCACCGCGGTGCCCTCGTCGGCGGCGTCGGCGCGCACGCAGAACACGCGGCGCTCCTGCGCCGCGGCGGCGACGGCCCCGTTGACCTCGGGCGAGTCGGTGGCCGCGACGACGTACCAGGCCTCGTCGAGGTCACCGGCCGCGTACTCGCGGGCCTCCCACGTGATCTCGCGGGAGTCGGCGACGGCCTCGAGCGCGGTGGTGACGGCGGGGCTCACGACGACGACGTCCGCCCCGACCTCGAGCAGGCCCGCCACGCGGCGCTGCGCCACCGACCCGCCGCCCACGACGACGACCCGGCGACCGGTGAGGTCGAGACCGACGGGGTAGAGCGTGCTCGCCGAGCTCACGGTGGCCCGTCCCTTCCGGTGGTGGTGGTCACGCACTCACGCGTCCTTGCTGGCGACCCCGGCGGCGTCGAAGGTCGCGACCTCGCCGAGCGCCCGTGCCGCAGCGGCGACCAACGGTGCCGCCAGGAGGGCACCGGTCCCTTCGCCGACCCGCAACCCGAGGTCGAGCAGGGGCTCCAGCCCCAGGTGGCTCAGCGCCAGCGTATGGGCAGGCTCGACCGAACGGTGACCCGCGAGCCACGCGTGTGACGCAGTCGGGGCCAGCGCCGCAGCGACGAGGGCGGCGGCCCCGGCGACGACGCCGTCGACGACGACGGGCGTGCGTAACGCGGCACCCCCGAGCAGCAGCCCGGCGATCCCCGCGATCTCGAGGCCGCCGACCGCCGCGAGCGCGCCGAGCGGGTCGTCGGCGGCCGGCAGCGGTGCTGAGCGAAGGTGCCCCTCGCTCGATCTATCCGCCGGGGGGCGCCCATCGCCGGATTCCGCCGACGCCGCGGATTCCGAGCGAGGGGCACCCTCGCTCGATCTATTCGACTGAAGGGGCCCTTCGCTCGAAGCCGGTGGCAGCAGACCGTGCAGCGACAGCGCCTCACGGACGACCGCCGTCTTGTGGGTGAGCATCGCGTCGTCGATGCCGGTGCCGCGCCCGGTGACGGCCTCGGGTGCCGCCCCGGTGAAGGCGCACACCAGCGCGGCCGACGCGGTGGTGTTCGCGATCCCCATGTCGCCGGTGACGAGCAGCCGGTTGCCCGCCGCCACCAGGTCGCGGGCCACCTCCACGCCCACCACGACCGCGGCCCGGGCCTCCTCACGGCTCATCGCCGGACCCGACGTCATGTCCGCGGTCCCGGGCCGCACCTTGCGCGGCAGCAGGCCGGGCGCTTGGTCCGGACCGTCCAGCGGCGCCGCCACCCCGACGTCGACGACGACGACCTCGGCCCCCACCTGGTGGGCGAAGGCGTTCACCGCGGCGCCGCCCGCGAGGAAGTTGGCCACCATCTGGTGGGTCACCTCCTGCGGCCACGGCGTCACCCCGCGGGCGTGCACCCCGTGGTCGCCGGCGAACACCGCGACGACCGCGGGCTCGGGCACCGGCGGCGGGCACTGTCCGGCGAGCCCGGAGAGCCGCACCCCGACCTCGGCCACCTGCCCGAGCGCGCCCGGCGGCACCGTCATGCGGGTGAGTCGCTCGCGGGCGGCGGCCTCCCCCTCGGCGACGTCGATCGAGGTGCACGCCTCGACCGCCGCGTCGAGGGCGTCCCCGCCGTCGTGCCGTCCCCAGACGTCCTCGTGCACGGCCCACTCCAGCGGTCGGCGCCGGGCCCAGCCGGCGGATTGGAGCTCGGGCTCCGCGGCGAACGCCGACACGTGCCCGAGACAGAGGTAGGCGACGACCTCGAGATGCTGCGGCATCCCGACCCGGGAGCCGAGCAGCGCGGCCAGCTCCCGTTCGCGGAAGAAGCTGACCCACCCGACGCCGAGGCCCTCGGCCCGCGCGGCGAGCCACAGGTTCTGCACCGCCCCGGCCACCGAGTGTGCCGCCATCCGGGGCTGGGTCTGCCGGCCCAGCACGTGGCGGCCGCCGCGGGTGGGGTCGCAGGTGACGACGACGCCGAGCGGCGCCTCCCGGATGGCCTCGACCTTGAGACCGGCGAACGTGCGCGCCCGGGCGGCGGGCAGGGACGCGGCGAAGGCCTCCCGCTGTGTCGCCGCCAGTCCCGCCAGCTCGGCCCGCAGCCCCGGGTCGCGCAGCACCAGGAAGTCCCACGGCTGGGAGAACCCGACACTCGGGGCGGTGTGGGCGGCGGCGAGCACCCGGCGCAGCACGGTGTCGTCCACCGGGTCGGGCGTGAACCCGGTCCGCACGTCCCGGCGCGCGCGCAGGACACGGTGCAGCGCCGCGGCGTCGCCCGGTTCGAGCCCGCTCACAGCACCGCCGCCAGCGCCGCGACGAACGCGTCCGAGGTCGTCCGGTCTCGGACGGCCACGCGGACGTGCTCGCCGTCGAGGCCCGGGAAGGTGTCGCCGCGGCGCACCGCCCAGCCGCGCTCGCGCAGCAGTCCGCGGACGTCGTCGCGCCCGGGGGTCCGCAGCAGCAGGAAGCTCGCCGCGGGGTCCCCGCGCACCTCGACGCCGGGCAGCGCGGCGAGCGCGGCGAGCAGGTGGGCCCGGTCGAGCGCGAGGGCGCGGGCCGCCGCGGCGGCCTCGGCCCGCGCACCCGTCGTCGTGCACGCCTCGATGGCGATCAGCGCGGGCGTCGAGACCGACCAGGGCGGGGCGGCCGCGGCGAGGCGGGTCACGAGGTCGGGCTCGGCGAGGACGTAGCCGACCCGGAGTCCGGCGAGCCCCCAGGTCTTGGTGAGGCTGCGCAGGACGACGAGTCCGGGCAGGTCGGCGCGGGCGGCGAGCGACTCCGGCTCCCCGGGCACGGTGTCGGCGAACGCCTCGTCGACGACGAGCACGCGACCCGGCCGGGCGAGCGCCGCGAGCGTCCCGGCCGGATGGAGCACCGACGTGGGGTTGGTGGGGTTGCCGACGACGACGAGGTCGGCGTCGGCGGGCACCCGTGCCGGGTCCAGCGTGAACGACCCGTCGAGCACCACCCGCTCGACGGCGTGCCCCGCGACCCGCAGGGCGGCCTCGGGCTCGGTGAACTGCGGGTGCACGACGACCGCCCGACGAGGCCGCAGGGCGCGTGCGAGCAGCACGAACGCCTCGGCGACCCCGGCGACCGGCCACACCTCGGCGGGGGTGCGGCCGTGGGCGGACGCGGCCGCGAGGCGGGCGGCGGTGACGTCCGGGTACGCGGCGAGACGGCCCATCGATTCCGCCAGCCGGGCGGTCAGCCAGTCCGGCGGGGTGCCGGCGCGCACGTTCACCGCGAGGTCGACCAGCCCCGGCCCGACCTCGGCGTCGCCGTGGTGGCCCAGGTCGATGCCGACCGTCGGCGAGGTCACGGGAACCGCCGTCACCACCCCTCCCGGGCGCGGCCCCCGGGGCCGGCGGCGCGCAGCAGCAGGGCCTCGGCGGCGGGCACGGAGGCGGCGAGCACGGAGGTCACCGCGAGCGGAGCCGCGCCGGGGTCCCAGCCCTCGGCGTCCATGCGCTCGCACAGCTCGTGGGCGAGCGAGTCGACGCGGGCCGCCACGTCGTCGCGCGACCGGACCGGCCCCGCGCCGAGGTGCTCCAGCGGCGGCGGGTCCTCGCCGATCCAGGCAGCGGCGAGCGCGGAGCGCAGATCGGCGAGCAGGCGGTCACGGGCCGGGGCGCCGGCGCGGGGGCAGCCGGTCCGGCGGCGCAGCGCCCGCGGACCCGGGCCGGAGTGGGACACGTGCGACATCGCAGGCCTTCCTCGGGTTCCTCGCCCGATCGCCGACGGCCCGGGGTGGGCCGCGGGTACCTCGCGACGGCCGGAGTCTCCTGGCTCCCGGATCGCTGCTCGCCCCGGCCTTCCCGCCGGTCTCCCGGCCGTGGCCATGCGTGGGGTCCGCTCCCCGGTGACAGTGGCGGGACCGCGCCGGACTCGCACCGGCTTCCTCCACGTCCGTCGATCGAAGAGGGCACCACACGGCGCCCGCTCCGGTCAACGTCGCCGATCCCACGCCGGCGCCCGGCGCCGGGGCACGGTCAGCGCAGGATGCCCTGGCGGAACCCGCGCGCGACGGCGTCCGCGCGGTCCCCCGCGCCGAGCTTGCGGAAGAGCCGCCGGGCGTGGGTCTTGACGGTGTCCTCGGCCAGCTCGAGCGCCGCGGCGATCTCGGAGTTCGACAGCCCCTCGGTCATCCCCAGCAGGACGTCGAGCTCGCGGCGGGACAGCTCCGCCGTCCTCGCGCGCCCGGCGACGCCGAAGGGCCGCGGCCCGACCTGCTCGCCCGAGCGCAGGAAGCCCCGGGCGCCGAGGTCCAGGGCCGCCGCGGCGAGCCGGTGCTCGCCCTCGCGCCCGGCGTCGGGCGGACCGGCGACGAGCACCGCGAGGTCGGGCGCCGCCTCCCGCACCGCCTCGACGGTCGCGCTCCACGCCGCACCCGGCGCTCCGGAGGCGGTGAGGTCGGCCGCCACCACGAGAAGGTCGGGCTGCTCGTGGGCGACGGCGAGGAGGAGGTCGCCGAGGTCGACGACGCGCACCTGCTCGAAACCCGCCTCGACGGCGTGGGCCACCCGCGCCGCGGTGTCGGCGTCGGGGGCCGCGACCAGGCAGACGGGCATGCGGGCTCCTCAGGTGCGGCAGGGCGGCGGGACCGCTCGGCCGGGGTGGCGCAGGGTGGTCAGGCTCCCACACCGTGGTCGCGCGACCGACGGCGCCCTACCGACACGTTTGGTGACATCACCCGGCCGAGTCGGCCCGTTCCGTCGGCCACCTGCCGGAGCCGGAGTACTCCGACCGGCCGCCCACCGCCGACGACGGCGGGCGAGGCGACCGAGACCACCGCATCGGGGACGGGGATGCCGGCGACGGCGAGCACGTCGAGCAGCACCGGACCGAGGGCGCGGGCGTGACCGTCGTCGACCTTGGCGGCGAGCGCGGTGCCGTCGGGCAGCGCGGCGACGAGCACGCCCTCGGCCCCGCTCTTCGCGAGCGTCCCGGGGATCTCGCTCATGAGCACGGTGTCCAGGCGCCCGCTCCCGCCCACGAGCCACGGGTGGGCCCGCATCGCGGTGGCGACCCGACCCGCCGTCGTCGTCGGGTCGGCACGGGCGAGGGACCACGGCAGGCGGGCGAGGTCGGTGAGCGTGGTCGCGAACGCCGGCGCCCCGCAGCCGTCGGTGCTCGCGGCGAGGACGGGACCGGCGAGCTCGGTGACCGCGTCCCGGCACGCACGCTGCAGCGGGTGGGACGGGTCGAGGTAGTCCGGGTCACCGCCGGCCGCGACGAGCATCGCGGCGTGCTTGCCCGAGCAGTTCATCGCCAGCGGCTCCGGGCCGTGGCCCGTCGCGATCCAGGCCCGGGCGGCCTCGGCGCCCAGGGGGTCGTCGGGGACACAGCGCAGCGCGTCGGGCGCCAGGCCGTGGCGGGCGAGCAGCGCGGTGACGGCCTCGAGGTGGCAGGGCTCGCCGGAGTGCGACCCGCTCGCCAGCGCCGTCTCGGCCACGGTGAGGTCGGCGCCGGCCTCGAGCACGGCCACCGTCTGGGCCGGCTTGAGCGACGAACGCCCGTACACCGGCCGGTCGAGGTCACCCGCCGTCGTGACCACGGACCCGTCGGGGGCGAGCACGACGAGCGAGACCGCGTGCACCGACTCGACGACGTCGCCACGCAGCACCTCGACGACGGGCACTAGAACGCCGCCCGCTCCGCGAGCCGGCGGGCCTCCCCCGCGCGCTCCTCGGCGTCCTCGACCCGCGGATCGCCCCACCCGTCGAGCCCGCCGGCCACCTCACCGGTGTCGGCGATATTCACCCCGATCAGCGCGGACGCCGACTCCGCAGCGGCCGCCGCGAGCAGCGCCGCGGTGACCGCGTCGCCGGTGAGCGCATCGGGGCCGTGCTCGGCGAGCGCGGCGGCGATCTCGGTGACGCGGCAGGCGGCGGCGAGCACGTCCATCGGCACCTGGACGATCGCCTCGGTGGCCGCGGCCGCGCCGCCCGGCGCCTTCCGCGCGGCGAGGAAGCCGGAGAACGCGGCGACGTCGTCGTCGGCGAGGGTCAGCGCCGTCGCCCGCAGCCCGTCGAGCTCGTGGGCGAGGTCGAGCGCCGCCGGGTCGGTGCGCGCGGCTCCCTTGGCGACCTTCCCGGCCAGCCCAGCCGCGAGCGCCGTTGTGGCGGCCGCCGTCGAGCCCGCCGCCGGGCCGGGCCCGCGCGCGGCGAGGGCCTCGGCGAACTTCCCCAGCGGCACCTCGCCGATGGCACGCATTGGACCTCCGGTCGTGTGCGTGTGTTTCCGTGTCTGGGCACGGAAACACACACGAGTTCGTCAGAACAAACCCACGATCGTCCCGTCCGGCTCCACGTCGATGTGGTGGGCCTGGGGGTTCTTGCCCAGGCCCGGCATCGTCCGTATGTCGCCGCAGATCGGGTAGACGAACCCGGCCCCGACCGAGGCGCGCACCTCGCGCACCGGCATGCGCCAGCCGGTCGGTGCGCCGAGCAGGGTGGGGTCCGACGAGATCGACAGGTGGGTCTTCGCGATGCACACCGGCAGGTTCGAGAAGCCGTTGCGCTCGTAGAGGTCGATCGAGGAGCTCGCGGCCGGGGCGTAGTCGACCCCGTCGGCGCCGTAGACCTTCGTCGCGACCGCCTCGATCTTCTCGCGCAGCGGGGCGTCGTCGGCGTAGAGGAAGCGGAAGTCGCCCGGCTCGTCCGCCGCCTCCGCCACCGCCTCGGCGAGCTCGGCACCGCCGGCGCCGCCGTCGGTGAAGTGGGTCGACACCGCGACCCGCGCTCCCATCGACTCGCCGATCTCGCGGATCGCGGCGTGCTCCGAGGGGTGGTCGGTGGGGAACGCGTTGATGCACACCACCGGCGAGACGCCGTGGATGCGCATGTTCTCGATCTGCTTGCGCAGGTTCGCGCCGCCGGCGTGGACCTCGTCGGGGTTCTCCGCCAGCAGCGCCGGCGGCAGGTCCTTGCCCGCGACGATCCGGTGGTTGCCGCTGTGCGCCTTGAGCGCCCGCACGGTCGCCACGACGACGGCCGCGTCCGGCGTCATCCCCGACGTCCGGCACTTGATATTGAAGAAGCGCTCCGCGCCCATGTCGGCGCCGAACCCGGCCTCGGTGACGAGATAGTCCCCGCAGTGGACGCCGATGCGGTCGGCGACGATCGAGGAGTTGCCGGTCGCGATGTTGCCGAAGGGTCCGGCGTGCACGAGGACCGGCGTGTTCTCCAGGGTCTGCATGAGGTTGGGTTTGAGCGCGTCGCGCAGCAGCGCCGCCATCGCCCCGGCGGCGTGGACGTCCTCGGCGGTCACCGCGTCGCCGTCGCGGGTGTAGCCCACGACGATCCGCCCGAGCCGCGCGCGCATGTCCTCCAGCGAGTTCGACAGGGCCAGGAGCGCCATGACCTCGCTCGCGGAGGTGATGTCGAACCCGGACTCGCGCGGCACGCCGTCCATCCGCCCGCCGAGCCCGGTGACGATGTTGCGCAGGGCGCGGTCGTTGACGTCGAGCACCCGCCGCCAGGTGACGCGGTAGGGGTCCAGACCGGCGGCGTTGCCCTGGTAGAGGTGGTTGTCCAGCACCGCCGAGAGCATGTTGTGGGCGCTGGTGACCGCGTGGAAGTCGCCGGTGAGGTGGAGGTTGAACTTCTCCATCGGGACCACCTGCGACCAGCCCCCGCCGGCGGCGCCGCCCTTGATCCCGAAGGTCGGCCCCATCGACGGCTGGCGGATGGCGACGACGCCCCGCTTGCCGATGTGGGAGAACGCCTGGCCCAGCCCGACCGTCGTCGTCGTCTTGCCCTCGCCCAGCGGCGTGGGCGTGATCGCCGTCATCACGACGTACTTCGCGCGTGGCCGGTCAGCCATCGCGTCGATGGCGTCCAGCTCGATCTTGGCGACGTCCCGCCCGTGCATCTCCAGCAGGTGCGCAGGCAGATCCATGACCGCGGCGATGTCGTCCAGCGGCTTCAGTGTCGCTTTCTGCGCGATCTCGAGGTCGGACGGGATGCTCATGGTCGGTTAGACAAGCAGACCCCGTCGTCCGCGTCGATGCGGGAGCCGCTAGGCACCCAGCCAGAGCCGCCGTCGCTCCTCGTGCGAGCGCGCGCCGGAGATCCTGTCGACCAGCGCCGCCTGCTCCTCGCTCGCCGCGCCCTGCGCGACCGCCCGCTCGGCCTCGGCCATCTCCCGGCCGGCGCGGGCCTCGTCGGCGTCACCGGGCGTCGGGGCGATCCGGCCGCGGCGCGCGTCGGCCGGCTCGCCCCGTCCCCCGGAGGGCCCGTTGCTGTCGCTACCCACGTCCTCATCCTCCGTCCGCCGGACCCGCCGGCCCGGGAATCCGGTACTCGACTCCCGTTCGCTCCGCGGATAGACGCAATCCGCGCGCGACAATCGGGGCTGTGTCCCACGAGACGCCACCGGGTGCGGCGGCCGTCGTCCTCGCCGGCGGGCGCTCCCGGCGGATGGGGACCGACAAGGCCCTGTTGAGCTGGGGCGAGCGCACCCTGCTCGAGCACGTCGTGGGCGTGGTGCACGACGCCGTGGACGGTGCCGTCGTGGTCGTCGGCCCGGCCGGAGCCCCCCGACCGGTCCACGGCACGCACGACGGCCGCGTCGTCGCCGTCACCGACGACGAGCCCGGGCGCGGTCCGCTGCAGGGGCTGGCGACCGGGCTGCGCGCGGCCGCGGCGCAGGGGAGCACGGTCGCCTTCGTCTGCTCGGTGGACCTGCCCCTCCTGCACCGGGCCTACGTCGCGGCGGTGCTCGCCGCGCGCGGCGACGCCGAGGTGGCGCTCCCGGTGCTCCACGGTCACCGTCAGCCGCTCGCGGCGGCCTACGCGACCGCGCTCGGGGAGCGGGCCGCGGCGCTCCTCGATGCCGGCGCCCGCCGTCCGGGCGACCTCTTCGCCGTCAGCGCGGTGCGTGAGCTCACGGCGGCGGACCTCCTGGCCGACCCCGCCCTGCGCGCCGCCGACCCGGACCTGGACGCGGTCCGCGACGCCGACACCCCCGAGGAGTACGAGGCGCTCGCCCGGCGGGCGCGCGGCACGCGTCCGTGACACCGTGCTGGCATGCGCAGCGGCGACGGCGGGCGGCGGAGCCCGGAGCGGGCCAGGGGTGGCCCTGTCCTCGCGCTGCTCCTGGCCCTGCTCGTGGCCGTCCTCCCCCTGCTCGCGTCCTGTGGACAGGGCAGCCCGGGCGAGATCCCGCCCGGACAGTCCTCCGACAACAGCGCCTCGCAGGGCCCCGGCGTCGAGGCGCACACGCCGGGTGCCGCCCACGCCAAGCTGGCGCTGGCGCTGGCCGACCCGTGCTATTCCTCCCCCGACCTCCGGGCGGTGTGGCCGCGGTGCGGACGCTGGGTCGAGGAGAGCGCGTCGACGGCGCGCACCGCGGCGAGCGTGCTCCCGAACGATGCCGCGGTCGCGAACGCGGCGGCCGCCGTGGGCGCGGCCCACGACGACTTCGTCGCCCGCGGCTGCCCCGGCACCGGCCCGACGGTGCCCTTGGACGCCAAGTCCTGCATCGGCGCGCTCACCACGGTCCGCGCGGCGATGGACCGGCTCTCCGTCGCACTCGGCCCCTCCTCCTGATCACCCCTACCCTTGCCGCCCATGGCGAGCCTCTCCGAGCCCGACGTCCGCGCCTTCCTCACGCACGGCACCCGCACCGGCAAGCTCGGCTGGACCGCCCGCGACGGCCGGCCCCTGGTCGCGCCGATCTGGTTCCTGCTCGAGGGCGAGGGCGAGGACAGCACGCTGGTGTTCAACACCGGCGCGAAGACCGCCAAGGGCCGGGCCCTGGCCCGCGACCCCCGGGTGGTGCTCTGCGTCGACCACGAGGAGCCGCCGTACGCGTTCGTGCAGGTCCAGGGCTCGGTGACGCTGACCGCGGATCACGACGAGCTGCTGCGCACCGCGACCGATCTCGGCGGGCGCTACATGGGCGCGGACCGGGGGGAGGAGTACGGGAAGCGCAACGCGGTGCCCGGCGAGCTCGTCGTGCGGATCGTCCCATCGAAGATCGTCGCCTCGCTCGACGTCGCCGGATGAGCACGGCCGACCGCCCTGCCCTCGCCGCGGCGTTCGACCTCGAGCCGCACCCGGAGGGCGGCTGGTACCGCCGCGTGTGGGAGGCCGCGACCACGGTCGACCCGCCCGGCTACGGCGGCACCCGCCCCACCGCGACGGCCATCCACTACGTCCTCGGGCGCGGCGAGGAGTCGGTCTGGCACCGCGTGCGCTCGGACGAGCTGTGGTTCTGGCACCGCGGCGCGTCCCTGTCGCTGTGGCTCGGCGGCGACGGCGACGCCCCGGCGGCACCGGGCACCGCGCACCTCCTCGGCCCGGGCACGACGGACGGCGAGCGGCCCGCCCTGCTCGTCCCGGGCGGGCACTGGCAGCGGGCGGCGCCCCGCTCCGACCCGGGGACTCCCGACGGCGGGGCGGTGCTGGTGAGCTGCGTGGTCTCGCCCGGGTTCGACTTCGCCGACTTCACGACGGCGGGCTGACGCCCACCCTCACCCGTTCTCCGGCTCCTGCTGTTGCTCGGCGGGCGCCTGCGGCTGTTGCTGCGGCGCCGGTGGCTGGGCCGCCGCGGGTTCCTGCGCGCCCGGCGCGGGTGCCTGGGCGGGCGCGGGTTCCGGCGCGGGCGCCGGGGCCGGACCCGGTGCCGTGGTGGCGGTGGGCGGGGTCGGCGCGTCCGCACGCTTCGAGGGCTTCGACGTCGTCGTCGGGCTCGCGGTCGTGGTCCCCGCCTGCTCGCCCTCGCCGCTGGCCGTCTCACCCGGGTCGGTGCCCACGACGGGCACGAACGGTCCGAACGACTGCTTGGGCGTGCCCTGGGTGGCCTCATCCATGAACGACTGCCAGATGTCGCTCGGGATCCCGTGCCCGTAGATCGGCTTGCCGTCGTCGTACTGGATCGGCGTGTTGTCGTCCGTGCCGACCCACACCGAGGCGACCACCGACGGCGTGTAGCCCACCATCCAGGCGTCGTTGTTCTGGTTCTCGATGTGCGACTGGACCGTGCCGGTCTTGCCCACCGCCAGCCGGCCGCCGGCCAGTGTGGCGCCGTCGTAGGTCGGGACGTCGCTCATGGCCTCGGTGACGTTGCGGGCGACCTTCGGGTCGATGCGCTGCTCGCCCTGGTCGGCGGCGTGGTCGTAGAGGACCTCACCGCTCGACGTCGTGACCTTCTGAACCAGGTGCGGCTTGTGGTAGACGCCGTCGTCGGCGAACGTGGCGTAGGCCCCCGCCATCTCCATCGGCGTGACCTCGACGTTGCCCAGCGCGATCCCGCTGTTGGGGTTGTCGAGCTTGGCGGAGATGCCGGCCTGGTGCGCGGCGTCGGCCACGGCCTGGGGCCCGACCTCGTTGCCCAGCGCGGTGAAGACGACGTTGTTCGACAGTGTCATGGCCCGCTTGAGCGAGCAGTTGCTGCAGTCGGCGCCCTCGACGTTGCGGACCGTCCTGCCGGGGACCTGCTGGCCGTCGAACTGCGTGCTGATCCCGATCGGCGGGTTGTGCTGGAGGGCGGCCAGCATGACGAACGGCTTGAAGGTCGAGCCGGCCTGCTTCTGCACCTGGGCGTAGTCCAGGCCCGAGCCGTTGTCGCCGCCGAAGTAGGCGAGGACGTCGCCGGTGCGCGGGTCGACCGACACCGCCGCCGTGCGCAGGTTCGGCGGCTTGCCCTTCATCTCCTCGTGGACGGCGTTGACCGCGTCCTGCTGGGCCTTCGGATCGATCGTCGTCTGGATCTGCAGACCCTCGGTGACGAGTGCGTCCTCGTCGATGCCCAGCGAGCGCAGCTCGTCCTTGACCGCGGAGTAGATGTGGCCGCGGTCGTCGTCGGGGACGCCGTTGACGGTCTTGCGGGGCGGCACGGTGGTCGGGAAGCGGGCGGCGGCGCGCTGGGCCGGGGAGAGCCAACCCGACGAGACCATGCCGTCCATGACGTAGTTCCAGCGCCGCTGCGAGCCCTCGAGGTTGACCGCCGGGTCCCACTGCGACGGCGCCTGGATGAGGCCCGCGATCATCGCGCCCTCGGCCGGGGTGAGCTGCTCGACGGGCTTGTTGAAGTACGCCTGCGACGCCGCCTGGATGCCGTACGCGCCGCGGCCGAGGTAGATGCTGTTGAGGTAGTCCTCGAGCACCTGGTCCTTCGAGTACTCCTGCGTGATCTTCGCGGAGATGATCAGCTCGCGGAACTTGCGGAAGTAGGAGTGCTCGTCGCCGACCATGGCGTTCTTGACGTACTGCTGCGTGATCGTCGAGCCACCGCCCGCGCCGCCGGTGACCTGTTTGAACGCGGCGTGCAGGATGCCGCCGATGTCGAACCCGGAGTTGGTGTAGAAGGTCCGGTCCTCCGCGGAGAGCACGGCCCGCTGGACCGGCAGCGGTATCTGGTTGATCGACACCTTCTGCCGGTTGCCCTGCTCGCCCGGGGCGACGCGGGCCAGGACGCTGCCGTCGGAGAACGACACGGTGTTGAGCTGGCTCTCCACCGCGGCGTCGGCGTTGGGCACCGGGATGAACAGCCAGCCCAGGGCGAGGGACAGCAGCGGGGCGCCGATCGCCGTCGCGAGCAGCGCGTATCCCGCGCGGCGGCGCCGTCGCCAGAGCCACGCGGAGGTCGTGAGCGAGCCCGGGTCCTTGCCGTCCAGGTAGGTCTGGACGTGACCGTCGACCCAGTGGCCCGCGGCCACGAGGTGCTTCCCGCCCGGCCAGTGCCGGACCTTCGCGGCGACCGCGACGACGAGGGCCGCCATCGCGGTGGCGACGCGACCGCGCGGCGGCGCGGGCCGGGCCTCGGACTGCCGGGCCGCGCTGCGACGCGTGCGCGCGCCGGTCCGGGTCGGCGTGCTCCCCGCGCGACCGCGGCCCGCGGCGCGTGAGAGCCCGTCGCGCCCGGTGGCGCGGCGCTCGGCGCGGGTCTGCGCGGACTGCGGAACCCCGGAGCGGCGAGGCGTGGACGTCCGGCGCGACGTGGTGGTCGGGCGGGACGCGGTCGTGGTGCGGGCGGCGGTGGGCTCCGCGGCGTCGCCGTCCTCGTCGTCGAGCGCCTCGACCGCCGGCCCGATCGCCGTGCCGTCCGGGGTACGCGCCGGCGGGACCGTGGGGCGGGCGCCGGGCGCCGAGCCCTTCGTGGTCGTGGTCGTGGTCTGCGGCGCCGGCGGGCGGGAGCGGGAGCCGGTCACGGGGCCGGCGGGACGGGGACCGCCGGGAGCCGCCGGTGCGCCCGCTCGGGGGCCGGCACCGGTCGTCGCGGTTCCCGCCGCCGGGGGGCCGGCGGGGCCCGCCGGAGCCGGGCGGCCCGGTGCCGCGGTGGGCGGGTTCGTGGGTCGCGCCGGACCGGTGGGACGGGCGGGCCCGGCGGGCGGCCGGGGTGCCGCGGGCGCTCCCGGTCCCGGCGCGGACGGGGCTCCGGGACGCGCGGCCGGCGCGGCGGGCCGGGGCGGTGCCCCCGGCGGCACAGCCAGCGCCTGCGGACCGGACAGCGAGTGCGGGGCGCGGGGGGCTACCGGCGGGGCACCGGTGCGTCCGGAGACCGGTCGCGGGCCGGCCGGGGGCGGGGACACGGGCGGCGAGGACTGGGGCGGCGAGGACTGGGGCGGCGAGGACTGGGGCGGCGAGGACTGGGGCGGCGAGGACACGGACGGCGGAGGCAGGGACGGCGGGGCCACGGTAGGCGGGGGCGCCAGCGTGGCCGACCGTCCCGTGCCATCCCCGCCCCGGCCCACGGAGGTCGAGCCGGTCGAGCTCGAGCCGGACGTCCTCCACCCCGTGGACGCCGACCACTCCCACGTCGACGGGCCGCGCCACGAGCCGCCGTGGTCGTCCCGCGAGGACGAGCCGGCGCCGACCACCGCGGGCTCCGGGCCGGCGTGACGCCCGGCCCCCGGTACCCGGAAGGACGAGGACGACAACGCCGTCGGGAAGCCGACGGGCGGGGACGGCGGAGCCGGGTCGTCGGCGGGGCGGGGCCGGAAGATCTCGCCGTAGTCGCGGTCGGGGTCGGAGCCCTCCAAATCACGCGGAGTGAGACGTCGATCCTCGGCGCCGGCGGAGCGCTCGTGGCGCGAGGACCGGGAATGTGCTCCCGACATCGCTCCACCTCCCGCGTCCGCACCGGCGCCCCGTCGGGCTTTCATTCCGATTGCATCACGATCCGGTCACTGTCTCGCACCGGTCCCGTCACGCTCGTGATGACCAGCCACTGCTCAGCGACGAGCGGCGACCTGATCCGGTACCGGTGGGTTCGCCCCGGCCGGCACTGCCCAGGCGCACCCGTGAGTGGGCAACGGCCGGAACGGGACTCGGCTACAGGGATGATGCGGCGTGCTCCGTGACCGGATGGAAACATGCGGCGAGCGGCGTGCCAGGTTCCTGCTGGTGGGTGACACTGGTCATCGCTCGCCAGGCACCAGCCGGTCAGCGACGAGACCGGTAGGACCTCACACCACGATCACACCGAGTCATCACGATCGACGCCGAGAGACGCCGAGAGGTGGGTCATGACCGACGAGCCGGACGGAGCGTCCGGGGACGCCGAGACGCCCGGGCCGTCCGAGCCCGACGCGTCCCGGGACCGGTCCGGTCTGGTCCCGGGCGAGGCGGCGGCCATCGCCCGCTTCGGTGAGGGCCCCGCGCTGTTCTCCCCCGACGTCCCCGCGCCGCGCCACCCCCATGTCGGTCCGCTGCTCCCGCGGCGCCGGTCGGGTGTCCACCCGTCCGAGCGCCGCGGCGACCGCGCCGCATCCGTCCCCGGCGAGGCCCCCCGCACCACGACCCCGTCGACGGCGTTGGTCCGTGCCCGCCGCGACCTGCCCGTCCGGCACGCCGCCACCGCCCCGTCCGCCTGGGCCCGCGCCGGCTCGGTCGCCCGCCGCGGGGTCGAGGTCGCCGTCGAGTGGACCGCGCGGGGCCTCGTCGCCGCGGTCGACGCGGTCGGGATGGCGGCGCAGGCCGTCGTCACCCTGCTGTTCGGACCGGAGGTGCCTGCGGCTCGAGAGCAGAAGGTGTCGTCGTAACCGCATTCGGTGCTCACGAGCGCGCAGCGCACCTACAGCTGCACTCCCCGGGTGAGTGCTCCGTCCACGACGAGGTTGGTGCCGCTGACGAACGACGCCGCCGGGCTCGCGAGGAAGGCCACCGCGCGGGCGATCTCCTCGGGACGCGCCATCCGGCCGGTGGGGTTGAGCGAGAGCGCGTGGGCGTAGAGCTCCGGGTCGCCCTGCTCGATCGACTCCCACACCCCGCCGGAGAAGTAGGTGTTCCCCGGCGAGACGGTGTTCGCCCGGACCCGGCCGGCCAGCTGGTAGGCCAGCCCTTGCGTGTAGTGCACGATCGCGCCCTTCATCGTGCCGTACGGTCCAGCGGCGAAGTCGATCTCACGGCCGGAGACGCTGGAGACGGTGACGATCGCTCCCGCGTCGGAGGCCTCGAGCGAGGGCAGGGCCGCCTCCACGAGCCGCACCGTGCCGAGCATGTCGGTGCGGAAGGACGCCTCCCAGTTCTCCTCGGACCCGGGGATGGCCAGCGCCGAGACGTTCGCGACGACCACGTCGATCCCGCCGAGCTCCTCGGCGCACCTCGCGACCCAGGACCGCAGCGCTTCCCCGTCGGCGACGTCGACGATGGCGCCGTGCACCGTCCGGCCCGCGTCGCGCAGCTCGGTGACCGCGCCCTCGACGCCGTCCGCGGAGCGCGCGCAGAAGGCGACTGTGGCGCCCTCGTCGGCGAGCACCTCGACGATCGCGCGTCCGATACCGCGGCTGCCGCCGGTCACGAGTGCGCGGCGGCCGACCAGTCCGAGATCCATGAGACCCTCCGATGCTAGAGGCGCGCTGCCCGCGCCCGCAGGTCGGCGTGCAGCCCGTCATAGGCCGCGGTGGGCGGCAGGAAGCCCTTCGACACCTTCGTCACCGAGCTGTAGTTCGTGTCGACGACGTTCGCGAGCGGGGCCAGCGTGACCTGCGTGAGCAGCTGGTAGGCGTCGAGACGGTCGAGCCCGTGCAGCGCGCCCAGCCAGGAGATCATCTCTTTCTGGCCGATCCGCCAGGCGTCCTCCAGCGGGCGGGACGAGCCGACGGTGATCAGTTCCCCGTCGTTCTCCAGTCGGGGCCAGGCCGGGGCGGCCGCCGAGGAGCCCTTCACCAGGTCGACGATCAGGGTCACGTCCATCGCGCCCTCGACGGCGGTCCCGCAGGACTCACCCTCGCCCTGGCGGTAGTGCCCGTCCCCGACCGAGAACACCGCGCCCGGCTCGTTGACCGGCAGGTAGCAGGTGACGCCGGCCCGCATCTCCGGGGTGTCCATGTTCCCGCCGAACGCGTCCGGGGTGAGCGAGGAGCGGACCTCGCGCAGGGCCGGGGCGACGCCGACGGTCCCGAGCATCGGCGCGATCGGCAGGTCGACCGAGAAGTCGCTGCGCTGCGCCGCGAAGGTGACGGTGCCGCGGGCCCGGTCGAGCTCGTAGATCCAGGTCTGTTCGGGCAGGGCGTCGTGGAGCAGGGCCGTCCGGTCGGTGGCGGTGAGGCCGCCGAAGAACGGGACGAGGGTGGAGGCGCCCCAGTCGCGGGCCGGGGTGAGGTCGACGAGGTGCAGGACGAGGGTGTCGCCGGGCTCCGCGCCGGTGACGGCGAACGGGCCGGTCTGCGGGTTGAGGAAGCGAGGGTCGAGCGTGGCGCTGGCGAGGTCGGTGACCGCCTGGATCTTCCCGGCGAAGGCGTCGTCGCACCACAGGCGCAGCACGCTGCCCGGCGCCACCTCCCGGACCGGGGCCACGCCGCCGAAGGTCCACGCGTACTGCTCCGGGGTGGGGGAGAACTCGATGACGTCCACTTTGACCTCCGGTCCCGTGCGTGCGTTTCCGTGTCAGGACACGGAAACGCACGCACACGTGCGCCAGCACTAATAGCGGTCGGTCCCCGTCAGCTGCCGCTCCAGGTCGTCCGCGGTCGTCGTGACGAGGCGGAACGGGCCCTCGAACTCGCCGAACGTCAGGTCCGACAGCGGCGCGGAGTGCCGGAACACCGCCACGCCGTCGGCCGCCGCGGCACCCCCGACCACGGCCGACTCCGCGAGCTCGAGCAGCCGGCGGGCGTCGATGTCGTCGAGCTTCGCGATCGGGGACTCGATCTGCATCCAGTCGTGCCCGGCGACCTCGCCGCGGTGGCGGACGTAGACCAGCTGGTGACGCCCCTCGGTGGTCGGGAGCCGGAAGGTGAGGCCGTCCGCATCCTGCGCCATCACCTCGTACCGGACCCGCACCCACAGCACGAGGTCGTCCCAGCTGGCCACGCACACTCCTGACGTATCGAGCCCCTCCGGCGAGGCGAACCGTAGCAGCGGCGGGGACGCTCGGGACCCGGCTAACGGGCGCCGACCAGCTTGTCCCACGAGAACGCGCCGACCGTCGCGGTAGCGCCGCTCCGTTCGAGCAGGCGCAGCAGGGCGGCCCCGTCGCGGGGCCGGTCGGCGACGTCCTGGGCGGTGGCGCGGCGCAGCACCGGCACGAGCCGCGGGGAGACCCGCGCGACACCGGCGAACGCGTCGGAGGGCGGGCCGTCGAGGATGCGCCGGGCGATGTCGACGACGTTCTCGCCGTCGAACAGGTGGTCCCCGCGCGCGGCGAACACCACACAGCAGGCCCAGGCCCAGACGTCGGTCGCCGGTCCCGCGCCGTTGCCGGTGACCTGCTCGGGCGCCATGTAGCCCGGGGTGCCGACCATGTTCCCGGCGGGCGTGTGGTGGGTCTGTCCGACCACACGCGCGATGCCGAAGTCCACGACCTTCGGACCCGCCGAGGTCAGCAGGATGTTGCCGGGCTTGAGGTCGCGGTGGGTGATCCCGTCGTTGTGCAGCGCGGCGAGCGCCCGCGCCAGCGCGATCGCGATCCGGGTGAGCGTCTCGCCGTCGCGCACGGCGCCGCTCTCCGCGACCAGCGCGTGCAGCGACGGGCCGTCGAGGCGCTCCATGACGATGTAGGGCATCGACCCGTCGAAGCCGACCCCGTGCACCCGCGCGGTGTAGTCGCCGGTGACCTTCTGCAGCGTCTGGCCCTCGCGCAGGAATCGGGTGCGGGCGTCGACGTCGTCGAGCAGGTGCGGGGCGAGCACCTTGATCGCGACGGAGCCGGTGACGCCCGCGCGGTGGCCGAGGTAGACCGTGCCCATCCCGCCGGAGCCGAGGCGCCCGGTGAGCTGGTACTCCCCCACGACCCGCGGGTCGTGGGGGGCCAGCGGCTGCTCGGGCGGCGCCATGTCCACCAGGCGCGTGGCGGCCGTGGGCGGATGCGGCGCCGCGGTCGGCGGGGGCGGGCCGGCGGGGCCCGCAGGCCGGGGTGTGCCGGGCCGCCCGGGCGGGCGGACGCCCGCGTCGCGTGGCGGTCCCGACGACGCCGGGCGCGCCGATTGCTGGGGCGGACCGGACGCTCCCGGCAGCCCCGGGGCGGGGCCGCGGCGCGAGCGGATGAGCCGCCGCTCCTTCGGTCCGGGCAGGCGGGCCGCGCGCAGCGCCTCCGGCAGCACCGGTGCGACAGTGCAGGCGCGGGGCCGGATCGCCCGCGCGGTGAGCTGGTGGCCGAGCAGGAACAGGCCCGCCGCCAGACCGCCGACCTCGATGCCGACCGCGAGCAGGACGAGCAGCACCACGCCGGCGGCCAGCCAGGTGACGCGACGCCGCGACCACGGCCAGGGCCGCGTCACCGGCATCGCGCGCCGCCGCTCGAGGTCGAGCGTGGCGACGTGCAGCGTCCCGACGGCGAGGGCGAGGACCGCCCCGAGGGCCGTCGCCACGGCGACGAGCCCCGTGGAGCCCGAGGGCGTCGGCAGCCCCGCCGCGTCGAGCTGGTCGAACAGGTGGCTGAGCACCGCGCGCCGGTCGGTCGAGCTCGCCGCGGCGCGCGCGGTGATCACGGCACCGAGCAGCGTCACCACGCCCGAGGCGAGCGCGAGCCCGGCCACGACGGTGACCGGGTGCCCGGCCTCGGCGTGCAGGTGCCGGATCGCGCGGCGGCGCTCCGGGCCGGCGAGCCGCGCGACGCGGCCGGTGACGACCCGGTCCACCAGCAGCGCCTGGCGTCGGCGGCGGGCCAGGGCCGCGTGCAGCGGGCTCATCAGCAGCGCGACGACGAGCCCGACGACGAGCGGGAGCAGGAATCGCGCGCCCAGGGTGGGATCGAAGTCCACGACGTCCCCTCCCCGCCAGGTCCGCCCCCGCTGGGCGGCGCACCGTCCGACGTTACCGCTCCACGCCCTCACCCTGCGGGCCCTCGAGGCGGGCGGGTCGACCCGGCCGGCGCTCGGCGACTCGACGCGCGAGCGTGCGCGGCGCGGCCTGCGGCAGGCCCCGGAGCCGTTCCCAGCGGCCGCGAACGGGGTGGCGCAGGACGACCTCGCCGAACGCGTGCCGGCCCCGCACCGACACGTGGACCGGCCCCCGCTCGAGGCGGTGCACGGTCTCGTCGCGCACCGAGCCCGCCGAGACGCGCAGGTCGTCGACGTCGGCGGTGCCGCCCTCGGGCAGCACGACCGTGGGCGAGCACATCCCCGTCGCGAGCTCGACGGCCACGACGGACGTCGCGCACTCGGCCTCCGAGAGGTCGAGCAGCACCGACCCGATCCAGCTGTGCACCCGCACCGTGGGCGGCACGCGCCAGAGCCCGCGGCGGCTGATCGACCCGCCCAGCCCCGCCTCGAGCTCGAGGACGTCGCTGCCGTGCGAGGAATGCAGCACCGCACCGGGCAGGTCGGCGAGGAGGCCGTCGAGCTCGTCGCGGAAGCGCGCGCCCTGGGCGGTGGCGACGCGGTCGCTGTACTCCGCGGGGGTGAGGCGCCCGGCGACCATCGCGCGCGCCAACAGCGCGGCGACGTCCTCGCGCTCGCCGTCCGAGGCGCGCTGGCGCTCGTCGGCGGGCCGGGTGTCCCGCGGGTCGGGCTCGTACGCGGGCCGGCGGGCCATGCCCCGATCATAGGGGCGGGGACGACGCCGCGATGATGTTGCCGTGGCGGGGGGACGCGACTCGGAGACGACGACCGCGCTCGCGGTGGTGATCGCGCTGGTCGTCGCGGTGATCCTCGGGGTGGTGGTGTGGAGCTCCCACGGCTCGACGTCGGCGGCGCCCGCGGCCGCACCCGCCGCGACGCCCGCCCCGCGGCCCGCCGCGGGCGTCTCGCCGCTGACCGGTGAGCCGGGCGGCGCCGGCTCGGCCGTGCTCGCCGTCAAGGTCGACAACTCGCCGCAGGGCCGGCCGTGGACCGGGGTCTCCGACGCCGACGTGGTGTACGTGGAGCCGGTGGAGGGCGGGGTGACGCGGCTGCTCGCTGTGTTCGCGTCACACCTGCCGCCCTCGGTGGGGCCGGTGCGCAGCTTCCGCGAGTCCGACATCGACCTGCTGGCCGCGTACGGACGGCCCGCGCTGGCCTTCTCCGGCAACGCGCCCGAGCTGGACCGCCTCGTGGCCTCCGGGCCGGTGGTACCGGTCTCGCCCGCGCAGGTCGCCGGCGCCTACCGGCGAGGGCCCGGCGAGGCACCGCACAACCTCTACGGCGACCCGGCGGCGCTGATCGCCGCGGCGCACGGGGTCGCCGCGCCCCGCGACGTCGGGTTCCGGTTCGGCGCGGCACCCGCCGGCGGCACTCCCGCGGCCGACGACACCGAGACGGTGGGAAGCACTGCCGTCGGGCTGCACGCGTCGGGCGGGCGCTGGACGGTGGCGTTCAACGGCCGGCCCGCGGTCACGGGCGGCGGGCCCGCCACCGTGGTGGTGCAGCGGGTCCCGGTGCACACCTCCGCGATCCACGACGTGGCGGGGTCGCCGTCGCCGACCGCGGTGACCGTGGGGCGGGGCCCGGTCGACGTGCTGAGGGACGGCAGGAGGTTCCCCGGCACGTGGTCGCGGGCGTCGCCCGAGGACCCCACCACCTTCATCGGCCCCGGCGGGCAGCCGCTGACCTTCGCGCCCGGTCCGGTATGGGTGCTGCTCGTGCGGGCCTGAGGTCCGTGCGGCGCGGGTACTCCCGCGGCATGGCTACCGGAGACAAGATCGACAACAAGGCCGACGAGCTCAAGGGCAAGGCCAAGGAGACCGCCGGCAAGGTCCAGGACGACGACGAGCTGAAGGCCGAGGGCAAGGGCGACCAGCTCAAGGGCAACGTCAAGCAGGCGGGCGAGAAGGTCAAGGACGCCTTCAAGCGCTGACCGCTCCCGCGAGCGACGACGGGGGCCCGGCCGGACGGCTGGGCCCCCGTCGTGCGTCGGACGTCGCCGCCCTACTCAGCGAGCTTGGCGATCGCCTGCGCCCAGAGGAAGTACTTGTTCGTCCCGAGGTCGCGGACCGTCTTGATGTTGAACGCGTCCTTGAGGTGCTGGGCGTCGCCCTCGCTCACGCCCTGCAGTGCCGAGACCGGCGCGTCGGCGAGCTCGCCGAGCGGGGTGTCCTCGTACTCCTTGTCCAGCTTGGCGTCGATCTGTCCCATGTCGCCCTCCCGGGGATCGGCTGCGGTGTCCGCGCGCCGTGTACCCCTGCTGGGAGCGAGGCGTGCGCCCTGCGGGGTGAACTCCCGACGACGCTCGCCGGGCGGGCGCCGGCGGGCGGTCAGCGGGAGGGGGGTCAGTACCCCCGCTGATAACGCTCCCCGCGGAACCCGTAGACCGGGGTGCCGTCCGGGTCCCGTCGGTCGAGCCGGTGCACGGCGTAGACGTTGATCCCGGGGATCGAGCCGCCGTTCAGGCCGTCGGTCGGCATGCGCGGGCCCGTCTCGACGAGCACCAGGTACTCCTCGGGAGGCGGGGCGGCCTCGGCGATCCGGACGTCGTGCTCGCCGCGGCAGGGACCGTCCCGAAGCCGGATGCGCATCGTCGTTCCCCCTCCCGGTCGACGCCCGCGCCATCGTCGCACGGGTCCGCGGCGGGGCCGAGAGGGAGCACACAGGCTCGGGCACCCGACTTCTCCTTGACGTCGGACACCACGGAGCGGAAGCATCCCAGTGTCGATCATGCCCCGTGATCGACGCCAGCCCGGTCGGTGTCCCCCCGCCGACCGGGCCCCTCTCTTTCTGCGACCGGTTGCGTGTCGGACGGGTGACGACCGTTCGTCGCCGGAGCACCGGGCTCGCCGTCGGGACACGTTTTCTCGTCCGTTCACCGATCGCACACGCTCCCCTCACGCCGTCACGTGTGAACGCGCCCGGGTCGGGCACCCCTGTGGGGCGGAGCGCGGTCTGGGACGAGGAGCGGCACGTGGTCGAGAGTCAGACGCTGCGGGATCTCGTGCGCGGCGCCCGCCAGGCGCTGTCCGATCTGGGGCGCGCCCGGGTTGCCTGCCCCGCGGACGTGGATCGCTTCGACTGGTCGGCGGACCTGCTCGACGAGCTCGCGCGCATCGCCCTCGAGGTCGGCGAGGCGGCGGCCACGCTCGCCGGAGGGCGGGACGAGGATATCGACGCGCGTGCCCGCGAGCTCGCGACCGCGATCGTCCGTCGTCGCAACGACGCCCTGATCCCCCGGCAGGTGTCCGCCGGCCGCGTCGCCTGCCGCTCCTGACGCGCCGCACGCCCCGCCGGCGCCCGTCGTCAGTACCCTCCCGCGCGTGACCGGCTCTCCGCCCGCCGACACCATCGGCCGCCTGCTCGTGCGCTGCCCCGACCGCCAGGGCATCGTCGCGGCCGTCGCGTCGTTCCTGTCCGCCTCCGGGGCGAACATCCTCTCGCTCGACCAGCACGCCACCGCCCGCAGTGGCGGCACCTACTTCCAGCGCACCGAGTTCGCCCTGCTGCACGGCAACCTGGACCGTCTGCGGGCCGCGTTCGGCTCCGACGTCGCCCGAGGGTTCGGGATGGACTACACGGTCACCGACGCCGCCGTGCCCAAGCGGATCGGGATCATGGTGTCGCGGATCGACCACTGCCTGCTCGACCTGCTGTGGCGCACGCAGCGCGGCGAGCTCGACGTCTCGGTCGAGGTGGTCGTCTCCAACCACCCGGACCTGGCACCCGCCGTCGAATCCTTCGGCGTGCCGTTCGTGCACGTGCCGGTCACCCCGGAGACCAAGCCCGAGGCCGAGGCGCGGCAGGCGGAGCTGCTGGCCGGAGTCGACCTCGTGGTGCTCGCCCGCTACATGCAGATCATCTCGGGCACGCTGCTCGACGCGGTCGGCGCCCCGATGATCAACATTCATCACTCGTTCCTGCCGGCGTTCGTCGGCGCGGTGCCCTACCGGCGGGCCAAGGAGCGCGGGGTCAAGATCGTCGGCGCCACGGCGCACTACGTCACCGAGGACCTCGACGAGGGCCCGATCATCGAGCAGGACGTGATCCGGGTGAACCACCGCCATTCCACGGCGGATCTCACCCGGCTCGGGGCCGACGTCGAGCGCTCGGTGCTGTCCCGAGCGGTCCGCGCGCACTGCGAGGACCGGGTGATGCGGGACGGGAACACGACGATCGTCTTCTAGCGTTCGGCCCTGTGACGGCGTCGCACCGGCTGTCCTCTTTCGATATCGCTTGATAGCTTCGTCGCATGACGACGCGGGCCCGGGGCACCTTCACCGACGCCGGCCGGGAGCGGCTCGGAGCGGCCGCGGCCGCGCTGCTCGCGGACGACCTCCCCGGAGTCGTGGTGCTCGCGGCGCACGGCGACGAGGTCCACGTCGAGACCCACGGGACTGTCGCCGTCGGCGGCGCCTCCATGGCGCGGGACTCGCTCTTCCGGATCGCGTCGATCACCAAGCCGGTCGTCGCGGCCGCCGTCGCGACCCTGCTCAGCGACGGGGCGCTGCACGTCGACGAGCCGGTGGACCGGCTGCTCCCCGAGCTCGCCGCCCCGCGCGTCCTGCGCCGCCCCGACGCCGCCCTCGACGACACCGTGCCCGCCGAGCGCCCGCTCCGGGTCCGCGACCTGCTGACCTACACGAGCGGGTACGGCCAGACGATGGAGATGTTCACCGCCGACCCGCCCTGGCCCGTCGCGGTCGCGGCGGAGTCCGGTCGCCTGAACACGATGGGCCCACCCCGGCCGGACGTGCCGCCGGACCCCGACGCCTGGCTCGCCGAGCTCGCCGAGCTGCCGCTGCTCGCCCAGCCCGGAGCGCGCTGGCTCTACAACACCAGCGGGCAGGTGCTCGGGGTGCTGGCCGCCCGGGCTGCGGGCGAGCCGCTGCCCGACCTGCTGCGCTCGCGGGTGCTCGCACCCCTGGGGATGACCGGCACCGCGTTCACCGGTGACCCCGCCCGGCTCGTCACCGCCTACGAGCACGGCGCGGTGTGGGACGCGCCGGACGGGCTGTGGAGCCGACCGCCGAGGTTCCCGGACGGGGCGGCCGGGCTGGTCTCGACCGCGGACGACCTCCTGGCGTTCGCCCGGATGCTCCTCGCCGGCGGCGCCGACGTCCTCGGCCCGGACGTCGCCGCAGCGATGACCACCGACCAGCTCACGCCCGCGCAGCGGGCCGGCTCGGGCTTCCTCGACGCAGAGACGAGCTGGGGCTTCGGGGTGTCGGTGACCGTCTCGGGGCCGCGGACGGGGTCGTTCGGCTGGGCCGGTGGGCTGGGGACGGTCTGGCACGTCGACCCGGTCCAGGACCTCGTGGTGGTGGTCCTGACCCAGCGGTCGTTCGCCTCGCCCAACGACTTCGCCGGGCACGCTCGCGTCATCGACGCGGCGTACGCCGCGCTGGGTTGAGACGGGGCAGTATCGGTGACGTGCGGATCGTGGACTGGTCGGACGACGGGCCGACGGTGGTGCTGCTCGACCAGCGCGCGCTGCCCGCGCGCACCGAGTACCTGCACCTCACGACGGTGGACGGCGTGGTCGACGCCATCCGCACGCTCGCCGTCCGCGGCGCGCCCAACCTCGGCGTCGCCGGCGCGTTCGGCGTCGCGCTGGCCGCCCACCGGCATCCCGGGGAGCCGACGACGGTGCGCGCCGAGGCCGAGCGGGTGGCTCGCGCCCGCCCGACCGCCGTGCCGCTCGCCCTGGGCGCGCGGCGCGCCCTCGCCCGGCTCGACCGGGGCCCGGCCGCGGTCCTCGCCGAGGCCCGCGCCGTCGCGGCCGACGGCGCCCGGGTCAACGCCGCGGCCACGACCCGGGCCGCCGACCTGCTGCAGGCCCTGTGTCCCGCGCGCCCGATCCGGCTCCTGACGGTCTGCAACACCGGGGAGCTCGCCTGCGGCGAGGGCGGCAGCGCGCTGGGAGCGGCGGTGCGGCTGCACGCGCGGGGGGCGCTCGCGGAGGTGCTCGCCTGCGAGACCCGCCCACTCCTGCAGGGCGCGCGGCTGACCGTCTGGGAGCTGGCCCGGACCGGGATGCCACACCGGCTCTGCGTCGACTCCGCGGGACCCGCGGCCCTCGCGACGGGACAGGTCGACGCCGTCGCCGTCGGTGCCGACCGCATCGCCGCCAACGGCGACGTGGCGAACAAGATCGGGACCTACATGCTGGCCTGCGCCGCGGCACGTTCCGGCGTGCCCTTCCTCGTCGTCGCCCCCGAGGAGACGATCGACCCCGGGACCCCGACGGGCGCCGGGATCGAGGTGGAGGAGCGGGACGCCGACGAGGTGCTCGGCTTCGGCGGGGTCACGACGACGGTGCCGGGCACGCCGGTGTTCAACCCCGCCTTCGACGTCACGCCCTTCGACCTCGTGACCGCGGTCGTCACCGAGGAGCGGGCCTGGTCACCGGAGATCATCAGGTCAGGCGAGACAGCACCGTCCCGGCGTTGATCTGGGCGGCGTGATCAGGGAGTCGCCGTCTCCGGACCCATGGGCGGGTGCCGGGCAGGCGGACCCTGATCGGTCCATCGCGAGAACCCAGCGCATTCAGCGTCGCCGGGGCAGGCCGGGACAGACCGAGAGGCACGTCAATCGGGCTTGGTCGTCGAGGTCCCGCAGGTAGCCGTCCTCGCCGACTCGGTGCGCAGCGCCGTGCGGTTCGAATGATCGACGACGTGACCAGCGTGCTCTATGGTGCGATTTGGAACACACGACGACGGGCGGGGACCCCACCAGGCGAAGAAGGAACGACATGCGCAACACGGCTGCTCGACCGGGCGGCGCCCTGGGCGAGCGCCGTTCGCTCCTCGTTGTCGCCGTTCTTGCCCTGGCCGCGCTGGTGCTCGCCGCGTGCGGTGTGGGTGGGGGGCAGGGTGCACCGAGCGGAGCGGGTGCGCCGTTCGTGCCGGCCGGCAGTGGTGGCAGCCAGGACGGCCCGCCGCCGGACGCGCTGGCCATGACCGCGACGCCGGGGAAGTTCGCACTGCCGCAGGGCACCCCGGGGGTGGGCAAGCCCCAGGTCGTACTCGGCAGCAAGGACTTCGCGGAACAGGACCTCCTGAACGAGCTCTACACCCAGGCGCTGCGGGCCAAGGGGTACACGATCATCCCGAAGCCACGGATCGGGAGCTCGGAGGTCATCGACCAGGCCTTCGCGGCGGACCAGATCCAGATGTATCCGGAGTATCTCGGGGAGATCGCCACCGGGAGCACGATGGCTGCGCTGCGGACGCCGCCGCTCAACGCGTCGTCGACCTACCGGGCGGTCCAGCAGTTCGAGCAGAGCCAGCGCGCCGGGCAGCTGTTCCAACAGACGCCCTACGAGAACGTCGACACGATCGTCGTCAAACCGGACTTCGCCCAGCGGTACGGCCTGGAGACGGTGGCGGACCTCGACAAGGTCGGGCCCGGGGGCCAGGGTGTGAAGATCGCCGCCCAAGCACCGTTCAGGACCCGGTTCAGCGGCCTGTCCGGCTTGGCCTCGCAGTACGGCCTGACCCAACTCGACCCCGGCTTCGTCCCGGTCCCGCCCGGTGAAGGGGTCTACCGGGCGCTCGACAGCGGCCAGGCCAACGCGGCCGACGCGTTCAGCACCGACCCTCAGCTGCTGGGCAACCAGTACGTGCCACTGAGGGACCCCAGGAACATCTTCGGGTCCCAATTCGTGGCACCGGTGGTGAAGCAGGCCACCGCCCAGCAGGAAGGACCGGAGTTCGAGCAGACGTGCAACTGGGTCAGCGGCCTGCTCACGGTTCGGAACATCCAGCAGATGAACCAGGCCGTCGCCAACGGGCAGAACCCCGCCGCCGTCGCCGGGACGTTCCTGCAACAGAACGGCCTCCGGTGAGATGTCGGATCGCTCAGCGGGCACCCGCTGGGCGATCGGGCATCCAGAGCCGGTCGGCGTCGCCGGCGGCGAGCCGGCCCCGGTAGACGTCGATCTTGTGCTCGATGGTCTCGACGAGTAGCGCAGGGTGTGCACGCTGACCCCGGTGCGGCGGGCCGCTTCGGCGATGCTCACGCCGGCCGCGCGGCCGGAGCCGGACCCTGGCTCCGGCTGCGCCTTGATTTCGAGCACGCTCGAACTCGTAGCGTCATCGACCATGGGCTCTCCCGGACTGCCGACGACCATCACCCTCATCACCGGAGCCAACAAAGGGCTCGGTCGCGAGACGGGCCGCCGCCTGCTCGAGGCCGGCCACACCGTTCTGCTCGGTGCGCGCAGCGCGGAGCGGGGTCGGCAGGCCGCAGACGAGCTCGGTGCGCGGTTCATCCCACTCGACGTGACCGACGACGCGAGCGTCACTGCCGCCGCCGAGGAGGTTCGCGCGCGTTACGGCCGCCTCGACGTCCTCGTCAACAACGCGGGCATCGTCGGTCCGCGTCATCCACTCGCCGAGACCACCGCGTCCGATGTGCTCACGACCCTCGACACCAACGTGGTCGGCGTCGTGCGGCTCACCCACGCGTTCCTGCCGCTCCTGCGAGCCGCGGAAAACCGCCGCATCGTCAACGTGTCGAGCGGGACCGGGCGACTCACCTGGCAGCACGAGAGAGGATGGCCCCACGACCAGGCTCCGGCCATCTACTCCACGAGCAAGGCAGCCTTGACGATGCTGACGCTGCAGTACGCCCACGCGCTGCCCGACATCCTGATCAACGCGGCCTGGCCCGGCTACACCGCGACCGACCTCAACGACCATCAGGGAACGCAGTCCGTGACCGAAGGGACGGAGGCGATCGTCCGGCTGGCGACGCTGCCGCCCGACGGCCCGACCGGAACCTTCCAGGGCCACGACGGCCCCACGACCCCCTGGTGACCGCCACCGACCCCGACAGGGCGCTTCCGAACAAGGACCGGGTCGGGCGCCCGGCCCCTCGCGGAGACGTCGCGGGTCGGAGCACACTCGTGCCCGTGCCCCACGACGAGCGGGCGGCCTACGAGCGCCTCCGCGGTGCGCACCTCGGTCTCGTGCGGGCCGCGCTCGAGGACCACGTGGCGCGGCTCGACTGGCCCCGCGAGCGGATCGAGTACCACCGGACCGAGCGTCTCCGCGCGCTGCTCGGGTTCGCCCGGGAGCGCTCGCCGTTCCACGCGGCCCGCCTGGCCGGCCTCGACCCGGCCACCGCGACCATCGACGACCTCGCCCGCCTGCCGCCGATGACCAAGCAGGAGGCCCAGGACGGGTGGGACCGCATCGTCACCGCGCCCGGGCTCGACCACGCCGGCGCCGAGCGGGTGCTGGCCCGACAGCAGTGGTTCTCCTACACCCCGTCAGGGCTCCAGGTCTTCAGCTCCGGCGGGTCGAGCGGGGTGCGCGGGGTCTACGTGTGGGGCTGGGAGCAGTTCGTCACGCTGGCCTGCCTTGCGTGGCGATGGCAGGTCCGCGCCGAGCGCGCCGCCGGCTCGACGGCCCGTCCGGGGCGGCTCGCCGTGCTGGAGGCCGGCGAGCCGCCGCACGCCAGCACCCCCTTGTTCGACGTCGCCGCCGGCGCGGTGACCGAGACCGTGGTGATCCCGGCGGCGTCACCATTCCGGCAGGTGCTGCGCGCGGTGGCGGACGCGCAGCCGACCCACCTCGTGGGCTACGCCTCGGTCGTCGCGCACCTTGCGCGGGCGGCGATCGTGGGTGACCTCGACATCCGGCCAGTCCGCGTGAGCACCAATTCCGAACCGCTGTCAGAGGACGACCTCCACGCGATCGAGACAGCCTGGGGCGCGCCGGTGCACAACCTGTGGGGCTCCACCGAGATCGGCGTCCAGGCCGTGGGATGCGGCCACGGCGAGGGACTCCACGTCTCCGAGGACGAGGTCGTCCTCGAGCGGGTCGATCGCGACGGACGCCCCGTCGGCCCCGAGGAGCCCGCTGTCCGCACGCTCGCCACCGGGCTCGCCACCGGTCCGTTCCCGTTCATCCGCTACGACCTCGGCGACGAGGTCACGTTGTTGCCCGGCCCCTGCGCGTGCGGGAGCGCGATGCCACGGGTCGCCGACATCGCCGGGCGACGCGACGACGACTTCCGCTACGGCGACCGGACGATCCCGGCGAGTGCGTTCCGGTACGTGCTGGGCACCGATGCGCGCATCGCGGAGTACCAGGTGCGCCAGACCGCGGACGGCGCGGACGTGCTCGTGGTCGGGTCGCCGGACACGGCCGCGGTCACGATGGCGCTGGTCGCCTCGCTGCAGCCGTACGGACTCGCGAAGCCCGTGATCACCGTCCGCGTCGTCGACCAAATCCCCCGCAACGCCGCCACGAGCAAGCTCAAGCGCTTCGTCGCCCTCGATGGCCGGCATCCGGCGGGCTGATCACCGGTCGCGAGCGGTGAGCGACGTCCCGCTCCCCCGCCTCGAGCTTGAGCTGGTGCGCACCCCTCGAGGGGCCCGACGGCGAACGGACCTACCGCAGGCGATCCCGGCCTCCTAGCGTGCGTTCGCATGGTTCAGCGGGGAGCCAGAAGCCGCGTGCTCGATCTCGTTGTGGCGTTTCGCCAGACGCAGTGCGTGCGCGTCGCCGCCGAGCTCGAGCTCGCCGACCTCCTCGCCGATGGCGCGCGGTCGGCCACCGAGCTCGCCGCGGTCACCGGGTCGTACGGGCCGTTCCTGCGTCGACTGCTGAGGGCCCTGGCCGCCCTCGGGTTCGTGCAGGCCCTCCCCGATGGACGGTATGTGTTGACCGAGCTGGGTGAGGAGCTCACGGCCGGGCGCCTGCGGGACACCGCACGCATGTACGGGTCGAGACCGGTGTGGTCGGCCTGGGAAGGGCTCGAGCACGCCGTCCGCACGGGCGGACGCGGCTTCGACCATGTGCACGGCACCGACGTCTGGGAGTACTACACCTCGCACCCGGAGGACGCTGCGCGCTTCCAGGCCGCGATGGCCGGCCTCACGAGGCTCCGCCGAAGCGATCGTCGCCGCGTACGACTTCGGGCGGTTCAGACACGTGATCGACGTCGGCGGCGGTGACGGCACGCTCCTGGCCGCGATCCTGCGGCAGGCGCCGGACGCTCGCGGCCTCCTGGTGGACGTCGGGCACGTCATCAACCGGGCGCGTCGAACGCTCCAGGCCGCGGACGTCCTGCACCGCGCCGAGCTGCACGACGAGGACTTCCGCCGGTCCCTGCCGTCCGGCGGGGACTGCTACGTGCTCAAGTGGATCCTCCATGACTGGGACGATGAACAGGCCACCACGATCCTGCGTCGGTGTCATTCCGCGGCGCTCAGCGCCGCACGGCTCATCGTCGTCGAGCGGGTGATTCCGGAGCAGGTGGGAACCGACGACGCCGAGGCGGTGCTCGCCGACCTCAACATGATGGTGCTGACCGGCGGACGGGAGCGGACCGCCACCGAGTTCACCGAGCTCCTGGCCGACGCCGGGTGGCGCCTCGAGCGGGTCCATCCCACCGACACGGGCCTCAGCGTCATCGAGGCGATGCCGGCCGAGCGCTCGACGCCCGGCTAGCTGAACACCGCGGCACCGCCGGGACCCATGACAGCCCCCGCGCGATGGTCGGGCAAAGCCTCTGGCTGGCGATCGCGCTCGCTGGCTCGGTGAGCCCGTTCGAGGCGCATTTCATCAGGAGCGCGCGGCGAGCTGCTCGTCGAGCCAGGCGTACATGCGCTCGTGGGTGAGCAGACGCGCCATAGGCTGACAGTGGAAGTTCGCACCCTCGGCCGCGGTGAACGGCACTCGGTGCGCACCGGGCACGAGCTCGGCCAGCTGCGCGGCCTGCCCGGGCCAGAACTGCTCGTCCTCCGGATCGGTGGTCATGAGCGGCGTCCGGATCGCACCGGCCAGTTCCGGGGTCAGGCGATAGCGTCGGGCCTCGGTGAACGTGTCATACCAGTCGTCGCGCTGATACGGGCGGGCACGGAAGCGCAGGGCCCTGGCCATCGACGGGATGAGCATCGGCAGGCGCATGTTGCGGTTGAACCGCGCCCGGTCGCCTCGCTCCAACATCTCGACCATGTTCTTCGGCAGCCGTTCGGTCCACGCCGTGGACACGTCGACGACGCCGGGATCGGCGACGGCAGCGACGAACCGATGCTCGAAGGCCAGCGCCCGTGGCAGCCAGTAGCCGGCCTGGCTGATGCCGTAGGCGGTGAGCTGAGCGGCGTCGACGTCGTCCCGACCTACGAGGGTGTCGACGACGGGCGTGAGCACGGCCTCCCAGTCGTGCCGAAACCCCACCCCGCGCTCGAACAGCAGCGACTGCTGACCCGGCCCGTCGTAGACGAAGGCGTTCCAGCCCCGTTGGAGCGCCGCGGCCGCGCCACTGCCCCACAGCCCGCTGACCGGCGCGTCGCTGCCGTTGGTCATGACCAGGGTCGGACGCGCGGTGCCGGACTCGTCGGGACGCAGCAGCCACCCCGGCAGGGTGGTGTCCTCGTACGGGACCGCGACGCGCTGGTGGCGTCCGCCCGAACAGTCGACGAACCGTTCCCAGCAGGCGCGGTGGGTGCGGAACACCTCGATGAGGCGCACCGAGTCCTCCTCACCGGTGAGACCGTCGAGGGCGAGTGCCCAATAGGTGGCCGCGCGCAGGAAGGCCGCGGCGGCGCCGCACTCGTCACCTCCGTCGGCACGGTGTTCACCGGTGCTCTGCAGGGACGCGGCGCGGGCCGACCACTCCTCGGTCCAACTGGCCGCACTGCTGCCGATGCGCGCGACCGTCGCCAGCACCTCGCCGGCGTCGGCCGTCCCCGCAGCGCACTGGCCGAGGGCGATGCGTACCGCAAAGTCCCATCCCTCGTCGGCGAAGAACCCCGCCGAGAACACCGTGTTCGACCGACCCCGCGCCACGACCCCACCTCCGCAACCGCCGACTCGATCATCGTGGCTGGCCAGCTGCTCGGGTGGAAGGGGGCGCCTCGCCCGAGGGACCGGAAGATCCCGACCTCCACCCGCGAATACGTCTGCCCCGTGAGGCTCGGTGATCCGGTCGCCGACGCTGTGCGCCTCCATCGTGGGGTCCGGCGACTCGTCGGGCCTCGACGGACGAACTCCGCCGACGGCGCCACCTCGCGGCGCCATCAGCGGTACGCAACCTGCCCGGTGAGCGCGTGACCGACGACTGAGGCGGCCCAGGTAGCGGGCCACTGTCAGCAACATCGCGGTGTTGAGCGAGACGCTCCCCAGCGGGCCGCCCTGGACGCACTCGACGAGCTGGGGCCTGACCGTGGGCACCGCCACACAACGCCGCTACACCCGGAGTCAGCGAAGGGGCCACCGGCATCCGGCGACCCCTCTGACCTGCGAAAAGTGGTGCGCGCCCGAAGGGATTCGAACCCCTAACCTTCTGATCCGTAGTTACGTGCCTACCGCGTGTATGGCCGGTTTGCTGGGCCTCAGTGGGCACCACAGGTGATCGTTTGGGCATCAGAGGCGATAGTAGGAAGCAGTTCGTGGACCAGATTGTGGACCGAGATCAACTGAAGATCACCACGACGAGCGGCTCCACGTGCCGCCGCGGGCTGGTCACCGGCACAGTGCCCGCGGGTCTCATCCGCCGGCGGAGGGCGGCAGGACATCGAGGACCGCTCCATCGTGGACCACCGCGGTGCGCTCGTGTACCGCGACCTCATCGAGGAGGAAGCTCGAGGCCGCGAAGACTCGCGCCAGCGTGTCACCGTGCTTGGTGGTGAGGGTCGCGACGACGTCCTCCACGGTGGCGCCGAGAGGTAGGGCAACCCGCTCGGAGCCGGTGCCGGTCGCGGCCTTGGCTCCACCGAAGTACCGCACGGTTGCATGCCCGGTGGCCGGCGTGCTCATCGCCTGGTTCTCCTATCGGGCTCATCCATCGGTCAGCACGCGACCCGGGGCGCCTGATGCTGCTCGCTCTCGGGGTGGAAACATCCATCCTGGTCGTGAAGTTGCTCGCGAACATGATCGCGCCCGGACGAGCCGCGTGGTCGCCCCGGCGTACCGCGAGAGCCTGGCGAACAAGTGGGCTCTCGGGTGCGACTCGAGCGACTCCGGTCCCGCAGCCGTGCGCGCCGCCCCCGCGCGACGACGCTAGCGGTTACGGCCGAGGCCGGTCAGGTGTCGGTGCCGGGGATCAAGTCGCAGAGCCAGCACCTGTTCTCTTCATCCCACTGGTTGCGGCTCTGGTAGCTCGCCCAGCCCTCGGTTCCCGCGTACGCAAGGACGGGCAGCGGGTTCTCCATCGGCAGGTCCTGAAGGTGCCCGTCGCCTGGCCCGCCGATCTAGAGGACGCGCTTGGTGATCGCTCCGTTCGCCTCGACGTACCCGCGGTGCCGAATCTTCCCCCGCCCGCCACGATGTGCGGCTCACGCGGCTGATTGAGGACGGACCGTGACCGCGGCTGAGCGGCGCCGACGGCGTGATCGCTGCACCGCCCAGGTGCCCCACCGGAGCCGGCGGGAGGGGCGTGACGCCTGCCCGGGGCTGCCGCCCCAGCGGGCAGGGAGCATCAGCGCGGCTGACGCCATGGCCCCCAGTGACTGGCTCGCTAAGCCACGTCCTCAAGATTTTTTCGGCTGTTCTCGCGCCCGATGAGCTGCGCGAACGCCGATATGACAGCCAATCTGCCATCACTGCGCGCACCCCCTGACCGCCAGGCATTGCTTCCCTGCCCGAGAGCCGGACACCGCCGATCCGGAACTAACAAGGGGAGCGTCCAATGTGGTCATCACGGGTCCGAGATTTCATCCGTGGCGTGGGAGACGAGCCGGCGGCCGGGCGCGACGGGCGGTGGGCCAGCCCACCGCCGCTGCCGGCCGCGCCGATCTATCAGCCGGCCTGGGAGAAGAAGGTCCTTCACCGCGAGGGCGCGTTCGTGTGCACCGACCCCGGTGAGCCGGAGCCGCCCTGGGTGCTGGTTCCCGATCCCAGCCCGCTGCCCGCGCGCAGCCCCCATGCGTGGTCGCTGACCACCGACACCGTGCTGGCCTACGACTACGTGTCGGGGGACGCGGTCTGCCACGCCCGGCTGTTCGAAGCACCCCCGCTCGACCACGAGACCACCCCGCCGCCGCCGGTGGTGGTGCTGGGCCAGTTCACCCGCCACGAGGGCCGTTCACTCAGCAATGCCCTGGTCGAGGTCGCCGCCGCCGCCCAGGCCCGGTTCTTCTCCGACGGGCGGACCTGGCGGTTCGTGCAGCTCTACCCGCACAGCCGCTACCCGGGTGGGACCGCAGCGGCTCCGCTGGAGCTGCGCGAGGTCACCTTCACCGACCGCCGACGCCGTAGCGCGCGGGAGCTGCGGGCGCTGCAGCGACGCGACCAGCGGATCTACCGACGCGGTGCGCCGGTGCTCGCGCCCGAGGAGTGGGTGTTCGCCGGTGACCACCAGGGTCGCTCGCTGACCCTCGAGATCCCCGACGCCCACCGCGACGCCGTCCTCGGCGCCCAGCCCGAATGGACCTGGTCGCGTCGCGCGGGGGTGCGGGTGCCCGCGCTGCTCGGCGAGACCGAGCTCGAGGTCTGGCCCGCCCCCCACTACACCTCCGAACACGTGCCCGGCCCCCAACCCCCCGATCACGACCGGGCCAGGCGATGACGAGGCGACTCGCGGTGCAGGTCGCCCCCACGATCCGGGACATTCTCGGGAGCCTGGACCTGGACTTCGTCCGCGAGCACCTTTGGGCGGGTGCCTGCCAAAGCTGCCGACACCCCCTTGCTGGCGGCGTCCCGGCGCTGGTCGTGGACGCCATGACCACCCGCGCCCGGGCCTCGCTGCACCACCCGCGCTGCCGCCCCTCGCAGTGGAACGACCGCGGCATCATCCCAGTCCTCGGAGGCCCCAACCTGACCAGCACCACCCAGGCCTTCCTGCTCGGCCGGGACGACACCGCCCGGCTCACCGGCGCCCCACCCGGCCCGCGCACGCCGCGCACCCTGGCCGGCGTGCTGGTCAACCCCGGCCTCGAGGCCGTCGACCTCACCCGACACGGACCCATGTGGACACCCGCCACCCCACCGGCCTACGCCTGCCTCGGGCTCCAACCACCCCACCAGACCATCGACACCACCGTCCCCTTGCCCAGCGCTGCCGCCTGGCCGCACGGTCGCGAGCTCACCGTCCAGCTCGCCGACGCCGCATGGACCACCAGCACGACCGAGAAGGTCAGGGCGGCGATACTCGGTGAGAACGGGGTCGTGCTGATGCTGACCTCGGCGATCAACACCCACCAGACCCCAGTGACCCGGCCCGCCCTGCACCGGCTGATCCGAACCGGCGACATCGCCATCGGCTGGGTCGCCCGCACCGACTCACACGTGCCGAGACCGCGCCCTCGTCCCACCGGCCTCAAACCCAGACCACCTACCTGCCAAGCCGGTCGTCCCGGGTCGCGAGCTCGGCCGTGACCGCCGCGGCGGTCTCCGGTGAGCACGACGATGGCGTTGACCACCAACATCATCTGCCGGCCGGCGACCAAGGTGCCGTGAAGCCGCTGTAGACCACCAGCAGTACGGCTACTCGGGACCACGCGACGGCCAGTTGGTCGTCCGAGCAGGTCCATGCGGGTCGGCTGGGCTGCGACCACCCGCCCGCGGCGAGCTCCGCGCCGGTGCCCGGGGAAACCTGCATGGTCTCGCCACACGAGCCGCGGCGCCGTCAGCGAACACGTCGACCTCCGCCCGGCTGGTGCTCCGGGGCAGCCTAGCCAGGGCGACGGCGCCGGAAGCGGTCAGCGACGGCGGGTTCCGAAGAACTCGTCGAGGGTGACCGGCTGCAGGCCCCGGTCTCGGATGATGCTGGCGATCTGGTCGAACAGCCCGAGGACGGTCGGGTGATTGGCGTGGCCGAGCACGATCCTCCCGACCGTCAGGTAGCGGCGTGCTTGGTCGAGCAGGAACTGGGGGGTGACAACGGTGGAATCCCCGAAGGAGCCGGTCCACATCACGGGTCTCGCGAAGCCGGCGTCCCGGGCGATGGCGTCCACCGCGGCGTTGTGTGCCCCGAACGGCGGCCGCCAGTAGGGCCGGGAGGTGGTCGCGAACGTGGCCGCGATCCACTGCTCGTTGCGCTCGAGCTCCTCCCTGACCTGACCCGCCGGTATCCGCGTCAGCCACCGGTGGCTGAAGGTGTGGTTCATGATCTGGACCTGGCCCGCGTCGATCAGTGGGCGCAGCACCGCGGCCTGCGGGGCCCAGGCGCTCGCGTACGTCCCGTTGGGGCTGAACGTCAGGTGGACGCCCGTGCGGCGGGCGAACTCCACGTAGCCCGCCACGACCTGGGGCGCGTAGCCGTCGTCGACGGTCAACGCGATCGGCTTCCCGGGCGGGGGCGCCGCGACCGGGGTCCTCGCCACGGGTGTCGGGGGCGCTGCGATCGCCGGGCCGCCCCGCCCGGGTGCCGCGGCGATCGCCGGGCCCCTCCGCGCGGGTGACGCGGAGACCGCGCCTTCGGCCCATCCGCTCAGCCAGGCCGCCAGTCCCACCCCGAGCATGGTCACCACACTGCGGCGGGACAGGCCAGATCCGGACGGCATCCGCACGCGCGGGACCCCGCCCTGCCCGGTCCCCCCTGGGCTGCCGTTCACGTCGTCCCCTCTGGCCGTGGCCACACACCGACCCCTCACCAAGCGTTCCGAGATCGGTCCGGCACGCGCAAGGGGCGTCGGACCGACTCCGATCCTGCCGACGCGGCAACCCCGACGATGACGTGTGTGTCGCGGCGATGTCTCGACCGCTCCCCCGCTCGCGGCGCCTGCGCGACGAAGGGGCGCGGCGAGCCGTCAGTCGGATGGGCACTCGCTAGCGTGGAGCACGACGACGCGCTGGGACTCGCCGCGCCCCAACCTGGCTCTCGTCCCATCCCACACCTCTCCTCCGAGGTGTTGCGACGTCCGGTTGAGCCTGGTCAGTACACCTCGATCGCCTTCACCGAGCGAATCGCGGAGGCCGGCGCCGCACCTTCGGTCGGGTCGGGTGGGCGACGCCTACGACGACGCGCTGGCTGAGTCGGCCATCGGCTTGTTCAAGACCGAGCTGATCAAGTCCCGAGGCCCGTGGCGCTCGGTCGAGCAGGTCGAGATCGCCACCGTCGAGTACGTCGACTGGTGCAACCACCGCCGCCTGCACAGCACCTGCGGCGACATCCCACCCGCCGAACTCGAAGCCGCCCACTACCGCCAGCACCGGCGCCACCCAGCCGGCACTTGATCTTCATGCGGGCTCCGCGGACGACGCGCCTATCGGGCCGTTGAAGGGAGCCCAGCGATGGAGATCGTGTATGAGCGGGTCGCCGCGATCGATGTCGGCAAGAAGATCATCGCGGTGGCGGTGCGCACCCCGGGTGAGCGGCCCGGGAAGCGTCGCCAGCAGGTGCGCAAGTACAACACCTACTACCAGACGCTGGCCGAGATGGTGGCCTGGCTGGTCTCCGAGGGCGTCACGCACGTGTCCATGGAGGCCACCGGGATCTACTGGCGCCCGGTGTTCCACGCGCTGTGCGACGCCGAGCCGGCGCTGGAGGTGCTGCTCGTCAACGCCCGGCACGTCAAGAACGTCCCGGGTCGCAAGAGCGACGCCCTCGACGCGGTCTGGCTGGCCGAGTTGACCGAGTGCGGTCTGCTGCGAGGCAGTTTCATCCCCCCGCGCGAGATCGCGAAGGTCCGGGAGTTGACCCGCTACCGCAAGAAGCTCATCGAGCAGCGCACCAGCGAGCTCCAACGCCTGGCCAAGGTCCTCGAGGACGCCGGAGTCAAGATTGATTCGGTGGCCTCGGCGCTGACCACCCTCTCGGCCCGGGACATGATCGAGGCCCTGATCAGTGGTGAGCGGGATCCGGTGGTGCTCGCGGACCTCGCTCGCGGACGGATGCGCAGCAAGATCCCCGACCTGACCCTGGCCTGCGCGGGCCGCTTCGGCGACCAGCACGCTTTGATGTGCACCCTGCACCTGGAACACATCGACCACCTCACCGACATGATCGCCCGCCTGGACACTCGCATCGACGAGGCCAGCCTCCCTTTCGCCCACCAGACCCAGCTGCTGACCACGATCCCGGGCCTCAGTGAACGCGCTGCCCAGGTCGTGATCTCCGAGATCGGCGTGGACATGGGACGGTTCCCCACCGCGGCGCACCTGGCCTCGTGGGCCGGGCTGTGTCCGGGCAACAACGAATCCGCCGGCAAGCACCGCTCGGGCCGGACCCGCAAGGGCAACACTGAGCTGTGCACGATCCTCACCGAGTGCGCCTGGGCCGCCGGGCGCACCAGCACCTATGTCGGGGCGCAGTTCCGCCGGTTCCACCGCCGCTTCGGCAAGAAGGGCGGACAGAAGACGGCCACCGCCACCGCCCACAGCCTGATCGTGATCATCTGGCATGTCCTAAACACCGGGATCGGCTACCGCGACCTCGGCTCGGACTACTTCACCGGCCGCATCGACAGCCCGGAAGCCCGCCAGCGGCGCCTCGTCCGGGAACTCGAAGCGCTCGGGCACAAAGTCACCCTCGAACCCTCCGCCGCCTAGGGCGTGTCTCCTGATTCATGCGCGGGTCCAGAGGATGAGGCTTGCCAGTAGGACGCCGCCGCGGTAGTTGCGGGCGGTCTTGTCGTAGCGGGTGGCGATCCCGCGCCACTGCTTGAGCCGGTTGAAGCAGCGTTCGACGACGTTGCGGCGTTTGTAGAGCTCGGCGTCGAAGGCGTACGGGCGGCCGGGTCCCCGGGCGCGACGGCGGGCGAGTTGGTCGTCGCGCTCGGGGATGGTCGCCTTGATCCCCCGGGCCCGGAGCGCTCGACGGGTGCTGGGGTGGGAGTAGGCCTTGTCCGCGAGCAGCCGATCGGGCCGCTGGCGGGGCCGCCCGGGTCGGCCGGTGTGCACCATGATGGCGTCGAGCACCGCGAGCAGTTGCGGGTTGTCCCCGGCCTGACCTGCGGTGATCGTGAAACTCAGCGGCAGCCCGCGCCCGTCGCAACACAGATGCAGCTTCGTCGACAGGCCGCCGCGGGAACGCCCGAGGGCGTGGTCAGCCGGCTCGACGAACCGCGTTGGCTCGGCCGGGTTCTTGTAATTCGATCCGGCCCCCTGTGTCGTCCTCAGGGGTCGGGGAGACCTCCGGATCGCTCGTCGGGGCGATCTTCGGTGCGCCCGCGGCGTGCTGGTGGGCGCGGGCGATGGTGGAGTCCGCGCTGACCAGCCATTCCAGCTCGCCGGCGATCTCGGCGTCGCCGTGGGCGGCGGCGAGCAGCGTGTCCACCGTGCCGTCGCCCGACCACCGGTTGAGCCGCTTCCAGGTGGTCTGCCACGGCCCGAACTCCGCGGGCAGATCCCGCCACGGCGACCCGGTCCGGTAGCGCCACAGGATCGCCTCGAGCACCTGCCGGTGATCACGCCACTGCCCACCCCGGCGACCCGTTGAGCTGGGCAAAAGCGGCTCGATCAATGCCCACGCCTCGTCCGAAATCTGCTCTGTCCTGGCCACGATCGACATGCTCGCCGACCAGCGGGCCAAGATTCAGGAGACACGCCCTAGCCGGTCACCCAGCACTGATCACCGACCAACCAGCCAAGTGCCGGGTCGCTGACTCCTGTGTCCAGAACGTGCCTGGTCACCGTAGTTACGTCTCAGGACCACCCGCGCGCCAACCACGGCACGGCTCCGCTGTTCCCCCGTCGGCTGCCGGGTGGCTACACCCACGGCGCCAACCGCCTCGCCCGGGAAGCGCGCCAGCGGCACCCGGCCGGCGTCGACCAGAGCTATGCCGAGCTCGCCGGGGAGCACGGTCACCACAGCTCAGGGCAGATGCTCCCGCTCGATGGCGATCCGAAGTCGGCCAAGTAGTGCATCCTCGGCCGGTGGACACCACCGATGCGGTCATGCCCGCGGCGTTCCTCGGGCACGGCAACCCGATGAACGCGTTGGCGGTCAATCGCTACACCACCGCCTGGCACTCACTGGGAACGACGGTTCCCCGTCCCCGGGCGATTCTGGTGATCAGCGCGCACTGGTACGTCAACGCCACCGCGGTGACCGCGATGCGCCGGCCGCGCACCATCCACGACTTCTACGGGTTCCCGCCCGAGCTCTTCGACGTCGACTACCCCGCTCCGGGGCTCCCAGAGCTCGCCGACGAGGTCAGCGACGTCGTGCACCCGACCTGGGTCGGTGCCGATGTCGATAGCTGGGGTATCGACCACGGCACCTGGTCGGTGCTGCTGCACGCGTTCCCGGACGCCTCGATCCCGGTGGTGCAGCTGAGCATCAACGCCGAGAAGGCGCTCGACTACCACCTCGAGCTCGGCGCCAAGCTCGCCCCGCTGCGCCGTCGGGGAGTCCTGATCATCGGTAGCGGCAACGTGGTGCACAACCTCGGGGCGATGAGCTGGGGCCTCGCCGACGACGGCTACGACTGGGCGCAGCGGTTCAGCGAGGACTCCCGCGAGCGGATGCTCACCGCGCCAACGGAGTTCGCCGCACTCGATGCCCACGCCGACTTCCGGCACGCCGTGCCGACCCCCGACCACTTCATCCCAGCGCTGTACTTCGCGGGGCTGGCCGGTGCCGACGAAGCGCCCGCGATCGACGTCCTGGTCGACGGCTACGCCTACGGGTCGCTGTCGATGACGGCCTACACCCTCGGCGCGCCCTGCTCCGGCAGCTCCGTCGACACCGGGGTTCCCCAACCGCCCGCCGACCTCCCGCCCGACGCGTCGAACATCTGAGCCGCGCCACAAGACGAGGAAAGTTCGATCATGAACTCGTTGCGTCGCGGGCTGGACGGGTTGGGCGACCGGACGGAGGCGTTCTACACCGATCTGCACGCCCACCCCGAGCTGTCCAGGCAGGAGCACCGGACGGCGGAGCGAGCCGACCCGCATCTCGCGACAGCCGGAACGTGACATAGAGCCGACTTATCGGGCCCTGGGCAGGCGCCGCTCCGCGCGGGGCGGAGATGGCGTCTCCACGACCGATGAGGAAGCGCGCGCACGGTGGCGCGCCCCATGTCTCCGGTGGCTCCCGCACCTTGGCTCGACGAGCTTCGGCGCCGCACACTCGATCACACCGTGCCGCCAGGCGTCCTGACGCCGAGGAGAGGTCCCACCGTGCAGCGCAGCACCGAGAGGTTCCTGACCACCCACGTCGGGAGCCTGCCGCGACCCGATGATTTGGTCCGCACCATGTTCGCCCAGGAGGAGGGCGTACCCGTCGACCGCGCCGCGCTGCGGACGCGGGTCCGGACCGCGGTCGAGGACGTAGTCGGCCACCAGCTCGACGCCGGCATCGACCTGGTCAACGACGGCGAGATGAGCAAGCCCAGCTACGCCTCCTACCCGAAGTACCGGTTGAGCGGCTTCGACGGCGAGTCGGTCACCTTCTCCTACCGCGACCTCGACGACTTCCCCGCGATGGCCCGGCGGGTGATGTCCGACCCCGGTCGCTCCCGCCGTCGGACCCCGGCCTGCACCGGGCCGATCGCCCCGACCGACGACGACGCCGTGCACCGCGACGTGGAGTCCCTGCTCGCGGCCAGCCCGAACGGGCTCGCCGGGCGGTTCCTCACCGCCGCCTCCCCCGGGCTGGTCGCGCTGTTCTTCGACAACCAGCACTACCCGTCCTACGAGGAGTACCTGTTCGCCATCGCCGACGCGATGCGCCCCGAGTACGAAGCCATCGCCGCCGCCGGCATCACCGTGCAGCTCGACTGTCCCGACCTCGCCATGGGACGCCACGTCCGCTACGCCGACCTGTCCGACGAGCAGTTCCGCACCCGGGTCCGCCAGAACCTCGAGGCCCTCGAGCATGCCTGCGCGAACATCGAACCCGAGCTGCTGCGCCTGCACGTGTGCTGGGGGAACTACGACGGGCCCCACCACCGCGACATCCCGCTCGCCACCATCGTCGAGGACGTCCTGCGCGCCCGCCCCGCCGCGATCGCCTTCGAGGCCGCCAATCCCCGCCACGCCCACGAATTCACCGTGTTCGACGACGTCCGCCTCCCCGAGGGCAAAGTCCTGATCCCCGGCGTCCTGGAGTCCAAGACCAACGTCATCGAGCACCCCGAGCTCGTCGCCCAGCGCATCACCCGCTACGCCGAGCGCGTCGGCGCGCACAACGTCATCGCCGGCACCGACTGCGGCTACGGCACCTGGGTGGGCCAGGCCGCCGTCGACCCCCAGGTCGTGTGGGCCAAGCTCGCCTCCCTGACCGAGGGCGCCCGCCTCGCCAGCCGCCGCTGGTTCTGAGCGCAGAGCGGTTCACCACCTCGCCATCGAGCACCTCGCAGCCGGCAGCTGGGCCGCAAGCCGACAAGCAACAGAGAATCGCCGACTCCTACGGCTCGGGTGGGCCCCGTGGGACTCGAACCCACAACCAGCGGATTAAAAGGATTCCGGTACCCGACGACCAGAGCCTCAACCAGCAACTACGTCCACAGCGACAGTCACACCAGCCGCACCACGGCGTGCCGGTTCACGTCGTTTCGCACAACGACCCGCATCACGGAAACTCGAGAGGCGCTACGCCGCCCGTCCCGCGACAGTAACCCTGCGATTCCTCGTGCACGCTCCCGGCTGGACCTGCCCGGTTGCCCGCGGACCGCGCTGACCAGGTACGACGGGCTCAGACGGTCCCGAACGCTACCGGCTGCTAATGGTGGCTATCGGCACGAATCGCATGGGTTGTGCATGGGCCGCAACGGCTGCCGCCCTGTTGGACAGGGACCTGACACGACCCGCCGACCGGCACACAGGGCACCCACGGCAGGAGCCCACTGGCCTGCTCTCTTCGGTGTGAATGCGGCCGGGTCACTTCGCCGGGCACCGCTCGATCCCGTCCCGTACGTGTTGACCACCGGGAACGTCTTCCCCGGCTCGGCCTTGTCCCGGCTCGTCCCACCACGTGTGTTCCCGAAGGGTTCCCGACCGCAAGCTGCCCCCTCCCGGCTCAGGCGGTCTGCTTTCAAGGCGCCTCGAATTGGTGCGACCTCGTGTCCGACGTGCGGAAGTCGGTTCGTCGGACCGGTCTCAGACGGCCCCGGTGACGGCGGCGCTGCTGTCGCTCGTCGCTGTCAGATCAGGTCAAGACGACTCGGGCGCCTGATAGGAGCGGGCGCCGCGCTTGGCACGGTCGGACGTGTACCGCGGACCTGCGGCGAGGGCCGCGAGTGCGGCCGCGTGCACCGACACGCCTGTGACGGCGGCATCGCCACGGAGGGTCTGGGCGGCTTGCGCCTCGCTGGTGTTCTCCACCTCTGCCACCAGCAACTCTGCGCGGTGCACCTCCCGGCTCGTCTGCTGGTCGTATCGGCGCTGTTGTCGGGTCATCGTTGTCCTCGGTTCGTGGGTGCGGTTCCGCGTGTTCACCGTCTGTCGCCACCTTTTCGCTGGTACCGGGCGAGCGGGATCAACTTGATGGACACCGACCTGCGCCCCTCATGCCCGTCGTTAGGAGCTGCCGAGCCCTGGACGGGGAAGGAGTTCGCGGACGGAGTCACAGAGCGCCTCGACCTCAATGCCGGGCGCCGTGCTCAGCAGCAGCATGAAGTGCTGCCACCGCGCGCCATCGACGGACACCGCCATGCCGGCCGACCCGCCCGCCAACGCCAGCAGCCCGTCGAGGCCGGCGCGGTGGCAGTCGGTAACGCCGGTGATGTCCAGGTGCAGCGCGGTGTGACCGCCCCGGTGGAGCTGTTTGCAGTAGTTGGCGATACTGGTCATCTCGTACGGCCCGATGGCGCCGGTCAGGATGATCGTGCGCGACGATGTGGAGAACACCGGCGTCCCCCACTCGGGTCGAGTAGCTGCCACGATGCTCCTTGCTGGGGTAGCCCGCAAGTGAGCAAGCGGTCACGATCCGGCACTGCTGCAGCAGCAAGCGGGACCGCCCCCTCCGACTGCGCTGTCGAACCCGGTTACGGCGCCGACGGGTCCGGCTCTGTCGAGATCGGTCCTATGAAATGTGCCGCGTCGATTTCGCTCGCGTCCGCCGCGTCGATCTCGCTGCCCGAGGCCACCGCGAACAAGTGCCGTGGAATCTGTGCTGGTGGTGCCGGCTCGGTCGCCGCCGGCTCCGGCCTTGAGCTGTCGGACAGCACCCGGAGCGCGGCCGTGTGCACCGACACGCCACCAACAGCCGCGCGGTACTTCAAGGCGTGGACGCTGTCCTCGCGGGTAAACCCTTCGTTGAGTGACAGCAGGAACTCGGCGCGGTGGATATCCTGCCTAGCGTGCCAGACCGGGGGTGTCTGGTCGGTCATATGTCCCTCGATTCGTCGATGTCGCGCCCGGCGTCTGCGCGAGCGCAAGCCGACAGGGTCGGGATCGATGTGCACCAGCGTCCTTGCTATCTACGTTCGATGTCCACTCGGACCGCGCGTCGGCTGGCCCGACCGCCGCAGTGATCTTCACCTCGAACCCGGCCCCCGAGGTACTGACCGACGCGCCGGCCGTTCCAGGGGAGAAAAGTGGGGGGATGATCGTGGGTCAGCTCCAGCTGCGTCCGAGGACGTCAAGGCTCGACGAGCTGCGCCTGAGGTAACGCAGGACGAGCCCAGTCCTGGACATCGCGCTGCAGGGGGCATGCAGGATGTGGTGTCGGGAGCGGTCCGACTGGTTGGGCCCGGGCGACGCGCCGGCTGTGACGGTATCGTTGAGCCACTGCGTTGGTGTCCTGGGAGGACTTGACCAACATCTGGAACGCGCCCTGGTCGTCGGTCTTGAAGCGTTCCATCAGGATGCCCTTGGCCCGCCCAATCAGGTCACGGCTGTCCACCGCGCGCTGCAGGTGCCCGGCGTGCTCGGCGCCGTAGAGCAGCAGGGCGGCCTGGATACCGAACAGCCTGGCCAGGGTCAGGGCGTGCCCCTCGAGGGCGTCCGGGGCGTGGGAGTACAGGTTGAGCGCGGCGCGCACCCCGCCGCCGGTGGAGAGTTGGGTCGAGGTCAGCGACCGGAAACCGGCCTCGACCGCCTTGGGGGCGTAATGCGGCCACCGCTGGGCGTCGACGCCGGCGAAGTCGCGGGCGGTGACGATGCCGTTCTCGGGCGGGTCCTCGATCGCGGTGATGCAGGGTCCCTCGCGCAGCTCGCTCTGGGCCTGGTCGAGCTTGCCGATGGCTTCGCTGGTGGGGTGGCGGGTCTCGATCTGGCCGTGCTCGGTCATCGAGATGGTGCCTGCGTCCGCCCCGGGGACCGTCTCGACCGCCGAGGCGACGATGTGGCCGAGGGTCTGCTCCAGGTCCCGGATGCTGGGACGCTGGGCCATGACGCGGCGGCGGAGCGCAACGCGACGAGCAGTCGGTCGTCCTGTTCGGTGGTCATGGGTGTGTTTCTCCGTCCTCGGCGCGGTGGGCACGGGGACCAGCACCCGACTTCCGCAGTTGATGGGCACATGGGCGGGGTCGGGCGCGGATAGTGGCTGGTAAGCGTGTCGCGCGGTGCTGCGCGGGCATGAAAGTGTGGGCACACGTTCCGGGTGGTGTCGGCTTGTCCGAGCTGCGGTGGGTGTGATCGGCTGCGGTCATGTACCTGCGGACGACTGAGCGGCGGAACAAGGACGGCTCGGTGGTGCGCTATCTGGCGTTGGCGCACAACCAGCGCGACGGGGCGGCGACCAAGGCGAACGTGCTGCTCAACCTCGGCCGCGAGGACCGCCTCGACCCGGACGGGCTGCGTCGGCTGGTGCGCTCGATCAACCGCTACCTCGGCGACACCGACGACGGCGACGACGGGGCCGGGACCGCCGCCGGCGAGGGGCTGCAGGTCGTCGAGTCGCGACCGGTCGGGGCGGCGTGGCTGCTCGACGGGCTGTGGCACCAGCTCGAGATCGACCGGGCGCTGCGCGAGGTGCTGGGCGGGCGACGGTTCACCACCGACGTGGAGCGCGTGGTGTTCGCGCTGGTCGCGAACCGCGCGATCGACCCCTGCTCGAAGCTGGCCGCCGCCGAGTGGGTGCGCGAGGACGTCGCGATGCCCGGCCTCGAGGGCATGGACGAGGATCAGGCGTATCGGGCGATGGACCTGCTCGTCGAGGCCGACACCGACGCGAAGGTGCAGGAGGCGGTGTTCTTCGCGGTCGCGAACCTGCTCAACCTCGAGGTCGACCTGCTCTTCTTCGACACCACCTCCACCTACTTCGAACGCGACACCCCCGACCCCGCCCCCACGGGGAGCACCAGCGACGGCGACGGCGCGACCGAGAACGCCGGGGCGGGGTTCCGCCGCTACGGCCACTCCAAGGACCACCGCCCGGACCTGCCGCAGATCATCATCGGGCTGGCGGTGACCCGCGAGGGCATCCCGGTGCGCTGTTGGTGCTGGCCGGGCAACGTCAACGACGCGGCCATCCTCCCCGAAGTCCGCGACGGGTTACGCGGCTGGCGCCTCGGCCGGGTGGTCACGGTGGTCGACCGGGGGTTCTCCTCGAAGGCCAACCTGGCCTACCTGCAGCGCGGCGGCGGGCACTTCCCTGTGACGGGACCCCCGTGTCAAGGGGTTGGAGAGTGTTGTCCTTCCGGTTCCCTGGTCGCGGCCTGACGGCGGCGAGCAGCGCCGTCGACTATGCATTCGCCGGCGGCGCCGGACCACGGGTGAGGACCGCCGGCGGACCGCGCGCGTAAGGGCGTTGAAAGGTATCGGGTTCAGGGCATGATGACCGCGGCCTCCTGACGATGGTTGGGGGAGGCATTGCGTGGCCGAGGCGGGGGTGGGGTCGTGGGCGCCCGGACTTTCCTGGGTGCACGGGACGCGCGCGTCGTCCGGCGACGTGATGAGTGATCGGGTATCCCGCGAGATTTGATGGGTGTGCGACCGCGTCGATCTAGATCTGGCCGTCCGGCAAGTAGGCCGGCGGCGGTGCCTGTCCGGGAGCTGGTCGCACGAGCATCAGCGTGGGTGGGCTTGCTCCGCGCCCCCCAGCATCGACAGCGCTGCCGCAGGGCTCAGGCGCCGATATCGATCATCGACTCGTCTCCGAGTTCGCGTAGCCGATGGTGGCAGCGGCGCACGAGTTTGCGCGCTACGGACAGGTTGGCGCGCTTGTTCCCGAGACGGCGGGCGACCTGCTGGTGATAGTGGTGATCCGGGCTGCTGGTTCGTGCGGCGCAGCGCCCGGCCTCATACAGTGCCCAGCGTAACTGTGGCGGCCCTTGGCGGGTGAGCTTCCCGGGGGAGCGTTTGCCGTCCGAGGAGTAGATTGAGATATCGAGGCCGCTGTGACGGACCGCGTCGTCGGAAGAACTGAACCGGCGGGCGTCGCCGAGCTCGGACCAGATCACGGCCGAGGTCAGCTTTCCGATCCCGTACTCCTGTTGCAGCGCCCGGCAGCCCGGCTGCGCACCGGCGAAGCGGACCAGCCGCTGGTGGAGTCGCTCGGCCTCAGCCTCGAGGCTGTCGATGACCCGCAGCGCGACGGCGATGCTCTCTCGCCCGGAGGGGCTGAGTTGTTCGGCGTCGAGCATTCGTTCGCGGTCTCGGACCGAGCTCATGCGGATTTCTCGGGGCGCGCCATGATGGAACTGCACCGCGTGAATGCGCCGCATCCAGCCGGTCCGTTCGTCCATCAGGGTTCGGTACAGCCGTGCCGTCGCCCGGAGTTCGAGCACGTGTGATGGCGGGATCCAGGATTCCGGGATGCGCCCGTCTTCCAACAGCTCGCGCAGCCAGGCCGCGTCCAGGCGATCGGTCTTGGCTCGCTTCTTCCGTCCCCGGCTGCTGGACACCTCGGCCGGCTCGGCCAGGTGCACCACCGCACCGGCTTGCTGGCACTCCTCCACCACGAACCGCCACCCGGTCCCGGCCTCGACCGCCAGCTCCACCGCCTCGCCGGCGAATCGACTGATCCATTCGCGCACCGCGCCGCGTTCCGCCGGGGTGATCCGACCCCGGTGCAGCTGTCCGGTCTGAGTGTCGACCATGTCGTAGGTGATCTGTTTCCGGTGCAGATCCAACCCGCCTACGATTGTCATCAGGGACCTCCTCGAGCACCCACCGCGAACCACGTCCGGTCCGACGAGACCAAGGTTCTGTCGCCGAGGGGGTCCCGTCATATGTCACCTACATCGCCGGCGAGCGGATGCGTGACGGCTCCCCCCACGCCCGCGAGGTGCTCGCGCGGCAGGGCCGCTACCGCCCGGTGCGCGACAACCTCCGGGTCAAGGAGGTCGTCCTCGAGGCGACTCCGGGCACCCGGTGGATCCTGTGCCATAACCCCGAGGAGGCCGCCCGCAACGCCGCCGAACGCGACGCCGCGCTCGAGCGGATCCGCGGCGAGCTCGACCGCATCGCCGCCGCCCGCGCCCGCGCCGCCGACCGGGGCACCCGCAAGAACCCCACCACGACGAGCACGGCCGCCGGCAAGCGCGCTGAACGCAAGGCCGCCGCCGAGGAAGCCGCCCACCTCAAGGCCGAGTGCGCGCTGCGCGAGCACCCCGCGCTGGGCCGCTACCTGCGCCAGACCCCGGCCGGGCGGCTGGCCCTGGACAAGGCCAAGATCGCCGCCGAAGCGAAGCTGGACGGCAAGTACCTGCTCTCCACCTCCGACCCGGACTTGTCGGCCGAGGACGTGGCGCTGGGCTACAAGAACCTCCTCGAGGCCGAGCGCGGGTTCCGCGACCTGAAGTCCACCCTCGAGCTGCGCCCGGTGTTCCACCGCCTCGAGCCCCGCATCCGCGGCCACGTGCTGCTGTCCTGGCTGGCGCTGCTGCTCATCCGGGTCGCCGAACGCCGCACCGGCCAGACCTGGTGGCGGGTCGCCCGCGAGCTCGGCCGTCACCACCGGGTCACCCTCGCCGGGCCGGCCGGCACCGTCGCCCAGACCACCGAGCTCACCACCGCACAAGCCGGTATTTATCGGGCATGCGAGGTCACGCCGCCACCCCGGCTCACCCACCTACACCCCGCCTGAGCAGGCAAAACAGCCAGCCAGACCAGCCGCCGCGCCATAGGCACACGCCTTGATCGCCGCAGCGCGCCCGTTTCCGCAGGTCACGCGTCAAATCCGGCCCCTACGACTGCCCACCAACTGCGGAAGTCGGGCAGCACGGCAAGCACTGGTCAGCCAGAGCCGAAGCGACATGCGCTGCGCTCTGCCCTCATCGCCGGTAGCCGAGATGCGGGACGCACATGAGGAACGGGACTGTCCGGGTCCTCGAACGAGGCCCCGTGTCCGGGTCGCGGCCGTCGAGTTCGACCGCTCCGCGGCCACCGTACAGCCCACCGGGCGACCGTCGAGGCCCGACGGTTCCGCCCGTCACGGCGAGCCTGTGTCGAAAGCGGCACCGCCCTCGTCGGGTGCTTCGTCCGGAAGCGCGGCGACGACGGAGGCGGGCGAGGCCACGGAGAGCTCCGGTCACGAAGCGGCTGGGTGGTCGAGCGTGCGCCGCAGCTCGTGCTCGATCTCTGCCGACGGCGCCGCGGCGGGCTCTCCCCGTGGTGCGCCGGTCGTGCCCTGGCCGAAGAGCAGCTGCGCGAGGTGTTCCACGAACATGTCGGCCAGGACCAGGTCAGCGGGTTCGAAGCTTCCGGCGTCGCGCCCGTAGAAGTTGAGGGCCGCACCCAACCCGGCCGGAGCGGGAGGCTGCAAGGACAGCATGGCCGGAAAGCCGAGTTCGACCGCCGAGGGCGCAAACCGGGGCCATCGTGTCGCGTCACGTCCGCCCAGGTCCTCGGCGACGACGACGGCCCGGCCGGGTTCCGGGTCGTGCAGCGCGCTCTGACATGGGCCCTCGCCGAGGCGCTGCCCGGTCGCGTCGAGATCGGCTGCGCTGGTGGAGCTGGCCCCGTGCGAGACGTCGGTGTTCGAGGAGGTGACCGACACACCTCCCGCGTCGGCGCCGGACACGGTGTCGACCGCGCAGCGCACCATCTGTGTGAGCGCCGCGGCCACGTCGTAGAGCGCTGGCCGGCGTGCTTGCTTCTCGGCCGCCTTCTGCAGCGCAGCGCCCAGCGAACTGTCGTCGTCCGAATACATGCCGTTACCTCGCGGTCTCACCAGCGGGATGGGTCGCGGGACGCAGCGCGAACGAGGACCACGGCGCGCACCGACCCTCCCGACCACGGTGGTGGCGTCGGCTCTGGCTGCTTCCCAGCGAGCGGGCCGTCCAGTCGACCGTCAGCGGCCACCGATACCCCCTCCGTCCCCGGACTAATCCTCCAACAGGACCTCGCGGTAGGTGCTGACGTCGCATCCGAGGAGGAGCTCCTGGCGGTCGAGGACTCGCAGGTAGCGGTCGCGGGCCTCCGGGGCGGTGGTGTGCAGTGCGGTTCCGATCTGCTCCCAGCTCGCCCCCTCCACGCGCGCGGCGTACATCGCCTGCCACTGCCAGCCGCCCAGCAGCTCGACGAGCTCGGTGCCCGCGTGCAGGGCGTCCAGCGCGCTCACCGTCGGCACCTCAGCCAAGCTCCGGGTGGTTCGCCGGCGGCTGTCCTCGGTGGTCGCGGTGGTCAGGGCGCGGGTGAGGGTGTCGCGAGCCGACCAGTTCTCCCAGGTCGCGAGGAGCCTGCGAAGGTTGGTCATGGGGGCCTCCAATGGTTGGCCGTGTCGGCGGCGGGCGCTGTGGGTGGGGCCGTCCCCGGCTCCACCGCGCCTGCGGCCCGTTCGGCCGTCGGAGGCTCGCCAGCAAGGGAGGAAGCAAACGATCTTCACCGGCCCTCGACGTTTCGGGGGTGTGCTGCTGGTGCTGGCGGTGAAGATGGTTTGCGGCCCTTGCTGGGGAGGGACGGCCGGTCAAACTCGGCCGCCGACACGGCTGCCCGGCGAAGCCGGTTCCGTCGTTCTTCGCGTGGTCGCGCGGCCCTGAGCTGCCCTCGCCACGGGTCGGCCGGCTCGACGTGGTGCCCCTGCCTCGAGCTGGGCTCGTCGTCCTGGTGCACGCCGTCGCGGTGCCGGTCGTCGCTGCCGCTGCCGTGCAGGTGCCCGGCCCGCAGGGGCCGGGCACCGCCAGCGCGCCAGCGCCGGCCCACATCCGTGCTGGTGGTGCCCGATGACCACGCCCACTCTCGGTAAAGGGGCGACAACTCTTCGATCCGTCCCCCGCCCCGGGAGGCGCCGCCGCTGCGAACACGGCCAACCACGGTCGGCGGAGCAAGTGGCCGGGGCGCAGGAGCGGCGGGCGAACCGGTGGCAGCGCCGCACCCAGCTGCGCCGCATCTCGAAGCTCAAGCGCGTCCGGTACTGCGGGCACACCATGAACGCCGAGGCCGGCGTGACCCTCGGGGTGATCGAGAACTCCGACGGCACCCGGTCCGCCGCCTACGGCGGGCTCAAGACCTGCGGGTCGGTGTGGTGCTGCCCGGTCTGCGCTGCGAAGATCGCCACCCGCCGCGCCGACGACCTCGCCACGGTGATGCGCGCGGTCGACGAGCTGGGCGGCTCGGCCTTCCTGCTCACATTGACGATGCGCCACGACCACGGGGATCGGCTCGGCCTCTCGGCCCCTGACCGTGCACACCGGAAACGCCTTGAGGAGCGCCTCGCCGACGTCCAGGTCGCCGAGGCCAACGGCTGGGACGTCGACGAGCGCCAGGCCGAGGCGGACGCCATCGAACTCGACTCGCTCAAGGCCCAGGAGGGCTGCTGGGACGTGCTGTCCTACGCCTGGCGACGGGTCACCTCGGGGTCGTCATGGCAGGAGGACTGCGGACGCTTCGGCGGCCTGCTCGGGTGGGCCCGCGCAGTCGAGGTCACCGACGGAGACAACGGCTGGCACGTTCATTTGCACGTGCTGCTCTGCTTCCGCGAACAGGTCTCCGCCGAGCTGGCCCGCGCCGCACTGGGTCCGCGCCTGTTCGGCCGGTGGAACCGGGCACTGCAAACGCCGGGGGTTCTCGGCATCGCAGGAACACGGGTGGGACTTTCGCCGGGCCCAGCTCGGCGACGGCGACCTCGCGGACTACTTCACCAAGATGGCCCACGAGGTCACCAGCGGCCACCGCAAGGAAGGCCGCGGCCGCGGCGGGCGGACCCCGATGCAGCTGCTGGCGGAGGCCGTCGAGACCGACGAAGAGTCGGCCCTCGCGCGCTGGTGGGAGTGGGAGACCGCCTCGGATGGCCGCCGGCAATTGACATGGTCGACCGGACGGCGCGACCTGCGTGCGCTGTTCGGGCTGGGGCGGGAGGCCAGCGACGAAGAGATCGCCGAGGACCAGGTGGAAGCCGACGTCCGGCTGGTCCTTCCAGCGGACACCTGGCGTTCACTGTTCACCTCGGGCCAGGCCTGCGCCGTGCTGGCAGCCGCTGAGGGCGGCGGGATCGACGCGGCATCGAGTTGGTTAACCAAGCATGGTCTCAGGTGGTCCAACGCCGTGAGATGCGCACGACCTACCGAGCCTGAGACGCAGCAACACCCCGGACCGAGCGGCGTCCTCGAGGTGACCGCATCGCGCCCCCGCGGGGAGCGCGATGCGTCGCGGACGCCAACGACTCCGCCGAGCACCTCCCGCGCTACACGGCGGTAGGACGAAGTCTAGGTGCTGCTGTGGTGTGAGAGCGAGCAGTGGGGGTCGACGTGCTCTGTGGGTTGGTAGTCGGTGTGCACCGTTGCGCCGACCAGTCGCGGCACGGCATGCAGCAGGGCGTGCTCGGCCTCGACGGCGATGGCGTGGGCCTGTCATCGAGTCGATCAACGACACCTTCAAAGGCCAGCTCGACCTCGACGCCACGGCGGTCGCACCCCGGCCGGGGTATGGGTCCGGGTCGTGCAACGCGTCCTGGCCCTGACCGCCGCGATCTGGCACAACGACCACACCGCCCAGCCGATCAAGCGATCCTTACTGGCCTACGACCACTGAACCCCTTGGAATAGATCATCTAGATGGAAGCAGTTGATCTAGTCGGCCGAGTGCTGCTGGGCGAGGACGTATCGCGCGACGTCGATCAAGCGCGCTCCCGCGCACTGCGCGACTGTCCGCAGGCGCTCGGCCGCGTCGGTGGCGGCGATACCGAGTCAGGTCGAGAGCATCTCCTGGGCTTGGTGAACCTCGAAGGGAAGGTGCTCGTCTATCGCGGTGGTATCAGTGGTCATGGACGGCTCCGCGAGCTCTGGTCCTCGGCGGCAACGGGGACGGACAGCGGCGGGGTCTAGGCCAGTTCGTCTAACTCTCGCGGCCGCAGCTGGTGTTGTCCAATTGACTGGCGACCAGCCGTTCGCGTCCTCCGGGGCCGGCTTGCTTGCACCCCGCGGCAGGGAAGTTCTGTCGTCTTGCGGCGTGATCAGCGGCGGTCACGGATCCCCTCCCCCCGGCTCCTCGCGGGATTACGGTCTCCTCGCCGTGGGAACCACCTGTCGACGAGCAGAGCGCTCCGGTGTGACCCGCAGATGCGGGTCCCGTCGTTCCGCGCGGGTCGGAAGTGAACGAGTGTGAGCGCCCACGACGGCGCCGACGGTGTGGCAGCCGCCGGGAATGGCGCGGTCTGTGGAGAGCCGCGGCGTGAACGCCTCCTGGCGCTGCTCGCCGACGGCGCCACCGACGGCCGGCGGTCCGGGGCGTCGGGTGCGTCCGGTGGCCGCATGGCCGGTCCGCATGGCTTGCGGGGGTTGCGGAGCCGGTTGGACCGGGTGTGTGCGGTGAGCGTGTCGGAGGTCGGGGTCGACGGCGCGGGGGTCACGGTGATCGCCGGGCTCGAGGACGGGCTGGCCGGGGCTCGCGACCTGCCGGCCGCGACGGGCCCCAGGGCTCGCCGCCTCGAGGAACTCCAGCTCACCGCCGGTGAGGGGCCGTGCCTGGACGCCTACCGCGAGGGTCTGCCGGTCCTGGTCGGCGACCTCACGGCCGATCCGGCGCGCTGGCCGGGATTCGGGCCCGAGGCGCTTGAGGCCGGGGCGGCGGCGCTCTTCTCGCTACCGCTGCAGGTCGGCGCGGTCCGGTTGGGCACCCTCGACCTGTACCGGGCCGCCCCGGGCCCGCTCTCGCGCCGGCAGCTCGCCGACGCGCTCGAGCTGGCGTCCCTGGCGACCGAGGTCCTCCTCGAGCTCGCCGACGACGTGGGGGCGCACGACGATCCCGGGGCAGTACTGGCAGCGGGGTGGCTGCCTCATGTGCACGCCGACGTGCACGTGGCCGCCGGGATGCACTCCGTGTGGGCCGGCATCGATGTGGCCACCGCGCTGCTGCGCCTGCGCGCCCACGCCTTCGCCCGCGGCGAGTCGCTCCACCAGGTGGCACGGCGCGTCATCGACCGCGACCTCATCATCGACGACCCTGGGACCCAGGACACGAATCACGGGCACGAGCCCCTGGGCCCGGAAGCGGAGAACGACGACCCATGAGCAACGGCCGCGAGCCCCAGGTCATCGACACGTTCCTGGCGCTGACCGACACCCTCGTCCACGACTTCGACGCCCTCGACATGCTCACCGTGCTCTCCGAGCGCTGCGTGGAGCTGCTCGACGTGGACGCGGCCGGCGTGATCCTCACCGACGGGAGGGGTGGGCTGTCGATGGCCGCCGGCTCCTCGGAGCGCACCCGCCTGCTCGAGGTCTTCGCCGTGGCGATCGACGCCGGCCCGTGCGTCGACTGCGTGCGCACCGGCCGGCCGGTGATCAGCGAGGACCTCGGCACGCCCCACGCCCACCGGCGATGGCCCCGTTACGCCCCCCACGCCGAGGAGGCCGGGTTCCGCTCCACCCACGCCCTGCCCATGCGGCTGCGCGACGAGGTCATCGGGGTGCTGACCCTGCTCCACACCGACCGCCACACCCTCACCGACGACGACGCCCGCCTCGGCCAGGCGCTGGCCGACGCCGCCACCATCGGGCTGCTGCACGAACGCGCCGTCCGCCACGCCGAGACCGTGCAGGAACAGCTCCAGGGGGCCCTGAACAGCAGGGTGGTCATCGAACAGGCCAAGGGCGTGCTCGCCGGACAGACCGACCTCGCTCCCGAAGACGCGTTCACCGCTCTGCGCGCTCACGCCCGCGGGCAAGGGATGCGACTCACCGATCTGGCCCGCGCCGTGGTCGAACGCACGATCGACGCCACCGTCCTCACCGCGGGTCGCGAGTGACCCGCACGACGCCCGGTCCCCTGGTTCGTGTCAGCGGCAGATGCAGCCGCGGTCCCACCCGACGTCGCGGGTAGCGGTGCAGAAGCGGCGTCCGAGGGCGTCGTGCGCCTCCCACGGGTGCGGGCAGGCGGGACACGCCTGACCGTCCGGCGCGGCCTCGTGATCACCGCGGACGCGGTCCGGATCGCCCGGCGCGACCGTGTCGGGCTCGGTCGACGTCATGTCGTCCTCTCCTCCGCGCTGCGCGCGGCCGTGCGGGGCGCGGGGATGGCGATCAACTCCACCTCAGGGGTGCTCGTCACCGTGGGGCGTGCCGCGCCGTTGGTCGGCAACGTCGTCGGGAGCGGGAGCGGGAGCGGGAGCAGGTCGGGGTCGGGCAGGTCACCGTCCGGAGGCGACGCGAACGTGCTTGCCGGGTTCGCCGAGGTCCCGGCAGCGGCCCCACCGCTCGTGTGCTCGAAGAACCGCAGCAGCTCGACCGGGAATGGCATCACCAGCGTGCTGTTCTTCTCCGCGGCCACGTCGGTCACGGTCTGCAGCAGCCGCAGCTGCAGCGCCCCCGGCGTGTCGGCCATCGCCGCCGCAGCCTGGGACAGCTTGGTCGAGGCCTGCAGCTCACCGTCGGCGTTGATCACCCGGGCCCGGCGTTCGCGCTCGGCCTCGGCCTGGCGCGACATCGACCGGCGCATGCTCTCCGGGAGCGAGATGTCCTTGATCTCCACGCGGTCGATGCTGATGCCCCACTCCTCGGTGGGGGCGTCGATGACGTCCTTGAGCTCGGCATTTATTCGGCTCCGGTCGGAGAGCAGCGTGTCCAGGTCGGCGCGACCGATCACCGAGCGCAACGAGGTCTGGGCGACCTGCGAGGTCGCCTGCAGGTAGTTCTCCACATTGATCACCGCGCGCACCGGGTCGTCGACGCGGAAGTACACGACGGCGTCGACCCCGATGGTGACGTTGTCGCGGGTGATGGTGCTCTGCGAGGGCACGGCGAGCACGACGGTCTGCACGGACAGCTTCGCCATCCGGTCCGCGAACGGCACCAACAGGCGCAGGCCCGGCTGACGGATCTCCGGCAGGAGACGGCCTAGCCTCAGCACGACACCCCGCTCGTACTGCTGCACGAGCCGCACGCTCGTCCCGGCGAGCACCAGGGCGGCCACGACGACGACGACGATCACGACGACACTCACGGGGACTCCGCCCATCGAGGAGAGGGGACGGGGCTCGCCGGGGGTCCGGGGCCAACTCCGCCAGGACGACCGACGGTACGCCGACTACGCCGCCCCGGCTTCGCTCTCGGGGTGTGGCTCGCGGGCGACGACCTCGACCACGACACCGTCGACGATCTCGTCCTCGCGGCGTCCGAGGCGCTGGAGAACTGCTGTGACCACGCGTTCACCGACGTCGGGGCGGTGGGCACCATGACGCTGAGCGCGCGGGAGCTCCCGGAGCCGGTGAGGCCCACCGCTCCCGGACGCGACACGCGTCCCGCCCCGTGGTGTGCGCTGGCCCTCGTCCGCGCATGCCCGTGCCGAATCTGGGTATCCGGGATCTGCGATGCGTGGCGCACAGCACGCCTCCGTCGCCCGGCGAGCAGGTGCCCAGTCCCGTGCTCCTCGCCTTCACGATCGCTGCCGACGGTGGCGATCGACACGACCGCTCAGGTCACGGAGGCTCATGAGCACGACCACCATTCCCTGCCCGGACACCCGCGTGGCTCGATCCCCCGACGCGTCCCGGCCGGACGTCGACGTCCCGGCCGAGCCGACAGCGGGCGCGACGACGGCGACGACCCCGACGACCGCGCACCTCTCGGCCGCCGAGGTCGAGGAGTTCGGCGCCGAGCTCGACGGGATCCGCCGCGGGGTCGTCGACGATCTGGGCGACGACGACGCCCGCTACATCCGGCGCGTCATCGCCGTGCAGCGCGGCCTCGAGACCGGCGGGCGCGCCCTGCTCCTCGTCTCGATCCTGCCTCCCGCCTGGGTCGGCGGCACGGCGGCACTGTCGGTGGCCAAGATCCTGGAGAACATGGAGATCGGCCACAACGTCCTGCACGGACAGTGGGACTGGATGAACGACCCCGAGATCCACTCCTCTACGTGGGAGTGGGACTCCGCCTCGCCGGCCGAGGGATGGAAGCACTCCCACAACTTCGTGCACCACACGTACACGAACGTGCTCGGCAAGGACCGCGACATCGGGTACGCGACCCTTCGCGTCGACCCCGAGCAGCCCTGGAAGCCTCACCACCTGGTGCAGCTGCTCATCAACGCGGCACTCGCCGCCGGGTTCGAGTACGGCATCGCGATCTACGACATCGAGCTCGAGGAAGTCGCCGCGGGACGCAAGCCCTGGCCGCAGGCCCGCGCCGAGCTGGGCGGACTGTGGCGCAAGGTGCGCCGCCAGATCGCCAAGGACTACCTCGGCTGGCCGCTGCTCTCTGGGCTGTCGGCCCCGACCACGTTCGCGGCCAACCTCACCGCCAACGTGGTGCGCAACGTCTGGAGCCACGCCGTGATCTTCTGCGGCCATTTCCCGGCGGGCGCGGAGACCTTCACCGAGGAGCAGCTCGACGGCGAAACCCGCGGTCAGTGGTACCTGCGCCAGCTGCTGGGCTCCGCCAACCTCGACGGCTCGCCGCTGATGCACCTGATGACCGGCAACCTCTCGCACCAGATCGAGCACCACCTGTTCCCGGACATGCCCTCCAACCGCTACGGCGAGATCGCGCCCGCGATCCGTGCGCTCTGCGAGCGCTACGGCCTGCCCTACACGACCGGGCCGCTGCACCGCCAGTACGCGAACGTCCTCGCCACCATCGCGCGGATGTCCCTGCCGGGCGGCGCCCGGCCCGACGCCGTCACCGACTAGCGAGCGCGGCCATGTCGCGCCGCACACCCGATACCGAACCCGGGAGCACTCCATGATCGCCCAGCAGTCACCGTCCGGCGGAGGCGGGTTCAACGTCCTGCAGTCGCTGCAGAACGCCTTCACCACCTTCATGAACTATCTCCCCAGCGTGATCGGCGCCCTCCTGGTGCTGATCATCGGCTACGTCATCGTCCGGCTCATCCGCGCCGGGATCAGCCGCCTGCTGCACAAGATCCGCGTGGACGAGAAGCTCACCCACGGCCAGGGCGGTGAGTACGTCGCCCGGTTCTCCCCGAAGGGCCGGCCCTCGCAGCTTGTCGGGCTGGTGGTCCAGTGGGTGCTGCTGGTGTTCGTCATTGTCTCCGCGGTCGGGACGCTGAACATCCCGGCGGTCACCGGGTTCATGAACCTGGTGCTGTCCTACCTGCCCAACGTCATCGCCGCGCTGCTGATCTTCCTGGTCGCCGCCGCGGTCGCGGCCGCGGTCGGCGGGCTGGTGCACCGCACCATGGGCGACACCCCCACCGGGCGGGTCGTGCGCTCGGCCGCACCGACGCTGGTCATGGCGATCGCGGTCTTCATGATCCTCACCCAGCTCAACATCGCCCCGGTGATCGTGACCGCGACCTACATCGCGCTGATCGGCGCGGTCGCCCTCGGCTCCGCGCTGGCCTTCGGCCTGGGTGGCCGCGACGCCGCCAAGGACCTGATCGACTCGGGCTACCGCAAGGCCCAGGACCAGTCCGACCAGGTCCAGCGCGACATGCAGATCGGCCGCGCGCGCGGCCAGGCCGAGGCCCAGCAGTACACCCAGCAGCAGACACGGCAGCACGCGCCCGTGGCGACCCCCAGCGAGGCGGCCCCGGCGCACGGCGCCGGTCCCGCCGAGCGCACCGTAGCCCTGGACCCGCAGGGCAGCTCCCGGCGCTGACCATCCCGGTCACGGGCGGAGCATAGGAGGTCGGATGGAGACCTTCCGGCCCCGCGCGTGACCGCCCGCCGCGTCGGCTCGCCGGACGACGGCGGGGCACCCGATGGCGTGCGCCAGTGCGCCGTCCGGTGACGCCACGTCGCCGAACAGCTCGGGGAACGACGCGACCTCCGGTTCGGTCACCAACTGGCTGTCGAGCCCATCCGCGTGCAGCCATCTCCGCCCCCGGCGCAGCCGGTGGCTCAGGGCCGCCAGCAGCCTCGAGGACAGGCACGTCACGGCCCTGCAGCCGGGCGAGGTCGACGGTCACGTGCCGCCCGCCGGCGCGGATCACGTCCTCGGCGGCTCGAGGGCCTCTACCACCGACTGGCACACCCACCCCGCGAACAGCACCTGGACGGTGTCACCACTGGTCCAGACGACGAGCACCCGCGGGTGGAGGTGCACGAGCGACCCCCAACACACGCAACCGGGCCATGTGTCCGGGTCCGGGGACACGCCACCCGTTCCCGGGTGAGCCGACCACGACGCTAGTCGCGGCGGTACGCGCCCACCACTCACGAAGGTCAGTGCATGGAATCGACCATCTCCCGCGCCGCGGTCCGCGGGTCCGGCACCGCGGCCACTCCGGGAGCGGGATCCCCTCCCAACCTCTTCCCGGAGCTGGTCCGGTTGGTCAAGCAGGCCGGGCTCTTGCAGCGGCGCCGGGGCGCCTACCTCGCCACGTTCGCCCTCAACGGCGGTCTCACGGTGCTGGTCGTGGGCGCGTTCGTGGTGCTCGGCCCGTCATGGTGGCAGGTGCTGACCGCGGTGGTGGTGGGGCTGATCTCCACCCAGCTCGCGTTCATCGGCCACGACGCCGGGCATCGACAGATCTTCGCCCGCAAGAGGGCGAACGACGTCGTCGGGTACGTGCACGGGTGCGTGGTCGGGATGAGCTTCGGTGCGTGGGTGGACAAGCACAACCGGCACCACGCCCACCCCAACCACGTCGACGAGGACCCCGACATCGACATGCCGGTCCTGGCCTTCAGCGCCGACCAGGCCGTGGGGCGCCGGGGGCTCGCGCGCTGGGTCATTGCGCACCAGGCGGTCATGTTCTTCCCGCTGCTGCTCCTCGAGGGCTGGAGCCTGCACGTCACCTCGGCGCGGGCGGCGCTGCGCGGTGAGGTCCGCAGGCCCCGGCTCGAGGTGGTGTTGCTCGTCGCCCACGTCGTCGGCTATCTCGGCACCCTGCTCTGGGTGCTCACGCCCCCGCAGGCGATGGTGTTCGCCCTCGTGCACCAGGGGGTGTGGGGGCTGTACATGGGGCTGGCGTTCGCGCCCAATCACAAGGGCATGCCGGTCGTCGAGCCCGGCCGGCGGCTCGACCACCTGCACAAGCAGACCCTGACGTCGCGCAACGTACGGGGTGGGCCCGTCCTCACCTACGTCCTCGGCGGGCTGAACCACCAGATCGAGCACCACCTCTTCCCCGGCATGCCACGGCCCAACCTGCGACGCGCCCAGCTCGTCGTGTCCGCCTTCTGCGCCGAGCACGGCCTGCCCTACACCCAGACCGGCGCCGTCGACTCCTACGCTCAGGTCCTGCGCCACCTCCACGCCATCGGGGCACCGCTCCGGGCGGTGGGACGAAGACGGCGCCCTGACCCGCGAGCATCCGGACCGGGCCACCGTGGGAGAGGTGCCGTCGGGTCCACGGTGGCGGTGACCGGCGTACACTGCACGGGTCGAGAGCACGTCGATTCTCCGGCGATCCGCGCCGGGCGCCCCCGATGAACTCCGCAGTGGCCGCCGGGCGGCCTGGACGGGGACCGACGATGTCGGACCAGGAACATGCGATGGCCGTCTCCTCGACGACGGCTCCCTGGACGAGCCAGGATGACATCCGGCTGCGGCTCAAGCCCGGCATGCTGCGCACAGGATTCGTAGACGGTGGCTGGTGGCCGAGGTCCCGGGATTTGCTCGCAGAGCTCCCCGAACTCGCCGATGCCCTTCGCGCGTCGGTGGGCCGGGTCGAGCGCGTGGCGTTCCCGCGCGCGATGTGGGACGCCGTTCCCGCTCGGACGCGGGGGTGGGTGGACGGCCGGCGGGTCGGGCTCGACGGCTTCGCCGCGTTCGCGCCGAACACCATCTGGGTCGTCACCCAGACAACCCGGACCACGCCGATCTTCCTGGTGGTCGTCCCGCCGGAGACCCCGCCGGCCCTGGCCGCCGACGTGCTGCGGCAGGCGGGTGAAGCGGGGAACGTCGACGAGCCCGACGACCTGCTGCGTGGCCTCCGGTCGGCACTGCAGCCGACCACACCTGCCGTCCTGAGCAGAAGCCGGGCGGCCTGACCCGCGATCGTGAACCAGATCGTGATCACACCCCGAGGGTTTCGAGCTCCCGGCCGGGCGGGATGCGACGCAGGGTCAACGTCATCGCGCATTGCACCGCGGAGACGGCGACGGCCAGGACGACCCAGCAGATGAGCACGTTCATCACCTCGGGGAGCTCGGAAGTCCTCGGCAGGGGTCATCGGGACCGGCCTGGGTCTTCACAGGCCGCGACCGTGGTCGTGTCATCCCTGACGGAGCGGGGTCGGTCAACCCACGGAACTCGGGTTGTTGATCTTTTTCTTTCCTGCTCCGGTGACGACGTCGGGTCACCGGTCGCGCAGATCGCTCACCATGGCGTCCGGACGGTGCGGGGTCCTACAGCGCGGCGGCGGCGGCCGCGGCGACGGCCTGGTCCTGCTCGCCGGTCCCGCCGCTCACGCCGACCGCGCCGACGACGGAGCCGCCGACATGAGGGGCACGCCTCCGCCGAAGATCATGATGCGGCCGGCGTTGGAGTCCTGGATGCCGTAGAACTGTCCCCCGGGCTGGGCGTTCTCGCCCAGGGCCTGGGTGGAGATGTCGAACGCGCGGGCGCTGAAGGCTTTGTTGATGGCCACGTCGACACTGCCGATCCAGGCCCGGTCCTGACGAATGTGGGCGACGAGGACGCCCCCGGCGTCGACCACGGCGATGTTCACGGCTGGCCCTGGCTCTCGGCCTCCTTCTCGCCGGCGGCGATGACGCGGCGAGCGTCGTCCAGGGTGATCGTCTCGACGGTGCGCATGGCAACTCCTTGTTCAGATGGGCGACCTGGACCGCCCGCTCTTCTCCGGGCGGAGGTACTTCGTGTTTCGGATTCAGCCCGCCGGCACCGACGGGAGATGGTACGTCTGAGCTCGTCGTTCGGTGATCCGGTGGAGTCGGTCAGCGGTGGGCCAGCGGACGTGGTGGACCCAGCCGAGCTGCTCGAACACCCGGATGACTCGTGCGGTCGCGTCGATCTGTCCCCGACGGACGCCGTGACGGGCGCTGGTGGGGTCGGCGTGGTGCTGGTTGTGCCAGGACTCCCCGAACGACAGCAGCGCCAGCGGCCAGACATTGCCCGAGTGGTCGCGGGTGGTGAACGGCCGCTCGCCCATCATGTGGCAGATCGAGTTGATCGACCAGGTCACGTGGTGCAGCAGGCCGACCCGGACCAGACCAGCCCAGAACAGCGCGGTCACCGCGCCCCACCAGGACATGGTGATCAGCCCGCCGAGCAGCGTCGGGAGGGCGAGGCTGGTGACCGCCAGGGGCAGGAACCAGGCGTGGACCCTGGCGAGGTCCCGGTCGGCGAGCAGGTCGGGCGCGAACCGAGCGGCGTTGGTGGCATCACGGTCGAACAACCACCCGGTGTGGGCGTACACGAAGCCATGAGCCAGCGCCCGACGGGAGGTTCCGAACCGCCACGGCGAGTGCGGATCGCCTTCCTGGTCGGCGTACGCGTGGTGGCGGCGGTGGTCTGCGACCCAGGTCAGCACCGACCCCTGCAGGGCCAGGCTCCCCGCCACGGCCAGGCTCACCCGCAGCGCCCGCCCTGTGCGGAACGCACCGTGGGTGAAGTAGCGATGGAATCCGACGGTGATGCCCAGCCCGCTGAGCAGGTAGAACCCGACCGCGAGGCCGACATCGGCCCAGCTCAGCCCCCACCCCCACGCCAGGGGCACCGCGGCGAGCAACGCCAGCAGCGGAACCACGACGAAGACCCTGACCAGCCACTGCTCCGGTTCGGAGCGCTGGCCGTCGAGCATCGGCTTCTCACCCGAGGACGACGCATCGGTCCGGGAATGAGCCGGCGATGGCGACGCAGAACGTGGGGTCATGGGGCACCTCAAGCCGATCGAGCGGTACCCGTCTTTCGGGTCACCGCACCACCGGGTCCAGGGCGGGAGCGGCCCGCAGCCCGTCGAGCAACGACGGTCACCGCCGGGGCGCCTGCTCGTAGAGTAGCTCCCCAGGGCAGCGTGAACCCTCCGGCATCGGCGACCCCGGGGCTGCGGTCAGGCGGTCGACGTGGCGACTACCCGCCCGTAGGGGTTGTCGTCATGTCGAGTAGGCGGGATGGTTGCGTCGGGACGTCTGTCCATGAGGCCGTCTCGGCGGTGCGTGGACGGGTCTTGTTCGGTTCCTCCAGACCCCGGCGCTGAGCACCTCGTGTTGCTCGTTCGCGGGCGCCCGTGTCACCCACTGAGTCGAGTCTCGGCCGGTGCGGTGGTGTCGCACCCTCTCCCGGTGCTTAGGGGGTCCGGTCTTGGGAAGAAGGACCACGCTCATGCTCGGCCGCTGCCCCCGACCCCGCGCCTACCCCTCCTCGGACGCTCCTGGCTCGGCCGGTCCCGGCCCGCGCACCGTCGACCGCGAGCGCCGCGAGGACGGGCCCCTGTTCACCGTCTCGACCCAGCGCGCCGCACACGCTCTGGTCGTGGTGCGCGTGGTCGGGGAGGTCGACCTGCTCGCCGGACCCGGTGTGGACCGCGCACTGCGCGAGGCAGTCCGGCTCGCCGCTGCCGACGGCCACCGACCCGGCGGCGCCACCGGGCCAGTCCCCGCGATCCCGACGTGGACCCCGGAGGTGCTGTGCGACCTCGACGCCGTGACCTTCTTCGGCGCCGCCGTGGTGTCGGTGCTGCTGCTCGCCGCCGAACGGGCCCGGACACGCGAGGTGATGCTCACCGTGACCGCAACCTGTCGCCCCGTCCGCCGGGTCCTGAGCCTGCTCGACCTCGATGACCGGCTGCACAGCGCCACGCACACCACGACTCCGCGAACCTCTGCTCCGCCCACCCCGTTGGTGGGGACAGCTCCCTCGTGGAGGGCTGTCCCGTGACACTCGTGGCCGGGCCGCCCCCGTCACCTGCCAGCGCTGACACCGGTACCACCGCCGGCGGCGGGCCGCCGGCGGAGGACGGGCTTGACCGGGTGCTCGACGAGCTCGACTACCCCGCGCCGAAATGGCAGGTGGTGACCACCGCCGAGCTGGCCGGCGCCGACAACGTCACCCTGGGCCGCCTCAACGAGCTACCGAGAACCACCTACCGCTCCTTGGCTCACATCCGTCACATCCTCGCGCTCGCCGCCACCCGAGGACCGCCGCGGCCCTCGGTCGGCCCGAGGTCGCCCGAGGTCTCCGCCCGCGGAGCGCGGCCCAGATCGTGTCCTGGATCGGCTTCTGGGGCGCCGGCTGATCTTCGTGCGCCGCGTCGGTGACGTGGGAGGTCGCCGGCCCTGGCCCGCTGCCCGCCCGGACCGCCGAACTCGTTCAACTGCCCATGGGGCGCGGCCGACCGTGACCGGGTGTCATCGCGCTGCGGTCTCGCGGTGCCGTGTCTTCGAGGGTGGCGCCGGTTGGCGGTACCGGTGGGCGCCGCGGCCCGGGTCGGCGGGGTCGTTTCCCGGGCCAGGGGCGTAGCGTGCTCCTCAACGTTGTTCCCCGGACCCGGCGCTACGCCAGCCCACCGTGTGCGCGCCAGGGAGTCCGTCGTGGTCCCACCGTCGGGACAGCTATCCGCCCTGCCGCCACTCCGTCGTGCCGCCGCGCCCGCCACCGCGGTCACCAGCTGCCACGACGAGTCCTTACGGCTGGTGGATGGGCAGACACAACGGCCACCACGCCAATCCCGATCACGAGGACCGCGATCCCGACGTGCAGCTCGGCGTGCTCGCGTTCACCGCCGGCGCGGCCCGCGGGCGCCGCGCACTGGGTCGATTCTTCACCGCCCACCCGAACCCGGCCTTGCTGTTCTTCCCGCTGCTGCTGCTCGAAGGTCTGGACCTGCACGATGCCACGGCCGAACCTGCGCCATCGCCTACACCCAGACCAGCCTGGCTGGTTCTTACGCCCTGACGCTGCGCCACCTGCACACCGTCAGCGCCGCCGCCCGTACCCGGGCAATGGCTACCCGGAGACCGGGTGGCCAACCACCGAAAGAAGGAAACCGTCAGGATCATCCTGGGTGTCATTCTGCTGATCGCCGGGCTGCTGCTGGGGATGCCGATCCTGTGGACCATCGGGATCGTGCTGGTCGTGGTCGGCCTGATTGTGGTGCTGCTGGGCATGATCGGGCATCCGATGGCCGGTCGGCGCCACGTCTTCTGACCCCAGGACGCCGACGACACCTCCTCCACCGAACACCTGCGGGTGCCCTCGCCAGCGACATCCCCGCGGAGTTCGCGGCCGCGACCGCGCGCCGTGCTGCGGGGTGAACCTCCCCGGGTCTGGGCTCGCGTTCCTCGGCCCGCCCGAGAACGAAGGGACCAACGGTCGACATGTGGTGGAGCTTGGGCGCTGCCCTGGCCGGCTCGGTGTGCTCGGGCTTCGCTGCGGTCGTCCAGGCGATCGCTGCGCGTTCGGTGGCCGATCAGGGTCGTGGCCTGCACCCGTCGTTGCTGGTGGCGCTGTTCACTCGGCGGCTGTTCCTGCTGGGGATCGGGCTGGACCTGCTCGGGTTCGTGGGCACGTTCGCCGCGCTGCGCGCGCTGCCGCTGTTCCTGGTGCAGTCGATCACAGCCGCCAATCTGGTGGTGACCGCGCTGGCCGCCCGATGGATTCTGGGCACCCGGCTCAGCCGCCTCGAGTGGGTGACGATCGTCGCAGTGTGTGTGGGGCTGTCACTGCTCGGGCTCTCGGCCTCGCCCAGCGAATCGCCCCCGTCCGGGACGACCCTGCATATCGGGCTGCTCGCGGCCGTGGGCGTGCTCGCTGGGCTGGGTTTCCTCGCCGGGCGCCTTCCTCGACGCCCGAGCGCGGCTGCCCTGGGCCTGCTCGCGGGGTTCGGCTTCGGGCTCTCCAGCCTCGCCAGCCGCGTGCTCACTGACTTCGCACCGCTGGATCTGCTGAGGGATCCGGCGATGTACACGCTGCCTGCGAGCGGGCTCGCGGCGTTCCTGTTCTTCGCCACGGCACTGCAACGGGAATCGGTGACCGCCGCGACCGCGGGAACGGTGGTCGGCCAGACCGTCCTCCCGGCCCTGGTCGGCATCCTCCTGCTCGGCGACCAGACCCGAGCGGGTCTCTGGTGGTTCGGCGTGGCGGGCTTCGTCATCGCCACCGCCGCGGCTCTCATGTTGGCCCGCTTCGGCGACCTCACCGAGGACGTGGCCGCCGCCCCGACCCCACCCGGAACCGTCCCGATCCCGGCTGAGCCCGGCGGGGTCCCGGGCGGGCTCGGCGAGGAACGCGGCCGCGCAGCGCAGCGCGCTGTTGGTACCGAGGGCCAGGGCGCGGCGCACGTCACCCTCGTCCTCGACGCACAGCCAACGACCCCGGAGGAATCCACAGCGCCCGCCGGGCCGGGCGCGGACGATCGGACGGGTGCGACTGGGCACGAGGAGAAACGGCCGCAAGCCTGGCGTGCCCGACGGCAGCTCGCCGACACCCGAGACCGCCGCGGACCTCGCCCCCCGTCCAGGCCTGGTGAAGGTCGAGGAGCTCACCGCGCCGCATCGGCGCCGACGTCCCCGGTCGACCTGACCTACGGGCGCAGCTCTGCGCAGGTCGGGGAGGGAATCGAGCGTGAGCGCCCATGACGGCGCCGAGGGCGCCAGCCAGAACACGGACGGCCTCCACGGGGTGGACCACGCCACTGCCGGTCTCGGGGAAGTGGACCCTGCCGGTGACGTGGTGAGGCGTCGTCGGTTGCTGGCGCTGCTCAACGGCGACAACGACAGCGGCGTCGGCAGGGGCGGCGGGGGGACGGGACCGCGGTCGGCGCAGGACGGGGTCGACGGGCGCGTCGCGGGCCCTCGTGGCCTGCCGGGGCTGCGGAGTCGCCTGGACCGGTTGTGCCTGGTGGCGGTCTCGCGGGTCGAGGTCGATGGTGCACGACCTCCTCACCGCGCTCCCACCCAGACGTGGCCGGTGACGGCTCGAGCCGCCGACCCACGCGGACCCCGAAGCAGGCGCGACAGCGGCGCCCAACGGCGCTGTCTCCGGGCGCGCCCCCAACGCCGTGTTCCGGATCCCGACGACTGGGAATCCGACGATCGATCATCGTGCCCCCGCGCCCGCGGCATCACGTGCTACAGTGGAAAATAGTTGCAGATGTTGTTTTCCTCGCCGTATCACAGCGCCCGTGGAGATCTACACCCGGCTCAGCGCGTACACGGCTTCTCTGGTTGTCGCGCCGTCGAGCTGTGCCGGCCGCAACATCGAGGAGGCATACGCCAACTCGACCGGCACCAGAAAGAGGAAACATGGCTGAAGGCACCGTCAAGTGGTTCAACGCCGACAAGGGTTTCGGGTTCATCTCCGCCGATGACGGGGGCAAGGACGTCTTCGTTCACTTCTCGGCGATCCAGAGCGGTGGCTACCGCTCCCTCGAGGACAACCAGCGAGTGACCTACGAGGCCAGCCAGGGCCAGAAGGGCATGCAGGCCGACTCGGTCTCCGTCATCTGATCCCCTCCCCCGCACGAGTGCCCTCTGCCTGATGCCGGGCGCGAGCCCCGCATCAGGCAGAACTGCGTCATGGTCGCCTCGAACCTGCCCTTCGGGCGCCGGGGCGAGACCTTCTCCGACGATGTCGTCGCCGCAGCCATGATCGACCGCCTCGTGCACCACGCCGAGGTCCTGACCCTCTCCGGCGACTCCTACCGCACCCGCGCCCGCCGCGAACTCGCGCCAACCGCGACTGAGCACCAACCGGGCCCGGGGTCAAGATTCAGTTGGCACCAGGAACCGGCGAGTGCGACCCGACGGGGGGCGTGGGTGTGGGGCGTGTGGACCGTGGACCCCCCGGCAGGACCTGGCGGCGGCTACGTGCGTGGGGTGGGCCCGTGGGTGGTCGGCATCGTCGACGGCCGCTGTTTCGCGCTGTGGCGGCATTGCCGAGGCCGTCCTGCCCTTGCTGCCGCGACTGGTCAGCCATACACCCGGTCCGCCGCGGGCTGACCGACTCGGTCGACCTCCCAGAGCCACACCAACCGTGAACACTGACACCGCAGACGGCGTCGCCTCGACGTGTGTAGCTCGATGTGGTGGTGGAATGGGAGGTCACCGGGGGACGGAGGCCTGCGATGAACGGTGTCGTGCTCGGGATCGTGATCGCCGCCGTGGTGGTGATCGTGTTGGGGGTGGCGCTTCTGGTGTTTGCCCGCTACCGGGCCCGGGCGATGACCGCGGCGCTGCGCAGCCGCTTCGGTGAGGAGTACGACCGGGTGGTGTCGGCCTATGGTCAGCGCGACGGCGAGAAGGAGCTGCGGGAGCGGGTAAGGCGCCGCGAGCGGCTCGAGCTGCGCGACTTGGTCGCCGACGAGCGGGAGCGCTACGCCCGGGCGTGGGAGTCAGCGCAGTTGACGTTCGTGGAGAACCCGTCCACGGGCCTGCGCGACGCCGACCTGCTCGTCCAGCAGGTGATGCGCGATCGCGGTTACCCCTCGGAGCGTTTCGAGGAGCGGGAGAAGCTGGTGTCGGTGGACTACCCCGACCTCGTCGAGCACTTCCGCTTCGCCCACGTCCAGCTCGGCGCCGACCCGGTCGAGCAGCGCGAAGGTGTGCGGCACCCCGTGCAGGCTCGTCACCCGGTGCTGACGGACCAGTTCCCAGAAGCCCAGGTAGGTGACCGAGGCGTCGGTGAGCACCACCGCCGCCCCGGAGAGCAGGTTCGAGTGCACGACCGACAGGCCGTAGCAGTAGTGCAGCGGCAGAGTCGTGACGGCCCGGTCGGTCGGCTCGATGTCGAGGTAGTCGGCGATGGCCGCCGCGTTGGCCTCCAGACAGGCCCGGGAGAGCCGCACCAGCCGCGGCGAGCCGGTCGAGCCCGACGTCGCCATCAACAGGGCGAGGTCGAGGTGCAGCTCGTGCCGGGACTCGTTCCTGGCCTCGGCCACCGCGCCGTCGGCTCCGAGGCATGGACCGCACCGCAATCGTCCTGACCGTGATCATCGTCGGTTGGGCCCCGAGTACACCAGCTCTTCGACCGCCAGGCCGTCGAGGCCGGCCCGGGCGAGCTCGACTTGCAGGGTCGCGGGCGACCACCGACCACCGATCAGCAGTTCCTTGGGCGGCATGTCTTTCCTCTCAAGTACCGGTCGCCCCACCGGCCCTCGCGCACCAGCTCGGTGTTCGCGGCGAGCCGTTTCACCGAGTCCCCGGGCTTCGGGGCGACTTCGGTGATGCGCAGGTTGTCGGCCACAGTGCGGTAGCGCCCGGGCCGCGCGAGCGCGGCGGCGCCGGCGGCGGCGCGGGTGCTCCACCGAGGTGGCGGCGGTCACGCGGCGTTGCTGGCGGGTCGACATGGACCAGTCACAGACCTCTACGGTGACGTCGGAATGCTCGACGGCCGCGGAGCGGCCGCCGACCGAGCCGGGACTGCGCGCTCACCACGGCGGGGATGGAGATGCTGCGGGCCGTAGCCGCCCGGCGTGTGGAGGACTTGTTCCGGCGCCCGAGGCGGGCAAACTGGTAGCGGTACGGGGCCGCTGAGCGCAGGAGGTCGACGTGGAGTTCGACGTCGAGATCGAGGTGCCTAAGGGCAGCCGCAACAAGTACGAAGTCGACCACGACTCGGGGCGGTTGCGCTTGGACCGCACGTTGTTCACCGCGACCCAGTATCCGGCCGACTACGGCTTCATCGAGGGCACGCTGGGCCGCGACGGCGACCCGCTCGACGCCCTGGTACTCACCCAGGAGCCGACCTTCCCCGGCTGCTTGATCGCCTGCCGTCCGATCGGCATGTTCAACATGACCGACGAGGCCGGCGATGACGCCAAGGTCATCTGTGCGCCGGCCGGCGACCCTCGTCTGGAGCACCTGCGCGACGTGCACCACCTCGACGAGTATTACCGCTTGGAGATTCAGCACTTTTTCGAGGTCTACAAGGCCCTCGAGCCCGGCAAGCACGTCGAGGGGCACTCGTGGGCGCGGCGGGACGAGGCGGAACGCGAGATCGATGCGTCATTCGAGCGGGCCCGGGCACAGGGCTGACCGGCTCCAGGGCGAGGGGTCGTGATCGCCACTGGCTACGAGCGAGGTGGCGGGCGGCGCCGCTGAGACTGAGGCGAGCGGGCGTGTGACCGCACGGACACTCCCCTGCTCGACGGTAGTCACACGTTGGCCCGTCGTTGGGTCCGTGGTCGTCGTGGTCACCCAGGGGACGGTCGCGGTCGATGACCCTTCGCGCCAGCTGACGATCGGCTCGCCGTGGGTGAAGGCGTATCAGCGGAACGCACCGGCGCCTCGGCGTCAAGGCCGGGTCGCCACCCGGTGCCTCTGAGGTCCATCGGGCCTCTGCGGAATGGGACGAGCTCGAGGAGGGTCTCACGAAGCCCGCGGCCAGCTCCAGGGCGTCGGCGAGTTGCCCGCGACTCAGCGCGTCCGTGTACAGGTGACCGGGATCGAGCTGCTCGACGAGGCATCGGCACTTCGTGGGGGTTAGGTGATCGCGGCACCCATATTCACTCATCGCAGAACGTCGAACCGGCGGTCACGATGGGGGCGCCGTCTGGGTCCGGAAGTGGCCTTGGTCCGGCCTACGTCAGCGGTGCTAGCCTAATTCCCCGGCTTGCGGGATCGACAAACTATCGTCTTACGCGGCCGTCTCGCAGTCGGGCAGGAATCACTGAGGCTCGCAGTGGAGACCGATTCCCCCTACCGCGAGATGTGGGAGAATTACACGCGACGCCGCCTGCGCAGTAACTCAACTGGAAGGTCGATCGAGGCGCCAAAATCGGCTCTACCGGGATACAGGCTCAACCGGTGGCTGCAGGCCAGGCGAGCAGCGGGGCAACGTCTTGACGCGCATTACGGCCTGAACCGTGGAGTGGATCCGCGTGGCCGCGCCGCGGGCGAGTCCGGGAACGGATGAGGTCCCGCTCGTATTCGGCGGCGTTCGCGATGGTGCGGGCGACGAACCGGCCGGCGTCGGTCGAGGTGTCGGTACCGAGGTCGGCGACGACGAGTCGCCAGCCGTCGAGGGGCGCGGTCGAGCAGGTGCGCGAATCGGCCGTCGAGCGGCTGATCCCGTCGAGCTTCGAGGCGATGATGACATCGGCGTCGCCAAGGTCGAGGGTTTCGAGCGCTTCAACGGGGGCCGGGCGCTCCATGTCCTTCGCCGAGAGCCCTTCATCGGCGATCAGGTACAACATCCAGTCCTCACAGGTGGCGCGCTCGATCAGGACGGCCCGCTGCGGATCGAGGCCGGCGCCGGAGGTGACCTGCTCATGACCCTTCGGCCCCGCTCCCGCGGTGACGTGGACGGCCATTATCGCCGTCAGCACCTGTCAGCACCTGCGGGTGGTCGCCACGATCTGCACCTCGTCGACCTGCGGGGCACGACTCGGCCCGCGGCCGGTCGTCACCGCCGCGGTGCCGCCCTCGATAAGGCTGCCGCAAACCGATCACCGTCGGCCGCGACACCCCACCCGCCGCGCGATCTCCGCATTCGGCACTCCCTCCCCGCGGGGGCACCGGCATATGGGTCACTGCCGGTCCTCGTCGTAATCGTCGATGTATGCCACGAGCTGGCGACGCAGGTCGTGAATATGCCACCAGTGGGTCCCGTCCGGGTCGATGCTGTCTGGGGTGACCAGCCTGGAGAGGGCCAGGCGTTCGAGCGTCTCCGGTTGCATCCGGAGTACGTCAGCGGCTTCGGCGGTGGGCACCAGCGGTCGCGGGTCGTCGGTCACGGCTGGGACTCGTCAGCGATGTCTTGCAAGCTGCCGTCATGCTCCTCGAGGTAGGCGACGACCTGAGCGCGGAGGTCGCCGAGGTCCCAGAGCCGGTGCCCGTCCTCGCGGCGCAGAGGACGCCCCCTCTGTGGGCCCACTCGCGCAGCGTGCGCGCCTGGAGCCCCAACGCGCTAGCCGCGGTGCTGGTGGGCATCTGCTTGGGCGCCGAGCCGTCGGTCATGGCGTCGGCTGCCCAAGGTCATGGATGAGCCCGAGCATGGCGAGCAGCTCGCGGGCGTCCTCGGCGCCGGTGGCATGAGCGACGGTGACGAGCGCCGCGGCCCGGATCTGCCCGCCGGTGAACCTGGCCGCGCCACCGAGGTCGACGGTGTTCGGTTCGTGGCCGCGTGGCAGGCGGGTGTGTCGGTCGGGGCGGATCACGAGGAGTCCTTCTCGTCGTCGAGGTAGGCCGCGACCTGTCGCCGAAGGTCCTGCAGGTTCCACCAGCGTTCGCCGTCGGTGTCGACGTGATCGGCGGTGACCACCCCGCGCTGAGCCCAACGCTGCAGTTGGTGGGTGCTCATGTGCAGCGCCTCCGCGGCCGCCGCGGAGTCGATCAGCGGCCGGGCAGAACCTCCCGTCGATTCGGATGGAGTAGTGCTCATCGAGGGCCCCTCGCCGTGATCGTCGTACTCGAGGGCGTACACGAACCTCTGGATCGTGGTCCAGCCTTCATCGACCCCGGCCGCGCGCTCTTCGGCGGCCAGGGCCAGTTCCACGTCCAGACCGATCCGGTCCGCGATCAGGGTCACCAGCTCGTCCGGGGACAGGTCGGGGTGCTCGGCCTTGACCACGGTGTAGTACGCCCCTACGTCATCGAGTAGCCGTTCGTGATCCATTTCTGGCCTCTACCGACGGGGCGGGAGTGATCTCGCACGCCGGGTCGCGGCTGCTCGCGGATCTCGCCGACGTCACGACGTTGACCGGCGAGCTCGCTGGTCAACGTGGCGGCATCGGCGACGTCGGCCAGCAGCCCTGAGCCCGCGTGCGACACCACGCCCGCCCCGTCGGCGGTGACCATCATCTTCGGGCGCGTAGTTGTAGGCTGCACCTTCGAAGTGCCCTCCTGGCTCGAGAACTGTTGGCGTCGCAACCTCCAGTCTTCCCTGCTCAGAGGGCACTTCGTCTATCGACACCCCGCATGCTCACGAAGAGCCGGGGCTAACAAGATGATCAGCTCATATCGCCCCGAGTGCTGGCTCGCTCCCCCACGTCCTCAAGTTCTTTTCCGCGGTCCTCACCTGCTCTGAGCTGCACGGACGTGAATTCGACAGCGAATCTGCCATCACTGCGCGCACCCCCTGCCCGCCCGTTACTGCTTCCTTCCCTCCACGCCGTACATCCCAGAGCCGGCGCCAGAGGGGAGAGTCCGATGTGGTGGTCATCCCGGGTCAGCGACCTCTTCAGCGGTGGGGACCGCTCAGCGGGACCGTGGGCCAGTCCGCCGCCGGTCCCGACCGCGCCGATCTATCGGCGAGCGTGGGAGCCAGCGGTGCTGCACCGCGCCGGTGCGTTCGTGTGCATCGACCCCGGTGCGCCGGAGCCGCCTTGGGTGCTGGTCCCCGACCCCAGCCCGCTGCTGGCGCGCAGCCCACACGCGTGGTCGCTGGCCACCGACACCGTGCTCGAGTACGGATATGTGTGGGGGGACTCGGTCTGCCACGCCCGTGTGTTCGAAGCACCCTCGGCCGGCGACGACACCAGCCCGCCGCCGGTGGTGGTTCTGGGCCCGTTCTTCGGGCACCAGGGACGGTCGCTGAGCAATTCCCTCGTCGAGATCGCCGCCACCGTGCAGGCCCGGTTCTTCCCCGACGGACGAGCGTGGCGGTTCGTGCAGCTCCACCCGCACAGCCGCCACCAGATCGGGACCGCAGACGCGCCGCTGCAGCTGCACGAAGTCACCTTCACCGACCGCCGCCGCCGGAACCCGCGGGAGCTCCGGGCGCTGCAACGACGAGACCAGCGGATACACCGTCCCGGGGTCAGGGTGCCCCCGGCCGAGGAGTGGGTGTTCGCCGGTGACCATCAAGGCCGCTCGCTGACCCTCGAGATCCCCCACGGCCACCGCGAGGCCGTCACCGGCTGCCCACCCGAATGGAGCTGGTCCCACCGCGCCGGGGTGCGGGTACCCGCGCTGCTCGGCGACACCGAGCTCGCGTGCTGGCCCCTTGATCAGTACACCCCCGAGCACGTGCCCGACCCCGTGGCGCTCGACCACCACCGGCCCGGGCAATGACGAGCCGACTCGCCTGGCAGGTCGCCCCCACCATCCAAGACACCCTCGAGCGCCAGGACCTCGAGGTGATCCGCGAGCACCTCTGGGCCGCTGCCTGCCAAAGCTGCCGCCAACCCCTCACCGGCGCGGCGACCACGCGGCGCTGCGCGCAGTACATCCTGCGCCGGCTCGTGCTCGACAAGGCCACCGTCGCGGCGGTGGCCCGCGAGCTCGGCCGCTCCTGGGACACCGTCAACACCATCGTTGTGGAAGCCACCACCGCGCTGCTGCTCACGACCGGCCCGGCTCGCCTGGAGGGCGTGCGGGTCATCGGGGTCGATGAGCACCGCTGGGCTCACGTCCGCTCGGCCGAGGCCGACGGGTTCGTCACCGTGATCACCGACCTCACGCCCGTTGTTGCAGGCCAGGGGCCGGCGCGGCTGCTCGACCTGGTTCCCGGGCGCTCCGCGGCGGCGATGAAGAGCTGGCTCGAGGCCCGCGGCCAGGCCTTCCGCGACCGTGTCGAGATCGTGGCCATGGACGGGTTCGGCGGCTACAAGACCGCCGCGGTCGAGGCGCTGCCCGACGCGGTCACCGTCATGGACCCGTATCACCTGGTGGCGTTGGCCGGAGACAAGCTCGACCTGTGCCGCCAACGCGTCCAGCAGGACACCCTCGGGCACCGTGGCCACCGCGGGGACCCGCTCTACCGGGTGCGCCGCACCCTGCGCACCCGCCTGGCGCTGCTCACCGACCGGCAACGCACCCGCCTGGAGATGGTGTTCGCCTTCGAGGAGCACGTCGCGGTCGCGGTGACGTGGTGGACCTACCAGGAGATCATCGCCGCCTACGCCGACCCCGACCCGCAACGCGGCAAGGCGCTGCTCACCGCAGTGATCGACCGGTTGCGAGGCCGGCTACCCGACGGACTGGAGGAGCTCGCCACGCTCGGCCGCACGCTGCACCGGCGCCGCGGCGACGTGCTGGCCTACTTCTCCCACCGGGCATCCAACGGACCGACCGAGGCGATTAACGGCCGCCTCGAGGCGCTACGCCGCAACGCCCTGGGGTTCCGCAACCTGGTCAACTACCGCATCCGGTCGCTGCTGCACTGTGGATCTCTTGCACTCTGAAACCGGAAGAGCCGGATATCGGGCCAGGAACCCCGGCCCACCAACACTGACGATCTCCTTCTGGCACCAACCGAAAGATCAAGCCTGGATGCCACGCCGAGACAGATATCAGCGATCCTTGGTCGCTAGGAAGCGCTGGGATGGGCGCGGCTGCTCGACGAGGACGACGTGCGCTGGTTCGAGGAGCCGGTCAGCTCCGACGACCTCGCCGGGGCTCGCGCTTGTGCGCGAACACGAGCCGCTCGGCGTGGTCCTCGCCGCTGGCGAGTACGGCTACGACCTGCCCTATTTCCACGACATGCTCGCTGAGCGCGGAGGCGTGGGAGCACGTGTGCGAGACCGGGCAGCAGGCGGTGCTGCTCGACCTGGCCGAGACCGACGGCATGGCTGCGGTGTGTGCGTGGCTCGACGAGCGGGGGCTCAGCTGCTCTCCAGCGCGGCCGGCGCCACGACGGGACGGGCCTCGGCCTCGCAGCCCGCAGACGGTGCGCGAGGCCAGGGCTGTCCTCCACCCGCCTCTACGGCACTGACGGGCCATGCCCGTGCTCGTCAGGGATGGCGAGGATGCGTTGCTCCTCCTCGTCTATCTCGACCAACGGGTTGACCCCAACCTGGTCGGCGTCGCGCCTGATCGCAGCAAGGGCCTTGAGGCCGAGTGAGCCGACGAGCTCGGTGATGACCCCGGGCCCAAAGTGGTCGATCAGCTCTCGGACCACTCGTTCGATGTCGGGGCGAGCTGCGTGCAGGTCGTCGTCCGCCTCTTGTGCGCGCAGGATCGCCCGCATCACGGAGTAGCACGCGAGGTCGGCGGCTGCGGAGGCATCTCGATGACGATCGCTCACGACCCTCATGTTTGCACCATGTCCAGACGGCGAGTCCATCTTGTTCGACCTCGCCGAGACCGAGGGGGTGGGCTGCGGTGTGTGCGTGGCTCGACGCGCGGGGGCTCGGCTGGTCGTCGGCGCGACCGGCACTGCGGCGAGAGCGATCCTCGGAGTTCAGTCCGGACCAGCCCTCGGCGGCGGGTGAGGAGGGCGCACGATTGGTTGCCGGTCGGCGCGGCACCCTTGGTTGCATACGTCGGTGCGGCTTATGGTCGCCTGATGGTGGGGGCCTCGCGTCAGATGGAGCCGGAGCACCGGCCGCCGGACCTGGACCGTTGGCGCGGCCTGTGGGTCGCGATGCTTGACGGTGAGGTCGTCGCCGCGGCCAACAGCTCCCGAGAGCTGGTCGTCGAGGTCGACAAGCTCGGGGAACGCGGCCGCAACGCCGTCGCGCGGTTCGTCGCGCCTCCTCCGGACGCCTACATCGTCGGGGTGGGCTGAGCTGGTCGCCGGGGGGCGGTTTCCCTATCGCGAGGAGACGGGCCCGGACGACCTCCGCCCCACGCTCGACGTCACAGCGTTTTACGGACCGCATGGTCGGTGGACCACCAGGGCGCTGGTTGACACGGGTTCCCAATTGACGATCTTCGACCGTGGCGCTGCAGACGCGCTCGGTGTGCGCGTGGGCAACGCAGGGGCGGCTACGGCCTTCACCCGCATCCTCGGCGGCCGCTACCCGCTGCAGTTCGAGTATGTCGATCTGTGCGTGGCTAGAGATCCCGACTATGAGTGGAATGCGAGGGTCGCCTTCATAACAGACCCGGCGTATCGGCCGCCGTTCCAAGTGATTCTTGGGTCGGAGGGCTTCCTCGATCACTGGTCGGTCACGTTCAATCGCTACTACAACTACTTCCACTTGCAGAGCCCGGACGAGGGACCGTAGGCAACGTGCGTGGCTAGCCAATGTTCGCACCGGTAACGGTTGCGCCGTCAGTAATGCCCGACCTCACCGGGCCCACCGATGGGCAGGCGATCGGCACTCGCTGGGGTCTACCCGTCGTCACACCCACAGATGGACACCCGGTGACCGCGCCGGGCGACGCCACCGTCTCCTCGCAGGACCCACCGGCGGGAACGGCACTCGATCCCGACGACGGGACCGTCACCCTGTACATGACCGGGGAGACGCCGAGCCCGACGGACGACAACGACAGCAGCATCTCGTCGGGGAGGCTCGGTCGACCGCCGAGGGTGGTGTCTGGTCGTTGGTGAAGGTGTTCGGGCACGGCCTTCTGGCCACCGGGTTGGAATCGGCGGTGTTGAGGGCTCCGGATGACCTCGAGGCCCCCTCACGATCAGGTGACCAGTGCCTCGGCATCAGGAGGCTCACTGCTGTCGTCAATCGGCCGCTACGCAGAGTGACGCACAGATCCACTGTCCGTGGGCGTTTGGGCTCGTTACCCGGGCGTCGCGTCGCGGGCCAGACCCGGTCACGACGTCATCAGTTAGCGACACTGCGCCAGGGGTGTGCGGTGGGGTCGATGGCCTCGCTGCCGGTGGGTTCCCTGGTCGACTCCGGGGGAGAATCCCGTGCGATCAATCAGCATTCATCCAGAGCCGCCCGGCCGTCTGCGCCGCCGACTTGGTGCAGTCTTCGTGGTGGGAGCGACCGCGGCCGCGATGACCGTGGCGGTGGCGGTCGGGGCGCCGCCGGTGGCGTCGGCCGCCGAGGCCCCGGTCGGGTTGGGAACGGCGGGCGCCTTTGGGGTGCTGGCCGGCCAGACCGTCACCAACACCGGACCGTCGGTCATCACCGGCGACCTGGGGGTCAGCCCCGGCTCGGCGATCACTGGTTTCCCGCCCGGACTCGTGATCGGCACCACGCACGCGGCGGACGCGGTGGCGCTGCAGGCCCAGTCCGACCTCACCACCGCCTACAACGACGCTGCCGGGCGGACCCCGGCCACGGAGGTGTCCAGCGACTTGGGGGGACAGACCCTGGTCGGTGGGGTGTACCACTCGGCGTCGGCGCTGGGTCTGACCGGAACGCTGACCCTGGACGCGCAAGGCGACCCGAATGCGGTGTTCATCTTCCAAGCGGGTTCGACGTTGACCACGGCCCCGAACAGCACCGTGCAGCTCATCAACGGCGCGAGCCCGTGCAACGTGTTCTGGCAAGTGGGTAGCTCGGCGACGCTGGGCACCAACACCACCTTCGTCGGCAACATTCTCGCGTTGACCTCGGCGACGGTGCAGACCGGAACCACCGTGGCGGGCCGGGTCCTGGCCCGCAACGGCGCGGTCACTCTCGACACCAACATGATCACCGAGCCGATGTGCACCACCGGCGGCGGTGGCGGCACCGGCGGTGGTGGTGGCACCGGCGGTGGTGGCGGCACCGGCGGTGGTGGCGGCACCGGGGGCGGCGGCGGCACCGGCGGTGGACCCGGTGGCGGTGGACCCGGTGGCGGTGGACCCGGTGGCGGTGGACCCGGTGGCGGTGGACCCGGTGGCGGTGGACCCGGTGGCGGTGGACCCGGTGGCGGTGGACCCGGTGGCGGTGGACCCGGCGGCCACGGCGGCCACGGCGACCACGGCGACCACGGCCACGGCCAGGGCCAGGGCCAGGGCCAGGGCCAGGGTGGCGACAACGACCACGGCCAGGGCGGGGACAAGTCGTGCGGATGTCAGAAGCAGGACAACTAGCGGCCGTCGGGGACCGAAGTGCGAGGTAACGCCGTCGTCACGACGGCCCATCAGAAGGCCCGCCCCTGATCAGGGCGACCCAGCCCGAGAAGGCCCCGCTGTAGGCGTCGTGCGACGTCCCGGCGGGGTCTTCTCTTCATCCCGGCCACATCACTGACCGATCGTGGTTGTGTCACGCGCCTTGTCACGGTGACGGGGACCGAGGGGCGCCGTCGGGGACCGACGGACCCGGATGAGGCGGCGGGTGGTGGTCTGGTAACGGCCGACGGGAACCGATGTGGACCGACGGCGACCGGCTCGCATGTCCGCCTGGGGGTCAAGGGGTCGCAGGTTCAATCCCGTCGTCCCGACGCAGCTCACCGGCCGATGGATCTCCGTCGGTTCGTGAGCGTGTTGCCGGACGTGTCGCAAGTTCTCTAGTTTGTGATCGGTGACCGTCTAAGCTAAGCGGACGTCGGGTCGCCGTCGAGGCGAGATCGTCGGGCTGCCTAGCGGGAACCTTCAAGTCCGCGTCTTCGCAAGCTCTGACCCGGTGTCCGGGAAGCGGCATTACGTGACCGAGACCGCTACCTCGAGATGATCGACATCGAGGGGGCCACCCGGGCGGGCTACGAGAGCATGAGCGGCGTCGAGCATGGTCAGCGACACCGTGCTCCCATTCAGCGACCAGTCGTAGAGATCGATGCTAACTCGGGAGGGCGGCTCCACGAACGCGTTGAGGCGGAAGTGGTCGGTGGAAAGCCCCGGCGGTGCGAGCAGTTGCCACTGCAGTTCCGCGGTGACGCTGTAGTCGTAGGAGCGGCGAGCGCATTCGACGGCGTCAGTGGTGGTGCTGGCCTGCAGCAGGAACACGGCCAACGTCGCAGCGAGTCGGCGCAAAACGTCCTCGCCGGGATCGCCCCGCCCCCGCTCGGCGCCGTCGGTTGATCGTGATCGCACAGACCCCGAGGCGCTCACCACGGATCGATATGGGCACATCGACGGTGCCGTGGCCCCCCGCCCGGCCCCGAAGCACACGATCGGTACGTGCCGCCTCACCCGCCGTGGTGTCAAGCACGGCTTGCGGCGCGAGCGACCGCACATCGATACCTGCTGCGGCGATCGGGTGCAGCACCCGAAACCGCCGATCGCACAGGTAGAGCTCCACACGCTCGGCGCCGAGCCGCTCGTGCAGAACCCGCACCGCGGCGTGGGCGACCTCGTCGCCGGCAACCCCGCGCAGCCGGTCGACCAGAGCGCGACGAGAAAGGTGATCCATCGGCGTGCCCATCAAGACTCCTGGCGTGGCGCGCGACGACCGCGCCAGTCGGGGATCCAGCAGCGGGAGCAACGCTCGGAGGGTCGACGCCAGGCCCCGCACCGCGACGACCGCCCGGTCGCGCCCGTCTGACGCTACGCGACCGGACCGCAGCTGTTCTCTCTCGCGTCCCGCGCGGCTCACCGTGGTCGTCGCCTTGGCGCCCCGGGGGCGCCTGCGGCTCATTGCGGGTGCCAGCGCAGCGCGAGGACGGCGGCATCGTCGGCGAGGTCGCCGCCCACGTGCTCGCGCAGGTCGGTGATCACTGGGGCGGGCAGGTGGTGGGCGCTGGTTGTATCGCGCAGGCGCCGCGCAGGCCCCTGCAGGCCGTAGAGTTCACCGCGGCTGTCCTGGGCGGTGGGGACGCCGTCGGAGACCACGATAAGATCATCGCCGGGCTGAAGGTCCAGGGCCCGGGAGCGATACCGAGTGCGGTCGAGCAGGCGAAGGGTTCGTGCACCGCGAGACCCAGCAGCTCGACCTCGCCGTTGCGGCGTCGCAGCGCGTACGGGCATCCCGCGTCCAGGGCGCGCGCGCTGCCGGCGTCGAGGTCGAGTTCGATGAGCAGAGCGTGCACGGCGGCGTGCCCGCCATAGTGGCTCCACAGCGCCTGGTCGGCGAGCGCGGCCTGCTCGGCGAGCGGACGCCCGATCCGGCGGGCGTTGCGCAACGCGGCCAGGGCCAGGTCGCCGGCTTGCGCGGCGGGGGTACCGCGGCCAGCCGCTTCGAGCAGGGTGCGAGCTCGGAGCCGTTGAGCGACCAGTCGAATAGATCGCTGCTGACCTGGGGCGCGGGTTCCACGAGGGCGGTAAGTCGGAACTGTGAAGCGCTCACCCCCGCCGGGGGCATGAGCTGCCACTGCAGTTCCGCGGCGACGCTGTAGTCATGGGTGCGCCGGCAGAGCTCCCATCGGTCGGTGGCGGCGTCGGCGCGGTGCACCAGCAGGGCAACAGCTGCCCCCAGCGCCTGCCAACCCGATTCGTCCCACTCCGAATCGTCGAGGGCCCGGTCCTTCTCGGTCGCCGGGGCCGTCGGGGCAGCGCCCGAGGCGTCGTCGTTCCGCGAGGGCTTCGCGGAAATGGGAGCGCCCGCGGTCGCCTGGACGGTCATGACGCCAGCGGCGTGACCGAACGCGGACACCGGCACGAACGTCGCCACGACGCGACCGCTGCGGTCCTGGATCACGGTGTCGCTCTGCAGCGCCATGCCGGCGCGACTGGACGCGACCGCCAGCGGGGTCGTGGTGCCAGCGTGGTCCGCGTCGGCGGGGCTGACCGCGGCAACGTGCAGCTGCTCATGGCGGCGGTCGAGCAGCCGCAGCGCGATGTGCTCGGCTCCGAGGGCGTCCAGCAGCCAGGACACGGCCGCTTGCGGCGCCTGATCGACCGGCGCTTCGAGTGCGTGCCGGGTCAGTTGGGCGACGACTTCGCTTCCGGTTGGACTCACGGCTGGGCGTCGTGCTCGTCGTCGCCGCTCGCGCGCGCCTCGGTAAAGGCTTTGGCACCGGCGAGCAACGCCTCGCGCTGGGACGCGGACATGCGGTCGGTGACCCGGGCCAGCGCCTGCCCTGCACGAGTTCGTCGAGCACCGCGCCGCCGGCCGGGGTGAGCTGCAAGCCAGGTCGCGCGCCGGTTGTCTCGCGCGACCTCCCGGGTGACCAACCCGGCAGCGGTGAGCCGGTCACTGATCCGGCTCGCGGTCGAGGGCGGTACACCGAGCGCCTCGCCGAGCGCGGACACCTTGGCCCCGCCGAGGCTCGCCAGGACCTGCAAGGCCCGCAGGTGCGAAGGGCTCACCACTTCCTCGATCTCGCCGAGCACGCGCATGCTCAGCTCCAACAGTTCGCGGGTAGAGCGCTCCAGACGGGCCGCGTAGCTCGACTCGTCCGACCCGTCGCGGCTGGCTGCCCCCGACCCCCCAGCACCCTCGGACACTTCGGGGGACTCGCAGTGAGCGGCGGCTCCGGGCATGGGGTGACTATCGCATCCCGACACGACGCTCCGAACCGCACGGCGCCCCCACAGCTCAGCGAGACGCACCTCGTGAACATCGTGCGCGCCGCACAACATCAGGGTAGGACGTGATGGTCAGTTGTGGGGTCAGCTTGGCTGTCGCGGCCGGCCACCGGAGCAGCCGAGCAGAGGGATCAGAAGGGCGCCTGCTCGGCATCTTGGCCATCAACGACTGGCGCATGCTCGGAGCGCGACGCCTTGGTGTGTTTCTCCGTAACCCTTGGTGAGTTTCTCCGTAGCCCGCTTAAGGCTCGCCGCCACGACCTCTGCCGGTAGCTGTCAAGTCAACGACAGTTGATCTTACTGGGAAGGCTCTGGGACGGGCTGGTTGATCCACGCCTGCTCGGGCAGACGCGGCGGGATGGGGCGGCGGCTGAACCGCTCGGGGTGCTGGGCATGGGCGCGGTCCAAAGTCGTCTGGCGCCGTGCCCGAACCTCAGTCGCGGTCCAGCGCGAGCGCTCGGGCCAGGCACGGCGAACGCCCGCTGTCCTGGACCGCAGCCCAGCCGGATTCAGGGGCTGCGAGCCCCTGCCGCACGCGAAGATGTGACCGTGCCGCGGAGCCAGGTGCGACGGTGGCGCGGTGCAGCAGCCGGTCGAGCATGGCGGCGGCGACGGCCCACCGAGGCGCGGCAACCGCAAGGGCGTGGTGGAGAAGGCCAACCATTCCGCCGCCCAGCGCTGGTGGCGCACACTGGCCGACGAGGGCACCGTCGAGGCCACCACCGACGGGCAGACCGGCGTGGTGACCGTCGCCGCCCGCGAGCCCCTGGCCGCGCTGCCGGCCCCGCTCCCCGCCGCTATCGCCGTGGAGCGCTCGGTGTCGGCCCACGCCCTGGTGTCCTTCCCGCAACCAGAACTCGGTGGCGCCCGAGCTGGCCCGCATCCAGGTCCTGGTCCGCCACCGCCTCGACCCGCCTGTCATGGAGGTCGCCGTGGGCCGGCCGGGCCGAGGTAGTCCTGGCCCGCCACCGCCTGGCCACCCCCGGCGCCGACGCAGTCATCAGGCCGCCCGGCTCTTGCTCAGAACGGCCGGTGCGGTCGGCTCCGGGGCCGACCGGGGTGGCCTAACAGGTCGTCGGGTTCGTCGAGGTTTTCGCCTTCAGCCGCCTGCCGCAGCACATCGGCGGCCAGGGCCGGTGGGGTCTCCGGCGGGACGACCACCAGGAAGATCGGCGTGTTCCGGGTTGTCGGGGTGACGACCCAGATGGTGTCCGGTGCGAACGCGGCGAAGCCGTCGAGCCCGATCCGCCGGCCGTCCGCCCACCCTCGCCTCCGAGCGGGAACGGCGTCCCACATCGAGCGGGCGAACGCCACGCGCTCGACCCGGCCTACCGACGCGCGAAGGGCATCGGCGAGTTCGGGGAGTTCTGCGAGCAGATCCCGGGATCTCGGCCACCAGCCACCGTCCACGAATCCTGTGCGCAGCATGCCGGGCTTGAGCCGCAGCCGGACCTCATCCTGGCCGGTCTGGGGGGTCATCCTCGCGGAAACGGCCATCGCATGTTCTTGGTCCGACATCGTCGGTGCCCCGTTCCCGGCCGCCACGCGGCACTGCGTGTTCATCGGGGGCGCCCGACGTGGATCGCCGGAGAATCGTGTGCTCTCGACTCCCTCACCCTACGCCGGTCACCGCCACCGTGGACCCGACGACACCGGGCCACGGAGCCCCGAGGCCCCTCGTTCCGAGGCGATCCGGACGAACGCCTCGAGCTCCCACGCGAGGCGCCGGCGCTCGAGGCGCCGGTATCTCGGGCGGCCAGGCGCGGCGCAGCAGCCGGGATTGTGGCCTGGCTGCGGCGAGGGCACTCGGGGCCCTGCGCACGGAGTACTCTTGTCGTATCCGGGAACGGACGACATCTACTCACGGGTGCGTGCCAAGCCGGCTTGGAATACGGGCAAGTCATGTCGTCAATCCTTGAGCACGCTCGACGCGCCCGCCGCCTTTACGGCACGGACGCCCCTACCGCAGAGCCAGATACGGAACGCCAGGGCGTCGAGACTCCGCCACCTCCCGCCGTGGCGGCCGTCGCGCCCGCCGACTCTCAGCGCCCACCGGGTCCTGGGACCGACCCCCCACGCCGGAGGCTGTCCACTCGCGCGGGCGGTGGGCAGGGAAAGGTCGCTCGGACGCGCACTGGCGGCACATGGGTCGCCGTGGTCGTCGCGGTGCTGGTACTGGTCTTCTTGCTGATCTTCGTTCTGCAGAACATGACCACCGCGAGCGTGTCCTTCCTCGGCGCCGCAGGGACCCTGCCGTTAGGGGTAGCGATGTTGTTCGCCGCCATCGCCGGAGCGCTGCTCGTCGCGCTGATCGGTTCAGCTCGCATCCTGCAGCTCCGACACACCAACCGCCGAGGCCGGCATTGACCAGTTCGTCAGAGCCCGGGCTGGGGTCAGCTCGTAGGACATTGGCTCCAAATGTCGCCGGGGGTGGCGTACCCGCCGTGGCCCGGTAGCCACGGCCGAGCCGGATTCGGTGGCGACCACATCCTTTGGCGAGGCCGGCGAGCACGGCGTCGGCGTCAGTTCGGCATTTTGCAGGCAACTGCGAGCCGGACCGCGGATGTCACGGTGCCGCCCGGCTCATCGGTCCCCAGGCGGCGGCTGGCGCGGCGCGCGCGGCGGGGACGCGCAGGTTGACTATCCTCGTCCCTCCACGTGCGCTAACTTCGGTCGTCCGAGCCGCGCCCAGGACCCCGGTGCTGCGCCATTTCATCCTCTCAGTGCGGCGCAGGGGTTCACGTGGATTCGTCGTCTCTCGGTTCCGCCCCAGCCGCAGCGCGGCGGGGCACGGCGGTGCGGGCTGTGGAAGCTCGGCAGTGTTCGGTCTCCGAGTACGAGGCCACCGCCCGCCGCGCCCCAACGACGCCACCAGCTTCACGGTGAGCCTTTCGAAGCTGGCGTGGGAGAACGAGGGCGGCCACCTCCGCATACCGAAGGTCTCGGGCCCACCTCCGCGGCCCGCCACGCTCACAGCGCTCGGCGAGCTCTACGTGGCTCCAGGTCCGATCGGGTCACCGGACGAGCGCTCGGCGGCCGGGGACGTCGTGGACGCCTCTGGGAGCGACCACGCAACCGGCCTCGGTGTCGTGGCGGGCGGCGGCCGTCGGGAACCGACGTCAGGAGGGATGCGCCGTGGAGAAGTTGTCGATGACCGCCCTGGCCCGTGAGCAGTTGAAGATCGCCGTGCAGGTCGAGAGCGGGCGCAGTGCTCGCACGCTGTAAAGGGACACGAGCACGTTCTGCGCCAGACCGTGATCGCGCCGGCGGCCGGCCACCGCCTTGGCGAGCACGACAATTCCGGGAGTCCACCGTGCAGGTACTGCACGGACGCATGGCGCTGGTCGCCTGCTACCTCGTGTGGGAAGGCTCGCCCGGAGACCTCCTCGTCGTGCCGCGGGCCCGCCATACCCTCCATGCCCTCGTGGACTCCGCGATCCTGCTCACCGTGGGCGCGGGCGCCGGACCCGCCGCGGCGACTGCACCGTCGCCCAGATGCCCACGGAGTCGTCAGAGCGCGGTGGGTAACCCCTCGGCCGCTTTCCCACACTCGTGCGAAGACCCTCCTCGTGGTCGAAGTTCCGGTGAGGGCCGTCGACGACGTCGCCGAGGGACACGGCGGCCGGCAATCGGAAACCTGCTTCACCCCGGTCCACCGGAGGTGGTGGCGAACCGTCGAGGGCTGATCCGACGCTGAGGCGTTTGCCCCCCGGGCATGGCCGAAGGCGGTTCGATCTCGACCCGCGGTGACCGCCTTCGGCGCCGTCGACGGCGGTGGTGGCGATGGTCTTCCCACGGGCCCGTGGACCGCTACGCTCGATATGCCAGACGCATCGGTCTCGTCACCGACGTGACCGCAGGGACCGCCTCCGGTCCTCGCCCAGAACCGCTGGCTGAGAGCGACATCATGGCGATCTCCGACAGCACGCGCCTGGTCCTAGACCTCGAGCCCGTGGTCGCCGAGAACCTCGACCGACACCTCGGGGGTCGCGAAGGACTGGATGCCCCACGAGTACATACCGTGGAGTCTCGGCCGCGACTTCGCCGACCTCGGCGGGCAGGCCTGGGACCCCGAGCAGTCGGCCCTGTCGCCGGTGGCCCGCACTGCGCTCGAGGTCAACTTGCTGACCGAGGACAACCTGCCCAGCTACCACCGCGAGATCGAGCGGGCCTTCGGGCGCGACGGCGCCTGGGGGACGTGGGTGCACCGGTGGACCGCTGAGGAAGCACGACACGCCTTCTGCATCCGCGACTACCTGCTCGTAACCCGCGGCGTCGACCCGGACGAGCTGGAACGGGCGCGGATGCAGGTGATGCAGACCGGGTTCCGCTCGGCGGAGAAGCCGATCCTGCACGTGCTCGCGTACGTCTCGTTCCAGGAGCTCGCCACCCGGCTGTCGCACCGCAACACCGGCCGTTACGCCGGTGATCCCGTCGCCGAAAAGCTGCTCACCCGGGTATCCACCGACGAGAACTTGCACATGGTCTTCTACCGCAACCTGACGAAGGCGGCCCTGGACATCGCGCCGAGCGCGACCCTGCGGGCCATCACCGATGAGGTGGTCGGCTTCGCGATGCCGGGGGTGATCATCCCGGGCTTCACCCGAAAGGCCGTGCAGATTGCCCACAGCGGGATTTATGACCTGCGGGTGCACCACGACGAGGTGATCTGGCCGTTGCTGCGCCATTGGAGGGTGTTCGAGCGTGACGGGCTCGACGCCGAGGGGGAGAGAGCTCGGATCGAGCTCGCCGATTTCTTGGCCAGGATCGACGCCCAGGCCGTGCGGTTCGAGGAGCAGCGGGACCCAGCACAGGCCCGCACCGCCGTAGTGACCGACTTAGGGCGTGTCTCTTAAGTAGGGGCTAGCCAGAGCAGGATCGCTGCGAGGACGACCCCGCCGCGGAAGATTAGGGCGTGCTTGTCGTAGCGGGTGGCCAGCCCACGCCAGTTCTTGAGCTGGTTGAAGCCGCGCTCGACGACGTTGCGGTTCTTGTAGTCCTGCTTGTCGAAGGTGACCGGTCGCCCGCCGCGTGAGCCGCGGCGGGCCCGGTTGCGCTTCTGGTCCTCGGGCTCGGGGATCACCGCGATGATTCCGCGGCGGCGCAGCATCGACCGGATCGCCTTGCTCGAGTAGGCCTTGTCGCCCCGCAATGCCGTGGGGGTCGTGCGGGCCGGGCCGCCGGCGAGTCGGTCCACCCGCAGCTCGGCCAGAAGCGCCATCAGCTGGGTGGAGTCGCCGGCCTGGCCGGGGGTCACCGCGATCACCAGGGGTCGGCACCGGCCGTCGGTCAGGGTGTGGGTCTTGGTCGTCAACCCGCCCCGGGAGCGCCCGATCGCCCGGTCCTCGGGCTCGTCGCGGCGCTGCTGATCAGCGGGGAAGGGGCCCAGGCGTCGCCAACGGCCCCGCCGACGGCGCCGTTTCTTGTCATTCGCTCCAGCCCCCTGTGTAGCTCGTGGGCCCCTCGCAGGACCTCCTGGCCGTCGCGCCGTGCTGATGGACCCGGCTGCTGGTCGAGTCCACCGAGATCCGCCAGTCGATCTCACCGGCCGCGTCGGCCTCGGCCAGCAGGATCGCCAGCACCTCGTCCCAGGTGCCATCGGTGGAGAACCGGCGATGCCGCTTCCACACCGTCTGCCAGGGCCCGAACTCCCGCGGCAGGTCCCGCCACGGGATCCCGGCCCGGTAACGGAAAATGATCCCCTCGATCACCTGCCGGTGATCACGGAACGGACGGCCCTTGCCGTACTGCGCCGGCAACAGCGGCTCCACCCGAGCCCACATCTCATCCGAGAGCACCGGTCCACGACCCATCCCGGCATCGTGGACCGGCGCAGCTCACAAACTTGGGAGACACGCCCTTAAGAGCGACCGGCAATAGAGGGTTAGGTGGGGCAACGGCGTGTCGTTGCAGGTAGAGGCACGGATCCGCACTGATCATGGGGATTGTCGAAGATCTCCTGATCATGTGGAGGGCCCGTGCCTCTACTGCCATCATCGGTCACCGAGCCCGCCTGGGTCGAGTTCTCCGCCCTGATCGGGGTGTCGGAGCGCCCCGAGTTCTCCCCCGATCACCCGTGGGGCTGCCACCGCCGCCGGGTGGCTGACCGGGTGGCCTTCGATCATGTGCTGGCCGCGCTGGTACACGGCAGCGGCTACGAACGCATCGCCAGCCCCGGGTGTTCGGATCGCACCATCCGCCGTCGGTTGCGCGACTGGGCCAAGCTCGGCGTCGGCAAGGAGCTGCTGCGGGCCACCCTGGCCGGCTAAGACCAGATGATCGGTCTCGACCTCGACCACCTGAGGGCGTGTGACCGCACGGACTTCCACCCCGCGCTCGACGGTAGTCACACGTTGGGCCGTCGTTGGGTCCGTGGCCGTCATGATTGTCCAGGACCCGGTTGCGGTCGATGACCCTTCCCGCCAGCTGACGATCGGCTCGGCGTGGGTTAAGGGTGTATCAGCGGAACGCGGGGCTCAGCGCGTCCGTGTTTCCGGATTCAGGTCCAGGATCCCCAAGTGCGGCGCACCGACGTCCAGCGGTAGCGAAGGCTCGCGGCATCCAGGCCCCGCGCGCGCTGCACGAGGTCGTGGCGTGGTGACGACCACCACTCATCGGTCACCGGCCACAGCCGCGATCGAGTCAGTCACCCTCTTGCCTCAGCGCGTTACTCATCGCCCCTGGGGCTGGGCCGGGTGCCGTCGAGACACTTCCGCCAGCCGGCGGTTCAGCCCTCGGGTTCGATGAGCCACGCCTCGATACGATCGAGGACGACCTGCACGGGCGGCTGGTCGTCCCGCGGGATCCGGATCACTGCGCTCGTGGCGATCGGGCCGGGGACGTTGCTGTCCAGCTGCTCGAGGGTGGCGCGGAGCGTCTCCAGTGCGCCGGCGTCCTGCACCGTTCCGGTGATGATATGGCCGCCCTTGGTCCATACCTTGAGCCACTGTCGTTCCATGACGCTCCCCTCGTGGGGTTGCTCGGCAGGGATTTCGTCAGACCGCCGTCAGCGGTCGCCGTCGTCCGGGGTGCCGGCGCCTTGGGTCGGTACGACGGTGCCGTTGGTCGTCCCGGTCGTGTTCGGGGCCGCGGCGGGCGGGGCCGGGGTCGCCCAATCCCGGTCGGGGTCCAGCGGAGAGTCTGGCGCCGCCATGGAGGTGGTCTGCGCGGCGGGCCCACCGCTCACGTGCTCGAAGAACCGCAGCAGCTCGACCGGGAACGGCATCACCAGCGTGCTGTTCTTCTCCGCGGCCACGTCGGTCACGGTCTGCAGCAGCCGCAGCTGCAGCGCCCCCGGCGTGTCGGCCATCGCCGCCGCAGCCTGGGACAGCTTGGTCGAGGCCTGCAGCTCACCGTCGGCGTTGATCACCCGGGCCCGGCGTTCGCGCTCGGCCTCGGCCTGGCGCGACATCGACCGGCGCATCCCTTCGGGCAGGGAGATGTCCTTGATCTCCACGCGGTCGATGCTGATGCCCCACTCCTCGGTGGGGGCGTCGATGACGTCCTTGAGCTCGGCATTTATTCGGCTCCGGTCGGAGAGCAGCGTGTCCAGGTCGGCGCGGCCGATCACCGAGCGCAGCGAGGTCTGGGCGACCTGCGAGGTCGCCTGCAGGTAGTTCTCCACATTGATCACCGCGCGCACCGGGTCGTCGACGCGGAAGTACACGACGGCGTCGACCCCGATGGTGACGTTGTCGCGGGTGATGGTGCTCTGCGAGGGCACATCGAGGACCACGGTCTGGATCGAGAGCTTCGCCATCCGATCGGCGAACGGGACCAGGAGACGCAGACCGGGCTGACGGACCTCCGGCAGCAGACGACCGAAGCGCAGCACGACACCCCGCTGGTACTGCTGCACCAGTCGCACGCTGGTACCCAGGAGCACCAGAACGATCAGCACGACGACGACTATGACCACGACTGCACTCATGACGACTCCGACCCATGACCCTGAAGGGGACGGGGCTCGCCGGGGGTTCGGGGCCAACTCCGCCGGTGAACCTCACAGTACGCCGATCCGGTCGCCCCGGAGCCGCGTTCCCGGGGTAGGAGTCTGCATCAACGCCGCGCTGGCGACGACGCAGACCGATGTCGAGCGCCGTGAGCACCGCGCGACCGGGTCGCTCGCGTACACCGCGGTGGCCCGCAGCGGGTAGCGCAGCAGCGAGGTGACGATCGCAGCGGTCGGCCCCTTCCCCGCAGACGTCACCGAGAAGTCGGAGGGTGCGGGCCCGGCCGGGGCTGCATCGGTGTCCGCGGCGAGGGTGACGAGGACCCGGAGGTGCCTAATGACCGAGATCGGCAGCGAGCTCCAAGCCACCGACCGTAATGGGTATCCCGCGTCGATCTTGAATCGGTCGATCAGAGCCGACGAGGACGCCAGGAACCTGGCGACCCCGGCTCGCCTCCAGGCAGAAGACATCGCTTCGACGCTCGACCGGGTTGCCGAGACCAGACAAGCCCGAGCGGGCCAAGATGGCGCCGAGGGGTCCGGCAGTAGCCGCCAGGCCGCCCTGCGGGCCCGAGAGAAAGCGGCTCCTGAGCGCCGCGACGCCCGGGAGCTGCGAGAGAAGTGGGACCTGCCGCGGAACTGACTGAAACGTCCGCTGGGTTCGTGGAGAGCCAGAAGGCTGTGACGGACCAGGCCCCGCACGGGGCGCACGAGTGGACCTCTAGACGACGGCGCAGCGTGGGCCGGTGTACGGGCCGAGGCCGAGGCCGCCGTGGCGTCGGCGGCGTTCGCGGGGACCGCCCGTGATTAGGCGAGGTCGAGCGTCCCCCCGACGACCTCGCGCGCCACGTGGTGACGCGCTTTGTTGTGGCTCCGGGCGTGACTGCGTAGCCGGGCGAACACCTCGGTGAGCCCCTCCTGGTGGCGCTCGGCGAGATAACCCTTCGCCTGCTCAATGATCACGCGGCTGTTCAGGGCGTGCTGGAGCTGCTCGTTGAACAGGTCGCTCGACCGCTGCGCGCGGTGGTGCAGGATGCTGATGGTCGCGATCGAACGACTGCGCGAGAGCCAGCTCGGTGTCGGGCACCCGACCGGTCTCCCGCCGCCTCCCGGACCGCACCGTCGCGTTGACCTTCGACGATGGTGACGACGGCCCCGATCCGCGCTGGACCACGGAAGTGCTCGCGGTCCTGCGCAAGTACCACGTGCCCGCCACGTTCTTCGTGATCCGGAGGCCGGTCGCCTGCCCATCGGACGAGGGTGCGCTCGGCGGGGACGTCGTCGAGGATGAGGACCCGAACGGGGGGTGGTCGAATCGCAGTCGGTCCGGTAGCCATCAAACAGCGCTTCTCCCAGACCCCGGGGGCGTGTCGATCCGGATGGTCAAGGCTCTGGTCGGGGGAGCGGTCGCGGTCGGCCCTGGCGGGCGATGACGACCGGCGCCCACCCGCTCCACGGCTCGACGACGTGGGCAGGAGACGACATGCGGGTGGGCGTCCTGGACATCTTGGGTGTGCCGGCGAGGCGACCCGCCGGGGTGGGCTACGCGGTGATGCTGACCAAGCAGTTCGCCAGCATCACGCCTCAGGCCATCGCGGTGTGGTGCCGCCGGCAGGGGTACGAGACGTTCTACGCGACCTACTACGGTCTCGGCGAACCACACCGCCGGCTCCCCGACGACCTGGACGTCGTGTTCGTGTCCTGCTACACGCAGGTCAGCCACCTCGCCTACGCGGTCGCAAAGATCTACCGTGGAGCCGGGACCCGCACCGTGATCGGCGGCCCGCACGCCAAGGCCTTCCCGGTGGACTGCCAGCGCTTCTTCGACGTGGTGGTCGGCGAGTGCGACCCTGAACTCGTCGCCGACATCGTCGACGGGCGGGTCGACCCCGGCATGCGGATCTCCGCTCCGCGGCCGTTCGAGGACGTGCCGACGGTCGAGGAACGTATGCCCGAGATCCGCGCCTCGGCGATGTACTGGGGTCGCGCGGCGCTGCCGCTGACGGCGGTGCCAATGCTGGCCAGCCTGGGCTGCCCGTACCGGTGCGACTTCTGCATCGACTGGAACAGCACCTACCGCGTGCTGCCGACCGACCGGCTGGCCACCGACCTGGACTACCTGCGGTGGAAGCTGCCGGGCACGCTCATGGTGTTCCACGACGCGAATTTCGCCGTGCGGTTCGACGATATCTTCGACGTGCTGGAGGCCCAGCCGTCGGCCGGCCGTCAGCCCTACATCATCGAAAGCTCGTTGACGGTGCTGCGCGGGGACCGGCTGCGTCGGCTCAGCGACACCAACTGCGCGATGCTCGCTCCCGGTGTCGAGTCGTGGACCGACTACTCGAACAAGGCGGCGGTGGGTCGCATGTCCGGCGTCGAGAAGGTCGACAAGGTCGCCGAGCACTTCGCCCGGCTCGCCGAGCACGTGCCCTACCTGCAGGCGAACTTCATGTTCGGACTCGACACCGATGCCGGCGACGAGCCGGTGGAGCTGACGAAACGCTTCATGGACCGCACCCCGTTCACCTGGCCGACGATCAACATCCCGGTCCCGTTCGGCGGCACCCCGCTGCACGACGAGCTCACCGCGCAGGGCCGCATCCTGGCCTCGATGCCCTTCAGCTTCTACTACGCGCCCTACCTGGTGACCACGCTCAAGCACTACGACCCGATCTCCTACTACGAGAAGCTGGCCGAGCTCTACGTCCACGCCGCGGCGCCGGAGATGCTGCGACGTCGAATGGGCACCACCACGCGCCGCAGCATCCGCTGGATACATCGGGCCCGAGCAGCCGCCTTCCGCAGCGACATCGGGAGCTTTCGGGGGATCCTGGCCATGCTGCGGACCGACGCCCAGTTCCGCGCGTTCCACGAGGGTCGTGACACCACCCTTCCGGAGTACTACCAGCGGCTCGGTGACCGCATGCTGGGCCGTCGCTACGCGACGTTGCTGTCCCGGACAGAGCGGACCCCCGACCTCACACCGGCGCCCACCGCGCCCAGCCACATCGTCGCCCGATCCCGATGAAGCGCCACGCTTGCCGCGCGCCGTCCCTGCGAAACCCGCCGCCGACCAGGCAGTCGCCGAGAAGCTGGCGGCCGGGAACGCGGCGATCCGGCGATCCGGCGAACTGTTGCCACCACCATCGCCTCTGGCGCTCAGTGGATCACCCGTGATGCTCAACCGTGCCGTACTCGACCGGTTCTCGACGTGATCAAGTCAGTGCAGGGGAGGGGCTAGCGGCAGCAGCATCGCGCCTGGCCGCCCTTCCGGCAGTCGTGTCAGAGCTCGCGTCGAGGCGTCGAGTGAGGCGTCGAGGCGTGCGGGGTCGCGGGGGCCACTGACGAGCTGCCCCCGGCGCACCGTCGGCGCACCGCCGACTGCGGTGGTGTGGACGTTGCTTGACCAGACCGTCCCAACCCGATCGAAGGTTTTTCGCCACTGCCCGAACAGAATCTAGCCCGTGTACCAAATCTAGCTTCATTCGACATTGACAAATTCTTCAGTGGCGAGTATATATTTTGGGTAGCGCCCCGCCCGGTGAGGCGGTGCGAGATGAGAGAAGTTGATGACCATGCTACTCAACTACGACCCCGCGTTCGACCCGTTCCGCATGCTCGAGCGCCTAGCGGGCCAGCACCCGGACCGCGCCTGGAGCGGCATTCTGATGGACGTCTACCGGGCCGAGGACCACTTCGTCGCAAACTTCGACCTGCCCGGTGTCGACCCCGGTTCGATCGAGGTCACCGTCGAGGGCAACGCCCTGACCGTCAACGCCGAGCGCACCGCCCCTGCCACCGACACCGCTGCCAACTGGCTGGTCGCCGAGCGTCCACGCGGTCGCTACAGCCGCCGGCTGATGCTGGGCCACGACCTGGACACCGACAACCTCCACGCCTCCTACCACGACGGTGTCCTCACCTTGACGATCCCGGTCGTCGAGAAGGCCAAGCCACGCCGAGTGGAGATCAGCCACTCCGACGCCCCGCACACCATCGAAAGCGGCCAGCAGGGCGCGGCGGACCCTGTCGCGACGGGCTGAGCCCCGTCCGGGCGCAGCGACAGCACGACGGGGCGGTTCCGACGGTCCCGGGCCCCGCCCCGTCCTGTGCCCGGCCCGCCCCATCACCACCAGGAGGCGAGCAGGATGCTCGAGCGACTCGACGACGAGGACTTCCCGGCCCTGACCATGGGCCAGGCCACCGAGCTTCTCGGGGTGCAGCCCTCGTTCCTGCGCAGCCTCGACGCCGCCGACGTCCTGCACCCGCACCGCTCGGCGGGCGGGCACCGCCGCTACTCCCGCCGCCAGCTCACCCTCGCCGTCCGGCTGCGCGAGCTCACCGGCGATGGCCACACGCTGGCCGCCGCCGCCCGCATCGCCGCGCTGGAAACCGACCTGGCCGACGCCGAGGCCCAACGCGACACCGCTCAGGCAGAACGCGACACCGCTCTGGCAGAACGCGACCAAGCCCACCGCGGCCTCGACGAGCTGCGCGCACTCCTGGCCACCGAGCAGGCCGACCACACCTCCAACGCCGCCACCGATGCCGCCCGGCCCTGACGATCGGACGAGGCGATCGGGCGGGGCCGGGTCGAGGATGAGAGCCCGAATGGCGGTTGGTTGAGTCACGGTCCCTCCGGTAGCCATCAGGGACGCGATCACGAGTGCGCGGCGTGTACCGCCGCCCGCAGGCTGGCCACCACGACGTCGCGCTCGATGCGCAGCTCCCCGACCCAGGACGCCGCGACCGGCAGGCCGAGCAGCACGACCAGGGCCACGGCAAGACCGACCCCGACGACCACCGTGGTGCCACCCATCGAGACCTCCGTCGCGTCTCAGCCCGCGACGACGTGCCAGCGGCCCCGATCGCGCGCGGTGCGCCAGCGTCCCGCGTACCAGCGAGGGAGCCGCGACCACGCTGGGGTCGAGGAACGGGAGCCGGGCCCAGCGCGTCAAGCGCTGCGCGCCGCGCTCGAGGCAGTGCTCGGCAAGTGCACGATCTCGGTGGCGCGGGGACCTCACGGGCGACCCAGCGGATCGCGGGGACTGGGCCCGACTTGGCAGTTCCCCGCCGCGACATCACGGTGGGGGCATATCGCTGAGCGGGCCGGCGTGCCGCGGTGACCGGCGTAGAGTGCGTCGGTCGAGAGCATGTCGATTCTGCGGCGATCCACGTCGGGCGCCCCCGATGAACACGCAGTGCCGCGGGGCGGCCGGGAACGGGGCACCGACGATGTCGGACCAAGAACATGCGATGGCCGTTTCCGCGAGGATGACCCACCAGACCGGCCAGGATGAGGTCCGGCTGCGGCTCAAGCCCGGCATGCTGCGCACAGGATTCGTGGACGGTGGCTGGTGGCCGAGATCCCGGGATCTGCTTGCGGAGCTCCCCGAACTCGCCGATGCCCTTCGCGCGTCGGTAGGCCGGGTCGAGCGTGTGGCGTTCGCCCGCTCGATGTGGGACGCCGTTCCCGCTCGGAGGCGAGGGTGGGCGGACGGCCGGCGGATCGGGCTCGACGGCTTCGCCGCGTTCGCACCGGACACCATCTGGGTCGTCACCCCGACAACCCGGAACACGCCGATCTTCCTGGTGGTTGTCCCGACGGACACTTCGCCGGCTGGTGCCGCCGAAGTCTTGCGGCGGGCGGCTGAACCCGAGAACGCCGACGAGCCCGACGACCTGCTGGGCGACCCTCGGGCGGTTCCGGCGCCGACCGTAGCGGCCGTTCCGAGCGGGAGCCCGGCGGCCTGGCCGCGGGTCGGGGCCCCCTGGCGTGGACGCTGCGTCGCCCTCGCCGCCGCCGGGCGCGAGAACCGTTCAGCGACAGCGCGAGAAGGGACCGCGATGGGCTCGGTGAATCCCGGGGTCGGTGCGGTGGACACCGCGGCGGGTCCCGGCGAGGACCGCGGTGACGACCAACGCGGGCCGACGTGCACGGTCTGCCCTCACTCGTGGGCGGAGCACGACGCCCTCGGACGTCGCTTCTGTAATGCCACCCGTGAGGTCGGTTGGTCACGCGGCTGCATCTGCCGATGACGCGGCCGCCCCCGCGTGACCCGGACCGATGCGCCGAGGTCGCTGGGTTGGCCCACGACGGGCCACCCCGAGCGGGACCGGAGGCGTCGACGACGTCCGCCCTGTTCGCGGAGCTGACCCGCTCGGTCAAGCAGGCCGGGCTCCTGCGGCGGGGTCAAGGCGCCTACCGCGGCACGTTCGCCCTCAACGGCGGACTGGCGGCCCTGGGTGTCGGCGTGTTCGTGGTGGTCGGCCCCTCGTGGTGGCAGGTGCTCACCGCTGTCTTCGCCGGTCTGGTTTCCACCCAGCTCGCGTTCATCGGCCACGACGCGGGCCACGGACAGATCTTCACCCGGAAGCGGGCGAACGACGCGATCGGATACCTGCACGGGTGTCTGATCGGGATGAGCTTCGGCGCCTGGGTCGGCAAGCACAATCGCCACCACGCCCACCCCAACCACGCCGACGTGGATCCCGACATCGACATCCCCGTTCTGGCGTTCAGCACCGACCAGGCCGCACAGCGCCGAGGGCCCGTGCGCTGGGCCGTCTCACACCAGGCGGCCTTGTTCGTCCGGCTGCTGCTCCTCGAGGGCTGGAGCCTCCACGTCACGTCGGCGCGGGCGGCGCTGCGCGGCGAGGTGCGCAGGGGCTGGCTCGAGGTGGCGCTGCTCGTCGTCCACGTCGTTGGCTATCTCACCGCCCTGCTGTGGGTGCTCACCCCGCTGCAGGCGATCGTGTTCGCACTGGTGCACCACGGGGTGTGGGGGCTGTACATGGGGCTCGCGTTCGCCCCCAACCACAAGGGCACGCCGATCATCCAGCCCGGTCAGCGACTCGACCACCTGCACAAGCAGGTCATGACGTCCCGCAACGTGCGTGGAGGCCCATTTGTGGACTACGTCCTCGGCGGGCTGAACTACCAGATCGAACACCACCTCTTTCCCGGCATGCCGCGACCGAACCTGCGCCGCGCGCAGGGCGTCGTGCGCGCCTTCTGCACCGACCACGCCCTGCCCTACGCCCAGACCGGCGCCGTCGACTCCTACGTGCAGGTCCTGCGCCACCTCCACGAGGTCGGGGCGCTGATCCGCAGGGGCGGACTGTAGGACGACGCGGGCACCCTCGACGCCGACCACCGCGCCCCGCACAGCGGATCGTTACGAGCTGGCCACGGGCGTGGTCGGCAGGGCGCACCCACCCGGAGGAGGCATTCGCCTGCGTGCGAGCCCCGTCCGCCTCGACCTCGCCAGCCTCACCCGCGAACGATGTCGGAACCTGCTCTGTCGTCCACCACAGGTGCAGTGCCGGAGCCGCGCGCCGCCTGCTTCGACCGCCCACCTCACATCGCCCCGCTGCTGAGCTCCTGCTCGCTGGTACTCCGGACCCCCCTTGTGGGCCCAGCCCGAGGGTCACGCTGGTCGAGTTCAGTGTCGGCCCGGACCCCGTCGTCTGCTGATTCGCCGATATCGGTGACCTTGGGGTCGTTGTGGACCCACGATGCGCAATGGGGACCTGGGCGCGGTGCCGTGGACGAGGCGCCGATCTACTGGGCCCAGGGTGTGTTGGCCGAGGTGCTCGGCGTCGCCGTCGAGGAAGCTGATCGGGCACTGCGAGCCCACGCCGAGAAGACCGCTAGACCGTTGCTTGAGGTCGGGCACGACGTCGTAGGTTTCCGGTTGCTCGTCGATCCGGGGGACTACCCGTAGCCCGAGGCCCCGGCTGCTTTCGACGGTGAGGAGCCTGACTCCCCGAGGGGCGAGGTGACATCCGACGACGGCAGGTCTCGACCGGCTCGGGGGCCTCATGTGTCCTCGCCGTTGTCGGGGTCGAGATCGCGCAGGAGCCGGTCGTCGGGGTTGTCGGTCAGGACCGGGGTGTCGGCGTCGACCGTCTCGCTCGGCGTCAGGCAGTGCGGGCAGATCGCCCGCCCCACGTCGGTGACCCGCCAGGTGATGAACCCGGTGAACCCGGTCGAGGTGACTCGCCCGCAGCGGACGCACTGCGCGATCTCCGACATTGCCTAATTCTCGCTGCGTTCCTCGAGGTAGCTCGCGATCTGGCGGCGCAGATCGTGGAGGTTCCACCACCGGGCGCCGTCCGGGTCGACGCGCGCGGGCCTGACGATCCTCGCGTCGACGAACCGGTTCAGCGTGGACTCCAGCATGCGCAACGCCTCGGCTGCGGCCCCGGTGTTTACCAATGGTCCGGTCGGTTCGGCTGACTCGGCGGGTACGGCCACCTCTCGGTGAGGACGGGGAAGGTCAAGCAATCCGAGCATGGCGAGCAGCTCGCGGGCGTCATCGGGGCCGGTGGCGTGAGCGACGGTGACGAGCGCCGCGGCCCGGATCTGCCCGGCGGTGACCCTGTCCGCGCCACCGAAGTCGACGGTGCTCGGTTCGTAGCCGCGTGGCAGGCGGATGCGTCGGCCGGGGCGGGTCACGAGGAGTCCTTCTCGTCGTCGAGGTAGGCCGCGACCTGTCGGCGAAGGTCCTGCAGATTCCACCAGCGTTCGCCGTCGGTGTCGACGTGATCGGCGGCGACTACCCCGGTCTGTGCCCAACGCTGCAGTTGGTGGGTGCTCATGTGCAGCGCCTCTGCGGCCGCCGCGGAGTCGATCAGCGGCCGGGGAGCACCGTCAGTCGGTTCGGATGCAGAAGTGGTCATCGAGGCCCCTCGCCGTGATCGTCGTACTCGAGGGCGTACACGAACCGCTGGATCGCGGTCCAGCCTTCATCGACCCCGACGGGGCGCTGTTCGGAGGCGAGGGCCAGTGCCACGTCCAGACCGATGCGGTCGGCGATCAGGGTCACCAGCTCGTCCCGGGACAGGTCGGGGTGATCGGCCTTGACCAGGGTGTAGTACGCCGCGACGTCATCGAGTAGCCGTTCGTGATCCATTTCTGGCCTCTTCTAGCCGTCGTAGACGTGGCGCCGTCACTCGCCTGCGTGACGTACGCGCCGAGCCGGTCGTCGGAGCCGTCGGCCCCGACCCAAGCCGGCCGGGCATCAACCCTGCAACCTCGACTTGCGCCAGATGCAGGTTAATGCTACGCGGCATGACTGCCCCGGTCGACGAGTTCATCCAGAGCGCGGTGAAGGCCCTCCAACGGGCCCAGAGCGCGCTCACGAAGGCCGTGCAGGAGGCTCGGGCTGCTGGCTGGTCTTGGGACCGCATCTCGACAGCGCTGGGTGACTGCCCGAAGGCGGAGAGCTTACGGCTGGCCTTTGGCGTCGGGGAGCCAGCCGGCGAGCAGGGAGCCGAGGGATGCTCTAGCTGCGGTGGCGATGGCGGATGCACCTGCACTGGATGCCACTCGAACTGAGGCGCCATCCTCCAACGGTCACCTCGGACGGGACCATCCCCGCCTGCGTGCGGAGCACGAGATTCAGCTGGCAGAGCCCGCCGACACGACACCTTCGCAGTGCTGCGCCGCGCGCAAGCGGCCGTCGAGCGGGCCGACGCGGTGCTGGATAAAACGGACGAGACGGTCCTCCAGACGACCTTGGCAGTCACGCGGTTGAGGCGTGGTGCGCCAGAGGTGTCGGACGTGACCACCTTTATGTTGCACGCGCTGCTCGGCCGACCGTCGGGATGCCGAGATTAGGGCGTGTCTGGCGGATCATGTGAGCCATTCGAGGGTGGCTTTCAGGGTGATCCCGCCGGCGTAGTTGATGGCGAGTTTGTCGCTGCGTTGGGCCAGGCCGCGCCACTGCTTGAGCCAGGAGAAGCCGCGTTCGACGACGTTGCGCTGCTTGTAGAGCTCGGCGTCGAAGGTCGGGGGGCGCCCGCCGCGGGAGCCGCGGCGGGCGCGGCTGGCTTTCTCGTCGTCGCGTTCGGGGATGGTGTGCGGGATGCCGCGGCGGCGCAGCATCGCCCGGTGGGCCGTGGAGCTGTAGGCCTTGTCGCCGAGCAGGTGATCGGGGCGGGTGCGCGGGTGCCCGGGCCCGACGCGGTCGATCGAGAGCTTCTCGAGCAGCAGCGGGCTGTCGTGGGCGTTTCCGCCGGTCAGGGTGAGCGCCAGCAGCCGCAGCCGGCCGTCGGTGAGGGCGTGGACCTTGGTGTTCAACCCGCCGCGGGAGCGCCCGATCGCGTGGTCGTCGGGTTCGTGCTTACCGGCCCGGGCGCGGACTTCAGCCAAAGATCCCGGACGGGCCCCCTGTGTCGACCGCGGCGGCGACCACGACGTCCTCCCGGTCCGCGGCATCCGCCTCGTCCGCGTCGGCGGGCGCGGTGGCGGTGGGTTTGGCGGTGGCGGCGTTGCCGGCCAGGCGGCGCAGCGTGGCCCCGTGCTGGTGCAGCTTCGCCGCGGTGGAATCGGCCGCGACCTGCCAGTCGATCTCACCGCGGGCGTCGGCCTCGGCCCGGGCGCGAGCCAGCAGCCGGTCGAACGTGCCGTCGGCGCACCAGCGGTTGAACCGGTCATAGACGGTCTGCCACGGCCCGTAGCGCTCGGGCAGATCACGCCACGGGGCGCCGACGCGGAACCGCCACACCATCGCTTCGAGCATGCTGCGGTGCTCGCGCCACCGGCCCCCGCGCCGCGGGGTGCGATCCGGGAGCAGCGGCTCGATCCACTCCCAGGTCTCGTCGGAGATCTCCTGTCTGATCACAGCAGGATCTTCCCCCACAAACCCCTAAGGATCCGTCAGACACGCCCTAGTACTACAGCCGGATTTTGGGGTGGCTGGTGCGGGTTTCGTAGTGGCAGCGGCGGGCTCGGGCTTGGTGTCGTCTGCGCCAGTGTGACCAGCTCAGGATGGTCTCGATGGCGTGGACCGGCGCCCAGATCAGGGCGTTGAGCAGTCGCCGTATCTCGGCGAGCGAGAGCGGGATCAGCTCGCCGATCGGGGCGGGGAGGTTCCAGGGCCCCCTTTTTCCCGGGGCCGGGTGCCGGCTCGGGTGATGGTCAGGAAGGCATGGGCGAGCATGGCCAGGGTGATGTGGCGATACCAGCTGGGGTAGCGGCGGACCTGGTAGTGGTCGAGACCGACTTCGTTCTTCGCGGTCTGGAAGGTCTCCTCGATCGCCCACCGGACCCCGGCGATCCGGGCTAGCTCGCGCAGCGGGGTGTGGGCCGGGGCGGCGGCGAGGTAGTAGGCCAGGTCGGTGGGGTCGGTCAGGCTGCGTCGGGCGAGCAGCCAGTGCTCGGGTCCGCCGCGCTGTTCGGGCAGTGGGCGGACCCGGGCGCGGGCCCACTGGTAGGTCCGTGGGCCTTTCGCGCCGGCGCCGACGGTGATCGTGGTCCAGCACCTGGGGTCCAGGGCCGCGACCGCGGCGTCGATGCGGCCCTCGCCGCCGGCGGCCGGGTGGACCTGCTGGTTCGAGGCGACGGCGAGCACGTAGGACATCCCCCGCTCGTCAAGCATCCGGCGCAGGGCGCTGACCTGGCCGTAGGCCTCGTCGCCGGTCACCCACGCCGCGGGCACCCCGGCGTCCAGGGCGCGGGTGAGCATCTTCTCGGCCAGCTCGGGCTTGGTGGCGAACCCCACCTCGTCGCCGATCCCGGCTTCGGTGCAGCGTTCGCGGTCCTCGGTCCAGGACTTGGGCAGGTACAGCTCGCGGTCGAGCAGGGTGCGTCCGACCGGGGTGGCGTAGGCCAGGAACACCCCGATCTGGCAGTTCTCGATCCGCCCCGCAGTGCCGGAGTACTGCCGCTGCACCCCGGCGGACTTGGTGCCCTTCTTGAGGAACCCGGTGTCGTCGACCACGAGCACCCCGCCGGGGTCGCCGAGCTCATCGACCACCAGTCGCGCAGGTCGTCGCGCAGCAGGTCGGGATCCCAGTCCGCGCCGTTCAGCAGCCACTGCACCGAGTCCGGGGACCGGGCCCCGGTGGCCTCCGAGATCGTCCACCCGTTCTTGCGTTCCAGCGGCGCCATCAACGACCGGACATAGCCGACCGCTCGAGCCCGCGGCTCACGTCGCCCGAACCGCGGCCCCAACAGCGCCTCGACCTGGGAGAACTCCTGCGCCCAGCCTGCTACCTCGGCCACACTGACATCGTCGCTCACCCGCCAGACAAGATCTTATTTGGCGGTCGAGGCCAAGCCGACACGCCGAGCCTCGCGCACCAAATCCGGCTGTAGTACTAGTAGCCCATCGCCGCGACAGCGCTGGTGACAGCGGCACCGGCAAGAGCCACCTGCTGATCGACCTCGGGATCGCCGCCGCCGAAGCCGGCCACCGGGTCCGCTACGTCCTGGCCTCCCCGCTGGTCAACGAGCTCGCCGAAGCCGACATCGACCGCACCCTGTCCAAGGTCATCGCCCGCTACGGGCGCGTCGAGCTGCTCTGCCTCGACGAGCTGGGCTGTGCGCCACGAGGCGCTGGTGCGCCGTGAGGCGCTGGGAACCCGAAGGAGGGGTGAGTCCTCCTCGCTGGGCGGTGGCAGCGGTCCTTTCCGGAGTTGGAGACTTGCCGAGGGTTGGAAGAGTGATCTCCACCGACCTTCAGTAGGGCGGCACGCCCAGCCGCGCCAAACCTCTTCGGCGCCCAGTTGAACTCTTGCGGGCGGGTGCGAGCGGCCTGGACAACCACGCCCTCCCCAGCCTTGCCAACGCCTCCATGAGTCGTCGTGGCCCAGACCACCACCGTTCGCCCGTACCTGCGGGTGCTCTCTGGGCTGCTCATCTGCAAGCGACGCCGGGAGCACCTGGTGCTGCGGGCGTCACGGTAATCCTCCTGTCGCAGGTCGGGGCCATACTCGGTCAGCGGCCCGTCGACCGGGCCTGTCAGCGCTTGAGCGCGGGGTGGTGCGGGATGAGCGCTCAGGCGGAGAGCGCCGCGGTGCACGAGCTGGTCGACCTGCTGGAGATCTCCGCGGTCGGCACGGCGGAGTCGATGCTGGTCGACCAGGGGTGGTGCCCACCGCCCACGATGCACGTGATCAGCGCGCTGCCCGAGGCCCCTTACGTCGGGTACGTGGTGTCACGCCCGTTCACCGACGGAGAGGACGCGGCGACGGCGATCGCCGGGATGGGGGTGCTGCCGGCGGTGATGCGGGCCCAGCGCGCTGGTGCTGACATGGGAGCACCACGAGCTGTGCACCGCACTCGAGCTCCCCGGCCGCGCGCAGTCGGCGGTGGTGGTGGTCGACGCCGGACCGGAGGGCCACGAGGTGCGCTGGCACCCGTTCTCGATGCAGCTGGGGCCGTGCTCGGAGCCGGTGGCGCCGACGGTGGCCGTCCCGGACTGGGGCGCGTCACGTCGCGAACCGGGTGGCTGGCTCCCGGACCCGGTCGTCCGGCTGCTGGCGACCTGGCGCGCCGGCGGCGACCCCGCGCGGCTGCGCGAGGTGTACGAGACCATGCAGCAGGTCGGCTACACCGTCCGCTGGGTCGACCGCGCCCACTGACCCGACGCCGCGCCGGCGGGCCTTCACCTCTCCGCCTGGACGTGGCTGATGGTGGGGTGGTAGGCCCGCGCCGCCGAGCTCGCGGTGTTCAGCGCGACGTAGCTGTCGTGCAGATGCACGATCGCGTCGCCGATCCGGCCGCGCGTGTCGAGCCCCTCGTCCCGCAACACGGGGCCCTCGGTGTCGCTGGTGTCGCTGGTGCCGTGGTGGCAGCGGCCGAGTTGCCCAACCAGCACCCGGGCGGCGTAGTCCAGCCGGTCGATGAGTTCGGTCAGGGCCCGGCCCCACTCCGCGAAGTCGGCCAGGGAAGGGTCGAGCACGTCGGCTCGGGCTGCGACCGCGACCCGCAGCTGGTCGGCGCTCTCGTCGAGCGCTTCGATCTCCATCGGGTCACCACCGCCTCCGGCCGCGACGCACAGGATCAGGTCCGGGAGGGTTGGACGTCACTACCTCGCCACCGCAATACGGGTCCCGTCAAGGGTCGCCCCCACGGCGAGCCCGACGCGACTGCGCCGGACCAGGAAGGTGATCACTGCTGGCTGGTCTGGTCCGCGTCGTGGGCGGTCTGCTCGGTGCAGGTGGTGGTGGCGGGGTCGCGGTCGTCGGTGTGCCAGCGGGCGAGCTGGTCGTCGCGTTCGTGCTGGTCGTGCTGGTGTTCGCGGTGGCGGCGGTCGGTGATCTCGGCGAGCGCGCGGCGGGCCCGAGCGAGCTCCGTGGCTGTCTCGTCGGGCTCGGGGACCCGGACGACGTCCCCGTTGTGCGGGCGGGACTTCCCGCCTGCCACGTCCCGCGCGTCGGGCCCGGTGGGGCCGGTAGGGCCGGTGGCCTCCAGGTCGTTCTCCTGGCCGTGCTCGCCGATGGCCGGCGCCGAACCCTCGAACGCGTCGAGACCGCGCTGGCTGTGTCCGGCAGCGTCGTGGTCTTCCTGCTCGGCGGCGTCGACGCGCGTGATCGCCTCATCGGCATGGTGGTCGGCGTCCGAGCGGCCCGCTGGCCGAGTCATGGCCTCGGCCGCCGCGGTCTCCTGGCGGTCGTCGGGTGGTGCTCGGTCGACGGTGTGGGTGGGCGGGTGCTCGCGGTGGGACGGCCGCGGGTCGCATGCGGTCTCGGTGGGTTCGGTGAGGTCGGTGTCGCTGATCTCGCGGTGCGGGTCGTCCTCGATCCGCGCCGCGCGCTCGGCAGCGAGCCATTCCGCGGCGGTGACCGGCGGGGCGGGGTCGGTGGTGGCGTCGTGGGCGGCGAGGTAGGCGCGGGACTGGTCAGCCAGAGCACGGGTCATCGCGGTCTCGGCGCTCCACGCGGCGTAGGCCTGGGCGACCTCGTCGAGCCGTCCGGCCTCTTCCCGGAGGTGGCCGGCCAGAGCGTCGGCGTCGCGGGCCTGCTGTCTCGAGCTGTTCTCGCTGGTCGGGGTCGGTGGTGTTGGCGGCTTCGGCGCGGCGCAGCTCGGCGGTGTGCCGGTGCGATTCGGCGGCTTGGTGGGTGCCGGCGAGGAGGTTGTCGACGTAGGCGGGTCCCCAGGCCTGTTCGCGTTCCCAGGCCGCCACCCGGGCCCGGTGGGCGCCGAGGGAGAGTTCGAGGGTGTCGCGGTCGTGTTCGGGCAGCCCGGCGGCGCGCCACGCGGCGCGGTAGGCGGCGTGGGCTTCGACCTGCCCGCGCCCGGGCGCGGACCCGAGCACGTCGACCGCGTCCACCCCGGGCGGGTCCGCCGCCGCGCTGGTCGCTGTCATGGTGCTGTTCGGTTGTGGTCGCGGGCTTCGCGGTAGCCGGCGATGAGCCCGGCGCGGTGGGTCCAGTCGGCGCGGGCGGCGGGGTCGTCGGGGAGGGGCCCGAGCAGCTCGACCGCCCACGGCTCGGGGGCTTTGGTTTGCTGGTCGCCGAGGTCGCGGGTGCGGGTGTCGGCGGCCTCGGCGAGCGCGGCGAGGTAGGTGTCCCAGGCGGGGTCGTCGAGCCGGGGCCGCCACGTCTGCCAGGTGTCGCCGGTGGGGTCGAAGGTGTGGGCGGCGGTGATGCGGCCGTGGATGACGTAGGTGACCGACCGGGCCCCGTCGAGTGGCCGGTCGACGACCGCGGCGTCGAGCACCTCCTTGGGGTGGTGGCCGGCGATCTCGGCGGCCCGCAGCAGCCGGGTCAGGGTGGCGGTGCCGTCCTCGGCGGCGATCCGGGCCCGCTGCTCGGGAGCGAGGTGCGCCGGTGGCGGTGAGCTGGTCGAGCCAGCCGCTGGTGCGCTCGCAGGAGGCGAGGTGGGCGGCGTCGGCGAACCGCTCGGCGGCGGTCTGCACCGACCCGGCCGCCTCGGCCAGGGTCTCCTGGGTGGCGAGGGCGGCGCGGGCGGCGGCCGCGGCGTCGTCGGCGCTCTCGAGGATGTCGGCGAGCACCGCGCGGGGGTCGCGGTGCAGCGCGTGCTCCCGCTCGGTGCCGTGGGCGAGGTCGTCGGGGGCGGTGGTGGTGGCGAGGTGGGCGGTGTTGTTCTCCCGCCCGCGGGACAGGCCCGACGTAGGCCGCGGCGTGCGAGGTCCGGCCGGTGATCACCGGGTGGCTGGTGTCGACGCTGAGACCTTCGACGGCGTGCACCGTGCCGGCGTAGGCCAGGGAGACGTCGGCGGCGACATAGTCGGCGGGCAGCACCAACCGCACCTCAAGCGCGCTGTCGTCGTGGGTCGACCTGCGGGTGGGGGTGACGACGAGGGAGCCGTCGTCGCGGGTCTCGACGACGGTGAAGGTCTCCCGGTTGACCGGGCCGCGCGGGTTCCCGTGGCGGCCGGCGAGCTCCCAGCCGTTGCGTCGCGCGGCGACGGTGTCGCCGACCCCGGCGTAGGTGCCGTCGCGGTCGAGGGCGACGCCCTGCTCGGCGACCCGGCCGAGCCGCACCAGCTCATCACGCAGCTGAGCGGACAGGCGGGCGGCTTGGTCGTTGGTGTCGACCACCAGCACCGAGGTGCGCCCGGCGAGGGTGTCGGCCAGCCAGGCCCGGACAGCGGAGCCTTCGGCTTGGTCGACGGTGCCGGCGTCGATCAGCCGCCCGTTGCGGTGGTAGTCCGCGACCACGGTCGGGTCGCCGGCGCGCAGCCGCAGCGAGGCGGGGCCCTCCCACGCGGCGGTGAAGCGGTGGGTCTCGGTGAGCTCGTAGCGAGCCCCGGTGGCGGCGATGAGGTCCATCGCGCCGCCGGCGCCGACCGCGGCGAGCTGGCGGTGGTCCCCGACCAGCAGCACCTTCGCCCCGGCCCGCCGGGTCGCGGCGTGGATGCGGGTGAGGGCGGCGGTGTCGGCCATCGAGGACTCGTCGACCACCACCAGATCCCCCCGCCCGAGGCGCCAGGGTTGGTCGTGCTCCGACGGCGTCCGGGTCTCGGCGGCGCAGACGGCGAGGCGGTCCTGGGTGGCGAGCCAGCGGGCGGTGTTCGCCGCGGTCAGGCCCTCGGCGGACAGGACGTCGGTGGCGGCCTGGCTGGTCGCCAGCCCGAACACCCGCCCCGCCACCGGGCGGCCGTCCGGGTCGGTGCCGGTGGTGCCCTGGGTCCAGGCGTGGGCGAGGGCGCCGACGGTGAAGCTCTTCCCGGTCCCGGCGGGCCCGACGAGGGTTTCCAGGGTGGCCCCGGAGGTGAGCACCCCGCGCACCGCGGCGGCCTGATCCGCTCCCAGCTCGACCCCCTCCAATCTTGAGCTGTCGCAGCAGGGCGTCGGCGGCGGTGCCGGACACGCGGGGGGCGCCGTGGTCTGCGGTGGCGGCGCGCAGCGTGTTCTCGGAGTGCACGTGTTCCGGGGTCGCGAACAGGCCCCCGCCGGGGGCGCGGTAGGCCGAGCTGCCGTTGGCCAGTCGCAGCTCGTCGGGGAGCACGTCCTCTCCGGGGGCGTCGGTGCCGAGGCTGATCGCCATCGCGGTCGCGTGCGCGGAAAGCCGGTCGAGGAGCTCGGTGATCTGGGCGGGGTCGTCGATCCCGAGGTGATCGGGGAGGCGGGCGTCGATCTCGCGGACCAGGTCGGCGCGGGTCCAGGCGGCCTTCTTGGCCTGCACGCCGGCCAGCGCGGCTTCGAGCACCGCAACCGGCGACCAGGTTTCTGCCGTCAGCCCTTGCACCTCTCCGGCCGGGTCGCCGCCGACATCGCTGCCCCTACGGTGGCGGGTATTCAGGTAGGCGTGGGCGACGGCGGCGAGCCCGCCGGTGACCTCCGAGGCGATCTGGGCGTCGACCCGGTCGAGCAGCGCCTCGCGGGTCTCGCCGTGATGGGACTTGGCCCGCCGCGAGGTGAGGGTGGCCTGGCGTTGCAGCCGGTCGCGTTCGACGCCGTTGACCTCGCGGCCGTGGCGGGCCTCGAACCCGGCGATCAGCTCGGCGGCCTTCACCGAGACGGCGCGGCGCCGCGAGGAGAACATCTCGGTCGCGGTCGGGCTCACGATCGTCGCTTCGCGGGCCTTGCCGTCGGGGCGCATCGCCATCCTTATCCCAAGGTCGGCGGCGAGGCGTTCGGAGAGGACGCGTTCCCCGACCGCGGCCGCGGCCGGGCGCATCCGGTGGATCGCCCGGGAGTCCAGGGTGCGCCAGTCGCCGTCGGGGCCCTGCACGCGGTTGACGATCGGGTTGTGGATATGCAGCTGCGGGTCGTGATCCCGGGAGTCGTGCTGGAAGAACGACGCCACCGTCCACCCGTGCGCGTCCACCCACCGCCCCGCGGTGCCGCCGTGGTGCCCGACCCGGGCATAGCCGGCGTGGTCCTGCAGGTAGGTCAGGGCGGCGTCGTTGCCGGCCCAGATCGCGTCCTCCACCGACTCCCGGTACTCGGCCCACCGCGCCTCGGCGACGGTGTCCCCGGCGCGGCGGGCGCGGACCTCGGCGGCTTCGAACGCGGTGTGCAGCACCGTCACCGACTTTTGAACGCTGAACGTGACATCCAGGAAGGCCACGTTGCGCCGCGCCTTGCGCCCGGCCTCGACCCGGAGTTCGTCGCGGCGTTCAGCGTCGGCGTGCGGCTCCCGTTCAACCATCCCGGCGTACAGCTCGTCCTCGGAGGTGTACGCCCGCCCGGTGTGCCCCAGCGTGGCCGCCGAGTCCCAGCGGGAGGGGTCGCGGAACGCCTCGTCGCGGGGGTCGAGGAAGCGTTCGAACACGGCCTTCATGTCCTGCGCGTCGACCTCGCCCTCGAGGCCGAGGGTGGTGGCGTCGGCGCCCCACCAGCGGCCCGGGGGTTCGCCGTCGGCGACCGCGCCGGTGTAGTAGTTCTCCCGCCCGGCGGCGACCTGGCGCAGCAGGTAGTCCACCGAGTAGCCGGTGGCGATGCTCAACACCCTGACCACCGCCACGACACCGCCGCCTGGCCCTGAGAGGGAGCCGACGAGCGCCCCTCGGCAAGATCGGCCCCGGTGCTGGCGGACAGTCCGGGCGCGGAGCGTCCGTCGGGGCGGCCGGAGGCCGGCCCGGACCTTGGGATCGTGATGCCTCGGTGTGCTGGGGTACTTGATCTTTTTGCTCTGTCTTGTATGTCGGTTCCGGTGGTCGGGTCGTGGTGGTGATCGGCTCGTGCTGGTCCGTGCTCTTGGTCGTGGCGGTGCTCTGGGCGGTGCTGGGCGTGCTGGCTGTGTCCTGTCTGGTGGTGCTGCTCGATGGTGGTCGTGGTGGTGTCGTCGGCCTGTCGGGTGGTCGTGGCTGTGGTCATGGCTGGGTCTCCGGGTGGGTGTCGGACGGCTGCTCGCCGCCGGGGTCGGTGGTGTTGATCAGGTGCAGCGGCAGCGGGCGGTGGCGCAGCGCTTTGAGCGCGGCGGCGGCGGTGCCGCGGGAGACCGCGGCGGCGGTCTCGAGCTCGGTGACCGTGGGCCAGGCGCCCTGGCGTTTGGCGTGCCGCGTGGCGACCTCCGCGGCTCGGTCACGCGCCGGGGACGCGCGCTGAACGCGCCGCCGACCGGTCCGGCGGAGCCGCCCCGTGTGCGTCGTCCGGGTCGTCGGGCGTCCCGGGTTGAACAGGGTGTTCAGCGCCCTCGGGCTGAACGGGCGGGAGGCTGAACGGCTCGGGCTGAACGCCCGGCTGAACCTCTGACCGGGACAAGGCCGACCCGGTGGCGGTGACCACCTCGGAGTCGCGGCGCCCGTGCAGGATGTGGTCGTCGGGGGTGTCGGTGGCCAGCAGGTAGAGCAGGTGGGCGACCACGGCGGCGGCGATCGCGGGCCAGGCGCCGATCCCGAAGCGCAGCGCGGGCGTGACCTCGACGGTGGGACCGCCGGCGAGGTAGGCGGCCTGCGCGAGCCCGGAGAGCCCGGCGGCGATGGCGACGATCGTCCAGGCGTAGCGGGCCGCAGCTCCGTGGAGCCGGGCGGTGGCGGCGTAGGCGACCAGCGCGAGCCCGTCGGTGATCAGCGGGTAGAGCCAGGCGACCCCGGGCGGGACCCTCGAGGCGACCGCGACCTCGTAGAGCCCGTGCACCGTCGCCGCCGCCGCGCCGCAGGCCACCGCCAGCCCCGGCACCCAGATCACCACCCCCGCCCACGAGCCGCCCCCGGGCCTGTTCACCGCGACCGGCCCCGGCCCGGACCGCCACCGTTCGGGCCGGGTGGGTCTCCGCCGGGCCCGTCGGGCCACGGTGACCGCGCCGCGGCGGGTCGGGGTGGCGGTTCCGGGGCGGGGTGGTCACGGTGCTCGCCCCACCAGGCAGCGATCGCGTCGAGGGTGTCGTCGTCGTGCAGCTTCGGCGCCTCGGCCCGCGCTGGCCCCCACCCGGGCCGGGCCGCCGCGTGCTGGTGGGTCTCCCGCGAGCACGCCGCGGCCGCCGCACGCAGCCGGCGCACCACGCCGGGGCGTTGCCGGTCGTGCCAATCCCCGGCCAGCTGCGCGGAGGCCTGCGAGCCCTGGTAGGCCTGGTGCCACGCCGCGGACAGCCACAGCAGTTCCTCGACGACCTCGGGGTGCCAGGCCCAGCACTCCGGCAGCGCCTCGCGGGCGTCGGGGTAGCGCAGGAACACCAGCTCCAACCAGCCGCGCAGCTCGTCGAGCAGCTCCCGGGCCAGCTGGGGATCATTGGGGGCGAGCAGCCACGACCGCGCCGGGGCGGGCGCCGCGCGGGGTGGGGTGGCGGCGACGGTGTCGGCGAGCTGGGCCACGATCCGGGCCAGGTCGTCGACCCGCTCCGAGACGGTGGCCAGCTCGCCGGGCAGCGAGTCCACCAGGCGCCGCAGCCCGGCGACCTCCCGGGCCAGCCCGGCCACCACGTCCGCGCGAGCGAAGCCGGGCTCCGGGCTGGTCACGCCGACCACCCCGAGGTGCCGTCGCCGCGGGCGTCGCCGTCCTCGGTGCCCTCTCCGGTGCCGTTGCGCGGCTCGAGGTCCCGCTCGGTTCGTCTATCGTCGTCTCGCGTTCGCCCGAGACGGTCGTAGACGCCGTAACGGTCCCCCTCCCGTCGTGGGGCGTCCCAGGGCTCGACGTCCTCCAGCTCCCCGCCTCGCGGTGCGGGCGGGGTCGGCTCGGGTCGGGGCGGTTCCCACCGCGCCAGCTGCACCTCGGGACTTGTCGTTGAGGTCGCGGCGTGACGGAGGTCAGCCGCCGCGGGTGTCGAGGCGGAGGGCGCGCTGCCCGGTCGGACGCGGCGCAGCAGCGCCTGGACGAGCGTGGTCAGGCGTCCGGGCCGTGGGGTGTCGGCGGCGCGGCGGCGCGCGGCGGTGTCGCGGGCTGCACTGTTGCGGGCCGCGTGGTTGCGGTCCCCGGCGTTCTTTCGGGCCGCGGCGTTGTTGCGGGCGGCGGCGTGGTTGCGGGCGGTGTCGGCGCGGGCGGCGGCCCGGTCGTGGGCGCGGACGTCGCGGCGACGCCACACCATCGCCACGCGGGCAATCACCGGGTCGAGGCCGCGGCGGTAGAGCACCGCCCGGCCCGGGGGCAGGTTCGCGATCCGCGCCGCGCCCAGCACCGGCACCCGGCGGGTGGTCCGCGAGGTGGTCTTGCCGTGGTTGTCGGTGGTGAGGACCGGTTCGTCGCGCTCCCCAGCCAACGTGGACCAGAACGCCAGGTCGGACTGGTCGCGGGTGCCGCCGAACACCATCACCGCGGCGGTGTTGTTCACGATGGTGGCGGTCTTGTGCTCGCCGTAGCGGGCCAGGAGTTGGGCGCGGGACTGGAACGCCGCGATGATCGTCACCCCGCGCCCGCCCATGTCGGAGGTCCACGACTCCAGCGGCACCGGGGAGATCAGCGCCGCCTCATCCAGCGCCAGGGTGAGGTTGGGGTCCAGCCGGCCACCCGGCAGCGAGGGCGCGAGCCGGCGGGCCTCGCGGGCGATGTGCCCGGTCAGCGCGGTCACCAGGGGGCCGGTGCCGGCTTCCTCGGCGCCGAGCAGGAACACCGTCGCCTTCTGGGCGAGCAGCGCGGCGACGTCGAAGCCCTGTCCCTGGGCGGCGGCGACCGCGTCGGGGTGATTGAGCCAGCCGAGCGCCGGCATGATCGAGTTGGTGATGGAGGTGCGGGTGCGGTCGTTGGTGGTGACGAACTGGTGGGCGGCCTTGTGGAAGGCCTGCACCGCCGAGCGGTGCAACAGGCTGGGGACCTCGCGGGCGGCGCGGTCGTTGTCGGCGACCCAATCCAGCACGTCGTGCATCGACCCGCCGCCCAGCGCCGCCGCATGCAGCAGCGCCGCGAGGACCCGGCGGCCTTGGTCGTCCCAGCGCTGCGCGTCCGGGCTGGTGGTGCGGATGCCGCCGTCGACCAGGTCGCTGGCGCGTTCGGTGGCGGTGACCGGGTCGGCGCAGCCGGTCAGCGGGTCGAACCCCAGCGTGGTGGCGATCCCACCCAGCCCGACCGCGTTGAACACGTGCACCGGCCCCCGTAGCGCGCGCAGCGGTGCGCAGACCTCGAGCAGGTCGGTGCGGGTGGAGGTCACCACCACCATCCCGGGGGCGTCGAGGACGCGGCCGGCGAGCCAGCCGGTCTTCCCGGTCCGCGGACCCCCGAAGATCAGCACGACGTCCTCGATCGAGGCCCACACCCGCAGCCAGCCGGCGCGGGCCAGCTCCACCGCGACCTCGCGGGCCGGGAGCCGGAATCGGGCCCACCAGGACAGCTCCGCGAGCGAGGGCCGGACCTTGGTGGCCATCGCCCGCATCGCCATCGCCCCACCCCGGCGGGTGATGTCCAGGCCGGAGGCGACCCCGGCCTTGCGGCGCGATCGGGCCGACCAGCGGGTCACGAGCAGCGCCGAACCCGACCACCGCCACCGCGCCGCCAGCACCGCGACCAGTGCCACCCCGCCGAGCGGCAGCGTCGGCCAGGCCAACAGGTTCACCAGCACCGCCGCCGGCAGCGCGGCCGCGCACAGCAGCAGCGCGGTCAGGCCCCACCGCTCGGCGTGCCAGGCCAGCGCGGCCGCGCCCATCAACCCGAGCGCGATCACCGTTTCCGCGATCATCAGCCGTTCCCCTCCTCGAGCAGCGCGCCGCCACGGCGACGGGCGGTGATGTCATTCGCCGGGTCAAGCTCGGCGTCGTCCCGGTCGTCCCGGTCGTCCCGGTCGTCGGTGTCGTCGTGGTCATTCAGCTCGTGGAGGTGGGCGGCCAGCGCGGCCCGGTGGCGGGGGCAGTCGGGGGTGTGACCGGTCTCGCGGTCGTCGGGATGGCAGGCGTACGGGCCGGTGTCGCGGACCCGGGCGCGGCAGGCGGTGCAGACCCACACCGCCGACCCGGCCATCCCACGGCGCCCATCCGGGGGTGGCGGGCGATGCTCGATCAGCCACTCCCAGGCCAGCTCCCCCAGCTGCTGGCCGCACCCCTCGTCGTCGCGGCCTTCGTGGTCGTGGGTGAGTCCGAGCGCGTCGGCGATCTCGTCCCAGCCATGGCCGGCGCCGCGAGCCCGCAGCGCCTGCTCGCGCAGCTGGCCGGCGGCGACGTCGCGGGCCAGCCGCGCCGCCCGCACCCCCGCCAGCGGACTCCGCCGTCCCCGCCTCGACGCCGAGCGGCGAGGCTGCGGTGGCGCGGGCGATCGCGGCGCGGATGTCGTGGACGAGCAGGTCCCGGGCCGCCGGCTGCCGATCCTCTTGGAGCTGGTGGTGCTGGTGTCGGTGCTGCTGGTGGTGGCCGGGGGTGTTCATGCCGCGCCGCCGGTGGTCCAGCGGTGCACGGTGCGGGTGGAGACCCCCAGCCACGCCGCGACCTGCGCGGCGCTGCACCCGCCCGCGCGGGCCCGGCGGGCCAGCCCCCGCGGACCCGGCCGCGACACCGACCCGGCGGGGCACCGCTGCGGCGGCGCAGGGCGCGGCGCTCGTCCTCGTCCAGCCCGCCGGCGACGCCGTGGGCAGGTACTCGAGAGCGAACCGCAGACACGCGCTCCGGACCGGGCAGCCCGCGCACACCCGCTTGGCCGCGGCGACCTGCGCCGCGCGGCGCGGACCGTCGTGGGCGGTCGGGAAGAACAGCTCCGGGTCCTGATCTCGGCACGCCGCCCGCGCCCGCCAGCCGGTGTCCCCGCTGGCGGCGCTCACCGCGAACCACCCTCACCAGAGGACCGGTCGCACCCGGGGCGGGGCCGGGAACAGCCCCAGCTGGGCGTCCTCGGCCTCCTCCCGCGACACCGCCGAGGCACCCGGTGGCTCGATGACCGCGCCCGGCACCGAGCGGGCGAGGCCCCACGAGCCACCCCGGGACCGGCCGCTGATCCCCGACGGCGTGGGCGATCACCCGTGAGGGGCACTCCCGCCGCGCCCGCGAGAGCGGCCAGCCACAGCGTGGGCAGGCCGCGGCGCCCGCGGCGTCGTGATCGAGGGTGATCTGGGTGAGCACCCGTCGGGTCGCGGGTCGCGTCAGCCGGGGGTCGAGGTCCCCGGCGGCGGGGACCCGCGCAGACGCGCCGACGGCGGCCCTCGGTGTGTGGTGGGCTCGCCGGCATGGGGTGTGGGGTGTGGTCGTCGCTCATCTCGTCGTCTCCTCGAGGACTGCCGTGGACCGGCCCGAAGGCCGCGCGCCCGCCTGGGCGCGGCTTGACGCACGGCGAGGCAGGGTTGGGGGTGCACCGGCATGGCCCGAGCCCTCGACGCCGGGCGCCGGACCTCCCGCGCCGGGCGCGGGGGACGGCGGTCGGTCAGGTGCCGGCGTCGGGCGCCGCTGCCTGTCCCGCTGCGGCGGTGTGGCCCTGGTCGTGGCCGTGGTCGTCGGCGTGCCAGCGCGCCAGCTGCTCGCGCCGCGCCCCGGGCTCCCCCGCCTCCGCCGGGTCGGCGGGCTCGGTGGCGGCGGCGCGGCGCGGCGGCCGCCTCGACCGCCGTCCCCGCCGCGGCCACCGGATCCCGCTCCACCAGGGACCCGACCGCCGTCGTCGGGGCGTCCTCGCCGACCGGGCCGGACGCGGTCGACGCCGGTCGGTCCGTGCCGTGCTCTGCCTGGTCGGCGGGGAGGATCCCGGTGCCGTGTGCTGGCTCGCCGGTCGGGTCGCCGTGAGGTGCTCGGCCGGCGGTGAATCGGCTTGGGCCCGGGCGGGCGCGGCTGTGGCGGGGTTGTCGCGGGCGTGCTCGGCCGCGTGGTCGGTCGAGTGGGCCTTGAGCTCGCGCAGCACCCCGGCCGCGGTGGTCCGCCCGACCTGGGCGGCCTCGCTGACCGCCCGCCAATCCGGCCAGGACCCGTCCCGCTCCCGCAACTCCCGCGCGGCCCGCTCCGCCCGGTCGGACAACGGGCTCGGCCACCCCCGGCCCCCACCCGCCTGCTCGTCGCCCGCGCGGGTGTCGCGCTGCTGCTGGGCCAGGCCCCGCAGCACATGCCGCGCGGTCTGCTCGCTGGTCTCGGCCGCCCGGGCCAGCTCGATCGGTGTCGGGCGCCGGCCGTGCTCGGCGGCGAACCGCTGCGCCGCGGCCACCGCCTGATCGCGCACCGGGGTGGTCACCTCATAGCGGGCGCCGTCCTGCTCGCGCAGCGCCCGCACCACCCGCTGCGCGGTCCCCGACCCCGCCCCGGTCAACGCCACCAGCTCGCGGCGGCTGGGCAGCCGGCCGTGCTCGGCCTCGAACCCCCGCGCCGCCCCCGCCGCCGCATGCGCCACCGGGCCCTCCGGCAGCTGGTCGGTCGTCGCCGCCCGCGCCACCCGGCGCCGCTCCAGCTTCCCCGTCCGCGGCTCGTCCGCGGGCTCGGCTGGCGAGCTCGTCGGCGGCCGCCGGGTGCGCCGTGCGGGCCTCCTCGCTCTGGCGCATCTTCGCCATCGCGCGCCGCTGCGCCGACTTCACCCCGCTGGGCTTCAACCCCAGCTGCGGCGGCCGCCTCCGCCTTGGTCAGCCCACCCAGCTTGGTCGCCGCGATGACCTCCCGCTCCCGGTCGGTCAACCGCCCCATCAGCTCGGCCACCCGCTGCGCGGCCTCCGCGATCGCCTCGGTCCGCTCGTAGCGGGCCTCCGGCTCCTCGCCGGCGTCTTCGGCCCACAGGTGCTCCGAGACATCCGAGGTGGGCGCCGCCCGCACCGACCGGTGATCGTCATACGGGAGCCGGACCCGGGCCACCGCCGCGGCGTAGCGGCGGACCGCCTCCTCGATCGGCGAACTCCTGGCGATGCTGGGCCCGCCACACCGCCTCCAGCACCGACTGCGCCGCGTCCTCCGACCCGTTCCCACGCAGCCGGTTCGCGCACATCGCCCGCACCATCGGTGCCACCGCCACCGTCCGGCGCGCCATCTCCGCCTCATCCACACCACCGGCTCGGCGCCTCGCCCGAGGCCGGCGGCGCTCGTCGGCGCTCACCGCGCCGTCCCGTCGCTGGCCGGGATCGCGGTGTGCGTCAGCACCGGGCTCGTCGCCCGATCAACCGCCGACATCAGCGCACTGATCGCCCCCGGCACCCCCTGCCCCACCGGTGTCGCCACAAACAGCACCAGCGCGATCAACGAGAACACCACCGCACCCGCCGCCGACCGCGTCTTCGCGCAAATCACCGCACCCAGAACGGCGAACAGAATTAATAAGCCCGTGCCGCTCATCGGTCGTCCGCGACTACGCCCCTCGCGAGGCCCTGCCCGTTCGGTCGCGTCGGCCGTCCTTGCCATCGCTCACTCCAGGAGCTGAGGTCGACACACTCCCCTGCGTCAAGGACGTCCGCGATCAACCGCTCTACAACGGCGCGGGGCACGACGTAACGTCCACCGACCTTGAGTCCGGGGAACTTGCCGGTCCTTAGATGGCGATAGAGGGTCGATTCGTCCAACCGGAAAATGCGAGCGACCTCGCCGGCGGTGTAGAAGGTTGGTGGGGTGGAACTACCACCCTCGGCATTCCTGGCATCGAGCTGCGTCATGGGAAACAGCGTGCGAGACAAGTGACACCCATCACAGAAGGCAAGGTGGGGGCACACATTGGGGGCGCACTTGCCCCCATCAAGTGGACAGCTGGGGGCAATATTGCCCCCAGCTATCCACCGGCCGATCGACAGAGATCGCCAGGCTCGAACTATGCATCACGTACTTGAAATCAGCTAGACTTCGAGTCATGTCCTCGGATGACGCTGAAGAGCGGCCTGAGTGGGCACAGCGACTCCGCCGCGAGCGTGAGGCTCGAGGCTGGTCGCAGGCCGACGCGGCTCGCGCGCTGCGGACGTTCTCCGACGTCCCGCTGCCCACAGGCATCACTGACCAGTGGAAGCGATGGGAGCGTGGGCGCAACCGCCCTGACGAGTTCTACCGACCGCTCATCGCTGCTGCGCTGGGCACCGTCGTCGAGTCGATCTTCCCGTCTCCCCGCCCGGCGCGACAGGTCGGCACTGCCGACGATCTACTCCTCGCTCGCAGCGGGATGGATACGCACGAGCTCGTCCAACGCGTGCGGAGATCTTCAGTCGACAACAGCACGCTCGATGCACTTGCACTAACGGTCGAGCAACTGTGTTGCGAATACGTCAGCCGAAGTCCCGACGATCTTATCCGGGAGAGTCGCGAATGGCTTACACGCATCACCGCCCTGCTCGACGAACGAGTCACATTCCCCCAGCACAGGGACATCCTTGATGCGGCGGGATGGTTGACTCTCCTAATCGGATGCCTGGAGAACGATATTGGTCAGACCTCCCAGGCAGAAGCCACTCGTATCGGCGCCCTACAGCTGAGCAACGAAGCGGGTAACCAGCCCGTTGCGGGTTGGGCCCACGAGATGCGCGCGTGGTTCGCTCTCACGAACGGTCGATACGGCGACGTGATCGAAGCGTCGCAGGCAGGCCTCGATGCTGCACCGGGGCGCTCGGTTGCGGTTCAGCTACACGCCCAGGAGGCTAAGGCGTGGGCTAGGATCGGAGATCAGCGGAACGTGATGAAGGCCCTCGAGAAGGGCCGAACCCTCCTCGACTCGCTCCCGTTTCCAGAACGGCCCGACAACCATTTTGTCGTCGACCCGGATAAGTTTGATTTCTACGCAATGGATTGTTACCGACTAGTGGGGAACGACACGCTCGCAGAACTGCATGCGCGCGAGACGATTCGCAAGGTTACCGGCTACGACGGATCGGACCTGTCGCCGATGCGGAAGGCGGAGGCGGAATTGACTCTGGGCGTCGTGGCCGCGCGTCGGGGCGAGCCTGAGGTCGCTGCCGAGTACGGCGCGAAGGCGCTCGGCAAGAGTCGAGTCTCGGCCCCATCCTTGCTGATGGTGGGTTCGGAGCTCAGCACGACGCTCCGCGAGCGCTACCCCGGCTCGCAGGAAACACGCGACTTTGACGCGGCTCTGGTGGACGCGACGAGGTCAGCTCGAGCCAGCTGACGCTGACATCGGTGTCGTCGCACGCTGGCGCTCGCGCCGCTCAGGACCGCTGAGTGACCCACGCCCGAGGCAGGCCCTCACGCCTCGGTTGACTGATCAACTAATGGTGTGGCTCGAGTCACTTATACGAGGCATCCGCCCGCCGATCGTCGTGGCCGCTGCCTGGTCCGCAGCCCCAACCCAGGCCGCATAGAAGCGCAGGGTCGTCGTGCCGTCGCCGTGACCTAGCCGGCCCGCGACCGTCCGCAGGTCTACACCAGAGGTTAGGAGCTCGGTAGCCGAGTAGTGCCGGAGTTCCTTCAGAGTGGTGTCGACGCCGAGCTTGGCGACCAGCGCGCTGTAGCGGCGCGTGAGCGATGCTGGGTCCCGAGGCCGACTAAGGTCGGGACGAGCGGAGAACAACCAGGTCCGACCGCCGAGGACGCCGCCCGCAGTGGCGAGCTTCTCCTCACACGACGCCAGGTACTGCCGCAGTAGTTCGACTGTGGGCGGGTCGATCGACACCCGCCTCATCTGGTGATTCTTGGTGTCCTTGAGCACCAGGCCGTTTGGTGCTCGCACGTAGTTCTCGTCGAGGCGGATCACACCGAGCTCAAGGTCGACATCCTCCCACTGCAGTGCCACGACTTCGCCGCGTCTAGCTCCCAGAACGGCGGACACCCAGAGGAAGAGACCCCACCACGGCGCGGCCTTCCACGCCGCTTCGATGATCTTCGCCATCTCGTCCGTCGACGGAGGCCGTGGTTGTGGCCGTGGCTTACTCGGAAGCCGTACTCCGGTGACGGGGTTGAAGGTCAGCCATCCCCAGCGGACTGCCGCTCCGCAGGCTCCGGACAGGATCGCGTTGATCGACCGGATACTCGAGGCGGCGTACGGCTTGCACACGTGGGGCCTGCACCCGGCGTCGGCGCAGTCATGCGGCTCCTCCGTGGCGTGGCACTCGATGAACGGACGGCCGGAGCACAACCCCCGGCAACGACGTAGTCGCCCGTACAGCCCCTCGAGCCGTTCGCTCGCGTCTCGCGCGAAGTGGGTGAGCGGGACGTCGCCGAGGTTGGGGATGATGTAGAGGCGCACCTGAGCCTCGTAGGTCATCCGGGTGGTCGCGTCGATCTCGTGCTGACTCATCCACCTCTCGACGAGCGCGCCGACCGTGGTCCGTGTCCGTGCGACGCGGAGGTCGTCGGCCTCGGCGAGCAGTCTCGTCCGGCGCTTCTCGGCCTCGTTGAAGGCGGCACGCTCTGAGCGGCTGTTGCCGGGTCTCGCGATGAGCACGCTGTCGGTGAGGATGATGCGTTCGCCTGTGACCGGGTCGACCCCCGCGGAGACGCGGACCTGCCACCGATCACGGCGTCGCCGCACGCTCCCCCGCCGACGGGATGCGGAGGCCTCGGTCATGCGGGCACTGTAGCAACGCTCGTGGACCAGCCCGTGGACCAGCGATCATGAAAGGAGGGCCGCAGCAACGCTGCGACCCCTCTGACCTGCTGGTTCTCGTGCGCGCCCGAAGGGATTCGAACCCCTAACCTTCTGATCCGTAGTCAGATGCTCTATCCGTTGAGCTACGGGCGCATGTCCGTTGATGACACGGTCTTCAGTTGTGACGGCAGGCCCGGTCGGTCGCCGCCGCGGAGGCTCCGGGATTTGAACCCGGGATGGGCGTTAACCCAAACCGCATTAGCAGTGCGGCGCCATAGACCAGACTAGGCGAAGCCTCCCGAGGCCCTCGGGCCACCGGACGGAGACACTACACGCCGCCCACGGCCATCTTGTGGCCGCCCCCGGGCCACGTCGCCCCGAGCATGATCGCGAGCTCGGGAGCGACACGCCCAAGCGACGCCACGACACGCGACCAGGATCAGGATCTTCGACAGGAGTCGCGCGGCGACCCGTACTCCCCGGGGTGACCCGTACGGCAGCGTGCGTCCGCCCACGACGGCACGGGTAGCTCGCGTCGAGGCGGCTCGGCGTCGGGCGCATCGTGCTCATGGGCCACGACGAGGACCGCAAGGACCTCGGCCGCGAGTTCGGCGCCACCGACGTCGTGGCGGAACGGGGCGAGGAGGGCGAGCAGAAGGTCCGTGACCTGCTCGGCACCGACGGGGTGCACCCGGCCATCGAGGCCGTCGGGTACGACCAGTCGCTCTCGACCGCGCTCAACGTGACCAAGCCGGGCGGGTACGTCGGGATCGTCGGCGTCCCGCAGAGCGGCACCATCCCCGACGCCGCGGCGAAGTTCACCAAGAACATCACCATCGCCGGGGGAATCGCGCCAACCCAGGCCAACATGTACGACCTGGTGCCCGACATCCTCGACGGCCAGGTCGAGCCCGGGAAGGTCTTCGACCGGACGATCGGGCTCGACGAGGTCCCCGGAGGGCTACCGCGCGATGAACCACCGCGAGGCCTTCGGCCGTAGGCAGTGTGCGTGCGTTTCCGTGCCCCGGCACGGAAACGCACGCACGAGTCGCGTCAGCGACGAAGCAGACGAAGCAGCGCGGGCGGCCTGCCGCCGTAGCCCTCGGCCTCGAAGGCGGCCACGGCGATGCGCGGCAGGTCGCGCACCGCGTCGAAGACCAGGAAGCGCGGCACCCACGAGGGCCCGAACCGCGCGTTGAAGTGGTACAGCGTCTCGATCTGCCACCACCGCGACGCGATCCGCAGCAGCCGCGCCCAGAGCCGGGCCACCGGCCCGGCCCCGATGCGCTCGCCCCGTTCCAGCGCGGACCGGAACACCGCGAAGTTGAGCGACACCCGGCTGACGTCCAGGCGCCGACACGCCGCGAGCAGGTCGGTGATCAGCAGCTCGTTCAGCCCGTTCTCGGTGACCGTCGGATCGCGGATCATCAGGTCGAGCGAGAGGCCCTCGGTGCCCCAGGGCACGAACTGCAGGATGCCCTTGGGGGTGTCCTCCAGTGACGCGACGACGAGGACCGCCTCCGGGTCGGCCGCCGCGTCGGCCGCCCGGGAGAGCGCCATGGAGAACCCGCGCTCGTCGGGTCCACCGCGCCAGCGCGCGACGCAGGCCCGCAGCGTCGCCAGCTCGGTGTCGTCGATGTCGCGCAGCCGCCGGACCGAGGTCGCGTAGCCGGCGCGCTTGATCCGCGACACGGCCTGGCGCACGGTGCGCATCGCCCGGCCCTGCAGCGAGAAGGTGGCCACGTCGACCACGGCCTCGTCCCCGAGCTCGAGGGCGTCGAGGCCCCCTTCCCGCGCCCACACCCGCGCGCCCGTCTCCGAGCAGCCCAGCACGGCGGGGACCCACCCGTAGCGGCGGCAGCGCGCGACGAACGCCTCGATCGCGCCCGGCCACGCCTCGACGTCGCCGAGCGGGTCGCCGGACGCCAACGCCACACTCGCCACCACGCGGTAGGCCACCGCCGCCTTGCCCGAGGTCGAGAACACCACGGACTTGTCGCGGCGCAGCGCGAAGTAGCCCAGCGAGTCGGCGGCACCGTGACCGTCGAGCAGCGCACGGATCCCGGTGACGTCCTCGGCGGTGAGCTGCGGGCGGGGCTCGGCCGAGCGCAGCAGGAAGTACCCGCCGAGTAGCAGCGCCCCGATCCCGAAGCTCAGACCGACGGCGGCGGTGAGGTCGTCGTACCAGTCGATCCGGAACTCGACCGGCCCCTCGACACCGATCAGCGACAGCGCGGCGTGCGCGAGCCGCTCCCCGGCCGTGGGCCGCCCGACCAAGAAGGTCGGCCGCACGAAGTACAGCATCGCCGTGACGATGACGAACCCGGCCACCAGCAGCTGCAGCACGAGCCGCAGCGCGAGGAGCCGGCCGACGGGGTCGGGGACCGCGTCGAACTCGCGCCGGGTGAGCAGCAGACCGATCAGCAGGACGACGGCCACCACGAGCGGCGGGATCGGATGTCGCCCGAGGGCGTGCGAGGCGATGATCGCCAGGGCGAGCAGCACCGCGAGCTGCCAGGCCCGACGTTTCCGGCGCCGCAGCCCGGTGGCCAGCAGGATCAGCCCGACGCCCGCCGTCGCGAGGATGACCGTCCCCACGAGCGACGCCTCGACCGGCAGCCCGAACCACGCGGCGGGCTCCAGCCGCCGCCGCGCCGCGGGAGCGAAGATCGAGAAGATGGTCAGGAGACCGACGATGCGCGCCGACCACACGACGACCCCGGCGATGCGGGCGCGCCGGCGCCGTTCCTGCCGGAGCTCCCCCTCGGGCCGCTCCTGCGTGGTCGTCACACCGTCCTCCGGCTCCGCTGCCAGGCGCGTCGCGACGTCAGCGCAAGTGTGCGTCGAACCAGTTCAGCACGCGATTGCGTGCCTCCGACCGGGTGCCCCCGCCGTCGCGGTCCTCGAGCGGGTCGGTCTGCATCGGCGAGGCGTCGTCGGCGTCGAAGCGGTGCTCGGCCGACGGGAAGACGACGACGTCGACGATGGCGCCCGACGCGTGCGCCGCCTCGCGGAGGCGGTCGACGTCGGAGGGGTCGATCGGGTCGCCCGTCTCGCCGTAGAGCCCGAGCCACGGGCAGGTCAGCTCGCCGACGACGTCGAGCAGGGGCGGCAGCCCGTCGGCCAGCGGCGACTGCACGCCGGCCGCGGCGATCGTCACCGCCGCCCCCAGGGCCCGCTGTGAGGCGACGACGAGTGCCGCGGTCGCCCCGAGGTCGAAGCCGAGGACGCCCATGCGGTCCGAGGGCACGCCGTGGTCGGCGAGCCAGCCGAACGCGGCGTCGGAGTCGGAGAGCACCGACGCCCCCGAGACCCGCGCGGCACCCTCGGACACCGAGGCGGCGTCGTCGAACCGGGCGGCGCCCTCGCGGTGGAACAGGTGAGGGGCGACGGCGAGCCAGCCCTCGTCCGCGAGGCCCTCGACGAGGCGTTCGGTGCGTTCGGTGACCCCGCGCGAGGAGTGCAGTACGACGATTCCGCCGCGCACCGCCGCGCTGTCCGGCTCGCCGACGGTCACCGCGAGCTCGGTGTCGTCGACCAGCGGAATCGTCTCCGTCCGGGTCGTCATGGTCACCAGCCTTCCACGTCACGTTCCGCGTGGTGGGAGCAGGCCGCGTCCGAACCGACACCGTGACCTGCCGATTACCGTGGGGGCGTGACCGCACCGACGCCGATGCGCCCGGACCTGTCCTCGCTGCCCGCCTACGTCGCCGGCCGCACGGTCGCGGGGGCGGTCAAGCTCGCGAGCAACGAGGTCGCGCTGCCTCCGCACCCCGCGGTGCAGGCGGCGGTGGCCGAGGCGGTCGCCGCGGGCAACCGCTACCCCGACATCACCGTCACCGCGCTCACCCGCCGGCTCGCGGAGCACCACGGGGTCGCGCCGGAGCGCATCGCGGTGGGCTGCGGGTCGGTGGCGCTGTGCCAGCAGCTGGTCTCGGCGGTCTGCTCGCCCGGCGACGAGGTGATCTTCGCCTGGCGCTCGTTCGAGGCCTACCCGATCGTGACGCTCATCGGCCACGCCCGGGCGGTCCCGGTCCCGCTGACCCCGGGCCACGTCCACGACCTGCACGCCATGGCGGACGCGATCACCGAGCGGACCCGCATCGTGTTCGTCTGCAACCCCAACAACCCCACCGGGACCGCGGTGCGCCGGGCCGAGCTCGAGGCGTTCCTCGCCCGCGTGCCCGACCACGTGCTCGTCGTGCTCGACGAGGCCTACCGCGAGTTCGTCTCCGACCCCGACGTCCCCGACGGGCTGACGCTCTCCGACGCCCACCCGCACATCGTCGTGCTCCGCACCTTCTCCAAGGCCCACCGCCTGGCCGGCCTCCGGGTCGGCTACGCGATCGGGTCCACCGACCTCGCCGCCGCGCTGAAGGGCGTCTCGGTGCCGTTCTCGGTGTCCTCGCCGGCCCAGGCGGCCGCGATGGCGGCGCTCGAGGTCCTCGACGACCTGCTGGCCGACGCCCGCGGCGCGGTCGACGAGCTCACCCGAATGGCGAGGGCGCTACGTGGCATGGGCTATGAGGTCCCCGAGTCGCAGGCGAACTTCCTGTGGCTGCCGCTGGGCGAGCGTACCCAGGCCTTCACCGACCACGCGCTGGATCACAAGGTGGTCGTCCGCGGCTTCTCCCCGGACGGTGTGAGGATCTCCGCGGGCACGTCCGAGGAGAACGACCTGCTGATCGACGCGGCCTCGTCGTTCCCCGGCTGACGACGGCGGGTGAGCGCCCGGACCGCCGGGCGCTCCACGAGCCGGGTGAGCAGCCAGCCGAGCAGCACCGCGAGCAGGACGACGCCGACGATCCGGCCCCACCCCGTGACGCCGAACCCGTCCTGCGCGAGCCAGGCGAAGAAGTAGCCGATCTGCTGGTTCATGAGGTAGACGCCGTAGGAGATGCCGGCCAGCCACCCGACGATCCGCGGCAGCGGCCCCACCCGCAGGAAGGTCCAGTCCGGGCCCAGGGTGGCTGCGGCGACGAGCAGGCAGGCAAGCGCCAGCACGATCGCGGAGTCGGCGTCCGGGGTGATGATCGCCTCCGCGAGCACGCCCGCCGCGGTCAGCGCTGCGAGGTGGGTCACCGAGATGCGACGCCTGCTCGCCAGCCACATCGCGAGCCCGATCGCGAACAGCTGCCAGCGCCACATGACGAAGCCGTTCGAGAGCGAGGCGAGGTGGCCGGTCGCGCATTCGGCGAGCAGGACGGGGGCGACGACACCGGCCCAGGCCAGGGTCGGCAGCGCCACCGGGTGGCGCCACAGGTCGCGCCCGAGGAGTCCGACGGCGAGGGCTGCGAGCGTGAAGACGCCGAGCTGCAGCGGCAGCGTCCAGTAGGAGTGGTCCATGTACGTGACCGACGGGTCGAAGCTCTGGACGAGGAGCAGGTTGCCGACCAGGTCGCGCACGCCGGGCCGCCAGTAGCCGAAGCCGGCGGCCACCAGGGTCGCGGCGTAGGTGACCACGACCGCCACCAGGTACGCGGGCAGGAGTCGGGCCAGCCGCTGCCACCACCACCGGGCGGGACGGCGCTTGGCGAGCGTCACGCACACGAAGTACGCCGAGACCACCATGAGGGTGTTCGCGCCCGCCTGGACGCTCCAGGTGAACGGCGGTGCGGCGAGCCAGGGCATGACGCCCTGGGCGGTGAAGGTGGCGTGCTGGACGACCACGCTCACCACGGCGAGGACGCGGATGGCGTCCCAGCTCAGCCGACGCTCGCCGGTCACGGCCGGCTTCCCGAGGGAGATCATCGGCCGCGGAGGCTACGGAGGGCTGCTGAGGGGTCGCTGAGAGCCGGGTACGGCGCGGGTGAGCAGCTCAGTGTTGGCGATCGACGGCCGGGTGGGTACGACGGGCGGGCGAGTGGGCCGACTGGGATCATGCGGCGCGCTCACGGGCCGGCCGGGTGCGGAGGGAAGGAGCACGATGCGGAGCTGGCGGTTCTCACCCGTCCCGGACCCGGCGCACGAGCTCGACGAGATCGCGCGGTACGACCTGAACTACGACCCCTCGACGACCGGCGGCAAGGGCTGGCACCACGACCGGCTGCGCCACGCCCTCGCCGTCGAGGAGCCCGGCGACCCCGAGCCCGGCGGTCCGTGGGAGATCGCCTGCGCGCTCGTGCACGACTACGAGTTCGCGGACCGCGGCATCATGACGGCGACGTTCCACTCCCGGACGCCCCTCGTCGGCCGGGACATGCTCCTCGAGGGCCGGTTCCTCGTCCTGCGCTTCCCCATGGGGGTGCGTGTCGATGCCGAGATCGACGAGACCCGCGAGCGCGCGGACGGCACCTCCGAGCGCGTGTGGGGGTGGAGCTACCGCACCCTCGAGCGCCACCTGGAGCGCGGGCGGCTGGTCTACGAGGTCGTCAAGAACACGACGACGGGCAAGGTCGAGTTCGTCATCACCGGCGTCTCGTCGCGGGCGGCGATCCCCAACCCGCTCATCGCGCTCGGGTTCGGGGTCTTCGGGCGCTTCACCCAGCGCCGGTTCTACCGCGCGGTCTCCGACCGCCTCGCCGAACGGGTGTGCCTTGTGCTCGAGGGCGGCGACCGGCCGGTGCCCGACCCCGTCGGACCCGACGACGTCGTGCGCGCCCCGTCGCTCTGAGACCGGACTGCTGGGACGGGGCTGTTTCGTCCCCGTCGCTCCGCTCGCCCCGAATCCGGGAGGATTCCGCGGGTGACCAGCCCCCGCACCGAGTGGTTCCGCCCGATGACCGCGCGGGACCCCCACGAGGAGCACCGCGTCTCGTCCCCGTTGGAGCTGCTGTTCGACCTGACGTTCGTGGTCGCCATCTCCTCCGCGGCAGCCGAGCTCCACCACGCCATCACCGAGGCCCACGTCCTCGCCGGCGTCCTGGGCTACCTCGTCGTGTTCTTCGCGATCTGGTGGGCGTGGATCAACTTCACCTGGTTCGCCTCGGCCTACGACTGCGACGACGCCCTCTATCGGGTGCTCACGGTGCTCAAGATGGCCGGCGTGCTCGTCCTCGCCGTCGGGGTGCCCGCCGCGTTCGAGCACTTCGACATCGACACCGTGGTGCTGGGCTACACGATCATGCGGGTCGCGATGGTGGCGCTGTGGCTGCGCGCCGCGCACGACGACCCGGCCCGCGCCCCGGTCACCTACGCCTACGCGGCCGGGCTCGTCGTCATCCAGCTCCTCTGGATCGGGCTGGTGTTCGTCCCGGTGCCGTGGACCTTCATCGGGTTCGTCGTGCTGGTCGTCGGGGAGCTGTCGCTGCCACCGCTCGCCGAGTCGCGGGACGTCGATGCGTCGACCTCCCCGACCGGCGGCACGACGTGGCACCCCGAGCACATCGCGGAGCGCTACGGGCTGCTGACGCTGATCGTGCTCGGCGAGGTCATCCTCGGGATCACGGGCGCCTTCGGCCCGGCGCTCTCCGAGCGGGGGTTCTCGGTCTCACTGCTCCTGCTCGGGATCGGGGGCCTGCTCGTCGTCGTCGGGCTCTGGTGGATCTACTTCCTCGCGGGTGACGACGAGGGCCTGACGTCGTTGCGCACGGCGCTGATCTGGGGCTACGGGCACTACGTGGTGTTCGCGGGCGTCGCGGCGACCGGGGCGGGGATCGAGGTGGCGGTCGACGCCGAGGAGCACACCTCCCACGTCGCGGCGATCACCGCCGGCTTCGCGGTGGCCGTGCCGATCGCGCTGGTCCTCGTGGTGCTCACGGCGCTGCGGCGGCTGACGTGGGCGTCGGGCTCGCTCGCGTACGGCTACGTCGCGCTGGCCGTCGTCGGGGTGCTGGTGTGCGCGGGCGTGGCCGGGGTGATCGGCATCGGGGTGTCGGTGCTGCTGATGGGCCTGGTCCTGGCCGCGATGCTCGTCGGGTACCTGCGGCTGCTGCGTCGTCGGGCGGCGGTCGGGGCCTGAGGGCTCACGTCCGGGGGTCGCGGCGGCCCAGGAGGCCGGCGAGCCGGTCGATCGCCGGCGCGGTGTCGGCGACGGGCACGGCCGGCCCGAAGGGCAGCTCCGCGCGGTCGCGTGTCGCGAAGACCGACCCCGTGAAGGCGAGGCCGGCCTCCGCGAGGTCGGCCGGGAGCATCGTCGGGTCCTGTCCGGACGCCACGGCCACGTCCCACCCGTGCACCAGCGCCTCGATGGTGCGCAACTGGACGGCGACGGGCACGGGCACGGTGCCGAAGGGAACGGTGACCGTGCCGGCGAGCACCGCCGGGGCGCCGAGCGCGGCGACGAGGGCCTCGGCGGAGCTCCGGAACCGCGGGGCGAGCGACTCGGCCAGGTCGGGCGCGTCGGCGAGATCGGTGCCCAGCGAGCGGGCCACGGCGAGGTTGCCCCCGATGACGTGCTCGACGACGTCGGCGACGGTCCAGTCCGCGCACGGCGACGGCGCGTCGCGCCGGTCCGCGGGGATCGCGTCGACGATCGTCGCCGCCGCCTCGAACGCCCGCCCGAGGTCGGCCACCGGGCCCGGCGTCGTGCTGGTCACGGTGCTCATGCTCCCCTCTCCCGGCGTGGCGGAAGCGGGGGGACTCGAACCCCCGGTACCTCTCGGTAACCGCCTCGGCTGCCCCTGGCGCGAGAGCGAGCCCCGGCCGACAAACGCTGACTCCCGGTCATCGGTGGTCAATGTGGGTCTGCTGGTCCGACCCGGCCTGGGTGCGGATTTCGCTGGTGAGCCACTGGGCGACGGCAGTGAGCTTGATGTTGGTGTCCTGGGAGGTGCGCACCAGCATCTGGAACGCCGCCTCGTCGTCGATCTTGAAGCGCTCCATGACGATGCCCTTGGCCTGCCCGATGAGGTCCCGGCTGTCCACGGCCCGCTGGAGGTGCATCGCGGTGTCGCTGCCGTAGAGCAGCAGCGAGGCCTGGACCCCGAACAATCCCGCCACGGTCTGGGCGTGCTCGTCGAAGGCGTCCGGGCCCTCCGAGTACAGGTTCAGGGCCGCACGCACTCCGCCGTTGCTCGACAGCTGCGTCGACATCAGCGCCCGGTACCCGGCGTCGACGGCCCGGGGGGCGAAGTGCGGCCAGCGCTCGGCGTCGGCGCCGGCGAAGTCTCGGGCAACGAGAATGCCGCTCGGCGGCGGGTCGTCGATCGCCGTGATGCACGGTCCTTCGCGCAGCTCGCCCTGGGTCTCGTCGAGCTTGCGGATCGCGTCGCTGGTGGGGTAGCGGGTCTCGACGCGCCCGTGCTGGGTCATGGAGATGCTGCCGGCGTCGACCCCGGGGATCGTCTCGACCGCCGAGGAGACGATCTCCTGAAGCGTTTGTTCCAGGTCGCGGATGCTGCGGCGCTGCGTCATGGCGCGGGCGGCGCTGCGCAGCGCAATGACGAGGTCGTCGTGCTGCTGAGGGTCCACGTGCGGCCCACTTTCGGCTTCGAGTGGGGACGAGCGCAGCACCACCAGCAGTGCGTGCACGCTAGGCAGGCCGGAGCGACATGCGCTGCGCTCTGCCCTGTCCCGGGAACCCGGGCTCGGGGACGCACATGAAGAACGGGACCACCGGAGGCGCTGCTCGATGGGCGAGCGCCCCGCGTCCGGTCAGCGGCTGTGTGGTCGACCGCAATGCAGGTGGCGATACCGCCACCACGCCACCTCAGAGCATTGCTGGGCGACGTCGTTCACCAGAGTTGATCTCGAAATCGACCCCGCCGCCGCTCGGTCCGGGCTGACGCACGAGATCACTTCGATCGGCTGCACTGGTGAACCGCCGCCCCAGCATGCACCCTGGCCGGTCTTTCGGCGATGTGGGGCCGGCCTGGTCACTCGCCGTCGCGACCGGCAGTCGAGGGTGGCCCTGGCCAACGCGGCGCTCGACAGCCTTCCCCGACCACCAGTGCCAGCAGAAACGCCGAGGGTGCCGGTTGCCGGCGCGCTGGTGGACGAACCCACGCCGAACGCGCTACATCCCCTGACGGTCGTCCAGGATCCAGGGGCTCCGCGGCGATTCAGCGGGCGCGGTGTCGACCCTGCTGCGGCGCCAAGGCGCTGGTGGTGGCTGTGGCTTCCTCAGCTGCGAGCGATCGGAGCGCGTACAGGTGCCGAACGGGATGCGACGGTGCCGGTAGCGGGGACCGGAAGACCAGCAGCTCGTCGGTCGGCTCGTTCGAGAGCACGGCGAGTGCTACCGCATGGAGAGACAGCCGCTGTGCGGCGGCGCGGTGTCTCAACACCTCGGCGCTCTCCTCACGACTGAGGCCCCGCGCCAGGGCTACCAAGAACTCGGCACGACAGATCTCTTGCCTCGTCTGCAGCTCGTCCGGGCTCCTGCGAACCATTTGTCCCCCGACACCTCGTCGACGTCCCCACTTCTCGTGGGAAGAACATGCGACGGGGTCTAGGTCGACGTCCACTACCTTCCCTGACCGCTGCGGCGACGTCCACCCGGCCACCGGCGCCTCGATCGAGCTGCCCAAGGGTCGGGGGTACAAGAGACCGCGGGTCGACCTGGTCGCCACGCTGTGTGAGCCCCGAGGACCGACCCGTTGCTGTGGTCCGCTACTGGCACCGGATCCACGTCGACCCAGGGGATCCGTCAGCACCGGCGCTCACCTGCGGAAGCGGGGGGATTCGAACCCCCGGTACCTCTCGGTACGTCCGCTTTCAAGGCGGATGCAATCGGCCGCTCTGCCACGCTTCCGCCAGCCAGGGTAGGCAACGAGCCCGGTCGTCGTCGCCACCCGGGGCCTGCACGATCAGGGGCGCAGCTTGGCGACGATCCGCTCGAAGACGTCGCCGATCACCCTGCGCTCGTCGTCGTCGAGTAGGTCGACGAAGTGCTCCCGCACCCCGTGCAGGTGGTCGGGTGCTGCGGCCTGCAGACGGGCGAACCCCTCGTCGGTGAGGACGGCGAACACGCCGCGGCCGTCGGAGTCGCACACCTCCCGGCGCACGAGCCCCTCGGCCTCCAGACGGCCGACCTGGTGCGACAGCCGCGACTTCGACGCGACGACCTCCTCGGCCAGCGACGTCATCCGCTGGCGGTGGTCGGGCTTCTCCGAGAGGCGGACGAGGATCTCGTAGTCGGCGAAGGCGAGCCGGTGGGTGTCCTGCAGCTCCCGACCCAGCCGACCGAGGAGCAGGGCCTGCCCGGCGATGTAGTTCCGCCAGGCGCGCCACTCCTCCGCGTCGAGCCAGCGCGGCTCGTCATGCACACCGGACATACCCCCATCGTAGGCGCAGATCCGCACGTCGGTCGGGCACCGGGCTCCGCCGTCGCGCGCCGAACGAGCCACCCCGATACCGTCCGCCGCCGTGTACGGCATCTCCATCCGCGAGCCCGGAGGACCCCAGGTCCTCGAGTGGACCGAGCAGCCCGACCCGGAGCCCGGCTCCGGGGAGGTCGTCCTCGACGTCGTGGCCGCCGGGGTGAACCGCGCCGACATCATGCAGCGTCAGGGGAACTACCCGCCTCCGCCGGGCGCCTCGGAGCTCCCCGGCCTGGAGTGCTCCGGGCGGGTCAGCGCGGTCGGCCCCGGCGTCAGCGAGTGGAACGTCGGCGACCTCGCCTGCGCGCTGCTCGCCGGCGGGGGCTATGCGGAGAAGGTCGCAGTGCCGGCGCCGCAGCTGCTGCCGGTACCCGACGGCGTGTCGCTCACCGACGCCGGCGCTCTGCCGGAGGTCGCGTGCACCGTCTGGTCGAACGTGGTCCTGCTCGGTGGACTGCGCGCGGGCCAGACGTTCCTGGTCCACGGCGGCAGCGGCGGGATCGGGACGCACGCGATCCAGGTCGGAAAGGCACTGGGCGCGAGGGTGCTCGCGACGGCGGGTCACGAGGACCGCCTGCAGCTCTGCCGCGACCTCGGGGCCGACCACGCGATCGACTACCACGGCGACCTCGTCGAGGAGGTCAAGACCGCGACCGAGGGGCACGGCGCGGACCTGATCCTCGACCACATCGGCGCCAGGACCCTCGACGCCAACCTCGACTCGCTGGCACCGGACGGCCGGCTGACGATCATCGGGCTGATGGGCGGCGCGAAGGCCGAGCTCAACCTCGCGAAGCTGCTCATGCGCCGGCTCTCGGTGGGCGCGACGTCGTTGCGGGCCCGCGAGGTGAGCGGGCCGCACGGCAAGGGCGCGATCGTCGCCGCGGTGCGCGCCGACCTGTGGCCGCTCATCGGGTCGGGTCGGGTGCGGCCGGTGATCCAGGAGCGCATCCCGGTGACCGAGGCGGCGCGGGCGCACGAGCTGATGGACGCGGGCGGCGTCGTCGGGAAGCTGCTGCTGGTGGTGCGCTGACGCGCCTGTGAGCACTAATCCGCCCTATAGAGCCTGTCGGGTTTTAGGGTCCCGGTCGGCCCCGGGACCTGATTAGATCTTGGGGTGGCTCGTGGGTTCCGTCCGGTGGATCGTGAGACCGGGTTCTTGTTGCCCCCCGACATCCGGGACTGGCTGCCCGAGGGACATCTGGCGTGGGTGTTGATCGACGCGGTCGAGGCGCTGGACTTGACCGCGTTGATCAGCACCTATCGTCTGGGTGGGCGGGGTCGGCGAGCCTATGACCCGACGATGATGCTGACCCTGTTGATCTATGCCTATTGCTGTGGGCAGTCCTCGTCGCGCCAGATCGAGCGGCTCTGCGAGCACGACACCGCGTTCATGGTGATCACCGGCAACCAGCATCCCGATCACGACACCATCGCCGCGTTCCGGCAGCGCCACCGTGAGCTGTTCAAGGACCTGTTCACCCAGGTGCTGGGGTTGTGCCGGGAAGCCGGGCTGGGCCAGGTCGGGACGATCGCAGTCGATGGCTGCAAGTTCCGTGCGAACGCCTCGTCGCGGGCCAACCGCACCGCCGCCGGTATCGAACGCGTCCTGGCCGCCGAGGACCCTGCCTCCGCCGGGCCGCAGGGGTCCGCTCAGGGCGAGTTCGACCTGGGTGGGTTGGTCGAGGACCGGCTGGCCGCCGCGGAGAGCACCGACGCCGCCGAGGACGCCGAGTACGGGGCGGGGCGCCGGGGGGATGAGCCGGGCGAGGACATGGCTGACCCGCACCGTCGCCGGGCCCGGTTTGCGCAGGCCCGGGAGAAGATTCGGGCCCGGGAGGCGGCCACCGCGGCCGCGGCGGCGGCCCGCCAGACCCGCTATGAGCAGGCCACCGCGGCGCGGGAGGCCTACCGCGCTGAGCACGGCCGCTACCCCAAGGGTCGGCCCCCGACCCGGCCGGGCCCCGCGGAGCCGGGCCCGCCGAGCAGGGCGAACACCACCGACCCCGACTCCCGCCCGCTGCGCACCGCGCAGGGTTTCCTGCAGGGCTTCAACGCCCAGGCCGCGGTCAGCGACGACCAGCTCGTGCTCGCCGTCGAGGTCGTCGACCAGGCCAACGACGTCGGCCAGCTCGCCGCGATGACCCACGCCGCGCTGGACAACCTGGCCGCGGCCGGGATCACCGACCCGGTCGAGGCGGTGCTCGCCGACACCGGCTACTTCCACCCCGGCGACCTCGACGCCCTCCACAGCGCTCACCGCGACCACGCCGGCCCCGAGCCCCTGGTCCCACCCAACCGTGACGCGCTGCGCGACCCGGCCGAACAACATCCACCCCGCCGGCAATCAGCCCGAGCCAAAGCGATGCGCGCCCGGCTGGCCGAGCCCGACCCACGCGCCCGCTACCGCCGCCGCGGCGTCACCGTCGAACCCGTCTTCGGGCAGATCAAGGCCCGTATCAGCGATCGCTTCCGGCTGCGCGGCTTCGACAACGTCCGCGCGGAACTGGCCCTGATCGCCACCGCTCACAACCTGCGCAAACTCCACACCGCCCGCTAGCTCGCCACCTGACCTCAGGCAGCCGCCCCCGGGCCCACCCGGCCCTTCGGACCGCGCAGACCGCCAGCCACCGCGACCAGCGGCCAAGCCAGCCACGCCACCACCCAACCCCAGCAACAAGGTCGGACCGGCACACCCCAGCCCACCCCGCAGCTACAAAACCCGACAGGCTCCATAGCCACCGAAAGTGCTCACGAGCGCGTCAGCGCACCCACGAGCGCGTCCACGTCGGCCCGCGACGTGTAGTGCGCCAGCCCGACCTTGACCACCCCGCCGATCTCCGCGCCCCCGATCACCTCGAGCGCCCCCTGGTCGCCCGGGTCGATGAGCACGCAGACGCCCTGGTCGGCGACCCGCTCGGCCACCTCCTGGGCGGTGCGACCGGCGACCAGGAACGCGACGGTCGGGATCCGCCGAGCCGGCTCGCCGAGCACCGTGACGCCCGGCAGGAACCGCAGCTCGGAGACGAGGTACTCGGTGAGCTCGTCGTGGTGGCTGCGCATCGACGACATCGAGGTGAGGATCCGGTCGCGGCGCGATCCCGAGGCGCGGTCGTCGAGGTCGGCGAGATGGTCCACGGAGGCGACGAGGCCGGCGAGCAGCGCGTACGACGCGTCCCCGACCTCGAGCCGCTCGGGCCCGCGGGCAGCCGCGTCGAAGGACACCGCGGGGAGCCGGTCGAGCAGCTCCGGGGTCCGGAAGACCAGGGCACCGACGGCGGGGCCGCCCCACGCCGCGGCGGAGAGCACCATGACGTCGGCGCCCATCGTGTCCATGTCCATCGGCAGGTAGGGGGCCGCGGCGGAGGCGTCGACGACCATCAACGGTTCGATGCCCGACGACGGCGCGGGCAGCGCGTCCACCTTCCGGGCGATCGCCGCGACCTCGGTGCGAGTGCCCAGATGCGCGCAGGCGGCGGTCACGGTGACGACGCGGGTGCGGAGCCCGAGCAGGTCGTCGTACTGCCAGCTCGGCAGCTCGCACGTCTCGACGTCCACCTCGGCGGTGCGCACCGACCCGCCGGCCCGGCCCGCGGCGCGGGTCCAGGGGGCGACGTTGGCGCGGTCGTCGAGGCGGGAGACGACGACCTCGTCGCCGAGGGCCCAGGTGGTGGAGAGCACGTCGGCCAGCCGCTCGAGCAGCGCGGGCACCGAGGAGCCGAGGACGACGCCCTTGGGCTCGGCGCCCACCAGGTCGGCCACCGCGCGACGGGCGGCGTCGACGATCGCCCCGCCCCGCTGCGAGGCCGGGAAGACCCCGCCGGGCGGCGCCACCGGGGCCCGCAGCGCGGAGGACACGGCCGTCGCGACCTGGTCGGGGACCTGCATGCCGGCGGGCGCCTCGAGGTGGACCCAGCCGTCGCCGAGCGCGGGGACCTGACCCCGGACCCGAGCGACGTCCACCGCCATGCCCCGGTACGGTACGTCGGCTTCGCCGCGTAGCCGAGGGTGGTCCGCGACTGCACCGCTCATGGTCCCGGACGGACCAGGCCCGGATGCGCCAGGATGGCGCCCATGAGCGAGCAGCCCGAGGGACAGTCGGGCGACCAGGTCATGATCGTCGGACCGGACGGCACCCCGGTCGGCACCGTGCGCGTCCCCACCGGCGAACCCCGCGCCGAGACCGAGGCGGACCGGGCCGAGCCCGACGAGGCGTCGTCGGCGGTCGAGGAGCCGGCGAAGGTCATGCGGATCGGCACCATGATCAAGCAGCTCCTCGAGGAGGTCCGCGCCACCGAGCTCGACGACGCGAGCCGCCGCCGGCTCAAGGAGATTCACGCGGCGTCACTGCGCGAGCTCGAGGAGGCCCTGTCCCCGGAGCTGCGCGAGGAGCTGGCCCGCATCATCGCTCCGTTCGACGACGACCAGACCCCGTCCGACGGCGAGCTGCGTATCGCCCAGGCCCAGCTGGTGGGCTGGCTGGAGGGCCTCTTCCACGGCATCCAGACCGCCCTGGTGGCCCAGCAGATGGCCGCCCGGATGCAGCTCGAGCAGATGCGCCGCGGGCTCCCGCCGGGCAGCGGAGGACGTTCCGGACGCGGGGGCGCCGAGGCCGGCGGCGGGGGGACGACCGGCCAGTACCTCTGACTCCCCCGGGTACGCTCACCCGCCGTGGCCGTCCCAGCACTCGCGCGACGTGGCGCCGACGATCCGTCGGGGTCCGACGACGCGCCGGGGGCCCCTGACCTGCACACCCCGTCCCCCCGGTCGTGGCGCCGGGCGTTCGGCGACATCAACCAGGCGATCGTCCAGCGCGAGCTCTGGGGGCACCTGGGCTGGCAGGACGTCAAGCAGCGCTACCGACGCTCCACCATCGGTCCGTTGTGGATCACCATCAGCATGGCGGTGACCGCGGCGGCGCTCGGCGGGCTGTACTCGCAGCTGTTCGGTCAGCCCATCGGCACCTTCATGCCGTACGTGACCGTCGGCTTCATGATCTGGTACTTCATCAGCGCCTGCGTGCTGGAGGGGACCGAGACCTTCATCGCCAACGAGGGCCTCATCCGCTTCCTGCCGGCCCCGTTGATGATCTACGTCTTCCGCACGGTGTGGCGGCAGGTGCTGTTCTTCGCCCACAACGTCGTCGTCTACGTCATCGTGCTGGCGATCTTCTTCCCGCAGATCTCCGGGCCGTACCGGATGGTGCTGCACCTCGGCAACGGCCAGCCGGGCATCCTGCACCCCGGCCTGAGCTGGGCGGCGTTGCTCGCGATCCCCGCGTTCGTCCTGATCGTCGCCAACGGCCTGTGGGTGACCCTGCTCTTCGGCATCGTCGCGACCCGCTTCCGCGACATCCCGCCGGTGGTCTCCAGCTTCATGCAGCTGTTCTTCACCATGACGCCGATCATCTGGACCCCGGACCTCCTCGCGGGCGGAGCGCCGGGGAGCACGAAGGCCCTGGTGGAGGAACTGGCGAAGCTCAACCCCTTCTACCACTTCATCGAGATCTTCCGGGCGCCGCTGGTGGGCCAGGTGCAGAGCTGGACGCACTGGGCCGTCTGCGGCGTCATCACCGTGGTCGGCTGGACCCTGGCCCTGATCGCGCTGCGCAACTACCGCTCCCGCGTCGCCTACTGGGTGTGAGCTGACAGATGGTCTCGATCGACGTCCAGAACGCCTCCGTCGACTTCCCGATCTTCGACGCCAAGAACCGGTCGCTGAAGAAGTCGGTCCTCGGCCGGGCGGGGGGACACATCACGGACGCGAAGGTCCCCGTCGTGGAGGCCCTGCGCGACGTGAGCCTCTCGCTGCGCCAGGGCGACCGGGTCGGGCTGGTCGGCCACAACGGCGCCGGGAAGTCGACCCTGCTGCGCCTGCTCGCCGGCATCTACGAGCCGACCCGTGGGCGCGCCCGCATCGAGGGCCGGGTCGCCCCCGTGTTCGACCTCGCGGTCGGGATGGACCCGGAGATCTCCGGGCTGGAGAACATCCTCATCCGCGGCCTGTTCCTCGGGATGACCCGCAAGGAGATGGAGCGCCGCGTCGACGAGATCGCCGAATTCACCGAGCTCGGTGACTACCTCTCGATGCCGCTGCGCACGTACTCGACGGGAATGCGGGTGCGGCTCGCGCTCGGCGTCGTCACCTCGATCGACCCCGAGATCCTCATCCTCGACGAGGGCATCGGCGCGGTGGACGCGGCCTTCCTCGAGAAGGCCCGCGACCGGCTGCGCGACCTCGTCAGCCGCTCCGGGATGCTGGTGTTCGCCTCGCACTCCGACGAGTTCCTCGTCGAGCTCTGCGACACCGCGATCTGGATGGACACCGGCGTGATCCGCGAGCAGGGGCCGCTGCGCGAGGTGGTGAGCCACTACAAGGGCCGCGACCTGTTCGACTCGGTCAGCCCGGAGACGCTGCGTCGCCTCGAGCTGAACCGGGACGCCGACCCGGCCCCGCCCGTCGAGGCCCCGGCGCCCGTCGAGCCCGCCGCGCCCACTGACGAGACGGTGGGGTCCTCGTGACGGCGCCCGGCACCGGCCCGGACACCCGGGAGGGCAGCATCTGGGCCGTCGTCGTCACGCGCCACCGCGCCGAGCTGCTCGCCGACGGGCTCGCCGTCCTGGCCAAGCAGACCCGGCGGCCGGACCACCTCGTCGTCGTCGACAACGGCCCGGACGACGCCACCCGCGAGGTGGTGGAGTCCTGCGGGCTTCCCGCCACGTACCTGCCCTCGCGGCACAACCTCGGCGGCGCCGGCGGCTACGCGCTGGGCATGCTCACCGCCCTGGCCCAGGGCGCGCACTGGCTCTGGATGGCCGACGACGACGGGCGCCCCGCCGACGAGCACGTGCTCGCCACGCTGCTCGACGTGGCCCGCCGCCGGGATCTCGCCGAGGTCTCTCCGGTCATCGCCGACGCCGCCGACCCGGAGAAGCTCGCCTTCCCGCTGCGTCGGGGCGTGCGGTGGGTCCGGCGGCGGGCAGACCTTGAGGGGTTCGGCGACGGCGAGCTGATGCCCGGCATCGCGCACCTGTTCAACGGCGCGCTCTTCCGGGCCTCGACGCTCGACGTCGTCGGGGTCCCGGATCTCCGGCTGTTCGTCCGTGGGGACGAGGTGGAACTGCACCGGCGCCTCATGCGCTCGGGACTTCCCTACGGCACGTGCCTGACGACGGCGTACGTCCACCCCGACGGCTCCGACGAGTTCAAACCGATGCTCGGCGGCCGCCTGCACGCCCAGGACCCGGGCGACGCGACCAAGCGGTTCTTCACCTACCGCAACCGCGGCTACCTGCTGGCCCAACCCGGTTTGCGCAAGCTCGGCGCCATCGAGCACCTGCGCTTCGGGTGGTACTTCCTCGTCGAGCGACGCGACGTCCGGGCGTTACGCGAGTGGCTACGGCTGGTGCGGATGGGTCGGCGCGAGCGGTTCCGGCGCCCGTGAGGCGGACACGCCCACCCGGCAGGCTCTCCCCGGCGACTTCGGAGGTCATCTCCCCCATGTCAGGACGCCCCACGTGCTGACGTCAGGCAACCCGGCGAACACCGCCACCGCGTCCCCCGACACGCGGGACTCACGGCGGAACAACGGCGTGCACGGCCCCGGCGTGCCGGCGGACCCGACGCCCGCCGACGAGCGCCGCGCCCTGCGCCGGCTGCGCTGGCTCGCCGTCCTGCTCGGGGGCCTGGGCACCGTCCTGGCGCTGCTCTTCCCGTTCCTGCCCGTCGTCCAGGACACCGCGACGATCCAGTGGCCCAGCCCGGCCACCGGGACCCGCTCGGTCGACGCGCCGCTGGTCGCGTTTCGACCGCAGACGATGTCGGCCTCGATCCCCTGCGCGGCTGTGCGGAGCCTCGACGCCCGCGCCCCGCAGCGCGCGACGGTGCTCTCCACGACCCCGCCGCTCTCGCCGAGCGGCCCCCAGGTCGGGCTGCAGCTCTACGTCGACAACGGCCAGCTCACCCTCACCGACCGCGGCCAGCAGGCCGCGCAGGAGGCGGTGCCCGCCGGGCCGTGCAACGTCACCGTCACCTCCGACGGCGCGCAGACCGTCATCAACCTCGGTGCCGGCGCGGACGTCGTCATGGGCGGTGACTTCCGCCCACAGGTCGTCGGGATCTACTCCGACCTCGACGCGTCGAAGGACCCCACGGCGGGCACGAGCGTCCAGGTCGTCCCGGACACCCGGTTCCAGACGACGGCGACCGTGCTCAAGACGGCCGCCGGGGTACTGGCGATCCTCTGCTTCCTCGGCGCGGTGTGGGCGCTGCACGGGCTCGACACCCGGGCCGGACGCCGCGCGCCGCGCCTCGCCCCGCGACGGTGGTGGCGGCCGACCGCGCGCGACGCCACGGTGGTCGCGGGTCTGGCGATCTGGGCGGTGATCGGGTCCCAGACCTCCGACGACGGGTACATCCTCGGGATCGCGCGCGCCCGCGCGAGCGCCGGCTACATCGGCAACTACTACCGGTGGTTCAACGTCCCCGAGGCGCCGTTCGGCTGGTTCTACGAGGTCTACTCGGTCTGGGTCCAGGTCAGCGACAACGTCCTGTGGATGCGCCTGCCGTCGGTGTTCATGGGCATCGTGTCCTGGCTGCTGATCTCGCGGGAGATGCTGCCTCGCCTGGGTGCCCAGGTCCGTCGCTCCGAGGCCGCCGGGTGGGCCGCCGCGATGGTCTTCCTGATCTTCTGGCTGCCGTTCAACAACGGGCTGCGCCCGGAGCCGGTGGCCGTCATCTCGGCGCTGCTGGCCTTCTGCGCGGTCGAGCGGGCGGTCGCCACCCGCCGGCTCGCCCCGGTCGCGCTGGGACTGGTCGCGGCGGCGTTCGCGCTCGCGGCGACGCCCACCGGCCTGATGGCCGTGGCGCCCTTCCTGGCCGCGGCCCGGCCGCTCTTCCGGCTGGTGCAGGAGCGCGTGCGCCGCCTCGGGTGGCTGCCGGTGCTGGCGCCGATCGTGGCCTCCGGGCTCATCGTGCTCATCGCGATCTTCGCCGACCAGACCTTCGCCGCGGTCATGGAGGCCGACCGGGTCCGCTTCCTCATCGGGCCGAACTACACCTGGTACCAGGAGGTCGTCCGCTACCAGTCGCTGTTCTCGGTCTCGGCGGACGGCTCGCTGGAGCGCCGGGCCCCGGTGCTGCTGCTCATCCTCGGGCTGGTCGTGTGCCTGGTCGTGCTGCTGCGCCGGGACCGGATCCGCGGGGCGGCCCTCGGCCCGTCCCAGCGCCTGATCGGCACGACGCTGCTCGGCTTCGTCGTGCTCGCCCTCACCCCGACCAAGTGGACCCACCACTTCGGTGCGTTCGCCGCCCTCGGGTCCGGCATGGCGGCCCTCACCGCGCTGGCCACGTCGTCCGACGTCCTGCGGTCGCGTCGCAACCGGTCGCTGTTCCTCGCGGCGGTCTTCGCGACGCTCGCGCTCGCGTTCACCGGCCCCAACACGTGGTGGTACACGAACAACTGGGGCGTCCCCTGGAACGACAAGCCGCCCTCCTACGACCACCACCAGGCCTCGACGCTGCTGCTCGCGGTGGCCGGGGTCTTCCTGGTGATCGCGGCCATCGAGCACATGCGCGGCATCCAGGAGGAACGGCCCCCGTCGTCGGGGGTCTGGCAGCCCCCCGGCCGTCTGGGGCGTCTGCTCACCCCGGCACTCAGCCGGGCGAAGCGGCTGCGCGGGTCACGCTCGGCCGGCGCCGTCGAGCGCCGGGCCCGCGCCCTGCGGCTCGGTTCCGCGCCGATCGCGGTGGTGTGCGGGCTGCTGGTGGTCTTCGAGATGGCCTCGATGGGTAAGAGCATCGACAAGCAGTGGGACAGCTTCTCCCTGGCCGCCGACGTGCTACGCCACCCGTTCTCCACCTCGTGCGGCCTGGCCGACCAGGTCCGCGTCGAGGGCAGCCCCGCGGCGGGGATCCTGCCGCTCGCGCCGCCGTTCACCGGCGTCGTGCCGTCGGCCAGGGGCGTGCTGCCGACGATCGCCCCGCAGACCCCGGTGGCGCCCGGCCAGCAGCCCGCGCCGCTCCCGCCGGACACCGTCGCGGCCTCGAGCCCGCTCGCCGCGCTGGTCGACCCGAACCCGGTGAACGAGGGATTCCACGCCCAGAACGGGACCCCGCCGACCGGGGGTGGCACCGGCGTCTCCGGGTACGAGTACACGCTGCGCAACGACCTGGCCGGTCAGACGCTCGGGACGTTCGACAAGGACGGGCGAGGCACCGGGGTGCTGCGCACGCCGTGGCAGTCGGTGGGCGCGTCGCTGCGCTCCGGGCAGACCCCGCTGGTCATCAGCGTCGCCGGGCGGCTCAACGGCGGGAACAGCCTCTACCTGCAGTACGCCCAGCGCCTGCCCGACGGCCGCATCCGGATCACCGGCCAGGACCCGATCGACGACGGCCTCGGCGGCGAGCCGCCGTGGCGCGAGATCAAGGTCAACCTGTCGTCCGGCAAGGGCGCCCAGGCCGACGAGGTCCGGCTCGTCGCGCAGGACCGCGCCATCGGGGTGGACGGGTGGATGGCCCTCGCGCCGATGCGGGGCCCGAAGCTCGTGCCGTTCACCCAGGCCGTCGGGCAGCAGCCGGGCTATCTCGAGTGGCCCGTCCAGTTCGCCTCGCCGTGCCTCAAGCCGTTCGACGTGCGCGACGGGATCGCCGAGGTGCCGACCTACCGGCTCATCGCGGACGCCTCGCAGTTCCGGATCGGCGGCGAGACCTGGTCGCAGCCCTCCGCGGGCGGGCCGCTGGGCTGGATCGAGGTGCTGGAGAAGCAGCAGGACGTGCCGTCGTACCTCGAGGGCGACGCGAACCTGGACTGGGGCCGCATCGAGAAGCTCGAGCCCTACGCGCCGGACACCGCCGCACCGGACGTGCTGCACGGCGAGAAGACGGTGTGGGGGCTGCACGGCGACGGCGAGATCGGCGACCCGCCGCCCGGTATCCCCTCGCCTGAGAGGTGACTTCGTCTCGTGAGTACTTGTGGTGGCTA
>CAVSVI010000005.1:0-800118 GCA_963731455.1 uncultured Actinomycetota bacterium
GTCCACGGCCCGACGCCGCGCGACTACTCGCAGCGGACTCCGAAGAAGATGAAGGCCGCCGCCCTGCGCGGGGCCCTGTCGGACCGTGCTCGTCACGAGCGCATCCACGTCTTCTCGGCGCTCGTCGAGGGCACCACGCCGTCGACCAAGGGCGCGCGCGCCGCGCTCGAGGGCATCATCACCGCCGACCGCGAGCACCGCCACGTGCTGGCGGTCGTCGCCCGCGACGACGAGGCGACCCGGCGCAGCGTGGCCAACCTGCCCGCGGTGCACCTGCTGACGGCCGACCAGCTCAACACCTACGACGTGCTCCGCGCCGACGACGTGGTCTTCACGACGGCCGCCCTCGACGCGTTCGTCGCTTCGCGTGCAACGGAGCGGAACCGCGCAGGCTCAGCTCGGACCAGCGGGGAGGCAGACCAGTGATCGCGGACGCGCGCGACATCATCCTCGCGCCGGTGATCTCGGAGAAGAGCTACGGCCTTCTCGAGGAGCGCCAGTACACGTTCCTGGTGCGCCCGGACGCGAACAAGACCCAGATCAAGATCGCCGTCCAGGAGATCTTCGACGTGCAGGTGGAGAGCGTGAACACGCTCAACCGCGAGGGGAAGCGCAAGCGCTCCCGGCGCGGCTTCGGCAAGCGCAAGGACACCAAGCGCGCCGTGGTCACCGTGACGCCGGACAGCCGGACGATCGACGTCTTCGGCGGATCCGGGGCGTAGGGGAGCACTGACACCATGGGAATCCGCAGGTACAAGCCGACGACCGCCGGGCGGCGTGGCGCGAGCGTCTCGGACTTCGCCGAGATCACGCGTGACCACCCGGAGAAGTCGCTGATCCGCCCGCTGCACAACAAGGGCGGCCGCAACGTCCACGGCCGGATCACGACCCGGCACCAGGGCGGCGGCCACAAGCGGGCCTACCGGCTCATCGACTTCCGCCGAGGCGACAAGGACGGTGTACCGGCCAAGGTCGCGCACATCGAGTACGACCCCAACCGCAGCGCCCGCATCGCGCTGCTGCACTACGCCGACGGCGAGAAGCGCTACATCATCGCGCCGGAGCGGCTCGGGCAGGGCGACGCAGTCGAGAGCGGCGCCAAGGCCGACATCAAGCCCGGCAACAACCTGCCGCTGCGCAACATCCCCACCGGCACGGTGATCCACGCGATCGAGCTCCGCCCCGGTGGCGGCGCGAAGATCGCGCGGTCGGCGGGTGCGCGGGTGCAGCTCGTGGCGAAGGACGGGCCGCACGCCCAGCTCCGGATGCCCTCGGGCGAGATCCGCAACGTCGACGTCCGCTGCCGCGCCACGATCGGCGAGGTCGGCAACGCCGAGCACTCGAACATCAACTGGGGCAAGGCGGGCCGCAACCGCTGGCGCGGCAAGCGCCCGACGGTGCGCGGTGTCGCGATGAACCCGGTCGACCACCCGCACGGCGGTGGTGAGGGCAAGACGTCCGGTGGACGGCACCCGGTCAACCCGGCCGGTACCCCGGAGGGTCGCACGCGCGGCCGCAAGGAGAGCGACCGCATGATCGTGCGCCGCCGGCGTACCGGCAAGAACAAGAAGCGCTGACGGGCAGGGAGGAGACAGCGATGCCACGCAGTGTGAAGAAGGGGCCGTTCGTCGACGACCACCTGCTCAAGAAGGTCGACGCGCTGAACGAGTCGAACCGGAAGACCGTGATCAGGACGTGGTCGCGCCGGTCCACGATCATCCCGGACATGATCGGCCACACGCTGGCCGTCCACGACGGGCGCAAGCACGTCCCGGTGTTCGTCTCGGAGGCCATGGTCGGGCACAAGCTCGGCGAGTTCGCCCCGACCCGCACGTTCCGCGGGCACGTCAAGGAGGACCGCCGGTCGCGTCGCCGCTAGGCGACCCGGGCGACGGTCAACGACCCGCAGAACCCAGGAAGGTAACGAACGATGGCTGCACCAGCCGACACCGACGTGTCGGGCCGAGTTCCCCAGGGCGCTATTGCCCGGGCTCGCTACGTGCGCATGTCGCCGATGAAGGTCCGCCGCGTGGTGGACCTCGTGCGCGGCATGCCCGTCGGCCAGGCCGCCTCGGTGCTGCAGTTCGCCGAGCAGGCGGCGGCGAGACCCGTCGCCAAGCTCGTCGCGAGCGCCGTGGCGAACGCCGAGAACAATTTCGACCTGGACCCCGCCACGCTCGTCATCTCGACGATCACCGTGGACGAGGGCCCCACCATGAAGCGGTTCCAGCCCCGGGCGCAGGGGCGGGCGTACCGCATCCGCAAGCGGACGAGCCATATCACCGTGGAGGTCACTGCAGTGACGTCCGAAACCGGCGGTGCCAAGGGCGGCCGCCGGCGCTCGAAGGGAAGGACCCGCTGATGGGTCAGAAGATCAACCCGCACGGGTTCCGCCTGGGCATCACCACGGACTGGAAGTCCCGCTGGTACGCCGACAAGCAGTACGCCGACTACGTCGCCGAGGACGTCAAAATCCGCCGCATGCTCTCCAAGGGCATGGAGCGGGCCGGCATCTCCAAGGTGGAGATCGAGCGCACCCGTGACCGCGTGCGCGTCGACATCCACACCGCCCGGCCGGGCATCGTCATCGGCCGCCGCGGCGCGGAGGCCGATCGGCTGCGCGGCAACCTCGAGAAGCTGACCGGCAAGCAGGTCCAGCTCAACATCCTCGAGGTCAAGGGCGCCGAGGCCGACGCGCAGCTCGTCGCGCAGGGCGTCGCCGAGCAGCTGTCCAACCGCGTGTCCTTCCGCCGCGCGATGCGCAAGGCCATGCAGTCGGCCATGCGCTCGCCGGGGGTCAAGGGCATCCGCGTGCAGTGCTCCGGCCGCCTCGGAGGCGCCGAGATGTCGCGCTCGGAGTTCTACCGCGAGGGCCGGGTGCCGCTGCACACGCTCCGCGCGGAGATCGACTACGGCCTGTTCGAGGCCCGGACCAACTTCGGCCGCATCGGCGTGAAGGTCTGGATCTACAAGGGCGACGTGGTCGGCGGCAAGCGCGAGTCGGAGCGCCAGGCGGCCCTCGACGCCGCCACGCGCGAGCCCCGTGGCGGACGCAGCGGTCGGGGCGACCGCGGCGACCGTCCCCGCGGCCGTCGTTCCGGCGCCTCGGGCACGACGGGCTCGGGCACCGAGGCCGGCCGCGCCGCCGCCGAGGCCGCGTCCACCACGAGCTCCGGATCGGAGGGCTGACGCGTGCTGATCCCCCGCAAGGTCAAGTTCCGCAAGCAGCACCGGCCGGACCGCTCGGGTGCGGCCAAGGGCGGGACGCAGATGGCGTTCGGCGACTACGGCATCCAGGCCCTCGAGCACGGCTACGTCACCAACCGCCAGATCGAGTCGGCCCGAATCGCGATCACCCGCCACATCCGCCGTGGCGGCAAGGTCTGGATCAACATCTTCCCGGACCGTCCGCTGACCAAGAAGCCCGCCGAGACCCGCATGGGTTCCGGGAAGGGCTCACCGGAGAAGTGGATCGCGAACGTGAAGCCCGGCCGCGTCATGTTCGAGATGAGCTACCCGAACGAGGCCACCGCCCGTGAGGCACTGCGTCGTGCGCAGCACAAGCTGCCGATGCGCTGCCGCATCGTCACCCGTGAGGAGGCGTTCTGATGGCAGCGGGAACCCCCGCCAGCGAGCTGCGCGAGCTGACCGGCGAGGAACTCGTCGCGCGTGCCCGCGAGGCGAAGGCCGAGCTGTTCAACCTCCGGTTCCAGATGGCCACCGGGCAGCTCGACAACAACCGCCGGCTGCGGACCGTCCGGCACGACATCGCCCGCATCTACACCGTGATGCGCGAGCGCGAGCTGGGTCTGTCCGTGGCTCCCGACGAGGAGGGAGCGGCATGAGCGAGACCGCGACGAGCTCGGGGGCCGACGCCCCCGAGCGGGACGAGGAGCAGCAGGTCCGCTCCGAGACCAAGCAGGCGGGCAAGGCCGAGCAGAGCCCGCTCTCCGAGCGGAACGACGACCGCGGCCTGCGCAAGACCCGCGAGGGCCTCGTCGTCTCGGACAAGATGTCCAAGACGATCGTCGTGAGCCTCGAGGACCGGGTGAAGCACCCGCGCTACTCGAAGGTCATCCGCCGGACCAAGAAGGTCAAGGCGCACGACGAGCACAACACCGCCGGCCCGGGCGACCGCGTCCTCCTCATGGAGACAAGGCCGCTCTCGGCGACCAAGCGCTGGCGCCTCGTCGAGATCCTCGAGAAGGCCAAGTAACCAGCGGCACCGAAACCATCCGGCGCTCGTCGCCGGGAAGGTCAGGAGAGAAGCAGTGATCCAGCAGGAGTCGCGACTCCGGGTCGCCGACAACACGGGTGCCAGGGAGATCCTGTGCATCCGGGTGCTCGGCGGCTCCTCCCGCCGTTACGCGGGGATCGGCGACGTCATCGTGGCCACCGTCAAGGAGGCCATCCCGGCGTCCGGGGTGAAGCGCGGCGACGTCGTGAAGGCCGTCGTCGTGCGCACCGCCAAGGAGAAGCGCCGCCCGGACGGCTCGTACATCAAGTTCGACGAGAACGCCGCGGTGATCATCAAGAACGACCGTGAGCCGCGCGGGACCCGCATCTTCGGCCCGGTCGGCCGGGAGCTGCGCGACAAGCGCTTCATGCGGATCATCTCGCTCGCGCCGGAGGTGCTGTAGCAGATGAAGGTCAAGAAGGGCGACACGGTCCTGGTCATCGCCGGCAAGGACAAGGGCGCGAAGGGCAAGGTCATCAAGGCCTACCCCGACCGCGACAGGGTCCTGGTCGAGGGCGTGAACCGGATCAAGAAGCACACGGCCCAGTCCACGAACCAGCGCGGTGCGCAGTCGGGCGGGATCGTCACCCAGGAGGCGGCCATCCACGTCTCCAACGTGATGGTCGTCGACCCCGACGGCAAGCCGACCCGCGTCGGCTACCGCGAGGGCGGCGAGGGCGAGCAGAAGCGGGTGCGCGTCTCGCGCCGCAACGGGAAGGACATCTCGTGACGAGCACCGTCGAGCACACGATGCCTCGCCTGCAGCAGCGCTACCGGGACGAGATCCGTCAGAGCCTGACGGACCAGTTCGGCTACACGAACCCGATGCTGGTGCCCGGCGTGGTCAAGGTCGTCGTGAACATGGGCGTCGGCGAGGCCGCGCGCGACTCGAAGCTGATGGAGGGCGCGGTCCGCGACCTCACCCTCATCAGCGGGCAGAAGCCCGAGATCCGCCGGGCCCGCAAGTCGGTCGCGCAGTTCAAGCTGCGCGAGGGAATGCCGATCGGCGCCCGCAGCACGGTGCGCGGCGCGCGGATGTGGGAGTTCCTCGACCGCCTGGTCTCGATCTCGCTGCCGCGCATCCGCGACTTCCGCGGGCTGTCGCCCAAGCAGTTCGACGGCTCGGGCAACTACACGTTCGGTCTGTCCGACCAGTCGATGTTCCACGAGATCGACCAGGACTCGATCGACCGGCCGCGGGGGATGGACATCACCGTGGTCACCTCCGCGACCACCGACGAGGAAGGCCGGGCCCTGCTGCGAGCCCTCGGCTTCCCCTTCAGGGAGAACTGAGATGGCAAAGAAGGCACTGGTCAACAAGGCGGCGCGGACGCCGAAGTTCAAGGTCCGCGGCTACACCCGCTGCAACCGCTGCGGGCGTGCGCGCGCGGTCCTGCGCAAGTTCGGGCTGTGCCGCGTCTGCCTGCGCGAGATGGCGCACCGCGGCGAGCTGCCCGGCGTCAGCAAGTCCTCGTGGTGAGCCCCGCCGAGGTCCCGGCCGAGGACGAGGTACCCGGCCGGGCGATCGACCCGGAGCTGCTGCGCCTCATCCAGCGCGTCGCCCACCGCGAGCACCTGCTCGGCGGACCGGACGCGGCGCGTCCGAACAATTCTCTGACCCGCCCCGGACGCCGCAGGCCCGTCACGGGGTCGTCCGCCCGCCGGACGACCCTGGGTACCACGGCGAGGAAGGTGACCTGGTCGCGATGACGATGACCGACCCCATCGCGGACATGCTCACGCGCATCCGCAACGCCAACTCGGCGTTCCACGAGAGCGTGACCATCCCGCACAGCAAGCTCAAGGCCCACGTGGCCCAGGTCCTGCTCGAGCAGGGCTACATCGCGGGACACCGCACGGAGCCGGCCGCGGTCGGCAAGAACCTGATCGTCGACCTGAAGTACGGGCCGAACCGCGAGCGCAGCATCGCCGGCCTGAAGCGGGTCTCGAAGCCGGGTCTGCGGGTCTACGCCAAGTCCACCGAGCTCCCCCGGGTGCTCGGCGGCCTCGGCGTCGCGATCATCTCGACGTCCTCGGGACTGCTGACCGACCGGCAGGCCTACCAACGACGGATGGGCGGGGAAGTCCTCGCCTTCGTCTGGTAGCGGAGAGGGGAACCGAACCATGTCACGCATCGGCAAGGCCCCGATCACCGTGCCGTCCGGCGTGGACGTCACCGTCGAGGGCCAGAACGTCACGGTGAAGGGCCCCAAGGGGACCCTGAGCCACACCGTCGACCGCCCCATCGGGGTGTCGCTGGAGGACGGCGTCCTCTCCGTGTCGCGCCCCGACGACGAGCGGGAGAACCGCTCGCTGCACGGCCTCTCGCGCTCGCTGCTCAACAACCTCGTCCTCGGGGTGACCCAGGGCTTCGAGCGCAAGCTCGAGATCCACGGCGTCGGCTACCGCGTGCAGCTCAAGGGCGACGTCCTCGAGTTCGCGCTGGGCTACAGCCACCCCGTGCGCATCGCGGCGCCCGAGGGCGTCACCTTCGCGGTGGAGAGCCCGACCCGCTTCTCGGTGCAGGGCATCGACAAGCAGGTCGTGGGCCAGGTGGCCGCGAACATCCGGCGGCTGCGCCGTCCCGACCCCTACAAGGGCAAGGGCGTGCGCTACGCCGGCGAGCAGATCCGCCGCAAGGTCGGGAAGACGGGTAAGTGATGACCAGCAGCAACGACACAGCGAAGAAGCGCGTCGTCGTGGGGAAGAGCGTCTCCGAGACCCGCCGCACGGGGCGCGTGCGCCGTCACGCCCGCCTGCGCAAGAAGGTCGAGGGCACGCCGCAGCGCCCGCGCCTGGTCGTCACCCGGTCCGCGCGGCACATCACCGCGCAGGTGGTCGACGACCTGGCCGGACACACGCTCGCGCACGCGTCGAGCCTGGAGGCCGACGTGCGGGGGCTGGAGGGCGACAAGAAGGCGCAGGCCGCCAAGGTCGGCGAGCTCGTCGCCAGCCGCTCGAAGTCCGCGGGGATCGAGGCGGTCGTCTTCGACCGCGGCGGACGCCGCTACCACGGCCGCATCGCGCAGCTCGCCGACGCGGCCCGCGAGGGGGGCCTGACGTTCTGATGGGCTCCCACATCGTCAGTCAGCAAGGGAAGGACGCCTGATGCCGGGCACTCAGCGCCGCGAAGGCGGTCAGGGCGGCCGCGACCGCCAGGGCGGCGGCCGCGGCGGCGCCCAGGACCGGACGCCGCACCTCGAGCGCGTCGTCGCCATCAACCGCGTGGCCAAGGTCGTCAAGGGCGGCCGCCGCTTCAGCTTCACCGCCCTCGTGGTCGTCGGAAACGGCGACGGCGAGGTCGGCGTGGGCTACGGCAAGGCCAAGGAGGTGCCGGCCGCGATCGCCAAGGGCGTGGAGGAGGCGAAGAAGAACTTCTTCCGCGTCCCGCGCGTGGGCGGCACCATCACGCACCCGGTGCAGGGCGAGGACGCCGCCGGCGTCGTCCTCCTGCGCCCCGCGAGCCCCGGTACCGGTGTCATCGCCGGCGGCCCGGTGCGCGCGGTCCTGGAGTGCGCGGGGATCGCGGACATCCTGTCCAAGTCCCTGGGCAGCCAGAACGCCATCAACATCGTGCACGCCACGGTGGCCGCCCTGAAGTCGCTGCAGGTCCCCGAGGCCGTCGCGGCGCGGCGGGGCCTGCCGCTGGACGAGGTCGCGCCGGCGCGCATGCTCCGCCAGCGCGCCGGTCAGGGGGTCTGAGCCATGGCCGACCTCAAGGTCACCCAGGTGCGGTCGCAGATCGGGGGCAAGCGCAACCAGCGCGAGACCCTCCGGACCCTCGGCTTGCGGCGGATCGGTGCGTCGGTGACGCGTCCGGACACCCCGCAGAACCGCGGTCTGATCCACACCGTGCGGCACCTCGTCACGGTCGAGGAGGTCTGACATGCCGGAGAACACCGAGTCGCCCCTCAAGCTCCACCACCTGCGGCCCGCGCCGGGGAGCAGGACGGAGAAGACCCGCGTCGGCCGCGGTGAGGCCTCGAAGGGCAAGACCGCCGGCCGCGGGACGAAGGGCACCGGCGCCCGCAAGAACGTCCCCGCGTCGTTCGAGGGCGGCCAGATGCCGCTGCAGATGCGCCTGCCGAAGCTCAAGGGCTTCCGCAACCGCAACAAGGTCGTCGCCCAGATCGTCAACGTCGGCGATCTCGCGCGGCTGTTCCCGAACGGCGGCGAGGTCGGCCCCGCCGAGCTCGTGGCCGCCGGTGCCGTCCGCGCCGGGCACCCGGTGAAGGTGCTCGGCGAGGGTGAGCTGGGCTCGGTGAGCCTGCAGGTGAGCGCGCACGCGTTCTCCGGCTCCGCCACCGAGAAGATCACCGCGGCGGGCGGGACGACCACGGTCGTCTGACCCGCACACGACACACCCACCGGGGCCCGGGGTGCCGCTCGGCACCCCGGGCCCGCCTGTGTCGGGGCCGGTCGGGAGGCTCCCGGCCTGCTGTTAGGCTCGCCGGAGGCCCCGCCCGTTCCCGGAACGCCCGACTCCGGAACGTGAGCCGTCCCGGCGCGGACCGCCCCTCCCGGGGACGCCGGCCGCGGCCGGACGCGCGGCGGAGCCGTCATCGACGAACAGCTGGAGGTCCGAGTGCTCGGCCCCGTGCGGTCCGCGCTGGCGACGCCGGACCTGCGCAAGAAGATCCTGTTCACGCTCGGCATCGTCGCGGTGTACCGACTCGGTGCGACGCTGCCGGCGCCCGGGGTCTCCTACACCAACGTGCAGGCCTGTCTGCGTCAGGTCCAGGGCGGCGACGCGGCGAGTGTCTACTCGCTGATCAACCTGTTCTCGGGTGGCGCGCTGCTCCAGCTGTCGATCTTCGCGCTCGGCATCATGCCCTACATCACGGCGAGCATCATCGTCCAGCTGCTCACCGTGGTCATCCCGCGCTTCGAGCAGCTCAAGAAGGAGGGTCAGTCCGGTCAGAGCACGCTGACGCAGTACACGCGCTACCTGACGGTCGCGCTGGCCATCCTGCAGTCCACCGGCATCGTGGCCCTCGCCGACCGGGGGCAGCTGTTCCAGAACTGCGACCCGTCCCAGTTCCCGATCCTGCCCAACTCCGGCATCTTCGACCTCGCCGTCATCGTGCTCGTCATGACGGCGGGCACGGCCGTGATCATGTGGTTCGGCGAGCTCGTCACCGAGCGCGGCGTCGGGAACGGCATGTCGCTGCTGATCTTCACCTCGATCGCGGCCCGCATCCCCGCCGAGGGTCAGCAGATCCTCTCCAGTTCGGGCGGCCTGGTCTTCACCGTCGTCTGTCTGTTCGGCCTCGCGATCGTCGCGAGCGTCGTGTTCGTCGAGCAGGGCCAGCGGCGCATCCCGGTGCAGTACGCGAAGCGCATGGTCGGACGCCGCATGTACGGCGGGACGTCGACCTACCTGCCGCTGAAGGTCAACCAGGCCGGCGTCATCCCGGTGATCTTCGGCTCGTCGCTGCTCTACCTGCCCGACCTGCTCTCGCGGCTGGTGGGCAACTCGGGCTCGGGCTTCTCGGTGTTCGTCCAGAACTACGTGGCCAACCAGGCCAACTGGCTCCACATCCTGCTGTACTTCCTCCTGATCATCTTCTTCACGTACTTCTACGTCGCGATCACGTTCAACCCCGAGGAACGCGCCGACGAGATGAAGAAGTTCGGGGGCTTCATCCCCGGCATCCGTCCCGGGCGCCCCACGTCGGAGTACCTCCAGTACGTCCTCTCGCGGATCACCTTGCCGGGATCGATCTACCTCGGCATCATCGCTGTCCTCCCGAACTTCTTCCTGGGCCTCACCGGCGGTCAGAGCCAGCAGAACTTCCCCTTCGGAGGTACCGCGGTGCTGATCATGGTGGGTGTGGGCCTGGACACCGTGAAGCAGATCGAGAGCCAGCTGATGCAGCGCAACTACGAGGGCTTCCTGCGCTGACGGGCATCCCCGTCCCGGCGCCGGGGCCGGGGACGGCCCCGACGGGGCAGGATGGATGCGCATGCCCGACGACGGGTGCGCAGGAGAGGAGTGGACATGAGGATCGTCCTGGTGGGGCCGCCCGGAGCCGGCAAGGGCACGCAGGCGGCGCGGTTGTCGGAGCGGCTCGACGCCCCGCACATCTCCACCGGCGACCTCTTCCGCGACAACATGAAGAACGGGACCGACCTCGGCCAGCAGGCCCAGCGCTACGTCGACGCGGGTGACCTGGTGCCCGACGAGGTCACCGTCGCGATGGTCAAGGACCGCCTGGCGCAGCCGGACGCCGCCGAGGGCTTCCTGCTCGACGGCTTCCCGCGCAACACCTCCCAGGCCGACGAGCTGAAGCGGGTCCTCGCCGACCTCGACCAGCGCCTCGACGCCGTCCTGCTCTTCGAGGTGGACGACGAGGAGCTCATCACGCGCCTGACGTCGCGCGGCCGCTCCGACGACACCGAGGACGTCATCCGCAACCGGCAGGAGGTCTACCGCCGCGAGACCGCCCCCCTCATCGAGTACTACCGCGACATCCTGGTCACCGTGGACGCCGTGGGCTCCGTGGAGGAGATCACCGACCGGGCGATGGACGCGCTGGCCGACGAGCCGGAGGACTGAGCGGCGGTGGGGCTCGCCCGTGTCGTGCGCGGGGCCGGCCAGCTCGGCCAGGCGAGTCTCGCCGACGTCGGCGTGAACCTGGGACGGGTGGCCGGCCGGCTCTCCGGCGGACGGATCGGGAACGACGTGCAGATCAAGTCCCGCGGTGAGCTCGAGGCGATGCGCGCGGCGGGCCTCGTCGTCGCGGACACGCTCGCGCGGGTGTCGGCGGCCGCCGTCCCCGGGGCCACCACGGCCGACCTCGACGTCCTCGCCGAGTCGACGATCCGCGGCGCGGGCGCCGTCCCGTCCTTCCTCGGCTACCACGGTTTCCCCGGCAGCATCTGCGTCTCGGTCAACGCCGAGGTCGTGCACGGGATTCCCCGCCGGGAGACCGTCCTCGCCGACGGGGACCTGCTCTCCGTGGACTGCGGCGCGATCCTCGACGGCTGGCACGGCGACGCGGCCGTCACCGTCTCCGTCGGCACGCCGGGGCCCGGCGACGGCGAGCTCTCCGCGGCGTGCCGCGCGGCGATGTGGGCCGGGATCGCCGAGGTCCGGCCCGGCAATCGCCTCGGCGACGTCTCGCATGCGATCGAGAGCGAGGCCCGGCGTCACCGCACGCCGGCGGGCGAGGGCTTCGGGATCGTCGAGGACTACGGCGGGCACGGCATCGGCACCGAGATGCACATGGAGCCCTTCCTGCCCAACCTCGGCCGGTCCGGAACCGGTCCGCGGCTGCGGGAGGGCCTGGTGCTGGCCGTCGAGCCGATGCTGACCGCGGGGGACGCCGAGACCGAGGAGCTCGACGACGAGTGGACCGTCGTCACCGCGGACGGCGCCAAGGCCGCCCACTGGGAGCACACCGTCGCGGTGACCGAGGCCGGGCCGTGGGTGCTGACGGCGTCCCCAAGTACGGATAGCTGAACTGTCCGCTATCCGCTACTCTGGTTCCCGAGCCGGGAACCGGAGGGGATCGTGATGTCGGTGGACGGTGCGATGCGGGTGTCGGACGCCGAGCGCGGCCGGGTGGCGGACCGGCTGGCGCGCGCGCACGGCGAGGGCCGGTTGACGCTGGCCGAGTACGACGAGCGTGTGCGGGCGGCGCACGCAGCGGTGGTGCGCGCCGACCTCGCCCCGTTGACGACGGACCTGCCGGATCCGGACCCGGTGGACCGGCCGGACCCGGTGGACCTGCAGGACCCGGTGGGGCTGCCGCAGAGCCCGGTGGGCCGTCGACACCACTGCGTGGCCGGGGCCTTCGCGCCGTTCCCCGTGCCGTCGGGCGGCCTGCGGGGCGCGGTGGCGGCGTGGGCGGTGGTGAGCGCGCTCAACGTGCTGATCTGGCTCGCCGTCGTGCTCGGGAGCGGGGCGTTCGTGTACCCGTGGTGGGTCTGGGTCGCGGGCCCGTGGGGAGCGGTGCTGCTGCTCGGCGCACTCGGCCGGTCGGGGCAGCGGCGGTGCTGCTCCACGGGGTGGGCTACTTCGGCGCCATCCGGATCGCGCCGTCGAGGCGGATCGTCTCGCCGTTGAGCATGGGGTTGGCGACGATGTGCGCGACGAGGGCCGCGTACTCGCTCGGGTCGCCCAGGCGCGAGGGGTGCGGCACCTGGGCGCCGAGGGAGTCGATGTGCTCCTGGGGCAGCGTCGCGAACAGCGGCGTGCGGAACAGGCCCGGGGCGATGGTGCACACCCGGATGCCGAGGGAGGCGAGGTCCCGGGCGATCGGCAGCGTCATGCCGACGATGCCACCCTTGGACGCCGAGTACGCGGCCTGGCCGATCTGACCGTCGAAGGCCGCGACCGAGGCGGTGTTGACGATCACGCCGCGGTCACCGGTGCCGACGGCGTCGTCGGTCAGCGGCTCGCTCTCGCTCATCGCCTGCGCCGCCAGGCGGATGACGTTGAAGGTGCCGACGAGGTTGACGTCCAGGACCTTCGTGAACTCCTCGAGCGGGAACGGGCCCTTGCGACCGGCGGTGCGGTGCGCGTTGCCGATGCCCGCGCAGTTCACCACCACCCGCAGCGTTGCCCCGGACCGTGAACCCAGTCCCGCGGCGGCGTCGATCGCCTGCGTCACCTGCTCGGGGTCGGTGACGTCGGCCGGGGCGAAGACCGCCCGGTCACCCAGCCCGTCGGCGACCTCCTCGCCCGCCGACGACGGCAGGTCGACGATCACCACCGACGCACCCTGGGCGTGCAGCTCCTCCACGGTCGCCCGGCCGACGCCGGACGCCCCTCCGGTCACCAGCGCGACGGCACCGTCGACGTCCACGTCTCGTCCTCCCTCTGTTCCCACCGGACAGCTCCCGGGGCGGGGTCATCGTGGCCCGACGCCGAGACGCTCCTCAACGCGGACGGCCACCGGGTCGGTGCGACCCAGTGATCGGGCTCCCGACACGCCCCGCGTACACTCGAACACTGGTGCGCGTGTCGTGCCGGTGTCCGCACGCGTCACCACATCTCCGGTTCTCCGGCGGGTGGTTCCGCGCGGTCGGTGCCCCGGTGCGGTGACGTGGACCCGATCCGACATGCACCCGCATGCCGGTGGGGCGGGACGACGTGGTCGCCCGGCGAACGTCCCCGGTCTGGACAGACGCAGGCCGGGTGCGGGAGCGGGGCGACCGGCGAGAGAAGTGCGGAGGACATGGCGAAGAAGGACGGCGCCATCGAGGTCGAGGGCCGGGTCGTCGAGCCCCTGCCCAACGCGATGTTCCGGGTCGAGCTCGAGAACGGGCACAAGGTCCTGGCTCACATCAGCGGCAAGATGCGTCAGCACTACATCCGGATCCTCCCCGAGGACAAGGTCGTGGTCGAACTGTCGCCGTACGACCTGTCGCGCGGCCGGATCGTCTACCGCTACAAGTGATCATCAGAGCGAGGTAGAGGACGTGAAGGTCCAGCCGAGCGTCAAGCGCATCTGCGCCAAGTGCCAGGTGGTCCGCCGTCACGGGCGGATCATGGTCATCTGCGACAACCTGCGGCACAAGCAGCGTCAGGGCTGACGCCCGGCGTCCGGGTTCCCCGGGCGCCCGACGAGAAGAACATCCCCGTACCTACGCCGACGCAGTGTCTGTTGATTCTGGTCAGGCGGAATCACCCCCGGCCCGGGAGGCCGGGGCCCGAGACGGTGACACGCCGTGCGGGACGGGCGGGGACCGACACCTCCCGACGACACGAGGGGTACGCGCCCACATGGCACGCATTTCCGGCGTCGACCTCCCCCGCGAGAAGCGGATGGAGATCGCGCTGACCTACATCTTCGGGATCGGCCGCAGCCGCTCCCGGCAGATCCTCGCCGAGACCGGGGTCGACCCCGATCTGCGCAGCAAGGACCTGTCCGACTCCGACGCCGCGGCCATCCGCGCGTTCATCGAGGGCAATCTCCGGGTCGAGGGCGACCTGCGCCGCGAGGTCCAGGCGGACATCCGGCGCAAGGTCGAGATCGGCAGCTACCAGGGCCTGCGGCACCGCCGGAACCTTCCGGTCCACGGCCAGCGGACGAAGACCAACGCCCGCTCGCGCAAGGGCCCGAAGAAGACCGTCGCCGGCAAGAAGAAGGCCGCCCGCAAGTAAGCGGGAGCCCGCCCCAGTAGACGCAGCCTCGAGAGAGAAGCACCGATGCCACCCAGGACCCGCACCGGCGCCGCCGGCGCCAAGAAGGTGCGCCGCCGGGAGAAGAAGAACATCTCCCAGGGCCAGGCGCACATCAAGAGCACGTTCAACAACACGATCGTCTCGATCACCGACCCCTCGGGCGCGGTGATCAGCTGGGCCTCCGCCGGCCACGTCGGCTTCAAGGGCTCGCGCAAGTCCACGCCGTTCGCCGCGCAGATGGCCGCCGAGAACGCGGCGCGCAAGGCCGCCGAGCACGGCATGAAGAAGGTCGACGTCTTCGTCAAGGGCCCGGGCTCGGGCCGCGAGACGGCGATCCGGTCGCTGCAGGCCGCGGGGCTCGAGGTCGGGACGATCTCCGACGTCACCCCGCAGCCGCACAACGGCTGCCGCCCGCCGAAGCGTCGTCGGGTCTAGGGCCGGAAAGGAGAGACAGCATGGCTCGCTACACCGGCCCCGCCACCCGCAAGTCCCGCCGCCTGAAGACCGACCTCGTCGGCGGCGACAAGTCCTTCGAGCGCCGTCCGTACCCGCCGGGGCAGCACGGTCGGATCCGCATCAAGGAGTCCGAGTACCTCCTGCAGCTCCAGGAGAAGCAGAAGGTCCGGTTCACCTACGGCGTCCTCGAGAAGCAGCTGCGCGCCTACTACGAGGAGGCGAACCGACGCGAGGGCAAGACCGGCGACGAGTTCCTGCGCCTGCTCGAGTCGCGGCTCGACTCGGTCGTCTACCGCGCCGGCCTGGCCCGGACGCGTCGTGCCGCCCGCCAGCTCGTGGGGCACGGCCACTTCCTCGTCAACGGCGAGAAGGTCGACGTCCCCAGCTACCGGGTGACGCAGTACGACATCATCGACGTCCGCGACAAGTCGCGGAACATGCTGCCCTTCGTGGACGCGAAGGAGTCGTTCGGGGACCGTCCGGTGCCCGGGTGGCTCCAGGTCGTCCCCGACTCGCTGCGCATCTTCGTGCACCAGCTGCCCGAGCGGACCCAGATCGACACGCCCGTGCAGGAGCAGCTGATCGTCGAGTTCTACTCGAAGTAGCGCTCGACCCGCCGGGGGCATCGTCCTGATTCCCCCGGTTCCACCGTTCGGCGTCAAATAGCGGATGCCCGAGCACCGGAAGGAACACCAGAAGTGCTGATCTCCCAGCGCCCGGCCCTCTCCGAGGAGCCGGTCGACGAGACCCGGTCGCGGTTCGTCATCGAGCCCCTCGAGCCGGGCTTCGGTTACACCCTCGGCAACTCGCTGCGGCGGACCCTGCTGTCGTCCATCCCGGGCGCGGCCGTCACCTCGATCCGGGTCGACGGGGTCCTCCACGAGTTCACCACCGTCCCGGGGGTGAAGGAGGACGTCACCGACATCATCCTCAACCTCAAGGAGCTCGTCGTGAGCTCCGAGGAGGACGAGCCGGCGACGATGTACCTGCGCAAGCAGGGCCCGGGCACGGTGACGGCGGGCGACATCGTCCCGCCCGCCGGCGTGACCGTGCACAACCCGGACCTGCACATCGCGACCCTGAACGACCAGGGCCGACTCGAGGTCGAGCTCGTGGTCGAGCGGGGCCGTGGCTACGTCCCCGCCGCCCAGAACAAGGCCTCCGGCGCCGAGATCGGCCGTATCCCGGTCGACTCGATCTACTCGCCGGTCCTCAAGGTCAGCTACAAGGTCGAGGCGACCCGCGTCGAGCAGCGCACCGACTTCGACAAGCTGATCCTCGACGTCGAGACCAAGCCCTCGATCACCCCGCGCGACGCCATCGCGTCCGCCGGTCGCACGCTCGTCGAGCTGTTCGGCCTGGCCCGCGAGCTCAACGTCGACGCGGAGGGCATCGAGATCGGGCCCTCGCCCGCCGAGGCCGACTCGATCGCCGCGTTCGCGATGCCCATCGAGGACCTCGACCTCACGGTCCGGTCCTACAACTGCCTCAAGCGGGAGGGCATCCACACCGTCGGCGAGCTCGTCGGCCGGTCGGAGGCCGACCTGCTGGACATCCGCAACTTCGGCGCGAAGTCCATCGACGAGGTCAAGATGAAGCTGGCCGGCCTCGGGCTGGCCCTCAAGGACAGCCCGCCCGGGTTCGACCCGAGCGCGGCCGCGTCCGACTACCCGTCGGAGGGGTACGACTCCTACGACGGCGGCGGGTACGGGTCGTTCGGCACCGACGACGGCCAGGACTACGCCGAGACCGAGCAGCTCTGAGGTTTCGAGAGCTCTGACGTACTGCCCCCTCCCCGGCCCGGCCACGGGCCGGGGAGGAAAGGCGCCTGAGACAGGAGCAGATCCATGCCCCAGCCCACCAAGGGCCCGAGGCTCGGGGGATCCCCCGACCACCAGAAGATGCTGCTGGCCAATTTGGCCACCTCGCTCTTCACCCACGGGCGCATCCACACGACGCGGGCCAAGGCCGAGCGCCTGCGCCCCTACGCCGAGCGCCTGATCACGAAGGCGAAGAAGGGCGACCTGCACAACCGTCGCATCATCTCGCGGCAGATCCGGGACAAGGATGTCGTGCACCGCCTGATCGCGGAGATCGGCCCGTTCTTCGCCGACCGGCCGGGTGGCTACACGCGCATCGTCAAGACGCTGCCGCGCAAGGGCGACAACGCCCCGATGGCGATCATCGAGCTGGTGAACGAGCGCCTCGCCTCGACCGAGGCCTCGGCGGCGACCCGCTCGGCGGCCAACCGTGAGGTCGGCGGCCAGGCCACGGGTGCCGCGGCCACGGCCGCGACGATCGCCGACGCGGAGTCGGCGTCCTCGGAGACCGACGCGGCCTCGTCCGACCTGGCCCCGTCCGACCTGGCTCCGTCCGACCTGGCCCCGTCGGACCTGGCCCCGTCCGACGACGCGACCGAGGCGGCGCAGGCCGAGGAGGCCGTCGGGACCGACGCCGAGCCGGAGGTGCCCGAGGCCGAGGCCGCGGCGTCCGACGACGTGCCCGAGCCGATGGCCGAGAACGCCGCGGCCAGCGCCGGGCTCGAGACCGACGATGACACCGAGGAGAAGTCCTGATCGGACCGACCCCCGCGCACGACCCCGGGCCCGCCGTCGACCACGACGGCGGGCCCGCGGTATCTTCGGCCGGCGACGGCGGGGCTTTCCTGCCACTGGATGCCAGCAACGACGCCGCGCTTGCATCGGGGGTCCGGCGGATCCGGCTCGACCTCGCCTACGACGGCACCGACTTCGCCGGCTGGGCCCGTCAGCCGGGGCTGCGCACCGTGCAGGGGGTGCTGGAGGAGACGCTCGCGACCCTCGCGCGCGGGCCGGTGGCGCTCACCGTGGCGGGACGGACGGACGCGGGCGTGCATGCCGACGCGCAGGTCGCCCACGCCGACGTGGCCGCGGCCGGGACGGCGCTGCTGGACGCCGGGACGGTGCCCGACGGCCTGGTCCGCCGGCTCGCGCGCATGCTCCCGCCCGACGTCCGCGTCCACGCGGTGACCCTCGCGCCCGCCGGGTTCGACGCCCGCTTCTCCGCCGTGCGCCGCCACTACGCCTACCGGGTGTGCACCGCCCCGTCCGGTCCCGAACCCCTGCGGGCGCGCGACACCCTGCGCTGGCCCCGACCCCTCGACGTGGCGGCCATGGACGCCGCCGGTCGCGGGCTGCTCGGCGAGCACGACTTCGCCGCCTTCTGCCGCCCCCGCGAGGGCGCGACCACCATCCGCGAGCTGCAGCACCTCGCGTGGACCCCGTTGCCGGGCGAGCGCGACGTCGTGGAGGCGCGGCTGTCCGCCGACGCCTTCTGCCACTCGATGGTCCGCTCCCTGGTGGGCGCGCTGCTGGCCGTGGGCGAGGGACGGCGCGCCGTCGACTGGCCGGCGACGCTGCTCGCACGGGCGCAGCGCGCCCCTGAGGTCCACGTCGTCGCCGCGCACGGGCTGCGGCTCGTCGGGGTCGACTACCCCGACGACGCCGGGCTCGCGGCCCGCGCCGCGACCACCCGGGCGGTGCGCACGCTGGGCTCCTGACCCGGCCTCAGCTGCGCCGGACCGGACCGAGCAGCGCGGTCTCGCGCTCGGCCGTGACGAGGTCCAGGCGCCGCCACAGGTTGCGGCCGAGCACGACGACGCCGTGGTCGGGCAGTGTCCGCAGGGTCTCGGCCATCGGCTCGGTCAGCCGCCACAGCCGCACGGCGAGGTCGGCCTCCTGCGGCGGCATCCGCCCGAGGAGCACGACGTCGGCGTCGTCCGCCGCGTCCGCGACCGCCGGGGACAGCGCCGGCAGGACCAGCATCGTGGTCCGCCACGGACCCGCCGGCGCCGACGGCCCCGTGGCGGTGGCGCCGCGGTCGTGGACGGCGAGCCGGGCTGTGGTGTCCCCCGGCCGCGGCGCGTCCTCGTCGTGCTCGGCGAGGGACGGCTCGTCCGCCCCGATCCGGACCTGCTCCGGATCCGCCGCGGCGCGCGCGACGGCCTCCCAGGCACCACGCCGGCCGGTGACGACCGTGAGGCGGGCGCCCCGGCCGACGGCCCGCAGCGCGATCTGACGGGCGAGGTGCAGGGCGCCGAGCACGACGACGCGGGTGGGCACCGGCCGCAGCAGCGCGAGGGTGACCGGTGCGCCCTCCGGGTCGGCGCCCAGCACGATGCCGGCGGGGGAGACGGGGGCGACCAGCGCGTCGAGGGCGGACGCGGGGACCACCACCGCGGCCGTGCGCCCCGGGGCCGCCCGCCGCCCCGTCACGTCAGGCCTCCCAGCGGCACCGTCGCGCGCAGCCCCGCCGCCTGCCGTCCGTGGAGCGGCTCGAGGCGCATGCCGCGCACCCGCGCCGCGGCGACCACCGCCCGTCCGGCCTCGACGAGCTCGTCCGGGGTCCGGGCGCTGACCCGGACGCGGGCGGCGACGCCGACCGGGGGATCGGCCCGGGGATCGGTCTGCTCGGGCAGCAGCGCGAGCGCGACGGTGGTGGCGGCCCCGGGTGCCGCGAGGTCGTCGAGGGACAGGTGGCCGCCGGGCGGGACGCGGAGGTCGGTGGCGTCCCAGGTGGCGTGCCCGACCTCGCCGACCACGACCGCGTCCCACCGCTCCACCACACCGCCGGGCGCGCGATCGAGGTCCGCCGCGAGCGCCGTCGCCACCGCGTCCCGGAGCCCCGAGCGGTCCAGTGGGCGCACGGGGAGGTCACGGTCGGCGAGCACGCGGGCGATCCGCGCGAGCGCCCCGACGAGCGCCCGGCGCGCCCCCAGTACCCCGCCCCCGCGCTCGGCGACCGCACCCGGGCAGCGGTCGGGGTCGAGCCGCACGACCAGCCACGCGCTGCGGTGGGCCACGTCCGCGAGCGGCCCGAGCACCTCGCGGTGGGCCTGCCGGGCGGGCGAGTCGGCGCCGCCGGGACGGACGTGGCGTACGACGGTGAGCGCGTCGAGCACGACGCCGCGATCGCAGAGCGTCCCGGCCAGCGCGGTGAGCGGGAAGCCGGCCACGTCGAGGTCGGGCCCGGGTGCGGGGTCGAGCAGCAGCGGCAGGTCGTCGGTGTCGGGCACCATCACCGCGCTCCACGTTCCGTCGCCGGCCCGGGCGAGCGCGACGGGCCGTCCGTCGTGGTCGCGGCCGTCCACCACGACGACCTCGCCCAGGGCGGTGTCGAGCGGGCCGAGGTCGAGCCCGGCGCCCTCGTCGTCGGGGACGGGCTCGGCGGGCTGACCGACCGCGACGCGCGGGCGGGCCCGGTGGTGCAGCGCGAGCAGCACCCAGGTGCCGACGAGCTCGCCGCGCACCCGCACGAGGCCCGCCACGAGCGCTGCTGACAGGACGATCCCGGCGAGGGGGAGCAGTCCGGGACGCAGGGCGAGGAGCCCCAGCGCCACGGCCGCCCCGACCTCGACGACGAGGATCCCGCCGAGGCGCTCCGGCGTACGCCCCGCACTCACCGGGTGCTCCGGCGGCGGCGGAGCACGAGCGCGGCGACGGCCCGGGCGACCACGACCACGACGGCCGCCGCCCACGGCAGCAGGGACCCGCCCGACGGCGCGGCCGAGGCCGCGGGCGCGGGTCCGGCGGGAGGCCCGGACCCGGCCAGCGCCGCAGCCACGTCCAGCGCGCCCGCGCCCACTACGGGATCGCGCCCCGGGGCGGTGCCCGGCACCGGTGCGGCGGTCCCGACGAGCCGTGCCACGACCTGCGCGGCCGGCATCGTCGGGAACCGGGCGCGCAGCAGGGCCGCCGCGCCAGCCACGCGCGCGGCGGCGAAGCTCGTCCCGGTGACCGGCCCCGGCGCCGACCCCGGCAGGGTGAGGTCGGCGGTGAGGCCGGCCGAGCGCGCGTCGAGCGCGGCGGGCACCGTCCCGGGCGCGGCGAGGTCCACCCACGGCCCGGCGAGCGAGGCGGGGTCCGGGCGGCCCGCGTCGTCGAGGGCGCCGACGGTCAGGACGTCGTCGTCGAACCACCCGGGGGCGGGCACCGTGCTCACTCGCTCCCGTGCCTGCGCCGGGTCGTTCGCGGGGCAGGCCGGACCGGTGTTGCCCGCGGCGGCGACGACGACGATGCCGCGCGCGGCCGCATCGTGCACGGCAGCGCGGAGCGCGCCCAGCGACGGGTCGATGGTGCCCACGAGCCCGGCGGCGGGGCGGCAGGCCGCGACCGCCAGGGTGAGCACCGCGACGCCGGGTCGCGTGGCGGCGCGGACCGCCCGGGCCAGCGTGGCCTCGTCGCCCGCGCCCGCCCCACCCGCCGTCGCGAACCACGCGCTGTCCGCCCGCACCGCCAGCACGTGCGCGCCCGGGGCGACCCCGACGACGCCGTCGTCACCGCCCGGCGATGCGGCGACGACGCCGGCGACCGCGGTGCCGTGACCGTCACAGTCGTCGGTGGCCGCCCGCCCGGCGACGTAGTCGCCGCCGTCGAGGACCCCGCCGGACAGGCGCGGGTGGGCCGCGACCCCGGAGTCGACGACCGCGACGGTCACCCCGCGTGCGTCGGCACCGGGCACGGCGTCCGGCTCCGGGGTCAGCGCGGTGAACCCGTCGGGGGTGACCCCGGTGGGGCAGGGGCCCCGCGACCGCAGCCCGGGCAGCGGCCCGGGTGCGCGGGGGAGCGCGGCGAGCGCGGCCGGGTCGGGCGCGGGCGGCACCGGCGGCGCCACGGCGATGTCCTGCGCCCTCGCGGGACCGGCGGTGCCGAGCAGGGTCGTGAGCAGGACGGCGAGGACGGCGACGACGGTGACGACGATGGCCCCGGCGCGGGGTGGCCGTCTCACAGCAGCCGGACCGCCGTGTAGAGGTCGCACACCGCGAGCGCGAGCGGGATGACGGCGGCGATCCCGATGCCCTCGAGGAGGTCCACGGCGCGGCGCGCGGCCGGGGAGGACCGCCGCCGGGGGAGGGCCGACCCGACCAGCACCGCGAGCGCGGCCGCGACGGCGGCGACCATCGCGATGCCGACACGGGCGGCGCCGGCCGGTGCCGCGGCGACGGCGGCCGTGCCGACGGCGGCGCCACCGGCGAGGGCACCGACCAGCAGCACGCTCGCGGGTACCGCGTTGGCGTAGCTGCGTGAGCGCAGCGCCGGCAGCAGGACCAGCAGCACGGCCAGCACCCACCCCGCGGTGCCCTGCCAGCCCTCGCCCGGGTCGGCGGCAAGGACGGCCGCGGCCGCGGCGAGCACGGCGACGGTTCCGCCCGCGAGCCCGGCGAGCACGGCGTGCGCCCGGTCCGCGCGGCGGTCCAGGGACACCCGGTCGTCGGGCCCGGGGTCCTCGGCGAGCTCGGCCGCCGAGGCGGGGACCTGGGGCAGCGGGAGACGGGCCAGCGCGATCCCGAGCCGTGGCAGGGCGGAGAGCACGACGAGGGCAACGGCGCCGGCGCCCGCGGCCACCGCCGGGGCACCCACCTCCGCCCCCCGCGCGGTGGCCAGCGCCCCGACGACCGTCGCGACCGCTCCGACCACGGTGGCGATCCCGCCGGCGGTGGCCAGTCCGACGAGGACCGCGAGCGCGACGCGATCCGTGCGGGCGGTCCCGAGCAGCGTCGATCCCGCGGCCACTAGGGCGAGCGCCGCGGCGAGCAGCAGGTGCGGGGTGCCTGCTCCTTCGGTGAGGGCACCGGCGGGGCCCTCCGAGGGCACCGCCGCGAGCCCGCACACCGCGGCCGCCGCGGTGGCCAGCAGCCCGAGCACCGCCGCGGCACCCGGCCGGGAGAACAGTCGCGGGGAGGACGCGCCGAGCAGCGCCGCGACGACGGCCAGGAGCGCGGCCGCGCCCGCGGTGACCAGCCCGCCCGCGGTGCCCGGGCCGCGTCCGGCCGCGACGAGCGCCCCGAGGGAGACCGCGCTGGCCGTCGCGGCGCCCGCGAGGCCCAGGGCGTGCGCCCAGCCCTCGTCCCACGGCCGGTAGCTCGCGGGCGTGGACTCGGCGACGGCGTCCACCACGTCGTCGTAGAGCGGGGCGGGGGCCGCGTCGGGGCGCCGGCGCAGGACGAGCTGGTCCCCGTCGAGGACGCCGAGACCGTCGAGGGTCTCCCGCGGATCGACCGGCGCGGCGCCGAGCGGAGCGAGCGTCCAGGCGGCGCCGCCGGGCCGGTCGGCGCTGCGGACGGCGTCGCCGTGCCAGGAGGGGCCCTCGTCGGATTCCGGCGCGCTCGGTCATCTCGACGAGGACCCCGAGCAGCTCCGCCACCGGGACGTCGCCCGGCAGTGCGACGTCGACCCGCGTGCTCGGCGCCAGCACCGAGATCCGGGTGATCGGAGCCGCGGCGTCGGCGGCGGTGGGGCCGGGGGTGGGCGTGAGCGCGGTCGCGGGCGGCGGGGCCGGCGAGGCAGCCCCGGACGTCGGGCGTCCGAGCGCGGCCGGAGGGTGCCTCCGGCCGGTGCCGGTGCTCATGGACTCCCCCTCCCGGAGACCCGGACGACCTGCGTCGATCGTGCCCGATTGCCCGATCGGCTCCTTAGTATGGCCTCCGGGGGCGCCCCGCCGCGGGCGAACGCCGGAGATCCGATATCGGCGGGAGGAGGGGCGTGGGCACGCAGGTCGTCCGACGCGGGCCACGGACGCCCGCCCCGGTGATGCCTGCCGGGGAGATCCCGCTCGAGGGGCCGCCCGCCGAGCCGCGGATCGCGCCGACGGGGCTGCTCCAGCGCCTGCTGCCGATCGTGATGCTCCTCGCCTCGGTCGGGTTCGTCGTCGTGATCGGGCTGGACAACCCGACCTCGTGGCTCTTCGGCGGCATGATCGCCCTCTCGACGCTGGGCATGGTCGCCGGTGGCTCCTCCCGGGGCGGCGCCCAGCGGCGGGCCGAGTCCGACGCCGAGCGCGCCGACTACCTGCGCTACCTCGCCCAGATCCGGCGCCGTGCCCGCACCGCGGCCGCGGAGCAGCGCGCGAGCCTGGAATGGACGCATCCCGACCCGGACGCCCTGCTGACCCTGGCCCGTGGACCGCGCACGTGGGAGCGCCGGCCCGGCGACGCGGACTTCGCCCACGTCCGGGTCGGTCGCGGGGCGCAACGGCTCGCGACCGCCCTGGTCCCGCCCCAGACCGGCCCGGTCGAGGACCTCGAGCCGGTGACGACCGTCGCGCTACGCCGCTTCGTGCGCACCCATTCCGTGGTCGAGGCGCTGCCCACCGCGGTGTCGCTGCGGGCGTTCGCGGCCGTCGGCGTCTCCGGGCCGGCCGAGGTGGAGCGCCGCCGCGCGGTGGTCCGGGCCCTGGTGGCCCAGCTGGTCACCTTCCACGGCCCGGACGACCTGCTGCTCGCCGTGGTGGCGCGTGGCGAGGGCCGGGGGGCCTGGGAGTGGTGCAAGTGGCTGCCCCACGTCGCGCACCCGCGGGTCGCCGACGGCGCGGGGCCAATGCGCATGATCGGCTCCTCGCTCGCGGCGGTCCGGGCGTGGCTCGCCCCGGAGCTCGCCGACCGGCCCCGGTTCACCCGCGGCGCGGCGCCGCCCGCCGGCGCCGCCCACGTCGTCGTCGTGCTCGACGGGGCGCAGGGGCTCACGGCCGACGACGGCGACCGGGCGCTCGTCGAGGACGGGCTCGCGGGCGTGACGCTCCTCGACGTGGGCGGCGGGGCTGTCGCTGGTGGGGATGGCGGTGGTGGGGACAGCGCGCTCGACGGTCTCGTGGGCCGCCGCGGCCTGCGGCTCGTGCTGGGCGAGGACCTGCGCGGCGGCGAACGGATCGGGGCGGGTAGCGAGGCCGCGCCCGGCGGCGTCGAGTGGTTCGGTCGCCCCGACGGGCTCGCCGAGGCCGAGGCCGAGGCGCTGGCCCGGCGGCTCTCGCCCTGCCGGACCCCCGGCGCGACGCGGGACGAGGCGGGCCCCGCGACTCCGGGCCTGCTCGAGCTGCTGGGGGTCGACGGCGAGCCGGACACCTTCGACGTCGCGGGGGCCTGGCGGCCCCGCACGGTCCGGGAGCGCTTGCGGGTGCCGTTCGGCGTCGGCGAGGACGGCGAGCCGGTCGAGCTCGACCTCAAGGAGGCCGCGCAGGAGGGCATGGGGCCGCACGGCCTGTGCGTCGGGGCCACGGGCTCGGGGAAGAGCGAACTGTTGCGGACGCTGGTCCTCGGACTGATCACGACGCACTCGTCGGCGGCGCTCAACCTGGTGCTCGTCGACTTCAAGGGCGGGGCCACCTTCGCGGGGCTGGCCGCGCTGCCCCACGTGGGCACCGTCGCCGGGCGCGGCGACACCGACCTGGTGCGCCGCGTGGTGGCCGAGGTCGCCGGGATCCTCGCCGGCCGCGAGCGGTGGTTCCGGGAGCACGGGCTGACCTCGGCGGCCGACCTGCGCGCCCGGCGTCGTCGGGGGGAGGATCTCGCGGGGGACGACGGGCTGGGGGACGTCGTGCTCGTCATCGACGGCTGGCACGCGTTCCGGGCCGACCACGAGGCGCTGGAGTCGACCGTCATCTCGCTGGCGACGGCGGGCCTGTCGTACGGCGTGCACGTCGCGATCGCGGTGAGCCGGTGGGCCGAGCTGCGCCCCGCGCTCAAGGACCTGCTCGGCACGCGGGTGGAGCTGCGGCTCGACGACCCCGGCGAGTCCGAGGTCGACCGGCGCGTGGCCGCCACAGTCCCGGCGGGGCGGCCCGGGCGGGGCCTCGCGCCGGACCGTCACCACGTGCTCGTGGCGGTCCCCTCGGACGACTCCGTGGCCGCGGTGGCGGCCGCGTGGCACGGTCCGGCCGTGCCCCCGGTGCGGCTGCTCCCCGAGCGGGTCGACGTCTCGGAGCTGCCCGGTCCGGGGTCCGGCGAACGGCACCTGCTCCCGATCGGGGTGGACGAGGACCGCCTCGCCCCGGTCCTGCTCGACGTCGCCGCCGATCCGCACCTGGTCGTCTACGCCGACGGCGAGTCCGGCAAGACGTCGCTGCTGCGGCTGATCGCCCACCAGGTCGTCACCCGCTACACCCCGGAACAGGCCCGGTTGGTGATCGTCGACTACCGGCGGGGGCTGCTCGGCGCCGTCGACTCCGAGCACCTCATCAGCTACACCTCGAGCGCCGAGGCCCTCACCGCCGCGGTGACCGACCTCCTCGCCTCGCTGCGACGGCGCCTGCCGGGCCCCGACGTCACCCCGGAGCAGCTGCGGGCCCGCAGCTGGTGGACCGGGCCCGAGGTGTTCCTGCTCGTGGACGACTACGACCTCGTCGCCACTCCCTCGGGCAACCCGCTCGCGCCGCTGGTCGACCTGCTCGCCCAGGCCAAGGACATCGGGCTGCACCTGGTGGTGGCCCGGCGTGCCGGCGGCTCGGCGCGGGCGATGTTCGAACCGGTGCTCACCCGGTTGCGCGAGCTCGCGACCCCGGGACTGGTCGGGAACGGCAGCCGGGACGAGGGCCCGCTCGTCGGGAGCGCCCGGCCGGGGCCGCGCCCGCCCGGCCGGGCCGTGCTCGTCACCCGACGGCACGGCGAGACGCTCGTGCAGCTGGCGTGGCGGGATCCGGACACCTCGATCCGGGCGGTTCCCGACGACGCCGAGGGCGGCCCGTGAGCGGGGCGAGCATCGCGGTCGACCTCGGCGAGGTCGGGGTCGCCGCGGCCGTCGACGACGGACGGGAGGTCACCGAGCTCGACCTGGAGCTCGCCGCCGTCCTCGCCCCCCGACGGCGGCCAGGCGCTGCTGACCGGCTGGGAGGCGCGCCGTCGCGCCGCCGCCGACCCCTCGCGGCTCGAGCCCTCCCCGCGCCGCCACGTCGATGAGGCGACGATGCTGCTCGGGACGCGGGTCGTCGGGATCGGCGAGGCGCTGGGCGCCGTCCTCGCGGCCACCGTCGACCGTGCCGCACCCGCCCTGCGCGGCGCCCGGCCCGCGCGTCTCGTCCTCACCCACCCGGCCTCCTGGGGCACGTCCCGCCGAGAGGTGCTTCGCCGCGCTGGGGCCGGGCTCGCCGCGACGCTGGTGCTCGTGCCCGAACCTGTGGCGGTGGCCGCGCACGCCGCGTGGATGCGCCCCGCCGGTGCGCCGGACGGCCCGGTCGCGGTGCTCGACGTCGGGACCCGGACCGCCCGGGCGGCCGTCGTCGGGCCCGGACCGGAACGTGCGGTGCTCGCCGAGCGCTCGTCGCGGGCCTTCGGCGGTGACGACGCGGACGAGCTGCTGCTGTGGGCGGTGCTCGCGGCGATGCCCGGGGACGCCCCGGGTGCGGCGCGGGTCCGGGAGGTGGTCGCAGGCTCGACGCTGCCCGACCGGCGCCACCGTCAGGTGCTGGTCGAGGACGTGCGGGCCGCGCGCGAGCGGCTCTCCGACGCCGAGCAGGCCGAGATCCCGCTGCCGGGAGGCGCGACGTCGGCGTGGTGCTCGCGCGGTGAGCTCGAGGACGTGCTGCGCGAGCCCTGCGAGGGGCTCGTCGCGCTGCTCGCGCGCACGATCGACGACGCCGGCGTGGAGGCGGTCCGGCTCGGCGGCCTGCGGCTGGTGGGCGGCTTCGCCCGGACACCGCTGCTGGGCACGCTGGTGCACCGCGAGCTCGGGGTGCCGCCGGTGGTGCCGCCCGAACCGCGCACGGCAGCCGTGCGGGGGGCGCTGCTCGTGGCCGGGGCGCCGAATGGAGCGTCCGGTCGGGCCGGTCGTGGTCTCCTGCCGGGGACGAACGGGGCGGCGCGCCCGGGTGGGCCGCGCGGGGCGGTCGGCGGTGGCGTGGCCGGCGCGGGTGGTGCGCCCGCCGTCGTCGGCGGCCCGGGGTTCCGGGCGGCGTCGGGGACCGCGGCCTCGTCGGCCGCACCCGGCTCGTGGGCCGGTGGGCTCCCGCTCCTGCCGGACTGGCCGCGCCCGGGGCGGCCCGGGAGCGGCGAGCCGAGCCCGTCCACCCCGGCCGGGGGCGCGCCGGCCGCGCCCTCGCGGGGGACGTCGGCGCCGGGGGCGCCGTGGGCCGCGGGGATGGCGCCGGCGTCTCCACCGGCCGTCCCCGCGGCCCGGCCAACCGGACCGACCGCGCCGGCGCCGCCGGTGCCTCGGAGCTCGCGGGCGTACCCGGCCCCGGCCGTGGTGGCGGACCCCGACGGCCCGACGATGCGCATCGCCCGCCCGCTCGTCCGCTCGTCGCGTGAGCTCGTCCGCGCGGAGACCCCCGCGGGTGTGGCGCGCTGGGCGCCGCGGCGCCGCGCGGCCGTCGTCGCGGTGGCGACCGCGGTCGTCGTCGTCGTGGTCCTCGCCGTCGTCGGGCTGCGCGGCGGGACGGGCGGCTCGGCGACGGCGGCCCCGCCCACGGTCGTCTCGGCGTTCTCGCACGCGTACGAGCTCCCCGCCGGGTGGCTCCCTGACGGCACCGATGCCGCGTCACGTCGCAGCCGTATCCGGCCCGTGGACCAGCCGCGCGGTCCGAACCTCATCGCGGTGCAGGAGAGCGCGCTCGCCTCGGCGGACCCGCAGAGCGCCCGCGCCCAGCTGCTCGCGGGCTACGAGGCGGCCCGCGCGGGCGGCGGTGGGGTGTCCGACCTGCGGCCCGATGCCACCTTCGGCGGACGTCAGGTGGCGGCAACCTACCGTCAGGTGGCGGCTCCGGGCACGACGGTCGAGTGGGTCGTGGTGTTCGCGGGCACGACGCAACTCTCCGTCGGGTGCCGGCACGACGACCCGGGCCGGGCTGCGGTACTCGCCGCCTGCACCCGGGTGGTGTCGACGCTGCGCAGCCCGCCCTGAGGTGGGTCGGACGCTCCTGATCAGGCGGTGATCGCCCGACTTCCCTCAAACCGCCCCCACGGCGCGGGCCGGGGTGTCACTGTCGTCCCAGCCGGCGCGGACGGCCCGGCGAGCGAGGAGGGAGCGGCCGGTGGCCGGACAGTTCGGGACCCAGACCCAGGTCATGCAGGCCGCGGGCCAGCACGTGTTCGAGGTGCGTGACCAGATCACCGCCCAGCTCGCCCAGCTGCGGGCCCAGCTCGCACCGCTGGAGGGGACGTGGCGGGGCGACGCCGCCACCGCCTTCGGCCAGCTGATGGCGCGCTGGAACGACGACGCCCGGCGCATCAACGCCGCCCTGCAGTCGATCGGTGAGTCGGTGCAGGCCTCCGGCGTCACCTATCGCGCCGCCGAGGACGAGATCGCCTCGTCGACCTCGCAGATCAGCCAGGCCCTCTCCTGAGCGGCCCGCACACCAGACCCGAGAGAGGACCCAGCAGTGGACGAGATCCGGGTGACGTTCGGCGAGCTCACCGCCGCCCAGCAGAGCGTGACCACCGCCGCGACCCAAATCCAGGGGCGCCTGGACGACCTCAAGCGCCAGCTCGCGCCGCTCGTGGCCGACTGGACCGGCGCGGCCGCCGAGCAGTACCAGGCGCGCCAGCACGAGATCGACACCGCGATGGCGGACCTCGCGCAGGTGCTCGGCCAGATCGGGGGGCGCCTCGGGCAGGCCGAGCAGCTCTACCGCGCCACCGAGCAGCGCAACGCCATGCGCTACGCGTGAGCTCACTGCGGGGGTGGGTGGCGGGTGCTCGGGGAGCGCCGCGTACTCTGGACAGCTGTTGCGCGGTGAACGCCCGCCGCGAAGGAGATGCAGCGAAGCGGAACTCGACCGTTGGTGCAGTCCGCCGCGTCCGTATCCCCGTGACACACCGCAGACCAGTATGACCGTGACGAGGTAGCTCCGTGCGCACGTTCAGTCCGAAGCCCGGCGACATCGACCACGCCTGGCACGTCATCGACGCCACCGACGTGGTGCTGGGCCGCCTGGCCAGCCAGGCCGCGCAGCTGCTGCGCGGCAAGCACAAGGCCTCGTACGCGCCGCACGTCGACACCGGTGACTTCGTGGTGATCGTGAACGCGGAGAAGGTCGCCCTCACGGGCAACAAGCGCGACGACCGCTTCGTGTACCACCACAGCGGCTACCCGGGCGGTCTGCGTGCCCGTTCCGTGGGCGAGGAGCTGGAGCGCTTTCCGAGCCGCCTCGTGGAGAAGGCCGTCAAGGGCATGCTCCCCCACAACCGTCTGGGCCGGGCGATGGCGTCGAAGCTCAAGGTCTACGCCGGTCCCGAGCACCCGCACGCCGCCCAGAAGCCCGTGCCGTACGAGATCCGACAGGTGAGCCAGTGACCACCCCCGACGACCCGAGCGTCGACCCCGAGAACGAGATCGTCTCCGAGGACGTCCCCGCCGAGGCCCCCACCTCGGGGCAGTCCCTCGCCGAGGCCGCCGATTTCCCGGACGTCGCCGACCTGGAGGAGTCCGTCGCGACGGACGGCGAGCCGGGCGCCGAGGTGTTCGGCGACACCCCGGCCCCGGCCCCGGTCTTCGCGACGATCGACCGGCCCATCCAGACGGTCGGCCGCCGCAAGAAGGCCATCGTCCGGGTGCGGCTCGTGCCGGGCAGCGGCAAGCTGACCATGAACGGCAAGGCGTTCGACGAGTACTTCCCGAACAAGGTCCACCAGCAGCTCATCCGCGAGCCGCTCGTGACCACCGAGCGCACCGAGCAGTTCGACATCTTCGCCAACCTCCACGGCGGCGGGACCTCGGGCCAAGCCGGCGCGCTGCGGCTCGCGATCGCGCGGGCCCTCACGCTCGTCGACCCCGAGGACCGTCCCAGCCTGAAGAAGGCCGGCTTCCTCACCCGTGACCCCCGGGCGACGGAGCGCAAGAAGTACGGCCTCAAGAAGGCCCGGAAGGCTCCCCAGTACTCGAAGCGCTGATGGGGCGCCTGTTCGGGACCGACGGCGTCCGCGGTCTCGCGAACGCCGACCTCTCGCCCGAGCTGGCCCTCTCCGTCGCCTCCGCCGCCGCCCGTGTGCTCGTCGAGCACGCGGGCGGTGGTGGTTCGGCGCGTCCGGTCGCGGTCGTGGGCCGGGACCCGCGGGCCAGCGGCGAGATGCTCGAGGCGGCGGTCTGCGCCGGCCTGTCCGCGGCCGGGGCGGACGTCCAGCGGGTCGGGGTGCTGCCGACCCCCGCGGTCGCGTTCCTCACCGCGGCGCTGGAGGCGGACCTCGGCGTCATGATCTCGGCGTCGCACAACGCGATGCCCGACAACGGGATCAAGCTCTTCGCCGCGGGCGGCCACAAGCTCCCCGATGCCGTCGAGGACGAGATCGAGGCGCACGTCGCCCGGCCCGTGCAGTCCGGTGAGCGCCCCACCGGCCACGACATCGGACGGGTGGCCGACGTCCCCGACGCGCTCGAGCGCTACCTGGACCACCTGCTCGCCTCCACGCCCGACCGGCTCGACGGTCTGCACGTGGTCGTCGACTGCGCGCACGGCGCCGCGTCGCTGGCGGCGCCCCGGGCCTACGAGCGCGCCGGCGCCCGCGTCACGACGCTCGCCGCGGAACCGGACGGCTGGAACATCAACGAGGGCGTCGGCTCCACGCACCTGGAGGGCCTCTGCAAGGCGGTGGTCGCCCAGGGCGCGGACCTGGGCATCGCCCACGACGGCGACGCCGACCGGTGCCTCGCCGTGGCCGCCGACGGCACCGTCGTCGACGGCGACCAAATCCTCGCCGTCCTCGCGACGGGGATGCGCGAGGCCGGCGAGCTCGCCGAGGACACGCTGGTCGTCACGGTGATGAGCAACCTCGGCCTGCACCTTGCGATGACCGAGGCCGGGATCACCGTCCGGACGACCGCCGTCGGCGACCGCTACGTGCTCGAGGAGCTGCGCGCGGGGTCGTTCTCGCTGGGTGGCGAGCAGTCCGGGCACGTCGTGCTCCCCGCCCACGCGACCACCGGTGACGGTCTGCTGACGGCGCTGCGCCTCATGTCCCGCGTCGCCGCCACGGGCCGCACGCTGGCTGACCTGGCGGGCGTCGTGCAGCGGCTCCCGCAGGTGCTGGTGAACGTGCCGGTGCACGACAAGGCCGCGGTGAAGGCCTCGAGCGAGGTCGCCGAGGCCGTCGCGGTGGAGGAGGCCGCGCTCGCCGGCCGCGGACGCGTGCTGCTGCGCCCGTCGGGCACCGAGCAGCTGGTGCGCGTCATGGTCGAGGCGCCCACGCAGGACGCCGCCGGCGAGGTGGCCGACCGCCTCGCCGCCCTCGTCGCCGCCGTCCGGTAGGACTCCACCGTCCGCGCCCGACGCGGCAGGTCGCGCCACCACGGGAGCGGACCGGACCCGTGGCCGCCCGGTGTGGCTCCGGGCCCACCGGGGGAGGAGGCTGGGCGCGTGACGCGGCACCGGCGAGGGGATGGCCCGGCCGTCTCCGCGTTGCGCGCCGTGCCCCCGGCCCGGCGGCTGGCCGACCTCGGCGTCGCCGATTCCGACGCCGTCCTCGCGACCGCCGACGACGCCGTCGAGGGCGTCGCCGCCCTCCTCCGGGCCCGTGAGGCGCTGGCCGGCCCTGCCGGGCTCCCCGCGCCGCCGGTCGACGCGGTGGGACTGCTCGCCCGCCACGCCGCCCGGCGTGGCGTGCGCTTCGCCGCACTTGCCGCGGGCGCGGAGGACCTGCGGGCCACCGCCGCCCGCGTCCGCGTCCGGCACCGGGCGCTCGCGGAGGAGGCGGGCACGCTCTGGGAGCGCTGGTCGGGGCCCTCGGCCGACGAGGTCGCCGATCGCGTGGTGTCCCTGGGGCGTGCGGCCCAGGAGATCGTCGCGTTGCTCGAGGAGACCGCCGAGACCGTGGAGAGCGCGGGGCTCGTCGTCGCCGACGACGTCGCGGCCCGCGCCGACGCGGCGCGGCAGCTGGCGGACGGCCTGCCGACGCCCCCGGACGGGGTCGACGCCGCGGCCGCCCGCGCGTGGGTCGTGGATCTCGACGCGCGGCTGCACCGCTACCTCGACGTCGCCGAGCGCACCGACACCGCGATCGCGGCGACCTGGCGCGACCTGGCCGAGCGGATCGGGGTCCTGCGGCGGCTCTCCGGCGGCACCGGCGAGCGCGACGACGGCCAGGGCGCGCCCGACGTCGGCGCGCTGCCGCCCGATCTCCTCGCACTGCCCGAGATCCTCGCCGCGCTCGGGCCGCTGGCGGGTCCCGAGACCGGCCCCGACGTGGATCAGACCGTCGACGACTCCCGGTAGACGCGCACGTCGGTGCCCTTCACCGAGCCGTCGGCGACGTCGGCGTACCCCTTCTCCCCGGCGAGGTGGTGGAGCAGGAAGCCGGTGAGCAGGCCGCGGATGGTCGCGGTGGTCCCCGACTCCGACTTGCCGTCGAGGACGAGGTCGCTCCAGTGCTTCCCCTCGACGATGCCGAGGTGGCTCGCCTTCTTGAGCGTGCGCAGCACCGACGGGCCCGCCCACGCCGCGGCGACCGGCTCGGCGCCCGCGGCCGGTGGGGCGACGAGGTCCTTGCCGAACGCGAGGTGCATGCCCGGGACGTGCACGGCCCGAGCCGCGTCCTGCGCCGAGGGATACGACTCGGAGAGCGCGATCGTCGCGACGGCCTGCACGGTGAGGTCGGACCCCGACTCCCAGTACGGCTCGCCGACCGCCTGCACCCGGGTGTCGTGCGCGGTCACGCTCGCGGCGAGCACGGCCGCACCCGCACCCATCCCGTGACCGGCCAGGCCGAGCTTGCGGGGGTCCACGCTGACCGCCGCGCCCCGGGCGGTGCCGCCGAGACGCACCGACGAGGTGATGTCGAGCGCGGTGCGCAGGTCGGACGCGAGGCGGCGGTGCGAGGCGAACGGGCTGCGCTCGGTGTCGGGCGCCGCGGCGACGATGCCCCAGGAGGCGAGATGGCGCAGCAGCCCGAGGTAGCGCGACGCCGGGTTGAGCCAGTCGTGCCCGAACGCCACCGCGGGCAGGCCCTCGCCCGAGGTGGGCGTGAAGACCACCCCGGGCAGGCCGACGAGCGCCAGCTCGCCCCGCAGCACCTCGTGCGGACCCGGACGCCCGAGCTCGGAGACGATCTGCTTCGCGCTCGTCATGGCGCCGGACCCTAGAGGATCCGCACCGTCGCTGGCCTGCTGGAACACGGCCACGTCGCCACGGCGCCCGCGACGTCACCCCTGGGAGGGCCGGAGCCGGATCCGGCCCACCTATCCTCGGGAGCCGTGTGCGGCATCGTGGGGTACGTGGGCTGGCGCCCGGCGCGCGAGGTCCTCCTGGGCGGTCTGCGGCGGCTGGAGTACCGGGGATACGACTCCGCGGGCATCGCGACGGTGAGCCCCGCCTCGGGGACGGTCGAGGTGCACCGCGCCGCCGGCCCGCTCGACAACCTCGTCCGGGTGACCGAGGAGGCCCCCGAGGGCGAGGCACCCGCGCGGACCGGCATGGGGCACACCCGCTGGGCCACCCACGGCGCCCCCACCGACCGCAACGCCCATCCGCACCGCGACGCGAGCGGGCGGATCGCCGTGATCCACAACGGGATCATCGAGAACTTCGCCGCGCTGCGCGCCGAGCTCGATGGCGACGGCGTCGAGCTCGCCAGCGACACCGACACCGAGGTCGCGGCCCACCTGGTCGCTCGCGCGCTGGACGCGGCCGAGGCCGCCAGGGACGCGGACGCCGGCCTCACCGCCGCGGTACGCCGGGTCGTGAACCGGCTCGAGGGCGCGTTCACGCTGGTGTTCACCGACGCGCGGCGACCGGACGAGATCGTCGCGGCCCGACGGTCGTCGCCGCTGGTCGTCGGGATCGGCGACGACGAGACGTTCGTCGCCTCCGACGTCGCGGCCTTCATCGACCACACCCGCGACGCCGTCGAGCTCGGCCAGGACCAGATCGTGACGCTGACGCGTGAGGGCGCCGTCGTCACCGACTTCCACGGCGACCTCGCGCCGACGCGGCCCTTCCACGTCGACTGGGACATCGCCGCCGCAGAGAAGGGCGGCCACGACTTCTTCATGCAGAAGGAGATCGAGGAGCAGCCCGCGGCGCTCGCGGACACGTTGCGGGGGCACCTCGTCGACGGCCGGATCGTGCTCGACGAGCAGCGCCTGTCCGACCAGGAGCTGCGCGACATCGACAAGGTGTTCGTCGTGGCGTGCGGCACCGCCTACCACGCGGGGCTGCTCGCCAAGTACGCGATCGAGCACTGGTGCCGCATCCCGGTCGAGGTGGAGGTCGCGAGCGAGTTCCGCTACCGCGACCCGGTGCTCGACCGCTCCACCCTCGTCGTCGCGATCTCGCAGTCCGGGGAGACCGCGGACACCCTCGAGGCGGTGCGGCACGCGCGCGAGCAGCGCGCCCGGGTGCTCGCGATCTGCAACACCAACGGCGCCCAGATCCCCCGGGAGTCCGACGCGGTGCTCTACACCCACGCCGGACCCGAGGTCGGGGTGGCCGCGACGAAGACGTTCACCAGCCAGGTGGTCGCCTGCTACCTCGTCGGGCTCGCGCTCGCCCAGAACCGCGGCACGAAGTACGCCGACGAGGTTGAGCGGGAGTACCGGGCGCTGCTCGAGTCGGCGGACGCGGTCAAGGCGGTCCTCGCGAGCGTCGTGGAGCCGACGCGGGAGCTCGCCCGTGAGCTCGCCGACTCGAAGGCGGTGCTCTTCCTCGGCCGCCACGTGGGCTATCCGGTGGCGCTCGAGGGTGCGTTGAAGCTCAAGGAGCTCGCCTATATGCACGCCGAGGGCTTCGCGGCGGGCGAGCTCAAGCACGGCCCCATCGCGCTGATCGAGCAGGACCTGCCCGTCGTCGTCGTGATGCCCTCGCCCAAGGGCCGGGGGACGCTGCACGCGAAGCTGCTCTCGAACATCCGCGAGATCCAGGCGCGCGGAGCGCGGACGATCGTCGTCGCCGAGGAGGGCGACGAGACCGTGCGGCCCTTCGCGAGCGTGCTCATCGAGACCCCGGCCGTGCCCACGCTCGTGGCGCCGCTGGTGGCCGCGGTCCCGCTGCAGGTGTTCTCCGCCGAGGTCGCGCGGGCACGCGGGTACGACGTCGACAAACCGCGCAACCTCGCGAAGTCGGTGACGGTGGAGTAGGTGGGCGGAGCCCATGTGAGCACTTTCGGTCGCTATGACGACCGAAAGTGCTCACAAGCCCGCAGGGCACGCTGGTGGTGCAGGTGCACGTAGCGTGTGTGAGCACTTTCGGTCGTCATAGCGACCGAAAGTGCTCACAAGGCGACCGGAGGGAGCCACCCACCTTGTACGGCGTCTGGACCCCCCAGCAGGTCGCCACGGCCGAGGAGCCCGTGCTGGCCCGCACCCCCGAGGGCGCGCTCATGCGCCGCGCCGCGTACGGGGCCGCGCAGGTCGCGCAGCGGATGCTGGTGCAGCGAACCGGTGGTGTGAGCGGACGTCGCGTGGTCGTGCTCGTCGGTGCGGGCAACAACGGCGGCGACGGGCTGTGGGCCGGCGTCGAGCTGCGCCGTCGGGGCGTGGGGGTCACCGCGGTGCTGCTGCAGCCCGACCGCGCCCATCCCGCCGGGCTCGAGGCCCTGCGCAACCACGGCGGCCGCGTCGTCACCGCCCCGGAGCACGCCCTCACCCCGATCGAGCGGGCCGACCTCGTCCTCGACGCCATCGTCGGCACCTCGGCACGCGGCGGCCTGCGCACCCCCGCCCCGTTGCTCGTCGGCGCCACCGACACCGCCGGGGTGCCGGTCCTCGCGATCGACACGCCCAGCGGCGTCGACCCGCTCACCGGCACCGTGCCCGAGGCCGGCGACGAGGGCCCTGCCGCCATCACCGCCGCGCAGACCGTGACCTTCGGCGCCCGCAAGCCGGTCCACGTCCTGGCCCGCCCCCGCTGCGGCCCGGTGACCCTCGTCGACATCGGCCTGGGCCCCGAGCTGCCCGAGCCCCCGATCGTCGTCCTCGAGGGCGCCGACGTCGGGGCCCGCTGGCCCGTGCCGCACCCGGGCGACGACAAGTACACCCAGGGCGTGGTGGGCGTCGCCGCGGGCAGCGCCACCTACCCCGGAGCCGCCGTCCTCGCGAGCGGCGCCGCCTGCCTGGCGACCAGCGGCATGGTCCGCTACGCCGGCAGCGCCGCCGACGAGGTGCGGGCCGCCTGGCCCGAGGTGATCGCCACCGACCACGTCGAGGACGCCGGGCGGGTGCAGGCCTGGGCGGTCGGACCCGGTCTGGGCACGGGAGAGGACGGTGCCGCCACGCTGGGCCACGTCCTCGACGCCGGCGTCCCGGTGCTCGCCGACGCCGACGCGGTCACCCTCCTCGGCTCCGACGCCGGGCTGCGGGCGAAGGCGGCCGCGGTGCCCACGCTGGTCACCCCGCACGCCGGCGAGTTCGCCCGCCTCGTCGCCGAGCTCGCTGAATTCCCGGACCCGCCGGACGTCGCGTCGGACCGTGTCGAGGCGGCCCGCCGGGCGGCCGCCGTCCTCGGCGTCACCGTGCTGCTCAAGGGCAACGCGACCGTCGTCGCCGCCCCCGACGGGCGCGTCCTCGTCCACCCGGCCGGCAGCTCCTGGCTGGCCACGGCAGGCTCGGGCGACGTCCTCACCGGCATCGCCGGCGCCCTGCTCGCTGCCGGCCTGCACCCCTTCGACGCGGCGGGCGCGGCGGCGTTCGTGCACGCCCGGGCGGCCGAGGTGGGTGCGGGCACGCCTGGCGCGCCGGTGCCCGCCTCGCACGTGCAGGGGGCGATCCCCGAGGCGATCCGGTCGGTGCGCGCCGAGGGCCCGGCCATGAGGGAGACGGCACCGTGAGCGCTCGGGTCGAGGCCGTCGTCGACCTCGACGCCATCCACCACAACGTCGCGCTGCTCGTCGGGCTGGCCGGCGGCTCGGGGGCCTCGACGATGGCCGTGGTCAAGGCCGACGGCTACGGCCACGGCGCGGTCGAGGTGGCGCGGACCGCGCTCGACGCGGGCGCCACCTGGCTGGGGGTGTGCACCCTCGAGGAGGCGGCGCAGCTACGGGCCGCGGGGATCGGCGCGCCGGTGCTGTCCTGGCTGCACGTGCCCGACGAGGACATGACGGGCGCCGTCGCCACCTCGGTCGACCTCGGGATCGCCTCGCCGCGCGACCTGGCGGCCGCGGCGGGGGCGGCCCGCGGGGCCGGCCGCGCGGCCCGCGTCCACCTCAAGATCGACACCGGGCTCTCGCGCAACGGCTGCCCGCCGCACGACTGGGGCGCGCTGCTCGACGCGGTGGCGGGCCTCGCCGACGAGGGCGTGGTCGAGCCGGTGGCGGTCTGGTCGCACCTCGCGCACGCCGACGCCCCCGCCCACCCGACCCTCGACCGCCAGGCCGCCCGCCTCGACGAGGCCCACCGCACGGCCACGACGCGGCTGGGGCGGCCCCTGCTCGCCCACCTCGCGAACTCCGCGGCCACCCTCACCCGCCCCGACCTGCACCGCGACCTCGTGCGGCCCGGCATCGCGGTCTACGGGCTCGATCCGGTCGAGGAGCCCGGTGGGTCCGGGCACGACCTGCGCCCGGCGATGACCTTCCGCAGCCGTGTCGCGCTGGTGAAGACCGTCGCGGCCGGCGAGGGCGTGTCCTACGGGCACGCCTGGACGACGCCGGGCCCCCGGTCGCTCGCGCTCGTGCCTGCCGGCTACGCCGACGGCGTGCCGCGGCTCCTCGGGGCGTCGGGGCGCTTCGGGGTGGGGATCGGCGGGGTGCGACGACCGGTGGTCGGGCGCGTCTGCATGGACCAGGTCGTCGTCGACCTCGGCCCCGCCGACGTGCCCCACGGGGTGGCGGAGGGTGACGAGGTGGTCCTGTTCGGGCCGGGTGACGGACGCGCCCCGCAGGACGGCGGCCCGCCGACGGCGACCGAATGGGCGGAGCTCACCGGCACCATCCACTACGAGATCGTGACGGGGGTGGGCGGGCGCCCCCGACTGCGCCGGGTCACCGAGGGGGCCAGCCGGACGACGGACGGGGTGAATCGGCCCCGTACGTGGTAGAGAGCCGGTATGGCGACGGCGCAGTCAACATCCGGGGGCGGGACGTGAGCGGCGACGAGCGCCGCCACACCGGCGGCATCCTGGGCGCCATCGCCGGCACCGTCCTGGGCGGGGCGGCCGCCGCGGGAGCCGTCGGGGCCGGTGTCGCCCGCGCGAGGGTCGTCCGTGCCCGGGCCGAGCTCGAGGAGTCCGAGGCCGCCCATCCCTCCCAGCTGGGCCTGCTGCCTCGTGGCCGGGAGTCGTCGGTCGCCGCCGACGACGGGACCCGCCTCGCCGTCGAGGAGATCGACCCGGTGACGCCGGGCGCGAAGCCCGAGCTCACGGTGGTGCTGGTCCACGGGTTCGCCCAGGACCGCCGCTGCTGGCACTTCCAGCGCCGCATGCTCGCCGAGCTCACCGACCCGGCGGTGCGGGTGGTGCTCTACGACCAGCGCCGCCACGGCCGCTCGGGCCAGTGCTCGGCCCGGGCGTGCACGATCGCCCAGCTCGGCGCCGACCTGGACACCGTCGTGCGCACCGTGGCCCCCGAGGGGCCCCTCGTGCTCGTCGGCCACTCCATGGGCGGCATGACGATCATGGCGCTGGCCGAGCGCCACCCGGCGCTCTTCCGTGACCGGGTGCTCGGTGTCGCGCTGGTGAGCACCTCGGCCGGGGACGTGGGCACCGTCGGGCTCCAGCGGGCCGTGCTCTCGCACCGCAACCCGGTGGTCAACGTCGTCGGGCGCCTCGCGCACTGGCGCCCGGAGAGCGTCGACCGCATCCGGCGGCTCGGCGGCAACGCGATGTGGGCCGCCGTGGCGCGCTTCTCCTTCGGCGACCCCGACACCGACCCGGTGCTGGTGGACCTCGTCGACCGCACGATCGCGTCGACCCCGCTCGACGTGCTCACCTCGTTCGCGGACACGCTCTCCACCCACGACCGCAAGGCCGCGCTGCGCGGGCTGTCCCAGTGCGAGGTGCTGGTGGCGGCGGGGACGAAGGACGTGATGATCCCGTTCTCGCACTCCGAGATCATCGCGGCCGAGCTGCCGCCCGCGGAGCTGCTGCGACTCGAGGGCGCGGGCCACATGGCGATGCTCGAGCAGCCCTCCGAGCTCGACGCCGCGCTGCTCGAGCTGCTGCGCCGCTGCACCCACCGCAGCCAGGTGCTGCGCCGCCTGCGTCCCGACAGCGCGGGCTCGACGTCGCGGCGTCCACGGCTGCGCCGGCCCCGCCGCCGGGCGTGAGCGGGCCCGGGGGATCGTCGGCCCCACGGGCGACGTCCCTCCCGCCGGACGCGCGGATCGTCGTCGACGCCCTGACCGTCGTCGACGCCCCCGCCTGCGCGCGGCTCGAGTCCGAGCTCTTCTCCGGCGACGAGCCGTGGACCGCCTCGGCGTTCCGCGCGGAGCTGCACGCCGGCTACCCCTACCTGGCCGCCCGCTGGGTCGGTCACCCGGGACCGGAGGGCGGGCCGGATGAGCTGGTCGGCTACGCCGGGATCGCGCTGCTCCCCGCGCCGGCCTTCTCGAGGGAGCCCGCCGAGGCCGAGATCCACACGATCGGCGTCGCGCCGTTCGCGCAGGGGCGCGGGCTGGGGCGGCGGCTGCTCGCCGGCCTGCTGCGCCGGGCCGACGCGCTCGGGGCGGTCACCTTCCTCGAGGTGCGCACCGACAACGCGCCGGCCCTCGCGCTCTACCGCTCCGAGGGGTTCGAGGTGATCGGCACCCGGCGGCGCTACTACGCCAGCGGGGCCGACGCGCACACGATGCGGCGTCCCGCGACCGACCCGACCCACCCTCGTTGATGGATTGGCACTCGCAGCGCTAGAGTGCCAATCGAACGGCATCGGGGCCGGCTCGGCACCCGCGACGGCGGGCCGGCTCCGAGGCACGTCACACCAGACACCAGAACCCAGCTGGACCCCAGATCGTGGAGGTCATCCCGTGGCGAGCGTGAACATCAAGCCGCTCGAGGACAAGCTCGTGGTGCAGGCCTCTGAGGCCGAGACCACGACCGCGTCCGGCATCGTCATCCCGGACACCGCGAAGGAGAAGCCCCAGGAGGGCAAGGTCCTCGCGGTGGGCCCGGGCCGCGTCGACGACAACGGCAACCGCATCCCGCTCGACGTCGCGGTCGGCGACGTCGTCATCTTCTCGAAGTACGGCGGGACCGAGGTCAAGTACAACGGCGAGGACTACCTGATCCTCTCCTCGCGTGACGTCCTGGCGGTCGTCAACTAACCGACCGCGTTCCATGCCACCGCCCCGGTGACACCCGCGACGCCGGGGTCCCGGGGCGGTCGCATGTGCAGAACCGAAAGGACGGGCAGTGCCCAAGCAGATCACGTTCGACGAGACCGCCCGCCGCGCCCTGGAGCGCGGGGTGGACCAGCTCGCGTCGACGGTGGCAGTGACCCTCGGCCCGCGGGGCCGCTACGTCGTGCTGAGCAAGAGCTTCGGTGGTCCGACGATCACCAACGACGGCGTCACCATCGCGCGCGAGATCGAGCTCGACGACCCGTTCGAGAACCTCGGCGTGCAGCTCGCGAAGACCGCCGCCACGAAGACCAACGACGTCGCCGGCGACGGCACGACGACGGCGACGGTGCTCGCACAGGCCCTCGTCGCCGAGGGACTGCGCAACCTGGCCGCCGGTGCCAACCCCACCGCCCTGGGGGCGGGCATGGCCGCCGCGGCCGAGAAGGTCACCGCGGTGCTGCGCGAGAAGGCCACCCCCGTGGACGGCAAGAAGGGCATCGCCTCGGTCGGCGCGGTCGCCTCGCGCGACCAGGAGATCGGCGACCTCATCGGCGAGGCCATGGAGAAGGTCGGCGAGGACGGCGTCATCACCGTCGAGGAGTCCTCGACCCTCGCGACCGAACTGGAGATCACCGAGGGTCTGCAGTTCGACAAGGGCTACATCTCGCCCTACTTCGTCACCGACTCCGAGAGCATGGAGGCGGTGCTCGAGGACGCCCACGTCCTGCTGCACCGCGAGAAGATCAGCTCGATCCAGGATCTCCTCCCGCTGCTGGAGAAGGTCGTGGAGTCCGGCAAGCCGCTGCTCGTGGTGGCCGAGGACCTCGAGGGCGAGGCGCTCTCGACCGTCGTCGTCAACGCCATCCGCAAGACGCTGCGCATCGCCGCGGTCAAGGCGCCCTTCTTCGGGGACCGCCGCAAGGCGTTCCTCGACGACCTCGCGGTCGCCACCGGCGCCACGGTGATCAACCCCGATGTCGGGCTCAAGCTCTCCGAGGCCGGCCTCGACGTGCTGGGCACCGTCCGGCGCGCGGTGGTCACCAAGGACGCCACGACCCTGGTCGAGGGCGGCGGGGACGCGGCCGCGGTGGCCGCCCGGGTGTCGCAGATCCGTCGCGAGATCGACGAGACAGACTCCGACTGGGACCGCGAGAAGCTCCAGGAGCGGCTCGCGAAGCTGGCCGGCGGCGTGGCCGTCGTCAAGGTCGGCGCGGCAACCGAGACCGAGCTCAAGGAGCGCAAGCACCGCATCGAGGACGCGGTCGCGGCCACTCGGGCCGCGGTCGAGGAGGGCATCGTCCCCGGGGGCGGGGCGGCGCTGCTGCACGCCTCCGCCGAGCTCGCCGACGGCCTCGGCCGCACCGGCGACGAGGCCACCGGCGTCGCGCTCGTGCGCCGCGCGCTCGCCGCGCCGCTCAAGCTGATCGCCTCGAACGCCGGACTCGAGGGCGCCGTGGTGGCCGCGAAGGTCGCCGACGGCGGCTGGGGCCTCGGCTACGACGCCGCGCGTGAGACCTACGGCGACCTCATGGCCGCCGGGATCATCGACCCGGTGAAGGTCACGCGCTCGGCGCTGGAGAACGCCGTCTCGATCGCGCGCATGCTGCTCACCACCGAGAGCGCGATCGTCGACCAGCCCGAGGAGGAGTCGCCCGCCGCGGCCGGTGGCCACGGTCACGGGCACGGCCACGGGCACTGAGCCCAGGTGGACGACGGAAGGGCCCGGCCGGGAGTCCCGGCCGGGCCCTTCCGTGTTCTCGCGCCAAGACGACGGCGCGGGGCAGGGTCGCCGTCGTCTCAGCGGATGACGATGTCCCGCACCGGGGCGGTGGAGCGGCGGCCGCCGCTCGCGGCGAACCGCTCGGACTCCGAGAGCCCGCCCCAGATGCCGTAGGGCTCGCCCGCGGCGAGGGCGTGGCGGCGACAGGGCTCCATGACGGGGCAGCTCTCGCACACGGCCTTGGCCCGCCGCTCGCGGCTGGCCCGGGCGGGGCCGCGCTCGCCGTCGGGGTGGAAGAAGAACGCGCTGTCCATGCCGCGGCACGCCGCGCGGAGCTGCCAGTCCCAGAGATCGGCGTTGGGGCCGGGGAGTCGACGGACGTCGGCCATCTCGACCACCTCCTCGTCGTTCGGTGCGTCACCGTCCGTGCCCGCGGCCGCGCGGAGGGCGACCGTGAGGTGACCCTATGGCCGGTGGACCGGCCGCTACAAGACGTCGGGATGTGAGCCGTCCCGCTGAGTAGGACCCCGACCGAACAGTCGTCCGGACGCGGGACACGCGCGCCCGGCAATCGTTCGCAGGTCGATTCCGCACGGTGACGGGACTTGCTCAAACAACCACCATCCGTGATCATGCCGGGAGCAGTGCGTGGCCGGTGCTCCGTGTGGGTGGCGGAAAACTTGCCCGAGGTGAAGGGTCGGGCGTGACCGGTCCGCTCCGAGGGCGTTGTTCAGGTAGGGGGAACCGGCGTGACGGTCGTAGGGGGACGTCCGGGTGGTCGCCCCGGAATGCGGGACGAGGGAGCAGGCATGGCGCGGGTCGCGGATCCGGCACGGGAAAACCACGGATCCGACTCAAGGTCTCCGGCCGCGGCGCCGATGTCCAGTAGTGCCCGCCAACCGTCTGCAGGAACGCTGCAGGGAGGAGCTTCCGTGACGACGGTCCTGATCTGCGACGACCGCCGCAGTGTGCGTGAAGGACTGACCCGCGTGATGTCGGCCGTCCCGGGAGTCCACCGTATCGACTGTGTCGCCCACGGCGACGAGCTGCTCACCCGCTTCTCCCGTCAGAGCGTCGACGTGGTCCTCGTGGGGACCCAGCGCGCCGTGCCGACCGGGGTCGAGGCGACCCGCCGGCTCGTGGCCGCGCACCCCCAGGCCAACGTCATCGTCTTCGGTGCGCCCGACGACTCCGGGAGCATCGCGGCCGCCATCGCCGGCGGCGCCCGGGGTTACCTGCGCTGGGACGCGTCACGACCCGAGCTGGTCGCCGCCCTCGCCCACACCCTCGCCAGCACCTCCGTGCCGGCGCCCCGCACCCCGTCCGACTCCGGGGTCCAGCTCACGGAACGCGAGCTGCAGGTCCTCCGGGGCATGGCGCAGGGCAAGAGCAACGGCCAGATCGGCCGTGAGCTCTACCTGTCGGAGGACACCGTGAAGACCCACGCCCGGCGGTTGTTCCGCAAGCTGGGCGTGCGCGACCGGGCGCAGGCCGTGGCCCACGGCTTCCGCCGGGGCCTGGTCTCCTGACCGCCCGGCCCCGCCCGGTGCGTGTGCAGCCGCTCCGTGTGGCGCGGCCGCCGGCCACCGGGCCGACCCCCTCGAGCCCTCCGTACGGGTTCGAGGACCTCACTCATCGCCACCCCGGGGCGGACGTCGCCCCGGACGATCTACCCACGCCCGCGATCGGAACACCGCGTGCCGTCCACCGCGCCGCGGACCGCTGGCGTGCGCCGGATCGGGCGAACCCGTACGGAGGACGTGGCGCGAGCCATCTGCCTGAGCGGTACGGTGAGCCCTCCGGGCCACCCACCGCGGTGGCAGGTCGGACCGAGGTGGACCTCCGGGTCACACCGCCGCGCGTAACGCCGGGGCCACGGGGAGCGATGACCGAAGCAGGGAACGACCTCGAGAGGCTGGTGGCCGCCGCCAACGACGGTGACCGCTCGGCCCTCAATCGTGTCCTCGCGATCATTCGGCCGCTCGTCGTGCGCTACTGCCGCGCGAGGATCGGCCGGCAGGAACGGTCGTCGGTCTCGGCCGACGACGTGGCCCAGGAGGTGTGCCTCGCCGTGCTGACCGCACTGCCCGGCTACCGCGACCAGGGCCGTCCGTTCCTCGCCTTCGTCTACGGCATCGCGGCGCACAAGGTGGTCGACGCCCATCGCTCGGTGGCGCGGAACCGATCGGAGCCCGTCTCCGAGCTGCCCGAGGAGCTGGACCCGCACGACGGGCCGGAGCAGCGCGCGATGAACGGTGCGTTGTCCGTCCAAATGGGTCAACTACTCGACACATTGCCACCCAAACAGCGGGAAATCCTCGTGCTGCGTGTCGTCGTTGGGCTCTCGGCGGAGGAGACCGCGGAAGCGGTCGAGTCCACCCCTGGTGCGGTCCGGGTGGCACAGCACCGCGCACTGTCGAAGCTGCGGACCGCCGTGTCCGCGATCTCGGAAGAGGTGAGTTAGGTGGGTGGTCACCGCGCTTTCGGTGCTGGTGACGATCTCGTCGACGGCCCGGTGGACCTCGCCGCCGTGCGCGCCGACGACGCCCTGCTCGATGCCATCGCCGGCGGGGCGGTCACCGGTGGTCTCGGACGGGACGAGGACGTCTTCGGGCATCCGGGCCAGGACGACGATCATCTCGCAGCCATCCTCGCGGCCTGGAAGGCCGACATCGAGGCCGACCCGATGCCCGAGCTGGTGTCGCTCGAGGAGGCCGCCGAGGCCGTCGAGGCCGGTCACGAGGCGCGCGATCGGCGGGCGAGCCGCGCGCGTCGCCGTATGCCGTTCGCCGTAGCGGCCGCGGCGATCGCGATCGCACTGGCCGGCCTCACGGTCGCGGTCCATTCGGCGCAGCCCGGCGATGCGATGTTCGGTCTGACGAAGGTGTTCTTCTCGCAGCAGGCGGACAACGCGACGAAGGCGCAGGAGGCCCGCGCGACGATCGAGCAGGCGAACCAGGCGATCCGACGCGGTGATCCGGCGACGGCGCAGTCGCTGCTGCAGAGCGCGGCCGGCCAGATCCAGGCGGTCCAGCCCGCGGACCAGCCGCCGCTGCAGCAGCAGCGTGAGGACACGCTCAAGTCGCTGGCGCCCCAGGCCCCGGCGTCGCAGAGCCCGTCGTCCCAGGAGCCGACTGCGGGCAACCAGAACCCCCAGGGCACGACGGCCTCGAGAGACCGACGCCACCGGCAGACGCCGCAGCCGCAGCCGCAGCAAGCCGAGCCCCAGTCCGCGCAGCCGACGGGGCCGCCCAGCCCGCCGCCGGGCACGGGCAACCCCGACAGCACCGGCGGCCCGTCCGGGCGCGCGGCCACGACGACGCAGGCCCCGCCGCCCTCGCCGACCGGCTAGAGCACCTGCACAGACAACGGGCCCGGTTCCCCTCGGGGAACCGGGCCCGTTGTCGTCGCCGGGTGTGGAGGACCGGGGTGCTACTGCTCGGCGAGCGTGGCGTCCGCGAACCCGCGGCAGTACTCCCACGTCACGTAGGACGCCGGGTCCGGGTCGAACGGGGGCTCGTGCGGGCGCATGTGCCCCTCCTCGAGGAGCTGCTGGAGGCTCGCGCGGAGCAGGTCCCACTCGTGGAAGTGCTGCTCGTCACAGTCCTCGCAGTCCACGACGACACCCCGGATGCCCCGGGGCGCGAGCAGGGCCTGGAAGACCGCGAGGTCGCCGAGGTCGGCGATGACCTCGTCGCGCTCCTCCTCGTCCAGCGGCAGGTCCTCCTGCGCCGCGACGTCGGCGAGGTCGCCGAGCGCGTCGAGCATCCGGGAGGGGTCCGACGGGTCGCCCGCGAACGGGTCCGGCGGCAGGGCTTCGTACGGCACGTCCCCGAACCTACCGGTCGACGCCACGGCGGCCCGAAGTGCCCGCGCGCGGCACGACGTGCGGAGATCGACGGGCCCCGGCCGTTGCGACGGGGATCACCCTGGGACCGCGACTAGCATCGGGGTCATGGTGCTGACGGACCCCGGCGTACCGGAGAAGTACGGCCTGCTCGGCCTGACGTTCGACGACGTCCTCCTCGTGCCCGCCGAGTCGGACGTCGTGCCCTCCGACGCGGACACCTCGGCGCGCCTGTCGAGGAACATCACCCTGCGGGTCCCGCTGGTCAGCTCCGCGATGGACACGGTCACCGAGGCCCGCATGGCCATCGCCATGGCGCGCCACGGCGGGATGGGCGTGCTGCACCGCAACCTGCCGGCCGAGGAGCAGGCGGCCCAGGCCGAGGTCGTGAAGCGCTCCGAGGCCGGGATGGTGACCGATCCCGTCACCTGCTCGCCCGAGGACACCCTCGCCGACGTCGACGCGCTCTGCGCCCGCTTCCGGATCTCCGGTCTGCCCGTGACCGACCCGGCCGGCCGTCTCGTGGGCATCATCACCAACCGCGACATGCGCTTCGAGGTCGACCACACCCGCCGGGTCCGCGAGGTCATGACGTCCACGGACCTCGTGACCGCGCAGGTCGGTGTCACCGCGGAGGCCGCGCTCGGTCTGCTGCGCCGCCGCAAGGTGGAGAAGCTGCCCCTCGTCGACGGCGCGGGGGTGCTGCGCGGGCTGATCACGGTCAAGGACTTCGTCAAGACCGAGCAGTACCCGCTGGCCACGAAGGACCCCGACGGCCGGCTGCTGTGCGGCGCCGCGATCGGCGTCGGCGACGACGCGTGGACCCGGGCGATGTCGCTGGTCGACGCCGGCGTGGACGTCCTCGTCGTCGACACCGCCCACGGCCACTCCCGCGCCGTCACGGCGATGGTCGCCAAGCTCAAGCAGGAGCTCGGCGAGCGGGTCGACGTCGTCGGCGGCAACGTCGCCACCCGCGCCGGGGCGCAGGCCCTCGTCGACGCCGGGGCGGACGGGGTGAAGGTGGGCGTCGGTCCGGGGTCGATCTGCACCACCCGCGTCATCGCGGGCGTCGGTGTCCCCCAGATCACCGCCATCGCCGAGGCGGCCTCGGCGGCCACGCCGGCCGGGGTTCCGGTCATCGGGGACGGCGGGCTGCAGTCGTCGGGGGACATCGCCAAGGCGATCGCCGCGGGCGCGTCGACGGTGATGCTGGGGTCGCTGCTCGCCGGTACCGCGGAGACCCCGGGCGAGCTGGTCCTCGTCGACGGCAAGCAGTACAAGACCTACCGCGGAATGGGCTCGCTGGGCGCGATGCAGACGCGGGGCCAGCAGGGCTCCTACTCCAAGGACCGCTACTTCCAGGACGACGTGCTCTCCGACGACAAGCTCGTCCCCGAGGGCATCGAGGGGCGCGTACCCTTCCGGGGCCCGCTCGCGCAGGTCACCCACCAGCTGGTCGGCGGTCTCCGGGCGGCGATGGGGTACACGGGCTCCCGGACGACGGCCGAGCTGCAGTCGGCGCACCTGGTGCGCATCACCTCGGCCGGCCTCGCCGAGTCCCACCCCCACCACGTGACGATGACGGCGGTCGCCCCGAACTACGGCGGTCGCTGACCCGGTCCGGGCCGGGGCCACAGGAAGGGCACCATGCGCGAGCAGGTCGAGATCGGTCGGGGCCGCAGCGCCCACCGCAGCTACACCTTCGACGACCTCGACATCGTCCCCTCGCGGCGCACGCGGTCGTCGTCGGCGGTGTCCACGGCCTGGCAGCTCGACGCGTACCGCTTCGACCTGCCGCTGCTCACCCACCCGACCGACGCCATCGTCTCCCCGACCACCGCGGTGCGCGTGGGCGAGCTCGGCGGTCTGGGCGTGCTCAACGCCGAGGGGCTCTGGGCGCGGCACGCCGAGCCGGACAAGGCGCTGGCCGAGATCGCGGAGCGGTCGACGACCGACCCCGTCGGCGCGCTCGGCGAGCTCCAGCGCCTGCACGCGGCGCCGGTGCAGCCCGACCTGCTCACCGAGGCGCTCGACCGGGTGCGCGGGGCGGGGGTCACCCTGGCCGCCCGGGTGAGCCCGCAGCACGCCCGCGAGCTCACGCCCACCCTGCTCGCGGCCGGTGTCGAGATCCTCGTCGTGCAGGGGACGATCATCTCCGCCGAGCACGTGGGCGGATCGGACGGCGAGGGCGGCGAGTCCCCGCTCGACCTCGAGGACTTCATCGAGTCGCTGGACATCCCCGTGGTCGCGGGCGGCGTCGGCGACTACCGCACCGCCATGCACCTCATGCGCACCGGCGCCGCCGGGGTGATCGTCGGCTATGGGCAGTCGGCCTCGACCTCCACCGACGCGGTGCTGGGGATCGGGGTGCCGATGGCGACGGCGCTCGTCGACGCCGCCGCCGCCCGCCGCGACTACCTCGACGAGACCGGCGGGCGCTACGTGCACGTCGTCGCCGACGGCGCGATGGCGACCTCGGGCGACATCGCCAAGGCCATCGCCTGCGGCGCCGACGCGGTCATGCTCGGCGAGCAGCTCGCGGGCGCCGACGAGGCCCCGGGCGGTGGCTGGTACTGGACCGCTGCGGCCGCGCACCCGAACCTGCCCCGCTCCGCCGTCGTCGGCGTACCCCAGCACGGGGCGGACCTCGCCGCGGTGCTGCGCGGCCCCGCACCCCGGGCGGACGGCACGGTGAACCTCTTCGGCGCGCTGCGCCGGGCGATGGCCAAGACAGGCTACTCCGACCTCAAGGAGTTCCAGCGGGTCGGCCTCTCGGTGCGCCGCTGAGGTTCGGTTCCTGAGCGAAGGGCCCCATCGCTCGAATAGATCGGCGGTGGGCGCCCACGGCCGGAACGACCAACCCGTGCCGCGCTGAGCGGAGGGCCCCTTCGGTCGGATGGATCGACCGAAGGGCCCGTTCGCTCGGAACCGAGGCGGGGGCGGTCAGCCGGCCACGCGGCGTCGTCACACCCTGGGCCGGGGAGGCCGCCGCGGAACACCTGCCGCCCGGCGGTCGCCATGACGCCTGCGCCGGCCCCGTCGCCGCGGAACTCACCGCATGAGGTGTGCGTGCGTTTCCGTGCTGGGGCACGGAAACACACGCACGAGCGCGTAGCGCAAACTGGGGACGTGACCAGCAGTGGGGAGCACCCGGTCCTCGTCGTCGACTACGGCGCGCAGTACGCCCAGCTCATCGCCCGCCGGGTGCGCGAGGCGGCGGTCTACTCCGAGGTCGTGCCGCACACGACGCCGGTGGACGACCTGTTGGCCAAGGAGCCGGCGGCGATCGTGCTGTCGGGCGGCCCGGCCTCGGTGTACGAGGAGGGCGCCCCGAGCGTCGACCCCGCGCTGTTCGAGACCGGCGTGCCGGTGTTCGGCATCTGCTACGGCTTCCAGCTCATGGCCTCGGCGCTCGGCGGCACCGTCGCGCACACCGGCGACCGCGAGTACGGGCGCACCGACCTGCACGTCACCGACCCCGGCCGGCTGCACGGCGACCTGCCCGGCGAGCACCCGGTCTGGATGAGCCACGGCGACGGGGTCACCGAGGCGCCCGACGGGTTCACGACGACCGCGTCGTCGCGCGGGGCGCCGGTGGCGGCGTTCGAGTGCGTCGACCGGCGGCTCGCCGGGGTGCAGTACCACCCGGAGGTCGGCCACTCCCCGCACGGCCAGCTCGTCCTCGAGCGCTTCCTGCGCGACGTCGCGGGCATCACCGCGGACTGGACGCCCGCGAACATCGTCGACGAGACGGTCCGGGCGATCCGCGCGCAGGTCGGCCCCGAGGGCCGGGCGATCTGCGGGCTCTCCGGCGGGGTGGACTCAGCGGTCGCGGCCGCGCTCGTGCAGCGCGCGATAGGGGCTCGGCTGACCTGCGTGTTCGTCGATCACGGCCTGCTGCGCGAGGGCGAGCGTGGCCAGGTGGAGCGGGACTTCGTCGCGGCCACCGGGGTCGATCTGGTGACCGTCGACGCCGCCGAGGTCTTCCTGCGCGAGCTCGCCGACGTCGTCGACCCCGAGGAGAAGCGCAAGATCATCGGGCGGGAGTTCATCCGGTCCTTCGAGGGCGCCGCACGCGACATCGTCACGTCTTCCGGGCTGCAGGGTGAGGGAGTCGGGTTCCTCGTGCAGGGGACGCTCTACCCCGACGTCGTCGAGTCCGGCGGCGGATCCGGATCCGCGAACATCAAGTCCCACCACAACGTCGGCGGCCTGCCCGAGGACCTCCGGTTCTCGCTGGTCGAGCCACTGCGGTCGCTGTTCAAGGACGAGGTCCGCGCGGTCGGTACGGAGCTGGGCCTGCCGGAGTCGATCGTCCAGCGTCAGCCGTTCCCCGGGCCGGGCCTGGCCATCCGGATCATCGGGGCGGTCGACGCCGACCGGCTGGCCACCCTGCGCCGGGCCGACGCCATCGCCCGCGAGGAGCTCTCCGCCGCCGGGCTCGACCGCACGATCTGGCAGTGCCCGGTGGTCCTGCTCGCCGACGTGCGCTCGGTCGGGGTGCAGGGCGACGGGCGCACCTACGGCCACCCGGTGGTGCTCCGGCCGGTCTCGAGCGAGGACGCGATGACCGCCGACTGGACTCGCGTCCCCTACGAGACCCTCGAGCGCATCTCCACCCGCATCACCAACGAGTGCGCCGAGGTCAACCGCGTGGTGCTCGACGTGACGAGCAAGCCGCCGGGCACCATCGAGTGGGAGTGACGGCTCCGTACCGTCTTGGCGCGACCACGGAGTAGTCGATCGGGTACTCCCCGGGTTGTTGCTGGACACGAGCCGGTGACCCGGTGTCCGCTCTCGTACGTGGACGGACGTCAGGGCGCGCCGGCCCCGCGGCCGTTCGTCGGCCGCCGGGCCGAACTGGCGGCGATCGACGAGGTCGTCGCGGCCGCGCGCCGCGGTGAGCCGGGGATCGTCTGGATCGCCGGGTCGGCCGGGATGGGCAAGTCGGCGCTGCTCGCGTATGCGATCGCCCGCGCCGGTCCGGTGAACCTGCTGACCGCCACCGGCGACGAGGCCGAGTCGGCACTGCCCTTCGGCCTGGTGGACCAGCTCGTCGCCGCGCTGCCCGCCGACCTGCTCGCGCAGCACCCGCTCGCCGGACCCGGTCGCGCCGGTGCCGTCGATCCGATGGTGGTGGGGGCGGACCTGCTCGTCGCCCTCGGCGCCGTGCCCGGCGACGATCCGGTGCTGGTGGTCCTCGACGACGTGCAGTGGGCCGACGAGCTCTCGGTGCGCGCGCTGGTCTTCCTGCTGCGGCGGCTGCGCCACGACCGCGTCGCGGTGCTCCTCGGCGCCCGGACGCCCGACGCCGGGCTCCTCGCCGGTGACCCGGCGCCCGACGCGCGCTGGGAGCGCGTGCTCGGAGCGGTGGACCGGGCGCGTCGGCTCCCGTTGGCCGGTCTGGCGCCCGCCGAGCTCTCCGAGCTGGCCGCTGTGCTCGGGCGTCCGCTGCGCTCCACGGGCGCGGCGCAGCGGCTCTGGGACGGCACTCACGGCCACCCGCTGCACGCGAGGACGTTGCTCGAGGAGCTCTCGCCCGGCTCGCTGGACGCCACCACCGACGTCCTGCCGGCCCCGCGCTCCCTGGCGGCGGTCGTCCTCGTCCGGCTCGCCCGCGCGGACGCGGCGACGCGGGCCCTCGTCGTCGCCGCCTCGGTGCTCGGCGATCCGTGCTCGCTCGCCGACGCGGCCGCCCTGGCCGGGGCGGCCGGGCTCGGCGTGGTCGACGACCCGGGTGCCGCGCTCGACGAGGGGGTCGTGCTCGGACTGCTCACCGAGCGGGGGGACCGGCCGGTGGGGAGCATCGGGTTCGTCCACCCGCTCCTCCGGGCAGCGGTTCACGGCGACCAGCCGCCCGCACGACGTCGCGCCCTGCACCGGGCCGCGGCGGCGCTGGTCGGGGGCCGGGCGGCGCTGGAGCACCGCATCGCCGCCGCCTCCGGCCCGGACCCGGACCTGGCCGCGGACCTCGAACGGTTCGCCGCGGACCTGCCGGCTGGCAGCTCGCCGCTCGACGTCGCCGAGCTGCTGCGCGCCGCCGCCGACCTCGCGACCGGCCCGGACGACCGCGAGCGCCGGCTCTTCCGCGCCGTCGAGGTCCTGCTCGCCGAGGGCGAGATCGGGCGGGCGACTGCCCTGGAGGGCGACCTGGCCGCGGCTCGGCGGGGTGCGCTCCGCGACGGCCTGCTCGGGCGACTCGCGCTCCTGACCGGACGCCTGGGCCGTGCCCGGCCCCTGCTCGACGCCGCGGCCGGAGCCGACGAGCCCGGACCCCGCGCGATCGCCGCTGCCGACCTCGCGCTGCTCACGGTGCTCGAGGGGCGCCCGGCCGAGGCGGTCGAGCTCGCGTCCGGGTGCATCGCCGACCCCGGCGCCGGCCCCCTCGTGCGAGGGCCGGCCGGTCTCGCGCTCGTCCTCGGGCTCGTCGCACAGGGACGCGCCGACCACGCCCGGGCGGCGCTCGACGTCGCCGCCGGCCCGCCAGAGGCCCGGACCGCGCTCTACGCGGACACCCTCGTGGTGCGCGGTGTGCTCGCCACCGCGGCCGACGACGACGTCGCCGCCGAGGCCGCCCTGACCGAGGCGCTGCGGCTGGCCCGCACCGGGGAGCCGGTGCGCACCGCGACCCTCGCCGCGGGCTACCTCGCGCTGGTGCGCGACCGCACGGGCCGGGCGAACGGGCTCGACGCGGTGGAGCTCGCCGTCGCGTCGGCACGCGACGCCGGGCGCGGGTTCGCCGAGATGCTCGCCCGGGGGTACGCCGCGCAGATGCACGCCGTGCGCGGCCACACCGAGCAGGCGCGGGCCCACCTCGCGGTGGTGGCGGCCGCGGGGGCGGCCTGGTGGGCCTCGACGATCGTGACCGGGCCCGCCGGCGCGCTCGTGGCGCTCGTCGACGACGACGCGCCGGGGATGCTGCGGGCCCTCGAGCCGGTGCTGCGCCCCGAGGTGCTCGCCCTGGCCGACGCGATCGGGGCGCTGACGCCGCGGGCGCTGCACGTCGAGGCGCTGCTGCGGCTGGGGCGTGTCGACGAGGCCCGCGTCGCGTGGGAAGCCCTCGACGGCCGGTTGGCCGACCGCCCCGCGGGGCACACGAGCCTCGACGCCGCGCGGCTGCGCGGACTGCTCATCGAGGCGCAGGGCGACCCGGGCGCCGCCCGCGCCGCCTTCGAGTCAGGTGTCGCGGCCGCGTCGGGTTCGGTCGCGGCGCCGCTCGCGCTCGCCCGGCTGGAGACCGAGCTCGGCCGCCGCCTGGTCGCGGCAGGGGAACGGCGGACCGGGGTCGACCTGCTGCGCGGGGCCCGCGACCGCCTGACCGCCCTGGGTGCGACGCCGTTCCTGGCGGCCTGCGAGGAGCTCCTGCACGCCGCCGGGCTCACACCCTCGCCGGAGGAGGAGGTGCTGGGCCTGACCTCGCACGAGGACGCCGTGGTCGCCCTGGTGGTGCAGGGGCTGACCAACCGGGAGGTCGCGCGAGAGCTCTTCGTGTCCCCGCGCACCGTCGCCTATCACCTCTCCAACGTCTACGCGAAGCTCGGCGTCACCTCGCGCGCGCAGCTGCGCGATCGGGTGGCCGTCCCGGCCCGGCTGAACCCAGCGCCGACGCTGCGCGGCGCCGTCGTCACCGACGGTGGACTGGAAGGTCGACTGTAAGGGTCGAGCGGGGTAGGGCACCGCGACCGACCGCATCCTCGGCGTCACACAGTGACGAACGTGAGGAAGTGAGTTCGACCATGCGGGTCACTCTCGACCTGGTCCGTGCCCCCGGCGGTCGGGCGAGGAACGCCGAGGCTTGGTTCGCCGGCCTGCGCGCCGACGGCCGGTACCTCGAGGACATCTGGGGCGAGACCGCTGTCGTCTGACCTGTCGTCACCCCCGTGCCCACGGTGGTGGTCCGTCCCCGCACCCACGAGGATGGACCACCATGGCGACGACGATCTTCAGCGAGATGTCGGCCCTGGCCGTCGAGTACGACGCGATCAACCTGGGGCAGGGCTTCCCGGACACCCCCGGCCCCCAGGAGGTCGTCGACGCCGCCGTCGCCGCGATGCGCCGCGGTCTCAACCAGTACCCACCGGCGATCGGGGTGCCGGCGCTGCGCGAGATGATCTGCTCCCACCAGCGGCGCTTCTATGGGATCGATCTCGACCCGGCCTCGCAGGTCGTGGTGTGCGCCGGGGCGTCCGAGGCCCTCTCGTCGGCGCTGATGGCACTGGTCGCCCCGGGCGACGAGGTGATCGCGCTCGAGCCGTTCTACGACCTCTACGCCGCCACGGGCGCGCTGATCGGGGCCTCACTCGTACCCGTGCGGATCTCGGCGCCGGACTATCGGCTCGACCCCGACCTGCTGCGGGCGGCGGTCACCGGACGCACGAAGGCCATCCTGCTCAACTCGCCGCACAACCCCACCGGCGCGGTGCTCTCGCGGGCCGAGCTGGAGGAGGTCGCCGCGGTGGCCCGCGAGCACGACCTGGTGGTGATCACGGACGAGGTCTACGAGCACCTGCTGTTCGACGACGAGATCCACGTCCCGATCGCCACGCTGCCCGGGATGGCCGAACGCACGGTCACCGTCTCCTCGGCGGGCAAGACGTTCTCGGTGACCGGCTGGAAGATCGGCTGGGCGACCGGGCCCGCAGAGCTGATCGAGCGGGTGCTGGGCGTCAAGCAGTGGTTCTCGTTCGCCTCCGGGACACCGCTGCAGCACGCCGTGGCGGTCGGCCTGGGACTGCCCGACAACCGGTTCGCGGCGTTCGGCCGGGACCTGCAGGTCAAACGGGACCTGCTCACCGACGGCCTGCGCGAGCTGGGCATGGAGGTCTACCACTCGAAGGCGACCTACTTCGTCACCGCCGACATCGCGCCGCTCGGCGAGACCGACTCGCTCGCGTTCTGCCGCTCGCTGCCGGCGCGCGTGGGCGTCGCGGCGGTGCCCAACCAGGTCTTCCACGCCTCACCCGAGGGCGTCGAGACCCAGGTGCGGTTCGCCTGCTGCAAGCGAGACGAGGTGCTCGCGGACGCGCTGCTGCGGTTGCGGAAACTGTAGGCCCAGCGCGGCCACCCCTGGTCGGAGACCGTGGGGAGGCGGACTAATGTCCATGGTTCCGGTTCGGCCGGCGACCCGAAGGTGGCCCGTGGTGCTGCGAATCGCTGTTCCTGACCGTGGCGCGGTGGCGGGCGCCGCCCGCTCCCTGCTCGACGCCACCGGCTACGGCACGTCGGCCGGGAGCCTGTTCGCCGGGCCGAACCTCCTCGGGGCCCCGGTCAAGGTCTTCGCGCTGCCCGAGCGCGACATCCCGATGTACGTCGCCGAGGGCGGGCTGCACCTCGCGATCACCGGCTCGCTCACCGTCGACGAGGCGTCGGTGACGGTCCCGGTCGTGCTCGACCTCGACGTCGGGCCCCACGAGCTCGCGCTGTTCTCCTCCGACCCGGGGGTGCGCACCGAGGGCGACCTGCAGGGCGCGCGGGTCGCGACGCCGCTGCCGAACCTCGTGCGCCGCCACCTCGCGACCTCGGCGATCGCGGTGCGCCGGGTGGTCCCGCTGGACCCCGCCGAGCACGCCGTCGCCCTCGGGATCGCCGACGCCGTGGCCGCCGTCGTCGACCCCCGCGTCGAGCCGTCCGGGGCGTTGCACGCCATGCGGCGGCTGGGCGGCGTCCGGACGGGCCACCTCGTCGTCGTGCAGGGCCGCACTCCCCGCGACGACATGACGCGTCTGGTCAGGACGCAGATCCTCGCCCGGCTGCGTGCCGCCGGGACGACGAGCGGCACCGCGCTGCTGCAGTACGACTGCCCCACCGTCCTGGTCGAGGAGACGGCCGGGCTCGCGGACTCCACCCGCCCGCCCGAGGTCACCCGGCTGACGTCGGGATGGAGCACGGTGCGGCTGCTCGTCGAGCGCGACCGCACCGAGGGACTCGTCGAGCGGCTCCTCGACCTCGGCTGCCGCGAGCTGATCACGTTCGTGCCGTGCGACCACCGGGTCGGGCGCCCCGAGCACACCGAGCCCGGCCGGGCGCCGGCCGCCGAGGCGCTGCCCGTCCCGCGGTCGTCCGGCTGACGCCGTGTGCGTGCGTTTCCGTGCTGGGACACGGAAACGCACGCACGAGGCGCTAGCCCAACCCGATCGCCGCACCTCCGTGCGTGGGCTCCCCGCCGCGCAGCGTGGTCACCACCTCGGTGCTCCCGATCCGGTCGGTCGCCACGCGCGTCACGTCGTCGCCGAGCACCACGAGGTCGGCCAGCATCCCGGGGGCCAGCGTGCCGCGGCGGCACTCGTCGCCGGCCACCCAGGCGGTGTCGACGGTCAGCGACCGCAGCGCGGTGACGGCGTCGACGCGCTCGTCGGGACCGATCAGCCGTCCCGACGACGCGCGCCGCTGCACCATCGCCTGCATCGTGCGCAGCGGGTGCCCGTCGGCGACGCACGGCCGGTCCGACGACGACGGCACCCGCACGCCGGCCCGCAGGAACGAGGCGTGCCGATAGAGCAGGTCCGCCCGTTCCTCGCCCACGGCGGCCACCATCGAGTCGCCGATCTCGGGCAGGAAGCGGGCCTGCGGGACCGGGGTGACGCCCAGCTCCGCGAACCGGGCGAGCGCGGCGTCGTCGACCACCCCGGCGTGCTCGATGCGGTGCCGGACCCCCGGACGGGGCAGCCGCGCCCGGGCGTCCGCGAACGCGTCGAGGGCCGCAGCCACCGCGCGGTCACCGATCGCGTGGGCCGCGACGCTCCAGCCCGCCAGGTGCGCCCCGACCACCATGTCGTGCATGTGTCCCGGGTCGTCCTGGAAATACCCGGCGTGGTCCCGGTCGACGAACGGTGCCGCCATCGCCGCGGTGCGCGAGCTCAAGGCCCCGTCGAAGAAGATCTTCATGGGTCCGAGGCGCAGGTCGTCGTCGCCGAAGCCGGTGCGCACGCCGAGGTCGAGCGTGGGACCGTCCCCCCCGGGCACGCTGTGCAGCGCGGCCTCGACGGGCATGACCACCACCCGCTGGCGCAGCACTCCCCGCTCGCGTGCCTGCTGGTAGGCGGCCAGCTCGCGCGGCGTGCGCCCCATGAACCCCGCGGCGATCCCGCACTCGGTCACGTGCGTGAGCCCCTGCGCGGCGTACACCCGCGAGGCGCGGTCGAGCGCGTCAAGCACGTCCTCGAGCGCGAACGGGCGGAGCAGGTCCGCGATGAGGGGCTGCGCGGCCTCCTCGACGACGCCGGTCGGCACGCCCTCGTCGTCGAGCACCACCTTCCCGCCCTCCGGCACCGCCACCGACCCCCGCCGCCCGGACGCGTCGAGGATCCCGGCCCGCCGCAGCGCCTCGCTCGACCCCGCGCACACATGGCCCGAGCGGTGCTGCAGCCGCACCGGCCGTCCGCCCGCCGCCCGGTCGAGCGCCGCGTGGTGCGGGGAGCCGCCGAGCACGACGTCGTCGTAGCCCGCCCCGACCACCCAGCCGTCCAGCGGGAGCTCGGCGGCCCGCCGGGCCACGGCGTCGTACACCTCGTCGAGGGTCGTCGCGCCCGAGAGCTCGATCTCGCCGAGGGTCTGCCCGAACCACGCCATGTGGTTGTGCGCGTCGCCGAGGCCGGGCACCACGGTCGCGCCGCCGCACCCGGCCCGCCGTCGCCCCGTCAGCCCCGCGGGCAGCGCGCCGTCGTCGAGCACCGCGAGCACCCGCCCCTGGTGGATCGCCAGCCCGCGGGCGCGCCGGCCGGTGCCCTCGCCGTCGAGGGTGAGCACGTCCGCGTCGTGGACGTGGAGATCGATCTGCACTTCGGCGGCCTCCGGGGTCAGGACGTGCACGAGGGGAACCCTCGGTCGTTCTAGCCGACCGAGGGTTCCCCTCGCGCGGGCCGTGCGCTCAGCGGTGGCGCCGCACCGTCGCCAGCAGTGCCCCGCCCCCGACGACGACGGCCGCGCCCGCCAGGACCCAGCGGGGGTCCACCGAGGCGAGCGTCACCGGGGCGACGACAGCGAGCGCCGCGACGGCGAGGCAGACCAGGCCGACGAGCAGCGCGAGCGGGTCGAACCGCCGGCGGGCCGGCGCCGGGGTGGGGGATGCGCTGGCCATCGCCGCGTCGGCGTGGACGGTGTAGGGCTGGTCCGGGGTGTGCCACGAGGTGGGCCGGTCGGCCGCACCGTCCCGGGTCACCCCGTCGTTCTCAGCCACGGAGCACCGCCACGTCGCCGATGCCGCTGCGGGCGGTCAGGTCGATGACGGGCCCACCCGGGCCGTCGGGGCCGAGGTCGACGCGGTTCGTGACGTCGGTGGTCGCGCCGAGACAGTTCACGTCGCCGCGGCCGTTCCCGCAGCTCACCGTGACGTCGGCGGTGGTAGGGACGCGCACCGTGACGTCCCCGGCGCCGGTCTCGACGGTGGTGCGGATCGGTGGCGCCCCCGGTGGGACGGCGAGCCGGGTCAGGTCGAGGTCGATGTTCCCGAGACCGGTGCGGTAGTCCGGGGCGACCGCGGAGGCCAGCGTCGGGGCCGCCGTGACGTCCCCCGCCCCGCGGCCGATGCCGGTCTCCGGGCCCGCCCACGGCGGCCGGAAGCCCGGCTGCGCGGCCGCGAGCGACCCGAGCACGGTGAGGATGATCAGGGGCAGCGCCGCGACCACCAGCCCCCGGCGGGGGCGCCGCGGCGCGATGGACCCGACGACGAGCCCGAGCCCGACGACGGCGAGCGCGGCCGCCGGGATCCAGACCGGCGTCGCCCCGGGCAGGCCGACGAGCAGTGCGGCCCCGGCCAGTCCGGCCGCCACGAGGGCCAGCGCGAGCGTCACCGGGGTGAGCACCGAGCGCGGCCGACGCTCCGGCGTCCTGCCGTCCACCGGGTGCTGCGGGGGCTCCGCCGGCAGGCTCCACCCGCGCGGCGCCGCCCCGAGCGGATCCCAGTTGACCGGGGGCTCGTCGTCGTACCCCTCCGCCGGTCCGTACGGCGGGAGGCCGGCGGGCCAGGGCGACGCTCCCGGCGTGCCCGGGACACCGAGGTCGGCGCGTGCGGTGTGCACCAGGTAGAGCGCGAGGCCCGCCAGCGCGAGGGCGACCAGCGTCACGACCCGCCCGGAGAACGCGGGGATGAGCGTGGCCGCGGCGACGAGGACGGTCACGACCACCACCGGCACCGGCGGTCCCGAACGGTGCCCGGCGCGCGCGGCGCGCCCACCCGCGGCGCGGTCGTGCCGGGGCGGGTCGGCCGGGTCCGGGGGGAGCAGCAGCCAGCCGAGCAGGTAGAGCAGGAGCCCACCCCCGACGATCGCCCACACGACGAAGGCGACCCGCACGAGCGTCGGGTCCAGGTCGTAGCGGCGGGCGATCGCCCCGGCGACCCCCGCGATCTTGCTGTCCTCCGCGCGGCGGGCCGGTCGCGTGTCCCAGGCCGACCGCGCGACCCCCGCGATGTCGGTCCCCGCCCGTGCGCGGTCCCCGCGCTGTGTTCCGGCCGGCCCGCTCATGGGCTCCATCCTCTCCGCTCGAGCGGCGCCGGTGGTACACCCGGCGCTCTCGTGGGTGCTCGCGGCGCCCTGCGGCACCGTCGGGATCCGAGCGTCGCGGACCGACCGCGTGGGGGCGTCCGGGTGCTCCCCGGTGTTCCCCCTCGGGGGACCCCCGGTTTTCCCGGGGTCCGCGAGCGGACGATCCCGAGGTCCGCGGCCGCGCGGACGTGTGACGATGGCTCCTGTGACCGCTCCCGAGCCGCTGCGCGAGGCAGTGCCCCGCGAGCCGGGCGACCCCGTGGGGGCGCCGGACCCCGCGCACCGGGTCCTGCGCCACCGCCGCGGCGCGGTCGTCGCGGGGGTGGCCGGCGGCCTCGCCGACCACCTCGGCGTGCCGGTGCTGCGGGTCCGGGTGGTGCTCGCGGCCCTGTGCGCCCTCAGCGGTGCCGGGGTGCTCGCCTACGGCGGTCTCTGGGCGTTCTGCGCCCTGGAGCCGGTCGGCACCGAGCGGGAGGTCGACGACCGTGACCGGTTGCGCGGCTACGGGCTCGTCGCCCTCGGGCTCGCGCTGGCATTGGTGCTGTCGGCCTTCGGCGAGCAGGTCTCCGGGTGGGTCCTCGGTCCCCTCGGCATCGCGCTGGTCGGGGCCGCGGTGGTGTGGCGCGAGGCCGACGGCGACGCCACCGGCTCCGCGGCGGGGTCCCGGCGCCGCGGCCGGCCCCGGATCGTCTCCGGCCGCGGCGGGGTGTTCCGCGCGGTGCTCGGCGTGGTCCTGGTGGCCGGCGGGATCCTGGTGTTCCTGCTGGGGAGCGTGAACGTCGGGGCGGTGCAGTTCGGACTGTTGGCCGCGACGGCGACGCTCGTCGGCGTCGTCGTGCTCACCGTGCCCTGGTGGATGCGCCTGGCCCGTGAGCTCACCGCCGAGCGCCGGGAGCGGATCCGCTCCGAGGAGCGGACCGAGATCGCCGCGCACCTGCACGACTCGGTGCTGCAGACCCTCGCGCTCATCCAGCGCCACACCGAAAGTGGTGACGACGAGTCGTCCGCGGTGCGGGAGGTCCGGCGCCTGGCCCGCCGTCAGGAGCGCGAGCTGCGGGAGTGGCTCTACGGCGAGCGGGAGCACCCCGCCGGACCGGAGGAGGCCGTCGACGATCCCGCGACGACCCGCTCCTTCGCCGCGGCGCTGCGGGCGGCGGCCGGGGAGGTGGAGGACGCGTTCGCGGTGACGGTGGCACCCGTCGTCGTCGGGGACGCCGCGCACGACCCGCGCACCACGGCGCTGGTCGCGGCGGCTCGCGAGGCGATGGTCAACGCCGCCAAGCACGCCGGGGTGGACGAGATCAGCGTGTACGCCGAGGTGGAGGATCCCGAGGGCTCCGGGGATCCTGCCGCCGGCACGCTCGCGGTCTTCGTCCGCGACCGCGGCTGCGGCTTCGACCCGGACACGGTCCCGCCCGACCGCCACGGGCTCGCCGACTCGGTGCGGGCCCGCGTCGAGCGTCAGGGCGGCACGGTGCGGGTGCGGACCGCGCCCGGTGAGGGCACCGAGGTGGCGCTGACCCTGCCGCGCGCGGCGCCCGCCCCCGAGAACCCCGACCGCACGACGAGTGAGGTGGCATGAGCACCGAGACCGCGTCGACCGACGATCCCGTCCGCGTCTTCGTCGTCGACGACCACGCGCTCTTCCGCCGCGGCGTGCGCGCCGAGCTGGAGGGCCCGGCGGCGGCCGGGGTCACCGTCGTCGGCGAGGCCGGGTCGGTCGGCGAGGCCGTCGCGGGCATCGGGCACTACCGCCCGGACGTCGTGCTGCTCGACGTCCACATGCCCGAGGGCGGCGGAGCGGCGGTGCTCGCCCGGACGCGTGCCGACCACCCCGACGTCGTGTTCCTCGCCCTGTCGGTGTCCGACGCGGCCGAGGACGTCATCTCGGTCATCCGGGCCGGCGCGCGGGGCTACGTCACCAAGACCATCTCCGGGCGGGATCTGGCCGACGCGGTGCGCCGCGTGCGCGCCGGCGACCCCGTCTTCAGCCCGCGACTGGCCGGTTTCGTCCTCGACGCCTTCGCCGACCGGCCCGGAGCCGCGCCCCCGGTGGACCCCGAGGTGGACCAGCTCACCCGCCGCGAGCGCGACGTGCTGCGCCTGCTCGCGCGCGGCTACGCATACAAGGAGATCGCGGCGGAGCTCGTCATCTCCATCAAGACGGTGGAGACCCACGTGTCGAGCGTGCTGCGCAAGACGCAGTCCTCCAACCGGCACGAGCTCTCGCGCTGGGCCTCCGACCGCCGCCTGGTGTAGGGGCGGCCTCGGTCGGGACTCAGGAGCCGGAGGGGAGGACCCGGTCCGAGTTGATCAACCAGACGCCGGTGGCGCCCTGGACCATCCCGAGCTCGTGGGTCTCGCGGACCGGCGAGCGGCCCTGCGGGAAGAACAGCAGCGACGCGCGCACGGTGTCGTCGTCGACCGCGGTGGCGCTGGAGACCTGCACCGAGGAGATCGTCGACCAGAACCCCTGGTAGGCCGAGTAGCCGCCGGACGAGCGCTGCTGGTCGGGGCCGAGCCGGGCCCAGCCGGCGGCGGGGTTGCCGGGGACGATGCCGTAGTAGTCGCGGACGGCCGCGACCATCGCCGTGTGCTCGTCGACCGGGGCGCTGGTCGGGGCGGCCCCGACGGACGCGCCTGTCGACCCCGTGTCCGATCCGGTGGGGCGCGCGACGAGGAACGCGACGACGATCCCGGCGAGCAGTGCGAGCGCCAGCACCACGACGACGGCGAGGGTGGTCGGCCGACCCCGCCGCCGGGCCTGCGCCGGCGCCGCGGTCGCGACCGCCCGCGCCTCGGCGGGCGCCGGGTAGGACCTGTCGCCGGGCTGGGCCGGGACCGGCGGCGGCGTGCCCGGCCCCGGGCTGCGGCCCCCCTCGTCGGAGCCGGGGTCGGGGTCGAAGGGGCTGCCGAGCCACGTGGGTGACGGTGCCGGCCGACCGCGTCCGCCCGGGGTGACGGGGTCGGACTCGGCGGAGCGGCGGGAGTCCGGGATACGGGCGTCGGTGATGCGGGAGTCTGCCGCGTCGAGCTCGGCCCGCGACCAGCCCGACGAGGAGGTCGAGGCCGCGGAGTGCGCGATCCGGCCCAGCTCACGGCGCGCCTCGGCGGGCGTGGGGCGTTCCTCGGGCTCGGCGCGCAGCAGGCGCATGAGCAGCGCGGTCAGCGGTCCCGCCTGCTCCGGCGGGTGCACCGCCCCGGCGGCGACCGCGTGGAGCAGGGCGAGCGCGTTGTCGTCGGACCCGAAGGGCGGCACGCCCTCGACGGCGGCGTAGAGGGTCGCGCCGAGGGAGAACACGTCGGAGGCGAACGTGGAGTCCTCGCCGCGCGCGACCTCGGGGGCCAGGTAGGCGGGCGTGCCGGCGAGCATGCCGGTGCGGGTGAGGGTGAGGTCGCCGGTGGCGCGGGAGATGCCGAAGTCGGTGATCTTGACGGTGCCGTCGGCGCCGATGAGGACGTTCCCCGGCTTGACGTCGCGATGCACGATGCCGGCCTGGTGCGCGGCGTCGAGGGCATCCGCCACCTGCCGGCCGATGCGGGCCACCAGCCGCGGCTCGAGCGGACCGTGCTCGCCGAGCACCGCGGCCAGGCTGCGGGAGGGCAGGTACTCCATGACCAGCCACGGCTCGTCGCCCTCGATGGACGCGTCGAACACCGAGATCGCGTGCGGGTGCTGCAGCCGGGCCGCGATGCGGCCTTCGCGCAGCGTCCGCTGGCGCACGTCGTCGGCCTCGCGCGCGTCGAGGCCCTGGTTGAGGAAGACCTGCTTGACGGCGACGACGCGGCCCAGTCGCTCATCCGTGCCGCGCCAGACGACGCCCATCGCGCCCGAGCCGATCCGCTCCTCGAGGCGATACCGCCCGGCGACGACGCGACGAGGTGTCACCGGCCTCCCTCCGCCCGAGCCTGTGGCCTTTGTGGGCCCCCTCGGGGGATCAGGGTAGAGGGCACGGCCTACGGGGTCCCACGGTCGGGTGACGTGTGTCCCGGTGGACGCGGCGGGCGGCTTCAGTGGCCGCCGCCGAGCAGGCCGGACGCGGTGCCGGTCACGGAGCTGACGAGGTCCTTCGACCCGGAGCCCGAGTCACCCGAGCCCGTGGAGCCCGAGGAGCCCGAGGAGCCGGACGAGTCGGAGCTCTTGGAGTCCGACGCCCCGGAGTCCTTCGAGTCCGAGGAGCTCGAGGAGCTCGAGCCCTTCGAACCGGAGGAGTCGGAGCTCTTGGAGTCCGAGGAGTCGGAGCTCTTCGTGTCCGAGGAGCCGGAGTCCTTCGAGTCCGTGGAGCTCGAGGTATCGGAGTCCTTCGCGTCGGAGGAGTCGGAGCTCGATGAGCCGGAGCTCTTCGCGTCCGACGAGGTCGAGGAGGCGGAGCCCCCGGTCACGTCGCTGACGAGTCCGGTGACCGTCCCTGTGGTCTTCTCCACCGTCGAGTCGACGGCGCTCTTCGGCGTGGACGACTCCGGAGACGAGCTGGACGAGGACGAGTCGGACGACGACGAGCCGGACGACGACGAGCCGGACGACGACGAGCCGGCGCCGCCGACGGTCCCCGTCACCGCCGGCGCGGTCTTGGCGACGTACTGGGCGGCCGTGCTCGTGGTCGTCTGGACCAGAGGGGTGGCCTTCGAGGTCACGGTGCCGACGGCTGGCCCGGTGTCCTCCGGCTGCGAGCTTGCGGTGCCTGCGGTCGCCGGATCGGCCGGCGCGCCACCGCCGGTGGCGCCGGGGACCAGGCCGGCGACGGTGTCCGTCAGGTCGGTCGTCCCGCCGGTCAGGGGCAGCCCGCCGGTCACGTGGCCGAGCGCGTCCACCGTGCCGCCGAGCGGGGCCACCACCTGGTTGACGGCACCGCCCGCGGCACCGGTCACGCCCGTCACGGTGGTCCCCACGGCGCCCGTCAGCCCGGTGGCGGTCTCGCCCACGGCACCGCTCAGGCCGGTGACGGTGCCGCCCACGGCGCCGGTTGCGCCGGTGACGGTGCTGCCCACGGCGCCGGACACGCCGGTCACCGTGCTACCCACCGTGCCGGTCACCCCGGTGACGGTGCCGCCCACGGTGCCCACGGTGCCGCCCAGGGCGCCCGTCGTCCCACCGACGAGACCACCGAGCGGTTCGGGGAGAAGACCGCCCACGGCGCCGCCCAGGGAGCCGACGGTGTCCCCGACCGTGCCCACGGTGCCGCCGACCGTGCTCCCCACGGAGCCCACGGTGTTGCCGACCGTGCTCCCCACGGAGCCCACGGTGCCGCCGACCGTGCTCCCCACGGAGCCCACGGTGCCGCCGACCGTGCTCCCCACGGAGCCCACGGTGTTGCCGACCGTGCTCCCCACGGAGCCCACGGTGTTGCCGACCGTGCTCCCCACGGAGCCCACGGTGCTGCCGACCGTGCTCCCCACAGAGCCCACCGGGCCGCCGCCACCGCCCCCACCCGCGCCGGGCAGCGTCTGCACCCCGGGGGCGCCCCCGGTGCCCGCGCCGGGCGTCGTGGTGGTGCCCCCCGCTCCCGTTCCACCGGGGAGGGGCGCGGTGACGGCGGCCGCGCCGGGGAGCGACGTCGTTCCCGCGGGGTTCGCAACGCCGGCGAGCGCACCGCCGAGTGCCCCCGCAGGCAGGCCGAGGGCCTCGGCCACGCTGCTGCTGAAGGCGACGGTCTGCGGGCTGGCGTTGACGAGCGCCCCGGGGAGTAGCGCCCCCGGCGCTCCCGGCACCGGAACGGCGCCGATGGGGGTGCCGTCGGGACCGATGCCGGGGGAGTCGTCGACCGGCGGGCTCAGGGGGCCGAGGGTGGCACCGGCGACGCCGAGCGCGGTCCCGCCGACGAGCACCGCCGCCGTCGTCACCCGGGTCGCCGCCGCGCTGCGACGCAGGGCGAGGGGCGCGGCGTGCCGGTGGACCCGTCCGGTGGCCGTCACGACCGCGCCCGGCGACGAGAACGACCCGGTGTCGTCGCGGAGGACCAGCTCGGACACGGCGATGCCGGTCGCGTGCCGGGCCGGGCCGCGCCCTCGCTCGTGAGGTGCCTCCGGCAGGGGAGGCAGGACCGGATCCTCCGATCCCGCGGTGCCGGAGAGGCCGGCCCATCCGTTGAGCCTGCGCATCCGTCGATCGTCGCCACCGTGCATCGACGCCGAGATGCTCACGTCGTCACTCCCGAAAGGTCAGCCCCCGCCGAACGTTTCACTCCGTGGGATGACTGTTTACCCGTGAGTTCACCGGGTCGCGAAGCGCTGAGTGGTCGCGTGGGCCCATCGACCGTCCCGCGTCGCCGTGCGGACGTATTCCGGACGCAGAGCGCCAAGAACAGCCGTCACTCGTCCGAACGACCCACACGCCGACGGGTAACGGTCGTTGACCGCAGGAGGCCGACCGCTCGGCGACGGTGAGGAGTAGTGCGATGACGGACCGTCGCCACGATCCGTGGTTGGTGCGTCCACTCGTCCGGGCCACCGTAGGCCGGACGGGGGAAGGGCCGCGGTCAGGCCGAGGGCGGGTTGGCGAGCCGGCGACGGGCCGCCTGCAGCTGGTTGACCGAGACCAGGCCGATGCCGCCGCCGAGGAGCAGGCCGACCACGTCCAGGGGGATGCCGCCGCTCGTCAGCAGCCAGGCCACGAGTGCCCCGAGGACGAGGCCACCCGCCGCCGGTAGCCGCTTGCGTGCGTCGGCCGCGAGGTGGGAAGTGCCGGGGCGCTTCTGCGCGACCGACTGCAGCATCAGCAGATAGCCGCCGTAACCCAGCGCACCGAGCAGACCCAGGACCGCGACGATCGTCGCGATCAGGTCGATGACCGTACCCATGCAGCCAGAATGCCAGCTCAGATGCGAGGTGGGCGTCTGCTGCGAGCCGTGTCCGGCTCCGCCGGTCCCGTCAGCGGCCGCCGAGCCTCCCCCGCCCCAGGCGCAGCAGGATCATCCCGAGCTCGCGTCCCTCGGCGCCGAGGTCGCGGAAGCGCGCGAGCACCTGCATCTCACGGTTGTAGACGATGCGGGGACCGCCGGCGTTCATCCGCGCGAGCCCGATCCGTTGGGAGATCTCCGAGCGGCGCTTGATGAGACGCAGGATCTCGGCGTCGATGGCGTCGATCTCGACCCGCAGGTCCGGGATCTCCTCGGCGGTGGCGGGCGCCAGACCGTCGGCGGGCTTCGCGTCGGCGGTCTCGGTCGGGGTATCGGTCGAGGTCGGGGTGTCGGTCACGACGAAGGTCCTCCGAGGGGGTCGGAGCCGTCCGGACCCCGGCACGCGAAAGCCCCGGGGTCCTCGGACTCCGGGGCGGGTGGTGGGCGGCGGGTCAGTGCCGGGCGACCACGGGCACCGGGGTCCGGTACCCGTAGGCAAATCGTCCTCTCGTCCGCACGCCCCGGAGCCTAGCCCCGGACCGGGCCGCACGCCATGACGCGGCCGTGCGCGCCCTCGACGTCGAGGGGCACTGCTGGCAGGTTCGCGGGCCAGTTCGCGTGCGTGGTGTGCCCCTCACCGGACGGACCCGAGCGGTCCGCCCGAGGACGCCCCGGACCGTCGGGGGCGGCGGGTAGCGTGACCAGGCGATGAGTAGCACTGACACCGGGTCGGCACGGCCCAGCGCGGCGGCCGGGTTGGCGGCACGCCTCGCGGGAGCCGCCGGGACCACTGCGCTGCGTCGCACCGGTCCGGGCAGCCCGGAGCCGGCGCGTCCGGAGTCGGGTCGCGCCGACACCGGTCGTCCCGACGAGGCCCGTGCGCGGGCCGACCGGCGCCGCGACCAGGCGGAGGCGCTGCTGGAGGGGATGAACCCGCAGCAGCGCGAGGCGGTGGTGCACTCCGGGTCGCCGTTGCTCATCGTCGCCGGAGCCGGCTCCGGGAAGACGCGGGTGCTCACCCACCGCATCGCCTGGCAGCTCGCCCAGGGCGTCCACCCCGGGCAGATCCTCGCGATCACGTTCACCAACAAGGCCGCCGCCGAGATGCGCGAGCGGGTGGCCGCCCTCGTCGGACGTCGTGCGAACGCGATGTGGGTGTCGACCTTCCACTCCATGTGCGTGCGCATCCTGCGCCGCGAGTACAAGCACCTCGACCTGTCGAGCACCTTCTCGATCTACGACGCGGACGACTCCCGGCGGCTCGTCGCCACGATCACCAAGTCGCTCGACCTCGACCCCAAGCGCTACCCGCCGCGGGGGCTGCTCGGGCAAATCTCGGCCTGGAAGAACGAGCTGACCGACGCGATCACCGCCGCCGAGGCCGCGGGCAACGACTACGAGCGGCGCTGCGCCGAGGTGTACGCCGCCTACCAGCAGCGGCTGCAGTCGTCGAACTCGCTGGACTTCGACGACCTCATCTCCCGCACCGTCGACCTGCTGACCCGGTTTCCCGCCGTCGCCGAGCACTACCGGCGCCGCTTCCGCCACGTCCTCGTCGACGAGTACCAGGACACCAACCACGCGCAGTACGAGCTGGTGCGGGCCCTGTCGTCGGGCTCGGAGGACGGCTCCACCCCGCCCGCCGAGCTGTGCGTGGTGGGCGACGCCGACCAGTCGATCTACGCGTTCCGCGGTGCCACGATCCGCAACATCATCGAGTTCGAGCGCGACTACCCCGAGGCGCGCACGATCCTGCTGGAGCAGAACTACCGCTCCACGCAGATGATCCTCACCGCCGCGAACGGGGTGATCGCCCGCAACCCGGACCGCCGGGACAAGCGGCTGTGGACCGACCAGGGCGACGGCGAGAAGGTCGTCGGCTACGTCGCGGACAACGAGCACGACGAGGCGGCGTTCGTCGCCGCCGAGATCGACCGGCTCGTCGACGCCGGCGACGTCCGCTTCGGCGAGGTCGCGGTCTTCTACCGGACCAACGCGCAGTCGCGTGTCTTCGAGGACGTGTTCGTCCGGCTCGGCATGCCGTACAAGATCGTCGGTGGCGTGCGGTTCTACGAGCGCCGCGAGGTCCGCGACGCGCTGGCCTACCTCAAGGTGCTCTCGAACCCGGAGGACACCGTCTCGCTGCGGCGGATCCTCAACGTCCCCAAGCGCGGGATCGGCGACCGCGCGGAGGCCGTCGTCGCCGACCACGCCGAGCGCGAGCACGTCACCCTCGCCGCCGCCCTGCGGCGGGCCGCCGCGGGGGAGGTCCACGGGCTCGCGACCCGCTCCCAGCGCAACATCGCCGACTTCGTCGAGATGATGGACGCGCTGGCCGCGGGGGTGGCGGGCGGCCAGGAGGTCGCCGACACCCTCGACGCGGTGCTCGACATGTCGAAGTACCGCGCCGAGCTGGAGCACTCCGAGGACCCCCAGGAGCAGTCGCGGCTGGAGAACCTCACCGAGCTCGTCAGTGTCGCGCGGGAGTTCGTCGGCGACGCCCGGGCGAACGCGGCGGTGGCCCAGGACGCGACGACCGACGGGGCCGCGGACGTCCCGGCGGGTGTGGTCGCCGACGCCGACGGTCCCGAGCCGGGGTCGCTGGAGGCCTTCCTCGAGCGGGTGTCGCTGGTGGCCGACGCCGACTCCATCCCCGACGGCGGGGACGGCGTCGTCACCCTCATGACGCTGCACACCGCGAAGGGCCTGGAGTTCCCGGTCGTGTTCCTCACCGGGTGGGAGGACGGCGTGTTCCCCCACCAGCGGGCGCTCGCCGACCCCACCGAGCTCTCCGAGGAGCGGCGGCTGGCCTACGTCGGGATCACCCGCGCCCAGCAGCGGCTGTACGTCTCGCGGGCCCTCATGCGCTCGGCCTTCGGCCAGCCGCAGGCCAACCCGCCGTCGCGGTTCCTCGACGAGCTCCCCGACGCCGTCGTCGACTGGCGGCGCAGCGGCCCCGAGCGCTCGGCCCCGACCGCGTCGACGAGCTTCGGCGCCGGCCGCACCTGGGGCCGCGACCTCACGGGCGCGCGGTCCCGGCCCTCGCCGATGCGCTCCTCGTCGGCCTCGGGCGCGCCGGAGCTGCAGCTCGAGGTCGGCGACCGCGTCAGTCACGACAAGTACGGGCTGGGCCTGGTCACCGTCGTGGACGGCGTCGGGTCGAAGCAGACCGCCACCATCGACTTCGGCTCGTCGGGGACCGTGCGCCTCATGCTCATCGGCGGCGTGCCGATGCAGAAGCTCTGACCGCTGCCCGGGCTCGGCTCAGTCCTCGGCGGCGCCGAGGGCGATGCCGCGCTCCGCGAGCCACGGCAGCGGGTTGATCTTGGTGCCGCCCGGTCTCCACACCTCGAAGTGCAGGTGCGGCCCCGTGGACTGGCCGCGGTTGCCGATCTCGGCGATCTGCTGGCCTGCCCGCACCTGCTGGCCTTCGTGGACGAACGACCGGTTGACGTGCCCGTAGACGTTGATCGTGCCGTCGGCGAGCTGCACCCGGACCCACATGCCGAACCCGGAGGCGGGGCCGGACTCGACGACGGTGCCGTCGGCGACGGAGACGATCGGGGTGCCGATGGCGTTCGCGATGTCGACGCCCTTGTGCGAGGTGCCCCATCGGGCGCCGAACCCGGAGGTGAACCGGCCGACCGCGGGCTTGACGAACTGCGGGGCGCGGGCCGCGGCGGCGGCGTCGGCGACCCGGCGGGCCTTCGCGAGCGCGGCGGCTTGCGGCGTGGCCCCCCGGTGGGGAGCGGGGGAGACGGCCATGACCCCGGTGGTGGCGGCGTCGAGCGCGTCCGGCGCGGCGGCGGTTCCCGGGGTGCTCGCCGAGGACAGCGCGAGGTCCGCGCGGGTCTCACCGGTCGGGGCGTCGAGGTCGGTGGCCAGGGTCTGCCCGGCGGTCGCGATGGCGCCGGCGGCCACCGCGGTGGCGGCCAGGCGGCCGGTCAGCGGACCGCGACGTCGTCCCGACGGGTCGCCGACGGGCGCGACGCCGGACAGTGATCGACGGCTGTTCCCGGACGTCCACCGTCTGGAACGAGGCGTTCCTGACGTCCAGGTCGTCGGACTCGGACGCGGCACCCCGCCGGGCACCCCGGCGAGGGCGGGCGTGTGAAGGCCCACGAGGAGACCGAGCCCTCGGGGCGGTCCGGGTGGATCGGGGGTTGCGAAGGGCGGAGTCGGGCGGGGGGAGCTGTGACGCGCCACGACCATCCTCTCGCGGTCGGGGCGCGGGCAGGACCGGCGGTGGCGTGGGGAGCGCCGGGTCGGATCGTCGGGGTCGATCCGAGAGCCGTTCGTGACCGCACCGTGATGGGGACGGTTCGGACGGTGGCACGGAGGCCCAAGAGCAGGCAAACCCGCGACCACGACTCGGTCGATCCGCACGCTGTGCGAGCGCTCCGGCGCGCCGAGTGGGCGAGCGGTCGGCCGCGCCGGGGCCGTGGCGGCCTCGAGCGCGGGCCGGCGGGTCGTCCGGGAGTCAGCCGGCGGCGGTCAGGGCCGCCGCGGCCGCGCGCTCCCGGGTGGAACGGTTCCCCGAGAGGGTGCACGTCACGAGGTGCACCACCTCGGGGTCGATCGTCATCGCCATGTGGCCCACGTGGTCGAGCCGGACGTTCGACACCTGCAGGTCGGGATGGACGAGGCGGGCGTTGCGCTGCGGGATGACCAGCTGGTCCATGCGGCTCCAGACCGCGAGGAACCGGGTCCGGCAGCCCGGCGCGGGCTCGTCGAGCTCGCTCAGCAGGTCGGAGCCGGGCTGGAGCTGGCGAGGCACCAGCGTGGGCGGCAGCAGGTGCGCGATGAGCGAGCCGCGGTGCGGGGTGCCCAGGGTGACCAGGGTGTCGACGCGGGCGTCGCCCCCGAGGCGCTGCACGTAGTACCGGGCGATGAGCCCGCCCAGCGAGTGGCCGACGACGTGCACCCGGTCGCTCCCGGAGACCGCGCACAGCCGTTCGACGTGCTGGCCCAGGTCGCGCGCCGCCGACCGGATGTCCCCGGTGAACGCCGTCATCGGGCTGTAGTTGACGGCCTGCACCATGCCGTGGCCGCGGCGGCGCAGCACCCGGGCGAGGTGGACGAAGATCGAGCGGTTGTCCACGATCCCGTGGACGAGCAGGACGGGGGTGGCCGCGCCGTCGAGGTCGGAGACCAGCAGCGACCGCTGACCCGGCGGCAGCGGATCGGTGCGGTGGTGGGCGTGGACGCCGCCGGGCCGCAGGGCCTCGTCGAGGAGCCCCCACGGGTACACGGACAGGTGCACCGCCGACCAGGCGATCTCGACGGCGAGGCCGCGCAGGCCACGGGGGACACCCACGGTGCGGGCGAGGTAGGACAGCCCGTGCCACGCCGTGGCGGCGAGGGAGGCCACCGAGGTGAGGGCGGACGCCTCGGGCCGCCCGGCCTCCGGCTCCGTGGTCGTCGCGGCCGTCGGCGACATGACCCCGCTCACGTCCATGCGTCCGACGTTAGGCGACGTTCACCGGCGTGTCGCGCCGGAGTGTCGGGTGATCGATCCAGGTGGTGAACGCGCCACGACCGGGTGTGTGCGCGATCCTCACGGGCCCTTCCCTAGTCTGCGGGAGCATGACGGCTTCTGCGGCCGACGCCGGGTCCCGGCCTCCCGGGCCCGCCCCGGTGTCGCCGCGGCCGGGGCCCCGTCACCGGCCGCGGGGACACGCCCGGGCGTGGTGGGTCGCCGTCGCGCTCGTCGCCCTCGCCGCAGTGCTGCGCCTCGTGGTCGCGCTCCTCGCCCCGGGCCCGATCGGGGCCCCGGTGCGCGCGGCCGGGGTGCTGGCCCCGCTGCTCGGGGTGGTCGCGGCGGTCGCGCCCGGTCTCGCCACCCGACGGGGCGGGCGCAGCCTCGGCGCCGCGTCGCTCTCCGCCCCGGCGGCGCTGGGAGCGCTCGGGGCGGGTGGCCTGCTCGTCGACCTCACACTGCTCCTCGGCCCCGAGTCCGCCGCCCGCCCGGACGTGCTCGCCAGCGGAACGTCCGGGCTACCGGCCGGGTTCGGCGCGGCGCTCGTGGCCGCCGATGCGGCCCTGCTCGCGGCGGCCATCGTCGCGACGACCGGCCTGGTCGCGCTCGTGCGACGGACCGGTGGGTCGGTGTTCGGCACGCAGCGCGGCACCGCGCTCGTGCGACCCGCGGCCGGGGCCCTGCTCGCCGCCGCCGGGCTGGTCGCGGCACCGTTCACGGTCGCGTCGCCGGGCACCGGCTTCGCGCCGCACGCCGTGCTCGACACCCCAGCGCCCGCCGGGGCCGGGGTGGCCCTGCTCGCCGCCACCGTCGTCGTCGTCGCCCTGCTGCCCGGAGTCCGCGCAGTGACCGGCCCGGCCGCCGCCACCCGGCGCGGCGTGCCCAGCGAGGCCGACGAGACCGGGATGCGGGTCCGCCGCGCCGTGCACACCGCGCTCGGGGCGGGCGTCGTCGCCGGCACGGCCCCCGTGCTCGCCGCGTCGATCGCCCGCGACGGGCTCGCGGTCTCGCCCGGGGCCGTCCTCGCCGTCGCCGGGGGGCTCCTCGTCATCGGGGTGCCGGCGCGTACCGCGGTGCTGCGCTCCCGCGCGGCCGGGGTCGCGGCCCTGCTCACGGCCGTGGCCGCGATGTTCGGCGCGCTCCTGCCGACGCTCTCGGGGACCTCCGGCGCCGCGGGCAGCCCCCTCGAGACCGGCACCGGCATCCTGCTCCTGCCGGCCGCGGTGGTGCTCGCGGTGCCGGCGCTGCTCGTCGTCGTCGGGACCCCCCGCGTCGTGGTCCGCGCCCGCCCGACGCTCTCCGTCGCGTGGCTCACGGTCCCCTTCGCCGCGGGCCCGGCCCTCGACGTCGTGCTCGCCGGGGTCGACGGGGCCGGCACGCCCGCCGCCGTCCTCGATCCCGGTCTGGGCTCGGCGGGTGCCGACGCGGCCCAGGTCGGCGTCGGGACCGGGGGCTGGGCGGTCGTGGCCGCGCTGGTGCTCGCGGTGCTGACCGCGGTACTCGCGGTGGGCGCCGGGTTCGCGGAGCGCCGCGACGTCGCGGGCGCCTGGGGCGCACCCGGGACCCCGTTGGGCGCGCGGCCTGCCGACGGCACCGACACCGTCGAGCCCGACCCGACGATGCTGCCGCTGGCCGCGGTGGCCGCCGTGCTCGCCGTGCCGGGCTTCGGGGGCCCGCTCGCCCGCGACGCCCTCGCCTCCGGTGCTGCGGGCGGCGCCTGGCAGAACCCCGGCGCCGCCGCGTGGGGGTCGCTCGCGGGTGTGGTCGGGGTGGCCGTCGCCGCGCTGCTCGCGCCCCGGGCGCGGCCCGCCCGCGCGCTCGCGCTGCTCGGGGCGGCGGGCGCGCTGCTCGTCGTCCGGCTCTCGGCCCTGGTCCTGACGCCGCCGCGGCCCGGGGAGAGCGTGGGCATCGGGACGTGGGCCGCGATCGCCTGCCTGCTCGTGACGCTCGCGGCCGCGGGCGTGGCGATCATGCGCATCCGGTCGGCCTCCCGCGCCGCACCGGGGGAACCCTCCGGCAGATAGCGGACCGGGGGTCCCGTCGCGACCCGGGTGGTGTGGCGGGGGTCGCCCCCGGTGCCGCGCCCGGGTGCACGACACGCCGCTAGGGTCCCCCTCGGTCCCGTCGATCGGGCCCGGGCCGTCCGCCGCGTGGCGACTCGCGGGCCGCCGCTGCGGGCGGGGTCGCCGCCGGAGTCCACCGACGGATGCTGCCGGTCAGTGATGGAGGAGTTCACGAGTGGACCTGTACGAGTACCAGGCGAAGGATCTGTTCGCCGCCCACGGAGTGCCGGTCCTGCCCGGCAAGACGGTGGACACGGCCTCCGAGGCCGAGCGCGCCGCCCAGGGCATCGGCACCGCCGTCGTGGTCAAGGCGCAGGTGAAGACGGGTGGCCGCGGGAAGGCCGGCGGCGTCAAGCTCGCGAAGGACCCGTCGGAGGCCCGCGAGAAGGCCGAGGCGATCCTCGGTCTCGACATCAAGGGTCACACCGTGCACCGGGTCCTGGTCACCGAGGCCAGTGACATCTCCGAGGAGTACTACTTCTCGTTCCTGCTCGACCGTTCGAACCGCACCTTCCTCGCGATGGCGTCGGCCGAGGGCGGCATGGAGATCGAGGAGCTCGCCGTCGAGCGCCCCGAGGCGCTCGCTCGGGTACTGATCGACGCGATCGCCGGGGTCGACAAGGCCAAGGCCCAGGAGATCGTCTCCCGGGCCAAGCTGCCCGCCGAGGTCGCCGACCAGGCCGCCGACGCCATCGTCGAGCTGTGGGACACCTTCGTCGGCGAGGACGCCACGCTCGTCGAGGTCAACCCGCTCGTCCGCGACCCGCAGGACAAGGTGATCGCCCTCGACGGCAAGGTCACCCTCGACGACAACGCGGCGTTCCGGCACCCCGGGCACGCCGAGCTCGTCGACGAGCGCACCGAGAACCCGCTCGAGGCCAAGGCGAAGTCGAAGGGCCTCAACTACGTCAAGCTCGAGGGCGGCCAGGTCGGGATCATCGGCAACGGTGCGGGCCTGGTCATGTCCACGCTCGACGTCGTCGCCTACGCCGGCGAGGAGCACGGCGGCATGAAGCCCGCCAACTTCCTCGACATCGGCGGCGGGGCCTCGGCCGAGATCATGGCCGCCGGGCTCGACGTCATCCTGGGTGACGACGACGTCCGCAGCGTGTTCGTCAACGTCTTCGGCGGCATCACGGCGTGCGACGCGGTGGCCAACGGCATCGTCGAGGCCCTGAAGATCCTGGGCGACGACGCGACCAAGCCGATCGTGGTCCGGCTCGACGGGAACAACGTCGACGAGGGCCGGAAGATCCTCGACGACGCGAACCACCCGCTGGTCACCCAGGTGGACACCATGGACAATGCGGCTGCCAAGGCCGCCGAGCTCGCCGCGGCAGGGGCCTGACATGTCGATCTTCCTCAACGAGAACAGCAAGATCATCGTCCAGGGCCTCACCGGCTCCGAGGGCACCAAGCACGCCACCAAGATGCTGGCGGCGGGCACCCAGGTCGTCGGGGGTGTCAACGCCCGCAAGGCCGGCACGACCGTCGAGATCCAGGACGCCCAGCTGCCGGTCTTCGGCGGCGTCGAGGAGGCCATGAAGGAGACCGGGGCCGACGTCTCGGTGCTCTTCGTGCCCCCCAAGTTCGCCAAGGACGCCGTCGTCGAGGCCGTCGACGCGGGCATCGGGCTCGCCGTCGTGATCACCGAGGGCATCCCGGTGCACGACGCGGCGTGGTTCTGGGCGCACGCGTGCGCGAACGGCAACCGCACCCGGATCATCGGGCCGAACTGTCCGGGGATCATCTCGCCGTCGAAGTCCCTGGCGGGCATCATCCCGGCGAACATCTCCGGCCCCGGGAAGATGGGCCTGGTGTCCAAGTCGGGCACGCTGACCTACCAGATGATGTACGAGCTGCGCGACGTCGGGTTCTCGACGGCGATCGGCATCGGCGGCGACCCGGTCATCGGGACCACGCACATCGACGCCCTCGAGGCGTTCGAGGCCGACCCCGAGACCGAGGCGATCGTCATGATCGGTGAGATCGGTGGCGACGCCGAGGAGCGTGCCGCGGACTACATCACCGCCAACGTCACCAAGCCGGTGGTCGGCTACGTGGCCGGGTTCACCGCGCCCGAGGGCAAGACGATGGGCCACGCCGGCGCGATCGTGTCCGGGTCCGCCGGCACCGCGCAGGCCAAGAAGGAGGCCCTCGAGGCGGCGGGCGTGAAGGTCGGGAAGACGCCGAGCGAGACCGCCGACCTCGCGCGTTCCCTCGTCTCGTAGGGGCGGGATGTAGGAGGCTGGCCGCCGGGCGGCCGCGTCGGGGTGGCGCGGCCGGCCGAGGACCGATGACGCCGTTCCGGGAGGACGACCGATGACTGCAGGATCCTCGAGCTCCGGTCCGTCGGGGTCCCCCGAGCGGTGGGGCGGCGCGGAGGAGGTGACGGCACCGGCCTCGTCGTCCGACTCGGCGGGCCACGGACCGGCTGCTCCGGGTCAGGGCCCGTCGGGCCCGGGACCGGCTGCTCCGGGTCAGGCCGTCCCGAACCCCGCGGGCGGGTCGGCGCCGCCGTCGCCCCCGTACGGGGACCGGGCGGCCGGCCCGACAGGGCCCGGCACGTCCGGCCCGCCCTCCCAGCCGGGAGCGGTCGTCGGGCCCCCGAGCAGGCCCTTCGGTGGCGTCTCCCCGTACGGCGGCTCCTCGTGGGCGGGCGCGGGCGGTCCCTGCTCGGGGCCCGCGCCCTCCGGGCACGGCCCCGGTCAGGGCCCGGGCGGCCAGCCGCCGGGCTGGGGTCGTCCGGCTCCGCCGCCCACGCCCTCCCGGGGCCTGCCGGCCGAGCGCCAGGGGGCGAACCCCGCCGCGGCCGCGACGGTGCCCTCGGCCCCGGCCGCCGGGGCGGCGCTGTCGCCCGGGTCGTCGTCGGGCGCGTCCGGGCCGGGCGGGCAGGCGACGCGAGGCGCGACCGGGGTCCCCACCGGTCCCGGTCGCACGGCCGCGCTCGCCGCCGCGGGCCTCGGCGTCCTCGCGTTCGTCGCGACCTTCTTCACCAGCTTCGACCCCGGCGGGCTGCTGCCCGCCCTCGTGCTCGCCGGCGGCCTCACCGTCGGTATCGCCGTGCTGCCCACCGCGCCGCGGACCGTGCTGCCGGGAGCGGTGCTGGCCGTCACCGCAGGCCTGGTCAGCCTGCAGACGCTCGCGGTGAGCGACGGGTTCGACATCGCCGTGGTCGTGCTCGCGATCCTCGCGGCGGCGGCCGCGGTCGTCGCGGCGCTGTCGGCGCTCGGACTGCTCAGCGCCGCGGCGGGTGCCCCTCGCGGGGCCGCCGCACCGGGCACCGGCACGGTCGCGGGCAACACGCCTCCCGCGTTCACGGAGCAGGCACGGCCCGCGGCGGGCTCCCCGACGACCGGGGGTCGTCCCGGTGCCGGGGGCATGCCCCCCGGCGCGTCCGAGCCCGCCGGCAGCGCTTCGAACCCGTTCGCGGTCCCGAGCGAGCAGGCCACCCAGCGTGTGGGACGTCCCCCGGGGCCGTCGTCGGCCCCGCAGCAGGCGCAGGCGCCCCAGGGGGCCGCGCCGTCGTCGGGCCCCAGCCACGGACAGCGACCCTGGCCGTCGTCGTCGTTCCCCGCGGTGGGCCGCCCGGGTGAGCCGTCGGCCGAGGACGCCGCAGCCCGCACCCAGGTCGTCCCGCGCGCCCAGTCGTCGGGGTCCCAGTCGTCGGGGTCCCAGTCGTCGGGAGGTCAGTCGTCGGGGGCCCACTCGGTGGGAGCCCACGCGGCGGGTGCGACGGCGTCGGAGACGCCGTCCTCGGGCAGCCGGACGTCGGGCCCGGGCGAGCAGTCCCCGTCCGGTCACGAGCCGCCCGCGGGCTCCTCGGAGACCACGGTCGAGCGACCCACGGCTGGCGCGCCGACCGACGAGGGCCGCCGGCCGGCCACCAGCATGCTCGGTCGGGACGACCTGGCCGAGCGGGCGGCGAGCACGCCGGCCGGTGCATCGTCGGGGGAGTCGACCGCCCGCTCCGGGGCGGGCGCCACGCTTGAGCCCGACGGCTCCGGGGAGGACACCCCGCCCTCGGGGTTCGCGCGCCCGAGCGGGTGGGGCGTGCCCGTCGACCGGCAGGACTCGTCCGGGAACGACGACGCCGACACGCCGGAGCGTTCCGGCGACCACGAGGCCGGCTGAGCGTTCGTCCGCCGGGCACAGGTTCCGGCGGCGTGGCAGCCGCGGACGCGCCCGACCGGGTGGAATCGTGAGCCCGCGTGAGCGCAGCGGCCCCGACCTCCGGCGTCCCCGCGCCGACGCGTTCCGGCGGGTCCCGGCCCCGGCGTCGTGGTGGTCTGCCGCCGCGGCTCGGCGTGCTGGCCGAGGTCTCCCTCGTGCCGGTGCTGGTGTCGTACGCCGCGGTCGTGGTGCTCGCGGCGCTGATCACGGCCTCGTCGTCGGGGACCACACCGGGGGGCCGGCCCGGCCTCGCCCAGGCGCTGGGCGCGGGCGTGCCGCTCTGGCTGGTCGTGCACCTCGTGCCGCTCACGGTCTCCGGCGCGCCCCTCGGGATGCTGCCGCTCGCCCCACCGGCGGCGGTGGCCGTGCTCGTCGCGGTGCTCGCCCGGCGCGGCGTCGTCCGGCTGGGAGCGCTCGCGGCCGGCGACGGCGCCGGCGGCAGCGAGGATCCCGACAGCACCGGCGGCGCCGACGCGGGCCGGCACGACCGCTGGACCTCCCTCGGCGTCCCGGTCGTCGCGGCGGTGGCCGCGGTGCACGCCGCCGTCGGGGTGCTCGCGGCCGCGCTGCTCACCCCGGACTCCGGCTCCATCCCGGCGGACGCGTCGCCCGCGACGGCGGGCACGGTCGCCGGGCTGCTCGCCGCGCTGTCCGCCGCCGCCGGGGTCGCCGGGCCCTGCGGGTTCGGCGCGCGGGTGCGGACGTGGCCGGGGTGGGTGGCCCGGGGCCTGCGGGCCGGTCTGGGGGCCGCGGTGGCCCTGGTCGCGAGCGGTGCGGCGCTGCTGCTCGTCGTGCTGCTCGGCCACGCCGACGCCGTCGCCGGGACCTTCACCGCGATCGCGCCCGATGCCGGCAGCGCAGCGGGCCTGTGGCTCCTCGACGTCGCGTACCTGCCCAACGCCGTCGTCGCCGCGACGTCCTGGCTGCTCGGGCCCGGGTACGCCGTCGGCGCGGTGGCCGCCGCCCCCATCGCGGCCACCCCGGGCCTCGCGCCGCCCCTCCCGCTCGCGGCCCTGCTGCCGGCGGGCCCGCCGCCCTCGTGGGCGGGTCTCGCGTTCGCGCTGCCCCTGGCGGTCGGCTCGACGGTGGGCTGGCTGCTCGCCCCCGTGGGAGCCGGCGCCCGCGAGGCACGGGACCGGACCCGGGGGGACCTGCTGCGGCGGGTCCGTCCGGTCCTGCTGGCCGCCCTCTGCGCCGCGGTGGTGCTCGCGGTCGCGGCCGGGCTCGCCGGCGGGCGCCTCGGGGCCGGCCCGTTCGACCCCGTCATCGTCCCCGCCGGCCAGGTCCTGCTCGCGACGTTGGCGTGGATCGCGGTGCCGGGGGTGGTCCTCGCCCTCCTCGCCGCTCCGGCGGGAACGCCGGTGCGGGCCCGGCGCGGAGCCCATGAGGGCACGGGAGGCGCCGGCGAGGGGCCTGCCGACGGCGACGAGGCCGCCCAGGAGGTCCGGGGAGCCGACGGAGCCGGAGGCCCGGAGGACTCCGAGGACCCGGACGGCGACGCCGAAGGAGATGCGGAGGCGGGTGCCGACGTCGACCGGCGCGGGTCCTGACCCCTGCCCGCTCGACGACGGGCACACCACGCACCTCCCGGGCGCGCCCGGCGTGCCTGACGTGCTGTCGATCAACGAACCCGAGGCGTGTGAAGGCCGCCACGGCCCCGTCACGGGAGGCCGGTTAGTCTCGGGCCGAGGATCGTCGAGACGCCGGGAGCCCAGGTCTGTGCACCGGCGGCAGGGAGATCGCGCTGACCACGCACGCGGGCCCGGATGAGCACGGCGTCTCGGGCGGGACACGTCTGGAGGTCCGGGCGCCCGCGCGCGTCGTCGTCCTCGCATCCGGTTCCGGGACCCTTCTCCAGGCCCTGCTCGACGAGGCCCCCGCGATCGACGTCGAGGTCGTCGCCGTGGTGTCCGACCGCCCGGGGATCGCCGCGCTGGACCGGGCGCTCGAGGCGAAGGCCGAGCCCGTCGTGGTGCGCCTCGGCGACCACCGCACCCCCGACGGCGTTGCCGACCGCGCCGCCTGGGACGCCGCGCTCACCGACGCCGTCGCGGTCCACGACCCGGATCTGGTGGTCTGCGCCGGGTTCATGAAGGTCCTCGGGCCCACCTACCTCGGCCGCTTCGGCGGACGGACGATCAACAGCCACCCCGCGCTGCTGCCCGCGTTCCCGGGGGCGCACGGGGTGGCGGACGCCCTCGCGTACGGGGTGAAGGTCACCGGCGCGACCGTCCACCTCGTCGACGCGGGCGTCGATACCGGGCCGGTCCTGGCCCAGCAGGCCGTCGTCGTCGATCCCGGCGACACCGTGGAGACGCTGCACGAACGGATCAAGGTCGTGGAGCGCCGCATGCTCGTCGAGACCGTGGCCGCGCTGGTGCGCCACGGCGCCACCATCACCGGACGAACTGTGAGGACCCCGTGAGCTCCGCCATCGACTCGGCTGCTCGGCAGACCATCCCCGTCGACCGGGCGGACGAGGGCCGCCGCCCGATCCGCCGCGCCCTCGTCAGCGTCTTCGACAAGGCCGGGCTGCTCGATCTCGCCACGGGCCTGCACGCCGTGGGCGTGGAGGTCGTCTCCACGGGGTCCACCGCGTCCCGGATCGCGGACGCCGGTGTGCCGGTCACCCGCGTCGAGGAGCTCACCGGATTCCCCGAGTGCCTCGACGGCCGCGTCAAGACCCTCCATCCGCGCGTGCACGCCGGGCTGCTCGCCGACTCGCGCCTGCCCACCCACGTCGAGCAGCTCTCGTCGCTGGGCATCGAGCCGTTCGACCTGCTCGTGGTCAACCTGTACCCGTTCTCCCGGACCGTCGCGTCCGGCGCGTCGCCCGACGACTGCGTCGAGCAGATCGACATCGGCGGTCCCGCGATGATCCGCGCGGCGGCGAAGAACCACGAGACCGTCGCCGTCGTCACCGACCCGACCCGCTACGCCTGGGTCCTCGCCGAGGCCCGGGCCGGTGGTGTGAGCCGCGCCGACCGCCAGGCGCTCGCCGCCGAGGCGTTCCGGCACACCGCGTCGTACGACGTGGCGGTGGCCTCGTGGATGGGCAACGTGCTCGCGCCCGATCCCGCGACCTCCTCCGAGGGCACCTCCGTCCCGTTCCCGGGCTGGGTCGGGACCACGGCACGCCGGCGAGCCGTCCTGCGCTACGGCGAGAACCCGCACCAGGCCGCCGTCCTCTACGCCGACCCGGAGAACACCGGGGGCATCGCCGGCGCGGTGCAGCTGCATGGCAAGGAGATGTCCTACAACAACTACGTCGACGCCGACGCGGCGTGGCGGGCGGCGCACGACCACGGCGCGGACCAGGTCTGCGTCGCGATCATCAAGCACGCCAACCCGTGCGGGATCGCGGTCGGGAGCGACGTCGCCGACACCCACGCCCGCGCCCACGCGTGCGACCCGACCTCCGCGTTCGGCGGCGTGATCGCGGTGAACGCCGAGGTGACCGTCGCGGCCGCCGAGCAGATCGCCGAGATCTTCACCGAGGTGGTGGTGGCGCCGGCGTACGCCGACGGCGCGGTGGACGTGCTGGCCCGCAAGAAGAACATCCGGGTGCTGACCGCCCACTGGGCGCCGGCCGCGGCCGAGCAGCGGGCCATCTCCGGCGGGCTGCTCGTGCAGCAGCGCGACGCCGTCGACGCGCCGGGGGACGACCCGTCGTCGTGGACGCTCGCGACCGGCACGGCGGTGTCCGAGGAGGTCCTCGCGGACCTCGCGTTCGCGTGGCGGGCGTGCCGGGCGGTGAAGTCGAACGCGATCCTGCTGGCGCACGACGGGGCGACGGTCGGCGTCGGGATGGGCCAGGTCAACCGGGTGGACTCGGCGAGGCTCGCGGTGGCGCGGGCCGGCGACCGGGTGCGTGGGTCCGTGGCCGCCTCCGACGCGTTCTTCCCGTTCCCCGACGGGTTCGAGGTGCTCGCCGAGGCCGGGGTGGCGGCGGTGGTCCAGCCGGGCGGGTCGGTGCGCGACGCCCTCACGATCGAGGCGGCGGAGAAGGCCGGCGTCGCGATGTATCTGACGGGGACGCGGCACTTCGCGCACTGACGTGCGCTCGTGCGTGCGTTTCCGTGCTGGGGCACGGAAACGCACGCACACTTTGGGCGGGGGCGGAGGAATGATGCGCGGCTCGGTGACGGCGGTGAGTGCGGCGCGGAGCGGTTCCTGATCAGGCGCTGAAGTGTGGTGCTGATCGGTGGCCGCCCCCCTGTGGGCGGCGGAGTCTCCAGTCGACATCGGTTCGACAGGAGGAGATCGTGACCGCACCGCACGACCCCGATGACCAGCACGGGGCCGAGGAGGAGCCCTGGTACGGGACGGGGTACGACGAGCCGACGGAGCACGAGGAGAGGTCCTCGTCCGCGAGCGGGCACGACGACGGGTCCGCGGGGCCGGGAGCGACGGCCGCCCCGCCCGACCTGCCGACGCAGCCCGGCACGCCGCACCCGCAGGGTCCCGCGACGGTGAGGGAGGCCGCCGGACCCGGACTGGGCGCGCCGTCGGGGGCGGAGGACCGCCCGCGGCGGTGGCGCTCACGCCGGGTGCGGGTGGACGCCGCCGCGACGCTGGCCGGCCTGGTCCTGCTCGGGGGCGGCTTCGGGGCCGGTTACGCCGTCGCGGACGCCTCCGCCCCGCCGACCGCGGCGCACGCGACGACGGCGAAGGGGGCGGCTGCCGCGAAGGGGCAGGCCGCGCGGAAGCGTCGCCTCGCCGCGCAGCGTCGTCAGCAGCAGGACGGAGGCACGACGCCGGGCGCCGGCGCGGCTCCGGGCACGACCGCGGGATCACCGACGTTCTGAGCGTCACCCCGTCGGTCCCCGCGCCGTCATGGCGCGTTGTCGGTGGGCTGGGTTAACGTTCTCCTCGTTCGAACACGTGTTCGACGACGTTCGATCACGGAGGAGGTCGTCATGGTCCCGTCCGCCGAGGCGTCCGCGCGTGAGGCCCTCTCCCGGCGGGTCTCCGAACTGGGACTCGTCCGGGCGTCCGAGCTCGCCGGGGGTGCGGGTGCGGGACCCGGCAGGGCGGGGCGGGTGGTCCGAGCCGCAGCATCGCACGCCGGGGCGTCGCCGCGCGGGCCGGAACGGGAACCGGAGCCGGAGCCGGCCCGGGATCCGGAGCGGGCCCTGCTGCCGGTGGCGGGGCCGCTCACCGGCCTCCTGCCGTGGGGCGGGTTGCGGCGCGGGTCGACGGTGTCGGTGCACGGGTCGACGGCGCTGCTGCTCGCCCTGGTGGCGGAGGCCTCGCGGGCGGGCTCGTGGTGCGCGCTGGTCGGGCTGCCCGGCGTGGGGCTGGCCGCCGCCGACGAGGCCGGGCTCGACCTGGCACGCACGGCCCTGGTCCCGCGGCCCGGACCGCGCCCGGCGAGCGTGGTCGCGGCGCTGGTCGACGGGCTCGACGTGGTGGTGCTCGGGGGCGCCTCGGCCTGGCGGGCGGGGGACCGGCAGCGGCTGGCCGCACGGGTGCGCCAGAAGGGAGCGGTGCTGGTCCCGGTGGGCTCCTGGCCGGGGGCGGACGTCGAGCTGCACGCCACCGGGGGCACCTGGTCGGGGCTGCTGGGCGACGGGGCGGGCCGGCTGCGGTCGCGGCGGGTGCACCTGCGCTGTGCCGCCCGGGGTCGCGCGCGGGACCGCCGGGAGGACGTCCTGCTCCCCGGCCCCGCCGGGCGGGTGGCAGGGGTCGCCGGGTCCGAGGGGGCGATCACGGAGACCCCGGCCGACCTGCCTGCGAGGACGGGGTGAGCGGCACCGCGGCCCCGATCCGGGTGGTGGCGCTGTGGTGCCCGGACTGGCCGGTCGTCGCCGCCTGCGCCGAGTCCGGCATTCCCGTGGACCGTCCCGCCGCGGTCCTCGTGGCCCACCGGGTGGTCGCGTGCTCGGCCACCGCCCGGGTGCAGGGCATCCGCCGTGGCCTGCGCCGGCGGGAGGCGCAGGCGCGGTGCCCGGACCTGGCGGTGCTGGGCCGCGACGCCGACCGCGACGCCCGCGCGTTCGAGGTCGTCGCCGCGGCGGTGGAGGAGCTCACCCCGGGGGTCGAGGTGATCCGTCCCGGGTTGGTGGTGCTCGCCGCCCGCGGCCCCGCCCGCTACTTCGGGGGCGAGGAGGTCGTCGCCGAGCGCCTCGTGGACCACGTCGCCGCCCGTGCGCGCGTCGAGTGCCAGGTCGGGGTGGCCGACGGGGTGTTCGCGGCCGCCCTCGCCGCCCGGCGCAGCGTGCTCGTCCCGCCGGGCGGCTCGCCGGCCTTCCTCGCCCCGCGGCCGGTCACCGAGCTCGAGATGGAGCCCGGCGTCGAGCCGGACACCGCGGGGGCCGACGTCCCGGGCGCGACAGCCCGCGCCGAGCTCGTCGGGCTGCTCCGCCGCCTGGGGCTGACCACCCTCGGGGACTTCGCCGCCCTGCCGGCGGCCGACGTCGCCTCGCGGTTCGACACCGCCGCGGTGCGGGCCCACCGGCTGGCACGCGGTCTCGACGAGCGCCCGCCCTCCCGGCGTCGCGTGCCCGACGAGCTCACCGTCGAGGTGCCCCTCGATCCCCCGGTCGACCGCGTGGACGCCGCCGCGTTCGCCTCCCGGGCGCTCGCCGAGCGCCTCCACGCCGTCCTGGGCGACGCCGGGCTCGCGTGCACCCGCCTCGGCGTCCGGGCCAGGACGACGACCGGGGACGAGCTCGCCCGCACCTGGCGCTGCGCCGAGCCGCTCACCCCCGCCGCCACGGCTGACCGCGTCCGCTGGCAGCTCGAGGGCTGGCTGTCGCGACGCGGGCCGGAGCGGGGCGGGACCGAGGGGCTCGCGGCCCTGCGGTTGATGCCCGAGGAGGTGGTCGACGCCGGCCGGCTGCAGCTCGGGCTGTGGGGGGAGACCGGGGTCGCCGACGAGCGCGCCGGCCGCGCGCTGGTACGGGTGCAGGGGCTGCTCGGGCCCGAGGAGGTGCTCACCGGGGTTTCCGGCGGTGGGCGCGGCCCGGCCGAGCGGGTCCGCCCTGTGCCGTGGGGCGACGAGCGGACCCCGTCGCTCGACCCGGCGGCCCCCTGGCCGGGGACGCTGCCGGCGCCCTCGCCGTCCACGGTCCCGCCCTCACCCCTGCCGGCCACGGTCCTCGACGCCCGCGGCCGCCCGGTCCGCGCGGCTCCGCGCGGCGGGCTCTCGGCGGCCCCGGTGCAGGTGGCGCTGGGCGACGGGGGCCCGGCGGCGTCCGTGCGGGCCTGGGGCGGTCCGTGGCCGGAGGAGGGCCGGTGGTGGGACCCGCGGGCCCCGGCCGGATGCCTGCGCGTGCAGGTGGTGTGCGTCCCCCCGGTCTCCTGGCCGGCGGCGACGATCGGCGAGCACGACGACGCTCCCCGCGCCGACGGGGGCGACGACCCCGATCCGGCGGCCGACCTCGCGCCCGACCCGGCCGCCTCCTCGGCCGACGCGGTCGGCCTGGCGCTGCTGCTCGTGCTCCGCGACGACCGGTGGGCGGTGGAGGGGATCTACGACTGATCCGGGTCGTGGATGACCTGCCAGAGGTGGCCGTCCGGGTCGGCGAACGTCGCGAGGTGGCCCCACGGCAGCGTCGTCGGACGCGTCACCACCGTGGCGCCTGCGGCCTCGGCCCGGCCGAGCGCCGCGTCGACCTCGGCGTCGTCACCGGCGGAGAGGCTCAGCAGGCACTCGCTGGTGCCGGGCGCGGCGACCTCGTGGTCACCGGTCACCCACCCGAAGCCCCCACGGGGGATCAGCATCAGGTGCAGCCCGTCGGAGACGACGACCTGCAGCGGCTCGGGCACGCCGTCGTCGGCGGGCTCGCCGACCGCGGTGAGGCCGAGGCCGTCGCGGTAGAAGGCGTGCGCCCGCACCCGGTCGTCGGTGGGCAGGGCGAGGATCACGGGTGCGGCCATGACGATGTTGATATCAGATCAGGACTATCGAGTCCATCATCGGGATTGTCGAACCCGCACCACACTGTCGGATCGCGGCGTTACCCTCGCTCATGTCGAACACGCGTTCGAGTGAGCGAGGCGGAGGTCGGGATGAGCTGGGGTTCTCAACTGTTCGCGGGAATATCGGTTGTGCCACGTGGCGGGCGAGGGCTGCGATGCGTGCGGCGGCGCAAGCCGCGCCTCGAGGAGCAGGTGTGATCCGCGCATACCTGTACGCGCTCGACCCGACCGAAGCACAGGTCCGGGCGATGCGCTCGCATTGCGGCGCTGCCCGCGTCGCCTACAACTGGTGCCTGGCGCAGGTCCGGGCGAACTGGGCACAGCGGGCCGCGGAGGCGACCTACGGCATCGCTGAGCGCGAGCGCACCCCGTGGATCAACACCTCGGGCTACAGCTTGCGCAAGGCGTGGAATCTCGCCAAGGACGAGGTCGCGCCGTGGTGGCGCGAGAACTCCAAGGAGGCCTACGCGAGCGGTTGCGCGAACCTGGCTACCGCGCTCGGCAACCGCAAGGCCGGGCGGGCGCGGATGCCACGGTTCCACTCGAAGCGCACGGCGCGGCTGAGTTGCCGGTTCACCACCGGGGCGTTCGGGCTGGGTTCTGGCCGCCGCCACGTGCAGCTGCCGGTGATCGGGCAGGTCCGCACGCACGAGTCGACCCGCAAACTGGCCCGCCGGGTCGAGGCCGGGCAGGCGCGGATCCGCTCGGCCACGTTGTCGTTCCAGCGGGGCCGCTGGCATGTCGCCTTCTCCGTCGAACTGCCCGATCCTGCGCCCGCCGAGCGCGCCGGTGGTCGAGTCGTGGGCGTCGACCTGGGTGTCGCCACCCTCGCCACGCTCTCCACGGGGGAGAAGATCACCAACCCGCGACACCTCGACCGGACCCAGCAGCGGCTGCGCCGCGCCCAACGGGTCTGTTCCCGCCGTCGAGGCCCCGACCGGCGCACCGGGCAGAACCCGTCGAACCGGTGGCACAAGGCCCGCGTGCGCGCCGATCGGCTGCATATCCGGGTCACCAACCTGCGCCGCGAGGATACCCACCGGCTCACCACCCGGCTCGTGCGCGATCACAACGTCATCGTGATCGAAGACCTGCACGTCGCCGGGATGCTGCGTAACCGTCGGCTGGCCCGGCGGATCGCGGATGCGGGCTGGACGCAGATCTGCCGTCAGCTGACCTACAAGGCCGAACGCGCCGGCGTACGGCTGATCGTGGCGGACCGGTGGTTCGCCAGCTCCAAGACCTGCTCCGGGTGCGGCACAGCGAAAACCAAGCTGATGCTCTCGGAGCGGACTTACCGGTGCCGGTCCTGCGGGCTCGTCCTCGACAGGGACGAGAACGCGGCTCGGAACTTGGCCGCCCTCGCGGCCGACACCGCACAGTTGGTGCGGGAGCAGCCCGACGGAACCGATACAAGACGCGCGCAGCTCGCTGCGGGCGCGATCGGACTGCCGCGGGAAGAGTCCTCGACTCAACGCCACCGCCGCGAGGTGGTGGCTCTGTGAACGGGACGGAACGTCACGTTTCATGGAACGGCAATCCGGCGGTGAGCTGGTCGGAGCTGGAGCGGATCCTCGCGGGGAAACCGGTCCGGCCGCGCCCGGAGCCGGGTGAGGGGCCGGAGGTCGACGGGCCCGGCACGATCCACCCGGCGGACGTCACCACCGTCCCGGTGCGGGAGGACACGTCGCGCCGCCGCCCCTCGCGCGACGAGCAGCACCCGGGCGACGGGGGTGACTCCCCGGCCTGGAGCCGCACCCGCGCGCCCTACCGGCCCCCGACGGGCACGGACACCGGGGCCGCCCCGGCGACGGTCCCTTTCGCCGAGCTGCACACCCACTCCACCTACAGCTTCCTCGACGGCGCGAGCCAGCCCGAGGAGCTCGTCGAGGAGGCCCATCACCTCGGCCTGGAGGCGATCGCGCTCACCGACCACGACGGCATGTACGGGGTGGTCCGCTTCGCCGAGGCCGCGCAGGAGCTCGGGGTGCGCACGGTCTTCGGCGCCGAGCTCTCGCTGGGACTGTCGGCGTCGCAGAACGGGGTGGCCGACCCCGAGGGGGAGCATCTGCTGGTCCTGGCCCGCGACCCTGCCGGCTACCGGGCGATCTCGCGGACGATCACCGAGGCGGCGATGGACCCGCGGGCCGAGAAGGGGCGCCCGGTGCACGACCTGGAGCGCACCGCGGCGACGCTGCGCGACCGGGTCGTCGTGCTCACCGGCTGCCGCAAGGGCCACGTGCGGCGGGCCCTCGAGGCGGGTGGGCCGGAGGCGGCGGCCCGGGCCCTGGACCGGCTGGTGGCGATGTTCGGGGCGGACTCGGTGGCCGTCGAGCTGACCGACCACGGGCTGCCCGTCGACGTCGAGCGCAACGACCTGCTCGCCGAGCTCGCCGCCCGCGGCGGGCTGCCCACGGTCGCGAGCACCGCGGCGCACTACGCCACCCCGGACCGGGCGCGGATCGCCGCCGCGCTGGGGGCGGTCCGGGCGCGGCGCAGCCTCGACGAGGCCGAGGGCTGGCTGCCGCCGGGCACCGTCCACCTGCGCTCCGGGGCGGAGATGGCCGTTCGGTTCGCACGCCATCCCGGGGCGGTCACGCACGCGGCGGTGCTCGGACGCGAGTGCGCGTTCGAGCTCTCCCTGTTGGCCCCCGAGCTGCCGCCGTTCGACATCCCGGCGGGGGAGACCGAGGCGAGCTGGTTGCGCCACCTCGTCGACCACGGCGCCCGGGACCGCTACGGCAGCCGCGCGGACAACCCGCGGGCGTGGGAGGTGATCGACCACGAGATGGCGATCATCGAGGGCCAGAACTTCCCCGGCTACTTCCTCATCGTCGCCGACATCGTGCGGTTCTGCCGCGAGGCGGACATCTACTGCCAGGGCCGCGGGTCGGCCGCGAACTCGGCGGTGTGCTTCGCGCTCGGCATCACCCATGTCGACTCCGTGGCGATGGACCTGCTCTTCGAGCGGTTCCTGTCCCCGGAGCGGGACGGCTACCCCGACATCGACCTGGACATCGAGTCCGACCGCCGCGAGGAGGCCATCCAGTACGTCTACGACCGCTACGGCCGCGACCGCGCCGCGCAGGTCGCCAACGTCATCACCTACCGGCCGCGCTCGGCGGTCCGTGACGCCGCCCGGGCGCTCGGCTTCGCCCAGGGTCAGCAGGACGCGTGGAGCAAGCTCATCGACCGGTGGGGCCCGTCGCCCGGAGGGGGAGGCACAGCCCTGGGCGACCAGGTCCCGGGGATGCCCCGGGCGGTGGCGACGCTGGCGGAGGAGATCGCGGGCTTCCCGCGCCACCTGGGCATCCACTCCGGTGGGATGGTCATCTGCGACCGGCCGGTCGACCAGGTGGTGCCGGTGGAGTGGGCGCGGATGGAGAACCGCAGCGTCATCCAGTGGGACAAGGACGACGCGGCCGCGGTCGGACTGGTGAAGTTCGACCTGCTCGGACTGGGCATGCTCTCGGTGCTGCACTACGCGAGCGACTACGTGGCCGCCCACCACGGCCGCCGCATCGAGCTCCACGAGCTGCAGCCCGTCGACCCCGCGGTCTTCGCCATGCTCGCGCGGGGCGACTCGGTGGGCGTGTTCCAGGTGGAGTCCCGCGCGCAGATGGCCACGCTGCCGCGGTTGAAGCCGCGGGAGTTCTACGACCTGGTGGTCGAGGTCGCGCTCATCCGCCCCGGCCCGATCCAGGGCGGCTCCGTGCACCCCTACATCCGCAGGCGGAACAAGCAGGAGCAGATCATCTACGACCACCCGCTCTGCGAGCCGGCGCTGCGCAAGACCCTCGGGGTGCCGCTGTTCCAGGAGCAGCTCATGCAGCTCGCCACCGACGTCGCCGGGTTCAGCGCCGCCGAGGCCGACGAGCTGCGCCGGGCGCTGTCGGCGAAGCGGTCGGCCGAACGGCTCGAGCGGCTACGGGCGCGGTTCTACGCGGGGATGGCGGCCAACCAGATCACCGGCGAGGTGGCCGACCGGATCTTCGCCAAGACCAAGGCGTTCGCGAATTTCGGCTTCCCGGAGAGCCACTCGATCAGCTTCGCGTCGCTGGTGTACGTCTCGGCGTGGTTCAAGCACTACTTCCCGGCGGCGTTCTGCGCGGCCCTGCTGCGGGCCCAGCCGATGGGCTTCTACTCCCCGCAGAGCCTGGTCGCCGACGCCCGCCGCCACGGTGTGGTCGTCCTCGGCCCCGACGTCACGCGCAGCCGCGCCGAGCCCGATCTGGAGGCCCACCCGGGGAGCGAGGGCGGGGTCGCGGTCCGGCTGGGGCTGGCCGCGGTGCGGGGGCTGGGGGACGAGGTCGCCGAGCGCGTCGTGGCGGCCCGGGAGACGCAGGGGCCCTTCGGCGGCCCGGCCGATCTGGCGCGGCGGGCGGACCTCACCACCGCGCACCTGGAGGCGCTGGCGACCGGGGGCGCGCTCGGCTGCTTCGGGCTCGAGCGCCGGGAGGCCCTGTGGGCGGCGGGCGCGGCCGCGGCGGGCACGGCGGCGGTGCGGTCGGGCGAGCGCCACGACCGGCTCCCGGACACCGCGGTGGGCCTCGACGCGCCCGCGCTGCCGGGCATGTCGGCGGTGGAGCTCACGATCGCGGACGTGTGGGCGACTGGCCTGACCCCGGACGGCCACCCCGTCGCGCACCTGCGGGCGGCGCTCGAGGAGCGCGGAGCGCTCAGCGTGGCCGGGGTGGCGGCGGTCGGGGAGGGGGAACGGATCGAGGTCGGCGGGGTGGTCACCCACCGGCAGCGTCCCGCGACCGCCGGCGGGACGACGTTCCTCAACCTCGAGGACGAGACCGGGATGCTCAACGTGGTCTGCTCGGAAGGGCTCTGGGCCCGCCACCGGGTGGTGGCGCGCACGAGTGCCGCCCTGGTCATCCGGGGGCGGGTGGAGCGGGCACCCGACGCCTCCACCGTGGTCAACCTCGTGGCCGACCGGATGGAGCGGCTCGACCTGGTGGTGCCGTCACGGTCCCGGGACTTCCGGTGAGCGCAGCACGGAGCCTCGGTGTCGAGGACACCGGACCCACGGACACTGGTCGGGGGTGTCTCCGGCCGGTTCCGACGGCCGGAGGCACCCCCACCAGGTCAGCGAGCCGACGGACCGCGCGGGCCCGCCGGAGGAGCGGTCAGCTCTTGATCAGCGGCCGCCCCATCGGCAGCGAGGACCCACCGTTCGCGACGCTCATGGCGTCGAAGAACAGGTACACCCCGACCAGGGCGAACGCGAACACCACGATCCCGCCGACGGCCAGCAGGGCCGTCGACCCGGCGGCCGTGCCGAGCAGCACGAGCAGCAGGGCGAGGTCGACCAGCACGAACAGCAGCGTGAAGATCGACGGCAGGCGCAGTGTCGCCAAGGTCAGCATCACGATCCCGATCAGCCAGGAGAGCAGGAACGTCTCCTTGGCCCCGGTCTGTGCGGCCGTCTCGGTCGCCGGGCCGAACCACCCGTGTGCGATCCCCAGCACCAGCAGCGGGAAGCTCAGCCAGAACCCCGCGAAGATGCCGAAGATCGCGGCCACGGGCCCGGAGTGGTTCCGGATCGCCCAGATGCAGGCGATGACCAGACCCAGGCCGTTGCACAGGATGAGGATCGGGAGCATGCCGATCGCCGCGTTGTCGGACCCCGTGAACCCGATGAGATACAGACCGAGCGCAACCGAGCCGATCACGAACGTGGGGACACCGACCAGTGCTGGGTTCGCCGCCGCCGCGGCGGCCTCCGCGGCAGCGGCGTCTGCGGCCGGGGCCTGGGCTGCATGAGCCCCGGCACCCTCGTCGACTGTGGTCACTCGACACTCCTTCGTGCGGTTCCGACGGGCGTCGCCGACGCACGCCCTCGTGCCGTCACCGCCCGCTGACCGCCCGAGTGTGATCTCACACACTGCTTACGCGGTACCGACCGTCCGTAGGGGTACCGGTCCTGTCGGTTCGGATCGTGAACCGGTTCAGGCATGCTCACCAGCCATGAAACGCTCCGCGCGGTCCCCCTCCACGCTCCGATCAACCATCCGATCGGACAGGGCCGTTCGGGTGATGACGCGCCGCCTGGTGGGTGGACTGCTCGCGGGGGTGGCCGGCACCGCGGCCATGGCGGCGACGAGCCGGGCCTACCGCGAGGTGTACGCCCGCGGACGCGGCACGACCCCCGCGGAGATCTCCGAGGTCCTCGACTACGACCACTCCGACCACGTCGTGGTGGCGGCGGCAACGGTCCTGCGGGCGGTCTCCGGCTGGGCGCCCCAGAGCGCAGGCGGCCGCCGGGCCCTGTTCTGGCTGGTCCACTGGGGGTACGGCTCCGCGGTCGGGGTGGTGCACGCGGAGCTGCGCCACCGCCTCGGGGGCGAGCCGGCGGCGGGCTTGGCCTTCTTCATCGCCTGCGAGGCCATGGCGCTCGGGCTCTTCCCCGTGCTCGGGGAGACGCCGGTGCCGTGGCGCTGGGGACCGCGCCTGCTCACCGTCAGCCTCGTCCAGCACGCCGTCTACGCCGTCGCCGTCGCCGGCGCGGACGCCGTGATCGACCGTCGTGGTCCCTGATCGCGTCGCCGGGGCGCCGCGACGGCGAGCATCCGGGACACGAGCGGGCGCGGCGCGCGATGATGGGCGCCGTGACCGCGACGATCCTGGACGGCAAGGCCACCCTGGCGACCATCATCGCCGAGCTCTCCGAGCGCGTCGCGAAGCTCACGGCGGCGGGTCGCACCCCCGGCCTCGGGACGGTGCTCGTCGGGGACGACCCCGGCTCACAGTCCTACGTGCGCGCCAAGCACCGTGACTGCGCCAAGGTCGGGATCACCTCGATCCGCCGCGACCTGCCGGCCGACGCGACCCAGGCCGACGTCGAGGCCGCCGTCGACGAGCTCAACGCCGACCCGGCCTGCACCGGCTACATCGTGCAGCTGCCGTTGCCGAAGGGTCTCGACGCCAACGCGGTCCTCGAACGCGTCGACCCCGACAAGGACGCCGACGGGCTGCACCCGACCAACCTCGGGCGCCTCGTGCTGAACGAGCCCGCTCCGCTGCCCTGCACCCCGCGGGGCATCGTCGAGCTGCTGCGTCGCTACGACGTACCGCTCGACGGCGCCAAGGTCACGGTCCTCGGACGCGGCATCACGGTCGGCCGCCCGCTGGGCCTGCTGCTCACCCGCCGCAGCGAGAACGCGACCGTCACCCTCTGCCACACCGGCACGCGGGACCTGGCGGGCGAGGTCCGGGCCGCGGACGTGGTCGTGGCGGCCGCGGGCGTGCCCGGCATCGTCACCGCCGACATGGTGCGCCCGGGCGCCGCGGTGCTCGACGTCGGTGTCTCCCGCGGCCCGGACGGCATCCTCGGCGACGTCGCCGAGGACGTCCGCGAGGTCGCCGGCCACGTCGCCCCCAATCCCGGCGGCGTCGGCCCGATGACCCGGGCGATGCTGCTCACGAACGTGGTCGAGCGCGCAGAGGCCCTGCTCGGCAGCGGGGCGTGATCCGGTGACGACCTCGGACGACGGCGGCTCCGCCGACACGGGGCAGCCCGTGGACGACGAGACGGGTGCGAGCCCCGAGTCAGGGAGCGGCGCCACGACGGGGACCGGCTCGCTGCCGACCGCCGTGCTGCCCGACGGCCGGGGTGGCCGACCGGGCGCGGGACGCCACGCCCGGCCGCCGCGCACCGCCGCCTACTACGTGCGCGCGCTCGGGCGCCGCGTCCGGGCGCAGGCCGCCCTCACGAGCGTGCTCGCGGTCGTCGCGATCGCGTTCGTGCGGATCGGGCTGCAGCACTGGCGCGAGGGCACGACGGAGCTGGGCCTGGCGCTCCTGCTCGCGGCGGTCCTGCGCGCGGCCCTCCCCGACCGCACCGCCGGGCTGCTCGCCGTCCGCCCGCGCCGGGTCGACGTCCTCACCTACACCGTCTTCGGGCTCGTCGTCATCTTCGTGTCCCTGACGATCACCGGAGGACCGCTGGCGAGCCGCTGACGGTGACCCGAGATGCCCCTCGCACCCCTCGCCGTCCGCGCCGCGTTGATAGCGTGCGATCGGTGGGAGCGCGCGGGCACCCCGCGACGGCCCCGGCGACGCCCCCGGAGTCCGCGCGGCGCCGTCACCAGGCGCGAGAGGAGAGCCCGCAGTCGTGGCGAAGATCAAAGTGGAGAGCACCGTCGTCGAACTGGACGGCGACGAGATGACCCGGATCATCTGGCAGTTCATCAAGGACAAGTTGATCCACCCGTACCTCGACATCGACCTCGAGTACTACGACCTCGGGATCGAGCACCGCGACGAGACCGAGGACCAGGTCACGGTCGACGCCGCGAACGCGATCAAGAAGTACGGCGTCGGCGTCAAGTGCGCGACGATCACGCCGGACGAGGCCCGCGTCGAGGAGTTCGGCCTCAAGCGCATGTATCGCTCGCCCAACGGCACGATCCGCAACATCCTGGGCGGCACGATCTTCCGCGAGCCGATCGTCTGTTCCAACATCCCGCGCTACGTCCCGCACTGGACCCAGCCGATCGTCGTCGGACGTCACGCCCACGGCGACCAGTACCTCGCGCAGGACTTCAAGGTGCCCGGCCCGGGCACCGTCACCATCAGCTACACCCCCGACGACGGTGCCGAGGGGGCCGAGCCGATGGAGTTCCAGGTCGCGAAGTTCCCCGAGGAGGGGGGTGTCGCGCTGGGCATGTACAACTTCAAGGACTCCATCCGCGACTTCGCCCGCGCCTCGCTGCGCTACGGCCTGGACCGCCACTTCCCGGTCTACCTGTCGACGAAGAACACCATCCTCAAGGCGTACGACGGCATGTTCCGCGACACCTTCGAGGACGTGTTCGAATCGGAGTTCAAGGCCGACTTCGACAAGGCGGGCCTGACCTACGAGCACCGCCTCATCGACGACATGGTCGCGGCGGCCCTCAAGTGGGAGGGCGGCTACCTCTGGGCCTGCAAGAACTACGACGGCGACGTCGAGTCCGACATCGTCGCCCAGGGCTTCGGCTCGCTGGGCCTGATGACCTCGGTGCTCATGACCCCCGACGGGACGGTCGAGGCCGAGGCCGCCCACGGCACGGTGACCCGGCACTTCCGCCAGCACCAGGAGGGCAAGGAGACCTCGACCAACCCGATCGCGTCGATCTTCGCGTGGTCGCGGGGCCTGGCCCAGCGCGGGCGCCTCGACGGCAACGACGCGCTCGTCGACTTCGCCGAGAAGATCGAGAAGGTCTGCGTCCAGACCGTCGAGGACGGCAAGATGACCAAGGACCTCGCGCTGCTGATCGGCAAGGACGCGCCGTACCTCAACACCCAGGACTTCCTCGACGCGATCGACGAGGGCCTGCAGAAGGCGATGGCCGACTGACCCCCGCGCCCGCCGGCGCCACGAAGGGCATCCCCGGAGGAGAATCCGGGGGTGCCCTTCGTGCGCTCCGGGTACGACGGGCATCCGCCGAGCGACCGCGCCCGGGGTACCGGGTCGGAGGGACGACGACGTGACGCAGCCGAACACCGCAGGTGGCCGCGGGTCGCCGCCCGGCCGGCGGGAGAGCCGTGGCCGGCTGATCGGTGACGGCCTGTCCTGGACGGCCCGGTGGAGCCTGCGCCTCGTCCTCACCGCGCTCGGCCTGTCACTGATCGGCGTGGTCATCGGCCAGCTGTGGTCGATCGTGCTGCCGGTGCTCCTGGGGCTGATCATCGCGACGGTCCTGGAGCCGCCGGCGACCTGGATGCGCCAGCACCGCGTGCCGCCGCTGCTCGCGGCGCTGATCGTCGTCGTGGGGGCGCTCGCCGTCGTCGGCGGGGTGATCGCGGCGATCATGCCGTCGGTGATCGGGCAGGTCCCGCAGCTCGCCACGGGCGCCGCGGCCGGCCTGAGCGACGTCGAGGGCTGGCTCTCGTCGACCTTCGGGCTCGGCCAGAGCCAGATCGGTCAGGTCGTCCAGGGCGTGATCAACCAGCTGCAGAGCTCCGCGACCTCGATCGCCGGGACGGTGCTCACCGGGCTGACGACGATCGCCAACGGCCTCATCGACGCCGTGCTCGCGCTCGTCCTCGCGTTCCTGTTCGTCAAGGACGGCTACCGCTTCCTGCCCTGGATGCGCCGCCAGGTCGGTGCCGGGGCCGGGGAGCACCTCGCCGCGGTCGGGGCCCGGGCGTGGGACCGCCTCGGCGGGTTCATCCGCTCGCAGGCGATCGTCGGCTTCATCGACGCCCTCTGCATCGGGATCGGCCTGGTGATCATCGGTGTGCCGTTGGCGCTGCCGCTGGCCGTGCTGACCTTCTTCGGCGCGTTCATCCCCATCGTCGGGGCGCTCACGGCCGGCGCGCTCTCGGTCCTCATCGCCCTGGTCTCCAAGGGCTTCACCACGGCCCTGATCGTGCTGATCCTCATCCTCGCCGTGCAGCAGATCGAGGGGAACCTGCTCCAGCCGCTGGTGCAGGGACGGGGCCTCGGCCTGCACGCCGCCGTGATCATCCTCGCGGTGGCCGGCGGCGGCAGCGTCGCGGGCATCGTCGGGGCCTTCCTCGCCGTACCCGTGGTCGCGGTCGCGGCCGAGGTCGCCCGGTACGTCAACGAACAGATCGACATGCGGGCCCGCTTGGACGAGGAGCATCCCTCCGAGGCCGCGCCACCGGCACCCTCGAAGCAGGGGGGCACGCGGTGGTCGCTCCTGCGCCGGGTGCGGCGCCGCCGCGACGGAGCCGGGGGTCCCGACGGCGAGGGGGGTCCCGACGCCGGGTCGGCGCCGGAGGGAACCCACGCCCCGGCCGATGCACCCTCCGCCGACGGCACGCCGACCACCCCCCGCGGGAGCGCTGCGGCGAACGAGTGAGCCGTTCCGCGGGGATGCCGTTGCCCGGGAGCGAGCCCAGGACGACCACGCGGGCAGGATGTCCGGTATGGCGCGCGAGGTGCAGGTCACGTTCGATGCCGCGGCACCGGGCAAGCTGGCCGAGTTCTGGGCGGAGGTTCTCGGCTACCGGGTGCAGCCCCCGCCGCCGGGGTTCGACACCTGGCCGGAGGCGCTCACGGCGTGGGGCGTCCCGCCCGAGCGGCACGACGACGCCTCCGCCGCGATCGATCCCGACGGCGAGGGTCCGCGGCTGTTCTTCCAGCGCGTCCCGGAGGGCAAGACGGCCAAGAACCGGGTGCACCTCGACGTGCGGGCCGCCCCGGGGCTGACCGGCGACGAGCGGATGGCGGCCCTGGAGGCGGAGTGCGACCGGCTCACCGCGCTCGGCGCCGTTCGGCTGCTGCGCGTCGACCCGGAGCCGCCGCTGATCGGCGGCAACATCGTCATGGCCGATCCCGAAGGCAACGAGTTCTGCCTGGATTAGCCGCCCAGGTTCTCCAGGCCGGACGGCGGTGAGCCGAGTGGGCCTGGAGGGCTGCGGGGACAGCCGTGGGCGCCCACTGGGTGGGGTGCGGGCGCGGCAGGCTCGCCGAGTGGGCCTGGAGGGCTGCGCCGACAGCCGTGGGCGCCCACTCGGTGGGGTCGGATCAGCGGCCGAGTTCCTCGCGAACCCGTGCCTCGATCCACCCGGGCCGTCGGTACTGCCGGTTCGTCACCACGAGCACCGTCCAGCCGAGCCGGCGCAGCTCGTCGATCCGGTCGATGTCGATGCCCCGCCGGTCCTCCAACGCGCGAGTCCCAGCCGTCGTACTCGAGCGCGAGCTTGTGCTCCGGCCACGCGAAGTCGACGCGGGCCACGTGCCGGGGGCCGCACCACACCTCGTACTGGGTCACGAGGTGGGGGAGTCCGGCGCGGAGGAGTCGCAGCCGCACCCTCGTCTCCTGCGACGACTCGGCCTTCGGATCCATCAGCCGGGCGACATCGGCGATCTGCCGGCACCCACGGCGCGCCCCCAGTACCTCGGCGAGCGCGAGGAGGTCAGCCGCCGAGAACTTCTCAAGGTGCGCGAGCCCGTCGGCCGCCACGATGCCGGTGTCGAGATCGCTGCGGGCGGCGAGGTCGTAGGCTGTCCGCAGCGGGGTCGTGACCCGGACGCCGTCCTCCACCGCGACGTCCTCGTCGCGGACGCGTGCCCGGCACACCCGGAGCCCGGGTGCCGACCGGAGGCGTCGGTCCGGCACGGCCAGCTCCACCGGCGGAGGCGGCGAGGGTAGGACGTCGCACTCCCACCACAGGGCGGCCGACCAGCCGACGACCACGGCGTCGGCCCCGGCCCGGACCCACGCGGCGCGGACGGACAGGCGGGGGTCGTCGGGCACGTTCGCCGAGACGTAGGTGTCGGCGCCGAGGCGTCGGAACCGCGCTCCGCGCAGGGCACCACGGGTGAGCCGTCCCGCTGCCACTGCTTCGGAACCACGGAAGGGCCGGGTGATGTCGAAGGTCTCCATGCCCCGTCGACGGCGCCCCATGCGTTCCGGATCCATCTCGTCGCCGAGTGGACCTGGAGGGCTCCTGGAACGGCCACGACGGTCCACTCGGCGGGCTACAGCCGCACCGCCACCACCCCGCTGACCACCGCGAGCCCGCCCAGCACCACGAACGCCGGCCCGTACCCCCCGACGAGCTCCGCGAGCACCACCCCGCCGGCCGGGGCGAGCGCCACGGCCACCGTCGTCGGCGCGGAGAACACCCCGTTGATCCGCCCGAACGAGGCCGTGCCCCAGCGGTCGGAGACCGCCGAGGCCTGCAGCAGCGTGTGCAGGCCCCGGGCCGCCCCGGCCGCGACGGCCACCGCCACGAGCAGCCCCACGGGCCCCGGGAGCACGCCGAGCACCACGACGCAGGCCCCACCGACGACGACCACCACGGTCACCCGCGGGCCCGGCGACGTCGCCCGGCTCAGGAGACCGAACCCGAGCCGCCCGGCCACCTGGCCCACCCCGACCAGGCCCAGCCCGAGGGCCGCCGTCCCCAGGGAGGCCCCCCGTCCCACGAGCAACGGCACCAGGTTGATGGTCGCCGCGTAGATGCCGAACGCGGCCGCCGTCATCACCACCGCGAGCACCACGAACCGGGCCGAGCGGATCACCGACGCGGCCCGCCTGGCCTCGTCGTCGGACGGTCCCGCGGTGGACCGGCCGGCGGGCCGCCACCGCGGGGTGAGGAGGACCAGGTGCAGCGGGATCGTCACCACACCGAGGACCAGCGCGAGCACGAGGTAGGTGCCACGCCATGTCAGGTGCTCGACGAGCGCGGCCGTGGCCGGCGCGAACACCGTGGACGAGAACCCCGCGACGAGGGTCACCGTCGTCAGCGGCCGCAGCCGTGCCTCGCCGTACCAGCCGGTGATCGCCGCGAAGGCCGGCGGGTAGAACGTCGCCGCCTGCGCGACCCCGCCCAGCGCCCAGGCGAGGTACAGCCACGGCAACGACGGGGCGGCCGCGACGGCCAGCAGCGCGGCCACCCCGAGCACCGACCCGGTGGTCATGACCGGGCCCGGGCCGCGCGCGTCGATCAGCCGCCCGACGGCGATCCCGGCGACCGCGGAGACCACCGCCCCCGTCGAGAACGCGCCCACGGTCGCCGTTGGCGACCAGCCGGTCTGCGCCGAGATCGGTCCGAGCAGCACCGGGAAGGCGTAGTAGAGCGTCCCCCAGCTCACGATCTCGGTGACGCACAGCGCACCGAGCGCCCGGCCGCGCGCGTCGGGGAGGCGGACCATCCGGGCAGGCTGCCAGCAGATGCCCCCAGCCCGCCCCGGAGGCCGGGACCCGGCGAGGGCTACGCGGCCTCGACCTTCGGCAGGATCTCTTCCTTGATCCGCTTCAGGTCGTCCATCGTCTTCGACGTCGGCACGTCGGTGAACGGCGGCCAGATGAACGGCATCGTCATGCCGGCCTCCTTGTAGGCCTTGAGCCGGTCGGTGAGCTGACCGGCGGTGCCCACCAGGAGGTTGGACGCCACGCCGTTGACGGTCTGGTCGACCTCCTCGTCGGTGATGACCGTCCAGATCATGCTGCAGATCTCCAGGTCCTTCGACCGCTTCGGGCTCCCGATCTCCTCGAACTGCTGGTCGATGGCGGTGAGCCACTTCGCGAGGCCCTCCGGCGAGTCCTGGATCCCGATCCACCCGTCGAGGTCGTACTTCGTGATCCGCTTGGCCGAGCGCAGCGGGTCCTTGAGCCCGCTCATGAAGATCGGCGGCCGCGGCTGCTGCAACGGCTTCGCGCCGAACCCGGCCGGCTCGAAGTCGGCGAACTCGCCGTGGTACTCGAAGTGCGGGTTGGCCCAGATTCCCTGCATGATCTCGATCGACTCGCGCACGTGCTTGTGGCGCTTCGGGAAGATGTGCGCGGCGCTCGCGGCGGCGAACTCCTCGGGCATCCACCCGGACCCGACGCCGACGTTGAGGCGGCCGTTCGACAGGTGGTCGATGGTGGCCAGCTCCGCGGCCAGCACCCCGGGAGCGCGGAACGGCGTGTCGATGATGCTCATGCCGATGCGCACCTTCGACGTCTTCGCCGCGAGCCACGGAAGGAGCGGGAAGCCCTGCAGCCAGTTGCCCGTCGACGCCACCGGCAGGGCGTGGGGGAGCCCGTCCATCATCCCGAACGTGTGCTGGAGCTGCTCCCGGTCGGACGCCTCCGGGACGATGATGCGGTCGAGCGTCCAGACGGAGTCGAAGTCGAGGTCCTCGGCGAGCTGGGTGAGGTCCTCGAGCTCCTTGACGGTGATCTCGGTGCGGAAGTTCGGCAGGTAGAGCGCGAGCTTCATGACGGGCCTCCTGACCGGGTGGTCGTGGTCGGTGCTGTTCTCCTCGCGGGCGTCGCTGCGGGCACCGGCCCACCATGGGTGATGCGCCTCACAGCGTTGACAACGTTTCCTCAACGCCCTCACAACGGCGGGTGCCCGCACGATCACGGTCTTGTGGCTGGGGTCACGGCGCGGGCACGATGCCCGTGAGGTGGGGAGGGGGTCGACGTGGACCCGAGCACACCGCGGGTGCTGGTCGTCGACGACGACGAGGCCGTACGCACCCTCGCCTCCTGGCAGCTCGAGTCCGACGGCTTCGCGGTCGCCCAGGCCGGCGACGGCGACGAGGCGCTCACCGCGATCGACGCCGAGCGGCCCGACCTCGTGGTCCTCGACCTCACGATGCCCGGCGTGGGCGGGCTCGACGTGCTGCGCCGCGTCCGGGGCGGGGCCGCCACCGGGACACTTCCGGTGATCGTGCTCTCGGGGCGCAGCGGGGAGACCGACCGGATCGTCGGCCTCGACCTCGGTGCCGACGACTACCTGGTCAAGCCGTTCTCTCCGGGCGAGCTGGCGGCGCGCGTCCTCTCGGTGCTGCGCCGGGCGCGGCCCGCGGCGGGCACCGGTCCCCCGGTCGTCTGCGGGCACCTGGCCCTCGACGTCGCGGCGCGGGAGATCACCGTGGACGGCGAGCCGGTCGAGCTCACCGCGCGCGAGTTCGACCTGCTCTCCTTCCTGGTCGCCCACCCCCGGCAGGTCTTCAGCCGGGCCCAGCTGCTCGCGCAGGTCTGGCGCAGCGAGGGCTGGCAGGGCGAGGCGACCGTGACCGAGCACGTCCACCGGTTGCGCGCGAAGCTCGGCCTCGACCCGGCGGCCCGGCCGCGCATCCGCACCGTGCGCGGCGTGGGCTACCAGCTCGACCCGTGACCACCGAAACGCGAGCGCCCGAGGAGACCCTCGACGCCGCCGACACCGTCCGGCTGCTCGACCGCCAGCACCGGGTCCTCGAGCTCCTCGCGGGCGGGGCAAGCCGCGCGGAGGTGCTGGGGGCCGTGACGCTCGCGCTCGAGGAGCTCATCCCGGGCAGCCGCTGCTCGGTGCTGGTGCTCGACCCGGCCCGGGGGACCCTCCACCACGGGGCCGCCCCCTCACTGCCCGCCGTCTACTCCGAGGCCATCGACGGGCTGGCCATCGGTCACGACGCCGGGTCCTGCGGCGCCGCGGCCTACCTCGACGAGGCCGTCGTCGCCGAGGACATCGCCCGTGACGCGCGGTGGGACCGGTTCCGCACGCTGGCGCTGCCCCACGGTCTCGGCTCGTGCTGGTCGAGCCCGATCCGCGGCCAGGACGGCGTGCTCGGCACGTTCGCGGTGTACCACGCCCGCCCGCACCGCCCCGGTGCGCGGGAGCGCCGCCTCGTGGCGCGCTTCACCGATCTCGCCGCGGTCGCCCTGGAGCACGACCGGCTCTACGGCGCGCTCGCCGAGAGCGAGGAGCGGTTCCGCCGCGCCTTCGAGGACAACGCCGTCGGGATGGCGCTCACCGACCTCGGCGGGCGGTTCCTGAAGGTCAACGCCGCGCTCGCCGCGATGGTGGGGCACCCGGCGGCCGCGCTGCTCGCGGCCGACCTCGACACCGTGCTCCGCCCCGAGGACCGGGCGGGTGCCCGCCTCCTGCTGCGCGGGCTCGCGGCGGGCACCGTGCCCGGTGAACCGCTCGAGGTGGCCCTGGTGCGCGGCGACGGGCGCCGGGTGCAGGCCGCGCTCACCGCCTCGGTGGTGGGCGGCGGGAGCGGGCGCTACGTGAGTCTCAACGTCGTCGACGTCACCGCGCGGCGGGCGGCGCAGCGCGACCGCGCGGCGCGCCGCGAGGCCGAGCTGGCCGCGCGGGTGGCCGAGGACGCGAGCCGGGCGAAGTCGGACCTGCTGTCCACGCTGAGCCACGAGCTGCGCACCCCGCTGCAGGCGATCATCGGGTTCTCGGAGCTGCTCGGCACCCTCGAGCTGCCGCCCGCCCGCCGGGAGGCGGCGCTCGATCACATCGACGCCGCGGCCCACCACGTGCTCGACCTGGTCGGTGACGTCCTCGACCTCGCCCGCCTCGAGGCCCGCGCCCTGCCGCTGGCGCCGGGGACGGTCGACCTGGGCGCGCTGGTGCACGACGTGCTCGACCTGCTCGAACCGCTCGCCGCCCGCCGCGGGATCCGGCTCGGCACCGACCTGCCGGTCGCGGGCGAACCGACCGCCCGCGCCGATCCCCGCCGGGTGCGCCAGGTCCTGATCAACCTCGTCACCAACGGGGTGCGCCACAACCACGTCGACGGCTGGGTACGCGTCGAGGCCCGGGACGCCGACCCCGGCGACGGGGACGGCACCGTGCTGGCGGTGGCCGACGGTGGTCCGGGCATCCCGCCGTCGCTGGTGCCCCGGTTGTTCGAGCCGTTCGCGCAGCTCGGCGGCACCGACGGCGACGACGCCGGGGGCGGCACGGGCCTCGGGCTGGCCCTTGTCCGCGGGCTGGTCGAGGCGATGGAGGGCACGGTGACGGTCGAGAGCACACCGGGCGCGGGGACGACGGTGACCGTGGGGCTGCCCCGGGCGACGGCGGCGGCGGGCGGATCTCCGGACGTGGCCGGTGCCGCCGCCCCGGGCGTACGTTCGGGCCGTGGCTGATCACCGCGACGCCGCGGGGCGCGGCAGCGCTGCGCGGGACGACGACCTTTCCGGCGCCGACCCCGTCACCCTCGTCGGCCTGCTCTCCGCCCGGGGCCCGCAGCTCGACGACCTGCTCGCGCGGGCCGCCGCGCGGCGCGACGCGCACCTCGCCGAGCAGGGCCGCCGCGGCGTGGTGACCTACAGCCCCAAGGTGTTCGTCCCACTCACGCGGCTGTGCCGGGACCGCTGCCACTACTGCACGTTCGCGACGGTGCCGGGCCGGCTGCCCGCGGCGTACCTCGAGCTCGACGAGGTACTCGCCATCGCCCGTGACGGCGCCGCGCAGCGCTGCACCGAGGCACTCTTCACCCTCGGCGACCGCCCGGAGGCCCGCTGGCGCGCCGCCCGGGAGTGGCTCGACGCCCGCGGGTACGCCTCGACGATCGACTACGTCCGGGCCGCCGCGCGGGCGGTGCTCTCCGAGACCGGCCTGCTGCCCCACCTCAACCCCGGGGTGATGAGCCCGGAGGAGCTCGCCGCGCTGCGCCCCGTCGCCCCCTCGATGGGGATGATGCTCGAGTCGACGTCGTCGCTGCTGGTCGTCCCCGGCGGGGCGCACTTCGGCTCGCCGGACAAGGACCCGGAGGTGCGGCTGCGCGCGCTCGCCGACGCCGGACGGGCCCGCGTCCCGTTCACCAGCGGCATCCTCGTCGGGATCGGCGAGACGCGGCGCGACCGGGCGGAGTCGCTGCTCGCGCTCGCCCGCCTCGCCGGCGAGTACGGCCACCTCCAGGAGGTGATCGTCCAGAACTTCCGCGCGAAGCCGGACACCGCGATGCGCGGCCGGCCGGACGCCGAGTTCGACGAGTTCGTCGCCGCCGTCGCGGTGGCCCGCCTGGTGATGCCGCTCGGGGTCAGTGTCCAGGCCCCGCCGAATCTGGCCGGGGAGCTGGGCGACGACTCGGCGGAGGGCGCCCACAGTGCCCGTGAGGACCAGGCGCGGCTGCTGCGCGCCGGCATCGACGACTGGGGCGGCGTCTCCCCGGTGACACCCGACCACGTCAACCCCGAGCGCCCCTGGCCCGGCCTCGACGACCTCGCCGACGTCACCGCCGAAGCGGGCTTCGCGCTGCGCCCGCGGCTCACCGTCTATCCGCGCTACCTCGGCGAGCGCCACCGCGGCGGTGGCTGGCTCGACCCGGCCGTGTCGCCCGCCGTCGACGCCCTCGCCGGGTCGGACGGGCTGGCCGCGTCACGTGACCGGGTGGGCGCGCGGTGACCGCGCCCGCCGCCCTGCGCTCCCGGCTCGCCGCCGCCGAGCGCGACCCGGCGGGCCTGTCCGACGAGGGCTACGTCGAGCTGCTGGGCGCCGACGGCGACGAGCTCGACGCGCTCTGCGCCCTCGCCGACGCGCTGCGCCGCGACACCGTCGGGGACGCCGTGTCCGTCGTCGTCAACCGCAACCTGGCACCGGCGCTGGTGAGGGAGCCGGAGCACCTCGACGCGCTGGTCGACGAGGCCTGGGAGCTGGGAGCCACCGAGGTCTGCATCCAGGGGCCGGTCCCCGAGGACGCGGGCCCCGGCGCCCCGCTGGAGCTGGTCCGCCGCGTCACCGCGCGGCACCCGCTGCACCTGCACGCGTTCCGCCCCGCCGAGGTGGCGCAGGCGGCCGACCGGGCGGGCCTGTCGCCGCGCGAGTTCCTCTCCGCGGCCCGGCAGGCCGGTCTGGGGTCGGTCCCCGGCACCGCAGCCCGGATCCTCGACGACGACGTCCGGCGCCTGCTCACGGGCGGCACGGACATCCCGGCCGCCCGGTGGATCGAGCTGGTGACCACGGCGCACGAGGTGGGGCTGCGCTCCACCGCGACGATCGTCTACGGCCACGTCGAGACCCCCGCCCAGCAGGTCGCCCACCTGCGGGCCCTCGCCGCGGTGCAGGACCGTACGGGCGGGTTCACCGAGCTCATCGCGATGCCGCTGGTCGACGTCCCGGAGCCGCTCCGGGGCCGCGTCCGCGGAGCCGCGCTGCGGGAGACCCGCGCCCTGCACGCCGTGGCGCGCCTCCTGCTGCACGGCCGGATCGACCACGTCCAGGCCGCGTGGCCGAAGCTCGACCGCACGACGGTGCTGGGCGTCCTGCAGGGCGGCGCCGACGACCTCGGTGGGCTCCTGCTCGACGGCACCCTCGACCCGGACGCCGGCCCCGAGGCCGGCCGGGTGCTCACCGCCGACGACGTCACCGCGATCGCCGCCGAGCTGGACCGCCCGGTGCGCCAGCGCACGACGCTCTACGGGGAGGTCCCGGCCGAGCGCACCACGGTGGGGCGATCCTCGTGACCGCTCTGCAGGAGGGCCGCGCCACCGACCGTCGGGCCCCGGTGGGTCCCGGCGTCGGCGGCGTCACCGACGTCGCGATCGTGGGCGCGGGCTTCGCCGGGTTGGGACTCGCGATCCGGCTCGCGCGGCGCGGCTGCTCCGACTTCGTCGTGCTCGAGCGCGCCGGCGACGTGGGCGGGACCTGGCGGGACAACCGCTACCCCGGGGTCTCCTGCGACGTCCCCTCGCACCTGTACTCCTACTCCTTCCGTCCGGCGCCGGACTGGTCGCGGGTGTTCGCCCCCGGCGAGGAGATCCAGGACTACCTGCGCCGCGCCGTGACCGAGGAGGGCGTCGAGCCCCACGTGCGCTACGGCGCCGAGATGCAGCGCGCCCGCTGGTCGGCCCGCGACCGTCGCTGGGAGGTGACGACGACCGCGGGCACCTGGTGGGCGCGGGTCCTCGTCCTCGCCGCGGGGCGGCTCACCGAGCCGCGCATCCCCGACGTCGAGGGCCTCGGGGACGCGCGGCTCCCGGTGATGCACACCTCGCGCTGGGACGACCACGTGCCGCTCGACGGGGCGCGTGTGGGCGTGGTGGGCACCGGCGCCTCCGCCGCGCAGGTGATCCCGCGCCTGGCCGAGCGGACCGCGCGTCTCGTGGTCTTCCAGCGCACCCCGACCTGGGTGGTGCCGCGGGGCGACCGGCCGTACTCCGCCGGCGAGCGCCGTCGGCTCGCCCGCCACCCGGAGGCCGCCCGCGCGCTCCGGGAGGAGATCTTCGACGACGCCGAGCGCGCCGTCGACGCTCGTCGACGGCTGCGGCCGGCGATCGACGAGCTGCGGGACCGCGCACGACGGCACCTGCGCGACCAGGTCGGCGACCCGGGTCTGCGTGCCCGCCTCGAGCCCGCCTACGAGATCGGGTGCAAGCGCATCGTGCTCTCCGACGAGCTCTACCCGGCCCTCGTCCGCGACGACGTGGTGCTCGAGGACTCCGCGCTCGCCCGGGTCGACGGGCGCACCGCGATCGCGGCGTCCGGCGCCCGGTACGGCCTCGACGCGCTCGTCCTGGCCACCGGCTTCCACGCCGCCCGCCAGCCCTACGCGCCTCGCGTGCACGGCAGGAGCGGCACGCTCGCCGAGCACTGGGCGGACGGGATGACCGCCTACGCCTCGACCAGCGTGCACGGGTTCCCCAACATGTTCGTGCTCGACGGACCCAACGCCAGCCTCGGTCACAACTCCGCGATCTACATGATCGAGACGCAGATCGAGTACGTCCTCGGTGCCCTGGACCACCTCGCCCGCGCCGACGGGCCGCTGGAGGTCTCGGCGGCCGCCGAGCGGGACTACGTCCGCGACCTCGACGCCGCCGCACGCGACACCGTGTGGCTCGCCGGCGGCTGCCGCAGCTGGTACGTCGACGAGAGCAGCGGGCGGCTGACGCTGCTCTGGCCGGGATCGGCACGCTCCTTCCGGGAGCGCAACGCCCGCTTCGACCCGGCGCCCTACCGCACCTGAGTTCACGCCGGCGTGACGTCCCGTGCACGCGGGTAGCTGTACCGCGTCGGGGACCAGCGCCGCCGGGAGCGTCCGGGGCAGCGAGAGGGGCGAGCGCGCCATGACCACCAGCACCGTCGACACCAGCGCCGACGGCACGTCCGAACCCACGAAGTTCGAGCAGCTCAAGGCGCGCCACCCGTGGCTCGACCACCTGGTGCGCGCCGGCGGGCGCTACACCGAGAAGCACGGCGACCACTACGCCGCGGCGATCACGTACTTCTCGATCCTCGCGCTCGTGCCGCTGCTCATGATCGCCTTCGCCGCGGCGGCGTTCGTGCTGGCCAACAACGCCGCGCTGCTGGGCCAGCTCCAGACCGGCATCACCAGCGCCGCCCCGCCCGGCCTGGGTGACCTGCTCAACAAGGTGATCGAGCAGGCCATCGCGCAGCGCAGCGCGGTCGGGATCCTCGGCCTGCTCGGCGCCCTGTACTCCGGGCTCGGCTGGATGGCGAACCTGCGCGAGGCGCTCTCCGAGCAGTGGGACCAGCGCGACGACCCCCCGGCGCTGCTCAAGCGCTACGGGGGTGACCTCGTCGCCATGATCGGGCTGGGCGTGGCCCTCGCGCTCTCCTTCGCGATCACCGCGGTCGCCACCGGCGCCTCCCACGCCATCGCGCGCGCCCTGGGACTCGAGGGCCAGGCCTGGGTGCAGGTGCTGCTGACGATCGCCGGCATCGTCATCACCCTCGCCGCCAACTGGCTGGTCTTCCTGTGGGTGATCGCCCGGCTGCCACGCGAGCCGGTGACGCTGCGCTCGGCGGGACGGGCCGCGATCCTCGCGTCGGTGGGCTTCGTCGTGCTCCAGCAGGTCATGACGGTCTACATCTCGAGCGTCACCAACTCGCCGGCCGGGGCCGCCTTCGGGCCCATCATCGGTCTGCTGGTGTTCGCGAACTTCGTCTCGCGGTTCATCCTCTTCGTCACCGCCTGGGCGGCCACGATGACCGAGAACGAGCCCGACGAGATCCCGGAGCCCGCACCCGTCGTCGTGCGGCCCGCGGTCACCGTCGGCCGGGCGCCGGGGGTCGGGGCGACGGCGGGCCTGCTCGGCGCCGGGGCCGTGCTCGGCGTCGTCGGCAGCGTCCTCGGCGTCAACGGCAGGCGTCGGGGCCGCCGTATCGCCAGTGAGTGAACGGCCCTGTCGGCGTGCTCCCCCTGTTCTGACGTTGGGCGTCAGGATCGTGCCGTTGCTGTCAGCCCCCTCGACGGCGGCGACGGGCGGCGAGGACGACGAGCCCGAGGACGACCACGGCGCCGATCGCGAGCAGGGTCTCCCAGCTCGTCGACCCGCTGGCCGGGGACGCGGCGCCGTCGTCGGACGTGGTCGTGCCGGCGGGTGACGGGGCGGCCGCGCTCGCCCCGAGGGTCGTGCCGGGGGGAGGCTGCGCCAGCTGCCCGACCGAGGCGCCGCGGGGCAGCGAGAAGCCGTAGTCGAGCAGCGCGATGCCCTGCTCGTACATCGGCACCGGCGTCTGCTCGCCGTGCATGAGGACGACGACGAGGCGGCGCCCGTCGCGCTGCGCCGCCCCGATGTAGGTGTGGCGGGCGTCGTCAGTGAACCCGGTCTTGCCGCCGAGCGCGCCCGGATAGCGCCCGAGGAGCTTGTTGTCGTTGTCCACCGCGAACGGCGGGTTCGGGCCCCACCCCGGCAGGATGATCTGCTTGGTGCCGACGGCCGTCGCGAACGGCTCGTACTGCATCCCCAGGCGGAAGATGCTCGCCAGGTCGAAGGCCGACGACGACTGCCCCGGCCCGTCGAGGCCCGACGGGGTGGCCGCCCGGGTGTCGAGCGCCCCGATCTGGGCCGCGGCGCGGTTCATGGCGTCGACGGTCGCGGGCACCGAGCCGGTCAGCCGGAGCGCGAGCGCGTGCGCGATGTCGTTGCCCGAGGCCATGAGCATGCCGTCGAGGAGCTGGCGCATGGTGTACTGCCCACCGGGCCCGATCCCGACCCGCGTGCCCTCCTGGTTCGCGTCGTCCTGGGTGCCGACGACCGTCTGGTCCATGGGCAGGTCCTGCGCGACGAGCAGGCCCGTGAGCGTCTTGAGCAGGGAGGCCGGCCGCAGCCGGGCGTGCGGCACGCGGGCCGCCAGCACGGCCCCGGAGTCGAGGTCGGCGACGACGTAGGACTGCACCCCCACCGCGGGCGGCGCCGGGGCGCCGCTCGGGACGACGGTCCCGCAGGTCCCCATCGCCTCCCCACCGACGGGGTGGGCGGGGACGGGCAGCGGCGCCGGTGCGGCCTGACCGGGCCGCGGGGCCTCCGACTCGTCGACCGGCGCCGCGGGCTGGTCGACGGCGGGGCAGGCGGCCTGGCCGGGGACCTCGGGCGCGGCCGCGGCGCTCGCGGCGCCGGTGACCGCGCCGAGGAGCAGCAGCACCGTGCTGACGACGACGGCGAGCGGGAGACGCAGCGCAGCGGGCATCGGGTGCCGACACTAGTCCGCGCCCACGGCGCAGCAGGGCCCGCCCGCCCCGCTCGGGGGACGGACGGGCCCTCCGCGCGGGGCGCGCGAGCGGCTCAGGCCTCCGCGCCCTCCTCGTCGGCGCCGTGCTCGGCGTGGCCGTTGAGGCTGGGGCCCGCGGTGAGCGCGGGCTTGCGGGAGCTGCGCCGGCCGGCCGGCCGCGGCGCGGGGGCCTGCTGCTGACCACCCGAGCCCAGGATGATCTCGGCGAACGTCGAGAGCGCCTCGTCGAGCTGGCCGGCCTGGCGGCGCTCGGACTCCTCGTTGGAGCGGTTGACCAGGGCGACGACGGCCTCGTGGTCGGGCCGGTTCACCAACGTGCCGTCCAGCTTGTCCAGCGAGGCCTCGAGCGAGGACGCCACCGAGGTGACCCGGTCGCCCAGGGCGGACTCGACGCCGTCGACCCGCGTCGAGAGGCCGGCGACGCTCCGCTCGACGCCCTCGACCTTGCCCGACAGCCCCGACAGCGAGGTGTCGAGGCCCTCCACCGCGGCGGACACGCTGCTCTGCACCTGGTCCACGCGGCCGGACAGCGTGCCCTCGACGCCCTCGACCCGCGACCCGACGCCGTCGAGGCGGTCGGTGAGCGCCTCGAGCCGGCCGGTGAGGTCGCGCAGCCCCTCGTCGGAGCGCTCGCGCAGCGCGGCCGCGTCGGTCCGCGCCGTCTCGCGCGACCCCGAGATCTCCTCGGACAGGGCCCGCGTGGTCTCGGTGAGGGCGCGCGAGGTCTCCTCGACCTGGCCGCGCAGCGACGCCTCGGCCGACTCGAGCCGCTCGCGCAGCGGGCCCGTGACGGAGCCCGGGATCTGGTCGAGGCGCATCTCGTGGCGGTCGAGGCGGTTGTCGAGGTCGTCGAGCCGCTTGTGCAGTCCGGAGATGCGGTCCTCGAGGCCGTCCATCCGCCCGGCCACGCCCTCGAAGCGCCCGGAGACGCCGTCGAGCCGGCCGTCGAGCTGGGCGAACGGGGTGGCCAGGCGATCGGCCACCCGGTCCACGAGACCCTCGACCAGCCGGGCCAGCGACGAGACCGCGGACTCCTGGGCGTCGAGCTTCGCGACGGTCTCGTCCAGCCGCTCGGCGAGCACGCTCATCTCGGTGCGGTCGGGGACGTCGGCGAGCCGCTTGCGCATCGCGCCCAGCGCGTCGAGCGCGGCGAGCCGACCGTGGATCTCGTCGAGCGAGTCGAAGATCTGCTGCTGCTCGCTGTCCCTGACCTCCGCGGCCCGGACGAGCATGCTGCGCATCCGATCGAAGGACATGGTCTGGTTGGAGTCGATCACGCGGAGCCCACTCTCTGCGGGGACGGCCAGGTCTGAATCGGGGCGAACGTGAGCTCGGCCCCGACTCCGTCGCCCCGGCAGGCTAGCCAGGCCCGATGACCCGTTCGGACGCGCCCCTGCAACAGGCCGCGACGAAGCGTCTCCCCCGTCACACCGGTTCACGGATACCGCAGGCGCCCCAGGAATCGGTCCTCGAGCTCGCGCCACCGGGTGGACTCGCGCTGGAACGGCGGCGAGGGGGTGAGTCGGTTGGGGTCGGGCCGCAGAACGAACGAGACCAGCCACCCGAGGGCCTCCGAGGGGGCGAGGGCCTCCCGGGTCTGGTCGTCGCCCGCCCAGTCGGCGGCGTCGAGCAGCAGTTCGACGGCGAGCTCGAGCTGTCCGGGATCGACCGCCTCCGGGCCCTCGAGCAGGTCCTCGGCGAGCCCGGGGAACACGTAGGTGTTCTCCGGGGCGACCTCGATCTCCAGGTCGCCCTCGACGGCCGCCGTCATCACCTCGGACCAGGTCGACACCTCGGCGAGGTCGTGACCCTGGGCGCCGTCGCCCGCGATCCAGGTCCGCAGGGCCCGGGCGGTGGGGAAGACGTCGATGCGCCCTCCGCGGCCGAGGAAGACCGGCTCGTCGTCGAGGAAGCAGCGCAGGGTGACCACCTGGCCCTCGCCCGAGAGGATGGAGATGGGGTCGATCCCCACCTCCTCCCAGAAGCCGGGCGCGGGCTCCTCGTCGGCGTCGACGAGGTCGCTGCGCAGCGACTCGCCCGCGGTGTCGCTGCGGACGTCGCCGGGGGCGTCGGCGAGCGGGCCGGCGACGGCGGAGTCCTGCGGGTCGGTGGCGACGGCCTGCGGGTCGGCGGGGAGGTTCGCAGCGTCCTCCTGCGAGCCGGAGTGCGGGGTCTCCTCGGGGTCGTCGCCGGTGTCGGCGGTGTCGTCGGTCGCGGCGTCGAGGTCGCCTTCGTCGGCAGGCGTCGCGGTCGCGCGCAGCTTCGCGGCCAGCTCGGCGTCGACCTCGGGCACGCGGACGAGCGCGTCGAGGGCGTCGAGGACGTCGTCCCAGCGCTCCGCGAGGACGTCCGCGAGCTCGCTCCACAGCACTTCACCGTCCCGGCCACCGAACGCGGCCACGCCGTTCGCCAGGGCGGCGAAGGCCGGTGTGGAGTCCAGGATCTCGGTGACCGTGCCCAGGTCGCACACCTCGGCGAGGGAGCGGACCATCGCGGTGATCTCCGCGAGGTCGTCGACCGACCAGGTGTCCGGCTCGTCGGCGACGAGCTCGGGGGCGCCGATCACGTCGTAGCGCTGGATGTCCTCGGGGGTCAGCTCGTCGACCGAGAGGCGGCCGACCACCGGCCAGGCCGGGTGGTCGAGGAGGTCGTGCGGGGTCCCGTCGGCGTCGCTGGTGCGGATCCACGCGGCGAGATCGGCAGCGTCGGCGAAGGCGAACACGTGGTCGTCGTCGCCGAGGAACGCCTCCCACTCCTCGCCGTCCTCACGCCAGCGCGGGGCCCAGAGGGTGACCAGGTCCCCGTCGGTGAGCGCGAGGGTGATCGGGACGATGTCCTGGGCCACGAGCGGCCTCCGGTCTCGGCGCGGGTGATCACGTGCGGCGGCCACCCTAGGCGTGACCGGGTGACCAGGCCGTTCGGGGACGCCCGCGCTCTCGGGGGCGCGTCGACGGTCCGCGGCTGGCACCCTTCTCCTCCGTGCGCGTGCTGCGAACCCCGGACGAGCGCTTCACCGGCCTCGAGGGTTTCGGTCACCATCCCCGGTACGTCGAGGTGGCCGACCTCGACGGGGCGACCGAGCGGCTGCGAGTGGCCACCTACGGCGTCGGGCCGGACGGAGCGGACGCCGGCCCGACGGTGCTGCTGCTGCACGGCGAACCGTCCTGGTCCTACCTCTACCGCCACGTCCTGGACGCGCTCGCCGGCGCCGGCGTGCGAGCCGTCGCGGTCGACCTCGTGGGGTTCGGGCGCTCCGACAAGCCCGCCGAAGTCACCGACCACACCTACGCCCGCCACGTCGCGTGGATGCGCGAGGCGGTGTTCGAGGGACTGGGCCTGGACGACCTCGTGCTCCTCGGGCAGGACTGGGGCGGGCTGATCGGGCTGCGGCTGGTGGCGTCGTCCCCGGAGCGGTTCCGCGCGGTGGTCGCCGCCAACACCGGCCTGCCGACCGGCGACGTCGACATGCCGGAGCCCTGGTGGCGCTTCCGCCGCGCCGTCGAGCGGGCCGAGGTCCTCGACGTCGGGCGCCTCGTCGCCTCCGGGTGCGCCCGGGAGCTCGCGCCCGCCGCCCGGGCCGCCTACGACGCTCCCTTCCCGGACGAGTCGTACAAGGCGGGCCCGCGGGCGATGCCGCTGCTGGTGCCGACGCGGCCCGACGACCCGGAGACCGAGGCCAACCGCACGGCGTGGGCGGCCCTGGCCGACTACTCCCGGCCCTTCGTGGTGGCCTTCTCCGACTCCGACCCGATCACCGGCGCGATGGCGCCGGTGCTGCGCGACCACGTGCGCGGGGCGGGGGCCGGCGGTGGTGCGGATCCCGGGCACACCGTGCTGCGCGGGGCGGGCCACTTCCTCCAGGAGGACGCGGGGAGCGAGCTGGCCTCCGTCGTGGTGGGTCTGGTGCGACGCGTCACCCATTAGGGCGTTCGGGCTCGCACTTGAGACCATGCGGCTCGAACCGCACGAACGTATGAAGTAGCGGCGCGGCCCGTGACCCGGCCCGGACGGCCCCGTTGGGGCCCTCGTGACAGCCGGTCCCGTCTCGTGCGGGACCGGGACACCTGGGAACCCTGGAGAGAAGATCGTGTCGATGTTGCGCAAGACCGTCCTGACGAGCGTCATCGTCGGCGCCGGCCTCACGTCCATGACGGGCGCCGCCTTCGCCGGTGACGACCCGGGCGACGGCGGCCACAACTGGGACTCCGGCCACAGCCACGAGCACCACGGTTCGTGGGACCACGGCAAGTCCACGTCGTGCTCGAACGAGGTCGCGCAGGCCAACGAGACCAAGGGCGGCGGGCTCGCCGACGTCCTCGGCGGCGCGCAGACCGCCGTGCCGCTGAACGTCTGCCACGTGCTGGACGACAACGCCATCCTCAACAACATCGGCATCTCGGTGCTGTAAGAGACGCCGACGGCCGTCCGCGGGCCCTGCGCCCGCCCTCACGCCGACCACGGGCCGGTACTCCTCGGGACACGATGTCCCGGGGAGTGCCGGCCCGTTCGTGTGTCCGGGGCCAGTCACTAGTCCGAACGGGTGGTTCTCTCCCGCGTTTCTCCTGCTCAGCGTCGAGAGCCTCCGCTGATCACGGGATCTCCGCGACCTGACCGTGACCTTCACTCGATCGAGGCGTTGAAGTCACCGAGTCGTGGACGCCATTCGTGCGTCACGACCGACGCACAGTGCGATCCGACCCGATCGCGCGATCGACGAAGGGGAGAAAGCGTGTCGACCTTCCGTAAGACCATCCTGACCACCGCCATCATCGGTGCGGGCCTCGCGACGACGGCCGGCTCGGCGTTCGCGACCGACTGCAACAGCCATGAGGGCCACCACCACAAGTCGGGGTCCGAGAGCTGCAGCAACGCGCTCGCCGCGGACAACAGCGGGGCCACCAACACGCTGTCGTTGCTCAACCAGGACCAGGCCGGCCTCGGTCTGAACATCTGCAACAACCACATCCTGGAGAACTTCGGGAACGGCAACTTCAGCGGCGACACCTTCTGACGCGACCGCTCAAAGTGCCTCGACGGTCCACGGTCGCGTCCCGGTGGCCCCCGGATGCCGGGACGCGACCCGTGGATCGGCGCGATGCCGGAGGTCTGGCGTCGTGTGACATGGCCGCCGGCCGTTCCTCCGGCCCGGTCGGCGGAAGAACGTCGTGCCCGGCACGGGTAGCGGCGAATCCTAGAAATCGCGAGCAGGAGAAGACCCCACCGTGTCCATGATCCGTAATTCCCTCTTGACCACCGCGATCGTCGGTGGCGGCCTCGTGGCGACCGCCGGCGCGGCCTTCGCCGGGAACGCCCCGTGCGAGAACGGCGGCGGTCACCACCACGGCTCGCACTCGTCGCAGGCGTCGGACTCCTCGTCGGGCTGCAGCAACGCGCTCGCTGCGGACAACAGCCACGCCACCAACACGATGTCCCTGCTCAACCAGGACCAGGCCGGCCTCGGTCTGAACATCTGCAACAACCACATCCTGGACAACTTCCTCAACGGCAACGGGAGCGGCGACTCGATCTGAGTGGGGCCGAGGCGTCGAACCGCGCGGCCACGGCCGGTCCCGGCCTCCCTGGCGGAGGCCCGAGGACCGGCCGTCGTCGTGCGAGCCCGTCGTCCCCGAACGGGCGAACGTCGTGACGATGCCGTGACCTGGGTTCGGCCGAGGGCGTTGAGTGCGGTGTCACCAACCGGACAGTGGAGTACAGCCTCCGTCCGGACCCGTACTCGACACTGCATCGGGGGATTCATGTCGATGATCCGTAGGGCCGCCGTCGGAGCCGTCGTGCTCGGCGCCGGGCTCGCCTCCACCACCGGCGTCGCGATGGCGACCGAGTGCAGCCACGGCCACGACCACGACCACGGCTCGCACGGTCACGGCCAGACGACCAACTGCCTCAATGCCGTCGACCAGCACAACGCGACGGAGGGCGGCGGGTTCGCCGACGTCCTCGGCGGGGCCCAGACGGCCGTCCCGGTCAACGTCTGCCACGTGCTCGACGACAACCACGTGCTGAACAACATCGACATCGCGGTGCTCGGCAGCATCGTCTGAGCCGAGCGCACCGGCAATGGCCGGGTCACCGCACGCGTCGCCATCGACGCGGCGGTGGCCCGGCCGTTCGCTGCTCGGGGGTCGGCGGCCAACTCCCCGCTCGAGCCTCAGCCGGTCGCGGGCAACGGCTGTTCGTCGTCCCGCGGACCGAACATCGGCAGGGCGTCCACCCAGGGCTCCGGACTCCCGTCCCACTGCCACCGGCGCATCTGCTCCCGGCTGCGCCTGCTGTGCAGGCCGCGGTAGAGCTCGTAGAAGTCCACGGTCACCGTGCTGCGCGTCGACGCGGGCGCCCCGGTGCGCGGACCGCGGCGCTCCCCGGCGTCGTCGGGGCTGCGCCACTCCGTGCCCGCCGAACGCACGACGAGGCTGTGGGGCCCCCGGATCCCCCGGACCACCTGGCGCACGACCAGCCGCGCCGCACCGGCCCAGCCGTCCCACGGTGGGGCCGCGGCGCCGAGGGCCTCGACGAGGTCGCCCTCGTGCACCAGCAGGTCGTGCAGGACGCCGGCCGGGACCCGCCGGTCCTCGATCGCCTCGGCTGTGGCCGCCGCGTGCTCGTCCCACTCGTCGAGCAGCTCCTCGGTCGTCCGCCCGGCCCGCGCCTCGATGTGCGCCGCGGCCCAGGCCGGCCCCGGCATCCCCGCCGTGTGGCGGGCCGCGACGTCGGCGGCCGTGCCCGTGAGGTGGGCGACGAGGTCGTGCACCGTCCAGTCGGGGCATGCGGGCACCGTGTGCGCCAGCTCGGCCTCGCCGAGCCCCGCCACGAGCGCGGCGACACGGCGGTGACCGGAGCGATAGGCATCGTCGAACACGGCCGCAGCGTGCCAGATCCCGGGGGCCGCTAGGTTCCGCCGATATGCTGCTCGTCGTCGACCACCCACTCGCCCGGGCACGGCTGACCCCCCTCCGCGACTCCCGCACCGACCGTGCCACGTTCCGTGACGCCGTCCGCGACCTGACGACGATGCTCGTCTACGAGGCCCTGCGCGGCGCACCCGTGACCGAGTACCCGATCACGACGCCCGTCGCCGACACCGTGGGCGCCGAGCTCGCGGCACCCCCGGTCCTCGTCCCGGTGCTGCGCGCCGGCCTCGGGATGGCCGAGGCGGCCCACGCCCAGGTACCGGGGGCGCTCATGGGCTTCGTCGGGGTCGCCCGCGACGAGGAGACGCTGCAGCCGACGCCGTACATGGAGTCCCTGCCCGCCGACCTCGCCGGCCGGCCGGTGTTCGTCCTCGACCCCATGCTCGCCACCGGCGGCTCGATGGCGCACACCATCGACCTGCTCGAAGCCCGCGGCGCGGACGACGTCACCGCGGTCTGCGTGGTCGCGGCCCCGGAGGGGCTGGCACGCCTGGGCGACGAGCACCCGGCCGTGCGGGTGGTGACCGCGGCGGTCGACGACCGGCTCAACGAGTTCGGCTACATCGTCCCGGGCCTGGGTGACGCGGGGGATCGGCAGTTCGGCGCGATGTAGTTCGGCCTCCGGCCGTGTGCATGCGTTTCCGTGCCCCAGCACGGAAACGCGCGCACGAGCCCGAAGGGCGAACACCTCGACGTGACCGGGATGATGGTCACCATGAGCGAGTCCGTGCTGACCGCCGTCGCGTGGCCCTACGCGAACGGCCCCCGGCACATCGGCCACGTGTCCGGCTTCGGTGTGCCCTCCGACGTCTTCTCCCGCTACCAGCGGATGGTCGGCAACCGGGTGCTCATGGTCTCGGGCACCGACGAGCACGGCACGCCGACGCAGGTCCAGGCCGACGCCGAGGGCACCACGCCGCGCGAGCTGGTGGACCGCTACTCCCGCGTGATCCAGGACGACCTCGCCGGCCTGGGGCTGTCCTACGACCTGTTCACCCGGACCTCGACCGATAACCACCACCGGGTCACGCAGGACCTGTTCACGGCGCTGTGGCGCAACGACTACGTCTTCCCGGAGACCACGCTGGGGGCGATCAGCCCGTCGACCGGCCGCACGCTGCCCGACCGCTACATCGAGGGCACCTGCCCGATCTGCGGCTACCCGAGCGCGCGCGGCGACCAGTGCGACAACTGCGGGAACCAGCTCGACCCGGCCGACCTGGGCAACCCCCGCAGCCGCATCAACGGCGAGACCCCCGAGTTCCGCGAGACCGAGCACCTGATGCTCGACCTCCCCGCCTTCTCCCAGTCGCTCGCCGCCTGGCTGGACACCCGCACCAACTGGCGCCCGAACGTCCTGAACTTCAGCCGCAACCTGCTCGAGGACCTGCGTCCGCGGGCGATCACCCGCGATCTCGACTGGGGCGTCACGGTCCCGCTCGACGGGTGGCGCGACGCCCCGATGAAGCGCTTCTACGTCTGGTTCGACGCGGTCATCGGCTACCTGTCGGCCTCCGTCGAGTGGGCGCAGCGCTCCGGCACGCCGGACGCCTGGAAGGAGTGGTGGTGCGACCCGCAGGCGAGCGCCTACTACTTCATGGGCAAGGACAACATCGTCTTCCACTCGCTCATCTGGCCCGCGCTGCTGCTCGGGCAGAACGGCGCGGGGGACAAGGGTGGTGAGCCCGGCGTCTTCGGGACGCTGAACCTGCCCACCGAGGTGGTCTCCAGTGAGTTCCTGACGATGTCCGGGTCGAAGTTCTCGACGAGCCGCGGCACCGTCATCTACGTCGGGGACTTCCTGCGCGAGTTCGGGCCCGACGCGCTGCGCTACTTCATCGCGGTCGCCGGTCCCGAGAACCAGGACACCGACTTCACCTGGGACGAGTTCGTCCGCCGCACGAACTTCGAGCTGGCCAACGAGTGGGGCAACCTCGTCAACCGCTCGATCTCGCTGGCGTCGAAGAACGTCGGCGCGATCCCGGAGCCGACCCGGCCGGAGGCCGCCGACGCCGAGCTCCTCGCGCAGTCCCGGGCCGCGTTCTCCACCGTCGGCGCGCACCTGCAGCGCTCACGGTTCAAGGCCGCCTCGGGCGAGGCGATGCGTGTGGTCGGCGCCGCGAACGCCTACCTCTCCCAGCAGGAGCCCTGGAAACTGAAGGACGGCGCCGAGCAGGTGGCGCGGCGCGACACCATCCTGCACACCGCCCTGCAGGTCGTGCAGGACGCGAACACGCTGCTGACGCCGTTCCTGCCCCACGCCGCGCAGCAGGTCCACGAGGCACTCGGAGGCAGCGGGGTGTGGGCGGCGCAGCCGCGGCGGGAGGACGCGGGCCAGACCGGGCTGGGCACCACGCACAGCATCCTCACCGGCGACTACGCCGCCGAGCAGGCGCGGTGGGAGTCGACGCCCGTGCCGGTCGGGCGCCCGTTGGCGCGCCCCACGCCGCTGTTCGCGAAGCTCCCGACGGAACTGGGGGAGACGGGCCCGTCCTGGGCCCCCATCCACCACGATGGCTAGCAAGCACGCCGTGCCGCCCCCGCCCCCCGAGCCGATCCCAGGGGGCGTGGTCGACAGCCACACCCACCTGGACGCCTGCGGGGCCACGGACCCGGCCACACTCGCCGCGGTCCTCGACCGTGCCACGGCCGCCGGCGTCACGGCGGTGGTGACCACGGCGGACGACCTCGCCTCCGCGCGCTGGGCGGCGGGCGTGGCCGGCACCGATCCGCGGGTGTTCGCCGCCGTCGGGCTGCACCCCACCCGCAGCCGCGACCTCGACGACGCCACCCGCGGCGAGATCGAGGCCTTGGCGTGCGAGCCCCGGGTCGTCGCGATCGGCGAGTCGGGGCTCGACGACTACTGGACCACCCGCCGCGAGGACTGCGCCCCGCTGGACGTGCAGCGGGAGGCCTTCGCGTGGCACATCGACCTCGCCAAGCGCATCGGACTGCCCCTGGTGGTCCACGACCGGGAGGCCCACGACGGCATCGTCGACGTCCTGCGCGCCGAGGGGGCGCCGGAGACGGTGGTCTTCCACTGCTTCTCGGGGGGCCCGGAGCTCGCCCGGGTGTGCGCCGAGCAGGGCTGGCTGATGTCGTTCTCCGGGACGGTGACGTTCCGCAACGCCAGCGCCGCCGACCTCCGGCGGGCGGCCGCGCAGGCGCCCGAGGACCTCGTGCTCGTCGAGACCGACGCGCCGTTCCTGGCGCCGCACCCGTACCGCGGTCGGCCGAACGAGCCCTATTGCGTCCCCCACACGGCGCGAGACCTCGCGGAGCTCCGCGACCGACCGGTGGACATGCTCGCGGCGGCGGCCACCCGGAATGCCCAGCGGGCCTTCCGGGTGGCCGAGCAGCCTCAACCGTGACCGTCCGTGACCCGAATGTGCGGTCGGTGATCGCGTTCGTCGTGGAGGCCCTGCCGCTCGGCGCACCACGTTCGTGTCGGCTTGATGGTCCTGACACCCGGGTCGTTACCGTGCTGTGACTCGCCGGGATGGGACCACCCCCGGCGCCCGGGACCGATCGGACCTCCCCCAGGGGCCGACCGGAGACAGTCCCCGGACGCGGTCCCTGCCCGGAAGTACGGAAGATGTGGATGCTTCTGTGGCTCGACTCTGCTCCCCAGCGGTGCGCTCCCCGTACGGCCGCTGCCTGACCGATCGCGACCACGCGGTGGCCACCCGATGAGCGCCGGCACCGCGCGCGGCTCCGAGAGCTCGACCGCCACCGCCGACACCGGCTGGTTCGACGAGCTCGAGGAGCGCTGGACCGAGGACGGCTGGGGCCACAGCTCCTGGGACGCCGAGAGCTGGAACGGCCTGGACGCGAGCACCGCGGAGTGGCAGGCGCGCCGCCACGGCACCACCGTCACCGACCTCGATCACCACCGGACTGGTCCGCTCCCCACCTGGGCCGATGACATCACCGGCCCGCTGCCGGTCGCGGGGCCGGGCTGGGCAGGTCCCGGCTCCGCGAACGGCGCCGGCGGTCTCCCGACCGCCGACCCCGAGGGCGGCTACGTCCTGCCCGACCTCGACGACTGGAACGACCTCGAGGAGCGCACCGGCCTGGCCGGCGCGACCGCCCTGGCCCCGGAGGCGCCCTCCGCCCCGGCCGGGCTGGACCCGGAGACCTACCGGGAGCGCGATCTCACCGACACCGGCCGCTACTCGCTGGCGGTCAAGGGCGGCGTCGCCGCGGCCCTCATCGCGGTCGCCGCGGGCGGCAGCACCGCGGTCGCGATGGACAAGGAGGTCACGGTCACCGTCGACGGCCTCGACCAGACCGTGCACACCTTCTCCGGCACCGTCGAGGGCGCGCTCGAGTCCGGTGACATCCCGGTCGGCCCGAACGACCAGATGTCGCCGTCGCCGGCCGCCACGCTGCACGACGGCGACCACCTCGTGGTCAACCACTCGCGCCAGATCCACCTGGTGGTCGACGGCAAGCCGCAGACCATCACGACGACGGCCAGCACCGTCGCCGACGCGCTCGCGCGGATCGGGCTGCCGACGCAGGCGCTCGCCGCGTCGGTGCCGATCGGTTCGCTGATCCCCGCCAACGGCATGAGCCTCTCGGTGCAGCTGCCGAAGACGGTGACCTTCGTCGACGGCGGCGGCGCACCGCAGACCCTGACCACCACCGCGTCGTCGATCCAGCAGTTCCTCTCCCAGCGCGGCGTGCCGATGGGCCCGGCCGACACGATCGCCCCGCTCGGGCCGAACGGGCTGGTCAACGGGTCGACCATCACGATCACGCGCAACGCGGTCACCCAGGTCACCGAGACCGCGCCGATCGCGCCGCCGATGCAGACCATCAGCGACCCGACGATGGACGCGGGCACCACGAAGGTCGACCAGCCCGGCCAGGCCGGCGAGCAGGCCCAGAGCTTCACGGTGAACCTCACCAACGGCAAGGAGACCGGGCGCACCGCGCTCGGACCGGCCACGGTCACGAAGGCGCCCGTGGGCGGCGTGGTCCGCAAGGGCACCAAGGAGGCCGAGCCGGCCATCGGCGACACCAGCAAGTGGGACGCCATCGCGAAGTGCGAGTCCGGCGGCGACTGGTCGATCAACACCGGCAACGGCTACTACGGTGGCATCCAGTTCGACAAGCAGACCTGGAACGCCTACGGCGGCAGCCAGTACGCCCCGCGCCCCGACCTCGCCTCGAAGGCCGAGCAGATCGCCGTGGCCGAGAAGGTGCGCGACGCGCGCGGCGGCTACGGCGCCTGGCCGGTCTGCGGTTCGAAGGGCTGACCACGGCCGGGCTCAGGCCGGGGTCCTGACGATCGTGCTGGGCCCGAGCGTGGCACGCCCGGGCGTCGGCCACGGTCGTCGTGGGATCGGGGCGGGTGGTGCCCCGCGCCACCAGGTCGACGGGTTCCGGACGCCGGTCGGCCTCGTTCACGTCGTGCCCCTCTCGTCGTGCCCCGCGGCGGGGGTGGTCTCCGCCGTCACGTCGACGTCCTCGCTGAACTCCATCTCCGGGGGTGGTCTCCGGAACAGGCGCGTCAGGTAGCCCAGGTAGACCACGCCGCAGACCAGCCAGATGGCGCCGAGCGTGAGCGCGGCACCATCTAGGCTGGTGAGGAGCCAGATGGTCACGGCGGCACCGACGACCGGGGGCGACGACGTGGGTGAGCACTCGGGGACGGAGGCCCCGACGACGGTCGCGGAGGAACATCGCGAGGACGCTGAGGTTGACGAAGGTGAACGCGGTGAAGGCGCCGAAGTTGATGAACGACGTCGAGGTCTCCACGTCGAGGGCCAGGGCGACCAGGCCGACGGCTCCGGCGAGCGCGATGTTGATCACCGGGGTGTGGAACCGCGGCGAGAGGAAGCCGAAGACACGGCGGGACAGGACGGCGTCGCGACCCATCGCGTAGAGCAGCCGCGACACGCTGGCCTGTGCAGCCAGCCCGGAGGCGAACTGGGTGACCACCAGCCCCGCGAGGAACACCGAGGCGAACAGGTTCCCGCCGATGGTGGTGGCGATCCCGAACGCGGCGGAGTCCACATCGTCGAACACCCCGCCGGGGTGGACCAGCTGGGTGGCGTAGGTGACGACCAGAAAGATCCCGCCGCCGATCAACGTGACCAGCAGGATGCGCGGGGGAGGGTGCGCTCGGGTTCCACGGTCTCCTCGGTCAGCGTGGTGACCGCGTCGAAGCCGAGGAAGGAGTAGGCGGCGACCGCCGCGCCGCCGGCCACCCCACCCAGCGAGGTCTCTGCGTTGACGAACGGGATGGCACTCAGCAGGCCGCCGGCACCGCCGACGTGGGCCACGTGGATCAGCGACAGCGCCACGAAGAACGCCAGCACCAGGACCTGGAAGGTCATCAGGAGCACGTTGGCGGTGAGAGCGGTGCGGATGCCGACCACGTTGAGCAGGGTGGTGAGCGCGATGAAGGCGACGATCCACACCCACATGGGGACCGCCGGGAACCGGGCCTGGAGATAGGACGCGCCGATCAGCCAGATCGCCCTGCCCTTCTGGCTGCGGCTCGCCGCCGCCCCGGGGAGGCTCCGGCAGGATCGCCCGCTGGCCGTGAGTGTGTCATGCGGCGAGGACGCGGATCCAGGATCGGGGTGCGCCCCTGGGACGATGGAGGGGTGACCCGGCCCGAGGTGGACGACGGGGACGCCGCGGACGTGCGACTGCTGGGGGCCTCCGACGTGCGCGCCATCGCCGGCGAGCTCGGCGTGCGGCCCACCAAGAAGCTCGGCCAGAACTTCGTCCACGACGCCAACACCGTTCGGCGCCTCGTGCGCCTCGCCGACGTCGAGCCGGGGGGGACGGTGCTCGAGGTGGGCCCCGGTCTCGGCTCGCTCACCCTGGCCCTGCTCGACGCGGTGGGCCAGGACGGCTCCGTCGTCGCCGTCGAGGTCGATCCCGTCCTCGCCGGTCGCCTCCCCGTGACCGCCTCCGAGCGCGCCCCGGGGCGCACCCTGTACACGGTGACCGCCGACGCCCTGCGCCTGCGGGCGGCCGAGCTCCCCGTCACCCCCACGGCCCTCGTCGCCAACCTGCCCTACAACGTCGCCGTGCCCGTCGTGCTCCACCTGCTCGCCGAGCTGCTCGACCTGCGCCGGGGCCTGGTCATGGTGCAGTCCGAGGTCGCCGACCGGCTGGCGGCGCTCCCGGGCGAGGCCGCCTACGGCGCGCCCAGCGCCAAGCTCGCCTGGTACGCCGAGGCCCGTCGCGCGGGCCCGGTGCCGCGCGGGGTCTTCTGGCCCGTGCCCGGCGTCGACTCCTCGCTGGTGGCCCTCGCCCCCCGCCCGGGCGGGGACCTCGGTGACGAGGCCGCCCGCCGCGCCACCTTCGCCGTCGTCGACGCGGCGTTCGCCCAGCGCCGCAAGTCGCTGCGCGCGGCCCTCGCGGGCTGGGCCGGCTCGCCTGCGCGGGCCGAGGCGCGCTTGCGGGCCGCGGGCGTCGACCCGACCACGCGGGGGGAGCAGCTCGACGTCGCGACGTTCGCCGCGATCGCCGCCACCTCCGACGGGGACCACGCGGACGCCTGATCGCGCTCCGCACGCACCCGGGCGGTGCGCCCACGGCGGTCATTACCCTGGACGGGTGCTCTCCGCCGTCGGGCCCCCGGTGACCGTCCGCGTCCCGGCCAAGATCAACCTCCACCTCGCGGTCGGGGAGACGCGTCCGGACGGCTACCACGACCTCGTGACCGTCTTCCAGGCCCTCAACCTGTTCGACGAGGTCTCCGTCGTCTCGGCCCGCACCGCCCGCGCCTCCGGCGTGGGGGAACGGCTCGCGACGATCGGCCCCGGCGCGCCCGGCATCGAGCTGCTCGGCGACGTCACCGACGCGGACCGGGCGGCCGTGCCCGTCGACGCGTCGAACCTGGCCTGGCGGGCCGCCGTCGCCCTGGCGGAGGCGGTGGGGCGGGAGCCGGACGTGCGCATCGGGATCCGCAAGGCGATCCCGGTCGCGGGCGGCATGGCCGGCGGCAGCGCGGATGCGGCGGGGACCCTGCTGGCGCTCACCACGCTCTGGCGGCTCGACCTCGGACGCGAGGCGCTCCTGGCGATCGCCGCGTCGGTGGGCAGCGACGTGGCGTTCGCCCTGCACGGCGGCACGGCGCTCGGCACCGGACGCGGCGAGACCCTGGTCCCGGTCCTCTCGCGCCACACCTTCCACTGGGTGATCGCGCTGCAGGACCACGGCCTCCCGACACCGAAGGTGTTCGGCGAGCTCGACCGGCTGCGCGCCGCCGCCGACGCCGAGGCACCGGTCCGGCGCCTCGGCAGCGTCGAACCCGTCCTCGAGGCCGTCGCATCGGGGGAGGCCCGCTCCCTCGCGCTGCTGCTGGGCAACGACCTGCAGGCCGCGGCGGTGAGCCTCGACCCCGGCCTTCGCCGCACGCTGCGCGCCGGGGTGTCCGCCGGCGCCCTCGCCGGGGTGGTGTCCGGCTCCGGCCCGACCTGCGTGTTCCTGTGCAGCGACGGGCCCTCGGCGGTGCGGGTGGCGGCCGAGCTGTCGGGCGCCGGCGTGTGCCGGACGGTCCGTGTCGCGCACGGTCCGGTGCCCGGCGCCCGCGTCGTGGACGGCGACCCGGCGCGTCCGCCCCGCGGCCCCGGCGGCCCGCCGAGCACCGACCCGGGCCCCAACATGTACGCCTGACCCCTCGATCTCCGGAGAACCGTGCCCAACCTCGTCAACCTCGAGAACGTCGCCATCTCCTTCGGCGGCCCGGGACCCGTGCTCGACGGGGTCTCGCTCGGCGTCGACGCCGGGGACCGCGTCGGCGTCGTCGGCCGCAACGGCGGGGGGAAGTCGACGCTCGTCGCGATCATGGCGGGCCGCCTCCAGCCCGACGCCGGGCGTGTCAGCCCGGTCCGCGGGCTGCGGATGGCCTCGGTGACCCAGCAGTCCCAGCCCACCGGCGCCACGGTGCGCTCGTCGGTGCTCGGAGGTGAGATCCCCGATCACGAGTGGGCCGCCGACCCCCGCTCCCGGGCGGTCGTCGAGGGGCTGCGCCCCGGCGGGGACCGCGGCCTGGACACCTCGGTGGAAGGTCTCTCGGGTGGGGAGCGGCAGCGCATCGCGCTCGCCGCGGCCCTCGTGCAGGAGCTCGACCTGCTCATGCTCGACGAGCCGACCAACCACCTCGACGTCGAGGGTGTCCGCTGGCTGGCGGCGCACCTGCTCGCCCGCCGGCCCGCCCTCGTCGTCGTGACCCACGACCGCTGGTTCCTCGACACCGTCGCCTCGCGCACGTGGGAGGTCGTCGACGGGCACGTCGAGCAGTACGAGGGCGGCTACAACGACTGGATCTTCGCGCGGGCGGAGCGGGCCCGGCTCGCGGACGCCGCCGAGCAGCGCCGTCGCAATCTCGCCCGCAAGGAGCTGGCGTGGCTGCGCCGGGGCCCGCAGGCACGGACGTCGAAGCCTCGCTACCGCGTCGAGGCCGCCGAGGCGCTGATCGCCGACGTGCCCGCGCCCCGCGACAGCGTGGAGCTGGTGACGATGGCCCAGCACCGGCTGGGGCGCACCGTCGTCGAACTGGAGGACGCGACCCTCGTCGTCCCGTCGGACCCGCCCCGGACGATCGTGGACCGCCAGACCTGGCGCATCGGCCCCGGCGACCGGATCGGCATCGTCGGGGTCAACGGGTCGGGCAAGACGACGCTGCTGCGGGCGCTGGCCGGGGAGCGGGAGCTCGACGCCGGCCGCCGGGTCCAAGGCACGACGGTGCGGCTGGCGCACCTGTCGCAGGACGTGATCGGGGCGAGCGGAGCGACGGGGGAGGCCCTGGCCCTGCCGATGCACCGGCGCGTCCTGCAGGCCGTCGAGGACATCGCCGAGCGTGTGACGATTGGGAAGTACGAACAGACCGCCTCACAGCTCGCCGAGCGCTTCGGGTTCGCGCCGGCGCGGCAGTGGACGCCGGTCTCGGACCTCTCCGGCGGTGAGCGGCGCCGGTTGCAGCTGGTGCGCCTGCTCATGACCGAGCCGAACGTGCTGCTGCTCGACGAGCCGACCAACGACCTCGACGTCGACACGCTCCAGCAGCTCGAGGACCTGCTCGACGGCTGGCCGGGCACGCTGGTGCTCGTCAGCCACGACCGCTACCTCACCGAGCGGGTGTGCGACCGCGTGGTGGCCCTCTTCGGGGAGGGGCGGATCACCGACCTGCCGGGCGGCATCGAGGAGTACCTGCGCCGCCGCGACCAGCAGGACGCCGTTCTGCGCGAAGGGCCCCTTCAGTCGGGTAGATCGGCGAAGGGCGCCCACCGCCAGAACAACCGCAGCACGGCGGATTCCGCCGACGGGCGCCCCTCGTCGGGTAGTTCGAGCGAAGGGGCCCCTCGCTCGGAATTGCCGGCGCGCTCCGAGTCGGACCGGCGGGCGGCACGCAAGGAGGCACAGCGGATCGAGCGGCGCCTGGAGCGGCTGGGATCGCGGGAGTCCGAGCTGCACACCCTGCTCGCCGACGCCGCGACCGACCCGGGCCGGCTGATGGAGCTCGACGCCGAGCTGCGGGCGCTGCTCGCCGAGCGCGACGAGCTCGAGGAAGCGTGGCTCGAGGCCAGTGTCGACTGATCGCCCGGGTGCCGGGGAGGCCGAGGCCCGGGCCGTGCTCGACGAGGCGGTCCGGTGGGCGCGCCTGCTCTTCGGGCCCGGGCTCGAGGCCGCCTACGCGATCGGCAGCCTCGCGCACGGCGGGTACGCGCCCGGGATCAGCGACGTCGACCTGGCGCTGGTGGTGCGCTCGGCGGGCCCGCTGTCCCGGGTCCGGGTGCGGGCGGTCCGCGCGATGACACGCCGGCGCTGCGGCCCCGGCCCCGCCGACCGGCTCTCGGTGTTCTGGGGTCGATGGCGCGACGTGCACCACGGCGCCGCGGGTGGGGTACGGCTCCCGGCGATCGACCGGCTGGACGTCCTCGAGCACGGCCGGCTACTCGCGGGAAGCGACCGCCGTGCCGGCGCCGTCCCGCCGACCCACGAGGAGCTGGTGCTCGACGGCGCCCGCTTCGCGATCGGGTGGTACGACGAGGCGCGGTTGCGTGCGCTGCGCGACCCCGCGGCGCTGGCCGCGCAGGACGCCCGCACCGTCACCAAGACCGTTCTCTTCCCGGTGCGGTTCCTCGCGACGCTGCACACCGGGCGTGCGGGGTCGAACGACGAGGCCGTGCGGTGGTACGTCGAACAGCACCGGGGCCCGGCGTCCCCGCTGGTGGCCGCGGCCGCGCGCTGGCGGGAGACCGGGGTCGGGCCGGACGCGGCGGCCCTGCTCACCGAGTACCTGGGGACGCTGCACGGGGAGTGGGCGGCGGACCACATCAGGTGGGCTTCGCCCTCGTGAGCACTTTCGGGGGTTATAACCCCCGAAAGTGCTCACGAGCCGAAGGCACCTAAAACGGCGTCGGCGGCGACCTCGAGCGCCACGTCCAGCTCCCGGCGCTCGGCCGAGGACCAACGCTTGAGGACGAAGTCGGCCGGGTCCTGGCGCCCGGGAGGGCGGCCGATGCCGAAGCGCACCCGCAGGTAGTCCTTCGTCCCCACCGACTTCGAGATCGAGCGCAGGCCGTTGTGCCCGCCCTCGCCGCCACCGCGCTTGACCCGGACGTCCCCGAAGTCGAGGTCGAGGTCGTCGTGCACCACGACGAGGTCGTCGACGGGCACCGAGAAGAAGCGCAGCGCGTTCGCGACGGGCCCGCCGGAGAGGTTCATGTAGCCGCGCGGCTTGACCAGGTACACCTTGCGCCCGGCCAGCCGGCCCTCGGCGACGTCCGCGCCCGACTTGCGGTGCGCGGAGAAGCCGGCGCCGACGCGCCCGGCGAGCACGTCGGCGACCGCGAACCCGACGTTGTGGCGGGTCCCCTCGTAGTCCGCCCCCGGGTTGCCCAGGCCCGCGACGAGCACGGGGCCCGTCGAGACCGGGCTCCCGGGGGCGGAGGCCGTCATCGTCCCGTCGCTCCGCTCGCCCCGGCGTCAGTCGTCCTTGCCCGGGGTCTCGCCCTCGGCGGCGGCCTCGTCCTCGGGCGCCCCGCCCTCGGAGCCCTCGCCGCGCTGCGAGCCCTCGTCGTCCTCGGTCTCCGGCGCGTCCTCCTCGACGCCGGCGCCCTCGGTGTCGATCTCCTCCTCGAGGGCCTCCTCGCTCGGCGCCTCGGTGACGTTGACGACCAGGAGCTCGGGGTCGGAGACGAGCTCGGCGCCCTCGGGCAACCGGATGTCGCCCGCGAGGAACTGCGTGCCGACCTCGGCCCCGTCGATGACGACGGTGATCTCCTCGGGGATGTTCAGCGCATCGGCCTCGATCGTCAGCGTGTCCTCGTTCTGGAAGACCAGCGTGCCGGGTGCGGCCTCCCCGAGGGTGACGACCCGGACGTCGACCTGGACCTTCTCACCGCGCCGGACGAGGACGAGGTCGACGTGCTCGATGTGGCCCTTGATCGGGTCGCGCACCACGCTCTTGGTCAGCGCGAGCTGCTGGGAGCCCACGCCGGTGACGGTGAGGACGGCGTTGCGGCCGTTCTCGCGGATGACGGCGGCGAACTCGACGGTGTCGAAGGACAGGTGCACCGGGTCGGTGCCGTGCCCGTAGAGGACGGCGGGGACGCGGCCCGCCCGGCGGGTGCGGCGCGCGGCACCCTTGCCGAACTCGGTGCGGGGCTCTGCGGCGATCTTGACGTCGGCCATGACGGTGTGATTCTCCTGCGGTGGTGCGGGCCGGCGGAGGGTCGGCCGGCACCGGGGAGCACGTGTCGCACCGCGATGCCCACCGCGTCGATCACGGCTGCCGGTGCGAACGGCCGCCCTCGCCGAAGTGGATCGTCGTCGAGTCTACCGAGACCCGCCGTCTGGCGGGTCGGGCGCCCCGGCGGGACGAGCGAACGGCCCGTTCACGCGCTGAGAAGCAGCGAAGGTGCCGTTCGCTCCGGGAGGTCCTAGGCGTTCCCGTCGAACAGGTTCGTGACCGAGCCGTCCTCGAACACCTCGCGCACGGCGCGCGCGATGACCGGCGCGATCGAGAGCACGGTGAGCTGCGGGAACCGCTTCTCGTCCGGGATCGGCAGGGTGTTGGTGACGATGACCTCGCGCGCCCCGCACGTCGAGAGCCGCTCGATGGCGGGACCGGACAGCACGCCGTGGGTGGCGGCGATGACCACGTCGCTGGCACCGTCGGCCAGCAGCGCCTCGGTCGCCTTCGCGATCGTCCCACCGGTGTCGATCATGTCGTCGACGAGGATGCAGCAGCGACCCTCGACCTCGCCCACCACGCGGTTCGCGATGACCTCGTTGGGCCGGGTCTTGTCGCGGCTCTTGTGGATGAAGGCCAGCGGGACACCGCCCATCGTGTCGGCCCACTTCTCGGCGACGCGCACGCGGCCCGAGTCGGGCGCGACGACGGCGAGGTCCTCACCGGCGTAGGCGTCGCGCAGGTGCTCCGCGAGCACCTTGTTCGCGAGCAGGTGGTCGACCGGGCCGTCGAAGAAGCCCTGGATCTGGTCGGTGTGCAGGTCGATCGTCATGATCCGGTGCGCGCCCGCGGTCTTGAGCAGGTCGGCCACCAGACGCGCCGAGATCGGCTCGCGGCCCCGGTGCTTCTTGTCCTGGCGGGCGTAGCCGTAGAACGGGACGACCGCGGTGATCCGCTTCGCCGACGCCCGTTTGAGAGCGTCGATCATGATCAGCTGCTCCATGAGCCACTGGTTGATCGGCGCGGTGTGGCTCTGGATGACGAACGCGTCGCAGCCGCGGACCGACTCCTCGAACCGAACGAAGATCTCGCCGTTGGCGAAGTCGTAGGCCGCCTGGGGAACGATCGTGACGTCGAGCTCCTTGGCGACCTCCTCGGCCAGCTCGGGGTGGGCCCGGCCGGAGAAGAGCATCAGGCTCTTCTTGGGGGTCGACGACACAACGCTCACGGTCACTGCTCCTCCTGGTCACGCCGGTCGGGCGAGCGTGACACGTCGTCGGGTCCGCCCTCGGGCGGGGCCGCCGCCCGCGCCGCGGCCTCGGCCGCCGCGGTGCCGGGCCGCTTGCGCGCCACCCAGCCCTCGATCGTCCGCTGCGGGCCCGAGGACACGGCGAGGGCACCAGGCGGGACGTCCTCGCGGACCACGGTGCCCGCTCCGGTGTAGGCGCCGTCCCCGATGGTGACCGGCGCCACGAACGTGTTGTCGCTGCCGGTGCGCACGTGGTCCCCGACGACGCTGCGGTGCTTGGACACCCCGTCGTAGTTGACGAACACGCTGGACGCGCCGATGTTGCTGCCCTCGCCGATCGTGGCGTCGCCGACGTAGGTCAGATGGGGCACCTTGCTGCCGGGCCCGATCCGGGAGTTCTTCACCTCGACGAACGTCCCGATCTTGCCGCGCTCGGCCAGGTCCACACCCGGGCGCAGATAGGCGAAGGGACCGACGGAGGTCTCGGGCCCGACGGCGGAGTTGCTGCCGTGAGTGCGCACGACGCTCGCGCGGGCCCCGACGGCCACGTCGGTCAGCGTGGTGTCCGGCCCGACCGTCGCGGCCTCGCCCACGGTCGTCGTGCCGTGCAGCTGCGTGCCGGGCAGCAGCGTCACGTCCCGCTCGAGACGGACCCCGACGTCCACCCAGGTGGATCGGGGGTCGACGACGGTGACCCCCGCGCGCATCCAGCGCTCCAGCACCCGGCGGTTGATCTCGGCGCCTATCGCGGCGAGCTGCACCCGGTCGTTCACCCCGGCCACCAGCCAGGGGTCCTCCAGCTCGACGGCGCCGACGGAGAGCCCCTCCCGGTGCGCGCTGGCCACCACGTCGGTGAGGTAGAGCTCGCCCTGGGCGTTGTCAGTGCCCAGCCCGGCGAGCGCGGCGCGCAGCACCGCGAGGTCGAAGGCGTAGACCCCGGAGTTGACCTCGGTGAGGGCCAGCTGCTCGAGCGACGCGTCGGCCTGCTCGACGATGGCGGTGACGGTGTTCTCTCCTCCGGGCGCCTTGCCTCCACGCACCACCCGGCCGTAGCCGGTGGGGTCGTCCATCTCGGCGGTGAGCAGGGTGACCGCGTTCCCGGCGTCGTCGTGCTCGGCGAGCAGCGCGCGCAGCGTGGGCGCGTCGAGCAGCGGGACGTCGCCGTAGGAGACGAGGACGGTGCCGGTGGCCTCGTCGGGCAGGGCGTCGACGCCGCACGCGACGGCGTGCCCGGTCCCTCGCCTGCGGTCCTGCACGGCGGTGCGGACCTCGCGGCCCAGCTGGGCGCCGATCTGGTGGCAGTGGGTGCCGACCTCTTCGCGCCCGTGCCCGACGACGACGACGAGGTGGTCCGGGTCCGTTCCCGCGGCGGCGTACAGCGCGTGTCCGAGCAGGCTTCGACCGCCGACCGGGTGGAGCACCTTGGGCGTGGCCGAGCGCATGCGGGTGCCCTCTCCCGCGGCGAGGACGACGACCGCGGTGGGGGTCGACGACATCGGCTCTTCTCGCTCCCGGAGGTGTCGGCGTCGGCGCGGACGCGCTCGCACAGTGCATGGCGATCCTCGCACCCGTCGCCGTCCCGGTGGTGCGCGGGGCGGTTTGACCTTCGGTCTCGTGCGTGCATTTCCGTGCCCAGGCACGGAAACGCACACACGAGACCGAAGGTCAAACGGCGAGACCCTCCGCCGGGGTGTCGGCGCCCGCGTCGAGGACCACCGCCCCGCCGCCCGACCGTTTGGCCGCGTACATCGCGCGGTCGGCCCGGGCGAGCAGCGTGCCCGGGGTCACCCCGGAGTGCTCGGTGGCGGCCACCCCGACCGAGAGCGACACCCACGAGCCGTCACCGACCGGCACCCCGCCCACCGCGAGCGCCGCCCGCTCGAGCGCCGCCCGCGCCGCGGTCTCCGTGCTGCCGGGCAGCACGACGACGAACTCGTCGCCCCCGTACCGGGCCACGACGTCGTCGGCGCGCAGGCAGCGCCGCAGTGTCTCGGCGACCAGCCGCAGGACCTGGTCGCCGTGGGCGTGGGACATCCGGTCGTTGATCGTCTTGAAGCGGTCCACGTCGACCATCGCAATGGCGAGAGTCGTCCCGCCGCGGCCGGCGAGCGTCGTGAGGTGGTCCGCGAGCACGTCGTCGAGCGCGCGCCGGTTGGGCAGCCCAGTCAACGGGTCGGTCCGGGCCAGGGCGGTGGCCTCCCCGTGCTCGCGGCGCAGCTGCTCGTGGGCCAGACGCGTGGTCAGCGAGAGCACCCGGGCACGCTGCAGGGTCCACAGCTCCTGCTCGAGGTCGCTGGTGTAGTCGCGCAGCGCTCGCCGGGCCGCCAGTCCCTCGGCGCCGTGGCGGTCGGAGGTCATGTGGGCGAGCTCGCGGCTCACCGCCAGCAGCAGGTTCGGCTCGCCCCGGGGCCGTCGCGCCCGGACGCGGTCGAGCACCGCGGCGGCCTCGTCGCGACGATCGGCGAGCGCGAGGGACCGAGCGCGGGCGAGGCGGCCGAGCAGGTGGTCGGCCAGCGCCGGGCACACCCGCTCGTCGGGCCCGAGGGCCTCGACGTCGCCGCGGGCGAGGGCGGCGACCTCCTCCGGGGCCCGGACGAGTCCGTGGGCGTCCGGAGTGCCAGCCGGACGGCGGGCGAGCGCGACGGCCGCGCGCAGGAGCAGGCGGTGGTCGGGCGGGAGCAGCGCGGGCTCGGCGTGCAGGGCCGCCGCCCGCCGGGCGGCGTCGTCGAGGTGGGGCAGCCCGTCCCGGCACGCGCGCTGCAGGCGCAGGCCCCACGAGACGAGCACCCGCACGTGCTCGTGGTCGCAGCGCGCGGCCGCGAGGACGTCGCCGTCGTCCTCGGCGATCACCCGGGCCCGGGTGAGGAGCGGCTGGGCGACCTCGTTGAGCCCGAGCGAGGTCAGGGTGGCCGCCACCAGCCGGTAGCTGTCCTGGAGGTTGCCGCGGTGCTCGCGCTGGGTGGGCGCGTGGTCCACGACGGACTGCTCGTCGAGCTGGGTCAGCGCCCGGGTCGCGGCCGCGAGGGCGGACTCCTCGTCGTCGGCGAGGAGCGCGCGCCGGGCGAGCAGCGCCTCGGCGTCGACGGCGAAGAGCGTCAGCCCGTGCTCGGCGACCAGCGCGACCAGCTCGTCGAGGAGCCGCTCGGCCCCGTCCGTGGCCCCGGGGACCTCCGCGCCGTCCTGCGGCGAGCCGGCCCCGCGGACCGCGAGGTGGGCGGCCGCGGCCTCGCGCAGGAGCACGGCCCGGGTGGCGGGGTCGGACGTGTCCCGGGTGCGGGCGACGAGGTCACCGAGGGCGGTCAGGTCGGCGGCGGGGCCTGCCGCGCCCGAGAGCGGGACCCGGGAGGCGCGCGCGGCCGCCGCGCGCGCCAGGGCGAGGACGGTCTCGCGGGGCGCGGTCTCGGGGCGGGTGAGCGCGCCGCCGGTCAGCCCACGGCCCGATCCGGGCCGGGTGCCTGCCGCATCCTGCCCGACCGCGTCGTGACGCTGGTCCGGATGTCTCACTGCTCACCCCCTCGCGGCTCCGCCCGGGCAACCCGTGTGCACACTGTCGGTCACGGGCAGCGCCGAGGTCGTTGCTGGGCGTCACGCGGGATTGTGCACGTGCGGACGCGGTCGGGCCCCGCGGGGTCGGTCGCGGGGGAGGGAGCGCCGGTGGGAGCAGCCGAGGACATGCCCGGCCGGGTCGCCCTGCTCGTCCCCGCGCACGCGCGTCGCCTCGTCGTGACGGTGGCGCTGCTGGGCGTGGCCGTCGTCGTCATGCTCGCCGGGCGCTACGCCGGGACCGGGCACACCGGACGGATCGACGGCACCCTCGCGGGCCTCGTGCCGATGCGCCACGGCCTCGTCTCGGTCATCGGCGAGGCGCTGGCCGACCTCGGGGACCCGGTGCCGGTGGCGGTGCTGATGGCGGTGCTCGCCGCCGCGGCCTCGTGGTGGCGCCGTGGCCGGGGGCTCGCCGTGGCGCTCGTCGCGCCCGCCGCGGCGATGATCACCACCTCGCTCGTGCTCAAGCCGATCGTCGCGCGCACGCGGGGACACGAGCTGGCGTTCCCCAGCGGCCATGCCACCGCGGTCGGCTCGATCGCCACGACCGCCGCGGTCCTCGTGCTCTCCGCGCCCGCCCTCGCGCCCGCGGCGCGACGGGTGGTCGCGGCGGCCCTCGCCACGCTCGTCGTCGTGGTCGGGGTGTGCCTGGTGGGACGCGGTTACCACTACCCGACCGACGTGCTCGGCGCCCTCGGCGTCGTCGCTGCCGTAGTGCCCCCGGTCGCGGTGGTGGTCGACGCGTTCGCGGCCCTGGGCGACGAGGCCGAGGCCGTCGAATCCGACGCCGGCGGGGGAGACCTCGTGGGAGAGGCGGGGCCGGAGACGCCGACCCACCGCTTCCGCGCCGTGTCCTGAGGCCCCGGGCGGGACGTGGCGGGCCGTGTCAGGCCTGGGCGCTGGTGCGTTCGTGCGCGGTCGCGGGGAGCGGGCGGCGCATCGTCACCGTGGTACCCGCCTGCCCGTGGTCGACCTCGACGTCGGTGAGGCTCTCCATGAGCGTCAGCCCGCGTCCGCGCGAGGTCGGACCCGTCGTCGGGTCGCGCCACTGGCCGTCGTCGGCGACCACGACCGTGACGACGTCGTCGACGAGGTCCGCACGCAGCGTCATCGTCCCCGGGCCCGCCGCGGCGGCGAAGGCGTGGTCGACCACGTTCTCGAGGGCCTCGCTGGTGGCGAGCACGAGGTCGTCGGCCAGGTCCTCGAGGTCGTCACCGAGGACGGGGGACGCCCCCACCGCGGCCTGCCGTGCCTCGAGGGCCTCGCCCAGCCAGCGGCGCAGCGCGCGACGGAACGTCCCGACGCGCGGCGGGCCGGCCTCGGCGGCGAGGTCCAGCGCGACGTGCGGACTCACGAACACTCGCTTCCGGGCACGACGACGAGTTGACCTCGCCATGTTCCCCCGCCCCCGCGGAGGCAAACCCGCGGGGTCTGGTTCAGCCGGCCGAGCCCGCGGCGCGCCACGATGCGCGTGGGCCGCTCGCATGAATCCGCTGCTCCACCGGGAGGTAGCCGGTGCTGTCGTCCAGCGGTGTCCGGACCTCGTAGCGGCACTCGTCGTGCACCACCGCCGGTCCCCACACCCAGAGCCGCGGCGCCTCCCGCGGCGCGAGCCCGACGATCCGGACGGTCCCGTCGGCGTCCGGGACCACGGGTCGGCCGCACACCGCACACGGCGACTGCACGACGGCGGTGGTGGCGGGGCGCGGACCCCTCGGTGGGGTCATCGCAGGTGGCTCCCGGCACGAGGTGGGGACGACCAGGGCCGACCGACCGGCCGCCCTGCCCGATCAGATTGCCCCGGTCGGACTGCCGGGCAAGACCCGTCGGTGCGCGGGTCCGTCGGCTCCGTCAGAGCCGGCCCTCTTGCAGGGCGGTCGCGGTGCGCAGCCGCTCGGCGAGCTCGGTCAGCTGCTCGCGCAGCGCGGTGAGCTCGGGCCCGGTCATCCCGGTGGCGCGCTCGACGTCCTGCTGCACGCCCCGGGCCTGCTCGCGCAGCGCCCGGCCCTGCTCGGTGCAGGCGATCTCGAGGGTCCGCTCGTCCTCCGGGCGGCGGCGACGCGTGACGCGTCCCTGCTTCTCCAAGCGCTTGAGCAGCGGCGAGAGCGTCCCCGAGTCCAGGTGGAGCTGCTCGCAGAGCGAGCCCATCGACACGGCGTCCTGCTGCCAGAGCACGAGCATCACCGCGTACTGGCTGTAGGTGAGCCCCAGCTCCTCGAGGCCCTGGCGGTAACAGGCCGTCATGGCCCGGGACGCCGAGTGCAGCGCGAAGCACACCTGCCCGTCGATCGTGAAGGGCTGGCTGCTCGGAGTCACCTCAGCCGTGGTCATCGCCCCAGCGTAGTGGGGATGAGGCGGTCATGGGGCGGGCTCACCGTACGCCTCCGGACGACCACGCTGCGTCCTCGTGCGCGGGACGAACCCGGCGGCCTCGAGGTGGGCGAGCAGGCCCGTGGTCAACGGGAGGCGCGCGAGCTCCGCCGGGGTGAACCACCCGGCGTCCGCGGCGTCGTCCCCGGCGCGCAGGCTCCCCCCGACGGGCTCGGCGACGAAGTCGTGGATCTCGAAGACGGTGTCGGTCCCGTCCGGGCCGGCCTGCCCCGTGGGGCGAGAGAGCACGAGCCACTCGCGCCCGACCACCACGACCAGCCCGGTCTCCTCGGCGACCTCGCGGGCCGCCGCGTCGGCCGGCGACTCCCCGGCCTCGACCCGGCCGCCCGGCAGCGTCCAGCGGCCCGCCTCGGGGTCGTGGCCGCGCTGCACGAGCAGCAGCCGGCCCGCGGGGTCCCGGACGACCGCGCCCGCCGCGATCACCGTGCGCACCCGCCCATCTTCTCCCATCCCGACGGTCCGGTTCCGTTCCGGGATCTGTTCCGGGGCCGGAACGAGCTCGTCGTCTACAAGCACATGTGGGCCGACGGCGCGCCGCACCTGGGGCAGTGCCCGGGCTACTCCACGACGGGCCGTGGTAACGAGCGGGTCAACGGGTCCCTCGGCCTACTCGACATGACGCCCTACGGCCGCGGCGAGGCGTGGGAGGACAACCCCGAGGGCCGGCCCGAGGGACGCAGCTCGTGCTGGTTCTGGAGCTCGGATGCGGGGGCAACGCCACCTGGGGCCCGACCAGCCGCCCGTACCCGGACTGACGACGCCGACACCGGTGACGGGCTTGCTCCGCCGCCAGGATTCGAACCTGGATCATCGGAACCAAAATCCGAGGTGTTGCCCTTACACCACGGCGGATCGCGGCAGCTCCGCACGGCCCATGGTGACATGCCCCCTGTCGACGCTCCCGACCTGCACGAACCCTGCGCCCGGGCCCGGGGGAGCCCGCCGGGTCGGCCTGCGACCCGGTCGCGGCGCGTGACCGTCGGGCGGTGGCCTCGTTGGGCACCGTCGAGAAGTACGCCGGGCGCGGGTGTTCCGGGGTCGTGCTTCGTGTCACTCGTTATCGGCACGCAACCTGCCCGCGGCGCACGCGTCCAACGTGGTGGAGGACCCGATCCGCCGCCGGGCGGACGCCGTACGAGGGGAGGTGGCAGTGGGGGACCGAGCCGTGGCCGGGTCCGCGGAGACCGCTCCGTGGCACCAGGGCTGCCCCGGACCACTGCTTCGTACGGGCGACGAGCGACGTCGGGCGTCCGGGACGCGGCCCCAGGGCCACGCCGTCCCGGCGCTCAGAACAGGGGCGAACGCGTGAGCGGCACCGAGCTCGAGGGCAGGACCGATCCGAGCGACACCGGCGAGATCCCGACCCACGGCGTGCCGGCGGGTGACGCAGCGGAGCGGCGCTCGACCACGTCGGTCAGTCCCGCCCCGGTGGGCAACGGCACCCCGGAGTGCGCCCCCGACGCCGACGCGGCCCCGTTCGTCGACCCGGACCCCACCGCGCCCGGCTTCATCCGGATCTGGGACGACGAGGGCCCCGGCCAGCCCGGCAGCGTCGCGGTCGCGACGAGCTGGCAGTCGAAGTTCGCGCTCGCGGTCGCCGCGTCCGACCTGCTTGTCCTCGCGGTGTGCGCGCTGCTCGGCGCGCTCGTCGGCTTCGGGGCCGGGACCGGGGACCACGGGACGAACCCCTGGGGTCTCTCGCTCGTCTGCATGCTCCTGGTGCCGGTGGCGATCGGCGCCGCGCGCGCCTGGGATCCGCGCGTGCTCGGCCAGGGCTCCGAGGAGTGGAGCCGGCTGATGCGCGCCTACGTCAGCGGGGCGATCATCCTGGCCCTCGCCGGGCTGGTCCTCGAGCGCACCGGCGTGCGTCCGTGGGTGTTCGGCATCCTGCCCGTCGCCGGCCTGCTCTCCATGGCCGGTCGCTACACGCTGCGCCGGTGGCTGCACCAGGCCCGCAAGCGCGGCCGCGGCCTGCTGCCGGTCCTCGCGATCGGCACCGAGGAGTCGGTGCGCGACCTGATCGAGCGCACGCGCCGCGTCCCGCACATCGGCTGGGTGGTGACCGGCGCCTGCACCCCGACGGGTCTCGGCGAGGACGGTCAGGGCCACGTCGCCGGCGTCCCGGTGCTCGGCGACCTCGACTCGTTGCCCTCGAGCGTGCGCAGCGGCCGCTTCGGGGTGGTCGCCGTCGCGCCCACCCCCGGCTGGAGCCCCAAGCGGCTGCACCGGCTGGCCTGGGACCTCGAGGGCACCGGCTCCGAGCTCGTCGTCGACCCCGGCCTCATGGAGGTCGCCGGGCCCCGGCTGCACGTCGCCCCGGTCGACGGGCTGCCCCTGCTGCGCCTCACCGAGCCGCGCCTCTCGGGGGTGCCGGCCATCGGCAAGCTGCTCTTCGACCGCGTCGCCTCGTTCACGCTGGTGCTCTGCCTCGCACCGGTGTTCCTGCTCATCGCGCTGTTCGTCAAGCTCGACGGCGGCCCGGTGTTCTACCGGCAGACCCGGGTGGGCCAGCGCGGCAAGACGTTCCGGATGGTCAAGTTCCGGTCGATGGTCCCGAACGCCGACCGGCTGCGCGACGACCTGCTCGCGAACGGCAACGACGGGTCCGGCCCGCTGTTCAAGCTGCGCCGCGACCCCCGGGTCACCCGCATCGGCTCCCTGCTGCGCCGCTACTCTCTGGACGAGCTCCCGCAGCTGTTCAACGTCGTCGGGGGCTCGATGTCGCTGGTCGGGCCCCGCCCGCCGCTGCCCGGGGAGGTCGACGCCTACTCCGACGCCGCCAAGCGCAAGTTCCTGGTGCGGCCGGGCATGACGGGTCTGTGGCAGGTCAGCGGCCGCTCGGATCTGTCGTGGGAGGAGTCGGTCCGGTTGGACCTGCGCTACGTGGAGAACTGGTCGCCCGCCATGGACCTGGTCATCCTGTGGAAGACGGTCTCGGCCGTCTTCCGCGGCGACGGGGCGTACTGATGGCGTCGGTACCGACGGCCGTCCCCCCGCTGACCTGCCGGCTCTGCGGGTCGACCGAGCTCGAGAGCTTCGTCGACCTCGGTGCCACGCCGCCCTGCGAGCTCTTCCTCACCGCCGAGGCCCTCGAGGCTCCGGAGCCGACGTTCCCGCTGCACCCACGGGTGTGCCGGAACTGCCTGCTCGTGCAGCTGCCGCCGCTGATCGACCCCGACGAGACCTTCACCGAGTACGCGTACTTCTCGTCGTTCTCGACCTCGTGGGTCGAGCACGCCCGGCGGTTCGTCACCGCCGCGACCAAGCGCGCGGGCCTGACGTCGGAGTCGCTCGTCGTCGAGGCCGCCAGCAACGACGGCTACCTCCTCCAGCACGTCGTGGCGGACGGCATGCGCGCGCTGGGCGTCGAGCCCAGCGTCAACGTCGGCGACGCCGCCCGCGCCAAGGGCGTGCCGACGGTGACGGCGTTCCTCTCGCCGGAGACCGGGGCGGCGGTGCGGGCCGAGCACGGGCCGGCGGACCTCGTCGTCGCGAACAACGTCTACGCGCACATCCCCGACGTCGTGGGCTTCACGCGGGGCCTGCGCGCCATGGTGGCCGACGACGGCTGGGTGTCGATCGAGGTGCAGCACCTGCTTACGCTGGTCCAGCTGAACCAGTTCGACACGATCTACCACGAGCACTTCCAGTACTACACGGTCGGCACGGCGATCCGGGCGCTCGCCGCCGGCGGGCTCGACCTCGTCGACGTCGAGCTGGTGCCCACCCACGGCGGCTCGATCCGCCTCTGGGCGCGTCCGAGCGAACTGCACGAGCCGGCCTCGCCCGCCGTCGCCGACGTGCTGGGCCGTGAGGCGGCCGCCGGGCTCGACACCGTCGAGGGCCACGCCGGCTTCGCCCGGGACGTCTCGCGCATCCGCAACGACCTGGTGCGCTTCCTCATCGACGCGGCCGACCGCGGCGAGACGGTGGTCGGCTACGGCGCCCCGGGCAAGGGCAACACGCTGCTGAACTACTGCGGCATCCGGCCCGACCTGCTCGCCTACACCGTCGACCGCAACCCCTACAAGCACGGCCGCTACACCCCGGGCACGCGGATCCCGATCCACGCGCCGGAGCGGATCGACTCCGACCGGCCGGACCACGTGCTCGTCCTGCCCTGGAACCTGCGGGAGGAGATCACCGCCCAGCTCGCGCCCGTCGCGGCGTGGGGCGGGCGGCTCGTCTTCCCGATCCCCAGCCTCGAGATCGTCGACCCGGCGACGGGGGCGGTCGTCGGGGGTTCTCCCGCGGCCGCCGCCGCGCGCTGACGGAGGAACCCGAAGTGAAGGTCGTCCTGTTCTGCGGCGGATTCGGCATGCGCATGCGCGAGGGGGACTCCGACGTCCCCAAGCCCATGCAGATGGTCGGTCCGCGGCCGTTGATCTGGCACGTGATGCGGTACTACGCGCACTTCGGGCACAAGGAGTTCGTCCTGTGCCTGGGCTACGGCGCCCACCACATCAAGGACTACTTCCTCAACTACCGCGAGACCGAGTCGAACGACTTCGTCCTGCGCGAGGGCGAGGTGCAGCTCAACGGCTCCGACATCGGCGACTGGACGATCCACTTCGTCCACACCGGTCTGGAGTCGCCCATCGGGGAGCGGCTGCGCCGGGTGCGCCACCTCGTCTGCGACGACGAGATGTTCCTCGCGAACTACGCCGACGTCCTCACCGACGCCCCGCTGGACGACATGGTCAAGCGGTTCATCGCTTCCGACGCCGAGGCGGCGCTGCTCGCGGTGTCGCCGGTCGCGGTGTTCCACATCGTCGAGCCGGGCCCGGACGACCGGATCACCTCGATCCACCCCGTCACGGACATGGGGGTGCGCGAGAACGGCGGCTACTTCGTGCTGCGCCCCTCGGTCATCGACCGGATCCCGGAGAACGGGGACCTCGTCGGCGACGCTTGCACCGCCCTCGCCAAGGAGGGCAAGCTGATGGGCTACCCGCACGAGGGCTTCTGGCTGCCCGCGGACACGCTCAAGGAGCGCAACGAGCTCGAGGCGTCGTTCCGCGCCGGCATCCGGCCCTGGATGCTCTGGGAGAAGCGGCCCGACGTGGCTCCGCTCGAGCGCCTCGTCGAGCAGCAGCTGCAGAACTGATGCAGGTGCTCGTCTGATGGAGGCGCTCGTGCCGGGCCGGCTCGACGAGCTGGTCCTGCTCGGGGCCCACTGCGATGACATCCCGATCGGCGCGGGCGGTACCGTGCTGACCCTCTGCCGGTCGCGGCCCGGGCTCCGGGTGCGCGCGCTCGTGCTCTCCGGCGGCGGGACCCCGCGGGAGGACGAGGAGCGCGCGGCGCTGACGGCGTTCTGCCCGGACGCCGACCTCGACGTCACCGTGCTCGACATGCCCGACGGCCGGCTCCCCACCCACTGGGAGTGGGCCAAGGAGGCGCTCGAGGCGTTCCGGCGCACCTGCGAGCCCGACCTCGTGCTCGCCGGCCACCGCGGTGACGACCACCAGGACCACCGGGGCCTCGCCCGGCTCGTCCCGACCGTCTTCCGCGACCACCTCGCCCTCGGCTACGAGATCCTCAAGGCCGAGCCGGACCTGCGCCAGCCCGCCGTGCTCTGGCCGCTCGACCCCGACGTCGTCGACGAGAAGATCCGTCTGCTGCACGCGCACTACCCCTCGCAGACCGGCCGGACCTGGTTCGACGACGAGGCCTTCCGCGGCCTCGCGCGGATCCGGGGCGTCCAGGCCGGCCGCCGCTACGCCGAGGGCTTCCACCCCACCCGCCTGCTCGTGGGCGCACCGGCCTGAGCCACGCTGGTACCGCCCACCACGAAGGGAGACCGCGTCATGCGCGTCCTGCTCACCGGCCACCAGGGCTACCTCGGCACGCTCGCCACGCCGATGCTGGCCGCCGCCGGCCACGAGGTCACCGGGCTGGACTCCGGCCTCTACGCCGACTGCGTCCTCGGGTCGCTGGAGCAGCCCGACCCGCCGGCGATCGCGGTCGACCTGCGCGACGTCACGGTGGACCAGCTCCGCGGTTTCGACGCGGTGATCCACCTCGCGGCGCTGTCGAACGACCCGCTCGGCTCGCTCGCCCCCGAGCACACCTACGACATCAACCACCACGCCTCGACCCGGCTCGCGCGGCTGGCCAAGGAGGCCGGGATCGGGCGCTTCGTCTACGCCTCGACGTGCTCGGTGTACGGCGCCTCCGGGACCGACGACATCCTCGACGAGCACGCGCCGATGAAGCCGGTCACGCCCTACGCGGAGTCGAAGGTGCGGGTGGAGGCCGACCTGGTCGACCTGGCCGACGACGACTTCGTCCCGGTGTCGATGCGCAACGCCACCGCGTTCGGGTTCTCGCCCCGGCTGCGCGCCGACATCGTGCTCAACAACCTCGTCGGGCACGCGGTGCTCTCCGGGGTCATCAAGGTGATGAGCGACGGCACGCCGTGGCGTCCGCTCTGCCACGGCCGCGACATCGTCTCCGCGGCGATCGTCGCGATGGAGGCGCCGGCCGACGTGGTGCGCGGGCAGGCGTTCAACGTCGGCAGCACCGAGAACAACGTGCAGGTCCACGACATCGCCGAGGCCGTCAAGGACGTCGTCCCGTCGGCGGAGCTGCTCGTCACCGGGGAGACCGGGGGCGACCCCCGCTCCTACCGGGTGGACTTCACCAAGATCGAGAAGATGCTCCCGGAGTTCCGCCCCGCGTGGTCGGTGGCCGACGGGGCCGCCGAGCTGCTGCGGGAGTACACCGCGCGCGGGCTGACGCAGGAGGCGTTCGACCAGCGCTTCACCCGTCTCGCGGTGCTCCACCACCGCCAGGCCGCCGGCACGCTGGACGCGACGCTGCGGCCGAGCTGACGCATGTGAACGAATGTGGTCGTCCCGACGACCACATTCGTTCACATGCTGCGGAGCAGCTCCTTCCACGAGCCGGCCGTCCGGTCGCGCTCGGAGATCGCCGTGACCTCCACCGGCCACGCGATCGCGAGGTCCGGGTCGTCGTAGGCCACCCCGACGTCCTCGCCCGGCGCGTGCGGGGTGTCGATCCGGTAGCAGACGTCGGCGTCGGTGATCGCCTGGAAGCCGTGCAGCAGCCCGGCCGGGACGTAGAGGTGGTGGAAGTCGACGTCGTCGAGGCGGAACGACGCCACCGTCCCGAACGTCGGGGACGAGAGGCGGGCGTCGACGAGGACGTCGTGCACGGCGCCGTGCGCCACCCGCACCAGCTTCGCCTCGCCCGCGCCGCGGCGCCCGTGCATGCCGCGGATCGTCCCGGCCCGCGAGCGGGACTGGCTGTCCTGGGCCACCGGCCCGAGGTCGACCCCGTGCTCGGCGGCGACGGCGGCGTCGAACGTGCGGGTGAACAGCCCCCGGTCGTCGCGGTGCGGCGTCGGGACGAACACCAGGACGCCGTCGATCGCGGTCGTGCGAACCTCCATGCCCACAAGCGTCCCATCACCGCCCGAGAGGACCCCCACCCGTGCCCGACCCCGACCCCGTGACCTGCCGCTGGTGCGGGAGCACCGCCGGCAGCGTCGTCCTCGACCTCGGCGACCAGCCCGCCGCCGACCACTTCCCCGAGGCGGACGACCCGGGCCCGGATCCGGTGCACCCGCTGCGGATGTGGCTCTGCGCGCAGTGCGGACTGGCGAACCTCGCCGAGGACCCGACGACGCCGGAGGAACCGCGCGGCGCCGAGCCGCAGGCGATGGTCGACCAGGCCCGGGACGCCGTCGCACGAGTGCAGGCCGCGGGACTGCTCACCGGGCCGGGCGGCGCGCCGCGGCGCACCGTCACCGAGTTCGGCAGCCCCCACGGCGGTTCCTGGCTCGACCTCCTCGCCGCCGTCGGGCTCGGCGAGGCCCCGCCCGGGGAACCGGCCGACGTCGTCGTCGACTGCTTCGGGCTGATGCACGCCGCCGACCAGGCGGCCGGGCTCGCCGAGCGGGCGGCCGCGACCGCGCCCGGCGGAACGCTGCTGCTCCAGTTCCACTCGCTCGCCGCGATCGTCGCCGACGGCGGGTGGAACGCGCTGCGCCACGGCCACTTCGCCTACTACTCGACGCCGGTGCTGGTGCGGATGCTCGCCGCGGTCGGCTTCGAGGCCACCCACGCCTTCCGGTTCGACCTCTACGGCGGCACCGTGCTCCTCGCGGCCCGCCGGACGGGGGTCCCGGGTGCTTCCGACGCGGCGTCGGTCGCGGACCTCGTGGAGCGCGAGATCACCGCGGGGGTGCTCGACCCCGCCGTCGTCGCGGGCCTGGACGCGGCGACCGCCGCGAGCGCGGACGCCCTGCGCGCACACCTCGCGGAGGGCGCGGAGGCGGGCCGGTCCGTCATCGGGTACGCGGCGGCCTCGCGGGCGGTGCCGCTGCTCAACCGGGCGCGCATCGGGCCGGACCTGCTGCCCGCCGTCGCTGACGGCTCGCCGGGCAAGCAGGGCAGGCGCTTCCCCGGGGTCGGGGTGCCGATCGTGGCCCCCGAGGAGGTCGTCGCCCGCCGACCGGACGAGGTGGTCCTCTTCGTCACCGACCTGCTCGACGAGATGCGCACCCGCATGCCGGAGGTCGAGCAGGGCGGCGGCCGGTGGGTGGTCGTCGACCCCGTGCTGCGGGTCGCCGGACCGCGGCCTGAAACCGGCGTGAGCTGAGACACACCTCACCCGCGAGGCACCGCGCGGTGCGGCGCGGCGTCTTGCGGAGGGCGGACGGAGCCGCCGCCGGGCGACGGCGGGTGCCTCGGCCGTCGGACCGCGGTCCTAGACTCCCCGGGCGGGTGGTCGCCCGTGTCGCGACCTGGCACGGCCAGGACCCGGCAGGAGCCGGGACGTGACACCACAGGTACACGAGACGACCAGGATGGGCCCGAGCGATTGATGGGATGGGCAGCATGACGGCAGTCGAGGCCCCTCGGGCGACGGGCGCGCAGCCCGGCCCCGGTGGCCCGAGGCGCCCCGGGACGGGTCCGCCCGCGCCCCCGCGCCGCCCCTCCGCGCACCTGCGGGTCGCCGTCGCCGTGGTCGTGCTCACCACCCTCGTCGCCGGGCTGGGCACCTTCGGGGCGCTCCTCGCCGTCGTGGGGCACTACCAGAGCACCGCCGAGATCGTGTTCACCAACACGATGTCGAGCGACGACAACATCGCCAAGGGCTCGCGCTACGTCCAGGACCGCATCGCCAGCTGGGAGGGCGTCGCCGGCAGCGAGGCCGTCGCGCAGCGTGCCGCGCAGATCGCCGGCGCCACCGGCGGGACGCCGTTCGACCCGCGCTCGGTGACGATCACCGGTGTGCACCCGTCGGGCACCGAGGTCCTCCAGGTCACGGCGACCTCGAACGACCCCGCGACGGTGGCGGCGAACGCCACGACCGCGGCCCGGGCGACGATCGACGTCGTCGTCGCCAGCGAGCGCTACCCCGGCACCCCGCAGTCCAAGATCGCCGGGACCGTCGTGAACCCCGGCGGGCCGGTCGTGGACCACGGCGTGCAGGAGGCGCGCTGGTGGGGCGTCCTCGGCGGGGTCGTCGGCTTCATCGTCTCGCTGCTGGCCTGCTCGTTGCTGCGGCCCGGGCGGTGGTCGCGGGACCTCGCGCCGCACACGGTGCGCTCCCGCCGTCGCATGGTCGAGCTCAACGCCACCGTGATGGGCGACGAGATGCGCGGGCTCCTGGCCGGGTTGCGCCGCCCAGAGGGCAAGATCACCGTCGGCGTCGCCGCGGTGGCGATCGCGGGCTACGGCGCCACCGGTTCCATGGTCTTCCCGCTGTTCGCGGTGCTGGCCGCGGCGGTGTGGGCCTGGCGCACCGCCGACCCACGCTGGTCCGCGGCCGCGCTGCTGTTCACCGGCGTCGGCGTGTTCCCCGAGAAGGTCGACGTCGTCAAGCTCGGACCCGTCACCCCGACCGTGCTCGAGGTGGCGCTCCTGCTGGCCCTGCTGCTGACCCTGCGGGGGCGCGGCGTCGGGTTCGCGCCGCGCTCGGTCTTCGCGGGCCCGATCGCGGCCATCCTGGTCGCGGCCACCATCGGCGCGATCGCGGCGATGGGGCTCGGCGGCGAGTTCGGCCTCATGATCGACAACTACCGCGCGCTGCTCATGGTCGCGGTGTTCTTCCCGGTCTACTTCGCGTTCGCCCGCCGCCCGCACCAGCTGGTGTCGGTGCTCCTCTACCTCGCGGGCGTGTGCAGCGCCGTCGTGCTCGTCGCGGCCGCCGCCGGGTGGAGCCGGCTGCTGGTCGACGAGCGCAGCTCGGTGATCACCGGGTCGTCGACCTCGGACGTCGCCCGGCTCTCCGGCCCGACGCTGAACCTGTGGGCCCCGCTGCTGATCCTGCTGCTCTCGGCCCTGATGCCGCGCAAGCCACGCTGGGTCTGGCTGGGGCTTCTGCTGATCGGCGTCGCCCACGAGGCGGCGAGCTTCAACCGCTCCACCTGGGCGCCACTGGTCGTGCTCATCGTGGCGGTCGCCGCGGTCACCCACGGACCGAAGGGCCTGGTGCGGCGCGCCGCCGTCCTCGTCGTCATCGGCGCGATCGGCTTCAGCATCGCCCTGACCGGCCTCGCCGGTGGCCAGGCGAAGCAGATCGCGCTGCGCGCGTCCAGCGTCGTCACCGGGCAGGCCTACGGCGAGGACAGCCTTCCGGACCGGCTCCGGGAGAACGCCGCCGCCTACGCGACGCTCGAGAAGCAACCGTGGCTGGGCGTCGGCGTGGGGCAGTACTACGGCGGCGAGCTCATCACCTACGACGACCAGCACAGCCGCACCGTCGTCGACCCCCGGCCCTACATCCACAACCAGTACCTGCGGATCTGGCTGTACATGGGCGTGTTCGGCCTCCTGGCCTACGCCTTCGCCGGGGTCCGCATCCTCTCCGTCGTCCTGACCTCCTGGCGACGACGGACGCCGGGCGCGCCGATGGTGGTGGTGCTCGGCATGGGGCTGGCGTGCCTCGCCGCGCAGTCGAGCCTGCAGACGACGCTGGTGGACCGGCCGTCGATCATCACCACGGTGACGCTCATGGCGGCGGCGTCGGCCTTCGCGACGTGGACGCCCTGGCCCGTGCCGGCGGCCCCCGCACCACGCCGTCCCGGGATCGCGGCGGCCGGTCCCGGCCCGGACCGACGGCCCCGTCCGGGTCCCGTCCCGAGCCCGCCGAGTCGGCCCGCGATCCGCACGGGCACCATGGAGGAGTGAGCTCACCGATGACCGTGTCGTCCGCACTGCGCAAGGCGTGGTGGGTGCTCGTGCTCGGTGCCGTGCTCGGTGCCGTGCTCGGTGCCGTGGTCGGGCTCGTCGTCGATCTCCGGCTCGCCGGGGCCGACTACACCTCGAGCTCACAGGTGCTGATCTCCGGTGGCGGGTCCTCGGACTCCTCGGACAGCGCCTACAACACCAACCAGTACATCAACCAGCGGATGTCGACCTACGCGCAGTTGGCGTCGAGCGACCAGGTGGTCGTCCCCGCCAGCCGGCAGCTGGGCATCGACAGCGCCGACCTCGCGCAGCGGGTCACCGGCAGCATCGACGGTGACACCACGGTGATCACCCTCAACGTGCGCGGCTCCAGCCCGGCCGACGCGGTGCGGGCCGGGCGGGCCGAGACCCAGGCCTTCACCCAGGCGATCGCGGCGCTGGAGACGCCGCCCGGGCAGCCGCCGCGCGTCAACACCCAGGTCATCTCCGACCCGTCGACGCCCGCCGCGCGGCCGTTGCCGCCCGCGGTGGTGTTCGTGCTCGTCGGCGCGGTCGTCGGGCTCCTGCTCGTGCTGATCGCCGTGGCCCTGTTCTTCGCGCCCTTCGTGCGCCGCCTCGGCAGCCGGGTGCGGACGTGGATCCGCAGCGATCCGGGGAGCGCACCGCGCGTGGTCGGCCCGCCGCCCACGGGCGCGAACCCGGTGATGGCCCCGCCGCCGGGCTACTACCCGCCGCCCGGCCGTCCGCTGCCCCCGCCGCCCCGTCCGATGGCGCCGCCGCCGCACGGGCCCGCGATCGACCCCACGCCCACCACGCCCGTCGCCCTGGGCACGCTCAAGGCCGGTGGTCCGGGCTCGGTCGAGTCCACCCAGCGGGTGGGCCGGGACGGCGAGGGCTCCTCGGCGGCCGCGGTCGGTTCGGCGCCCGGCTCGTCGGGGTCGTCCGGCCCCGGACAGAAGGCGGCGGCCGGCTCGGGTGTCGCGTCCGGTTCGGGTGCCGGTTCCGGCCAGGGCGCCGGCGGCCAGGGCTCGGGCGGCCAGGGCTCCGGGTCGGGGCAGAGCGGTGGACAGAAGCCCGCGGGTGGTGCCGGGCAGGCGACCGGGAAGCCCGCCGGGACCGCGGGCAAGGACGCCGCGGGTGCTGCGGCCGCGGGTGCTGCGGCCGGGGCCGCCGGTGCAGCCGCCAAGGGTGCGGCCGGCCAGGGCGCGGCCCCGGGGCCCGCCCCGGGCTCGCAGCAGCAGAACGGGCAGGCTGCCCCGAAGCCCGCAGGCCCGTCGTCGGCCTCGGCGGGGAACCCGCCCGCTGGGCCCCAGAAGCCGCCCTCCTCCCCGACGCCGTCCGGGGGCTCGGGTGGCTCGGGCGGGGCAGGCTCGAAGTCCGGTGGGTCCGGTCCCGCCACGCCGAGCCCGTCGCCGGCCGGCCAGAACGGTCGTCCCTCGCCCGGTCCGGGAGGGTCGGGCGCTGCGGGCGGAACCGGCACGGCGGGTGGCCCCTCGAGCGGGGGCGCCTCCGCCGGTGGCGGGCCGCCCAACGCCAAGCCCGGGCAGAACGGCTCCCCGGCCCAGCCCGGTGGGCAGAAGCCTCAGAGCGCCCCGGCCCCGAAGGGCCCGGGCCAGCCGGGCCCCGCGGCGGCGAAGGGCCCGTCCCAGGGCGGCCCGTCCCAGGGCGGCCCGTCCCAGGGCGGGTCGGGCCAGAACGGCTCGGGCCGACAGGGTCCCACCCCGAACGCCTCGGGCCAGAAGCCGGCGCAGGGCGCTCCGGCCCAGAGCGGGTCGGCCCAGAGCGGGTCGGCGCAGAGCGGGTCGGCTCAGAACAACGGGTCCGCAGACGCGGGCCGGAACGGTTCCGCTCAGAACGGCCCCCGGGCGGGAGCTCCGACCCCCGGCGCCAAGCCGACCCCGGGCGCGAAGCCGGCGCCGACCTCCTCTCCCGACGCCCCGACGACCACGGTCGGGGCGGCGAACTCGGCCTCCCCGACCCCGCGCCGGCCCGCGCCGGGGAAGCCGGTGTCGATCAAGCCGAAGGGGACGCCCGCGCGGACGCCCGCCCCGAAGGGCGCGACGCCTCCGGCGCGTCCGGGAGCTCTCGACGCGGACACGGTCGCCGTGGACATGCGCCGCAAGGGCGGGCCGAGCCCGACACCGCGGCCGCGCACGAACGGCGCGCCCAACCGCGTCGGCTCGTCGGCCTCCACCGACACCGACCGCGGCTCGCGCGACGGCTGATCCCACCCGCTCACCACGCCGCCCGGTCACCGGTCCTCGTCGCAGGGCCGGGGCCGGGCGGACGTGCGTAGGACGCGACTGCCGTCCTCACTGATCAGGAGTACCTCGGGCAGCTCCGTCGGCCCGTGGGCCTGCCGGGTGTGCCCTCGTCCGGCCTCGCGGGTCAGGCAGCCCGACGCCGGCCCACCCGCCGGAACACCTCGGTCCACCCCGCCGCCGCACGGTCGGCGGAGAAGTGGCGCTCGTAGTGCTCGCGGGCCGAGGCACCGAGCGCCGCGGCCGTCGTCGGGTCGGCCAGCGTGTCGAGCACGGCGGTGAGGCCCTCGACGTCGTCGATCCCGAGCGGGGGCAGGTCGGGCGGCGCGAACTCGGGGAGGCCGCCGGAGTCGGAGACGATCGTCGGCACGCCGAGCTGCATGGACAGCACCTGCACACCGCTCTGCGTGGCGAGCCGGTAGTGCGCGAGCGAGGCCTTGGCCCGGGCGAGCTCCGGGAGCACGTCGGCGTAGGCGAAGCGCTCGCGTCGCCACTCGACGTGCTCGGGCAGGTCGAGCCGCTCCAGCGGGCCGTCGCCGAGCAGGAGCAGCCGGTCGCCCGAGTACGCCGGGGACGCGGTGTGCGCCGCCCACGCCCGGAGCGCGACCGCGACGTTCTTGTACGACGACATCCGCCCCAGGAGCACGACGTCGCGGCGCTCCGCCGCCGGGACCGGGACCGGCGGCAGGGCGGCCTCGGCCACGTCCGAGGTCAGCGGGACGACGTCGACCCGCCGTCCGAACCGCGCCGACAGGACGGCCGCCACGTGGGCGCTGGGGGCGACGACCGCGGCCGCGGACCGGGTCTGGTGGTCGAGAACCGCGTCGCGGTACCAGGGCCGCTCCTCGCTGACGTCGTGCGCGCGGTCGTCGTGGACCACCTGCACGAGCGGGGCGAGCCGGGTCATCGGCAGCCAGCGCGGGTCGTGCATGAGTTCGGAGACCACGACGTCGGGCGCGAACCGGCGTGCCTCGGCCGTCACGCGCGCGAGCGCGGGCAGCGTGCGGGGGTCCTTGATGGCGGGGTCCAGGACCCGCTCGTCACCGCGCACCGTCACCTTCTCGTAGTGCTGGTCGGTGGTGACCACGAGCGCGGAGTGCCCGGCGGCCCGCAGTGCGTCGACCTGCACGCGGGTCAGCGTCCGCAGCCAGGGCGAGAGCCAGAGGATCCTCATGGGGTCGCTCCGATCTCGCGGGCGGGTTCGTCGGGGACGCCGGGGAACGGGTGGCCGACGAGCCGGGAGATCGCCTGCTGGTAGGCGTCGGCCATCGCGGCGTCCGTGTAGTGGGCGAGGGCCCGCACCCGCCCGGCCTCGCCGAGGGTGCCGAGCCGGGAGCGGTCGTCCAGGACGGCGCCCAGCGCTGCTGTCCACGCCTCCACCGTCGTCGGCCGGACGACGACGCCGGCGCGGCCCTCGTCGAGCATCTCCGGGACCGTGCCGCTGGCCGACGCCATGACCGGCACGGCGCGGGTCATCGCCTCGACCATGACGAGCGGGAACGCCTCGAAGCCGCTGGGAACGCACAGGACGTCGGTCTCGGCGAAGGCGGCGTCGGGCCCGGCGACCTGGCCGGGCCAGCGGACGCGGCCGCGGAGGTGGTGCGGGGTGGCCGCCTCGAGCCGGTCGCGGTCCGGCCCGTCGCCGAAGACGTCGAGGGTCCAGTCGTCGCGGTCCAGCGCGTCGAGGGCCGAGATGAGCAGCAGCGGGTTCTTGTACTCGACGAGGCGGGTGAGCATCGCGAACCGCACCGGCATCGTGGGGTCGGCCGCCGGGCGGAACGGGACCGGGTCGGCGGGCGGGATGCCGTTGGGTGCGGCCATGACCAGGTCGGTGAGCCGCTGGTGACGGGTCAGGTCGCGGTGGTGCTGGGCGGAGAGGACGAGCAGTCCGTCCGCGCGGCGCAGGCTGGCGCCCAGGGCCCGGGAGTACGTGGGGCGCTCGAGCTCGGCCGGATCGTGCGTCGCCGGCATCCACCAGCGCCGTTGTCCTCCGACGCCCAGCCCCCGCCGCGTACGCCCCAGCGCCCGCCAGGCCAGCGCGAAGCCGACCTCGGTGTTGGTCACCCCGCCGACGACGACGGCCTCGTCGCCCGCGACCTCCGCCACCGGCTGCCACCACGGCTGGAACTCCAGCCGCACCCGCGGGTCGAGCTCCGCGGTGTACAGGCCGAGCCCCTGGAGGCACACCACCGTCACCGGGTGGCCGCGCTCGACGAGGGCGTTGGCCAGCAGCACCCGCTGGCGCTCGGCGCCGCCCAGGTCGAGGTCGTTGGTCGTGACGAGCACCCCGGGCCGCCCGGCGGCGCGGTCGCGCTGGAGGGTGAGCCGACGGCGCCGCACGGCCCGCTTGGAGCGCTGCACCCGCTCCAGCGCGGCCGATCCCAGGGAGAACACCGTGCCGGGGCCGCGGTTGCCCGCGTTGCCCAGCGACATGATCTGTGAGGCGCGCAGCAGGTCGGTGCCCCGCTGCGCGGCCAGGGGGTCGTCGGCCTGGGTGCCCGCGGGGGCGTGGACGACCTGCGGGCCGTCGTCGTCGACCAGCAGGAGGCGCCAGCCGGCGCGACGGGCGGCGGGCTGCCAGGTGGCGTCCTCGCCGTAGACGAAGAACCGCTCGTCGAACGGTCCGAGCGCCTGCCAGGCGTCGCGAGAGATCAGGAGGCAGCAGCCCGCCATGTACCCGTCCACCTCGCGCGGGGCGGCGGAGTAGAGGTCGGAGAGCCCGCTCAACCGCGGGTGACCGCTCAGCCGGCGGGCGTACCCGGAGGCGTCGACAAGGGTCCGCAGCACCGTCGGAGCCCGGTGCGCGACGTCCCACGCCCGCTCCCGCCCCTCCGGGTCGAGCACCGGCGGAGACACCGCGGCGACCCCCGGCTCGGCGAGCGCGGCCCGCGCGGCCGTCAGCGGGCCGAGCAGCTCGGCGTCGGGGTTGAGGTGGAGCATGTCGGCGTCGGGCACCTGCGCGGCGAGGCGGTTCATCGCGGCGATGTAGCCGACATTGGTGTCGGAGAACGTCCACGTGACCTCCGGCCACGCCCGGGCGAGGTCGCGGACCTGCTCCGAGCCGGGCGAGGCGTTGTCCCAGACGTGCACCGGAGCGTCCGGCAGGTGCTTCTCGACGCTGCGCAGGGCGCGGTCGAGCAGGTCCGCCCGCCGGTACGAGACGATCAGCACCGCCAGGTCACGACCGGTCACCTCGTGCGTCTCCCCTCCCTGACCAGCCGGGCCCGGGGCGTGGACGCGGCGCGGCGGCATCGTGGCACGCACCCCTGGGTGCCCCGGGACCTACCCCGCGGGTCATCCCCGGCGGATGACGCGCAGGTCCACGTACTTGCCCTGCTGGCGCATCCGGATGGTCTGGAGGGCCGCGAGGTCGAGCTCCATGGTCGGCACGTCGGTGACGTCGGCGGCCGCGTCGCGCCGGCCGCGGCGGGCCGCCGCGGCGGCCATCGCCTGGGGCCGCAGCCGGGTGGTCTCGGCGTCGAGCGCGTCGGGCGGGACGCGGGTGTCGGGCACGCGGGCGACGTCGGGGAGGACGGTGGTCTCGGCGTCGAGGGCGCTCGGGACGCGGTCGGGGTCGGCGAAGGGGCCCACGGTGGGCGCCGAGGGCGCGACGCCGATTCCCTCCTGCTCGGTGGCCGCGGCCGCCTCGGCCTCCATGCGGTCGAGGCTGCGCGGGCGCAGGGCACCGAGGAGGGCGTTGCGCATGCTCGCGGGGATCGCCCCGACGAGCAGGGCGCCGCCGAAGTAGGCGATCCCACCCGCCGCCATCGGCACGATGAGCGGGAGGTCGTAGGTCAGCCAGATGGCGCCCAGCGCGAGCGCCCCCGCGGGCAGCAGCCGGAGCAGGTACCCGAACGGCAGCGGGTGGACCCCATGGCGGCGCAGGCGCCACTGCGACATCGTCACGCCGATCGTCTCGGTGACGAGCAGCATGATCCCGCACGCCACCGCGCCGAGGTAGGGGACGAGCAGGACGTTGCCCACACAGTTCACGACGAGGTTGATCGTCGACATCGTCGTCAGGTAGCGCTGTTCGTGCGCCGCGATCAGGCCGTCGGAGACGATCGCGGACAGGAAGGTCATCGCGACCGCGATGAAGAAGAACTGCAGCGGCGGCCCGGCGAAGGCTCCGACGCCGCCCTTGCCGCCGACGATGTCCGCCATCCGGTGGGCGAGCGGCCAGCCGATCACCGCGATCGGGACCCCGACGAGCAGCAGGAACCGATAGCCCTGGTCGACGGCGCGGGCGAAGCGCGGCCGGTCGGTGTGGAACGTCTCGTTGATCGTCGAGAGCACCGAGCGCTCGAAGACCTGCGAGATGAGCGTCAGGGTGAACGCGATCTGCAGGGCGGTGTAGTAGCCGGAGACCTGTTCGGCCGGGGCGAGCACGGAGAGGATGAGCCCGTCCGCGCGCCAGTACAGCACCGCGATGATCGCGATGACGGTGAGCGGGAACGCCTCCTTGAGCAGCCCCGCCATCCGCCGCCAGTCGACCACCCAGCGGATCTCGGTCAGGCGTCGCGCGCCCCACCACTGGATCACCAGCCGCAGCGCCTGGGGGAGGATCTGCACGGCGCACATCGGGAGCAGACCGAGGTCGAAGTACGCGACGGCGGCGGCGCTGGAGAGGGTGAGGACGCGCGAGAAGAACTCCGCGGACGCCGCCGAGGAGTACCGGACCTTGATGTCGAAGACCGGCTCGTAGCAGCTCGAGATCGTCGTGAAGATCAGCCCGGCGGCGAGCACGAGCACGGCCGACTGCTGGCGCCAGTCGCCCCAGTAGACCCCGATCCCGGCGGCGCCGGCGACGATCGCCAGCGGCAGCGCGTAGAGCGTGGAGAACGAGACGTTCATCCCCACGAGGCGTTCGAGGTTCCCACCGTGGCCGGTGACCCGCCGGACGACGATCGTGCCCACGCCGAGCTCGGTGAAGGCCTCGAAGGTCTGTGCGAAGACGACGGCGGTGGCCATGACGCCGTAGCCGTTCGAACCGAGGTAGCGGGTCGCGATGGCGATCGTCACCATCGACAGCGGGAGGGCCGAGAACTTCGCCAGCACCTGGATGACGACGCCACGCGCGATCGCCGTGGACCGGGTGCTCATCGTTGTCGGATGCTACTCGTGCGGCGGCTCACGACCGTCGGCGGCGGGCGCCGCGCGGCCTCCTCCGGGCCGCTGACTAGGGTCCGCGGCGTGAGCACCTGGCTGCTGACCGGAGGGGCCGGCTACATCGGTGCCCATGTGCTGTGCGCCCTGCGGGCCGGGGGTCACGACGCCGTCGTGCTCGACGACCTCTCGACGGGACTGACCGAGCGCCTGCCCGAGGACGTCGAGCTGGTGCGCACGAGTCTGCTTGACCCGGACCTGACCGTGGTGCTCACCGGCCTGGCGGCCCGGCGGCGGCTGGACGGGGTGGTGCACCTGGCGGCGAAGAAGTCGGTGCCGGAGTCGGTCGCGGTGCCGCTGTACTACTACGAGCAGAACGTCGGCGGCACCGTCGCGCTCCTGCGCGCCGCCACGGCGGCCGGGATCGGCCGCGTGCTGTATTCGTCGAGCGCGGCGGTCTACGGCGAGACGGGCGCGGCGGCGGTGTCGGAGGACCACCCGACGCTGCCGACCAGTCCTTACGGCGAGACGAAGCTCGCGGGCGAGTGGGCGGTGCGCCGGCACGCCGAGGCCGCGGGCCTGCGCTGGGCGGCGCTGCGCTACTTCAACGTGGCGGGCACGGCGTCGGCCCGGCTCGCGGACCGGGGCGCGACGAACCTGCTGCCGCTGGTGACGCGGGCGGCGGACGCGGGTGAGCCGGTGTCCGTCTTCGGCGACGACTGGCCGACCCCGGACGGCACCTGTCTGCGCGACTACGTCCACGTCGAGGACCTCGCCGACGCCCACGTGGCGGCGGCCGAGGTGCTGCTCGACGACGAGGCGCCCTCGCCCGGTGCCCTCAACGTGGGCCGCAACGAGCCCACGAGCGTGCTGGAGGTGGTGGCCGCCGTCGAACGGGTGCGGGGTCGCCCGGTGCCGTACCGGATCGCGGCGCGCCGCCCGGGCGACCCGGCCCGCGTCGTCGCCGACGCGTCGCGGATCGCGGACGTGCTGGGCTGGCGCGCGTCGCGGGGGATAGACCAGATGGTCATGTGAACGGATTTGGTCGTCGACACGACCAAATCCGTTCACATGAGCGTGCCGTCCGCGCCGAGCTTGCGGTAGTAGCCCTCGAGGTCCATCCGGCGCTTCGCGTTGACCGTCGACTTGCCCTCGTCGACGAACAGGCGCAGCGGGATCGCGCGGAAGTCGAAGCTCACCCGCGAGGTGTCGGTGTGGTTGGCGTAGTTGCCGTGGCGGTTGTTCACCGCGTCGAAGCGCCACACCTCGCCCGGATCCACGACCACCGGCGAGTAGGTGTCGCTGCCCGGCGCGTCCTCGATCCACATCGAGTTGGTGCCGTACGCCCGGGTCAGCGGCAGCCAGTAGTTCAGCGTGGCCGGCTGGTGGTTGTAGTCCGAGTCCTTGTGGAACTCGCTCACGGCGACCGAGCCGGGCCGGTGCACGCGGAAGGTGGGAACACGCTGCACCGCGAGGTCCTCCCCGTACTGCGGGAGGATCCATTCGACGAGGAAGCGGTCGTAGAGGTCCCGCACCTGGTCGTACTCGCGGTAGAAGATCGCGTGGTCGTCGGAGTCCTGGTCGTGGTTGTCGACGTCGGAACGCCGACCGAGATCGTGGATCTTCTCCAGGTCCGGGGTGTCCAGGATCTTCGCGACCACCGTCGAGAACGGGAACTCGATCGGGTCGTAGGTCAGCACGGTGCCTTGCTCGCTCCGGTCGGCCATGGGGAGCCCTTCCTTGTCGTCGCTGTCGTCGCTGCGGTCAGGAGCTGATCTCTGAACCGGTGAGGTCGCGTCGGGAGCCCAGCAGCTCCCGGTAGAGGGTCACGAGCCGGTCGGCCCACGCGTCGGCCCCGAAGGTCCGGACGCTCTCGCGGGCCCGTGCTCCGGTGCGCACCCGGACCTCGTCGTCCGAGAGGAGCTTGTCCAGCGCCGCGGTGAGCGCCGGGGGATCCCCGACGGGTACGACGACGCCGTTGTCGCCGTCGCGGACCAGGGTGGCGAGGCCCCCGACGGGGGTGACCACGGGGCACAGGCCCCACGCCATGCCCTCGAGCACCGACATCGGGAGGCCCTCCCACCAGCTCGGCAGCAGGAGGATCTGCGCGGTGCCCAGCAGCTCGTCGCGCTCGTCGGGGCCGATCCAGGTCCGGACGTCGATGGTGGCGTCCAGCCCGTGCCGCCCGACGGCGCGCCGCACGGCGTCCGCGTCGCCGTGCCCGGCGAGCGTCACGTGCAGTCGGTCCCGGTGCGCGCCCTGCAGGCCGGCGAGGGCGTCGACGAGGTCGAACACCCCCTTGCGGTCGATGAGCCGCCCGAGGAACACCGCCTCGACGGTGCCGGTGTGCGGGTCGCGCTCGGGCACGGTGGCCGGCCACTCCACGGGATTGGCGAGGAGCACGACGCGGTCGGCGGGCAGGCCGAGCCGCGAGGTGTAGACCTCGCGCGACCCCGGGGCGAGGACGACGACCCGGTCCGCGCGCAACAGCGCGGCCACCGGGCGCCGGAGCGGCGCGGGGAGGCCGTCGAACCAGTCGGCGAACGCGCCGGCGTGGGTGTGCAGCACGGTCGGCACGCCGCGGGAGCGGGCGGCCGCCACGATCACGCCCTTGCGCAGCGCGGAGAGGCCCTTGGCCACGTGCAGGTGCACGACGTCCACGCGGCGGGTGAGCACCAGGGCGAGCGCGCGGGCGACGCCGCCGACCATGAGCCGCAGGCGCCGCAACGGGCCCGCCTCGTCGTAGGTGATGGCGACCTGCACCTCGACGTCCTCGCGGGCGGCGAGGAAGCGCTCCTGCAACCGCTGGACCGCGGCCATGCCGCCGGGGGTCGACGAGGTCTGCCCGACGACGAGCACCCGGAGACGGTCCCCCCGCACGCGCCGGTCCGCCCGGTACGTCACCGGTGCGTGACCGCCGGCGTCGCGGGGCGCCCGGCAGCGGGGTCGACGAGGGCGTACGCCGCGAGCAGCGACTCCTCCGAGCGGGTCCACGACAGCGCGCCGGCCACGCGCTCGCGCCCGACCTCGCCCATCTGCTTGCGGCGCACCGGGTCGTCGAGCAGCTCGGAGATCAGGCAGGCGTACTCGTCGATGTCGTTGGGCCGGGCGAAGAGCGCCGCGTCTCCCGCGGAGACCCGGCTCTCGGTGAGGTCGAAGGAGACCATCGGCAGCCCCATAGCCATGTACTCCATGATCTTGTTCATGGTGGACACGTCGTTGAGCGGGTTGCGCGGGTCGGGTGCGATGCCCAGGCACGCCGTCGAGAGGTAGCGGCGCACCAGCGGGGTGTCGGCCATGCCGGTGAAGGTGACGCGGTCGTCGAGGCCGAGGCGGCGCGCCAGGTCGACGACGTCGTCGTAGGCGTCGCCGCCGCCGAGGAAGGCGGCGTGCCAGTCGTCCCGACGCTCCGCCAGCTGCGCGAGGGCGCGCACGGCGTAGTCGACGCCGTCCTGCGGGCCCATCACGCCGAGGTAGACCAGCAGGTGCTCCCGGCCCTTCGCCAGCTCGGGCTCCGGCGGGACCTGCTTGAAGCGGTCCAGCGCGGGTGCGCTGCGGACGGTGAACGCCCGGTCGCCCCGGACCCGCCCCCGCCCGACCGCCCGCGCGCGGTAGCTCTCGTTGGTGGAGACGACGACGTCGGCGGTGCGGTAGGTCAGGAACTCGACCAGGCGCAGGCCCCAGTAGAGCGCGTCGCGCTTCGGCCGGAAGCGGGAGAGGTAGAGCTCGGGCACGAGATCGTGCTGGTCGAAGATCACCCGCGTGCGGACCCCATGCCGGCGCCCGATCACCCGCAGCACGAGGGCCACGAGGAAGAGCAGGTCGGGCGGGTTGCACAGGTGCACGACGTCGATCGGGGCGCGGCGGGTGATCGCGCGGGCCAGCCGGATCGAGTGGTACAGCGCGGAGGCGTACTCCTTGAGGTAGCCCTGCGGGCCGCCGGAGGCCGCCGTCAGCGGGTAGCGGTGGATCGCCACCCCGTCAACGACCGCCTCCCGCTCGGTGTCCCGCTCGGTCCCCAGTGGGCAGATCACCTCGACGTCCCAGCCGTGGTCGCGCAGCGTCGTGGCCTCCTGCCACACGCGGCGGTCGAACGGCACCGAGAGGTTCTCGACGAGGATGAGCGCTCTGCCGGGCAAGATCTGGGTCCGTCCTGTCGGGGCCGGGGTGATCCGATCGGCGACCGGTCGGGTCGGGAGACACGGTAGCGATGTGGTCGCGAGGGTCCTCGGGGTGCCCGCCGTCCATGCTCCGGGCGCGAACGACGAGCCGAACGCAGGACGTTCGGTGACCCTTCGGGGTTGCCTCACCCAGGAAACGACGCCCACTCCGTCATGTCTCCCATGTCTCGGGAGGCGTCGAACGGCCCGTGACCGGCGGATGCGCCGATGGTGGCCGCGGCGGGCTGCGCGCTCCTGCGCAGGCGTCGGTGGACCCGGCCCGCGTCGTCGGTGGCCGCACCGGGCAATCCGGGCGTCCGGTACCGCAGCGGGCGACGGTAGCGTGCGGGATACGCCCGATCGGGTCGGTGAGGGGGTCGTCGAGAGATGCACGTGCACGTGGAGCTGCCCGAGGAGCTCGACGTGGAGGAGTACCGCCTGCGGAACGCGCGCGGCGAGATCCCGGACCACACGCCGTACGGGCTGCACCACATCGGCGACGACGGCGACGTGGTCACCTTCCGCCGCCCCGCGCACGGCCCGCTCGCCTTCGCCTCGCGCAAGGTGCGCGACCGCCTCGACATGTACGAGGCCGTCACCGCGGTCAGCGGCGCGGTGCAGCGGCGCGGCGCCGACGCCCTGCTGTGCATGGACGAGCGCACCGGCGTCCCCGCCGTGCTCACCTCACGGCGGCGCCCCGTCGTCACCGGCGTGGGCTGGCTCGTCCGCCCGGACCTCCTCCGGCCGGCCCACCGCCGCGCGGCGACCACCGCGCTGCGCCGCGCCGCGGGCCTGTTCACGCAGTCGCCGGGGCTCGTGCCGATCCTGCGCGAGCACTGGGACCTCGACCCGGACCGGGTGCACGGGGTGACCCTCGGCATCGACCCGGAGTTCTATCCCGAGCAGCCGTGGGAGGGGCGCGATCCCGGCGGCGTCACCGTCACCAGCGTCGGCGACGACCGCAACCGTGACCACGCGACGCTCGTCGCCGCCGTGGAGCGGGTGCGTGCCGGCGGCGTGCCGGCCTGGCTCGAGCTGGCGACGACGCTCCCGGTCGAGCTCGCGCCCGAGGTCGGGGTCGTCCACGCCCGCCGGATGAACGCCGCGATGCGCGGGCTCTACCAGCGCTCCACGGTCGTCGCCATCGCGCTGCGGCCGAACCCGGTCGGGGCGGGCCTCACGGTGGCGCTGGAGGGGCTGGCGAGCGGGCGACCCGTCGTGGCCACCGACAACCCCGGCATGGACACCTACGTCGACCACGGCCGCACCGGGCTGCTCGTGCCACCCGACGACCCCGGGGCGATGGCCGAGGCGATCGGCGAGCTGCTCGCCGACCCCGAGCGTGCCGCGCAGATGGGTGCGGCCGGCCGCAAGGACGTCGAGGCGCGCTTCACCTCCGCGAACATGGCTGGCGAGCTGCGGGACATCCTGCGCGGGGTGGCCGGTTAGTCGCCGGAGGCGCGGCGGAGAACTCTCCGTGAGGAGATCGTACCGACGTTCGTGATCTCGCCACCCCGACAACCCCTCCGGGGGGAGCGCGTCATAACGTTGGAGAGAGATCGATCGATCAGACCGGCGCCGGCGCCCGGCAGGACGACCGCCGCGGGGAGGAGAGCCAGGTGACCAACGTCCTGTCGAACCCGTCGTTCGACGACGCCACGCGGCGGGAGTACCTCTACCGCGGCGACGTGATGGTGTACGGCGCGTCGCCGGCGACGCTCGCGCTGGTGGACTTCACCCGCGGCCTGGTCGAGGAGGCGTTCGGCGACCTCGATCCGGAGACCGCGCAGCACCACATGGAGGTCGAGACGTTCGCCGCGCTGCTCGCGGACCTCAAGCCCCGGTTCATCCACCACCCGCGCTGCAAGGAGCTGCTCCCGGCGGTACTCGAGGAGCGCGGCTGCGACCCGCAGCGGACCTACTTCGACGTGCCGCGGCTGCGGACCTCGACGTCGAACGACTACCTGACGACGGGGATCGCCTACGCGTTCCACCCGCACCGCGACACCTGGTACTCGGCGCCGATGTGCCAGACCAACTGGTGGATGCCGGTCTACCCGGTGACCGCGGACAACGTCATGGCCTTCCACCCGAAGTACATGACCCAGGGGGTCAGGAACTCCTCACGCCGCTACGACTACGCCGAGTGGAACCGCACCAGCCGCTTCAGCGCCGCCGCACAGATCGGCAAGGACACCCGTGACCAGCCGAAGCCGGAGGAGCCGGTCGAGCTCGACCCGCAGGTCCGCGTCGTGCCCGAGGTGGGCGGGATGATGGTGTTCTCGGGCAACCAGCTGCACTCGTCGGTGCCGAACATCTCGGGGCGCACCCGCTTCTCGATCGACTTCCGTGTCGTCGACATCGACGACGTCGAGGCCGGGCGCGGGTCGCGCAACGTCGACTCGGAGTGCTCCGGGACGTCGTTGCGCGACTTCCGGCGCTGCTCGGACCTCGCGCCGATGCCCGAGGAGCTCGCGGCGCGCTACGACGGTGTGGCCGTCGTGGGCGTGCCGGGCTGACTCACCCGGTTCCGGTTCCCGGTCACCCCACCGCGGCGGCCCGCCGTCGCGGGAGGGCCCGCGGACGCAGGGCGGGCGCCACGGGACGGCTCTCGAGCAGGCCGTCCGTGGTGCCCAGCTCGATGGCCTTCGCGTAGGTCGGCAGCGCGGCCGCCACGGCGTCGACGGTGAGGTCGACGTCGGCGTCGGTATGTGCCGCCGACACGACGAACGACTGCCCGAGCACCCCTCCGCGCAGCAGGTCGGCGAGGAAGAGGGTGCGGTACTCCTGGGAGGGGAGGCCGTACGCGTCGCGCGTGCGGAACACCAGACAGCTCGGGTGCCCGGCGACGTCGAGGTGATCGGACAGGCCGGCTTCGGAGATCACGGTGTTCACCTCGGCGGCGAGGCGCTCGCCGGTCCGGCGCATCGCGCCGACCGGGTCGCCGGTCCGGTAGGCCTCGGCGACGGCCCGGAACGCGGCCAGGCCGACGAGCTCCGGCCCGCTCGTGGTCGAGAGCAGGAACACGCGCTCGTCGTCGGTGTCCAGGCCGCCGCGCTCCATGAGCTCGCGCCGCCCGGCGAGGGCCGCGATGGAGAAGCCGTTGCCCATGGCCTTGCCCCACGTGGAGAGGTCCGGCACGACGCCGTAGACCTCCTGCGCGCCGCCGGCCGCCCAGCGGAACCCGGTGATCATCTCGTCGAAGACCAGGACGATGCTCTCGGCGGTGCAGAGATCGCGGACGGCGCGCAGGTAGCCCGGGTCGGGTGCGACGATCCCGGTCGCCGCCTCCATGAACACCGCGGCGATCTTGCCGGGGTGGGCGGCGATCGCCGCGCGCAGCGACTCGAGGTCGTTGAAGGTGAACCGGACGGTCTCGTTGCGCACCGGGATGGGGATGCCGCCGGGCATGCCGGTGGCGCCGATGAACCAGTCGTCGCTGGAGAAGAAGGGCTGGTCGGCGACCGCCACCAGCTCGCGGCCGGTCACTGCCCGCGCGAGCCGGAGGGCGGCGGTGGTGGCGTCGGAACCGTTCTTGGCGAACTTGACCATCTCGGCCCCGGGGACCATCGAGAGGAAGTCCTCGGCCGCCGCGACCTCGAGCGTCGAGGGGCGGGTGAAGCTCACACCACGGGTGAGGGCGTCGTGGACCGCGTCGACGACGGGCGCGTACCGGTGACCGAGGGTGACTGCCCGCAGGCCCATGCCGTACTCGACGAAGCAGTTCCCGTCGGCGTCCCACACCCGGGCGCCGAGGCCGCGTTCGATGATCGGCGCCATGCCCTCGGGGTACTGGTCGTCGCCGCGGGCGTAGGTGTGAGCGCCACCGGGCACCATGTCGTGCAGTCGAGCCTGGAGTTCGTTCGAACGAGCGAACGAGGGACCCGGAAAGTCCATCGGCAGTTCCTCCTGTCCGTCGATACGGCCATGACAGCTGCCCGGAAGGACCAACGCCGGTCGGTCCAGACGGACATCATCCGCGCCCGGCTCACCTGCACCTCACGGGGTGGCGCCCTCCGGTGGCGGTTCCACCGGTCGGTGGAGCCCTCGCGGTCACGGGCACCGTCGCGGACGCCGTCGGCCCGTGCGGCCCCGTCGTCCAGCACTCCCAACGCGTCGTGGGGCCCCGGGTGACGGTGGTGCCGGGCGCCCAGCGGTCGTTCCTGGACGGGTACCGACCGTGACCGTTCCGGGGTGGTTGTTGGACCACCCGCCGGGACGCGGGCCGGCGCCCGGGCCCGAACGGCCGCAGTGCCGCACGCCCGGCGCGACACCCGACCGGGGAGGCCGCGCCGAGGCGGCCCCGGTCGGCCGAGGGCGGGTCCCCCGACCGGGACCGCGGGTGCGCGACTCCGAGGATGGTCGCCATGGCGGAGCGTGGTTCCCGCGTGGCGGGTAGTGACGGCGGCGGTCCGGAGGCGACCCGGCGGACCTGGGCGGCCGAGCCGCCGGCCCGTCCCCGACGGATGGTGGCGCTGCGCCCGACGTCGGGCCCCGCGCCGGCGGCCCCGGCCCGGGCGGCGACGCGGGGCGACGACGGGTCGCGGCCCGCCGTCGGCGCAGGCTCGGCGTCGGCTCTCGCGGAGTCGGTCTTCCCGTTCGGACCGGAGCTGCCCTTCGAGCCCGACGCGGAGGCCGCGGCCTTCCTCAACGCGCCGCGCCGCCCGCTGGACTTCTACGTCGCGCCCTTCGGGACCCCGCCCTTCGGCAACCCACCCACCAGCGGCCCCCGGTCGGTCTTCGGCGGGCCGCTCGACCACGACTCCTCGACGCGCTCCTCCCGCCTCGAGCGCCCGCAGTGGGGCCCGGCCTACCCGGCGGGGGCCTGAGCAGGTCCCGGAACCACACCTCACCGCCGGGTGGCCGGCGCTCGGTCGTGGCAGGCTCCGGGGGTGGTGGGCGACGCGGAGGACGGGCCGCTCGCGCGGTTCGTCGAGCGCTTCACCACCTCTCTGCGCACCGCCGGCCCCTACCGGCCACCGCTGGCGGCCGAGGGCGCGGTGGTCGACCGCCTCGTCGTCGCGGTCCTGGCCGCCTGCGCCGGTGCCGGCCCCTCGGACCTCGGGGCGGCCGGCCGGGCCGCCGGCTTCGCCGTGCGCCGCGTCGGGGGGCGCACCCTCCTCGTCGCCGACCCGCACACCCCGCGCGCCTGGGGCCTCGTCGTGCTGCCCGCCGTCGTCGGGGCCCCGTCCCCGCAGGTCGTCGTCGAGATCCCCCACCCGCACTCGGACCTGCACACCGAGCGGATCGGGCTCGGCGTGCTGCACCGGCTCGACGGGGCGCTGCTGCTCCAGGCCGGGGCGCACCGCCACGCCGCGGCGCCCGTCGGCGCGCGACGGCGTGCCGACTTCCCGGCCGACGTCTCGCACCGTCCGGATTCGGTGTTCGCCCGGCTCGCCGCGGGCATCGTCGCGACGCACGGCACGCCGCAGGTGCAGGTCCACGGCTGCGCGGACCGGCCCGGCTTCGACGTCGTGGCCTCCTCCGGGGCGGGGCCGGGCTCGGCCCTGCTGGACGCGGTGACGCGGGGCCTGCGCGCGGCGGGCGAGCGGGTGCGCGGCGGCGGTGAGCCCGGGTGCGAGTGGCTCTCCGGCACCCGCAACGTCCAGGGCCGGCTCGCGCGGCGGCTCGGCACGCCCTTCGTGCACCTCGAGCTCTCCCGGTCGTTGCGCGCCGACCCCGCGCGCCGCGCCGCCGTGGGGCGGGTGGTGGCGGAGGCCGTGGCCGCCACCGGCGGTGAGGACGCCGAGAACGCCCCCTACGATCGGTTCGCATGAGCAACCGGCTCCTCGTGCTCGGCTGGCACAACATCGACCCGACGCCGGGGTTCCCGGACCCGCCGGGCGTGGGCCGGCTCGGCTTCGCGAAGCAGCTGCGGACGATCGCCCGGTTCGCCAACGTGCTCTCGCTCGGCGACGCGGTGGGGCGGATGGAGGCCGGGGAGCCGCTGCCGCCGCGGGCCGTGGTGCTGACCTTTGACGACGGGTACCTCGACAACCTCGAGCTCGGGGTGCCGATGCTGGCCGAGCATGGGTTCCCGGCCACGTTCTTCCTGGTCCCTGGCTTCCTCTCGGGCACGGTCGGCGCGTGGTGGGAGGACCTCTCGGCGGCGTTCGAGCGGGCGCGTACGCCGCGGCTGTCGGTGGGCGAGTCGGTGTACGACCTCGCGACACCGGCGTCGCGGGAGGCCGCCCACGAGGCGGTGCGCGCGTCGGTGAAGACCCTCGACCACGCGAGCCGGGTCGCCGAGGTGGCGCGGGTGTCGGAGGAGCTGGACCCGGCGCCGACCTCGGTGGGCGAGGGGCTCTTCATGGACTGGGGCGGGGCGAAGTCCCTGCTCGCGGCCGGGCACGAGGTCGGCTCGCACACCGTGACGCACGCGATCCTGGAGCGCGAGACCGAGGCGGGCCAGCTCACGGAGCTCTCCGACTCGCGACGGGAGCTGGAGTCGGGGCTCGGCATCCCAGTCGAGACCCTGGCGTTCCCCAACGGCTCGGCGGGCGACTACTCCGGGACCACCACCCGGCTGGTCGCCGAGCTGGGCTACCGGTGCGCGGTGACGACGCGTCCCGGGCTGGCCGGTCGGTCGGACTCGCCCTACGAGATGCGTCGCGTGATCCTGACGCCGACCGACGACCTCTCGACGGTGGTGTCCAAGACCTGGCGGAAGGCCCGTACAACGGTGGGCCGGCGGCTATCCGCGTTGGCGAGCCGCTGATCGGCGCCGTCCGGTCCCGTTGCCAGCCCCAATTGCCAGCCCCATTGCCAGCGGAGCGTCGTTGCTTGCATCCAGTGGCAGGAAAGCCGCTCCATCGACGGGTGATCACGCTCGCGCGGCCACGTCGGGACGCCACGTGACCCGGGCGGGCGGGAGCGCCGCGGCGACTCGCAGGGCGTCGAGGACGTCCTGGAGCAGGCCGTCGGGGTCGGTGCGCACCCGGCTGGGGCGGATGCCGAGCACGTGGAGCCCGGCCGAGCGGTAGGCCCGGTGCTGCCGCTCGGTGAGGGCGACCTGCTCGGGCGTCGCGAAGTGCTGCTCGACGGAGTCGACGGGTACGACCAACCCCGCCTGCTCGTCGTAGACGTCGGCGATGCCGAGGAACGTCCCGCACTCATCGTCGAGGGCGACGTTGAAGAGGACCGGCTCGAGCTCGGGCCGGGACAGCCACCAGGTGCGGACGTCGTACTCGGCCGCGGATCGGACGCCGCCCCGGATCGCGCGCAGGACCTTGCGCGGAGTGGCCGACCCCTTCCGGCAGCCGCGCTCGAGCTCCTCCTCCAGCGTCTCCTTGAGGACCATCCGCCGCTGCACGGGCTCGGTCAGGATGGCGGCGATGTCGGACTCGTCGCGGAGACGCCGCACCGCGTCGAGGACGCACCGCTCGATCGGAGCGACCGGCAGGTCGTCCCGGACGAGCGGTTTCGGCAGCAGACGGCCGGTTCGCTCGACGAGGATGTTCCGGACGCTGCGCACCTGCCGGGCCCCCGGGATGAGCACGTGGACGTGGTCCGGCAACTCGCCGCGTCGCAGGCCGTGGGCGCGCGCTCCGTCGAGCCCGGTGATGACCGTGCCGGGCCCGCCGTGGAGCAGTGCCGCCCGGAGGTACTGGCGCCGGGTCGGCGTCCCCGTGCTGAGCAGGACGACCCCGGGCGCGAGGAGTTGCCATGGCCCACCCGCGCGGCACCGGCGGTACACGGTGCTCTCCGGGATCCCGAGGGCCACGAGCACGCACACGGCGATGACGTCGTCGACGGCGTGCGCCCTCAGGAAGGCCAGGTCGTCGGTTCGGATGTTGCGTCGCATGGCCGCCACGCTGGGCGTGGTCGACGCGCACGCGGTAACTCGTCGGACCGCTCTGTGGACAGGTGCGGCGCCGAGGGCGGGTGTGGACAGACGACTACGGCGGGCGCACCAGCCATCGGTACGCCCGCCGTTGTAGTCCTCTGCTCACCCTCGGATCGACGAAGGGGCTTTTCCGCCACTGGATGCAAGCAACGACGCTTCGCTTGCACTCAGGGGCGGAACCGGGGCGAAAAGGGGCCCCGGTCGGCCTCAGTGCCGGATGCGGAAGATGCCCCAGGCCAGCTGGCCCGACTTCCCGCCGTTCACCCAGTTCTTCAGGCCGGTCTTCATGTTCGAGATGTACTCCTCGGAAATCTTGCCGGCGAACGCCTTCTCCGCCTTCTCGAGCTCCTGGAGCACCCGGCCGTAGTGCGTCGTCAGCTGGTCGGTGTGGTCCTCGAACGTGTAGTCGGTGAACCCACGCTTGGCGAACTCCTCGCGGTAGAACCCCGGTGAGCCGAGGCTGTCCAGGTGCAGGCGCGCCAGGATCGGCGTGAGCTGGGAGACGTCCGCGCCGTCGGCGGCCATCGGGTCGGTGAACACGATCGACCCGCCGGGCACCAGTACGCGGTCGATCTCCGAGATGATCGTCGAGCGCTCGCCGGAGTGCAGGAACGCGTCCTGCGACCACACGAGGTCGTAGGCGTTGTCCTGGATCGGCATGTTCTCGAACGAGCCGTCGACGACGTCGACGAGGTGGTCGAGACCCTGCTCGTGGGTCTTCTCCCGGTTCCGCTCGTTCTCCACCTCGGAGAGGTTCAGGCAGGTCACCCGGCACCCGTAGGTGCGGGCCAGGTGCCGTGCCGCGCCGCCGTACCCGGCACCCATGTCGAGGACGCGCGTCTCGGAGGTGATGCCCGCGGTCGCGGCCATCCGCTCGACGGTGCGCGCGGACGCGGGCGCGATCGGCTCGTCAGGCGTCTCGTACAGCCCGACGTGGATGTCCTCGCCGCCCCACACCTCGTGGTAGAAGGTGTCGGCGTCGGTCGAGTTGTAGTAGTCGCGGGCGGTGTGGACCGCCGTGGAGTAGGAGTCGGTCAGCTCGTCGTCGGTGCGGTAGGTCTTCTCGGCCACGTGGATCCAGAAGTCGGGGGTGTCGTCTCCGTAGGTCTCCTGGAAGTCGCCGTAGGTGTCGATCTTCTGGAAACCGACCTCGCGCATGAGCCGCCGCACGTAGTCCTTGCGCAGCGGGAACATGTTGAGGTGATAGACGGAGCCGTCGTCGTGGAACTCGTAGCGGAATCGTGCGAGCCCGTCGTCGACGTACTCCGGCTCCGCGGTGACGGTCTCACCGCAGTAGAAGTACTTGTGCTTCGACGAGAACCCGCGGTCGAGCAGCTCGTCGTAGTTGCGCTGGTCGAGGATCAGCACGCCGTCGTGGGAGAGCATCGCGTAGAACTCCGCGAGCGCCTTGCGGCGGTCACGCTCCGAGAACAGGTGCGTGAAGGAGTTCCCGAGGCAGATGATCGCGTCGTACTCGCCGTGGACGTCGCGGTTGAGCCAGCGCCAGTCGGCCTGCACCACCCGCAGCACGTGCCCGCGCTCGCGGCCGTTGGCGAACGCCTTGGCCAGCATCTCGGCGCTGCCGTCGGCGGAGACGGTCTCGAAGCCCGCCTCGAGCAGCTGGACCGAGTTGAACCCGGTCCCGGTCGCGACGTCGAGGACCTTCTCCACGCCGCGGGCGCGCAGCTGGTCGATGAAGAACGAGCCCTCGCTGGCGGCGCGTCCCTCCCAGCCGATGTAGTCGTCCCACTTGTCGACGAAGCCCTTGATGTACTCGTCCTTGTAGTGGTTCGTGTCGCGAACCTCGTTCGGGTTCTCGCCGAACTCCTGGTGGACATCGGCCTCGGAGTACGAAATGTCGAGGCCAGCCGCGGTGTCGGGGCTCCGGTCTGCGGCTGTCGTCATCTGGTGGTTCCCTCCGGACGTCGGTGGTGACGCTTCCGGGGAAGAGACGTTAGGGGCGGGCGGGCACGGTGAACACCGCGGTCGGTCACGCTCCGTCGCTCGATCGGTTCAGTAGGACCACCCGGAATGCGTCCGGGGCCGACGATAGGGCCTGATCGGAGCGGGGTTCGGCCGAGCGTCGAGAAGGTTGCCGAACCGTGAAGAGATACCGGTCACGTTACCCGCGCGTACACGATGGGAACCTCGATGTTTCGGCCTCCTCTCAGCCGGTGGGCTCCACGATCACCTGCCGGTTCTGCGACGCGGGGCCCGGGAGCTGCTTGCCGTCCGGCCCGACGTCGTTCACGTAGCCCGGGAACTGGCTGCCCACGCCCCTCGTGGAGATCTGGGCGGGCGAGGCCCCGAGCTCGACCAGCAGCGCCTTCACCGCCTCGGCGCGCTGGGTGGAGAGCTGGACCTGGCTCGCCGTGCTCCCGGCCCGCGCGGTCGTCCCGGTCAGCGCGAGGTGCCGCGTCGGGCCGCCCTTCAGGAAGTCCGCGAACGGGGCGAGCACCGCGCCGGCATCGTTGCGGTCGCGGAACTCGGCGGTGTCGGGCTGGAACCCGACCGAGCCGTCGTCGGGGAGCGACGTGGGCTTGCCCGGCGTGATCGTGGGAGGCGGAGGCAGCGCCACGGTGCTCACCGGGGGGACGTCCGCCGGGGCGTCCCCGGAGCGCGGTTCGTCGACGACGGCGACGCACGACGCGCCCGAGGCCTGCGCGATCCCCTTCCACAGGGTCACCAGCTCGGTCCGCTGCGCCGTGTCGAGCGCCGCTTGCGGCGCGGCCGTGTCCCCCAGCCCGGCGAGGACCACGGTGGCGCCGCCGAGATTCGGCAGCGCCTGGTGGTCGCGCAGGAACCCGACGGTGTCCTGCACGGGCGCGTCGAGCAGGCCCTGCTGACGGAAGTCCAGCGGCGCGACGGTCGAGAGCCCGGAGTCGACGAGCACCACGGTGCCCGGGCGGCCGCCCTGCACCGAGCGTCCGGCGAGACCCAGGGCCCCGAGCACGTCCGCCTCGGGCGATTGCGCCCGCACCTGCGAGATCGCCTTGCCGAGCCCGGAGAGGAAGGCGTTCTGGTCGTCCTGGGCGGCGATCGCGTTGCCGGCGTCGGTCCGGTAGGTGTCGCTGCCGGCCACCGTCGGGCGGCCGTCGAGGTTCACGACGGTGAACTTGGGCGCCACATTCTGATCCGCGGCGCCGGCGACGACGGAGATGGCGGCCTGCTGCACCGACGTCGGCAGACCCGGTGCCGGGCTGTTCGCGCGGCCGGAGACCGCGATCGCCATCGGGCCGACCGGCACCGGGCAGCTCAGGGGCGCACCGCCGCCGCCCGAGGCGAACCCGCCCCCGGCGTCGTCGCCCGAGGAGCAGGCGCCGAGGACGAGCAGCGCCGCGGCCGCCGCGGCGAGGCCCGCGCCCACCCGCCGGCCCACCGGACCACGCAGGCTCACCGCGGCAGACCCGGGGGCGGCGAGATCGGCGTCACGGGTGGCCTCCGTTCGAGGTCGTCGGGGGTCGGGGGCGTGTGAGGCCGTTCCCCGCGGAGTACGGGGCCGCGGCGTGCGCCGGTCCGGGATCGCCCGACCCGCGCGTTCGGCTCGACCGCGTCGGCGGGGCCGCCTCCCGGCCCGGCTCGACCGACTGCGCCGGGGTGAACAGCGGATAGGGCGCGGAGCCCGCGAGCCCGTCGGTCACCGACGGGTTCTGCTTGCGCGAGGCCATGAGGCTGCGGGCGTAGTTCTGCAGCTCGAGCATCTCGGCCGCGACCTGCTGGCGCGCGGCCGCCCACCGCTGCTCCTCGCGGTCGCGCTCGTTCTCCTGCTGGCGCAGCGCCTCGCGCGAGCGCTCCAGCTCGGCGCGGCTGCGCCGCTCCGCGGCGGTGGCCTCCTCGAGCCGGCGCTCCGCGCGCCGGAGCGCGCCCGCGACCGGGTTGAACGAGACGAAGGTGGCGACCATCGCCGCCACGCCGCTGGCGAGGAAGAGGGCGCCGAACAGGATGGCGGGCAGCGCGGCGGACAGGTCGATGCCGCTCGACGAGGAGCCGAAGCCCCCGCCGGAGCCGAAGCCACCCGACGACGACCCGAACCCGCCGCCCGCGCCGAACCCTCCCGACGACGACCCGAAGCCGCCCGACGATGAGCCGAACGGGTCCGAGGACGTCGTCGAGGGCGTCAGCAGCCGGGTGATGAACGAGGCGACGCCGAGCAGCACCCACACCACGAAGGCGGCGAGCGTCAGGGTCACGGTCGCCCTCGGATCCCCGCAGCGACGCCGCGCGAGGCCCTGCCCGACGAGGTGGGCGAGACCGACCGCCGCCGCGGCGAACCCGATCGTGCCGATGACGATGAGGAAGGTGGAACCGCGGAACACCCGCGCCAGCACGACGTAGAAGGCGGCGATATCGCCGCCGATGGCCAGGATGATGATGCCGAGCGCGAGGAAGTCCTCCCTCGACCGGTTGATCAGCATCGTCGAGTCGCGGTAGGAGCGCGGGACCGGGGCCGTCGGTGCCCGGCGCGGGCGGCCGCCTCCGCGGCCGGGCGGGGTGGTGGCGCTCATCGTGGGTCTCCCGTCCGTCCGCGCGCGCGGCGGGTGAGCGGCTGGTCGGTCACCGCGTCGTCGGCCGGCGGTTCCCCGGAGGCCGTCGGCTCGCCGGGGGTGCGGTCGTCCTGCTGGTGCCCCGGCGGGCGCGCGCCCGGCGGGGCGCCGACGGGCACCGTCGTCCCGTACGACGCCGGGGGCAGGCGCACCGGTGCGGTCGCGGGTTCGGGGTGGAGCACGGCGGACGCCTCCCGCGAGGTGCCGGAAGTCCGGCCCGTGAGGCGGCGCAGCAGCCCGCTCGCTCCGGACCGGCGACCGAGATCCTCGGGAGCGTCGCCGGCGGCCCCGGCCGGTGGCTCCATGAGCCGCTCGCGGGCGTCGGTGTAGTCGCGCCGGGCGATCTCCAGCGCGCGCCGGTCGCGCTCGTGCGCGGCCTCGGCGTCGGCCAGCTGCCGGCGGGCGCCACCGACGAGCCGGTCGATGACGGCGTGGTGGTCGGCGTGCTGGGAGTCGATGCGGGCGAGCCAGCCCGAGGCCCAGGACGCGATGAGCGGGTCGAGGGCGCCCCCGGTGCCCTCGTCGACACCACCCGGCAGCAGGTCGTCCACCAGCGCACGGACCCGGCCGCGGGCGGCCGCGACGTCGGGTTCGGCCTGGTGGGGGTAGGGCATGGGACCGACGCGGTCCTCGGCGTAGACCTGCGAGAAGCGCTTCTCCTCGGGTGTCCCGGGCGCGCGCAGGCCCCCCGGCACGTCGGGCTCGACGGTTCCACCCGCCCGCGACCCGCGGGACCCGGGCGCGGGCGGGGCGCCGCCCACGGCGCCGAACCCGGAGCCGCCCGCCCCGCCGGGCGACGGGGGCACGGGCACGTCCTGCGGGTCGCGGCGGCCCGGGAGCCGGCGCCACCACGCAGTCCTCGAAGCCATCAGGCCTCCTCGGCGGGGCTGGAGTGCCGGCCGGGGTGTCCGGCCGGATGGTCGGTGGGCGTCGCCGCGGTGCCGGCGCCCGGGGTGCCCCTGGGCGGGGTCGGCGTGGCGGCCCCCGGTGGCACTGCGGGATCCTCGGCCGCGACCACCCAGCCGGGGATGCGCGGGTGCTGGGCGGCCAGGACCGGGCCGACGCGGTCGCCGGACGGGTGGTGGCGTACGAGGTGACGCTCGTAGGCGGAGATGCGGCGCATGGTGTGGGCGTGCAGCCGTCGCACCCGGGTGGCCCCGACGAGCTCCCGGGCCCGCACGGCCGCACGGACCCGGGCCAGCTCCTCGGACGCCGCCGCGGCGGCGCGGCGCGCCTGGTCGACGTCCTCGACCATCGGGCGCCGCACGGCGTCGTACTCGCGGGCGCGCCGGGCGCGCACGACGTCGTCAGCGGTGTTCGACTCGCCACCGCGACGCTGGGCGAGCTGGGACTCGTCGAGCAGGACCGGCCAGAAGGCCAGACGCTCCCGCGCCCGCTCCGCGTCCCGCTCGGCCTGCTCGATCCGCGCGACCAGGGCGGCCTCGGACTCCAGCAGCGGCGCCAGCTCGAGGTCGAGACGCAGCCGTTCGGAGTGGCTGCGCGCGAGGAAGTCCTGGGCGAGCTCCTCGAGCGCGGGCGTGCCGGGCGGACGGCCGGGCTCGGTGCCGGGCAGGCCCGCGCGACCGTCGGCACGGCCGCGGCGCCAGTCGGTGAACCGGCGCGACGGCGTGTAGGGCGGCAGGCCGCCCGCCGCGCTCGGGGGCGCGATGGGGGACGGGCCGCCGGAGGCGGAGCCCGCCCGAGGCGGTGCGGGCCGCGCACCTGACGACGGCGCGCCCGACGACGGCGTCTCCGGAGGCGGCGTCGGCGCGGGGATGCCGGTCACGGGAGTGGTCGGCCCCGGCCCGGGCGGCGGGGTTGGCGGTGAGGACGACGGCCGACCCGTGTCACCGCCCGCCGCGACCGGGCCCGTGCGGGACGCATCGGGCGGCGCGGCGCGGCGTGCGTCGGCCGGCCGGCTCATGGGACCTCCCGCCCGTGGTCCTCACCGGACACCCCCCGGGCCGCTCGTCGTGCTGCTCGTGCACCGGCCGTGGGACCGGCCGCGTCGGGGCTGCGCCGTCCGGCGCACCCGCGCGCAGTGTAGGACCACGCCGATGCCGCTCCGGCGCCAGACCGGTACACCTCGGGCCTCGACGCGCCGGGAGCGCCGTCACCGGCACGTCAGGAGGGCTGGGGGTGGGCGGGACCCTGCGGTCGTCTGCTCACCCACCGTGATCTGGCAGCGTGGGCACGGGGAATCGCCGATCACCGAGGCGGCCCCCCGCGACCAGGCGGAGCCGGACGGAGAGGGGAGTCCGACGTGTTCGCACGGCGGGTCATGGTGGTGGGGACGGGCTACGTCGGTCTGACGACGGGGGCGTGTCTGGCGTCGCTGGGTCACGAGGTGGTGTGCGCGGACATCGACGCCGCGAAGGTGGCGCGGTTGCGCCGCGGGGTGGTCGACATCGTGGAGCCGGGGCTGGCGGAGCTGGTCGCGGAGCAGACCTCGGCGGGTCGGTTGTCGTTCGTGGTGGGGGCCTCGGAGGCGTTGGGGTCGTTCGAGGACGGCCGCGCGGCCGAGGTGCTGTTCCTGTGCGTGCCGACGCCGATGGGGGCCGGTGGGGTGGCCGACCTGCGGGCGGTGGAGTCGGTGATCGAGGAGATCGGCGCGTCGTTGGCCCCGGGCACGGTGGTGGTGAACAAGTCCACGGTGCCGGTGGGCACGGCGGCCCGGACCGCGGAGATGCTCGCCTGGACACGCAGCAGTCAGGGGAGCACGCCGATAGGGGAGCTGGCCGATCGGGATGGCGACGACGTCGCGGTGGTCTCGAACCCGGAGTTCCTGCGCGAGGGCGCGGCGGTCAAGGACTTCCTGGGGCCCGATCGGATCGTGGTGGGCTCGGACAACCAGGACGCCGCGGAGCGGGTGGCGGCGTTGTACGCGCGGTTGGGTGCGCCGACGGTGCTGACCGACGCGGCGTCGGCGGAGCTGATGAAGTACGCGGCGAACTGCTTCCTGGCGATGAAGCTGTCGTATGTCAACGCGATGGCCGAGCTGTGCGAGCGGGTGGGCGCGGACATCGCGGACGTGACCGAGGGGATCGGCTACGACCGGCGGATCGGGCAGGCGTTCCTCTCGCCGGGCCCGGGCTGGGGCGGGTCGTGCCTGCCCAAGGACACCCACGCGCTGTTGCAGGTGGCGGACGCGGCGGACTTCGAGTTCCGCCTGTTGCGGGCGACCATCGACACCAACACCCGTCAGCGGCAGCGGATCGTGGACAAGGTGCGGTTGGCGGTGACCGGCAAGCGGACCGGGTCGCTGTCGCGGGTGCGGCTGGCGCTGTTGGGGCTGACGTTCAAGGCGGGGACCGACGACCTGCGGGACTCGCCGGCGCTGGCGATCGCGGCGCTGCTGCGCCAGGCCGGGGCGGACCTGGTGGGGTTCGATCCGGCGTTCGTGGACGGGCCGGAAGCGATGAAGTTGCGCGACGGCGAGCCGGCGCCCAGCGAGATCGAGGGGGTGCCGCTGGCCGTCGACGCGGTCTCGGCCGTCCAGGGCGCCGAGGCGGTGCTGGTGCTCACCGAGTGGCCGCAGTTCCGCTCGCTGGACTGGTCGGTGATGGCGGCGGCGATGAAGCGCCCGCTGGTCGTGGACACCCGCAACATCATCGACCCCGCCCTGCTGCGGCGCGCCGGCCTGATCGCCGTGGGCCTCGGCCGTCGCGGCGACGGCGTCGTCGAGTAGGTGGGTCCCGCCCCGGGACGAACGACTCGTTCGTGCACGTAGACGCCACGAACGAGTCGTTCGTCCCGAGCAGGGCATCCGTCAGCGGGTCAGGATGAGCGCCTGGGTGAGCACGTCGCGGATCGAGCGCGGCCGTCGGCCCATCAGCTCGCCCAGCGTCGGGTCGGCCGGCGCGAAATCGCCCCGCCGGCTCGCGCGGAACAGCCCGAGCATCAGTTCCGCGACCGGCGCAGGGGTCCCCGTGCGACCTGGTCCGCCACGTACTCGTCGTCGGGGACCACCACCCGGCGGATCGTCCGGCCGGTGATCTCCCCGGCGGTCCGCGCCATCGTGTCCAGGTCCACCGCATCCGGGCCGGTGAGCGGGCGGGTGGGGCCGTCGGGGGCGCCGTCGACGAGCAGCCGCGCCGCTCCGGCCGCCAGGTCCTCCCGCGTCGTCCACGCGACCGGCCCGTCCGCGGGGAGCCGCATCTCCCCGGTGCTCGCGGCGTCGTCGAGCAGCATCGGGAGGGTGTTCGCGTAGAAGCCGTTGCGCAGCGAGGTCCACGGCACCCCGGTCGCGGCGAGCGCCTCCTCGGTCCCGGCGTGGTCGGCCGCGGCGGCGAACGGCGAGTCGTGCCGCGCGCCCTGGTGGGAGGTGTAGAGGACGCGGCGCGCCCCGGCGGCGACGGCGGCCTCGGCGGCGGCCCGGTGCTGGGCCACCCCCGCCTCACCGAGCGTCGTCCCGCTGACGACGAGCACCTGCTCGGCGCCCTCGAACGCCTCGGTCAGGGTGGCCGGCTCGGCGAAGTCGCCGTGGCGGACCCGGACGCCGCGGTCGGCGAGGTCCCGCGCGGCGTCGGTGTCGCGCGCGCTCACCCCGACCCGGTCCGCGGGAACCAGCTCGAGCAGCCGTTCCACCACGCCCCGCCCCAGCACGCCGTTGGCTCCGGTGACGACGAACATGTCGATCTCCTATCGCTGATAATGCTCGCACGCTAACAGCGGAAACGCATCAGCGCTAACGCGCTTCTGTTAACATCGTCACCGTGGACGGGAGGGGAGCGCGCATCGTCGAGGCGGCCGCGCGCCTGCTCGAGTCCGGCGGCGAGGAGGCGGTCTCGACGCGGGCCGTCAGCGCGGCGGCGGGGGTCCAGGCGCCGACGATCTACCGGCTCTTCGGGGACAAACAGGGCCTGCTCGACGCCGTCGTCACGCACGGCTTCGAGACCTATCTCGCCGAGAAGACCGTCCGCGAGGAGACCGACGACCCCGTCGCCGATCTCCGTGCCGGCTGGGACCTGCACGTCGGCCTCGCCCTCGAACGGCCGGCGCTGTACCGGCTGATGTACGCCCGCCCACTGGGCGAGGGGTACTCGCCTGCCGCGCGGGCGGCGTTCGGGGCGCTCGCCGCGCTCGTGCACCGCATCGCGGCGGCCGGACGGTTGCGCGTGCCCGAGGGCCGCGCGGTCGGGCTGGTGCACTCGGCGGGCAGCGGCACCGCGCTCTCGCTCATCGCGGTGCCCCCGGAGAAGCGAGACCCCGGCCTGTCCGAGGCGGCATGCGAGTCAGTGATCGCGGCGATCACCACGGACGAGCCGGCCGCTCCGGCGTCCGAACCGGTGGCCGCGGCGGTTTCCCTGCGGGTGGCGCTCGACGACGTCGCGGTGCTCACCGACGCCGAGCGCGGCCTGCTGACAGAGTGGCTGGAGCGGATCGCTGCCTCCGGCTCGTGAGCCGAAGCGGAGGCCCGACCTGGCCGAGTGGACCGTGAGGGCTGTTGTGGCAGCCGTGGGAGTCCACTCGATTTCTGCTCACCAGCGCGCAGCGCACCTACACCGGCTCCACCGCGTACACCTCGAGGTCGGTCGGCGCGCCCTTGAGTCGCAGCCGTCGCCGGCGCCGGGCCGTGGTCGCGTCGAGTCGACGCAGCAGGTCCCCGCTGACGAGGATCTCGTCGGCCCTGCCCGCGTCGCCGAGCCGCGCGGCGGTGTTCACCGCGACGCCGAGGTAGTCACCCCCGACCCGCCGCGGGTGCCCCGAGTGCAGCCCCGCCCGCATCCGCGGGGTCCAGCCCTCGACCCGCAGCTCGCCGAGGTGGTGGCGGGCCTCGACCACGGCCGCCAGCGCCGCGGCGGGGTCGGCGAACGCCACCATGAGCCCGTCGCCGAGGCGCTTGACCAGCCTGCCCGCGCGCTCGGTCATCGGCGGCTCCCAGGCGTCGCCGACCTCGCGCAGCACCCGTAGCACCGCGTCGTCACCCGCCTCGAGCGCCCAGCGGGAGAAGTCGACGAGGTCGGTGAACACGAGCACCAGCTCGTGCTCACCGCCGCCGCGACCGAGCCGTTCGAGCACCGACTGCCACAGCTGCACCCCGGCGAGGCCGAGCTCGCGGATGACGCCGGACCGGTCACCGGTCAGGCCGACGATGGCCCGCCCGGCGGCCTCGGTGGGGCGGGCACCGCCGAGGGAGAGGGGGTCGCCGAAGTGGGCGTCGCCGGGCAGGGCGCCGCGCACCCGCTTCACCGCGCGCTGCAGGGCGGGCGACCGGTCGAGCTCGCGGGCCCGTGCGCCGGCGCGGACCGCCTGCGCCCGGAATCGTGCGGTGCGGCCGTCCGACGTCGGGGTCGCGGGCTCGCCGGCGCTGTCGTCGTCGGGATCCACGGGTCAGTTCTACCGGTGACGATCACCGGGGCGGCAGGCCACCCAGGAGACCGGCGAAGACCTGCCGCTCGACCGCGTCGACGAGGTCGGCGAGTGCCATGCGCTCCGGGCGGTACCACTCGATGAGCGAGTTCACCGTCCCCGACAGCAGCCGCGCGGCCACCACCGGATCCACCTCGGGCGGCGTCGCCCCGGTCTCGGTCGCCTCCCGGACGAGCGCCGCGACGGCCTGGTCGAACTCCCGGCGGCGGCCCAGCGCCCACCGCTCGGTCTCGGTGTTGCCCCGGAGTCGCAGCAGCAGCGTCACGTAGGGCAGCTCGGTGCCCAGGACCTCGACCTGACGGCGCACGATGTGGCGCAGCCGGTCCACCGGCGCCCCGTCGACGGCGCGGGGCTCGGCAAGGACGCCGAACAGGCCGTCGAGGGCCCGGTCGAGCGCCCCCCGCAGCAGCGCCTCCTTGCCCGAGACGTGGTGGTAGAAAGAGGACTTGGTGATGCCGGCGGCCCGGGAGAGGTCCTCCATGCTGGTGGCGTCGTACCCCCGCTCGAGGAAGGCCTGCGCGGCCACCTCGACCAGCGAGGCCAGCGTGTAGGGCTCCGCGTTGGTCGCGCGGCGGCTCGGCCGCCTGGCTGCCTCCTCGCGCGTCGCGCTCATCGCCGGGCTCCCGTCATGGTCGTGGGGACTCTACGGGGCCCGCGACGCGCGCCCGACCCCTGCGCGGCCGATCGGAGGGGTGTTGCCGATCGCGCCGCCTGCTATCGTACCCACCGAACGATCGTTCGGGCAGTGTGGGAGGCAGGCCGATGGCGACGTTGGAGGCGCACGGCATCGGGTCCGCACCGGGGCCGGCGCCGGCGGGGGACGCCCGCAACCCCACGCGGACCGTCGCCGCGCCGCTGCGTCGCGCCCTGGTCGTCGCGCCGGACGCCGCCGCGGTCGTCTGCCCGCAGGCCACGCTGTCCTACCGCGAGCTCGGGGACCGTGTCGAGCGCCTGATCGGCGTGTTGGCCGCGCTCGGACTGCGCCGGGGCGACCGGGTCGCGGTGCTCTCGGTCAACTGCCACCGCTACCTCGAGCTGCACCTCGCGCTGCCGATCGCGGGCCTGGTCGTCGTCCCGGTCAACACCCGCCACTCCGACCCGGAGCGGTGCTACTCGCTCTCCGACTCCGGGACGCGGGTGCTGTTCACCGACCGGGTCGTGGCGGGCGTCGACGAGCTCGGCGTGCGGGTGATCGATCTCGTCGAGGAGTACGACACCTTGCTCGCCTCCGCCGAACCCGCGGCCCTGCCCGACGGCGACGACGCTCCCGGCGAGCACGACGTGGCGGGCATCTTCTACACCGGCGGCACGACCGGTGCGGCCAAGGGCGTGATGCTCACCCACGGCAACCTGGTCGCCAACGCCCTGCACTTCATGGCCTGCTGGCCGTTCACCGAGGACACCCGGTTCATGGTGGTCGCGCCGATGTTCCACGCCGCGGGGACCATCGGCGCGCTCGCCACCGCGTGGGCGGCCGGCACCCAGGTGCTGGTGCCGGCGTTCACCGCGGCCGGGGTGCTCGACGTCGTCGAGCGCGAGGGGATCACCGCGACGCTGGTGGTGCCCACGATGATGGACGCCCTCGCCGTCGAGCAGGCCGAACGTCCCCGTGACGTGTCGAGCCTGCGCTGGCTGTCCCACGGCTCGAGTCCGGCGGCGCGCGAGCTGCTCAAGCGCACCCACGCGACGTTCCCGGACGCGTCGATGCTGCACATCTACGGGCTGACCGAGACCTCGCCGATCGTCACGCTGCACCCCGACGAGCAGCTGCGTCTCGACGGCCCGCGGGCGATGTCGTGCGGGCGCCCGGCGGTCGGGGTGGAGGTCGCGATCCTGGATCCGGTGGAGCGCACGCCGCTGGCGCCCGGTGAGGTCGGTGAGGTCGCCATCCGCGGCGCCAACGTCACTCCCGGGTACTGGCAGAAGCCGGAGGAGACCGCGAAGGTGCTGCAGGGGGGCTGGTTCACCTCGGGCGACCTGGGCTACCTCGACGAGGCCGGTTACCTGTTCCTGGTCGACCGCGCCAAGGACATGATCGTCTCCGGGGGCGAGAACGTGTACTCCGCCGAGGTGGAGAACGCGCTGTACTCCCACCCGGCCGTCGTGGAGGCGGCGGTGTTCGGGGTGCCCGACGAGCGCTTCGGCGAGGCCGTGCACGCGGTGGTCCAGACGCGCTCCGAGGTCACCGGCGACGAGCTGGTCGCGCACTGCCGGCTCACGATCGCCGGGTACAAGGTGCCCCGCGGCGTCGAGCTGCGCACCGACCCGCTGCCGAAGTCCGGCGCCGGGAAGATCCTCAAGCGGGAGCTGCGCGAGACCTGGTGGCAGGGCCGCGACTCGCGGATTTAGGCAGCGTCCTCGAGGACTGTCATCCCCGCGCGAGCCGCGGCAGCAGCGCCGAGGCGATCGAGATCATCGCGACGGCGGCGACCACGAGCACCACCGCGTCGAGCCAGAGCCGGGCCGGCGTGCCGACGAGCAGCCCCCGCAGCGCGTCCACCTCGTAGGACAGCGGATTGACGTGGTTGATCACCTGCAACCACGTCGGCATGAGCTGCACCGGATAGAGCGCGTTCGAGGCGAAGAACAGCGGCATCGTGATCGCCTGGCCGATGCCCATGAGCCGGTCGCGGGAGAGCACCACACCCGCGAGCGTGATCGAGAGGCAGCAGAAGAACGCCGACCCGAGCACGACGACGGCGGCCGCGGCCACCCACTTCAGCGGGTTCGGCGTGATCCCGACCCCGAGCAGCAGCGCGATGACCACGACGACGAGGGCCTGCACGAGCGCCCGGATGCCGGCCGCGAACGCCTTCGACGTCACCAGTGCCATCCGCGGGGTCGGCGTCACCAGGAGCTTCGCGAGCACCCCGGCGTCGCGCTCCCAGATGACCTGGATGCCGTAGAAGATCGCGATGAACAGCGCGGACTGGGCGAGGATCCCCGGGGCGAGGAAGTCCAGGTACGGCGTCGAGCCGGTCGGGATCGCGTGGATGCGGCTGAAGGTCGTGCCGAACACGATCAGCCACAGCGCGGGCTGGACGGTGCGGGTGACGAGCTCGGTCCGGTCGTGGCGCAGCTTCTGCAGCTCCACCAGGCACATCGCCCCGATCCGGCGGGCGAGCAGGGTCAGCTCGCCGACCGGCGAGAGGCGCTCAGCCGACGCGGCGGGCGGTGCGGCGGGCAGAACGGACATCGCGCATCCTCCCTTCCTGGCCGGCCTGACTCAGGGTGTCGCCGGTGTGGTGACGGAAGACGTCGTCGAGAGTCGCCGGGCCGTCCCCCACCCGCCCCAGCGCCGCGGTCAGCTCGGCGGGGGTGCCCTCGGCGCGCTTGCGGCCGCGGTGCAGGAGGGCCACCCGGTCGCAGTGCAGCTCGGCCTCCTCCATGGCGTGGGTCGTGACGAGCACGGTCATGCCGGTCTCGCGGCGCACCTCGTGGATGCGGTCCCACACCCCGGAGCGCGCCACCGGGTCCAACCCGACCGTGGGCTCGTCGAGCACCAGCACCCGCGGGGCGCTGACCAGGGCCTGAGCCAGCTCCAGGCGGCGAACCATGCCGCCGGAGTAGGTGGACGCGGTGCGGTCGGCCGCCTCGGTGAGGCCCATCGCGTCGAGCACGCCGCCGACCGCCTCGGCGCGCTCCCGGCGGGGCAGGTCGAACAGGCGCGCGAAGAGGGCGACGTTCTCCCGGCCGGTCAGCGACCAGTCGGCCGAGAGCTGCTGGGGCACGTACCCGAGCAGCCGGCGCACCTGCCGGCGGTGCCGGGCGACGTCGAGCCCGGCGACGGTGACCGTGCCCGGCGGAGCGGGCAGCAGCGTCGTGATGACGCGGATCGTGGTCGTCTTCCCGGCGCCGTTGGGGCCGAGCAGGCCGAAGACCTCGCCCGGGCGCAGGGCGAGATCGAGCCCGTCCACGGCGATGTGGTCACCGAAGGCGTAGCGCAGGCCCCGGGTGCGGACCGGGTCGTTCTCCGTGCTCAAGGTGCTCACCGTGTGCCTCCGTCCGCCTCGTCCGGACCGGTCTCCTCGACCGCGTCCAGGAGCCGGACGAGTGCGGGCAGGGCCGCGGTGAGGGTCGCGTGGTCGGCCGGGTCGAGACGGGCCAGGGCCGCGTCGACGACCTCGCCCCGCACGGCCCGCCAGCGGCGCAGCCGGTCGTGCGCGACGTCGGTGAGCTCCAGTCGGGCCGCGCGGCGGTCGGCCGGATCGGGGCTGCGCCGCAGGTGGCCCTCGGCGACCGCGGCGCGCACCAGGGTGCTCACCGAGTTCTCCGCCAGCCGCAGCCGCCGCGCGACGCCGGCCACCCCGATGCCGGGGGAGTCCTGCACCGCCCGCAACAGCTCGACCTGGGCGGGCGGCAGGGCGGGGACGCCCATCCGCTCCCGGGTGCGCCGCCGCACCGCGCGGCGCAGCGCGAGGACCGCGGGCATGAGGCCCTCGGCGAGCCCGACGACGGTGGTCACGCGGGAAGATTAGCTCTGACACAGAGGTGTTGTCGACGCGATACGGTGGAGGTGGCGCGGCACCCGGTCGACGGCGCCAGGCTCCAGCACCCCGGAGGTGACCCGTGAGCCCTCCACCCACGGTGACCCCGCCCGACGTCCCCGTCCGCCTGCGGCTGGCCGTCGGCCGCCTCAACCGCCGCCTCCGCGCGGTCCGGGGCGCGGGGCTGCACCCGCTGCAGACCTCCGCGCTCGCCACGCTCGCCGACCACGGCCGGCTCCGCCTGGTCGACCTGGCCCGGCTCGAGGGCGTGAGCGCGCCGACCATGAGCCGGGGCGTGGCCGCGCTCGAGTCCGCCGGGCTCGTGCGCCGCGTCCCCGACCCCGACGACGCCCGCTCCGCGTGGATCGAGCTCACCGACCCCGGCACCGCGGCTCTGGACGCCGAGCGGGCCGACCGCGCCGAACTGCTCGAGTCGCGGATGGGCGGCCTCGCGGAGGACCAGCGCGAGGCGCTGCGGCGCGCCTTGCCCGCCCTCGAGGCGCTCGCGTCGCTGCCACGCTGACGCCCGGACGGTTCCCTCCGGGTCCCCACGGTCCCTACCCTCGGTGCGGCGGGTCGCGGCGAGGCAGGGAGGCCCCGGAGTGCACCAGCACCGCGAGGTGCGCGTCGGCGCGTGCCCGGACTACGTGTGGGCGGTTCTCACCGACGTCGCCCGCTGGCCCGAATGGAGCCCCGTGCTGCACGAGGTGACCCCCTACGACGGCGGCCCCCTCGTCGTCGGCGGGGGCGTCCGGGTACGGGCCCGGCACCTGCCCGTGCGCGAGTGGCGCGTCGCCGAGGTCCGCTCGTACCGCGGCTTCACCTGGACCGGAGGCGGGGTCGGAGCGGCCTCGCGCCTCGTCGTCGGGATCACCCCGTCGCCGCCGGACGGGACCGTGGTGGAGCTCACGCTCGAGCGCTCGGGCTGGGCCGCCGTCCTCGCCGAGCGGCTGACCGGGGCCACGACCGCGTCGCACCTGGACCACCTGGCCGACGGGCTGCGCCGGCGCTGCGAGACCGGGCGGCGCCGCCCCGACGGCTCCGCGCCCGGTGTCGCGCGGAGCACCCGCTAGGAACGGCGAGCCGCGGGGTATCCGGCGCGGGTGCAGATCGTCCCCGGGCCACGTCAGGTCCTGCGCGAGGTCCTGATGCTCACCGAGCTCCCGCGCGGCCTCCTCGCGCTCTGCCGCATCTGGGGCCTGCCCGGGGTCCGCGTCACGCATCGGCGGCTCGCCGGGGACCCGGGGGCGGACGCGCCGCCGCCGCTGCTGGACGCGAACGGTCGCGACCAGCCCGTCGACGCCGGCCACGGGCCGATGCTGCACCGCGTCTTCCGCACCCGTGTCGTCGCGCCCCGGCTGGGACCACGCGCCCTCGTCGCGGTGCTCGCCGCCGACATGAACCAGGCCATGGTGCCCGGGGTCGCCCGCTTCGACCGCGTGGGCGACGACCGGCACGCCCTCGGCGTCGGCGACGAGTTCGTCGTCCGCATGCCCGGCCCCTGGGACGGCCCGGTGCGCGTCGTCGACCGCCGCGACGGCGATGAGCGCTCCTCGTTCCGCCTCGCCACCCTCGACGGGCACCTCGAGGCGGGCCAGATCGAGTTCGCCGCCACGGCCCTGCCCGACGACGAGCTCGAGTTCAGCATCACCACCTGGGCTCGGGCCGGTGACCCGCTCGCCGACGTCGTCTACAACCGGCTCGGCGTCGCCCGCGAGATCCAGTTCCAGCTCTGGGTGCACTGCTGCGTCCGTGCCGCCGCGCTCTCCGGGGGCACGACGCCCGACGGGGTCGAGGTGACGACCCGGTCCCTGATGTGGTCCGACGAGGCCGAGGCGGCGATCGCGGAGGAATCCTCGGCGCAGGCGTAACGCCGCGCGGGACGGCGACGACAACCCGAGCGAGCCCCGGCGGCCCGCGGGACCCCCGACCTCGCGGCCCGCCGGGGCCGCTGCGCGCATGTGAACGCTGTTGGTCGCCATGACGACCAAAATCGTTCACATGGCGCGGAGCGCCTCCTCCGCCCACGTGCTGCCACGACCTAACCTCGATCGGGTGTCGCCCGGTCCGCTGCGCGTCCCCGTCCCGAGTGCCCTCGTGGGCACCGTCATCGCGCTGTGTGCGGTCCTCCTCCTCAAATGGCTGGCCGTCGTCGCCCTGGTCGCGGGAGGACTCCTGGTGCTGGCCCGGTGGCTCTGGCGCCGCCGCTACCGCCCGCTGGCGCTCGGCCTCGAGCCCGCCCCGGCGCGCCCGCCCGAGCAGGGGCTGGTCCGCCTGCCCGGCACGCCTCCGGCCGACCCGGACTGCACCTGGTGCGGCCTCACCGGTGGGCACCACGACGCGTACGGGCGCCCGCTGCGCCCACGTCACGTCCACGGGGTGCCGGCTCGCCGGCAAGATCACGAGCACTCCGGGCAGGCCGGGTCGCTCTCGCCGCCGCGCGGTGTGCCCGTCGAGGTCGGGCGGGTCGCGATGGCAGCGACCCCGTCGGGCGCGCGCTGCCCTACGTGACGTCGTCGAAGCCCGGTGGATCCGTCGGGCGGGAGCCGTTCACGGCCGGGCCGTCCAGGGACGAGGGCGCGACGGGGGCCGAGGCCCGGACCGGCTCGACGGTCGCCGCCGGTCCCGTGACCGGTGACGGGCCCGCCTCGTCGTCGGCGAGCCCGGCCCACGGCGAGGCCCGCAGCGCGCGCTTGTCGTGCACCCGGCACACCTGGGCGGCGATCTCGAACAGGACGGTGAGTGAGAGCCCGAGCGCGAGCATCGAGAACGGGTCCTGGCCCGGCGTCGCGATCGCGGCGAACACGAAGATCGCGAAGACCAGCCCGCGGCGCCAGGCCTTGATCCGCGAGTACGGGAAGATCCCGACCCGGTTCAGCATGATCATGAGCAGTGGCAGCTCGAAGCTCACGCCGAAGATGATCAGCAGGGTGACGAGCAGGCCGAAGTAGTCCTCGCCGCGCAGCGCCGTGATCTGGATCCCGCCACCGACCGTGACGAGGAAGTACAGCGCCTGGGTGAGCACCAGGTAGGCCAGGACGGCGCCGCCGAGGAACAGCACGGTGCCCGTGCCGATGAAGATCCGTGCGAAGCGCCGCTCGTGCGCGTGCAGGCCCGGCGTGATGAAGCCCCACAGCTGGGAGAGCCAGACCGGGCTGGAGAGCACGACGCCGGCCGCGACCCCCACCTTGATGAGCAGGGCGAGCTGCTCGAACGGGCCGAAGGCCACGAGCTGGCACTGGTTCGGGTTGCCCAGCGTGAGACGCGCGCTCGGGGGCAGCTTGCAGTAGGGCTCGGTGAGCAACTGGCCCAGCGAGGGCAGCCCGAAGATCCGGTACTGGTACCAGACGACCCCGATGATCGTCCCGACGATGACCGCGATGACCCCGATCATGAGCCGCCGGCGCAGCTCGTGGATGTGCTCGAGCAGCGTCATCGTGCCGTCGGGGTTGCCCGGGCGCGGACGCAGCCAGCGGGGGACCCGCATCCACGTCGGTCGTGCCACGCGCCCGAGCCTACGGGGGAGGCGGTTCGGCGCCGTGAGTTCCTCGCCGCCCGCGCCGTGGGGCTACAGGCGCAGCCGCGTGAGCAGGGCGCGGTGGTCGCTCCCGGGCACCGCGATCACCTCGGTCGACCGGGCCTGCGGGACGGCGCCGTCGACACCCGGGCGGGTCAGCACGTGGTCGATCTGCGCGCCGAACCACCGGGGGAAGCTCGAACGCCAGGTGGGCACGAGCGAGTTCCCGGTGGCGGTCGCCGCGTCGGTGCATCCGGCCGTACCGGACCGGAAGGCCGAGTTGTCCGGGGTGGCGTTGAGGTCGCCGACGATCATCGCGGGAGTCGGGTCGCCGCCCGGGGCGCACCACTGCCGGAGCATCCCGAGCTCGTCGGGCCAGTAGGAGATCCAGCTCGGCACCACCGACACCAGGTGCACGGCCACCAACCGCGTCCCGCCGAGGATCCCGCCGGTGACCTCGGCCCACGGGTAGCGGGTGTCCCCGTCGAGGCGGCGGGCCGTGACGTCCCCGGCGCGGGGGGAGGCGGCCACGACGATCCCGCGCACGTCGGCCGCCCACGGCGGCACGTTCGTCCAGGTGCGGTACCCCGGCAGCAGGGCGGCCAGGCGCGCCCGCATGCCCTCCCCGGACTCGGGCAGCACGACCAGGTCCGCGCCCCGCGCGCGGGCGAGCGCGGCGATCGTTGGGGCGTCGGCGTGCCCCTCGTACGCGTTGAGCTCGAGCACCGTGAGCTCGGTGCCTCCCGGCGGCGGCGTGGGCCCGGCGACGGCGCGGGGCACCACGATCGCCGCGGCGACGACCGCCACGACGAGCGCGGGCACGAGCACCGGCCACCACCGTCGACGCACCACCAGCAGGACGAGCGCGAGTCCGCCGATCCCGGCGGCCAGGTCGGGGCGCAGGGCCGCGAAGACCGCGAAGGGCAGCACCCGGTCGAGGCCGAACCGGTCGGGGATGAGCACGACGACGGCGAGCAGGGTCGCGAGGGCGAGGAGCACGGCGACGCGGACCCGCCGCGCGGCGGGCGGGCGGCCGGCCTCGTCACCGGCGGCGCGGGCGCGCGGAGGTCGCCCGGTCGTCGTCATCGATCCAGCGTAGGTCGGCCCCGTCAGCTCGCGGTGGGACGACGGCGGGGGGTGCGGTCGCGGGCCTGAGAGCGGCCCGGGGCTCGTGGCGGGTGGGCCGGTCGGTGCCGGGGCTCTCGCCGGTGATCAGGAGCACAGGGGACACGCCGGGGCGTGACCGTTCGGCGCCGACTCGCGGGCGCTCGCGGCGCTCGGCGGCCCGAGCTGAGAACGGTCCGGAGCCGATCTGTCACCGATCGCTCCTCCCGGGGCCGCGTACTGGTCCGGACGGACGAGGCACCGGGCCGGTGGGCGCGCGGTGATCGCCCGTCATCGCGCCGGTGGGCCGGGGCTCTCAGGTTGGGCTCGCGACCGTTCGCGGGCCCCTACCTTCCTCGCCGATGAACACGACGGACGTCTCCCCGGGCACGGCTCCCGTCAGCCGGAGGGGCCTGCTGCGGGTCGGTCTGCACCTGCTGCTCTCGGCGCTCCCCCTGCTCGCGATCTCGGCGCAGGTCTTCGGCCTGATCGAGATGAACGCGAGCGCGGCACTGCTGGTGATCCCCCTCGCCGCGGTGATCGTGGGGCTCTCGATCTTCGATCCGCACCCCGAGGACCGGGTCATCCTCCACGGGTTCCTGTGGGGGATCGTCGCGTGCGCGCTCTACGACGTCTTCCGCCTCGACACGGTCTACATGCTCGGGTGGTGGGCGGACTTCATCCCCACGATGGGCACCTGGATCATCGGGGACGGGGCCACGAAGGCGGCCGGCGCCTGGGTCGGCTACCTGTGGCGCTACCTCGGCGACGGGGGCGGGATCGGCGTGGCGTTCTTCGTCGGTGCGGCGTTCGTGGGCCTGCACCGCCGGCCCGCGAAGCAGGTCGTGGGCGTGGCGGTCGCCTTCGCGGTCTTTCCGGTGTGGGCCGGGCTGATCGCCACCGTCTGGATCGCCCCCAAGGGCCAGTCGATGATGTTCCCTGTCACGCCGGTGACACTGACGCTCTCGCTGATCGGCCACCTCATCTTCGGGCTCGTCATGGGTCTCGGCTTCGTCAAGACGCGGTCCGCGGAGCGGTTCTGGCCGTGGGCGCCGGTGGTGGGCGGCCGCGTGCTCGCTGCGCTCGCCGGGTCCGCGCCGGATTCCCGACCGGTGCTCCCCCCGGTCGGGCGGGCGCATCCGGCGAGCCCTTCGGGCCCGGTGCCCGTCCCGGCTGCGGCGACCGGAGGGCGTCCGGTGATCGCCCCGCCGCCCCCGCTTCCGGTGGGCCACCCGTCGGGGCCGCTGCCCGCGACGTCATCGGGTCCGGCGCTCCGGGCGGGCCGCCCCGGCACCGGTCACCCCTCGGGACCGCTGCCCGCCGCCGTCGGCACCGCCGACCGGTCGTCGTCGACCGGGTCCACCCGCGTCGCCTCGTCGGACGGCCCGGCGACGGGCCGCACCCGAACGGCCACCCCGCCCGGCGGCCAGACCCTCGACCCCGAGACGTGGGCCCTCTGGCAGCGCCAGCTCGCGACGACGATCAAGGGCCGGCGGACGCACCGCTGGCGCTGACCCGCAGCGAGGCCGGCTCGTCGCGGGGGCCCGGGCGCGATGGGTGAGCGGCGCCGTCCTGCCAGGGGAAGGGGAGCACGCCGATAGGATGCCGTTGCTGCCACGGGGACACGTCGCCGACATCGGGCCCGGCACGGGCGGCTCACGACCCGGAAGCGACCATGGAGGGGTGTCCATCCGGCTCGTCGCGGTCCTGATCCCCGTCCTCGGCGCCGTCGCGCTCCTCGCCGGCTGCGCTGAGACCGGCCCCACCCCCGGCCGTCCACCCGCCGAGATCGTGCGCGAGGCGGTCGTCGCCACCGCGGCGGCCGGGCCCTCCCACGCCGTGGTGGCCGGACAGACCGCCGTGGCCGGGCAGACGATGCCGCTGAACGGCACCGGCGTGGTCGACCCGGCCCACCAGGCCGCCGACCTGACCCTGCAGGTGCCCTCCCTCGGCGCGGTCCGGGTGGTGTTCAGCGGCGGCACCCTCGCCGCCCAGCTCCCGCCCGCGGCCGCCGGCGCGATCAGCGCGGTGGCGGGCGGCAAGCAGTGGGTGTCGGTGAACGTGGACAGGCTCGCGCAGTCGGGATACGGCGCCCCCCTGGGGGCGCTCGGCGTCGGGACGACCGGGAACCCCGCCGCGCAGCTGGGCTACCTGCGGGCGATCAGCGACACGACCCGCCTCGTCGGTCCCGAGCAGATCGACGGCGTGGCCACCACCCACTACGCCGGCGCGGTGGACCTCGACAAGGTGCCGGGCGCCACCGACCCCGCGACGAAGCCCGGGATCGACCGGCTCAAGGCCCAGCTCGGCACCAACCTGCTGCCGGTGGACGTCTGGGTCGACGGCGGCGGCAAGCTCAAGCGGGTATCACAGACGGTGCGCGTCCCGGCGACGCCCAACGCTCCCGCCGGGACCCCGACCACCACGACGACCACGCTCACCTTCTCCGACGTCGGGTCCGCACCCGCCGTCGTGCCCCCGCCGCCCGACCAGGTCGCCGACGTCTCCTCCCTGCTGCCCGGCTGACGACGCCGCCTCAGCCCACCGTGTGCACGGTGGCCAGCACGCCGCGGTGGTCGGTCCCCGGCACCTCCGATCCCCGACGACGGCGGCCGGGCCCGCCCCCGGCCGGGTCACGTGCGCGTCACCGTGAGGGTCGCGGCCCCCCGGTTGCCGCCGTAGCCGAACCACGAGTCGTTCGCATAGGCGTAGAGGTAGCCGGGCCGCGCGAGCTCCAGAATCCGCCGTGGCGCGGGGTCCCATCGTCACGACGCTGCCCTCGTCGAGGGTGCCGTCGGGATGGCGGACGTCGTTCGCGACGGCGGCGACGAGGGCCATCCGACGGGCGTCCTGGCGGGGCGCGTCGAGGGCGTCGGCGCCGCGGCTGGTGAACCGCCGGACCACGCGCCGGTAGGCGGCGAGGACCGCGCCGAGCGCGTAGTCGGGCCACGCGCGCCACGGCCACCGGGCGAAGCCGGCCGGAGAGGTGGTGGCGCCGTGGTCGGCCCAGGAGCCGGAGGCCGCGAGGGCGTACCGGCCCGCGGGTAGGTAGAGGCCGGTCTCCACCCAGGGGTCGTCGGCGGGGACGGGGGACCCGCCGGACCCGCCCGGCTCGGGCACGAGCCCGGGCCGGTAGGGCGGGACGAGCATCGCGGCCCGCCGTGCCACGGCCGACGGGTGGACGTCGGGGGCGCCCGCGACGACGTGGGGGACGCTGCGGGGTCGCGGAGCCAGGTAGCGCCAGCAGCCCTGGGGACGGGGGTCGAACGGGCCGAGCGGGTCGCCCTCGCCGCCGGGCGGGCCGTCACGCCAGGTGAGCCCGACCGCGGCCGTCGCCTCCTCGGTCATCCAGCGCAGCGTGATGTCGGAGAGCGCCCGGGTCCGGTCGTCCGAGCCGCCGACGTCCCCGTGGGTCCCGACGAACCACAGCTGCGCGAACGACTCGTGGGTCCCGGGGGCGGGCTCGGCCCACACCGCGGGCCGGAAGGGGCCGCGGCGCTCGTCGAGCGCGAGGGCCTGCCGGGCGTTCCGGACGTCGGGCGCCAGGCGCAGGTCGTGGAACCCCTCGATGCGCCGGGAGACCAGCGTCGAGAGCAGGCCGAACGTCCGCGGGATCCCGAGCGCGCCGACGGTGTCCCACACGCCGAGGAACGCGATGGGTGCGATGTCGTCGGGTCCGAAGCCCGGGAGGAACTCGACCCCGTCGAGCGGGCGGCGACGCTGATAGCCCTCGCGGAAGACCCGGCGGACCAGCCGGTCACGGCTGCGCCGCGAGCTGCCCGACGGGAAGGCGACGAGCCCGCAGGCCGCGAGCATCCCGGCGAGGCTGCGCACCGTGAACGCGCCGCGGCTGAAGCCGACCAGGACGATCACGTCGCCCGGTCGCCAGGTCTGGGCGAGCCACGTGTAGGCCTCGCGGATGCGGGCGTTCAGCCCCAGGCCGAGCCCGCCCTCGAGCGCGCGGGTGATCGGGTCGGCGCCGGCGCCGACGCCGGGGAAATAGCGGACGGCCTGGTCGGGCTCCTCGGCGAGCGCCTGGGCCACCAGCGAGACGTTGGTCCGCTGGGCCGGGGTGTCCCACGTGCCGTCGCAGCAGACCACGAGGCGTCGCACGGCGGAGCAGGCTAGCGCCGGGACGGTCCTCCGGTGCCCGCGCGGGGGCAGGCGCGCCGTAGGGTCGGCGCGTGGACGACGAGGTCGCGGACTGGCTGGCGGACCACGCCGTGCCGCTCGACGAGATCGGGCTCTCGTCCTGGCGCCCGGCCCTCACGGGAGTGCGCGTCCTCGGCGTCGGTGCCGCCGCCCACGGCGCGCGGGAACTGCTCGAGCTGGGGAGCCGGCTCGTGGAGTTCGCCGTCGAGGACCTGGGGACCCGGGTCCTGGCGCTGGGGGCGAGCGAGGCCGGGGCCACCGTCGTCGACGCGGCCGTCCGCGGCCGGGGCAGCCCCGGGGCCGCGGTCGCCACGCTGGGCGGCTGGGAGTACGACACCCGCGAGGTGGTCGAGCTCGTCTCCCGGCTGCGCGACCACAACGAGCTGCGCTCCCCGGAGGACCAGAATCCGGGTCGTGGGCGTGGACCCGGTCCGCCCGGCGCCCTCGGTGAGGGCCCTCGGCGCCTACCTCCGGGCGACGGCGCCCGACCTGCTGCCCGAGTCGCGTGACGGCCTCGCCGACCTGCTCGACGCCGAGCCCGACGCCCGCGCGCGGCCGGTCCGGGTGCGCGACGCCGTCGTCGGGCTGCACGGACGGATGGTCGACGACGAGGCCCGCCTCGTCGCCCAGAGCTCACCCGGGCAGTACGCCGAGGCCCTCGGCCACGCGTGGATCGTGGCGCGGGCCGCGGAGGTGGCCTGCGCGGCGCGCGTCCGTGGACCGCGCAGCGAGCAGGAGGCCGAGGCGCTGCCGGACGACAGCGCGCCGGTGCTGCGGGCGCGGCTCGCCGCCGAGGCGGTGGGCCGGGCGGCCAGGGAGAGCGCCGTGCCCGAGGGCATGCCGGCCGTGGTGCTCTGGGGTCACGACGACCAGGTGCGCGTCGGCGACCCGACCACGGCGGGGCGTCACCTGCGCGCGGCCCTCGGCGAGGCCTACTACGCGGTGGGGGGCCTGTTCGGCGAGGGCGGGACCTCGGCGGTGCGCCGCCGGGTGCTGCGCGCGGTGCGACCGCGCCCCACCACGCACCGCCTCTCGCGGCTGAGCGACACCCTCGAGGCCGACCTGGCGAGCGCGCTCGGCGACGACGGCGGGCGCCTGGTCGACCTGCGGGGCGCGCGGGACGCCGGGGGCCCGGTGGCGCGGTGGGCCGGCACCCGGACGGCGACCCGGCGTCTCGGCCCCGTCGTGGACTCCGGGCAGTTGCGCGCCCGGACCCCGCTCGTGCCCGCCCAGGAGTTCGACGCCGTCGCGCACGTCCCGCGGGTCCACCCCGCGTGGATCCGGTAGCGCGCTCCGCGCGGTCGGGTTGGTCGCTCGTCGACACACACCCGCCACACCGGGCTACGGTCGGTGCACGCTCTTGCGGCCCTGTGCGAGGAAATCCGTGATGTCCGACCCCGTCCGGACCGACAACCCCGACATCGCCTACCCCGGGCCGGGCTCGCGGCCGTTCCGCCGCGACCTCGACCCGATCCCCCCGCACGTCATCGTGCTGTTCGGCTGCACCGGCGACCTCGCGAAGCGCAAGCTGCTGCCGGGCCTCGCCTACCTCGCCGAGTCCGAGCTCGCCCCCGACATCCGCATCGTCGGGACCGCGATGGAGGAGCTGACGACGGAGCAGTTCCGCGACCTCACGCACGCGGCGGTGCAGAACTTCGGGATGCACCGCCTCGCCGAGTCGGACTGGGAGGACTTCGCGAGGAGGCTGACCTACGTCGGCCAGGCCGAGGGACCCGAGGCGCTCGCGTCCGCGGTGAAGGAGGCGGCGTCCCAGCTGGTGGGTGACACCGCGCACCGCACCGGCAAGGCCGCTGACGGCGCCCGGCTCCTGCACTACCTGTCGGTTCCCCCGAGGGCGGCGCAGGCCGTGCTCGAGATGCTGCGCGACGCCGACCTCGCGCGCGGCGCGCGCGTGGTCATGGAGAAGCCCTTCGGGTACGACCTGGCGAGCGCGGTCCGGCTCAACGACTTCGTGCACGAGGTGTTCGACGAGTCCCAGGTGTTCCGGATCGACCACTTCCTCGGCAAGGAGGCGGCGCAGAACGTCCTGGCGTTCCGATTCGCCAACGGGCTCTTCGAACCGATCTGGAACCGCAACTTCATCGACCACGTCCAGATCGACATCCCCGAGTCGCTGGGCCTGGACCAGCGCGCGAGCTTCTACGAGGCGACCGGGGCCTACCGGGACATGGTCGTCACCCATCTCATGCAGGTGCTGGCCTTCGTCGCGATGGAGCCGCCCACGGCGCTGGAGCCCCGCGCGATCAGCGAGGAGAAGAACAAGGTCTTCCGCTCGCTCCTGCCGATCCACCCGTCCGACGTGGTCCGGGGCCAGTACGGCGGCTACCGCGACGAACCGGGCGTCGCGCCGGACTCGGACACCGAGACCTTCATCGCGCTGCGGGCCGGTCTGGACAACTGGCGGTGGGCCGGCGTGCCCTTCTACATGCGCACCGGCAAGAAGCTCGCCGAGGGCCAGCGGATCATCTCGATCGCCTTCAAGGAGGCGCCTCGCACGATGTTCCCGCAGGGCTCGGGCGTCGGCACCCAGGGCCCGGACCACTTGACCTTCGACCTCGCCGACTCCTCGCGGGTCTCGCTGTCCTTCTACGGCAAGCGGCCCGGGCCGGGGATGCGGCTGCAGAAGCTCTCGATGCAGTTCTCCACGCAGGAGACCGGGGAGGCCGCGGACGTCCTGGAAGCCTACGAGCGGCTCATCCTCGACGCGATGCGCGGGGACCACACGCTGTTCACCACGGCGGAGGGCATCGAGTCCCTCTGGGACCGCTCGCAGCCGCTGCTCGCCGATCCGCCGCCCGCCAAGCCCTACCCGGTCGGCTCCTGGGGGCCGAACGCGATCCACCAGCTCATCGCGCCGAACGCCTGGCGGCTCCCCTTCGAGCGCGCCTGGCGGGAGCGCGGCTAGCAGCAGCCAGCAGCAGCTAGCAGGGACTCACGCGGTCTGCTCGTCCGCGGCCTCGGCCGAGCCCTGGTCCTCGGGCTCGAGGTCGACGTCGAACGCCGGCTCCTCGTCCTCGGCGGGGCGGTCGTCGGGGTGGGGCGTCTCGGGAGCGGTCACGAGCCGGGGATGCCCCGCTCGGCTCCGCGGGATGCCGCCGATCCCGTCATCGCCTCGGCAGGGGGTCGTCCGGGTCGTCCGCCCGCGCGCACCGGGGTGCGCAGCGGTCCGTCCGGGGCGCGGCGGGCACCGGGCAGGTGGGGCGCCGCAGGGAAGGGGGCGGTGAGGGGGTCACGCCGGGCGGCGGTGTTGTCGATGCGCGGCGGCTCCGGGCGCACAGGCGTGCTGCGCTGCGCGGCCGAGGCCGAGGCCGAGGCCGTCGGCAGCGGGCCGGAGACGGCCTCCCAGGCGTCGACCTGACTGGTGCGCCGCCGGGCCCGCCGCAGCGCCTCCTGGCGATCGCGGGCCTCGCGGTCGCGGACCGCTCGGTGGTGTCGGCCGCGCGCCGCGGCCTCGGCGGACGGGGTGCGCTGCGGGGTCGCGCGAGGCGCGGTGCTGCGGAACACGGCAGATCACGTCCCTGGGGTCGGCGGGCTGGCCTACTCCCTCTCCATCGCCCGCCAGCTGGCGGACCTGGTTCCGCCGATCGGGGACGTTCGGTTCAGGCGTGTCGCGCCGGGGCCTCGTGCTCGTCGGCCTCCCGACCGTCGAGACGCGGCAGCGGGATCGGTCCGGTCTCGTCCTTCCAGGCAGCGAGCGTGCGCTGGTCGGTGGTGCCGTGCACCGCGGCGCTCACCAGCGGGGCGGCGAGCCAGGCGGCTGCGGACGAGCCGGCGGCGAGGGCGACGTTCCCGGCGAACGACATGGCTGCTCCTCGGGGCGGAGTGTGGACTCGGTGGCGGGTCAGCCGACCGTGGACATGCGGCGGACGGCGTCGGCCGCGGGACGTGGGGAGGGCACGGCGGCCCAGGTGGGGCGGGGGCGCAGCGGGACGACCTGCGTCTCAGTGAAGGACGGGCGGGTTCTTCCCGGCACCGCGCGCACGCGGGCCCGTGCCGTCTCGTCGAGGGAGCGGCCGAGGGCGAGGGCCACCCAGGGGGCTGCCATCCACGTGGTGACGACCCCGACGGCCGCCGTCGTCGCAGCTGCCCGTGCGCGCATGTGTCCCCCCACCGAGTGTCCGTTCCCCCTGCCGATCGCGACGAGCGACCGGCACTCGCGTCCGACGGAGTCCTGGCTCCCGTCGGTCGCCGTGCGCGACTCAACATAAGCGAGGAACCGCGTCCGCAGATGGCCCGATCAGGTGATGCGGAGGGAGGTTGCGGCGAGTGACATCACGATTCGGTCACTACACGTAGTGTTCCCGGTCGGGACAGAGCGCCGCCCTCTGGTTGCCCCGTCCGGGTGCATCGGCTACGGCCTCGTAACGGTACGGTCTCGGCAGGCGAGAGTCAGGTCACAGGCGGTGGCCAGGGCGGCCGCCGCAGGCTGAGGGGACCGTCATGGGCATCGTCGTCACCACCGTCGTGCTGGCCGCGCTCGCGGCCCTCGTCCTGGTGCTCGTCTCGTACACCGGACGGATGGCGCCGTCCGCCGCGCCCCGCCTCTCCCCGGGCTTCGCGCCGACGCTGCTCGCGCGGGCCGGCTTCCCGGCGACCGCGCACAACGTCGCGGTCCTCCACGACCACCTCGGCGCGGTCTTCCTCGATGCGGCGCGGGGAGTGCTGCCGGCCGAGACGCTGGCCGCCCTCGGCGCGCGGTGCGCGCCGTTCCGGGGCGGTGTCCCGGTGGCCGGGGGCTCGTCGCGCTCGTGGCCGCAGCGGGTGCTCGACGAGCTCGCGGCCCTGGGCACCCCCGACGTCGCCACGCTGCCGCGGCGGGCCCAGGACGCTCTCCTCGCGACGGCGGGCACCGGCCGGGGCCTGCTGGGTGGCTCGGTCTTCGCGCCGCTGCCCACGCCGGGGCGTCCCGGCGTGCCCTCGCCGCGCCGGGCGGCCGAGGCCGCCGACCCGGTCGGCGCCTGAGGGCTACCGCGAGGCCCGGGACCCGCCGGGACGCACGGGCGGCGACGGCTCGTCCTGGCGCTGCTCGGGCACCGGGTCGGCCACGAGCTCGCCCGGGTCCTCCGGGTCCGGTGGGTCCGCTGGGTCCTCCATCTCCGCGAGCGCCCGGACCGCGGCCGTACCGCCCGGGCCCTCGTCGCCCACGAGCTCCCGGACCCGGGCGTAGCCGGCGCGCGCCTCGGAGCTGCGCCCGCTGTGCCGGTCGAGGTGGGCGAGGTCGAGGGTGGCCTCCGCCTCGCGGCCGGCGTCACCCGCTTCGCGGGCGGAGGCCACCGCCGCCCGCAGGCAACCACGCTGGGCGTCGAACCTCCCGGCGTCGCGCTCCAGGCCCGCGAGGAGCAGCCCCGCGTCCGAGGCGTCGCGCGGCGGGCCGTCGCGCACGACGAGCTCGAGGTGGCGCCGGCGCGCGGCGGGCTCGGCGTCGCGGTCGAGTCCCAGCCAGAACGCCGTCCGCGCGCGTAGCGAGCGCTCCGTGCCGTCGTCGGGGGTGCCGTCGAGGACGGCGGCGAACCAGCGACGCGCCTCGGCCGGCCGCCCCGCCTGCAACGACGCCACCCCGAGTCGGTAGCTCTCGCCCGGTGTGGTCGACCGTGGCGCGGCGCGGTCCGGGGGCGGGCGCAGGAGCAGGGCGGCGAGGTCGTCGAACCGCCGGACCAGGGCGAGCACACCGACCGCCCGACGCCCGTCCCGCACCCGAGGGGCCTCGAGGAGGTCGCCGACGACCTCGCCGAGACGGGCGGGTGGGGTCCAGCCGTGCGCTCCCAGGACGTCGGCCGTCGCCGTCAGCAGCCCGTTCGTGACGTGGTGGACCCCCTCGGGGAGCCGCAGGCGGCGCAGCAGCGGCGGCTCCCCGCGCCGGGGGCGCTCGGCGACCAGGGACTCGACCGCCCGGCCGAGATCGTCGACCCCGGGCACCGTGTCCGGGTCGCCGGTGAGGTCGCGGGCGTAGGCCAGGGCGAGCCGGGCGAGCAACGGCGTCGGGAGCGCGTGCGGCACCCCGAGGCGGTCCCAGTCCACCGCGGCGCGCAGGACGGCCGCGCGAGCCCTCGCCGTCGTCCGGTCCTCGCCCCGCCGGCTCGGGCGCCACGTCCGCGCGCGGTCGGCGGGGACGAGCAGGTCACGGTGCGGGCCGAGGTCGACGAGCGGCTCGCCGAGCCGCGTCCCGGAGCGCACGGACAGGCCCGTCGCGCCGGCCCGCGCCGCCTCGCCCGCGGAGAGCGTGTCGGGCAGGCGCACGACCGTGATGCCGGCGCCCATCCGGCCCGGGGTGACGTCGGGATGGAGCAGCGCCGTGTCCACGGTGGCGAGGATCCGGACCCCGGCCGGCGGCTGCGCCCGGCGCAGGGCGCGCAGCAGCGAGGGCCCGATGCCGTCCAGCCACACCACGAGGCCGGCCGGCTCGTGCGAACCGGTGAGGCCGGCGAGGGCGGGGTCCGCGGGAGCGCCCAAGGGGTCGGCGCCGCCGAGCGTCGCCGGGTCGGGGCGCACCAGGCGGTGGTCGCCGAGCAGGAGCCGCGCGGCGCGGGCGAGGGCGTGTGTCGCACCGGCGAGCCGTGCTCCGGCCACGATCACCACGGGGTCCTCGCCGCCCACCGCGGCCTCCACGCGGTGGTCGGCGTCGCGTTCGAAGGCGGGCGCCGGGAGGGGCGGGTGTACTCCCAGGGCGGCGAGGTCGACCTCGCTGAGCAGGGGCGGGCCCGCCGGGTCGGTCGTGGGACCGGGTGTGCGCCGACGCCGAGCCGCGCGCCGGGCGCCGTCGAGACGGCCGCGCCAGCGCCCCGTCGCGGTCATCCGCGGTCCCTCCACCCTGCTCCGCCGTCGTCGGCCCGATCGCCCGCGGGCCTTCGGGATCCGACGACCCGTCGTTCTACCGGCAGGCGGGGCGCCGGGGAAGGAGCTGGGCGCCGCGAGGGCCGGATCCCGCTCGACCGGTCGACACCGGGGTGGGCCGTGTCACGTCCGCCCGCGGGCGGGACCGGCTGGTGGTCGAGGTGGCGGTCAGCGAGGGCGGGGCAGGTCGGTCGGAGCGCAGCGCTGGACCGGGACGAGGGACGCGACGAGGTGCCGGACGCGGGCGGCCGCCTCGAGTCGCTGCTCGCCGGCGGCGTCCCGGTCGACCTGCACGGGCAGGCGGTGTCGGAGGTGGTCTCCCATGCCCGGCTCGTCGTCCGCCGCGGCCGGAACGTTTCCGCGTCCGCCTCGCACACGCCCGACCGGGCTCGCGCACTGCGCCGGACGGCGGTCGACGCGTGGGTCAGGCGGGCCCGGAGGGCCGGTCGGTGGGCAGGTGCAGACGGACGATGCGCACCGCGACGTCGTCGAGGCCCTCCGCGTCGAGCGAGGTCCGCAGCGCCTCGGCGGCCACCGCGGCGTCCGGCCCGCCGAAGGGTCCGTGCGCGTCGACCTCCGCGGTCTGCGGGTCGACCATGAGCACGACGTAGCCGTCGCACTCGTCCACCGCGGCCACCGTCTCGACCCAGTCGCGCTCCGCCTCGATCTCGGACCCGCCCACGGTGTGGCAGGCGAACCGGTCGCCCATGACGGTTCCCTCCTCGTGCTGCTACTTACCGTGATCACCGGCCTCACTGTCCGTGCTCGGAAGGGGGTCGCCGCCCACGTTCGTCACCTGATGTGAGGGGGATACCCAGGACTCCTGACATGCATCGTTGAAGGTTCACCCGAACGTGGGAGGCGCCGGGGTGGGCGGAGCCGCCGCTACGCTGCCGCCCGTGGAGCGGACCAGGGGTCCGGGGCCACGGGGACCCGACGCGGCGCGCGATCCCTCCGACGGCGCCGGAGCCGCGGTGGTGATGCCCGACCGGCGCGTCGGGCCGCTCGTCGCCCTGGCACGGCGGGCGGTGATCGCCCTCGGCGCGCTCCTCGCGGCGGGACTGCTCGTCTACGTCCAGCGCGACGCCTACCGCGACGCGAACGGGACGCCGATCGGGTTCGTCGACGCCCTCTACTACGCGACGGTGTCGCTCTCCACCACCGGCTACGGCGACATCGTCCCGGTGACCGAGTCGGCGCGGCTGTGGACGATCCTCGCGATCACCCCGCTGCGCGTGCTCTTCCTCATCGTCCTGGTCGGCACCACCGTCGAGCTGCTCACCGAGCGCTCCCGCCAGGCGTTCCGCGTCCGGAGTTGGAGGTCCCGCGTGCGAGACCACGTCGTGGTGGTCGGCTTCGGCACCAAGGGCAAGGCCGCGGTCGACACCCTGCTCGGTGACGACGCCGTCCCCGAGCGCATCGTCGTCGTCGACACCGACCGCGGCCGCCTGGACGCCGCGTCGGCGATGGGCCTGGTGACGGTGCGCGGGGACGCGACCCAGTCGTCGGTGCTGCGCACGGCCGGCCTGGTCCACGCGGCCTCGTTGGTGGTCGCCGTGAACCGGGACGACACGGCGGTGCTGGCGACCCTGACGGCGCGCGAGCTCGCGCCCGGCATCACCATCACCGCCGCGGTGCGCGAGACCGAGAACGTGCACCTGCTGCGCCAGTCGGGCGCCGACTCGGTCGTCGTGTCCGCCGAGACCGCGGGCCGCCTGCTCGGGGTGGCCACGAGGACGCCCAGCGTGGTCGCCGTCGTCGAGGACCTGCTCACCCCCGACGCCGGGATGAGCCTCGCCGAGCGGGAGGTGGCCGAGTCGGAGGTGGGCGGCTCGCCGCGGCACCTGCGCGACATCGTGCTCGGCGTCGTGCGGGCCGGGCAGGTGCACCAGATCGACGCCGCGGCCGTGGACGCCCTGGAGCGCGGCGACCGCCTGCTGTTCGTCAAGCGGGTCGGCAGCCCCTCCCGGGGCTGAGCAGTCTCCGGGGGCGAGGAGTCAGTCCCGGCGGGCCTCGAATGGGTCGTTAGCCAGGCGAACGAGGTGCGGCCGATCGGCGGGCACGGCACTCGGGCAGTCGGCCTGGTCCGCCCGCAGGCTCGGGACCACCCTCTCGACGGGGGCGCCACAGAGCGCGCGCAGCCCCTGCGGATCGACCGCGTCCCCCCAGGCGACCTCGACGACGTGGTGTCGCGTGTCCTCGCGCCCGGCGGCGACGAGCGTCGTGCGGCCCGGCGTCGGGACCTCCGGCCCTCTCCGCGGGACGCCGGGCGCGGTGGGGTCCGGGATGTCGTCGGGCAGCTCGTGGGCGGGCAGGTCGTCGGGCAGGTCACCGGGCAGCGGCGGCAGCGGGCGACGGCTCGGCATCGGATCGAGGCCGGAGGTGGGGCGGCGGCCGGGTTCGGACGGAGGGATCGTCACGGCGTCCTCCTCACGGAAGGGTGCCCGACCCACTGTCCCCGCGGGGGCGCTCGAGTGCCACCGGCGGGCGGGCGCTCCCGAACCGGCGGTGGGCGCCCCTCGCCGGTCTAGTCGACCGAAGGTGCCCTTCGCGCAGAACGACGGCGCGGCAGCGGGACCGCCGCGGTCGGGTGCGGAGCCGGTACCGATCGCGGGGCCGCGCGCGCAACGGGCTGCTCGGGGAGGTCGCGGAGGCACTCGAGGACGCGGCCGAGCGTCTCGCGGTCCGGGACCGGGACGACCACGTCGAGGGCCTCGGGGCCGCTGACCTCCGCGGGGGAGGCGTCGTCGGCGTGCCGGGGCGTCGTCACCCGGACGAGGGTAGGAGCCCTCGCGACGTCCCGAGCGGCGGGGTCGGACGGCGATCGACGCAGCGCTACGCCCCGATCACGACGAGCTGTCCCCTTCGTCTCGCGACGCGTCGTGGTGGGCCGGATGGACCACTTGTGGTAACGACGGAGCAGCCGCGTACGACAGGCGGTCACGACCCGGCGTTGCCGGGGAGCCGGGGGACCAGAACGGGCGGGGAACATCATCATGAGCGTCGACCACCTGCTGCACGCTGACGACCAGCCGCCGGAGCCGCGCTCGGTCCGCCGACGCCGGGGGCTGCGCGCCCTGCTCTACGTGCTCGTCGCGGTCGTCATCCTCGTGCTGCTCGCCGCAGCGGGCATCGTGCTGCTGACGAACCAGCTCGGGGATCAGGTCGGCCGCTACCCCTCGGTGTTCGCGGGCATCGACCCCTCGACCCGGCCCGCCGGCAAGGTCGGGCAGACCTTCCTGCTGGTCGGCACCGACTCCCGCTCGCCCGACCCGACGACGGGCAGCGACGCCACCGCCCCGGACTTCGTCTTCGGTGCCCAGCGCAGCGACGTGATCATGGTGGCGACGATCGCGGACGACGGGAAGAGCGCCAGCGTCATCTCCATCCCGCGCGACTCGTGGGTGGACATCCCGGGGCACGGCATGAACAAGGTCAACGCGGCCTTCTCCTTCGGCGGCCCGCCGTTGATGATCCAGACGATCGAGCAGCTCACCCGGGTGCGCATCGACCACTTCGCGGTCATCGACTTCGCGGGCTTCCAGCAGATGACCGACGCCGCTGGCGGCATCAACGTCAACGTCGGGCAGACCACGGACTTCGGGGGCGTGACGGTGCCCGCCGGACCGCAGCACCTGAACGGCACCCAGGCCCTCGCCTACGTCCGGCAGCGCAAGGAGCTCCCGGGCGGGGACCTCGACCGCGTGCGCCGCCAGCAGAACGCTCTCCGCGCGCTCGTCACGCAGTCCCTCTCGTCCGGGACGCTCTCCAGCCCGACGAAGGCCTACGACCTCGTCAACTCCGTCACCCAGCACGTCGGGGTGGACGACTCGCTGACCAACACGGGCCTCGCCGAGCTCGTCTACGGCCTGCGCGACCTGCGGGCGTCGAACATCGCCTTCCTGACGGTGCCGACCACCGGAACCGGCATGGAGGGCTCCCAGTCCGTCGTCTACCTCGACGAGCAGGCGGACCAGGACCTGTGGTTCGCGGTGAACACCGACAAGGTCGCGCAGTGGGCGGACGCGCGCCCCAGCGCGCGGCTCTCCGACACGCCGCGCTGAGCGCGGCCGCCGCGGCCGGGCCCACACTGCGGGGGTGGAGCACGACGTCGTGATCGTCGGGGGTGGCTCCGCGGGCTGCGCGCTGGCTGGGCGGCTCACCGAGGACCCCGGGCGCCGGGTCCTCGTGCTCGAGGCCGGTCCCGCGCCGACGGCGCCCGAGGACTACCCCCAGGAGCTGCGCGACGTCTCCTCGCTGACCGCCGCGGACGACGGCCACCCGTACAACTGGTCGTACCCCACGCACCTGACCGATTCCCCCCGGCGTTCCCGGACCCCTCGGGGCCGGGTGCTCGGGGGCTCCAGCGCCATCAACGGGGCCAACCACCTCCGGGCCACGAGAGCCGACATCGAGGCCTGGCAGGGCTGGTGCTGGGAGGACGCCCTCGCCGCCTACGTGCGGGGCGAGGACGACCACGACGTCCCCGGCCCGGGGCACGGCCACGAGGGGCCGGTGCCCGTCAAGCGGCCCGCCGGCGAGCTGCTCGCGGGGCTCACCACGCGGATCGTGCGCGCCGCCGCCGCCCTCGGGGTGCGCGCGGAGCCGGACAAGAACGGCGACGGCCCGCCCGGTGTCGGGCTCGTCCCGGCCAACGTCTCCCGCGGGGTGCGGGTCAACGCGGCCATGGCCTACGTGCTCCCCCACCTCGACCGGGGCAACCTGTGCGTGCGCGGGGACTCGCCCGTCGCGCACGTTCTGTTCGACGGCGACCGCGCGGTGGGGGTGGAGACCCTCGCGGGGGAGCGGATCGAGGCGGGCGAGGTCGTGCTCGCCGCCGGCGCCATCGCCACGCCCCAGCTGCTCGCCCTGTCCGGCATCGGTCCCGCCGACGAGCTGCGGGAGGTCGGGGTGCCGGTCCGGCTCGACCGGACCGGCGTCGGGCACGGCTGGAGCGACCACCCCGCGGTGTTCCTCGGCTTCGCCTACGACGAGTCGCTGCACCCCGAGGCGGTCTCGGCGCAGGCCGCGGTCCACCTCGACGCGGCGACGCTCGACGCCGACCTGCCCGCCGACCCGGCCGGGGACCTCGAAGTGCTGCTGTTCTGCCGGCCGTTCGGGCCCGGCGGCGCCCGCCACCTGATGTGTGCCGTGCAGCGACCCGACAGCCGCGGTGACCTGGTGCTGCGCAGCGCCGACCCCCGCGAGCCGCCCCGCCTGCGCCACCACTACCTCGCCACGGCCACCGACCGCGCCCGGATGCGGGCGGTGGTGCGCTTCGCCGCCGACCTGCTCGGTTCGAGCGGGATCGCCATCCCGACCGTGACGCGGGCGCCCGACGCCGAGCTCGACGCGTGGGTGAGCTCGGCACTGGCGACCTCCTCGCACCTGTGCGGCAGCGCGGCGATCGGTGCCCCGTCCGACCCCGCCGCCGTCGTGGATCCGGAGCTGCGGGTGCACGGGACGGCGGGGCTGCGCGTCGTCGACACCTCGGTGATCCCCACGGTGCCGCGCCGCGGTCCCGCCGCGACCGCACTCATGCTCGGTGAGCGGGCGGCAGACCTGCTGCGGAGGTGAAGATTCGTCCGGTCCGTCCGGATCGGGTCACGGTTGCGACACGATGGGGTGGATCACAGCACGGTCTCGGCGCGCCCGGCGCAGAATCGCCCGCGGTCGTGGTCCGGGGACGCGGCCGCGCAATCGGGGACGAACCCCGGGAGTTCGGGCGAGAGCGAGGGCGCCGTGGCGCTGTGGGGACCTGGCAGGCGCGCCGACGCGATGCCCCGGCTGAGCCGCAAGGAGCGCAAGCAGCTCCGGCGTCGTGCGCAGGAGGACGCCGAGCTCGCCGCCCGCATCCAGCGCGCCCAGCGCAGGCTCGTCCAGGCCACCGGTCCCCTGCCGGTGGTCGACCCGCGCACGTCACCCGACGCCCTCGAGGCCCCGGCGCAGCGGTCCACGATCGCCGACCGCTGACCCGGGGTCACCCGGCCGGTCCGCACCTCGGGGTGCGACGCTGCAGCGGTGGCGAGCCCGTTCCGCGTGATCGGCCTCCTCGTCCTGGTCGCGGCGCTCCTGGCGGCCTGCTCGGGTGGTGACGACGCTCCCGCGCCGCCTCCGGCGCACGACCCGCCGACGGCCTTCGGCCCGCCGTCGGGAACGCTGCTGCGCGGGTCGTCGAGCACGCTGACCGGCGCGTACGGGACGGCTCCCGAGCTCCCCGTCGCGCTCGACGGCACCACGATCTGGTTCGCGGACTCCGGCGGTCTCGCGCGGGCCGACTCCTCCGCGTCGACCACCGCCGTGACCCTGCCCCCGGGCCGGTGGGTCGCCGGGGCGCCGCGGCCGGTCCCGGCCGCGGGCCTCGTCCTCGCCGCCTCGGCGACGACCGTGCCCGGTTCGGGCACCACCCCGCCCGGGCTCGCCCTCGAGCTGCTGGCCGTCACCCGCACCACCACGGGCGATCCCACCGTGGCCTGGACCGCCGCCGCTCCGCTGCCGTGGGTCGAGGGCCAGCGGACGGTGAGGACCGCGGTGGTGGGCGTCGCGGCGGCGGGGGACGGGCGCCGCGTGGCCGTGCTGAGCGCCACGACGAGTACTCACCGCGCCAGCCTCGCCGTGGACCTCGACAGCCGGCGCGTCCTCTGGGTGGCCGACGGTGTCGCGGCGGGCGCGGTGCTCGACGGCCGCGCCCCGGACGCCGAGCCGCTGCCGGGCGCGGTGGTCCCGCCCGGGTCGCAGGGCGCGACCGTCGTCGGCGCGGCGGTCCCCGCGGGCGGCGGGTCGGGCTACACCCCGTCCTCGGTGGTGGGCCTCGACGTCCTGACCGGCGCCCACCGCTTCGCCGCCGACGAGGGTGCGACCGCGGTGACGGTGACCCGATCCGGTCCCTCGAGCGTCGTGGTGGGGGGACGGCGGGGCGGCAACGCCCGCGCGTTCCTCTCGGTGCTCGCCGCCGACGGGAGCCCCCGCGGCGACGTCGACCTCGGCACCGCGTCCTCGGCCCCCCGCTGCGTCTGGGACGAGGCGGGCGTGACCGTCTGCTCGGGGCCGAACCATACCTTCGCGCTGACGGCCGACTCGGCCGCGCCGTTGTGGTCACTGCCCGCCGCCGGTCGTGTCCCGCCCCAGGTGAGCACCGCCTGGCACGGCGCGGTGTACGGCACGACGGTCAACGGGCCGGTCGTGGTCGACGCCCGCACCGGGCGGGACCGCAACCCGGCACCCGGTGCGGCGCCGGCAGTCGTCGACGCCTATCTGGGGGTGGGGGCCGGGAGCGGGCTGCTGGGCGGTGTGGTCGTCACGCCCGCGACCGGGTAGGCCCGGGGCCGCCCGCCGTCCACGAGAACGATCCACATGACCAGGCTCACTCTGGCAGACTGACGTGACCCCGCTCACGTCAAGGTCCTGGTGATCCGTGCGCAATCCGCTCGCCGTCCTCGCACCCCGCCGCTTCGGCCTCGAGCCGAGCGTGGCGCGGGTGCCCGTGCCGCGACGAGTCCCCGCGCCCGACACCCTGCCCGGTGTCGAGTTCCTCGAGCACGGCTGCACGGGCGAGGGCGAGGAGCACGCGCCGGAGGTCTCGGTGCGGGGCATCGACCCGCGCTACGACCGCGGGCCCGCCGTCGCGTCGGTGCACCTCGCCGCCCGCGCGGGTGGCCCGTGCGCGAACACCGTGGCAGAGCTCCTGGCGCTGGCGCAGCCGGGCGACTTCCGGGTCCGGCGCCTGGTGTTCGACGTGCGCGCCCTCGACACGGTGCTCGCCGAGCGCGGCGGGCGCGCGGTGCTCGAGCAGCTCGTCGCCGCTCCCGCCGACCGCGTGACGAACGCCGTGTTCCGCGCCGCGGTCGGGCGCGAGGAGCCGGGACAGGGCACGGGGGACCTCGACTGCGACGTCCGCGTCGTCGGCGAGGGCGACTCGGTCGCCGGCCGGTGCCGGGTCGACCTCGGGCGAGCACGGCTGACGATCACGCCGCTGCTCACCGGATCCGAGCGCCTCGCGCGACGGCTGGCGGAGGCCCGGGCGCGGCCGCGCGACCGTGCGGTGCGTCGCTGCCTGGAGCACGCCCTGGCCGTGGAGCTCGCGTCGCTGCGGCTGGACCACCTCATCTCGCGGCACCCCGACGCCCCGGCCTGCGAGGTCCCGGCGCGCTGAGGGCGCGGCGATCACACAGTGTGGACGATCAGCACGTCCGCCTTCGACCGGCGCGACACCGCCTGGGGCACCGAACCGAGCAGGCGCCCGGCGAAGCTCGCGAGGCCCTTGTTGCCGACGACGACCAGGTCGGACCGATAGAGCTCGGACTTCTCGATGATCGCGTCCGCCGGGTCGCCCTGGACGGCCACCGTGTCGACCTGGTGCGCACCGGCGCGCACCGCCTCGTCGCGGGCGGAGCGCAGGGTCTCCTCGGCCGGGCTCGCACCGATGACCTTGTAGGCCTCATCGCGGAGGGCTCGCTCCGCCTCCGCCTGGTCGCGGTCGTTGGACGGGTCGCGCGTCTCGTAGGCGCAGATGATCATGAGGCGCGCGCCGGAGTCGGCCGCGACCTCGGCGGCCCGCACGACGGCCTTGCCGGCCGACGACGAGCCGTCGGTCCCGACGGTCACGGTCCTGTAGTCGCCCACGACGTCCACCGTCCTTCTGCTCGACGTCGACCTCACGGCCGAATCCACCTTGCCAGACCCCGTCCGGAGCATCCGATTCGACACCCCGGCCGCACCGCTCACCCGCTCGTCGTGCTCCAGATCACGCTGAGATCACGATGCGGTCCCCGAGGCACCACCAGGTAACGACGGGGTCGCGACCGCGCGATCCCCGGGCAGGAACGGCTCGGGAGAGGCGGGGGACATGGTCGGTCACGACGCGGTGGTGGCGGCCGGTGAGGGCGTGCGGGCTCCACGGGCCGGCGGGCGGGTCGTCGCCGGGCTCGGGCTCACGGCGGTCCTCGCCGTCACGGCGGCACTGCTCGTCGCCCTGCTCCACGGGACCGCGTCGGCACAGTCCGGTTCCGACCCGGTGCCGCAGCCCTACGGCGGCGCGCTCGAGCAGGTCGACCCGGCCAACCAGATCACCAGCGAACAGGTGCTCGAGGTCGGCATGTTGGCCCTGGGCAGCCTGAACGGGGTGGCGTTCGCCGTCGCCATGATCGCGAGCCGGCTGCGGGGTCCCACCACCGCACAGACCCGGCGCGCGCTCATCACGCGGACCGGCGCCGGCACCGTCTCCGAATCACGCCGCGAGCGGCGGGAGCGCAGGCGCCGCCGAGCCCCCGAGGCGCCGTCGGCCGACGTGGCGCCCGTCCCGGCGTCCCCCGAGGCAGGAGCCGCGCCGGCGGGGGGCCCGCGCTCGCTGGTCCCGCGGACGCCGCCCGCCGGCGCCGTGCCCGCTCAGGGCGGGCCCGCGCCTCGCGAGGGCCTGGTCCGGACCGGCCGGGCACCCCGTGCCCCGCAGGGCCCGGACCCCCGCGCCCGGCAGCATCCGCCTGTCCCGAGACCGGTGCCCGGACACCCGGTCTCGCCGCCCACGGACCTGCCCGCATCGCCGCGACCTGCGGTCCGCCCCTGATTCCGGCCTCGTACTGGTCCTGGCGGAGCAGCGCGTTGGGCCGCGCCGACACCGCTCAGCGCCGAGGCGCCCATTACCCTCACCGGTGACGGGCTTCCGGGAGGGGCGGAGGCCCCGTCGTCGTGCACGCGTCGTCCTCCGGATCCCCGGGTGGCGCGCGCGCGCACCGTCCGCGTCGACGAGGAGAGTTCTTGACCGGCAACGTGGCCACTCGCGAGCCCGAGGGCGACACCACCGTCGTCCCGCACGCCGCCCTGGCGGAGCGGGTGCGGGAGGGGCGCGCCCGACTCGAGCCGCCCTCGGTGTCGGTGCCCGCACCGCGCAGCGCCGACGGCGTGATGCCCGCCACCGATGCGAAGGTCGACCCGCACGCCCCGGCCGAGGACCTCGTGGCGGCGGTGGACGGGCTCGCCGAGGAGCTCGAGACGGTCGAGGGGGACCAGGAGGACGAGGCGCACCGCATCCTGTGCCGCATCGCGGCGTGGGTCGGGGCCGCCGTCCCGGAGGCCGGGTGGTCGGCGGAGGAGGGGCTCGACACCGACGTGCTGCGGGCCACCTCCGAGGCCGCCCGGGGTCTGCACGAGCGCGCGGCGCGACTCCTCGAGCGTCTCGACGCCGAGGAGCGGCACGGGCCGGCCGCGGTGGTCGACTCCGTGGCCACGACGCTGCGCGTCGTCGGGGTCGTCGCCGATCTCGAGGTGATGGAGCGCGCGCGCCAGGACGGCGCACCGGACTGACGTCGAGGGTCGTCGCCGGGGCTCGGCCACTCGGACTCGCATCCGGTGCACGGAGCTGGGACGATCGGGGTATGAGCGTGGGCACGAGCGGGTCGTCGGACGTGTTCCGGCTCCTCTACGTGTGCACCGGCAACATCTGCCGCTCGCCGTTCGCGCAGTTCCACACCCGCTTCCTGCTCGGCGCGCGGCTCGGACCGTGGGCGCACGCCTTCGCGGTGCACAGCGCCGGGGTGTCCGCGGTCCGCGACCACGGCATGCACGAGGACACCCGCATCCACCTCACGACCCGGCGCGACCATCCCGACGTCGCCGCCTTCGCGGCCCGCCAGCTGCCCGACCGGGACGTGCTCCTCGCCGACCTCGTCCTGACGATGACCCGGGAGCACCGGTCGACCGTCCTCGGCGACGTCCCGCGCGCCCTGCCGACCACGTTCACCCTCCGCGAGTTCGCGCGACTCCTGCGCGCCGCGGACCCGGCGGAGCTCGCGGCGCTCCCCCGGACGCCGGTGGAGCGGGCGCGGGCCCTGGTGGCTCTCGCGCGTGCCACCCGCGGCACCGTCGCGGCGGTGTCGGCCGAACAGGACGCGGTCCCCGACCCGATGTCGGGCGGGCCGGAGGCCCACGCGGACGCGGCGCGGGTGATCGACGAGTGCGTGCGCGGCTTCCTGGACCTGCTCCTCCCGCCGCCGGTGCGCCGGCCCCTCCCGCCGCCGGGCGCTGTGCGCCCCCGCCCGCGTCCCGCCCCGGGCCCTCCCTCACCGCCGGTCGGTACGTCGCGCCCGGTAGCCCAGGGCTTCACGGGGCCGACGGGTGGCCCGCCGGCACCGCGGGCCGAGGACGACCCGGCGGGCGGGGTGCCGCCCGACCGGGGTGCGTCGCAGCGCAGCGACGACCTGGCGTCCGCACCCGGCAGCTGAGTGGCCGGACCCGCGCGACGATGTGGCTTTTCTGCCACTGGATGCAAGCAACGACCCGTCGCTTGCATGGGGCTGCCTGCAACATCGGCATCGTGGCGTGCGATGAGAGGACCGTGCGCGGCAGCCCGCCGTGCCGGCGATCGGAGGAGCCGGTGGAGGACGGACCGGACGGGGCCGACGGGGGCTCGTGGGAGGCGCTCCCGGGCCGGGCCCTCGAGGTCCTCGCCCGCGCCTGCAGTGCCCGCGCCGGCCTCGGGAGCCGTGCGACGCGCGACGTCCCGACGGTGGAGTCCGTCGAGCGACTCGTCGCGGGGGTGGGCACCCTGGCCGAGGCGCTGGGTCGCCCCGACGTCCGACCCGGCGACCCCGGCGACGCCGCCGACGTGGCGGTCCACCTCCGCGCGGCCGCGGACCTCTTGGGCGGGCTGGGTGAGGCTGCCCGGCGGGTCGCGTGCTCGGCCGGCGCGATCGGTCAGGAGCCGGCCGCCGACACCGCCGACACGGTCATGTGCGTGGCGCTGATCCTGCGGCTCCTCGCCGAGCTCGGCCTGCGAACCGTCCCGCCTGCCGGCGCGGACGGGTGTCCGTCCCGCTGAGCAGCGCCGCTCGCCAGATGTCCGCGGCGGCCGCGTCACCGCGCGTCGCCGGGAGGTCCGACGCCTGGGCGACGGCGTCCACGAACGCTGCCCCGGGGTCGACCGCGCCGAGCGGGCGCACGACGTGCACCTGCAGGCGCTCGCCGCCGACGGTGATCCGGAAGCCGCGGCCGCGCCGGCCGAGGTCCAGATCCGCGCCCGACCCGTCGCGAAGTGCCCCCAGGTCGAGGTCGAAGACCGGACCGCGGCTCGAGGTGAAGCAGAGCCGGCCCGCGGCGAGCCGGAGCACGCCGGGCACGTGGGTCACCTCCCGCACGATCCACGCCGGGCCGATGCAACCGACCGCGGCCGCCGCGTCGGTCGAGGTCCGCGGCGCCGGCAGGGGCAGCGAGACGGGGACCGGCGACGCGGGACGGAGCACGGTGGAGTCGTCCGGGCGTGGCGGGCGATGCACGGGCGTCCCTCCCTCCGCCGGCGGCCTGACCCACCCACGTCCGGGCCGGTGCCCACCCCCGGGCCGGCTCTGTGCATCCATCGACTACTCAAACGTCCGCGAGCACGCGGTGTCATGCTCCGGCCGGGGGAGTTGGATGTGGCAACAGGGTGGACGTCGCGCGTCATTGCGATGCGCTCACTCCAACACCCCCGATCGGGTGACAGGCAGGGGCTGTTCTCGAAAGAGACCTCCCTAACGTCACTCTCTGCTGGCATGCTTCCGCCCATGAGTGGACAGAGTGCGCCCTACGGCCCGAGGCCGACGGACGGACAGGGAGGGTCGACACCCTCCGGGGGATCGAATGACTACTCCGTGCAGTCACCGGCCGCGGCCGGTCCGGTGGCCGGAGGGCCCGCGACCGTGACCGGCGGCTACGGACCTCCCCCGGCGGGCGGTCCGATGCCGGGCTACGGGGGCGGACCGGGCTACGGACCGCCTCCGGGCTACGGGCCGGGGTACGGGTCGGGGTACCCCCCGGCTACGGCGCGCCGGGCCCCGGCTACGGCGCGCCGGGCTACGCCGCGGCGCCGCCCCGGGGTCTGCCGTCGGACCAGCCGGGGTCGGTCGACGTCGTCGGCACCCGGGTGGGGCAGTACATCGTCGACGCGCTCCTCACGGCCGTCCCGCTGATCGTGCTCATGATCGTGGGCGCGGTGCTCGAGGCGGTGGACTACACGGGGGTCCTCGCCGTCGTCGGCGCGATCCTGTGGCTCTTCGCCTGGGTCGTCGCGCTCGCAGCGGGCTTCGTCGTGTTCGCGTGGTGGCCCGCCACCCACGGTGGCCAGACGCCGGGCATGAAGTGGCTGGGTCTCAGGATCGTCCGTGAGGAGGACGGTGGCGAGCCCACCCTCGGCCAGCACGCGCTGCGGTGGCTGCTGCTCATCGTCGACGGCATCGCCGCCGGGCTCGTGGGCCTGCTCATCATGATCTCGTCCGAGCGCAAGCAGCGCCTCGGGGACATGGCGGCACACACCCTCGTCGTCCGCGCCTGACGAGGGCGCGCGGGCGGCGTGGCCACTCCGCCGCCCGCGCTCGCCCTGCCCGTTCGTCCGACCGGGCCGGGGCAGATGGGGGGAGACGCGACGCCGGCGACGGGCCGGCGCCAGGAGGTGGGTCGTGGACAGCGAACGGGCCGACGCGAGGGGTGTCGCCGGACGCCGGGAGTCCGCCGCGGGCAGCCGTGGTGGGTATGCGATGTGGGTCGCCTGGATCGAGGCGCTCCGCCGGGGGGAGAACCGGGACACGACGGGACTGCCGCCCATCGACGGGGGCATGGGGTCCTACGTCGAGGCGAGGCTGCTGGAGCGCCTCTCCGCGGCTTACAGCGAACGGGTCCGCCAGTGGCAGACGGTTCTGGGGACGCGGATCGTCGCCTCTCCACCGGCCGACGAGGCCGCGGTCACCGTCCTGCTGCGGGAGGCCGCCGCGGGTCTGGAGCCGCTGGCGCGGGTGGCCGGGTCACCGCTGCTCCCGCGATCCATGTCGCTCGCGATGCACGATCTCCTCGGCCAGGTGAGGGCCGGGGCGCGTGACGCGATCGAGGAGAGCGCCCGCCGGGTCCGGGAGCCCGAGCGTGAGCCGCGCGTCGCCCGGCGCCCCGCGAACAGCCCCGTGCCGGCCCAGCGCAGCGCCGGCGCACGCCCGTACCGCACCCCGTCGGCCCCGGCCGCGGTGCCGACCCCGTCCGCGGTGCCGGTGCGCCGCCCCGCCCACTGAGGGCTCCCTCCCGGGATCGTCAGCCCTCCCCGATCCGCGCGAGGATCGCGCGGTGGTCGGTCCCGGCCGCCGGCACGACCTCGAACGCGGTGGGGCGCGGTCCGTCGGCGGTGAGCACGTGGTCGATCTGGGCGCCCAGGAATCCCGGGAGCCACGACGGCCAGGTCCCCGCGACGCCGTCGCCGGTGGCCGACCCCGCGTCGGTGCAGCGCGCGGTCGCGTCGGCGAACACACGGTGGTCCTCGGTGGAGTTCATGTCGCCGGCGAGCACCGTCGGCCGGCCGGCGTCGCACCACCGTGACAGCCCGGACACGTCGCGGGCCCAGCTCCCGGTGCCGCCGGGGCGCGGCGAGCGCGGGTGGACGGCCACGAACCGCAGCCCGGAGGCCACCCCCGGCGCGGAGCGCGGCAGGTCCACGACGATCGAGGGGTAGGTCCCCGACCGGTCCTGGGTCACCGTCGGGCGCCCGAGCGAGGAGCGGACGAAGACGGTCATGCCGCTCGCGTCGTCCACGTCGTCGGCGGAGTACGCGCGGTAGCCCGACCCGCCCTGGTCGTCGTCGAGCCGCGACGCGAGCCGGCGACGGAGGTCACCGCGGGCCTCGGGCAGGGCGACGAGGTCGGGCGAGCGGCTCCGCACCAGCTCGGCGAGGGCGTCGGGGTCGGCCTGGCCCTTGTAGGTGTTCAGCGAGAGGACGACGAGGCTGCCCCCGTCGGCGTCCGAGGTCCCGGTCCCGACGGCCGGGGCGGACCCGATGCCCCGGGCTCCGACCTGGACCAGGGCGACGAGCCCGACCAGCCCGAGGGCCATCGCGACGAGCAGGGGGTCCGGTCCGGAGCGGCGCGTCCACGCTCCGAGGGCACCGAGCGCGGCCAGCGCCACGGTGATGACGGCGAGCTGCGGCCGGAACGCGACGACCTGGGCGAAGGGAGCGCGGCCGCCGAGCCCGAGCACCTCGGGGAACAGCACGACGAGCGCGATCCCCGCCACGATCAGCGCGCCGATCACGCCCCCGGCGCCCGGTGCGCGCGGACGCCGCGGCGGCCGGGACGCGGGTGGGCGTCGCGGCGGCCCGCCGGCCGGCGGGCCCGGTGGCCCCGGTGGCCCCTGGGGCCGCCCCTGGGGCGGGACGTGCCACCCGGGAGGGCCCGAGCGCTCGATGCGGGTCGGCGGTGGTGAGGGCGGCGGGCCCGCCGGGCGGAGGTGCGGCGGACCCGGCGGCGCGGAGCGCTGCCCACGCCGCCCGTCGTCGGGACCCTCCTCCCACCAGCGCCGGTCGTCGGGACCGGTGCGGGGCCGCATGGCCCCAGCGTCTCACGGCCGGTGTGGTCGGCACGTTCTGCACGGGGCCGCGTCGGCGGAGGGCTCGTGACAGGGGCGGCGAAGGTGTCAGGCTGGAGCGGTGACGGCCACCACGCCCCGCTCCACCACTGCCGACCGGCCCACGGGGAGCGGGCCCGTCGTCGCACCCCCGGCACTCGTCGAGTCGCTCCGCGGCGCCGTCGCCGACCCGGACCGCGTCCGGCACCGCCCGCTCGACCTGGCCGCGCACGCCAACGACGCCTCGCACTACCTGCTCCACCCGCAGGCCGTGGTGCTGCCGGCCGACGTGCGGGAGGTGGCGAACCTGCTGCGGCTCGGCACCCGCGAGCGGCTCACCCTCACCTTCCGCTCCGGGGGTACCTCGCTGTCCGGGCAGAGCGTGACCGACGGGGTGCTCGTGGACACCCGCGCGCACTTCCGCGGGTTCGAGGTGCTCGACGACGGCGCCGCGGTACGGGTCCAGCCCGGGCGCACCGTGGCCGAGGTGAACGCCCGCCTCGCGCGCCACGGCCGCAAGATCGGCCCGGACCCCGCGAGCTCGGCGGCGTGCACGATCGGCGGCGTCGTCGCGAACAACTCCTCGGGAATGGCGTGCGGCACCGAGTTCAACACCTACGCGACGTTGCGGTCGATGACGTTCGTGCTCGCGTCGGGCACCGTCATCGACTCCGCCCGGCCCGACGCCGACGAGGAGCTGCGCCACCGCGAACCGGTGCTCTACGAGGGCCTCGACCGGCTCCGCGACCGGGTCCGCGGCAACCCGCACTCCGTCGAGCGGCTGCGCCACCTGTTCTCGATGAAGAACACCATGGGCTACGGCCTGAACTCCTTCCTCGACCACACCCGCCCGATCGACCTGCTCACCCACCTGCTGGTGGGCTCCGAGGGGACGCTGGGCTTCGTCGCGGAGGCGGTGTTCTCGACGCTGCCGGTGCTGCCGCACGCGGCGACCTCGATGCTGCTCTTCGCCGACACCGCGGCCGCGACGGACGCGCTGCCCGCGCTGCTCGACGCGGGGGCGCGCACGCTGGAGCTGCTGGACGCGCGGGCCCTGGTCGTCGCGCAGGGCGACCTCCGCGCACCGGAGTCGGTGCGCAGCGTCGAGGTCGACGGGCACGCGGGGCTGCTGGTGGAGTTCCAGACCGCGACCGCCGCCGAGCTCGACGACGTGCAGGCCGCCGCCGAGCCGGTCCTCGCCGGGCTGCCGCTGACCCGCGAGGCCGGGCTGACCCGCGAGCCGGCCGCGCGGGCGTCGCTGTGGGCGCTGCGCAAGGGCCTCTACACCGCCGTCGCCGCGGCCCGCCCGTCCGGCACGACCGCGCTGCTCGAGGACGTCTCGGTGCCGGTGACGACGCTGCCCTCGACCTGCGACGGGCTCACCGCGCTGTTCGACCGGCACGGCTACGAGGGCTCGGTGATCTTCGGTCACGCGAAGGACGGCAACGTCCACTTCCTGCTCAACGAGCGGTTCGACGACGAGGCCTCGCTGGAGCGCTACCGCCGCTTCACCGACGACATGGTCGACCTGGTGCTCGGCCAGGACGGGACGCTCAAGGCCGAGCACGGCACCGGGCGGATCATGACGCCGTTCGTGCGCCGGCAGTACGGCGATGAGCTCTACGACGTGATGCGCGAGCTCAAGTCACTCGCCGACCCGACGGGGCTGCTCAACCCCGGCATCATCCTGTCCGACCGGCCCGACGCCCACCTGCGCGACCTCAAGACGGTGCCGACGGTCGATCCCGAGGTCGACGCGTGCGTGGAGTGCGGGTACTGCGAGCCGGTGTGCCAGTCGCGGCACGTCACGACGACGCCCCGCCAGCGGATCGTGCTGCGCCGCGCGGCCGCAAAGGACCCGGCGGTGGCGGCGGCGATCGCGGCGGACTACCCCTACGACGCCGTCGACACCTGCGCCGCCGACGGCATGTGCGCCACCGCCTGCCCGGTGCGGATCGACACCGGCGACCTCATGAAGCGGCTGCGCGCCGAGCGCCACGGCGCGCGGGCGCAGGCCGCGGGCAAGGCCGTGGCCGAGCACTGGGGCGGGGTGTCGGGGACGGCGCGGGTGGCGCTGCGGGCGGCGGCGACGCTGCCCGGGCTGGCCGCGGCCGCGTCGGCGGCGGCACGACGGGTGCTGCCGGAGGAGCTGGTGCCGCTGTACTCGCGGGAGGTGCCCGCCGGCGGCGACACCCGGCCGGCGGCCGTCTACCCGCCCGCCCCGGAGGTCGTCTTCTTCCCGACCTGCCTGCACCAGGTGTTCGCGCCCGAACGCGGTGAGGGCTCGGGGCACGCGTTCCTGGCGCTGTGCGAGGCGGCGGGGATCGCGGTCGCGGTGCCCGAGGGCATCGAGGGGATGTGCTGCGGCACGCCCTGGGAGTCCAAGGGATTCACCGAGGGCGGCGCGGCGATGGCCCGGTGGGTGGTCGACCGGCTGTGGGTCTCCACCCAGCAGGGCGCGCTGCCCGTCGTCGTCGACGCGTCGTCGTGCACGTACGGGCTCGCGGGCCTGCAGCACCTGCTGCCCGACGACGAGCGGATCGCGCGGCTGCGGATCGAGGACGCGGTGGCGTTCACCGCGCGGGAGATCCTGCCCGCGGTGGCGGTGTCGTCGACGGCGGCGTCGCTGACCCTGCACCCGACCTGCTCGACGACCCACCTCGGGATCGGGGACGACCTGCGCGCGGTGGCCGAGGCGGTGGCCGACGAGGTGGTGGTCCCGACGGGCTGGGGCTGCTGCGGCTACGCCGGCGACCGGGGGATGCTCCACCCCGAGCTGACCGACTCGGCGACCCGCGAGGAGGCCGCCGACGTCGCGGCCCACCCCACCGAGCAGTACGCGAGCTGCAACCGCACCTGCGAGATCGGGATGACCCGCGCGACGGGGCAGACCTACCGGCACGTGCTTGAGCTGCTCGCCGAGAGGGCGGTCCCTGCACGAGGGGAGCCCTCGGCCGGATAGAGCGGCCGAATCCACCCGTCGCGGCGCGGGTGGGTCAGGGCGCGAAGCGCACGCGGAACGTCGTCGGCCAGCGCTTGCCGGTGAGCAGGAACTCGCCGGGGGCGCCGGGGATCGCCGCGATGCCGTTGAGCACGGCGTCCGGGTCGTCCTCGGTCGAGCGGGGCCGGAGGCCGGAGGCGTCGACCACCGCGGTGATCCGCCCGCTCGCGAGGTCGATCCCGACGAGGTCGTCGGTCTGCCACACGTTCGCCCACACCGTGTGCCCGTCGCCGCAGTCGAGCTCGTTGAGTCGGTCGACCGGCACCCCGCCGAGCGTCACCGGGACCGTGCGGCGGGCGGCGAACGTCGCCGGGTCGCGCAGCATGAGGTCGGCGCCGCCGTCGCTGGTGACGACGTCCCCGGGAGACGCGGCGGAGCGGAGCTCGACCCCGGAGGAGACAGTGGTGTGGCACATGCCCCAGCCCTCGCGGTCGTAGGGCAGCGTGCGCCGGACCGCGAGCGTCGCCGGGTCGCGCTCGTAGACCACGCCGTCCTTCCACGTCAGCTGCCAGATCCGGTCGGGCAGGACGGTCACCCCCTCCCCGAACTGCGACGACGGCAAATCCACCGCGCGCCGGACGGCGCCGGTGGCCGGGTCGGTCGCGCGGAGCTGCGAGGCCCCGGTGGAGCCGGTCCCCTCCCAGAGCGTCCGGCCGTCGGCGGAGAGCTCGAAGCCCTCGGTGAAGGCGGTCGGGTCGTGCGGCACCGTGGCGAGGACCTGGACCCGCAGCCGGGCGACGCCCGGCGGTGGATCGTGGAGCGCGCCGGTCGGGGCGGCCGGGACCGGTGACCACGAGCACGACCCCAGCGCTGCGACGAGGAGCACCGCCAGCACCACCGCCCGCGCCCGCACGCGGCGAAGGTTCCCACGCATGCGCGTGAGGTCGACGCGTGGCGCACACAGTCGGACGCGACGCGCGGACAATTCCGCACCGACCTGCGCGCGCCGCACACCTGGCGCGTGTGTCCGTCGAGAATCGAGTGTCGCTGCCGCCGGAGTGTGTGCGCCGCGCGTCGGTCCGCCCGGAACCGGGTGCCGGTCCCGGAGGAATGTGTGCGGCGCGCATCGGTCCGCTCGGCGCCGCGGGACGACCCCTGCGCGCCCGCGCCCTCCGGGCACCCGGCGTCGTCCGGCACAATCGGGCCCGTGCACGACCTCGCCGACCCCACCACCGGCCCCGACGTCCGCGCCACCGACGAGGACCAGGCGGAACGGGCCGTCCCCCCCCGGCTGGCCGCGGCGGTCGACGTCGCGCGCGCCGCGGCGGTCGAGGCCGCCGACGGCGACGCGGACCAGGTCGGCGAGGCCCTCGCGGTCCACGCCGAGGACGGCGCGGACACCACCGAGCAGGGCCCGGTCACCGCGGCCACCCATTACCTCGCGGCCGCCAAGCCCGGCTACCGCGGCTGGACGTGGGCGGTCACCGTGATGACCGCGGACGACGACCCGCAGGCCCCGGTCACCGTCGGCGAGGTCGCGCTCCTGCCGGGCGCGGGCGCCGTCGTCGCCCCCGAATGGATCCCCTGGAACGAGCGGGTCCGCGCGGAGGACCTCGCACCCGGGGACCTGCTGCCCGTCGACTCCGACGACGACCGGCTCGTCCCCGCGTACGCGGCCCTGGACGACGACGCCGACCCGTCCCAGGAGACCGAGGACCCCGAGGACGCCGCGGACGCTGAGCAGGTCCGCCTCGTCGCCGAGGAGCTGGGCTTCGGCCGGCCCCGCGTCATGAGCCCGGAGGGACGCTTCGACGCGGCCGCCCGCTGGTCCGACGGCGACTTCGGCCCGGCCGCCGAGATGGCCCGGGCGGCGTCGGCGCACTGCGGGACCTGCGGCTTCTACCTCTCTCTCGCCGGGTCGCTGCGCGGCGCGTTCGGCGTCTGCGGAAACGGCAACGTCCCGGCCGACGGCCACGTGGTGCACGCCGAGTACGGGTGCGGCGGCCACTCGGAGCTGCAGGTCGACACCGGCTCGGTGGTCACGGTCGCCGAGCTGGTCTACGACGACGGCGTGGACATGGAGGTCCCGGCCGAGCCGGCCACGGCGGCGTCGGACCCCGACGGGTCCTGACGGACCCGACGTCGCGCCGGAACACCCGGGGGAGCCCATGCCCCACGATCCGTTCCACACCGGGGAGCTCCGCGCCGCCGTCCTCGAGTCCTGGTCGGCCTCGCCCACCCGCTTCCGCGAGGACGCGAACGCCGAGGAGGACCTGACCCGCGGCGGCTACCGCGACCGCTGGCTCGTCGAGCTCGCCCAGAACGCCGCCGACGCCGCGGCCCGGGCGGGCGTCCCGACGACGCTGCGGCTGCGGGTGGTGACGGGTGCCGACGGCGCGGCGGAGCTGCGGGTCGGGAACGCGGGCGCGCCGCTGGACGCCGACGGGGTCGCCGCGCTCGCCTCGCTGCGCGCCTCGGCGAAGCGCGACGGCGCCACCGTGGGCCGCTTCGGGGTCGGGTTCGCCGCGGTGCTCGCCCTCGGCGACGCGCCGCGGGTGCTCACCCGGGGCGCCGAGGGTGGCGTCACCGGGGTCGCGTTCTCCCGGGCGCGGACCCGCGAGGCCGTCGCGGCGCTCGGGGGGCGCGTCGCCGAGGAGCTGGAGCGACGGGGCGGCGAGGTGCCCGTGCTGCGCCTGGTGTGGCCGGCCGACCCCGGCGATCTGGCCGACCCGTTGCCGGACGGCGTCGACACCGAGGTCCGGGTCGCCTCGTCCCGGCCCGCCGCCGAGCTGCTCGCGCGGGCCCGGGCGCAGGCCCCCGACCTGCTGCTCGCGCTGCCGTGGCTGGCCGGCGTCGACGTGGACGGCGAGAGCGTGCGCCGCGAGGACGAGCGCGGGCCGGACGGCACCACGACCGTGACGATCCGGGGCCCGGGCGACACCACGGCCACCTGGACGACGCTGCCCCTGGTCGGGGAGCTGCCCCGCGAGGTCCTCGACGACGACGGCCGTCCCGGGCTCGCCGTCGAGGAGCGTGATCGGCTCCGGTGGACGGGGCTGTGGGCCGTGCCCACCGAGCCCACCGAGCCCGCCGGGGCCGACGTCCTGCACGCGCCCACGCCGACCGAGGAGACGACGACGCTGCCGGCCCGCCTCGTCGTCACCGTCCCGCTGGACCCGGACCGGCGACGCGTGCGCGCGGGGGCGGTGACCACCCACGTGCTGCGCTCTGCCGCCGCGTCCTACCCGGCCCTCGTGGCTGCGCTCCCGCCGGAACGGCGCCCGGCGCTGGTCCCCGCCGTGGCCCTGCCGGCCTCGGAGGTGGACGCGCTCCTGCGTGACGCGGTCACCGAGGCGCTGCGCCGGGAGCCGTGGCTGCCGGGGTCCGCGGGTCCCGACCTCGTGCCGGCCCGCGCCCTCGTCCTCGACACCGGGGCGGACCCCGCCGACGCCCTGCTCACGGCGCTGGACGGCGCGGTGCCCGACCTCGCGGCCGCGGTGGTCGGCGGTCCGCGCGACGCCCCGGCGCTCGCCGCGCTCGGCGTCACCCGGGTCGGTCCGGCGTCACTGGCCGAGCGGCTCGCCGGGCTGCGGCGCCCGCCGTCGTGGTGGCACGCCCTCTACGAGGCCCTCGCCGCGACGCCGTCCTTCGCCGCCGCGCGCGAGGAGCTCGCCGCGCTCCCGGTGCCCCTCCTCGACGGCCGGCTGGTGCCGGGCCCGCGGGGAACGCTGCTGCCGGGCCCCGACCTCGCCGACGTGCTCACCGCGGATGCCCTGCCGGGACTCCACCTCGTCGACCCGGCGGCGGTGCATCCCCTGCTCGAGACACTCGGGGCGCGCCGCGCCACGGCGGGCTCGCTGCTCGAGGACCCGGAGCTCGCCGAGGCGGTGGCCCGCTCGGTGGAAGACGCCGAGGCCGGGCTCGACGTCGACGGCCTCGCCCGGCTGGTGCTGCGCCTGCTGTCCCAGGTGGGGGAGGAGGCCACGCGCCCGGAGTGGGGGGCGCTCGCGCTGCCCGACGCCGAGGGCGGCGTCCGCCGCGCCGACGAGCTGGTGCTCCCCGACGGGGCGCTGCGGGCGGTGCTGGGGGACGACTCGCCCGTCGGGGTGCTCGCCGAGGCGGCCCTGACCGAGCACGGGCGCTCCGCGCTGCTCGCGGCCGGGGTGCTCGACGGGTTCGCGGTGGTCCGCGACGACGCGCCCGCCGGCCCCGACCACGACCTCGACGACGAGGAGACGTGGTGGGCCGAGGAGGTCGACCCGGCCGCGGGCTGGGGCTGGGGAGGCGGGCCGGGTCACGACGAGCCGGCGGGTCCGCCGAGCGCGATGGTCGCCGTCCGGGACCTCGACCTGGTCGCCGACGAGCGGTGGGACGCCGCGTGGCCGCTGCTCGCCGCGGATCGGGCGGTGCGCTCGGCGCTCGTCGCGCTGCCGGGGGAGCCGGTGCCGTACACGGCGTGGTGGCTCGCCCGCCACGGCCGCCTCGCCGGGCACGAGCCCGGTCACTGGCGGCTGCCCGACGAGTCCTCCGGCGCGCCGAAGACCGCCGACGACGACCCCGGCGCCGCGGCCGCGCTGGTCGCGCTCTACGACCCGGTGCCCGCCGCCGGCGCGCTCGACGCGGGCTTCCTCGCCGCCGTCGGGGTGCGCACCGACCTGCGGGTGGCGGACGCCCGGGACGCCGCCGACCTGCTCGCCCGGCTCGCCGACCCCGCCCGGACGGTCCCGGCCGCCGGCGTGCTCGCCGCGCACACCGCGCTCGCCGCGGCGGTCGACGCGCGACGGGTGGTGGTCGCCGACGTCGAGCCGCCGGTCCGGGTGCGCACCGCCGGGGGGCGGGTGGTGGACGCCGACCCCGACCGCGGTGCCGCCCCCGCCGTCCTCGACCGGCCGTGGCTGCTCGCCGCGCTGGAACCGGCCGGCGTGGTCCCGGTGGCCCCCGGCGGCGCGCCCGCCCTGGCCGACCTGCTCGACCTGCCCACCACGGCCGCCGGCCTCCGCGGCGAGGTCCGGTCGCCCGGCGTCGCGACCGCCTGGGCCGACCTGCCCGGGGCCGCGGCCTGGGCGGCGGCGGTGGGGCGGGCGCTGCCGGCGGGGGAGGTCGTCGTGCACGAGCGGCTGCGGGTCGCCGTCGCCGACGACGACCGCACCGGCCCTCCCCGCGAGGTCTTCCCCGGCGTGTGGGTCGACGACGCCGGGGTGCACACCGACGACCCGGTGCGCGGCCTGCTCGCCGCCTGGGTGGCTTCGCCTCGTGAGCACTAATCCGTGCTATACGGCGGATTAATGCTCACGGGGCCGAAGGCCACCTACAGCTTCTGGGCGCCCCGGGAACCCCGGGCGAGGGCACGCCGCTGCAGGGTGAGGATGCCCAGCCCGAGCACGCCGAGCCCCACACCGACCACGCAGGACCAGAGCCACACGTCGGCCGGCCGCGCCCCGGTCAGCGCGAGCACGCCGAGCACCACCAGCGCCACCAGCCAGCCCACGGTGCCGACGAGGATCACCGGCACCGCATCGGTCAGCCGGCGGGGCAGCGGCGGCGGCTGCCACCCGTCGTCGGGATCGGGGACGGACACGGCGCGACCCTAGACGGCCGGCGTCGCGTGGCACCGAGGCCGCCGCGTCCCTACTCTGCGCGCCGTGCTGCGGCGACTCTTCCGAATCACCGAACGCGACGCCACCGTCGGCGGTGAGGTGCGCGGCGGGGTCGTCACGTTCGTGACGATGGCCTACATCGTCGTGCTCAATCCGTTGATCCTCGGCAGCGTCGACCCGGCTTCGGCGAGCGCCAAGCGCGACCTGCTCGGGGCGACGCTCTCGGTGCCCCAGGTCGCGGCGGTGACCGCCCTGGTCGCCGGGGTCATGACGATCCTCTTCGGGCTCGTCGCGAACTTCCCGTTCGCGCTGGCGACCGGCCTGGGCATCAACACGCTGGTCGCGGTGACCATCGCCCCGCAGATGACGTGGCCGGAGGCGATGGGCCTCGTCGTCGTCGAGGGCCTGATCATCGTGGTCCTCGGGCTGACCGGGTTCCGGACCGCGGTGTTCACCGCCATCCCCGACCCCCTCAAGATCGCGATCTCGGCGGGCATCGGGGCGTTCATCGCGCTCATCGGCCTCGTCGACGCCGGCTTCGTGCGGCGCATCCCCGACGCCGCGAACACCACCGTCCCGGTCGGGCTGGGCATCGGCGGCTCGGTCGCGAGCTGGCCGACGGCGGTCTTCTGCCTCGGCCTGCTGATCACCGGCGTCCTCGTGGCGCGGGGGACGCGGGCCGGCATCCTCATCGGCGTCGTCGCGACGACCGTGATCGCCGTGGTGGTCGAGGCGATCGTGCACGCCGGGCCCTCCAACGGCACCAACCCGCGCGGCTGGGAGCTCGGCTACCCCGGCGTGCCGTCGTCGATCGTGTCGCTGCCGGACCTCTCCCTGGTCGGCGACGTCTCGTTCGGCGCCTTCACCCGCCTCCCGGCGATCGCGGTGAGCCTGCTGGTCTTCACCCTGGTGCTCGCGAACTTCTTCGACGCGATGGGCACGATGACCGGGCTCGGCCGCCAGGCCGGCCTGCTCGACGAGCACGGCCGGCTGCCCCGCATCGGGCGCGCGCTCGTGGTGGAGGGGCTCGGCGCCGTCGCGGGGGGCGCCGCGTCCTCCAGTTCGAACACGGTCTTCGTCGAGTCCGCGTCGGGCATCGCGTCCGGGGCGCGCACCGGGCTCGCGAACGTCGTCACCGGTGTCCTCTTCCTCGCCGCGATGTTCTTCACGCCGCTCTACCAGGTGGTGCCCGTGGAGGCCGCGGCGTCCGCGCTCGTCGTCGTCGGCGCGCTCATGATGGGCGGGATCCGGGACATCGAGTGGTCGGACTTCTCGGTGGCGCTGCCGGTGTTCCTCACCGTCGTCGTCATGCCCTTCACCTACTCGATCGCCGACGGCATCGGCACGGGCTTCATCACGTGGGTGGTCCTGCACACGGCGACCGGGCGGGCGCGGACGATCCACCCGCTGATGTGGGTCGTCGCCGTCGCGTTCCTCGCGTACTTCGCGGTGGGCCCGCTGCGGACCGCATTGGGGGGGTAGACGGTCGGCCGACGGTGTGAGGGGGATCGCTCCCGGACGGTCCCGCGGTTGACACCCGCGGAGGCGGCCGGAACGGTTGCCTCCGATGGGTGTTGCCGGAGTACCGCTGACGCGCCGCAGGCACGTCGATTTCGGGCTCCTCGCGACCCAGGCGTGTCGGCTCTGACCCGCGCCCGCATCTCCTGATCGCTCCGCCCCGGCGTGTCCGCCGGGAGCAGCTCACCCTGCCTCGAGGAGGCCCCGCCGTGTCCGTCGGCACCCCGTCAGACCCCCTGAAGTTCGCCTACTGGGTCCCCAACGTGTCGGGGGGCCTGGTGACCAGCGGCATCGAGCAGCGCACCGACTGGAACTGGGAGTACAACCGCGACACCGCGATCGCGGCCGAGAACAACGGGTTCGAGTACGCCCTGTCGCAGGTCCGGTACATGGCCAGCTACTCCGCCGAGTACCAGCACGAGTCGACCTCGCTGTCGCTGGCGATCATGTTGGCCACCGAGCGGCTCAAGGTCATGGCCGCCGTGCACCCCGGCATGTGGCACCCGGGCGTGTTCGCCAACTTCGGCGCGACCGCCGACCACCTCACAGCCACGACCGGTCATGGCGGCCGGTTCGCGACGAACGTCGTCTCGGGCTGGTTCAAGGGCGAGTTCACCGCCTTCGGCGAGCCGTGGCTCGAGCACGACGAGCGCTACCGGCGCACCGAGGAGTTCATCCGCTGCCTCAAGGGGATCTGGGAGTCCGACGACTTCACCTTCCTCGGCGACTTCTACCGCTTCCACGACTACTCGCTGAAGCCGAAGCCGCTGAACACCCCGGAGCGCCCGCACCCGGAGATCTTCCAGGGCGGCAATTCGACGGCGGCCCGCAGGATGGCGGGGCGGGTGTCGGACTTCTACTTCTCCAACGGCAAGGACTACGACGGCGTCGTCGAGCAGCTCAACGACGTGAACGCCTCGGCGCGGGAGAACAACCGCTCGGTGAAGTTCGGCCTCAACGGCTTCATGATCATCCGGGACTCCGAGAAGGAGGCCCGGGAGGTCCTGCGCGAGATCGTCGAGAAGGCGAACGTCGAGCAGGTCGAGGGCTTCCGCCAGGCCGTCCAGCAGGCTGGCGCGTCCGCCGCGGACGGCAAGGGGATGTGGGCGGAGTCCTCGTGGGAGGACCTCGTCCAGTACAACGACGGCTTCAAGACCAAGCTGATCGGCACGCCCGAGCAGATCGCGGAGCGCCTCGTCGAGTACAAGAAGCTCGGCGTCGATCTCTCCCTGCTGTGCTTCCTGCACGTCAAGGAGGACATCGAGCAGTTCGGCCGCGAGGTTCTCCCGCTCGTGCGGGAGATGGAGGCCGCGCTGCCGGAGCGGGACGTGGCGTGACAAATCAGTGCTCTCGAGTGCGGAGCGCACCTCCCAGCCGCACCGCGTAGACCACCGCGCTGCCCAGGAAGAGCACCGCGGTGACCAGCAGCCAGTGGCCGAAGACTCCGGCCTCGCCGTGGCCCGACACGAACTGGAGCCCGGCCGCGCCCCGTCCGCTGACGGTGGGGAAGTAGATGAGCCCCAGCACCGCCGAGCCGAGGGCGGGCACCCGTACGTGGTTGATCGCGGGCACGATCGGCGGGCGGCGCGGCAGGACACGCCGGCGCGCCCAGCGGGCGATCACCAGCGGCTGGTCGGCGAGCGCGTAGAGCGGGTAGAGCACCAGGTCGTGCCCGACGACGGACCCGACGAACCAGACGAGCAGCGAGAGCGCGCTCGGGCCGGGGAAGACGAACGTCACGACGTAGCCGACCAGCGCGAAGCAGCCCACCATCGCCAGCAGGTGCAGCGGGTTCTCGCCGTAGAGGTGACGCCACAGGCGTCGCACGACACGCATCACGCCCTCCGGCGACGGCTGGGGTTTCATGTCCGCCTCCGGCGGAAGGCGATGGCCGCGACCCACTTGGTGTTGTGGACCCCCGGCACCGCCGGGACGATGATCCGCGCCGGGTAGCCGTGATCCGGCGCGAGGTCGGCGGTCTGCCCGCCCTCGTTCCCGACCCGCAGGGCCAGCAGCGCATCCGGGTGCAGGACCTGGTTGGCCTGCAGGGTCGCGCGCGCGAACGCGCCGCTGGTCTCCACCGATTGCACGAAGGCGTTGTCGGGCTCCGGCACGCCCGCCAGCGCAGCGAGGTCCCGCAACCGCACCCCGCTCCAGGTCCGGGTGACCGACCACCCCTCGACGCAGGCGATCGGCAGCGTCACGGTGCGCTGCGGCATGCCGAGCAGCGCCGCCCGGCTCAGCGACACCTCGCTCGAGCCGCCGGTCAGCCGGAGCCGCCAGCCGTCGTCGAGCGCCACCGGGTCGATCCCGGACCCGGCGAGGGTGCGGTTGATCTGGAAGTCGTTCGGGCCGTCGCCGTAGGACAGGCCACGGGGCGAGAGCACCGCCAGCAGCCGCAGCCGGTCCCAGGTCTGCCCGATGCTCAGGAGAGCGACGAGCGCGCCGCCACCGCCGACCACGCCGAGCAGCCCGCGCCGTGACAGGGTCGGCCGGCTCGGGGCGAGCGGGGCGAGGCCGTGCCGGTCCATCGGCTCGGGCTCGGTCTCGGCCGGCGAGTCGTGCAGCCACCGCCCGAGCGCGCCGGTGCCGCCCGGGCCCACCCGCAACGCCCGGAGCATCGTCGGCAGCTTGATCGCCACGTGGACGACGAACCCGCCGATGAACACCCAGGCCCCGTAGTAGTGGCCCACGTAGAAGCTGAAGCCCCACGCGTAGTCGTACTGGCTGTTCATCAGGCCGGTGACGAACTCGAAGAGGACCCCGCCCACCAGGGCGAGCAGCGAGAGTCGCTCGAGCAGCTGGGCGATGCTGCGCACCGGGGGCCAGACGAACAGCTTGGGCACCACCGACCAGAGCTTGGCCAGCACGACCGGGGTGAGGACCATCCCGAGCGTGACGTGCAGGCCCTGGGTGAGCCGGTAGAGCCACGACGGGTTCGACGGCCAGTCGAAGAACGGCAGGTGCAGGTACCCGACGTCGCCGGGGATCGCCTGGCCGAACTGCGGCCCGTAGGCGATGTAGGACAGCAGGCCGGTGAGGATCACGATCGGCAGCCCGACGAGCAGCACCGCACCGAACACCGACGTCAGCCACGTGCCGCGCAGCGGGCTGCGCCACGTCCTCGGGTCGGCCGGCGGGGGGACGGGGATGCGGGCTAGACCACGCCACAGCGACCGGGGGAAGCCGTACTCCGGCTCCGGCGCCGTCCGCTCCGCGGCGCTCGGCTGCCCGTCGTCGTTCGTGGGAGGAGGCCCGGTCGGACCCGCGGTCGTCATGTCCGACCTCGCTCTCTCGTTCCTGCCGCGGGCCCACCTCGCCCGCGGAGGCGGGCGACGTCCTCGACGACGGTCACGTGGGTGTCCGCTGGAGAACGGGTACCGGTTCATCGTCCGGGTCGGTGAACCCTCCGGACGACCCCCAGACGAAGGAGCGCCCCGTGGCGGACAACATCTACCGGAAGACCGAGATCGTCGGCACGTCCGAGACGAGCGTGGACGACGCGATCCAGGGCGCCATCAAGCGGGCGGCGCGGACGCTGCGCCAGATCGGCTGGTTCGAGGTCTCCGAGAATCCGCGGCCACGTGGAGGACGGTGAGATCGCCCACTACCAGGTGACCCTCAAGGTCGGGTTCGCCCTCGAGGACACCAAGCCCTGAGCTGCGCTTCCGCGCCGAGGTGACGCTGAGGGTGCGCTCGTTCCTCGCGCTCCCTCAGCCGTCACCGGCGCGTGACCGTTAGGTAAGCTCACCTCATGTGAGGCAGCGGTGACGGCGGGTGCGGCGATGTTCGCCTCGTTGCGCATCCGCAACTACCGGCTCTTCGCCTCCGGGCAGGTCGTCTCGCTCGTCGGCACCTGGATGCAGCGGGTCGCGCAGGACTGGCTCGTCCTCAACCTCTCCGGCGGCAGCCCGATCGCCCTCGGCGTGGCGGCGGCCCTGCAGTTCGCGCCGACCCTGGTGCTCTCACTCGTCGGTGGGGCGTTCGCCGACCGCTACGACAAGCGTCGCCTGCTCATCGTCCTGCAGGTCGGGATGGGCATCTGCGCCCTCACCCTCGGACTCTCCGACGTCACCGGGACCGCGACGCTGGCGCTGGTCTACGTGCTGTGCTTCGTGAACGGCTGCTTCGCCGCGGTCGACGCCCCGGTGCGGCAGTCCTTCGCCGGCGAGATGGTGGGCCCCGGCGCGCTCACCAACGCCGTCGCGCTCAACTCCATGACGTTCAACACCGCGCGCATCGCGGGGCCCGCCGTCGCCGGGCTGATGATCGCGGCGATCGGCACCGGCTGGGTGTTCCTGGTCAACGCCGCGACGTTCGTCGCCGTCGTCACCGGCCTGGCCCTCATGCGCCCGGCCGACATGTTCGCCTACGAGCGGCGACAGGGCCGCGCCCTCGGCGCGGTGCTTGAGGGCGTGCGCGAGGTCCGCCGGCGCCCGGATTCTGATCGTGCTGCTCCTCGTGGTCTTCTTCGTCTCCACGTTCGGCATCAACTTCTTCATGACGCTCGCCATCACCGCGCGCAGCGTCTTCGGCCGCGGCGCGGAGTCCTACGGGCTGCTCACCTCCGCGCTCGCGGTGGGCTGCCTGCTCGGGACCTTCGTCGCGGCGCGCCGGGTCGGGCGCCCGCGGCTGCGGACCGTGCTCGTCGCGGGGCTGTTCTTCGGCGTGGCCGAGCTCTTCACCGGGCTGATGCCGACCTACCTGCTCACCGCGATCCTGCTGATCCCGACCGGCCTCGGCCAGCTGGTGTTCACGACGGCGGCCAACGCGGCCGTGCAGCTCGGTGTCAGCGAGTCCATGCGCGGGCGGGTCATGGGCATCTACATGCTCGTGCTGCTCGGCGGGACCCCGCTCGGCGGGCCGGTCCTGGGCTGGCTCGCGGAGGTCCTGGGCGGGCGGGCCCCGCTCGTGCTCGGGGGCGTGGCGACGGCGGCGACGGTCCTCGTCGCCGGCGGTCTCCTCGCCTGGCAGGCCCGGCGGGCCGGCCGTGCCCCGGCGACCGCCTGAGCGCCGCCACCGGCCCTCAGGCCCCGAGCGCAGTGACGCCCGGGGCCTCCGCCATCACCGGCCAGGAGTGCACCGGGAGGTTGGCGTGCATGTTCGCGACGTAGCGCTCGAGCATCCGCCGCAGGGCGACCGGACGGGGGCACCCTTCCTCCTCCAGCGTCGCCACCGTCTGTGTCTGCCAGGACGCGCCCGTGCACCCGGTGCGACACCGCGCCTCGATGACCGCGAGGTAGCGCTGCGCGACCGAGGGCTCGACGTCCCAGGCTCGCAGGCCCTCGCGGGCCAGGGGGAGGAGCCGGTCGAGCACCAGCCGATCGACCCTGACGGTGCCCTCCCCCGGCCAGAAGAGCTCGGCGTCCATCCCGTGCTTCGCGCCGGCGACGAAGTTGTCGTGCGCGGCGTCGAAGGTCATCGACCGCCAGGGCGGGTGCTCGGAGACGACGAGCGCGCGGACCAGGCCGTAGAAGAACAGCGCGTTGGCCACCGCGTCGACAGCGCTGGGGCCGGCGGGGAGCACCCGGTTCTCCAGGCGCAGGTGCGCCACGCCGTCGGCGACGTCGTACACCGGGCGGTTCCAGCGCCAGACCGTGCCGGAGTGCAGCCGCAGCTCGTGCAGCTGCGGGGCCTGCCCGGCGTCGAGCGTCGCGAGGGGGTCCTCGTCGTCGACCATCGGCAGCAGCGCGGGGAAGTAGCGGACGTTCTCCTCGAAGAGGTCGGTCACCGAGGACGCCCAGCGGTCGCCGAACCACACCCGAGGGCGGACACCCTGGTTGCGCAGCTCGACCGGGCGCACGTCGACCGCCTGCTCGAAGAGCGGCACCCGCGTCTCGGCCCAGAGCCGGTGGCCGAGCAGGAACGGCGAGTTCGCAGCGAGCGCGACCTGGGCCCCGGCGATGGCCTGCGCGGCGTTCCAGTGCGCCGGGAACGTCTCCGGGGTGAGCTGGAGGTGCAGCTGCAGCGAGGTGCAGGCGGCCTCCGGCGCGATGGAGTCGACGTCGAGGACGAGGCGCTCGGCGCGGGGCCCGGACGGGGCGGCGATGTCGAGCCGGAACGGCTCGCCGCGCGCGTCGACCATCTGCCGGTTGAGCAGGTCGTAGCGCGGGTCGTCGGTGAGCTTGTCGGACGCGAGGTGCTCGGCGCCGAGCGTGGGCAGGATGCCGATCGTCACCGGGGTGGCCCCGACGACGGCGGCCGAGCGGCGCGCGCCGGCGATCGAGGAGACGACGTCGTCCTCGAGACGGCACGCGGCCGTGCCGGGCAGCGTACGCGGCGGCAGGTTGATCTCGAGGTTCCAGCGGCCGAGCTCGGTGGTGAGCAGATCCGAGGCGGAACGGTCGAGCACGGCGTGGTTGAGCATCGCCGGCTCCATGGCGTCGTCGACGAGCGCGAGCTCCAGCTCCAGCCCGGTGCGCAGCTCGTCGGCCGCGAACCGGCCCTCCCCGACCATGTGGCGCAGCGCCTCGAGGCAGCGGCGGACCTTGGTGCGGTAGGTCTCGCGGGCGGAGAGGTCGGTGCGGGAGACGATCCGGCCCATCAGAGCCGGTTCCCGCCCCCTGGGCTCCGACGGGCACGGGGTGGGCTGCCGACGACGAGCCCGCAACGGCGGCGCCCGGACGGGGGGCCCGCGGGATCGTCCGGAACGTGCGCCGAGCTGGTCGGTACGGCGGTCGGCCCCATCAGTGCCCGGCTCCCTCTCTCGGCCCGCACCTGACGGCGGAACGCCGTGGCGCGGGGACGCGTTGGCTTCCCCCGACGACCTGCTCAACGGTGACACAGCCGTGTGTCACACACCAGGGGAGGCGACCGTTCGCCTCGTCATAGCATCCGTTCAGCGGAGCTTGTTGATCATGCCTACCGCTGGGCGCATGTGCAGACGCAGTGGTCGCAGGCAGCGGCGAACGGAGCGCTCAGGCGCCGCGGCCGAAGTCCTCCGGCGAGATGTTGTCGAGGAACGCCCGGAACCGGTCGACCTCCTCCTCGTCGGGCACGCTCGAGGAGGACTCCTCGCCCGCCTCGTCGTCGTCGACCAGGACGCCGGCCTCGGTCAGGACGGCCTCGGTCGCGTGGATCGGCACGTCGACGTGCAGCGCGATCGCGATCGAGTCGCTCGGGCGCGCCGAGACGCGCAGACCCCGGTCGAAGACGAGGTCGGCGTAGAACGTGCCGCCCCGCACCTCGGTGATCTCGATCCGCTCCAGGGCGCGCCCGAGGGCGGAGACCACGTCCCCGATGAGCACGTGGGTCAGCGGGCGCTCGGGGAGCCGACCCTGCTGCTCCAGTGCGATGGCCTCCGCCTCGGCCAGTCCGATCCGAGATCTGCAGGCAGCGCTTGCCCTGGGTCTCCTGCAGGAGCACCACGGGGTGCCGGTTCGTCTCCGACGCCGGTTGCGTTGCCGCGTCGTCGACGGCCAGCACGCCGACCACCCGCATCTCGCTCACGTCTCGCCTCCCGTGCCCCGCGGCTGGACCCGTCACTCGGGTCGGCTCCGCCCGGTCCGTCTCCATCCTGGCAGCCGGTGCCCGCGCCGTCAGGGCCCGGCGCCGCCGGGTCACCGTTCCCGCCGGGCACCACGCCGCGCCGGCGGTGCCCGTCCGCAGGGCATGCCCCCCGCGGGGTCGCGGCACACCCGTCGTCGTGGAGGGCCGGGCGCGGTGTCGCCGGTGTGCCGGAGACGTGTCTGGAACGATGCGGAGCGTGGTGCGGATCGTGGAGCTGGCCGGGCCGGCCCTCGCGGCCGGCGCCCGAGCCCCGGGCACAGCTGTGGGCCGCGACAGGACCGAGCTGGCCGCCCTGGACGACTTCCGCGACCTCGCCCGCGCCGATCGCCGGCCGGACCGACCCGGCGGACGCGGGCTCGTCCTGGCCGAAGGCATCGTCGTGGTGCGGCGTCTGCTCGACTCCCCGTACCCGCCGCGGGCCCTCCTCGGCGTCCCGCGCCGCATCGGCGAGCTCGAGGGCGAGCTCGCGACCCTCGACGTCCCGGCGTTCGTCGCCGACGCCGCGACCATGGCGTCGGTGGTCGGGTTCCACCTCAACCGCGGCGTGCTCGCGAGCGCGGACCGCGCCCCCGCGCCCGAGCTCGACACCCTGCTCGCGTCCGCGCACCGGGTCGCCGTGCTCGAGGCCGTGAACGACCACGAGAACCTCGGCGCGATCTTCCGCAACGCCGCCGCGCTCGGTGTGGACGCGGTCCTGCTCGCGCCCGGCTGCGCCGACCCGCTCTACCGGCGCAGCGTGCGCGTGTCGATGGGCCATGTGCTGCGCGTGCCCTTCACCGGCGGGCCGTGGCCGGTGCTGGTCGCGGCGCTGCGCCGGGCCGGGTTCGTGCTGGCCGCGCTCACGCCCTCCGGGGACGTGCCGCCGGGGGCCCTCGCCGACACGCGGCGGCTGGCCCTGCTCCTCGGCGCCGAGGGGCCCGGGCTGACCGAGGAGGCCCTCGGGCTCGCCGACCACCGGGTGCGCATCCCGATGGCCCCGGGGGTCGACTCGCTCAACGTCGCGACGGCCGCCGCGGTGGCGTTCCACGCCGTGGGCGCGGAGCGCGGCGGGCCCGGACCATCGGGCGGGGTCTCGTGACGGTCCTCGAGGTCGCGGCGCAACGGGGGCGGGCGCTGGTCGGTGGTCACCCGGTGGGCCAGGACGACGAGGCCGGGGTCGGGTGGGGCGCCTACGCCCCCGGTGCGGACCTGCCCGCCGAGCTCGTCGAGCTGCTCGACGAGTGGGCCCGGGCCGCGGACGGCCTCGCGCGGTCGGGGGTCGGCGCTCGCGACGGCGAGGCGGTGCGGGTGAGCCGGACCGGCCGCCACCTCGCGGCGCGGGTCTCGGTGGCCCTGCGCCGATCGGTGGACTACTGCGATCCGGTGACGGGGATCCGCATCCCGCTGCGGGCGGTCGGTGCGATGACCCGGGTGCCGGAGGTCGCCGTGCCACGGCGCGGACGCCGCGGGCGCGGGCGGACCTCCACCGTCTTCGGCGAGCCCACCCCGTGGGCGACCGGCCTCACCTTGGCGGCACTCGTGGCAGGCCTGGTCCTGCTGCTGAACCTCACCCTGGCGCTGCCGATGGTGGCGGGCCTGGGACTCGTGGGCCTGCTCATCGACCTCGTGGTCGCCGCCGGGTTGGTGCCCGCGCTGTGGCTCAACCGTCATGTGCCGACCTGGCGGTGGGCGGTGTGGGGCGCCTTCGCCGGGATGGGGGTGGCCCTGCTCCCGCTGCTCGTCGTGGCGGTGCGGGGCGTCCCTGCGGGGTGACCGTCCCCGACCGTGGCAGCAACGGCACGATACTGACGTCAGACGTCAGAGTGAGGGGAGCACGCCGATAGGGCCGTGCGCTCATCGGGCCCCGGCCGCTACGAGCGCGGCGAGCGCACGCCGAGCAGGACGTCCTCCCACGACGGGACGATCGGGTGATTGCGACCCCGGGCCCGTCCGCGTCCCCGCTCCGGGTCGTCCCCGCCGCCGTCGTCACGACCCGGGTCGGTCCGCGAGGAGTCCGGCCGCGCCTCCGGCCGGGGGGAGTCGGGCCGAGCCGGATCGGGGCGGGAGCCCTCGCGGTGCCGCGGCGGGCCGGCCCGCCCGCCCTCGCGGGACCGCCCGGGGGCCCGCGCCTCGGCCCGGCGCGAGTCGGCCGGGCGCCTGTCGCCGCCACTCGCGCCGGGGGCCTGCTGCTCGCCGCCCCGCTTCTCGGTGCCGGGCTGCTCCGGGGCCCGCGGGTCGGGGACCGGGCGCGACCCGCGCCCGCCCCGGGACGACGTGCCGGCACCGGCCGCGCGGGCGCCGCCGGGCCCGGGCCGCGCCGTGCCGCCGCCGACCACCAGCGCGCCCTGCCCGAGGTCGTCGTCCTCCTCGTCGTGAGCGGCGCACGCCTCGCCGTCGTCGTCCTGCCCGGAGGGCTGCGCCGTCCGCGCGGCGGAGCCGTCGGCGCGCCGCGGTCCCGACGCGGGCGCGAGGCCCAGCAGGTCCCGCGCCGACTCGTCGCGCGGCAGGACGGCCCCGCCCGCGGCCCCGGGGGTGAAGGTCCAGTGCGCGAGGTGGTCGGAGTGACCCGTCCGCCACGACAGCGACACGATCCAGCGGCCGTCCTCGCCCTTCCAGGCATCCCAGGACCCGTCGCCGAGGTCCTGGCCCCGGCCGGCGAAGGTCACCGTCAGGATCTCGAGGAGCGTGCGGGGGTCCGGCGCGCCGTCCTCGCCGGCGGGGTGCCCCCGTCCGGCCATCTCGGCCACGCGCGAGCGCTCGAGCAGCACCGGGTAGGCGAAGCGCTCGACGTGGGCCGCCGGGACTCCCGCCCCGGCGGCCACGTCGGCGACCGACTCCCCGGCGCGGATCCGCGCCTGGATGTCGCGCGGGCGCAGCGGGCTCGTGGTCTCGATCTCCATCTGGCCCAGCCGGCGGATGTCGCCGCGGGCGGCGGCCCGCAACCGCTCGTCGGAGGGCACGACGAAGCGCTCGTGCCGGATCGGGTCCTCGAGGACCACGGTCGACGTGTCCTCGCCGAGGCCCACCACCCGGAGCTCTCGCATGGTCGGCCTCCCCGTAGCCCGCGCTGCTCGACGGCGCGGCCCTGCCCGAGCGCGCCGCCTCGCACGACGACGCTAGGCGAGCACCCACCCCGTCCGAGGGAGGCGCGCCGGGACGTGCGCGACGGCACGTGAGCACCGACCCGTGCGGGGACACGGATCGCCGCTCACGACAGCGCGCCCACCACGTGGTCGATGCACTCGGTGAGCTTCGTGACGTCGTCGGGGTCGACGGCGGGGAACATGCCGACGCGCAGCTGGTTGCGGCCGAGCTTGCGGTACGGCTCGGTGTCGACGACGCCGTGGGCGCGCAGCACCTTCGCGACAGTCGCCGCGTCCACGTCGTCGGAGAAGTCCACCGTCCCGACCACCTGCGAACGGTGCGCGGGCTCGGCGACGAACGGCGTCGTGTACGGCGTCTTCTCCGCCCACGCGTAGAGCCGGTCGGAGGACTCCTTGGTCCGTGAGGTGGTCCAGGACAGGCCGCCCTGGGTGTTCATCCACTCGATCTGGTCGGCGAGCATGATCAGGGTCGCGACGGCGGGGGTGTTGTAGGTCTGGTCCTTGCGCGAGTTGTCGATCGCGGTGGGCAGCGAGAGGAACTCGGGGAACCATCGGCCGTCGATCGCAGCAACTTCATCGACGCGGGCGAGCGCATCCGGCGACATGAGCGCGATCCAGAGCCCGCCGTCCGAGGCGAAGTTCTTCTGCGGCGCGAAGTAGTAGACGTCGCACTGCGACACGTCGACGGGCAGGCCACCGGCGGCCGACGTCGCGTCGATCGCCACGAGCTTCCCCTCGCTGCCCGTGGGGCGGGCCACCGGCACCGCGACGCCGGTCGAGGTCTCGTTGTGGGCCCAGCCGATGAGGTCGACGGTGTCGTCGGAGCGCGGGTCGGGTGCGGTGCCGGGGTCGGAGGACACCACGACGGGCTCGGCGAGGAACGGGGCGCCCTTCGCCACCGAGGCGAACTTCGAGGAGAACTCGCCGTAGGTCAGGTGCAGCGAGCGCTCGCGGATCAGCCCGACGGCGGCGGCGTCCCAGAACGCGGTGGTCCCGCCGTTCCCGAGGACGACCTCGTAGCCCTCGGGCAGCGAGAAGAGCTCCGAGAGGCCTGCCCGGACCCGTCCGACCAGGGACTTGACGGGCTTCTGACGGTGGGAGGTGCCCATGACGTCGGCCGCGTCGGCGACCGCACGCAGCTGCTCGGGGCGCACCTTGGAGGGGCCGCACCCGAAGCGCCCGTCGGCGGGTAGGAGCTCGGCCGGGATCGTCACTGATTCAGCGATCGTCGTCGTCACGGCGACCATCCTCCCAAGGCCCCCGCCGGGCTGCTGTCGCCCAGGTCACTGTCGCGGCTCGTCGTCGTGGTGTCCGTCACGAGGTGTCCGATTCCCTCCCGCGGTACCTACGGTGGCCGGGTGAATCCGACGACGGTCCCGGACGGTCACTCCGACCTGGCGGGCATGCGGGTCGACTACCGGGCAGGTGAGCTCGACGTCGGCGACCTCGCGGAGACCTGGCACGAGCAGCTCCTGCGGTGGCTGCGGCAGGCCCGCGAGGCCGAGCTGCCCGACCCGAACGCGATGGTGCTCGCGACCTCCGACGACGAGTACCGGGTGACCACCCGAACCGTCCTCGCCAAGGACGTCGACGAGCGCGGGGTCACCTTCTTCACCAACTACACCTCGGAGAAGTCCCACCAGCTGCGCCAGACCCGGCAGGCCTCGCTGACCTTCCCCTGGTACGCCCTGCAGCGGCAGGCCACCGTCGTCGGCCCGGTCGAGCTGCTGGGGTCCGAGGAGACCGCCGAGTACTGGCGGACCCGGCCCCGGACCTCGCAGCTCGGGGCGTGGGCCTCGCCGCAGTCGGCCACGGTCCGCGACCGTGCCGCGCTGGAGGACCTCTACACCACGACCGAGGCCAGATTCGCCGGCGAGGAGGAGATCCCGGCCCCGCCGCACTGGGGCGGCTGGCGGGTCCGGCCGACCCACGTGGAGTTCTGGCAGGGCCGCCCCTCCCGGCTGCACGACCGGCTGCGCTTCCGGTTCGACGATCGCGCGGGCGTCTGGGTCGTCGAGCGCCTCGCCCCCTGACGAGCTGACGCGGCGAGGCTCACGACGAGGACACCGCCACGTCGTGCCTACGATCCTTGGGTGAGCGAACGACCACGACGAGGCGAGCGGAGCGACGGGGGGCGGACGCGACGAGGCCTGCTCGCCGACACCACCCCGCTGCAGACCCCGCCGTTCCGGCGGCTCTGGACCGCGGGCGTGGTGACCGTGGTCGGGGCGCAGCTCACCGTCGTGGCCGTGCCGTTCCAGCTCTTCGCGCTCACCGGCTCCTCGGCGTGGGTGGGGCTGACGGGTCTGTTCGGGCTGGTCCCGCTGGTCGTGTTCGGGCTCTGGGGCGGGGCGATCGCCGACGTGGTCGACCGGCGCATGCTGCTCGTCGTCTCGGGCGTGGGCATCGCCGTGACCTCGGCGCTCCTCGGGATCACGGCGATCAGCGGAGTCGGCGGACTCGCCTCTCCCTGGACGGTCCTCTCGATCTTCGCGGTGCAGACCGCCTGCCTCGCGGTCAACCAGCCGACGCGCTCGGCCGTGCTGCCGCGCATCCTGCCGATCGAGGAGCTGCCCGCCGCGAACACGCTGTGGTTCACCGTCCAGCAGCTCGGGGCGTTCGCCGGGCCGCTGCTCGGTGGGGTCGCGCTGGCTTTCGTCGACGTGGGGGTCCTCTACTTCGTCGACACGATCTGCCTCTTCGCCTCGATCTGGGCCGCCTACCGGCTGCCCCGGCTGCCGGTCGCCCAGGACGGGGCGGACACCGCCGGCGGGTTCCGCGGGGTGGCCCGGGCGATCCGGTCGAGCGCCGGGCTCCGGTCGGTGGTCGACGGTTTCCGCTACGCGGCGATGTCGAAGGTGCTGCTCGTCAGCTTCCTCGCCGACCTCGTGGCGATGGGCTTCGGCATGCCGCGCGCGGTCTTCCCCGAGGCCGCGGTCGACACCTTCGGCGGCGGCCCGGCGTACGGCCTGCTCTCGGCGTCGATCGCGGGAGGCGCCGCGTTGGGCGGCCTGCTCTCCGGGAAGCTGCACGGCCTCGCGCGCCAGGGCGTCGCGGTGGCGATCGCGGTGTGCCTCTGGGGTGTGGGTGTCGCGCTGTCCGGGCTGACGTCGATCCTGTGGCTGGCCGTCCTCCTCCTCGCCGCCGCCGGTGCGGCGGACCTGGTCAGCTCGGTGTTCCGCTCGACGATGCTGCAGACGGTCGCCACCGACGAGATGCGGGGCCGGATGCAGGGCGTCTTCGTGGTGGTCGTCGCGGGCGGCCCCCGCGTGGCCGACCTGTGGCACGGCTGGGCCGCCGACGCGGTGGGGACGGGCACCGCGACGACGGTGGGGGGCCTCGCCGTCGTCGTCGGGATGATCGCCGTGGTGCTCGCCTTCCCGGCGTTCTGGCGCTACCGCGCGCCGGTCGCGGGGGAGGACGCCGACGCGGACGCCGCGGTCGGCCGGTCCTGAGCGGGGGTCTCCGCGAGGAGCAGCCGCAGCAGGCGCTCCAGCTCGCCCCGATCGGCGTCGTCGAGCCCGGCGAAGAGCCGGTCGGCCTCCGCGGCGCGGGCGGTCCGGATCGCCCGCGCCACCTCGCTGCCGTGGTCGGTGACGAGGACGAGGGTGGCGCGCCGGTCGGCGGGGTCGGTCTCGCGGCGGACCAGGCCCCGGTCCTCGAGCGCGTCCACGACCTCGGTGGCCGAGCGCGGCGCGATGCCGAGGTGCTTCGCCAGCGCGGAGGGGCGCGCCGGGCCGTGGCGCATCAGCGTGCCGAGTGCCCGCAGCTGGGACGGGGTCACGTCCCAGGGGGCGAGCGACTCCCGTGAGGCGTGGCGCAGCTGCCGGGCGACCGCCCAGAACAGGTCGCTCACCGACGCGGGATCGTCGCGCTCCACGGGAACAGGGTAGCGCGATTCCCTGTTGTAGCCTCATCATGAGGTTGCCTCACTACAGGTGATCTCCCCTCTCGTGCCCAGGAGGCCGCCCCTTGCCCCGCCCCTCGGAGCTGCGTGTGTCCGACATGGGCCGCGAAGAGCGCGCCCGCGACCGCGAGCAGGCCAAGCAGGTCTCGCTGCGCCGGATCGCGCGGCTGTTCGCGCCCCACCGCGCGTCCCTCGCCGTCGTCGTCGCCGTGATCGTCGCGTCGTCCGTCGCCGGCATGGCCTCGCCGTTCCTGCTGCGTGCCGTCATCGACGACGCGCTGCCGCACCGTGACGTGCCGCTCCTCGTGTGGCTGGCCGCCGGCATGGTGGCCGTCGCCGTGGTCACCGCCGCGTTCGGCGTCGTCCAGACCTGGATCTCCACCCGCGTCGGCCAGCTCGTGATGCACCGGCTGCGCACCGAGGTCTTCGCCCACCTCCAGCGCCTCTCGCTGGGGTTCTTCACCCGCACCCGCACCGGCGAGGTGCAGTCGCGCATCACCAACGACATCGGCGGCATGCAGACCGTCGTCACCTCGACCGCGACCTCGATCGCGGCGAACCTCACCACCGTCGTCGCGAGCGCCGTCGCCATGGTCGCGCTGTCCTGGCAGCTCTCGCTGGTGACGCTGCTCGTCCTGCCGCCCTCGGTGCTGCTCTCCCGCCGGGTCGCGCGCGTGCGCCGCCGTCTCACGGCCGAGCGCCAGCGCGAGCTCGCCGACCTCAACGTCACCATCGAGGAGGGCCTCTCGATCGACGGCGTCACGCTGGCGCGCACCCTCGGGACCGGCGACGCGCTCGTCGGGAGGTTCACGGACTCCTCGCTGCGCCTGACCGACCTCGAGCTGCGCAGCCAGCTCGCCGGCCGGTGGTGGATGGCGACGATGAGCATCGTCTTCGCTGCGATCCCCGCGCTGATCTACCTCGGGGCCGGCCTGCCCTGGACGGCGGGCGCCCTCTCGATCGGGACGCTGGTCGCGTTCACCTCGCTGCAGGCGGGGGTGTTCCGGCCGCTGTCGTCGCTGCTCGACGTCGGGGTGTCGATCTCCGCGTCGCTGGCGCTGTTCGCCCGGATCTTCGAGTACCAGGACACCGCGATCGAGGTCGACGAGCCGGCGGACCCGGTCGACCTGCCGCGCCCGCGCGGCGACCTGCGGATCTCCCACGTCACGTTCGCCTACCCGGGCTCCGACCGGGAGGCGCTGCACGACGTCGACCTCGAGGTTCCCGCGGGCTCGACGCTCGCGATCGTCGGCGAGACCGGCTCGGGCAAGTCGACCCTCGGTTCCCTGGTCGCGCGGCTGCACGACCCCGACGCCGGGCGCATCACCATCGACGGCGTCGACCTGCGCGACCTGCGCCTGGCCGACCTCGCCCGCATCGTCGGCGTCGTCAGCCAGGAGACCTACCTGCTGCACGCCTCGGTGCGCGACAACCTGCGCTACGCCAAGCCCGATGCGACCGACGCCGAGATCGAGGCGGCCGCGCGCGGCGCCCGGATCCACCACGTGATCGCCGACCTCCCCGAGGGCTACGACACCGTCGTCGGCCCCCGCGGGCACCGGTTCTCCGGCGGCGAGCGCCAGCGGCTCGCGATCGCGCGCACCCTGCTCCGCGACCCTCGGGTGCTCGTGCTCGACGAGGCCACGAGCGCGCTGGACACCGCCACCGAGCGCGCGGTCCAGGAGGCGTTCGACGCGCTGGCCCACGGGCGCACGACGCTCACGATCGCCCACCGGCTCTCCACGATCCGCGAGGCCGACCGGATCGCGGTGCTCGACCACGGCCGCGTCGTGGAGTCCGGCACCCACGAGCACCTGGTGTCCGAGGACGGCCGGTACGCGGCGCTGGCCGCATAGATGGGCGAAGCCCTCGTGAGCACTTTCCGGGGCTATAACCCCGCAAAGTGCTCACAGGCCCGAAGGGCACCTGACGATCGACGACGACTACGGTCGCTGGTCATGGCGCCCACGGGGCAGCAGTACGAGATCCGCTCCGGTGGCGCGCACGCGGTCGTCACCGAGGTCGGCGCCGGTCTGCGCGCCTTCGCCGTCGACGGGACCCACCACGTCGAGACCTTCGCCGAGGACGCCTCCCCGCCCATGGGGGCGGGGTGTGTGCTCCTGCCCTGGCCGAACCGGACGGCGGGCGCACGGTTCATCTGGCGCGGCGAGACCCACCGTCTCGAGGTGACCGAACCGGCTCGCGGGCACGCGATCCACGGGCTCGTCCGGCACCGCCGGTGGCACGTCACCGCCCACGACGACGCCGCGGTCACGCTGGCCGTGGACGTCCCCGGGGGCGCCGACGAGGACGCGCACGGCTGGCCGCAGCCGTTGCACGTCGAGACGACCTACGAGGTGGACGGGGAGCGCCGCGCGCTCACCGTCGCCCACTCGGTGACGAACACCGGGGGCGGCGACGTCCCGGCCGGCCTCGGCACCCATCCCTACCTGCGCGCGGGCGACCACCCCTCCGACGACTGCAGCCTCAGCGTGGCGACCGCCACCGTGCTCGACGTCGACGACGCCCTCGTGCCCACCGGGCCCGCCCGCGAGGTCACCCCGGGCGAGTCGCTGCGCCGGGGCCGCCGGGTGGCCGAGCTCGACCTCGACACCTGCTTCGGGGTCAGCGGCGGCGTGGCGGGCGTGCTCGCCGAGCTCCAGGCCCCCGACGGCACCGGCACGCGGCTCTGGGGCGACCGCAACATCGCCTGGGTCCAGGCCTTCACACCGCAGAGCCCGTTCGGCCGGCCCGGCAAGGCGGTCGCCACCGAGCCCATGACCTGCCCGCCCGACGCGCTGAACTCGGGCACCGACCTCGTGGTGCTCCAACCGGGGGCGACGTGGACGGTGCGGTGGGGGCTGGAGGCGCTGTGACGGCCGCGCCGGGGGACGCAGCGGAGCGGAGCTCGCCCATGGGGACCGGACGGGTGGTGGTGGGCGGCGAGGCACTCGTCGACCTCGTCCCGGTGGACACGCAGCGATCACGGGTGCACACGGACGGGGGAGCCCGACCATCGGGCGGGATGCCGCGCCAGCTGGCCCCGCTCGCCCCGCGGCTGGGCGGCGGCCCGTACAACGTCGCGATCGGGCTGGGCCGGCTCGGCGTCCCCGCGTCGATGCTCACCCGGCTCTCGACCGACGCCTTCGGCGACGCGCTGCTCGACCGGCTGCGCGACTCCGGGGTCGACGACGCGCTGGTGCAGCGGGGCGACGAGCCCTCGACCCTCGCCGTCGTCACGATCGACGACTCCGGCGCCGCCCGCTACTCCTTCCACGTCGCGGGCGCGGCGGACCGCCTCGTCGCCGACCCCGGCGAGCTGCCCCCGGACACCGCCGCCCTCGCCGTCGGGACCCTGTCGCTGCTGCTCGAGCCGGGCGCCGCGGTCTACGCGGGGCTCGCCCGGCGTGCCGCCGACGCCGGGGTGTTCGTCAGCCTCGACCCGAACATCCGCCCCGCCCTCGTCGACGACCCGACCGCGGTGCGCGGGCGCCTCGACGCGATCGCCGCCCGCGCGGGGCTCGTGAAGCTCTCCGACGAGGACGCCCGATGGTGGGGCCGCTCGCCCGGGGATCTGCTCGCGGCGGGCGCCGCGGCCGTCGTCGTCACCCGCGGCGCCGAGGGGCTGGTCGCGCACACCCGTCAGGGGGAGGTCGCGGTCCCCGCGGACACCTCCCGCCCCGTCGTGGACACCATCGGTGCCGGGGACTCCGTGCACTCCGCGCTGCTCGCGCACCTGCACGCCCACGCCCTGCTCGACCGCGACCGGGTGGCGGCCCTCGGCGAGGACGGCTGGCGTGCCGCGCTGCGTTCCGCGGCCCGGGTGGCGAGCTGGACGTGCTCGCGCGCCGGCGCCGAGCCGCCGACGCGGGCCGAGCTCGACGGGGACTCCCGGGTGCGTTCCTGAACCGTGACGGGTACCACTCCGTCATGGTCCGGACTCCGTGATGCGGTGATCGCGCGCCGAGCGCTACGGTTCGCGCAGCGTACGACGCCCCACACCCGCGGGAGTTCGCCTCGGGGGGACGCCGCTCCCGACCCCGGGACGACCGACCGTCCCCCGGGCCCGCGGGGCGTCGGACCCCGGCTTCGAGAAGCCCTCCCGCACGAGAAGCGTGAAGAGGGATGCACGAGATGGCCGACGACGGCGAGAAGCGCACCGCCACCCTGTCCTACCCGGGCGGTGAGTACACGATGGACATCGTCGAGGCCACCGAGGGGGCCTCCGGTGTCCAGCTCGACAAGATGCTCGGCGAGACCGGCCTGATCACGCTCGACCCCGGCTTCGTCAACACCGGGTCCTGTCGTTCCGACATCACCTACATCGACGGCGAGGCCGGGATCCTGCGCTATCGCGGTTACCCGATCGAGCAGCTGGCGAAGAACTCCACCTTCGTCGAGACGAGCTACCTGCTGATGTACGGGGAACTGCCGACCCAGCAGCAGCTGGACAACTTCACCGACCAGATCCAGCGGCACACGATGCTGCACGAGGACCTCAAGAAGTTCTTCGACGGCTTCCCCGTCGACGCGCATCCGATGCCGGTGCTCTCCTCCGCGGTCTCCGCACTGTCGACGTTCTACCAGCGGGCCCTCGACCCGTTCGACGAGCCGAACGTCGACCTCTCGAGCGTGCGCCTGCTCGCGAAGGTCCCGACGATCGCGGCCTACGCCTACAAGAACTCGATCGGCCAGCCGTTCCTCTACCCGGACAACAACAACGGGCTGGTGGAGAACTTCCTGCGTCTGACCTTCGGGGTTCCCGCCGAGGACTACCAGGTGGACCCGGAGGTGGCCCGGGCCCTGGACATGCTGTTCATCCTGCACGCCGACCACGAGCAGAACTGCTCGACGTCGACGGTGCGGATGGTGGGTTCCGCGCAGGCCAACCTGTTCGCGTCGATCTCCGCTGGCATCAACGCCCTGTTCGGCCCGTTGCACGGCGGGGCGAACGCCGCGGTGCTCACGATGCTCGAGGGCATCCGGGACCATCACGGCAACACCGACGAGTTCGTCACGAAGGTCAAGAACAAGGAGCCCGGCGTCCGCCTCATGGGCTTCGGGCACCGGGTCTACAAGAACTACGACCCGCGCGCGGCGATCGTCCGCGATACCGCCCGCGGCATCATCGAGAAGCTCGGCGGCGGGGACGAGCTGCTCGACATCGCGATGACGCTCGAGGACTACGCGCTCAACGACGACTACTTCGTCGAGCGCAAGCTCTACCCGAACGTCGACTTCTACACCGGCCTGATCTACCAGGCGATGGGCTTCCCGACCGAGATGTTCACGGTGCTGTTCGCGATCGGGCGCCTCCCGGGCTGGATCGCCCACTGGCGCGAGATGATCGAGGACCCGGACACCCGGATCGGCCGCCCCCGCCAGGTCTACACCGGCCCGACCGAGCGCGAGTTCGTGCCGATGGACCAGCGCAGCTGATTCCGCCCGCCGTACTGAGCGAAGGGCACCTTCGGTCGAATAGATCGCCGAAGGGCGCCCTTCGCCGGAACGCGCCGGACTGAGCGAAGGGCACCTTCGATCGGATAGATCGACCGAGGGTGCCCTTCGCTCGTTCCGAGACGGGTGACGACGACGGGTGCGGGTATCTGCTGGGCATGGCTCCCGGTGCGGACTCCACGGCGGTCGTCTGGTTCCGACGCGACCTGCGCGTGCACGACCAGCCCATCCTCCGCGAGGCCGCCGCACGCGCCTCCCGCGCGCTGGCGCTGTTCGTGCTGGACCCGGCACTGCTGGAGCCCTCCGGCCCGCGCCGCCGGGCCTTCCTGTTCCGCTGTCTGCGCGCGCTCGGCGAGTCGCTCGACGGCAGGCTGCTGGTGGTCAAGGGCGACCCCGGCGACGTCGTGCCCCGCATCGCCAGCGCGGTGAGCGCCTCGAGCGTGCACACGGCGGCCGACCACAACCCCTACGGCCGCCGGCGGGACGAGGCCGCCGAGAAGGCGCTGGGGGACGACGGCGTCGAGCTCGTCCGGTCCGGCTCCCCGTGGCTCACCGCACCCGGCTCGATCACGAAGTCCGACGGCGAGCCGTACCAGGTGTTCACGCCCTTCGCCCGGGAGTGGGCCAAGCGGATCAGCAGCAACGACACTGCTGTGCCGGTCGACACCGACGCGACCACCGTCACGTGGATGGACCCGTCGGACAAGGACGGCGGCCCCCGCGCGGTGAAGGTCCCCGACGACGAGGCGGTCGATGCCGAGCTGCCCGCGGCCGGGGAGCAGGCCGCCCGCGAGCAGTGGGAGGCCTTCGTCGACGAGCACCTCGCCGACTACGACGAGCTCCGCAACCAGCCCGACCGCCCCGGCACCTCCCGGATGTCGGTGCACCTCAAGTACGGCACCGTGCATCCGCGCACCCTGCTCGCCGGGGCACGCGGCGACGGCAAGGGCGCCACGTCGTTCCGCAACGAGCTGTGCTTCCGCGACTTCTACGCCCACGTGCTGTGGCACTTCCCCCGCTCGGCCCGCGAGAACTTCGACCCGAAGTTCGACCGCATGGAGCTCGACACCGGCCAGCAGGCGCACGAGAAGTTCGAGAGGTGGAAGGAGGGGCGGACCGGCTTCCCGGCGGTCGACGCGGCGATGCGCCAGCTGCGCGGCGAGGCGTGGATGCACAACCGGATGCGGATGACGGTCGCGTCGTTCCTGGTCAAGGACCTGCACCTGCCGTGGTGGTGGGGCGCGAGGCACTTCATGGACCTGCTCGTCGACGGTGAGCTCTCGTCCAACCAGCACGGCTGGCAGTGGGCCGCGGGCACCGGGACCGACGCCGCGCCGTACTTCCGGGCGTTCAACCCCGTGACCCAGGGGGAACGGTTCGACCCGCAGGGCGACTACGTCCGGCGCTGGGTGCCCGAGCTGGCCGACGTCGAGGGCAAGAAGGTCCACCAGCCCTGGAAGCTCGACCACCCGCCCGAGGACTATCCGGCCCCGATGGTCGACCACCAGGCCGAGCGCCGGGAGGCGCTCCGCCGCTTCGAGACCCTGTGAGCGCGCAGCGCACCTATACGAGGCGCTCGAGCAGGAGACGCGTCCCCGCCCGCAGCTTGTCCAGCGCCGCGGGGTCCGCGGCGAGGTGGCGCATCAGCGCCTGCTGGAAGAGGCCGTCGAAGGCCGCGTAGGCGGTGGCGCTCGTGCAGGCCGGCTCCCGGCCGACCAGGCGGGCGTAGGTGGTGACGATGCGCCAGACCATGCGCTCGAGCTCGGCGTCGATCTCGGCGACGTCGAGGCGGAACGACTCCTCGAACATCGACTGCGACCGCAGGTCGTACCACAGGCGGTGCATGGGGGCGTCGCTCTCGAGGGTCGCCGCGAGCCCGTCCCCCGCGTCGCGCGCGAGGGCGTCCGCCTCCGTGGCGTGCGTGGCGACGGCGTCGTAGCGCTCGATGCACTGCGTCTTGAACCGCTGCACGCAGTAGGTGATGAGCTCGACCTTGTCGCGGAAGTAGTAGTGCAGCACCCCATGGCTGAACGCCGAGTTCTGCGCGATCTCACGCAGGCTCGTCCGGGCGTACCCGAGCGTGGCGAGCGTCTGGAGCGCGGCGTCCGCGAGCTGGCGCCGCCGGTCCTCGAACTTGTCGGCCGGCCGACGTGCGGCGCGGCCGACGGCATCGGTCCTGGTCACGTGGTGGTCTCCCGAGAGCTGCCGAGACGACGATGTTAACCGCCCCTCTGGACGCTCGTCAGAACTTTTCTTGACGACTGTCCAAAGCCGTCCCTACTGTGACCCACGTCGCACGACGAGGTGCCGGCCCGGTCCGGACCGGCGGGGAGGAGCGAGGGTGGGCGCGTTCGATCTGACCGGACGGCGGGTGCTGGTCACCGGCGGGGCGCAGGGGCTCGGGGAGGGCATGGCGCGGGCGCTGACCGCGGCCGAGGCGTCGGTGGTGATCGCCGACGTCGCGAAGGACCTCGGCGAGCAGACGGCGGCCTCGGTGGGCGCCGGGTTCGTCGCCCTCGACGTCACCGACGACGCCGCGTGGGAGGCGGCGATCGCGCAGACGATCGGCGAGCTCGGTGGCCTCGACGTCGTGGTCAACAACGCGGGGCTCGAGGTGACCCAGCTGCTCGTCGACACCGAGCCCGACGACGTCCGGCGGCTGCTCGAGGTCAACCTCATCGGCACGATGCTCGGCATCAAGCACGCCTTCCGGGCGATGCGCCCCGGCGGACCGGCCGGCGCGGGCGGCGCCATCGTCAACGTCTCCTCGGTCGCCGCGACGATCGCCTTCCCCTCGATCGGCGCGTACTCGGCGACCAAGGCCGGCGTCGACCGGCTCACCCGGATCGCCGCCGCCGAGTCGGGCAAGCTCGGCTACGGCGTGCGCGTCAACTGCGTCTACCCCGGACTGGTCCCCACCTCGATGGGACAGAAGCTCGCGGTCGAGACGGCCGGCCTCGGCCTGTTCGGCAGCCCGGAGGAGGCCGTCGGCGCCGTCGTCGAGCTGACCCCCTCGGGCCGGCTCGGCGAGGTGTCCGACATCGCCGACGCCGTGGTCTTCCTCGCCTCCGACGCGTCCCGCTTCGTCAACGGGGCAGGTCTGCCGGTCGACGGCGGCATGGGTATGTAGATGTCCCTGGCGTCCTACCTGGACAAGGGGGCGAGGTCGGGGAACAGATCGCAGCACGCGTGGCGACCACCGATCTCGCTCGAGGGCGTCACCTTCCCGCACCGGCGACGTCAGTGTCCACGGGGGGTCCAGCCACTCGATCGTGACGAGACCGCCCCCGAACGGGTGCTCCGCCGGCAGGGATGGACGGAGCAGCATGTGCCGATGATCGTCGGGTCCTGCGGGGTCCGGCCGACCGAGCGCCGGGGCGGGCGCGCTGGGGGTGGGGTGCGATGCGGCTGCTGGTCGTCCTCGTGGTCACGGTGGCGCTGCTCCTCGCCGCGACTCCGATCGCCCTGTCGCAGAGCCCCTGGCTGCACTCGCCGCTCTTCGCGGTGGCGGCCTTCGGCATCGCGGTGATCGCGCTCGTCGCCGGGGCGGCGCTGCTGGTCCGGGCGACGACGCTGCACCGCCGGGCGGCGCTCGCCGGTGACGGCTCGGGGAGTGCCCTGCCCCGGCGCGGCGCCGTGGCGGCGCGGGTCGTCCCGTCCCCGCGTCGCGGACCGGGCGGGCAGCCGCCGGCCGACGAGAGCGTCACCGACCCCCGGGCCCCCCGGAGCGGGACGAACGACTCGTTCGTGCGCGTAGACGCCACGAACGAGTCGTTCGTCCCGGTGCTCGTACCCACCGCGGGCCGGGTCACGCTGTCGACCTCGGCATCCGCCACCGGGCCACGGCACGCCCCGGGCGGGTCGGCGCCCCGTCAGCCACGCCACGACCCGTCGATGGCCGGCCAGTCGCCCACCGGCCCGTCCCACACCCAGGCCCAGCAGAGCTCCCCCACCGCGGTGTTCGACGACCCGGACGACGATTCCGACGCCGCCGTCGCGGAGGCGGCCGCCGCGCGGTCGGCGGCCTTCGCGGACCGGTACACGACGACGCGCTCGCGCCGGTAGCCCGGCCCCTCGTAGGCGTCGAGCGCCGGGAGGTCCGCGGCCGGGTCGGCGATCTCCACGACGTAGCCGTGCGCGACCGCGGCGGCCGCGTCGGCGTCGCGCACGAGCGCTGGGTAGCCGCGGCCGGTGTCGTGCACCCGGCCCGCCGCAACGGCCGGCCAGAAGTCCCGCGCGGCCGGGGCGAGCCGCCACCACGCAGACGCCCCGGGCTGCAGCGTGCCGTAGACGAACACCCGGGCCGGCCAGGTGCGGGGATCGGGGGTGCCGGACGGTACGACGGTCGCGGCGCCGTCGGCGACCTCGCCCGGCACGCCCTCGAACGCCCGGGCCTGCTCCTGCGCGACGTCGCGGCAGCGCACCGGCGCGCTGTCGACGAGCAGCGGTGCCCGGATCGGGTCCGCCGGCCAGTACGCAAGCACCGGGTCGAGGCGCGCACCGTCGTCGAGCGAGCGGACGCGGGCCGCGTGCACCCGGGCCAGGGCGTAGCGCCGGCCCCGGCCCTCGCAGACGTCGAGGACCGCCACCTGCTCCGGGGTGGCCAGCCACACCCCGTGCACCTCCGGCGACCCGTCGTCCGGCACCGGGGCGAGCGTCGCCGGCCGGGCCCCGTCGCGGGCCCGCCGGCCCGCCGCCCACACCGCCCCGACGCCGGTCACCGCCACCCGCAGCACCACCACCGGCCCGGTGAGCCCGAGCTCGCGGCGCAACCAGGTGATCTTGGAGGGGCACCGGTTGGACCCGAAGGCCAGCACCGGGATGCGCTCGGCCAGCGGCGGCGCGCCGCGCTCGGCGAGCCACGCGTCGACCCCGGTGCCCTCGACGCGCCAGCCGCCGGCCGCCCCCGGGGCGGGGGTCAGCCGGCGGGTGGTCGCGTCGTCGTGGACGAACGAGTACTCCGGCGCCACCCCCGGGTAGGGGTCGGCGGGGAAGTCGTCGTCCGGTGATCCGGCTATTCCTTGGCTGCCTTCCACTCCTCGAGGTGCGGGGCCTCGTCGCCGATCTTGGTGCCGTCGCCGTGGCCGGTGCGCACCACCGTCTCGTCGGGCAGCGTGAACAGCTTCTGCGCGATCGAGTCGAGGATGACGCCGTAGTCGGAGTACGACCGCCCCGTCGCTCCCGGCCCGCCGTTGAACAGCGTGTCCCCGGTGAACACGGTGCCGAGGTCGGGGGCGTAGAAGCAGACCGACCCGGGCGAGTGGCCCGGCGTGTGGATCAGCTGGAGGTCGATCCCCGCGATCGTGAACGTCTCGCCGTCCTCGAGCTGCCCGTCCGGCTCCCGGTCGGGGTGGGTCAGGTCCCAGACCACGCGGTCGTCGGGGTGCAGCAGGATCGGCGCGTCGAGGGCGTCCGAGAGCGCGGGTGCCGCGTTGACGTGGTCGTTGTGCGAGTGGGTGCAGAGGATCGCGGTGACGTTGCGGTCACCGACGGCCTTGCGGATGGCCTGCGCGTCGTGCGCGGCGTCGATCACGACGACCTCGTCGGAGTCCCCGAGGATCCAGACGTTGTTGTCGACGTCCCACGACCCGCCGTCGAGCTCGAACTTGCCCGACGTGACGACGTTCCCGATGGGCCCGTCGGTGCTCGTCACAGGATCACCACCGAACGCAGGACCTCGCCCTGGTGCATCTTCTCGAAGGCCTGCTCGACGGCGTCGAGCTCGATGCGCTCGGTGACGAACTTGTCGAGCGGGAAGCGACCCTGCAGCGCGAGGTCGACGAGCATCGGGAAGTCGCGGCTGGGCAGGCAGTCGCCGTACCAGGACGAGCTCAGCGACCCGCCGTGGGAGAAGAACGGCTGGAAGTCGGCCTCGAGGGTCATGTCCGGCGACGGGACGCCGACCAGCACGAGCCGGCCCGCGAGGTCGCGGGCCTCGAAGGCCTGCTTCCAGGTAGCCGGCGTGCCGACGGCGTCGATGACGACGTCGGCACCGTAGCCGTCGGTGAGGTCCCGGACGCCCTGCACCGGGTCGGTCTGCTTGGCGTTGATGGTGTGGGTGGCGCCGAAGCCCCTGGCCCACTCCAGCTTCCGGTCCTCGGTGTCGACCGCGATGATCGTCGTCGCCCCGGCCAGGGCCGCGCCGGCGATCGCCGCGTCGCCGACCCCGCCGCAGCCGATGACCGCGACGGTCTCGCCGCGGGCGACCCTGCCGGTGTTGATCGCGGCACCGGTGCCCGCCATGACCCCGCAGCCGATGAGACCGGCCTCCGCGGGGTCGACGTCGGGGTTCACCTTGGTGCACTGCCCGGAGTGCACCAGCGTCTTCTCCGCGAACGCGCCGATGCCCAGGGCGGGCTTGAGCTCCTCGCCGGTGTCCTTGAGCGTCATCGGCTGCGCGGCGTTGTGGGTGTCGAAGCAGAGGTGGTGCTTGCCCTTGCGACAGGCGCGACACACCCCGCAGACGGCGCGCCAGTTGAGGATCACGAAGTCGCCGACCTCGAGGCCCTCGACGCCCTCGCCGAGCGCCTCGACCTTCCCGGCCGCCTCGTGGCCGAGCAGGAAGGGGTAGGCGTCCTCGATGTTGCCCTCGCGGTAGTGCAGATCGGTGTGGCAGACCCCGCAGGCCTGGATGGCGACCACGGCCTCACCCGGCCCGGGGTCGGGGATCACGATCGTCTCGACGGTGACCGGCTTGCCCGTCTCCCGGGACACCACGCCCCGGACCTCCTGCGGCATCTTCGCCCTCCCAGACGTCTCATGTTCCGTGCACCCATGCGCAGGTTCCCACGTGGCCCACGCCACTGCGCAACCCAGCGGCCGCCATGTTCCGGTCCGGAACGTCGGGTGGGACGCCCCCGGCAACGAGCGAACGGCACCGTCGCTGCGATGGAAGCAGCGACGGTGCCGTTCGCTCGGAAGGGGTGGGCGTGGGCGTCAGACGTGCAGGATGAGCGCCGAGCCCTGGCCGCCGCCGCCGCAGAGGCTGGCCATCGCGTAGCCGCCGCCGCGGCGCTGCAGCTCGTGCGCGGCGTGCACGGCGAGGCGGGCGCCGGTGGCGCCGACGGGGTGGCCGAGCGCGATCGCGCCGCCGTCGGTGTTGACCTTGTCGGAGGACAGGCCCAGCTCGCGGGCCGACTGGATCGCGACGGCCGCGAACGCCTCGTTGATCTCCCAGAGCTCGACGTCGGAGGGCTCGATGCCCTCGCGGCGCATCGCCTTGAACGCGGCGTTCGAGGGCTGCGAGAGCAGCGAGTTGTCCGGGCCGGCGACCCAGCCGTGGTTGCGGATCTCGGCGAGCGGCGTGACCCCGAGCTCCTGGGCCTTCTTCGCCGACATGACGATCGTGGCCGCGGCACCGTCGGAGATCTGCGAGGAGCTGCCGGCGGTGATGATGCCGTCCTTGGAGAAGGCCGGGCGGAGCTTGGCCATGCCCTCGGCGCTGGTGTCACCGCGGACGCCCTCGTCCTCGGTGACCTCGATCGGGTCGCCCTTGCGCTGCGGGACCGGCACCGCGACGATCTCGGCGTCGAAGCGGCCGTTCTTCGAGGCATCGGCGGCGCGCTGGTGCGACACGGCCGAGACCTCGTCCATCTCCTCGCGGGTCAGGCCGAGCGCCTTCGCGTACTTCTCGGTCGAGGCGCCCATCGACTCGTGGTCGTAGACGTCGGTGAGGCCGTCCGACTCGGTGGCGTCGAGGATCTTTCCGCCGCCGTACTTGTAGCCGCGGCGGGCCTTGGGGAGCATGTACGGCGCCCCGGTCATGGACTCCATGCCGCCGGCGACGACGATGTCGTACTCGCCGGCCTGGATCATCTGGTCGGCGAGGGCGACGGCGTCGAGGCCGGACAGACAGACCTTGTTGAGGGTGAACGACGGCGTCGACATCGGGATGCCGGCGTCGCTCGCGGCCTTGCGGGCCGGGTTCTGGCCGGAGCCGGCCTGGATGACCTGGCCCATGATGACGTACTCGATCTGCTCGCCCGAGATGCCGGCCTGGTCGAGCGCGCCCTTGATGGCGATCGAGCCCAGGTCACGCACGTCCATGTCGGCGAACGCCCCGGAGAGCTTGCCGATCGGTGTGCGGGCGCCGGAGACGATGACGGAGCCGGGCATGGAGACCTCCTGGTCGGGTGGGCTGGGATCGGACCTGCTGGTGGGCCGGCTGGTCGGCCCGACGACGTCGGCGCACGGGGCACACCTGGCCGGTGTCGTCGCGGCGGCCCCGCACGCCAGCTCGTGGCCGAACGTACCCGCGGCCCGGGCCCGGGCCCAGGTCTCCCGGGCGGGCCCCGTGGTTAAACCCGCCGGGATCGGTTCAGATCCGCCTCAGGCGGCGCCCTCGGCGTCGACCCCGGAGAGGCGCGCGATCTCGGCCATGATCGGCGGCCACTCCTGGCGCAGGGCCTGGTTGCCCATGAACAGCCCGAGGTGCCCCCCGGGCGCCGTCCGGGTCCACACCCGCTCCGGCGGGGTCGACACCGCGTCGGCGGCGCGGAAGACCTGCACCGGCGGCGTGATGTGGTCGGTGGCGCCGCCGAGCAGGAAGAGCGGGCACTCCAGCACGCCGAGGTCGACCCGCCGCCCCCCGACCACGAGGTCGCCGGTGATCAGTTCGTTGCCGGCGAAGAGGTGCTCGACGAGCCAGAGGTAGAACGTGCCCGGGACGTCCTGGGTGTGCTTGAACCAGTCCTCGAAGGCCTGGTAGCGGGCCACGGCCACCGGGTCGTCGAGGTGGCGCAGCAGGTCGACGTGCTTGGCGATCTCGGCGTCCGGACGCAGCGCGATGAAGCCGCCCAGGACGAACTGGCCCGGCATGTTCCCGCGGCCCGCCGCGACCATCGCCCGGTAGGGCAGCGTGCCGTAGCGCCGCGACAGGACCCGCGACGACGCCCCGATGGCGGTGTCGCCGGCGTGGAAGTCGATGGGGGCCCCGGCGAGGGTCAGGGTGTGGATCCGCTCGGGGTGCAGCGCCGCGTAGATCGCGGAGAGCCAGCCGCCCTGGCAGTCCCCGACGAGGTTGACCGCCGTGTGCCCGGTGCCGTCGAGGGCGGTGTCGACGGCGCGGTCGACGACGGCCACGTAGTCCTCGACCGTGGTGCCCTTCGTGGCGCGGGTCGCGCCGACCCAGTCGAGGGTGAGGGCCCGCGTCAGGCCCGCGGCCCGGATGACCTGCATCTGGGACTGGGTGGGCGCGAAGTCGACGATGCACGAGTCGTGCCCGGCCTGGGGCGGGAGCACGAGCGTGGGGACCACGTCGTCCGTCGCTCCCGCGGTGAAGTCGCGCAGGCGGGCGATCGGGGTCTCCCACACCACGCGGTGCTCGGTGGACCACGACGGCCGGCGCCGGCCGAGGACGTGGCGCCACCAGCGGGCGGCGTCCCACATCGTGCGGTGCGGCGTCGCGGCCTGCGCGAGCGCGCGGGTGGTGACGTAGGCGCCGCCCTCGGTGAGGGCGGTGGCCGCCTGTCGCAGCGTCTCGCCACGGAACGAGCGCAGGTAGGCCGCGGGGTCGACCGGGTCCAGCGGCGGCGCCTCGGGGGCGCCCGCCGGGTCGTGGTCCGGTGTCTCGTCGGTGCGGGGCGCGGATGCCTCGGCCGTCATGGGTCCTCCTCGCGCAGCGGTGCTGCGGGCTCCGGGAGCCCGGGACCGGGCTCCGGCGACGCCGGCGACTGCTCGACGAACGCTAAGTGTGCTCGACATAGTTCGCAACGAGGGTGCCCGGTCGGGCGGTGCGTGCAGACGTCCGGGCAGTCCGGCGGTCACGGATGTGTCGCGGATCGCCGAAACGAGTGTGATGGTGACCACCGCCGGGCACGCTCAGGCTCGGCGGAGAGCCGCGGACCAGACGCACGCGAGCGACGGGAGGCCGGCGATGGCCGACATGACCGGACAGGTGGCAGTGGTGACGGGCGGAGCCCGCGGGATCGGGAAGGCGATCTCGGAACGGCTCGCGAATCGCGGGGTGAAGGTCGCCGTCGGGTACGCGAGCGGGCGGGACACCGCGGCCGAGCTCGCCGAGAAGTACCCCGGGATGACCATCCACCAGGGCAACATCGGCTCGCGCGAGGACTGCGAACGCGTGGTGCAGGAGGTCTACGACCAGCACGGGCGCATCGACATCCTGGTCAACAACGCCGGCATCACGGCCGACAAGATGCTGCACAAGATGGAAGTCGACGACTGGGACAGGGTCATCCAGGTCAACCTCTCCGGCACCTTCTACATGTCCCACCTGGTGTTCCAGCAGATGCGCGAGCGGGAGAGCGGGCGCATCGTCTCGATCTCCTCGGTGATCGGTGAGCGCGGCAACGCCGGCCAGGCGAACTACGCGGCGACGAAGTCCGGTCTCTTCGGTCTGACCATGTCGTTGGCCTCCGAGGGCGCCAAGAAGGGCATCACGGCCAACTGCGTGGCCCCCGGCTACATCGAGACCGACATGGTGGCCGGCGTCCCGGAGAAGGCCATCGAGAAGATCGTCTCCTCGATCCCGCTCGGTCGGCTCGGCCAGCCCGACGAGGTGGCCCGTGTCGTCGAGTTCCTCGCCGACCCCGACTCCGCCTACATCACCGGGCAGGTCTACTCCGTCAACGGCGGGCTCTTCATGTCGGCCTGAGGGTTGGCCTTCGGCGTGTGCGTGCGTTTCCGTGCCTGGACACGGAAACACACGCACAAGCCGTCAGGCCAACCGCGTCGACAGCTCGTGGCAGAATCTCGTCGAGCGCTTCGCCGGCCGCCCGGCACATCCCCGGGAAGCAGATGAACCCGTGCACGGCGCGGGCGTGGTCGGAGTGCCGCGTCGGGACGCCTGCGTCGCGCAGCCGCTCGGCGTAGGCCACCCCGTCGTCGTGCAACGGGTCGACCTGCGCAGTGATCACCAGCGCCGGGGGCAGGTCGCTGTGGTCGGGGGCCAGCAGCGGTGAGCAGAACGGGTCGCTCGCGTCGCCGTCCTCGCCGAGGTAGTTCGTGCGGAAGACGTCCATGTCGGCGCGGGTGAGCAGCGGGCCACGCTCGAACGCCGTCGTCGACGGCGCCGCGAGGGTGAGGTCGACGACGGGGTAGAGCAGCACCTGGGCGTCGATGGCCGGCCCGCCCTCGCGCGCGAGCAGGCACACCACGGCCGCGAGGTTGCCGCCCGCGCTGTCCCCCATCACGGCGACCCGGTCGGCGCGGCCCCCGATCGCGTCCGCGTGGCGCACGGCCCAGCACAGCGCCGCGTACCCGTCGTCGCGGGCGGCCGGGTAGGGGTGCTCGGGCGCGAGGCGGTAGTCGACGGAGACGACGAGGGCACCGACCCGTGCGGCCACGTGGGCGCAGAGCCAGTCCGACTGGTCGAGGTTGCCGAGCGACCCGCCGCCGCCGTGGAAGTTCAGCACGATCGGCAGCCGGTCGGAGTCACCGCGCCCGCCCGGGACGGGGCCGTGCGGCCGGTAGAGGCGCAGCGTGAGCGGGCCGCCGCCGGTGCTGACGCGCAGGTCGGTGAGCGACACGTCCCCGGGCATCGGGCCGAAGACGCGTGACGTGACCACGTTGTGGGAGAGCCGCCGGCTGCGGGCCCGGGCGAGGTCCTCGGCGCTCATGCGGCTGATCGCGATCGCGCCCATCCGGTCGGTGAGCCATGTGAACACGCGCGTGCGCACGTCGATCGCGATCTCCCCGGCGGGAGGTCCGTCGGCCGGGTGCAGGCTCGAGGCGGGCAGGGTGTCGGTGGCGGGTGCGGCCGTGCGTGCCGCCGGACGCCTCGTCGGACCCGGCATCACGCCTCCTCTCGGGCGTCCACTCCGTCGTGCGCGGGGCATCCCGACTACCCCGTTCGGCCGCCGAAGGCGATGTGATTACGCCGATCGAGACCGTGGCGGCAGATCATGGCGTGCGCCGCCTCACGAAGCCAGCACAACCGGCCGCCCGATCGAGGGCCCTCGGTGACCGGTCTCCGGGGTGAGGTCGCCCGGGCGGGTGGCGGCATGTCGCGACGGGGACACGCCCTCACACGGCGGCGAACGGACCGAGGACGTGACCCGCGCCGCGTGGAGCGCGTCGTCGGGCCTGCTAGCGTCGGGGCAGCGAAGGGGAGTAGCTCCCAACGCCGCGGTCGACACACTGATCGCCGCCCGTCGTCGGGTGGCCATCCGGTCGCGGCGGCCATCGGACCCGGTGGTGGGCGAGACCTTCGGTGCCGATCCGCAGCAGAGCGGGTCGCGCCGGGGAGGCGTCCGCGCTCGCCGGCCGGCCCGCGGAGCGAAGGGACCTTCGTGGGCGTCTTCCTCGCGCTGGCCGTCAGCTTCGCCGTGATCTTCGTGGCCGAGCTCGGGGACAAGTCGCAGCTGATGGCCCTGACCTTCGCCACGCGGTTCCGCGCCCTGCCCGTGCTCCTCGGGGTCTCGATCGCGACGGCGGCCGTGCACGCCGTGTCCGTCGGGCTCGGCTACCTGCTCGGTGCGGCCCTGCCGACGTTCTGGATCAGCCTCGCGGCGGCCGTGGCGTTCCTGGTCTTCGGTCTCTGGACCCTGCGCGGGGACGATCTCACGGCCGACGAACAGGAGAAGGCAGGGAAGACCCAGCGGACCGGGAGCTCGGCCGTCCTCGCCGCGTCCGTCGCCTTCTTCCTGGCCGAGCTGGGCGACAAGACGATGCTCGCGACGATCACGCTGGCCACGCAGTACCACGGCTGGGGCGGCGTCGTCGGCGTGTGGGCGGGCTCGACGGTCGCCATGGTGGTCGCGGACGGGCTCGCGATCGTGGCGGGACGCCTGCTCGGGCGCAGCCTCCCGGACAGGGCCGTCCGGGTCGGGGCCGCCGTGCTCTTCTTCGCCTTCGGCGTCTGGCTCGCCGTCCAGGCGTTCCTGACCGGCTGAGCCGGGCCGTGGCGGTTCAGGAGGAGCTGGCCAGCGTCGAGGCGGCGTCGCGGTCGGAGGCGATGACGACGTCGTCGTAGTAGACCGTGCCGTCCTGGTCGATGGCTGAGGACCGGTAGAGGCCGGTCTTGAGGTAGGAGTTGTCGCCGGGGTAGAGGGTTCCGCCGCGCGGGTGGTAGTCCGAGAGCACCTGGTGGCCGTCCTGCACGACGTCGACGGCGCCGGAGTCCGCGTCCGACGAGAAGTGGACGCGCAGCACGAGATCGGTCCGCGCGCCCGCCGTCGCGGTCCCGAGATCGTGCTGCCAGTGCTCGCCGACGCCGTCCCCGCCCTCGAGCACGAACCGGCCGTCGTGCACCTGCACCGAGACGGGCGGGCTGCCCTCGCCCGAGTTCTTCCACTGCGCCACGACCTGCCAGTCCGACGTGCCGGTCGGGAAGTCCCGCGGCAGGTAGAGCGCGAGCCCGAACCAGAACTCGTCGCCCTCCCGGAAGCTGCGGTACGCCGGCTCGAGCTCCGAGCGGGTGCCGCCGGCCGGCACGGTGTAGGCGACCGCGGCGCGCCCCGGGACGTCGGGGCTCTCGACCGCCTTCGGGTCGTCGGCGTCCTCGGTGTTCCAGGGCGTGTCGCGGTAGGTGTCGAGCACCCCGGCTGTGGTGGCCCCCGACCGCCAGAGCACGCCGCCGCCGGTGGGTCCGGACGAGGCGCCTCCCGGCGAGCGGGCGGTGCTCCCGGTGGCGCACGCGGTGAGCAACAGGGCCGCCGCGACGAGGACCGCGGCGGCGAGCACCCGGGACACCCGCGGTGGAGGCCTCACCCACCCGACGGTACGCAGCCCGCCGTGAGCGCCGAGCGTGATCACGAGCATCGGAGGCAGGTCCGGGAGCCGCGGGGGCTGCCTGATGTACCCCTCGACGTCGGGTGCGACGTCGGGGGCGGGGCCGCCGAGGACCTCACGGCCTCGGCACGGACACCTCCGCCTCGGCCAGCGCGTCGTCGCGCACCGGGGGCGGCAGTAGCGTCGCGTCGACGGGGCCGGCGGCGGCGAGGGCGGCGCCGATCGGATAGGCAACGGCCGTGCCCGGCAGGCCACCCTCGTCGCCGGAGAGCACGACCGAGATGCCGGCCGGCTCGACACCGGGGGCCGGGCCGAGGCCGACACGTCGCAGCGCCTGCCCGGCGACGGCGCGCGAGCTGTCGTAGAGCCGCACCCCGGGCAGCGCGGCCGCGATGGTGTCGGAGACGAGGGGGTAGTGGGTGCAGCCCAGCACGATGCCGCGCGCACCGGGCGGGGTGCGCGAGGCACCGATGCCGACCGCGGCCGCGACGGCCACGGGGTCGGCGGCCTCGACGGCGTCGGCCAGGCCGGGGCAGGGCACCGCCGTCGCCTGGCCCGGCGCCGCGAAGAGCGCCACGAGGTCGGCCTGGTAGGCGCTCGCGCTGGTGCGCTCGGTCGCCCAGATGCCGAACGGCTCGCCCCCGGCCGCCGCGGGCTTCACGGCGGGGACCGTCCCGACGACGGGCAGCGCGGGTTCCAGCTCCGCCCGCAGGGGCACCAGGGCGGTGACGCTCGCGGTGTTGCAGGGCACGACGACGGCGTCCGCGCCCCGCGCGATCGCGAGGCGGGCCGCGGAGAGCACCCGGTCGACGATCCACTCGCTCGCGCGGGCGCCCCACGGCATCCCCTCGGGGTCCATGAACAGGTCGAGGTGCACGTCCGGGCGCAGGTGCCGCAGCCAGCCCGCGGTCGGCAACATGCCGAGCCCGGAGTCGATCAGGGCGATCCGTGTCCCGCTCGCAGGCACGACGGCGAGGGTACCCGGGGCCTGCCGGAGGAGTTCACACCATCGCGGCGCTGCCGACGTCCGGGTGCTCGGAGAAGAACTCGACCATGGGACCCACGTGCTCGGCGAACGACGGGCAGCGCACCCCGACGTCGGCGAGCAGGGCCGTGGTGGCCGCCGTGTCGTAGCGCGTCGGGTGGGTGAGGTACTCCAGCGCGCTGGAGGGGACCTTGAAGAGCCGGCCGACCCCGGGCACGTGGTCGATGCCGAACGCCGCGAGCCCGGTGGGCATCGGCACGACCCGCAGCCGCCGGCCCGCCCGCTGGGCGAAGGCCTCGCACATCGCGACCACGGTCGGCGGGTCGGGCTGGGCGAGTGCCACGGTGCGGCCCAGCGCCGGCTCGTGCCCGGCCAGCGCCGCGATCCCGTCGACGACGAAGTCGGAGGGCACCAGGTTGAACACGACCCGGTCGGCTCCGCGGGGCAGCGGCATGAGCGCCGTCCCGCGCTGGCGCAGGAGGAGCTGGAGCACGTAGTAGGGGCCGTCGAACTTCTGGGTGCGCCCGGAGACCGAGTCGCCCACCACCACCGACGGCCGGTAGATCGTCACCGGCAGCCCCGCGTCGCGGGCCTTCGCGACGACGCGCTCGGCCTCGTGCTTGGTGTGGTCGTAGTGGTTCGCGAACGGCTGGCCGAGCTCGAGGTCGTCCTCACAGAAGATCCCGTCGTAGCGCCCGGAGACGTAGCAGGTGCTCACGTACTGCAGCCGCCGCAGACCGGCCCGGTCGGCGGCCGCACGGGCGAGGGCCACGACGTGCCGGGTGCCGTCGACGTTCACCGACCACGCGAGGTCCGCGGCCACCGACAGGTCGTACACCGCGGCCAGGTGGAAGATCTCCAGCGGTTCGTCGAGCAGCCGGTCCCGCACGACGTCGTCGAGCCCGAGGCCCGGCGTCGTGATGTCCCCGACGACGAGGTCGGTGCGGCCGGCGATCGCCGGGTCCTCGCGCTCGATCTCGGCGAGCGCCTCTCGGGCCCGGCCGAGCCAGCGCTGCTGCACGAGCGCGACGGCGCGGGCCTCGGGATCGCGGCGCAGCGTGCGCGGCAGGAGCGCCGAGCCGAGGAATCCGGGGAAACCGGTGAACAGCACGGCACTCACGAGAGCCTCCCGTCGCGGGTGGGTGGGACCGCCTGGCGTCGTCGTGGGGCGAGGCGAGGGTGTCATTCCGGACGCCCGGGGGCATCTTGCGCCGCAGGAGAGGCGACGGCGACCCCGTCGTCCGCGTGACGTCGGCAGCGTGACGAGGAGGGTCCGGGGATGAACGCGGAACGGATCGTCGTGGTCGGCGCGGGGTTCGCCGGCCTGGAGTGCGTGAAGCGCCTGGAGAAGCGCCTGCGCGCCGAGATCGACCGGGGCGACGTCGAGATCGTCGTGGTCAGCCGAGCTCGCCAACGCCTCGACCGACGACGAGGAGCGCGCCGCCCGCCTGCAGTTCGTGGTGGTCGGCGGCGGCTACGCGGGCACCGAGACCGCGGCGTGCCTGCAACTGCTCACCGACTCGGCGCTCAAGCGCTTCCCCCGCCTCGACCCCGGCCTGGTGCGCTGGACGCTCGTCGACATCGCCCCGCGGCTCATGCCCGAGCTCGGGCAGCGTCTCGGCGAGCAGGCGCTGGACCTGCTCCGGCGCCGCGGGATCGAGATCAAGCTCGAGACCGGGGTGGCCGAGGTCAGCGGCAGCGAGGTGACCTTCACCGACGGCACCACGCTGCCCAGCCGCACGCTGGTCTGGACCGCGGGCGTGACCTCGAACCCGCTGGTGAAGAACCTGGACGCCGAGCTGGTCCGCGGGCGCCTCAAGGTCGGGGCGGATCTCGCGCTGCCCGGCCACTCCAGGGTGTTCGCGCTCGGCGACTGCGCCGCGGTCCCGGACCTCACCCAGGACGACCCGGACGCCATCTGCCCGCCGACCGCCCAGCACGCCACGCGCATGGCGGCGACGGCCGCGGACAACGTGGTGGCCTCACTGCGGGGCGGGCCGCTGACGCAGTACAAGCACCACGACCTCGGCCTGGTCGTCGACCTCGGCGGCACCCAGGCCGTGGCGCACCCGCTCGGCCTCGAGCTCACGGGCGCCACTGCCCAGGCGGTGACCCGCGGCTACCACGTGTTCGCGCTGCCGCTGGTGCGCACGCGGCTGCGGGTGATGGCGAACTGGGTGCTGCACCTGTTCGCCGGCGACGAGTTCATCCGCATCGGGTTCCTGTCCGAGCACAAGGGCACCGTCGAGGACTTCGAGGGTGCGGATGCCTACCTGTCGGCCGGCGAGATCCGTGAGCGCGCCCGGGCGTCGTGACCGCCGGGCCGTCGCTAGCCTCGCGTGATGCCCCGCCTCGACGACGTCGTCGCCCCCGACGGCACCCGGATCCGCTGGTGGGACAACGGATGCGCCGGGGACGCCGGGATGCCCGTCGTGATCTCCAACGGCCTCGGTGCCAGCCCGGCCGCCTGGCCCTTCCTGGGCGGTGACGGGCACCCCGGCCCCGGCACGCCGCGGGCGGTCACCTGGCACCACCGGGGTCTCGGCGGCTCCGAGCGCCCGCGCGACCCGGAGCGCATCCGGATCGGCGACCACGTCGACGACATGCTCGCCGTCATGGACGCGGCGGGGATCGAGCGGGCCGCGGTCGTCGGGTGGTCGGTCGGCGTCGCGGTGGCGTTCGAGGCCGCGCGCCGGGCCCCCGACCGGGTGGCGTCGCTGCTGGTGCTCGGCGGGGTCAACGGGGGCGGGTTCCGGGTGGGGCCGGCGTGGACGCCGGCGGCCGTGTCGCGGGGGCTGTCCCGCGCGAGCGCATGGTCGTTGCGGGTGGTCGGCCCGCCCGTGGCGGGGCTGATCTCGCTCCTGCCGCGCGGGCTCGACGCGTCCGGGGTGGCGGCGTGGGCGCCGGGGCCGCTGCAGACGCTCGCCGAGGTCGCCCGGGAGTTCTCGCACCACGACTGGACGTGGTTCTCGAAGATGGTGCTCGCGGCGGGGGAGGAGCCCTCGATCCCGGTCGACGACCTCCGCGCGCGCGTCACGGTGGTGGCGGGCGAGTTCGACACGATGGCGCCAATCGATGACATGGTCGCCCTCGCCGACGGCATCCCCGGGGCGCGGCTGGTGCGGCTGCCGGGGACGCACTTCCTCCCGCTGCAGTTCCCGGAGCTGCTCCACGAGGAGCTGGAGGCGCTCCGCGCCACGTGAACGATGGGCACCTCCGGGCACCCCCGGGAGCCGGCAACGGCACGTTGCCGGCGTCCAGTGCCAGAGTCGGAGGAGCACGCCGACAGGGCCGTTCACGCATCGGCGTCGGGGCGGCGACACCCGTTCACGCGCGCGCGGCGCACCACCGCAGCGCGAGTTCGTAGCCCAGCACCCCGGCGCCGGCGATCACGGCGGTGGCGATCGGTGACACGTACGAGTGGTGTCGGAACGGTTCGCGGGCGTGCACGTTCGAGAGGTGCACCTCGACGACGGGCACCGGAAGGGCCGCCAGGGCGTCGCGCAGCGCCACCGAGGTGTGGGTGTAGCCCCCGGGGTTGATGACCACCGCGTCGAAGTCCGTCATCGCCTCCTGCACGGCGTCGATCAGCACGCCCTCGTGGTTGCTCTGACGTGCGTCGACCTCGATCCCCAGCTCGGCCGCGAGGGCGCGGCAGCGGGCGTCGACGTCGGCGAGCGTCGTCGTGCCGTAGACCTCGGGCTCGCGTCGCCCGAGCAGGTTGAGATTGGGGCCGTGAATCAGGAGCACCCGACACGGCCGTTCAGCCTCACGATTCTGCGACATGCGTCCTCCGCGTCATCACGAAGCGATAACAACAGGGGTGTCATTCCAGGGTCAAGGTCTCGCCCAGTGACGCCGATGGAAGGACAGCGCCCAGCGTGGGCCGCCTGACACATCCGTCGGTCCCGTCCCCGAGCGGGACCGCCACCGGGAACTGGAGTCTGAATGAGGACGGTTCTGATCTGCGACGACCGCCGCAGCGTCCGCGAAGGGCTGACCCGCGTCATGTCAGCCGTTCCCGGCGTGCAGCGCATCGACTGCGTCGCCACCCCGGAGGACCTGCTCGCCCGTTACGCCCGCCAGCCCGTCGACGTCGTCTTCGTCGGCACCCAGCGTGCGGTCAGCGCGGGCGCGGAGGCCACCCGCCGTCTCGTCGCGGCACACCACCAGGCGAACGTCATCGTCTTCGGGGCCCCCGACGACGCGGGCAGCATCGCCTCCGCGATCGCCGGCGGCGCCCGGGGCTACCTGCGCTGGGACGCCTCCCGGCCCGAGCTCGTGGCCGCGCTCGCCAGCACCACGATGGGCGATGTCTTCCCGACCCAGCGCGGCGGCTCGGAGCCCGGCGCCGGCATCAACCTGACCGAGCGCGAGATGCAGGTCCTGCGCGGGATGAGCCAGGGCAAGAGCAACGGCCAGATCGGGCGCGAGCTCTACCTCTCGGAGGACACCGTCAAGACCCACGCGCGGCGCCTGTTCCGCAAGCTCTCCGCGTCGGACCGCGCGCAGGCGGTGGCCCAGGGCTTCCGCTGCGGTCTCGTCAGCTGAATCCCCCGCGGTCCGGGACACCCGGCCCCGGACGACCCGCCGAGTCGGAGGCGGCGGAGTCGGACGGCGGGCCGGCACACCCGTGGACGGCGACGAGGGGAGCGACGCGAGGGACACGGCCGACCGGGCAGGCCGGCCGTGTCCCCCGCGGGGCAGCGCTCCGCCGACGGCCTTCCCCCCGGAGCGAGCGGGCCGTTCGCGCGCAGAGAAGCAGCGAGGGTGCCGTTCGCTCGGCAGGGGAGGGCGCGTCGGGCTACATCGGGCCGATCGTGGCCGCGATGCGGTCGTCGCGGATCTCGGTGCGGACCCGGCGGTGCGCGCCGAACCGGTGCGTGATGCCGTCGGGGCGGGAGAGCCAGCCCTGGTAGGCGTCGAGCCGATGGTCGGACCGCCCGCCCTCGTCGTCGAGCACGGTCACGAGGTAGCGGTTGTCGCGCTCGAAGCGGTAGCGGGGAGCCGGCGGGGTCTTCGTGATCATCGACCACGATCGTACGTCTGCTGGCGAGTCACCCGTGGTGATCCGTCGATCACGATCGGGCGCTCGTTGGACGCCCTCCACCAGCCGCGCATCGAGGTCACCCCCTGACCGCCTCCCGCGCGAGGATGACGGGGTGCTCGAGACCTCCGCCCGCCTGCTGCGCCTGCTCTCGCTGCTCCAGACCCGCCCCGAGTGGTCCGGCCCCGAGCTCGCGGAGCGTCTCGGGGTGTCGGTGCGCACGGTGCGCCGCGACGTCGACAGGCTGCGCGGCCTCGACTACCCGGTCGAGGTCGACCTCGGGCCCGCCGGCGGCTACCGCCTCGGCGCCGGCGCCGCGCTCCCGCCGCTGCTGCTCGACGACGAGGAGGCCGTCGCCGTCGCGGTGACGCTGCAGACGGCCGCCGGCTCAGGGGGCGTCGGGGTGGCCGGGCTGGGCGAGGCGGCGGTCCGCGCCCTGGTGAAGCTCGAGCGGATCCTCCCGAGCCGGCTGCGACGACGGGTCGCGGCGGTGCCGGTCTCGACCGTCACGCCGCTGCGTGCGGTGCCCACCGTCGACCCGGCGGCGCTCGTCGCGGTCGGCGCCGCGTGCCGGGACCGCCGCGTGCTCGACGTCGACTACACCGCCCACGACGGTGCGGTGAGCCGACGCCGGGTGGAGCCGCACCACCTCGTCTCGTGGGGTCGGCGGTGGTACCTGCTCGCCCACGACCTCGGCCGCGACGACTGGCGCACCCTGCGCCTCGACCGCCTGCGCCCGCGGGTCGGACCCGACGGGCTGGCGACCGGGCCGCGCTTCGAGCCGCGCGAGGTCCCCGGCGGCGACCCGGCCGCCTACGTCGCGTCGAAGGTCGCCGACGTCCGGCCCTTCCGGTGCCGGGTGCGCGTGCTCGCGCCGCCCGACGTCGTGCGCGAGCACCTTTGGACCGACCAGGCGCGCCTCGACGACCTCGGCGACGGGACGTGCCGGCTGCACCTGGCGACCGACGCCGTGGACGGCGCCGTGATCATGCTCGTCGGCCTCGGGCTGGAGGTGGTCGTAGAGGCCCCGGACGAGCTCGCCGAGGCGGTGCGGGCGCTGGCGCAGCGCTGCCTGCGGGCCGTGGCCGGCGACGCAGAGGCCCGGGTTGGCGCGCCCGCCGAGTTAGGCTAGGCTCACCTACGCGAGAGGTGATCTCGACACGGACCAGCCGCGCGGGTGTTGTGGTGGCGCCCGCGGTGGCGGCGCAAGAGGAGGGCGCCGGGCTCGAGGGACGAGCCCGGCGCCGTCCTCGTCATCCTAGCCTCGAGGCACCCCGACGCTCGGTCGGTCATGATCGGTCGCCAGCTCCGGGTCGGGGTGGCCCGGAGAGGGTGCCCATACTGGGCCCGTGGCGATCCCCGACGGCCCGGAACTGGTGGTGCTCCTCGACGCGGAGGGCGCCGCGATCGGCACGGCTCCCAAGGCCGAGGTGCACCATGCCGACACGCCGTTGCACCTGGCGTTCTCGTGCTACCTCCTCGACGACGCCGGCCGGTTGGTCATGACCCGCCGTGCGACGACGAAGCGGACCTTCCCCGGCGTGTGGACCAACAGCTTCTGCGGCCACCCCGCACCCGGCGAGGCGCTCGACGAGGCGGTGCGCCGCCGCGGCCGCCAGGAGCTGGGCGTCGAGGTCGGGCCGCCGCGGCTCGTCCTCCCACGGTTCCGGTACCGCGCCGAGCAGGACGGCGTGGTCGAGCGGGAGATGTGCCCGGTGTTCACCGCACGCGTCATCGGGGAGCCCGCGCCGGACCCGGCCGAGGTCGAGGACGTCCGGCCGGTGGCGTGGGACGACCTCGTGGCCGCGGTGCGCGGGGACACCTGGGCGGGGCTCTCGCCCTGGTGCGTGGAGCAGGTCACCGAGCTGGCGGCGCTGGGGGCCGCCCCCGGCGACTGGCCCGTCGGCGACCCGGCCGCGCTCCCGCCCGCCGCGCACCTCACGGCCTGACCTCTCGGGGTCTGGGCTCTCGGGTCTCAGCCCGCCGCGACCGGGTGCCGCGGCTCGTAGAGACCGAGCGCCCCGCCGCCGGGGAGCCGGATCGTGGTGAGCAGTCCCCAGCCCTGGTCGGTGACCCCGCCCTCGAGGTGCACCCCGCGCGCGGTGAGGTCGGCGACGGTGGCCTCGATGTCGTCGCACATGAGGTAGAGCTCGTGGTGCGGCGCGCCGCCGGTCGGATGCACGGCGACCTCCGCGGGTGGCAGCCCGAGGATCAGCCACCCGCCGCCGGCATCGACCGTCGGGCGGCCGCCGAGCAGGTCGCGCAGCAGGGCGCGGTCGGCCTCGGCGTCGGCGCTGTAGATGATCGCGTGCGCACCGGTGATCATCGGGCCTCCTGAGCGGGGGTCGTGCGGCGAGCCGGGTGACGAAGCGCCCGGCCTCGTCCACGGGGCACTCTCCCATCACCCGAGCACCCCGCGTGCTCACAGATCCACCAGCACGATCCCGGCCACGACGACGACGGCGGCGACCACGCGACCGGTCCCGAACCGCTCGCCCAGGAACACCGCGCCGATCACCGCGCCGATGACGATGCTCGTCTCGCGCAGGGCGGCGACGGCGGCGGTCGCGCCGCTGGTCTGCGCGACGAGCACCAGCCCGTAGGCCGCGAGCGACACCACCCCGCCACCGAACCCCGCGAGCAGCACCGACCAGGACGGCGTGCCGAGCCGCCGCCCCCGCCGCGCCAGCGCCACCAGCGGCATCACCGGCCCCTGGAGCAGGAACATCCAGGCCGCGTAGACCAGCACCGGTGTGGTCGCCACGGCGGAGGCGTCGATGACGGTGTACGTCGCGATGACGAGCCCGGTGGCCACCGCTGCCCCCAGCGCGGGCAGGGCCGCGCGCGAGGGACGCCCGCCGTCGAGGGCGAGGGTGAGCAGGCCCAGCGAGATCACGACGACGCCCACGAGCTCGAGCACCGGGAGGTGGTGGCCCAGCACGACCTCGACGACCGCCACCACCCACGGCGCCGTCCCGCGGGCCACGGGGTAGACCTGGCTGAACTCGCCGAGCTGGTAGCTCGACCACAGCAGCAGCATGTAGACGACGTGGGCCAGCGCCGAGGACAGCACGAACGGCCAGGCCGCGGCCGGCGGCAGGCCCACGACGAGCGCGATGAGCCCACCGACCACGGTGTAGGCGGCCCCGATGAGCGCGAAGCCCACGAGCCGGTCCGGGACCGCGTGTGCGATCGCGTTCCACACCGCGTGCAGCACGGCCGCGGTCAGCGTGATCGCGACGACGCCGGCGGACAGACCGGTCGTGACGGAGGCGACGGTGAGGGCGGTGGCCACGGGAGGCCCTCACCGTAGCGGGGTCACCCGGTGGTCGCGCGCGGGCTGCCCGGGTAGGTCCCGAACTGCCAGTGGTTGCCCTCCGGGTCGAGCAGCGTGCAATCGTGCGAGCCGTAGTCGGTGTCGTAGGGCTCGGCGACCACGGTCGCGCCGGCCGCCACGGCGCGGGCGAAGACCTCGTCGGTGTGCGCGGCGTCGCGGGTCACGACGTAGCCGCCGAACGACCCGGCCCGCACGCTCCACCGTCCGTCGGCCGTCTCGCGCTCCTGACCCATCATGAGGCCGCCCCCGGGCGGCCACGCCAGCTCGGCGTGGACGATCACGCCCGCGTCGTCGGTGTAGGCCACGGTCTCGGAGAACCCGAAGGCCGCGACGTAGAAGTCGATCAGCGCCCGGGCGTCGCGGGCCCGCAGCGTCGGCCACACCTGGGCCGGGGGAGTCGTCGTCGTGTCGGTCATGGTCGTCTCGCTCATGCGGTCGAGGATCGCGGGCGGGCGGGCGCGCCGTCTTGAACGGATCCGAGGCCCGCGTCGGGATCCTCCGACCCGCCCGACATCCCGGCACGGACCTCCTCCTCCACCCACCGCGTCGGCGCGCAGCCGGCCAGCGCGCGGAACTCGCGGGTGAGGTGCGCCTGGTCGGCGTAGCCGTGGACGGCGGCGACGTCGGCGAGAGACAGCGACCCGGCGCCGGCGCGGCGGGCGACGTCACGGCGCGCCCGGTCGAAGCGCGCCATCCGGGCGGCCACCTTCGGCCCCACCCCGAACTCCGCGCGGAACCGGCGGCCCAGGTGGTCACCGCTCCAGCCGACCTCGCGGGCCAGCTCCCCGACGTCGGCCGGTCCGGGCGCGGTGATGACCCGCCACGCGTGCCGCACCTCGTCGGCCGGCTCCCCGACCGTGTCGTGGCGGCGCAGCAGGCGACCCAGGACGTCATCGAGCGCGGCGAAGCGCGCCTCCCACCCGGCGTCCTCGGTGTCGGCGATCCGGCCCTCGAGCTCGCGGCCGGCGGCGCCGAGGACGTCGCGGGCGTCGACGGTGACCTCGGCGAGCTCCGCGGCGGGCAGCCCGAACAGCGCCCGGGCCGCCAGGGGGTGGACGGCGAGGTGCACGCCGGACTGGCGGCCGTCGTGGACGATCCGCTCCGGGGTGTCGTGCAGGCCGCCGACGCAGGCGGCGAAGCGGTCCCGCCCGCCGTCGGGACGCTCCAGCTCCAGGCCGGGGCCGAAGGTGACGACGAAGGTCAGGTACGGCGAGGGCAGGCCGCGGTGGCGTCCGGGAGCGTGGCCGCGCAGGTCGTAGCCGTGGTAGGAGACGAGGCCGCGCAGGGCCGGGGCGGGCGCGCGGTAGCCGGAGGCGGCGAGGACGACCGGCTGACCCATGGCCCCAGTGTCGGGGATGTCCGGGTCGCCTCGCCAGGGAGCGCCTTCGGTCCCACCGCCCGGACGGTGTGCCGGTCCCCGCGGCCGTGCCAGGATCCGGCCATGATCTTCATCGCGGTCAAGTGGACCATCAAGCCGGAGTACGCCGACCAGTGGCCGGAGATCTCGAGGGAGTTCACCGCGGCGACCCGCGCCGAGCCCGGCAACCTCTTCTTCGAGTGGAACAAGTCCCTCGACGAGCAGAACACCTACACCCTGGTCGAGGCGTTCGAAGACGACGCGGCCGAGGCCCACGTGACCTCGGACCACTTCAAGAAGTTCGTCGAGATCGCGCCGGACTACGTGGCCACGACGCCGGGCATCATCAGCGTCCAGGGCGTCCCCGGTGACGGCTGGGGCGAGATGGGCGAGGTGAAGCCCCGCTGAGCGGAACCGTCCCCGCCGCCGTCCCCGCGGTCTGCGAGCTGGGCCTCGTCGACCTCACGGTGGCGATCGCCGCCCGCGAGGTGTCCTGCGTCGAGGTGGCACGCGCGCACCTCGCGCACGCCGACGCGGTGAACCCGCACGTCACGGCCCTCGTCGCGCGCCGGGACCCGGAGGCCGTGCTCACCTAGGCCGCCGAGCGGGACGCCAAGCTGGCACGGGGCGAGCGCCGGGGGGTGCTGCACGGCGTCCCGCAGGCGGTCAAGGACCTCGCCGAGGTGGCCGGACAGCCGTTCGCGGCGGGCTCGCCGGTGTTCGCCGCGCGCGTCGGCGTCACCGACGCGCCGCACGTGGCGCGGATGCGCGCCGCCGGAGCGCTGTTCGTCGGGCGGACCAACACCCCCGAGCTCGGGTTCGGGTCGCAGACCTACAACCCGGTCTGGGGCACCACGCGCAACCCCTACGACCTCGCCCGCACCGTCGGCGGCTCGTCCGGTGGCGCGGCCGCCGCCCTGGCCACCCGGATGCTCCCGGCCGCGGACGGCAGCGACTACATGGGATCGCTGCGCAACCCGGCGGCCTGGGCGAACGTGTACGGGCTGCGGCCCTCGCGGGGTCGCGTGCCGGGGGTGCCCGGCTTCGTCGCCCAGCTCGGGGAGGCGGGGCCGATGGCCCGCTCGATCGCCGACCTGGCCGCGCTGCTCGCGGTGATGACGGCCGGTGGGCCGGTGGGACCGCTCGACCGCGCGGATCCGCTGGATCTCACCGACCTGCGCCCGGCCGATCCCGGGGGCCTGCGCGTGGGCTGGCTCGGCGACCTCGGCGGTCGGCTCGCGACCGAGCCCGGCCTGCTCGCGCTCGCCCGCGCCCCGGTCGAGGTCCTCGCCGGGCTCGGGGCCACCGTGGAGGACGTCGTCCCGGCGTTCGACCTCGACCGGCTCTGGGAGGCCTTCCTGCGCTGGCGCTGGTGGAGCGCGTGCGAGATGGCGCCGCTGATCGAGGACGAGGCGCTGCGCGAGCAGCTCAAGCCCGAGGTCGCGTGGGAGATCGAGCACGGACTCGCGCTCACCGCGGCGCAGGTGTCGCAGGCCGACGCCGTGCGCGCGGAGTGGTACGCGGCGGTCGTGGCGCTGTTCGACCGGTTCGACGTGCTCGTCGCGCCGGCCACCCAGGTCCACCCGTTCGGCGTCGAGGTGCCCTGGCCGGCCGAGATCGCCGGCCGGCGGATGGACACCTACCACCGGTGGATGGAGACGGTGATGCCGTGGTCGATGGCGGGCGTGCCGGTGCTCGGGATGCCGGCCGGGTTCACCGCGCACGGCCTGCCCGTCGGCGTCCAGCTCATCGGGCCGCCCGGCGGGGACCGCCGCGTGCTCGAGGTGGCCCTGACCCACGAGGCGGCGACGGACTGGTCGGCCCGCCGGCCGCCGCTGCTGGCTCGCCCTTGATCAAGTCGATGTCCCCGCGGTACCGCGGCGGGGCCTGCTTCACGCACCGTGTCCGACCCCACGGTCTGCGGGCGGGACCCCTCGGTCACCCTGAAGGGGTGCAGCAGGGTGACCACGCCGGCGAGCCCAGCTCGCGGTGCTGCTGGTCGCCGGCGCGGTCGGGATCGCGCTCACGCCGGTGATCGTGCCGACGCTGGTCGGCGTGCTGCTGCACCGCGTGCGCCCGGCCTGGTAAGTGCGCGCGCAGCGCACCCCGGAGACCCGCTGAACGATCGGGTGTGGGGCGGGGCACCTCGCGACAGGCGACTGTCACCGTCGGTGGCTGTCCTCCTTGGTTCTTACGAGTGGTACATACCCGCTCGAAGAGTGACAAAGCCCCCGACCTGTCGACACATCGTTACCTTCACGGCGAAGGCACCACGTGAACGCGCGACCGAGGGGGACGGCGATGACGGACTGGGCGGTGACGACGGAAGCGGCTCCGGTCGCGACGGTCTTCGACGAAACGAGCAACAGTGCGTGGCTGACCGGGGCCGACGGCGCGATCCGGACCGTGCGGCTGCTCGACGCCGCGGTCCGGGTCCGCGGAACCGGCTATGCCGACCCGGTCGCCGCGCTCCCCCTCCTCGACGGGCTGCGGCTAGTCGTCGTCGAGCAGGCCGGCGACCTCTGGCTCTGCAGGCGGGACTCCGCCGACCGACCCGGTGCTCGTCGGGTCGCGGGTCTGGACGCCCCGGTCCGCGGCGCCCTCCTGGGCCCCGACGGCTCGGTGCTCGTTCTCCACGACCAGCCCGACGCGGCGGGTCGGGTGACCGCGGTGTCGCCCGACACGGGTGCCACGTGGATCGTCGCGGCCGACCTCCCGCCCCTCTCGGCCGTCGTCGCCGACGAAGGCCGAGATCGTCTCGTCCTCCTGGGCGGGGAGGAGACCGCAGGCGCCCTCGACGTCCTGACCGTCGACCTCGGCACCGGCTCTGCCGAGCACTGGGGCGCCGCGCCGGCGAGCACGGCCACGGTCCTCCCCAGCCCCGGCGGCCAGGAGGTGCTGCTCTGCGGGTGCTCGGACGGCCACCTGCGCGGCGTCACCCCGGACGGGACGGTCGTCGCCGACGCGAGCGTCGGTGCTTCGGTCGTGGGGTTGTCGCACTGGGGCCGGCTCCTGCTCATCGCCACCGCCGACGGCACCGTGGCGGCCCAGGAGTGGGACCTCGACGACCCCGGGCGCCTCCCGCTCACCCTTCCGCTCGGCCCGGTCGCGGTGGGCGGCTGGGTCCGCATGTTCGCGGACCCGGGAGCGGTGGGCCTCGACCCGGCCGACGTCACCTACGTCCTCGACGAGGGGAGCGAGTTCGGAACCGTGTCGGTCGGCACGGAACCCCCGGCCCCGGACGGCACCGTGCCGGTCATGCTCCTCGGCGGCCTGTTCCCGGGCGAGTACCACGTCGTGGCCACGACGAACGCCACCGGCGAGGTCCTCGCCCGCCGTCGGTTCCGTGTCACGACGAGGTGGCCGGACGACCGCGTCGGTCCACCCGTCGTCGTCACCGGGTCCACCACCGTCCTGAGCTGGGGAGGCAGCGGCGCCGTCCCGGCCTACACCGAGCCCACTCCGGCCCCGTCGACGTGGAACATCGCGGCGGTGCTCGTGACGACCAGGGAAGGGTCGTTCGGCGCCGATCTGGAGTCCGAGCGGGCGACCTGGAAGGACCGCCTCATCGGCGGCGGGTTCTCGGTCAGGAGCTACTACGAGGAGGTCTCCTACTACGACGGCGGGTCCCACGGCACCACGATCGGTCTCCTCGGGGACCGGGTGCTCGGCCCGGTCGCCCTCGACGCCGGATGGGGCGAGGTGTTCACCCCCAACAACCCGGGCGATGCCAATGGCGGATGGCTCACGACGTGCGCCGGGCGCAAGATCCTCGCCAACACGGTGAGCAGTTGGCTGGCGGATCAGGTCGACGGCTACGAGATCGCCAGGAGGGCCGACGCCGTCGTGTTCCTCGTCCGGCCCGCCTCCACCGCTCCGGTGCCGGCGGGAGCGGGGGACGTCCTGCCCACCGAGTACGTCTACTCCCACGCGGAGGATGCGAAGTTCTGGCGCAAGGATCCCGCGACGTCCACGTTCAGCCAGGGCCCCCGGCCCATCGTCGCGACGACCACCGAGAACCCCGCGTCGCTCGGGCTGCCTCCGGACGAGCCGACCTGGGCCATGTGCCACGAGCTCGGACACACGCTCGGCCTGGAGGACCTCTACGACGCGAACGGCGATTACCCCGCCGAGATCCTCGCGCGGGAGGTCGTGGGCGGCGACATGATGGACGACTACCTGGCGGGCCCGCACTTCAGCGTCGCCAACCGCATCCGCCTCGGCTGGTTCCGGCCTGCCTGGCTGCGGCGTTTCGATTTCACGGCCGATCCCCATGGCGACACGGTCGAGCTCCAGGCCGTGGAGACCCTCGACGCCGGAGGTCCGACCGGGGGTCGGTCAGGAGCGGTCGAGGTGGCGGTGCAGGACGGGTGGAGCTACCTGTTCGAGTACCGCGCCGAGCAGCCCGGGCAGCTCGGTGACCACCATCTCGACCAGCTCGGCACGGGCGGGCAGAAGCAGCTCCTCCTCGGGACCGACGTCCGCGTTCCCCGGGGTCTGATCGCCGACGGTGCGGCTCGGCCGCCGATCCTGCAGCTCCCTCGGGACGTCGACGGTGACGGGCCCGTCCTCTACCAGGGGCATGACTACCAGGACAGCGACGTCACCAACCGGGACCGCATGTTCGACTTCACCGCGACGGCGACCGCCCTGCCCCACTCCACCGACTCGGCCCTGCTGCAGATCGACTACGTCAGGGCGAACCGGCCCCAGCTCGTGATCCACCCGGCTCCGGGCCGAGGCGACTTCCGCAGCGGCGACATCCAGCTGATCCCCGTCCTGCCGAACACGGCGTCGACGGGCGGACCAGGACTGCCCGAGGTCCTGGTCGTCAAGGGTGCCCGCAACAAGATCGCAGTCACCGTGTGGAACACGGGCACGCTCGACGCCGATCAAGTGCGGATCCACGTGCACTGGATCCCGTTCACCCTCACGGCGGGCACACCGGTGCCGCTTCCGGACCCCCCGCCCTTCGCCGTCGCCGCGGGGAGCGCGTCCACCGTCGAGGTGCCGTGGGATCTGCCGACGAGCGTGCCGCTGGGGGGCGTGGAGGTGGACCACTTCTGCGTGCGCGTCGACATCGATCGCTACCTCGACCCGGCGCACCCGGAGAGCAAGGAGATCGTCGTCTTCGACAACTGGGCGCAGTCGAACTTCTCCACGAAGTGGCTGCGCCACGGGTCCCCGTCGGAACGGGCCGGCACGGTCGTCACCGCGAGCAACGTCCTGGCCCGCGATGCCCGGTACGAGTTCGGGGGTGGACCAGGACGGCGACCTGTTCCGCGTCTATCTCGGCAGCGAATGGCGAGCACTCGCTCCGGGCGAGGAGACCACGGTCGAGCTCGCGTACGAATCGCTCGCGGGCGACCCGCTCTGGGGCCCGGCGTTCGACGAGGCCACCGCGGAGGCGGTGGCGACGAGCAAGGTCTCCCTGACCTCGCGGGTCGACCCCGGACCGTCGACGCGGTGCCGGACGCCCCGACGGGTCTTCGGGGCGAGTCTGCACCTCGCGGCCGGCCGGGCGTGCTGGATCGACACGCGGGGATGGGCCCCGAAGGGGCTCCTTGCGCACTTCTCCTTCGGCGACCCGGCGGCTCCGGTGCGGCACGGCGAGGCGCGGATCGCCACCTGGCGCGGCGACGACCCGAGCGACGTCGAGCAGGCGCGCGGCTCCATCGGCTCGTCCGGCTGGGTCTACTTCCCGGTCAGCGAGCAGCGGCTGGAGATGCTGAGCGACGGCGTGGAGGTGCTCGGCGTCGTCGTACGGACCGGGGACGTCTCCTTCGCCGAGTGCGTCTCCGACGTCACACGGGTCTGGCCGGTGTGACCCGCGGGGGGTGAGCATCCGTCCAGCGAGCCCACCGCAGCGTCCTCTAGAGCGCCCCCTCGATCCAGTCGAGCAGCTCGCTCTCGACCTCGTCGCGGTTGGTCTCGTTGAGGATCTCGTGGCGGCCGCCGGGCCACACCCGGAAGGTGACGTCCTGCAGTCCCGCGCCGCGGTAGCGGTCCGCGAGGGCCTGGGCGAGGACGACGGGACCGCCGACCGGGTCGTGCTCCCCGACCGCGATGTAGACGGGCAGGCCCTGACGCATCGCGGCGAGCCGCTGCGGGTCGGCCACGGCCCGCCCGCCCGCGAACATCTCCGAGCCGCCGACCGGGTCGAGGCCGAAACCGCACCACGGGTCCGCGACGTAGGCGTCGACCTGCGCCTCGTCGCGGGAGAGCCAGTCGTAGTCGGTGCGCGCGGGGGCGAACGGGGCGTTGAAGGCCGACAGGTCGATCTCCGCGGAGGTGTCGATGGCGCCCTCGAGCTGGTCGAGCAGCGTCGTGCCGGTGAGCACCGCGGCGTCGACGTCCTCGGAGTGGTCGAGCAGCCACTGCTGCGCGGCGAAGGAGCCCATGCTGTGGCCGAGCAGGACCAGCGGCACCCCGGGCACGTCCTCGCGGCCCAGCTCGGCCAGCCGTCCGATGTCCGCGACGAGCTCGCCCCACCCGCCCGGCCCGAGGACGCCGGGCTCCGTGCCGTTCGCCTGCGCCGTGGCTCCGTGCCCGCGGTGGTCCTGGCCCTGCACGACGAAGCCGGCACCGGTGAGGCGCTCGGCGAGGTGGCCGTAGCGCCGCACATGCTCGCCCATTCCGTGGGTGAGCTGCACGACGCCCCGGGGGTCGCCGTCGGGCAGCCAGCGGAACACCGCGACGGTGTGTCCCCCCGCGGACGGCAGGTCGATGCGGGTGGGCTCCGTCGCCATCGGCGGCTCCTGACGTCGGCCCCGCGACGATCTCGCCCGGGGCGGGCGGGAGGAGTCTGGCCCGCCCGACCCGGTGTTGAGAAGAGCGGAGTCGATCGTCGGCCGCGGTCGCGCTCAGCCGCGTCGCAGGCGCCGCCACCAGGGACCACGCGCCGGTGGCGGCATCGCGGGGCGCGGCGGCCGGGGCGGGGAGGCCGCGGCGCGCGCCTCCTGCCACCGCGCGACCACGGCATCGGCCGAGGGGCGCCGGACCGGCACCCGGGGACCTGACGGGGCGCGGAGGTAGTCCACGACGCGACGGTCCAGCTCGGCCACGGCCGCCCGGACGTCCGCCTCCTCGCGCAGGTGGCGCACGGCGTCGTCGAGCTCCTCGATCTCCTTGCGCAGCCGCAGCGACGGCGGCAGCAGCGCGTGGGTGGGCACGCCCTCGGAGCGCAGCTTCGAGCGGATCCACCAGTTCTCGTCGCCGTCCGCGGGCAGCTTCAGCGGCTTCCCCGCCCCGGGCAGGTCGTCGAACTGCCCCGACTCGATCGCCGTGCGGATCTGCTCGTCGACGACCGACTCGTAGCGTCTCCGGAAGGCCTCCGCGTCCCCGCGCACCTCTCCACGGTGCCATCACCGGCCACGTCCCTGCAGCCGGAGGCTCCCGGGCGGTGGCTGGTCCGTGGCTAGGAGGGCGCTGAACAAGCCGGTTTGCGCCCTGGGAGGCGGCGCGCTGGAAGGGCGTGGGATGGGGTGTCTGTTGCGGTGAGCGTGGGCAGAGCGGCTCAGGCCCGCGAGACGCGGGTCGGTGCTGCTCGCGGCGGGTATTGGGCGGGGTTGGGCTCGCGGTGGTGGTCCCCGGGTGGAGTCAGGGCCGCTGCGGGTCGGGAGGCTCGTGAGGGCTCAGGTGGCCAGGGTCCAGGTGCCGCGGATGGGGGCCAGGCCCCGACCGAGAAGGGTGCGCAGGTTCAGCGCGGCGGTGCGCCGCTTGAGCCAGGCGGCGTTCTTGGTGGTACCGCGGTAGCGCAGCTTGACCCGGCGCCCGCGGTGGTTGGCTACCTGGGAGACGGTGCGTTCGATGTGGGGTCGGTGCTGGCGGTAGTCCTCGCGCAGGGCCTCGTCGGCGGCCCAGTCAGCTCGGGCGGCGCGCAGCAGGTCGTCGCGCTCGTGCAGCATCAGCATGCGCCCGGACTTGGCGCTGGTGCATCGGGAACGCAGCGGGCAGTCCCGACACGACGCCCCGAAGATCGCGGCCCGACCCGCGGTCAGGCCTCGGACCACCCCGGCCGGGCAGGTCACCGTGCCGGCGTATTCGTCGACGGTGAAGTCGTCGCGGGTGAACCCGTCCTCGACCGCGGGTGAGACCGGCTTGGGCTTGATCACCGCTTCGTGCCCGGCCGCGGCGATATCGCCGCGTAGCTCACCGGTGCCATAGGCCGAGTCGGCATACCAGCTCAACGCCTCGCCCGGGGTGGCGCTACCCGCAGGCCGCTGCTGCTCGACGCTGTCCTGCGCTCCAGCAGGGGAGTCGTCAGCGGGGTTCCCGGCGCTGTTCTGCTCGCTGTCGTGCTCGCTGTCCTGCCCGCCGTGGTCGTGCTGGTCGGTGGTGGCGGCCAGGAAGCCCGCGGCGACGGCGGCGTCGGCGTTGTCGGGCCCGGCGGCCATGGTCAGGGTTTCGTCGGTGATCAGCCCGGTGTCGGGCTCGGCGACCAGGTGTGCTCGGTAGCCGTCCTTGCGTTGGCTCGGGGACTTGCGGGTGTGCCGGGCCTGCGGGTCCACCGTGGAGATCACCCGCTCCGGGGCCACCCGGCGGGCGATGCGCCAGCGCCCGTCGGACCCGTCCGAGCCCTCGGCCGGTTCCACGTCCTGGCCGGCCACCAACGCCAACAACGCCACCGCAGACTCGGCCGCCTCGTCCCGCTCGGCGGTCTCGGTGTGCCCGTCCTGCCCGTCCTGCCCGGCCTGCCCGTCCTGCCCGGCGCCCACGGCGGCGATCAGGGTGTACGCGTCGTTGACCAGCGCCGAGACCAGTTCCTGCTTGGCGCCCGGGTCGGTCCAGTCGATGCGCGGCTTGCCCGGGCTGCGGTAGTCGTGGGCGGTGCACTCGGCGGCGATCACCTCGGCCGCGCCGGGAACCTGCCGGCTCACCCGCCGGATCGCCGAGATCAGCTGGGTGACCGTGTCCTGGGTGGCCACCGCGTCGTCGAGGATCGTGGAGTCCACTGCCCGACGCCGCCGACCGGCCAGCACCCCGGTGGCCTCGATGACCTGCCGGATGGCGTCGTTGATCCGGTGCGGGCGATCCGAGGCCGCGATCCGCCGCCGCCAGTACACCAACGTGGACGGGTCGAACCCCTCGTCGAGCAGCGAGAGCCCGCAGGCCACCTTCCAGCGCAGGTCACAGCGCACCGCCTCGGCACACTCCCGATCCGAGAGCTCATGCAGCGCCTGCAAAGTGAGCACCGCGGCCATCCGCGTGGCCGGGATCGACGGGCGGCCCCGCCCGAGGGTGAACAGGTCCGCATAGTCCTGGTCGGGGAACACCGCGGCCCGGTGCTCGGCCAGGAACGCGAACATCGACCCCACCGGCACCAGGTGGCCCACCACCTCCGCGGCGTCCCAGAACTCCCGATCCGGACCCTCTACCCCCTGCACACCAAGATCTTGTCAGTCCCCCCGCCGACCCCCGAGCGACACACCCGAAGAGCACTACGCGTTTTTCAGCGCCCTCCTAGTCCGCCTGCAGGACCACCGTCTGCACCGCCCAGGGCGCGAGCGGCGCGCTCGGGGTGAGGCTGACCGGGGCCGCGGGGTCGTCGGAGAGCGCCGGCCGGGTGACGAGCGCCGTCGTGGCCTTCACGACGTTGTCGACCTTGACGACCCAGGCGTCGGAGAGCGGCTCGGGCGGGGTCAGGTCGGCCACGCCGGTGCCGGCGACGAAGTAGAGGACCTGCGTGGCGTGGTCGTCCGGCGCCGGGACCGCGGTGACCGCGCCGCCGCTGCCGGTGGCGTCGCCGGGCGCGGTGACCGACGCGACGTGCGACCACGCGCCGACGCCCCCGAGCAGCGTCGCCGGGGTGGCGACGGTGAAGGCGGCCGGTCCGGTCGCGTCCGTCGCCGTCGTGGTGAACAGCGAGACCGAACCGGCGCCGCCGGGCAGTGGCGTCGTGCGCAGCTTCGTCCAGCCGGCGGGCGCCGAGACGTCGCCGACGCCGGACCGGAACACCTGCGCGACGAGCGCGTCGCCGGTCCTGGCGCCGCCGGGGACGTCGAGCCGCAGCGTGGTGGCGTTGTCGGCGCTGGTGTAGGAGATCGCCCGCGAGAGCGGCAGGTAGGGCACCGTCGTCCCGACCACCACGCCGAGGACGAGCGCGACCGCCGCGACGACGGCCGCCCCGCCCCAGAGCGTGGTCGGTGTGGGCGCCGAGCGTGCCGCGGCCACGCCGACGACGACGAGCAGCCCACCGATGCCCACCAACAGGCCCAACAGGGGCGCGCTCGAGGCGGTCCGGTACCCGCGGACCCCGATCTCGACGATCGCGAGGGCGATCCCGGCGAGGGCGATCAGGGCCCCGAGGGCGACGACGACCCGCTGCACCGCGGGGGTCAGGCTCACCGCGGCGACGGCGGCCGCGGTCGCGACGACGAGCACGGCGGCCGCCGCCCACGCGATCGGGCTGGCCAGTGCCCTCGCGGACACCACGGCCAGCACCGCGACCACGACGGCCGCGATGATGGCGACGGTCTTGCGCACGTCGACCTCTCCTCTCCCCGGGCCCTGGTGGCCCTGCTCCGTCCGGCCCAGTCTCCGCCGGCTGCAGCGTGCACCCGGTGTTCCGTCCGAGGAGTGTCGTCGCGGGACACTCCACCGTTTCGGACGCCCGGGTCACCCGCCTGGACGGCGCGCGGGGTCACGTTCTCATCACGATGTGACGGTCCGCCACCCGAGGCGCCACGGGATCCGTGGAGCTGGCAGGCCGGGCTCCCGGCGATGGATCAGCGGTGCGACCAGCGGCGACGCCGGATCTCCTGCTGCACGCGGAGATCGTCCGCAAGCCTCATCCGACCGGTCAGCGGTGACAGTCAGCACCCGATTAGGCGGTTACGCGGACCCGAGCCGCTCCGATGCCCCCATCGAGGGACGGGACATGGTCGTTCCGTGACAGGGGGTAGTGAGAGTGCTGCGGGGTTACGCGAGGGTCGCGCTCCACGGCGAGGACGCGTCGGGCCAAGTCGCCCGGCTGCGCGCGGCGGGGGTGGAGCCGGAGGAGATCCGGGTGGACCGCTCGAGCGGGACACGGGGGGTGCGCCCGGAGCTCGAGGGGGTGCTCGCGAAGCTCGACGTCGGCGACGTCCTCGTCGTCGCTGCGCTGGACCGCCTCGCCTCGTCGGTGCTGCACCTCGTCGCCATCGGGGTGCGCCTGCGGGCGGCAGGGGCCGATCTCTGGTCCCTCGAGGAGGGCGTCGACACGCGGACCCCGTCGAGCGACGGTCTGCTCCCGGCGCTGGAGGTGCTCGCCGGGTTGCAACGCACCCTCACTTCGAGCAGCACCCGCGCGGGCCTGGACGCCGCGCGCTCCCGGGGCAGGCGGGGCGGCCGGCCCCCGCGCCTCGGGCCGGACGACTCCGCGGAGGCCCGCCGGCTCTACGGCGAGGGGCGGTCGGTCACCGAGATCGCCGAGCGTTTCGGGGTACCGCGCACCACCCTCTACGGGCACCTGCACCGGCCCTCCTGATCACCCGCCCTACCCCGGCTTCACGCCCGGGGGTCTGGGCTGAGCCGGTGCCGGCACTCCACGCGCTCGCCGCCGGGATCCCGGGCGCCGGGCTGCCGCCGCTGACCCTCGGACGTGTCCTCACCACCTGGACCGCCCGCCCGGCGGTGCTGGCCGGTGTCGCGGTGCTCGGCGGCGGCTACCTGACCGGCGCCCACCGCGCGCGGGCGGCCGGGCTGGCCTGGCCCGCGCGCCGCACCGGGGCGTTCCTCGCCGGGGTCGCGCTGCTGCTGCTCATCGGTGCGTCCGTCGTCGCGGTCTACGACGACACCCTGTTCTGGGCACGCGCCGTGCAGGGCGTGGTGCTGCTGGTCGTCGCCCCGATGCTGCTCGCCGCCGGGACCCCGCTGACCCTCGCCCGGGAGACCCTGCCCCCGGCCGCGGTCCGTCGGCTGGGGCGGGTGCGCCGCTCCCGGGTCGCCCACGTGCTCGCCGCGCCGGGCGCGGCGACGATCGCGCTGATCGCCCCGCCGTTCCTGCTCTACCTCACCGGGCTCTACCCGCTGGAGCTGCGCAACGCCGCGGTGAGCGGGCTGGTGTCGCTCGGGCTGCTCGCCGCCGGCCTGCTCTACGTGGTGAGCCGACTGCAGATCGACCCGGTTCCACGGGAGACCAATCACGGGCTGACGCTGGGGATCGCGATCGCCGAGATCGTGGCCGACGGGGTGCTGGGGCTCGTGCTCTGGATGGGCCCGCTGCTCGCCCTCGGCCACTACGACGCCCTGCACCGGACGTGGGGCCCGACCCAGCGCGACGACCAGGCCATCGGCGCCGGGGTCTGGTGGATCGGTGGTGACCTCGCGGGCCTGCCGTTCCTCGGGGCCATCGCCCTGCGCTTCGCCGCGGCGGATGCGCAGGAGGCACGGCGCGTCGACGCGGAGCTCGACGCCGCCGAGCAGGAGGCGGCCGCGGCGCGGGCTCGGGGGGACGACGGCGAGGCCGGCGGGCGGCCGCGTCTGTGGTGGGAGGACGACCCCCGCTTCGCCGACCGCTACCGGCGGCGCTAGCGAGAAGCCCCCGCGCCGGTGAGCGCTCGACCAGCGCGAGGGACGAGCGCTGAGCGAGCCTCGCCTCGGCGCGAGAACACCGCCTCCTTCGTCCGGTTGCGGCGTGCTCGTGCCGGGGCACGCAGGTCCGTCGGGTGCCGTGGTCGAGAACGGAGCGGTGCCAGGCTCACGGGTGTGACGACGGCGCGGGGCGGGAGGGCGGCGACAGCCCCGACGGAGAGCCCGATCGCCCGGCACGTGATTGCCTCGCGCCGGGCCGTGGCGGCGACGCTGCGCCGACCGCTCGCGTCGTACTACCTCGTGGTCGGCCTCACCGTGGTGCTCGCGGGCCTCGGGCTGGTCATGGTGCTCTCGGCGTCGTCGATCGACTCCCTCACCCGCACCGGCAGCCCCTACGGGGTCTTCCTGCACCAGCTCGTCTACTGCGCGGCGGGCGGGGTGGCGTTCGCGCTGGTCGGGCGGGTCCCCGTGCGGAGGTGGCGGACCGCCAGCCCCTGGCTGCACGGGCTGTCGCTGGTCGCGCTCGTGGCGGTCCTCGTGCCCGGCCTCGGCTCGGCGGCGGCCGGGGCGCAGAAGTGGTTCGTCGTGGCCGGGCTCTCGCTGCAGCCCAGCGAGCCGGCGAAGCTGACCCTGGTCCTCTGGGGCGCCCACGTGCTCCTCAGCCGCCGGGGGCCGGGGGCCGGGCGGCGCGGGTGGGGCTGGCAGGCGCTGCTGCCGGTGGTGCCCGTCGCGCTGCTCACCGCGGGCCTCGTCGTCGTCGAGCCGGACCTGGGATCCGCGCTCGGCATCGTCGTCGTGCTGTTCGCGCTGCTGTGGTTCGCGGGGGTGCCGGGGCGGCTGCTGGGGCTGCTCGGGGTGGGGGCGCTCGGCGGGGTCGGGGTGCTCGCGGTGACCGCGAGCTACCGGCTGGCGCGCCTGACGTCGTTCCTGGGCGGAGGTGGGGACGACACGCTCGGGGCCGGCTATCAGTCCCAGCAGGCGCTGTACTCGCTGGCCGACGGCGGGCTGCTCGGCGACGGGCTCGGCCAGGGCGCGGCGCAGTGGAGCTACCTGCCGAACGCGTCCAACGACTTCATCTTCGCGATCCTCGGCGAGGAGCTCGGCCTCGTCGGGTCGGTCGCGGTGCTCGGACTGTTCGCCCTGCTCGGCTGGGTGGGGCTGCGCATCGCCGCTCGCACCGTCGACCCGTGGAGCCGGGTCGTCGTCGCCACCCTCACCGTCTGGCTCGTCGCGCAGGCCGTCATCAACATCGGCTACGTGCTCGGTCTGCTGCCGGTCACCGGGATCACTCTGCCGCTGATCTCCGCGGGCGGCAGCTCGGTGATCGTCAGCATGATCTCGCTCGGGCTGCTCGCCGCCGCGGCCCGCGACGAGCCGGAGGCCCGCGTCGCGCTCGCACGCGGGTCTAGGGTCGGGCCGGCCTTGTGATCACGACGCGCGAGGGGATCGACCGAGGAGGGGTGGACGTGGAGGTCCTGGCCGGAGCGGACGCGGTGCACCAGGCCAAGGGGCGCGAGCTCGGCCCCGGCGAGTGGTTCACGATCGACCAGCAGCGGGTGGACGGCTTCGCGGACGTCACCGAGGACCACCAGTGGATCCACATCGACCCGGAGCGGGCGGGGTCCGGTCCCTTCGGCGCACCCATCGCGCACGGGTTCCTCACGCTCTCGCTGATCCCGTACCTCGCGAACTCGGCCCGCTCCTTCGAGGGCGTGACCATGGGCGTGAACTACGGGCTGAACAAGGTCCGCTTTCCCAAGCCGGTGAAGGTCGGGAGCCGGGTGCGGGCTCGGGTGACCATCGTCGACGTCACCGACCTCATCGACGGCGGGCTGCAGCTGGTCTCACGGATCACCGTCGAGATCGAGGGCGACGACAAGCCTGCCTGCGTCGCCGACATGGTCTCGCGCACGTACTTCTGAGGGGGCTTTGCGCTGACGCGCGTGTGCGTGCGTTTCCGTGCCCAGACACGGAAACGCACGCACACGCGCGTCAGCGCAAAGCGCGAGCGGCCTTCCCGAGAGCACCCCGCGCGATGATCACCTGCTGGATCTGGCTCGTGCCCTCGTAGATCCGGAAGAGGCGCACGTCGCGGTAGATCCGCTCCACGGGCACGCCGCGCATGTAGCCCGACCCGCCGTGCACCTGCACCGCCCGGTCCGCGATCCGCCCGACCGCCTCGGAGCAGAAGTACTTCGCGGTCGATGGGCCGGTGACCTTGTCGGACCCGTTGTCGTAGGCGCGCGCCGCCTCGCGGACCAGGGCGCGCCCGGCGTGCCAGTCGGTCACCGAGTCCGCGACCAGGCCCTGCACGAGCTGGTAGGTCGCGATGGCGTGCCCGCCCTGCTCCCGGGTGGAGGCGAACTCGACGATCTCGTGCACCAGCCGGGCCGCCATGCCCATGCACAGCGCCGCGATGTGCAGCCGACCGTGCGCGAGGCACTTCAGCGCCGTCACGTACCCGCGGTGCAGGCCCTCGTCACCGCCCACGAGGTTCGCCGCCGGCACCCGGACGTCGTCGAGGTAGACCTCGCAGGTCCACGAGCCGCGCTGGCCCATCTTCGCGTCGTGGGGGCCGAACGAGACCCCGGCGCTCGACGTCGGGACCAGGAAGGTCGAGATGCCGCGTGCGGGCGCCGCCTCGGGGTCGGTGCGCGCGAAGACCATGAGGACGTCGGCCAGCGGGGCGTTGGTGATCCACCGCTTGGTCCCCGAGAGCACCCACGAATCGCCGTCGCGCACCGCCCTCGTCGTGAGCGACGACGGGTCCGAGCCGGCGTCGGGCTCGGTGAGCGCGAAGCTCGCGACGACCTCGCCGGTCGCCAGGCGCGGCAGCCACTCGGCGCGCTGACCCTCGGTGCCGCCGGCGAGCAGCACCTGCCCGGCGATCCCGTTGTTGGTGCCGAAGAGCGAGCGCAGCGAGGGCGTGGTCCAGCCGAGCTCCATCGCGAGCTCGACCTCCTCGCTCATCGACAGCCCGATGCCGCCGTAGGCCTCGGGGATCGCGAACCCGTAGAGCCCCATCGCCTTGCACGCCTCGCGCAGCGCCTCGGGGACCTCGTCGGCCTCCTCGATCTCGTCCTCGCGCGGGACGACCTGCTCGCGCACGAACTCACGCACCGACGCGAGGACGTCGGCGAAGTCGGACGGGTCCACGGGTGGGTCCTCCTCGGCTCTGTGCCAGCGAAGCGTCCCTATCGGCGTGCTCAGTTGCATCGCTGGCAAAACCAGTGGCAGGAAAGCCCCATCGTCGCGCGGGATCAGCCCCTCGGCCGGACGACGACCTCGGTCACGTGCGCCTCGGGCGACGCCGTCACCGCCGCGAGCACCGCCGCGGCCACCGACTCCGGGCGCAGGTAGCGGGCCGCGTCGTAGGTCCCGCCCTCGTGCGCGACGACCCCGCGCTGCATGTCGGTGTCCACCCGACCGGGGTGCACCGAGCAGACCCGTACCGACGGCTCCTCGGCCCGCAGCGAGTCTGCGAACGCCCGCAGCGCGAACTTCGACGCGGCGTACGAGCCCCACCCCGGCCGGGCCGCGAGACCGGCGCCGGAGTTCACGCACACGACGGTGCCGCCGGCCGCCCGCAGCGCCGGGAGCAGCAGGCGCGTCAGCTCTGCGACCGCGACGACGTTGATCTCGAACTGCTGCCGCCAGGTGTCGGCGGAGAGCTCGGCGACGGTGCCGAGCAGACCCACGCCGGCCGAGTGGACGAGGACGTCGAGCTCGTCGATGCGCTCCGTCGCGCCGGTCAGCGCCTCCGCGTCGGTGAGGTCCACCGGCCAGGGCAGCGCCCGCGCGCCGAGCCGGCCCGCGACGTCGGCGAGAGCGGTCGCGTCCCGCCCGCCGAGCAGCAGATCGTGGGTGGGCGCGAGCACCGTGGCGACGGCCGCCCCGATGCCCCGGGACGCGCCCGTGACGAGGGCGAGCGGGCGTTGGGAACTCACCGGCGCACCCTAACGAGACACCGTCCGCACGGCTCACACCTGGACCCGTGCATCCCACCCCACCGTGTGGTGACCGGGCGTGACGCGTCACGCCGCTCGGGTGTGGACGTTGGAGGTGGAGTCGCTTCGAGACACGGAGCGTCACGGGCCGGCACCGCGCGACTTTCGTTCCCCAGCTGGGTCGCGCGCGGCCCGACGGGACCGCCCCGAACGGTCCCGGTGGCATGACGGCCGGCGCCCCGAGAGGTGGTCGGGGCGCCGGACCGTCAGGTCGCCGGCCCGGTCGTCTAGCGCCGGACGACGACGGTGTCCCCGACGTGCAGCGTGCGGAAGAAGGACCGCGCCGCGGAGTCGGAGAGGTGCACGCAGCCCGCGGACTGCCGCGAGAGGCTGCCGGCGTGGAAGGCGATGCCGCCGTCGAAGAACACCGACCACGGCATCGGCGCGTCGTCGAACTCCGTGGACCTGTGATCGGCGTCCTTCCACGTGACGTGGAACGTGCCGGCCCGCGTCCGCTCCCCGGGCCGGCCGGTGGTGATCGGCGCGGAGAGCACCACCTGGCCGTCGCGCACCAGCCATGCCCGCTTGTCCGAGATCGAGACGCAGGCCCCATCGGTGAGCCCGCAGGGCGTGCTGCTCCACGTCGCGGTGGTGCGGCGGGCGGGCGGCCGCGTCGTGCTCGGGAGGGTGGAGACGCCGTGGGCGGCCGACGTCGTCGCGACGGCGGCAGGTGCGACGGCGGGCGCGGCAGGTGCGACGACGGGTGCCACGGCCGCCGCCGTCGTCGGGATGGTCGCGGCGCCGGGCTCCGGCGTGGTCGGCCCGGCGGCGCCCGGGAGTGCCAGGCCCGCCGCCACACCCAGCGCACCGACCAGTCCGACGGCCGAGCCCACGATCGTCGTCCTCGCCTGCATGGCGGCCCCCGTCCCCTGGCGGATCCGAGAGGAGCCGCTCGTGTCGAGAAGATCGGCGCGATGGGTCGATGGCGTTATCCGGCTGCCCCGAAGGGATGACACGGCTTCGCCGGCGGAGACGGCCCCGGGCGGTCCTGTGCTAGCTCAGTCCGGCGTGCGCGACGCCGTCGAGGAGGCGTTCGAGGCCCACGGCGAAGACGCGGTCGAGGTCGTAGGCGTAGGACCCGACGCGGCGCAGCGCCGGGCCGGCGTGCCGCTCCAGCGCGCGGACGACGGCGGGATCACGGTCGGTCCAGGAGTCGGCGTCCAACCCGGTGTCGGCCTCGGCCTCCTGCTCGGCCGCGAGCGTGACGGCCATCCCGCGCACGTAGCCGACGAGGACGATGTAGAGGTCGAACCGGCGCTGCGGGTCGGGCTCGACGTCCTCGAGCGCGGACAGGTCCCGCTCCGCGAGCGCGAGGAGCGCGGGGAGGGGCTGTGGCCGGTGCAGCGAGATCGCCCGGGAGGCCCAAGGGTGCTGCCCGTACACCGCCCACTGGCGGTGTGCTGAGGCCCGCAGCCGCTCCCGCCACCCGGCGCGCGCGCCGACGGCGGGCTCGCGCCCGGTGGCGAAGACGTGCTCCAGCATGGCGCCGACCAGGTCGTCCTTGCCGCGCACCACGCCGTAGAGGCTCATCGTCGCCACCCCGAGCTCACCGGCGAGCCGGCGCATGGAGACCGCGGCGAGGCCGTCGACGTCCGCCAGCTCGACCGCGAGCGCGACCACGGCGTCGCGGTCCGGGGCCCCGCGCACCCGCCGGTGGGCGGACCGTTCCCGCCGGCGGGGGGCCGGGGGCCCGGCGACGACCGTGCCGACCCGCGGCAGCGTCTCGACGAGCCCTTCGTCGCGCAGGAGCGCGACGGCCCGGGAGGCGGTGGCCGACGCGACGCCGAACTCGGTGACCAGTGCCCGCACCGACGGGATGCGCGCGCCGGGCGCGAGTCCGTCGGCGATCCGGGCGCGCAGCGCCGCCGCGACCCGTCGGAACGGGGCGTCGTCGCCGGAGCCGTCCCCGGCCCCGTCGTCGGGATCGTCGTGCTCGCCGCCGGACGGCTCGCTGTCCTGCCACACGCTGTCCTCCGAGGCGTCGTCACGGCACGGTCGACGTCGTTCGTACACCGTCCACGCGCTTTCTGGGAGCACCTCGTGCACGTCCTCGTCTCCGGCGCCGGCATCGCCGGTCCCGTCCTCGCCCACGGCCTCGTCCGCGCCGGGCACCGCGCCACCGTCGTCGAGTCCGCGCCCGCCCCCCGCCCGGGGGGCCAGGCCGTCGACGTCCGCGGCCCCGCCCTCGAGGTCGCCGACCGCCTCGGGATCGGCGGCCCGCTGCGCGCCGCCCGCACCGACATGCGCGGGATGTCGATCGTCGCGCCCGACGGGCGCGAGCTGATGAGCACGACGTCGACGACCCTGACCGGCGGCCCGGTCGGCGGGCCCGACGTCGAGATCCTTCGCGACGACCTCGCCGCCCTGCTCCTGGCCGCGGTCCCGGAGGCCGACCACCGCTTCGGCGACCGGATCACCGCCCTGACCCAGCACGACGACGGCGTCGACGTGACCCTCGCGAGCGGGCGGGGCGAGCGGGCGGACGTCGTCGTCGGGGCCGACGGGCTGCACTCCGCGGTGCGCACCCTCGCCGGCCTCTCGGGCGACGACGTGCTGCACCACCTCGGCAGCCACCTCGCCGTCTACACGATGCCCAACGTCTTCTCCCTCGACCGCTGGCAGGTGTTCTGCCGGTTCCCCGACGCCATGGCCGGGCTCTACACCGCGCGGGACAACGCCGAGGTCCGTGTCAACCTGGGCTGGGAGGACCCGGGCCTGTCCTACGACCACCGCGACCTCGAGACCCAGCGTCGGGTGCTCACCGAGGCGTTCGCGGGCCGTGGCTGGTGGGTGCCGCGGATGCTCGCCGGGCTGGCCGACGCCGAGGACTTCTACCTCGCGCCGATGTCGCAGGTCGTGCTGCCCCGGTGGTCGGCCGGGCGCGTGGTGCTCCTTGGCGACGCGGCCTGGTGCACGACGCCGATGTCCGGGCAGGGGACCTCGCTCGCGATGGTCGGCGGGTACCTGCTGGCCCACGAGCTCGCCCCCCTGGGCGAGGCACCGGGGGCGGCGGCGGTGACCGCGGCGTTCGAGCGCTGGGAGTCCCAGCTGCGCCCCGTGGTGCTCGCCGACCAGCGGCTCGCGTTCGAGAACGCGGAGCGCACCCAGGCGATGGCCGACGCGCTGGACGCCGAGGGCGCGCAGGAGGCGGTCGGCGGCGGCGACGAGCACTGGGCGGCGACGACGGCGGCGACGCAGCTCGTGCTGCCGTGACCGTCGTGGGCCGCCAGGAACGAGACTTTCCTGGCAACCCGTCAGACCCCGTGCGCCGACCGGATGTGCTCGAAGATCAGGCTGGTCACGGTGCCCGCGACGTCGCGGTGCCCGTTGAGGGTGTCGACGAGCTCGCGCAGCGCACCGGTGCCCGCCGTCGCGACGTGGAGCAGGTAGTCGTCGGCGCCGGCCACGAAGTAGACGTCGCGCACGGCGGGCAGGCGCCGCACGAGCCCGAGGAACTCCTCGAGCCGGTCACGGGCGTCGCTCTGCAGGCGCACCGAGATCATCGCCTGCAGCGGCAGCCCGACGGCCACCGGATCGACGTCCGCGTGGTACCCGCGGATCACGCCGCGCTCGCGCAGGGACCGCACCCGCGCCAGGCACGTCGAGGGTGCGACCCCCACCGCCTCGGCGAGCGCGGCGTTGGTGATCCGGGCGTCGGCCGCGAGGTGGCGCAGCAGCGCGCGGTCCACCCCGTCGAGCGGCGCGGGCCCGGCATCGCTCCGCAGATGATTCGGTGACCCGGTTCGCCCGACCGGCCTACCGTCGGGTTGTTCGGTCACCGGGGCAGGTTACAGAACCTTCTTCAGCGATGTTCCCGCCATCACACAGGACGTTCACCATGGTAGCCGTCAGCGTCGATGACGCTCGCGGACGGAGGAGCAGGTCATGAAGGTCGCGGTGCCCGCCGAGGTCAAGGACAACGAGTTCCGGGTGGCCCTCACGCCCGGCGGCGTGCGCGAGCTGATCGCCCACGGCCACGAGGTCCTCGTCCAGCAGGGCGCCGGGGCCGGCTCCGCGTTCGGCGACGACGAGTACAAGGACGCCGGCGCGCGGATCGTGGCGGACCCCGACGCGGTCTGGGGCGAGGCCGACATGGTCGTCAAGGTCAAGGAGCCGGTCGCCTCCGAGTACCATCGGTTGCGCGACGACCTGACGCTGTTCACCTACCTGCACCTCGCGGCCTCCCGCGAGTGCACGCAGGCCCTGCTCGACGCCGGCACCACGTCGATCGCCTACGAGACGGTCACCCGCGGCGGACGCCTGCCGCTGCTCGCACCGATGAGCGAGGTCGCGGGCCGGATCGCGCCGCAGGTCGGCGCCTACCACCTCATGCGCTCCCACGGCGGCCGCGGCCTGCTCCTCGGGGGCGTCCCCGGGGCGCCGGCCGCCCACGTCGTCGTCGTGGGCGGCGGTGTCTCGGGCCACGCGGCGACCCAGATGGCGGTGGGGATGCACGCGCACGTCACGGTGCTCGACACCAACATCGACACCCTGCGCGACCTCGACGCGCTCTACGCGGGCCGGGTCCAGACGCTGTACTCGAACGTCGACAACCTCGAGCGCGCGGTGCTCGACGCCGACCTCGTCGTCGGCGCCGTGCTCATCCCCGGTGCGAGGGCCCCGAGGCTCGTGAGCAACGACGTCGTCGCCCGGATGAAGCCCGGGGCGGTCCTCGTCGACATCGCCATCGACCAGGGCGGCTGCTTCGAGGACTCGCACCCGACGACGCACTCCGACCCGACGTTCCGGGTGCACGACACGCTCTTCTACTGCGTCACGAACATGCCCGGCGCGGTGCCGAACACCTCGACGCACGCACTGACCCACGCCACGGCCCCGTTCGTGACGGCGCTCGCCGACCACGGCTGGCAGGACGCGATGGCCGCCGATCCCGGTCTCGCGGCGGGCCTGGCGACCCACGCCGGCGAGCTCTACAGCGCCACCGTCGGCGAGGCCCACGGGCTGCCGGTCACGTCGCTCTGAGCCGAACGGGCCACAGGACCTGCGCGGCGTGCCCCTCGACGACGGCGGGCGCGGGCTGGACCCCTCAGGCGACCGGGACCCGCCAGCCCCGCGGGTCCGAGACCCGGCCGAACTGCAGGTCGACCAGCTCCGAGCGCAGCGCGAGCGTCCGCGGCCCCGGCGTCCCGCCGCCCACCGCGAACTCTCCGGCCGGCTCCCGGAAGCGCACGATCGGGCTGATCACCGCGGCCGTGCCGGCGGCGAAGACCTCGGTGATCGCGCCGGTGCGGGCGCCCTCGCGGAGCTCCTGCACCGACACCGGACGCTCGACCGGCACCAGCCCGTGGTCCGCGGCGATCTCGAGCACACTGCGGCGGGTGACGCCGTCGAGGATCGTCCCCAGCGGCGGGGTGACCAGCTCGCCCGCGGCCGTCACCAGCAGCACGTTCATGGTCCCGGACTCCTCGAGCCACCGGTGCTCCACGGCGTCGAGGAAGAGCACCTGGTCGCAGTCGTGGTCCCGGGCCACGGCCTGCGCGGCGAGCCCGGCCGCGTAGTTGCCGCCGCACTTGGCGTCGCCCGTCCCGCCCGGTGCCGTCCGCGAGAGCTCGGGGTCGATCCAGAGCGTCAGGCCGACCTCGCGCCCGGAGAAGTAGGGCCCGGCCGGCGAGGCGAGCACGGCGAAGCGGGCCTCGGTCGCCGCCCGCACCCCGAGGAACGCCTCGGTCGCCACCGTGTACGGACGCAGGTAGAGCGTCGCGGGCGGGTCCGGCACCCACGCGGCGTCGAGACCGACCAGCGCGGTGACGGCGGCGAGGAAGGCCTCGGCCGGCAGCTCGGGCAGCGAGAGCCGCCGGGCGGAGTGGGCGAACCGGGCGGCGTTGAGGTCGGGACGGAAGAGCGCCACGGACCCGTCCGGCTGCCGGTACGCCTTGAGGCCCTCGAAGATCTCCTGGGCGTAGTGCAGCACGGCCGCCGCCGGGTGCAGCACCAGGGGCTCGAGGCCGCGCACACCGTCGTCGTGCCACCCTCGCTCGGCGCTCCACGAGGCGACCGCCATGTGGTCGGAGAAGACCCGCCCGAAGCCGGGGTCCGCCAGCAGCGCCGCGCGCTGGTGCGCGGGCGTGGGGGTCGTCGGTGTCGACGCGAAGCGCAGGGCGGACACGGAGGGATCGACGACGCGGCTCACCACCGCACCGTGCCACCCTGCCCGGTCCGGGCACCAGGAGGTTCCGGCTGCCGGAGCCGGGGTAGTGCCGGGTCGTGACGTCCGAGGGCGCCGCCCCGGACGGCGGCACGGCATCCGACGACGGCCCGGGCCGGGACGCCCGGATCGACCGCTGGCTCGTGGGCAAGGCCCGCGAGGGTGACCTCGGCGCCTACGAGGAGCTCGTCCGCCGCCACCGGGACCGCGTCTACCGCATCGCGCTGCGCATCACCGGCGACGCGGCCGACGCCGACGACGTCACCCAGGAGGTCGTCATCCAGCTCTGGACGGCGCTCTCCGGGTTCGTCGGCTCGTCGGCGTTCACCACGTGGCTCTACCGCGTGGTGGTCAACCGCAGCCTCGACCAGCAGCGGCGCGCGCGGCGGCTGTCCGGCGACGAGCCGGAGGACGCCGACCTCCCGCCCGTCGCCCCGCCGGAGCGCTCGGTGCTCGCCGCGGCGGAGCTGCGCGCGGGCCTGGAGGCGATCGCCCGGCTGCCGGAGAGTCAGCGCGTGCCGTTCGTGCTCTGCCAGATCGAGGGCCTGGGCTACGCGCAGGCTGCCGCGATCACCAAGGTCCCCGAGACCACGCTGCGCGGACGGCTGGCCCGCGCCCGCGCCACCCTGCTCGCCGAGATGAGGAGTTGGTCCGCATGACGGGCCCGACCCCGCCGACCGTGCTCGACACGCGCCTGCCCTGCGGACGACCGACGGGTCCCCTCGTCGACCAGGTGGCCGAGGGTCGCGCCCGCGACCTCGACGCCCACCAGGGCACCTGCCCCTACTGCCGTGCCGCGCTCGCCGAGTTCGACCGGCTCTGGGCGCCGGTGCGCGCGGTGGCCGCCGACCGGCCGCACGCCCCCGCGTCCGTGGTCGAGGCGGCGCTGCGGCGGGTGCGCGGCGCGTCGGCCGAGCCGGAGTACGGGCGGATCGACTCGCCGCTGGGGCACACCCGGGTGGCGGCGCGGGTGGTGGTGGCGCTGGCCCGTCACCTGGCCTCGCAGGTGCCCGGCGTCGAGGTGGCGCTCGGACACCTCGCGGCCGACGGCCACGAGGCCCGCGGCGAGGTGGTGCCCGACGTCGAGGCCGGCGTCACCGGCGGCTCCACCGCCGTGCAGATCACACTGGCCGCCGCGTACGGACAGGATCTCCAGGCCCTGGGGGAGCGGATCCGCCGCGTCGTCGCCCGCGGGGTGCGGGAGGTGACCGGTCTCGAGCCGGTCGACGTCACCGTGCACGTGGACGACGTCTGGTAGCCGACCGGCGGGATGCGGAATAGTGCCGGGACGCGGGGGGTTCGCACCCCAGTAGGTGAACGTTCAACTAACCGGGGGCAGCACGTGCCGGGCACAGCAACCATCGACGTCCGCCGTGGCGCCGAGCGCGCGGTGACCTCGGGCGCCGGGATCGAGACCCGGCACGCGTTCTCCTTCGGCCACCACCACGAGCCGGGCAACACCCACCACGGGCTGCTGCTCGCCCACAACGAGGACCGCATCGCGCCCGGCGCCGGCTACGACACGCACACCCACCGCGACACCGAGATCGTCACGTGGGTGCTGCAGGGGTCGCTCGCCCACGCCGACTCCGAGGGGCACTCGGGCGTCCTGCGGCCCGGCGTCGTCGGACGGATGAGCGCGGGGCGCGGGATCGAGCACTCCGAGCGCAGCGCCGACTCGGCCGCCGGCACCGGATCGCCCGTGCACCTCGTGCAGATGTGGCTGGTCCCCGACTCGCCGGGGACGGTCCCCGAGCACGAGCAGCGCGACCTCACCGCCGCCCTCGCCGAGGGCGGCCTCGTCGTCGCGGCCTCGGGCATGGCCCGCGACGAGGACGGGCCCGGGGCACGTCTCGGCGTCTCCTCGGCGGCCCTGCACGTGGCGCGACCGCCGGCCGGCCGCACGCTCGCCCTGCCCGGAGCGGCGTACCTGCACGTCCACCTGGCCCGCGGTCACGCCCTGCTGACCGTCGGCCAGGACCGCGTGTCCCTCGCGGGCGGGGACGCCGTGCGCCTCTCCGACGCCGGCCCCGCCGCCCTGACCACCACCGCCGACGCCGAGGTCCTCGTCTGGGAGATGCACGAGGGACTCGGCGGCTGAAACCCCGCGCGGGCCGACCCACCGGTCCGCGACCCATCGAGGAGGAGCGAGGAATGACGACCGACGCGAGCGTCACCCCGGACCCGACCCGGGCCGACGCGCACGAGGGGGGCGACAAGTCCAGCCTCATCACCGAGGACGAGCGTCGCCGGTTCGACGAGGCCCGCGACCGCATCCGTGCCGAGTTCCTCTTCTCGCGGGAGAACCGGCCGCGATCGACGGGTCGCGGAATCCACCACACCGCCCTGATCTGCTCGGACGTGCGCACGACGGTGGACTGGTACCAGAACCTCGCGGGGTTCCCGGTCACGGTGCTCTTCGAGAACCGTGACCTGGCCGGTTCCACGCACTTCTTCTTCGACGTCGGGAACGGGAACCACCTGGCCTTCTTCGACCTGCCCGGCGTCGATCCCTCGCCCTATCGGGAGGTGCTCGGCGGCCTGCACCACGTGGCCATCTCGGTCTCCGAGCAGCACTGGCACCAGATCAAGGACCGGCTCGACGAGCGCGGTGCCGAGTACACGCTCGAGTCCGGCACCTCGATCTACACCAGTGACCCGGACGGCACGCGGATCGAGTTCATCCACGACCCGCTCGGCCGCATGTACGGCCACGACACCCTGTGAGGGGTCGCGGCCCCGGTCAGGAGACGACCTGGACGCGGTCGCCGGGCTGCAGCGCGCGGTAGAACTGCTGCGAGGCCGACCACGAGAGGTGGACGCAGCCGTTCGACGGGATCCGCGTGCTGTCCTCGTGGAAGGCGATGCCGGGCTGGAAGAACACCGCGTTGGGCATCGGGGCGTCGAACTCGGTGCTCCAGTAGTGCTTCACCTTCTTCTCGACGGTGAACGTGCCGATCGGTGTCGGCGCGCTCGACGTCCCGCCGCGGGCGGTGAACGGTCCGGCGACGACGTGGCCCGCCCCGTCGGTGAGCCAGGCCCTGCGGCTCGAGAGGTCCAGGCACGCCTTCACCCCGGCGGCGCACGGCGTTCCCGCGGTGGTCGCGGGGGCGGGCGCCGCGGCCGGTGCCGCGACCGGTGCCGCCACCGGCTGGGCGGACGCCGTGCCGATCCCGAGTACGGCGGTGGCCGCGCAGGCGGCGCTCGCTGCTGCCAGGCGGGCGATCCGACGCCTGGTCCGGGTGGGGACGGGGCGGTGCTCCTCGCCGGTCACGACCGATCAGCTCCTCGACCTCGGTGATCCTCATCGATCGGATTCCCCGGGGCTCGCACGAGGCATTCCCGCCGATTTCCGCCAAACCGCGGTGATCGAATCGTTGCGGGTTCGGTGATCATTCCGTCACCGTGCCGCCCGTGTCAGGCGCGCAGTGCGTGGTGCAGTGCCCGGTGCCGCCGTCGCGCCAGGCGGCCGGCGACCGTGAGGCCCACCGCCCAGCAGGCCAGCCCCAGCACGAGGGTGCCGACCGCGCCCGTCAGGCCCACGGCGTGGTCGGCGGCGCCGAGCGCGGGCTCCAGGGCGAGCACGACGACCCAGGGCGTGGTCAGGCACACCGCCCAGCGCAGCCAGGTGTGGCGGGCGCGGAGCCGGGTGCGCCAGGGGAGCGGGCGGTAGGGCAGCAGCACGGAGAGCACGCTCCCGACGCCGAGCCAGCAGAACACCGCGCCGAGGTCGGCGAGCGACGCGCGCTCGAGGTCCGGCGCGTGCCTCGCGAGCAGGTGTGCTCCCAGCGTGACGCCCACCGCGATCGGCACGATCACCGTCGCGAGCGCGAGGTTCTTGGTGGCCAGGATGCGGGCCGCCCCGCGTCCGCGGGCGAGCAGGTCCGCGACCTCCTCGCCGTCCGCGCCGAGCTGGTTGGTGTTGACGACGTCGGCCATGATCCAGACGACCACCGCCACGCCGAGGTGTGCCGCCGCGAACATCTCGGGCCGGTTGGGGTGCCAGTGCGACCAGGCGACGTAGGCCAGGGCCAGGACCAGGTTGAGGATCACCCCGGCCAGCCGGGCACGTCGACGGCCGAAGGTCGCGGCGACCTCGGCGAGGACGTCGAGCGCGAAGCGGGGCGCCGCGGCCGGGAGTGCCACCAGGCGGGCCGGGGTCGGCGATGCGGGCGCCGCGGGGCGTGCCGGGACCGCGACGCCGGCGGCATCACGACCCACGAGCACGACGACCTCCTCCGAGCCCGGCCCCCCGCCGGCGCGACGCGGCGTCGCCGACGAGATCGACGGTAGCGTCCCGGGTGAAACGTGGCCCGTGTCCTGCTGGTTCCCGAGCGCCGTGTCCTACGAGGCGAGCGCCTGCGGCCCGGTGTCCCGGGCGTCCTCGCCGTCGGGCAGGTGGTGGCGCACGACGGTCACGCCGACGTCGGTCAGATCGCCCTCGTCGAGGCCGCGCCGCCGGCGCGCGGCGTCGAGCAGTGCCGAGGTGCCGTCGAACGGTCCGTAGGAGTCGATCGCGCCGGTCGCGGGATCGGAGACCAGCACGACGTAGGCGTCGCAGGAGTCGAGCTGGTCCTCGAGCGACTCGGCGTCCTCGAGCACCGCCTCGACGAGGTGATGCAAGGCCTGTGGGGCGAGGTCGGCGCGGGCGCCCGGTACGTCGTGCCCGGTGGTGCGGTCGTCCACGAAGGTCATCCCTCTCGGAGATCCGGCGGCCGGACGGGGTCACGGCCGTTCCTCCGGACGCGTCCCGACCCCGACATCGTTCGGCATCCTGACAATGACCCCCGCAGGGTAGGGGTGACCTCGGAGGCCGCGGAACTGCGACCGTGAACGATCACGGGGATATCACGGTCACATCTCGACACCCTTCGTGACGCCGTGCCCGAGTCCGGGTGAGACGCTGCGCCGTCGGCTCGGAAAGGACTCGCGCACCGCCACGAGGAGACGGTGCGCAGGAGTGCGCACCACCCGCTCAGGTGAGATGGGGATCACACGTATGAGGCGTTGACATCGCCACGCAGCGCGACCGAGTCGGTCACCAAGCGTGTGCGTCCTCGGCCGGGCTCACGGGATCAACGGCCGCTCCGCCCGGACCCGCAGCTCCTGGCGCCCCTCCGTCCGTCTCGCCGCGCGGTCTTCGACACCTGTGATACCGGTCACGAGTCAGATCGCCGCGGCTTGGTGGACCGATCGGTCCGCTACGGTGGTCGCCGAGGAGGTGGAGCGCATGGCACGCACCCCGGCGCCCGGAACGCGCGAGCGGATCCTCGGCGTCGCGTCCCGGCTGTTCTACGAGAACGGGGTCCGGGCGGTCGGGATGAACCGCATCATCACCGAGGCCGGGACCGGCAAGAACCTGCTCTACCAGCACTTCCCGGCCAAGTCCGACCTCGTGGCCGCTTACCTCGAGCGGGCTCGCGAGGGCCGCGCCCGCAACACCGCCTGCGCGCTCGAGGCCGCCGGGGACGACCCGCGCGAGCAGCTCGTGGCGCTCGTCGCCGAGGTCGCCGCGACGGTGCGCCGCCCTGGGTTCCGCGGGTGTGCGTTCCGGAACTACCTCGCGGAGTTCCCCGAGGACGAGGTGGTGGAGGACGACGACGGCATCGCCCCCGTCGCCGTCGCGCACGCGCAGCTCGCGGAGACGCGCGCCCAGCTCGCCGGGCTCGTCGCGCGCCTCGACGTCACCGACCCCGACCGGCTCGTCGAGCAGCTCTGGCTGCTCCTCGACGGACTCTTCCTGCAGGCGGCCTACCGCAACCGCCTCGACGACCGACTCGATCCCGCCGCCGAGGCCGCCGTCGACCTCACCCGCCGCCTCGTCGGCGCCTGACCGCGGCTGCCCGTTTCGGGCGAACGGCCCCCTCGCGTACGTAGAAGCACCGAAAGTGCCGTTCGCTCCTCGGGCGGGACGGGACCGATCGGTCCGCCACTCCACGGAAGGCCGTGTCCGTGAAAGGAATCCGCATGCGCACCGCCCGCCCCGGCGCCGTCCTGCTCGTCACCTCGGCCGCGGCGTTCCTGTCGAGCCTCGACCTGTTCATCGTCAACATCGCGTTCCCGGACATCCGCGCGGACTTCCCGGGGACCGACCTCGGCCAGATGTCGTGGATCCTCAACGGCTACACCGTGGTGTTCGCGGCGTTCCTCGCGCTCGCCGGCCGGGTCGCCGACCGTTTCGGCCACACCCGCGTGTTCCTCACCGAGCTCGCGGTCTTCACGCTCGCCTCGGCCGCCTGCGCCGCCGCCCCGAGCGTGTGGCTGATCGTCGCCGCGCGGGCCGTCCAGGCCGTCGGCGCCGCGCTGGTGATGCCGACGTCACTGTCGTTGCTGCTCGCGGCCCACCCTGCCGAGCGCCGCACCCGCGCCGTCGGGGCCTGGGCGTCGATCGGGGCGGTCGCCGCCGCGCTCGGCCCGCCGCTGGGCGGGCTGCTCGTCGAGCTCTCGTGGCACTGGGTGTTCCTGGTCAACGTGCCCGTCGGGATCGTCGCGCTCCTCGCGGGCCTGCGCGTGCTGCGCGACCCCGAGGTCCCCCGCACCGGCATCCCGGACCTCCTGGGCGCGCTCGGGATCGTCGTCGGGGTCGGGGCGCTCGCCTTCGCGCTGGTGCGCACGCCCGACTCCGGATGGGCCTCCCCGGAGGTGCTGGTCGGGTTCGGTGTCACCGTGGTCGGTCTCGCCCTCGTGGTGCTGCGCTCGCTGCGCCACCCGGTCCCCGCGCTCGACCTCGCGGTGCTGCGCGTCCCCGTGGTCGCGCTGGCCGCGCTCGTCATGGTCGCCTTCACCACCGGCTTCGCCGGGATGCTCGTGGTCAACGTGCTCTACCTGACCGGCACCTGGGGCTGGTCCCCGCAGCTCGCGGGGCTCGGGCTCGCGGCGGGACCGCTCGTCGTCGTGGTGGTGGCCCGGCTGGCCGGTCGGCTCTCCGGCCGGCTCGGAATCGGGCCCGTCGCGCTGCTCGGCACCCTCATCTTCGCGGCCGGCCCCACGTGGTGGCTGCTGCACCTGGGCCTCGCCCCCGACTACGCGACCGGCATGCTGCCCGGCCAGCTGCTGACCGGCCTCGGCGTCGGGCTGATCCTCCCGACGCTGTCCTCCGTGGTCGGTTCCGCGCTGCCCGCGCCGCAGTGGGGATCGGGCTCGTCGCTGATCACCACGGCGCGGCAGGTCGGCTCGGTGCTCGGCGTGGCGCTGCTCGTCTCCGTCATCGGCGCGCACACCACCGGCCGGCCCTCCGAGTTCGGCTCGGTCCGGGCCGGGTGGACGCTCCTCGTGACCGCGGCGCTGGTCGGGACCGCGCTGGCCGTGGCGCTCTCGGTGGTCGAGCGCCGTCGGGCGGTGCGGAAGCCCCTCGGCGTCGCCCTCCGCGGCGTCGTGCGCGACGAGCACGGGCGCGGGGTGGCGGGCGCGGTGACCACCGTGATCGACGCGGCGGGCACCCAGCTCGCGCGGGCCGACACCGACGACGACGGCGGGTTCTCCGCACCACTCGACCCGGCGCGGGTGCGGGCGGGGGAGCACGTGATCGTGCTGGTCAGCGCCGCGGGGCACCAACCGCGCGCGCAACGGGTCCCCCTCGCGGAGCGCTCCGCGCTGGAGCTCGCCCTCGTCCGCCGGCCCGCACTGGCTCGGTGAGCCCTGCTCAGAGCAGGAGGCGCATCCGGGACTCCGTGACCTCGGGCCTGCCCGGCAGCGGCTGCTGCTCGCCGGTGGCCTCGAAGCCGAGGCGCTCGTAGAAGCCGAGGGCGCGGTCGTTGCCGTCCACCACCCACAGCGCCAGGAACGTCGCCCGTTCGCGGCGCGCCCACGCCATGACGGCCGCCACGAGCAGGTCGGACAGGCCGCGCCCGCGGAACGCCGGGTCGACCCACATGCCCACGAGGTGGCGTCCGGCGTCGTCGTCCGGCTCGGGGATCCCGCAGGCCAGCCCCACGGTCGCGCCGTCGGCCCGGGCGAGGAACCACGCGTTCGTCGTCACCCGACGCCGCCACTCGTCGTCGTCGAACGCCTCCTCGCGCTCCCGGGAGGACGCGAAGGCCTCGGGAGCGTCGGCGAGCGCGCGGAGGCGGACGTCCCGGGCGTCCTGGGAGTCGTCGGCGCCGGCCCGGACAACCTCGACGTCGGCCACGGTCGCGAGGGTGCCACGAGGGGAGGCAATGCCAGCGATGGTCCTCTATCGGCGTGCTCGGTCGCATTGCCGACAGACCTGACGTCAGGATGGAGCCGTCCTGACGTCGCACCGGTCCGGCGCGGGGTCGCGTGCCACCACGGACGGGCGACGCGTCACGATGGGGGGAGCGCGGGAACCAGCCCGACCGCGGCGGCGACGTGCATCGCGGTGCGGGGACGTCGCGCGGACCGTGAGGAGACGACGAGCATGGCCGAGCACGGCAGGGGAGCGGGGCGTCACGCGGCGGCGGCGACGGCGGGCACGGGCACGGGCACGGTGGAGGCCGCCGCCCCGACCGCGCCCTTCGCGAGCGCGCCCCCGCAGCCGGGCACCGGCACACCCACGCCACGACCCGCCGTCGCGGCGGACGACCCCGGCGACGCCGGCGACCTCGGCGGCCGCGACGAGCTCGACGACCACCAGGACCTGGGCGCCCCGGTCCGCGGCGTCGGATGGGTGCTGCTGATCGGCGGGCTGGTCGGCGCGGTGGTCTCGCTGGTGCTGACCGTCGAGAAGCTCGACCTGCTCGAGAACCCGAACTACATCCCGAGCTGCTCGATCGACCCCGTGCTCTCCTGCGGGACGGTCATGAAGACCTGGCAGGCGTCGGTGGTCGGGTTCCCGAACCCCCTGGTCGGCCTGCTGGCGTTCCCGGCGGTGGCGGCGTGCGGCGCGGTCGTCGTCTCACGCGTCGAGCTCCCGCGATGGGTGTGGCTGGCGCTGCAGGTCGGCTCGTTCGCGGGCGTGCTGTTCATCCATTGGCTGATCGTGCAGAGCCTCGTCGTCATCCACGCCCTGTGCCCGTACTGCATGGTCGCGTGGGCCGCGACGATCGCGATCTTCTGGTTCACCACGGTGCACAACCTGCGCGAGGGCAACCTCGGTGGCGCGCCCGCCGGCGAGACGCTGGCCCGGCGCCACGGGTGGGGCCTCGCGGCGTGGTACCTGCTGGTCGTCGTGGCGATCGTGGCCTCCTTCCCCGCCTACTTCGGCGCGATGGTCGGCCTGGGCTGACCTGCCCGGCCTGAGAGCGCGCGGGCGTCACCTGCGCCGAACGGGTCAGCGCGCGGACCGCTCGTCGGCCACCCCGCACCGGTGACCGGCCGGGGCCGGCCGGGTCCTCAGCTCCGGCGGGCGCGGCGCAGGGGCTGCCTACCGTCGGCGCGCCCCGCACCCCGCTCCCCAGGAGTCGCGCGCCGATGACCGTGTCGTCCCCCTCGGCCACGTCGTCCCCCACGACGGGCCGCGTCACCGAGCTCGCCGTCACCGGCATGACGTGCGGTGCGTGCACCTCGCGGATCGAACGACGCCTCGGCAAGCTCGGGGGCGTCACCGCCGAGGTCAACCTCGCGACCGGACGGGCCCGGGTCGCCCACGACGGCGACCCCGAGGTCCTCGTGCGCACCGTCGAGAAGCTCGGCTTCGGTGCGTCGGTGGTGACGACGACGGCGGGTGCCGGCACGGTCCCGAGCGAAGGGGCCCTTCGCTCAGTAGAGCCGGTCGGCGGGGACCCTCGCGCATCGCTGCCCACGCCGCGCATTCCTGGCGAGGGGGCCCTTCGCTCGATAGAGCCGAGCGAAGGTGCCCATCGCTCGGAATCGCCGGAGCCGGGTCCCGACGACGACCCCGAGGTCGCCGACCTGCGCCACCGGGCGCTGGTCTGTCTCACCCTGAGCCTCCCGGTGATCACGGTGGCGATGACCACGGCGTTCCAGTTCCCGTACTGGCAGTGGTTCTCGCTGGTGCTGGCGACGCCGGTGGTGTTCTGGGGGGGATGGCGGTTCCACCGGGCGGCGTGGCGCCACCTCCGGCACTGGTCGCTGACCATGGACACGCTCGTCTCGGTCGGCGTGTTCTCCGCGTACGGCTGGTCGGTCGGCACGCTCTTCTTCGGCGAGGCCGGCCTCGGCGGTGTCCACCACGTCCTGACGATCCTCCCCGCGCCCGACGTGTACGGCGGCACGCGGACGATCTACCTCGAGGCGGCCGTCGCGATCGTCACCGCCGTGCTCGTCGGGCGTTGGATCGAGATGCGCGGCCGCAAGAAGGCGCTGGCCGCGGGCGGGGCCGGCGCCGACGAGCACGCCGGCCCCGACGCGACGCTGGTCGTGGCCGACCGCGCGCTGCGGGTCCCGGTCGACAACGTCGTGGTGGGCGACCACGTCGTCGTCGGCGACGGCGAGACGGTGCCGGTGGACGGAGTCGTGGCCGAGGGGGTCGCGACGCTCGACGTCGCCGCGATGACCGGGGAGTCCGTCCCCGTCGAGGCGGCGGCCGGCACCCGCGTGCTGGCCGGCACCCGCTGCGCGTCCGGACGGCTCCTCGTCCGCGCGACGAAGGTCGGCACGGACACCCAGTGGGCGCGCCTGACCCGCCGCGTCCAGGACGCCCAGCTCGGCAAGGCGTCGGTGCAGCGGCTCGCGGACAAGATCGCCGGCCGGTTCGTCCCCGCCGTGCTCGTGCTCGCCGCCTACACCTTCGGGTTCTGGTGGTTCGCCGACGCCGACGCCGGGTTCGCGATCGCGGCCGCCATGGCCGTCCTCGTGGTCGCCTGTCCCTGCGCGCTCGGCCTGGCGACCCCGACCGCGCTCGCCGTGGCGGCGGGCCGCGGTCGGCGGCTGGGGATCCTGCTGCGCGGGCCGCAGGTCCTCGAGACCTCGCGGCGGGTCGACACCGTGGTGCTCGACAAGACCGGCACCGTCACGACCGGCCGGATGGGGCTGCGCTCGCTGCATCTGGCGGCGGGTGTCGACGACGAGGCGGTGTGGCGGCGCGTCGTCGCGCTCGAGACCGACGTCGACCACCCGGTGGCGCGGGCGCTCGTCGAGGCCTCCTCCGATGCCGGGGCGGGGATCGCCGAGGGCGTCGAGGTCGACGGGCTCGAGGTCGTCGACGGATTGGGCGTGCGCGGCACCATCGACGGGACCACGGCAGTCGTCGGGCGCCGCCGGCTGGTCGAGTCCCAGGGGGTCGCGCTGCCGCCGGACCTCGACCGCGCCCACCGCGACGCCGAGGCCGCCGGCGCCACCGCCGTCGTCCTCGCCTGGGCGGACCCCGACGGAGGTCTCGTCGCCCGCGCCGTGCTCGCGGTCGCCGACACCGTGCGACCCACCTCCGTCGAGGCGGTCGCGCGGATGCGGGCGATGGGGCTGCGCCCGGTGCTGCTCACCGGGGACAACGCGGCCGCCGCGCACGCCGTGGCCGTCGAGGTCGGGATCGCCGCCGAGGACGTCGTCGCCGAGGTGCTGCCGACGGAGAAGGCCGACGTCGTCGCCCGGCTGCGCAGCGAGGGGCACCACGTCGCGATGGTCGGCGACGGCGTCAACGACGCCGCCGCGCTCGCCCGGGCCGACCTCGGCCTGGCGATGGGCGGGGGCTCGGCGCTCGCGGTCGACGCCGGCGACCTGACCCTGGTCGGCGACGACCTGCGCGGCGTCACCGACGCGCTGCGCCTGGCCCGCCGCACGCTGTCGACGATCCGCGGGAACCTCTTCTGGGCGTTCGTCTACAACGTCGCCGCCCTGCCGCTGGCGGTGTGCGGGCTGCTCAACCCGATGATCGCGGGCGCGGCGATGGGGCTCTCGAGCGTCTTCGTCGTCGGGAACAGCCTGCGCCTGCGCCGGTTCCGGCCCGCGTGAGAGCGCCCGACGTCGAGCGAGCGGCCCGTTCGCTCGCGTAGAAGCAGCGAGAGTGCCGCTCGCTCACCGGTCTCAGGAGCCGGCCGGGACCAGCTTGTCGAGCCGCATGTCGCCGGGCTGGAGCAGGGTGTCGTCGAGGACCATCGTCGGGGTGCCGAAGCCGTTCTGGCCCTGGCGGACCAGCTTCGGGTCGTGGGAGGCCTGGGCGAAGTTCGCGGTGATCTCCTGCGCGTGGGCGCCGCTGCGCACGCAGGCCTCGAACCCGGGGCCGGCGCCGAGCCGCTTGCCGAGGTCGACGACCTGGTCGACGGTCCAGCCGGCGCCGCCCTCGTCGGGCTGCGCGGTGTAGAGGCTGACGTGCAGGTCGGGGAAGATGCCGTTCTCCGCGCCGCACATCATCGCGTTGCCACCGAGCGTCGAGTAGCCCGGCGGCTGCGAGCGCTGGTCGAGCATGTTCAGCAGGTGGTAGCGGATCTTCAGCGTCCCGTTCGCGACCGCTTGCGCCAGCCGCGCACCGCCGCGCGACTCGAGGGCCTGGCACGCGGGACACTGCGCGTCCTCGTAGAGGTCGAGGGTGTGCGGCGCCGACTTGCCCTTCCCGGTCTTCCCGGTCGCGCCGGCGACGACGACCCCGTCGACGACGCTCGTGGGGAACTGCACCGCGGCGCGGGTGATCGGGATCGGCCCGACCGTCGAGGACCCACCGGAGGCGTCGGCGTCGTCACCGCGGTCCAGCAGCGTGCCGCCGATGACGAGCGCAAGCACGCCCACCACCAGGATGCCGACGATCAGGGGCGTGCGGGACCCGGTGCTCCGGGTCGATTTCACGGCCGAGCGCTTGCCCATCCGATGCCTCCCCGACCTCGGCAGATGATCTCGTCGTGTCCAACGCGCCGGCGCGCCGGGAGGGAGCGTGTCCTGCGGGGTGCGGTCGACCCGCAGCGCTCAGCGGATCTGCGATGCCCGTCGGGGCCGCCGAACGGCGGAGTCAGTGCCGACGACGGGCGAGGTCGGCCAGCATCGTGTCGTAGGCGCCGCCGTCGTCCCGGTCGTGGCGCGCACCCTCGCGGTCGTCGTGGCGCGACCACTGCACGAGCACGGCGATCACCACGAGGAGGAGGGGGATCTCGCCCGCGGCCCAGGCGATGCCGCCCCCGACACTCTGGTCGGCGAGCAGGTTCGGCACCCACGGCAGGGCGAGATCGCCGTAGAACTCCTGTCCGATCACCACCGGACTCCCGTAGAGGGCCACCCCGAAGAACGCGTCGAAGGGCATCGAAGCGAGCAGCAGCGCCAGGCGCGCCACGTGCGGCAACGGCCGGGGGGACGGATCCACCCCGACGATCGGCCAGAAGAAGAGGTAGCCGACGCCCACGAAGGACAGGTTCAGCAGCTGGTGCGCCCAGTGGTAGGGCAGTGCAGCGGCGAAGATCGGAGTGAAGTACAGCGCGTAGAACGACCCGACGAACACGACGAGCACGACGACGGGGTGGGTCAGCAGGCGTGCGACCGGCGACGCGAACAGAGACCCGAGCCACTCGCGGGGGCCGTCGAGGGCGGACCTGTCGTGCTCCGTGGACCGGGACGGGGGGAGCGCGCGCAGCGCGAGCGTCATCGGTCCGCCTAGTACCAGCAGGATCGGCACGGCCATCGAGAGCAGCATGTGGCTGCCCATGTGCACACTGAACATCGCCTTCGCGTACTCGCCGAACCCGCTCGTCGTGGTCCACACGAGCAGGGCGCACCCGGCGAGCCACGCCGTCGTCCGGCCGGGGGGCCAGGTCCCGGCGCGGCGGCGCACGCGCAGCAGGCCGGCCACGTAGAGATCGGCGAGGACGAGGCCCGCCACGTCCAGCAGCACACTGACGCGCCCGTGCAGGAGCACCGTGAGCGCCCCGGGCGGTCCGGGCAGGTCGAAGCCGATGAGCGTCTCCTGCGGCGACGCCGCGCGCAGCAGGCCCGGGGGGAGGCCGCTCGCCGTCAGGGCCGCGGCGACGCCGGCGAGACCGAGCGCGGTCACGGTCCACCCGGCGGGGAGACGGGCGGCGAGCGGTGCCGCTGCGAGGACCAGCAGCAGCAGCTCCGCCACGGCGAGGACGCCGTAGGTGCCGGTCCAGCCACCGTGGACGAGGTAGGCGTCGACGACGATCCCGCCCGCCACGGCCACCGGGGCGCAGACCAGGGCCACCCGGCGGGCACGCCGGGTGACGACGGCGTCGTCGGGACGCCGGAGGGCCCGGTGCCGGGCGACGGCGGCCGCGGTGCCGAGCCACGCGGCGCCGGCGACGCCCGTCAGGACCGCGGAGTCGAGCACGATGTCGTGCCCGGCACCCGCGCTCGCCGCATGCCCGGTCACGATGGGGGCGAGGACGGCGAGCAGGGCCGGCCCGAGTGCCCCGACCGCGGTCCGCCAGGAAAAGGTGACGAGGCACATCACGGCGACGACGCCCGCGGCCACCGCGGACACGAGGAAGCCCGCCGGCTCCTGGAGCGCGCCCACGGACGCGAGGAACGCGCCGGGTGCGGCGAGCACCCTCGCGTCGCCGCCGGTCCCGACGACGACCGTGAGCGGCACCGCGACCGAGGCCGCGAGCGCCCAGAGCGCGGCCGCGGCGCCGGCTCGTCGCACCGCGGCGTAGCCGTCGGCGGACAGCGCCCGGGCGCCGGTGCGCGAGGGGAGCACACCGGTCGCCGCGACGAGGCTCCCGACGGTCAGCCCGGCCGCGAGGACCACGACGGCCCGGACCAGCGGCACGGCGAGCCGCAGCGGCGTCGACGGGGCGCTCACGCCGAGCGCGCGGTACGGCGTGTCACCCCAGACGCCCACGCACAGGACGACGGCGACGACGGCGAGTGCGGTCGCGGCGAGCGCGACGGCGACGCGCAGGGCGGTGCGCGGGGGAGCGGGGCCGGCCGGGGGCGTGCGGTCGAGCGGGGGCGCGGCGGTGCTCACGCCACGTCCCGGCCCCGCCCCGGCGGGCGCTCCCGCGCGACCGGCCCGAGGTCGTCGCGCGGCGCGGGGGCGGGGGACGTGGGGGCGGGCGGCGCGGAACCGTCCGCCGTGGCCGACCCCGGTCGGCTGTCGGTGTCCGCCACGGTGCCCGCGGCGCGCGGGGCGGGGCCCGGGTCGTGGCGCGACCCGTGGCGGGCGACGGCCACGGCGAGCGCGAACCCGACCAGCAGCAGGGCGTGGGTGGCCACCCGGTCGGGCTCCACGCGTCCGGCGGCGAGGTCGAGCCCGCTGAGCACGGCGAGGGCGACGATGAACACGCCGAGTACGGGGAGCAGGCCGGCGAGGTGGCGCGTCCAGCGGGCGCCCGCGAGGAAGGCGACGCCCAGCGCGATGTTCCAGGCCGCGGACTCGTGGCCCATGTGCGCCATGTCCGCGCCGCCGAGCATCGCGGTGCCGTCGCCGTGCCCGACGAGGCCGACCAGCGCCGCCGCGCCGATCAGCAGCTGGACGGCGCCGACCGCCGCGAGCGCCACCCGCGCCCCCACCCGCCGTCGGGACCTCCGCGGCGCCGCCGGCAGCACCCGCGCGACCAGGTCGGGCCCTGCGTCGGCCGGGGCGGTGCGTGTCAACCGCGTGACGACGGCAGCCTGCTCGCGCCACCGCGCGCAGGCCGGGCACGTCGTGAGGTGCGCGCGCACGGCGGGACGGCGAGCCGGGTCGCCCTCGCCGTCGAGCTCGGCCGAGAGCTCCTCACGGCAGGTGGCGCAGTCGAGGGGGCCCATGACCGGCAGGTCGTCCGGCAGGGCGTGCGGGTTCCCGACGATGCTCACGGGTCGGCGGGCGGGCTCACGGGTCACGGGTGGCCGCCTCTCCGGCCGGGTGCGCGGACCCCTGCCCGAGGCTCTCCACGAGGTCGGCCCGGGCCCGGGCGACCCGCGACCGGATGGTGCCGATCGGGCAGCCCAGCACCTGGGCCGCCTCGGCGTACCCGAGACCGAGCAGCTGGGTGAGCACGAAGGCCTCCCGCCGGTCGGTCGGCAGCGCGTCCACGGCGAGGCGCAGCGCGATGCCCTCGGCCACGTCCCCGGGCCGGACGGCGCCGAGCGGCTCGTCGGAGTCGGCGCCGGGGGCGGGGGTGACCGGGCGGCGGGCACGCCGGCGCAGGTGGTCGGCCGCGACGTGGCGGGCGATGGCCAGCAGCCAGGTGCGCGCCGGCGACTCCGCGCGGTAGCGCCGCAGCGCGCCGAAGGCCCGCTCGTAGGTCTCCTGGGCCAGGTCGGCGGCGACCCCGCGGTCGGCGAGGTGTACCAGCAGGCGCCACACCTGCTGCTGGGTCAGCTCCACGAACCGCGCCGCGGCCGCCCGGTCGCCGTCGCGCGCGGCCACCGCAGCGTCGGTGATGACGGCGTCGTCCATCGCCTGCCGGTCCTCCGCTCGCACCACGACGGTGTGTCGTCGACAGTGTCCTCGTCGGCGTCGGGTCGGGGTGACATCGGGCCACGTGGGGTTCCTCTCGGCGCGAGAACATGAGAGAAAGGACGCAACGCCTCAGCTCGTGCCGGTTCGTGGGCGCGGCCTCCTACGGTCGTCGCCAGGCCCGCGCTCCCCGACGCTCCTGGAGGCCCGACCCGTGGTCGACGGCTGGTTCGGCATGGCGGTGGCGACCGTCTTCGTCCTCACGACGGCGCTGTGTGCGGTCTCCCTGACCGCGCACGGTCCCCGCCGCGGACGCCGCATCGCCGCCGCCGAGGCCAACCACGTCGTCATGGGCGTGGCGATGGTGCTCATGGCGACCCCCGCGACGACGGACCTGGTCCCCCCGGTCCTCGGCGCCGTCGTCTTCGCGCTGGCCGGCGCGGGGTGGCTCTCGGTGCTCGTCGTCGCCCGCCGCCGGGGCGAGGCGCCGGGGTCCGCGATCGGCGTCGACCGCTGCACCGCCCACCCCACGCACCTGCTCCTCGTCGACGCCGCGATGCTGGTGATGTACCTGGCGATGGCGCCGACCGCGAGGGCGCCGGTGGAGCTGGCGGGGATGCCCGGGATGGAGATGCCGCACGCGGCGCCCGAGGCGCCGGCGCTGCTCGTGCTCGCGGCGATGCTCGCCCTCTACCTGGTGGCCCACGCGATCGCGACCGTGGTGGTCGTGACCCGTCGGCACGCGGACCCCGAGGATCCGGCCGCACCCGCCGTCGGGACACTCGCGGAACCCGCCGGTGGCGTGGCGGTGCTGCCCGCGGCGCCGCGGGCGGTCACCGTGCTCGCGCACGGCCCGGTGCAGCTCATCGGCCAGGCGGGCATGAGCCTCGCGATGGCCGTCATGCTCTGCCTGCTGTAGGTGCGCTCGGCTGGAGCTCGCCGAGTGGACCCTGAGGGTTGCGAGGGCAGCCGTGGGAGTCCACTCGGCGCTCGCGTGTTGTGCCGTTCGGGGGGATCGCGCGAGTAGTAATCACGCTCGGTATTGATGGCGGTCGGTGCCAACAGCGCTCCGTGCTGTGGTTGGGTTCCCCGGGTCGTGGGTCGGAGCCGCTGACGGCACCGTCGGGGCCCTCGTCGTGAACCGCGTCGTCGCTGGTAGATCGCCCGATCCGCCGGGTCGACGTCTCGCCACGGACCCGGACGGAGAACGCATGCGCCCTCGCCTCCTGCCGTCTCTAGCCCACTGCTCCATCAGGACGACGACGATCGCGGCATCGGCACTGGTGGTTGCTCTGAGTGTCGGAGCGTGCGGTTCGCAGGCCCCGCCGCCCCCGCAGACCGCGCGGGTGGAGCGCGCGTCGGTGAGCACCGGCGTGGACTCGACGGGATCGGTGTCCTCGCTCGGGTCCACGAACCTCGGCTTCCCCACGGGCGGACAGCTCACCTCGGTCGAGGTCAAGGTCGGCGACCGGGTCGAGGCGGGCGAGGTGCTCGCCACCATCGACGACTTCGCCGCCCGCCGGGCGCTCCAGCAGGCACGAGCGCAGTTGGCCGCTCAGCAGGCGCAGTACCGGAAGGTCGCCGACGCCACCTCCGTGCAGGGGGCGCAGCACTCGGTGGACGCGGCCGCCTCGGTCGTGTCGGCGACCGAGCGGCAGGTGGCCGCGACCCTCGCGGCCGACGACGCCGCGATCTCCGCCGCGCAGGCCGCACCCGGTGGGTCCGGCGCGGTCGGGAGCGCCGCCGCCGGGGTCGCGGGGGCAGCCGGGGCCGCCGTCACCGGAGCCGCGGGGGACGTTACCGGCGCCGGCGGTGCCACCGGAGCGGCAGCCGGGCTCACGCCGGCCGTGGGCGGTGCCTCCACCCCGCAGACGCTCGCGCAGGCCCGGGCGAAGCGGCAGGCTGACGCCGCGGCCGGCGAGGTCCAGATCGCGAACGCCCGCCAGGGCCAGGTCACCGCGCAGAACGGCCTGGACGCCGCGAGCGCGGCGCGGCCCGACGACCTGGCCGCGGCCCGGGCCGCCGTCGACGGGGCCCGCGCCCAGGTCGCCGTGGCCCAGCAGAACCTGGCGAACACGACCCTGCGCGCTCCCTCCGACGGCACCGTCACGGCCCTCAACGGCGGGGTCGGCGAGTTCGTCGCCGCGAGCGGTTCCACGACGCCCTTCGCGCCCGGCACCGACGCCGCGATCCCCGGTGCTGCCCAGGCGGCGGGCGCGGCGGGCGCGGCCGGGGCCGGGGCGGGAGCGGGTGGCGCCTCACCGTCACGCCCGGGCGGGATGCAGTTCCTGGTGCTGCAGAACCTGACGCAGTTCGCGGTGGTCGTGCCGTTCCAGGAGATCGACGCCGCGAAGATCGCCCCGCAGCAGCGGGCCGTGGTCTCCCTGGACGCCATCCCGGACGGGACGCTCGACGGGACGGTGCTCTCCGTCGCGCCGTCGGCGACCGCGATCTCCGGCAGCGTCGAGTACTACGTGACCGTCGGGCTGCCCGCCGACCCGCGCCTCCGCGACGGCCAGTCCGCCCGGGCCACGGTGGTGACGGCGCAGTCCGGCCCGACGATCAGCGTCCCCAACTCGGCGCTGCACCGGCAGGGGAACGCCACCACGGTCACCGTCGTCACCCCGGACGGGCGCCAGGTGCCCACCCCGGTGACCACCGGCGTGGCCGGCGCCGACCGCACCGAGATCACCGGCGGGCTCGCCGAGGGGCAGCAGGTCGTGGTCGGGCGGACGTCGTGACGACGGCCGAGGACGGCGACCTCAGGCGCCGGACGCGAACCAGCCCGAGGGCGCGAGCGCGTCGTCGGCCCGCGGCACGTAGAGGTCGTTGACGATGCGGGCGATGAGCTCGCGTCGGCTGCGGACGTCGACCTTCGCGAACACCTTCTTGAGGTGGTCCTGCACGGTGTAGGCCGACAGGTGCAGGGAGCGGGCGATGTCGGCGGTGTCGACCCCCTGCAGGACCAGGGTGACGACGTCGCGCTCCCGTCCGGTCAGCCCGTAGGCCGACACCACGAGCGGGACGATCTCCGGCGGCCGGGCGTCGTCGAGGGTCACGACGACATCGCGGCCGGTCCCCGCGGCGTCGACGAGCAGCGAGGCGTGGGCCACGATCCACTTCCCATCGGAGCACGGCCGGTCCGGCCGGACCGACGGCGTCGCCCCGCGCAGCCATCGCGGTGACGATGCCGGCGCGGACGTGGGCGCGGCCGGCCGCCTGGCGGCGCTGGGCTGCCACGACGCCGGGTTCGGGATCGCCACCGAGCTCGAGGTCGGTCTGGTCCCGCTGACCCGCCTGTACGGGGGCGGCGTGTTCTTCCCCGGCGAGGCGGCGCCCACGATCCTGCCGGCGTGGCGGGACTGGGTGACGATGCTGCCCGACGAGGCCTCGAGCTCGATCGCGCTGTTGCGCCTGCCTCCGGACCCGTCGCTGCCGCCGCCGCTGCAGGGCCGATTCGTCGTACACCTGCGGTTCACGACGACGGCGTCCGCTGACCGCGGCGCGGCGCTGTTCGCCCCGGTGCGGACCCTGGCCGAGCCGATCGCGGACCTCGTCGGCGAGATGCCCGCAGCGGGACTCGACGCGGTGCATTCCGACCCCACCGACCCCATGCCGATCTGGGACGGCTCCGCCCTGCTCTCCGACCTCCCCGACGCGGCGCTGGACGCGCTGCTGGCGGTGGCCGGGCCGGGCGTCGAGTCCCCGCTGATCATGGCGGAGCTCCGGGCGCTGGGCGGGGCCATCGACCGCGGCTGCGCCGGGCCGGACTCCGTGGCCGGACGGGGGGCGGCCTTCGCGCTGTACTCGTTGGCCCCGATGTTCCCGCCGGTCGCCGGGGTGGCGCCGGCCGTGGCGACGGGCGTCGTCGACGCGCTGGCGCCGTGGGCGGTGGGCGCGCTGCCCAACTTCCGCGGCGCCGACCACCGCGGGGTGCTCGGCCGGCTGTGGGACGACGTGACGTTCGCGCGGCTGCTCGAGGTGGCGTACCGGTACGACCCGGAGGGGGTGTTCCGGCGGACGGGCATCCGGCTGTAGGGCCGGGATTCACATCGCTCCGCGCCGACGGAAACGGCCCGCGACACGCTCTCGCCACACGTCGCGCAGCCGGGCGCGGATCGCGGCGAGCACGAGCCGCAGCGGGCTCGGGCCCGACGTCGGGACCGGCGCCTCCCCGGTCCGCGCCGCCTGGTCGACCGAGGCGGCGAACTGCTCGAACATCCGACGGGAGACGTCCCCGGCCAGCGCGCGCCCGAACTGCGCGATCCGCCCGGAGAGGTGCACGTCGGCGCCGGCCCGCAGCGTCGTCCCGCCGTCGGGGCGCGACTCACCGGCGAGCCGGATCACCGCCTGCGTGCTCGACCCGCTCCGGTCCGCGCCCTGGGCCAGGACGCGCATCACGTGCTCGTCGGGATCGTGCTCCACGACGTGGGCGAGCCCGTTGAAGGCCAACGACACCGGCCCGAGCGCGACCTTCGCGGCGCCCCGGTAGCGGCCGCCCCCGAGGTCGGCGGTCATCTCGGCGCCCGGCAGGCACGCGGCGAGGCGCTCGAAGTCGGCGAGCACGGCCCACACGTCCTCGATCGGCGACTCGAGCGCGGACTCGACGTCGACGGTGACCGTCGGCGGGCCGGTCGGGATCGCGACCTCGCGCGGCGCCTCGGGGGCCCCCTCGGGCGCCGGTGCCGCGGTCCCACCCGCGCTCGCCGTCCCGGAGCGCCCGACGAGCGCCGCGGGTGCGGCCGCCCGGGGCGCCGGCACGCCGTCGGGATGCGCCGCGGCGACGTCGGCGACGGCGGCGAGGATGCCGCGGTAGCCGGTGCAGCGGCAGAGGACGCCGGACATGTCCTCGGCGAGGGTGTCCTCGTCGTAGGTGCCGCCGGCGAGCAGGTCGTAGGACGACATCAGCATCCCGGGCGTGCAGAACCCGCATTGCAGCGCGTGGTGGTGCGAGAACGCCCGCTGCAGCGGGTGCTGGTCGCCCGCGCTGCCGAGCCCCTCCACCGTCGTGATCTCCGCGCCCTCGCACTGGACGGCGAAGAGCAGGCAGGACCGCGCCGCCTCGCCGTCGACGAGGACCGTGCAAATCCCGCACACCCCGTGCTCGCAGCCGACGTGGGTGCCGGTGAGGCCGAGCCGGTCGCGCAGCACGTCCGAGAGGGTCGTGCGGGGGGCGACGGCGAGCGTGGTCTCCCGGCCGTTGACGGTGAAGGTGATCTCGACGGTGGCGTCGGCGGCCACGTGGGTCCCGCTCATGCGACGGCCTCCCGGTGGGCGTGGGCGAGCTCGCGGGCGGCGAGCACCCCGAGCAGACGGACGCGGTAGGCGGTGGAGCCGTGGGCGTCGCCGGCGGTGTCGACGACCTCGGCGGCCAGCGCGTCGGTGGCCGGGCGCAGCGCCGCCTCGGTGGTCCCGTGCGCGAGCAGGTCGGTGACGTCCCGGACGACGGGCCGGTCGGAGACCCCGAACGCGGCCAACGTCGCGTCCCGCAGCTCTCCCGACGACGAGGTCCGCACCCGCACCGCCACCCCGGCGAGGGCGAAGTCGCCGTGGCGGCGGGCCAGCTCGGCGAACCCGAAGCCCTCACCCGGACCCGTCGTCGGGAACCGGACCCCGGTGATCAGCTCGTCGGGCGAGCAGGCCGTGGTCATCGGGCCCGTCACGAGCTCGGCGGCGGGCACCTCGCGGTCGCCGCGCGGGCCGGTGATCTCGACGACCGCGCCGAGGCACGCCGCGACGGCGGGCAGCTCCGCGGCCGGGTCGGCGTGCGCGAGGCTCCCGCAGACCGTGCCGCGGCTGCGCAGCTCGCGGTGCCCGACGAAGGGCATGGCGCGCCCGATCAGGGGGACCGCGGCCGTCGCCGGGTCCCGCTCGACGCGGCGCTGGCGCACGGCGGCGCCGACGCACAGCTCGTCGCCGCGGCGTTCGAGCCGGCCCAGGTCGTCGAGCGAGGCGATGTCGACGAGCGTGCCCGGACGGCCCAGGCGCATCGCGAGCACCGGGACGAGTGACTGGCCGCCGGCGAGGACCTTGGCGTCGCCGGCGGACAGGCTCTCGACGGCCTCCGCGACGCTGTCCGGCCGGTGGTAGGCGAAGGGTGCCGCTTTCATCAGCGCCCCGTGAAGTTCGGTGTGCGCTTCTCGGTGAACGCGGCGACGCCCTCGGCGAAGTCGTGGCTCGAGCGCAGCATCGCGTAGGCCTTGCGCTCCAGTTCGATGCCCGAGTACAGCGGCGCGTCGACGCCGCGGTCGAGCACCTCCTTGGCGGTGCGCAGCGCCATGGGGGAGAAGCCGAGGAGCTTGTCGAGCAGGGCGTCGGTGGCCTTGTCGAGCGCCTCGCGGTCGGGGTGCAGCTCCGCGACCAGCCCCCAGTCGGCGGCCTCGGCGCCGGTGATCCGCCTCGCCGTCATGACGTGGTGCTTGGCCCTGGAGAGCCCGATCAGGCGCGCCAGCCGCTGGGTGCCGCCGGAACCGGGGATCATCCCGAGGTTCATCTCGGGGAGGGCGAAGCGGCTGCGCTCGGTGGCCAGGCGGATGTCGCAGGAGAGCGCGAGCTCGAGCCCGACGCCGAAGCAGTAGCCGTCGACGGCGACGACCACGGGCTTGGGGGAGCGGGACGCGGCGGTGACCTCGTGGCCGAGGTCGGTGAAGTCGACCGGGTCGACCTCCATGAACCCGGCGATGTCCCCGCCCGAGGAGAAGTGCTCGCCGTCGGAGCGCACCAGCACCACGCGCACGTCGTCGTCGGCGTCGATCTCGGCGAACCGCGCGGCGACGGCCGAACGCATCTCCCACGTGATCACCGTGTAGGGCCCGTGGGCCAGCACGAGGTGCGCGACGCGCCCGTCGTGCGAGCGCTCGAGCCGGACCTCGCCGCCGGTCAGTGCCATCTACTCGTCCTTCCTGTCGAGGAGCTGGTGCAGGGCCTCGCCGTGCAGGGGCAGGGAGTCGATCGCGACGCCGGCCGGGGCCAGCGCGTCGGCGACGGCGTTGGCGATCGCCGCCGGCAGGCTCATCGAGCTGCCCTCGCCGCAGCCCTTCGCCCCGAGCGGGGTGAGCGGCGAGGGGGACTCGACATGGTCGGAGACGAGCTCGAAGCCGGTCTCGGCGGTCGTCGGGCACAGGTAGTCGAGGAACGTCGCCGACTGCGGCTGCCCGGCCTCGGAGTACTGGAACTCCTCGTACAGCGCGCCGCCGAGCCCGTGCACGAGCGCACCGAGCACCTGGCCCTCGAGCAGCACCGGGTCGAGCACCGTGCCCGCGTCGTGGATGCTCACGACGCGGTCCAGCCTGATCTCGAGCGTGTCGGGGTCGATCCGCACTCCGACCATCTCCGCGACGAAGCCGTAGCAGAGCGACGAGTTGATCCGGTCCTCCGCCGTGGCCGCCACCGCCTCGGGCGGGCGGAACTCGCCGTCGGCGCTGGTGCGCGCCGGGACCTCCGGGGGGAGCGCCCCCGGATCCCAGTGGATGAGCCCGGCCGCGTGGCGGAAGAGGCAGGAGGTTCCCGACGACGGGTCGCGCAGCTCGCCGGCCGCGAGCTCCAGACGGTCGGCGGCGTCGGACGGCAGGCCGAGGAGCACCGTGGCCGCGCCGCGCACGGACTCCGCGAGCCGGTCGACGGCCGCGACCACCGCGCTGGTCACCAGCGGGGCGAACCGCGAGGAGTAGCTCCCCGAGGTGACCGTCCACGGCGTCGTCGCGGTGTCCATCTCGACGCGGACGCGGACCTGCTCGGGGGGCAGGCCGAGCCGGTCCGCGGCGACGCGGCGGGCCACCGTCGCGTGGCCCTGGCCCTGCGGGACGGAACCGAGCAGCACCGTCACGACGCCCTGGACGTCCACCGAGGCACGCGCGATCTCGGTCGACCCGGACTTGTCCCGCCCGGGCTTGCGGTCCTGCGGAGGAGTCGCGAGCCCGACGTAGCCGATGTTGGTGCCCGACGGGTCGACGATGAGCGCGAGGCCCACGCCGTAGTACGCCCCCGCCTCCCGCGCGGCGACCTGGCGGGCGCGCAGCTCGTCGTACCCGCCCTTGGTCACCAGCACGTCGAGGGCGCGGACGTAGTCGCCGGAGTCGTAGAGCCCGCCGGTCGGGGTGCGGTGGGGGAAGGTGCGGACGAGGTTGCGGCGGCGGACCTCGGCGACGTCGAGCCCCGTGGTCGCCGCGACGGTGTCCATCAGCCGCTCGAGCCCGAAGTAGAGCTGCTGGCCCCCGAAGCCGCGGTTGAGCCCGGTGGGGGCGCGGTTGGTGACGACCGCTCGGGCGCGGATGGCGACCGCCGGCACGTCGTAGGCGCCGGTGATGTTGCCGAAGCAGCGGTAGAGCGTGCTCGGCTCGGGCGGGCGCAGGAAGGCCCCGACGTCGTCGGCGAGGTCGACGCGCAGCGCGGTCAGGCCGCCGTCGTCCTCGACCGCCGCCTCGAACGCCATGACCCGTCCGGCGCCGGCCGAGCTCGCCAGCAGGTGCTCGATGCGGTCCTCGGTCCAGCGCACCGGGCGCCCGGCGTGCTTCGACGCGAGCGCCATGAGCACGACGTAGGGGTAGATGGCCGACTTGATGCCGAAGCTGCCGCCGATGTCGGCCGGGACGTGCAGCCGGAACCGGCTCGTGGGCAGGCCCAGCGCCCCGGCGGCGACCGGGACCATGGTGAACGGGCCGTGGAAGTTCGCCCACGCCTCGACCGCGGGACCCTCGGCGTCCTCGGTCCATCGCGCGATGACGCCGTAGCACTCCATGGGCACCGAGGAGTAGCGCGGGAAGGTGTACTCGCCGCGCACGACGTGGGCCGCGGCGGCGAAGGCGCCGTCGACGTCGCCGAAGGTGAACGTGCGGTCGGTGGCGACGTTGGTGCCGGCGTCCTCGTGCACCAGCGGCGCGTCCGGTTCGAGGGCGCGGCGGGTGTCGACCACGACGTCGAGCGGCTCGTAGTCGACGCTCACCAGCTCGGCGGCGTCCTCGGCGACGTAGCGGTCTCCTGCGACGACGACGGCCACCGGCTCGCCGACGTAGCGCGTGCGGTCGACGGCGCTGGGCAGGTAGGGCATCGGCGTCGAGGTGGACAGCGGGAACGGGCGCACCGCGGCGCGCACCTCGTCGGGGCCGATGACGGCGGCGACCCCGGGGTGGGCGCGCGCCCGACTGAGGTCGGCGCCGGTGACGCGGGCGTGCGGGTGCGGGCTGCGCACGAGGGCGGCCACGAGGGTGCCGGGCAGCGGGTCGAGGTCGTCGAGGAAGGCGCCGGCGCCGCTCACCAGGGCGGCGTCCTCGTCGCGGGCCGGAATCCAGGTGGGTTCGGGCGCGCTCACCGGCTCGCCTCCGGTTCGCGGACGGCGGAGTCGGCCAGCGGGTCGAACTCGCCGGCGACCAGGACCCGCCGCAACGTCTTGCCGACCGCCGAGCGGGGCACGGCGTCCACCGCCACGACGCGCTTCGGGCGTTGCAGCGAGGAGAGCGACGCGCGCCCCCAGCGGTCCGCCGCGGCCACGGCGTCGTCGGGACCCACCCCGGGCGCCGGCACGACGAACGCCGTCACCGCCTGGCCCCAGCGCTCGTCGGGGAGCCCGGCGACGACGACGTCGGCGAGGTCGGGGCAGCGGATCAGCGCCGCCTCGATCTCGTCGGGGTAGATGTTCTCGCCGCCCGAGTTGATCATGTCGTCGACGCGCCCGGCCACCCACAGGTCGCCCTCGTCGTCGGCCACCGCGAGGTCGCCGGGGAAGTACCAGCCGTCCCGCACGGCCTTGGCCGTCGCGTCGGGCCGGCGCCAGTAGCCGGCGAACGCCTCGGGGCTCGCCATCGACACGGCCACCTGGCCCTGCTCGCCCGGCCCGACGAGCGCGTCGGGTGACGCGCCGGGCGCCGGATCGACGAGGCGCACCCGGCTGAACACCCCCGCCCGGCCCGCGCACCCCGGCTTGGCCGCGACGTCCGGGCCGATCGTGAACGTGTAGATCTCCGTCGAGCCGAAGTGGTTGACGAACGACTCCGGCGCCATCGCCTCGACCAGCTGCTCGGCGAGCGCGGGTGCCATCGCCGCGCCGGCGTAGGCCAGCCGCCGGACCGACCGCAGCCGCGCCGGATCCGCCTCGCGCAGCAGCGTCCAGAACATCGTCGGCACGAGGTAGAGCGACGTGACGCCCTCGGCCGCCACCAGCTCGGCGGCCTCGGCGGCGTCGAACCGCGCCTGCGGCACCCACGTGCCGGCCGCCAGGACCGTCGCGACGAGCGTGCGCAGGCCCATGGTGTGGAAGAGCGGCATGACGCCGAGCGCGACCTCGCCCGGCCGCCCGCCGGTCTGGAGGAGGTGCGCGACGGCGGCCGCGTGCTCGGCGGCGTGGGTGCGCGGCACGCCCTTCGGGCGCCCCGTGGTGCCGGAGGTGTAGAGCATGACGCTGACGTCGTCGGGGCGGGGGCCGGCGGTGGGGGGTACGGACTCGGGCGCCCCGGCGGCGAGCCGCTCGAGGTCGCCGAGCACCCGGTGGGTGTGGGGCCGCACCCGCTCGTCGCCCGTCGCCGCGGTGACCCGCTGCGTCGTCGCGTCGTCCGAGACGACGACGGCGGGCGCGGCGTCGGCCAGGCAGTGGACCAGCTCCTCGTGGCCCAGGCGGGTGGACAGCGGCACCGCGACCGCCGCGAGTCGCTGGACGGCGAGGTGCAGCGACGCGGCCGGCTCACCGCCGGTGAGCACGAGGGCGACCCGGTCCCCCCGGCGCACCCCCAGCTCGGCCAGCGCGTGGGCGAGCCGGGCGGTCCGCGCGTCCCACTCGGACCACGTCATCGGCGCCGGACCGCCGACGGCCCGCCGGCGGGGGTAGCGCTCCACCGTCCAGCTCCACGCCGTCGCCAGATCCACCGGCCCGCCTCCCCGATCATGCTCCGGCGCATACCGTCTGGATCGGACTGTACGAATCCTGGGGTGGGAGGGCAAGCGTCGGTAGGGTCCGCGGGGTGGCCGAGCGTCTGTCCCCGACCTCGTACGTCGTGCTCGGCACGATCGCGCTGCGCGGTCCGTCGACGTCCTACGATCTCAAGCGCGCCGTCGGTCGGTCCATCGGCTACTTCTGGCACTTCCCGCACGCGCAGCTCTACTCCGAGCCGCAGCGGCTGGTCGACCTCGGCCTCCTGGAGGCCGAGACCGAGGAGGGCGGGCGTCGGCGGCGGACGTTCCACCTGACCGACGTCGGCCGCGACGAGCTGCGGGCCTGGCTCGCCGAACCGACTCCCGAGCACTTCCAGATGCGCGACATCGCCGAGCTCAAGCTGTTCTTCAACGAGGTCGCCGCGCCCGGCGACGTCGAGCGCCTGGCCCGCGAGCAGGTCGCGGCCCACCGCGAGCGGATCGCGGTGTACGAGGACATGCAGGAGCGCTACGCCTCGCTCGACGCGGTGGCCAAGCGGATGATCACGCTGCGGCTGGGCCTGGAGATGGAGCACGCCGCGCTGCGGTTCTGGTCCTCGCTGCTGGACGAGGTCGCCGGCGGCGCCTGAGCCGGGGCCTCGAGGTGCTCGCCGGACCGGGCTACTGACGGTAGTTCTCGACGGTGGCCGCGTCGCGCTCGTGGGCCTCGCCCTCGTCCTCGCCCGCGTCGCGCCGGCCCTGGCGCTGCCGCTTGAGGTCGTAGAGCCGGTCGCGCTCGACCTCCAGCGTCCGCAGCCGGGCGAGGTCGTCGTCGCTCAGCCCGCCGTGGGCACCGTTGCGGATCTCGTGCTCCTCGGCGGCGTTGGCGTCGATGCGCTCGGCGATCTCGGCCTCGGTACGGGGCTCGTCGGTGCTCACGCCGCCACCCTAGGTGCGCTCGGCGCCCGTGAGCACGTGCCGGTGCTATAACGCGTGAACCTGCTCCCGAGGCCGGAGGCCACCTCATGCACTGTCTGCTCGCCGGCGTCGGTCGCTACGACGGCATGGTGCAGCGCCCGCCCGGGCCGGACGGCGGCCCGCCCGCCGAGGTCGAACTCGTGGCCGGGCGGCGCCCGGTGGGAGCCGGGGACGTCCACGACGTCGACGTCATCGTGTTCGTCTTCGACGGCTACAACGTCGACGGCATCCCGCGGTACGTCCGCGACCGCGAGTTCATCGAGCAGCGCAGCGGCTGAAGGCGGACGTCCCGGGGCGCACGTCGTCAGATCCGATCGCCGTAGACGCGCTCGACGGTCATCGTCATGAGCACCCGCCGGTCGGCGACCATCGCGGCGCGGTAGTCGTCCCAGTCCGGGTGCTCCCCGGCCGCGGACCGGTAGTACGAGACGAGCGCCTCGACCTCGAAGCCGTGGGGATCGGTGCCGGGCCCGACGAGGGTGACCGGCCCCTCCGCGACGGCCCACGCCCGCCCGTCGGACGAGGTGACCTCGAGCGCGGCCCGGGGGTCGCGGCGCAGGTTCGCGGTCTTCGCGCGCCCCTCGGTCATGGAGACCTGCAGCGTGCCGGCCTCGGCGTCGTAGAAAGGGGCGACGGGGGAGAGCTGCGGCAGCCCGCTCGACTTGATGGTGGCCAGCACGCCCAGGCGGCTCGTGGCGAGCAGGGTGTCGTGGTCGGCGCGTGAGATCATGCACCGATCCTGCCGTGGTTCGGGCGCGCGCGGCTGCTCGCGCAGCCCTGGCTCACCGCACGCCGCGCCCGGCACCGGGGCCTGGGCGTGCCGGCGTGGCCCTGCATCGGCGCCGTCGGGCTCTACGCCGGCCACTTCGGCGGACTTCGGGATCCTGCGCGCCTGCCCGAGACGAATGCGCCGGAGAACCTCCTCGTGGTCGGCGGTCGTCCCGCCCTCGCCGCGCGGAGCGTGCTGCTGGCCGTCGAGCTGTGGCGCATCGTCACCGTATCGTGATGATCGAGCGGCCCCGGGTCTCCCGTTTCCGGCCGGTGAGTGTCAGACCCTCGAACTAGTGTTCGGGTATGGCAGTGGTGGTGGGGTGGCAGCACGGCCCCGACGACGACGAGGATGTCGCCGGGCCGGTCGAGGCTGACCTGCCGTGTCCGGATCCCGAGGACCTGCACGACCCCGCGCAGCTGCCCCCGGGCTGGGTGCTCGCCGCCGCCGACCCGGCCGCGCTGCCCGGCCAGTGGGTCGATGCCGGGATGAGCGCCTGGTTCAGCCACACCAACCGCGCCGCGCTGGCGCTGGCCCGCTGGCTACTCGAGACCAGCCGCGCCCAGGCCGGCACCCGCGAACGCGTCCCCGACCGGGCCCGCGCCGGGAAGATCGTGGCGGCCTCGTTGGGCTGGTCGCAGGCTTACGCCGCCGCCCGGGTGGAGTTCGCCCGTCAAGTCCTGGAACGCCTGCCCGCGCTGGGGGAGGCGATGGCCACCGGAGTGCTCGAGGAACACAAGGCCGCGATCTTCACCACCACCCTGGCCGAGCTGGACACCACCCAGGCCCGCACCGTGGTCGAGCGGGTGCTGCCCGCCGCGCCGCGGCTGGGGTTCCAGGCGCTGCGGCGCAGGATCGAGCAGGCCGCCGAGGCGCTCGATCCGGACTGGGCCGCCGCGCGGCGGGCCGCGGCGATCACCCGACGGCGGGTGTCGTTCGCGATCGCGCCGTCGGGGGCGGCCGAGCTGTGCGGGCTCGACCTGCCCGAGGAACCCGCCCAGGACGCCCACGACCGCATCGTCGCCCTCGGCCGCGCGGTCGCGAAGCGGCTGCGCGCGGCCGGGCTCGACGCCCCGGTCGGGCCCATCGAATCCGAGGTGATGCTCACCCTGACCGGCCCCGACGGCGCCGGGCTGTGGGACCACGACGTCATCGACCACGTCGTGACCCGCTTCGGCGGCCCCACCCCCGACCACGGCCCCGACGACGGCCCCGACGACGGCCCCGACGACCACGGCGCCGACGACCACGGCCCGGACGACCAGGGCCCCGACGACCACGGCGCCGACAGCCCGGAGGACCACGGCCCCGACGAGGAGCGCCTCGACGAGGGCCACCCCGACGGCGGCGGCCCCGACCACTGTCATCCCGACGACCAGGGCGCCGACGACCAGGGCTCCGAGGACCAGGGCTCCGAGCCCGCTACCGGTCGATGTGCTGACGAGCTCGGCGGGGGCGCCCAGCGTGGCCTGATCGAGAGCGCTGTCGGTCTGGCCGAAAGCCGGCGCGGGTCGCGGCGGGAGGCGATCCCGTTCCTGTCCCGCGTCGCGCTACGCGTCGGGCTGGGTACCGTGCTCGGCCTCGACCGCCGCCCCGGCGAGATCCCCGGCCGCGGCCCGGTGAACACCGCGGTCGCGGTGTCGATGGCCTGGGCCCGCGCCCACGCCACCGGCCGACTGCTGCTCTACGACCCGCACGGCGACCTCGAGCACGTGCTGACCCTGCGCCTGCCCGGCCACGGCCCACCCCCGATCCAGGGCCGGCGACGCCACCACATCGTCGAGATCACCGCCTACACCAACGAACTCGACGCGCTGCGCGAGCACCTGGGCCCGGCCTCACCCGGCACCACCCTCGTCCCCGGCGACGCGCTGGCGTTGCTTGAGCGCGCCGCCGGCGCCCTCACCCGTGCCCGCGCCCGCCCCGCCGAGGACCACCCCGCCCGGACCCGCGCCGAAGCCGGCCGCCGGCTGCCCAGCGCCGCGCTGCGCGCCTGGATCCACGCCCGCGACCAGACCTGCCGCGCCCCGGGCTGCAGCACCGACGCCGCGGGCTGCGACATCGACCACACCACCCCGGTCACCGAGGGCGGACTCACCGTCGCCGAAGACCTCGGCGCGATCTGCCGCCGCGACCACACCGGCAAACACGACCCCGCCTCGGGCTGGAGCGTGCAGCAGCCCCGCCCCGGCCACTTCGACTGGACCTCCCCCACCGGCCGGACCCACCACATCGCCCCCGAGCCCTACGACCCGCTGCCCGACCCCGTCCCACCGGCCGACGGCGCTCCCTGCTCGATCCCCACCCGCCTCTGCGACCCGCCCCCACCGACCCACCCACCCGGCAGCCCCCGCCGCAACCGACACGGCTTTTTCACCGACGCCGCCCGCGCCACCGCCGAACACCTCCGACAACGCGCCCGCACCCACAACACCCCACCCGACCAGCAGACCCCCACCCCGGCACGCCACGACCCCTGGCCCGAGGAGCCGCCCTTCTGAACATTCTCTTAGCCGCCCGCGTGCGCCTGGCGACCTGGAACGTCCTGCACAGGCGGTCCCGTGAGGACGGACGCGTCGACGTGCTCGTGCTGCAGGAGGTCGACGGGGCGCAGCCACGCTCCCACTGCCCCGACCTCACTGCCCCGACCTCACCCCACGCCGCGGGGCCCGTCACCGCCGACTCGGGCTGCGTGTAGGGGACCGGCGCCGGCCTCCCGCCAGCCCGACTGGCGGGGTGCTCCGGCTCCTCCGCGCGTGTGGCGCTGCCGCTGCTCCTCGGCCGTCCTCCACGGTTGGTGCTGGCGAGCGTCTCGTGCGGCCCGCCCGACGTCCGGCGCGCGGTCCGCCTCGCTGCGACGGGCCGCAGCTACGCCGAGGGTGGGTGGAGCGCGGTGATGCCCGCGAGGACGAGGTCGACCCCGGCGAGGAACTGCTCGCGGTCGTCGTGCTGGCGCATCTGGTCGCCGACGTTCCGGGTGAACGAGTACTCCTCCGGGTCGACCTCCGACACGGCGTGGAGGAACTGGCCGCGGTCCGCGCCGGGTCGCTGGCGTCGGCGGAGTTCCTCCCCCGACACTGGGACCGGAACACCGATCCTCACTCCGGGAGGCACCGTGGCAGGGCAGACAGCGGCCTACATCGTCGACGCCGTCCGCACCCCCGTGGGGACCCGCAAGGGTGCCCTCGCGGAGGTCCACCCGGCGGACCTCGGGGCCCACGCCCTCACGGCGCTGGTGGAGCGCACCGGCATCGACCCGGGCGCCGTCGACGACGTGCTCATGGGCTGCGTGACCCAGCTGGGCCCGCAGGCCGGCGTCATCGGACGCACCGCGTGGCTCTCCGCGGGCCTGCCCGAGCACGTCCCCGGCACCACCATCAACCGCGCCTGTGGCTCCTCCCAGCAGGCGCTGCATTTCGCCGCGCAGGCCGTGCTCTCCGGCACGCAGGACCTCGTCGTCGCGGCCGGCGTCGAGAACATGGCGATCGTCCCGATCGACGCGAACGCCTCGGTGCTCGAGAAGATGGGGACCCGCCGCGAGGGGGCCGGGTGGATCGAGCGCTACGGCGAGCAGGAGATCAGCCAGTTCCGCGGCGCCCAGCTGATCACGGAGAAGTGGGGGATCAGCCGGGAGCGCATGGAGGAGTTCGCGGTCGAGAGCCACCGTCGTGCCGCAGCCGCGACCGACGAGGGCCGGTTCGCCCGCCAGCTCGCCCCGTTGAACGGGCTGGACCGCGACGAGGGCATCCGCCCGACCGTCGACCGGGAGAAGATGGCGGCACTCCCGCCGTTGCGCGAGGGCTACTCGCTCACGGCCGCGGTGTCCTCCCAGGTCTCCGTCGGCGCCGCGGCACTGCTGGTCGCCTCCGAGGCCGCGGTGCGCATCCATGGGCTGACGCCGGTCGCGAAGGTGTCGACCCTCGCCGTCGTCGGGGAAGACCCGGTACTCATGCTCACGGGACCGATCCCCGCGACGCAGATGGTGCTGAAGCGGGCGGGCCTGTCGATCGACGACATCGACCTGTTCGAGTGCAACGAGGCGTTCGCGCCGGTCGTGCTCGCGTGGGCTCAGGAGACGGGTGCGCCGCTGGAGCGCACCAACGTCAACGGCGGCGCGATCGCGATGGGCCACCCGCTCGGCGCGACCGGTGCGGTGCTGGCCACCAAGCTCGTCCACGAGCTCCGACGCACCGGAGGCACCCGCGGGCTGCAGGTGATGTGCGAGGGCGGTGGCCAGTCGAACGCGACGATCATCGAGAGGTGCTAGGTGGCCTTCGGCCTCGTGAGCACTTTCTGGTGTTATAGAGCCTGTCGGGTTTTAGGGTCCCGGTCGGCCCCCGGACCTGATTAGATCTTGGGGTGGCTCGTGGGTTCCGTCCGGTGGATCGTGAGACCGGGTTCTTGTTGCCCCCCGACATCCGGGACTGGCTGCCCGAGGGGCATCTGGCGTGGGTGTTGATCGACGCGGTCGAGGCGCTGGACTTGACCGCGTTGATCAGCACCTATCGTGAGGTTGACCCCTGACACCGGACACGTCGCCTGAGGTGGACCCGGTCCGCCAGGGAGGATGTCGTCTGTGCCCGCACCTCACCCACCGGAGTTCCGGCGTCGCGCGGTCGAGCTTGCCCGTCTGGGCGAGCAACCGATCGCGGCGATCGCGAAGGATCTGCAGATTTCGGAGTCGTGTCTGCGGAACTGGATGGCCCAGGCCGACGCAGATGACGGCACCAACTCCGAGCGGCTGACCACCAAGGAGCGCGCCGAGCTCGCCGAGCTGCGCAAAGACAAGCGCCGGCTTGAGGTTGAAAACGAGATACTCAAGCGGGCCGCGGCCTACTTCGCACGGGAGAACGTCCTCCCAAAGTAGTCTTCCCGCTGGTCCACGAACTCGCCGACGACGGCTTCGACGTCGCGGTGACCTGTCGGGTACTGAACGTTCGTCGTCAGGGCTATTACGAATGGCTCTCACGGGTGAAGTCTGCCCGAACCCAGGAGAACGAGTTGCTGCTCAAGCACATCGAGAAGATTCACGAGGAGTCTCGCGGCACGTACGGGTGGCCGCGGGTGCACGCCGAGCTGACCCTCGGGCTGGGCCTGGCGGTCAACCACAAGCGGGTCGCCCGGCTGATGCGCGAGGCCGGCATCCAGGGCCTCTACCGGCGCCGACGCCACGGCTGCACCGTCCGCGACCCTGCCGCTGACCCCTACCCCGACCTGGTCGACCGCCGGTTCACCGTCGATGAGCCCGACCGGCTGTGGGTCACGGATATCACAGAGCATCCCACCGCCGAGGGCAAGCTCTACTGCGCCGCGGTCCTCGATGCCTATTCACGCCGGATCGTGGGATGGTCGATCGACGACAACATGCGCACCGAGTTGGTCACCGACGCTCTCGGCATGGCGATCACGCGTCGCCGACCGGAGAACGGGTCGACGATCATGCACTCGGACCGCGGCTCGCAGTTCACCTCGTGGGCGTTCGGGCAACGACTGCTCGCCGCCGGCCTGCTCGGCTCCATGGGCTCGGTCGGCGATTGCTACGACAACTCGATGATGGAGTCATTCTGGGGCACCATGCAACTCGAGCTACTCGACTCCCGGACGTGGGAAACTCGCGATGAGCTTCAACGCGATATTCGAGTGGATAGAGTGCTGGTACAACCCGAAACGGCGCCATTCCAGCATCGGGATGTTCAGCCCGATGGAGTACGAAGCCCACCACACCGACCTCGACCAAGATCACTGATCCCACACCGTTGGTGTCCGGTCTACGGGGTCAACCTCAAAGGTCGGACCGGCACACCCCAGCCCACCCCGCAGCTACAAAACCCGACAGGCTCTATAACCCCCGAAAGTGCTCACGAGCGACGGAGTCGCACCCACGAAACGACCGCATCCAGCGCCGAAGGGTCGGCCAGCGAGTCGCGGCTCGCCACGTCCTCCGGCGCCGCACCACGCAGCAGTCGCTTCACCGGGGTCTCGAGCTTCTTCCCCGAGAGCGTGCGGGGGAGTGCGTCGACCCAGGCGATCTCGTCGGGCACGTGTCGCGGTGACATCTCGCTGCGCAGCCGGCGCACGACCTCGGCCTCGAGCGTCGGCCGGTCGGGTCCGCCGACGAGGAGGAGCACCAGCGTCCCGGCGCCGCCGACGGTGTCCTCCAGGTGCACGACGAGGCTGTCGTCCACGCCCCCGACGTCCTCGACCACGGTGTAGAAGTCCGAGGTCCCCAGGCGCACGCCACCACGGTTCAGCGTCGCGTCCGAGCGGCCGGTGATGACGCACCCGCCGTCGTCGAACATCGTGATCCAGTCGCCCTGTGTCCATACGCCGGGGAACCGGTCGAACCACGTCGCCCGCATCCGGGACCCGTCGTCGTCACCCCACAACCGCACCGGCATCGACGGCATCGGCGCGGTGATCACCAGCTCGCCGGGCTCGCCCACCACGTCCTGGCCGTCCTCGTCGAAGGCGTGCACGTCGACCCCGAGCATCGGCCCGGGGATCTCCCCGGCCCGCACCGGCAGCAGCGGGGCCGCGCCGACGAACCCGCTCGCGACGTCGGTCCCGCCCGAGGTCGAGTTGATGACGACGTCGGGACCGAACGTCTCCGACGCCCACCGGAAGCCCTCGGCAGGCAACGGCGAGCCGGTGGAGCCGAGCATGCGCAGCGCGGACAGGTCGTGGTCCTGCCCGGGGTGCAGGCCCGCGTCGCGGCAGAGCATGAGGAACGACGCCGAGGTGCCGAACTGCGTGAGCCGCTCGGCCTCGGCCATCGCCCACAGCGCGTCGAGGTCCGGCCAGGCCGGGTTCCCGTCGAAGCAGACCACGGTGGCGCCGACGAGCAGCGCCGAGACGCCGTAGTTCCACATGATCCAGCCGGTGGTCGAGTACCAGAAGAACCGGTCGCCGGGCCGGACGTCGTTGTGCAGCCCCAGCGTCTTGTGGTGCTCGAGCAGGATGCCGCCGTGCCCGTGCACGATCGGCTTCGGCAGACCCGTCGTCCCGGACGAGAACAGAACGTAGAGCGGGTGGTCGAAGCCGACCGCCTCGTGCTCGAGCGGCCCGGGCTCGGCGAGCAGGTCCGCCCACGTCGTGGCGTCGGGCGGCGGGGCGGCATCGGAATCGAGGTAGGGGAGGAACACCGTCGCGCGCAGGGAGGGCAGCGCCGCGCGGATCTCGGCGAGTTGCTCGCTCCGGTCGATCGCGCGGTCGCCGTAGCGCGTGCCGTCGACGGCGACCAGCACCGTCGGCTCGACCTGTCCGAGCCGGTCGACCACGGCGCGCGGCCCGAACTCCGGCGGGCACGAGAGCCACACCGCCCCGAGCGACGCCGTCGCCAGAAATGCCACGATCGTCTCCGGGACGTGCGGCATGTACCCGGCGACGCGGTCCCCGGGCTCGACGCCCAGCCGCACCAGCCCGGCCCGGGCGCGGGCCACCTGATCACGCAGCTCGTCGTAGGAGACCTCGACCCGCTCGCGTGCCTGCGAGATGCCGACGACGGCGGGTCCGGTCCACTCCTGGCGCAGGGCATGCGCCGAGTACGACATCCGCGCCCCGGGCAGCCAGCGCGCGCCCGGCATGCCCGCGTCCGCGAGCACCGTCGTGAGGTCCTCGATCCGCACGTCGAAGAAGGCGACGACCGCACGCCAGAACGCCTCGAGGTCGTCGACCGACCAGCGGTGCAACGCGTGGTAGTCGCCCTGGCCGAGCGCGGCGGTGAGGAAGCGGCCCATGCCCGACGCCGTGGCGGCGTCGTCGGGGACGGGTCGGAGGATCTCGCCGCGTTCGACACCGGTGCTCACCGCGTCATCCTCTTCTTCCGGACGTGACCTGGGCCACGCGCTTCTGGTGTGATCGAGGTGACACGGACGCTCCACGGCAGGGGCGCGAGACAGGCGGAGGTCAGGCTGGTGTCCACGTTCGACGGATCCGGAATCGACAAGGTCCTGCAGGCGGCGGTCGAGGACCGCGCGGTCCCCCACGTCGTGGCGATCGCGGCTGACCGCGACGGCGTGTTCTACGAGGGAGCGGCGGGCGAGCGCGTCGCCGGCGGCGGGGAGCCGGTGTCCACGAGTACCCACTTCCGGATCATGTCGATGACCAAGATCGTCGCGACGACGGCGGCGCTGCAGCAGGTGGAGCGGGGCACGCTCGACCTCGCCGCGCCCGTCGAGCGCTACGTCCCGGAGTTCGCCGACCTGCAGGTGCTCGACGGCTGGGACGGCGACACGCCCCGGCTCCGCGCACCCGCGAGCCGCGCGACGGTCAAGCACCTCGTCACCCACACCTCGGGGCTCTCGTACTGGTTCTGGAACGCCGAGCTCGCCCGCTACGAGTCGGTGACCGGGCTCCCCAACGTCGTCCCCGGCGACATGGCGGCGTTCGGCGCGCCGCTCGTGGCCGATCCCGGCACCCGCTTCGAGTACGGCATCAACATCGATTGGCTCGGCCGGGTGGTCGAGTCCGTCGCCGGCACGACCCTCGACGTCGTGATCAAGGAGAACATCACCGGCCCGCTGGGCATGGACGACACCATGTTCGCCATCGACGACGCGCGGCAGGCCAACAAGACCCCGGTGCACGTCAAGGGCGAGGACGGCCAGTGGGCCTCGATCGGGAACGTCCTGCCGGACGATCCGCAGTGGTGGGCCGGGGGCCACGGCCTGCACTCCACGCCGCGCGACTACGTCCGTTTCGAGCGGGCGCTGCTACGCGGTGGCGAGCTCGACGGTGCGCGCATCCTGCAGCAGGAGACGGTGGACGCGGCGTTCTCCGACCAGCTCGACGGCGCGCCGTTCCCCACCGAGATCGTGACGGCGGACCCGGCGACCACGGACACCCTGCACCTCGGCCCGGGCTGGACCTGGGGCTACGGACTGCTGCTCAACACCGCCGACGTCCCGGGACGGCGCCGGGCCTGGAGCGGGGCGTGGGCGGGCCTGTTCAACACCCACTTCTGGATCGATCGCACCACCGGCATCTGCGCCTCGATCTACACCAACTCGCTGCCGTTCATCCCCGAGCACGAGGCGTGGAAGCTCTACGGCGACTTCGAGGAGGCGCTGTACGGCGCGTTGGGCTGACGCCTCGTGCGTGTGTTTCCGTGCTCAGGCACGGAAACACACGCACACGTCGCGTCAGCGACCACCGTGCGTCGCGGACGACCGGTAGTCGGTGTAGGTGTACGGGTTGTCGAGGACCTTCGTCGTCGGGATCTCGGGGTTCATGCCCTGCACCCAGGCCTCGTCGCCGAGGGTGGCGCGCAGGTGCTCCACCGTCGCCTCCACGGTCCGTCGCGCCGCGGCGAGGTCGATCCCGACGAGCCGGTGGTCCCGCTTGACCACGCGTCCGTCGACGATCACCGCCTCGACGTCGCCGCGCTGTGCTTGGAGAGCGACGTGCCCGTAGGGGTGCAGCAGCGGGAACATCACCGGCGACTGCTCGTTGCGGATGAGCACCACGTCGGCCTTCTTCCCGACCTCGAGGCTGCCGAGGTCGTCCCGGCCGAGAGCGCGGGCGCCGCCGCGGGTCGCCCAGTCGACGACCTGCTCGGCGCGCAGCGACGCGTGCGTCACCGTCTCGCCCTTCGCGTGCGCCTCGAGGTGCTCCCGAGAGCGGTCGGCGCCGAGCGTCGTGCGCATCGCGGAGAACAGGTCGCCGCTCCACCAGACCGTGGTGTCCATCGACAGCGACACCGGCAGGTCGTGGGCCCGCAGCGCCCAGGTGGGCGGGTAGCCCTGCCCCGCCGACTGCTCGCTCTCGGTCGACACCGAGATCGAGCCGCCGGTCGCGGCGATACGGTAGGAGTCCGCGGAAAGCGACGCGGCGTGCACGTAGATCGTCTCCGGGGTGGCGAACCCGTGGTCGTGCATGAGCCGGATGCCGTCGTCGTTCGTCGCGCCCCAGACCCCGGCGTGCGTGGTCACCGGGACGCCGAGCTCCCGGGCCACCTCGAACGCCGGCTTCTCGGGGAACGACGGGTCGCCGGTGACGTCGAAGGCGAGCTGGAACCCGAGCATGTCGCTGCCGCGCCCGCCGAGCATCCGGCGCTCGACGAAGTCACGGAAGCCCGGGGAGGTGGTCCAGGTCGCGGGCGCGTCCTGGATGTTGCCGTAGGCGAGCACGAACCGGCCGGGCACGGCCTCGAGCGCGTCGGCGGCGGCGTCGGCGTGGTCGGGGGTCTGCAGGCCGTGGGACCAGTCGACGGTGGTGGTGACCCCGGCGTCGACCGCCTCGATGGCGCCCAGCAGGTTGCCCGCGTGGACGTCCTCCGGGCGGAACGCCTTCCCGTGCTCGAGGTAGTACCAGACGAAGTACTGCGTGAGCGTCCAGTCCGCGCCGTAGCCGCGCATCGCCGTCTGCCACATGTGCCGGTGCGTGTCGATCATCCCGGGCAAGACGACGCCGCCCCGGGCGTCGATCTCCTCGGTGCCCTCGGGCACGTCGAGGCCGGGCCCGACGGCGGCGATGCGGTCGTCGACGACGAGGACGTCGGCCTCGGTCAGGACGGTGTGTGCCGCGTCGAGGGTGAGCACCGTGCCGCCTCGCAGGACGACGGGGCGACGGGCCTCGCCGGTGGACTCGGGCATCGCGCACTCCCTCGCACTCGGACGTGTGTCCGGACAGCGGTCGGATGATGCAGGTCACTCTGCTCAGTGACGGTTTCGCTGTCAACGGTCGCCGCGGCCGACGACGCCGGGCGGCGCTTCTCGACGAGGTGTCCGGCAGACGGTCACGAGCGGTTACGCTGCGCCCGGACGTCCGTCGGAGCCACCCGGCGGGACCGGCGGCGGGAGGAGTGCTCGTGCCACGCGAGGGGGCCGGCCCGGACTTCATCGAGGCGCTGGCGCGCGGGCTCGAGGTGATCGCGGCGTTCGGCGCCGAGCGCCCGGAGATGACCCTCGCCGAGGTCGCGTCGGCCACCGGCCTGGCCCGACCCACCGCACGGCGCATCCTCCTGACGCTGACCGAGCTCGGCTACGTGCGCAGCGGCGGGCGCGGCTTCGCCCTCACCCCGCGCGTGCTCGAGCTGGGGGTGGCCTACGTCGGGTCGATGGGGCTCTGGGACGTGGCCCGCCCCCACCTCGAGGCGCTCTCGGCGCGCACGCACGAGTCGTGCTCGATCGCCCAGCTCGACGGCTCGGACATCGTCTACGTCGCCCGCGCGAGCGTGCCGAAGATCGTCTCGCTCGCGGTGCAGATCGGGACGCGGTTCCCCGCGCTCCCGACCTCGCTCGGCAAGGTGCAGCTCGCGGCCGTGCCGCCCGACGAGCTCGACCGCGTCCTCGCCCAGCCCACCCGCTCCGGGCTGGTCCCGCGCTGGCAGCCGAGCCGGGAGGAGCGCGACGCCACACTGCGCGAGGTCCGGGCCCGCGGTTGGGCGCTCACCGACGAGCAGCTCGCGCTCGGCATCCGCTCGGTCGCCGCACCGCTGCGCGACGGCGGGGGTCGGGTGATCGCCGGCGTCAACGTCAACTGCCACGCCGCGGAGACCTCGGTCGAGTACCTCGTCGAGCACCACCTCCCACTGCTGCTCGCGACGGCGGGCGAGATCAGTGCGGACTTCGCCCGCCGCGAGGCGCTCCCGCACGTGACGTTGCCGGCGTCCTGAGGGTGCCGGCCGGCCCGTCAGGAACGTCTCGTTCCTGACGCTGGACGTCAGGAAAGCGGCGTTCACGATGGCGCCCAGCGCACGCCGGACCTGGCTCGACGTCGGCTTGTCGCGGGCTCCTGCGCTGGGATCGCGGCCTTGTCGTTCTGGTTCACCACGACAAGACGCCGAGGTCGACGCAGCAGGCCGCGACAAGGACGACGTGGGTCGCGCACCCCTGGGTCGCGGCCCTGCGCGACGACGGCGGGCTCGCCCGCTGGTTCGCCCACGCCTACGCCGGCGTCGATCCCGGCGACCCTTGACGCGGCCACGACGCCGGTCGAGGATCGATGGCGGACAGACGTCCGTCAGACGGACAGGAGGCGCGCATGGGAGCGAGTCCGGGTGGCGGACCTCTGGCCGGGGTGCTGGTCGCCGACTTCAGCCGCATCCTTGCGGGTCCCTACGCGACGATGCTGCTGGCGGACCTGGGTGCGGAGGTCGTCAAGGTCGAGGGGCGCGGCGGTGACGACACGCGCACCTGGATGCCCCCGACCCGCGGCGAGACCTCGACCTACTACCTCGGCGTCAACCGCGGGAAGCGCTCGATCGCCCTGGACCTGCGCGATCCCGGGGACGTCGGCCTCGCGCGGGAGCTGGCCCGGCGCGCCGACGTCGTCATCGAGAACCTGCGGCCCGGCGGGATGGCCAAGTACGGGCTGGACTACGCCGCGGTGAGCGGCACCAACCCCGGCGTCGTCTACGCCTCGATCTCCGGGTTCGGCTCCGGGGAGGGCGCGCACGTCCCGGGCTACGACCTCATGGTGCAGGCCATCTCCGGGCTCATGGACCTCACCGGCGACCCGGACGGCCCGCCCTACCGCGCCGGCATCTCGGTCTTCGACGTGATGGCGGGCAACCACGCGGTGATCGGCATCCTCGCGGCACTGCGCCACCGCGACGCGACCGGCGAGGGCCAGCACGTCGAGGTCAACCTGCTCTCCTCGGCCCTGACCGGCCTGGTGAACCACTCGAGCGCCTGGGTGGCCGGCGGCGTGGTGCCCCACCGGATGGGCAACGCACACCCCAGCGTCTTCCCCTACGAGCCGCTCGAGACCGCCGACGACGACCTCATCGTCACCGCCGCCAACGACGGCCAGTTCCGCAAGCTCTGCGAGGTGCTGGGGCTCGAGGGCGTCGCCGACGACCCGCGCTTCGCCCGCAACGCCGACCGCACGGCGCACCGGGACGAGCTGCGCCCGATCCTGGTGGGGAAGCTCAAGGAGAGGACCGCGGTCGAGTGGTTCGACCGGCTCGTCGCGGCCGGGGTGCCGTGCGGGCCGATCCAGTCCATCGACGGCGGGTTCGCGATGGCGGAGCGGTTCGGGCTGGAGCCGGTCGTCGAGGTCGGCGAGGGCGACCGGGCCGTCCCGACGACGCGGCACCCCATCCGGTTCTCCGAGACCCCGGCGGTCTACGAGCTGCCGCCGCCCGAGCTCGACGAGCACGGCGCCGAGCTGAGGGAGTGGCTCTCGCATGGCTGATCACGTGTACGAGACCGCCCTCGGCGCCGCATCCCCCGACGCGATCACGCTGCTCGGGCACGACCTCGTCGAGGACGTCATGGGTCAGGTCGGGTTCGGCGAGCTCGCCTTCTGGCTCGCCACCCAGCGGCGCCCGACGCCGGGCGAGACGCGCGTCTTCGAGGCGGTGCTCGCCGCGCTGGCAGACCACGGCTACACCCCCACGGCCATCGTCACCCGGCTGACCCACCTCTCGGCGCCGGACTCGGTGCAGGGCGCGCTCGCGGCCGGGCTCCTGGCGGGCGGCAGCCGCTTCCTGGGCGTCACCGAGGACTGCGGCCGGTTCCTGCACGACCAGCTTGTCTCCACCGACCGAGAGCTCCCCACCGACGACGCTGGCTGGGACCAGCTGGCACTTCGGACGGTCGAGGCTCAGCGGGAGGCGAAGCGGTTCGTCCCCGGCCTCGGCCACCACGTGCACAAGCAGGGCGACCCGCGCACGCCGAAGCTCATGGCACTCGCCGCCGAGGAGGGCGTGACCGGGCCGCACCTCGCGCTCTTCGCGGCCATCGGTCGCGTGCACCCGCAGGTGCTCGGGAAGACGCTGCCGCTCAACGGGGCGGGCGTGTGCGGGGCGGTCCTCGCCGACCTCGGACTGCCGCTGGAGCTGCTGCGCGGGTTCGCGCTCCTCGCGCGCACGGCCGGCCTGATCGGCCAGCTCGCCGAGGAGCTGCGCCACCCCGTGGCCAACGAGATCTTCCTGTCGGTCGACCTCAACAACAGGCCGGTCGACCCCGACCCCTACACGCCTCCACCGCTCGGCGTCGGATTCGGAGACCACGATGGCTGAACTGGTCGCGGTGATCGCGTCCACCCACCACCCGTTCTACTACCCGGCCTCGACGTCGGTGGGGGCGGACCGCCCGCCGTTCGCCGACGAATGGGTCTCGAAGATCGAGACCTTCCGAGAGACGTTGACGCGGGCCCGGCCCGATGTGCTCGTCATGGTCGGCTCCGACCATTTCCACCAGTTGTGGCTGGACAACATGCCGCAGTTCCTCGTCGGGAAGGCGCCGTTCTACGACGCGAACTGGTACAACGAGGAACGCGAGTTCGGCCTGCCGCGGATGCGCCTGCACGGCCAGGAGGACCTGTCGGCCTACATCCTGCGGGAGGGTCTCGACGCCGGGTTCGACCTCGCGTTCTCCAACGAACTGCGCATCGACCACTCGATCACGTGCCCGATCATCACGCTGCGACCCGAGGCCGACCTCCCGATCGTGCCGATCTACACCAACATCTTCGCGCCGCCCCTGCCGCAGCCGAAGCGGTTCGTGCAGCTCGGGCGCACCATCCGCGAGCTCGTGGAGTCATGGCCGAGCGACCGGCGGGTCGCGGTGATCGGCACGGGGCACCTGTCGCTCGAGCTCGGTGGCCCGCGCCAGTTCGGACCGCACGGACCGGACCCCGAGTTCGACCGCAAGGCGGTCGAGTGGATCGCGTCCGGCGACCTCGAGGGGTGCCTGGCCGAGGTGACGCTGGACAGCCTGCACGCCCCGGGCAACGCGACCCACGGGTTCATGGACTTCCTGCTGATGATGGGCGTCGCCGGGGAGGGGAAGAAGGCCGAGCACGTCGATTCGCTCGATCTCTTCCACACGATGGAGGCGTACTTCACCTGGTACCCGAACGGGCTTGAGTCGACCCGGATGGCGGCGCCATGAGCAAGTACCTGATGAACAAGTTCCTCTACACCGTCGACCGCGACCCCGAGCTCGTCGAGCGCTATCGCGCCGACCCCGCCGGAACCGTCGATTTCTGGGAGCGGGAGCACGCGAACAAGCTCCTCAACTGCCACACCGGCGAGGCCTCGACGTGGCTGGCCCTCGAGCCGGCCGAACGGGAGGCGTTGGCGAACCACGACCACGTGGCGCTCTTCGAGATGGGCGCCCACCCGTTCCTCACGCTGACGCTGTTCATCGCCCTGTTCGAGCGCGACCACGGCCCACTGGAGTACCAGCACGCGTACGCCCGGGCCATGGAGCACATCACCCTGCCCTACCCCGACATCGCCACCTGAGGCTGAGGCCCCGCGCACGAGGGGAACCCTCGTGCCGATAGAGCGACCGGATCCTCCCCTCGCGACCCCCGGAGCGCACCGATGACGCTGCCCCTGCTGCCGACCGGCCTCGTCGGGAGCTACGCCCAGCCCGACTGGCTGATCGACCGCGCCAAGCTCGCGGGACGGTTCCCGCCGCGGGTCCGCGCGAAGGAGCTGTGGCGGGTCGACCCCGAGCTCCTCGAGCAGGCCCAGGACGACGCGACGCAGCTCGCGATCCGCGCCCAGGAGCGTGCGGGGCTCGACATCCTCACCGACGGCGAGATGCGGCGCGAGAGCTACTCCAACCACTTCGCGACGGCCCTCGAGGGCGTCGACGTCGACAACCCCGGCACCGCGCTCGACCGCTCCGGCCATCCCAACCCGGTCCCCCGCATCACCGGCCCGATCCGGCGCCCACGCCCGATCGGAGTCCGCGACCTGGAGTTCCTGCGCGCCCACACCGACCACGTCGTCAAGATGACGGTGCCCGGGCCGTTCACCATGTCCGCGCAGGCCCAGAACGACCACTACCCCGACGCCGAGGCCGCGGCGATGGACTACGCGGCCGCGGTCAACGCCGAGGTCAAGGACCTGCACGCGGCGGGCGCGGGCATCGTGCAGATCGACGAGCCCTACATGCAGGCCCGGCCGGACGCGGCGCGGCAGTACGGGCTCGCGGCGCTGAACGCGGCCCTCGACGGCGTCACCGGGACCACCGCGGTGCACATCTGCTTCGGCTACGCGGCGATCATCCACGAGCGCCCGGAGGGCTACTCGTTCCTACCCGAGCTCGCCGGCTGCCCGGTCGACCAGAATCTCCATCGAGACCGCCCAGTCGGGTCTCGACCTCGGCGTGCTCTCCGACCTCGCCGACAAGACGATCATCCTCGGGGTCATCGACCTCTCGGACGTAGGCGTCGAATCCGTCGAGACCGTCGCCGCCCGGGCCCGCCGCGCCTACGATCGCGTCCCTCCCGAACAGCTCGTCCTCGCCACCGACTGCGGGATGAAGTACCTGCCACGGGAGTCGGCGGAGGGCAAGATGGCGGCGATGGCCGGAGCCGCGGCGGTCCTGCGCGCCGAGCAGGGCTGATGGCCGACCGCCGTTCGGCGACTCGACGTTTGCCACGATCATGGTGCGGCCATGTGATGCAGTACACATACACCTCCACGGCCGATTGATACGGCCCGTACGCGGGACGACGCTCATCGGTCATGGACCAGTGCCCGACGGAGGGGCTGTCATGACCACGGTCATCGTCGTCATCATCGTGGTGGTCGTCGTGCTGTTGCTCGCCGGCGGCGGGCTCGTGCTGGCGCGACGGAAACGATCGGAGCAGCTGCAGGACCAGTTCGGGCCGGAGTACGACCGCGCCCTCGAGCGGTCCGATTCGAAGAGCGAGGCCGAGAAGGAGCTCGCCGACCGCCGCAAGCGCCACGCCGAGCTCGACCTGCGCCCACTCGACCCGCAGACCCGCGAGCGCTTCCGCGACGACTGGACCCGGGTGCAGGGCGAGTTCGTCGACGACCCGGGCGGCGCGGTCGACAAGGCCGACTCGCTCGTCACGACGATCATGCGCGAGCGGGGCTATCCCGTCGAGGACTTCGACCGCCGCGCCGACGACATCTCGGTCGAGCACCCGCGGGTGGTGGAGAACTACCGCGAGGCGCGTCGGGTGCGGGACTCCCACCGCGACGGCAGCGCAGACACCGAAGAGCTGCGCGGCGCGGTCACCTCCTACCGCAGCCTGGTCGACGCCCTGCTCGACGAGGGCTCGGACTCGCGCCGGGGCGGGCACGACGACGTGGGCCGCGACCGCGACGAGGGCCGCGACCGCGACGAGGGCCGCGACCGCGACGAGGGTCGCGTGCGAGGTGACGACGGCAGGCACCGGGACGATCTCCGCGAGGACGACCGCGCCGGTGACCGACGGCAGGGGCGGGAGGCCGGCGGCTCGTCGGCCGACGGGGCACACGACCACGACGGGAGCCGACGGTGAGCGCGGAGACGACCAGGGCGGGCGACGGTCGGCACGACGAGGGTCGGCCCGACCCAGGACGGCCGGACGAGGGTGCGGGCCGCTACACCCGCCAGCACGGTGACCAGCCGGGCCAGCACGACCACGACCCGAAGGACTCCGACCGCGTCAGCGTCCTCGAACCGTCGGCCTCCGAGCGGCTGCGTGGCCGTTGGCAGGAGGTCCAGGCCGGCTTCGTCGACGAACCCCGCCAGTCGGTGACCGAGGCCGACCAGCTCGTCGGCGAGGTCCTCGACGAGGTCAGCCGGGTGTTCCGCGACCAGCGCTCCGAGCTCGAGGCGGAGTGGAGCGGCAACACCGAGCCCGGCACCGAGGAGCTGCGCCAGGCGCTGCGGCGTTACCGCGAGTTCTTCGACCGGTTGCTCTCGCTCTGAGGACGACCGCCCGCTGCGTGCGGTGGGGCATCGTGGGTCCGTGACCATCGACGGCCCGGCGCTCGCCGAGGTGCTCCCCGCCCTCCTCGCCGCGCTCGGGACCGAGCTCGGCGGCCCGCCGAGCGTCGTGCTCCCGCCGGCCCGGGCCGCCGCCCTGCTCCTCGTGGACGGCCTGGGGCGGGAGCTGCTCACCGAGCATGCCGCCGACGCGCCGTTCCTGGCGGGCATGCACGACGCGGGCCCGCTCACGGTCGGGTTCCCGACGAGCACCCCGATCAGCGTCACCAGCCTGGGCACCGGCCTGCCGCCCGGCGCGCACGGCACCCTCGGCGTGCGCTTCCGGGTGGACGGCACGTTGCTCGACGCGCTCACCTGGACCGAGGGTGCCGACGACCTGCGTGAGCGGCTCGCGCCCGAGGTCGTGCAGCCCCGGTCCACGCTGTTCGAGCGCGCCGCCGCCGCCGGGGTGCGCAGCACCGTCGTCTCCGACCGTGCCTACCGCGGGTCCGGGCTCACGCGCTCGGCGCTGCGCGGCGCGACCTACCGCGGGGTCGGCGCGCTCGGCGACCTGGCCGCGGAGACGCTCACCGCCCTCGCCGCCCCGGGCCTCGTGTACGCCTACCACGCCGACCTCGACCAGCTCGGCCATCTCCGCGGGCCGGGCTCGCTCGCGTGGCGCTGGCAGCTGCGACAGATCGACCACTTCGTCGCGATGCTCGCGGAGGACCTGCCGGCCGGGACGGTGCTCGCGGTCACCGGCGACCACGGCATGGTCGCGGTCGACCGCCGCCACGACGCCGACACAGACCCCGGCCTGCGCCTCGGCGAGCCGATGGTGGGCGGCGACCCGCGCGCCCGCCTCGTCTACGCCCGCCCGGGCAGCGCGCCCGACGTGCTCGCGACGTGGCAGGCGACGCTCGGCGACGACGCCGACGTGCTCACCGGCGAGGAGGCGGTCGAGGGAGGCTGGTTCGGGCCGGTCGACGACGCCGTCCGGGCGCGGGTGCCCGACGTCGTCGCCGTCACCCACGGCACCGCCGCGATCGTGCGGTCCGAGGGGGAGCCGGTGCTCGCGAGGATGCCCGGCCAGCACGGCTCCGTGACCGACGCCGAGCGCTTCGTCCCCCTGCTCGTCCATGCCGCGGACGCAGTGCGGACCGTCACGCCGCTGCGTTAATGTCCGAGAAGAGGCGGCCGGGATGCACGAGAGCGTCCCGCGAACGCGACGAGGGCACGGAGGAGCAGGCGTGAGCGTCACGACCCACACCGGCGGTTCGATCCTGGGCCACGCGGTCAAGCGGACCGAGGACCAGGAGCTGATCACCGGGGCCGGGCTGTACACCGGCGACCTGCCCGTCGAGGGATCGCTGCACGCGGTGTTCGTCCGCTCGCCCATCGCCCACGGCACGCTCGGCGACATCGACGTCGAGGAGGCCAGGGGGATGCCGGGCGTGGTGGCGGTGTACACCAACGCCGACCTCGAGGTCGCCGACCGGCCGGGCCTGCCCGGCGTCGTGCCCGACGCGATGGCGCGCCCGCACCTCGCGAAGGGGAAGGTCCGGTTCGTCGGGGACATCGTCGCCGTCGTCATCGGCAACACCGCGGCCGAGGCGCTCGACGCGGCCGAGACCGTCTTCCCCGACATCGACCCGCTGCCGGCCGTCACGGACATCGAGGCGGCCTACGCCGACGGCGCCCCATTGCTGTTCGAGGAGGTCGGCAGCAACCTCTGCGCCGGCGCGGGCACCGGCGACGTCGACGGGATCTTCGACGAGGCCGACGTCGTCGTCAGCGGCAAGTTCTACAACCAGCGCCTCGCCGGGGTGCCGATGGAGCCCAACGCCTGCGTCGCCGAGCCGGGCGCGCCAGAGGGCGGCGTCACCCTCTGGCTCTCCACCCAGGCCCCTCATGGCGCGCGGGACGCAATCGCGGGCGACCTCGGCCTCGAGCCCGACCAGGTCCGCGTCGTCGCCCCGCGCGTGGGCGGCGGCTTCGGGCCCAAGGCGACGGCCTACCCGGAGTACACGATCGCCGCGAAAGCGGCCCTCGTGCTCGGCCGGCCGGTCCGCTGGACCGAGGCCCGCTCCGAGAACATGCTCTCGATGGTCCACGGCCGCGCGCAGGTCCAGTGGGTCGAGCTCGGCGTCAAGAACGACGGCAAGATCGTCGGGCTCCGCGCGACTGTGATCGGCGACGGCGGGGCCTACCCGGGGGTCGGCGCGATCCTGCCCAGCCTCACCCAGCTGATGGCTCAGGGCGTCTACGACATCCCGGCCATCGACTTCACCTGGAAGGCCGTCGTCACCAACACCACGACGGTCGGGGCGTACCGCGGCGCCGGACGGCCCGAGGCGACCCAGCTGCTCGAGCGCATCATCGACATGGCCGCCGACGAGCTCGGCGTCGACCCGCTCGAGATGCGGCGGATGAACTACCTGCAGCCCGAGCAGTACCCGATGACCTCGCTGACCGGCGCCGAGTACGACAACGCCGACCACGAGAAGGCCCTCGACGCGGCCAAGGCGGCCGCCGGGTACGACGACCTGGTGGCCGAGCAGCAACGTCGCCGGGACGCGGGCGAGCGGGTCGTGCTGGGCATCGGGGTCAGCTCCTATGTCGAGGTCACCGCCCCGCTCGGGCTCGACGGCGAGTACGGCTCGGCCCAGGCCCACCCCGACGGCACGTTCACCGTCATGGCCGGCACCAGCGCCCACGGGCAGGGCCACGAGACCGCGTTCGCGCAGCTCGCGTCGTCCGTCCTCGGGGTGCCGATGGACCGGATCAAGGTGGTCCAGTCCGACACCTCGGTGGTGCGCAGCGGTGCCGGCACCATGGGCTCGCGGTCGCTGCAGACCGGCGGCAGCGCGATCCACAACGCGTCCCAGGAGATCGTCTCCCGCGCCCGGGAGATCGCCGCGCATCTGCTCGAGGCCGCTCCCGAAGACATCGAGCACTCCGACGACGGGTTCGGGGTGCGCGGCGTCGCCGGCTCGGCGGTCACGTGGGCGCAGATCGCGGCGGCCTCCGAGGACGGTTCGGGGCTCGACGACGGCAACGGTCGCGCACTGCGCGAGGACCTCGACTTCAAGCAGGGCCAGTCCAGCTTCCCGTTCGGCACGCACCTCTCCGTGGTCGAGGTCGACCTCGACACCGGAATGGTCACGCCGAAGCGCCACGTCGCCGTCGACGACTGCGGCAGGATCCTCAACCCGCTGCTCGTCGCGGGTCAGCAGCACGGCGGGATCGCCCAGGGCATCTCGCAGGCGCTCTTCGAGCGGGTCACCTTCGACGAGGACGGCAACCCGACGACGGGCAACCTGGCCTCCTACACCATCCCGTCGGCGGCCGACCTGTGCTCGTACGAGGCCTCCAACACCGAGACCCCGACCTTCCTCAACCCTCTCGGGGCGAAGGGGATCGGGGAGTCCGGGACGATCGGGTCGACGCCGGCGGTACACAACGCCGTCGTCGACGCGGTGTCGCACCTGGGTGTGCGCCACATCGACATGCCGCTGACCCCCGAGGCGGTCTGGCGGGCGATCCAGGGCGCCTCGGCGTCCGACCCCGGCACGCGCACGCAGGCCGGGCCGGAGTACGCCGGGACGGCGGGCACCGAGAACTGAGGGGCCGAGGGGCCCGGCACCGACCGATCGGGTCGTCGTGCCACGATCGGTCCGGTGAGCGCACAGAGCACGCGACGCGAGCTGGCGGTCCTGATCGTCTCCTACCGGCGGGCGGACCTGCTCGAGCGTGCCCTGGCGAGCGTGGACAAGTGGGTGCCCGACGCGCGGGTGCACGTCTGGGACAACGCGTCCGGCGGGTCCCCGCAGGTCCGCGAGCTCGCGGCGACCCGCCCCGACGTCACGTGGACCTTCTCGGAGTCGAACCTCGGCTACATCGCCGCGATGAACCGGCTCATGGCGCAGGTCCCCGACTGCGACGCCCTGCAGCTCAACCCCGACGCCGAGCTCCTCGGTCCGCTCACCCGCGCCCGCGCGGTGCTCGCCGAGCCCGGCGTCGCCGCCGTGTCGCCCACGGTGCTCGACCCCGACGGCCGCGACCAGCCGTGGGACGTCGCGCACCGCGAGCAGGGCGTCGTCCGGAACCTCGTCAACGCCGCCGGCTACGCCAAGCGCCTGCGGGGACGCCTCCTGTCCAACCTGTACGAGGGCCCGCACGAGCGCGTCGACGGCTACCTCACCGGCTGCTGCCTGTTCATCTCCCGCGACGCCTGGAACGCGCTGGGCCCGTTCGACGAGGCGTTCTTTGTCTACGGCGAGGACGCCACGTGGCAGCCCGCGGCGCGCGCGGCCGGGTGGTCCCTGCGCCTCGTCGACGACGCCGTACCGCAGGTCCGGCACGCCAGCGGTGGCACCGTGTCCGACGACCCGCTCGCCTCGGTGCGCGGCGACGACCTGCTGCGTGCCGCGCAGGTGATCGCCCTGGGTCTGGAGCACCAGGTCGGGCGCGGGTCGCTGTTCTCGGCGGGGGCCACGGTGCTGGAGCGCGTCCAGCGCTCCAAGCGGGCGCCACGGCAGGCCCGCCTCGCCGCCCTCGCGCAGCAGGCGGCCGGGCGGCCCACCGTCGTCGTCCTCACCCACGGCCTGCGGACCGACGCCGAACGCCGGCGGGCAGTGCTCGCCAACCAGCTGGTGGCCCGCGGCCACCCGGTGACCCTGGTGTGCCTGCAGCACCTCGGGCCCCACGTCGCCGAGCTGAACCCGCGAGTGCGGATGCTCATGCAGCCCTGGTGGCAGCCGGTGGTCGACGTCGCGGACACCGACGAGGCGGTCGTCGTCGGTGGCACCACGGCGATCGAGATCGGGTTCGCGACGGCGTGGCGGGCGCTCGGTCACGCCGTCGGGCAGCGGCGCTGCTGGCTCCCCGTGGCGCACGAGCCGGCCCATCCGGACCGCGCGACCTACTCCGAGCTCGCCGCCCGGGCGCTGCGCACCGCGGACGCCCTGCTCGTGCCCTCCCGGGGGCATCACGCCGAGCTCACCCGCCACCAGCGCCTCACCGGCACGGTGGTGGTCGCGCCGGAGGGCCTCGCCCCCGGCGAGCCGGTGCCGCCGCGCCCGGCTCTGTCCTCCCCCGCCCACCCGCTCCGGTTCGGCGTGCTCACCCGGCTCGAGGAGGCCGGGAACACCACACTGCTCATCCGGGCCCTGGACGCGCTCGCCCGGCCCGACGAGTGGACCCTCGACATCGTCGGCGACGGCCCGGACCGGGTCGCCCTGCAGGCCCAGACCCCCGCCTACCTGCGCGGGCAGGTGCGTTGGCGCGGGGAGCCGGCGGCCCCCACCGACGTCCTCGCCGAGACCGACGTGCTGTGCGTGCCGGGCAGCTCCGAGCCCTTCCCGCTCGCCGCCGTCGAGGCGATGACGCGTGGGGTGCCGGTCATGGCCTCGGCGGGCGGCTCGGTGCGCGAGGTGCTCGACGACGGGGCCGCGGGCATCGTCGTCGCCCCGGTCTCGATCCCGGCCTGGACCGAGGCGCTGCGCGGCGTGCTCGACGACCGCGGGACGCTCGCCCGGCTCGGCGAGGCCGGCCGGCAGCGGGCGCTGGAGCGCTACACCGAGACCGCGATGGCCGACGCCTACCAGCGCGCGTTCGTCCGCGTGCTGGGCCACCCGTTCCCCGGGGCGCCCGCCGGCGTCTGAGGGGCACCTCGTCACAGCGCGGAGACGCCCTCCTCGTCCGCGTGCCAGACTGCGCCGTGCGTGATCCCGTGCGGAGGGGCCCGCGGTGATCCATGCGGGCGGTATCGACTCGGGCAGTACGGCCTGGGTCCTGGCGAGCACCGCGCTCGTCATGCTGATGACCCCGGGGCTGGCGCTCTTCTACGGCGGCATGGTCCGGACGAAGGCCGTCCTCAACGTCATGATGACGAGCTTCGTGTGCCTCGCCGTCGTCGGCGTGCTGTGGGTGGTCTACGGCTACTCGCTCGCGTTCTCCTCCGACGCCTGGGCCGGGCTCCTCGGCGGCTTCGGTGACGCCGGGATGCGCCACCTCGACAGCGCCGTCGTCGGGAGCGGGTCCAGCGCGATCCCGACCGGCGTCTACGCGATGTTCGAGCTGATGTTCGCGGTCGTCACGGTCGCCCTGCTGGCGGGCGCGGTTGCGGAGCGGACCCGGTTCTGGCCGTGGACGCTGTTCGTGCTGGTGTGGGTCACGGTGGTGTACCTGCCGGAGGCGCACTGGGTCTTCGCGCTCGACGGCGCCACCGGCCCCGGCTCGGTGGGCGGCTGGATCGCCAACCGGCTGCACGCCCTCGACTTCGCGGGCGGGACGGCGGTCGAGATCAACTCGGGGGCGTCGGCCCTGGCGCTCGCGCTCGTCGTCGGACGCCGCCGGGGCTGGCCGCGCGACCCGATCCGGCCGCACAACCTGCCGTCGGTCCTCCTCGGCGCGGGCCTGCTCTGGTTCGGGTGGTTCGGCTTCAACGCGGGCTCGGCGCTCGGGGCCACCCCGGCGGCCGGGACGGCGTTCGTCTCGACCATGACGGCGGGTGCCGCGGCGGTGCTGTCCTGGCTGGTGGTCGAGCAGATCCGTGACGGGAAGCCGACGTCGCTCGGTGCGGCCTCCGGGGCCGTCGCGGGCCTGGTCGGGATCACGCCGGCCTGTGCCTACGTCGAGCCGGTCGGCGCGCTCGTGATCGGGCTCGCCGCGGGCGCGATCTGTGCCTGCGCGGTCCGCCTCAAGTTCCGGTTCGGGTTCGACGACTCACTGGACGTCGTCGCCGTGCACGGCGTCGGCGGCTTCGTCGGGATGTTGCTCCTCGGGCTGCTCGCGTCGGCCGCGACGAACCCGGCGGGCGCGGACGGGCTGCTCTACGGCGGCGGGTTCGGCCAGCTCGGGCGCCAGGCGGTGGCTGTGGTCGCGGTGCTGGCGTACTCGTTCGTCGTCACGGCGATCGTCGCGTGGCTGATCTCCCGGACCATCGGGCTGCGGGTGGACCCGGAGGTGGAGGCGGAGGGCGTCGACGAGGGCGAGCACGCGGAGAGCGGCTACGACTTCTCGACGGTGGTCACCGGGTCGAGCAGCGCCCGGACCGGTGCGGTGCCGGGCAGCACGACGGGACCGCGCGCCCGCTCCTGACCGGTGCGGAATCTGCCGATCTCCGTGGTTTCTTGAGTGATTCCAGTTTGTCGAGCAGACTCCCCGTCCGTCGATCATCACCTCTCAACCCTCCGGAGGGAACTCCCGTGTCTGAAGGCCACGTCACCCGCGAGACAGAGATGAACACGGAGGACGCGGGCGGCTGCCCCGTCCACGCAGGACGTCTCGCGCACCCGACCGAAGGTGGCGGCAACGTCGACTGGTGGCCCAACCAGCTCAACCTGCGCGTCCTGCGCACCCACGTCGCGGACTCCAACCCGATGGACCCCGACTTCGACTACGCGAAGGAGTTCGCGACCGTCGACCTCGACGAGCTCGCGCGCGACGTCGACGAGGCCCTGACGACCTCGCAGGACTGGTGGCCGGCCGACTTCGGCACCTACAGCGGCTTCATGATCCGCATGGCGTGGCACTCGGCGGGCACCTACCGGCTCGCCGACGGCCGCGGCGGCGCCGGCATGGGCATGCAGCGCTTCGCCCCGCTGAACAGCTGGCCGGACAACGGCAACCTGGACAAGGCCCGGCGCCTGCTCTGGCCGGTCAAGCAGCGCTGGGGCAAGAAGGTCTCCTGGGCCGACCTGCTGATCTTCGCCGGCAACCGCGCCCTCGAGATCGCGGGCTTCAAGACCTTCGGCTTCGCCGGCGGCCGTCCCGACGTGTTCGAGCCGGACCACGACACCTACTGGGGGCCCGAGAACTACTGGCTCGGCGGCGACCAGCGCTACAGCGGCGACCGCCAGCTCGAGCAGCCCCTCGGCGCCTCCCAGATGGGCCTGATCTACGTCAACCCGGAGGGCCCGGACGGCAACCCCGACCCGCTGGCCGCCGCCCGCGACATCCGCGAGACCTTCGGCCGGATGGCGATGAACGACGAGGAGACCGTCGCCCTCATCGCCGGCGGCCACACCCTCGGCAAGACCCACGGTGCGGCCGACCCCGACCAGTACGTCGGCCCCGAGCCCGAGGGCGCCCCCATCGAGGAGGGCGGCCTGGGCTGGCGGCAGGGCTTCGGCACGGGCCGGGGCCGCGACACCATCACCTCCGGCCTCGAGGTCACCTGGACCTCCACGCCCGCGCGGTGGAGCACCGGCTACTTCGACAACCTCTTCGGCTACGAGTGGGAGCTCCACAAGTCGCCGGCCGGAGCCTGGCAGTACCGGCCGGTGAACGGCGGCGGCGCCAACACGGTCCCCGACCCGGAGACCGGCGAGCTCACGCGCCAGCCCACGATGCTCGTCACCGACCTCTCGCTGCGCGTCGACCCGATCTACGAGCAGATCTCGCGGCGGTTCCACGAGAACCCCGACGAGTTCGCCGACGCCTTCGCGCGGGCGTGGTTCAAGCTGACCCACCGCGACATGGGCCCGAGCGAGCGCTACGTCGGCGCCTGGGTCCCGCAGGAGACGCTGATCTGGCAGGACCCGGTGCCGAAGCACGAGGGCCCCCTCGTCGGCGCCTCCGAGATCGCGGACCTGAAGAGGTAGATCCTCGACTCCGGCCTGAGCGTCTCCCAGCTGGTCAAGGCCGCGTGGGCCTCGGCCTCGACCTTCCGCATCGGCGACAAGCGCGGCGGCGCCAACGGTGCGCGGGTGCGCCTCGACCCGCAGATCGACTGGGAGGTCAACGACCCGCAGGAGCTGCGCCGCACCCTCTCGACCCTCGAGGGGATCGCGTCGTCGTCCTCCGCGAACGTCTCGCTGGCCGACCTGATCGTCCTCGGCGGCTGCGCGGCGATCGAGAAGGCGGCGGCCGACGCGGGCGTCTCCGTCGAGGTCCCGTTCACTCCGGGCCGCACCGACGCCAGCCAGGAGTGGACCGACGTCGACTCGTTCACCTACCTCGAGCCCAAGGCGGACGGCTTCCGCAACTACCTCGGCAAGGGCCACCAGCTCCCGGCCGAGTACCTGCTGGTCGACCGCGCCAACCTGCTCGATCTGTCCGCGCCGCAGATGACCGTCCTCGTCGGCGGCCTGCGCCTCCTCGGCGCGAACACGGGCGGGACGACGCACGGGGTGCTCACCGACCGGCCGGGGCAGCTCACGAACGACTTCTTCACCGACCTCCTCGACATGAGCACCACCTGGTCGAAGGTGGCCGAGGAGGAGGGTCTCTACGAGGCGCGCGGCGCCGACGGCGAGATCCGCTGGACCGGCACCCGCAACGACCTGGTGTTCAGCTCGAACTCGGAGCTGCGGGCCGTCGCCGAGATCTACGCGGAGAACGGCTCGGAGGAGAAGTTCGTCCGTGACTTCGTCAAGGCCTGGGACAAGGTGATGATGTTGGACCGGTACGACGTTCGGGCGTAGCCCTCGTGCGTGCGTTCCCGTGCCCAGGCACGGGAACGCACGCACAGGCGTAACGCCAACGCGTACGCGCCGGCGCACGGCAGCACCCCGAACCCCGGCACCGGGCTGCAGCTCACCCGCGGCGAGCACGGCGTACCCGTCGTTCCGGACGCCATGGCCCACCTCGAGTGCACACCGGCCCCGTGCCGCGTGATCAACGGGCACATAGCGGGCTGAACGGAGATCCACGACCCGGATATGTGCCCGTTGATCATGGAGACCTGCACGTCATCGCACCAGTCATCGGGCGGCGAGGGTGGGCTTGAGGTCGACCACGGGTGTCCCGTCGAACGCCTCGAGGGCGTCGACGTGGATCCGGGTGCCGTCGACGGCGAGCACCCGGACTGTGTGCAGCCCGAGCGGGTTCGGACGGTCCGGGGAGCGGGTGCTGAACACCCCGGTGAGAGGCCGTGAGGGGTCGCTGCGCGGGTGCACGACGAGCACGGACCGGTCGGCCTCGTGCAGCCAGGTGACGACGACGACCTCGTCGCCCGAGGCGAGGTCGGCACACGCCTCGGCGAGGCCGGGGTCGAGCACCAACCAGGCGTCGGGGGCGCCTTCGTCGGGCTGCATCGGGGCGTCCGCGCGGTCGCGCAGCGCCGACGACACGTGGCCGATCGCCCGGAGCGCGAAGGTCGCCGGTTCCGTCATTGCGCACCCCCGATCGCGGCGACGACGTCCTCGACGCGCCGCAGCAGGTCGAACGAGACGGTGCCGCCGCCGGGCGGCGCGACGACGCCGTGCAGGCCCGGGGCGTCCGCCGTCAGCCCGTCGATGCCCCACAGGGCGGGCGGGCCGGCGTCGAACTCGTCGGGGACGACGAGCACGTCGAGCCCGCGGACGGTGCCGTCGGTCAGCTCCAGCCCCTCGGCCCGCACCCGGGCCAGGTCCGCCCGCGACACGAGCGCGACGTCGGGCCGGCCGAACAGCTCGAGCCACCCGTCGTCCATCGTCACCCGTCCCGCCTCGCCGTCGGGGACCAGCACCGGCACCAGCCGCTCGGGCACCGTAGGATTCTGCGCCCGGCGTGTTCGACGGTCCACGGGGGAGGGCCGACACTCACAGATCAGGGAGCCGCTGCGAGCCGAGCGGATCTTCCTACGCCGTGCAGCGACTCCTTGATCATGGTGCCGTCTCGACGTGGCTCGCGCGCACCTGCGCGCGCTGATCGACGGCGCCGCCGGCCGGGTGCGGGGGCTTAGGCTTCGACGTCGACCGGTGTCCGCACGGGAGGGTCTGGTGAACGAATCGCTCGGGGTGCTCCTTGCGGTCCTCGTCGGTTCCCTCGCGGTGACGGTGCTGTCGCGCAAGCTGCGGGTCTCGCCGCCCCTGGTCCTCGTGGTCGTCTTCATCGGGGTCTCGTTCATCCCCGGGATGCCCGAGGTGCGCCTCGACCCGGACCTCGTGCTCCCCCTCGTCCTCGCGCCGCTGCTCTACTCCGCGGGCCTGCAGAGCTCGCCGCGGCGGCTGCGGGAGAACCTGCGCCCCATCGGGCTGCTCGCCGTCGGCCTGGTGCTGTTCACCGCCGTCGCGGTCGGGTTCGTCGCGGCGTGGTTCCTGCCCGGCCTGCCGCTGACAAGCGGGCTGATCCTGGGCGCGATCGTCGCCCCGCCCGACGCCGTCGCCGCCGCGTCGATCGGGCGCCGGCTCGGGCTGCAACGACGGGTGATGGCCATCCTCGAGGGCGAGAGCCTGCTCAACGACGCGACGGCGCTGACCCTGTTGCGGATCTTCCTGGCCGCGGCCGGGGTCGGCGCGGCGACGCCGAGCGTGCTCAGCGGGCTGGGGGAGTTCGTCGTCACGGCGGTGGGCGGTGTCGCGGTCGGCGGGGCCATCGGCTGGCTCGTGCACCGGATCCGGCTCCGGTTGAACGACGCGGTGATGGAGAGCGCGCTGGGCCTCGTCATCCCCTTCGCGACCTACGTCCTCGCCGAGGACTTCCTGCACGTCTCGGGCGTGCTCGCCGTCGTGATCGCGGGGCTCTACCTCGGGCACAAGTCGAGCGAGAGCGGGTTCGCGTCACGGCTGCAGGACCAGGCGGTGTGGGCCGGGCTCGACACGGTCCTCGAGGCGTTCGTGTTCGCCCTCATCGGTCTGCAGCTCGTGGTGGTCGTGAACGGGCTGCGCTCGGGCCTCGGCGTCGTGCTGGTGGCCGCGGTCGCCGTGCTCGTCGCGACGGTGCTCGCCCGCATCGTCTGGGTCTTCCCGACGACGTACCTGGGGCGGTTGGTGCCCCGGGTGCGGGCCCACGAACCGCGCCGACCGCCGTGGCGGGTTCCCGCGGTGATCTCCTGGTCGGGCATGCGCGGCGTGGTCACGCTGGCCGCCGCCTTCGCGGTGCCGGACGAGGTCCCCGGGCGCGACGTGATCGTCTTCCTGGCGTTCGCGGTGACGGTGGGGACGTTGCTCCTCCACGGCCTGACGCTGCCGTGGCTGATCCGGCGGCTGCGGCTCTACGACACCGGCCAGCAGCGCGACGCGCTCGAGGAGGCCGCCGCGAAGCAGGCTGCCGCGGAGGCCGCGATCACCCGCCTCGACGAGGTCGCCGAGGACGGCACGCCGGACCACATCACCGTCCAGCTCCGTTCCTGGGCCGAGCAGCGGGCGAACGGCGCGTGGGAGCGGCTCGGGCGCCCCCTCGAGGAGGTCGGGGAGGCACCGACGGTGGCCTTCTCGCGGCTGCGCCGGGAGATGCTCGCCGCCGAGCGGGAGACGTTCGTGCGGTTCCGGGACATGGGCCGGCTCGAGGACGGCGTGTTCGTGGAGATGCTGCGCGAGATCGACCATGAGGAAGCGATGCTCGACCGATAGGTGGGCGAACCCTCGTGAGCACTTTCGGGGGTCATAGCCTCCGAAAGTGCTCACGAGGCCGAAGGCCACCGACCTCGAAACCCACCGTGCCCCGCCGGACCATGCGCCGGGCGCGCTCGACGTCGTCGGTCATGTAGCGGTCCTCGGCGAGCGGCTCGACGACGGTGCGCACCAGGTCGTGCAGTCGGCGGGTGCCCGTGCCCAACGGCAGTTCCCCCATGGTGCCCGAGATGAGGTCGATGCCCTGGGCGCTCATGAGGACGAGGACGGCGAGCACGATGTCGAGCCGCTCGAGGTTCGACACCAGGTTGCGCACCGAGGCCATGGCCATGGTGTTGTGGTCCTCCTGCCCTCCTTTGAGGGGGAAGGACAGCGAGCTGACCGGGGCCGACCGCACGTGCATCTCGGGGACCAGCGACGCGCCCACCGCGTGGACCAGCGTCATCCCCGAGTGGAGGCCGATCTCGGCCCCGCACAGACTCGTGGGCAGCCCGTAGCTCCACAGGGCGCTGCCGAGCCGGCTGGACAGATCCTTGGCCAGCACCGCGAGATCGGTGGCGCAGATGTTCAGCATGTGCGCCGAATGCCCCAGCAGGGTGCAGTCCCAGTTGCCGCCCATGACGACGTCGAAGCCGCCCCGCTCGCCGCGCAGCACCAGCGGATTGGAGGTCGAGGCGTTCGCCTCCCACACGAGGAGCTGTTTCGCCTCCTCCAGCCCGCGGAGCACGCTCGCGACCTTGTGCGGGGCGCTGCGCACGGACGTCGAGTCCTGGACCCGCGGCCGGGTCTCCCCGAGGCGGGCTCGCCCCATGTCGCTCATCCACCCGCTCCCGGCCAGGAGAGCACGGATCCACGTGGCGGCCACGGCCTCCTGCGGCAGGCGACGCTCCTCGTGGACGCGGGGGTCGAAGGCACCGGACTCGGCCCGGGTGGCTTCGCAGAACAACGCGAACCCGCCCAGGAACGTGTTCAGTTGGCACTCCAGGCGGCGGACGGCCGCCGCGTAGCACGCGCAGAGCACGCTGCTGCCGCTGATCAGTGCGAGCGCTTCGCCCTCGGCGAGCTCGAACCCCGGGTCGAGACCGGCCCGGCGCAGGACCTCGTCGGCCCAGGTCGTCCCGTCCCGGTCGGTGGCCAGGACGTTCTCGCCGGTCAGCATCAGCCCGGCCGCCGCCATCGGCTGCAGATCACCCGTACCCAGCGACCCGATCTCCGGCATCAACGGGGTGATCCCGGCGTTCACGACGTCGAGGATCCGCTCGGCCAGCGCGGGGCGGGTGCCACAGGTGCCCCGGGCGAACACGTTGGCACGCAGCAGCAGCGCGAGTCGTGCGATCGGGGGCGAGAGGTGCTCGCCCACTCCGGCTGCGTGCGAGCGCAGGATGTTGCGCTGGAAGGCCCGCTGCTCGTGGCGCTCCAGCGGTCGGTCCTTCAGCGGCCCGAGGCCCTGGTTCCACCCGTAGACACGCTGGCCGCGTGACAGACAGACCAGCGCTCCGGCGCGGGCATCGGCCATGGCCGTGCGCGCGGGGTCGGCCAGCGTCACCGCCATCGTGTCGGCCTCCAGCGAGGCCAGGATCTCGTCCCAGCCCAGTGAGTCGCCGTCGAGCACCAGCGGGACGTGACCCCTCGGGCGCGGGGGTGGGGGGAGTAGACCCGGCCCCTCGCCCAGGGTCAGCGACCCGGCTCCGTCGATGGTCTGATCGGGGGCTCCGAGGCCCGGGCTCGAGTCGCCGTCCCCCGGCTTGAGCTGCAGGGTCTCGGGTACCGGCGCCGTCGCCCCTCGCTGGGCTCGCCGACCCTGGCCGATCGCCACCACACCTCCTCCACGCGTGACTCACCCCCGGTGATACACCCGTTCCCGAGGTGACGTCCGAGGGGATCAGCGGGGATAGATCGCGGACGCGTTCGGGATCGAGGGATGGGTGGCGCCGGCCGGCCCGGCGCCGAGCACCGCCAGGAGGTTGCCGGTGATGGCGCCGACGGTCGGCGCGGGGCAGACGCTGCCCGGTGGGCAGGGTCGCAGGGCCGGGATCCAGTTGTTGGTGCCGGAGTCCCAGACCCCGCCCCGCCCCACCGGGTCGGTGTAGTAGGTCATGTCGGAGAAGAAGGTGTCGCCGCTGTGGGTCCGGGCCTGGGCGCCGGACGTGCTCACCGGCGAGTGGGCGAGGACCTCGACGTTCGCGGGGTAGCCGAGCCGGGGTTCGAGGCTGTCGACGTCGGAGCCGATCACCCCGGGGACCTGCTGGTCGGCCCGCAGCCCGGTGCCGGCGTAGATCCACGACTGCGGCTCGGTGACCCGCAGCGCCCCGGTCGCCCCCGGCGCGAGGAAGCCGTTGTACGACGAGCCGACGAAGCCGTCCTCCGGCCAGCTCGCCGGGGGCGACGCCCAGGTGTTCCCCGTGACCTCCAGGGGGTCGCCGTGGCCGTCGAGAGGGTCGGCGGCCGCGTCGCGGTAGTCCACCTCTTCCCGGTCCGGTCCAGCAGGCGAGGGCTGGAGGCGGACGTGGCGCAGGATGGCGCTGGCGCCGAAGAACGCCAGGTTGACCCCGGCGGCGTGCGCCGCGACCACGGCGCGGCGCTCGGCCAGTGACCAGCACTCGTCGTGGCCGAGGGAGAACACCGCGCGGTGCCACGCAAGGGCGTCGGGGTGCTCGACGACGGTGAGGTCGGTCGCGTAAGCCACGTCGAGGCCGTGCTGCTCGGCCCACCGCACCAGCGGGTACTCGAGGGCGAGGAAGTCGCCGGTGCCCTGCCCTGCGTTGTACGAGAACTCGTAGGGCCGGTCGAACGAGACCACCCGGGCGCGGGAGCACAGCGGATAGATACCGGCCGAGCACCGGCCCTGCCCGACGTAGAAGTCGTAGCCCCCGTAGGGGTTCCACGCCTGCCAGGTGAGCACGTCGTTCTTGATCAGGTACGTGGCCCGGCTGCCCGGGTCCCACACGGTGAGCGGGACGTAGCTCGCCTGCCCGCGGTCGCCGACGAGCTTGAGCAGGTAGTCCCCGGGAACGAAGGCGGAGGTGACCGGCACCGACGCCGACGGCGACCAGTTCGGGCAGGAGACCATGTTGGTCCCGGGCGTCAGGGGGCAGGCGGGCTGGGCACGCCCGGGCAGCTCGGGGGAGCGCCACACCAGCCGCGCGCCGCTGCCTCCGTAGAAGCCCATGCGGTAGGCCTCCACGTGGAAGCTCGACGCGTCGGTGGTCACGGCCAGGGTCGCGGTGTCGCCCGCCGTGGCGTAGGTGCGGTCGGCGAAGCCCGCGATCGTCCCCGGGGGTGTCCCGACGATCTGCCACGCCGTCGTGCCCGGCTGCTGGTTCTCCCGCATCACCCACCCGGCCTGCACACCGGCCGGCCCGGGGGTCGTCCCCGACGCGGGTGCGGCGCGGAGCGGCGTGGCGGGTGGTGTCGGCATCGCGGACGGGCGCGGCGGCGGGGACGCACACGCGACGGTGATCGCCAGCACGATCGCCGCCACCGCGGCGACGGCGGCGAGGCGCCACCGCGGCGTGGACTCCATGGTGGCCTCCGGCCTCGTGAGCAGAAAGTGTCGTTATAGCCGCACTCTCTTCTCAGGAGGCCGAAGGCCACCTACATGAACCCGAACAGCTGCCCGGCGACCCGACGGATCTGGATCTCCTCCGTGCCCTCGGTGATCCGGTAGCGGCGGTGGTGGCGGTAGATGTGCTCGAAGGGTTCGTGGCGGCTGTAGCCCAGCCCGCCGTGGAGCTGCATCGCGCGGTCGGCGGCGTCGCACACGAGCCGGTTGGCGCGGTAGTTGCACATCGAGACGCGGTGCCCGATGGACACCGCGGCCTCGCCGCGGGCGTGGAGCCCGTCGAGCTGCGAGGCGGTCTTGTGGATGAGCGTGCGCAGCATCTCCGCCTCGGTGTGCAGCTCCACGAGCGGCCACTGCACGGCCTGCCGGGTCGCGAGGGGGCGGCCGAACGTCGCGTGCTCCCGCGCGCGCACCGCGGAACGGTCGATGCAGTACTGCGCCGCCCCCACGCCGGACGCGGCCTGGCGGATGCGGTTCTCGTGGACGAAGGTCTGCGCGACGTCGAGCGCCTCGCCCTCCGCGCCGAACACCGCCTCGTCGGGCACGCGGACGTCGCGGAGCACGACCTCGGCGTGGTCGGTGGGCATGTTGAACGTCCACCAGTAGAACGGCACCTCGAACCCCGGCGCGTCGGTCGGCACGAGGAACGCCGTGAGCCCCTTCGCCTGGCCGGGCTCGCCGGAGGTCCGCGCGAAGACCAGGTCGTGCGAGGCGGTGTGGACGCCGGTGTTCCAGCGCTTGGCCCCGTTGATCACCCACTCGCCGCCGCGGCGCTGCGCGCTGGTCTCCAGCCACGTCGCGTCGCTGCCGTGGTCGGGCTCGGAGAGACCGAACCCGAGGCCCCGCTCCCTGGTGATCAGGGGCTCGACGAACTCCTCGCGCTGCGCGGGCGTGCCGAACCGGTGCAGCAGTTGCACGAAGACGAGGTTCCCGACGATCGAGTGCTCGTTCTGCAGGTCGTTGTGCAGGCCCAGCCCGCGGTGCGCGAGGTGCTCGCGGACCGCGGCCATCCCCAGCTCGGAACCGTCGCGCCCGCCGAGCTCGGCGGGCAGCGACCACCGGTAGAACCCGGCCGCGTCGGCACGGCGGCGAGCCTCGGCCAGCAGCTCCTCCCACTCCGGGCGCGGCAGCCCGCCGCCCTCGAAGTCGGTGCGCGCCCACTCCCGCCGGTGGTCGAAGAAGCGCCGGTTGTCGTCGGCCTCCTCGAGCGGGGCGATCTCGGCGTCGATGAACCGGTCGAGGTCCGCGAGGAGCGTGACGACGTCGTCGGGCAGGTCGAAGTCCACTGGCGCTGCTCCTCAGGCGGTCGGTGCGGACAGCTCGGCCCGCAGCACGTGCTTCTGGACCTTCCCGACGGCGGTGCGGGGCAGGTCGGTGCGGAAGACCACCTCGCTCGGCGTGTTGTAGCCCGCGAGCTCGCGCCGCACGAAGGCCCGCAGCTCGTCGCCCAGCGCCGTGCCGGCCTCGGCGTCGGGCGTGGCGACGACGACGGCGACGACCCGCTCCTCGTAGACCGGGTCGGGCAGGCCGATCACCGCGGCGTCGACGACGGCCGGGTGGCCCGCGAGGCAGTCCTCGACCTGCTTGGACCACACGTTCTGGCCGCCCGAGCGGATCATGTCCTTCGTCCGGTCGACGATGGTGAGGAAGCCGTCGCCGTCGGCGACCGCGACGTCGCCGGTGTGCAGCCACCCGCCGGCCAGCGCGGCCGCGGTCGCCTCGGGGTTGCGCCAGTACCCGGTCATCCGCGGGCCCCTCAGGCAGATCTCGCCCGGCTCCCCGGGCGCGACGGGCCCGCCCTCGGCGTCGAGCAGGACGACGTCGACGCCGGGCATCGGACGGCCGATCGAGCCCCAGCGGTCGAAGACGTCCTCGGGCGGGCACCACGTGACGAACGGGCCGGCCTCGGTGAGCCCGTAGGTGTGCGCCATCTGGATGCGGCCCTCGCGCGCCCCGAACGCGTCGGCGGTGCGGTCCATGATCCCGCTGGGGTCGTAGGCGCCGTAGTAGAGCAGCCGCACCGACGAGGTGTCGGTGGCGGTGAAGTCGGGGTGGGTGATGAGCGCGTGCAGCATCGTCGGGACGCCCAGCACCACCGAGACCCGCTCGCGCGCGAGCACGCCCAGGACCCGCCCGGCGTCGAACTCCCGCATGATCACCACCGTCGCCCCCATCAGCAGGAACGGCTTCATGTGGTCCCAGTTGCCGACGTGGAACGGCGGGAAGTAGTTGGCGAAGACGTCGCGCTCGCACACCCGCATGACCGCCGCCATGGCGAGGGCGTCGTCGACGGTGCGGCGGTGCGAGAGCATCGCGCCCTTCGGCCGGCCCGTCGTGCCGGAGGTGTAGAGGATCATGTGGATGTCGTCGTCGCGGACCAGTGCGGGAACGGCCGGATGCGCCTCGCCGGCCGCGACGCCGTCGCGCAGGAACGCCTCCCACTGGTCCCGGTCGTCCTCCGGGCCCGGCAGCCGCAGCGTCGTCGCGCCAACCGGCAGCGCCGCGCGGGCCTCGTCGAGCACGGGCTCGTAGTCGCGCTCGGCCACCAGCAGTGCCGGCTCGGCGTCGCCCACGGCGTAGGCGTGCTCGGTGGAACGGTGCCAGAAGTTGAGCGGGACGAGGATCGCACCGAGTGCGGCCGTCGCGAAGTAGAGCTGGACGTACTCGAGACCGTTCTTGCCCAGCACCGCCACCCGGTCGCCGTGGCCGATCCCCCGGGCGACGAGGCCGGCCCGGGTGGCGTCGATGAGCCCCTGCAGCTCGACGTAGGACAGGCGGCGCTCCCCGACGACGAGGGCCGTGGAGCCCGGGCGGGAGCGGGCGTGGTGGGCGACGAGATCGCTGACCAGCATCGTCAGTCCCTCCCGAGCAGGCGCAGGGCGTTCCCGCCGAGCCACCGGTCGGCGACGCCGTCGGGCAGCGGCAGGTCCCGGATCTCCGCCACGAGGGTCGCGGGCGGGATCCCGAGCAGGGTCCAGGTGGACGCGAAGAGCACCCGGTCGGCGAGCTGGCGGGCGCCGAGCGCGAGCAGCGGCTCCCAGCCCGACCCGGCGCGGGTGAACGTGCGCGGGCGGTGCGCCGAGAGGTCGACGTACACGTGCTGGTGGCGCCACGCGACCATCAGCATGTCCTGCACCCACGGCCACCCCGCGTGCAGCGCCACCAGGCGCAGGTCGGGGAAGGCGGAGGCGACGGCGTCGACGTGGCGGGGGTGCCCGACGTCGTAGGCGGCGTCGAGCGACCAGTTGATGCCGGTGTGCAGCAGGACGGGGACGCCGAGCGCCTCGCAGCGGGCGTAGACGCGCAGCATCCGGGGGTCGTCGGCCCCGAGGCCCTGCTTGAACGGGGAGACGACGACGCCGTGGAGGCCGAGCTCGGAGACGGCATGCTCGACGGTGCGCGGGGCGTCGGGCTCCCACGGGTCGACCCCGGCGAAGCCGAGCACCCGGTCCGGGGCCCGCGCGACGAACTCCGCGACGACGTCGTTGCCCGCCGTCGGGACCCCGAGCCGCGATCCGAACGCCTCGGTGTACACCCCGGCCAGCCCGATCCCGCCGTCGTCGAGCATCGCGAAGAACTCGTCCGGCGTCGGAGCACGCTTCTCCGCCGACTCCCGGGCCGACTCCCACCGGGCGGAGACCTCGGCGTGGGTGCGGGCGGGCTCGAGGTCACCCCCGAAGTGCTCGGCGTACCCGCGCAGGCGGCCCAGCGTCACGGCCTCGGAGAGCGCGAACGCCTCGGGCTGCGGGACCGCGCCCGCGAGGAGGTCGACGATCACGGGGTGCCTCCGAGGTCGGTGCTCGCGGGCCGTTGCGAGGTGAAGGCCGGGCGCCGACCGGCGAGCGCGGCGTCCTTGCCCTCGACGAAGTCGGGGCCACGAAAGGTCGCGAACGCCGCGGCCTGCTCGAGATGGTCGAACGGCCGGGCGCCGGTGCCGGGGTCGAGGCCATAGGCGCGGTGCACCCCGGCCTTGGTGAACGGCAGGGCGTAGGGGGAGAAGGCCGCGTAGCGGGCGGTGGCGCGGGCGGCCTCGGCGGCGAGGTCGTCGGCGACGGCGGTGACCAGGCCGAGGTCGAGCGCCTCGGTGGCGGGCAGCAGCCGGCCCCCATAGAGGATCTCCTTGGCGCGCCCCATCCCGACCAGGCGGGCCAGGCGCTGCGCAGGCGAGACGAAGCCGACGCGCATCTCCGGCAGGCCGATCCGGGTGCCCGTCGAGCAGAGCCGGAAGTCGCAGCACAGCGCCATCTCCGCGCCGTTGCCCACGCACGCTCCCGCGATGACGGCCACCGTCACCAGTGGCAGGTCCTCGAGCTCGGCGAAGAGCGAGTACTCCGTCGCGAGGTAGTGGCGGTAGGCGTCGTCGTCGAGCGCGGCGAGGTGGGTGAGGTCGGCCCCGCCGCTGAAGACGTCGTCGCGGCCGGTCAGGGCCAGTACCCGGACCGCGCGGTCGGCCGCCACCTCGCGGACCCGGGCGAGCAGCGCCTCCAACGTCTCGACGTCGAGGACGTTGAGCGGGTGCTCGCCGTCGAAGCGCAGGGTGGCGACGGTGCCGTCGTCGCTGCGGTCCAGGGTGACGGTCACTGGGCTCCTCCGGTCACGGCATGCTCGGCGAACAGGTCGGCCACGGTCTCGTCGTCGAGGCTGAGCACGTCGGTGAGTACCTCGGCGGTGTCGGCCGCGATCGCGCCGGCCGGAGGCCCCGGCCGGACCTCGGCGTCGCTGAACCGGAACGGCGCCACCGGCAGCAGCACCTCGCCGTGGCCGGGCTGGTCGACCGGCGCGAGGGTCCCGCGCGCGACCAGGTGCGGGTCGGCGAGGTTCTCGCGGACCCCGCGCACCCGCGCCGCCGAGAGCCCGTGGGCGGTGAGGTGCTCGACGACGGCGTCGGCGGTCGGCCAGCCGGCGGCCCACGCCTCGATGCGGTCGTAGAGCGGTCCGGGATCGGCGACGCGGGCGGCGACGGTGGGGTAGCGCTCGAGCAGGTCCGGCGCGTCCATCGCGCGCGCCAGCCGCGCGAAGAACACGTCGCCGCTCATGCCGTAGGCGAGGTGGGTGCCGTCCGCGGTGGTGGCGACGCCGGACGGGACGCTCGTCGTGTGTCGGGTGCCGTAGCGCCCGCGCACCGCCTCGCCGTCGGTGAACGCCCCCGCCGCGGGCTGCTGGTCGATCATGGCGAACAGCGAGTCGAACGCGGAGATGTCGACGTGCGTGCCGGTGCCTGTGCGGGCGCGCCGGTAGAGCGCCGCGCCGATCGCGGCGAGCGCGTGCACCGCGGAGTTGACGTCGGCGAGCGCGGTGCCGAAGTGCATCGGCCGGCCACCCTCCTCGCCGGTCAGCGACATCAGGCCCGAGTAGGCCTCGGCGACCAGTCCGAAGCCGGACAGGTGCGAGTACGGACCCTCGGCGCCGAACGTCGAGAGCGAGCACAGGATCGTCGTGGCGTCGCGGGCGTGCAGCACGTCCCAGCCGAGCCCGAGCCGGTCGAGCGCGCCGGGGGAGAAGTTCTCCACCACCACGTCCGCCCAGTCGGCGAGGGAGAGTGCGAGCTCCCTGCCGCGCTCGTGCTTGAGGTCGAGCCCGATCGAGCGCTTGCCGGTGTTGTACTGCACGTAGGCGCTCGACAGGTGGTCCTCCGGCGGCCCCACGGGCACGGGCAGGGCGCGCATCAGGTCCCCGGTCGGCTGCTCGACGCGCACCACGTCGGCGCCCATGTCGGCGAGCATCCGCGTGCAGAAGGGCCCGGCGATGACGTGGCTGAGGTCGAACACGCGCAGCCCGGCGTAGGGACCCGCCATGGTCACTCACACCTTTCGTCGGTGCCGAGCCAGAACGATCGTTCAACGCAAGCTAGGCCCTGCGAACAGGTGTTTCAAGCCCCTCTTGAACAACTGTTCAACGCCGGGCAGAGTGTGTCGCCGTGACAGGTGCCGTGCGTGGGAGGACCGGTCTCCCTCCGACGACCCTGGTCCGGCCCGACGACGACCCGGTGGCGGCGACGCTGCTCGCGGCGGCGGTGGAGGTGATGGCGGCGCAGGGCTACCACGGCACCTCGGTGCGCGAGATCGCCGCGGCGGCGGGCACCAGCCCGGGGCTGCTCTACCAGTACTTCGACTCGAAGGCCGCACTGCTCGAGACGATGCTCGACCGCGGCATGGACGTCCTCATCGCGGCCACCGAGGAGGCGCTCGACGCGGCGGGGGCCGAGCCGGCCGCGCGGCTGCGCGCCGTGGTGGGGGCCCACGTGCGCGTCCACCTCGACTCGCAGCGGGAGAGCCTGCTCGGCAACAGCGAGCTCCGCGCGCTCCCCAGCGGGGCGCGCTCGGCGGTCGTGGCCAAGCGCGACGTCCAGCAGCGGATGTTCGAGCGGGTGGTGCGCGACGGGGTGCGCCGGGGCGTCTTCGCCACCGAGCACCCCCGCGAGGCGGCCCGCGTGATCACCACCGCCGCCACCGCGGTGGCCGCCTGGTTCCGGCCCGGCGGCGCGCTCGCCGCCGACGAGATCGTGGCCCGTTACCAGGACGTCGCGCTGGACACCGTGCGGTGCTTCCGATGACGGCAGATCTGGCCGGTGCACTCGAGCGGGTCGTCGGCGCGGGCCCCGTCACCGGTCTGCGTCGTCTCACCGCCGGAGCCAGCCGCGAGACGTGGGTCTTCGACGCCGGCGAGCTGGCGCTGGTGCTGCGCCGTGACCCGCCGGCCCGGCAGGACCCCGTCGTGATGGCCCGGGAGGCGGCGTGCCTGCGGGCGGCCGAAGCGCACGACGTCCCGGTGCCGCGGCTGCTCTGCGCGGGCGACGGCACCGACGGCGTCGGCAGCCCCTACCTGATCATGGACCGGATCGCGGGGGAGACGCTGCCGCCCCGGCTGCTGCGCGACGACCGCTACGCCGAGGCGCGCCGTGGGCTCCCGCGCGAGCTCGGGCGGGTCCTCGCGCGCATCCACCGGGTCCCGCTCACGGAGGTCCCCGGCCTCGTCGGAACCGACCGGCTCGCCGAGCTGCGCGCCACCCACGACGGGTTCGGCGAGCCGCGCCCCGCCGTCGAGCTGGCGCTGCGGTGGCTCGACGCGCACCGCCCCGCTCCGGTGCCCGCGACGCTGGTCCACGGCGACTTCCGCAACGGCAACCTCGTCGTCGGCGAGGACGGGCTGCGCGCCGTGCTCGACTGGGAGCTCGCCCGAGCCGGCGACCCGCGCGAGGACCTCGGCTGGCTGTGCGCGAAGGCCTGGCGGTTCGGGGCCGCGGCGCCGGTCGGCGGGTTCGGGCCGCGCGAGGAGCTGTTCGACGGCTACGCGGAGGTCGCGGGCGAGCGGCCCGATGCCGCCGCGGTGCACTGGTGGGAGGTGTTCGCCGCGATCCACTGGGCGGTGATCTGCCGGACCCAGGCCGGGCGGCACCTCTCCGGCGGCGAGGAGTCGGTGGAGCTCGCGGTGCTCGGTCGGCGCGCGGCCGAGGCCGAGCACGACGCGCTGCTCGCGCTGGGCCTCACGCAGGCCGTCGCGGTGGCCGACCCGCTCGAGGCGCCGGTCGAGCCCGGGGCGGACGTGATGCGGGAGCGGCCGAGCGCCGACGAGCTGCTCGCCGCGGTGACGGCCTTCCTGCGCACCGAGGCGGGCGGCGACGAGCGCGCCCGCTACCTCGCGCGCGTGGCGGCCAACGGTCTCGCCGCCGTCCGCCGCGAGCTGCGGCTCGGCGACGCCGAACGGGCGGCCCACGCCGCCCGCCTCGCCGCGCTGGGCTGTCGCGACGACGCCGAGCTCGCCGCGGGCATCCGCCGCGGCACCCTCGACGTCGGCGACCCGGCGCTCGTCGAGGCCGTGCGGGCCCTGACGACGGCCCGGGTGATGATGAGCAATCCGCGCTACCTCGCGGCGCCGCCGTGAGGTCCGACCGCCCAGCGGAGGAGGACGACGTGCGTGCGGTGCAGGTGACGCGACCGGACGGGCCCGGGGCCCTCGAGGTCGCCGAGGTCGGAGAGCCGGTGCGCGGGGACGACGAGGTCCTCATCGAGGTGCACGCCGTCGGGATCAACTTCCCCGACGTGCTGCTGACCCGCGGGGCCTACCAGTACAAGCCGGAGATGCCGTTCGTCCTCGGCGGCGAGCTCGGCGGCGTCGTGCTGGAGGCACCGCCGGGATCGTCATTCTCCCCGGGCGACCGGGTGGCGGCCACCAGCACGACCGGGGCGCTCGCGGAGCGGGTGACGGCGAAGGACGAGCTCACCTTCCCGCTGCCCGACTCCGTCGACCTCGACGCGGCCGCGTGCCTGCCGATGAACTACCTGACGATGTCGTTCGGGCTGGTCACCCGGGGCGGGTTGCAGGCCGGGGAGACCGTCCTGGTGCACGGCGCCGCCGGCGGCATCGGGACCGCGACGATCCAGCTCGCGGCGGCGCTGGGCGCCCGCGTCATCGCCGTCGCCTCCACTCCGGAGAAGCAGGACGTGGCCCGCCGCGCCGGTGCCTACGACACCGTGCCGGCGGACGGGTTCAAGGACGCGGTCGCCGAGCTCACCGGCGGCCACGGCGTCGACGTCGTCGTGGACCCCGTCGGCGGCGACCGCTTCACCGACTCGCTGCGCAGCCTCGCGCCCCTCGGTCGGCTGCTCGTCGTCGGCTTCACGGCGGGCGAGATCCCGACGGTGAAGGTGAACCGGCTCCTGCTGAACAACCTCGACGTCCGCGGGGTCGGGTGGGGCGCCTACGCCCTGCCGCGGCCGGGGTACGCGCGGGCGGAGTGGGCCCGGCTGTGGCCGCTGCTCGAGTCCGGGGCGCTGGCACCCCCGATCAGCGCCCGCCGTCCGCTCGAGGAGGCCGGCGCGGCCGTCGCGCTGCTCGAGGACCGCCAGGTGCTCGGCCGGGTGGTCGTGAGTTGCGCTCCGGGCTCCTGAGGTGCGCTCCGCCGCGCGTCAGCTCGCCGAGTCGGCCACGGAGTCCGCGAGGACCGCGGTCCGGATCGGGACGCCGTCGATCTCACGGGGCAGGAGGCGGACGGCGGGGTCGGCCGCGGCGACGACGAGGCCGTCGACCGCCGGGTGCTCGGCGTACCGGCGCAGCCGGTCGGCGAGCGCGGAGCTCACGCCCTCCGTCGCGAGCACGACGCCCACCGAGGCCTCCACGCGCGGGAAGGGTTCGGCGACGAGCAGCGAGAGCCGCTCACCCCCGTCGAGGGAGAAGTTCGTCAGCGTGACGAGCCCGGCGCCGGTCAGCAGCAGGGCGATCATGCCCAGCACCGAGACGGAGTCGAGATGAGCGAACGCGCTGCCCTCGAGGAGCTCGACGACGCGCTGGGCCAGTGGTTCCACGTGCACGTGTGCCACCACCCTCCGTGTCCGCGCGCCCGGCCCCGCACCGGCGCGCCCCGCCGATTCTCCGTCGCCGTCGACGCGAGAGCGACCGCCTGACGGTGGAACATGTCGTTCTGCGGCTACTCGGCGGCGAGGGCGATGGCCACCTCGCCACCGAGGGCGACGTTGCCGCGATAGACCGCGACGTTGACGTCGAGACTGCGTCCGGCCGTCGACCGCCGGACGTGCTCGAGGAGGTACGGCGTCGTCGCCTGGCCGCTGACGCCCTCGGCGACCGCCCCGTCGAGGGCCTCCTCGAGGACGCGGCGGTGCTCCTCGACGTCGAGCTGGGCGTCGGCGGCGACGGGGTTGGCCAACAGCACGGCGCCCCGCAGGCCGAGCGCATCGCGGGCCCGCGCGACGGCTGCGGCCTCGGCCGCCGTCTCGACGCGGGCCGGCACGGGGAACCCGGAGTCGCGGACGTAGAAGCCGGGGAAGGCGTCGGTGCGGTAGCCGATGACGGTGACGTTGAGGGTCTCGAGCCGTTCGAGGGTCGCGCTGACGTCGAGGATGGACTTGACCCCGGCGGACACCACGAGGACCGGGATGCCGGACAGCGCCACGAGGTCGGCGGACTCGTCGAAGGTGGTCGACGCCCCGCGGTGCACCCCACCCAGCCCGCCGGTGGCGAACACCGCGATCCCCACCCGAGCGGCGAGCAGGGCGGTGGCGGCGACGGTCGTGCCGCCGTGACCGCCGCGGACGAGTGCCACCGGGAGGTCGCGGACGCTCACCTTCGCGACGTCCACGTCGCTGCTCAGGTGTTCCAGCTGGACGGCCGAGAGCCCGACCGTGGGACGGCCGTCGACGACGCCGATCGTGGCGGGCACGACGTGTCGGCTGCGCAGCAGCGCCTCGGCCTCGAGGGCCACCTCGAGGTTGCGTGGCCGCGGCAGACCGTGGGTGAGGATCGTCGACTCCAGCGCGACGACGGGTCGGCCGTCGGCCACGGCCGCGCGGACCTCCTCGGAAACGGTGACGGGTGGCTCCATGCGTTCCACCAGTTCTCCTCACAGACATTGCCGACCATTCGACGGCCGCCGAGTCGAAAGAGCGCCGACCCCACCATCCTGCGATGCCCTCGGGGTATGCCCGCGGCTCCGGACGGGCACATCTGCCGAACGCAGCGGCGGACGAGGGGGAGGAGTACCGGGTGGCCGAGGACGACCAGCTCATCGTCGGGCGCTATCGACTCTCCCAACAGGTCGGCAGCGGGGCGATGGGCGTGGTGTGGCGGGCCGAGGACGAACGGCTCCGCCGGACCGTGGCCCTGAAGCGGGTTCGTCTCCCCAGCGGTATCGACGACCGGGCCCGGGAGAAGGCCCACCGCCGGGTGATGCGCGAGGGCCGGCTCTCCGCCCGTCTCCATCACCCCAACGCGATCGCGGTGTTCGACGTCGTCGACCACGCGGATCAGCCGTGGCTGGTCATGGAGTACCTGCCGTCGCAGAGCCTGTCGGAGGCCGTCGCCGCCCACGGGGTGCTGTCGCCGCTGGCCGCCGCCGGCGTCGGCCACCAGGTCGCCGCGGCGCTGACCGCCGCGCACGCTGCCGGCATCGTGCACCGCGACGTCAAGCCCGGCAACGTGCTGCTCGGGCACGACGGCGTGGTCAAGGTGACCGACTTCGGCGTCTCCCGTGCGATCGACGAGGCCACCATCACCTCCTCCGGGATGATGGCCGGGACCCCGGCCTACCTCGCCCCGGAGGTCGCGCGCGGCGCGGACGCCGACTTCCGTTCCGACGTCTACTCCCTCGGCTCGACGATCTACGCCGCGCTGGAGGGCCGACCGCCGTTCGGCCAGGACGAGAACGCCCTCGCACAGCTGCACCGGGTCGCCACCGGCGAGTACGTGCCACCTCGACATGCGGGCTCGCTGACCTCGTTGCTGGAGCGCGTGCTCGCCGCCGACCCGACCCGGCGCCCGGAGATGCACCAGGTGCGCGACGAGCTCGGGCGCCTCGCGGCCGTCGAGGCCGAGACCGAGGAATGCTCCGGGGAGCGACCCGAGCCGACGGCGTCGACCACGCCGGTCGAGCCGGCGTCGGAGCCGACGCTTGAATCGACCACGACGCCCGTCGCCCCCGTCGCGCGCATCTCCGTGGTTCCGCGGGTCGGGGAGCATCACCCGCCGGGGGACGACGACGGTTCCCGGCCCCGTCGCGGCCGACTCCTCGGGGTCGGTCTCGCAGTGCTCCTGGTCGGGGCCGTCGTGGTCATCGCTCTGGTCCTGGGGACGAGGGGCGGTGGCCGCACCGCCGGCGTCGCGTCCGGGCCGGCCCCCACCACCGCGGGGCAGCCCAGCAGCACCGCGGGCGACCAGCCCCCCGGCTCGGGCGACGGAGCCGTGACCGGCGGAGCATCGGCCGCGGTGGCTCCCGCGCAGGGCACGTCCGACGAGGTCGCGCGGCAGCAGGCGGTCATCGACTACTACCGCCTCATCCCGGAGGACCTGTCGGACGGATGGCAGCGCCTGACGCCCTCCTACCAGCGCAACACCGCTGGTGGCTTTGCCGGATACAGCGGCTTCTGGGGTGGGATGCGCCGGGTGGACGTGCGTGGGGTGTCGCCGGGGCCCGGCGACACCGTCGACGCCACCGTCACCTACGTCCACCAGGACGGAAGTACGAGCGAGGAGCGCACGCTGTTCCGCATGGTCCAGCAGGACGGGACGTGGAAGATCGACGGCAGCCAGGTCCTCTCGACTCGCTGATGCCGAAGGCGTTCTGCCCCGACCCGGCCGGCCGGGACGAGGCGCTCGAGCCGTTCTTCGGTGGCATCCTGCTGCAGCGGCCGCCGGCGGCCTAGTCTCCCCTCGTGGCAGCTTTCGGTGGCATCTTCCGCTCTCCCCGGCTCGAGGGGGTCGAGGAGTCCGAGGACAGCGGTGAGCGTGGTCGAGTCGTGGGCCTCGACCTCGAGAGCGGCGTCGTCCGCGTGCGGGTGGCCCCCTCCGAGGACTCGCCGGCCCGGCCGTCCTCGGGCCCGTCGGCGGAATGACTCCGGGAACCAGCACCGAGCCGTTGTCGACCGCTACCGGCCCGCGAGCAGCTCGACCACCGGTGCCATCTGTTCGAGGAACGCGGCGTTCACGCTGACGTAGGACACGCCGAGGGCATCGCGACGACGTCGGAGCTCGTCGGCCATCGCCTGAGGGTCCGAGCCAGGTAGCAGTGCCAGGGAGTCGAGGGCTCGCAGGGTGGCCGCATCGCTCCCGGTCATCTGCCGGGTCCACGCCGGCAGCTCCCCGTCGCCGACGGCGAAGAGGTTCAGCGACAGCTCGACGTCACGGCCCTCGGCGTGCTCGCGGACGTCGGAGGCGATCGCGGCCACCCGCTCGCGGCTGGTGTGCGCGGGAGCGGCCAGGTGGACGGTGTCGGCGATCCGCGCGGCCAGGGCCCGGGCCTTCGGACCGCTCGCGGCCATGACCACCGGTGTGTGCGCCGCCGGGTCCCGTCGGACGTCGAGCTCGTGCAGGTGCTCGACGGCCGCGGCGACGTCGGCGAGTCGCCGGTCCGCGTCGCCGTAGGGCAGGCCGAGCTCGTGGGCCCAGCCCTCCACGCGCGGCAGGCCCGTCCCGATGCCGAACTCGAACCGGCCGTCGGTGAGGACGGAGAGGGAATGTCCCTCCCACGCCGCGGCGCGGGGCGGCCGCAGCGGCCCGGCCAGGACCATGGTCCCGACGCGCAGGTCGGCGACGGCGGCGGCCACGGCCAGCGACGGGACCGGGGAGAGCAGCTGGAGCCCGTCGGGCATGAGCAGCGTGTCGAAGCCCAGCTCGGCGACGCGCCGCGCGGTCGCGCGCCAGCTCCCGGCGTCCTGCGGGGTGGCGACCACCCCGAAGCGGAACGGCTTCATCGGCGCGTCCTCTCGTGCGTCCTGCCTCGATGTCGTAATCGTATCACTCGTAAACGATGACAGACGATAACGATTACCTCGAGCCCGCGGGATCCGCTCCTTGGGCGAATCTCCAATCGCACGTCGACCGCGGGTCGCCGTCCGGGGCTGGCCTTCCTACGGTGGCCGCGCATCGTCGCCGCGGAACTCGCCACGAGGGGAGAGGGATGTCCTGGGACTTCTCGACCGAGCCCGAGTACGCGGCGCAGCTGGCATGGGCTCGCGCGTTCCTGGAGGAGGAGATCTACCCGCTCGAGGTGCTCAACCTCGACCACCGGTCGTTCCGTCGGCTCGCCGCGCCGCTGCAGGAGCGTGTGAAGGCACAGGGCCTGTGGGCGGCGCACCTGGATCCGGAGCTCGGCGGGCAGGGCTTCGGCCAGCTGCGGCTCGGGCTGCTGCACGAGGTGCTCGGCCGTAGCGAGCTCGCCCCGTTCGTCTTCGGCTGCCAGGCGCCCGACTCGGGCAACGCCGAGCTGATCGCCCTCGCCGGCACCGAGGAGCAGAAGCGCCGGTGGCTCGATCCGCTGCTCGACGGGCGCATCCTCTCCGCGTTCGCCATGACGGAGCAGGGCACGGGTTCCGATCCCCGGCAATTCACCACCGCCGCCGAGCGCGACGGCGACGAGTGGGTGATCACCGGACGGAAGTGGATGGTCGGCAACGCCTCACGGGGCGACCTGCACATCGTCATGGCCGTCACCGAGCCCGAGGCGGACCCACACCATCGGATGTCGATGTTGCTCGTCCCGAGCGACACCCCGGGGATCTCCGTGCGCGACCTCGGGCTGATGAACGATCCCGCCGACGGGGAGAACCCGGTGTGGTCGCACGGCGAGGTGACCTACGACGGGGTCCGGGTGCCGTCGGAGAACCTCCTCGGCGGGCGGGGCGAGGCGTTCACCCTCGCCCAGCGCCGCCTCGGCCCCGGACGCATCCACCACTGCATGCGCTGGATCGGCGTCTGCCGGCGCGCCTTCGACATGCTGGCCGAGCGCGCGGTGTCCGTCTCGGTCCACGGCGGCCCGCTGGCCGACAAGCAGACGGTGCAGAACTGGGTGGCCGACAGCGCCGCCGCCATCGAGGCGGCGCGACTGCTCACGCTGCAGACGGCCTGGCGTATCGACCATGTCGGTGCCTCGGCGGCCCGGACGGACATCGCGATGATCAAGTACCACGGCGCACAGGTGCTGCACGACGTCCTCGACCGGGCGGTGCAGATCCACGGGTCGCTCGGCTTCACCACCGACATGCCGCTGGAGCAGATGTACCGCTGGGCCCGCGCCGCGCGGATCTACGACGGCCCGGACGAGGTGCACCGGGTCAGCGTCGCGCGCCGCCTGCTGCGGGACTACACGCCGACGCCCGTCCCGTCCGAGCACGTCCCGACGCGGCGTACCGCCGCCCTCGCCCGCTTCGCCGAGGTGCTCGAGCACCCACTGGAGACGGCCTCGTGACGACGGCGCTCGCGGTCCCGGCGGGGCTGGCGTCCTGGCTGGACGACCACCTCGAGGGAACCGGACCCTGGCGCCTCGACCGGCTCACCGGCGGCAACTCCAACGAGACGTGCCTGCTGACGGACGCCCACGGATCCTCGTGGGTGCTGCGCCGTCCGCCGGAGCACGCGCTCTCGGCCTCGGCGCACAACGTGGGCCGCGAGCACCGCGTGCTCACCGCGCTCGCGGCCGCCGGTGCCCCGGCCCCGCGTCCGGCCGCCTGCTGCGAGGACCCGGCCGTCCCCCGTGGCCCGTTCCTCGTCATGGAGCACCTCACGGACGCGGTCTCGATCACCGACACGCTGCCCGCGGCGTGGCCCGACGACGCGACATCGGTGACCGCGCTCGCCGACGAGGTGGTCGACGCCCTGGCCGCCGTGCACCGGGTGAACTGGGAGGAGGTGGGACTCGTCGGATTCGGGCGTCCCGACGGGTTCCTCGAGCGCCAGGTGGGCCGCTGGTACAGACAGTGGTCGAGGATCGCGTGCCGTCCGCTGCGGCGGATGGACGACCTGGCCGCCTGGCTGGAGCGCAGACGCCCGGCGGCCTTCCGGCCGGGGCTCGTGCACGGCGACTTCCACGTCGACAACTGCCTGTTCGCGCGCCGCCGGCCGCAGCTGCTCGCGGTGATCGACTGGGAGATGGCGACGATCGGCGACCCGCTGCTCGACGTGGGGCTGCTCCTGGCGTTCTGGGGTCCGCGCCCCGTCGAGCCCCCGGCGATGCCCGCGCTGCAGGCGGTGTCGCGGGCGCCGGGCGCGCCCGGCGTCGAGCACCTGCTCGCCCGCTACGAGCAGCAGGTCGGCCACGTCGTGGGCGACGTGGCGTACTACCGCGTGCTGGCCCTGTTCAAGCTCGCCGCCATCATCGAGGCCGCCTACGCCCAGTACCGAGCGGGCGACCTCGACACCCCCTACGCGGCGGCGCTGGAGCACGACGTGCCCGCCCTGCTCGAGGAGGCGTGGGCGACGGCGGACTGAGCACCGGCTTGGGGAGGCCCACAACACCCCGGCCACGCCGAGGTCCCGCTCGGAGCACGGTCCTGGCCAGCATCGACGCATGCTCACCGAGGAGAACCGCGGGGTCGCGTTCGGTCTCTGGTACGACTTCCGCAACCCCCTGCCGGACCGACCTTTCAGCGCCTTCTACCGCCAGGTCCTCGACCAGATCGCCTGGGCGGAGGAGCTCGGCCTGGACTCGGTGTGGCTCACCGAGCACCACTTCTGCGACGACGGCTACACCCCCTCACCGTTCACGCTCGCCGCGGCGATCGGCGAGCGGACCCGCCGGATGCGGATCGGGACGAACCTCATCGTGTCGCCGCTGCACGACCCGATCCGGCTCGCTGAGGACGCCGCCACCGTTTCCCTGCTCACCGGTGGGCGCTTCGACCTCGGGGTGGGCCAGGGCTATTGGGAGCGCGAGTTCGAGGCGTTCGGCCGGCAGATCCGGCACCGGCCCAGCCTGCTCACCGAGGGCGTCGAGCTGATCCGCCGCGCCTGGTCGGGTTCGCGCGAGCCCTACGAGGGACGGCGCTACCGCTTCCCGGGCCTCCCGGTCACGCCGGTGCCCGAGCAGGTCCCGCAGCTGCTGGTCGGGGCGCTCGCCGAGCCGGCGATCGAGCGCGTCGCGCGCATCGCCGACGGCTTCCTCTCCACGCAGAACCACCACCACGAGACCTACCTCGACGCGCTGGAGCGCCAGGGCGCCTCCCGCGCGGACGGGCGCATCTTCGCGGGGCAGTGGGCCCTGATCGCCGAGGACCCCGAGCGCGAGTGGGCCGAGATCGGGCCGCTGGTGCTCGCCCAGCTCAACGCCTACATCTCCTGGGGTGCGTTCGGGCCGCCGGACGCGGTGCCGCGCTTCGCCGACCCGGACCAGATCGTGGCCGCGGGGGCGTTCGCGCTGTGGGATTCCGGCCACCGCGGTCGAGGAGCTCACCGCGATGCTCACCGCGCGCCCGCAAATCCGCGACGTGCACTTCTGGGCGCAGCTGCCCGGGGAGCCCGTCGATCACGGGTCGCGACGCGTGCAGCTGCTGGCCGAGCGCGTCGCGCCGGCGGTCCGGGAGCGTCTCGCGGCCGCCCGGGCCCCCGCCGATGTCCCGGCGTGAGCGACGCCGGGAGATCGTGGATGACGACCGGCTTGGGGGAACCCACAATCCGGTCGACGTCGACGCCTCCCGGGAGCGCGCCGCCCGCTCCTAACGTCCGCCGCAGACGAGTCGTGCACCGGGCGCGTACCAGCGGGAGGGTGACGTGGGGTATCTGGACGTCGAGAGCGGTCGGCGGATCTACTTCGAGCACCATCCCGGAGAGCGTCGACCCGTGGTCCTCGTCCACGGCTGGGGTGTCACCGCCCGCTCGTGGGACACCGTCGCACCGGCACTGCGCGCCGCCGGCCACGCCGTCGTCCTGCTCGATCTGCGCTGCTGCGGTCGCTCGGACAAGGACTTCGCCGACGTCTCGGTCGCCGCGATGGGAGCCGATGTCGCGCGGCTCTGCGACGAGCTCCGGCTCGACCACCCGGTGGTCGACGGCTGGTCGCTGGGCGGCGCGGTCGCGGTCGACGCCGTGGCCCGGCTCGGGTCCGCCGCGGGCGGCCTCGTCCTCACCGGCGGCGCCACCCCGCGCTACACCTCGGCGCCGGACTGGCCCCACGGCGGCACCGTCGACGACGTCGAGGCGGTGCTGGCCGGGGCGGCGGCCGACCGGGCCACGACGCTCATGGGCGTGGCGCAAGCGGTGTGCGCGGCGCCCGTGACGCGCGAGCTCGTCGACTGGATGTGGGGCATGTTCCTCGAGATGGGCCCGCGCGGGGACGACTCGCTGCGCGACCTCGCGGTCCTCGACCAGCGCAAGGCGATCGGCACCCTCGAGGTGCCGGCACTCCTGCTGCACGGCCGCCAGGACGGCTTCGTCGCGTTCTCGGGCGCCGAGGCCGCCGCCCCGCTCTACCGCGACGCCCGCCTGGTCGCCTTCGACGCCAGCGGCCACGCCCCGCACCTGGAGGAACGCGACACGTATCTCGCCGAGCTGCTGGCGTTCCTGGACCGCACGGGGTGACCGTGACCGGGGGGTGGCTGGTCACCGGGGGCACCCGGGGCATCGGGCGGGCGGTCGTCGATCAGGTCGCCAAGGCTGGCGCGGCGGTGGCGGTCCTCGCCCGCAGCCCCGCGGACGAGCCCTACGCCTCCGACCGCGTCCTGGAGATCCCCACCGACGTCACCGACGGGGCCGCGATCGACGCCGCGCTGGCCCGGGCCCACGAGCACCTCGGCGGTCTCGACGTCGTGGTCAACTGCGCCGGGGTGCACCGCGGCGGGCGCATCTCCGACCTCGACCGTGCGCGCTGGGACGAGGTGCTCACGACCAACCTCACCGGCGCCTACGAGGTCTGCCACGCCGCCGTGCCCCACCTCGCGCGGGGCGCCGCGATCGTCAACGTGGGCGCCGTGGTCGGCTTCCGCGGCTTCCCCGGCGACAGCGCCTACGCCTCGGCCAAGGCGGGCCTGTCCGGGCTGACCCGCTCGCTGGCGGTCGAGCTCGCGCCGGCCGGGGTGCGGGTGAACCTCGTCGTCCCTGGATTCGTCGACACGGCGATGACCGCGGGGCTCTCGCTCGCCGCCCGCCGCCGCATCGTGGCCGCGATTCCGGCCGGGCGGACCGGCAGCGCCGAGGAGATCGCCGACGTCGTGGTGGCCGTGGCCGGGGCGAGCTACATGACCGGAGCCGTCGTGCCCGTCGACGGGGGCCTCATGGCCACGTTCGGGACGGGGTGAGGCGCGGAGTTGTGCAGACCTCCAACCGTGGTCGCCCCGCGACGTTCCGTCACCGCACATCCGTTCCTAACGTCGCCGACCATGACCACCGATGCACCCGCCGCCCGCAGCCGGGAGGAGACCAACAAGGCCGTCGTCATCGAGTTCATGGAGGTGTTCTCCCGCGGCGATGTCGACGCGATCCTGTCGTACCTCACCGAAGACGCGACGTGGTGGGTCGCCGGCACGATCGAGGGCATCTCGGGGGAGAAGGACAAGGCCGCGTTCGGGGAGATGCTCGCCGGCCTGTCGACGCTCTCCACCAGCGGCGCGATCCGGCTGACCCCGCTCGCGCTGACCGCCGAGGGCGACCGCGTCGCCGCCGAGACGGAGTCGTACGCCGAGCTCAGCAACGGCCGCGTCTACAACAACCTCTACCACTTCGTCTTCGAGCTCTCCGGCGGACGCATCCGCCGGGTGAAGGAGTTCCTCGACACCGAGCACACCCGTGCGGTGTTCCTGGGGCCCTGACCGCTCTTGGCCAATCCGCCCATTTCGAGATCCGGAGGTACATCCATGAACGTCGGCGTCCTGCTCGTCTTCCAGAACTGGTTCTCAGACAAGACCGACGAGGAGGTCTTCCTCGAGGACACCGAGCTCGGGGTGCTCGCCGAGCAGTACGGGTTCGATTCGGTCTGGGCGGCCGAGCACCACTTCGACGACTACTCGATGTGTCCCGACAACCTGCAGCTGATGTCCTATCTGGCCGCACGCACCGAGCGCATCAAGCTGGGCACCGGTGCGGTGATCCTGCCGTGGAACGACCCGCTGCGCGTCGTCGAGAAGGTGATCATGCTTGATCACCTCAGTGGCGGACGGACCCTGTTCGGCATGGGCCGCGGTCTGGCCAAGATGGAGTACGAGGCCTTCCGCACGGACATGGGCGAGGCCCGCGGGCGCTTCGACGAGGCCGCGCCGATGATCATCAAGGGGCTCGCCGAGGGCATCGTCGATCACGACGGGGCGCTGTACCACCAGCCGCGGACGGCGGTGCGGCCCGGACCGAGCCGCTCGCTCGAGGGGCGCCTCTTCGGGGTCGCGATGTCGCCGGACTCCATCCCGGCGATCGCGAAGCTGCCGGTGCAGATGATGACGTTCATGCAGTACGACATCGGCACCCACGCCGAGGCGATCGAGCGCTGGCGCGGACTGCACCGCGAGCACCACGGCAGCGAGCCCGGTCCGCCGCTGCTGCAGGACTTCACCTACTGCCACGAGGACCCGGACGAGGCGAAGGCCGTCGCCCACGAGTACATCTCGCGGTACTTCCTGTCGGTGATCAAGCACTACGACTTCGCCGGCTCGCACTGGCGGGAAACGCCGGGCTACGAGGCCTACCAGGTCGGCGCCGACATGATCCGCGAGGCCGGCATGGAGGCCGCCGCCGCCGGATACGTCGAGGCGAACGTCTACGGCACCCCCGAGCAGATCGTCGGCAAGTATGAGGAACGCCGCGACGCGCTGGGCGACTTCATGGCCAACCTGGCCTTCTCCTACGCCGGGATGCCCTACGAGAGAGTGCACGCGAGCATGAAGCTCTTCGGCGAGAAGGTGGTGCCCGAGCTGCACAAGATGCAGACGAAGACACCGGCTGCCGTCTGAGGGCCCGCCGGACCCGGTCCCCGGGGGGCACCGCCCACCCGGGGACCTCGGCGCGCCCGACCCCTCCCGCCGCGACGGGTCCGCGAGGCAGACTCGTGGCGCGACGCGTCGACGAGGAGGCGGTGGCGATGAGCTCACTCCTCGATGACCCGCGCCCGTCGTCGTCAGGACGCGCACCGCGCGAGCGGGACGTCATCGCCGCCTTCAGCGAGATCACCACCGAGGCGATCACCGCGAGTCGGCTGGAGGACCTGCTGGCCCTGGTCGGCCAGAAGCTCTGCCACCTGCTCGGCGTCAGCCGTTGCTCGGTCTACCTGCGCCATGAGGACGGTCGCTTCCGCGGTGGAGCGGGCTGGTGCGGCGACGCGGGGAACATCAGCGCCGCAGTGCAGGCCCAGGAGGCCGGGATACCGGGCGACGCCTTCAGTCGCGAGGTCATCCGCAGCGCGGCGCCGGTGCTGATCACCGACGTGCCCAACGATCCCCGCCCGCACCGCCGCACCATGCAGCACTGGGGCGTGCGCGCGATGCTGGGGGTGCCGCTGGTCTTCGACGACGCGGTCATCGGCCTGATCTTCGTCGACAACGTCGCCCGCAACCACGATTACACCGACGACGACATCTCCCTTGCCGAGCTCTTCGGCCGGCTCGCCGCGCTGTTCATCCAACAGGCCGTCCTCAATGCGCGTCTCGCGGGGATGGCCGAGGAGGTCGACCGCCAGAAGCGGACGCTCGAGTACCTCGCCGACGTGCACGCCCGCCTCACCGGCGCCGTGCTCGAGGGCGCCGACATCCGTGCCGTGGTCGGCCTGCTCTGCGAGCTCGCGGGGAAGCCGGTGGCGCTGCTCGACGAGGACCACGCCGTGCTGACGTGGGCCGCTCCACCGCCGCTGCGGATGACCCACCCTCCGGTGCTGGGGGAGCGAGCCCGGGCGTGCAGCTCGCTCCGCGAGATGATCTCGGCGCTGTCGGCCGCGAATCCCTCCACGATCGTCGAGCCGTCCACGGTCACGGGGCTGGGGCGCCGCTACCTGGTCTGCCGCTTGATCGTCGAGGGACAGCCCAGCGGCTACCTCACCGTCGCGGAGGTCGGTCGCCCACTCTCCGACCTCGACACCAAGCTCGCCGAGCACGGCGCGACGGTGCTCGCCCTGCAGGTGCTCTCCGAGCGCCGTCAGATCGAGGCCGAGGGCCAGGCTCGTGACGACTTCCTCTCCGATCTGCTGCACAACCATCGCGACACCGCCCAGCTCGCGCGCCGGGGCCTTCCCTTCGGGGTCGACCTCAACGAACCGCACGCGCTGGTGCGTCTCGCCGTCGAGGGCGGGCACGGGCACCCGCATGCCTCGACGGCCCGCGGCCAGATCGTGGCCGGCCTCGCCGCACGGCTGGGCACCGACGAGCCACCGGCCATCAGCCTGCCCGGCGCCGTGGTGGTGCTGGTGCGTCTCGGCGCCTCGTCGGGGATGTCGACCCCGGAGGAGCTGCGTGGCCGCCTCGAGGCCCTCGCCGAAGCGCTCGGACCGAGGGTGCGGGTGCGTGGCGTAGTGGTGTCGGCGGTGTGCCGCGAGCCCGAGGACTTCCCGCGCGCCCACCGCGAACTGCGTGAAGTCGAGGAGCTCTCCCGGTCCTTCGGCTGGTCGCGTGGCGTCCTCACCGTCGACGAGCTCGGACTGTTCCGCGTCGTCGTGTCCAGCGGCCGGGTCAAGGAGGCCGTCCGCTTCGCGGACGAGCTCGTCGCTCCCGTGCGCGAGCACGACGGCGTGAACGGACCGCTGCTCGCCACCTGGCGGGCATTCCTCGCCGCGGACGCCCGGGTACAGCGCACCGCCTCCGACCTCGAGGTCCACGAGAACACCGTGCGCTACCGCCTCGGGCGGATCCGCGAGATCACCGGGCGCGACCCGGCGACCCTCGACAGCCTGCTCATGGCGCGCATGGCCTTCCAGGTGCTCGAGCTCGCCCAGTGGTGACGACGGGTCGAGGAGGACGCCGACCGTGCTCGGTCTGATCCCGCGACCCCGGCGCGAGATCGCGCCCGGGGTGGTGCACGTGCCGGGCTGGCTCGAGGAGGCGCGTCAGCGGGACCTGGTCCAGGTGGCCCGGGGTTGGGCGGCGGAAGGACCCGGTGCCCGACGCGCGACCCTGCCCAGTGGCCACGAGATGAGCGTCTCGACGGTGTGCCTGGGCTGGCACTGGATCCCCTACCGCTACTCAGCGACCCGCGACGACCAGGACGGCTCCCCGGTGACCCCCCTTCCCGCGTGGCTGGCCTGGCTGGGCGCGGCCGCGGTGACCGACGCGTACGAGGACGCGGCGGCGGGCGCGGCGTACCGCCCCGACGTGGCCCTGGTGAACTTCTATCGCGGGGCGGCCCGGCTGGGCATGCACGTCGATCGCGAGGAACGCGCGCCCGACCCGGTGGTGTCCCTGTCGCTCGGGGCAGCCTGCGTGTTCCGGGTGGGCAACACCGAGAATCGGGGCCGGCCCTACACCGATGTCGTCCTGGAGTCGGGCGATCTGATCGTCTTCGGGCGCGAGAACCGCCTCGTGCACCACGGGGTGCCGCGAGTGCTCCCCGCCGTTCCCGCCCCGTCGATCGGGACCGCTGGAGACGAGCGCATCAACCTGACCCTCCGGGTGTCGGGGTTCTAGCTCGATCAGCTCTGGACGACAGCCCCAAGCAGCGCCGTCAGTGACCTCAGCCGACCTTCGACCAGGTGCAGGACCCGCTGAACTCGACCATCCCGTCCGACGACTGCACCGTCACGAAGGCCGGCCCGGTGTTGGTCGTGACCGGAAAGCCGATCGTGCCGCCGTCGCTCTTCTCCCGGCTGGCCATGCAGAACTGCCACAACTGGTCAGCCGGGGCGCCGGTCGTGCGGTACTTCCCGGGCGCGATCTGACTCGCGCCCGTTCCGACTTCGTAGGTTCCCTGGGAGAACCCGTTGACGGTGTCTGTGGTCGACGAGTCCGGCGCGGCCGCAGAGGGAGGGGTCGCCGTGTACTGCGGCGACGAGTACGACGGCTTGGTCGCGGAGGTGGTGGTCGAGGTGGTGTGGCCGAGCGAAGAGAAGAACGCCGCGACCCAGATCAGGCAGATCAGCAGGCCCAGGGCGCCGAGGACGATGCCGGCCGTCGCGAGCCCGCGGCTGCCGAGGTACCCGGAGCGCTGCAGTCCGATGATCGAGAGCACCAGTCCGAGTGGGGCGAGCACCCACGACACCAGCCCGACACCAGGGATCAACGAGAGCACCGCCCCGATGAGGGCGATGACGAACCCCGCGGTGGCCAGGCCGTTCGACGCGCGCGGTTCGGGCGCGGGTTGTGGCAGGCCCGACTGGGCTGGCGGCGGCGGGGCGTAGCTGGACATGGCGGGGTGCTCCATTCGGGCGTGTGACCCGCGCTGCTCGCGGTGTTCCACTCGCTGCGGTTTCGCCTTTCCAGCACAGCGCGTTACTACGTCTTGGGGGAGAAGCCGCTCAGAACTCCCAGGACGGCACAGGGGTGCCGAGGACGTCCTCGTCGATCGTCGCGCCCAGGCCCGGTGAGCTGCCGGCCGGGGTGGCGTCGCCGATGCGTTCGACGCGGCGCGCGTCGCACCCGATCAGCTCCGGTGCCAGCACGCCGATGCCCGCGCGGGTGTCCGCCGGGTGGGCGGCGATGTACGTTGACCCGAACGGGGTGCTCTCACCCACCCCTCGGTGCCGTCGTCGCAGGTGATCCGCACGATCGACGCCCGGAACGACGTGTACGTGCGGGCGCCGGAGAGCCGGTACACCCCGCCGGCGTAGGGCAGCTCGACGTCGTAGAGCGCGATCCGCGCTCACCCCTCCACCAGGGGCGGCACGAGCACGAGCTTGCCGGTGTGACGCTTCGCCAGGAACTCCTCCTGTGCGCGAGCGATCTGCTCCAGCGGATAGGTGCGCGCCACGACGGGGCGCACCTCGTCACGCTCGACGTAGCCGACGAGGTCGGCGAAGACCGAGTCCTCCTGGAACGTGCAGCCGAGCAGGGTGAGGTCGCGCAGGTACAGGGTTCGCAGGTCGATCTCGGCGAGGGGCCCGCCGATGGCGCCGGAGATCGCGTAGCGCCCGCCGGGTCGCAGCACGTCGAGCAGGGACGGGAACGCCGCCCCACCGACGAGGTCGACGACCACGTCGACAGCCGCGCGGCCGAGCGCCCCGACCACGTCGGCGCCGCGGTCGAGGGTGCGGTCCGCACCCTGCGCAGCGACGTCGTCGGCCTTGGCGGGTGAGCACACCGCGGTGACCTCGGCACCGCGGCGCTTCGCGAGCTGGACCGCGGCGAGCCCGACCCCGCCGGACGCGCCGGTGACGAGCACTCGTTCGGCCCCGAGCGCGGCGCGCTGCAGCATGTTCTCCGCGGTCGAGTAGGCGCAGGGGATCGCGGCCAGCTCCTCGTCGGACCAGTCGCTGCGGACCGCGTAGGTGTCGTCCGACGGCGCCACCGTGAACTGCGCGAAGCCGCCGTCGCACTCGCTGCCCAGCGTCCAGCACTCGAACGGGCGGTGCTCGACCGGCGCCCGCAGCATCGTGCGGACGAGGACCCGCTCGCCGACCCGGCCGCGGGGGACCCCCTCCCCGACGTCCACGATCCGGCCGCACACGTCGGCGCCCTGGATGCGCGGGAACTCCAGCGCCTTCCCGGACCAGGTCGCGTCGAGGTCGTCGACGCTGTCGAAGCCCGCGGCGCCCCCCGCGCCCGTGTCCTGACCGACCGCCTTCGAGTACCACCCGGTGCGCGTGTTGACGTCGGTGTTGTTGATCCCGGCGGCGGCGACCTGGATCACCACCTCGCCCGGCCCCGCGGACGGGGTCGCGACGTCGGTGCGGTACTGGAGCCGGTCCAGCCCGCCATGACCGGTCAGCAGAACCGCGGCCATCGTCGACGGCGCCACGTGCGACTCCCTTTCCAGCTCCGTGCCAGGGCCGACCGCGGCAGTCTTCGGTGTCCACATCCTCCACGTCCATCGCAACCTCGTACACGCAACCGTGAAAGTGGAGTTCATCGAACGTGCGGGGGAGCAGGCCCGGATCGGCACGGCGACTATGACCGGCGGCGCCGGCCACGCAGCTCTTGTCGCGCTCTTCTGCGGTCGGTGCGCTGTCTTGTCGTTGTGAACCAGAACGACAAGGCGGACCGGAGAGCGCAGGAGCCCGCGACAGGCCGTGCGCGGGGAGGGGCGGTCGGTCCTGCGGGCCGCTCCGCCCGCTGGCCGTGCGGCTCTTGTCGCGGTCTTCTGCGTTCAGCGCGCTGTCTTGTCGTTGCGAACCAGAACGACAAGGCGGGAGGGAGAGCACAGGCGCCCGCGACAAGCCGTGCTCGGGGAGTGGTGGGGCGGGGTCGCCGGGAGGGGTGGGGCGGCGTCGCCGGGAGGGGTGGGTGGAGGACCTGCTCGACGCGGCCGGACCGTCTGGCGATGGGGGGCTGGTCGGAGCGGGCATGATGGGACCGTGGGCGCGCCGAGCATGAAGGACGTCGCGGCACGGGCCGGGGTCTCCCTCGGCACGGTCTCGAACGTCCTCAACCGGCCCGATCGCGTCAGCGCGGCCACCCGCGCCCGGGTGGAGCAGGCGATCATCGCCCTGGGCTTCGTCCGCAACGAATCGGCCCGTCACCTGCGCTCAGGACGCAGCCGCACGCTGGCCTACGTCGTGCTCGACGTCGCCAACCCGTTCTTCACCGACGTCTCGGCCGGCGTCCAGCGCAGTGCCGACGACGCGGGCCTGGCCACGTATCTCTGCGACTGCGGCGACGACGCCGGCCGCCAGGCACGCTACCTGGAGCTGCTGGCCGAGCAGCGGGTGCAGGGCGTGCTGATCACCCCGGTGGACGCCACGGATCCGCGTCTGGAGCAGCTCCCGCGGCAGGGCACGCCGGTGGTGGTCGTCGACCGGGGCGCCGGACCGGGGCACTGCTCCGTGGCGGTCGACGACCGCGCGGGCGGAGCGATGGCGGCGGCCCACCTGCTCGAGCTGGGGCACGACCGGCTCGCGGTGGTCGGCGGGCCGGTCTCCCTCGGGCAGGTCGCGGACCGCGTCGCCGGCGCCCGCTCGGCCCTGGAGCAGGCGAGGCGAGACCCGGACGAGCTCGTGGTGCTCGAGACGACCGGGCTGACCGTGGCGGAGGGCCGGCGGGCGGGGGAGCGCCTCGCGGGCCTCCCGACGAGGCGGCGACCCACAGGGGTGTTCTGCGCCAACGACCTGCTGGCCCTGGGGCTGCTGCAGCGCAACGTGCACTGGGGCCTGCGGGTCCCCGAGGACCTGGCCATCGTGGGGTACGACGACATCGAGTTCGCCGCGGCGGCGGCAGTGCCCCTGACCTCCGTGGCCCAACCGCGCGACCTGATCGGGCGCACGGCGGTGGAGCTGCTGCTCACCGAGGTCGAGGCGGGCGCCGAGCACGAGCACCGTCAGGTGGTGTTCACCCCCGAGCTCGTCGTGCGGTCCTCGACCTTCGTCGCCGGCCGCACCGCGTCGGCGTGACGTCGACCGGGCACGTTGCGACGCGTCACGGCCCGGCTCCCCGTGGGGAACCGGGCCGTGTCGTGGTCGGTGTCGATCAGGTGGTCGCCGGGGCGCGGGCCGGCGCACCCCCGGCCCGTTCGGCCTCGATCTGCTCCAGTGACTTCCCGGTGGTGTCGGGCATCGCGAGGTAGCCGACGATGCCGCTGATCAGCAGGAACAGCGTGAGCAGCAGCGCGACCGGGACGATCCCGATGGCCGAGAGCAGCGGGACGACCAGGCTGAAGAGTCCGAGCACGACCCGGGCGACCCCGAAGGTGAACCCCTGTGCGGTGCCGCGCAGCATCGTCGGGAACAGCTCCTGGCTGGTGACCTTGTAGGTCGCTTCGCCGGCGACGGCGCTGCCGATGTAGAACAGCAGGACGCTGGCGATCACGCTGGGCACGGTGAAGTCCACGACCAGGTAGAGCCCGTACGAGCAGATCTGCATGATCGCGCCCACGGCGAACAATCCCTTCCGGACGCCGTGCGAGCGGTCGTAGAACGGCATGAACAGTGCGATGGTGCCGACGATGCCGGCGGCGAACCCGAGACAGGACAGCGCGACACCCGCGGCGTTCGAGCCCGCGCCGATGGTCTTCACCATGTACGGAGTGAAGATCCCCGCGGTGCCGGCGGCGAGGTTCCAGAACGTGTAGAAGGAGCCGGTGTAGAGCAGCGCCTTGAGGTGGTTGCCGCGGAAGAGGGCGCGTACCCGCTGGGCGGCGTTGCCCGGCAGCTCGCTGGCCGAGCGCCAGCGCGCCGACTCCGCTATCCCGCGCCGCAGCGCCCAGGTGACGACCGCGACCAGGAACAGGCTCGCGAACACCAGCCGGGTACCGAGCACGCCGAGCGGGTTGAGCGCCAGCGCGAGCAGCAGCACCACGACCGGGCCGATGTACCAGGCCACCTGGGTGAACCCGAGCAGGCGGCCCCGGCCCCGGTCGGGCGCGAACTCACCGACCAGCGCCAGCGAGGTCGGTACGTCGGCGCCGACCGCCAGGCCGACGATGACGGTGCCGGCGAAGAGCATCGCCGGGTGCACCGCGAGGGCGATGAGGGCGATGCCCAGGGCGTAGACCAGCAGGTCCCACTGGTAGATCCGTTTGCGGCCGAGCCTGTCGCCCAGGCGGCCCCCGAAGAACGCCCCGATCGCGCACCCGATGGCGTTGGGGCCGATGGCGGCGAGGATGCCCACCCCCGTGGCGGACATCCCGAATTCCTGCTGGAACACCGTGAGCCCGGAGCCCAGCGCCACGATCGATCCGGCGTCGAGGTAGGACGCCATGCCGGCCAGCCCCGCCCAGCGCCAGTGCTGCTTGCTGATCGTTCCGTCGTCCCCGGTGGGACCGGTTCCCGTCGCCGGTGTCACGGACATCCGGGCTCTCCTCGTCGTCGTCGACCGGTCGGCGGCCGTGCGATTGAAACGTATTAGAGCAGCACCATAGGGAGGGGTTGTCGAGATCACAAGCCGCCCTTCGGCATCCCGATCTCGCTAAACCGTTTCAGCGAAGGGAGCAGGGAGGAAGGCGTTGACCGCCGCGATGCGCGCCACCTATCGTCGGGCGTGAAACGATCCAATACACTTCGTCCCGGACGGGTGCCGAGCCGCAGGGAGCCCTGCCCATGACCGCCGAGACGACCGGTGTCCGACGCGACCTCGCCGCGCAGAGCATCGACACGCCGTCGTGGGCGTACGGCAACTCCGGCACGCGCTTCAAGGTCTTCGCCCAGCCCGGCGTCCCGCGTGACCCGTGGGAGAAGATCGCCGACGCCGGCGTCGTGCACCGCCTCACGGGCGCCGCCCCGACGGTGTCGCTGCACATCCCGTGGGACCGCGTGGACGACTACGCCGAGCTGGCGAAGTACGCGGCCGACCAGGGCCTGGGCATCGGCGCGGTCAACGCCAACGTGTTCCAGGACGACGACTACAAGCTCGGATCGGTGACCAACCCCGACCCGCGGGTCCGGCGCAAGGCGACCGACGCCCTGCTGCACTGCGTCGACGTCATGGACGCCACCGGCAGCCGCGATCTCAAGCTGTGGTTCGCCGACGGCACCAACTACCCCGGCCAGGACTCGATGCGCGCCCGCCAGGACCGCCTGGCCGAGGCGCTGCGCGAGGTCTACGACCGGCTCGGCGCCGATCAGCGCATCCTGCTCGAGTACAAGCTCTTCGAGCCCGCCTTCTACCACACCGACGTCCCCGACTGGGGCACCTCGTACGCCCACTGTCTCGAGCTCGGACCGAAGGCCACGGTGTGCATCGACACCGGCCACCACGCGCCGGGCACCAACATCGAGTTCATCGTGGCGTTCCTGGTGCGCGCCGGGCGCCTGGGAGCGTTCGACTTCAACTCGCGCTTCTACGCCGACGACGACCTCATGGTCGGCGCCGCCGATCCGTTCCAGCTGTTCCGGATCATGAACGAGATCGTCGAGGCCGGCGTGCACACCCCCGACTCGGGGATCGCCTTCATGCTCGACCAGTGCCACAACATCGAGGCCAAGATCCCTGCGGTGATCCGTTCGGTGATGAACGTGCAGGAGGCCACCGCGAAGGCGCTGCTGCTCGACCGTGAGGCACTGGCCGCCGCCCGCGCCGCCGGCGACGTGCTCGGGGCGAACGAGGTCCTCATGGACGCCTACGCCACCGACGTCCGCCCCCTGCTGCGCGAGGTCCGCGTCGAGCAGGGCCTCGACCCCGACCCGCTGGGTGCCTACCGCCGCTCGGGCTACCAGCAACGGATCGAGGCCGAGCGCGTCGGCGGCGCGCAGGCCGGCTGGGGCGCCTGACCGCCACCGATCGCCCGCATCGCCTACGACACCGATCACCTCAGGAGCCACGCCCGTGACCCCCTCCACCCCCGCGCCCGTTCGCGATCTCCTCGAGCGCAGCCACCGCCTCGGCGCCGACCCCACCACGACCAACTACGCCGGCGGCAACGCCTCCGCCGCGGGCCGCGCCGTCGACCCGGCGACCGGCGACGACGTCGACCTGCTCTGGGTGAAAGGGTCCGGCGGTGACCTCGGCACCCTGACCGAGGCCGGCCTCGCCGTGCTGCGCCTCGACCGGCTGCGTGCCCTGGTCGACGTCTACCCCGGCGTCGAGCGTGAGGACGAGATGGTCGGCGCGTTCGACTACTGCCTGCACGGCCGCGGCGGCGCTGCCCCGTCCATCGACACCGCCATGCACGGCCTGGTCGAGGCCGCCCACGTCGACCACCTGCACCCCGACGCGGGCATCGCGGTCGCCACCGCCGCCGACGGCGAGGCGCTCACCAAGGAGATCTTCGGAGACCGGGTGGTGTGGGTGCCCTGGCGGCGGCCCGGCTTCCAGCTCGGCCTCGACATCGCCGCCGTCGCCGCCGCGAACCCCGAGGCCATCGGGGTCGTGCTCGGCGGACATGGCATCACGGCGTGGGGTGAGACCTCGCAGGAGTGCGAGCAGCGGTCGCTCGAGATCATCCGGACCGCGCAGGAGTACATCGACGCCCACGGCGGCACGGACCCCTCGGTCGCCTTCGGCGCGGTGCGCCGTGGGTACGAGCCGCTGCCCGACGCCGAGCGCCACGCCCGCGCGGCCGCGCTGGCGCCGGTGCTGCGCGGGCTCGCCTCCACCGACCGTCGCATGGTCGGCCACTACACCGACACCGGGACCGTGCTCGAGTTCTGCGCCCGGGAGAAGCTCGAGGCCCTCGCCGCGCTGGGGACCTCCTGCCCCGACCACTTCCTGCGCACCAAGGTCCGTCCCCTGGTGCTCGACCTGCCCGCCGACGCGCCGCTCGACGACGTCGTCGTGCGGCTGCACGAGCTGCACGCCGCCTACCGCGAGGACTACCGGGCCTACTACGCCCGGCACGCCGACGCGGACTCCCCCGCCATGCGCGGCGCCGACCCCGCGATCGTGCTGGTGCCCGGCGTCGGGATGTTCTCCTTCGGCGCCGACGCGAAGACCGCCCGGGTGGCCGGCGAGTTCTACGTCAACGCCATCAACGTCATGCGTGGCGCCGAGACCATCTCCACCTACGCCCCGATCGAGGAGTCGGAGAAGTTCCGGATCGAGTACTGGGCGCTCGAGGAGGCCAAGCTCGCCCGCCTGCCGAAGCCCCAGCCGCTGGCGGGACGGATCGCGCTGGTCACCGGCGGCGGGTCCGGGATCGGGCGGGCGACCGCACAACGCCTCGCCGCCTCGGGCGCGTGCGTGGTCGTCGCCGACCGGGACGGCGAGGGCGCCGCCTCCGTCGCGCAGGAGCTGGGCTCGCGCGACGTCGCGGTGCCCGTCACCGTCGACGTCACCTCCGCCGAGGCCGTCGCGGCCGCGGTCGATGCGGCCGCCCTGGCCTTCGGCGGGATCGACCTCGTGATCAACAACGCCGGCCTCTCGATCTCCAAGCCGCTGCTGGAGACCACCGACGCCGACTGGGACCTCCAGCACGACGTCATGGCCAGGGGCTCCTTCCTGGTCTCCCGCGCCGCGGCCCGCGCGATGATCGACCAGGGTCTCGGCGGCGACATCGTCTACATCGCCTCCAAGAACGGCGTCTTCGCCGGCCCGAACAACGTCGCCTACGGCGCGGCCAAGGCCGACCAGGCCCACCAGGTGCGGCTGCTGGCCGCCGAGCTCGGCGAGCACGGCATCCGGGTCAACGGGGTCAATCCCGACGGCGTCGTCCGCGGGTCGGGCATCTTCGCCGGCGGCTGGGGGGCCCAGCGGGCGGCGGTGTACGGCGTCGAGGAGTCCGAGCTCGGCGCCTTCTACGCGCAGCGGACCCTGCTGAGGCGCGAGGTGCTGCCCGAGAACGTCGCGAACGCGGTGTTCGTGCTCTGCTCGTCCGACCTGTCGCACACCACCGGCCTGCACGTCCCGGTCGACGCCGGCGTCGCGGCCGCGTTCCTGCGGTGAGTACGACGGCGGGCGTCACCGTCGCCGCCGTCGACCTCGGAGCGTCCTCGGGCCGGGTGGTGCGGGCGCGGGTCGGTAGCGAGGACGGCCTCCGGCTCGAGGAGGTCCATCGCTTCGCCAACGGTCCTGTCCGGGTGCGGGGCACGCTGCACTGGGACGTGGTCGGGCTGTACCGGGAGATCCTCACGGGGCTGCGCGCCGCGGGTCACGTCGACGGGATCGGCGTGGACACCTGGGGCGTCGACTACGGGCTGCTCGACGCCAACGGCGCCCTGCTCGGCACCCCGGTGCACCACCGCGACGACCGCACCGCGGGCGTCGCCGAGCGGGTCCACGAGCTCGTCTCGGCCACGGAGCTCTACGTCCGCACGGGGCTGCAGGAGCTGCCGTTCACCACGATCTACCAGCTCGTGGCCGCGGCCGGGACCTGCCAGCTCGCCGCGGCGCGGCGACTGCTGCTCATCCCGGACCTGCTCACCTCCTGGCTCACCGGTGAGGACGGCGCCGAGCTCACCAACGCCTCCACGACCGGCCTGCTCGCCGCGGACGGGCGGGACTGGGACCGGGATCTCGCGCGTCGCGTGGGGATCGATCCCGGTCTGCTGCCGCCGCTGCGGGCCCCGGGCAGCGTCGTCGGGCCGCTCGATCCTGCGGTCGCCGCGGACACCGGGCTCGACCCGGCCACCCCGGTGCTCGCCGTCGGCTCCCACGACACCGCCTCGGCCGTCGTGGGGGTCCCCGCCACCGGCGAACGGTTCGCCTACGTCTCCTGCGGCACGTGGTCCCTGGTCGGTGTCGAGCTCGACGCCCCGGTGCTGACCGAGGCCTCCCGGGCCGCGAACTTCTCCAACGAGCGCGGCGTGGACGGCACGGTGCGCTACCTGCGCAACGTCATGGGTCTGTGGCTGCTCCAGGAATCTCTGAGGGCCTGGGGCTCCCCGCCGTTGGAGCCGCTGCTGCGCGAGGCCGAGACCCACGACGGCCCGGCCGTGGTGGTCGACGCCGCCGACGAGGCGTTCCTCGCCCCCGACACGATGCCCGACCGGGTCGCGGCCGCCGTCGCCGCACTCGGCCAGCCGGTTCCCGAGAGCCGGGCCGGCATCGTGCGCTGCGTCCTCGACAGCCTCGCGCTGGCCCACCGGCGCACCGTCCGCGAGGCCGTGGCGCTCTCGGGGCGCGGCGTCGACGCCGTCCACGTCGTCGGCGGCGGCGCCCGCAACCGGCTGCTATGCCGGCTGACCGCCGACGCCTGCGGGGTGCCCGTCATCGCCGGCCCGCTGGAGGCCACCGCCACCGGCAACGTCCTGGTGCAGGCCCGCGCCCTCGGTGCTCTCGAGGGCGACCTGGCCGGCGTGCGGGCATTCCTGGCCGAGCAGGTCACGACCGAGACCTTTGAGCCGTCCCCCGACACCGCCCGGTGGGACGACCTCGAAGCGGTCCTGCACCGCTGAGTGCCCGTGCGGGTCAGGCCGCCAGGTGGAACGTGCTCGCGAAGCGGTCGAGGAGGTCGCCGCGCCCGCGCAGCACCTCGACCACGCCGGTCGCGATCGCGCGAGCCGGGGCGAGCTCCCCGGAGATGATCCGGCGGATGTCGGGACCCGCGGTGAAGGCGAGGTCGACCGGTCCGTCCCCGCGCGTCACGTCCAGGGTGGGGCCGTCCACCCGGACGAGCAGCTCGGCGGGACCGACGTGCGCCGCGTAGGCGGTCGCGGGCAGGCTCGCCGCCACCCGCGGCCGGAACGCGGTGCGGAGGGCCATGGTCATCGAGTCGGGGGTGATGATCTGCTCCTCCCGGGGTTCGCCCATGGCCTTGAACCCCCAGGCGCCGAGCGCGACCACGACGGGCTCGAGCTCGCGGCCGTAGGGGGTCAGCTCGTAGAGGATCACGCGCGAGCGCGGCACCCGGCGGATGACGCCGGCCGCCTGCAGTTCCTTGAGCCGCGCCGCCAGGATGTTGCTCGGGATCCGGGGCAGCCCCGCAGCGAGCTCGCCGTTGCGGCGCGGCCCGACGAGCAGGTCGCGCACGATGAGCATCGCCCAGCGCTCGCCCACGAGCTCCAGCGCTCGGGTGACGCCGTCGTACTGCCCGTACTCGCGCGGGGCCATCGAACTCAGGCGTGCTGACTCGTGAAGGCCTCGGGTCCCTTCTCGGCGGCCACCGGGTCCATGTAGCCGAACTCGAGGACGTTGCCGTCGGGATCGGTGAGCTGACGCTGGTACATGAAGCCGTAGTCCGCGGCCGGGCGCGCCTCCGAGCCGCCCGCGGCGAGGCCGTCAGCGACGGTCGCGTCGACCGCCTCCCTGCTGTCGAGGAAGATCGCGGTCGCCACCGAGACGGTCGCCGCCGGGTCGCCGATCGGCAGGTCGGTGAAGGTCTGGAAGAACTCGCGCGTCAGGATCATGAAGTAGCTGTGGCCGTCCTCGACGACGACGCAGGCCGCGTTGTGGTCCGTGAAGAGCGGGTTGATCGTGAAGCCGATCGCTGTATAGAACGCCTTCGCGCGATCCAGGTCGGTCACCGGCAGGTTCACGAACATCGGGGTCATCACGTTCTCCCTCGTTGTGGGTCCGCTCTGCGAGCGTGCTCACACTTGCAAAAAACAAGTACGAGGTCAAGGGCGCTGCCCGGTACGAGCGTCAGCGCGCGAGGTCGGTCAACCGGTCTCCTGCGGTCCTCAGCCCGCCGAACAGGATGATCGATGCCGCGATCGCGATCATGATGATCATCAGACCGAAGGTTCCGCGCGGACCGAAGGCGGCGAGCCCGGCGACGACGATGTATGGCTGGACCGCGCCACCGAGATGGCCCAGGCCGTCGCCGATCGACATGCCCGATGCCCGGGCGCGGGTGGGGAACACCTCCGAGGTGTACGCGTACCCCAGCGCCGGGGCCATGATCCACACGCCGGCCAGCAGGGCGCCGACGATGAGCAGTGCGGGACCGGAGCTCACCGCGATCAGGGCGAGTCCCACCATCCCGACCAGACCAGCCCCGGCCGCGGAGTACTTCCGGTTCCACCGGTCGATGGCCAGCAGGGCCAGGAACCCGCCGAGAACGAAGCCGATGTCCCCGATCGCGCTGTAGAGCAGGTTCTCCGCGACGCCCATGGCCTTGAGCAGGGTCTGGAGGTAGGCCAGGTAGGCGTAGGCAGCCATGTAGCTGAAGAACCAGAAGAAGAACACCACGAGCACCCGGCTCAGGTACGGGGGACGCAGCAGTTCCGCCGTCGGGAAGGTCGAGAGGTTCGCTTCCGCGGGCGAGGGTTTCGGCTCGGGCAGCTCCCGGCCGGTTCGCCGGACGTGTTGCTCCATCCGCTCCATCACCTCCTCCGCCCGCTCGGCCTGACCGTGGAGCACGAGCCACCGTGGAGACTCCGGCACCCACCGGTCGTTGAGAAACGCGAGCAGGAAGATCGCCAAGCCGCCGATGGCGAACACGACCCGCCAGCCGATGGTGTCCGGCAACCAGGTGATGAGGCCGAGGCCGATCCAGGGAGCGGCGGCCAGCCCCACGCCGCCCCAGAACACGTTCAGCGCGACCCCGCGCCCTCGGATTCTCGGTGGGGACAGCTCGGTCATGATCGTCGCCGCCAGCGAGATCTCCGCGCCCATTCCCAGTCCGGTGACGGCTCGGAAGATCGCCAGGGTCTCCAGATTCCACGACAGCGCGGTGAGGATGCCGCCGATGAACAGCAGCAGCACCGACAGGGCCAGGGCACGACGACGGCCGATGTAGTCGGCGACGCTGGAGAGCACGTACGCGCCGACGATGTAGGCGAACAGGTTGGTGGTGACCGGCAGGGCCAGCTCGGTACCGGTGAGCCCGAATTGCTGCTCCAGGACGGGCAGCGTGACGCCGATGGCCGTGATGTCGTAGAACGTGAAGAAGTACGCGGCGCCCACGATCACGAAGACCAGCCGGCTCAGTCCGAACGCCGGGAGCCGGTCCAGCCGGGCGTTGAGGGAGGCCACCCGATCGTCCAGGCCTCCGACGCTGAGATCCGTATCCGCCATCCGAGGCTCCCTCGCCTAGCGGGCCGGGAGGAAATTCGAGCGGGGCTCACCCGACCGGGTGAGCGAAGTGTGGCAGCGGCCCCTCGAGAGCACAAGGAGTGAACCCGGCTCTCCCGTGCCCGATCGGTGTGATACGGACGCCAGGTGGGTATGGTTCTCGGGCGACATGGGGGACAAACCGATCGCGAGGGAAGGACACGTCATCGACGGATCCACGCGAGCGCCGCGCCCGGCGGTTTCCTCTTCGGCTACGACACCGGCGTCATCAGCGACGCGCTGCACGCACCCTCGAGGAGATCAACGCCGAGCTGCGCGGTGTGAGAGGCCGCGCGGCCCAGCCGGCCGGACCCGGATCGGGAGCCGGTAGGTGACGCGCTAGGCCTCGGGGTCGACGAAGCGGATCAAGAGCGCAGTGAGCGCGGAACGTTCGTCCGGGTCGAGGTGGGCCAGGAGTGCCTCGGTGGTTGCCCGGGCGGTCTTCTCCGCGTCGTGGAGGACCCGGCGGCCGTGGTCGGTCAGCTCGACCGCGCGCAGGCGACGATCGCCGGGGACCGCGCGCCGGATCGCGAGGTCGCGGGCTTCGAGGTCGTCGACGATCCGCATCATCGAGACCCGGTCGCTGCCGACGTCCTCGACGAGATCTCGTTGTGTCCGCGGCCCGTCGACCAGGGCCACCAGCACGCCGAAGTGCCGACCTTCGATGCCCAGCGGAGCCAGCGCCTCGCTGAAGGCGCGGGCGGCCCGCGTGTGGGCCCGACGCAGCAGGAACCCCAGCGCGTAGGGCGGCCGCGAGGGCGCGGTGGGGGACTCGGGACGGACCTCGCTCACGCCCTCACCTTAACGACACCCGGGACTGCTTCACATCTAGCCGTTACGGGTGTAACAATCCCGAGTGAACACTTCGCGGCGGCCAAGGAGCCCCTGATGCCCGATCTCACCATCTCGACGCGAGGCCCGATCCGGCCGGAGCCGCTGAGCGCCGAGCGGGCGGCCCGCGCCGGGCGGGCCCTTCTCGTGGCCGTGGCCGCCGCCACGATCGTCGTTCCCGTCCTGCTCGATGCCGTGATCCTGCGCGGCGCCCACATGGACAACCCCGCCTGGTTGCCGCACGCCAAGCTGCACGCGGCGATGTCCTTCCTGGCCGCCGTCGCCCTGGGAGCCGGTGCGCTGATGTGCCTGCTCGGTCGCCCGGTCACCGACCGCTTCACCATGGCGGTGGGCGCCTACCTCGCGGGTGCGTTCTGGCTCGTGGTGCTCGGCGCGGGGTGCTGGCCGGGCACGTCGTACTTCTTCGTCGGTGACCCCGTCTACGGCAATCCCCTCCGCCGCCCGGAGACACTCGGCCTGCCGAACAACGTCGCGACCGCACTGGCGATGATCGTGCTCGTCCTCGTCGGGCTCGTGCTGATCCTCGCCCCCCGACGGAGCTCGCTCAGGGTTCGCCGAGCCCGCCGCGTGTGACCAGCTGTGAGGCGATGACGTTGCGCTGGATTTCGTTGGTGCCCTCGCCGACGATCATCAGGGGGGCGTCGCGGAAGTAGCGCTCGACGTCGTACTCGGTGGAGTAGCCGTAGCCGCCGTGGATGCGCACCGCGTTCAGCGCGACCTCCATGGCGATCTCGGAGGTGAACAGCTTGGCCATCCCGGCCTCCATGTCGGCGCGCTGCCCGGCGTCGAAGCGCTCGGCGGCGTGCAGGATCAGCGCCCGGGCGGCGGTGATCTTGGTGGCCATGTCGGCGAGGTAGTTCCCGATCGACTGGTGACGCCAGATCGGCTGGCCGAACGCCTCGCGCTGCTGGGCGTAGCGCAACGCGTCCTCGAACGCCGCGGTGGCCACCCCCAGCGCGCGGGAGGCGACCTGGATCCGCCCGGTCTCCAGGCCGCGCATCATCTGGGCGAACCCACGACCCTCCTCGCCGCCGAGCACCGCCTCGGCGGGGACGGCCATGTCGGTGAAGTTGAGTTCGCAGGCCTCCACGCCCTTGTAGCCCAGCTTCGACAAATCCTTCGACACCTCCAGGCCGGGGCCGTGCTCGACGAGCAGGATCGACACCCCGCGGTGCTTGGGTTCCGCGGCGGGGTCGGTCTTGCACAGCAGCGCGATCAGCCCGGAGCGCCGCGCGTTGGAGATCCAGGTCTTCGAGCCGTTCACCACATACCCGTCCCCGGACGACCGGGCGGTGGTGGTCATGGCCTGCAGGTCCGAGCCGCCACCGGGCTCGGTGAGCGCCATGGTGGCGCGCAGCTCGCCGGTGGCCATCCGCGGCAGGTAGCGGTCCTGCTGGGCGCGGGTGCCGAACTCCACGAGCAGCTTGGAGACCACGGTGTGCCCGCCCATCGCCCCCGCCAGCGACATCCACCCGCGGGCGAGCTCCGCGGTCACCAGCGCATAGCAGGGCATCGACACCGGCGCGGAGCCCCAGGGTTCGGGGATCGCCAGCCCGAAGATGCCCAGCTGCTTCATCGCCTCGATCAACGCCTCCGGGTAGGTGTTGGCGTGCTCGAGCTCCGAGACCACCGGCTTGACGTCCTTGTCCACGAACGACCGCACCGTCTCGACGACGAAACTCTCCTCGGACGACAGGGTGGTCACGCTGCATCACTCCCGGAGGCGCCGACGTTCGGGAGCACCAGAATATGATTCGCGGCCGCAGCGCGACGGGTTGATCACGCGTTTCCCGGCCGACCTTGATCAACGGGCACCTGGCGGGCCGGACCTGCGGGGTTGAGCCCGCTAAGTGCCAGTTGATCGTGATCCGGATGGGCCCCGCGAGCGGAGGGGCGCCCGCGGCACGACGACGCCCCGGTGGTGGTCCGCTCCGCCCGACGGCCGGAGGCTCGAGACGTGCGGGAGGGAGCCGGACCCTACGCGTGCGTGCCCGACACGACGGTGCTCGACACCACCGCGACCGGGCAGGCGCTCAGGACGGGCAGGAAGTGCCGGGCCCAGCCCGAGGCCAGGCCACCGACGCCGCGGTCCCGGGCGACCACGAGCAGCTGGGCTCTCGCGTCGGTGCTCAACAGCGCGTCTTCGACCCGCCCGGTGACGGTCTCGGTGTGGATGTCCAGGCCGGGATGGGTCTCACGTACCTGCGCGAGCTGTGCCTGCGCCGAGGTCGCCGACTGCCCGCCCGCACCATCCCGGCCGGACGCTTCCGCGCCCGTCAGGACCCAGAGGGCTGCCCCGCGGTTCTGAGCCGTCTCGGCGGCGAAGGCCAGCGCGCTCGGACCGTCCGGTCCCTCGTCGAGGGCGACCACCACCGGGGCGTCCTCGTGCCGCGGCCGTGCCACCGCGCGCGGGGGCACCAGGATCACCGGGCACTCGCAGTGCGAGGTGACCTCGCCGAGGATCGATCCGAGCGACAGCGGGATCGGGCCACCGGGACCGTTCGATCCGACGACGAGCAGGGTGGCCTGGGCGGAGTAGGCGACCAGTGTCGGCCCCACGCGGCCGGACTGAGTGCACATGCTGATCTCGAGGTCCGGGCTGATCGACCGGGCGATCCCCTGCGCCCGGGACAGCAGCGCGCGAGCCCGCCCGTGCGGCGTACCGGTGTCGGCCATCGGACCGGGGAGGACCTCGACCAGGTGCAGGCCCACCCCGCGTCGCTGGGCGGCGACCGCGGCCCACGCCACCGCGGCGCGCGCACTCTTGGAGTCGTCGACCCCGACGACCACCCCGGTCGCCGTTTCGGCGCCGGCCGATGCGTGCCGGGGGACGGGGCGCATCGCGGTGGCGGTGCTCTCGGCGGCCTCGGGACCGCTGGGCCCTCCCGGTGGCGTGCCGACCGGTTGTTCGCTCATCACCGACCACCCCATCTCGACATCGCGTTTGCGGCACGATCCGCCCGAGCCCACGGCTCGGCCTCCCGAGCGCGTCCTCAGCGCACCCTAGAGCGATTGCGGTTGGGTGTGTGCGAATCGGCCGTCGCCACGTGAGCGTTCTCAGACGGCGGGCCGAGCACGAGTCCCGTCGCGCACGAGGCCCTTTCGCCGTCGAAGCGGTAGACATCTGATGTCTCGACCTGGCACGGTACGAGAGAGCGAGTGATCCACCTAACGGACGGCAACGTCTGGACTAGAGGTCAGATGTCAGGGCCCGAGCACAGGGGACGATGACGTGGACGCGGAGATCGTCGACGTGGAGACCACGGACCTGCGCTTCCCGACCTCGCGCGAGCTCGACGGCTCGGACGCGATGAACGAGGCGCCGGACTACTCGGCCGCCTACGTCGTGCTGCGCACCGACGGCGACCTCGAGGGTCACGGCTTCGCGTTCACGATCGGCCGGGGCACGGAGCTCGTCGTCGACGCGGCGGCCGCGATCGGCCGGCGGGCGCGGGGCTGGTCGGTCGCCGAGCTCGTCGCCGACCCCGGTGAGTTCTCGCGCCACCTGCAGGCGGACAGCCAGCTGCGGTGGCTCGGCCCGGCCAAGGGCACGATCCAGCTGGGGCTCGCCGCGGTTGTGAACGCGGCATGGGACCTGATCGGCAGGGCCACCGGGAAGCCGGTGTGGAAGGTGCTCGCCGACATGAGTCCGCAGCAGCTGGTCGACCTTGTCGACTGGCGGTACCTGCGCGACACGCTCACCCCCGAGGCCGCCCTGGAGATGCTCGAGAAGCAGGTCCCGGGGCGGGCCGAGCGCGAGGCGCTGCTGCGTGAGGAGGGCTACCCGGCCTACACCACCAGCGCCGGCTGGCTCGGCTACGACGACGAGAAGCTCGTCCGGCTGTGCCGGGAGGCGGTCGCCGGGGGATGGGAGTCGATCAAGCTGAAGGTCGGCGCCGACCTCGACGCCGACGTGCGCCGGTGCCGACTCGCCCGCGAGGTCCTCGGGCCCACGCGGCGGCTCATGATCGACGCGAACCAGACCCTCGACACCGCCGGCGCGATCCGCTGGATGGAGGCGCTCGCGCCATACGACATCTGGTGGTTCGAGGAACCGACCAGCCCCGACGACGTGCTCGCGCACGCGGCCATCGCCCGCGCCATCGCGCCGATCCGGGTCGCCACCGGCGAGCACGCGCACAGCGCGGTGATGTTCAAGCAGTTCCTGGCCGCCGGCGCGATGGACGTCTGCCAGCTCGACGCCACCCGGCCGGGCGGCGTCGACGAGGCCGTGGCCGTGCTGCTGCTCGCCGCCGCGCAGAACGTCCCCGTCTGCCCGCACGCCGGAGGAGTCGGGCTGTGCGAGCTCGCCCAGCACCTGTCGATGTTCGATTACGTCGCGGTGAGCGGCTCAGGTGAGGGTCGGATGATCGAGTATGTCGACCACCTGCACGAGCACTTCGCCGATCCGGTCCGCATGCGAGGCACGAACTACCTCCCCCCGACCCGGCCGGGCTACAGCGCGGAGATCGTGGCGGCCTCGCGCGCCGCGTACGCCTTCCCGCACGGGGTGGCGTGGGCGGAGTGAGCAGCGTCGTGGACCGCGTCATCGGGGCGCTGGTGGCCCGCGTCGAGAACGGCGAGTTCTCGGCGGGGGAGCGGCTGCCCCCGGAGCCGGATCTCGCCGCCGACCTCGCCGTCTCGCGGCTCTCGCTCCGCGAGGCAGTCCGGACGCTGGCCGGTGCCGGGGTGCTCGAGGTCCGCCGCGGTGCCGGCACCTTCGTCACCGACCTCCGCCCCGAGCGGCTCGTCCGGGCGAGCGGCACGTTCCTCTCCCTCGTCGGGGAGCAGGGCGTCGCGGAGCTCTTCGAGTGCCGCCGCGTCCTCGAGCCCGGCGTCACGGCCCTGGCCGCGACGCGCATCGACGACGTCGCCCTCGCCGACCTCGAGGCCCGCCTCGAGCGCATGCGCGGCCTCACCGAACCCGAGCTCCTGGTCGCCGAGGACCTCGATTTCCACGCCGCGATCGCGTCCGCGTCCGGCAACGCCACGCTGGCCTCGCTCGCCGCCGCCGTGGGCGGGCGCACCGCCCGGGTGCGGATTCTGGCGCGCGGTCGTCGAGCACGACGTCGTCTCCTGGACCCACGACCAGCACACGGCGATCCTGCGCGCCCTGCGTGCCCGCGATTCGCTCGCCGCGTGGACCGCGGCCACCACCCACGTCACCGAGGTCGAGGAGTGGGTCCGCGTGCACCTGAGCCGCGCTGACGTCCCTGAGCAAGGAGATGGTCGTCGATGACCAGCCAAAATGTCGCGATCGGGCGGGCGAGGTGGGTTCGGCTCATCCCGGTGGCCGTGATCGTCTACGTCATCTCGTACATGGACCGGACCAACATCAGTTTCGCGTTCAGCGGCCTGGGCCAGGACCTGCACCTCGACAAGGCGCAGCAGGGTCTGGCCGGCGGGGTGTTCTTCCTGGGCTACCTCGTCCTGCAGATCCCCGGCGGGCACCTGGCCGAGCGGTGGAGCGCGAAGAAGTTCGTCGCGATCATGATCGTCGCCTGGGGCGTCTTCGCGCTGCTCTCCGGCGCGGTGCACAGCTTCGGTCAGCTGCTGGTGGTCCGCCTGCTGCTCGGCGTGGCCGAAGGCGGCATCTGGCCGGCGATCCTGGTGCTGATCAGCCACTGGTTCCCCCGCGAGGAGCGCGCCCGCGCGTTCGGCGTCTGGATGATGAACATCCCCATCTCGTCGATCATCACCGCGCCGTTGTCGGGCTGGATCCTCTCGTTCGGTGACTGGCGCGACCTGTTCTACATCCAGGGTGTCCTGCCGTTCGTGATCGCGCTGCCGCTGTGGTTGTTGCTGGTCAAGGACCGCCCGTCGCAGGCGACCTGGGTCTCGCCGGCCGAGCGGGACTGGATCGAGCGCTCACTGGTCGAGGACGAGCGCGACGCCCCGGCCTTCGCCGGCTACGCGCAGGTCTTCCGCTCCAGCGTCGTGCTGCGGCTGGTACTCGTGTACTTCTTCATCCAGGTCGGGTTCTACGGGCTGACCCTGTGGCTGCCGACGCTGCTCAAGGGCACCACGGGCGGCCACAGCACGCTCATCGGCTGGCTGACCGCGATCCCCTACGTCGTGGCCGCGGCCGCGATGTACCTCAACGGCCGGGCCGCCGACCGCACCCGACGGTACGGCGTCCACGTGCTGGGCTCGCTGGCCATCGGTGCGGTCGCGCTGGTGGCCTCGGTCGCCCTCGGCAGCCTGCCGGCACTGTCGATCGCGCTGGTCAGCCTGGCGATGGCCGGGGCGCTGGCCTACGACGGGCCGTTCTGGGCGAGTGCCTCGCTCGCGGTCCCGGTGGCCCTGGCCGGCGGTGCCATGGGTCTGATCAACGCGCTGGGCAACCTCGGCGGGTTCGTCGGGCCCTACGTGGGCGGCTATCTCCAGGACGTCTCCGGGGGCAGCTTCCTGTCCACCTCGGTCGTGCTGGGGGCGGCCCTGCTGCTCGGCGGCCTCGTCATGGTCACGCTCCGGGGCCGGGCCAATCCGGGTCCGGCGGCGGTCGAGCCCGAGCGCACGACGACGGCGGGAGGGTCCTCGTGAGTGGGCGCAGCGCGGCCTGGTTCGGGGCCTCCGGCCGCTCGGGGATGATCCACCGTTCCTGGATGCGCAACCAGGGCGTCACCGACGAGGTCTTCGACGGGCGCCCCGTCATCGGGATCGCCACGACCTGGTCGGAGCTGGTGCCCTGCAACGCCCACCTGCACCGCGTGGCCGAGGCGGTCAAGCGGGGCGTGTGGCAGTCCGGTGGGTTCCCGCTGGAGTTCCCGTGCACCGGGCTCGGCGAGACGCTGCTGCGCCCGACGGCGATGCTCTTCCGCAATCTGCTCGCCATGGAGGCCGAGGAGCTGGCGCGCGCCAACCCGCTCGACGGGCTGGTGCTGCTCTCCGGGTGTGACAAGACCACCCCTGGGCTGCTGATGGCGGCGTCCAGCGTCGATCTCCCGTCGATCATGGTCACCGGCGGACCGATGCTCAGCGGCAAGTACCAGGGCCGCGACCTGGGCTCGGGCACGCAGGTGTGGCGGTTCGAGGAGGAGCTGGCGGCGGGGACGATCACCCCGGCCGAGTGCGCGATCGCCGAGGGCGCGATGGCCCGCTCGCCCGGGCACTGCATGACGATGGGCACCGCGTCGACGATGGCGTGCCTGGCCGAGGCGCTCGGCATGCAGCTGCCGTACTCCGCGACGTGGCCCGCCGTCGACGCCCGACGTCATCAGACCGCGCAACGGGCGGGGCAGCGCATCGTCGAGCTCGTCGCGGACGACGTGCGCCCGTCGACGATCATGACCCGGGAGGCGTTCGAGGACGCGGTCCGGGTGAACGCGGCCATCGGCGGCTCGACCAACGCCGTGATCCACCTCGCCGCGATCGCGGGCCGGCTCGGCGTGCGGTTCTCCCTCGACGACGTCGACGCGCTGGGCCGCGACGTGCCCACGCTGGTCGACCTGGAGCCCTCGGGCCGATTCCTCATGGAGGACCTCTGCTACGCGGGCGGCCTGCCCGCGGTGATGCGCGAGATCGCGGAGCTGCTCCACCTCGGACGCCCGACCGTCGCCGGCGGCACGGTCAAGGACGCGATCGCGGACGCGGCCTGTTGGAACCGCGAGGTCATCCACCCGTTCGACCGGCCGATGGCGCCGGCCGGGAGCGGGACCGCGGTGCTCAGGGGCAACCTCGCCCCCGACGGCGCGGTGATCAAGCAGTCGGCGGCGTCGCCGGCGCTGCAGTGTCACCGTGGCCGCGCCCTGGTCTTCGACTCGCCGGAGCAGTACCGCGCCGTCGCCGACGACGAGGACCTGCCGGTCGACGAGTCGACCGTCCTCGTCCTGCGCTACTGCGGCCCCCGCGGCTACCCCGGAATGCCCGAGGTCGCCAACGTCGGGCTGCCTCGCAGGCTGCTCGAGCGCGGGGTGCGTGACCTGGTACGGATTTGCGACGGGCGGATGTCGGGCACCGCGTACGGCACGGTCGTGCTGCACGTCGCCCCCGAGGCCGCCGTCGGCGGACCGCTCGCCCTGGTCGAGACCGGCGACGAGATCGAGCTCGACGTGCCCGCCCGCCGGTTGGTCCTGCACGTCGACGACGACGAGCTGGCCTCGCGACGTTCCCGGTGGCAGCCGCCCGCGGCACCCACCCGCCGCGGCTGGACCCGGCTCTACACCGAGCACGTCCAGCAGGCCGACCAGGGCGCGGACCTCGACTTCCTCGTCGGCGGCAGCGGCGCCGAGGTCCCGCGCGAGTCCCACTGACCCTTCTCCGAGGAGGTACTGACGATGGATCCGATCTTCACCGGTATCGGCGTCGCCCTGGTGACGCTCTTCGACGACCAGCAGCAGCTCGACGCCGAGGCCACCGCCGGCCTCGCCGCGCGGCTGGTCGACCTCGGCGTCGACGCGATCGTGGTGGCGGGCACCACCGGCGAGGCCGATGCCCTCGACGACGACGAGCGCCTGCGGCTGTTCAGCGCCGTCCGCGCGGCGGTCGGGGACGCGGTCGTGGTGGGCGGCACGGGGGGCCCGTCGGCCCACCAGGCGGCCCGACTGACCGCTCGGGCCCGCGACACCGGGGTCGACGCGGTCATGGCCCGCACTCCGCGCGGCCTCGTCGACCCCACCGGCTACTACGACGCCGTGGCCGCTGCGGCGGGGTCGACGCCGGTGCTCGCCTACCACTTCCCGGCGGTGTCCCCGCCCGGCATCCCGCTCGAGACGCTGCCCTCGCTGCCCGTCGCGGGCTGCAAGGACTCCTCGGGCGACGCGACGCGGCTCCTGGCCACCGTCGACGCCTATGCCGGCCCGCTCTGGACCGGGAGCCCGGCGCTCCTGCACCAGGCCGGGGTGCTCGGCTGCGCGGGCGGCATCCTCGCGCTGGCCAACGTCGCCCCCGAGCTCTGTGCCGCGGCGTTCGCCGGTGACGGTGACGCGATGCGTGAGTTCACCCCGACCCACCTCGCGTGCGAGCGCGACTTCCCGCGGGGGGTCAAGCAGGTCACCGCGAAGCGTTTCGGGACCTCCGACGTCGTCCGGATGGGGTGAGGTCGGCTCGATCTTCGCCGACCCCCGCGCCGATCACGGCCTCGGACATCGTCTGAACGGCCTCACGAGTCGGGGCGGGGCCCTCGCGGTCGGCGAAGAGCAGGTGAGCACCGCCGAGGATCATGGGCGCCAGGACGCGCGCGTCGGCGCCGGCGTCGAGTCGCCCGAGCTCACGCTCGGCGCTGAGGTAGGCGGCGATGAGGGCAGTCGCCTCGGCCATGAGGGGAATCCCGCTCGCCGAGCGGGCGTCCCGGAGCCGGACGCGAAGCTCATCGCGCGCGATGACCAGCGCGACGATGGCGACGGCCACCGGATCGAAGATCTCCACGAGTGAACCCGCGACGTTCGCGGCGACGGTCGCGGTGCCGACCCGGTCCATCAGATTCCGCACCCCGGCCCGGGAGGCGGTGGATGCGGTCCATGACGAGCTCGGCGAGGAACGCGTCGAAGTCGGGGAAGTAGCGGTGCAGAACGCCCTTGGCGCACCCGGCCTCCGCGGTCACCGCTCGACTGGTGAGCCCACCGGGGCCCTCGCGCACCAGGATTCGCTCCGCGGCCGTGAACAGCTGTTCACGGGCATTGCCCAGCGCCACTCCCGTCGGCACGACCCCTCCCCGCAGGCTCACCACTTCACGAGTGGGCAGACGCCCACTACCGTGTGGGCGCGTGCCCACTCTACCGGTTCCAGGTCCCGCCCCGGAGGAGCCTCATGGTCATCGTGAGCTCGCCGAATCCTTCGGGGCTGATGCCGAGCGCTACGACCGGGCCCGGCCGCGCTACCCCGACGAGCTCATTCGTCGCATGACGGCGGACCTCCCCGGCCGCCAGGTGCTCGACGTGGGATGCGGGACCGGCATCGTCGCCCGGCAGCTGCGCGACGCGGGTCACCGCGTGCTGGGCGTGGAACCCGATCCGCGGATGGCCGCCGTCGCACGCCGTGCCGGTCTCGAGGTCGAGATCGCCACGTTCGAGACGTGGGAGCCGGCCGGGCGACTCTTCGACGCCGTCGTCGCCGGGCAGACATGGCACTGGGTCGACCCGGTGGTCGGCGCATCACAGGCAGCGCGCGTCCTGCGCCCGGGCGGTCGGTTCGCGGTGTTCTGGAACTGCGAACAACCACCGAGCGAGCTCGCCGAAGCCTTCGCCGCGGTCTACCGCAGGGCAGCACCCGAATCACTGCACGCCCGGCGCTGGGCCTCGAGCAGCTCCGATCCATACGCGACGCTGCGCCGCACGGCCGTCGACGGGCTCGAGCGGGCCGGTGGCTTCGGCGACCCGGAGGAATGGCACATCGACCGGGAATACACCTACAGCCGCGCCCAGTGGCTTGATCAGCTACCGACCCAGGGAGGCCACAACCAGGTGAGCCCGCGAGCGCTGCAGTCGGTGACCGACGGCATCGCCGCCGCCATCGACGCCGTCGGCGGCCGCTTCACCGTGCGGTGCACGACCTCGGTCGTCACCGCAGCGCGACTCCTGCCTGCAGCAACGGCGCGCGGCTGGCGTTGAACGCGAGGACGGCGCCGTTCGGACGACCGATTCCTTCTGACGGTGACGGAGGTCTACCTGTCGGGACGCGGCCGCACCGGGCCGGTCCCTGCCGTGTACGCGAGAAAGGCTGATCGTCCATGAGCGGTCCTGCGACCATGCGCGCCCTCCAGCAGACGTCCCTCGACGGCCCCCAGGACATGCGGTTGATCACCGACGCCCCGGTGCCGAGCCCCGGCCGCGGCGAGGTCTTGATCCGCGTCGCCGTCGCGGGTGTCAACTTCGCTGACCTGTCGAAGGCGCACGGCACGTTCGGGAACGGCCCGCGGCCGCCGTACCTGGCCGGCTTCGAGGCCGCCGGTGAGGTCGTCGCGGTGGGCGAGGCGGTGACCGGACCGCAGGTGGGGGATCGCGTCGTGGGCGTCGGTGACGGCGCCTTCGCCGAGTACATGGTGCTCCCCGCGGCTGCGGCGATGCCGGTGCCGCCCGGGTGGACCGAGCAGCAGGCGTTGGGCCTCGTCGTGAACTGGCCGACCGCGCTCGCCGCCCTCAAGCCTCTGGGCGGCCTCACAGCGGGGCAGTACGTGCTGGTCCACGCCGCGGCGGGCGCCACGGGTCAGGCCGCGGTCACGATGGCCAAGCACTACGGAGCGACGGTCATCGCCACCGCGTCGCCGGGCAAGCACGAGACCGTGCTGGCATCGGGCGCCGACCACGTCCTGGACTCGTGCGGCGGCGACATCGCCGGCGAGGTGCTGCGGTTGACCGGCGGCGCTGGTGTGGATGTGGTGCTGGAGTCGGCAGGCGGCGCCACGTTCGACGCGAGCCTGGCCGCGGCCAAGCGGGTGACGGGCCGTGTCGTCGTCTATGGAGCGGCGGGCGGCGAGGCGTCGATCACCAACCGAGAGCTGGTGTACGAGCACCAGGTCCACGTCGTCGGCTTCAACCTCGGCGTGCTGATCCAGGTCACGCCACAGATCTTCGGGGAGGTCATGCAGGAGCTGTCCGTGCTCCTCGCCGCCGGCGTGCTGCCCCCCGGTCGGCCGACCGCCTACGACTTGACCGAAGGCCCCGGGGCGCTCGCGGACCTGGAAACCAGGGCCACCATCGGCAAACTTGCCCTGGTGCCCTGAGCCGAGGACGCCATTCGGAACGTTCCTACGACGGGAGGCCTAGAATTCGTGGTGTGACCTCGCACCTGCGGTCTGCGCCGGATCACGATCGGTTCTCCGCCGAGACCGAGCGGTTCCGCCGAGAGCTGTTGGCCCATTGCTACCGCATGGTCGGCTCGGGGCGCGACGCCGAGGACCTGGTGCAGGAGACCTATCTGCGGGCGTGGCGCGCATATTCCGGATTCGAGGGCCGGGCATCGATTCGGTCGTGGCTCTACAAGATCGCCACGAACGTGTGCCTCACAGCATTGGAGCCGCGCTCGATACGGCTGCTCCCCTCCGGTCTGACGGGACCGTACGACGGACCCGATCGCCCGCCTCGTCCTGTGGCGCCCGACGAGGTGTCGTGGTTGGAACCGCTGCCGGACGCGTGGGTCGCCCCACCCGCCGAGGATCCGGCCGCCGTGGTGGTGGAACGCGAGTCGCTGCGGTTGGCGCTGATCGCCAGCCTTCAGTACCTGCCCGCTCGCCAGCGTGCCATCCTCATCCTGCGCGACGTGCTGGCGTTCTCCGCGGGCGAGACGGCGGAGGTCCTCGACACCACCGCTGCGGCGGTCAAGAGCGGTCTGCAGCGTGCTCGTGCCCGGCTGGAGGAACTGGCTCCGGAATCCGCGGAACTGCTCGAACCCACCGATCAACGGGCACGCGCGCTGCTCGAGGGCTACATCGCCGCCTTCGAGCGTTCCGATGCCGGCCTGCTCGAACAGGTGCTGCGCACCGACGCCACGCTCGAGGCGACCCCGTTCCGTGACTGGCAGTCCGGCCGGGCCACGTGCGTCCACGTGCTCGGCACGTACGTGTTGGGGACGCCGGGCGACTGGCGGATGCTCGCGACCACCGCCAACGGCCAGCCCGCGGCGGTCGTGTACCACCGGGACGCCGAGGGCGCGCTCCGCGCCGACGGCGCCGTGGTCCTGGCCCCCACCGCCACCGGCGTCTCTCGCGTGGTCAAGTTCCACGATCCCGGGCTGGTCGCGACATTCGGCTTCCCGGACGTGCTCGCGCACTGACCCGCAGGGCCGTGGGCTGTTCAGTCGGTGATACCGACGATCATCTCGATCTCGACGCTGATGTTGCGGGGTAGTTCGGCCATCCCGACCGCGGCGCGGGCGTGGGCTCCGACCTCGGGCCCGAGCACCTCGAGCAGTACCTCCGAGCAACCGTTGAGGACTTCGGGGGTGTCGGTGAAACCGGGCGCGCAGTTGACCATCCCGAAGACCCGCAGCACCGCCGCGATCCGATCGAGCGTGCCGAGCTGCTCGCGGGCGATGGCCAGCAGCTGTAACCCGGTCAGCCGCGCGGCGTGCTGCGCCTCGACGAGGGAGATGTCGGCGCCGACCTTGCCGGTGACCAGCCTGCCGTCCTGCTGGACCGGGCCGGCACCGGACATGAACAGCTGGTCGTGCCAACGGCGAGCCTCGACATAGCTCCCGACGGGGCGGAAGGGCTCGGGCAACACGATCCCGGCTGCTCGCATCCGCGCCTCAGCGCCCGACCCGCCTGCGCGACCGGTGTCCGGGTCGGCGGTAGCCCGTGGCCCCGGGTCCCCGCCGATCGGTTCCTCTGTTGGCTGTGTCATCGCGTAAGTCTCCCTTCGGTGAGGTCGAGGTGTATCACGGCGCCTGGGGAATGCTGTTGGCGATTCAGGCCTCAGGGTGGTTGACTGCCGTTCTTCGACTGGCAGGCGGGCGGCGCGGTCTTCGACCTCGAGTCGCCGGACGTGGTCGTCGGAATCGACGTGGATTCTCGCCTCGATGGGTAGGTGGGCACGAGTCAGGTGTCGCTCTGAACGAACACGCCGATGATCTCGGATTGCCGGACGTCGCCGTTCGGGAGCCCGAGCATGTCGTTGCCATGGGCCCCGTGGGTGAGCAGGTCACGGATGGCCTGGTGCTTGGCTGGGGACACCCTGGCGCGGATGGTGTGTCCCGATCGCAGGAGCACCCTGAGATCTATCAGGGCCTTGGGATCGGTGTCGGACTCGGGACCGGCGAAGATCTCCGGCGACTGCTGCGGTGTCGGCATACCCGCGAACGGTAGTGCGGGAATCCGACATCAGGGCCGGGTGCGTCCACCAACCGTGCGCCAGCCCTGCTGGACGATGCCTGCGGTGGCCTGGCGCTGGAGGGGTGGGCGGGGGGCGACCGAGACCTCGGGACACTCGGCTTCTTTCACCGAAGGGAGTAGTGTCCGGAGAGCCTGGCCCCGGAGCGAAGCGGACCTTCGGCTCTTGCCTCCGAGACGATGAATGGATCGGCACTGCTCGGGCACGAACGTGCGGGTCGTCGCCATCGCCCGGCTCGCCTAGGGTGCGCCGGGAGGCCGTGAGGAGCAGACGTTGTCCGACAAATCCCCGCGTCAGAGCCTGAGCCACGGGTCCGGGAAATCGATCAAGCAGAAACGGGCCGTCAAGAAGGCGAATCAGGGGAAGGCTTCCGAGGGTGGCGCCTCCCCGGCATCGACCCGCAGCCCAAGGACGAACGAGAACGGCGGCCGGAGGTGAGTGCCCCCTTGAGCGCAGGAGAGGCGCGGCCGAGCCGGCGCACCCACTCCGACGAGCTGGCGGCGCGCGCCCACGAGCAGCGTCGGGCGGTACGGGTGGTGGCTGGACGCTCCATCGATGTCGCGGACTGTTTCGAGCTGCTCGCCATGCTCGGGCTCAGCGACGCCGCCGGCCTCCCGGTGACCGTGCCGAGCGCCCGCACCTGGGTCGAGACGAGGCCCGGCGTCTAAGGGAAGTCGCGGGGCCGATGGGCTCGATGCCCGGGCGCTGTCCAACCGGCGCTCGCGGGACCTGGGGGCCGGTAGTCCAGGTGAGGCCGGCTCCGTGACAGGGCGCTGCCTGGTCGGCGGTCCCGGGGTGACTGACGGGCGTAGTCTGGGCCTCACTGGCGGAGTTGGCCCCGGACGCCCGGCGAGCCCCGTCCCCCTCCTTGTGGTGGTCGGAGTAGCCGTGAGTGCCGTTGTGATCGGAATCGTCGTCGTCGTGCTGGTCGCCCTGGTGCTCCTGGGCGCGAGTGTGCGGCTCGTGCAGCAGTACGAACGGGGCGTGGTGCTGCGGTTCGGCCGTCTGCTGTCCGAGGTCCGCCAGCCCGGCCTCCGCTTCATGGTCCCGTTCGCTGACCGGATGGCGAAGCTGTCGATTCAGACGATCGTCCTCGATGTCCCGTCGCAGAGCGCCATCACCCGGGACAACGTGACCATCGGGGTCGACGCGGTCGTCTACTTCCGCGTCGACGACCCGGTGCGCGCGGTCATCAACGTGGAGAGCTATCTGCAAGCGACCTCGCAGGTCGCGCAGACCTCGCTGCGGTCGGTCATCGGACGCGCCGACCTGGACACGCTCCTCTCGGACCGCGACCGGATCAACGTCGAGCTCAAAGACGTCATCGACGCCCCCACCGAAGACTGGGGCATCAGCATCGACCGGGTGGAGATCAAGGACATCTCCCTGCCAGAGGGGATGCGGCGGTCGATGTCCCGTCAGGCGGAGGCCGAGCGCGACCGCCGCGCCCGTGTGATCAATGCCGACGGTGAGCTGCAGGCGTCGGAGAAGTTGTCACAGGCGGCGGCGGCGATGAGCGACACCCCGGGCGCGCTGCAGCTGCGGCTACTCCAGACCGTCACCGACGTGGCTGCGGAGAAGAACAGCACCCTGGTGATGCCGTTCCCGGTCGAGCTCCTGCGCTTCTTCGAGCACGTGGGCGGGGCGCCCACCGCAGGAGCCACCTCACCACCGGCGCCGGTGTCCCCGGCACCGGACGTGGACCTGGACACCTCCGCGTCCATCCCGACCGCTGTGCTCTCGGTGACCGCGCCGACCAACGGCACCGTCGGGCCGGGCGACGGTCCCCGCTGATGACCGTCGACCGCGACCTTCCAGGATCGACGGCGAGGAGATGACCATGGGCTCGATCGAGGCAGAGGCCGCGGCGACCGTCGTGGATAGTGATCACCCCTGCGGGCCGCACGGACCGACGTGCACGGTCTGTCCGCACCCGTGGGCGGTTCACGATGCACTCGGACGACGCTTCTGCACCGCCACCCGCGACGTCGGTTGGTCCCGCGGCTGCATCTGCCGTTGAGACGAACCACCGTGACACGAAGCCCACCTCTCCGGCGCCGACCAAGATCACTGACCCCGGAGCCGCCGTGGATGCCACCCCGGCCGAGGGCCACGACGTCGTGACGGTCCCGGGCCCGTGGCGGTCCGACCGCTCAGTGCCCTGCTCTCAATCACTGCTGCGAAGCACGGCCCGCTCGTCGTCGGTGAACACCACCCGGCCCGCGAGGACGTCGTCGAGCGTGATGCCCGACGCGGCCGGCCCGTCCCAGCGCGCCGTCGTGTCGGCGAGCTGGAGCAGGGTCCCGCATCCGGAGCGGGGACGGACGAACGCCTCGCGCCACGTCGGGCTCGTGAGATCCACGTCGACGACCTCGTAGCCGGACGCAGTCAGGCGAGCGACCGCGACCTCGACGTCGGCGAAGATCAGCGTGATGTGGTGCACGCCGGGACCGCGGCGGGCCAGGAACCTCGCCACCGCCGCGTCCTCCCGCAGCGGGCTGATGAGCTCGATCTTCATCCCGCCTGGCAGGGCGAACTGCACGACGCGGATGCCCTGGCGGTCGTTGTCGCCACCGAAGAGGAAGCGCCCGCCCAGTGCGTCGCCGAACAGCGCGACGCCCTCGGCCGGGTCGCTCGTCGCGATCGCCACGTGATCCACCCGCAGCAGGCCGGCGTCGGCGGGCACCGAGGCGGCGATCTCGTCGACCGGCGGCACCCCCGTCATGACCGCCCCACCGCGGCCGCGGCCACCCGCTCGATCGTGTGGGCCGGGCCCTCCGCGTCGCCCGGGACGGCGCCCGGGGTCAGCGCGATCGGCAGGTCCACCCCGGCCCGGCGCAGCGCGTCGACGCGGGCCGCGACGTCGCGCCCGGTGCCGACCGCGCACATCGCGTCGACGGCGTCGTCGTCGACCGCGCGCAGGGCGCCCGCGCGATCGCCGGACGCCCACGCCCGGGCCGCGCCCTCCAGCCCGCGCAGGCTCGTACGAAAGGAGGGCTGGTGGGTGGGCACCATGGCGTACTGGAGGACGAACCGTCGCATGCGCTCACGGGCCTGCTCGACCCGGTCGCCGGCGTAGGCCCAGAACGAGGCGGCGATCCCGACCTCGTCGGGGTCACGTCCCGCCGCCCGGGCACCCTCGCGCACGAGCTCGATCTTCGGGCCGTACTCCTCCGGCGGGGTCCAGGTCAGGAACGCGACGTCGGCCATCGCGCCGGCGAGGCGCAGCATCCGGGGGTTCATCGCGGCGAGCATGACCGGCACCTCGACCGGGGCCATCGCCGCGCGGAACCCGTGCGAGCGCACGTGCTCGCCGTCGAGGTCGGTGCGTTCCCCGGCGAGCACCGAGCGCAGCGCCGTGACGAACTCGCGGGTCCGGGACCACGGGGCCTCGAAGGGCAGGCCGTGCCACTGCTCGACGACGATCGGGCTCGACGCCCCCAGCCCGGCGACCACCCGCCCGGGCGCGAGCGAGGCCAGCGTCGCGAAACCCATCGCCGTCAGCACCGCGGTGCGCGGGTAGATCCCGACGATGCCGCTCCCCAGCCGGATGCGCGCCGTGGACGCGGCGATCATCCCGAGCATCGCGAACACCTCGGGACCGGCCACCTCGCCGACGAGCACGTCGGTGAAGCCGCGGTCCTCGGCCAGCCGCGCCAGGTCGAGGTACCCACCGGCGGACAGGCCCTCGTCGACGGGCAGGGTGACGCCGAGACCGTGCAGCACCGTCACGCGCCACGCACCATCCGGCCCACAGCCGCCGTGTCGTACCAACTGGTGAGCCGGCGGATCGCGGTCCCGTCCCCCGTCAGGTCGAACACGTCCACGGCGTCGAAGATCACCTCGGCGCCGGCCCGGGAGCGCCCGGTGAACCGGATCTCCACGAGGACCACCGTGTCGGCCACGACGACGCGGGTGGGCTCGTCGTGGTGGGCCGGCAGCGCCGAGAGCGTCCACGGGAAGTGCTCGACGATCGCCGTGCGGCCCCGGCGGACCGGGGCCCCCACCGCGGCCAGCTCGGCGTCGGGGGTGAAGAGGTCCCCGACGCCGGCCCAGTCCTCGGCGTTGACCGCGGCGAAGTAGCGGGTGACGACGGCGGGTGTCGGCGCGCTCACGGGGCCAGCCGCTTCCGCAGCTCGGACATCGCCCCGAAGGACCAGCGGGCCAGCGAGGGGTCGCCGAAGGCGGTGATGTTCCACATGACGAGGTGGCGCAGCCCCTGCTCGACGTACTCCTCGACCTGCTCGGCGACCTGGTCGGGCGTGCCGGTGAACGCGTAGTGGCGCACCACCCCGGCGGGGATCGCGTCGATGATCCGCAGCGATTCGGCCCGGTCGATCGCGGTCGGGATGAAGTCGTGAAAGCCGGACCCGTCGGGATAGGGCCCGTCGACGCCGAGGTCGCGGAACACCTGCGCCGGGAGCAGGACGCACAGCGCGCGCACCAGCGGCGCGGCCGTGAGCCGCGCGACGGTCTCGTCGTCCGGCCCCATCAGCACGTAGCCGAGCATTCCGGGGGTGATCGCCTCGGGAGCACGACCGGCCCGCTCCGCCGCCTCGCGGATCGTGCCCAGCGCGGCGCCGTACTCGGAAGGGCCGAGCTTGGTGGGCAACCAGCCGTCGGCCTTGCGCCCGGTCAGGCGCAGCATGCGAGGACCGTGCGCCGCGGTCCAGATCTCCGGTGGCCGCTCGCCGTAGGGGCGCAGGCCGAGGACGGCCCGGTCGAGGGTGTGGAAGCGCCCGGAGAAATCGACCGGCCCGTCCGCGTCCATGAGCAGGCGCATCACGTCGATGCCCTCGTCGAGGCGCGCGACGGGGGCGTCGAAGGGCATCCCGTAGGGGGTGGCGTTGAGCTGCTCGCCACTGCCGAGCCCGATGATCGCGCGGCCGCGGGTGACGTGGTCGAGGGTCAGCGCGGTCTGCGCCGCCATCGCGGGGTGGCGGCGGATGAGGTCGGTGACGCACACCCCGACGCGGATGCGTTCGGTCGCGGCGCCGACCACCCCCATCATCACCGCGGGCTCGAAGTAGACGTGCGGGTTGGGCTGCACCTCCGCGAGCGGCGTGAGGTCCGGGGTCCACATCGAGTCCGGGTGCCAGCCCATGAGGTGGTCGGGCCACCAGACCGCGTCGAAACCCTCGTCCTCACTGCGCTTGGCGAAGCGCACCGCCGCGTCGGCGGGCGGCATGATCTGGCCGGGCACTCCCAGCTCCAGGACACCCATCGTCAGTACCGCCACCCGTCGCCGAAGGTCGACAGACGCCGCCCGAGGTACTCCTCGACCACGGTGAGGGCCGCGCGGGCGGCCCGGTCGGTGCCGATGCCGCGGCTGCGGAACGTCTCGCCGGCGAACCAGAGCCCCTCGACGCCGGGCGGGCGCCAGTGCGGCCGGTACATGCCCACCAGCCCCGGCTTCTGGATCACCCCGAACGACGGCTCGAACACCAGGTGGCGGCGCCGCCATACGGGGTGCGCGAAGCCTGGCCACATCTGGGCGACGTCGGCCTCGAACTGCTCGGTCTGTCGACGCAGCCATGCCCGGTCACGGCCCTTCTCGCCGGGGAAGACGCCCCCCATGACGTGGAGCTGGGTGCCGGGCGGCGAGCACGACGGGTCCATCGCGGTCTGGTTGAACATGAACCCGGACAGCTCGGTGTTCGGAGTGCGCAGCCAGGTGGAGAGCTCGCGCGGGTCGTACTGGTGGACGGGTTCCTCGGTGGCCAGGTAGAGCCCGATCCAGGAGATCCGGAAGCGGTCCTGGGCCAGGAACCGGATCCGTGCGGCGTACCAGTCGGGCAGGTCCTGCTCGTCGACGACGTCCAGGACGTGCCAGACCGGCAGCGTGCAGACGACGTGGTCGGCCTCGAGGATCTCCTCCTCGAAGAACTCGTTGGGCAGCACCCGCGGCTGCCGGGCGACGGCGACGCCCTTGACCTGCCGGTCCTCGATCACCACCCGTTCCACCGGCGTCCCCAGGCGCAGCTCGCCGCCGGCGGCGGTGAATGCGTCGGCCAGGTCGGCCCACATGCCGTCCCAGCCCTGCCCGGGCCAGCAGGAGTAGGCGGCGGTGCCGCGCTCGGCGAAGTGCATCTTGCGGACGAACAGGTTGTCGCTCGCCGAGTGGTCCCACCAGTTGTCGGTCATGCACTCCAGGACGGTGATGAACTCGAAGAGGTCCACGACGCCCTGGTCGTCGGTGTGCTGGTGCAGCCACTGGCGCAGCGGGCGGTCGTCCCACCGGTCGAGCTCGTCCCACTCGGTGGCCAGCAGCGCCGCGATGACCTTCTTCAGCTCGCTCTTGCTGCCCGCGTACCGGTCGCGGATGGAGCCCCAGCGGCCACGCTCGTGGTCCCAGACGGGCATCTCGGCGGAGACCTCGCCGTGCCGCAACGTCTTGCCGACGTGTTCGAAGACCTTGGTCAGGCCCGAGCCCGGGTCCTCGATCAGGTGGCCGCCCACGTTGACCGTGAAGCCCTCGTCGGGCACCGCCATCCCGCGCCCGCCCAAGTGGGGCGACCGTTCCAGCAGGCACACGCTCTTGCCCTCGACCGCGAGCAGGGACGCCGCCGTCAGGCCCGCCGCTCCGGCCCCGATGACCACCACGTCGTATCTCGCCACGCGGCCTCCCCGCCTACCAAACGACTGTTCGAGACGATCTCAATCGGGTGGCCGGGCGTCAAGGCGCACTATCGTCCTCGGCGCGGGAGTGCGCTTGACCCGCTCCGCTGTGATGCTAGTCTCGCCTCTCACCAAACAACCGGTAGGCAGGCGATACCGGCCGTGACGTCGGGAGGGTGCCGGTGACGACGACCACGGAACAGCCGCCGGACATCCTCTCGCCGGAGTTCGCCGCCGACCCGTACTCGGCCTACCGCATCATGCGCGACGAGTTCCCCCTCATCTGGCACGACGGGATGAAGACCTACGTCATCAGCCGGTACGAGGACGTCCAGAAGGCGTTCAAGGACCCGGTGTTCGGCAGCGAGAACTACGACTGGCAGCTCGAGCCCGTGCACGGACGCACCATCCTGCAGATGGAGGGCCGGGAGCACGCCACCCATCGGGCACTGGTGGCCCCGGCGTTCCGTGGTCGCGATCTCGACCGGAAGTTCACGCCGGTGATCCGGCAGAACTCGGCCACGCTGATCGACGGGTTCCGCCGCGCGGGCCGCGTCGACCTGGTCGACCAGTACGCCACCCGGTTCCCGATCAACGTCATCGTCGACATGCTGGGGCTGCCGAAGTCGGATCACGATCACTTTCACGGGTGGTACACGTCGATCATGGCGTTCCTGTCGAACCTGACGGGGGACCAGCAGGTGGTCGAGGAGGGCCTCCGGACCAAAGAGGAGTTCGAGAACTACATGATCCCGGTCATCCAGGACCGGCGACGTCACCCCGGGGACGATCTCCTCTCCACGCTGTGCCAGGCCGAGATCGACGGCGTCGCCATGACCGACCACGAGATCAAGGCGTTCTGCAGCCTGCTGCTCACCGCGGGGGGCGAGACCACCGACAAGGCCGTGGCGAGCGTGTTCGCCAACCTCGTCGCTCATCCGGACCAGATGGCCGCGGTGCGCGAGGACCGTTCCCTGGTGGCCACGGCCTTCGCCGAGACCCTGCGCCATTCCCCGCCGGTGCACATGATCATGCGGCAGCCGAAGGAGGACGTGGCGCTCTCCGGCGGGACGGTGGAGGCGGGTTCCACGGTCACCTGCCTGATCGGCGCGGCCAACCGCGACGACCCGGTTCGCAGACCCGGACACGTTCGACGTGACCCGTACCGACCTCGACGACGGCCGCGCGTTCTCGGCGGCCGCCGACCACCTGGCGTTCTGCCTGGGCCGGCACTTCTGCGTCGGCGCGATGCTGGCCAGGACCGAGGTCGAGATCGGCACGAACGACCTGCTCGACGCCATGACCGACATCCGTTTCGCCGACGGTGCCCGCCCGCCCGAGCACGGCGTCTTCACCCGCGCCCCCCGCGAGCTGCGGCTCGAGTTCACCCCGGCCTGAGCACCCCGTGACGAGAGGATCAGCCATGACCGCCCGCGCCGAGTTCGAGAACCTGTTGGGCCGTGCGTCGTGGGGCTACGACGAGGCGGACCCCGACCTGATCGCCAGCTGCTTCGCGGCGGACGCGCGCATGTCCATGCGCATCGGCCACCGCACGGAGGGGAACTACGTCGGCCCCTTCGAGGGCCGCGAGGCGATCCGCGCCCTGCACGCGGACTCCATGGCCGCTCAGACCGACCAGCGCCGCCACAACCTCTCCAACATCTGGATCGAGAAGGAGAGCGGGGACGAGGCGACGGTCGTGTCCAACCTGACCCTGCTCTCCATCGAGGACGGGGCCGTGCGCGTGCTCTCCAGCGGCTGGTACCGCGACCAGCTCGTCCGCTCCGACGAGGGATGGCAGATCGCCGACCGCTACCTCTATCTCGATCTTCCCTACTGACCTCGGAGAACCACAGCAGGCGGAGGGCGCAGCGTGGTCAACATCGGACGGATCCCGGAGAAGTGGGCGGCCCTGACCCCGGGTGCCGACGCCATCGTCGACACGACCCTCGGCCGGTGCCTGAGCTGGGCCCAGCTCGACGAGCGGGTGCGTCGACTCGCGAACGGTCTGCGGGGCCGCGGACCGGACGGCCTGGGGCTGGGGCAGGGCGACCGGGTGGCCGTGCTCGCCAAGAACTCGGTGGAGTTCCAGGAGGTCTACTACGCCGCGGGGCGGGCCGGACTGGTCGCCCAACCGCTCAACTGGCGCCTCGGCGCGGACGAGCTCGCGCGCATCATCGACGACGCCGCACCGAAGGCGATCGTGGTCGCCGACGAATGGCGCGACGTCGGCGAGGAACTGCAGGCCCGGGTGGACGTGCCGCACTGGCTCGGCTTCGGGCACGCGGGCGACGGGTCCTACGAGGACCTGCTCGCCGCCTCGCCCGACGACGAGCCCGAGTGGTCGAGCACCGTCGGCGACGACGACCCGTTCTTCATCCTCTACACCGGCGGCACCACCGGCGAGTCGAAGGGCGCGCTGCACACCCACCGCAGCGCGTCGTTCGGCATGCTCAACCAGACCGTCGCCGAGCGCATCGTGCCGACCGACGTCTACATGCTGACCGGGCAGATGTACCACATCCCGGTCGTGCTCTCGATGAACTACATGCGTCACGGCTGCCCGCTGGTGCTGATGAACTTCGAGGCGAAGCGCTCGCTGGAGATCATCGAAGCCGAGCACGTGTCGGCGTTCCTGGGCATCACCACGATGCTCAACTGGATGATGGCCGTCCCCGGGTTCGACGGCTACGACATCTCCAGCCTGCGCAACATCCAGTACGGCGGCGGGCCGATGCCCTCGGCGGTGGTCAAGAACGCGCTGCAGGCCTTCCCCTGTACCCTGATCCAGGGCTACGGGCAGACCGAGGGCACCACGATGTGCTTCCTGTCCCAGGAGGACCACCACGCCGCGGTGAACGGGATCCACCCCGAGCGCCTGCAGTCCTGCGGCCGCGAGGGGTTCGTGACCTCGGTGCGCGTCGTGGACCCCGACGGGGTGCCGGTGCCGCAGGACGGGAAGACCGCCGGCCAGATCATCGTGCGCTCCGAGGCGAACATGATCGGCTACTGGAACCGGCCCGACCTCACCGCGGACACCCTGCGCGACGGCTGGATGTGGACCGGGGACATCGCCACCTGGGACGCCGAGCGCTACGTGTTCATCGTCGACCGCGCAAAGGACATGATCATCTCAGGGGGCGAGAACATCTACTCGGTGCAGGTCGAGGAAGCGGTCAACCAGCATCCCGCTGTGCTCGAGTGCGCCGTGATCGGGGTTCCCGACGACCAGTGGGGCGAGAGCGTGAAGGCCTTCGTCGTGCTCAAGCCCGGCACCCAGGCCTCCGAGAGCGACGTCATCGACACCGCCCGCGCCCACCTGGCCTCCTACCAGAAGCCGCGCTCGGTCGAGTTCGTCGCGGAGCTGCCGAAGGCACCCACCGGCAAGATCCTCAAGCGTGACCTGCGGCGGCCCTACTGGGAGGGCCGGCAGCGCCAGGTCTGACCCCGGGAGGAAGACCCCATGACCGGACGCATGGAAGGCAAGGTCGCCTTCATCACCGGAGCGGCACGGGGGCAGGGCCGCAGCCATGCCGTCCGTCTCGCCCAGGAGGGCGCCGACATCATCGCGGTCGACCTCTGCGCCGGGATCGACACCGTGACCGGCAAGTACCCGCCGGCCACGGTCGAGGACCTCGACCAGACCGTGGCCGAGGTCGAGAAGCTCGACCGGCGCATCGTGGCCCGGCAAGCCGACGTCCGCGACCAGTCCGCGCTGGACGCTGTGCTGCAGGAGGGCATCGGCGAGCTCGGCGGGCTCGACACCGTCGTGGCCAATGCGGGCATCGCCAGCTACGGCCGGGCCTGGGAGCTCGACGAGGCCACCTGGCAGGACATGATCGACGTCAACCTCACGGGGGTCTGGCACACCGCCAAGACCGCGATCCCCCACCTCATCGAGGCCGGACGCGGCGGATCGATGGTCTTCACCAGCTCAATCGGGGGGCTCAAGGGCATCCAGAACGTCGCCCACTACGTCTCGGCCAAGCACGGCATCGTCGGGCTGATGCGCAACCTCGCCAACGAGCTCGCGCCCTACGACATCCGGGTCAACACGGTGCATCCGACCAACGTCGACACGCACATGATCCAGAACCCGGGCACCTACGGGATGTTCGTGCCGGGCGACCCGGAACCCACCCAGGAGAAGGCGATCCCCGGCTTCCTCTCGCTGAACGGGCTGCAGGTGCCCTGGATCGAGTCGATCGACATCAGCAACGCGGTGCTGTTCCTGGCCAGCGACGAGGCCCGCTACATCACCGGGGTGGCGCTGCCGGTCGACGCCGGGGCCGCGGTGAAGTGACGACCCGAAGGCACCTGCCGAACGACCGGTAGTGTGATCGTGTTGTCCGAACCGGGGAGACGAGCATGGCACAGGAGCGCCGCCCTGCCGGCCGGAGCGATCGGCGCGCGGCCGGCGAGCGCAAACCCCGCGAGGAACGCTGGGTCGAGCTGCTCGACACGGCCACCCAGGTCTTCTACGAGAAGGGCTACGACGGCGCCTCGCTGCAGGACATCGCCGAACGGCTCGGCATGCTCAAGGGCAGCCTCTACTACTACATCCAGTCCAAGGAGGACCTGCTCTTCGACGTGATCAGCGCGGTCCACCGCGAGGGTCTGGCGGTGATCACGGAAGCCGCCGGCGGCTCCGACGACCCGCTCACCCGCCTCGAGCGGGTCATCCGTAGCCACGTCGAGCACACCTGCGCCAACCTCGTCCCGACCGCGGTGTTCCTGCACGAGCTCGACGCGCTGAGCGCCGACCGGCGGGAGGAGGTCCTCGGGTCGGAGCACGCGTACCAGGCGGTCTTCCGCACCCTGGTCGACGAGGCCCGGCGTGCGGGGACGGTTCGGGCCGAGGTCGACCCGACGCTGGCGGGCCTGTCGATCCTCGGGTCCGTCAACTGGGTCTACCGCTGGTTCCGCCCGGGCGGACCGGCGAGCCCCGATGAGATCGGTGGCCAGCTCGCCGAGATCGCGATCCGCGGCGTGGCGACCCCCGAGGCGCTGGCCGCCCGCGACCAGGGGAGGGCCCTGCAGGCCGCCGGGGCGTGAGCGCATGCGCCGACCCCGGTGATCCACTTCTCTCCACGGATGTCGATCAAGGCTCGCGCCGGCATCAATCGGCGAGGACGACGAGCTCCTGCCCGGCGGTGATCGCCTCGCCCGCGCCCACCCGGACCTCGGCCACCCGGCCGGGCCGGGCGGCCCGCACCGGGAGCTCCATCTTCATGGCCTCGAGGACGACGAGCACGTCTCCGGGAGTCACCTGGTCTCCCACTGCCACGCGGACGCTCACGACGGTGGCGTCCATCGGCGCCACGGGATCGTCGGTCCCCCGCGCGGGTCCGGCGGGGGCAGCCGCGTGGTCTGCCCGGGCGGCGCGGCGGGAAGGGGCGCCCGTGCCGGTCGCACCCCGCCGACCGGGAATCGACAGCATGAGCGGGCCCCGGTCGGTCGCGATCTGCACCCGGCGGACCGGCTCCCCGGCCACGGTCGGAGCCGTCGGCGCCGTCGGAGCCGTCGGGGGAGGGGGACGCCGCGCAGGATCGGGTGCCCACGCGCGTTCCAGCGACCCGGTGTCGTGGCACCCGGCGACGAACGCGGGTTCGTCCAGCACTTCCCGCAGGTAGGGTGCCGTGCTCGGCACGCCCACGACGGCGAGATCGTCGAGCGCGAGGCCGAGCCGCGCGCGGGCCGCGTCCCGGTCCGGGCCCCAGGCGTGCACCTTGCCCAGCAGCGAGTCGTACATACCGGGTACGACGTCGCCCTGCTCGTAGCCGAAGTCGGTGCGCACCCACGGCCCGGAGGGCAGCCGCAGTGAGCTCAGCGCCCCGGGGGCCGGGCGGAAACCCTCCCAGGGATCCTCGGCGGCGATCCGGGCCTGGATCGCGTGGCCGCGCACCACCATGTCGTGCTGGGCGAGGTCGAGCGGCGTGCCGGCGGCGATGCTCAGCTGTGCCGCGACCACGTCGACGCCGGTGACCAGTTCGGTGACGCCGTGCTCGACCTGCAGGCGGGTGTTCATCTCCAGGAACGCGAAGGCGCCAGGTGCGGGGTCTCCGGCGGTCTGGGCGGTAGCGGAGTCGACGAGGAACTCGACGGTGCCCGCCCCGCGGTAGCCGACCTCGCGGGCCAGCCGGACCGCCGCGTCACGCAGGGCCTGGCGCAGCCCGTCCGGCAGGTTCGGCGCGGGTGCCTCCTCCAGGAGCTTCTGGTGACGCCGCTGCACCGAGCAGTCCCGGTCACCGAGGTGCACGACGGTCCCGTGCCCGTCGGCGAGCACCTGGACCTCGACGTGGCGAGGCCGCTCGAGGTAGCGCTCGAGGAACACCTCACCACGCCCGAACGCGGCGACGGCCTCGCGCTGCGCCCCGGCGAGCGCCTCGGCGAGGTCGGCGGGCCCTCGCACCACCCGCATCCCGCGGCCACCTCCGCCGTGGGCGGCCTTGACCAGGACGGGGAAGCCGATGGCCTCGGCCCGGGCGACCAGTGACGGGTCGGCGGCGTCGACCGGCCCCTCGGTCCCGTCGAGCACGGGCACGCCGCACCGGCGTGCCACCGCGCGCGCGGCGACCTTGTCGCCCATGGCCGCGATGACCTCGGGGTCGGGGCCGACGAACGTCAGGCCCTTGTCGGCGACCGCGGCGGCGAACCCGGCGTCCTCGGAGAGCAGTCCGTAGCCCGGGTGGACCGCATCCGCATCCTGGGCCGCCGCGGCGGCGAGCAGCGCGTCGACGTCGAGGTAGGACGACCGCGCGGGAGCAGGCCCCAGACGTACGGCCGCGTCGGCCGCGCGCACGTGCAGGGCGTCGACGTCGGCGTCGCTGTAGACCGCGATGCTGCGCAACCCCAGTGCCCGGCAGGCCCGCACGATGCGCACCGCGACCTCGCCGCGGTTGGCCACCAGCACCGACTCGATCGCCACCACACCTCCTTTGCCTAACAACCGTATGGTAGCTTAGCCCGGCGCCCAGCCCGCGTCACCCGGCACCCGAGGAGGGACCGTGACAGTCGACCACGCCGGGGCGTCGGTCTCGCCCACGAAGTCCGGGGCCGAGGTGCTGCGTGCCCGCCGGGAGACCGCGCTCGCCATGGGCGGCCCCGAAGCCGTCGAGCGCCACCGGGCCTCGGGCCGCCTCCCGGTGCGCGAGCGCCTCGAGCTGCTCTGCGACCCGGACAGCTGGTTCGAGATCGGCGCCCTGGCCGAGCCCGAGATCCGTCGTCCCAAGCCGGTCCCGGGCGATGCGGTGGTGACCGGCTTCGGCCTGCTCGACGGGCGTCGGATCGGAGTGATCGGGATCGACGCCACCGCGGTCGCCGGCACCACAGCACCGATCAGCATGCGCAAGCAGGGCCGGCTGATCGACAAGGCGCAGCGCGGTGGATTCCCGCTGGTGCTGCTCTGCGACGCCGACGGTGGCCGCATGCCCGACGTCATGGGCTGGCGGTTCTGCGGGCTGCCCCTGGACTTCACCACCTTCCTCGGCCGCACCGACCACGGCCCGGCCGTTCCCCGGGCCGCCGCCGTGCTCGGGCCCTCCTACGGCGACTCCGCGCTGCACGCGTCCACCGCGCACTTCGTGGTCATGGTCTCCTCGGCCTCGGTCGCGCTCTCCGGGCCGTCGGTGGTCGGGCCCGCCATCGGCGAGCAGCTCAGCGACGCCGAGCTCGGTGGGCCGGAGGCCGCCACGGCGGCGGGCAACGCCCACCTGGTCGTCCACAGCGAGGCCGACGCGTTCGACGCCGTCGCGGCCTTCCTCTCCTACCTGCCGTCCAACGCCGCGCTGCCCGCGCCGAGCGCGCCGCCGCGACCTCCGCGCCGCGATCCGGCCGAGCTCGACGAACTGGTCCCGGAGGGAGCCCGCGCCGGCTACGACATGCACGCCGTCCTCGAGGCGGTCGCCGACGACGAGAGCCTGTTGCCGTGGGGTGACGGGTGGGGCGCGAGCCTGCTCTGCGCGCTGGGCCGCATCGAGGGCGAACCGGTGGGCCTCGTCGCCAACCAGCCGCTCGTGCGAGCCGGGGCGCACGACCCGGCGTCGCTGGCCAAGGAGCACGACTTCGTCGATCTGTGCGACACGTTCGGCCTTCCGCTGGTCTTCCTGCACGACGTCCCCGGGCTGATGATCGGCAGCCAGGCCGAGCGCGACGGCATCCTGCGTGGCTACGAGCGCACCGTCTCGCGCATCGCCCGCACGCGGGTGCCCAAGGTCGGCGTGGTGCTGCGCAAGGCCTACGGCGGGGGCCACTTCGCGATGGGCGGACGGCCCACCGGGCCGGACTTCCTCTACGCCTGGCCCAGCGCCGAGATGGGGTTCATGGCCCCGGAGACCGGAGTCCGCACCGTCCACCGCCGGATGCTGGACACCCTGGCCGCCCAGGAGGGACCGGAGGCCCGGGACCGGAAGGTCGCCGAGCTGACCGCCGAGTGGCAGGCGGAGTCCGAGCCCTGGGAAGCAGCGGCGCACCTCTCGTTCGACGACATCATCGAGCCGGCCCGGACCCGCGAGGTGGTGGCCACCAGCATCCGGATCGCCTGGGGCGAGCGGCCCTCCCGGGCGTCCCACCCGGGCAGCCCGTCGTGAGAGGTGCTGATGAGTGACCTGACCGAGCTCACCGTCTCTGACCACGGGGCCGTCGCCCTCGTGACCATCGCCCGGCCCGAGAAGCACAACGCCATGACCGACCGGTTCTGGCCCGAGCTGCGCGGCGTGCTCGCCGACCTCGAGCACGACGGGTCCACCCGCGCCGTCGTGATCACCGGGGCGGGCGAGAAGGCCTTCTCGGCCGGGGGCGACATCGCCGGCTTCGGCGAGCTCGACGGCGTCGCGGCCCGCCGGGCGTTCCAGGTGGAGTGCATGCGCACCTTCGCCGCCGTGGAGGAATCCCCGCTGCCGGTCGTCGCCGCCGTCAACGGGTACGCCTTCGGCGGCGGCTGCGAGCTCGCCCTGGCCTGCGATCTGGTGCTCGCCGCGGACCACGCCGTCTTCGGGATGCCCGAGAGCTCGATCGGGCTGGTGCCCGGCTTCGGGGTGCTGCGCGGGCCCGCCGTGCTCGGCCGGCAGTGGACGAAGTGGATGGTCCTCGCCGGGGAGCGTCTCGACGCCGAGCAGGCCGTCCGGCTGGGGCTCGCCCAGAAGGTCGTACCGGCCGACGAACTGGTCGACACCGCGCTGGCCCTCGGAGCGCGGATCGCCGAGGCGGCCCCCCTGGCCGTCCGGGTGGGCAAGGAACTGATCAACCGCGGCGTGGACCGCGGCGAGAGCTCCCATGCCACCGAAGCGGTGACGATGCTGCAGGGCACCGCCGACACCGCCGAGGGGATCCGCGCGTTCGTCGAGAAGCGCCGCCCCCGGTTCGAGGGCCGGTGAACACCGTGGACGTCGTGGGGGACCAGATCTCGACCCCGGACCCGTTCGTGGCCCTGATGCGCCGGTACGTGGTCGACTACACCAACTCCCACGATCTCGCGGTCTGTGACGAGATCATGGTCCCGGACTACGTGCTGCGGATGGGGCCGCACGTGCTGACCGGGCGCGACGAGGCCTACAAGCCGGCCACGCTCGCGCAGCTGCGCCAGTTCCCGGGCCTCGGACTGACCGTCCATGAGATCGTCAGCTCCGGTGCCCGGCTCGCCCTGCGGTTCTCCGAGCACGGGGCATCGGTGCGCCACGGCGGCCGCGTCGCGGCGTGGGCCGGGATCGGGCTCTACCACTGGGACGGTGCCCGCCTCACGGCCAACCGGGTCGAGCAGGACTACCTCGCCCGGCGTCGCCAGCTGGCCGACGGCCGCTGCGACCCTGTCGAGCCGCCGACCCCGGCGCCCTGGGACACCGTCGCGCAGCCACCCGATCCGCAGGCCGAGCGGGTCGTGCGCGGGTGGGTGGCCGGCGGGGTCACCACCACCCCGGGCGTCGTTTGCGACGACGGGCGGGAGGCAGCGGCGCTCGTCGACATCAGCGACGGCGACGTCGAGATCGACGACGTGTTCTCCGCGGGCGACCGGGTGGGCGTGCACGCCGCACTGCACGGCCGGTTCGCGGGCGGGCTCGACGGACTCGCCGACCAGGTCGGTGCGCCCGCCACCCTGCACCTCGCCGCGCTGGTCCGCGTGCGGGCGGGGCAGGTCGTCGAGGGGCACGTCGTGCGCGACCGGCTCGGCCTGCAGCGGGCCCTGTCGGCCTCCCCCTCGGGAGTGGCGCCGTGACCCGCGTCGGGCTCTACCTCGACCTCCGTCACCCTGGCAGCGATCCGGGGGGCGGACGGGGACGCGCCTTCGCCTCGGTGTACGCGCGGGCGTTCGAGCGGGTCGCGGCGGCCGAGGACCGGGGTCTGGACGCGGTCTGGCTCACCGAGCACCACGGCTTCGCCGACGGCTACCTGCCGGCACCGCTGATCGCCGCGGCAGCGGTGGCCGCGCGGACCTCGCGGGTGCGGGTGGGGACGGCGGTGGTGGTAGGGCCGCTGATGCCGCCGGTCGCCCTGGCCGAGCAGGCCGCAGTGGTCGACGTGATCAGCGACGGCCGTCTCGAGCTCGGGGTGGGAGCCGGGTGGCGAGCGGAGGAGTTCACGCGGTTCGGCGCGGACTTCCCCGCTCGCTACACCGCGCTCGAGGACGGGCTGCGGGCGCTGCCGCAGCTCTGGGCCTCGGGGGCCGCCAGCCCCCCGCCGGTGCAGCAGCCGCTGCCCACCTGGGTCGGGGCGCGGGGACCTCGTGGCGCGCGGCTCGCGGGGCGGGTCGGGGCCGGGCTGCTCTGGCTGGATCCCGCCCTGCTCGAGCCCTACCGGGAGGGACTGGCCGCCGGCGGCCACGACCCGGCGGCGGCCCGGATGGGCGGGCTGGTCAACCTCTTCCTCGCCGACGACCCGGACGCCGCCCGCGAGCAGCTCCGGGACGCGGGGCGGCGCAACCGGTCGAGCTACCGCGGCAACACCGACCGTGCGGACTCCGCGACGTTCCCGAAGCTCCAGGTACTCACCGGGGCGGCGGCCGTGGACGAGGTGCGGGCACGCACCGAGGGCATGCCGGTGACCGACGTGTTCTGCTTCGCCGACCTCGGCGGCCTGCCCGACGACCTCGTCGACCGGCACCACGAGCTGGTGTGCGACGTGCTGCGGCCCGGCCTCGCCGGCGCCACGGCTCCGGCCGGCACCCGAGAGGTGGCGTCATGACCCGGGAGGTCGACGACGACCTGCTGACCCCGTCCGCCACGCGTGACCCGGTCTCGGCGGTGGCGGCGCTGCGCGAGCACGACCCCGTGCACTGGAGCGAGACCCACCGGGCGTGGCTGCTCACCCGCTACGAGGACGTCTCGCGGGCCTTCGCCAACAAGAACCTCTCCTCCGATCGCGTGCGGCCGCTGCTCGAGGCCCGTCGGAGCGGCACGGCCGCCGCATCGCCCACCGAGACGATGCTGCGGCTGATCAGCGAGTGGATGGTGGTGACCGATCCGCCGGCGCACACCCGCCTGCGTCGGCTCGCGGGCGCGGCCTTCAAGCAGCAACAGATCTCGGCGATGGACACGCGGATCCAGCGCCTCGTCGACGAGCTCGTGGACGGCTTCGTCGCCGCCGGGCCACCCGGCGAACCGCAGGACCTGATCCAGCACATCGCGTACCCGTTGCCCGCGATCGTCATCGCCGAGATGCTCGGGGCCCGCCCGCAGGACCGGGACCGCTTCCGGCACTGGTCCGACGAGCTGGCCCTGGTCGCGTTCGGGGCCGGCGGCGAGGCGCGTCCGGAGCGCCACGAGCGGGCGCTGCGCGGGCTCGAGGAGATGGACGAGTACTTCCGCGAGCTGGTCGCCGCCCGCCGGCGCGACCCCGGCCCGGACATGCTCAGCGCGATGCTGGGCGACCCCGCCGACCCGGAACGGCTCACCGACGACGAGCTCGTGGGCATGTGCGCGCTGCTGCTGTTCGCCGGGCACGAGACGACCACCAACGCCATCGCCAACGCGGTGCGTGTCCTGTGCACCCAGCCCGACCAGCTCGCGCGCCTCCGGGACGACCCCTCGATCATCACCACCGCCGTCGAGGAGCTGCTCCGCGTCGACGGGCCGATCAAGGTCCTCGTCCGGTGGGTGACCGCCGACCACGAGCTCGGCGGCCACACCATCTCGGCGGGCCAGCGGGTTTACCTCGTGCTGCTGGGCGCCAACCACGACCCGGCGAAGTTCGACCGCGCCGACGAGGTCGACCTGACGCGCAGCCCGAACCCGCACCTCGCCTTCGGCAAGGGGATCCACGCGTGCATCGGCGCCCAGCTCGCCCGGCTGGAGACCCGCTCGGCGGTGGCGACCCTGGTGCGCCGCCTGCCCGGGCTGCGACTCGCCGACGGCGAGCTGCACTGGAACACCACCCTCGCCTCCCGCGCCCTGACCACCCTGCCCGTGATCCACGACGCGACGCCGACGGGCGCCGGAGGCCGGACCGGAGGACACCGATGAAGATCAGCGTCGACCCGGACGTCTGCGACGGCCACGGCCAGTGCTCCATCGTCGACCCCGACCTCTTCCCGCTCGACGACGACGGCTACTGCGACATCGGGCGGGGCAAGCCGGTCCCGGCCGGGCAGGAAGCGATCGCCCGCGAGGGGGTCGCCGCCTGCCCGGTCTCCGCGCTGACCGTGGACGAGGACTGACCTCATGTCCCGGCCGCGGACCTGGGTGACGACCCTCGGGGATCTGCTCGACGAGCGGGCGGAGACCCGCGGCGACGACGAGGCGGTCGTGTTCCCCGACCACCGGGTCACCTACCGCGAACTGGGGGAGCGCGCCCGCCTCATGGCGCGGGTCCTGCTGGGCCTGGGTGTGGAGCCGGGCGAGCGTGTCGGCATCCTGCTGCCGGCCTCAATCGACCTGCTGGCGGTGCTCTTCGGCGCTGCCACCATCGGAGCGGTCGCCGTGCCCGTCAACGCCCGCTACAAGGCCGCCGAGCTACGCCACGTCATCACGAACTCGGGCATGGCAGTGCTCGTCACCGTCCCCGCCCGACCCGGCGAGCCCGACCTGCTCGCGCTGGTCCACGAGGCCCTCGGCCCGGACGACCTCACCCTGACCACCGCTCCCGAACTCCGGCGCCTCGTCGTGCTCGACGAGTCCCTCGCGGCCGCTGCGCCGGTGCCCGACGCCGCGGTCGAGGACCGCCGCCTCGCCGTGCGGGTCCGTGACACCGCCGTGCTGGTCTACACCTCGGGGACGACCGCCGCCCCCAAGGGCGCGATGCTCAGCCACGAGGCCCTCGTCCGGCTGGCCCGGGGCATCGCCGACCGGATGGCACTGACCTCCCGGGACCGGATATGGACCGCGATCCCGCTCTTCCACGGCGGCGGCATCACGTTCGCGCTGAGCGCCGTCACCGCGGGTGCGCCGTTCGTCCACCCCGGCTTCTTCGACCCCACCAGCACCCCGGCCTATCTCGAGCAGGAGCGGGTCACCGTCGCGCTGGCCGCGTTCGAGACCATCTGGCTCCCGGTCCTCGACCGGCCCGACGTCGCCGAGCGGGACCTGTCGCGGCTGCGGCTCGTGATGGTGGTGGGGGTGCCCGAGCGACTACGGGCGATGGCGGCCCGGCTGCCGCACGCGGTGCACGTGTCGTGCGTGGCCATGACCGAGTCGTCGGCCTTCCTGACCCTCAACCGGCTCGACGACCCGCTCGAGGCGCGGACGAGCACCGGCGGCCACCCCATGCCCGGGATGAGCTGCCGCGTGGTCGATCCCGAGACCGGGGTGGACCTGCCGCCCGGTCGCCCCGGCGAGCTGCTGTTCCGCGGGCCGAACACCTTCGACGGCTACTTCCGCGACCCCGAAGGCACGGCTGCCGCGTTCGACGACGACGGCTGGTTCCACTCCGGCGACCTCGTGGTCGCCGACGCCGAGGGCCGGCTGACCTTCCACAGCCGCCTCAAGGACATGCTCAAGGTGGGTGGCGAGAACGTCTCCGCGGCCGAGGTGGAGGGGCACCTGCTGCGCCACCCGGCCGTGGGCATCGTCGCCGTCGTGGCCGCCCCCGACGCCCGCTACGTGGAGGTCCCGGCCGCCTTCGTGCAGCTCACCCCGGGTGCCCACACCACCGAACAGGAGCTCATCGAGTTCTGCCTCGGCCGCATCGCGACCTACCGCGTGCCGCGCTACGTCCGGTTCGTCAGCGAATGGCCGATGTCCGGCACGAAGATCAAGAAGGTCGAGCTCCGCCGGATGATCGCCGACGAGCTCGCCGCCGCGGGGATCACCGAGGCCCCTCGGGTGCTCCCGGGTGCCCGGCAGCCGGAGCAGGCGTGACGGGGACACCCGGTGACCTGGACGGCCTGACCCGGGAGGTCCTGGCCGCCGTGCAGCTCATGATCGAGGCCGGCCGCGGGGACGGGAAGGAGCATGTGATGCGACGGCAGTTGTTCGAGTCCGAGCACGAGGACTTCCCGGCCTCGGTGCGCCGGTTCGTGGCCGAGGAGATCCTGCCCCACCAGGAGCAGTGGGAGCGGGCGGGGATCGTGGACCGCGCGCTGTTCACCGCCGCCGGCGCCGCCGGTTTCCTCGGCTTCGCGGTACCCGAGGAGTACGGCGGCGGGGGCGTGGAGGACTTCCGGTTCAACCTGGTGATCGGCGAGGAGATGGCGCGCGCCGGCGTCGCCGCCGCGGGGCTGGGCCTGACGCTGCACACCGACATCGCCCTGCCCTACTTCCTGCGCCTGACCACCGACGAGCAGAAGCGCCGCTGGCTGCCGGGCATCGCCTCCGGCGAGCTGATCACGGCGATCGCGATGACCGAACCCGGCATCGGTTCGGATCTCGCCTCGATGTCGACGACCGCCCGCCGCTCGCCCGAGGGCGACGGCTACGTCGTCGACGGTTCGAAGACGTTCATCACCAACGCGATCAACGCCGACCTCGTGATCACCGCGGTGAAGACCGACTCGGCGCAGCGTCATCGTGGAATGTCGCTGGTCGTGCTCGAGCGCGACATGGCCGGTTTCGAGCGCGGCCGCAACCTGGAGAAGATGGGCCAGCACGCCCAGGACACCGCGGAGCTGTTCTTCTCCGGGGTGCGTGTCCCGGCTGCCAACCTGCTCGGCGCCGAGGGCGAGGGCTTCGGGTACCTCACCGGGAACCTGCCCCAGGAGCGCCTGTCCATCGCCGCGTTCGGGGTGGCGGCCGCCCGGGCCGCCCTGGACTGGACGGTGGACTACGTCCGGGACCGGACCGCGTTCGGCGTGCCCATCGGCTCGTTCCAGAACACCAGGTTCCGGCTCGCCGAGCTGGCCACCGAGGTCGATGTGGCCCAGGCCTACGTCGACGCCTGCGTGCGGGCCTTCAACGCGGGCGAGCTGACCGTGACGGATGCGGCCAAAGCCAAATGGTGGTGCACCGAGCTGCAGGGCCGCGCCGTCGACCTGGGGGTGCAGCTGCACGGCGGGTACGGCTACATGGCCGAGTACCCGATCGCCCGGGCGTGGGCGGACGCGCGCATCACCCGCATCTACGGCGGCACCACCGAGATCATGAAGGAGGTCGTCGGGCGGGACCTCGGCCTGGCGTCGCCGAGGCCACGCTGACGCTCGAGCCCTCGCGGGCGTCCGGTCAACGCCCCGGTTCGTGCAGGCCGAAGATGAGGGTCGGGTCGGCCGGGTCCCACGTGTTCTCGACCTGGGAGCGGCGGCCGATGTCGCGGCAGCGTCGGAGCAGCCGTCGGCCGAGGGCGAGCTGGCCGGCCTCCCATGCCTTGAGCGCGGAGGGCACGTCGCCGCCGTGGTCGCGCAGGGCGTCGGCGAGCGCCCACGCGTCGGCGGCGGCCTTGGCCGTACCGGCCGCGGCATGCGGGCGGACGGCGAACGCAGCGTCGCCGAGGACCGCGATCAGATCGTGGGCGGTCATGGACGGCACGTCGATGTCGTATACCGCTTGCACGAACGGCTCCGGCGCCCCGGTGACGACCTCGGCGATCGGCGGGGCGAGCTCGCGACGGGCGGTCTCGTGGAACTCGGTCACCGCGTCGGTCGCGAGCATCCCCGGCGGCACCGATACCTTGCGCGGCTGGCCGTCCCGTCCGGCCAGCAGCTGGTCGAAGGTCTCCCCGGGGTCGACGTTGCGGTACCAGACGAAGTTGGCAAGGCGCTCCCCGGGCACCACCGTGCCCTCGGGACCGGGGATGGGGTAGACGAGGATGTGGCTGTCGGGGATCACCTGGTAGGTGATCGCGTCGCGCAGCGCGGCGAACGTCCTCGTGGTGAGCTCGTCCTCGGCGAGGGTGCCGCGGTAGGCGACGTAGCCGGCGTAGCGCGAGGTGGCGTCGGGGAACAGCGTGTCGCGGGTGAGCGAGTTGATCCCGTCGGCGGCGACGAGCAGGTCGACGTCCGCGTACCTGCCGTCGGCGAAGGTGACGCGTACTCCGTCGGTGGTGGTGGTGAACGCCGTCATCTCGTGCGCGAGGTGGTAGCGCGCTGGGTCGAACAGTCTCAGCAGCTCGCGGTAGATCGCGTTCCAGGACGAGAACCGGTAGGGATGGTCGGCCTGGTAGCGGCACGAGCCGTCCGGCCACAGGTAGCGGATCCGGCTCGTGCGGCTGCAGAACCGGTCCGGGTCCACCGCTGCGCGTTCGCGGAAGTAACGGACGGTTTCGTCGAGTACGGCGATCCCTGCGCCGCGGGCGTCGAGCTCGGAGCGGGAGCGTTCGTAGACCTGGACGTCGCAGCCGAGGTCGCGCAGCAGCAGGCCGGTGGTGAGCCCGCCGATGGACCCGCCGACGACGGCGACGCGGAGGACCTTCACGAACTCAGGGGCGCCCGAAGGTGGCGATCTTGTCGACGGAGAGCTCGAACAGGATGCGGCGTTCGCCGACCGAGGCGTCGCGGAGGCCGTACTCGGAGTCCTGGCCGGTGTACTTGCGCCAGATCCGGTTGACCTGTTCGGTGACGCGCTTGCCCTCCTGCGGATCGTCCTCACCGAGCTCGCGGTGGACCGTGGTCTTGATCGACACCCAGTGGTACGTGTTCTCCGGGTTGACCAGCATGAACGTCGCGTGCGGGTCGGCGCGCAGCCAGCCCACCTTCTTGCGGTGATGGGCGAGATTGAGCAGCACGAGGTCGCCCTCGTAGTCGAACCAGACCGGCGTGAGGTTGGGCGTTCCGTCGCGCCCGAGGACGGCCACGATCGCGGTCACGGGTTCGTCGAGCAGCCGCTTGTAGATGGGGTCGAGATCGGAGAGCGAGCGGACCTCTCCTCGGTCGCCGACCGTGAACTGCCCGGGCTGGGTGCCCTGGGAGACGTCCTTGATGTTGGCGACGGGGATGCTCACGACGGCCTCCGCGGCGGTGCTGGGCGTGATCCAGAGGTCGAGCGTAGGTTCCTGTGATCGAGTACACAACGCTCACCCCTGCCCGGACAGGAGCGACCGGTGACGGCACGGGAACTGGCAGGCCACCTGGCCCGGGCGTGGTGTGCGGCGGGCACCTCGGTGTTGTTCGGGGTGCCGGGCGGGGGAGCGAACCTCGACGTGGTCGGTGCTGCCGAGGCGGCGGATTTGCGCTTCGTCCTGACTCACGACGAGACGGCGGCATCCATCATGGCGGCCACCCACGGGCTGGTCACCGGAACGGTCGGCGCCGCGGTGGTGACCCGAGGGCCGGGGGTCACCGCGGCGGCGACGGGGCTCGCGCAGGCCACACTGGACCGGTTCCCGCTGCTGCTGGTCAGCGACACGGTGCCGCACCGGACCGCGGGGCGCACGGCGCACCAGCGCCTCGACCAGGAGACGATGGCCCGACCGCTGACGAAGTGGTCGGGGACGCTGGGTACGCGGGATCCCGAGAGTGTCGCGCACGCCGCGGTCGTTCTTGCCCGGAGCGGCCCGGCCGGGGGAGTGCACCTCTCGCTCGACGCCACCGCGGAGGGCGATCCACCGCCCGCCGTGGCAGCAGCTCCCGACCTCGACGCCGTCGCGCTGGAAGGGGCTCTCGCCTGCGTCCGGCGCGCCCGATACCCGGTGGTGCTCGTCGGCCCGGCCGGTGTCGATGCTCCGGGGCTGGGCCGATTCGCCGCCCTCGGTGTGCCCACGATGTGCACCTACCAAGCGAAGGGCGCGGTGCCCGACGAGGCCAGCGCGGGGCTGTTCACCGGCGGGCTGCTGGAGCGGCCGCTTCTCGAGCGGGCCGACCTGGTGCTCGCCGTGGGCGTCGACCCCGTCGAGGCCATCCCGTCGACGTGGGCCTACGACGCCCCGGTGGTCATGCTGCACCCCGAGCCGGTCGACGGCCGGTGGTTCGGCGATCCGCAGGTCGTGGTCGGGCCGTTGGCGTGCACGGTGCCGGCGGTGCTCGACGTCGTGGAATCCCGGTGGGAGCCCTCCACCGCATCGGCCCACCGGCGGCGTGTCCTGGCGGCCCTCGAGCCGGGCGGGTCGGGGTTCTCGCCGCACGACGTGGTCCGCGAGCTGGCCGAGTGGGCGGGAGCGACCGCCACGCTGACCGTGGACGCCGGTGCGCACATGCTCGTGGTGATGCCGCTGTGGTCCACCAGCGCGCCCCGTCGGGTGTTGATCTCCAACGGCCTGGCCACCATGGGATTCGCCCTTCCGGCCGCGGTCGGCGCGGCGCTGGCCCGTCCCGGCGAGCAGGTCGTGTGCTGCGTCGGGGACGGCGGGCTCGGGATGACCCTCGCCGAGCTCGAGACCATCGTGCGACTCGATCTCGACATCACCGTCGTCGTGTTCGACGACGCCGCTCTGAGCCTGATCGAGATCAAACAGACCGAGGGCCAGGGCGCAGCCGGGGCAGTGCGCTACGGCGTCATCGACTTCGCCGAGGTGGCCCGCGGCCTCGGGATGCGCGCCGAGTGCGCGACGTCGCGTAGCGAACTGCGCGCCCTCCTGGGCTCCCACGTCCGCGGACCAGCGTTGATCGACGCACGGATCGACCCCACCTGCTACACCGCCGTGCTCCAGGCGACGCGTGGATGAGGGTGGGCGCTCAGCTCAGATGCCGCAGCGTCGGCCACAGCTGCGTCCAGGGGGCGACGGGGTCGCGGGCGACCCAGACCGGCTCGCCCTGTTCCTGGTCATCGAGCCCGACGCCGTTGTCGAGCCGGCCGGCCGGCTCGACCCGGCCGAACAGGGCGCGCACCCGTTGCTCGGGCATTCCGACGACGATCACGGCGGTGGCGTCCTCGGGGGTGGTCCCCAGAACCAGTAGGAGTTCTGGCCGCTGTGCGCGGGGCCGAGCGCGGGCAGGAAGTGGTCGACGGCGCCGGCCTCGCCGTAGTTCTGCGTCAGGACGGCGACGTGCGTGTCGGGCAGTCCCGCCCGTACATGGGCGATGGTGTCGGCGAACCGCGGCCAGCCGACGGTCTCCCCGGCGTCGGGATTGACGTCGACGACGGGCGTGTCGGCGAGTGCGGTCACCGGCACGAGCGGTAGCCCGAGCACGGCCGACACCGCCAGGCTGAGCGCGAGCGCGGCGCCGAGCAGCCAGCGGCGCACCACTGCGACCCGCGCCCACTCGAGCACCGGGGCCGATCCGGCGGCGAGCAGGACCGGGAACAGCCCCGCCAGGTAGTACGGCTTGGCGCTCGAGGCGGTGAACACCACGACCAGCAGCAGGTAGGCGACGGCGATCCCGCGCCAGGTGCGCAGCTCGGGGTGGCGCGCGAGTCGCCACCAGCCGATCACCCACACGGGGGCAAGCACCGGACTGACCAGCAGGAACTGGAAGGGGATGAACAGGTACCAGGGTTGGCTGCTCGTGGAGCTGCCACCGGCGATGGCCCCGGCCAGCGCGAACTGCGGGAACCCGTGGGTCACCTCCCACACCAGGTTGGGCGACCACAGCACCACGGCGAGCAGCCCCGCGAGCCACGGCCACGGCGAGCGCAGCGCCTGCCGCGGGCCGGCCACCAGGACGCCGACGAGCAGTGCCGCCAGCAGCACCGCGGGCAGCAGCTTGTTCTCCAGTCCGACACCGGCGGTCAGGCCGACGAGCAGCCAGCCGCGGCCGCCGTCGCGCAGCGACCGCACCACCAGCCACGTGATCAGGGCCCAGGCCAGCAGATCGAGCGTGGTGGTGGACAGCGTGTGTCCGACGATCAGGAGCACGCTGGCAACGGACATGCAGCCCGCGGCCAGGATCTGCGCGCCGCGGGTCGCGCCGAACTCCCGGGCGGTCAGCCCGGTGATCAGCACGACCAGCCCGCTGATCAGCGCTGATGGAGCACGCAGGCCCACCAGGGAGCCGTGGAAGACGACATCGAGAGCGTGCGCGAGCAGGGGAGTGAGCGGGGGCTGGTCGACGTAGCCGAACGCGGGTTCCGCGCCGGCGCGCAGGAAGTACAGCTCGTCGCGGTGGTATCCGTAACCCCCCGCCGTGGCCAGCAGCAGCACGGTGAGCCCACCAGACACCACGCCGAGGCCAGCCCATGCGACGTCCGGGCGTTCGTCGACACGATCGGACAGGAGCATCGGGCTCATCTTGCATGGGTGGCGCACTCGACGGTCTCGCGGTTGATCGCTACGCCGGCCGGCTGACCTCAACGACCGGTCTGATCATGACGGGACAGAGCCGCCCCTTACTGCTCGAGACTCGGGCCGGCGTGAGTGTCGGGGGGTCGCGCTAGCGTGTCGAACGTGAGTTCGAGCGAGGCAGTGGGTGCGGGTGACGGGGTCAGCGACGAGCTGGCCGCGATGCTCGCCCGCCTCGAAGAGCTCGCCGACGCGACCACCGACTCCTCGGAGGTCCCGGTCGGGGTGCGGATCGATCGGATCGCGGTCCTGGAACGGATTCCGCGCCGCGGTGGCCGCGGCGCAGCACACCGAGATGGTGGTCTTCGGGCGCGCCCAGGTCGACGAGCAGGCCGAGCTGATCGCGGCCGGGCGCCTGGACCCGAGGCAGCTGGGCCGGGGCATCGCCGACCAGATCGCGCTCGCCGCGCACGTCTCGGCGTGGCAGGGCTCGAAGCGGCTCACCATCGCGCGGACCCTCGCGACCGATCTCCCGCACACCCGCGGGTTGCTGGCTTCGGGGAGGATCAGTGAGCGGCTGGCCGAGACGGTCGTGGGGCAGACCAGCCACCTCGACCCCGAGCAGCGCCGCCTGGTCGACAAGCAGCTCGCCGGCTCAGGCCTCGAGGAGATGGGGTTCCAGCAGGCGGAGGCGGCGGTGAAGAAGGCGGCCTACGAGACCGACAAGGCCGGCTACACCAACCGTGCGCGGAAGGCCCGGAGTGATCGTCGGGTGACGCTGCGCCCGGCGCCGGACACCATGAGCGTGCTGTCGGGGCTGCTGCCGGTCGAGCAGGGCGTCGCGTGCCTGGCCGCGTTGCGCCGCCACGCCGACGGGCTGATCGCGGTCGGCGACAGCGGCGGCCGCACCCGCGACCAGATCGTGGCCGACACCCTGGTCGAACGCCTCACCGGCCAAGCCCGCGCCGAGGATGTGGATGTCGAGGTCGGGATCGTGCTCCCGGTCGACGCGCTGATCGACCCTGACAGTCCCGCCACCGGGGAGCTGGTCGGGCACGGCCCGCTGCCGGCGGGGATCGTGACCGACCTGCTGCGCTCCACCGGGGGGAAGCGGTGGTGGCGGCGACTGTTCGCCCACCCCGCCCACGGCACCCTGGTCGGGGGCGACCCGAAGGTACGCCGCTTCGACGGGTTCCTCGCCCAGCTGATCGACCTGCGCGACCACGGCCGATGCCGAGATCCATTCTGCGATGCCCCGATCCGGCACCGCGACCACATCCGACCCGCCCGCGCCGGCGGGCCCACCAGCCTGGGCAACGGTCGCGGGGTGTGCGCTCGCGGTAACTACGTCCGCGAGATGCCCGGCTGGCAGGTCGACCTGGTCGCCGACGGCCTCGGCGAGCAGCCGCACACCGTGCGGACCACCACCCCCACCGGACACACCTACACCAGCCGCGCCGGGCCATGACCGCCATCCGCAGTTGCTTACCGGCGTGGCCGTCTCGAGACGCCGTATCGCCTTCGGGCGCGACTCGTGGCTCGGCGAGCCCGCCGTTGGCGCGAGCCAGGTGCACCCACGACTCAGTATCTCCCGGCGACCAGTCCGTCCCAGGACCAGTGCGGGATGCGCAGATCGTCGGGCACGTCGTCAGCGGACCGCTCGTAGCCGGCCATGCTCGTGGTGGTCGCCCAGGCGAAGTAGTCGTAGAGGACCTGCCGGAGCCTGGAATTCTCATCGAAGCCCGCGTCGGTCAGTGCCTGGTCGAAACAGGCGATCGCGCGGCGATCCATGTCGCCGTGTGGGCCGTTACCACTGTGTATCCGCACCACCGAGGTCTCGGTGCCATAGGCGGCCGAGTAGGTCGTGGGACCACCGAGCGCCTCGGCCCAGTAAGCCGCGAGCCGCTCCGTGTGAGCGGGGTGGAAGCCGTGGCTGAATGCATGGCTGACGATCTCGTCGGCCATCACTCGTTCGTGCCAGGCGTGGGCGAGGTGCCGCAAGCCGTCCGCGCCGCCGGCTGCCTCGTACACCGTCTCCATGCAGGCATCGTCCTCCGGCGGCCATAGTCGGTCATGCGGCGGCCAACTGAGCTCGGCGAGCGCGTAGCTCGCCCCGATCACCGGCCGCGGACCTGTGTGTCCCCGCGCGCGATCTAGGCTGGCGCCATGTCCACGGCCATGGAGGGTGGCGGACACTACAACGCCAACGCGTCGGCCCAGGCCACGTCGGTGATGTTCGGTCTCGACCTGGTTCGGACGGCGGCGGCGACCACCCCTGTCGGGCCGGCCGGGGCGGTCACCGTCGTCGACTACGGCGCCTCGGAAGGCCGGAACTCACTGGCGCCCGTGAGCGCAGTGGTCGAGGCCGTCCGGCGGGTGCACGGCGAGCACCAGCCCGTGTGGGTGTTCCACACGGACCTGCCGGAGAACGATTTCACGTCGCTCTTCCGTACCGTCGCGGACGACCCGGGCAGCTACCGCAGGCCGGGCGTGTACACGGCGGCGGTCGGCCGCTCGTTCTACGAGCAGCTGCTCCCCGATGCCTCGGTAAGCCTGGGCTGGAGCTCGATCGCCGTGCACTGGCTCAGCGCGGTCCCGGGGCCGTTGGACGGGTTCTGGTTCAGCACCGCGACCGCGGACCAGTACACCGTCTGGGCGCGGGCCGGCGCGGCCGACTGGGCCGCCTTCCTGAGGGCGAGGGCGTCCGAGATGCTGCCCGGGGCCAGGCTGGTGGTCGTCGTCGGCACCGCCCACGGCGACGGGCGCACCCGCCGGTCCGGAGCGGAGCCCGCGATGGGCGAGGTCGCCCTCGGCCTGGAGGCCCTGGTCGAGCGGGGCGTCGTCACCGAGGCGGAGCACGCCGCGATGACGATCCCGGCGTGGTACAGGACCGAGGCCGAGTGGCGCGCCCCGTTCGTCGACGGCTGCGACCTGGTTCTCGAGCAGCTCGAGTTCGTGGACCTCGGCGATCCGTTGTGGCAGCAGGCCCGCCGGGCCGACCCGGACAGTGGTCCCGACTATCCCGCCGGCGTCGCCGCCGCTCTTCGCGTGTCGTTCGGCCCTTCCTTGCTCCACGGCCTCGATCAGGATCGGCACCGCACCGTCGCAGCCGACCTGTTCGATGGTCATCTCGCCCGGGCGATCGCGGCGCAGCCGCCCGAGCCGTGGTTCGACTGGCGGCTCGCGGTCATGGTGATCGCCAAGCCGCGGTGAGCTCTCGCGGGTTACCTTTCGTCGAGCCCGTCGAAGTGCGCGTCGAGGAGGGTGACCATGACAGGCCCCGTCCCGCCGGCCACGGAGGTGGTCGACCTGTCGCTGCTGCTCGCCGAGGAGCTGCCCTGCCACTGGTCCACCCACATGCCCTACCAGCAGAAGACCTTCAACTACTTCGCCGAGGGTGGCCGACCCGAAGCCCGGCTGCGCAACCGGACCGGGCCGTACCAGACGCGTTGGCTCCTGATCGACGAGCACACCGGCACCCACGTCGACGCCCCCGCGCACTTCATCCCCGAAGCGGACACCGACCTGCCGCACGCCGCCGAGATCGGATCCGTCACGGTGGACCGGATCCCACTCGAGCGATTCGTGGGCCCGGCCGCGGTCGTGGACGTGCCCGAGGACCTGCCCGGCGGCGCCCCCGGCGTCAGCCCGATCATCCCGCCGGAGGTCGTGCTGGAATCCGAGCGCCGCCACGGCGCGCTGCAGCCGGGCGACATCGTCCTGCTGCGCTCCGGCTGGGACCGCCGGTATCTGCCCGGCGGAGACGGCGACGGGTACTGCTACTCCCCGCTGGTCACCGGCACCGCCCCGGGCTGGCCCGCGCCCGAGCCGCCGCTGATCGACCTGCTGCTCGAGCGCGGGGTGCGCTGTGTGGGCACCGACTCGCCGAGCATGGGCTCCACCCACGACGGCGCCCCGGTGCACTGGCGGGGCCTGGGCGCGGGCATGAGTTTCATCGAGGCGCTGGCCGGGCTGCACCAGCTCCCGCCTCGCGGGGCGTACTTCTGCTTCGCCCCGCTGAAGGTGGCGCGCGGCACGGGCGCCCCTGGCCGGGCCTTCGCGTGGCGCCCGGTGCCCGACCCCGACGAGGTCGCGGGGTGAGCGGCGCGACGAGCGCCTCCGAGGCGACCGACCGGCGCTATCTGATCTACCTGATCGTCATCGCGCTCGTCGGGTGGGCGCTGGCCAGTTATGACACGAACCTGCTGGTGCTGGCCCTGCCCGACATCAAAGCCGACCTGCACCTGTCGGGCACCGCGGTGGGCCTGCTCGGTTTCGTGGTCTTCGCCGCCGAGTTCGTGATCGCACTGTTCATCGGCTACGGCATGGACCGCAAGGGCCGACGCTGGATGTGGATGTTCTGCCTGGCGATGGCGGCGATCTTCACCGGGCTGACCGTGTTCGTGCAGACCTACGCGGAGCTGCTCGTGGTCCGGGCCCTGGCGTCGGGCTTCGCCCAGGCGGAACTCGCCGTGTCGATCACCCTGGTCAACGAGCAGATCCCCGCCCGCCGCCGCGGTCTGCTCTATTCGATCGTCCAGGGCGGCTACCCGCTCGGGGTGTTCCTGGCCTCCGGGGTCTACCTCCTGGCTTCCGGCGGCGGATGGCGCTACGTCTTCCTCTGGGGAGTCGTGCCCCTCCTCGTGGTGGCCATCGGCCGATACAAGATCCGTGAGTCGGACCGCTTCCGGCACCTCCAGGCCCTGCGCGAGGCGGACGCCGCCGGCGACACCCCACGGGTGCAGGCCCTGCTCGCCGAACGGGCGGTCGACCTCGAGGACATGGAGAAGGGCTCCGTGCGCGGGCTCTTCGCCACCCCGGGCCCGGTCCGCTCGGCCCTGGTCCGTCTCAGCGTGGTCTGGGTGCTCTACGCGACCGCCTTCGTGGCCGTGAACACCTACATCACCGTCTGGTTGACCCAGGTCAAGGGCTGGGACGCCGGCGCCGCAGCGACCCTCCTGCTCGTGTCCGGCGGCATCGGTTACCTGTTCTACCTGCTCGGCGGGGTGCTGGGGGAGCGGTTCGGCCGGCGCCCGGTCCTGATCGTCACCGGGCTGCTCGTCGGCCCGCTCAACCTGGTCCTGCTGCTGTCCACCAGCCACGTGCTGGAAGCGGTGATCTACTTTCTGGCGTTCCAGGCCACCAACGGCACGTGGTCGGGCGCGGGCTACGCCTACCAGGCCGAGAACTTCCCCACCCGGGTGCGGGGCACCGCGGTCGGCTGGATGAACTCCATGTTCGTGCTGGGGCAGGTCCTGGGCAGCGTGCTGTGGACGGTGCTCATCGGCTCGAGCGGCCCGATCACCACCTGGGTCGTGGTTGCCGTGGTGGTCGGGTTCCTCCAGGGCGTGAGCACGTTCCTGCTGCCGAGCGTCCGGCCCGGGCAGGAGCTCGAGGCGATCGCCACGTGAGCATCTGGTCCTGTCGGATCCTCCAACACCGCCCCGGCGAAAGGCCGGTCGGTTCGTCGGTCCCGCGGCTGGTTGCTCGCTCCCGCGCGGCGCGATCGTGGCGTGGATCCCACCTGTGCCACGAAGAGGTGACCCGTGTCCGGACCCGCGAAACGCCGTCTCCATCCCGTCGACGAGGTGCTGCCCACGGGCAAGCTCGCCGTGTACGGATTCCAACACGTGCTGGCGTTCTACGCCGGCGCGGTCATCGTGCCGATCCTGCTGGCGGGCGCGATCGGGCTGTCCGAGCGCGACCTGATCCACCTGATCAACGCCGATCTGTTCACGTGCGGCATCGCGTCGATCATCCAGTCGGTCGGGTTCTGGAAGGTCGGGGTGCGTCTCCCGCTCCTGCAGGGCGTGACCTTCACGGCGGTCTCGCCGATGATCGCCATCGCGCTGGCGGCGGGCGGCGGGACCCAGGGCCTGCTCGTGATCTACGGAGCGGTGATCGTCGCGGGGCTGGCGACGTTCTTCGTCGCCCCGTACTTCAGCCGGCTCCTCCGGTTCTTCCCACCGGTCGTCACGGGCACGGTGATCACGATCATCGGTATCGCGCTGCTGCCCGTGGCCGCGGCGGACGCCGTCGGCGGGTCCGACCACCCGCAGCCGGCGGACCCGCGCAACCTGGCCTACGCGTTGGGCACGCTCGCGGTCATCGTGCTCATGCAGCGACTGTTCCGCGGTTTCATGGCGACGGTCGCGGTGCTCGTCGGGCTGGTGCTCGGCACGCTGGTGGCATGGGCGCTCGGTGACGCGAGCTTCTCCGCCGTCGCCGACTCGTCGTGGTTCGGCGTGACGACCCCGTTCTGGTTCGGCTGGCCGAAGTTCAGCGGCGCGGCAATCCTCTCGATGGTCGTGGTCATGCTGATCACCGCCGTGGAGACGACGGGCGACGTGGTCGCGACGGGCGAGATCGTCGACAAGCGGGTGGGTCGCGAGGACATCGCCCGCGCCCTGCGCGCCGACGGCCTCGCCACGACGATCGGCGGCATCCTCAACTCCTTCCCGTACACCTGCTTCGCCGAGAACGTCGGTCTCGTGCGGCTGACGAGGGTGAAGAGTCGCTACGTCGTCGCGACGGCTGGCGTTTTCATGCTGGTGATCGGGCTGCTGCCGAAGGCCGGCGCGATCGTCGCGGGCATCCCGCACCCGGTGCTCGGCGGCGCCGCCCTGGCGATGTTCGCGACGGTCGCGGTCGTCGGCGTCCAGACCCTCTCGCGCGTCGACTTCAACGACCACCGCAACGTCGTCATCGTGGCCTCCAGCCTCGGCCTGGCCGTGTTCGTCACCGTCGAGCCCGACGTCGCGCAGGCCGTGCCGCCGTGGGCGCAGATCGTCCTCGGGTCCGGCATCACGGTCGGCAGCATCACCGCGATCGTGCTGAACGTCGTGTTCCACCACCTCGGGCGGCACGACGGCCCGGCCGTCGCCGGCCCGCCCGGTGCGGGCAGCGTGCGGCTCGAGCAGGTCAACGCCATGAGCCGGTCCGAGTTCGTCGCGACCTTCGGGCGGCTGTTCCAGGGCGCGGACACCGTGGTCGGGCGCGCCTGGGACCTCCGGCCGTTCGAGGACACCGCCAACCTGCGTGCGGCGTTCCAGGAAGCGCTCTTCGCCGCGCCGCCCGACGAGCAGCGCGCCGTGATGGCCGCGTACCCGGATCTCGGCGGGACTGCGGTCGTCGACGGCGAGACCGGGCTGGACTCGGCCCACGACCAGGCGTCGGCCGGGCTCACGCGCCTCGACGAGGCCGGCCGCGCCGAGCTCGACGACGTCGTCGCCGCCTACCGCGAGCGGTTCGGCATCCCGCTGATCGTCTGCGCCCGCGACGCGGCCGGACGCGGCGCGGTGGTCCGCGACGGCCGGCGCCGGCTGGAGAACTCCGCCACCCAGGAGCACGCGGCCGCGCTGATCGAGATCGCGAAGATCGCCAACCACCGCTTCGGCGACCTCGTCGCCGAGGCCAACCCGATCCACACCGCGCGGACCCGCTCGTTCGGGCGCACCTGACGGTCCCGCGGGCCGGGCCCCGGGGCGTCGCCACGCAGGTGCCGACGTCCCGGGGTGCCGGCGTGCTCAGCCCAGCGAGCGCAGCGCGAGGAACACGTCGACGCGGTCGACGAACCGACCGAGGTCCCGGCCGGTCAGCTCCTCGACCCGGCCGATCCGGTAGCGCACCGTGTTGACGTGCAGGTGCAGCCGGGCGGCGACCCGGCTCCACGAGCCCGAGCACTCGAGGAACGCCTCCAGGGTGTGGAGCAGACTCGCGCCTGTCCGTTCGTCGTGCTCGAGGACGGGCGCGAGGGTGCGCGCGGCGAACGCGCGCCGCATGTCGTCGGGGACGGCGGCGAGCAGGGCCACGTGCGACGTCAGCTCCGCTCCGGTGACGACGGGGAGCGCACCGTCCCGCGTGCGCGCCAGATCGCGCGCGTGCCGCGCCTCCTGCATGGCGCCCGACAGCGCCGCCGAGCCGTAGGGCACGCTCGTCCCGACGGTGAGGCGCAGCGTGCCGAGCGCCGGCGCGAGGCGCCGCAGCGCGGGGACGACGGTGGCCGCGTCGCCCGGGAGGAGGGCGACCGCCACGCCGTCCCGCACACCGACGACGGGCGGGTCGTCGCCGGAGGTCGCGTGCGACGCGGCGTCCACCAGCACGGCCCGCGCGGTCTCCAGCAGGTCGGGGCGCTCCCGGCCCCCGTCGAGGAACGCCGCGACGGCCACCACCAGCTGCTCGGTGGGGTCGAGCCCCGCCTGCCGCAGCCGGACCGACATCTCGGGCCGGTCGGCCGCACCCTCGGCGATGAGGTCGATGGCCTCGTCGGCGATCTCCCGGGCCACCCGGAGCCCCTCGCCGCGGCGTGCCCGGTCGAGGGCCGCGATGGCGACCAGCCCGCCGACCCCGTCCGAGGTCTCCGCGTCCCACTCCGGGTGCGCGCCCTCCACCGCCACGAACCAGGACGTCATCCGCTGCTCCGACGCGGGACCGACCGGCACCACCGAGTACACGGGCCCGCCCCGGGCCCGGCTCACGGCGGGGAGCCGCGCGGCGGTGAGGAACGTCGTGACGACCCGGTCGAGCACCGCCGCGGGCAGCGCCTCGCCGCCGGCCACCGCCCGACCGGTCGCGGTGAGGACGTGGCACGCCCGGCCGGTCGTCCCGGCGATGCGGGCCGTCACCTGGTCCAGCCCCAGCCCGGCCGCGACGGCCGTGAGCAGCTCACGCTGCCGGCTCAACGACAGTGCCAGCCGGTCGCCGCGCGCCGCCGCCAACGCGCCGACGACCAGTTCGGTGACGTCGGAGAACGACGTCGGCTCCGGCACCTCCAGCAGCGGCAGGTCGTGGCGCCGGCACGCCTCGACGACGTCGTCGGGCACCTCGCCGAACACCGCCGCGCCGGCGGCCAGCGCGGCCACTCCCGCCTCGGTGAGCGCGGCCACGAACCGTTCGCTGTCGGCGGGGGAGCTCCGCCAGACCAACCCGCTGATCACCAGTTCGCCGCCGGACAGGTAGCGGGACGGGTCGATCAGGTCGGTGGTGTAGACCCAGCGCACGGACCGTTCCAGTGCGGCCGCGTCGCCGTGCAGCACCGTCAGACCCAGCCGGGGATGCGCGACGAGCTCCCGCAGCAGCATTGGAGGAACGTACAAGAACCGCGCCGCACCCGGCAGGGCGATTCGTGAGCGGCGCCGCTATCTCGCCGACCGCGGCGTCGATGTACTTCCGGTCATGGACTTCCTGACGCCGACGACCTGGGCCGACGCCCTCGCGGCGAAGGCCGAGCAGCCCGACGCCGTGCCCGTGGCCGGGGGAACCGATGTCATGGTCGAGATCAACTTCGATCGGCGTCGTCCGTCCGCCCTGCTCGACCTGACCCGCGTCCCCGAGCTGCTCGAGTGGGGCCACGACGACGGACGGATCCGGCTGGGCGCCGGCGTCACGTACGGCCGCATCCTCAGTGAGCTCGGCGGGACGCTACCGGGACTGGCGATGGCCGCGCGCACCGTCGGCTCCCCGCAGATCCGCAACCGCGGCACCGTCGGGGGCAACCTGGGTGCCGCGTCCCCCGCCGGCGACAGCCACCCGGCGCTTCTGGCCGCGGACGCGGTCGTCGAGGTCGCCTCCGTGCGCGGCACCCGCCACATTCCGGCCGCCGAGTTCTACACCGGCGTCAAGCGCAACGCGCTGGCCCCCGACGAACTGATCGCCGCCGTGCTGTTGGCGCCCGCGACGGGGCCGCAGCAGTTCTGCAAGATCGGCACCCGCAACGCGATGGTGATCTCGGTGGCCGCCTTCGGGCTCGCCCTGCGCCCCGAGCAGCGGGCGGTTGGTACCGGGATCGGGTCGGCCGCCCCCACCCCGCGCCGGGCCGACGCCGCGGCCGCGTTCCTCGCCGGCGAGCTGGAGGCGGCCGGGCTGTGGGACACCCGCGGTGCCCTGCCCGAGGGCCTGGCCGCCGAGTTCGGCCACCGCGTCCGGGACGCCGCGGCGCCGATCGACGACGTGCGCGGCAGTGCGAGCTACCGCCTGCACTCGCTGTCGGTGATGGCTCGCCGAGCCGCCACCTGGGCCTGGAACGACCACCGCGACGCCGGCGAGGAGAGGGCTGCCTGATGAGGATCGCACTGACCGTGAACGGCACGCGGCGCGAGGCCGACGACGTGTGGGAGGGCGAGAGCCTGCTCTACGCGTTGCGCGAGCGCCTGGGCCTGCCGGGCGCCAAGAACGCCTGCGAGCAGGGCGAGTGCGGCTCGTGCACCGTCTACCTCGACGGCCAGCCCGTGTGCTCCTGCCTGGTCGCGGCCGGGCAGGCGCAGGACCGTGAGGTCACGACCGTCGAGGGGCTGGCCCCGCAGGCCCGGGACGGCTGCGACGACGGCGATGCCACGCTGCACCCGGTGCAGCAGGCGTTCGTCGACTGCGGCGCCGTGCAGTGCGGCTTCTGCACCCCCGGCCTCGTCGTCACGACGCACGACCTGCTGCACCGCAACCCGGCCCCGTCCGATCCCGAGATCCGCGAGGCCCTGGCCGGCAACCTGTGCCGCTGCACCGGCTACGAGAAGATCCTCGACGCCGTGCGGGCGGCGGCCGAGGCCCGGTCGTGATCATCGAGGGCGCCCACGTCGTCACCGTGACCGGGCAGGAGTACCCGGACGGCCACGTCGTCGTGGACGGGAACCGGATCACGGCCGTCGGCGCCGGACGGGCGCCGGACCGCGCCGATCACGAGGTCGTCGACGCCCGGGGGTGCCTGCTCACCCCCGGCTTCGTCAACACCCACCACCACCTCTACCAGTGGGTCACCCGAGGCCTGGCCGTCGACGCGACGCTCTTCGAGTGGCTCACCGCGCTCTACCCGGTGTGGGCCGGTATCGACGAGCGGGCGGTGCGCACCGGCGCGTCCGGTGCCCTGGCCCAGCTCGCGCTGACCGGCTGCACCACGGCCGCCGACCACCACTACGTCTTCCCCCGCGAGGGCGGTGACGTGCTCGGGGCCGAGATCCAGGCCGCCGCCGACGTCGGTCTGCGCTTCCATGCCACCCGCGGCTCGATGGACCTCGGCCGCCGGGACGGCGGACTGCCGCCCGACGACGTCGTCGAGGACCGCGAGGAGATCCTCGCGGCCTGCGAGGCGGCGATCGACCGCTGGCACGACCCGTCGCCCGACGCCATGCTGCGCATCGCGCTCGCGCCCTGCTCGCCGTTCTCGGTGACGGGGGAGCTGATGCGGGAGTCGGGCGAGCTGGCGCGCCGCCGCGGGGTGCTGCTGCACACCCACCTCGCCGAGACCGTCGACGAGGAGGACTACTGCCGCGAGCGGTTCGGGTGCTCGCCGCTCGAGTACGTCGAGGCGCTGGGCTGGACCGGCGAGGACGTGTGGTTCGCCCACGGCGTCCACTTCGACGACACCGAGATCAAGCGGATCGGGGCCACGCGGACCGGCGTGGCGCACTGCCCGTCGTCGAACGCGCGCCTGGGCGCAGGCATCGCCCGCACCCGCGACCTGCGCGACGCCGGCGCCCGCGTCGGTCTCGGGGTCGACGGCGCGGCCAGCAACGAGGCCGGCAGCCTGCTCGAGGAGGCCCGCCATGCGGTGCTCTTCGCCCGAGCCGTGGGCGGCCCGACCGCCCTGACCATCCGCGACGGCCTCGCGCTCGCCACGCTCGGCGGCGCCGCGGTCCTCGGCCGCGAGTCCGAGATCGGTTCGATCGAGCCGGGCAAGCTCGCCGACCTCGCGCTCTGGCGCATCGACGGGCTCGCCCACGCCGACGTCGCCGACCCCGTCGCGGCGCTGGTCCTCGGCGCCCCGCCACCGCTGGACCTGCTGCTGGTGGACGGGCGCGCGGTCGTCGAGCACGGCCACGTCGCCACCGTCGACACCGACACCATCGCCACCGAGTGCGCCGTCGTGCACCGCACCCTCCTGGAGAAGGCCCGATGACCAGCACCGAGACCACCACCCGCACTACCACCACCGGCGGCGTCGGCGCCAGTCCGCTGCGTCCCGACGGCAGGCTCAAGGTCACCGGCCGGTTCGCGTACTCCAGCGACCTGTGGCACGAGGACATGTGCTGGGGGGTCACCCTGCGCAGCCCGCACCCGCACGCCCGCCTCGTCGCGATCGACACCTCCGCGGCGCTCGCGACCCCCGGCGTGTACGCCGTGCTCACCGCCGACGACGTCCCCGGTCGCAACGCGACCGGCCTGGAGCACCTCGACACCCCGGCGCTCGCCGAGGGCGTCGTGCGCTACGAGGGGGAACCCGTCGCCCTCGTCGCGGCCGACCATCCCGAGACCGCCCGCCGCGCCGCCGCACGCATCGCCGTCACCTACGAGGAGCTGCCCGCGCTGACCGATCCGCGTCGCGCCCTCGACGAGGACGCCCCGCAGGTGCACGAGCAGGGCAACCTGGTGCGCGCCCTGCAGATCCGCCGCGGCGACCCCGCCCCGGCCGCGCCCGTCGTGGTGGCCCTGGACTTCGAGGTCGGCATGCAGGACCAGGCCTTCCTCGGGCCGGAATCCGGTCTCGCCGTCCCCGACGGCGAGGGCGGGCTCGACCTCTACGTCGCCACGCAGTGGCTGCACGTCGACCAGCAGCAGGTCTGCCGCGTCCTCGGCCTGCCACCCGAGCGGGCCCGGCTGCACCTCGCCGGCGTGGGCGGGGCCTTCGGCGGCCGCGAGGACCTGTCGATGCACGTCCACGCGAGCCTGCTCGCCCTGCACACCGGCCGACCCGTGAAGATGAGCTACTCCCGCGAGGAGTCCTTCTTCGGCCACGTGCACCGCCACCCCGCGTGGCTGCGCTACGAGTTCGGCGCCGAGCACGACGGGCGACTCGTCTACGCGAAGGCCGACATCCTCTTCGACGGCGGCGCGTACGCCTCGTCGACGGGCGCGGTCGTCGGCAACGGCGGCACGCTCGGCCTCGGCCCGTACGCCATCCCGAGCGTTCACGTCGACGCCCGGGGCGTGTACACGAACAACCCGCCGTGCGGCGCGATGCGCGGATTCGGCTGCGTGCAGGCCGCGTTCGCCCACGAGGCGCTCATGGACGAGCTCGCCGACACCCTGGGCATGGACCGGGTGGAGATCCGTGCCCTCAACGGGATGCAGGAGGGCGACCGCAACATCACCGGCCAGCTCATCGACTCCGCCGCCCCCGTCGCCGAGCTCGTCCGGACTGTCCGTGATCTGCCGCTGCCCCCGGAGACCCCGGGAGACGACATCCGGGAGCTGCCGGGCGGTGCTTCCAACACCACGCACGGCGAGGGCGTGGTGCGCGGCGTGGGCTACGCCGTGACGTACAAGAACGTCGGCTTCTCCGAGGGCTTCGACGACCACTCGACCGCTCGAGTGCGCCTCGAGCTGACCGGCGGCGAGCCGGTGGCGACGGTGCACACCGCGGCGGCCGAGGTCGGGCAGGGCCTGATCACGGTGGAGCAGCAGATCTGCCGCACCGAGCTGGGCGTGGAGCGTGTCGTGGTGCACCCGAAGGACACCGGGGTCGGCTCCGGCGGGTCCACGTCGGCCTCGCGGCAGACCTACGTCACCGGCGGGGCGGTCAAGGCCGCGTGCGAGGCGGTCCGCGCCGCGGTCCTGCGCCGAGCGGCGGGCCTGTTGGGCTGCACTGATCTGCACCTCGACGGGGACAAGATCGTCTCCGAGGCCGGCGAGGTCGTCGCCGGCCTCGCCGAGGTGCTCGCCGACGGTGCCGTCGAGGAGACCGTCGAGTGGCGCCACCGCCCGACCCACCCCATCGACCCGGACACCGGCCAGGGCGACGCGCACGTGCAGTACGCGTTCTCCGCCCATCGGGCCGTCGTGGACGTCGACGTCGAGCTGGGGCTGGTCAAGGTCGTCGCGCTCGACACCGCGCAGGACGTCGGGAAGGCGATCAACCCCGACGCCGTCGTCGGGCAGATCCAGGGCGGCAGCGCCCAGGGCATGGGGCTGGCGCTGATGGAGGAGATCGTCGTCCGCGACGGCCACGTGCGGAACCCGTCGTTCACCGACTACCTGATCCCGACGATCCTCGACATGCCGCCCATGAAAGTCGAGGTCCTCGAGTACGCGGACCCGCACGCCCCCTACGGCGTGCGCGGCGTCGGCGAGCCCCCGACGATCTCGTCCGGTCCGGCCGTCGCCGCCGCCGTGCGCGCGGCCACGGGCAAGGCGCTGCGCCGCGTGCCCCTGCGCCCGGAACACATCACCGGTACATGACCCGTCAGTCCCGGTCGCTCCCCTCGGTCGTCGACCCCGGTGTGGGCGCGAGCGCGAGGTTCGGGACGACCGCCTTGCCGAACGTCTCGTTCACGATGATCTCCAGCGCCGCATAGAAGCCGATGGCGCTGAGGGCGAGGCCGAGATAGCCACCCACCCGGATGAGAGTCGTGTTGTCGAAACCGAATCCGGCCGCCTGAAAGGCGAACACGCCCATGAGGTCCAGGAACAGCAGGTTGAGCACCAACGAGACCCGGAAGCTCGCGATCCAGACCAGGACGGTCCAGATGAACCAGCAGAGGAGGAACATCGCGAGGGTCTGGTTCGCGGCAGCGGGTGTGGGGAACTTCGACTGTTCGAACGTGAAGAAGGCCCACAGCGACAGCCAGAACACGCCGTACGCACCGAACGCCGTCAACCCGAACGTGTTGCCCCGACGGAACTCGGCGGCGGCCGCGATGAGCTGGGCGATGCCACCGGCCAACAACGCCAGCGGCAGGACCCCTGGAATCGACGACTCGGCCAGGAACCCGGAATTGATGATGTTCAGCAGGAGGTTGGCCAGGGAGAAGCCGGCCAGCCCGAGCGACGCGGGGTTCGCGAACGTCGTGGAGGCGGCTCGGGGCGCGAGGCGCTCGTCGGCAAACGGGTCGGTGAACGTTCCTGGTCGCCGTCCCGACCGACTCGTGCTCGAATCCGGAGAATCAGGGGTCGCAGTCATGTCCGTCTCCTTCGTGTCGAGGTGCGCCGGCGCCGGGAGCGCGCGAGGGGCCGACACTAACCGGCTCGTCCCGTGGTCGACGCGTCAGCGAGCGCAGGCAGGCCACGGCGCGTGGCGATTGGTGCGGGCGGGCTCAGCCGTCCCCTTCGACGTAGGAGCCGTCGACCAGGCCGAACTCGACGAGCGGCACCGGTGGGCCGGGCTCGACGAGCAGGTAGCAGGGCGCTCTCACCACGTCCTCGCGTGCTACTTCGCCCCCTGCCCGGCGTCGACACGCAGGACGTGCCCGGTGATCTGGTCGGCGTTGTGCGAGGCGAGGAACAGCACGGCGTCGGTGATGTCGGAGACCTCGGTGCGCCACTTCTCGCCCGGCATGTTGCCCGCGGCCGAGAACATCTCGTAGGCCTCCTCGGGGGCCATCCCGACCTCGCCCGCCAGCCCCAGGACCATCCCGGAGCCCTGACCCTCCCCGGGGCGGATGGTCGCCGGGGCGATCGCGTTGACGTTGATGCCGAACTCGGCGAGCTCGAACGCCCACGCCGAGGTCAGCCCCTGGATCGCGTGCTTGGCGGCGACGTAGTGCGAGAGCTGCGCGTGCCCGGACCCGGTGACGCCGGAGGAGATGTTGATGATCTTTCCGCTCCGCGGGCCGATCATGCTCGGGACGACGTACTTCGCGACGTACATGTGCCCCTTGACGATCGTGTCGATCACCGCGTCCATCACGTGCGAGCGCATGCCCTGGATGCTGTCCAGCGCGGCGACGCCCGCGTTGCACACGACGACGTCGATCCGGCCCTCGAAGTAGTCGAGCGCCTTGGCGACGCTCGCCTCGACCTGGTTCTCGTCGCGCAGGTCGCAGGGAAGCGGCAGGCACCGTCGGCCGGTCGACTCGACGGCCCGCACGGTGTCCTCGAGCATCTGACTGGTGGCCAGCGCGTAGATGTCGGGGATGGGATCGGTGATGTCGAGGGCGGCGACGTCCGCGCCGGCGTCGGCGAAGGCCAGGGCGTGGCTGTAGCCCTGCCCCTTCGCTGCTCCGGTGATCAGGACGTTCTTTCCCTCGAGTCCGCGCAGCGTCGCGGGCACGGGGCACCTCCTCGAGGTCAGGGGACGACGGCCGCGAGCTCCGCCTCGGCGTCGGTGGCCGAGAGCTGCTGGGAGAGCACCACGTTCGAGTCGAGCCCGTCGAGGATCGGCGCGGCGCCGGCCGCCGTGGCGGCCTCCACCGACGCGAGGACGGGGAGGTCCTCGTAGTCCACGACGACGGCGCCCGCGGCGTCGGCGGCGCGGTAGGCGTCGGAGGCCACGACCACGGCGACGGCCTCCCCGACGAAGCGGACGCGGTCGCGAGCCAGGCAGGGCCGTTCCATGCCGGGCACCGAGCGGCTGGCCGGCAGGCGGTCGAGGTCGGCGTGGGTCCACACTCCGAGCACGCCGGGCATCGTGGCCGCCGCGGAGGTGTCGATCCCGAGGATCCGGCCGTGCGCGAGGGGGCTGCGGACCACCGCCCTGTGCACCGTGCCGGGCAGCCGCAGGTCGTCGACGTAGCTCCCGCGCCCGGTCAGCAGCGCCGGATCCTCCTTGCGGACCACGGCCGCACCGATCATCGAGCCCATCGGACCTCCTCGCCGCGGGCGTGGTGTGGCCCGGCTCACCATGAAGCGTCGTGAGTAACCTAACGTCGTCAGGCGTCGGAGGGCAAGGAGTCAGGTCGGCGGTCCCGTCCTCACGGCTCCGAGTCCAGGACGTCGCCGAGCCGGGCACGCCACTCGCCGAGATCGACGTAGTCGCGGAAGGCGGTGATGCGGTCGGCGTCGGGGTCGATCTCGACCACGGCCGTGCACGCCACCGCGTACTCCTGCCCGTCGATGCCGAAGCGGTCGACCCGCTCCAGGAAGCAGCGCCGCGGGTCCAGGCTCGCGGTGACGACGTCCCAGCGCACCCAGCTCGAGCGCGCGAGGATCGGGGCGAGCAGGTCGCGGACGCCGGCGGGCCCGACGACCGGCGGGTGCGGCACGTTGGCGTAGACGGCCTCGTCGGCGAAGCAGGCCGCGGCCGCCTCGGCGTCGCGCGCCTCGACGGCGGTGAGGAACCGGCGCAGCACCGGCGGCATGCTCATGGGTCGAGCAGGACGGGGTAGGTCGCGAAGTGGTCGCGTGCCGAGTGCGGGTCGGGCCGCGGCGGCGCGGCCGGGTCCGGACGGGCCCCCGCGGCGAGCAGGGCGTCGAGCATGAGGGTGACGGTCCCGAGCACCCGGTCCTGCTCCGAGGGCACCGCGCCTCCGGCGGGGACGCCGCCGGCCAGCTCGGTGCCGATGCAGGCGTGCATGCCGCCGCCGAAGGCGTGGCCCCACCGCGGGACGTCGGCGGGCACCTCACGGGTCGGGTCGTACTCCCCGGGGCGCTCGAACACCGCCGCGTCGCGGTTCGCCGCGGCGATGTCGAGCACGACGAACGACCCCTCCGGGATCTCGGTGCCCCCGCGCAGCGAGATCGGGGCGAGCGCCCGGCGCTGGGCGACCGGGCTGGCCGGGTGCAGGCGCAGCGTCTCGTGGACGCACGCCTGCAGCAGCGCCGGATCCCGCCGGGCGCGTTCGGCCGCGGCCGGGTCTCGGCGGGACCAGGCGAACCAGTCGTCGGCGGCGTGGCTGAACGCGTCGGCGGTGCTGTGGGAACCGGCCTGGAGGTAGAACGCGCACTCCCGCCGGATCGCGTCGTCGTCGATCCCGAGCTCGTCGCGATGGCGCAGCAGCGCGGTGAGCACGTCCCGCGGCAGGTCGTCCTCGGCGATCTCCCCCGCGGCGAACCGCTCCAACAGCGCGGTCCGCCGAGCGATCGAGGGTTGGAGGAAGACGCGGTCGAACTCGTCGAGCGCCGCCTGGACCTCGGCACGGACCTCGTCGGGGTCGCGGGTGGTGTGGACCAGCGTGGCGCCCTCGGAGAACTTCTTGGCGAACCGGTACAGCGCGTCGGCCTCGGAGTCGTCCCCGGTCGGGCGGTCCACCCCCGCGACCATCGCGGTCAGCGTCATGACGGTCCGGTAGCCCAGCTCGAGCAGGTCGGCGCGGCCCGCCGCGCGGAACGGCGCGAGGGTGTCGACGACGACGTCGCGCAGGAAGGCCCGCTCCCAGTACCGGAAGGTCCCGCGGCGGAAGAGCCGGTTCTCCACCCGCCGCCGGGTGCGGTGCTCGGCCCCGTGCAGCACGAGCAGGCAGTCGGCCATCACCACGCCGCCCGCGTCGTAGAGCGCCTGCGCGAGCTCGTGGCGGCGGTAGGCGTCGCGGACGTCGGCGTACCGGTCGAGGGTGATGGTGGGCACGGGCTCCCCTCCCACGGGGTCACCCGACACGACGTGTCGGTCCTAGCGACGTTAACAACACGGTGGGGCCCGGTCGAGAGGCTCGACGCCGCTTGACGTGAGTGTCCTAACGACTAACGTCTCCGGCCACGCCGGTGTGGACGGAGGAGTCATGACCGCAACCGCTCCGGACGAGTCCGTGGTCGTCACCCTCGACACCTACGCCGACGCCAAGGACGCCTACCGCAGCCGCGACCTGCGGCAGTCCCTCTACGACGAGGGCGAGGTGGTGATGGCGGACGTGCTGGTCAACCTGCACGGCACCGAGCACCGCGACCGCCGCCGCGTCGAGAACCGCATGTTCCGCCGCGAGGTGTTCGAGCGCTACGAGCGCGAGCTCTTCCCCGGCATCATCGACGAGACGCTCGCGCCGTACGCGATCGCGGGCACGGCGGACCTCGTGCACGTGGGCCACGAGCTCATGCTCAACCTCGCGGCCCTCACCGCCGGCGTCGACCGCCCGCAGGGCACCGCCGCGGAGACCGCGCGCCTGCACGCCTACATGATGCGGTTCATCCAGGGCGCGACCCTCACCCACGCCACCGGGGACAAGGCGGCCACCGCGGCGGCCGTCGCCCGGGCCCTCGAGGACTGGGACACCGAGTTCCTCGCTCCCTCGATCGCCCGCCGCCGCGAGCTGCTGGCCGCCGAAGCCGCGGGCGAGCCCGTGGAGGTGCCCCGCGACGTGCTGGCCACCCTGCTGCGGCACGCCGACGAGCTCGGGCTGCCCCACCACGTGGTCCGCCGCGAGGTCGCCTTCTTCCTGCTGGCCGGCGCGCACACCAGCGCGACGGCGTTCGTGCGGACCGTCGACCACGTGCTCGCCTGGTGCGACGCCCACCCCGAGCGCCGCGAGGAGTGGCGGGACCCGCTGTTCGTCCAGCGCTGCGTGCACGAGACCGTGCGGCTCAACCCGTCGAGCCCGATCGGACGACGCCGGGCGCTCGCCCCGCTGCGGTTGCGGTCGGGCGTCGAGATCCCGGTAGGGGCCACCGTCGTGATCGACCTGCAGGCGGTGAACCGCGACGTGTCGGTCTTCGGCGCGGACGCGGCGGGCTTCGACCCGGAGCGGGCCGTGCCGCCCGGGGTGGCCCCCTTCGGCCTGAGCTTCGCGGCCGGGATGCACGTCTGCATCGGGCAGGACCTCGCGGCCGGGGTGGTGGCCCGTCCCGACAGCGACCCGGACTCCCACCTGACCGGGCTGGTCACCGGCGCCGTCGCGCGCCTCTTCGCGCTGGGGGTGCGCCGCGACCCCGCCCATCCGCCCGAGTCCGACACCGCGACCGCCCGGCCGTACTGGGGCGCCTACCCGGTGCTGGTGGGCGGACGGGCAGGAGGCACGTCGTGAGCCCTCGTCGCATCACCGTCGACGCGGAGGTCTGCATCAGCTCCGGGCGCTGCGTCGCCGAGCGCCCGGACGTCTTCCGGTTCGACGCGGACGAGGTCGCCGAGGTGATCCCCGGCGCGCCGTCGATGGCCGACGACGCGCAGCTCCGGCTGGCGCGCGCCTGCCCGTCCGGCGCGCTGCAGCTGTACGACGTCGAGACCGGCGAGGAGATCGACATCTTCTGACGTGGCGTCATCGGGCCGCCGGGGGACTTCTACGCCTCGTCCGGGAGCCGCAGCAGGCGCTCGGCGTTCGCGGTCAGCGCCTCGGCCCGGGCGCCCGTCGGGGTGTCGTCGGCCTCGGAGTCCCAGCCGGCGAAGTTCGTGCCGAAGACCAGGTGTGCCGGGTCGGCCCGGGCCGCCAGCAGGTCGAGCGAGCCCTCGTCGTGGACGTGGACGTCGAACCACAACCGGCGGAACCAGTGCTCGAAGCCGTGCTCGCGCAGCCCCGTCGAGGCCCACGGCCGCTTCCCCACCGCCCGGGTGAACCGGCCGGCCAGGAACGCCGCCGCCCCGCCGCCGTGGGACAGGCAGACGTCGAGGTCGGGGTGGCGCTCGAGCACGCCGCCGAAGACCAGGGCCGCCACCGCGAGGGTCTCGTCGTAGGCGAGCCCGCACTGCAGGTCGAGGTCGAAGCGGCGCAACCGCGGGTCGGCGGGCGGACCCTGCGGCCCGATGGGGGAGGGGTGGACGAACAGCGGGACGTCGAGCTCGACCACGGTCTCGTAGAGCGGATCCAGCGCCGGGTCGTCCAGTGTCCGACCGGCGGGGTCGGTGTCGAGGTAGATCGCCGTCATCCCGAGGTCCCGGACCGCGCGCCGGGCCTCGGCGACGGCCGCGCCGACGTCCTGCGCGGGGAGCTGGGCCGCCGAGAGCAGGCGGTCGGGGTGCTCGCCGGCCAGTGCGGCGAGGCCGTCGTTGTGGGCGCGGGCGAACGCCACGGCGTCGTCGACGGGGAGGTCCCCGAAGTAGGTCAGCGGGTTGGGGGAGAGCAGCTGGCGCGCGATGCCGGCGGCGTCCATCGCGGCGAGGCGCAGGTCGACGTCGACGAACGGGCTGCCGGCGTAGCGCACGCCGTGCAGCACGTAGTCCCCGACGCGGTAGAACGGGCTTCCGTCCGGCGAGGTGCCCAGCTCCGGCCCGGCGGCGCCCGCCGCGCCCTCGGAGCACCGCAGGACCGCGTGCGCGTGGACGTCGATGACGCCGGTCCGCGTCCCGGGGCCGGGCCCCTCAGACATGCGAGAGCCGCTCCAGCTGCTCCTCGGTGAACGCCAGCGAGCGGGTGAGGGGGCAGGCGGCCAGGAAGCGCACCTGGTCGGAGGAGCGGGGCCGGTGCTCGGGGATGGGGGTCGTCAGGTCGACCCGGCGGCCGTCCTTGATCACCTCGCGGATGCACTCACGCTCCTGCAGGACGCGGACGTCGGCGAGCGGGTCCCCGTCGACGACGAGCACGTCGGCGACGCGGCCGGTCTCGAGAGTGCCCAGCTCGCCCTCGGCCCGCATCGCGGCGGCGCCGTTGCGGGTGGCCGCCACGATCGCCTCCATCGGCGTCATCCCCATGTACTCGACGAACATCTCGAGCTCGCGGGCGTGCCACTCGCCGACCGGGGTCACGGCGAACCCGGTCTCGGAGCCGGTGAGGAAGGGGACGCCGGCGGCGTGCGCCTTGGCCATCTGCCGGGCGGTCACCTCGATCTCGGCGCGGAACACCTCGAGCAGCTCGGGGGCGCTGCCCACCTTCGCGCCGTAGTCCGCGAGGTTGCCCAGCAGCGTGAACGTCGGGCACAGCGCGCTGCCGGCCTCGAGGACCGCCTCCAGCGCCTCGTCGTCGAAGTACGAGGCGTGGTAGATCAGGTCGACCCCGGCCCGGGCGGCGTCGCGGGTGGAGTCGGAGTTGCGGCAGTGCGCGACCACCTTGGTGTTCAGCTCGTGGGCGGTGTCGCACACGGTGCGCAGCTCGTCGAGGTTCCAGACCTTGACCTCGGGGCCCTTCATCGACGGGATCAGGCCGGTCACCATGATCTTGATCCAGTCGACGCCGTACTTGATCTGCCGCCGGATCTCGTTGACCATCACGTCCCGCCCGCTGACCACGGTGGCGTAGCCGGTGCGTCCCTCGTCGGCGATCATGCGACCCGCGGTCCCGCCGAGCATCGTCATCAGCGCCTGCCCGCCCGCGCGCATCCGCGGTCCCTCGACGATCCCCGCCTCGATGGCGTCCCGGAGCTCGACGCCGATGTTCCACAGGCAGTCCGCGTCGAGGACGCTGGTGACGCCGGCGCGCAGCACCTTGCGTGCGTTGTAGGCCGAGAGCATGGAGCTGTAGGCCTCGGTGCGGTGGTTGAAGAGCTCGTCGTTGCCGGTGGGCTCGCCGAAGGTGAGATGGGTGTGCGCGTCGATCAGCCCCGGCATCACGGTGCGCCCAATCGCGTCGACGCGCTCGGTCCCGTCGTCGGCGCCGGCCGCGGCGTCCGGGCCCAGCGCGGCGACGCGGCCGTCGCGCACGAGCACGTCCTCCCCGGGCCGGGGCGGCGCCCCGGTGCCGTCGAGGACGGTGCCCCCGCTGATCAGGATGCTCGACATGCCGCGCCTCCCCGGGTCGTCGACCGTGGCCGTCACGGTTCTGACGACTACTCGTCGCCGGTGGGTCGAGTCTCGCACACCGCCCCCGTGGGGTGGCCGGGTAACGAAGCCGGTTCCGCCGGGGACGATGGACGGGACCGGACCGCATCACTAGCGTCGTTATGATGGCAACGCCGCTCGGCGGCGGGCGAGCGGACGCACCACGACGAGAGGGCAGCCGTGACGACCACGTGGGCAGTGATCACCGGGGCGGGCAGCGGGATCGGCGCGGTGCTCGCGCGCCACGCCGCCAAGGAGGGCTACCGGGTCGCGGCCTGGGACGTCGACGGGGAGGCCGTGCGGGCGATCGCCGCCGAGATCGGCGAGGCCTGCACGCCGACCCCGGTCGACGTCACCGACGACGCCGCGGTCGACGCGGCCGTCGCCGCCCTGCCCGCCGCACCGTCGCTCGTGGTCAACAACGCGGGCGTGGTGCGCTTCGGCCCGCTGCTGGAGCTCCCGGCCGCCGACTGGCGCGCCGCCCTCGAGGTCAACCTCACCGGCACTTTCCTCGTCGCCCGTGCGTGCGCCGCGCGGATGATCGCCGACGGGGTCGGTGGCTCGATCGTCAACATCTCCTCCATCAACGGCCTCGCGGCCGCGCCCGGGGCGGGCGCCTACACCGCCTCGAAGGCCGGCGTCGTCATGGTCACCGAGCACATGTCGCTGGAGTGGGGAGCCCACGGAATCCGGGCCAACGCGGTCGCGCCGGGCCTGATCGACGCCGGCATGTCGGACGCCATCTACGCGGACCCGGAGATCCGGCGGCTGCGCTCCGGGCGGGTGCCGCTGGGACGGCTGGGCACGGCCCAGGACGTCGCGGAGACGGTGCTCTTCCTCGGCTCGGACAAGGCCGCCTACGTCACCGGGCAGACGCTCGCGGTCGACGGCGGCATCACGCGGGGCGCCCTGAACGCCATGCCCCGGGCCCGCGGCGCCGACGCCATACCCGACGTCGCCGCGCCGCAGGAGTGACCCGGGACTGACCTGGGACGATGGGGGACATGTCGCAGCAGAGCGTCGTCGAGGAGCTCGGGCGCCTCGGGATGTCGGGCTACGAGGCCAAGGCCTACGTGGCGCTGGTGGCCGCCGGCACGCCGCTCAACGGCTACGAGGTCGCCAAGCGCTCCGGGGTCCCGCGCAGCACGGTCTACGAGACGCTCGGCAAGCTCGTCGGGCGGGGTGCCGCCTACGAGGTGCACGCGGGGGAGGCGAGTGTCGGATACCTGTCGCTGCCCCCGGCGGCGCTGCTCGACCGGATGCGCCGGGAGTTCGACGCCTCGATGGCGACCCTGGGCGAGGCGCTCCCGCAGGTCGCCGCCCCGCCCCAGGTGCGCATCGTCCACAACCTCACCGACCGCGACTCGCTGCTGGCCCGCGCCGAAGACGTCGTCGGCGGCGCCCGCAACGACCTGTTCCTCTCCGGGTGGCCCGACGAGATCGAGCCGCTCAAGGCGTCGGCGCGCCGGGCGGAGGCCGAGGGCGTCGACGTCTCCGTGGTGAGCTTCGGGGAGGACGCCGAGCCCGTCGGGCACACCACCGTGCACCGGTACTCCAGCCCCGACGTCGTGCTGGAGAACCTCGGCTGCCGCCTGCTGGTGGTCTCCGCCGACCGCGAGCAGGCCGTGATCGGCGGCGTGGCGGGCGGCGACGCGTGGGGGCTGTTCACCGACGACCCGGCCGTGGTGCTCGTGGCCGTGGAGTACGTGCGCCACGACATCGCGATGCACCTGATCGCCGAGAAGTTCGCCCCGGACGACTTCGAGACCTTCTGGGCGGACGACCCGGCGCTGCGCCGGTTGCGCGCCGACCACGGCATCCCGGCCGCGCTGCTCAAGCTGGGCGGAGCCACCCGCACCGGCTCCGGGCCCGCGCGGCGGCGCCGCCGCGGCTGACAGTCTCTCAGGCGTGGGTCACGCCGAGCCCGAGCCCTCCGTCGACGGTGAGGACGTTGCCGGTGACCCATTCGGCCGCGAGCAGGTACTCGACCGCCTCGGCCACCTCGTCGGTGGTGCCCGGGCGACCCAGGGCGTGCGCGGGGCCCAGCGACTCCATCCGCTCGGCCGCCGTGGCGTCGTCGATGAGCCCCGCCCGCTGGTTGATCTCGGTGAGCACCCCGCCGGGGCGCACACAGCTCACCCGGACGCCCTGCGGGCCCAGCTCCGCGGCCAGCACCCCGGTCAGGGTCTCCAGCGCCCCCTTGGTCGCCGCGTAGGGCGACGCCCCGGGGAAGGCCCGCTGGGTGTGCACCGACCCGAAGAAGACCACCGCGCCACGCGCCGCCACCAGGTGCGGCAGGGCGAGGCCGGTGAGCAGCATCGGCGCGATGGTGTTGGAGGCGAAGACCGCGTGCAGGCCCTCGTCGGTCAGCTCGGCCAGCGGCCCGCGGTACATGTTGCCCGCGCCGTGCACCACGGCGTCCAGCCCGCGGCCGTGCTCGACGGCGGCCCCGACCATGGCCCGCCGGTCCGCGTCGCGGGTGACATCGCCGGTCACGCCCTGCGCGCCGGTGCGCTCCGCGACCGCGGCGACCCGCTCGGCGCGGCGGCCGGCCAGGGTGACGTGGGCACCGGCCGCGGCGAGCCGGGTCACCACGGCCTCCCCGATCCCAGACCCGCCCCCGGTGACGAGCACGGACATGCCTGCGATCGGTCGCCCCACGGTCACACCCTCCCTCCAACGGCCCCTTCTCGATCGGCGGCCCACCGCACGGCCCGGCGGACGATCTCGGCGTGCTCGGGCACCGCGTAGGACGGCGGGTGGTGACCCAGGGCGTCGTAGACGACCCGGCCGCCGCCGTGCTCGCGGACCCACAGCAGCGGCATGACGCGTCCGTCGGGCCCGGGCTGCGGAGCCGAGAGCAGGGGCCGGACGTCGGCGGCGACCTCGAGGTCGCCGTACACCTCGTCGACGACGGTGAAGTCGTCGATCCCCCGGACCAGCGCGTGGTCTCCGCACACCGACACCGCGATCGGCGGCCCGAGCGGCGGGTGCTGGGAGTGCCCCCACACCCACCGCGCCCCGAGGATCTCCCCCCAGTCCGGCCAGTCGTCGAAGCACAGCGCCGCGGTGTGCATGGCGAGGACCCCGCCGCCCGCCGCGAGGTGCGCGGTCAGGGCCTCCCGGGCGGCCGCGGAGGGGCTCGCGCCCTCCACGTCGGCCTGCGTGCGGTAGCGCTCGGGCACGGCCGGCCCGGTCATGGTCCAGCGCAGGGCGTTGACCACATAGAGGTCGGCACGGGGGAGGGCGAGCAGCGAGTCCTCCACGCCGCCCACCCCGGAATGGATCTCGGCGGTGGCCCCGGCCGACTCCAGGTGCTCGACGAGGCAGGCGGTCGTGGCCACGAAGTCGTGGGTCAGACCGCCGGAGAGCACGACCGCGCGCACGTCAGACTCCGTCGTCAGGGCTATCACTACTACTGGGTACTGTACTGGTCCCGGCCGCGGCCCGGCGCGTGACGGAGGTCAGCTCGTGGCGAGCTGCTGACGGGCCAGACGCTGGCGGCGGTGGGCGCTCATGCGGACCGGGGTGTCGGTCCAGCCGTAGCCGTCGTCGTCGCCGACGCGCTGGACGAGGGCGACGAAGATGCGTCCGGCCAGGACCTCGCTGCAGACCTGCAGGTACGCGCCCTCCGGACCCTGGTCGTGCAGGACGCCGAGCTCGCGGTAGGTCGCCAACCGGTCGGGCGGGAGGTCGACGCGCGCGGCGAGGTCGTCGTAGTAGTTGTCCGGGATCGCGAGCAGGGGCGCACCGGCGGCCCGGGCGGCGCGGGCGGCGGCCACGACGTCGTCGACGGCGAGGGCGACGTACTGCGGTTCGGGGATGCCGGGCGCCCACTCGCCGCGGCGCAGCAGGGACACGGTGAGGGCGAGCCGCACGCGGCGGGCCGGGTCGGCGAGGGCGCGGCTGCGCACGAGGCCGAACGGGGCCGCGAACTCGCCCGTGCTCCCGGGCGCCAGGCCGAGCACGGCGCGGTAGAACAGCGTCGCCTCGTCGAAGTGGTCGAAGGGCTGGGCGAGCCCGACGTGGTCGACGCCGATGACGCCCACACCCTCGGCCGTCCCGTCGGTCGGGTGGAAGTCGCCGCTCCACTCGGCCTCCGCGCCGGATCGGCAGAAGAACAGCGCGGTGCCGTCCGGCGCGGTGACGGCGGGCAGGTCGGCCTCGGCCGGTCCGCGGGAGCGGGGGAGCGGCGGGGCTCCGAGGCGGGCGGCGCGGCGGGCGGCCGCGGCCGGGTCGGCCGACTCCACGGCGAGCGCGCTGATCGCCGCGGCGTGCCCGCCGGTGCGGTTGACCAGGATCCGGGCGCGGCCCTGTTCCCAACGGTCGACGGGCTTGGTCAGGTGACGTCCGGTGTGGGCGAAGCCGAGGGCGGCGAGCGTGTGGTCGAGGGCGGGCTCGTCGCTGCCGGTGGCGATCTCGACGAACGCCGTGCCTTCGAGGGCCGGCGCGGGCCCGCCGACGGGATCGGTCCCGACGCCGGCGGCGGCCGTGGCCTCCGCGAGGGCGAGCAGGGAGCGGTGCCCGTCCACGGCGGTGCGGACCGGATCGGCCTGGCGGAAGACGTCGTTGAACACCTCGAGCGACAGCGGGCCGCGGTAGCCGGCGCGCAGGACGGCGGCGAGGAAGCGGGGGAGGTCGAACCCGCCCTGGGCGGGGAAGAGCCGGTGATGGCGGCTCCACTGCAGCACGTCCATCGACAGCACGGGGGCGTCGGCGAGCTGGAGGAAGAAGATCTTCTCCCCGGGGATGTCCGCGATGCCGTCCACGTCGGCGGTGCGGGAGAGCACGTGGAAGCTGTCCAGACACAGGCCCAGCGCGGGGTGGTCGGCGCGGCGGACGACGTCGAAGGACGCCTCCCAGGTGTCGACGTGCCGGCCCCAGGCGAGGGCCTCGTAGGCCAGGCGCAACCCGCGCTCGGCCGCCCGCTCCGCCAGGCCGCGCAGCTGGGTGGCGAGCACGTCGCGGTCCGCGACGGCGTCCGCGCCGACCGAGGAGCACACCAGGACGGTGTCGGTGCCCAGTGCGCGCATGACCTCGAACTTGTGCTCGGCGCGCCGGTAGTTCGCGGCGAGGCGCTCGGCGTCGGTGGAGTCGAGGTCGCGGAAGGGCTGGTAGAGGTCGATCGAGAGGCCCAGGTCCGCGCAGCGCAGCCGGACCTCGCCCGGCGACATCGGCGAGGCGACGAGGTCGGGCTCGAAGATCTCGACGCCGTCGAAGCCGGCGGTCGCGGCGGCCGCGAGCTTGTCCTCGAGGGCGCCGGAGAGGCACACCGTCGCGACGGCGGTACGGGGTTCAACCGGCACGGTGGTCCTCCCGGGTCCCGGGCTCGTCGACGAGCTCGTGCAGGTGGCGGCGCATGCGGGCCGCGTCGGCTCGCAGCCCGGTGAACAGGTGCAGGGCGTCCGCGGCCTGGTGCACGGCCATGAGGCCGCCGTCCAGCACGGGGCAGCCCTGCTCGACGGCGGCCTCGAGCAGGGCGGTGTGCAGCGGCCGGTAGACGATGTCCGCGACCCACAGCCGCGGGTGGAGCACCTCGGGCGGCACGGGCAGTCCGGGGTGCTCGGCCATGCCGGTCGGCGTGGCGTGCACGAGCCCGTCGGCCCGGGCGAGGACGTCGCCGATCGCATCCGTGGAGGCAGGGTGCGCGCGACCGGGACCGAAGGTGGTGGCGAGTCGCTCGGTCAGGGCCCGGGCCCGGTCGGCGTCGACGTCGAGGAGGCTGAGCGTGCCGGCGCCGTTCCTGAGCAGGGCGTGGGCGGCCGCGGCCCCGGCGCCACCGGTCCCGAGCACGGCGACCCGCTCGAGCGCTGCCCCGGGCAGTCCCGTCCGCAGGGCCGCGGCGAACCCCGACCAGTCGGTGTTGTGCCCGACGGCGCGACCGTCGTCGAACACCACGGTGTTGACCGCCCCGATGGTCCCGGCGTCGGGCGAGAGCTCGTCGAGGTGGGGCAGCACGCGCTGCTTGACGGGGTGGGTGACGTTCACCCCGCGCAGGCCGGCGTCGTGGGCCTCGGCGAGCAGGTCGCCGATGTCGGCGGGGTCGACGCCGAGCACGTCGAGGTCGAGCAGCGTGTACCGGTACGCCAGCCCGAGCGCGCGTGCCTCGCGCTCGTGCAGCGCGGGGGACAACGAGGGGCCGATGCCGGCCCCGATCAGGCCGACGTGCACGGTCTCCGGGTCCGCGAGGAGTCTCACGAGCAGACAGCGTACGTACTGGATGGTTCGTTCGTCACGCGTGCGAGCCGCGATGCGCGGCCTAAGGTCGGGGCCGTGAGCGAGGAGGCGGAGGTGACCGACGCGCCGGGGGTGGCCGATGAGGTCGCCGAGAAGGTGGCCGAGCGCCGCCGGGACGCCGTCCGCACCCGGGCCGACCTGCTGGCCGTCGCCACCGCCGAGTTCGCCGACCACGGGCTCTCCGGCGCGCGCGTCGACGAGATCGCCGCCCGCACCCGCACCACCAAGCGGATGATCTACTACTACTTCGGCAGCAAGCGGGGGCTCTACCTGGCGGTGCTCGAGCACGCCTACGCCGGCATCCGGGCCCTCGAGGCCGAGCTGGAGGTGGACCACCTCGACCCGGCCCGCGCCATGCGCGCCCTGGCCGAGCTCACCTTCGACCACCACGAGTCGCATCCCGACTTCGTCCGCCTCGTGGCGATCGAGAACATCCACCGCGCCGAGCACCTGCGGCAGTCCGAGGCGCTGGCCGGGCTCGCGGCGCCGGCCGTCGACGTGCTCGGCGGCATCCTCGAGCGCGGGCGCGTCGCAGGGCTCTTCCGGACAGACGTCGATGCCCTCGACGTGCACATGGTGATCAGCGCGTTCTGCATCTTCCGCACCGCCAACCAGCACACCTTCCAGGCCGTCTTCGACCGGGACCTCCTCGACCCCGACCGGCGCGAGCACTACCGGCGGATGGTCGGCGACCTCGTCGTGGAGTACCTGACTGCCCACGTCGGCCGAGCGTGACCCGCGCTGCTTGACATCGCGCCACGGCGCAACTCACCATCCGGTACGTAACCAGTTGGTACACAGCCGGAGACAGGTCGCACCGGAGCACCGTGTCGAGGGAGTGGTCGTGACCGCATCGTCGCCCGCAGAGTCCACCGGGCCCACCGGGCCCACCGGGCCCACCGCCCAGCCACGCAAGGCCGCCCTGGCCGCGTGGATCGGCAGCGCGCTCGAGTACTACGACTTCTTCATCTACGGCACCGCGGCCGCGCTGGTGTTCAACAAGCTGTTCTTCCCGGGCTCGGAGCCCGCGACGGGAACGCTGCTCGCGCTCGCCACGTTCGGAGCGGGCTACCTCGCGCGCCCTCTCGGGGCGTTCGTGCTGGGTCACCTCGGTGACCGCTTCGGGCGCAAGCGCATCCTGGTCACGACGGTGCTGGGCATGGGCGTCGCGACCTTCGCCGTCGGCTGCCTGCCGACCTACGCGACCATCGGGGTCGCCGCGCCGATCATCCTGGTCCTGCTCCGCCTGCTGCAGGGCTTCTCCGCCGGAGGTGAGCAGGCCGGCGCCTCGTCGACGAGCCTCGAGCACGCTCCACCGCACCGGCGCGCGTACTTCACCAGCTGGACCCTCGGCGGCACCCAGTTCGGGCAGGTCCTCGCGACCGCCATCTTCCTGCCGGTCGCCGCCCTGCCCACGCCCGATCTGCTCGCGTGGGGCTGGCGCCTGCCGTTCTGGCTCAGCGCCGTCGTGGTCGTCGTCGGGCTCCTCATCCGCCGCACGCTCGACGAGACGCCGGTCTTCCAGGAGCAGGAGCGCCGAGCCGAGACCGCCCGAGCGCCCGTCGCGCTGCTGCTGCGCGAGCACCTCGGCTCCGTGGTGCGCGTGGTCCTGGCCGCCACCATCGCCACCGTCAGCACGATCTTCACCGTCTACGCGCTGTCCTACGCGGTGAACGACGTCGGGCTCTCGCGCACCGCCATGCTGTGGGTCGGGGTCGCCGCCAACCTCGTGGCCATCGTCGTCATCCCCGCCTTCGGTGCCCTGGGCGACCGCATCGGCCGCAAGCCCGTCTTCCTCGCCGGCTCGATCGGCATGGCCGTGACGATGGTCGGCTACCTGGCCGCGATCGCGGTCGGCAGCTACGTCTGGATCTTCGTCTTCGGCATCCTCGTCTTCGGGCTCGGGAACAGCGCCACCGGCGGCGTCTGGCCCGCGTTCTACGGCGAGATGTTCCCCGCCCGCGTCCGACTGTCGGGCGTCGCCGTCGGCACCCAGATCGGCTTCGCGGTCGCCGGCTTCGCACCCTCGATCGCTGCCGCCCTGGCGGGCGAGAACGGCAGCAACTGGCCAGCGGTCGCGGGGTTCGTCGCCGCGGTCTGCCTGCTCAACGTCATCGCCGTCGCCACCGGACGCGACTACTACCGCACGCCGACCGAGGACCTCGGCCTGCGCCCCGTACCCCGGCCGCGTGCGGAGGCCGCGGCCGGCTCGTCCGCGTGACCGGTCAGCGAGAGTCAGGTCTCTCGGTCGGACGTGGGGTCTTCGTCGGACTCGAGCATCTCCACTTCAGAGGCGTTGCCCGTGGGCAGCACCTCCGACGGGTCGGGCTGGTCGGTGGGAGCAGGCTCGCCGGTCAACGGCCACGGCTCGGGCACCGGGCTGGCCGGATCGTTCTGCGGGTGTTCTTGCGTCATCGGACGACCTCCTCACACCCGCACGAGTTACCCGTGCGCCCCGGCGACTCACACCACTCGTGGGTCGGCGCATCGCGGTGGGCTTCTTGATTAGCTCCAGAGAATGGCCCAGACTCGCCAGGTGCGGACGACCTCGGACTTCGAACGCATGTTGCGCGGGGCTTCTCTCCGTGTGACGCGTCCTCGGGTCGCGGTTCTGTCCGCGGTGCACGACCGTCCGCACGCGGACACGGACACAATCATCGGCGCGGTCCGCGCGGACTTCGGTGAGGTGTCCCATCAGGCCGTCTATGACGTGCTCCGCGCGCTGACGACGGCGGGCCTCGTGCGGCGCATCCAGCCCAAGGGCTCCAACGCGCGGTACGAGTCCCGGGTGGGGGACAACCACCACCACGTGGTGTGCCGATCGTGCGGTGCCATCGCCGACGTCGACGAGGCGACCAGCGCCACCCCCGACCTCGCGGCCGCCGACCACGCGGGCTACGAGATCGACGAAGCCGAGGTCTTCTACTGGGGCCGATGTCCCGACTGCGTCACGGCGGCTGCTGCCACCCGTGGGCCGTCGGATGACGTCTCCCGACGGCACCAGCAACCCACCCACTCCACCCAGCGACGAGAGAGGGACGGAGATGTCTGAGAGCATCAGCGAGAGCGAGAACCCGGCGGTCCCCTCGCCGACCCCGGCGACCGACCAGCGGCCGAGGACGAACCGGGACTGGTGGCCCAACCAGCTGGACCTGGGGCCCTTGCGCCAGCACTCGAACCGCTCCGACCCCATGGGCGACGACTTCGACTACGCCGAGGAGTTCAAGAAGCTCGACCTCGACGCGCTGCGGCGTGACGTCGTCGAGGTGCTGACGACGTCGCAGGACTGGTGGCCGGCCGACTACGGCAACTACGGGCCGATGGTCGCCCGGATGAGCTGGCACGCGGCGGGCACCTACCGCATCCACGACGGTCGGGGCGGGGGCGGCCAGGGCGCCCAGCGCTTCGCCCCGCTGAACAGCTGGCCCGACAACGCGAACACCGACAAGGCGCGACGGCTGCTCTGGCCGATCAAGAAGAAGTACGGCCGCAAGATCTCCTGGGCCGACCTCATGATCTTCGCGGGCAACGTCGCTTACGAGCAGATGGGGTTCAAGACGTTCGGCTTCGGCTTCGGCCGTGAGGACATCTTCGAGCCCGAGGAGATCTTCTGGGGGCCCGAGGACACCTGGCTCGGAGACGAGCGCTACAGCGGCGACCGGGAGCTGTCCGAACCGCTCGCCAACGTGCAGATGGGCCTGATCTACGTGAACCCGGAGGGGCCCAACGGCAACCCGGACCCGCTGGGGTCCGCCCGGGACACGCGCGAGACCTTCGCCCGGATGGCGATGAACGACGAGGAGACCGCGGCGCTCATCATCGGCGGGCACACGATCGGCAAGTGCCACGGTGCCGTCTCGCCGGAGTACCTGGGTCCGGAGCCCGAGGCCAGCCCGGTCGAGGCGCAGGGCCTCGGCTGGCACAACACTCACGGCAGCGGCAAGGGCGTCGACACGATGGTCAGCGGCATCGAGGGCGCCTGGACGAACAACCCGGTCCGGTGGGACAACGGGTTCCTCGACAACCTGCTCAACTACGAGTGGGAGCTGACCACCAGCCCCGCCGGCGCGCACCAGTGGACCCCCAAGAACCCCGAGGCCCAGGGCACCGTGCCCGACGCGCACGACCCGTCGAAGCGGCACGCCCCGATGATGCTGACCTCGGACATCGGGCTGAAGATGGACCCGGTCTACGGGCCGATCGTCCGGCACTTCCACGAGCACCCCGACGAGCTCGACGACGCGTTCGCCCGGGCGTGGTACAAGCTCCTGCACCGCGACATGGGGCCCATCTCGCGCTACCTGGGCCCGTGGGTGCCCGAGGCGCAGATCTGGCAGGACCCCGTGCCCCCGGTCGACCACCAACTGGTCGACGACGCGGACATCGCGAGCCTCAAGGAGAAGGTCCTCGCCTCCGGCCTGTCGGTATCCCAGCTCGTCAACACCGCCTGGGGCTCGGCGGCCAGCTTCCGCGGCACCGACATGCGCGGCGGTGCGAACGGCGCGCGGATCCGCCTCGCGCCGCAGAAGGACTGGGAGGTCAACAACCCGTCGGAGCTGTCGCAGGTGCTGCAGACCCTCGAGCAGGTCCAGCAGGACTTCAACAGCTCGCAGTCCGGCGGGAAGAAGATCTCGCTCGCCGACCTGATCGTGCTGGCCGGATGCGCCGGTGTGGAGAAGGCGGCGAAGGACGCCGGGCAGGACATCACGGTCCCGTTCGCGCCGGGGCGCACCGATGCCTCGCAGGAGCAGACCGACGCGGACTCGTTCGCCGTGCTCGAGCCGAAGGCCGACGCGTTCCGCAACTACCTGCGGCGCGGGCAGAAGCTGCCGCCGGAGACCTTCCTGGTCGACCGGGCGTTCATGCTGAACCTGACGCCGCCGGAGATGACAGTCCTCCTCGGCGGGATGCGGGCGATGAACGCCAACTACGCGGGCAGCCCGCACGGCGTGTTCACCGAGCGGCCCGGGCAGTTGACCAACGACTTCTTCGCGAACCTGCTCGACCTGGACACGGAGTGGAAGGTGTCCGAGCAGGCGGAGAACGTCTACGAGGGGCGCGACCGCGCCACGGGCGAGGTCAAGTGGACGGCCACCTCCGTCGACCTCGTCTTCGGCCACAACGCCGAGCTGCGGGCGATAGCGGACGTCTACGGGGCCGACGACGCGCAGGAGCGGTTCGTGCGCGACTTCGTGGCGGCCTGGGACAAGGTCATGAACCTCGACCGGTACGACCTGCGGTGACGCCCCGCTCTCGTGCGGGGACGTGAGGGCTGCGGCCGACCGCAGCCCCGGGTCGCACTCGGCGAGCACGCCGACGCCGTGCTCGCCGAGTCCGGCCCCGGGGCGTTCCGGTCACCTCGGGGTCCGCCCGTAGGTGATCGCGTGCATGGGGGTGAGGGTCGCCGAGCCGAGGTCGGTGAAGCCGTGGCGGGTCAGGAGCTCGTCGTAGGCGGCGCGGGGCAGCAGCTGATCGTCGATCTGCGCCTCGAAGAACTGGATTCCGCACATGATGCGTCCGGGTGCGCTGCGCAGGGCGTCGTCGGTGTCGGGGAAGGGGAAGTCCGAGATCACGAACCAGCCGCCGGGCTCCAGCATCGCGCGCACGTTCTCGACGACTCGATCGAGGTCCCGGCACTCGTGCATCGAGATGTTGTTGATCACGACGGTGGCGGGCTCGTCGAGGGCCATGTCCTCGAGCGGACTGTGCACCAGATCGACCCGGACGCCGGCCTCGGCGACCCGGGCGCGGGCCTGCTCGAGGGAGTGCGCGTCGCCGTCGATCCCGACGACCGCACAGTTCGGGTAGGTGCGGGCGAGCCGGATCAGACCGACCCCGACGCCGCAGGCGGTGTCCACGACCCGGCACCCCGCGTCGAGCCGCTCCTCGAGGCCGGGCACCTGGGTGAGACCGCCCGGGACGAGGCGGGTGTAGAACGGCGCCCCCGTCCCGGACACCCCGGCGACCCACTCGGGGCTCGTGTCGTCCCACCACATCCGCTGCCCGGTGGCGAGGTTCGCCTCGAAGCGACCGAACATCTCCGGGGCCTCGAAGACCATGAACACGCCCCCGACGTAGGCGGGGGAGGCGGTGTCGAGCAGGAGCGTCGCCATGTGCGGGGCGAGCCGGAAGCCGTCGGGTCGGGCGCTGTCGCGCTCGAGCACACCGGCGGCCAGCGCGGCGCGGCACCACACCGAGACGTAGAAGTTGTCGAGGGCCAGCGATTCGGCCAGTTGGTCCGGGTCGCTGCCCGGCCGCTCGGCGAGGGCGCGCACGAGGCCCGACCGCAGGCCCACGGCGATGGTGCGGTGGCCCACGTATCCGGCGATCTGACCCAGCAGGATCGGCGCCTGCTCGCGCAGGGTCGGGGTCGCGACGGTGTCAGGCTCGGCGGTGGTGGTCATCGGGGTTCTCCCTTCGTGATCGAGGAACCCACGATCCGACCCCGGCGTCGACCCCCTCCAGTCCCGAATCTGTAGCGACCCGATACAACATCTGTACTTCCTGCTGTCGGTCCCGGCTCCCTAGACTGGCATCGTCACCCAGTAGGGGGGTGCTCGGATGCCCGGCAGCTACGGTCAGTTCTGCCCGGTCTCGAAGGCCATGGAGCTCCTCGACGAGCGCTGGACGTTGCTGGTGGTGCGGGAGCTGATGATGGGCAGCCGGCACTTCAACTCCCTACGCCGCGGCGTGCCCCGGATGTCACCGGCGCTGCTGTCGAAGCGGTTGCAGACCCTGATCCGGGCGGGGGTGGTCGAGCGGTACCGGGACGGCAACCGGGTGAGCTACCACCTGACCCCGGCGGGGCGGGAGCTCGAGCCGATCGTGGAGGCGATCGGCCGGTGGGGGATCCGGTGGATCCCCGAGCTCGGCGACGCGGATCTCGACCCGCACCTGCTCGTGTGGGACATCCACCGCAACATCGACATGGAGGCCGTGCCCGACGGCCGTACCACCGTGCACTTCAGCTTCACCGACGTGGAGCCCGACGCGGGGCGGTGGTGGATCGTCATCGGGGCCGAGGGTGTCGACGTGTGCGACTTCGACCCCGGCTATCCGGTGTGCGTCACGGTGGAGACGACGCTGCGCGCGCTCACCCTGCTCTGGCGCGGTGACGTGGGGTGGGCCGAGGCGCTGCGGTCGGGGGACATGGTTCTGCGCGGCGAGGCCGCGGCCCGCAGAGCGCTGCCGCGTTGGCTCAAGCTGTCGTCGATGGCGTCGACGCCGCGTCCGACCATGGCGCCGGTGTGATGCAGGCGAACACCGGGGTGTGGCGTAGGTCGCCCCCGGGTATCGGTCGATCGTCCGACCACGCACGAGGAAGGTGCTGGCAATGACCGATCCTGAGAGGTTGCAGAGGCAGGCCCTCGAGTATGCCGAGCAAGGGCAGGCGGCTACGGCGAACTTGCTGAACGCCCTGTCGGAGAACTGGGCGAACGCGGTGCGTAGCGCCGGGGGCGTGGGGTCGGGCGGGGCGTCCTCGCCGAGCCCGGCCGAGGTCATCGACCGGACCTTCGACTTCACCATCCGGATGATCGAGACGCAGCGGGCCTTCGCCCATCAGCTGCTCGAGGCGGGTGTGCCGGTCGCCCGGGCGATGGAGCAGGCCACCGACTCGGTCACCGAGAAGGCGCAGCAGGGGACCGCGAAGGGGTCGGGTGCCGCCCCCGAGAGCGGCCACTGACGGGGGTCCCGCCCCCGGTTTTCCACGTTCCGCGCTCGGGCATCTCCTGGCGTGCGAACATCTCGGAGGGTCTCAGCCGGTGAGCTAGGGGAGGGGACCGGGCGGCGGCCCCGGGTCGTGGTCGTCGGGGGCGGATTCGCGGGTCATCACGCCGCGCGCTCGCTGCACCGCGAGCTGGGGGACCGAGCCGAGATCCTGCTGCTCAGCCAGACCGACTACTTCCTCTACGTGCCGCTGCTGCCGGAGGTGGCCGCGGGAATCCTCGAGCCCCGGCGTATCTCGGTCTCGCTGGCCGGGACGCTGCCCGGGGTCCAGCTGGTCCTCGGCATGGTGGACCGGATCGACGTCGAGGATCAGCGGGTCAGCATGATCGACCCCGAGGGAGAACGTCAGCAGGTGGACTACGACCGCCTGGTGATCGCCGCCGGGAGCGTCAACAAGCTGCTGCCGATACCAGGGGTGTCGGAGCATGCCCACGGGTTCCGTGGGATTCCGGAGGCGCTCTACCTGCGCGATCACCTCACCCGCCAGCTCGAGCTCGCCGCGGTGGCCGACGATCCCGACGAGCGGAGTGCCCGGTGCACCGTCGTGGTCGTCGGCGCGGGGTACACCGGCACCGAGGTCGCCGCGCACGGGAAACGGTTCACCGACGAGTTGGCCCACGCGTATCCGTCGTTGGGCGAGCAGCCGGTCCGCTGGCTGTTGCTGGACGTGGCCTCACGGGTGCTGCCCGAGCTCGACGAACACCTCTCGCGCACCGCCGACACCGTCCTGCGGTCCCGTGGCGTGGACGTCCGGATGGGAGTCTCGATCGAGGAAGCCACACCGGCCGGAGCGCGGCTGACCACCGGGGAGGAGCTGGCGACCCGGACCATCGTGTGGTGCGTCGGAGTCCGCCCCGACCCGCTCATCGAGTCGTTGGGCCTGCACACCCAGCAGGGGCGGCTGGTGGTCAACGAGGACCTGACCGTGCCCGACCATCCCGAGGTCTTCGCGTGCGGAGATGCGGCCGCGGTGCCGGATCGGTCCCGGCCGGGACAGGCCACCGCCATGACCGCGCAGCACGCGGTGCGCCAGGGCACGCTCGCGGGCCGCAACGTCGCCGCGTCGCTGCGAGGTGAGCGGCCGCGTCGCTACCGGCACCACGATCTCGGCTTCCTGGTCGACCTCGGCGGCACCGACGCGGCCGCCAACCCCCTGGGCGTCCCGCTCTCCGGCCTGGCGGCGATGGTCGTCACGCGCGCCTATCACCTGATGTCGATGCCGGGCAACCGGCTGCGCGTGGCCATCGACTGGGCCCTCGACGCCGTACAACGACGACAGAGTGTCCAGCTGGGCCTCGTGCGGTCCCCGCAGGTGCCGCTGGACACGGCCTCGCCGGAGCTGCCTCGCCACGGAGTCCCGACCGCGCGGGAATAGCCAGCGGCCCGCGACCTGGGGGCGAAGGTGCCAGTTCAGCGTGACGGCTCGGGTTGCTCGTCGGCACCCCGCCGTGACGTGGATGCCCGTAGCACCAGCGGTCGTAGGAACCACAGACCCGCCAGGGCCACCACCACGGCGACCGCGGTGGACACGGCGGCCGGGAGCGAGAACAGAATCGACGTCACCAGGAGCGATGCACCACACAGCGACGCGCCCAGGAACACCAGACCCCAGATCGCGTAGCGGTTGAACCGCAGCAACATCGACTCCTTGTCCCGCTGCCGGAACAACAAGCGGTGCTGCGCCGCCGGCGCGACCAGCAGCATGGTCGCCGCCGCCGTGGAGAGCAGCGTGGCGAAGTAGATGTCACGCTCGAAGGTGGTGATCCGGGAGAATCCAGCCTGGAAAGGGGTGGTCAGCAGGAAGCCGAAGAGGACCTGTACTCCGGGTAACGCTACTCGCAACTCGTTGAGCAATTCGCTGAGTTCTCTGTTCACGCGCTGCTCGTGCGTTTCCCCCATGTGTCGCCCCTCCCGGTCTCTCCTGGCTCGCATCGTGACGGCACAGCACACCCGATCTGCTCGACGAGCGGGAGGGCTGCCAGACCGCGGACGTCGACAGAGCCCCCTCAGACCGAGGCCGCCTCGGACGGATGCACCAGCTCATCGTCGAGCGCGTGACGGGCTGGTTGGCCCCGGCCATGTCCGGGGAAAAGACCATGGTCGCGTCGCCGGTTTGCTGCTCCGGACCGAGCGTGGACGACTCGGCGGGGCCGGTCCGAAGGAGGCACGAGCGTCTCAGGGCTCGGTCGGGGGATTGATCTGGTCGGCGTAGACGACGGTGTTGTCGAGGTAGGAGCGGGCGTGGGAGTCGAACGGCCCGCCGCAGGTGATGAGCCGCACCTCTGGGCGAGTGGTCGGGCCGTACACCGTCGTCGTCGGGAACGCGTCCTTCGGGTAGCTCTGCACGGAGTTCACGCGGAACACCGCGGTGCGCCCGTCGGCGCGGGTGATGGTGAACTCGTCCAACGGCCGCAGTCGTGAGAGCCGGTAGAACACCGATGGTCCGTTCGCGGCGGAGTCGATGTGGCCGAGGATCACGGCCGGCCCTTGCTGCCCGGGGGCGACCGACCCGGTGTACCAGGCGGCCTGGTCGTAGTGAGGGCCCGGCTCGGGGACCTGCACCGTCCCGTCCGGGTTCAGTCCCACGGGGTTGACCGCGGAGTCGACTCCGATGGCCGGGATGGTGATCCGCGTCGGAGGCGACGCCGGGAGGTCGGGGGTGGCGGTGACCACGGGGGCCGGCACAGCCACCGCAACGGGCGCGCGCGTGTCTGCCGCCCCGACCGGGGTGGCCGCGGGGGACCCCGACGTCAGGCCGAGCACGATCAGCACGACTCCGGCGGCGGCGAGCACGGCGACGCCCACCGCCCATCCGCGACGTCGGCTACGTGCCATCGTGTCTCCTCCACGCTTGCCGAGCCGGGACGCCCGAATGTGCTCCGAGATCACTCCGGGTGATGCCCGCCCGTCGCTGTCGCTGCAGGTCCGACCGCGGCGCCCCGGGACGATGCCGGGAACCGGGTCCTTCCGGACCCGGTTCCCGGACACCTCGCCCATGCGGGCCCGCACCATGGACGTGGTGCGCGCCGCGGGCCGGTCAGCCGCGGTCAGCAGCCCGACGGCGACGCAGGACGACGAGGGCGCCGCCGGCCAACGCGAGAGTCAGGACGCCGCCGGCCAGCAGAGCGGGGTCGACCCCGCCGCCGGCCGTGCTCCCGCCACCGGTCTGGGCGCCGCCGGCGGGCATCGCACCCGGCATGGAGGCGGTGCTGCCGCCCTTGCCGGGCAGGTTCACGACGATCGTCGCGATCCCGACCGTGGTGCCACCCTTGATCGCGTCGGTCCCGAACGCCTTGTCCAACGCCGCCGCGGCATCGGTGGACAGCCGCACCGTGGTGCCGGTGAGCGTCGCGGTGCCGGCTGAGGCGTCGGTGGTGATCGGCTTGAGCGTCGAGCCGTCGAGGTCGAACAGCGTGACCGAGTCGGCCACGGTGGAGCCGTTGGCCAGGACCTTGCCCTTGAGCGTGGCGGGCTGGCCCGGGTCGATGACGAAGTTCTCGAGCGTGACCTTGGTGTTGCCCTTGGTCAGGCTCAGCCCGGACCCGTCGTGCATGATGATTCCCTGCACGTAGGGGGTGACCTCGCCGGGCTTGTAGACGGTGACGTTGCCGCCGGTGATCGGGAACGACGCGCTGCCGTTCTTGATCGTCGCCGTCCCGGTCGGGGCCGGGGTCACCCCGAGTGAGGTCAGCGCGCCGGTGAAGCCGGGATCCAGCTTCACCGAGGTGCTCTGGCCGGTGAGGCTGGGGATCGTCGCGACCGGTGGCGGTCCTGCCTGTGCAACGGCGACGCCCGAGCCGATGCCGGTCAGGGCCAGGGCGGCCACCCCCGCGACGGCCATGGTGCGGATTCTCATCCTGGTTCTCCCTCGGTAGACCCGGCCTCGCCGCCGGATGTGCACCCACGTCCGCACGAGCCCCGAAGACCGTTCGAGGGAACTTTTTCCGGCTCACACCGGCCACACAGCGGGTCGCAGCGCGGCCGCCGTTCATTCGCAGGGGAAGCGACGGGCGCGGCGGGGTCCACCGTCTCCCGGACGGTGGTTCGGAGATTTGCGGTTCCGCGCTCGAGCCTGAACCGGGAGGTGTCGGCGGGCGAACACAGGATTGACTGAACCGAGGAGATCATCGTGGCCCCGATCGACGAGACGCCGGAGTTGGTGATCGTGGCGAGCGGAGTGCTCGTGGTCGACGCTCCGACACCGCTGCAGGTGATCTGGTTGGTGGCGCTGGCTGCAGTGCTGATGATGGTGCGCCGTCTCCGCGATTTCGGATTGGGCGGCCTCGGTGGCCCGCGGGGAGGCGGAGGCGGAGGGCTGCGGCTTCCGCGGCCTCCGACCCGGATGGGGTGAAAGCCCGCTGACCGCGACCGCGCCGACCCAGATGACGGGCGTCTGTTGCGCGTGCGGCCGTCAACCCTCCACGTCGGTGAGTGCGCTCCGCTCCGGCACAGGTGCCGGATTCGTAGGAGTCAGCAACTGTCCTCGTCTGGCGACGGAGCTCGATGAGGACGCAGCGCGGTAGCCGGTGAGCAGCGCGGCCAGTCCGGCGAGATGGACCGGGATCAAGGCTCGTGCGGTGGAGCCAGGTCCTGGCAGCAGCACGGCAGTGACCAGACCGGTCGAGGAGCCGGCCAGGGCGAGGGCGACTCCGCGGCGACTGGCCTCGCGGGCGACGGGCAACGCGCGCAGCAAGGCGATCGCGGGGTCGAGGCCGTCACTGATCAAGTCCGCGGCCCAGCACACCGGGTTGTGCTCCCGCCAGATCGCGACGGCGACGTCGGCAGCCTCCAGCGCGGCATCATCGGCCGAGGCCAACAGCAACACGCCGTGCCCGTTGGCTTGCAGCCGTCGCACTCGCGCGACCAACGACAGCTCGGAACTCTCCGGGTCGCTCGACGGTTCGACGACGCTGACCTCGGTCACAGCGGCCTGAGCTGCCTCCAGTACCGCGTCAGCGCTTTCGGGCGTCGCTCGCGCGGACGCCTCCGCGACCCTCGGCAGGACGCGCAGGTCAAGGATTACGTGGCTGATGCGGTCTAGACGACGGTAGGCGCTGCCGTCGAGGGGCACCAAGCCCTGATCGGCCAATCCGCGTGCCAGCGTGGCCGCAAACGCTTCGCGTCCGAGCCGGGCGGCGCGGGGCATCCCGACCAGGGACACTTCGGCCGCCAGCCCTGGCCGACCCATCAGCGTGGCCACCGCAGAGATGACCAGCCAACCTGCGGCCGCGAGTTCGGTGTAGGACTCCACCGATCCGGCGGGCAGCTCCTCGTCCCGCCCCGGTACGACCGGTGCCTCCGGCGGAGGTGGATAGGCGGTCAACTCGACGGTCGGCTCCCAGGTGGCCCAGACCGCCCTCCGGGCACCGAGCTCGGCGAGAATCATCACCCGGTGCACGGCGTCGACGGCCAACGTCCCGGGGTCCTGGGTACCGGCCTGGACCACGGCGTCGGCGACCGCCAGGAGAAACTCCGTGCCCGGCGGCCCCAGCCAGCGCTCGAGCTGCCGACGCAACCGCGGCTGGGCCTGCAGCACGCCGACCACCGCCCGTACCCCGTTCGGCAGCGCCGGCGCCCGGGCCAGCCACATCACCGTCGCGGCACTCATCCCGAGCACGTCACCGGCTAGGGCCACCGACGACGCCACCAGCGGCGCGGGGTCGGATGGATGCACCGGGCGCGACCAGGGGAACTCCTCGGCATCGGTCGAGACGGCCTGCTCCGAGGCCTCCACCACCGCCACCAGGCGTTCGAGGGTGACCGCGTCCGGGTCGAAGGCCACCAACAGCTGCCCGGTCACGCCGTTGACGTCGGCCCAGCGCACGCCGCGCAGTCGCCCGATCGCGGTCTCGGCCGCGTGGGCCACCCGGCTGTGGGTGGTGCCGTGACCGTTGAGGCCCCGCACCTCGATGTAGGCGTGGCCCGGCCGCGACCAGACGTGCCGGTGACGGCGCCCCGACCCGACATCCAGCAGCCCCGCCACCGCGTTCCTCAGGTGGTCGCGGAGCCCGACCGCGCCCGCCCCGGCGGTCGCCCCCAGCGGCGCGATCACCACCGAGGCGACGCTGCGCAGCGCCGCTACACCCGTCCTCAGCATCGTGGCATCACACCGCCTCGTCCGCTGTCGCGCACCACGAGGCCCTCGATTTTGTGGCGCCCTGCCGATCCTCGACTGCGGGCTCACGACTCGGGGAGAGGTGCGCGGCGGAGTCGTCAGAATGGTCACCATCGACAACCCAGGCTCTTCCGAGAGGTTCCCGGCGCACTCGTCGAGCCTGGTAGATGACCAGTGCGGCGAGCGCGATCACCCGCAGCACCGCGAGCTGTCGACGGACGGCGGGAGTTCCTCGCGGGCCGACGTGGGGTGTGCCGGTCGTCGGACAGTAGACATTGTTCCCCAAGAGAGGGAGGCGCGGTACGCGGTATCAACGGTGAGCGCGGCATCAGCGGTGAGTGCGGCGGGAACGGGAAGCCGGGGCGGCGGCTCGTGGGTGCGCCCGGCTGGGGTGGGCACGAAGGCGGTGGGCGACGGTTCTGGGAACGACCGCAGTCGCGGCGTTGGTGGGCACGGCGGCCGGCTGCGGCTCCGGCGGCGGGGGCCGGCGGCGGGCCCGCCATCAGCGGCGCCGGCGTTGCAGCAGGACTACCGCAGCGTGGTGACCCGCGTACTGCCCTCGGTGGTGGAGATCACCAACGGCAAGGATCTGGGGTCGGGAGTGGTGTTCGACTCCCGGGGAGACATCGTCACCAACGCCCACGTGGTCGGGTCCGCGACCCGGTTCCAGGTGCGGCTGCCCGATACGCCCACCGACCTGACGGCCAGCCTGGTCGGGGCCTACCCACCCGACGATCTGGCCGTGGTGCACCTGGACACCCCACCTGCCTCGCTGCGCCCGGCGCAGTTCGGCGATTCCTCCCGGCTGCAGGTGGGGGACATCGTGCTGGCGGTGGGCAACCCGCTGGGACTGTCGGGCACGGTGACCAACGGCATCGTCTCCGCGACCGGACGCACCGTCACCGAACCGCAGGCGCCGAACTCGCCCGGGGCGGTACTGCCCGACGCCGTGCAGACCAGCGCCGCGATCAACCCCGGCAACAGCGGCGGCGCCCTGGTCGACCTGACCGGCCAAGTGGTCGGGATCCCGACGCTGGCCGTCCTGGACCCGCAGACCGGCGGCGGCGCCGCCCCTGCGATCGGGTTCGCCATCTCCAGCCGGCTGGTCACCGACATCGCCGGGCAGATCGTGGCCCACGGTCGGGTGGTCAACACCCACCGCGCCGAACTCGGCGTGGGGGTGGTCACCGTGCTCGGCGCGGGCGGACAGCCCGCCGGGGCCGGGGTGCGCACCGTCGCCCCCGGCGGACCCGCCGCGGCGGCCGGAATCGCCCCCTGGGAAGTGATCACCGCGGTGAACGGGGCCCCGATCCACACCGCCGCTGAGCTCTCCGCGGCGCTGGCCGTGCTCGATCCCGGCACCACGGTCACGCTCACCCTGGCCGACCCGGGCGGGGCTACCCGCACCGTGCCGGTCACCCTGGGCGCCCTACCCGGCGGCTGACTGATGAGGCAGTCCTGACCCGGCGATCGGCTCGATGACCGGAGCTGGAGGACAAGCGCTCGAAGGTTTCTCCGGGTCGAGCCGCAGGGCACTCCGTATCTGCGCGTGCTGGGTCTGTGCACGTGCTGGGTGGGTCGGCAGACCTGCGACGATGCCCTGAGAGGCGAGGTCGAGGTGTACGCGCTCGACGTCACCACCCAGGAATGAGACGGCCCGCTTCACGAACACGAAGGGACCGCCCTGCCCGTGACCAGTGAGGACGAATCCGGCGCCTGGGCCAGTTCGTCTTTGGCCGACCTGTTCGTCGATGAGGCGTACGCCACGGTGAAGGGCCAGGTCCGCACCTATGTACTGCACCAGCAGCTTCTCGAGCATTTGCCGGCACCGCCCGCCACCGTGCTCGACGTCGGTGGCGGTGCGGGCCATCAGTCGTTCCCGCTGGCCCAGGTCGGTTACGACGTCACGGTGCTCGACCCCTCACCAGCGATGCTGGACAAAGCTCGACAGCGACTGCAGCGGCTGCCCGATGCGGCCCAGCAACGGGCGACGCTGTTGCAGGCCGCGGGCGAGGACGCCGAGGAAGCGGTGGACGGTCGACGCTTCGCAGCGGTGTTGTGCCACGGCGTGCTCGGCTACCTCGAACAGCCCGAGCCGTTGATCGACCAGCTGTGCCGATGCGCCGCGACCGGCGGGGTGGTCTCGATCATGACGGGCAACGCGAAGACGACGGCGGTCCAACCGGCCTTGGAACGGCGGTGGGACGACGCCCTGGCCTCGTTCGACACCAGGACCGGAATCGGGCAGCTGGGAGTGCGAGGCCGAGCCGACACCGTAGAGGAGATCAGCGAACTCATCCGAAGCCGGGGCGTGAACCCGGTGCGCTGGTACGGGGTGTGGCTGTTCGTCGACTGGCTCGAGTTCAGCGGAGTAGAGCTGGATCCCAGCGATTCACAGCAGGCAGCGGCCGCGGCCGCAGTCGAGCTCGAAGCCAGCCGACGAGACCCCTACCGCCAACTCAGCCGTGTCTTTCATCTCCTGGGACGCAAAGACTCGACGAGCTGACCGAGACCACAGCGGCGAACGCCTGTGAGTCCAGCGTCGACCGTCGTTCTCGCGGCTACCTGTCGGGGCCGCAAGGATGTACATCCCGGAGACCCAGGCCGTGTTGACGTCGAGCTCCCACGCTGCTTCAGAGCCCGGTCGAGCTGGTGTTGGAGGCTTTCCGACTCGCTCCGAACGAGCCGATGGTGTGGCCGCGCATCGCCATGGTCAGGAGGACGACCCCGACGAGGAGCAGGAACAGGCCGAGGAGCCCGTGGCCGAGGACCAGACTGGTCAGGCCGCCGGCGAGCACGATCTCGACCAGCACATCCCGGATGACCCGCATCGGCTTCCCCGACGAGCGACGGAGCAGGAGACAGCAGGGTAACTCCGGCTGTCCGGGTCGTTGAGTTTCCCTCACGACCGGATGCACGATGGGTGAGCGGCGCAACACTTGAGGTGACGCCCGGTGGGGCTCCGGACCGGCCCACGACGTGAGCTGGCCCGTCGGCCCCGCGCGAGGCCGACGGAGCGGAGGACGAACCATGACCGACGGCAACGGTGCCGGCCGGAACACCGCGACCCGGGAGATCGACGCCGTCGTGGTCGGCGCGGGGTTCTCCGGTCTCTACATGCTGCACCGCCTGCGGGACACCCTCGGGATGTCGGCCCTGGTCGTGGAGTCCGCCGACGACGTCGGAGGCACCTGGTACTGGAACCGTTACCCGGGCGCCCGATGCGACTCGGAGAGCTACTTCTACAGCTTCTCCGACCGGCTCTCCGAGGACCTCCTCCAGGAGTGGACATGGAGCGAGCGCTTCGCCGGCCAACCGGAGATCCTGAGCTACCTGCAGCACGTCGCCGACCGGTTCGACCTGCGCCGGGACATCCGCTTCCGGACCACCGTCGTCGCGGCGACCTGGGATGAGGCCGCCGGGCGCTGGCTGGTCGACACCGACGACGGCGGCCGGCTGAGCGCGCGGTTCCTCGTCACGGCGGTCGGATGCCTGTCGACGACGAACCTTCCCGACTTCCCCGGGCGCGACGACTTCCGCGGTGACTGGTACCACACGGGGCTCTGGCCGCACGAGGGCGTCGACTTCACCGGCAGGCGGGTCGCCGTGATCGGCACCGGGGCGACGGGCGTGCAGCTCATCCCCGAGGTCGCGGACCAGGCAGCGCACGTGACCGTGTTCCAGCGCACGCCGAACTACGACATCGCCGGGGGGAACCGGCCGATCACCCCCGAGGACGACCGGAGGATCAAGGACGAGTACCAGCAGATCTGGGCGCGCACCCGGCGGACGGCGTTCGGCTTCCCCTACGACGTCGAGGACCGGACCGCCCTGTCCGTCCCGGACGACGAGCGCCAAGAGATCTTCGAAGCGGCGTGGGCCCGGGGCGGCTTCCGCCTGGGCACGACGTTCAACGATCTGCTCCTCGACGCCGACGCGAACGACACCGCGGCGGAGTTCCTCCGGAACAAGATCCGCGAGCGGGTGGACGATCCCGAGATCGCCGAGATGCTCGCTCCGAAGGACCACCCGTTCTTCAGCAAACGCCCACCCTTGGAGAACGGCTACTACGAGACGTTCAACCGGGAGAACGTGACGCTGGTCGACATCCGGCGCTCCCCGATCGAGGCGATCACTCCCGCCGGGGTCCGGACCGCCGACGGCGAGTACGAGGTCGACAGCATCGTCTACGCGACCGGGTTCGACGCGATGACCGGGACGCTGGCACGCCTCGGCGTCAGGGGGCGGGACGGCCTCGCCCTGACGGAGAAGTGGGCCGAGGGGCCGCGGACCTACCTCGGCATCGCGAGCCACGGCTTCCCCAACCTGTTCATGATCACCGGCCCGCAGAGCCCGTCGGTGCTGAGCAACATGCCGGTGTCCATCGAGCAGCACGTCGACTGGATCACCGACTGCCTGCGCCATCTCACCGAGCGCGGCGTCGAGCGGATCGAGCCGACGCTCGAGGCCGAGAACGGCTGGATCGCCCACCACGAGGAGGTGACCGCGGCGACCCTGCTGCCCCGGGCGAACTCCTGGTGGGTCGGCGCGAACATCCCCGGCAAGCCACGGGGCCTCTACCCCTACGTGGGGGGCGTCGGGACGTACCGCGGGATCTGCGACGACGTCGCTGCGAAGGGTTACGAGGGGTTCGAGCTCGGCCGTTCCGGGGCCGCGATCGCGGTGTGAGCACGGTCAGTTCGCGCCCGTCGTCCACGGACCTCGACCGCGTCTGAGCGGCTGAGCGGCTGGGCGCGCCCGGCGGTGGAGGTGACGAGGACCTCGGGTGACGCGATGAACCTGACACCGGCCCATCGGCGCGGAGGCTTGCTCGCCGGGCTGCTCTTCGACCTCACCAGGGCGCTCGCGGGCCCGCACCACCCACAGCTCGTCGTACTCTCGACCACCGGGTTCGGACCCGACGGGCCGAGGGCAGGAGGGCCGGGTATGACCAGGCCGCCGCTGCGTTTCTTCCACGCCGACGGGAACGAGACGGCCCGCACCGCGCACCACGCCCCGCCTACCTTCGACGAGCACGGGGCGCGGATCCGGGCGGAGGCCGGTGCCCGAGACCCGATGCGGGGGGAGTCGTGACCGGGTCCGCGCCAGGGGATGCCCACGGCTTCCTCGACACGGTGGTGGACGCCGGGTCGTTCGACTGCTGGGACACCGCGCCCGACAGGCACGTCGCCGACACGCGCTACGCCGCCGAGCTCGCCGCGGCGGCGGACCGTAGTGGGGTCGACGACGCGGTGGTCACCGGTGCGGCACGGGTCGCCGGGCATCGGGTCGCCGTCGTCGTCAGCGACTTCGGGTTCCTCGCCGGATCGATCGGGGTGGCGACGGCCGATCGGGTCGTCCGCGCCGTGGAGCGAGCCACCACCGAACGGCTTCCGCTCCTGGTCTCGCCCCGGACCGGCGGGACACGCATGCAGGAGGGAACCCCGGCGTTCGTGCAGATGATCCAGATCAGCGAGGCCGTCCTGGCCCACCGCAGGGCGGGCCTGCCCTACCTCGTCCACATGAGACACCCGACCACCGGTGGCGTGTTCGCGTCGTGGGCGTCGCTCGGACAGCTCACGACCGCCGAGCCCGGAGCACTGGTCGGCTTCCTCGGCCCCCGCGTCTACCGGACGATGCGGGGCACGCCGTTCCCCGACGTGCAGCGGGCCGAGCAACTGTTCGTCCACGGGGTCATCGACGCCGTCACCGCACGGGACGCGCTCGCGGCCCACCTCGGACGTGTCCTCGACGTCGTCACGTCGGAGGTCGCAGAACTGCCTGCACGGCAAGACGAGCAGGTGTCCGTGCTCGCCGAACCCGGTCTGGACGCGTGGACGTCGATCACGCAGACCCGAGCACCCGGGCGACAAGGGCTCGCCGAGCTGCTCGCCGTGGCTGCGACGCACGTGACCCGCATCCCGGCCACCGGTGCGGGGGAGACCGATCCCACGGTGCTCGCCTGCCTCGCCCGGCTAGGCGGAGTGGGCTGCGTCGTGGTCGGACACGACCGGACTGCGGCGGGCCCGGGCCCGGACGACACGCTGACCCCCGCCGGGCTCCGGCTCGCCCGGCGGGCCATCGCGCTCGCCGGCGAGCTCGGCCTGCCTGTCGTGACCGTCATCGACACCCCCGGGATGGCTCTGACGGCGGCAGCCGAGGAGAGCGCCGCCTCGGGCGAGATCGCCCGCTGCCTCGCTGACCTCGTGTCGGCGCCCGTGCCGACGGTGAGCGTCCTCCTGGGCGAGGGCACCGGTGGGGGAGCGCTCGCTCTGCTACCCGCCGACCGTGTGATCGCCGCAGAGCACGCCTGGCTCTCACCACTGCCGCCCGAAGGCGCGAGCGCCATCGTCTACCGCGACACCGACCACGCCCCTGAGCTCGCCCGGACCCAGGGCGTCACCGCTCGGGAGCTGGCCGCGATCGGCCTCGTCGATGCGGTCGTGGCCGAACGTTCCGCCTGCGCCCTCGCCGAGGACGTCGGCCGCACCGTCGCGGCCCAACTGTCAGCGATCGCCGCCGCCAACCCGACGACGCTCAAGGCAGCACGGCGGGAGAAGCACCGCTCTCTGGGGCACCCGATGCTGGCTGGTCAGGTGTACGAGGGTGGCCGGAGTTCACCCGATGCAGGTCGATCTCGAGGCCCTTCACCCCGTGCCGCGCCGTGACGCCGCTGGAGGAACCCGCCTACCACGGTTGATGGTGCCCGACGAGACGACGCTTCAGCTGTGGGCCGTGGCGTCTGCCTGGCAGAATGTTGTCCTGCCATGAAGAACAGACCGGTCTACGGGATCGACTCCGTCGACCATGCCCTCCACCTGGCGGCGGTCCTGGCGCAAGAGGGTTCGCTGCGGGTCACCGATGCCGCGGACAGACTCGGTGTCTCGCGCTCGACCGCGCACCGGCTGCTGGCCATGCTCGTGTATCGCGACTTCGCCGCGCAGGACGAGCGCCGGCACTATGTCGCCGGCCCGGTACTCCGTCGCCCGGCGGAGCCCGAACCGGTCGCCGACCTCCGCCGGGTCGCGCTCCCGCACGTCGAGGCTCTCGCTGCGGAGCTCGGCGAAACGGCCAACCTCGTGGTCGTCGTGGGGGATCAGGCGCGCTTCGTGGTCACCGTGGAGTGCGACCACATCCTGCGGGTCGGCGACCGGGAGGGGCGTGCGCTGCCGGCGCACCTGGCCTCCGGTGGCCGCGCGGTCCTCGCCGATCGAGCCGAGGCCGAGGTGCGCGAGCTGTACTCGGGCGCGGAGTCACCGGTGGCCGACGTCGAAGCGCTGCTGCGTGAGCTGCGCCAGGTGCGCCGGCGGGGTTTCGCGGTGAACGACCAGGGCACCGAGACGGGAGTGATCGCCATCGGTTCCGCGCTCCCCTCGCGCGCAGGCCGCGTGCCCGCGGCGGTGTCGGTCGCGATGCCGACGGTTCGCTACCGTCGCGATCGCCTCGCCGGCTGGGCGCGCGGCGTCACGGCTACCGCAGCCCGGATCGCCCGCGACCTGGACTGGGCCCCCCACGGGTTCGGCGGCGACTAGGGTGGCTCCGATGCCCGGAGGCGCCCCCGAGCCGGCGGTCCCGCAATATCCGATCGAGTCGGTCGACCGCACGTTGACAGTGCTCCAGCAGCTCGCTCGGCACCCCGAACTGCGGCTGGCCGACGTCCGAGCGCACCTGGACGTGGGCCAGTCGACGGCGCACCGGCTGATGGCGATGCTGGTCTACCGCGGCTTCGCGGTGCAGGACCCGGAGACGCGCGCCTACCGGGCAGGGCCGGTGCTCGCCGAGATCGGTCGTTCCGCCGCCGGCGGCTTCGACGTCGTCCGGACGGCCCGGCCCTTCCTGGAGGGGCTGGCGGCCACGAGCGGCGAGACCGCCCACCTCGGGACCCTGTCCGGGACCACGGTCCGCTACCTCGACGTGGTCGAGTCCACCTCGGCGCTGCGAGTGACCGGACGGGTCGGGCGGCTCACGCCCGCCCATGCGACGAGCCTCGGCAAGGCGATGCTCGCCACCCACGACGACGCCCGGGTCCGGGAGCTCTACGCCGGTCTCGAGCTTCGTCCGCAGACCTCGCAGACCCTGACAGACCTCGACCGCCTGGTCGTCGAGGTCGGCCGTGCCCGCTCGCGGGGCTGGGCCCGCAACCGCGGGGAGATGGAGTCCGGGGTGTGCTCGGTGGGTGTCGGCCTCGAACTGCCGGGGCACGGCGTCTTCGGGCTCAGCATCGCCACCCCGCAGGTCCGATCGAGCCCGGCGGTGGAGAAGGAGCACGCCGGGCTGCTGCGTGCGGCAGCCGAGCAACTGCTCGCCGCCGCATTCCCCACGAGTTCTGCTGTACAGAACAAATAGTCTCGACCGGAGACTGCGGCCGCTCCTACTCTCGACGACACCGCGCAGTCGGAGAGAGAGGACGGGTCACCCATGACCGACGACGCCCGCACGCTCGTCGCCACCGCCTCACGCGTGCTCGCCGCCCAGGGGCACGGCGACCTGATCTGGGGACACGCCTCGGTCCGGGACGACCGCGGGGTCTGGATCAAGTCGGCGGAATGGGGGCTCGGCGAGGTCATCGCGTCGCGGGTGCACCTGGTCGACGCGGCCGGTGTCGTGCTCGAGGGCGACGGTGCTCGGCACAGCGAGTACCCGATCCACACCGAGGTGCTCGCCGCACGCCCGGACGTCGGGGCCGTCGTGCACACCCACCCACCGCACGCGGTCGCGCTGGCCGCCACCGGGCAGCCGCTGCTGCCGGTCAGCCACGCCGCGACCATGTTCGTCCCGCCGGCGGTGCCTCGATTCACCGCGACGGCCGACCTGATCCTCACCCCCGAGCTCGGCAAGCAGGTCGCGGCGGAACTGGCCGGAGCGGACGCGCTGTTCCTGGTCAACCACGGAATCGTCACCGTCGGGCCGGACCTGCAGACCGCGACGGTTCGGGCGGTCGTCCTCGAGCGGGCCTGCCGCCAGCAGATGCTCACCCACGCCTTCGGCGGGTGGCCCGCCTGGTCGGATGCGACCGAGTCCACCGCCAAGCGGGAGCACATCTACCACGACCGCGCCGTGCAGGCCGTGTGGGACCACCTGGTCCGCCAACTCCCGGCCTGAGTCCGGGCCGCCATCCCGTAGCCGACAGGAGGCACTCATGGCCGATCTGGCCACCCGCCCTCTTCCCCCGCACGTCGCCACCCTGCTGGACCGCTCGTGGCCGCTGCTCTCGGGCGGCGTCCTCGCCGGGGCCCGCAGCGGCCGGACCTATCAGCGCGTGAGCCCCTACACCGAGACTGTGATCGCCGAGGTGCCCGACGCCGATCCCGGCGACGTGGACGCCGCCGTCCGGGCCGCGCACGCCGCACGCGGGGCCTGGCGGGCCACCCCGCCGGCCCAGCGCGCCCGCATGGTGGCCGAGCTCGCCGACGCCGTCGAGGAGCACGGTGAGGAGCTCGCCCTGCTCGACACGGTCGACGCCGGATCACCGATCGCCAACTCGCGGGTCGACGTGACCGCGGGTGTCGCGAGCCTGCGGATGTTCGCCGGCCAGGTGCTCGAGCTCAAGGGCGACACGATCCCGGCCGCCGAAGGGCTGCACCTCACGGTGCGGGAGCCGGTCGGGGTCGTGGCGCGGATCGTCCCCTACAACCACCCGTTGATGTTCGCCTGCAAGGTGGGTGCCCCGTTGGTGGCCGGCAACCCGACGATCCTCAAGCCACCGGAGGCCGCGCCGCTCTCGGCGCTGCGGCTGGCCGAGCTCGCGGCCGACATCTTCCCGCCCGGCGTGCTCTCGGTGCTCGTCGGTGACGGCCCGTCGGTCCCGGACGCCCTGGTCCGCCACGAGCTGGTGCGCCGGATCGGGTTCATCGGGTCCGAGGCGACCGGCCGGGCCATCCAGCGTGCGGCCGCCGAGAGCGGCGTCAAGGACGTCACCCTCGAGCTCGGCGGGAAGAACGCGATGGTCGTCTTCGCCGACGCCGACCTCGACGCCGCCGCAGAAGGCGCGGTGTTCGGGATGAACTTCACGTGGTCCGGTCAGTCCTGCGGGTCGAACTCCCGGTTGCTCGTGCAACGCGAGATCCACGACGAGCTGGTCCGGAGGGTCGTGGACCTGGTCGAGCGACGCCGCATCGGTGATCCGTTCGAGGAGGGCACCGAGCAAGGCACCATGATCAATCGCGCCCAGTACGAGAAGTCGCTGGCCTACGTGGACATCGCGCGGGACGGCGGCGCGACCGTCGTCACCGGCGGTGGCCGTCCCGCCGGCCTGGATCACGGCCTGTTCGTGGCACCGACCGTGCTCACCGACGTGCGGCCGGACTCGCGGATCGCGCAGGAGGAGGTCTTCGGGCCGCTGCTTTCGGTGATCGCCTTCGACGACGAGGCCGAGGCGGTCGCGATCGCCAACGGGGCCCGCTACGGGCTCACCGCGAGCGTGTGGACCCGTGACGTGAGCAGGGCGCACCGCGTCGTCGACGGGTTCGAAGCCGGGTTCACCTGGATCAACGGGTCCTCCCGGCACTTCCCGAACGTCCCGTTCGGCGGCGTCAAGGGCTCCGGCATCGGGCGCGAGGAGAGCCTCGAGGAGCTGCTCAGCTACACCGAGCTCAAGGCCGTCAACGTCATGTACTGACCGGTTGCCCAGAGGGCACCAGGAGGAGCGAACCATGCCGTACGTCATCGGCATCGACACCGGCGGGACGTTCACCGACGCGTTCGCGGCCGACCAGCACAACCGGCTCGCGGCCGCGAAGACGCCGTCGACCCCGCCGGACTTCGCCGAGGGCTTCCTCGACGCGATCGACCGGCTCGCCGACGAGCTGGGCATCACCGTCGAAGCCCTGCTCGGCGACACCGACTATCTCGTGCACGGCACGACCTCCACGCTCAACGCGCTCGTGACCGGGGACGTGGCCGACATCGGCTTCCTGACGACCCGGGGCCACGCGGACTCGATCAGCATCATGAACCTCGAGGGGCGGTACGCCGGCCTGGGCGCCGACGAGGTCCAGCAGATGTCCCGCACCTCCAAGCCCGCCGGGCTCGTCCCGCGGCACCGGATCGTGGAGATCGACGAGCGTGTCGACTACAAGGGCGCCGTCGTCGTGCCCCTCGACGAGGAGGGCGTGCGGGCCGCGGTGCGCGGTCTGGTCGCCGACGGCGTCGAGGCCATCGCGGTGTCGCTGCTGTGGTCGTTCCGCAACCCCGGCCACGAGCAGCGGGTCCGCGAGCTGATCGCCGACGAGGCCCCCGGGCTGTACGTGGCGCTCTCGAGCGAGGTGTCCCCACGCATCCGGGAGTACGCGCGCAGCGTCACCACGATCATGAACACCCAGGTGGGGCCGCGCCTCGGCGCCTACCTGCGCCCGCTCGAGGCGCGGCTGCGCGACCGCGGCTTCACCGGTGCGCTGCTGGTGATGCAGGGCTCCGGGGGGTGCGTCACGGCCGCCGACGCGCCGTCGCGCGCCATCACCACGATCGGCTCGGTGCTCACCGGCGGCGTCGTCGGGTGCACCCGGATGGCCGCGGCGCTGGGCACCGACAAGGTCGTCTCCACCGACATGGGCGGCACCACCTTCCTGGTCGGGCTGGTCGTGGACGGCCGGCCGGTGACCACCACCAGCACCGTGCTCAACCAGTACGCGATCAGCTCGCCGACGGTGGACGTGCACACCATCGGCGCCGGCGGCGGCGCCATCGCGTGGGTGGACCCGGCCGGCAACCTCAAGGTCGGGCCGCGCAGCGCCGGCGCCCGCCCCGGGCCGGCCTGCTACGGCGAGGGCGGCTGGGAGCCCACCGTCACCGATGCCGACCTGGTGCTCGGCATCGTCAACCCCGACAACTTCCTGGGCGGCCGCAAGAAGCTCGACATGTACGCCGCGCGGGAGGCGATCGACAAGGTCGTGGCGACCCCGCTGGGCATGACCGTCGAGGACGCGGCGGCCGCGATCTACGCCATCCAGAACGCCCAGACCGCCGACCTGGTCCGCAAGGTCGTCGTCAACTCCGGTCACGACCCGCGCGAGTTCACCCTCTACGCGTTCGGCGGCGCCGGACCGATGCACTGCGCGGCCTACTCCGCCGATCTCGGGGTGCGGGAGGTCGTGGTGCCGCTCGGCTCGACCGCCGCGGTGTTCTCCGCCTACGGGCTCGCCGCCTCGGACATCGTCCTGACCGCGGAGCGCTCCCAGCCGGCGCCGATGCCGGTGGCCGCGGACACGGTGAACACGGTCTTCGGCGAGCTGGAGGCCGAGCTCGAGGCCCGGCTGGCCGAGCAGGGCCTACGGTTCTCCGAGATCCGCTACGAGCGCGAGGCCGACCTGCGCTACACGATGCAGCTGGCCGAGGTCTCGACCCCGGCGCGCGCCGGGACGATGACCCCGGCCGACGTCGACGCGCTCGGCCGGGACTTCGAGCAGCGCTACGAGGCGCTCTACGGCCAGGGCACCGGCTTCCCCGACGCCGGGCTGCAGCTGATCACCTACCGGGTCCGCGCGGTCGGCACGCTGCCGATCACCCCGGCCCTGCCCGATCACGCTCGCGCCGACTCGACACCCGAGCCGAGCGGACACCGCGAGGTGTTCCTCGACGTCCACGCCGGGCGGGCCCCCGCGACGATCTACGACTACCGGGCGCTGCGCACCGGCCACCGCATCGATGGCCCGGCCGTCGTGGAGGCGCCCACGACCACCGTGGCGCTGCCTCCCCACACCCGCGCCACCGTCGACCGGCTCGGCAACCTCGTCGTCCGGCTCCCGCACCACCACACCCTCACGAGCGAGGAGGTCTCCTGATGGCCGCCGTTCCCGTCGCCGGCTCCGAACGGTTCGCCCAGGGCGGCACGCCGCTCCCCGAGGGCGACACCTTCGGCCAGGTCGTGCTGCACCGTGTGCCGCAGGGTGCCCGCACGGAGCTCGATCCGCTGGCCTACGAGGTCGTCCGCCACCGGCTGGCCGCCATCACGGACGACATGGGCGACGCGATCAAGCGGATGTCCGGCTCGGTCGTGGTCACCGACTGCAACGACTTCGGCACCGGCATCATGGACGAGGTCGGCGAGACCGTGCAGGTCGGCCTCTACAACACCCAGCTCGGCTCCGCCCTCGACATGGCCGTGCGGTGGACGCTGCAGCATCGCGCGACCAACCCCGGAATCCGTCCGGGCGACCAGATCCTGCTCAACGACCCGTGGGTCGGCGGCGGGCTGCACCAGAACGACGTCACCGTGCTGGCCCCGCTGTTCCACGACGGCGAGCTGTTCTGCTGGACCAGCGTCGTCGCCCATCAGGTCGACCTGGGCGGTGTCTCGCCGGGCAGCTGGTCGGTCGAGGGCCGCGACGTGTTCTGGGAGTCGCTGCCGATCCCGCCGGTCACGATCGTCGAGGGCGGGCGCCTCCGGTCCGACGTGGAGGACATGTACCTGCGCCGCTCCCGGGTGCCGAAGCTGGTCGGACTCGACCTGCGCGCGAAGATCGGCGCGAACAACGTGGCCCACGAGCGGATGCGCGCGCTCATCGAGGCCTACGGCCCCGACACGGTCAAGGCCGTGATGAAGAAGATGATGGCCGACACCGAGTCCCGGCTGCGCGACAAGCTGCGCCGACTGCCCGACGGCACCTGGTCCGCGGTGGCCCACCAGGACGGGGCCCGGGCCGGCGACCGGGACATCCACAAGATCGTCCTGGCGATGACCAAGAGCGCGGACCGGCTGCTCTTCGACTTCACCGGCACCGACCCGCAGGTCGAGGGCATCATCAACTGCACCTACGCCGGGCTGCGCGGAGGCATCCTGCCGATCCTGCTCACGATGCTCTGCCCGGACATCTCCTGGTCCCCCGGTGGCGTGTTCCGCTGCGTCGACATCGTCAGCGAGCCCGGCACGCTGAACAACTGCACCTTCCCGGCCGGGATCGGCAAGGCATCGGTCAACTCGGCGTGGGCCACCCAGGACGCGGCCTCCGAGACGGTCGCCGCGATGCTCGGCACCCACCCCGAGCTCGCCCGGTCCGCGATGAGCGTCTGCCAGGGCAGCTTCGACCTCGCCCTGCTCGCCGGCGTGGATCAGCGCGGGAACGGGTTCGCCACGATGCTCTGCGACTCCATGGCCGGCGGGATGGGCGCCCGGGTCGACGGCGACGGCGTCGACACCGGCGGGCAGAACTGCATCCCGATGGGTCGGATCGCCGACGTCGAGATCAACGAGTTCAGCTTCCCGATGCTCTACCTCTGGCGCCGCGAGGAGGTCGACTCCGGTGGGGCCGGCCGCTGGCGTGGCGGGGTCGGGGCGTCGAGCTGCTTCGTCCCGCACGACTCGCCCGCCGCCGAGGTGCACCTGGTCGTCTCGGCCAACGGCAAGGCGGTGCCGATGTCTCCCGGGCTGGCCGGCGGCTACCCCGCCGCGACCCAGTGGGACGTGCTGGTCCGCGACTCGTCAGCCCGCGACCAGCTGGCCGGCGGCCACATCCCGCAGACACTGGACGCGCTCGGTGGGACCGAGCACACGGTGCCGCCGCACCTCGAGACCGACCTCGCCGTCGGCGACGTCTACTTCACACACTGGCAGGGCGGCGGCGGGCTCGGGGACCCGCTGCAGCGCGAGCCCGAGCGGGTCGCCGCGGACGTGGCGGACGGCAAGGTGTCGCCGACCGCGGCCCGCGACGTCTACGGCGTCGCGCTGGCGGCCCACGGGGCCGCCGACCCGGCCGGCACCACCGCCCTGCGGGACCGGCTGCGCCGCCGGCGTGCCGGACTCACCCCGTCCCACGAGTCCAGCGAAGGAGCCTGACGTGGCCATCGACCTCAACCTCGACACCGAGGCGGGCGGCGCGGTGATCTGCCGGCACTGTGCCGCCGTCGTCGGCGACTCGACGGCCGACCCGCTCGGCCACGCCCTGCGGCACGAGCGTCCCTCCACCGAGGCCGGCCCCGCGGTCCACGCCGCCCCGTCGGAGTTCGTCGACCGCGACGTCGTGCTGCGCCAGGCGTTCTGCCCCGGCTGCCTGGTGCTGCTCTTCACCGAGATCGTCCCGACCGGGGAACCCTCCTACCGCGCCTGGAGCCTGCCATGAACAACCGACTCACCGACAAGACGATCGTGGTCACCGGTGCCGCCCAGGGCATCGGCGCCGCCTACGCCCGACGCCTGGCCACCGAGGGCGCCACCGTGCTGCTCGCTGACCGGAACGTGGAGGGCGTCGAGGCCGTCGCCGCCTCGCTCGAGGGGCCCGGGAAGGGATTCGCCTATGGGCTCGACGTGGCCGACCGGGCCTCCTGCCGGGACCTCGCCGACCGGCTGGCCGACAGTCACGGCCGGGTCGACGGGCTGGTCAACAACGCTGCGGTGTTCTCGACACTGTCCATGAAGCCGTTCTGGGAGATCCCCGACGACGAATGGGACCGCGTGATCGCGGTCAACCTGCGGGGCCCGTGGCTGCTGGTCTCCGAGCTGCTCGGGCTGCTGCGCCACTCGCAGTCGGCCTCCGTGGTCAACATCGGCTCGGACGCCGTCGCGATGGGGCGTCCCGGCTACCTGCACTACGTGGCGGGCAAGGGTGGCGTGCACGGGATGACCTGGTCGATGGCCCGCGAGCTGGGCGAATTCGGCATCCGGGTCAACACCCTGTCCCCGGGGCCGGTCTACACCGAGGTACCGCGGGAGACCGTCAGCCCGACCCAGCGGGAGTCGATGCTCGCCGCGCAGTGCCTGCACCGACCCGCCGCACCCGACGACATGATCGGCACCGCGGTGTTCCTGCTCTCCGACGACGCCGCCTACCTGACCGGGCAGACCATCAGCGTCAACGGTGGGCTGATCCACCGCTGACCCGCCGTGCACTCCTGTCACGAGGAGACCTTCCGTGCAGTTCTATCTCAGCGGCTACACCAGCGGGGACCCGTTCGTCGAGGCCCCGCATCCGTCGGTGGTCGCGCGCCCGGTGGGCGTGCCGGAGACCGCCGACGTCGTGATCGTCGGCTGCGGGCCGGCCGGGCTCGTCCTGGGCGCTCAGCTCGCGGCCTTCCCGGAGCTGCGGACCGTGGTCGTCGACCGGCGGGACGGACCGCTGGAGGTGGGCCAGGCCGACGGCGTCGCCTGCCGCACCGTCGAGATGTTCGAGGCGTTCGGGCTGGCCGACCGGCTGATCGGGGAGGGCTATCAGGTCAACGAGGTCACCTTCTGGAATCCCGATCCCGCCGATGGCTCCCGGATCGTGCGGACCGGTCGCATCGACGACGTCGAGCAGGACCTGTCCGAGATGCCGCACATGATCGTCAACCAGGCCCGGATGCTCACCTGGCTGCGGGAGTACATGGCGCGCTCGGCGTCGCGGATCGAGCCGTTGTACGGATTGCACGTCTCCGACGTGCACGTCGACCCCGAGGACGACGCGGAGTACCCGGTGACGGTCACCCTCGCGCACCAGGTCGGGGGGGAGCCGACCGGGGAGGTCTCGACCGTGCGGGCCCGCTATGTCGTGGGGTGTGACGGCTCGCGTAGTGCCGTGCGGGCCGCGATCGGCCGTCGGCTCGTCGGTGACCCGATGAACCGCTCGTGGGGGGTGCTCGACGTGCTGGCGACGACCGACTTCCCCGACATCCGGCTCAAGTCGGTGATCCACTCCGAGCAGGGCAGCATCCTGGTCATCCCGCGGGAGGGCGGGTACCTGGTCCGGCTCTACATCGAGCTCGACAACGACCGGGACGCCGAGATGCTCACCGGGCGCAGCGTGACCCCGGAGAAGCTGGCCGCGGTCGCGAACCGGATCCTGTATCCCTACTCGCTCGACGTACGCCACGTCGGGTGGTGGGCGGTGTACGAGATCGGGCAGCGGCTGTGCGATCGGTTCGACGACGTCTCCGACGACCAGCTCGACTCCCGGGCCCCGCGGGTGTTCATCGCCGGCGACGCCTGCCACACCCACAGCGCCAAAGCCGGGCAGGGCATGAACGTCTCGATGGCCGACGCGTGGAACCTGGGCTGGAAATTGGCCGCGGTCCTGCGGGGGCGTTGTGCGCCGGAGCTGCTGCACACCTATTCGGCCGAGCGTCAGGAGGTCGCCGCGCAGCTGATCGACTTCGATCGCGAGTTCGCGACGAAGTTCAGTGACCGGGTCGGTTCGGGAGATGCCGCGGAGGATCCGGCCGGGTTCCAGAACTACTTCCGCGAGCAGGGCCGCTTCACCGCGGGGGTCGCGGTCCGCTATCGGCCCTCGACGATCACCGCCCGGACCGCGTACCAGTACCTGGCCACCGGGCTGCCGGTGGGGACGCGGTTCCACTCCGCTCCGGTCGTGCGCCTGGCCGACGCCAAACCGGTCCAGCTCGGACACTGCGCGCGCGCCGACGGCGCCTGGCGGCTCTACGCGTTCGCCGACGGCGCGGGCGCGCCACGGCCCGGCCCGCGGTTCGCGCAGCTGTGCGCGTTCCTGGGCTCGGGCCGCTCGCCGCTGACCCGGTTCACCCCGCCCGGGGCCGAGCCGGACTCCGTGATCGACCTGCGGGCGGTGTTCCAGCAGAGCCACCGCGAGCTGTCGGTCGACGGGCTGCCGGCGGTGCTCCTGCCCGCCAAAGGGCCGTTCGGCCTGACCGATTACGAGAAGGCGTTCTGCGCCGACCCGCGCCGCGGCGATGTCTTCGACCTGCGAGGGATCGACCGCGCGACCGGGTGCCTCGTCCTCGTCCGGCCCGACCAGTACGTGGCGCACGTCCTGCCGCTCGACGCCCACGACGAGCTCGACAGGTTCCTCGCCGGCGTGCTGCTCCCACCGGAGCCACCAGCCTCCTGAGGCGGGGCGTCACCCGCCGTCGCCGGTGGTGTAGGCCCGCAGATCGTCCTCGACGTCCTGCACGGCCGGGGACTGAGCCACCCGGCCGGCCTCGAGGAGACTGCGCGCCATCGGCTCCCGGTCCCGCTCGCCCGCGCCGTAGGCCTGGACGATGTGCTGCGCGTGCGTGGACAGCAGCGTCTCGCCGAACGGGGCCTCGTGGGGGTCGACGAGGACCTCGACGAGCGCCGGACCATCGTGGGCGATCGCGTCGGTGACCGCCTTGTCGACGTCGCCCGGTTCGGTCACCTTGATCCCGCGGATCCCGCACGCCTCGGCGACGGCGGCGAACTCCACGGGATGCAGGTCGTCGCCCATCTGCGGGTTGCCCAGCAGCGCGTTCTGCTCCCAGATCTCCAGGGCCAGCGAGTCGTTGCGGAGCACCACGACCGTGACCGGGAGGTCGTGCTGGGCCAGGGAGACGAGCTCGCCCATCCCCATCGACAGGGCGCCGTCGCCGACGAATGCGACGACGGGACGGTCGGGGTGGGCGATCTGTGCCCCGATCGCGTAGGGCAGGGCCGAGCCCATGGTGCACAGGGTCCCGGAGAACGAGAAGTTCATGCCGCGCCGCAGACGCAGCCGGGCGGACCACATGGTCACCGTGCCGGCGTCGCCGGTGACGATCGCCCGGTCGGGCAGGGCGTCGCTGAGCGCCTCGGTGACCGTCTGCGGTCGGATCGGGCGGCGGTGGTCATCGGCCTGCTCGCGGTGCAGCCTCCACCACTCCTGCGCGTCCTGCTGGGCCTGGTCGAGGAACGAGCGGTCCTCGTGGCGGGTCAGCATCGGGATCAGCTCGCGCAGCACGGTCGTCGCGTCGCCGACCAGGCCGACCTCCACGGGGTAGCGCAGCCCGATGCGGTCGGCGTTGATGTCGATCTGCACACCGCGGGCCTGCCCCGGGCTCGGCCAGAACTCGTGATACGGGGTGGCGGACCCGATGATGAGGAAACCGTCGCACTCCTCGAGCGCGGCGTGGCTCGCCCGCGTGCCGACGAGCCCCATGCCTCCGGTGACGAACTCGCTGTCGTCGGGCACCGCGTCCTTGCCCAGACCCGCCTTGATGATCGGTGCGCCGAGCAGCTCGGCCGCCTGCTCCACGAGATCGCCCGCGCCTCGGGCGCCGGCGCCGGCGCAGATCGCCACCCGCGAGCAGGAGCCGAGCACGTCGGCCGCGGCCTGCAGCTGCTCGAGCGGTGGGGTGACGGTGAACGGCTGCGCGGCGAGCGAGAGCCGCTGGGACATGTTCTTGGGCGAGGGCGTGTCCTCGGTCCAGGACTGCACGTCGATGGGGATGGCCAGGTGTGAGGGCGTGCGGTTCATCAGCGCGCTGCGCACCGCGAGGTCGGTGACGGTCAGCGCGTGTGCCGGCCCCATGACCCGCTCGTTGTAGAGGCACACGCTCTCGAACAGCTTGTCGGAGGGGACGTCCTGGAGCAGGTGGGCACCGATCGTGTCGTGGTAGGAGAGCCCGGTGATCGCGATGACCGGCGCCCCGTCGATGCGGGCGTCGTAGAGCCCGTTGAGCAGGTGGATCGCGCCGGGCCCGGCGGTCGCCACGCACGCGGCCGGCCTGCCGGTGAACTTGGCGTAGCCCACGCACGCCAGCGCCGCGTTCTCCTCGTGACGCACGTGCACGAACCGCATCTGCGGGTGCGTGCGCAGCGACTCGAAGAACCCGTTGACCTGGTCACCGCAGAGGCCGAAGCAGGTGTCGACGCCCCACTCCAGCAGACGCTCGATGATCAGGTCCGACGTCGTGGGCGCCATCCTCGTCCTCCCAGGTGCACAATGTACCTACCGACAAACACCCATACTGCACGTTATCCAAACCCGGCCTTCTGCTGCGGAGGTGGCCACGGGACGGGTCGCGTCGGCAGTGACGGGAGGGCCCAGCATGAGTCTCCGCACCTCCGAAAGCACCTTGGGAGCCCGCACTTCTGCCCCTCCTCTCGACCGCGGACGCCTCGCTCGCGATCTCGCTCACGAGGTCCGGGGCGACGTGCGCTTCGACGACGGAGCGCGCGGCGCGTTCGCCAACGACGCCTCGATCTACCGCCAGGTGCCCGTCGGAGTCGTGCAGCCGCAGGATGCGGACGACGTGGCCGCCGCGCTGGCCGTGTGCCGTCGCTACGGCGCGCCGATCGTGTGCCGGGGTGGCGGCACGGGGCTGGCGGGGCAGAGCGTCAACGCCGCCGTGATGCTGGACTTCGGGAAGTACATGCACCGGGTGCTGGAGATCGACCCCGAGGCGCGCAGCGCCCGCATCCAGCCCGGTCTGATCACCGACCATCTGCGCGAGGCCGCCGGGGAGCACAGGCTGACCTTCGCCGTCGACCCGGCCACGCACGACCGCAACACCCTCGGCGGCATGATCGGCAACAACTCCTGCGGGACGCACTCGGTCTACGCCGGCAAGACGGTGGACAACGTGCTCTCGCTCGATGTCATCACCTACGACGGCACCCGGCTCACTCTCGGCCCGACCACCGACGAGGAGCTCGAGCGGGTGGTGGCCGCGGGTGGACGCCCGGCCGCGATCTACACCGGCCTGCGTGACCTGCGGGACCGCTACGGCGACCTGGTCCGGGAGCGCTACCCGGACATCCCGCGCCGGGTCTCGGGGTTCAACCTCGACAGCCTGCTGCCCGAGCACGGGTTCGACCTGGCGAGGGCGGTCGTGGGGAGCGAGTCGACCTGCGTCGTCGTGCTCGAGGCGACCGTGCGTCTGCACCGGGAGCCGCCAGCGCACGCCTTGGTGGTCGTCGGCTACCCGGACGTGGTCACCGCGGGGGAGCACGTCGTCGACTTCGTCGACTCGCGGGACACCCACGCCGGCGAGCTGATCGCCCTCGAGGCCTTCGACGACGTCGTGGCCGCCAACCTGCGCCGCCGCGGGATGCACCCGCCCGGCCTGTCCGAGGTCCCGATGGGTGACGCCTGGCTGCTCGCCGAGTACGGCGCCGAGACCCAGGAGGAGGCCGACGCCGCCGCGCAGGCGTTCGCCGACCGGGTGCGCTCTCCCGGCATCGCCCGGGTGTTCTCCGACGCCACCCAGCAGGGGGAGGTGTGGGAGGTGCGCCGCAGCGCGATCGAGTTCTCCCGGATTCCCGGCGTCCACGCGGGCCTGGCCGGGTGGGAGGACGCCGCGGTCGCCCCCGAGGACCTCGGCGGCTACCTGCGCGACTACCTCGAGCTCACCGAGCGGTACGGCTACCGGGCCACCGTGTTCGGGCACTTCGGTCAGGGCTGCATGCACAACCGCCTCGACCTCAAGCTGGACACCACCGAGGAGATCAGCAAGTTCCGACAGTTCCTCGACGCGGCCGGCGACCTGGTCGCGAAGTACGGCGGAGCACTCTCGGGCGAGCACGGCGACGGGCAGCTGCGGGCCAACCAGCTGGAGAAGACGTTCGGCCCGGAGCTGGTGCGAGCGTTCGCCGAGTTCAAGGCCGTCTTCGACCCGGACGGCGCCATGAACCCGGGCAAGGTCGTCGATCCCTACCCACCCGAGACCAACCTGCGCGAGGGCACCGACTTCCGCCCGCGCGACGTCGAGACCCATTTCGCCTACCCGAACGACCACGGCGGCTTCGCCGCCGCGGTCAACCGCTGCTTCGGTGTCGGGGTGTGCCGCCACACCGAAGGCGGGGTGATGTGCCCGAGCTTCATGGTCACCCGCGAGGAGGAGCACTCCACCCGCGGCCGCTCCCGGCTGCTGCTGGAGATGATGAGCGGGTTCCGCGGAATGTCCTCGGGCGTCGACCCCGCGGCCGGGAAGCGGGCCGAGCGGCGGATGTGGCGCAACGACGACGTCAAGCACGCCCTCGACCTGTGCCTGGCGTGCAAGGGCTGCAAGAGCGACTGCCCGGTGGACGTGGACATGGCCACCTACAAGAGCGAGTTCCTGGCCCACTACTACGAGGGCCGGTTGAGGCCGCGTGCCGCGTACGCGATCGGGCTCATCCCGGTGTGGGCCCGGTTCGGCTCGTGGGCGCCGGGCCTGGCCAACGCGGTGATGGACGCGCCCGGGATCGGCACCCTGGCCCGGAAGGCCGCGGGCGTCGACCCGCGCCGGGCGGCCCCGTCCTTCGCCGCGCGGACGTTCCGGTCCTGGTTCGCGACGCATCCGAGCCGGGCCGAGGGGCGCGAGATCCTCCTCTGGCCCGATACCTTCACCGACCACTTCGAGCCCGAGGTCGCGATCGCGGCGGTGGAGGTGCTCGAGGACGCGGGCTATCGGGTGACGATCCCGCCGCGGCCGCTGTGCTGCGGGCGTCCGCTCTACGACTACGGCATGCTGCCCACCGCCAAGCGGTGGCTGCGGCAGATCCTCGACGACCTCGCCGACCCGATCGCCCGCGGCGTCCCGCTCGTCGGGCTCGAACCCAGCTGCCTGGCGGTCTTCCGCGACGAGCTCACCGAGCTCTTCCCCGGCGACGGCGACGCCCAGCGGCTCTCGGCGCAGAGCCACACCCTCGCCGAGGTGCTCGACGCCACGGAGGGCTGGACACCGCCGCGGATCGAACGGCCCGCGGTGCTCCAGCACCACTGCCATCAGCACGCGGTGATCGGTCACGAGGCGGACCACCGGGTGATGGCCGCCGCCGGGCTCGACGTGACCCGACCGGACTCGGGCTGCTGCGGGATGGCCGGCAGCTTCGGCTACGAGCTCGGCGAGAAGTACGACGTGTCGGTGGCGTGCGGCGAGCGGGTCATCCTCCCGGAGGTCCGGGCCGCCGCCGACCAGACCGTCCTGCTCGCCGACGGGTTCAGCTGCCGCAGCCAGATCGCCGACCTGACCGAGCGGCGGCCGCTTCACCTGGCCCAGGTCCTCGCCCTCGCGCGGAAGCACGGCCCCGACGGTCCGCGCACGCGCCGCCCCGAGGACGCGGTCTCGTCACCCGCCGCCTCGACCGCGCGACGTCGGGCGCGGGGACTTGCCGTGGCGGCGGCCGCGATGACCGCGACGGGAGTCGTCGCCCTCGGCGTGCGGGCCGCTCGGTATCGACGGTGACGGGGACAGCGTCGGAGAACCCTTCTGGCAGCGGGACCGACACCAGAACCGAGCGCATCACGGACTGGCGGAAAGTATGTCTGTCGCCGTGAACCACCCGTATAGGTGCTATCTTATGTTCAGCAATTGAAGAGGCGTCCCAGCTATCATCTTTGTCACATCCTTTTCGGCTACCCCCTCGGCTAGAACACTTCCCACGAAGTCACTCAGGGCCTGGATGGGGGGCGGGTTATGGGCCTGGCCGTGGTCGCTGACCATCACGCATGAATCAAAGCCGATCTGTCTCATTGTACCTACCATTTGCCCTACGGATAGATCCCTGAAGTCTGGACTGCAGGCCAAGTAGCACTTTTCAATGAGCGCGCCTTCCCTGGCGAGCTCTATTTGCATGTCGAGTGGTACAGGGGTGATTCCCATATCGGGATGCTGAATCAGGACCTTGCCCACCCCTTGTCCCAATGCCTCATGCGTCAGGAGGCTCACTTCTTTGGGCGACAAGTGCCCGGTCGCCAGTATGATGTCTGCTCGAGCAACCAGCTCAACTATCTGCCGTACTTCTGGTAATAGCCTGTCTGCGTCATCTACGATTTTCAACCCGGTAGCTGGCTGCGCAATAGGCTCTTCGCTTTCGAATAGTTTGGTCTTTGCTCCCGCGAAGTGGTCGTAGTGAGCCTGGGAAGATACCGTTGGCATCCATATGCATTTGGCGCCCAACCTGATGGCTGCATCGACGGCGGATGGTGACAGTCCGCCGGTGAAATAGTTGCATACCAGACCTCCATAGATATGCAACCCGGCCTCTCTGTTCCTGATCAATGCTGTCCGATCCGCAGTGGATGACTCGTGAGACTTTATCAGCGCTCCGGCCATGCCGGCCGCTTTGATCTCTTCTACCAGCTCCCAATCGGTTTGCTTCCGGGCGAAGATACTAGGCGAACTGTGGCAGTGCAGTTCAATAGCGCCACCCAAGAGAGGGTGGTACTGCGGTGCCATTCAGACCTACCCCAAGACCCTGAAGAAATCCGCCAACCGGGCCGCAAGGTCCCCTAGGATCGGATTACCCTCGTACATGAAATCATTGTGCTTGCCGTTTATCCAAAACAACATCTTAGGCTCACCGGCCTTGGCGTAGAGCTGTTCCGATGCCTCCGGTGGGTGAAGCTTGTTGTGCTTTCCATGTCCGACGAACAACGGCCTGGGCGATACAGCGGCCACCACGTCTTCGGGTTTGGCTGCGAGTATTGACTCGGTAAGTTGCAAGTCGACCCGTCTACCAGAACTCTCTATCAGCGGGTCCAACTCACTTTGAACATAATCTTCGGTGTCGGGGTCGAGCGAATAATGATGGAACGGTTCGACCCGCTTCGACTTACCGGTGGTGACCCGGCGCACCCTGTCTTCTTCCACAGCCTTCAGCAGGTCGTCCCAGCTTTCAGGCGTATGAGTCGACCGAAGCCAACGCTCACCGTCGTAGAAGCCGTTCACTGCGGCCACCGCCTTGACCCGCTTATCGTGTGCGGCCACCTCGATGACGTTAGCAGCGCCCATGCCCCAACCTAGTAGGCCGACCTTCTCCTCGTCCACTTGAGGTAAGGTCTGCGCAAAGGTTACGGAGTTCTTGATGTCCTCTACCTGCTCGGGCAGTATTACTCTCCCTCTTGGGCCACCGCTGGCGGCGAAACCGCGGTAATCGAAACCCATGCATGAGTACCCGGACTTCGTCAGATAACGGCTGAACAGACGAGGGTAAAAGGCATTGAACCCTTGATATCCAGAGCAGACGATGACGTGAGGCAACTTCTTTGCCTCCGCGCCGTCCGGCGCATAAAATGTGCCGGCCAGTTCGTGGCCATCACTGTAGAAATAGATGTCTTGCTCTTTCATGCGTGCGATACTAACACGGCGGCGCCGATCTACGGGGTTCTCGCGCACAGCCTTTGGCAGCTCGTCGAGTTCGGGCTCGGCGGCTGGTGCAACGGTGACGCCCGAACGGCTCGCCGGCGCCGCCTCTGCGGGCTTGTGGTCGGCGCGGACTCCCGCACCCGGCGTTCCCGCCTGTGGCAGCGGATCAACTTCCGCCCTGTTCATCAACTGCACTGCCCAGGTGCAGGGCGGTCGCTCGTGGATAGGTGGAGCCACGAGGGGAGGGGCAGGCCTTCGCTCGACCGCGCTGCTGAGGTCGTCGCGCCTGCATCACGTCGGCGCTGGCGCTACTCCGAGAACCCCGTTCGCGGTGCCGCCCACACCTGCGCGGACGAAGCCGAGCGCGACGACGTCACCCGGTTTCCTCGTGACGGTCAGGCCTGAGTTCCGCAGCTGGGGTGCAGCGAAAGGCTGCGGATACGGGCGTTGAGCTGGGCAAACGGGGTCGCGCCTGGTGACGTGTCGTGTCACTAGGGCCGGGGTTCGTACTGGTCAGCGCGCTGCCGGTGAGTCGCTGGGATCGGTGCTGAGCGCGAGGATCCGTGGGGGCAGGGCGAGGTCGAGGGCGTTGTGCAGGCGGCGGGTCTCGTCGGTGGGGGCACTGGTCTGGCGGAACTGGCCGGCGGGGCCGGTGAACACGCCGAGGTGCAGGCGTTGGAGCTCGTCGCGGGCGCGCGGCCAGGTTGTCTGGGTGCGGGTCTCGATGATGCGGATCAGCAGCAGCGCCAGCCAGCACAGCAGCACGTGGGCGCGGATGCGGTCCTCGAGGCGGTGGTAGACCGGGCGCAGGTCTAGGACCTGCTTCATGTCGCGCCAGCCGCGCTCGACGGCGAGTAGCTGCTTGTAGCCGCGGGCGATGTCCTCCGCGCTCAGGTGCGGGTCGGGGGTGCGCAGCAGGTACTTGCCGTCCAGGCGCTCGTCGGCGCTCACGGCGCGGTGGTTGATCCGTAGCAGCCCCGAGGCAGTGGTGCGCAGGAACCGGGCCATGCCGGGCCTGGTGGAGATCTGCCCGCGCAGTTCGGCGCGCTTGGTCGCGCTGAGCCGATCTGAGTCGGCGATCGCCGCGTCGAGCTGGGCGAGCAGGTTCGCGCGCACCGCGGCGTCACGCTCGGCGGCCTCGGGGTTGTGGCAGACCACGAACCGCTCGTGCGCGGAGATGTTGACTTCCTTGACCCGCAGGTTGTCGCTGACCTGCTGGTAGCGACCCTGCCGGGACAGCGCCGCGGTGGCTTCCGGCGAGCCCGAACGCAGCTTCTCCCCGAGGATGTAGCCACCGCCGCCGGCGGCGAGCGCTCGGCGGTTGGCCGCCGAGGTGAACCCGCGGTCGGCGACCCAGATGACCTTGCCCAAGGTCCAGTCCCGCAGATCGGCCTTGACCTGGTGGATCAGCGGCGAGTCCGCGGTGTTGCCGGGCCAGGACCACACCCGCACCGGGATCCCCTCGCGGGTCACCGCCATGCCCACGATCACTTGGGGCAGGTCGTCGCGGGAGTCCTTGGACTTGCCCCAGGTGCGGAACCCGGCGCGGCCCACCGCCCCCAGCGGCGCGGCCTGCGCCTCGCCGGCCGCGCTCCCAGCGTCCCCGGCGGTGACCTCGGTGGCGTCCTCGCCACCGTCGACCTGCACGGCACGGTCAGCATCGTCGGGGTCGGGGTCGGAGGCTACGACGCGGCCAGCCGCGTCGCGCCAGGCGGCGGGGTCGGCGTCCTCGGTCTCGAAGTAGGTGCTGGTGGTGTCGAAGAAGATCAGGTCGACTTCCAGGTTGAGCAGGTCGGCGACCGCGTCATAGACCCCGCGCGCCAGCTCGGTCTCCACCGAGAGCAGCCAGTCCATCGCCCGATAGCAGGCGTCGTCGGAGACCTCGGCGAGTCCGGGCAGCGCCACGTCACGGGCCACCCACGAGGTCGCGGCCAGCTTCGAGGACGGCGCCAGGGCCCGGTTGGCGACCAGGGCGAAGAGCACCCGTTCGGCGGCCGGGTCCCGGCGGCGCCCGGCCAGCCCGCGCAGCAGCCGGTCGATGCCCAGCCGGCGCCACAGCCCGTCGAGTAGCCACGCCCCGCCCAGCGGGCGGGACTCAAGGAACTCCAGCCCCGGCGCCCCCACCACCCGGGCCCGGTCCGGCGCGCCCGCCTCGTCGGCGGGTTCGCGGCCCAGCATGCGGGTCAGCGCGGTGATCAACCGCTCGATCGCCGCCCGGTCCAGCGCGTCGACGCGACCGAAGGAGTACAGCACCTTCGTCCGCGCGGTCTTGGCCGTCGGGTCCCACTCGTTGTGGGCCAGCTGCAGGTAGCTGACCTTCGAGCCGTCCCGGTTGCGCCGGGTCGACGTACGCACGAACACGCCACCAGAGTCTACACACCTAGCAGCAGCTCAAACGCCCAAGACACGCCAAGTCGTGTACTAGGACACCCCGGGTCGTAGGACCAGACCTCACGCCCCTGACCTGCACCGACACTGCCGAGCATGCACCAGAACGCCCCTCAGCTGCGGAACTCAGGTCAGGACCGCCAGCTGGTCCGTGGTCGTCGCCGGGGCACCGTCGATCTCGGTGATCGTGTCGCCCGCGCGGAGCCCGGCACGCTGTGAGGGGCCGCCGGGCTGTACGTCGAGCACGTGCAGACCGCCGGGTACACCAGCCTGGCGGGCCGCCACCGCGGGGATGGGTAGTGCCTGCACGCCGAAGGCAGCATGGGTGACCCGGCCCGTCGCGATGAGTTCGTCGGCGAGGGGACGAGCGAAGTCGATCGGGATCGCGAACCCCAGTCCGATGCTGCCGCTCGTCGACTCCGTGGGGCTCGGGACGCTGGCCCCGGCGGTCGGCACTCCGACGATCTTTCCTGCACAGTCGACGAGTGCTCCGCCGCTGTTGCCCGGATTGATCGCGGCATCGGTCTGCAGCGCCGAGGCCAGCAGAGCAGCCCGCCCGCCGTCGCCAGGCACCTGGACCGTGCGGTCGAGCGCGCTCACGATCCCCGTCGTGACCGTGCCCGAGAGTCCCAGCGGTGCACCGACCGCCACGACGGGGTCGCCGACGCGGACCGCAGCGCTCTCGCCGATCGCGATCGTCTGCAGCGGGTGTGGCGGCGCGACCTTGAGCACGGCGAGGTCCGTGAGGGGGTCTCGTCCGACGATGGTCGCAGGGACGGACGCTCCGTCCGCGAACATCACCTGCACGCGTCCACCACCGGCTCCCCCGGAGATGACGTGGTTGTTGGTCAGGACGTACCCGTCCGGCCGGATGACTTCTCCGGAGCCCGTGCCGCTGCCGGCCGGTCCGCCCGCGTTGATGGTGACCACCGAGGGGAGGACCCGGTCAGCCACCGTTCCGACAGCGCAGGTCGGTGGTGTCGGTGTGGAGGACGCGCCGACGACAGAACTGAGCAGGCCTCCTACCACCCCCGCGACGACCAGTGCTGCGGCGGCGACGACACCGATGAGCCAGCGGCGCCGCATGTCCGACCTCCTGATGTCCGACCGGGTGGAGCGATCCCTCACGACCTCTCGGGCGTCAGCGTCGAGGTGGGGTCCCTCGTGAGGGGACAGGAACCGACTGCTCGGTCGCCAGCGCCATACGGCGCGGATCGTCGGGCCCTACGGCCGCACCCGCGCGCCGCTCGGCCAGACCCCCGACGCTCGTATTGGGCCATCCGAGTGGACTTTGCGCCGAGCGGTCGTTTGGCTCACGGACCATACGGACGCACATGTGTGCGCGTGCACAGGGTTACCCACACCGTGTGCACGCGAGCACGTGTGCTAATCGCGGTGTGCGGTCCAACGCCCTTTCGCTCGGTGCAGCGTCGCTGGGGTGCGGGTCCTGGGTGAGGGGTGCTAACGCTCGTCGAGGTAGAGGCGGATGGCGTCGCGAAGCAGTTCCACGACCGGTCGTCCCTCGCGGATGGCCCTGATGTGCAGCTCGTCGCGGAGGGCGCGGGGCACCCGTCCGGACAGGTACACCAGCTCGGCCGAGGCCGATGCGGGGTCCGGGCCGGCGTCGTGGGCTTGGCGGTGGAACTGTCGGCGTCCCGCCCGTTCGCTGAAGCTCTGCTGCCCCTGCGGGGCGTGCTCCCGGCGGCTGGGGGCGTGCTCGCCCAGGGCGTGCTCGTCGGGCTGGTCGTCGTGGTCGGGGACGGGCATGAGCGAGGTGGGGGAGGGAGCCAACGCCGAACTCGGTCTCGGTCGTTGGCGGCCGGCGACCGGGCGCTGGCCGGAGGAGCTCGGCGTAGGCGGTGGGCCGCCCAGCTCGCGTTGGTGCGGCGCGGGACGCCGGGATCGGGGTTCAGGCGGCGGCATGGGCCTGGGCCTCCAGGTGGTCGGCGAGGGCGGCGAAGACCGCGATCAGCGGACGGGTGGCGGCCCCGCGGCCGCGCAGCGGAGCTGCGGCGTCGATCGCCTCGGCCAGCCCCGCGCGGGAGGGCACCGGCGGGGACCACAGCAGCGCGCCGAAGGTGTCGGTGACCGAGTCGGTGTGCCAGTGGTGCAGCCCGCGGCGCCGGTCGTGTTCGTTGATGACGACTCCGGCCACGTGCAGATGTGGGCGCCCGAGATGGCGACGGTAGGTCGCGATGAAGTCTCGGACCCGGATCGCGCCCTGGAGGTGGTCGTACTCCGGACGCAGCACGAGCACCACGGCCTCGGCGGCGGCGAGGCCGAGCTGGGTCAGGTGACCCAGCGCGGGCGGGCAGTCGATCAGGACGACGTCGTAGTCCTCGCCCACCCCCTCGAGGGCGCGTTCGAGACGTTCATGGGCGCCCAGGGTGCCGGCCTCGGAGACCCGTGCCTCGAGGTCGTAGCGGGCCGGCAGCAGGTCGATGCGCTCGACCAGCCCCGGATAGGCCGGCAGCGACCAGCGGCAGCCCACGATGCCGTCGCCCGCGCAGCCTGGGGCGTTGGCGGCCACCACCTCGGCGGTGGTGACCATGTCCACCAGCTCGGCTTCGCCGTAGCCCAGGCGCCGGGAGAGGTTGGCCTGCGGGTCCATGTCGATCGCGAGCACCCGACGACCGCGGGCGGCCAGGGCTTCGGCGAGGTAGACGATGACCGTGGTCTTGCCGGCCCCGCCCTTGTTGTTGGCCACCGCGACCCGCACCGCTCCCACCCCCCGCGCTGGCCGTGCTCTGTCCCGCGGCCCGACGGCGCGCCTGCTTGCATCCGCAGCGCCCCCTGTGCACGGTCGCACTGAGGCGCGTGCGCTCACAAGCACTGCGACACGTGTGCACATGTGCACTGCCGGGCGGTAAGCCCGACCGGTGGTATCCCCCCGCGCAGGCGGGTGAAGCCACCGAGGGTGATCGAGGCGCCCTCAGGTCTCGGCGCCATCGCGGGCCCCACCGACGAGCTGTCCGCGGCTCTAGGCTCACCTCTCCACCTACCGCGCCAGGCCCGGCCCGCCGCCCCCGGCGAGTCGGTACGCGCCCTGGTTGCGGCGAGCGGGCGACCAGCGGGAGAAGGGACCGATCGTCGATGACCATCAGCGGTGATCCCCACCCGCCACCCGAACCCCGACCCGCGGCACGCGTCGCTGCGCTGCGCGCCTCGAGCGACAGCGACGGGGCCACCACGGTGATCCACCTGGCGGGCAGCCTGCGCTGTGCCACCGCGCCCGCCCTGCGCGAAGCGCTCGATGCCGCCCTCGACCAGCGACCCGCCACCATCGTGGTCAACCTCGCTGAGGTCCGGGCCGACGACGAGCTCGGGCTCTGGGTGCTGCCCGCGATGGCCGGCGACGCCGCCCGCCGCGGGATCGAACTCGTCATCGCCGCGCCCCACCGGGCGCTGCGGGTGCGACTGCGTTGTCTGGGCGGGCACCACCTACAGATCACCGACGTCGTCCCCGCAGTGGGCCGCTCCTCGTGGTGACCGGCCGGGCTGGTCACGCGGGGGCGATGTCGACGTCGACCAGGCCCCAGAAGCCGGAGCCGGGCGGGGCGAGGTTGCCGGTGAGCATGGGCCCGCCGCGCCACGAGCCCGGCGGGTCGAGCTGGCTGAGCTGGTAGAGGTCGCGGTCACCGACGGGGCCGCCGTCGGTGGGCATGACGTTCACCGGGCGGAAGCCGGGCACGAGGGTGATCGGGGTGTTCTGGCGGCCGTCGCCGTAGACGGTGAGCACGTCCTCGCCGGGCGGCACGCTCTGGCGCAGCTGCGGCACGGTGAAGTGGCCGTTGAGATCGGTGGTGGAGTCGAACCGGGCGCTGCGGTAGGCGATCACGGTGAGCGCGTGGCCCTCGTCGCCGTGTTTGACGGTGAGCTCGCTGCTCACGGTGATCCCGGCTTCGGTGCCGGTGCCCGGCGCGGTGTAGACGTCGATGATCGAGCCGAAGACGACGTGGTGGTCGCGCAGCGTCCATCGGTGGCGGCCGGAGTCGGCGACCGCGCTGTGCTGGTTCGGGGGGTTGTCCGGTCCGTCGCCCATCGCCACCGCGACGAGCAGGTTGGCCCCGGCCGTGTCCGGGGGAAGGATCATGGTCGCGTCGCCGTCTTCGCGGGGGGACTGCGCGGTCGCGGAGGCGAGGAAGCCCACGTTCGGCGCGCTGGGGGCCCCACAGCTCGCCAAGGGCAGCACGGCGAGCGTCGAGACGAGCGCCGCGATCAACCGCCGCCGGGGCGTTCCCACTCCGGATCGCACAACCCGACCCCTCGCCCCGTAGCCGACCGTGTCCTTGGGATGCCACCGTAGGGTTCCCGTCGGCGCGCGGGACGCCTTCCGCGTGGGTCCCGGCCCTGCTCGCCGCACGCCCCGACCCTCCCCGGGAGCCGACGTGACCTCTGCCGCCCCGCGGCGCCTCGCCCTGGCGTGCCAGGGCGGCGGCAGCCACACCGCCTTCACCGCCGGCGCCCTGGCGCGCCTGTTCGACACCGGCGCCGTGACCGGGCAGGAGATCGTCGGGATCAGCGGCACCTCCGGTGGCGCCATCAACGCGCTGATCACGTGGTCGTGTCTGGTCCGGGGCCGCCCGGAGGAGATCGGGTCGGCGCTGGCCGGGTTCTGGGCCGACAATGCGGCGACCAGCCCGTTCGCACGTCTGGCCAACCTCGTCATGCTCGGGACCGGGATCGGGCAGAACCTCGGCCTGGTGCCCCCGCTCAACCCTTACCTCCTCCCGCCGGCGTTCGACGGGCGGGAGGAGTTCCGGCGGCTGCTGCGCCGCCACGTCGACTTCGACGCGCTCCCCGTCGACGTCGAGGGTCGGTACCCGCGCCTGGTGCTGGGTGCCGTCGAGGTCCTCACCGGCGAGTTCCGGGCCTTCGACAGCCGCCGCGACCGCATCACCCCCGACACCGTGCTCGCCTCGGCGGCGATCCCCACCCTGTTCCGGGCGATCTCCGTCGAGGGCGGCGTCTATTGGGACGGGCTGTTCTCCCAGAACCCGCCGGTCTCCCAGCTCGTCGACGACCGTCCCGACGAGCTCTGGGTCCTCCAGATCAACCCGAGCCGCATCGACCGCGAGCCGCGCACCACCCTCGACATCGCCGAGCGCCGCAACGAGCTCGCGGGCAACCTCTCGCTCAACCAGGAGCTGCACGGCATCGAGCGCATCGACCAGCTGCTCGAGTCCGGGGCGCTGGCCGAGGCCAGCGGCTACCGGCCGATCATGGTCCGCGTCCTGGAGATGCCGCGGGCCCCGTACTCCGACCTGCTCGGCGCCGCGTCGAAGCTCAACCGCGACCCGGTGTTCCTCGCCCACCTGCAGCGCAGCGGGGCCGAGCAGGCCGACCGGTTCCTCGTCGGGCTCGCCCTCGAACGGGCATGGCTCGACCACGACGCCGAGACCGTGACCGATCTGCTGCGCCGCGCGCGGATCACGGTGGCGGCGCCGTTCGCCCCGCTCTCCGGCGACCCGGTGGCCGCCGCCGGCGAGCTGCTCGCCCGCGAGGTCACCGTCGATCCGACCCGCAAGCAGCTCGCCGGTGCCGAGATCAAGTGGCGGGTTCGCGTGTCCCGACCAGATCAGACGATCGTCGAGGGCACGGCGACCGCGATCGTCGACCAGGGCCGGATCAGCACGCTGCGCCTGGGTCCCGCCACCTGAGCGCCGCGACGGCCGTCGGCGACCTGCTCCGATCTCCAATGCGAGGCTCGAGGTGGGAGATCGGGTCGGCAGGCCCGGGTGGGCCCTGGCGACCAGGGACAGCACCCTCACCTGTGACCCGGTCGCCAGGGCCCGCCGTCGAGACGGTGGACTGGTTGATCCCGGGCAGCTGACCGGCTCGACGGTTCGGGCAGTGTGCGCTTCTCAGCCGTTCCTGGCCACCCTCACCTCAGCCCGACGAGGTCGGGGTTGCAAGGGAAGAACCGGTACTCCTCGAACTCTCCGGACTCGGTGTAGATCACTGCGAGCGCACGGCAGGGGGGCTCACGGTGTTGAGCGGCCCTTATCTCGAAGTCTGGCGGGTCTCTCACACCTGGCAGCGGTCGCTGCCATCCGTTGTCAGTTGCGGCTATAACCGCAGCTCAGCGGGCCCCGGGTCGGCCCTGTCCTGCTGCGCGCGGGTAGGGGATGACAGACTCTCGCTCGGACAGGTGTGTCGGGACGGTTGGCGGGAGACGCGCGCATGAGCAACAGGCAGGACCCCGGCGGTCCGGTGTCGGTCGACCGGACCAAGGCGAGCATCGCCCGGGTCTACGACTGCGCGCTGGGCGGCAAGGACAACTATGAGGTCGACCGCGAAGTTGTCGAGAAGCTGCGTCAAGTCGCCCCTGAGATCACGCAGTTCACCATCGATCACCGACAGTTCCTCATCCGCGTCGCCCGGTTCCTCACCGGCGAGGCCGAGCTCGACCAGTTCCTCGACCTCGGCTCGGGCCTACCGACAGCCGAGAACACCCACCAGGTCGCGCAGCGGATCAACCCCAAGACCCGCGTGGTGTACGTCGACAACGACCCGTCGGTCGTCGCCCACGGGCGGGCGCTGCTCGAGGAGAACGAGCTCTCCCGGTTCAGTGCAGCCGACCTGACCAATCCCGACGCGGTGCTGTCGGACCCGGTCGTGTCGGGCCACCTCGACTTCACCAGGCCCATCGGCCTGCTCCAGCTGGGCACGCTGCACCACCACGTCGGTGAGCCGGCCCCGGCCGAGATCATGCAGCGCTACATTGACGCGCTCCCCTCGGGCTCCTACGTGGCGCTGAGCCACTTCTACGACCCGCAGGACGAGAACAGTGAGCTCGCCCGCCGCATGGAGGCCGTGTTCGTGCACAGCCCGCTAGGCAGCGGGGTCTTCCGCACCAAGTCCGAAATCCTCGCGATGCTGCCGGGACTCGAGCTCATCGACCCCGGCTTCTCGCTGCTGGTGGACTGGTGGCCGGACGGGCCGCGCCTCAAGCCCTACCTGCCGTCCCAGCGCTGCCTGGCGGGCGCGGTCGGACGCAAGCCCTGAGCCGAGCGGGGCACCGGTGAGAGTCGTCGGTCCAGGTCTGGATCGCCGTGTCGGCCGAGCGTGGCGAGAAGCGCGGCTCCGATGTGCCCACCGCGGCCGCTCGGCCGGCTCATGGCGAAACGTCGTGCAACCCGCGTCGCGAGGGAGAGCGTGATGAGCGGCGAGGACGGGCCTCAGGCGGTCGACCCGCAGGACGCCCTCGACGCAGTGGAGGCGCTGGTGCCCGGCGCGGTAGCGCTGGCCCGCGGCAACAGGATCTCGGCTTGAACGTGTCTGCCGTTTCCTCGTCGCGGAAGCCCGCGTCACCCAGTTCCTCGACCTCGGGGCGGGCCTCCCCATCGCGGGCAACACCCACCAGGTGGTGCGCCGGCTCTCCCAGACCGCCCAGGTGATCTACGTCGACAACGACCCTGCGACGGTCTCCCACGGCCAGAGTCTGGTCGCCGACGACGCCCGCGTCTGGTTCGTCGAGGGCGACCTGAGCGACCCCGACACCGTGCTCGCGGACCCAGTCATCCGCCGGCACCTCGACTTCACCCAGCCGATGGCGTTGCTGCAGAGCGCCACCCTGCACCACCTCCCCGACGAACTGGTCGACGGCGTCATGGCCCGCTACATCGCGGCGCTCGCACCCGGCTCATACGTAGCGCTGAGCCACCTCTGTGATCCCGGCGGCGAGGCCGGGGAGCAAGTCCGCCGCGCGCGCGGAAGTCTGCTCGGTGAGCACTTCCGTCCCCGGGCCGCGATCGAGGCGCTGCTGGCGGGCCTGGAGCTCCTGCCCTCGAGTCAGACCAGCGTCGAGGGGCTCGTACCGGTTGGGCAGTGGTGGCCCGACGGGCCCTTCGTCCAGCTCTCGGAGCTGGAGCACTGCCTGCTCGGCGCGGTCGGCCGTAAGAACTGACCACCGCTCGGCAACACACCGGCGGTTGCACCGAAGGTCTCCATCCACGACCACGAGTCGTACCGGAAAGCCCGTGCGGCCGAGGGGCCAGTGCCCGATACAAAGCGGCGCCGGCCACCGCGTCGCTGGGCAGCCGCCCAACGATCAAGCACCCACCCGGTCCCCGCGGCCGAACCGCCAGCGGCGGGACGAAAGGATCGGCCATCGACCCCGGGAACGCACCCTCGGTCGGCGATGCGGTCGGCAAATTATGCGCGGCGTCCGGAGAGGCCCGCTGGCCGGCGGCGTCGACGGCAGGAGATGATCGCACCTCCCGATGCGTCGGTGCAGCCGATGGAGTTACGCCGGTCTTCCTCTCGTAGTGATTCACTATGGCATTCGCGCGAGGGGGTGACTGTCATGGTGGTCGGGGCGTCCCGACGGCTCGCCCTACCCAGTCGCCTGGGCGTGGTGACGGCCGCTGCCGTCCTCATGCTGTTCGCGGGCTGTGCGGGAGCCGAGGGGTCCGCGCCGTCCGGGGACGGGCTCACGTCGTCGCCGGTCGCCTCGACCGGGGCCCCGGCTGGTTCGGGGGCGCCGCAGTACCCCTGGCACACCAGCATCGCGGCGACCTCGTTCTGGGTCGGACAAGTGATCTCCGGAGCCCCGGACGGCAGCCAGGTCCTCTCGACCTACGACCCGCACTGGGAGTCGAACTACGGCGGCTGCGACGGGGTGGTCACCGGCGGACGGTGTCGAGCCGAACCGCGCACCCCGGCCAACGGGTTCTTCCCCACCGCGATGACCCCGCGCCAGAACCCGTTCTACCTGGATCTGCCCTTCGACGACGTCCACAACGCCACCGCTCGCGCCGAACGAGCCAGGGTGATCCCCTGGGCCCACGACCCTCGCTATGCCGACCAGCTCGCGCACGGCAGCCTGATGAAGAATCACTGGGTCGAGCTCAGCACTGCCGGTCACACCTGCTACGGGCAGATCGAGGACGCCGGACCGACGATCTACGACGACGCACGGTACGTGTTCGGCACCCATGACGAGCGCCCGGCCAACAAGAAGATCAACAACGCGGGCCTGGACGTCTCCCCGGCGCTCAACGGCTGCTTGGCGTTCGCCCACGGCTACAACAGCGACCAGGACCGGGTGAACTGGCGGTTCGTCGACGACACCGCCGTCCCGGCCGGCCCCTGGACCAGGATCGTCACCACCAACCCGGCCATCCGATCGGCGGCCACGGGCTAGGTCCGGAGCGAGCAGGCTCGCGGACGGGCGCCTCAATCACTTCGAGTAATCGGGTATAACCCACTTTCACCACATGAGTCACTCTAGTATCACTTGACCCGTGGTCCTTGATCGTTGTTACTGTCTGCAGCTCGATCACCCGTGACGTGAGAGGGCGGCAGGCCGTGGGCGAACTCAGGGGTGACGCGGTGGAGCGGGGCCGGTGACCACGACCGAGCCGCGCCATCGCCCGCGGTCCACGGCGGGCGGCGTGGAGCGCGCCGGACGCTGGGGCGGCCCGGACGCGGTGACGCTCGCCCCGCGGTGGGGCCGACCCGTCGACCCACCGACCCGTCCCGATGGGCCGGCCCACCTAGCGCGGCCACCGGCCTCGAGGGCGGCCGCCGCGGCTCCGGTGCGGCCGTCGAGGCCGTCGCCGACCTCGACGCGACCGCGTCCACGGCCGGCGCCCACCATCCCGCTGGGCGGACCGCCCGATTCGCGGGTGGTCCGGGCGCTCCCCGTGGCCCGACCGCGACGGGCCCGTCCGGTCCGCCATGTCCTGCTGGTGGCCTGGCTCGGGTCGCTGCTCGTCGTCCTGGCGGCCGCCACGGCTGCGCCGCCGCCCCGACCGTCCGCCGCTCCGGCCACGTCGTCCGTCCGGTCACCGGGTCTGTCGGACACGGCCACGACGCCGTCCCCGTCGGCCGCGATCGACGAGCTGGTGGATCCCGCGTCGACCGGCCACGTCTCGATCGCGGCACTCGACCTGGCCACCGGCCGGTCGTTCGCCTACGAGTCCGGCGCACCGGTCCACACCGCCAGCGTCGTCAAGCTCGACGTGCTCGAGACCCTGCTGCTCCAGACCCAGGACGGCGGCCGCAGGCTCACACCGGAAACGGCACGATCGGCCACCCAGATGATGGAGAACAGCGACAACGAGGCCACGACCCGGCTGTGGGGCGTGGTCGGTGGAGCCCAGGGGGTCGCCGCAGCGAACGTCCGTCTCGGCGCCCACTGCACCCACCTCGACGACCAGCACTGGGGGACGAGCACCACGTGTGCCGCCGACCAGGTCGCGCTGCTCGGCGCGCTCGTGCGGCCCGGCCCCCTCGCACCCGCCGCCCGCTCCTACGCCGCCAACCTCCTGACGCATGTCGAGGACGACCAGCGGTGGGGGATCTCGGCCGCGGCCGACCCCGGCGCCGCAATCGGCATCAAGAACGGCTGGCTGCCCCTCGACGACGACGACGGGCGCTGGATCGTCAACAGCGTCGGGGTGACCATGGTCGCCCACGAGCCGGTGCTGCTCGCCGTGCTCACCGAGCATCAACCGAGCGAGGAAGCCGGTATCGAGCTGGTCGAAGCCCTCGCCCGCCCGGCGGCACGTGCCGTCGTCACCGGCGCCGACCCGCCGGTCACGTGGTCGCGGGAAAGGAGCATGTGCTGCTGATGCGCTTACGTCGGGCTTCCTTTCGGCGTGGTCCACTACGGCCTTCCGGGGCAGGGGTGGAGGTCATGGTGGGTGTGGTGCTGCGGCGGGTCGCCCGCCGCGGGCGCGCCGGCTGGGTGGCGGTCGCGGCGGTGCTGGCGTTGTGTGTGGGCTGCGCGGGCTCCGGGGGAGCCGCGCCCTCCGGCGGTGGGCTGACGTTGCCACCGGTCGCCTCGACGGGTGCGCCGACATCGCCGGCCCCGGGCGGGGGTGGGCTGCGGCCCGGTGGTGACTGGTTGACCTATCATGGGGATCCCACCCGTGCCGGGTACGACCGGGACGGACCTGACCCGGCCAGCCCCGCGGTGGCCTGGCAGGCGCCGTTGGACGGCAAGGTGTACGCCAGCCCCCTGGTCGTGGGCGGTCAGGTGATCGCGGCCACCGAGAACGGGTCGCTCTACGGGCTGGACGCGGCCTCCGGCGCGGTGCGCTGGCGCACCCATCTCGCCGACCCGGTGTCGGGCAGCGCCCTGCCGTGCGGCGACATCGACCCGGTGGGGATCACCAGCACCCCGGTCGCGGATCCGGCGAGCGGACTGGTCTACGCCGTCACCACCCAGAGCGCTGCCGGGGGTGGGGTCGAGCACGTGCTGTGGAGCGTGGATGCCGCCACCGGGCAGGTCCGGGCCCAGCGCCCGGTCGACGCACCCGGGGCCGACCCGGCCACCCACCTCCAGCGTGGAGCGCTGCTGCTGGCCAACCACACCGTCTACGTCGCCTACGGCGGGAACTACGGTGACTGTGGCCAGTACCTCGGCCGGGTCGTCGGCGTACCGACCACCGGCAACGCACCGCCGGCCACGTTCGCGGTCCCCACCACCCGCGAGGGCGGCATCTGGGCTGCGGCCGGCGCCGCCGCGCTCCCGAGCGGAGACCTGCTGGTCACCACCGGAAACGGTGACGCCGAGAGCGGTCCGTGGGATCACAGCGACTCGATCCTGCGGTTGAGCCCGCAGCTCGCGCTGCTCGACGGCTTCGCCCCGACCCAATGGGCCCAGGAGAACTCCGAGGACGCCGACCTCGGCTCGACCGGCCCGGTGATCCTCCCCGGGGGCAACGAGGTGATCGCGGCGGGCAAGGGCGGCGGGATCTACCTCGCCGAGATCGCCGCGCTCGGTGGGGTCGGTGGACAGCGAGCCCAACTGGACAACTGCGAGGCCTACGGCGGCGGTGCCGCGGCACCCGTGAGCGGCGGCGGCGCGGTGGCCTACCTGCCCTGCAGCACCGGACTGCTCCAAGTTCGGGTGCCCGGCCCCGGCCAGCTGGTCCGCGGCTGGCAAGCGCCCAGCCAGATCACCGGCTCGCCGATCGTGGTCGGAACCACGGTCTGGTCGCTGCAACAAGACGGCGTCCTCGACGCCCTCGACGCGGGTAGCGGCGCATTGCGCGCCAGTCTCTCGGTTGGCGACGCAAACCGCTTCGCCACCCCTGCGGTCAGCGGCAACGCGCTCTACCTACCCACCAACCACGGCATCACCGCCGTGCAGATGTGAAGCGCTCCACCCCGGCCTTTCGGGGCCGGGGCGTCACCGCGTGGACGGCTTCCGACCGTCGGCTCAGCTGTCGTTCTGTGGCTTCGGCAGGTAGGGGGTCAGCGCGTTGGCGAGGGCGCGCAGGTCCCGTGTCTGTAGCAGGAGGTCGGCAGGGCCGGTGAACTCGGCGACAAGGCCCTCGCCCGAGGTGAGCGATCGAAACAGGCTCCGCGTCGCCTTACGCATGGCGTAGTGGGAGTCGGCGGGCCACGCGACGAGGTGCCCGGTGTCGACGAGGTGCCGCTCGCCCGGTGCGAGGGTGCGATGGGCGAGGGCGCCGAAGGCGGACAGCAGCACGACGCCGGTGCCTGAGGCGCGGAGGACGAAGGTGCTGTTGGAGGCGAAGAGCGACTTCGCTCCGCCCCACCCGGTCTCGATGTCGATGCCGTCGGATGAGGCGAGGTAGCCGTGCGCGGCAATGGCGTAGGGCCGCCCGGTGAGCTCGACGGGCACGATGTCGCCGGGCCCGGGCGGGGCGAGGACGAGATCCCCTGGACCCGAGAACCGCGAGACGAACCCGGAGCGCCCGCCGGCGGTGCGCTTGACCGCGCCCCAGAGCCCGCCCTCCATCGAGGAGTCGAGGGTGACGTCTCCGCCCATCGAGACCATGGCCCCGGACTCGGCGCGCACCGCATGGCCGTCTGGCAGCGTGAGGGTGGCAAGGGCGGCCATCGGGCGGAAGTCGATGCGGTAGTCGAGTCCGTGGGCGCGGCCGTGGGCGGGAAGCATCGTGACTGCGGGATCCGTGTGCTCAGCCTCTCGCCCCAGGGCTCCTTCTCGTCAGTGGAAGATCATGCCAGCAGAATGGGTCCTCACGGGGTGCAGCGAGCACCAACCGGACGACCACCAGCCGCCCTCGTCGGAGTGGTGCCCCTCTCCGTGCCGGTTATTGGAGCAGGTCAGGCACTGGCCGCGTCGTGCCGCGCGCGTACCGCGTCCAGGCGGATAGCCAGTTCGGTCTCGTCGATGACGTTCCGGGTGACCAGCGAGTGCGCGAGGGCGACGAGCTGATTCTCCGGGTAGGGCAGTGAGGTGTACACCTCGCGGGAGATGCGGTCCTCGTCGTTGCGACGGGTGAGCAGGGGCAGCGCCGCGCCCTCCTCGTCGAGCGCGTCGCACATCGCATCTAGGCTGGATTTCCAGGGCGGCACCGGATTGGTGACGCGGTACTGCGCGGCCATCCGATCCCAGGTCTGTTCGCGCTCGACGATGTGCTCCAGCGTCCGCACGCGGACGGTCGCGATGTCGTGGTCGGTCGTCATGTCGTGTTCCCGTGGACTAGTCGCTCGTCACCGGACGGATCGCGGGATGCAGCGGGCGGGTCGCGTTCGAGGTGACCCCCGGCTTGGGCAGGGCGACGCCGATCAGGCAATCGCGGGTCACGATCTCCGCGAGCTGCTCCTCGCTCCACCCCTCCGTACCATCCGGCCGGACCGGAAGCACCATGAACCTGTGCTTCGAGTTGGAGTCTTCGACGCGGACCTCGACGTCCTCGGACAGATAGAGACCGAATTCCGCGAGGACCTGGCGCGGCCAGCGCACGATGCGGCGACGGTAGTTCGGCGTCCGGTACCACTCCGGTGACATGCCCAGTATCGGGCGGGGATAGCAGGAGCACAGGGTGCAGACGATCACGTGATGCACCGTCGGGGTGTCCTCGAGCACCTCGAACGCGGTGAAGTCACTGGGAGTGCCGAATCCGGTCGGATGTAGCCAGTCGATGCCCAATTCCCGGGAGGCGGCGATGGCATCGTCCAGCGCCAACCGCCTGAATTCCGGATCGAGCCAAGCCCTGGCGACGAACCGGGACCCGGCGGCCGGCTCGAGCTGCTCCACATGCTCGGTATAGCGCCGGTGATCCTCGGCGGTGAACAGGCCCTTCTCGATCGCGAGCTCCCGCAGAGCGATCTCCAGCACCTCGAAGTCGGTGATCTCCTCGACCATCGGTGCCGTGCCGGCATGCTCGTGCGTGTCGTGCCCCGTCCCGCCCGGATCCGTCTCCGCCATCCCGTCTCCCTCCTCGTCCCCGCGGCTGGTGCCTGCGGCTGGTGCCCTTGCGCTAGCCCGCTGGTTGGAGCCACCGCTCCGAGATCTCGGCCTGGAGCGTGTCGTTCGGACAGCCCGTGTACGCCTCCCACAGGTCAGCCATCCGGAAGCGCACGATGTAGAACCACTCCGACTTCTGGTCTTCCCGGTCGAACGCCTCGTCCTCCGGCGCCAGGCTCTCGTAGGAGACCTTGGCGACCCTTCCGCTCGCGCCCCTCAGGTATTCCTGGGTGCGTGTGTAGAAGATCGTCGGTAGCTCGCGCACGAGCACCACATCGCCGACCGCGAACTTGGGTGCGCCCGCCGTGCCGGCGAAGCATTGCGGATCGCCCTTGCCGACCGCATCCAGGTGATGACGGTTTCGGGCGACCGCCTCGGTGTTCCCGGTGGTGCGGGGCGCGGCGTCGATGGGACCGCCGGTCCCGCCGGCGTAACGATCCCGGACCTCGCTCACCCGCTCGATCAGCTCGCCGAGCGTGATGTGCCGCTTCTCGACCAGGCAACGGGCGATGGCCCACAGCCAGCGGCCGTAATAGGGCAGGCCGAGATAGTTGGTCCGTCCGAGATCGACGTTGCCGAGCCTTCTGCGTTCCTCCGACGTCCAGATGCCCCGCCAGCCCAGGACCTCACAGGTGACGAACGTGTTGAGCTCCCACTCCTCCTCCTCCTTGTCCTCGAACAAGGCGGGGGCGTCCGGCTCACCGCCGACGTCGTGCGGCGTCTTCATGTAGGCCTGGAACGCTCCGTGATCGACCTGATCCGGGTACGTCCAGTCCTGGACGCGGTGAAGCGCCACGCGCAGCTGGCTCGAAAGATCGCCCAGGACCGAGTTACCCACGACCGCCACCCCGCTGGAAGAACCGTCTCATGCCTCCAAATGGAGGATCAGGCTAGCGTCGATCACCCCCTCCGGGAAGTAGTTGACCTCGGCTGCGGGACCCGAGCCTCCGTCTCGGTCGACCCCACGCGCGGACGTCGGTGCGAGCGGGGGCGCCTTGGTCGTCGCGCGGTTCCACCGTGGCCGAGCTGCGGTGGAGGCTCCGCGCAGGAGCCGGTGCTGTCGGCCCAACCCGGCGTGCAAGCGGATCGGTGTCACGCCTGAGTTCGCCCACGGTCTGCCGACCTCGCACGTCACGGGTGATCGAGCGCGGCACCCGGGCGGGTGGTCGCCTGGCAGCCTTCAACCCGCCGGACGTGGCCGGGCGCGGCGTGACATGCCGAGCGCGGGCTGGCCTGCGAGGATTGCAGGTATGTCACGGACAGCTCGGCAATGGGTCGGAGCCGTCGCGCTGCTGGCGCTGGTTGCCGCGATGGTCTACTTCGCCATGCAACGTGACACCGGTATCACAGTCATACTGGTCGCCGTGGTTCTCCTCGCCGCAGTCGCCGGCGCGATCCTGGTGTCGCGGAAGGAATGACCGATGGGAGCGATCTGGTAGGCCCCGCTATCAAGACGTGGGCCGAGTCGAGCTCCCGAGCGGGCGGGGACGGCGCGGACAACGACTGCTGCCTGGGCCGCCCAGTGGTTGCTCGGTCCGACGGGTCGCCGTCCAGAGCGTGGTCGGGTCGGAAGGTCCGGGCGTAAGCACCAGCAAGGTCGCCGGCGCCATCTTTCGGTACTCGAGCGATCCCGATCGTGGACGATGTCGACCGTCCGGCTCGTACACATTCTCGGCCGCTGGTCTGGAGTATCAGGCCGGCTTGCGGCCCCATGCGGTGATCATCGGTGCGAGCATGAGGTCCAGGTCGCCGTGCGCGAGGTTCGCGAGATGCGTCTCGATCTCCTGGGGCGTCGCCAGTTGCGCGGCCAAGAGTTGGTCGCGGACGTGCTGGACCGTGGCCGCCTCCAGGACCGCGCACTCGCGTGAGGCGATGGGGAAGTACGCCTCGGCGCGAACGTCGGTCAGGTCTGACTCACGCAGCAGCCGGGGCAGCGTGCGACCGTATGCGAGGTCCGCCCCGCGCTCGGCCATCAGTGTTCGGATCCGAGTGCGTAGCCGGTTCGCGAGCGCTTCGTCGGGGCCGCGTTCGTCCGGGCAGGCGAGTGGCTGCAGGGCCGGGTCCCCGTCCTCGATCACCAGCCATCCGCCCGGCCGGAGGGCATCGATCATGACTCGCATCGCGGCCGCGCGATCCGCGAGGTGGACCAGGACCAGCCGGGCGTGGACCAGGTCGAACGTCTCCGCCGGCGGTGGGTCGCGGATCACGTCGTGTCCCCGTACCTCGAGCGCGCCACCGGCCGCGGGCTCGGCCCACGACACGTCGATGTCTGTGGCCGGCACCCGTCCGTTGCTCCCCACGCGCTCCGCCAGGCCGCGCGGCACCGAGACGCCGCCGGCACCGACCTCCCAGCACCGCCATCCCTCACCGAGCCCCAGGGCGTCGAGGTGACGGAAGGTCCATGGGTCGAACATCTCGGCGAGCGCCACGAACCGTTCGCCAGCCTCCGGGCGACGGTTGTCGAGCAGATAGCGGTTCACCGGACCAGCGTGGCCCGTCAACGTTGAGGTGCAGTCAGCCATGGCCACGAGGACACGAGCTTGAGCGGGACGCTGGAAGAATCTGGCGACAAAGTGTGCTCGACCACGGACGGGCAGATACAGTTCCAGGGAGATTGCACCTGGATCAAGCAGTAGCACGTGGCGATCACGTCCACCTGATGCAGACGTGTGGCTGGCCTCGCCGAGGAAGTGCCTCCTCGAGGTTAGTGATCAAGCTCAAGCTTTGAGTTCATCGGGGTCGATCGATCAGGGGGTCCGGCGGCGAATGAGGCTGCGGATGCGGTCGGGGGACATCGGCGGGAACACCACCTCGGTCAGCAGCTCGTCGGACTCGAGGCTCGTCTGGAACGTGCCGGTGAAGAACTCGGTCGCCGGCACGGTGCACTGACAGTCCGGACCGACGATCACGATCCGGGCATCCAGCGCGACCGCAACCGTCGGCACCTCCGCGGCCGGGTTGTGGTGGGCCAGGCTCCCGCACACGGTGCCGTGGTTGCGGATCTGGGGATGCCCGATCCACGCGATCGCCTCGGCCAGCAACGGCCATCCCCGCCGCACCTGCGGCGCTGCCGCCAACGCCGCCTGCCGCACGCCCGGGCCCGACGTGAAGCCCGTCCTCGTCCACCCACGACGAACTCAGCCCCTCGACCCGTGTGATGTCCACCAGCAGCTCCGGGCGCGCCAGTCGCATGCTCAGCAAGGGAATCAGCGACTGGCCTCCGGCGAGCACTTTCACGTCCCGGTCGGGTTCGCCGAGAAACCGCAGAACGTCCGGCACTGACCCAGGCGCCACGTAGTCGAACGGTGGAGGTTTCATGGCAACAAGCGCTCCTTTCGCCGACCTGCACCGTCGCGCCGGGTCCAGGCAGGGCGCTTTGAAGGCTCGGTCTTGTCGGAGAAACGTCCCTCAGGCGGGCTGCAGCTTCGCTGCTTGCTCTTGGGCTTCGGCTCGATACATCCGCCGGATACGGGAGACTCCGAGGTCGTGCTGGTAGAGGTGCTCGGAGACGTCGGCGTCGTCGGGCAGCGCCTCGAGCACCATCCGGTCCTGTTCGAGCACGGCCCAGTGCCGGGCCTCCAGGCGCGTGCGGTAGAGGAACCGCCAGACCTCGCGCTCCCATCCGGAGACCCGTCGTGTCCGCCAGTGGAAGATCGCCGAGCGGTGCGCATCGATCGGGGTGACCATGCCGACGATGCCGAAGACTCCGCCGGGGCCGGCGTTGGGTGCATACGGGATCTCGAGATCGACGTGATCGGTCGCGCCTCGGCAGAACTCGACCCAGTCGAAGTTGACGCCTCGCTGGTCGGTCTTCTCGAAGAAGAAGCCGCGCTCGGTCTCGCGGATGCGGAATCGGGCCGAGGTGTCGCCGCCGAACATAGAATGGGAGTCGCGGTGGAGGAATGCGCCGTGCATGGGGTCGAGCACGTTGTCCATGTAGAAACGCCACGGGCCGGCCCACTCGGCGTAGTTGGGGAACCAGGAGACGGCGGGGTCGGCCAGCCGGTCAGGGAGCGTGAACTCGGTGGGTTCGGACTGTTCGGTCAGCGGGACGAACGCGAAGATGGTGTCGGCGGCCTCGACGACCTTCAGCGAGACGGCTGCCTTCTTGCCCTCGAGGGCGCAGCCGGGCATGCCGGGCACCGATGCGACGGTGCCGTCGCCGGTGACCTGGACGCCGTGATAGCGGCACGCGACCCGGTCCCCGAGGTGCTGGCCGACCGAGAGTGGGGCGCTGCGGTGCGGGCAGCGGTCCTCCAGCATGAACAGCGTGCCCTGGGCGTTGCGGAACAGGAGCCAGTCGACGCCCAGGCGGGTGACGGGGAGCATCTGGCCGGTTCCGACGAACCGTGACGGCAGGATCGGGTACCAGCGGTCACGCAACCCGCTGGCGGCGATCTCGTCGGCGGAGAGCGTCTGCCGGGTACCGACGGCCTGGCGGGGCTTCGCCGGGCGGGTGCGAGCCGGTGTGGGTGGGGTCGTGACGTCGGTCATCTCATTCTCCCAGTCGGCGCATCTCGGCGCGGAAGCTGTCTTCGGTCCACGGGTTTCCGTCGGGGGCGCGCAGCCCGAGCCCGTTGAGGCCTTCGGTGAGTCCGGGAAGGTCGTGGACTCCGCGACCGAAGACCTCCATGATGGCGCCGGACAGTTTCGTCTCGTAGGCGCTGATCGGTTCCGCGTGGGTCTGGTGCTCGTCGAGGTATTGCTCAGACATCGGTTCTCTCCTGGGACGGGTTCGGCAGGCCCTCGGCGATGACCATGAAAGCGGTGGCCCACTCGGTGAACGATTTCGGGCTGCTGCGATGGGTCGGTGCCACGGCGCCGTCGATGACCACCATGACGCCGTTGTCGATTCCACCGGCCACGCTCTGGGCCTGGGAGGTGTCGGTGCCGGGTTCCGGCGCTGCGACCACGACGAGGGTGGGCGCATGGACCTGTCGCAGCAGCTCCCAGTAGCCGGCGTCGGACTCGTCGACCTGCGGATCCCCGGCCAGGATGCTGGTCACGAGGTCGCGGCGGCGAGCGGCCAGCAGCAGCGCTCGGGGCACTGCGGCCCCGGCGGCGATCACGTGCACGGGAGCACCGTCGAACCGGGTGGCGATCGTGCTCGCCGCCTGGGTCAGCCAGGCCTCGTCGTCGAGGCCCTCCTCCGCTGTCCACTCGAGGGCTTCGAGGGCGTGGACCTGCTCGAGGAACCAGTCGGCGGGCTCGCTGGCCGAGCGCAGGCAGAGCACGGCGGTGGTCAATGAGCCGGCCCGGGACGGCGTCGTGGTGGACATGCTGACTAGCTCCTTCCGGTGGGGGTGGGGACGTGCACGGGCGGAGAGAAGGCGCCGGGGCCGGGTTCGAGCGCGGTCACGTCCACCTCGACCATCACGGGCCCGTGCGTGGTGACGGCGTCGCGCAGCGCCGGTCCGAACTCTCCGGAATCGCGCACGAGCCAGTGGGGCATGCCCATCGACCGGGCCAGGAGCCCGAAGTCGGGCGTGTGCAGGTCGACCGCGGTGACGTCGAACCCGTGGGCCCGTTGCATGTTGCGCAGCACCCCGTAGCCGCCGTCGTTGAAGACCAGCACGACGACCCAGGCGCCGGTGCCGGCGAGCGAGGCGAGCTCACCGAGGTGCACCGACAGCCCGCCGTCGCCGGCCATGACGAGCGTGGGCGCCTCCGGGCGTCCGACGCCCGCCCCGATGCCCATCGCCAGTCCCTGGCCGATCCCGCCGCCGACCGGGAACACGTTCGTCTCGCGCGAGTAGAGCTCGAGGAGCCGGTTGCCCCATTGGCTCGACGGGATCGTCACGTCGCGGGCGACCACGGCCTCGCGGGGTAGCTCGGCCCGCAATGTCCGGCAGATCTCGGCGTACCCACCGAGCTGGTCGTACAGCGCGGCACGGACGTGTTCCCGGACGTCGCGCACTCGTCGTGGCCAGTCCTGCTCGGTAGCGGTGCCGGGCAGCCGCCGGCGCAATGCGGCCAAGACCGGGGCGGCGTCCCCGACCAGGCCGACCTCGGCCGGGTACACCCGGCCGATGGCGCGCGGGTCGATGTCGATCTGGACCTGCGGTTTCGGCAGCTCCAACTGGTAGCCGCGAGTCTCATTGGACCGGAAATGTGAACCGACCGTGAGCAGCAGGTCCGCGTCCGCGAGCAGCGGGGCGAGGGCCGATGCGGTGGCGAAGTTCCCGATCACCAGGTCGTCGTCCTCGGGAATGATCCCTCGTCCGGAGTTGCTGGTCAGCACGCCCGCGCCGAGCCGATGTGCGAGCGCGCCCAGCTCGGCTCCGGCGCCGGCGGCGCCCCCGCCGACCCAGAGCAGCGGACGCCGGGCGCCGGCCAGCTGCCTCGCCGCGGCGTCGAGCGTGTCGGGAGCGGGCGCCGGGACGGCCGCGGGGGCCACCGAGACCGGCTGCTGTTCGCCGGGTCGGGCCAGGTACTGCAGATCCGAGGGCCACTCGACGCTGGCCGGCCCACCGGGTATCCCGCCGACCGCGGCGAGCGCCTCCTCCAGCGCGGCCTCGGCCTGGTCGGCCCCGGACACGCTCACGGCGTGCGCGGAGACGGCCTCGAGCATCCGGCGCTGCCCCGGGAACTCGTGGATCACACCGCGGGCCGGGCCGGGGTCCGTGGCGTCGTAGAACTCGGAGTCGATCTGGCCGGTGACGTGAAGGACCCGGCTGGCGGCCGTGAGTGCCTCGACCATCGACCCGGCCGCGTTGCCTGCTCCGGTGCCGGTGCTGGTGATGGCCACGCCGATGCCGCCGGTGCTGCGGGCATAGCCGTCGGCGGCGTTGACCGCGGCGGCCTCGTGCCGCATCTCGACGAACCGTAGGTCGCGCGCTACGGCCTCGACGAGCGGCAGGTTGTGGACGCTGAGGACCCCGAACGCGGTGTCGATGCCGTGGCCACGCATCACGGCGACGAGGACGTCGCCGCCGGTGCCCGTTGACGACATGGGTGCCTCAGACATAGCGGGACACACCCCCACCGACGTCGATCGTGGCGCCGGTGCAGTAGCCGGACAACGGCGACAGGAGCGTCACGATCGGGAACGCGACCTCCTCGGCCCGTCCGAACCGGCCGAGGACGACGCCGCGGTCGGCGGCGACCTCGGCGGCCCACTGGTCGTAGTCGACCGTGGTGTCGGATTGCGAGTAGCGGCGTCGCCATTGGCCGGTGTCGATGAGCCCGAGAGCGACCGAGTTGACCCGGATGCCTTCCGGACCGAGTTCCTGGGCGAGGCTGCGGGTCACGTTGAGCAAGGCGGCGCGGGCGGCCGAGGTGACCCCGAGCCGGGCGTCCGGCTGGCGAGCGAGGATCGCGTTGACGTTGACCACGGCGGCGGCGTCCGAGGAAGCCAGGTACTTGCGAGCGGCCCGGATGACGTTCCAGGCCCCGAAGACCTTGAGCTCGAGCTCCTCGCGGATCTGGGTATCGGTGGTGTCGGTCAGCGAGGCCATGAGCGAGCGACCGGCGTTGCACACCACGCCGTCGATCCGTCCGAACGCCTGCGCCCCCTCGGCGATCATCGCCTCGCTGGAGGCACGATCCACGACGTCGCAGGACACCGCGTGTACCCGGCCAGTTCCGGGAAGCAGGTCGACGGCGTGCCGTAGCCGGTCGAGGTCGCGGGCCGAGGCGATCACGTCGGCGCCCTCGGCGAGCAGGTATCGGGTGGTCGCCAGGCCCACACCGGAGCTGGCTCCGGTGACCACCACGGCACGACCGCCCAGCTGCAGGTCCATCTGAAGGTCCTTCCGGTTATTGGGGCATGACGAAGCCGCCGTCGACGGCCACCACTTGCCCGGTGATGAACCCGGCCCGGTCGGAGAGGAGGTAGGCGACGAGATCGGCGACGTCCTGGGGTGTCTGCTCCCGAGCGAGCACCCGGTTGTCGGCGTAGAGCCGATAGCGCTCGTCCGGTACCGACTCGGTGGCCTCGACGCGGACCAGCCCGGGCGCGACCGCGTTGACCCGTACCCCGTGCGGCCCGGCGTCGCGCGCCATGCCCCGGGTCATCGCCAGCACGGCGCCCTTGGAACCGACGTAGTGCACCAGTCGCGGCGACCCGTAGATCGCCGCGTCGGAGGCCATGTTGACGATCGCGCCCGCGCCCTTGACGAGCATCTGGGGCACGAGTCGGGCAGCCACCTGCCAGGTGCCCAAGGCATTGACCGTGAGCACTCGGCGGAAGGCCTCGACGTCGAGCTCCCAGAAGGTGCGGCCGCCGACTCCGTCGGCCAGCGCCGCGTTGTTGACCAGTGCGTCGGCCCCGCCCAGCTCCTCGGTGCGCGCGGCCAGCCGGGCCACCGCATCCGGATCAGTGACGTCGACGGCCAGTGTGTGCACCTCGGTGCCGTCCGCTGCCAGCTCGGCGGCGGTCTTGTCCAGCAACTCCTCGCGCACGTCGACGAGTACGAGCCGGGCGCCCTCGGCAGCGAGCGTGCCGGCGATCACCTGACCGAGGCCGCGTGCCGCGCCGGTCACGACGGCGAGCCGGCCGCTCATCGCCGGCCCCAGAACTCGAGCATCGCCGCGGCCACGTCGTCCGGGCGCTCGCTCACGCCCGCGTGACCGGCGCCGGTCAGGCGCTGCAGCGACGCACCGGGGATACCGTCGGCGAGCTGCCGGGAGGGCACTTCTCCGGTCACGCGGTCGTGCTCGCCGACCAATACCAGCGTCGGCGCCGTGATCGACGAGAGCAGTGGGGTGTTGTCGGTGGTGGCCATGAACTCCGCCGCGGCGCGGTAGCCCGGCAGCCGGACCTCGGCCATGGCGGCTCGGACCGCTGCGGCGGTCGTGGGGTCACACCCGGGCGCGACGAGGATCGGCGCCCGGGCGGTGGCGAACGCATCGGCCCCTCGGGCCGCGAGATCCTCGACGCGGGCGCGCATCGCGGCGGCCGCGTCCGGGCGGCCACCGGAGCCAGGGGTGGAATCGGCCAGGACCAGCGACCGCACGCGTTCCGGGTACCGGGCCGCGACCAGCGTGGCGATCACTCCACCCCAGGAGGTGCCGACCAGGTCGACCTCGTCGATTCCGAGCTGGTCGAGGATCGCGAGCACCCGGGTCGGATAGTCGGTGTCGGCGGGACCGGCCGGGTCGATGGACTCGCCGTATCCGGGCGCGTCCCAGCACATCGCCCGCAGGCCGTGCGTGGCCAGTAACGCCGCCACGGCGGCGAACGAACGGGCGTTGCCGCCGATCCCGTGCAGCAGCAGCACGGTGCGGCCGTGCCCCTGCTCGGTCAGGCAGACGCCGGCGGCGACCCGGCGGCGGGCGGTCACGGGCATCTCAGGCCTCGACTCCCAGTCCGGGCAGGACGCCGTTGTCGGCTTCGCTGGGCAGGAAGTAGTCCGGCTTGGCGTCGACGAGTGCTCGCGCTCCGGGGTCCGGGAAGCCGGCCATGGCCGAGCGCACCGAGGTGCTCGGCGGGCCCGCGGTGCGCCACTGGTCGGACAGCTCCGGGGTGCGGCGCCAGGTGCGGCACAGCCACGAGTCCTCGTCGACCTGGATGACCTCGGAGGTGTACTCGCAGACCAGCTGGGCCGGGTCGGTGTAGTAGGAGAAGGTGTTGTCGCCCGGCCCGTGCCGGCCCGGGCCCCACTGCGGGGAGATGCCGTGCACCTTGAGGCTGCCGATCCCGCGCATGAAGTGATCCACCGAGGTCATCTCGTAGGCCACGTGGTTCACCGATGTCCACGGGGCTTGGTTGAAGGCGATGACGTGGTGTTCCGGGTTGCAGCGCAGGAACGACATCTGATGCTCCGACCAGTCGGAGACCCGCATCCCGAGGACCTGGGTGTAGAAGGCGGTGGCCCGGTCGATGTCGACCGTGTTCAGCACGACGTGGGCCAGCCTGCGCGGCAGTGCGGGATAGCCCTGGTCGTCGTGTCGGACCACCGCGTGCACCTCCGCGGCCAGCTCGACGATCCGACCCTCGGGATCGACGAGCGCCAGGCGGTAACCCCCCGCCGCGTCGTCGGTACGGCCCGGCTCGCGCAGCAGCGGAATCCCCCGGTGCTCCAGCTCGCGCGCCGCCTCGTCGACCTCCCGCGGGGTGGCCACCGAGAAGGTGATGCCGCCGAGGGAATTCTGCGGGGAAGCCTGCAGCTTGAGGATGTGGTGCTCCTCGCCGGTGCCGCGCAGCCAGAATCGCTCCGTGTCGGACTCGCTGAGCCCCAGCCCCCACACTTCGTGGTAGAAGTCCTTGGAGGTGGCGGGGTCGGGCACCCCGAGGGTGACCGAGCGCAGGCCCCGCAGGCGGACGACGGGGCTGTCGGTGTAGTGCATCGCTGACTCCAGTTCCGGGCGCTGGGTGGGGCTCGTCAGAGGTCGAGGACGAGTTCGCGGCCGCGGCAACGCGAGACGCAGACCATCATGGTTCCGGCGGCCTCGTGCTCCTCGGGCGTGAGCAGGAAGTCGCGGTGATCGACATCCCCGCAAAGGACCTTTGTCTCGCACGTTCCGCAGATGCCCTCGGTGCAGGACGAGTCGACCGGCACGCCCGCGTCCTCGAGGGCCTCGAGCACGCTCTGCTCGGCCGAGACCGGGACCCGTTCGCCGGTGGAGCCCACCACGACGTCGAAAGCCTCGTCGGTCTCGTCCGGCGACGGCTCCCGCTCGGGCGCGCTGAACCGCTCGAGCCGCAGCGTCGCCGGGTCCGTCATGCCCGCGGCGACGGCGTCCATCATCGCGGTCGGGCCGCAGCAGTACACCAGCGTGCGGGGGTCCTGGCTGCCCAGCATGGCCGCGAAGTCCGGGTAGCGCCCGTTCTCCTCGTCGACGTGGACGTGGACTCGCTGGCGGGGCAGCTGCTCCACCTCGGGCAGGAATGCCATCGTCTGACGGCTCCGGCCGGTGTAGAGCAACGCCCACTCCGCGCCGCGGGCCTGCAGCTCTCGTGCCATCGTGATGATCGGGGTGATGCCGATCCCGCCGGCCACGAGAAGATGCTGGGGCGCCTCCTCCAGCCGGAAGGCGTTGCGGGGCCCGTCCACGCTGACGTGGGCGCCGACAGGCAACCCATCATGCACACACGAGCTGCCGCCGCGCGACTCCGAGGTGCGCAGCACCGCCACGGTCCATGACGTGGAGTCCGACGGATCCGAACACAGCGAGTACTCGCGGACCAGGCCGTTCGGCAGGTGCAGGGCGATGTGCGCCCCGGGCCTCCAGGCAGGCAGCGAGTGCCCGGCCGGGTCGACGAGCGTCACGCTGGTGATGCCCTCGGCCTCCCAGGTCTTCTGCTGGACGCGCAGCACTCGCTGGACGGCCTCGGCCGCAAGGTTCTGCTCCACTGTTGCTTCCTCAAATCCGCGGTGGCACTTCGGCAGGCGCTTCAGCGGGTGACGCCGTACATCTCCGACGACGGCGGGTAGGTCGGCAGCTGCGGCTTCGACGCTCCGATGATCACGCACATCAGGGCGTCGGTGTCGCCGACGTTGCGCAGCGAGCGGGGGACCCCGGCCGGGACGCGGATGAGGTCGCGGTACCCCAGCACCCGGGTGGCCTTCTTGGTGCCGTCCTCGACGTCATGCACGGCGACCTCGAGCTGACCCTCGAGGACGTAGAAGACCTCCTCGACATCGGGGTGGGTGTGCTCGGGCCCGACGGCACCCGCGGGCAGGCGCATGTTGGAGAACGTGAAGTGCTCGGCCTGCAGGGTGCGGGAGTCGCCGGCGTGGTCCCCGGTGGCGCCGGAGCCGATGTAGCGGATCTGCGCGCGCTTGAAGCGGTCGCCGCCCTTGGCGGCCTGGAAGCCGAGGGTGTCCCAGTCCTCGTAGCGGCTCCCCGCGGTGGCCGTGCACGAGTCGATCAAGGCCTCCAGGTCGGTGGCCTGCGGGGTCGTCGCGGTCTGCTCGCTCATTGCTCTGTTCCTCTCTGGTGTGCGGTGGCGATGTGTCGGTGCCCGCCGTGCGCGATCGCCTCGATCTCGACGGTGGCGCCGTAGGGCAGGCCCGCCACCTCGACGAAGCTGCGGGCCGGTCGGGGGGCGGCGAAGACCCGCTCGTAGTGGGTGTTGGCCTCGTCGCGCAGGCTGACGTCGGTGACGAAATACGTCGTCTTGACCACGTCGGACAATTCCATGCCGACGGTGGACAACCGTTCGCTCAGCCGCTCCATCGCGGCGGAGATCGCCTCGGTGCGACCGGGCACGGCGCGACCCTCGGAGTCCACCGACAGGGCGCCTGAAACGAACGCGAAATCACCCACGGCGTAGGCGGGGCTGTAGGGGTGAGCAGGGACCGAGGGACTCGCGGCGCTCATCGATCGGTCCCCCGCGCCCACGGCAGCGGGCGGTCGCTCACGTCGACGTAGATGCTCTTCTGGTTCATGTAGGATCGAATGCCCTCCCGGCCCTTCTCGACACCGACCCCGCTTTCCTTCGTCCCGGCGAACGGGGTCGAGATACTGAACTGCTTGTAGGTGTTGATCCATACGGTGCCGGCGTTGACGGCTCGCGCGATCCGCCACGCCTGGGAGAAGTCGCGCGTCCAGATCCCGGCCGCCAGGCCGTAGACGGTGTCGTTGGCCTCGGCGACCAGGTCGTCCTCGTCGTCGAAGGGGATCAGAACCGCAACCGGCCCGAATATCTCTTCCTGGGCGATGCGGTCGCTGTTGGCGACACCGCTCAGAAGTGTCGGCAGGTAGTAGGCGCCGTCACGTCGCCGCTCGTCGTCGGGGATCGCGCCGCCGCTGAGCACACGAGCTCCGGCGGCGACTGCGTCGTCGACCATCGCGGCGACTCCGTCGCGATGCTCATGGGTGATCATCGGGCCGACCTGGGTGCCCGGCTCGGAGCCCGGACCGACCACCAGTCGCTCGGTGACGGCGACCAGGCGCGCGGTGAAGTTCTCCCAGACGGCGCGGTGGACGAAGATCCGGGAGCCGGCGATGCAGCTCTGGCCGGACGAGGAGAAGATCCCGAAGGCGACTCCCGCGACGGCCAGGTCGAGGTCGGCGTCGGGGAAGACGATGGTCGGGGACTTCCCGCCGAGCTCCAGAGTGACCGGCATGACCTTTCGCGCGGCGAGCTCGCCCAGCCGTTTGCCGGTCCTCGTGCCTCCGGTGAAACTGACCTTGCTCACCTGCGGATGGGTGACCAGTGCTTCACCGACGACACGACCCGGTCCCGGAAGCACCGAGAGCAGACCCGCCGGCAGACCGGCCTGCTCGGCGAGCCGAGCCAGGTACAACGTGACCCAGGGAGCCCACACGGGTGGCTTGGCGACCACGGCGTTACCCGCAGCCAGCGCAGGCGCGATCTTCTGCGCGTCGCTGGCGATCGGCGAGTTCCACGGGGTGATCGCGGCGACGAGACCCATGGGCTCCCAGGTGGCGAGCGTCAGGTACGGCCCGCGCGGCGGGGTGAGGTCCCCGGTCATCGTCTCGAGCGCCGCGGCGACATAGCGAAAGGTGCCGGCGGCGCTGCGGCACAACGCCGCCGTCTCGGCGCGGGTCTTGCCGGTGTCGAGGGTCTGCAGGGCCGACACGGTCGCGACCTCGCGCTCGAGCGCCTCCCCGATGCGGTAGAGCACGCGAGCGCGCTCGTGCGGCAGCATCTGCGCCCAGCCGCAGTCGGCCGCGGCCTGAAGGCCACCGGCTACCGCGCGGTCGACCTCGCTCGCAGTGGCTGCGTGCAGCGTGGCGAAGGAACGCCCGGTCGCGGGGTCCACGGACTCGATCACGTCGCCGGTGGCGCGCTCCCACCGTCCGGCCACCGGGATCTCGTCGCGCAGGAACGGCCGCAAATCCATCCCGGCCGACGTCGCCCGTTCCCGGGACAGTACGCCGGTGCGGTCGTTCATCGGGGTTCTCCTTCGATGGGGCGGTGGGCGCACAGCAACGGGCCAGGGGTCGGCGCCCAGGGGCAGGACGGACCTTCCGGGAAAGGGTCACCAGCTCGGCCGTGCCACGACGGCCTGGCTTCGGAAGGGGCTGGTTCCACCCCGGCTGCCGCTCGACCGGCTCGAGAGCCGACCGGGTCGTTGCAAGCATCGTGACCGCGGGACCGGGCGTCCGTCAATAGCTAAGCAGCAAGATTCTTTTGCGCGCTCGCTCGGGAGATAAGCAGCTCAACGGCGGGAACTCGATCACAGCTATCTTTGCGCTAAGGCTTGTGACCACCGTAGTGCGACGCTACCGTGACCGCCGAACTCACAGGCCGAGGAGGGCGTCGTGGGCAGACATCGACAGTTCGTAGGCCGGGGCGGAGTGCGCGCATGAACGGGGCGGGTCCGCTGGTCGGCATCGTCGGCGGCGGGATCGCCGGTCTCTCCGCGGCGATCGCGCTGCGCGCCCAGGGCTGTGGCGTCCTCGTGGTCGAGCAGGCTCGAGGTTTCGCCCGAGTGGGCGCGGACATCAACCTGACCCCGAACGCCGTGCGCGCGCTGGACGGGCTCGGCGTCGGCCCGCAGTTGCGTGAGGCCGCCGCGCGGCCGACCCATCGAATCAGCCGCACCTGGGACACCGGCGAAGAGACGTCCCGGCTGGAGATGGCCCGCGCGGCCGAGCAGCACTACGGCGCCCCGCAGCTGACGATGCACCGGGCGGACCTGCTGGCCGTGCTGGCCGGCGCCCTGCCCGACGAGATCGTCCAGCTGGGCCGGCGGCTGACCGGTGTGCGGCCCCGGGGCTCCCGGACCGTGCTGGAGTTCGCCGACGGTCCCGAGGCGAGCGTCGATGTACTGGTCGGCGCCGATGGCATCCACTCGACGGTGCGCACCTCGCTGTTCGGCCCCGAGCACCCCGATTTCACCGGAGTGGTCGCCTACCGCGCGGTGGTGCCGGCCGCTCGGTTGTCGGTGCCCGACATGGACCCTTCACCAAGTGGTGGGGCCCGGACCCCGAGACACAGATCGTGACGTTCCCCCTCAACCGGGGCAAGGACATCTTCGTCTTCGCGACGCGACCGCGCCCCGACTGGCGAGAGGAGTCCTGGACCGCTCCGGGCGACGTGGCTGAGCTTCGGCATGCCTACCGCGACTTCCATCCCGACGCCCGGGCGCTGCTCGACGCCTGCGACGAGGTCATGGCCTCGGCGCTGTACGTCCGCGACCCGCTCACCCGCTGGTCGATGGGCAACCGCACGCTGCTCGGCGACGCCTGCCACCCGATGATGCCGTTCATGGCCCAAGGGGCGGCGATGGCCATCGAGGACGCCGTCGTGCTCGCACGCGCCGTCGCCGGCGCCCCGGACGACGTCGCGGAGGCCTTGGCGACCTATGAGTCCGTCCGACGGCCGCGGACCGCCCGCGTCCAGATCGCCTCTCGCGGCAACGACTGGCTGCGCGACTCGGGAACCGGCGCATGGGTCTACGGCTACGACGCCTCGTCGGTACCGATGACCAGCGCACCGGTGCCGGCCGGACCGCTCCCGACCCCCTGAACACCACTCGATCACCGCCGACCGAAAGAGAGAGATCATGACCGAACAGACGGAACCACCACGGTCGTCGGTGGTCGACACCATCTCGGCCCGACTCGAACGGCTCCCGAGCTCGCGCTGGCAAGGAAACATCCGCACCCTTCTCGGTACGGTGACCTTCTTCGAAGGGTTCGACCAGCTCCTGATCGCCTACACCCTGCCCTTGATCAAGTCCGAGTGGCATCTCGGGCCGGCGGCGCTGACCCTGGCCGTCACCACCAGCTCGGTCGGCATGCTGCTCGGGGCACCACTCGGCGGGGTCCTCGCCGACCGGTACGGGCGGGTCCGCGTCGTGGTGGTGGCGATGCTGCTGACCGCGCTGTCCAGCTTGCTGCTCATGGTGAGCCCGAACTTCGCGATCTTCGCGGTGTTCCGGTTCATCCAGGGGCTGGGGATCGGTGCCGAGGTCCCCGTCGCGGCCGCGTTCGTCAGCGAGATCTCTCGGGCGAAGGGCCGCGGCAAGTTCGTGCTGCTCTACGAGCTGGCGTTTCCGGCGGGGCTCACCGCGGCCGCCCTGGTGGCCGCGGTGGTCGTTCCGCACTTCGGTTGGCGGGCGCTCTACCTGATCGGTGCGGTTCCGGCGGTGCTGGCGTTCGCGGTGCGCCGGTCGGTGCCGGAGTCGCCTCGGTGGTTGGCGGCCCGCGGCGAGCACGAACGCGCCGAGCAGGCGATGGCCTGGATCGAACGCAACGTCACCGCGGCGGCTCGCCGGCCGCTGCCCGAGCCGACCGTCCCGGCTGCCGCGGGCGTCCAAGCGCCAGCCGCTTCCCGTGGCCGCGTGCGAGAGCTGGTCGGGCGCCACTACGGTCGCCGCACCGCGATCGTGTCGGTGCTCTGGTTCGGCGGCTACTTCGTCAACTACGGCATCACCGCCTGGCTGCCGACGATCTACACCTCCCTGTACCACGTACCGCTGGGGACCGCGCTGAGGTACACGCTCTACACCAGCCTGGTCGGGTTCGGCGGCTGTGTGATCGTGATGCTGCTGGTGGACCGCATCGGTCGACGGCCGAGTCTGGTCGCCGGTCTCGGCATCGGCGGCGCGCTGCTGATCGCCCTCGCCCTGCTGGGCGCGCGCACCGGAGCCGCCGTCGCACTGTGGTCCACCCTGTCCGCGGCGTTCATCTTCGCGGTCAACATCTGCCTGTACCTCTACACCGCCGAGCTCTACCCGGCGCGCATCCGGGCGCTGGGGGTCAGCTTCGGCGGAGTCTGGAACCGGCTCGGCGTGATCCTCGGGCCGGTCGTGGTGGGCGCGCTGATCGCGGCCGGATCCGGTCCGGCGACGGTGTTCGCGGTGCTCGGCGGCGTCGGAATCGTCGCCGCAGGTGTGGCGATGTTCGGCGAAGAGACCACCGATCGACAACTGGAAGAGATCGCGACGTGAAGCCGTTCCGAGCTCCGCAGGCGGTTGCCACCGCCCACGACCGGACGGCGGAGCCGCCGGCAGCGCTCGGGGCCCGCTTGCCGGCGGTCTGGGGGCTGCTGGTCGTCGTCCTGATCGCCTACGTGGACCGGGTCAACACCTCCGTACTGATCACCGACCGTGCCTTCACCGATCACTTCGGACTGACCGGGGCGCCGGCGGCCCAGGGGCTGCGGCAGCCACGGGTACGCGATCGGGTACGTCCTGCTCGTGGGCACCCAGCTGATCAGCCTGACCGTCGGGCTGTTCCTGCTCACCCGCGGCGGCCGGCCCGACCTTGCGCCGCGTCGGCAGTGCCTCGAGTCCGCGACGTCGCCTCGTAGGCATCCAGCGAACGTTCGAGACGGCTGAGCAGACCAGCCAGCTGCCGCCGCTCGGTGCCCGTGACACCGACCAGGAGCTCGTCCTCGTTGGCGAAATGCGCCGCAACCACCGACTCGGTCAGCTCGATGCCGAGGTCAGTGAGCCGGACATAGACCACCCGCCCGTCCTCCGAGTCACGCTCCCGGACGACGAGCCCAGCCTTCTCCAGACGGTCCACCCGAAGCGTGATCCCACCCGTGGTGATCAACGACGAGTCGGCGAGCGAACCGGCGGTCTGCCGGTACGGAGCCCCAGCCCGCCGAAGTGCGGCCAGGATGTCGAATGCGGCCGCGTTGATACCGTGCGCAGCGAACACCTCGTTGATGTGCGCTTGGTAGCGGATGAAAACCCGATGGATCCGCCCGAAGACCGCCATCGGTGTCGCATCGACCTCTGGGAGCTCACGCTTCCACTGATCCAGGATCGCGTCGACGGCATCCCTACCGACCGCATCGCGCCGGGCCACCACGACTCCTTCCCGCCTGTCGCCCACAAGTATCTCACAGCTCACTCGAAATGGTCGTTGAAGCCACCTTTCGATCAGGAGGACCGAGAGATGTTCGCTCGGCCCACGTAGGAATCATCGCGAGGACCGGCCCACTCAATACCTTGGCGCCAAGGTAGTTTAGCGTCGGATGCCCGCCGCTGCGACAGCGCGGCCCGTAGCTCGTCCCGCGACCGTCTCCCTTCGGCAAGCAGGTCGGCCACGTCCGGCCCTCTCGATCGTCGGCGAGGACCGCCAGTGCATACACGATGCGGCGATTCCACCGCCAAGCCTTGACGAGTCTCGTACTTTGCATGCAATCAGGCGGACCGGCGGGAGTCGACATGACGCGAGCCACCGAGCGCGCCGTCGCCGGCCTGCGCGAGGCGATCCTCGGTGGCGAGTTCGCGTCCGGGGTGCGCCTCGGCGAGGTGGAGCTCGCGGAACGGCTCGGTGTCAGCCGCACCCCGGTGCGCGAGGCGCTCTCGAGGCTGGCCGTCGAGGGCCTGGTCGACCTCAGCCCCCGCCGCGGCGCCCGGGTCGCGACCTGGAGCACCGACGACCTCGGCGACGTCTTCGAGGTCCGGCTCGCTCTCGAGCCCCGCGCCACCGCGCGCGCCGCGACCCGCGCGGGCCCCGGCGACCTCGTCGAGCTCGACCGGCTCGCCCACGCCATGGACCGCGCCGGCCGGCCGGGCCCGGCGCAGGATCTGGACGAGCTCGTCGAGCTCAACCGCGCGTTCCACGCCCGCCTCGTGACCGTGTCGGATCAGCCCACGCTCGCGAGCGCCCTGGCCGGCGTCGTCCACGCCCCGGTGGTCCTGCGCAACTTCCGCGCCTACGACGCCGACTCCATCGCGCGCAGCCTGGCCCACCACCACGAGGTGGTCGCCGCCCTGCGCGCCCGCGACCCGGACTGGGCCGCGTCCGTCATGCGCTCGCACCTCGGCAACGCCCGGGCGGCACTGCTCGGGCCGCGACCCCTCGAGGAGGCCCGATGACCTATCGGTTGGGCGTGGACGTGGGCGGCACGTTCACCGACGTGCTGCTGGTCGACGAGACCGACGGCCGCACCTGGCGCGCGAAGACGGCGTCGGTGCCGGCGGACCAGTCCGTGGGGGTGCTGAACGGCATCCGGAAGGTCTGCGACGAGGCCGGCATCGCGCTGCCCGAGGTCGACCAGGTGCTGCACGGCACGACGGTGGCGACCAACGCCATCCTCGAGGGCAAGGGTGCGCGCGTCGGGCTGGTGACCACTCAGGGCTTCCGCCAGGTGCTCCAGATCGCCCGCTCGTACGTCCCCGGCGGGCTCGCGGGGGGTGGATCATCTGGCCGAAGCCCGAGCCCCTGGCGGCGCTGGAGGACACCGTCGAGGCCGACGAGCGGGTCGCCAGCGACGGGACCCTCGTGCGCGCCCTCGACGAGGACGGGATTCGGCGCCGGCTCCGGGAGCTGGCCACCCACGACATCGAGGCGCTCTGCGTCTCACTGATCAACTCCTTCGCCGACCCGGCGCACGAGCGCCGCATCGGCGAGATCGCGGGTGAGGAGCTCCCCGGGGTCCCCGTGTCGCTGTCCAGCGACGTCCTGCCCGAGCTGCGGGAGTACGAGCGCGCGGTGACGACCGTGGCCAACGGGTACGTCCAGCCGCAGGTCGCCCGCTACGTCACCCGGCTCTCCGACCAGCTCGGCGAGGCCGGCGTCGCCGGCGACCTCGCGATCCTGCGCAGCGACGGAGGGCTCGCGGGCACCGCCGCCGCGGCCGCGTCGCCGGTGACGATGCTGCTGTCCGGCCCGGCCGGGGGCGTGACCGGCGCGGTGTGGGTCGCCGAACAGTGCGGCCTGGACGACCTCATCACCTTCGACATGGGTGGCACCTCCACCGACGTCGCACTGGTGCAGGGCCTGGCGCCGCGGATCGGACGCGAGACCCAGGTCGGTGACCTCACCGTCCGCGCCTCCTCGATCGACGTCAGCACGGTCGGCGCCGGTGGCGGCTCGGTGGCCCACGTCCCCGAGCTGACCCGTGCGCTGCGGGTCGGGCCGCAGTCGGCCGGGGCCGACCCGGGGCCGGCCTGCTACGGCCGCGGGGGCACCGAACCCACCGTGACCGACGCCAACGTGGTGCTCGGCTACCTGCCGCCCAGCCTCGCCGGCGGCGAGGTCACCCTCGACCGGGAGGCCTCGCGCACCGCCGTCGCCCGGATCGCCGAGGGGATGGGCCTCGACGACGTCGAGACCGCGGCGGCGGGCATCGTCGACATCGTCAACGAGAACATGCTCGGCGGCCTGCGCCTGGCCACCGTGCAGCAGGGCTTCGATCCCCGCGACTTCGCGCTCGTCGCCTTCGGCGGGGCCGGGCCGCTGCACGCCAACGCGCTCGGGCGGCTGACCGGGGCGTGGCCGGTGGTCGTCCCGCCATCGCCCGGCGTGCTCTGTGCGCTCGGGGACGCCACCACCTCGCTGCGCAGCGAGGCGGCCCGCACCTGCCTGCGCCGCTTCGCCGACATGGACCGCGCCGAGCTCGCGACGATCCTCGCCGACCTCGCCGACGAAGCCGGGCACCGCCTCGGGAAGCAGGGCGTGGCCTCGGCCGATCGGCGCACGAGCTACCAGGTCGACGTCCGCTACTTCGGCCAGGGCTTCGAGATCGCGGTGGACGTCGATCCGGGTTGGCTCGGCGACGAGGGCGCACTGCAGAAGCTGGGTGAGGCGTTCGACACCGAGCACGAACGGCTCTTCTCGTTCCTGCTCGCCGTCGACCACGAGCTGGTCAACGCCCGGGCGACGGTCACCGGACCGCGCCCCGAGGTCACCGGCACCCACGTCGACGCCGGCGACGGCGACCCGTCGCGGGCGCGCGTCGACACCCACCCGGTGTACATCGACGGCGGCTGGGTCGACGCGCACGTCTACGACCGCTCCGGGCTGCGCGCGGGCGACGTCGTCACCGGTCCGGCCATCGTCGTCGAGATGGACTCGACCACCCTCGTGCTGCCCGCGCACCACGCCACCGTGCATCCCAGCGGCAGCCTGCTCCTCGAGCCCGACTCCAGGAAGGCATGACCATGGCGCGCATCGTCGAGACCGCCTCCGAGCCGCTCGAGACCGTGGAGGTGGATCCGGTCACCCTCGACCTGGTCGAGAACGGGCTGCGCAACGCCCGGTACGAGATGGACGAGGTGCTCTTGCGCAGCGCCCTGTCCCCGGGCATCCGCGAGCAGCACGACGAGTTCCCCCTCATCGCCGATCCCGCCGGGCGGATGGTGGTCGGCCAGTTCGGCCTGTCCATCCCCGACTTCCTCGACGGGTTCGACGGCGACATCGTCGAGGGCGACGTGCTGATGACGTCCGACCCCTACGCGTGCGGCGCGGCGATCAGCCACGCCAACGACTGGCTCGTCGTCACCCCGATCTTCCGCGCCGGGCGGCTGGTCGGCTGGGCGTCGATGTTCGGGCACATGTCCGACGTCGGCGGCAAGACACCGTGCTCGATGCCCACCGACGCCCGCACGATCTACGAGGAGGGCGTGGTCGTCCCGCCCTTCAAGCTGTATTCCGCGGGTCAGGTCAACGAGGACGCGCTGCGGATCATCCTCAACCAGGTGCGGATGCCGGACTGGAACCGCGCCGACCTCAACGGCCTCGTCGCCGCGTGCCGCACCGCGAGCCGGCGGGTGCTCGAGATGTGCGAGCGGTTCGGCACCGCGACCTACCTCGCCGCCCTGCAGTCGCTGCTCGACCGCAACCACGACGCGATGAAGGCCCTGCTCGCCGCGGTGTTCACCGACGGAGAGACGATCAGCTTCACCGACCACATCTGCGACGACGGCGTCGGCAACGGGCCCTACGAACTGCGCATCGCGCTGACCCGGCACGGCGAGAAGGTGCACCTCGACTTCACCGGGTCCTCGCCCCAGGCCGCGGGGCCGGTGAACTACTACCTCAACGAGAACCTGGCCCGGATGTTCTTCGGCATCTACATGATCACGGTGGCCGACCCGCAAATCCTGTGGAACGACGGCTTCTACCCGCTGATCGACGTGACGATCCCGGAGGGCTCGTACTGGAAGCCGCGCCCACCGGCGGCGCTCAACGCCCGCAACCACGGCATCGGGCGGGTGTTCGACCTGTTCGGCGGGCTGCTGGGCCAGACCAACCCGGCCCTGCTCAACGCCGCGGGCTTCTCGTCGTCGCCGCACTTCATGTACTCCGGCTCCTACAGCAGCGGCGAGCGCTCAGGCGAGTGGTTCCAGCTCTACTCGATCGGGTTCGGGGGCATCCCCGGCCCCCCGCTGGGCGACGGGCCCGACGGGCACTCGCTGTGGCCTTCGTTCGTCAACATCCCCTGCGAGTACCTGGAGTCGTACTACCCGCTGCGCATCGAGCGCTGCGAGACCGTCGCCGACACCGGCGGCGCGGGCGTCCACCGCGGCGGCAACGGCGTCGACGTCGCGTACCGCTTCGCCGAGCCCGGCACGATCGCCATCCACGACGACCGCTGGCTCACCTACCCCTGGGGCGTCAACGGCGGGGAGCCGGGCGCGCGGGGCCGCAAGTGGATCGAGCGCGCGGACGGGACCCGCGAGGTGCTGCCGTCGAAGTGCCACGACGTCCCGGTGGCACCGGGCGACCTGCTCCACTTCGTCACCTGGGGCGGCGGGGGTTGGGGCGACCCGCTGGAGCGCGACCCCGACCTGGTCGGATTGGAGATCCGGCGCGGCCTGGTGACCGCGGACGGCGCGCAGCGCTACGGCGTCGTGGCCGACGCCGACGGCACGGTGGACCGGGCGGCCACCGAGGCGCTTCGCACCAAGCGCCGCGAGGACCGGACCGGGCCGCTGCCGGTGTTCGACATGGGCCCGCCGGTGGAGGAGCTCCTCGCGCGCTGCGAGGAAGAAACCGGCCTGCCCGCGCCGACTCCCCCGGTGTGGGCGTGACGCACTGCCCTCAGCTGGGCGTCAACAGCACAAGCGGGATTTCGCGTTGAGTGCGCTCCTGGTAGCCACGGTAGTTGCTGTACCTGTTCGCGATCAGGGGCCACATCCGTGCGCGCTCCTCCGGCGACGCGACGGCGGCCCGCCACTTCTCGGTGGGCCCGCCTTTGAGGGACACCTCGACCTCGGTATTCGCGCGCAGGTTGAGAAACCAGGCCGGGTGGACGTCGTCGCCGCCGCGTGAGGCGACGACCACGTAGGTATCGCCCTCGACCAGGGGTGCGGTGAGCATGACCGAGCGCTTCTGACCCGACTTGCGTCCGATGGTCGTGAGCTCGAGGGCGGGCATTCCGCCGAACTCCCAGCCGACTCTGCCGCCAGTGGCGCCGACGAGGAACCGGTGGACACCGTTCATCGCTTTCAGGACCAGGTCATGAGGCACCTACCGAGGCTAGCGGAGGCCGTATTCGACCCGCTTGGCGCCGGGCTGCTCCACCCTCGGCAGAGCTCAACGCCTGTCGGTGGCGAGGCCGTCGACGACGAGGCGCTGCGCGGCGGCGATGATCCCCTCGAGGGAGCCGCGATCCGGGTCCCACCACTCGGCGGTCCAGTTGAGCGCGCCGAGCACCACCATGAGGGCGACCCCGGGATCGAGGTCGCGGTCGATCTCGCCCGCGGCGCGGGCGTCGGCGACCAGCCCCCGCCAGATGTCGATGTAGTCCCGCTCCGCCTGGCGGTGACGCGCCCGCATGCTCTCCGGGAGTTGGGGCACGGTGCGGATGGCGGCCGCCGCGTGATCAGAGTGCGTGAGCAGCGTACTCAGGTGCGCCGCGACCGCGACGCGGAGCCGTTCGATCGCCGTGAGGTCCGGGGAGGCCTGCGCCAGCGCCTCCTCCACGAGCGCCCGCGCTCGGGCGAGCCCGACCGCGACGGCCTCCTCGATGAGCTCGTCTCGCGAGGTGAAGTAGTAGTAGATCGCGGGCGCCTGCACCTGGGCGACCTCGGCGACGTCCGAGAGCCGCGTCCCGGCATATCCGCGGCGCACCAGCACGTGCGCCGCGGCGTCGACCACCCGACGGCGGGTCCGGGCGGACTTGGACCCGCGGCCGGTCCCGGCGTCGGGGGAGGAGTCGTCCGCGGTCGACGGGACGGCGGGCGGGACCACGGCGAGGAGCCTAGTCGCGGCCCGGAACACCTCAGTACGACGCCGGGAGCCCGAGGCTGCGCTGGGCGACGAAGTTCAGCACCATCTCGCGGCTGACCGGAGCGGTCTTCAGCATGCGGGCCAGGAACCAGAGGTCGGCCAGGCCGTACTCGAGCGACATGCCGTTCCCGCCGTGGGTCTGCATCGCCTGGTCGAGCGTTCGCAGCGAGGCGTCGGCAGCGGCGAACTTGGCGATGTTCGACGCCTCGGCGGCGTCGGCCCCCTCGTCGAACAGGTCCGCGGCACGCTGGGCCATGAGGCGCGCCTGCGCGACCGCGATGTAGCACTCGGCCAGCGGGTGGGCCACGCCCTGGTGCGCCCCGATCTTCACGCCCTTCCACACCGCCCGCTCGTTCGCGTAGGCGGTGGCCTTGTCGAGTGCGTAGAGCGAGATGCCGTTGCTGATGGCGGACGCGGTGATGCGCTCCGGGTTGAGCCCGGCGAACACCTGTCGCAACCCGTTGCCGTCGTCGCCGATGAGCGCTTCGGGCCCGAGCGCCACGTCGTCGAAGAACACCGTGAACTGGTGCTCCGGCTGCACGAGCGCGGCCGGGATCGGCTGCCAGGTCAGGCCGGGGGAGTCGGTGGGGACGACGAAGAGCGACAGCGGTGTGCGGGCGCCGTCCGCCACGGCGCTGCCGCTGCGCGCGACGACGAGGATCGCGTCGGCCTCGTCGACCCCGGACGTCCAGTACTTCGTGCCGGAGAGCCGCCAGCCCCTATCGGCGTGCTGCCCTTGATCGGCGGGGTGGGCGGTGGTGGTGATCTCGTGGCTGTTGGACCCGGCGTCGGGCTCGGTGATCGCGAAGGCCATCTTCAGCGAGCCGTCCGCGATCCCGGTGAGCCAGCGCTGCTTCATCTCGTGCGACCCGTGCCGGGCGAGGATCGTCCCGCAGATCGCCGGCGAGATGACGGTCATGAGCAGGGGACAGCCCGCTCTCGACGCCGCCTCGACCACCACCAGGAGGTCCCCGAGCGTCCCGCCGCCGCCCCCGTACTCCTCGGGCAGGTGCACGCCGAGGAACCCGGCGGCGCCGAGCTCCTTCCACAGCGCGGTGGGCTCCTCGTGGGCACGGGCCCGCGCGACGAAGTAGTCGTGCCCGTACCGACTCACCAGCGCGGTGACGGCATCGCGCAGGGCGGCGCGCTCGTCGGTCTCCGGGACGATCGAGGACTTGTTCACGGGGGCCCTCCCACCAACTGATTTTCATCGAGAGTAAAAACCGGCGGCGCGGTCGGTCAACCTCACGGCATCGACGACCCGCCGCCGACAGCGACGACCTGCCCGGTGACCTGTCGGGCCGCGGTCGCCGAGGAGAGCCACACGACCGCGGCGGCGACGTCCTCCGGGGAGGTGAGGCGGCGCAGCGGGGTCTGGCGCGTGACGTACTCGATCTGGTCGGGGTTGAAGATCGCGTCCCGGCCGGCGGCCCACAGGCTGTCGGCGCCCACGCCGCCCTCGTCGGGCAGCACCAGCCCGGGGCACACGACGTTGGCCCGGATCCCGTGCCGGCCCTGCTCGCGCGCCGTGGTCCGGGCCAGCGCGATCAGCCCGGCCTTGGTGGTGCCGTAGATGCCCTGGCGGACGGCGCCGAAGGCGGCGTCGCTCGAGATGAAGACGATCGCGCCGGCCCCCTGCTCGGTCATGGGGCCGAGGACGGCCTGCGTGGCGTCGATGGCGGTGTAGAGGTTCGTCTCGATCGTGCGCTGCCACAGGGCGCGGTCGGTCTGCTCGGTGAGGAATCCCGGGACGCTCCACCCGCAGTTGTTCACCAGCACGTCCACGCCGCCCCACGCCTCGAGCGCATCGGCGACGACGCGGGCCCCGGCACCTTCGGCGGTGAGGTCACCGATCACGGGGCGGACCTCCGCGGCGCCCAGGTCGAGCGCCTCGATGCGGACGCGCGCGGCCTGCTCGGCGTCCCGGTCGGCCAGCAGGACGCGGGCGCGCTCGCGGGCGAAGCCGTGCACGATGCCCCGTCCGATGTTCGAGGCGCCGCCGGTCACGATCACCCGGCCACCGCCCAGTCCGAGTTTCACCGGCCGTCCTTCCGTCCTGCCGCCAATTCTTCTAATCTAGATTAGACCACGGTGCGACCCAGGGAGTGTGCGATGACGAGTCCATGCCCTACCCCCTGCGGAGGTCGTCGTGAGTGAGCAGCTCGTCGCGTCGGGTCCGGTCCTGCTGGGCGTCGACGAGCGGGGGGTCGCGCACCTGCGGCTGAACCGCCCGGAGGCGAGCAACGGGCTCGACGTCGGGCTGCTGCGTGCCCTCTACGACGCGGTGATGGCCTGCCACAGCCGGCCCGGCCTGCGGGTCCTCGTCCTGTCGGGGGAGGGGCGCCACTTCTGCGCCGGCGGTGACGTCAAGACGTTCGCGAGCAAGGGCGAGGGGTTGCCGGACTACCTGCGCGAGGCCACGTCGTGGTTGCAGATCGTGGTGCAGGGGCTGCTCAACCTGCCCGCACCCGTCGTCACGAAGGTGCAGGGGTTCGCCGCCGGCGGCGGCGGCTTCGGTCTCGTGTGTGCCTCCGACCTCGTCGTGGCGGCGGAGTCGGCGAAGTTCCTCGGCGGGGCGACGCGGGTGGGTATGGCGCCCGACGCCGGGACCACGGTCACGCTCCCGGCGTTGGTCGGGCTGCGCAAGGCGCTGGAGATCTCGCTGACGAACCCGGTGCTCAGCGCGGCCGAGGCCCTCGAGCTGGGTCTGCTGACGCGGGTGGTTCCCGACGAGGGGCTCGACACGGCGGTCGGCGAGCTCGTCGACCGCCTCGTCGAGGGTGCCCCGCTGGCGCTGGCCGCCACGAAGCGTCTGATGTGGTCCGGGCTGGGGTCGCGGGTGGAGGCGCAGCTGCCGGAGGAGGCGCGGACCGTCGCCGAGCTGTCCGGGACCGCCGACTCCCGCGAGGGGCTCGCCGCCGTGATCGAGCGGCGGCCCCCGGGGTTCGTCGGCCGCTGAGCCCTGAGCCGGGCGCCGGTGCCCCGTCGTCAGGGGCGCAGCCCGGTGCGCACGATCCGCTGGGTGGTCGAGACGACCTCCTCCAGGGGATTGCGTTCCGGGTCCCACCACTCCGGGGCCCAGTTGAGCGCGCCGAGCACGAGCATCCGTACGGCCCGGGTGTCGACGTCGCGCGCCATCTCCCCGGCCGCGACCGCGTCCTCGACGAGGGAGCGCCAGACGTCGGCGTAGGCGCGCTGCCCGACGAGCTGGCGTTCGCGGATGTCGGCCGGCAGCTGCCCGGCGTTGCGGATGGCCGCCTGGGAGAAATCCGACCGGCCGAGCACCACCTCGAGGTGCGCGGCGATCGCGCGGGCGATCCGCTCCATCGCGGAGGTGTCGGCCGGCAGCGCCTCCAGGGACGCGACGACGTGCTCCATCGTCGCCCGCTGGCCGACGGTCACGACCTCCTCGAGGAGCTCCTCCCGCGAGGACCAGTAGTAGTAGACGGCGGGTGCCTGGACCTCGGCGACCGCGGCGACGTCGGCGAGCCGGGTCCCGGCGTAGCCCTTGCGGCTCAGGACCTGTGCGGCGGCGAGCAGGATGCGTTCCCGCGTCCGCGCGGACTTCGCCCCCTCGCGCACCGCACCGGAGGACCGTTCTCGAGCCACGGCGGGAGCCTACGATCCGCCGTCCTCCGGCCCGGCCTCGCGCAGCGACTCGGCCGGTGGTCCGGGATCCGCGTCACGCCACCGGTGCCGGGACGGGTCGAGCAGGTCCCGGACGAAGCCTTCGGGCGCCCAGACGATCGACTCCAGCTCCAGGGCGTCGAGGTAGCGCACCGCGCCGGAGCGGAGGTCCTCGAGGCGCAGCCGTGCCCCGTTCCCGCGGGTGTCCAGGGAGACCGACACGGTGGCGAACTCACTGGCGACGACGCCGATCTCGTGGGCGTCGGACTCGGCCATCAGACGAGGAAGGACATCGAGGGCAGGGCGCGGTCGGAGTCCACGAGGAGGACCTTCTTGGCTGCCATGCGCACCTGCCCGTCGACCCGACGCAGCCGGTGGGTCACTCGACCCACCCACCAGGTGAGGCCACGGTCGCGCGACTCGAGGATCTGCACGACCGACGTCACCACCGTGTCGCCGTCCTCGTAGCCGAGCACCTCCACGTTCGTCACCGACCGGCACAGCCGCGAGCGCGGCCGCTGCGAGTGGCGCTTGCCGGTCTGCAGCTGCTTGATGCGGGTGGCGATGCGGTTCCGGTTGTCGAAGATGATCGACATGTGGGTCCGCGGATCCTGGTCGTCGTCGACCGGGACGTGGTAGACGGCGTCGTCGGTCCACAACGCCTCCCACGCCTCGAGCTCGAAGGCGTCGGCGAGCCGGGCCTCCCGGTAGAGGAAGGCCTCGGCCTCGGCGGGCGGGATCGTGCTCTCCTCGACGGCGGTCATGCCGGGTCCATCAGCGTGAGGTAGTGCGCCCACATCGCGCGCATCGACGTCTCGTCGGTGGCGGTCCCGACGGTGAAGCCGCGCTCGTCGGGGTGCTCGCGATGCAGCCCGCGGCTGAGGTCGAGCCACTCGGGCTGCCGCTGGGCGACGCCGCGCTGGTTGCGCTCGTACATCTCGGCGTCGTCGGCGAGGAGCATCCCGGCCGGCCCGACGGAACCGACGCACTGGGTGACGAGCCGGCGGTTGAGGTCCGGCGCGCCCGCGAACTGGATGGCGGTCACGTGCTGCACCGTGCGGTCGACCGCGACCGGCTGGATCACGAAGAGCTGGATCTCGGCGATGAAGAGGTTCGGGAAGATCATGACGTGCGGCGAGCCGTTGATCATGATCTCGTCGCCGGTCTCGGCCCCGTAGGCCGCCCGCATCGCCCCGATGTAGTCCGGGATCTTGGGCTCCGGGGTCCCCGCCCACCCCATGGGCACCCCGAGGCGGCGGAACTCCGGGCTGAGGTCGTTCTCCGAGTGTCCACCGCCGAGGGCGCGCGTGACCGCGGTCGACTTGTCGCTGTACAGCGCCCCGATTCCGCTGCCGGAGATCGAGAAGATCGAGGAGTGCACGAACTGTGGGTGGTAGCCGTCGGTCTCGTTCTCGACGACCAGCTTCCAGTTCGCGGTGACCTCGTGGCGGACCCAGCCCGCCGTCAGCTCGACCTCGCCCTCGGGGGAGAGGCGGACCAGCTGGTCGACGCGCTCCGCGGCGGCACCGAGGTGCTCACGCAGCGTCGGCCCCTCCGCGCCGAGGCTCGCGAAGACGAAGCCCCGGTAGCTCTCGACGCGGGGTGCGGCGGCGAGCCCGGCGAGCCGCTCCCGGGCCTGCGCCCCGCCGTAGCCCTGGTTGAACGGGAAGCCCAGCAGCCGGCCGGTGTTGGCGAAGGTCCACCCGTGGTACGGGCAGCGGAACGACGAGGAGTTGCCCCGCTCGGCCTCGCACACCAGGTTCCCGCGGTGCGAGCACCGGTTGTGCAGGACGTGGATCGCGCCGGTGCGGTCGCGGGTCAGCACGACCTGCTGCGGGCCGATGTGCTTGCGGACGTAGTCGTTGGGCTGCGGGATCTCGCTGGTGTGCCCGACGTAGACCCAGGTCGAGTACCAGATGCGCTCGAGCTCGAGCGCGTAGATCGCGGGGTCGGTGTAGAGCGACCCGTGCACACGGTCGGGCCCGACCCGGGACCGGAGGTCGCCGGTGCCGGGCGTGAGGTCGGTGGCGGTCAACGGGTACCTCCAGCTGCTCTCGGTCTCAGTGGCCGCGGAGGTCCGGCCGCCGCTTGGCCACGAAGGCCCGGATGCCCTCGCCGGCGTCGTCGGTCTCGCCGGCCGCGCTCATCTCGTCGGTCTCCGCCCCCAGGTGCGCGGCGAGTCCGGTCGTCCAGCTCTCGCGCAGGAGTCGTCGCATCCCCCCGAAGGCCGCCGTCGGCCCGGCGGCGAGCCGGTCGGCGAGGGCCCGGGCGCGGGCCTCGACCTCGTCGGCCGGCAGGACCTCCGTGACCAGGCCCCAGTCGAGCGCCTCCCGCCCATCGAGCCGCCGGTTGAGCAGGAACATCTGCTGCGCCCGCCGCATCCCCACCACCTGCGGCAGGTACCAGCTGTTCGCGCCGTCCGAGGCCAGCCCGACCGCGGCGTAGCCGAGGGCGAAGGCGGCGTCCTCGGCGGCGACGACGAGGTCCGCGACGTGCACGAGGCCCATCCCGCCGCCGGCCGCCGCTCCCCGCACCGCGCACACGACCGGCACGTCCAGGGTGGCCAGCCGGTCGAGGGCGAGGTGGTAGAGGTCGGTCATCTGGCGCAGGCGCGAGCCGCGTGCGACGTCCGCCGTGCCGGCGAAGAACGGGAGGTCGCCGCCGACGCTGAGGTTCCGACCCGCCCCGCAGACCAGGACGGCCCGCACCGTCGGGTCGGCGCCCGCCCGGAAGGAGGCCTCGTACAGGTCCTCGACCATCGTCGGGTCGATCGCGTTCCCGGCGTCCGGCCGGTTGAGGCGGATCACGGCGACCCCGGCCTCGACGCCGTACTCGACCACCCGCAGCGGTCGCTGCCCGGCCGGCGGGGCGGGGAGGGCGGCGGCCCAGCGGGCGCTGCCGGTGTACTGCGCGAGCCCGACGATCCGGTCGCGGTCGAAGTGCAGGACGTGGGCGAAGGCCGCGTCGAGCGGGGCGCCCCCGTCGCGCGCACTGCCGGTGTAGCGCCCCAGCACGACGAGGCCGCCGTCGGCGAGGGGAAGCATCCGCTCCGGCTCGGCGCGCGCCCGGTAGTGACGTCCGATGGCCCACCAGAAGTCCCGCGTCATCGCCTCGGGGCCGGAGTGGCGGCCGCCGAGGTCGAGGGGGAGGCCCTCGGTCGTCTCGCCGACGAAGTCGGGGTGGAGCAGGTCGCCGAGCGTGTCGGCGTCGCCCGCGGCGAGGGCGTCGTAGAGCGTGCGCGCGACCTTCCCGCGGTCGGGTTCGTCGGACATCGGCACTCCCTCGCTGTGTTCTAATCCAGATTAGAACACAGGTCGTCGAGGAGGTCTCCCATGTCGGACGCCCCGGACCCTCCGGTCCTGACCCGGGTGGAGGGTCGCGTCGGGCACGTCACGCTGAACCGGCCGCAGGCGCGCAACGCCGTGACGATCGCGCTCGCCGACGACCTGCACGACGCGCTGGTCGACCTCGCCTCGCAGGTCGCGGTGATCGTCGTCCGCGGGGCGGGTGGCACCTTCTCCGCCGGCGGCGACGTCGACGAGGTCGCCCGTCTCGCGGCGGAGGGGCCGGCCGCCCTACGGGTGCTCTTCGAGCGGTTCGGCCGTGCGTGTTCGGTGGTCGCGTCCCTGCCCGTGCCGGTGGTGTCGGTCGTGGAGGGCCACGCGATGGCGGGCGGCTTCGAGTTCATGCAGGCCAGCGACGTGGTGCTGGTGCGCGAGGACGCCGTGATCGCCGACAACCACCTGGCGGTCGGCCAGGTGCCGGGTGGAGGTGGCTCGCAACGCCTGCCGCGGCTGGTCGGGACGCAGCGGGCGCTGCCGCACATGCTGCTCGGCGACCGCCTCGACGGGCGGCAGGCGGTGACGTGGGGCCTGGCGTACCGCTCGGCCCCCGCCGACGAGTTCGAGGCGATGGTCGAGGCCGTCGTCGCGCGCCTCGCGAGCCGCGACCCGAAGGCCGTCGCCCGCACCAAGCGGCTCGTCCACGAGGGGCTGCGGCTCCCGCTGGAGGAGGGCCTGGCCCTGGAGGCCGACGTCGTCGTCGAGCACCTCGGGGACGGGGCGGCCGAGCGGCTGGTGCGCGCGGTGCGCCGCTCATGAGCCCGGACGACCCATTCGTCACGTGGAGTGACGGCAGGTGACAGAAGAAGGCGTGGTCCGGCTCACGTGCCTTCTCTATTCTCGATTAAATGATCAGGTGACGAGCAGGAGTGGGTGCCGAGATGACCGAGAGCCTCGACGAACGCCGGGACGCCCTATGTCGCCGGTTCGCCGTCTGGACTCCGATGACCCTCCACGAGCGGCTGGCACACGTCGTGGACGAGTTCGGCGACCGTCCCTTCGTCATCACCGACGACCGGACGGTCACCTACGCCGAGACCGACGCCTGGTCCCGCCGTCTCGCCGACGGTCTCGCCGCCCTCGGGGTCCGGCCGGGCGACCGCGTCGGGATCGTCATGGCCAACTACCTCGAGTTCGTGCCGCTGAAGTTCGCCGTCGCGCGGGCCGGGGCGGTCGCGGTGCCGTTCAACTACCTGTACCGCACCGAGGAGCTGCGCTACGTCCTCGAGCAGTCGGCGTGCCAGGTGCTGGTGACCATGACGGGGTTCATGGGGCTCGACCACCTCGGCATGCTCGACGAGATCGCGCCCGGCTGGGACCGCGGCGAGCAGACCGCGCTGCCGGAGCTGCGCGAGGTCGTCGTGCTCCCGACCGACGGGCGCGCGCGTGACGGGGTGCGGACCGTCGCCGACCTGGAGAGCCTCGGCGCCGCGCACGCCGGTGCGTCCGACGGGCGCGGGGCGGAGCCCAGCGAGGTCGGGGACATCCTCTACACCTCGGGCACCACGGGATCGCCCAAGGGCGTGCTGATCACCGACGACGCCAGCCAGCGCACGGGCTACGCGTCGGCCCTGACCCGGGCGTTCGAGGACGGCCGCCGCATCCTCTTCTCGCTGCCCTGTTACCACATGTTCGGCTACGTCGAGGGCCTCATGGCGGCGATGATGGTCGGCGGCGCGATCATCCCGCAGACCACGTTCGACGCCGGCCGCTACCTCGAGGGCATCGAGCGTCACCGCGCCACCGACATCCTCTGCGTCCCGACCATGACCGTGGCCCTGCTCGAGCACCCCGACCTCGGGCGGCGCGACCTCTCGAGCCTGCGGGCCATCCTCTCGGGCGCCGCCCCGGCCCCGGTGTGGCTGTGGGAGAAGGTCCGCGACGGCCTCGGCGTCGACGAGATCGTCACCGGCTACGGCATGACCGAGCAGGGCGGCGCCATGACCCTGTCCCTGCCGGAGGACCCGCTCGAGGTCATGGCGACGACGGTGGGCCGGGTCAAGATGGCGGGCGCCGCCGGCATCCCCGAGCGCGACGGCGACCTCACCGAGTTCCGCACCATCGACGTCTTCGACGGTGAGCCGCTGCCCGCCGGGCAGGAGGGCGAGCTCGCCGCGCGCGGGCCGACGAACATGCTCGGCTTCTGGGGCAAGCCCGAGGAGACGGCACTGGCTCTCTCTGCCGACGGGTGGGTGCGGTCGGGCGATCTCGGCATCGTCCGCGAGGACCGCTACCTCGTGCTGACCGGGCGCAGCAAGGAGCTCTACAAGACCGGCGGCGAGCTGGTGATGCCGAAGGAGGTCGAGGAGGTCCTCTCCCGGCACCCGGGGGTCAGCCAGGCCTACGCGGTGGGCGTCGCCGACGAGCGCTGGGGCGAGATCGGCGTGGCCTGCATCGTCCGCAAGCCGGGGGCGGAGGTCGAGGCCGAGGAGCTCGTCGCCCTGTGCAAGGAGCAGCTCGCGCGGTTCAAGGTGCCCCGCCGCGTCGTCTTCCTCGCCGCCGACGAGCTGCCCAGCACGCCGACCGGGAAGATTCAGAAGTTCCGCCTGGCGCGGATGGTGGCCGAGCGCGACGTCGTCGCGGGTTGAGGATCACCGCCCGAGGAAGCGGGCCGCCCTCTTCTCGACGAAGGCGGCCCGCCCTTCCGCGTAGTCGTGGGTCGGCCCGTGGACCTGCTGGGCGTCGGCCTCCGCCGCCAGCGCGTCCGCGAGCCTGCTCTGAGCGGCAGCACCCAACGTGCGCTTGATCGAGGCCAGGGCCACCGTCGGGCCGTCGGCCAGGCGTTCGGTGAGGGCGACCGCCGCGTCGAACGCCGCGTCCGGCGGGTGGACCGCGGTCACCAGGCCCCAGTCGAGCGCGCGGTCGGCGGGGAGCTTCTCGGCGAGCATCGCGAGCTCGGCCGCCCGCGTCAGCCCGACCCGCTCGGCGAGGAAGGTCAGCGCCCCGCCGTCGGGCATGACCCCGATCCGGGCGAAGGCGAGCAGGAAGTAGGCGTCCGACGCGGCGACCAGCAGGTCGCACGCGAGCGCGAGCGACGCGCCGAGGCCGGCGACCGCGCCGTGCACCATCCCGACGACGGGCTTGGGCGCGCCCCGGACCGCGAGGATGACCGGGTTGTAGATCTCCCGGAGCCGCGAGGAGAGGTCGGGGGTGCCGTCGTCGAGGGTCTCGCGGGCGTTCTTCACGTCGGCGCCCGCGCAGAACGACCGGCCGGCGCCGCTGAGCAGGATCGCCCGGACCGCGGGGTCCTCCGCCGCCCGCGTGACGGCGTCGAGGAGTTCGCGGCCCAACGCGGGCGTCCACGCGTTGAGCGCCTCGGGGCGGTGCAGCTGGATGTGGCGGGCGCCCGCGAGGTCCTCGACGCGCAGGTCGGCGTACGGCACGCCCGTCATCGCGCCGGGGCGACGACGGGGAACCGGGCGGTGATCTCCTCGACGACGAGCTTCGCGGTCTCGGCGCACGCGGTGGTCCCGCCGTTGGCGTACTGCTTCACCGCGTCACCGACGTTCCAGAGGTTGGGCACCGGCGTCGTGTGCGTGATGTCGAAGCCCGCCACCGCGCGCTGGGGCGGCCAGCCGTCGCGCCACACCGACGTCGAGAGGATGCGGGCGTCGGCGAACCCGGGGATCTGCTCGTGCAGGTCCTGGTGCAGCAGCTCGGTCTCGGCGGCCTCGTCGAACGGTCCCGTCGCCGGCCGGGGGACCGAGGTGCCGTTGTAGAGGTGCCAGCCGTCGGGGGCGGTCTCGGGGCAGGTGGCGGTGAAGTTCGCGACGTAGGCCATGCGCCGGGTCTTCGCGAAGCTCAGCAGCCCCGGCGCCTGCACCAGGGGCTCGCGGCTGGCGAAGTTGACGACGATCATGGAGCAGGGCGTGGTGTCCACCGTCGCCACGTACTCCGCGGCCAGGCGCTCCCGCCCGACGAGGCCGGCGGTCGCGGCGGGCCCGACGTCGCTCACCGCGACCCGGCAGTCGACCTCCACCTGCTCGCCGGGCCGGGCGATGGCCGCAGCGGTGATGGCCCCGTCGTCCCCGAACGAGAAACCGGTGACCTCGCTGTCGAGCCAGACCTCCCCGCCGTGCTCGACGACGACCTCGGCGAGCGCCTGCCAGACCCCGATCGTGCCCTCGGGGCAGAAGCCGAACTTCTTGAACGCGCTCTTGCGCGTGAAGTACGTGAGGAACACCTGGGCGGGCAGTTCCTCGGAGCTCACCGCGAACACCGAGCCGCACATGTTGCGGAAGATGCCGTGGACGTTCTCGTTGTTCGTGTAGCGCCGGATCCAGTCGGCCGTGGACAGCGAGCCGGTGGGCATCCCGTCGTCGGTGCGCGCGGCGCCCAGCCCGTCGAGGAGCTTCGCGCCCTGGCGGGTGAGCTGGGAGAGCAGGAAGCCCCACCCGCCGCCGGTGACGTCGACGTCCTTGCCGCCGATCCGGTAGAGGATCGGCGGCTGCGGGCGGCGGACGTCGAAGCGGGCTCCGACCTCGGCGAACGTCTCCTCGGTGATCCCGCCGACCTCGATGACGATCGCTCCGTTGTTGACGGTGAACCCGTCGATCACCTCGCTCGACGCGCGGCCGCCGACCCGGTCGAGCCGCTCGACCACGAGGGTTCGGTAGCCCTGGTGCGACAGGCGTGCGGCGGCGAACAGACCACCCGCCCCGGCCCCGATCACGAGGGCGTCGAACCGGTGCTCCGGGCGCGCCATGGGTGTCCTCCTCGCCGACGGCATGTTTTAATCGAGATTAGAACAAGCGGTGAGGGAGCGGCAAGCACGATGCGAGGCCTGCAGACCATGCGCGAGGCCGGCGGCATGGCCAACGGCACGATCATCGAACGGGTGTGAGCGGACGTGCACGTCGGGCTGGGACTGTTCTTCCAGGGGCTGGAGCCGGCGCGCGACGACCACGACGTCGTCCGCGGCGGGCTGGCCATCGCCGACCAGGCCGAGCCGCGCGGCTTCGGCTCGATCTGGACCGCCGAGCACCACTTCACGCGCTATCACATGATGCCGAACCCGGCGCAGCTGCTGACCTATCTCGCCGGCCGGACCCGCAGCGTCCGGCTCGGCACGATGGTCATGGTGCTGCCGTGGCACGACCCGGTCCGGGTCGCCGAGGAGATCGCCTGGCTCGACTCGGTGTCCGGCGGCCGGGTGCTGCTCGGCCTCGGCCGCGGGCTCGGCGCCGTCGAGTTCGACGGCTTCCGCCTCGAGATGGGGGAGTCGCGGCGGCGGTTCGTCGAGTACGCCACCGCGATCTCGGCGTCCTTCGAGTCCGGGGCGATCGAGCACGACGGCGAGCTCTACCGCCAGCCCCGCGCGGAGCTCCACCCGCCGGCGTTCACCACGTTCCGCGGCCGCACCTACGCCTCGGCGGTGTCGCCGGAGTCGGCGCGGATCATGGCGACGCTGGGCTACGGGCTGATGCTCATCGCCCAGAAGCCGTGGGAGGTGACGGTGCGGGAGACCGCCGAGTACCGCGAGCTCTTCCGGGAGATCCACGACGAGGATCCCCCCGCGCCGGTGCTCGTGAACTTCACGACCGTCGACCCCGACCCGCTCCGCGCCCGCGAGCTGCACGAGGAGTACGCGACGGCCTACGCGCGCTCGACGATCGAGCACTACGGGTTCACCGACCCGCGCCTCGAGCACGTGCCGGGCTACGAGTACTACGCCGGGCTGCGCCGGAACATCGAGAAACACGGGCTGCCCGCTTTCAACCGGTTCCTCGCCGACCTGCAGATGGGCGGGACGCCGGACGACCTCGTCGAGCAGACCGTCGAGCGGGTCCGCGCCCTCGACGCGGGCGGCGTGGTCAACCTGCTCGCCTTCGGCGGCATGCCGCAGCACGTCGCGCAGCGGGCGCTCGACGTCTACACCGAGCAGGTGCTGCCGCGCCTCGCCGCGATCGACCCCCACCGCGACGTCGGGCGGCGGCTGGCTCAGAGCGCGTAGCCGCCGTCGACGTTCACCGTCTGGCCCGTGATCCACCCGGCCCTCGCCGAGACGAGGAACCGCACGACCTCGGCGACGTCCTCCACCCGCCCGAACCGCCGCAGCGCCAGGTTGGCGCGGGCGGTGGCGAGGAGCTCCTCGGTGTAGTCGCCGCGCGCGACGAGCTCCCGCCACATCCCCTCGCCCTCGAGCAGGCCGACCCCCACGCAGTTCGCGCGCACGCCGTAGCGGCCCTCCTCGGCGGCGATACCGCGGACGGTCGCCGCCACCGACGCCTTGGGTGCGGACGAGAGCATGTCCTTCTTCGAGTAGCGCTCGACGGCGGGCGTCACCAGCGCGACCATCGACCCCCGCGTCCCGCGCAGCACCTCGATGGACGGATGCAGCAGGTTGTAGGCCGCCACGGTGTCGCCGAGGATCTGGTCGCGGTACTGCTCCGGGGTGACCGCCGAGATGTAGCGCATCGGGATGTGCGGCCCGGCCGCGTAGACCACGGCGCCGAACGGGGCGGCCGAACGCACGACCTCCGCCGTCGCCGCCGCGTCACACAGATCCACGCCCACCGTGACCGCCCGCCGCCCGGCCGCCTCCACCTCGCCGGCGGCGACCGCGGCGGGCTCGGCGCCGCGCCGGTAGGTCAGCACGACGTCCCAGCCGTCCTCGGCGAGCGCCCGGCACACCGCCCGGCCGATGCCGCCCGATCCGCCCGCCACCAGTGCCCAGGGCTCCCGAGTCGGACACCATCTGGTGGAGCCGCTGCGCGGACTGCTGCGCGCCCAGTCAAGGGCGACCGTCCGGGGAGTTGGGCGGCGAAGAAGGCGTCGCTGTCCTCGTCGACCTGGGCGACGACGACGCCCTCGTCGCCCAGGTGCTTCTTCAGCGCGCACTATTTTGTGCACAGGCTCTTGGTGTATCGAGAATAACCGTCCGCTTGACGGTGCCCCGCGCGACTGGGGCGCCGCCCGGGCCGGTGGCTCCATCGCGGCGCCGTCTGCAGGGCAACAGAGATGTCCATGCCGAATTCGTTGAACTGTAACCTAGAACTTGTCGAAATGCTTATGGAGAAGTGGTCGTCGTTGAGCACGCTCCCGGCGTCGACCGCGACCGGAGCGAAACCAGGCCGCGAGGCTCCTCGGCTCAGCGTGGCGCGTGAGTCAACCACTGATCGGGTAGCCGCACGCTGCGGGTTGACAGCGCAGCCCAGCCGAGGCGCCCAACCCGCTGCGGCCTGGGGCTGCGAGGGTCTGCGATGGAGGCTTGTGATGGCCGACTACGAGAACACCACCCAGGTCAATGCGCCACCGCAGGCGTTGTTCGACTACCTCGCCGACATCAACAATCTGCCCGAGTACGTCCGGTGGATACGCTCGGCAACCCCTATCGACGGGGGTGACGCGGTGCACTTTGTCGTCGAACTCCCCGATGGGCAGGTCATGGAGGGTCAAGCGTGGTTCGGCGTGGACCGCGCGGCGATGAGAATGGCCTGGGGGTCGGAAGGAACCCGGGACTATCGCGGCGAACTCGCCGTGCACAGCGGCGATGGCAGCTCGCAGGTGTGGGCACGGATCTCCACCGCTCGCGGGGAACGCAAGCAGTTGCAGCGAGGCGTCGACCAGACCGTGGCTGCCATCAAGGGCAACGTCGAGGGTGCCATAGCGACCAGTCAGGCAACGGCGGCCGGCCTGGGGGAGCGCGGGTCGTCGTGTGCCCCCGCCGCCGTCACCCACGCAGGGTGATGCGGGTCAGCCAGGATTCTGGCTCCGGCGATTGGTGGGCCCGCGCGAGACCCTCAGTCCAGCTCGCCTGGCGAAGATTCGGGGTCTATCGGTCGTAGTCGACGGCGACGGTGGGGCTGGTGGGGCGGGACTGGCAGGTCAGGATGCCTCCACGAGCGACGTCGTCTTCGGAGAGGGCGTAGTTCTGCTGCATGTGCACCGTGCCGCTGGTGAGGGTGGCGCGGCAGGTGCCGCAGATGCCGCCGGTGCACAGGTAGGGCGCGTCGACCCCGCCGTCGAGGACTGTTTCGAGGATGGACGCGGTGCCTTCGCTGTGCACGTCGGTCTGCTGGCCGCCGAGGGTGACTGTCACGGTGGCCGCGACGACGTCGGCGAGTTCGTCGTCGTCGGGTTGGTCGTCGGGGGCGACGAACAGCTCGCGGTGGATGTTCTCGGCGGGCACGTCGTGCTCATCGAGGACTGCGGTCAGGTCGTCGAGCATGTCCGGCGGTCCGCACAGGAACCACTCGTCGGCGCCGCGCAGGCGGGGGTCCCGGAGCTGCTCGCGCAGCTGCTGGGTGTCGAGGCGGGTGGGGACCGGGTCCTCGTGCTCACCTGACGCCTTCGCGCCGGTGGCCTGGTCCGGGCGGGAGTGGAAGTGGACGACGGTGAGCCGGCCTTCGAACTGGCGGGTCAGCATGGCGAGCTCGTCGGCGAACATCGTCGACTCGGCGTTGCGGTTGGCGTAGAGCAGGGTGGCGCGGCTGCGGGGTTCAGCGGCGAGTGCGCTGGCGAGGATGGAGATGACCGGGGTGATGCCGCTGCCGGCGGCGACGGCGGCCAGGTGCCGGCTCGCGGTGGGGTCGGGCGTGAGGGTGAACCGGCCGCTGGGCGGGGTGACCTCCAGCTCGTCGCCGGCCTGCAAGGTGTTGTTCGCGTAGGTGGAGAAGCGGCCGTCCTCGGCGAGGCGGACCGCGACGCGCAGCACGCCGGAGCCGGCGGCGGTGCAGATCGAGTAGTTCCGTCGCACGGTCTCGCCGTCGATCTCGGCCACGACGACGACGTTCTGGCCGGGGGTGAACCGGAAGGTCTCGCGGAGCTCGTCGGGGACCTCGAAGGTGATCGACACCGAGTCGGGGGTCAGACGGCGGATCTCCGCGATCCGCAGCCGGTGCGGGCGCCGGGGCAGGTCGGCGTCGCGGTCGTAGTTCTCGGTGATCTGCCGCCAGGCCCGGTACTCGGCGGGGGAGAGCTCGGCGCCCCACGCGGTGGAGATCGGGACCTCGCGGTCGAGCCAGTCCGACTCGGTGCGCCGCCAGGCCTGCACGTAACGGTAGAACGGGATCGTCGGGTGGATGTGATGCACGAGGTGGTAGTTCTGGTAGAGCATCAGCGGGTTCATCACCGGTTCCCACCCGACCCGGACACGGGTGGCGTGGAAGCGGTTCGACTTGGCGGTGGCCTCGAGCTGGTGATGCGGCAGCCAGTCGAACCACCAGGCGAGGATCCCGATGCCGAGCCGCTGGGGAATCAGGTAGATCGCCAGCAGCTCCCAGCCGTGCCCGGTGGCCACCACCGCGGCGAACCCGGCGGCCACGGCCGCGAGCACGGCGATCTGCTCGACGACCTCGGGCCGCGGCCGGCGGCCCATCTGCGGGATGTAGAAGCGGAAGTACCACAGGTCCTGGGTCAGCCACCGCAGCGGCAGCAGCCACGACGGCCCCGCCTCCGACCAGGCGTCGGGGTCGGTGTAGCGGTCCTCGTTGGTGTTGCGGTGGTGCTCGATGTGGATGAAGCGCAACGTCGGAAATGACGCCCACGCCACCACGAACAGCATCGATGCCCGCCCCAGCAGCTCGTTGACCCACCGCAGTCGGCCCGCGGCCAGGTGCGCGGTCTCGTGCAGCACGGTGAACATCACGAACGTCACCGTGGCCTGGACCGGGATGGTGAGCAGCAGCCACCAGGGGCTGACATCGGCCAGGACCAAGGCGGTGGCGGCGGCCCACACCATCAGCGCGCCGAGGAACAGGGCCAGGGTCGGCAGGGCCACCGTCGGCATCGGTACCCGCGGGTTGGGCACTCCTCGCCTGATCGCCCGCGACTCGTCCTCGCTGAGCACCCGCCGTTCGTCCGACGGATCCGTGGTCGTCGACATCGACGCCTCCCAGATGACAAGTATGAAGCAGACGCCTCGAGTGTTTACAACCACCGCGGTTTTGTCAACCAAGTGGTCGTGCGCATCTAGGATGTAAGCTGCGCCCATGGCTGGTGCCGGCTCGTTCCGCGACGACGTGCGCGCTCTGCTGCACGCTCGGGTGCTGGATGCGGCGTGGGAGATCACCACGGCGAAGGGGTGGTCGGCGGTGACGATGGGTGCCGTCGCGGGCCGCGTCGGGATCAGCCGCCAGCACCTCTACCACGAGATCGGCACCAAGCAGGACCTCGGCAACGCACTGGTCGACCGCGAGACCGACGGCTTCCTGGCGGTCATGTGCGAGCAGCTGCGCGCGCACCCCGCCGACCCGATCGCCGGCGTCGGCGCCGCGGTCGAGCACGCCCTCGAGCACGGGGGCCGCAATGCCCTGCTCAGGTCGATCCTCGCCGTCGACGACCCCCGCGGCGAGACTCTCCTACCGCTGCTCACCGCACGCCCCGACGCCGTGCTCGAGCGCGCGATCCGCGCCCTGCGCGCCGAGGCGCACACTCTCTACCGCGATCGCGTGCAGGTCACTGCAGCCGACCTCGACGTGTACGTCGACGGCATCGTCCGCCTGGTCCTCAGCCACCTCACTCAGCCCACCGGCCCCCCGGATCGGGCGGTCAAACAGGCCCGGTGGCTCACCGAGGCGGCGCTGCCGGCGACTCGCTCGGAGAGTGTGTGAGACGCGACGGGGCTGGTGTGCTCGAGACGGCTCTGGAGGCCGAGAAGCCGGTTGACGGAGGTCCGGCACACGATTTCGGGCGTAGCGGGCCACCCGACTCGTACGGTCGGCGGCGAAGCGCTCATCGTGGGCGGCGCGCCCGGACGGGTCCGGGTTCCGGTCAGCACGTGCGCCTCAGTCGGGCAGTGGGTCGGCGGTGGCCGCGTTCGCGAGCAGGACGTCGCTGGTGCGACGGATGTGCTGAATGAGGATGGTGCTGGCGCGCTCGGGGTCGCGGTCGATGGTGGCCTCGAGCAGGGCGCGGTGTTCGGCGGCGGTGTCGCGCTCGGTGTCCTCGCCGAGGGGGCCGCTCCAGCAGCGGTAGAGCTCGGCGGCATCGCGCAACCCGAGGGCGATGGCGAGCAGGCGCGGGTTGTCGGCGCCGTCCATCGCGGCGGTGTGGAAGGCGGCGTGGGCGGCGACCCATTCCTCGGTGAGCAAGCCGGCGTCGATATCGGAGTACTGGGGGGTGCGGGCCAGGGTGTGGTGGGCCGCGATGAGCTGGGACTCCCACGAGAGGTCGCCCTGGTCGATGGAGTGCCGCAGCACCAACGGTTCGATCTCGCAGCGGGCCTCGGTGAGATGGCGGAGGTCCTCGGCCGAGAGCGGGGTGACCCGGTAGCCCTGTTGGCGTTCCGAGCGCACCAGGCCCTGCTCCTCGAGCCGGGACAGGGCCTCGCGCAGCAGCCCCATGCTCGAGTCGTATCGCTCGCAGAGCGCGGCGAATCGCAGCCGCTGCCCGGGCGCCATCCGGCCGGCGAGAATGTCGGCTCGCAGCGCGTCGTAGACGCGTTCGCCCCGGGTCGGTCCGCCGGCCATGGTTCGACATGCTATCAGCTGGTACCTCCAACTGCACAATGTTGAAAACCCCTTGCGATGTTGGTCTGCAAGGGTGCACAGTGGGATGGGTCACCGGCCGGGAAGCGGCCGGGCGGTCCCCGTGTGGAGGTTGGGATGCGGATCGCGAACAGCGCCGGCCGGCTGGTCGTGCTCGGCCCGCAGGACGCGACGACGGCGACGGCAGGGTCTGCTGGGGGGTCTGCTGCGGCCGGGCCGTACGTCGGCGTGGACGTGGAGGCGGCCAGCGAGGGGCTGTTCGGGGCGGATCCCCAGGCCGTCTACTCCCGCTGGGACGAGTTCCACGCCTGGGCAGCGGCGGTGTCGCTCGCCGACGCCCAACCGATCTCCGCCGAGTCCTTACACGCGGTGGTGCCCCGGCCGGCCCAGGTGTTCGCCCTCGGGCTGAACTACGCCAGCCACGCCACCGAGTCCGGCTACGAGCTGCCCACCGAGCCGGTGGTGTTCACCAAGTACGTCTCCAGCTTCACCGGCCCCGCCGGGCAGATCACCCTGTCGCCCGGGAACGTGGACTGGGAGGTCGAGCTCGTCGCGGTCATCGGCCGCGGGGCGCACCGTGTTCCCGCCGAGCGCGGCTGGGACCACGTGGCCGGGCTGACCGTGGGCCAGGACATCTCCGATCGCAGCACCCAGTTCGCCGCGGCACCCCCGCAGTTCGGCATGGGCAAGTCCTACCCCGGCTACAGCCCGCTGGGCCCGGTGCTGGTCACCCCGGAGGAGCTCGCCGACCGCGACGACATCGAGGTCGGCTGCGAGGTCAACGGCGAGAGCATGCAGAAGGGCCGCACCAGCGACCTGATCTTCAGCGTGCCCGCGCTGGTCGCCAAGCTCTCCGCCATCGTCGAGCTCCTCCCGGGCGACGTCATCTTCACCGGCACCCCGGAGGGGGTGGGCATGGGCCGCGACCCGCAGCGGTTCCTGCGCCCCGGCGACGAGCTGCGCACCTGGGCCAGCGGCATCGGCGAGATGCGCCACCGCTTCGTCAGCCCCTGAACCCCTTCTCGCGCCGACCCTGCGGCCTCCTCTTCAAGGAATCCCTCATGGCTCTGCATCGTGTTTCCAAGGTCACCGTCGGCGTCCCCGACGTCGCGAGCACCGCCGCGTACTACGACGAGTTCGGTCTCTCGCGTGCCCACGACGGTCGGGCCGCGTTCTCCACCACCCACGGTGGCGAGCAGCTCGAGATCGTCCAATCCCGCCGCCGCCAACTCGTGGAGTTCCGCATCGCGGCCGACGACCACGACGACCTCGGTCGCATCGCCGCGTCCCTGGCCAAGCTCGACTACAAGGTCGAGCGCGGCGACGACACCGTCACCACCTGCGAACCGGTCTCCGGCGCCCGCGGCGTCGTCGAGGTCCTGCCCCGGCTGGATCAGCCCACCCAGGACCCCACCCCCTACAACGGGGTCGGGCGCATCGAGCGGGCCAACACCCGCGCGCCGGGCATCGTGCGGGCCGGGGCGGTCACCCCACGCAAGCTCGGACACTTCGTGCTCGGCACGACCGACTACGAGGCCAGCAAGCGGTTCTTCCTCGACGGGTTGGGGTTCAAGCTCTCCGACCAGGTCCCCGGGCTCTCGGCGTTCATGCGCTGCTCGACCGATCACCACAACGTGCTGGTGCTGCCTGCCCCGGTGAACTTCCTGCACCACACCTCCTGGCAGGTCGACGACATCGACGACGTCGGGCGCGGCGCGCACGCCATGCTCGAGGGCCACCCCGAACGGCACATCTGGGGGTTGGGCCGCCACCACATCGGCTCGAACTTCTTCTGGTACCTCAAGGACCCGGCCGGCAACTTCAGCGAGTACTACGCCGACATGGACGCCATCGTCGACGACCAGACCTGGACCCCCGAGGACTTCGAGGGCGCCTCCGGGCTCTACCGCTGGGGGCCGCCCCCGCCGCCGTCGTTCCTGCACCCCGAGGACCTCGCCGCCCTCATGACCGGTGCCCACAGCGACAAGAGCTGACCCCCGTCTCGTCACCGCATCGCACAGGAGCCCCGATGACCCTCTCCACCCAGACGATGACCGACGAGCAACGCAAGTCCGTCGCCCTCGAATACCTCAAGGCCTTCGACAACGGAGGAGTCACCAGCTCCGGCGGCTCGCTGCTCGATCTGTTCGCCGACGACGCCCAGGCCTGGTTCCCGAAATGGGGCCTGGCCACCGGCAAGGACGAGATCGGGCGCATGTTCGCCGACGTCGGATCGACGATCACCTCGATCCGCCATGACTACGCATCGTTCAACTGGATCTTCTCCGGCGCGGACGTGCTGGTCGCCGAGGGCACCAGCCACGGTCAGCACCGCGACGGCCCCTGGCGGGCGGGCAGCCCGGAATGGGCCGGCGGCCGCTGGTGCGACGTCTTCGAGATCCGCGACTGGCGGATCCACCGCTGCTTCATCTATCTCGACCCGGACTACGCCGGCCACGACACCGCCCGCTACCCCTGGCTCGCCACCGCCGAGTGACTGTCGTCGCGCAGTCCGCCGCCGAAAGGCCCCCTGAGGAGGTCGAACAGTCGTGCCCACCACAGCCACCGATGTGCTCGTCGTCGGTGCCGGACCCGCCGGCCTGACCGCTGCCGCCCTGCTCGCCCGGGCCGGCGTCGACGCGATCACCGTGACCAAGTATCCGGGCACGGCGCACTCCCCCCGCGCGCACATCACCAACCAGCGCACCATGGAGGTGTTCCGCGACCTGGGCATCGAGGACCGCATCCGCGCGGTGGCCACCCCCAACGAGCTGATGGGCCACAACGTGTGGGCCACCAGCTTCGCCGGCCCGGAGATCGCCCGGCTGATGACCTGGGGCAGCGGTGTGACCCGCAAGGCCGAGTACGAGGCGGCCAGCCCCGCGGCGATGTGCAACATCCCCCAGCACATCATGGAGCCGGTGCTGGCCGAGGCCGCCCTGGAGCGCGGCGCGGACCTGCGGTTCTCCACCGAACTCGTCACGATCAGCCAGGACGACGAGCGGGCGCACGCGGTGGTTCGCCACCGCGACACCGGCGCCGAGGACACGATCACCGCCCGCTACGTGATCGCCGCCGACGGCGGGCGCAGCACGGTCGCCGAGCAGCTCGGCTTCGGTTTCGAGGGCGAGACCGGTCTGGGCGCGGCGGCGAACGTGTGGCTCGAGGCCGACCTCGCCGCCTACACCGCGCACCGGCCCGGCACCTTGTACTGGATGTGCCAGCCCGGCAACGACTACTGGGTCGGCTCCGGAACCTTCATCTGCGTGCGGACGTGGGACGAATGGGTCATTCTGTTCATGTACGACCCCACCGAGGGCGAGCCGGACCTGTCCGAAGCCGCGGTCACCGCCCGGGCGCACACCCTCATCGGCGATCCCGAGGTCGACGTGCGGATCAAAGGGGTCAGCCTGTGGCAGATCAACCACGTGGTGGCCAGCGAGTACCGCCGGGGCCGGGTGTTCCTCGCCGGTGATGCCGCGCACCGCCACCCTCCAGCGAACGGGTTGGGCACCAACACCTCGATCCAGGACGCCTACAACCTCGCCTGGAAACTCGCCGAAGTCCTCGCCGGTCGCGCCGGCGAGTCCCTGCTCGACACCTACCACGACGAACGCCGACCCGTCGGCAAACAGGTCGTCGACCGGGCCATGCAAAGTGTGCAGGACATGCTGCCGATCTCCCAGGCCCTCGGGTTCACCCTCGGGCAGAGCGCCGAGGAGGGCTGGGCGAGTCTCGACGAGCTCTTCTCCGACACCCCCCACGGCGAGCGGCGCCGCCGTGCCCTCGACGAGGCGGTGGCGCTGCAGAACTACCAGTTCAACGCCCACGGCGTGGAACTCGACCAGCAGTACCACTCGTCCGCCGTCGTCGACGACGGCACGACCGAACCGGCACCGGCCCGTGATCCGGAGCTCTACCACCACCCCAGCACTCACCCCGGCCACCGGCTCCCGCACGCCTGGCTGCAGCACGGCACCACCACCGTATCGAGCCTTGACCTCGCCGGTGGCGGCCGGTTCACCCTGCTCGCCGGTATCGGCGGCCAGCCCTGGGTCGACGCCGCTCGGGTCGCGGGCGCGGAGCTCGATCTCGACCTGGTCGTGCACCGGATCGGCTACCGGCTGGACTACCAGGACATCTTCGGCGACTGGGCCCGCCTGCGCGACATCGGCGACCGGGGTGCCCTGCTCGTGCGGCCCGACCAGCACGTGGCATGGCGCTGCCCCGAGCTCCCCGACGACCCGGCGGCCGAGCTCACCTCCGCCCTGAGCCGGATCCTGAGCCGGGGTGCCGATCGGTCAGCCGCGCCCTGCAGGTCCTGGTCAGCCGCGAAGACCTCGCGGTCCGATATCGGCGCCTGACCGCCGCCCGGAGCATCGAGCTCGAACCCCGCTGCTGCTGGCTGCTCGAACGCCTCGAGCACCGCCGCACCACCACGCCCGACGAGGTCGCCGCCCTACGACCCCGGCTGCGCCAACTCGCCGACGCCGGACCATCGCGGTCACCGACACCGGCCAGCAGACGGCGCAGACGCTGCTCTCGGCCGGCCACGACGACCTGCAGCGACTGTTGGCCGGCTGGTCGGACCCCGCCCACCCCGGGCTGTCTGCCCTGGCACCGGCTCGCCGAGCGGTTCACCGGTGGATCGACGCGGTGAGCTACCTGACCGCCCGTGAGACCCAGCCGCCGTGACCGGAATGCCGAAGACGGGGAGCGAGGATGACGAGCGACGATCCCGGCTCGACAGTGCAGCTCGGCGGAGACGGTCGATGCGCTGGAGTGTTCCGCCCATCGGGAAGGACTTGACGGACATGGCGAATCGGACGCCCGCTCGCCCTCCCGGGGCGGGCCCGTGGCGGCGGATCATGACGGCCCGCGACCCCCGCGAGCGGCACCGGGCCTCGACGTCGCTGGAGCTGCTGTTCGACCTGACCTTCGTGGTGGCGGTCTCACAGGCCGCCTCCGCGCTGCATCACAGCGTGTCGGAGGCCCACGTCGGCGCCGGCGTCATCGGCTACCTGATGGTGTTCTTCGCGATCTGGTGGGCGTGGATGAACTTCACCTGGTTCGCCTCGGCGTTCGACGCCGACGACGTGCCCTACCGGCTGCTGACCCTGCTGCAGATGGCCGGGGTCCTCGTCCTGGCCGCGGGCGTGCCCGCCGCCGAGAGCAGCTACGACTTCACCACGATCACCCTCGGCTACGTGGTCATGCGAGTGGCAATGGTCGGGCAATGGCTGCGCGCCGCCGCCGCGCACCCCCCGGCCCGGCCTACCGCGCTGCGCTACGCCGCGGGCATCGCCGTCGTGCAGGTCGGCTGGCTGGCCCGGCTGGCGCTGCCGCACCCGTGGGACTACGTCGGGTTCGCCGTGCTAGTGGTCGCCGAGCTCGCCGTGCCGGCGTGGGCGGAGGGCCGCGGCGGCCAGACGTCGTGGCACCCCGACCACATCGGCGAGCGCTACGGGCTGTTCACCATCATCGTGCTCGGCGAGGTCATCCTCGCCGCCTCCACGGCGATCCAGTCCGCGATCAGCGACCGTGGAGTGTCCGCGGCCCTGCTCGTGCTCGCCGGTGGCGGGCTGCTGCTGGTCTTCAGCCTGTGGTGGGTGTATTTCGCCCACGCCGGCGGTGAGCAGCTGCGCGGCGCCGGGCTGGGTACCGCGCTGGGCTGGGGATACGGGCACTACGCGGTCTTCGCCGCGGTCGCCGCGCTCGGGGCCGGGCTCGAGGTGGCTGCGGACACCAGCGGGCAGGTCAGCCATGTCGAGCCGCTGGTCGCCGCGTTCGCCGTCGCCGTGCCCGTCGCGGTGTGCCTGCTCGTGCTGGCCGCCCTGCACGCCGGCACCACCGCCGGCACCCGCCCCTGGCGCCGCGCGGTGCTGGGCACCGCGGTCCTGGTCCTGCTCGCCGCCGGCGCCACCACCGTGATACCGCTGGCCGTGGGGGTGCTGGTCATGGGCGGGCTGCTCGCCGGGCTGGTGGCCATCACGGCGATCACCAACCACCTCGCCGCGACCCGTCCCGACCCGACCGCGCCCCGATCCGAGGGGTGATCGGTCATCGACGAGAACGGCCGCGCTGGCCTCGACCCGCGTGACACCCCGACCATCGCCGCGCTGACCCTGCGCTCGACGTCGGGACGTGACTGATCGTGGCGGCGACGCTGGGTCCTGGGGCGCTCCATCTCCGTGACGGGCCTCGATCAGTAGGGGCGCCCCCGGCAGGATTCGGACCTGCGGCACCCGCTTTTGCCGACACGTCGTGAACTTGCGCCACAAGCGTTCCGGTGAGGCGATTGGCCGCTGGCCGCCGACCCGGCGGCCCACATGAGCTCAAGACGTTGATGGTGTAAAAGGTGTATTGTTGGTGTGTGCGTACCAACATCGACATCGATGACGACGACCTCGTGGTCGTGATGCAGAGGTACCGGCTCGCGACCAAGACCGAGGCCGTCGCCCTCGCGCTCCGGCGCTTGGCCGGTCGACCGATGACCCGCGAGGAAGCACTGGCGATGCGCGGTGCGCGGGCTCTGGACGAGGTCCCCGCCGACCTCCCACCTCGCTCGTGATCCTGGTCGACACGTCGGCGTGGATCGAGTTCGATCGCGCTACGGGCAGTGCGGCCGACGAGCGCCTGGCCCGTCTCATCGCCGCCACCGACGAGGTCGCGGTCACCGAGCCGGTCGTGATGGAGCTGCTGGCCGGGGCCCGGGACGACCGTCGGGAGGTCGAGCTGCGCCGTCTGCTCGACCGGTTCGACCTGATCCGGTTCGACGCCGCAGTACACGTCGACGCGACGGTCCGGATCTATCGGACCTGCCGGCGGGCAGGCGTGACGCCGCGCGGGCTGGTCGACTGCATGATCGCCGCCGTCGCGATCGACAGCGGGACACCGGTCCTGGCTCACGACCGGGGCTTCGCCGCGATCAGCGGCGTCGTCACGCTGGAACTGGATGTTGGTTCGCTGCGCCCGTGACCGCCGTCGTCGACTGACGGTGGCCCGGGCTGTCGGTGGCTCTCGTTACGGCCCTCCCGTCATCCGGCGGGAGGGGCCGGCGTCGTCGTGGGGCTGGAAGGTGACGAGCCGGGCCCGGCGGTGATGCCGTCCACGCCGTCGGATCCATCGAACGCCGTGCACCTTGGGCGCACGAGCGCCGTGATCCGCTCTGGTCAGGCCGTCACAGCCTCAGGGCCTCGGCCAGGGACGTCAGCGCCGGGATGTAGTCGGCCCGGTCGCGGACGAGGACCTGCGCGCAGACTTGGTCCGCACCGGCGTCGAGGTGGGCGTTGAGCCCTCCGGCGACGGCGGCCGCGCCGCCGTGGACCGCCAGCGCGTCCACCAGACGGTCCGACGCGGTGTCCAGGTCCTCCTCGGTGAAGCCGGTCCGCAGGAGGTTGCTGCGGTAGTTGGTGAGCTTCAGGTAGGGGTTGCTCACCTTCTCCCGGCCGATCGCGCGTGCCCGGTCGACGTCGGTGTCGAGCACGACCTTCTGCTCCGGCGCCAGCAGCGGACCCTCACCGAGGATCTCGCGGGCCTCGCGGGTGTGCCGCGGCGTCGTCAGGTACGGGTGCGCGCCGGCGGTGCGGTCGCGGGAGACGGCGAGCACCTTCGGTCCGAGCGCGGCGAGGGCCCGGCCCTCGACCGGCACACCGCCGGCGTCGAGCTCGTCGAGGTACTTGATGATCGTGGCGTAGGGCTTGCGGTACTGCCCCGTGGCCTCCGGGTGCCCGATCCCGACGCCGAGCAGGAACCGGTCGGGGTAGCGCTCGGCGAACCGGTGGTAGGACCGCGCCACCTCGGAGGCGGCCGAGCCCCACATGTTGACGATGCCCGTGGCCACCACGAGGTGGTCGGTCGCTGCGAGGAGCGACTCGGGGAGCGCCAGGTCGGCGGGTGGGCTGCCGCCGATCCAGATGGCTCCGTAGCCCAGTCCCTCGATCGTCGCCGCCAGCTCGGTGGACAGGTCCGGTCCTCCTGCCCACACGCCGTACCGGCCCGGTGCCACCGTCATGAGCGGTCTCCCTCTCCTCGTGGGCCCCCTCCACGCGCAACCCGGCCGCCGCGGCCCGCATTCCGACGGTCCGGCGTCACGATCAGGCGGGTCGGTCGTCGGTGATGAAGCGTTGCTCGAGGTGGCTGAGCAGCTCCACGCACTGCGCCACGGCGTCGCGCTCCTCGCCCAGGACGGTCGCGAGCTCCCGGGACCAGGCGGCGCGCAGGACGCGCAGCTTTCTCCACCTCATGCTGGTCAACGGGGTGGCGCCGATCGTGGCGCCGGTCATCGGCACTGCAAGGCCTGCTGCAGTTCCTCGTCGGTGGCCTCACCGCGAGCGCCATGACCCTCACCGGACCGACCACCGCGCTGTCCATGGGCATCACCGATGCCGGGTTCGCGATCCACCACCGCGTGGCGCGCTGTCGAGAGGATTCGGCGCATCAGCGGCCCACGGTCGAAGGAGCCACGACGAGCCGACCCCTCACTCGGCTCGTCGTGACGTCCTTCCAACCCTCGATCTCGCCGAGGGTCGTCATGTCCCGGCTCTGGGCGCCGGGAAAGCCCGCGCGTGCTCCGCGGTCTGCGCGTGGAGAAATCGGCACGGTTCCTCTCGGTGTCGAGGAACTCGACGTCGGGTCGGATTCGGCACGCACCAGCGGTCGACCTGTTCTGCCCGGACGACGACCCGGATTCAGGGCGCATCGGGCAGACCGGATATAGCGGCGGGCGCCGCTCCAGTTCTGTTCTCCCGGGGCGGGTCGGCGCCCTGGGGCTCAGGCCGGGCGCGGGTGATCGCTCTGGGGGCTCGTCCGGTCGGCTACCGACGGCGGCAGCGTCGTGGTGGAGACGCCTACATCGCGGGCGCGCAGAACAGGAGGGCGGGGAGCCTCAGCCGGGTCCGACGGCGATCTCGGGGAACCACCACGTCGCCCGGCGGCGCGCGCCGGCCAGGACCAGACCCGCCGCCGCGAGCAGCGCGGCTGGCAAGTCAGGGGACAGCGACAGCGGAGCCCACTCGTCGGCAGCACTGCTCGCCGCGGCCGAGCCCGTGGCAGCCGGCATCGCGGGCGGCACCGGGGCATCCGGGAGGCCCTGCGTCGCCGGGTCCGAGGGGCTGATCAACAGTTCGGGTGCCCCGTGAAGACCCGCAACCGGGATGGTCGACACCTCGTGCTGCGGCGCGACCGGGACGAGCGCCGGTTCCATCGCCATGGGGGCTTGCCCGCCGGTCTCCGCGTTCGGGGGCATCGGCGCGGCCGTCATGACGGGCGGAGCCGCGGCCGGGACCACCGGGGAGACGGCGGGTGCGGCACGCGGCGGACCGGTCGACGCCATGAGCAGCGCAGCGGCCGGGAGCACGGCAGTCCGCACCGGTGCCGCCGCCACGGAGACGCCCACCGACAGGGGGCCGACGGGCAGGACCGTCGCCAGGGAGCCGCCTGTCGAGAGCGCCAGTGACAGGACCGGTTCCGGCGTCGGCAACACCGCCGCGGACACGCCCGAGGGCGAGATCGACACCGTCAGCGGCGCCTCGAGCGCAGCGCCGATGAGGCCGGTGAGCAGCACGCGATCCGCTCGCGTCGCCGCTGCCAAGCCGGTCACCACCGACGTCGATGGCAGGGAGGTGGGGCGGATCCGCGGCAACCCGACGTCGTGCAGCACTGCCGGCGCCACCGACACGGCCGCCGCGACCGGCGCCACCGCGGCCGACGGTCGGACCAGGCTCGCCGACACGCCGACCGAGGGCGATGTGGCGAGGGGCCCACCATCGGACCGGTTCAGGGGTTCGGTCAGCCTGCGAACGCTCTCCGCGGTCTGTGCGGCTGCGCCGGACCGACCGGCACCCACCCGCTCGCGGCTCGCGGGTGTGGCCGACGACCGCGTCACCGGTCGAGCGGCGGTATGCACCCGGGGGTGGACGGTGACCGGGCGGGTACTCGTCGTGCTGCCCGACCTGGCCGTGCCTACCGATCCGCTTGCGTGCGTAGATCGGGGGGTGCTGGGCGGCGTGCCGGTGTGCGTCGACCGATGGCTGCTCGCCGACGCGGCGGTGCTGACCGAGCGGGCTGAGACCTGGGTGGCCTTCCGAGAGGTGGCGGCCTGGGTGGCCTTCTCAGAGGTCGCGACCCGGCTGGCCTTCTGAGAGGTCGCATGCGCGGGAGGGGTGTGCCCGCCGGGCGGGTGACCACCGCCGGTGTCGGCGTGGGCGTGGTCGGCGAACACCGCACCGAGGAGCAGCATCCCGAGCAGCAGGCCCGCAAGCAGCAGCAAACGCCGCACCGCCGCGCCGAGGGCGGAGCCCGGCGGCGCGGAACTGCTCGCTGCGTCGATCATTGTGCCCCCGGACCACGTCGCGGTCGCCGGTTCGCACGACGTGGGTGCATTCCCTTTCCCGGAGACCCAGACTGGCACGACGGGCGCCCGGATACGAGTCCCACGAGGCATTCTTCCGATTCCGGATCTCGCCATTCCCGGGGCATTCGACGCTGAGCGACGAATCCGCCGCCCTTGCTAGGCCATTGTTGTCGACCCGGCGGCAACGGTTCCCACGACGGTTGCTCCAGGTGACGAGCAGTCGCCGCGCTCCGCCCGCCGAGGCGGCCGGCGCTGCTGCTCGACCTCGTCGAGGACTCCCCGTCGAGGACCGGGTGCGGGGGTCTTCCGACATGAGTCTCGACGCAGGCCTTGTCGACGCTCGTGAGCCTTCACTGAAGCCGGGGCGACCAGGCGAACGCCGTCATCAGGCCGCGCCGGCGGACGCCGCGGCCGATCACCGCGGGGCGACCTCGTCGACGCAGCCCGACCAGGCCTGCCAACCCTCCTCGGCCCGGACCCGGTCCGCGACGACGATCTGCTGCTCGCGGCTGGCCTGGTCGGCCCGTGGGGCGAACTGGCCGCCACCGTGTGTCATCCACGTCTGGGGGCTGAGCTGCAGTCCGCCCTGGTAGCCGTTGCCGGTGTCGGCGTGCCAGTTACCGCCGGTCTCGCACCGAGCGATGCTGTCCCAGGGCCCCGCGGGGACTGCGAGGCCGACGGGCGAGGTATCGGATGTAGCGGGTGTCGACGTCGGAACCGCGGGCGGGGGCAGCGGAGGAGGGATCGGCGGTACGGCAGCGCCGGTGGCGGCGGTAACGCCCCACACGCCGGCGGCCAGGGCGGCGACGGCCCCCAGACGAGCGACGCTGCGCCGGATGGCGTCCCGGCGGTCGGGGAAGGACATGCCTCGTCCCGTCAGGCGAAGTCCCGGCGAGCCTGTGCCGTGGGCACGTGCACAACCTGCCCCGCCCCATCCCGGTGTCTCGACGAGCGCCCTGCGAGGGACCGGCGGGCGGTGCGGACGATCGGCCCCGGGCGCGGCGTGCCCTTGAGGCTTCCCGGCCGTGGAGGCCCCGACACGTGGGCTCCGCCGCGCGAGGAGAGCCCCGACTGCCGGCGCCGGCGATCGAGAGCGTCGCGGCTGGCCGATTCTGCGCGGTGATCTCACGCGCACGGTCGGAGCCGTCACCAGCCGGTGAAGCCGCCGTCGGCGAGCAGGTCGGCGCCGGTGACGAAGCTGGCGGCGTCCGAGAGCAGGAACACCACGGGGCCGACGAGGTCGTCGGGGGTGCCCAGCCGACGCATCGGGGTGTCATGGGCGAAGCCGGCCTTCTTCTCGGCCCACTCCGGCCCTGCGATCAGGGGCGTCTCGATGTAGCCCGGGGACAGCGCGTTGACCCGCACCCCGCGGCTCGCCCACTCCAGCGCGAGCGTGGTGGTCAGGTGCTTCACCCCCGCCTTGGACGCGTTGTAGTGCGCCTGCCACAGCCCACGGTTGGCGATCGTCGCCGACATCGAGGCGATGTTGACGATCGTGCCGCGGCCCCGGTCGAGCATGCGGCGGGCCTCGGCGCGGCAGGACAGGTAGACGCCGGTGAGGTTGATGTCGACGACGCGCCGGAAGTCGCCGGGCTCCATCTCCTCAGCGTGGGCGCTGTGGTTGACCCCGGCGCAGTTGAGCGCGGCGTCGAGCGGTCCGAGCTCGCGCTCGTGCGCCCCGATCGCGGCGTCGATCGCCTCGGCGTCGGTCACGTCGGCGTCGATCACCGTGGCCCGGCGGCCCATCCCTCGGATCCGCTCCGCGGTCTCCTCGCTGCCGGCACGCTGCGCGGGAAGGTCGATGCAGGAGACGTCGGCGCCGGCCTCGGCGAGGCCGACCGCGACGCGCTGCCCGATCCCGCTGCCCGCCCCGGTGACGAGGGCGGTGCGGCCGGTGAGGTCGAACAGGGCGGGGGCGGGCGTGCCCGACTGCGATGTGGCGGCGGTCATGGGGTCACCTCCGTGGTGGTCGATCGGTGGATGGGTCGGGGACGCGGCGGAAGCCCTGGGCCTGGCGGCCCCAGAACTCGCGGGCGGTGTCGACGTGGGCGCGGTAGCGCAGGTAGCCCTCGGCGTAGCAGGTGTGCGCCGCGGACGAGGGCTCGACCGTGCGCGACGGTGCGGCCCATGTGGCGGGGTCCACCTCGTCGCCGAGGCCCCGGGCGGCGGTCATCGCGGCTCCCCGCGTGCCGAGCCCGGGGTCGTCGGGCACCTCGAGCGGTCGCTCGAGGACGTCCGCGAAGATCTGCGCCCAGGGTCCCGAGCGGGCGCCGCCACCGCCGGCCACGAGCCGGCCTGCACCGGGTGCGGACGACACGGCCCGTTCCAAGCAGTGCTTGGCGGTGTAGGCGATGCCTTCGCACACCGCGCGGACGACGTCGCCGCGGCGGGTGGAGAGCGTGACGCCCTCGATCTGGCCGCGGGCCCGGGTGTCCACGAACGGGGCCCGCTCGCCCGACGCCGACAGGAACGGCAGCGCCGACACTCCACCGGCCCCCGGGCGGGTGCCCTCGAGCAGCTCGCCCAGGGCGTCGATGCCGACGCCGAGGAAGTCCAGGAGCCAATCGAGGCCGGCGGTGCCGACCATGGCCGGCATGGCGCGCAGCCACATGTCCTCGTCCGGCGTGCACAGCCACATCCCGGCGGGCTCGGCGGCGTCGGGGTCGTCCGGCTCGACCCGGTCGGTCAGTACCTCGCAGGCCAGCGTGGTGCCGATGATGATCAGCCCGTCCCCGGGCTCGGCCAGCCCGGCGCCGACGGCACAGGCGGGCAGATCGAACGGGCCGCCGGTGACCGGGGTGCCCTCGGGCAGGCCGGTGATCCCGGCGCCGCGGCGGTCCAGGGCGAAGACCGTCCCCGCCGGGGCGGGCTCGGCAAGCAGACCGCGGTGCTGCGAGACACCGCAGGCGGCGAGCGCGCCCTCGTCGTAACGGCGGGTGCGGACGTCGAGGAACGGCAGCGACGCGTCGGAGGCGTCGACAGTGATCTCGCCGGTGAGACGCTGCACCAGGGCGTCCACGCAGTAGCCCGCCACCCGGGCCCGCTGCAGCGCCTCCGGCTCGTGACGATCCAGCGCGACGAGCAGTGGGGCGTGGCAGCCGGGGAAGAGTCCAGAGCCGGTGCGGCGGTAGACCTCCGCGACCGTGCCGTCGTCCTGCCAACCGCGCACCACGTCGGCGGCGCGGTCGTCGAGCCAGGAGATCGGCGGGCGCACCGCCGCGCCGTCGGCGTCGCGCAGCCACAGCCCGTCGCCCTGACCGGTGAGGGCCAGTGCCCGGACGTCGCCGTGTCCACCTTCCCGGCCGGCGTCGGCCACCACCCGGCGGACGACGTCGGCCACCGACGCGACGACGTCTTCCAGGTCCTGCTCGACGCGCCCGTCGGGGTACTGCTCCAGCCGCGACGCGCGCTGGGCCGAGGCCAGCTTGCCTCCCTGCGCGTCGTAGGCGTCGGCCTTGGTCACCGACGTCCCGACGTCGACGCCGACGATCACGATGCCACCCCTGGTGTTGTGCTCATGGCGCCCTCCACGGGTGTTCGTCGGGACGGGCCCGGCACACGCACATGTCGCTCTCCAAGCTTCGGGTGGCCGTCATTCGCCGGTGACGAGGCGGGGATCCCGGACCCCCCGGCGGGCGGCGTCGGCGGACGCGTCGTCGGGCTGCTGCTGCGACAGGCGCTCCGCCTCCACCCGGTCGCGGTAGCGCGCGACCTCGTCGGCGGTGGCCGCGTCGTCCCAACCGAGCACCTCGGCCATCAGCCCGGCGACGTGCTCGGCGGCCGTCACCCCGCGGTCCTCGGTCTCGATCGACGCGTGCAGCCGGCGGGTGAGCACGTCGTCGAGGTGCAGCGCGCCCTCGTCGCTGACGGCGTAGAACGCCTCCGCCGCGAGGTAGTCGTCCGCGCCGGCGAGGGGGTGCCCCAGCTCGGGGCGCCCGCGCATCAGCGCCAGCAGGTCGTGAATCCGCGAGCCGTACCGGTGCAGCAGGCGCTGCACCCGGTCGACGGGCAGCCCGGCCTCCCGGGCCAGCCGGTGGCGGGCGTTCCACAGCGCGGTGTGCCCCTCCGCGCCGAGCAGCGGGACATCCTCGGTGCACGACGGCGGCACGTCCCCGCCGAGCCCGCGGGCGGCGGCGTCCACAGCGTCCGCGGCCATCACCCGGTAGGTGGTGTACTTGCCGCCGGCGATCACGGTGAGGCCGTCGGCGGGCGCGGCCACCGCGTGCTCGCGGCTGAGCCGGCTGGTGACCTCCGACTCCCCGAACAGCAGCGGGCGCAGGCCGGCGAACACGCCCACGACGTCCGCGTGCTCCAGCGGCGGGTCGAGCACCCGGTTGGCCTCCCGCAGCAGGTACTCGACGTCGGCGCGGTTCGCCGCGGGATGGTCCAGGTCCAGTCGCCACGACGTGTCGGTCGTGCCGAGGATCCAGTGCCGTCCCCACGGGCGGATGAACAGCACGCTGTCCTCGGCCCGGACCAGGACGGCGGCCTCGGACCGGATGCGCTCCCGCGGCACCAGCACGTGCACCCCCTTGGAGGCACGTACCCGGAACGCCGCGGGGGCGCCGAGCAGCTCCTGGGTGTGGTCGGTCCACACTCCGGTCGCATTGATGACGTGCCGCGCGCGGACGTCGAACTCCTCGCCGGACTCGACGTCGCGGACGCGCACCCCCGCCACCCGCTGCCCCTCGCGGCGCGCCCCGATCAGCGCCACCGCCGAGGCCACGGTCGCGCCGTACGCCGCGGCGGTGCGCGCCAGGGTCACCGTGTGGCGGGCGTCGTCGACCTGCGCGTCGTAGAACGTGATCGCCCCGGTCAGGCCGTCGGGGCACAGTGCGGGCGCGAGCCGGCGTGCCCCGGCGCGGGTCAGGTGCCGGTGACGCGGCACCGCGCCGGCCCCGCCCAGGGTGTCGTAGAGCAGGGTCCCGGCGCCGACGTACAGGCGCTCCCACCCATGGTGCTGCAGGGGGTAGACGAACCGCACAGGGGTGACCAGGTGCGGGCACAGCCGGCGCAGCATGAGGGCCCGCTCCCGCAGCGCCTCCCGGACCAGCGGGAAGTTCAGCTGCTCCAGGTACCGCAGCCCGCCGTGGATCAGCTTGCCGGACCGGCTCGACGTCCCGGCGGCGTAGTCGCGCATCTCCACCAGCGCGACCGACAGGCCGCGGGTGGCGGCGTCGAGGGCAATGCCGCAGCCGGTCACGCCGCCCCCGACCACCACGATGTCGAAGGTGTCGTGGCGCAACCGCTGCAGCGCGTCCCGACGCTGGTCCGGGCCCAGCCGGGTGGGGTCCTGGGTGTGCACCGGTGCTGTCACGATCAGCTCGGGTTGACGGACTGGCCGTAGCTGTCGAGCTTCTTGCCCACGCGTTCGATCTCGTCTGCCGGCAGCAGGTGCGGCTCGCCCAGCAGCCGGGCCTGGTGATACATCCGGCACACCCACTCCAGGTACACGCTGCGGGTGTAGGCCTTGCGCAGGCTCTCGCCGTAGGTGGTGGCGCCGTGGTTGCGCAGCAGTGCGCCGAACCGGCCGTTCATCGCCGTCACGCTGTTCTCGGCCAGCTCGCGGCTGCCGTACGTGGCGTAGGGGGCCACCCGCACCGGGCCGCCCAACAGCGCGATCATGTAGTGCACCGGCGGAACCTCGTCGACCAGCACTGACAGCGTGCTGGCGTAGAGCGGGTGGGTGTGCACCACGGCGAGCGCGTCGGTGTGCTCGTAGACCTGCGTGTGCATGGGAACCTCCGAGGAGGGCTCCAGCTCCCCCTCCACCCGCTCCCCGTCCAGGGTGATCACGCAGATCGACTCCGGGGTCAGCTCCTCGTAGGCCGCTCCGCTCGGCGTGATCGCCACGTGGTCCCCGCGGCGGACGCTGAGGTTGCCGGAGGTGCCGACGGTCAGCTCGTCCGCCTGCATCCGCCGGCTGTACTCCACCAGCTGCGCGCGTTCTTCGGACATCAGCACCGGCGCCATCTCCCTCGTGATTCTGCCTCGCACCAGTGTTGGTAAGTTAACATCTGCGATGTGACCACGGAACCCGCCGACGTGAAGACGGTCACGTCCGCGCGGCCCGATCTGAGCCGGGAGGCGGCCGGCACTGCCGGACGGGCGGGACCGGTGACCCGGCCGGTGCGGGCGCGCACCGCGCGCCAGCAACGGATCGCGGACCACGTCCTCACGACGGGGTCGGCGAGCGCGGCCGAGCTGGTGGAGCTGACCGGGGTAAGCCTGATGACGGTGCACCGCGACGTGGACGAGCTCGCCCGCCGCGGGCTGGTCCGGAAGCACCGCGGCGGGGTGTCCGCGCAGCCGACGTCGGTGTTCGAGGCCCACTCCGAGTACCGGCGCTCGGTGCGACAGGCGGAGAAGGCGGCGATCGCGCAGGCCGCGCTGCCGATGGTCGAGCCGGGCTCCTCGATCCTGGTCGACGACTCGTCGACGGCCCTGGCCCTGGTCGAGCGGCTGCACCAGGTCGGACCGCTCACCGTGGTGACCAATTACCTGCCCGCGGTGGCGCTGCTCAAGGAGATGCCGGAGGTGCGCCTGATCGCCCTGGGCGGCGACTACTCGCGCACCCACGACGCCTTCCGCGGGATCGCGTGCATGGAGTCGATCGCGTCGATCTCGGTGGACGCGGCGTTCGTCTCCACCTCGTCGATGACCGGCTCGATGACCTACCACCAGGAGCAGGACATCGTCCTGGTCAAGCGCGCGATGCTCGACGCGGCGGCCCGCTCGGTCCTGCTGATGGACTCGAGCAAGGCGCCCCGCCGGGCCCTGCACCAGCTGCGCCCCCTCGAGGCGTTCGACGCGCTGGTGGTCGACCACGGGGTCGCCGAGGACCTGCTCCTGGAGCTCCGCGAGCACGTCCGCGTGACGGTGGCACCGAGATGACCCACCAGTCGGGGTTGTGAAATTAACACTCTTCTTGGTACATGTGAGTCGCTGCACTTCGTGGAGGCGACCCATGAGCGAGAGCAACGACCCTGCCCGCACGGACACCACCGGGACGGGGACCACCGGGACCACCGACGAGCGGCCGTCGGGCTGGATCGAGCGGTGGGGTATGCCCTACCCGCTGCGCTGGGGCTTCCTCGGCGTCCTGATCTTCATGATCGGCGACGGCGTGGAGGTCAGCTACCTCACCGACTACCTGCAGCAACCCGGCGGCGGCGGGCTGTCGGGTGCCCAGGCGTCGTTCTACACGGTCACCCTCTACGGGGTCGCGGTGCTCGTCGCGTCGTGGTTCTCCGGGACGCTCTCCGCGATCTGGGGCCCCCGGCGCGTGATGTGGCTCGGCGCCGGCATCTGGATCGTCTTCGAGGTGCTGTTCCTCTTCGCCGCGCTGCCGAGCAAGAGCCTCGCGTTCATCGCCACCGTGTACGGCATCCGCGGCCTGGCCTACCCGCTGTTCGCCTTCGGCTTCCTGGTGTGGATCCAGACCCTGGCCAAGCCGCGCATGCGCGGGTCGGCCGCGGGGTGGTTCTGGTTCGCCTTCACCGGTGGGCTCCCCACCCTCGGCGCCGCGGTCGCCGCCCTGGCCGTGGGGCCCATCGGACTGAGTCTCCACGGCACGCTCGTGCTGTCCCTGGTCATCGTGGCCGTCGGCGCGCTGATCGGGTGCTTCGCGGTGACCCACCCGAGCGGGCTCCAACCGATCGCGGACGAGGCCGTCGAGCACCCACGCAGCCTGCGCCGGCTCACCGAGGGCATCGACATCCTGTGGCGGGACAAGCGCACGATCGCCGGGTTCTTCGTCCGGCTGGTCAACACCGCCCCCGAGTACGGCTTCTTCGCGCTGTTCCCGTTCACCCTCGGCCCGGCCGCCCCGGGCGGAGGGTTCCTGACCGTCCAGCAGTTGGCGATCCTGCAGACCGTCGCCTACGCCGCCAACATCGGCGCCAACTTGTTCTTCGGGGTCTTCGGTGACTACTTCGGATGGCGGCGCACGATCACGGTGTTCGGTTGCCTGGGCTGTGCCGTCGCCACGCCGGTGTGGTACTTCGGGGCCATCGCCTCGCAGAGCTTCGTCGTGGCCACCATCCTCGGCGCGATCTACGGCATCGTGCTCGCGGGCTTCGTCCCCCTCTCGGCGCTCATGCCCTCGATGGTCGCGCTCAAGGACAAGGGGGCGGCTCTCGCGATCCTCAACACCGGCGCCGGGGGCGCTGCCCTGCTCGGCCCGCTGACCGTCACCGCCTTCTATCGGGCGTTCGGCGGCGGCGGGGTCGCCATCGCCTACTGCGTCATGTACCTGATCGTCGCCGGGCTCTCCCTCCTGCTGCGGGATCCGATCGACCCGGGCGAGACCCGCCGCGCCGCGCAGCCAGCGGCGACGGCCCCCGGATGAGGACCTTCCTACCCCGACCTCACGACCACGCCGGCGGGTGGTGGGTCGACGGCGAGGGCGGCGACGAGGTGGGCGCGGCGATCGCGCACGGCGCGTTGGTTGATGGAGCCCTTGTCGCCTCGACGATCTCCGCGACCAGGGCCCGGCAGGTCCCGCAGCCCGTGCCTGCTCGTGTCTGGGCCATCACCCCGGACACCGACTCGCACCCGCCCGCCACGCACCCGACGAGATCGGCCTTGGACACGCGGTTGCAGTGGCAGACGCGGGTGTCGGCCGGGAGATGGGCCGCCGCGGTGCCCTCGCCCCAGCCGAGGTCGAACAGCAGCCGGGCCCGCTCCTGGGGCAGCGGCGAGCGACTGTCGAACGCCTGCGCCAGCGAGGCCAGCATGCTGACGTCGCCGACGAGCGTCGCTCCCACGAGCGTCCCGTCCCGGATGATCAGAGTCTGGTGGATGCCGCGACCGGTCTCGGTGTAGCGGACGATCTCGTCGGTCTCGTGCTCGGGTTCGCGCAGGCCCATGTGTGCGACGTCGACGCCTGCGACCTTGAGCTTCGTCAGCAGCCGCGAGCCGTGGTACTCGGCGTCCGGGTTCGTGCCGGTGATGACGTCGGCGAGCACGGCGGCCTGCTCCCAGAGGGGCCCGACCACGCCGTAGACCTCCCCGCGGTGCTGAGCGCACTCGCCGACCACGAAGACGTCGCCGTCGTCGATCGAGGCCATCCGGTCGTCGACCACGATCGCACGCTCGGTCCGGAGTCCCGCGGCCGTCGCGAGCCCGATGTTCGGTCGGATGCCGGTCGTGACGATCACGGTGCCGCAGTCGAGGACCGAGCCGTCGGTGAACCGGACACCGGACACCGCGCCGTCGTCGCCGACGAGGATCTCGGTTGCCTTCACCCCGAGGTGCATGTGCAGTCCCAGACGCTCGAGCTTGGTGCGCAGCACCGTGGCCGCCTCGGCCTCGAGCTGCTGGTTCATCAGCACCTCGGTGGGGTGCACGACGTGTACCGCGAGGCCGTGTCCCCGGAGGCCCGCGGCGGCCTCGAGCCCGAGAAGCCCGCCGCCGATGACGACCGCGGTCCTCCGCGTCGCCGTGCCGACGTGGCGCAGCATGTTCGTGGCGTCGTCGAGGCTGCGGAACCCGAACACTCCGGGCGTGAGGTCGGTCGTCGACGCCCACATACCCTCGATCGGGGGGAAGAACGATCGGCTCCCGGTGGCGATGACGAGCGTGTCGTACGCGGTGACCGAGCCGTCGTCGCCGTGGACGACCTTGGCCCGCCGATCGATGCGCACGACGCGGACGCCGCAGTGCAGCGTGACCCCGTTGTCGTCGTACCAGCCCATCGGGTTGAGGAAGAGCTCGTCGACGTCGTCGAACCCGTCGGCGAGGACCTCCGAGAGCAGGAGCCGGTTGTAGGTGCCGCAGGGTTCCTCGCCGAACACCGTGATCGTCAGCTGCCCTCCGCCGCGGGCCAGGATCTCCTCGATCACGCGGGCACCGGCCATGCCGTTGCCGACCACGACGAGGCGCCTTCGCGGGCCGTCGGGCCTGGTGTCCTCGGTGCGCTCGGGGAGCGTGCTCGTCATCGGGCCTCCGTCGGGCCGAGGTCGGGTGCTGCGGCGGGGGCCAGGGCGACGGCGCAGGTCTTGAACTCCGGCATCCGCGAGGCGGGATCGAGGGCCGGGTTGGTGAGGTCGTTGATCGTCGCCTCGGACCCCCAGTGGAACGGGGCGAAGACCGTGTCGCGGCGGACCTCCGACGAGAGCCGTGCCCGCAGGCGAGCCCGCCCGCGGCGGCTGCGGACCGTGACGTCGGTGTCCTCGGCGATGCCGAGACGGGCCGCGAGGTCGGGGTGCATGTCGATCAACGGTTCGGGCTCGGCGTCGACGAGGGCCTTGGTGCGCCGGGTCTGGGTGCCCGACTGGTAGTGCGCGCGGCTGCGCCCGGTCGTGAGCACGTAGGGGTACTCCGCGTCCGGGACCTCGGCGGCGTCGCGGTGGTGCACGACGTGGAAGCGGGCGCGCCCATCGGGGGTCGGGAAACCGTCGCGGAACATGCGCGGCGTGCCCTCGTGGTGCCGGCCGTGAGAATCCCGGGACGGGCACGGCCAGAAGACGCCGCCCTCGGCGTCGATGCGCTCGTAGGTGATGCCGGCGTAGTCGGCCTTCCCGCCGGCGCTGGCGCGACGCAGCTCGTCGAACACGGTGCGGGGGTCGTCGCTGAAGAACGCGCCGCGCCCGAGCCGCGCGGCGAGGTCGGCGAGCACCGTGAGGTCGCTGCGGGCACCGGCGGGCGGCTCGACGGCCCGGCGCCGGCGGATCACCCGGCCCTCGAGGTTGGTCATCGTCCCGTCCTCCTCGGCCCACTGGGAGCAGGGCAGGACGACGTGGGCGAGCTCGGCGGTCTCGGAGAGGAAGAGGTCGGAGACGCAGAGGAAGTCCAGGCCGCGGAGCCGCTCGCGGACGTGGCCGGCGCGCGGCGCCGACACGGCGGGGTTGGACGCCATCACCAGCAGCGCGCGGACGCCGTCGTCGGTGCCGAGGGCGTCGAGCATCTCGTAGGCGGAGCGTCCGGGCGCCGGCAGCTCGTCGGGGTCGATGCCCCAGACACCAGCGACGTGTCGGCGGGCCTCGGGGTCGGCGAGCATTCGGTAGCCGGGTAGCTGGTCGGCCTTCTGCCCGTGCTCGCGTCCGCCCTGGCCGTTGCCCTGCCCGGTGACCGTCGCCCAGCCCGAGTAGGGCCGTCCCGGCAGGCCGAGAGCCAGTGCGAGGTTGATCCACGCGAGCGCCGTGTCCGAGCCCTTCGCGTGCTGCTCGGCGCCGCGGGCGGTGAGGATCATCGTCGCGCGCGACGCGGCGAGGGTTCGGATGGTTCGTTCCAGCACACGCACCGGGACCCCGGTGATCCGTTCGACACGGTCGGGCCAGTACTGGCGCATCGCCCGCCGGACCGCCGGCCACCCGGTGGTGCGCTCGACGATGTAGGTCGCGTCGACGAGTCGGTGCTTGACCGCCAGGTGCAGCAGACCGTTGGCGAGCGCGAGATCGGTGCCCGGCGTGGGCTGCAGGTGGACGTCGGCGTTCCGGGCGGTCGCGGAACGGCGGGGGTCGACGACGATGTGGTGGGCCCCGCGCTCGCGGCCCGCCGAGAACCAGCGGTTGGCCGGCGGCATGGTGTCGGCCGGGTTCGAGCCCACCAGGATCACGGTGTCCGCACGGGCGATGTCGGGCAGCGGGAAGGGCAGCCCGCGGTCGACACCGAAGGCCTTGTTGGCGGCCGCGGCGGCGCTGGACATGCAGAAGCGGCCGTTGTAGTCGATCGAGGCGCTCCGGAGGGCGACGCGGACGAACTTGCCGGCCTGGTAGGCCTTCTCGTTGGTCATCCCGCCGCCGCCGAACAGGCCCGCCGCGTCACGGCCGTGGCGCTCCTGGGCGGCTCGCAGGGCGCCGGCGACCCGCTCGAGCGCCTCGTCCCATGACGCTTCGCGGAACGGCTCGGTGCGCGCGTCGCGCACCAGCGGCGTGGTCAGCCGGTCGGGATGCTCGAGGAGCTCGGCCGCCGAGGATCCCTTCTCGCAGAGGCCGCCGCGGTTGGTGGGGAAGTCGGCGCCCTCGACGGTCAGGCCACCCCCGTCGGATTCCGCCCGGGGGGAAAGCGTCATCCCGCACTGCAACGAGCAGTACGGGCAGTGCGTCGCGACCGGTCGGATGTTCTCGACGAGGGGGAGCGCAGCGGGAGCGGCCATGCCACCACGCTGCGGGGTCACCGTTTCTCACGCGTTACACGGGGGCTACGGGCTCGGGATCGAGTCGACGATCACGTCGAGGCTTCCTCGAAGCGTCACACGCGGACATCGGCACGTAACAGGCCGTCCCTAGCGTCGCCGCCCAACGCCCCGATGCAGAAGCGAGGTTCGGCGTGAGCGCAACATCGACCGAAGCGGCACCCCGAAGCCGCGGCGGGCGCTGGATCGACGACTGGCGCCCGGAGGACGAATCCTTCTGGCAGACCACTGGGAAACGGATCGCGAACCGCAACCTGTGGTTCTCGGTCTTCTCCGAGCACATCGGCTTCTCGATCTGGTCGCTGTTCGCGGTCCTCACTCTGATGATGCCCGAGCAGACCTACCACATCGACACGGCCGGAAAATTCTTCCTGGTCTCGATGCCGACGCTCGTCGGATCCCTGCTGCGTCTGCCCTACACGATGGCGGTCGCGGTGTTCGGCGGCCGGAACTGGACGATCATCTCGGCCGCGCTGCTGCTGGTGCCGACGATCCTGCTGGCCGTCGTGATGCACCCGGGCACGACGTACACGACCTTCATGGTCGTCGCCGCGATCGCCGGTGTCGGTGGAGGCAATTTCGCCTCGTCGATGACGAACATCAACGCGTTCTTCCCGGAACGGGAGAAAGGCAGGGCGCTGGGGCTCAACGCCGGGGGCGGCAACCTCGGGGTCGCGGTCATCCAGCTCGTCGGCCTGCTGGTGATCGCGACGGCGGGGACCGGGTCGCCGCGCATCCTGCTCGCGGTCTACATCCCGCTCATCGTGCTCGCACTGCTCGGTGCCGTGCTCTTCATGGACAACCTGTCCATGGTCGGCAACGACACCGGCGCCTTGAGGGACAGCATCCGCGACCCGCAGACGTGGGTCCTCTCGTTCCTCTACATCGGCACCTTCGGTTCGTTCATCGGGTACAGCTTCGCTTTCGGGTTGGTGCTGCAGAGCCAGTTCGGGCGCACGCCGTTGCAGGCCGCCGCCATCACGTTCATCGGCCCGCTGCTGGGGTCGCTGATCCGGCCCGTCGGCGGATGGCTCTCGGACAGGATCGGCGGCATCAAGGTCACCTTCTGGAACTTCGTGGCCATGGCGATCAGTGCGCTGATCTGCATCGGCGCCTCGGCGATCGACTCGCTGGCGTTGTTCGTCCTCGGCTTCGTCTTGTTGTTCGTCACCTCGGGCCTCGGGAACGGTTCGGTGTACAAGATGATCCCATCGGTCTTCCACACGAAGGCGCTCGCCACATCGCAGGAGCACGGCCGGGACCGGATCGATGCGCTGCTGTGGGCGCGCCGGGTGTCGGGCGCGGTGATCGGGATCGCCGGCGCGATCGGGGCCCTTGGCGGCCTGCTGATCAACCTCGCGTTCCGCGCGTCGTTCCAGTCGGCGAAGACCGGCACGCCCGCATTCTGGTCGTTCGTCGTCTTCTACGCGTTGTGCATCGGCCTCACCTACGCCGTCTATCTGCGCCATGCCGAGGCGGCGACCGACCCGATGCGCCGCACGCGCCTGTCCTACACCGAGGTGTGAGCCTGCATGACCGGAGGGAGCCACGGGATGCGCACGGCCGTCGTCGTCGGGCACGGAATGGTCGGGCACCGGTTTGTCGAGTCGCTGCGTCGTCGGGACACCGAGGGGCAGTGGCGGATCGTGGTGCTCGCCGAGGAGTCGCGCCCCGCCTACGACCGCGTCGCGCTCTCGTCCTATGTCCAGGACGCGAGCGCGGAGGACCTCGCGCTGGATCTCGATGCGTACCACGCCGACGAACTGCACCTCGACGATCGTGTCGTCGCCGTCGACCGCGAGCGCCGCGAGGTCACCACCGCCCGCGGGCGCACCGTGGCGTACGACGAGCTGGTCCTCGCGACCGGCTCGTACCCGTTCGTGCCGCCGGTCGAGGGCCGCGATCTCGACGGTGTCTTCGTCTACCGCACTCTCGACGACCTCGACGCGCTGCGCGACGCCGCCACCCGGGCGACCGCGCACGCCGGTGCGGGACGGCGGTCCGGGATCGTCGTCGGTGGCGGCCTGCTCGGGCTCGAGGCGGCGAACGCGCTGCGTCAGCTGGGGCTCTCGCCGCACGTCGTCGAGATGGCGCCCCGGTTGATGCCCGTGCAGGTCGACGAGGCCGGGGGCGCGCTTCTCCGCCGCCTCGTCTGCGACCTGGGGCTGCACGTGCACACCGGCGTGTCCACCTCGAGCATTGCCCGCGACCACCGCGGAGGCCTGCTCGTCACCCTCTCCGACGGCACCGAGCTCGACGCGTCGGTCGTGGTCTTCTCCGCGGGCATCCGCCCCGCCGACGCGCTGGCCCGTCAGATCGGGCTGCCGGTGGGCGAGCGCGGTGGGGTGCTCACCGACCAGCGCTGCCGCACCGGCGACGAGCACATCTGGGCCGTCGGTGAGGTGGCCGCCGTGGAGGGTCGGACCTACGGCCTGGTCGCCCCGGGCTACGCCATGGCCGAGGTGGTCGCCGACCGACTCACCGGGGGGAACTCCCGCTTCGCCGAGGCCGACATGTCGACCATGCTCAAGCTGCTCGGCGTCGACGTCGCCAGCTTCGGCGACGCGCACGCCACCACCCCCGGCGCCCTCGAGGTCCGCCTCGACGACCCCGTGGCCGGCACCTACGCCAAGCTCGTCGTCTCCGACGGTCGCCCCGAAGGATCCGGGCATCAGACGCTCCTCGGCGGTGTCCTCGTCGGCGACGCCTCGAACTACGACACGCTGCGCGGCCTCCTGGGTGAGACGCTGCCCGGCGACCCGATGTCGCTCATAGCGCCGGCCGGCGACGGCGCCAGCCAGAATGGTGTGAGGGGGATCGGCATCGACGCGCTGCCCGACGGCGCGCAGATCTGCTCGTGCAACGCGGTCACCAAGGGCGCGCTGGTCGACGCCATCACCCGCGGTGAGGCGTCCACGGTGCCCGAGCTCAAGGTCTGCACCAGAGCCGGCACCACGTGCGGCTCGTGTGTCCCGACCCTGGGGAAGATCCTGACCTCGTGCGGCGTCGAGGTGTCGACGGCCCTGTGCGAGCACTTCGCGCAGAGCCGCGCCGAGCTCTACGAGATCGTCATGGTCACCGGGCTCACAACGTTCTCGCAGATCGTCGAGCAGTACGGCACCGGGCGCGGCTGCGACATCTGCAAGCCGACCGTTGCGTCGATCTTGGCGACGCTCGGCAGCCAGCGGGGGTGTGGCAGTCACGTCCTCGACGGTGAACAGGCCGCCCTGCAGGACACCAACGACCATTTCCTGGCCAACCTGCAACGCAACGGCACCTACTCGGTGGTGCCGCGCCTGCCCGGCGGAGAGGTCACCGGCGAGGGCCTGATCGCGATCGGCGAGGTGGCCCGCGACTTCGGGCTCTACACCAAGATCACCGGCGGTCAGCGCATCGACCTGTTCGGGGCCCGCGTCGAGCAGCTCCCGACCATATGGCGCCGACTCGTCGACGCCGGGTTCGAGTCCGGGCACGCCTACGGCAAGGCGCTGCGCACCGTGAAGTCGTGCGTGGGCACCGACTGGTGCCGCTACGGCGTGCAGGACTCGGTGGGGATTGCGGTCGCGCTGGAGCTGCGCTACCGGGGGTTGCGGTCGCCGCACAAGCTGAAGTCCGGGGTGAGCGGCTGCGCCCGGGAGTGCGCCGAGGCCCGATCGAAGGACTTCGGGATCATCGCCACCGAGCACGGCTGGAACCTCTACGTCGGCGGCAACGGCGGGTTCACCCCGCGCCACGCGGAGCTGTTGGCGTCGGACCTGGACACCACCACGCTGGTCCGCACGATCGACCGGTTCCTCATGTTCTATGTCCGCACCGCCGACCGGCTGCAGCGCACCGCGGCGTGGATCGAGTCGCTCGAGGGCGGGATCGACCACCTCCGTGAGGTGATCATGGAGGACTCGCTGGGGATCTGCGCCTCGCTCGACGAACAGATGGCCCGCCACGTCGCGAGCTACGCCGACGAGTGGGCCGCCGTCCTCGACGACCCCGACAAGCTCGCCCGGTTCACCTCGTTCGTCAACGCCCCCGGCACCCCGGATCCGACCATCGAGTTCGTCGACCACCTCGGTCGCCGGGTGCCGGCCGGGATGAAGGACGGCCAGCCGACCGACCTCGCCGCGCTCGGGCTCGGCGGGGTCCCGATCAGCGACGGCACCCGCATCCCGATGGGAGCCCTCGCATGACCGCCGACGTCCCCGCGCCGGCGACGGCGGACGTGCCCGGCGACTGGATCACGGTGTGCGCCCTGGACCAGCTGCAGGCGGAGCGTGGGGTGGTCGCGCTGGTCGCGGGCGAGCCGGTCGCGGTGTTCCGCACCCACGACGACCGCCTCTTCGCCCTGCACAACCTCGACCCGTTCTCGCGCGCCTCGGTGCTCTCCCGCGGCATCGTCGGCGACCTCGGCGGCACCCCCGTCGTGGCGTCACCCCTGTTCAAGCAGCACTTCGCGCTGGATACCGGGGTCGCGGTCGAGGACGCCGACGTGGCCGTGGCGACCTATCCCGTTCGGGTCCGCGACGGGATGGTGGAGGTCGGCAGCCCATAGCCGCATCCGTCTCCGCGCTCGCCCGGAGGCGGGTGGTGTCGAGGAGCGCCCATCGCGGAAACGTTCCGCACGCACTGCATCAGAGGTGTTGGACCATCCGAGTGCGGAACCTTGACAAACGTGCAACATCGCTCGCTTGATTATCTCTCTCGACTGACGCGGGAGGGAACATGGCAGGATCGGATGGTGAAACCGACACCGAGACGCAGCGACGGCCCGATGAAGCGGATCCGGATTCCGATTCAAGGTATAGATGGGCACTCATCGCTCTAGGCATTGGGGTTGGCGCTGTCATACTCGCGTTCCTTGTCGTTGCGCTCTTCTGGCGCGGCCCGGACGGCGCATCCGCTTTGGGGATCGTCGCAAGCCCGATCGCCGCGATGGTAGGCGCCTATTTCGGTATCCAGGTCTCGGCCTCCTCAGCGAAAACAGCTCAGGACGACGCAAGGGCAGCTCGGAGGCAGGTCGTCGAAGCGGTTGCAGATAAAGTGCATGCAATTGCTGATGCGAAGCTCGCGTTTGGGACTTTGGCTACCAAGGACGCCGAAGCAGCCAAGAGCATTCGGCCACATCTAACGACGATTGAGTGACCTCGGTCCGGCTGACACGACGCTAACGGCCCGGAACACGCCGCTCCGGCACTCCCCGTTCCTCTCTCGGACCATCACGCCGTGAGGACTTGCTTACTCGTCTAGTTGTCCCCGGCGAGTCACGCGGCCGCGCCGTGGGAGCCTCTCTCCCGATCTCCCCCACGTTCGACGGGATTGTTATCCGACGGCGGCGCCTACGAGTAGACCGAGTGCGTAGGTGATCCCGGCCGCGCCGGCGCCGATCGCCAGTTGCCGCAGGCCTCGGCGCAGCGGGGGGCCACCGGAGAGGATGCCGACGGTCGCTCCGCTGACCATCAAGGCTGCCCCGACTAGCAGTAGTGCGACGATCACGGCGGTCAGGCCGGTGAAGCCGATCACGAAGGGCAGGATGGGCACTGCGGCGCCGGAGGCGAAAAAGGCGAAACTGGACAGTCCGGCGCCGAGTCCGGTGCCGACGACGTCGTGGTCGGGCTCGGCGCCAGCCGCGAAGCGGCCCGGGGAGGGGTCGCGGTCGGCGAGTTGTTCGGCGGCGTGGCGGTCGGCCTCGTCGACGCTCATCCCTCGAGCGCGGTAGACCAGGGCGAGTTCGTTGGCGTTGACGTCGAGCCAGGGTAGGTAGCGCGGTGCGGTGGGGTCGGGTCGGGAGGCCGCGAGGAGTTCGCGTTGCGAGCGGACCGAGACATACTCTCCGGCGCCCATTGACAGCGCCCCGGCGAGTAGCCCGGCGACCCCGGTCAGCAGGACCGTATGGGCCGCGACGCCGCCGCCGGTGACCCCGAGCACGAGCGAGAGGTTGCTGACCAGTCCGTCGTTGGCGCCGAACACCGCGGCACGGAAGGTCCCTGAGACCCGGGCTCGACCGCGGGCGGCGAGCCCACGCACGACTTCTTGGTGTATTCGCTCGTCGGCGGTCATGGCCGCGGTGGCGTCGGCGTCGGCGTCATACGGGGTGCGGGCCTCGGCGCGCTGGGCCAACGCGAGCACGAACACCGACCCGAACCGGCGGGCCAGCCACGCCAGCAGCCGTATTCGCGGATTCCCGCTGCGGGGCCGTCCAGCTTGGTCGCCGAGCAGCCGAGCCCAGTGTGCGGCATGACGTTCCTCGGCCTGGGCGAGACCGAGCAGAATGTCACGATCCTCCCCGCTGCGCCGTTCGGCCAGGTGCCGATAGACCTTCGTCTCAGCCTGTTCATCAGCCAGGCGACGGCGCCAGCGCCGCAACGTCGCCGACGACCGTTCCATCGACTGCTCGCCTGGCTGTTGGGCGGCTCCTTCGCCGTGCTCGACCCGGTTCACACCGTCAGGTTCTCATCCTTGGTCGGGCACCCGGCCGTCCGCCGCCGGGATGACGATCACGCCGAGGCGGTTGCGCCGAGCCACCGCCGATGGGCGGTTCTTCCGCGCACCACGCCATGCCCTCGGGATACTGGTCCTCGCCGCGCGCGTAGGTGTGCGCGCCGCCGGGCACGAGGTCATGCAACCGGAGCAGGCCGACCGCGAGCAGGAGCCGCAGCCCGCTGAACAGCCCGTTCCACACGCCGACGTGCGCGGTGACGATCTCGGCGGTCCGCTCGATGATCACACCGACGGGAGCGGGCAGACCCATGTTCGCCATGTCGAACAGGTCGTCGAAGAAGCCGCGTTGGAACATGCCGGGTTGGAGCTGCAACCCGGCGTCGAGCAACCACAGCAGCCCGAGCGCGATCTCGAGTCCGCGTCGCGTCACCGCGGGCCGGCACGAACTCGGGCTTCCGGGCGTGGCCGGCCAGGCTGTCCAGCGGCGCGCGGGTCGAGGTCGCTTCCCTCATCGTGATCGGCCGATCCAGAGGTCGCTGCCCGGGTCGCTTCGCAGGCGAGGCTCGCGGTGACCGGCCGCCAGCAGTCCCGTCGCCACGCAGACGACGGCACCGAGGGCTTCGACCACAAGGCTGGCCCGGGCAAGCGGCGCATCCAGGGTGTCGATGAACCCGAACAACCCGACGGTGGTGCTGAGCAGCAGCGCGGCCAGCGTCCCGGCGAGGAACAGCGCGGCGAGAGTGGCCACCACGGGCAATCGACGGCGCGACACGGCGAGGACAGCGAGGGCCAGAATGACCCCACCCGCGGCGTTGGCCAAGAACGCGGGGCCGATCAGGGTGATGTCACGGTACCCGTCGAACCACAACACCAGGTGGATCACCGCCATGGCCACCAGCAGGCCCGCACCGAGACAACGTCCGGCCAGGATCACCGTGGACGGGCGTGGGAGCCAGCGGTAGGACGAGGCGACCATCGGCTCAGGAACCACCGCTGCGACCGGTGCTTGCCGGCACAGGACTGCCACCCGGGCCGGTGACGGTCAGCGTGACGTTCATGCCCAGCGCCTTGTGGTTGTCGACCGGGCAATACATGTCGTAGGTGCCTGGGGCGAGGGTGACCGTGAGCGGTGCCGACGCGCCGGGATCCACCGGCCCCGTGTGCTGGTCCTCCACTCCCGGGCCGTCGACGGACAGCGCGTGCACCATGCGACCGGCGTTGACCGCGTCGAACGTGTAGGTGCCCGCGGCGAGCGTCGTGCTGGGCAGTGCCAGGTGGAACTCGGTCATCTGCACCGCGACGACCCGGGCCTGCGCGGGAGCCGATCCCGTACCGGAGGCTGCGGGAGCCGACACCGCCGGGCTGGAGGCCGGCGGGCCGGCCGCGCCGGGGGACGACGCAGTGTTCCCGCCGCTGCTGCAGGCCACTCCGAGTGTCGCTGCGAAGGCCAGGCCGACCCCGGCCACGAGAACACGTCGCAGCCCACCAGGACCCCCGTCCCGGGATCGAGCGCAACGCCGGCCTGCGCGAGGTTCCTCGCCCTGGTCGACCAGCCCCGTTCCAGAGGCCACTGTGAATGGTCCAGACGGTGTGCTCACGGCGCGCTCCTCAGGGTCGGTTGGTGCGGAGCGCCACGGCGGCACTCGGTACGACCACACACGCATCACGGGGCCCGAGAGTTCGAGCCGAGACGAATCTGTGACCTCTGTCAATGCGCCGCACACGGCATCATTCATGGCAATGCACCCTAGTGCTCCACATGCCACAACGCCGGACAACTGACGGCCCCGACTTCAGTCATCCGGGACCTGGGCTCATCGCCGCGAGCCGACTTCGTCTCGTTCCTGGAACGAATGTGGTTCTCCGACTTGGGTAAGTCAAGTGACCGGACGAACGGCACAACACGGCGCCTACAGATGGACGGCCTGACCACATCAGAATCCGGCAGTATGCAGCCGTAGGGCGTGCCGCGCGCCGGTCGATGCGCAGGCGCGGGGCAGGAGAGCCGGTCGGGGGAGGTGGGGGTCAAGCCAGAAGACCTTGGGAGGGCCCGTGAGGTCGAGGCCGGGGACGGGCCATCGCATGGTAGCTGGACTCACCCTCATCCAATTCTTCGGCTCGGCTGCGAAGTATGTCGAGTAGGTCGACGATTTCGTAGAATCTCCCGCGAGGCGTCCGCGAGCCGTCGCAATTCCACGGCCACGACCGGCGCGGCGATCACGCGAAGGAGGTCGTCGTTCACGGCATCTTCGATTCCGGACCAACTAGCAAGATCACGCACCTGTTGCAGTGAGATGTTCGGTATCTCCAGCTCTTGCAAGGCTCTCTCCTCCAGTGCATCGAGCGGCGGACTACCCGTTCGTCCCGCCCGGCTCAGCCGGTTAGTCCTCCCGCGCGCTCAGTCCGGTGCACCGCCCGGCGACGATGAGGTCGAATTTGGCGCGCTGGAGGCTGCCGTCCGGGATCGGACCAGCCCGGTCCACATATCGGGGGCCTGACGTCGACGGTGCGCGGGCTCCGGCGCGCGTCGCATCGGCGAGGACCGAACTGGCCCATGGGACCGTTGTGCTCACGACTTGCTCCCGTGGCTCGTCGAGCGCGCCGGGTCGCGCTGTCATCCAGTACGGAGACATCCAGTACGGACCCGACGCCTTCAGGGATTGCGAACGGCCCGAGCCGAGACGAAGCTGTGACCTGCTCACCCGCGAGAATCCCGCCGGGGCGTGCAGGGCGGGGGTCGGTTGAACGTTCTGGGGGTCTGTCCCGTGGTTGGTGCGTAGGAACCGAACGCGCTCCTCTCTCTTCAGGGGACCACGTTCTCGGGCCCGGGGTGTCCACGCGATGGCGGTGCGATGGCCAGGAATGTGAACGACCCTGTCGCGGGCTCTCCAACGAGGCGTTCGCGCTGGGATGTGCGGGGGTAGCGGTGGGGGACGGCGTCGAGGTAGCGGACAGCAGTGGCTCGCGACGGTGGGCCGCGGTGACCGGGGCGTCGTCGGGGATCGGGGCGGCCTTCGCCCGTGCGCTCTCTGCCGAGGGACATGGCGTGCTGCTGGTGGCTCGCGGCGGGACCGCGCTGGCTGCCGTGGCCGCCGGGTTGCCGGGGCCGACCGAGGTGCTGGCCGCCGATCTGGCCACGACGGCGGACCTGGCTCGGGTCGAGGGGCGGCTGGCGCGACCCGGCGAGGGCCGGATCGGTCTGCTGGTCAACAACGCCGCTACCGGCCATTGGGGGCCGTTCGCGGAGCAGCGCCCTGAGCAGCTGGCGGAGACGATCACGGTCAACGCGACCGCGGCGGCTCGCCTGGCGCGGGCGGTCTTGCCCGGGATGGTTGCCGCCGGCGCAGGCGGGTTGATCACGGTGTCGAGCCCGGCGGGGGCGCGACCGTCGCCGTTGTTGGCCGCCTACGGCGCGAGCAAGGCGTTCCTCGACGCGCTCGACGTCTCGCTACGCGCCGAGCTTGCTGCAGTCGGGTGCGCGGTGACGGTGACGACGGTCTGGCCGGGCTGGACTCGGACGCGCTTTCATCAGCGTCTCGGTCAGGATGTCGATCACGTCCCGGCTGATTGGTGGGTCAGCGCCGACACCGTGGCGTGCGAGGTGCTGCGGCGGCATCGGTTGGGTCATGACACCGTCCGGGTGCCCGAGCCCACCCTGCGCCAATGGGTGATCGACGAGGCCCGTCGTGTCCGCCGTGAGCTCCCCGCCCCGGTCAAGGCCCCCATGCAGGCCCTCGCGCGCTACACCCGTCGACTTGCCTGCTGACCTCGCCTACGTGCCCGCCATGCCGGCGGGCGCCTACGTGAGCCAGCGGGGCCGGCCAGCCTCGCGGCGAGGGCATCGAGCTGGCCGGTTAAGCCACCCAGCCACGCCCGCGCGACTGCCAGCCACCGGGCGCTGTCAGGTGGTCGTACAAGATCGTCCCTGACGACGATGGAGGACGCAGGTGACCGCGACTGGTGAGGCGCAGCGCGACGGCGAGGTGGAGCCGGCGCGTGCGGCGGTGAACGACATGCTCGAGGCCGGCATGCCCATCCGGCGTGGCTCCTGCTCGGTTGGTCGTGGGCCGATCCACCCCGCGCCGATGACGACCGTGCACGCGGAGTTCCGCACCGCGGCCGCGATGCGCTCCCTGTCGGCGAGGGTGCGCAGGGTGTGAATGCCGTCGAGGTCGGCGCCGGGCACCGGCAACCGCCGCGGGGTGGAATCCGGTGGCCAGCAGCAGCGTGGTGTAGACGATCCGGTCGCCGTCGCCGAGGACGATCTCGTGGGCCTGGCGGTCGAGGCCGGTCGCGGGGACACCCAGGCGCAGCTCGACGCCGTGCTCGGCGTACCAGTCGCCGGGGTGGACGAACACGCTGTCGCGCTCGGCACGGCCCTGCAGGTATCCCTTGGACAGCGGCGGGCGATCGTAGGGGGCCTCCTGCTCGTCGCCGACCTGCACCACCCGGCCGGAGAAGCCGTCTTCACGGAGGGTTTGTGCGGCCCTCGCCCCGGCCAGACCCGCTCCGACGATCACCATCGTCGCGTCGTCGTTCGCCATGTGGCCGACTCCTTCCGCAGGCCCATCGGGGCCCGTCTCGGGGTGCGGGATTCGCGACGTCCGCAGGCGCCCGTTGTGGCCCGATCTGTTGTCGTCAGAGGTGTCAGCGCGCTTCGGCCCGGGTCGGTGAGCGCGAAGAACTCCTGTCGCGACCGGGCGTCGTCGCGCAGGGCACCGCGCAGGCCCGACGTGACGGTGTCGGCTCCGCGCGCCCCGGCGCCGCGCAACGTCATGCACGAATGCTCGGCCTGCACCACCACGCCGACGCCCTTCGGCTCCAGGCGCCGCGCGAGCCAGTCGGCGACCTGGACGTCATCCGTTCCTGGACCTGGGGTCGACACGCGAAGTGCTCGACGACCCGCGCCAGCTTCGACAGCCCCAGGATGCGGGTGCCGGGCAGGTAGCCGACGTGGGCCACGCCGACGAAGGGCAGCAGGTGGTGCTCGCAGACCGAGCGCACCGGGATGCGTCGTGCCAGCACGAGCTCGTCGTATCCCTCGTCGTTGGGGAACGTCGTCAGCTCGAACTCACGAGGACTGAACAGCTCCGCGTAGGCCCGGGCCACGCGCTGCGGCGTCGGCGCAGGCCGGACTCCGAGGTGTCGAGCCCCAGGGCCTGCATGAACTGCGCGGCCGCTCGCTCCGCCGCCACCAGGTCGACCTCGGCGGAGGGCGGCACCACCCGCAACGTGGCCCCGGCCCCGGGGACCGGGGCCCACGCCGATCGGCAGTCATTTGTATCACTGCTCACGACGTCCTCCGCCCGACTTTGTTGAGGAAACGAAGTTCGGTCCTTTACTCCCAGTCGATCAAGGCTCCACACGTCAGTACTGGTAGGTAGAGGGCTCTGGCTCGTATGGGAGAGTACGTGCGTTGTTCCACCTATGCCACTTGGACATATCCGGAACCGCCCGTGGGTCGGCGCGTCCGCTCACCGTGTGTCGGCGATAGCGGGGTCAGGGCGATCGGGTGGACCAAGTGGCGTCCTTGGCGGCTGCACGCTCGAGCACCCAGGGCGGGCGGCCGGTGATGACGACCTCCGCTTCCTGCTGGGCACACGCCCGAGCTGTTGCCAAGCGATTCCGGTTCCACCGGCGGTGAGAAGTACGATCTTCTTCCGGAACCCGAGCTCCATGCAGCGATCTTCGAACCCTGTCCCCGGCGACAGGGTCAAGCTGCTCCTCTTCACCGTGGGTCCCAGGGCTTGCCGCAACACTCCTGGGCCGAAAGCGCCAGCTGGATGTGAAGCGCGGTATTGCGCGCTGCTGGCCCCCGGGGTGGGTCCCATGCGTGCCGGATGGTCGGGATCACCCGCAAGACCGGTGTCACCGTGAGGCATCTACGTGTACCGGTGATGCTCGCATCAGGAGCACGGTAGGGCTGGTCGCAGGCGGGCTCAGCCGGTCAGCCTTGCGGGCAGCCCGAAGTCTTCGAGGTCGGCGGACAGGAACGCCACGATCTCGGTGACGTGTCTCCCGCGGATAGTGAGGACGTCCAGGCCGCCCGGTGCATAGACGTTTGTTGTTTCGTCCCACAGGTAGGTACCGAATGCCAGTTGGCCATTGGCCGTGGTGGGCAGGAACCGCCACTGCGACTGCAGTGGGCCGTTGCTCAGGAAGGCGCGGATGGCGGCGGGTCCGGTGTACCACTCGAGCCGTGGAGGCATCGAGTAGCGGGCCTCGTTGGCGAGCATGGCGACAATGGCGTCGACATCGCCGGCCTCCCAGGCTGTCATCCAGCGGCTGACGAGCTCCTCGACGCCCGCCGAGCCGAGCTCGTTGAGGACGCTGTGCTGGCTGATGCTGGTGGTGCCAACGACCTTGCGGGCCCGCTGCAGGGCGCTGTTCACCGACGTGCTCGAGGTGTCGAGCTGGTCGGCGACCTCGGCGGCTGAGAAGCCGAGCACTTCACGAAGGACCAGTACGGCTCGCTGGAGCGCGGACAGACGCTGCAGCGCGGCGACGAAGGCGAGTTCGACACCCTCCCGCGCGAGATAGCTCGCCTCCGGAGACGGGTCAGGGTAGGGCTCGAGCCAGCAGATGTCGATGTCGGGGGCTGCAGGCAGAACGTCGAAGGGCAGCTCGCGGCGCCCGAGTTTCTCCAGCGCGGTCAGGCACCGGTTGGTCGCGATCTTGTACAGCCACGCTCTCACGAACCCGCGGTCGTCCAATCCGCCGATGCTGCGCCAGGCCCGGACCAGGGCTTCCTGAACGGCGTCCTCAGCGTCATGGCGGGAGCCCAGCATCCGGTAACAGTGCGCCACCAGCTCCTCGCGCAACGGGCCCACCAACCGCTCGAACGCCGCCGCATCTCCAGACCGGGCGGCGTCGAGGAGATCGGTCGGGGCGCTCATGTCGACCATCGTGCCCTGCCGCGATGAGTTTGCCGATCGTCGCGAGTTCCATCCCTGAGATGAGCGACGGAGGAGACACTCCCATGACCGATGAGCAGCAGATTCGATCCTTGATCGAGGCGTGGGCGATCGCGGTGCACGAGGGCGACCTCGACACCGTGCTCGCCGACCACGCGCCGGAGATCGTGATGTTCGATGTGCCGCCTCCGTACCAGGGCGTGCGCGGGATTCAGGCCTACCGGGATGGTTGGCTGCCGTTCTTCGACTGGCAGGCAGCCGGCGCGGTGTTCGACCTGGAGTCGCTGGACGTGGTCGTCGGGATCGACGTGGCCTTCGCCTATGGCTTGCTGCGCTGCGGTACCACTGCTGATCTCGCCCGTGACCCGGAGCAGCGACTGCGGCTCACGATCGGCCTGGCCAAGCGCGACGGACGCTGGATCGTGATCCATGAACACCACTCGTTCACCGACACCACACCGCCAGCCGAGCCCGCCACAGAGATGGTTCAGCCGTGAACGGGGGACCCGGGGCGCCGGGCGCATCCCTGCTCGTCGAGGACCTGGCGCAACAGACCCGCTGCCCGGCCTGGGAGTGCGTCCGGGGGAGCGACCCGCCCGCAGCCCGGGCAACCCGGACCACGCGTCGGCGGCGGCCAGGCCGTCGATCAGTCGCAGCCGGGACCGTGCTAACCGTCGCTTCCTGTGTGCCTGCTACTGCGAGGCGGTGAGCTCGACGCAGCATCGCCCTGGTTCTGGGGCGAGTACGGCGGCGACGCCGGTGGCGTCGAGGCCGGACAGGTAGCCGGCGAGGAAGGCGTGGTTGATCGCGCAGACCAGCTCCGGAGCCTGGCTGGCCAGAGGGTGAAACGGACAGTTACCGAGCTGCACGCGGGTGGAGCTGTGCCGATGGGGTTCGAACCCGAGCGAGGCCAACGTCTGCTCGGCGAGGGTCAGCGCCCGCTCGCGCCCGAGCCGACCGGGGCGAGCCCGGTCGCGGGCGGCGGCTCCTAACGTCGCGCCGCGAGCGCGAGCGGTCTCGAGGGCGGCGCGACGGGCGGCGCCGTGCTCGGGCTCGGTGAGGATCGCCTCGACGTGGGCCATGGCGTCCTGGCGGTGGCGACCCTGGTCCTGGTGCTGCTGGCCGCCTTCGGCGTCGGCGGAAGCTGACCGGCCCGAACCCACCGCCCACGGCGACCCCACCCACCCCCGTGCCGCCGGCCTGCGGGTGGTGCACGAACCGGGGGCGTGGACCTGGTCCCCACCGATCGCGCCGCGGAGAGGTTGCTGCAGGCCCTGCACCACACAGACGGCCTGCGACCTACCCGCAGGCGGATGGCGCGGGCCCGACGCCGAGTTGTTCAGCCCGCGGTCGTTCGACCCTGCACTCCACATGGGGAAGAGTCCATCAACGAGGGTGTGTCGCGCGGCGGTTCAAGCGGCCCACCCGCGAACGAGGCCGCTGGGTAGTCGCCGCGGTCGAGTCCAAGGCGGCCTGGGCCCCTCGCGCCGGCCGGCAGCCCCGGCGCTGGCCTCCCGCTCGGCGCGGGCGAGCCCGGCGGCCAGGGCCCGTTGCTGTCGAGGTCGGCCCAGGTCGAATGCCAACTCGACAGCCACACCCTCTCCAGCGAGCTTCCGCGCTCGGCACCTGTCCGGCCACGGAACCGCCGAGCAGTCGGTCTATGCCGCCAGATTTACCAGGCGTCGGATTCGAGGTCAGCGGTCACTTCCCGCCACCTCACGGGCTCAACGCAGTACGCACAGGTCATGCGTGCCTCGGTCGGTTGCCCGCAGCCGCGGTGGACGAATCGGACCGGGGGGATGTCGTTCTCGTACTTGCCCCCCAGTTCATGAGGGCGACGAGGACGGGTAGAGGTCGGCCCCCTTGTTCGTGAGACGGTACTTGCGACCTGGCGCGTGTGCCGATAGCGCACACGCTCAAGGACACCTTCGGAGGTGAGGACACCTAGCCGGTCGTTGGCGCCCAGGCCGAGCTTGGTGCGGAAGTGCTCGTCGGAGGTCGGGCTCCTGCACGCCGAGATCGCCCGGCCCGGGGGAGGTCTCTCGAGGTCGACATCGTGTTCTGGCGGGTCCCGCGCCAGGTGGAATGATCGGTTGCGTGCGTGCCGAGCAAGTCATGCCCGCGATCCGTCCGCTGGTGGAGGCCGGGCTCGTCCCCGGAGCTGTGATTGGCCTGCGCCACGGTGGCGAGACGACCCTCGACGCCACGGGAACGACTGCGCCTTCCGGGCAGGCCCCGTTGTCCGCCAACTCCGTTGTGCGGATCAGCTCGAACACGAAACCGATGATCGCGGCGCTGACCTTGCTGCTGGCCCAGGACGGTGTCGTGGCCCTCGACGACCCGGTGGAGCGCTTCGTGCCCGAGCTCGCCGACCGTCGGGTGCTTCGGCGGCTCGGCGGGCCACTCGATGAGACCGAGGCGGCCGCGCGGCCGATCATCATCGAGGATCTGCTCACGATGCGGATGGGCTTCGGGTGGGTGTTCGAGAGCGATTGCCCAGCGGTGGCCCGGGCGATGGAGCTCGAACTCGGGTTCGGTCCGCCCGATCCGCAGGAGCCACCACCGCCGGACGAGTGGGTGACCCGGTTCGCAACACTGCCCCTTCTCGAGCAGCCGGGAGGTGTGTGGCGCTATGAGCATGCCTTCGCGGTCCTCGGGGTGGTGCTCGCCCGGGCCGCCGATCGGCCGCTCGAGGCCTTGCTGGCCGATCGGCTGTGCGCTCCGCTCGGCATGACCGAGACCGGTTTCGTCGCAGACCCGGCCCGCCTCGTCCCGGCCTTCGTACGCGCCGAGGACAGCCTCGTGCTCTTCGACGATGTTGCGCAGAGCCGGTGGGCGACGGCTCCGAACTTTCCCGACGGGCGCGGAGGCCTCGTGTCGACCACTCACGATCTGCTGGGTTTCGCGGGGATGCTGCTCGACGATGGCGCCGGGTTGTTGTCACCAGCCTTGGCGGCGGCCATGACAACGGATCAACTCACCGCCGAGCAACGCAAGGGGCCGTCGGCGGCGACGTTCCTCGACGGTGGCGGCTGGGGTTACGGTCTCGGCGTCACCGTCGGCCCGGCCGGCCGCCGGTATGGCTGGGGCGGCGGGTTGGGCACGCTGTGGTATTCCTGGCCCGACCACGACCTGGCCGCCGTTCTCGTTACCCAGGTCCTGCCGCCATCGGTAGAGGTGTTCGGCGCTTTCACCGGCGCCGTCGAGCGCGCCCTCAGGTGATTCCCAGAGCCCGGTGAGGCCGTGGGGTCGAATGGTGAACCCGCTGGTCGGGAGGGCGCCTCTGACAGGATTCGAACCTGCAGCACCGCTTTAAGGAGGACGGTCCTATCCGTCGACCAGGCCTGCGACCAGCGATTATCACTGCACGATGATCGACTCAAGCCGCACCTGAGGCCCTGGTTGACGGTAGTTCGCCCCCAAGCCCGCACCCAGAGCGAGATCGTCTTCTGATCAGCGGGGCGTCTCGGTGCCAGGGCGGACGCTGGTGCGGCGAAGGCTCCGGTGAACCGCCCGTCGGCAGGATCGCCACAGGATGCAGCCGGCTCGATGTCCGACGCCCAGGTCTCGCGGCGATCCCAGTGCGTGTGCTCGTGCGAGCCGATCGGCGTCGTCGGCGTCCCGGCCAGCACGGCGTGAGGAAGGAGTCTTTCACGTCGGCGAGGCCTGCTACCCAGCTACAGGCTTCTGCTCCCACCCTGCGCACCCGACCGCTTGTGCAAGGTTCAACGTCGCTCGCTCCCCGGTTCACCACCTAGCCCGGGGGGCGAGTGCGGTCCCGCGCAGGTCGGATGCGTAGGCGAGCAAGGGGGCTCCGCACGGGACCGCCGGGCGCCAGGTTGAGGAGCTGACCGACGAGACTGTCCTAGCGTTGCCGCCATGAAGTACATCCGGACCGAGGACGGCGTCGTCCACCTCCTCAGTCTCAACAACGGAGACCTGGGACAGCCGCTCTGTTATGAGCCCTCGAAGCGGCTCCCACCGCGCGGGTCGGCGACCGCCACCGAAGACGACGCCACCTGCGGGGACTGCCACCGGCGATCCCTCGACATGGTTAGCGCTCAGCTAGAGACAGCGATCAGGGACGCGCTAGAGGCCGGTATGACCGTGCAGGAGGTAGCGGAGCTGACCGGCTACCGCCGCAACTCCGTGCGGCGCGTCGTCGACGACCAGCAAGGGTAACGCGAGGCTCAGGACGTCCTTGGTTGGGCCGAGTGCCCCTGGACTGGGCTGGGCGCGTGACGGCACAGCCGGGCAGCCTGGACATCCGTGCAAGATTCATGGCCGCCCCACGTAACCCGGGTACCGGGTGTTCCCGGTTCCCTAGCGTCGGTCCCATGAGTGTTGACGTGCCGCTGTCCACCGTCGTCGTCCTGGCCCTGGTCTGGATGATCGTCCAGCCGCGCACTCCGCTGAAGCGACGAGCCAGGGCGGCCCTCGCTGGTGTGGACGGGGGGCCTGCCGCACCTGGCCTCGACGTGTTGGGGACCCGGCGGCCCGGCTCCGCCAGGCCGCCATCTCCACCCTTGTCAAGCAGGGATTGGTCGGCTGCAACGCGTTGCCTTTCGCAGCCTGCGCCGTTTCTTGTGGTGGAGCCTTGACGAGCACGAGCACGAGCACGTCGCGGAGGGGGTTGGCGATCGGGCATCATCGGAAAGCTCGAAGTGGCCGAGGGGCAGCTCGGACGTCCGCCAGCCGCGTCGACGAGCAGCCAGCCGAGGCCTTCTCGTCGACGCCGCGACAGGACGGGGCGGCTCGTCACGACCAGGGGCAGGCACGGCTGGGCGAGGAGTCCCTCGAGGAATTCGCACATGCCGCCCGGGTGGCCCGACGGGCGGGCCGACGGTTCGGTACCGAGATCCTCGCCTCGGTCGACACCCGACAGGAGCCGGTACCGCTGCCCGCCGACGGGCTGCCCCGCCGCTACGCAACCCATCAGCCCACCGAGCCCCTGCCCACCGTGGGCCGCCGCCGTTGACGGCCTCGCGCCGTGCGGGCGGACGGCGGGAAGCCGGGAACAGCGGGGCACTGCTATCCATTCGGAGCCGAGCCCGGCGCCGGCGAGACGATGGCGTAGTTGCCCTCGCCCCAAGTGAGCGCTGCTATCTCGTCGATGTTCACCAGACAGAAGCCCTTGCCGAACACAAGCAAACGCTCCTGCGAGTGGGCGCGCACCCTCGCGACGAACTGGTCCTCTAGCTCGCGGAAGTCGGTCTCGTTCAGCGTCTGCTCGAGGATCACGCCGCTGCGCAGCACCAGTCGGACCGTGTGGGACGTCATGCGCTACATCTTGGGCCGAACTGAACACACCTGACAGTGCGAAGGCCAGCGAGCGGCCGAGCTGTCGGTCAGAACGCCTCAGCCGGTGCCACGGGCACCATCCTCCTGCTCAGCGCGGGCGCCGCGGCGTCGAGCGGGGCGGACACGCTGATGGTCGCGGTGCTGGCGGTGTCCTTCCTCGCCGACATGCCCCGGGGTTCGACCTGCTCGGCAGTGCACTGTTCGATGGACCGGGTGGGGAGTTCGGCCTCCCCGAGCAGGGCGGGCACCCGCACCGCGGCGGGGCGGGTCCACCGCTGGTTTCGTCCCCAGTCGGTGATGGAGCCGCCTCCCGAGCCTCGGCGTCTCGCTCCTGGCCGCCGGTGTCCTCGCTCCGCTCGCCGGCATCGCCCTGAGCACGGTCGTGGGCTTCCCGGCGTCGGTCCTGGAGCTGGTCGTGCTCGCAACGGTCGGGGTCGCCTGGCGGCGGGTCCTCACCGCTCGTCTCATTCAGATCGAACGTGACGTCAACGCTCTGGAAGTCCTTCTGCCGCTCGGTCTCGGCGTAGGACGCGTAGGCCCGGCGGTCGGCGGCGGTCACGTCCCGGTCTTCGGGATACATGCTGTACAGGCTGCGCGGGTGCAGCCGCCCGACGAGGACGGCGTCGAGCTCCGCGCACAGCAAGAACACCGTCGCACCGACGTAGAGCCACGCCAGCAGACCGAGCACGATCCCGAAGAACCCGTAGGTCGCACTGGCTCCCTGCAGTCGGGTGCCGACCAGGTAGGTCCCCACCGAGAGCAGCACCTGCCAGATCACCCCGGCCACCACCGAGCCGATCCACGTCCGGCGCACCGGCAGCCGTCGGGCGGTGAGCACGTGGTAGGCCACCAGGAACAGGCCGATGTTGACGACCACGCTGGCGAGGATCGTGAGGCCGCGGCCGATCGCTCCGAGCCCGGTGATCGCACCGGCCATGGAGCCCAGCGTCGAGAGGCCCGCCGTGATCAGGACGCCGATGCCCAGGAGCAGCACGAAGAGCGCGCCCCGGCCGTAGGCGGCCTGGATGGTCGGCCGCTCGGCCTTGGGAACGGCCCAGACCTGGTTGAGCGCCTGCTGCGCGGCGTGGGTCACGTTGAGGGCCCCGTACACCGCGACGACCGCACCGACCAGGAGCCCCGTCACGCTGCCGTTCAGGGAGTGGACGTTGGCGCGGATCTGGTCGCCGATGATCGGGACGTTGCGCAGGGCCGACGCCAGCACCGCCTGCTGGGCGGCAGGATCGCCGTGCAGCACGTAACCGAGCAGGGTCACCGCAATCAGCAGCAGCGGGAACAGCGACACGAAGCCGTAGTAGGTGAGCAGGGCCGCGAGATAGGTGCCCTCGTCGTCGAAGTACTTGTAGACGACCGCAACCGGCAGCGCGGCCCACCGGTGCCGGCGCTGGAAGCCGTCGATCCGCCGCACGAGCCCCATCCACCCACCTCCATGAGCGAGATACCCGACTCCGCGGCGCGCCTCACGGAACACCCCGGCCCGTCGACCCGGGGGTGATCCTGATCAGGTTGGCATTGTTCCTCGCGGTCGGTCTGGAGCCTGTCTGGTGTCCTGGCGCAGGGAGTCCGCGAGCATGACCCGCTGGAGGTAGGCGTCCACCGAGAGGCCGGCCCGGGCGGCTCCAGCCGCTACGAACGCGCAGCCTCATCGTGACCAGCAACAAGGTCTTCGGTCGCTGGGGCGAAGTCATCGGCTTGACAGACTGCGCCCAGGTCCAGGGACCGGGCGGTGGGCGCATCGCCGATCGTCGGGCCGCGAGACAAGCCCCGATCCTCCACGCTGGACCCTGCCTGGCGACTTCCCCGAGGCCACCTTCGTCCGTCGCCCTCGAGTGGCACTTCCACTCAGCTCCCGCCACCCCGTCGTCGTCGAGCCCTCCACTGGCCCGCACGATCTCCGCAGCCTCGCTGGTCAGCTCGGCCTGGCGGGCGAGCGCCGCGCGCAGGCGGGAGTTTCGGCGTACGAGCCAGGCCAGGCACCTCCCGCGCCGACGACCGACCCAGAACCGAAGATGTGTTGATGGACGGTGATCGGGCGGGCAGGGCATCGTGCGCGGCCATCCGCACCCTCCGGACTTGGCTCGCTCGTCGCCGCGAGATCTGCACGACAGACCGAGGTGGAGGGCCGTCAGCGCGGCGCTCACATCCTCGCGCTCGATACTGGTCAGCTGCACAATTCGATGCACGAACTCGACGAGGCGGGTTAGGACAGCTCTTCCAACCTGATGCGCCGCAAGGGGCTAAACGGTGGCAGAGAGTAGCACGCGTACAGCTGGCTGCTATCACACAATTTCGGAAAATTCGCGCCGCGGCCCTTCCTCGCGCGCGTCGACGACGAGGACCATGTGCTGCATCAGTGTCGTCAAGGAGGGGTGATCAAGATGACGTCCGATGTGGCTCCGTCGCTGACAGTTGTGCCGCCGGGCGAAGGGCGGGAGGGAAGTCTCGGACCCGTCGGCGTCGTGTTCAAGCTGTGGGCCCAAGATACAGGTGGCGCCGTGTCCGTGGTCGAGCACCCCTTCGCGGTCGGCGCGCTAGTGCCCCCACACCTCCACACCCGCGAGGACGAGTACTCCATCGTCACTGAGGGCGAGATCGGATTCCGGTCCGGCGACCGTGAGGTTGTCCTCGCCGCTGGCGGCTACATCACCAAGCCTCGCGGAGAGATGCACGCGATGTGGAACGCCGGCGCGGTACCAGCTCGCATGATCGAGATCATCAGCCCGGCCGGGTTCGAGGGCTTCTTCCGTGAGATGGCCGACCTCGTTGAGTCTGGTCCCCCGACACCGGAGGTCATGGGCGAACTTGCCACCCGTTTCGGGCTGGAATTTGGTAACCCTCCCTGGCTGCCCGCCATCGTCGCTCGCTATGACCTGACGCCGCCGCCAGGACCTTAATCCCCTCCGCGGTGCGGCACGCCCCGGCGTACTGACCGCCAACGACGACGTTCCTTGCCACGGCACTAGCTGCCGAAAAGCTGGCACGACGGCTTCTCGCTGACGACCTCCCACGTCGGTGGTGCACGTCGCTGTTGCGGAGAAAGCTCGAACGATCGGTGGCGAGCTCGAGGAGGATGGTGATCTCCTCCACGCCACGGCCTGGGTCACTCGTTCTCGGCGAGCCGGCCATGGCCCTGCCCCGGAAGCAGATGGAGAACTCCTGACGTAGCTCGCCGTCGTCGTAAGCCATGACGTGGTCGGGATTGGAGTAGATGCCGACGAGGCTCGTCACCTCGATGATGATCCCGGTCTCTTCCTCGGTTTCGCGGATAACCGCTTGGGTCATCTTCTCGTCGAGCTCGTGGCGACCACCCGGAAGTGCGTAGTAGTCGTTGTCGGTACGACGGATCATCAGTAGCTGCTGATCGCCATCCAGAACGAATGCGCTGACGGCGATGACGATGCAATTTGGTCGCGGGGCGTTTGGATCGTGGAAGTGATCGATCACCGCAGCCGGAATCAGCAGGCGGCCACGGATCCGGATCGCCCCCAGCTCGCCGGAGTTGATCGCGCGGTAGACCGTCGCCGTTGACTTTCACTGCTCGGGTCGGGCGGACGCCGCGGCCGTATGCGGTAGGCCGCGCAGGTCGGCGTTGATCTCCTCCAGGGTGCGGCCCTTGGTCTCAGGCAGGAAGCGCAGGAGGAACAGCAGCCCGGCGATCCCCAGTGCGCCGTAGAGCCAGAACAGGCCGGTAGGGGTGATCGCGTCGACCAGCGTGAGCACGGTCAGCGAGACGACGAAGTCGAGCCCCCAGTGGGTGAACACGCCAAGGCTCGACCCCTTGCCGCGCACGGCGGTGGGGTAGACCTCGCTGTTGAGCAGCCAGATGCCGATGCCCAGGCTCGCGGCGAAGGCCGCGATGTACACACATAGCCCGACGATCAGGAGAACGGTGACGAGGCCGGTCTGGCTGGGCAGCAGGTACAGCGCGCCGAGGAAGATCAGCGCCAGGTCGACCACGAGCACCCCGCCGAGCATCAGCGGACGCCGGCCCAGGCGGTCGATGAAGCCGAGAGCGACCAGCGTGACGAGCATGTTGATCGCACCAATGATCACCGTAACCACCGTCGCCCCGGTGTCGCTGAACCCGACATTCTTCAGCAGCGTCGGGGCGTAGTAGATGATCGCGTTCACCCCGACGAGCTGGTTGATCGCCGGGATGGCGATCCCGATGCGCAGCGCCGGGCGCAACCGCGGGGTGACCAGGTCGCGGTAGGTGGCGCCCTCCTCCTTGGCCTGCAGCTCCGCCAGCTCGCGGATCTGGTCGGCCACCGCCCGGTCGTCGGGGGCGCGGCCCTGGACGTGGGCCAGGACATGGCTCGCCTCGTCGCGGCGGCGGCGCAGCAGCAGCCACCGCGGGCTCTCCGGGAGAACGGTCAGCCCGGCGAGCATCACCAGCGAGGGCACCGCGGCCAGCGCGAGCATCCACCGCCAGGCCTGGGCCGGAGCCAACGCCGCCCCCACGCCGTAGGCGACCAGGATGCCGACGGTGATCAGGAACTGGTTGAGCGAGACCAAACGCCCGCGGGACTCCGGTGGGGCGATCTCGGCGAGGTAGAGCGGCACACAGGAACTGGAGGCGCCGATGGCCAGCCCGAGCAGGACCCGGGCCGCCACGAGCACCCCGACGGTCGGGCTCAATCCCGCCAGGACGGCCCCGACGGCGAACACCACCGCGGCACCGACCAGGGTCCGCTTGCGACCGAGGCCGTCGGCGAGTCGGCCACCGATCAAGGCCCCCACCAGAGCGCCGAGCAGGAGGGCCGCGACCACCACCTGCTTGCCGGTGTCTCCCAACCCGAACGCGGGCCCGATGTAGAGCAACGCGTCGCTGATCACTCCGGTGTCGTAGCCGAACAGGAAGCCGCCCAAGGCAGCGATCGAGGTCACCAGCCCCAGCCGTGACCTACCGCCGGGGCGTCCCCGGTCAGACGTTGATGACATGGCTTCTCCCGCCACACGGACGTCCCGAAGGATCAGGGTGACGGAGACCACATGCCCCGCCTTCACTGAGATCACACCTAAGAGCGACCGGCAATAGAGAGGGATGCGGTAGGAGAGCGGCGTGTCAATGCAGGTAGAGGCACGGGCCCGCACTGATCCTGGGGATTGTCGGAGATCTTCTGATCACTGGAGGGCCGGTGCCTCTGCTGGGGGTCCTGCTTGCGGGCGGTGTCGGCGGCGCGGACCAGGGGTGGTGTGCAAAGCGCGGACCCGGCCCTTGCTCATTGGCTGGCCCTTGCGGTCGCTCTCACCGGTCTCCGAGGCCCGCAGGTCAGTCCGGTGAACGAGCGCAGGCGCCTCGCTCGGCGGCCACGGCCACGGCCACGGCCACGGCCACGGCCACGGCCACGGCCACGGTACTCGGACCCGCGACGTTGCCCAGCTGGTCGTCGGGCAGCCCGAGCGCCTAGCGCTGGCTGTCGAAGCTGACGTGGCCGTCCGACCCGGAGCTGACCGGCCCCGGCGGCGCCGGTCAGATCGTGATCGCGGACAAGTACTACTACATCGCGCCACCGAGGGTCGGCTGGGCCTGGTCGAGTGCCGGATTGCGGTGGCTGGGGGCTGTGTGCCGTGATTGCTGCAGTCCGTACGCGGTTCCGGCAGCACGGTGGTGCATCGAGTCGCCCAACTACCGACGTCCGCAGGTGCCTCGCGGAGGAGGGGTGCGGGAGCGCACGATCCCGGCTCGATTGAACCAAGGGTCCCGGTAGGTCTCGCCCCGCCACCAGCCCCACGTTCGGTCCTCCTGTCACGGTGAGGTGGCCGGGCTTGTTGAGCAACCGGCAGCTCACGGTGTTGGAGTCGCCCGACAGGCGGTGGTCTGGTCGGGCTGCAGACAGTCGCGGTTGGATTCGGAGTCCTCGGCGACGATCGGAGGAGCCGATTTGACATCTCGGTCCGAACGGGGACGATCTCGGTATGGCACAGAAGACGGTCGTCACGTTCCTCGACGACCTTGACGGCGAGTCCGAAGCCGAGGGCACGGTTCCTTTTGCTCTTGATGGCGTCGAGTACGAGATCGACCTCACGAAAGAGAACGCCGAAGACCTTCGCGAGATCTTCGCGCCCTACATCGCTGCTGGCCGGCGCACCGGCGGCCGACGCACGTCCTCGGGTCGTTCGCGCTCCTCGAGTAGGTCTAGTTCGCCGTCTGCATCGGGTCCCGTCGCCCGCGGTCGCGAAGCGCTGAAGGCCATCCGTGACTGGGCGAAGGGCGAAGGGTGGGCGGTCAGCGATCGCGGCAGGCTGCCCAACAATGTCGTCGAGGCGTACGACGCAGCGCACAAGTAGGTCGTGTGGGGGCGCTCACGCCCTGCGACCCGCCCGCTCGGCACACCGACACCGGCAACCTCCCGTGACGCTCGGCGGTCCGCAAGACGCTGCTGGCCGAGATCACCAGCGGTGCGCAGACCATCCCGGCGGTGCTGGGCGCGGGCCCAGTCCGACCCGATCGCCGGCAGAAACAAGGGTCGCCCAGCTGGTCCGGGCGCTGCGCCGCTACTGACTCACAAAGGCCCATGCCCTGCCCGACGAAGCGGGGATTCCTGAGGACCGGGCGCGTCGCCGGTCTCGGAAGCGGCCAGCGCGAGGCGCTGCTCACCGCCCTGGCCTGACCCCGCAGCGCCCGCACCGGCTCCGCGCCGCGTCCACGGTGCGGCAGAGGGGATCAGGCGCTGATCCCGGGCGGCTCGACGAGCTGCTCGCGCAGGTTCTCCACGCCGTCCCAGACCCGGCGGGCGTCAGTGTCGGTCGCGATCCAGGCTCGGGCGGTGGCCGCGGCCTCCTGGTCGCCGTGCTCGGCGAGCACGTGCAGGCTCACCAGCTCGTCCAGCCACGCCGGTCGAGCCCGCTCCGCGGCGAGCATCTCGGGCAACGGCGGTTCATCCCAAGCTCCCGACAGCAACATCCCAGACCCCTCGTCTCTCATGTCGGGGCTCGAGGCCGCTCCACCGGCAAGTAGGCCGCCTGGCGGGTCGGGGGTCTCGGGCTCCGCAGTGAACCCGTCCAACGGGCGGGACGTTACGACGCGTCCACCGTCGATGTACACCCCGTGAGCGACACCGAGGCGCTGCTGAGCGGCCCCCACGCCGCAGCACCCCCGAGCCGGGTCAGCAGCGAGCAGCTCCGCGTCGAGCTTGCCAGCCGGCATCGATCCGAAGGTCGGCTGGAGGTAGACGCGGACGAGGTCGGCATAGCGCTCGGCGGTGCTGATCTCATGGCGAGAGACCTCCATCCACTGCTCGAACAGCTCGCCGACGGTGACCCCCGAGCCGGATGGCGCTTCTCGTCGACCTGGTTCTGGAGGCGGGTCAGCGCCTTCTCGGCCCCGGGGCGCGTTGGTGCGGACTCCCGCACGTACCGCTCGCGGCCCGTCAGCGGGTCGACACCGGCGTAGACCACGGCTCGGTAGGAGCCGCTGGAGCGCTGCTCGATGTAGTCGCGGTTGCGCCTCTCCGTGGTGGCCAGAGATCCAGGCTACGGCGATTTCATCCCCCAAACCCCTCCCAGAGCCCGGTGACGCCGTGGGGTCGAATGGTGAGCCCGCTGGTCAGGAGGGGCGCCCCCGGCAGGATTCGAACCTGCGGCACCCGCTTTCCGAGAAGGCGGTCACGGGTAGCTCCGCCTACTCACGTCTGACACCGCTGACCTGCATCGGGCGTCTCGAACGCTACGGCCCGGCTCGGTTCGGCTCCGGTCGTTCCGGTCAGGTAAAGGGTGGAGACGATCAGCATGTTCGTCGGCCTCGGGGAAGCATCTCTAGGCTCGGCGGTGCCGCCGCTATCAGCAACGGAGGCGGACTCGCAGACGGCTCGCTGGACTTCGCGCACCGGCCGGGCGACTAGCGAAGGCAGCAGGACAGCGGATGGTGCCTGGGCGGAACTCGAAGAGGTTGTCCCGGTCCTCGTGGGATTTGAGGTGGCGGTCCCCGCCCTGGTGCCTGCCGTGGGGTAGGCACCCGGGTGCTCACTCCGTTGGGAAGGGACCGCCATGGGCAAGGGTAGGAAGACCAGCACGACCAGAAGCGACACCCCGCCGGATGAGGCCGACGCGGGCTGGCGCGGGCGGCGGGTGCAGGTCGCGCTCGATGAGATCGCGGCCTCGGCCCACGAGGGCCTGCTCGCGGTTGCGGTCGGCGCTGGGCTGCAGGTGATGCAGGCGCTGATGGAGGACGACGTCACCGCGGTCTGTGGCCCGAAGGGCCGCCACGATCCTGACCGGACCGCGGTTCGGCATGGTCACGAGTCCGGCTCGGTGGCTCTGGGCGGTCGGCGGGTGCCAGTCTCACGGCCCCGGATGCGCGCCGCGGACGGCTCCGGCGAGCTGCCAGTCCCCTCGTATGAGGAGTTCACCGGTGCCGAGGTCATGGGCCGCATGGCCCTGGAGCGGATGCTGGCCGGCCTGTCGACCCGGCACTACCCGGTCGGACTCGAACCCGTCGGGGAGCGGGTCGAAGCCTGCGCGTGGTCGACGTCGAAGTCCGCGGTGTCGCGGAAGTTCGTCAAGGCCACCGAGACCGCGCTGGCCGAGCTGCTCGCCGCCGACCTCTCGGGCCTGGACCTGGTGGCACTCATGGTCGACGGGGTGCACTTCGCCGAGCACTGCTGCGTAGTCGCCCTGGGCATCGACGCCGACGGGACCAAGCACCCGCTCGCGCTCGCGGAAGGGTCGACCGAGAACACCACCTTGGTGCGCGGGCTGCTCGCCGGCCTGCGTGAGCGCGGCCTGGACACCACGAAGCCCATCCTCGCGGTGCTCGACGGGTCTAGGGCGTGTCTCCTGATTCATGCGCGGGTCCAGAGGATGAGGCTGGCCAGTAAGACGCCACCGCGGTAGTTGCGGGCGGTCTTGTCGTAGCGGGTGGCGATCCCGCGCCACTGCTTGAGTCGGTTGAAGCAGCGTTCGACGACGTTGCGCTGCTTGTAGAGCTCGGCGTCGAAGGCGTACGGGCGGCCGGGTCCCCGAGCGCGGCGGCGGGCGAGTTGGTCGTTGCGCTCGGGGATGGTGGCCTTGATCCCACGAGCTCGAAGCGCTCGACGGGTGCTGGGGTGGGAGTAGGCCTTGTCCGCGAGCAGCCGATCGGGCCGCTGGCGGGGCCGCCCGGGTCGGCCGGTGTGCACCGAGATGGCGTCGAGCACCGCGAGCAGTTGCGGGTTGTCCCCGGCCTGACCTGCGGTGATCGTGAAACTCAGCGGCAGTCCGCGCCCGTCGCAAGACAGATGCACCTTCGTCGACAGGCCGCCGCGGGAACGCCCGAGGGCGTGGTCAGCCGGCTCGACGAACCCCGCCGGCTCGGCCGGTTTCTTGTAATTCGGTTCGGCCCCCTGTGCCGGCTGGAGCGGTCTGGGAGACCTCCAGATCGGTCGTCGGGGCGATCTTCGGTGCGCCCGCGGCGTGCTGGTGGGCGCGGGCGATGGTGGAGTCCGCGCTGACCATCCATTCCAGCTCGCCGGCGATCTCGGCGTCGCCGTGGGCGGCGGCGAGCAGCGTGTCCAGCGTGCCATCGCCCGACCACCGGTTGAGCCGCTTCCAGGTCGTCTGCCACGGCCCGAACTCCGCCGGGAGGTCCCGCCACGGCGACCCGGTCCGATACCGCCACAGGATCGCCTCGAGGACCTGCCGGTGATCACGCCACTGCCCACCCCGGCGACCCGTTGAGCTGGGCAAAAGCGGCTCGATCAACGCCCACGCCTCGTCGGAAATCTGCTCCGTCCTAGCCACAATCGACATGCTCGCCGACCACCCGGCCAAGGTTCAGGAGACACGCCCTAAGGCCCTCGCAGCCGGGATCCGCGAGGTGTTCGACCGCCCGGTCCTGCAGCGCTGCCAACTTCACAGAAGCCGTTAAGAAACAACCCGTCGCTTTAGATCTTGGCCGTCGTTGGTGTGGTATGGCGATCGACGAGACGCGAGCCTCCCAGCTCGGGGACCGGTTCGCGGTGTTGTTGCCACACCTGAACGAGCGGCAGCGGCGGCTCGCGGTCGCCACCGAGGCCCGGTTGCTCGGTCACGGTGGGGTGCGGGTCGCGGCCCGGGCCGCGGGGATGAGCGAAACCACGGTGCGTCGCGGAGTGGCCGAGCTCGAGGCCGGCGAGGAACCGCTGCCCGAGGGCCGGGTCCGTGGCCCCGGCGGGGGCCGCAAGTCGGTCGAGGAGAACGACCCGGAGCTGGTACCGGCACTACTGGGGATGGTCGAGCCGGACGAGCGCGGCGACCCGGAATCCCCGTTGCGGTGGACCACGAAGTCGCTGCGGCACCTGGCCGACGAACTGTCCCGTCAGGGACATCGGGTCTCGGCGCCCACGGTGGGCCGGCTGCTGACCTCCTCGGGGTTCAGCCTGCAGGCCAAGACCCTCGAAGGCACCCAGCACCCCGACCGGGACGAACAGTTTTGCTACCTCAACGAGCAAGCCCGTGATCATCGCGACGCTGGGGAGCCGGTGATCAGTGTGGACACCAAGAAACGCGAGCAGCTCGGTCGGCTACCGATGGCCGGGAGGGAGTGGCGCCCGGCCGGGGAACCGGTGCAGGTCGAAGACCACCACTTCTTCTTCAGCGGCCCGGACGTGGAGCAGGCGATCCCGTACGGGATCTACGACCTGGTCCGCAACATCGGTTGGGTCAACGTCGGGGTCGACCACGACACCTCGGTGTTCGCCGTGGAGTCCATCCGCCGCTGGTGGACCGCGCGCGGCCGAGAGGACTATCCGAACGCGACCCGCCTGTTGATCACCGCCGATGCCGGCGGCTCGAACGGCTACCGCTACCGAGTCTGGAAAAGCGAACTCGCCGCGCTGGCCGCCGAGACCGGGCTGGCGATCACGGTCTGCCATTTCCCGCCGGGCACCTCGAAATGGAACAAGATCGAGCACCGGCTGTTCTCCCACATCACCCACAACTGGCGCGCCCGCCCACTGACCAGCCACGACGTCGTGATCAAAACCATCGAAGCGGTCCGTACCCGCGGCGGGTTACGCGTCGAAGCCGCGCTGGACACCGGCGACTACCCAACCGGCGTGGCGATCAGCAAACAGCGCTTCGCCACCCTGCCGCTGCACCGCCACACCACCCACGGCGACTGGAACTACACCCTGCGCCCCGAGCTCCTCGACTCCGACGCCGCGACCCCGATCGCCGAGCAGGGCGGGCCGGCCGAGCGCCGCCAACAGATGCTGATCCGACTCACCGACCCACGGTTGACCGGCATGAGCGCCGTCGAGCTCGATGCGCTGGCCACCGTGTTGGCGCCGGCCCAGGCCGCGCGGGCTCATCAGCGCTACAGCGAGCAGCGCGGCGGTCGGTCACGCCGCGCCACCGGGAACCTACGCGCCACTCCGTTGTTCAACGATCCCGCCCGAGTGCTGCTCACGCTGCTCTACCAGCGGCAGGTGTGCTCGATGAACGTGCTGGCGGACCTGCTCGAAGTCAGCCCCAACGCCATCGCCGACCTCGTCCGCGAGACCCGCGAGCTCCTCGAAGACCACGGAACCCGACCAGGATTCGCCCCGGTCCGGTTCCGCACGATCGCCGAGCTGCTGGCCTTCCTCGACCACGACACCCCACCGGCGCGCACTGCGATTATCGAAGCGCTCTCCGACCCCGCCGTGACCGGCATGAGCCGCGACGAACTACGCCGGCTCACCGAGCGCCTCGCACCCCGCCAAGCAGCCCACGCCGAACGGCTCGCCCACCAGCGCCGCGGCGGGCCCCGCCAGCCCGGCGCCCGTGGCGGCGTGTTCCCCCAGAAGATCAGCAACAGTGAGCGGGTCCTGCTGACCCTGCTCCATCTGCGCAAACAGGCCACCTTCGACGCGCTGTCCGAGGCCCTCGGTGATGTCACCCGCTCCGGGATCGCCATGGTCGCCCGCGAAACCCGCCCCCTGCTCGAACATGACGGCCATCTCCCACCGCCCGCCGCGGTCCGCTACCGCACCGGCGCCGACCTGCTCGCCGCGACTTCCCCACCCAACAGCGCTACCTCCGACACGCCGACGGGTTAATCCTTGACGGCTTCACAAGATCCGAAATGTCCGGGACCGCCTGCCCCAAAAGCTGCGCTCGGTGGTGGTCTCGCGGATGCGCGCCGCCTACCACGCCGAGTCGGCGCTACAGGCGCAGGCCCAGCTCGAGGCCCTGGCCGGCGAGCTCGACAAGACTCACCCCGGCGCCGCCGCCTCGCTGCGTGAGGGCCTCGACGAGACGCTGACGGTACTGCGTCTGGACGTGCCGCCGACCCTGGCTCGCACGCTTCGCTCCACCAACGCGGTGGAGTCGATGATCTCCATCGCCCGCGACCACTCGAGCAACGTCAAGCGCTGGCGTGACGGGACCATGGCCCTGCGCTGGTGCGCCGCAGGCATGGTCGAGGCCGGCAAGCAGTTTCGTCGCGTCAACGGCCACCTGCACCTACGAGCCCTCCGCGGTGCACTCGAACGCCACACCGCCGACAGTGTCGGACCGAACCGCTACGGTCCCACCGAGACCGCAGCCTGAACATCGGACCGCCACCGAAAATCCACGCCGAGCGGGACAACCTCGAGGTAGGAGGCAGGCCCATCGCGGATTACCCCTGATCATCTCGGTGTCGGCTGAGGGCGCCACCAAGGTCCGGGGCACTGCACGGTCACCACCACTCTACGGAGCGACTCCGCGCCCGCAACACCCCAACGCTGAGCACCGTGAGCCCCCTTCGGTGCGTTGATCTCCCGGGCGGGGCCAGCTCAGGGAGAGGCCGGGGCCCTGGGCCGGCGCGAGCATCACCGCCGGATCGAGTGGCTCACTTCCCCCTGTTCGCCGGGGGCGGAGGTCGACCCCCTGGTCCTCGGCGAGGGTGGACTTACCCGTGTCCGGGACGACGGTCTCACTGCTCGTCGGCGCTGCAGGGCCGGTCGCCTGCCCATCGGACGAGGGTGCGCTCGGCGGGGACGTCGTCGAGGATGAGGACCCGAACGGGGGGTGGTCGAATCGCTGTCGGTCCGGTAGCCATCAGGCAGCGCTTCTCCCAGACCCCGGGGGCGTGTCGATCCGGATGGTCAAGGCTCTGGTCGGGGGAGCGCTCGCGGTCGGCCCTGGCGGGCGATGACGACCGGCGCCCACCCGCTCCACGGCTCGACGACGTGGGCAGGAGACGACATGCGGGTGGGCGTCCTGGACATCTTGGGTGTGCCGGCGAGGCGACCCGCCGGGGTGGGCTACGCGGTGATGCTGACCAAGCAGTTCGCCAGCATCACGCCTCAGGCCATCGCGGTGTGGTGCCGCCGGCAGGGGTACGAGACGTTCTACGCGACCTACTACGGTCTCGGCGAACCACACCGCCGGCTCCCCGACGACCTGGACGTCGTGTTCGTGTCCTGCTATACGCAGGTCAGCCACCTCGCCTACGCGGTCGCAAAGATCTACCGTGGAGCCGGGACCCGCACCGTGATCGGCGGCCCGCACGCCAAGGCCTTCCCGGTGGACTGCCAGCGCTTCTTCGACGTGGTGGTCGGCGAGTGCGACCCTGAACTCGTCGCCGACATCGTCGAGGGGCGGGTCGACCCCGGCATGCGGGTCTCCGCTCCGCGGCCGTTCGAGGACGTGCCGACGGTCGAGGAACGTATGCCAGAGATCCGCGCCTCGGCGATGTACTGGGGTCGCGCGGCGCTGCCGTTGACGGCGGTGCCAATGCTGGCCAGCCTGGGCTGCCCGTACCGGTGCGACTTCTGCATCGACTGGAACAGCACCTACCGCGTGCTGCCGACCGACCGGCTGGCCACCGACCTGGACTACCTGCGGCGGAATCTGCCGGGCACGCTCATGGTGTTCCACGACGCGAATTTCGCCGTGCGGTTCGACGATATCTTCGACGTGCTGGAGGCCCAACCGTCCGCCGGCCGTCAGCCCTACATCATCGAAAGCTCGTTGACGGTGCTGCGCGGGGACCGGCTGCGTCGGCTGAGCGACACCAACTGCGCGATGCTCGCGCCAGGGGTCGAGTCGTGGACCGACTACTCGAACAAGGCGGCGGTGGGTCGCATGTCCGGCGTCGAGAAGGTCGACAAGGTCGCCGAGCACTTCGCCCGGCTCGCCGAGCACGTGCCCTACCTGCAGGCGAACTTCATGTTCGGGCTCGACACCGACGCCGGCGACGAGCCGGTGGAGCTGACGAAACGCTTCATGGACCGCACCCCGTTCGCCTGGCCGACGATCAACATCCCGGTTCCGTTCGGCGGCACCCCGCTGCACGACGAGCTCACCGTGCAGGGCCGCATCCTGGCCTCGATGCCCTTCAGCTTCTACTACGCGCCCTACCTGGTGACCACGCTCAAGCACTACGACCCGATCTCCTACTACGAGAAGCTGGCCGAGCTCTACGTCCACGCCGCGGCGCCGGAGATGCTGCGACGTCGCATGGGCACCACCACGCGCCGCAGCATCCGCTGGATACATCGGGCCCGGGCAGCCGCCTTCCGCAGCGACATCGGGAGCTTTCGGGGGATCCTGGCCATGCTTCGGACCGACGCCCAGTTCCGCGCGTTCCACGAGGGTCGTGACACCACCCTTCCGGAGTACTACCAGCGGCTCGGTGACCGCATGCTGGGCCGTCGCTACGCGACGTTGCTGTCCCGGACAGAGCGGACCCCCGACCTCACACCGGCGCCCACCGCGCCCAGCCACATCGTCGCCCGATCCCGATGAAGCGCCACGCTTGCGCGTGCCGTCCCTGCGAAACCATTGCCGGGCCGTTTCCGCTCGGGTTCCCCGCCCGCGCGTCGCCTTCGAGTGGCCTGCCGGCCGCGGTGTCGGCCGCTGTGGCGGTGTGCGGTAGCGGGGCGGTCAGAACGCCGGGCGGATGATCGCGGTGAGGTCGACGGTGCCTCGACGACGTCTCGGCACAGCTGGGTCAGGCGCAGGTGGTGGTTGCGGGCGTGGCTGCGCGGGATGGTGAACGCGTCCTCGACGCAGAGGTTGCCTTGCTGGGCCAGCCTGCCCTTGGCCTGTTCGATGATCACCCGGCTGTTCAGGGCCTCTTGGAGCTGCTCGCGGGCGGTTTCGGCGCGGCGCACGGCCCGCTCGTGCAGCAGACCAATCGTGGCGGCGTCGGCCAGGGCCTGGCCGAGGCGCCGGTCGGGCTCGTCCAGGCTGTGTGGGTCGGTGTGCAGCAGGTTCAGCACCCCGATCACCTCGTCGCGCAGCCGCATCGGCAGCGCGTGCGCCGAACGGAACCCGGCCTCCCCGGCTCCCGCGACGAACCGCGGCCACCGCCCCGCGTCAGCGTCGAGGTTCGCGCTGATCACTGGTTGGCCGGTGCGCACGCAGTCCACGCACGGGCCGCCACCGACAGCCCGCCCCGGCCGTCACTGAGGATCACCGCGGCGGCGGTGACGTCCAGTAGCTCGACACACCGCTCGGCGAGCATGGTCAGAAAGTCCAGCGCGTCGAAGTCGCCGACAAGGGTGTCGGTCAACGCCAGGAACGTGTCGATCACCTGGGATTCACGGCCGTTGCTCATCGGTTCGGTCTCCGAAGGTGTGCGGGTGCTGGGCACCGGGGTCAGGGTCAGGTCACGCCGAGAGGCCCGGCGCGACCGGGTGGGTTTCCCCGGGTGGCACGTCGGCCGCGGGGGTTACTGGTCGTCGGCTTCGAGGACGAGGTCGCGGGCGATGACCTGGCGGGCCACCTCGGTGATCGACACGCCGCTGGTGAACGCGTGCGCCCGAAGGCGCAGCAACGCGTCCCCCACCCCGACGCCCGCACTGATCGAGACCATCCCCGAGGCCTGGTGGACCTCGGCGTGCACGCCGGGCAACCACCCGAAATTGTCCACCGGTCGGGTCGCGCTGTCATCCCCACCGGTGTGATCACCGGGCTGATCTGCCTCGACGGGGGAGTCGGGGTCGGGTGATGGCCCGGGGACGTTGGCGGCGCCGGCGAGTTCGAGCAGGGTCTCGGTGGCCAGCCCGGCCAGCTCCAGCGCGTCGGCGAGCTGGGCTGCCGACAGCGGGCCGACGGTGTCGCGGTTGAGGTCCAGGGTGCCCAGGCGCACCGCGCCGACCTGCAACGGCAGCGAGAACACCGCCGCCGTGCCCGCGGCGAGTGCTTCCGGGCCGTAGCCGGGCCAGCGGCCCGTCTCACCGGCCAGCTCCCCGACCAGCACCGGCGCCCCCGAGCAGTAGGCGTCCAGACAGGGGCCCTCGCCGGTGGTCAGCTGCAGGTCCTCGAGCAGGCCGGTCCGCGCCCCGGTCGCGCACACCTGGTCCCGCGCCCCGGCCCGCCCAGCCTCCAGGCTGGCCATCACCGTGATCCCGGCGCCGCTGACCCCGGCCTCGGACACCGAGAACGCACACACCCGCCCCAACCGCGCCCGATCCCTGCCCGCAGCGGACCCGTCCCCGCCGGTGACACCGGTGTCGGGTTCGGCGGTGGCCAGCAGCGCCACCAGCCGCCGCCGCCGCTGCTCACCCTCCGGCCCATCCGGGCCGTGGAAACCCTCCCCGTGCGCGTTCACGATCGAGCCCCCTTCCCGGCAATGCGTCACTCTCGGTCTCGAGCGGTCGACCGGGGTCCGGGGTCTGGGCTCTGGGCTCTGGACCCACACGGTCGGGCCGGTCGCGGCCCAACCTGGCAACACGCATGGTGAGTAAGACATCCGCGCCGCGGCCCGGCACCGGTGTCACGACCGGCGGGTCACCCAGACCAGCACCTGGATCGCCTCCGCCGGTCGCCCCCGAAGGCACCATGGTCGACAGCTCGGACTGGCCGTTCTAATGGCCCCACAGCGTGCGAGGCCCCACGACAAGGTGGCCCGTGGCCCCGCCAGCGGGTACTGCCGCGGACGGGCCGACCGCCAGGCGCGGAGCCGGTATCTGAGCGCGGAACACTGCCTGGTCGCCAGCCACCTCAGTCGGCTCGGCCACGTCCGATCCAGCCTCGGACCAGCCTTGCACCGCGATGCCCTGTTCACTCAGGACCCGCACGGCCACTGCCTTCGCGACACACGTGGTGGCGTGGGCGCCAGCGCCGCGGGCCGCCAGCGCCGTCGACCAGTCCCAGAGCTCGTCGTGGCAAGCGATCAGCGTCCAGCCCATCCCGTAGCGCCCGGTGGGCTCCTCGGGATCGTTATAGACCAGCAGGTACCGCGTCGTGGTCTCGCTACGTCCCTCCGCATGAGATGCCGCCGCGATCTCACGGGACTCGGCCCGCCCCTCGATGTGGGGCATGTCGATCAGACTCACATCGGCCGCCGCTCTGAGCGTCGTCACTTGTCGTGAAGCGCCAGGGTCCAGGGCACCAAACGGGTTGGTCCTTCCGACCGTAGCCGCGAAACTCTGACCCGGCCAATCGGAATACCGCCGCTCGACTCGCCCACCTCCCCATGTGCCGGTTTCGTCTCTTACCGTGCTGACGACGTGGTCGGTGGTCGAGGGCGACCACGATCACATTGTCGCCGGCCTGAGCGTACTCGAGGAGGGCGCCCAGGCCGGGGCGGTCGTCGCGTCCCCCGCAGACCTGGTCGGTGGTTCTCGGTAGACGTCTGCTTACCGGACATCACGGGTGCCTACCGAAGCCCGCTTGACGTACGCCGCGCTGGACTTCGCAAGACGTCGACGACTTGCGCACCACCACCCGCCGCGATTGGGGGAAGATCCTCTGTCGGGCGTGCTCGGCTCGTTCTTCACATGATCGAGGATCCTCTGAAAGAACGTGCAAGACCTTCCAGCGAACCCTCCCCCCTTCGGTCCCGGAGCTCCAGGTCACCGGTGGACGCGCAGGACCCCTGGGGACCACCGAGATCGTCGCCTCGGCGGCACCTCGCTTGAGTCAGGGACGCCGTCAGCGGCCAGCGCGTAGGCGGGCCACCCGGAGGCGATCCGGCCCGGCGGGGGTCGGCCCGGCGCGGTTGCCCCGACGGTCGTGGAACGTTGAGACAACCTCGCGCCTTGGGCGCTCCAGCGGGGCACGCACCGCGATCCCGTCGACCGCCACCACCGCGACCGCGATCAGCGCCGCGACGGCGGCCAGCGGGATGTTCGCGGCGTTGACACCGAAGGTCAGCGCGATGAACGCGACCTCGGGGCACTCGAGCACGACGCCCTTGAACGTCAGAGATCAATTTCACTACTACTCATCGGAGAGACCCGTGGCCTTCCTGCGAGTCCTGGATTTGGTGGCCGATCTCGGGTGCGTGCCCGTTGCCCTGGTTCGGCGGGAATGTGGTGAGTTCGGGCGTCGATGATGCTGGCGCGGTGGTGGGGACGGTCGCGGCCGGGGCGACGGTCCTGGTGGTTGATTCCTCGGCCTTGGTGACGTGCTCGAAGAATCGCAGCAGCTCCACGGGGAACGGCGTGACCAGGGTGCTGTTCTTTTCCGCGGCGACGTCGGTCACGGTCTGCAGCAGGCGCAGTTGCAGCGCGCCAGGGGTATCGGCCATCGCGGCGGCGGCCTGGGAGAGCTTGGTGGAGGCTTGGAACTCGCCGTCGGCGTCAATGACTCGGGCGCGACGATCGCGTTCGGCTTCTGCCTGCCGGGACATCGAGCGTTTCATGCCTTCAGGCAACATGATGTCCTTGACCTCGACTCGCTCGATGGTGATGCCCCATTCCTCGGTGGGTGCATCGATCACACCTTTGAGCTCGCCGTTGATCTGGTCCCGGTCGGAGAGCAAGGTGTCCAGGTCGGCGCGGCCGATGACCGAGCGCAGCGAGGTCTGGGCGACCTGCGAGGTTGCCTGCAGGTAGTTCTCGACGTTGATGATCGCTCGGACCGGGTCGACGACCTGGAAATAGACGACAGCGTCCACGGTGAGCGTCACATTGTCGCGGGTAATCGCGCCCTGTGCAGGTATAGGAAGGACGACGACCTGTCTGTTAACTTTCACCATGCGGTCAGCAAACGGTGCGATCAAGGTCAGGCCGGGTCCGCGAAGACGGGGAAGTAGACGACCGAACCGCAGGACGACGCCCTGCTCGTACTGCTGCACCATGCGGGCACTGGCACCGAACAAGACCAAGGCCAGGAGGACGATGATCACGAGGATGACGACGAGAGTAACCATGACGTGTCCTTAGACCCGCGACGCGGGGTGAACCAACAAAGCACATCCCTGCTGGACGTGAATACGGAGTGAGAGGAGCTGGCCAGAACGAAAACACGGCTGCTTGGGCGTGGCGAAGAAAGCACACCTCATGAAGCCAACACGTGTAGTGTTCCCGGAGGCAGTGCGCGCCTGCGCGCTACATCCACGACTCCGATCTTGCTATGAACGCGGCGGCCGATTCTGGGGCGGCCAGCACCTGACTGTGACTGTACGCTCTTTCCTGCTCGCGAAGGCGCCGCGGTGCACACCGCCGCCGACCGCATAACGCTCGCTCACCCGAGCGCTGGCGCGTGGGGGCTGCGGTGGTTGCGGCGGAGTCGGATGGCCATGCCCAGATACCAGGCGAGGCGATCACGACGACGATGCGTTCGAACAGCCCGCCGACGGCGGAGGGTTGGCTGGGGTTGGTCGGTCCTGATTGCCGCCTCGCCAGTGCCGCTCGCAGCAGGCGGCGAGGAAGCTCAACCCGCGGCAGGGTCAGTTCGTGTGCCCAGCCACCCGCGGCCTGCAGCGCCGCGAGCGCATCGGCCCAGCCGCTCCCGGCAACACCGGATCTGGGACCTCCGCCGCGTCCGTCCGCCGGGCCAGCACCACCGGAGCTCGCGCTCGACCCGCCCCGCGTCCATGCCTACCGTGACCACCGCGCCCTCCAGAGCGCCCACGGCCCTCCCCGCGCGATGCTCGCCAGCGGGTCAGCGGGAGGGCCGTGGCATGTCTCGACCCATGAAGGTAGTCGTCCCCGCGAGCGCGACCACCACCGGCCACGGTATCGGTTCCAGGGGGCGCCGGTCGGCGTCCCTCGTGACGGGTCACTCCTCGGGTCGGTACCCGGCGTTGCCGAGCATGCGACGCAGGTTCACGACCTGCTGGGTGTCGATGTCCTTGTGGCGGGGCTTCTCCAGGGTCTCGGTCTCGGAGCCGACGGTGACCAGGAACCGCCCGTCGGGTCGGGCTTCCACCCTTCCGACGACCTCGAGCAGGGACAGGACGGCCGGCCACTCGATGTTGTGCCCCGCCGGGTGCTTGAAAATCTTGTTCAGGGTGCCGCGGTGGTGGTTGTTGAGGTGTGAGGGAGCAGGGCTCGACGGCATCGATGTCTCCGAGGGGTCAGAGGAAGTGGAGGCGCACGGCGCTTCTCGGGTCGGCGCCTCGGGTCAGGCCGGTGGCACCGGGGGTGCCTGCGGGGTGGTCGGGTCCTCACCGGAGAGGCCGTCGGACGGGCGCGGGCTCGACGCCGGAGGCAGCAGACGACCGGGGTGCACGTGGCGGTGCGGGCCGGTCCCCGCGGGTCGCGGCTCGGTGGCCAGCCAGCGGGCGGTACCGGCCGGGTCCCGGCGCTCGAACTCGTCCAGGCAGCGTCGGCGCAGGTCGAGCAGTGCATCGCGCGCGGCCTCGTCCGCCACCTCAGCGAGGTGGTGATAGCTGCGCTGCCACGTCGCGCAGAGCGCCGCTGTCCCGCAGGTGGACAGCGTCGCCCCGCGCAGCGGCGATGTGGCCCCGCGCTGCGGCGATGCTGTGGCGGGCGGCCCCCGGTCCGGGGCAGCCGCGGGCGGTGCCACCCGCCGGTGGGCCTGGAACCAGGCCAGGGCGGGTCGGACCCTCGGCCACCAGCGGGCGGTCACCGCCAACGCGACGAACAGCAGCAGGGGACCGGTGGCGTCGCCCAGGAGGACGGTCATCCCGCTGATGGCCAGGGCCACGAGCGCGACGACGGCGCCGATGCGCCAGGCGCGTGCGCGCGGAGCGGGTCGCAGTTCGGTCCTCGGCGGCGTGGTGGGGTTGACGGCGACGACGTAGGAGACGATGCCGGCGAGGGCCCCGAGGACCGCTGCGGGAATCACCATCTGGGGGGCACCCATCAGGGCCGCGCCGGTGAGGGCGGCAAGGGTCACCACCACGAAAGCCTGGGTGATGGGGCGAAGGATCGTGGCCACGGTGGTGTCTCCCTGGACGCACAGCACGAGATATCGGCTGGCGCGGCGCCGGGGACCCGGGCGCGACGTCGAGGTGACGGTACCGGACGCGCCGCCCGGACAGGAATCGCCGGTAAGGCCCCGCGTTCGCGGCGGGGACGCCGCCAGGTAGGGGGCAGGCCCGGGAACCACCTCGGTCGCCGCCTTCGGGCGGATCACCCCCGCCCCGGCGGAGCTGGGCGTGCCGAAGCCGGGAACCTCCTGGGGGCCTCGACGCCGCGGCCGACCTGTCGTTCCTGAACGAGCGCGAACAGGGGTCGCGCCTCAACCTGCCTCGAGGCTGGTTGCGCCGGGGGAGGGGACCGGGGCTGAACGTGGATCGGGCGCCACCTGTGTCTCGGATACAGGCCGGTCGAGGTGGCCGCCCTCGTTCTCCCATACCAGTTCGGCAGGTGACGACGTCATATCGGCTCCCTGGCGCGCAACACGGGCGGGCGACTCGCTGCACCGGGGTCTGGGGTACGAGGTGGTGCCCACCGTAGCCCGGCTCGACCTCTCGACGGTGCCCGGCGCCGAACGCTTTCCTGACACCGGCGCCTCCCGGGAGCGGATCACCAGGGTGCCGACGACGGCGACACCGGGCGGGCTGATCTCGGTGTCGGGGCGACTGGGGCGGTTCCGACGGCGGCGTGGCGGCGGGCGTCGAGGACGACTCCGAGGTGGCCCAGCCACTCGGCCGCGCATTCGCGCGCGGACCTCGGGGCGTCCTCTCCGACCCCGCCGGTGACGACGAGGACACCGAGCCAGCCAGGGCCGCGGTCATCGCGGCGATCCCGCCCGTGAAGGCGCGCAGGTAAAACATCCAGGCCAGTCCCGCCCCTCCGAGTCCCCGGAACGGGCCCAGGCGATCACCTCGCCAATATCGGCGGTACCGGCCAGCGCGCAGGCCTGACTCGTGTTCGAGGGCATGCGCGATCTCCCCGGGCGCGAGGTCCTCGTACTGCTCGAGCGAGGTGAGCAGGCCAGGGTCAACCGCTGCGGTGGCCATCACCATCCCGTCGAGTCGAGGGGCGTGAACCCATGGTCGTGTCCACGCTCGCGCCGTCGAAGACCGCGTCCAGGGCCGACACGGCACGGGGTGGCAGGTCACGACCCGGCGGGCAGCCGGAACGTCGACGGCAAGTGGGATTGGTCCCTGCTCAGGACAGGGATGGGCGCAAGCGTCGTGCCGCGGGGTGGACCCCGGACGTCGAGACGGGCGTCTCGGGGTCAGCTGTGGGCGGCGATCATTCGCGAAACCGCGTCCCAGGAACTGACCCGCGTCCCAGACGCGCCTGTGTCGGCGAAGATCGCTCGTCGGGTGGTGTCGGTGAGCGTGACCGAGCGCGGTTGTCCGTTGACCCGATGGTTCTTGGCTTTCCAGCGTCCGTCGGGGGTCGTCCAGTAGCCTCGAGCGTCCGGTTTCGGATCGAACTCGATGTCGCTCGTGCGCGCGCTCACCGCCCGAGTATCACTCCGACTGAGCCGGCCTACACTCCCTCGCCCCTCGATCCCCTCCGGGGCTCGTACACATGCTGCTGGGGTCGGTTGGTCCGGCATGCACGCGAAGTGCGGCTCGGCGCGAGCACTCGTCCGGTCCCGACGCGCCCGACTCAGGTGTGGCCGTGGGGGCGGCCGCTCTACTGCCTGTATCTGACCTGTCGAGGCCGGGCGCCTCGCCCTCGGCTCCCGACGGGACCGCGAACAGATGTCGCCATGGCCTCGACCCCGGACGTGACGAGCTGGCACCTGCCGCTTCATCGGTCGGGCCGGGCGCTACGAAGGCGAGCGCGGCCGCGTGTAGCGACATGCCTCCAGCTGCCGCGCGGTACTTCAACGCCCCGGCGCTCTCCTCACGGGTGAGTCCTTGAGCCAACGACATCAGCAGCTCGGCGCTGCGGATGTCCAGCGTCGCCTGGCGATCGCTGACGAATCTCACGGGCCACACGTCCCCGGGTGGTCAAGTCGCTCCCACGGGCTGGGAGCGTTGGAGCCGACTGGGTCTGGGTCGCCTCTCGTCACGATCCCGGTCCAGGGTATCGATGTCCACCCCGGCTCCGGCGGCCTCAGTCCCCAAGTAGCCCGACAAGCCATCATGGCTGGACACGAGGCCCGTCGGCGCGTGCATCGGAGGTCCTAGCGTCCCTCTAAGGGCCGGTCTGGTCGAGGACCTCGGTGCCTGCCTCGCGGGTGACGAGTCGGCGGGCGAGGTCGGTGAGGGGTTGGTCGGTGGCGTGGGCGTGGTCGCGGAGGCGGATGAAGGCCTCGCCCATGTCGAGGTGCCCCACTTCGGCGAGCAGGCCTTTGGCCTGTTCGATGATCGCCCGACGGTTCAGGGCGGTCTGTAGCTTCGCGGTGATGGCTTGCTCGGCCTGCAGGTCGCGTTCCTGCAGGATGCTGATGGTGGCCGCGTCGGCCAGAGCCTGGACTGCCCGCAGGTCAGCCGGGGGTAGCGCGGCGGGTGCGGCGCCGAAGAGGTTCAGTGCGCCGATGGTGTGACCGCGTAGCCGCATCGGCACCGCGTGCACCGAGCGGAACCCGTGCTCGGCGGCGCGGGCGGTGAAGCGGGCCCACTTGTCGTTCACGGCCAGGTCGGGAGCGCTGACCGGGTGGCCGCTGCGGTAGCAATCCAGGCAAGGTCCCTCGTCGGCTTGGAGTTGGAAGAGTTCCACCAGCCGGGCCGCTTCGCTGGAGGACGCGACGAGCTGCAGCGTGTCGAAGTGATCGGAGATCAGCAGTCCGGCGGCGTCGGCGGGGAACAGCGCGACGCAGTCGGTGGTCAACCTGTGTAGCAGGTCGAGCATGTCGAAGTCGGCGACCAGGGTGTCGGCCAGGCGGATGAACGCCGCCAGCAGCGCCGTTTCCCGGTCCTGCCCCGAGGTGGCCATCACCGCTCCTGGGTGAACCGCAGCGTGCGGGCCACCACGTCGCGGGCGACCGCGTCGATCGGCCGATCATGGACGAACGCGTGGGCCCGCAGGGTGGCGAGCGCGGCGTCCGGGGAGACCGCGAGCTGCGCCATGACCATTCCGGTGGCCTGGTAGACCTCGACACGCTCCAGCGGCACATCAGCCAGCCAGCCCTCGATGTCCGCCTCGACGCCACTCTCGCCTCGGGCAGTGGGGGCGCCGGTCGGGTCGAGCGTCGCTCCGGGGCGCACGTCCAGCACCGCCCAGAACGCGGCGTCCGAGGCTCGCAGCGCGCGAGCCACGTCGTCCGGTCCGAACATCACAGGTTGGTCGCGGTAGAAGTCGAGCACCCCGATGCTGATCGGTCCGCCGAGTAGCGGGAAGACATACATCCCCCGCGCCACGGTCTCCCGCACCGCAGCGGCGGCGAAGACCGGCCACCTCTCGTGGACGCCGTCGGCGATGTCGGGCACGAGCACCGGGGCGCCGGTGGTGAACGCCTGCACGCACGGGCCCTCGGCCAGGCGGAACTGCAGCTCGTCGATCCGCGCCGCCACCGCGTCGGTGGCCCACACCGGGTTCTGGTGATCCGGACCGGTCATGGCCGTGATCGCCGCCCCGGTCACCGGCAGAGCGTTCACGCACAGCTCGCAGATGCGCTGCGCCGCACGGGCACCACCCTGGGCCACGGCCGTGGCGAGCCCCTGCTCGAAATCGGACCGTTCACCATCGGTTGTCACGAATACCCACTCACTGGTCGCGGCGGCCGCGCCCGAGAATCTGCATCAAGCCGGCCGTCGCACCTAGTGAGGCAACCAACGCCTGGACTCGCAGCGTACGCCAGCCCCATCGGGGTCGAGAGCCGGCAAACCCGCAACGTTAAGCAAGGATCACCAACTACCGGACCGGGGCAAATCGGCAGGCGTGGGACCCCTTCTGTGCAAGCTCATGAGCCACCTTGGCCTGCCCTGGACGCCGTGCACGACAGCGCCGAGCTCGTCGAGCTCCTGGCTGGCTGGCAGTCGCAGGCCGTGTGCGCCGCCCGCCGCGACGAAGCGAGCTGGGACCAGACCAGCACGGCCACCCACACCGCCGCCGACGCCGCCCACGCGCCTTGATCGAGGTGATCGGCCGTCATGGAGCTCGTCCTCGGCAGGGACTTCAAGGCTTACCGCAGGGTGCTCTAGCCTAGGAGCTGGGATTCCGTAGCAGGACGATGCGCGCTCTGTGGCCCTTCAGCGGGTCTCGGTATCTCGCGGGAACTGTGTCGACGAGGGGCGCTCACTGCGTCGATGATCAGCTTCGAGTCGCCGGGCTGCCGGGCATCGATCAGCTTCCGGCGTCGTGCTGGAGCCGGACCGGGCGATGGACACCGTCGTAGGTCCGGTTCAACAGCGCAGCCGGAGGGACCGGTCCCCCGCTTCCGGCGACGTCCCAGGGCGGAGCGGAGGCGGGGCCGCGTCGCCCTACCGGTGGGTGGGGGTGGGCGGTGCGTGTGTGAGGAAGCGCAGTCGAGGGTACTGCCGCCCCCACCCGGTGTCGAGGTCCTTGAGGGCGAGCTCGGCGGCCTCGACGGTGGGCGCCGTGTAGATCGTTTTCATCGACTTCGCGATCTTCTTCCGGTCCTGGTAGGACACGAACCGCATGGCGTTTCTGATCACGTGGACCACGCAGGTCTGCACCATGGTGTCGGGGAACACGCTGGTGATGGCCTCGGGAAGCCCCGAGAGACCGTCGCAGCAGGCGATCAGGATGTCGCGCAGCCCGCGGTTGCGCAGCTGGGTGAGCACCGAGTGCCAGAACTTCGCCCCCTCGGTCTCGGCGAGCCAGCAGCCCAGGGCGTGCTTGCGGCCCTCCACGTCCACGCCGATGACCAGGTGCGCGCTCTTGATGGTGACCGGGGCCTTGTCCCGGATCTTGATGCGGATCCCGTCGATGTAGACGATCGGGTAGACCTCGTCGACCGGTCGGTTGCGCCAGATCTCGATTTCGTCGGTGACGACCTCGGTGATGTTCGAGATCAACTCCCGGGACGCCGACACGCCATACACCTCGGCCAGGTGCGCTTCGATGTCGCGGGTCGACATGCCCCGCGCGTAGCACGACAGCACGAGCTCGTCGATCTGACCGACCCGCCGGGCGCGTTTCGGCACAATCTTGGGCTCGAACTCGCCGTTGCGGTCGCGGGGCACCTTGATGTCCACCGGGCCGTTCGTGGTCGACACCGTCTTGGTCGAGGCGCCGTTGCGGGAATTGCCGCTGCCGGCGCCGGCGGGATCGTCACGGTCATAACCCAGGTGGTGGGTCATCTCGGTCTCCAGCGCCCGCTCGAGCACCGCCTTGGTCATCTGGTTGAGCAGCCCGTCGACGCCGTCGATCGGAGTCCCGGTGGCCCGGGCGTCGGCGAGCAACGCGTCGATCGCGGCCGGCTCGAGGGACTCGGCCAGACGACGCGCCGCCGCGGTGTCATGATCGGGATCGGGCTGGTTCTCGCTCACCGGGGTGTCCTTCCCGACCGCCATGTTGATCACAGCGGTCGATCATGGTCCACCCGTCGCTTACACGGTTCGCGTGACATGCCCGTGGGAAACGCATGGTTGATAGCGGAAAAGACCGACACAGATACCACGGTGCCGAGGACTAACGCGAGCAGCGAAACCGCCAACCCCGACCAAGCAACCCCCTTGCTACTGGCTCGATTCCTCAACTTGCTCACCGCGATGAGGCCGAATATCAGACCGAGAACACCCAGGAAGATCGATACGGGGGCGGTCACACCGAAGATGAGGAAGAACAAGCCGACAAGGCCGAGGACCAACGCGGTGATGGCCACGCCGTTAACCTTCTGTGGCGGTGCTGGCTGCTGATAACCGTAACCAGGCGGCGCAGGCCCTGGAGAGTCGCTTCTTGCAGTCGCCGGTGGCGGCCCCCAGCCGGTGGATCGCCCGTGTCGCGGATCGTCTTCCGGTGTTGGAGCCGGGGGGTGTCGGGCCCGCCATCGTCATGTCCCCTCGTGAAGGTGGTGCGCGGGTCACCAGGGTCCGAGGGGACGCGTTTGTAGGCGCATATTACGCCAGCCGGAGTAGTACTGGCGTTACCCGTCTGGTGCAACCTTACCTGGACTTAACACGCCGTCGTCATCGGCTTTACCACGCGTGGTCCACGACCTGCGGCGCCGAGCACCGCGCGTCCCGGTGTCCTGGCCAGTTGGTGGGCAGGATCCAGGTTCGGCGGGTGGGTCCTACAACCCGACCCGTCTTCGCGCCCGCAGGCCCACGAGGTGCGGCGCGCCGAGATCACGACCCCGCCACGGGTGGTGATCTCCGGTCAGCCTCCGACACGCCGCGTGGGGAACCACGGGTGATCACACGGCCTGGTCGGCGGATTAGCACGCCGGACATGGTCGCGGCTCCGGTCCTCGGCGTTACATGCGCGGGCGTCACGGCCGGCACGGGCGCTGCCGAGGTCGTCGCCACCACCGGTGCGGCCGCGACGGGGTCGGCGCTGGCCCGGCCGGCCCGACTGCCTTAAGGATCAACGCGAGCACGAGCGCCCCGAAGGTGACCAGCACGATCACCACCGCCAGCCGCGCCCTCGGTGACAACTCATCCCATGACTTCTGCGGCAGTTGTCCCGCCATCACGCCCCCCCAGCGACCTTCGAGCGACTCGCTCGTCGAGCACTTGTCGCCGCGTGCGGTCGTAGTCGTTACTCCCGCTGATCCGAGCGGACGAGTGCTGGTCCTGATCTAGACATCGTCGAGCGCATGTAGCGCTTCGATCGCCGCGCGCCGGCTCAGCGCGCTGTGGTCCGTGAGCCACATGTTCACCGCGCGTGTGGCCGCCGCGGTGCGGGCTTGGAGCTCCGCCTCGCCGACTACCTCGCAGGCCCGCTCGGAGCCAGCGTCTACGGCCACGTAGGTGTCGGAGGCAAACGCCATCTGGTCGCGCTTGACGGGCTTGCTGCGCCCGGTCGAGCGGTTGAAGACGGCCTCGAGCCCGGCGACGGTGAAGGTACGGCCGGCGACGTGGTCGACGACGGCTTCGCGTGGCTCACGCGGGGCTCGTGACGGTGTGCGCTCCTTCCATATGACGACGTGCGTTCCTACGGCTGGCCACTCGCTCACGGGCACGATTGAAGCGGTCGAGCCAGCCTGGTGCTGCCCGTGGTCACGACCGAGGGACGCCTCCGCCGACATTGGGCGGTGGCAGCGGTTCGGCGTCGAGCTGGTGGTCGCGCACGCGCAGCGCCAGCCGTCCTGTTCGATCCCACACTGTCGTGGGGACGAGCTCGCAGTGATCGGCGAGGTGCTCGAGCAGGTCGACGAGTGCCTCGCGAGATTGGTCGGTCAGCGGCTTGCCAGCCCTGAGCAGGGCTGCGGCATCGCAGACGCTCTCTGCGGACGCCTTGAGGGCGGAGAGAGCGCGGGGCGGAAGACGACGACCACGTGGCGGCATGACTAGAGTATCGAACGCGTGTTCGATCGACGCACGTCCACGGTCGGGGCATCGTGCTGGGCCATGCGGACCTTGCGGACCTGGCTGGCACTGCGCAGGGAAGGACGTGGGTGTCCCTGTTGGGGCGTGCTCCGGGGCTGGTCGTAGATCATCTCCCGCGTGAGCGGCCCGTCGTCTAGCAGCCCCGGGTCGGCGTCTCCGCAGGTTCCCAACCGTGTCTGGCTGGTAGCCCGGCGGTGCGGGGTCCCGGGGGCGCTTGGGGGCCCCGCTCTCGCGCACGGGCATCCGGGGGGACTGGCCCGCCGCTACGCCCGATTGTAACGAGCGCAAGCATACGGTCGACACGTTTTACGGATCTTTGGCCGGGCACCGCCGGAACGGCCGAAGCTGTTAACGGAGCGCGAGCGCTCGGGCCAGGCACGGCTGGACCGCAGCACGGCCGGATTCAGGGGCTGCGAGCCCCTGCCGCACGCGAAGATGTGACCGTGCGCGCGGAGCCAGGTGCGACGGTGGCGCGGTGCAGCAGCCGGTCGAGCATGGCGGCGGCGACGGCCCACCAAGGCACGGCAACCGCAAGGGCATGGTGGAGAAGGCCAACCATTCTGCCGCCCAGCGCTGGTGGCGCACCCTGGGCCGACGAGGGCACCGTCGAGGCCACCACCGACGGGCAGACCGGCGTGGTCACCGTCGCCGCCCGCGAGCCCCTGGCCTGAGTTCCGCATAATTCGGCCGGTCTAGAGTCCGTGCCGGGGTGAAGTCCCAGCTCAGAGCTTCGGGCCGGGCTCTCGCGTGCCGGATCGCCTAGAGACACGGTTTTGCGTGTCGCTGCATTTCAGGGCGTCGAGTGGGTCTATCGTCTAGAGCGATGTACGTGAAGACGACGACGCGGAAGACCGAGCGCGGCTCGGTCCGCTACGTGCAGCTGGCCCACAACGAGTGGGATCCGGTCTCCGGCCGGTCGGTGCCGAAGATCCTCTACCGGTTCGGGCGGGAGGACCAGCTCGACCGCGACGCGGTCCGTCGACTGGTCGCGTCGTTGTCGCGGCTGCTCGACCCGGGCGAGGCGGTGGCCGTGGGCGCGGGCATGGCGAGCGGGCAGGAGCTGGGGTTCTGCGAGTCCCGGCCGTTCGGGGGCACCTTCACCCTGGATGGGTTGTGGCGCCGGCTGGGGCTGGATGCGGTGATCCGCGACCTGGGCGGTCGCCACCGCGGTGGCGGGCGTCGGGGCCGGCCCCGGGAGGTCGAGATGACCGAGCGGGTGCTGTTCGCGCTGGTCGCGAACCGGGCGCTGGCGCCGTGCTCGAAGCTGGCCGCCGCGGACTGGATCACCCACGACGTCCACATCGACGGGCTGGGCGAGGTCGACGACAACGCCTGCTACCGGGCCATGGACTGGCTGACCGAGGTGGCGGGCGAGCTGGCCCGCGAGGTGTTCTGGAAGGTCGCCACCCTGCTCGACCTCGAGGTGGACCTGGTGTTCTTCGACTCCACCTCCACCTACTGGCAGCGGGACACCGCCGACGAGCCCGCGCACCGCGACGAGCGCGGCGAGCCGGTCGCCGAGGACGACCCGGCCGCGGTCGGGTTGGGGTCGTTCCGGACCTTCGGGCACTCGAAGGATCACCGCGAAGACCGTCCGCAGGTCGTGGTCGGGATGGCGGTGACCCGCGGCGGGGTCCCGATCCGCTGCTGGTCCTGGCCCGGGAACACCGCCGACGTGACCATGATCGATCAGGTGCGGGCCGACCTGCGGGACTGGTCGTTGGCGCGGATGGTGTGGGTGACCGATCGCGGGTTCGCCTCCGAGCACAACCGCCGGGTGCTGCGTACCGGCGGCGGGCACTACATCCAGGCCGAGCGCCTGCGCCACCCCACCGCCGAAGCCGCCGCCGCGCTGGCCCGCCCCGGCCGGTATCGCACCGTGGCCGGCAACCTGCGCATCAAGGAAGTCGCCCCGAAGCCCGGGGACTCGGTGACCGTCGACCGGTTCATCGTCTGTCACAACCCCGAGCGGGCCGACCGCGACGCCGCGGTCCGTACCGAGCTCGTCGCCCAGCTCGAGGGCATGATCGAGGGCTCCGACGGGTGGAGCCAACGCCGCCGCGACGAGTTCGTCGGCAGCCTCAACACCAGCCCCGGGCTGCGGCGCTACTTGCGCCGCGACCGCGGCGGACGCCTGCGGGTCGACCAGGCCGCGATCGCCGCTGAGACCAAGCTCGACGGCAAGTGGCTGCTGCGCTGCTCGGACCCGAAGCTGCCCGCCGAGGACGTCGCCGCCGGCTACAAGCAGCTGCTCGAGGTCGAACGCGGCTGGCGCGACCTCACCAGCACCCTCGAGCTGCGCCCGGTGTTCCACCGCCGCGAAGACCGCATCCGCGCCCACGTCCAGCTGTGCTGGCTGGCGCTGCTGCTCATCCGCGTCGCCGAGACCACCACCGGTGACACCTGGCCGGTGATGCGCCGCCACCTCGAGCGGCTGCACGCCGGCACCTTCAGCGGCCCCGCCGGGACCTTCCGGCAACGCACCGAGCTCTCCAAGCCCCACCGCGACCTGTTCAGCAAGCTCGACATCACCCCGCCGGCGCAGATGCTCGAGCTCACGCCCACAAGCCGCTGACCAGCAACAACCCCCGCGCCTAGAGACACGCCCTCCCCACGGCCGAGCGCGCATTCCCGCAGGTCAAACCCCCTAACAGCGGCTCTAGCCAACCCGAATTACGCGGAACTCGGGCCTGGCCGCGCTGCCGGCCCCGCTCCCGCCACTATCGCCGTGGAGCGCTCGGTGTCGGCCCGGGCCCTGGTGTCCTTCCCGCAACCAGAACTCGGTGGCGCCCGAGCTGGCCCGCATCCAGGTCCTGGTCCGCCACCGCCTCGACCCGCCTGTCATGGAGGTCGCCGCCGGCCGGCCGGGCCGAGGTTGTCCTGGTCCGCCACCGCCTGGCCAATCCCCGGTGCCGACGCAGTTATCAGGCCGCCTGGCTCTTGCTCAGAACGGCCGGTGCGGTCGGCTCCGGGGCCGACCGGGGGTGGCCTAACAGGTCGTCGGGTTCGTCGACGTTTTCGGCTTCAGCCGCCTGCCGCAGCACATCGGCGGCCAGGGCCGGTGGGGTCTCCGGCGGGACGACCACCAGGAAGATCGGCGTGTTCCGGGTTGTCGGGGTGACGACCCAGATGGTGTTCGGTGCGAACGCGGCAAAGCCGTCGAGCCCGATCCGCCGGCCGTCCGCCCACCCTCGCCTCCGAGCAGGGACGGCGTCCCACATCGAGCGGGCGAACGCCACGCGCTCGACCCGGCCTACCGACGCGCGAAGGGCATCGGTAGGCCGGGTCCGGGGAGCTCTGCGAGCAGATCCCGGGATCTCGGCCACCAGCCACCGTCCACGAATCCTGTGCGCAGCATGCCGGGCTTGAGCCGCAGCCGGACCTCATCCTGGCCGGTCTGGGGGGTCGTCCTCGCGGAAACGGCCATCGCATGTTCTTGGTCCGACATCGTCGGTGCCCCGTTCCCGGCCGCCACGCGGTCACTGCGGTGTTCATCGGGGGCGCCCGACGTGGATCGCCGGAGAATCGTATGCTCTCGACTCCCTCACCCTACGCCGGTCACCGCCACCGTGGACCCGACGACACCGGGCCACGGAGCCCCGAGGCCCCTCGTTCCGAGGCGATCCGGACGAACGCCTTCGAGCTCCCATGCGAGGCGCGTGCGCTCGAGGAGCCGGTCTCTCGGGCGGCCAGGCGCGGCGCAGCAGCCGGGATTGTGGCCTGGCTGCGGCGAGGGCACTCGGGGCCCTGCGCACGGAGTACTCTTGTCGTATCCGGGAACGGACGACATCTACTCACGGGTGCGTGCCAAGCCGGCTTGGAATACAGGCAAGTCACGAGCCCCGTCCCTTCAGGGTCATGGGTTGGAGTCGTCGTGAGTGCAGTCGTGGTCATAATCGTCGTCGTGGTGATCGTTCTGGTGCTCATGGGTACCAGTGTGCGACTGGTGCAGCAGTACCAGCGGGGTGTCGTGCTGCGCTTCGGCCGTCTGCTGCCGGAGGTCCGCCAGCCCGGTCTGCGTGTGCTGGTCCCGTTCGCCGATCGGATGGCGAAGCTCTCGATCCAGACCGTGGTCCTCGATGTGCCCTCCCAGAGCACCATCACCCGCGACAACGTCACCATCGGGGTCGACGCCGTCGTGTACTTCCGCGTCGACGACCCGGTACGCGCGGTGATCAATGTAGAGAACTACCTGCAGGCGACCTCGCAGGTCGCCCAGACCTCGCTGCGCTCGGTGATCGGCCGCGCCGACCTGGACACGCTGCTCTCCGACCGGAGCCGGATCAACGCCGAGCTCAAGGACGTCATCGACGCCCCCACCGAGGAGTGGGGCATCAGCATCGACCGCGTGGAGATCAAGGACATCTCCCTGCCCGAAGGGATGCGCCGGTCGATGTCGCGCCAGGCCGAGGCCGAGCGCGAACGCCGGGCCCGAGTGATCAACGCCGACGGTGAGCTGCAGGCCTCGACCAAGCTGTCCCAGGCTGCGGGGGCGATGGCCGACACGCCGGGGGCGCTGCAGCTGCGGCTGCTGCAGACCGTGACCGACGTGGCCGCGGAGAAGAACAGCACGCTGGTGATGCCGTTCCCGGTCGAGCTGCTGCGGTTCTTCGAGCATGTGAGCGGTGGGCCCGCCGCGCAGACCACCTCCATGGCGGTGCCAGACTCTCCGCTGAACCCCGACCGGACCCCCGCCCCGGCCCCGAAGACGACCGGGACGACCAACGGCACCGTCGTACCGACCCAAGGCGCCGGCACCCCGGACGACGGCGACCGCTGACGGCGGTCTGACGAAATCCCTGCCGAGCAACCCCACGAGGGGAGAGCGTCATGGAACGACAGTGGCTCAAGATATGGACCAAGGGCGGCCACATCATCACCGGAACGGTGCAGGACGCTGGCGCGCTAGAGACGCTCCGCGCCACCCTCGAGCAGCTGGACAGCAACGTCCCCGGCCCGATCGCCGCGAGCGCAGTGATCCGGATCCCGCGGGACGAACAGCCGCCCGTGCAGGTCGTCCTCAACCGCATCGAGGCGTGGCTCATCGAACCCGAGGGCTGAACCAGGCCGTGCGGTTCGAGGAGCAGCGGGACCGGGCGCAGGCCCGCACCGCCGCCGTGACCGACTTAAGCCGGGTGGCGAACGGGACCGCACGACCGCACACGGGCGGCTGAGGCAGCGGGCGTGTGACCGCACGGACTTCCACCCCGCGCTCGACGGGGTGACGACCACCACTCGTCGGTCACCGGCCACAGCCGCGATCGAGTCAGTCACCCTCTTGCCTCAGCGCGTTACTCATCGCCCACTGGGGCGGGGCCGGGTGCCGTCGAGACACTTCCGCCAGCCAGCGGGCGTCGATCCTGGCCAAGAAATCGGCGAGCTCGATCCGAGCTCTCTCCCCCTCGGGCGTCGAGCCCGTCACGCTCGAACACCCTCCAAATGGCGCAGCAACGGCCAGATCACCTCGTCGTGGTGCACCCGCAGGTCATAGATCCCGCTGTGGGCAATCTGCACGGCCTTTCGGGTGAAGCCCGGGATGATCACCCCCGGCATCGCGAAGCCGACCACCTCATCGGTGATGGCCCGCAGAGTCGCGCTGGGCGCGATGTACAGGGCCGCCTTCGTCAGGTTGCGGTAGAAGACCATGTGCAAGTTCTCGTCGGTGGATACCCCCGGGTGAGCAGCTTTTCGGCGACGGGATCACCGGCGTAACGGCCGGTGTTGCGGTGCGACAGCCGGGTGGCGAGCTCCTGGAACGAGACGTACGCGAGCACGTGCAGGATCGGCTTCTCCGCCGAGCGGAACCCGGTCTGCATCACCTGCATCCGCGCCCGTTCCAGCTCGTCCGGGTCGACGCCGCGGGTTACGAGCAGGTAGTCGCGGATGCAGAAGGCGTGTCGTGCTTCCTCGGCGGTCCACCGGTGCACCCACGTCCCCCAGGCGCCGTCGCGCCCGAAGGCCCGCTCGATCTCGCGGTGGTAGCTGGGCAGGTTGTCCTCGGTCAGCAAGTTGACCTCGAGCGCAGTGCGGGCCACCGGCGACAGGGCCGACTGCTCGGGGTCCCAGGCCTGCCCGCCGAGGTCGGCGAAGTCGCGGCCGAGACTCCACGGTATGTACTCGTGGGGCATCCAGTCCTTCGCGACCCCGAGGTGTCGGTCGAGGTTCTCGGCGACCACGGGCTCGAGGTCTAGGACCGGGCGCGTGCTGTCGGAGATCGCCATGATGTCGCTCTCAGACAGCGGTTCTGGTCGAGGACCGGAGGCGGTCGCCGGCGGTCTGGTCGGTGACGAGACCGATGTGTCTGGCATATGGAGCGTAGCGGTCCACGGGCCCGTGGGAAGACCATCGCCACCACCGCCGTCGACGGCGCCGAAGGCGGTCACCGCGGGTCGAGATCGAACCGCCTTCGGCTATGCCTGGGGGGCAAACGCCTCAGCGTCGGATCAGCCCTCGACGGTTCGCCACCACCTCCGGTGGACCGGGGTGAAGCAGGTTTCCGATTGCCGGCCGCCGTGTCCCTCGGCGACGTCGTCGACGGCCCTCACCGGAACTTCGACCACGAGGAGGGTCTTCGCACGAGTGTGGGAAAGCGGCCGAGGGGTTACCCACCGCGCTCTGACGACTCCGTGGGCATCTTGGGCGGCGGTGCGGTCGCCGCGGCGGGTCCGGCGCCCGCGCCCACGGTGAGCAGGATCGCGGAGTCCACGAGGGCATGGAGGGTATGGCGGGCCCGCGGCACGACGAGGAGGTCTCCGGGCGAGCCTTCCCACACGAGGTCGCCGGCGACCAGCGCCATGCGTCCGTGCAGTACCTGCACGGTGGACTCCCCGGAATTGTCGTGCTCGCCAAGGCGGTGGCCGGCCGCCGGCGCGATCACGGTCTGGCGCAGAACGTGCTCGTGTCCCTTTACAGCGTGCGAGCGCTGCGCCCGCTCTCGACCTGCACGGCGATCTTCAACTGCTCACGGGCCAGGGCGGTCATCGACAACTTCTCCACGGCGCATCTCTCCTGACGTCGGTTCCCGACGGCCGCCGCCCGCCACGACACCGGGGCCGGTTGCGTGGTCGCTCCCAGAGGCGTCCACGACGTCCCCGGCCGCCGAGCGCTCGTCCGGTGACCCGATCGGACCTGGAGCCACGTAGAGCTCGCCGAGCGCTGTGAGCGTGGCGGGCCGCGGAGGTGGGCCCGAGACCTTCGGTATGCGGAGGTGGCCGCCGTCGTTCTCCCACGCCAGCTCCGAAAGGCTCACCGTGAAGCTGGTGGCTTCGTTGGGGGCGCGGCGGGCGGTGGTGGCCTCGTACTCGGAGACCGAACACTGCCGAGCATCCGCAGCCTGCACCGCCGTGCCCCGCCGCGCTGCGGCTGGGGCGGAACCGAGAGACGACGAATCCACGTGAACCCCTGCGCCGCACTGAGAGGATGAAATGGCGCAGCACCGGGGTCCTGGGCGCGGCTCGGACGACCGAAGTTAGCGCACGTGGAGGGGCGAGGATAGTCAACCTGCGCGTCCCCGTCGCGCGCGCCGCGCCAGCCGCCGCCTGGGGACCGATGAGCCGGGCGGCACCGTGACGTCCGCGGTCCGGCTCGCAGTTGTCTGCAAAATGCCGAACTGACGCCGACGCGTGCTCGCCGGCCTCGCAAAAGGATGTGGTCGCCACCGAATCCGGCTCGGCCGTGGCTACCGGGCCCGGGCGGGTACGCCACCCCCGGCGACATTTGGAGCCAATGTCCTACGAGCTGACCCAGCCCGGGCTCTGACGAACTGGTCAATGCCGGCCTCGGCGGTTGGTGTGTCGGAGCTGCAGGATGCGAGCTGAACCGATCAGCGCGACGAGCAGCGCTCCGGCGATGGCGGCGAACAACATCGCTACCCCTAACGGCAGGGTCCCTGCGGCGCCGAGGAAGGACACGCTCGCGGTGGTCATGTTCTGCAGAACGAAGATCAGCAAGAAGACCAGTACCAGCACCGCGACGACCACGGCGACCCATGTGCCGCCAGTGCGTGTCTGAGCCACCTTTCCCTGCCCACCGCCCGCGTGAGTGGACAGCCTCCGGCGTGGGGGGTCGGTCCCAGGACCCGGTGGGCGCTGAGAGTCGGCGGGCGCGACGGCCGCCGTGGCGGGAGGTGGCGGAGTCTCGACGCTCTGACGTTCCGTATCTGGCTCTGCGGTAGGGGCGTCCGTGCCGTAAAGGCGGCGGGCGCGTCGAGCGTGCTCAAGGATTAACGACCGGGGTTCGGGGCCAACTCCCGCCGGTCTAGCTCACTTTACGCTGATCCGGTCGCCCCGGAGCCGCGTTCCCGGGGTAGGAGTCTGCATCAGCGCCGTGCGCCCATGACGTGACCCAGGGCCTGGTCGTGCTTCGGCCGTCAATAACAACAGTCCGGAAAATGCGCGGCCGACCATTCGGGTTATCCTCGCGGGGCACGATCTCGAACATAGGCGGTCTCGCCGCGGCCCATCACGAACTCGCCGATCCGCAGGCCCAGCGCCTCACCCAGGCGCATCCCCGTCTCGGCCAGCACCTGAGTTCCGCATAATTCGGCCGGTCTAGAGTCCGTGCCGGGGTGAAGTCCCAGCTCAGAGCTTCGGGCCGGGCTCTCGCGTGCCGGATCGCCTAGAGACACGGTTTTGCGTGTCGCTGCATTTCAGGGCGTCGAGTGGGTCTATCGTCTAGAGCGATGTACGTGAAGACGACGACGCGGAAGACCGAGCGCGGCTCGGTCCGCTACGTGCAGCTGGCCCACAACGAGTGGGATCCGGTCTCCGGCCGGTCGGTGCCGAAGATCCTCTACCGGTTCGGGCGGGAGGACCAGCTCGACCGCGACGCGGTCCGTCGACTGGTCGCGTCGTTGTCGCGGCTGCTCGACCCGGGCGAGGCGGTGGCCGTGGGCGCGGGCATGGCGAGCGGGCAGGAGCTGGGGTTCTGCGAGTCCCGGCCGTTCGGGGGCACCTTCACCCTGGATGGGTTGTGGCGCCGGCTGGGGCTGGATGCGGTGATCCGCGACCTGGGCGGTCGCCACCGCGGTGGCGGGCGTCGGGGCCGGCCCCGGGAGGTCGAGATGACCGAGCGGGTGCTGTTCGCGCTGGTCGCGAACCGGGCGCTGGCGCCGTGCTCGAAGCTGGCCGCCGCGGACTGGATCACCCACGACGTCCACATCGACGGGCTGGGCGAGGTCGACGACAACGCCTGCTACCGGGCCATGGACTGGCTGACCGAGGTGGCGGGCGAGCTGGCCCGCGAGGTGTTCTGGAAGGTCGCCACCCTGCTCGACCTCGAGGTGGACCTGGTGTTCTTCGACTCCACCTCCACCTACTGGCAGCGGGACACCGCCGACGAGCCCGCGCACCGCGACGAGCGCGGCGAGCCGGTCGCCGAGGACGACCCGGCCGCGGTCGGGTTGGGGTCGTTCCGGACCTTCGGGCACTCGAAGGATCACCGCGAAGACCGTCCGCAGGTCGTGGTCGGGATGGCGGTGACCCGCGGCGGGGTCCCGATCCGCTGCTGGTCCTGGCCCGGGAACACCGCCGACGTGACCATGATCGATCAGGTGCGGGCCGACCTGCGGGACTGGTCGTTGGCGCGGATGGTGTGGGTGACCGATCGCGGGTTCGCCTCCGAGCACAACCGCCGGGTGCTGCGTACCGGCGGCGGGCACTACATCCAGGCCGAGCGCCTGCGCCACCCCACCGCCGAAGCCGCCGCCGCGCTGGCCCGCCCCGGCCGGTATCGCACCGTGGCCGGCAACCTGCGCATCAAGGAAGTCGCCCCGAAGCCCGGGGACTCGGTGACCGTCGACCGGTTCATCGTCTGTCACAACCCCGAGCGGGCCGACCGCGACGCCGCGGTCCGTACCGAGCTCGTCGCCCAGCTCGAGGGCATGATCGAGGGCTCCGACGGGTGGAGCCAACGCCGCCGCGACGAGTTCGTCGGCAGCCTCAACACCAGCCCCGGGCTGCGGCGCTACTTGCGCCGCGACCGCGGCGGACGCCTGCGGGTCGACCAGGCCGCGATCGCCGCTGAGACCAAGCTCGACGGCAAGTGGCTGCTGCGCTGCTCGGACCCGAAGCTGCCCGCCGAGGACGTCGCCGCCGGCTACAAGCAGCTGCTCGAGGTCGAACGCGGCTGGCGCGACCTCACCAGCACCCTCGAGCTGCGCCCGGTGTTCCACCGCCGCGAAGACCGCATCCGCGCCCACGTCCAGCTGTGCTGGCTGGCGCTGCTGCTCATCCGCGTCGCCGAGACCACCACCGGTGACACCTGGCCGGTGATGCGCCGCCACCTCGAGCGGCTGCACGCCGGCACCTTCAGCGGCCCCGCCGGGACCTTCCGGCAACGCACCGAGCTCTCCAAGCCCCACCGCGACCTGTTCAGCAAGCTCGACATCACCCCGCCGGCGCAGATGCTCGAGCTCACGCCCACAAGCCGCTGACCAGCAACAACCCCCGCGCCTAGAGACACGCCCTCCCCACGGCCGAGCGCGCATTCCCGCAGGTCAAACCCCCTAACAGCGGCTCTAGCCAACCCGAATTACGCGGAACTCGGGCAGCAGGGCGAACAGCAATCGGTCGCGCAGGTTGCCGGCCCACTCACCGCCGTCGGTCGGCGTCGCGCAGCCATCGAGGACGGCCTGAATCTCGGACGGCAGCAGCAGCGGGGGCCGGTCGCGGTGCCGATGCCGTCGTACCCGCACCAGCGACGACGGCCCGGGCGCCGAGCGCGCGTCCAGGTGGGCTAGGTTAGGGGCTCGTGGTGCGACCACGTCTCCGAGCGCGGCCCGGCGTCGCCGGCGCACAGCGCGTGTTCGGCGGTCAGCTGCCGCGGCAGCATCGCGCCCAGGAACTCCTCGACTTCCGATAGCATGGGCTCCTCCTTGCAGTCTAGATGTATCGAATACAGTGAGGATGTACTGGATGGTTGAGGGTGTCAAGAGGCGCTACGACTCGAGCCGGCGCCGGCAGCAGGCCCAGGAGAACCGCAGGCAGATCGTGGCCGCTGCGCATGCGCTGTTCGTGGAAAACGGTTACGGCAGCACGACGATCGCCGAGATCGCCTCGGCGGCCGGGGTGGCCGCGGAGACGATCTACTCGACCTTCCGGAACAAGCCCACGCTGCTGCACCGCGCCTGGGACCTCGCCGTCGGTGGCGACGAGCAGGACGTGCACGTGCTCGAGCGGCCCGAGATGCGCGCCGTGTTCGACGAACCCGACCTCGCTGCCCGGCTCGTCCGGTTCGCCACCGTCAACACCGCGATCATGCGCCGCGTCGCCGGGCTCCGCCTGGCCGTGCAGGCCGCCGCGGGCACCGACACGGCGGCGGCGTCGCTGCTCGCCGAGATCGACCGCGCGCGTCTCGATTCGATGGGCCTGCACGCCCGCGCCGCCGCGGCCACCGGGCAGCTGGCCGTAGCGGAGGAAGAGTGCCGCGACGTCCTCTACGCCACCACCGACGGGACACTGTGGCACACCCTCGTCCAGCGGCAGCGCTGGCCCGACGAACGCTACGCAGCCTGGCTCGGGCACCTCTGGCGGACGACGCTGGTCGACCCGACCGCCCGACCGGCGGGGCCCGCCCAGACCGAGGACAGCCCGCGGCGGTGACGGTGCCGCGGATGCGGGGGCCACCGCGGCGGCGCTCGCGGCCGCACGGGGACCGTGTCCGCCGAAGTCGAGCCCGCCGAGTACGAGCAGGCGTTCTAGGCTGCCCACCGCAGCGACCACGACCCGGTCGGAATCCCATCGTGAAGGTCTCCATCAGACCCAGGGCGGTTCAGGGCGGCGCCTCGGCCGACGAGGTGCGCCTTGGGCCGGTGGGCTCGCGGGGGTGGGAACGGGGGGCTGGACCCGAGGCCCGGGTGGAGACCGACAGTTGTTTTTCCTGCGCTTGCGCGCGCACCATGGGCTGTTCGCTCGTCGCACCCGGGCCCCCGGTGCCGCGGCCGCTGTGCTGCCGACCGGGGAGGGATTCCGTGTCGCTGTTGGATTGCCCGGGCCATGTCGGCCCCCCCGGCAAGGACCCACGGGCCGACACCAGGCCCGACGGCCGCCGCGGGCCGCACGAGCCCGACGCGATCGGGCTGCCGGTCGCCAACTACCCCCACGACCCGTTGCCCACCTGCGGGCAGGGTTGGACGGTGACGTCGGTGCAGCGCAGCGTGTGGCAGTGGTCGGTGGTACCAGCCGCGCGCAGCGCCGTGGGCGCGTGGGGGATGCACCGAGCCGTGTCACCCGTCCCGCTGCCCCACCGAGAGCAGGCTCGACCATGACGGTGACCGTGGTCGGAGCGGCCGCCCCGCGCCGGCGTGTCCAGGGCCGCCACACGGTGCTGGTGATCGGAGGCGAGCTCGACGCTGCGTCGTGGGCTACGGTCTTGGATGCGCTGCGCGCGGCCATCGCCGACGGCGCCAACGGGGTCGTCCTCGACATCGCGGCGGTCCAACGCTGTGATCGGGAGGCGCTGCTCGGGCTGATCCGGGTCCGAGGACGTGACTCCGCCCGCCGTTCCTGCATCATCGACGTGGTCGGGGCGCGTTGGGCGCAGTTCGTCACCGCGCTGACCGAGGACCCCCCGCGGCAGGTCGAGACGACCCGGGCCATGATCCGCGAACTGCGCCGCCCTTACATGATCGACACTACCCCGCGCCCCGAGCCCGCTCGGTGGTAGGAGTGCAAGCTGCCGCCGAACCGCGACCCACTGCGATGAGCACCTGATCCCGACCCGCGAGTCCGACGCCGCGCGCAGCGACGCCCGGGTCATGGCGCTATGACCCGGTCCGCGACCAGGTCACCACCCCGGCGCACTGGGGCTCGCACTACGAGGCGGCCAAGGCCGAGGACCTGGCCTGGCGGCGGGCCCGCGAAGCCGACACCCCGCCCCAAGCCCACCGAGTCCACCGGCGCTGGAAAGCCCCTCGAGGGCCTGCCGCTCGCCGACAGAGCTCTCCATAGCGGTCGCTGCGGTGGCGCTGCACCGGCCCGGTCGGTCATGCTCGATGCGCCCTTGCTGCGGGGAGAGGATCACCGATGAGCCGCCAACAGGTTGAGGGTGTGACCGGGTTGCCCGTGGGGATGCCCTCACTCGGGCCCGGCAAGCACTCCAACCCCCGACAGGGGGCATGCGTCATGGAGTACACCGCGCTGCTGGCCGGGGAACGCTTCAGCGACCAGCCCCGCTGCACCCACCCGGCGCTGGGCGAGCTCGCCCGTCAGGTCAACGACCGGCTCAGCCACAGCGGACGGCCCCAGTTGGTCACTCGCGCCCCGGCCCTGGCCATGGTCGGCCGGGGCGTGCCCGGAGTCGCGGCGGCGGTCGCCACGGCGGCCTGCGAATTCGCTTTGCGCGAGGTTCTGGGTCCGTGGACGGTTCGGGGTCTGCGTGGCCGGCTCGCGCGCCTGCAACACCGTGACCAGCCCGGCCGCAGCAGACGGGGTCGGCGCCGGGACACCGTCACCGCCCATCTCCTGATCAGCGCCGGTCTCAACGCCACCCGCGCGGTACCCGCGGGCTCGGCCCGCGACCGGGTGCTGCTGCGCGCCCTCGACGACGCCCTGAGCACGCTGGGCGGGGCACCAGGCGGCACGATCGAAGGCCTCCTGCTCACCCGACACCAGGATCGAGCACCAGCGAGCTGATCGTGCCGGGCGCCGAGGTGGGCGTGGCGGGCGAGGTAGCCGCGCTCAGGTGCGCCGTCGCGGCGTAGCTGGCCCAGGCCACACGACGTCCTAGTCGTCGCCGACGCTGTCACAGACTCACAACGTCGACGTGGACATCGATGTCGCGAACGCCGCAACTCCCGACGCCGCAAACCGCCTGACACCCAGCGAACCCCACGACGACAGACCCGCCCGCCGGGCGCAGACAGCGCCGGCGGCGCAGTCTTGCCACACCCGACGGCTCTGTGTCGGTGCCAGGCCAGCCGTGTCCGGCCGGCAACGAGGCGTCCCCTGGTGGTCGTCGCCGGTCCGTCGGCATTGTCCAGGACCTGGGGCTTATAGCGGGTTGGGGAAGACTCCGAACGCGCTCTAGACCGGGTCCGCTCTAGGGTGCGTGAGAAACCGCGCTCGGGCGGCCGACTGCTCGTCGACACCCGGCCGGGGGATCTGCCGGATCGGTGACGGCGTCGGCCGAGCTGTGGGGCCACGCGGATCGTGCCGCAACGCGGTGTCGAGATGGGGTGGTCGGTGATGAGCGAACAACCGGTCGGCACGCCACCGGGAGGGCCCAGCGGTCCCGAGGCCGCGGAGAGCACCGCCACCGCGGTGCGCCCCGTCCCCCGGCACGCATCGGCCGGCGCCGAAACGGCGACCGGGGTGGTCGTCGGGGTCGACGACTCCAACAGTGCGCGCGCCGCGGTGGCGTGGGCCGCGGTCGCCGCCCAGCGACGCGGGGTGGGCCTGCACCTGGTCGAGGTCCTCCCCGGTCCGATGGCCGACACCGGTACGCCGCACGGGCGGGCTCGCGCGCTGCTGTCCCGGGCGCAGGGGATCGCCCGGTCGATCAGCCCGGACCTCGAGATCAGCATGTGCACTCAGTCCGGCCGCGTGGGGCCGGCGCTGGTCGCCTACTCCGCCCAGGCCACCCTGCTCGTCGTCGGATCGAACGGTCCCGGTGGCCCGATCCCGCTGTCGCTCGGATCGATCCTCGGCGAGGTCACCGCACACTGCGAGTGCCCGGTGATCCTGGTGCCCCCGCGCGCGGTGGCACGGCCGCGGCACGAGGACGCCCCGGTGGTGGTCGCCCTCGACGAGGGCCCGGACGGTCCGAGCGCGCTGGCCTTCGCCGCCGAGACGGCCCAGAACCGCGGGGCAGCCCTGTGGGTCCTGACGGGCGCGGAAGCGTCCGGCCGGGATGGTGCGGGCGGGCAGTCGGCGACCTCGGCGCAGGCACAGCTCGCGCAGCTACGTGAGACCCATCCCGGCCTGGACATCCACACCGAGACCGTCACCGGGCGGGTCGAGGACGCGCTGTTGAGCACCGACGCGAGAGCCCAGCTGCTCGTGGTCGCCCGGGACCGCGGCGTCGGTGGCCTGGCCTCGGGCTGGGCCCGCCACTTCCTGCCCGTCCTGAGCGCCTGCCCGGTCGCGGTGGTCTCGAGTAGCACCTCCGCGTCGACCGCGCCCAGGTAGGGCCCCGGCTTCCGCGGCGACTTGGCGGGTGGCAGGTCCCGCCCGGCGGCGTCACGAACGACGTACCGACAACCGGGCTCGGAGGTGGTGGTGTGGTTTGTCGGCGCGGCTGCGCGTCGACCTTCGGCGGCGTGAGCGACCACGACTACGTCCAGTGGCAGGACGTCACCACCCGCTGGAACGACAACGACATGTACGGGCACCTGAATAACACGGTGCACCACGAGATCATGGACAGCGTCATCAACCGGTGGATGATCGAGAACGGCTGTCTCGACCCGCACCACGGCGACACCGTAGGGCTGGTCAAGCAGGTGCATTGCGAGTACAAGGCGCAGGCGGAGTTCCCCGACGTGGTGTCGGTCGGCCTGCGAGTTGGTGAGCTCGGGCGGTCGAGTGTGCGGTTCGAGATCGGGATGCGCCGCGCCGACGGCGAGCTGTTCTTCCAGGGCAGCTTCACCCAAGCGTTCATCGACCGACACAGCGAGGAGACGGTGCCGATCGAAGGGGACCGTCGCGTCGCGTTGCAGACCCTGCAGGTCTCGCATGGTAGCGCGACGTGAGGCCGGCCGGCGTCCTGCACTGTGGAGCGTTGGTGCAGACCAGACCGATCAGATGCCAGGAGTTGCGGCGCTGCTCGCTAAGCGGTCTGCCGGCGGGGAGCTGGGCTGTGTCGGGGCCAGCACGGTGCTTCGGGTCGGCCCTGAGTCCTGTAGGTGGCACTTGGTGCTCGCGATCGCTCGGTGGTCTTGAGCGAACGCGTCGCACGCCTGCCTCACGGCGGTAAGCGGGACTTTCCAGCGCAGATGCACGGGGCTGGCCAGGAGACGTTAAGGATCCCCTCGAGGTGTCCTGGGCCACACGGAAGGGGTAACCCTACGGTGTGAGGGTGGTCTACGTCTCTTCTCCCGCGGGAGCTGAGCCGCCCGCGGGCGGAGTACCGGCCCCTGTCAAGACAACTTGGGAGCTGGCGGCGATCTACCGCGCAGGGAGACGATGCGCTCGCCCGACGAGGTGGTGTAACGGCAACAGGTGCATAGGGGCACACGCATGAGTGAAGATCTCGATCAGGTGCTCGAGGAGTTGCAGACGCGGGAGTGGGTGGAGCCGCCAGCGCAGTTCACTCACGCCGCCGAGGTTCAAGACGCGGCGTTGTATGAGGAGGCAGAGCGGGATCTGGAGGGGTTTTGGGGGGCGCGCGCGGACGCGCTGCAGTGGTCGCGGCGCTGGGACACGGTGCTCGACGATTCCGACGCCCCGTTCTATAGGTGGTTCGTGGGGGGCAAGATCAACGCCTCAGCGAACTGCCTGGACCGTCATGTGCAGAACGGCCGTGGGCAGCATCTGGCATTGCACTGGGCGGGCGCCGAGGCTGAGGAACGGCGCTACACCTACGCGCAGCTGCTCGAGGAAGTCTGCAAGTTCGCCAACGCTCTGAAAGATCTCGGGGTGGGCAAGGGCGACGTGGTCGGCGTCTTTCTCCCGATGATCCCCGAGGTCGCCATCACCATGTTGGCCTGCGCACGGGTCGGCGCGGTCCATAACGTGGTGTTCGGCGGGTTTTCCCCGCATTCGATGATCGAGCGCATGCAGGTTTCGGAGGCCACTGTATTGGTGACCGCCGACGGCGCCCGCCGGAAAGGTTCCACGTCTCCGCTGAAGCCCGACGTCGACGACGTCATCGCCGAGGCGCCCACCATCGAAAAAGTAGTGGTGGTCGCGGCCACAGGAGTTGAATGCCCCATGCAGGAGGGCCGCGACGTGTGGTTCCACGAACTGGTGGCCGACGCTGCGCCGGAGTGCGAGCCTGAGGAGATGGATGCCGAGGACCCGCTGTTCATCCTGTACTCCTCGGGTTCCACCTCCAAACCCAAGGGCATTCTGCACACCACCGGCGGCTATCTGACCGGGGTGAACTGGACCACTCAGCTGGTGTTCGACCTGCGCCGCGACACTGACGTGTTCTGGTGCACCGCCGACGTCGGCTGGATCACGGGGCACTCCTACCTCGTCTACGGGCCGCTGTCTGCCGGGTGTACCACGGTGATGTTCGAGGGCAGTCCTGATTATCCCAGCAAGGACGTGCTGTGGGACATCTGCGAGCGCTACGGGGTCACCGTCTTCTACACCGCGCCCACCTTGGTCCGCAGCGCGATGAAATGGGGGCCCGATCACCCCGCGGGTCACGACCTGTCCGCGCTGCGGCTGCTCGGTTCGGTGGGCGAGCCGATCAATCCCAGCGCCTGGGCATGGCTCTACCACGTGATCGGCGCACAGCGCTGTCCCATCGTGGACACCTGGTGGCAGACCGAGACCGGCCACATCCTCATCGCCCCGCTGCCGGCGGTCACCACCACCAAACCCGGCTCCGCAACGCTCCCGCTGCCCGGTATCGCCGCGGGCATCTTCGACGACGAGGGCAACGAGCTCGACGAAGGCCAGGGCAACCTCGTGCTCAAACGCCCGTGGCCGGGCATGCTCCGGACACTGTTCCACGACGACGAGCGCTACGTCGAAACCTATTGGGACAAGTACGGTCCCCCGCTCTACGAGGTCGGCGACGCCGCCAAACGCGACAGCGACGGCTACTTCTGGATCGTGGGCCGCACCGACGACGTCATCAACGTCTCCGGGCACCGACTGTCCACCGCGGAGATCGAGCATGCTCTGACCAGCTACGAGGGCGTGGCCGAAGCCGCGGCCGCGGCGCGCAGCGACGAGGACAAAGGGCAGGTCGTCGTCGCCTTCGTGACCCTGGCCGACGGCGAGGGTGACGCGCAGCTCGAGGCCGCACTCAACGACCACGTCAGCGCCCAGATCGGCAAATTCGCGCGCCCCGAGCAGATCGTGTGGGCCAGCGACCTCCCGAAAACCCGCTCCGGCAAGATCATGCGCAGGATCTTGCGCAATCTAGCCGAGGGAGAGGACGTCGGCGACACCTCCACGCTCGCCGAGCCCGAGGTGGTCAGCGAACTCGAGGCCAAACTGGCCGACCGCTGACCCTTGATTGCGCGGATACGACGCTGACGCGGAAGCGGAGACCATTCGGATCCGAAGACTCAGCGGGTCGTTCGCTGACCTGCGTCCTCGGGCTCATCACCCGGTCAGCTCATTTGAGGCGGCAGGGATGCTGCCTCACCATCGGCATAAGGGAGGATCGGTATGGACGTCGATGTTGAGATCGAGGTCCCTCAGGGCAGCCGCAACAAGTACGAGGTCGACCATGACTCGGGGCGGTTGCGGCTGGACCGGACGTTGTTCACGGCCACCCAGTATCCGGCTGACTACGGATTCATCGCGCACACCCTCGGTCTCGACGGCGACCCGCTCGACGCGTTGGTGCTGGTGCAGGAGCCCACTTTTCCCGGCTGCCTCATCACGGGCCGCGTCATCGGCGTGTTCAACATGACCGACGAGGCGGGCGACGACGCGAAGATCGTGTGTGTGCCCGCGGGCGACCCGCGGCTAGACCACCTGCGCGACATCCACCATCTCGAGCAGTACCGGCGCCTCGAGATCGAGCACTTCTTCGAGGTCTACAAGGCACTCGAGCCAGGAAAGAACGTGACGACCCGCTCCTGGGGTGGACGCGACGACGCCGAAAACGAGATCACACAAGCCCTCGAACGGGCGACAGGAGCGGCCTGAGCGTCACAACAGCACCCCATAGCCGCCGGTCGGCCGAAGGGCCACGGCGAGCTCCCGCCGAAGAAAACCCGGACCGCGCCGGACCGAGCGAGGACCCCTGACCGCGCCGCCACCAAGCTCCCCACATGGACGGCACCTACCGCCAAGTGGATCAAACGCGGGGTTCGGCCGCCGGGCCCGGTAGCTGCTTGCGGGCGGCAGTCGCCGGGGCCGGTCGCGAGAACCGAGAGCAAAGGAGAACGAGATGCGGATCGTACTGCTGGGGCCGCCGGGCGCGGGCAAGGGCACCCAGGCCGAGCGGCTGTCGGTGCGGCTCGGGGTGCCGCACATCTCTACCGGCGACATGTTCCGCGAAAACATCGAGAATGACACGGAGCTCGGCCGGGAGGCCAAACGATACTCCGAGGCCGGGGACTTAGTGCCCGACGAGATCACCGTCGCCATGGTCAAGGACCGGCTGGCCCAGGACGACGCGCGGCACGGGTTCCTACTCGACGGCTTTCCGCGCAACACCGCCCAAGCCGACGAACTCGACGACGTCCTGCGCCAGCTCGACCAACGCCTCGATGCGGTACTGCGATTCGAGGTCGACGACCAGGAGCTGATCACTCGACTGACCGCCCGGGGACGCTCCGACGACACCGAAAACACCATCCGGCACCGCCTGAATGTCTACCGGCAGGAGACCGAACCTCTGATCGAGCACTACCAAGACCTACTGGTCACCGTCGAGGCAGTCGGACCGGTCGACGACATCACCGACCGGACCATGGACGCCCTAACCCACCAGAGAGAGCACTGATCGCGAGCCTCGCGAGCCCACTGGAGCCGTCAGGACCACCAGAAAGACCCGGTGGACGGCGACGGCGGGTTTCTGATGAAACGCGGCCGAGTTGGCCACCGGCGCCCGCCGGCGGTCGCCCCGGTGAACCTCGTCTGGGAGGACAACGGGCACGGGATGATCACCTGGAAGATGGACAACGAGTTCGGCCAGCACTTCGGCACCGACTTCCCCCTGCTCCGAGACGCTTGGGGAACCGCTCGACGAGCACGCCCGCGACTCCGAGCACGCCGAGGGGCTCTACTGCTCGCAGGCCTGCGCCAACCACGCCGGAGGCGAGCTGCACGTGGCCCAGGCCGAGCACCGGGGGCGGGCGGTGAGCGAGGAACGGGGCGTAGCAGCACCCGGCCGGATCGCGACGCTGCCCTTGCGACGCGATCCCCCGCGAGCCCGCCGACGGCGCCATCGTCGTCGACGCGCACGGCCTGGCCCTTGATCGTAACGGCGGTAAGGAGCCGTACCCCGACCGGGTGACCTGGCGCGATTCGCCCTGGCGGCCCCGCGACCTGCCCAGCGGACGACCTCGAGGAGACCGGCCCGCGTGATCGAGCCCGAGCAGAAGGCGAGGCGACAACGGAAGGTGAGGGCGCTACGGGACTCAGTCGGTGGAAGCTCAGTAGCGGGATCGCTTCTACGGTTCGCGGTCGTGGCCAAGATGCGGTGTCCGGCGTGCGACCGGGAGCTCTGGTGGGTCGCTCACGACCCAGACCCGGACGGCGGCTGGTATCAGTGCGAGCGTCAGCACCGTTGGCGGCGGGATGCAGGCCGCCTGGTCCCCCGGGGAACGACGGTGCCCCGGGGCCGTCGCAGGTCCCGGGGCCCTAGGCGTTAGAACGGCGGCTCGTCCTCGAGGGGGCCTCACCGTCCCGGCGCTCGACCTCGGAGGAAGCTTCGTCGGGGCTGGTCTGCCTGGTCGGGTCGCTGCTGCTGGAGCCACTCGACGAGCGCTCGGAGCGGAATCGGTTGATGGGTCCGACGCGGGCGAGGATCTTGCCGGCGAGGACGGGTCCGATGCCGTAGAGCTCGGTCAGCGTGCTGCCCGTGGCCTCGATCGCGGTGGCGACGTCGGTCTCGGCGGTGCTGATGCGGTGGTCGAGTCGACGGAGCTCGCCGGTGAGCTCGACCGCGACCCGGCGGGTCGCCCGGCCCGACGGGTCGCGTGGGCGGGTCCGGCGCAACAGCTGCGAGGCGATCTCCGGGGTCAGTCGGCGGTGTCCGGCGCCGGCGGAGACCAGCTCGGTGAGCAGGCGGTGGAGCCGGTTCGCGGTCTGGGTGCGTGCTTTGATCAGGTCGTCGCGGTGCTCGACGAGGACTCGCAGCGCGCCCAGCGCCTGGTCGACCTCGACCGACTGCAGGGGCGGTGCGGTGTGCGCGGCGATGGCGACCGATACCGCGTCGGCGTCGTCGTTCTTACGGCCATGTCCGGTGGACAAGGTCCGTACTCGCGCGGCGAGCTTGGCCGGCACGTCGCTCACCGTGACGTCGTCGGCGGTCAGCCGGGCCAGCAGCGGAGCACCCAGCCCGGTCGCGCCCTCGATAGCCCACCGAGCGCCGGGCCAGCGACGAGCGAAGCGCCGCAGCTGCCGATAGCCCTCCCGCGAGACCCCGACCCGGAGCCCGGCCACCGGCTGCAGCGTGCCGGCGCTGACCACCGCCGCGGTCCAGGACGTCTTGTGCGGGTCCACCGCGATCACGACGGGCTGTTCGTCGGCTGCCATCCGCGCTCCTCGAGATCGATCTTCGACACAGTGCGAGCCGAGGAGGGCACACCAACTTTCAGCGCAGCAGGCCTCTCTTGAGCCACTCCCGACCCAGGCGACCATGGCCGGGCGCAGGCCGTTAGCGAGCCAGCCCGAACGAGGGCGGCAGGTGTAACTCGGGCGGTCCCGACCATGGTCTGGAAGATCATGGCTGCAGACCACGACCCCCTCCAGCCAGTAGACAAGTTGGTGTAACTGGTTCTGAGGCTCCGGGCGTGTCCCGGGGAAGGACCAGTCATCGAGCCGGGCCCGTACTGCGGCCCGCAGTCGGTCGATTACACCGGTCAGCTGCCCAACTCGGCCGGACGACGATTCTGAGAGGCCGCCTCCGGCCGAGCGGCGCGGTGGCGCCGTGGAGGAGGGCGTTCGACCCCGAGCCCGTCGCCGCCGCTCGGCGGCGTCGGCGACGGGTCTGGGGGCGAGTGCTGTGCTCAGCAGTCGCGCAGTTCCGGGCTTTGGTTGAGCAGCTGGCCGCGCGGCGAGACGAACGCGGTGTAGGTCGCTTGACCGACTGCGGAGGGCTGGAACGCGGCCACCCGGTGGCAGTTCTGGAACGCCAGCCGGAACCCGAAGTGGCGCTCCAGCCCGCCCCGGATCGCGTCCGAGGCCAGGGCGCGCAGCAGCTGGCCGCGCTCGGCTTCCGAGGGCGGCGGGACCTCGTGGTCGGCCATCTGGCCGTCGGAGAGCTCGAGGTCGGCGGCGACGCCGGAGATCACCTCCCAGGCGTAGGGCAGTGAGGTCCGCACGCACTCGACGAACTCGGCGTCGTCGACCTCGCCGCTGGCGGCCTTCGCGAGCAGGGCGGGGGACACGTCTAGGGACATCAGGAACCTCCGAGGATCGAAACCATTGACCGATTGACGAGAGGACCAGCGAACGTGCCGTACCGCTCGGGCCAATCCTCCGGCCGGGGGGATTTCTAGGAACTGAGGGCGTCGGCGGTGGTGGGCCGGGCGACGAAATCCGGGTCGATCTGGTCGGCGAGTCCCGCGCCGGCCCACGCGGCGGCGTTGCGGAGGTGGAAGTGGACGGTGTCGGCCTGGTGGCGTGCCCAGTCCTGCTCGACGTCGTCGACCACCGCGCGCAGGTCGTCGAGGACGACCGCGTTCTCGGGCTCGAGCCCGGTGATGTGCCGGTTGGCGCCCCGGTCACCGGCCCGCACGTGCCCTGAGCAGCCGAGCGCGCCGACTAGGTCGTCGCCGATCTCGGTGCGCAGGAAGTCGAGGTCCTCCCGGTCGTTCACCTTGTTGCCGACCACGGCGAGGCGGACCCCGAACTCGCGCGCGTAGCCGGTGTACTGGCGGTGCACCCCGACCGAGCGCAACGTCGGTTCGCAGACCAGGAACGTCACGTCGAAGCGGGTGAACAGCCCGGAGGCGAACGCGTCGGCGCCGGCGGTCATGTCCACCACGACGTACTCGCCGGGCCCTCGACCAGGTGGTTGAGCAGCAGCTCCACCGCGCCGGTCTTGGCGTGGAAGCAGGAGACCCCGAGGTCCTCGGTGTCGAAGGCACCCGCCAGCGCGAGGCGCACCCCTGGTACGACCTCACGCACACAGGCGGCGTAGACGGGGTGTCCTCCACGATCCCCAGCAGACGCGAGCCGCGCCCAGCCGGCGTCGTCTTGATCATCACCTCGGCCGACGCGATCCGGGGGTTGTCCCCGCGCAGCCACTCCTTGATCAGCGTGAGGTGCCCGGGCAGGGTCGGCAGCCCGGCCACGGTCTCCTCGGTGGCTCCGAGCGCCCCGGCGAGGTTCTGGTTGATGTCCGCGTCGAGCGCCAGAACCGGCGCGGCACGGGCGGCCGCCCGCAGCGCGAACAGCGACGCGCACGTGGTCTTCCCGCTTCCCCCCTTCCCGACGAACGCGACCTTCACTCGGCGACTCCTCTGCCTGGTCTGCGGTGGGCGCGGATCACCGTAGGGCAGCCGGATCTCCTATCGGGAATGGGGTGCACCGGTTCTCGCGGACCTTGTGTTGTTATGGGTGATATTGCGAGATGCGAATCTGTTCATCGAATACCGAGGCCGACGGCCAGCGGTTGAATCGCGCCACGATCGGGTGCATAGTCGCCGCCTGTCGGTAACGGTTATCGGTTTCATCGGTCAGGAGGGTGGGAGTGGATCGCTACGGTGGGACCCCGCTCGAGCGCGGCGCAGACGCCGCCCCGGTGCGGCGGCGGGCGACCCGGGCTCGGGTGAGGCCGGTGCTGGTGGCCGTGGCGGCGATGGGAGCGGTGGCGCTGGCCGGCTGCGCCACCTCCGCGCCGGCCGGGGCGCCCGGGGCGTCGTCGAGTGGGGCGAGCTCGCCGGGCGGCGGGAAGGTGCGGGTCGTCGCGGCCGAGAACTTCTGGGGCAGCATCGCCACGCAGCTCGGCGGTGACCACGCCGCGGTCACCAGCATCATCACCAACCCCGATGCCGACCCGCACGACTACGAGCCCACCCCCGCCGACGGCCGGGCGATCGCCACCGCGCAGTACGTGATGGTCAACAACATCGGCTACGACCCATGGGCCCAGAAGCTCATCGACGCCAACCCCTCACCGTCCCGGACCGAGCTCTCGGTGCAGGCGGTGGCGGGCCTGCCCGATGACGGCAATCCCCACCAGTGGTACTCCCAGCCGGTGGTCGAGAAGGTGGCCAACCAGATGACCGCGGACTTCAAGAAGATCGACCCCGGCAACGCGGGGTACTTCGACGGGCAGCGGCAGGCGTTCGAGACCCAGGCCCTGGGCCGCTACCACCAGCTGATCAACGACATCAGGACCCGCTACGCCGGCACCCCGATCGGGGCGTCGGAGTCGATCGTGGCGCCGTTGGCGCAGAGCACCGACCTGAATCTGATCACACCGCCGTCGCTGCTGGAGGCGGTCAGCGAGGGCAACGACCCGACCGCGGCCGACAAGGCCACCACCGACGCCCAGATCAAGAACAGGCAGATCAAGCTCTACGTGTACAACAGCCAGAACGCCACCCCGGACGTGCAGGGCGAGTTGGCCGAGGCCCAGGCCGCGAGGATCCCGGTGGCCACCGTCACCGAGACCCTGGTACCGGCGACCGCGTCGTTCCAGGACTGGCAGGCCGGCCAGCTGCAGGCCATCGAGGCGGCGCTGGCCGCCGGGGCCGGGCGCTGAGCGAACGGTCGCGGGAGGTGATGGGGTTGGTCGTTGAGGGATCGAGAGGCTGGTTGAGCGTGGTTCGGGGAGGTGAGGCACACCCCACCCGCGCCGAGCGGGATGTCCGGGGCGACGACCCGGCCGTCCTGCTCGACGGGGTGGCGGTGTCGCGTGGCGGGAGGCGGCTCTGGGGTGGGGTCGACCTGCGTGTCGAGGAGGGCCAGTCCGTCGCGGTGCTGGGCCCCAACGGGGTGGGGAAGTCGACCATGCTCGCGGTGTTGCTCGGGCTCCAGCCCGCTGCGGAGGGCACGGTGTGGGTGCTCGGCGCCCGGGCGGGGCGGGCCAACGCCGGGATCGGGTACCTGCCGCAACGGCGCAGCTTCGATCCCAGTCTGCGGGTCCGGGGCCGCGACGTGGTGCGACTGGGCCTCGACGGCACCCGCTGGGGGTTCCCGGTCCCCGGCCTGAGCCGGTGGAGCCGTCGCGCCCGAGCCGCTGCTGCCCGGGTCGAGGAGGTCCTCGAACTCGTCGGCGCCACCGGGTACGCCGATCGTCCGGTCGGGCAGTGCTCGGGCGGTGAGCAGCAGCGCCTGTTGATCGCCCAAGCCCTGGTCTCCCGGCCCCGGCTGCTGCTGCTCGACGAGCCCCTCGACAGTCTCGATCTGCCCAACCAGACCGCGGTGGCCGCGCTGATCAACCGGGTGTCGCGGGAGCAGGGGATCGCGGTGGTGCTCGTGGCCCACGACGTGAACCCGATCCTCGAGCACCTCGACACCGTGGTGTATCTCGCTCCGGGGGGCTGCGAGATCGGCCCCCCGGACCGGGTGATCACCAGCGCCACGCTCTCCCGGCTGTTCTCGACCCCGATCGACGTGCTGACCGCCAGCGACGGGCGCACCGTCGTGGTCGGGCTACCGACGCCCCCGCCGCACGCCCCAGGCGAACCGGAACGGCCGACGGTGGGGGCCGCTCGAGCCCAGGGCCTGCGCGGAACGGGCACCCCACCGTGACCCTCGATCCGATCACGGTGCTGCAGGAGCTGTGGTCCTACCCGTTCATGGTGAACGCGTTCCGCGCGGGAACCATCGTCGCCGTGCTCGCCGGGGTGGTCGGCTGGTTCATGGTGCTGCGACGCCAGAGCTTCAGCGGCCACGCCCTGGCCACCGTCGCGTTCCCCGGCGGCGCCGGCGCGGTCCTGGTCGGGTTGAGTGCGTCGATCGGCTACTTCGCCTTCTGCCTGGCCGCCGCGGTGGTCCTGGGTCTGCTCCCGGCCTCCCGAGGACACTACGGCGGCTACAGCCAGGAGTCCGCGGTGACCGGCACCGTGCAGGCGTTCGCGCTGGCCTGCGGGTTCGTGTTCGTCTCGCTCTACGGCGGGTTCCTCACCGGGCTCAACGCCCTGCTGTTCGGCAGCTTCCTGGGCGTGACCGCCGGTCAGGTGTGGCTCCTGCTCGCGGTCGCCGCCGTCGCGCTCGCCGCACTGGCCGCGATGGGTCGCCCGCTGCTGTTCACCTCGATCGACCCGGCGGTGGCGCGGGCCAGGCGCCTGCCGGTGCGGTTGCTCTCCACCGCGTTTCTGATCGTGCTCGGCGCCGCCGCCGCCGAGGCCAGCCAGATCACCGGGGCCCTGCTGGTGTTCGCGCTGCTGGTCATGCCGGCCTCGGCGGCCCAGACGCTCACCGCCCGCCCGGCGCTGAGCCTGACCCTTTCCGTGGTGATCGGGGTGGTCGTCACCTGGGCCGGTCTCATCGCCGCCTACTACACGCCATTCCCCATCGGCTTCTTCGTGACCACCTTCGCCTTCGTCATCTACCTGGTCTCCCACGGGCTGCGCCGCGCGATCGACCAGGCGCGGGACCGGCCGAGGGCCCGTCTGTCAACGCCTCTGGCCGTGGTGCGGTGACCGATGCCCGCGTTCCTGTTCCATGCCCTCCTGGCCGGGACGGCCGTGGCGGCCGCCGCCGGACTCGTCGGGTATTTCGTCGTGCTGCGCGCCCAGGTCTTCGCCGGCGACGCGCTCAGTCACGCCGCGTTCACCGGGTCGCTCGCGGCGCTGGCCGCCGGGGTCGACCTGCGCCTGGGTCTGTTCGCCGCGACCGTGGCCGGTGGCCTGGCCCTGGGCGCACTTGGGCGGCGCGGTCGGGCCGATGACGTGGTCATCGGCAACACCCTGTCGTGGATCCTCGGCCTCGGGGTGTTCTTCCTGACCCTCTACGCCACCCAGCGCAGCAGCGACAACGGCTCGGCCGGGGTCAGCGTGCTGTTCGGATCGATCTTCGGTATCAGCGCGGGTCAGGCCGTCGTGGCCTGCGTGATCGGGCTCGTGGTGGCCGCCGTGATGTGCGCTCTCGCCCGACCGTTGCTCTTCGCCACCGTCGACCCTCTCACCGCCGGCGCCAAGGGTCTTCCCGTGCGCGGTCTCGGGGCGGTCTTCCTCGCCGTCCTCGGGGTGACCGCGGCCGAAGCCAGCCAGGTCGTCGGCTCGCTGTTGCTGCTGGGGTTGCTGGCCGCGCCCGCCGGCGCGGCTGTGCTCCTGACGGCGCGGCCCTACGTCGGGTTCCTCCTGGCGGGCGGGCTGGCCGTGCTCGACGTCTGGCTCGGTCTCGCGGGCGCCTACGTCTTCGACGCCCTGCCGCCCAGCTTCACCATCATCGCCGCGGCGACACTGACCATCCTGGCGGCGTGGGCGTGGAGCCGTTCCCGGCCTGTCGCGCCCCTCCCGACCCACCGACCCGGACGCGGGGAGTCACTCCCCTCCCACGAACCAGCCGCGAAGCCGTGATCGACCGTGCTCCCGGTCCGCGGGTCGATCCCCTCGGCCGGCACCCAGCATCGGCGGTATCGCCGCAGGCGCGAGCCGCCGTCGTCGGCAACCGACAGCGCAGCGTGGTGCTCGAAGCCCTGCCCGCGAGCGGCTTCGAGCCATGACCATTATCTGCGCTGCGATCTTTGCGGCCGCGCAACAGCTCACTAACGAAGGCAGAGATCGAGAACCTCCTGGATATCTTCCTTCGAGCCGCCGGGTGGAGCTCGGTCAGCCACGCCCTCGAGCTCACCGGGCGGTGCCCGACCTGTGAGGGCGGACGACAACCCTGATCGCTCGCAGCGGCCACCCTGTGGGCGTTAGGAGACCCAGGGACCGTCATCCCGATTGCTGGGTTGCCCGGCCGCACAGGTGCGCCAAGGCCCGCGTCGCGAGGCACCCATGCCGTTCTTTTGGTCCTTCACCGCAGCATACCCAGCCCTCGAGGCCTACGCCGACGTGTCGACATGTCGACGATCGGCGGGCTGAACGATCACAAGGAGGCCGACATGCACGACGATATTCTTGAGAGGCATCTTCACGCAATCGAGTCCGGTGATTATGAGCTTCTCCGGGATCTGCTACATCCCGATTGCGAGCTGGCTCTGTCTGGGTCCGGATTTGCCGTGAGGGGGCCAGACAACTTCATCAAGGTTATGCGCGACCAGGGCGAGGCTATGAAGGCTGCCCTGACGCCTGTCACCTACTCGATCAGGGACATGGTTCGCACTGCCGACACCATTGTGTACGAACGTCGCTTGACAGGCACCTTTGCGAAACCACTGCGAACCCCCCTCGCCACTCATGAGCCAACATACAAATCGGTGATAATCGACGGCTGCGAGTATGTTAAGCTCGTAGGCGGCCGAGTGAAATCATGGCACAGCTACACGGACGGGCTCGCGGCGGCCGTGGCGTTTGGCATCCTCAAACCTCCTGCGGATTTCCAGGGAATCGACCTAAACGACGTGTTGGGGATCAAGTAGACGCATATGCCGCTCGGAACCGCGCCACTTGCCACACTCGCGTTCGTTTCGAGATACCCGAGATGCGGAAGCCACCGCCCTCCCGTATTCGAGCAGGTGATCGCCCAAGCGCGGACGCGCGGCGAACTCGGGGGCTCGCCGATGCCCGAGGCCGTGCTTGCGGGTGCCGTCCCCCTCGCCCGCAACCACATGATCGCCGAGCGAGCAGCGCCGTCAGACCAAGCCCTCGGCGACATCGCAAAGCAGCTGTTCCTTCCGATGGGCGGCTTTTCAGCGCGCGTTCCCACTCCCCGTGGTGCGTGAGCGCGACGTGCTCGAATCAAGCGGGCGTACCGCTCGGGACCCAATCGAAACCAGCGCGGCTGAGCTGCCTCGGTCTGCGCGCTGCGTCTGTGAGCCGTAGCAGGGTGACTGCGACGCCGGCGTATCCGGTCATGTAATCGGGAGTGATCAAGGTCGGGTAGTCTCCGCACCAGGCGAGGTGGCAATCGTGCTCGATCGCAAATGCCATGAGTAGTGCTGCGAAGGACAGCGCATCGGCCAGGTAGACGGCCTGTCCAGTGGCCTGGTGCATGTCGAGCAGGAACTCTATGTTCCCCGCCAGTCCGTGGCACTGTACCGGCCCGCTCGTTCGGGCCAGCAGCGCAGTGGCCCGCCCCGCTCGGGCGGCGACCTCACTGGCTCCGTCGAATATCTTGTCCTCGGCGGCATGGATGAAGAACTGGCCGATTCCCGCCGAGCCGTGACACCAAGCCGGAATTGCCAGCGGCCCAGCCGGGCTGTGGGGCCAGCTCAGGCCACTTCCATCGTCCAGGACCTCATGGGCCTGTGCGCGCAGCCACCGGCCCGCACCTCGAACGGCAGGGAGATACCGGGTGTCGCCGGTAGTGTCGATGAGATCCAGCAGCGCATCGGCTATCCCGGCCGCTCCGTGCGCGTATCCCAGAAAGGTCTGACCGGTCATGTCGTCGTAGCCCTCAGGGATTCGCCAACAGAAACCGCCGCCGGGATCATCCTCGCCGGCGTCGACGAGGGCGTCCGCTGCGGCGCGAGCATGCCGCACGCACTCCGCTTCTCCGGTCGCGTCGTAGAGCAGCTGGTGGAACCGCAGACGCCCGGCCGTTCCGTTGTAGATGTCGGGTGAGCCGTACGGAAGTTCCGCCACGACGCGGCCTCGCTGCAGCGACGCCTCCAGGTATCTGTCGCTGCCCAGCACCTGCCCGGCGCGTAGTAATGCCGCACCGATACCGGCTTCGCCTACATAGAGACCCGGTCGAAGCGGGCCACCGGGCGGCGGCGCCACCGCTAGCCAGGCGGCACCCTCTGCCAAGGCCTCGTAGCATTCCAGGAGCTCTAGTCCTGCAGCCAGTTCCGCCAGGGCCAGAACCGCTCCCGCTGTTCCCGTTCCCAAGTCACGGGAACGGAAACCTCGCGCCGAAGCGTGAGTGCCGAGCCACGCCAGGCCGGCACCACCAGGAGACGGGCGCCCGGCCCCCACGAGGGTGTGGGCGAGACGTGTGGCCAGTTCGCGGTACCGTGTCTGCCACTCATCCACGGCCCCGACCGCCGTGCCTTCTGTCATCGTGGGCTCCGGACCGGCGTTGGCTCGAGTCAGGGCCCGGGCCACCTCCCGCATCGAGCCGTGCCGAACGGCGGGATCGGGGTGCAGGCACGTTTCGATAACGTCGACGATATGCCTGCTGAGGTCAGGGCGCAGGATGGTGATCGGACGCTCAAGGAGACGACCGGCTGGCTGCGGGATTTGTGTCGCCTGGGCCCCGGTAGCGGCGAAGTACAACAGGCAGCCCAGTCCGTACACGTCGTCGGCAACACTTGCTGGAGCGCCGTCGACCTGCTGAGGCGACATGTAGCCCCACGTGCCCTCGAGCTGCGGCGTGTCACCACTCGGACCGTCGTGATCGATGGTACGTGCGACGTTGAAATCGATCACGCAGAGTGCGCCGTCCGGCCTCACAATCACATTTCCGGGTTTGACGTCGCGATGGGCCACGCCTCTGCAGTGGATGTCGCCGAGTATCACAGCTAGGTCGGAAGCCCAGCTGACTAGCTGTTCCTCTCGGGGTCGCAGCCCCCATTGCGTGGCCAACGACGACACGTGCTTCTCGAGCGTCTCCCCTTCGACGTCCTCCAGCACGAGCACGAGTTCACCATCCTGCTCGGTCGTGCCCAGGCGCTGCACGCAACCACTCACACCGGATACCCGGCCCATGATCTCGGCTTCGTGGCGAAGGCGATCGCCGCTGTCGCGACCATCGTGCCCGGGCATGGTGCCGGCGTGAGCGCGTTTCAGAACGCAGGTACGCCGTTCGACGAGATCGACGGCCATCTGGACGGCGGTGCCGACGGATCGATGAACGCTTCCCACAACCAGGTACCGACCGGCGATCAGAGGCGACCGAGTGGAAAGGGGCTCGGCGACGCCGGCCGCCTCGAACGGGTCCTCCGCCCACTCGGGTGGGGCGTATTGCTGTCCCCGGACATCGGGGACGAGCTGGCCGGACGGGCCGACGAGGGCCGAGAGGATCTCTCCTTTCGGAGTCTGGATGTCGTAGCCGGCCCTGAATGCGCCGTAACGATAGTAGACGATGCTCCCGCGGTGCAGCCGCCGGTCGGAAGGCACGTGTGGCCCGCGGAACGGGGTGGTCGCGCTGTCCAGCGCCACCGCCAACCGAACTGCTTGCGCATCCTCCCTCGGGTAGACCGTGATGAACTTCCCGATCTGGCCCGAGTTCCGCGTAATTCGGGTTGGCTAGAGCCGCTGTTAGGGGGTTTGACCTGCGGGAATGCGCGCTCGGCCGTGGGGAGGGCGTGTCTCTAGGCGCGGGGGTTGTTGCTGGTCAGCGGCTTGTGGGCGTGAGCTCGAGCATCTGCGCCGGCGGGGTGATGTCGAGCTTGCTGAACAGGTCGCGGTGGGGCTTGGAGAGCTCGGTGCGTTGCCGGAAGGTCCCGGCGGGGCCGCTGAAGGTGCCGGCGTGCAGCCGCTCGAGGTGGCGGCGCATCACCGGCCAGGTGTCACCGGTGGTGGTCTCGGCGACGCGGATGAGCAGCAGCGCCAGCCAGCACAGCTGGACGTGGGCGCGGATGCGGTCTTCGCGGCGGTGGAACACCGGGCGCAGCTCGAGGGTGCTGGTGAGGTCGCGCCAGCCGCGTTCGACCTCGAGCAGCTGCTTGTAGCCGGCGGCGACGTCCTCGGCGGGCAGCTTCGGGTCCGAGCAGCGCAGCAGCCACTTGCCGTCGAGCTTGGTCTCAGCGGCGATCGCGGCCTGGTCGACCCGCAGGCGTCCGCCGCGGTCGCGGCGCAAGTAGCGCCGCAGCCCGGGGCTGGTGTTGAGGCTGCCGACGAACTCGTCGCGGCGGCGTTGGCTCCACCCGTCGGAGCCCTCGATCATGCCCTCGAGCTGGGCGACGAGCTCGGTACGGACCGCGGCGTCGCGGTCGGCCCGCTCGGGGTTGTGACAGACGATGAACCGGTCGACGGTCACCGAGTCCCCGGGCTTCGGGGCGACTTCCTTGATGCGCAGGTTGCCGGCCACGGTGCGATACCGGCCGGGGCGGGCCAGCGCGGCGGCGGCTTCGGCGGTGGGGTGGCGCAGGCGCTCGGCCTGGATGTAGTGCCCGCCGCCGGTACGCAGCACCCGGCGGTTGTGCTCGGAGGCGAACCCGCGATCGGTCACCCACACCATCCGCGCCAACGACCAGTCCCGCAGGTCGGCCCGCACCTGATCGATCATGGTCACGTCGGCGGTGTTCCCGGGCCAGGACCAGCAGCGGATCGGGACCCCGCCGCGGGTCACCGCCATCCCGACCACGACCTGCGGACGGTCTTCGCGGTGATCCTTCGAGTGCCCGAAGGTCCGGAACGACCCCAACCCGACCGCGGCCGGGTCGTCCTCGGCGACCGGCTCGCCGCGCTCGTCGCGGTGCGCGGGCTCGTCGGCGGTGTCCCGCTGCCAGTAGGTGGAGGTGGAGTCGAAGAACACCAGGTCCACCTCGAGGTCGAGCAGGGTGGCGACCTTCCAGAACACCTCGCGGGCCAGCTCGCCCGCCACCTCGGTCAGCCAGTCCATGGCCCGGTAGCAGGCGTTGTCGTCGACCTCGCCCAGCCCGTCGATGTGGACGTCGTGGGTGATCCAGTCCGCGGCGGCCAGCTTCGAGCACGGCGCCAGCGCCCGGTTCGCGACCAGCGCGAACAGCACCCGCTCGGTCATCTCGACCTCCCGGGGCCGGCCCCGACGCCCGCCACCGCGGTGGCGACCGCCCAGGTCGCGGATCACCGCATCCAGCCCCAGCCGGCGCCACAACCCATCCAGGGTGAAGGTGCCCCCGAACGGCCGGGACTCGCAGAACCCCAGCTCCTGCCCGCTCGCCATGCCCGCGCCCACGGCCACCGCCTCGCCCGGGTCGAGCAGCCGCGACAACGACGCGACCAGTCGACGGACCGCGTCGCGGTCGAGCTGGTCCTCCCGCCCGAACCGGTAGAGGATCTTCGGCACCGACCGGCCGGAGACCGGATCCCACTCGTTGTGGGCCAGCTGCACGTAGCGGACCGAGCCGCGCTCGGTCTTCCGCGTCGTCGTCTTCACGTACATCGCTCTAGACGATAGACCCACTCGACGCCCTGAAATGCAGCGACACGCAAAACCGTGTCTCTAGGCGATCCGGCACGCGAGAGCCCGGCCCGAAGCTCTGAGCTGGGACTTCACCCCGGCACGGACTCTAGACCGGCCGAATTATGCGGAACTCAGGTCTGGGACGGCCCCCCACGTCCGGAGTTCAGATACCTCAAGACCGCCGGTGTGGCCGCGACCTTGAAGTCGACCATCTCGTCGCGGAGGACGCCGACCACGGCGCGCAGGACGTCCTCGGCGCTGGCCACGTCGCTGGACACGTGCAGCTTCCAACCTTGGGCCTGTGACGTCGGCCGCGGGCCAGCAACCGATAACCACCGGCGCTCGGCTCCAAGGTCGACCAACTCAGCGCGCCACTCGGACAACGTCGTACCAGAAAGGGCATGTCTTAGGACATGCTCGTACCCCTCGTCGGGCATAGCCAGCATCTTTCGCTCATGGTTTAGGACAGGAACCCGGGCTCGACCCTGCCGCCGCCTCTAGCTCTAGACGACATTGATCGGAGGCTGCTGGTAAAGCGTGACACCATTGACGCACGTCTCCGGACACACCGTCCACGAACACGTGCCGTCGGCGCACGACGTGTATTGGCACGATCCTATACAAATGAACGCCAACAACTCGTTGGCCAAGACGACCTCGTCATAAATTCCCTCCTCTCGGAGGACGCTTTCCGGGTCGGCGAGCATACGCTCACGGTACGAGTCGTCGTACCCGAAACGCTCGGCGATGGACCTCGCCTTCTGGCGAAGACTGTCTGCACTGTCGAAGGTCATGTCATCTCTCCCACTCGGCACGGTTGCGAACTGCCCATACGCGTCGGCGACGCCCACGGAAGGTGGCTCAGACGAAGTGGCTCAGACGGATGCTCCGAGGGACAACAGCAGGCGGGGGTGCCGCCTGTCGTACTCGCGTCCGGCGTAGCCGCCACCCTCGCCCGGCGGTATGCGGAGTGTGACGCAGGACGCTCGCACGGGGGTGCCTCGCCACCCGCTTAGACCAGCAGATTCACTCGGACGGTGTGGCGGGAGTATGCGGACACGACAAACGCAGCGCCGTAGATGATCGGGAGGTTGGTTGGGTCGAGAGCTGGCGCGGTGGCAGGTCCCGCGGTAGGCCGCGAAGCCGCGGTGATCGGCCGGTTTCCCGGCGGGTCGCTTCTTCTTCGCGTCCGTGGTCAGGGTGCTCCGTTTCCAGCTCCCGCCCGTCGAACCGTGCATGCGGTTCTCCCGCACACGGCTCACCGACGTCCTTCACCGGCGGTGTTCGGCTTGACCCGCCAGGCCCGGTGGGGCCGAGGGGCGACGACGACTCCGTTGAGGGAGATCAGCCCGAGCGCGTTGGGTGAGCGGTAGACCTGGTTGAACCCCCAGGCCCGGCCTCGCCGATGTCGCTTGCCCAGGAACAGGGCGAGCCGCATCTTCGCGTACTGGATGATCTCGTCGAAGGCGTGGGCGGTGTTTCCGTAGCGGAAGTAGCCCGCCCAGCCGCGCAGGAACAGGTTGATCTCCTGCACAATCTGTTCGACCGGTGCAGCCAGCCGGGCCCGCATGGTCAGGAACCGGATGCGGTCCCGGGCGTGCTGCATCGCCTTGCGTGAGGGCCACCGGGCGAGGTAGGTGAATCCGCCAGAGCCACGCCGTGGCCAGGAGCGCACCAGCCGGTGGTGGAAGCCCAGGAAGTCGACTCCCCCGCCTCCGACCTGTAGCTGGACGATCCTGGTTTTGGCTGCCTTCGGTTCGAGACCGAGCTCGCCGAGCAGGACGGTCAACCGCGCGAGCGCGGCCTGGGCTTGCCCCTTCGAGCGGCACATCACCAGCGCATCGTCGGCGTACCGCACCAGCCGCCCGTACGCGCCACGCCATGCCCGGTCCAGCCGGTGCAGGTAAACGTTGGCGAGCAGCGGCGAAACGACTCCTCCAACGCAGTCGCGAACTTGGTGCGGGCTCCTCGTCGGTGTCACCGTCTGCGGTCGTGGCGGTGGGGGTGGCGCTTCTGTTGGAGGGGATGGAGTGGCGGATGAGGATGCGTTCGGGGCCGATGAGGACGTCCTTGACCAGCAGCCGTAGGACGCGCTGCTGCTCGGGGACGGCGGCGGTGTCGGCGTGGCCGCGGAGTTGGGTAAGGAACTCTTCGAGGCCGGCGGCGAGTTTGAGGTAGGTCTCGCGGTCGACGAGCTGGTTGGCCACGGTGTCGAGCTGGCTGCGCAGGCTGGTCTCGCGGGCCCGTAGCTCGGGCATGCGCTCGCGCAGCTCGTCGATGGAGATCAGCTCCTCCTGGTAGGCCTTGATCAGCCGGGCGACCGCGGCGCCGGTGGTGGCCAGTGCCTGCTCGAGGCGCTTCCCGGTGGCGGTCGTGGGGTCGGCGGTGCGCAGTTGCTCGAGACGTCGGTCGATCTCGGCGCGGATCAGCGTCGGGTCGGCGAGCAGCCCGGTGATGTGGTCCCACACGAGGGCGTCGAGGTAGTCGGCGCGGACCGGTTTGTTGTCGCAGACCCGGCCGTGTTCGTAGCGGTAGTTGTCCGATCCGAGGCACCGGTAGTAGTAGATCTTGTTGCCGGCCGTGGTCGTGGCGTGCCCGCGGTAGTAGGCGTATCCGCAGCTCGAGCAGGCAGCGAGGCCTTGGAGCAGGGAGGGGACCTTGGAGTTGCGGGCGGCGTAGCGCTTGTTGTCGGCCAGCCGGCGTTGCGCCCGGGCCCAGGTGTCCTCGGCGACCAGCGCCGGTACCGGGATCTCCAGCCAGTCCTCGCGGGCCCGGTCGGTGACCGAGTGGGACCGGGGCGTGGAGCGCCCGGCCAGGCGGGCGCTCCGGTTGAGTCCGGGTTGGTCGCTGCTGCGCATGGTCTTGCCGAAGCAGGCGCGCCCGGCGTAGGCGGGGTTGCGCAGCATCCCCCAGATCACCGACCGGTCCCAGCGGGACTTGCCGGTTCGGGTCGCCACCCCGTTGTCGGACAGCCAGCGCGCGAGCTCGGCGATCGCGACGCCGTCCTCGACGTAGCGGCGGAACAGTTCCGCGACCAGCACCGCCTCGTGGGCCACCACCTCATAGCGGGCCTCGGCGTGCTCGCTGCGGCGCACGTAGCGGTAGCCGAACGGCGCCCCGGACAGCACGTTCACCGTGCCCTGCCGGGCCCGGTGGGCCTTCCCGCGGCGGGTCCGCTCGAGGATCTGCGCCCGCTCGTACTCGGCGATCATGCCCTGGAACTGGACCAGCAGCGCGTCCTCGGGCGAGTCCGAGCTCGGCCCCTTGACGAACACCACGCTGCTGCCAGCCTTGGCGAACTCCTCGATCAACAGCGCCTGATAGGCGTACTTGCGGGCCAGCCGATCCGGGGAGTAGACGATCACCACCTCCACCGGCACTTGCGCCACCAGATCCCGCAGCTTCTCCAGCGCCGGGCGCACCAGGGTGGCCCCGGAGTGCCCGTCGTCGCTGAACACCCACCCGGCGGGGACCTCAAGCCCCAGCTGCTCGGCGTGCGCGCGCAGCGCCGCGGTCTGCGAACCGATCGTCTGCTGCTCCTTCTGGCGCGCCGAGGACACCCGGGCGTAGATCGCTGCACTGCTCATCTGGGGCACTCACCTCCTCCGCGGTGCCAGCGCGCCGCCGCCGTTCGGGAACCAGGATGCGGTAGGCCACCGACAGCTCCGCCGCACCGTGACGGTCGAAGACGAACTCGCTGGCCACGACCCGCTCGTTCACCCGCGGGGACGCTCTCGACGCCCCCGCAGGAACTCCTCCAGCGCCTGGGTGACCACCGAGGAGATGGTTCGCCCCGTCGCCGCGGCGTGGGCGCGGACCCGCCCCGCCAACGACCCCGGCACCTTGACGGTGAACACCGTCGTCGGCGGCGGTGCATCAACAGGACCCGCCAGCAGCGCGCGTTCGACATACCGACGAGCCTGGCGCGGCGAGCACCCGAACCGCGCCGCCAGCTCCCGCGATGCATCGGCCACCGACACGCCAGCAGCCACCAGCTCGGCCGCCGCGTTAACCCGAGTGGCGCGCTCCTCGCCGCCAGCCCGACGACCACCAGCCATGACACAAACATACTACCCGTCATGTCACCCACCGCCCGTGACACGCGGCAGCCGCTCCAGCCGCCGGTAGCTCAGCGCCACCTCGAAACAGAAGTTGCCCACTGCGTTGGAGGAGTCCTGTCCCCGCTGATCTTCAACATTGCGATGTCGGCGCTCGATGAGCACCTGCACGCGCCGTGGAAGCCCGGCGGGACCCAGGCCACCTCCGCTCGACGCGCCCGACGCCGCTCTCAGGGCCTGCCGAACTGGCGAGTCGTGCGCTACTGCGACGACTTCGTTGTGCTCGTGCACGGCACCGAGGACGACGTCACCGCGCTGCGCGAAGAGATCGCCGAGGTGCTCTCCGCTCTGGGTCTGTGCCTCTCGCAGGCCAAGACCCAGGTGGTGCCCATGAGCGACGGGTTCGACTTTCTGGGGTTCCGCATCCAGTGGCGCCGCAAGGGAGGCACGAACAAGTGGCACGTCTACACCTTCATCGGTGACCGGCCCATCCGGTCGCTGAAGGCCAAGATTCGTGCCGCGACCAGCAGGACATCCCAGGACCCGGGGTCCGTGTTGATCCGGCTCGGCCAGATCATGCGCGGCTGGTCCAACTATTTCCGGCACGCAGTGGCAAAACACACCTTCGGCCGGCTCGCGCACTTCGTGTGGTGGCGAGTCGCTCGGTGGTTGCGCCGTCTGCACCGCTGGGGATGGAAGGACTTCCGACGACGGTTCACCACCGAGCATGGCCGGTGGAAACCGTTGTCGGCGAACGGGATCGAGTTGTTCAACCTCGAAGCGGTCCCCGTGACCCGCTACCGATGGAGAGGCAACAACATCCCCACCCCCTGGGTCCTGCCCGCATAACGGCAGCAACCGTGGAGAGCCCGGTGCGTCGAGAGGCGCACGCCGGGTTCGGCGAGCGGCCCGGAGAAACGGACCGGGAGCAATCCCGGCACCGCGCCCCGGGCCGACTTGACCGACGCAGTTCGGGGTGGTCGGTTGATTGATCTTTGGCGGTTGTGTTCGGTGTGAGGGTGGGCAGGGTTCGCCGGTCTGCCCGGCCTTTCCACGGTTTGTTCCTCACTCGGCCCTGAGGGGGGTGGACGGTCAGCCGGGGGCGGGGGTGAGGGGGTCGTGCATCGCGCGGCGGAACAGGGCATCGAGCCCGGACTCCCAGGGCCAGCCGTGCGGCAGGTGCAGTACGAGACGTCGCGCGGAGCTGGAGATGCGGGCGGCGACGTTGATCAGGGTGCGGCGCGGGGTGGCGCTGCGCGCCTTCGCGTGCAGCGCCCCTGCCAGGGCGCCGGCGGCGCGGGTGAGGTTGTAGGCCATCACCGCGGCGGCCAGCCACGCGGCGTTGGCCCAGAACTGCCCGGAGGGGCAGGTGCGCCAGCGCGGAGTTCTTCAGATCGGCGATGACTTGCTCGATGATGGCGTGGTCGCGGTGGGCGGCCTCGGCCTCGAGCGTCGCGAGCGGGCTGTCGGTGAACACGGCGTGGTAGCGGTAGGCGGCGAACAGCTCGCCCTGGGCGCGGTGGCCGGCCGGGGCGGTGGCGGGGTTGAGGCGGCGTACCCGGCGCACGATCAGCCGGGCGTGCACGTGCTCGTCGCGGCGGCGTCCGGTGAACGCGGTGAAGGGTATTTCAGCGACCTCGGCCTCGGAGACCCAGCGGCCGTCCTGGTCGTCCCACACCGACCTCGGGTAGCGGATCGGGATCCATGCCTGCTCGTCGATGCCGGCAATGGCGCCCAGCACGCTGGGGGTGTGGCGCACGGTGACCGAGAACCGGGCCCCGGCCCGGGCGGCGGTGGCCACGACCGCATGCGCGTAGTACGCCGAGTCGGCCCGCACGATCACCAGAGCCCTGCACTGGCAGCGGCGGGCGACCGCCAGCGCGTCGGCGACGAGTTTCCAGGCACCGCGCACCGAACTCGCGGCGCCTTCGCGCAGCCGTGCCGCGGCGATCAACGGCACCGACCCGCCCGTGCGTCCTGGGGTCGACAGGGTCGCTAGCAGCACATTGAGACCCTTGACGCCGGTGTAGCCGCGCCCGGCGCCTTGTTTGGCGTAGCCGTGGGTCTCGCGCACGGTGTCATCGATATCGAGGTAGGTGATCCGGTCGCGGCCGGGAAGCAGGGGCGTGCGCGTCACCAGCGCGGCCAGCAGCCGGGCCGCGACCGCGTCCAGCTGACGCACGTGCCCGAAGGTGAACGCCCGCAGGAACGTCCCCAGCGTCGAGGGCGCGCGGATGCCGGCGAACAGCCGGCGCATCCCGCCATGACGGAGCAGATCCAGGTCGATGATCGAGTCCGCGCCGGCGACCATGCCCAGCACCACCGCGATCAGCTTGGCGACCGCGTGCGGGACCGGCACCGTGAGCCGCTCGAGCAGCGTCGACAACCCAGCCCGCTCGGCCAGCGCTGCCACCGCCACCAACCCCGCGCACGACACGAGATTCGCCTCATCGAACCTCGCGGTGACCTTCCAGGACTCGTGAGACAGTTGCATCCAGCGGATGCCCTTCTGCGCGGCGAGACAGGACCTTAGACAGCCCTATTCTCCCTGCTCAGGAGGGCATTCGCGCGTAACGACTCACCCCATCAACACCGCCCTCGGCGGTGGATCCAGGCTGAGCCGAGATTGGTCTTAGATTCGTGATCGAAACCGACGTCTGTTATGGCTTCAACCCCGGCGGAGAAAAATCGGTAATGAGGATTGATCTCCAAACTCATCTGGGGCGTTGGACGGCCTGCAGCCGGGCCTAAGGAGTGCCTGCCCCCACTCCTTATCGCTCAACTGTCACACTTCGCCTTTACAAGCGGGACGAGGAGTTTCCATGTCACAAGCGACCAGGCGCTTACTCATGCTGTTGCTCAGCATGTGCTGCGTTGGCGCCCTGGCATTAGTGACAGCTGGCACGGCCGTCGCTCAGACCGACCCGAACACGCCGGTCGATGGCGCCACCTCCGACCAGGTGCCCCAACCCCAGGCCGGGGATCCGTCCGTCGTCAACAAGCAGTTCCTGACCTTCATCTACCAGGACGTCATGCAGACTTGGACGAACTGGCATCAGAAGATGGGGCTGCGGCCGCCGAGCGCGCAGGCCGTCTTTATCGACCCGAGCTACCCGTTCGCGGATCCCTGCACCAACACGGAAATTACGGCCGACACCGTGAACGCGTTCTACTGCAGCGCCAACGACACCATCGAACTGCCCATGACCACCATGAACAATGCCATGGTTGGCCAGTATTTCAACCGGTTCAACGATCCTCACCTGACCAACGCGGGCACGGCCATCGTCATCGCCCACGAACTCGGTCACAACGAGGAGGCCGAGCTGGAGTCCAACGGCATCAGCGGAGGCCAGCACATGGGCGATGGCACCAGGTGGCCTGAGCTGTTCGCTGACTGCGCCGCCGGCACCTGGCTGTACTCTGCCTACTACAAGGGCTACATGCAGCCTGGCGACATGGCCAGCATCATGGAGGGCCTGAGCGCGCTCGGTGACACCGTCCAGGGCGGACCGATGCCGCACGGCACTCCCCAGGAGCGCACCACCGCCGTCATGGAAGGCTACAACAACGGTCAGCCGCTGCGCTGCGCGCATGACTATCTGGGCGTGGCAGTACCTGGGCTGTAAGTGAACCGGCCGGATAGCAAACACCATGTTTGCCATCCGGCTCCACTTACCGCACCCGCTTGTGACGGTGCCGCGAGCGTGCGAGCAGCTCGGTGACGGCAGCCGCGCGGCGCGTCCAGCGGGTCCTCTCGACGATCGTGAACGCCGTCCACACCACGAAGTGCATGACTGCGACGCAGGCGACCACCGACACCACGGCACCCCCGGAGCATCTGGCGGTGACCCACTGGTCCAGCCGGTGGCGGCGTCGCGGCCGGGGGAGCCATGAACGACACCGGTAGCCACCGCCTCCGCCGGGCCACGTCGGCGGACGCCGCAGTCGTCGCCTCGCTCCTGGACGCCTTCAACACCGAGTTCGACACCCCCACGCCCGGGGTCCATGTGCTCACCCACCGCCTCTCCGAACTCCTCGACGGCACCGAGCTGGTGGCCCTGCTGGCGGGGCGACCAGAGGCCACCGGCGTGGCTGTGCTCTCCTTCCGGCCCAATGTCTGGTATCCCGGGCCCGTTGCACTGCTTGACGAGCTGTATGTCCGTCCGGGTCTTCGTGGCCAGCGCATCGGCCACGCGCTGCTCGAGGCCGCGTGTGCGGCGGCCCGGGGCCGCGGTGCCGAGCTGCTCGAGATCAATGTCGACGGTGACGACACTGACGCCCGCCGGTTCTACGAGTCCCACGGCTTCGCCCACACCGAGCCCGGCGCCAGTGAGCCGAGCTACTACTACTACTACCGCGAACTGTGACCGACCCCGCGTTGCTCGCGCCAACTATCGGTCGCCTCGTGCCACGCACTGTCGTTTGCCAGTGCCTGTGAGCGACGGTCGAGCGACAGTGCGTAGGTCAGGTCGTAGTGGCGACTCCGTGTTCGTGAAGGAGCACGTCGCTGGCCTTCTCGCTGATCATGTACACCGCGGAGGCGATGAAGTAGCCGGGATCCGGGGAAACACGGAGGCGTCGACGACGCGTAGCCCGTGGACCCCGCGGACGCGGAAGTCGCCGTCGAGGACTGCGTCTGGGTCGTGGTCGGGGCCGATGCGCGCGGTGCAGGAGGCGTGGTGGCCCCAGGCCTCAGCAGGTGGCCGCCGGTCGTGCTTCCCTCCGGCCGGCGGCAGGCGCGGCCGCGCTCAGAGCGATCCGTCGGGGGTCCAAGTCGCAAGACGGGTGGGCTCGCCGGCGCCGTCACGACCCATGAGCCTGTTCACCCCGTCGCTGGGCGCCGCGGCGGACGTCCTCGACCTGGACGTGCGGCGCCGGTGGCCTGGGTGGCCACGTCATCGACCGTCTGCGCCCGGGGCGACGACCCGGCCACCGCTCAAATGCCGCCGGCGGACGACGTCCAGGGGCTCCCTTGGGTTCGGCCCTCTCGCTCGACCGGAGCTCCCGCTGCCGATCGTGAAGCTGGCCACGTCCAGTCACTGTGTGCGCGTGACTTGATGACGGCCTCGCGCCAGCCGCTGTACGGGGTCACGGTCAGAATTCGTCGAGGGCGACGTGACCACCTGCCCGAGCTCGGTCTCGGCATCAACATTGCGCTGCTCATCTCGCGGGAGGCGTCGTTGAACGCGGCTCGAGCGGGTCGGCGCGGTCGAGCGGTTTGAGATTGTTCGGGATGATCACGGCGAACACCCCGCCGTAGAACGCCCAGGCCGCGTCGAACCCGGCGACGACTTCCTCGAGGGTCTGGCGGTGGGGGAGGAAGACGAACAGGTGCCGCGAGGACACCGCGGTAAAGATCAGTCCGTGGGTCACCCGGCGGGTTTCGCGCGCCGGGTCCGGGGGACCGGCCCGAGGGGCCGAAGTCGACTTACACCTCCACCCCGGGGTCGCCGTCGCGACCGGCACCGGCGGCCGGCACCGAGGGAACCCGAGCTCGGCGACAGCGAACCGGTGCAGCGTCCGATACGGCGCCACCACCCCGCGGCGCTCGAGCAGCACGTGGAGCTTCGTCAGCGTCATACCCTGCTCGATTCAGGCGTTGATCTGCTCGCGATGACTGGCGATCGCCTCCCAGGACGCGCCGTTACTCCGGAGCCCGGTCGGGCGCACCGCGGCGATCACCGCGCCCAGCAGCTCGTCGCCGAGCTGGCCCGGCCCGTCGTCGCGATCCAGCCCGGCGCCCTGCGCGGCCTCGATATAGCGGCGGACGGTCTTGCGGTCTGCCGCGGCCAGCCGGGTCACCTCCCGCAACGACCGACCGTCCAGCCACACCGAAAGATCTCATTCACCTCGACCACGGACACCTCCCGGTAGGACACCGGTCGCATCGCCACGCCCACACGGCAGCAGATCGTTGTGGAGCAGCGGTTGGCAGGCCGCATGATGATGGCTGTGCCCGGCGCCGTACTCGGGTTCACGGCGCTGTGCGCGCTCGATTTCCTCGCTGGCTCGGTGGCGGGCGTCGCGGTCGTGCCGCTCGCGGTCGTGGCGTTCGTGGTCCGCGGGGTGTGGTCGCGTCCCGCGGACGCTCGCGCTCCTGACACGGACGGCCCTGGACTATCTGTGCAGGGCGCTGCCACGCTCGCGGCTGCACGGGGGTGTCCGGACGCTCCGGTGTGAGGTGGGGCGGGAGCCACGTCGCAAGCCCCCCCTGAGCGCGTGGCTCTCGCTTCGCCGGGTGTGCCCGATCTGCTCCCCGAGAAGCCCCAGTGAAGTCTGTGACGGTCGTCCCGTTGTTTCCGGGTTCCTCGCGATGTCGGGGTGGGGGAGCGCGCCGGGGCTGCCGGGCGGCACCGTCCGGTCGGAGGACACGGTGCTGGGGTTCGCTGGATTGGCGCGGCGACGGGTGAGGTGTGCGGTTCCAGAGCTCACCCAGGGTGGGCCGCGTTCCCGGCCCGTATCGGACGCCGCGCGAGCTCAAGTCACGGTTCCCCCAGACTCGTCCACAGCTGTGAAGAACTCGTCGCTGAGCGGTAGGATCTGACCGAGGGATGGTCGACCGAGCCCTAGGCCGAACGCCGAGTGGTCGATTCTGGCCGAGGAGTGGCGCGGTGACGTGCCCGGATCTACCCGTAGAAGATCAGGATGGAGACCGCGATCCAGCAGGCCACCTCCGGGGGCCAGCTCATCGCGGTGGTGCTCGGCACCGGTGGTGACGTGCCGGGTCGCTCCTGGTGCCGTTGTCGCGGTCAAACCCGGCCGCCTCTGCGGCTTCGCGAGTCCCGATGGCGGTATTTCGATTCCCGCGTCACCGGTGAGGATGTCTCCCCCGGGGGGTGCCGCTGGGGGGTCGGGGGGGTTGAGTAGCCGATGTCGGACGGTGCGGCGGTCGTCCTGGCGGGCGTGGTGGGGGTCCCCCGCGAAGCGCGAGCAACGCCCAACCCGGGAAGGCGCAGATCCGGTGTGCCGCGAGTCGCTTCCGGCAGCACCGACAGAGCGCTGGTGGGAGGCCCGGGGAGGGCAGGCCCTCCCACCGAACGCCGCCCGGGTCGGCGACTACCTTCTCGGCGGCACACAACACCTGCCGGCCGACCAGGCCTTCGCCCGCGCCCTGGAGGAACGCGCACCCGACGCGCGCGGGGTGTGCCGTGCCGTCCGAGCCTTCCTCGGCCGAGCCGTGGTCTTCTCCACGCAGAGAGGCATCGACCAATTCTTGATGCTCGGCGAAGGGCTTGTCGCCGACGGCGACGCGCACGAGGCCGCCCGCGTTCTCGACCCGAGCGTGCGCATCGCGGTCGTGGACAGCGACCCAGTCACCACCGCGCTCAACCACACCCGGCTGCTCCTGGTGCCCGGCGCGGTGGCCGCCCGAGCTGACCTGCGCCGACCCTCCCAAGTCCTGCACGGCGGAATCAACCGGTCGTCGCAACACCAGCTACGCCGCCGACCGTAGATGATCTTCGAAGGCTTCGCTAGGGGTGCGCCAGCCGAGGGTTTTACGCGGTCGGGAATTGAGTGCGTCGGCCACCGCGTCGAGGTCGGTGCGGCGGTGGCGGGACAGGTCGGTGCCCTTGGGGAAGTACTGGCGCAGCAGCCCGTTGGTGTTCTCGTTGGTGCCGCGCTGCCAGGGGCTGTGCGGATCGCAGAAGTAGATCTCAAGCCCGGCGCCGAGCCGCAGCGGGGTGTGCTGGGCCATCTCGGCGCCCTGGTCCCAGGTCAGCGAGCGACGCAGCGCCTCGGGCAGGCCGGTGATCTGGTCGGCGATGGCGTCGCGGACCGCGGCGGCGCCATGCCCGGCCAGCGCAGGCCCGTTCTTGACCCGCGGGCTGTCGTGACCGGGCATCGGGGGCAGCTCGAGCAGCAGGGTGAACCGGGTGGCGCGCTCGACCAGGGTGCCGATCGCGGAGCTGTCCAGCCCGAGGATCAGGTCGCCTTCCCAGTGGCCGGGCACGGACCGGTCGGCGACCTCGGCCGGGCGTTGGCTGATCAGCACCTCGGGAGTCACGAACTTCTTGCCCCGTCCGCGGGTCCGCGCCCGTGGGACCCGCAGCGCGCGTCCGGTGCGCAGGCAGGCGACGAGCTCGCGGCGCAGCGCTCCGCGTCCCTGGATGAACAGCGACTGGTAGATCGTCTCGTGAGAGACCCGCATGGACTCATCGTCGGGGAACTCGATCGGCAACCGGTGCGCGATCTGCTCCGGGCTCCAGGCCGTGACCCACCGCCGGTCGGCGCGGCGGGGCCGGTTGCGGCCCTTCCACGCCGCGGCGGTCGGCCCCGACACCTCCAGCCCGGCCGGCGTGCGCACCACCCCGGCGAGTCGGTCAGCGACGTAATCGCGCAGCCGTTGGCTGGTGGCCAGCTTCGCGGCCTTCGGGCGGCGCGCGGCCAACTCGGCCTTCCATTGGGCGGTCGAGGCGCGGTAGACCAGCTGGCCGCTGCGGGTGGCCGCGTTGCGGCGCAGCTCGCGGGAGATCGTCGAGGGAGCCCGACCCACCCGGCGGGCGATCTCGCGGACCCCGAGCTTCTGGCTGCGCAGCAGCGCGATCTCCTCGCGCTCGGCGAACGATAGGTACCGGCCCGTCCGCGCATTCAACTCGATCAACGGCATGCCGCCACGCTCGCGGAACCATCGCGTCCCGACCGGCCCCGACACGCCGCACGCGACCGCGGCGTCCTCACTGGTCAATCCCTCGGCGATCTTGCGCCAGAACGCCCGCTCGACATCGCGACGGATCGGCGGTCGGCCCGGCGAGCGCATCGCCGGCCGCCCGGTCCTCGTGGTCATCCACCCCGCAGCTCGTCCCACCAGACACCTCCACGCTCGAGGTGTTGCGACGACCCCTTGAACCTGAGCTGCGCCCCGGCGTCGGAGTGGTGGATCAACCCTTCGAGGCGCCCTTCAGCGGTCTGACCTGCCCGTTCGCGTGTCCAGAGCGCCATCTCCAGGGCATCGAGTGGGAGCTCGGTGGGCATGCGCGCCGCGCAGCGCCACCCCACGATGCGCCGGGAGTAGACGTCGGAGACGAACGCGGTGAACACCGTCCCGGTCCAGGTGGGCACGTAGGTCAGGTCGACCACCCACAGCCGGTTCGGGGCCTTTGCGGTGAAGTCCGTCCACCAGGTCCGGGGCCCGCTCGGACTGCCGATCGGCCCGGGTGGTGATCGTCGGCTGGCCGCGGCACACTCCGCGCAGCCCGAGGCCGCGCATCAGCCGCTCGACGGTGCAGCGGGCGACCGGGCCGCCGGTCATGCCGGTGACCCCGTCGCGGCGCAGCTGGGCGGCCATCTTGCGGGCCCCGTAGACCCCGCGGCCCTTGTCGCGGTCCCAGAACGTCGCCTCGATGACCTCCTCGAGGGCGGCGTCCGAGAGCGCCCGCCGTGACGGCGTCCGCTTCTTGGCTGCGTAGTAGCCGCTCGGGGCGACCGCAATGCCCTCAGCCTGCAGGGCACGGCAGATCGGCTCGACCCCGAACCGTGTCTTGTGCTGATCGATGTAGCCGACGATCAGCGGATATGGCGGTCGAGCTCCGCCGCCGCGAAAAACGCCGACGCGGTCTTGAGGATCTCATTGGCCCGCCGCAGCTCGGCGTTCTCCCGGCGTAGGCGCTTGAGTTCCTCAGCGTCCCCGGTCGTCACCCCCGGGGCGAGGCCGTCGTCGATGTCGGCCTGCTTGCACCAGCCGCGCAGCGTGTCCGGGAGGATCCCCAACTGCGGACCGATCCGCTTGCACGCCGGGTTGATCGACAACCCCGGCTCCTGGGCCCGGGCCTCGCGGACCATCCGCTTGGCTCGCTCACGCATCTCGTCGCTGAACTTCCTCGGCGCCGGCACGACCCCCACCTTCCCGTGGGATCAGAGCCTCCACCACAGTCGGGGCGCTTCAGCCCCAGGTGAAGGCCGCGGCACGACGACGGGTGGCCGAGAACCAGTTGCGCCGCGGCCATCAGCGCCTGCATCACCTGCAGGCCAGCGCCTACCGCAACGGCCAGGAGGCCCTCGTGGGCCGACGCGGCGATCTCATCCAGCGCGAGTTGCATCCGCCGGAGAGCAGCTCGGGGCCCCGCGGCGGGACGTCGTCGGTGATCGCGCTGGTCCTCCTACCCTTGCACATGGCGGTCCCTTCCCAACGGAGTCAGCACCCGGGTGCCTACGGCGGGCACGAGGGCGGGGACCGCCACCTCATGTTCTACGGATGGGGACAACCTCCTGGGTCGCGGCGGGCGTGGCCGGGGTCAGTGTGAGCAGCGTGGGGTGCAGGCCCAGCACGCTGATCATTCCGCTGCGGCGGTTGAGTCGAGTTTGGGTGCGCCCGAGCAGCCCGATGACACTCGCGCCGGCGCGGGTGAGGTCGCGGGCGTCGAGGGTGATGAACCGGGTGCGGGTCTGGAGGAACTCGTCGACGTGGTGACCGAGGCGCTCGACCGCATCGGCGTCAAGCGTGCCGCGCACGGTGATGCGACCGTGGCCGTGTTGGTCGAACGCCGACCCGATGAATGTGGACCGAGGCAGCGTCGGGCCGGGCTAGCCATGGCTCCGCCCGGCCGCGCCGGCCAGCGGGGACCGCGGGGACCGCGGGGACCGCGGTCGGTTGTCGGGGACCGGGTCCAGAGATCGCCTGGTCGCCGGGTGTCGAGCTTGCGCCCGAGGGGAGGGCACGGTCCGCGGGTGCGGGTAGGCCCGCGTCCCTGGGTCGTGGTCGGGGGCGCCGCCCAGGACCGTGGTCACGAGCGCCGCGCTGGTCTCGACGGGCTCGAGCACCGCGGCGAGGGCCTCGGCCACCAGGGCCACGCTGTTCAGCACCAGCCCGGCCACGACGTCGGCGGCGGTGAGTACCCCCGGACATGGACGTCCGACGGCGGCCTTGCCGGGCCGGGGGGGATCGAACGTGTTCATCATGGGTGTGTCCTTTCTCTTGGGTTGTCAGTGGCCGTGCAGCTCGCCGGACATGACGGCCCGCAGCGGCAGGGGCGCCGCGGCTGGCGGGGCGGCTGCCGCTGGTGGGTCGCTGCCGCCGGCGGCGTGAGGCGAGCGCGGGACACCGCGATGTCGCCTGCCTGGTCGCCGCCCCCGGCCCGGTCGCGGTCGCGGGGCTGGTGATCGGAGCAGCCCGCGACGATGACGCCGTGCTGGCTGAGGACGCGCACCGCGACCGCCTTCGCGATCTGGGGGCCGGCGTGTGCGTTGGCGCCTCGGGTGGCCAGGGAGGTCCAGGACCATCCGGTGCGGTGGCGGGCGATCAGCGTCCAGCCCAGGCCGTCGCCCCCGGCGGGGTGGTCGGTGGAGTTGTAGACCAGCAGATACACCACCTCGGCGTGACCGTCCTCGACCGCGACATCGCCCGCGCCCGGCGCCGGGCTGCGGTGCTCGTCGGGGCGGGCCCGGGGGAACAGCGAGGACAGGCCGAGCAGGCTCACGTCCTCACCACACCGACCCGGCTCTGGGCGCCGGCTCTGCCGGTCCGCGGCGGGGGCAGCCGATCCGGTTGCCCTACCCGGCGGCACCGCTGTCGTCGGCGGCCACCACCTGCAGCTCCCACCGAGGCGGCGCCGAACCGGCGTGGTGTCCCCACGCTGGGTCGTCCCCGGATCGGTCGTCTCCGGACTGGTCGGGTGGGGGTCGAAGGCGCGCGCGGAGCGGGGTAGACGTTGAGCCCGCCGAGCGCTTTCCGCGCACGATCACGGGACGGTCGTGCACCGCCCCGGCGCCGTGGGCGACGGGCGAGGACCCGGGCCGGGTAGCCGTGCCAGCAGGTCTCGCTGGCCACGTCGGCGGCCGAGACTGGGGCTGCGGTGCGGATGGCCTCGAGGCAGGGACCTTCATCGATCTCGTACTGCTGCTCGTCGAGCAGACAACCCAGACCGTCGGCGGAGCCCACGATCAGGACTCGCCCGTCGGCGGCTAGGGTGATCCCCCACGTCAGGGCGGTGGGCGGGGTACGCACCGCGAGGTTGGCGATCTGCTCGATCTGCTCGATGAGGTCGTGGAAGGTTTCGCTGGCCAGCAGGAGCCCGGCCAGCTCGGCGTGGGCGTCAGCGAGCGACGCCGGGCCCGGCTGTTGGATAAGACGGCTCGTCTCGGGTGGACATCACGTGCGACACACCGGTGGGGTTCGCCAAGAACGGTGTGCGCGGGGCCCGCGCCACGAGGTCATCCTCAGTGCCCGATGACGGTACACCCTGCGGCCGGAGAGGAGAGCACGTTGGGCCGGTCGGACCATTGCGGTCCACACCCGATGTCTCGGTGCCCCGCACGGTGTGCCTCCCGTGCCCTGGCGAGGTCACCCAGGTCCCGTAGCGGCCCGGGGGAGCACTCACCGGGCCTGGGTGACGGCTCCGGTAGCCGCTATCGACCACGCGGTTGGACGACTCTTTGTGACATCCGGTTGCATTCCTGTTGCGCGCCGCTCCGTTGGAGGTCAATCGGGCTAGGTTCAGCGCCGGTCAAGTCACACTGACCGTGCCGACCGAGGGTCGCCGGGGGTGGCGTCTTGGCCCGGTAGCGCGGGTACCCAGGGGTCAGGGTCCGGCGTTGTTGCCAGCTCGCCCAGCCGGGCCAACAACAAATCCAGCACCCGCGTCTCAAGCCCATGCGCAGCGACCCGAGCGCGGAACCCCGAGAGGATCGAGTGGTCGAACCCCTCATCGTCGAGCCCCAACCCGAGGGCGTACTTCCAGGAGATCTTGTCGCGGACCGCGTCCGCGGCCTGCCGGTCAGTCAGGTTCTCGGTCATCTGCAACACCGTGACCAGCGCCAGCCGGCCCGGGGACCAGCCCGGGCGGCCCCGGGTCCCGAACCCGACCGCGAACTCGGCGTCCGGGAACACCTCCCCGAGCCGGTCGCGCACCGCCACCGGCAGCGGCACCTCGCGCCGCCGATACGCCGCCCGCACCGCCGCCACCACCTCCGGTGCCGGCTCCGGTCACGGCATCGGCTGCACAGACATCGCGACCTACCGTCCCAGGGCCGGGAGTAGACGAAGAACCGGCCCGCCTGACGATCATCACGAAACAAGATCTTCAAAGGTGGGAACGACACGCCGACGACACCCACCGAATTGCCCAGCAGGGCAGGGTCACCCGTCCCTCGGCGCGCGGAGACCTCGATCGCGAGGCGCTAACAGCCCGCTAAAAAGCCGCCGAGGGCGTTAAGAAGCCGTAGAGATTCCGCATGGCCGCCCGAGGCGGGGCGGATGCTCGCGGCGCGGCCCGGCATGGGCGGGGGCCTCGCCCACCTGACCGGGGGCCAACGTGCGAGAGAGGACGGGAGGGAGGCGGTCGGCGGGGTGCTGGCGCTGCGCGCGGCGTGGCTGGCCCGGAGCGGCATCTGCCGCGCTGCTCAGTCTGCCGCCGCCGCGCGGCGCGCGGCGACCGATATCGGGCGGCTCGAGCGGGGTCGAGCCCAGATCAAGGCCGGGCAGGTCAGGTAAGTCCAGCGGGATGAGGAGGGGAGCGGGCGGTGACGGATCTGCTGTACGCCCTGGTGTTTATCGGGGTGTTGCTGGTGCTGGGGTTCACGGTGCGCGGTTTGGACCGGTTGTGATCGTCGCGAACGTGATCGGCGGGGTGCTCGCCGTAGTCTTGTTGATCTATCTGGTGGTGGCGCTGGTGCGCCCGGAGCGGTTCTGATGTCGGCCACGTTGGCGGGCCTGCTGGTGCTGCTGGTGCTGCTGGTGCTGCTGGCGGCGGCGTGGCGACCGCTCGGGGACTGGATGGCCAGGGTCTACTCCGACACTGCCCATTGGCGCCTGGAGAAGGTGATTTACCGGGTGGTGCGGGCGGACCCGGACTCGGAACAGCGCTGGTCGACCTACACGGTGTCGATCCTGGCGTTCTCCGCGGTCGGGGTGGTGCTGCTCTACCTGATTCAACGCCTGCAGGCATTGCTGCCGCTGAGTTTCGGGCGGGGCGCGGTCGATCCGGGGGTCGCGTTCAACACCGCAGCCTCGTTCGTGACCAACACCAACTGGCAGTCCTACACCCCCGAGTCGACCGTGGGCGACACAGTGCAGATGGCCGGGCTGACGGTGCAGAACTTCGGCTCCGCCGCGGTCGGGATGGCGGTGGCGATCGCCCTGGTCCGCGGGTTCACCCGTTCCCGCAGCGACCGCCTCGGCAACGCCTGGGTCGACATCACCCGCGGCTGTATCCGCATCCTGGCCCCTATCGCCGTCGTGGCGGCCATCGCGCTGCTCGCGCTGGGCGTGGTGATGAGCCTGCGGGCCGGGGTTGATGTGATCGGCCCGGACGGCGCCGCGCACACCATCGCGCTGGGCCCGACCGCCTCCCAGGAGGCCATCAAGGAGCTGGGCACCAACGGCGGCGGCATCTTCAACGCCAACTCCGCGCACCCCTTCGAGAACCCGAACGGGACCTCGGACCTGCTGGAAATCTTCCTGCTGCTGGTCATCCCGGTCAGCTTGACCCGCACCTTCGGCCGACTGGTCGGCGACATGCGCCAAGGCCTCACCCTTCTGTCCGTGATGGCCACGTTGTGGGGGGCGATGCTGGCGGTGATCTGGACCTCCGAGGCCCACGCCACCGGTCCGGCCGCGGTCGCGGCCGGGGCGAACCTGGAGGGCAAGGAGGTCCGGTTCGGGATCGCGTCGACGGCGTTGTTCGCCGACTCCACCACCAGCACCTCCACCGGGGCCGTCAACGGCGCCCACGACAGCCTGTCCGGGTTCGGCGGCGGTGGGGCGCTGACCAACATCTTGTTCAGCGAGATGACCCCCGGCGGGGTCGGCACCGGGCTGTACTCGATCCTGGTGATCGCGGTCATCGCGGTGTTCCTGGCCGGTCTGATGGTCGGGCGCACCCCGGAATACCTGGGCAAGAAACTCGGCCGCCGGGAGATGACCACCGCGGTGGTCGCGATCCTGGTGATGCCCACCGTGGTGCTGCTGGGCGCCGGGCTGGCCATCGCCCTGCCCGCTACCGCGAACGCGATGACCAACTCCGGGGCCCACGGGTTCAGCGAGGTGCTCTACGCGTTCGCCTCGGCGACCAACAACAACGGCTCCGCGTTCGCCGGTCTGACGGTGACCAGTGGCTTCTTCCAGTCCGCCCTCGCGGTGGCGATGCTGCTGGGCCGATTCGTCCCGATCATCGCGGTGCTCGCGCTGGGTGGGCTGCTGGCCCGCCAACCCAAACTCGCGCCCGGCGCCGGAACCCTGGCCACCAACCGGCCCCAGTTCGCGGTGCTGGTCACCGGCACCATCGTGCTGGTCGCCGCGATCACTTTCGTCCCGGCGCTCGCCCTGGGCCCGATCGCGGAAGGACTGTCGTGAGCGCCCCCGGCACCCACACGCCACCGGTCGGGGAGCGGACCCGCCGATCCCCGGCCGAGGCCGAACAGCTGCACGCCCAGCGCACCGGCCGCGTGGTCGGCGCCGGTGCGTTCCGGCCCCGGCAGTTGTTCGACGCGCTGCCCGAGGCGCTGCGCAAGCTCGACCCGCGCCACCAGGCGCGTAACCCGGTGATGTTCGTGGTCTGGGTCGGGTCGGCGGCGGTCACGGTGTCCGCGGTCGTCGAGCCGAGCGTGTTCGCGTGGCTGATCGCGGTGTGGCTGTGGTTCACCGTGGTGTTCGCCAACCTCGCCGAGGCGGTCGCCGAGGGCCGCGGCAAGGCCCAGGCTGACGCGCTGCGCGCCACCAAGACCGACACCACCGCCCGCCGCCTCACCGACACCGCGTCCAGCTCGGGTAACGGGACCGGCGGTCCCGGGGAGGAGCAGGTGGCGGCCACCGCGCTGCGGGTCGGGGACCGGGTGGTGATCGAGGCTGGCGAGACCATCCCCGGCGACGGGGAGATCGTCGAGGGCATCGCGACCGTCGACGAGTCGGCGATCACCGGGGAGTCCGCGCCGGTGGTCCGCGAGTCCGGCGGCGACTTCTCCTCGGTCACGGGCGGCACCACCGTGCTCTCCGACCGGATCGTCGTTCAGATCACCACCAAGCCCGGTGAGTCGTTCGTCGACCGGATGATCGCCCTGGTCGAAGGCGCCCGGCGTCAGAAGACCCCCAACGAGATCGCCCTGGCCATCCTGCTGTCGGCGCTGACGATCATCTTCTTGCTCGCGGTGGTCGCGCTGCAGCCGATGTCGGCCTACTCCGGCGCCGAGCAGTCGCTGGTCATCCTGGTGGCGCTGCTGGTGTGCCTGATCCCGACCACCATCGGTGCGCTGCTCTCCGCGATCGGCATCGCCGGGATGGACCGCATGGTGCAGCGCAACGTGCTCGCCACCTCCGGGCGCGCCGTCGAGGCCGCCGGCGACGTGAACACGCTGCTGCTGGACAAGACCGGCACCATCACCTACGGCAACCGGCAAGCCACCGAACTCATCGCCCGCCGAGGCGTCGACCCGGCCGAGCTGGCCCGCGCGGCGCGGCTGTCGAGCCTGGCCGACACCACCCCGGAAGGCCGCTCCATCGTGGCGCTGTGCGCCTCGGAGTTCGGACTGGGCACCGAAGCCAGCGCCGACGAGGCGGTCGCCGAGTTCGTCGCCTTCACCGCCCAGACCCGGATGTCGGGGGCGGACCTCCAGGGCGTGTCGGTGCGCAAGGGTGCGACCGCGTCGGTCCTGACCTGGGCCGGGGTCAACGACGACACCGACATCCAAGACACCGTCGCCGACATCTCCGCCGCCGGCGCCACCCCACTGGTGGTGGCCCAACGCTGCGGTGAGGATGCGGATCCACCGACCCGGGTGCTCGGGGTGATCCGCCTGTCCGACGTGGTCAAGCCGCTGATCGCCGAACGCTTCGCCGAGCTGCGCACCATGGGCATCCGCACCGTGATGATCACCGGGGACAATCCGCTGACCGCGAAGGCGATCGCCGACGAATCCGGGGTCGACGATTTCCTCGCCGAAGCCACCCCCGAGGACAAACTCGAACTGATCCGCAAGGAACAGGCCGGGGGGTTGCTGGTCGCGATGACCGGCGACGGCACCAACGACGCTCCCGCCCTGGCCCAGGCCGACGTGGGCGTCGCGATGAACTCCGGCACCACCGCGGCTAAAGAGGCCGGGAACATGGTCGACCTGGACTCCGACCCCACCAAGCTCATCCAGGTCGTCGAGGTCGGCAAACAGATGCTGATCACCCGCGGGGCGTTGACCACGTTCTCCATCGCCAACGACCTCGCCAAGTACTTCGCGATCCTGCCGGCGATGTTCCTGGCGTTCTACCCGCAGCTGCGCGGGCTGAACATCATGCACCTGGCGACCCCGCAGTCCGCGATCCTCTCCGCGGTCATCTTCAACGCTCTGGTTATCGTCGCGCTGATCCCCCTCGCCCTGCGCGGGGTCCGGTTCCGCCCGATGAGCGCCGACGCCCTGTTGCGCCGCAACTTGCTGATCTACGGGCTCGGCGGCGTGATCGTGCCGTTCGCCGGCATCTACCTCATCGACCTCGTCGTCCGGCTGCTGCCGGGGATCGGCTGACCCACTATGACCACCTCTCCCGCCCAAACCCGCCCCGAGCCGATCGGGGAGCGGGAAACCGGCGCGGCCGAGTTCCGGCAAGGCCTGGTGGCGCTGAGCCCCCGGGCGCTGGGCCGTCAAGTCGGCGCCGGGCTGCGGCTGCTGCTGGTGCTGACCGTGCTGTTCGGCATCGTCTACCCGCTCGGGATGTGGGCGGTGTCCCGGATCCCCGGGCTCGAGTCCCACGCCGAGGGTTCGCTGATCCAGGGCTCCGCCGGACCGGCCGGTTCCTCGCTGATCGGCATCGACCCGGTGCCGGCCAACCCGGCCGCCGACCCGTGGTTTCACACCCGCCCCTCGAACTCCGCCCCGAGCAGCGCCCCGGCCGGGCTCGGACCCGCCGACGCCGCCACCTCCGGCGGGTCCAACCTGTCCGCGGACTCCGTCAAACTCGCCGACGCGGTCAACCAGCGCCGCACGGTGATCGCCGCCCGCGAGGGCATCTCGCCGGCCGCCGTGCCATCCGACGCGGTCACTGAATCCTTCTCCGGGCTCGACCCGCAGATCAGCCCCGCCTACGCCGCCCTGCAAGCCCCCCGGGTCGCCCGGGTCATCGGGCTGAGCCTGACCCAGGTGCAGGCGCTGATCGCGGCCAACACCCACGGGCGAGGCCTCGGCTTCGCCGGCGAGCCCGGGGTCAACGTCCCCACCCTCGACGCCGCCCTGCACGCGGTCGCCCCCGACGCACACTGACCCACCCGTACGCGGCTCATCCCGCCGGTAAGCCAACGACGATCAAGGAGGAACGCGGTGACGCTCGATGCGGTGCTGCCGGCGCTGCGCAGCAACCTCTCTCACGGGCGACCGGGCGGACGGCCGTCACCCGCGCTCGGATGGTTACGGTCAAACACGGCGGGTCGGGCCCGGGAGGCCCGGCTGTGGCTGCGCCGCGAGACCGAGGAGGACCTCATGGTCGGTGGCCTCGGATGAACCCCCACCCTCGCGTCTCGGGGCCCATCCGAGGGCGTGACCGGTTGCCGCTGGGGATGGCCGTGCCCGGCGGATTTTTCCTGGGCCTCGCCCTGGTCGTCGCCCTCGGCGCCTTCCCTGGCCGTGCCGCGCCCGGTGGGGCGCCGATGGTGACCGTGGCCGTGGAGCTGGCTGCCTGGTCCGCGCTCGGCCCGCTGTCGGCGGTGGTGCCCCAGGCCGGGCTGTGGTTCCTGCTCGCCGACGGCTTCCTCGAGAACACCCAGGGCCGATTGTCCTGGCACGGCACCCCGGACGCGGTCTTGCTCGGCGTGCTGATGGCCGCGGCCGCCCTCGGGAGCGCGGCCGGCGGCGGCTGGCGGCACCTGGCCCCGCGGTATCGGGACCGTGGGCCGGTGCTGCCCGACGACGTCGAAATCCCGACGCTGCGCGAGCTCCCCGACCGGGCAGCACGCGCCGCCCACCCGACCGGTACCGAGACGACCACCCGTCCCAACCACGCCAGTCCCACCAGCCGCGGCCGCGACGACCCCCCGGCCACGCCCACTCCTGGGAGGCGGCCGTGAGCGCCTGGGAGCCCGCCGCCACCCGCCGACCCGCCGGCGGCGGCGACCTCGGTGTCGACGACGACAGCGCCGGCGTCGGCGACACGGAAGAGCTGGCTGCGCCAGCCGCTGAGAATCGGGAGATGACGGCGCCCCGCAGTGATGGTCGGCGCGGTGAGCTGCGGATCTACCTCGGCGCCGCCCCCGGAGTGGGCAAGACCTACGCGATGCTCGAGGAAGGCCGTCGCCGCGCCGGACGCGGCACCGATGTGGTGGTCGGACTGGTCGAGACCCACGACCGGGCCAAGACCGCGGCGCTGCTCGAGGGCATGGCGGTGCTGCCCCGCGCGCGGGTGGTCCACCGGGGCGCGGAGTTCACCGAGCTCGACGTGCCCGCCGTGCTGGCCCGCGCCCCCGAGGTGGTGCTCGTCGACGAGCTCGCGCACACCTGCGCGCCGGGCTCGCCGCACGCCAAACGGTGGGAAGACGTCGAGGAGCTGCTGGCCGCCGGCATCGAGGTGATCTCCACGGTCAACGTCCAGCACCTCGAGTCGCTCAACGACGTCGTCGAACGCATCACCGGGGTCCGCCAACGCGAAACCATCCCCGACCACGTGGTGCGCAGCGCCGAACAGGTCGAGCTGGTCGACATCACCCCCGAGGCGCTGCGCCGGCGGATGGCCCACGGCAACATCTACCGCCCGGAGAAGATCGACGCGTCGCTGTCGAACTACTTCCGCACCGGCAACCTGATCGCGCTGCGCGAGATCGCGCTGTTCTGGGTCGCCGACCAGGTCGACGTGGCCCTGCAGCGCTACCGCGCCGCTGAGCACATCCACCAGGTCTGGGAGGCCCGCGAACGGGTCGTGGTGGCGGTCACCGGTGGCCTGGAAAGCGCCACGGTGTTGCGCCGGGCGGCGCGGATCGCGAAACGCGCCGGCTCCGCTGACCTGCTCTGTGTCCACGTGCTGCGCGGGGACGGGCTCGCGACTGGTCATCCGGCGCCGTTGACCGGCCTCCGCCGCCTCGCTGCGGACGTCGACGCCTCCTTCCACACCGTGATCGGCGACGACGTGCCCACCGCGCTGCTGGAGTTCGCCCGCGGCGCCAACGCCACCCAGCTGGTGCTGGGCACCTCCCGGCGCTCCCGGCTCGCGCGGCTGTTCGACCCCGGCATCGGCGCCCGCGCGGTGGCCGACTCCGGGTCGATCGACGTGCACCTAGTCAGCCACGACGAAGCCGCTCGCGGGCTGCGCATGCCCGGTGCCCGCACCCCGCTCTCCACCCGGCGTCGACTCGCCGGCTGGCCGCTGGCCGTCCTCGCCCCCGCCGCCGCCACCGGAATCGGAGTGCTGCTGCGCGCCCAGACCGACCTATCCACCGACGTGGTCCTGTTCTTCCTGGCCACTGTGGCCGTGGCCCTGATCGGTGGGCTCGGGCCGGCGCTGCTCGCCGCGCTGCTCGGCGGCGCCCTGCTGAACTTCTTCCTTACCCCGCCGCTCTACACCTTCACCGTCGCCGACCCCGCCAACATCGTCACCATCGCGGCCATGGTCGTGGTCGGAGTACTGGTCGCCCTGGTCGTCGACCGCGCCGGCCGCCTCAGCGCCCAAGCCGCCCAGGCCCGCACCGAAGCCGCCGTGCTCGCCGCGGCCGCGCGCACCGTGCTCACCGCACCCGACCCGTTGCCGCGGCTGCTCGAGCAGGTCCGGGAAACCTTCGCGCTGACCTCGGTGGCGGTGCTCGAAAGCAGCGCAGCATCACCGGCCCCCGGCCCGGGGTGGCAGGTCACCGCCTGCGCCGGGGCACCGGACTGCACCCGCCCCGCTCAGGCCGACCTCGACGTCGAGGTCACCGACGGCGTCCATCTGATCGCTCAAGGTCGGGCGCTGGCCGCCGCCGACCGCCGGGTGTTCGAGACCGTCGCCGGGCAGGCCCTGCTCGCGCTGCGCCAACGCCGCGCCGCCGCCGACGCCTCCGAGGCCCGCCGCCAATCCGACGCCGACAAGCTGCGCACTGCGCTGCTCGCCGCCGTCGGGCACGACCTGCGGACCCCGCTGGCCACGATCAAAGCCGCGTTGAGCAGCCTGCGCGACCCCCACCTGCCGCTGCCGGCGGAGGATCGCGCCGAGCTGCTCGCCACCTGCGAAGAGTCCACCGACCGGCTCATCGCGCTGGTCGCCAACCTGCTCGACTCCTCCCGACTGGCCGCCGGTGCCGTCACCGTCGAACGCGGCCCGGTCGGCTACGACGAGGTCGTCTCCGCGGTCCTGGCGACCACCAGCCCCGAGGCCGGGCTGGACCGGATCACCGTCGAGGTCGCCGAGACCCTGCCCGACGTCACCGCCGACGCGGGGCTACTCGAACGGGTGGTGGCCAACCTGGTCGACAACGCCCTGCGCCACAGCGCCCAAGCCCCGGTCGCGCTGCGCGCCAGCGCCTACCGCGACCGTGTCGAGCTGCGGATCACCGACACCGGCCCCGGCGTGTCCCGCCGGCACGCCGAGAAACTCTTCGCCTCCTTCCAGCACCTCGACGCCCGCCGCGCCCACAACGGGGTCGGGCTCGGGCTGAACGTGGCCCGCGGCTTCACCGAGGCCATGGGCGGCACCTTGACCGCCGAGGACACCCCCGGCGGCGGACTCACCATGGTCATCTCCCTGCCCGCCGCCGCCACACCCCACCCCGACCCACCCGATGCCGTCACCACGAGCCCGGATCGGGGGCAGGCCAGCGGATGAGCCGGGTGCTGGTCGTCGACGACGACCCCCAACTACTGTCCACCCTGCGGATCAACCTCACCGCCCACGGCTACACCGTCGTCGCCGCCCCCGACGGTGCCACCGCGCTGCGCGCCGCCGCCACGACCCCCCACCCCGACGTGGTCGTGCGCGACGTCGGGCGGCCCGACATGCCCGGCGCGTCGGGGCTGTCAGGGTTGTCTATCCAGATGTGGTCGGCGCGGCCGGTCCAGGTGCGGTCCAGGTGGTGGTGGTGGGGGCGTCGAAGTCGGGGCCGCCGAGGGTGATCGGGAGGTCGTCGGGCAGCTCGGGGTGGGCGGTGAGGAAGACCGCGCAGCGCCCCCGAGATCAGCGGTGGCGCGAGCGGCTGGGTGTCACGGTCCCGTGGGAGGGGTCCTCTCGGGGTTGCCCGGCTGGTGTTCCGCAGCGACGGCCTGCTGTTCGTAGCTGGCCTGCTGGGCGGGGGTGACGCCGGCCGAGCGCAGATGCCAGGGGACATCGATGACGACCACACCGGGTTGGAACAGCAGCCGAGCTTTGAGGCGCAGCGCGCTCTGGTTGTGCAGCAGTTGTTCCCACCAGTGCCCGACGATGTACTCCGGGATGATCACCGTGATGATCTCGCGGGGGCTGCTGCGGGGGTAGTCGCGGACGTATTTCACGACCGGGCGGATGATCTCCCGGTAGGGGGAGTCGAGGACCTGCAAGCTCACCCGAGGATCGGCCCGGTCCCAGTCGGCGCGCACCTGGCGGGTGTCGTCCTCGTCGACGGCCACCGTCAGCGCGGTCAACGTGTCCGGACGCAGCATCCGGGCGTAGGCCAGCGCGCGCAGGCTGGGCCCGGACACCTTCGAGACCAGCACCAGCACGTGGTTGCGTGATGGGGCGGTGGGGGTCGCGGCCGGGTCGATCGCGATCTCGTCGGCCACCGTCTGATAGTGGCGGTGCACCCCGCGCAGGAGCAGGAACAGGATCGGGATCGCCACCACCACGATCCAGGCGCCGTCGAGGAACTTGGTCAACAGCACCACCACCAGCACCACTGCGGTCGCCGCCGCCCCCACCGAGTTGATCAGCTGGGCGCGGCGGATACGCCGGCGGGCGGCGGGCTCGTCGGTGGTGGCCAACTCGGAGCGCCAGTGGCGCACCATGCCGACCTGGGACAGCGTGAAGGCCAGAAACACCCCGAGGACGTAGAGCTGGATCAGCGCGTTGGTGTTGGCGTCGAACGCCACGATCAGCACGATCGCGAAGACGGCCAGGGCGATGATGCCGTTGGAGAACACCAGCCGGTCGCCGCGGGTGTGGAACTGCCGCGGCGCGTAGCGGTCGCGGGCCAGCACCGAGACCAGCATCGGGAACCCGTTGAACGAAGTGTTCGCGGCCAGGATCAGGATCGCGGCGGTCACCGTCTGGATGGCGTAGAACCCGAAGGTTCCCGGCCCGAACACCGCGGCCGCGATCTGGGCCAGCACCGTCTTCGTGCTCGCATCCGCAGGAAGGCCCAGTTGGGTGGGGTCGGCCGCGGTGTGCACCCCGGAGACCACCGCGAGCAATGTGATCCCGATCCCCATGGTCACCGCCAGCGCCGCCAGATAACCCAGCACCTTGGCGGCGTTATCCGGTTTGGGTTTGGTGAACAGCGGGACCCCGTTGCTGATCGCCTCCACCCCGGTCAGCGCGGTGCAGCCCTGGGCGAACGCCCGCAGGATCAGAAACACCGCCAGCGCACCGGTGGCGTGCTCGGTCGGGAGCACCGGATACGACGCGGACTCGGCCACCAGCCGGTGCCCGGTCAGCGCGGCCACCGCGGCCCAGCCGAACATGATGAAGATACCGGCGATGAACGCATACGTGGGCAGCGCGAAGGTCTTGCCGGTCTCGCGGACCCCGCGCAGGTTCACCGCGGTCAGCACCACCACGAACCCCACCGAGATCGCCACGGTGTGCGCGGCCGCAGCCGGGATCGCCGAGGTGATCGCGGCGACCCCGGCCACCACCGAGACCGCCACCGTCATCACGTAGTCCACCAGCAACGCCGACGCGGCCACCAGCCCCGCGGTCTGGCCCAGGTTCTGAAGCGAGACGATGTAGGAGCCGCCGCCGCGCGGATAAGCCCGGCAAGTCTGGCGATACGACGCGGCGACGATGATGAACACCGCCGCCACCCCCAGCGTGAGATACGGCGAGACCCCGAAGAACGTGAGCCCCCCCGCGGAGAGCGCGACCAGGATCGACTCGGTGGCATAAGCCACCGACGACAACGCGTCACTGCAGAAGATCGGCAACGCCAGCCACTTGGGCAGCAGCGTCTCCCCCAGCCGCTGCGACGACAACGGCCGACCCAACACCAGACGCTTCGGCAACGACGCAATACGCACGAGCAGGCAGCCTAGAACCCCGACCCCGCCACTGCCGTCCCGGCAAGCACCCGGGTGACCGCACCCAGGCCCTCTGGGGTCGGCGGCGTCGAACTCCGGGCCGGGGGATGGCTAAGAGCGACCGGCAATAGACGGGTCAGCGGAGAGAACCGCGTGTCGTTGCAGGTAGAGGCACGGACCCGCACTGATCATGGGGATTGCTCAAGATCTCCTGATCATGTGGAGGGCCCGTGCCTCTGCTGCCAGCATCCCTGACCGAACCAGCCTGGGTCGAGTTCTCCGCCCTGATCGGGGTGTCGGAGCGCCCCGAGTTCTCTCCCGACCACCCGTGGGGCCTGTCACCGCCGCCGCACCCCCGACCGGGCGGTCTTCGATCACGTGCTGGCCGCGCCGGTCCACGGCAGCGGCTACGAACGCATCGCCAGCCCGGGCTGCTCGGATCGCACCAACCGCCGCCGGCTGCGCGACTGGGCCGAGCTCGGGGTCGGCGAGGCGCTGCGGCGAGCCACGCTGGCCGGCTACGACCGCATCATCGGGCTCGACCCGGATGACCTGGCCCTCGACGGGTCCATCACCAAAGCGCCCTGCGGCGGCGAGGTCGCCGGCCGCAGCCCCGTCGACCGGGGCACATAGGGCATGACACGGTCGGTGGCCACCGACCGGGACCCCATCCCGCTACATCTGATCGCGGCGGCAGCCAACAACCACGACTCGCCGCTGCTCGAGCCCACCCTGGCCGGGATCTGCGCGATGATCAGCCCGTGGCTCGAGATGCTCGGGCCGCTGCCTGCCGAGCCCACCATGCACCTGGACCGCAGCTACGACTCGACCAAGACCCGCGACCTGCTGGAGATCCTCGGCTACCAGGCCGAGATCGCCACCAAGGGCGCGCCAGCCCCGATCCAGGTCGGCAAGCGGTGGCCGGTCGAGCGGACCCACTCGTGGACGAACGGCTATGGCAAGCTGCGCCGGCTCACCGACACACGCAAGATCATCGCCGAGTTCTCCCTCAACCTCGCGGCCGCCCTCACCGTCATCCGCAGAATGATCAACCGAGCCCGCACCCACTACCGCTGGCCCACCCGACCCACCACCCGCCGGCTCCGCTGAACATCAATCGCCGGACGCTCTAAGGCCTCGTCGACGCCGCTTGCGTTGATGTGCCCGAGGATCACCCCGGGCCCCCGGTCGCCGGGCTGGGGGCCGTGACTGTAGAGCCCGAGCTTGGCGGGCGCGGCCAGTGGCGGCACTTGGATGGTGTGGTCGGGGTTGAGACCGAGCGGCACCAGCACCGAACGGTTCACCCCGAGGGCGGGCACGGTGACCGCGTACCCGGGTAGTGGCGCCGCGGTGGCTTGCTGGGCCGCCGCGATCGAACCTGTCCTGTTCGCCCCGCTGGCGGCCGACTGGGGTGGCGCGGCGGCAGTGGAGCATCCGGTGAGGATTCCCGAATCGCGCCTGCGGAACTGGATGGCCCAGGCTGACCTGAGCCGGCGCCGGCGAGGCGATCCTGATCAGGGCGAAGGCAACTGGATCAGGGTCGCTTCGGTGCTGCCGAGCCGGTCCTGCTGGCTGCTGACGGTGACGTACTGCCCGGGCTGCACCGCGCGGATCCCGCCCGGGCTCGCGACCGCCACCTTGGTACCCGAGGTCGTGATGAACACCGTCATGGTGCCGTCGGGTGCCCGCACGGTGACCTGCCCGACGCCGCCGGTCACCGACTCCACGGTGCCGACGACGTCAGGCATCGAGCCGGGACCGGTGGGGTGCGCGGTCGCGCGGCCGATCCAGCTGCCGAGCGCGAGCAGCGCGACGGCCGCCAACACCGTCAGCAGAAGGCGGGTCGATCGGGCCAGGCCGGGGCGATGGACCCGAGCGACCAGGTCCTCTGCGTCGAGGGGCTCGTCGAGGGTGGTCACCGCGTCGGCCCGTCGATCGTCGAAGACCGGCCTGGGAACCCTCGAGGAGCTGGACGGTTCGACGCCCGCCGCGGTCGGCAGCCCGGCGGTGTCGGCAGTGTCGGCGTCGTCGGACGGGCCGTTCCCGACGCCCTCGTGGCCTGGATGCGGTGGTGTGGTCACGGGTCCTCCGTCTGCGGATCGAGCCGACGGTGCCCTTCGGCGGGTCGCCGGCGCCGTCTGGGGATGTGGTGCGGGTCGGAGCGGGGCTCATTCCCGCCGGAGCGCCTCGATGGGTGGCAGGTGGGCCGCCCGCCGCGCGGGGAAGGCGCCGAAGAAGACACCGATCGCCCCGGAGACGACGATCGCCGCGACGACGGCGGTCGGTAGCACGATCGGAGTAAACCCGCCGATGTGGATGAGCAGGCTGGACAGGCCGACCAGCACTCCGACGACTCCGCCGAGCAGGCTGAGGATCACCGCCTCGATGAGAAACTGGGCAAGGATGGCCGATGGCGGCGCTCCGACCGCCTTTCGGATACCGATCTCGCGGGTCCGCTCGGTGACCGAGACGAGCATGATGTTGGTGATCCCGATCCCGCCAACCAGCAGCGAGATGCCCCCGATCGCGCCGAGCAGCAGGGTGAACGTGGAGAGCGTGGAGCTGATCACCGAGGCCAGTTGTGCCGAGCTGGAGACCTGGTAGTCGCGGTCGTTCGGGTTGGTGATGCCGTGCAGGCGATCGAGAATGCTCTCGATCTCAGCGGTCGCCCCGGCCTGCGTCGCTGCCGAGGTGGACTGCACCACCAGGCGCGAGTAGGCGCCGTAGCCGGTCAGCGAGGACTGCACCGTGGTCAGCGGCGCGACCGCGCTCTGGTCCACGGCCCCGCCGGGGCCGCCCTGGCCCGACGACACCAGCGTTCCCACCACCGTGAAGGGCACCCCGTTGAACTGCACCTGCCGGCCGAGGGCGTCAGCGCCCAGGCCGTAGAGGTCTGTGACCACCTGCTGGCCGAGCACCGCCACCTTCGCCGCCTGCTCGACGTCCTGCTGAGTGAACGCCGCCCCCGTCGCGATTCTCGCGTTGGTCGCGGCGAAGTAGGCGGGAGTGGCGCCCAGCAGGGTCGCGCTCGAGGTGTTCGAGGCCGCGGTCGTCGTCGGGGAGGTGGTCACCACCGGCGAGACCGTCGCGATGTCCGGGGTGCCCTGCCGGTCGGAGAGGGCCTCGAGGTCGGCGGCGTCCAATGGCCGTCCGGAGAGGTTCGAGTTCCGCGGGGGCTGGCGGGGCAGCACCGTGATGCTGTTGCCGCCCAGACCGGTGATCTGGTTGCTGACGAAGGCCTGGGCGCCGTTGCCGAGCGCGGTCAGCAGGATCACCGCACCGATGCCGATCGCGATCCCGACCATGGTCAGCAGCGACCGCAACCGATTGGTCACCAGTGCCCGCACCGCGAAGCGGACGCTCTCCAGCGCGGTCATTCCCGGTGCCCGCCGGCCATCACCGGCCGGGACGGGTCCGTGAGCCATCCGTCGGTGACCGTCACGACCCGGTCGGCCCGCGCGGCGACCTGGGCGTCGTGGGTGATCAGCACGATCGTGCGGCCCGCGCCGTGCAGGCCGTCGAACAGTTCCAGCAGCTCGGCGGTCGACTCCGAGTCCAGATTCCCGGTTGGCTCGTCGGCCAGCAACAGCGCAGGCGAAGCCACCAGTGCTCGCGCGACCGCCACGCGCTGCTGCTGACCGCCGGAGAGCTCGTTCGGTCGATGGTTCTGTCGATCCTCCAGCCCGACGAGGGTCAGCGCTGCGCGCGCTCGCTCGCGCCGCACCCGGCGTCCTACCCCGGCGTAGATCAGCGGGAGCTGACGTTGGCCAGGGCCGTCGTACGTGGAATTAGGTTGAAGGACTGGAACACGAACCCGATCTGGCGGTTGCGCAGCACCGACTGCTGGCGGTCGCTCAGGTCGGCGACGTTCATGCCCTGCAGCTGGAACCGTCCGGACGTGGGCGTATCCAGGCAGCCCAGCACGTTCAGAAGCGTGGACTTGCCCGACCCGGATTGACCCATGATCGCGACGTACTCACCGCGCCAAACCGCCAGATCCACACCGCGCAGCGCGTGGACTGCGTACTCACCCTCGCCGTAGACCTTGGTCAGACCTCGAACGTGGAGTACCGGGGGGCCGGGCCCCGCCTTGCGGCCCGTCATCGGACGCCGCCCCCGGCGCCGCCGGCACCGCCACCACCGGCACCGGCACCGCCACCACCCGGCCCGGCTGGCGACGCGGTCGCCGAGGGCAGGACCACACGGTCGGTGGGAGCGAGCCCGGAGGTGATCTGGGTGACGGTGTTGGAGCTCAGCCCCAGCCCGACCGTGCGGCTCTCGGTGTGCTGGTCGGGACCGGCGAGCACGGTGACCGTGCCGGTCGTGGCGCCCGCCCCGGAGCTCCGGATGGCTACCGAGGGCAGGAACGCCGCGTTCGGTACCGACTGGGTGGTGATCGTGACGTTGGCCGACATCCCCACCCGCAGGCCGGGCGGCGCCTGGGTCAGCGACACCGACGTGCCGTACTGGACCGAGCTGCCCGACCCCGGAAGCTGGTTGACGGTCACGACGATCCCCGGCAGCGCCTGTCCGGGCAGCGCGTTGACGGCAACATCAGCATGCTGCCCGCTGGCGACCGACCCCACATTCAGCTCCGGGACGTTCGCCCTGACCTGCAGCCCGCCCAGGTCGGCGACAGTCATCACCGCCGGGGCCGATGCGCCCGAGGTGACGGTGTTCCCCTGCGAGGACGCGGCGCCGGACGTGCTACCGGTGCCTGTCTGGGTGCTGGTCCCGCTACCGCCGGAGCCGGTGCCGGAACTGGCGCTGGAGGACGCGCGAATATCGCCTCGGCACTGCCCCGGGCTCCCGGAGCGTGCGGCGGCACCCGCGAGTGCCCCGGCGCCCGCCGGCGCCGCGCTCCCCGCGGCATAGGCGGCGTCGAGCGATGCCTGGGCCGACCTCCGCTGGGCCTCGGCGGCGCGGACCTCCACCTCGGGCTACTACGCCTGGCGCGACCGCCCGACCAGCGCCCGAGAACACTCGAACCTCGAACTGGTCGAGGTCATCAAGACCATCCACGCCGACTCCCGCGGCACCTACGGGGCGCCGCGGGTGCACGCTGAGCTGCGCCTGGGCGCCCCGCAGCTGGCGGTGAGCCGCAAGCGCGTGGAGCGCCTGATGCGGGTGCACGGGATCGTCGGGGTGCACCGCCGGCGCGGCGCTGGGGTCACCCGCCGCGACCGCGATGCGACGCCGAACGCCGACCTGGTCGAACGCCGGTTCCGTGCCGAGGCACCGGATCAGCTGTGGTGCTGCGACATCACCCAGCACCGCACCGGCGAGGGCTGGCTGTACTGCGCGGTCGTGCTCGACGTGTACTCGCGTCGAGTCGTCGGCTGGTCGATCGCTGATCACCTGCGCAGCGAGATCGTCGTCGACGCCCTGGACATGGCTTGCTGGCGACGCAAACCCGCAGGCCAGAGAACCGTGGTCCACGCCGACCACGGCAGCCAATACACGTCATGGGCGTTCGGGCAACGCCTGCGCAGCGCCGGGCTGCTGGGCTCGATGGGCAGCATCGGGGATTCCCAGTTAACCGGCCAATCTGGATGATCTTCAACCACAACATGTAGTGGTCGATTGGCCTGTTAACTCCGATTATCCGGGCCGAAGGCGTTCCTAATCTTCGATTAGCCGGATAATGCTTCGATAACGCCCTGGCCGAGAGCTTCTTCTCCAGCCTGCAGGTCGAACTGCTCGACCGGCAGAGCTGGTCGACCCGCCAGCAGCTCGCGAACGCGATCTTCGAGTGGATCGAAGCCTGGTACAACCCGCGGCGTCGCCACTCAGCGCTGGGCTACCGCAGCCCAGCCGAGTACGAGAACCTCCAACCCGCCGCTACCGCAGCGGCTTGACCCCCAAGCCGCACCCGTCCGTGGAATCGGGGGAAGGTCAGACCGCCTGGAGGTGTCCGGGGCGGGGTATCGCCAGACCCGCACGATATGGCCAAGGCTGGATTGCTTGAAACCCAATCTCCAGCGGTGAAAGTGCGCACCCGTCGGAACGACACCTGAAACCGACGCCACCTCATGCCCGGGCATGAACCGTGGGACCGGGCAACCTTCGTGAGGTGGAGCGTCGCCCTGCGTGGGCGGTGAAGGAGATGAGTGGGTGGCCTACGTCGTGCTCGATACGTACAGCGAAGACGTACCGCGGGATCGCCTACGGGGCGCGAGCCCTATGGCGACGGAGTGCCCGTAGTAGTCGCAGGAGTCACGACCTGCCGGGGAGGCCGGGAAAGCCGAGACCACAGGGCGAAGGGGCACAGGTGGTTGAGATGTCCGGCGAAGGGAGGCATGCGTAATGCGGCTCTTCGTTATGAAGCGTGGAGGCGGCCTCGCAGCATCGTGGTGGCGGGAGTATCCCATGTGGTTCCGCAGTGCAGCAGGAGTCGCAGCCGGTAGTTGGTGAAGTTCCGGAATCCGTGGCCGACTCGCTTGATCTTCTTGATCAGTAAGTTGATGGCCTCGGTGGGCCCGTTGGACACCGCGCCGACGGCGAAGCGAGCGAGCAGCTCCTCGCGTCAGGAGTCCAGGGTGCGCGCGAGGCGGTGCAGTTCGGGGACCTCGGAGTCGGCGCAGAAGATCAGCCAGCGGTGGAAGGCCGCGGCGGCGCGGGCGGGGTCGGTGTGGCGGTAGAGCAGCCGTAGGTCCTGGGCGGCGATCCAGGCGGCCGCCACGTGGCCATCGGGGTCGCCGAGGTCGAGGCCGTGCAGCAGCCGCGTCCATGAGGTGTCGCTGTGGTGGTCGTGGCCGCGGCGCAGCACCCGGCGGATGCCATAGAGCGGGTCGCCGGCGCGGCCGCGGTGCCCGAGGGTGTCCTGCTGGACAGTCGGCGGACCTGGTCGACGGCGTCGAAGCCGAGCTTGATGACATGGAACGCGTCGAGCACCCGCACCGCGGTGGGCAAGTGGGTGCGCAGCGCGCTGGCGTACCCGCGGAACGGGTCAAGCGCCGCGAGCGCCACCTGCGAGCGCCAGCCAGCGTCGCGTTCCCGCAACCATGTGGAGAGCACCGCACCGCTGCGACCAGGCACGACGTCGAGCAGTGGCGCTGGCCCGCTGCGGCGCGTGAGGTCGACCAGGCCGGTGGCGAACTCGGTGCCGTGCGTCGCGGTGGCGGCGAGATAGGCGGTTTCGTCGACCCCAGCGAGGCCACCCCGGCCGGTGGCGACGTCGGTCTCGGCGGTGCTGATGCGGTGGTCGAGTCGACGGAGCTCGCCGGTGAGCTCGACCGCGACCCGGCGGGTCGCCCGGCCCGACGGGTCGCGTGGGCGGGTCCGGCGCAACAGCTGCGAGGCGATCTCGGGGGTCAGTCGGCGGTGTCCGGCGCCGGCGGGGACCAGCTCGGTGAGCAGGCGGTGGAGCCGGTTCGCGGTTTGGGTGCGTGCTTTGATCAGGTCGTCACGGTGCTCGACGAGGACTCGCAGCGCGCCCAGGGCCTGGTCGACCTCGACCGACTGCAGGTGCGGTGCGGTGTGCGCGGCGATGGCGACCGAGACCGCGTCGGCGTCGTCGTTCTTACGGCCATGTCCGGTGGACAAGGTCCGTACTCGCGCGGCGCGGTGGCCGCGGCTCGGGAGCTACTCGAGCTGGTGTTCTACGCGCTGCGCGATCACCAGGTCCGCGCCCTGCGCCGCGCTCCCGCGTCGGCCGCATGAGCTCCTGGGAGTCGGTTGGGTGACGGTGATGCGCGCGGTCGCCGAGCACGGCACCCCGCTGGCCGACGACCCCACTCGACATGCGGGTGCGATGACGCCCGGGGGTCGGCTGTCCCCGCTGCGGGGCGGTGAACAGCTGCCGATACGGCCTCTGCTACTGGCGCGCGGGACTTGGGGGCGGTGGTCCTCGGTCTCGAGGGGCCCCAGGCCACGACCGCGACCGCCTCGCCGTCGCGGCCGACCCGCCGTGCAACGGGCGCACCCCTCGACCCAGAGCCGCTTGATCCAGATCAGTGTCGTCGGCCGGCCCCCAACGGGCAGGTCTCGCACCCGCACCGGCCGACGCCCGTGCGCCCGTGCACCGCGGGCGCATCCTCGTCAGCCCTCCACGCTCATTTGACCCCGACCGGCCGCCCGCTGTTGTCGCAGCCCTCCATGCCCCCGACGAGCGGGGCGAAGAGAAGCGGGCTGGGGTGGGGGTCATGACAGGCAACGACCCGCGACCGGTCGCGATCATGGCGATCGAGGCCACCGGCAGCACGCTGACCGAGCTCTACGGCATCGGACCCGTCCTCGCCGGCAAGATCCTCGCCCGCGTCGGGTCCATCAACCGATTCCGCTCCGAGGCCGCGTTCGCCTCGTTCACCGGCACCGCACCGATCGAAGTCTCCTCAGGCGAGGTCGTCCGTCACCGCCTCTCCCGCGCCGGCGACCGCGGCTTGAATCACGCACTGCACATGATGGCACTGACCCAGCTCCAGGGCCGAACCCCCGGTCGGGCCTACTACCAGCGCAAACGAGCCGAAGGAAAGAGCCACAAAGAAGCCATGCGCTGCCTCAAGCGACGTCTCTCCGACGTCGTCTACCGCCGGCTGCGCGCCGATGCCACCGCGGCCGAGGCGGGCCCGGGAGGACACCCGAGGGCGGCTGCGTAGTCCCGCGCGACCGGCTCGCACCTCGAACACCGGCTCTTCGGACAAGTCACTTCCCGGGCCCGCAGCCAGAGGCTACAACCCCTCCACAAGATCACCTTGACACAGAGAGGGGCCAATCGTCGGACAGTCCCCGTCCGGTGGAGACCTACTTGTCGAAGGTCGCGCGGAAGTAGTCGGCCATGGCGCGAGTCTCTACGGGTGCCCGACAATGATGGGCTCGTCGCCACCGTAGAACCCGCTGCAGCTGAAGATAGGCACGCCGGAGTGATCGACCCCGGCAATCCCCGATGGGGTCCAGCGCACCCGGAGGTGCGGCCGCTCCCGGGTGTAGTCGACGACCCTGTCGACGTGCGCGATCCACGCCTCTGGGGCTCGGGTTGTCGTCACCCGGTGGTGGTGGCGAGTTCGGCGAGGTTGCGCAGGGATCGGTGGATGAGGTCGCGTTGGGTGGTGAGGCGGTGGGCTTCGGCGTCGGGGATGTCGACGTGGACAGCGATGCTGGTGGCGGCTCCGCCGCGGAGCGGTTCGAGGCGCCATTGGAAGCTCAGGTCGGAGACCAGGCAGGAGATGGTCACGCTGTGGGTGTCGTGGCGGGTCTGCAGGGCTTGCGGCATCGGGAAGTCGGGGTAGCCGGCGGGGTACATGGTGTAGCCGGTCTGGGGTGGGCTGTGGGCGGGCCGGTCGGGCGGGTCGGGTTCGGTGGTGCCGATGCCGGCCCACCAGTCCGGGAACCGGGCGGGGTCGTAGAGCAGCTTCCAGACCTGTTCGGGGGGCGCGTCGCTGCGGGTGTGGTCGTCGAAGGTGGGCATCGCGGTTCCTGGGGTTTCAGCGCCGGGGGCTGGTCGGTGTGGGGCTGGTCGGGGTGGGGGCGCGGTGGGTGGGTTCGTGCGGCTCGTGGCGCCGCCCGGGCCGGTCGGGGATGTGTTGGTGGAGGTCGGCGATTTCGGTGGTGAGGCGGGCGAGTTCGCGGTGGGGTTCGACCAGGGTGGTGATGGGGGGACGGCCCAGGTCGATCAGGCTGGTGACGTAGCCGGCGCCGAGCTCGCTGCCGGCGGGAGTGTGGTCGCCGCGGTCGCTGGCGGCTGAGCTGCTGGCCGAGCCGCCCACGGGCCGAGCGCGTCGTTGCCAGCGTTGGTGGGCTTCGCGCAGACGTTTCTCGGCGAGGGGTAGGTCGTGGCGGGCGATCGCGATCAGTCCTTGGACGCGGGCCATGCGGGCCACGAGGGTGTCCGGGAAGTCGCTGGAGGTGACGGGTTCGAGGGCGAGGCGGCGCAGCTCGTGCTGGGCGGGGTCGGGGTGGCCGGCGCGGGCGAGGGCTTCGGCGCGGTGCAGCCGGGTCAGCGGGCGGCTGAATGCCCCGTGCCGCTCGAGCGCGGCCGCGAGCTCGGTGGCCGCGTGATCGAAGTCGCCCGCGGCGAGCGCGAGCAGCCCGCGATCGTGGTGGATGAGGGCGTCGAGGGCGGGTTGGTCGGCGCGGTCGGCGAGGGCGGCGGCGGCGGCGCACGCGGCGTGGGCCTCGGGCAGGCGGTCGAGGCGGCGCAGCAGGTTCGTGCGGGCGGAGTGGGCTTGCACGGCCAGGGGCAGCAGCCCGGCGGGGACGACGAGGGCCAGGGAGCGCTCGGCGAACTGCAGCGCGCGGTCGAAGTCGCCGGCGCAGGCGGCGGCGCTGGCGGCGTTGATCAGACAGCTGTAGGCCATGTCGGGGTGGGCGGCGCGCCCGGCGGCGGTGGCGGCGGCGACCAGCGGGGCGTAGCTGTCGCTGAACCGGCCGGCGCGCAGCAGGGCGTGCCCGCGCGCGACGCCGGTGTCGTGGGCGAGCAGGTCGCTGGGCGGGTGGCTGCCGGTGATCTGGTGGACCTCGGCGAGCAGGGCGGCGGTGGCCGCGGGGTCGCCGGCCACGGCCTCGGCCCAGGCCAGCCCGGCCAGCGCCTCGGCGCGGGCGAGGTGCTCGGCGGTGGGGTCGCGGTCGAGGACGTCGAGCGCCGCGCGGTAGGAGCGGCTGGATTCGCGGGGGTGACAAATCCCGCCGCGCAGCCAGCGTCCGCGACGTAGCCAGGCGCTGGCCAGCGCCCCGGTGTCGCCGGGTGGGAGGGCGGCCAGGGCGGTGTCGAACGCGGTGTCGGAGAGGTCGAGCCGCCCGCGCCAGGCCTCGATCTCGGCCAGCTCGACCAGCAGTTCCGGGTCGCTGGGGTCGATGGCCAGGGCGTCGCGCAGGAAGCCGGCCGCATCGGGCAGGGCGGCCAGGTCGCGAGCGTCGCGGGCCGCGCGCGCCAGCGCCGCAACGGCCTGCTCGTCGTGGCCGGCCCGGCGCAGATGCCCGGCGATCTCCGCGGCGTGGCGGATGCCACGGCCGCCGCCGCGGCCGCGGCGGTGCCCCGCCGCCGCCAGCACCTCGGCCAGGGTGGCGTGCAGCCGGGCGCGCAGCGGGTCGGCGATGTGGTCGTAGACCGCCTCGGCGAGCAGGGCGTGACGCAGCCCGAGCGCGCCGTCGGCGGCACGCATCCAGCCGGTGCCCAGCGTCTCGGTGGCCGCCGCCGCCGGATCGGTGAGGGGTAGCTCGGCCAGCTCGGCGGGTTGCAGGTCCCGGCCGGCGGCCGCGGTCAGCTCGAGCAGCCGGCGCGCCGGTGGGCTCAGCCGGGCCAGAACGGTGGCCACCGCGCCGCGCAGCCCCGCCGCCAGGTCCTCGTGACCGCGGGCGTGGGCGCGGGCCAGCTCGATGATCAGTAGCGGGTTGCCGTCGGCGATCGCCACCAGGTGGTCAAACGCGTCGCTGGAGGCGGATCCCGGCGCCGGCCTACCGCGGGTCGATCCCTGGTGGGCGGACGCGCCGGGCGCGGTCGCGGGGACCGATCCGGTGGTGCTGCGGGCCAGCTGGTGGGCGACCGCGTCGGGCAGCGCGGCCAGCTCCAGCTCGAGAGCGAGGGCGCCGCGGGCGCGCAGCGCGTCGAGCGCCGCGGTCAGCGCAGCCCGCGGCGGCACGGGGCGGCGGGTGAGGATCATCAGCAGCGGCAGTCGGGCGATGCGTCGTCCGAGGTGGGCGATCAGCTCCAGGGTGGAGGGGTCGGCGAGGTGCAGGTCCTCCAGGGCGAGCACCACCGGTCGCTGGCGGGTCGCCCAGCACAGGGCCTCGAACACCGCCTCGAACAGCCTTAGCCGCTCGTACTCAGGCGCCGCGGCGGCCCGCCCGAGTGCCAGCGCGCCGGCGGCGCCGGTCCCGTCGGCGGCATCGATGAGGCCGGGGGCGAGCCGGGCCAGGATCGCGGGCCACCCGGCGTCGGGTGGGGGACGGTCGAGCTCGGCGACGAGGTCATCGAGCAGCTCAGCCCACGGCGCGAACGGCGCTGCCACGCTGGCGCCGCCGGCCAGGACGGCGGCGCCATCGCCGCGAGCGGTCGCCACCAGCTCGGTGCTCAGCCGGGTCTTGCCCATGCCACCGTCCCCGCTGAGCAGCACCGCCTGTCCGGCGCCAGCGAGGGCCTGCTCCCACGCCGCGATCAGCAGGCCCACCTCGTCATCGCGGCCGACCAACCGCCCCGCCAGATGGCGGGCGCCGGCCCGGGGTGGGGGCGGGGAGAGGGCCCCGGTCGGGACGTCGGCCGGGTGTTGGGCGCGGATCTGCTCGGCGAGTTGGCGGGTGGCTGCGCTGGGGGCGATGCCCAGCTCAGTGCGCAGCCGTTCGACCAGCCGGGTATAGGCCGCCAGCGCCCCGGGGATGTCTTCGGCCTGGACCAGGCGGCGGATCAGGTCCCGGCCGGCGTCCTCGTCGAGCGGGTCCAACCCGACCCGCCGGCGGGTCCAGGACACCGCGGTGCTGGCCATCCCCGCGACCTCGGCCTGCTCGCCCAACCCTCGCAAGGCCTGGGTAAGCCGGGCCCGGTGCTCGTCGCGGGCGGTGAGCACCCAGTCGTCGTCGAACTCGGCGAGCAGCTCTCCGCGGCACAACTGCACCGCCTGCTCGAGGCGGCCGGCGCGGACCAGGTGGTCGAACTCGCCGGCATCCACCCACACCCGGTTCTCGCGCAACCGGAGGCTGTCGCGGTCGGCCACCACGGCGTCGGCCGCGTCTGGCCCTAGCGCGTGGCGCAGCGCCCACACCGCGCTGCGCAGGCTCGCGCGTGCGCTGGCCTCGGCCACCTCGGGCCAGAACAGGCCGGCGACCCGCGCCCGGGGATGCGGCCCCGGCTGCACCGCGAGTAAACCCAGCACGGCCCGGGCCCGCCGGCTGCGGGGCAGCTCGATCGCGCGGCCGTCGAGTTCGCACGCGAGGCCGCCGAACACCCGGATGTCCACCAGCACCCGCCGATCGTCCCGACCCGACGGCGGGTTTCCCAGCACATTGACGCTGCAATAACGCACCGGTCACACGCTCATCGGGCCACCACCCACCCCGGCCCAGGAGGACCCCATGACCACCAACACGCCCGCCACCACGGCCACCGGAATCCAGGTCGACACCCTGCGGCGAGGCATCGAAGACCGCGACGCCGAGACCCTGCTCGGGCTCTACACCGACAACGCCGAGCTGCGCATCGTGGACCGTGAGCACCCACCGAGCCACCCCGCGGTCTGGCGCGGGCGCAGCGAGATCGCCGCCTACCTCAACGACCTGTGCGCCCGGGACATGACCCACCACCTCGAGCGGGTCGTCGTCGACGACGCGCACGCCGCGGTGGTCAAGGCCTGCCGCTATCCCGACGGCACCAGGGTGCTCTGCCACGCGATGCTCGAGCTGGCCGCCGGGCGCATCACCCGCGAGTCCGGCGTGCAGGCCTGGGACAGCTAACCAACCCCCCGGCCCCGAAGCCTCCTCGGGGCACTGGCCGAACCGATGCCGCGGTCCGCGGCTCCCATCAGGGGGTCCGCATCGGCGCCGCCGCGCCACCGCGCTCTCGCCGCACCTCTCCCCGGGAACGATTGGACAAAAGATCATGGACGAGACCAAGCTCAACGAGTTCATCGGCCGCTTTGTCGGCGACCTCGGCGCGGTGGCCCACGCGGCCACGGTGCTACTCGGCGACCGGCTCGGGCTCTACCGGGCCATGGGCGACAGCGCCCCAGTGACCCCGGCCGGGCTGGCCGAGCGCACCGGCTGCGACCCCCGATATGTACACGAATGGCTCTGCGCCCAAGCCGCCAGCGGCTACACCGACTACGACCCGGCCACCGGCACCTTCACTCTGCCGCCCGAGCAGGCGTTCGCGCTGGCCAGCGAGGACAACCCGGTGTTCGTGCCCGGCGGGCTGCAGATCGCCGCAGCCATGTTCGCCGCCCTCGACCCGCTCACCGACGCCTTCCGCAGCGGGCGGGGCATCGGCTGGGGCGAGCACCACCCACAGCTGTTCGCCGGCACCCGACGGTTCTTCCGCGCCAACTACCTCGGCAACCTGATCGAGGCCTGGCTGCCCGCCCTCGATGGCGTGAACGCGAAACTGCGCGCGGGCGCCACGGTCGCCGACGTGGGCTGTGGCCATGGCGCCTCCACCATCCTGATGGCCACCAGCTACCCGAACTCACAGTTCACCGGGTTCGATTCCCACGCCCCCTCGATCGAAGCCGCCGCCACGGCCGCCGCCGAAGCCGCGCTGGACAACGTGCGATTCGAGGTGGCCACCGCCACCGACTACCCGGGCACCGGGTACGACCTGGTGGCAGTGTTCGACGCGCTGCACGACATGGGCGACCCGGTCGGCGCCGCCACCCACATCCGCCACACCCTGAAACCGCAAGGCACATGGCTGCTGGTCGAGCCGTTCGCCGGCGACCACATCGAGGACAACCTCACCCCGGTCGGCAGGGTCTACTACTCGGCGTCGGTCGCGATCTGCACCCCGAACTCCCGGACCCAGCCCGTCGACCTGGCGCTGGGTGCCCAAGCTGGCGAAGCCCGCCTGCGCCAGGTCGCCACCGAGGCGGGATTCACCCGGTTCCACCGCGCCACCGAGACCCCGTTCAACCTCGTGCTCGAAGCCCGACCCTGACCCCACCACCCGCACCACCGGTGGCCACCCCGGTCTGGCCCGCCCGGTGGGCCCGCCGAGAACCCGCCGGCCCGGCGGGCCCACAACCCCTACCGCGAGGAGTCAGCCGTGACCACCCCAGACACCCCGACCCGAAACACCCGAGACACCGCAGCCCAGGACGCGGCCCAGGATGCGGTCGCTCGGTTCCAGACCGCCTTCGACGCCCACGACGCCGAGGCCGTGGTGGCCGCGATGACCCCCGACTGCGTGTTCGAGGACACCAGCCCACCCGACGGCACCCGCCACGTCGGCACCGACACCGTCCGCGCCGCCTGGCAAGCTCTGTTCACCGCCGCCCCCGAGGGCACATTCCACACCGAGGAAACCATCGCCGCCGGCGACCGGGTCGTCGTGCGGTGGCGCTACAGCTGGAGCGACGGGCATGTCCGCGGCATCGACGTGTTCACCGTCCGCGACGGGCTCATCGCCGAGAAACTCGCCTACGTCAAGGGATAGACCACAGAGACCCGGGCGAGACACGCCCATAGAGATCATCTGGGCTAGCCTCGAGAAACCGCGGGTCGTTGAAGAATCATCCGTCCTCGGGGTCTCCACGGAATCCGCAGGCCTCGGACGGCACGGTGAACGACTTCGGCGGCGAGCCGGAGGTCGGCCGACTGCCCGAGCCGGATTTGTTGCCCTGAGGGCGATTCCGGGTCAGGCGTCCTTGGGGCGGTCGAATGGTGGGCGCTGGCCGTCGGTGAAGGTTTCCCAGGTCTCGCGGAGTCGTTGGACCAGGCCGCGGACCTCTTCGTGGTCGAGCCCGCAGCGCGCCGTCCAGGCGCCGATGACGGGCCGCGGCCCGTTCGCGGAACGCGTCGAGGGTCGACGGGTCGGGGTCGACGATGACCTCGCCGGTGGTCCCGTCGACGGCGAGCTGTGCGGCCTTCGCGGCGCGGGCGGCCAGCGCGGCGCCGACCCCGACGACGGCCGGGACACCCCGCGCCCGCAGCAGGATCGCGGCGTGGGCGGTGGGGCTGCCGCCGGCGAGCACCACCGCTGGCGTGCGGGCCGGGTCGAGCACCGCGGCGTCGGCGGGTGTGAGGTCGTCGGCGACGACGATGCCGTCCCGCTCGGCACCGGTCTCCACGACGCCGCCGAGGGCGCGCAGCACCTGGCCGCTCACGTCCCGGAGGTCGCGCGCTCGAGCGCGCATGTACTCGTCGGCAGCGGCCGCGAGCGCGCCCTCGACCTCGTCGAGGACGTCCGCCCAGGCCCGGGCGGCGTCGGTGCCGGCGTCGATGCGGGCACCGGTGTCGGCGAGCACGCCCGGGTCGTCGAGCAGCAGCAGCTGCGCGTCGAAGATCGCGGCCTCGGTGTCGCCGATCTCGCGGGCCGCCCACCGTCGACCTGACGATCCCCGACGCCGCGCAGGGCCCGTCCCGCACTGGGCCGAGAACGGCACGGCGTCCCTCCCGGCCAGCGCCCTCGCCGCCTCACCGAGGGCCCGGCTGTGGGAGACCACGACGAGCCCGACGGTCACGACAAGTCGTCCTGCTCCGCGAGGGCAGTCGCCGCCGCGGCGACGAGCAGGGCGGCCGACGTCGCGCCCGGGTCCTGGTGGCCCGCGCTGCGCTCACCGAGATAGCTCGCCCGCCCCACGGCCGACATGGTGTGGGTGTCCGGCGGGCGGTTCCGGATGGGATCCGACCGCCACTATCCCGAGGAGGCACCGGTTCGCGAGGTCGAGGTCGCTGGCCTCGGGATGTCGCGGACGCCGGTGACCAACGGCGGCGTTCGCGGCGTTCGTCGACGCGACCGGGTACGTGACCGTCGCGGAGCGGGCGCTGGACCCGGCCGAGTTCCCCGGGGCGCCGCCGGAGAACCTCGTCGCGGGACCGATGGTGTTCGTCCCGCCGCCTGGCGCGGTCGACCCAGGTCTGTGGGAGGATCAGGAGTGGACGGAAACCCAGCAGGCTCGTAGCAGCAATAACAGGGAATTGCAGACCCCTGTGGGCACGCAGAACGCGTCCAATGGCTCGTTGAATCTCCGTCCGACGATCCAGGCCAGATCTTTTTCGATGTGGTTGTCGATCTGCCTGGCCCCGACCTTACGGTTTGGCGGGAGCAGGGCAATGACTCGGTCGTGTGGTCCGTTCTGCCGAACCATCTGGATTGGAGCACCGTTAACGAGAGGGGGTTCTACATCTCTAACCCGGATCTTTCACGGGTAGGGCGGCGGTGATCGTTTCCGGCTCGGCGGCCGGTGTCGCGGACTGATTCTGGCTGGTGGGTACGACAGGTCGCCCGCTCTCGGGCGGGGGTCGCCGGGTCCACGGGCCGGTGGGTTCTGGGTCGACGGGCGGGGGTTCGACAGTGGGGTCAGCCGGGCCTGGGGGCGGGGCCGTTGATGGCGGCTCGGGCGGTGAGCACGAGGCCGCTGTAGCGGTGATCGGCGCCGAGGTGGAGCACGAGCCCTCGGGCGTGGCGGGCCAGGCGCCCGGCCAGGCTGAACAGTCGCAGCCGCAGGCGTTTGGGTTCCCAGCGGCGGGCGGGATGGGTGGCGAAGCCGAGCAGCTGGGTCCAGGCCAGCAGTTCGCAGGCCAGCATGACGATCGCGCACCAGACGCGGTTCTGGTCGAAGCCGAGGGCAGGTTGGTCAGCCCGGTGTCCTTGGCGGCCCGGATTCGGTCCTCGCAGCGGGCCCGGCGACGGTGGCGTCGTTCGAGCTCGGCGATCTGGGCGCCCGGCCCGCCGGGGCGGGTGTTGGTGGCGAACGCGGTGACGCGGTTGCCGTCGGCGTCGGTGATCCGTAGCTGCGCGCCGGGGTGGGGGCGCTCGACGCGGACGATGACCCGCATGCCCGCCGGCCAGCGGCGCAGGTCGAGCAGTCCGGTCAGTTCCGCCACCCACGCGCCCTCGCGCACCGCGCCGTCGGCGTCCAGCGCCGGCGACCACGCCTGGGCCGGGATCTTCGTCAGCAGGTCCGGGGTGTGCTCGGGCAACCCGAACCCCACCGAGTAGGACAGCCGTCGGGCGGTGAGCCAGTCCAGCAGCTCGTGGGTCGACCCGGCCCCGTCGACGCGGATGAGCACCGAGCGCCCGCTGCGGTGCCCGGCGGCGTTATCGGCCGGGAGCTGGCGCAGCGCAGCCCGGACCACGCTGATGTGATCGGCGGCGGTGTTCGAGCCCGCGTTGCCGCAGCGCAGCATCATCGCCAGCGGCTCGCCGGTGCCGGCAGGTCCGTGGTCGACGAAGGCCGTGAGCGGATGGTGGCCCCAGCCCCGTTTGAACGTGGCTGCCGCGCCCTCCTTGTCCGAATGCGCGGTGACCAGGGTGGCGTCCGCGTCGACGATGAGCGGATGGCGGTGATCCACCTCATGGTCGGGAGCGTGCTCCCCGGAGCGGGCCCACACGGTCTTGCGGGCGGCGGCGCGCGCCGCATCGATCGCCGCCAGCGCCTTGTCGACATCCCCGGCGAGGACATCGACCAGCCGGGAGACCGTGGGGTCCGAGGCCACCGGCCCGAACACCGTCGGCGCTTCGCGCAGCGCGGCGATATCGGCCAGGCAGTCCCCGCCGAGGGCCAGCGACACCACCAGATCGCACACGATCTTGGCTGGGTTGTGGCGGGCGGTCGGGCGTCGCCAGGGCTGCAACGCCGCCGACAGGCGGTGGTCGAGACCGGCGGCGCGCACGGTGTCGAGCAGCAGCACCGCACCGGCGTGGGACACCACCCCCGAGCCCGCGGTGTCGGCGTGGACCCGCGGATACAACCCCGTAGACTCCCGCACCAGAAAGGTGCTCCTCCCCGCGCGACGACTTGGTCCTAGACAAGCCAGATCATCGCAGGTCGCGTGTGCCACGAACGCCGAAGGAGGAATGAGCTACGAACCTTCGTGCGGTGCTGTGAAAGAGATGGAGGTAGGCCCTCCGGAATCGCCCTGCAGGGGGAGGTTCCAAACCACCGCAGGCTGCGTCGGTTAAACGCCGTTCGTGGTGAGCGCTGCGGAGAAGGCGCGGCAGTGATCGCGTCAGGTGTGGGCCAGGAAGGCGAGCGAAAGCGAACCGCTGAGGACGTGTCGTAAATGATTCCAGTGGCGTCAAAACCGGGGCAAGACCTGGGCTCCGGGATGAGTCTGGGGGTTACCTGTTTACTGCCCAGACGGCGTCCGGCATGTAGGCGGCGCGAGCCTGGTCCGGGCTCTTGCACGGAACGTGGGAACCTGTCGCCCCGACACTGTCGCCGACCGCGTGGCCGGCGGCGAGAGGGAGAACTCCAAGCGGGCATCACCGCAAGGAGCCGAGTACCGTCGCGGGGCACGGGGGCAGACCGTCTCGTAGTAGTGATGAAACCCGGTAATGCGGGTGGAGCGAAGGGGACGGGTCATCCTGGTCTGCTTGGTGGTCAACCGGTCGTGCCGGGAGGAGCCAGGTGAGTGGACCAAAGTCGTTCGAGATTTCGAAACACGCGGTCTTCGAGGCCTATCGCAGGGTCAAGGCCAACAACGGCGCGGCGGGCGTCGACGGCCAATCGATCGAGCTGTTCAAGGCGGACCTGAAGGCGAACCTCTACAAGCTGTGGAATCGGATGTCGTCGGGCTGCTATATGCCTCCGCCGGTGCGGAAGGTGGAGATACCCAAGCCGGGAGGACGTGGGGTCAGGATCCTCGGGGTGCCGACGGAGGCGGCATAGTGCCGCGTCGTCCAGCGATGATTTGGGTTTTGTTGTAGTCACGCATCCCTTCCACCCGCTGTGTGGGCAGCGCCTGGAGGTTCTGTTCGTCAAGCGCCGGGGCCGGGAGCTGGTGTTCGTGTGCTCCGGCGGGGTGAGTGGCCAGATGACGGTGCCGCGGTCGTGGACCGACCGGGGGGAGCCGGCGCAGGCGCATCGGTTGGCGGTCGAGGGGCTGGCCGAGCTGCTCACGGTGACACGCGCGGTCGAGGGTCGTTGATCGCCGGGCCTGGGCAAGACACACTCTTGTGTAATGACAGCCCACAAGAACGATCTCGCTACCGCGTCCACGCGGGCGCTGGTGGCCCGTCGACGCCGCCTGGCGGCGCGCCTCGGCGATATGGAGCAGGTGCTGGCCGGGTCGCTGGTCGAGCAGACACGACGTTGCGGCAAGCCGGGCTGTCGGTGCGCGCAGGGCGACCCGCACGGCCCGTATGCCTATTTCGCGCCGAGACCGGGCGGTCGCGGCCGGTCGAAGTACGTGCCGGCGAGCCTGGTGGCCGCCGTCCGAGCCCGGCTGGCCCGGGGCGAACAGGTCGAGACAACGTTGGCGGAGATCTCGGCGATCAACGCCGAGTTGCTGGCCCGGCGAGAGCTGAGCTGACCGGTGACCGCCACCGGGCCTGCTGTGGTGCTGGCCGAGGCGGCGCGGAGCGAGGCGGTGGCGGTGCTGGCCAACATGACGATGGCGGCGCTGGGAGGCGGCGGTGAACGGCGAGGCGAAGATCAGCAGCGTGCACCGCGACCGGCTGGCGGCGATCTATCTGCGGCAGTCGTCGATGACCCAGGTCCGCGAGCACACCGAGTCCACGACCCGCCAGTACGGCCTGGCCGACGAGGCGGTGCGGCTGGGCTGGGCCCGCCGCGACGTGGTGGTGATCGACACCGATCTCGGGGTCTCGGGTCGGTGGGGCGTGGCCCGAGCGGGGTTCACCGAGCTGGTAGGCCGAGTCTGTTCCGGCGAGGTCGGGGCGATCTTCGGGATCGAGATCTCCCGGCTGGCCCGCTCGAACGCCGAGGTCGCCCGGTTGATGGAGTTCGCGGCGATCACCGAGACGCTGCTGATCGACGCCGACGGGGTCTACGACCCGGCCGATGTCAACGACCGGATGCTACTGGGGATGAAGAGCACCCTGGGCGAGGTGGAACTGCATGTGATGGCGCAGCGGCTGCAGGCCAGCAAGAAGGCCGCAGCCGCCCGCGGCGAGCTGCGCGCCCCGCTGCCGGTGGGCTACGTCCACGACGACGCCGGCGCGGTGGTCCTCGACCCCGATACCGAGGTCCAGGCCGCGATCCGTGACCTGTTCGCCGCCTTCGCCGCGCACGGCTCGGCCTACGGCGTGGTCACCGCATTCACCGATCGCCGCTTCCCGCTGCGCGCCTACGGCGGCGCCTGGGCCGGGCAGCTGCGCTGGGGCCGCCTCACCCACGCCCGCGTTCTCGGGGTGCTGCGCAACCCCTGCTACGCCGGGGCCTACGTGCACGGCCGCTACACCTCCCGACGCACCGTGGAGCCCGACGGCACCGTCCACACCGGGCTCGCGCAGCGGCCCCGAGCCGAATGGCCGGTGCTGATCCACGACCACCACGACGGCTACATCGGTTGGGACGACTACCTGGCCAACGACGCCAAGCTGGCCACCAACCGCACCAACGCCGGAGCCCGGCCACCGCGGGAGGGCTCGGCGCTATGTGCGGATTCCGGAGGTAATGGAGCGCTCGTTCCGATCGAAAAGAAGCAGCCGTTCCAACGGTAATGAAGCACCCGTTCCAGGGTTCTGAAGCAGCTGTTCCGGAGGTTCTGGAGCACCGCGCCCAGCAGGGTGTGGCGCTGCCGGGCCGGTGGGGTGATCAGCGACAGCCTCGCTCGGACATCAACTTGTCCGATCATGAGCGAGGTAGCCGATGGCGCGGCCCCGAACCGCCATGCGACACATCCGAGAAGCTCTGCGGCTGACCCATGAGGCGGGGCTCAGCGAACGCCAGAATCTCCGCGTCGTTACAGATCGCGGCCTCCACGGTGCACCGGTATCTGCACCGGGCCGGGCAGGCCGGGCTGTCCTGGCCGCTGCCGGTCGAGCTCGACGACGCCGCGTTGGAGGCGGCGTTGTTCCCGCCGACGGCTCCGTCGACGGTGCCGCGCACCCCGCCGGATTTCGGGTGGGTGCACCGCGAGCTGCGCCGCAAGGGCGTGACGCTGGAGCTGCTGTGGATGGAGTACAAGCAGGCCCACTCCGAGGGCTTCCAGTACTCCCGGTTCTGCGAGCTCTACGCGGACTGGGCCGGGCGGGTCGATCTGGTCATGCGCCACCAGCATCGGGCCGGGGACAAGCTGTTCGTCGACTACGCCGGGCACACGATCCCGATTTACCCGCCGGACGCGCCGAGCTGGCCGGCCCAGGTGTTCGTGGCGGTGCTCGGGGCGAGCAACTACACCTACGCCGAAGCGACCGCCTCCCAGCAGCTGAGCTGCTGGATCGGCTCGCACGTGCGGGCCTTCGAGTTCTTCGGGGCGGTGCCGGCACTGCTGGTGCCGGACAACCTGCGCTCCGGGGTCACCAAGTCCCACCGCTACGAGCCGCTGCTCAACCGCACCTACAGCGAGATGGCCACCCACTACGGCACCGCGATCCTGCCCGCCCGAGCCAACCGGCCGAGGGACAAGGCCAAGGCCGAGGTCGGGGTGCAGATCGCCGAGCGCTGGATCCTCGCCACGCTGCGCCACGAGCGGTTCAGCAGCCTGGCCGAAGCCAACGCGGCCATCGCCGCGAAGCTGACCTGGCTGAACAACCGGCCCTTCTCCAAGCTCGACGGCACCCGCCGGATGCTGTTCGAGCAGCTCGACCGTCCGGCGATGCGCCCGCTGCCCGCGACCCGGTTCGAGCTCGCGACCTGGAAGACCGCCAAGGTCAACATCGACTATCACGTCGATGTCGACCGGCACTACTACAGCGTCCCGTATCAGCTGGTCGGGCACCGGGTCGACGTCCGGGTCAGCGAGTACGCCGTCGAGGCGTTCTTCTCGGGCAAGCGGGTGGCCAGCCACCGCCGCAGCACGGTCCGCGGCGGCTATTCCACCCAGGACGCGCACATGCCCGAACGCCACCGCGCGCACCTGGCCTGGACCCCGGAGCGCCTGGTGGCCTGGGCGCAGCGCACCGGCCCGGCCACCGCCGAACTGGTCACCGCGATCATGGACAGCCGCCCGCATCCCGAGATGGGCTACCGCTCCTGCCTGGGGATCATGCGCCTGTCCGAGCGCTACCCCCAGCCGCGGATGGAAGCCGCCTGCCGACGCGCCCTGGCCATCGGCGCCCGCTCCTACCGCAGCGTCGAATCCATCCTCGCCCACGGCCTCGAGACCGCGCCGCTGCCCGGCGCCGAACCCGCCGAGGCCCTGCCGCGCCAGCACGCCGGGCTGCGCGGCCCCACCTACTACCAGTAACCCCGGGAGACCCCTGATGCTGATCAACCAGACCCTCGAGCGGCTCCACGAACTGCGCCTGGCCGGGATGGCCGAGGCGCTGTCCGAGCAGCTCGAGCGCCCCGACCGCTACGACGAGCTGGAGTTCACCGACCGGCTCGGGCTGCTGCTCGACCGCGAGACCCAGGACCGCGACAACCGGCGGGTGACCCGCAACCTCAAGACCGCCCGGCTGCGCACCCCGGCCTGCGTCGAGGACCTCGACTTCCGCCGGGACCGCGGGCTGGACCGCAGCCACATCCTGCGCCTGGCCGAGGCCGGCTGGGTCACCGACCACCGCGATCTGCTGGTCACCGGGGCCACCGGCGCCGGGAAGACCTACCTGGCCTGCGCGCTGGCCCATGCCGCGATCCGCCGCGGCTACAAGGCGCTCTACTGGCGCCTGCCGCGTCTGCTCGGCGAGCTGCGCCTGGCTCACGCCGACGGCCGCGCCGCGGCGCTGCTCGCGAGCTGGACGCGCGTCGACGTCCTCGTCCTCGACGACCTCGGGCTCCAACCGCTGACCAGCACCCAAGCCGGCGACCTGCTCGAGGTCATCGAGGACCGCCACCAACGACGCTCGACCATCCTGACCAGCCAACTGCCGATCAAGGCCTGGCACGACAACCTCGGCGACCCCACCCTCGCCGACGCCATCTGCGACCGGCTGCTGCACAGGGCTCACCGCCTCGAGCTGCGCGGCGAGTCGATGCGCCGCACCACCGGCGCCGACGACCCGCCACCGCCCACGATCGGCCCCTCGGGCTGCTGACCCGGAAGCGAGGCCCCCGCGGCCCCTCGCTGCTGTCAGACTCGACCCCCCACCCACCCGAAGGAGGTGACCGGGAGCCAAGCCGTCGCCGACGCTCCGACCCGCCGGGTCGGCCCTGCACCAAAACCCCCGGACCAGACGCTTCAAAACCTCCGGACCGGGTGCTCCATTACGTCGGAATGCGCACTATGTCAGGGCATCATCACCTGCGGGTCCTGCGGCAAGCCGATGCGCACCAACTACCACACCGACCAGCGACCCTCCTACGAGTGCTCCCGCCGCGCCGATCGACTCACCACACCGGCCTGCCGATCCATCGCCGCAGCCACGGTCGATGAAGCGGTGGCCGAACGGCTGCTGCAGGCGTTGAACCCCACCGAGGTCGCCGTCGCCCTGGCCGCCGCCGACGCCGTCAGCGACCGCCACCAGCGGGTCAGCCGGGCCGCCGAACTCGCCGTCGAGCGCGCCCGCTACGAGGCCGAACGCGCCGAACGCGCCTTCTCGGCGGTCGAACCGGAGAACCGGCTCGTGGCGCGCACCCTCGAGGCCCGCTGGGAAACCAAACTCGCCGCCCTGGCCGAGGCCGAGCAAGCACTGCAGGCCGCCCGGGACACGCTGCCGCCACTGCCGGACCGAGCCGAGCTCGAGAAACTCGCCGCTGACCTGCCCGGACTCTGGCACGCACCCACCACCAGCAACAAAGACCGCAAACGGCTGCTGCGCACCCTGATCGCCGACATCACCCTGTTGCCCGAGACCGACCCCACCCAGGCGCGGATCGGCATCCGCTGGCACACCGGCGCCACCGACCAACTCACCGCGAACCGGCCCCTGCCGGCCGGCCCCGCCAAGCGCAGCCCCTCACCGGCGGTCGAGCTGGTCCGTCAGCTCGGCCCCACCACCGACACCCGCGACTTGGCCGACAAGCTCAACGCCGCCGGACTGACCACCGGCCACGGCCACCCGTTCGACACCGCGGCCGTTCAGTGGATCAGGCACGCCTACCGCATCCCGGCCCCGAGCCCCTACGCCGAGAGCGAGATCAGCGTCGCCGACGCCGCCCGGCGGCTCGGTTGCAGCACCGGCGTCATCTACGACTGGATCGCCACCGGCAAACTCGCCGCCCGCCGCGGCAGCCGGAACCGGCTCTGCATCCCCTGGAGCGACCACACCGAGGCGCAATGCAGCGCCCGCATCACCGCCTCCGGGCACCTCAACCCCGCGGCCCGCCGCACCACGACCGGCAACCGGGCCTGAACAACACCGACGATGTCGGTGCCACCAGGCAGCATCGCGCCCAGCCAGCTCCCGGACCAGCACCGTCCCCTGACCCGACCGAACATCCCCCACGCCCGATTGCAGGAGAGGCAGTATGAAACCACCGTCCCCACGGTCGCGGACCGGGTCGCGCAGACGGTGGTGGCCATGTACCTGGAGCCTGGCGTGGAGAAGGTCTTCCACCCCGACTCCTACGGGTACCGGCCCGGCCGCAGTGCCCTGGACGCGGTCGGGGTGTGCCGAGAGCGGTGCTGGAGAACCGACTGGGTGATCGACTTGGACATCCAGGGGTTCTTCGACAACCTCGATCATGATCTGGTTCTCAAGGCGGTCGCCCACCATACTGACCAGCGGTGGATTCTGCTGTATGTGCGACGGTGGCTTTGTGCGCCGCTGCAGGGGCAGGACGGCGGCCTGCTCGCTCGAGATCGCGGTAGCCCGCAGGGCTCGGCGATCTCACCGTTGCTGGCGAACCTGTTCATGCACTACGCGTTCGATGCCTGGATGGCTCGGGAGTTCCCGGCTGTGCGGTTCGAACGCTACTGCGATGACGTGGTGGTCCACTGTCGCAGCGAAGCCGAAGCACACCGAGTGCGCGAGGCGATCGCTGCGCGGTTGGCACGGTGCGGGGGGTTGCAGCTGCATCCCGACAAGACCCGCATCGTCTACTGCAAGGACGGAACCCGGCGCCGCTCCTATGAGCACACCTCGTTCACGTTCCTGGGGTACGGGTTTCGCTCACGGTTGGCGAAGGCGCGGACCGGGAAGTACTTCTTCGGTTTCAGCCCGGCTATCAGTGACGAGGCCGCCAAACGTATGCGGGCGCAGATTCGCTCCTGGCGGCTGCACCTGCGCAGTGGATGGACCCTGGCGCAGCTCGCGCGCGAGATCAATATGGTCGTGCGCGGGTGGATCAACTACTACGGGCGGTTCTGCCGCTCGCAGTTGCATGCCAGCCTCAACCGCATCAACGACTACTTGGTGCGGTGGATCGTGCAGAAATACAAGCGATACCGGGGACGACGAATGCGGGCATGGAAAGCCCTCGCGAGGGCCGCACAAGCCTATCCGAGACTTTTCGCTCACTGGCAGATCGCCGCCCCCGGACCGCGAACGACCGGATGATGGGAGCTGTGTGACAGGAGACTGTCACGCACGGTTCTGAGAGAGCCGGGAGGTGCAACCCCTCCCGGCTACTCGCTAGGAGCACCTTTCGTCATCCACGGAAGCCGTGTCGTCGATGACGCATGAAAGCCCCGGGCTAGGCCCAGGTGCAGGCGCCCTGCTGCGTGGGGTTGCCGACCGATCGTTCCAGCTCGCCGATCGTGCCGGGCACGATTCGCCGTTCGATGAGCATGTCGAAGCCCTCCTCGCCATGGAACGCGAGCCCGTGCGCGCCTCCATTCAGCCGGTCACGTGTGCGGGCGATCGTCTCGGTCGCCGGGGGCTGGAACGTCGCCGCGTCGTCCAGGCCGGTGAACAGCACGCCGCCGAGGAGGCAGCCGTCTGCGATGCGGGACCGGCTGAGCCAGCCCACGGTCCCGCGCGGCGGCGCTGGCCAGCGTGCTCACCCACCTTCCGGGGTCTTCTACATCGCCGCGCTCGCCACCTTTGTCGGCTTCCTCGGCACCCTGCTCCAGGTCGGCTTCTACAACCTGCTCAGGTGCGCGGTGCCGCTGGCGGCGCTCGCGTCGTGGATGCTGCGTCCGGAGAGCACGCGGGATACGGCCGCGCAGCTCACCGTGGGGTTCAGGCCCACAAGAAGAGCCTGGTGGTTGCGGTCTTCGTCCTGCTCGGCCTATACCTCCTGGCCCCGGGAATCTACGAGCTCACGAGTGGGTGAGGCGCAGAAGCGATTCCTCGCCGGTGCCGACCGAGCGTCGGTCCGGAGGCGGGTCGAGACCCCGAGCTTGGCGTAGATCGACCAGATGTGGGTCTTGGAGGTTGTCCCGGTCCTCGTGGGATTTGAGGTGGCGGTCCCCGCCCTGGTGCCTGCCGTGGGGTAGGCACCCGGGTGCTCACTCCGTTGGGAAGGGACCGCCATGGGCAAGGGTAGGAAGACCAGCACGACCAGAAGCGACACCCCGCCGGATGAGGCCGACGCGGGCTGGCGCGGGCGGCGGGTGCAGGTCGCGCTCGATGAGATCGCGGCCTCGGCCCACGAGGGCCTGCTCGCGGTTGCGGTCGGCGCCGGGCTGCAGGTGATGCAGGCGCTGATGGAGGACGACGTCACCGCGGTCTGTGGCCCGAAGGGCCGCCACGATCCTGACCGGACCGCGGTTCGGCATGGTCACGAGTCCGGCTCGGTGGCTCTGGGCGGTCGGCGGGTGCCAGTCTCACGGCCCCGGATGCGCGCCGCGGACGGCTCCGGCGAGCTGCCAGTCCCCTCGTATGAGGAGTTCACCGGTGCCGGGGTCATGGGCCGCATGGCCCTGGAGCGGATGCTGGCCGGCCTGTCGACCCGGCACTACCCGGTCGGACTCGAACCCGTCGGGGAGCGGGTCGAAGCCTGCGCGTGGTCGACGTCGAAGTCCGCGGTGTCGCGGAAGTTCGTCAAGGCCACCGAGACCGCGCTGGCCGAGCTGCTCGCCGCCGACCTCTCGGGCCTGGACCTGGTGGCACTCATGGTCGACGGGGTGCACTTCGCCGAGCACTGCTGCGTAGTCGCCCTGGGCATCGACGCCGACGGGACCAAGCACCCGCTCGCGCTCGCGGAAGGGTCGACCGAGAACACCACCTTGGTGCGCGGGCTGCTCGCCGGCCTGCGTGAGCGCGGCCTGGACACCACGAAGCCCATCCTCGCGGTGCTCGACGGGTCTAAGGCCCTCGCAGCCGGGATCCGCGAGGTGTTCGACCGCCCGGTCCTGCAGCGCTGCCAACTTCACAGAAGCCGTCAAGGATTAACCCGTCGGCGTGTCGGAGGTAGCGCTGTTGGGTGGGGAAGTCGCGGCGAGCAGGTCGGCGCCGGTGCGGTAGCGGACCGCGGCGGGCGGTGGGAGATGGCCGTCATGTTCGAGCAGGGGGCGGGTTTCGCGGGCGACCATGGCGATCCCGGAGCGGGTGACATCACCGAGGGCCTCGGACAGCGCGTCGAAGGTGGCCTGTTTGCGCAGATGGAGCAGGGTCAGCAGGACCCGCTCACTGTTGCTGATCTTCTGGGGGAACACGCCGCCACGGGCGCCGGGCTGGCGGGCCCGCCGCGGCGCTGGTGGGCGAGCCGTTCGGCGTGGGCTGCTTGGCGGGGTGCGAGGCGCTCGGTGAGCCGGCGTAGTTCGTCGCGGCTCATGCCGGTCACGGCGGGGTCGGAGAGCGCTTCGATAATCGCAGTGCGCGCCGGTGGGGTGTCGTGGTCGAGGAAGGCCAGCAGCTCGGCGATCGTGCGGAACCGGACCGGGGCGAATCCTGGTCGGGTTCCGTGGTCTTCGAGGAGCTCGCGGGTCTCGCGGACGAGGTCGGCGATGGCGTTGGGGCTGACTTCGAGCAGGTCCGCCAGCACGTTCATCGAGCACACCTGCCGCTGGTAGAGCAGCGTGAGCAGCACTCGGGCGGGATCGTTGAACAACGGAGTGGCGCGTAGGTTCCCGGTGGCGCGGCGTGACCGACCGCCGCGCTGCTCGCTGTAGCGCTGATGAGCCCGCGCGGCCTGGGCCGGCGCCAACACGGTGGCCAGCGCATCGAGCTCGACGGCGCTCATGCCGGTCAACCGTGGGTCGGTGAGTCGGATCAGCATCTGTTGGCGGCGCTCGGCCGGCCCGCCCTGCTCGGCGATCGGGGTCGCGGCGTCGGAGTCGAGGAGCTCGGGGCGCAGGGTGTAGTTCCAGTCGCCGTGGGTGGTGTGGCGGTGCAGCGGCAGGGTGGCGAAGCGCTGTTTGCTGATCGCCACGCCGGTTGGGTAGTCGCCGGTGTCCAGCGCGGCTTCGACGCGTAACCCGCCGCGGGTACGGACCGCTTCGATGGTTTTGATCACGACGTCGTGGCTGGTCAGTGGGCGGGCGCGCCAGTTGTGGGTGATGTGGGAGAACAGCCGGTGCTCGATCTTGTTCCATTTCGAGGTGCCCGGCGGGAAATGGCAGACCGTGATCGCCAGCCCGGTCTCGGCGGCCAGCGCGGCGAGTTCGCTTTTCCAGACTCGGTAGCGGTAGCCGTTCGAGCCGCCGGCATCGGCGGTGATCAACAGGCGGGTCGCGTTCGGATAGTCCTCTCGGCCGCGCGCGGTCCACCAGCGGCGGATGGACTCCACGGCGAACACCGAGGTGTCGTGGTCGACCCCGACGTTGACCCAACCGATGTTGCGGACCAGGTCGTAGATCCCGTACGGGATCGCCTGCTCCACGTCCGGGCCGCTGAAGAAGAAGTGGTGGTCTTCGACCTGCACCGGTTCCCCGGCCGGGCGCCACTCCCTCCCGGCCATCGGTAGCCGACCGAGCTGCTCGCGTTTCTTGGTGTCCACACTGATCACCGGCTCCCCAGCGTCGCGATGATCACGGGCTTGCTCGTTGAGGTAGCAAAACTGTTCGTCCCGGTCGGGGTGCTGGGTGCCTTCGAGGGTCTTGGTGTTGGCCTGCAGGCTGAACCCCGAGGAGGTCAGCAGCCGGCCCACCGTGGGCGCCGAGACCCGATGTCCCTGACGGGACAGTTCGTCGGCCAGGTGCCGCAGCGACTTCGTGGTCCACCGCAACGGGGATTCCGGGTCGCCGCGCTCGTCCGGCTCGACCATCCCCAGTAGTGCCGGTACCAGCTCCGGGTCGTTCTCCTCGACCGACTTGCGGCCCCCGCCGGGGCCACGGACCCGGCCCTCGGGCAGCGGTTCCTCGCCGGCCTCGAGCTCGGCCACTCCGCGACGCACCGTGGTTTCGCTCATCCCCGCGGCCCGGGCCGCGACCCGCACCCCACCGTGACCGAGCAACCGGGCCTCGGTGGCGACCGCGAGCCGCCGCTGCCGCTCGTTCAGGTGTGGCAACAACACCGCGAACCGGTCCCCGAGCTGGGAGGCTCGCGTCTCGTCGATCGCCATACCACACCAACGACGGCCAAGATCTAAAGCGACGGGTTGTTTCTTGACGGCTTCACAAGATCCGAAACGTCCGGGACCACCTGCCCCAAAAGCTGCGCTCGGTGGTGGTCTCTCGGATGCGGGCCGCCTACCACGCCGAGTCGGCGCTACAGGCGCAGGCCCAGCTCGAGGCCCTGGCCGGCGAGCTCGACAAGACTCACCCCGGCGCCGCCGCCTCGCTGCGTGAGGGCCTCGACGAGACGCTGACGGTACTGCGTCTGGACGTGCCGCCGACCCTGGCTCGCACGCTTCGCTCCACCAACGCGGTGGAGTCGATGATCTCCATCGCCCGCGACCACTCGAGCAACGTCAAGCGCTGGCGTGACGGGACCACGGCCCTGCGCTGGTGCGCCGCAGGCATGGTCGAGGCCGGCAAGCAGTTTCGTCGCGTCAACGGCCACCTGCACCTACGAGCCCTCCGCGGTGCACTCGAACGCCACACCGCCGACAGTGTCGGACCGAACCGCTACGGTCCCACCGAGACCGCAGCCTGAACATCGGACCGCCGCCGAAAATCCACGCCGAGCGGGACAACCTCGGGTCTTGACCGGCGGCATCATTGTGTTGAGCAGGGACGACAGCAGCGCGAGGACCACGAGCGCGCGCTCGCTGAGCGGGAACCGGGGCGTCCACCCGCGCCCACAGGCGGTCACGATCCGCGTGTCGAAAGGGGGTGAACCCGGGGGTCACCTATGCCGAGACGGGTCAGGCCGGGGCCGGCGGGGGTGGGCCCTGGATGAGTTGCACCATCGCGTGGATGACGAAGTAGACCCCGAAGGCCCCGGCCGCGAGCACGACGATCGTGCGCCCATGGCGGCCGATCCACGCGTTCACCGCTGTGACCACCCGGATGGTCGCCTCTGGCCAGATGGCATGGGCGACGACCGGTATCTCGATGATCAACATGTAGATCGTGGCCACGAGCACGACGCTGAGGATCGTCACCAGGACGCTGTCGTCGGCCTTGGCGATCGAGTGCAGGGCGGCGAGGTAGAGCGGCGCCGGGGTGTACATGACCAGGCCGACCGCGAGCAGCCCGATCAGGCCGAGCTCCCGGCGTTGCTTGGCGGCCTTAGGCCCCCTCGGCGGCCGGAACCAGACGTAGATCGCCGAGACCAACAGCAGGATGCCGACGCCGAGGTCGATCCACGGTGGCACCGTGCGGTGATGGGGTCCGCGCTCGACGCCCGTGCCCTGGAGGACGAACACCAGTGCGAAGCCGAAGCCCAGGGTCGCGATTACCGCCCCGGCGAGGAACACCAGGGCCCGTTTGCGAGGTTGCGGGTTGACCAGCAGGAAGGCCACGAACAGCAGCCCGGGAGGATACAGCGCCGCGCCCAGAGCCGCGGGGACCGCTTCGGTGAGCATCGGCCCGTCTCACTCTCTGCCCTGATGACGGTGGAGGTCCCCACGCCTGCGCGAGGAGACCCGCACAACGATCGTCCGGCCTCCGTTCAGGCCCCTCATTCCCTTCGGGTGAACGGCGGCGGACGGGACCGGCGCCACCCGGAGCACGGCCGACAAGCTGCGCCGCCTCGCCCGCGGTGGCGAGCGATGGTCGGCGCCGGACCTGCACGGGCCACGCACACAGGTCGGAGGTCCAGAGCCAATCGTCCCTTGCGGGTGATGCCAGCTGGGCTCCCGCGGACTGCACTCGTACTCCGATGCCGGTGAACGAGCTGGAGGAGCGTTGTATGAGCTTCAAGGACACGGTGAAGACGAACGTCGAGAACCTCGCTCGGATGAGCATGGAGGCCGGCGCCAAGGGCCAGGCCAAGATGGAGTCGGTGCAGGCCAAGCGCCGGGGAGATGCGCTTCTACACGATCTCGGAGCGGCGCTCTACATCGAGCAACGCATGGGCGGCAACCCAGCAGCCACGCGCGCATTGATCGCCGTGCTGGACCAGCACGCAGCGGCGCACGGCCTGGACACATCACCGGACGTCTCCGATCCTCCGGCCGGGGCGACCGGGAGTGTCGTGACGTAGCGCCGGGTGCATCACACCGGCACGACGTCCTCGAGCGCCCTGGCGACCACGCGTTCAGGTGCCCGCCGGCCCTCGACACGGTGCATCAGGTCGGGAAGACGGTGGTCCAGTCGTTCTGGATGCTGATGACGGTCCAGTCCTCGGCCTCCGCCTGGCCCAGCGCGGTCTCCGCCCCGCCGGTATAGGCGAATTCACGGTCCGGGTCGTCGTGGAGGACCAGGAGCCGGAGTGTCGGTCTGTCGGCGTGGTGGGTGAACTGGAGCATGGGGACGTCCCCGTTCGAATTGCCTGCCGCGAGCAGGGGGCGACGCCCCGTGCGGCTCCAGATGCGGATCGGCTTCTCCGGCCCGTCGTCCAGGTAGTCGGCCTCCGGCTTCCGCATGATCGTTCCGCCGTGCTCGTCGCCGGTGTAGGAGAAGCTCGCGCTGCTGCCGATGACCCGCTCCCGCGGAATCCCGTAGATGTCGCTGCTGATGGGCCGCATGAAGTCACGTCCACCACCCGAGGCGATGTAGCAGGAGAACTCGTTCGCCTGCAGGTATCCGATCAGTTCGACCATCGGCGCGTAGGCGCACTCGAGATAGGGACGGCCCAGGCCCGGGTGCCGGGCACTCCGCAGGAACTGGTCCGCCAGCTCCTCGAAGGCCTCGACGCTGATGCCTTCGTGTGCACTGAGGACACCCGCGGCCAAGAGACCCAGGTCGGCGTCGTTCCCGGCGTAGTGCTCGTCCATGACCCGACCGAACCAGCCGTAGTCCTTCTCGTGCGAGGCCTTCCACGGCTGGCGCTCACGGAGGTCGGGTTGCTCCACCCCCATCTCCACGAGGCGACGGATGATGAAGTCGAGTTGGATCGGCATCGGCTTCTCGCACCACAGCGTGCCGTCATTGTCGAACACCGCGACGCGTTCCTCGGCCGGCGCGGCGTCGGGTCCCGTGCCACACGTGCGTTCGACGAACTCCACGATCGCGCGTTTCGCGGCGCGGTCTTTCCAACCGGGAAGGGGATCGGTCGCCATGGTCCTGTCCTCCTCGTCTGGGGATCGGCACGGGACGGTGCGCGAGTACGCATGGAGTGCGCGGGCCGCCCTACGGCCTCGTCGCACACCTGAAGCCGATGTGGCTCATCCCGGTGTCGATCATTTGGGGCCGTCGGGCGGCGGGTCGGTAGCGCAGGCAATAGCTGTCGGCGCAGAGGAACGACCCGCCCTTGATGACCTTGCGCGGTACACGGAACTGTGGCTGGTCCGGATCGAGGCTCTCATGCGCGGTGCCGCCACCCGAGTTCCGTGCGGCACCGTTCGTGTCGGGCCGACGGGCGGACCGGTACCAGTCCGCGGTCCATTCCCAGACGTTGCCGGCCATGTCGGCGAGGCCGTAGCCGTTGGCAGGGTAGGACCCGACGGCCGTGGTGCTGCCGTATCCGGGGTCCGGACGCCAGGGGAAGTCGCCCTGCCAGTGGTGCGCCAAGGGCCGTCCGGGCGCCTCGGGCTGATCGCCCCAGGTGTACGCGGCGGACTCGAGCCCGCCGCGAGCGGCGTGCTCCCACTCCGCCTCGGTGGGCAGCGCCAGGCCGGCCCACCCGCAGTACGCGGTCGCATCCTCGTAGGCCACGTGCACCACCGGATGTCTCGGATCGGGCACGCTGCTGTCCGGACCGTGCGGGCGGCGCCACGAGGCCCCGGGGGTCCAACGCCACCACTGGCTGAGGTGGCGCAGGTCGACCGGGCCGGGCGGGGGGACGAACACCATCGAGCCCGCGACGAGGTTCTCCGGGGGCGCCCCGGGGAACTCGGCCGGGTCCAGCGCCCGCTCCGCGACGGTCACGTACCCGGTCGCGTCGACGAACGCCGCGAACGCCGCGTTGGTCACCGGCGTCCGCGACATCCAGAGCCCAGAGACCTCGACCTCGCGGACCGGTGCCTCCTCGGGATAGTGGTGCTCGGATCCCATCCGGAACCGGCCGCCGGGCACCCACACCATGTTGGGCGTGGACGGCGGCGACCCGGACCGGGTCAGAGGCGCACCGGGGGAGACCGCAGGTGGGTGGATCACTCGCTGCCCATGCCCGTGGTCAGCTTGGCGAGGACCTCGTCGAGCCCGAAGGTGGCGGGCTTCTGGCTCGGCGGGAACTCGGCGAAGCTCTGGATCATCTCGAAGACGAAGGCCTGCATGGGCACCGCGACCCAGGCGTGATCGAGTACCCAGTCGTAGTAGGTGTTCGACGTGATGTCGGCACGCTCGTAGGGGTCGAGTCTCAGGTTGAAGACCTTGGGCGCGCGGAGTTCGGTGAACGGCTCGAGCCAAATCCGCAGGGTGCCGGTGGCGCGCTGCTCAAGGAACACGAGCTTCCAGTTGTCGAACCGCACCGCGGTCAGGTCGCCGCCGTCGGAGACGTAGAAGAAGAAGTTGCGGGGGCTCTTCTCCTCCGCCCCGCTGAGGTAGCCGAGCTGGTCGTGCCCGTCGAGGTGGACCTTGTACGTCGTGCCGGACAACTCGGCGCCGGCTCTGAGCTGCTCGGCGATGTCGGGTACGCCGGCTGCGGCGAGCAGGGTCGGGAACCAGTCGTTGTGGCTCATGATGCCGTTGAGCACCCGCCCGGCCGGGATCGTGCCGGACCAGCGCACCAGCGCCGGCACCCGGTAGGCGCCCTCCCAGTTCGAGTTCTTCTCCCCGCGGAACGGCGTCATCCCGGCATCGGGCCAGGAGTTCATGTGGGGACCGTTGTCGGTCGAATACACGACGATCGTGTCGTCGGCGATGCCCAGCTCGTCGAGCAGGTCGAGGAGGCGGCCCACGACGGCGTCGTGGTCGATCATCGTGTCGTGGTACTCCGACTGCCACTGTCCCGCCTGACCCTTGCTCTCGGGCTTGACGTGGGTCCGGAAGTGCATGTGGGTGGTGTTGAACCACAGGAAGAAGGGCGTCTGCGCGTCGACCTGGCTCCGGACGAAGCCCGCCGCCGCGTCCGCGAACTCGTCGTCCACGGTCTCCATCCGCTTGCGCGTCAACGGGCCGGTGTCCTTGATCTCCTGCGTGCCGTCGCCCTTCACCCAGGAATGGATCACACCGCGAGGACCGAAGCGCTCCCGGAAGTGGGGGAACTCCTGCGGCGAGGGGTAGTCGTCGAGCTCCGGCTCCTCCTCGGCGTTGAGGTGGTACAGGTTGCCGAAGAACTCGTCGAAGCCGTGGGCGGTGGGCAGGTGCTCGTCCCGGTCACCGAGGTGGTTCTTGCCGAACTGGCCGGTGGCGTAACCGTGCGCCTTGAGCGCCGTGGCGATCGTCGGGTCGCTCGGCTGCAGCCCGACGGTCGCGCCCGGCATCCCGACCTTGGTCAGACCGGTGCGGATCGGGTTCTGCCCGCAGATGAACGCGGCTCGACCCGCCGTGCAGCTCTGCTCACCGTAGTAATCGGTGAAACGGACGCCCTCCTCGGCGATCCGGTCGATGTTCGGGGTGCGGTAACCCATCAGACCGTCGCTGTAGCAGCTCAGGTTCGAGATGCCGATGTCGTCGCCCCAGATCACCACGATGTTCGGCTTGTCCTGCGCCATGTGATCTCCTCGTCCGACGGGCCCTGTGCTCAGGGCACCGGACTGCATGGTGGGTGAGTGCTGCACACCCTGCGTGCGTCTCTTCTCCTCGGCGGCCCCAGCGGACGGCCCGACCTGGGCGGTCTGGCCGCGGTGCGGTCTGCGTCGGGCGATCATGGGCAGACCCATGTGCTCCCACATCACCCTCACCGGATGATTCGGCGCCTCGAGCGCGTGCGCGGGTACGACCGGACGGACACGGCTCACGCGCGGGTGCCGACCCCGAGCGGGGCGATCACGCGGACCGGAATTCGAGTTCTCCCGCCGTGCCCTCGATCGGGCCGAGCTCTCGTCCCCCGATCACTGCGAACACCGCGGGCAGGCAGACCGTCGAGACGAGGTCGGCCACGTCGCGCAGGCCCGCCAGCGCAGCCGCCGAGAGGACGGTGCTCGCGACCAGGACCCAACCTGCCCCCGGAGGTGGACGCCGGCGCGGAGCATGCCCGCGGCGAGGAAGGCGATGTCCGGCACGGACAGCGGCTGCGCCGCGCCGCGCCGCACCATCCCGATCCCCGTGAAACCTCGATGTCTGCGCGACCGATTTCTCCCACGTCGAGGCCTCCTCTACTTCTGCTGTGTCGGGGCACTGCACAACATCCTCAGCACGCGTTCGCCGAGCAGGCCCGGATCGAGATCTGGTCGGAGCCGGACGCGGTGCGGTTCCAGGTCGTCCCCCCGCCAGCATCACTGACGTGGTCCGCCGATGATCGGATCGCAGGGCCGAGGACGGCCCAGATCGCCCCCGGGGGGCGAGTATGGACCGTCCCGGCTCGGCCCACGCCGCGTCGGCTTGCGAGCGAGCCGGGAGCGCTGATGCGAGTCGAAACCACCATCTGGCGCGCGCCGTCAGGGACGGGACGGCGGGTGCTCGTATGCGCGGCGCCAAGGGCTCAGGCTGAGCTCCTCGAGGACCGCTGCGGCCACACCACCCTGGGGCGCTGACGAGGGCAACGAGGACGTCGTCGTCGGTCGGTGTCGAGTCCGCCCTCGCTGGGCGGCGATCGCCGCGGCGCCGTCGAGCACGGTGCGGGCACGGTCGGAGGGTTCGACCACGCTTCGGGGCGACCGGGGTCGCGGCCCCTGGCCCGTAGACGGCCTCGACCACGACGAGCACGACCGTCTGCGACAGGCCGGCGCGGCGCAGCAGACTCGGCGCACTCAACGGCTGCGCGGACGATGAGTCCTCGTCACCGACCTGCGGAGGGTCGAGCAGGGTGAGCAGCAGGTGCTCGGTGTCGATGCGAGCGCAGTCGGCTCGCGCAGCGCGCTCGGCCGAAGCCGCGAGACCCGGCCACGACGACGCGGGCGACCGCTGGCTACCTCGCCCCACGAATGACCACATGGCCTCCGATTCATCTTCCACGGGTGACGCCGGGGATGACCCGGCTGCCCACACTCGCCGCAGATCCCGCCGTCCGACGGGACGCCGCGGGCGCGTGTGCCATGCGCTGAGGAGAACGACATGACCGACACCGAACGGACTCCCGCCGTCGGGGCACAGGCGGCGTACATGGCGCAGCCCCGGTCCTACGGGTCCGACACCGACGGCTGGAGCGGCTGGATCTCCTTCGCCGGGATCATGATGATCCTGCTCGGCGGCTTCCAGATCATCGAAGGGCTGGTCGCCATCCTCCGGCCCGCCTACTACCTGATCGGCGACGCGGGGCTCGTGGTCTCCGTGTCCTACACCGGCTGGGGCTGGTTCCACCTCGCGCTCGGCGTTCTCGTCCTGGCTGCGGGGTTCGGCGTCATGGCCGGCAAGACCTGGGCCCGCGTCGTGGGTATCGTCCTCGCCGTCATCAGCGCGCTGGCGAACCTGCTGTTCATCGCCGCCTACCCGCTGTGGGCGATCGTCGTGATCGCCGTCGACGTGGCCGTGATCTTCGCGTTGAGCAGCGGCCGTCGCTCGCCGCCCGCCTGACGGCGTCCCGGCACTTCGTCCTCATCGAGCAGGGAGCCCTCCGTGACTCAAACCGACACCGCCCCCGGACCACGCGTCCACCGATCGAGGGGCCGGTGGGTCGTCCTGCTCGGGGGGCTCCTCGCTCTGGGTGCCACCGCCTGTTCGGGGCCGTCCGGCGGCGGCCCGCCGCCTCCCCCGGCAGCGGTGACCATCATCCCCCCGGGCACCTACCGGAATGCCATCACACCCAGCGGGCCCCAGACGTTGACCATTGACAGTGGGACGAGCTACACGCAGACCAACACGGCGTCCCTGCAGAGCATCCCGGGGACGATCTCCCAGGACTCCTCGCAGCGCGTCACCTTCACCAGCGCCGCGGGAGCCCCGTGCGCCGGCGAAGCGGGCCTCTACAAGGCCACCGTGGATGCGGTGGGCCTGCACCTCACCACGGTGGCGGATTCCTGCCCCAGCCGCGCCAGCGACTTCGTGTCCGGACCCTGGGCGCCCTCCTAGGCCGCCCGACGTCGGCCGCCCCGATCGGCTGAGGCGGTCGGTCGCGGGTGGCGGGAGATGGACCGTCACCCCCACCAGCGCTCCCGAGGAGCCGTCGTGAGCCAGTCACGTATCTCTAGCCGAACCGACCACTCGATGTCGCCGCGGACGTGGTGGACCTCCCGATGGACGTTCGGTGTCGTCCTGCTCGTGGTCGCCGTGGTCTTCGTGGTCGAGAACCGCCAGCCGGTCGCGATCCGGCTCCTGATCCCGCTGGTGATCATGCCGCAGTGGGTCGCGCTCACCGCGACCCTCGTGCTCGGAATCGCCGTCGGACTCTTGCTCCGACGACGACGGTGACGACGGTCGGCTCGGTCAGCGCGACGACGCCGTGACCCCGGGTCACCCGCTGCGGGTGAGGCGATCTCCGCCCCCGGCTCCGGTCGGTCCACGGTCGGCACCTGCCAGGGAGCGCGCATCCGGACTTGGACGAAGCCGGCCATCTCCCCGGGTCGGTGTGTCGCCACGAGCGTGGTCCGTCCCCGGGCGAGCTCGACCAGCTCGGCGCAGAGCTGGTCCGCGATGGCGACGTCGAGGTGGGCGGTGGGTTCATCGAGCACCAGCACGGGACGATCGGCCAGGACGGCGCGGGCGATGCCGATGCGCTGCTGCTCGCCCCCGGACACGCCCGGCCGGATCCCGCCCAGGCGGGTGTCGAGACCGTCGGGCAGGTGCCCGCGCCACGACCGCAGTCCGGCGCGCGCCAGGGCGTCCTCCAGTTGCTCGGGGGTGGCCTCGGGTCGGGCCACCAGGAGGTTCTGGCGCAGGGTGCCGTCGAACAGGTGGGCGCCGGGACCGCACCACGCGATCCGGCTGCGGACGTCGTCGGAGCGCAGGTCCCGGGCGTCCACACCGTCGACGAGGACCGCCCCGGCACCGACCTCGAGGGTGCGCATCACAGCCGCGATCAGGGTGCTCTTCCCGGCGCCGGAGGGGCCGCTGACGGCCAGGTGGCTGCCCGCGGCGAGGTCGAGGTCGAGGTCACGCACCGCGTCCCGGTCCGCGCCGGGCCAGCGCACCGAGAGCCCGTGTGCGGCGATCGTCCGGCCCTCCGGCACTGGGTGGGGGGAGGTCGGCTCGGTGACGGTCGCGTCGGCGCTCTCCAGGGTGGCGAGCCGTCGCGCGGCGTGGCGGCCCGAGACCAGGCGCTCGGCGGCGTCGGGCAGGCCGGCGACCAGTTCGGTGACGGCGAGCGGGGTCAGCACCAGCACCGCGAACGCCGGGCCGGGCAGGGTGCCCGCGCGCAAGGCGACGACGCCCACGACGGCGCACCCGACCATGCTCGCGCCGACGGCCAGGGTGGCGACCGCTCCGCCCAGCCCGGTACCGATGGCGGCCCGGCGGTTGAGGGCGGCGAGCCCGCGGTCGAGGTCGGCGATCCGGGCCCGGCGTCGCTCGGCGGCGGTGAAGGTCACCAGGTCGGGACCGGCGACCAGGAACTCGGCGGCTGCGGCGGCGACGGCGCCGCGGGTGGCGGCCGTCCGGCTCCCGGTGGCACGCACCGCGCGCAGCGTCACGGCCGGCGCGACGATCCCGGCGCCGACGAGGCCGGCGGCGAGCACGATCCCGGCGGCCGGGAGGATCAGGCCCAGGGCGAGGGAGGTGGCGGCCCCGACGACGGCCGCGCAGGCGCCCGGGACGAGGGAGCGCACGAGGACGTCCTCCTGCGCGTCGACGTCGCTGATCAACCGGGTCAACAGATCGCCCCGACGCAGGCGGGCGCTCGCGGCGGGACCCAGCCGGACCAGCGACTCCCAGACCCGCACCCGCAGATCGGCGAGCACCCGCAGGGCCACGTCGTGGGAGGCGAGCCGCTCGAGGTAGCGGAAGCCGCCCTTGGCCAGGCCGAAGGCCCGGACCGCGACGATCGCGACCATCAGGGTGAGCACCGGCGGGTGCAGCGCCGCCGCGGAGATCAGCCAGGCGGCCGTCGCGGTCAGCGCCACGGCGCTGCCGATGGCCAGGCTGCCGAACAGGACGGCGCCGGCGAGGCGGACCCGGTGCGGCCGCGCCGTCGCGAGGAGCCACCGCAGCGGGCGGTCGACGGCGCTCCCCGCCGGGAAGGCCTCCGGGGTCGCCTCGACGGCCACGGCGACCGGCGGCTCGGCGCGCGCCGCCGGCCGAGGGGGTGGGGGCGCGCTGCCCGCTGCGGCGGCGGGTGGGCCGGGCAGCCCGACGACCCGGTCGCAGAGGCCGAGCACGGCGCGGCGGTGACTGACGACCACCGCGGTGCGCCCGGCCAGTGCCGCGGGGAGTGCGGCCAGGATCGCGGCCTCGGTGTCGGCGTCGACGCCCTCGGTGGGTTCGTCGAGCAGCAGGAGAGGGCGGTCGGCGAGCAGCGCGCGGGCCAGCGCGACGCGGCGCTGCTGGCCGGTCGACAGCGCCCGCCCGAGCTCGCCCACCTCGGTGCCCGGGTCCAGGTCGAGCTGCGCGGCGCGGACCGCGGTGGCCACCCCGGCATCCGTGGCCTCCGGGGCCCCGAGCCGGAGGTTGTCCGCGACGGTGCCGCTGAGCAGCAGGGGCCGCTGAGGGACCCAGGCCACCCGTGCCGACCAGGACGACCGCTCCAGCCGGGTGAGGTCGACGTCGCCCACCAGCACCCGGCCGCGGTCGGGAGGACGCCAGCCCAGAAGCACGTCGATCAGCGTGGACTTGCCCGCGCCACTCGGACCGACGACGCCGAGGACCTCGCCCGGGGCCAGGTCGAGCGAGACGTCGTCGAGGGCGGGACCCGCCCGGCCGTCCACTCCGACGCGCTCCAGGTGCAGCGTGGTCGCGGACGGGTCCGGAGCCGCGAGCCCGTCTTCCGGTGGCGGCCCGGCGGGGGAGAGGTCCAGGACCCGGGCGGCGTCGTCGGCCGCGGCGAGGCCCTCGGCGCTCTCGTGGTGACGGGCGCTGATCCGGCGCAGCGGCAGGTAGACCTCCGGGGCCAGGACGATCACCAGGATCCCGGTGGTGAGGTCCAGGCGGCCCTCGACCAGGCGCAGGCCGACCGACACGGCGACCACGGCGACCGACAGGGTGGCCAGCACCTCGAGGACCAGGGAGGAGAGGAACGCCGTGCGCAGGGTCTCCAGGGTCAGTCGGCGGTACCGCGCGGAGTACCGGGCGATCACACCGCCCTGCCGGCGGGCCCGACCGAAGGCCGTGAGGACGTCCAGCCCGGCCACCAGGTCCAGGAAGTGGTGCCCGAGTGCGGCCAGCGTGCGCCACTGCTGCGCCACCGCATCGCGGGTGTGGAGGCCGATGAGGACCATGAAGACCGGGATCAGCGGGACGGTCACCGCGATGACGACGGCCGAGAGCCAGTCGGCCGAGAGGATACGCACGGCGACCGCGAGGGGCACCACGACGGCGACGACGAGGTCGGGCAGGTAGCGCCGGACGTAGCCGTCGAGGCCGTCCACACCGCGTCCAACGAGCGCGGCGAGCTCGCCTCCGGCCGGGAGACCGGGATGGCGCGGGCCGACCGCGAGGATGTGCCCGAGCAGTCCGGTGCGCACCGCGCGGGTGACGGTGGCGGACGCCCGGTGGGCGGACACCTCGCCCTGCCACGCCAGCACCGCCCGCCCCGCCACCACCACGGCGAGCGCGGTCAGGATCGCGCCGAGGTCGTGGAGGTCCGCGCCGTCGAGGAACGCGCGGCTCACGAGGTCGGCGAGCAGACCGGCCTGGGCGATGATCAGGCCGGCGGTGAGGACACCCGCGAGCGCGGTCGCCACGACGTCGCGGCGGGCCGGCGAGACGTGGCGCAGGATGCGGCCGTCGAGGGCCTTCATCGGGTGACGGCCGGGCCCGGCAGCGGGAGGTCTCCGGGAGGGTCGGCGACCCCGTCCGGGGCGTACGCGTCCCGGACGCGGTCGATGCCCTCGGTGGCGAACGCCCGTTCCCGCCGGACGTCGCGGGCGAAGGTGGTCGCCCAGCTGAGGACGGCGCCGAGCCGGTTGCGGTACCCGGTGAGGAAGGCGATGTGCACGAACAGCCACGCCAGCCAGCCGGCGACGCCGCTCAGGTGCACCGGACCCGCCGAGACGACCGCCCGGCCACGCGAGATGTAGGCCGCCGAGCCGAGGTCGTGGTAGCGGAACGGCCCGGCGGGCCCGCCGCCCCGGCTCGCCCGCCGGATCCGGCGCCCGGTGTACAGGCCTGCCTGCATGGCGACCTCCGCGACCCCGGGCAGCTGGTCGAGGCTCATGGCGTCGCCGATCACGCAGATCTCGGGGTGGCCCGGAACGGTGAGGTCCGGGTCGACCTGCACCCGTCCGGCCCGGTCCCGGGGCGCTCCGGTGGCGGCCGCGAGCGCGGCGACGACCGGGGGCGCCTCGATCCCCGCGGTCCACAGGACGGTGCCCGCCGCGTGGCGGATGCTGGTGCCGTCCCGGTCGCGCACCACGAGCCCGTCGGCATCGACCCCGGTGACCACCGACCCCATCGTTACCTCCACACCGAGCTCCTCGAGCGCCTCGCCCGCCCGGCGCGACAGCGCGGGACCGAAGGACGCCAGCGGCATCCGGCCGCCGTCGAAGAGCAGGACGCGGGCCTCCTCGGGGGCGATGCTGCGGAACTCCCGGCGCAGCGTGCGGGTGGCCAGCTCGCGGATCTGCCCCGCGAGCTCGACGCCGGTGGGCCCCGCGCCCACCAGGGCGAACGTCAGCCAGCGACGCCGCTCGGCGGGGTCCGCGGCCGTCTCGGCCATCTCGAAGGCGCCGAACACCCGGCGGCGGATGGTCAGGGCGTCGCCGATCGTCTTCATCCCCGGCGCCCACCGGGCGAACTCGTCGTGCCCGAAGTAGGTCTGCCGCACCCCGACGGCCACGACGAGGTCGTCGTACCCGAGCTCGACGCGCGTCCCCCCGGGCCGGGCGGCGACGACCCGGTGGGCGGCGGGGTCGACGTCGACGACCTCGGCGAGCTCGCACCGGACGTTGTGCTGGCGCGCGAGCAGCCGCCGCAGCGGGATCGCGATCTGGCCCTCGGAGAGCATCCCGGTGGCCAGCTGATAGAGCAGCGGCTGGAAGAGGTGGTGCTCGGCGCGGTCGACCAGGACGACCTCGACCGGCGCCCGGCGCAGGGCCCTGGTCGCGAAGAGCCCGGCGAACCCGCCGCCCACCACGACCACCACCCGGCGCGGCCCAGCCGGCGCCGCGCTCCCCGTGCTCGCCGTGCTCACCGGAGGGCCGCGTCGGCGGGGTCGTGCCAGGTGTCGCCGTCGGGCAGCAAGCCTTCGGCCTCCTTCGGCCCCCAGGTCCCCCGGGCGTACGGGTGGACCTCGACGGCATCGCCGAGGACCGGCTCCACCACCCGCCACGCCTGCTCGACGGTGTCCTGGCGGGCGAAGAGCCAGCGGTCGCCGTCGAGGGCGGCACCGATGAGGCGGTCGTAGGGCCGCATGTCCGACCCGGGTCGCACCGCGAAGGTCAGCTCCTCGTGCTCGGCGGTCCACCCCGCGCCGGGCTTCTTCCCGGCCAGCGTCAGGCCGACCTCGGTCTCCGGCCACACCCGGAACCGCAGGGCGTTGGCGGCCGGGGACGGCATCAGCCCGAAGACGTCGTACGGGGCCGGACGGAACCGGATGTCGACCTCGGTCGCGGTGACCGGCAGGCACTTCCCGGCCCGGATGAGCAACGGCACCCCGGCCCATCGCCACGAATCCGCGGTGAGCCGGAGCGCGACGAACGTCTCCGTGGTCGAGCCCGGCTCGACGCCCTCCACCTGGTGATAGCCCTCGTACTGGCCGCACACCGTCGTCGCGGGTGACAGCGGAGCCAGCGACTCGACCACCCGCGCCTTGGCGGCTCGCCACGAGCCCAGACCCGATCCGTCGGGCGGGTCGGCGAGCACGGTGGCCAGCACCTGGAGCATGTGGTTCTGCACGACGTCGCGGATCGCGCCGGTCCTGTCGTAGAAGCGCCCGCGGTCGGCGACGTCGAAGGCCTCGGCCATCGTGATCTGGATGCTCTGCACATGGGTCCGGTTGAGCAGCGGCTCGAGGACCGAGTTCGCGAAGCGCGTGAAGAGCACGTTCTCCACCGGGTCCAGCCCCAGCCAGTGGTCCACGCGGTAGATGGCGTCCTCGGGGAAGACCTCCGCCATGGTGGCGTTGAGGGCCCGCGCGCCCGCCAGGTCGGTGCCGAAGGGCTTCTCCACCATGACCCGCGCGCCGTCGGCCCGGCCCGCCGCGGCGATCCCGTGCGCGATCCGGCCGAACAGCGGCGGCGGCACCTCGAGGTAGAACAGGGCCCGCCCGCCGTCGCCCATCTCGCGCGACATCGCCGCGTACGTCGCGTCGTCGTCGAGGTCCCCGTCGACATAGCGCAGGAGCCCGAGCAGCTTCACGGCGGCCGGGCTCCGCTCGTCGAGCCCGTTGAGCCGCAGCGACGCGGTCGCGTAGTCGCGGAACTGCCCGAGGTCCCACCCGCTCTTGGCCACGCCGACCACGGGGACGTCGAGCACCCCGCGTTCGACGAGCCCGACCAGCGCCGGGAAGGTCTCCAGCTTCGCGAGGTCCCCGGTCGCCCCGAAGATCACCAATGCGTCGACCCGATCGGTTGCCATGCTCGTGCTCCTCGTCTGCGTCCTGGGATCCCGGTCAGCGGAGCCGCTCGAGGATGTGGTCGCCGACGCGCATCGCGTTGGCGATCGCGGTGAGCGACGGGTTCACCGCGCCGATGCTCGGGAAGAAGCTGGTGTCGACGACGTAGAGGTTGTCGAGCTCGTGCGCGCGGCAGTGCACGTCCAGCGCCGAGCTGCGCCGGGTCGGTGCCGAAGCGGACGGTGCCGGCCTGGTGGGCGGTCGCGCCGATCGGCATCCCCTTGTGCAGGTAGATGCTGTGGTGCGAGCAGGTGGTCCGGTGCATGCCGAGGTCGCCGAGCATGCCCTGCGAGCTTGTGGCGCAGGCGCTTGAGGCCCTCGACGTTGTTCTTCTCGTCCAGCGCCAGCTGGATCGCGGCCGTCGCGGTCGAGGGTGACCCGGTTCTCCGGCCGCGGGCAGATCTTCGGCGCACAGCCAGAAGTCCACGGCGTGGTGGGCCAGCACCTCGAACGGCATCTCCGGGCTCAGGACCCCCGCCCAGTGCGGCGCGTTTGCGCGGATCTGCTCGGCGTCGGACTTGCCCAGCATCTGGATGCCGCCGAGCGGGTAGTCCCAGTCGTCGGCGCCCAGATACCAGTCGTTGCAGCGCCAGCGTCTTCTGGAACCGCGTGGGGTTCGGCTCCTTCGAGACGGCCATGACCGCGAAGTTGTTGTGGCGCATGTAGTGGCGCCCGACGACGTCCGAGCCGTTGGCCAGCCCGGTCGGGTGCCGGTCGTTCGCCGACCGCAGCAACAGCGCCGCAGAGTTCACCGCGCCGGCGGAGACGACCACGACGTCCGCGGTGAACGTGACCGCTCGCCGTCGGCCGAGCTCGGCGACGACGCCGGTGACGGTGCGTCCGGTGGGGTCGGTCTCGAGCCGGTCGACGAGGCGCCGGTCACCAGCTCGACGTTCGGGTGGCGAGCGCCGGGTCGACCGCGATGACCTGGGCGTCGGACTTGGCGCCGACCAGGCACGGGAACCCGTCGACCCGGTCGCATCGGATGCACGCGCTGTCGTGCGTCGCGCCGCCGTGGTCGTCCTGGGTCAGGTCCACCCCGATCGGCAGGTGGAACGGATGCAGGCCCTGCTTCTCCAGGTCGTCGCTGAGCTGCTGGATCCGCGGCTCGTGCTCCACCGGCGGGTACGCGTACTGCGCGCTCGCGGGCCCTTCGCTCGGGTCCTCGCCGTGTGCCGCCGTGCACGAGGTAGAGGTGCTCGGCCTCGGTGTAGTAGGGCTCGAGGTCGTCGTAGCCGATCGGCCACGCCGGCGAGACAGCCGCCGTGGTGGCGCAGGTCGCCGAAGTCCTCGGGCCGCAGCCGGAACAGCGCGGCCCCGTAGAACTTGGTGTTGCCGCCGACGTAGTAGTTCACCTCGGGCGGGAACTCGTTGCCGTCCTTGTCGTGCCAGAACTCCTGGGCGCGGTACTTGCCGCGCACGAACACCGCGGTCGAGTCCCAGTTGTCGCGCTCGCGCGGCAGGTAGTCGCCGCGCTCGAGGAGCAGGACCCGCTTGCCCGACGGGGCCAGGCGGTGGGCGAGCGTTCCCCCGCCCGCCCCGGTGCCGATGACGATGACGTCGTAGTGCCGGCTCTCGACCATCGCGCGCTCCGCTCCCCGGGGTGGCGCGGCGGACCGGTGCGGCCGCTGCTCGCGCCCCTCGAGACTCACAGCGCGCGACGCCCGACGGGCATCACCTGGACCGGATGACTCCGGGGCGCGACGGCCCGCACTCATGCTCCCGGGGTGATGTGGCGGTGCCGCCCGCGCGACGACGGTGGGCCTCCTGCGCCGGAGCGGGGCGCGGACCACGGCACCCAGGCCCGCCGGGCCACGGAGGCGACACACCATGACCGAGACGGCCATTGCCGACCATGGGCTCATCGGCGACCTGCAGACCGCGGCCCTCGTCACCACCGACGGGTCGATCGACTGGTTCTGCTGCCCGCGGTTCGACTCGCCGAGCGTGTTCGGTGCCCTGCTCGACGACGAGCGGGGCGGTCACTTCCGGGTGCGGCCCGTCGGCGAACCGTTCACCTCGACGCAGATGTACCACCCGGACACCGCGATCCTGATCACGCGGTTCATGACCCCGTCCGGGGTCTGCGAGGTGCACGACTTCATGCCGGTCACCGGTCACGACATCAGCGGGAACCACCGCCTGGTGCGGATGCTGCGCTGCGTCCGCGGTCGGATGACGATGGAGTTCGACATCTTCCCGCGGTTCGACTACGGCCGGAGCCCGCACAGGACGCGCGTCCTGGACGGCGGCGGGGTGTTCGAGACGGACGAGATGTCGCTGACCCTGCACGTGGTGCGCGAGCCCGAGGACGAGCGGCTGGCGCACGTGGAGGTCGACCAGGGGCGGGTGCGCGCCTCGCTGACCCTACAGGCGGGGCAGGTCCGCGGCGTCGTGCTCGAGTCAGCGGCCGCCGGTCCGCCGCGGGAGATCCGGGTGGGCGAGTTCCAGCAGATGTTCGACGACACCGTGGCGTTCTGGCGGGCGTGGCTCGCGCAGTCCACCTACACCGGACGCTGGCGGGAGATCCTCCAGCGCTCGGCGATCACGCTCAAGCTGATGACCTACGCCCCCACCGGCGGGCTGGTTGCGGCACCGACCGCCGGTCTCCCGGAGCAGGTCGGCGGCGAGCGCAATTGGGACTACCGCTACACGTGGGTCCGCGACGCCTCGTTCTCGGTCTACGCGCTGCTCGGGATGGGCTTCACCGAGGAGGCGGTGCAGTTCTGCACCTGGCTGCGCGACCGCGTCGTCGAGCGTCACGGCGCCAGCGGCGACCCCCTCAACATCATGTACTCGGTCGACGGGACGGCCGACCTGCCCGAGGTGGAGCTCGAGGGCTGGTCTGGGCTACCGCGGTTCCCTGCCGATCCGTATCGGTAACGCCGCGGCCGAGCAGCTGCAGCTGGACATCTACGGCGAGGCGCTCGACAGCATCTACTTCGCCGATGCGCACGGACTCGAGATCGGCCACGCGGGCTGGACGGCGCTGGTCACCCTGCTCGATTGGCTGACCGACAACTGGGACCAGCCCGACGACGGCATCTGGGAGAGCCGCGGCGGGCGGCAGGACTTCACCTACGGCCGCCTGATGTGCTGGGTGGCGTTCGACCGGGCGATCCGCCTGGCCACCTCCCGGGCACGACCGGCCTCGCTCGAGCGCTGGACCGCCGCGCGCAACGGCCTCTACGAGCAGATCATGGCGCGGGGGTGGAACGCCGAGAAGCAGGCCTTCGTCCAGCACTACGCCTCCGACGTGCTGGACTCGGCGCTGCTGCGGATGGGCACGGTGGGCTTCCTGAGCCCCTACGACCCGATGTGGCAGTCGACCCTGCGCGCGATGGACGACGAACTGGTCACCGACGGCCTCGTCTACCGCTACGACCCCAGCGCGTCGCCCGACGGGCTCCAGGGATCGGAGGGCACCTTCTCGCTCTGCTCCTTCACCTACGTCGACGCGCTGGCCCGGGCCGGCCGGGTCGACGAGGCCCGGCTCGCGTTCGAGAAGATCCTGACCTACGCCAACCACGTCGGCCTGTTCTCCGAGGAGATCGCCCTGACCGGCGAGCAGATCGGGAACTTCCCGCAGGCGTTCACCCACCTCTCACTCATCGACGCCGCCCTGACGCTGGACCGTGCGCTCGACCGGCGCGGGGCGCCCGCCCCGCCCCGCTCGGGGCCCGCGCCGTCGCCGCGCCCGCCAGCACCGCGCGTGAGCCCGGAGGCCGACGGGGCGCCCGCTCCCGCACTGGCCGGGTCGGCGTCCGGCACCGGCCGGACCGGCAACGGGCGGCGGGACGGCGGCCCGGCGTGACCGCCGAGGAACTGGCCCGACTCCAGTTCGCGAGCACGTCGATCTACCACTTCCTGTTCGTGCCGCTGACCATCGGGCTCGCCCTGCTCACGGCCATGCTGCAGACGGCCTGGCACCGCGGCGGGCGGGCCGAGCACCTGAAGCTGACCCGGTTCTTCGGGACCCTGCTCGTCATCAACATCGCCGTGGGCGTGGTGACCGGGCTGGTCCAGGAGTTCCAGTTCGGGATGAACTGGTCGGTGTACTCGCGGTTCGTGGGTGACGTGTTCGGGGCGCCGCTGGCGATGGAGGGCCTCGTGGCCTTCTTCTTCGAGTCGACGTTCCTCGGGCTCTGGCTGTTCGGGTGGGGACGCCTGTCGAAGCGGGTCCACCTCGCCACGATCTGGGCGGTGGCGCTGGGCTCCGCGCTCTCGGCCGCCTTCATCATGGCCGCCAACTCGTGGATGCAGCACCCGGTCGGCTACCAGCTCGACCCCGTCACCGGGCGCGCCCAGCTCACCTCGATCACGGAACTGCTGACCAACGGGGTCTTCCTGCGGGGCTACCTGCACGTCCTGCTCGCCTCGGTCATCACCGCGTCCGTCGTCATGCTCGGCATCTCGGCGTGGCACCTCCGGCGCGGCTCGAGCCCCGAGGCCTTCACCCGCTCGGCCCACCTGGCGATCGGCATCCTCGTGCCGGCTGTCATGCTCGGAATGCTGGTCGGCAGCGAGCTGGGGGTGACCGAGGCCCGGTTCCAGCCGATGAAGATCGCCGCATCCGAGGCCCAGTGGACCACCTGCCAGCCGTGCTCCTTCTCCCTGTTCCAGGTGGGCGGCGGCAACCGCGACGAGACCCCCACGAAGATCATCCAGGTCCCGCACCTGCTGTCCCTGCTGGCGACCAACCACTGGAACGGACAGGTCCAGGGGCTGCACGACGTCCAGGCGCAGTACGAACAGCAGTACGGCCCCGGCGACTACGTCCCGAACGTGTTCATCCAGTACTGGTCGATGCGCGTGATGGCCTACCTCGGCGGGCTGCTCCTCTTGCTCGGCCTGTGGGGGTTCTGGCGACGCCGGGTGCTCGTGGAGTCCCCGTGGCTGCTGCGGATCGCGATCTGGGCGGTCCCGGTGCCGTTCGTGATCAACACGGCCGGCTGGTTGCTCACCGAGAACGGGCGGCAGCCGTGGATCGTCCAGGGACTCCTGCGCACCTCGGACGCGGCGTCCCCGTCGGTCGGGATCGGGACGATCGCGACGAGTCTCGGGGTGTTCCTGCTCCTCTACGGCGCGCTCGCGGTCGTCGACTGGCTCCTGATGGCCCGCTTCGCCCGCAAGGAGCTCGACCCGGTGAGCACCCCGGACGCGGACGACGGGGCGACCTACCACACCGATGACGACGTGCCGGTGTTCGAGCCGACCTCCTGAGGAGCATCGATGTCGCTCACGACGTTCTGGTTCGTCGTCATCGCCGTCCTGTGGACCGGCTTCCTGCTCCTCGAGGGCTTCGACTTCGGCGTCGGGATGCTGCACGGCGTCCTCGGGCGGGACGAGGCGGGCCGCGAGCAGACCATCGACGCGATCGGCCCGGTCTGGGACGGCAACGAGGTCTGGCTGATCGTGGCCGTCGCCGCGATGTTCGCCGCCTTCCCCGGCTGGTACGCCACCGCGTTCTCCGGGTTCTACCTGCTGATGCTGGTCACGCTGGTCGGGCTGATCCTGCGCGGGGTGTCGTTCGAGTTCCGCAGCCACGCCGCCGGCCCGCGAGGCCGAGGCATCTGGGACGCCACCCTCACCGCGGGCAGCGCTGTCGTGCCCTTCGTCCTGGGCGTCGCGCTGGGCGACCTGGTGCACGGGGTGCCGATCGACGCCGCGGGCGAGTTCACCGGCGACCTCGGGTCGCTGCTGCAGCCCTACGCCCTGGCCACCGGGCTGACCGTGACCGCGCTCTGTCTCCTGCACGGGACGCTGTTCCTCGAGCTCCGCGCCGACTCCCCGGTGCGCGAGCGCGCGGTCCTCGCCGCCCGCGTGCTGGCCCCCGTCACCGTCGTGGTCGTCGTGGTGTTCGCGTTCTGGACACGGGTGACCTCCGGGCACGGGGTGCTGCTCTCGCTCCCGGAGCTGATCGCCGCCCTGGGCGCGCTGGCCGCCGTCGTCCTGGTGCGGGAGCGGCGTCTGCGGCTCGCCTTCGGGGCGACGTCGCTGACGATCGCCGGGGTCGTCGCGTCGCTGTTCGGCGAGCTGTACCCGCGGGTCATGGTCTCCAGCACCTCACCCGCCTACGACCTGACGGTGGCCGGCACGGCGTCGTCGCCCTACGCGCTGCGGGTGATGACCGTCGTGGCCGCCGTCGTACTGCCGTTCGTGCTGCTCTACCAGGGGTGGAGCTACCACGTGTTCCGTCGCCGGCTCGGCGCCGGGCACCACGTCGCGGCGGACGGGGTCGAGGTGGCGGCCACCCGGTCACCACATGCCGCAGGCACACCGGGGCGTGCCGTGCGCGTCCGGACGAGCAGTCCCGAGGATGTCGATCACATGGGAGGACCGGGATGAACGGACAGGGTGACGGAGCGACGGCGGCGGGCGTCCCCGAAGGGTTGCCGGTGCTCGGCACGGGCCGACACCGCCGCCCCGCGGACGGCGCGTGCGTGATGGAGTACGTCTCGGTGCTGGCCGGGCAGCCGTGGAGCGACTCACCGCGGTGCACCGACCGGGCCCTCGGTGAGCTGGCGCGGCGGGTCAACGACGCCGTCGGGCCGCAGGCGCGGTCCGCCCTCGCCGAGATCGCGCCGCTCCTGGTGGGGGCGGTCGGACCGCACGCCGCGACAGACGTGGTGGTCGCCGCGGTGGTCCGGGTCGGACTCGAGAGCGCTCCCGGCGATGTGGTGCTGGCCCGCATCCGGCGCCGTGTCGCGGCCCGGATCGTCCCGGCCGCCGGTCCCGGACCCGGGGTGCGGGCCCGCGTGGTCCGGCTGGGACGGGTGATCATCGGCCCGGGGTTGCCCGGTGCTTACCTCCAGGTCGTCCGCGCGGTGTCCGGACGCCCGCGCGCCGAGCGGGACGCCGTCCGGGTCCGGGCACTCGCCGCCGCGACCGAGGACGTGCGCCGCCACCTCGGTGTCGGTGCGGTGTTCCCGTCGCAGCCGGTGACCACCGCGATCGCCGGCGAGTTGCCCGCCCAGGCGCGGTGGTGACGTCCCCTGGCGGATGTGTCCTCCGTTCCGGGTGATGCGGGAGCGCCCGCAGGTCGGTCGGATGGGATGACGCCGGAACCCGCCGGCCCTCGCTCCCGTGGAGGCACCCCGCGATGGACCCACAGACGACGGACCCACCGGCGACGAGCCCCCGGACAGCCGGCCCCTCCGCGACGACCTCGCAGGGATGGCGGGTCGACGTGCCCCTGGTCGGCCCGGTCGGGTGGCCGCCGACCGGCAGCCTCGCCTTCCTGGGGGTGATGGTCACCTTCGCCGCCTTCGAAGTCGTGTCCTGGCCCGTCGCCGCGGCGCTGGCGGTCGGCCACGTCCTGGCCCGGGACCACGACCACCCGGTGCTTCGTGAGGTTGGCGCCGGGCTCGCGGACGCCTGAGTCCGCCCGGGTGCCGGGGTCGTCGGCGGCGAGCGCCGCAGCCTACCGGTCGCGGTGCGTCACCTGCCGGCCTGCGGGGCCGGGCACGCCCAGTTCAGTGCCCCGGACCCGTCATGATCTTGTTTCGCTCCGAGGTGTGCACCCTCCCTTTGCTCGCGAGGGTCTCGCAGGCGTCGGAGATGTCGCGGACGAGGGTGTCCACGTGCTCGCGGCTCAGCGTCTGCTTCACGAGCGCCCGCATGATGGTCACCTGCTGCGCGTCAGGAGGCAGGGTGTAGGCGGGGACCATCCACCCCCGTTCCGCCGACAACTGCCACGCAACATCGAACTCGTCGTACGGTTCGTCTCCGGCCAGTCGGAAGGCAACGAGCGGCAGCTGCTCCCCGTCGGCCCCGATGAGCTCGAACCGGCCCGTCGCCCGCAGGTCAGCGAGGATCCGAGCGTTCTGCTGCATGTTCTCCATGATGTAGGTGTAGCCGGCCCGCCCGTACCGCACGAGGTTGTAGTACTGCGCGAGGACCATCGCGGAGCCCGTGGAGAAGTTCAGCCTGAACGTCGGGTCGGTCTTGCCGAGGTAGTTCTCCTCGAACACCAGCTCCTGGGCCAGGTCTCCCTTCTCGCGGAAGATCAGCCAGCCGATTCCTGGGTAGACGAGCCCGAACTTGTGGCCGGAGACGTTGATAGACGTCACTTGCTCCAGGCGGAAGTCCCACGCGGAGTCGGGGTAGAGGAACGGCCACACGAAACCGCCGCTCGCTGCGTCAGCGTGCAGGGGGACATCCATCCCGCGCTGGCGCTTGATCTCCGTCAGCAGGTTGTTGATGCCGACGATGTCGTCCTTGTGCCCGGTGAAGGTGGTTCCGAGCACGGCAGCCACCCCGATCGTGTTCTCGTCGATGTACCGCCTGACCTCGTCGGGTCCGATCGTGTACTTGCCCTCCTGCAGCGGCACAATGCGCGGCTCGACGTCGAAGTAGCGGCAGAACTTCTCCCACACCACGTGGACGTCGCCGCCGAACACGAGGTTCGGGTCGGCGGTTGGCTGTCCCGCCGCCTCACGGCGCCTGCGCCACTTCCACTTGAGGGACAGGGCCCGGAGCATGATCGCTTCCGACGAGCCCTGGGTGCGCGCGCCGGTGGTCTTCGCGGGCGCGTGGAAGAGATCGGCGATCATCCGGATGCAGCGCTGCTCGATCTCGGCCGTCCGGGGGTACTCGGCGTGTCGATGAAGTTGCGGTGCATGTTGTCGGCGATGATCCGCTGGGCCTCCGGTTCCATCCAGGTGGTCACGAACGTCGCGAGGTTCCGGGTCGGGTCGCCCTCGAGGGCGAGATCCAGCGCTACCAGACGCATGGCATCCGTCGCGGTCATGCCCGAATCGGGAGAACGTCGCGTCGGTACTTCCCGGGTGACGAAGCGATTGCCGAATAGTGTGGCCTCGCCGTTGCTGTCGATGGTGCTCATCGCCTTCTCCTTCGTGGCGTGGGGTCCGCGGTCCCGGCCGCACCGCGCTATCCACGCAATCATCGATGACCATTGCTCGTCTTCCACGACGGATCGTCATCTCGACGACTCGGTCCGGCATCCCCCACCGGAGGTGAATCTCCGCGCGCCCCTCGTCGCCAGACCGAGCCACGGCCCACCGCACCTTGCCGGTCCGCGCACTCACCCTCGAGGGGTGAGAGGCGGCGCCGCACCGCTGGTAACAACCGTGGCATGTGCCTGGTCATCCTCCTGCTCGTCCTCGGACCTCGCGCTGTCATCGTCATCTGGTGGCTCGTTGAGCCGGCGCAGTGGAGTGCCACCTTCACGACCTTGCTGCTCCCGCTCCTCGGCTTCGTGCTCCTGCCCTGGACGACGCTGGTGTACGTGCTCGTGGCGCCCCACGGAGTCGTCGGTCTCGACTTCCTCTGGCTGGCGTTGGCGCTGGTCGCCGACGTGAGCAGCCACGCCGGGGGCGGCGTCTACCGTCGCCGACGGGGGGCCACGGCATGAGTCGCGGGCCCGGACCGCGGGCGCGGCAGCGGAGGGCGCCGCGGAGGCCGGACCATGGCCGCCTGCCCTCCTTCATCCCGGCGGGGTGAGCCACGGCACGGCCGCGCGGACGACGCTCGATGCTGCGCCCGCGCGATCGGGGAACGACGCCGCGCAGCGGCCGGGGAGGGACGCCACGATGCTCGACGACGAGGAACGCACGGTGCTCGAGGAGACCGAGAAGGCGCTGGCCCGCAACGACCCGGGCCTAGCCCGCCGGATGCGGCGGTGCCGGAGTGGACGGGGTCGGCGTGTCACCGTCATGGTCGCGACGGGGGTCCTCGTCCTCGGGCTGCTCTGGCTCGGGCTTCCCGGACAGGCCCTGCTCGTGGTGATGGTCGGGCTCGGCTTCCTCCTGGCTCTGGGCTGGCGGCCCTCCGGCCGGGTCCTGGCGATCATGCGGCGGCTCGACCAGGACCCGACCCAGCGGTGAGGTGCGGCTGACTGGGCTGCTCACACCCTTCGGGCCGAGGCGTCGCAGGCAGGTGGCGGTCATCGCCCCCGGGGGGTGTCCCTCCTAAGCTAAGGGGTGTCCCGCCGCGAGAGGCGGTCGAGCGGGCGCGCCGCGATCACGGTCAGGCCGAGCGCGTGGAGCTGCGCGAGGATGCCGTGCAGGTGGGAGTCGTCGACGACCGTGCCCCGCAGCACCGTCCCGCCGGGCGTCGCCTCGAGGTCCATGTCACAGAACACGTCCCGTGCCGCGTCGGGCACGCCCGGTTCGACGCGGAACTCGTAGGAGCGGCTCACGGTCATCACGCCTCCTCCCGAGCCCGCCGCCGCGGAGCCTGCGGCTGTCACCGGCGGCCGGGACCTCCTCGCCCGAGCCTGGCCGGACCGGGCGGTCGAACCCTCATCCGCAGCGGGTGGTCGTTGGGGGCCGGCCCGCGGCAGTCACAACGCAACGTGCTCGTCCGCGCGAGGAACGTCACCACGCGCGACCAAACGACGCATGACTGGCCTCTGAAAAGACCAATTCTTCGGGGAGTTTGCGCAATGGCGCCCGACTTTCCGCTGAGCTACCGTACTTGGTGATGGTCCTCGTCAAACCGTCGGGGGGGTCCGTCCTCTGACCTCGGGGACCGTCACGACGGCAACCAGGGCCGGGGGTGGGCAATGGTCCGCGTCCCGCCCTCGAAGACGGCACCTCCCTCGGTCCCGTTCGAGCACATCCGTCGGTCGGCGGTGGAGGCCGAGCTCGATCGCGCCGCCGACGGGGAGCTGACGCTCGTGTGCGCCCCGCCGGGGTCGGGCAAGACGTCGCTGCTGGCCGCCTGGATCCGTGGGAGCCCGGCTCCTCCGACGGCGTGGGTATGCCTCGAACCCGAGGACACCGATCCGCGTCGGCTGTGGAGCGCGGTGCTGGCCGCGCTGACTGCGCTGCCCTCCGTGCCGCCCTCCAGCCGGATCCGCCGCCTGGTCGTGTCGCGCGATGCCGTGGAACTGGACTTCCTGGGCGAGCTGCTGGAGGGCGTCGCGGTCCTGCCGGACGGGGTCCGCCTCGTCCTGGACGACGTCCAGCACATCGAGGGTCCCGCCGTCCGCCACGGCCTGCAGAGGCTGGTGCGGTGCGCACCGCACGGTCTTCGCCTCGTGCTCTCCGGCCGGCGCGACCCGCCCCTGCCGCTGCCCCGGTTGCGGATGGAGGGGCGCCTGCACGAGGTGCGGACCGAGCAGCTGCTGTTCACGTTCGAGGAGTCGACAGCGCTGATGGCGCGCTCGGGGCTTCGGCTCACGCCCGCGCAGGTCGCGGTCCTGCACGCGCGGACGGGTGGCTGGGTCGCTGGTCTCCGGTTGGCGGCGCTGTCGCTGCGGCGCCACCCCGACCCTGACGCCTTCCTCGCCGACTTCTCCGGGGACGAGCGTCCCGTCGCGGACTACCTCGTGGACGAGGTGCTGGCGGGACTCGGAGAGACACAGCGCGAGACGCTGCGCCGGGTGAGTCCGGCCGAGACCTTGCCGTCCGGCCTGGCCGTCGAGCTCGCCGGCCGCGAGGACGCGGCCGATGTGCTGGACGAGTTCGCGCGGAGCACCGGGCTGGTGACCGGTACGGGTGCCCCGGGCGCCGAGTACCGGATCGCGGAGCTGCTGCGCTCCTACCTCGTTGCGGACCTTCGCCGCCACGGGCCGGACCTCGCGGCGCAGGCGCACCGGCGCGCGGCCCTCTGGTGCTCCGAACACGGACGGCCCCGGGAGGCGCTCGCCCAGGCCGAGCGGGTCGGCGACCCGGGATTCCTGGCCGCTCTGATGGCCCGGTGGGCGCCGGGTCTGGTGGCGAGCGGCGAGCACGACGCGCTGGAGCGGACGCTGGCCACACTGGACGGCGAACCCGAGGCGGCCGACCCCCGAATCGCGGTGGCGGCCGCCCACGTCCACCTCGAACGGGGGAGGCCCGAGGAGCTGCGGGCGGCCCTGCACCGCGCCCGGCGGGCCGGACCGGCCGACCCCGGGTCCGACGCCGCGGTGTTCCGCACGGCCACCGAGCGGCTGGTCGGGCTGCGCCGGCCGGTGACCGGGCCGGCGCCGAGGGTCGACGACGCCGCGCTGGCCGCGCTGGCCCGGGTCGGCCACGGGGCCGCGGCCCTGGCCGGCGACCCCCGGGGCGCGGTGGACGAGCTGGGGCACGGGCTCGAGCTCGCCCGGGGGCAGGGGCTGGGCAGGCTCGAGCTCCAGGCACGGTCCCTGCTCAGCGCGGCCCTGTGGTTGGTCGGCGACGTCCGGGAAGCGGCCACCACCGCCGACGCCGCGCTCGCCGGCGCGGCGGGGCGGGAGGACTCACCCTGGTTCGCGGTCGCCCGCGCCGTCGACGCCCACGTCGGGCTGCTCCGGGCCGAGCCGCACCGGGCCCTGGCCATCCCGGTGCACGAGCCACCGAGCTGGGATCGGGTCCTGCCGCCGGTCCTGCGGTATGCATTGCGCAGTGCCCGCGGCGGTGGGCTGGTCGACGTCGGCGACCGTGCCCGGGGGCTGCTCGAACTGCAGTCGGCGCGCGCCGAGCTCGGCCACACCCGAGCCCCGGCGGCGCTCGAGGTCACCGCCGCCCTGATGGAGCACCGCGCCGCCTCGTCGCTGGGGCACACCACGGCCGCGGCCGGCGTGGCGTCCTGGCTGGCCGCACGTTGGCCGACAAGTCCGGAGTTCCACCTGGTGCGGGCGTGGACCGCCGCCGAGAGCGGGTCGCCCCACGCGACGCGGGAGGCGCTCGAACCGCTGCTCGCGGGCGGACTCCCACCGGGGCCCGCGGCTACCGTCGTCGAAGCGTGGCTCCTCGAGACCCGCGGCCGGCTGGCACGCCGGGACCGACCCGGCGCGCGGAACGCGCTGCGCACCGCCCTCGACCACGCGGTGCCGCTCGACGCGCTGCGACCCTTCGTCCACGCCGGGGACGAGGTCGGTGCCCTGCTCGTCGACCAGCTGGTCGGCACCGGGGACCGTGCAGCGTTCGCGGCCCGGGCGGTCGCCGCGCGGACCGGCACGCGTGCTCCGACGACGACCGGGCTCAGCGCCCGCCAGTTCGACGTGCTGGGGCGGCTGCCGTCGCTGGAGAGCCTCGAGGAGATCGCCGAGGACCTGGACGTCTCGATCAACACGATCAAGACCCACATCCGCGCGATCTACGCGAAGCTCGGGGTCGGCACCCGCCGCGAGGCCGTCCTGACCGCCCACGAGCAGGGCCTGCTCCGGTGAGCCCGGCCCACGGGCCGGGCACGGCGCCGCGACCGATCCCCCAGGCCGCCGAACCACCGGCCCTCATCCCCGAGGGAGGAGGCCGTCTCATCCGTCCGCGAGGGACCGTGCGGGGGAGTAGACGGAGGTCGCTCGCGATGGTTCGTATCCCGGCCGGCAAGGTCGCGGTGCCGGAGCTCCCACGGTGGTTGGTGCCGCGGGCCCGGTTGTGGCGGCGGCTGGACGAGGCGCGCGGTGCCCGGCTGATCGCGGTGATCGCGCCCGCCGGGTCGGGCAAGACGGTGCTGCTGGCGGAGTGGGCGCGCGACGACCCCGCGATGCCGACCGCCTGGGTGAGCCTCGACCCGGACGACGCCGACCCCCGACGCCTGCGGGCGGCGATACTCGCGGCCATCCTGGCGGCCGGTGCCCGCTCCGGGAACGCGGTGACCCACCTGGCGGCCCGCCCTGAGGCGGGAGACCGGGGGGACGGCGAGGACCCCACCGACGAGCTCCTCGACGCGCTCGACGCCCTGCGTCCGACCGTCCGACTGGTCCTCGACGACGTGCACGCCCTGGCCGGCAGCCGCGCGGCCACCGACGTGCTCACCCGGCTGCTGCGGCGGGACCCGTCCGGGGTGCGACTGGTCCTCGCGGCGCGCTCGGATCCGCCCCTGGCCCTGCCGCGGCTCCGTGTGGAGGGTCTGCTCACCGAGTTGCGCGCCGAGGGGCTCCGGTTCGCCCCCGACGAAGCCGCCGCGCTGCTGGAGGCCACGGGCGTCGAGCTCGACGCCCGAGACGTGGCCGTGCTGCACCACCGCACCGAGGGGTGGGCGGGCGGCCTGCGCCTGGCCGCGATCGCCCTGCGCCGCAGCCACGATCCGAGCGCGGCCCTTGCCGGCTTCAGCGGGGACGAGCGCTCGATCGCCGACTATCTGACCGGGGAGGTGCTGACCGCCCTGCCGGCGGCGAGCCGCTGCCTCCTGCAGGACCTCAGCGTGTGCCGGCGCCTGCCGACCGCGCTCGCCGTGGCGCTGACCGGGCGGTCGGACGCGGCGCACGTCCTCGACGAGCTCGTCCACGGGGCCGCGATGGTCGAACGCGTCGCCCCCGCGGAATACCGCCTGCACGGCCTGCTGCGGTCCCACCTGGTGGCGGACCTGGCCCGACACCGGCCGGGGCGGCACCGACACCTCCACGCGGCCGCGATGCGATGGTGGGCCGAGCACCACGAGTCCGTCCACGCCCTGCGCCACGCAGAGCGCACGGCCGACCCGGCGCTCGTGGCCGAGCTGCTGCGCCGCGACGGTGTCCGGCTCCTGCTCGCCGGCGACCTCGTCCCGCTGCGGGCGGCCCTGGCACTCGTCGGTCCCGGGGGCCGGCAGGAGGATGCCCGTCTGGCGCTGACCGCGGCGCTGGTCCACCTCGAGGATCGGGATCCCGCCGCCGCGGCGGCGGCGCTGGTGCGGGCCCGCCGCGCTCGGCCCGCTGAGCACGATCCGTCCCTGGAGGCGCTGCGCACCGGCGTCGAGCTCCTCGCGGCGGGGTCGGGGGTGACCGCGGACGGCCCGGCGGAACGACCCGCGGCCGCGCCGGTGGTCGCGGTGGAGCCGGTGGCCCCCGAGCTCGCGGCACTGATCCACCTCGGCCGCGCCGCGGCCGCGCTCGCCCCCCGATCCGGGACGGGCACGGCCATCGCCCGCGCCGGCATCCGTGGTGCCGTGGCGCTCGCCCACGCGCACGGCTTCGCCCTGCTCGAGGCGCAGGCGTCGACGCTGCTCGCCGTCGCCGACTGCGGCGACGGCGACCTTCGGGCGGTGGCCGCCGCCGCCCGGGACGCGCGCGCCGCTGCCGAGCGGTCGGGAGACGACTGCCTGGCACCGACGGCGCTGGCCGTCGCGTTCGCCGCGTACGCCGAGCTGCTGGGTGCCGAGCCGGAGCGCGCCCGATCGCGGTGCGAGCAGGCGCTCGGTGCCGGCGAGGCGTGGCCCCCTGATGCCGCCTACGCCCTGCACGTGGTGCACGGCGCCGCGCTCGGCGACAGCGGAGGACGCGGCGCGCGGAGCACCGGGCTCGCCGAGGCACGCGCCGCTCGCGAGGCCCTCGGCCCCCTCGCGCTCCCGGCGCCCATGGCCGGCGCCCTCGCCGTGCTCGAGTTCCGTGCCGCGACGCGCCTGGGCGAGCACGGCGCGGCCGGCGAGGTCGTCGACTGGCTGCGCGCCCGGACCGGGAAGGCCGCCGAGGTCGTGCTGATGCGGGCGTGGGCCGAGGCGGCCGCCGGACGGCACACCGCGGCCCGGGCGTTGGCGGCCACCCTGGTGGACGGCGAAGCCCGAGGTGGGCTGCTCGTCGAGATCCACCTCCTCGAGGCCGAGGCAGCGCTACAGGACGGCGATGACGACGCCGGACGCGCGGCGCTGAAGGTGGCGGTCCACCAGGGCCGGACGCTCGACCTCGTCCGGCCGTTCGTCGAGGCCGGAGAGCGCACCCACAGCGTGCTGCTGGGCGCCGGCGGTCCGTCCACCCCGTTCCGCGCACGGATCGCGGCCGCGTGCGCCGCGGCGCACGCGGAGACCTCCTTGTCCCTGAGCGAGCGCGAGCTCGTGGTGCTCGCGCTGCTGCCGTCCCTGCTCAACGCGCCGGCGATGGCCGACGAGCTGGTCGTCTCAGTGAACACGGTGAAGACGCACATCCGGTCGATCTACGCCAAGCTCGGGGTCTCGACCCGCCGGGAAGCCGTGTCGCGGGCGTACGAGCGCGAGCTCCTCGTCTGACCGGAACCGCCTGTTTCCCCACCGTTCACCTCGTGGGGATGAGGGACCGTGCCGAAGACCTGCCGAGGATCGGGGACGTCGGTGGCCATCGGCCCGCCGCGGGGCGGAGGAGGACAGCTGTGTCGAGACGGTTCGAGATCCGGGTCCGCGGTCGCCTCTCCGAGCGGGTCCGGGCGGCCTTTCCGGGCATGGAGGTCGTCGAGCTCCCGGCCGAGACCGTGCTCTCGGGGCGTTCACGCAGCCAGGACGAGGTGCAGGGCGTGCTGGGGCGTGTCCAGTCCCTCGGGCTGCAGCTCGTCGCGCTGCGGCAGGCGCCCCAGGACCCGGACGACGCGGGGACCGACGACAAGCCCGACGACGAGCCCGACGCACGACGCTGAGCCCGGACGCGCGAGGTCCCCGCCTGCGGGGACCGCGGACGGGGACCTCACGCAGAGCGCCACCTCACATGGCGGCGCCGGTACCGGCCGGCTCGGCCTCGTCGACATCGCCGAAGACCTCCCGCAGCTGCTCTTCCTGATCGCCGGAGAGGTTGGTGTGCAGCAGCTCGGCGTGGCTGCCGCGGAAGGCGTCGACCACCTTGTCGGTGACGGCGTTCGAGGTCAGGGCGAACAGGGCGGAGCTGCCCGGGGTGACCTTCTCTCGCACGTCGTTGATGAACTCGTCGTCGATGCCCACGTCACGCATCGCGCCGGCGGCCGCGCCGGCGGCGGCCCCGATGACAAGGCCGAGCAGCGGGATGAAGAAGATCAGCCCGAACAGCATCCCCCAGAAGCTCCCCCCGAGTGCGCCGCCGCCGACCAGGCTGTGCAGCTGGCGGGTCTTCGGGCGCTTGCGGTCCGCGGGCCACGTCACCACGGCCGCGTCCTGGACGACGATCAGTTCCTCCTTCTGAAGCCGTTCCAGCGTCGCCAGCGCGTCGTCCGCGCCTGTGGGGCTCGGGAACTTCCATGCCGTCAACGTCGCCATCGGTTCTTCCTCCTCGAAATCGCGGTGCGCCCCGGCCACGGAATCGCTGGCGGGCGACCTCCGACGACTGTTCCGGTCACCCCGCGGGCGGCCCTCATCCCCGCGGGGTGAACGGGACGCTCACGGGGCGGCGGCCGCCTGCGCGGCGGCCCGGCGGCGCATCTCGTAGCGGGCGGCGATCTCCCCGAGCACGCCGATCAGCATGCCCCACGACGCGATGATGAAGAACCACGTCCCGAGCGTGGTCGACGCCGGGTAGAGGAACATGATGCTGCCGAGCACGAAGAACAGGTTGCCGATGAGCCCGATCACGAGGTGGACCCACGGCAGGTCGTGGGCGTGACGGGCGATGTAGCGCAGGTAGTACCAGAGGATCACGTGCCCTCCCCGGGGTCGTCGCGTGCCCGCACCGTGCTCCGCGTCCCGTCCCGGGTCGTCACCTGCGCCGGGTGAGAGTCGTCGATTCACCACTCGCGGGGGAGGGCGATGGGCCGCCACCAGGCGACGCTCCCGGGATGGTCGACCGCCTCGACGCCGCCACCGCGCGCCAGTCCCCGCAGCCCCCACAGGCTCCCGGACCTCCCACGACCCGCTCGGCCGGAGGCCCGACGGACCCGGCCACCGTGGTGCGCAGCCGGGGATACCTCGTCCTGCTCCTGGTCGCTGCCGCCCTCGGTGTCCCGGTGGCCACGGTCTCCTACGGATTCATCGTCCTGATCAACCATGCCCAGGGCTGGCTGTACCGCGACCTCCCGGGGGCGCTGGGCTACGCCCACCCGCCGGCCTGGTGGCCGGCCCCGCTGCTGCTGCTCGCCGGGCTCCTCGTCGCCCTCGTCATCGGACGGCTCCCGGGCCGTGGCGGCCACACCCCGATCGACGGGTTCTCATCCGGCTCGTTCCCGCAGCCCCGTGAGCTCCCCGGCGTCGTCCTGGCCGCGCTCGCCTCGCTCGCCGCGGGCGCGGTGATCGGGCCCGAGGCCCCGCTGATCGCTCTCGGCGGCGGGCTCGCCGCGTTGGCGGTGCGCCTCGCCCGGCGTGATCCCGCCCCCCGGGTCCTCACCATCGTCGCCTCGGCCGGCAGTTTCGCCGCGATCAGCACGCTGTTCGGCTCCCCGCTCCTCGGGGCGTTCCTCCTCATGGAGGCGGCCGGGCTGTCCGGGGCGACCCTCGGGCTCGTGCTCGTGCCGGGCCTGCTCGCCGCCGGGATCGGGACCGTCATCTTCGTGGGCCTGGACGCGTGGACGGGCCTCGGTGCGGTCTCGCTCTCGATCCCCGGTCTGCCTCCCGTGGGGAGCCCCACGCTCGCCGAGTTCGGGTGGGCCGTGCTGATCGGCGTCGTCGCAGCCGCGGCCGGTACCGGGATCCGGCGTCTCGGTGGCCGCATCCGTGGGCCCGTCGAGCGTCGGCTGATCCTCGCCGTGCCGGCGGCCGGTCTGGTGATCGCCGGTCTGGCGGCCGGCTACGCCCTGCTGACCGGTCGCGACGTGTCCGACGTCCTGTTCTCCGGCCAGGATGCGATCGGCCCGCTGCTGCTCACCGGCGCGGCGACCCCCGCCGTGGTGGTGGTGCTGCTGCTCGTCGCCAAGGGCCTGGGCTACTGCCTGTCCCTGGTCGCCTTCCGCGGTGGCCCGGTCTTCCCGGCGATGTTCCTCGGAGCGGCCGGCGGCCTCGCGCTCGCCCACCTGCCCGGGCTCTCGCCGCTGGCCGGCGCGGCGATGGGCATCGGCGCGATGTCCACGGTCATGCTGCGGCTCCCGCTCACCTCGGTCCTGCTCGCCACCGTGCTGCTCGCGGGCAACGGCCTCACCGTCATGCCGTTGGTGATCGTCGCGGTCGCCGTCTCCTACGTCGTGACCCTGCGGCTCACCCCGCCCGCCGCCTCAACCCCGACCCCGACCCCGACCCCGACCCCGACCCCGACCCCGTCTTCGACCCCGGCCCCGTCTCCGAGTCCGACCGCGAGCCCGACCCCGCCGCCGGCGGGGACCTCCTCGTGAGGCCCAACGCGCCGTCCCGCCGCCGCATCGCCCTGAGCGCCGCACGGTCGCTGGCGACGGTGGTCGTGCTGATGGTCGTGTACTACCGGCTACCGTTGCGGGGGACGGTCGGGGCCGGGGCCGTCGTGCTCTTCGTCGCAGGACTCGTCGTCCTCGCAGGCCTCGTGGCGTGGCAGTTGCGGGCCATCGTCCTGGCCCGACATCCGGTCCTGCGCGCCGTGGAGGCCTTCTCCAGCGCGATCCCGCTCTTCCTCCTGCTCTTCGCGGCGATCTACGTGCTGCTCGAGGCCGCGCGACCCGGGTCGTTCAGCGAACCGCTCACGCACACCGACGGGCTGTACTTCGCCGTCACGGTCTTCGCCACCGTCGGCTTCGGCGACATCGCCCCGGTCAGCGAGCCGGCCCGGGTCCTGGTGACGATCCAGATGATCGGGGACCTGCTGGTGCTCGGCCTGGTGGTGCGCTCGATGCTCGAGGCGGTCCGGCGGGGTCGGTCACGCCAGGACCTGACGCCGGGGTGAGGACGGGCGCCGTCACGGCGACGGCGAGTCGGCGACCCGCGCGTGCGGGAGGCTCACCCTGCGCGGATGAGCCCGTGCGGCCGCTGACTTCCTAACGTTGCCGGGTATGTCCACCCCTACCGAACCATCCGGCGCCTCGCCGGTCGGCGGTGTGGTCCGCCGGGTGGCGGGCCTCCCGCGCGGCCTCATGCTCCTGCTCGGCGCAGCCGCCGTCGTCATCGTCGTCGCCGGGCTCCAGCAGGCCGCCTGGCTGATCTCGCCCATCCTGCTCGCCCTCGTGGTCGTCATCGCGGTCAGCCCGCTGCAGGCCTGGATGCGCCGCAAGGGGCTCCCGGCCTGGAGCACGATCCTGGCGCTCGTCGTGGTCGTCTTCGCGGTCATCGTGGGTCTCGTCGCCGTCCTGGTGGCGTCGGTGGGCCGGCTGGTCGCCCTGGTGCCGCAGTACTCGGGGCGCATCCACCAGCTGACCGACTCGCTGACCGCGACGCTGCAGAAGGTGGGCTTCGACCCGTCCCAGGCGCGGTCCACGGCCAGTTCGGCGGACGTCGGCAAGGTGGTGGGCGCGATCGGGTCGGTGCTGGCCGACCTCGGTGGCGCGCTGACGAGCATCGTGTTCATCCTCGCGCTGCTGCTGTTCCTGATCGCCGAGGCGAACGGGGCGGGCCGCCGCCTCGCGAGCATCGGCTCGGACCGCCCGCACATGGTCGGCGCCCTGCAGGGCTTCGCGACGGGTACGCGGCGCTACCTGATCGTGACGGCCGTGTTCGGGCTGATCGTCGCGGTGCTTGACAGCATCGGGCTGGCCTTCATCGGGGTCCCGCTGGTGGTGCTCTGGGGCCTGCTGTCGTTCATCACCAACTTCATCCCGAACATCGGGTTCATCATCGGTGTGATCCCGCCGGCCCTGCTCGGCCTGCTCGTCGGTGGGTGGCAGATGATGGCCACGGTCCTCGTCGTCTACATCGTCCTCAACGCCGTCGTCCAGTCGCTGATCCAGCCGATGTTCACCGGTGACGCCGTCGGGCTGTCGACCACCATCACGTTCGTGGCGCTGCTGTTCTGGGCCTGGGTCCTCGGCCCTCTCGGTGCCCTGCTTGCGATCCCGGCGACGCTGCTGGTCAAGGCCGTGCTGGTCGACACCGACCCGGACGCGAAGTGGGTGGACCACCTCATCGGCTCGGTGGGTCCCGAGAAACCACGCCACGGCCGGGACGAGCCCGACGACCCGGCGCGGCTCGCCGAACCCCCGGTCGAGCCCGTCGACCCCCTTGGGACCACTCCCCGCAACGACGGGACCCCGGTCCCCGCCGTCTCCACTTGACCCGGCGGGCCGACGTCCCGAGACGCCGGTCCCGCCCATCGTCACCCCGTGGTCCGATGTGGGGACGACCCGCCCCCGCCGAGGGGCGGGTCGTCCCCCTCGTCGTCGGGCAGCCCGGTGGCGATCGGTTCCTGCCACGACCGGGCGGTGGCCAACGATCGTGCGCCGTACCCGACGACGAACGCGACCGCGGCGCACAGCCACGGGTCGAGACCGGCGAGGTCGCACAGCATCCACACCAGTCCGGTGAGCAGCGCCGTGGGCACGAACCAGCCGCCGCGCACGAAGTGGGCCGGTGGGACACCGGCGGACACGTCGACGATCCAGCGCCCCGCGGTCGGTGCCACCGTCGCCAGTGCGAGGACCCCGAAGGCGGGCAGACCGACCTCGACGCCCTTCTGCGCCCCGACGATTGCGTAGAAGGGCAGCGAGAACGACGCCGCGAACCGAAACAGCGTCGTCCGTGCCCTCGTCCCGCGCCGACCCCCCACCAGGTAGCCGACGACGCCACCGGCGACCGCGACGGTGAGGTAGGCGGGGTTGGTGAGCGCGCTCGGGACGTGGTCGACCAGGACGTCGCGGACGACCCCGCCCCCGACGCCCGCGACCGCGGCCAGCAACAGGACCCCGAGGACGGTGAAGCCCCGGAAGTGGCCGGGGTGGCGGACGAGCACGGCGCCGCTGAACGCGCCCGTCCCTGCGGCGAGCAGGTCGAGGGCGGTGAAGCTGCCGGTCCACTCCCAACCGCTCCACAGCAGCACGGTCCCGGGCGGGTCCGGGGCCCCGGAGAGCACGGACACCAGCGCTGTCATCGGCGTTCCTCTTCCCGCGGTGCGGCGTCGCGGACCGTCGCCCAGCGTCTCCCGCTCGGGGCCCGGGACCCTCCTCCGCGGCGGGTGAGCGCCGTGCCGGACATCCCACGCCCCGGTTCACCCTCCACGAGGGAGGACGCCGGCCGACCGGCCCGAGAGCATCGACGAACGACCACGACGTCCGGAAGCGACGGACGCGGGAGGAGCGGAGGGCAGGAGCATGGATGAATCGGCACCGGACACGGGCCCGATCGACTACCTCGTCGTCGAGTTCCCGGAGGGCACGAGGATCGGGGAGGGCCTGCCCCTGCTGCTGGACCTGGTCGACCGCGGCCTGATCCGCATCCTCGACCTCGTCTTCGTCCGCCGCGAACCGGACGGCTCGCTCACCGGCGTCGAGATCCTCGACCTCGACGGCGACGGCGTGCCGGACCTCCTCGAGTTCCACGGGGCGTCCTCGGGCCTCATCGGGCCGGACGACCTCGCGGAGGCCGGCGTGGTCGTCGCCCCGGGAGCCACGGCCGCGGTGCTCGTCTACGAGAACGTGTGGGCGGCCCCGCTCGCGGGCGCGATCCGGCGCAGTGGTGCGCAGCTCATCGCCGGTGGACGCATCCCCGTCGAGGCCGTCCTGACCACCCTGTCCGACCTCCCCGACGCGTCGGTGTCGGGTTCGGCAACCATCTGAGAGAGGTGCACACCATGGGTCTGCTGCGAGGACTCACCCGCACCGCGCTCGTGGCCGGGACGGCCACCGCGGTCTCCAATCGCGTCTCCCGCCGGCAGGCGGGACGGTGGGCCGCGGAGGAGGCCCCGCCGCAGTACGCGCCGCCACCGCAGTACGCCCCGCCACCTGCCGGCGACGGCGGAGACGGAGGCGGGGACGACGTCCTCGACCAGCTCCGGCAGCTCGGCGAGCTGAAGAGCGCGGGCGTCCTGACCGAGCAGGAGTTCGAGAACCAGAAGCGGCGCATCCTCGGACGGTGATGCGGACGGCCGCGGTGCTCACCTCCCGTCAGAGGAGGTCCAGCGCGCGGGCTCGGCGCACCGCCTCACGGCGCCCGGTGGCGCCGAGCTTCCGGTACACCGCGCGCTGGTGGGTCGTGACCGTGTTGACCGAGACGTAGAGCTCGGCGGCGATCTCGGCGTTCGAGAGGGAGGTCGTCAGGTAGCGCAGCGCGATGCGTTCCCGTTCGATCAGCGGGTCGACGAACCCTCGCCGCTGTCCGGCCGGGGACCAGCGCCCGAGCAGGTCCAGTGCGAACTCGCTTGCGGCGCTGCCGTGCTCCAGTCGGCGCGCCAGCAGATCGGCGAGGTCCGACCCGGCCAGGAACGGCCGGCGCAGCGCGAACGGCGCGGCCGCGAGCAGCGCGTCCTCCAGGAGTTCGAGCGCACGGTCCTCGTCGCCCTCCGCGGCCGCCAGGAGCGCCCCGGCGATCCGGGCGTCGGTGCGTCCCCGGGGATCCGTGTCGTCCGCCCGCGCCGACGCCTCCCGGGCGGTCGCGGAGTCTCCCAGGTCCAGGGCGAGCCGTACCCGCAGGAGCACCCCGGTGCCGGTCCGCGGCGTCCCACCGCGGTCGGCGAGGACGCGGGCCGATGCCACGTCGCCGACCTGCGCGAGCAGGGCGGCCCGGGTGAGCAGCACCTGCTCGCGCAGGGGCCGCGGCGGGACCCACCCGCCCAGGCGCGCCTCGACCGCACGGAGCTCGGCGAGGGCACGATCGGGGTCACCGGTCGCCTCGTGGCGCGCGGCGCGCACGAGAGACGTCGCGAGCGAGACGTGGTGCTCGGGAGACTGCTCCTCCACCTCCGCCAGGCGGCCCAACCACGTGTCGTCCAGGTCGCCGCGGTCGAACGCCACGCGCGCGAGGGTGAGGTATGCCGGGGCGATCTGCATCGTCCTCGTCCAGCCCGCGCTCGGCGATCCGTACCGCGGCGCGGGCGGTCTGCTCCGCCGTCACCAGGTCGCCGCGATCGCCGGGGATCAGGGCGAGGTGCGACGCGGCGTTGACCGGGGGAGAGAGCGTGGGGGGTCCGTCAGGTCGGTCGCCTCCCGCAGGTGGACCGCGGCCGTCACGGGCTCGCCGGTCCAGTACTCCGCGGTCCCGAGGTTGCTCCGGACGAGGTCCAGGACGATCCTGACGTCGACCACGCCGGGTGGGCCTGGACCATCCGGGGCGCGCGTGGTGGGCGATCTTCGTGGGGCCGGTGCAGGTCCCGGCGTTCCCGGCGGGGGAGCGGCTGCGCACGGAGCAGTCGAGCAACAGCCGGTGCAGCCGGTACCAGCGGCCCGGACGGTCGAGCGCGTGCACGAAGAGGTGAGAGGCAGCGAGCTCCCCGAGCACCGCGGCGGCGTCGCCGCGTCCGGTGAGGGCGTCGGCCAGGTCGACGCAGACGAGGTCGACGACGCTGATCTTCTGGAGGAACCCCACGAGGTCGGTGGGCAGCCGGGCGAGGACCTCGTCGAGGAGGTATACGGAGACGTCGTGGTCGTCCCCCGAGAAGGTGGCGACGGCGGCCCTGACGTCGGGGGCTTCGTGCAGGTGCAGGGCGCCCAGGCGCATCCCCGCCGCCCAGCCGTCGGTCCGCTGCACCATCTCGTCGAGCTCCTCTGCCGTGAGCTCCACGCCGAACCGGGCGAAGAGGGCCGCCCCCTCGTCGGGGCGGAACGCGAGGTCGTCCGCCCCGATCTCGGTGAGCAGGCCGGCGAGCCGGAGACGGGGGAGGGGCCAGGGTGGGTCGCGCCGGGTGGTGACCACTAGGGAGAGCATTCGGGGCGGGCGCTCCACCAGCCGTTGCAGCCCGGCGTGGACGTCCGGGTCGGTCACCTCGTGCAGGTTGTCGAGCACGAGGACGAACGGGTGATCGGACCGCTCGAGCGCGCGCACGAGGTCGCCGGGGAGCTCGCCCCCGGTGGGGGCCGCCGCGAGGCGCGCGAGGGCCTCGGCGGCGGCGCGGTCGCGGGCGACGGTCGCGAGCGCAGCGGCCGTGGTCGCCCAGAAGGAGCGGACGTCGTCGTCGCCGGGGTCCAGGTTCACCCAGGCGGCCCGACGGCCGTCGGCGCCGCCCGCGGCCCACAATCCGACGAGCAGGGACTTGCCCCAGCCGGCCGCGGGCGCGGTTAGCGTGACCCCGTCGGACACCCCCGCGGCCACGCGCGCGAGCAGTCGGGGGTGTTCGACGACGTGGGTCGCGAGGGGGATCGCGAACTTGGCGGGGGTGTTCGGTCTCGTGGCGACCGCGGGGTCCGGTCCGGTCCCCGTCACGCGGAGGATCGCCGGCTCCGGGCCGTCCCGGGAGGGACGACCGCCCACCGGGCACGGCCGGCGTCCGGGGTCACCTCGGCGCCCTCGTGCTCGAGGCGGTCGCCACCGCTCGAGCGGGTCCCTCGACACGGTCGCCGGGGTAGGACCGGGCGCCGAGCCACAGGGCCCCCGCCGCCACGAGTCCGAGCAGGGGGACGAGGGCCAGCGCGGGGACCAGCCCGATTCGGTCCGCGAGGAAGCCGGTGAGCACGGGGCCGATCGTCAGGCCGAGCAGGTTCTGGGCCACGACCAGCACCGAGGTCGCGGTCGCCCGCGCAGCCGTGTGGACGACGTCGATGACGATGGCAGCGACCGGGCCGACAGCGCAGGTCATCATCGCGGCACCGGCCAGGAGCAGCGCCAGCTGCCCGCCTCCGGGCGGCACGACGCCGAAGGCCGGGGCCCAGGAGGCCCGCCGTCGCCAGCGCGGCGAGGGCCGGGACGCGCAGGCGCATGCGCCGGTCCCGGCGGGCGAGTCGGTCGGCGGCCATCGCGGTGCCCGTCGTCCCCGCGGCGCCGGCGACCAGTACGCCCGCGGCGACCACGGAGCGTCGGCGTGGCCCAGGTGGTAGGCGCCCTGGAGATCGGTCGGCAGCCAGGTGTAGAGCGCGGAGGTGACGATCAGCAGCAGCACGGCACCGGTGATCGCCCCCACGGCGGAGCCGGCCCGGAGCAGGGCGATCGCGGCGGGGCGGGACGCCGACCGCTCGGGTCGGACCGTCGGGTAGTCGCGGACGCGGAGCACCGGGAGCGCGACGAGGAGGCCGGGGACGGCGAGCACGCCGACCGCCCATCGCCAGCCCCACTCGGCCGCGATCGAGCCGCCCAGGGCCGTGCCGACGACCGCACCGAGCGGCCCGGCGCTGTAGAAGGCGCCCAGGACCGTGGCCCGCCGGTGGCCGAGAAACGCGCAGCGAGCAGGGCTCCGCCGGCCGGTCCGTACCCCGCTTCGCCGGCGCCCACCCCGACCCGTGCCACGAGGAGCTGCAGGTACCCCTGCGCCCACCCGGAGGCTGCCGCGGCGACACTCCACGCCACCCCCATGAGCGCGATCGTCCGGACCCGGCTCCGTCGGTCCACCCACACCGCCACGGGCACCGCCGCGAGTCCGACGGCGAGGGTCAGGACGGACACGAGCGTCCCGAGCTCGGTGTCGGTGAGCCCCCCACTCCCGGCGGAGGTTGGGGGAGGCCCCCACGAGCACCTGCCGGTCGGCAAAGTCGATCAGCATGAGGACGAAGAGCAGGCCGAACATCCGCCCGCGCGCCGAGGTCGTCGACCGTGCCCGGCGCCGCGCCCGTGCCCGTGCTCGGAGAAGGGCGATGGCGTACCCCCCGACGTGGTTGCCGGCTGTGTCCAGCGGATCGAGGCGGCGCATCCGACCGGTCGCCGTCGCACCCCGGCACATGACGTCCCGTGCGCGGACCAGGAATCCTCCTCCGCCGATCCGCGCCGGGTCAACGGAGTACCACAGCAGCCCCATGAGGTTGCGCTGTCCGCACTCGACGCTGCTCGATACCCCTGATGCTCTGCGTCGGCACTATTCGCGCACGGCGTCCCAGGCGACGAACAGCGAGTACAGCACGACCACGTCGAGGGTGATCACGATGATCGACCAGATCGGGGACGCCGGCCGCCACGCGAGCTGCACGACCACGTTGATCGCCACGAGCGCGGTGCCCGACCCGCGGGCCCAGCCCGGAATCTCCCGACGGAGCAGCCCGGCTCCGGTGGCCAGGACCAGGACCCCGAGGACCAGGTGGAGCCACCCCCACACCGGGAGACCGATGGCGAGCACGGCGCGCGGGTGAGTGCTATCCGCTCCGGACCGACTCCTCATCCGCAGCGGGTGAGTCCCCCGTGGCGGCGGGCTCATCGCGCGGTGATCTCGTAGATCCCGGTGATCAGGAGGTAGAGGCCGACGAGGACTAAGACGACGACCACCAGGGCCTTCTTGTGCGCCTGGACCGCGGCGGTGAGCCGTGCGGCGTTCTCCCGCGTCGTCTCCGGGTGCCGTAGCCAGGAGACGAGCGCCGCCAGCGGCACGGCGTACCAGAGCAGGTTGTAGAGGCCGACCTGGAGGAGGCCGCCGGTGAGGCCCGGGCGGCTCGCGACGATCGCGGCCAGGGCAGCGATGTAGAACACCCCCGGCAGATGGGTGGCCACGCCGGCCAGGGCGGCGCTGTGCACCGTGGGCTGGCTGAGCCGACGCCTCATTGCCGACGGCTTCCGGTCCGGGCGCTTGACCGGCGCCGGGTCCCGCGGTGACCGGAGCCCGTAGTAGAGCGCGGCCCCCAGGCACGCCACGCCGAACGCGATGTCGACGGTGTCGCGAGCGATACTGCTCACCGTCGGCGGAGGCGGACTGACGTGGACGATGGTCACCGCGACGACACCGACCGTGAGGCTGAGGGCCAGCCCGGCCACCAGGTACGCGGTGAGCAGCGGTCTCGGCGATCGGGCGGCGAGGAACGCGTAGACGGCCGCGACCGAGGTCGGGCGGACCACGCTCGCCAGGCCCAGGACGAGGACGTCGACGCTCATCGGACACCCCTTCCGTGGATTCCCACCTTCGCCGAGGCGCCCGCGGCGACATCACCCGCGGAGGGTGGGTCGCGACGCGAACGCCCGCGTCCTGCAGGGCGGGAGCTCCCCGCCGCCGCTCACCTGGTTCGGGTGACGCCGGCGGTGGGAGTGTGACCCACACTCGGGTTCCTGTCCGACTGCCCCGGAGGTCCTCGTGTCCCCGTACTCCTCGTCCCGCCCCGTCAACACCCGCCTGCTCGCGAGCGGCGCCGTGCTCGTCGGTCTCGGTGGCACGCTCACCGCCGTCGGGCTCACGCTCGGGAGCGCGGCGGTGGTCGGAGCGGCGCGCCGGTGGCAGCAGGGCACGGAGATGACGCCCGCCCAGCTCGCGAAGCACGCGTTCGGTGCCGCTCAGGTCGCGACCACCTCGGGTTTCCAGGCCTGGCGCGGGCCGATGGCGGTCGCCGCGCAGGCGGTTCGGACCGACGGGGCCCGGACGCCCGTGTCCTGACGGCGCGGTAACCCGCACTCCCTGGGTGCCACCGGCAGGGTATGCGTGGTCGATGCGGCCGCAGCCCCGGATAAATCGCCGACAACCGAACGAGAATTGGATTGTGGTCACCCCACCGTGCGGCTCGGGGCGCTGTTGCCCGGCCGCGACCCGCACTATTCTGACGCGTGATCTCGGCATCCCGGACCCCGATGCCCAGCGACCGACCGGGCTGAGGGGTGCCCATGACAGAGCAATTGCGGCACGTCGACGTGCCGCACAGCGACGCCGCAGCCGGAAATGGCGGTGACGACGAGGACGCGGCGGCCCACCCACCATCGTCGTGTCCGGCCCGGCCGATCACGAGGCGATCACTCGCGTGGCGAACACGATCGCCGATCTCATCTCGACGGGCGTGCGTCACCTGATCGTGGACGTCTCGGGGGTCTACGACGTGGAGGTGGAGCTCCTCACGATGTTCGCGTGCACGCGCGCGGCCCTCGCCACGGCGTTCGCCGTCGAGGGGTCGCTGACCATCGTGGGGGTGAAGCTTCCCCAGTTCCTGCCGGCGATGCAGGACGCGCAGGTGGACGAGGTGTTCCTCGTCTACGACGCGATACGCCACGACGGGTCGTCGCGCCCCGGGAGCCGTCCGTACGTGACCGAACGCGCAGTCGACGGTTCGTGAAACGTGAGAGAATGGTGGGAACGCACCGTGAGTCGCCGAAGATCCGCCGGACGGATTCGAATCTCCGTGGTCGCACGACCCGAGTCGTGATCGTCCGGCGGCTGATCCTTCGGCGTGCTCCGGTCGCGGATTTGTCCTCGATCAAGGATGTGTGAACCCGCCGATGTGCGGAATCGTCGCTGCGTACGGTGACATCGACCCGGCCAAGTGCGAGCGCATGCTCGCTCGCATCAACCACCGCGGACCCGACGACACGGGCCGCATCCAGCTCCGAGACGGCGTGGCTCGGCCACCAGCGCCTCTCGATCATGGACGTGACGGGCGGGAAGCAGCCCATCGCGGACGAGACCGGCTCCGCCCACGTCGTCGGCAACGGCGAGATCTACAACCACGAGGCGATCCGCGACCAGCTCTCGGAGGTCCGGTTCGCGACCGACTCGGACACCGAGTCCGCGTTCCGCCTGGTGCTGCGCGACGGCTCGGCCGCGCTCCACGACCTGCGGGGCATGTACGCGCTGGCAATGGCCCACACCGACGGGCACGGTGTCGTAGCGCGCGACCCGATCGGGATCAAGCCGCTGTACTGGGCGCGGCTGGAGAACGTGACGCTCTTCGCCAGCGAGCTGCGCGCGTTCGACCCGGAGGACCAGCCGCTGGTCGAGGCGTTCCCGCCCAGGTGGGTCTGGACGCCGGGCATGCCCGACACCGGTGAGGCCGTCCACACCGGCTCCATGGTCCGGTTCGCCGACGCCGTGCCGGTGCACGTCCGCCCGGCGCGCTACGCCCCGGACAAGACCTGGGACGCCTCCGTGCTCGACCACGTCCGCGAGGTCGTCTCGGACTCGATCCGCCGGCACATGATGAGCGACGTCCCCGTCGGGGTCTTCCTCTCCGGCGGGCTGGACTCCGCGATCGTCGCCGCCGTCGCCGCCCAGGTGGCCGCGGAGCGGGGCGAGAAGCTCCCCACCTTCGCCGTCGGGACCGAGAGCAGCGCCGACCTGCTCGCCGCCCGCGCCATCGCGGAGTACCTCGGGACCGAGCACCACGAGATCGTGCCGACCGCGGCGGACCTCGAGGAGGCCCTCGACGAGGCCGTGACGGTCATCGAGCACTTCGACCCGGCGCTCGTCCGCTCGGCGGTGCCGAACCTGCTGCTGGCGCGCGAGGCGGTCAAGCACGTCAAGGTCGTGCTCACCGGCGAGGGGGCCGACGAGCTGTTCGCCGGCTACAGCTACGTCCACGACGACGCGGCCTTCGCGACCCCCGACGCGCTGCAGGCCGAGCTGGTCCGGTCGATCGAGACGCTGCACGAGCTCAACCTGCAACGCTGCGACCGCACCACGATGAACTACGGCCTCGAGGCCCGCGTGCCCTTCCTCGACGCCACGGTGATGGAGGAGATGCTCGCGATCCCCGCGGAGTGGAAGCTGCGCTGCGACGGCCGTGCCGAGAAGCAGCTGCTGCGCGAGGCGTTCGCCGGGCTGGTCCTCGACGACATCCTCTGGCGGGGCAAGGAGCAGTTCGGCGACGGCTCCGGAGCCGGCGACGTGCTCGCCAAGCTCATCGAGAAGGAGAAGGCGAAGGAGGGCGCACACGGCGCCGCGGCCCCGACCGTCGAGAACGGCTGGGATCTGCGCAGCGACGAGGAGATCGCCTACTACCGCACCTGGTTCCGGACCTTCTCCGGCGTGAACGTGGATCAGACCCTCGGCGCGTTCGCGACGAGCTGACCGACCGCGACCAGGGGAGATCACCCGCCGGGTGAGGGGTGGACGGCGCCGGCCTTGCCGTACCGAGCGGCGAGGGGTGCGGCGCTCACGCCGTGGACGACGACGCTCAGCAGCACGGTCACCGCGATGGCGACCACGGCGTCGTCGGCTCCCGGGCCGAGCTCCTCCAGCGCGAGCAGGGCGAACACCAGTGACGCCAGGCCTCGTGGACCGAACCAGCCCACGAGGGTTCGGGCCCTCGTCGTGATCGTGGTCCCTACTCGGGGATCGCTCGCAGCGAGACGACCTGGAGCCCGAACGACTCGAACCGGGCCAGGACGCCGTGCAGATGCGCACCGTCGACCACCTCGCCCAGCAGGACGGTCTCGACCGGGGCCTCGGTCACCTCGAACTCCGCGAAGTCCTGCTTGACGTCAGGGGACAGCCGTCCCTGGCCGCGGAACTCCATAGCGGGTTGGTGTCATGGGATGCCCTCGTCGATCGGCCTCCTCCACGGATTCGAGCTGAGCCGCGCAGCGGCACCGGTTCACCCGTCGTGGGTGAAGCCCCTACTCCCGGTTCGGCGGGACCGTGCGTCCCACGGCGGGAGAGCGTCCGCGGTTCCGAGGAGACGACGATGACCAACCCCCAGACTCACCCCACCCCCGAACGATCCGCCCCCTATCCCCGCGCCGCGGACGGCGCCGCCGCTCGCGGTCCCTCGGGGGCCACGACCGGCTGGGTCCGGTTCGGCGCCGTGCTCATGGCCGTCGTCGGGGTGTTCGCGGTGATCGAGGGCCTCCTGGCCTTCTTCCGGCCCACGACCTACGTCTCCTCGAACAACGTGGTCGTGGCCGTCACCTTCACCGGCTGGGGCTGGGTGCACATCATCCTCGGCGTGCTCGTCCTGGGCGTCGTTCTGGCTCTGCTGCGCGAGGACGTGCCCACCTGGGCGCGCAACACGGCGATCGTGCTGGTCGCGCTCAACGCGATCACCCAGCTCGCGTGGCTCCCGGCCGCCCCGATCTGGTCGATCATCATGATCGTCCTCGACGTCCTGATCATCGGCGCCCTGGTCGCGATGGGGGATCGCGCCGCCTGGGTCGAGTGAGCGCCCCACACCCCACTGCCGGTGAACGACCCCGACGATCGGAGCTGAGGGCTGACATGGGCGGGGGCCGCCGTATCGGGGCCATGGTCGAGCGCCATGAGGGCACTCTCGTCCTTCGGGTGTTCCGGCGCATGGTCGCGATCAACGGGTACGACCGCGCACTGGCTCTCTCGGCGCAGGCCTTCGTCGGGGTGGTCCCGATGCTGGTGGTCATCTCCGCGCTTGCCCCCGACCCGGTCCGCCGGTCCGCAGGACCTGCGCTCGTCGCCGACCTGGGCCTGTCCGGCGATGCGGCGACGGCCATGGCGGCCCTGGTCGACCAGCCACCCGGAGCCGAGACGATCACGATCCTCGGCGGCGTCCTGCTCGTCGTGTCGGTCCTGGGTTTCACCCGCGCGCTGCAGCGGACCTATCTGGCGGCGTGGGGGCTCCCGTCCATGGGACTCCGCGGCTACGCCCGCGGACTCCTGTCCTCGGCGGCCCTGATCAGCGGGTTCGCCGCCCTGCTGATGTTGGGGCCGGTGCTCGCGGCGTTCAATGACTATGTCGTGATCAAGCTGCTGATCAACGCGCTCGTGGCCACGCTGCTGTGGTGGCCGGTCCAGTGGGTCCTGCTCAGCGGCCGCGCCCACTGGAAGGAGCTGCTCCCCGGGGCGGTCCTCAATGGTGCTGGGCAGGCCCTGGTGCTCGCCGCGTCAGGGTTCTACATGCCTGCGGTCATCTCGCACGAAGCGGCGAAGTACGGTCTGATCGGGGTTGCCGTCGCGATCGTCTCGTGGCTGGTCATCCTCGGACTCCTCCTGGTGCTGTCGGCAATCTTCAGCGCCGAACTCGTCCACGGCACTGTTCTCGTGGAGACCGCGGGATGACGGGTGGCCACGCTGTTCGAAGTGGTAGGACGGCGGCCACTTGATCAGTGTTCACCCTCGACCGGGTGCTTCAGTTCCCCCGGGACAGGTGGGCGCCTGCCACCGCGGAGGGCCGACCCGGTCGCGAGCTCGTTCTGACGGCCGATTACGGGAGACACGCTGCGGACTACACGTTGAAGGGGCGACCCGCCTCGGCTGCGGCAAGAGCCCGCCCCTCGGCGTTCGAGCGGAAGTCGGCGAGTTCCTTCATCAACGCTCGACGGGTCTTCGGCTGCTGGGAGAGCGCGACCGCAACGATGGTCAGGAGGAGCCACATCGTGATGCTGCTGAGGATGACGAGGATTGCGGGGAGGGCCGCGCTGCCCAGTCGTTCTGCCAACTCCTTTGCGGCGAACACCCGTCACAGCAGCACGATGTTCACCAGGTAGCCGATCAGGTAGGACACCGCGAAAACGACGACGAACTGTTTGAGCGTGCCGGCCTTGCGTCGGTTCCAGATCGGTTCGTCGCGGATCGGCACCACTACCGACAAAACGTTTCCGATGCCCAACCACAGCAGGATGAAGGAGATCATCAACGCACAGGCCTTGAAGAACGCGGCGAGGTTGCCGGCGCGCCAGGCAAGCAGGCCGCTGAGCAGGAAGCCCACCGGGGCGACGAGGCAGACGATTGCGAGGTTCTTGGTCACCAGGAGGTGCCACAGTCGGGCGCCGCTGTCGAGGGCGGCGCGGACGCGGATGGCGTCCAGCTCATCGCGTTGAGACAGACGGCGCCACCCAGGACCACGGAGATCGCCCACAGACCGAGGTATGGCAGCCACGCCTGGGCCCGGTCCCACTGGAACGCCCGGATAAATCCCAGGTAGAGCAGGCCTAGGGCGAGACCGACCGACAGGCTCTTCACGGTTGACCGGGGCTTGCGCGTCAGCATGTAGACGATCTCGCCGCGCAGGCCGTGGGCCAGAGCCGGCCCGTGACGGCTGACCGCGTTGCGCCCGGTCAAGGGGGTGTGTCCGTCGGCGGCGGCCGCCTCGGGCTCGGCTTCGCCGGCGTCGATGCCGGCGAGGCGGGCGTCGAGCACGGCGAGATGGGCTTCGAGCAGAGCCAGGCGCGCTACGGTCACGGCCACTGCAGCGTCGATCTCGGCTCGCGCGGCCCGGTGTGGCTCGCCGCCGGCCGTGGATCGTCCCCGAGGTCAGGCGTTTCACGGCCCTCCTGCCCAGGCCCGTCCAGGCCGCCGTCGAGGAATGCGCCCCGGAGACGTGCCCGCCGATCGCAGAGTTCGGGCACGCGAGAGAGCCGCTCCAGACGGCGTTCTTCCCGGACCGCGCCGGCGACGTGGCGACGCAGAGCTTCGACGTCGCTGCGTTCCTTCCACTTCGAGGCGAGCGCGGCACGCTCGGCCGCTCCTGCCCGTTCGACCAGCTCGGTGAGATCCTCCACGGCGGACATCGCGCGACTCCCTCGATGACGGCAGGCCGCTGACGGTGGGCTCGCGTCCAACCGTCGGCGACAGGACACCCCGCCAGCAGAGACCATGCCTCACCCGGCCGGGATGACTCCACAGCGCACCGCCTCGACCGCAGTACGGGTCCTCGACGACATCGCTTCCCGGAGTACGGACGCGTCGAGTGGTTCGGAGACCGACGTCCGATCGGTCAGGGAGGCGACGCCACCGGCAGGGTGTAGCTGCTCGCCGCGGCCGCGGCCGCCAGGTCTACGGCCCGAGGACGCGGTCGCCTGGCCACGCGCCGAGCGAGCGGCACCCCGAGCACGCACAAGATGGCGAGCGCGATCGAGGCCCGGGACAGTCCGGCGGCGAGGGCGTCGGCGGACGCGCCCCCACCGTTGACCTGGTCGGCGCTGACCGAGGCGTAGATGCCGGCGACGACGGCGGTCATCACCGCGCCGCCCACGTAACGCGCCATGTTCGAGATGCCCGACGCCGCGCCCACCTGATCCTCGTCGACGGCCGCAGTCGCGATGGACGACGAGGGGCCGTTGGACAAGCCGAGCCCGACCGCGATGGCGAGCAGGGCCGGCAGGAAGGTGAGGTAGGACCACGACGACTGCACCAGGGCGAGCAGCACGAATCCGGCGGTGAGCAGGATGAATCCGAGGACGATGACCGGTCGCGCGCCGAACCTGTTCGCGAGCGGCGTCACCGCCGGGGCGACCAGGACGACCACGACGGCCACGGGCAACGACGCCAGACCGGCCTGCAGGCTGGTCATGCCGAAGATGGCCGGGTCCTGGAAGTACAGACTGATCAGGAAGGAGACGCCGGCGATCGCGCCAGCTCCGATCAGGATGGCGAGGGTCGACCCCACCAGCAGTGGGTTGCGCAGCAGCGCGAGGTCGACCAGGGGAGCCGCCACGCGGCGCTCGACGAGCACAAACCCGACGGCCGCGAGGATCGACACCGCCAGGCAGACCAGGGTGGCCGGCGAGGCCCATCCCCAGGACGAGCCCTTCGTGACCGCGAAGACGAAGGGCGCGAGCACGCCGGCCACCAGCACGGTGCCGGCGAGGTCGATCGTGCGGTGTCGGGTCGGGTCCCGGGACTCGGACACGGTGGCCAGCACCCAGGGGATGCACGCCGCCCCGATCACGGCGTTGATCCAGAACAGGCCCTGCCACCCGGCTACCTCGTTGAGCACGCCGCCGACGACCGGCCCGGCCGCGGCCCCCGCCGCCGAGGCCGCTCCCCACAGGGCGACCGCGCGCATCTGCGCGGGCCCGGTGGTCGCCACCGAGAGCAGGCTCAAGCCCGACGCGAGGATCGCCGCTCCCGCCGCGCCCTGCACGATGCGACCGGCCACCACCACCCCACCGGTCGGGGCGAGGGCGATCAGCACGCAGGAAGCCACGAACAGCACGAGCGCGGCGACGAACACCCGGCGGCGACCGAAGACATCGCCCATTGCGCCGGAGGTGATGATGGTCGCCGCTCCGACGAGGAGATAGCCGGTCACTGCCCACTGCAGCAGATCGATCGAGGCATTCAGATCCACGCCGATGGAGGGCAGCAGGATGCTCACCGCGGAGGTGTTGGCGTTCACCACGAACGTCGACAGGCAACTCGTCCCGAGCACCCCGCCGGTCGCCACTCCGGCGGCTGTCCTTGAGGCGTTCACGCAGCCCAGCCTCCGGCGCGCTGTCCTACCTCACCTCATCCTCAGGGGGTGACCGCGGTGCAGTGACCCGACGCTGATGAGTGGGTACACCGCCCGAGCGCGTCCTCGCTCAGGGGAAGGGTGAGGACCGCTGTGCGGGAAGGATCGGTGAGGAGAGGGCGAGGGTGGACGAACCGCCAGACGCAGATCGGGAAGTGCCGGGGGCGAAGGAAGCCGCCATCACCGCGCAGGCCACCCTGCTCGACCGCATCGACTCCGGGGAGGTCGACGGAACCGACCTGCAGCGCGCCCACCTGGTCACCGCGCTCGACTCGCTCCAACGCTCGACGACTGACGCGACGACGCCGCCTGCTGCTGCGCCAGGCCCGGTGCACAGCGGCTAGTACTACAGCCGGATTTGGTGCGCGAGGCTCGGCGTGTCGGCTTGGCCTCGACCGCCAAATAAGATCTTGTCTGGCGGGTGAGCGACGATGTCAGTGTGGCCGAGGTAGCAGGCTGGGCGCAGGAGTTCTCCCAGGTCGAGGCGCTGTTGGGGCCGCGGTTCGGGCGACGTGAGCCGCGGGCTCGAGCGGTCGGCTATGTCCGGTCGTTGATGGCGCCGCTGGAACGCAAGAACGGGTGGACGATCTCGGAGGCCACCGGGGCCCGGTCCCCGGACTCGGTGCAGTGGCTGCTGAACGGCGCGGACTGGGATCCCGACCTGCTGCGCGACGACCTGCGCGACTGGGTGGTCGATGAGCTCGGCGACCCCGGCGGGGTGCTCGTGGTCGACGACACCGGGTTCCTCAAGAAGGGCACCAAGTCCGCCGGGGTGCAGCGGCAGTACTCCGGCACTGCGGGGCGGATCGAGAACTGCCAGATCGGGGTGTTCCTGGCCTACGCCACCCCGGTCGGACGCACCCTGCTCGACCGCGAGCTGTACCTGCCCAAGTCCTGGACCGAGGACCGCGAACGCTGCACCGAAGCCGGGATCGGCGACGAGGTGGGGTTCGCCACCAAGCCCGAGCTGGCCGAGAAGATGCTCACCCGCGCCCTGGACGCCGGGGTGCCCGCGGCGTGGGTGACCGGCGACGAGGCCTACGGCCAGGTCAGCGCCCTGCGCCGGATGCTTGACGAGCGGGGGATGTCCTACGTGCTCGCCGTCGCCTCGAACCAGCAGGTCCACCCGGCCGCCGGCGGCGAGGGCCGCATCGACGCCGCGGTCGCGGCCCTGGACCCCAGGTGCTGGACCACGATCACCGTCGGCGCCGGCGCGAAAGGCCCACGGACCTACCAGTGGGCCCGCGCCCGGGTCCGCCCACTGCCCGAACAGCGCGGCGGACCCGAGCACTGGCTGCTCGCCCGACGCAGCCTGACCGACCCCACCGACCTGGCCTACTACCTCGCCGCCGCCCCGGCCCACACCCCGCTGCGCGAGCTAGCCCGGATCGCCGGGGTCCGGTGGGCGATCGAGGAGACCTTCCAGACCGCGAAGAACGAAGTCGGTCTCGACCACTACCAGGTCCGCCGCTACCCCAGCTGGTATCGCCACATCACCCTGGCCATGCTCGCCCATGCCTTCCTGACCATCACCCGAGCCGGCACCCGGCCCCGGGAAAAAGGGGGCCCTGGAACCTCCCCGCCCCGATCGGCGAGCTGATCCCGCTCTCGCTCGCCGAGATACGGCGACTGCTCAACGCCCTGATCTGGGCGCCGGTCCACGCCATCGAGACCATCCTGAGCTGGTCACACTGGCGCAGACGACACCAAGCCCGAGCCCGCCGCTGCCACTACGAAACCCGCACCAGCCACCCCAAAATCCGGCTGTAGTACTAGGGCGTGTCTCCTGATTCATGCGCGGGTCCAGAGGATGAGGCTGGCCAGTAAGACGCCACCGCGGTAGTTGCGGGCGGTCTTGTCGTAGCGGGTGGCGATCCCGCGCCACTGCTTGAGTCGGTTGAAGCAGCGTTCGACGACGTTGCGCTGCTTGTAGAGCTCGGCGTCGAAGGCGTACGGGCGGCCGGGTCCCCGAGCGCGGCGGCGGGCGAGTTGGTCGTTGCGCTCGGGGATGGTGGCCTTGATCCCACGAGCTCGAAGCGCTCGACGGGTGCTGGGGTGGGAGTAGGCCTTGTCCGCGAGCAGCCGATCGGGCCGCTGGCGGGGCCGCCCGGGTCGGCCGGTGTGCACCGAGATGGCGTCGAGCACCGCGAGCAGTTGCGGGTTGTCCCCGGCCTGACCTGCGGTGATCGTGAAACTCAGCGGCAGTCCGCGCCCGTCGCAAGACAGATGCACCTTCGTCGACAGGCCGCCGCGGGAACGCCCGAGGGCGTGGTCAGCCGGCTCGACGAACCCCGCCGGCTCGGCCGGTTTCTTGTAATTCGGTTCGGCCCCCTGTGCCGGCTGGAGCGGTCTGGGAGACCTCCAGATCGGTCGTCGGGGCGATCTTCGGTGCGCCCGCGGCGTGCTGGTGGGCGCGGGCGATGGTGGAGTCCGCGCTGACCATCCATTCCAGCTCGCCGGCGATCTCGGCGTCGCCGTGGGCGGCGGCGAGCAGCGTGTCCAGCGTGCCATCGCCCGACCACCGGTTGAGCCGCTTCCAGGTCGTCTGCCACGGCCCGAACTCCGCCGGGAGGTCCCGCCACGGCGACCCGGTCCGATACCGCCACAGGATCGCCTCGAGGACCTGCCGGTGATCACGCCACTGCCCACCCCGGCGACCCGTTGAGCTGGGCAAAAGCGGCTCGATCAACGCCCACGCCTCGTCGGAAATCTGCTCCGTCCTAGCCACAATCGACATGCTCGCCGACCACCCGGCCAAGGTTCAGGAGACACGCCCTAATCAGCCGGGCACGAATTCGCCGCCCGGTCCGTCGAACCACGCCCCGCGCCCGGAGCCGACGAACTCGACCCCGTAGCTCTTCGGACACGTCGGGCGGTCCGAAGCCGCGCAGGGCAGGAACGATCGAGTCGACGCAGCGCCACGCGCCGTCGACCGTGCGGTCCGTGGCCGTGGATTTATTTGGGCACGGAGCGCAGCGAGACGATCTGGAGCCCGAACGACGCGAGTCGGGCCAGGACGCCGTGCAGGTGGGCTCCGTCGACCACCTCGCCGAGCAGGACGGTCTCGACCGGGGCCTCGCTCACGTCGAACTCCTGGAAGTCCTGCTTGACGTCTGGGGACAACCGTCCCTGGACCCGGAACTCGTAGCGGGTTGACGACATGGAGTGCCCTCCTCGGCCTGCTCGAGCTGGGCAGGCCCCAGGGGCCCGCCTCGGGAGACAGACTTGCCCGTGGGCGTCAGCACGGCCTCATCTCCGGTAGGTGACTCGCGACTGCGGGGCGTGGTCCCTCCTTGCGCTCGGGGGCGATCGCGGAAGGCCTGCGGCTCCCAGAGCCGTGCCTGGTTCTCACCCGTCGTGGGTGAAGCCCCTACTCCCGGTTCGGCGGGACCGTGCGTCCCACGGCGGGAGAGCGTCCGCGGTTCCGAGGAGACGACGATGACCAACCCCCAGACTCACCCCACCCCCGAACGATCCGCCCCCTATCCCCGCGCCGCGGACGGCGCCGCCGCTCGCGGTCCCTCGGGGGCCACGACCGGCTGGGTCCGGTTCGGCGCCGTGCTCATGGCCGTCGTCGGGGTGTTCGCGGTGATCGAGGGCCTCCTGGCCTTCTTCCGGCCCACGACCTACGTCTCCTCGAACAACGTGGTCGTGGCCGTCACCTTCACCGGCTGGGGCTGGGTGCACATCATCCTCGGCGTGCTCGTCCTGGGCGTCGTTCTGGCTCTGCTGCGCGAGGACGTGCCCACCTGGGCGCGCAACACGGCGATCGTGCTGGTCGCGCTCAACGCGATCACCCAGCTCGCGTGGCTCCCGGCCGCCCCGATCTGGTCGATCATCATGATCGTCCTCGACGTCCTGATCATCGGCGCCCTGGTCACGATGGGGGATCGCGCCGCCTGGGTCGAGTGAGCCCACCGCCGCGACGGGTGACCGCCCCTTCGCTCGAGGTGCGGATCAGCCGGCGCTGCCGCGATCGTGACGTCGGAACGCCGACCAGTCCTCGTCCCGGTCCCGCAGCCGGCGACGGTCGAGCAGCCGGCGGACGAGTGCCAGGGCCGACGCGAGCGCCACGCACGTCCCGAGGAGAAATGCCGGTCGTGGTGGGCCGCCCCGCCATCCGAGCGCCACCGCCCGGACCCGGCTCACCTCTCCCAGATGAGGCGCGCTGCGGCCCCACCCTCGCATCCTCGGACGACCGACGACCGACGAGCAAGGAGATGACGAGATGACCGCAGGCCCTGTCCCGCCGGGCGGCACCACTCCGCGAGGTCGGGCCCCGCAGGGGCGGACGCAGGGGAACTCCCGACGGATCGTGGCGCTGGTGCTCCTGGCGGTCGCCGTCGTCTTCATCCTGGAGAACCGACAGCTCACCGAGATCCGCCTGCTGCTCCCCGTGGTGCTGATGCCGCTCTGGGCGGCCCTGACCGGCACGCTGCTTATCGGCCTCGTCATCGGCGTGCTGGTGGACCGCCAACGCCGACGGTGAACCGGCGCGTGCCGACGGCGGGACGCAGCAGGAGCGACGCGGGGCGAGGAGCGAACACGATGGCCGACGTCGACCGCCGGCTCGCGGCGGGTGCGGAAGCGGCCGGGGACGAGCCCGAGCGGCCTCCCTCCGACACGGGCGCGATCGGGGCCGCCTTTCCCCGGGGGGTCGTGATCCTGCTGGGTGCGGCCGCGGCGGTCGTGAGCGTGGCGGGATCTACGCGGCGTCCTGGCTGATCGGACCGTTGCTGCTGGCCTTCGTCATCGTGCTCGCGGTGAACCCGATCCAGGGGTGGTTGCGCGCCGGGGCTAGCCGCAAAGCCGTTCAGTTAGCGGGACCGACCGACTGTCAAGATCTCTTTCGGGCGTGTCGCGGGAGTGGGCAGCGGAGCTCCAGGTAGGACAGGGCGTCCGCCAAGACATCCGCCATCGCCCTGGAGCCCCGCTGTTGGCCGAGTCTGTCATCACTCGCGTGGTCACCGTCGCCGCGGGCCGGTTCGCGCCGGGTCATCTCGGCGAACTGACTCCGATCGTGCCCTTCGAGATGGTCGATGCCGCGCTGGCCGAGACCGGAACCGTTCAGCAGCGGCTGCGGGATCTGCCCTCGCGGGTGGTGGTGTATCTGCTGGTCGCAGCCGGGTTGTTCGCTGAGCTGGGCTATGGCCAGGTGTGGGCACGCCTGACCGCCGGGCTTGACGGGCTTGAGGTGGCCCACCCAAGGCCCAGCGCGTTGGCCGCCGCGCGGCGCCGGATCGGGGTCGCGCCGCTGCGGGCGCTGTTCGAGCTGCTGGCCGGCCCGGCCGCCGGCCTGGGCCGCCGGGGGGTGTGGTGGCACGGCCGGCTGGTCACCGCCATCGACGGCACCATGCTGGCCTGCCCGGACACCCCGGCCAACCTGGCGGTCTACCGCCACGGCGGCGGCCACCACGGCGGCACCGGCTACCCGATGCTGCGGCTGCTGGCGCTGGTGGCCTGCGGCACCCGCACCATCATCGAGGCCACCTTCGGCTCCGAGCGCCGCGGCGAGACCAGCTACGCCGCGGACCTGCTCGGCGCGCTGCACCGCGGGATGATCGTGCTCGCCGACCGCAACTTCGCCGCCGCCGACCTGCTCAACGCGATCGCGGCCACCGGCGCCGAGCTGCTGGTGCGGGTCAAGACCGGCCGCAAGCTGCCGGTGTGCCGCCAGCTGGCCGATGGCTCCTACCTCACCCGTATCGGCCCGCTGCCAGCTCGGGTCATCACCGCCACCATCACCGTGACCACCGGCCAGGACACCAGCGAGGAAAGCTCACGTCGCGAGGTCTACCGGCTGGTCACCACCGTGCTCGACCCCGACATCTCGCCGCTGGAGATCGTGCGCCTGTATCACCAACGGTGGGAGATCGAGACCGTCTACCTGGAGCTGAAGTCGACCACCCTGGGCGGGCGGGTGCTGCGCGCCCGCACCCCGCAGGGCGTCGACCAGGAGATCTACGCCCTGCTGGTCGGCTACCAGGCCCTGCGCAGCGCCATCAGCGACGCCACCCTGGCCCAGCCCGACCTCGACCCCGACCGCGGCAGCTTCACCGTGGCCCTGGCCACCGCCCGCGACCAGCTCACCGCCGCCGCCGCAGTCATCACCGACACCACCGTCGACCTCGTCGGGGTCATCGGCCGCGCCGTGCTCGAGCACCTGCTACCCGTCCGGCGCGCCCGCACCCATCCTCGCGTGGTCAAACGAGCCATCTCGACCTACGTCGCCAGCAGCGCCAAAGGACGCCACCGCGGCCCCAGCCGCAACATCACCATCATGATCGACACGCCCACGACAGGTCCTTGACCCGTGTTCACTCGGCCTAACTGAACGGCTTTGGGGCTAGCCGTGGGCTAGCCGGCGTGGGCGGCCACGCTGTCGCTGGTGGTTGTGATCTACAGGGGCGCTGCTGGTGCTCTCGGTGTTCCTGGTGGCTTCGGTCAGCCAGCTGGCGGCGGTGCTGTCGCAGAACGCGGGGAAGTCGCAGCAGCTGGTGGCCTCGCTGAGTGCCGCGCTGACCAAGGTCGGGATCGACCCGACGCAGTCCGCGCGCACCCGGGGCGAGGCGGACCTGAGCAAGGTGGTGCCGGCCGTGGGTGGGCTTCTCTCCGGCCTCGGCTCGGTGCTGGCCGGCCTCGTGTTCATCCTGGCGCTAGTGCTGTTCCTCACCGCGGAGTCCGCCGGGTCGGGACGGCGGATGCGGATGACCGCCGACGAGCGACCGCAGCTGGTCTCGGCCCTCACTGGGTTCGTGCACGGCACGCGGAACAACCTCCTCGTCAACGCGGTCTTCGGGTTCATCGTCGCCGCCCTCGACGGCGTCGCGCTGGCGATCATGGGTGTCCCGCTGGCACTGCTGTGGGCCGTGCTGTCGTCCCTCACCAACTTCATCCCCAACGTCGGCTTCGTCGTCGAGCTCGTACCGCCGGCGCTGCTGGCCCTGGTGACCGGCGGCTGGCAGTCGGCGCTGGCCGTGGTGATCGTCTACTGCGTGCTCAACATGGTCATCCAGTCGTTGATCCAACCGCACTTCATCGGCGACTCGGTCGGCCTCTCGACCACGGTCACCTTCGTCGCGCTGCTGTTCTGGGCCTGGATCCTGGGTCCGCTCGGAGCGTTGCTCGCGATCCCGCTGCCCCTGCTGATCAAGGCGATCCTGGTCGACGCCGATCCGCGGGCTCACTGGGTGGAGGCACTGGTGGGTTCCGACCCGGGGCAACCCGAGAAGAAGCGCAGCACCAGGAAGCAGGGTGCCGGGCACGCGCCGACCGTGGACGCGGCGCCTGCGCCGCCAGGGACATGACGACCAAGGGGGGCGCCGCTGACGAGGGCGACCACCACGACGAATGAATACGGTCCGATCGGCCCTCGCCGCCCGAACGCCGAGCCCGTCGTCGTGATCGACCCCCGCTGCTACACGAAGACCTCGCACAGGGCCTGCTCCTCGTCGGTCGAGAGGTTGGTCTGGATGAGCTCGGGGTGCTGACCGGCGAAAGCCTCCTTGACCTTGTCGAGCACGGCGCCGGAGGTCATGGCGAACAACGCCGACGTGCCGGGCGTGACCTCGTCGCGGACCCGCCTGATGAAGTCGTCGTCGATCCCCACGTCGCTCAGGGCCCCGGTGGCGGCGCCGGCGGCCGCGCCGATCGCCGCGCCAAGGAACGGGACGAAGAAGAGCAGGCCGAAGAGCATGCCCCAGAACATGCCGCCCATGGCACCCGCGCCGGTCAGACTGTGGAGCTGACGGGTCTTGGGGCGCTTGGCATCGGCCGGCCAGGTCACGGTGGCGCCGTCGTGCAGCGTGATCAGCTGCTGCTTCTCCAGGGACTGCAACGTGTCGACGGCGGCGTCGGCGGCGTCGGCATCGGCGAACTTCCACACGGTCAAGGTGGCCATGAGGCTGCTTCCTTCCGGTACGTCGGGTGCGTCCCGGCCAGGGTCCGTGGGCCCCGCGCAGCAAGGCTCATCCACCGCGGGTGATTCCGCGTCGGCGCTCCTGCCCGCACGGTGCGTCGTGGACCGCACGAGCGGCCGGAGCGTGCGGGACACCGCCCGACGTCTGGAGGACTTCGATGGCGTCGTCGGCGGAGCACCACGGGGCGGCCGTCGCCGAGGACGGACGATCCGGCTTCCAGCCCCACTACCGCGCCGTACTCACCGGCACCATCTTCGCGATGTCGGTCCTCGCCTATCTCGGTGGACACGAGACCGACATCGCCGGCGCCGTCGTCACCGTTGTCGGGACCGGCCTCGTCATCTTCTTCGGCGAGGCCTACGCGGGACTGCTGTCGGCGGCGCTGGCGTCCGAGCAGAAGCTGCCGCGGTCCGAGATCGGACGGGAACTGGGCGCCTCCTCGCTGGCCGCCGGCCCGGGCGTCCTCGCCGCCCTCGTCCTGCTGCTCACGGCCGCGGTCGGGGTGGCCGTGCAGACCGGCATCGACGTCGCTCTGTGGCTCGGTGTCCTGGCCCTGACGGGGTGCAGCATCGCCGAGGGCCGCGGTTCCCGCCGGTCCACACCCGCGCGCGTCGCGTCGATCGCCGCCTCGGTGGTCGTCGGCGGCGTCATCATCGTGCTCAAGGCGAAGCTCCACTGACCTGTCTGCTCGTCCTCACCTGCGCCGGGTGACGACGTGGCCTCGACCGCGGAGCACCCTCCAGCCACACGAGGGCCAGCGGGGAGGCAGACATGACGAACCCGCCGGACACCGCGCAGGTGCGCGGCCAGCTGGAGGAGTTGTACCGCCGTCACGCGGGGTCCCAGGTCGACGGCGTGGTCAGCTTCTACCCCCCCGAGGCGGAAGCCCGCCGCGACACCTTCGGGTTGTCCGGCGTCCACGTCAGCGGAGCCCGAGTGGGGATCGGCGACTGCGCGGAACGCTTCCCCCTGCACTCGATCTCGAAGGTCTCCACCTACGCCCTCGCCCTCGAGGACAACGGCCGGGTGGCCACGCTGGCCCGGGTGGGCGTCGAGCCCTCGGGAGACCCCTACAACTCCGTCACCTTCGACGAGGCGCACCACCGACCGCACAACCCGATGGTCAACGCCGGAGCCCTCATCGCGGCGAGCCTCGTCCACGGCGCGGACCGGATCGAGAAGGTCGACCGGCTCCGGGAACGGCTCCGCCTGTTCACCGGCAACCCCGGACTGGACATCGACCAGGACATCCTCGACGAGCAGCTCCGGGACAGTGACCGGAACCTCGGCGTCAGCTACCTGATGCGGTCGCTGGGGATGCTCGGCGGGAACATCGAGGAGAACGTCGCCGTCTACCTCTCGGCGTGCTCGATCACGGTGACCACCGACGAGCTCGCGCTCATGGGCGCCACGTTTGCCAACGGCGGGACGAACCCGCTCACCGGCCTGCGGGCGATACCGGAGGAATACGTCCGCGACGTCGCCAGCGTCATGCTCACCTGCGGCATGTACGACGCCGCCGGGCAGTGGTTCTACGACGTGGGCATCCCCGCCAAGAGCGGGGTGAGCGGCGGGATAGTGGCGGCGATCCCCGAGCGGATCGGGATCGCCGTCTATTCACCCGGCCTGGATGCGTACGGCAATTCGGCTCGCGGAGTCGCGATCTGCCGCGACCTTTCCACGCATTTCGGGCTGCACCTGTTCACGCGGCCACACAGCGCCGCGGGCCGTGCCCTTTTGCGGCCATCACCGTCAGGGTGAGGTCGCGACGAGGCGTAGCCGCGGTGCGTCCCCGAGCGGGCTCACCCCGGTGACGACGAGCGGGGCGACCCTCGGTCGCGCCGACCCGGTCGACCTCGAGAACCAGCCCGCCGACGAGCGCGGCCACAGAGGTGGTCGGCCCTCGACTCACCCCTGGCGGGCGATGCGCTCGATCGTCGCGCCGCCGATCCTCTCGTGGCCAGGTCGCCAATGCCCGGCGGAAGGAGCCCCGGTCGTGTTGAGCGAACGCGAAGGACAGGAGCTCGAGCTGTTCGAGCGCCACGTGCTCGCGTCGACCCGCACCTGGACGCGCTGCTGACGCGTCGCGGCGCGCGCCCACCATCGGTGGCTCGGCTGGTGGCGCTCTTCGTGGTCTCGGCGCTGCTCGTCGCGGCGGCCGCCGGCCTTCTCATGCTGGACCTGGGCGCCCAGGCCTGCCTGGTGATGCTGATGGCGGCGCGGCCGATGGCCGTCCTGCTGAGCCTGGGGCCGCCAGCCGGCTGGCCGGGGGGACGGCGACGGTAGGGCCGGCGCTGGCTGTCGAGCGGACCGGCCGAGGAAGTTCGTCGTGAGGACACCACCGGTCCCGACGCCAAGCGTGCTCGGCCGGCTCGAGGCGCTGCGGGCGCGGCATCACTGGCTGGACCACCTGGTGAGAGCAGGCGTTCGGTACAGCGAGAAACACGGCGACCACTACGCGGCCGCACTCACCTACTTCACCGTGCTCACCCTGGTCCCGGTCCTGATGATCGCCTTCGCCGTCGCCGGGTACGTCCTCGCGGGCGACCCGCAGCTGTTTGCCCAGCTGCGGGAGGCGCTGACGAGCACGGTGCCGCCCGTCCTGGCGGACACGCTGAACTCGATCATCGACGCCGCCATCGGCCAGCGCGACGCGGTCGGCGTCCTCGGTCTGGTCCTCGCGGTGCTGGCCGGTCTGTGGTGGACCACCAACCTCCGCGAAGCGCTGTCCGAGCAGTGGGACCAGCGTAAAGCGACGATACCCATGGTCCGCCGCTACACCGGCGACCTGCTCGCGATGGTCGGGCTGGGACTGGCGCTGGTGCTGTCCCTGGCCCTCACCGCGGTGGGAACGGCCACGTCCGGCACGGTGGGGCAGCTGCTCGGACTCGGCCGCCTCGGGCTGTCCGGATTCCTGGTGGCCCTGGTCGGGGTGGTCCTGACCTTCCTCGCGAACTGGGTCGTCTTGGCCTGGGTGATCGCCCGGCTTCCCCGGGAGCCGGTGACGCTGCGCAGCGCCGTCCGCGCCGCGGCTCTCGGCGCCGCGGGGCTCGCGGTGCTGCAGCAGGTCATGACCGTCTACCTCACCGCCGTCACGACCTCGCCGGCCGGAGTCGCGTTCGGTCCGATCCTCGGGCTCCTGGTCTTCACCAACGTCGTCGCCCGGCTGGTCCTGTTCGTGACGGCGTAGTCGGCGACGCTGTGCGAGAACCGGCCCGAGCGGACTCCCGACCCCGCGCCGGTGGTGATCCGGCCCGCGATCACGAGGGGGAAGCGGCCGTCAGCGGGAGCGACCGCGGCCATCATCGGCACCGGCGCCCTGCTCGGCGCGGTCGTGGGGGTGTTCACCCGGCGCTGCTGACGGTCAACTGCGCGCGAGGTTGGGGGCGTCGGTGAACTGCTCCTGGTGGATCAGGCGCGGGGCCATGCGTCGATGCTTGAACACCCTGGCGGCCCGCCTCGACCAAGGCCGGGGGAGTGGAGAGGTACCCCGCATGGCCCTTGCAGCTGGCGAAGTCCTCAAGGACGGCGCCGGTGACCATGCCGGTGGCGCCGTCCCATTCCTGCTCGGAAAGCACCGGCCCGTAGTGCCCGAGTTCCGCAGATATGGTGATCGTCTAGTACCCGGATTGTGGGGTTGACCTGCGGGAATGTGCGGTCGCGCGGGTACTGCGCGTGTGACTAGGCGTCGGTGTTGTGCCTGGTCAGGGGGTTGCGGCGGTGATCTCGATGATCTTCTTGGGCCGCGGCAGGTCGAGCTGGGCGTAGAGGTCGATCTGGGGCTTGGTGGGTTCGGTGGTCTGCCGGAAGGTGCCGGTGGGCCCGGTGTAGGTGATCGCGTGGAGCCGGTCGAGCTCGCGGCGCATCACCGGCCAGGTCTGCCCGGTGGTGGTCTCGGCGACCCGGATCAGGAGCAGGGCCAGCCAGCACAGTTGCACGTGGGCGCGGATGCGTTCTTCGCGGCGGTGGTAGACCGGGCGCAGGTCGAGGATCTGCTTGAGGTCTCGCCAGCCGCGTTCGACCTCGAGCAGCTGCTGGTAGCCGCGCGCGATGTCCTCGGCGGAGAGCGACGGGTCCGAGGCGCGCAGCAGGTACTTGCCGTCGAGCTTGGTCTCGGCCTCGACGCGGGTGTTGTCGCGGCGCAGCAGCCCGCCGCCGGTGGTGCGCAGGAACCGGGCCAGCCCGGGCATGGTCGAGATGCGCCCGCGCAGCTCGGCGCGCTGGGTGACCGAGAGCTGATCGGAGTCGGCGATCAGTGCGGTGAGCTTGCCGGTGATCACCTCGCGCAGCGCGGCGTCGCGTTCGGCCTGCTCGGGGTTGAAACAGACCACGAACCGCTCGCCCTCGGCGATGCGGACCTCCTTGACCTGCAGGTTCTCCGCGAGGTGTTGGTAGCGGCCGGGTCGGGCCAGCGCCGCGGTGGCTTCGGCGGACCCGGAGCGCAGCTTCTCCCCGATGATGTAGTGGTGATCGCCGCGGCGCAGGTAGCGGCGGTTCTCGGCCGAGGAGAACCCGCGGTCGGCGACCCACACGATCCGGGCCAGGGTCCAGTCCCGCATGTCGTGTTTGACCTGGCGGATCAGCGCGGAGTCGCTGGTGTTGCCCGGCCAGCACCAGCACCGCACCGGGATGCCCTCGCGGGTGACCGCCATCCCGATCACGATCTGGGGCAGGTCGTCGCGGGAGTCCTTCGACTTGCCGTAGGTGCGGAACCCGACCCCGTTCCCGCCGTCGCTGCCCTCGCCGCCGCTGCCCTCGCTGCCGTTCCCGTCGTGGTTGCCGTCCCCGTCGTGGTTGCCGTCCCCGTCGTGGTTGCCGTCGTTGTTGCCGTCGTCGCTGCTCTGAGCGTCGCCGGTGTCGTTGGGCGGGGGCCGGCGGTGGCCCTGCGGGTCGCGATCGACGGGGTCGTCGGCGTGCTCGAGCTCGAAGTAGGTGGAGGTGGTGTCGAAGAACAGTAGGTCGACCTCGAGGTTGAGCAGGTTCGCGACCTGGGAGAAGACCTCCTTCTCCAGCGGCTCCCGGACCTGGTGGAGCCAGTCCATGGCCCGGTAGCAGGCGTCGTCGCAGACCTCGTCGAGCCCGTCGAGGTGCACGTCGTGGGTGATCCAGTCGGCGGCGGCGAGCTTCGAGCTCGGTGCCAGCGCCCGGTTGGCGACCAGCCCGAAGATCACCCGCTCGGTGGTCTCGACCTCGCGGGGCCGCCCCCGACCCCGACCGGCCTGGCGGTGTCCGGCGGTGCGTAGCGCGGTGTCGATGCCCAGCCGCCGCCACAGCCGGTCCAGGACATCGACCCCGCCCAGCGGGTGGGCGCCCAAGAAGCTGAGCTCGGTGCCGGCGGTGGCCCGCCACGCCGTTTGCGGGTCGAGCAGCCGCGCCAGCGACCCGATCAACCGCTCGATGGCGGCGGTGTCGACCTGGTCGGCCCGCCCGAAGCTGTAGAGGATCCTGGTGCGGGAGGTTCGGGCGGCGCTGTCCCACTCGTTGTGGACCAGCTGCAGGTAGCGGACCTGGCTGCCGTCCCGGTGGTCCGCTTCACCTCCCGCAGGAACATGTCCCAGACGCTATCGCCTCCAGCGCAGCTCAGACAAGTCGTCGCCGCCGGGCCGTGTACTAGGCGATTCCAACGTCCCCGCGCCCGCGTGACTCTCTGACCAGCACACTCAGCCCAGCCGTGTCCCAGCACCCGCCATCATCTGCGGAACTCGGGTAGTGGAAGCGGTCGTGGCGGGAGTCGAGGTCGCGGAGGAACTCGACGTCGTAGAGGTCCTGTTCGCTGCGCCCACCGCGATAGAGCCACAGTCCCGCGCGAGACCCTCCACGGGCAGCTCGAGGTACCCCCGACGGTGAACGGCAGGGCTGGTCGAGGTCGATGACCAGGCGGCGGGTGTCGCGGGGATGTCGTCGAGCGCGGACACGGTGCCGATGACGTCGCGCAGCGGGTGGCGGAGACGCCGTCGTCCGCCATCTCGGCCACGTGGCTCCACGAGCAGGTCGCTGCGGGGAGTGGCCTCGCAGGCAAGGGCGACTCCTTCGTCGCGTTCCTGCGGGAGACGATGAAGTCCGAGGACGCGCGGTGGTCGCTCTCGCCGTGCGACGAGCGAACGACGTCCCGGCTTCGCTCCAACATCTTGTGGTGACATCAATGTAGTTCGCCCACTAATGAGCTGATCGCGCGGCCGACCCCCGTCCGACGTTGGACTCCCGTGACAGGACTGGTCTTCATGGCCGTCCCACTCCCCGCCCCACGTGGACTCCCGTGACAGGACTGATCTACGACGTCGTGGACGATGATCGGCGGACCCGCAACGCCCAGAAGCTTGTCTGCACTTTCGCAGCGGCTGTCCTGCTGATCGTCGGCATCCTCGCAGCGGTCGTGATCGGCGCCGTCGTCGCGTTGCACGTGTGGGGCTTCGCGGCCACGGTCACCATCGGCGGTCCGGTGGCGGGAGCGGTGGTTTCGTGCGCGTGGGGCCTTCTTCGTCGTTCGAGGCAAATCTAGCCCCTCTGCGTGCCGAAATAGGGCTGCACTCGGACACCGGGAGCCGCTCGATCGCCCAGGCGGCCGGGAACCACCTGGCAGGGGCGATCGCGCGCTTTCTCACCCTCAGCCGAGGACTGCGGGCGACAAGATCGCCGGAGCCGGTTTCACATCCCATCGGGCGCTCGCGCCGTCGATGACTCCCCTCGAATGCCGCGATAAGCCCAGTTGGGGCTATCCACTCAAGCGGAGTAGCTTGATCTTGTGGCTGGACCGCGGGCAGGGGTGCACTACCCGCGGTCGATGGGCGATTTCGGGGCCTGGTTCGCCACCGACGCGGACTGCCTGGACTACCTGGAGTGGCTGCGCTGGCCGGGCGGGTTCTGCTGCTCGTCCTGTGGGCACGACCAGGGCTGGCGGCTCCAGTGATCGACGCTTCGAGTGCACCGGCTGCCGGACTCGGACCTCGACCACGGCCGGCACCATCTTCGACCGGACCCGCACCCCGCTCACGGTGTGGTTCGCCGCCTGCTGGGTTGGCCGCGGCCGCCCCAACCCCGCTGGAGATCGGGTTTCTACTGGGGCGGGCATGGGCTGAGTACTTCCACCTGGTGTGGCCGCAGCCGGGGTCGGTGGGCTATTGCCGGTCCACGGCATGGCGAGAAGCCGACAGAGAGTTTGAAGACGTGGAGAAAATTCGCACCAGGCTCGGGAAGGGCACAGGTGGCGGCAGCGTGACGGACGGCTGCGGTGGTCGCTGATCTGCGAGCTCACTCGCTGCGCGCGACCTCGTGTCGCACCGACCCGTTCGACCTGCCGACCTCGCCGGTGACCACGCCGATGCGCCGTTCGGTGATGCACCAGCCGATGCGGGCGACGGCTTCGCCGTGGGCGGTATGACGGTGCAGCATGCCCGGGGCGAGGTCGCGGCCGAAGGGCATCTTGGTGAACCCGTAGAACCCTTGGAGCCGGTCGATCATCGGGTCGCCTCCTGCTCGTCGTCGGGGCCGGCGACGTCGGCGACGGTGTCGGCGGGGTCGCTGCTGCGCCCGGCGAGCGAGGTGGGCATCGCGCAGGAGTTGCTCCACCGCGCGCGATATCGCGTCGGTGGCAGAGGAGGGTTTGAGCGGTAGACCGACTCCTTGCTCGACGATTCGTGCGGCGTTGTTGGGTTGGTCGCGGCCAAGCTCGACGCGCCGCCCGGCCAGGGCGGGGTCGACTTGGTAGCTGTTGCCCTGCAGCGAGACCGTCGCGGTCTTGGTGACCGTGCGGTGCTCGGACCACAAGAACGCCTCGGCCAGCGCCGCCGGGCTCGGCAGCGGGAACGGCGCGCCGGCCGACCAGCGGGTGCGCGGCGGTGTCCCGGTCTCGGAGTGCGGCCGGGGGTGATAGACCTGCTCGACCCAGGCGGTGACCATCCGGTTGAGCTCGGCCAGGTCGGCGACCAGGTGACGTCCCGGCTCGCCGGGGATGCCGGTGATCTCGACCAGGAACTGTTCGCGGACGGTGCGGAAGAACCGCTCGATCTTGCCTCTGCCCTGCGGGCGGTCCGGGGTGGAGTGGACCAGCTTGATCCCGAGGCTGGCGCAGCCGCGCAGCAGCCAGGCGTCGACGAACGCCGAGCCGTTGTCGACGTAGACCGCTTCGGGGACTCCGCGCGAGGCCAGCGCCGGGCGCAGCGCCGCCGCAAGTCGGACGGTGTCCTCGGCGTAGCCCCACCGGTGCCCGACCAGCAGCCGGGTGTGGTCGTCGAGGAAGGCGAACAGGTAGGTCTTGCGCCCGTCCAGGCGGGGCCCGTGCAGGGCGTCGCCGACCCAGAGCTGGTTGGGTCGGTCGGCCTCGAATCGGCCGAACACCGCGGTCGCGCCGGGCCCGCCGGCGGCAAGCGCCCCGAGCTGGGCGGCGACCTGGTGATCGGCAGCGAAGTAGCGCTGCAGGGTGCGCTCGCCCGGGGCCCAGCCCAGCTGGGCGCGCAGGATCCGCCGGATCTGGGTCGCGGTGCGCTGCGGGTTTTCCACCTTCAGCGCCACCGCGGTCTCGATCACCTCGGCCGGCAGCCGCGGCCCGAGGTGGCGCGGGTGGGGCACCAGCGCGTCGAACCCGCCGGCGCGCCAGGCCCGGATCCAGCGATCCAGGGTGTCGCGCGAGACCCGCACCGGCTTCCCGGACGGGTCGATGTGCTCGCGCGCGGCGATCTCGCGGACCAGCCGGCCCCGCGCCTTGGACGAGTGCGCCGGGTCCGCGGGCTCGCGGATGAGCTGGTAGCGGAACAGCGCCACCGCCCGGGCCCGCGCGGTGCGTGCGGTGTCCTCGTCGTCTCTGACATGCCTGACCACCGGCCAGCCACCCCTTTCCTCGATCCGTCCGCTCAGGACTCGAGCAGGCAAGCGGCGAGGATCACCGAGGAAGATCAACCGGCGGCAGGGTCAGCTCGTGTTGATCACCTCTGGGTCGCCAGGCGCGGGCCAGCGCGGGGCCAGCAGCCGCCCCGTCGAGAGCGCCACCGCGGCCCGCCAGGGCGGCATCGTGCCGAGCTCGAAACGGCTCTCCAGCGCCACGGCCGCGGCCGCCAGCGCGGCAACCGCGTCGGCCCACCGGTTCCCGGCCGGGCCCGGCAACACCGGATCCGTCGCGAGGGCCCGGCACCAGCCGGTGAACACCGCCCGCGCCGGTTCCAGCCGCGCCGCGAAGCGGCGTAGCCAGCCGCGCACCGTCTCCGCCGGGCGCCCCAGCACCCCCGCGATCGCGCGATGACCCCGCCCCGTCGCCTTGGCCAGCAGCGCCGCGACGATCACCGCCGCCGCATCCGCACGGCGGACCAGCACCAGCAGCGGCAACAGCACATGGGTGGCCCCGCAGCCGACACAGCGTGTCCGCCGCGGCGTGAGCACCCGGGCGCCTCCTTCGTCGCGCACCGAGCGGGTCCGCGCCCGGCCCCAGCCCGCAAGCCGGCCCCCGCAGCCCGGGCAGGCCAGCTCGCCCGATCGAAGCTGCGTCTCGACCTGTCCTGCGTCCATGCCTACCGTGACCACCGCGCCTCCAGAGTGCACACGGCCCTTCCGCGGAATGCTCGCCAGCTGATCAGCGGGAGGGCCGTGGCATGTCTCGACCCATGAAGGTCGTCACGGTGGCGCCGCCGACCAAGCCGATCAACACGACACACCCGCGGCGACGTTCGTCCGCATCCTCAACGGCGGACTACGACCGCCCCGTCGTCATCCCAGGTGGCGGCTGACAACCCGAGCGTCGAGGTCGCTGGTCAGCGCTGTGGTCGCGCTCCGGCGGAGGCCGCCGGTCCTGCGTCGGTGGTCAGCCCAGGGGCGCTGAGCAGAGCCTCGCGCTGCCGGCTTCCGAGGCCGGCGACGCGCCGGTCCTCGGGAATCCCCGCTTTCCTCCAGCTGGGCATGGGTCCTGGTGAGCCGTAGCCGGGCAGCGCCCAGGCCCGGGTGCACCTGGAGCGCCCGGGCCCGGACTGATCACGCTCGCGGATGTCCTCCACGACGTTGAGTGTTGAGCCATTCGGCCACAGCAGTGAGTTTCAGGTTCGTGTCCTGGGAGGACTTGACCAACAGGTGGAACGCGGACTCGTCGTCGACGTCGAAGCGCTCCATGAGGATGCCCTTGGCCCGACCGATCAAGTCGCGGCTGTCCACCGCGCGCTGCAGATGCCCTGCCTCGCTAGCTCCGTAGAGCAACATGGCGGCTTGGATGCCGAACAGTCCCGCCAAGGTGCGAGCCTCGTCGCTGAAGGCGTACGGGGTGGCCGAGTACAGATTCAGTGCGGCGCGTACGCCCCCGTTGGCCGACAACTGGGTAGAGAGCAGTGCCCGATACCCCGCCTCGACCGCCAACGGCGCGAACCGGGGCCACCGGTCAGCATCGGCACCGCCGAAGTCCGCCGCGAGGACCGTGCCGTTGGCCGGCGGGTCCTCGATGGCGGTGATGCAGGGGCCTTCGTGCAGCTCGCTCTGTTTCTCGTCGAGCTTGCCGATCGCCACGCTGGTGGGATGGCGGGTCTCGATCCGGCCATGCGCGGTCATCGAGATGCTGCCGGCATCCACTCCCGGGACAGTGGTGACGGCCGAGGCGACGATCTGTTCGAGGGTCAGTTCGAGGTCGCGGATGCTGCGACGGGTGGCCATCGTGCGGGCCGCGGCACGCAGGGCAATGACCAACTGATCATCGCGCCCGGAGTCCATGATCGTGCTCCCCGTCTTTCACCGCGCGGAGGGCACGAGGCGCAGCACGCCGAACTTGCTCCCGGGGCAGCGCCGAAGCGACATGCGCTGCGATCTGCCCTCCCCACCGGCCGCCGGAGGTCGGGGACGCACATCAGAACGGGACCCTCCGGGACGACAAAGAAGAATAACGCCCCGTGTCCACGGCCGTCATGTCGACCGCGACGTCACCGTACACCGCACCCACAGGCCCTCAGCGCAGTTTGCCGTACTGGAGGCCGGATTGTCTGGTACTGGGGGGGCAGGTCTCGAGCCCCGCGATGGCTGCGCCCAACGTGCTCGCCGCCCGGCGCGTCCCCGCCGGCGACGCCTACCGCGAGTACGAGAGGATAGGGCTCTCATCCCGCGCGCGCGGCCCACCCCTGATCTGACGAGCGCGGGCGCCCGCCGCAGGCGCTGGCGGTGCTACAAGTCGTCCGTGTCTTGGTGTTGGAGGTTCTCCCGTCGCTCCTGCTCGCGCTTGCTATACGCGGCTTGCCGTACGGCGTCCTCGCTCGCGAGACCGGACCCCAGGGCGCCCGCGATCGTCCCCATGGACGTCGAGAGCCACGTGATCACTAGGAAGTCGGCTGGTCCCGCGGCGTGCTTGATCGTCGAGGTCAAGTAGTCGGGCGGAATCACCACGAGCGCCGCGACGAAGGTCCCGACGAACAGCACCAAGTACATACAGATGACCCCGATCGAGATCGTCAGGGCTGTCGCCGCGTTGTAGAGCACGGCCTCCTCGCGCAATCGGCGTCGGGCGGGGCGCTCCCACAGATTGTTGTCGACGATCAACCACACGATCATCGCCACCGTGGCCATCAAGTTGACCAGGGCCAGCCGCCAGGCGGCGAACGCGGTCGCGAGCTCCCAGATGTTGGAGTAGAACACCCCGAACGCCGCACCGGCCAAGGCACCAGCGATGGCCGGGGAGAGGCTGGGCACCAGCCGCCACGGCCGGTTCGCGCGCACCATCCCGGCCAGCAAACGGAGCCGGCCACGTGCGCCGCGCAGCCCGAGGTGCTGATCGATGCCGGCGTCCTCGGACGTCAGGTGCTGGACGGGCATTCCCAGCCCGAGGGGACGATGATCGCGGCGGTCGGCGTCGGCGCGCGGCGATGCCGGGTCGTCGTGCTGGAGTTTGCCGACCAGGTGCTCGGCCAGTAGGTGCAGCAGGACCTTACGCGCCCGCCGACGGAGCCCGATGGCGCCAAGGGCGGGAACCGAGACCAGGGCGACCCCGTGACTGAGCGAGTAATCGGAGACGATCGGCTCAGTGCCAGCCCGCCGTGGCAGCTCCGTCAGCAAGATCGTGAAGTCCCAGTCCTCGTCCCGCGCCTGCTGCTCTCCAATCTCCAGCATCGGCAGCTCGCCGTCCGCATTCAGGCTCACGGCCCTGGACTTCGTGCGCACCTCCCATCGGGCCGGCACCTCGACCTCCGACTCAAGCTGCCCGGGCAGCTCACCCGCGACTTGCCGCGCGAGATCGGTCGGGAGGCCCGGGTCGGCTAGCAGCCCCACCACGACTACGCACTCGTCGGAGCCTGTCGTGCGCTGCGAGGCCACCCGCACGCACCTCCATGAATAGGGCGAGACTGTCCCGGATGGTGCCCACCCCTCACACGCCCTCACACCCAGCGAACACTTGGGGTATGGACCGAGCGAAGCTCTGGCCCCCGCGCTCCAGGCGCCCTCTGATGGCTGGCGGGTCTCCCCGCCAGCCATCGCAAGGGGCGTAGCACCCAGGGACCTTGGGGGGCCAGGGTTCTTCAGCGTGGTAGGCGGCCCACCGACTTCTTGCCAGTGCTGGCGCCTTGGCCTTACGACCATCGCGGAGCTTCTTGACCGTGCGGCCTGGTCTCACGCCGAGAGCGCCGCGAGCCTGTGGGCCGAGCACGTCGGGCCGGCGCCGCTGTGGACCCGTGACCAGATGCAGGCCTGCCTGTCCGGGCTGGACCTCGTAGCGCCCGGGATCGTCGACGCCACCGCCTGGCGTCCGCGCCGAGCCACCCCGGCCCGCGGCGAACGCCCGGGTGCCTACGCCGCAGTAGCGCGGCTGTGACCAACACCGCAATGCAGGGCGCGGCCGAGGCCGAGCCGGCGCGGCGGGTGTGCCGGCTCACCGATGCGGGAGACGAACGTGTCGATTCCGTCGCGGGCTTGGGCCTTCTCGGAGACGGCTTTCCTCATACCAGAACGGATCAGCAGGCGCGAAGCTGAGCACATGGACTCCGCAGTCAGGATGCTGCCCGACCAGGGCCATGCCCACGGACTCGACTACCGCATCGACTTCCGCCCGACGGCCGCCCTCGCCACCCTCACGCTGCCACCCGGTCACACCGTGCGCGCTGAGTCCGGGGCCATGGTCTCGATGGGCGGAGACGTCACGTTGGACTCCTCAATGGAGGGCGGGCTCTGGGGCGCGGTCAAGCGCGGCGCCGGCGGTCGGTCCGGGTTCGTCTCGCGCTTCTCCGGTCCCGGCGATCTCGCCCTCGCACCACCGGCGCCCGGCGACGTCGTGCCCGTCGAGCTCACCGGGCGGCCGTACGCCATCGCGGCGCATGGCTACCTCGCCTCGTCCGACGGCGTCGAGATCGAGACCGGGTGGGGCGGAGCGAAGTCGTTCTTCGCCTCCGACAGCGCCTTCGTCCTCCGTGCCTCGGGTACCGGCGTCGTGCTGCTGTCCGCGTTTGGCGCCCTCGCCCACCGCGCTCTCGCCCCGGGCGAGCGCCACCTGGTCGACACCGGACACCTCATCGCCTGGCCCGCCGACTCCCAGTACGCCCTGCGCAAGCCGACACGGAGCCTGTTCCGGTCGCTGACCTCGGGTGCTGGCCTGGTCGCCGAGTTCACCGGCCCCGCCGATCTCCTGCTCCAGACCCGGGACCTCCGGGCTCTCGCGACCGCGCTGACCCCCCTCCTGCCCAAGCCGCAGGACGACGGCTGACAGCGGACCGGTGCGGTGTCGGGCAGAGACTGTTGGCGCGAGCCCGGGCGCGGTCGTCGCCCGGCGGGCTACGAGCCGACCGTGATCGAGCACAAGGGCTCGCTACGCGCGGTGTGGCAAGCCGACATCCGTCTCGAGGGCGTCCCGGGTGCCGACGACAACCGCCTGGCCCGCGCCCACAGCTTCGCCGACACGGCCCGCGTCCTCGCCACCACCCGTGGCGCGTGCGCGTGGATGGCGCTCGGGCACGCCCCCGGCGCCTACGACGCCGCCCTGCGCTACGCCTGGGAGCGCCATCCCCCACCGTCGCGGGCCTGGCCAAGATGAACAACACCACCAATGCCTGCACGCTCATCGCCGACGCCCGCGACCTCATGGGCGGCAACGGCATCCTCCTCGAGAACCACGTCATGGGGCACATGACCGACATCGAGGCGATCCACACCTTCGAGGGCACCGAGACCATGCAGACGCTCATCGTCGGTCGGGACATCACCCCGAGACCATGCAGACGCTCATCGTCGGTCGGGGCATCACCGGGGTCGGCGCGTTCTCCGGCGCCTCCCGCTTTACGGTTCCGCGGTTCCGGTCGTCGTCGGTCCGTCCCATGGACCCGACGGCACTTGCGCGCACCTGATCGACTTCGGAAGGGTTGGGGGAGGGTCGGTGGGCGCGCGGCCGGAGGGGACGACGTGGACGGCACCCCAGGGGGAGCAGGTCACGGTGGAGCCCCGCGCGGGGCCGGAGCGGCGCTGTCGCGTCGCAGTGTGGTGACGATGCTCGGGGTGGGGCTGGCGGCCTGGCTGAGCGGATGGGCCGCCGGCGCCGTTTCCGCGGCACCGGCGCGGGGCGGCCCGCCGATCGCGGCGCCCCCAGCCCCTGCCGTCGGCGCCCCTGCCGCGAGCGCCCGATCCGTGCCGCCCCGGCCGGGCAAGCCGATCGCGTTGACCGTCGACGACGGGTACGCGCCCCAGGTCGTCGCGGGCTACGTCGAGTTCGCCCGTCGCACGGGCATCCACCTGACGTTCAGCCCCAACGGGACCTACGCGAGTGCCTGGGGCCCGCAGGCCGCGGTGCTGCGTCCACTGATCGACGCGGGCCAGGTGCAGATCATGAACCACACCTTCAGCCACCGGTGGCTGACGCGGATACCGGCCGGTCAGGTCCGGGAAGAGCTCGAACGCAACGAGCAGTGGATCGCCGCCACCTTCGCGACCACCTCCCGACCCTACTGGCGCCCGCCGTTCGGCGCGCACAACGCCGCCGTGGACGTCATCGCCGACGGCGTCGGCTTCCCGAAGCCCGTGATGTGGACCGGTTCGTACGGGGACTCCACCGCCGTCACCCCGCAGTTCCTCCTCGACCAGGCCCGCCGCTACCTGACCGCTGGGAGGATCGTGCTCGGCCACGCCAACCATCCGACGGTCCTCGGGCTCTTCGACCAGATCAGCAGCATCCTCCGGGACCGGGGCCTGCAGCCGGTCACCCTCGACGAGTTCTTCGGGACGCGCCGTCACTGACCCGACAGGCACTGAGGCCGGCCCGCGATGGTGTGCCCGAACGTCGCCCGCGGACGATCCGCGGCCGGCAGCTCGGCCAGTGTGGTCGGGGCGGCGATGGCGAACTCGCAGGATTATGATCGGCAGCCGCGACCTCTGCGCTCGGATCGGTGCGGCGATCGCGGTCTGGCCGAGCGCACGGTGGTGGTCGCGCTCGCTGCGATGGCCAAGTCGTGGTTCCCGCTGGTGACGTGTACGTTCCGCGCCTCCGTGGAGTGAGCGGGGCGAACGGTCGTCCTCAGCGCGTGGCAGCAGACCGTCCGGGCTTACCCTGCCCCGCGGACCGGGTGGCCGGGTTGCTGGTCACGATCCGGGTCCAGGGGCCGGGCGGGACCGCGGTGTCGTCCACAAACCGCCAGTTCACCCGGTCCTGGTCGCTGTCGTAGCCGTGGGTGAACGCCAAGCAGCCGTTCAGCGCCGGGGACACGTCCAGCCCGGCACTGTTGATCTGTTGGTTGGCCGGCCGCTCGTCGTGGATGCCGAACACGTACCGTGCGTCGTCGTAGACCCTCGGTCCGGCGTCCTCGATCTGCCCGTAGCAGGTGTGGCCGGCAGTGCTGAGCTCGACCCAGTGATTCTTCATCAGGCTGCCGTGCGCGAGCTGGTCGGCATAGCGAGGGTCGTGGGCCCAGGGGATCACCCTGGCTCGTTCCGCGCGGGCAGTGGCGTTGTGGACGTCGTCGAAGGAGGTTGTCCCGCTCGGCGTGGATTTTCGGCGGCGGTCCGATGTTCAGGCTGCGGTCTCGGTGGGACCGTAGCGGTTCGGTCCGACACTGTCGGCGGTGTGGCGTTCGAGTGCACCGCGGAGGGCTCGTAGGTGCAGGTGGCCGTTGACGCGACGAAACTGCTTGCCGGCCTCGACCATGCCTGCGGCGCACCAGCGCAGGGCCGTGGTCCCGTCACGCCAGCGCTTGACGTTGCTCGAGTGGTCGCGGGCGATGGAGATCATCGACTCCACCGCGTTGGTGGAGCGAAGCGTGCGAGCCAGGGTCGGCGGCACGTCCAGACGCAGTACCGTCAGCGTCTCGTCGAGGCCCTCACGCAGCGAGGCGGCGGCGCCGGGGTGAGTCTTGTCGAGCTCGCCGGCCAGGGCCTCGAGCTGGGCCTGCGCCTGTAGCGCCGACTCGGCGTGGTAGGCGGCCCGCATCCGAGAGACCACCACCGAGCGCAGCTTTTGGGGCAGGTGGTCCCGGACGTTTCGGATCTTGTGAAGCCGTCAAGAAACAACCCGTCGCTTTAGATCTTGGCCGTCGTTGGTGTGGTATGGCGATCGACGAGACGCGAGCCTCCCAGCTCGGGGACCGGTTCGCGGTGTTGTTGCCACACCTGAACGAGCGGCAGCGGCGGCTCGCGGTCGCCACCGAGGCCCGGTTGCTCGGTCACGGTGGGGTGCGGGTCGCGGCCCGGGCCGCGGGGATGAGCGAAACCACGGTGCGTCGCGGAGTGGCCGAGCTCGAGGCCGGCGAGGAACCGCTGCCCGAGGGCCGGGTCCGTGGCCCCGGCGGGGGCCGCAAGTCGGTCGAGGAGAACGACCCGGAGCTGGTACCGGCACTACTGGGGATGGTCGAGCCGGACGAGCGCGGCGACCCGGAATCCCCGTTGCGGTGGACCACGAAGTCGCTGCGGCACCTGGCCGACGAACTGTCCCGTCAGGGACATCGGGTCTCGGCGCCCACGGTGGGCCGGCTGCTGACCTCCTCGGGGTTCAGCCTGCAGGCCAACACCAAGACCCTCGAAGGCACCCAGCACCCCGACCGGGACGAACAGTTTTGCTACCTCAACGAGCAAGCCCGTGATCATCGCGACGCTGGGGAGCCGGTGATCAGTGTGGACACCAAGAAACGCGAGCAGCTCGGTCGGCTACCGATGGCCGGGAGGGAGTGGCGCCCGGCCGGGGAACCGGTGCAGGTCGAAGACCACCACTTCTTCTTCAGCGGCCCGGACGTGGAGCAGGCGATCCCGTACGGGATCTACGACCTGGTCCGCAACATCGGTTGGGTCAACGTCGGGGTCGACCACGACACCTCGGTGTTCGCCGTGGAGTCCATCCGCCGCTGGTGGACCGCGCGCGGCCGAGAGGACTATCCGAACGCGACCCGCCTGTTGATCACCGCCGATGCCGGCGGCTCGAACGGCTACCGCTACCGAGTCTGGAAAAGCGAACTCGCCGCGCTGGCCGCCGAAACCGGGCTGGCGATCACGGTCTGCCATTTCCCGCCGGGCACCTCGAAATGGAACAAGATCGAGCACCGGCTGTTCTCCCACATCACCCACAACTGGCGCGCCCGCCCACTGACCAGCCACGACGTCGTGATCAAAACCATCGAAGCGGTCCGTACCCGCGGCGGGCTACGCGTCGAAGCCGCGCTGGACACCGGCGACTACCCAACCGGCGTGGCGATCAGCAAACAGCGCTTCGCCACCCTGCCGCTGCACCGCCACACCACCCACGGCGACTGGAACTACACCCTGCGCCCCGAGCTCCTCGACTCCGACGCCGCGACCCCGATCGCCGAGCAGGGCGGGCCGGCCGAGCGCCGCCAACAGATGCTGATCCGACTCACCGACCCACGGTTGACCGGCATGAGCGCCGTCGAGCTCGATGCGCTGGCCACCGTGTTGGCGCCGGCCCAGGCCGCGCGGGCTCATCAGCGCTACAGCGAGCAGCGCGGCGGTCGGTCACGCCGCGCCACCGGGAACCTACGCGCCACTCCGTTGTTCAACGATCCCGCCCGAGTGCTGCTCACGCTGCTCTACCAGCGGCAGGTGTGCTCGATGAACGTGCTGGCGGACCTGCTCGAAGTCAGCCCCAACGCCATCGCCGACCTCGTCCGCGAGACCCGCGAGCTCCTCGAAGACCACGGAACCCGACCAGGATTCGCCCCGGTCCGGTTCCGCACGATCGCCGAGCTGCTGGCCTTCCTCGACCACGACACCCCACCGGCGCGCACTGCGATTATCGAAGCGCTCTCCGACCCCGCCGTGACCGGCATGAGCCGCGACGAACTACGCCGGCTCACCGAGCGCCTCGCACCCCGCCAAGCAGCCCACGCCGAACGGCTCGCCCACCAGCGCCGCGGCGGGCCCGCCAGCCCGGCGCCCGTGGCGGCGTGTTCCCCCAGAAGATCAGCAACAGTGAGCGGGTCCTGCTGACCCTGCTCCATCTGCGCAAACAGGCCACCTTCGACGCGCTGTCCGAGGCCCTCGGTGATGTCACCCGCTCCGGGATCGCCATGGTCGCCCGCGAAACCCGCCCCCTGCTCGAACATGACGGCCATCTCCCACCGCCCGCCGCGGTCCGCTACCGCACCGGCGCCGACCTGCTCGCCGCGACTTCCCCACCCAACAGCGCTACCTCCGACACGCCGACGGGTTAATCCTTGACGGCTTCTGTGAAGTTGGCAGCGCTGCAGGACCGGGCGGTCGAACACCTCGCGGATCCCGGCTGCGAGGGCCTTAGACCCGTCGAGCACCGCGAGGATGGGCTTCGTGGTGTCCAGGCCGCGCTCACGCAGGCCGGCGAGCAGCCCGCGCACCAAGGTGGTGTTCTCGGTCGACCCTTCCGCGAGCGCGAGCGGGTGCTTGGTCCCGTCGGCGTCGATGCCCAGGGCGACTACGCAGCAGTGCTCGGCGAAGTGCACCCCGTCGACCATGAGTGCCACCAGGTCCAGGCCCGAGAGGTCGGCGGCGAGCAGCTCGGCCAGCGCGGTCTCGGTGGCCTTGACGAACTTCCGCGACACCGCGGACTTCGACGTCGACCACGCGCAGGCTTCGACCCGCTCCCCGACGGGTTCGAGTCCGACCGGGTAGTGCCGGGTCGACAGGCCGGCCAGCATCCGCTCCAGGGCCATGCGGCCCATGACCTCGGCACCGGTGAACTCCTCATACGAGGGGACTGGCAGCTCGCCGGAGCCGTCCGCGGCGCGCATCCGGGGCCGTGAGACTGGCACCCGCCGACCGCCCAGAGCCACCGAGCCGGACTCGTGACCATGCCGAACCGCGGTCCGGTCAGGATCGTGGCGGCCCTTCGGGCCACAGACCGCGGTGACGTCGTCCTCCATCAGCGCCTGCATCACCTGCAGCCCGGCGCCGACCGCAACCGCGAGCAGGCCCTCGTGGGCCGAGGCCGCGATCTCATCGAGCGCGACCTGCACCCGCCGCCCGCGCCAGCCCGCGTCGGCCTCATCCGGCGGGGTGTCGCTTCTGGTCGTGCTGGTCTTCCTACCCTTGCCCATGGCGGTCCCTTCCCAACGGAGTGAGCACCCGGGTGCCTACCCCACGGCAGGCACCAGGGCGGGGACCGCCACCTCAAATCCCACGAGGACCGGGACAACCTCCAAGCGCTCGGCCACCCCATGCAGTCAACGACCGACGCTGCGCTGGCGGCCGTAGACGCCATGGCGGGGAGCCCTGGCTTCGACGCCACCCTGCAGGCCACCCGGCGCGGCGGTTCCGTTCCGAGCGAGCCCTTGACGTGCCGGTGACCGTCGCCTTCGGCTCCCGTGACCGCATCCTGCCGCGGCGGGGATGGCGACGGCTCGACGAACTGCCACCGCAGACCAGGGTCCGCTCTCTGCCAGAGTGCGGCCACGTCCCAATGTCCGACGACCCCGATGCCGTCACGGCTCTACTCACCGCCGCGGCGGGCCGCGCGCTCCCAAACATCTAGAGGCACGCCTCGTGGATCTCGACCCTCTGGGTCTGCGAGCACCGGCGCTGGGCGCGGCGAACCCGGTGGACCGTATGTGGAGCTCCTCGAGGGGAATGGATGGACGATATCGTCCACGGACTCGTGCGGTAGTGGCGGGAGGATTGGATACAGGGAGGTGCCTCGTGAAGGCGATCGTGGTTACGGACCAGGCTTCGGGCACGGCCGGGATGACGTTGGCGGAGCGGACCGAGCCGCCGGCCGCGATAAACGACGTCCTCGTTGAGGTTCATGCAGCGGGCTTCGTCCCGACCGAGCTCGGCGTGGCCCTCGACCTGGACCGATCGCCGCGACCATGACCGAACACCGTCGGTCCCTGGGCACGAGCTGGCCGGGGTCGTCACCGCCCTCGGCTACGGCACGACGGGGCTGTCATTAGGACAACGGGTGTTCGGCCTCGCGGACTGGCATCGTGACGGCAGCCTGGCGGAGTGTGTGGCGGTCGAGGCACGCAACCTCGTGCCGCTCCCGGGCGACGTCGACTTCACGGTGGGCGCGAGCCTACCGATCTCGGGGCTCACCGCGTGGCAGGGACTGCTCGAGCACGGCCGCCTCCAGGCGGGTCAGAGCGTGCTCGTGCACGGCGCGGCCGGCGCAGTCGGGACGATGGTGACGCAGCTCGCACGGGAGTTCGGTGCGTACGTCATTGGCACCGGGCGCGCTGCCGACCGTGAGAAGGCGCTCGACTTCGGCGCACAGGAGTTCGTCGACCTTCAGAACGACTCGTTGGAAGATGTCGGTGAAGTCGATCTGGTTTTCGATGTTATCGGCGGCGACATCCAAAAGCGGTCCGCAGGGCTGGTTCGAGTTGGAGGAACGCTGGTGTCAATCGTCGGGCCCCCGGAGGCGCGGCCCGCGAGGGGCCTGGCGGTCGACTTTGTTGTCGAGGCCGATCGTGCCCAACTGAGTGAGATCGTCCGGCGGGTGCGGGACGGACGACTCCGGACGAACATCGGCAACGTCGCAACCCTCGACGACGCCGTCGCAGCCTTCAATTCGACCGAGCGGATCACGGGGAAAACGATCATCCGGAACGTCAGGACCACCCCGGCGGGGCGGGCGCAGTAGGCGCGGTGTATGTAGGCAGGGTGCCCCATGCAGATGCGTGCTCGGCCGGGGCCCGCCCCCGAGCTGAGAGCGCAGCACCTGGGCTGCCGTCGACGTGCGAGCCAACTTGAGCTGGCCCCACGGTGGTCCTCGATTGACCTGGACCGCGACGTCAGAGTTTAGCGTGGCGCACATGGGGGCCGGTCGGGCGGCGCGGAGCGCGGGTCTGACGGTGCGCGCTGCGCTATGACGAAGGCAGCGGTCTGATTTTTCCCGCACGCCGGGACAACGGCGGCGGCTACCGCGGCTACCAGCCGCACCAGGTGCGACTACTGCGTGAGCTCAAGAGCTTGACCGAGCTCGGACTCTCGGTGGAGCAGGCGCCCGTTTCTGGCATGCCTGTCGGCGGGGCACGCCCAAGCCGACGACTGTCCTGCCCCCATAGCCGCGTCACAGGGACCCCCACGCGCAGCTCGACGCCGTGCTCGACGTACCAGCCGCCGGGATGGTGACCGGCACCTCGGCGAGCCGGACGGCAGCGGTGACCTCGAGACCGATCCACCCCGCGCCGATGACGACCGTGCGCGCCGAATTCCGCACGGCCCGTCGAGGTCGGCGCCGGGCACCGGAAGCCGCCGCGGGGAGGATCCGGTGGCCAGCAGCAGCGTGCTGTAGCGCGGTCGCGGTCGCCGAGGACGACCTCGTTCGTGGGCCTGGTGGTCGAGTCCGCGCCGCGGCCGCCGCTGCTGCGGTCGCAGGCGGGCTCAGCCGGTCAGCCTTGCGGGCAGCCCGAAGACTTCGAGGTCGGCGGACAGGAACGCCACGATCTCGGTGACGTGTCTCCCGCGGATAGTGAGGACGTCCAGGCCGCCCGGTACGTAGACGTTTGTTGGCTCTTCCGGAAATGGAGTGCAGCTGAGGGCGTGACCGAGCGGGCAGCTGGGGTCGTGTCGCTGCGATGAGGCGGGCCCCGGGAAGTTGATGATGAAGGTTCCTACACCGATGATCGTCAACATCCCGGGGACCCGATGCCGCAGCCTACGTCGCCGCCCGCTCAGATCGTGGCCGACACGATCATCCGCACCGTCGAGCTCGGGGTGCGGATCACCGACGCCGCGATCGCCGGCGAGACCACGGTGCTGTGGTGCGACCTGCTCGTCGACGGGCCGGGCCGTTGCCCGGGTTGCGGCATCGCGGGCAGCTATCGCGACAGCATCGAGCGTGGCGTCAGTGACGTCCCGGTGGTCGGGCATCCGCTCGAGCTGCGGGTCCGGCTGCCGCGCTACCGCTGTGCCCACGACGGTTGTGATCGCGAGGTCTTCGCCCACGACAGCAGCCGGCTGGCTCGCCCCGGCGCCTCGACCACCCGACGCTGCGCGCGGTACATCCTGCGGCGGCTGGCGATCGATAAGACCACCGTCTCCGCGGTCGCTCGCGAACTGGGCCGCAGCTGGGACACCGTGAACGCCATCGCCGTCGAAGCCACCCAGACCCTGCTGCTCACTGCCGGCCCCGCCCGCCTCGAGGGCGTACGGGTGATCGGGGTCGACGAGCACAAGTGGTCCCATGTCCTCGGCGCCGACGCTGACGGGTTCGTCACTGTGATCACTGACCTCACCCCCGTCCTGGCAGGTCAGGGCCCGGCGCGGTTGCTCGACATGGTCGCGGGTCGCTCCGCGGCGGCGATGGCCGGCTGGCTGGCCGAGCGCAGTCCCGAGTTCCGCGCCGCAGTCGAGATCGTCGCGATGGACGGGTTCGGCGGCTACAAGACCGCCGCCACCGAGGCGCTGCCCGAGGCGGTGACAGTGATGGATCCGTTCCATGTCGTCGCCTTAGCCGGGCACAAGCTCGACCTGTGCCGCCAGCGCGTGCAGCAGGACACCCTTGGCCACCGCGGCCGCACCGGAGACCCGCTCTACGGCGTGCGCCGCGCACTGCGCACCCGCGACGGGCTGCTCACCGAGCGGCAGTGGACCCGCATCAGCGCGGTGTTCGCCGACGACGCCCACGCCGCGGTCGAGGCCACCTGGTGTGCCTACCAGCAGCTCATCGACGCCTACGCCCAGAACGATCCACGGCGCGGCAAGACCCTGCTCGCCACCCTGATCGACCTGCTCCGCACCGGGCTACCCGCCGGCTTGGAAGAACTCGCCTAACTCGGCCGAACCCTGCACCGGCGACGAGACGACGTCCTCGCCTACTTCTCCCACCGCGCGTCCAACGGGCCCACCGAGGCGATCAACGGCCGCCTCGAGGCGCTCCGACGCAACGCGTTGGGCTTCCGCAACCTGATCAACTACCGCATCCGGTCCCTACTGCACTGCGGAGCACTCGCACTCTAAATCCGGAAGAGCCCGTTTGTTGTTTCGTCCCACAGGTAGGTACCGAATGCCAGTTGGCCATTGGCCGTGGTGGGCAGGAACCGCCACTGCGACTGCAGTGGGCCGTTGCTCAGGAAGGCGCGGATGGCGGCGGGTCCGGTGTACCACTCGAGCCGTGGAGGCATCGAGTAGCGGGCCTCGTTGGCGAGCATGGCGACAATGGCGTCGACATCGCCGGCCTCCCAGGCCCTCATCCAGCGGCTGACGAGCTCCTCGACGCCCGCCGAGCCGAGCTCGTTGAGGACGCTGTGCTGGCTGATGCTGGTGGTGCCAACGACTTTGCGGGCCCGCTGCAGGGCGCTGTTCACCGACGTGCTCGAGGTGTCGAGCTGGTCGGCGACCTCGGCGGCTGAGAAGCCGAGCACTTCGCGGAGGATCAGCACGGCTCGCTGGAGCGCGGACAGACGCTGCAGCGCGGCGACGAAGGCGAGTTCGACACCCTCCCGCGCGAGATAGCTCGCCTCCGGAGACGGGTCAGGGTAGGGCTCGAGCCAGCAGATGTCGATGTCGGGGGCTGCAGGCAGAACGTCGAAGGGCAGCTCGCGGCGCCGGAGTTTCTCCAGCGCGGTCAGGCACCGGTTGGTAGCGATCTTGTGCAGCCAGTGACCGCGCGCCCCGGCGGCACCGACCGCGACGCGGGCAACGTCCGGCTCCCGTGGCCGGACCGGGGCCCGGCCGGCGGGCTGTACACCTGCAGCCAGCTGGCCGGGCCGGCGTCGCTGTCGACCGTGCCGGTGGCGGACTGGTCCGGTCGACCGCAACAGCACACGCCGGACGACTCTCAGCCACCAAGGTCCGATAGCAGAACCGGCACGCCGTCACCCCGCCATGTTTCCAAACACGCTCCTATGCGCCTCTAAGATCAGGGATGCGGGGGCCGCGTGGTGCCGAACGGGGCCGCGAGGGATCGGGGCCGGCGGGTGTGCAGCCAGCGTGAACAAGAGCACCACCATGCAAGAAGTGTGCGCGGCGGGCCGCGCCCACCCTGGCGCGGAGCCACGCGGGTGCGTTCGCTGATCATCGTGCTGGCGGGGTTGATGGGGTTGGCGGCGACCGTGTCCGCGGTCGCCGCAGCCCTACCAGTGATGCCGAGCACCGCCGACGCCTTCACCACGACAGCGGGCAAATCGCCCCGAGCCCGGACGGTCATGACGGCAGCGAGCCGCGCGAGCGCGGCGGCGGCTACCCCGGCAGCGCTGCCCAGATCGCCCGCCCGGTCGGTCCCGCCGCAGTATCCGTGGCATACCGGCATCGCGGCGACCTCGTTCTTGGGTCGGAGAAGTGATCTCCGGGGCCTCGGACGGCAGCCAGGTCTTCTCGACCTACGACCCGCACTGGGAGTCGAACTACGGCGGCTGCGATGGGGTGGTCACCGGCGGACGGTGTCGAGCCGAACCGCGCACCGCGGCCAACGGGTTCTTCCCCACCGCGATGACCCCGCGCCAGAACCCGTTCTACCTGGATTTGCCCTTCGACGGAGGTTGGTTGGGTCGAGAGCTGGCGCGGTGGCAGGTCCCGCGGTAGGCCGCGAAGCCGCGGTGATCGGCCGGTTTCCCGGCGGGTCGCTTCTTCTTCGCGTCCGTGGTCAGGGTGCTCCGTTTCCAGCTCCCGCCCGTCGAACCGTGCATGCGGTTCTCCCGCACACGGCTCACCGACGTCCTTCACCGGCGGTGTTCGGCTTGACCCGCCAGGCCCGGTGGGGCCGAGGGGCGACGACGACTCCGTTGAGGGAGATCAGCCCGAGCGCGTTGGGTGAGCGGTAGACCTGGTTGAACCCCCAGGCCCGGCCTCGCCGATGTCGCTTGCCCAGGAACAGGGCGAGCCGCATCTTCGCGTACTGGATGATCTCGTCGAAGGCGTGGGCGGTGTTTCCGTAGCGGAAGTAGCCCGCCCAGCCGCGCAGGAACAGGTTGATCTCCTGCACAATCTGTTCGACCGGTGCAGCCAGCCGGGCCCGCATGGTCAGGAACCGGATGCGGTCCCGGGCGTGCTGCATCGCCTTGCGTGAGGGCCACCGGGCGAGGTAGGTGAATCCGCCAGAGCCACGCCGTGGCCAGGAGCGCACCAGCCGGTGGTGGAAGCCCAGGAAGTCGACTCCCCCGCCTCCGACCTGTAGCTGGACGATCCTGGTTTTGGCTGCCTTCGGTTCGAGACCGAGCTCGCCGAGCAGGACGGTCAACCGCGCGAGCGCGGC
>CAVSVI010000006.1:0-85173 GCA_963731455.1 uncultured Actinomycetota bacterium
CTATAGCGACCGAAAGTGCTCACACACGCTGTGCAGCCTGGGCCGCGCCAAGCGGCAGCTATGAGCTTGTGAGCACTTTCGGTCGCTATAGCCGCCGAAAGTGCTCACGAGCGCGGAGCGCACCTCGCGATCGCCTTGCCGAGCACGCCCTTGCCGTCGGGACCGGTGGCCGTGACGGCGAGGGTGACCGCACCGTCGTCGTCGACCGCCTTCACCGTCGCCCCCAGCGCGACGGACGCGCCCTCGTCGTCGTCGGGAACGACGACGGGCCGGGTGAAGCGGGTGGAGAAGGAGCGGACGGCGCCCGGGCCCCCGGCCCAGTCCGCGACGAACTGCGCGGCGAGGGCCATCGTCAGCATCCCGTGGGCGATGACGCCGGGTAGGCCGACGGCGAGCGCGGTGCGCTCGTTCCAGTGGATGGGGTTCAGGTCGCCGGACGCGCCGGCGTAGCGCACCAGGTCGGCGCGGGTCACGGTCACGGTGCGGCCGGGGATCTCGTCGCCCACGGCGACCTCCCCGAGCCCGCTCACCCGTCCTCCCCGGCCCGCCCGACCAGCGTCGCGGTGCTCACCAGCACCGCGGTGCCCTCGGCGTCGGTGACGTCGCAGCGGAAGGTGACGACGTCGTTGCCGGCGAGCTCGCGGACGTCGTCCACGGTCACCACGGTGGTCAGCAGGTCGCCCGCGACCACCGGCCGGTACAGCTCGAAGGACTGGTCGCGGTGCACGACGCGCGAGAAGTCCAGCCCGAGCGCCGGGTCCTCGACGACCTCCCGCGTGGCGTCCCAGGTGAACACCACCGGGAAGGTCGGCGGGGCGACGACGTCGGCGTGACCGGCGGCGCGGGCGGCCTCCGGGTCGGTGTGCACGGGGTCGCCCGCACCGACGGCGCGGGCGAACTCCCGGACCTTCTCCCGGCCCACCGTGTACGAGCGGGGCGGCCAGCTGCGTCCGACGAAGGACGCGTCGAGCGGCACGGCGGCGGGCGCGTCGTCGCGACGACTCAGCGCGTCTCGCGGTGCCCGCGGTGGGTGCCGCAGTGCGGGCAGAACTTCTTCAGGGTGAGGCGGTCGGGGTCGTTCCGCCGGTTCTTCTTGGTGATGTAGTTGCGGTTCTTGCACTCCTCGCACGCGAGCGTGATCTTGGGGCGCACATCGGTCGCGGCCATGGGAGTGTCCTTTCGACGACGTCGTGCCGTTCGGTAGCGGTGGCCGGACTTGAACCGGCGACACAGCGATTATGAGCCGCTTGCTCTGCCACCTGAGCTACACCGCCACGGTGCGCCGGGGCCGGACCGGCCGATCCCCGACATGACGAAACCGGCGGGGCGAACCCGCCGGCCCCTCCTCACCGAGCCCCTTTACGGAATCGAACCGTAGACCTTCTCCTTACCATGGAGACGCTCTGCCGACTGAGCTAAAGGGGCCAGTCCCCGCCGGTCAGGCGGCTCCGGAACTCTCCGGCGCCGTGCCCGGGGGCGGCACCCAGCGTACAGGGCCCCCGCCGCCGCCCGGCCTGCCACCCCCCTCGCGGACCAGGGTCTCCAGCCACTGGTCGAGGTGCCCCGCGGAGAGGGGAGGGGAGACCAGGTAGCCCTGTGCGACGTCGCAGCCCATCTCGGCGAGCTTGGCGCGCACCGTCCCGTCCTCCACGCCCTCGGCGACCACGGTGAGCCCGAGCGTGTGCCCCATCTCGACGATGGCCCGGACCACCGCGGCGTCCTCGGTCTCGGTGCCCATCCCGAGCACGAAGCTCTTGTCGATCTTGACCTGGTCCACCGGCAGCCGGCGCAGGTGCGCGAGCGAGGACTGTCCGGTGCCGAAGTCGTCGACCGCGAGGCGGCAGCCCATCGCGTGCAGGCGACGCAGCGCCGGCAGGGCGTGCTCCCGCTCCGCGGACACCCCGCTCTCGGTGACCTCGAGCGTGAGCAGCTCGGCCGGCACCTCGTGACGGGCGAGGGCCTCGGCGACCCGGCCCGGGAACGAGTCGTCGAGCGCGCGCACCGACAGGTTGACCGCCACCGAGAGCCGCAGGCCCTGGTCGAGCCAGCGCCGTGCCGCACCGAGGGCCTCGTCCAGGACGAAGACCGTGAGTCCCGCGATCTGCCCGGTCGCCTCGAGCACGGGGACGAACTCGTCGGGCAGCAGCGTCCCGAGCTCGGGGTGCTCCCAGCGCGCCAGGGCCTCGACCCCGAGGACCGTACGGCCCGCGAGCGACACGGTCGGCTGGTAGTGGACCTGCAGGCTGCCGTCGGCCAGGGCGGGGGCGAAGTCGCGGATCAGGGCGAGCCGGCGGTCGGCGCGCTCACCCATGCTCGGCTCGTAGCAGCGCACCGGGGCGCCGCCGAGCCGTGCCGCGGAGAGCGCGATGTCGGCGCGGGCGAGCAGGCGCGAAGCCAGCACGGCGCCGTCGCGTTCCCCCGCCAGACCCGGGACGCCGGAGATGGCCACGCCGACCAGCACGGGTGCCTCGAACGGGACGCCCTCCACGACGAACGGCCGCACCAACTGCGCGCGCATCTCCACGGCGCTCGCGTGGGCGGTCGGGCCGTCGACGCCGGCGACGACGACCGCGTAGGTGTCGCCCTCGAGACGAGCGGCCAGCCGGGCCCCGGGCGCCACCGCGGCGGCGCGCTCGCTCGCACAGACCGCGGCCAGACGCCGGGCCGCCAGGGCGACGAACTCCTCGCCCCGCGCGTGGCCGAGGGTGTCGTTGACCTGGTCGAGGAGCCCGAACGAGATGATCGCGACGGCGCCCGCGCGCTCCGACACCTGGTCCGCCGCGGCCTGCAGGAAGCCCGGCCGGTTGAGCAGCGTGGTCAGCGGGTCGCGGTGGGCGTCGCGGCGCAGGCGGGCCTCCAACCGGCTGTTCTCCACCTCGGCGCCCACCTGCCGGGCGATCGTGGCGAGCAGTGTCAGCTCGCTGCGCACCGCGGAGCGGGAGGGCCCCCGCCAGCGCTGCGCGCCAGGACGGGCGGGGTCGTGCACCTCGAGGACACCACGCCGGGAACGCACCACCTCGGGGACGCCGTCACCGACCGCCTCGGCCACCTCGGGTGCGGCGATCGGCGCGACGAGGACCTCCCCGGCGCCCCGCACCTCCATCCAGTTCCGGACGACGCCGGGGGCCGTGCGGCGATGCCAGCGCGCGGCTCCGCGCCCGGGACGGAAGGCCTCCGGCGGGGCGAGGAGGTCGACGACGCTCATGGCGTCCGGGAGCGGCTCACCGGCCTGCTCGACGAGGGGCCCGACGGCGAGGACGACCCTGCGGGCGCCGTAGCGCACCCGCAACGCCTCGGCGATCTCGCGGGCCGCCACCCGGCCGTCGTCGTCGCGGCGCCGGGCCGCGTGCGAGGCGATGGACCGGCCCACGATGCCGAGGGTGCGGAGGTCTCTGGAGCGCCGGGCCCTAGCCGCTCGCAGGATCGAGAACCCCGCGGCGGCGAGGGCCACCGCGAGGACGACCGCAGCGAGGATCCCCGCGGTCGCGCTCACGGCGCGGCAGCGGGCTGCTCGTCGCACCGACCGTGCACCGACGCCTCCCCACTGCTTCGCCCGGCTGACCCAGCGCCCATCATCCCATCGGGTACCCGCTCACTCTACGCAAGAATCCTGATGAAGGTAGCGGCGCTTACGTCACTCATAAGAACCAATTTCAGCTCGGCGGCACGGAAGGAGACGATGTTCGACTACTGAGAGTCCGACCCGCCGAGACGACGCCTCCGTCCGGGCGCGTACCGCGGGCACCTCCCGTGACCGGGCGTGGGTCGGGGCCCCCTGGTGGGATGGTCCCGGCGTCACCGACCGGTCCCGCGGACGGGCCGTCGCACCGCCGTCACAGCATCGCACCGAGGAGGACGCATGCCCCTGGACCCGGCAGCCGAGCGGACCGGTACGGGGAGCGCGCCGACGGCGGGCATCGTCGCCACCGGCAGCGAGCTCCTCGCCGGCCGGGTGCACGACGCCAACGGGCCGTGGCTCGCCGAGCGGCTCGGGGAGCTCGGCATCGACGTCACGCACATCCTGCTCGTCGGGGATCGGCCGGACGAGATGGAATCGGCGCTGCGCTTCCTCGCCGGCTCGGGGGTCGACCTCGTCGTCACCAGCGGCGGCCTCGGGCCCACCGCGGACGACCTCACCGCGGCCGTCGTCGCCGACCTCACCGGACGCCCGCTCGAGCTCGACGAGCAGATGGAGAAGGTGGTCGGCGACATCATCGCGCGCTTCGCCGACCGCCTCCGCTGGGACACCAGGTCGGACGCTGCCCTCGCCGAGGCCAACCGCAAGCAGGCGCTCGTCCCGCGTGGGGCCACCCCGATCCGGCCGGTCGGCACCGCGCCCGGGCTGGCGGTCCCGCCGGGTCGGGACGACGGCGCCGCCGACGCGGCGACGCCCACCGTGCTCGTGCTCCCCGGGCCGCCGCGCGAGGTGCGGGGGATGTGGGACGACGCCCTGGCCACCGCGCCGCTGCAGGCGCTGCTGGCGCGCACCGCGCCCTTCGACGAGACCCACCTGCGGCTCTTCGGCGTCCCGGAGTCCGAGATCGCCGCGACCCTGCGCGCGGTGGGCGAGCACGTCGACCTCGCGCCGCTGGAGATCACGACCTGCCTGCGCGACTTCTCCCTCGAGGTCGACCTGCGACGGCGTCCCGACGACGCGGCGGCGCGGGCCGCGCACGACGCCGTCGTCGCCGAGATCGAGGCACGGCACGGCCGGGCGATCTTCTCCCGCACCGGGGAGACGATCGACGAGATCCTCTTCGGTCTGCTCGAGGGCCGCACCATCGCCACGGCGGAGTCGTGCACCGGGGGCCTGCTCGCCGGGCGTCTCACCGCCCCCGCCGGCGCCTCCGCCCACGTCCAGGGCGGCATCGTCTCGTACTCCAACGAGGCGAAGGAGCACCTGCTCGGCGTGCCCCACGAGATCCTCGAGACCCACGGCGCGGTCTCCCCCGAGGCGGCCCAGGCGATGGCGGGCGGCGCACTCGAGCGACTCGGGGTCGACGTCGCGGTGGCGATCAGCGGGGTCGCGGGCCCCGGTGGCGGCACCGCCGAGAAGCCCGTCGGGTACGTCTGTTTCTCCGTGCGCACCGCCGACGGGCGCGAGATCGCCCGCGACCCGGTGCTGCCCGGCGACCGCGGCGACGTGCGGGAGCGCTCGGTCGTCCTGGCCATGCACCTGGTGCGGCGTGTGCTCACCGAGCGCTGACCCCGGCGGGGTCAGGCCGTGAGCCCCCGGAAGAAGCGGATGATCTGGTCGATCGCCTCGCCGATCGCGGAGATGATCGCGCGCACGGTCGCCGCCGCGTTGTCGGGCTGGGCGATCACGAAGTAGAGGATGATCGCCACGACCACGAGGATCAGCAGCAGGCGCAGACGCGCGTTCATCGTGTCCTTCCCGCGGCGTGCACCCGGCGGACCCGGGTGCGCCAGACCGTAACGCGGCGGTCTCTGCGCCGGGGCCAGTTCGGAGCACGTGTCGCGCAGGCGGTCCATGTCCCCCGTCCGGCTCAGCCCGGGCGGCGGGGGCAGGATGTCGACCATGAACGGCGAGCGCATGACCGGGTTCACCCGCGGTGCCCTGACCTTCGACGTCGTCGACGGCGGGCCCGCCGACGCCGACGAGACCGTGCTGCTCCTGCACGGCTTCCCACAGACGAAGGCCAGCTGGGACCCGGTCGCGGGGCGCCTGCACGCGGCCGGCCTGCGCACCCTCGCGCCCGACCAGCGCGGCTACTCGCCCGGGGCCCGTCCCGGTGGCCGTGCCGCCTACCGCGTCGAGCACCTCGTCGACGACGCGGCGGCCCTGATCACCTCGTCCGGCGCCGGATCGGTGCACGTCGTCGGCCACGACTGGGGCGCCGTGGTGGCCTGGGCGCTCGCCGCTCACCGGCCCGAGCTGGTCCGCACCGTCACCGGCGTCTCGGTCCCGCACCCGGCGGCGTTCCTGCGCGCGATGGTCCGCGGGCCGCAGCTGCTGCACTCCTGGTACATGGGCGCCTTCCAGCTCCCGTGGCTGCCCGAGGCGCTGCTCGGCGACGAGTCCCGGATGGCCGCGATCCTGCGCCGGAGCGGGGCGGGAGCCGAGGCCGCGCGCCGCGACGCCGCGGCGCTCTCCGGCGCGATCACGGGCCCGCTGAACTGGTACCGCGCCCTGCCGCTGGCGTCGCCGGGCTACACCCGCCGTCCGGTCCAGCGCCCGTCGCTGATGGTCTGGAGCGACGGGGACGAGTTCATCACCCGCACCGCCGTCGAGCAGAACCCCCGCTTCGTCCTCGCGCCGTACCGGCTCGAGGTGCTGCCCGGCGTCAGCCACTGGATCCCGGAGGAGGTGCCGGACCGGCTCGCCGAGCTGGTCCGGGCCCACGTCGGGGGCTGACGGACCCGCACAACGTATCGTGCGTTACGGCCCGCGTCGGGACCTCGACGCGGCGACGCGGTCGACGTCCCCGCACCGCCCCGGAGGACAGGCATGGCACGGACGGCCACTCCCGAGACGTTCTTCGCCGCCGCCATGCGCCTGCTCGCCGGTCCCGGGCTCCCCGCCCTGCGCATCGGCCGGCTCTGCCGCGAGGTCGGCGTCACCAGCGGCAGCTTCTACCACCACTTCGGCAGCTGGGACGGCTTCGTCGCCGCCCTGCTCGAGCACTGGGCCGCCGAGGAGGTCGATCGTCCCCTCGAGCTCGTCCGCCAGGCCGAGGTGGAGGACCCGGGCGAGCGGGTGACCCTGCTCAAGGGCCTGGCCCTGACGATCCCGCACGACGCCGAGACCGCGATCCGGCGCTGGGCGGGCACCGACGAGGTGGTGGCCGCGGCCCAGCAGCGCGTCGATGACGGACGGCGGGACGCGGTGCGCGAGGTCATCGCGCCGCTGGTCGGCGACACCGCGCTGACGGCCACGCTCGCCGAGGTCGGGCTCAGCCTGCTCGTCGGCCACCAGCAGCTCCACCACGGCGGCCCTGCGGTGGACCTCGCCGCGCTGCTCGACCAGTTCGAGCTGCTCGTGCGCACGCACGCGAGGTGGGCTTCGCCCCTGTGAGCGCCGAGCGCACCTACCCGTTCAGCCGGATCGGCATCGCCTTGACGGCGTTGACGAAGTTGCTCGTGAGCCGGTCCGGCTCGCCCACCTCGAAGTCCGGCGCCGCCGTGAGCAGGCGCCGCCAGAATCTCCCGCAGCTGGGTGCGGGCGAGCATGTTGCCCATGCAGAAGTGCGGCCCGCCGCCGCCGAAGCCCTGGTGGGGGTTCGGATCGCGCGTGACGTCGAACTCCAGTGGGTCGTCGAACACCGCGGTGTCGCGGTTGCCGGACTCGTAGAACATCACGACCTTGTCGCCCACCGCGATCCGCTGCCCCCGCAGCTCGGTGTCCTCGGTGGCCGTGCGGCGGAAGGTCAGCACCGGACTGGCCCAGCGCACCATCTCCTCCACCGCCGTGCCGAGGCGCCCGTCGAGGTCGGCGAGCAGCCGCCGGCGCTCGTCGCGGAAGCGGGTCAGCGCGAGCGCGCCGTGGGCGATGGTGTTCCGCGTGGTGTCGTTGCCCGCCACGGAGAGCAGCACGAAGAAGGCGCCGATCTCCTCGCCGGTCAGCGACTGGCCGTCGACCTCGGCCTGCACGAGGTTGGTCATGAGGTCGTCCTGCGGGTGGCGGCGGCGTTCCTCGGCGCACTGCAGACCCGGCCCGAGGAGCCCGAACAGCGCCTGGGCGCTGAGCTCGACCGGGTCGTCGACGCCGTGCCTCGCCCGGACCTCGGGGTCGTTCGCGCTGAGCAGCAGGTCGGCCGCCTCGGCCAGCGCGTCCTGCTGCTCCTCCGGCAGCCCCATCATGTCGTAGATCATCGCCATCGGGAGCCGGCGGCAGACGAGCTGGACGAAGTCGCCGTCGCCGTGCTCGAGCAGCTCGGCGACGATGGAGTCAGCCTTCTGGGCGATCCGGTCCTCCAGGCGACGGATCTGCTTGGGGGTGAAGGCCGCGCCGACGAGCTTGCGCAGCTGGGGGTGGCGCGGCGCGTCCATCGCCAGGAACGACTGGCTCGCCTCCAACAGCTCCGGCGGCGCGTCCTGGAACTGGACGCCCTGCCCCGAGCAGAACGTGCGGGGGTTCTTCGAGACGTGGGCGATGTCGGCGTGCGTGACGACGGCCCAGAAGCCCGGGTCGTCGTCGGCGACCATGAGTCCCTCGGCCGGCGGGTGCCACGAGACCGGGCGCTCGGCGCGCAGCTCGGCGAACGAGGGCTCGCGCTCCTCGGTCGGGCGGGCCCAGAAGGCGAGGGTGGACAGGTCGACCGGGTCGTGGTCGGGCTTGTCACCGGTGGACGCGTCCGCGGTGGTGGTCATGTATCGCCTCCGGGCTCGCTGGTGGAGAACGCGTGGTGGGGTCAGTCCTGCAGCGAGAGGCCGAGCCCGCTGCACTTGTCGTAGTCCACGGCGATCCGCATGCTTCCCGGTCCTCCTGCGTCGACGACGACGCCCCGACCATAACGTGCATCATGCTATGGAAGCGAGCGCCCTCACGTTCTTCTCGGCTACCCCGAACGCCGGGGTCCGCTGCCCTGAGGGCGCTACTTCCCGGGCAGGTGGCGGTGGACGAAGTCGGCCGCGCGGTCGAGCGCGTCGACCGCCTCGTCGAGGTAGGCGTGGAGGCTCTGGAAGACGTGGGGCACGTCGGCGGTGACGTCGAGGATCACCTCGACGCCGGCGTTCGCCGCCCGCGCGGCGAAGCGCGTCGAGTCGTCGAGGAGGACCTCGTTGGTGCCGACCTGGAGCAGGATCGGCGGCAGCCGCGCGAGGTCACCGACGACCGCCGGGCTGACCAGGGGCTGGTAGGGGTCGGCACCGGCGAGGTAGTGGGCGGACAGCCGCGCGAGGTTCTCCCGGTCGAACAGCGGGTCGACGCCCTCCTTCCCGTCCATGCTCCCCCCGCTGCGGGTCGCGTCGAGCCCGGCGGAGAACAGCACCGCGCAGGCGGGCAGCGGCAGGCCCGCGTCGCGGGCGCGCAGGAGCGTGGCCACGGCCAGGCCGCCCCCGGAGGAGTCACCGGCCACGACGATCCGCTCCGGGGCCGCGCCGTCCGCGAGCAGCCCGCGGTACGCGGCGAGTCCGTCCTCGATCGCCGCGGGGTACGGGTGCTCCGGGGCGAGGCGGTAGCCCGGAGAGACCGCCGGCGCGCCCACGTGGCGCACGAGGGCGGCCGTCAGCGTCGCGGCCGTGCGGGGCGAGCCGTAGACCCAGCCGCCGCCGTGGAAGTAGAGGATCGTCGCGTCCGCGGTCAACGCGGTGGGGGTGACCCACAGCGCGTCCCGACCGCCCAGCGTGCCCTCGCCGAGGGTGACGCCGGCCGGGGGCGGACCCACCGTCGTGTAGATCTCGAAGATCTCACGCAGCTCCTCGGGCGGGAGGCTGGTGTCGAGTCGGGCCGCCCGCATCAGGCGGTCGACCTCGGCGCGCTGCTGCTGGGTCACGCGTCTCCGTTCTGCTCGGAAGTCGCTTCCGCGAGGAACCGGGGGTTGCGACCGCCCTCGCCCGGACGTCCGTCGACCTCGAGGGCCATCAGATCAGGCCCGACGACGGGTCGGACGACCGGCTCCGCGTCGAGCACGGGCGGACGGCGGCGATGCCGCGTCGACGGGGTGACGACAGAAGAAGACCCGGTCCCACTCCTGGACGGCTCCCCAGCGCCAGGAGCGGGACCGGGTCCCGGAGGGTCGCGCCGACGGTCCCCGAAGACCGTTCGCGACCTGCTGGTGCCTGGGTGGCCGCGAGGTCCCGCGCCGAAACACCGCCGTCGGGGATGAACCGGTTCAGCTCGTCCACGGCGACGTGTTAGGTCGCGCGACGCCGGCCCTCCTCCGTCAACATCACGGATTCGCCTCGCCTCCCGAAGCTCGCCGGCACCGCGTCTCACCAGCAGTAGCGTGGGTCGAGCTCGATACCCGCGCGGCGTAGACGGCCTGCCTCCGCCAGCCGGTGAGAAGGGCGACGAATCAGAAAAACCCGCGAGGCACATCGGCGTCTATGACTGCTCGGCACTATGTATCGGCTGGTTCCACGACCGCTCGGTAGGCTCCGAACTGGTCGGCGAGTTCGAGGTCGTGCCAGCCTCGAGCGGCAACGCCCTTCCGGGCGAGGACCCGTACGCCCACGCCTTGGCAACCCTCGGGCTGGCGTTGGCCCCGGCTCCGTGCGCGTCAAGGGCCACCGAGCCGCATCGCAGTCCGAGCCGGTAGGTGACGAGCGTCCAACCGCGGCCGTGTCTCCCGCTGGTGTCGGCGGGCGGATCGAACACCAGGAGGTAGCTGACGTGTGCGCCCGCGTCCCGGTCGTGGCGTGCTCGGGAGGTACGTCGCATCGACTTCGTCAGTGCCTATTGGATCTCGCTTGCTCGCCCTGGCGCATCATGACGTGGGCAGCGTCGTCGAGTCGTGCTGCTCAGAACGCGGCCGCGAATGCCGCGACCCCCGGACGGACGGTGGTTCCTCTCGCGCTGACCCGAGGGCGATCGTCGTTCGTCGTGTCCGAGCAGGAGCCGAATATCGGCGTGGACTTCGTTGAGCGCATGCAGGGGTGTTGCCTGCAAGAGGGCGAGGAACTGCGACCATCTTGCTCCCACGATACTGGAGGACACCCCGCATCGGCCGCCCTGGAGCTCTCGGAGCATCGCGAGTCCCTCGCGGTCGCAAGCCGACACCCCGGATATGTCGATGATGAGGCGGCAATGGTGCTCGGCGATCTGCTCGCATCGCTTGAGCAGGGATTGCGCGGTCGCCATGTCAAGCTCGCCGACAAGTCTCAGGCGTCTACGCCGTCTCTCCATGTGTGGCCCCCCATGTGGTTGAGGAAGCCGTGATCGATGCCACGGACCGCGCTCTGTTGGTCACTATCGGCGCCACCGTGATCGATGACAACCCCGAATAATTCTTCAACGTCGAGCGATCCGAGCATTCCCTCGGCGAGTGGATACGCAGTTCGCGATTTGTCTATTGCCCAGCGCTTGCCGCGCTCCGCGGCACACTGGGGTCAAGAGTCAAGGACGTCGATGGGGCCGCTCGAGCACCTGTTTTGTCACGGGCATGGGACCACCTGTTCGCCAGTGATGGGACCACCCGGCGTGGCTCCATCCCCGTGGCTGTCCGGCGTTCGGCAGGCCGCGAGGCTGTACTCAGCTCTTCTGACCGCCGTCGGACCCCTCGTATCGAGCGCGGAGGTCCTTCTTGAGGATCTTCCCGGAGGCGTTGCGGGGCAGCTCGTCGACCACGTCCACCGAGCGCGGCCGCTTGAAGCCCGCGATCCGCTCCTTGGTCCATTCCACGAGCTCGTCCGGGTCGATCGACTGACCCTCCGCGGCCACGACCACGGCCTTCACCGTCTCTCCCCACGTGTCGTCGGAAACTCCGATGACCGCGACGTCGGAGACCGCCGGGTGCTGCGCGACGACGTTCTCGACCTCGATGGGGTACACGTTCTCCGCGCCGGTGACGATCATGTCCTTGATCCGGTCGGTGAGGAACAGGTAGCCCTCCTCGTCGAGGTAGCCACCGTCGCCGGTGCGCAGCCAGCCCTCCGAGGTGATCGTCTTCTCGGTCTCCTCGGGCCGCTGCCAGTAGCCCGAGGTCACCTGCGAGGAGCGGATCCACACCTCGCCGACCTCGTTCGGTCCCAGCTCCTCGTCGTTCGACGGGTCGACGATCTTGAGCTCCACCCACGGGTAGGCCCGGCCCGCGGAGCGCATCAGGTGGGCGCGGGGGCCGTCGGGGTCGTGATCGTCCGGGTCGAGCTGGGTGACGGCCCCCGTCGTCTCCGTCGAGCCGTAGACCTGGAAGAGCGGTGCGCGGAAGGTCTCCAGGACCTTGTTGAGCACGGCACCGGTGATCGGCGAGGCGCCGTAGGCCACGGCGCGCAGCTTCGACCAGTCGCGCTGCGCCGCCCCCGGCACCTGGCAGAGGAACTGCAGCACGGCGGGCACGAGGAAGGCGTTGGTGATGCCCTCGTGCTCCATGGTGTCGAGCAGCTGGGGCGGGACGATGTCGGCGACGAGCACGACGCGGGCCCCGAAGGACAGGCAGACCAGCGCGAACCCGGACCCGCCGATGTGGAAGAGCGGCATGGCGACCAGGCCGACGGACTCGTCGTCGAAGCTCCAGTGCCCGCCGACCGAGAGCAGCGCCCCGAAGTTGCGATGCGAGAGCAGCACCCCCTTGGCCTTGCCCGTCGTGCCGGAGGTGTAGAGCTGCAGGACGGTGTCCTCGTCGTCCGCGTCCTGCGCCGCCTCGGTCCGCTCCGCGAGACCGTCCACCCAGCCCTCGTAGTCCTCGCCCACCACCAGGACCCGCCGGCCGTCGCGGTCGAGCTTCTCGCGCAGCTCGGCGAAGTCCGGGCCGAGGACGACGAGGCCCGCCTCGGCGTCGTCGGTCAGCTCGACCAGTTCGCCGGCCGTGAGGCGGAAGTTGAGCGGGGCGATCGCGGCGCGTACGGACACCGCACCGAAGAGCAGCTCGAAGAACTCGACCGCGTTCTTGCCGAGCCACACCACCCGCCCGCCCGAGCCGATCCCCAGTTCGGCCAGTCCGGTCGCGATCCGCGCCGCGCGGTCCTCCAGCTCGGCGTAGGTCAGCGCACGGTCACTGCCGGTCAGCGCCATGTGGTCGCCACGGTCACGGGCGTGGTCGCGGACGACGTCGGTCAGCCGGAACGGGGCCACGACAACTCCAGGGCGGGGATCGGAAGGGGACGCGCCGGTGACCGCGGCCACCCGGCGCGGCGGCACCGTAGCGGGGGCGACGGAGACCGCGGAAGAGTCAGGGTTGACCGTTACGGGTCGCCCGGGGACGCTTACCCGGCAGTAGGACGGCCGGACGGGAGGAGCCCCGGGTGGAGCGCACGATCTTCGACGACGAGCACCACGCGTTCCGCGAGATGGTGCGGGACTTCCTCGGGAAGGAGGTCGCGCCGTACCACGAGGACTGGGAGAAGCAGGGCCACGTCAGCCGCGAGGTGTGGCTCTCCGCCGGCAAGACCGGGCTGCTGGGCCTCGACGTCGAGGAGCGCTTCGGCGGTGGCGGGGTCGACGACCTCACCTTCATGTGGATCCTCACCGAGGAGATCTCGCGCAGCGGGTTCTCCGGGCTGGGCTTCCCGCTCTCGAACGACGTCGTCACCCCCTACCTCACCGAGCTCACCACCGAGGAACAGAAGGAGCGCTGGCTCCCCCGCTTCTGCTCGGGCGAGATGATCACCGCGATCGCCATGACCGAACCCGGCACCGGCTCGGACCTGCAGGGCATCCAGACCCGGGCCGTCCGCGACGGCGACGACTGGGTCATCAACGGCGCCAAGACCTTCATCACCAACGGGATCATGAGCGACCTCGTCGTGGTGGTCTGCAAGACCGACCCGGACGCCGGGTCCCGCGGCTTCTCCCTGCTCGCGGTGGAGCGGGACACGCCGGGCTTCGAGCGGGGCCGCCACCTCGACAAGATCGGCATGGCCGCCCAGGACACCGCCGAGCTGTCGTTCACCGACTGCCGCGTCCCGGCGTCGAACCTCATCGGCCAGGAGGGGCAGGGCTTCATCCACCTGATGCAGAACCTGCCCCGCGAGCGGCTCTCGATCGCGGTCTCCGCGACGGCGGGCGCGGAGAGGGTCCTCGACGACACGATCACCTACGTCAAGGAGCGCACCGCCTTCGGCCGGCCCATCGCCTCGCTGCAGAACACCCGCTTCACGATCGCCGAGCTGAAGACGAAGCTCGCCGTCACGCGGGAGTTCGTCGACCGCTGCATCACCGAGCTCAACGCGAAGAAGCTCGGGCCGGCCGACGCGTCGATGGCGAAGTACTGGGCGACCGAGACCGCCAAGGAGGTCATCGACCGGTGCCTCCAGCTGCACGGCGGCTACGGCTACATGCGCGAGTACCCGGTGGCCAAGGCGTTCCTGGACAGCCGCGTGCAGACGATCTACGGCGGAACCACCGAGATCATGAAGGAGATCATCGGGCGGGTCGTGCTCAGCTGAGCTTGGCCTTCGGCTCGTGCGTGCGTTTCCGTGTCAGGACACGGAAACGCACGCACGAGGCCGTCAGGCCCACCGCGGGTCGCGACCCGAGAGCGCGACGAGCCGGTCCAGCGCCGGGGCGTCGTCGGGCACGGGGACCCGCGGCGCGAACGGCTTGCCCTCGCCCTGGTAGTCCTCGGTGAGCATCATCGGCGCGAACCCCAGCGAGAGCTCGAGGCCCTCGGCGGGCGGGTCCCAGGCCTGGCCGGTCGCGGTGGCCAGGTCCCACCCGTGGACCTGGTACTCCCAGAGGATCATCGCGAGCGCCATCTCCCCGGGCATCGCCGCCTCGCCGAGCACGAGGGGACGGGCCGCGGCGCCGCCGGCGAGCGCGTCGTCGAGCCGCGCGGCGGCCGCGCGGACGGCGCCCGCCGCGTCGTGGGGGGCTTGGTAGCCCGACAGGTCCGATCGCGGCGCCCGGCCCTCGGGGTCGGCGAAGCCGGCGCTGAAGGTCTCGAGCCAGCCCAGGACATGGTCGAGCAGCGTCGCGACGTCGAACTCGGTGCACGGGGTGGGTGCGTGACGGTGAGCGTCGTCGATGCCCTCGACGACGCCGGCGAGCTCGGTCAGGACGGTGTGCAGGTGCGCGCGGGTGTCCGCGACGGTCGGTGCTCCGTTCATGGGGCACAGCCTCCCGCGGCCCGGGCTCGGAAGGATTGAACTTTCGCGACGGCCCTACGCTCGCCCGGTGAGCGGACCGGCCCCCGTCGAGCGCGACAGCCGGGGCATCCTCGACCCCTGGCTGCTGCGGCAGCGGGTGGCGTTCACCCGCCACCCGCCGACCCCGGCGCTCGCCGGGCTCGTCGACCGGTTCTGGGCGGTGCGCTGGGACCTCCCGACGGGGACCCGGCATCGCCAGGAGGTCCTCACGCACCCGTCGGTCAACCTCAGCGTGGGCACGCCGGACGCCCGCAGCGGGCGCACCGAGCCCGAGGCGCGGGTGACCGGCGTGGCCACCGACCTCGTCGACCGGGAGCTCGCGGGGCGGGGCTGGACGGTCGCGGTGATGACGACCGTCGGCGGCTTCGGCGCGTTCGTCGAGGAGCCCGTGGCCACGCTCGTCGACCGGGTGGTGGAGGTCGACGTCGTGCCGGGTCTCGACGGCGAGGCCCTCCTCGCCGCCGTCACCGCCGCGGGTCCCGACGACGGCCCCGACGACGCCCGACCCGACGATGCCCGACCCGACGACGCCCGACCCGACGATGCCGCGCGCGAGCCGGCCCGCGTCGCCGTCCTCGCCCGGGCCCTCGAGCGAGTCCTCGCGGACGCCGACCCCGCCCGCGTCGAGCAGGCCCGCGAGGTCGCGGCCGTCGCCCGGATCGCGGAGACCGACCGCGGCGTGCGCCGTCTCGACGACCTCGCCGCCCGCGCCGGGGTGACCCCCCGCGTCCTGCAGCGGCTCTTCGCCCGCCACGCCGGGGTGTCGCCGACGTGGGTCCTGCGCCGCTACCGCCTGCTCGAGGCCGCCGAGGCCGTGCGGGAGGGCGAGCGGGTGGTGTGGTCCGACGTCGCGAACGCACTGGGCTACGCCGACCAGGCCCACCTGGTCCGCGACTTCCGCGCCGCGCTCGGGCGCACCCCGGAGGCCTACGCCCGCGCCCTGCGTTGAGCGGTGGTCACAGCAGCAGGGCCTGCGTCATCTGCTTCCATTGCGCCAGGTGCGGGTCGGTGGCGTGGTCGCGCGGGTCGAACCCGTAGGTCATGGCGACGCCGCGCATGCTGGTGAGGAGCATCTCGCGGACCATCGGATAGTTCTCCGAGGCGAGGTAGTGCTCGAACACCGCGTCGAGCGTCTGGCGGATGGCCGCGCCCAGGCGCCGCTCGGCGGGCAGCAGCGCCGCCGCGAGCGCGGGGTCCGTGCGGGCCGCCGTCCACAGCTCCACCGACGCCCAGAAGTAGGGCTGGCGGAACGTCGACCACATCTCCTCCACGACCCGGTCGATCCGCCCCGCCGGATCCTCGTCGACGGCCGGCAGGTCGGCGGCGGCCAGGCCGTCCGAGGCGAACCGGGTGGCGGCGAGATGCTGGGCGGCGGCGACGAGCAGGGTCTCCTTGGAGGGGAAGTGATGCAACAGCCTGCCCCGCGAGACCCCGGCGCGCGCCTGGATCGTCAGCGTCGTCGTCCCGGCGTAGCCCGACTCGACGAGACAGGCGACCGCGGCATCGAGGATGCGCTGACGACTGTCGGACGTGCGCTGCTCACGGGAGCGACGCGGGCCCGGGGGGCGCCGCGCGTGCGGCCGCCCGGCGGCACGCTCGAGGGCCTCGTCGACCAGCGGATCCGCCCCGCCCACCCCGTCTGCGGTCATGCGTCGTCCCTCCCCTCGTCGGTCCACCCGGTGCCCGCGCGGTGATGGATCGTCCCCGACCCGACGCCTGACGGTCAACGCTGACCGTCACGCAGCCACGTCCGTGCAGCGGGCGACCACTCGGCGGGCCGACCCCTTCCACCCTTGCCTACTCGCCGGTAGCGTCACCGGCCGGACGTCGGCCGACCGTTGACAGGTGCCATAAACAGTCCATCATGACTGTCAGGAGCGCAGGGCGGCCCGCCCCGCTCGAGTGAGTTGGAAGGGACCCCCACCCGTGACCGAGGCATACATCTACGACGCCATCCGCACGCCGCGCGGGCGCGGCAAGGCGACCGGGTCGCTGCACGAGGTGAAGCCCGTGTCGCTCGTCGTCGGGCTGCTGGACGAGCTGCGCAAGCGCAATCCGGAGCTCGAACCAGCGCAGGTCGAGGACGTCGTGCTCGGCTGCGTCTCCCCGATCGGGGACCAGGGCGGTGACATCGCCAAGACCGCCGCCATCGCGGCCGGCATGCCCGACACCACCGGCGGCGTGCAGCTCAACCGGTTCTGCGCCTCCGGCCTCGAGGCGGTCAACCAGGCCGGCCAGCGCGTCGCCTCCGGCTGGGAGGACATGATCATCGCGGGCGGCGTCGAGTCGATGTCGCGCGTCCCGATGGCCTCCGACGGCGGGCCCTGGGCCATGGACCCGGAGACCAACTTCAAGACCGGCTTCGCGCCGCAGGGCATCGGCGCGGACCTCATCGCCACCATCGAGGGCTTCTCCCGGGAGGACGTCGACTCGTACGCCCTCGAGTCCCAGACCCGCGCCGCGAAGTCCTGGGCCGACGGCGCGTTCGACCGCTCGATCGTGCCCGTGGTCGACCGCAACGGGCTGGTGATCCTCGACCACGACGAGCACGTCCGGGAGACCACCCTCGAGGGCCTCTCCGGGCTCAAGCCCTCGTTCGCCGGCATCGGCGACATGGGCGGCTTCGACGCGGTCGCGCTGCAGAAGTACCACTGGGTCGAGAAGATCCACCACGTCCACCACCCCGGCAACTCCTCCGGGATCGTCGACGGTGCCGCCCTCGTGCTCCTGGGCAGCGAGACCGCCGGGAAGGCCAACGGCCTCACCCCGCGCGCCCGCATCGTCGCCACCGCCGTGTCCGGCGCCGACCCGACGATCATGCTCACCGGCCCGACGCCGGCCTGCCGGAAGGTCCTCGTGAAGGCGGGCATGACGGTCGACGACATCGACCTCCTCGAGATCAACGAGGCGTTCGCCGCCGTGCCGATGAAGCTCATGCGCGACCTGGGCTTCCCGCACGAGCGCACCAACGTCATGGGCGGCGCCATCGCCCTGGGCCACCCGCTGGGCGCCACGGGCGCGATGCTCGTCGGGACCATGGTCGACGAGCTCGAGCGCCGCGACCTGCGCCGCGCCCTCGTCACGCTGTGCATCGGCGGCGGCATGGGCGTCGCCACCATCATCGAGCGCGTCTGAATCCCCCGGAACCACTGAGGAAGGACGAGTAGTTGAGCGACAACATGTTCCGGTGGGAGGCCGACGGCGACGGCATCGTCACGCTGACGATGGACGACCCCGACGCCTCGGCCAACACGATGAACGAGCGGTTCGGGCGGGACTTCGAGGCCACCCTCGACCGCCTCGAGTCGGAGAAGGACTCGATCACCGGCGTGGTGCTGACCTCGGCGAAGAAGACCTTCTTCGCCGGGGGCAACCTCGAGGATCTGCGCAACTACGGCGCCTCGGAGGCGCAGCGGGTCTTCGACTCCTCGCAGGCCATCAAGGCGGCGCTGCGTCGTCTGGAGACCCTGGGCAAGCCGGTCGTCGCGGCCATCAACGGTGCCGCGCTCGGCGGCGGCCTCGAGATCGCGCTGGCGACCCACCACCGCATCGCCCTCGACGCCAAGGGCTCGAAGATCGGCCTTCCGGAGGTCACGCTCGGGCTGCTGCCCGGCGGCGGGGGTGTCGTACGCACGGTGCGCCTGCTCGGGATCGCCGACGCCCTGATGCAGGTCCTGCTCCAGGGCCAGCAGCGCAACCCGCGCGCGGCGCTCGAGGCCAAGCTCGTCGACGAGGTCGTCGACACCCCTGAGGAGCTGGTCTCGAAGGCCAAGGAGTGGATCCGGGCCAACCCCGAGGCCGTCCAGCCGTGGGACCAGAAGGGCTACAAGAATCCCCGGCGGCACGCCGTCGGTGCCGAAGTTCGCGCAGAACCTCCCGGCCTTCCCGGCCAACCTGCGCAAGCAGCTCAAGAACGCCCCGATGCCGGCGCCGTACAACATCATGTGCGCGGCGGTCGAGGGCTCACAGGTCGACATCGACAACGCCGCCAAGATCGAGTCGCGCTACTTCGCCGACCTCGTCGTCGGGCAGGTCTCGACGAACATGATCAACGCGTTCTTCTTCGACCTGCAGAAGATCAACAAGGGTGGCTCACGACCCGACGGGTACGAGAAGCACTCCGCGCAGAAGGTGATCGTGCTCGGCGCCGGGATGATGGGCGCCGGCATCGCGTACTCCTGCGCGATGGCGGGCCTCGAGGTCGTCCTCAAGGACGTCAGCCAGGCCAACGCCGAGAAGGGCAAGGACTACTCCAAGAAGCTCGTCGACAAGGCCGTCTCGCGCGGGAAGTCGACCCAGGAGAAGGCCGACGAGGTCCTCGCCCGCATCACCCCGACCGAGAAGCCCGAGGACGCCGCGGGCGCCGACCTGGTCATCGAGGCCGTCTTCGAGAGCCCCGATCTCAAGAAGCAGGTCTTCGCCGAGATCCTGCCGCACCTCGCGCCCGACGCGGTGCTGGGCTCGAACACCTCGACGCTGCCGATCACCGACCTCGCGACCGGCGTGGACCGGCCCGAGGACTTCATCGGCCTGCACTTCTTCTCGCCGGTCGACAAGATGCCGCTGCTGGAGATCATCACCGGCGAGAAGACCTCCGACGCCACGCTGGCCAAGGCCGTCGACATCGCGCTGCAGATCAAGAAGACCCCGATCGTCGTCTCCGACTCCCGCGGGTTCTTCACCAGCCGCGTCATCGGCACGTTCATCAACGAGGCCGTGGCGATGCTCGGCGAGGGCGCGGCGCCGTCGTCGATCGAGCAGGCCGGCTCGCAGGCGGGCTACCCCGCGCCGCCGCTGCAGCTGATGGACGAGCTGACCCTGACGCTGCCGCAGCACATCCGCGAGGAGACCCGCAAGGGCGTCGAGGCCGCGGGCGGCACCTGGGTGGGCCACCCCTCGGACGCGATCGTCGACCGCATGGTCGAGCTCGGCCGCAAGGGCCGCTCGTCGGGTGCCGGGTTCTACGACTACGACGCCGAGGGCAAGCGGACCGGGCTGTGGTCGGGGCTGTCGACCGAGTTCGGCGCCGCCGAGGGCGACCTGCCGTTCGTGGACATGCAGGAGCGGATGCTCTTCGCCGAGGCCCTCGAGACCGTGAAGTGCTTCGACGAGGGCGTGCTGCACACCATCGCCGACGCCAACATCGGCTCGATCATGGGCATCGGCTTCCCGGCCTGGACCGGCGGCGTGGCCCAGTACATCGACGGCTACCCGGGCGGCCTGCCCGGCTTCGTCGAGCGGGCTCGCATCCTGGCCAAGGCCTACGGCGACCGGTTCGCACCGCCGGCCTCGCTGGTCGCAAAGGCCGAGAACGGGCAGAACCTGCGCGACTCGCTCTGATCGAGCACCTCAGTACGGAGCGAACGGCACTTTCGCTGCTTCTGGTGCAGCGAGAGTGCCGTTCGTTCGACCTGGGCCCGAGCACTACCGGTCAGGGCTGACTGCCTCGTAGGGTCCCGACGACGGGTCACGACGGCTTGCGGGAGGAACACGGCATGGGCGTGCTGGACGGCATCAAGGTGATCGAGGTGGCCGGCATCGGGCCGGGCCCGTTCGCGGCGATGGTGCTCGCCGACCTCGGCGCCGACGTCCTGCGTATCGACCGCACCTCCGGCGGCGGCCTGCAGCTCGGCGACCCGGCCAAGGACGTCCTCGTCCGCTCCCGTCGGTCGGTGGCCCTCGACCTCAAGTCCCCGGAGGGTGTCGAGGTCCTGCTCGACCTCGTCGCGGAGGCCGACGTGCTCCTCGAGGGCTTCCGGCCCGGTGTCGCCGAGCGGCTCGGCTTCGGCCCGGAGGTCTGCCACGAGCGCAACCCGCGCCTGGTGTTCGGGCGCATGACCGGCTGGGGCCAGGACGGCCCGCAGTCCCGGCGCGCGGGACACGACCTGACCTACCTGTCCACGGCCGGCGTCGTCGGGCACGTCGAGGGCCCCGACGGCGCGCCCGGCATCCCCATGAACCTCGTCGGGGACTTCGGAGGCGGCGGCATGCTGCTCGTCGTCGGGGTCCTCGCCGCCCTGGTCGAGCGCGCCACCAGCGGGAAGGGCCAGACGGTGGACGCCGCGATCGTCGACGGCGGCGCGCTGCAGATGGCGATGATCTTCGGCATGCGCGGCCAGGGCCTGTGGCCGAACCCGCGGGGGCGCAACCTGCTCGACGGCGGCGCGCCCTTCTACGAGACCTACCGCTGCTCGGACGGGAAGTACGTGGCCGTCGGGGCGATCGAGCCGCAGTTCTACGCCGCGCTGATGTCCGGGCTCGGGCTCGAGGGCGAGGACATCGCCGCGAACCAGTGGGACCTGCGCCGCTGGCCGGAGTTCACCGCCCGGCTCGCCGAGGTGTTCGCGACCCGCACCCGCGACGAGTGGGCCGCCGACCTCGAGCCGACCGAGGCGTGCGTGGCCGCCGTGCTCGAGATGGAGGAGGCCGCCGAGCACCCCCACATCGCCGCGCGCGGCACGATCACCGAGGCTTTCGGGGTGCGCCAGCCGGCGCCGGCGCCGCGCTTCGACCGCACGCCGAACGCGGCGCCGAGCCCGCCGGCCACCCCTGGTCAGCACACCATGGAGGCCCTCACCGAGTGGGGTCTCGACGCGGACCGCGTCGAGAAGCTGCGCACCGCGGGGGTCGTGCGCCAGGCCTGAGCACCGATCCGGCGCGCCCACACCCCGGGTGGCACGATCACGCGGGTCCGGGACGACCGGCGCCGGGTAGGGGGTCCACGTGATCGGTCCGGGGACGCTCGCGCGAGCGTTGACCAACGTGCGGGACCGCGTGCTCGAGGGGCCCATCGCGGATCTGCGCCGGATGCCCCGCGTCGCGATCGACACCGGCCCCACCGACCCGGACGCGTGGTCGGTCGGGCGCGCCCACGGCCTCGCCCGCGCCGGCCAGGTGAGCACCTACCGCTACGCGGTGCACCCCACGGCCCGGCTCCGCGGGGCACCGGTGCTGCTCGTCTCCCCGCTGGGCGCCTGCGGCGTCGCCTTCGACCTGCGGCGCGGCTGCAGCCTCGTCGAGCACCTCGTCGGGGAGGGTCGGCACGTCCACCAGGTCGACGACGAGGACGTCGTCGGGCACGACGCGCCCACACCCGGCTCTCCCGCGGACCTCGCCCGCTGGGTGGACGACATCCTCCCGCACGTCATCCGACTCGTGTCCTCGCACCACGACGGGGCTCCGGTGCACGTCGTCGGGTGGTCCCTCGGCGGCCTCGCCTGCGTGCTCACCGCGGCGGACGATCCCTCGCTCCCGATCGCCTCGCTCACCGCGCTCGCGACGCCGTTCACGCTCGAGCCGGTACCCGAGCACGTGCCGTCGCGGCCGCTCGCGGTCTCGGCCGGCGGCCCGGTGCTCGCCACCGTCCAGACGCTGCTCGGCCTGGTACCGACCGTGCCGCCGATCCCGCGGTTCCTCTCCGTCGGCGCGGTGGGCGCGCTCCTCACGACGCCGCTGACCGTCGCCTCCCACCTCGCCGACCGGGACTTCCTCGCCCAGCTCGAGGCGATCGACGACGTGCGCGCCCTCGTGGGCGCCCAGGCCGAGCTGGTGGGCGCGACCTTCCACGCGATGGTCGCGCCCGGCGAGCTGGAGCGTGGACGCGTCTCGGTGGGCGGCCGCCGGATCGACCTGGCGAACGTCGAGCGACCGGTGCTGCTCGTCTCGGGTGAGGACGACGTCGTCGTGCCGCCCCGCGCGGTGCGGGCGGGCTCGGCGGTGCTCTCCGGCGCGGACACCTCGCTCATGACCGCTGCCGGCGGGCACCTCGGGGTGGTGTGCGGCCGGGCCTCCCGGGACCACCTCTGGCCCGCGCTCTGCGCCTTCCTCGACCGGCACGACCCGCCTGCCGAGATCGAGCCCGAACGACGGACGTCGCGCCGGCCCCCTCGGGCGGTCCGACGCCCCCTGCCGCCCGCGCACGCCGCGGCCCCGTCCGGCGCGGAGCCGGTCGACGGACCCGCCCCCCGGGCTGCGCCGTCGGGCGCTCCCGACCAGCCCGGCACCGGGTCGCGGCGGCCCGCCGGCCGACGCGGGCGTCCGGCGCCCAAGCCGGCCACTCGCACCCGCGGCCGCGAGGGGTAGGCCCGGGCCACCGAGGCGCCCGGATCCGGTCGTCTAGGCTCCGAGCCGTGGTTTCCCTGCGCGAGGCGCGCCGCGACAAGGGATGGTCACAGACCGCCGCGGTGGCCCGGTTGCGCGAACTGGCGGACGCCGGACGCGTCGAAGTGGCCTCGGCGGCGAGCCTGAAGACCCAGCTCTCCCGCTGGGAGAACGGCACCGTCCCCGAGGAGCCCTACCGGACGCTGCTGGCCGAGCTGTACGGCCGCGAGCTCGGCGAGCTGGGCATCGACGTGACGCCGCACTGGGAGCGCAGCCACGAGATCCCGGACCTGCTCGCGGAGATCCGCGACGAGCTCCGCACGATCAGCGGCCTCCTGCGCGAGCAGCGTCCCGGCTGACCCCCGCCACGACGACGACGAAGGCCCGCCCGGACGCCGGTCCGGGCGAGCCTTCGCGCGAGGGTGCTCAGCTCACGGAGCGATGACGCTCGACGGAGTGCAGCGGGCGGTATTCGGTGCGGTCCTCGGTCGCGAGCAGGAGGCTCAGCGCGCCGAGCGAGACGGTGCCGAGAGCGACGACCGCCTCGGCCGTCAGGTCGAGGACGTCAGCGAGCGGGCGCAGGGGTGCGGTGAGCAGGGTCACGACGTAGGTGCCTCCGTACGAGTGAAGAGGAAACCGGCGGGCGGACGCCGTCCGAGGCGGACGCCGTCCGAGGCGGGCACCGCCCATCCTGTCGGACAGGTGGGTGCCCTCCAACCCGTTCGGGTCGAGTTCACACCCATGTCCCACGACACCGGGACGAAGGGTCGTCGGCCTGAGACGAACGGCGGGCGACGCCCGTCGAGCGGCGACCCGCCACAACCGCGCGGCGAAGAGGTCACCCACGTTCGTACAGTCGGGTCGTGCGTTTCCGCCAGCTCGGTTCCAGCGACCTCCAGGTGTCCGAGATCTCCCTCGGTTCCTGGCTCACCTACTCCGGCGGGGTGGAGGCCGACGCCACCGCAGCCTGCACGCGCGCCGCCTTCGACGCGGGCATCACCTTCTTCGACACCGCCAACGTCTACGGGCGCGGCGCGGCCGAGACGGCGTGGGGCGAGATCCTCGCCGACTACCCCCGCGACGAGTACGTCCTCGCGACCAAGGTGTACTTCCCGATGTCGGACACCGACCGCGGGCTCTCCCCCGCCCAGATCGCCAAGCAGATCGACGCCTCGCTGCAGCGTCTGCGCACCGACCACGTCGACCTCTACCAGTGCCACCGCTTCGACTCGCAGACGCCGATCGAGGACACCATGGAGGCCCTCGCCGAGGTCGTGCGCGCCGGCAAGGCCCGCTACCTCGGGTTCAGCGAGTGGAGCCCGGACCAGATCCGCGCCGGCCTGGAGGCGGCACCGTCGGACGTCACCTTCGTGTCGTCCCAGCCGCAGTACTCGATGCTGTGGCGGGTGCCCGAGGGCGAGGTGTTCGACGTGACCCGCGAGCACGGCATCTCCCACGTCGTCTGGTCGCCGCTCGCCGAGGGCGTGCTCACCGGCAAGTACCTACCCGGCGAGCCGGTCCCCGTCGACTCGCGCGCCGCCAGCGACGAGATGAACGGGTTCATCAAGCAGAAGCTCACCGACGCCACCCTCGAGGCGGTGCAGCGGCTGCGCCCGGTGGCCGACGGGGCGGGCCTGACGATGCCCGAGCTGGCCCTGGCGTGGGTGCTGCGGCGTCCGGAGCTCGCCTCGGCCATCGTCGGCGCCTCCCGGCCGGAGCAGGTGCACGCGAACGCGAAGGCGGCCGGCATCGAGCTCACCCCGGACACCCTCGCCGCGGTCGACGAGGCCCTGGGCGACGTCCCGGTGACCGGCTTCCGACTCGCGCCCGGTGCCTCGGAGGAGATCACGCACCGGGCGTAGGTCCCCGCCGTCGTGCCAGCGAAGCGTCGTTGCTTGCATCCCGTGCAAGCAACGACGCTCCGCTGGCATCCGGGGCCCGCGCGCTACCGCGGCATCCGGCGCCACACCGCCGCCGGGAGCACCCGCATCACGACCGCGAGCAGTCGCAGCCGGGCCGGGACCCAGACGACGTCCCGGCGGCGGGCCACGCCGTCCGCGACCGCGTCGGCCACCTGCTCCGGGGTCGACGAGAGCGGAGCCGGGGACAGCCCGCTGGCCGCGGTCATCCGGCCGATCACGAACCCCGGGCGGACCAGCGTCACGTGCACCCCGGTGCCACGCAGCGCGTCGGCCAGCCCCGAGGCGAACCCGTCGAGTCCGGCCTTCGCGCTGCCGTAGACGTAGTTGGCGCGCCGCACCCGCCACCCGGCGACGGACGAGAACACGACGATCTCCCCGTGGCCCCGCGCCCGCATCCGTGCCGCGACGCGGGTGAGCACGCCGACCTGGGCCGTGTAGTCGGTGTGCACGACGGCGAGGGCGTGCTCGGCCTCGACCTCGGCGCGCTGCTGGTCGCCGAGGATCCCGAACGCGACGACGACGGTGTCCGGTGTGCCGTGCTCGCGCTCCACCGCGTCGAGCACCGTCGCGTGGGAGGCGAGGTCGTCGGCGTCGAACTCCACGGTGGCGACGCGGGCCGGTCCGGCGTCGGCGATCGCGCGGGTCTCGTCGGCCAGGTCGTCGGCGCGGCGGGCGGCGAGGACGACGGTCGATGCGCGTCCGTCGCCGACCAGTCGCCGGGCGAGGGCGACACCGATCTCGCTGCGACCGCCGAGGACGAGGACGGTGTCCGACACGTCCCGCAGCCTCGCAGGGGTCCCGGCGACGGCGGGCGGCAGGGCTAGCGTGGAGATCCGTGAAGATCGTGACGGCGCTCGTGCGTCCGCACGCGCTCGACGCGGTGCGCCGGGCGCTCGAGCGGCATGCGGTGCTCGGGATGACGATCTCCGAGGTCGAGGTCCGCGAGCCGGGACGCGTCGAGATCCACAAGGGTGCGCGGGTCGAGGTCGGGTTCGCGCCCCGTCTGCGCGTGGAGACCGTCGTCGACGACGAGATCGTCGAGCGGCTCCTCGACCAGCTGGTCGCCAACCTCGATGGCGGCGAGGGCCAGCTCTCGGTCCGCCACGCCGACCTGGTCCTGCGCGTGCGCACCGGCGAGAGGGGTCACGACGCGGTGTGACGGAGAGGCCGGGGGCCCCGGGAACGCTGGGGGGTTGCGTCCCCGGGGCCGGTCCGGTCGCGGGGGGCACGACCGACCATCACCCAGGTTACGCCCCGCACGACCTGCTCCGGACCGGCTTCCACCCGGATGGATACGATGTGTGGGCACTGCTGCGCCGGACGGTCGACGGACGGGCCCGACCGGGTCTCGGGCCCCGGAGACGACGACGGCCCGCCGTCCTCGGGACGACGGGCCTCGTTCTGTGGCGGGTCCAGGATTCGAACCTGGGTAGCTTTCGCGACGGATTTACAGTCCGCTCCCATTGGCCGCTCGGGCAACCCGCCGGGGATGCCGCCGCACCGGACGGCGACGACGAGACTACAAGCCGACGTCCGGCCGAGGAGCACCCGGGGGTGGGTGTAGACCGGACGCAGCGGACACCGCCGTCCACGCCAGCCGAGGAGGAGACCCGTGGCCAACCCGTCGTTCGACGTCGTCTCGAAGGTCGACCGTCAGGAGGTCGACAACGCCCTCAACCAGGCCGCCAAGGAGCTCTCGCAGCGCTTCGACTTCCGCGGCACCGGCGCCTCGGTGACGTGGGCCGGCAACGAGGCGATCACGGTCGCGGCGGAGACCGAGGAGCGCTGCACCGCGGCCATCGACGTCTTCAAGGAGAAGCTGATCAAGCGCGGGATCTCCCTCAAGGCCTTCGAGATCGGCGAGCCCGCGGTGTCCGGCAAGACCTACCGGGTCACCGGGTCGCTCGTGCAGGGCATCTCCAAGGAGAAGGGCAAGGAGATCTCGAAGGTCATCCGGGACGAGGGCCCGAAGGGCGTGCAGTCGCAGATCCAGGACACCCAGCTGCGGGTCACCGGCAAGAAGAAGGACGACCTGCAGGACGTCATCTCACTGCTCAAGGGCCGCGACTTCGGCATCGCCCTGCAGTTCACGAACTACCGGTAGCCGACGGGGTCGCCGCGAGGGGTCATCCCGCGCCACGCACGGACACCCGACCGCCCCGACCGAGCACGACGGACAGTGCCGCCTCCCGGTCGAGCTTCGCGACGGCGCGGCACCACAGGTCGCCGACGTCGATCCCGAGGCGCTCCAGGACGGCCACCCCGCCACAGTCCGGGTCCGCCAGCACCGCCGCGAGCAGGCCCTCGACCTCCGGTTCCGGGAGCCCGCGCCGGTCGGCCAGACGCTGGGCCGTCCCGACGGCCACCCCCGCGCGCAGGCTCAGCGCCGACGACGTCTCCGGCGACGCGCCCCGGACCCGGGGGAGCAGCGCGCGCAGCGCGTCCGGGTCGACGTCCGCGAGCAGCCGGTCACCCGACTCCTGGTCCTCGCGCACCAGTCCGAGCACCAGGTGCGCGGTGCCGACCGCGGGCGCGGCGAGCGTCGTCGCCTCCTGCCGGGCGAGCTCGAGGACCCGGGTGTAGCGGCGGAACCGACGCGGGGGCAGGCACATACCGGCAGCCTCACGCGGCGCCGACGCGGTCACCTCGGGGACGACCCCCGAGGTTCCTCCGGGTCTCCCTCGTCCGCATGACGACATGTACCTCTTACCGGTAGTAGCCCATACTCGCTGTTTGCTGTTACCTTCGGTCGCACCTACAGCGACGGAGGTGGACGGTGGGCGCTCGGCGTCAGCAGGACTACGGCTTTTTCGGTCCCGGATCGGTGACCTGGCGGGTCTGGCGCTATCCGACGTCGATCGTGCTCGGCTTCCTGCGCGCGGTGGTCATCGAGGAGCTCGACCCGCACCTCGTCGCCTCGGTCGACCAGTCCGGGCAGGTCAAGCAACGTCCGAAGCTGCGCTACGACCGCACGATGCAGTACTTCGCGACGGTCAAGTTCGGCGACGCGGAGTCCGTGCTCCGCGCCTCGGACACGCTCGTGAAGATCCATTCACGCGCGGTGGGGGACGACCCCGTCACGGGCGGTCGCTACGACGCCAACGATCCCGCGTCCCAGCTGTGGATCCACCTCACCGCCTGGCACTCGATCCTCTACACCTACGAGGTCTTCGGCCCGGGCAAGCTCACCGAGGCCGAGGAGGCGCAGTACTGGGAGGAATGCGCGCGGGCCGCCGAGTTCCAGACGATCGACCCGGCCGACGTCCCGCGCACCCGGGACGGCATCCGCGCGTACTTCGCGGCCTACCGCCCGCGACTGGTCGGCTCGGAGGTCGCGCAGGACATGATGGACTTCCTGCTCGACGCGAACACGATCGTCCTTCCCGAGCGCATGCCGGCGCCCCTGCGGCTGGTGTTCAACGCCGTCGCGCGGCGCGCCGTCATCGCGACGCTGCCTCGGTGGATGCGCAAGCTCGGCGCGACCACGCAGTCCGCGCTCACCGACCGCGTGGCGATCGCGCTGACCCGGCCGGTGGTCCGCGCGGTGGCGGCCAGCACCTGGCTGCAGCTGTGGTCGCTGCGGCTGGCGAGCCCGCGCACCGCGCCGATCATCGAACCGGTGCTCAAGGGCATCCCGCCGGTGCGCCCCGTGGTCCGGGAACCCGCCGAGGCCCGCGCGGCCTACGGGGTCAGGGACCCTCGGGAGCAGTACGCCGCGATCCTGGCCGACCGCGCACGGCAGGCGGGCCCGGTGCCGTACCCGAAGCACCACCGCGACGAGCTGCTGCCCTTCCCCGCCTGATGTCGCGATTCCCCGGGTCCGCGCCCCCCGGGGACCGCGCGACGTCGGGCGTGGTCACGCGCGCCGGCGGGGGCGTCCCGCGGTGAGCTGGTGGGCGCCCGCCGCGCCGGCGACCGCGGCCGTCGCGAGCAGCCCGTACCAGAGTGCGTCGTCCCCGACGCCCGGGACGGCGTCGTCACCGACGGCCGCGGCGCCGGCGAGGGCCGCGTGGCACGCGACGGCGGGGCGGGAACGGCCCGGGACGCTGCCGTCTACAGTCAGCGAGCGTGAAGGGGATCGTGCTCGCGGGGGGAAGCGGGACCCGGCTGCACCCGGTGACCCGGGCGGTGTCCAAACAGCTGCTGCCCGTCTACGACAAACCGATGATCTACTACCCGATCTCGGTGCTCATGATCGCCGGGATCCGCGACATCCTGATCATCTCCACCCCCGTCGACCTGCCCGCCTTCCGCCGCCTGCTCGGCGACGGCCACGAGCTCGGCGTGAGGTTCTCCTACGCCGAGCAGCCCGAGCCCGACGGCCTCGCCCAGGCCTTCCTCATCGGCGCCGAGCACATCGGCGACGACGCCGCCGCCCTCGTGCTCGGCGACAACATCTTCCACGGCCAGGGCTTCTCGACGGTCCTGCAGCGCGCCGTCACCCAGGTGGAGTCCGACAAGGGCGCCACCATGTTCGGCTACCCCGTCGGCGACCCCGAGCGCTACGGCGTCGGCGAGGCGGACGCGGACGGCCGGCTGATCTCCATCGAGGAGAAACCCGTCCAGCCCCGCTCCAACCGCGCCATCACCGGGCTCTACCTCTACGACAACGACGTCGTGCGCATCGCCGGCGAGCTCGAGCCCTCCCCCCGCGGCGAGCTCGAGATCACCGACCTCAACCTGGTCTACATGCACCGCGGCGACGCCCGGCTGGTCGACCTCGGGCGCGGGTTCGCCTGGCTCGACACCGGCACCCACGAGTCGCTGATCGAGGCCGGCCAGTACGTCCAGGTCCTCGAGCACCGCCAGGGTGTGCGCATCGCCTGCCTGGAGGAGATCGCGCTGCGCGAGGGCTGGATCACCCCCGACGACGCCCTGCGCCTCGGCGCCGCCCAGGCCAAGTCCCGCTACGGCGAGTACGTCGTCGACGTCGCCCGCCGCGCCGGCGCGACCGGGTAATGCGGCCGTGCTGAGCACCGATGACGTCCTCGCCATCCACGCCCTGCTCGCCGACTACGGGCACGTCGTCGACGACCACGACTGGGACCGGGCCCACGAGGTGTTCGCCGAGGACTTCGTCTTCGAGCGGGGCGACGGCCGCCCGGACCTGCACGGCATCGCCGACATCGTCGCGACCTTCAAGGGCCGCAACATGTACGCCCACGTCACCACGAACACCACGCTCACCGAGGACGACGACGCGGTGCGGGCGCACAGCAAGTTCCTCGGCTTCCCGAACGACGGCGCGCCCGTGACCGGGGACTACCGCGACGTCGTCGTCCGCACGCCGCAGGGGTGGCGACTGCAGCGTCGGCACGCGGAGGTCCGCGCCCGGAAGTTCTTCGACTAGCGCATCGGCACCGGCGACCCCGCCTATCGTTCGGGCGGTGACGTTCCTCGGGATCGACATCGGGACCTCGTCGTCGAAGGGGGTCCTGGTCGACGAGGACGGCACCGTCGTGGCCCGCGGCGAGGTGGAGCACGCCACGTCGTCGCCGCACCCGGGCTGGGTGCAGCACGACGCCGAGGGCGTCTGGTGGGCGGACTTCGTCGCGCTCACCCGTGAGCTGCTCGACGGCCGGGAGCCGCCGAACGCGGTCGGGGTCTCGGGGATCGGGCCGGTGCTGCTGCCCGCCGACAGCGACGGCCGGCCGCTGCGCCCGGCGATCCTCTACGGCGTCGACACGCGGGCGACCGCGGAGATCGCCGAGCTGACCGACGAGCTGGGAGCGGAGGAGATCCTGCGCCGGGCCGGCACACCGCTCTCCAGCCAGGCCGTCGGGCCCAAGTGGCGGTGGCTGGCCCGCCACGAGCCGGAGGTCCGTGCCGCGACCCGGCTCTTCCTCATGGCGAGCTCGTTCCTCGTGCACCGGCTGACCGGCGAGTACGTCCTCGACCACCACTCGGCGAGCCAGTGCGACCCGATGTACGACCTCGACGCCGCGGACTGGGCCCACGACTGGGCCGAGACGGTGGCCCCGGGCCTAGTGCTCCCGCGGCTGCGCTGGCCCACCGAGATCGCCGGCACGGTCACCGAGGAGGCCGCCGCCGCGACCGGACTGCGGGCGGGCACCCCGGTCACCGCCGGCACGATCGACGCCTGGGCCGAGTCGGTGAGCGCCGGGGTCCGCGACACCGGCGACACGATGGTCATGTACGGCACGACGATGTTCCTGGTGCAGGTCACCGCCTCGCCGGCCCGGCACCGCAACCTGTGGTCCACCCGCGGCGTCTCCCCCGGCTCGTTCACCACGGCGGCGGGCATGGCCACCTCCGGGGCGATCACCGCGTGGCTGCGCGAGCTCACCGGGCGCGGCTACGACGAGCTCGTCGCCGCCGCCTCGGAGGTCCCCGCCGGCAGCCGCGGCCTGCTGCTCCTGCCCTACTTCGCGGGCGAGCGGACACCGATCTTCGATCCCGACGCGCGGGGGGTCGTCGTCGGGCTGACGACGGCGCACGGGCGCGCCGAGCTGTACCGCGCGGCGCTCGAGGGCATCGCGCACGGCGTCCGTCACAACCTCGAGGTCTTCGCCGAGGCGGATGGGCCGTCGTCGCCCCGGCTGGTCGCCGTCGGCGGGGGCACCCGCGGCGGGCTGTGGACGCGGATCGTCAGCGACGTCACCGGCCTCGCCCAGGACGTCCCGGCCGACACCACGGGCGCCGCGCTGGGTGACGCGTTCCTCGCCGCCGCCGCAGTCGGTGCGGCCGACGACGTCCGCGCGTGGAACCCGGTCGTCGAGACAGTGCAGCCCGACGCCGGGCGCACCGCGCTGTACGACGGGTTCCACCGCCACTACCGCGACCTCTACTCCGCCACGGCCGACACCGCGCACTTCCTCGCCGAGGAGCAGCGGCGCGCGGATCGCTGAGGTGGTCAGAACCGGTCGAGGTCCAGCACCACCGTGGGGTCGAGGGCGAGGCGTGCCCGGCCACGGTGCTCGCCGACCGCCACGAGCGAGCCGTCGACCAGCCGGAACTCGGTGAGCACGACCGGCGGACCGGGCTCGGCGACCAGGTAGTGGGGGACGCCGGCCTCGGCGTGCTCCGCGAGCTTGGCGACGCGGTCCGTCCGCCGGGAGCCGGGCGAGAGGACCTCCACCACGACATCCGCTCGGAGAGCCGGACGCGGTCGGTCACCCGCGCATCTCCATGAGCCGCTCCCAGACGTCGTCGGGCACCGGCGCCCCGGTGCGCACGAACGACGCCCGCAGCGCGGGCCACGACGCGGTGACCGGGTCGGCGCGCAGGTCGGCCAGCGGCACGGGGCGCTCGAAGCGTTCGACCACCTCGGCCGCGCAGTTCCACGGGCGCGGCCCGGGCTCGTGGGCCGGTTCCGACGTCGCGCGCAGCAGGTAGGCCAGGTCCTTCGCGCGCTGCGAGCGGTAGAGGACGGCGAGGTCGCCGCGCCGGGTGTCCCGGTGGCACGCCCAGCGCATCGCGGGGGCTCCGGGCGTGAGCTTGGGGTGCTCGCGCCCCTCGTCGTCGAGATAGCAGTCCGGGCCGACGACCCACACCCAACGCCCCGTCACGGTCGGAGAGCGTGTCACGCGGCGAGGCCGGGCGCCTCGGTGGAGAGACCTCGGGACTGCGCCGCGGCCAGCAGACGGCGATCGTAGGTGACGAAGGTGGCCCGGTCACCGACGACGACCTGTGCCGTCGCGAGGTGGAGGGCATCGAGGGTCCGCAGAGCGGGGTCCGCGTACGCGGCGGCGGTCGCGCGCACCGTCGCGTCGATCTCGCACCGGTAGAGCCGCCCGAGCAAGCCCGGAACCGCACTGAGCAGATCGGGCTCGGTCCGGCGCAAGACCCGCGCCAGCTCGACCTCGGCGAGCACGGCCGTCACCCACGGATCGGCCGTTCGTTCCCCGAGCCAGTCGACGAGAGCGTCCGACTCCGGCTCGCGGCGCAGGAGCTTCACCAACGCGGCCGTGTCGAGGTAGAGCACCTACGCCCGCTCCTCGTCCCGCAGCCCGGTGAGCAGCTCCCCCGCCTCGTGCTCGGTCCGGACCGGTCCCGAGGGACGCGGCACCGGGCCGTCGATCGTCGGCGGTGCGATACGGCCGTCGGCGACGAGATCGGCCAGTCCGGTCGCCACCACGGGGACGAGACGAGCCACCGGCCGACCGCGTTCGGTGATGGTGAGGTGTTCGCCGGCTTTCACGCGCGCAAGCACCCCGGAGGTGTCCTGGTTGAGCGCGCGCACGGGAACCTCGGCCACGGACTCATCGTACTACCGGCGTAGTACCTGCTAGCCGACTGATCACGGCAGGCGCTCGGACACCGGGGCGAGGTCGAACGGCACGTGCGGCTCGGACTGGTACCAGTACGCGACGGAGGACCAGTCGTCGCTGCGCCGGTTCGCGTGCCCGTGCTCGATCGTCACCCGGATCGAGCGCTCGAACACCACCGGGTCCTCGACGTGGAAGCGGTACAGCGACACCGGACCGCGCCAGTTCCGCCCGCCCGGCAGCGTGATGCCGTGGTAGGGCGCCGAGTAGGACTGCGTCGGGCACCAGGCGGTGTTGACGTAGTCCTCGGTACCGGTGCCGTGCAGCGTCGGAGGCCAGTCGCCGGGCTCCTGGTCGACGAAGATCATGTCGTCGCCCTCGCCGTACCAGTTCCAGCGCCGACGGCGTCGTGGGCGGACGTTGAGCACGCAGCCGACGTAGTGCCCGTGGCCGCGCGCCTCGAGGATCGTGTAGTTGCCGGCGCCGGTCAGGTTCGTGCCACCGAACTGGAACTCGGCGTTCGACCGGCCCGGCCGGACACCGCGTGTCGGGTTCTCCCGGCGCCACTGCGCGTGGAAGCGGCCGATGTCGTCGCCCACGGCGTCGAGCTGCTCGTGGTCGACGTAGAAGTACACCCACACCTCTTCGGGCGCCTCGTTGACGAGCTCGATCCGGGCTCCGTCGCCGAAGGGCATCGCGAACCAGCAGTTCATCGCCCTGCCGTCCTGGGGGCTCATCTGCAGCGGCAGCGAGACGAAGTTCGTGGTGCGGCCGTGCCCGACGCCGAAGAAGTCCCCGAGCGGCACGTCGACGCTCGGGTGGTCCTCGCCGTCCCACCACATCCGCAGGACGAGGCGGCGCAGCAGGTCGGGCCGCCGGGCGCGCGGGCTGCGCAGCGACCGGGGCGTGGCGACGGTCGCCCAGAGGTGGGTGACGACGCCGGGCCCGCGCACGTCGAGCAGCGTGACGGCCTGCCCGGGGGCGAGGTGGGCGCGGTCGTCGTTGCCCCCGGTGCGGTCCCAGCTCGAGCTGCGACGACGGCGGGTGTGCCGCAGCCGGGGCAGGTCACGCAGGCTGGACCCGTGCGGGCCGTAGTCGGCGGTCATGTCCCTCTCTTCCCCGCCCGCGCCGGGCGGGCGCGCGCTCGTCGGGAAAAAAGGCGGAACCGATCGGTGCCGGCGGTCCTCCAAGCCCACGACGAGGTCGAGGCGCACCGGGAGGACCCATGGCAGGGACGACGAGGAAGGGGCGGCGTCGGGCGCGGCGGGCTCCCGCGGGACGACGGGCCCCGGCGCGTGCGCCGGGGGTGGTGACGGTCCAGCTGCTGCCGCACCTGCTCGCGGCGGGCGAGCTGCCCCGGGCCCGCGTCGGCGAGGCCCTCGAGGTCGTCCCGGCGATCTATGCCGGGGTCCTGCACGACGCCGGTCCGTTCCACGGGTCGTCGGCCCCGGACCACTGGTCGCTCGACGAGTTCGGGTGTCTCGACGCCCGCGGCACCGTCACGGCGATCCCGCTCGATCCGGGGGGCGGGTGCACGTGCCGGATCGACGTCCTGGACGCGGCCGGGTGGCTCGTCCCGGTCAACTGGGCCGGGACCGAGCCGCCGGAGGGGGACGGTCCGCTGCACGTCGAGGGCTCGCTGTACCTCGACCCGATGCTCGACGCCGGGTCGGCGCACGGCGAGGCGGTCGCGCTGTGCCGCCGCCGGTTCCGGGTCGCGGCCCTGCGGCGCTACCGCCGCACGACCGACCGTCCGGTGGCGCCGGTGGCCCTCGGCCGGGTCCCGCACCCGTCCGAGGTGTCGGAGGACGCCGTGTACGTCGCCGACCTGGCGCCCGAGCGCGAGGACCGTCCCGCAGCGGCGCTCGAGGCCGGCGGCCACGTCGAGCGGAGCGGGTCGTGAGCACGTGCGCGCACGCAGGCTGGACGACGAGGGCGCAGGCGCGCGGCCGCGAGGTCACGACCGTGCAGCTCCAGCCGCAGCACCTGCGCGCCGGCCGTCTCCCGGTGGTCGCGGTCGGCGAGGAGCTCGAGGTCGCGCCGGTCCTCTACCTCACCGAGCTCGACGACCTGCGGTGCCGCCCGCCCACGGCATGGGAGGCGGGCCCCTTCGGGATCGTGGGGGCCTGCGGCGTCGTCGGCGAGCCCAGGATCCTGCGCGAGGGGGACGGGGCGGTCGGGGTGGAGATCCTGGAGGTGGGTGACCGCGAGGTCGTCGTCAACAGCGCCGGGCTCGAGGGCGTCGAGCACCTCGAGCCGGGGCGGCGGGTGTTCGTCGAGGGGTCCTTCTACCTCGATGTCGACCTCGTCGGGACCGAGACGTCCGTCCCGGTCCCGATGCGCGGCCGCTACCGGCTCGCCGCGGTGCGCCGCTACCGCGCCCGCCTGCCGAGACCTCCCCGCACCGAGCCACTGCGCGGGGTCCCGGCCCCCGAGGACGTCGACCCGGACGTGTTCCTGCACGTCGCGGATCTCGTCGGTCCGGTCCGGGTTCAGCCGTGACGGGCCATCTCCTGCAGGCGGGCGATGCGGTCCTCGATCGGCGGGTGGGTGGAGAAGAGCTTCGACATCCCCTCGCCGGGCCGGAACGGGTTGGCGATCATGAGGTGGGACTGGGAGACGAGCTCCGGCTCCGGCGGCAGCGGGGCCGCCTGGGTGCCGTACTGCAGCTTGTGCAGCGCCGAGGCCAGCGCGAGTGGGTCGTGCGTCAGGTGGGCGCCGCTGGCATCGGCCTGGTACTCGCGGGTGCGGCTCACCGCCATCTGCACGATCCCGGCGGCCAGCGGACCGACGAGCGCCAGCAGCAACGTCGCCAGGAAGTTCCGGTTGCCGCCGAAGAGCTGGGCGCCGAGCACGACGTAGGTCACGACGCTCGAGAGCGCACCCGCCACCGAGGAGATCAGGATGTCGCGGTTGTAGACGTGGGAGAGCTCGTGGCCCAGCACGCCACGCAGCTCCCGCTCGTCGAGGAGGCGCAGGATGCCGGTCGTCGCGCACACCGCCGCGTGCCGCGGACTGCGCCCGGTGGCGAAGGCGTTGGGCGCCTCGGTGGGGCTGACGTAGAGCCGGGGCATCGGCTGGTGGGCGGCGGAGGCCAGCTCCCGCACGATCCGGTACATGCCGGGCTGCTCGGCCTCGGTGACCGGCACGGCGTGCATCGCCCGCAGCGCGATCTTGTCGGAGAAGAAGTACGAGTAGCCGTTGACCCCCAGCGCGACCAGCAGCGCGATCAGCAGGCCCCCGCGCCCGAACAGCGAACCGATGACCAGGATGAACGCGCTCAGCGCCCCGAGGAGGAGGGCGGTCTTCAGCCCGTTGCGCACCGTGGGATCCCTTTCGTCGTGAGCCGGGAGGCCGCTCCCGGCCCGCCCACCGGGTTCAACGTGCGGGACGGGTCCGCCGTTCCGGCACCGGCGCCCCGGACGGGCCGCTCAGCAACGGGCCGCACGGATCTGCTCCGGGGAGGCGCCCAGCGCCTCGAGGTCCTCCGGGCGACTGTGCCTCAGGAAGTGCTCGAGGCCCACCTGGACGAACAGTGCCCGCGCCGTCCCCGCGAGGGGGCCGTCCGTCGTGTCGATCCGCGCCTCGCTGCTGACGAAGTACTTGCGGCCCGCCACGCCGTCGAGACGAGCCCGCAGCCAGAGGGTCGATCCGACGGGGACCGGCCGGCGGAAGTCGGTCTCCAACCGTGCCGTGACGCAGGCCCGCGTCACGAGCGCCGGAACCGACCCCAGGCACTCGTCGAAGGCCGCCGTGAGGAAGCCGCCGTGGATCAGCCCGGGGCCACCCTGCATGTCGTCGGACACGACCATCCGGCTGCGCACCGCGACACCCTGCCCGGGCTCGCCGCCCCCACCGCGGTCGTCGTCGACCCACGACTCGATGCCGAGCCCACCCGGCACGTCCGCGCAGCCGCGGCACGCCGGGTTGTGCGGCGGAGTCCGCTGCCCGACGGCCGGCGCCTTCGGGTGGCGGGAGGGGATCGTCGCGTCCTCGGGGACGTCGAGGGAACGGGGGCGCGCCTGGGTCATGTGCGCACGCTAACCGGCTTCGGCACGATGTCCGATGTGGCTGAGAGCACCGACGCACCCGCCGTCCTCGTCGAGCACCTCCCGCCGGACGACCCCACGGAGGACAGCGGCGTCACCGCGTTGCTGACCCTGCGCGACCCGCGGCGGCGCAACGCGATGTCGCGGGCGCTCTCGGACCGCCTGGTCGAGGCCCTGGACGGCGTCGCCGCCGACGAGCGGGTGCACGCGGTGGTCGTGACCGGCGCCGCCGATCGCGGTCCGGCGTTCTGCGCCGGGGGCGACCTCGACGAGCTCGCCGCGATCGGCGAATCCGAGGGGCCCGGCGCCGAGCAGGACATCACGGCGGTCTACGCCGGCTTCGTCGCGCTCGCCGCCTGCCCGGTGCCGACCATCGCCGCCGTCGACGGCCCCGCGGTCGGGGCCGGGATCAACGTGGCGCTGGCGACCGACATCCGCCTCGCCGGGGACACCGCGCGCTTCGAGCCCGGCTTCCTGCGGCTGGGCCTGCACCCGGGCGGCGGCATGACGTGGATGGCGCAGCGGCTGGTGGGCCAACAGGCGACGCTCGCGATGCTGCTCGGGGGCGAGGGGATGGACGCGGCGGCGGCCGAGCGGAGCGGGCTGGCGCTGCGCCGCGTGCTCGGCGAGATGCCCGACCCGCCGGTCGGCGCGGACGGCACCGCGGCGCGCTCGCCCGTCGTCCTGGAGGCCCTGCGCATGGCGGCCCACTCCGCCCGGGCACCCCGCGATCTCGTCGTCGCCACCAAGGCCAGCGTCCGCGCCACGGCCGACCTCGCCGACCACGCCGCGGCCGTCGACGTGGAGGTCGGACCGCAGCTCACGTCGCTGCACTCACCCGCGTTCCGGGCCGGGCTCGAACGCGTGCGGCGGCGCCGCTGAGGTCTCCGCGGACCCGGTGCTCCCCTCCGAGGTTCGCTTGTTCGGTCAAGTGTGCTGTGACCCGCGGCGGGTGGCGCGCCCCACCGATCACCACACGGTTAACGTGGCATGTTGGAGACGTGGTCCGCCGGTCCGTGAGCCACGGAGGACGACGCGAAGAGCACGAAGGGGTTGGATCGCTCGATGAGCACGGACACCGAGGTCGGGGCGGAGCTCCCCGATCACCTGGTGGCACACGGCGAGGTCCGGCAGACCGAGGTCAAGCAGACCCACCGGGTGGTGATCCGTTTCGCCGGTGACTCCGGCGACGGGATGCAGCTGACCGGGGACCGCTTCACCTCGGAGGCGGCGGCGTTCGGGAACGACCTCGCGACGCTGCCGAACTTCCCCGCCGAGATCCGTGCCCCCGCGGGCACCCTGCCGGGCGTCTCGAGCTTCCAGCTGCACTTCGCCGACTACGACATCCTCACCCCGGGCGACCGGCCCGACGTGCTGGTGGCGATGAACCCGGCGGCGCTGAAGTCGAACCTGAAGGACCTCCCCCACGGCGGGGTCCTGATCGTGAACACCGACGAGTTCACGAAGCGGAACCTGGCGAAGGTCGGCTACGAGTCGAACCCGCTCGAGGACGACTCGCTCGCGCCCTACCAGGTGCACCAGGTCGCGATGGCGACGCTGACCCGCACCGCGCTCGAGCCCACCGGGATGTCCAAGAAGGACGCCGAGCGGGCGAAGAACATGTTCGCGCTCGGGCTGCTCTCGTGGATGTACCACCGCGGCACCGAGAGCACCGAGCAGTTCCTGCGGGAGAAGTTCGCCAAGCGGCCCGAGCTGGCCGAGGCGAACATCACCGCGTTCCGCACCGGCTGGAACTACGGGGAGACCACCGAGTCGTTCGCGGTCACCTACGAGGTCGCCCCGGCCGAGCTCCCCGCGGGCACCTATCGGCAGATCACCGGGAACCTGGCGCTGGCCTACGGCGTGGTCGCCGCGGGGCAGCTCGCGAAGCTGCCGGTGTTCCTGGGGACCTACCCGATCACCCCGGCTTCGGACGTGCTCCACGAGCTGTCCAAGCACAAGGGCATGGGCGTCACGACGTTCCAGGCCGAGGACGAGATCGCGGGCATCGGGGCGGCACTGGGCGCCTCGTTCGGCGGCGCGTTGGGCGTCACCTCGACCTCCGGACCGGGGGTGGCGCTGAAGTCGGAGACCATCGGGCTGGCGGTCGCGCTCGAGCTGCCGCTGCTGATCCTCGACGTCCAGCGCGGCGGTCCGTCGACCGGCCTGCCGACCAAGACCGAGCAGGCCGACCTGCTGCAGGCGATGTACGGGCGCAACGGCGAGGCACCGGTCCCGATCGTCGCGCCCGCCTCGCCGAGCGAGTGCTTCGACGCCGCCATCGCGGCCGCGCGGATCGCGCTGACCTACCGCACCCCGGTGTTCCTGCTCTCCGACGGCTCCATCGCCAACGGCTCCGAACCGTGGAACGTGCCGGACGTCGAGACGCTGCCCGACCTGTCGGTCCCGTTCGCCACCGAGCCCAACGCCCCGGACGGCTCCGGCGAGTTCTGGCCCTACCTGCGCGACGCCGACACCCTCGCCCGGCCCTGGGCGGTGCCGGGCACCGCCGGGCTGGAGCACCGCATCGGCGGGCTGGAGAAGGCCGACGGTCGCGGGTCGATCTCCTACGACCCGGACAACCACGACCGTATGGTGCGGCTGCGCCGGGCCAAGATCGACGGCATCGAGGTACCCGACATCACCGTCGACGACCCCGACGGGGACGCCGAGGTGCTCGTGCTCGGGTGGGGCTCGACGTTCGGCCCGATCGGCGCGGCGTGCCGGCGGGTCCGCGCCGCGGGCCTGTCGATCGCCCAGGCGCACGTGCGCAACCTCAACCCGCTGCCCGACAACCTCGGCGAGGTCCTCGGGCGGTACCGCCGCGTCGTCGTCCCGGAGATGAACCTCGGGCAGCTGGCGACGCTGCTGCGCGCGAAGTACCTGGTGGACGCGCGCTCCTACACCAAGGTGGCAGGCCTGCCCTTCGGGGCAGAAGAGCTCGCCGGCGTCCTCACCGACGCCGTGAAGGGGGACCTTCCCGCATGACACGCCAATTGGACCTGCCGACCCCCACGCTGGGTGGCCTCGACCTCGTCCCGACCACCGACGAGACCCAGAAGGCGAAGGACTTCACGTCCGACCAGGAGGTGCGCTGGTGCCCGGGCTGCGGCGACTACGCCGTGCTGGCCTCGGTGCGCTCGTTCCTGCCCGAGCTCGGTCTCAAGCGCGAGAACATCGTGTTCGTCTCGGGCATCGGGTGCTCCTCGCGGTTCCCGTACTACCTCGACACCTACGGGATGCACTCGATCCACGGCCGCGCGCCGGCGATCGCGACGGGGCTGGCCGTGACCCGCCCGGACCTGTCGGTGTGGGTCGTGACCGGCGACGGCGACGCGCTCTCGATCGGGGGCAACCACCTGATCCACGCGCTGCGCCGGAACATGAACCTCACGATCCTGCTGTTCAACAACCGGATCTACGGGCTGACCAAGGGGCAGTACTCCCCCACCTCGGAGCTCGGGAAGGTCACCAAGTCGACCCCGATGGGCTCGCTCGACGCCCCGTTCAACCCGGTGTCGCTGGCCCTGGGCGCCGAGGCGACCTTCGTCGGGCGCGCGCTGGACTCCGACCGCAAGGGGCTCACCGAGGTCCTGCGCCAGGCCGCCGCCCACCGCGGCGCCTCGCTGGTCGAGATCTTCCAGGACTGCCCGATCTTCAACGACGGCTCCTTCGACGTCCTGCGCAAGGGCGACGAGGTGGCGCAGCGGCTGATCTCCCTGGTCGACGGCGAGCCGGTCCGGTTCGGCAACGACGGCGAGTTCGGCGTGGTCCGCGCGGCCTCCGGCGGGCTCGAGGTGCGCCGGGTCGACGAGGTCGGGGAGGACGCCCTGGTCGTCCACCACGCCGACGAGCCGGACCCCACCCAGGCGTTCGCGCTCTCGCGGCTCTCCGACCAGGACCTCACCCACACCGTCACCGGCGTCTTCCGCAACGTCGAGCGCCCGACCTATGACGACGGTGCCCGCGCGCAGGTCACGGCGGCCACCGAGCAGGCCCGGCAGCGCGGCGACGACCTCCAGGCCCTGCTGCGCGGCAAGGACACCTGGGCGGTCATGCCCACGCCCCACAACGAGCAGTAGCCGGCTCCGCGGGGCCCTCGAGCGGCGTTCTGCTTGGTCAGGGGCACATCAGGCAGCCTCGAGCGGCCCGAAACCTGCGCCCGAGCTCAGCCGACGCGCTCCACCGTGTAGTCCAGCAGGCCCGAGAGGGCGTCGCGGGCCGGGCCCGCCGGAAGCCCGGCGAGCTCGGCGCGGGCCGCCTGCGCCTGGGCGTCGAGGGCCTGCCGGGCCCGGACGAGCCCGTCCGAGCCGCGGAGGACCGCCAGCGCCTCGCCGATCACCGCGTCGTCGGTGATCTCCTTCTCGCCGACGCCGAGGGCACGCAGCCGGCGCGCGTCCGCTCCGTCGTCGGCGAGCGCGAAGAGGACGGGGAGGGTCGCCACCCCCTCGCGCAGATCCGTGCCGGGGGTCTTGCCCGAGTCCCCCGAGGGCGAGGCGATGTCGATGATGTCGTCCGAGACCTGGAAGGCGGTGCCGATGATCTCCCCGAACCGCCGCAGCGCCTCGACGTGCGAGGGCGGGGCACCCGCGAACATCGCCCCGAACCGGCCGGCCGTGGCGATGAGCGACCCGGTCTTCTCGGCGACCACCGCCATGTAGTGCTCGACGGGGTCGTCGCCCCGAGGCCCACGGGTCTCGCGCATCTGTCCGGTGACGAGCTCGGCGAAGGTCTCGGCGATGATCCGCACCGCGTCCGGGCCGAGCTGCGAGACGAGCCGGGAGGCGTGGGCGAACAGGTAGTCCCCGGTGAGGATCGCGACGGTGTTGTCCCACCGCGCGTTCGCGCTCTGGGCGCCGCGGCGCAGCACGGCCTCGTCCATGACGTCGTCGTGGTAGAGCGTCGCGAGGTGCACCAGCTCCACGGAGGTGGCCGCGACGACGACGTCGTCGCTCGTCCCGCCGGCGCACTGCGCGGCGAGCAGGGTCAGCAGCGGACGGAACCGCTTGCCGCCCGCCTCGATGAGGTGCAGCGAGGTGTCCGCGACGAAGCGGTAGTCGCTGTGGACCTCCTGGCGCAGCAGGTCCTCGACGCGCTCCAGCCCCGCCGTGACCTCCACGGCGAGTGCCTCGTCGGCGATCGGGAGACCGGCGACCTGGGTGGCGGCGGTGGGCGAGGAGCCTGCCGGTGTCGAGCTCTGCACGATCACATTGTCAACCTTCCCGACGTTCCCGACCCGTCGGGTACCGCACGTCAGCCCAGGAACCGGGCGGCCGCCGCCCAGTCCAGGGCCACCGTCGGGACCACCCCGAGCAGGAGGGTGACCGCGACGCCCAGCGTGATCGACACCGTCGTCAGCGGTCCGGGCAGGCTCACCGACGGCCCGTCCGCCGCCGGCTCGGAGAAGTACATGAGCACGATGACGCGCAGGTAGAAGAACGCCGCGATCGCGCTGCACACCAGACCGACGATCACCAGCGGCGTCATCCCGTCGGCCAGACCCGCCGAGAACACCGCGAACTTGGCGGTGAACCCGCTGGTCAGCGGTACCCCGGCCAGGGCGAGCAGGCAGAGTGCCTGGGCGGCGGCCACCACCGGAGAGCGCTTCGCGAGCCCGGCGTAGGCCGACAGGTGGGTGGCCTCGCCGTCGCCGGAGCGCACCAGCGAGATCAGCCCGAGGGACGCGAGCGCGGTGAACCCGTACGCGAGCAGGTAGAACAGCGAGCCGGACAGGCCGGCCGGGGTGATGGCCAGGCACCCGATGAGCAGGAAGCCGGCGTGGGCCACCGAGGAGTAGGCGATCATCCGCTTGAGGTCGGTCTGGGTGAGGCCGAGCACCGTCCCGATGACCATCGACGCGATCGCGACCGCCCACAGCACGCCGCGCCACTCGGTCACGGTGGTCCCGAAGGCCACGGTGAACACCCGCAGGATCGCACCGAACGCGGCGACCTTGGTGCAGGCGGCCATGAACGCCGTCACCGGGGTCGGGGCGCCCTGGTACACGTCGGGCGTCCAGGTGTGGAACGGGCCGACGGAGGCCTTGAACATGAGCCCGACGACGAGCAGCGCGAGCCCGCCGAAGAGCAGCGTGTCCGAGTGCAGTCCCCCGGCGGCCGCGGCGGCGATGTCCGACAGCCGTACGGACCCGGCGTAGCCGTAGAGCAGGGCCACGCCGTAGAGGAAGAACGCCGAGGCGAACGCGCCGAGCAGGAAGTACTTGACCGCGGCCTCCTGCGAGAGCACCCGTCGGCGCCGGGCCAGCCCGCAGAGCAGGTAGAGCGGCAGGCTGAGCACCTCGAGGGAGACGAACATCGTCAGCAGGTCGTTCGCCGCGCAGAAGGCCAGCATTCCGCCGAGCGCGAAGAGCACGAACGGGAAGACCTCGGTGTGCATCTCCGGCGGCGGCGCCTGCCTGCCGCGCGAGGACCGGCCGGTGCCGTCCCCGCCGACCCCCACGGAGCCACCGGAGCCTCCGGACCCGGCGCCCACCGTGACGGGCGCACGCGCCCCGACCCGTTCCTGCGCCGCGGCGAGCGCCTCCGGGTCGGCCACGAACGCGCCACCGGGCTCGATCGAGCGGTCGGCGATCATCAGCAGCGACGGGATCGCGAGGGCGAGCAGCGTGCCCCAGAGGAACAGGGTCGGCGTGTCCACCGACAGCGACCCGGCGAGCACGAGCGTGGCGGCGGTCCCGCTCGCGGCCCGGACGATCACCAGGACCAGCGCGACGACGATCGCCGCGGTACAGAGCACCAGCTGGGTGCGGGCGCGGCGGGCCAGGGGGACGAAGGCCTCGACCAGCACCGACACGCACGCGACGCCGAGGATGATGAACAACGGGGCCAGGGCGCCGTAGTCCACCCCCAGCGCGGCCGCGAGCGAACCGCTGCCCTGGGCGGGGAGCGTCGTGGGCATCATCGGGCGACTCCGTTCGGACCGACCGGGTCGGCGACGCCGACCTCGCTCATCGTGGCGGAGACCGCCGGGTTGATGACGTCGAGCACCGGCTGCGGGAAGAACCCGAGCAGGAAGATCAGCAGGACCAGGGGGGCGAGCACCCCGATCTCCCGCCGGGTGAGGTCGCCGAAGCGGGCACGGGCCCGCGCCGACGCGTCGTCCTCGAGCATGTCGCGCAGCCCGCCGTCGAACGGACCGTCGCCCAGCGCGGCCGCCGACGCCGCGCCCGGGCCGCCGCCGAGCACGCCCTCGCCGCGCAGCGGACCGGTCATGGTGCGCTGGAAGACCCAGAGCACGTAGAGCGCGGCGAAGATGATTCCGACCGTCGCGATCACGGTGTAGACGGGCTCGCGCGGCCAGGCGCCGAGCAGCACGAGGAACTCGGAGACGAAGGAGTTGGTGCCGGGCAGCGACAACGTCGTGAGGCCGGCCACCAGGAAGAGCCCGGAGAGCATCGGGGCGATCCGCCCGACACCCCCGTAGGCGGCGATGCGGCTCGAGCCACCGCGCGCGGCGAGCATCCCGACGACGAGGAAGAGCATCGCCGTCGAGATGCCGTGGTTGACCATGTAGAGCGCCGAGCCCGCCAGCGCCTGCTGCGAGAACGCGAAGATCCCCAGCCCGATGAACCCGAAGTGGGCGATCGAGGTGTACGCCACGAACCGCTTCAGGTCGGTCTGCATCGCCGCCAGCAGCGCCCCGTAGATCACCCCGATCACCGCGAGGACCAGAACGAGCGGCGCGAGGGACTGCGATGCCAGCGGGAACAGCGGCAGGCAGTAGCGCAGGAACCCGAAGACGCCGACCTTGTCCAGGACGCCGACGAGGATGACGGCGCCGCCGATCGGGGCCTCGGCACCGGCGTCGGGCAGCCAGGTGTGCAGCGGCACGAGCGGCGCCTTGATGGCGAACGCGGCGAAGAACCCGAGGAAGAGCGGGATCTGGGTGGAGAGCGGCAGCTGCGCGGCGAGATGCTGCAGCGTCGCCCAGTCGAAGCTGGCCTGGCCGAGACGGGTCCCGCTCGCGACGTAGATCCCGATGATCGACCCGAGCATCAGCAGGCCGCCGAGGAACGAGTACAGGAAGAACTTGACCGCCGCGTACTGCCGCCGGGCCCCGCCGAAACGCCCGATGATGAAGTACATCGGGACGAGCATGACCTCGAAGAGCACGTAGAACAGGAACACGTCGGTCGCCGCGAAGAGCGCGACGAGGATCCCCTGCAGCGAGAGCATCAGCGCGACGAAGCCACCCGCGCCACGGCCCTCGGGGAAGCGGTCGGCCGCGCGGGTGAACGACGTGTACGCGAGCACGATCGGCACCAGCACCGCGAGCAGCGCGATCATCACGAGCGCGATGCCGTCGAGCCCCAGCGCGAACCGGGTCCCGAACGCGGGGATCCACGGCACCGAGAGCTCACCCTGGAAGCGGGTCGGCGCGGACGGGAGGTACATCGCCCACACCACGACGACGAGGACGAACTCGGCGAGCGAGACGACGAAGCCGGTCGTCTTCGCGGCGGCGTCACCGCCCGGGGAGCGGACGAGCCAGCCGCACACCGCCGCCCCGGCGAGCGGGAGCAGGACGAGGACCAGGACGAGGGCACTCACGGGATCGTCACCGCCAGCAGCGCCGCGACCAGCACGAGCGAGCCTCCCAGCATCGTCAGCGCGTACGAGCGCACGAACCCGGTCTGGGTGCGCCGGGCCCGGCCCGACGCCCCGCCGAGCAGGGCGGCGGTGCCGTTGACGGCGCCGTCGACCCCCCGGTTGTCGAGGTAGACCAGCGCCCGGGAGAGCCAGAGGCCGGGGCGGGCGACGAGGCCCTCGTTGATCGCGTTGCCGTAGAGGTCCGCCCGCGCCGCCCGCACGGGCCACGTGACCCGGGCGGGGCGCTCGACCGGCACCGGCTTGCGCCCGACCGTCAGGTAGGCGACCCCGGCGCCGAGGACCATCAGCACCGAGGCGATACCGGGCACGAGCCCCGTCGGGATGACGGTGTCGGAGACCTCGCGGACGGTGCCGATCGCCGGCTCCAGCCAGCCGCCGAGGCGATCCCCGATGACGAAGAACGCACCGGCGCCGGCCGAGCCGACCGCCAGCAGGATCATCGGCACCGTCATGACCGACGGGGACTCGTGCGGGTGGTAGCCGTGCTGGTGACCCGCCTCCGGCGCCTGCGGTGGCGCCTCGGACTCCACCTCGGGGTCCCAGGGGGCTCGACGCGGGGTCAGCGCGCGCCAGCGCTCGGGGCCGAAGAACGTCATGAGCATCAGGCGGGTCATGTAGAAGGCCGTGAGGCCCGCGCCCAGCAGCGCGGCGCCGCCCAGGAGCCACCCGCGCGTGAGCGACCCGCCCAGCGACGCCTCGATGATCGCGTCCTTGGTGTAGAAGCCCGACAGGAAGGGGAAGCCGATCAGCGCCAGGTAGCCGAGGGTGAACGTGGCGAACGTGATCGGCAGGTGGCGCCACAGCCCGCCGTACCGGCGCATGTCGGTCTCGTCGGCCATCCCGTGCATCACCGACCCGGCGCCCAGGAAGAGCCCGGCCTTGAAGAAGCCGTGGGCGAGCAGGTGGGCGAGCCCCGCCGCGTAGCCGATGGGCCCGAGCCCCACGGCCAGCATCATGTAGCCGATCTGGCTGACCGTGGAGTAGGCGAGGACCTTCTTGATGTCGTCGTAGGCACACCCGACGATCGCGCCGATGAGCAGCGTGACCGCGCCGACGATCGTCACCGCGAGCTGGCCGGAGGGGGCGAGGTCGTAGAGCGGGTGGGTGCGGGCGACCAGGTAGACCCCGGCGGTGACCATCGTGGCGGCGTGGATCAGGGCCGACACCGGGGTGGGGCCCTCCATGGCGTCGGGGAGCCAGGCCTGCAGCGGGAACTGGCCGGACTTGCCGCACGCGGCGAGCAGGAGCAGCAGCGTCACCGCGGTGATCGTCGCGGGCGAGAGCTCGCCGGCGCGGGCGAACACCTCGGTGTACTGCGTGGTGCCCAGCTGCTGGAACAGGATGAAGATCGCGAGGGCCAGGCCGACGTCGCCGACCCGGTTCATCAGGAAGGCCTTCTTCGCCGCGCTCGCCGCGAGCGGGCGGGCGACGTAGAAGCCGATGAGCAGGTACGACGCCAGGCCCACGCCCTCCCACCCGAGGTAGAGGGTCACGAAGCCGTTGCCGAGGACGAGCACGAGCATCGACGCGATGAACAGGTTGAGCATCGCGAAGAACTTGCGACGGTGCTCGTCGTGACCCATGTAGCCCACGGAGTAGATGTGGATCAACGAGCCGACGCCGGTGATGAGCAGCACGAACGTCAGCGACAGCGGGTCGAGGCGCAGCCCGAACTCCACCGTGAGCGACCCGGAGCCGAACCACTCGTAGAGCGGCAGTTCGCGGACCCGCTCCTCGCCCGGCACCGCGAGCGCGGCCACGAAGAGCACCACGCCGTAGACGAACGACAGCAGCACCGTCGCGACCCCGAGCAGGTGGCCCCACCGGTCGGTGCGTCTGCCGCCCAGGAAGAGCACGAGGGTGCCGAGCGCGGGGAGGGCGACCAGGATCCAGGCCGCACCCGCGACGCCCGTGGCGGGACCGACCGGTGGCAGCTGGTCTGCGGCCAGCAGGGTGTGCATCCGGCTCCCGTCAGTACTTGAGGAGGTTCGCGTCGTCGACCGAGGCGGTCCGGCGCGCGCGGAAGATGGACATGATGATCGAGAGGCCGACGACGACCTCCGCGGCGGCCACGACCATGACGAAGAACGCCATGACCTGGCCGTCGAGCGAGCCGTTCAGGCGCGCGAAGGTGACCAGCGAGAGGTTCACCGCGTTGAGCATGAGCTCGACGCACATGAACACGACGATCGCGTTGCGCCGCACGAGCACCCCGACGGTGCCGACGGAGAACAGGAGCGCGGACAGCAGCAGGTAGTTCGTGGGGCTCACGCCTGGCTCCCCTGGATCTCGCCCTGGTCCTGACGGTCGTGGTGCGCCTCGTGGTCGCGGGCGTGCTGGTCGTGATCGTCGCCGGCGTGGGCGAGCTCGGTGGCGTGGCCCAGGCGCTCCCGGGCCGTCGCCTCGATGATCGAGGAGAGCGACTCCGGCGCGACCGAGCCGTCGGGGAGCAGCGCCGGCGTGGCCACCGAGTCCCCGGTGGCGAACACGCCGGGGCCGGACCGGGAACCGTACTTCTCCGGCGGGCCGAGCAGGCGCCGCGTGACACGCTCCCGCTGCGTGATCACCTTGGCCTTCGCCCGTCCGGCGAAGGTGTAGACCATCGCACCGAGCGCGCCGGTGATGATCAGCGCCGAGGTCAGCTCGAACGAGAACAGGTAGCGCTGGTAGATCAGCAGGCCGAGGCTGCCGACGTTGGAGCCGGGCGGTGGTCCGACGGCCAGCGGCACGACCACCGAGTTGGCCACCGCGCCGAGCAGCAGCGCGGCGAACCCGATCCCGAGGACCGCCGCCGCCACCCGCTGGCCGCGCAGCACCTCGACGACCGAGTCCGACGCGTCCCGACCGACCATCATCAGCACGAAGATGAACAGCATCATGATCGCGCCGGTGTAGACGATGATCTGGGTGAAGCCCAGGAAGGGCGCGGACTGGACCATGTAGAGCCCGCCCAGCGAGAGCATCGTCAGCACGAGCCAGAGCGCGGAGTGCACGGCGTTGCGGGAGAACACCGTCCCCAGCCCGCCGGCGAGCGCGACCGGTCCCAGGATCCAGAAGGCGATGGCCTCGCCGAGTGAGGTCGTCATGACAGGCCTTCCCCCGTCGCTCCGCTCGCCCCAGGAGTCCCCCTCTTCGCCAGGGGCCCCTTCCCGACGACGGCCGCGCCCGGCTCGACGTTCGCGCCCGCGCGGTTGTCGGTGTCGAGGTCGGTCTCGCCGGCCGGGTCCTGGCCCGTGCGGGCGAGTTCGGGGCCCTGCACGTAGTAGTCCTGCTCGGTCTCGCCGAGCCGCATCGGGTGCGGGGGCTGCTCCATGCCCGGCAGCAGCGGCGCGAGGAGCATGTCCTTGGTGTAGATCAGGTCCTGGCGGTCGTCGTCGGCGAGCTCGTACTCGTTGGTCATCGTCAGTGACCGCGTCGGGCACGCCTCGATGCAGAGCCCGCAGCCGATGCAGCGCAGGTAGTTGATCTGGTAGATCGCGCCGTAGCGCTCCCCGGGGGAGTAGCGCGCCTCCGGGGTGTTGTCACCGCCCTCGACGTAGATGGCGTCGGCGGGACAGGCCCAGGCGCACAGCTCGCAGCCCACGCACTTCTCGAGGCCGTCCGGGTGCCGGTTGAGCTGGTGGCGGCCGTGGTAGCGCGGCGCCGTCACCTTCTTGACCAGCGGGTACTCCTCGGTGACGACCTTCCTGAACATCGTCGAGAAGGTGACCCCGAAGCCTGCGAGACCGTCGAACATACCCATCAGGCGTCCTCCTTCTCCTCGGAGCCCGAGCCGGAGCCGACCGCGGCGGTCTCCTTCGCCGGGGGCGTCACCGATCGCCGTCGTCGGGGTGGTGACGGCGGGACCGTCAGGTCGAGCGGCGGCACGGGGTAGTCGGACACGACGGTCGGCTCCTCCGGCGCCTCGTCGGCGGGCCTCCGGTCGGGCAGCAGCACCGCGACGACGACGGCGACGACGAGCACCACGAAGCCGATCAGCAGCACGACCGGGGCGGACACGGTGCCGTACTGGGTGCGCAGCACGCGCAGCGCCGAGACGGCGACGATCCACACCAGGCTGATCGGGATGAGGAGCTTCCAGCCCAGCGTCATGAACTGGTCGTAGCGCTGGCGGGGCAGCGTCCCGCGCAGCCAGATGTAGACGAAGAGGAACACGAACATCTTGGTGATGAACCAGATGACCGGGAACCAGCCCTCGTTGGCGCCCGCCCACAGCGAGAGCGGCCACGGAGCACGCCAGCCGCCGAGGAAGAGCGTGGTGGCGACCGCGGAGAGGGTGACCATGTTGACGTACTCGGCGAGGAAGAACAGCGCGAACTTCAGCGACGAGTACTCGGTGTGGAAGCCGCCGACCAGCTCGGACTCGGCCTCGGGGAGGTCGAACGGGGCGCGGTTGGTCTCGCCCACCATCGAGATGGCGAAGACCACGAAGCTCACCGGCAGCAGCCAGATGTACCAGCCCGTCTCCTGCGCGGCGACGATGTCGGCCGTGGACAGCGACCCGGCGTAGAGCACCACCCCGATGATCGACAGGCCGAGCGCCAGCTCGTAGGAGATCACCTGGGCGGCGCTGCGCAGGCTGCCGAGCAGCGGGTACGGCGAGCCCGACGCCCAGCCGGAGAGCACGATCCCGTAGACCCCGACCGACGAGCATGCCAGGGCGACGAGCACCCCCACCGGCAGGTCCGCGACCTGCAGCGCGGTGTGGTGACCGAAGATCGACACCTCGGGGCCGAGCGGGATCACCGCGAACGCGACGAACGCGGGGATGGTCGAGATCACGGGCGCGATGAAGAAGACCGCGTGGTCGGCGAGGACCGGACGGATGTCCTCCTTGAAGGCCAGCTTGAGCCCGTCCGCCAGTGACTGGAGCAGCCCGAACGGGCCGTTCCAGTTCGGGCCGGGCCGCTGCTGCATCCGGCCGACCACGCGCCGCTCGAGCCAGATCATGAACAGCGTCATGACCAGGAGCAGCGCGAAGACCACGACGACCTTGATGATCGTCAGCCAGAGCGGGTCGTCCGCGAGCAGCGCCTGGGTGTAGCCCGGCGCACCGGGCGGAGGGAGCGGGTTCACAGCGCGTCTCCCGAGTGGTGGATGGCGACGGCGACCGCGGGTCCGGTCACCCGGACCGGGCCGCCGTGGTGGAGGCCGAGCGCCGCGAGGGTGGTCACGCCACTCGCGCCCGGCATGTGGGCAGGCGCCCAGACGACGTCCTCGGGCAGGTCGGCGAGCTCGACGACGAGGTCGAGGCCCGCCGCGGTGGGGTCGGTCTCGGCGTGGCGCCCCGGCTGCTCGGCGGCGTGCAGGCGGGCCGGCTCTCCCGCGACGAGGCCGAGGCGCTCTGCGGTGGCCGCCGCCACCCGCAGCCGGACGGGCCGCGCCGTCCCCGGCAGATCGGGCTCCTCGGCGAGCAGCGCGCCGCCGTCGAGCAGCTGGCGCCAGGTGGCGAGCCGGAGCGGGGCGGACCCATGTGAGGAAGGGTTCATCCTGACGTCAGATGTCAGCGACGAACCATCGCTGACATGCGGGCGGGTCCTCGGCGTCGACGGGCTCACCGCCACCGTGCCCAGCTCCGCGAGCTCGGCCGCCGCGGCCTGCGGCGTCTGGGTGAACAGGTCGACGTCCATCTCGACGGCGAGCGAGTCGAGCACCCGGCAGTCGGGCAGCGTGATCGCCGCCGTGCCGCCGACGCGGCCGGATCCGCCCTGGCCGGGGTCGATCGTCGTCGCGAACGGCCGGTCGCGGCCCTCCCAGTTGCGGTAGGTACCGCTGCGGTTCACCGCGGGCGCCACCGGCAGGACGACGTCGGCGTACTCGGTGACCTCGGTGAACACCTGCTCGAGCGAGACCACGACGTCGGCCTCGGCGAGTGCCGCGCGGGCCAGCGCCGGGTCGGGCAGGTCCCGGAGCTCGAGGCCGCCGACGACGAGGCCGGCAAGGGTGCCGTCCGCGGCGGCCCGCAGCATCGCGGTGACGTCGCGCCCGGGTGCGTCGGGCAGCGTCGGGACCCCCCAGACGGAGGCCACGGCGTCGCGCGCCTCGGGGCCGGAGAGCAGGCGCGCACCCGGCAGCAGCGACGGGAGCGCCCCGGCGTCCACGCCACCGCGCTCCCCCGCGCGCCGCGGCACCCAGGCGACCCGGGCCCCCGTCCGGGACCCGAGCGACGCGACCGCGGTCAGCAGTCCCGGCACCTCAGCGGCGCGCTCGCCGACGAGGACCACCGCGCCGGGCTCGGCCAGCGCGGCGGCGACGTCGTCGGGCAGGGCGTCGAGGGCGGCGGGCTCGTCACCCGGGGCGACGCGCACCAGGTGGCCGCCGGTCTTCACCACCGCGGGCGTCGTCCACGAACCGACGTGCACCACGCGGGTGCCGTGGCGGGAGGCCTTGCGCAGCCGCAGGAAGACGATCGGCGACTCCTCCTCGGGCTCGAACGCCACGCACAGCACGGTGCGGGCGGCCTCGAGGTGGGCGTAGGAGACGTGACCGGGCGCGACGCCGGCGACGTGGCCCGCGAGGAAGTCCAGCTCCTCGTCGGAGTGCACGCGGGCGCGCTGGTCGACGTCGTTGGTGCGCAGGGCCAGGCGGGCGAACTTGCCGTAGGCGTAGGCGTCCTCGACGGTCAGCCGGCCACCGGGGAGCACCCCGACGCCCTGCTTGGGGTCGCCCTCGGCTTCCTCGCCGTCGTCCCCCACGAGCACTCTGGCCGGCCCCTGTCCGTCGCGGGCGGCGAGCAGCAGCTCCGCGGCGCGCTCGAGGGCCTCGGTCCAGGAGACCGGGGCGAGCTCGCCGTCGTCGCCGCGGACCATCGGCTGCAGCACCCGCTGGGGCGAGGTCGGGTACCGGAAGGCGAAGCGGCCCTTGTCGCAGAGCCACTCCTCGTTGACGTTCGGTTCCTCGCCGGCGAGCACGCGGGTGACGCCGCCGCGGCGCCAGTCCCGGCGGGTCGAGCAGCCCGAGGCGCAGTGCTCGCACTGGCCCGGTGTCGAGACCAGGTCGAAGGGGCGGCTGCGGAACCGGTAGGAGGCCGAGGTGAGCGCGCCCACCGGGCAGATCTGGATGGTGTTGCCGGAGAAGTAGGACTGGAAGTCCTCGCCCTCGCCCCAGGCGGTCTCCTCGGTGCCGATCTGCTGGTGCACGCCGCGCTCGAGCAGCTCGATGAACGGGTCGCCCGCGATCTGCTCGGAGAACCGGGTGCAGCGCTGGCAGAGCACGCAGCGCTCGCGGTCGAGCAGCACTTCGTCGGAGATCGGCAGCGGCTTGACGAAGGTCCGCTTCTGTTCCACGAACCGCGAGTCCGCCCGCCCCGAGGACATCGCCTGGTTCTGCAGCGGGCACTCGCCGCCCTTGTCGCAGATCGGGCAGTCCAGCGGGTGGTTGATGAGCAGCAGCTCCATCACGCCCTGCTGGGCCTTGTCGGCGACCGGCGAGGTGTGCTGGGTCTTGACGACCATGCCGTCGGCGACGGTCATCGTGCAGCTGGCCTGCGGCTTGGGCATCGGCCGGCCGCCCATCTCCACCTCGACCAGGCACTGGCGGCACGCGCCGGCCGGGTCGAGGAGCGGATGGTCGCAGAACCGCGGGACGACGATGCCGAGGCGCTCGCACGTGCGGATGAGGAGCTCGCCCTTCGGCGCGTCGACGGTCCGCCCGTCGATCGTGAGCCGGACCTGGCCCTCGGGGACCGGCGGGGCCTCCTGCTGCGTCCCATCCTTCTGGGGAGCTTGCGTCATGTCAGTGCGCTCCGGCTAGAACGGCAGGGCCTCGGTCGTCCGCGTGGCCCTCGGGCTGGGCCTCGCAGAGGTCGAGGAACTCCTGGCGGAAGTACTTGATGCCGCTCGTGATCGGCGAGACGGCGCCGTCGCCCAGCGCGCAGAAGGAGCGGCCGAGCACGTTCGAGCAGACGTCGAGCAGGGTGTCGATGTCGGACTCGGTCCCCCGCCCCTCGGTGAGCCGGCGCAGGATCCCGGCGAGCCAGTAGCAGCCCTCGCGGCACGGAGTGCACTTGCCGCAGGACTCGTGCTCGTAGAACTCCGTCCACTTCATGACCGCCCACGGGACGGACACCGTCTCGTTGAAGATCATCAGCGCCGTGGTGCCGAGCATCGACCCGGCCTCGGCAGCGCCCTCGAAGTCCAGCGGGACGTCGAGGTGCTCGGCGGTGAACAGCGGCGTCGAGGAGCCCCCCGGCGTCCAGAACTTCAGCGGGATCCCGTCCTTCATCCCGCCCGCCATGTCCAGCAGCTCGCGCAGGGTCGTGCCGAGCGGCGCCTCGTACTGCCCGGGGCGCTCGACGTGCCCGGACAGCGAGTAGATCTTCGGGCCGGGCGAGCGCTCGCGCCCCATGGTGCGGAACCAGTCCTTGCCGCCGGCGACGATGGACGGGACCGTCGCGATCGTCTCGACGTTGTTGACCACCGTGGGGGCGGCGTACAGACCCGCCGTCGCGGGGAAGGGCGGCTTGAGACGGGGCTGCCCGCGCCGGCCCTCGAGGGAGTCCAGGAGCGCGGTCTCCTCGCCGCAGATGTAGGCGCCGGCGCCCGCGTGCACGACGATGTCCAGGTCGAACCCGCTGCCGTGGATGTCCTTGCCGAGGTGCCCGGCCTCGTAGGCCTCCCTGACGGCGTAGTGGAGCCGCCGGAGGGCGTGGACGACCTCACCGCGCACGTAGATGGCGCAGAAGTGCGCGCGGATCGCCCAGCACGTGATGATGCAGCCCTCGATGAGGCTGTGCGGGTCGGCCATCATCAGCGGGACGTCCTTGCAGGTCCCCGGCTCGCCCTCGTCGGCGTTGATGACCAGGTACTTCGGCTTGAACTGCGGGGCGTCCTTCGTGGCCTCGGTCGGCTCCTCGCCGGGCTTGGGCTGGGGGATGAACGACCACTTCATCCCCGTCGGGAAGCCGGCGCCGCCGCGGCCGCGCAGGCCCGAGTCCTTGACGAGGCTGACCAGGTCGGCCGGGTCGGTGGCGAAGGCGGTGTCGACCGCCTCGTAGCCGCCGAGCTCGGTGTAGTGGCGCAGCGTCCACGACTCCGGCAGCAGCCACCGCCGCGTGAGCACCGGGGTCAGCGGATCGGGCCGGTACTCCTCGGGCCGGGGCGCGTTCTCCTGGCTCACGACGGCCCTCCCGGGAGCTCGGTGGCTGGGGTGGCTTCGGTGGGACGATCCGGCCCGCGCTCGGGCATCGGCGGCGCGGTCCAGCCCCGCTGCTCGGCGAGCTTCGCGCCGGCGAGCGTGGCCTCGTCGGCGGACGGTCCGGCGTTGGCGGCCGCGCCACCGACCTCGGGCTCGTCGAAGAACCCCGCGAGCAGCAGCTCGACCGAGCGGAAGTCGGTCAGCGGGGCGCCGCGCGTGGGGTGCGGCTTCTCGCCGCGGCGCAGCGCGTCGACGATCTCGAGCGCGGAGTCGACGGTCTGCCGGTCGAAGTACTCGTAGTCGACCGTGAGCACGGGGGCGAGGTCGCAGGCCGCGAGGCACTCGGCGTGCTCGACGGTCAGGCTGCCGGGTTCGCCCGGACGGCCGCTGGTCTCCTCGTGCCCGATGCCGCCGAGGCGCTCGCGGATCGCGGCGTAGACGTCGTCGCCGCCCATCGCCGCGCACAGCGTGTTGGTGCAGACGCTGACGAGGTGCTCGCCGACCGGCTCGCGCTTGTACATCGAGTAGAAGGTCACGACCGCCGAGACCTCGGCGGGCGTGATGTCGAGGACCTCGGCGCAGAACGCGACGCCGGCCCGGCTCACGTGGCCCTCGACGTGCTGCACGAGGTGCAGCAGCGGGAGGAGCGCCGAGCGGGGCTGCGGGTAGCGGGCGACGATCGCCGCGGCCCGCTCGCGCTGGCCGTCGAAGATGCCGGTGTCAGGAACGTCGCGTTCCTGACGTCCAGCGTCCGGAACGACACTTTCCTGACGCTCCACGGCCGTCATCGGTCACACCCACCCATCACGGGATCGAGGCTGGCCAGGGCCGCGATGACGTCGGAGACCATCCCGCCCTCGCACATCGCGGGGGCGGCCTGGAGGTTGACGAAGCTGGGGTCGCGCAGGTGCACGCGCAGCGGGCGGGTGCCGCCGTCGGAGACCAGGTGTGCCCCGAGCTCGCCGCGCGGGGACTCGACCGGCACGTAGGCCTGGCCCGGCGGGACCTTGAAGCCCTCGGTCACCAGCTTGAAGTGGTGGATCAGCGACTCCATCGACTGACCCATGATCTTGCGGACGTGCTCGAGGGAGTTGCCCATGCCGTCGGCGCCGATGGAGAGCTTGGCCGGCCACGCGATCTTGGCGTCCTCCACCATCGTCGGGCCGGGCTCGAGCGCCTCCACGCACTGCCGGATGATCCGCAGCGACTCGTGCATCTCCTCGACGCGCAGCTTGTAGCGGGCGAAGGAGTCGGCGGCGGTGTCGGTCGGGACCTCGAAGTCGTACTGCTCGTAGCCGAGGTACGGGTCGACCTTGCGCAGGTCCCAGGCCAGGCCAGCGGAGCGCAGGATCGGGCCGGTGACGCCGAGGGAGAGGCACCCGTCGAGGGGCAGGTAGCCGATCCCGACGAGGCGCTGCTGCCAGATGGCGTTGCCGGTGAGCAGCTGGTGGAAGCCGGGCAGCCGCCCGTCCATGACGTCGCAGAACTCGAGGATGCGCTTCTCGGCGCCCTCGGGGAGATCCTGGACGACGCCGCCGGGCCGGATGAACGCGTGGTTCATCCGCAGGCCGGTGAGGAACTCGAGCAGGTGCAGGACCTCCTCGCGCTCCCGGAACCCGTTGGTCATGCCGGTGAGCGCGCCGAGCTCCATCCCGCCGGTGGCGATGGCGACCAGGTGCGATCCGATCCGGTTGATCTCCATGAGGAGCACGCGGATGACCTGGGCCCGCGTGGGGACGTCGATGCCGAGCAGGCGCTCGGTCGACATGCAGTAGGCGGTCTCGGTGAACAGCGGCGCGAGGTAGTCCGCGCGCGTCACGAACGTGACGCCCTGGGTCCAGGTGCGGTACTCGCAGTTCTTCTCGATGCCGGTGTGGAGGTAGCCGATCACCAGGCGGCAGTCGGTGACCGTCTCGCCGGAGATCTCCAGCACGAGGCGCAGCACGCCGTGGGTCGAGGGGTGCTGGGGGCCCATGTTGATGACGATGCGCTCGTCGCCGGTGGTCTCGGAGAGCAGCTCGTCCCAGTCGCCGCCGGTGACGGTGTAGACGGTGCCCTCGGTGGTCTCGCGGGAGGACGCCGCATACGGGTCGGCGACGGTGGTGTCGGTGCCCACGCCCGGGTCGATGGTGTTCATGTGTAGGCCCTCCGCTGGTCGGGCGGCGGGATCTCGGCGCCCTTGTACTCGACCGGGATGCCGCCCAGCGGGTAGCTCTTGAGCTGCGGGTGGCCGTTCCAGTCGTCCGGCATGAGGATTCGGGTCAGGCTCGGGTGGCCGTCGTAGACGATGCCGAACATGTCCCAGGTCTCGCGCTCGTGCCAGTCGGCCGTGGGGTAGGTCGACACGAGCGACGGACAGTGCGGATCGGCGAGGTCCAGGCAGACCTCGAGGCGCAGCCGCCGGCGATAGGTCATCGAGAGCAGCTGGACCACGGAGTGCAGCTGCTGCGGCACGCCCTCGCCGTAGTCCACCCCGGACACCCCGGAGCAGAACTCGAAACGCAGCGCGGGGTCGTCGCGCAGCGTGCGGGCCAGCGTCGGGAGGTGCTCGCGGGCGACGTACCAGGTCATCTCGCCGCGGTCGACGGTCACCTGCGGGACGGCGTCGGAGAAGGTCGTCACGCCCCCGTCGTCCAGGGCCGCCGCGGTCTCGTCGACGACCTCGTCGAACCAGCCGCCGTAGGGCCGCTCCGCGGGCGCCGGGGCGTAGGCGGGCAGGCGCAGACCGCCGAAGCCGGAGGTGTCGCCGGACCCCTCGATGCCGAACATCCCCTCCCGGGCACGTCCGGTCACCGTCGGCGCGTGCGGGCGGTGCTGCTCGAGCGGGCCCTGGGCGACCGCGCCGGCACTCGACTCGTTGGTGGCGCCCGTCGGGCCGCTGGCGCCGCCGGCTCCCGTCGAGGGGACGCCGGGCTGCTTGTCATCGTCGGGCATCAGGCCTTCTCCCGCCCGTACTTGACCGAGGAGGGCAGCAGCTCGAGCTTCTCGCCCTGGGCGCGGCGCTCGGCGGCGAGCTCGGCGCGCACCGGGCCGAGCGGCTCCTGCTGGATCTTCTGGTGGAGCTTGAGGATCGCGTCGATGAGCATCTCGGGCCGCGGCGGGCAGCCCGGGAGGTACATGTCGACGGGCACGACGTGGTCGACGCCCTGCACCACCGCGTAGTTGTTGAACATCCCGCCCGACGACGCGCACACGCCCATCGCGAGCACCCAGCGGGGCTCGGCCATCTGGTCGTAGATTTGGCGCAGCACCGGGGCCATCTTGTTGGTCACCCGGCCCGCGACGATCATCAGGTCGGCCTGACGAGGGCTGGGCCGGAAGACCTCCATGCCGAAGCGGCCGAGGTCGTAGCGGGGCGCCCCCGAGGTCATCATCTCGATCGCGCAGCAGGCCAGGCCGAAGGTGGCCGGCCACAGCGACGCCTTGCGGGTCCAGTTGACCAGCCCCTCGACGGTGGCCAGCAGGATGCCGTTGGGCAGCTTCTCTTCGAGTCCCACGTCAGCGGACCTCCCCATTCGGTCCGGGCATGTCAGGTCCAGTCCAGGCCGCCACGCCGCCACACGTAGGCGTAGGCGAAGGCGACGGTCCCGATGAACAGCACGACCTCGACCAGCCCGAACAGGCCGAGGACGTCGATGTTGATCACGAACGGGTAGAGGAACACCATCTCGACGTCGAAGAGGATGAACAGCATCGCCGTGAGGTAGTAGGCGACCGGCACGCGGCCGCCGCCGACGAGCGGCTGCGGCGAGGGCTCGATGCCGCACTCGTACGTGTCGAGCTTGGCGCGGTTGTAGCGCCGCGGGCCGATGTAGGGCGCGGCGGTCACCGAGAAGAGCGCGAACCCTCCCGCGAGGATGAACATGACGAGGAGGGGCACGTAGGCCGTGAGTCCGGCCGCCCCCGGGCCCTGCATCGCGAAGTCCTCCTGCACCGTGCTCGTTCGTCGTGGCTTCGTTCGTCCGTCGTCGCTGGTCCTGCGGGGTGCCGTCCGGGTCGACCCGAGGGAGAGCGTGCATCCCGCCACCGGCGCTGCGGTGCCCGAGGTCACGTATGCCGGACGGAGGTCGACCCTACGGAGCGCGGTGGAGCGCGCCCCTGTTGAGGGTCGCCTTACCCGTGGGCCGGTCGTCGTCTCATGCGGCGTGATCCCTCCCCGTCACCGGCGGGGTGGTCGGCTTGGCGTGCCGGGCGGGGCGCCCGGCGGACGGCGGCGCGTCCGAGAGCTGCGGGGTCAGCCGCAGCAGCAGCTCGAGGAGCCGGTCGGAGACGTCGCCGTCGCGGCGGTCGTGCAGGTTCGCGAGCAGCTTGAGCAGGAACCTCATGAGCGTTTGGCGCGGCAGTCCGTGGCGGGCGGTGTACTGCACCAGCCACGGGTGGCGCAGCGCGTGGGCGAAGCGGTTGCCCAACCGGTAGTAGCTGGCGAGCTCCGCCCGGACCGCCGCCGGGTAGCCCTCCAGGGCGCGCTCCCGGGCGGGTCCCTCGGGCCGGGCGCGCGCCTGCAGCACGGACTCGGCCGCGAGCGAGGCCGACTGCATCGCGTAGGCGATGCCCTCGCCGTTGAAGGAGTTGACCATGCCGCCCGCGTCGCCGACGAGCAGCAGCCCGTTGCTGTAGACCGGGGTGCGGTTGAACCCCATCGGCAGCGCCGCCCCGCCGATCTCGTTCACCGCGTTCTCCTCGGTGAACCCCCACTCCTCGGGCAGCGAGTCGCACCAGGCGCGCAGCATGGTCCGGTAGTTCGACCCCGTGGCGTTGGACTGGGAGAGGATGCCGAGCCCGACGTTCGCGGTCCCGTCGCCCATCCCGAACACCCAGCCGTAGCCGGGGAGCAGCCGCGGTTCTTGTCCGGACCGGTCCCAGAGCTCGAGGTGGGTCTCGAGGAAGTCGTCGTGGCTGCGCGGGCTCGTGTAGTAGCGGCGGACGGCGACCCCGAGGGGGCGGTCGTCGCGCTTGCCGATCCCGCGGGAGAGCGCGGTGCGGGCCCCGACCCCGTCGGCCGCAACGACGAGCGGCGCGCGGTAGGTGACCGCCTCCCGGTCCGGGCCCCGCCGTGCGGTGACCGCGACGACGCGGCCGGTCCGCTCGTCGGTCACCGCCCCGGAAACGGCGGTCCGCTCCTCGATCCGTGCGCCGGCGGCCCGGGCGTGATCGGCGAGCAACCGGTCGAAGTCCCGACGCGGGCGGACGAGGCCGTAGGGCGGGAAGCTCGTGAGCTCGGGCCAGGGCAGCTCGACGGACAGACCCCCGCCGAGCACCCGCAGGCCCTTGTTGTGCAGCCAGCCGGCCTCGGGCCGGGTGTCGACCCCCAGGTCGATGAGCTGCTTGACCGCGCGCGGGGTCAGCCCGTCCCCGCACACCTTCTCCCGCGGGAACTCGGACTTCTCCAGCACGAGCACGTCGAGCCCGGCCCGGGCGAGGTAGGTGGCCGCGGTGGAGCCGGCCGGACCGGCGCCGACGACGACGACGTCGGCGTCGTCGCCCCCGACGGTCCGGCGGGTGCGCTCGTGGTGATGAGCGGACACCGCGACTCCTTGTGAATTCGTTCACTAGCTCCGGACGCGCCCAGTGTAGGCATGTCGCGTGCAATACGCCCGACGGGATTCCGGTTCGATGGCGCCGCGACGGGGAACCATGTCTGGTTGCGCCCCGGCGCCGCGAGCGAGCGGGCCGTTCGCGCTCCTAGACGGAGCGAGAGTGCCGTTCGCTCCGGGGGAACCGGGGCGCTACCGGACGGCCGTGTGCAGGGCGACGACCCCGCCCGTGAGGTCCCGCCAGCTGACCGCGCTCCACCCGGCGGCCACGATGCGGCGGGCCATCGCCCGCTGGTCGGGCCACGCCCGGATCGACTCGGCCAGATAGACGTAGGCGTCCGGGTTGGAGCTCACCGCCCGGGCCACCCGCGGCAGCGCCCGCATGAGGTAGTCGGTGTAGACGCGGCGGAACGGCCCCCAGGTCGGGGTGGAGAACTCGCAGATCGCGAGCCGCCCACCGGGCCGGGTCACCCGCGCGAACTCGACGAGCGCCGCGTCCGGGTCGACGACGTTGCGCAGACCGAAGGACATGACGACGGCGTCCACGGACGCGTCGGGCAACGGCAGCCGCATCGCGTCCGCCGCGACGTAGGGGACCTCGCCGGCGTGCCGGGCCCGGCCGGCGCGGAGCATGCCCAGAGAGAAGTCGGCGGCGAGGCAGGTGGCCCCGGAGCGGGCCAGCTCGACCGTCGAGACCCCGGTGCCCGCGGCGATGTCGAGCACGACGTCGCCGGGCCCGAGGGCCAGCGCGTCCCGGGTCGCGCGTCGCCACGCCCGGTCGCGCCCGAACGAGAGCACCGTGTTGGTGACGTCGTAGCGCGCGGCCACGGCATCGAACATCCGCGCGACCGCGGAGGGGTCGCGGTCGAGCCCGGCGCGCGAGCCCGGGCCGGACGTCACCGTGGCGCCCCTGCCGCCCCCACCGGCTGGCGCGCCTCCTCGACCGGCGGTGTGTCCACCGGATTCCGCCTCGTCGGACGCGGCCCCGGGCGGGGTCGTGGCACCGGCAGCGACCCCGGACCCTGGGTCACCGCTGCGGCGCCGGCGCGCGAGGTACCAGGCCAGCGGCCCGAGGACGATCCACAGCCCGACCACCCCGACGGCGACCGGCATCAGCCCGGTCGTCCAGTTCCGTCCGGCGACGCGCACCAGCTCGGGCTTGCTGCGGTCGTACTCGACGAGCACGTAGTTGCCCGGCGTGAGCCCACGCGGATAGAGCACGCCCGTGTCCGGGGTGAGGACGGCGCCGTCGGCGGCGGTGTAACGGATGAAGGTGTGCTGGGAGTCGGAGCCCGCGAGCACCTCGCCGACGGCCACGCCGCGGTCGGCGGTGATCGCGGCGTCGTTGCGCGCCGCACCGACCAGAACGAGCACCGCGAGTACGCTCAGCACCAGGCCGAGGCCGACGACGATCTCGGGCGCACGGCGTACCACGGGGGCCACCACCAGCCTCGTGGCTCGCAGCGCGTCCCCGGCGCCGAGTCGCGCGACCCGGACGCGCTCGGTGACCAGCGCGCGCAGATCCGTCACGTCGGCCAGCGTAGTGAGACCGCCCGGCCGCCCCTCCCCGGGACGGGGTCCGTGCGCCGGTCGGGTGACCCCGCGGGGCGAGCGGCCGGCCTCCTGCCCGTCACCGCCCGTCGGCTCACGGGTAGCTCACTCACGGGGACGAACGGTCGGTGGGTCCGGTGCGCCCGGCGAGGTCGTCGCGGTGCACGAGGTCGGCGCGCACCCCGCCCGAGCGGTACGCGAGCCGGCCGACCAGGTGGGCGGTGACCGGGGCGGTGACGAGCTGGAAGGCGCCGACGAGCAGGAGCATCCAGACGTCGGCGCTGGTGCGCAGCAGCAGGGCGGTCCCGACGACGACCAGGACGAGGCCCGCGGTCTGCGGCTTGGTGGCCGCGTGCATCCGCGAGAGGACGTCGGGCAGGCGCAGCAGTCCGACCGCGGCGGCCAGGGCGAGCAGCGACCCGAGCACCACGAGCACGGCCCCGACGACGTCGAGGGCGGTCACCGGTCGTCCTCCCCACCGTCGGCGGCCTCGCCAGGCGGGCCGCCCTCCCGGCGACGCCCGACGAACCGGCGCCCGACGAACCGCGCGACCGTCGACGACCCGAGGAACCCGACGAGGCTGACCGCGACCACGGCGGGCACGGTCGCCGAGTCGCGGGTCAGGGCCACGTGTGCCATGAGGCCGCACATGATCACCCCGACGATCGCGTCGAGGGAGACCAGCCGGTCCAGCGTCGAGGGCCCGCGCACGAACCGCACGGTGACCAGCAGCAGGCTCAGCCCGAGCACGCCCAGCGCGACGGTGAGCAGGGCGACTGCGGCGCTCACGAGCCGGCCCCGGTACCGTCGGGATCCTCGGGGTCGTCCCGCGGATCGCTGCCCGCCCCGACACGGGCCGCGCGGTCCGGCTCGACGCGCACCCGGTGCACCCCCGCCGCGAGGAGGTCCGCGACGAGCCGGTCGACGTGCGCCCGGAAGCGCCCGATCCCCGCCTCGTCGTCCGCGCCGAGCACGTGGGCCCACAGCGTCCTCTCGGCGGCGGACGCCTCGACGACGACGCTGCCCGGCACCAGCGAGAGGCACTCGGCGAGCACGGCCACGAGCAGCTCGGAGTCGACCGGGACCTCGATCGCGACGATCGAGCTGCGCGGCGGCGGCCCGGGCCGCACCGACTGCCAGGCCACCTGGACGCTCGAGACGGCGAGGTCGAGGGCCACGTCGAGCACCACCCGCAGCAGCCCGAGCGGGCGCAGCGCGCCGCCCGAGGACACCGCCGGCAGGGGGAAGAGCACGAGGACCGCGACCGCGACGGCGACCCCACCGAGCAGGTTCGCCCACGAGAACGTGCCCCAGAGCAGGACCCAGACGAGCGTCAGCCACGCCACGCGCCACGGTCGCAGACGTGGCAGCCGGCGCACCGGGGGACCCTCACCGCTCATCGGGCCACCCGGGTGTCCACGGCCTGCCCGAACACCGCCGAGACGTAGGGCGTGCGGGCGAGGAGGTCGCCCGCCGCGCGGTCGGTGAGCGTGTAGAGCGGGCCGGCGAGCACGGTCAGCGCGACCCCCAGGGTCACCAGCGCCACCGTCGCCCCGGTCATGAGCGCGGGCAGCGGGACCCGCGACCCCCTGCCGGCGCGCGCCGACGGCACCCCGAGGAGCTCACCGGAGTACGCCGGCGCGCCGCGTCCGCCGCGCGGTGGGCCGGCGCCGATCAGCACGGGGTAGCGGCCCTCGTCGTCGTCCGGTCGGTGGGCCTCGGCGTCGTCGGGGTCCTCGGCGGGCAGCTGCTGCACGGGACGCCAGAAGGCGAGCACCCACACCTTCGCCATCGCGTAGAGGGTGAGCAGGCTGGTGAGCACCGACCCGCCCACGAGCGGCCACGCCAGCACGGAGCCGTCCTGCACCCCCGCCTCGATCAGCCCGAGCTTGCCGACGAACCCCGACAGCGGCGGGATGCCGCCGAGGTTGACCGCGGGGACGAAATAGAGGACGGCGAGGACCGGTGAGGCGACGGCGAGCCCGGCCAGCCGGGTGGTCGAGGTGGACCCGCCGACCCGTTCGACGAGCCCCGCGACGCAGAACAGCGTGGCCTGCACGGTGATGTGGTGGACGACGTAGAAGATCGCCGCCCCGAGGCCCGCCGGGGTCGCGAGCGCGATCCCGAAGACCATGTAGCCGATGTGGCTGACCAGCGTGAACGACAGGACACGCTTGAGGTCCTCCTGGGCGATCGCGCCGAGCGCGCCGATCACCATCGTCGCCAGCGCGGCGACCATCAGCACGTCGGCGGCCACCGCGGAATCTCCGAACAGGAGCGTCTGCGTGCGGATGATCGAGTAGACGCCGACCTTGGTGAGCAGGCCGGCGAACACCGCCGTCACCGGGGCGGCCGCCGTCGGGTAGGAGTCGGGCAGCCACGCCGAGAGCGGGAACACCGCGGCCTTGATGCCGAACGCGGTGAGCAGCACGAGGTGGATCGCGAGCTGCGTGCCCGGCGGGACGGACGCCATGCGCACCGAGATCTGCGCGAGGTTCAGCGTGCCCACCGCGGCGTAGACCAGCGCGATCCCGATGAGGAAGACCAGCGAGGACAGCACGTTGACCACGACGTAGGTCAGACCCGCCCGCACCCGCGCCCGCGTCCCGCCCAGGGTGAGCAGCACGTAGCTCGCCATGAGCAGGACCTCGAAGCCGACGTAGAGGTTGAACAGGTCCCCGGAGAGGAACGCGTCCGCGACGCCCGCCGTCAGCACCAGGTAGGTCGGGTGGAAGATCGAGACCGGGGCCCGCGCGTCGTCGTCGCTGGTGCCCTGGCCGATGGCGTAGAGCAGCACCAGCAGCGTCACCGTCATCGAGGTCAGGAGCATGACGGTCGACAGCCCGTCGGCGACCAGCGTGATCCCCAACGGCACGGGCCACGACCCCAGGGTGACCACCTTCGGTCCGCCCGCGGCGCCGGCGAGGAGCACCGCCGAGATCGCCACCACCGCGCTCAGCACGCCCACCGAGACCACACGCTGCGCGGTCGGGCGCCCGGCGAGCACCAGCGCCGCGCCCGCGCCGAGCAGCGGCAGCAGGACCGGTAGCGGCAGGAGGCTCTCGACGAGGCCCGGGGCGGGGTTCATGACGGATCTCCGGACCCGGCTCCGCTGCGCTCCGCGGGTGGGCCTCCCACTGCGGTGCGGTCGTCAGCCACACGATCGTCATCGGTGTCGGAGGTCTGCTCGCAGCCGGTGGTGTCGAGCTCGTCCTCGTCGACGTGCTCGCCCCGGGCCAGCCGGCGGCGCACGGAGCGGTCCTCGGTGTCCTCGGCGACGTCGTCCTCGCGGTCGAGCGTCCAGGACCGGTGGATGATCGCGAGCAGGAACGCCGCCACCCCGAGGGTGATGACGATGGCGGTGAGGACGAGGGCCTGCACCAGGGCGTCGCTCATCGCCGCGTCGGGCGCCCGTCCGACGAAGGCCGCGGCCCCGGAGGGCCCGCCGGCGGAGATCACGAGCAGGTTGGCGGCGTTCCCGAGGACCAGCACGCCGAGGAGCACGCGGGTGAGGCTCCGGTCGAGCAGCAGGTAGATGCCCGCGGTGCAGAGCAGGGCGATCAGCACGAGCAGCAGCCACGAGGTGGTCACGGGCGCACCTCCTCGCCGGTGGTCGCAGGAGCCGGCGGCGGGGGCGACGCGGGGGTGTCGCCGAGCCGGTCCAGCTCGGCCCCGAGGCTGCGCAGGATGTCCAGGACGAGGCCCACGACGATGAGGTAGACGCCGACGTCGAAGAGCAGCGAGGTCACGAGCTTGACGTGGCCCAGGACCGGCACGTCCGTCTCGAGCACCGCGGTCTGGAGCACCTCGCCGCCGAGCACCAGCCCGCCCAGCCCGCTGACGCCCGCGCACAGCAGCCCCGCCCCGAGCAGCGTGCCCGCCTCGACGGGCGCCGCCTCCCCCAGCTCGTAGCGCCCGCCCGCGACGTAGCGCACCACGAGCGCGAGGCCCGCCAGCAGCCCGCCGGCGAACCCGCCGCCGGGCGCGTTGTGCCCGGCGAACAGGAAGTACACCGACACCACCATGATCGTCGGGAAGACGAGCCGGGTGACGACCTCGAGCAGCAGCGTCCGCTCGGTCAGCGCCGGCCCGGGCCGTGCCCGGCGGGCCAGGCGTTCGAGGGTGGGGCCGCGCAGCCAGGCCGACGCCTCGGCGGGACCGGGCGCGACGGGGGCCCGACGACGGCGTCCGCCGGGCGGGGTCCCGGTCCGGCGGTCCAGGAAGACGAGGCTCGCGACGCCGGTCGCGGCCGCGAGCAGCACCGAGAGCTCACCGATGGTGTCCCACGCGCGGATGTCGACCAGGGTCACGTTGACGACGTTCTGGCCCGCCCCGAACGCGTAGGCCTGCGCAGGGAAGGCGAGGGAGACCGCGGGCAGCGTGCGGGCGCCCAGGGCGGCGGCGCCGAGCAGCGCGATGAGCACGCCCACCGGCGCGGCGATCGCCAGGCGGGCCAGCCGGCGGCGGGGCGAGTGGTGCTCGGTGATCTCGCGGGGCAGGCGGCGCAGCACGAGGACGATCACGACGAGCGTCATCGTCTCCACGAGGGCCTGGGTGAGCGCCACGTCGGGTGCCCCGCCCAGGGCGAAGAGCACCGCGACCGCATAGCCGAGGCCGCCGACGAGCAGGACCGCGGCGAGGCGCTGCCGGGCGAGCGCGGCCGCCGCGGTCGAGACCACGGCGAGGACGGCGGCGACGGCCTGGGCCGGGGAGTCCGCGACGCGGTCGAGGTGGAGCTCCCCGAGCGCCCCCGTGGCTACCAGGGCCACCCCGGGTCCGGCGAGCAGCACCCCGAGCACGGTGCACACGATGGCGGCGAGCGACCCGCGCTGGGTCTGCGCGGTGACCCGCAGCGACCCCGCCTCCACGGCGTGCACCAGGGCGCGCCAGGTGACCTCGGAGCGGATCGCGGTGAGCGGACGGATCGCCGCCGCGCGGGCCGAGACGCGGGGCAGGGCCGCGAGCAGGCCCAGCGCGATCGCGGCCACCGAGAGCCCGAGCGGGACGGTGAACCCGGGCCAGAGCTTCAGGGCGAGCGGGGTGGGATAGGTCGCGACGAGGGTGTCGGCGTAGCCGGTGAGCAGGGGCGTGAGGAGCGCGATCGCGGGGCCGGCGACGAGGCCGGCGAGCGCGAGCACCGCGGGCGGGGCGACGAAGAACGGGCCGGGCGGGATCCACGACGGGGCCCGGTGCGGGTCGGTCGAGAACGCGCTCGTGAAGGCGCCGGCCACGAACCGGGCGCTGTAGGCGACGGTGAGCACCGACCCGAGGACGACCACGGCGAGCAGGACGGGGGCCAGCCGGCCCGTGGCGCCCGGAGGGTCATAAGCACCGTGGAGGAACGCCTCGAACGCGCCCTCCTTGGTGACGAAGCCGAGCAACGGCGGCACCCCCGCCATCGAGGCCGCCGCGAGCGTCCCGGCCGCGGCGAGGACCGGCGCGCGGCGGCCCAGGCCCGACAGCTCCCGCAGGTCCCGGGTCCCGGCGCACCGGTCGATGACGCCCACGGTCAGGAAGAGCGCGGACTTGAACAGCGCGTGCGCGACGACGAGGCCGATCGCCGCCAGTGCCGCGTCCCGCGTGCCCGCCCCGGCGAGCAGGACCATGAAGCCGAGCTGGGAGACCGTGCCGTAAGCGAGCAGCAGCTTCAGGTCGTGCTGGCGCGCCGCCAGCACGCCGCCGAGCAGCATGGTGAGCGCGGCGAGCACGGCGATGAGCGGGCGCCAGGCCGGGACGTCGGCGAAGCCGGGCGCCAGACGCAGGACCAGGTACACGCCCGCCTTGACCATCGCCGCGGCGTGCAGGAACGCGCTGACCGGCGTCGGGGCGGCCATGGCCGAGGGCAGCCAGAAGTGGAACGGGACCAGCGCGGACTTCGACAGCGCCCCGACGAGGACGCAGACCACCCCGGCGGTGACCGCGGCGCCGGAGAGGTGCGGGCCGACGGCGACGATCTCGGAGAGCCGGTAGGTGCCCGCCGCCTCGGCGAGGATCACCAGCCCGACCAGCATGGTCAGCCCGCCCGCCGCGGTGACGACGAGGGCCTGCATCGCGGCGGCCCGAGCCGCCCGCTTGTGGGCGTCCTGGCCCACGAGCAGGAACGAGAAGATCGTCGTCAGCTCCCAGCAGACGTAGAGCAGGACGACGTCGTCGGCCCACACCAGGGCGAGCATCGCGCCGGCGAACCCGACGAGGACCCCCGCGAACCGGCCCAGGCCCCACGACGAGGGGGTGAAGTAGCGGGCGCAGTAGGCGACGACGAGCGCGCCGACGCCGGTGACGAGCAGCGAGAGCGTCGCCGAGAGCGCGTCGAGCCGGACGGCGACGTCGACGCCCAGGGCCGGGATCCACGCGAAGCCCTCGGTGACCGGCACCCCGGCGAGGACGGTGGGCAGCCGGGTCAGGATCCAGACGAAGGCCGCGGCGGGGACGAGCGCGAGGAGGACGAACGCGCGGCGGCCGAGGAAGCGGACGAGCGTCGGGGCGAGCAGGGCGGTCAGGGCGTGCACCCCGAGCAGCACCAGCAACGAACCACCCCCTTCCGCTCACGCACCGTCGCCGACGATGCTACCGATCGGAGCCTTGCCGCCCGGTTCGTCGGAAACGCGAGCTTCACACCGTCCGTCCCCGCCACCGAGCGCATCCAGTGCGATCCGCTGCTGCCGCTCGGCGAGCCCGCGCCGGTCGGCGCGGTCGACCGCGACCTCGACGACGCGCACCCCGGGACGGCCCGTCGGGGCGAGCGCGGCCGCGAGCTCGTCCGCGCCGGCGGGCACGGTGTGCTCGACGTGGTGGGCCCGGCAGAGCGCCGCGAGGTCGGTGCCGTGCGGGACGGCGAAGACGCGTTCGAAGGCGTCGGCGTGCTCGGCGGCGCCCTGCTCGAGGGTGGCGAACACGCTGCCACCGTCGTCGTTGGCCACCACGACCACGAGCTCGGGTCGCGGCTCGTGCGCGCCCACCAGCAGCCCGTTCGTGTCGTGGAGGAAGGTGAGGTCGCCGAGCAGGGCGTAGGCGGGACCCTCGTGGGCGAGCGCCGCCCCGGTCGCGAAGGACACCGCGCCGTCGATCCCCGAGACCCCCCGCGCCGAGACGACCGTGACGTCCTCGCGCGGCCGCGCGGCGAGAGAGACGTCGCGCACCGGGCTCGAGGAGCCGACCACCAGCAGGGCGCCCGGCGGCAGCGCGGCGACCACGGCCGCGGCGAGCGCGGGGCCCGTGCCGTCCTCCACGGCCGCCGCCAGCGCCTCCGCCACCCGGGTGTCCGCGGCCGCGACCCGGGCGCTGTAGCCCTCGTCCACTCCCCACGCCGGTGGCGGGGGCAGCGCACCCACCTGCGCCGCGGTGCCGGCCACATCGGTCCAGCCGGGTCGTGACGGCCCACCCTCGGCGGCCGGCGGGACCACCACGACCTCCACCCGCGGGTCGGCGAGCAGCCGCGAGACCGCGCGGTGCAGCGTCGGACGGCCGAGGACGACGGCACGGGCGGGCAGCAGCTCGGGGGTGTTCCCGCCGAGTGCGGCGTCGAGCAGCCTCGTCCCGGCCCGCAGCCCGCGGCCCCACAGCCGCGAGGTCGGCTCGGCGATCACGGGAACGCCCGCGGGGAGGCCGTCCGGGGCCGCCGCGCCGTGGCCGGCGATCACGACGGTCGGCAGCGGGGAGGAGAGGTCGAGCGCTCCGACGCGCGGGACGTGCGGGGCGACGCGGGTCCACGGCCCGCCGTCGGGACGCCCCGCGGCCCACCCGGGCAGCCCGGTCGGGTCGACGGAGTCCGTGGGGGCCGTGGGGTCCGGCACCAGCGGCTCGCGCAGTGGGAGGTCGAGCTGCACCGGACCGGGGTCGGCGGTGCCGGTCCCCGCGGCGCGGTCGAGCACCCGGCACACCGCGGCGCGCCAGCCGGCCGCGGCGCGCGGGCGCTCCTCGGCGAGCGGGAGCACCACGCTCGCCCGCACCGCGCCGCCGAAGAGGCCCACCTGGTCGACCGTCTGGTTCGCCCCGGTGCCGACCAGTTCGAGGGGCCGGTCGGCGCTGGCCACCACGAGCGGCACCCCCGCGTGGGAGGCCTCGAGCACCGCCGGGTGCAGGTTGGCGACCGCGGTGCCGGAGGTCACCACGACGGGCACCGGGAGCCCGGAGCAGGCCGCGAGCCCGACGGCGAGGAACCCGGCCGAGCGCTCGTCGGCCCGCATGTGCAGGCGCAGCCGCCCGGCGGCGTCCGCCGCGTGTGCCGCCAGGAGCAGCGGCGCGTTCCGCGACCCCGGGCAGGCGACCACGTCGCGGACCCCGCCGCGAACCCACTCGTCGACGACCACGCGCGCCTGCACGGTCGACGGGGTCACGGCGGGCGAGCGTAGTGAGCCGGTGGCCTCGCGGCCGCGCGAACTCCTCGCCGGGTGAGCGCTGCGACGACCCCCACATCCGTCACGACGGTCCGGGGCGGACACCCACGGCGATCACCGGCCGCCAGGAGGCGCGCCGGTCGAGCTCCGGTCCACCAGGTCGAGTGACACCCGTGTGGTTGGTGAGACGCCTGGGGACGTATCGGACGCCGCTGCAGCGGGGTTGCCCGCCACATGCGCACCTCGCGTCGGCGCCGGCCCGCGCCCACCCCGGTCGTGCTCTGGGTGCTCGCGGCCGCGTCGGTCCTGCTCCTGGCCACCGGCGTCGCAGCGGCCGGCGCACCCTCGCCGTCCCCGTCCCCGCAGACCCCCGGGACCGACGCGCAGCGCTGGGACCCCGACCTGGCGGGCAGTGCGGTCCGCGTCCAGGTCGCGGGCGGGGCCGCCCGGCTGGCCACCCCTCGCGACGGCGACCCCGCCGAGCGGGCGGGCAGCCTGCGCGGCGCCCGGCGCCAGGGCTTCCTCGACCTCGGCACGCACACCTTCGCGCGAGCGGTGGACCGCTTCGCGGTGCCGGTGACCGCGGACCTGCCACCCGGCACCTCGGCGGTCGCGTCGGTCCGCGGGCGCGACGACGCCGGGCGATGGTCGGAGTGGGTGCCCGCGACGCCGGGTTCGCCGGCCGTGCTGCCCGCCCCGACCCGCACGGTGGCCCTGCGCCTGGCCCTCGTCGCGCCGGACCCTGGCGCGGGCCCGACGGTCCGGGCGGTGTCCGTGCGGGCCGACCGCGAGATCGGCGCCCGGCGCACGCCCACCCCGCGGGCGTCCTACCGGGTGTTCGCCACCCGCGAGGGCCTGGTCGGCGGCACGACCGCCGACGGCCACGTCATCACCGAGAACGACCAGTTCGTGGCGCTGCCCTCCAGCCGGGCGCTCGACGCCGACGGCAAGGGCGACTACAGCGTGCGGCTGTGCACCGACGCGGGCCGCTGCGCGATCGTGCCGGTCCTCGACGTCGGGCCGTGGAACACCGACGACGACTACTGGAACGCCGCGCCGCCCAGGCAGAGGTGGTCCGACGTGCCGCAGGGCACGCCGGAGGCCCAGGTGGCGTTCCAGAACCACTACCACGACGGCCAGGACGGCTTCGGACGCCAGGTGAAGAACCCGGCCGGCATCGACGTGGCCGACGGCACCTTCCACGCACTCGGGCTCGACGACAACTCCTTCGTCACCGTCGACTACCTCTGGACCGGGCACGCCGGCGAGGCCCCCGCCGACGTCCACCTGGGCACCGCCGACAGCCCGCAGCTCCCGGTCACCATCCGCTCCTCGCCCACGAACGGCGGGACCGACGAGGGACTCGTCGGCAACCACGCCCAGGTCGACGTGGCGTGCCACGTCGCCGGCGACGCCGTGACCGGCAGCCACGGCACCAGCACCGACTGGCTGCGCATCGACACCGACCGGTACGTGCCGGCCGCCTGGGTGGCCACGAGCACGCCGCCGCCGGCCTGCTGACGGGGGAGGGGCGGAGGTGCCCTTCGGCCGCCTGGGACGGCCGAAGGCGCCTCTCGCCCACGACGTGGTCGGGGCGTCCGGGCCGCTGGCTAGTGTGCGTGGACATGGCCACCGTCGCGCAATGGGTCGAGGGGGCGCGGCCGCGCACGCTCCCGAACGCGATCGCTCCCGTGATCGCCGGCTCCGGCGCGGCGGCCTCCGCGGACCTCTTCCGGCCCGTGCCCGCCGTCCTGGCCCTCGTCGTCGCGGTCGGGATGATCGTCGGGGTCAACTTCGCCAACGACTACTCCGACGGTGTCCGCGGCACCGACGACGAGCGCGTGGGTCCGATGCGCCTCGTCGGCTCGCGGAGCGCGACGCCGGGAGCGGTGCGCGCCGCGGCCTTCGTCGCGCTGGGCATCGGGGCGCTCGCCGGGATCGTGCTGCTGGCGGTCAGCGGCGCGTGGTGGCTGCTGGTCGTCGGCGCGGTGTGCCTGGCGGGCGCCTGGTTCTACACCGGCGGCTCGAGCCCGTACGGCTACCGCGGGCTCGGCGAGATCGCGGTGTTCCTGTTCTTCGGGCCGGTCGCGGTGCTCGGCACGGAGTACACCCAGGCCGGGCGGGCGAGCGGGCTCGGCATCGGCGCCTCGGTCGGGGTGGGGTTGCTCTCGTGCGCCGTGCTGGTGGCGAACAACCTGCGCGACGTGCCCTCGGACACCGTCGCGGGCAAGCGCACCCTGGCGGTCCTGCTCGGGGAACGGGACACCCGGGTGCTGTACGCCGCGCTCGTCGTCATCCCGCTGGGCATGAGCCTGGTGCTCAGCCTGCGGGCACCGTGGGCCCTGTTGGGACTGGTCACGCTGCCAGTGCTCGTCCCGGCGCTGCGGCGGGTCCTCGGCGGGGCGCGGGGGCCGGCGCTGATCCCGGTGCTGCGCGACACCGGGCTGGCCCTGCTCGTCTGGGCGATCGGGACGGCGATCGGCCTCGGTGTCGTCGGCTCGTGAGCAAGGGCTCCGCCCACCTAATCCCCGCGCAGCTCCGCCCGGAGGCGCTCCCGCTGCGCCCGACGGCCGGCGCCGGCGGCCGCGATCTCGCGGTTGAGGCGCGCACGCAGCGGACGGAACAGCACCAGCGAGAGCGGCAGGGCCGCCACCAGCGCGACGAGCAGCGCCAGCAGCAGCGGGAGGCCGACGAGCACGAGGACTCCGGTGAGGGCCGCGACGAGTACCACCCGGGCGGCGACGTAGAGGACGAGCGCGACGGCGAGACCACGCGGGCTCCCCGACGGGGCCGGAGGCGCGTCGGCGGCCCCGGTCGGCGTGGCCTCGGACGACGGCGGGGAGCCGGCCGAGGACGATCCAGCGGGTTCCACGACCCCCAGGGTAAGCCTCCGGACGGTGGCCCGGGCGCGACCCGATCGTCCGTTTCCTGCCTTTGTGAACCTTTTACCTCCGCACTAGCGTTCGAGTACGTGAGGGGTTCGGTGTCACGATTCGCTCCAGTTCGTCTGCTCCGCCCGACGACCACCCGGCCGCGGGCGACAGAACCCTGGGAAGTCGGGCCCTCGGGCCCGAGGAGGTGCCGCATGACCGTCGCACCCGACGCGACCGAGCGTCTCATGACCCCTGGCGAGGTCGCCGCGATGTTCCGCGTCGACCCGAAGACCGTGACGCGCTGGGCCGCAGCCGGCCGCATCGGCTCCATCCGGACGCCGGGCGGGCACCGCCGCTTCCGTGAGTCCGAGGTCCGCACCCTCCTCGACGGGCTCACCAGCGAGGCCCACGGCTGAGCCCACGCACGCCGACACGGGACCCCGCTCACCGTCACGAATCGTCCACCCGGCGGACCTCCCGCGATCGTTCCCCGGACGCGCCCGTCGACAGGTAGCGTGGGGCCGCGCGAGCGATCGGCCGCCCGGCTGGGCGTCCGGAGGAGGTGCGAGACGTGGTGCTGTTCGTCGTCGCTGTGATGGTGCTGGTGGCGGTCGGAGTGCTGCTCTGGAAGGCCGTCACCGCTCAGACGCTCGCCACGGGTCCCGGCACGGCGGAGGACGAGGCGCCGACCGGTCCCACGCGTGCCGCGGGGGCCGGTCGTGATCACCGCACCCGTCCGATCGCCCCGGACGACGACCCGGAGTTCCTCCGCAGCCTCGACGAACAGGTCAAGCGCGGCCGCACCGACGGCCAGGATCCGTCACCCGGCGCCTGACCCGCCGCCCGACCTGAGCGTCAGGGCGTCTGCCTGACGTGCTGTTGATCGAGCGGCTCTGTCGTGCTGGAGCCGCCGCCTGCGCCGGGCGCCGTCACCGAGGCCCGACGCGGACCCGGGAGCCGGCACGCGGGAAGTCGTCGGCGACCACGGCCGCGAGCTCCAGCATCGCCGTGCGCGTGCGCGGTGCGAGCTTCTCCAGCTCGATCTCCGCGCCCTCGTCGAGGTGCGGGTCGAAGGGCAGCCGCGCGACGGTGCGGCAGCGAGCGGCGAAGTGCTCGGCCACGCGGTCCAGGTCGACGCCGCCCGACGAGCGCCGGACGTAGTTGATCACTGCGGTCGACCGGGCCACGAGGTCGCCGTAGCCGTGCGCGTCGAGCCAGTCCAGGGTGGCCGACGCGCTGCGGGCTCCATCGATCGAGGACGAGGAGACCACGACGAGCGAGTCGGCCACGTCGAGGACCCCGCGCATCGCCGAGTGCATCAGGCCGGTGCCGCAGTCGGTGAGCACGATGTTGTAGAAGTGCTCGAGGAGATCCACCGCGCGCCGGTAGTCGAGCTCGCTGAACGCCTCGGACACCGCCGGGTCCTGCTCGCTGGCGAGGACCTCGAGCCGCGAGGGGCCCTGCGAGGTGTAGGCCCGCACGTCGGAGTAGCGCCGGACGAGGGCGGCGTCGCGCAGCAGGTGGCGCACCGTCGCGGTGGTCTCCACCGGCGCCTTCTCCGCGAGCGTCCCGCGGTCGGGGTTCGCGTCCACCGCCACGACCCGGTCGCCGCGCAGCGAGGCGAACGTCGCGCCGAGCGCCGCGGTCGTCGTCGTCTTACCGACGCCGCCCTTGAGGCTCAGCATCGCGATCTTGTAGCAGCCCTGCAGTGGCTGGTTGACCCGCGCGACCAGCGCTCGCCGCGCGGTGTCCGCCTCGCTCTCTCTGGGGTTCACGACGCCGCCGCTGGCCACGTAGACCGCGCGGCGCCACCCGGTGCGCGGCACCGGCCTCGCCGGACGCAGCAGCTGGGCCGACGACAGGTCGGACATCGCGGGCGGCCCGGGCGGCGCGACCGCGGCGACCTCGGGCGACGGCGCCGGGGACGATGCCGCGTCGCCCGGCCGGGCGGCACCGTTCCGGGAGGCGTCCGCTGCCGGGGGTGTGGATCCTGCCTGCTCGGACGGGGCGGACGGCGAGGAGCTCCACCGGGGGTCCGCGCTGTCCGGCCGGCGGACGTCGCCGCGGGCCGCCCCCGCGGTGTCGACCTGGTGGGTCGTCTCGGCCGCGAGGTCCTCCTCGGCTCCGGTGCCCGAGGCCGTCGCCGGGGCCGGCTCACCGGCCGCCGCGTCCGTCGTCGTCCCGGCCACCGAGGTCGTGCCCGGAGTCCCCGGCGCCGTGCTCGTGGCCTCCGCCGTCGCGTCCGCGCCCGGCTCGTCCTCGCGGCCAGTCATCGTCGGTGCGTTCCCTCCCTGGTCACCGGCGCCGGGTCGGCCGCTCGCCCGCGGTCGCCGACCGGCCGCACGACCGTATCCGGCCGGGACGATCAGGACGAGACGAACGCGGGGATCGGCACCCGATCTCCGTCCGCAGGCTCCGGCCGCCCATGATCAACGGGCACCTGGCGGCCTCCGTGGTCCTCGGCGACCCTGCTGAGGGCCCGTTGATCACGGGCGCTCCGTGGCGGTCAGCCCACGCCGGCGTAGGAGTGCAGGCCGGTGACGACCAGGTTGATGAAGAACAGGTTGAACACCATGACGAGGAACCCGACGACGTTCACGGCCGCGGCCTTGCGGCCTCGCCACCCGGCCGTCGAGCGGGCATGCAGGTAGCACGCGTAGATCACCCAGGCGATGAACGCCGTGGTCTCCTTGGGGTCCCAGCCCCAGTAGCGGCCCCACGCCGCCTCGGCCCAGATGGCACCCGCGATGACGGCGAAGGTCCAGATCGGGAAGGCGACGGCGGTGGCCCGGTAGGCGACCCGGTCGAGCACGTCGGCGCCGGGCAGCCGTGAGGTCCAGGCGAGGCGGCCGTTCGCGTCGTGGACGCTGCGCAGCAGGTAGAGCACGCTCGCGACCCCGGCGAAGAGCAGGATGCCGGAGGAGATCACGGCCGCGGTCACGTGGATCGCGAGCCAGTACGAGTGCAGCGCGGGCACCACGGGCGCGGTCTGCGTGTAGAGCACCGTGCCGCCGAGGAACATCAGCACGATCACCGGCAGCAGCACGAACACACCGAGGCGGCGCAGCTCCGGGCGGCGGAACAGCACGACCAGCCACGCCAGCACCCCGACCAGGGTCACCGCCGCGACGAACTCGTACATGTTGCCCCACGGCGGGCGGTCGGCCGCCACGCCGCGGACGACGAGCATCGACAGATGCAGCGCCGCGCCGAGCACCGTCAGCGAGACGCCCATGCGCCCGAAGCGTTCCGAGGCGGGACGCGGGGGCCGTCCGTCGGGCGTCCGGCCGGGGGGCTCGTCGGCGAACGCGGGGTCGTCGGGGACGACGGCGCTGGTGCCCGGCTCGTCGGCCGCGGCCGGGCCGGCCGCACCGCGGGCGGCGACGCCGACCGGCACCGCGGCGGGCAGCGCCTCCGCCGCCGGGTCGGTGCGGCGCAGCAGGCCGTGCTCGACGGCGTGCAGGAGCATCGCGAGGATGTAGACCGCGAGCGCCGAGTAGAAGAGCACGTCGCCGAAGTCGCCCAGCGGGGCGTCGACGTTCATCCGGTACCTCCGTCGTCGTGCTGCGCGTGCTCGTCCGGACGGCGCCCACCGGCGGACCCGGCGGACAGCAGATCTGCCCGGAGCTTGTCGAACTCCTCGCCGTACCCGGCCTGGTCGGTGCGGGCGAGCCCGCCGAGCTCCACGCTCGAGCCCTCCCCGACCGACACCGTACGACCGTCTGTCGTAGACGGCGACCCGGGGCCCGCCGTCGTGGGCGTGACCCGCACCCAGAACCGGCGCCGCTTGATCGTCAGCGACAGCGTGATCCCGACGAGCAGCGCGATCGCGGCGACGAGCACGGCGTCCTGCGCCGGATCGTGGGAGACCTGGAGGTTCACCCACTGCTTGACGCTGTCGAAGCGGATGCGGGTGCCGTCGTCGAGGGTCATGGTCTGGCCGGGCACCAGGTTCTGGCGGGCGACGCGGGTGAGCCGCCCCTGCTCGACCATCGACTGGTCGATCGCGTAGATCGACTGGCCGTGGCCGGAGTCGAGCCCGAGGTCCCCGCGGTAGACGTCGGCAGCGACCTCGGGGTCGGTCAGTGCGGGGTAGGTCGAGGTCATCACGTGCCCGCCGCTCGACGTCGGCGCGAACAGCCCCGTGATCGCGAGCTGGGTCCGGCGGCGCTCCGCGTCGGTGGTGACGCCGGGCCGGTCGAACTTGGTGGCGCCCTGGGAGAGGAACGTCTTCTGGTCGATCGGTTCCCACTGGATGGCCTGGGTGCGCTGCTGACCGTCGGGGAAGGTCACGGTGAACTGCGGCGCGTAGCCGTGCCCGAGCACGTAGACCCGCTCGCCGTCGAAGCGCAGCGGCTCGTTGACCTCGATCGTGGCCGGGGTGGGGGCGGCGCCGCTCTCGATCTGCCGGGCGTCGGAGTAACGGACGTCGGCGCTGAACGAGTTCGCCTCGCCGTCGGGGCGGTACTGCGCGGTGAAGTGGTCGACGTCCACGCAGAACGGGTCGAGGTTCGTGCCGTCGACGCGCAGTCCGGGCCGGAAGGTGTCGTAGGCGAGGATCCCGGAGTTGCAGAACTCCGATCCGTCGGCCATGACGATGACGTTGCCCTCGTAGCCGAAGAGCTTGCCGACGGCGATGCCGATGAGCAGCGCGAGCAGGCTCATGTGGAAGACGACGTTGCCGACCTCGCGCAGCGCGCCCTTCTCCGCGGAGACCGTGCGCACCCCGCCGGGCTCCTCGCGGACGTCGACCTTCCAGCCCCGCAGTCGCTTCCGGGTGGCGGCGACGACCTCGTCGGGGCGCCGGGGGTCGGTGCCGGCGGCGTGGTGGGGCAGCCGCGAGAGGTTGCGGGGGACGGCGACGGTGGGGGCGCCGAGGGAGCGGAGCTGCTCCCAGGTGCGCGGCACGAGGCAGCCGACCAGGGAGATGAACAGCAGCAGGTAGACCGCCGAGAACCACGGCGTCGCGAAGAGGTCGAAGACCCCGACCCTGTCGAGCAGCGGGGCGAGCGTGGGGTGGGCGGCGAAGTAGTCCTGAACGGCCTGCGGGCTCGGACCGCGCTGCGGGATGAACGCTCCGGGCAGGGCGGCGAGCGCGAGCAGGAAGAGCAGGATCAGCGCGGTCCGCATGCTCGTGAGGCCTCGCCAGGTGTTGCGGGCGAGCGCGAGCAGGTCACGTCCCCACCGGCGGGGGCCCGGGGGCTCGGGGGCCTCCTCGGGCGGCGTGCGCAGCGTCTGTGTCATGGGTCTACAGGGGCGTCGAGAAGCCGGCGACTGGCTCCCGGAGCAGGGTCACGATCTCGCCCCACAGCCCGGTGGCCAGGGCGAGACCGACGAGGACGAGCAGCACTCCGCCGGCGATCTGGATGGCGCGGACGTGGGCCCGCAGCCACGCCTGGGCCCGCACCGCCCGGCCGGCGCCGAGCGCGATGAGCACGAACGGCACGCCGAGCCCCGCGCAGTAGGCGAGCACGAGGACGCCGCCGCGCAGCGCGCCCGAGCCCGCGCCGGTGCCGGAGGCCAGCGCGATGACCCCGGTCAGCGTGGGGCCCAGGCACGGTGTCCAGCCGAGGCCGAAGGTGGCGCCCAGCAGCGGCGCGCCGGCGAGCCCCATCCGCGGCACCCGGTGCGGGCGGGTGTCGCGCTGCAGGGCGGGCACGAGGCCGAGGAACACCAGCCCCATCGCCACCGTGACGACGCCGCCGAGCCGCTGCAGCACCGCCTCGTTCGCGACCAGCGCGTCGGCCGCCCACACGATCGCGCCCAGCCCGAGGACGAACACCACGGTGAACCCGAGGACGAACAGCGCGGCCGCCCCGGCGAGCCGGAGCCGCCCGCGGGGAGCCCGGCGAGGCAGGGTCCCGACGGCGAGGCCGGTGCCGGTGGCGGCCGGGACGGTGCCGGCGACCGCCGCACGGCGCTCGGCCTGCTGGGCCGCGACCTCCTCCACGGTGACGGCGGGCGCGGTGGCCCCGACGAGCCCGGCGAGGTAGGCGAGGTAGCCCGGCACCAGGGGGACGACGCACGGCGACGCGAAGCTCACCAGGCCGGCGACCAGCGAGAGCCCGAGCGCGAGCAGGACGGGACCCGAGGTCACCGTCTGGGTCAGATCCATGCGGACCCGCGATACCGGGCGTTCATCTCGCGCCCCAGGGTAGGGCGGACGCGTCCGCGCCGCGTGAGGGCGGGGGCGATCGTCCTACGGGATGTCGTAGGTCACCCCGGCTTTCCGAGCGAAGGGCCCCTTCACTCTATAGAGCCGTCCATGGGTGACCTTCGCCCGAACCCGTGGTCCCGGTGTCGTTCCGGCGAGGGGCACCCCTCGCCCATCTATCAGATCGAAGGGGCCCTTCGCTCAAATCCGGCGGATCAGCCCGGCGCGGGCGGCTCGGCGGCGACCTGGTCCACCACTGGCTGCAGGTCGCTCGCCAGGACGGCGGTCAGGAAGACCGCGGCGACCCGGTGCGCCCGGTCGAGCACGATCGTGGAGGGCACCGCGTTGCGCGGGTAGCCCGACAGCACGAGCAGCGAGCGGCCGGGCGGGTCGAAGATCGACGGGTAGGTCACCCCGCGGCTGCGGACGAAGTCGGAGGCGGCGTCGCGGTCGTCGCGCACGTCCACCCCGAGGAACCGCACCCCGCGCGCCGCGGACGCCTGGGCCACCTGCTCGAGGGCCGGCGACTCGCCGCGGCACGGCCCGCACCACGAGCCCCAGATGTTGACGACGACGACCTGGCCCCTGTCCTGCGCGCTGGAGACCTGCTGGCCGGGGGTGAGCAGCGAGTCCCCGACGATCGGCGCGAGCGGGCGACGTTGCCCCTCGGGGTAGGTGATCCGGGTCTGGCCGTTCGGCGCGACGAACTGGAACCCGCCGTCGTCGGACGCGGACCCGGTCGAGCACCCCGCCAGCAGCGCGAGCCCGACGACGGCGAGCGCCGCCAGCAGCCGCCGCATCAGGCGCCCGTGGTCGAGGGGTCGGAGGTGCCGGACGGCTCGGTGTAGGCGATGTCGGCCAGCGACTCGTCGTCGAACAGCAGCGTCGTCACCGACCCGAGCGCGGCCTGACGGCGCGTCGGGCTGTGCCAGAGCCGCTCGCCGGCGACGCACGGTATAATCCACTGCGACACAAAACCACGCAATTTTCTCCTTGACAATAATCTAAGTCTGAAAATCGCCGATTTTTCTGGCTCGTGCTCGGCGGGTTCCACGGCACGTGTTTGTGAAAGCCCGCGATATTACCTCCCGCGAGACTGGAGGGAGCCTTCAAATGTGACCACCGATCTCTTTGCACTCGGATCAACCATTTATGAAATTTTGACCGGCCACAGTCCCTTTCAGGAAGTGATGAGCAAGGAGGTTGAAAAACTTTATCAAGAAAAGAAATTCCCCGAGGTATCTGACCTCCCATGTGGAGACGTTATCCTAAAATGCTGGCGGCAGGAGTTTGATTCTGCTCAGCAAGTATTCAATGCGATAAAGATTCTCTCTTCCGCCGATCAACGCTGACTATACCCTTCATCGCGATGCTTGGGGCATTGTGCGTAGACGGTCGTCTTGCCCAGATACTCCGTCTTCACATCCTCACACAACTTGTTCCCCCGCAAAGCATATTTCTCGCATCCGGATTCATATTTAGACTCAGTATCGCATGATTCAGGGCAACCTCGGTAGCGTTTTGTAGATACAAGAATCTTACACATTCTGACTATATCTTATCAATAGAGCTTTCTAAATAATCAAAGTCTGATCTGGATTCTTACTCTAATATTGATCGATCCTTTATGGGAGGGAGAGGGGGCCTTTGATCCTCTTTGAGGGGTGTAATTGATACGGTGCTATGTGCTATCTACCTATTTGTAAAAGGCTTTTTGCCCGGAAACTCTCGATCGAAAATCTAGGCACCAGCCCTGGATGTGCATGGTGAGAGCGGGGTAAAAGAACAGTGCTCGCCAGCAGCCAACCAGGTCTTGCAATGCAAAAACTAAACTAACTCTTGGGAAAGGCAAAGCTTACAAATGTAAATAGCCTAACCCATTTCGTTCGTTGGGCCTTCTGGCTGGGGGCTGAGGCCTGGGAATTACAATCACAGCACAAGGTCACAGTAATAATAGTCTCCGCTCTTCAGCTTTCCCCGGTCTGTACGGAGTAGAAGTACATGCATGTATCACTGCTGAATAGGCCTGGAGCTCTTCCGCTTTATCAATGGACATATCAAATGCTTCCCATACGTACGGAGCGAATGGAAGGCAGGTAGGAACCTAGGTAGCTAGGGCAGTCATATGTCATATGATCATACGTTTGTTTGTTTGTAGACGTGCATTCGTTATAAGTAAGCACGAGGGAGACTAGCCACTAACCCAAGTTCTACTATTTCCTGTCATTTCTACTCGTAGATAAGGTAGTCCTTTTTTCAATTGGAACGTTGGAGTGGTACCCGACGTCCTCCCCCAGCCCTCAACCAGACAGTAGCTGGGCAGACCTCTGCTCGGTGACCAGCATTCATTGCATTTTCGAGGATCCTTTCTGAGGTTCGTTCTTTTCCAGCTTTTTGCTATGCGCACTGCCCTGGTTCAATTCGACATTCCCTTTTTTTCCTTTTCACTGAAACTCATAGTCATTTTCACTTTGCATTCATTTCTCCGTTTCTACTGTACCGAAGATTGATGTGCAGAAATTCGGGTGTATGCGATGCCCGACCCAGCTGCATGATCCTTGTTCCTCTTGCCCTTCTATGAGTCACGACTCTCCAACTCAAGTGAATAGTGGCTGACTGAGTGGTATTATCCTAGAGTAGACTGGGAACGAGATCTAGGAGATGCGAAACAAGCACACCGAAGAGAATAGCGAGGAGGACGTTGAGAATGAGATTTGGGAGGATAGCCCGATTCAGCTGGGGATGGCGACCAGAATCCGCTGAGACTAGATCTAATAGATAAAAAACAAAAGGCACGCCGAAGACGGTGGCTGAAGTACGCTGAGAATGTATCGGGTAGACAAAAATAAGCGACTAAAGACAGTCAGAGTCCCCTTGCCCCGGTTTTCGTTTTGTATGTTGAGAGCATGAGGAGGGTCTTTTTGTTCCAATCAGATCGAACGCGTTTCCTGGCATTGCCTCCCACGCCCTCGTCCAAGGTGAGCTTGTCGGCTTAGGTGTCAGACTCTAGAGAGACCGTCCGCTGCCGCCGAGATTGTGGTTTGACTGGAAGTCATCGCAGAAGGGCGTTCTGTGGCCATGTTTTCAGCCCGGTGATTTGCCTCTTGTATAAATTTATCTCTCTGCTCTTTGGCCCAGTCCGCTGCATTTCGATACGCTGAAGCTCCTCGGCGGAACATATCTATATCTCCAGCGATGGAATAACCAATTAATTTTGTCATGTAATAATCTGACGAGCGATCCCCATTTTGCGATTCGGCGAGATGATTCGCGTATAAGATTAGCTCGCTGCCCGCATAGGTTGACGTAATGGTGTAAGCATTTCCATCATAGACTGGCTTATCAGCTTTGAAAGATTGAAGACTGTGTAGACCGCGCGCCCCTAAAGCGCCATCATAGCATGCCTGTAGCTCGGTCTCCCTTGTGGTTCCATCGGGGCCCTTTACCTCTAAAAAGAAATTGGGTGCCATGGGTATGTCTTCCAGCGTTGCGTTGAAGGAATAATATGACCCGCCAGCTCAATGCGTACTTGTTTATTAAGTTGCTCAGGACGAGCTCCATGAAACAGGTCGGGCTTGCCAGGAACAAGTTTGACTTTTGTTAAGGGAGCGAGGTTTTCAAAGGGAATATCCGTTGCGATAGTTTGACAATTTTCCGGTTTGCCTGCGATGAGTGGAATGACGTACATCTTCACATCGGTTTTCTCTAAATACACTCTAGCGGCATATCTGAACGTCCTTAAAAGCTTCATCGCCAAACCTGGAAGGTGATAAAGAAGCTCGAGGTTGCCTCAATCTTTCCTTGATTTCTTCCAAGTTATTGGGCCGTGGCGCTTCTCGGCCATCTCTGGATACATATAGCGGTCCAGATAGATACCGTTGTCAACAAAGGTTTGTTAAAAATTGTGGCGATAGCTCGAAGAATTCTTACTGCTGGTGGTCTTTGAAGCGGATATTGTAGATCGTTTTCGGTCCTTACGACTGGACTGACTCATAATGAAACGGAAGGGATTCACAGGCTCTGGGTACTGGAGAAGATATAGTCAGCAATAGTTGTAGACGCTTGTTTAAGAAAACACATGCCCCTCGTAGACTTGAAAGATCCGGGCCTCCGTGTCTCGCAAATCGTTTTATCTCAGCAGGATACCGCGTGCTTAAGGGCTCGGCCAGTAGATTTCTCTTTCTTTCCCACTCGGCAAGGGTGCTTCGGGTAAGACATTTCGTGTGTCTTTCTTTATCACAGGGAGGCTCATCAGCATATTGAGCAGCGTTCCTTCGATCAAATTCTTCCAAGGCGCGTTTCGTAAGCCAGATCTTTGACAGTGAATCCCAGAAGTTTTCAAGCGATCGATTCTCGCCTTGTAATTGTAGGGTCAACTTCTGCCTTTTCGCGAAGGCGTAGGGGTTTTGGCAGAGGGTGATAACTCGACTGGGGATTGCCGCCGTTTACGAGAGGGTGAAACCTGAATGCCCACCATGGGGTCGGACAACTCGAGAATATGAAGAGGCTGAAACTCGATCGGAGGTATCATATGCGCAGGACAGCATGACTCGCGGTCTTCCATCTCATGACGAGGACGCGTTGATATGCGAGGGAGAATCAATGGATGGGCGGACAACGTTTGCCGCATGTAGGTGAAATCCAGTTCTAAGCTCACGCAGGCTGCCAGAGGAGGGATCGGGGGAGGGATGGAGGGAGAAACAAACCAAACGTTTGGTGGCAGAATGGCATTCCACATTTCGCATTCTACATCCTGGCTCGGGCGGTGAGTGAGGGAGTCGCTCGGCCAAGAATAATAGCGTCAACCAGTCCCACTCGCGGCTTGCCTAACCAGCCTGAAGCTTAAGCCCGAAGCCCCGTGTTCTTGGCGGCCCCCCGAGCTCTTTACTGGACGGAGTAGTACTTGTACATGTAAACTGGGAGACGACGGCGTAGTAGATTTAGATCGTAAAGAAGAAGCTTTGCTGCTTAACTCTAGAACTAATTTGGCATGACTCGAAAGGTACATTATCTTGGGGTGGGAGTGTAAATCTCTAGCATCAAAGGCGTCTTTTGAAGTCATGATCTCCTTGCAGCCTGGCATTGGGTTTAAGCTTCTAGCTAATTTGGGCCGTGACTGTCTTCAGTCGAGCACTAATATCTAGTACTCTGTAGAAACTGCGCCATCCCATAAACTTTCGCATTAGATAACCCTCAGCTCCTGGTGGTGTGAAAGAATAGAGAGGCTTCGCTCCTTAGCTTTTCCCGGCCCATCACTGCGATGCCATTACCTTGATCTAGATCTCCAATAGAGACAGTGACCAGGTACTTGTTGGGGTAAGAACTCTTGAGGGACCAGGGCCTGGGCATGGTCGCGAACGATTGGCCGTGCCTTCGGCACGTTCTCTCGTGGGTTCGGCTGGAAAGCCTTGCTGGTTTGCACCTTGACTCGCTCAAGGTCGGGATGGGTAGCCATGCGAATCCAGAAGTCTCAGCAAAGCCGATCATACGTAGAATGTAATGGCTTACGTAACCACTTCATAAGGTATGAGCCTGCCTCTAACCAGCTATGTCCGAGATCCGCTACACACGCTACCTCGCTAGCTTCCGCGGAAAGTAGAGATTGGGACACTTGTCGCTAGTTGTACGCGCACCGAAGGACTTGACATCTTCCTGCGCCTGTTTGCAGCGAACTTCAAGGACTTGTTTTTGACGTGGTGGTTGTAAACTTGCATGGCAGATGGGGGAGCATTAAGACTTGGCATCCTTTTCTTCGCCGACTTCGTCCACTGAATTAGTCGAAAATAACTCCATCTGCTGGAGACCGAGTCGGCTAGAGCAGGCTACCTTCCTTGGCCCCGTAAATCCCGACGCTGGGCCACGAATTTCGATGTACCAGAGGAAAGAGTCCGACAAACCACCTAATCAGGCCCATCGAGCAACAGAGAAAGAAACATTGTGAACATCGAGATTGGCATT
>CAVSVI010000007.1:0-32073 GCA_963731455.1 uncultured Actinomycetota bacterium
TGCGGCATGGGACCGTCGGTCGCGGCCACGACCAGGATGGCGCCGTCCATCTGGGCGGCACCGGTGATCATGTTCTTCACGTAGTCGGCGTGCCCGGGGCAGTCGACGTGCGCGTAGTGCCGCTTCTCGGTCTGGTACTCGACGTGCGCGATCGAGATCGTGATGCCGCGCTGGCGCTCCTCGGGCGCCTTGTCGATCATGTCGAACGCGGACGCCTGGTTGAGGTCCGGGTACTTGTCGTGCAGGACCTTGGTGATGGCCGCGGTCAGCGTCGTCTTCCCGTGGTCGATGTGACCGATGGTGCCGATGTTGACGTGGGGCTTGGTCCGCTCGAACTTGGCCTTCGCCACTGCTCTCGTCCTCCTGGACTTTCGAGGGTCTTACGTCGTCTGGTGGTGCGGTCCTCTGGGTGGGCGTGGCGCCGGGCGGAGGACCCGAGGTGACCCACGAGGCTAACGGGGGCTTTTCCCCGGCCTCACCGCGACCCGTCATCCCGTCGTCGGGACTCGGGGTCGCGGTCGCAGGTCACTCGCCGGTCGCCTTGGCGATGATCTCCTTGGCCACGTTGGTCGGGACCTCGCCGTACGAGTCGAACTGCATGGAGTAGTTCGCCCGCCCCTGGGTCTTCGACCGCAGGTCACCGACGTAGCCGAACATCTCCGAGAGCGGCACCAGCGCCTTGACGATGCGGTTGCCGCTGCGCTCCTCCATGGCCTGGATGTGGCCACGGCGGGAGTTCAGGTCGCCGATGACGTCGCCCATGTACTCCTCGGGCGTGTTCACCTCGACCGCCATGAGGGGCTCGAGGAGCGCGGGGTCCGCCTTGCGGGCCGCCTCCTTGAGCGCCATCGAGCCGGCCACCTTGAACGCCATCTCCGACGAGTCCACCTCGTGGTACTGGCCGTCGAGCAGCGTCAGGCGCAGGCCCGTCATCGGGTAGCCGGCCAGCACGCCGTACTGCATGGCGTCCTGGGCCCCGGCGTCGACCGACGGGATGTACTCGCGCGGCACGCGCCCGCCGGTGACCTTGTTGACGAACTCGTAGAGCGCGCCCTCTTCGTTCTTCTCCATCGGCTCGAGCTTGATGATCACGCGCGCGAACTGACCGGAGCCACCGGTCTGCTTCTTGTGCGTGTACTCGTACTTCTCCACCGGCCGGCGGATGGTCTCCCGGTAGGCGACCTGCGGCTTGCCGATGTTGGCCTCGACCTTGAAGTCGGACTTCATCCGGTTGACGAGCACCTCGAGATGGAGCTCGCCCATGCCCGAGATGATCGTCTGCCCGGTCTCCTCGTCGAGGGCGACCTGGAAGGTGGGGTCCTCGTCGGCGAGACGCTGGATGGCCGTCGAGAGCTTCTCCTGGTCGGCCTTCGACTTCGGCTCCACCGCCACCGAGATGACCGGCGTCGGGAAGGTCATGGACTCGAGGACGACCGGGTTCTGCGGGTCGCAGAGCGTGTCGCCCGTCGTCGTGTCCTTCAGCCCCACGAAGGCGTAGATGTGCCCGGCCATGGCCTCGTCGACCGGGTTCTCCTTGTTGGAGTGCATCTGGAAGAGCTTCCCGATGCGCTCCTTGCGGTCCTTCGTGGAGTTGATGATCTGAGCGCCCTGGTTGACCTTGCCCGAGTAGACCCGGACGTAGGTCAGCTTCCCGTAGAACGGGTGCGACACGACCTTGAAGGCGAGCGCCGAGAACGGCTCGTCGGTGGTCGCGTGACGGACCACCGGGGTCTCGCCGTCGAGCAGCGTCCCCTCGACCGGCTTCACCTCGGTGGGCGCGGGCAGGTACGCGATGACGGCGTCGAGCATGGGCTGCACGCCCTTGTTCTTGAACGCCGAGCCGCACAGCACCGGGTAGTACTCGCCGGTGATCGTCACGGCACGGACCCCGTGCTCGATCTCCTCGACCGTGAGCTCCTCGCCGGCGAAGTAGCGCTCCATGAGCGCCTCGTCGTTCTCGGCGATGGCCTCGATCAGCGCCTCGCGGTACTCCGCGACCTCGTCCTGGCGGTCCGCCGGGATCTCCTCGACCGCGTAGTCCTCGCCCTTCTGGACCTCACCGCGCCAGGTGAGCGCCCGCATCCGCACGAGGTCGATGACCCCGTAGAACTCGGACTCGGAGCCCAGCGGCAGCTGCAGGACCAGCGGCTTGGCGTTCAGCCGCTCGGAGATGGTCCGCACGGTGAAGTAGAAGTCCGCACCGAGCTTGTCCATCTTGTTGACGAAGCAGATGCGCGGGACGTTGTAGGTGTCGGCCTGGCGCCACACCGTCTCCGACTGGGGCTCGACACCCTCCTTGCCGTCGAACACGGCCACGGCACCGTCGAGGACGCGCAGCGAGCGCTCCACCTCGACGGTGAAGTCGACGTGGCCCGGGGTGTCGATGATGTTGATCTGGTGGTCTTTCCAGAAGGTCGTCGTCGCGGCGGACGTGATCGTGATGCCGCGCTTCTGCTCCTCCTCCATCCAGTCCATCGTGGCCGCGCCGTCGTGGACCTCACCGATCTTGTAGTTGATGCCGGTGTAGTACAGGACGCGCTCGGTCGTGGTGGTCTTGCCCGCGTCGATGTGGGCCATGATCCCGATGTTGCGGACCTTGCCCAGGTCGGTCAGCACGTCGCGTGCCACGGAATTCCTCTTCCTTCTCGGTTCGTCGCCGCGGGTCTGGCGCGGCGGAACTGCGCGAGGCGGGACCGCCCGCACCCCGTGGTTCGCACCGGGAGGGGTCGGGCCCGCCGGCCCGCTACCAGCGGTAGTGGGCGAACGCCTTGTTCGACTCGGCCATCTTGTGGGTGTCCTCGCGCCGCTTGACGCTGGCCCCGAGGCCGTTCGACGCGTCGAGCAGCTCGTTGGTCAGCCGCTCGACCATGGTCTTCTCGCGGCGCGCCCGCGAGTAGGTGATCAGCCAGCGCAGCCCGAGCGTGGTGGAGCGCCCGGCCCGCACCTCGATCGGCACCTGGTAGGTCGCGCCACCGACGCGGCGGCTGCGGACCTCGAGGGCCGGCTTCACGTTGTCCAGCGCTCGCTTCAGCGTGACGACCGGGTCGGCTCCGTTGCGCTCCCGGCAGCCCTCCATCGCGCCGTAGACGATGCGCTCGGCGAGCGACCGCTTGCCGTCGACGAGCACCTTGTTCACCAGCTGCGTCACGAGTGGCGACCCGTAGACCGGGTCGGCGACGAGCGGACGCTTCGGAGCGGGTCCCTTGCGCGGCATGTCAGGCCTTGTCCTTCTTCGTCCCGTAGCGGCTGCGGGCCTGCTTGCGGTTCTTCACCGCCTGCGTGTCCAGCGCCCCGCGAATGATCTTGTAGCGAACGCCCGGCAGGTCCTTCACGCGACCACCGCGCACGAGCACGATCGAGTGCTCCTGGAGGTTGTGGCCCTCGCCCGGGATGTACGCGGTGACCTCGATCTGGTTCGAGAGGCGCACGCGCGCGACCTTGCGGAGCGCGGAGTTCGGCTTCTTGGGGGTCGTCGTGTAGACGCGGGTGCACACCCCGCGTCGCTGCGGACTCCCCTTGAGGGCCGCGGTCTTGGTCTTCTCGACCTTGTCCTCGCGGCCCATGCGGACCAACTGCTGGATGGTGGGCATTCGTTCCTCTGGCTCGTGTACTGCTCGTGCGGGCTTCGTCGTCGTGGCGCCGCGCTCGGAGGAGGCGGCACCGGGGCCGGGCCCCGGCACCGCGATGACACGGAGTCGGGCGTGTCGCCACGGACCGCAGGGCCCTCATGCTCGACACCGCCGACACGTCCGGTCGCCCCAGGTGCACCCCCGGCGGGACGGTGACCGTCCGCGGGGCACACGGAGCGACCCGATCACGTCGGGCACCAGGAACGACGATACCCGCCGCGTGCGCGCGGGTCCGCAGGTGGGTCCGGATACGCCTCCGTGGGACGGAGACACCCTCGACGGACCTCTCGTGCCCTCGAAGACCCGCCAGGGGCCTCCATATCGACCGTGGACGAGCCACTCGCGGCCGAACGGGCTGGCCGCGAGGATACCGGGTGTCGTCCCGGTCCGCACGAGCCGCGTCTCCGGGTCGTGCAACACGACCGGGTGGCCCGGCATTCCCGCTGGTCGGCCCGGCTCTCCGACTTCTGAGCGAAGGGCCCCTTCGCGCGATAGAGCCGCCCGTGGGCGCCCCTCGCCATCCCGTGGGCACGCATGACCCACTGGCGGTGGGCGCCACTCGCCCGTCTACTCGAGCGAGGGGGCCCTTCGCTCAGAAGGCCACGGCGCGGGAACGACGAACGCCCCCGCCCGGACGGATCCGGGCGGGGGCGGTCGGGCGAGGACTACGTCAGCGGTACTGGCCGAAGTCGTAGTCGTCCAGCGGGACGGCCACGCCGCTGCCGGTGCCGAACACGTCCGGCGAGTAGTACCCGTCGTCGTAGCTCGGCAGGGCGTACGCGGCGGCGCGCGCCTCCTCGGTCGGCTGCACCTGGATGTTCCGGTACCGGTTGATGCCGGTGCCGGCCGGGATCAGCTTCCCGATGATCACGTTCTCCTTCAGCCCCACGAGGCTGTCCGACTTCCCCTCGATCGCGGCGTTGGTGAGGATGCGGGTCGTCTCCTGGAACGACGCCGCGGAGAGCCACGACTCGGTGGCCAGCGAGGCCTTCGTGATGCCCATGAGCACCGGACGCCCCGCCGCCGGGTCGCCGCCCTCGGCGACGACCTTGCGGTTCTGGCCCTCGAACTCGGCGCGGTCCACGACACCGCCGGGCAGGAACTCCGTCGCGCCCGAGTCGATGATCGTCACCCGGCGCAGCATCTGCCGGACGATGACCTCGATGTGCTTGTCGTGGATCGACACACCCTGCGAGCGGTAGACCTTCTGGACCTCGTCGACGAGGTGCAGCTGCACCTCGCGGGGCCCCATGACGCGCAGGACCTCGTGCGGGTCGGCGGTGCCCTCGAGCAGCTGCTGCCCGACGCCGACGTGGTCGCCGTCCTGCAGCGGGCGCTCGTCGCCGTCGACGGTGAGCGTCGCGAGCCGCTGGCGCTTGGACAGCTTGTCGTAGACGACCTCCTCGCTCCCGTCGTCCGGGATGAGGGTGATCTTCCAGAACTTGTCGCCGTCCTCGAGCTGCACCCGGCCGTCGACGTCCGCGATGGGCGCCTTGCCCTTCGGGACGCGGGCCTCGAAGAGCTCCTGCACACGGGGCAGACCGGTCGTGATGTCCTCGCCGGCCACACCACCGGTGTGGAAGGTGCGCATCGTGAGCTGCGTGCCGGGCTCACCGATCGACTGGGCGGCGACGATGCCGACCGCCTCGCCGACGTCGACGAGCTGACCGGTCGCGAGCGAGCGGCCGTAGCACATCGCGCAGACACCCTGGGCCGAGTCGCAGGTCAGGACGCTGCGGACGCGGACCTTGCCGATGCCGTGGGCGATGAGCTCCTCGATCGCCTGCTGCCCGATGTCGCCGCCCTTCTCCAGGACGACGTTGCCCTCGGAGTCGGTGACGGCCGAGGCCGCCGTCCGGGTGTACACGCTGGTGTCGACGTGCACGTCGCGCATCAGCGACCCGCCGGGGCCCTCCTCCGCGATCGACATCGGGATGCCCCGCTCGGTGCCGCAGTCGACCTCACGGACGATGACGTCCTGCGAGACGTCGACCAGTCGCCGTGTCAGGTAGCCCGAGTCGGCGGTGCGCAGCGCGGTGTCGGCGAGACCCTTGCGCGTCCCGTGGGTCGAGATGAAGTACTCGACCACCGAGAACCCCTCGCGGAAGTTGGACTTGATCGGCCGAGGGATGAACTCACCCTTCGGGTTCGCGACCAGGCCCTTCATGCCCGCGAGCTGGCGCACCTGGGTCATGTTGCCCGCCGCGCCGGAGGCGACGATCCGCGAGATCGAGTTGTCCTCGGGGAAGTTGTCCTCCATCGCCTTGGCCACCTCCTCGGTGGCCTGGCCCCAGATGCGCACCATCTCGTCGTTGCGCTCCTGGAAGGAGAGCGCACCGCGCTGGTAGCGCCGGTTGACCTGCTCCGCCCGCGCCTCGTACTCGTCGAGGATCTCCTGCTTGCGCGGGGGCACGACGACGTCGTCGATGGCGATCGTGACGCCCGAGCGCGTGGCCCAGTGGAAGCCGGCGTCCTTGAGCCGGTCCAGCGTCATGGCGACCTCGGTCATCGAGTACCGCTCGGCGAGGTCGTTGATGATCGCCGCCTGCCGCTTCTTGGGCAGCAGGTCGTTGACGAAGGGGTAGTCGTCGGGCAGGAGCTCGTTGAAGAGCACCCGGCCCAGCGTGGTCTCCGCGAGCCACGGCGTGTCCGGCTCGTGGTCCTCGCCGACCATGCCAGGGCCCGGCACGACGGAGCCGCCGAGACGGAATCCGGATCCTCGCCTGGAGGTCCAGCGCGCCCAGGTCGTAGGCCATGATCGCCTCGGCGGGCGACGAGTAGGCCTGGCCCTCGCCGTTCCCGCCCTCCTTGAGCATGGTCAGGTAGTACAGCCCCGTGACCATGTCGAGGCGCGGCATGGCCAGCGGCTTGCCGGAGGCCGGCGAGAGGATGTTGTTCGCCGACAGCATGAGGATGCGGGCCTCGGCCTGCGCCTCGGCCGAGAGCGGCAGGTGCACCGCCATCTGGTCACCGTCGAAGTCGGCGTTGAACGCCTCGCACACCAGCGGGTGCAGCTGGATGGCCTTGCCCTCGACCAGCTGCGGCTCGAAGGCCTGGATGCCGAGACGGTGCAGCGTGGGCGCCCGGTTGAGCATCACCGGGTGCTCGTTGATGACCTCCTCGAGCACGTCCCAGACCTGGCCGCGCTGACGCTCGACCATCCGCTTGGCGGACTTGATGTTCTGGGCGTGGTTGAGGTCGACCAGCCGCTTCATGACGAACGGCTTGAACAGCTCGAGCGCCATCTGCTTGGGCAGGCCGCACTGGTGCAGCTTGAGCTGCGGGCCGACGACGATGACCGAACGGCCCGAGTAGTCGACGCGCTTGCCGAGCAGGTTCTGACGGAACCGGCCCTGCTTGCCCTTGAGCAGGTCGGACAGCGACTTGAGCGGGCGGTTGCCCGGGCCGGTCACCGGCCGGCCGCGGCGACCGTTGTCGAACAGCGCGTCCACGGCCTCCTGGAGCATCCGCTTCTCGTTGTTGACGATGATCTCGGGCGCGCCGAGGTCGATCAGCCGCTTGAGGCGGTTGTTCCGGTTGATGACCCGGCGGTACAGGTCGTTGAGGTCCGAGGTCGCGAAGCGGCCACCGTCGAGCTGCACCATCGGGCGCAGGTCCGGCGGGATGACCGGCACGCAGTCGAGCACCATGCCGGCGGGCCGGTTGCCCGTGGCCTGGAACGCAGCGACCACCTTGAGCCGCTTGAGCGCGCGCAGCTTGCGCTGCCCCTTGCCCGAGCGGATGGTCTCGCGCAGGTTGTCGGCCTCGGCGTCGATGTCGAAGGTCTCCAGCAGCTTCTGGATCGCCTCGGCACCCATGGCGCCGGTGAAGTAGTCCGCGTAGCGGTCGTACAGCTCGCGGTAGAGCGACTCGTCCTGGATGAGCTGCCCGCGGTCGAGCTTGGTGAAGGTGTCCCAGACCTCCTGGAGGCGGTCGAGCTCGCGCTGCGCACGGTCGCGCAGCTGACGCATCTCGCGCTCGCCGCCCTCCTTCACCTTGCGGCGCACGTCGGACTTCGCGCCCTCGGCCTCGAGCTCGGCGATGTCGCTCTCGAGCTTCTGGGCGCGGGCCTCGAGGTCGTTGTCGCGCTGGGTCTCGAGCCGCTTGCGCTCACCGGCGATCTCGTTCTCGAGGGTCGAGAGATCGTTGTGCCGCTGCTCCGCGTTCACGTCCGTGATCACGTACGCCGCGAAGTAGATGATCTTCTCGAGGTCCTTCGGCGCCAGGTCGAGCAGGTAGCCCAGCCGCGACGGGACGCCCTTGAAGTACCAGATGTGCGTGACGGGTGCGGCCAGCTCGATGTGGCCCATCCGCTCACGGCGCACCTTGGCGCGGGTCACCTCGACGCCGCAGCGCTCACAGATGATGCCCTTGAAGCGGACGCGCTTGTACTTGCCGCAGTAGCACTCCCAGTCCCGAGTGGGGCCGAAGATCTTCTCGCAGAAGAGGCCGTCCTTCTCGGGCTTGAGCGTGCGGTAGTTGATGGTCTCGGGCTTCTTGACCTCGCCGTAGGACCACTGGCGGATGTCGTCGGCGGTGGCCAGACCGATCCGCAGCTCGTCGAAGAAGTTGACGTCGAGCAAAGGTTCTCCCCTGGATGGGTGAGCTGTTCCGAAAAGAGGGTCCGCGTGCCCCGGGCCGGGTGATCGACCCCGACCCGGAGACAGCGAGGTGCTAGTTGACGACGTCGTCCACGGAGGGCGACTCGTTGCGGGACAGGTTGATGCCGAGGTTGGCCGCGGCACGCTCGAGGTCCTCGTCGTCGCCGTCGCGCATCTCGATGGCGGCGCCGTCCGAGGACAGCACCTCCACGTTGAGGCACAGCGACTGGAGCTCCTTGAGCAGCACCTTGAACGACTCGGGGATGCCGGGCTCGGGGATGTTCTCGCCCTTCACGATCGCCTCGTAGACCTTCACGCGGCCGAGCACGTCGTCGGACTTGATCGTCAGCAGCTCCTGCAGCGTGTAGGCCGCGCCGTAGGCCTGCATCGCCCAGCACTCCATCTCGCCGAAGCGCTGGCCGCCGAACTGCGCCTTACCGCCCAGCGGCTGCTGGGTGATCATCGAGTACGGGCCGGTGGAGCGGGCGTGGATCTTGTCGTCCACCAGGTGCAGCAGCTTGAGGATGTACATGTAGCCCACCGCGATCGCGTGCGGGTAGGGCTCACCGGTACGCCCGTCGAAGATCTGTGCCTTGCCGTCCTCGCCGACCAGCCGGACGCCGTCGCGGTTGGGCAGCGTCGAGCCGAGCAGCCCGCTGATCTCCGCCTGCCGGGCACCGTCGAACACCGGCGTGGCCGTGTTCGTGTCGGGCTCCACGCGGCGCATGTCCTCGGGCAGGTCGACGGCCCACTCGGCGGTGTTGTCCGGGTCGACCTCCCAGCCGCTCTTGGCGATCCACCCGAGGTGGGTCTCGAGCACCTGGCCGATGTTCATGCGTCGCGGCACGCCGTGGGTGTTGAGGACGATGTCGACCGGGGTCCCGTCGGCGAGGAACGGCATGTCCTCGACCGGCAGGATCTTGCCGATCACGCCCTTGTTGCCGTGGCGACCGGCGAGCTTGTCACCCTCGGAGATCTTGCGCTTCTGGGCCACGTACACCCGGACCAGCTCGTTGACCCCGGGCGGCAGCTCGTCGTCGTCGTCCCGGGAGAACACCCGGATGCCGATGACCTTGCCGGTCTCGCCGTGCGGGACCTTGAGCGAGGTGTCGCGGACCTCGCGGGCCTTCTCGCCGAAGATCGCGCGCAGCAGGCGCTCCTCGGGGGTCAGCTCGGTCTCGCCCTTCGGCGTCACCTTGCCGACCAGGATGTCGCCGTCGGCCACCTCGGCGCCGATGCGGATGATGCCGCGCTCGTCGAGGTCGGCCAGGACCTCCTCGGAGACGTTCGGGATGTCCCGGGTGATCTCCTCGGCACCGAGCTTGGTGTCGCGGGCGTCGATCTCGTGCTCCTCGATGTGGATCGAGGTCAGGACGTCGTCCTGCACGAGACGCTGCGAGAGGATGATCGCGTCCTCGTAGTTGTGGCCCTCCCACGGCATGATCGCCACGAGGAGGTTCTTCCCGAGGGCCATCTCGCCGTCCTCGGTGCACGGCCCGTCGGCGAGGACCTGGCGGGCCTCGACGCGGTCGCCCTCGGCGACGATCGGCTTCTGGTTGATGCACGTGCCCTGGTTGGAGCGCGTGAACTTGTGGAGCCGGTGCGTGGTGCGCTGGCCCTCGTCGTCCATGATCGTGATGTAGTCGGCGCAGAGCTCCTCGACCACACCCGCCCGGTCCGCGGCGATGACGTCGCCGGCGTCCACGGCGGCCCGCAGCTCCATCCCGGTGCCGACCAGCGGCGACTCGGAGCGCAGCAGCGGCACCGACTGACGCTGCATGTTCGCGCCCATGAGGGCGCGGTTGGCGTCGTCGTGCTCGAGGAACGGGATCATCGCCGTCGCGACCGACACCATCTGGCGCGGCGAGACGTCCATGTAGTCGACCCGCGTGGGCGCGATCAGGTCGACGTCACCGCCCTTGCGGCGGACCAGCACGCGGTCCTCGGTGAAGTGCCCGTCGTCGTTGAGCGGCGCGTTGGCCTGCGCGACGACGTAGCGGTCCTCCTCGTCGGCCGTGAGGTAGTCGACCTGGTCGATGACCACACCGTCGACGACCTTGCGGTAGGGCGTCTCGATGAAGCCGAACGGGTTGACGCGCGCGAAGCTCGACAGCGACCCGATGAGGCCGATGTTCGGGCCCTCCGGGGTCTCGATCGGACACATGCGGCCGTAGTGCGACGGGTGGACGTCGCGGACCTCCATGCCCGCCCGCTCCCGGGACAGGCCGCCCGGGCCCAGCGCGGAGAGCCGGCGCTTGTGCGTCAGGCCCGCGAGAGGGTTGGTCTGGTCCATGAACTGCGAGAGCTGCGAGGTGCCGAAGAACTCCTTGATCGCGGCCACGACGGGCCGGATGTTGATCAGGGTCTGCGGCGTGATCGCCTCGACGTCCTGGGTGGTCATGCGCTCGCGCACGACGCGCTCCATGCGGGAGAGCCCCACCCGGATCTGGTTCTGGATGAGCTCGCCGACGGTGCGCAGACGGCGGTTGCCGAAATGGTCGATGTCGTCGGTCTCGACGGGGATCTCGCCCGAGCCGTCCGGTGCCTCGACCTCGGTCTCCCCCGCGTGCAGCCGCACGAGGTAGGAGATCGTCTGGATGATGTCGTCCTCGGTCAGCGTGCCGGTTGACGGCTCGACGTCCAGGCCGAGCTTCTTGTTGACCTTGTAGCGACCGACCTTCGCGAGGTCGTAGCGCTTGTCCTTGAAGAACAGGTTCTCCAGGAGCGTCTGCGCGGACTCGCGCGTCGGCGGCTCGCCCGGGCGCAGCTTGCGGTAGATGTCGAGCAGCGCCTCGTCCTGGCCCGCCGTCGCGTCCTTCTCGAGGGTGGCGAGGAGCGTCTCGGAGAAGGAGAACTTCTCCTGGATCTGCTCGGTGGTCCAGCCCAGCGCCTTCAGCAGCACGGTCACCGGCTGGCGGCGCTTGCGGTCGATGCGCACGCCGACGGTGTCGCGCTTGTCGACGTCGAACTCCAGCCACGCGCCGCGGCTGGGGATGATCTTGACGCTGAAGACGTCCTTGTCGGTCGTCTTGTCGACCGAGCGGTCGAAGTACACACCCGGCGAGCGGACGAGCTGCGAGACGACCACGCGCTCGGTGCCGTTGATGATGAACGTGCCCTTGTCGGTCATCACGGGGAAGTCGCCCATGAAGACCGTCTGGGACTTGATCTCACCGGTGGTGTTGTTGGTGAACTCGGCCGTGACGAACAGCGGTGCCGAGTACGTCATGTCCTTGTCCTTGCACTCCTCGACCGAGGCCTTCACCTCGTCGAAGCGCGGGTCGGAGAAGGACAGGGACATCGAGCCGGAGAAGTCCTCGATCGGGGAGATCTCGGCCAGGACCTCCTCGAGGCCGCCGACCGGGGCCTCCTCGCCCGCTTCCACGCGGCGCTCGAACCACTCCTCGCTGCCGACCAGCCACTCGAAGGACTTGGTCTGCAGGTCGAGGAGGTCGGGGACCTCCAGCGGCTGGTCGAGCTTGGCGAAGGAGACCCGGAGGGGAGCCCCGGGGAACGACGCGTGGTGGTTCGAGGACCTGGTGGCGCGGGTAACTGCCAAGATGCGTCCTTCCGGAACAACGCTGTCTGACGCTGTCAGTAGCTTCGTCCGCTCGAGACGCAGCGCAGTGCCCCGGGCGGCCGGATCGCGCAGCCCTGGCGGGCACCCACACTCGGGGTGGAGACACGTGAAGGCAGCGCGATCCGACAGTCTAGCCATGACCGGCAGCACGTGTCGAACGCCCCCCCTCGTGACACGCCGCCGGTCTGCGGAACCCTGACGGGCTCCGTGGTCGACCGGGGGGTCGGACGCGGGGTCTCGCGCTGGGAACAGAGTGACCGCCCAGGCGGTCGCCGTCAAGTCCGACGCGCAGGTCTCTCGACCAGCACGCCACCTCCCGCCGCAGGTCAGGGCGTCCGGGCCGGACACCGTACCGCCCGGATCGAGTCATCTGCCGCGACGCTCGACCCGGGCGGTCGTCCTGCTCGCATCCCTCACATGCGTCCGGGACGTCACATGGGGTTCAGCGCGCTGATCTTCCAGTGCCCGTCCTGGCGGACGACGTCGACGTTGAGCAGGCCCGGCGCGTTGGTCGTCTGCTGGTTGGTGGTGCGCTCCGCGGTGAACTGCACGAGGGCCATGAGGGTCGCGTGGTCACCGTCGAGCTGCTTGACGCCGATGTTGAGCACGCTCGCGGACTGGCGCAGCTTCTGCTGCGTCGCCGGACCGCGGATCGTGCGCTCGAAGACCGAGAGGTACTGCGACTGGAACGCCCCGGTGGAGTCCGCCTTCGCGGCGTTCACCGAGTCGTCGAGCTTCGTGAAGTCGTAGGAGAGCATCTGCTCGAGCGCCTGGCGCGTCTGCCCGACCACCTCGGCGGTGCCGCCCACGTCGACCACGGCCTGGTTGGACACCGGGCCCTGCGTCCACGCCTGGCGCCCCTGCCAGAACGCGAGGCCGGCGAGCACGAGGCACACCACGACGACCGCGCCCAGCACGGTCTGCAGCGTCCGCGGGTTCCCCCCGAGCCGGCGGAACGGGGCGGCGACACGGCCGAGGGCCCCCGCCAGGCGGCCGCGGCGCGCCGGCGCGGTGGCCCGCTCCCGCGACGTCTCCTCGCTCGGACGACGGGCCGGGCGCTCGAGCAGCGCGGTGCCCGAGCGGGTCCCGCCCTCGCCGGTCGTCGGGATGGCGGTGGAGTTCATGGCGCCGCCGCGCCGGGCCTTCGACGCGGGCGCCGGGCGCCCGGCCGGGGCGGCCTCGACCGCCTCGGCGTCGACGGCGGCCTCGCCGCGCCGTGAGGCGTCCGGGGCCTCGCTGTCGGCACCGTCGGCCTCGTCGGTGTGCTCGGCAGCCGTGGCGACGCCGGCCTCGGCAGGAGCCGGGTCGATCTCCTCGACGCCGTCGACCTCGGCGTCCGCGGGGCGCGTCTGGTCTCCGTCGTGGCGGCGCGGGTCGCGCAGGCCGGCCACCTTGGGGCGGCGGCCGGCCGGGGAGGTGCTGGTGATGGAACGGGTACGGGGTGGCACGGCGGGAGTCCCCTTCCTCAGCTCTGGCCCGCGGTCGGCGACGCCTTCGCGGCCTTCCAGCCGTCCGGGGTGCGCGTCATGTCGACCTGGAACAGCTGCTGCTTCTGGGTGGGCTGCTGGTTGGTGCTGGACGCCGTCACGTTGATCGCGACGAGGGCGGACGCGGTGCCCTTGTCGTCGTCGAACGCGGTCAGCGACGCACCGGCGGGGGTGGCCACCACGGACGCCCCGGCCTTCTTGAGGCTGTCGGCGAACTGCTGGCGGACCTTGCCATACTCGGTGAGCATCGGGTCGGTCAGCGACGACTGTGCGGCCGCGAGGTCCTGGTCGATCGTCTGCGGGTGCACCGTGTTGATGTTGACGACGATCTGCTCGGCGGCGTCGACCGCGACGTCGCGGTCGGCCGCCTGGTTCGCCGTCGTGCCGTGGGTGCCGAGCCACCAGTAGATGCCGGCGGCGAGGGCGGCCGCGAAGGCCAGCACGGTCAGGACCGCGAGGACCGTGATCCGGGTCTTCTGTGACGGCATCCGCAGCCGGGGCCGGCGCTTCGTGGTCGCCGGGGTCGCGCTCGACTCGATGGCGGTGTCGGTGGGAGACGTGATGGTCAGCTCCTCGGGGTCGCCCCCGCGTCAGCGGCTCATCCCAGGCCGGGGATGACGATCGGCGGGGCACCGCGCTTCGAGTCCGCCAGGACGTCCGCTGGGGAGGACGACACGCCGGAGAACGCAGTGGTCTGGTTCGCATTCTGCGACGAGGCCTGAGAACTCGACGCAGCGGGGGATGCCTGGGCCTGGTCGGCCTGGGTCGGGTCGGGCGCGGCGCGCGCCGGGTCGGGCAGGCTGCGCGGCCCGTAGGCCGTGTTCGGGTCCAGGAGCGAGCCCTGCGGACGCGGAGCGCCGTTGGGCAGCGGGGCACGCTGCGACCCGCGCGGGTCAATGGCGGGGTTGAACCCCTGGCCGTTGGTCTGGCTGCACCACACCGTGGTGTTCATCGGGAAGAAGCCGTCCGGACCGCCGCCGCCCGGCGGTGGCGCGTCGGCCCGCTGCCACGTGGTCTGCGGGTCGCCGTCGCCGGCCTGGTGGAGATACGCGCCGTTCTGACAGTAGGGCGGGTCCTGGATGTTCAGCACGAGGCCGAAGTGGACGCGGTGGTCACCCGGCACCACCGAGGGCGCGGCCGCGGAGAGGGCGGGGTAGGTCACGAGGAACTGCTCCACGCCCGCCAGGCGCGGTTCGGCGATGCGCACGGTCGTGAGCAGGTTGGCCAGTACCCGGGAGAGGTCCGGGCCGGTCTCGCGGATGAGGCCCTCGAGCTGGGTGGCGGCCGGGGGCGCCGCGTGCACGAGGCGCCGCAGGTTCGGGTCGTCGGCCTTCAGCTGCGCGGTGAAGAGGTCCAGGCTCCGGCTGAACGAGAGGATCTGCGGCCCGAGCTCGCTCTGCGTGGTGAGCACGGTCCGACTGTCGCGCAGCAGCTGCGTGGTCTGCGGGAGCTGGCTGATCGCCGTCGAGACGAGCGTGTTCGAGCTGTCCAGCAGGCGCTGCAGGTCGGGTCCCGTACGGTCGAAGGCGGTGTAGAGCTCGTTGACCGTGGTCTGCAGCTGCGGCACCGGCACCGACGTCGCGAGCTGGTTGACGTCCTTGAGGAGCGCGTCGACCGGCACCGGGGTCCGCACGTGGTCGGCCGTGATGACCGAGCCGTCCTGCAGGTAGGGACCTCCGTCGCGCGGCGGCTGGAGGTCGACGTACTGCTCGCCGACCGCCGAGCGGTTCGCGATCACCGCGATCGCCGAGGCGGGCACGTCCGGGCTGTTGTGATCGATCTCCAGGTCGGTCTCGAGGCCGGTCGGGGTGAACCGCATGTCGCCGACCTTGCCGATCTCGACGCCGCGGTAGCTCACGGAGGCCTTGGGGAAGATGCCGCCGGAGTCGGTCATCTCGACCTTGACCACGTAGGGACCGAGCCCGATGAGCGATGCCGCACCGACGTAGCGGAAGGCGATGTAGCCGATCCCGATCACCGAGATGACGACGAAGAGGATCAGCAGGTTCCGGATCTGCTTGGTCATCTCAGTTCCCGTTCCCCTGCCTGGGGGTCAGGCCCGGTACGGCCAGGGGCACCCCGTTGCTGCGCCGGACCTGGTTCGCCGCGGCTTGGGCCGCGGTCGTGCCCGCCGACGACGTCGCTTGCTGGTTCGCGAGCAGCGCGAACACCTGGTCCACGCCCGGCGCGTTCGTGCTGCCGCTGATCAGCGTGAGGATGTCGCTGAGCGAGAGCTGCAACGAGACGTCGATGTTCGCCCAGTCACCCTTGATGACGTTGAGCGAGTTGTCGGCGAACGGGATGGTCAACAGGATCTGCAGCGACCCGGGCAGGGCGTCGCCGGCGGCGATGAGGTTGCCCAGGATCGGTTCGAGGCGCTGCAGGTCCGCGACGGTGTTCGCCTGGCTGCGGCGGATGACGTCCGTCGCCACCCCGGACAGGCGCTGCAGCGACTGGAGGGTCCCCACGAGCAGCCCGCGCTGCTGGTTGAGCACGTCGAGGCCCGGCTGGAGGTTGTCGAGGACGTTCGCGATCTTCGCGCGCTGGGTCACCAGCGTCCGCGAGAGCCGGTCCACCGAGTCGAGGGCCCGGACGATGTCGCCGCGCTGCTGGTCGAGGGTCCCGACGAACACGTTGAGGTTGTCGACCAGGCTCCGGATCTGGTCCTCGTTGCCGGACATGGCCGCGTTGAGCTCGCGGGAGATCGTCTGGATCTTCTCGACCCCGCCGCCGTTGAGCAGCAGCGAGAGGGCGCCGAGGACCTCCTCGACCTGGGCGCCGACGTCGCTGCGGTCCAGCGGGATGACGGCGCCGTCGGCCAGCTTGCCCTGGGGTGGCCCCACCGTCGGGTTCGAGAGCTCGACGAACTTCTCGCCGAGGAGGCTGGTCTGGCGCAGGTTGGCCACCGCGTTGGCCGGGAGCGTCACGTCGCCGTTGACCGACATCCGCACCTCGGCGGTCCAGCCGTCCGGGGCCAGGCGCACGTCGCGGACGACACCGACCGGGACGTCGTTGGTGCGCACGCTCGCGTTGGGGACCAGGTCGACGACGTTGGTGAACAGCGCCGTCACGTCGTAGGGGTGGCTCCCGAGGGACGCGCCCCCGGGCAGCGGCACCTCCTGCACCGACTGGTAGCCACAGCCGGCGAGGCCGACGGCGGACACGAGGACCACGAGCAGCAGGCGCCAGACCGTGCGGAGCCGTGGCCCCGGTCCGGCCGGGGCACCGACGGCGGCCGGCCTCTCCATGCGCACGGTCCCCCTCATGGCGTCGCCAGCTCCTGCAGCAGGCCCTGGCCGGGCTGGGTCGGAGCAGGCTGGTCGGCGACCGTCGGCGCGGGCGCCACCGCGGTCGTCGCTTCCTGGAGCACGTTCCCGACGGCCGCCGCGGCGGTCCGGTTCTGGTTCAGCAGCGTCGCGAGCTGCGTATAGGGGGTCAGCGCCGTCTGGAGCGACGCGGCCCCGGTCGGTGTGAGCGTGGAGCACGTCGTGACCGCCTGCGCCACCTGCGGCGGCAGCTGCGCCGGCGAGAGTCCGCCGAGGATGCCACCCAGCGGGTTCCCGCTGAGCAGACCGCAGAGCAGCGCCTGCGGGTCGAGCGTCGGCAGGTTGAGTCCCGGCGCGAGCACCGGGCGCACGTCGAGGGTCCCGAACTTGGAGTTGTAGGAGTTCGTCAGGTTGCCCAGGGCGAGCGGGGCCACGTCGAAGGTCTCGGTGAGGGCCTTCTGCTGGCGCACCAGGATGTCGGTGATGCTCGCGAGCTTGGAGACGTCGGTGTGCAGCCCGTCGCGGTTGTCGCGCACGAACGAGGCGACGTCCTCGAGGGCCGGTGGGAGCACCTGCAGGACCCTCGAGAGGTTGCCGCGCTCCGCCGCCAGGAAACCGGAGAAGTCGGCGAGCTGGTTGTTCAGCGCCCGGACCTGGCCGTCGTTGCGGGCCAGCATGTTCGTGAACTGACCCAGGTTGTCGACGGTGGCGAACAGGTTCTGGCGGTTGTCGGAGAGCGTGCCGACCGCACCGGCGAGCTCGGTGATCGTCTGCTTGATCGCCTCGCCGTTGCCGCCGAGGGCTCCCGCCGAGGACTGCAGCAGCTGGTTGAGGGCGCCGTTCTTGTTCGCGCCGTTCGGCCCGAGGGCGGTGGCGATCTGGTCGAGGCTCTTGTAGACGCGGTCGAGCTCGACCGGCACCGCGGTGCGCTGGAGGGGGATGACCGCGCCGTCGTTCATCATCGGCCCGCCCGTGTAGTCGGGGCCGAGCTGGACGTACCGGTCGGAGACCAGGGTCGGCGCGACGATGACGGCCTTGGCGTCCGCCGCGACCGGCACCTTGTTGTCGACCTTGAGGGTCACCCGCACGACGTTGCCCTGCGGGACGATCTCCTCGACCGACCCGACCGGCACGCCGTTCACGTCCACGGTGTTCTTGGTGTAGAGCCCGACGACGCTGGTGAAGTACGCCGTGATGGTGCGGGAGCTGCCGCGTTGCAGGGCGTACCACAGGCCGGCCGTCGCGAGCAGGGCGACGATCAGGACGACGGCGAGAGTCCTGGCCAGACTGTCGAACAGGTCCGAGAGGCGCGTCGTCACCGGTTACCCCCTCCCTGGTTCTGGCCGATGGCGGCCGGGGCGATCAACGGGACGCCGTTCGGGAACAGCGTGTTCAGGTTGATCCCGGCGGCCTGCCCGGCCTGCAGCAGCGGTTGGCCGAGCCCGGTGACCGCGTTGTTGATGAGGGCCGGCGAGGGCGACAGGGTGCTGAGCAGTGACTGCGCGAACGCGAGCTGGTTCTGGGTGTCGTTCGGGATGCAGCGCGGGTCGATCGGCGGATCGAGGTTGCAGATGTAGGCGTCGAACCAGCGGCCGTTGCCGACGACGTTGGCGAACACCCGCACGAACGGCGCGAAGAGCCGGATGCCGTTCTCGAGGTTCGCCGAGTTCTCCTGCAGCGTGGTGAGGACACCGTTGAGCTTGTCCAGCGTCGGCCCGAGCGTCGCCCGGTTGTCCGCCACGAGCCCCCGCAGCTGGTCCGACAGCGCGACCGTCCCGTTGAGCAGGTCGTCGATCGCCGCCTTGCGGCTGCGCAGCTCGCCGAGCAGCAGGTTGCCGTTCTGGATCAGCGTCGCGATGTCGCCGTCGCGCGCGGCGAGCACCTGGGTGGTGGCCCGGGTGTTCGCGAGCAGGTGGGCGAGCTCGGCGTCGCGCGAGGAGATCGTCCGCGAGAGCCGGGACAGTCCGTCGAGCGCGGGCCGGATCGGGCCCTTCGCCCCGTCGAGGGTCTGCGAGAGCGTGGTGAGGCTCTCGGCGACCTGGTCGGTGTTGACGCCCTCGACGGTCGTCGTGAGCTGGGAGAACGCCTCGATGACGTCGAACGGCGCCGTCGTGCGGGTCCGCGGGATCGCGTCGTCGGGGTTCAGCGGCTGGCTCCCGGCCGGCGCGAGCTCGATGTACTTCTGCCCCAGCAGCGTCTTGATCTCGATCGAGGCCCGCGTCTGGTCCCCGATCCACGCGTCCGGCGCCTTGAACGAGATCACCACGTCGTTGCCGTCGAGCGCGACGTCGGTGACCGTCCCGACCCGGATGCCCGCGACGCGGACGTCGTCGTCGGGCTGGACGCCGGCCGCCTCGGCGAACCGCGCCGTGTACGTCGCCCCCTGCCCGACGAGGGGCAGGTCGCGGATGTCCAGCGAGGCCAGCACCAGCAGGACCAGCACGATGATGCTGACCGCGCCGATGACGATGGGGTTCCGCTTGCGGAACGGCTTCATCCTCCGCATCGGTAGCTCCCTCCCAGAACCGCGGGCGGCAGCGAGACGTTGATGGGCGGCAGGGGTAGCGGCGCGAGATTGATGTTCACGCCGGCCGAGCACAGGTAGAAGTTGAACCAGGACCCGTAGCTACCGGCCCGCCCGAAGTCGTTGGACTTCTGCGGGATGTTGCGCAAGGCGTTCTCCACCAGGCCCCGGTTGCGATTGAGGATGTCCGACTCCTGGCCGATCTTGACGATGTCGTCGGCCAGCGGCGGGCGGGCCTGCGCGAGCAGGCCGGCGGTGACGTTGGTGAGGTCCGCGATCGGCTGCAGCGAGGAGCCGATCGCGACCCGGTCCTGCGCCAGCCCGGTGACCAGCTGCTGGAGCGAGACGATCAGGCCGGACAGCTTGTCGTCGCGGGCGTTCACGGTGTCGAGGGTCAGGTTGAGGTTGTTGATGACGTCGCCGATGACGGCGTCGCGGTCCGCGATCGTCGACGTGAGCGACGCGGTGCTCGCGAGGAGCTGGTTGACGTTCCCGCCCTCGCCCTGCAGCACCTGGATGATCTCGAACGACAGCCGGTTGACGTCGTCGGGGTTGAGCGCCTGGAAGAGCGGCTTGAACCCGTTGAACACCGTGGTGAGGTTCAGGGGCGGGTCGGTCATCGTCACCGGGACGGTCGCGCCGGGCGGCAGGTACTGGTTCATCGGTCCGTTGCCGCGCTGGACCTCCAGGTACCGCTGGCCGACGAGGTTCTGGTACTTGATCGCGAACCGGGCGCCGATGGGCAGCTTGCGCTGCTCGTCCACGGTGAACGACACCTGGGCCACCGAGCGGTTGACGAGCTGGACGTCCTCGACCTGGCCGACGCGGACGCCCGCGATGCGCACGTCGCTTCCCGGGATGAGGCCGGAGGCGTCGGTGAACTCCGCCTTGTACGTCTCGGTCGACCCGAAGAACTGGTTCTGGATCGTGGTCAGGAGCAGCAGCACCGACAGGACGGTGACGAGGGCGAAGATGCCCAGCTTGACCAGCGGTGCGACGACGCCCTTCACGAGATCGCCACCGTCGTGCCGCGCATGGTGGCGGCCGTCAGGTACGGCGCGAAGGCGGGGACCTGCCCGGGCGGCAGCCCCATCTGCATCCCGGTCAGCTCGGTCACGAGCGTGCGCTCCTCGGGCGAGTTCGGGGTGTTCGGCAGCCCGATGTTCGCCGCGTCGATCTTCGCGGCGCCCTGCCCCTGGGTCGTCCCGCCGGCCGCGGCGGGAGAACCCGCGGGCGCCGCCGTCGGGGCCGGGGCGGTGCCGGCCGGGAGGACGCCCACCGGCGGCCCGCCCACCGGGGGCGGAGCGTAGGACCCGTCCTTGAACGGCCCCTCCGGCGGGTACTGGGGAGCCCGGCCGTTGATGATGTAGCAGCGCGGGCCGCGCTTGTCCTGGTACGCCGGGGAGTCACTCGGCAGGTACGGGCCGCGGTTGATGACCAACGACGCGGCGATCTGGATGCCCGTGTCGGGGTGCAGGACGTCGTTGATCTTCGGCGTCAGGTTGGTCAGCTGCGTGAGCAGGCAGGGGAACTCCGGGCTGTAGCGCGCCAGGAGGTCCAGGACCGGCAACGAGGTCGCGGTCAGGTTGATGATGTTGTCGCGGTTCGCCAGGAGGAAGGCCGTCGTCGTGTCCGAGGCCGAGGTCACCGTCCGGAACGTCGACTCGAACGCCGCCCGCTCCTGCACGAGGGTGCGGCTGGTCGTGACGAGGTTGTCGAGCGCGCCGATCAGGTCGGGCGAGGCCGCGTTGTAGATGTCGGCCGTCGGCGACAACCGGTTGATCACGGCGACGAGGTCGGGCAGCGACGGGTTGAGGCCCTGGAGGTACTGGTTGAGCTGCACGAGGGTGCTGCCCAGCTGCTGGCCCCGCCCGGACAGCGCCAGCGAGATCGCGCCGAGGGTGTCCGAGAGCTTCTGCGGCTGCACCGCCGTCAGCACCGGCAGCAGGTTGTTCAGCACCGCTTCGGTCTCGGTCGCGTCCTGCGAGCGGTCCTCGGAGATGACGTCGCCGTCCTGCAGGGGGCGCGGCGACGGGTTGGGCGGGAAGTCGAGCGAGATGTACCGCTCGCCGAAGAGCGTCTTCGGGATGAACATCGCGGTGACGTTGCTCGGGATCGACTGGATCGCGTCGGGGTCGAGGGCCATCTCGACGGTGGCCTTCTGGCCGTCCGACTCGACGGACTTGATCTCCCCGACGATGACGCCGTGGACCTTGACGTCGCCCTGCTTGGAGAGCTGGTCGCCGACGGTCGACGTCTGCAGCGTGACCATGTCGACCGGCTTGAAGAACTTGTTGAAGTTCAGCAGGCAGAGAGCCACCACGAGCGCCATCACCAGCAGCAGCACGACGCCCGACAGGCGCCGCCGCGTCGACGAGAGCGGCGGCCGGAGGTCCTTCGTGGGGGCGGTCATCCGGCGATCCGGATCGACGTCGTGGTGCCCCAGATCGCGAGGGTCAGCAGGTTGTCCAGGACGGTGAACACGACGATCGAGTTCCGCACCGCGTTGCCGACGGCCACGCCCACCCCCGCGGGACCTCCACCGGCGTTGTAGCCGTAGTAGCAGTGGATCAGGATGATCGCGAAGGCGAAGATGAGGACCTTGGCGAACGAGTAGACGACGTCCGTCGGCGGCAGGAACAGGTTGAAGTAGTGGTCGTAGGTCCCCGACGACTGCGTGTAGAAGTTCGTGACCAGCAGTCGCGAGGCGAAGTACGAGGCGACCAGGCCGATCACGTAGAGCGGGATGACGGCGACGAAGCCGGCGATGACCCGCGACGTCACCAGGAACGGCACCGACGGCACCGCCATGACCTCGAGGGCGTCGATCTCCTCCGAGACCCGCTGCGCCCCGAGCTGGGCGGTGAAGCCGGCCCCGACGGTCGCGGAGAGCGCCAGAGCACCGACCAGCGGCGCCACCTCGCGGGTGTTGAAGTACGCGGTGACGAAGCCGGCGAACGCCGAGGTACCGATCTGGTTCAGTGCCGAGTAGCTCTGCAGGCCCACGACGGAGCCGGTGAAGAACGTCAGCGTCGCGACGATGACGACGGTGCCGCCGATGAGGGCGAGCGCACCGGAGCCGAAGGCCACCTCGGTGAGCAGCCGGAGCACCTCCCGCTTGTAGCGGCGCAGGGTGCGCGGGATCCAGCCGATCGTCTTCGCGTAGAAGGCGGCCTGGTCGCCCATCGTGTCGAGCAGCCCGAGGGGTGCGTCGACGAGCGCCCGCGCCCGGCGGGTGATCACTGCCATGTGGTGTCTCCGGCCCTGTGGGGAGCGAACAGCGTCGGAACGGGGGTCATCGTCAGAACTTGCTCGGGGGGACGAGGTTGAGGTACACGGCCGACACGATCACGTTGATCGCGAACAGCAGGATGAACGTGATGACCACGGCCTGGTTGACCGCATCGCCCACGCCCTTCGGGCCGCCCGCGGGGTTCAGCCCCCGGTAGGCCGCGACGACGCCGGCCGCCAGGCCGAACAGGATGGCCTTGACGAAGCCCACGACGAGGTCGGTGGGTTTGGACAGCGCCGAGAAGCCCTGCACGTAGGCGCCGGGGGTGACCCCCTGGAGCACGACGTTGAAGTAGTAGCCGCCCGCGACGCCGACGATCGACACCAGGCCGAACAGCAGCGCGGAGATGAGCATGGCCGCGAGGACGCGGGGGACCACGAGGCGCTGGATCGGGTTGATGCCCAGCACCTCCATCGCGTCGATCTCCTCACGGATGGTCCGGGCGCCGAGGTCCGCGCAGATCGCGGACCCGCCCGCCCCCGCGACCAGGAGCGCGCAGATGACGGGGGCGGCCTGCTGGATCACCGCCAGCGTGCTCGCCGCGCCCGAGAACGACTGGGCGCCGAACTGCCGGATCAGCGACCCGAGCTGCAGCGAGATCACCGAGCCGAACGAGATCGAGACCAGCGCCGAGGGGAGGATGCACACCCGCGAGACGAACCAGCACTGCTCGACGAACTCCTTGAACTGGAACGGCGGCTGGAAGATGCCGACGAAGATGTCCAGTCCGAGCGCGAAGAGCTTGCCGGTCGCGGAGAGCGCGCCCGCCCCGGGGAACCGGCCCGCGGTGATGCGTGAGGTCACGAGTCGCTCCGGCGGAAGAGCCGTCGGAGCCCGCCCTCGTGGCGCTGGGAGGAGGAGGCGGACTGCCCGGACCCGCCGGCCGGGCCCTGCGGGGCCGCGCCGCCGGCGAGCTGCTCGGCCGCCGACCGCGACCTCCCGTCGCCGTCCGCCGCTGCCGGTGTGGCCCACCCGCCGCGCTCCTCGCCGCGGGCGCCGCCCTGCTGGGACGGGTCGGGCCCGACGAGCCCGGCCGGGCCGTCGAGCTGCTGGTCCTGTCGGCCGTTCGAGCCCTGCTGCCCGGCGACCGGGATCTCCTCGGTGTGCTGGTCGTCGTCGTTCTGGTCCGCTCGTCCGTTCGACGGCTCGGACTGCCGGTCCTGGTCCTGGTCCTGGTCCTGCTCGGAGTCCTGGTCCTGGTCCTGGTCGGAGTCCTGCTGCTGGTCGGCTCCGGAGGCGTCGGTCTGCTCGTCGTCGGACTTGGTGTGCTCACCGGCCTGCGGGAGCACCACCGTGCCCCCGGCGTAGTCGTCGACGGGCACCCCGACCAGCGGCTCGTCGGACTCCGGCGGGTCCGGCGGGGCCTTGCGCGCCTCGGCGTCGGCGTTCGGATCCCCACTGCCGGCCTGCGAGCCCTCGCCCTCGCCCTCCCCGGCCGGGGACCCCTCGACCATCGACTCCGACTGGCTCTCCTGCATCGCCTGATACCCGAACGGATCCGCGTCCTCGGGCGGGTTGTCCCGGGTGATCTCGATCAGCTCGGTACGGTCCTGATCCTTGGCGATGCCATAGCGCTCCATGTCCTCCTCGGTCAACGACTCCAGGATCGCGGTCTGCGCCTTCTCCGGCAGCGTGTGCAGGATCTGCATCACCCGGTCCTTGCGCCGCTGCACCGCCTTGCGCTCCCCCATCCCCTCGGTGGGCAGCAACTGCGGATCGATGAACGACTCCTCGGACTCCGCCGACCCCCCCTGCTTCTTGAGCTCCTCCATCTCGGCCTCCATCTGGGCCGAGTCCTTCTCCTCGCTCATCCCGATCGGCCCGACCCGCCGACCCTGCAGGAACTGCTGCACCGCCGGCTCCTCGCTGGTCAGCAGCACCTCCCGCGGCCCGAACATGATCAGGTTGCGGCGGAACAACATCCCGATGTTGTCCGGCAGCGACCGCGCCGTCCCCAGGTGATGGGTCACGATCAGGATCGTCGCGTCCAGCTGGGTGTTCAGATCCACGATCAACTGGTTCAGATACGCCGTGCGCACCGGGTCCAGCCCCGAGTCCGGCTCGTCGACCAAGATGATCTCCGGATCCAGCACCAGCGCCCGCGCCAGCCCCGCCCGCTTCTTCATCCCACCCGAGATCTCCCCCGGCAGCTTGTCCTCCGCGCCGGAGAGCCCGACCATGTCCAACTTCTCCATGACGATGTCGGAGATCTCCGACTCGCCCTTGCGGGTGTGCTCGCGCAGCGGGAACGCGATGTTGTCGAAGATGTTCATCGACCCGAACAACGCACCGTCCTGGAACAACACCCCGAACAACTTGCGGATCTCGTAGAGCTTCGCCTCCGAGCACCGCACCAGATCGGTGTCGTGAATGAAGATCGACCCCTTCTCGGGCTTGAGCAACCCGATGATCGACTTCAGCAGCACCGACTTCCCCGTGCCCGACGGGCCCAGCAACACGCTGACCTCACCCGCAGGCAGCGTCAACGTCACGTCGGACCAGATGTTCGAACTCCCGAACGACTTCGAGAGATTCTTGATCCCGACCTCGACGCCACCCATCGAGTCTCCTCCCGGCATGGTGTCCGACCTCGTCGCGACGAAACGGCCGCGGCTCGACCTCGCGCGTGGTGTGCGCCGAGCGACGGCGCGGGCCCCGACGAGTCGGGCATCACACCGACAACGACGAGCGCGAAGGGAGGTTACTGGAGGGGTAACTGCCATCACCCGGGGGTGGCCCGGAGTGTCATCGGGAGCAGTCGATCCGGGACGATCGGGTCACCCGGCGCCGGGGATCACTGCTCCGAACGGCTCAAGAAACGACGACGGGGCGGGGTCCCGCAGGACCCCGCCCCGTCGTGGCGATCTCGTGTACGCCCCTCGTCGCACGGGGCGGACCGGTCGGCTCAGGTCAGGTTGACCGTGGCGCCGGCCTCCTCGAGCTTCGCCTTGGCCGCGTCGGCGGCCTCCTTGTTGACACCCTCGAGGAGGGCCTTCGGCGCGCTCTCGACGAGCTCCTTGGCCTCCTTGAGACCCAGGCCCGAGACGACCTCGCGGACGACCTTGATGACCTGGATCTTCTTCTCACCCGCGGCCTCGAGGACGACGTTGAACTCGTCCTTCTCCTCCTCGACCGGGGCGGCGGCACCGCCCGTGGCCGGGGCGGCCGCGGCGGCGACCGGCGCCGCGGCGGTGACCTCGAAGGTGTCCTCGAACTTCTTCACGAACTCCGAGAGCTCGAGCAGCGTCATGTCCTTGAAGGCGTCGAGCAGCTCGTCGGTGGACAGCTTCGCCATGGTGTGGCGTCCTTCCTGCGTCAGGGGATGGAGTGGGGGGTGGATCAGGACTCGGCGGGGTCGGGCGGGGCAGCGGCGTCGGCCGACTCGACCGCGGCAACGGCCTCCTCGGTACTCGGACTGCCCTCGGCCGCCCGCTTGTCCTGCAGGGCCTGCGCGAGGCGGGCGATCTGGGACGCCGGCGCGTTGAACAGGCCGGCTGCCTTGGCGAGGTTGCCCTTCATGGCGCCGGCGAGCTTGGCCAGCAGCACCTCGCGCGAATCGAGGTCGGCCAGCTGGTCGACCTCGGCGGCGGAGAGGGCGCGGCCCTCCATGTAGCCGCCCTTGACCACGAGCGCCTTGTGGTCCCTGCCGAAGTCGCGCAGCGCCTTGGCGGCGTCGACGGGCTCCCCGGCGACGAAGGCGATCGCCGTCGGCCCGACGAGCAGGTCGTCGAGACCTTCCACGCCTGCGTCCGCGGCAGCCCGCTTGACGAGCGTGTTCTTGGCGACGGTGTAGTTCACGTCGGAGCCCAGCGAGCGTCGCAGCGCCGTGATCTGCGACATCGTCAGGCCCCGGTACTCGGTGACGACCATGGCCGAGGCGTCGCGGAACTCCGCGGTGATCTCGGCGACGGCGGCCACCTTCTCGGCGGCCGGTGCACGTTCGGCCATCCGCGCCTCCTTTCCTCACTCGGGCGTCGGTGATGCGTACGCACCCGAGTCCGGTCCCGGTCACGCCGGGGATGCGGCCCTGGAGACGGAGAACGCCCCGTGCGCAGGCGCACGGGGCGTGAGGGGCGGCGAGGCCCTTCCGGGCCCGCACGCATCGCTGCCTCGTCCTCCTGCGCGGGCCGTCCGTCGATCGGACCTTCGTCCTCCCCGCGGACAGGGAGGAGACCAGCGGTCTCGGGTGGAACTCGGTGACGATGCCGGTGGGGCCGCGGGCGGCGCCCACCGGTGGTGTCCGGACCAGGATACGCGACGGCCCGGGCCACCCCGCGCGGCGGGGTGGCCCGGGCCGGTCGTCCTCGCCGGGCGCCTCAGGCGGTCTCGGCGGCCGTGAGGTTGCGCGTGCGGCTCGGGTCCACGGGGATGCCGGGGCCCATCGTCGTCGTCACGGTGACCTTCTTGACGTAGCGGCCCTTCGCGGCCGCGGGCTTCGCGCGGAGGATCTCGTCGAGAGCCACCCCGTAGTTCTCGACGAGCTTCTCGGCGTCGAAGCTGGCCTTCCCGATGACGAGGTGCAGGTTGGCCTGCTTGTCGACACGGAAGTTGACCTTGCCGCCCTTGATGTCGGAGACGGCACGGGCCACGTCCGGGGTGACCGTGCCGGTCTTCGGGTTCGGCATGAGGCCGCGGGGACCCAGGATGCGGGCGACCCGCCCGACCTTGGCCATCTGGTCGGGCGCGGCGACGGCGGCGTCGAAGTCGAGCCAGCCGCCCTGGATGCGCTCGATGAGGTCGTCCGAGCCGACGACGTCCGCGCCCGCGTTCTCCGCCTCGGCGGCCTTGTCACCGGTGGCGAACACGATGACGCGGGCCGTCTTGCCGGTGCCGTGCGGCAGGTTGACGGTGCCGCGCACCATCTGGTCGGCCTTGCGGGGGTCGACGCCGAGCCGCATCGCGACCTCGACCGTGGCGTCCATCGTCGTCGCCGACGTCTTCTTGGCGAGCTCGACGGCCTCGAGCGGCGCGTAGAGCCGCTCGGAGTCGACGAGCTCGGCGGCCCGACGGTAGGCCTTGCTGCGCTTCATGAACTGTCCTTACGTGATTCCCAGATCTGGGCGTTTTCGTGGATCAGGTGTGGTGACGGGCGGCGCTCGCCCTCCCACGGGGCCGGCGTGAGGGGTCTCAGCCGGAGACGGTCAGGCCCATCGACCGGGCGGTCCCGGCAATGATCTTGGCGGCCTGGTCGAGGTCGTTGGCGTTGAGGTCGGCCATCTTCGTCTGCGCGATCTCTCGGACCTGCGCGTCGGTCACCGAGCCGACCTTCCTGCTGTGCGGCGTCGCGCTGCCCGACTGGATGCCCGCGGCGGCCAGCAGCAGCTTGGCTGCCGGCGGCGTCTTGAGCTTGAAGTCGAAGGAGCGGTCCTCGTAGATCGAGATCTCGACCGGCACGACCTGACCACGCTGCGCCTCGGTGGCGGCGTTGTAGGCCTTGCAGAACTCCATGATGTTGACGCCGTGCTGACCCAGCGCGGGCCCGACCGGCGGCGCGGGCGTGGCCGCACCCGCCTTGATCTGCAGCTTGACGACCGCGGACAGTCGCCTCTTCTTCGGGGGCATCCCTACAGCTTCCTCACTCATCCATCGGGGCGACCGGTCACGTCCGGACCACGGACCGGCGTCGCCCCCGGCGCCGGTGTTCAGCGCCGGGGGACGTCTGGGTGTTCCCGCTCAGAATCTTCGAGACCTGGTTGAACCCCAGCTCGACCGGCGTCTCGCGGCCGAAGATGGAGACCAGGACCTTGACCTTCTGGGCGTCGACGTTGACCTCGGAGATGCTCGCGGGGAGCGTCGCGAACGGACCGTCCATGACGGTGACCGACTCGCCGACCTCGAAGTCGACCTCGACCGGCGACGGACCGCCCGCGGCCGCCGCGGCGCCCGTCGTGGTCTCGGCGCCCTTGGCCTTCTTGGGTGTCTCCTGCCGCGGGAGCAGGAACTTGGTGACCTCGTCGAGGGTGAGCGGCGAGGGCCGCGACGTGGCCCCGACGAAGCCGGTGACGCCCGGGGTGTTGCGCACCGCGCTCCACGAGGCGTCGTTGAGGTCCATCCGCACGAGGATGTACCCGGGCAGCACCTTGCGCTGGACCTGCTTGCGCTGCCCGTTCTTGATCTCGGTGACCTCCTCGGTGGGGACCTCGACCTGGAAGATGAAGTCCTCCACGTCGAGCGTCTGCACGCGCGTCTCGAGGTTGGTCTTCACCTTGTTCTCGTAGCCGGCGTAGGAGTGCACGACGTACCAGTCGCCGGGCTGGAGGCGCAGCTGCGCCTTGAGGGCCTGCACGGGGTCCTCGGGCTCCTCCGGCTCCTCCTCCGCGTCGGTGACCGCCTCGGCGGGCAGGTCGGCCGGGACTTCGGAAGCCGCTGCCTCCTCGTCTCCGGACCCTCCGAGCGCCTCGCGGGCGGCCGCGAGCTCCGCCTCCGGGTCACCGGCCTCGTCGGTGTCGGCGTCCGACTGCTCGCGCGCCTGCGCGGCGGCCCGGGCCACCTGGGCGTCGTCGAGGGCAGCCGGCGCGTCCTCGGTGTTCGGGTCGGAGCCCTCGCGCACCACCACACCGCGCGTGCGGGCCTCGGCGACGAGCTCGGGCTCGCCCTCCCGGTGCTCGCCAACTTCTCCGGAGGTCACTTCTCGTCTCACTTCCTTCGGGTGCGCGGCCCTCCCGCGCGGTGGTGCCGGCCGTGGTGGTGCCCGGCCGGGACCGGCCAGGCTCCAGTCAGCCGAACAGGGCGAAGGTGAGCTTCTGGAACCCGACGTCCAACAGCCCGACCAGCGTGATCATGAACCCGACGAACAGCAGGACGACCACCGTGTAGACGATGATCTCGCGGCGCGTCGGCCAGTGGACCTTGCGCAGCTCCGCGGCGACCTCGCGCAGGAACCGGCGCAGCCGGGCGATCACCGAGCCTTCCGACGACGCCCGCGCGGCGTCCCTCGACGGTGTCGGGGCGCCCTTGTCCCGGCGCGCCGGGGTGGCGACCCGGGTGGTCCCCCCGGTCTCGCCGTCCGCCTCGGGCCCCGCGCGGCGACGACGCCCGGCCGCGGTGCTGGGACGGGAGCCGGCGCGCGCGTCGTCGGAGCGCCCGGCGCCGTCGGCGCCGGGGCGACGCCGCCCGCCCGTGTCCTCGCTCAACTCTTCCGTCCTCCGCGTCCGTCGTGTCCGCGCCGCGGGCGGCCCGGAGTGCAGGGGCGACAGGACTTGAACCTGCAACCTGCGGTTTTGGAGACCGCTGCTCTGCCAATTGAGCTACGCCCCTGTGGCGGCCCGTCGGGAGCCGCCGGACACCGGGATCCCCTGCACGGCGTGCATCCACCGCAGTGCACGCATGCCGAGGCCGAGGACCCGTCGTCCCGTGCGGTCGATCGTACGGCACCCCCGCCAGCGGCAGTCGGCCGCCCTCCTCGCGGGCGCACGAACGACGGAATCACCTCGCTGGGTGGGGGAGGGCGTCTGCCAGAATCTCGTGGCATGACCGCAGTCACGTCCTCGACCTCGGGGAACCTCGCCCCGGCCGCCACCGACCGCCGGATCTCGGCGCGCATCGGGGGCATCGCGGAGTCGGCGACGCTCGCGGTGGACGCGAAGGCGAAGGCGCTCAAGGCCGCAGGGCGCCCGGTCATCGGCTTCGGAGCGGGCGAGCCGGACTTCCCGACCCCCCAGCCGGTAGTCGACGCCGCCGTCGCCGCGTGCTCCGACCCGAAGAACCACCGCTACTCCCCCGCCGGCGGCCTCCCGGAGCTGCGCGAGGCGGTCGCCGCGAAGACCCGGCGCGACTCCGGCTGGGAGGTCAAGCCGTCCGGAGTCCTCATCACCAACGGCGGCAAGCAGGCGGTATTCGAGGCGTTCGCGACCATCGTCGACCCGGGCGACGAGGTGCTGCTGCCCGCGCCGTTCTGGACCACCTACCCCGAGGCCGCCCGCATGGCCGGGGGCGACCCGGTGCAGGTCGACACGGACGCCTCCACTGGCTTCCTCCCGACCGTCGAGGCGCTCGAGGCCGCCCGCACCCCGCGCACGAAGGCGCTGCTGTGGTGCTCCCCGTCGAACCCGACGGGGGCGGTCGCCCCGCGGGAGCTGGTCGAGGCGATCGGCCGGTGGGCCGCCGAGCACCGGATCTGGGTGATCGCCGACGAGATCTACGAGCACCTGGTCTACGACGGCGCCGAGCACGTCTCCATGCCGGTCGCCGTCCCCGAGATGGCCGACCGGTGCATCGTCGTGAACGGCGTCGCCAAGACCTACGCGATGACCGGGTGGCGCGTGGGCTGGCTGATCGGCCCCGACGACGTCGTCAAGGCCGCTGCGAACATGCAGTCCCACCTCACCTCCAACGTCTGCAACGTCGCGCAGCGCGCCGCGCTCGAGGCGGTGTCCGGGCCGCTGGACGCGGTCGAGGAGATGCGCGCGGCGTTCGATCGCCGCCGTCGCACGATCGTCGAGATGCTGTCCGCGATCGACGGCGTCGAGTGCCCGACGCCGCGCGGCGCCTTCTACGCCTACGCCGACGTCCGGGGGCTCCTCGGCCGCGAGCTGCGCGGCGCGCGCCCGCGGACCTCGGTCGACCTGGCGGCGGCGATCCTCGAGCACGCCGAGGTGGCGGTGGTCCCGGGCGAGGCCTTCGGGACGCCGGGGTACTTCCGCCTGTCGTACGCGCTGGGGGACGACGACCTGCGCACCGGGGTCGGCCGCATGGCCGAGCTCCTCGCCGAGATGTCCTGACGTTCCACCACGGCAGCCGGGGCGGGGATCACAGCCGGGGCGAGCCGGCCGCCGCGGCGACATCAGACGATCTCTGCGAGGGGGAGACGTGGGCGTTCGGTCGGTCCTGTCCTGCCTGATCACGGGCGCCCTGCTCTGCGGCGCGGCCGGTGTCGCGTCGGCGGCGCCGCCGGGCGGGGACACGTCGCCGTACGTGGCACTCGGCGACTCCTACACCGCCTCCCCGCTGACCGGGACGAATGCGGGACCGCCCCCGGGGTGCTTCCGGTCGGTGAACAACTACCCGCACCTGACGGCGACGGCGCTCGGCGCCCAGCTCACCGACGCGAGCTGTTCGGGCGCGACGACGAAGGAGTTCGGCACCGCCCAGACCACCGACGCCGGGGTCAACCCGCCCCAGTACTCGGCGCTGACCACGGCCACGAAGCTGGTCACCGTGGGGATCGGCGGCAACGACATCGGGTTCTCCGAGATCGTGCGGACCTGCCTGTCGGCCACGCCGTTCGGGTCGCCCTGCAAGGACCACTACACCGCGGGCGGCACCGACGAGCTGCGCCGGCGCATCGACGCGCTCGGGTCGAAGCTGGTCACGGTGCTCTCGGAGGTCCACCGCCGTTCCCCCGAGGCCCGGGTCGCGCTGGTCGGCTACCCCGCGGTGCTCCCGGCCACCGGCCCGGGCTGCTACCCGGCCGTGCCGATCACGCCGGAGGACGTCTCGTACCTCCGGGGCGTGCTCATCGACCTCGACGCCCGCATCCACCGCAGCGCGGACGCGGGGTCGGCCACCTACGTGGACACCTACACCCCGACGGTCGGGCACGACATCTGCCAGGCGCCCGGCACCAAGTACATCGAGGGACTCGTCCCCACGGCGCCCGCGTTCCCGGTGCACCCCAACGCCCAGGGTTCGTCGGCGCTCTCGCGGGCGGTGGTCGCGGCGGTGGGTGCCTTCGGCTCGTGAGCACTTTCGGCGG